>CAWAVY010000009.1:0-117961 GCA_963785595.1 Bryobacterales bacterium | reverse complement strand
TGGTCTTTACTCCTGTTGTGAAAGCGTTGCAGGAGAAATATGGCAGTCGACGCCAATACGCGCGAATGGAGGGGGGCGGCACTTCGGTGGACCGCCTCGGCCCTGATGAAGCTGCGTTCATTGCCGAACGAGACAGTTTTTATATGGCAACCATAGGGTCAACGGGTTGGCCGTATGTTCAGCATCGGGGTGGTCCGAAGGGGTTTCTCAAGGTGATTGACGACAGCAAGGTTGCCTTCGCCGATTTCCGTGGGAATAAGCAATACATCAGCACTGGCAATCTAGCCACTGATAATCGCGTGGCAATCATCATGGTGGATTATCCACGCCAGGCACGCTTGAAGATTCTGGGTCGTGCTGACGTCTTTGAAGGTGAGCAAGCGAGTGAATGGATTGAACGGCTTCGAGATTCGGGATACAAGGCGGTGATTGAGCGGGTGTACGTTATCCGAGTTGAGGCGTTTGATTGGAATTGTCCGCAGCACATCACGCCGCGCTTTACCGCCGATCAAATTCAGGAGGCCCTTGCGCCATTCGAACTTCGAATGCAGGAGTTAGAGCGCGAAAACAAAAGGCTTCGCGAGGCCAATAGATTGGACAAGAAACAGTCTGAGGTTTAAGCAACAAACGATTCAAAAGGAGCAAACAATGAGGGACATTAAAGGTAATGCAATCTCACGTCGTCAGGTCTTGAGAGCAGCTGGCATTTTGGCTGGCGGCGCTTTGCTTGGTCGACGTCAACTGTTCGCCGGCGAGGAGGGCATTGTTCCAACGATGGTGAACGCCGCAGCGAAGGCCAAGATCAACGTCCAACCACTTCGCCGAAATATCTCGGTTCTTGAAGGTTCCGGCGGCAATATCGCCGTCTTGACCGGGCGCGACGGGAAGCTTCTAGTGGATGCAGGCTTTTCGGTGTCCCGGCCGGCGATTTCGGATGCTTTAGGGTCAATCAACGCCGACCCAATAAAGCACTTGATCAATACTCACTGGCACACCGATCACACAGATGGGAACGCCTGGCTGCATTCGGCGGGAGCGGCTATCATTGCCCATGAAAACACGCGAAAGCGCCTTTCCGTCGCCACCCGCGTCGAAGGTTGGAGTTACACGTTTCCCGCAGCGCCATCCGGGGCGCTACCAGTTACGGTATTCGCAACTGAGTGTGAGTTGCACAGGAATGACACTCAGATCGTCCTCAAATATTACGCCCCCGCTCACACTGACAGCGATATTTCTGTCTATTTCACCGACGCTGACGTTGTTCATGTGGGTGACACTTGGTGGAACGGCGTCTACCCATTCATCGATTACTCCACTGGTGGGAGCATCGACGGATCTATTGCTGCCGCGGAGGCCAACCTCGCGGTGTTCACCGATAAAACGATCGCCATTCCAGGCCATGGGCCAGTAGGCGGTAAGGCCGAATTAACTGAGTTTCGCGACATGCTGGTGGCCATCCGCGCAAACGTGGCGGCACTGAAGAAGCAGGGTAGATCTCTGGAAGAAACCGTTGCCGCGAAACCAACCGCCGCCTACGACGCGAAATGGGGTCAATTTTTAACCACACCCGCTGCCTTTACGGGCCTTGTCTACGCGGGGGTCTGAGTCTCAAAAGTAAGTCATTCAAGAAAGGAAAGAAAGAGTATGCCAACAATTACAACCAAAGATGGAACACAGATTTATTACAAAGACTGGGGAACGGGACAACCTATTGTCTTCAGTCACGGATGGCCGTTGAGCGCGGACGCGTTTGAAGACCAGATGATCTTCTTGGCGGCGCGCGGATACCGCTGCATTGCTCATGATCGCCGAGGGCACGGGCGCTCGGACCAGCCGTGGAATGGCAACGACATGGATACCTACGCCGACGACTTGGCGGAGCTGGTGACAAAGCTTCAACTGGAGTCTGCAATCCACGTGGGTCACTCCACGGGCGGAGGCGAAGTAACTCGCTATATCGGCCGCCATGGCACGAAGCGAGTCGCAAAGGCCGTATTGATTAGCGCGGTTCCCCCGCTGATGTTAAAGACGGACGCGAACCCAGGGGGCTTACCACTCGCGGCGTTCGACGAAATCCGCGCGGGTGTGCTCACAGATCGGGCGCAGTTTTTTAGGGATCTCAGTGCTCCCTTCTATGGTGCCAATCGTCCAAACTCCAAGGTTTCCCAAGGCCTGCGAGATTCCTTCTGGTTGCAGGGAATGCTTTGTGGCCACAAAGCCGCGTTCGACTGCATCAAGGCGTTCTCGGAAACCGACCTAACCGAAGACCTCAAGAAGTTCGATGTGCCGACACTGATTGTCCATGGTGACGATGATCAGATCGTGCCGATCGGCGCCTCAGCGCTTCTATCGTCCAAAATCGTCAAGGGTGCCATCCTGAAGGTCTACCCGGGTGCTCCGCACGGAATGTGTTCAACGCTGAAAGACAAGGTTAACGCTGAATTGCTTGCGTTCATCGAGCACAGCAAAGTAGCTGCGGCGTGATGAGGCCATGAAGTTCCTAATCGGCGCGATAGTGGCGTTCTTAGTTGGAGCGGGATGTCGTTATTTCGACATCCCGGTGCCAAGTCCACCGGTGTTGCCAGGCGCATTACTGGTGGTTGCTATGACGCTGGGGTATTCAGCGGTGGATCGCGTGTTAGCGCGTAAGGCGTCGGTCGCAACCACCAAGCACTTATGCGGCGGCCCCACAGGTATGACGGTAGCGTCGGAAATGAATCAACGAACTCAGTCCAACGCCGCCGGCGATTAATCACAAACCAGAGACAAACCAAGGAAGGATTTTTACGATGTTCGCCAGAGATAACTGCGATCTGTTCTGTTTAGCCGCTATTTTAACCCCTCTCGCTGCAATGGGATCGCCAACCCAATCTTAGCCGGCAAATCGCCGAGGTGATGAGCCAAGGGCCAAGCGGAAAAGCACACCAACGTTTCATACATGCGAAGGGCATTGTATGCGAAGGTAGGTTTCAGGCCACGCCAGCAGCCGCGAATATTTCGCGAGCCGCGCATCTTCAGGGCGGGACGGTGCCGGTAACGGTTCGCTTTTCCGATGGCGCGCCGGATATAAGTGTTGCGGATAATTCTCCGGATGCCTCCCCGCGTGGGATGGCGATTCGTTTTGAGATCAGGGTTTGACACAGGGCTGCCATGGCGCGCGTGTCATTCTCATCCTGGTGGTGCGCTGAGACTACAACAGATCGTGCATAATGACCTCGGCGGCGGTACGTGCGGCCGCGAGGAAGTGATTCAGTCCTTGCGGTGCGCCGAGCAAATGACCGGTGGCGCGGATATCGACCAACAGATTCTGATCGGCAACGGAACCGAAGGTGCGGCGCATGGTGGACAGACGCGCCACAAACTGCCGAAGCGGGTAACTCGAACTGACACATCGACACGCGGCGCGCAACAGGCGCGGCGAACCCCGCGCGCTCCTTGCCGGCAGCAACCCGGTTCGATCCAACTCGCAGGCGGCGTGGCCGGCTGCTGTTCGAGCAGTTTCGCCAACGAGAGAACTGTAGTCGCGGGCGCTTTCTTGGTTGCGGCGCTCAAAGCAGCGCCTCGCCGGCGGCATCCAACAAGGCTTCGCGCATTTGCAAAGAGAGGGACCTGCGCGACAACGGCGGGCCGACTGGCCACTTATTGCTGCGAGTCAGCCACTACTGTGTGACCGTCGGCGGTCCTACCTGTTGAAGCACCAATACGTCCGACGCCGGTTCATTTGATCTCACCTCAAGGGTCATCGCTCTTACGGTTCGAGAACGTGGAGCGACGTGCTTGAGCGGCCCGAGTGTCTGCACTATCGCTACCCCCCCGATACCCGCACCGAATGAAACCAGGTCCTGGGGCTCGGCACCTCCCACGAGGACCAGTCGATACATTTTGCCAGGCTCAAGTCCGGTGGCAGCTAATTGGAGGTTGTCTATGAGTCCAAGAGAATTAATCGCCACGCTAGCGTGCGCCTTAGAACGGTTTTTGCCTGGAGGCACTAAATCTACATGCAGCGCACTGGTCGCAGGACCGAGGGGCTTCAGATTAACAGTGCCTTTGTCGGAACTCGCCGCGTTCGACACATACACGAGAGCCTGCGGCAATTGGCCGACTGGAATGGTGGCGATGACTTGGTTGGTTGCGGTATCAATGGCTTGTACGGCATCGCCATTTTCCAGTCCGACATAGATGCGACTTCCATCGCCCGATCCCCAAATGCCGTGTGGAAGATCGCCCGCCTTGATAGTCGCAACCAGCTTAGGCGGCGAGGACTTATCTCGACGATACACCAGAACTTGGTCCTTGCCACCGACGGACACATAAGCAAAACGGCCCAACGCGTTCCTGACGAAGGTGACGTGATTTGTGATTGGCCCTGTCTCGAGCGTGGCCAGTGTGCGGAACGGCGGCTTGGCACTCACTATCTGCGTCTTGCCGGTATCTTTTAAAGTAAACCACACTTCGTCCTCATCGACTGCTAGGTTAGGCGAGAAAGGACTTGTCTGTGAAACGCGGGCAATCACTTGGTAGTCCGCCGTATCAATTACATCCATTTCGGGCGTGAAGCTGGACGGGACAAAGGCGTACTTTCCATCAGGGCGAAACAGCACCATGCCCGGGCCATTCGCGGTCTCGATCCGCCTAGTTTCCCTCTGACTTACTGGGTCAATGACACTTATATAGTTCTCGCCCCGCACCGCCACCCAGAGTTCTCGGCCATCAGGTCGAAAGAACGCTTCATGTGGAGAGCGGCCCAAGTAAATCTTTCCTTTGACCAGGTTCGTTTCGGTGTCGATGAGCGTGACCGAATTCGATCCAATAGACACAACATCGAGTGTCTTATGGTCGGGTGAAAAGCCGAGTCCGTGTACCAAAAGTTCGCCCCGATAGAGGGGCAGCAGAGCCGCTGGCACGTCTTCGCCCAGGTGAATAGAGCCGAGCAGCTTGTTGGTATTGGGATCGATAACCGAGATGGTGTTGGATGTTTGATCCGCTGTGTATACGCGGTCTCCGCTTTGGCTCGCGAAGGCCGTCCCCGCAACTAAAAGCATTGCGACGCAAAATTTCATGACTAGCGCCTCCTCTTCGTCCATTTGTCTGCTGTATTTTTGTTTAGCCACAGAAGCATTGCATCGATTTCGGATCGCTGATCGACAACAATTTCCTGTGCCAGCCGACGCATCACAGGATCCTTCCCGTAGCTCAGCTCCGCTTCCGCCATTTCGATGGCACCTTGGTGATGGGGCATCATCATAGTTGCGAAATCGTGATCGACGTTGCCATCCATTGGGGCCGTAAGCATTTCCCGGTCCATTTTCTGCATACTCGCATCCATTGCCTTCATAAAAGTGGCGCCGGGCGGCGATGCCTGTTCGGCCATTGCCACTGCCACCATCAGACAGAAAAACACGGTTCTCATCTTCATAACTGGCTTATCCTCAAGGCTCCTGGTTCAAGAATATGCCGATGAGCCGGGGCCTTGCTTCCAGAAAAGAAGCAGCTTTGTCGAAAGGTGCTATTGGATTGCCTTCACTGACTGTTGTCGAGGACGAAGAGGATGCAAGCGCGCAGAAATTAAATCTGAGCTAAGCCGCCGTCAACGAATAACTCAATACCATTCACATAGCTGCTGTCATCGCAGGCCAGGAACAACATGGCCTTCGCGATCTCATCAGTCGTGCCGGGGCGCCCTAATGGAATGTTGCCGATTTGGCTTTGTACGAACTGATCGACCTGCTCTTGCGTCATCCCCAACGACGTGCTGTAGCCAGGGGTCGGGATAACACCTGGGCTAATGGCATTCACTCTTATTTGTTGTTCCTTCAGATCCACGGACCAAGTGCGCGCAAACGAACGAACGGCAGCTTTGGTTGCGCTGTACACGCTAAAGGCCGGGCTTCCAGTCATGGAAACGATCGAGGCGTTTAGAACGATTGCCCCTCCTGGTCTCATTAAAGGCAGCGCCCTCTGAACTGTAAACAGCAAACCCTTCACGTTGACAGCGAACTGCTTGTCAAAATGAGTTTCGGTGATTTGGCCAAGCGGAGCAAATTCACCGGTGCCGGCATTCGCGAAAACGACATCGAGTTTACCTTTCTGTTCCTTGACTGCCGCGTAAAGCTTGTCGAGGTCTTCTAGTTTGGCTACGTCACCTTGAACGCCCGTCACGTTACTGCCAATCTCACGAACTGCAGCATCTAGCTCGGCTTTTCGCCGTCCCGTAATAAATACATATGCGCCTTCACTTACGAATCGCTTCGCGGTGGCAAGCCCAATTCCACTGCTGCCGCCGGTAAATGGCAACTATCTTGCCTTCGAGTTTCTGTGACACAGTTTTCCTCTCCTCGACCTCGTGCGGTCACAGGGTTGTAGATGAGGACCAACCAACCAAAGTCGCCGGTAATGTGAAGCGGTTGTTTTGCCGCTAGAGCCACGCCTCAGCGCAGTATGTTGTCTAGGGCGGCCAACAGCGCTCTCCCATCAAATGACTTCCTGAACAGACATCGCGCTGCTCTATTTTCAAGCGCCTCGCGCGATAGCTCCTCATCACGGGGCTCTAATCAGAATAACCGGTAAACTCGGAAGTTCCGTCCGCACGATTCGCAAGAGATCCCAACCGCTCATTGCAGGCATTCCTATATCAGAGATAAGGCAGTCCACTTTTTCAAAGCCATTTGCGTCGAGAAATGCCTCGGCCGAGTCGAATAGAAGTGATTCATAGCCGCCGGCGGCGAGAAGTTCTTCGAAGGACTCCAGAACGCGTGGGTCATCGTCCACTACGCCAACGAAACTATGGTGCGAATCCATAAAATGGAGTTTTCCAGGGGCAACTCCCTAGCGTACGCGTTCGCGGACTCTTTGGCTATTCCTTTGTGGACATCAATCCCGCAGACGCGCGAAACCAGTATCTGCATAAACGCTCCTTTTTGCCGCCGGGGCGGGGACGCAGACAACGAAACAGACATTCATTCTCGTGCTCTCCGCCCTGGAGCGCGAAGGCGACACTGCGTTGTGCCAAAAACTTTCAGCGTCCGACCCGGTTTACGCTTGCCATTGATCGTAAGGAATGCCAATTGGTATATGAATCCCCTACCCAATTTGGATAGCGAGCGAGAGCCACCTCGAACTAAAAAACTTGCGGGAGCCGAAACTAATAGCCGTCCGTTTGATTGCGAGACGGTAGGCGGAGAAGCTGCCTGCCGAAAATACGTGAATCGAGCGAGTATGCGCCAGGTCCAAGCATCGCCAGGATTACGCCAAGCATGATCGCCGTGAATGGCTGCAACACATTTCCAAAACGAACGCCAACAAGGCCTCTTAACTCCATCAAGCAGCAGAGAACAGCGCCGTACGGCGTCATGAATCCCAGGCAAATGGAAATGGCCAGAATTGCGGCTGCGATGGGCAACCAAAACGAAAATACGAAAGTCCATCGTCCGGTTCCCTCGACAACCACGCTAAGCGCTACCAGAAGCCTCAGTAAGAGCAGCGCAACACCCGCGACACCACTCGGAAACATCGAGAACAGCCGTTGCACTGTAATGACGTTACCCGTTGTATACCAATCGTGCAATCCCAAAAGGGGGTGCTGGGAACTACCCTTTAGTAGTATTCGTTCCTAACCCGGAGTGAAATTCGCAACCCGGACAGGCCTTGAATGCATTTTTGCGCTATTGTAGAAACTCGCAGGTTAGATTTGCTTGCCAAACCACAAGTTGATTCGTTTTGCCTGTTTAGCTTGCACCTCCACATTCGTCCTACAGGGTGGCGAGCCAACTAGACCGCCTGTGGTGCCGTGGGCCCACGTAGCTTCTCGACAAATCAAGTTGCCCATCATCGACGGGACCGACGTCCGGTTCTCGCGCCTATCATCGGCGGGCGGATCGTCGCTCACTAAAGTTTCGTCTATTGTTCAGGACGATCAAGGCTTCATGTGGTTTGGAACACAGTATGGTCTGAACCGCTTTGATGGATATAGCTTCAAAGTTTTCATGCCTGAACCTGGGAAACCCAGCAGCCTCAGTGGTCTGTTCATTAGCGCGCTATTCAAAGATCGCGATGGCACCCTGTGGGTGGGCTGTGAGCAGTTTCTCAATCGATTCGAGCGAACAACAGAGACGTTTAGCAAATATCCGATTCCTTCTGTCATCAACATTAACCAGGATTCTGCCGGGGTTTTGTGGTTGGCGACCCCGACTGGCCTGTACGGTTTAGACCCACAGACGAAGCAAGTTCTACACTACTCACATAACGCAAACGATCCGTCCAGCCTGGGAAGCAACGATGTTCAATTCAGCGGCCAGGATAAGGGCGGTAGGTTCTGGGTTGCGACTAGCGTCGGCCTCGATCAGTTTGATCGCGTGAAAGGAAAGGTCGCACTGCATATCCCCTTGCATGAGCCTTCGAGCGGGTTTTCCTTTTACGAAGACCGTTTCGGCGTGTTCTGGATTTCTCATTTGTCGCCCAACGCATTAGCTGTCTTTGACCGCGGCACGAATACGCTGACTCATTTTTCCTTTGATAAACGAAATCCGCCCAGCAAGGAGTTGACAGGCATATCGGCAATGCTCGAAGACCAGGACGGCAATTTGTGGTTTGCAACGCACGGTGCGGGCTTGTTGAAGTTCGATCGCGATCATCAGAGATTTATCCGTTACCGAAATAATCCACTCGACGCTGAAAGCCTCCCGCAGAATAACGTGGAGAGCCTGTTTGCGGACCGAGAGGGAAACATCTGGGCCGGGCTGGGCAGAATGGGGCTCGCCCGTTTGAGTGAGAAACCTCTCCCTTTTAAGCGATTTCAACACCTCGACACTCCTGATAACGCAGGTCAACCTTTTGTCGGCGCAATCTATCAAGATCATGAAGGACTTTTGTGGATAGGTACTCCCGCCGCACTTAACCGAATTGAACGAAAAACCGGGCGCGTCACGTATTACCGTCGCACACCAGGCCCAGCGGCCACCACTGATGTGATCTCAATTCGTGAAGACGGCGCCGGCAATCTCTGGGTTGGCACCTATGGCCACGGGCTGCTCCGTTTCAATCGTCACACCGGGGAGTTCAAAAGCTACCAGCACAATCCGGCGAATCCGTACAGTCTTAGCAGTGACATTGTCATGCGCCTGATCGTTGACCATGACGGGACTCTTTGGGCGGCGGGTTCGGATGGTTTAGACCGTTTCGACGAAGCGACTCAGCGCTTCACAACGTACAGGCTCAACACAGAAGGAAGCCCTTTCTTTCTGGAACTGGTCGAGGATCAGGAGCGAACGCTTTGGCTCGGCACCAAATCTTCAGGTCTATATCGCTTCGAACCAGCGACTGGTAAGCTCTCGATTTACGAACACAGCGCTAATCGGCAAGGCACGCTGAGCGACAACCGGGTGAACTCCGTCTACTTTGATCGCGCCGGCTCGATGTGGGTCGGCACACAAAACGGACTTAACCAGTTCAACAAGACTAATGGTGAGTTCACGGTCTATTCCCGGAGCCAGGGGCTGCCGGGCAACGCGGTGGGCGGTATCCTCGAAGACGACCGCGGCAATTTATGGATGGGTACCAACAACGGTGTGGCGAGGTTCAATCCGCAGAGTAAGAAGTTCCAGCGTTTCTCAACGCCAGAAGGCATGCCAGGTCCTGATCTGACCGGTTGGTCCGCAAGCTTCAAGAGCGCAACCGGAGAGATGTTCTTCGGTGGTTTCAGCGGTGCCACAGCGTTCTTTCCAGATAAGGTTACAGAGGATTGGTACACGCCCCCGATTGTTCTAACAGATTTCCAGTTATCGGCAAAACCAATAGAGATAGGAGATCGTTCCCCTCTCAAAAAGTCTATTTCTTACACCAGCGAGTTGGTTCTCTATCACGACCAAAACATTGTCTCGCTTACTTTCGCGGCACTCGGCTATTCCAATCCCGCGACGAATCGCTATCGTTACAAGCTCGAGAATTTGCAACAGGATTGGATTGAGGTCGGCAGTGACCGCCGTCAAGTCACATATACGACCCTGCCCGCAGGTAGCTATACTTTCCGCGCACAGGGCGCGACCGGCCGCGGTTCCTGGAGCGTGCCCGGAGTGACGTTGCACATCCAGATCTTGCCCCCGTGGTGGGCCACTTGGTGGTTTCGGACGATTTGCACGGCTGGTGCGGCCCTTGCTCTTTGGATGCTTTATCTTTCCCGTTTGAGGCAGGCCACAGCAGAGGTGCAAGCTCGTCTTGGGGAGAGATTGGTCGAGCGCGAACGGATTGCCCGCGAATTGCACGACACTTTGCTCCAGGGCTTCAGCGGCCTCGCTTTGCGATTTCAGGCCGTCCTAAAGCAGATACCCGATGAGGGACCGGCCAGGCAAATGATGGAAAACGCTTTGGATAGCCTGGACGAAGTGCTTCTCGAGGGCCGCAACCGGGTTCGTGACCTTCGCGACGAAACAATGCCCGGTCATGAGCTCTCGCAATTGCTCCTGGCCTGCGGTGAAGAACTTGCACACCACAAATCAATCGTTTTTACTTTGGCCGTCGTCGGCACTGCTCAGCCTCTCAATCCGGTCGTACGAGACGAAACATACAGAATCGGGCGTGAGCTGTTGACGAATGCTTTTCAGCATTCGGACGCCGCGAAGATAGAGTCTGAGATCACTTATGATCAGGTTAGCTTGTGCCTGCGAGTCCGAGACGACGGGTGCGGTATGGACCAGACCATTCTAGATAACGGGCGACCGGGGCATTGGGGGCTCGCTGGCGTCCGCGAGCGCGCTAACAACATCGGCAGTCGATTGAACATCTGGAGCAAGCCCGGTTCCGGTACAGAGGTTGAGTTGATAATTCCGGCTAAGATTGCGTACCAAATGCCGCCTGAAAAGTCCCGCCGGCGGTGGATCAAAAGAACGCGAAGCCAGGATGGTCAAAGGGCGTGACAACGTTAAGCAAAATAACGGTTCTGACTGTGGACGATCACCCGTTGCTGCGCGAGGGCATTGCAGCGGTAATTCAAGGTGAGGACGACCTGCATCTGGTAGCCGAAGCTGCGAACGGGCAGGAGGCAATCGAGGCCTTTCGCTTACATCGTCCGGACGTGACCTTGATGGACTTGCAAATGCCCGTCATGAATGGCGTCGACGCAATAATCGCAATCAGAAACGATTTTCCGACTGCCCGCTTTGTGATATTGACCACCTATCAAGGCGACGTCCAAGCGCTTCGCGCCTTCAAAGCGGGCGCGTCCGGCTATCTTCTGAAGAACATGCTTCGCAAGGAGTTGTTGGATACGATCCGCCTCGTCAATGCGGGCCATCGGCGGATTCCGCCTGAGATCGCTGCCGAACTCGCGGAACATATGATCGACGATGCCCTTTCCGACAGAGAAATCGATGTTTTGAAGCGAGTCGCCAAAGGAACGTCCAACAAAATAATCGCCGCTCAACTCTCTGTTTCAGAGGCCACGGTGAAAGCGCATATGAAGAGCATTCTCGCTAAACTTGGCGCCAATGATCGCACCCATGCAGTAACAATAGGAATGCGGCGGGGATTTCTCGACGGCTGACCAGCGGTGTGTTCAGAATTCCCTCAGAGGTGTGAGCCACTCAACTGATCGACTCTCCAAAAGAGCGGGGTTCGCGTGGGTCTACCCCTGGGGCAATTATTCTCCGGCGCTTTCGGCTAGTTTCTCCACCACCGCCAAGCTGCCGACAAGCGTTTCCGGGAAGCCGTGCCTTCGGTGAAGATACTCTGAGGTGTTGTAATAGATCCAGACGACGCCGGCGTTGTCCGCCGAAACTACGATTTTTAGAGGCAGATCAATTGCAGCTGTCGGTGTGGCGACCATGATTGGCGTGCCCGCTTTCGGATTTCCGAAGATCAACAGCTTTGTTGGGTTCAGGTGCAATCCTACTTGTTCGGCTTCACCGCTGTGATCGACCAAAGCGAAAAGTTTAATTCCGCGAGCTTCCATAAGGTCCCTCAGCTTTTGAACTGTCACTTCCACTGAATGGTTGCTCTTCTGTACTACGATCCCGATTGTAGAGTTGATTTCATAGTTACTCCCACATAATGCGCCTTTTAGTTAGCAATTTCGCTATTGTCTTCTTGATGTGGGCGCGGGAAACGGCCAGCACTGTTCGAGTGGTTGAGCGAACGGGTGCAGTTGATCGCAAGATTGATAAAAGGTCGCACCATTATGCAAACAAAACGATCGAGAGTCGCGTACTGTAAATGATGATGGCATCTGAACAACTGCGCGACACAGTAGAGCGGGGAGCGATCATGGCTGAATCTCATTTGCAAAAAGTCATTTGCAAAGCTGTCTGCGTGGCTTTGCTTATTTCCGGAGACCTGGAGGCGGCGGAAAATGTGGTTGCAGATGCCATCCAATCGCTCGACGCAGAAGATTTGAACACAGACGCTCTGTTCATATGTGTTAGCACACTATCAATCCAGTGCGCCCGTGACGCTGCCGACCTAAGTGTCCGAAGTAAACACGGCGAGCCGTCGTTCGCCCTGCCGCCCGAACTGCAAAATGTCTTATATCTACCGCAGCTGCCTCGTTTTTGCTTTGTTTTGCGTTTTCTTTTACGACTGCCGGTAAGCACGAGCGCTTGCCTTCTGCAACTTGAACCGGAGCAGGTCATCGACTACTCCTCGGCCGCAGTTTCCATATTGGGTGCGATAACCACTAGGGAAGTCAGCAACGATCAGCTTTCGTGTCTGCCCGCTTTGAGCGCTTAAGCCGTCTCCATTCGCATAAGAGAAGAAGATCTTTTGTTCCTGATCGCTTTGCGAATAAACTTCCAAGCTCACTCCTAAACCGTGGCCTCATCAGGATTGAATCTCTCGAACCTTGCCCAAACGAATCGCTAGGATTTCGCCAGGCCGCAGGCCGCCAAACACAGCTAATCGAAAAATTAACCGTTCGGCGAAGATCGAGTTCACTGAATGCGAGTAGAATGTCCGCCGCTGACACGCAGAACTTCTCGCCCGGCTCCTTACGTAGGCGCGCACGTCCGCAGCGACGCCGAAGGTGGAGCGAAGGGCCTGCGCGCCAGGTGCGGGTTTCCCAACGGCTGGATGTTAGGGCAGAGGCAACCCTCCGGCGCCGTCAGCAGGATCAGGAACCGTGGAAGATCGAATGTGTTTGGTGGTCGAGGCGGACTGATTCGATCACAAGGTAGAGTTTGTTGGCGCTGTTGCCTTTGCCCGCTACGCAGTAAGCCACTCCGGGCTAGATGAGCAAGGCTTTGGTGAAGTCATATTCGCCAGCGCGTAAAGTTTCCCCTTCTCCACTGAGAGGAACAATCCAGATATCGCGCTCGGTGTCCATGCCTTCGCGGAGCAGAGCCAACTGGCGGCCACCTTGGGGAAATCGTCTCGGGTATGTCATCCGGGAGGGGGTTGAGGTTCAGAATGAGCCTTGGTTTGCTGTTGCGATTGGCCGCTACAACGAAAACGCCCTGCGGTCCGCGAAAGAGCAGGTATTTCCCACCGGGCGGTCGGGTTTTCGAAGCTGAGTTGGCTTGCCACGTGCCCCGTCAAATCATAAATCCAGATCTGCCTTCCTTTGTCGCCGTGCGTCGGGATGATTATGGGCACGACCGGCTACATGAGTCCCTAACAGGCATCGGGCCGTTAGTCGACAGGCGCACCGATATTTGGGCGTTCGGTGTGGTCCTTTGTCCCACTGGAGAGCATTGCGTGGCGGCTCCAGCAGTTTATCCCACCAATGACTGGGGCTATAATTCTCCAGCACGATTGCCTACCGATCAATACCAGGTTAAACGATTCCAGCGCTCGCTATTGCTGCTTAATGCTGGCTATTTGTGTGGCAAGCCGGCGCGGGCGCGAGTGACTTCTTGAATGGCGCTCCAATCGGCGTCGCCTAAGCCGCGCTCGAGGCATTCGAGCATTTTGCTTTCAATCAAGGTGGCCAAATCGAGAGGACAAGCCATGCGATTGGCGGCATCGAGCATTAAGCGGACGTCTTTCAATCCGCCGCGCAGGGAAAAGCCGCCGGTTCCTTCGATATTTTGGTCCATCAATTTGCGGGCGTAGCCTTTGAGGCCGGGGTGGGCGAAAGACCTCTCGAAGAACTGCGTCATGATTTCGGGCGAGGCCCCCGTTTTCTCAGCGAAGGTCAAACATTCGGCCATGACTTCGATGAGTGAAACGATGAAGAAATTCACACAGAGTTTTTGGTTGTTTGCGAGACTGGCGGGTCCGGGGATGGGAACCAACGTGGTGGCGAACGCCTTACACACGGGTTGTACCTCTTCGACCGCGCTGGCATCTCCGGCAAGGAACTCGAGGAGAGTGCCTTGTGCGGCGGCATCGGGTCGGCCAACGACGGGTCCTGAAACATAGCGGCTGCCACCAGAGCGATGCTGTTCGGCCAGCCAGTCCGCACAGATGGGAGAGATGGTGGTGACGCAGAGATGGATGGCGTTCGGGATCATCTTAGCGATGACACCCTCGGGTCCATCGAAGACAGCGCGGATGGAGTTGTCGTCCATGAGGCTGCTGACGACCAGATGGGCGTCCTTGGCGGCCGATACCGGTGAAGGACAGGCTCCGGCGCCAGCGGATTCGAAGGCGGCCATTTTGTCGGGGCTGCGGTTCCAGACACGTAATGGATGACCGGCCAGTAAGAGGCGATGGGCGATGGCAGACCCCATGTTTCCGAGACCAAGAAAAGCGATGTTCACAAAGTCCTCGTTCCTCGCGTTGCAACGGCAGATGTATAGTCACCGCGGCATTGAACGGCGAGTATACCAAGCTGGATTTGGGCGTTTTCTTCGGGGGTTCGGGGCGAAGGAGCCGGGCTAGGCGACAATGAATTTCGATCTGGGCCCCTTACGGTAATCGCCGACTGCCTCGCGGTCGCGGTTCCGCAGCGCAGCGGTGATCGGACGTACTCCCGAATTAGGGCGCTTACGGTTCCGGCTCAGTTCGAGCGATGATCGTTGGTCCGAAGAGGGTGATCATAGCGACTGGAAGGAACGGCTGGCGTCTTCGAGGGCACCTTTCACCGTAGCGGCGAGGGCTGTGAGATGGCCCATCTTGCGGCCGGGCCGAGGAGAGAGCTTACCGTAAAGATGCAGCTTGACGTCCGGAATCGCGGTGGCGGCGGTCCAATTGGGTTCGCCGTTGTTCCAAATGTCGCCGAGCAAATTCAGCATGGCCGCCGCCGAGAGTTGCGTGGGAGAGCCCAACGGCAAGCCGCAGACCGCGCGCAATTGCTGTTCGAATTGGCTGGTGACATTGGCGTCGAACGTAAAGTGGCCCGAATTGTGGGGCCTGGGGGCGAGTTCGTTGATGAGCAAGCGGCCGTCTTTGGCGACGAAAAACTCGACGCATAGGACGCCCACCACAGCGAGATTTTCCATAACCGCGCGGGTGATTTCGACGGCTTGGCGGGCCACGGCATCGGTCACGCGGGCGGGGGCGAGCGAAACATGCAGTATGCCATTGCAATGGTGGTTCTCAATGGCGCCGTAATGAACGAATTCGCCAGTGGCGCCGCGCGCGGCAACGACGGAGATTTCGCGTTCGAAATCGACGAGCGCCTCCAACACGGACTCGCGTTGCGCCACGGTATTCCACGCGGGCGCGAAATCGGCCGGGCTCATAATGCGATGTTGACCTTTGCCATCGTAACCGAAGTCGGCCGTTTTGAGAACGGCGGGCAAACCTAATTCCGCAGCGGCCTGCGACAGTTCGGGCAGACTTGCCACGCGGCGAAACGGCGTTATGGGCAGACCGGCGTTCGAGAGAAACGTCTTCTCGCGCAGCCTGTGCTGGGTGGTGTGCAAAATGTGTCCGGCGGGGCGGACGGGCGCGCATTTTTCGGCGGCTGCCGCGGTAGCCGCTGGAACATTTTCAAACTCGAAGGTAACCACCGAGACGCCGGAAGCGAATTTTGCGATGGCGTCCAAATCTTCGTAGGGAGCGTTGATTTCGAGGTCGGCCACCTGGCCGGTGGGCGTGTCTTCATCGGGCGAGAGTGTATGCACGCGATAACCCATGCGGCGCGCGGCGATGGCGAACATGCGGCCCAGTTGTCCGCTGCCGAGCACGCCGATGGCGCTACCTGGCAGGATGGGCTTCATAAGATGGCCTTCAAAGGTTGCGGTCTCCGAGAACGGTTTCGGTTTGCTGCTTGCGATACGCTTCGAGGCGGGTGCGGATGGCGGGGTATTTTAAGCCGAGAATGGCTGCGGCCAGCAGAGCGGCATTCGCTGCGCCAGGGGGACCGATCGCGAGTGTGCCGACGGGAACACCGGCCGGCATCTGCACGATGGAGAGGAGCGAATCGATGCCGTTCAACATACTGCTGCGAATGGGGACGCCGAGAACGGGCAACGGCGTATGGGCGGCCACCATGCCGGGCAGATGGGCGGCTCCACCGGCAGCCGCGATGATGACCTCGAGCCCGCGGGAAACGGCGGTCTTCGCATAATCCGCCATCCAATCAGGGGTGCGGTGGGCGGAGACAACGGTGCATTCGTGCGGAATCACCAAAGCCTCTAACGTATCGCTGGTACGGGCGATCGTTTCCCAATCGGACTTGCTGCCCATAATTACGCCGACAAGCGGTTTGTCGGACGCGGGCAGAGCATGACCACTACTCATGCAATCAGCTTACTCGCCTTCAGACACGAAACCTTTCTGCCCGTCGAAAGTGTAAAGGTTTTCGATCTTGATGAAATCGAGATTGGCCTTGGACGTGCGCTCGAGTAAGTTACAGATTTGCGCGTGAGAGATGGGCGCGGTGCGGGTTTCGCTCATGAAGCGGGCGCGCCAATGATCTGTGCAGAAGGTTTCCTCGAAGCCGCTGGGATAGACTTTGGTGCCGCGGTTGGAAAGCGCGAAGAGCCTGAGGCCGCCGCCATTGAACTCCTCGAGCTTTTTGCCGAAGGCTACCGGATTACGGTCTTTAGAATCGAAGAATACGTCCACGCCGATCAATTCCTTGATTTGGGGCGGGTGTGTCTTCAATGCGTAGTGAAGGGCTTTATTCGGTTCCCGCGAATACGCGACAGGTTTGAGGTGCTCGGGCTTCTGACCCATGCGCGCCACAACCGCGTCGGCGAACTCTTTGGTGCCGACTTTTTGCTTGCTGGTGCCCTCCTTATATATGTCGTAAGTATGGACGCCCTCTTCTAGAGTACGCAGCCAAGCGTTGTGAACCAGTTCGGCGACATCGGGCTGGCCTATGTGAACCAGCATGAGAACGCCGCCTAGCAGAAGTCCGGAGGGATTGGCGAGATTCTGACCGGCGCGGCGCGGCGCGGAACCGTGGATGGCTTCGAACATGGCGCATTTATCGCCAATGTTGGCGGAACCGGCGAGGCCCACGGATCCGGCGATTTGCGCGGCCACGTCGGAGAGGATATCGCCATAGAGATTCGGCATGACGATGACGTCGAAGGCTTCGGGCGTGTCCGCCATTTTGGCCGCGCCGATATCGACAATCCAGAACTCCTTTTCGAACTGCGGATACTCAGCGCCGATCTCATCGAAGACCTTGTGAAACAGGCCGTCGGTGAACTTCATGATGTTGTCTTTGGCGAAGCAGGTGACCTTTTTGCGGTTGTTCTGCTTGGCGTACTCGAAGGCATAGCGGACGATTTTTTCGGTGCCGGGGCGCGAGATCAATTTGAGGCACTGATAAACCTCATCGGTCTGGCGGTGCTCGATGCCGGCGTACAGATCCTCTTCGTTTTCGCGGACGATGACGAGGTCCATGCCGGGGTGTTTGGTCTGGACATAGGGGTTATAGGAAACGCACGGGCGGATGTTGGCGTAGAGGCCCAGGGTTTTGCGCGTGGTGACGTTCAACGATTTGAAACCGCCGCCCTGAGGGGTGGTAATAGGGGCTTTGAAGAAAACTTTGGTGCGGCGCAGCGATTCCCAGGAGCTTGGTTCGATGCCGGCGCTGATGCCGCGCAGATAGACCTTCTCGCCGATTTCGATGGTCTCTTCTTGAATGCGCGCGCCGGCGGCTTTCATGACGTGGAGCGAAGCGGCCATGATTTCCGGGCCGATGCCGTCGCCGTGCGCGACAGTGATGGGAACAAGATTCGATGCCATGGGTACAGTGATATTAAAGCAGACGAGGGGAAATAAGGCTTACAATATTCAGAGGCTTGGACAGATGGGCGACCAAAGTTGCGCTTCGACTGGGGTATCTGGGGACATATGAGACGCGACAAAACCGGAAACGGCCGATAGGGACCGAAGTGAAGAGGAAGTTACGAAGTGCGGGCGCTCCGTTGTTGTTTCCCGAGATGACCGACAATCCTTGGCGCACGGGGCACGGCACGCGATCGCAACGTGACGGGCAGAAGATGAGCGGGCTCATGGCTCTCGAACTGTGCGCTGGAGCGGGTGGCCAGGCTCTCGGTTATGAGCAGGCGGGAATTGAGCATTCGGCCCTGGTGGAACTAGATAAACACGCTTGTGCCACGCTCCGGCTGAATCGACCTAAATGGAGCGTATTTGAGCAGGACCTCAACAAGTTCTCAGGGACGGCTTTCAAGGGCATCGACATTATTTCCGGGGGTCTGCCTTGCCCCCCCTTCTCAATCGCCGGGAAGCAACTTGGCATCAAGGACGAACGCAACCTTTTCCCAGCGATGATCCGCTTGGTTGATGAGATTCGCCCCAAAGCAGTAATGATCGAAAACGTTCGCGGAATTTTCGATGCAGTCTTCGAGGACTATCGCCAGTACGTTGCCACAGAACTTCTCAAGCTCGGTTATCAGCCGGGGTGGAAACTCATGAACGCTTCAGATTTTGGTGTTCCGCAACTGAGGCCGCGCGTGGTCTTTGTGGCTCTGCGGAAGGAATATTCTGAGCATTTTGCATGGCCCGAACAAGCATGCGACAAGCCTAGAACTGTTGGGCAGGTTCTCTTTGACCTGATGGCGGCTAACGGCTGGGGCGGGGCCAGAGCGTGGAGCAAGGCCGCGAACGAGATTGCGCCTACGATTGTTGGCGGCTCTAAAAAACACGGCGGGCCCGACCTGGGCCCGACCCGAGCGAGAGCGGCGTGGGCGACACTCGGCGTAGACGGGCTCGGAATTGCCAACGACGCGCCTGGCCGTGGGTTCGCGGCCCCGATGCCGCGGCTTACCGTTCGGATGGTGGCGAGGCTTCAAGGTTTCCCCGACGCCTGGCAGTTCAGCGGTGGTAAAACGGCTGCCTACAGACAGGTGGGTAATGCTTTCCCTCCGCCCTTCGCCAGAGCGGTTGCGGAAAACCTAAAAGCTTGTCTGACAGCGGCTCGATTGGTGCAGGTCGCCGGGTAACCATGAGCGGGTCCACCGAGCCCCTCTTTACCTCGGCCCGAAGGACTTTCCATGCTTTGCTTCGAGACAAGGTTCTACGGCTTGAAAACGGCGTACCGAGCAATGCCGACACGGGGAACCGGGCAAGCAAGGCAATCGCTCTCGGAATTTTCAAGCGGATTGGGATGGAGACGGCGGGCTTAAAACTGAAAGGGCAGACTGCCGGGAATGAGTTCGAGGTTGCTACCGCATCGTTCGTAAGAGAGACTTTCTTGAAGTTGGCCCATCTTCGACCGGGAGGTTGGGTGGTGCAGAAGATTGGCGAACGTGACCGGGAAAAGGAGACGAAGAGAAAACAGGAGGAGAAAGACTTCACAAAGCTCGTCAAAATCGCCCAGTTTGAACAGTACACGCACCTGATTGCGATCGCAAAGGTAGCCAGCGAGAATGCAGAACTCGCGGCGTCGCTCGGCAGCGATTACATAATAAAACCAGACGTCGTGATTTTCCGTTCGCTTGTCGAAGACGCCGAAATTAACGCCAATGAGTTGCTTGTGGACGATAAGGTGGCTCTCAGGACTAGCCTGCGAAAGAAGAATGGCGGTTCGCCGTTGCTCCACGCCAGTATCTCTTGCAAGCTCACGATCCGCAGCGACCGGTCTCAGAACTCCCGGTCGGAGGCCCTCAATTTAATTCGAAACCGCCGGGGAAAACTTCCTCATATCGTTGTCGTCACGGGAGAGCCCCTTCCAAGCCGCTTAGCTTCCGTGGCACTGGGAAGTGGCGATATTGACTGTGTGTATCATTTTGCGCTTCCAGAATTGATCGAGACAGTTAAGGAACTGGGGTGGGCGGATTCCGAGGAATCGCTCAACATTATGGTGAACGGCAAACGCTTGAAGGACATCGCCGATCTGCCTTTGGATTTGGCGGTTTGACGGACAAACTCACTCCAGAACGGCGCTCGGAGAATATGCGCCGGATTCGATCAGCAAATACCTCGCCAGAACTGACGGTCCGGAAGCTCGTTCACGCAATGGGCTTTCGCTTCCGGCTACACGTGAGCACCCTGCCGGGGCACCCGGATTTGGTTTTTGCCAAACTGCGAAAGATCATTCTCGTGCATGGCTGCTTCTGGCATTTGCATGAAGGATGCAAAGAAGCGCACGTTCCAAAAACCAGGCGGGATTATTGGCGCCCGAAACTACGAGGTAACCGACGGCGTGATTCTAAGAACATTGCGGAGTTGCAAGAGCTTGGCTGGAAAGTACTGGTCGTTTGGGAATGTGAGACGTCCTACGGGAAGCCCCTCATTACAAGGCTGCGGCGCTTTCTCAAACCGCGCTGACTGCGGATCGCATTGTTTTCAGGGCCTGTTAGAGATAGACCGAAAGCGTAGCCGGTTGCCGCCGACGGGATCTCGTCAGGCATCGCAGCCGGAAGAGTCGTCCGCGCGGCAGCCCTGGAGCAAGATTCCGAAGTATATTGTGCGGGCTTGCGTCGTCTCCAGTATTCCTTCACGAAGGATTCCCCACGAGTGCTGCCTCCAAAGGCCGTCCGGCGTTAGTGCATAACCCGTGCCTATCCCCACAATTTTGTAACGCCGTGCAACCCACAAAGCGGCTACATTTTGATGGCATGCGCTGGCTCTCCGGGCTTTGATGAGGATAGGTCCCGCGACACAAATCCGTGGCTGATCAACTCCGCGGCGTCGGGGTCCAGTCCGGGTGGGGCCACGACGAAATCGCCGCCAAGCTTGAGTAGCTGCCGCACCAGTTGCTTTAGCTCTGGTTGCGCCTTTGTCGCATTACGGAGACGGCCATGGAGGAACTGCCTTTGTTCGGAAGTCATCCTTACTCACGTTATCGTGTTTGCTGGCTGGAGGAAATAGGCGATTGAGTCTCGGCCCGGTTTCATTCAAAAGGAGGCGTGCCACGTTTCCGGTGTGAGTTTCAAGGAATGATCGAGCGGCGGTGCGGCTTCAAGAACGCCTTGCGTGGCGGCCGCTGCCGCAGTTTTTGACAGCGGCTGAATCGTCATTTCCTGAAATGTTTTTCTGGCGGTTTGCACTTAATATATGATGGGAACGCGAAGTCCCCCGGTTGGGGCTCTTGCAGCGTTCGAGAAATACCGAAGAGTTCTCCAGGTAAGAGAAAATATGCGCTCCGTTGCGTTGTGGTTGTGTTTTGTGGCCGTGTGCCCGGCGGCTACCCGGAAAGTGACCGTGGTGGTGAATTTCGAGAAGCCTCATTCCGAAGCCTCGGTGGTGGCTTTGCGGCACGAATTGTCAAACCTGCTGGAACCGGCTGGGCTTGACGTGGACGTGATGCTGCAAAGTGAACTACCCCCTTACCCTGAGTTTTCGGAATTGGTGGTATTCGAGATGAAGGGTTCCTGTTCGATGAAAGATCGGCCTTTCGCGACGGGCGGTTTGCCGGACGAGCGGGGTCCCTTAGCGATGGCGTACTCGAGTGATGGGGAGATCCTCCATTTTGGCGAAGTAGAATGTGATCGGGTTCGTGAGTGTCTGCAGCGGGTCACCGGACGGGGCAGCCCAGAGAAGCATCAAGCGGCGTATGGCGTGGCACTCGGCATCGTCATGGCGCATGAGCTTTACCATATGATTGTGGGCGCTAAAGCCCATACTAAGACCGGTTTGACAAAGAGAAGCCTTTCGGCTCGGGAGTTGCTTTATGGAGAGCTATCGATTCCCGCTGTGGTGGGCGAGTCGCTGCGGCACAGTTTCGCACGCCACCCTTAAGCGAACTGGACGGTTCGGTAGCCATTTTGGCGTTTGTCTAAACGTAGACGCTTATTGTCTAGTATAAGACAGTAAACTTCTTGGAGAGACTGGGATCGTGATTCACCCGAGCCACGCCGCGCCGGGCCACGAACTTGAGGCTACACCCGACCTCAGCCGTTTAGAAACGCGCGAACGTCTGAGTCAATCAGCCGTTGACGGGTTCTTCGCCATCCTTGAGAAGTGACAGGTGCCCGTCGAGAAGGCCGGAGAATTGCTTGGGGGGGGTGCCGCGGTCAAACGTGTATAGATCGAGGACGACCGCAGGGGTGTTGCGCCAAGACGAACTCACGCGCATCTCTTGCGTTGTGGGGATCTATCAGGCTTTACATGGACTTTTGCCACTAGAATTGGCTGATCAATGGGTGACTCAGCCGAACGATCACTTTCTGTTTCGTGGTAAAACGCCGCTCGATTATATGGTTCGAGCGGGCATTCCGGGATTGCAGCAGGTGAGGAGCTTGGTGACGCGGTCCAAGGCGGGCAGTAGTTGGCTCACCTTGAACTGATTGATCATACTCGCACTCACAGGTTGATTCCTGCCAAATACAGCTCCAAAAGCGTTCTTGAGGCCTTGGCCCTCCCGGAGCGTGTTCTGTCGGATTTAAGTGAACTCGACGCCGCGACAAACGAAAGTAAGATTGCGGAGGATGGGGGGAATCGCGGCATCGGCCCCGGCGAACTTCCAGAGTTCCTGAGGCCCACATCGTCAACGCGGCTTTCTCGCACCCCGGTCCGGACGGTGGCCGCTTCCAAATGGGATCGTGTATCCCAGTGTCCGAATTAGGTCGCTGACGCTTCCGGCTCGGTTTGAGTGATTCGAATCGGGATCTTGGGCCCGTAGACTCCTAAGCACGCTGGATTGTTAGCCGTTTTTGCCGCAACAGTGTTACACTTCCCAGATAAGGCCGCTTGCGGGAACGTTCAACGCTTTTGCTGAACCATTTTCTTCCGCGAGTGTCGTTCACGTAAAACGATTCGCTCCCCGTTGCAGCGCGGCAGGCGGTTTTTCGCCTACCGGCACTAGCGGCGGTCCACGAGCGTGATTTTGTGAAATAATAGACGAAACTTTGGATTAGCCAATAGTTTGACAAAGGAGAAATATGCCAGCAGTTTTGAATGCGGATCAAAAGGTGGAGTTGATCGGCCGGGGTTTTACACGCAGGAACTTTGGACGGATCGCCAGTCTGGTGACGGCCGGCGCCGCCCTGCCGTTTTATGATGAGCCCGCGCTGGCTCAATTATCGAGAGTGCGCAATATGCCCGCGGATGCGGTGAAAATTGACGCGAATGAGAACCCGTTGGGACCATGTCCGGAGGCCGCCGATGCGATTCACAACATCATCAAAAGCGGCGGCCGTTATATGTATGATCTGACGGATCAGTTAACCGCAGTGCTGGCGCAGCAGGAAGGCGTGAAGGCCGGTCAGGGCTGGGGAGAAGGTTACGTTGAAGTATTTGCGGGTTCCAGCGCGCCGCTGCACCAGGCTGTCTTAGGCTTTTGTTCGAAAGACCGGCCTTTCGTGGCGGCCGATCCTGGTTACGAAGCAGGTGGGCGCGCGGCCAAGTTCATTGGGGCCAAGACGGTGTTGGTGCCGTTGCGCAAAGGCACTTGGGACCACGACGTGAAGGCAATGCTGGCGGCGGCCCCGAATGGCGGACTCTATTACATCTGCAATCCGAACAATCCGACTGGCACGCTCACCAGCCGCGCCGATATCGAATGGCTGGTGCAGAACAAGCCAGCGGGCTCGATTGTGCTGGTCGATGAGGCCTATATTCACATTTCGCCCAACGCCGTGAAATGCACCGATCTGGTAGCGCAGGATAAAGATGTTTTGGTGCTGCGCACATTTTCGAAGCTTTACGGCATGGCGGGTTTGCGTGCAGGCGCAGCCATAGCCCGACCGGACATTCTTGAGAAAATCCGGCCCTTTAGCGCGGGCCAAATGCCGATCACGGCGATGGTGGGCGCAACGGCTAGTTTGAACGTAAAGACGCTGGTGGATTATCGCCGCAAGATTATGGGCGAGGTCCGAAATGACACTTTCGACTTCCTCACCAAGAAGAACGTCGAGTTCATCCCGTCTGAAAGCAACTGCTTCATGCTTAACGCCAAGCGGCCCGGGAAAGAATTCTGGAAAGCCATGGCGGACCAGAACGTTTACATCGGCCGCGTATGGCCGGTATGGCCGGAATGGGTTCGCGTCACGGTGGGCACGAAAGAAGAGATGGGCAAGTTCAAGGCGGCGTTCGACAAAGTGTACGCGTAAGAAGATCGGCTTGCAGATGCGCGCGGCTCCGAGGAGCCGCGCGCATTTAAAGGGCTTGCGTGAAACTGTTCCGTTTTCGATATAGCTGGAAGTTTCTGGCCGGCGACTTGGCCGGCGGGGCGATTGCCGCTTTGATCGCGCTGCCGTATGGGCTGGCGATGGCGAACATGATGGGTTTGCCGCCGGTTCTGGGCTTGGTCACATCCATTTCAACCGCGCCCATTACGGCGCTGTTGGGACGGAATCCAGTGTTGATTGGCGGCACCGCCAGTGCCACCGTACCGTTTATTTCGCAGGCAGTCCGTTCGCAGGGCATCGGCGGCGCGGCCAAAGTATGCATTGTGGCGTCGGTATTCATGTTAGTGTTTTCGTTCCTGCGGCTGGCGCGCCATATTCACAGAGTGCCTCAGCCGGTGGTGACTGGATTTTCCTGCGGAATTGGCGCCATGATGTTTCTCTCGCAATTGGGCGTCATGCTGGGCGTGAAAGCGGTGGTGGACCGCACGTCGAACAACATGATCTACCAGAGCTGGCAGGTGCTTTCCCATTGTGCGGAAACGCAGTGGAGCGCACTGATTATTAGCGGAGCCGTCATTGGAGCGGCGCTCTTAACCGCGCATTTCTTCCCGCGCGCGCCAGCACCTTTGCTCGGTATCGGAGCAGCAGTGGCAGTAGCGCTCACCTTCGGGCTGCATCAACGGGAGGTGGGCAAGCTGCCGTTAGAGATTCCACCCTTTGTAGGTTTCGCCTGGACGCCGACGGATGTCTTAAAAGTGATTCCAGCGGGCTTCGGGCTGGCGTTCGTGGCAAGTGTGAACATCTTGCTTACCTCGCGTGTAGTGGAGCATTTTCGCGGAAGGCACAAGCATTTGAAGATAGCGGATGCGGACGGTGAGATTGGCGCTTACGGCATTGCCAACATGGTGGCGGGCGTGTTTGCGGCGCCCATGAGCGTGGGCATTCCGGCGCGCAGCCTCGCCAGCGTACGCTGCGGCGGGGTGACGCGCATGTCGAATATTTTCCACGGGCTCTTTATTTTGGGGTTTGTGATTTTGGGGAACAACTACATCTCGCACATCCCCATTCCGGCGCTGGCCGGGGTAACGGCTTATATCGGGATCTGCTTATTGGAGTGGAGCACCTGGCGGCGGCTCAACAAAATGCGGCGGGTTGATGCGCTGGCGTTTTTGACTACAGCCGCCGCGGTTCTGGTGGTGAACGCCGTGTTGGCCGTCGGCATTGGCTGCTCCTTATATCTGGTGCGGTACCTTCACGAGCGGTTCGTGGTTAGTAAAGAGACGGCGAACATTCTTGAGGCTACCGCTGCCCGCTAGAACGTTTTCGCCTCTTCTTCTTATAAGAATCTCCTCAAGAATTTTTTTATAAGGCTTGAAAGAGTGGTAACCAACCCGTAATTAGTGGTAACCTACCCCTAATCGTTTAGATGAATTGCTCTCTGTTGCAGCAGTAACCCGCCCAGTACTTGCGGAGTGACCAGCTTTGGCTGGCAATTAAGCTTTACAAAAGGGATCGACACCAAGGGAGATATATGCTTCAGAAATTCAGTTCAGTAGGAGTGCGTCGAGTTGACCTGCTGATGGTCTTATTCGCGCTATCGGGTATCGGGGTTTGGGCGCAGTCCACACAAGGCGGCGTTCATGGCGCGGTTTCGGACGCTTCGGGCGCGGCGGTGCCCAGCGCCAAGGTAACACTAACGAACGAGGGTACCAATGAGGCCCGCACGGCGGTTACGAATTCGGCGGGATTTTACGATTTTTCGAACGTGGTGCCAGCCACCTACTCGGTGATAGCCGAGAGCCCAAGCTTCAAAAAGTTTGAGCGTAAAAATGTGCTGGTGGGCACGCAAGAATACGTCACGGTTGACATCAGGCTAGAGGTTGGTAACGTGACCGAGAGCGTGTTGGTTACCGAGCAGATGCCGTTGGTTGAATCATCGAACGCTTCGCAAGGGCAAGTGCTCGACAACCAGAAGCTGGTGGATTTACCCAATCTGGGCCGCAACCCGTTCATGATGTCGAGATTGGCGCAAAACGTGGTGCAGGTAGGTCCGCCCGCGTATAACCGCATGGAAGACCAGAGCGGTTCGTCGGAGATTTCTATTGCCGGCGGCCCGGTGCGCGGCAACAACTATTTGCTGGATGGCATTCCGATTACCGATGCGAACAATCGCGCCATTATCATTCCGACGCTGGAAGCAGTGCAAGAAGTGAAGATTCAATCGAACACGTATGACGCTGAAATGGCGCGTACGGGCGGCGGCATGTTCAACACTTTGATGAAATCGGGAACAAACGATTTTCATGGCAGCCTGTACGGACACGTGCGCCGCACCGATTGGGATGCGAACGCCTTCTTCAGTAACGCGGCGGCCCTTCCCATAGCCGATCAGCCCAACACCACGTGGGGCGGGAGCTTCGGCGGCAGAATCTGGATTCCCAAGGTCTACGACGGGAAGAACAAGACGTTCTTCTTCCTGGGCGTTGAGCATTACGATGATCGCTCGTCGGACTCTCAGGCTTTCAACTTGCCGACGCAGGCCGAAACCGTTGGCAATTTTTCGGGTGTTCTTACCAGGCTGACGTCGGGCGCACTGGTGCCGTTGGTGATTAATAACCCGACAACGAACCAGCCGTTCGCGAACAATATCATTCCGGCCAGCCAGTTGAGTCCGGTTGGATTGGCAATTGCGAGCTACTACCCCGCGCCCACGTCCACACCGGCGTATTATGGCGCCAACGACCTTTCGCTATCGTCTTCGATCAAAGCGCGCGCGGTGCAATATACCGCGAAAATCGACGAAGATTTCACGAGTTGGTGGCGTTCGAGTTTGAGCTACCTGCGCTACTATTCGCTGGAACCGGGCGATACCTGGTTCAATTCGCCGTCGACGCAAAGCGGCTGGCGCCTGCTGCGCCGTGTGGATGCCACGCAGTTGAATAATCTGTTCACCATTAACCCCACCACCGTGGTAGCGGTGCGCTATGGGTTCAACCGCTTCCCGAATTTCGACTACAACAGTTCGCAAGGGTTCAACGTGGGTGTGCTGGGAATGAGCCCAGCCTATGCGGGCAGCATCTCGCCGACGATTGCCGAATTTCCGCAAATCAATATGAGCACGATTTATGGATTGGGCGATTCCGGAGATTGGGATTACTATGACGAGGCGTCGCACAATTTTTCGGTGAGCGTGGATAAGTTTATAGGCAAGCATAGTATTAAGGCAGGGTTCGATTACCGGCGGCTGGCAACCTCGGGCTCGGGCATTAACTGCACGACGGGCTGCTACAGCTTTAACACCGGAACGGTGACCTACAGCGGCAACGATCTGGCGGATCTGCTACTGGGGGCGCCTTACACGCGGCAGGCTGACACCTCTTCGACTCTGACCGACTACATTCATTACTACGCCGGTTTTGTGCAGGACAACTTCCGGTTGAACAGCAAGATCACCGTCAATTTCGGCCTGCGGCTGGAACATGAGTCGGGCGTTGAAGAAGCGCACAACGGCTTGATTGTGAATTTCAATACGGCGGCTACCAATCCGCTAGCCGGTAATGGCGCGGTTGAGTATGCCGGGTTGAACGGCTCGCCTACGCATGTCGGCAATTATCAAGGGGTAAAGTGGGGTCCGCGCGGCGGCGTGGCTTACCAGTTGAATGACAAAACAGTGGTTCGCGGCGGCTATGGAATCTTCTATGCTCCGCAAATCGCGCTGGGCGGTCCGATTGCTACGCCCGGGTACGCGAATAACACTCAGTACACGGGGCTAACCTATGCCGAAACGGTAGGAAGCTTGTACGATCCGTTTCCAAACGGTTTGAATCCGCCAGCGGGCAACTCGGCGGGGACGGCGACGGATATTGGTTCGGGTTTCTCACTGGTGGATCCAAAAACCAAGGCGCCCATGATTCAGCAGTATTCGATCGACGTGCAACGTGAACTCAAAGGCGGCATCGCGCTGGAAGTGGGCTATGTGGGGTCGCACTCAACGCACCTCACTTTGGGCAATCCTAATATCAACATCAACGCACTGCCGACAAGCGATTTGGCGCAAGGTGCTACCGCTCTCAACGCGGAAGTGGCCAACCCCTTTGCCGGCAATCCTCTGGTGGGATCGGGCACCTTGGCTGGTTCAACGCAGGGCTGCCCCACGGGCGTGGCGAATTGCATATCGGCGTTTCGCCTGATGCTGCCGTATCCCGCTTATACCGAGATCGAGCAAATCTACGGCGATCAAAACCATGCCAGTTACAATTCGATGGTTATTAAAGCACAGAAACGCTTCAGCCACGGATTGACGTTCCTGAGCACTTTGACGTTATCGAGGAACCGCGACGAAAGCAGCGGTGGTGTGGGCAGTTTCCTTAACCAGGGCGCGCAGGGCGCTCCACAGAATCCGTATAACACGGCCGCTGAATACAGCCTGTCGAACGTGGATACGCCGGTGCGGCTGGCAACGGCGATTACTTACGAATTGCCGGTGGGCAAGGGCAAACCGTTCCTGGGCAATGCGAACCGGCTGGTGGATTTGGCGGTGGGCGGTTGGTCGGTAAACGCGGTAAGCGTGTACCAAACCGGTTTCCCGCTGCAGGTTTACCAGAACGACGCCAACTCGGCCTACGGTTACGACGCGCAACGCCCGAATCTGACCGGTTCGGCGATTACGACGAGCGGGAGTGTGGAATCGCGCTTGGGTGATTACATCAACACGGCGGCGTTTTCGCTGGCTGGCCCGGCCACGTTTGGGAATACGCCGCGCACGCTGGGTTCGCTACGCGGTCCAGGCCAGAAGAACTGGGATCTCTCAATCTTCAAGAACTTCAGCTTTAGCGAGAGAGCGAAGGCTCAGTTCCGGGCGGAGGCGCTGAACGCCTTTAATTCACCGCTGTTCCTGGCGCCGGACACGAATTTGTCCAACGGCGATTTTGGGGTGATTAGCGGGCAGGCCAACTTCTCACGGCAACTGCAATTGGCGATTCGGTTCACGTTCTAAAGCAAGTTAGGTTAGGTTAAAAAAAAGCGGGGCCGGTTCTGTTGGGACCGAGCCGCGTTTTTTATTCGATGGGTATTCTAAAAGCAGGAATGCTCATGCCGGTAAGCAACGGAAACCGCACTATTAACGAGATGTCTATGGACGAGCTAATGGCCGCTATTGAGGGGGCGGCGTTGCCACGCGAAGAAATCGAGCGCCGCCATCCTCACATTGCTCAGATGAACGCCAACGTCGCCGCAGCCATCAAGGATCTTCAAGACAGAGGGATTCTCGACGAAAACGGCCGTTTGATTCCGCCGAAGGAACTTCCCATGGACATGCGGCCGGACTCTGACACTGAATGCTAGTGGCGCATGGCCAAGATGATCGTCGTGGCCGGTCCGCCCGGCGGTGGTAAGTCCACTGCATTAGGTGCGCGATACTTCTCTGCTCTCCAAATTCCGTATTTCAATATTGACGAGCGCTGCAAACAACTTCATGGATCCGCGCAAAAGATTTCTCCGCAAATTCGTCAGCGTGCCAATGAGGAGCTCAGAACGTTCTGCGAGGAGCACATACGCGGTAGGCGAACCTTCGCTTTCGAAACTACCCTTCGCGTAGATTTCGCCATCCGGATCGCTCCCGAAGCGCGAGCGGCGGGCATTGACACCGAAATGCACTATATGGCGGGCCCGGTCGAAACCCACATCGAACGAGTTACCGCCCGCGCACTAGACTGGCGGCCATGCTGCCTCCGAACCGCGGCTGCGAGAGATGTATATCGCCAGCATGAATAATCTTCCCGAAGCGACGGTTGCCTTCAGCCACTCGTTCATCTATGACAACAGCGGCCAAGAGGTGATCCTACAGGTGCAGATCGAGCGGGGAAAAATCATTCTCGCGGAAACCGCCCTGGCCCAGTGGATCGAGCAGCGCTTAGTAAAGATCAGGAAACTTCATCGTGGTGGCGCTGACCCGCTTTCTCAACCTTGACTTGTACGGAAAATATCCGTACCATCGATAATTGCGAGGTCAAACCGTGCCCATGCCCGAGGCCAAATCCAAAAAGAGACGGCTTACCGCCAAGTCCTATCGCTTCGACGCCCGTTTGAACGAAAGTCAGAAACGTTTGATTCAGCGAGCTGCCGATCTCGAAGGCAGGTCGTTGACGGATTTTGTTTTGCAGAGCGCCGAATCGGCGGCCGCCCGGAGTATTCAGGAACGAACGATGATTGTGTTAAGCGCCGGCGATTCAGAAGCCTTTGTAGAGAGGCTGCTCAACCCACCAGAACCGGGCCGCGTATTGCGCCAGGCCGCTAGGCGTTACCGGAAGCGGCTCGGCATAAAGTGACAGATTCTTATTCTGTCCAGCCATTGCAGGATAAGCACGCCAGGGCAAACTTCTTTAGCGGTGTGATAGCTCTTGATCGTTATTTTCAGCTTCAGGCTGGCCAGGATTCCCGGCGCAGGGTGGCTGCGCCTTTTGTGCTTGTTGATGATCGCGAAAAAATAATCGGCTATTACACGCTTTCCGCTTACAGTGTCGCGCTGGTGAACTTGCCTGCCGAAACCGTTAAGAGACTTCCCAAATATCCATTTCTGCCGGCAACGCTTTTGGGCCGGTTGGCAGTAAGCCGGGAACACCAAGGCCAAAAGCTCGGTCAGTTTTTGCTTATGGACGCGCTCCGCCGAAGCCTGAGAAATACGCGGGAGTTCGGCTCCATTGGCGTGGTTGTCGATGCCTATGATGCAACTGCCGAAAAGTTTTACCTGTATCACGAGTTCAATCTTTTGCCGGGCCAAACCGGCAAACTGTTTCTGGCGATGCCCACAATCATGAAGCTCTTTCCCGATTAGAAGGGCTGCCTTTTCTTGACAAAATATGACTCCGCGTTTCCGGCGCTTGAGATTTATGACCTATGCTTGAATTTCCTTGTAGCACCACAACGAAGTGGTGTATTCTGAGATCGGGTATCGATGAGCGCTGGCCTAACCACCACCGAACCTGCCGAGATCGCCTTCGCCAAAGCACATGGCGAACTCTTTATTTCCCAAGACTACGAACACTATTCAGCGGAAAATCATGAAACATGGCGGCGGTTGTACGCGCGCATGCTGCCGAAATGGCAGCGGTATGCAAATCCGCGTTTCTTAGAAGGCATCGGCGCGCTGAGCTTAAAGCCGGAATGCGTGCCGCGGCTGGAAGAGGTCAACCGTTCCTTGTACAAGCTGACGGGTTTTCGGGCCAAGGCAGTGAGTGGCTACGTTCCGTCGTTCACTTTCTTCGATTGCCTCCGCAACCGCGAATTCCCCACCACCATTACTGTCCGGCGTAGCGACCAATTGGATTATCTGCCGGAGCCGGATATTTTTCACGATATTGCCGGGCATGTGCCCATGCACACCGATCCGCATTTTGCCGAAACGTTGGTGCGCTTCGGCGAATGCGCGCTTACGGCGGCGAAGCTCGATCTGCCGGTAGCGCAACTCAGCAGTATCATCCGCGCCATGGCGCGCTTCTTCTGGTTCACCATCGAATTCGGGCTAATGCGCGATGGCGCGGCGCTCAAAGTGTACGGCAGCGGCCTGCTCAGTTCGTACGGCGAAATCGAGCATGCCATTGAAGCAAAATCCGTTCAACGCTATCCGCTGCAGTTGGAATGGGTGATCAATCAAAGTTTCGAGATAGACCACTATCAACCGCTGCTTTTCATTGTGGATTCCTTCGGGCACTTGTATGATCTGGTGGGCGAATTGGAGCGCTGGATGGTGGCGGGACGGCTGGAAAACGTCGCGCCGGGAGAGCCGATTGTGCAAGAAAAAGACCTGCTGAGCTTTCAGCCAATTCCTGTACACTAGTTGGGTGCCGACGCCCTGTCGCGCCGCTCGCCTCGTCTGCGAACTTACTGCTTCAAGAAGGGTTCAAAATGACGAGTGATACCGCGAGCAGCGTGGAAGCTGCGCATGTGTTGACGTTGGAAGAGATTGCCAAGTTAGCTGAAGAGACCAGCCAACCCGCCGAAACTCTAGCGAACCTTGTAGAGTTGATTGCGCATCGTTTCAAGACTGACGTTTGTTCAGTATATCTGCTGGAGCCGGATCGTACAAACCTCGTTTTAGCAGCCACGGTTGGTCTGCGTAAACAGGCGGTGGGTAGTTTGCGCCTGTCCCTGCAGGAAGGGCTGGCCGGGCTTGTCGCCGAACAGCTGAGGCCCGTTGCCGTTGAGCAGGTGAAGAATCATCCGCGCTTCAAGTACTTCAGCGAAGCGGGCGAAGACGCGTATCAATCGTTTCTGGGCGTGCCGGTGATCGATCGCGGCGTTCTGCAAGGCGTGATTGTGGTTCAGACGATTGAGGCGCGCGTTTTTAAGGAGGAAGAAATCCGTCTGCTTTCGGACGCCGCGGCGGAAGTGGCGCCGGTGGTGAGCCAGGCGCGCATGCTCGACCGTTTTATTGCGCCTACGCAAGAGCGCTTGTGGACCTTGGCGCGCAATTTGTGGTGGAGTTGGGACAACGATTGCGTCAGCCTTTTTCGCGATCTGGCACCGCAGCGCTGGGCGGAACTGAATCAGAATCCGGTGGCTTTGCTGCATGAACTGCCGTTGAACACCATTGAAAAGCGCGCGAGTGAGTTGATGTTGCATAGCCGGATCAACTATGCGTACCGTCGCCAACAGGAATATCTGCAAGCCGATCACACCTGGGGCGCGACAAACGCGGGTGTGCTGCGTCCCCGGCCGGTGGCTTATTTTTCGGCGGAGTTCGGGTTGCATGAATCGCTGCCGATCTATTCCGGCGGCTTGGGGATATTGGCGGGCGATCATATCAAGAGCGCTTCCGATCTGGGCATTCCACTCATTGGCATTGGTCTGTTTTACGGCCAAGGCTATTTCCGTCAAAGGTTGGATGAAAGAGGCTGGCAGCAGGAAGAGTATCTGCAAACCGAGATCAATCATCTTGCTATGGAGCCGGCCATTGGCAAGAACGGCGAACCGGTGAACGTGCAAATTGATACCCGGCATGGCGCGATTCGCGCGAAAGTGTGGCGGGTGAAAGTGGGCCGGATCGATTTATTACTGCTCGATTCGGACGTGCCGGGCAATGCGCCGGAAGATCGCGAGTTGACGTCGCGGCTTTATGGCGGGGACGGCCGCGTGCGCATCCGGCAGGAACTTTTGCTGGGCGTAGGCGGCGTGCGGGCTTTGAAGGCAATGGGCGTTACTCCGAGCGTGCTGCATCTGAACGAGGGCCATAGCGGATTCGCGGTGTTGGAAGCGATTCGTAACCGCATGGACGAAGAAGGGATGAGCTTTGATGAAGCGGTGCCGCGTGTTTCGCGCGAGGTTTGTTTTACCACTCACACGCCCGTGCCGGCCGGCCATGACCGCTTCAGCTACGACCTGATTGAAGAGCATTTGGGCCCGTTGCGCGAACAACTGGGTATTGGGCCCGACCGCCTAATGGCGATTGGTCGCGAGAACACGCATAGACACGACGAAGATTTCTGTATGACGGTGCTGGGGTTGAAACTCTCGCGGCGCGCCAATGCGGTGTCGGCTCTGCACGGCGAAGTGTCGCGCAATATGTGGACCGGTTTGTATCCGGGCAAGGCGGAAGATTCCGTGCCTATTGGCCACATTACCAATGGCGTGCATGTGCCGTCTTGGCTGGCGCCGCAGATGTCGCGTTTGTACGACCGGCATTTAGGCGCGGGTTGGACTTTGCGCAGCGCGGAGCCCACTATCTGGGAGGGCATTGAAAGCATCAACGACGGCGAACTGTGGGAAACGCATCTAAGCTTGAAATCGCGCTTGCTGGATTTCATTCGCGTGCGCGCGGTGGCACAATCGAAACGGCGTGAAGAGCCGGTTGCGATGCAACAAAAACTAGCGCGTTTGCTGAGTCCCGACGCGTTGACGATTGGTTTCGCGCGGCGTTTTGCGACTTACAAGCGGGCCAACCTGTTACTGGCCGACATTGAGAAACTCGCTTCGATGGTGAACGACGCTAACCGTCCGGTGCAATTCGTTTTCGCCGGGAAGGCCCACCCGCGCGATGAGCCGGGCAAGCGCGTGCTGCAACAGATTGCGGATCTGATGCGCGACCGGAGTTTTTCCGATAAGTTTATTTTCATTGAAGATTACGACATCAATGTGGGACGTTTCTTCGTGCAAGGCGTGGACGTTTGGTTGAATAACCCGCGGCGGCCGCTGGAAGCATCGGGCACGAGCGGTCAGAAAGTGGTGCTCAACGGCGGCTTGAACCTGTCGGTACTGGATGGCTGGTGGGCGGAAGCGTACGATGGCTTGAATGGCTTTGCGATAGGCACAGGCCGCACGCATTCCAACATGAGCATGCACGATACGCGCGATGGCGAAGACCTATATCGCGTATTGAGCGAAGAAGTGATACCGCTTTATTACCAGCGCGACCGAGATGGCTTGCCGCGCGGTTGGATCAAGCGTATGAAGCGCACCATTCGCACGTTGGGCTGGCGGTTTAACGCCGACCGCATGGTGATGGATTATACGCTGAAGTGCTACGTGCCGGCCGCTGGCGGCACATCGAGCGATATGAGCGGACGATGGTGATCCGAAACGAACGCGACACAGAACTCATTCGGTATATAAACCTGAAGCTGGCTGCGCTGGGGCAACCGGTGAGCGAAGCCACAGTAGATCCGCATTTCCTGGAGATCGCCGGGCCGCTGCTGCGCAATCATTATCAGAAAGACCGGCTCTTGAGTGGGCGCATGTGTCCAGTGGATGGGCGCATACAAGCGTTTCTGGATGGCTACTTCGAAGACGGCGCGCCGCGTTTGCCGGGCCATACGCTGGTGCTTGACCGGCCAGGCTTGGGGCGCGTCACATCGTTGCCAGCGAGTGAGGATCGAATCGGTTCGCCTTATTTGCAGTCGTACCGGCTGCGCCAGGGCGTTCTGCACAATCCGCGCAGCGACCGCCGCACGACGCAAGGAATCTTTCATGTGGTGGAAGGGGGCTTGCCGATACCGGCGGATAAGATTGCGGTGCCAAAGCCGGCGTTCGTAAAGTTGCTGGCCGCGGCGCTTGCGCCACCGGACGAAGTGATGGCGCTGCCGTTTACCGCGAATCAGAGCCAGCAGGTGAAGCTCTTTGTCTCGCTGTTGCTACGGCCGTTGGTGTGTCCGGCCACAGCCACCGACGAAGCGAAGACCATGGAGACGCGCTTCTTTGTGCCGGGCAGTTTGGTGAGCAATCTCGATTTTGTTGAAAACATTTTTGGCAATGGGGGCGACCCTGACTTGCCGGAGAACGACGCGGCGCTGGATGCTTTGCACTGGACCGGGCACACCGGTTGCGTGATTTTGGCTCCACATATTACCGGGATGAAGAAGAAAGATCTCGGGTTGCCCCACTTTGACGCCGCAACGGCGCGGCAGCGCAAAGATGGCATGTGCTGGCGCGATGAGGCTGAAAGATACAACAACGGCGGCGCGTTTAAGCTCACGTGCCGCGACAATAGCGGCGTGATTGTCACGATCATCGCCGACAATTACTTCGGCTATTGCAAGAAGGAAGTGAAGACGCAAATCAGCTTTGCGGCCAATCTTTATGGGATTTGCGAAGAGGAACACGCGGGCGGCGCGATCGCCTTTCCGGCTTACGTTCTGGGCGCGCAATTTTATGCGGGCCGTACGGTGCTCACGAAGAAAGTGACGTTTCACGAAGCGATGAACTGGTTGGGGGAGCGGGTGGAAATTCAACCCGAAGGCTACGCTATTGACCGGAGGTATCGCGACATTCTCTACGTGCCGGAGAACGCCGAATTCAGCGTTCGCAAGGGCACGGTGGATTGGGAGCGCGCGGGAGCAAGCCGGCACAGCCTTACACTGTTGGCCGATGTCACGTACGTGCTTCCCTGGGGCACGAAGATTCGTCTTGAAAAGCAGATTGAGGGAACGGCGTGGCGTTTGGTGGCTTCGCGCGCCGATGGCATCTTGTGCCACAAGCCATGTACGGTTTCGGGCGGCGGCAAGTCTGAGATTTCGAAATCCATCGGCAGCATCATTCTAAAAGGTCCGATCTTTGTAAGCGATTTTCACAAGGACATGGAACGCGTTGCCGAGATTTTAAGTAAAGATTTTTCGAGCATCCATAAACGGCCAGTGTCGGCGGAGCGCGACAAGCGTCCCATTCTCAGTTCCGAACGTTCTTTGGGTTCGGTGATCAAGCTGATGACGGTCTCGCCGGAATATACGGACGAGCACAACACCTGGATCGAAACCGTGCCTTCGAGCGTTCGCCAGTTGTTGATTACGGTGAAGCGGTACTACCAGCAGGATTGGGGCGACAACTGGCGCGAGCATTTCGGCGTGGATCGAATCAACGGCAGGATGGGTAACGAACTCAAGTTCGAAAACCAAAAGCTGACTGCGAACTATTTGCGGGTGGGCTACGATCCCGACGGCTCCTGGCGCATTTACAAGCTGCGGCCCGATTTTGACCCTGCGGACAAGGTGCAAGTGGAAGACGATATTACGGCGTCGGTGGTGCTCCCGAAGGAGAGCCTGAATCATCTCGATCCGGAGTATCGCAATCCCAGTGTAAAACTCGTGCAGAACTGCGAGATGAGGTTATTTCAGCGGCCGGACGACGCCATCCACCGCGGCTTCGATAAGGAAGCGGAAGCCGATATGGCCGCGCCCGATAACTTCATTTCGAACTTCGAGCCGCTCGATCAGCACGCGGTGGAAGAAATTCTGAATGGCGTGGTGGAGTTCGATAAGTACACCGAACCGATGAAGCGGCTGCTTAGGGATTTTGTGGCAGATCCGCATCCGGCGTATGTGGTTTCTTCGGCGCATCCGCGCATGGTGGATGGCGCACCGTCGAAGAATCCGCGCTATTTGCAACGGCGGCCCGATCTTTTCAATCCGCGCGATGTATATGTGGGAGAGATCGGCACGCGTCTGGCGCGCGAAATTCCGGCGGACCAGCCGGCATGGTTTCCGGTGAACGCGGTGCTTTCCGGCAGGCGCAATAATCCGCCCGATCTGAAAACCGGCGTGCCGCCGCTAGCGGTCTACAACCCCATTCATTATCAGGAACTGCCCGAGCTGTTCATGGATTTTATCTGCAGCTTGACGGGCAAATCGCCTTCGACAACGGGCTTTGGCAGTGAAGGCGCGCTCACCAAAGGACCGTTTAATGCGCTGCCGCCGGTGATTGATATTAATAACGCGTTGGTCTCGGCCATTGTCACGGGCTACGCCGGATTCACTACAGCCGCAGGTCACATTGGTCCGAATTACCGAATGGATCACGACAACAGCATGCTGGTTCCCGAATTATGGTGCCGCATGCGGGTGTTCGAGCGTGAAGCGGCGTATCTGATCGAGCGGGGCTACTTCGAAAAAGTGGACGATTTGGTATTTGAAGGGCGGCAGGTTTGGGCAAGCAGGCTGGGCTATCGCATGACGGCTTCGTTTGTAGATCACTTCCTGGGGCGGATTTTTGAAGTGCCGGGTGCGGTATTTCCGGAAGAACTATTGCGGCCGGAAACGCAGGGGCTGGCTACTTTTGTCATGGGGGTGGATGCCATTGTGGAAGCGCAGAAGTTGGTGGCGCTCAATTATTTTGAAGACGGCAGCATTGTGGCGGCTTGCCCGCCTGTAAAGGCGTTGCTGCATGTGATGGCACACGGACACTATGACGGCATGACTGAGAAGGACCCGGCCTTCCGCGCGCTGTTCAGCCGCGAGACCATGATGGAAAGCGATTGGTATAAGGAGAGGCTGCGCGCAAAACAGGAACGCGACAAAGCGTTGTGGAACAGGCATAAGTGCGCGCTGACAAAATTTCTGGCGAGCGGGCCCGATCGCGATGAGACGGCTTGGCGCGGCACTTTGTGCGCGGCGAATAAGCAACTGGAACGAGTGAGTAGCGCGGAGTATCTGAAAGAGCTGAACGGAACGATTGGTTTGGAACCGAGTATCTTCGGGTAGACGCTATAATCATGCCTCTTCGAATCATGGCGGCAGCGCCGCAGGTGTCATTCCATTGCCGGGGAGCTTGGCATCGTCCGGATAGATTTGATCCACCGTTTCGCGCGTTACCAATTGATGTTTTACGAACACCGCCGGCGGCGTGGGCCTGCCTTTCAGGATATTCAGGGCCAGCGAGATGGCCGCTTCGCCATACCTTTCAGGGAAATAAGCGACTGAGCCGATCAAACGGGAGCCCGGCGTGCGGATTTCGCTACGCGCTTCGAGAGAGGCGTTCTGTCCCATGACAGCGCATTCGTCCACGCGTCCGGCCTCTTGAAATGCGCGTAGAGCGCCGAGCGCGCTGGGATCGTTGATAGCGCCTACCAACACATGGCGCGCGCGGCTCTTGCGCAGATGCTTGCGGACAACTTCCAAACTGCGTTCGAACTGGCCATTGCCATCAAGCGAAATAATTTGGCGGTCGGTCAACGAAGGCAGATTAGCGCGCAGGGCGGCCACGGTGCCGGTGAGCCTTGATTTAGGCAGCGCTCCCGCGAGCGGCAATTCGAGCATCATAATTTCATCGACTTTTCCACGCCAATGCTGGGCGGCCCACTTGGCAAGGTATTGTCCGCCCAGGGTTCCCGCGCGATAGTTGTTGGCCCCGTAGAAAGTTGCGCCCGGGTGAGGAATTTCGAGCGCAATAAACGGAATCTGCGCTTCGTTGAACTTGGAAGAGACGATGGGGGCGCAGTGCTCGTCTGTTTGAAAATCGATGACCAGGTCCACTTGGGCCCGCACGAAGAGCTCGGCGTTGCGAATGGCCTCTTTGGCGCTATAGCGGTTGTTCAAGACCATCAGATCTATGCCTTCGGCGAGGGCAGCCGCCTCAATGGAGTCGGAAACGGTGCGTGAAAAGGCGAACTCCGAGCTTTGCGCTCCGTACCCGAAGCGGTATTTGCGGCGGTTCAGAGGCCGCAGGCGTAAGCGGTAGGTGTGGCGCTCGCCTTGTTCCACCAAGCCGCGTTTTTCCAAAGTAAATAGAATGCGGAAGGCGGTGGCTTTGCTGAGTCCGGTGCGAGCCGTGATGTCGCAAAGGCGAAGCGCTTCGCCATCGGTGGTGAAAGCTTCCAGAATGTCGCAAGCGCGGGCCACCGCTTCGACAATGTAACGGCCGGCATTGGAAGGCATGGGTTTCAAACAGTGAAACTCCTGAGGGGTTTAATCACCGGCTGAACCGCGGAAACCGGTACTGTCTAAAAACTATAACATCAAGGCCCAGAGTCTTTTATTCGTCCCGCCATTTCCAAGTCTTGGTTTCACCTGCTGAAACACACTTCTAGTATCGTTTTCTTCTTGCGGCGCTGGCGGAGGCCGGGTAGCATCGACTCAATCTTAGATTTGCTTCGAGAAGTAAAAAGGGGCTATAAAAACCATGTCACGTTTTTTTTTGCTATTCGCAACCTTGTCGTTCAGCGCGTTATTGAACGGCCAAGCCATCACGGGCGACTTGACCATTAACGTAACCGATCCAAATGGCGCCGTCGTTGCGGGCGCTCAACTGTTTCTGACCAGCGTACAGGAAGGCACAGCCATTTCAGGCCAGAGCAATACCTCGGGTTCATTCACGTTCAACCAGCTGCGGCCGGGTTCGTACAGTCTAAAAGTTACGGCGCCCGGTTTCCAGGATCAAATCGTGAGCGATCTTTCTATCCAATTGGCGCAACGAACGTCGGTTGACGTCAAACTGACCATAGGGCAACTCAGTCAGACAGTGGAGGTTTCCGCCAGCGCTGAAACTCTGTTGAACACGGAGACCGCGACGGCGGGACAGGTGCTGACGGAGCACACCATTGAAGACCTGCCATTGAATGGCCGCAACTTCATTCAACTCGCACAATTGAGCGCGGGTGCCGCGCCGATAGGAACGGGCAATTCACCGGCCTCGACCTGGACAGGGAGGACCGACCAAACTCTGTCGATTGTGGGGCTGCGCGAGAGCGATGTCAGCTATTTGGTGAACGGTATTGAGACCCGGAATGCGCGTTTCGGAAACGCGGGCATACGGCCCGATCCGGATGCCATTCAGGAATTCAACGTGCAACGCAGTTTCTTTACGCCCGATTACGGCGGCAGCGCGGCGATTGTCAACACCGCTCTTCGATCCGGTTCAAATAGCCTTCATTTGACGGCGTTTGAGTTGGTTCGCAACAGGAATTTCGACGCCAACAATTACTTTACGAACTCCGCGGGACAGGGGCGTCCGCCGTTTAGCCAGAATCAGTTTGGCGCCACGGCGACGGGCCCCGTGACGATACCCAAACTGTTCAGCGGCAAGAACAAACTGTTCTTCATGTTTAACTACGAGGGCTTCCGGCAGCGCGAGGGCCTGGACTTAACCGGCTTGTATCCATCCACCGCGCAGCTATCGGGCAATCTCGCCGATAACAGCACGGGCACAGGCTTGTTCCCCACCAGTTCCGCCTTCTGCCAGGCGAACCCAACTTCTCAGCATTGCGCGAACGTCATTAATCCCGCCACGGGCGTGGCGTTTCCGGGAAACGTTATTCCGGCGAACCTGCTGAACCCGGTGTCGCAGAAGGCCATTCCTTTTATTCCGACACCAAACGTGGGGGTGAATCCCAACTCATTGTCGTTCCCGACATTCAACACCTTTGCCTCTCCGAAGCAGATCAGCGAGTTCGACCAATACAATGCGCGCATCGATTATCAGATCAGCAGCAAGGATCTGGTGTACGGCAGTTATTCGAACTCGAACGAACCGCTATTCGTGCCTTCGATCCAAGCGCTGGGCGGCACGAACAACCCGCTTAAGGATCAACTTTGGACAGCCACTTATGTACGTACCATCACGCCCAGTATTGTGAATGAGTTCCGCTTCGGATATAACGATAGTTCCACTTACAAGCTGGAACAGGGGGCCGACGGGCCTAACTATGCCGCCACGACTTTTGGATTGCAGAACACTTCCACGAACCCCTTCGACTTCGGAGTGCCGGGATTCGGCATCAGCGGATTTAGCGGTATCGGTTCGTTTTCGGAGGCGATCGGCGCGGACGAAACAAATTATCAATATGTGGACAATCTCAGCATCATCCGCGGCAAGCACAATTTCAAGATCGGTTTTCAGATTATGCGGGAGAGATACTTTGAAATCACGGATTTCGGCGGCGTTCCTTCCTTTAGTTTCACGGGACAGTTTACCGCCGCACCAAACGGATTAGCCGATTTTCTGCTAGGCACTCCGTACTCGGCCACAACTTCAATTGGAAATTCCGCGCAAACGATGGTGACGAATTACTATGGCGGGTATCTGGCCGACGACTGGAAAGTAACTTCCAAGCTAACCTTAAATCTGGGTTTGCGTTATGAATTTAGCGCGTCGCCGCGCGAGGTAAACGGCAGAGCCGAATTCTTCGACACCGCCACCGGGCTGGAAGTGGTGGCCGGGCATGGCGTGCGGCAGCAAATCGTAGACCCGGATTACAACAACTTTGCGCCGCGCGTTGGACTCGCCTACCAAGTTACGAAGAATACGGTGTTCAGAGCCGGGGGCGGCATTTATTATGCCACCGACAATGCAAACGAATTGCAGTTTGAGATTGTGGGCGCGCCTTTCTATTCGTCGCAAACGCTCACGAGCAATGCCAACAACCCAACGCTCTCGCTTTCGAACCTGTTCCCTTCGGCCGGCGTTGGAGCGTCATTCAATCCGTTCACGTTGAACCTGCATAACCGCACGCCTTACGTGTCTCAATGGAACGCCGACATTCAGCACACGTTTGGAAACGATAACTTTGTGGAGATAGGATATTCGGGCAACACAGGACAGAAACTGCCGCAGAGATACAACCTGGACGCCGGAACTATCGATCCCACCGACACCATTCCACTGTCGCAGCGGGAGCCCTACCCGCAATACAACGGCTTCATTCTCATGTCGGACAATCGAGGCTGGTCGAGTTACGAAGCACTTACGCTTCGCTATGAGCACCGGTTTCGCAGCGGGCTTTATTTCCTGGGCGCCTACACCTGGCAGCAGGCCATCGACCTGGGGAATACCGACGATTTCTCGATGATCAGCGCCGACTTCAAGAAATTCGACAAAGGCCACGCGGACTACGACGTTCCGCAGCGGCTGGTTTTGAGCTACAACTACGAATTGCCGTTTGGAAAAGGCAAGATGTTTCTGGGCAACAGCTCGCGTGCGCTCAACGCGCTGGTAGGAGGATGGCAATGGAACGGCATTGCGACCTTCTCCGCCGGGCAGTATCATACAGTGAGTACGGCGGTATTTTGGCCTGATATCGCATCCACATTTAACACTTCGGTGCCAGATGTGATTGGCAATCCAAAGCAAGGGCAGAACCCGCGCGGGCAATGGTTTAACGCTGCCGCGTTCGCGTATCCCACTTTGCATGTGGAAGGCGACGCGGGGAGGAATCAATTTCAAACTCCGGGCATTTCGAACTTTGATATGAGCTTATTCAAGAGCACGCATATAACGGAACGTTTGGCCGCGCAATTGCGATTTGAGGCGTTCAATGTCTTCAACCACACTCAATTCGGGGTTCCCAACATGACTTGGGGAACTCCCACATTCGGCCAGATCTCCTCGACACAAGTGGATGCGCGGCGCCTGCAATTGGGTCTCCGGGTTACTTTCTGATCAACGCCCTACGGGCGTTTACGCTTAGGGGCTCGGATTCGGGAATACTATGACCAGTAAGCCGCAGCCCAAAATTGGACTCTTCAGCGTTGGCCTGGATGTTTATTGGCCCCAATTCGCGGGGCTGCGGGAGCGGCTGGAGGGGTACAACAAAACGATTGCCGAGCGGCTGGCGGAGGGTGGCGCCACTATCGTCAATCTTGGCCTCATCGATACGGCGGAAAAGGCGGCGGCAGCGGGCCACGAGTTCCGCCGAGCCGATGTGGACGTGTTGTTTCTGCACGCCGCCACGTACGCGCTATCGTCCACTGTTCTGCCTGTTGTCCGGCGCGTGAAAACACCGGTGATTCTCTTGAATCTCCCGCCGGGTGAGGGTATTGATTATCAATCGTTCAATGCGTTGCGTGATCGTGGCCAGATGACGGGTGAATGGCTGGCTTGGTGCGGAGCTTGTCCGGTACCGGAAATCGCCAACGTGTTTAAACGCTGCCGTATCCCCTTTTTCCAAGTGACGGGCATGCTGAAGGGAGATACAGAGGCTTGGCGCGAGATTGACGAATGGGTGGAAGCTGCGCAGGTAGCGTTTACCATGGAGCATAACCGGATGGGAGTCATGGGGCATTACTACGGCGGTATGCTTGACATCTACTCCGACCTCACACAGCAGTGTGGGACTTTCGGAGGGCACATTGAAATTCTGGAGGTGGAAGAACTCGCCAGCCTGATTGACACTGTGCCGCCGCAGGATGTGGCCGATCGTGTGGAGCTCTTCCGGCAGACGTTCGACGTGCAGCAGGATTGTTCGACGGAGGAACTGCAGCGGTCGGCGCGAACCTCCGTAGCGTTGGACAAGCTGGTGGTAAAGCATGGCTTGGGATCGCTTGCCTACTATTATTGCGGCATCGGAAGTCCAGCAAACGAGAATGCAATCAGTTCCATCATTCTGGGTACCACTTATCTCACGGCTCATGGCGTCCCCGTTGCCGGCGAGTATGAGATCAAGAATGCACAAGCCATGAAAATTATGGACGCCTTCCACGCCGGCGGTTCGTTTTCCGAGTTCTACGCAACGGATTTCAAAGACGATGTGGTGCTTTTGGGGCATGACGGTCCCGGACATTCAGCCATTGCCGAGGGCAAGGTTAAAGTGAAGCCGCTGAGCGTCTATCACGGCAAGGTGGGCAAAGGCTTGTCGGTCGAAATGTCAGTCAAGCACGGGCCTGTAACGCTTCTTTCCGTGGTGGAAACGGGAGAAGGGCGATTGAAGTTTCTGGTGGCGGAGGGCGAGTCAGTGGCCGGTCCTATTTTGGAGATTGGCAACACCAACAGCCGCTACCGATTTTCAACGGGCGCGAGAAGGTTTGTTACGGATTGGTGCGCGCAAGGTCCGGCCCATCATTGTGCGATTGGCGTGGGGCACATTGCATCGAAGCTGGAGAAACTCGCGGCGCTCTTGGGATTGGAAATGACTCGCGTCTGTTAACGAAAGCCGCGAATGACCCTACCAAAGTATTTTCACGGCGAATTGGATCTGGCGGGAAGTAGTTGCCGTGCTGGTGATAACGCCGGCCGTGGGCGAAACACCCGAAGGCGTGAAAACCACAGCGTTCGGAGTGTTGTAATTCGAGCGGTTCAAGACGTTAAAGAATTCAGCACGGAACTGAAGGTTGGCTCTTTCGCGGATCGCAGTGTCCTTGAGGAGGGACAGATCCCAAGTCGCTAAGCCGGGCCCGATCAAAGTGTCTCGTCCGAGATTTCCGTAGAATCCGCTGTTGGCGGGCGGAGCGAGAAAGGCGGCGGGGTTGAACCACTGATTAGGATTACCTTCGATGACGGGTCCGGTGAACGAGGCATTGACGAATGGGCGCACGGGGTTGCGCGTGTCGCCATTGTTTGAGGGGTTATAGCTGAGCTGAGGAGTGAAGGGGAAACCGCCTTGCAGAGTTACGATGGAATTGAGGGTCCACCCACTCACGAAAGATTTGCTTGCGCCGGTTGCGCCAGACGCAAAGCGTTTTCCGGGTCCAAAGGGGAGGGTGTAACTGGCATTGATGACGCCTACGTGCCGAACATCGAAATTACCGAGTCCTCGATCCGCACCCAGGTAGAAGGGATTGGAAGCGAGAGCCGGCTCGCCTCCCGAGGTGGTGGCGTTGAGTGAGTCTCCGTCGTCGATGGTCCTGGACCATGTGTAGGCGCCGCGTAATGCCAAGCCACCGCTGAAGCGATGATTCAGGTCCACCTGCAAGGCGTTGTAGGAGCTATCGCCCTCGGAGAAATAGGTCCAGGTATTTGCTATCGCCGGGTTGGCCCGAGTGGCGGTTGGAACGTAATAGGTGCCGGCAATGACCGGCGTGCCCGCCAAAGCGGCCGGGAAAGTCTTTGGATAAGTTTTCGGACAGGGAGAGGCTGGGCAGATCACAGGGAAGGGTTCGTTAGCATCAATCCCAATGAGTTCATGGTAGCCGTGAGAACCGACATAACCTACAGTGAGAGCGGTATCGGGAGCGATCTGCTGTTGGACGCGAAACGACCAGGAAACGAGTGTGGGCGTTTGCAGATCAGGCTGAACTCCACCCGGCACTAACTTTGCGGTGGCGGGAACGGGAGCGGTGGGAGAAATCGGGAGAGTGGACACTTTGAGATTCGGAACGCTATAGGTTGGATTGAAGGGCGCGTTCTGATCGGTGCGGTAGCCCAGCGCATCCTGCAGATCGTTATACATGCCAAAGCCGGCGCGCACCACGGTGGCGTGTTTGCCGTTAGACGGACTCCATGCCACGCCGAGTCGAGGCTGGGGCAAGAACTTTCCATTGTTGACGAGTAGAGCCGAGTTTCCGACAGTGGGTTGGGTAGATATGATGCCGGCATTGAAGGTATAGGTCGAAGCGCGGCCGTGAACCTCGTTCCACCCATTGGTAGACTCACCCCGAAAGCCGAGTGAGAGGGTAACGGTTTGACCCAAGCGAATTGCGTCCTCAGCATACCAAGCGCCAAACCATGATCGCCAGCCCAGAGGAGTGGGCGCCGGATCATAAAGAAGAGTGCTGGCCGTACCTTGCAGGAAGGTTTGCAGGCTGGTGAAGGTTGCCTGGCCATATTGGCTGAGAGCGAGATTCTCGTTAGAGCGAAGGCGCTGGAACCACGCTCCGAAGCTGAGTTGATGCCGGCCTTTGGTGAGAGACACGCGCTCTTCATAGGTGAACAGATTTCGGGCGACATCGAGATTGCTCCCATTGTTACTTCCTGCGAGACTCAATTGGGCGGTAGGATTGGAGGCCGCACTACCTCCGACGACGATGGCTCCGAGTGGGAGGCCTGTGAGGAAACCGGGCTCGTTGGCGGCTGGAGTGCCGGGAGTGGGCTCACCGGTGAAGAAATAGACGGCCCGCGAGAAACCGACGCGCGCCGTATTGAGCAGCGTGGGCGAGAAGACGTGAGTCTCTTCGAGACTGCCAACCTGTTCACGGAGATTCTCAGCGTCGGCACTGTAGGAATTGGTGCTGGTGGGTGTGAAGTCGTTACTGTAGTCAATGGTGTAAACGGCGCTGAGGGTGTCTTGGGGGGAAAAGATGTGGTCGAGGCGGATCGTTCCGAAATCGTCTCTGATGGTTTGCAAAGGATTATTGAAGGCTTCAGAGATGCCGCCGAAATCGGGAGCGCCAGGGGTGGGTGTGGGCCACGAATTGATGAGCGGCGAGATTCCGACGAATGCCAGTCCGGAAGCAGGGCAAGGGCTGGGCGCGGGGGTGATGAGCTTGCATGGCAAATAACCGGTGCGCGCATTGGAATCCGGCACGAGGTCTACGCCGGTTTGGTGGAGGTGCTGGCGGAATTCCTCAAAATTGCCGAAAACGAAGGTCTTGTTCTTCTTGATAGGTCCGCCGAGCGCGCCGCCGAACTGGTTGCGCTCAAAGCCGGGTGCGGAGGCAGGGTCGAAATGATTGCGAGCGTCGAAATCGTTGTTTCTGAGAAACTCGAAGACCGAGCCGTGCAGTTGGTTGGTACCCGACTGAGTGACAATGAGAACCTGGGCGCCTGGACGTTTGCCATATTCCGCGCTGTAGGAATCGGCAAGCAAATTGAATTCCCTTACAGCGTCGACCCCCAGCAATTGCTGGCTGGTGCCGCCTGGCTGCATGTTGTTTTCCGCCGCGCCGGTGAACTCCACGCCGTTTAGGAGAAAGAGGTTCTGCTGCGGCCGATTCCCCATGACGGCGAAGTTATTGCCGACGGTGGAATTGGAGACCCCGATGCCTCCGGTTTTCTCCCAGGTGAAGTTGACCACTCCGGGATTCAGGGTGAGAAGCTCATCATAACTGCGCCCGTTGAGGGGAAGGTCTTTGATTTGCTTTTCACCAACCAGGCCCGAGATGTTCGCGCTGTTCAGACTGACTAGGGGGGCATCGCCAGTGACGGTAATTTGCTGGCTGGACGGACCTACGCGAAGATCCATATCAACGATGGCGCTTTGGGCGACGACTAAATGAAGTCCGCTGCGGACTTCCTCAGTGAAGCCAGTTTTGGCGGCCCGAATCTGATACTGGCCTACGGGTAAGGCGGTGAATTGATAGTGGCCTTCGGAATCGGTAGTGGTGGTGCGGGCCGCACTGGTATCGAGATCGGTAGCGGAGACGGTGGCACCCGAGATTGGACCGCCTAACTGATCGACGACCGTGCCAGAGAGCGTAGCGGATACCTGGGCGCAGGCGGAAGCGGCTAAGAAAAAGAGTAAGACGATGAAATATTGCCAGGTATGAATGCGTGCCTGCTTTGAAATACTCGGAAGGGCGGACGCAGCTGAATCGGGTTGCATTATCGACAATCTCCACAACGGGGAATTTATTTTCGGGGGTCCGGCGCCGGACCTGTGTAGCGTAAGAATTTCAGTGTAGCGTAAAGAAGACAGACTGAAGAGAAAGGCGTGAAGATGCGATTAGCGCCCGAGGTTGAAAACAAGCTGGCCGCGCTCCGGAAGAAGCGAGGATATTCGGCGGCTTCGTTGGCCAAAGCTGTGGATGTGAGCAGACAGACGATCTACGCCATTGAGGCCGGGAGCTACGTTCCCAATACGGCCGTGGCGCTGCGGCTGGCAGGGGTCCTGGAGGCAAGCGTGGAAGATCTCTTTCGCTTGGCGGACGGCGCCCCGGTGCGGGATTCGCCAGCGGAGGAGGTGCTCCTGTTGGCGGGTTCCGAAGCATTACAGCAAGGTCAGCCGGTGCAACTTTGCCGGGTGGGTCAAGTTCTGATGGCGGCTCCGCCTTCCACGACAGCGTGGTTTTTTCCGGATAGCGATGGGACGGTGACAGGACCAGCGGCGGGTGCCCGGAAGGTGAAGGTGCGGATGCATGAGGAGGGCGGCGACTTTGGCAAGCGCATCTTGATTGCCGGATGCGACCCGGGGATTTCGGTGTTGGCGCGCCACGCGGGAAAGGCTGGGGTTGAACTTGTGATGGCGCATCGAAACAGTTCGCAGGCGCTCGCGCTGCTGAAGGAAGGTTCGGTACACATTGCCGGAACGCATTTGCGTGATGAGGCGAGCGGTGAATCGAATCTGGTGGAGATTCGCCGGCTGTTCACGAAAAAAGCGGTAGCGGTGGTTTCGTTTGCTGTTTGGGAGGAAGGCCTTGTGACGGCTGCTGGTAATCCCAAAGGGATTCGGGGAATCGAAGACTTGGCACGGAAGGATGTACAAATGGTGAACCGCGAAAAAGGCGCGGGGAGCCGGCTGCTTTTGGACAATGAGCTTGCGCGGCTCAAGATCAACAGTAAGAACGTAAGAGGGTACGACGATCTTACGTCCGGCCATCTGCCGGCAGCCTGGCGAATTCGGAGCGGCTCGGCCGATTGTTGCATTGCGACCAGGGGGGCTGCTCGAATGTTTGGACTTGGGTTCATTCCGTTGGTGAGCGAGCGCTACGACTTCGCCATACGGAGAGCGCATCTGAACCTACCGGCGGTTCAGACGTTGTTGGACACGGTGAATCGAGCGAGTTTCCGAAGGGAGCTGGAGAATCTGGGCGGCTATGATACCGGGACGACGGGGCAAAGAATTCTTTGAATGGCCACAGATGAGCACCGAGAGAAAAAACCAGAAAGAGTTAGGCGGCCAACGGAATGGGTTGGGCGGCCTCGGCGGGGAGTTTGGCGATCAGAGCGGCGGTAGCGATGTGCAGCAACTCGTCAGTGTGGATGCTGAGATCAAAGTGTTCGGAGAATCTGTGGAGTTGCATTTTAAAAGAACGGCGGAGACGGATGAGCGCTTCTTCGATGCCGATCTCCGGAATATCCATAATGCTGAAGCGGAGAATGGAGTCCATCAGCATGGTTTCCACGTTCAGCATGCGATAAAGGGCGCGCGGATTGGCGAAGGCATATTTAACGACTTCGCGGCTGCGATAAGCGAAGTAATGTTCGCGGGTGAACCAGGACAGGCGGCTGGTATCGAGAGACTTTAATTGGCGGCCGAGTTTGTTGGCGGCAGAGCGAAAGGCGCGGTTGAGAGCGTCGGTTTGCTGAACGTCGTAAGTGAAGATATTCGTGGGGCGGCCGGCGAACGGGTGGGTGCTCTGATAGACCAAAATGGCGTAGGCGGCGTTCGGCCTCTGCAAAATTTCCATGTTACTGACAAACCACTCGCGGGCCCATGCGCGTAAGGCGATTTGGATAGCTTTGGAGACCGCTGAGTAAGTGGGGAAGTAGGCGGCGGTGCGCTCGCGTGGCGCATTTTTCCAAACGGAGAAGTCGGTTCTAAATCGGTAGTTATTTTTGGCGGTAGTGTGCGAGAGTGCGTTACCGGTTTCTAGCGGTAAAGAAGTGCGCGACGGCATCACAAGCAATTTGCCCATATGAATGACTCCTAAAAGCAAAACAGCCAGGATTGCGGCCCTGGCCGTTTGGGGTTTTTGAAATTCGGCTCACCGTTTTGCGGGAGCGATTTGAAGTTAGCACGGGAACCCTGGCAAAACGAACTATGGGTGTTGTGAGGAAAAGGAAAAAATCCCGGTAAGCGAATGATTTAATTGGAGAAAAAAATGTTGAGAATTTTCTTCGAGAGCTGTGACTGGAAATTGGGGAAAAGAATATGGGAAATGGAATTTAGCCGCTGGAAGGGGTTTGTCTTTTGATTTCAGAGGGTTGGAGCGACCTAGGCGGCTGGAAAGCCTGGCTGGAAAGCCGCCTCGCAGCCACGAATGGCCGCCCTACGAAAGTGTGCAGACGAAATGTAGAGTGTTAATGCCATTCGCGGGCTGCTCTGAGGTCGAGATGGCGCTCAATGAGACCGAAAAGAGTGCCGGTGATTTTATGTGGGATTCTACCAGCCTTTTGCGTGGTTTGAGCTGGTTTGGAGTATAGTGATCTTCTGCCCTATGATGACTCGCCTTATGTTATTGCGATGGCTCTTACTCGTGTTGATTGTTTGGGGCGCGGAAGCGCAAACTTCCAGCTCGGACGAACGAAGCCGCCAAGCTTGGTTCGGAGGAACGAACCGGCCACACTCGCGCTCCAACTTGTCGGAGATGCCGATGCAACCGCTGGCGCAGCAGATCCGGCGATTGGAATCGGCGCTTGAACTCTTAGGGCAACCGGTGGATAAGGACGAGCAAGGCTTGATTGACCAGGCAGTTTCGGGCTCGGATGAAAAGGCAGGCGTGGCAGCGTTGCAGCGAGTGTTGGATCGTTACGTGCTGGCGACGGTGGATATCAATGCGGAGAGCCGCGTCAAGGTGGAGCGCGGCGCCGCCCCGGCGGAGTTGGTTCAGGGAGGATCGCGCTACTTTCTGGTGAAGGTCGTCAATCTAGCGGGCGTTACCTCGCCTCTGGTGGTGAGCAGTCCGAATAACGGGAACGTCTACATTACATCGAACGGAGATCCAGCGCCGGCGATGGTATTGACGCAGGCTGATGTGCGCGATCGCTGGGCTGAGATTTCACTGGCCTCGCCTCCGCCGCTCGACCATAGGCTTTCGGGTTTTCCGCTGGATTACCAGATCATAGAGATCTATAGCCGCGATGCGGGGCAACGGTCGGCCACGATTACCTTCAGCGTAGGGCAAGGCACGCAGGATCTGGGTTTCCGCAACGAGATTAGCGTGCTGTTCAACGCGAAAGCATCGCGTGCCATCAAACTCCATATCGCGGATGAAAATGGAAAGCCGACCATGGCTTCGTTGACCATTCGCGATAGCCACAATCGTCTGTACCCGAATCCATCGAAACGCCTTGCTCCCGATCTATACTTTCAGCCGCAGGTTTACCGGACGGATGGTGAACTCATCGATCTGCCGGAGGGCAATTACACGTTTGCGGTCACGGGCGGCCCCGAGTATCTGGCACACACAAAAGAGTTGTTAGTCACTCAGAATGGCCCCGGCGAGTTGGCTTTGCAACTGAGCCGCTGGATCGATCCTTCCAAGTTCGCCTGGTATTCGGGTGACACGCACGTTCACGCCGCTGGATGCTCACATTACAAGAACCCGGCGGAAGGAGTGTTGCCGAAGGACATGATGCGCCAAATAGAAGGTGAGAAATTGAACGTGGGATCGGTGTTGACGTGGGGACCGGATTACTATTATCAAAAACAATTCTTTTCAGGGAAGGACGATCCGCTTTCCACAACCTGCTCACGAATGCACTACGATCTGGAGGTTTCCGGGTTTCCCTCCAGCCATGCGGGACATCTGGTTCTGTTGGGACTGAAAGACCAGGACTATCCGAATACCAAGAAGATTGAAGACTGGCCCACGTGGGATTTACCCATACTTCAGTGGGGGCATGCGCAAGGCGCGGTGGTGGGATTTGCGCATTCGGGCTGGGGATTGCAGGTGGCGGACGAACGCATTCCGAGCTTCGAAATGCCTGGCTTTGACGGCATCGGAGCGAATGAGTACATTGTGGATGTGACTGAGCCGAATGCGGTGGACTTTCTCTCTATTGGAGACACGCCGATAGTCTGGGAGCTGAGCAGTTGGTATCACACGTTGAATGTGGGATTTCGGACGCGCATCGGCGGTGAAACGGATTTTCCTTGCATTACCGACGCGAGAGTGGGACAATCCCGCAGCTATGTGCAGATGGACGGTCCACTCACTTATGCGGCTTGGCTGGAGGGCTTGAAGGCGGGACGGAGTTATGTTTCCGACGGGCGAACCCATCTTATGGATTTTGCGATAAACGGCGTGGGAGTGGGCACGCGGGGTGGCGAGGTGGCGCTGGATGGCCCGCAAACGATTCATGCCAAAGTACGCGCGGCGGCGCTGCTTGATGCGTTGCCCGATGCGAGCATGAAGTCGCGCCCGTACGATCAGAAGCCTTATTGGTCTGTGGAACGTGCGCGGGTGGGGAATTCGCGGGAAGTAGAGGTTGAACTGGTGGTGAACGGCACGGCCGTGGCTCACAAGCCAATCGTGGCGGATGGAACTGTGCGAGATGTTACGTTCGATTTGGCTATCGACAAGAGCAGTTGGGTGGCGGTACGTATTATGGCCGCCGCCCACACGAACCCGATTTTTGTCACGGTGGGCGGCAAGCCGATTCGTGTATCCAATGCCAGTGCTCAGTGGGCCTTGACGGCGGTTCATCAGTGTTGGTCGCAGAAAGCCGCGCAGATTTCGCCAAGCGAGCAAACGGCCGCGCGAGCGGCTTACGATCATGCTGAAGAGGTGTACAAGCGTCTGGCGATTGAATGTGCGAATCGTTAGGCGAGCAGCATTTTCTTTAGGAACATGATCTGTCCTAAATGATAAGAGTTGTGGGCTGCCAGCACCAGTGCTTCTCGTAACAAAGTTTGTCCGCTACCGCCCTCAATCGATTTGAAGAGATCTTGATTTGGGTTGAGGATTAAGTCTTCCATCGCTTTGGCATCGTTCCGGATGGCTGAGAGGCAAGCGTCCCAAGCGTGCTTATCGGCTGGCGCGTCTACTTTTGGCCAATAGCCTTCCGGCCAGCCGGGAGATTGATGTTTGGGATTGCGCGAGAATTCTAGAATGTCATGTTGGGCGAGGCGGATGTGTTCCAACAACTGCCACGCGGAGTGGGGAACGGATGGCGGTTTTGCGCCGGCCAGTTCCAGCGGAAAATCGCTCACGACAGACTCAAAATCGATGTGCGATTGGTCGCCGCGCATGGCGTGCAGGAGTTGTTCGCGAAGGGCCTTATCTTGATCGCTGATCATAGCGGAGCTTTTATTAGCTTAGTAGATGAGCGGCAGCTTGGCTTGGTGGAGAGCTTGCGAGCAACGGGCGCGGACATATTCGTCTTCGGGTGCGGAGCGCATGACGTCCTGAATGACTTGCGCCATCGCGGGTGTCACAGTGACGCCACTATCTACGGGCACCAGCAAGTTGACGGCCTCGGACCGAACAAAGGGATTATCGTCGTGCTCCAGAACGAACCTAAGCGTTTCGAGCGCGGCGGGATCGGCGGAGAAAGGGCGCAGGCCTTCCAGGCCTTGCAGACGGACGGCCGGACTGGGATCGTTGCGCACAATGTTGAAAAAAATCTCGCGCAAGTCTTTGGATGCGCGCGGGGCGCCCTGCTGAGAGAGAATTTCAACCGAATAGAAGCGCACTGCGGGATCTGACTGGCGCGTGCCGGCAAGCAAGAGGCTGAGAACGTTAGCATCGTCAATGCGGCCGGTAATTTCGCTTTCCTGATCAACAATGATTCTCACAGTCCCGGGGCCGTTGGTCTGAATGTCGCGAATGTGGGCACCGGCGGGGTTTAGCAAACTCATTTGAGCGGCACCCGGCGAGCCCCCATCAAACCCATTACCAAACCCGCCATGAAACCAGCGCGCGGAGGCAAAGCCGATGAATACCAACATGGACGCGAGCGCAATTTGGGCGGACCAGCGGGTGGCGGAAATATTAAACGGATTGCTCCAGCGCCACCAAGCGCGCGCGGGCGGATGCGCGATCTCCCGAGCCAGCGCGGGACGAAACTGTTGGCGACAGGCGGCTAGCAGATCGAGAGGCGGCTCGGCGACTTGGGCGTTGGTGACGGTGTGCCAGTGCTTCTCGCGCGCGAGAGTAAGCTGGCAAAACGCGCAATCGGCCAGGTGACTTTCCAGGGACTCTTCGCGAGCGAAATCAAGTTCGCCGTAGAGATAAAGCGAGAGCAATGCCTGCAAGTCCTGGCACTTCATACGAAGTCTCCCAAGGCGGTGCGCATTTTTTGAGTGGCGCGGAAGAGGCAGTTTTTGGCGGCTTCTTCCGTAACGCCGAGAGCCTGGCCAATGGCGCGCAAACGCATGCCTTGAAAATGGCGCATTTCGAAAACGATGCGTTCGCGGGGTGAGAGATCGTCCAGGACTTCCTGAATCCGCGAATTGACTTCAGCGCTCTCAAAGCGCCGTTGCGGATCGACATCGGGGCGCTGCTCCGGGATGTATTGTAAACGGTCCACTTGGCCGGATTCGGCTTGGAAGGTGGAGCCTTCTTCATGGCGAACTTTGCGTTTGCGCAGATGATCGAGGCAGAGGTTGGCGACAATACGGTAGAGCCAGGTGGAGAAGCTGGAATCAAAGCGGAATTTGGGCAGGTTGCGGTGGACGCGGAGAAAGGCTTCCTGATAGATATCGCGGGCGTCTTCTTCGGAGTGAAGGAGATTGTAAGCCATGCGCAGGACGTTGTGATCATGGGCGCGCACAAGTTCATCGAACGCGCCGGGATCGCCGCGCTGGGCGGCACGGATAAGATCGATTTCGGTGGTACGCTCTGCGGCGCCGGGCACTGCTATTGAGTCGATGAAGCCAACTCTCGATTCCACAAATGTTGGACGTGCGAGTTTGAATTTGGTAACGCGACGGGCTTCTAACTTGTTAATTCTAGTTCTATCAAACGCTTGGCGGGATCGAGACTGGCAATGCGAAATCTCAGGATTTGGCCGGTTTGGGCCGTTTCCTGGGCAGCAGTGGCGGCACCCTGTTTCCAGCGGGCCGATAGCATGGCGCTGAGTGAGCCCACGTCGGACGATTTCGTGGATTCCGCGGCCGCCGGCTTCTCCTCCCTGGGCTTCATCTGGCAAACGCCGACGACACCTTCGCCTAATTCCACCTTGGCGCGGCTGCCTTGGATATCCATCAAACGGCCACTGACTTTTTCACCGGTTTTGTGTTCGGCAATGTAGTGGTCGATGGTGGTGGGCTCGAGTTGCTTCATGCCCAGGCGGATGCGGCGGCGTTCACTGTCGATTTCAAGAACCAGCGCCTTGACGGTTTGGCCTTTGGCGAGCTTTTCCTTGGGATGATCGAGGCGCTTTTCGTTGGTGATATCGCCAATGTGAATCATGCCTTCGATGCCGTCGCCCATATCGACGAACGCGCCGAACTGAGTGATGTTGGTGATGGCGCCTTCAAATGTTGAGCCTACCGGGAATTTTTGGGGAACCTGGTCCCAAGGATCGCCCAGTACCTGTTTGTAGCCGAGTCCGATGCGCCGGTCGGCTGGATTGATTTGCAAGACGACCGTGTCCACGCGTTCGCCGATTTTTAAGAGATCGGCAGGCTTGCGCACGCGTTTGTCCCAGGAGAGTTCAGAGAGGTGAATGAGACCGTCGACGCCGGGAAGCAACTCGACGAACGCGCCAAAATCGGCGAGGCGGGAGACAGTGCCAGTCACGCGGTCGCCCATTTTGAAGGTGCGGGCGGCGATAGTCCAGGGGTCTTCCTGCAGTTGCTTGAGACCGAGGGCGATCTTGCGAGTGGCGGGATCGATCTTGAGGATTTTGACTTCGACGTCATCGCCGATTTTGACGACATCGGCAGCTTTGGCAACGCGCGCATAAGACATATCGACAACATGGAGGAGGCCATCTACGTTAGGCGCTAATTCAACGAAGGCGCCAAAATCCATGAGCGAGCGAACGCGGCCACGCACGATAGCCCCTTCGCGCAAACCGGTGAAGGCCTGTTCGCGGCGGATGGCTTGCTCTTCTTCAACGACCACGCGCCGATCGACGACGACGTCTTCTTTTTCAACGTCAAGCTTGGTGATGCGGCACTGGATTTCCTGGCCGACGAGTTTAGGCATGTCGTCGGTTTCGCGCACGCCGCTGCGGGAGGCAGGCAGGAAAGCGCGCACGCCGATGTCGACGCGGAAGCCACCTTTCACCTGTTCGACAACGACGCCGGCGATGTTGCGTTTTTCAGCGAAAGCGGATTCCAGACCACTCCAATCGCGGGGACGGGAGACTTTGATGGTGGAGAGCTGGTAATAGCCTTCTTCGTCGCGGCCGCCGACTGTGACCGGCAGCGTGGCACCCACTCTTGGCGCTTCGGGCTGCGTTTCTTTCCAGTGCGCTAGAGTCAACGAGCCTTCGGTTTTGCGGCCGATATCGAGCAGAATGGTTTCGGGGCCGACGGAAACGACGGTGCCGGTCAGGGTTTCGCCCGCGGTTTCGTGGTGTTGGCGCTCGAAGTTCGAGAGGATATCGGCGAAGGAGGAATCTTCAGCAGTGCCCGCGGTGTCGGCGGGCAGAAGAGTATCGAGATGGGAGTTGCTCATGGACTTCCAGGGGGGTACTCTTATTCTGTCATATAGGTGGAGATGCTCAAAAGCGCGGTTAAGAGTGAGATGAGACGATGGCGCGGGTTCTTTAAAGCGGGCGACTTTGCATGGCTGCTTTTCGTGACGGTGCTCATTGTGAATGCGCCGGAGACGAACTACCAGGCGTTCATTTTGTTGCCGCTGATTGGGGCGTTTCAGATTGTGGAACCGCGCTTGAAAATTTTCCGCTCGCGCGGCGGCCAAATTGCTTCGCTAGGGCTAAAGATGGTTCTCAGCTATCTGCTGGTGGGTTGGTCACACGCGTTGGTGAGCTATTACTATCAAATTTTCTTGATTCCGGTGGTGTCGGCGGCCACCACGTTCGAACTCTTGGGAGTGATCACGGTGACGGTGATTGCCGGGCTTGCGTACTTTTCGTTCCTGCTGCCGGTTTTCGATTATGACCGGTCGCAGTTACCGCCAGACCAGATCAGCGTGATGTCTCTGCGGGTGGCGTTTTTTGCGATTGTGGCGTTTCTGGTTTACGAGCAGGCGCGCGCGAAGCGATTGCAAATGAGAAGGACGGAAGAGGCGGCGGCGCAGTTGACGGAATCGAATAAGAACCTGAGAGAGGCGCAAGTCTCATTACGGCGCAGTGAGCGGCTGGCGGCGTTAGGGCAATTGACGGCGGGGTTGGCGCATGAGTTGCGGAACCCGTTGGGGACGATTAAGGCGTCGGCGGAAATGTTGACGAAGGAGACGCTCGAGGCGCGGCCGGAAGTGCGCGCGGAAATGGCGGAGTACATCGGCAGCGAAGTCAACCGCATGAACAGCTTGATTACCAGCTTTCTGAATTTTGCGCGGCCGTTGCAGATTCAGCCGATAGAAGCGGATTTAAATGCGGTGGTGGACGACGTGATGCGGCAGCAGGCTGAATTGGCGCGCGAGCAACAGGTGCGGATGGTAGTGAACCGCGCCGGGAATGCATGCACGTTTGTGTTCGATGCGGATTTGCTGAGAGTGGCGCTGTCTAATCTAGTGCAGAACGCGATTCAAGCGAGCGCGGAGGGACAGGCAGTGGAAGTGCGGATGGAGCGGAGCGCGGGCGAGGTAAAGATTTGGGTGACGGATGAAGGCCATGGAATTCCGGCGCAACATCTGGAAAGCATTTTCAATCCGTTTTTTACGACCAAGCCGCAAGGGGTGGGCTTAGGGTTGCCGATTGTAGCGAAGATTGTGGACGAGCACCAGGGACGGATACAAGTTTTCAGCGAAGAAGGCAAAGGGACGAAGTTTGAGGTTGTTCTGCCGGTGGGCTAGTTATTCGGCAGGGTGCGTGTACCAAGCCGAGTGAGCGGAGAAAACTCCGCAAGAGAGGCATTGCGTGCTGGTCCATTGGAACAAGCAGGCGGGGCAGATGCCGCCGGTATCAAAGGTGTTCCAATGATGCTTGCAAACACACTGCCAGCGGCTCTCGGGTTTGGGAGACCAATCACAATGCGGGCAGCGAATGCGCGGGTCCGCGGGGCTGTGCTCGTAATCGTTATCGCTAAAAACTCCGGTTTCCTGATCGGGCTCAACAACTGTCGTAGGCAAGCCGAACTTGCTTTTGCGTGCTGTGCTCATATTCACCAACGTACTAAAGTTGAAATTAAACATGGCGGCGGGAAGAATTCTACTGGTTGAAGACGAAGACAAACTGCGCAGAGTGGTGCAGTTGCATTTGGAATCGCTGGGGTTTGAGGTAGACGGCGCCGCCAGTGCGGAGCAGGCGCTACCGCTGGCTGGGTTGGCGGCAGCGGTGATCACCGATTTGCGGCTGCCGGGTATGGACGGCATTCAATTGATCAAGCAACTGCAAGGGCGCGGGGCGCAGGCGGCGGTGATTGTGATGACCGCGCACGGGTCTGTTGAAACGGCGGTGGAGGCGATGAAGTTGGGTGCGGCGGATTTTCTGCAGAAGCCGTTTTCGCTCGACCATCTGACTACGGTTGTAGAGAAGGTGATGGCGGTGCAGGCGTTGCGCGATGAGAACCGGCGGCTGCGTGAAGAACTGGACGGACGCTATCAGTTCGACAATATTATTGGCCGAAGCGCGGCGATGCGCGACATTTTTCAGACGGTGGAACGTGTGGCTCCGACGCGCGCCACGGTGTTGCTGGCGGGCGAGAGTGGCGTGGGAAAGGACATGATTGCGCGCGCCATTCATCATCATTCGCCCCGCAGCCGGCATGCCTTCGTGAAGATCAACTGCACCGCGCTGCCTGAAAATCTGATGGAGAGCGAACTCTTCGGCTATGAAAAAGGCGCGTTTACCGGCGCGACGGTGAGTAAGCCGGGCAAGTTTGAACAAGCGGACCAAGGCACGGCGTTCCTTGACGAGATTGGAGACGTGCCGGGCAACATACAAGTGAAGTTGCTGAGGATTTTGCAGGAGCGGCAGTTTGAGAGGCTGGGTTCAAACCTGACTCGCAATGTGGATGTGCGAGTGATTGCGGCAACCAACGTGGACCTACGCGCGGCGTTGGAGGAGGGGCGATTTAGGGAAGACTTATATTACCGGTTGAATGTGGTGCCGATCAATATTCCTCCCTTGCGGCAGCGGCGCGAGGATATCCCTTTTCTGGCACTGCACTTTGTGGCGAAACTGAGTAAGGAGTTAGGTTCGAGACCGAGGGAAATCAGTCCGGCGGCGGTGGACCGGCTGCTGGATCACGCTTGGCCAGGGAATGTGCGGGAGTTGGAGAATACGATTGAACGGAGCCTGGTGCTGGCGGCGGGTGACACTCTGCAGCCGGGCGATATCCGTTTGGAAGAAGCGCGTAGCGTAAGCGCGGGCGTGCAATCACAGCAGGCCCCACTGTTACCGGAAGGGGAAACGCTGGAGCATTGGGAGCAGATGATGATCAGGGAAGCGCTGCGGCGGGCGAATGGCAATAAGAGCCAGGCGGCGCGGATGTTGGGATTGACGAGGAATGCCTTACGCTACCGGCTTTCGCAGATGGGCATGGATAGCGGGGACGGAGCTGGGGAGTCAGTGGTTTAGCCGACCACGGCTAATCGTGCCAAAGCGCTAATATCTCCGTTGGCGGCATCTCTTACCAGTTGACCAAGAGTGGGGCCGGGCTGTGATGCGCTTTGTTTCGAGGTAGTCAGAGTACGCTGCGTCTCATCACTGAGTTGAACGCTATCTTCGGGGAAACTGACCGTCTTTGAGGGAGGTGGAGCGCTTTGCGCTGCCGGATATTGAGCCGTAGTGCTTATGAGTGCCAGTGATACGCCACCGATCATATTGACGCGTCTCCTTCCAATGGATCATATCGACTGGGATGGGCGGAATTTTAAAACTAATTTGCCTTTGTCGAAAATTGGGCGGGGATACGAGTGGATATCGGACGTGCAAAATGTGCGATTGTATCGTATATTTTGCATATGTGAATCTTGCGTGATATTGAAGCTCGCTTGCAACGCTCTGCTAAGACCCGGCCGGTGATCGTCCTGACTGGCGCCAGACAAACCGGCAAGACCTCAACCTTCCTGCACCTGTTCCCAAACTATACGTTTGTGTCGCTAGGCCTTCCCACCGAAGCTGAACAGGCTGAAAAGGAGCCAGAACGTTTCCTTCAACGTTATCCACCGCCTGTCATCATTGACGAAGTCCAATATGCACCGCGGTTACTTCGGCATCTTAAAGTAGCGTTGGATGCTCATCGCACGCGCAATGGACAGTTCCTTTAACCGGGTCGCAGAAGTTCACCCTAATGAAGGAAGTCTCCGAATCTTTGGCAGGCCGAGTCGACAACGTCGAACTCGAAACTCTGTCGTTCGCTGAGATACGCGGAGCATTCCCCAAGGCCGGACTGGAAACGGCGATAGTACGCGGTGGTTTCCCGGAGTTGTATGCCAACCCCGACATTGACTCGGTAGCTTTTTACAACTCCTATCTGGCGACGTACCTCGAACGTGATGTGCGTGCCCTAGCAAATGTCGGCAGTTTGCGCGACTTTGAACGGTTTTTATGTGCCTGCGCCCTCCGTTCCGCCAACCTTTGAACAAAGCCGACCTGGCGCGCGATGTTGGTATTTCACCTTCAACGGCAAACCAGTGGTTGTCCACGCTTGAAGCCTCCGGACAGGCCGTCTTGCTTGAGCCATGGTTCTCGAACAAAACGAAATCTATGGTTAAAAGCCCAAAGCTCTACCTTGCCGACACCGGTCTGCTTTGCGCTCTGCTGAATATCCGGTCGGAGGAAGCGCTACGAGAATCCCCGGCGGTTGGCACGGTCTGGGAGGCGTTTGTTTTCGCGCAACTTCGCGCGCGCGAACGCCGCGCAGGACGCACGGGCAGTCTCTTCTTCTGGCGCGATCGGTTTCGCGAGGTGGATTTTGTGGTGGATGCGGGCGGCCGCCTCGAATTGTTTGAAACGAAGTGGACGGAACTTCCCGATACCCGCGATACAGTCAATCTCGACTTCGTGCGCGACGCGATCGGCCAGTCACGCGTGAGCACTGGCGGGGTGGTCTGCCACACACCGAACAGCTTTCCTATGCCAGGTGGATTTCGGGCAGTTCCGGTGACCGAGATCGTCTAATGCCGATGGGTCTATTTTCTAAATAACCGGGATTCCTCCGAGCCGTTTTTGGTGCTATCACAGTTGCACAAAACTTGAGTTGTAGGTAAAGTTAGAGTGTGGATTGGAGATGCCATGTGTCGTCACATTCATATCAGGGCTTCCGCCTAATTCCAGAAGGGGCTTGGCATTCTTGCAGCTTGACCGCGATGAGAACCTGAACGCGAAATCTGTCTTCGACGGGTTGCCGGAGAAAACGAGACTAGATGTTTTGGCTCGCTTCCAGCATTGGATGGATGGCCAAGTTTTTGATGATTATCATCATGGCTGGGGTTCTCCGGATAACCGTCTTTGTTACGTTTTCAAATGGAAGCAAAAGAACGTACGACAACGCATGTACGGATTTTTAGCTCACCCCAAAAGGGACAATCAGCAATTTATGGCGTGCATATTAGTTTCCCGAACACCAAAGAGCCAGGGTGAGACTGACCCAGCTCATCTGGCGCTGTCGAATAGATTACGGCAGCGTACGGACGTGATCAAGGCTATAGCCGATAAATTTCAAAGGAGGTAGGCGATGCCGAATAAGAATTGGACTGCGGAAAGCGATACAGCCTTTGTTCATAAAGTGGGCTTCGACTTCATTGCGCAGCTTGAAAAGAAGATGAAAAGTGCCGGCGTCACTCAAGTAAAACTGGCGAGCATACTAGGTATTTCGGAGGGGGCGGTGTCGAAAATGCTTAATAACCCCCAGAACTTGACGCTAAAGACGATCGCGAAGTACTCGAAAGCATTGGGAATTAAGGCGGCTATTGTTGCTTATGATGATGGGGATCCGGCGAACAGCCTTGGGCTGGTGGCCTCCGAAATTTTCGCCATGTGCTGGGAGGAGCTTGGGAAGCCAAGAGATGTCTGGTCTGTAGGTGAGATCCGTCTTGGGCGGTCTGGAGCCCACTCTTCAAACTTGTCTGGGTTGCAACCGTTTTGGACGCGAGAGTTCCTTGGCAGATCACAAATGCTTTCTGGAATGATCCACGCTAACAATGATTCATCAAAGACTCTGGCTGGTGGACCGTATTTTGCGCCGTATGTAAGCGGAGGATCACCCACATGGCCGAAGTAAGAAGCTTCACTTTGGAATATCCCGAATTGGTTGAGATCCTTATAAAAAAGCTAGATCTTCATGAAGGCTTATGGGGTATTTATCTTGAATTCGGCTTTGGTGCGGCCAACATGCCGACCACTCCCGACGGGAAGGCGTTTGTACCGGGTGCCGTGAGTCTCGTTAATAAGATCGGTATTCAAAGGTTTGAATCTCCCAATAATCTGACCGTCGATGCCGCTGTGGTAAACCCGAAACGAACTCATGCTCGAAACGGACAAAAGAAGTCTCGGCCCCGTTGACGGACCGGCGCGCGTTCTTCTAGCCGTGATGGCGCGTCATCCAAATGCGGTGGAGGATGCCCTGAGGAGAGCTAGTTAGTTTCTGTCGCAAAATAGCCTGAAAATTGATGGTGCCAGATGGCTTTGCCCAGCACCACTCTTCGGTGGGTAATTAGGGAGTGGAGGTTGTTGTATATCGGGCGGCGTTTGCTGTTTGTGGCCAGTGCTTACGGTGTAACAAGGCCGCTGAATAACACTAGCGGGAGCTTACTAAGAACAGTAAACTCCCGCTAGGGATTGAGCCGAACACTTTGTTTGTTCGGCTGCTGTGAGAAAAGGCTTTTGAAGACTTAGGCTGCGGCTCGCCGGCGTTTTGGTTTGCGCTTGTCCAAAAGGTCGGCGATGCGCATCAGATTATTGGCCAGTACGGCGGCGCCCACCAGAATCTCGAACCGCTCGCGGCCTTTGAACAAACAGCGTTTCATGCCTCGTCCGCGAAACAACACGGAGATGCGCCCCTCGATCCCCACCCGGAAGCGCTGGCCCTTCTTGAAGGCGCGGCTCCTCTCAAGCTCTTCCTGCTCCGCCGTTCGCTGGCCACCCCGCTGGGGTATGCAGGCTTGGCTTACGCCGGCGTCCTTACACTTCTGCACATTCTCGCCGCTGAAGAAGCCCCGGTCGGCGGCATAAGTGTCTGGAGGGTGTTGGAAAGTCTGCTGGTGGTGATCCAAGGAAGCGGACACCTGATCGCTATCGGCAGGATTCCCATCCAGCACTCGATAGTCGGTAATCAAGCCCTGAGCGCTTTCGGCAATGAAAACCTTGTGGCCGAATTCCACCGGCTTCAGGGTCTTGCCGCGCTTGATCAGATCGGTGTGGGGTTCGAAGATCGAATACACTTTCTCTTCGGCCGGAACCGTCTCTCCTTGCAGCACCCGGCGGCGTGTCTGGTCGATGACTCGCTCTCCCAATTGGCAGAATGAGGTGATCTGCTTACAGATTTCGTCCACCACCGCACGCAGAACCACATCGAGCTTGCGGAGGCGCTTGACGGCGGCAATCACTTGCTTGGCACTGCTCAGCACTTTCCCTGTGATGCGGAGGAGGTCGCGGTACTTGGGCGTTTGCTGCTGCGCCCGCTGCCCGGCAGTCATGCGCTGCAGCGCTTGCATGCGCCGGCGGGCGCTGCGGGTGCGATCCGTAAAATTCTTGACGCCACGGGGTAATTTCTCGTTCAGCTCGTCGACCAGACGGGTGATGGTGCGCACCGTGTCCCACAATAAGGTGGCATCGGTGGGGTGATGGATATTGGTTTCCACCACTGTGGTGTCGACGCGGAGCTGCTTGCCGTCTTCCAGTTCGAGTGCCACGGCAGCCTGCACGACGAGTTGATTAATCTTTGTCAGCGTGTCCGGCGTGAGCCGGTTGAAAGCGCGATTGAAGGCGTCGTGCTTGGGAACGGCTTGACTGTCGAACTGGGTAAAGCAACGCAACGTGAAGCCATCGTTGACGCGCTCGCGCAGGTCGCGGTAGTCCAGGTTTTTGACGCGCATGAGAATCAACGAGCGCAGGGTCTGCTCCGGGGTGAGGCCGCGGCGTCCGGCGGCAGGCTTTTTCAGGCCTCGCTCCAGATCCCGGCGCACCAATTCCACCATGCGGGACTGCTGCTCCAGGAAAGCGGCGATTCGTTGCAAAATGGGGTCGAGGTGGACCCCCAGACTCTGCAACTGCAGATCGGCGAAGCTGAGTTGCGGAATAGGGAGGCGGCTCATTTTTTCTTCTCCGCGCGCAGCAGTTCCAGATTCATCTCACAGAGACGCTCCATGGAGGCTTTGAGCTTGTGGTAATTGCGCAACCACCGCTGGACGACAGGCTTCTGTTCGGCACCGAGGCTGAACTGCTTGGTGCCTCCGCCCGGATAACTGACGGTCAACACCCACACGGGATGGCCTTTTCCTTTGGCACAAACGGCACAACCGGTGCGATGACGAATGTGGCGCCGGAGCAGGGAGCCGCGGACGATTTCGGCCGTGAACGGGAGGGCCGCGGCGAGTTGGGCCCGTTTGCGGAGGATTGTCTCTTGATTCATCTATATATATGAAACAATAAAACCAACAGACGGTCAAGTACATTCTGACATTTTCGTGCAGATTTGTTTAATGGCTCGCCGACGGGCTGCGGCTGGTGAGGCTCGATTACCATCAAGTGATCAAATAGCCAGCTTGCCGATCAGCCGCTCAAGGTCATCCAAAATCGCCTAAGCCGCCTACAATCAATCACTTGTGGATTTTGCGACAGAAACTAGTTAGAGAATCCGGTGCCAGCTCACAACCGCACGATCTTCGCCGAGCGGAAGCCCTTCAAGGCATTCCGCGTATCCACAATCACTTTACTTTTCTCAACCACTCTCGCGTAATCAAGCCCGCTATGATCGGTCACAATCACCACGCAATCGGCGGAAGTCACGGAAGAAAGCATCTCTTGGCTCTCCAGTACCTCTCCACTCAAATCCACATTCTTCACAAACGGATCGGAATAAGTGACCTGCGCTCCCAGGCGCAGCAGGAGCAGCATGATATCGAGCGCGGGAGACTCGCGTACATCGTCAATGTCGCGCTTGTACGCAATGCCGAGGATGTGAATCTTCGAGCCACGGACGGCCTTGCTGGCATCGTTGAGAGCATTCTGAATTTTCTCGACCACGAACTCCGGCATGTGTCCATTGATGTAGCCTGCCAACTCAATGAAGCGCGCTTCGATACCAGCCTCTCTGCTTTTCCAGGAGAGATAAAACGGATCAATGGGAATGCAATGGCCGCCAAGTCCAGGGCCGGGATAGAAAGGCATGAACCCGAAAGGCTTAGTGGCGGCCGCGTCTATCACTTCCCACACATCGATGCCCATGCGGGAAGACATCATCGCCAGTTCATTCACCAGGCCGATATTAATCATGCGGAAGGTGTTCTCCAATAACTTCACCATTTCCGCCACACGCGTTGAACTCACCGGCACCACAGTCTCCAGCGCCTGCTGGTAGAAGAGCGCGCCGGTTTCCGTGCAGGCCGCGGTAATGCCTCCCACCACTTTGGGAATGTTGGCGGTTTGGAAATTTTGGTTGCCGGGATCCACCCGCTCCGGTGAGAAACACAAAAAAAAGTCCTCCCCAACTTGAAGGCCGCCGGCGGATAACTTGGGCAGGACTAACTCGTCTGTGGTGCCCGGGTAAGTGGTGGATTCGAGCATGACTAAGAGACCCGGATGCATATACCGGGCGATCGCATCGGTAGCGGCCACGACGAAGCTCATATCCGGATCTTTGGTTTTGCGCAGCGGAGTAGGTACACAGATGTCAATCGTATCGAGAGTGCCAATCACCGAGAAATCGGTGGTGGCGAGCAGCTTGCCGCTTTTGACCAGAGGCTCGAAGGTACTATCGGGCACATCTTTGATGTAAGAATGGCCGGTGTTGAAACAATCCACCTTGCTTTGCAGGACATCAATGCCGACAACCTCGAACCCGGCTTTAGCGAATTCAACAGCGAGTGGCAACCCAACGTAACCTAGACCCAGCACGCCAACCCGCGCTTGCTTTTTCTTGATCTTGTCGCGTAATTCCGAGGCGACGGACTTAGCGGTTAGGACAGCTTCAGAAATCAAAATAGTATCTACCTTCGCCAATTAGCTCGGCGGGGCCCGTTAGAAAGACGCTCTCGTCCCAGCGTAAACTTAGCGGGCCGGCGGGCGTTCTTATCTCGACGGGAGACTGCACTTCACCCCTAAGAATAGCAGCGGCGGCGGCTCCTGTGGAACCTGTTCCGGAACTGCGAGTCTCGCCAGCACCGCGTTCGTAGAAGACCGCTTCGATTGTATGCCGGTCTAGAACGCGCACGAAGGAAACGTTTGAGCGATAAGGGAAGCGCGGGTGAGCTTCGGCCTGAGCGGCGGGGATGCGCCAGTCCGCCGGTAAGCGATCTAGGAAGATGGCGCATTGCGGATTGCCGACGTTCAGAATCGTGGCGTCCCAATCGCGGCCGGCAAGATGGAGAGCGGTGCGCAGTTCTTCGGTTTGCGGCGTACCCATATCCATCTCAAACATAAAGCGATAATCGTGTTGCGAGATAAGGCGGAGCGATTTCGGCCCGGCTGCGGTAGCGATGACGATCAAGGGCGGCGCCGCGGCGTGTTGAAGGAGAGCGAAGGCGGCGGCGCAGCGCGTGCCGTTGCCGGAAATTTCAGCTTCGCTGCCGTCGGAATTGAAAAGCCGTGTCCTTAAGCCGGCCGTTTCGCGCCAGACCAACATCCACCCATCGGCTCCAATCCCAGTCGTACGGGCACAAATCCGGCGTGCGAGGGCGGGCCAGTCTGTTGACGGCGCTTCGCTGGCCCAGCTCAGAATGAAGTCGTTTTCCGCGCCATGCAGTTTGGTGAAGGGAAGCTCAGTCATGGGATGTTGCGCCGGTAGATTTCGATCATGGGATCGTCTTTGGTTTTTACCTCGAGGACTAGGTTATAAGCAGGCGGTTTGGAGTGTTGAAGAGCAACCGAGACGATGTCCCCATGAAGCGCAATGGCCCACTTGGCGGGGTGGAACGCCGCCGGCGCGGCGATGGCCGGCAGCCAGTCCGGTTGAGTACCTTCGTGAATCGCCTCGCGAAGCGGAATGTGAGATTTGCCGAAGATGCCGGCGAGATCTCCGAAGTGGATGAGGATGCCATCGCCGGTTTGGTAGCTTGCGCCAAGAAAACCGGCGGCAGCCTTGGTCCAAGCGCGCCGCGAGAGTGAGTTTTGCTCAGATTCCTTCCAGCAGATCCAGTGCTCGGGACCGGGATGAAAGAGCCATGGCGCGACCGACAAAAGTGGTACGATGAGCGCGAAAAATCTTCTACGCGCGGCCAGGAGGTCGGCCAATGCTCCGGCGGCAAACGCGCAGAAGACCATCACCGCCATTCCATAGCGGGTGTTATAGTAACTGAACGGCCATAGAGTGGGCACGTGTATGGGAGTTTTAGAAGAGTGGATGCTCCACACATAGAAAGCCGGTGTCAGTAGCAGGAAGAACGCCGGGTGCATGGATTTACGGAACAAAGCGACAAGCGCGCCTAATGCTCCTAGAACAGTTAAGGGCCAACCTGCGCACAACCGGCCGGCTGCGAAATAATATTGTGCCGCTTGCGGCCAGTTGTGGAGGCCGGGATAGGGCCGGTCACCCTGTATCGCGGAAGCCGAATACGGGCCATTGACGAAATCGAACGGATTTGAGGTCTCCCACCAACTGTTGGCTATCCAGCAAAGCGGGGCCAGACTCGCGGCCGCACCGACCATAAAGAAGATGCGCCAGCGATGCTCATAGGAAGAGCGCGCGAGGAACAGACTGAGGAAGGGGATGAGAAACCAGCCATCGTAGCGTGTGAGACTCATAAACCACGAGGCAAAAATACCCAGGATGAGATAACGAGGCTGCTGAGTGGCGGCGAAGCGTAGGATAGCGAGGAACGCCGTTGCCAGGCCTGCCAGAAAAACGCTCTCTGTCATGGGAATCGACGAGAGATAGAGGAGATTTGGATTTAACGCAAAGCAACACAGCACAACCACCGCACTAAGGGTGGAACGATAGGTGTGGCGAGCCGCCAGATATAGGGAAGTGCCCGCGATCACAAAGCACGCGGCCGCGGGGATGGTACCCGCTAATCCAGTGGTCCAGAGCCAATCGTTCCGAACGAACGGGAGTGTGAGAAGGTGCAAGGACGGCAGCCAAACCGTGCCAAGCTGATCGAACCCAGGCGAGCGAGCGTCGAAAATACTCCGGCTGATATTCAGGTGCGCCTGGGCGTCTCCGTAATAGAGGATGTAACCCTTGTGCAGAAGCCAGCATGCGAACGCAGTGATGAGCAAAGCGAGTGATGGCGCGACGAATACAACTTCGCGCCAGGCGCTTCGCCCACTCTCAAAAAGCGGTGAATCGGCGGAATTCGTCAAACCTTTGGTCGATTTCTTTGCGGGTAAGGTCGCGGAAGCGCTCAACGCCAAACTCCTCACAGCAATAGCTACCCATCACGGAACCATAAATCACAGCGCGATGTAACTCAGTAACATCGAAGTTATCGTTGCGCAAATCAAAGCCGCGCTCGGCCAGATAGCCGACAAAGCCACCCGCGAAGCAATCGCCAGCGCCGGTAGGGTCGAAAACGTCTTCCAACAGATAGCCGGGCGATATAAAAAGCGTATCTTTACGGAACAACATGGCGCCGTATTCGCCGCGCTTAATGATGAGGGTGTTCGGACCCATGCCCAAGATTTTTTCGGCGGCTTTGCGCAGGTTGCTCTCGCCGGAGAGCATGCGCGCTTCCGCGTCGTTAATGAGCAGGAAGTCCCAATGCTTAATGGTCTCAAGCAAGTCGGGCTTGGCGATGTTGATCCAGAGATTCATGGTGTCGCCCCCCACGAAGCGCACATGCGGCATTTGTTGCTGAACGCCTAACTGCAGCGTGGGCTGTATATTGCCGAGAAACAGGTACGGCAGCCCGGCGTAGGCGGCTGGGACTTTGGGGTTGAAATCCGCGAAAACATTGAGGTCGGTCTGCAACGTTTTGCGGTCGTTCATGTCTTCGGAATAAACGCCTGACCAGAAGAAAGTCTTGCCCGGCACCGTTTCCAGGCCCTGTAAATCGACGCCTTTGCTCCTGAGCAGTTCGGTGTCTTCACTCAGGAAATCTTCACCCACCACCGCCACAATCGAGGGTGGGGTGAAGTAACTGGCGCTCAAAGCGATATACGTACACGAACCCCCGAGGGTGCGTTCCCGCTTGCCATGTGGCGTCTCGATAGCATCGTACGCCACTGATCCAATCACAACTAGTGACATTGACCAGCATTGTAGCGAAGAGGCCGGTCGATACAATTAGGTTTGGGAATTGAAAACGTCTTCGTACGCGAATTGCCGGGTTTAGGGTTTCTGTTGCTGGGCATTTGGGCGCAACTCTATTTGCTTCGAGTGTTTCCGGTGCGGCGCGTAGCCTGGGTGGTTGCGCTCTTAGTCTGCGAGGCGGCCGTGTCCATCGCAAGCCTTGAGCCTTTTTCAAGATGGCTGCACGGTGCGGCGGGCGTACCGGCAAGCTTTCTGTTGCTGGGCTGGTGGGCCATCACCGCCATCGCGGCGGCGGTGTGGCTATGGCGCCGGCTCCCCGTAAGGCGCTTCAGCCCGGGGCGGCGCCAAGTGTTGCGGACTTCATTGACCGCGCTGGCTGCGGCCCCGGCAGTGGCGCTTTGCACGGGCGTCATCATTCGCAAGGATTTGATTGTGCGCGAGATTCCTTTGAAGTTTGCAAATCTTCCCAAAGATCTGCAGGGTTTGCGGCTGGTGCAAATCAGCGATATCCACATGGGAAGTTTTTACACGGCGGCCGATCTGGCCAGAGCGGTGGACGCGGCCAATGGCTTGCGCGCCGACCTGATGCTGGTGACAGGCGATTTGATTACCGATCGGAACGATCCGCTGGACCGTTGCTTACTCGAGTTGAAGCGCCTGCGCGCTGTGAGCGGTGTTTGGGGCTGTCTGGGCAACCATGAAATGCACGCTAATGTGGAACGGTACACCACACGAAAGGCTGCTGAGATAGGCATCCGCTTTTTGCGCCGGCAGGTTGAAATGTTGCGGTTCGGCGGGGCCAAGCTAAACCTGGTGGGTGTGGATCATCAGCGGCGCGACCATCCATATTTACAAAACGTCGAGGAACTGGTGGTTCCGGGCACGTTCAACGTACTGCTCTCCCACAATCCCGATGTGTTTCCAGTAGCCGCGAAGCAAGGCTTTGATCTTACTATCTCCGGTCATACGCACGGAGGGCAAATTAACATGGATGTATTAGGCCATAACATTAATATTACCGACTTGGTGACACCGTTCACCAAAGGCGCCTATCATATCGATCGATCCTCGTTATATGTGAATTCCGGTCTTGGCACGATCGGCGTTCCGGTTCGTTTGGGCGCTCCGCCCGAAGTGACGCTGATAACTCTGTGCAATTCCTGATTCTCAGCGATATCCACGCCAACTGGCACGCACTGGCGGCCGTTCTCAAAGACGCCAAAGACAGCTATCGGGAAATTGTATGTTGCGGCGACCTGGTTGGCTATAACCCGCATCCGGATCGAGTTACGCGGTGGGTAAGAGAAAACTGCGCGACCGTGATTCGCGGCAATCACGACAAAGTGGTGGCGGGGATTGAAGATCTGGAGTGGTTTAACGACGTGGCACAGGCGGCCGCTGTCTGGACGATTGCCCATATGGAAGACGCGCAGCGGGAATACCTCCACGGCCTGGCAAGGGGTCCGGCCAAGAGGGAGGACTTTCAGATGTGGCATGGCTCTTTGGCCGATGAGGATGAATACGTTACCAGCGCAAGCGAGGCCGGGCCGCATTTTAAACGTTTTGATTTGCCCTTGGCCTTTTTCGGACACAGCCACCTACAAGGCGGCTTCTTCGCCAAGGGAGGACGAGTCGGCAGCCTGCCGCCGGTGGGGGCCCATGAGACCGAGAGGACGATTGAGTTAGCGCCCGATTTGCTTTATATGGTGAACCCAGGATCTGTGGGCCAGCCGCGCGATGGCGACCCGCGCGCCGCCTACGCGATTTACGATTCGGATAGAAAGCTGGTAACCTTGCGGCGGGCGGAGTATCCGGTGGTGAAAACAGTGCTCGAGATTCAGCAGGCTGGGTTACCCGAGGTGCTTGGCATTCGTCTCTTCCATGGGTTCTGACGGCTTAGGGCCGGCGGCGATGTTCACCAATGGGCTAACGATGGATGGTCCGGATAGATGCCTTCGCAGGCGTCCGGCAGCGGCCGATCCCACAATGCCTGACAGGTCGGCGTCGGAGGCTTGGCGCACGCGTTCCATACTGCCCAGCTTACGCAACAGTTTCTTCACTGTCTGAGGCCCTATGCCGGGAATCTCATGTAACTCCGAAGTGAGTCTTTCCGCATTGCGGCGCGTGCGGTGGAAGGTGACGGCAAAGCGGTGAGCTTCATCGCGAATGGTCTGCACCAAGTGGAGGATGGGCGAGAATTTATCCAACACGATAGGCTCGTCTTCCTGCCCGTAGACATAGATCCATTCCTCGCGTTTGGCGATAGAGGCGAGAGGTTGATCTGTAATACCGATTCCGACAAGCGCGTCGGCTGCGGCATGAAGCTGGCCCAAGCCGCCATCGACGAGAACCAATCCGGGGAACGGCTGCTTCTCTTCGTGCAACCTTCCATAACGGCGGGTAATCACCTCGCGCATAGAGGCGAAATCGTCGTTGCCGTCCACCGTGCGTATGATGAATTTGCGGTAATCGGCTTTCTTCATTTTGCCGTCCTCCCAAACCACCATGCTGGCCACTTTGTCGGTCCCCTGAATATGCGAGATGTCGAAGCACTCAATACGCCGGGGAGCTTCGGGCAGGTTTAGCGCGTCCTGCAGCGCTTCCTGAATCGCCTTGGAGGATGGCTTCAACACGCGGAACCGCTGGTCGAAGCTGTGCTTGGAATTGGTCTCAACCAAGCCAAGCAGCGCCTTCTTGCTGCCTCTTTGCGGCGTGTGAATCTCCACTTTACGGCCGCGCGTCTCACTCAGAAACTCCTCCAACTCAGCGCTGCCCTCAAAATCGGCGGGCACATGGATCATGCCGGGAATATAGCCGCTGTTCAGGTAAAACTGCTTGAGGAGAGCTTCGAAAAAGACGGACGAGTCGAAATCATGCTGGTCTTCCCAGAAGAATTCGCGGCGGTCGACAATCTTGCCGTTGCGCAGATGGAATAAGTTCACCGCTACAAGCGGCGGTTCGGCATGGTAGCCGAAGATATCCACGTCATCGCCTTCCGCAGCTGCCATTTTCTGCTTCTGCTCCATTTCGCGCACGGTGACGCTCAGGTTGCGCAAGCTGGCGGCTTCTTCAAAACGCATCTCTTCCGATGCGGCCTGCATGCGGCGGTCGAGTTCATTCGCCAGATCGCGATGGCGGCCTTCCAGGAACAATTTCACGTCGCGCACGGCGGCGGAATAGGCTTCCTCGGTGGTGAGCCCCGTGACACACGGACCCAGACAACGGTGAATGTGGAACTGCAGGCAAGGGTGGGTGTGGTGGCGCGTGAAATCAATCTTGCAGGAGGGCACTTTGAAATGCCGGTGAATGAAATGCACTAGCCGGTGCGCCAGATTGCCTGGGAAAAACGGGCCGTAGTAAGTGCCGCCGTCTTTCAGAATGCGCCGCGTCACGTACACGCGCGGGTAGTGTTCATTGGTGAGCTTGACGTAGGGAAATGTTTTGTCGTCGCGCAGCAGAATATTGAAGCGCGGTTTGTATTGCTTGATGAGGTTGTTCTCAAGCGCAAGCGCTTCTTTGTTGTTGTCAACCTCAATAAAATCGATGTCGCGCGCTTCGCCGATGAGGGTGCCGGTTTTGGCTTCCGCCAGCCGGTCTTCATTGAAGTAACTTCTAACGCGGCTGCGAAGATTTTTCGCCTTGCCGACATAGAGAATTTTCCCTTGGCCATCTTTGTAAAGATAAACGCCCGGCTGGGTGGGAAGCTGCGCTACTTTCTCACGAAGTTCCATTGGGCAGCTATAATTTTAATTGTGGCACGCGCGTTGCTGGGTTTGGTTTTGTTCGCTTTAATTGGCTGCGGAACGCTGGGGGCGCAAGCGCCGCCACCCACCCAACAGCAGCCGCCCGATGAAACGAATCCTCCCGAAGAAGATGAATCGGTTGCACCCAAGAGGTACGTTCTGAATCCTTTGGAAGCGGAGCGCAATATCAAGGTTGGGGATTTCTATTGGAGTAAGAAGAACTTTGTGGGAGCTTTGAGCCGTTATAAAGACGCCACTCGTTATAATCCGAGTTCGGCTGAGGCGTTTTTCAAGGTGGCAGAAACGGAAGAGAAGCTGCACAATCCGGTGGCGGCTAAGGCGGCTTTTCAGAAAGTGATTCATCTGGCGCCGGATTCGAAGTTCGCGGCGGCGGCGAAGAAAAAGCTGGGGAATATTAAGGGCTAACTTCAACAACATCGCTTCGGCATCTGCGGGGGTAAGGCGCGGCAGTTTAACCATGAACTTCCACGGCGGTGGTCAGAATCTCCTGGCTGAATGCTGCCGAGCGCTCTTCGTCGGTAAGGGTCTCGAGGAAAAGTTCGTGGCTTCCCGGATATTGACGAGCGCTTCCTCGACTGTCTTCCCCTGCGATTGGCAACCTTTCAATTCCGGGCACCACGCATAGCAGCCTCGCTCGTCCTTTTCGATTACCACGCTTACCTTGCCCGTCATTGACTCCATCCTACTGCGTTGGGGTTTCAGCCTGAATGTTCGGAGGATGGCACCGCCAAAGCCGCCCTAAACTCCCCCAATGGCCGCGTATTCAGAATATCTGCCGCTTCCAGCCACCCCCGCCTTGCCGTCACCACCCCATACCGCATGTTATTCAAATGCCCGGGCCGGTGCGCATCCGTTGAAATCGTAAAGCGGCATCCCTTCGCTTTGGCGGAACGAATCAGCGGAGCCGGAATATCCAGGCGTTCGGGGCTGGCATTCACCTCAAAACAAACCTTGCGGGCCGCAGCCTGCGTGGCGACACGCTCAAAATCATAAGGATAAGATTCGCGTTGCAAGAGCAACCGTCCCGTGGCGTGGCCCAAAATCCGCAGCGCCGGCGATTCAAGCGCGCGCAGCAATCGGTCCGTCATCTCCGCCGCTTCCAGATTCATATGGCTATGCACGCTGCCTATCACCAGATCGAGCTCCGCCAGCGCATCTTCGGCAATATCCATCGCGCCGTCGCGCAAAATATCGCATTCCAGGCCTGAAAAAACATGCAGCGGCAACCCATCGCGATTCAATTCTTTCACTTGGCGCGCGAACGCCACCACACGCGCTTCATCGAGTCCATTAGCCATCGCCAAAGCTTTCGAATGGTCGGTGATCGCAATGTATTCGTAGCCGAGCGCCGCCGCCGCTTCCGCCATTTCCCGCAGCGTGGCTTTGCCGTCCGTCTCAGTTGTGTGCATGTGAAGGTCGCCGCGTATATTGGCAAGTTGCACAAGGTTTGGCAGCCCGCCCCGTTGCGCCGCTTCGAGTTCGCCGGAATTTTCACGCAGTTCGGGCGCAATCCAGGCATAACCCAGCCGCTGGTAAATCTCTTCTTCGGTTTCGCCGGCCACGCGCTGATTCCCCTCCAGCGTGAACAGGCCATATTCATTCAGCGTGAGGCCCTGCTTGATGGCGTGCGTGCGAAGAGCCACATTGTGTTCCTTGCTGCCGGTGAAATATTGCATGGCCGCGCCAAAGCTCTCATGCGGCAGGGCGCGCACATCCACTTGCAGCCGCTCAACACCGAATGTGACGCTGGCCTTATTTCCCCCTTGCCCTAAAACCTCCTGCGATTTGGGGTGACGAATCAAGTGTTCCAGCGCGCCCGCCGCATTCGTGCCGGTGACCAGAATATCCAGATCGCCAATGGTTTCGCGCCCGCGCCGCAAACTCCCGGCGGCTTCCACTCTTTCCATCCCGGGCAGCGCTAGGAATTCAGCCGCCAATTCGTCCGCCGTCCGCCGCCCGAAGCTAAGCAGGAAGCGGCCCGCACTCTTCCTATATGACTCAATCGACCGCAGAACTTTCTCTTCCAGCTTGGCGCCCATGCGCGGCAACTCGCGCAGCTTTTGCGCGCGGCAGATCTTTTCCAGATCGTCCACGGTTTTAACCCCGTGATGCTGATATAGCAAGGCGATGCTTTTGGGGCCCAGGCCTTGAATCTTAAGAAGCTCCAGTGCCGACGCTGGATATTTCGCCAGCATCTCATCGCGCCGTTCAAATGAACCGCGTTGGGCCAGCTCGGCCAGAACCGCAGCCAGACCCTTGCCAATGCCGGCGATTTCGGTCACTTTTCGTTCCGGGTTAGAGAGGATGTCCTGCACCCGTTCGGGATGGCCCAGCAAAACGGAAGCGGCGTTTCGATAGCTGCGTATCCGGAAGCCGTCCTCGCCGGCGATCTCCATCAGGTCGGCGGTCTCACTCAGTAGTTGGGCGAAATCCTTATTTTCCATGTGCTGTTTCTGAAACAACGGCGGGAGACGGCTCTACGTGAACCAGAACGTCCGCTACCCACGGCAGTGAATCCTTAATCGCGCCGCGCACATGCGTGGCGATTTCGTGCGAATCGCGCACCGTCAAAGAGGGATCGACCTCCAGATGGAGGTCTACGTGATAGCGCAGGCCGGTGGGGCGGGCGAAACACTTTTCAATCCCCAGCGCCCCCGGCACACGCAGGGCCGCGCGGCGGATTTCGGCCAGCTTGCCAGGGTCGGGCATGGTGTCAACTAATTTATCGATGGTGCGGCGGACCACCTGGATCGATAGCGAAAAGATGATCACACCGATAAGGATTGCGCCCACATGATCGGCTGCCCCAAAACGGGTGGCGTTTAGCAAGGTTAGGCTCACGGCAACCAGCGCCACGATGGTGGAAAAGAGGTCGGTCATGTCGTGCCAGGCGTCGGCTTGCAGGGCCGTGGAAGAAATTCTGCGTCCGACACGGAATTTGGCGGCGGCGAGAACGGTTTTGATAACCACCGAAGCCAGCAGAGGGTAAAGAGCATAAGCGGGCAAAGGGCTAGACTCAGAAAACGTCGTAAAGCCGTGCCAGAAGATGGCCGCGCCGGCCAGCAAGAGAATCGCGCCTACCGCCAGACCCGCCAGCGTTTCGTAGCGGCCATGCCCGTAGGGATGTTCGGAATCGGGCGGCTTGGCGGCTAACAACAGGCCCGCGTAGACGATACCTGAGGAAAGCACATCGCCACCGGCTTCCAAACCGTCAGAGGTAACGGCAGCGGAGCCGGCATGCGCGCCCACGACAATCTTGGTCACCGCTATCGCCGCGCCCACGCTCATGCTAATCAAGGCGATTCGGCGCCCGATGAGTTCTTGCCGCCGCGAGTTCTGATCCTCAGAAGAGGAGCGCATACGACTTGAGGATATCGCGCAGGTAAGTCTAAGGAGAACGAACGTTGCGTCCGATGAACCAGTTATGGCGGATGCCAATACAAACCAGCGGGGCGCCACCCTACTGCTGGTCGCGTTTATATCGGCCTTCCTGCTGATCCCAATTGTGGGTACCTGCATTGATGGGGCGGTTCTCTATCTGGTCAAAGCGAAGCTCTCGTCAGCGGTAGATGCTGCCGCGCTGGCGACCGCCCGATCGCTGAACGTGGGACAAACGGTGGACGAGCAAAAAAGCCATGCCCAGTACATTGGGGCACAATACTTCAGCGCTAATTTCCCCACGTCCCCTGACCAACATGGATCACCGGGGCCTATGGGAGCGAAGGTCGTAGGGGGTCAGGATATAACGAACAGCATCGTTATTACCGAACCGGTGCTTCACAAGCGCGTGGTGACCGTCACGGTTTCCGTGACTCTGCCCACTTATTTCATGCGGATGATAGGGTTTAACAACAGCACTGTGTCGGCGAGCGGGCAAGCCACACGCCGCGACTCCAACGTTATGTTGGTACTGGATCGTTCCAACTCAATGAACCAAAATGGTTCCTGCGCCGCGCTGATAAGCAGCGCCGAGAATTTTGTCGAACAGTTTGTGGAAGGCAGAGACCGGTTGGGGCTGGTTACCTATCAAACGGGGGCGCACGTGGATTTCAAGCCCTCGCTCACCTTCAAAACGCCCTTGAAGAGTCTGCTGGATTCGCTCCAGTGCGGAGGAGACACCAGCACGGCACAGGGACTCTCTCTGGGTTACGACCAAATCGTAAAGACTATTAATCAGCCGGGAGCGCTGAACGTCATTGTCCTTTTTACCGATGGGCAGCCGAATGCAATCGTGGCGCCTTTTCCCATTAAGAGAGCGAGCGATACTCGTTATGACGCGGTGAATACTTCACAATTGGTGCCAACGCCGGCCAGCAATTGTAAAGTCACAGCGCCAGATACGCTGACAGGAGTGCTTTCCGACGCTTCTGCCGAGACGGCGCCGGACGAAACGTTACTGAATGCCACGGGTTATACTGCCGCTGTCCTGAGTTATACCGGTGTGCCCATTACGAACCGCGCGGATCCGACAACTATAGCTGCGCCTGGATGCGCTTTCCCGAATTCGAATTGGGGTTATTCGGTTTACGGGCGTAGAGATATCGCATTTATTCCCAACCAGGATCTCTATAAGAACTCCACCCTGGATAGACCTAACCTCATGCCGAAGCTCGACACATTTCAGTCGGGCAATTATGCCACTCAAATTCGACCCGACATGCCGCGCACCGTCCGTTGGGCGGCGTTTAACGCGACCGATTCCAAGGCATTCGCGATACGAAACGATCCGACCTTTACAACGCTGATTTACACCATCGGCTTGCAAGGCAACGAACCAATGTTAATCGACCAGGATTTCATGAAGCGCCTGGCGAACGACGGGACGTATCCACCGGCGTCCAATTACGATGCGACAAAGCCATCGGGCCGGTTCATTCTGGCGACCGATACGGCGGAACTGGCCCAGGCCTTTCAAACTGTTGCCTCGCAGATCCTAAGGTTGTCGCAGTAAAAGCTCACTCTTCGGAATCTTCGCAAAGTGGGGACAGGCTGTGAGCCGCCTACCCAGTTTTTCCCCTTGACAGCATTCATCTTTGATGCTATTTTTGCAGCATGGTGCTAAAGGAACAGCAGAAGCTCAGCCGCCGCGAGCGCCAGATCATGGATGTCCTCTATCGGCTGGGCCGCGCCACAGCCGCCGAGATTCTCGAAAACCTTCCCGATCCTCCTGGTTATTCAGCGGTGCGAGCCATGCTCCGTGTTCTGGAAGAAAAGAAACATATCCGCCATGAAGAAAAGGATCTCCGCTACGTCTTTATCCCGGTTGTTCCGCGAGACAAAGCGCGCCGGTCGGCGGTTCGCCACATGCTTGACACTTTTTGCGAAGGATCGCCCGAACAAGCCGTGGCTACTCTGCTTGATATTTCGGGCCGAACTCTTACCGCCGAGGATTTCGACCGCCTGGCTGCGCTGATCGAAAAAGCCCGCCTGGAGGGTATCTAATATGGAGGGCCGCTAATGTTGTGGCTGTTCGCGAATCTATTTATCCGCTCAGCGTTGATTCTGGGCGCGGGCGCACTGCTGTGCATCTTGCTGGTTCGCTTGCGCCCTGTGCAGCGCCATGCCATCCTCGCCTCCGCATTCACTCTTTTGTTGTTTTGGCCGTTGCTCGCAGCGGTGTTGCCTGAAATCGTCTTACCCCTCTGGCACGGCTCTTCAGGCAAAGCCACGGTCACCATTCAGCAAGTCGTGGTAGCCCGCCGTGGCGCTCTGACCAATTGGATTCCAGTGCTTTCGCCGGTTTGGCTTTGGATGGCCGCCACGCTGTGCGCATTGACGCCTCTGCTGGCTGCTCATTTACGTGTGCGCGCTCTCACCCGCCGTGCCCGGCCAAATAACGATGCCGAGTTGGCCCTTCTGTTAAGCGACCTTTCGGCACAGGTCGGTCTCTCGCGGGTTCCCATCTTGCTCGTTCATCCGGAATCGCTCATGCCGATGGCGTTTGGTATTGCGCGGCCCGCTATTCTACTGCCGGGCGATTGCCAGCACTGGACGCTCTCCCGCCGCCGTATCGTTCTCCTGCACGAACTCGCTCACATCGCCCGGCGCGATCTCGCCACTCAGTTGTGTGCCCGTCTCATCGCCGCCTGCTGGTGGTTTCAGCCGCTTTCCTGGATGGCCCTCGGTCTCCTGCGCCGTGAAAGTGAACGTGCTTGCGACGAACTGGTGATCCAGTCCGGAATCCGGCCTTCAGATTACGCCGTCGAATTGCTCGCCATCGCCCAAGCGTTCAGGGCCCGGCCGCAAGTCGCCGCCGCCGGTATCGCCATCGCGCACGCCGATACTCTCGAGAGCCGCTTACGGTCCATCTTGCAACCGCCCGGCAAACACTCCAGCCGTGCCGCCATCGCTGCCATTTTTTCGCTTACCGTCTTGGCCATTACCGCCTCAGCCGTTACCCTGTTACCCGAATCTCAACCACTTTCAGAACGAGGTCATCTTATGAATCGCAGTCTCTTCGCCGGCCTGTTGGCTTCCGCAGGTCTTTCCGCCGCCACCATTGGCGGTTCTCTCTACGATCCCAGCGGCGCCGCCGTGCCCGATGCGAAAGCCTTGCTGTACGATCCCGATACCAACACCAAACTAGAAACCACCACTTCGCCGGACGGCAAGTTCATATTTGAACCTCTGCCGGCCGGTCAATACATTCTGCGCGTTCAAAAGCCCGGCTTTGCCACTCTATTCCGCGAATTCAATGTGAAGGAAGATTCCAAAGTCGATCGCGGCTTAACGCTTACCCTCGGCGCGGTCCAGGAGCAAGTGAACGTGGCTGCGCAAGGCACACCTGCCGCGCCATCGGAGTCCAGCCCTTCCAAGCCAATCCGCGTGGGCGGCGCGGTGGAACAAGCCAATTTGGTTGTCAAAATCCAACCCATCTATCCCGCTGCAGCCAAGGCCGCAGCCATTCAAGGCAAAGTTCTGTTTGAGATGGTGATTTCCAAAGACGGCGTACCCCTCGACATTCGCGTACTCTCTTCACCCGACGACGATCTCACGCAGTCCGCTCTGGATGCCGTCCGCCAGTGGCGCTACAAACCTACGCTGCTCAACGGCCAACCCGTCGAGATCGTCACCGACGTGGTAGTGAACTACACTCTGTTAAAGTAGCCCACTCAAATCAACTCAGGGCTCTCGCATGTCTCCAAATCGCTCAGCGAATTCCCCTAGATATCGCCACTGACCTTCCATGCCGAGACCGAGCAGTGCCGACCGGTGGTAATTCCTCGACAGCGTTGTCGATGGATAGCTGCCGGGAGCGGCCGGATTTATCCGGCACGCGAATTCCGCTCTTCAAATAGGGCAGCGATTTTCGGGACCATCGTTTTAAAGCTGCGTTGGACTAAGTCCGGACATTAGCCCTCAAACAAGAAGGGGCGGCATGACAAGGTGCCGTTCCTTCTCCTTCAGCAATAACACAAATTCAGACGGAGGAAGCGTCAGAATGAAAAGATGCGATTTTCTCTGCTTTGGTTGTGCCTACTCACCGTGGTGAAGCCCCTGCCCGCCGCCGATCAAACCGCCGCCATCCGCGCGGTCGTTCAACAATACGTTGACGTGCGCGAACATCCCGATCCGAAAGCCCTGGAACGCCTGTTCACTGAAGATGCCGATCAACTGGTTTCCTCTGGCGAATGGCGCAAAGGCCGTTCCGCAGTTGTGCAAGGAACCATTGCCGCCTCGCAGCGTGAATCCGGGAAGCGCACGATCACCATCGAATCGATTCGCTTTGTTGCCAAAACCGTCGCCATTGCCGATGGCCGCTACGATCTGCTGGATGCCGCCGGCCATCCGACGCGGAAAATGTGGACCTCCATCACACTCATGCACGATCATTCCGGCTGGCACATTGCGGCCATTCGGAACATGCTTCCGGCACCTCCGGCGCGATGAAGGCAGAGGCGTTCGAAGTGATACATTCTCGTTGATGACAAAGGCGCGTAGTTTGCTCATTTTGCTGGCAGGGACAGCATCGCTCTGGGCGCAGGAGACGGGACATCAGCCCCAAGGCAACCAAATTTTAGGACCGGGACAGCCGAACGGCGGGCCGGTGGCGTGGGTGGGCGAGTTGTTCGAGTTCAAGAACGATCCAGCGGCGGATCACGATGCCTGGCTGCGCGATCTGAAGGCGTGGCGGGCTGAGCGTAAGACGCGCATGGGTTATGACGACAGTGAGTACAATCGTCCGGAGTTTCAGTGGATCCAGCGTAATTTCGTTTCGCCGCAGGTGATGGTGGAAGAGCGAACGCTGTTCGATGTGACGCAGAACCGCTGGACCGTGGACAAATATTTGGATGACTTAGAGAAACGCTACGGCGGTATCGATAGCGTGCTGCTGTGGCCGGTGTACCCGAACATCGGCATTGACAATCGGAACCAGTGGGACCTGGCGCGCGATTTGCCGGGAGGCGCGCCGGCCTTGCGCAAAATGGTGGAAGACTTTCACCGGCGCAACGTGCGGGTCCTGTTTCCGACGATGGCTTGGGACAACGGGACGCGGGATCCGGGCATGCCGCACTGGGAGGCGACCGCCAAGCTGATGGCGGAGATCGGCGTAGATGGCGTAAACGGCGACACGTTCAATGGTCTGCCCAGGGCGTATCGCACCGCCTCCGATAAGACTGGGCATCCGGTGGCTTTCGAGCCGGAGGGCGCGCCGGGCGCCGACGAAGGCTTGCTCTGGAACAACATGAGTTGGGCGTATTGGAACTTCAAATTCGCGCCGACTGCGAGCAAACAGAAGTGGCTGGAATCGCGGCATATGTCGCACATCTCCGACAGGTGGGCGCGCGACAAGACGGATGATTTGCAGCATGCGTTCTTCAATGGCATGGGTTATGTGAGTTGGGAGAATATCTGGGGCATTTGGAATCAATTGACAGACCGCGATGCAGAGGCGCTGCGGCGAGTGGCGCATGTGGAACGGGCGTTCCCAAACTGCTTAGCGAGCGCCGATTGGGAGCCATTTGTACCGGTGATTCAATACGGAGTTTACGCTTCGAAATTTCCGTGCAACGGGCAGACGTTGTACCTGTTCGTGAACAGAAACGAGTATCGAGTGGAAGGGCCACAGATTCCGCTGCCGGCAGTAAAAGGCCACCAGTATTTCGATATCTGGAATGGAGTGGAGCTGAAGTCCAGCACGAATTTCGCGATGGAAGCGCATGGGTATGGCGCCCTGCTTGTGGTGGATCAAGCCGAGCCAGCCGATATGGAATCGGCCGACTTCGAGGCTTTCCTGGAAAAGAGACGCGAATTTACGCGGAAGCCATTAAGCGCGTATTCGCACGAGTGGCATTTTCTTCCACAGAAGATTATCGACATAGGTTCAACCGCACGGCGGAAAGCTGCCAGCGAGGATATGATTCGCATTCCCGCAGGCGATTTTCAGTTCGACGTGCGCGGTATCGAGATTGAAGGGGATAACTGGGTGGGGCTCGACGTTGAGTATCCATGGGAGGATTCACCACGGCGCTCGCACAGTCACAAAATGCAAGTGGCGGCTTTCGATATTGATCGCTACCCAGTGACTAATGCCGAGTTCAAGAAGTTTCTGGATGCCAGCCACTATCGGCCGGTTGACGATCACAATTTTCTGCGCGATTGGAAAGAGGGAGCGCCGCCGGCCGGGTGGGAGAACAAGCCAGTAACATGGGTTTCGCTGGAAGACGCTCGCGCGTACGCCCAGTGGGCCGGCAAACGCTTGCCGCATGAATGGGAGTGGCAATACGCCGCACAAGGCAGCGATGCGCGGCTGTATCCCTGGGGGAATCATTGGGATGAGAATGCCGTGCCGAAGCCGGATAAGGGAAGGGATCTCACGGGGCCGGACAATGTGGGGGCGCACACGACTGGCGCAAGCCCGTTCGGAGTGATGGATATGGTGGGGAATGTTTGGCAATGGACCGATGAGTTTATGGACACGCATACTCGCGCCGCCATTCTGAGAGGTGGGAGTTATTATCAGCCACAAGGGTCGATCTGGTATTTTCCGGAGACCTATAAACTGACCGAGCACGGCAAGTATTTGTTGATGGCACCAGCGAAAGATAGAGCGGGGACGCTGGGTTTCCGGTGTGTGCGAGATGCCGAGTAGGTGGCTCGCATTCGGCCTGCTGTTGTTTGTGGCAAGTCTGGCCTCAGCCCAAGGAGTAACTTATGTTGTTCTGTGGTTCGATACGGAAGACTACATCGACCCGATTGCGGACGATGCGGCTTTACGGATAGCCAACGATCTGACCAGTCTGGGCGTGCGGGCCACCTTCAAGGTTGTCGGTGAAAAGGCTAGGGTGCTGGAGCGCCGGGGACGGCGGGACGTCATCCAAGCGTTGGGGAAACACGGTATCGGTTATCACTCCGACTCGCATAGCATCCAACCGGCCCCAGCGGTGCTTTTGCAACATCTCGGATTGCTCGAAGGAGCCGAGGAGTTCGAGAGAAGACAGAGGCCGGGTTTCGAAGATGTGGGTCGTATTTTTGGTGTGACTCCGGTGTGTTACGGGCAGCCGGGATCTTCGTGGGCTCCGCAGTCGAACTTGGCGTTGCGGCGCATGGGAGTCCATGTTTATTTGGATGAGGGGTCGCAAGTCGGGCTGAACGACCAGCCATTCTGGTATGGCGGTTTGCTGTATGTGTACAACATGGGTCCATACCAGATACGCGCCGATCTCGATCACAAGGTTCCCGCGAGTGAAACCTACCGGCAGTTCGATAGCGCGGTAAAACACTTCGGAGAGGCGGGCGGCGGCTTGATCAGCACCTATTACCATCCCACTGAAATGGTTCATACGGAGTTTTGGGATGCAGTGAACTTTTCTCACGGGGCGATGCGGAAGAGGGAAGAGTGGGTTCTCCCAAACCGCCGGACTGCGGAAGATGCGGAACGCTGTTTTAGAATTCTCAAGGCTTATGTCGAACATGCCAAGGCACTGCCGGACGTAAGATTCATTACGGCGAACGATCTCCTCCGTATCTACGCCAATCCGTTGGCTCCGCTTGTAGACAAACTGAAGCTGGCGCAGCATTTCAAACAAGGCATCACGTTTTTATCGGTTGACGCGGGCGACCTCTCAGCGGCTGATATATTGCTGGAATTGAGCGTGGCTCAAGGAAATTACGATGAGGCACAAGCCGCCTTGGCACAGGCTCAGGCACAGTTGCGGCAAGCCGAGTTGAAGGAACAGGAGGCGGACATTCAAGCCACCGAGTCACAAGCAAAGTTGGGGCAAGCCCTTCACACCGTGGATACAGTAGACACGCTGATGTCGCAACGTCCGGCCAAAGCCTCGAGGGTGGATAGCGCCCGGCTCGATTTGGAGCGGTGCCGGGTGGTTTCTCCGTTCGACGCCTATGTGACCAACATGAATATCGCAGAGGGGGCCTATGCCAGGCCGGGCGCTCCGATCTTCACCCTCATCGACTCGCGCACGTGGTATGTCATCGCGAACTATCGCGAGTCGAAGCTGAAGGATATCCACTTAGGAGATCATGTGGACGTCTATCTCATGGGGCATCCAACCCGAAGGTTCAACGGCACGGTGGAGAGCATCGGTTTCGGCGTTTTTCCCGAAGATGGGAAAGTGACGTCAGGCTTGCCGCAAATTGAGCGAACACTAAACTGGGTACATCTATCCACCAGATTCCCGGTGCGCGTGCGAGTGACCGATCCCGATCCAAGACTGTTCCGTATTGGGGCCACTGCGGTCACGGTGGTGCGGTAGGCGCAATGCAGTCTCTCTGGACAAGAAGAATTCGGGAGGATCTCCAGCCGACTCCCGGACGGCTCAACGCCTCGTTTCGGATCACGCTCGCGTCAATCCTTACGTTGCTGGTGCTGATGACGCTGCGAATGCCTTTTGCATCTATCGGGCTCTACTTCGTCTTTCTAGTGGGACGCGATAGCCCGGCAATATCAATACGCTCGAGTATCCTGTTTTTCTTTACTTTGACTATCGCCGTTGGCCTGGAACTCGGCGTAGTGCTTTTGACCGATAACGACCCACTGGCGCGGGTTGTGAGCGTCGCGGTGGTGACGTTCCTGGCGGGCATCTTAATGCTGGGCAGCAGCCTGACTCCGCTTGCCTCGGCCTTGGGTTTCATATTTTGCACCTTAATTGCGATGTGGGAGGTGGAAGCCCCGGCGGACGCACTGGTGAAAGGCTCACTCTGGCTATTGGCCACGGCGTCGGTGGCGCAGGGGGCCTCGGTCGCTGTCGAGTATATCTTTGGCAGCCGGCATCCGGCGGAGGAGCTACAGGGACAACGGCGGGCCAGGTATCAAGCGTTGGAGGCCATGTTCAAACTCTATGCCCAGGGCGCGGCGGCCGGGGATATCCACGAAGCCTCTCTCCGCGTGGCGCGCCTGGCGGTCCAAGGGCAGGCGGGGATGCAGGATCTTTACAACAAAATCGTCGAGCGCAATCTGGATGTGGGCGGGCTTCCCGTGGGGACGCGTGTGCGAATCACTATGCTCGCGCAGCTCATGGACTTTGCCGCTGCTTTCGCCTTTCAAAATCCCGTTGTTACTGCCGAGGTGCGAGAACGTTGCGCGGCCATCGCGGAATTGTGCGGCAAACTGAAGGTAGATCTTAATCCGGCTGCCCGTGAGAGACTAGCACTCGAGAGTGGGCCGGGCGAGAGCCTTCTCGACCGGGTAGAAAGCACGCTGTATACCATCTTGTCCATGCCGGTGAAAGACGCCAGGCAGGACAAAGATATGGTGGCTTTGCCGGCCCAAAAAGTGCTGCTACTGCGCCCGGAACTGCTCAGAAGCAAAGACACGGTGGCCTTCGCTCTGAAGATCAGCTTGTGCTCCACGATCTGTTACATCATCTATCACGCGGTGGCGTGGCCGGGCATTTCAACCTCAGTGACCACGGTCTTGATTACCGGACTGAGCAACAGCGGCGCTATCAAGCAACGACTGATTTTCCGGTTGCTGGGCTCCGCCATAGGCGGCTTGATTTTCGGATTGGGCGCAACCGCTTTTCTGTTCCCTTATATGGACTCCATTACCTCGCTCGTGGTGTTGGTTGGCGTCATCGCCTTCATCTCCGCATGGTGCGCTACCGGACGGCGATTTAACTACGTTGGATTGCAGATCGCCTTTTCGTTCTACATAGTGGCGTTCGAAGGATTCAGCGCTCCCACGGAATTGGCACCCGCGCGCGACCGTCTCATCGGGATTTTGCTGGCGCTCGTGATAATGGCATTCGTCTTCGATCAGCTATGGCCGGTGCGCACAGTCACCACCATGCGCCGCGCCCTTTCATCCGTTCTGCATAGCGAAGCGGAACTCTTACGGCTGATTGAAAGCGGGGCCCAACGCGCCGAATTGCGCAGGCGAGCGGACGCGTTGCGCGATTACATTGGTAAGACTATTGCCTCGTTACGCACGATGGCGGAAGCCGTAGACTTCGAATTTGGCGTGAACCGGGAAGAGCATACACACGCCAGCCAAATGATTATTGAGGCAGCGCTCAGCGCGGCGGCACTGTTCTGGAATCAAATCACTTTCATGCATAACGAGAAGGATTTGGATTTTTTCAAAGAAGGGGGCCTGATCGATATGCGGCGAAAACTGGCGGCGCATTTGGACGACATCGCGGAAAGCGTGGTCCGCAAAACCACTGTTCCCTTTGCTCCTGCAAACGCCTTTGCGGATGCAGCTTTGCTCGAAAGCGCGCGCTATGGAGAATACGCGCGCAACTCAGTGGCGCGTTATGAGGAGTTGCAGTCGAACGTTGCTTGCCTAAGCACGCTCGCGTAAGCAGTATCATCGGAAGATGTCCGTTACAACCCGCGCCGTGGAACACTCGTTAGACGGCCAAACGTTTGATAGCTTGCTAGCCTTTGACGACGCGCACTCAAAGCCACCCCTAGTTCTGGTCTTTCACGCCTGGAATGGCCGCTCGCCCGAACAGGAGGACTTCGCGAAAAGGCTGACGGCTTGGGGTTACGCCGGATTGGCGGTGGATCTCTTCGGCAAAGGAAAGCGCGGCCAAACCACTGAAGAATGCCAAGCACTCATCACCCCATTGATACAAGACCGCGCCTTGCTGCGCAAGCGTCTGCTCGATGTGTTCGAGATGGCTCAAGGGCTCCCGGAGATTGACGGCACGCATATCGGGGCCATCGGATTTTGTTTTGGCGGCTTATGCGCGCTCGATCTGGCGCGTGCGGGCGCACCCGCCAAAGGTGTGGCCAGTTTCCACGGGCTGTTCATGCCGGCGGATTTGCCCGCCGCGGCCATTCAGGCCAAGATCATTGCTTTTCATGGTTGGGACGATCCTTTTGCTCCGCCGGACCAAGTCCTAGGTCTTGCGAAGGAGATGACCGCGGCGGGCGCGGATTGGCAGTTGCACGCGTACGGCGCAACGGTTCACGGATTCATGAACGAAGGGGCGAACAATCCGCAAATGGGCATTGTTTACCAAGCGCGAAGCGCCCACCGCGCCTGGAGCGAATTGCAACTCTTCCTGGCCGATGCGTTCGGCGGTTAGTGTACGCCGAAAACGTGCAGCAGCAGGTACAGGCAGGCCGAAAAGATGCCTGCTCCCAAAAGCACGCAAACAGGCAGCGTCAAAACCCACGCCAGCAGGATATTGCGTAGTGTATCGGCTTGCAAGCCGGAGCGATTCGCAAACATTGTCCCGGCAATGCCGGACGAGAGTATGTGAGTGGTACTCACCGGGAGCCCCCACTGGTCGGCCAGATAGATCGTTCCCATAGTGACAAGTTCGGCGGAGGCGCCCTGTGCGTAAGTGAGGTGTTCTTTGCCGATCTTCTCCCCGACCGTAACCACAATGCGTTTCCAGCCGATCATGGTTCCGCAGCCGAGGGCGAGCGCCACCGCCACCTTCACCCAGGTGGGAATGTACTTCGTCTCCTGCTGCAGCGAATTCTGGTACGCACTCAGCACTTTAGCTTCGGCGGGGTCTGTAACCTTGTGCTGCTTGTTCAGCTTCCCAATGGTTTCGCCCAGTAAGTAAATGTCGCTTCTGAATCCCTTGCGCTGTTCGATGGTCAGATCGTCAAAGTTGGATTTTCCTTCCAGTTCAATGGCTACTTCGCGATTCTTGCCGGCCAGCGCGCCCCACGTTTTGTCAGTGGCTTTGCCGGTGGTCTTAAGATAGGCCGACAGTTCGTCCGTAGCGTCTTGCGAGGTAACCACGTCGGAGGAATGCTTGAGGAGGGTGGATTCCAATTGACGGGCTTGAACCACAATGTTCTGAATCTCGGCCTGACCCGCCGCCGGATTGAGCGCGAAAGCGCCGGGGAGAATCCCAACCAGAATGAGAACGATTAAGCCCATTCCTTTTTGACCGTCGTTTGAACCGTGCAGAAAGCTAACCCCCGTACAGGTGAGGAACAAGAGGGCGCGAATCCACGGGGGTGGCGGTTTACCTTCGGGCGACTTATAGAGTTCTGGCCTTTTCACAAACGCCTTGAGAAGCACCAATAACAAGGCGGCGCCAAAGAAGCCCACGATCGGCGAGGTCAGCAGCGATGTGAACACTTCGCGAGCCTTGGCCCAGTTGACGCCCTCGCCAAACACGCGCCCCGCGAGCACGGAATTCGCGAGTCCCACGCCCATAATGGAGCCGATCAGGGTGTGCGAACTCGAAGCCGGCAAGCCCAGATACCAAGTTCCGACGTTCCAGATAATGGCTGAGACAAGCAGCGCGAAAACCATGGCGAAACCGGCGCTTGAGCCGACGTTCAAAACCAACTCGACCGGCAGCAGCGAAACCACCGAAAACGCAACCAAGCCGGTTGAAGTTAAGACTCCGATCAGATTCCAAAGCCCGGACCAAACCACCGCGTAAACCGGTTTTAGAGTGTGCGTATAGATCACTGTCGCAACCGCGTTGGCGGTGTCGTGAAAGCCATTCACGAACTCAAAGCCCAGCGCCAATCCCAAAGCCATTAGCAAAGCGAACGCCGTGCTAAAGGGTACCGTTTGACCAAAAATATGCAAAAAGAGAATCCTCCGCTCTTTGAGAAGAAAAAAGCTAACCTTGTGAAGGTATAGAACGAAAGTTACAACGGGATGAAAATTCGCAGGATTCAGTTTGCGTAAACCAAACTCTTTCACCATCGCGGGCGCGGGCGCGTTCGGCGCCTGGATTGCCTATACGCTGCGCCGGGCCGGCCACCACGTTACCCTTCTCGACCCTTTCGGCGCCGCCCACTCGCGCGCCAGTTCCGGCGGCGAATCGCGCATTATTCGCGCTTCCTATGGAGCCGATGAACTTTATACCCGCATGGCCCTCCGGTCACTTACGCTGTGGCAGGAGTTTTTCGCCGCCATCAGGCGCCCGGATCTCTTTCAGCGCACCGGTGTTCTCTGGCTTACTGAGCCGGACGACCAGCACGCGAACGCCAGCCGCGTCGTTTTACGCAAGGCCGAAGTGGACGTGGAAGACCTCTCTCCCGCCCAAGTGCGGCATCGCTATCCACAAATCAACGTTTCGGCTGAGGTAGGTGCAATTCTTGAAACGAACGCCGGAGCGATCATGGCGCGCGAAGCCGTGCGAGCGGTGGTGGCGGAGTTTATTCGCAGGGGAGGAACGTATCGCCAAGCCGCGTTGCCAGTCGCTCCAGAAGACGGCGCGACGCGAATCTATGCCTGCGGCCCTTGGCTCGGAAAACTATTTCCAGAACTCCTGGGTCCGCGCCTGTTCGTGACGCGGCAGGAGGTGCTGTTCTTCGGCCTCGCGCCCGGCGACCTGCGTTTCCAACCACCCCACCTGCCCGTGTGGCTTGATTTCAGTGCGCAACGCGGAATGTATGGCTTTCCCGATCTGGAAGGCCGTGGACTGAAGCTCGCCTGTGATCGGCATGGTCCCGCGATGGATCCCGATAGCACGGACCGTCTGGTATCTCCTTCGACCGTCGAACACATGCGTACTTACCTTGCCGGGCGCTTCCCTGCCCTGGCCAACGCTCCCGTTGTCGAAAGCCGCGTGTGCCAATACGAAAATACCTCGAATGGCGATTTCATCCTGGACCGCCATCCTTTCATGGAGAACGTGTGGTTTGCCGGTGGAGGCTCCGGCCACGGTTTCAAACATGGACCGGCTGTTGGCGAGTACGTTGCCCAACTCGTCACTGGCGCCGAACCAAAGGTGGAACCGCGCTTCCTTTTGGGAACGAAAACGACGAAGCAGAATCGCGCCGTCTTCTGACGGATTGCGCGAAGCCGTGGTAAGGAAGGACGGCAAAGCAAGGAGTGTCACTAAAAAGAAAGCGAGAACATACCGAAGCTGCCGTTGTATACAAGCACGCCCTGCGACAGGATGTCTCTCCCTATGAGAACCAACAACGGCTTCCCGCTCAATGTACGCTGACCAGTCAGATCGCAACCTATGACATGGGGAAGTTCAAAACCTGGTAGCAATGTTCCCGGGAAAGTGCATCGAGCCGGATAGGTGGACAGTTTCTGTGGGCCGCCGGCGGTTCCAGCATTTGCAATGCCAACCGGATTTATTCCTAGACTTGTGAGAACCTTGACGTCTATTGACGTAGTGGTTGCGCCGGTGTCAATCAGGGCCATGCCGTCAACGGGACTCGGGATGGGTTGATTTGATCGCTGTAGAATCGCGGCTAAGGGGGTAGGCAGCTCGATTTGGATCTGAAGAATAGGCCCATTGTTAATGAGGCCTTGAGGGGTGGGTTGAAGTACAGATCTTCCTGGAATTTGAAAGGAGAAGCCGTTAAGAGTGGGCATTCAATAGGCCGAGAACCATCGCAGGAACGTATTCAAGGCGTTCCTCCTTCTCTACCCTTTTAATCAGCATTGGAACGTTGCCTTTGAGCTCAAGACCCTGTCGATAAGCGTCCTCGCTTTGGTCGAAGATCCCAAGTTGATCGTTTCCGATCACCAAAACAAACTTTCCCTCATGGTGCTTCATGAGCTCAGGCTTCAGCAATTCGTAAAAGGCCAATTCAATTTCAAGTGCCATTCTCGGCGTCTCCCTATACTATTTCAGTAATTGGGTGTGGCTGCAAGCGGATTTTACAACTCGCGATGATTGGACGTCGTCAAATGGGAAACGAAAGCCTACCTTAACCGCGTTTCGAGCGGACCGCTTCATAGACCAGCAGGAGCCAGCCCGCGATGAAGGCGATTCCGCCAAACGGCGTGATTGCGCCCAGCATGCGCGTGCCGGAAAGGGCGAGAGCATACAGGCTGCCCGAGAAAAGCAAGATGCCGATGGCCAGCAGCCAAGCCGCGCGCGTTCCACCAGCCGCGCTGATAATGCCGGTGCGGGCGAGCAGCGAAATGAGCACGATGCCGAGCGCGTGGATGAAGTGATAGAACACCGCTTTCTCATAAACCGAAAGCGCATATTCATCGAGCCGGCCCTTCAGAGCGTGCGCGCCAAACGCGCCCATACCTACGGCCAAGGCCAGAAATAGCGAGCCGGCGGCTGTCCAGTTCATGCATCCATTTGTAGCAAGTTACCTTAGAATGAGATGCCGGTTGCCGCTCCCAAACAGCAAAAAACGTTCTTCGTCGTACTCGGAGCGATCAGCTTTTGTCACTTGTTAAACGACATGGTGCAATCGCTGATCGTGGCCATTTATCCGAATCTGCAGAAGTCGCTGCATTTAAACCTGGCGCAGTTCGGGTTGATCAGCTTGACGTATCAGGTAACGGCATCGTTATTGCAGCCCTTTGTCGGCATCTATACGGATAAGCATCCGCAGCCTTACTCATTGCCTGTGGGCATGGGATTTACGCTTTCCGGCATGATCGTGCTCTCACGCGCCGCAAGCTTTGAAATGTTGTTGATCGGTGGGGCGCTGGTGGGTGTGGGTTCGTCGATTTTTCATCCGGAATCGTCGCGGATCGCACGTGTGGCTTCGGGCGGCCAGCATGGATTGGCACAGTCTTTGTTTCAAGTGGGCGGCAATGGCGGGTCGTCTTTGGGGCCGCTGTTGGCGGCGCTGGTCGTTACTCCATACGGGCAAGGCAGTGTGGCATGGTTCGCGCCCGCTGCAGTCTTGGGAATCGTGATCATGCTGCAGATTGGGCATTGGTACAAAAGCCACATGGCGCGCAAAGCTGCCTCGATCATACAAGAACTGAAGCGCCCGGAAAATATCAGCCGCAAGACTGTCTGGATTTCCATGACAGTTCTGGTGGGCTTGATGTTTTCGAAGTTCTTTTACTTGGCCAGCCTTTCCAACTACTACACCTTCTATCTGATCAAAAAGTTCAACGTTTCAGTGGCCAGTTCGCAGCGCCATCTATTCTTGTTCCTGCTTTCGGCGGCAGTGGGAACGATTATCGGCGGACCGATTGGCGACCGTTTCGGACGGCGCCTGGTGATCTGGTTTTCAATTCTGGGCGTGCTGCCGTTCACCCTGCTGCTGCCGCATTTGAATCTGTTTTGGACCAGCGTTATGAGCGTGCCTATCGGCTTGATTCTGGCGTCGGCCTTTTCGGCGATTGTGGTTTACGCGCAGGACTTGGTGCCCGGCCGAGTCGGCATGGTGTCGGGAATTTTCTTCGGCTTGGCGTTCGGCCTGGGCGGCGTGGGAGCGGCGGCGTTGGGATGGTTGGCGGATCGCACCGGCATCGAGTATGTCTACCAACTGTGCGCGTATTTGCCAGCCATCGGATTGCTCACCTGGCTGTTGCCCGATGTAAAAAAGCTGGCTACTTTCCCCGGCAAAATTCCGGAACCCGCTTACTAGCGTGCGGGGTTCAGAAACGGGTTACGGAACCACAGCCGCCAGGGAGTGTGGCGGCGATTGAATTTTGCCCCTGAAACTGGCTAGCGGTGAGCGGCCTGGACTGGTTCCTTCAACCACAACTCGCTAGCAAGTTCGGCCAGCGTTTGGGTGGGATATGTGTTGCGCGGATTCCAGAGCAGCCATCCTTGAGCGCCAGCGTCTTCGGCGGCTTTAATCTGCTCACGCAGTTGCGGCTTGCCGAATTGCCGGTGATCAAAGGCGTAATCGGCGAAGGCCTGCAGCCACGGTCGAAAGACGACCCCGGAAAATCCGGTGCGCTGTTTGGCTTTTTCGAGCGAGGCGAAGACGATACGGTAGGGGTCGTCCAATGGATTGCGCACTCCCGGAATGCCGTAGCGGAAACCGGAGGGATAGAGCATAGGTGAAATGTAATCCACCACCTTGCCGATATCGTCAAAGGATTGCCCAATGCCCGTATCGTTCAAGTTCCAAGCCACGTAGCCGAAATTATCGGCAGAGAGAAAAACGTTGTAGGGATTGAGCGCCTTTTGCGCCTCCGAGAGAAAGCCGGAAATGGCGTGGCGGCGGTTGGCCTCATTGCTCTCCTTTGAAAATTGGAGACCGGGATGATCGGGGAAGCGGACGTAATCGAATTCAACTTCATCGAATCCGGCTTTGGCGGCGGCCACGGCAATTTGAATGTTGTAATCCCAGACTTCCTGGCGGAATGGATCGGTCCAGTGAAGGCGTTCGTTATCGGCGAAGAGACTGCCGTTGGCTGTCTTGACCGCCAAGTCTGGCCGCGCTGCGGCGAGTGGAGTGTCTTTGAACGTAACGACGCGGGCAATGGCGTAGAGCCCGCGCTGATGCAGGCCGACAATCAATGCGGGCGGATCTGGAATCGTGATGATGCGATTGGCGGCGGTTTTGGCAAACAGCGGGATGGAGGCGCGAATGGAGACCATGCCGAGGTCGCCTTTGACATCAATCACGACGGCGTTCAAATGGCCCTTGGCTGCCGTTTCAAAAATCTGCGCGCGCATGGTTTGGGAGGAAACCGCCCAAAAGGACATGTATAGGCCGCGAATCCGCAAGGATGACAAGGGAACACGCATTTCAGCGCTTGCAGGAACCGTCACTCGTTCATAACCCGGCGCGCGCAGGGCGAGGGAAGTGGCCGCGGTTTTGAATTGAAACTCCCCTTTGGCGCCGGTTTTGATGATTTCTCCGCCGGCACTGATCCAAGCGCCAGGAATGGGCAGGTGGCTGGCGGAATCGGTTACGATTCCGTGGATCTCCCGCGGGGCAGTTTGAGAGAACACCTCAAGACTGAAAAGCGTAATGGTTATGAGCAAGCGCATGGACTACTGATTAGGTCGCAAAATACGAGGAAAATTCTAGAGAATTAATATTCATAGCTGGGCGCTTATCAATCGGCCCAAACCTCCCTTGACGTGCAGTCCGTCCGCTCGTTGTGCGAAGTAGCGCTCGTTGATCTGTTCGGCGCCTAGATCCTCAACTTCCCGAAAGCCGAACTGGTGCAGTAGCTCAATCAATTGCTTAGGCTCAAAGAATAGCTGGAAGGGTTCGCCCGCCGCTGCCACGCGTGCCATGAGGGTCTGTAACGCCATGCGTTCGAGAAAACTGAGCGCCGACCGGGCCACGGCGTAATCGAAGACAACTCCACTTTCCGGTATCGCTGCAATAAAAGCCAAGGTGTGTTTGAACGCAAGTTCCGTAAGATAAGGCGTCACGCCGAGCCACGAGAAGAATGCGCCTTGAGCAGGGCGAAAGCCAGCGGATTCAAGAGCGTCGCAAAGCTCTTGACGCTCAAAATCCACGCCAACGAAAGTGGTTTCGGTGGGAACACTTATGCTCGCCGCTTGGAGTAGCTGCCGCTTCCATGCCTGCGTTGCGGGATGATCGACTTCAAACACTTGCAAACCGGCGTTCGCGAAGATGTTTCTGAAAGAGAACGTATCGAGACCCGCGCCGAGTACCACATACTGTTTTACCCCGCGGGCGACGGCTTTGGCTAACTCGCCCTCGGCGTAGCGGCTGCGAGCGGCGACAAAGGCGCGCAACGAGCGTGAAAACGAGTGCTGGCTCCGGGCGATTTCCGCCTCCATAGCGGCAGCGCCGCCGGAGCCCAGAATGGCAACGGCTACCGGATCATCAAGAACAACGGGACGATCAATCGCCTGGTGAACGGCACGCCGCAAAGCGACTCGAAAAGCAGTCCGGCTCGGACGGTGTGTTTCCATGCGGCAGCCAATCTATCCTATCTTTCGCCCCGGCTAGGGGAGGGTAAAGTACTCGTAAGTAGACGTCCAACTGAACTCTTGTCCTGGCTCAATTGAGATAGCGATAAACGGCTCCATGGCAAGCACACTGCGGATTGACCATAGCGACTCACTCGAAAGAGGCCGATCCGCTTGCACACTCATGCCGGCTCCAAGCGCGCGATTCTCGATGCGAATTTGATGGTCGGCCACGCTTTCGCTAAAGCCTTGGAACGGCATGGCGACTCTGTCGCGATCTTTCAGAGTCTTTAAGTAAACAACTTTGTTTCCCTGGATTTCCGCGAAATCCTTGTCGGGCGGCTCGGGAGACTGAATCTGAAACGGCACGGAGATGGTGACGCCTGGTCCGGGTGGCTGGCCATCCAGAACCAAGAAATTGTGGTTGTAGACGGTGGTGCGAATGGCGCGAGTTCCGGTGTTCTTGAGAGAGTGAATGAGCACCATCTGCGGCTTACCTTTGGTCAGCCGCACCACTTTGCGGTACACATAGCCATAGCCGGAGGATGAATCGTTGAGAGTTTGGGTGAAGTCCACCTCATCGTGCTTTTTCTTTATGTCCCAGGCGCCCGGATCGGCGATCTCGTAAAGGCGATAGTTATCGTACGCAGTCGCATCAGCGGGCTTGCGAAGCGCGCCGACGCCGATCTTGATGAAAGTGTGTCCGGACTGCGCGGTGTCCCAACCGAGTGGTCCGAACTCGTCCACCGGGCCGGTAATGGCGCTGCATGGTCCGGCAATGATGTCGGCGCCTTGGTAGATGAAATCGTGGACCGCGGCGGCGGTCTTGGTAAACCAAGGTCCATAGTAATCGTGCCCTTTGAACCGCAGGCTGTGGATCACGCCAGACCAATCGAAACGCGTACCCCGATAGAAGCCGCGCTTATGATCGGGCAAGTAAAGCTCTATGTCGATTTGGCCGTTAGAAAGTGTCGCGCTGGGAGAATCGGGCATGCTGAATGGAGTCAAATACAGGAGCAGAGTGGCAAGCATTCTGAATGTTCGCAGAGTATCAGATACGCTCGATGGCGGGCAGGCCCGGATGCCTTGCCCTGAAGACTGACGAATTCTGGAAAGTTTTAGTTTACTGTGTCGATCGCCAGCTTATCGGCAGAAAAAAGGGTGATTGGCGGCGGCATCGCTGGGTCATAGCTGTCTCCATGGAATACGTAGGTGTCTCTTCTTTCCTTGTTAATCTTTGAGCAAAAGGCACCGCCACAACTGAACCCTTCGGGATTCACAAGATGGGCGGTGAAAGATGTGCGAAAGGATTGTGGTATCAGCAGGGTCAGCCTACTGCCTGATTCAACAATCATCGAACCATCAAATTCCTGCGCCTTCATCTTTATATTGACTTCATCACCGTCCAGATTGACCTTTCCTTTCGTTGCGGAAAAATTGATTTGGCCGCCAATAGCGTCCACACTTCCCGTCGTGTCAAGGATTGTGGCCCCTCTCGCTGATACTACAACCGGACCAATCATGTCTCGAATATTAGTGCTGAGGGCGTGAACAACTATCGGAGCTTCCATCGGGGCATCGATGGTCAACGTTGCGAACATGATATCCATGGCTGGCCCGGCGACTCTAACCATTCCCGCCGCCCTTGTCATGGAATACGGTTTGAATCGAGCTCTTGCTTTTTCCGCGTCGATGTCCCATCCCCCAACACAATAGCCAAGTGACCAACTATCCCGGCGACTACCCGCGATTATCACCGTTCTCGCCCCGCCGGTTGCCGCTATGTTTAGAGAGCAGGAACTTCCAAAATAGGCACTTCTAACCGATCAAAATGAGAGAAGGGTCTGTCCTCGGGCCGGCCAACATGGTACTCGGTTCCCTCCCATTGCTCGGGGCAAAGGGAACCAATCCTGGTACGCTCAAACAGAGAATCCGGAACACGCTCCTTGACATTTCTGTCTCGACTCTTGGCAAATGTTGCAACTAGGGGATCACCGGAATAGCAACCAATATCGCAATCAGCTTCTTATTCGCCATGGGGAATCTCACTTCTCAAATAGTATAGGTTGAACGAGCATGCTGACTGCGCGTTCTCCACGCAAGAATTCCAGCCGATTCCCGCTATACTTTCTTGCATGAAATCATGTGGCCCGGCAGTATTCTTTTTGGTGAGTCTTTTGCCGCTGCACGCGGCGGAACGCGCCCGCGACCTGGGTGTACCGCTGGAAGGGATGCCGGGAACCTGGAACGCCATTACCGACGTGGCGGGAGTGGAGGTGGGTTATCAAACACTGATCTCGGGAGAGGGCAGCGCGGCCATCCGAACCGGCGTGACAGCAGTGTGGCCGCGCGGTAAAGATTCGGCAGCGCCAGTGTTTGGAGGCTGGTTCTCACTCAACGGCAACGGTGAGATGACTGGTACCACATGGCTCGAAGAGAGCGGCTTGCTGGCGGGTCCGGTGATGATTACCAATACGCACAGCGTGGGTACGGTTCGCGATGGGTTCATCAAGTGGCAGGTGGCGCGCACCCGCAAAATTGGGACGGGCGTGGATGACTGGTCTTTGCCCATCGTGGCTGAAACCTGGGATGGCTTTTTGAACGACATCAACGGCTTTCATGTGACCGATGCCGACACGGTGGCGGCGCTGGACAGCGCAAAAAGCGGACCCGTTCAGGAAGGGAATGTCGGCGGCGGGACGGGCATGGTTTGCTACGGATTCAAAGGCGGAACAGGCACATCGTCGCGCAAGTATGGGCCGTACACGGTGGGCGTGCTGGTGCAATGCAATTGCGGACGCCGCGCCCAGTTGCGTATTGCCGGCGCGCCGGTGGGACAGGAAATTCCGGACGGAGTTCCTTACGCGAAGAACGGCGCGTTTCGCGATGCGGATGTGGGCTCAATCATCATCGTGGTGGCCACTGACGCTCCTTTGCTGCCGCAGCAGTTGAAGCGTCTGGCGCGGCGGGCGTCTTTGGGATTGGCGCGCACTGGTTCCGTTTCCGGAAATGGTTCGGGTGATATCTTTATCGCGTTCTCAACGGCGAACCCGCAGGCAGGGAACCCCAAGGGCTTAGTGAATGTGACGATGCTTCCCAACGATGAAATGAACGCCACGTTCGAGGCCACGGTGGAAGCCACCGAAGAGGCGATTATCAATGCCATGCTGGGCGCGCAAACCACCATAGGTTATCAAGGCCACAAAGTTATTGCGCTGCCGCATGACCGGCTTCAACAGGTTTTGCGAAAGTATGGGCGATGAAATTCCGCAAGGGGTGCGAGGTTGATATGCTACTACTACGAAAAGAGGTGTTTGTGAAGAATTTACTCGCAGTGTTTATCTTGTTGGCGGGCGCAGCGTTGCTCGTTCCGTTCGGCGCGGCGAAGAGCGCGGATACTCCGGTTAAGGTGGCAGGCAAATGGCATTTTGTGATGGATACGGAAGGTGGAGACCGAACGATTGATGCGGTTTTTCAACAGGACGGCCAGCAGGTCACCGGCAAGTGGGGCAAAGAGGATTTGAAGGGTACATTCACGGACGGTAAGATGCTTAGTTTGGAATTTCCAGTGAATTCGGAGGAAGCGGGTCCGGGAACCTTGAAGATTAAAGGCGAACTCGCGGGCGATGCGATTGTCGGCAATTGGAATTTCAACGATTATACGGGAACGTTTAAGGCGACGAGGGCGAACGAGTAAGGGTTAATAAGCGTGCTCTCATGATCCGGACTTGAAACGCAAGAGGGCTTGGCCAAGTTGGATCTGATCTCCGGAGACGAGAACGGTGCCGCGGGCGTTTCGATGCACGGCAATGCCGAAGCCGTCGCGGATGATGTAGGTGCCACAGTTCGCTTCGCCTTTATAGACGCGGTCGTTCACCAAGCGGCATTCGCCGGTTTCGGATAAGCGGAGAATGTGGGCGTGCTCACGGGAAACGCTACGGCTGATTTCGTCTTCCTCAGTAAAAGCCACATCATTACGGCGAGCCAAGCCGGAGCCATCGCGATACACCTCAACGGTGCGGCCAATGTTGATGCGTGGCCTATCGATCAAGAGTTCGCTGGGTTTGGCGGTGCCCGCTTCGACAGTCACCTGGGCGGGAGGGCGTATTTCCAACACCGGCTGAACGGCGGGTTTTTCGGTGATAAGCGTATCCACGGAGAGCCATTGCTGATTTGGTTCCGGGAGAGTGGGAGTGGTGGTGATTTCCACGTACAGATCGTCCGGAAAGCGATAGTTCGATCGTGTGAGGCCACTGTGCAACTCCTCGCCCAGATACTTAGCGAGAAACTCGCCGCGAAAGACGCTCGCTTGTTCGTCGGAGACGCCCAACAAATGAATGCGCACGAGGTTATAAGGGAACACGTTGCGGCCACTGGCGCGATGACTCTTGGCTTTCACAGCGTCGAGCACGGCGATCCGAATTTCGGCAAGCTCCGGCGCATCCTGGGCTATTTTGTGGGCGCCGAACGGAGCTTCGAAAATAGCGCGGCCGAGTTTTTCAATTAGGTTTGATACTGGCATGGGAGTTTACCTCTGAGTCGTTGGGAGCGAGCAAATTCAGCGAGCCGGCGGCTTCCACCAACTCACGGGCAATGGGGGCGGCGAACTTAGCGCCATAGCCGCCATGTTCGACGACGACGGCAAAAGCGAGCCGTTGCGCAGGAGGCGCGCTATAGGGAGTGAACCCGGCGAACCAGGAGTGGGGCTCACCTTCGTCTAACTGCGCGGTACCGGTTTTGCCGGCGACATCGAATTTGATACCGGCCATGGAGGAGCGGGCCGTACCGCTGGTTACAACGGAACGCATAGCGCGCTGCAAGAATTCAGCGGACTCGGCTGCGAGAATCAAATGAGGTGCAGAGGTCCGGGAATTGCTGGGATCCGTAACCCACCGGCCTTCGGGCATCTGACCGCCGGCCGCAATGGTGGCGGCCACGCGAGCCATTTTGAAGGGGCTGGACACAACTGTTCCCTGGCCATAAGAAGCAAAGGGCAGCGCCTCTTTCACTTTGGCGACCGAACCGGTTTGAATGCCCAGCATCTCCGCGGCATCGTGCAGGGCTTGCGGCCCAACGGCGAACACGCCAAGCTGCGCGAAGTATGCGTTGCATGAAACGGTAATGGCGTTGGCCATGTTGAGCGAGCCGTGAGCGTGATCGCCGATATCGTCGCGAATAGGCCGCCGCCAACCGGGAATGATCGTTCCGACGCGGCCATCGCCGAGGCCCGTACACTTATAAACATTCTCAGTGGCCTTGGGACTCAGGCGCAACGCGGCGATGGCAGTGACTAACTTGAAGGTGGAACCGGGAGGGTATTCGCCATAGCGGGCGCGGTCGAGCAATTCATCATCGGTGGCCGGACCATTGCCGGGAGGTTCGGGATAACTGGCTAAGGCAAGAACATCTCCCGATTGGGCGTTCATTACAACCAACGCTCCCTTCTTGCCGGAAGGCTGAAGACGCTGGCGGAGAATCTTAGTGGCTTTGAGTTGCAGACGAATGTCGATGGTCGAGTGAACGTCGCGGTCGCGGTTCAACAGCGCTTGCAAAAGAGGATTGCCGCGCTGGTGCCTCACTCGCACGACGGGAGCGAGGTCGCTGTAATCGGCATAGCCTTGCAAGCGTCCATTGGAATCGTGTTCGATGAGCGAGGAGTTGGTGGCGTGGAATTTTTCGCCGGTGCGCAAATCGCCCAGCAAGTGAGCGGTAGAGGGCCCGAATGGATAAAGACGGCTGTCCAAACGAGCTAGCGACTCGATGGAAACGCCGAGCTTTTGATAGTCGTCGCGGCGTTTTTCAATCTCAGGCCAGGAACTGGTGGCCAGCAACACCCCGTTGCGGTCGTAGATGTTGCCGCGTGGAATCTCGGCGGCAAGCAAGTTGAGGCGTGGATTGTGCTGCGGGCGTTTGACGCCATCCAGAGTATAGACGAAGGTATCTTTGGCGAGGAGTTCGCGGTCGTGGAAGACTTGAATATAGGTGGCGCGAGCTAGTAGCACGGCCGCCGCAAGGCCGAACAACCAGCTTACGACGCGCACCGGAACACGGAAAGCCGGTTCGAGGCTGTGTTCGCGAGTCACCGGCTGACTCGAGATTCCCAGCAATACGGCGAAGATCAAGAAGTTCGAGAGCATTGCCGTATTGCCTGAACTCAAAAAGGGTGAGACAACGCCCGAGAGTGGGATGGCGCCTAGCGCTCCGCCGGATATCAGCAGCATTTCGAAGGCGATGAGTGAGCCGAGGCCGACTCCGAGGAAAGTGGCGTACTCATCGGGCGCTTTGAGGGCGATGCGAAACGCGGCGAAAACAAGAATGGCGAAGAGCAGGCAGATACAGACGACGCCGGGGAGGCCCCATTCCTCAGCGATGGAGGCGAGCACCAAATCTGTGTGGCCGGCGGGGATGAGGCTCGGGTCACCCCAGCCAGGACCGGAACCAATAGGGCCGCCGGTGGCAAAGGCCCACAGGGAATGGGCTAGCTGATCGCCGCCATGAACGTCGTTATTCCAAGGAGAAAGCCACATGGCGACACGTTCGGCCACGGTGTGAGGCGTGCCGAAGTGAACACCGAGCATGACTCCGGCGATAAGCGCCGCGATACCGATAAGAGGGAGCCCGGCGCGACCACGCGCCACCGCGAAGAGAGTCATAAAAACAAAGCCCATGACGAGCGCGGGGCCCATGTCTTTCAGCACAAAGAAAAGAGCCAACGCGATACACACACCCAGGATGACGGGGAGGGAGTGATCGAGCCTTGGTATTTCGAGCCAGCGCAGGGAACGCGGCACTAAGGCTTTCTGATGGAGATCGCGCAAGCGTTCCCAGTTGGCGGCGAAATAGCCGGCCAGGAAGAGCACGATAAGAATTTTGATCAGTTCCACCGGTTGGAAGGGTCCGAGGTTCACTTTGGCATCGCTGCCGGTAGGGCCAGAACCCATCACCAGGAGCGCACCAAACAAAGCGATAGCGGCAAAGAGGGGAGTGTAAATCCAGCGCGAGAAAACACGATATTGAAAGGCGCGCAAGAGCGGCAGCATGAGAACGACACAACCGCCCACACAGCCCCAAGCGAACTTGCGAAATTCGAGTGTGTCGCGCAAGGGGTCGCGCAGGCTCACCATAAGAATGAAACCCATGCCGCTGAGCAGAAACAAGGCCGGCAAAATAGTGGCATCTCCGCGAAAGCGCCGGATGCGCCAAAGAATGTGAACGAGCCAGAACGCCAGGATATAGGCGGAGGCCCAGATTATGAAGGTCCGCAAAAACTCCTTGGGAGTGCGAACCACCAGGAAGGGTTTGACCTTGGAAACCGGGAAGAGCGACACGGCATTGGGCGGTGTCTTCAAGTGCTCGGTCTCGCGGTCCCAAATGGAACGGGCACGCGAATCGTTCAGAGTGTCAGCTTTGTGAAGGCGGATGCGGGAGAGCGAACCGGCGTTGGGGATTGGACGATTCTGCCGCAGAAAGGTCCAAACGCGCTCGGACGCATAGGCGCGCTCACCGGGATCGTTGAAGAGCAGAAGAACGTTTGAAATCTCAGCGGCACTTTTAGCCGAGTTGAGATTCACAAGATCGGTTGAATCCAGGTGTTGCTGGAGGGTTGGGAAGTCTTGCGTCTTGGCGGTGTAGACAAGCACCAATCCGCAAGCGACCAGAATGGTGGCGCCGAGTAATGGCCAGAACTCGCGTTGGCGTTCGGGAGAACTGGCCTTGCCTTCCAGATCGAGACGGCTGGCGACGGCAGAATCCCAACTCCTGGTAACAGCCATTTATTTGTTGCCCTGCGATTCGAGAGAGGTTTGCTCGAGCTTGATTTGTTCGAGCTGCTCGAGGTTCGAACTGACGTTTGAGAAACCGACCAGCGGCTCATACAACTTGCGGGCGTTTTCAATATCGGCGTCGCACATCTGGAGCCATCTCTCCGCTTCGTCGCGGTTTTTCGGCGCCGCGCGGCGGGCGTGAGCCAGTTCGTATTGGGAGCGGAACAAATAACCATCGGCCCTTTGTGCCTGCTCGCGCGGACCGAGGTGGAAACCCAACTGCTCGGCCTGCTGAAATTCGGCATCGGCCTCACCAATGTTATGGGAGACGTAGAGGTAGAGATAGGCGAGACCGAGATGCGCATCGGGCAAACGCGGCAGATACGAGGCGGCCTGGCGAAAATCGTCGATACTTAGATAGACCTTGGGAGGCCGCGGGTTTTGGATCAAGTTGAAGTAGCCTTCGACGAGCGCCAGTTTGCCTTTGATTTTGGTATCGGTGGGATCTATCTGGAGCGCATGGCGCAAGCATTTGCGAGCTAAGGCCCAATCGAAATCTCTGGGGCGGCTACTGGCGCTGGTGCGATAGCCATCAATGATTGAGTCGGCGGCGCTGACCAGATTGCCGCGCACATGCCCGTCGGCCATACCGATGGGCGATAGCACTCCCATGAAATTGGTGCGGGTCTTGAGCTCTTGATAGAGGTTCCAATCCGAATCGAGCAGTCCGGAACCGTCATGGGCGTAATCACGCACGGTGCGCAAGGGAGCGACTTCGTTATAGACACGCAAATAGTAAATGACGGGGACGAATACGGCTAAACCAGCTACCACGCCGGCGATGAGAGCTATGGCCACGTTGGTGGAACCGGGCTGCATGAAGCGCCAGCGATGCCGTTTGGCGGGAGCGGGAGCGATGGGAGCCAATGGGGAGGTTGTGAGACGCGTGGGATTGTGGCGAGCTTTGGGAGGAGTCTGTTCCACGCGAACGGTGGGGTGGCCGTTTGGGATGGGAGGAGCCGGCGGGATTTTGGGAGCGTTGTCAGCTTTGGCGGCCTTGTCAACCGTGGCGTTCGACTCCCATGAGATACGGTCGCGCGAGGCGGTCACAGGCTGATCGGCCAGATAGGCGCGCAAGTCTTTCTCGAACTCTTCAGCGGAGTGATAACGGAGCTCCAGGTCACCCGCTAGCGCTTTCGCAACGATAGCCTTCAAGGGTGCCGGGCAATCGTCCGGCAAGGCACGCGGCGGCCGTTTCGATTGAATGATGTTTTCAAGCTGGCGCGTGTCTTGCGCCTGATAGGGAGGCGTGCCCGCCAACATCTCGAAGAGAGTTACACCCAGCGCCCAAAGATCGGCATGGACATCCACTTGGCCTTTACTCAAGCGTTCGGGCGAACAATAGCTGGGGCTGCCCATGTTATGGCGGGTCAAATTCTGGGTGGCGGATATGTTCTTCGAAATGCCGAAGTCGAGCAGGCGCAAATCGTCCTTCACTCCAATCTGAATGTTGGACGGCTTGATATCGCCGTGGATGACGGCGGTTCGGCGGCCGGCGTAGTCAGTGACAAAGGAGTGGAGGGTGCGGAGCTGGCTACAAATTTCAGCGGCGTAACGAGCGGCGCGGCGGGGATCAAGACGGCGGTTCGCATGCAAGATTTCCGCGAGGTTTTTGCCCTCGCAATATTCCATCGCCACGAAAAAGTAATTGCCCAGATCGCCGCAATCGAGAATGGCCAGGATACGCGGATCAAGCTGATGAAGCTGCTTCTGGATCTGGGCGCCGCGCGTTTCGGCTTCAATCGCGAGACGGGTAAATTCGTCGCGCGATTGTTCGATTCTCTTGAGAACGATTTTCTGGTTGGTCCAAATGTCGCGCGCCAGGTAGACATCGGTCATGCTGCGGCTCAGCTTGCGGATGATCTCGTATTTTCCAAACTTCTCGGCTTGCGCGGTAGAGCTTTCCATGGCTTAGGCTTCGCTCAGTGGATGGGTGGCGGTGCTGGGCTTCGCAGCGGGCTTCTGCACGGGCGGGTGCGGCTTGGCGGCGGGTTTTTTCACTGGCGCGGCATCCACTGTGTTGCCGGTGCGAATCTCCTCGTCGAGGGCCAGTGGGAAGGTAGCCGGGAGTCCGTTTTGCAGAATTTCATTGTGCAAGAGACTGGGGTGAGCGTCGTTGTCAATCTCGATACCAGCCTTAGGCGCGCCCGTGACGCGGCCATTCTCGACAATGCGATTGCCAACCAAACGAGGAGCGCTTTCTCCACGCACGACGACGCCCGGTCCGGAGTTAGCGTGAAAGTTGCCGCCTAGAACAAGCGGGCGCGAATCGCCTTCCGTACGCAGGCCGGCATCCTGCGCGCCGGAGATTTCGATGTCTTCGGCTTCAATCGAAGAATCGGCAATCAAGAGCCCAATGCGGAGCGGGTGAGTGTCGTCGCCGGTCAAATGCAAGCCCTTGATGCGCCCCTCCTTGATACCGCGAGCCACAATAGCAATTCCGGTGTCACTCACGGCGGAGGGATCGCTACGTACGATGACGTGATGGGAGGATTGAGCCACGATGCTAACCCGATCTTTCAAGAGCAGTGGACCCAGATAATCGCCCGGAGGAACGACGATTGTGTCGCCCGGGAGGGCGGAGGCGAGAGCTTTTTCGATACCGAGGGAATCGGCGGCATCCACCGCGATCTCTTGGGGAGTGTGAGGGGCAGCGGCGGTCTCGACATTGGGCTCAGTTTTGCCGGAGAGGAAACTGGAGAAGCGCCATAGGCCGAGACCTCCGATGAGCATGCCAGCCAGCACCAGCGAGAGGTTGCGCAAAAGGCCACGCGAGGTTTTGGCGCTGGAGCGCATCCGAGTAGTGCCATGGCGCGAACGGCCGTCACTCAAGCTGGCCGATTCAGTACCCAGGAACTCCGGGCCCGGCACAAAGATGACGCTGATGTTGTCGCGCCCGCCCGCCGTGTTGGCGGCTTCCACAAGGAGTTGCGCAATACGGGTGGCATCGCCATCGTAGCGCTCCATGATTTGAATCATCTCGGCAGACTTGACCAGGTCGCTGAGGCCGTCGCTACACAAGAGCAAGGCGGCATCCGGCCGAAATCGAAAGCGCTTCAATTCAATGAAGCGCGGATCGTCAGGTGAGTGAGGATAGGAACCGACATCGCGAAACACTTCGTTGCGGCGCGGGTGATGCATGGCTTGTTCCTCGGAGAGTGCGCCGCCATCCTCGAGTTCGCCCACGGGTGAGTGATCGGAAGTGATTTTCTGCAGCTTACCGTTCCAATAGACGTAAAGGCGCGAATCTCCTACATGGCCAACCAGGAACTGATCGCCGGACGCGACAGCCAAGGTGAGGACACAAGCCATACCGCGCCAGGCGGGATTGGCGCCGGCGAGGGCGTAGATTTCGTTGTTGGCGGCAGTGATGGCGTTGGCGATGCGCTCTTCGTTGATGGCTTGGGGGGCGCGGAATTCGCGTTCGATGACGGTAACGGCGGTTTCGGCGGCGGTTTCGCCGGCTGCATGACCACCCAGGCCGTCAACCACCATGAAGATGCCGCGCGTATCATCAACGAAAACACGATCCTCGTTGATGTTGCGTTGCAGGCCGGCATCCGTGGCGGACCCGGCGCGCCCGATAGCGACGGTCTTCATTTTCCTTCCGTGCCCTTTGCGCTCCAGAATACTAGACCGATGGTGAACGCGAGGAACAGCAGAACGAAGGGAATATGGGCAACGTACAGGAATTTCATTTGCGCACCTCGAAATCGAGCTTGAGAACACCGCCCAGGCCGATTTCGGCGCGATCAGCAAGGGGCTGCTCGACTCCTTTCTGCAGCTTTTTGCCGTTCAAGGTGGTGCCATTGGTGCTTAGATCGGAGATGAAGAACGCGCCGGTGGCGGGATCGCGGCGGATGGCCAGGTGTTCACGCGACACTTCATCGTTCGTATAGAGCGCCAGATCCATGGGCTGATCTTCACCGCCGCGGCCCACGCGCACGCGATTCTGGGTGACAGGGTAGACCTGCGGACCGGAATCGTCCTGGTAGCGGACCTCGGCGTAAATGGTATCGACGCGGCGGGTGCTCGATACTCGCTGGGTGGTGGCGCGATCGGGTCTGGCGCTGGGTTCACGGCCAATGAGCGTCGTTTTGGTGCCACGATAGCCGGGCTGAGCGCTTTCATTGAGTTCGGAATGGATTTCGATATCGCCGGAAGGAACCTCGGCATCGGGCAAGAATTCGATATCCCAATCATGGCAGGCGATTTTGTGCTCTTTAGCCGCCTTGCCCCGGCGCGACAACCCGAGCTTTTTAGGCGCGGTGTTCATTTGGGCCACGCGGTCACGCAAGGCGCGGCACGCATCGTCAATCACTAGGTTGAATACGCTGCTAAGGGTGGCGTGATCGGCGGGGTTCAGGTAGACGGTGAAGATGCAGGGCAGCAGCACGGAATAGGTCATTTCAAATTTGCCTAGTTCCATGTTGCGGAGCAGTTCGCCGATGATGATGTTGCCGCTTAAGCGAGTTTCGCCACGGCGGCCGGGCCCCAAACCCTTCGGTTCGCTCAGCTTTTCACTTTGAGGCGCCAAGCGCACACTCCCTTCCCAATCCAAAGACGTTTAGCCTGGCGGCGGGTTTCGCGCCTACCCGGCTGATTCCAAAGATCAAAACGATTTAATCAAATATCCAGGGTAACGTAAGTGTGATAGACGTGCGATGGGCGACGAATGTTCGAGGGAAAGGAGCCGGCGGCTGCCATACACTGGTAACTGATGAACAAACAATATCCGGCCGTGCCCGCCCACGGCATAGACGCCGCCAAGAAATACTCCGCGACGCTAGAAACATCGCGCGGAACCATCGTAGTGGATCTTTTCGCTAAAGAGGCTCCCAAGACGGTGAACAATTTCGTTTTTCTGGCCCGCGATGGCTTTTACGACGGCACGGTTTTTCATCGCGTGATCGACAATTTCATGATTCAGGGCGGCGACCCTACCGGCACCGGACGCGGCGGCCCCGGCTACAAATTTGAAGACGAATTCAAAGGCAATCCCCACAAGCACAAAGTAGGCACACTTTCCATGGCGAATGCCGGCCCTGGCACCAACGGCAGCCAGTTCTTCATCACGCACATTGCCACCGACTGGCTCGACGGCAAACACACCATCTTTGGCGAGGTGCGTTCGGGACAGGATGTGGTGAATGCCGTTAAGCAGGGCGACACTTTGAAGTCGGTGAAAATTTCCGAGTCTTAGCGGCCCATGACGCGCGACGAAGCCTGGAGCATTGTCTGTGAGTTCGTTAAGAGCGACAGTTTACGCCGCCATATGCTGGGCGTGGAAGCTTGCCTTTTGGCCTACGCCCAGAAATTCGGTGAAGACGCCGAACGCTGGCAAGTCACGGCGCTGCTGCACGATTTCGATTGGGAGATTCATCCTAACGCACCCGACCATCCGATGAAAGGCGAGGCGATTCTGGCTGAACGCGGAGTGGAGGAAGACATAAGGCGCGCGATTCTTTCCCACGCCAACTATAGCGGTGTGCCGCGCGTTTCACTACTCGAGCGCGCCCTGTTCGCTTGCGATGAGTTGTCCGGCTTTCTTACCGCATGTTCCTACGTGAAGCCGGGCAAAAGCATTCTTGAAGTGGATGTTGGATCGGTTAAGCGCAAACTGAAGGACAAGGCTTTTGCGCGCACTGTGAACCGCAACGACATTATCAACGGCGCGCAGGAGTTGAACGTGCCGCTCGAGGAGCATATCGCGTTTTGTATCGAGGCGATGCAGGCGAAAGCGGCGGAATTGGGTTTGGCGGGAACAGCGGCTTAACGCCGTTCGAAGGCCGCCTCAAGCGCCGAAAGATCGCGCATCAAAGCATCGCGCCCGCTCACCGGAAGCGTATTGTGGTTCAGGATAGATTTGATTGCTCCGAGCGAATGCTCAAAGGCCTCCTTATCGAATTTGCCCTTGACAAGTTTGCGATCGAGCTTCGAGAGATCGTCTTGCGCATGCTGAACGCGCGCGCGCTGCTTATCGCCGTGCTGCAAGCCGGAAGCCGCCTGCAGGTCGCTCTGCGTGCGGTCCACTACGCCGCGCAGTTCGCCCCAATCTCGTGAATGGTCGCGTCCAAAGACGGTGCCACCCGCGGCTGCGCAAACCAGGAGCAAGATTGCGAGATTCTTTCGTAATAAGTCCATAGGCTAGTCCTTATTGGCTGGTCGGTTCGACGGTCGCCAGCCCTTTATTATTACAAAAGTTTGGGATAGGACGCCTGGTGTTCAAAACTGGCAGCGGCCAGAGCCAGACAGCCATAGAGAACGCTGTCATCTTCGAGTTGAGCCGGTACGACATCGCGCCGGGCCCTGGACCAAGCCGTCATTTGCCGGTTCAATTCTTCACGCAGGGGTACAAAAAGACGGTCTCCCGCTTTGCTCAGGCCGCCCCCAATGATAATCCGCGCGGGGTTCAGGAGCATCAAGGCAGCCTTCAGACCCCGCGCCAGATGCACCACGTACTTGCGAACAAAAACCTCATCCTTCAGCAATTGCAGCGCGGGTTTACCATAATCGCGCTCCAGCCATAGGCCGCAGCACATTCGTTCATAGCAGCCGCGCGACCCGCAGAGACAATCAGGGCCATCGGGTTCGATATTGAGATGGCCAATTTCACCTGCGTAGGAATCGACGCCACGGTAAATTTCGCCACGATGCACAATGCCGCCGCCGATGCCCGTTGACAGAGTCATGTAAAAGAGCGGATCTGCCCCGCGCCCGGCGCCATACTTGGCTTCTCCCAATGCGCCAACATTGGCATCGTTATCCATGACGACAGGCGCGCCGGTGAGTTGTTTGATCTTCTCAACCAGCGGATACCGCACCCAGCCTTCCACATGGGTCGAAAGCGTGACGGTTTGTGTAGGAAAATCCACCGGACCGCCGAAGCCAACGCCGCAGCAATCGGGCCGAAAGCCTTCCGCGCGCCAAGATTGAAAGATTCGCTCGACTTCGGAGAATAGGGCAGGCGGGCCGCCGGCACGATCCGTGGATCTGGATTCCCGCAGGATCAGACCATTATCGGCAAAACCCGCCACCGTAAACTTGGTACCGCCCACGTCCAAAGCAAAAACGCGCATGTGTTTATCATGCGCCAAGCGGGGTTCCTTCAGGCGATGCCGCAGGCAATGGCATAGCGCGTCATCTGCGCTGTCGAATGCAATCCAAGCCGGTGCATGATGGCGGCGCGATGAAACTCCGCAGTCCGCACGGAAATGTTTAGCTGATGAGCGATTTCCTTTGCCGTGTGGCCCATAGCAATCAAGCGCAACACCTCGCGTTGGCGCATCGTCAGTTTCTCATGGGATGCATCGGCGGCGGCTAAGCCGGTTGCTTCCTCAGGCAGATCCTCCTGGAGCAGCACCCGTTCGATGGTGGCAAGCAAATCTTGCGCGGGCAGGCGTTTTGAGATGAAGGCTTTGGCACCCACTTTGGCGGCCTGATCCTTATGCAGCGCATCGGAGTGCATAGAAAGAAAAACGATGGGCAATTCGGGGCGGCGCTCGAGAGCGCGGCGGGCGGCTATAAAGCCATCGCCGCCCGGCATGCTGATGTCGAGGACCGCGACATCGGGTGCAAACTGATCCACCGCTTCTACGAACGCCTGGCAGTTGTCCACGGCCAACACGTCGAAACGGTGCTTCATCATTTCCTTTAAGGCATCGAGAATCAACGGGTGATCGTCACCAAGAAGCACTCTCGGCAACGGCATTGGAATGCTTGGTACGGCTTCGACGGGCGAAGTCATCTACGTATACCCTCCGTCGAAGTGACGTCGGATACCAGAAAAACGTATCAAGCCAATCAAGAAAACCTTGCCGTTCGCGACGCCCTCTCTAGAACTTATACTGGGGTGGCGTAATGCCTTTGAGCCTGAGATAGACCTCCGTTTGGCCGCGGTGGTGGGCGGCGTGAGTGAACCCGCCCCAGAACATCTCGAACCTGGAGACGGTATTGGTGCGCTGCTTGACCATGGTGAGCAGGCCTTTGTCATCGAGTTTCGAGAGGCCATCCATACAAAAATCGTACGAAGCAGTCAGGTTCTTGATGGCGGTGGCTTTGTTTGAGGCGTCTTCCGGCTTGGTGATGGGGTTCTTCGCTTCCAGAGCGAATCCACAGTAATTGCCGTTCGCCAAGGCAATATGGTTGATTTGTTCGCCGAAGGTCATTTCGGCGTCGGTGGCTTTAAACGAATAGCTCTCGGCCGGCATGGCTTCGGCCACCGCGAGCGAAAGGGTTTTGGAGGCTTCCCAATGCTTCATCATTTCGTCGACGAGCGTCTTAGCGGATTCTTGTCCGAAGGCGAATTGGGCGCCTAGCAGCGTCACGATACAAAAGGCAGGTTTCATAGGAGGTTCCTCGCGCTATCATACGAAATTGCCACTCGTGAGAATCGACAGGGGCGGGAAGCACTTACTTATCTAAATGCACGTTGCAATTATCGGAACCGGCTATGTGGGTCTAACAACCGGGGTTTGTCTGGCCTTTATGGGGCATTCCGTATCGTGTCTTGACACGGACGAAGCGAAGATCAGGGCGCTGAAGGAGGGCAAGATCCCGATTTATGAGCCTTTTCTCGAAGACATATTTCAAGAAGCCTTGCCTCAGCTGCACTTCACGTCCAACTACGCGGAGGCAATACCGGAAGCGGACATTGTGTTCATCGCGGTGGGGACGCCGCCAACGCCCTCCGGCGCGCCGAACCTTGAATACCTTTCGCAAGCGGCGCGCAGCATTGGCCAACATATCAGCCGGGATTTCGTGGTAGTGGTGAATAAATCGACGGTTCCGATCGGCAGCGGCAACTGGGTTGGTTCGCTGCTGCGCGAGGCGGTGAGCGCTCGGACCGACCAATCGGCGGTACAGTTCGCGGTGGCGTCGAACCCCGAATTTCTGCGCGAAGGGTCGGCGCTGCACGATAGCTTCTACCCGGACCGGATTGTGATTGGCGCCGATGAGCCTAAAGCCCTGGAGGCTCTCTATACGCTTTACCGTCCCATTCTCGACCAGACGTTCACCGCGCCCAGTTACCTGCCGCGGCCCGACGACGTGGGTGCAATCCCGCTGCTGTCAACCGACCTGGCGTCCGCCGAACTGATCAAGTATGCAGCCAACGCGTTCCTCGCGCTGAAGATCAGCTTCATCAACGAGATTGGCTTGGTGGCGGAACGGGTGGGGGCGAACATCAGCGAGGTGGGCCGCGGCATTGGTCTCGATTCGCGCATTGGCCCGCGTTTTTTGAGCGCCGGTATTGGCTGGGGCGGATCGTGTTTCGGCAAGGATACGGCGGCTTTGATCGCCACCGCCGGCGAGTATGGGCTGCATTTGCCGATTGTGGAAGCCGCGAAAAAGATCAACTCACGGCAGCGCGACCGGGTGGTGGAGAAGCTTTTACTCGAGCTGAAGATTCTGAAAGGGCGGACGGTGGGACTGCTCGGCCTGGCATTTAAGCCGAATACCGACGATTTGCGTGAAGCGCCGGCCATTGAAATTGCCCAGAAATTGATTGATCGAGGCGTGCGTGTGAAAGCGCACGACCCCATCGCCATGGAGCGTTTTGAGCGCGAGCATGGCCAAATGGGCGTTCACCTGTGCAAGAACGCCGAACAAGTGGTGGAGGGCTGCGACGCGGTAGTGCTGGTGACGGAGTGGAATGAATATCGCCATCTGGAGTGGGAAACGCTGGCGCCAAAGATGCGGTCGCCATTGATTCTGGATGGCAGGCACACGCTCGACCGCGATAAGTTGACGCGCTTGGGCATGCGCTATGTGAGCATCTGCTAGGGCAATTGTTTCAGGACGATTGCGAGCGCGCCTTAGGCGGTGACGGGGGTTCCGGCTCGGTGCTTTCGTGCTGCGCGCCATGAGGGGGCCTAAAACGCCGTTTGGTTTTGCTGCTGGCGGACAGGCGCTCCAGAGCAACGATGGCCTCATCCAAACGTTCTCTTTCTGCTTGCAATTCGGCGATCATTTTGGGGATATTCATAGTGGCCCGCAGACTTTTATCGTAGCGGACTTGAGTACCAAAGTACTAGAGGAAATACAAAAAAGCCCCGGGGATCAAGCCGGGGCTTTTTTTGCTAAATTAATCGGGCGACGTCCTACTCTCCCACACACTCGCGCATGCAGTACCATCGGGGCTGAGAGGCTTAACTTCCGTGTTCGGGATGGGAACGGGTGGAACCCTCTCGCTGTTATCACCCGAAACTGGTTTGGTTTCGGAGGATTGAATAGTTATTGGCGGTCAACGACAAGCTGCATCGCGTTTTTTGAGACGCAGAATAAATTTTATGGTCAAGCCGAACGAGCTATTAGTAACAGTCAGCTCAACACATTACTGTGCTTACACATCTGTCCTATCAACGTGATCGTCTTTCACGGCTCTTCAGGGAGATCTCATCTTAGGGAAGGTTTCGTACTTATATGCATTCAGCACTTATCCTGACCAGACTTCGCTACCCAGCTGTGCCATTGCTGACAACTGGATCACAAGAGGTCTGTTCACCCTGGTCCTCTCGTACTAAGGGCAAGCCCCTGCAAATCTCCTGCGCCCACCACAGATAGGGACCGAACTGTCTCGCGACGTTCTGAACCCAGTTCACGTACCGCTTTAATGGGCGAACAGCCCAACCCTTGGGAGCTTCTACACCCCCAGGATGCGATGAACCGACATCGAGGTGCCAAACCGGAGCGTCGATAAGAACTCTTGACTCCGATCAGCCTGTTATCCCCGGCGTACCTTTTATCCGTTGAGCGATGGCCCTTCCATGCAGAACCACCGGATCACTAAGTCCTGGTTTCCCACCTGCTTGACTTGTAGGTCTCGCAGTCAACCTGGTTTATGCCTTTGCACTCGCCCTCTGATTTCCAAACAGAGTGAACCAAGCTTCGAGCGCCTCCGTTACAATTTAGGAGGCGACCGCCCCAGTCAAACTACCCGCCTAACAATGTCCCTCTCCCGGATCACGGGAGTAGGTTAGAACCACAGAACGATCAGGGTGGTATCTCACCGTTGGCTCCCTCAAGCCCAAGAGCCTGAGTTCAAAGCCTCCCACCTATGCTGCGCAGACCGCACCATAGTTCATTGTTAAGGTATAGTAAAGGTGCACGGGGTCTTTCCGTCTAGTGGCGGGCATCCGGCGTCTTCACCGGAACCACAAGTTCGCCGGGCGGAGCGCGCCGACAGTCGTCAGATCGTTACGCCATTCGTGCAGGTCGGAACTTACCCGACAAGGAATTTCGCTACCTTAGGACCGTTATAGTTACGGCCGCCGTTCACCGGGGCTTCAATTCAAAGCTTCGCCTTGCGGCTAACCTCTCCTTTTAACCTTCCGGCACCGGGCAGGCGTCAGCCCCTATACGTCGTTTTCGACTTAGCAGAGACCTGTGTTTTTGTTAAACAGTCGCCTGACGCATTTCACTGCGGCCCACCGAAGTGGGCACCCCTTCTCCCGAAGTTACGGGGTTAATTTGCCTAGTTCCTTCGCAACTCCATCACCCGAGCGCCTTAGAATACTCATCTCGTCCACCTGTGTCGGTTTGTGGTACGGGTACACTCGCTCTCCTTAGAGGATTTTCCTGGCACACGACCCGGCGGATTTGCCTCTCCGGATCTCACTTGCGTGGTGCGTCCCCCCATCGGTCTTGATCGAACGGTTGTAGTCATGGAATATTAACCATGTGTCCATCAGTTACGCCTTTCGGCCTCACCTTAGGCCCCGACTAACCCTGAGCGGATTAACCTTTCTCAGGAATCCTTAGACTTACGGCGGCCAGGGTTCTCACCTGGCTTATCGCTACTTATGCTGGCAGAGTCACTTCCTAGCAATCCAGTACTCCTCTCGGTATACCTTCACTTCACTAGGAACGCTCTCCTACCACCCAAAATGGGTCCATAACTTCGGTGACATGCTTGAGCCCCGTTGGATTGTCGGCACCGAATCCCTCGACCAGTGAGCTATTACGCTTTCTTTAAAGGATGGCTGCTTCTAAGCCAACCTCCTGGCTGTCTGAGGAACTCGACTTCCTTTCCCACTTAGCATGTACTTGGGGACCTTAGTTGATGGTCTGGGCTCTTTCCCTTTCGACGATCAAGCTTAGCCCTGACCGTCTGACTCCCGTACTACTCGTTCTTGGCATTCGCAGTTTGGCTGAATTCGGTAACCCGGAAAGGCCCCTAGTTCAATCAGTTCTCTACCACCAAGACGGACCATACGAGGCTAGCCCTAAAGCTATTTCGGAGAGAACGAGCTATCACGGAATTTGATTAGCCTTTCACCCCTATCCTCAGCTCATCCAAGCTGTTTTCAACCAACACTGGTTCGGACCTCCATCCGTTGTTACACGGATTTCATCCTGGCCAAGGATAGATCATCCCGCTTCGCGTCTAATCCCAGCGACTGAACGCCCTATTCAGACTCGCTTTCGCTGCGGCTCGCTTTCGCTTAACCTTGCCACTGAGACTAACTAGCCAGCTCATTATTCAATAGGCACGAGGTCAGACATTGCCCTTGCGGGCCATAGTCCTCCCACTGCTTGTAAGCATGCGGTTTCAGGTACTATTTCACTCCCCTCACAGGGGTACTTTTCACCTTTCCCTCACGGTACTAGTTCACTATCGGTCGCAAATGAGTATTTAGCCTTGCCGGATGGTCCCGGCGGATTCCCACAGGGTTTCTCGTGTCCCGCGGTACTTAGGAGCCACTTGAAGCTAAGATTGCATTTTAAGATACAGGGCTTTCACCTTCTTTGGCCGGCCTTCCCATGCCGTTTTCGTAACGCTCTCCTATAACCTCTTTGAGAATAACTGCTTACTCTGAATCGCTCCAAAGCCGACAGTTATTCTTTGTGGTCCTGCAACCCCGCGCTCTCCTTTCGAATTGCACGGTTTAGGCTATTCCGAGTTCGCTCGCCACTACTATCGGAATCACTATTGTTTTCTCTTCCTAGGGGTACTAAGATGGTTCACTTCCCCCCGTTCGCTCCAATCGGCTATGTATTCACCGAGAGGTAAACCAGTTACCTGGTTTGGGTTTCCCCATTCGGACATCCCCGGATCAAAGATTGCTTGCATCTCCCCGAGGCTTTTCGCAGCTAGCCACGTCCTTCATCGCCTATTTGCGCCAAGGCATCCACACGCATGCTCTTAGTAGCTTGACCATAAAATTTACTCTACGGACTAGGCTCGCCGTCTTCGGCCTTGCGGCTTCCGAACTGCTTACCCAGTCTTGGAATATTCTCTTCTTCATCCGGCTATGGCGCCCGCTTCAGACCAAAGCGAACTTATCAGCCGGACGCGCGCTTCCACCGCATAGTTGTGACATTTTCGCGGTGGAAATTGCAACTTGTAGTTGCCCGTCAATAACTATTCAATTGTCAAAGAACCTCTTCGCTTTCGAAGAGCGAAACCCACGTTCAGTTTTGGACCGAACTACAGGAAACAAACATTGCTCAACACGCAATGGATGATTTCTGTATTTCGGGGGTAAGAACCCGGTCGCTTTTGCTTCCGGCTCCGTTTGGTGGGCCTGGGTAGATTCGAACTACCGACCTCACCCTTATCAGGGGTGCGCTCTAACCAACTGAGCTACAGGCCCAATCAGGAACTGGTGGAGCTGGTCGGGATCGAACCGGCGACCTCCTGAATGCAAATCAGGCGCTCTCCCAGCTGAGCTACAGCCCCCTTTTTTCGAGGAAACTGGCTTTTGCGATACGAAACCAATTTTCTCAGATTTTTCCGAGGCCGATTGGACGCGGCTAGCGGCGACCTGCGCACACTAGCATAAAGCAAATCAAACTTCTTAAGTGGAGATCCGGAGATTATTATGAACTGGAACGGCTGCCACTTACTGATAGACACGCTTGCGCGCAGTCTTATTTCAGTGACTCCAGCCACGTTCTCTCTTAGAAAGGAGGTGATCCAGCCGCAGGTTCTCCTACGGCTACCTTGTTACGACTTCACCCCAATCATGAATCATACCTTGGGCCTGTTTAAATTGGGACTTCTAGTACAATCCACTTTCGTGATGTGACGGGCGGTGTGTACAAGGCCCGGGAACGTATTCACGGCATCGTTCTGATATGCCATTACTAGCGATTCCAGCTTCATGCAGGCGAGTTGCAGCCTGCAATCCGAACTGAGAACGGTTTTCTGCGATTAGCTCCCCGTCGCCGGTTTGCCGCGCTTTGTACCGTCCATTGTAGCACGTGTGTAGCCCTGGACATAAAGGCCATGATGACTTGACGTCATCCCCACCTTCCTCCAACTTATCGCTGGCGGTCTCCTGAGAGTGCATCCTTGCGGATTAGCAACACAGGACAAGGGTTGCGCTCGTTGCGGGACTTAACCCAACATCTCACGACACGAGCTGACGACAGCCATGCAGCACCTCGACTACCGTCCCTTGCGGGAAAGGCGATGTTTCCACCACCAGTCGGCAGCCGTTCGAGCCCAGGTAAGGTTCTTCGCGTTGCGTCGAATTAAACCACATGCTCCACCGCTTGTGCGGGCCCCCGTCAATTCCTTTGAGTTTCAGCCTTGCGACCGTACTCCCCAGGCGGCATACTTAACGCGTTAGCTCCGGCACCGACCAACTGAATGGCCGACACCAAGTATGCATCGTTTAGGGCGTGGACTACCAGGGTATCTAATCCTGTTTGCTACCCACGCTTTCGTGTCTCAGCGTCAGCAATGGTCCAGAAAGCCGTCTACACCGCAGGTGTTCCTCCTGATATCTACGCATTTCACCGCTACACCAGGAATTCCGCTTTCCTCTCCCACGCTCGAGCACTCCAGTTTCCGGCGCACCCTCCCAGTTAAGCCAGGAGATTTCACACCGAACTTAGAGCACCGCCTACACACTCTTTACGCCCAGTAATTCCGAACAACGCTCGCTGCCTACGTATTACCGCGGCTGCTGGCACGTAGTTAGCCGCAGCTTCTTCTTCAGGTACCGTCATTATCGTCCCTGCCGAAAGAGCTTTACACCCCGAGGGGCTTCATCGCTCACGCGGCGTCGCTGCATCAGGGTTGCCCCCATTGTGCAAGATTCCCCACTGCTGCCTCCCGTAGGAGTCTGGCCCGTGTTTCAGTGCCAGTGTGGCCGTGTGC
>CAWAVY010000008.1:0-677103 GCA_963785595.1 Bryobacterales bacterium | reverse complement strand
AACGTGTTTGCACAGACGATCCTACTGCCGTGGTCACGCACGCTTCGCGCTTTCGACCACGATCCCGCCCGTCCGCGCAGAAATTAATGTGAAGGAAATGGCCCGCGAAGGAAGGAAAGATTGCGGCCCGTTACAACAAATTGGCCAACATAGATCAAGCGAAATTCCCGCGAGCGCAGGGGATTCAGGTTGGGCAGGAAACTTGGCAAGCGGCTGTAGTCAGTCTGCCACAACTTCCGCGCTTACTTTGGGTTATTCAGTTCTCCGTCGGTCGGCACAATCTTAAACTTCTTTACCCGCCCACATCGTGAAACTCCGCAACCAAATAGCAACCCAAATCCACCCCCCAGAGCGTTGCGTAGAACAATAGCCAAAGCGCGCGCAGTTCTCCCAGACCTGCGATTTCCTGCCCACGAGGTGAGAATAGGACCTCTGTCCGAGTGGCACGTCATCCGACCGAAAGGGCACGGTTAGCGGTCCCGAGCCGACTCCCCAATACCTATCGTTCTCCAGTCTTCGAACTGGCTGATCAGCTCTATACGAGTCGTCGAGCCATTGACCGAAATCAACTTTCAACATGTGACGCAAGCTCCTTAGCAATTCCATCCGCAAACTCATAAGCGTCTTTGATTCGCCGTGCCGGGTCAAATTCCAATGCTTGCGCAATCATGTCGATAGAGGCTTCCGAAAGCCCAAAACGCATTTCATTTAGAAAATCTCTAATTCGTTTCGGCAAATCCAGTGTTGCGTTGGGTAGCAGCAACGACAGCCGTTTACCGGTCAACATCTCCACGAGAACCTTCGCGAGGCTGTAGACGTCACTGGAAGAGTCGGCATACCCAATACCCTGTTCGGGAGCCATGTATTGAATGGTTCCTGCGGCACGAGAAACCCCGTGAATCGTTTCATCTGGATCTTGCACAATGGCGATGGAAAAGTCGATTAACACCAATTCTTTACCTGGTTGGGCGTTGTAGCGAATCATCAGGTTTTCCGGTTTCAGATCGCGGTGACGTATGCCCTGCGCATGTATCTCTCTGAGGGCAACACCGATCTGGCGAAGATAGCTCCCGACCTCTGTCCTCTTCAATGGCCCCTTGTTCAAAACATTTCGCAGAGTTTCTCCATCAATTAACTCCATAACCAGGTAGAACGACCCACTCGGCGTAGTTCCATGACCATAGATGCCTACAACATGTGGATTTCTGACTTTTTGCAGTGCGGACACCTCCTGCTGGAAGCGGGCACTCATCCAACTCTGTTCCATCAGTTCGTGCCTAAAAATCTTGATGGCGCATGCAACTCCCCTTTGTGTGTCCAGTCCTTCAAAGACAGTGCCGAAGCCGCCCCTTGCAAGCATTTTGCCCACCCGAAACCGACCGTCCATCTTGGTGCCAGTTGCGAATGAAACATTGGGAGAAAGCGCAGCCACCCGCCAACCTGCTAATCCAGGTAATGTCTTTCCTGTGCGCTCCCGCAACCGCTTGCGGCGCCCCAACTCTCCTACAGCCGCCGCCCCTCCGCCCGCGCAAAGCACCAGCAAGGCCGGCCAGGAAAGCCATATCGGCTTGAGAACGCTGAACGACTTACTCGAAGTTTCCGACCACGGTCCTGTGTATAGCCGCGCCTGTATCTCTAGCGTGTGTTTTCCCCACGACAGCGTTCCGAGACTGATATCCAGATTGCGTTCCGCCGCCCATTGCGTCTGTTCGGGTAGTAGACGATAGCGAAATCGCAGCGCGCTCCGGCGATCAAACTGCAGCGATCCGAGATGCACGACGACATCGGCGCCATACTGAATGTTGTCGACTTGATTGGCTATTTGAAACCCGCCTTTGTTTAATGAAAAGCCTGAAACGAATACTAATGGCGCATAGCTCGGGCGTGTCAGATCTGCAGGCGGTGACCAGTGGGTGATGGTGGTTCCCGCTCCGAACCAGACAGAACCATCTTTGTCCTGGAAGAAGGCAAATTGGTTTGAGTCATTGGATGGTAGCCCGTCTTTAGTATCGATGTGCAACCATTGGCCCTGACGAGCCTGCTCCGGTTCGGCGACGTAAATTCCGTCTCCACTGCCGCGCCAAAGCCAGCCGCGCTTGTCGGATTCAAAGAAAAAAGCCTGCGCCGTGCCGACCTCACCTCCGTTCGAAAAATGCCGGATCAGCGGTTTCGCCTCAGCTGGATTTTGAATCAACGAAAAGGACGGGACTCGGGAGTAGGAATACCAGACGTCCTCGTCCCTATCAACGGCAAAAGAAAGACATCGACTGCCTAAGAGGCCGTCCGCAGTGGTGATGAGATGCCATCCAGCTTTATCCAGGTGAATCAGCCCGCTATCCGAGCACGCCCACAAGCCGCCGCTGCGATCTACTTTTGCGTCCTCAGTGTAACGCTGTGGCCAGGGCATTTTGGCAGGTTGCAGTTTCACCTGCCGCCCATCGACCGCCACCCTGGCAAGGGTGCCGCCTGTAGCCCAGAGTTGCCCGTCCGGCGTGCGCACCAGTTTGGCAGCCGGCGTGATTGCCGACTTGTGCAAGATGGTGCCGCTTGCGGAAATCTGCTCGACGCCGTTTCGCAGACTACTGGCAAACATCGTGCCATCCGCGCCAGGCAACAGGCTGAGAGCATTAGCAAACTCCGACAAAACTTGCCAGTGGCTGCGGTCCTCACTGAGAAGCCGGATCTCGTTGCCGGCAATCGCCACCATTCTGTCGCCGAGACTTGAAATCGACCAAGTCGGACCATGCAAACCCTCCCGCTCCGTCCAAAACTCCGCCTTGTCGCGGCCTGAAAATACATAGATTCCCTTGCCGCTGCTGAACCATAGGCTGCCATCTCTGGAAAGGATCGCATTGACACCACCTGGATAACCGTTTGCGGGCGTGATCACGCGAAACCTGCCCGGACGGCCAATGACCATCTCGGCAAAGCTCGGAATAACGATCGTCCCATCATCCAATTGCAAAATTGTCAGAGGTCCCAAGCTAACAACCGATGTTGGCAAGACGGTGGCTTTGAAATCGCCCGGGCATTGATACATGGCATCCACTTGGCTGCGCATCCAAAGGCAACCAAACCGATCCCTAACGACTATGCCGTCTGTCGTGTGAACCGGCAAATGGTGTCGCTTGACCGGGAGCGCTGACCCCTTGCGCCACGTACGGACATCCTCGCTTGAAATTTCACAGAACCCATCGCTGCAGGGATACAATATCCTTCCTTCACCATCCGCCTGAAATCCCGCACCCGGCGTAGCCTTCCCTATCGTTTCCGCTCGCCAGCCATCCGCCGCTTTGCTCAGGCGCACCAGGTCAAGATCGGCGGAATCGCTCATTCCTGGCCTCTCAATCTCCGCCAGGAATGTATCAGAATCGAGCCCGGTAATGGACGTCGATATACCGCTTGCGTATTTATTGAAGCGCCCTTTATAAAAACGGTACAACCCCAGCCTGTTAGCGATCCAGATTCCGCCTTCGCTATCTTGGGCCATGCCGCCGATTATCGATTTTGGAGCGTTCGAAATTGGAACGAAACGGCTTCCATCAAAATAGGTAAGCGGTTCAGCACCGATGGCGGCGCCACCAAGCCAGAAGCCTCCGCGGGAATCTTCGAGAAAGAGGACGGAACTTGCGGGCGCATTTGGCCCGGCGATAGGAACAAATGGAATCTGTTGGGCAGTTGCCAGCACGGTAAAAAGGAGAGCCGCAAAGAATCGAACCGGGACAAACAAGCGAGAACCCAGCTTAGCCCGTCCACAGAAATTGCGGCTTTGACATGCCATAAAGACGGGAAGAATCAGGCAGTCAGCCTGTCTTTCAGCCAGTCACGGCCCCGCTCCCAATGACGCCGGACTTTCCGGAAGCTCAGCCCGCTAATGGCGGCAATCTCCTGCAGCGTGAATCCGGCAAAATAATGCATATCGACAATGCGTGCGGCTTGCGGATCAGACTGATCCAGCCGCTCCATCAGGATGCCGATCTGCGCCAGGTCCTCGGGGTTCGCGCTGCCTGCCTCAACCAGAAACGAGTGTTCGTCCAAAGAAGCAGCCACCGCGCCGCTGCCGCGCTTCAGCGCTGCCCGTGACCGCGCAAGATCAATCAGCACCTGCCGCATGGCCAGCGCGGCGACCGCATAAAAATGCTGCCGGTTGTTCACCTCCCATCCGCCCGTCCGAACGTTTGTAAGCCATACTTCGTGGATCAATTCCGTGGGCGATAAAAAGTTCGCTCGCTGCTGATGGCCAAGTTCCCGAACCGCAATGCGGTGCAGTTCCGGCAGCACACTGCGAAGCACCGCCTCCGCCATCAACTGGTCCCCGTTCGAAAAGTTCCTCAGCTGTTCCGTAACCGACGCTACTTCCTCCCGCAAGGTATCCACAAACATATTTGAGAGCTTAGCGCATTTTTTGCCGACTTTTTAGGGCATGAGTTTAAAGCGTTCCCGTATTTACAGGTATCGGGTTTTCACCGGTTCGGTTAATCGATTAGGAGGCAAGGATGGAGAATAGTGTCCGCGAACGAGGGCTTCGGGCAGGTGTCGAGTGACGAAACCGAAGCGCCGATCGGTTTTGGATTAAGAATGGGCACTGCAAATTATGTTTAGTCCAACCTCTGGTACGTTCCGCGACTTTGCTTGTTACTCGGCTTTCCTTATTTTGTGGGGGTGTTTGGTTCAGTCGGGCTATGGACAACAGCCTCCGGAAGTTCGCGAATATGTGCCTGCTGCTCCTCTAGCCGTTGCCAAAAGTGGACCACTGGGTACGCCTGCACGCCCGCGTTCCCTGTCGCCTCTGGTTACAAATCGGCCGTTACCATTTCAAGGCCGTTCTGCTTCAGCGAGCCTCCTGCCGCAGCGAGCAACGCTTCCCGCCCTCCAGAGATCCCTTCCGAGTATCGCTCCTGCTTTGACGGCCCCGAACTTCCCAGGCGATCTGTCGAGTGTCGAGGACATTGCGGGACTGGTCTCTACAAGCACGGCGCCGCCGCAATTGAGTCCGGCGGGGCTGCCGCTGAGTCAGGCTGCGAAAAGGCACAACGAGACAGTACCATCAGCTCCGGGAGCCAAGCCAAGTGGAAAGAGCGTCGCGCCAAGCATCTTCCATCCGCTGGTTTCTTCGGCAGACAACCCGGCTGACCCGTATATCGTCGCGGAAGCGAAAGCCCTGAACAACGACCCGAATCAGATCTTCGCTTTCGTTCGCGATCAGATCGGTTTTGAAGTTTATCGTGGGTCGTTGCGCGGCGCGCGAGGGACCCTGTGGAGCAAGGCGGGGAATGCGCTGGACCGGGCGAGTCTGTACGTGGCACTGCTGGGTGCCTCCGGCATTTCTGCGCGATACGTGGAGGGCACAATTCCGATCGCGCTCGAGCAGCAGTTGATTTTGTCGATGTTTCCGAGCGTGTCTCAGGTGACGGGCTGTCCGCCGCCTGGCGCTCAACGATCCGACCCGGCGAACGACCCGACCCTGCTTAGTGAAGTGAGCGATCACTTCTGGGTCGAATTTGGACCGAGCTTTACGCCTGCCGATCCCAGTTTTCCCACTGACCAGATCGGGAGAGTGCCAGGCATAGCAGCTAACCGGTTCACCATAATTCCGGCGGCGTTGCAGCACACCGTGACGTTTCGATTGGATATCGAAGAGTACCAACAGGCGTCGGCTCTGTTCGGCGTTGGCGATGGCATTTTCACGACTGAAGTGTTAAATCAAACCTTTGCAACAACGGACTTAGTGGGATCGCCCATCACGGCAGGAAACTTTGTAAGCGGCGGAGGAGGAGGTTTTATTCTTTCCGCAACCACATTTACCTATTCGCCGTATTTGCGGGTGCAGGTTGACCCCTCGGACCCGACGCAGGACACAATCATCCAGGGTCAGCAGTATCAGGAAGTCTATACCAACTTCCCGCTTGGGACGCAGGTGCTAACGGGTGTGTTTCTGTATATGGACGTGCAGGATCCCGGCGCGACTTTACAGACCTACGGGCGGCCCTTTCTAGACCGGATTGGCTACGCTGCACGCCAGACCGGGAACGCAACGGTCAACTTGCCAGCGGGCACGAACCCGGCCCTTACGGATTTCGATTTGTTCGCAGTCGACGTGAATACGTCAGCCTTGGACGGATCGTTGTTTTCGGACTACCAAAATGCACTTGCTGTCCTTCAGCCAGAGCTCGCTGATGCGACCAACGGCCCCGCTCCGGACGCGCAAGCCGTCGTAATCAACCGTGATCTGAGCACCGCGAGCCTACGGATGATCAGCACGAGTTTCTCCGAAACGTCGCGATCTCTAGTTAACTCAGGCGCGCAGATCTATAGCGTCCGAGCGTACGCTGGCAGTCCGAGATTGATCATCGCATCGAGTCAAATTCACATTGCTGGAGATACCGGTCAGTCCAGTTCCGGGTCCCTGCGGCTAGATCTTCGCGAAGATGCGATAGACGCTGTGGCAGCCCCCGGACAGACGACACGGGCCGCGTTCTTATTTCGGCTCTACCGGGGTTTCTTTGAAAATGCGCTGGAATCGAATGCGTTTGACGATTCGGCCAGCCCGAGCGAGGGGGTTGCATCTCCAATCAGTTCGGCCAGTGTCTTCCAGGCGGCCCAAGCGCAGGGCATCGGTACGATTACTTTGACAAGCGGGGGCATTGGCGAGCTAGATAGTTTCTGTCGCAAAATCCACAAGTGATTGATTGTAGGCGGCTTAGGCGATTTTGGATGACCTTGAGCGGCTGATCGGCAAGCTGGCTATTTGATCACTTGATGGTAATCGAGCCTCACCAGCCGCAGCCCGTCGGCGAGCCATTAAACAAATCTGCACGAAAATGTCAGAATGTACTTGACCGTCTGTTGGTTTTATTGTTTCATATATATAGATGAATCAAGAGACAATCCTCCGCAAACGGGCCCAACTCGCCGCGGCCCTCCCGTTCACGGCCGAAATCGTCCGCGGCTCCCTGCTCCGGCGCCACATTCGTCATCGCACCGGTTGTGCCGTTTGTGCCAAAGGAAAAGGCCATCCCGTGTGGGTGTTGACCGTCAGTTATCCGGGCGGAGGCACCAAGCAGTTCAGCCTCGGTGCCGAACAGAAGCCTGTCGTCCAGCGGTGGTTGCGCAATTACCACAAGCTCAAAGCCTCCATGGAGCGTCTCTGTGAGATGAATCTGGAACTGCTGCGCGCGGAGAAGAAAAAATGAGCCGCCTCCCTATTCCGCAACTCAGCTTCGCCGATCTGCAGTTGCAGAGTCTGGGGGTCCACCTCGACCCCATTTTGCAACGAATCGCCGCTTTCCTGGAGCAGCAGTCCCGCATGGTGGAATTGGTGCGCCGGGATCTGGAGCGAGGCCTGAAAAAGCCTGCCGCCGGACGCCGCGGCCTCACCCCGGAGCAGACCCTGCGCTCGTTGATTCTCATGCGCGTCAAAAACCTGGACTACCGCGACCTGCGCGAGCGCGTCAACGATGGCTTCACGTTGCGTTGCTTTACCCAGTTCGACAGTCAAGCCGTTCCCAAGCACGACGCCTTCAATCGCGCTTTCAACCGGCTCACGCCGGACACGCTGACAAAGATTAATCAACTCGTCGTGCAGGCTGCCGTGGCACTCGAACTGGAAGACGGCAAGCAGCTCCGCGTCGACACCACAGTGGTGGAAACCAATATCCATCACCCCACCGATGCCACCTTATTGTGGGACACGGTGCGCACCATCACCCGTCTGGTCGACGAGCTGAACGAGAAATTACCCCGTGGCGTCAAGAATTTTACGGATCGCACCCGCAGCGCCCGCCGGCGCATGCAAGCGCTGCAGCGCATGACTGCCGGGCAGCGGGCGCAGCAGCAAACGCCCAAGTACCGCGACCTCCTCCGCATCACAGGGAAAGTGCTGAGCAGTGCCAAGCAAGTGATTGCCGCCGTCAAGCGCCTCCGCAAGCTCGATGTGGTTCTGCGTGCGGTGGTGGACGAAATCTGTAAGCAGATCACCTCATTCTGCCAATTGGGAGAGCGAGTCATCGACCAGACACGCCGCCGGGTGCTGCAAGGAGAGACGGTTCCGGCCGAAGAGAAAGTGTATTCGATCTTCGAACCCCACACCGATCTGATCAAGCGCGGCAAGACCCTGAAGCCGGTGGAATTCGGCCACAAGGTTTTCATTGCCGAAAGCGCTCAGGGCTTGATTACCGACTATCGAGTGCTGGATGGGAATCCTGCCGATAGCGATCAGGTGTCCGCTTCCTTGGATCACCACCAGCAGACTTTCCAACACCCTCCAGACACTTATGCCGCCGACCGGGGCTTCTTCAGCGGCGAGAATGTGCAGAAGTGTAAGGACGCCGGCGTAAGCCAAGCCTGCATACCCCAGCGGGGTGGCCAGCGAACGGCGGAGCAGGAAGAGCTTGAGAGGAGCCGCGCCTTCAAGAAGGGCCAGCGCTTCCGGGTGGGGATCGAGGGGCGCATCTCCGTGTTGTTTCGCGGACGAGGCATGAAACGCTGTTTGTTCAAAGGCCGCGAGCGGTTCGAGATTCTGGTGGGCGCCGCCGTACTGGCCAATAATCTGATGCGCATCGCCGACCTTTTGGACAAGCGCAAACCAAAACGCCGGCGAGCCGCAGCCTAAGTCTTCAAAAGCCTTTTCTCACAGCAGCCGAACAAACAAAGTGTTCGGCTCAATCCCTAGCGGGAGTTTACTGTTCTTAGTAAGCTCCCGCTAGTGTTATTCAGCGGCCTTGTTACACCGTAAGCACTGGCCACAAACAGCAAACGCCGCCCGATATACAACAACCTCCACTCCCTAATTACCCACCGAAGCGTGGTGCTGGGCAAAGCCATCTGGCACCATCAATTTTCAGGCTATTTTGCGACAGAAACTAGTTAGGCAGCTACAGAATCGCAGCCACTCGTTATGGTGAGCTGAACATACGGTGAAAGTTAGCGTTCACCGCCTCTGGAATGCTTCCTTCTCATTACGGGATGCTTACGATTACCGGTTTAATCGCAAGTTTGCGATTACACAGGAACACCGCGCGCCGCGATGGCCTGGCGCAAACAATCGAGAAACGAATCGAGACCTTGATCGGGATAGAACTGCGCGTGCGGAATGAGGCGGCTGGCGTCGTCGAGCGTGGCCTGGAGAAACACTTGGCGTTTGCCGCCGCCGGGCCGCTCCACCCACGGACCGAAGAGCATGTCGGATTGCCAGATCTGATTGGCGAACTGCGCTTCGAACTTCTTGCGCGCGGTGGTGGGTTCGCTCAACAGTTGCTGGGTGGTGAGACCGTGCTGGCGCAGGAAACGATACAGCGTGGAGGCGGACAGTGTAGGTTGCTCCTGCCCTTGGGAGGAAGCGAGTTGCCGCAGCAGCGACGTGCCGGTGCGATGCGGGTTCTCACGCTTCAGCCGTTCGATGAGCGCGGCGGTTTGCGAATCGACGACACGCGCCTGGCCCCGATCCTGCCGCGGTTGGGGCGTGAGCCCTTCCAGGCCATTGCGCCGGTAACGCAGCGCCCAGTCCAACAGCGTGTCGATGGAAACCGTGCGCCGGGTGGAGTGTGGGATGTCGTAGGCGCGGCCGGCAATCTCCTCGGCCCGCCGCGTAAGTTCGCCGCGCGGCAATGTTTCTAATATCAGCGGCGCGATCAGGCCGTAGCGGAAGAGGGCGATTTTTTCGGGCTTGTCGTTCACGAGGTTTTTCCTCCCACGGAATAAGGTAGGTCGAAACGCCGCCGCGCGAAAGACAAGAGGTGTGTGGGAACCCTCAGCCCAGGGCCGCCGCCGCAGAGAGCGCGGCTCGATGGCCGTTGGGAGCGAGGCTGCGCGGCCACCCCAGCAAGTGCGCGCGCAACTGGCCGAACAGGAAACGGTGAGATGCGATCCAGCCGCTCGCTTCCAGCATGCGGGCGGCGCGCTCCACGAAGTTCGCCGCCGGCGTTGGCGCCGTCAAAGCCGCCAGCGAGGCGCACAACGATTCGGCCTGGCGGTAAAAACGCCGCAGCCAGAACTGGCCGCGCTGATAGGCCATCGCAGGCGATGCAGCGGCCCTCTTCAGTGTTTGCCCTTCGAGCAAACGCGCTACCAGAAACAGAGCGATCAACACGATGCTTGATCGCAGATACGGCAGCGCGAACTCCGGCAACAGCGACACCGTGCGCCGGCAGCTTTCACACAAGTAGCGCCGCACCCGGATCACGCCGTCGAAATCGATGTCTTCTAACGTGCGGCTATAAAATCCGTGCGCGGTGAGTGGATGTTTCGCCTCGCACTGCGGGCAGTAGCGTGGCCGGTAGCGTTCCGGATCGGAGAGTTCCGCATCGTACTGCTGGACGGAGCCGAGGAATGGGTGTAGGATTTGCATAGGATCATCCCATCTGGGAAGCGTCAACCTCTCAGATCTGGTCTCGGCGGGCGAGCTCTTTGGATCTTCCGAATCGTTGGGAGCTCTCCCGCACCAACCCTGTCATCCTATCTTCAAAACGACTGCCCTGGAATGCGTGCGGGATAACGTGTTTGCACAGACGATCCTACTGCCGTGGTCACGCACGCTTCGCGCTTTCGACCACGATCCCGCCCGTCCGCGCAGAAATTAATGTGAAGGAAATGGCCCGCGAAGGAAGGAAAGATTGCGGCCCGTTACAATTCAATCCAATGAGCGTCGATGTAATTCTTCCTTCTCTAGCATCTGCCTTCAAAGTGAGTATCCGCTACCGGTGTGATACTTGCGCCACGGAAATAGGTTTGCGCAAAGGCACGGTTCACATAACGAGGTAGCATGAATGCCGACCACCCTTCACGATCATCGCGGAACCGACACCAAATCTCAGGGCTGAAATAAGTTGGGCAAAAAAAACGGCCAGCGTGAGCCAGCCGTCAACTTCCGTTATTTCTTGATCAACGCAAAAAGCTCTTCATCAGTAAGCGAATCTGGCTGCTTGTCTTCCGGCAGCTCGGGCGCATAGACATACATCGCACGTCCGAGGCGCGCGAGGCAATCCGCCGAACCTTGCCGACCGGCCTCATTGCCATCGAGCAGGACACAGGCAACATTGAAATGGCGTTTGATGACTTCCTCTTGCGCTTTCGACATCGAGCTTCCCATGAGGGCGATGCAGGGAAAGCCCGCCGCCACGACACGGAGGCACGCAAAGAAGCCTTCCACGATCACCACCCGCCGCCGTTTGGTTGATTCGCCAAGTTCGGCAATGACGCGATGCAGATTATAAAGTTCGAGTGATTTATGGAAGCCCGGCGGAAACTTGTATCGGGGTTCACTGTCGTCGATGGCTCTGCCAGCATAAGCGACAAGCTCCCCTTTCTCATTGTGGATCTCAAAGACGATTCTGTCTTTCATGGTGCCGCGCCCTGAGAAATGGCCGATGCCGAAGGTGCTTGCCACCTCCTCAGTCACTCCCCTGCTTTGAAGATAGGGATGTGCGAGGTCAATGCCCTTCAAGGTGAATTTCATCGGCTCATTCTTCTCCGTCCCGCTTTCGCTGTTTTCATTTGAAACCAGTTCGGGTTTGTGCGGGATGGGGTCGGCTTGCGGTGCTTTCACCGGCGCATCGATTGCAACACTGAACCACGTTTGCATCTTTGCCGCCGCAGTTTGCAGATCGCACTGTTCCATGGTGGCCACAAAATCGAGCGCGTTGCCACCCTTTTTGCCGTTGCGAGCGGCAACACAGGATTGGGATTGGCACGCCCATGCGCCACCCAAGCCTTTTGAAAGCGTTGCACTGAAACTTGTGTTGCTGGATTCGGAGCCGTGCATGGGAAGCGGGCATTTTCCCCGGAGGGACTTTGCATTCACTTTTCTGAGTGCGATCCCGTAATGATTCAAAACCATCTCCAAGGAGACGGCTTCTTTAACGTGCTTGAAGTCAACATAAGCCATAGGGTTCTCCAAAGAATTGAAATGTAAGACTGCTCCGATAACTTTAGGCGCGATGGCGTAGGTCGTCAATCGAAACGGGTTTCACAAGAGAGCGGGTCTCGTCATGCCCCCGAAGGGGCGCTGCCCGTCCAACCCGGCGCACGCAAGTGATAGTCAGGAGCAACGCGCGCGCCATGGTCTCGTTGCGAGTGCTCCAGACAACCAGGCAACGATACCGACCGCAAGGGATGCGGCCAGAGAAATGAATCGAATCGGTCTCGTCAAAGAATTCTCTTCTTTCCGCGACTGATCCCGACACGGGCTTTACGCACCGTGGCAGCGGCAGGAACGGGCAGCCGTGTTTCATCATGCCACGATTTTTGAAATGCGTCTTGTCACCCATGTGATTTCCCGAATAGCTCCGGCATGAGCGTTTGGATCGTGAGGTCCTGGAAGGCAATCACAGGATACGCCGCGAGCCAGGCCGCCGGCATCATCGTGCGGAATTCGTCGGCAAGCCCTTTGGCGCGCCCGCGCGTTTCCGTGATTGTGGCAACACGGAACACCTTGATGCCTTCATATTTCTTCACATGCCGCTGTTGCTGGAAATACGCCGCGTAGCCCGAGATTTTTTCCCGCATCCGGCTGTGTGCCACGGTGCCACGGTCAGCCTCAAGGAAGAAGTGGGCATTCCCCTCGTCGTTCCCGATGGTGAACCAGACATCCGGTCGGATTGGAACCGTGACATTCTCGCCCGTCGTCACCGAGTCCCACAGTGACGATCCCTCGACCCATTTGGTTATCACGAGTGACCGCGCCCGGGTCTCTTGCAAGAGCCTTACGTGGATGTCGGCGATGAATACCCATGGCGAAGGCCGAATTCCTTCAATTCGTGCTGGCGGAGCCGGGTGGCGGCGAGCTCGCGCGGCGCGTATCCCTGCTCTATTTTATAAGCATGTAGACACCGGACGATATTTGCTTTTGGATTCAGACCAAAATTGTTGGCGGTATGGAAGTCAACGGTTTGAACCCGCTAACTTTGAGCGGCGGTTGGCAGATGCCTTGGCAAGTGAACGGCATCGAGAACAAAAGGCACATAAGGCTGGCCGAACGCATTCGTTAGGCATTCCGGCCATTTGTGCTAACCATGGGAGGAACGATTCATGGACGAAACTTCCGAACCCCGCGAGCAAATACAGGCTAAGCCTTTGCTCTTCGATGAATTGCGCGGTTTGATCCTGGGGGCAAGAGAAAGAGTTGCTCGCGCTGTCAACAAAGAGTTGGTGCTGCTCTACTGGAGCGTTGGTCGGCGCATTCGTGAGGATTTGCTTGGCGCGGACCGTGCCAAGTACGGAGAGGGAATTGTCTCGACACTGTCGAGACAATTGGCGGCTGAATTTGGAACCGGCTTCAGTCGTCCTAATTTGTTTAGTATGTTGCGCTTTGCCGAGTTGTGGGCCAACGAGGATGCCGTCGTCAAGCTCGCAGATCGCCTCAGTTGGAGCCACTTTCGCGAACTCCTCTCCATCGAACAGCCGCTTCGCCGTGAATTTTATGTAGAGATGTGTGCCCGGGAAGGCTGGTCAGTGCGAACTCTTCGCAATCGGCTGCAGGGCATGATGTATGAGAGAACGCTTGTGTCGCAGCAGCCGGAAGGCGTGATTCGACAAGAGTTGGCTCGGCTCCGCGAAGAAGATCGCATGAGCCCCGATTTGGTTTTTCGTGATCCCTATCTGCTCGATTTTCTAGGACTGGCTGATACTTACTCTGAAAGAGACTTCGAAAGCGCCATTCTGAAAGAGCTTGAGCGATTCCTTCTTGAGTTGGGCGGCGATTTCAGTTTCGTCGCGAGGCAAAAACGGATGTCAATCGGCGCCCAGGACTTTTATCTGGACCTGCTGTTTTACCACCGATCGCTTCAGCGGCTCGTTGCCATCGAGCTAAAGCTCGGCCGATTCGAAGCAGCCTTCAAAGGGCAAATGGAGCTTTACTTGCGATGGCTCGAAAAATATGAGCGCAAGGAGGCCGAAGAATCACCTTTGGGGCTGATTCTGTGCAGTGAAAAGGATCACGAGCAGATTGAACTGCTGGAGCTGAACAAAGGCGAAATTCGGGTGGCGGAATACCTACTTCAACTTCCGGAGCGCCAGCTTTTAGAAGCAAAATTGGCGGACGCCGTCAGGCGAGCTGAAGAATCCGTTCGGCAGAAGCTTGAATCAGAATCGGGCTGAACCGGTACTTCTCATTTCGTGAGCCACGATCCACCGCGCACCGTGGCGTCGTCGTTTGTGATCCCAGAAGCCCGTCCCTTTCTTGGAAACGCAAACCGGGTCGCACACCTCAGTCTGGCAAGTATCGCGCCTCAGCACACTTGCGGCAAACGCTGTGCAGATCAGCCCCGGGCACATCTGCCAACGTAGGCCCCGAAATCTCTTCCAGTTCAAAACGAAGATCCTTCCAAGCAGATCGTGTTCCGCCGCTCTACCTTGACTACGTGGATTCAGATATTCCGAACGCCTTCGCTTTTCTGTACGACGAGTTTTCGTTCATCGCAATCACAGTCCCGTTGATCGCAATATCGGAAGTCTGCCTGCTCCTGAGCAAATCGCATCAACTGGCCCAATTGCCAGGGGTATCACCGTCCAGAGCTGATTACAACGAACTACACACCGTGCTCTTCTACATTTTGGTGTCATTTGTTGTTGGGCATGAGTGGACGCATCATGTTCACGGACACGTATCCGTGTCAGATTCAAACGATGCTGTTTTCCCCAACGAAGTTTTGGATACCGGCTGTGACGGCAGCATTGAATTACAGACTAAAGAAATTGCGGCGGACGGATACTCCGCGTATCACATTTTGTCGCATCTAATAGATAGCCCCGCAAGATTGACGTATCTTCAGCTTCTTAAACTGGAAGCGGCCGATACTCACGCTCAAGACGAATGATTGCTCTCTCTTTTTCTCGTGGCGATAGGGGCGTATTTCTTTTTACGGCCCGCCTCGGAATTTAGACGAACAGAATGTCTACAAACTTACGCACCCGCCCCAAGCTGTAAGGATGAACTTTTTGGTGCGCGAGACGATTTTGAGCTGGTGTGGCGGCTACCGGCCCGCACTCAAAGTGTCTATGACGATGGGCCGCGTCCAAAATGTTATGGATACGGCGGCAGATGCCATTTGCGGTATGAACGGAGTCCAAGTATTAGGCCACCAGTTGGCTTTTCTTCGGTCTGAGTCGGGCACTAAGTATACCGACGCGCTTGATGAGAGCTTGGAACTCTATAAAAAGTCGCTTTGAACGGCACTGGGCTTTCCGACGGGCAATACGCTCTATAGGCACAATGTTTGATCGATGCGCCCAAAGCCCCGGCCCGATTTACGAGGCAGCCGCTATGCGGCGACGAATTAAGCGCCGTAAACGCATGGCTGGCCGTGCAACCAAACCTCAGTGCTCTCCCAGGAATCGTCCAAAAACGGCCCTCACTTCGTCAGAACTCACAGAAAAGTTTAATCCAACTGTATCTTTGACGCGGAATGTGTTGACACCCAATTCTCTCCCAAGCTGATCTACAAGGGGACCGCCGCTGTTGCCAGGATTGGGACTTGCGTCAATCTGCACGAGCCTGACTCCAGAAGCGTCAACTCGGTTGGCGCTTACAATACCCTTCGTCACCGTGCCTTCAAGACCCAAAGGATTTCCCACCGCGTAAACTGCCGTCCCCACATGTGCCGTACCTGTCGCTAGCTGAAGCGCAGTGCAGCCATCGGCATTGGTAGTGAGTAGCGCCAAATCCCTCGCGGCGTCCTGCGCAAGCACTTGGCCAACAAACAGGTTCCGTTTCGTTGTCCGAAGTGTGATTGTCTTGGCCCTTGATATAACGTGTTCGTTCGTGAGCACGTTGCATTTTGGTCCGACAAAGAAGCCAGCGCCGGAGACGCCTTGGTCCGTCTCAATGGACAACACCGACTCCGAGACCTTTTCGATGGAGTTAACGGATTCCTCCGGCTGCGTGAAAACCGTTTGCTCTGGGACGTGAAGCTTAAGAGCCGCGCCAAGGTTGGGAAGAGCGCCAGGATTTGTCTCCATGCATTGCCCAAAGCGCAAACGGATTTCTTCAGCGGCACCTTCATAAGTTGTGCCCTTTGCTAGGTCCGAAAGATACAGCATTGCCGCAATGCGTTCGCCGTTCAACTCCTTGTCGCTTGACGCCCTAACGGCATAGAAGCCGCCGACAGCGGTCTTGGCTTCTTTGATGGTTTTCTCGAAGAATTCTTTCTGAGATTCGGTTGTCAACTCACCGATAGCCTTGAGCACAGGCACACTATTTCCTATGCCAGATCGGTCAGTGGGAAGTGTAACGGGCCACGCCCTTTTGCCGATCTTCACGTGTAGCGTTGATTTCTCCGCCGACTGAGTACTGGAATCGCGCCGGATTCGCTTGAACTGCCACGTGCGCCGTAAACGAAACCGACCGCGAAGCTTCGAAAACTTCGTATTGATAAGCCTGAATGATTTCTGAATTTGAATAGGGGGGCGTGTTGGCCAGATCATTTTGAAGCTGTCGAACCTGCTGAAGAGCTTTCGACTGAAACAAGGCATTGAGAATTGTAGGATTCGCTTGCTAAGCGGCTGCCGCCCTGCTGAGAGTTGCCTCGGCGGAGGCGAGGGCGCTCTGTAGCTGGACGTAGTTTGGGTTTGAAAGCTGCGTCTTACCCGCAGCATAAGTAGAGTTAGCAGACTGGACAGCCGCGCGGGGAATGTCTGTTTTGGAACATGAAAGTCCCGCAATCGCAATCTGCAAATCCCAATCGGATGCCCCCGTGTGCGCTAGGGGCGGAGTGCGTTCGTAATCTGATTATTCAGCGTGTCCTTTTCATTGGCGGCAAGGCAAGATCTTGGATCATCGATTTGTGTGTTCACTCGAAGGGCAGGATAAGCGCCTACGTCGCTTGCAGAGGCATTTCGGCGTTCAACGCCAAACAGATCGGAGGCGGTGTCGTGAAGCGCAAGACGATAACGCGCGGCACTCTGTTCGCTCTTGAATTGTGGTTGGGGTGCTTTACTCAACAGGGAAAGAAAGGCCGCAACCGTTTCTGATCTTAGTTTGTTCAGGCTTTCATCAGTTGGATCAAGCTTGAAAGCTGTCGCAAAAATCGGGGCTCGCCGCGAAAGTTCGACGATGCTGTCTTGCCGTTTGGATCGTGCTTCTTCTAGCAGGGAGCGAACCAATTCTCGCCGGGTGCCAGTTAAAGACTGCGACGTAAACGACTCGTCATCGCCGGACCTCAAGGTGGGAAGCAGGTCTACCGCTTGCTGAATGCTCCCGGCCTCAACCAGGGACCGCATTCGAAGAGCTTGATTAAGACCGTCAAGCTCCGAAGTGACCGAGTCGAATGACGGGAAACCCCTGTTTGACTCCCAACGCCATCGCCTGAAGTGTTAGCGGTCATTTGAAAACGTAGAAATTTGAACTTTGGCCGGTACCGCAACATCATCTGCGACGAAGGGGCAATCATCCGTCCGATCATCTGCACCTGCGGTTGGTACCGACAGCTTCACTTCAGGTGCTCGCCGGGTGTCCCGGTTTGCATAATCTTGGACCTTGAAGCGGTTTCTGGAGCCTTCGAGCCGCGCCAACTTCCAAGTAGCCGACCCGCCGGATGCGATTAGTAAACGCTGCGCCGTTACACACGTTTTATGCCCTTGGTCACCTCACGAATAGTGCAAAAAGCTGCAAGCACGTAACGGCCTAATCTACGAACCGTCGACCACCATCCCTACATGCTCATTTGTTTAGAGAGACAGTCGCTCTTGACATATCTACTACAGAATAGTAGAGTTAGTCGTGAGGTAGTAGCAATAATGTCGCAACCGAAGCTGACCAAGCTAGAACTCCAAATCCTGGAGGCTTTATGGGCACACTCCAAAGCATCGATCCGTGAGATTCAGGAGGCGTTCCCGGAGCCTCGACCGGCTTACACCACCATTCAGACAACCGTTTACCGCTTAGAACAGAAAAAAGCCGTGCGGCGCATTCGAAAGATCAGCAATGCTCACATCTTTGAGCCAATTGTGGCGCGAGACGTCACACGACACCGGCTATTAGACGAGATCCTTAGTTTTTTTGGTGGACGAGCCCAGCCGATGATGGCCCAGTTGGCTGAGGCGGGGAAACTTACGCTCGACGATGTACGCGAGCTCGAGAAGACCATCAGGAATCTTGAAACGGCTCCGAAGCAGGAAGGCAAGGCTAAGTCAAAATGATCGGAGAACTGACCAATCATCTATGGCAATCAACGTTGTTCGCAGCCGCACTGGGATTGCTGACCACGCTCTTCCGTAAGGATAGGGCTGAAGTCCGCTATTGGCTATGGTTCGCTGCATCGTCCAAGTTTTTTCTTCCATTCTCGTTATTGATAAACCTGGGGAGCCATATTGCCCCGGTACCTATCGCCAAGACCGCTTTGACGTCATCCGCATCGTTCAGCATGGATCAGTTCGCGCAGCCGTTTCCCATTAGCTCAACCTCGGCACTCCACACAACGGACGGCCTCGCCAGTTGGATTTCGCTGGTCTGCTTCGCGGTCTGGGCATGCGGTTTCGGACTCATCGTGTTGATAAGGTTGCGCGGCTGGCGTCAAATTAGGGCCGCAGTGGCGTCGAGCGTAGCGATTGATGTGCCGGTCGCGTTAGACGCCCGTTCCAGCCCTGGGCTTTTGGAACCAGGCGTAGTCGGATTATTCCGTCCCATCCTGCTCCTGCCCGCAGGAATTATGGAACGTCTGACCCCTGCGCAATTCCGCGCTGTGCTCGCCCACGAGTCCTGTCATATCCTCAGGCGCGACAATTTGACCTCGTGCATTCACATGCTGGTTGAGGCGCCTTTCTGGTTTCATCCCTTCATCTGGTGGATCGGGGCTCGGCTAGTGCAGGAGCGCGAGCGAGCCTGCGATGAGGCTGTTTTGAGGCTGGGCAATGAGCCGCAAGACTATGCCGAGGGCATCCTGCTTGTTTGTAAGAGCTATCTGGAGTCACCGTTAGCCTGCGTTTCAGGGGTAACGGGATCAAATCTGAAACAGCGAATCCGGGCGATCCTCGCGGGCAGGGTGGCACAAGACCTGACAACGGCGAAGAAAGCCACCCTGGCTGCAGCCGGAATGGCGCTGCTGGCGTTGCCAATCGTCACTGGCGCTTTAAGCGCGCCCCTGCTGCAAACTCAATCCGTTGCCGAGTCCGTCGTGCCAACGTTCGAAGCAGCATCTATCCGCTCCTGCGCAGCATTTCGTAAAAACACGCCAGATAGTTGGTCACCCGGCAGATTACGTTCGGAGTGCACGACTTCCAGGCGCTTGATACAGCAAGCGTACGGTCTCTTTGGGAGCGGTCATGTGAATCCTGGTTCATCCCTTACCGTCATGGGCGGTCCGGCCTGGACCACCTCTGATCTTTACGAGATCGACGCGAAAGCGACCGGTCCGCAAAGCAGAGGAATGATGAACGGGCCCATGTTACGTGTGCTACTCGAAGAGAAGTTTGAGCTAAAGGTACACCACGAGATTAGAGAGGTGCCCGTTTATGAGTTAACGGTGGCGAGCGGGGGCGCCAAGCTCGAGCCATTTGAAGGAACTTGCAGGTCGCGAGACTTTGATGATCCACCATCGAATGCGGATTGTGGAACAGCTAGCGGATATGGCAACGGATTCAACTTGAGAGCAGCGACGATGGCGGATCTTTCCGCAGCGTTCCTAGTCTTGTTAGATCGGCCCGTCATCGACAAGACCGGGATTGCCGGCAGGTTTAACATGCGTCTGGACTTGTCGGCGGAAGATCCTGCCCTGCTGAATCAGCCCCGTAGCTTACCCGCGCTAAGCGATCCCGGCGGGATCGCGCCGCCGCCAGTGAACTTCGAGGTTGCGAAGGGCGCCGTGAAGACCCTTGGGCTAAGTCTAGAGTCCGCCAATGGCCCTGCCGAGTTCATCGTGATCGATCAAATCCAGAGACCTTCGGGGAACTAACGTACCTTCCACGGTCGAAGGACCGAAACGATTGGCAAGTCAAGTGTTTGCGGCTATAGCGGACCGCGCCTGCAGTTCAAGAGATAAATTACCAAAACAGCGATCAGCCCCCCCGATCACTGCGGACATCACATTGTGGTGCACGCTTCACTATCCGCTAACGCGGCGAAACTGCTCGCGTCTCGCAACCGGTAGGTCGTGCCACATTTGCGAGCCCGATTAAACACTCGCTTCGTTATGTTGCAAAGCTTTGCGTAAGTCGGCATGTCGCTAAGTGAATTCTGTGATAGCTCGAGTGTAGTCACAAAGGGTAGACTAATCGACGCCCCATCCAACTTTCGGATTGCCGTTGGATCGGGGCGTGACCTGAACGTGGTACGGCAAAGCCCACTTCAAGAACCTATATCCGCCTGTGGCGCATGCCGACGACTTCGGTTCAGCGTCGTCGGCGATGGCATAATCTCCTTGTGGCCGATATGAAGATCGACGAGAACGCTGTTCTTCGACTTCGGATTTGCGATCACGCGGATTGCCGGGCCGTATTCACAATCTGTGTCCGTTGCGACCGGGGCCAGCGCTACTGCAGTCCGAAATGCCGTTCGGAAGTGCGGCGGCGGCAGCGGCAGGACGCTAACCGTCGCTACCAACAAAGCGAGCCGGGCAGGGAGTCCCATCGCCGCTGTCAGAAGCGCTATCGGGACCGGGGGTTACGACCTCCCGTGACAGATCATGGTGAGGCGGCGATGACTCCGCCGGCACCTCCCCAAGCGCCGACCACGTGCCAATGCACGATCTGCGGTCGACACAGCCTCTGGATTGACCCATTTCCAGCCGTCCCTCGCCGATACCGGTCGGCTCGCGGTTCAGAAAACTACGTTTTTCGATGATCGCTAACACCTGAAGGCGGAGGCGGAATCCAGCAGGGCGCTTGCCCTGGCCCCATCGCCGTGACGCGCCGCAGAATGGGCCTCCTTAAGAGCCGCCCGCGCAACGTCAGCCCCCCGTTGTAGAACTTGAGCCTCTTCCCTAGCTTGACCATCCGAACTGTCAAAGGACAAAGCTTTGCGAACGAATTCGTAAGCCAATACGGGATCTTGCACTGATATGGATTTAGCCTGTTGTAACGCTAGACTACAAAGCGTGGCTCCTACTTCAGCCTTCTTCTTTGCATATTTTGCATTTGTGGGATCACCCTTGGCGGCGGCGGAAAACAGCGGGTAAGCGCCGTTAAGGTCACCGTCTTTGAGCATCCGTTCACCTGCCTTGAAATCGAACTGTTCAAGGGCGTGCTGGGCTAACACTCGACCAGAACTCAAGAAGAAAAGCACGGCAACAATCGTTAGGTTGAAATTCATCGGTCGATGCGGCTTCGGATTCATCGTCATAGAAGGCGCGTTCCCATCGCCACCCACCCTTCGCGGCCTATTTTAGCCCATCCAGCGGCGATGGAAACACCAACCGCCTCGATCTGGCCCGAAGCTTATTGGCCGTTCCCACGGCCGGCGCCAGTCTCCGACGTGAGGCCCCACGGGCCAGACGCTTAAACCCGCGTCATCGTGATGGCGCGGGTTGAGCACGGTTTCTTCGATCATCTCCAGCGCCGCCTCGGTCGCTTCAAAAAGTGTATTCGGTTCCATGAAGTATGCCGTCGAAATCAATCAGTTCAACATGGGCTCCACGCCGATCTGAAACAGCTTCGGCTCCATGCGGACACAGCTGGCGGCCAGGATGCAGGTAGTGGGCTCAATTGTTATGTTGATCTTCCGCATGGGGAGTTTCTATCTTGCCATCGGACCTTCATGCCCACCATTCAGAAACAATCGCGGCATATGCCGTTGCCGAAAGCGGTACATTACTCGGTGATGATTTTATTTGCCCACTCGACAAGAGACACGAATATCGCCGGATTGCCGAACTTCGCTCCCCATTGACTCAAGTCGGTCTGTGACCGCACTGGCACGGCAGCAAGCACCACAAGCATAAATTGCAACGCGCTTTGCCACAATCTTGTCGAGGGTTTCGGCCAGAGGAGGCCAGCCTATGGGAACGATAGCGCTCGCCACCGACTTTCGCATCACCGAGACCACCTCCCCTAGCAAGAATATCCGTACAGAGTGCCCTGCTTCCGAAAGGGCAAGCCCGTGCAGGAATGGGAATGCCGATTTTGTTGGATCATCAGACCCCCAGGCACTCTCCATCATGATGTTGAGGGATTTGCTCGTGGACGGCTGGCTCCACGCTGTGAAACCCAGAAAACGGCAAAGTGATCACCTTCGACAAAAATTGTCGCCGGGCCATGGAAACCTCCTTATCTTCGCTTAACGTGGACGATTCATTCTACCCTTCAACAGCAAACCGGCCGGCAACTGCTACGCGATAGTGGATGGATCATGCGCACTTTGGAAATCTTGGCTGTGCAAGAAATGTGGCCTAACTGGAAAGTGAGGAGCCACCGGGATTCGTATTTTGAATCCCTAGACTCCTTCAATCTGCGCCCACTGGCATTCGTCAGCGGCACTGACGTTCGCAATTCAAAACTTTAGTTCTCCAGGCCCCCAAGTCGCCACCGCATGGTTCATCAGCCCGGTCGCCGTCTCGCCGTCCAAAGCAATCCCACTCCCGCCGCTGCCGCAATCCCGCCGTACACGGCCCATCGCGTTTGTCCGGTCATGAAGCTGCCCGGTAAAACGTTGATGCCTTGCAGGAACCAAACAGCGCCAATCATAATCAGCAGGCCGCCCAGAACGCCAAGACCGATTCGCATACGATGCCTCCAATGGTTGGAAGTATAACAACGGGACGGTGGGCTCTGGATGAGCGGAATAGGGAAAGGAGCACGGCGAAGGCCGGCTTTGGTATCAACGGCGCTCGGGCCGCCCGAAAGATCAAAAGCCCAGGGGGGCCACGTTTTGAGGCGAACCAAGTTGACCCAAACCAAACTGCCGGTAGCTCTCGACCGACCCCGGTGGGCGGTACTGCACGACGAAGGTAGTGACGCCACACCCGTGATCGTCATTCAACCGAAGAAAGTGACAATCGCTCCTGTTCCGTGAAAGCTTTTGCCGATTACCGTCCGCTGGCAGGCGGTAATGGAATCCGCATGCTGCACCAATTGGAACTACTTGACCATCCCGATCACCGTTTCAAGCGGAATGATTCGTAATTTTCAAACGGCGGCTGAGTCGGCGCTCCGGTCGAATCCCTGCGTTGCCGTTTTGGTTAGGGGGTCGGAAAGACTATTCTTTTCCGGAGACCGCTTTTTCATGCTGGGCGGCAAGATCGCGCTTGAACTGCTCATTCATGTTTAAGCCTTCCTGATCAGCCGCCGCTATGTCCTTGCCGTACGCTGTCGTACAAAGCGTGTAGGCCCTTTGAAAGGCCGCGATACTGGCCGCACTTCGAGTGCCGGACACAAAAAGAGTCAGGTCAGCCACTTCTTGTTTCGTCAACTCCCTATCGAGAAGAACTATAAGCTTTGGCCTTTCATTCGTCCAACCCAAGGCATTATTAAACATTGCAGCTAGCTGGGTTTGAAACTTCTGAATTGCAGGCTGATAATCGTAACTGTCCGTTTTCTTCAACTCGGCTGCGAGGTATTTAAAAGCATCTGCGTATTGAGAGCGGCGAACCTCAATGAACCCTGTCAAGTTTTTTTCACAATCCGTACTTTGGAGCACCTTCCCAAACAATTTAGCGTTGGCCGGTGAAATGGTTTCCTGAGAGTTGCATTGTCCCTGGACTAGCAGCACTATTGCAAGCAGAGCCGTCAAACGGCTTAACAAAGAGATCATGTCGTCATCCAAACTAATGTTTCCGAAGTGTAGCACTGCTGCGGCGCTGGTGTTCAACTATTCGCCGCCCGCCTTCTTGCCTCCCGCGCTTCAAACAGCGCAACAATCTCCGTCTCATTCCCCAGCGTGAACCAGTTCTTCCTGCGGAAGTGCGCCAGCCAGTATTCCAGTTTTTCCGCGTTGGTGGCGTCCGGCCATTCAATCATTCCCGGACCGGCAGCGCCTGGTAGCTTTTCGCCTTCGATGTACTTTCCGTCCCACCGCCATTCATGGGTGGGCGCAGAATCAAGATTGCTTATGGCAAGCTTCATTTGAAGCGGGCCCGCATCACTCAGCGAGTAGATATAACCCTCTGCCAGCAATTCGCGGATGGCGCTGGCCACATACGCCGGGTTGCCGCCCGCCTTGGCGATCAGATCGGGCTTTGCCATCACCCGTTGCGCTTGAAGGGCAGACATGATGGACCGCTCCGTGTCTGTAAACTTACGTTCTCTTCTCATACTTTGAACCTCCAGATTTATTGGCGCTGTCCCGGTTGAAGGGGGTCAGGCCGAACGCAGAACTTTGTCTGCGTATGCACAGGGGTTTCGTAGTCGGAAGGCGGAAGTTTGTTAGAGAAGGGAACAAGATGGGCACAGCCTATGCTGGCAGGAAGAGTGGTCAGGGAAGATGGTGACCGGCGTTAAGCTCAAACCTGTATTCTTAACTTAATTCCCCCCCACATCGGAAGCCTATATTGCTGCACCGATACGTAGGCCCGAACCTGACACGGTACGAAGCCCGGACGGACAGAGAATAGGTGTTCCAAGAACCCCCGCGCACGACTCGGGATGATCCACCCTTTGGAGCGGTCTGCTGTAGAATGCCAGCTATGAGTGAACCAAATTACTTCGTTGTGGTGTTTGGCAATCCCAGCAATAACGGTGATCCAGTGGAATCGGGACGTTATAGCGCTGGCGAAGGTTACCCTCAAGTTTAAAGCTGAGCCGGGGGACATGCTTCTGCTCTACTGCACGGACGGTTAGACCGCTTATCCCAGACAGATTCCGGGCATCGGTGTTGCATTCAAAACCAGCGGTAGCGAAGTCGAATACCGCTGGGTACCACTTGTGACACCAATTCGGTTAGAACAGGTTGTTCAACAATTCGAATCGGCTGACCGGCAAAAAATGCGGCAGCTTGGATTGACTGCCCGAAGGGTGTTTACCATCTCGCCACAATCATTTAGGAACACCGTCGCAGGACAAGCGCTCATGTTAATGACTGCTGTCGGGCAGAACGCTTAGGATGCAGCAAAATGAGCGCATCAGCGCGAAGTTGTCGTCCATCATTTTGCTCTCGCTGTTGCTGCTGACGTTTTCGTGCAATATCAGCAGGTACAGGGAAGCTCAAAAGACTGACGAAACTGCAAAGTCAAAGCTGCCAAAAGCCGACGAGCCGGATGCAAGGTTTGATGATCTCAAGCGGTCAAAATTTTGTGCGGATGCGGCGGAAGCATTTTGGAAGCGGGACAACTGGAAGGACGAAAAAGACCCCCTTGACCAAAGTTCCTACACAAGCCATTACAACAAGTCAATGAATGAATGTCTGGTGGACGTTCACGGCGTCAACCTCGAAATTGAAAAAGGTAAGATCTACGAATCGGATGGAATCTTCGACGCTTTGGAGAACAAGAGCATTGCCGTGAGATGGCAGGTCAAGAAAGACGCGAATCCCGATACCGAACCGGAACGGTACATGTTGATCAAGGGTGGGCATCGAGTCGAGAAAGGTGATGCCGCATCGTTCCTGCCCTGGTTTGAAACTCTGATGACCAATTAAATGGTCTTTAAAGCCATGCTCAAATACAAATCTGATCTCACGAAGCGGCCCGGAAATCTGCGGCAATACCGCCCATTCGCCTCCCGCATCTTGTCTAACACTGTGACCAGAGCATCATAAAAATTTACCTCTGAGAGGGGAGGTGTTCGCAAATCGCCCAGTTGGCGCTCTAGCCTCTCATGGCCCTCAGAAAACCCGGCAAGCGCTTCTAACTGGCCGCCGTATTTCCAAATCGCTACTTTGTCTTCACGGCCGATTTCGTCCAGGAACTGGTGTGCGGCACGGGAAACCTCTTCGCCCACCGCCTTATTCATCGCCTGAAATCGCCCTCCATACTCAAGCAAAATCCCGATCGATACGGGAGCGTGCTCCACTTCAACCTTCGCATTCTGTTGGCGTACGCCATCCTCATAGACCGCGAAGTTTTCACGACGAATATTGGGAATAAAGTATCCGTTCGGGTCTTGAACGAGCATTTTGACCGTTACCACTTTAGTCGCCGGGTCAAAGGAGATCTCTGTTTTCTGCTTATTCGGCCGGCCTTCAAAGAGGGAGGTGGGCGGTCGATTCGGAACGTGAATCTGAGCCTTCGTTGCCGAATCCACTAAGAGCGTGCGTGCAGCCAAGCTCGTGAAAGTCGAAGATGCCAAAAGACATACTAAAAGATTTTCTGTAAGGTTCCTCTTGCGCATTCCAGGCACTCCTCCTGAAAATTGAGTAAATGAAAATTGGACTTGGCCGAGGAACCGCACCTTCGTCGCGCGAGCGGACGACGGATGGCACTGAGATGCGGAGCGTTAGGCCGATCGTGACGCCTGCCAACGGTGTCAAAATCCGCAGCGGAACGAGCTGGGCGGCACCTCTTGCCAACTGATGCCACAAGTAAAGACGCCGGAGCGGAGATAGTTGGTTACAACGCTTGCTGCATTACGTAGAAGGAACAATATTCGAGGGAATCGTCAGCGCCCAGTTTGGTTCACTCACACCTCCAGTTAGCAATCGGGATACGGCATCTAGCTGACTGCCTCTGGTGCGATTGGCGTTCGGCACGTGGGGAATGAATCCTCCCGAGTCACAAAGCGTAGAGCTATCAGCAAATTTTGTGGGAGCCGGCGCGTCGGACGAAAGCAGTCTACCGGCTGCCCTCTCTCTTCGGCGCGACCGCTTCCGCCTTTTCCGTTTTCTCCGGGGGGAACAACTCTTTGACCGCCATATTCTTGTCGAAAGCCACGTCGAAGAAGCCAATCATCATTTCGTCCCAACTCTGATCGCCCCAGGAGATGCGCTTGCTGGGATCCGGATTGTAGGGATTGTTCGCGGAATTATCGTAATGAGCGGTGCAGTGGATCCTGGTTCCTTTGGGAACAACAATGTCGCCCTGCGGCACATAAACCAGCTGCCAACTGAAGCTGTAGTTGGGCACGCGCAGCAACACTTGCGATTCACCCGTGGGGTAGATCGCTTTAAACTCGAAATCCTTGCCGCGCAAATGCATATGCGGCATTAAAGAGACGATGCGGGAATCGGTACCAAATTCAAATTCCGATTCGGCTTGATAGTTGGAATCGCCCGCGGGAATTTCGAACTTATCATTGGTAGCGGCCAAGGTGAGAACGCGCTGTTTGACGTCGGCGGCATTAGCGAAAACAATGCCGATCTTGGTTTGATCCGTCCCCGCGTGGCCGTTGGTCGTGTAGTGCATCTGGAAAATGATGTCGGAGCCGGCGCGGATGAGTTTGGCGCGGCCGGGCGGGAAAGCGTCGGGCGGCATGCCGGGCGCGTAGCCAACCAGAAATTCGGCGTCGCTCATATCGCTTTCTTCCTTGGTAGGAACGTACGGAACGCCGGGCTTGATGCCGGTGAGCCACTTCGAATTGGGCGGGCGAACAAAGGCGATGACGTGATGCAGAACGGCTCGATTATCGGGGCGCACTTCCACCATCTGCACCCAGACGTCTTTATCGAATTTGCCGGGAATCAAGACATATTGATAGTCAATGGCGCCCCTGGCGGGAACGTTGAAGGCGGCCGGCATTTGCAGAACCATGTCGGGTTTCCGGATGTTCCAGCCTTCGGTGAACTGGCGAGCGGGCGGGAGATCTTTCGGGTCGCCTTCGGGCGCGCCGTTCTTGGCCCAGGCCGATAGCAGAGCAATGTCGTGCGCCGAAAGCGAGATATCGTTCGTGAAGTGGCCGTAGTGCGGGTCGGCATACCAGGGGGGCATTTTGCGCAGTGTGACGGCTTCGTTGATCGCCGCGGCGAAGGGGCGGGCCTCTTTATAGGTCGTGAGCGGCATAGGCGCGATTTCGCCAGAGCGGTGGCACTGCTGGCAGTGCTCCTCCATGATGGGCATGACATCGCGGTTGAAGGTAGGGATGGGGACGTCCGGCGCGGCAGCCAGCGCGGTCGTAGAGACGAGACAAACGAGGAGAAGGCTCACGGCAAATGCTCTTGGAGACGACATCTCAGTATTGTAGCCGATTTTGGCAGGGCGGACCTCCCACCTTGGCCTGCGTCCCATTTCGTACGATCAGGGGAGATTCATGACAGCGCTTGGGAAGCAGTTCGGCGAAATCGACATCTATCTGTTCGATCAGCTTTTGCGCGGCCGGATTCTGCCCGGCATGCGGATTCTGGACGCGGGCTGCGGGTTCGGGCGAAACTTGGTTTATCTCTTAGGCGAAGGGTACGACGTGTTTGGCGTCGATCGGGATGCCGCCAGGGTGGATGAAGTGCGCGGCTTGGCGGCGAAACTGGCGCCGAAGCTGCCGGCGAATCATTTCCGCGTGGAGACCATCGAAGGCATGTCCTTTGCCGACGATTTTGCCGATGTTGTCATTAGTTGCGCGGTGCTCCACTTTGCGCGGAATGACAAGCAGTTTCGCGCGATGCTGAACGGCATGTGGCGGATTTTGAAACCGGGCGGGACGCTGTTTTGCCGGCTGGCTTCTTCCATCGGCGTCGAGCGGCAGATCCGGCTGATCGCGGGCCGGCGGTTTGACTTGCCGGACGGCTCAGAACGGTATTTGGTGGATGAAGCGATATTGATGCAAGCGGCGCAGGACTTAGGCGGACGAATGATTGACCCGCTGAAGACGACGGTGGTGCAAAATGAGCGCGCGATGACGACCTGGGTGTTACGGAAAAACGGTTAAATGCGCAGTCCGGCGGAGATCAAGTTTCGTTTGCGGCAGGGGGCCGCCAACCTCTATTTATTGTTAGCTCAACCGCGCTTCCGGGGAGCCGCGCCCGGCGCGTTGGCGGCTTTACCCGACCCGCGCGCCTGTGCCGGGGCGTTGCGTGGATCGCGCTTTGAAACGAACGTGCTCGCCGCCGCGGAAGACATCTTGAAGCATCGGTTTCCGTTGTTCGGAACCGTCCTCGATACCGGTCCGCAGATTGACTGGCGGCGCGATTACGCTCACCACAAAAGCTCCGGCACCCAATACTTCGGCCTCGTACCGTACCTGAACTTCGACGCGGTAGGCGATCACAAATTCATCTGGGAACTGAATCGCCATCAGCATCTAGTGCTGCTGGCGCAGGCGTATTTGCTGAACGGCAGGCAGGACTACCTGGATGAAATCTTTGCGCAACTGGCATCGTGGCTTGACCAGAATCCTTTCCAGCGCGGCATCAATTGGGCCAGTGCGCTCGAGGTGGCGTTCCGGGCGCTTTCCTGGATGTGGCTCTGGCACTGCTGCGGCGGCCTCATGGCTGCGCCCCTGCAAGAACGATTCTTGACGGCCCTCTACCGGCATGGACGCCATTTGTTCGAAAACCTATCGGTCTACTTTTCACCAAACACCCATCTGCTGGGCGAAGCGGTTGCCTTACATGCTTTGGGCACGCATTTCCCCGCGCTGAGAGGCGCGACCCGGTGGCGGCAGCGCGGCGCGGAACTGGTCGAGCAACAGCTTACCTTCCAGGTGAAACCGGACGGCTCGCACTTTGAGCAATCCAGCTACTATCACGTCTATGCGCTTGACCTCTTCCTTCTTTATTACTTGATCGCCGGACGGCCGGGCCGCCTGGAAGCGGCGCTCGCTCGCATGGCTGAATATTTGCACTGGCTGCTCGGACCGGCTCGGCGCATCGCCTACTTTGGCGACGACGATGGCGGGCGGCTGTTTCATCCACAAGGTAAACGCGACGAATTTGGGCGCGCCACTCTAGCTACGTGCGGCGTAATGCTTGGACGCGATGAATGGATTGGCACGCGCGACGACTTGGCCGAACAAGCCGTCTGGTGGCTGGGCGCAGACTGTTTGCCGAAAGCGCGGGCTTCGGTGTGGCTGCCGAAAGGTTCGAAGGTTTTTGGCGATGCGGGCGCGGTTTTCCTGCAATCGGATGAGTTGTACGTACAGGTTGATGCGGGGCCTTTTGGCTGGGGCGGCGCAGGTCATAGCCACGCCGATACGCTGAGCCTGGTGGCATGGTATCGGGGCGCGCCGGTGCTGGTGGACCCCGGCACCTTCACCTACCTGGGCAACCCGGCCGAGCGCAATCGCTTTCGCGGCACGCCGGCTCACAACACCGTTAATATTGACCGGCGGGATCAAGCGCAGCCGGCCGGACCATTTCGCTGGAACGTAAAGCCGCACGTCGAGTTGCGCGGCTTTTTGGCGAGCGAGCAAGGTGGATGGATGGATGCCATCTGCGAGTACAGCGGCTTTCAGCACCGCCGCCGAGTGCATCTAAGCGGAGGGCGGCTGTTGGTGCTGGATGAAATATCAGGGCCGCCGGGGGAACATCTGATTGAGCAGGTCTGGAATCCGGGTGACGGCGCAAGCCAGGATCTATTCGCGTTTTCAGAGCCGGCGGAAGAGGCAGCCGCCGAAGTCTCGCCCGTTTATGGTATGAAAACGCCGTCTTCCATGCTTGTCGTGAAACGCCAGGGGACGCTGCCGCTCGCGCTGGCCATGTGCTTCGATACGCGGCAAAAAACGGCCATCGGCGTTGTGGAAGCGCGGCGCATATTTGATAATGAGTTGATAAGCCTTCAATCGTAAAGTGGTGGGCGAATTCAGCCGATCAGAAATGAGGGAATTCATTTGTGAGCAACAGCTTTGCCCCAAGTAACATTGCGGTCCTTGGCCTGGGCTATGTAGGCTGCGTTACGGCGGCGTGTCTGAGCCGCCTGGGACACACCGTAACCGGCGTGGACCGCGACGATCATAAAGTGAGCAGTGTGCTCGGCGGTGTCGCGCCGTTCTTTGAGCCTGGGCTGCCGGAATTGGTAAAGGAGAATGTGGCCGCCGGGCGCTTGAGCGCTACGCAGTCGCTCGCGAATGGCATTGAGAAAGCCGATATCGCGCTTATTTGTGTGGGAACGCCGTCTGAAAAGAGCGGCAATTTAGGGTTGGATCAACTGCGGCGGGTGGTTGCTGAAATCGCCCGGAATTTGCCTGGCCGTCAGAAACCGCTGATTGTGGCGGTGCGGAGTACCGTGTTTCCCGGCACCTGCGAGGAGATTGTCATTCCGGCGTTGGGCGGCGCGGCCCAGGTGGTTTCGAATCCCGAATTTCTGCGCGAAGGCGTGGCGGTGAAGGATTTCATGGAGCCATCGCTGGTGGTGGTGGGCGGCACGGATCGCAGCGCGGTGGAGCGCGTAGCTTCGGTCTATGAGCCGCTTGGAAGCGAGGCGTGCCTGGTGTCATTGCGGACTGCCGAAATGATCAAATACGCGTGCAATGCGTTTCATGCGGTGAAAATCGCCTTTGCCAACGAAATTGGAGCCCTCAGCGCGAGTCTGGGCGTGGATGCGCGCGAAGTAATGGATACGGTATGCCAGGACGTGAAGCTGAACGCCTCCGCGGCTTACTTGAAACCCGGCTTTGCGTTTGGCGGTTCCTGTCTGCCGAAGGATTTGCGCGCCCTGATTTATCGCGCCAGCCGGTTGGATTTGAAGCTGCCTTTACTGGAATCGGCGTTGCCCAGCAATGAAAGCCACTTGTCGCGCGCCATTCACGATGTTCTTGATCTGCCTGCGAAACGCTTGGGTGTGATCGGTTTGGCGTTCAAGGAAAATACCGACGATTTGCGCGAGAGCAAGGTGGTTTCCCTGCTGGAACAATTGATTGGTAAGGGGCGCGATTTACGCGTGTTCGATCCCCACATTCAGCTCGATGAAATCTATGGCAGCAACCGCAATTTCATCTTGCAGCAGATTCCGCATATTGGCCGGCTCCTGCAACCTGAGATTGAACAGGTTCTGGATTGGGCCGATCATCTGATCGTCGCGCAGAAGCCCAGTGAGATGTTGGCCCGGAAGATTGTAGCGTCGGGCTTGCCGGTTTTGGATCTGGTGGGCACCGGAATTTTTGAACATTCGCCGGTCCCTGTCGCCGTGGGATAAGGCGGCCAACGCCCGAGTTTAGGTCCTGCAGGTCTTGAATATGGGATCTTTTTTGTTGGACTGTAAGTATGCGTGGCGTCAAGTTTGCAAATCTCCAGGATTTGCTTTGACTGCGCTGCTTACGCTGACTTTGGGAATCGGCGCTATGACTGCTGTTTTCTCGATTGTCGAAGGCGTGCTTTTGCGGCCTCTTCCCTTTCCCAATCCAGAGAAGCTGGTTTTCCTGGGGGACATTTTAAGCGGCGTCCATCAGCTTGAATCGGGAGCGCCGAGCGTGACTGCACCCGGAGTACTCACGTACATACGGGATACTCACGAATTCTCGAGTCTTGGTGCATATCGAACCTCCATTTATGAACTTTCCGGGGGCGGCAACCCGGAGCAGATCAGTGCAGCGCGTTTGAGTGCGGGCGTTTTTCCGACGCTCGGTGTATCACCATTGCTGGGCCGCGTTTTCACGCCGCGGGAAGAGGCAAGCAGCGAGCGCGTTACAGTGATCAGCTATCAAACGTGGCGCAGCCGGTTCAACGGCGACGCTCAAATTCCAGGTCGAAAGATTCTTCTTGATCGGAGGCCCTACCGGGTTATCGGCGTGATGCCGCATGAGTTCGAGTTTCCGCTAGTCCCCGGCCAGGTGAACCGCTGTGAATTGTGGGTACCGATGAGCTTTACGCAATCTGAACTGCTGGAGGGCGCGGGGAACTGGGGCTACTATCTGGTGGGACGGGTGAAAGCCGGCGCCACTGACAAGACGGGGGAACAGGATGCGATGGCGGCCGCACGGGAAATTATGCGCAATTTTCCGGCAGCGCTTTCGAGTCGCCGCATCCGTCCGGCAGTGCGCCCGGTGGATCAAATTACGGTTGCGGCGGCGCGACCCATCATCCGCACACTGTTTCTGGCAACGGTGGTGGTGCTGTTTATTGCGTGTGCGAATCTCGCGGGGTTACTGTTGGTGCGAGGCATACATAGACGACGGGAGATTTCGGTGCGCTTCGCGTTGGGGGCGAGTACGGCCAACGTTTTGCGACAGCCGCTGATGGAGGCCCTGATATTGAGCCTGGGTGGTGCGTTGCCCGGTTTGATTGTGGCGGGGGTTGCACTGCGGGTTGGCATTCGTTTTCTGCCCGAGACAATACCGCGGATTCACTCGATTCGTTTGGATTGGCATGTGGTTGCATTGGCATTTGGAGTGGCGGTCCTTACAGGAGTTTTTTGCGGAGCGCTCCCGGGAGTAGCCGCAGCTTTTACCGGGGTGAACGACGGACTCAAAGAAGGCGGGCGCACGGGCACGGGGGAAGCGGCCAGGCACGTCTGCGCTGGGGCTTCGTGGCTGCCGAACTGGCGGTGGCGCTGGTTCTTCTGACTGCTGCGGGCCTGCTGTTGCGCAGCTTTGAGAGGATGCGCTCGGTGGGCCTGGGATTCCGCGCGGACCACAGTCTGACTGCATCTTACAGTTTGCCGCGGCAGCAGTATTCAAGCCAAGCCGCGGTTGACATTTTCAATTTGACTCTGCGCACCAAGCTTGGGCAGTTGCCGGGAGTCAAGGCGGTGGGAACGACCTCGCTATTGCCGGCGTCCGGTACAACGTATCTGGCAACATTTACTCCCGAAGGATATGTTCCGCCGAAAGGCGCTGGATTGAATATTGCGTGGGTACCGGAAGTGATGGGCGATTACTTCGCCGCTGAGGGCATTTCGATATTGCGTGGGCGCGCCTTCACTCCATCGGATCGCGCCGGTCCTTCGCTGGTAGCGATGGTCAATCGAGCGCTGGCCGAGCGCTACTGGCCGGGGCAGGACCCTATCGGCAAACGCCTGCACCGCGGCCCGCTGGAGGCAAATCTGCCGTGGCTGACGATTGTGGGAGAGATCAATGACGTTAAACAATTGGCTGACGAGCCAACGGAACTGGAGATTTATATTCCTTCGGAACAGAGTAGGCCCCACACCGAGGTAAGCGCAAAATTTACCCTTTGCCACACAAAGCGCCAGGAATGGCGCGTAAATCGTTGATTTCACGTTCCGCAGGCCCTTCCAAGACACCCGCTAAGAAAGTTGGCACAACCGAATCAGCGTTGCGACAAGTGAAATAGAATCAATTGGCTGCAAAGTCTATGGGGGAAATTGACGCTTATCTCGGTGCAGGGCCTAGTAAGTCCCACCGGCACATATCCTTGGAGCATGGAGACCAATCTGCTAATTGTACCGACGAGCGAGAAACTAGCGCTGACAACAACCTATCAATCCACCGGATTCGGACCAGGTAACTATCAGACAATGTTGTTCGTGAACCAGACTCTCGCTGATTCTACTTCGTGGGATCCTCCGGATCCGAACAACAATAAGTTCGCCGGCAGGCAGGTTTACGAGGTGGCCGGGACGGGCACAACTACCGACGGGTGCTATAACGCGGCCAAAGCTTTGCGGTTGACATATCCGGGCGGCACGTATGTGCTCCAAGGAAGCGTATGGAACGTAGGAGGCTTCGTTGCGAGTAATGGAAACACTTACGGAAGCGACCAGATCGGCTGGCAGGTGGCCGGCGTTGCGTGGTATCGCAACGCGCTAGCGGGCAAACTCCCGTGCACGGCGACATTGTCACAAGCCATGGACATGGTCGTCAATCTCAGTGGTTACCCAAATGCTCAATTCGCAACTCACACGTTGAGCGTAACGATATATCCAAATAAAGTTACCGTGACTAAAGACTCGCTGTCGTCCACAGAAACAACATACTAAGGAGAGATCATGAAACGTATTAACAAATTCGTGAAGACATTGTTCACTGCGGCGACACTATTCGTGCTGTGCCCCAGCTTGATATTGCTATTGGGTACGCAGAAAGCGGTAGTCGCGCAGACCACCGAACCGGCGACCGCTGGCTCGCTGAGCGTTTCAAGCGGCCGGCCTCTGGCTGAGATGCTGGATAAGATCCAACATCTCTACGTGGTCCCCGTCAACTTTGAAGAAGCACCCTATGAGAGTCCTCTCGATCTGAAAACAGTTCCTGTCGCACAGGACAACGGTTCTACCACAGGCTTCCGGACAGTGCCGATCACAGGCTTCAGCGTGACCTTGGGACAACCGCAACCATCGATCTATAACGCAATACAGTCGGTACTGAGTTCGTACGCGCATGCAAATCTTCCGGGCGTTTATACCATCGTCCAGGATCAAGACCAGCTGAGTGTTGTACCGCAACGAGTTCGTGCCGCCAGCGGCAGCATGCTCAACGTCACGCCCGTCATGAGTGCCGCGGTCCAGTTTCCCATGGCGACACGGACTGTAGTCGATACCCTCGAATTGGTCGTCCAGAATATTTTCACAGCGACCGGAGCGAAGGTAATTCTCCTGAACACGCCCTTTCACCTAACTGACACTGTAACCATGAGCGCGACCGGGCAGCCGGCGCGCGAGGTGATCGCAAACCTCGGAAAGATCTTCGGCGTACCGATGTCCTCGCAATGTGTGTTCGATGCTACCGACAAGACGTATTATCTGAACATACGCAGTATTTTTGCGCCCAATCCGGCGGGGGTGCCGCAGGTTTCGAAACCGCGGGCTCCTATCGCCCCAGGGTCATCGACCCCGAACCCTAAAGGCCCCACACCGAGGTAAGCGCAAAATTTACCCTTTGCCACACAAAGCGCCAGGAATGGCGCGTAAATCGTTGATTTCACGTTCCGCAGGCCCTTCCAAGACACCCGCTAAGAAAGTTGGCACAACCGAATCAGCGTTGCGACAAGTGAAATAGAATCAATTGGCTGCAAAGTCTATGGGGGAAATTGACGCTTATCTCGGTGCAGGGCCTTTTAGGATTGCCAGTTAATTACACATCTACCGGCCAATCGCCTTTGTTTTCAATCGCTTCGCTGTCTTTTGGTGAAGGCACGAATTGGCCGGTAGATTTCTAAGTTTCGGGACAGGACAAATTCCGACCCGAACCATTACAATTGAGCCGATGATGGACCGCAAAGAGCAGAACGAATGGCTTTTCAACACATTCCACGACAACCGAGCGAAGCAGAACAGAAGTTGGTTCACATGACCCTGCAAATCGCGGCGGACACGACCGTCGATTACTCGGCACTGATGCCCGAGCGACAGTGCCGTCCGTTGCCGTTCTTCGGCCCAATCGAGCGTGCCAAGGTCATTACCTTCGGTCTGAACCCATCCACAGGCGAGTTCACCAAACAACGGAGTTGGTCCGGGGTTACCGACGCTGCACTTGCAGATGAGCTAGTTAATTACTGGACCAACTCTAAGCGTACTCCGCATAAATGGTTCCAGCCTTGGGAGACGGTTCTCTCGGAACTCGGGGTGTCCTACACTTCAGATGCCGCACATATTGATCTGTCGCCCCGTGCGACGAACTGTCGAAAGGGGGAGTTGAGGTCGCTGTTTGTCAAGATGCTGCAAACCGATGCCAGCATATGGATAGAAGCACTTCGGAGTGCCCCGAAGTGCAAACTAATCCTCGCGGCAGGGTCGGCGACGAACGCTTCTAAGAGTGGTTACATAAACGAGTTCATCTAAGAAAAGCTATCGGATACCGGGGTGCGATTACGGGGCCCTTGGTCTCGAAAAAAGGGTGCCGGGCAAACGGCTTCTCACACTATCTGCCTTCCCGAAGGTCGGGAGATTCCGTTTTTCTTTTGCTCGACTGGCCCGTCAAAGAACGGAACCGTGCTTATTGAAGCCTGCCGGGTGAACATGGCCGCTTTAAAGAAACATCTTGACGATCAGCCGGGAGCGTCAAACGTGCCCCCGGCAATCACCTCCAACGGCAGCAGTTAACGTCACGCGAGCCAAAACATGGGAGCCACATTCCACTTCACTCAAACCGTTTTTTTGGGGGTAGATGACGAAACATCCAAAGAAGCCTTGTGGGCACTCTTTGACGCCCTCGCGTTTAAACTCATGCTCAGAACGCAAGTTCAAGGCGGTCTTCAAGGGGACGAAGGAGAGGACTTCTGGAGAGAATTGATCGAGAAGCACCCGAAAATACTTCTGGTAACCGCAGTCACCACGGACAAGGCGCAGACTGGATTATTCATTTCGTCGGATGCGATCGATCAGTATTTCGAAAACATTCGAACGCTAGGTCCTGACACGGATGCTGAATTTCTGTTGCGCTTCCTAATCGACCACCCCCCATGTGCCGGTACTCCAAGCAACAGCCATCTTTATGGCCGTGCGAATAATCATAGACATGAGCAAGGAGAAGGAAGACCCATCTATTCCCTTTCCCTCATTCTACGTATACATCCGGCAACCACCACCACTCGATCAAGTCGTGCCAGCAGAACTCTTCTGAAACCCACACCTTTTAACCAGTGACCTCGACGGACGGCACAAGGGACTGGCCCCCGCCCATGGGATCACCAAGTGTGGAGTGTAGTCTTAAGCAACCGAGTGTAAAGCCCTTCCATCTCTGGCATTAGCTCCATCGATTTGTGGCCTTCCATTCCATGATGCGCTTGCGAAACGGGACAGTCAACAAGATGATATGCACTTTGGAACAAATCACTCCTCCTCTAAGGGAAAAAGATGAAAATCATCTTCGAGTTGCTTACTGTGTTTCCAGAAGAGGGTCTGCGCCGCCTCGATCCACCACTCCCAAAAGTCCGGGTCTTCCATCCAATCCTCAAGGGCGGTTTCGCCGGGAACGATACAAGGGGTATGGAACCCGTTATTCATCTTCTCCACCATCAAATGGACCTCTATGTCGTGGATTGCGGCAAATCGCGCACCGCAATTCGCACAACGGAGGCGTTTTGGGAAATGGACATCGTCGCGCGGAACATGCGCCTTTGAGTCTGCCGACGCGATCTGCTCCAGCACATTGGGGTCCACCAACTCGACACGCTCATACCAGAAGTCGTCGTCTTTTGACCCCATCGGCATTCCTGACGAGCCCAGCATTCCGGCACGAACAATCTTCAAAGGCTCGACAAAGTTAAGTATCCACCAAACCCGCGACAATTGGGGTCCATGCTCCTGTCGCAAATATCCACCAAACCCGCGACAATTGGGGTCCATGCTCCTGTCGCAAACTCCGTTGCATTTCTCGCAAAGGGTCCTTTGCGCAACGTGTGCGCTTGCATGATTGGCGCGACGGTCGTCAGTCTTCTCCCCCGCCTGCACCGATACGCATTGGTGGCTGAGGATGTGCTGCCGCATGCGGAGGTTTTCCGTGGCCCAAAGAGCATAAAATACTTGCGATGAGGGCTTATTACTCAAACCGCCAAAAAGAATTCTTGCGCGACCGCCGCGACGAATACATCGCCGCCGGACAATGGGATGCCACCGATGACCGCTGCTGGGACAGGCTGGCGGATGATTTAAAAGAGGCTCTTGATAGCGGCATTGTCGAGCGCCGAAGCAATGTAGAGAACTGGTCGAACGCTCGATACGCCCGGTCATGCGCCGCCAAGAATTGGCGGCGAAAGGGCCTGGACTGATCCGACACCTACCTCCCTGCTGGCACTAGGGCCAACAGCAGTCCCCTGATGGTCCATAAAGAGTAGATTTCGCCACACTCGTTGTATAGAAGCGTGAGACTTAGCCTAATGCTTTTCGCGCGGCTTCAGCAAACGTTTTTCCGACGGCCATGTCATTGATTGCATCGCGGTCGTCAGGTGTCGGCCCCACACCGAGGTAAGCGCAAAATTTACCCTTTGCCACACAAAGCGCCAGGAATGGCGCGTAAATCGTTGATTTCACGTTCCGCAGGCCCTTCCAAGACACCCGCTAAGAAAGTTGGCACAACCGAATCAGCGTTGCGACAAGTGAAATAGAATCAATTGGCTGCAAAGTCTATGGGGGAAATTGACGCTTATCTCGGTGCAGGGCCGAGTAAAGCCGTTGCCGGATCTTTTGCTCCTCCGGACATGCTGACCGGGACAAGCGGCTCCCTCGTCGTGCGAGGCGAAATGCCTCCGGAGGTCATGACCGAATCAGTGCGGTCGGTGGTGCGCTCGATCGATCCGCAACTACCGCTGACCAAGGTTGAATCGATGGATCGGGTGGTGACGGAGGGGCAGGCGCCCAGACGGTTCAATACAACTCTGATTTCTGCGTTCGCCGGGGCGGCTGTGCTACTAGCGGTACTCGGTATCTACAGTGTGACGGTGTTTTCGACGGCGGCTCGCAGCCAGGAGATAGCGATTCGTTTTGCACTGGGATCGCAGCGATCGGATGTTATGCGGATGATTATGACTTCTGCCGCGAGGTTGGGCGTGTTGGGGTGCGGCATTGGAGTTTTGGGCGCTTTCTTTGCAACTCGTTTGTTGAGTTCGTTGTTGTTTCAGGTAGACTGGCTGGATCCGGTGGTGATTGTGGGGGCGGGGAGTGGGATTATGATGCTCGCGGTGGGAGTGTCGGTGATTCCGGCTCGGCGGGCGGCCTTGATTGACCCTTCGGAAGCGCTTCGAGCGGAATAGGGGGCGAGACGATGCGTAGTGTCTGCCGCTTCGGCCTCGGCTTCGTCCAAGTCCTCCGGTGGGAAGCTCGCTTGACTTTTCGGTTCTGGATTGGATACTCGTCGGATCATCCGCGGCGTCAAATGCCTCTGATTAAGAAACTCGCCGTCTGCGGGTGCGCGACATTTCCGTTGAGCGATCAGGCGGCTTGTGAGGGGGAGGCCCGGTAATCCTCGAACTTTCCAGTGAGGCGATGACAGCGGAGGGCGATGATGGCGTTAGCGCCGCGAACGGTCCAGAACATACCGGACTGTTTCAGACTGGTGCCGATGACAGTTTTGCCGCCGCCATTTTTCTTGCCGCTATCCGCAGCCCTGCGATATGGTAGGTCTGTCCAATGCCCGCTTCCCGGAAACCTCGCAAACCTCGCGCACCGAAAGGCAAGAAAACAATGCAATCCGATAACGCGCCTAAGCAACCCGGCGCATCCACCCCAAACTTTGCGGAGCCCCGCGAAGGCATGCGTTTGGACATGATGCGTTCCATTGTCACGGAACCGCTTTTGTCAAAGGTCAACGCCGCCGTCAACGTCGATAAGAACCCCGCGCAGACATTCGACGTCATCATTTCGCTCAACGAACTGTTCCCCGGCGGCGTGCCTGGCGCCATGCGCTGGGTCGTGCGCCGCGCCAATGAGTGGAACGTCACTTACCTCGAGTTACCGCCCTATCTCTTCGCCTGTCTTACCGCCGAGCAAATCATTTCGCTCGCCGCCGAAGCCCGCAAACTCATTAACGACATCGGGCCAACCGCCAGCGTGGTCTATCGCATTTGGGAGGATCAGGCCATCTCCACCACTCTTACTAAGTCAGTCTCCACCGTGAAGGCCGACGCCGCGCAGCGCGCCTTTCAAGCCCTCGGAGAGGGGATTGTGTGGGCCGTGCTCGATTCCGGCATTCAAGGCGATCATCCGCATTTCGCTCAAACCCAACCGCAATTCTCATCCGATGTTCTTCAGCCGGTGGTGCATATGGATTTCACGCCCGACGGCAAGGCCAACACTCCGCCGCAGAAGCCCGACGAGCTTCCGAAATCGCACCCCAGCGCGCTCATTGACCGGTTCGGACACGGCACCCATGTGGCCGGCATCATTGCCGGTAGTTGGTGCTCTCCCAATCCAGACGGCGAACTGGTTGTCGGTACTGAAATGCGCGACGAAGTTACGAACAACGCCGTCGTCCAACGTACCGAGAAGTTGAAGTCCATTTGCGGCGTTGCGCCCAAAACTAAATTGGTGAGTTTGAAAGTCATTGCCGACGTGCCGGGCAGCGGTAACATCAAGCAGACTCCCGGCCAAGGTAAAGTGAGTTGGCTGTTAATGGCGATTGATCAGATTCAACGCTGGAATCTTTATGGCAAACGCTTGCTCATTCACGGCGTGAATATGAGCCTTGGCTACGATTTTGATCCGCGCTGGTTCGCTTGCGGTCAAAGCCCTCTCTGCGTTGAGGTCAACCGCCTCGTGCGCAGCGGCGTGGCTGTAGTGGTCTCCGCAGGCAATGGCGGTTATTCCGCTATCGTCACTGCTTCCGGCGCTCCCGAATCGCGTTACAGCGAAATGAACATCACCGATCCGGGCAATGCCGATCTGGCCATTACGGTGGGCTCCACTCACCGTGAGATGCCGCACACTTATGGCGTTTCCTATTTCTCTTCCCGTGGCCCAACCGGCGATGGACGCATGAAGCCCGATCTCATCGCACCGGGCGAACGCATCATTTCCTGTGCCGCGGGACTTGAAAAACAACGCTACACCACGGCCGACGCCGCCGCCAAAGGGCTGCCGCCCGTGCTCTACTGTGAGCAAACCGGCACCAGCATGGCCGCGCCCCACGTTTCCGGAGCCATCGCCGCGTTTCTCTCGGTTCGCCGTGAATTCATCGGCGAGCCCGAACAAGTAAAGGCCATTTTTCTCGCAAACGCTATTGATTTAAATCGCCAGCGCAATTTTCAAGGCGCCGGCATGTTGGATTTGATGAAAGTTCTACAGGCAGTTTGATTCTGTTTAGAAGGTGACATGCAAACAATAAGCGGCTTCGATTTCTTTTCACTGACGTTCGATAAGGACGGCAAACTTACCTCCAGCCCCGAACTGGAGAGTCTCAAAACTCGTGCATCGGGAGCGTCGGGCGTCATCTTTCTGGCGCACGGATTTCGCAATAGTAGCGACGATGCTACCGGTCTCTATACCAGGTTCCTCACCAACTTTCGCGCCCACTTCACGCGCCCCGAATGTCAGGTGCTAAACACTTTGGATTTCGCCGCCGCCGGCGTATATTGGCCCTCTCTGGCGTTGCCGGAAACTTTCCCGAAGCTGGAAGGTTCCACCGAATCCCTCGATCTGGACGCGCCGCTCATCGCCGCCATAACGGAGAAACTGAACGATCTCAAAGAGTTGGCACCCGAATGCGAACAACAACTTGAACAAGCCGTTCAACTGCTCCCCAGCTTGAAAACCGACGGCGACGCGCAAAACAGCTTCACCGATCTGGTGCTGTCTATCGTCAAAGATCCTGTGCCCGATCCAACCGAAGGCTTCGACGCGCTACGTAATGAGGACGGCGCTACCATTCTGCAGAAGCTCAGCGCGCCCGTCATCCTGCCTACAGCCGCGCCCGATGCCGACACCGATTCCGGCGGCGTCATGTCGTTCGAGGATTCCACCACCGGTTCCACCGAAGGTTTCGCGTCCATGCTAGGCTCCATACTCGGAGGCGCCGACCGGTTCGTCAATCTCACTACCTGGTGGACCATGAAAAATCGTTCCGGAGTTGTCGGTTCCACCGGCGTGGCGCAAGCCGTGCGCGCTGTGGCGGCCAGCAAGCCCGGCCTTCAAATTCATCTCGTCGGCCACAGTCTGGGAGGCCGCCTCATGGCCGCCTGCGCTAAATCGCTGACGCAAGATCCGCTCTATCAGCCAACTTCGGTCACTCTACTCGAAGCCGCGTTTTCGCACTTCGGTTTCAGCGCCGATAACGGCCAAGGCACACCCGGTTTCTTCCGCGATGTCATCGCCAAAAAAGTAACCAAGGGCCCGCTCATCGCCACGTTTTCCGCTCAGGATACCGTCGTCGGCACAACCTACGCACTGGCTTCGCGCGTGGCCGGCGACAACGTCAAAGCCATCGGCGACGCCAACGACCCCTTCGGCGGCATCGGCCACAATGGCGCTGTCAAAACGGTCGAATCCACTTCGAGCAAATTGCAAAAAGCCGATGCGCCCGATGCTCCTTACCAGTTTCAAGTCGGCGTGGTGAATTGTCTCGATGGCTCAGGCGGCTTGATCAAAGATCATGGCGATGTCACCAACCCCGATGTGACCTACGCCTTTGCCTGCTCGGTTGTCTCAACACAAGCCATCGCCTCAGCCTCCGGCGGTACTTAAGAATGCGCCTTGCATAATGCGGGCGGCCTTCCTCGATATGGCGGCACTCATCACGCCGGACTGAATCGCGCGCTCAATATACGGCACGGCGGCCGCGCTTTGCCCCGCGCAATGCAATGCCCAGGCAAGCGCGGTTTGCGTATTGAAGTTGTCGCGCAGTTCAATGTCTTTGCGCGCCCACTTCACGGCTTCCTCTCCGTCGTGCGCTACGTCGGCGAAGTATTCGGTCAGGTGATGGTAGTAATGAACCTCGCCCCGCTCGACCGAATCCAGATACTCGTTTAGAGCCCGCGTGAAAAGCTGTTGCGCGCGATCGTGATCGCCGGCCTTCGTATACAGCTCTCCCAGCTTCTGCGCCAACTCCGGCTTATCCACCTGTTCAAGCACCCGTTCATAGTGCGCCGCGCTTGCGAGCGCATCCCCCATGTGCTCTAAGACAAGCCAATAGCCAGGGTAAGCTCGGTCGGCCAACTCGTAATGCCGGAGCGCCTCATCAACGTGGCCACGCGAAAGATCCAGTAAGCCGCGCTGTAATTCAACCCACGCGAACGCGCGCATCCCCTTCGCCGTAATCTCGTCCTCCGCGCGCGCATACAACTCGTCGGCATGTGCGGCGTTTCCCATCTTTGCTTCGATATGCGCGATGCGTGCCAGTACATCCCAGGTGGGGTCTTCCTCCGCCAGCGTCTCCAGCGCCACCCGAGCTTCCCTGTAGCAACCTTCCTGGAAAGCTACGTCCGCCAAAATCAGCCGACCTTCGCGCCGGCTTGCTAGCGTTGGCGCGAGTTGCAAGTCCCCCTTTGTCTCAGCCAGTCGGTGCAACTTGAAATCGAGGTTCGCCTTCAACAAGCAAATGTCTTCCGCGGGCCCCAAGCTTTCAATCGCCTGTTCGATCAACTTCTCTAGCGGCCGGAGTTCTTTCAGATTGCCATTCAGCGAACTCCGCGCATACAACCGGTAAAGGTAACGCGCCACTCGTTCGCTCTGAAGCGGCTCGCTAAAAGCAGCCGCTGCGAGTTCCGCTATATCCCCTTCAACGCGCCGCAAGTCGTCTTCGTAGTTACCATGGCTCGGCAAGATACGGAAACTCCTTCAAAAACTCCTTGTCGTTCTTCAACGGATTGGGCGGAGTCTTGGGTTCTATCGGCGCCGCATCCCACATCGCCTGGTCGTTCAATAACTCGATGTGATACTTCTTGCCATTCAGCTCGGCTTCCATATCCAGGAACAAGGCGAGGAAGCGTGTGGCCACCTGATCTTCCAATCTCCGGCCAAACGGCCACGTTCCGGTGGTGTCCACGTCGATAGCGCAGACGTTCGGCACGAACACCTCAAATGCCCGCCGCAAGGGAATGTTGAGACCTTTCGGATTCCAGGAATCGTCAGGCATATTCAGCGGCTGGAACAAGGTTTTGGCAACGCGTGGGAACGCCTCAAACACATTGCTGTAGGTTCTATGAATGGAGATAGGCGAATTGTCGTGATTGAACGAAGTCTTTAACCCCAGCGCGCTGATCGACGGACCAAATCCCCAGCCCAGATGCGCCAATCGTTTCACGAATGCCGGCGCCAGCCAGAAGTTGTTCGCCCCCATCTGCCGGTTATCCTCGCGCTCGCTCAAAGCCGCGTCGGCGAACGGCTGGCCATCGGTATCCACCAGCTTGTAGTTCTTAAGTTCCTCGTCTTGATGAAAGCTGCGCAGCAGGGCAATGGGATTTTCCGACAGCACCGGATGATCGGGAATGCCCGCCACTTTCTTCGACGCTTTCAGCACCCAGCTCTCACCCCAACAATTGACGATGCGATCTTGCGCGGGCGACGCTGTGAGAAACGCCAGCGGAATTTCGAATACAATCGCGTTCGAGTTTAAGCCTTTGCGCGAATCGTTGCCCGTATAGACGAAGCGGTAATTGCCCTTCTCATCCTTCTTGTATTTGCTGCCACTCCACGTGTACGGACCGGGTGGCATATTCTTTTTCTGTGTATAGCCAACCTCAGGTTCAGCCGGATTGAAATTGAAAAGATCGTTCCCCTCCAATTCGAGCAGCGTTTTCGGAATGGGGAGTTCACGCCCGTCGAGCATGGTATGCGGCACATGATAGAACTGCGGCGCATAGTTGATCGAGCGGAAGAAGCCCGTCAAGTCGTTAAAAAACGCTTCTTCCCGGCCGCCGATAAACGCCTTGATCACATGGCCGCTGGGGGTTTTGATTTCCGAGACTTTATTGGTTTGAATGGTTGTGGAGAAGTCGTCAGTCTGATGAAAATTGAGGAACTTGACACTGGCTCGCTGCGCGCTATCGACGTTCACGCGGATCTCGGAAGCCTTGAAATTGCCCAGGTACTTTTCCTTCACCGCATCCACATATTTCAGCAACGATTCAATGCTGTGCCCTTCCGCGTCCGGCCAAGCGGCGCGCGGCGTTGCGTGGATCTGAACGCGATAGAGAATATCGGTATCGAACACTCCAGTCTTGGGAACGGAGGCAAAAGTGAGCGCCATGTAAACTTTCTCGGCGCCCGCATCGCTATTGGCCGGAAATCCAAAAAAGTCGTAAAGATCGGCAGCACTTACATCGATATCTGAAAAGGCCGAATTGACTGAATTCGGGTCGTTGTGATCCGCCATATTGCATCCCTCCCGGAGGCACTTGACTTACATACCACAGGTGCGACATCATTCTAGCCTAAGTTCACGTTGAATTGAAACGATTCTTGAGATAGACTCACTTTACTCGTGTACCGCTAGGAGAGAACTCAACAGTGAAAAGCCGTCTTGTTACCGTGTTCGGGGGATTGATTGTCGCGACCCTGATCTTTTTTACGTCGTGTGTTGGAGGCGACCAGCCGAAGCCCGGCACGGTTTTAGATGAGGCGAGGCAGGCGAACCGCCCGGCCAGTTCGTTCCCCGCAGCGGATGAGGATTACTTTCACGACATGGACGGGGCCATCCCGCTTACCTCAGACGAGGTCAAAGGCCGTAACATGTGGATCGTCTGGACGGGTGGCGACGAGCGGCTATGGGACAAGTTAAACGCCTCGAGCTTTGGCGCGCTCGACTTTCTGAAAACTCTTTCGTCGCATGAAGGTTTGAAATTTAGCCGGGATAACCGCTGGAACTATTTCGGGTTAGTGAACGAGCCATGTTTTGAGAAGGCCACCGGACCGGATCCGAACCGTTTTGGCTTGTGGCTTGATAAGCGTTCCGGGTCTTGTCCGCCCGATCCGTTCGAAAACGAAACAAAGTATCCAGGCGTGAAGGTGGGCGCGCGAGGCAAAAATTTGCCCGCTGGATCTTTCTACGGCTACGCAACCGGAATCGTTGGTCTAAGACTCTTCCCAAACCCGGATTTCGACGAAGCCGCGGCGAAGAAGTGGGATCCGGTTCGTTACTATAACGACCCAACCTATTACGAATCGAAAGACTTGGTGAAACCTTATCGAGTGGGCATGTCCTGCGGCTTTTGCCACGTAGGTCCGAATCCGGTGAAGCCGCCGGCCGATCCGGAAAATCCGAAGTGGGAAAACTTGTCTTCGAACGTAGGGGCGCAATACTTTTGGATTAACCGTATCTTCGATTGGAACGCGGACGAGACGAATTTTGTCCATCAACTGTTCAGCACCTCGCGGCCCGGAAGCTTAGATACGTCTCTGGTTTCCGCCGATAACATCAACAATCCGCGCACCATGAATGCGGTTTACCTGCTTGGCCCTAGGCTCGAAATAGCCAAGCGCTTTGGCAAAGAAACTCTGGCGGGCGGCGAATTAAATAACAAGCAGTTTAACGATTTCGTGCCCGCTTCGTCGCCGCTGTCGCAGTTGTTCGTTGCGCCTGCAACTTCTTACTCGCCGCGCGTGTTGAAAGACGGCGCAGATTCGGTGGGTGCGCTGGGAGCCTTGAACCGCGTCTACCTGAACATTGGCCTATTCAGCGAAGAATGGCTGTTACACTTCAATCCGATTATTGGCGGACGGCCGGTCTCGCCCATTGAAATCTCCGTCGCCCGCAAGAATTCGGCCTTCTGGGAAGTGACTGAGGCGGAGACTCCCGATATGGCGCTGTTCTTCCTGAAGAGTACCGCGCCCCACAAACTCAAAGATGCGCCCGGCGGCCAGGATTATCTCAGCAAGTCGCCCGCGGTTGTGAATCAAGGCAAGATGGTTTTCGCGGAACGATGCGCGCGCTGTCATTCGAGTAAGTTGCCCGCGAATGCGCCCGGCCTGGATCCGGGCGGCTGCTCCGGCAAAGATTACTTGACGTGCTGGAACAAGTATTGGGCCTGGACGAAGACCGACGATTTCAAAACCAAAATGCGCGCTATTGCCAGTGCGCCCGATTTCACGGACAACAACTTCATGGCGGCGGAATTCCGGGTGCCAGTCACTTTGCTGCAGACCAACGCGTGCAGCCCGCTGGCAACCAACGCGATTCGCGACAACATTTGGGACAACTTCTCTTCCGACACTTACAAAAACCTGCCTTCAGTGGGAGAGATTACGATTTACGATCCGGTGACTGGCGCGCCAAAACAGTTTAAGATGCCCGCCGGCGGGCGTGGTTACACGCGGCCTGCGCCATTGATCAGCCTTTGGTCCACCGCGCCATTCTTGCTGAACAATTCGGTTGGCAAGTTCAACGCGAGTCCATCGGTGGCGGCCCGCATGGATTCTTTCCAGAATTCGATTGAGCAAATGTTATGGCCCGAGAAACGCGATAAAGACGAGGTATTGGGCGACAAGATTTTCGGCAAGATGGACCGTACCACAACTCGTTCTTATCTGCGGGTTGCGCCCGGCTATGTGCCGGATAACTTGAAAGGCTTGCTTTCGACAGGACAGCGGATTTTCCCCGCGCTGTTTGGGAACGGGGGCATTCAGCTTGGTCCCATTCCACCGGGCACGCCGGTTGATCTGCTGTCAAACATAAACCTGCTGGCCGACGATTCAGACCTGGTGGGCCGAGCGGACCACGACGCCAAATTGCTGAATACCGTTCTCAGGCTGAAGCACGACCTGGAAGCGCTGCCCTCTAACGCGAGCGACGACGACGCGCGCAAGGTGTTTGCGAATCTGGTTCAGCCTCTTATGGATTTGAGCAAGTGTCCGGATTACATTGCGAACCGGGGCCACTATTTTGGCACCAGCATGTTGAAGGAGGAGCCGGGGTTGAGCGATGACGAGAAACGCGCCCTGATTGAATTCCTGAAAACACTATGAGCGGCGATTTCGACTACGTAATTGTTGGGTCGGGCGCAGGCGGCGGACCGCTGGCGGCGAATCTGGCGAAGGCCGGGTTCAGCGTGCTGTTACTTGAGGCGGGCGGCGATCCGTGCGCGGAAGATGAGACCGGGCGGCTGCTGTATGAGGTTCCCATTTTCCATGGGCTTTCCACCGAATACAAAGGGTGCGCCTGGGATTATTTTGTCCGGCATTATAGCGACGACGCACAGCAGGCAAAAGACTCGAAGACGGTTCAGTTTAAGGGCAAAGACAGCATCTTCTATCCGCGCGCCGGCACGCTGGGCGGCTGTACGGCGCACAACGCGATGATCACAGTGATCCCGCAGGCCAGCGATTGGAATTATATTGCGGATATTACGGGTGACGATTCATGGCGCGCTCCTAAAATGCGCGGCTACTTTGAACGCCTGGAGAACTGCAAGTACGTTCCGCCTCCGGGGTCGCTCAAAGGGATAACGAGCAACGTGCTCAGTTCCATTGCCGAATTGCTGAAAGGCAAAGAAGACTTTCGCGATTTCACAAACGGGCACGGCTTCAAGGGATGGCTTCCCACCTGCGAAGCAGACCCAAAGATGGCGTTGAAGGACCCTGAAATTCTGGAGATGCTGCTTAGCGCGGTGCATTCGACTCTAGCGAAAAGGGTGGGTGATCCGTTCATCCGCGTAGACACACGCTTTGACCCGAACGATTCGCGCAATTCTTCAGACAGCCCGGAAGGATTGGCATTTACGCCGCTGGCGGTTGAGAATGGCAAGCGCAGAGGGCCGCGCGACTATGTTTTGCGGGTGCAAGAAGCGGCGCCCGACCGGCTCACGATTCGCAAGAACGCTCTTGCGACGCGCGTTATTTTTGAAGGCAAACGCGCGGTGGGTGTTGAGTTCATAAACAAGGCGCATGTCTATGAAGCCGATCCGCAAGCTCAAGACACGCGGGCCTCTGTGCCACGCGAGCAGGTGCGCGCCAGGCGGGAAGTGATTCTGGCGGCGGGTGCATTTAACACTCCGCAGTTATTGCAGCTTTCCGGCGTGGGGCCGCGCTCGGATCTGGAGCGGCTCGGTATAGCGGTTGTAGTCGACCTTCCAGGAGTCGGCAAGAATCTTCAGGACCGGTATGAAGTGGGAGTTGTCTCGGAGTTTAAGCGCGACTTCTCGCTGCTCGAAGGCGCAACCTTCGAACTGCCGGTGGGCGGGGCTTATGACATTCATTTCGAAGAGTGGAATAGCTCGGGCACGGGGATCTATGCGACGAATGGATCGATTATAGGTGTCATTAAACGATCAAAGAGCGGGCTGCCCGATCCAGATTTATATATCTTTGGTATTCCGGGTTTCTTTAAAGGCTATGTGCCAGGCTATTCACAACTGTCTGAGCGGCACCACAACATTTTCACCTGGGCTATTTTGAAGGCAAGAACAAACAATACGGGTTACGTGCGGCTGGCCTCGGCGAATCCGTGGGACCAACCGGAGATCAACTTTCAATACTTCGGCGATGGTCAGCGGAATCCCGATCCCGATTTGGAGGCAGTCTTGAGTGGCATACAGTTCGCGCGCGAAATGAATGCGTGGCTGGCGAAGCTGGGTACAATTTCCGATGAGCAAGTGCCGGGACCGGCCTACCAAAGCGATGCCGATGTGCGCGAGTTTATCCGCAACGAAGCATGGGGGCATCACGCCTCATGCACCGCGAAAATCGGCACGCCGGAGGATCCAATGGCGGTTCTGGACAGCCGCTTTCGCGTATTGGGAACGCAAGGGTTGCGCGTGGTGGATGCGTCGGTATTTCCAAAGATTCCAGGTTATTTCATCGTGTCAGCGATTTATATGGTGAGTGAAAAGGCGGCGGATGTGGTGATGGAAGACGCCACGGCGCTACCCTGATGTAATGGCTGTGCGTCTGCTTTTTTGCTTGATGGTTGTTGCACTGATTCCGGCGAGTTCTCAACAGGATGAATGGGCCAATTATGGACGGGATGCGGGAGGGCAGCGATTTTCGCCGGTCGCGCTCATCAACAAAGGCAATGTCAACCAGCTCAAGGTAGCTTGGACATTCCGTACGGGCGACCTTTACACGCCTGAACATGGCAGGCCGCCCGCTTTTGAGGCGACTCCCCTCTTCGTAGACGGCACCTTGTATGTGGCAACACCACTGGGCCGCGTGATCGCACTTGATCCAGCCACCGGCGAACAGCGTTGGGCATTCGACTCACACGCAAACAAAGACGGCGGCTACGGCGACTTCGCCACTCGCGGCGTTTCCACTTGGAAGCCCAAGACAGGAGCGCGGCGTATCTATATTGCCACGATTGACGCGCGGCTCATATCGTTGGACGGCGCTACCGGCCGGCCGATGGCGGATTTCGGCGATAACGGCACTGTAGATTTGCGCGTGGGTTTGCGTATTCCGGTGAAGCATTTTGGGGATTATGAAGAAACATCAGCGCCGGCGATTGTGGGCGAGACCATTGTGGTGGGATCGGCGATTGCGGATAACGGCAGCGTGAGTCAGCCCAGCGGCGAAGTGCGCGGGTTTGACGCCAAGACTGGAAAATTGAAATGGAGCTGGGATCCGATACCGCAAGATGCGAAGGCGACAGGCGCAGACACGTGGAAAAACGGGAGTGCGGCGTTAACCGGCGCGGCGAACGCCTGGTCAACCATCACGGTTGACATTCAGCGCAACCTTGTTTTTGTTCCAACCGGCAGCGCCAGCCCCGATTATTACGGAGGCGAGCGTTTGGGCGACAACCTTTTCGCCAACTCGGTAGTTGCGCTGAAGGCGAGTACAGGTGAGCGAGTGTGGCACTTCCAAACTGTTCACCATGATCTGTGGGATTACGACGTGGCAACCTCACCGCTGCTATTTGACATGAAGCGCGGCGGGGAAACGATACCGGCTATCGCGATTGGATCGAAAACCGGCAACATTTTTATTCTGAATCGCGAAACCGGAGTGCCGATCTTTGGGGTGGAAGAACGTGCGGTACCCAAGAGCGACGTGCCGGGCGAAACGGCTTCGCCGACCCAGCCATTTCCGTTAAAGCCGGCGCCGGTGACGCAACAGAAGATGACGGCCGATGAAGCTTGGGGCGTGGACGCTGCCGACCGCCAGTGGTGCCACGACGAAATCGGCAAGCTGCGGGCGGAGGGCATATTTACACCGCCATCAGTGGGCGGAACGCTGGCGACACCCGGTAATATAGGCGGCATGAATTGGGGTGGATTCGCCTACGATGTGGACCACGATCTGCTGATTCTGCCGAGCAACCATTTTGTTTCAGAAGTGCGCTTGATTCCGCGCGCTTCTTATGAAGAGGAGCGGACTTCGACCAGCCGGAAGTATGAAGGCGATTGGGAATTCGCACCGCAGCGCGGCACTCCTTATGGGATGATGCGGCGGTTTTTATTGAGCCCCAAACACATTCCTTGTACGCCTCCGCCGTGGGGAACACTGATTGCGATCCAAGCCAGCACGGGCGAGAAGAAATGGGAGGTGCCGCTAGGACGGCTCTCACCGAGGTTGCCTGAACGCTTTGGCTCGATTTCGTTGGGAGGTCCAATTGTTACGGCGGGCGGCTTGGTGTTTGTTGCCGGCACTCTCGATGCGGGCATGTATGCGTTCGACGTGGAAACGGGCCGGCAACTGTGGCGTGGCGAATTACCGACCAGCGCACGCGCCACTCCCATGACCTATCGCGCACCGAACGGCAAGCAGTATGTAGTGATCTCAGCCGGGTCTCACCAACCGGCAGGCGACCAGCCGCTGGGCGATTACGTTGTGGCATTTAGTATGTGACATTTGGTATGTAACATTTGGTATGTAACCATGCCGCATACGTTAGGTGTGCATCCAGTGCGGGAAGCGTTGCGAGCCCGCCGGCCGCTGGACAAGGTGCTGATTGCGAAAGGAGCGGGTGGAACCCGTATCCAGGAGATTATCGATCTGTGCCGCGATCTCTCTGTGCCGGTGCGCTTCGAGCCGCGCGACATGCTCGACCGGCTGAGCAAAGGCGTTCCCCATCAAGGCGTAGTTGCTTTTGGCGCCGCGCGCGGATTTGTTGAGTTGAGCGAAGTGGCTGATGACGCGCAACTGCTGGTGGTATTAGATGGAGTGGAAGATCCTCACAATCTGGGAGCTATCATCCGCACGGCGCACGCCGCAGGGGCGAATGCAGTGATTGTGCCCGAGCGCCGGGCCGCGCCGATGACGGAAACGGTGGAGCGCGCGGCGGCGGGGGCGTTGGAATACCTGCCGGTGGCGCGCGTCACGAATGTGACGCAGACATTGGAAAAGCTAAAGCAACTGGGTTACTGGATCTACGGTTTGGATGAGCGAGGGACTGAGGCTTACGACGAGGTTGAGTACGCGAAGCCAACGGTAATCGTTCTGGGCGGCGAAGGAAAAGGGATTCACCCTGGCGTGCAGAAGCATTGTGATGTGTTGGTAAAGATACCGATGGCAGGGGAGGTGTCTTCGCTGAATGTCTCCGTGGCGGCGGGAGTGGTGTTGTTCGAGTTGAGGCGCAGGCTTGGCAATTAGGCCAGCGAACAACTTGAAGTTGATATGCTACGCGAGGAAAACCGGTTTGCAACCGCTGGTGCCTCTCAACATGGCAAAAAGCAGAGTGACTTTTGATATCGTGCGCGACATCGGCCTTAAATTGCCCGGAGTCCAGGAGAGTACAGCATATGGAGCGCCGGCTTTGAAGGTTCAGGGAAAACTCTTAGCCTGCATACCATCTAATCGTTCGGCCGAACCGGATTCGCTGGTCGTTCGCGTAGATTTCGACGATCGTACCGAGTTGCTGGCTGCGGATCCAGATGTCTACTACGTTACGGACCATTACATGGGTTACAGCGCCGTGCTGGTTCGCTTGTCTCGCGTCACTCCCGACAAGCTGAGAGACTTGCTTGGAATGGCACACAAGTTTGTCACCCGCAAAGCCTCGCCCCGCTGGTAGGCTGATACGGGGAGAGCAAATCCGACGCGATGGAAATACAAACGTCCGAACCGCTAGCGCAAGCACTGATAGGTGCGATTCACGCAGGTGATGTCGAGGCGTTGAGGCGATTGTTGGAGGACAACCCTCTGATCTCCAAGGCGCGCGTCGTTGAACCAAAGGGCGCAAGCCGGACATTACTCCACATTGCAGTCGATTGGCCCGGTCACTTTCCCAATGTGGCGAAGACCATCGCGCTCCTTATTGAACGGGGCGCGGACCCCGATGCCCCGATGGTGGGCGGTAACGCGACGGAAAGGCCTCTGCACTGGGCCGCGAGCAGCAATGATGTGGACGCTGTCGAGGCCCTGCTTGATGGGGGCGCCAACATCGAAAGCCCCGGAGCTATTTTCACGAACGGCACCGCCATGTCCGACGCCGTCATCTTCGCACAGTGGAACGCCGCACGACGGTTGCTCGCTCGAGGGGCGAAAACCACGCTTACGGAGTCGGCGGGCCTTGGCCTGGTGGATCGTTTGACCACCTACTTCGAACAGGAGCCGAAGCCAGAGGGCGACCAAATAACCGCCGCGCTCTGGCATGCCTGCCGGGGCGGCCAGTTGCAAGGCGCCCAGTATCTCACCGGGAAAGGCGCGAACATAAACTGGGTCGGCTGGGACAAGCTCGCGCCGCTGGATGGTGCGCAACAAAGCGGCAATCAAGACCTTGTCGGGTGGCTTCGAAATCAGGGAGCGAAACAGGCGCGCGAGCTAGCTGGCTAGGACTATTGCGAGCGCATGACCGGCCATCCACAAGTAACCTCCCCATGCCGGAGTAAAGCGATCACTCTCCCAAAGTCGCAAAGCATTTAGTGATCGCCAACCAATCACTTTTGAGATACACGCCATCCGAAAAGTGGGACGGTGAAGCACGCTGTCAACGCTGCTGCGCCATCCGATCAGATGACATAAGTTTCGGAGTGGCTCAAATGAATATCGACGGAGACGCTGTTCGGCGCCTTCGGTTTTGCGCCCACGCGCCCTGCCGGGCAGCGTTCACAATCTGCGTCAGTTGCGACCGTGGCCAGCGCTATTGCAGTCCGGAATGGCGATTGGAAGTATCGGCCGCGGTCCGGCCTAATGATGCGCGCAAAATCCCCCTCGAATGCCGCGCAGGCTCTTCTCATAAGCCTCGTCGGAGAAATCTGTGGGTCGCCGATAGGCTGCATGGCGGCCGGAAGCTCGGCTCGCGCAGGACGCGAAACCGATGCGGGATAGCGCGGCTTCAGCTTTTGTTCGCAGCCGGTTGCCTTTCGAACCAGTTTGCCCTCTCGCGTAAACGCGACGCCGTCGGGGGAGAAGAATCAAGGTTCAGGATTATCCAGTCTCAGCTCATAAGGAAGCCGGCCGCATCAGTTATGAAGTGCGCAATCATATTCGAGCTGAGGTCGCGTTTCCAGACATAAAGAACGGCGAAAATTACTCCACCTCCAAAAACCGGGATGAGATGGATGAGACCCCAACTGGCAAGATGAGCATAGGTGAAAGCGGCAACGGAAACAGCGATAGCCAGAGCGGAACTCCCGGTGAGATGGCGGACCTTTTCAATCAGGTATCCGCGGAAAAGAATCTCCTCCACCACTGATGCTCTCAAAACGAGCAAGACCCGATACCAGTAGGGTCGCGCAAGGATGAGACTGCGTTCCGCACCCGCGGCCCCTACGTTCAGGTGAAACAGCGGCACGATTACAGCGAAATGGATGACGAAGACGATCAGCAGCGCCGCTGCCGCCGCCAGCGCGTACAAAAGGCCCTTCCACGTGGGGCGATGAAGGCCGATTGAGCTTATCGGCAACCCTTCGCCGACGCGAAGCCAGGCGAGGACACCCACGGCATACAACCACCACACCAATTCACGAATCAGCAGAGCTACAATCGAATCGCCCGGCGCAACCCAGCGACCGATTGGTACCTGCGGGAGGATAAGAGCAACAATGAGACCGCACAGAGCCCTGACATTTGTGCTTCGAGACGTTTGCGATTCGATCCAGGTTCTCATGGGTCAGCTTAACATTTTGGACAACCTGACAAGGATTTGAGGAAATCAAAAACACTCGGCTCGCATGCTATGCACTGAAACGCGCTGCTTAAACTCCTCGAACACGCGGCTCTCGCATAACCGGACGGCGCCGGAAAGTTGCCACTCTGGGGTGTGTCCCTGAAGATACGGCAAGCCACTTCACTTCAGTGCCGACAAGAAGAGCATTGAAGGGGCGGTGCGACCGCGTAAGGGTTCGGCCGCGGTCTGCTCGCGTTGCCTCGGAATGAGGCCGACCGCTACTCTCAGCTCGCTCATGCGGTAAGCGCCAACACGAGCAATTCCATAACAAGCTGGTCGTCCTTATAACCGTCTCTAAACTTCTTGTCGGTATCGTAAAGCAGCTCTAGGGCCCTGGAAAGACTAGCGCGAGAGAACGCGGCAGCGGTGGCGACCACTTGCTCAGCGCGGTCACGCCACATACGAACGCCAATCCCTTGAAAGAAGGTTTGCGCCTGTTGTACGTTATTCACGCGCGCCTCTTTCGCTGCCAGAGCCAGGCGGAATTGTGAACCAAGAAAAGTGAGGGCGAGGGGGAGATACTCGCCGTCGCGGACCAAGATATCGAGAGAGCGGAGGGCGGTTGGGCGGTCGCGTTTACCCAGGGCATTGACAAGCGCGAAGATAGTGGCTTGCGCGGCGTTCGGCACCAGAGCGCGTAGATCGTCCAAAGTGACGGCCCTCTCCGAACCGACAAAAAGCGCTAATTTCTCGATCTCCGATGCCAATCGGCCGGCGTCTCCCGCCACTGCTTCGAGCAAAGCTGCTAACTCGGTCCCAGCCAGCTTTAAACCGGCCTGGCGGGCGAGATCCTGGGCTAGGTGGCGGCTTGACTCAGGTGTGAAGTGGCGAAATTCTACCGTGGCAGACGCGCCGATGTTGGCATAAAACTTTTCAACACGATCAAGCTTGGCCTTGTCGTCTCCAACAAAGTCAAAACGGCTACACTCAAACACAATGACGGTGCCAGGCGTGGGCGCTTTCAAGTAGGATGCTAATGGGGACTCAACAGGTTTGGCCTCTTCATTCGATTCTTCGGCCGTAGTGATGCGGCGCGGCAAGGCTAACTCAGCACTGGCAACCCAAATGACGCGTTGGGAAGTAAAGAGCGAGAGAGACCGGGCGTCATCTAAAACTTCGGAAAGAGTAGCGCCTTCTAAATCAACCTGACTAAATCCATCGGCGCGCGCCTCACCGGGAACAATCCGGGCCAAGAGTGCTTCGCGGCACTGTCGGCGCTGATATCCTTCCTGGCCAAGAAATAAGTAGGCTGACGCTGGAGGCTGCTTGGCGATCTTGGCAAGAAACTGTTCAGGGATCAAAAGTTTTCCACCACCGCGCTGACAATATCGTGTGCAACTTCGCGATTCAAACGGTCGAACGCCGGGCCACTTTCGTCGAATAGTTGATGCGGTTCGACCGCCGCTTCATAGTCTTGCCGGACCTGCCAATTGGAGCGCGCATACAGCACTTTACCGGTACGATTTTCGACCAGCCGAACAACCAGTACGACGACGACGCGCACGCTGATGGAAGCGCCGGTGTTCGGGTTGGTTACGTTTGGATACGCGCTGGCGCTGATGATACTGCCATGCAATACCGCGTCGGCACGGCTTGGGTCGTTGACGATTTTGAAGCGAGTACGCGTCAGGAACTCGGTGCCAATGGCTTGCGGGAGCGAATCTACGAGCTTGTAGCGTGAGGTAGTGGTTAAGAAAGCCGGAATTGCGATGGTCTGCACATCTTTGGGAATCAGATCGGCTTTACCGCCGACATGGTAGCCGCAGGAGAGAAGGAGTATGGCAAGAATGGCAGCCGGGCAGAAAAGAAGAGAGAATCTGCGAGTCATGACGTTTGAGACTTGATGGAACGAATCAGAGCGACTGCGGTATCGGCCGTGATGCGGAGGTTGTCGCAAACCAGCCAAAGCCATGCTGCGCGGGGATTGTTTCTGTCGAGCCGTATGTCACCGGCAATCAGACCGCTATGGCCGGCGGCGCCAATGCCGGTAGGCGCTTCCTGGGTGGACTCGCGAACCTCAATCTGGGCCGACGCCAAGGCATGTCCAACTTCAGCGATGTCGAACGCGGCGGCGAATTCAATCCAAAACGAAATGCTGTAGGCATGAAAGACGGGCGCTTGAATAAGGCGCACGGACGGGATGGGTGGACTTGCCGCCTTGCTCTTGGCGCTATCGGCTGGGTTGAGCAAGAGCGAAATGTGGCGCTCGATACGGCGTTCCACCGCAGCCAGTTTGAGCGGCGCCGCCGGCCCATAGTGGGGCAACAAGTTGAAACCCACTTGAGCGTCGAAGACGCTTTTGTCGAGCCCTTTGAACGCCAGCAGACTGGTGGTTTGCTGGTGCAATTCGCCAGCCCCGGATTTGCCCCGCTCGGAGGCCGGTTCGAAAACGTTGACGACGCAGCGCGCGATGGCACGCCAGCGATGGAGACGGCGCAGTGTTTCGGCAATGGCCGCGGCCGCCGGTTGGGCGGTAACAAAAAGCCAAACGCCTGGGGGATTCGCTTCACCGGGGATTGGGGCCACGACGCGAGCCTCCGGTTCCTGCTCAAGATGGCCTGCGCAATCGATGAGGGGGATCTTGCCCTTCAGTTCTTTGGCCAGGGAATAGGCTTTCAGAGAGCCGGCAGCCGCGCCGGCGGTTACGATGGCGCCGGACGACTGAACCGCTTTCGAATCCAGCGGATCGAGATAAACGGCTTCTCCCTCGTTTTCGCCGAACGAGCCTTCACCGCTGGCGGCGAAGGCATTCACGAACAAACCTTTGAGCTGGGCTTCAAAAACTTCTTTGAGTTCGCCGCCGAGCAGCGTTTCGCCACCCAGCAGGGCAATCTGGAAAATATCAGACGATGTGTTAGCCAAGTTGTTTCTCCGGAGGTGGGCTAGGAAGGCGGGTACCCGTGTGCCGCTTAACGACACTGCTTAAGCGAATCACAACGCCGCTGAGCAGATAGGCAAAGGACGCGGCTAAAAGCACCGGTTGAGACCATTCCCAAATCAAAAAGGCGATACCGCCGATGAGCAGAACAATAAGCGGCGTGCGGGGTTTGGAGATATTGATCTGCTTGAAGCTGGGATAGCGCCAAGTGCCGACCATCAAAATACCGACCAACACGACCAGGATTAGCCAAGCTACGGAAAAGGCGAAGGAGCGGACCGGCGCGGCGGTCATATACACGACCGAAGCGACGAAGCCAGCCGCGGCGGGAATGGGAACACCGACAAAATGCTTGAAATCCGGTTTGGTGGAAGCTTTTCCGGCTGGATTGGTTTGCACGTTGAAGCGCGCCAAGCGGACCGCGCCGCAAAGTAAAAAGAAGAAAGCGGCCAAGTAGCCGGCGCGCTTCAATTGGCTTTCCCAATCGGCGGGAGCGGCCACAAAGAGCACGCCCCAGATGAAGACCAACACCGCGGGCGCGATACCGAAGGTGATCACATCGGCCAGGGAATCCAGTTCGCGCCCGAAATCGCTGGTGGTATTGGTCATGCGCGCGATACGGCCATCCAGGCCGTCGAACAGCACCGCGAAACCGATGGCCTTAGCGGCCAGGGTGAAATGCGGGTTATCGCCAATGTCGCCGCCGCTCGCCTGCAACGCGCCTTCGAAGGCTTGCAGAATGGCCACAAAGCCAAGAAAAATATTGGCGCTGGTGAACAGAGTCGGTAAGGCGTAAGCGGCGCGGCGGGGGCGCTTGGTGGAACCAGGCGCGGAATTGACGAAGCGTTCCCTGAGATTCAGCTTACATCTCCCGTCTCAGAACGGCGGGCCAGGATGGTTATGCCGGCCGAGACCTTGTCGCCCACTTTGGCGATACAGGTCCACTCCGGACCGAAAATAACATCGACGCGCGAACCGAACTTGATGTAGCCAATCCGTTCGCCGGGAGCCACCACCTCACCGGGCTGCTTGTAACAGACGATGCGCCGCGCAATGAGTCCCGCAATTTGCCGGCAAACCACGCGCGTCCCGGCGCCTTCCACAACCACCGTATTCTGCTCGTTTTCGGTGGAGGCGGCTTCGTGGCTGGCCACCAGGAATTTGCCCTTCTGATAGAACACGTCGGTAATGGTGCCCGCAATCGGCGTGCGATTGACGTGGACATTGAATATGTTTAGAAATATGCTGACCCGCGTTTCGTGCGGGCCAAGCTGGCGAACCGAAACAATTCGCCCATCGGCTGGAGCGATCAGCAGATTCCCGGCTGGGGTGGACCTTTCGGGGTCGCGGAAGAAATAGAGACAGAAAGCCGCTAACAAATAGAAAGGCGCACCTAGCCAGGGGTTTAGGAAATAGGAAAGCGCGAGGCCTAAGATCGTTAACCCGCAGGCAAAGCTAATACCATCGGCAAGGATTCGCAAACTGCCATTTTCTCATGAAGGTTTACGCACGTATCCCTTTGCTCGCAATTGGACACTCCCGTCCACCTTAGTCGGCTTTTATTCGGTAGTAATCATTGCCAGTAATAGGTGTTTCCAGTCGGCGTCAAAAAGTTGGCCAGTGAAGTGCATTTCAGATAGAAATGGCGCTGAAGATTTGGACGATTGCTGCCGCTAAGGAAGTTGAGTCTCCATGCTAGAAGCGACAGCCGTCGAGAGAAAACTGACGGGCTTGCAGAAAGCCGCCGTATTCCTGATTGCCATTGGTCCGCGCGAGAGCGCTCAGATTCTCAAGCATTTGCCCGAGGAGGAAGCGGATCGGTTGGCGCGAGCCATCGCCCGGCTCGATCAAGTGGGCCATGAGAGCGTGGAACAGAGCCTTGCGGAATATAACCAGTTCGTCACGTCGCAACGTCTGCTGGTGCGGGGTGGAGTGGATTATGCGCAGAAAGTTCTGATTGAAGCGTATGGCGAGGAATCGGCGCGCCGGCTGATTTCGCGTTTGAATCGGTCGCTCGAAACCGATCTGGGCGTTTTCGATAACTTCCGCAAGGTCGATCCGCAACAACTCGCCAAATTCATACAGGACGAACATCCGCAGACTATCGCGTTGATTCTTTCCCACCTCGATCCAACGCATGCCGCCAAACTGATCAGCGCGCTGCCGGTGGAGATTCGACCGGACATTGCGGTTCGTATGGCCGATATGGACGAGATTTCGCCGGTGATTGTTCGAAATATCGCGCTGGTGATTGATCAGAAACTGCGAAACCTGGGCGAGCTGAGCCGTCAGCAGTTCGGCGGCGTACGCGCGGTTGCCAACATATTTAACCGCCTTGATCCAAACACTTGCTCACAAATGCTTGATTCGCTAGAGACCGGGAGTCCGGCTTTGTTCGAAAATGTCCGGCGCTTTATGTTCGTCTTCCGGGATCTGGAGAACCTGGATGAAGCCTCCATCAAGACCATCATCGCCAAAGTCGATCGCAAGGTGTTGATTGTCGCTCTAAAGGGCGCGAACGAATCCTTGCGAACGAAGTTTTTGAAGACGCAGTCGCAACGAGGCGCGGAAATGATGAAGGACGATATTGAATCGCTTGGCCCCGTGAAGCTCAAGGACGTGGAGACGGCGCAACAGCAGGTGATTGCCACGGCGCGTGAACTGGAGAAGGAAGGCGTTGTCAGTCTGAGCGGGGCCGACGACCAAGTGATCGAATGACCTTAGCCGGTGGATGTGAAGTGGAGTATGGAAGACTTTAAAATCGTCGAAAACGTCAAAATTGTGGTGCGCGCCGAATTAGATCGAAGGACGATCTGCTTTCCGGAACTCATGAAGCTGGACCCAGGCTGCATCCTGGAATTGAACCGGCCGACGGGCGAGAATGTCGATTTGTATTTCGAGAAGGTTTTGCTGGGAAATGGGGAAATCCTGGTGGTGGAATCGAATCTGGCGGTTCGAGTGGCCGATTTGTTTTACCGGAGCGGCGTGAAAAAGGAAGAAGGATTTTGAAGAAAGACGCAGAGATGGAAGAAAGTATTAGCGGTTTTTTTCAGCAATGGATTGAGGAATTCGCGCGATCGGTGGAGATGCTCAGCGGGGAACGTCCGGCGCTGTCGCTGAAGCCGGCGGATCAAACGCAAACCGCGGAATGGGAAGCCAAGCGGACAGAGTTCCATTGGTGGCAACAGGAGACGGAGGATCCGCGGAGATTCAAGGCTTGGGTCGGGGCCGAAGAAGCTTGCTGGAGGGCCCTCGGCGGTGGGGAGGGCGATGCTAACGATCCGAAGGAACAGTACCAGGAAATGCTGTCGCAGGCGAATCAAGGCACGGCAACCGTTTTGAGTTCTTCGCTTACGAGCGCGCTGAAGTTCGGCACAGGGTCGGTGAACGCTCCGCCGCCGCTGGCATCTTTGCGGATTGCGGAAGTCAGCGTGGCTTTCCGGGACAAAGTTTTGCCGGCGATTGTCGTCGCTCTGGAGCCTGGGGCGGCCAAATTAGTGGAGCGGCTGGACGCGGCCGGGCAAACAGAAGACTCGCACGAGAACGAGCTTTCGCCGGCCTTGGCAAATCAGCGGAACTCGATGCTCGACCGGCTGATGGATCTACAGCTTCCAGTTTCGATTCTGCTCGGTCAAACCGTGCTGCCGATTCGCGAAGCCCTTAAAATCACCTCCGGGTCGCTCATTGAGCTGGACCGTCAATTGGGCGATTACGTGGAAGTGATGATTCACGGAACGGTGGTGGCGCGCGGCGAGATTGTGGCGGTTAGGGGCAACTACGGTGTACGCATTAAAGAGGTGATCAGCCGCAAAGATCGTTTCGCCTTAAAGGACGCAGCCTGAGGAACGTCCGCCGATTTGCGCGTGGGCAGAATCCGCAATGAACAAGGAAATATCTCAAGACCAAGTGGATGCGGCCTTTAGCGGTAAGAAGGCCGACGCCAGTGGCGGCGTTGCCGCGTTTGACCTTAGTCATCTGGACCGGATTCCGAAGTCGCAACTGCGCGCGCTGCACATGGTGCATGAAAACTTTGTGCGCAATCTGGCTAGCAGTCTATCGGCTTATTTGCGGTCTTACGTGGCGCTCAATCTGGTCAGCTTGGAGCAAATTTCCTATGCGGAATTCATAGACGGTCTGGCGTTTCCTACGGGCATTGCCTATGTTGGCCTAAGCCCCTACGACGGCACGGCTGTTCTCGAAATGAGCCTATCGCTGATGTTCACCTTTATGGAGGTGCTGATGGGCAGCAAAGGACGGTCAACTGGGGTGATACAACGAAAAATCACCGATATCGAGAAGTCGATCATGACCACTCTATTGCGGGTGATTTTAGTGGATCTGCGCGAAGCATGGAGGAGCGTAGCCGAAATTGATTTTACGGTGCAATCGCTCGCGAGCGAACCGCAGTTAATGCATGTTCTAGCGCCCACAGAAGCCGTCATCGTGATAGCCGTTGACGTGCGGGTGGGCGAAGTGTCGGGACTGATGAATCTGGCCATACCGTCTATGTTCATCAAGCGGCTGCGAAACAAGTTTGAGCAATTGCAGCGCGTGAAAAAAGCGCACTCGAGCGAAGGCGATCATGTTATTGTTTCGGACATCCTACTGGATGTGGCTGTTAATTTCACGGCTTACCTGGACGGAGGGAAAATGGCGGCCACCACTTTGATGGACCTGGAGGCGGGCGACATTCTGGTATTGGATCACGGCGCCGAGAAGCCGATGAAAGCGAGCCTCAACGGGGAAGCGAAGTGGGAGGGTTTTATTGCTTCGATGGGCGAGAATCTGGCATTTGAAGTGAGCGGGCTGGCCGATACCGTGCCTGTGTAATCCCATCGCGCGCGGCGCTATATACTCACTGTTTATGAATCGCCGGCGCTTCCTTAAATCTGTTGGCACGGCCGCCGCGGGCGCGTTGGGATTGGCAAACTCCGCGCGCGCCGCACTGCCCAAAATGAAAATCACCCGCGTTCGCGCCTACTTGCCGCCGAACCCAAATCCGCTTTTCAATCAAAGCGACGTTGTGGTGACGATTGAAACCGACGCCGGCATGACAGGCATTGGCGAAGGTGGCTCGAAAGAGATGCTGGAACAAAGCGCCGGCCGCCTCATTGGCCGCGATCCGCAACATATTGAGCGCTTGTGGCAGGATATGTCGCGCGCTTTTTTCTATCCGCCCGGACGCGAGAAAGAAGATGCGATCGGCGCGCTCGACCTGGCGCTGTGGGATTTGAAGGGGAAAGTGCTGCAGCTTCCCGTGCATCAGATCCTGGGCGGTGCGGTGCGGAATTATTGCGAATGCTACAACACGGGCGGATCGATTCCCGGCGTGAACGCCGGCATGAGCATTCGAGAACGCGCGCAATTGACTATCGCGGCCGGCTATCGCGCCTTCCGCATGGGGGCGGCGGATGCGCCCGCCGAGACGACCTACAATACCCATGAGCGGCTGAACCAGCTTTATGCAGACTGTGTAGAGGCGCGCGAAGGCGTGGGAAAAAACGGCGATTGGGCGGTGGATTTTCACCAGCGCTTCGATTTAAGCGAAGCCGTGCGCGGCTGCGAGTTGATCCAAAACCTGGCGCCTTATTTTGTGGAAGATCCGGTGCGGACGGAAGCGTTTCTCGAAGACATTCCACTGCTGCGGCGCAAGGTGAGCGTTCCGCTCGCGGCGGGTGAAGAATGGGGCAACCGCTGGGATTTCAACAAGCTGGTTGAGAATCACGACCTGGATTATGTCCGGGCCACATTGCCGAACGTAGGCGGCATCACGGAGATGCTGAAAATCGCCGCCATCTGCGAAACGCATTTTGTCGGCATCATCCCGCACTTCACGGGGCCGATTGCCACGGCTGCGCTGGTGAATACGCTGAGCACGTTCTCAGGCCCGGTGCTGATGGAGTACAACTTCCAAGGCCGGGAGCTGCCGCATTTGCCCGTGTGTCTTGATTTCAAAGACGGCAAGCTGTATCCGAATGACCGGCCTGGCTTGGGAGTGGAACTCGACATGAAACAACTCACGCAGATAGCCGAAATTACGGTGCCTGTTACCGCGCGGGCGCAAACTTATTTTCGGCCCGATGGGTCGATTACTAATTGGTAAAGTTCACATCCGGGCCGTACATGGTTACCAACGGATGGCGCACTACCGCTCGAAACGCATAGGCTTCGCCGGGCTTCAGATCGCGAATTGTGACGCTGAAGGGGCCGGGTGCGGACACCCTCTTGAATTCGGTATCGTGCCAAGGTTCGGCGCGCTCATCCACATCGAGGCCGCGTATGTGTTGATATTGAAAGCCCACCGAAAGGTCTCCACGGTTGCCGGCCTTCTCAAGAGTTCCGGTGAACGTCACGGCGTGGCTGGCTGGGTCTCTGACCGCGCTACCCGTTTTTACGACGGGCGGCTCGAATGCCGCTTCGGCGTTAGTTATTTTGAGCACGACAGGATCAGGCCATTCGCGATTGTTATATAGCCTTTGCGCATGCATGGCGCGGATATGCAAGCCTGCGGCATCCTGCTTCCAAGTGGTTTTAGGAGTCACCTCGGGGCGGTATTCCAAGACTTTGTCGTTTTGGCCCAGGACGGTGATTTCGGTCTGGGCCGAAGCGCGAACGGAACCCAAGCTGACGTCGCGCCATTCGCCATACTTCCAGCGCTCGCCGCTGACGGTGGCGTAAACGGTTGAGGCATCTTTACGCTTGGTGAACCAAGTGTCGCCTTCGTTGGTGATGATCCAAGGCCGCACAGCATAGATGGCTTCGTGGTTGACCGCCATCCAGAGCGCGATCTCCCGCAAACGTTCTTCCTGCTCAATGGGCAGTTCGCCGTCGGGCTTCGGGCCAACGTTCAACAAGAGGTTCCCGCCTTTGGCGCGCGTCTCAACCAGGGTCAAGATTAACTGCTTGCCTGATTTATAAGTCTCGTTGGTGGGCTTGTACTGCCACTGAGCGCCCATGGTGAGATTCGCCTCCCAAGCACCTTCCAGCGGAATGCCGGGCACGTATTGCTCGGGGGTTTGCAGGGCGCCGCGTGTCACAACGATGTCCGGTTGAGCGTTCCAGGCGACCTCACGCAAGCGGTCGGCGGGACCATCAAAGAAGATGACACTCAGCGGACCGTACTGAGTCAATAGCTCCTTAACTTGCGATTCGTCGTAGGCAAAGAGGGCGGCGTTCTTGTCGGGCGAAACCTCATCGACGTGGCGGCGGATTTCGATGTTATGCTCGTGCAGCCAATGGAAATCGTCAGGCGAGAAATAGATTCCAGGCGCAATGCCCTGAGCGCTGAACGCGCGTAGAATCTCAGCCGTGATATCCCGCTGAAAAGGCGTGTTCATGATGCCAAAAGCCGTCGATTTTGTTTGAAACATGCAGAAGCCGGAATGATGTTTAGCGGTAAAGACGACATAGCGAATGCCGGCAAGCTTGGCAAGCGCGGCCCAATCGGCGGGATAGAACTTGCGCGGGTTGAAGGTTTTGGGTAGTTCCTCAAAGAAGTTCTGCGCGTAATCGTCCGAGGCACCGACAAGAGAGTGGCTAATCACTGAGCCGAGCTGGCTATCGACGCTCCAGTGAATGAACAAGCCGAAGCCTTGATCGCGGAACCATTCCACCTTATCCGGATGGTTGGCGGTTTGAGCCAGCAGGAAGGCGGGAGTGAGAGACAAAGCTGCCAGGGCGAATACAGAGTTCATGCTGTGTTAGCGTGCGGGCCGGGCCGCCAGCGCCTCCTGAATGGTTTGCCGAGCCGCAGCCAGTTCAGCGCCTTCTAAAGTGAGACGCGGCGGGCGCACGCGCGCACTGCCCATGCCCACTTCCTGTTGGGCCAGCTTAATCAATTGCACAAACTTGGGAACGGTATCCATGCGGAGCAACGGCAAGAACCAGCGATATAGCTCGAGGGCGTTCTGCTTTTCCCCGCGTACGGCCAGATTGAAGAGCTCGACCGATTCGACGGGGAAGGCATTCACGAGTCCGGCAATCCAACCCACGGCGCCCATCTCCAAAGCTTCGACAATGGCGTCATCCACGCCCACAAGAATCTTGAACTCGGGGTTGAGGAGCAAGCGAAGAGCCATCACGCGGCGCACATCGGCACTGGATTCCTTAATGGCTTCCAGATTGGAATGCTCAGACACAAGTTCACTGACCTGCTCAGGCACGAAATCGACTTTATAGGCGATAGGGTTGTTGTAGAGCATGCAAGACAGCTTGGTGGCTGAGAGAATAGCGGCCACATGCGCTTTCGTTTCGCGCCAGTCTCCCAGGTAGACGTAGGGAGGGAGAACCATCAAGCCGCTGCAACCGATTTGCTCGGCGTTTTGGGCGAGAGTCACCGCTTCGGCGGTGCTGAGAGCGGAGATACCCGCTACTACCGGACCGCGCCCTTGCATGGCGGACACGCATGTCTTCAGAACATCCGACTTTTCCGCGAGAGTCAGCGTTGCGCCTTCCCCGAGGGAGCCCAGCGCGACAACTCCCGTGCAGCCAGAATCTAGCATCCAGTTGCAATGCCGGGCGAGGGCTGGGTGATCGACAGCGAGTTGTTCATCGAAGGGCGTGGTGATGGCGGGTATCACGCCTTGCCAGGACATTTTCATGTGACAGAGTTCTCCTGAATCAGGTTTTCAAGACGCGTTGGAAAGAGCGGCGGACGCAACGAAGACGGCTCCCAACCCAGCATAAATTGTACGGCAGGCCCGCAGATGCGGCCCTGGCACGGACCCATGCCACAGCGTTCATGCAGCTTGGCGGAACGCCACGAATCGGCTTGGCGCAAGCGCGCGAGCGTCACATCTTCGCAACGGCAGACAATGGTATCGGGCTGAGCGAGGGCGCGCAGCTCGGCACGGGGTTGAAACGTTTTGTTTAACAGCCGGGCGAACGATTTAGCTTTCCGCGAACGGGGATGCAATTTTGCGGCTTGGCTCGGTTGGCCGGAAATTGCGAGACCGGCGGTTTGCCCTTCGAGAACGGCAGTATCGACGCCGCCGATACCGGCTATTTCGCCAGCGCCGTAGATGTTGGCAATCGAGGTTTGCTGAAATTCATCCACTTTCACGAAGCCGCCTTCCACGGCGCACCCCAGGTAGACGGCTAGCTCGGAATTGGGGGCAAAGCCGTAAGCGTTGGCGAGGTAGTCGCAAGGTTCCTCCCAAACGCGCGTACCTTGACTGAGGCGGACCGTTTCGACCCTGCCTGAACCGGCGACTGACGTAACCCAGCAACCACTCAGATAGCGAATTCCAGTGAGAAAGGGATTGAGTTGCAGCGCCTGGCGAAGCTTGGATGGATGCGCGGCCAGTGAGAAAGCGAACCTCGCCAAGTTTGTTGCGCTGGCCTGTTCGGCGATGAGCGGGACAACGGCTCCGGACTTGCGGAGATAGGAGGCCACAGCCAAGAGCAAAGGTCCGCTGCCGGCCAGAATGACCCGCTTGCCTTCGACCGGCAAACCGGATTTCACAAGCGCCTGCAGGCCGCCGACGCCCATGACGTTGGGCAGAGTCCAACCGGGAAAGGGAAGGAACAATTCGCGAGCGCCGGTGGCTAGAAGCAGTTTTGCGTAAGTCAATTCTTCGGCTTTTCCGTTGGCGTCTACGAGCAGAGTCTGGCGGGCAGCGTCGCCGGATAACACGCGCGCGCCGGTGATGGCGACCACATTAGTGCGCGTGAGACGCTCCAGCCACTTCGACGCCTTGGTATTGCCGCCGCGCCAGATTTGGCCTCCCGCGCATGGATTGTCATCAAGCAGAGTGACTCTTGCGCCGGAGTCCGCCAAGGTGACCGCTGCCGCTATGCCTGCCGGACCGGCACCCACGATCACTGTGCTCATAAGGTGACCACCCGCATTCCGGCGCGGCAAGGGATCTGGCAACTGCGCGCATGCGGTTCATCGTTAATCGTTACGCGGCACTCATAGCAGATGCCCATGCCACAGAGTGGCCCGCGTAGTTCGCCGGAGACGGAGCGGCGGAAGGCTGTCTCGCCCGCGATGAAGACGGCGGCGGCGACGGTGCTGCCTTCTTTGACGGAAACGAAGATGCCGTTGACTGTGAGCGATAGGTCAGGCATGGGCGAAGCTCCGGGTAGGCGCATAAGGCTCGCGCGGAATAGCGGATTCACGGTTCAACAACAGATCGGCGAGGAGTTTGGCCGTGGCCAGCGAAGTGGAAATCCCCAAGCCTTCGTGGCCGGTAGCTAAGTAAACGCCCGCTAGTTCGGGGTACGCGCCAATGAAAGGCAGTTTATCGGGGGTGGCGGCGCGAAAACCGGTCCAACCTCGAATGGCCGAGACAGCGCGCAGGGCCGGCATATACTCGACAGCGCGGCGCAGCATATTCGACTGCATGCGTGCGTCAATCGCGGGATCTTCGTTGCCATATTGCCGCGAGGAGCCGATCAGCAGTTGGCCGGTCTTGCGCGGTTGCACGTTAAACGCTACCGAATCGGATTCGAGCGAATGGGCGCTCTTTAAGTAACCTAACTCAATCAATTGATGGTTCACGAAGCCGGGGTAGCGGTCGGTAATTAGCAGGTGGCCTTTGCGGGGCTGAAGCCCTAAACCGGGAAGCAGTTGGCGGGCGGCGGTGCCGGTGGCAAGAATTATGTTGGCGGCGGCGATGCTCGCACCGTCGTCCAATTGCGCAATGCCGTTCCCTGCTTTCACCACGCGCCGCCTGGGAAAAAATGCGGCGCCGCGGCGGCGGGCTTCGGCCAGAAAATAACGCGCCGCGCAAGGCGGATAAATAACGGCGTCGTCTTCTAGCAAAAGGCCACCAGCGAGGCCGGGCCGCAAATTCGGCTCAGCTTCGTGCAATGCCCGTTCATCGAGCGTCTCGACAGGAATGTTCCGCGCGCTGTAATAGGCGAACTTGCGGCGGACTTCGTCCATTTCCCTGTCGTCGGCCGCAACCCAGAGTGAGCCGCAAGGAAGATACTCGACGTCGGGCGGCAACTCGCAGGAAAGCTGCTTCCACAAAGCCTGCGAATAGCGGGTGAGGGCAAATTGCGCGGGCGAATCGTCCATCACGGCCAAGTGACCCATGCCGGCAGCGGTTGCGCTACCACCGATCTCACCGGGCTCAACGATGGCCACGTTGAGATCTGCGCGTGCGAACTCAAGCGCACAGGCGGTGCCGACAATGCCCGCACCGGCGACGAGCACGTCATAGGAGGGTTTGGTGGACGTGGGTAAGCGCCTCCCTCAACGGCATGGGGACAGTATAGCGAGGCGAAAAAACGGCGGCGGGGTTTGATTGGAAGGCTGTGGTTTCCCCCTTTGCTCGCCGGGCTGAGGTCAGCGGTGCCAGGGGTGCAGAGATCAGGTAACAGAAATTAGGAATCGCAAAATGCACCCTTGACAATTAACAGACAACCCACTACCATATGGTTGTGGATCAATTGGGTACAACATTTGCTGCTTTGTCTGATCCAACCCGGCGGGGGATGATCGAACGACTCTCACATGGCCCTGCCTCTGTGCATGGATTGACGGAACGGTTTGCCCTCTCGCAGCAGATGATTTCAAAACATATTGCCTACCTGGTACGGGCGCGGATTGTGATTAAGACTAAGCGTGGACGAGAGAGTGTATGCACGCTTAGGCCAGAGGCGATAAAGACAGTCAGCGATTGGGCGGCTTATTATCGCCGATTCTGGGAAGAGAGTTTCGACAAGCTGGATGTGGTTGTGAATCAAATGAAAGAAAAGGAGGTCAGAAATGACAAAAAACACGGTTAACGAGACAGAGCGAATGGTTGTCACAAGAGTTTTCGATGCCCCGCGCGAATTGGTTTGGAGGGCGTGGACAGACCCGAAATATGTGATGCAGTGGTGGGGCCCGAAGGGATTTACCGCGCCTTTTTGCGAGATGGATTTTCGCGTGGGAGGGAAATTTCTCTGCTGCATGAGATCGCCGGATGGCCAGGAGTTCTGGAATGGTGGTGAATACCACGAGATTGTTCCGCACGAGAAGATTGTTTACTCGTTGTACTTTGCCGACGCGAAGGGAAACAAGGTTGAGGCTGCGCAATATGGGATAGAACATGAAGCCATTGACGGTGCGCACGACGCGGTTACCTTTGAGGATCTTGGAGACGGCCGGACGAAACTCACCTTGATTGGAAATGAAACGATGGAGAGCGCAAAGAATAGCGGTCAACTAGAGGGCTGGAACCAGATACTCGATAAAATTGACGCAGTGGTTGCGGAGCTAGCGCAGGCGAAATAAGAAGTTGAAGTTTTGATGATCGTCGAGCGATGGCATCACGCGGCCGGAAACTTATCCGGCCTTATCTTAGCGCTTATGGGCCATCGGCCCTTACAAAGCGGAAGACCCGGGGGTGCCCCGTAAGGGCTCCCCTTGCTAATCCTACAATAATTTTGTAGGATTGTGTTCGTGGGCCAATCTCACCTCGAAGCCGCGCGACGGCTGTTTGAAATTACGGAGCAGCAGCAAGGCTTCTTCACCGCGAAGCAGGCTAAATCGGCGGGCTTTGCCGAAAATACCCACCCGTATCACGTGCAAGCCGGTAACTGGATTCGTGAACATAGGGGAATCTACCGGATGACGCAGTTTCCAGCGGCTGACCGGCCCGACCTCGTGCTTTGGTCGCTGTGGTCTCGGAATCGTAGAGAAGAAACCGAAGGAGTGTTTAGCCACCAAACGGCGCTGAGCCTCTATGAGCTTTCAGATGCCAACCCGGCGAAGCTTCACATGACAGTGCCGACCCGTTTCCGCCGGAACGGCGCAATACCAGGGATACTCGTCCTCCACTATGCAGATCTTCCCGCAGCCGATGTAGCGGAGCGCCAGGGCTTTCAACTCACTCGACCCCTGAGAACGATCATCGACTTGATTGAAGCCGGAACTGTCGACCGTCATTTGATTCGTCAATCCATCAAACAGGCGCTTGAACGCGGTTTGATTACACGCCAACAGGTCCGGCAGCGCAACATGAGCGACGCCGTGTGCAAGTTCTTCGAAGATGGCAAACGGCGAGTGGCGTAGGGATGGGAAAGTCTAAATCTTATGCCACGGCCAGCGCCTTTCGGAAGGCGCTCGAAGAACGTCTAAAGTCGGCTTCGTCGGAAGAGCGAGTGGACGTCAATCGGCTTCGGCGCTAAGTTTCCTTCGACCGCCTGCTGGCCAGAGTGTTTTTGAACGCTACGCCACCGTGGGTGCTGAAGGGGGGCTACGCGCTGGAACTTCGCTTCAAGTCTGCGCGCTCCACCGTTGATATAGACCTCGCGCTGGAACAAATTCCGCAAACGTTCATTGGAGCCGAGCCAAACAATCAGATCATTCGGGATATGCTCCAAGCTTCGGCGGAAGTCGATCTGCAAGACTGGTTTGAATTCAGCGTCGGCGCGCCGATTATGGATCTGACGGCCGCGCCGTATGGCGGTGCCCGCTATCCCGTCGTGGCAAGAGTGGCGGGACGAACGTTTTCACGCTTTCACGTTGATGTTGGTCTAGGCGACGTGATTATTCGCCCAGCGGAAACAATCGAGTGCCGGGATTGGCTGGCATTTGCCGGTGTCGAAAGACCGAGCGTTCGAGCCTTGGCTGGCGAACAGCAGTTTGCCGAGAAGCTTCATGCCTACACCTTTCCGCGCAGCAATATGAACACGAGAGTGAAGGACTTGGTGGACATGGTGCTGCTTTTCGAATCTGGCAAGCTGAACGCACTCGCCACCGCGGAGGCCTTCAAATTGACCTTTGAACGCCGGGGTACTCATGAAATCCCACTGAGTCTGCCCACCCCGCCAGCCGACTGGCAACTGCCATTCGACTCGATGGCTAGCGAGTGTGGAATCACGAGGAGCATGGCAGAAGCGTCCTTGGAGGTTCGTCAGTTCGTTGAGGAGATCCAAGCGCAGGCAAGTTTAGGCTAGCGCGACCGCCGAGAACATGGATTACGACTGGAGCACTCAGCGGTTTTTTCATTTGCGGCGCCCCGAAATAGGAAGCCGCAAGCAAACCGTCCGCGGTTCGCATCACGCGGCTGGCCCTTGCCGGACTCCTATAGCGTCGATTTACCACCTTCGCTGATGTAATTGCGGTTCCAACCCGGAATCTCCACCGTTACGTCGCCTTTCACCACCGCCTGGCAGCCCAGGCGCGAACGCAAGGTCAAACCCGCGGCCATTTCCAAACGGTCCAACTCGTCGTCTTCGGCTTCGGACAAATTAGCGTCGCCGGCTTTCACAATGACGTGGCATGTGGTACAGGCGCAGCTTCCGCCGCAGGCATGTTCCAAATGGACGTCGCGATTTAAGGCTATGTCGAGAAGCGATTCCGGCTTTCCATGATCGCTGTAGGGGAGCTTGCCGGATTCGAACTCCACAGTTCTGTTTTCCGGCATAAAAGTCACTTTAGGCACATACCATTGTATGATCCGGCATACTAAGTTCAGTGTTCGAAGAGATTGAAAACAAACTGATCGCCGCAATTGAGCGGCAGCTTGGGGAAAAGTTCGGTCTGCATTCCAAGGTTGGGTTGGAACAGCCGAAGCAAAGTTCATTTGGCGAACTGGCTATTCCGGTGGCCTTCCAACTTGCCCGCCAACTGAAGCGTCCGCCGCGCCAGATTGCCGAAGAATTGGCGCATGGTCTGGAAAGCATACCCGGTGTGGCGTCGTTTGAAATCGCCGGTAACGGTTATATCAACGTAAGATTAGAACGCGGCCAATATGCCGAGAGTTTGCTGGCGCAGCAGGGCAGGGAAGCGGGGCATGCCGTTGCAACTGAAAAAATTGTGGTTGAGCACACCAACATCAACCCCAACAAGGCCGCGCATATCGGCCATCTGCGGAACGCGATTCTCGGCGACACTTTTGTTCGCATGTTGCGCACGCGCGGCCGCAATGTGGAAGTACAAAACTATATCGATAACACCGGCGTGCAAGTGGCCGACGTCGTCGCCGGCTTCCACTATCTCGAAAACAAAACCCCGGGCGATGTGCGCGTGTTGATTGCCGATAGCAACACCCGCTTCGACTATCTATGTTGGGATCTCTATGCCCGCACTTCGTCTTATTATGAAAACCATCCCGAAGCGAAGCAGTGGCGGTTCGATACCCTGCACGCCATAGAAGCCGGCGGGGGCGATCTGGCCGATCTGGCCCACATTGTCGCCGATGCCATCGTGCGCGCGCATTTGAAAACCATGCTTCGTTTGGATATCGAATACGACGTGCTGCCGCGCGAGAGCGAAATTCTGCATCTGCAATTCTGGGCGACCGCCTTTGAACTGCTAAAGCAGCGCCACGCGATCTACTTTGAAGAGCAAGGCAAAAATAAAGGCTGTTGGGTGATGCCTTCGTCTGCATTTCGCGAAGCGGCCGCCGGAACGGAAGAAACCGAAGATGCCGACGATAGTAAAGTAATCGTTCGCTCGAACGGCACCGTCACCTACGTGGGCAAGGATATCGCTTATCAGTTGTGGAAGTTCGGTCTTCTTGGCAAGGATTTTTATTACAAACCATGGTCGTCTTATCCGGACGGCCGCCAGGTGTGGGTGACCACGGATCAACCGGCCGTTGAAAGCGCGCCGCCGTTTGGCCACGCAAATCTGGTGTTTAACGTGATTGATTCGCGCCAATCCTACTTGCAGGACGTGGTTGTGGCGGGATTGCGGGCGCTTGGTTTCGACCGGCAGGCCGAAGCTAGCGTTCATTTCTCATATGAGATGGTGGCGCTCACGCCGCGCACTTGCGTCGAAATGGGCGTCCAGCTTTCCGACGAAGACAAAAAGAAACCCTATGTGGAAGTTTCCGGCCGAAAAGGTTTAGGCGTGAAGGCCGACGACCTGCTGGACAAGCTGATTGAAACCGCGCTGGCGGAGGTGGATCACCGTCACGCGGAAGCCGATCCAGTGGAGCGCCGGCAGATCGCCCAGACCATTGCAGTGGGCGCGCTGCGCTATTTTATGTTGAAGTACACGCGCAATTCCGTCATCGCGTTTGATTTTCACGAAGCGCTCAGTTTTGAAGGCGAAACCGGGCCCTACGTGCAATATGCCAGCGTCCGCGCCGCCAACATCCTGCGCAAATTCGCCGAGCGCGGGGAAACGCTGCCGGAGTTCGCCAAAGTTCTCACACGCACAATCCTCGCGCGTTGTCTCGAATCGGAAGACTTGTGGCAGTTGCTGCTGCTGGCGTCCAAAGCAGCTAGCGCGGTCGAGCGCGCCATCGCGTCGGGTGAGCCGGCGCACGTCGCCAAATACGCTTTTCAGCTGGCGCAAAGCTTCAACAACTTCTATCACGGGCATTCTGTTATCGCGGAACAAGATGCCGACCGCCGCGCCGTGCTGTTGTGGTTGACCACCTATGTCCGCGGGCAGCTGCTCGACACGCTTGCCGTCCTGGGCATTCAACAACCCGCTTATATGTGAGGAATACACTAAAATCAATGGCCAGTAAGAATTCGTTTGGTGCAGCGTCGGTGCTGCGAGTCAACAATGCCGATTACCAAATTTTCCGGCTTGATGCGGTGGAGAAAGCCGTTGCTGGCGCGAAAATCTCGCGCATCCCCTATTCCATCCGTGTCCTGCTTGAAAATCTCCTGCGCTGGGAAGACGGCCGCACCGCAAAGAGCAGCGACATTGAATACGTGGCCCGATGGGACCAGGCCGCCGCCGCTCAAGAAGTGCAGTTTCGTCCCGCGCGTATTTTGCTGCAAGACTTTACGGGCGTGCCCTGCGTGGTTGACTTGGCGGCCATGCGGGACGCGCTCAAAGAGCTGGGAGCGAACCCCGAACTCGCCAACCCGCTTATTCCCGCCGACCTTGTCATTGACCATTCCGTGCAAGTGGATTCGTTCGGCACGCCGCAAGCCTTCCTTGAAAATGCGCTGCTGGAATTCAGCCGCAACCAGGAGCGGTATGCCTTCCTGCGCTGGGGCCAGAAAGCCTTCACCAATTTTCGCGTGGTCCCGCCCGATACCGGCATTGTTCATCAAGTCAACCTGGAATACTTAGCCAATGTAGTTTTCAGTCAAACAGTCGAGGGCAAATTCCAAGCATATCCCGATAGTTTGATGGGCACTGATTCGCATACCACTATGATTAATGGCGTCGGCGTGGTTGGTTGGGGCGTGGGTGGTATTGAGGCGGAGGCCTGCATGCTGGGGCAGCCCATTTCCATGCTGTTGCCGCAAGTAGTCGGCTTCAAGCTCAGCGGCAAAATGCCCGAAGGCGCAACGGCCACAGATCTGGTTCTAACGGTAACGCAAATGCTGCGCAAGAAGGGTGTGGTCGGAAAATTTGTCGAGTTTTACGGTCCTGGCATGGGCGCCCTTTCGCTGGCCGACCGCGCCACCATCAGCAATATGGCGCCCGAATATGGCGCAACCATTGGCTTCTTTCCGGTGGACGCCGTTACCCTGGATTACCTGCGGCTCACGAATCGCAGCGCCGAATTAGTCCAGTTAGTAGAGAGTTATTCCAAGGCGCAAGGTATGTTCTTGACTGCCGATTCACCCGATCCGGTCTACAACGATTCTTTGTCGCTCGATCTTTCAACTGTCGTGCCTTCTATGGCCGGTCCCAAGCGGCCGCAGGATCGCATCAATCTGCCGGATGTGAAACAAAATTTCCTCACGTCTCTGAACGCCGCGCCGAAAACGGCTCCACTGGCTGTCAACAGCCACCAGGAGAGTATCTCCGATGGCGCTGTTGTCATTGCCGCCATTACCAGTTGCACCAACACTTCTAATCCCTCCGTCATGATCGCCGCTGGCCTCCTGGCTAAGAAAGCCGTTGAGAGAGGTTTGTCGGTGAAACCGTGGGTGAAGACGTCGCTCGCGCCCGGCTCGAAGGTGGTTCTCGATTACCTTACCGATGCGGGCCTCATGCCTTATCTCGAAAAACTGAAATTCAATCTGGTTGGCTACGGCTGCACTACTTGCATTGGTAACAGCGGGCCGCTGCCTGAGAACGTGGCCATGGCTGTTACTTCGGGTAAGTTGAATGTCGCGGCGGTGCTCAGTGGCAATCGCAATTTTGAGGGCCGTGTGAATCCGCTGGTGCGCTCCAACTATTTAGCGTCGCCGCCGCTGGTTGTAGCGTACTCATTGGCCGGCACGGTCGATATCGATTTGACCAGGGAACCGTTAGGCAAGAGCGAAGACGGCCAGGAAGTCTTCCTCCGCGACATTTGGCCAACCAATGAAGAAGTGGATGCGGCCGTAAAGGCATCCGTTCATCGCGAATCGTTCCAAAAGGAATACGCCGAAGTCTTTACTGGCGATCGGAGTTGGAATTCCATCAAGATTCCTACGGGCGGCAACTACGAATGGACTGCCGATTCCAGCTATATCAAGCGGCCTCCTTATTTCGACAAGATGGTGGATCCCAAGACATTCGTACAGGATATGCACGGCTTGCGGGCGTTGGCGGTGCTGGGCGATTCCATCACTACAGATCACATATCCCCCGCCGGTTCGATTGCGGTGGAAAGCCCTGCCGGCAAATATCTCATCAGCCTAGGGGTGAAACCCGGCGACTTTAACAGCTACGGGGCGCGCCGCGGTAACCACGAAGTGATGGTGCGCGGAACCTTTGCGAATATCCGCCTCAAGAATCTGATGGTGCCCGGCGTGGAGGGCGGTTGGACTCGGCACATGCCGGGGGGTGAGGGCATGTTCATCTATGATGCGGCACAGGTCTATCAAGCCGACGATGTAGGTTTGGTAATCATCGCCGGTAAAGAATACGGTTCCGGCTCGTCGCGCGACTGGGCGGCCAAAGGAACGCTGTTGCTGGGTGTGAGGGCGGTCATAGCGGAAAGTTTCGAGCGCATTCACCGCTCGAACCTGGTGCAGATGGGCGTGTTGCCGTTACAATTTCTGGAAGGTCAGAATCGCGAATCGCTTGGTCTCTCGGGCGAGGAGAGCTTCGATATTACGGGAATTCCAGCGGCCGTAGCGGCGAGTTCCGCCACGGTGAAGGTGACTACCACCGGGCTGAACGGCGGCCGGCGCGAATTTATGGCGAGAGCGCGCATCGATACCCCGCAGGAAGCCGAATACTATCGCAATGGCGGTATTCTGCCTTACGTTTTGCGACAATTGGCCGCAACGGGCGCAACCGCCTGACCGATGGCGAAAACTCGTCGCCCGCTGCTGGTCTCGGCGGCGGTGATCATTAACAACGGCCAAGTGCTTTTGGGACAGCGCAGAAAGGCCGATAAACATTCGCTGAAATGGGAATTCCCCGGCGGGAAGGTTGAGGCCGGCGAGTCTCCCCGGCAAGCCTTGGTTCGCGAATTGCGCGAAGAGCTGCAAATTGAGGCTAAAATCGGCGTCGAAATTGCTCGCTACGAACACGATTACCCGAGCGGGAGCCGTGTTCATTTGCTATTTTTCGTAGTGAAAGAATTCTCCGGCCAGCCGGTGGCACGGGTCTTCGAACAAATCGAGTGGGTAGACGTGGCCGTTCTGCCGGAGATTGATTTTCTGCAGGGAGATATAGATTTCGTCAAGCGTCTGGCGCGGGGCGATTTCAAGCACCAGCTTTCCGAACCGCGCGCCTGAGCAAGCCGCTAATCCAAATCGAACGACCGTTTGGGCGGTGCGCCGGTCTTGTCTTCTTTCGCCTGTTTCAGCAGTTCATCGAACTTCTTTTCGCGAACCTTGCCGGCGCTTAAGTGCGACGCGAAACTCTTTTCAAAGACATCGTTCCGGCGCGCCTCCTCGCCTTTCAGTTGCTGCACGGCGGCGTGCAGGTCTTCAATGGCGGGCTTCTTCTCCACAGCCTCGTGCCGCAACACCACTTGCAATTCGGGATCGATCTGCAGCGTGGCCTCGCAGCACGGGCATTTTATTTCAAAGGGAAGAGCATTCGACTGCGCCATATTCTGAATCGTAGCGCAAGCCTGTTATCCTGCGACTACCTTTCGCATGGGATTGCTCCTCGCCTGGTTGTCGCAGCATGGTTACGTTGGCATGTTCTTTCTGTTGATGTTGGGAATAGTGGGCCTTCCGGTTCCCGACGAAACGCTGCTGGTTTTTTGCGGGTATTTGATTTACAAACGGCGATTGCAGCCAGTGGAAATTTTCGCAGCCTGCCTAGCCGGAAGTATGTGCGGCATTACATTGAGCTATCTGCTGGGACTCAAATTCAGCCGGCAAGTTATTTTCCGCTACGGCAAATATCTTCGTATCACCCCGCAACATGTCGAAGACGTAACGCGCTGGTTTCAACGCTTTGGGCTCTGGCTGTTGAGCGCCGGCTATTTCATTCCAGGCGTTCGCCATTTCACAGCGCTGGTGGCCGGGATGTCGCAATTGAGCATGCGGCGCTTCGCCTCCTTTGCCTATCCAGGAGCGGCGGTTTGGGTGGCAACGTTCTTGACGCTAGGTTACGTTTTCGGTGAAGGCTGGGAACATACGTCCGAATTGGTACATCGCTATTCTTTGATCGTGGCCGGCAGCGGTGTGTTAGCCGCCGCGATTGCTTGGCTGATTCGCCGGCCCAAACGACGATTTAAGGCTGATTTCTAAGGATGATTTTTAAGGATGATTTTTAAGGATGATTTTTAAGGATGATTTTTGAGGATGATTTTTAAGGATGATTTTTAAGGATGATTTTTAAGGATGATTTTTAAGGATGATTTTTAAGGATGATTTTTAAGGATGATTTTTAAGGATGATTTTTAAGGATGGTAAGGCACCACTTCCGCCGTCTTCAGACCCTTGCCGACAATCCGCTGGTGCAACTGATCGGCTTCGTTGCGAGACAATGCCCCGCCCGCGATAACCAGGTAATGGCGGTCGCCGGTGAGTGACCGCGTAGGCATAACCTGCAGAAAAAACTCAGGAAGCTGTTGCGAAAGTTTGTCCATTCGCAGCAGGGCATCGGCTTTGGTATCGGCGGTAGACAAAACCACGTGGAAGCGTTCCGGTTTGGCACGGACAATCGGCTGTGTGTCCGTGGCCGCGGGCGCTTCAGATGAGTTGCTAGTGATACTGGCTGGCGCGGGACTTGACGGAAGTGGCCCGCTTAACGGCGTGGACGAAACCTGACCTGCGGGGGTGCCGGCGCCTGTACCCAGCGAACCGTTCAGGAATGGTGGCGGGGCCGTTTGCCCGTCGCTGTTTGCCACCGGCTCCAGCGGCGTTTGCAGCTTCGGAATGATAATGAACCAGACCGCGGCTATGAATAACGCCGCCAGCAACACACCGGCGACAATCCCGCGTACGAAATTGGCTTTCTTGCCGACAGCCAGAATACGCGCCGCCGGACCCATGGATGTGGTCTCGTCTTCCGAATTCTCCCGGCTAGGACCATCGAGCGTGCGAATACGTGCGCCCACACCTTGCCGCTTTCCTTGCACTTTCTTGTGCCGTTTGCCGACGGGCACCAACGCCATGTCCTCTTTGCTGATCTGGCGGGGCGCGGGTTTGGGTGTGAGCGGATGGTGCGATATAGGGTGAGGAATGCGGGTGCCTGCCGGTGGGCGCGAGCCGGCAATCCGATTGTCCGCCGGGCGCGCGGGCGCGGCTTGCGTCGCCTTCTCTGCAGTAACAGGCTTGCGCTCAACCGGTCGCCGGTTCTCGACGTTGCCGTCGGCAGCGGCTGTCTGGAGAGCGGGGAAAACTTGTGGCTCAACGCGCGCGGGCGCTTCCGGTTCCATGTGCATGGCGGCCGGCGGCTTCGCTTTAGCGGCTTCCGTCTTGGCCGCTTCTGGCTCGGCTGCTTCCGCTTGCACAGGTTCCGGTTTGGCCGGTAGCGGCGGAACTGCTTCAGGCTGAACTGGCTCCGGTTTCGCGGCTGTCGTCTTCGCAACGGCGGGAGCTTCTTTCAGAATGCAGCGAGTAGCCGGATTTTTTTCCAGACACCGCGAGATGATGCCACCCAGCGGCAGCCCCTCTTCCAGTTCCGCTCCGGGGGTTCCGTAAGGTTCTTGCGCCAGAACTTCGAACAGCGTTGCCCCCAGGCACCACACGTCGGCGGCCGTCGTCAGGTTCGCCGTGCCGCTTTCCGGCGCCAGATAACGCGGCTTGTTCCAGACTTGCCGCGGCTTCGTTCCCAGCCGCCGCACATCCTCCGTATCCAGTTGAATCGTGTATCCAACCGCCTGCACCGTCTCAGGCGAAACGCTTCCGTGTATCAGACCGTAGCTATGGAGATGAGCCAGCGCCTTTTCCACGGAGTGCAAAACTTCCGCGGCTTCTTCCCATTCCAGGGGACGCTCGGGCACAACCACTGACAGCTTTTCATCGGCGTCCGCCAGCACGAAATAGATGGCCTCCGCGCCCCCTACCTGCCGCCGGCCCACCGATAAGGGCCGGTTCAGGTTTGGGTGCTGAACCTCGCGTAAAGTCTCCCAAATGTCGAGTTGATCGTCGGCGTCGTTTGGGTCAAGGTGCTGAAAATACGCTGTACCCATGCGACCGCCCGACCCTAAGATGCGCACGCGGAACTTAGCCGCAGTCCCACGCACCTCAAGTGCTTCTTTCAATTCGCATCCACCATCGAGGATGACCCCCGAAAGGCTTGTCCAATCAATCATCGTCGCCATTGAAGCTAATGGTTCGGTCATGGTCATGTGGTTAAGATCGGCAGTTGCCGCCTCCGGCCTTACTGATTAGTCTATCAATTTCAACCACTTACGGCCAGATAACATGGCTCTCACGTTCACCTAACCCGTACTGGTACCGATAGCCTAGTGGTCTCCCATTCGAGCACTAAGGTTGCGGCGTCCGCGCTCGTCTTCTGAAACTGTATCGTGAATTCTTCCAACGGATTAGGGAGACTCGTCTTGCTCAAATCGACCCGCGCTAAATCTTGCGATTGGTCGTATTCCGTGCCCCATTGCCCTGTTTGCTTGTTAATAATCAGCTTCCAGGCGCCTTCCGACGGCAGAGTGTAAATGGTGTAACTCCCCGCTGGCACCTTAATGCCGCCGATTTCGAGCTCCGCAGTGGTTTTCAAAGAGGTAGCCTCGTCTGCGCCCGTACGCCAAACTTGACCGTACGGGACCAATTTACCCATAATCTGGCGTCCACGGATTCTGGGGCTGCCATAGTTGATGGTGATCGATTGGCCTTTAAGCTCGATTTCCGCTTTCACGTGTGGACTGATCCTGGGTTCCTGGGCGCACAGCAAAGTGGCGGCGGCCAGAAGCGCAAAGGCCGTGGCTGCGCGCCGCCACACAGGGAGGAAATCCCGCGCATCTTCGGGCGGCACGCTTGATACCGCGGCCGTTTTACGCGAGTTCCCTGAAAGGCTTAGAGCTCCGATTAAGCTGGTTGAAGTTTTCATAAACGGTTACCTTCGCTATTACAGCACGGAAAAATGGAGGTGTAGTAAGGAGGTGTAATAAGATCGAATCGTGTTCAGGTTCATTCCCGTTCTCCCCGCCCTATGGCTGGCCGTTTCCGCCTTACCAGCTGCGTCTGAACCTCCCGGGCGTCCGCCGATAGTGGGCGTGGCGCACATCGCGCTTGAGACCAACGATATGGCCGCTGAGCGCGCCTTTTATGGCGCCGGTTTAGGTTTTGCCGAACTTTCTCCCGGCCGCTTCAAAGTCAACGACCATCAATACATCGACGTTTCGCCAAACCTGAAGAGTGAGGCCCAAGACCGGCTTGATGAAATCGCCTTTGAAACTACCAATCTCAAGCAATTGCGGGCTTACCTTTCCGCTCACGCGGTGGCCGTTCCCGCCGCACTCAACAAAGATGCCGATGGTAACTTGAGCGTGGTGCTTATCGATCCCGACGGCCACAACGTAAAATTCGTGCAATACATGGAAGGGTCGTTCGAAAGCCGTAGTTTCGGCAAGCTTATGTCTGAAACGCGCGTATCGAAACGCATCATCCATGTGGGCGTGACGGTAAAGGATCGCGCCGCTGCCGACCGCTTTTATAGAGATATCCTGGGCTTCAAAATGACGTGGTATGGCGGGCCTGCGGATGATAGCGTCAAATGGGTGGACATGCGCGTGCCGGAGGGGTCGGATTGGCTTGAATACATGCTGATCGGTTCCACTCCTACGCCGAAGCAACTCGGGGTATTGCATCACCTGGCGCTGGGCGTGCCCGATATACAAGCTGGCTTCAAGACCGTCACCAGCCGTGGTATCACTTCGCCGGAAGCCCCGAAAATCGGGCGCGATGGCAAGTGGCAGCTAAACCTCTACGACGTAAACCATACCCGAACCGAGTTGATGGAGCCGAAGCCGGTTGAAACGCCCTGTTGTTCGGTGTATTTGAATCCTTAGCAATGCGAAAATAGGTCAGTGCCTGTAGACAAGTTTCTGGGCGGTATTTCCCGTTTTCAAAAGCACGTTTATCCCAAGCATCAGGATCTCTTCGAAGAATTGGCGCAGGGCCAGCGTCCGGAAGCCCTCTTCATCACCTGCGCGGATTCGCGCATCGATCCCTGCCTCCTCACCCAAACCAAACCGGGCGAACTGTTCATCTGCCGGGTGATCGGCAACATCGTGCCGCCATACCCGGACGCCATTGGCGGCGTTTCGGCCACCATTGAATACGCGGTTGGGGTATTGCGCGTGCCGGAAGTGATTGTTTGTGGCCATACCGATTGTGGCGTTATGCGCGGCGCGCTGAATCCCGAAGCCTTGGAGGCGTATCCCAACGTAAGAGCCTGGCTCCGTTACGCCGAGGTGGAGCAGCGCGAAACCCAGCCGACTCCCGAGTTTCTTGTCTCGCTGGCGGAAAACAATGTGATTGTGCAGTTAAAGAATCTTCGCACGCATCCCACCGTCGCCGCACGTTTAGAGGAGGGCGATTTCAGGCTGCACGGCTGGGTTTACCACATTGGGCCGGGCTTGGTCATGGCGTACGAAGAACAGGGCGGGACGTTTGCAGCGGTGGCGGCTGGTGAATAACGATGACGTGAATGCGAACGTTTTCCAACCAGCGCCTCCGGAGTTTACGTTATGATTGGCTGACAATTTAGGGCGTCGCCTAACCTCAAGTAGGGTGCGGCGTCTAAACCATGGCCTGAACCTACCCACCGGAGGAATCTAACAACATATGAGGACTTCGAAGATCTGGGAGCCGCTCGAACAGGACGTTCGCTACGCCTTCCGGAGCATGGCAGGCAGCAAATTGTTCACCAGTATGGCCGTTCTTTCGCTCGCTTTGGGCCTGGGCGCGAATACCGCGATCTATAGCTTCATGAACGCAGTCATGCTGCGAGCGTTGCCAGTCAGGCATCCCGAACAACTGGTCATCCTCAACTGGCGCGCCAAAAAGGATGCTCCGGTGGTCGAGAGCCACTGGGGCTCCGATTACGACGAACCCGGGGGAGGTAGAACAAGTCCGAACTTTCCCTACACCGCGTTCCAGCTGCTTCGCGATCACAACGATGTGTTGTCCTCCCTTTTCGGCCATATGAATGGAGGGCGGCTAAATTTGGTCATTGACGGCCAGGCGGAGCTTGTCGATGGCGAACATGTTAGCGGCGATTTTTTTCGTGGCCTTGGCGTAACACCGGCCGTTGGACGTCTGATCGAGAAGGAAGACGATCGGGTGGGAGCGCCGAATATCGCCGTTCTCACGAACGAGTACTGGCGAACTCGATTTGGAGCCAGTCCCTCGGTAATCGGCAAAAATATTCGAATTAATGGAGCGTCCTTTACCGTCGCCGGCGTCGCCGCTCCGGATTTTTACGGCGTCTCACCGGGTGTGAAACCGAGCGTCTTTCTTCCTTTGCGAAACATAGGCCTTACAGTGCCCCAGCGGGATGACGCCCTGTTCAACGATGGCCATTATTACTGGATCGAGCTGATGGGACGGTTGAAGCCCGGCGCGACGCTACCTCAGACGCAGGCTCAACTTTCCGGAGTCTTTCATAATTACGTGGCGAGCACGGCGACGAAGGATCGGGAACGGGCGGACCTTCCGTCGCTGTGGCTTCAGGAAGGCGGATCGGGCGTCGATGCCCTGCGCCGCGAATATTCCAAGCCGCTGTGGGTGCTTATGGCCATGGCCGGGCTGATCCTTGCAGTGGCCTGTTTCAATATTGCCAACCTGTTGCTTGCCCGCGCGGCCAGCCGGCGGCGCGAGATTGCTCTTCGCCTCAGCCTGGGAGCGGGACGCTTTCGTATCATCCGCCAGTTGTTAACCGAAAGCCTTTTACTTGCACTTTTGAGCGGGGTTGCGGCCATCGGCGTTGCTTCTCTCGCCATCCGGTTCCTTTTGCTCTTAATGACGAACGGAAATGACGATTTCTCGGTGAAGGTGGGTGTCGATTGGCCCGTGCTGGCGTTCACTCTGCTGATCGCATTGGTGAGCGCTATCTTCTTCGGACTTGTGCCGGCGTTCCAGGCGAGCAATGTCGACATCACACCAGCCCTCAAAGAAACACGGGCCAGCGAGCCTCAAGCGAAAATGCGGAGGTTCGGCGTGCGCTTTGGATTGAGCCAGGCGCTGGTGGTAGGACAGATTGGTATTTCCTTGTTGCTGGTGATCGCCGCCGGATTGTTTGTCCGCACGCTGACGAATCTTCATTCCGTAAAGCTGGGTTTTAACGCCGAAAACGTCTTAATTTTCAATCTAAACGGTGCTAAAGCCGGTTACACAGACGACGCTCTCAAGCGGTTTTACCAAGAGTTGGAGCAGCGGTTTCAGACGATTCCCGGGGTGCGTGCCGCCACAAGCAGCGACATACCTCTGGTCGGCGGCTGGAGCAGCAGCACCTCCATCGGGATTGCTGGCATCCCGGAACCCCCGGAAGGTCAGCGGGGTCCGAATACCTCCATGGCCCAAGTGGGCACAACTTTTTTTGAGACGATGGAGATTCCCATCCTTATTGGCCGTGGTATTGATAAGCGCGATGTGGATGGGGCTCCCAGGGTGGGCGTGGTCAATCAGGTATTCGCCGAAAAATACTTCCGCGGCGAGAATCCAGTTGGTCGTCATTTCCGGCTTGGCGGCACAACAAATGGAGTGGATGTCGAAATCGTGGGCGTTGCCCGGACGGCGCGTTACAGCTCTCTCAAACGCGAAATTCCGCCGGTCACCTACACGTCCTGGCTCCAGTCGCCGAAGACTCGCCAGGCGCGTGAGATGTTCTTCGAATTGCGCACCACCGGCAATCCTCTTGCGCTCGCCAATAGCGTGCGCCAAATCGTCCACGGGGTCGGACCGCAAGTCCCAGTAGCAGAGATGACCACGGAGGCACGCCGGATCGATCAGACGATCAGTCAAGAGCGCACCTTCGCCCAGTTGTGTACCTCCTTCGGTGGACTCGCGCTGCTGATGGCGTGCGTCGGACTCTACGGAACCATGGCGTACGCGGTCGCGCGGCGGACGGGCGAAATTGGTATCCGCATGGCTGTGGGCGCTACTCGCGGCCGCGTCATCCGGATGGTCCTTGGTGAAGTCGCGGTTCTTTCCGTATTCGGACTTGCTATAGGACTTGCCGGTGCGTACGAGACAACGTCGTTCGTAAAATCGTTCTTGTTTGGCGTCAAGCCCAACGACCCTATTGCAATCGGCGCCTCCGTTTCGATTCTGATCGGCTGCGCCCTCCTCGCCGGCTACGTTCCGGCGTTTCGAGCCTCTCGCATCGACCCGATGGCCGCGCTCCGAAATGAATGAGGGTGAAGGGCCAGGACTCACGCCATCCGGATCTCCGGCGCCTCGAGAACCCGAATCCCTTGCGGCGGGTTCTCGACAGAGTGTGCGAGAGCATTCACCATCTGCTGCAAAGTGACCAACCCAAGCCGCCTTGCCGAAGCACGGGTCGCGGGCCACGCTTCCGCCATTTTATAGAACGGAATCAGCGCGTAAGGCCAGCGATGCCCCGGCCCCAGCACATACCAGGGTCTTAAAATGGTGGCATTCAGGCCGCTTTTCCCGAGCGCCTGCTCGCATTGCGAACGCACCTCGACATAAGCTTTCATCACCGGCGCGGGATGCGCCACACTGACATAAACAAAATGGGCAATCGCCGCGCCACTCGCCACTCGCACCGCCTCTAGCCCGGACTTCAGATCGATTTCAACGAATTGACGCGCCTTGGCCGGGCCCGGGTGCGCGACACCGACAAGTTGCACAAACGTATCGGCGCCGTTCAGCAGTTGGCCATAGGAAGCGCCCTCGAGCGCATCGCCAATCGCTATCTCGCACCCCTTTGGCAATCGATCGCGAGACTGTTCCCTCGTGAGCGCTGTGACGCGGTGACCGCGGCTCACAAGAAGCGCGGCCAAGCGGCTGCCAACGTAGCCCGTCGCTCCGGTAATGAAGACGTGCCGTTGCTGCTGAGCCATAGCGGGCAGCGGGTGGTCCTAGCGCGCACTCATCGCGCGGCCGGCCTCGACAAAAGCAGCCGAATTGATGATATTGATGTAGCGCGCAATCTTGCCGCCTCGAAACTTGAAGTAGTGCGCCACCGGTGTATCCACCCGGATACCCGTGGCCTTCACCGTCGCCTGATAACGCCCGAAGGCGGCCACCGCATCCCCACTCGAAAAGAACTCCGTCATTTCAAGATGAGGATCGGCTTGCTCGGCGGCCAGCCCCGCAAAGAAACCGGCGGCTTCCGCGGGCGAATGGCGGATGCCCGACCAGGAAAGGGCCGCCGGTGCTTCAAACTCCCAACTCACGCCGTCTGTCATGCTCGCCAGAATGGCGGCTATGTCGCCGCGTCCAAAGGCCGCGTAAATATCTTTGATTTTGTCGATGAGATCGGACATTGTGTCTTCTTTCATTGAGACTGTACGCGGGCGAACCAAAAATCGGATTGGCCGCCCGCAATTTTCCGCTCCCGTTCGTACCATTACCCCGCGACAGAAGCCACCTCCCGTGATATCTTCTACCCAAAGGACAAACCATGCTAGGGTTTCGGCCGGCGCAGGGGAGCCAGCCTATTTCCGAAAGGGAACAGCGCTGGCGGGGATACCTCAGCGCGATTGAACGGGGCGATTCGCAGGCGCTTGCTCAACTGTACGATGAGTCTGCCGCAACATTTCTGGGACTGGCCCTTCGAATAATGAAGAACGATGCCGACGCCGAGGAGATTGTCCTCGACGTCTTTGAACAAGTCTGGCGTACCGCGCCCAGTTTCGATCCTACCCGCGGGAGCGTGGCGCGTTGGCTCACTCTATTGGTGAGAAGCCGCGCCGTGGATCGCCTCCGCACCGCCGCTTCCAAGCATGATCGCGAGCATCTTCCGATTGCCGGCGGCTGGGATCTGGTCAGCCACGAACCGCTGCCCGACCGCATCACGCTGTTTAACGAGGAACGCGGTCTCATCAGAACCGCTCTCCAGAATCTGCCCGGCGAGCAACGCCAAGCCATCGAACTCGCCTATTTTTCCGGCCTCACTCAGGCCGAGATCGCTGCCGCGCTCAGTTTACCGTTAGGAACAGTCAAAACCCGCACCCGCGCCGCTATCGACAAACTCCGTCTCTTTCTGATGGAAAGTGGCGCGGCGACTGCGGAGTCAAGCTGATGAATATCAAGCTGAACGCAACTCTTCCTACGGCAAAACCTGAAAATCGATCCATGTACTCGCATGCCGCGGCACTTTCCCGCTATGATCCAGGGCCGTCACCTCCAAATAATATTGCCCCGGCGTAATCGCGTCTTTCAATCGCATCTCGCCTTTCACCGCATGCACCCTCTGCCCCTGCACCTCAATCACCGGTACCTTGGTGCTCATGATCGGCTGTCCATCGCGGTAAACCCGCACACCCGCGTCAAGACTACCCGCCGGTAACTTCGCGCTCTCATCCCGATCCGTCTCAACCACAGATAGAAAAGAAACCTTGCTCCCGGCACGGAATTCGCGTGTCGCCGGCGAGACCGCTTCAAGATCGCCGCCACTGTCTACCGCCGTTTCCGCATTCAGCAGTGGGGTGCTCAAGGCAAGATGCTGCCTCTTCAGATCGGGAATTTCAATGTACTGCCCGGCCGACCCGATCGCCCCCGCGGCCGCATCTCTCACCGACGCGCGAATCTGATAAGGGCCGGCATGTTTCAGCGCCACGTTCATCGTCAGCACAATGCCGCTTTCCAGCAGCTTCTTCAGTTGTTCATCGCTCGCGGAGATTTCCACCCGGCGTGTCACCGGCGGTGGAGACTCACCTGCCGATACCGAGGGAATGATCATCAAATCCACGCTCGCATTGTGTCTTCCCGCTGAATCGGTTTTGAACGTAATATCGCGCGCATCAATGTAAATGAAGTTATGCACCGCGGCCTGCGAATCGGCCGTCCTGGTATAGCAAGGCGTCAGCCGGACATGGATGTCCGAGCGGTTGAACAGCGAAAGAACCGCCAGCCTCATTTGCGCTTGCGGCGTATCGTATTTGGGCCGCGCGGCCGCATCCGTTTCTCCCCAGAACCCCGCCCTTGATCGTATGTGCAACCCCGGCCGCTTGACCCGGACCTTGATCGTATGGAAGTCGAATTTCTTAGCCCTTGGCGTATCCTTGATCCCGGGCGGCGCTTTGAACCCGATCAGATAGTAACCCTTCTGATCGTCCTCAATGCTCTGCAGCGCGTCGCTAAACGTGTTGCTGTTGACCGTCCCGAATCCGCCGGTCCTTTCCGCCAGACTCACCAGATCCTCTTGCGAAGCCATCAGCGCCAACGACATGCCGGGGTCTACAAAGGACAGCCCCCTGGGGTCGATGGTATAGATGACAGTGCCGGAACGGTTGGCATTGTCAATCAAGCTGCGAAACGCGTCGATCACCTGCTGATCTCCCGGCGACCACGTCGCATTCATGCCCAGGTTCACCGTGGGCAGGTTCAATCCATCGGCAAACAGCACCACCGCTTTGCGCCCACCCACTGTGCGCAGTTCTTCAATCAGCTCACTGAGAGTGTTCAGCGTTCCACTCACCAAACTTGCCGATTGATACGCTCGCTCGTCTCGTTCGTCCTGCGTCCAGAGCCTCGCCGTCGCATCGCGAGTCTCTCCCGGACCGGAGAACCTTGCAGCCGCTTCTCTCCCGGAGGGAATTGGATCCAGCAGACTACGCGGATTCCAGCGCAACGCCTCCACCCCTGCTTCGAGTGTGTGCTTGTCTGAGGTAAGTTGCTGGAAGACACTATTGCCGCGGCCCGTCTCCCAAAGCGCCACTAGATCCCCGGGCTGCATCTGATCCCTTATAAAGTGGCGCAGCGCCTGCCGCACATATTCTACGCTCGCAAACGATAGACCGAGGCCGTCCACTACGATCACGATGCTCCGCCGCACATATTCCGGCCGGGTGACAAAAGAAGCCGCCACCGAGCGTCCGGAGTCCGGCGTCGAAGCCAAGCCATTCACCTCGGCGCCGTCCAGATGCACGTAAGTGAGATTCGTAATAGGTTGCAGCTTGTGATCCAGGACGACCTCAAAATCCTCCGCCTTCAGATTGGTGACGTGACGCTGTTTGGAATCGGTGACTTCCGCATCTACCTGAACCAGCGCCGTACCCACACTGAAAACCGGCTGACTCGCAGGCTGCTGCCCGAAGGGCAATGGAACGCCCAGCATCGTGGCCAGCATCCAAAATCTCATGCCTGCGATTATCCCAGACACGGGACCTCCTCATGAAAACCGCTTCTCTCCTTGACAGCTTAGGAAAGACCGCGTAAACTCATAAATAGCTTAGGAGTGCAGATTGTCAAGCCAGGCCCAGCTTCTTCCCGGAACCCTCGATCTTCTGATCCTCAAGGCCGTCTCTCTCGGTCCTCTGCATGGCTACGGCGTTCTTTTGCGGATAGGCCAGATCTCCGGACGCGCGCTGCTCATCGAGCAAGGTGCGCTTTATCCCGCCTTGTTTCGCCTGCTGCGTCAGGGTCTTCTGAAAGGCAAATGGGGAACGTCGGACAATAATCGCCGCGCCAAGTTCTATGAGCTTACAGCTTTGGGCCGCAAGCGTCTGCGCGAAGAAACCGCTGGCTGGAACCGCCTGGCCGCGGCCATGGGATCGGTCCTTGCTGCCCAACCGGAGGAAATATGAAACTCCTGAGCTATCTCCGTTTCAGCGCCGCAAAGTTTTTTCATCGTTCTCGGATCGAGGCTGAAATGGAGGAGGAACTCCGCTCACACGTGCAGCACCGCGCTGACGATCTGGAACGCTCCGGCCTGGATCGCGCGCAAGCAGAACGGCGCGCGCGCCTCGAGTTCGGCGGCCGTGAGCGGTTGAAAGAGGAATGCCGCGAAGCGCTCGGCGGCAATTTTATCGAGACGCTTGTAATGGATGTGCGCTTCAGTATTCGTGTGTTGCGCAAGTCTCCCGCATTTACCTTCGTCGCCGTTTTGACGCTGGCATTGGCAATTGGCGCAAACGCCGTGGTCTTTGGCCTGCTGAACGGGCTTATCCTTCGCCCGGTGGACGTGCCTCAGCCGGAAAGCCTGTACGGCATCGAGCGTTCCGACGAAGACAATCCGGTGGAATCGTATCCGGATTATCTCGATTTTCGCGACCTCAACCACAGCTTCGACAGTCTGGCAGCCTATAGAATCACCGAGGCTGGTCTCGATACGGGCGAAACTCCAGCCCGCGCCTTCCTGTTTGAAGTGAGCGGAAACTACTTCGACGCATTGCGCATCCAGCCATATCTTGGCCGTTTCCTCCACGCGTCCGACGAGCGCGGCCCGAATAGCGCTCCCTATATCGTGCTTAGCTATGCCTACTGGCACACCCATTTTCAGGATGACCGTGGCGTGGTGGGGCGTGTTGTTCAGGTCAACAAGCATCCGTTCACAATCGTCGGTGTGGCCCCTCCCGGCTTTCACGGGACGTTGTTATTTGCCTATCCCGATTTCTTTTCGCCGATGGTGAACGAGGAGCAGGTGGAGGGAAGAGATATTCTAAACGCGCGCGGAACGGCCTGGGTCTATCTGGCTTTGGGACATCTGAAGCCGGGAGTTACGCTGGCGCGGGCGACGGCCGACCTCAACTCCATCGGTGCTTATCTGAAAAAGACCTATCCCAAAGAACACGGGCAAATACGCTATTCCTTGTCGCGCCCCAGCCTCTATGGCGATTTCCTTGGCCGCCGCGTTCAGATGTTCCTGACAGCGTTGATGCTGCTGGCCGGATTGATTCTGCTAGCCGCCTGCGCCAACCTCGGCAGCCTGTTTGCCGCGCGCGCCGCTGATCGAAGCCGTGAAGTGGCTCTGCGCCTCGCGCTGGGAGCGAAGCGCGGCCGCATCCTCCGAACGCTCTTCACCGAAGCTGTGCTGATTTCGCTGGCCGGAGGCGCCGTCGGGCTTTGGGGCGGCGTGGCACTTTTGCGCGCGCTGAGCGCCTGGCAGCCAGTACCCAGATATCCGATACTTCTGCCCGTAAACCCGGACGCAAATGTGTATGCGGTCGCTTTGCTGTTGGCACTCGTAAGCGGCATTCTGTTCGGCTTGGTTCCTGTGCGCCAACTGCTCAGGAGCGACCCATACCAGATCGTCAAAGCAGGTGCCAGCGGTGCCGTGGGGCGGCGGATGACGGTCCGCGACCTGCTGCTGGTGGTGCAAATCGCTATTTGTGCGGTGCTCGTCACGTCGTCGATGGTCGCTGTGCGAGGTCTACTCCGTTCGCTGCACAGCAATTTCGGTTTCGACCCACAGAACGTGACGATCATGAATACCGATCTCAGCATGGCGGGGTACGGCGGCGAAAAAGTACCGGACATGCAAAAGCGGATGCTGGAGGCGATGCGGACAATTTCCGGAGTGGAATCCGTGGGATTGATCGATTGGACACCGTTAATCAGCGGCGCTTACAGCGAGTCGAATGTCTTCACGGACCAGGCGACAGATCTGAGTCCGTCGAAGGCCGTGGCTTCAGCGTTCTCGTTTTGCATGTCGCCCGAATACTTCAAGGCGGCGGGCACGGCATTGTTGGCGGGCAGGACCTTTTCCTGGCATGACGATAAGAGCGCGCCAGGCGTGGCCGTGGTGAATCGCGAGTTCGCTGTCAAAGTGTTCGGCCCCGCGGTAAACCCCCTGGGCCGCTCTTATAAGCTGGGCGATGGAACGCGCATTCAAGTCGTGGGCATTGTCGAGAGCGGCAAATATAGGGGCCTCACCGACGATTCGGCGCCGGCCATGTTTCTTCCCCTCCTGCAATCACCAACACTGGCAACCAATCTGGTAATTCGTTCAAGCCGCGATCCGCGACAAATGGCCGGAGCCATCAGGAATACCATGCGCACTCTGGATCGTGCGCTGCCTTACTACATCGGAACATGGAGCCAACAACTAGACGACTTCGCCTTATTTCCATCGCATATGGCGACGCTCTCGCTGGGTGTGCTGGGCGCGATGGGCGCAATGCTATCCATCACCGGCATCTTTGGCATGGCTGCCTATTCAGTCAGCAGGCGGCTGAAGGAGTTGGGAATTCGTATCGCCATTGGCGCGCAGCCCAAAGAAGTTTTGCAGGCAGCGTTGGGGCGTGCATTCAAATTGCTCGCTTTGGGCTCCGCGGCAGGATTGATTCTTGGTATTTTGGCAGCCCGAGTGCTGGCCCACATCGTGTATCAGGCGAGTCCCCGCGATCCTCTGGTACTCGCCGGCGTGGTTCTCGCCATGCTTCTGCTGGGATTGCTGGCTACCTGGATTCCAGCCCAGCGAGCCCTCTCAATTGATCCTTTGACGTTGTTGCGCGAGGAGTAACCCGGATCAGTTACCCGCGGCGCATCGTCTGCGGTGCTGTTGGTTTTGCCGGACGCGACGGAAGCGGCGTCCGTAAACTCCGCTCAACCCAGCCGCGCGACGGCTCTGCATGTCTCACAAAGTACCTGTCGCGAGTTTTAGTTGCCAGCGCGGTATGGCTGGCGAAACATAGAAACGACGTTAAACATGCAGAGGGCGGATCATTTTACGTGAGCACCAAAAACTCCCGGTAAGAACGGTGGAATACGGCATTATGGGAGCCCGCTCCGCGCTCCACGGATATTGCCCATAGCCGTGAAAACGATCCCCCGTTCTGAAGAAGGCCTTCGCTCAGATCTTGGGTTCCGTCATCTTTGCCGGGCCACGGTACGATTCTCTCAAATATCGATAGGTCCAAAAAAAGGGGCGGCGGAGATAGTACAGAAAAAACAGCTCATCGGGAATGGGCGCGCCGCGAAAGTCTTCCAGGCAGACGGCGAGGCGGCTGAGTTCGCGCAGGGCTGGTGTGCGCTTGCGGAGTTTGCGGTTGTAATACAGCAGCTCCTCTATTAACTGCGGCAAACGGAGCAGCGGATTGGCGGAATGCATGCGGTCGGGCGCGGTCGAGAACAAAGACCTGGAAGCGATGGCGGCCAGCGTGGGCGCGGCGGATTCATGATCGATGAGAGAGCGCAGCGGGCTGGGCAACGGCAGGGAGAAGATCGAGGAGCAAAGAAGCGCGGATTGCGCGAGCGGGCGCTCGAGATCAAATTGCCCGGCGGCCCCCAGCACCGGACCCCAAACGCTGTCGGGCGAGTGCGCAATCAAAGTGGCTACATCGCTGAGCCATTTAAGGCGCGACCATTTATGACCGGCGCCATGATCGCAAAGCAGCAGCAGAACGTGCTCCGGCGCCGGTTCTTTCCATTCGACGCCCATCCATTCGCATCGTCCGCACTGCTCCCAAAGCTGCGTTACCAGTTCGGGCATCCAACGGGGCAAGCGCCAATGCAGTTCCATGGACGTGCGCGAGCCACTGTTCTGATAAGTGAAATGGCGGGCCACGCGGAACGCCGCGTCCCACATGCGAGGCGTTAGCGGAAAATTGGGGCAGATGCAGTTATAGCCGGCAGCGCGCAAGAGCTGGTCGGCTCGCCATAAATCCGCCGGCGATATCAGGATGTCAATGTCGCGCACATCCCGCATGGCCAGGTTGCCGAACAGGCGCAGCGAGAGCAGCGGCCCTTTTAAAGGCAGCGCGGCAATACCGTTTGCCGAAAACAGTCTGCCGATCCGAGCCAGATCGCCTGCCAACTGCAGTGCAAGTCGAGAAGCGCGTACCTCTTTCTCGCCCAGCAGCGCGAGCCACTCGGGAGGAATGGCGTCCGGTGCGTGGCGTCGCAGGTTGCTTGCCACCAGCGCGGCAACCCGATGACGGACAGCCAGATCGAGAAAGGCCTGCCAATCAATGGGATGTTCCGTGGCCTGCCGTATCTGGCCGCCCTGAAAGGATAAAAGTGGTGCGGGGGCAACCCAGGAGCAGGCGGCGAGGAGTTGAAACTCCGGTGTTAATGTAAATGGCGGCAAAGTGCCCTTTTAAAAGCAGTGGGCCTGCGGGACGAAAACTCGCGGTTGGGACGTCCGATTCTTAGGCTAGGATCAAACTAGTTATGCTGCCATCCGCGATTGCGGGCCGCCGGCGAAGATCCGACTGCGGATACCCAAGACCGGTGGCGCGGGCGCTTTCGCCCGTGCTCTTCACAACCATCCTACGAGCTTGGTTTGCGTTTGACATCAATGGCCAGACGCTTAATTTTCTGGTTCAACGTGGAAAGCGGAATGTGCAGGCCTTCCGCCGCATCGGTCTGGCTATAGCCGGCGCGCTCGAGGGCTTCGATAATCAGGCGGCGCTCGTAGTCGGCCACCATTTCGAATAGCGAGGCGTCGGGAGCGAGAGCGCCGTCGCTGCCACGCGATATGCGGATTCCGGCCGCAAGCTGTAAGTTATCGGGCAGCACATGAGCGGGCACCGATGATGACGTAGTGAGCACCACCGCGCGCTCCACCACATTCTCCAACTCTCGGACATTGCCGGGCCAGTTGTGCTCGAGCAGAATTTGCATCGCTTCCGGCTCGAAGCTCAGCACCGAGCGGCCTTCGCTATTCAGAAACTTTTCGTTCTCCTGGCAGTAGCGGTTGAAAAAGTGGTCGACCAGAAACGGAATATCCTCCTTACGGTCGCGCAAGGGAGGAAGATTCAGGTTGATGACGTTGAGCCGGTAGTAGAGATCTTCGCGGAACTTGCCATCGTCGACCAGCTTCTTCAAATCGGCGTTGGTGGCGGCCACAATACGGACGTCCACCTTCATGGTCTCGCTCGAGCCGAGAGGCATGAATTCGCGGTCCTGCAAGACGCGCAGCAGCTTTACCTGAATCTCAGGGCCGACAGTGCCGATTTCATCGAAGAACAGAGTGCCGCGATTGGCGGTTTCGAAGAGCCCTTTGCGATTGGCCACTGCGCCGGTGAAGGAACCTTTGACGTGGCCGAAGAGAATGGATTCAAGCAGTTCGGAGGGCAGGGAACCGCTATTCACCGGGACAAACATCTGATCGGCGCGCGCCGAATGGGCATGCACCGCTTTGGCAATGAGCTCCTTGCCGGTGCCGGTTTCGCCGGTAATCAGAATCGTGGCCCGGCTGGGCGCTACCTGCGCGACCTGATCCAGCAGTCGCAGCATGCGCTCGCTCTTGCCCACAATATTCGGGAACGCGTAGCGCTGCTTGAGGGCGCGCTTGAGCTGCGTATTTTCGCGCTCCAATCGGCCCTTTGAGATCATACGGTCGATCTCAATCAAGAGCTTGTCGTTATCCCAGGGCTTTGGGAAATAGTCGTTGGCGCCGGATTTGAGCGCCCGCACCGCGACTTCCTCAGAGCCATAGGCGGTGAGCATAAAAATCGGCGTTTCCGGATCGCGCTGGCGTATATCGGCCAGAACCTCCATGCCGGACCGGTCGGGCATCATGAGATCGAGCAAAACCAGGTCGTGATTGCCGCTGTCGAACTTCTGAAGACCCGTGGCGGCGTTCTCGGCTAAATCGACGGCGTAGTTCTCGCTGGTGAGCAATAGTTCCAGGCTTTCGCGGATGTCGGCTTCGTCATCGATCACCAGAATGCGGCGGCGTTCGGGAGGGCCCACGCGGTCGGCCGGGAGAGCTTGGTTTGGAAAACCCACTAATGATGGTTGTAGCAGATAGGGAAGAGGTGTTAAGCGGGAAGGGCTTCAGGAGTCGCGCTTAGGGCACGCGCCCGGCGCACGGCCAGACCGGGGAATTCCAGACGGAAGCGCGTTCCTCCGCCGACTGTGCTTTCCACTTCGATGACGCCATCATGCTCATGCACAATACCGTAGCTGATGGATAGGCCCAGGCCGGTGCCTTTCTTGGGGCCCTTGGTGGTGAAGAACGGATCGTAAATGCGGGCGAGATGTTCGGGCGGAATGCCTTGCCCGGTGTCGGCAATTTCCAGCACCGCGCAGCCCGCTTCCGCGCGCGAACGAATCGTTAATACGCCACCGTCCGGCATGGCGTCTTTGGCGTTGATAAATAAGTTGAGGAACACCTGCTGAAGCTTGCCGGCATTGCCGCGGATGAACGGCAGGTTTTCGGCCAGCGACAAATCCGTAACGACTCCGGCCGTTTGGAACTGGTGCTCGACAAGCGAGACGGTTTCGCGCAGAGTGCGATTCAAATCCATCTCCGCAAAATCGGTCGGCGAGGTGCGCGAGAAATTCAAGAGCGAATTGACGATCTCGCTGGCGCGGAAAGTCTGCTTGGCAATCTTGTCGAGCAGCTTGGCTTTTTGATCGTCGCCCGAAACTTGTTTAGCCAGCATTTGCGCATAGGTGGAGATGACCGCGAGCGGGGTATTCACTTCGTGCGCTACGCCGGCGGCGAGCAGACCGATGGAACTGAGCTTATCGGCTTGCACCAGGCGGCGTTCTAATTCTTCGCGGTCGGTCACGTCGTCGAAAATAATAAGCCGGCCAATCTGTTTGAGATCCTTTGAAACGAGTGGGGCAATGGCTAAATTGACAATCGATTCGCGGACCGCCAACGGTTTTTCAAGTTGGTGCAGGCCATTACCATTGGCGCCATTCGGCTTAGCGGGTCCGGTTTCCATTAACCGCGGGCGCAAGGCCATGCGATACACATTGTGAACGCCTTGGTCCGCACGTAACTCATCGAATTTCTGACAAAGTTCGGACGGGAAGAGTTCGCAAAGGGGCCGGCCCAGCGCATCCTGACGGCGCACACCCGTTAGCTTTTCAATTTGACTGTTCCAGCTTTCCACGCGGCCGTCCAAGCCTGCCGCCAAAATGCCGACGTTGATTGATTCCACGATATTTTCGCTGAATTCTTTCAAACGTTCATATTCATCCGCTTTGCTCTGCAGCGAACTGTAGAGGCGCGAATTCTCAATGGCGATGGCCACGTAATTCGAAAGCGTGATGAGCAGGTCGATGTCGTCGCTGGATAAGAAATCGCCCTCGGTCGTGCGGGTTACGCCGACAAAAGCCACCGTCCGTCCGCGCGATTTGCAAGCGACGTAGTACGTGAAATCGAGTTCGGCGATGGCTTCACGAACGGATTCAGACCAATTTTCGGTGACCACGGCGCGTAAATGCTTGGGGCGCTCGAAGAACAGGTATTGCCGTTCTTCCGATTGCGTGAGAAAGCTCAAATCCAGGCGCGGGAGGGTGCGCGGAGCTTTGCCCATCCGATGATTCAACGACTGGACCTGAAACTGGCCGGTGGCTTCATCGAACAGGAAAAAGCCCACATGGTGAATCGAGAGGGTGCGCAAGAGCCGGTCTGAGACTTTGGCCAGCATCTCATCCTGATCGGTTTCGGAACTCAACTCGCGGGCAAACTCGATCATGGTGAGGCGCGCATCGTAGCGGTCGCGATAAAAAACCCAGCGGTCGAGCGTTTCCTGAATCCAGCGGCGAATGGGCTGAAACACGAAGGTGGCGAAGGCGATGAGCACGACAAAAGCCGACGGGTTGATGGCCGTAGCGTTGAAGATCAAAAAGAACGTTCCGTAGAACGTACCGATGACGGCGAGCGTAGCCAACGTGTAGACGTAGCCTTGCTGGAAAATGATATCGACGTCCATCAGCCGGTATCGGGTAATCGCGTACGCCCAAGTGAGCGGTATAAGGCCCATGGAAACGACGCTCAAGCTCATAAGGTGGTTCGGGACAGCGCCCAGGATGTACGGCACGGCGTAAAAAAGAGTGAAGGGCAGCAATCCTAGAAACGCGCCGTTCCGCAAATACTTCAATTGGCGGCGCATCATGGGATCTTCGGTTTGTTTCAATTCAAGAGCTAAGGCGGCGGCGCCAATAAAGTACAGCGTTATTTCGAAGGCCAGACTCACGCGGTCGAACAGCCAGCGAAGCTCGAGCAAAGAGGCCGAAAATTTGACCAGACCGGTAGCGCTCAGCACCAGCAAAGCCATCAAAAACGCCGAAGGAACATAGAGCAGGACAGCGGCGTTCCGGCGTTCCAGGAATTTGGGCCGGGCGTGGAAAGTTAGGCAGAAATGGACAAAAATAGCGGGAGCCAAAAGATGCAAAGCCACGTTGCCCCAATACATAACCTCGTCAAAGGTATTCAGATAGCCCGAATAATGAAAGCAAGAAGCCCCGAAGGAAGCAAGGCAGAGCAGGAAAAACTGGCGGGATTTGGAGGCGCTGGTACGCCGGTAGTAAACAAACAGGCCGATGCCCAAATAAAAAACGCCGACCACATACTGGTAATACAGCGCGTGATCGCGCGGCGCTGGCTGTATATAAATGTTGTCTTTTTGGAACTCGATGCCATCGCGGCGCAGCGTGTAGCGGGTGCGCTCGAATAATGGAATGCGCCACAAAACGCGCGGAACGTCCAAGGCGTTTTGCACCGGGAAATCCTGGATTTTGACAAGCTGATCTCCCACGCGGACGCCCGCCCGTTCGCCCGGCCCTCCGGGAGTGAGGTAGGCCGCGGCAACGCGATTCGCCTTTTGATCGACTGTCTGATCCACCCACGTCACGCCGTCGTCGTGCAGCGGATAGGAACGCAGGTGCATGAAACTCAAAACGGCGCCGACAATGCCGACAACCGTGAGCACAAGCAACACAGTACCCGCGAATTGGTTTCTAGATTCCCTCACTAGATACCGGTCAGACGAGCTCCACAAGCTCTCCTCTGAACTGCCCTCAAATTCTTCTGCCCTGGCTGCCTTTCAGTTTACGCAGCCTTGGCCGGACTTCCAAGCTTTTAGAAACATTGCACGTAATGCGCCACTTTAGTACGTTCGTAACTATCTCATAAATAGTACTAAAGTAGGGCCCCAGGGCTGAAACGTTTTACAATTTGGGAGTTCCGTTTCCGAATCCTGTATTCGGGGTACCATAGGGGGAAGGGCGCGGACGCCATAAATGTAACCGCGTCTGGCTGGAGTGCGTCACGGCGATTGCAAAGGTGGGTTCTCTTATGAAGTTGGTTCCGAATTCCAAGTCTTTAGTTGTGGTTGGCTTGCTGGCCGGCATTGGCGGCTATGTGGTGCTCGGGCAGGATAAAGCCGCGCAAAGCAGCGGTTCCCCCCAGGCCAGCAGCAGTTCCGACGTGCAGACCATTGCCAAACCGCTGACGAAAAAAGAACTGGCCCGTAAGCAGAAGGCCCTGGAAAAGGAATTGGCCGGCCCGTGGAAGAAGTGGATGGACGAAGACGTCCGTTACATCATTACCGACGAAGAGAGGCAGGGGTTCAAGCGGCTGAAGACCGATGAGGAACGGCAGCAGTTTGTGGAGCAATTCTGGCTGCGGCGCGATCCGACGCCGGACACCGAAGAGAACGAATACAAAGAGGAGCATTATCGCCGCATCGCCTATGCCAACGATCATTATGCGTCGGGCATTCCGGGATGGAAAACAGACCGCGGCATGATCTACATCAAGTACGGTCCGGCCGATGAAATCGATTCGCATCCTTCCGGCGGCAGCTATGAGCGGCCCATCGAAGAAGGCGGCGGAGAAACCTCGACGTTCCCGTTTGAAGACTGGCGCTACCGCTATCTGGAGGGTGTCGGGACGAACGTCATCATCGAGTTTGTGGACACGACCATGAGCGGCGAGTATCATATTTCGCTCGATCCGGAAGAAAAGGACGCTTTGCTGTACGTGCCGGGCGCCGGCTTGACGTTATCGGAGCAGATGGGTTTGTCAACCAAGACAAACCGTTTTAACCGCACCGACGGAACGCACTTAGGCACCGGCAATCAGCCGCTACCCGAAAGCATGAACGAATTTACGCGGCTGTCGCAATTCGCCAACCTCATGAAGCCACCCGCCATCAAGTTTAAGGATTTGGATGCGGTGGTGAATTCAAATATCCGATACAACACCCTGCCCATGCAGGTGCGAACCGATTATATTCGCGTGACCGACGCCACTGTGTATGCCAACGTGATGGTGCAGTTCAAGAATTCGGATCTGAATTACGCGACGAAGGACAAGATCGCCAAGGCCAACATCAATATCTATGGCCGGATCACAACGCTCACGCGCCGCTCGGTCAACTGGTTTGAAGATACCGTGACCAGCGAATTGCCGGCGGAAATGCTGCAGGATGCCATGAACGGGTCGCAGATTTATTCGAAGCGCGTGCCGCTCGCGCCCGGCACTTACCGGCTCAATATCGTGGCGAAAGATCTGGTGGGGAACACCATGAATACGTTTGAAAGCGCGCTGGTGGTGCCCAGCTATAACGAAGACCAGCTTGGGGCCAGCAGCCTGATTCTGGCCGATCAACTGGAGCGCGTCCCTACCAACAGCATTGGAACCGGCCAGTTTGTGATTCGCAGCTCGAAGGTAAGGCCGCGCATTAACGATGTGTTCAAGCAGGGCGAAACGATGGGTATCTACGCCGAGTTTTACAACTTCGGCATGGACGAGAAGACGAAGAAGCCGCAGGGCACCGTGGAATACGAGATTGTGAACAACGCCGACAACAAGACGGTGATCAGTTATGCCGAAGATTTGACCGACCCCAAGGCGTTTCCGAATGCGTCCTCTTATCTGGTAACGGTGGAGAAGAAGTTCCCGTTAAAATCGCTGCCGCCGGGGCGCTACACGTTGAAATTGAAAGTGGACGATAAGCTGAAGAACCAGACGCTGACGCCATCGGCGCAGTTTACGGTGACGACGTAGGGAGTTCCCTTTCCCGCCCGTTTTCAAATGGAACATTTGGCTGCTCATTGCGTATTGCAATAGGCAAGGAGCCAACATGTTACGCACGCTTTTTACCCTGGCCGCGCTGGGCGTCGCTTCGCAAGCCGCCTGGGCCGACGAATGGTCCAAACACTGGAACGTGTCGGGCAAACCGGAACTGCGCGTCTCAACCGGCGATGCTTCGGTTACTGTGGAGGCCGGCAACGATCATTCCATAGACGCCCGCCTCACCACAGTCGGCTGGGCTATTGGCGGTTCGGGTGTTCGTGTGGAAGAGCACCAAGTGGGCGACAAAGTCGAAATTGACGTCAAGGTTCCGAACTCGCATTGGAATTTTGGCAACCACAGCATCCGCCTGGAAGTGCGTGTCCCGCGTGAGTTGATTGCCGATCTGCACACCGGAGATGGCTCTATTTCGCTGCATGGCCTGCACGGCGCTTTGCGGGCCGATACGGGCGATGGCAGCATTCACGGCGAAGATCTGGACGGCGCTCTAGACGCCCATACCGGCGATGGCAGCGTGCGCGTTGCCGGGCGCTTTGACAAGCTGCAACTGCACACCCAGGACGGTTCCGTCGAGGCCGAGGTGAGGGAAGGTTCCCGGCTCGACGGCGACTGGCGCATTCAGACTGGCGATGGTTCTGTGCGCGTGCGGGTTCCCAAGAGTCTGGCTGCCGATCTCGAAGCACACACCGGCGATGGCCATATCCGCTTCGATTTACCCGTGACAACCAATGGCGCCAAAGACGAGCACACGTCACAAGCCAAGTTGAACGGTGGCGGCCCCGCCTTAGTGGTCCGCACCGGCGACGGCTCCATTACCGTCAGCAGTCTCTAAAACGGTATGCTACTGGGATGAGATTTGCGTTTGTGTGGCTGGCGCTTGCGGTGCCGGCGCTGGTTGTGGGGAAGGACGCTACGGAAACGGCCATCCGCACTGTCCTTGACAAGCAAGTAGACGATTGGAACCGGGGAGACATAGCGGCGTTCGTTCTGAGCTACGCGGAAAACTGTACGTTTGTTGGAACCGGAGTAACAGAAGGCCGCGCGGGCGTAGAGCAACGCTACCGAAAGGCTTACCCTACCCCGGACGCGATGGGCCGCTTGACATTTAGCGACCTGAAAATAAAGAAGATCGGTGGCCGGCAGGTGATCGTTACCGGAGCCTATCATTTGCAAAGGGCGGCGCAGAGCGGAGGCGACAAAAGCGGTATCTTCAGCCTGGTTTTTAAACGGGATGGCGGCGCCTGGCGTATTGTCCTCGACCACACCAGTTAACGTGAAAACATCGCTGGCGTGTAACCTAACTATTAGCTGGATCGCCTGAATCTATTGAAGGCGAATACTATCCGGCCCTTGAAAAACCGGATATGTTGGTAGAGCAAGAACGGATCGAAAAGGCGCGCGAAGGAGACGGCGGCGCGTTTAACGACATAGTTCTGGCCTATCGGAAGCGGATCATGGGCACCATCTCGCGGCTGATTGGTCGGCCTGAGGATGTGGAAGATGTCGCACAGGAAGTGTTTGTGCGGCTCTATTACTCGCTCGATCAATTGCGCACGCCGGAGGTTTTTGAGCCTTGGCTGTACCGTCTGACGGTGAACGCTTCGTACGATTATCTACGCCGCGCCAGGCGGCGAAATGAGTCGCGGATGGCGGATTTGAGTGAGCAGCAGGTGATTATGGCCGATTTTCTGGCCAGTGGCCGGCGGGACGGCGAGGAGCGGCATAAAGGCCAGGTGCGCGAGTTTGTGGATGCCCTGTTTGAGCATGTTTCCGAGGAAGACCGCTTGCTGCTCACGCTCAAAGAAGTGGAAGGGCTGTCTCTGAAGGAACTGGAAAAAATCTATCGCGTCAAAGAGAATGCGATCAAAGTAAGGCTGTTTCGAGCGCGCCAGCGGGTGCTAAAAGCATTCAACCGGGCCACGGCGGATGGTAATTTGTAACGTAAGGAAACAAGATGATGAACGGCGATTCCAAACTTGATCAGTTGTTTCAAACTTACCGGGCGGCTTGCCCGGATGTGGAAGCAAGCAGCAACTTCATGCCGCGGCTCTGGCAGCGCATTGAGAGCAGGCATTCCTTCGGCTTTGTCTTTCAGAATGTGGCGCGCACCACGGTAACGGTTTGCGCGGCGCTGTGCCTGTTGTTGGTCTTCTTGAATTTCGTTCCGCCTTTCCGCGAGCGCAGCGTACAGACGGCGAACTATACCGATGTGCTGATGGCCGAACACAACGCCGAGAATACCGACTACACGGAAGCGATTCACGGCGCTGTTGACGAGCACGTTTCGACTTCGCCTGGCCGCTAGCGTTTAAGGTCGCATTTTGCATGCAGCGTAATCAATTTGCCGCGGCGGCGTTCGCAGCCTTGCTTTTCGGCGGAGGGGTGGCAGTGGGCGCTTTGGGTCACCGCTACTACGCCACCACGGCAGTGATCCCCAATGTTGCCAGGACGCCCGACCCGGGCCGCCACCGCTACATAGCGGAAATGCAAGACCGGCTCAAACTTACGCCGCAGCAATTGACGCAGCTTGAGGCCATCCTGGACGATACCAAGGCGCAATACCACGCGGTGCGCGAATCTTACAAGCCGCAAATGTTGAAAATCAAAGAAGCGCACATTGAACGCGTGAAATCGATACTCACGCCGGCGCAAATTCCAGCCTATGAGAAGCTAGTGGCGGAGCGCGACCAGCGGGGGCGCGAGCAGGAAGAGCGCGACCGTCCCAGCCAGCACGCCACTCACTAATCATGTTGAAACTTCTGCTTGCCGCAGCGCTGGCGTTGTGTGTCCAGGCTTCCACCATTGATGAAGTCCTGAAACAGCTGGAAGCTGTAAAAGCTTTTTCCGGCGTCTCCATTTCCCCCAACGGCCGCTGGCTCACTTGGGTGCGGGCGATGCCGGATGGCAACAGCGAAATTTATCTGCTGGATCGAAAAAGCTCCGCAGCTAAACCTGAGCGCATCACTTCCGGCGACGCCGAAATTGGACGGCACGAGCATAGCGTGGTTTGGGCGCCCGATAGCAAGCAGTTCGCGTTTCTCAGCGGCCAGGATAAGATCTTTCTCGCGGAAGCCAGCTCGCGCAAAGTCCGCCAGCTTGCGGATCTGAAAGGTTATGCCACCGATGTGCGTTGGCGGCCGGATGGCTCGCAGATCGCGTTTCTATTTGCTGCGAATGGCGGAGGCGGAGGCCCTTTGGAAGCCGTGCCGGCTCAAACCGGCGTGATTGGCGGCGAAACCCATAATCAGGGTCTGACCACAATGAATGTCTCGGGCGGCGCGCCTGTTCCTATTTCCCCGGCGGAGCTGAATATCTACGAGTACGATTGGTCGCCCGACGGCACGAAATTCGCCGCCATCGCCGCGCCTGGCCCGGCCGACAACAATTGGTGGACGGCCAAGCTTTACACGCTGGATATTCGTTCGAAGGAAATGACCGAGATCTACAAGCCGCCGGCGGACCGCCAGATTGAAGTGCCGCGCTGGTCGCCCGATGGAAAGACGATCGCGTTTATCGGCGGAATCATGAGCGACGAAGGATTTATCGGCGGCGATATTTTCGCGCTCTCCGGCGGTGACGTGCGAGACCTGACGGCGGGAATAAAGGCATCGGCGAGCGGACTGATTTGGCGGAACGATAACGAGATCCTGTTTACCGAAGATGTGGACGGGGGCGGCGGTATCTCGACTCTGAATGTTTCGAACGGCCAAGCGGAGTTGATTTGGAAGGGCGCGGAGACGCTGCACCAAGACGGCAACTTCCCGAACTTTGCGCTGGCGAAAGACGGCTTGACAAGCGCGGCGATGCGCAGCACGTGGGAGAATGCGCCGGAGATTTGGGCGGGCGAAATTGGCGACTGGAAAAAGGTCACGCATGCCAATGCGGAGCAGCGGCCACATTGGGGTAAAGCGGAAAGCGTGACTTGGCAAAGCGACGGCGGCAAGGTGCAGGGCTGGCTGCTTTATCCGGAAGGGTTTGACGCGGCGAAGAAGTATCCCATGGTTGTGGAGATCCACGGCGGTCCGGCGGGGATGCGGTCGCCGAGTTGGCCGAGTTCGCATTTCGATATGTCGGTGATGGCGGGCCTGGGCTACTTTGTGTTCTTTCCGAATCCGCGGGGCAGCTACGGCGAGGGTGAGGATTTCACAAAAGCGAATGTGAAGGATTTTGGCGGCGGGGACTTGCGCGACATCCTGGCCGGTGTGGATGAAGTGCTCAAGAAAGCACCGATCGACCAAAGCCGCATCGGCGTGACCGGCTGGAGCTATGGCGGATACATGACGATGTGGACGGTTACACAAACGCAGCGTTTCAGCGCGGCTGTGGCGGGCGCTGGCATTGCCGATTGGCAAAGCTACTACGGCGAGAATTCCATTGACGAATGGATGATCCCCTACTTCGGCGCGTCGGTGTACGACGACCCCGCGGTGTATGCGAAGAGTTCGCCGATCACGTTTATCAAACAGGTGAAGACGCCGACACTGGTTGTCGTCGGCGAACGCGATGGCGAATGCCCCGCGCCGCAATCGTTCGAGTTCTGGCATGCTCTGAAGACAACCGGCGTGCCTACGGAACTGGTTGTGTATCCGGGTGAGGGTCATTCGTTCCGTGATGCCAAGAACCGGCTGGATGTGTTGCGCCGCACGCTCGACTGGTTTCAAGAGTATCTGGGCAAGAAGTAGCAAGCCGACGCGTAGGGCCCATCTTGCAAAAGGGGCCGCCTTTGAGGTGACCCTTGAGTGATACCATTTTTCCTGTGGGCGATTCAGTTTGGCTTTCGGCTTCCGTCCCGGCCGCCGCGAAGGATACGGTGCCAACGCGCCACTCCGCGCTGGTCCGCCTCACTCACTGGCTTACCACGCTCTGCTTCATTGCTTTGCTGGTCACCGGAGTGGAGATTCTCATCTCTCACCCCCGCTTCTATTGGGGCGAAGCCGGCAACGTATCGACTACGCCGCTTTTCAAAATTCCCATCCCCGCGTCGCGCGCCTCTGTGCCCACCGGCTACGGTTACGTCCTGCCGGACCAAAACGGCTGGAGCCGCTATCTCCATTTTCAGGCCGCCTGGGCACTTGTATTAACCGGCTTGCTCTACACCTTCTCCATCGTGTTCAGCGGGCATTTGCGGAAAAACTTGCTGCCCGGCGCGGCCGATCTTTCGGGGCGGGCGTTCTGGAACGTCATTGCGAACCATTTGCGTTTCACCCCCGCCACTGCGGCAGATCCGTGGTCATACAACGCACTCCAGCGGCTCACTTACCTGTTCGTGATCTTCGTTCTGTTCCCCTTGGTTATCTGGACGGGGCTGGCCATGTCGCCCGCCTTCGCGTCGGCGTTTCCAGCCGCGGTCAGCGTGTTAGGCGGCCAGCAATCCGCCCGCACCCTTCATTTCTTTATTTCCGTTTTCCTGTTTCTCTTCGTTTTCGTGCATGTGCTCATGATTTGTTTGGCCGGCTTCAAGAATCGCATGTGGGCCATGATCACGGGTCGCGCTGCAGCTACACCTAAGGAGGGCGCATGAGCAATCTCTCACGCCGCAAACTGATCACCGGCGGCTTGGCCGTGACGGCGGGCGCATCCGGTCTAACGGTCGCCACTCGCCTTGCGGAAAATTACGGATTGATCCCGCCCGATCATGGTGGCCTCTATGGCGCGGGCGAGACCCTGACCTATGCCGCGCAGCGAATCTTGACCCGTCATTCCATGGCCCGTGAGTTCCCCCGCAGCGAGATTTCGAAAGCGCCCTTCGTTAACGGCGAGCCTCCCAAAGATAAAGCTTTCCTGAAGCTGCAGGAGGGAGGTTTCACCAACTGGCGGCTGGCCGTCGACGGCATGGTTGCGAGGCCAACCTCTTTTTCGCTCACAGACCTCAAGTGCTATCCCTCGCGCAGCCAGATCACTCACTTGGCCTGTGAAGAGGGTTGGTCTTATATCGCTGAATGGACCGGCGTCCTTTTATCACACGTTTTGCATGAGGCAGGCGTTTTGCCGCAAGCCAAATACGTTGTCTACTTTTCCATAGACCGCGACTGGTGGGACAGCATCGACATGGCCGATGCCTTGCACCCCCAGACTCTGGTGGCTTATGGGCTGAATGGCGGCGAACTTCCGGTGGGCAATGGCGGGCCGCTTCGCATGCGAGTTCCGCGCCAGCTGGGATACAAGAACGTGAAATATATCACGCGCCTGACCGTCACCGACGATCTCAAACGCTTCGGTAAGGGCTTGGGCTCCGCATCGCCGGAAGCCGGCTACGCCTGGTACGCGGGGATTTAGGCATTTGTCTTCGCCCGACGTTTCTGTCTTGATCATTGGGGCGGGTCCAACCGGCTTAACCTTGGCCTGCGATCTCGCTCGCCGCGACGTCAATTTCAGGCTTATCGACAAGGCACCCGAATATTTTGCCGGATCGAGAGGAAAGGGCTTGCAACCGCGAAGCCTCGAGGTGCTCGACGATCTCGGCGTGATCGAGCGGATCTTAAGCCTTGGCCGCTTTCATCTACCGTTTCGAGCTTATGACGGCTCATCCATACTTGGGGATCGCGACCTGTATGAGGGCTACCATCCCACGCCGGATGTCCCTTACGCAAGCTCGCTCATCATTCCGCAATGGCGGGTCGAAGAGACACTCCGTCATCTGCTGGAAAGCCATGGCGGAAAGGTTGAGCTTGGTACGGAGCTTATCTGGATAGAACAGGACGAGAACGGCGTCACGGCAACGCTCCAAAAAGGGGAGGGGCAAGAGCAGGTCCGTTGTCAATATCTGGTGGCAGCCGATGGGGGACGCAGCTTCGTTCGGAAGTTCATGAACTTTGGCTTCGAGGGAGAGACCTGGGAGGACGCAAAAATGTTTGTGGGGGATGTCCGGGTGGATGCCTTGGATCGCGACCACTGGCACTCCTGGCCCAATCATCCAAACGGCTGGCTGGGGCTCTGTCCTCTTCCTTCTACTGACTCGTTTCAGTTTCAGGCGGCCATCCCTTCCGACACCGACGAGGAACCCTCAATCGAAACGTTTCAGCGAATTACCGACGAACGCACTGGCCGATCCGATTTGAAGCTCTCGGGTCCCACTTGGCTCTCGCTTTATCGAGTCAACATAAGGATGGTGAACCGATACCGCGCCGGAAGAGTGATCCTGGCTGGCGATGCGGCTCATGTTCACACTCCGGCGGGCGGACAAGGCATGAACACTGGAATACAGGATTCCTACAATCTTGGATGGAAGCTCGGCCTGGTGCTGAATGGCGCGAGCCCTTCGCTGCTGGATACGTATGAAGAGGAACGTCTGCCGGTGGCCGCATCCATGCTGGGACTCAGCACCCGGATCGCACTTCAATTCCGGGCCGACGGAAATCGCCTGTCAAGAGATCCGGCGACTCTGCAATTAGGTATCAACTACCGGAACAACTCGCTGAGCCGGCATGAAGGTTCGTCGCCACTCTCTCTGCAACCAGGAGATCGTGCGCCCGATGGTTTCTTGCTGGATGCATGCGGCAAGCGGGTAAGACTGTTCGATTTGTTTCGGGGTCCCGAATTCACTCTACTCAGTATCGGAGCAACCGATAGTAAGGCACTCGCTAGCTTGGGTGAACGGTACCGGCGGAATCTGCGAACTTACACCATAATGGAGGATCCACAACACGTTTCCGAGGCTTACCAGGCGAAAGATCCCGTGCTCGTCTTGATTCGACCGGACGGCTATGTAGGCTGGCTAGGAGAAGGCGGCGCCATCGCTTCCGCGGAGTCTTACTTGAAGAGGGTGCTCAGTAGTTGACTCCTGGCGATTTCGCCCGCGTTTCTCCAGTTCCGCAAGCCCCTCACTTAAACTAGACATATGAAGCGGGTCTTCGTCCAAAGCTTTGGCTGCCGCGCCTCCCAGGCGGATGGCGCTGCTATCGAAGCCTCGCTCACAGATCAAGGCTACTTACCCGTCCGCGATGCCGCCTCAGCCGATCTCATCGTCCTCAATACCTGCACCGTAACCCACGGCGCCGATATCGATGCGCGGCGTCTCATTCGCGGAACCCATCGCGACCACCCCACCTCCGATATCCTCGTCACCGGTTGTTATGCGCAGCGCGCCCCGCAAGAGATTGCCGCTCTCGAGGGCGTGCGCTGGGTTGTCGGCAATTCCCATAAAACATCCATCGCCGAAATCGTCACTTGCCCCGAATATCACGGCCAAATCGTCATTGGAGATATTTCAGCGCAGCAACATTTTCTAGCGGCCCCCGTACGCGATATCCGCGAAGACCGCACGCGGCCCAACCTCAAAGTGCAGGACGGCTGCGGTAACGGCTGTTCCTTCTGCATTATTCCGAGTGTGCGCGGGCGCAGCCGCAGCGCTCCTCTAGAGAGCGTGATCGAGCAAGTGCGCGATCTCGCCGCGCGCTATTGCGAAGTGGTCCTGAGCGGCATCAACTTGGGCCGTTGGGGGCGCGACCTTCCAGGTGGACTGCGCTTCTCGGACTTGCTGAGGGCCATCCTCCAGGAAACTGAGGTCCGCCGCCTCCGTATCAGCTCCGTCGAACCTATGGATTGGAGCCGTGATCTTATCGAACTGGTGGCCTCCGAACCGCGTATCGCCAAACACGTTCACCTGCCGCTGCAATCTGGATCGGATGCGGTATTGAAGCGCATGTTTCGTAAATACCGCACGCGCCACTATGCCAGCCGCCTGGCGCTAGCTCACTCACTCATGCCCGCTGCGTCCATTGGGGCCGATGTCATGACCGGCTTCCCCGCCGAGACCGATGCGGAATTCGCCGAAACGCGCGAATTCATCGAAAGCCAACCCTTTACCTACTTGCACGTCTTTACTTACTCCGAACGTCCTGGCACCTTGGCGGCAGGTCAGGGAACTCCCGTACCCATCCCCGTTCGTCACGAGCGCACGAAAATCCTCCGCGATCTGTCAGACCGAAAGAACCTGGAATTCCGCCGCCGCATGTTGGGTCAAACTCTTTCAGCGGTGACTCTCGAACAGCGCGGCATGGCTCTCACTTCGAATTTCTTGAGAGTGGAGATGGCCACTCCGCGTGAACCAAATCAAATGGTTGATCTTTCGATCGTCGCACTCACGCCCACCGCCCTCCGCGAGTACAATCCGTTTCCCTTGCTCTGATGGCTGTCCACTTCCGATCCGGAAGCGTAAGAGTAAGAAGCTGTGAAAAATCAAAATTGGAGATGTGGGGCAGGATGGCATCCGGGATGGCATCCTGCGCGCCGATTGGCAATCGGCGCTCGGCGGTCACGTCTCCGCATCCGAGCCGGAAGCGTAAGCGACCTCTGGATAATTCGGTGTGATAATTCTGTGTCAGACACCTCAATTCCCACTTTGGGTGTTCCCGGCGTGCCCGTTGTGCGCGACCCGGCTTCTATGTTGATGCAACCACGCTGAGTCGTCGGGAATTTCGATCTTCATCAAAACCGAATCAGCACGCCCGGCCCCTATCCGCTCGTTCGCAAAACAGCACGGCTCCCAACCCCCGCAACCAACCTCGAACTTGGAATAGCAAGCATCGACCGCGGACCACCAAAATCTCCAGTGAACTAAACCGCTTGACGCGGCACCATCCAGCAACCGGAGAGTAAGAGTCGTTCGGAGTTGGGTTGCCCTAGGGCGGCAGAGACAGAGAAGTGGTGAAGTGCGAGCCTCCGTATTTTCACGTTGTCTTCACGCTGCCCGAGCAGATCGCCGAACTCGCCTTCTACAACCAGGAAGCGATGTATGGCATGCTGTTCCGCGCCGCCTCGCAAACCCTGCTCACCCCCGGCGCCGATCCACAACACCTCGGCGCACAACTGGGCTTCTTCGCCATCTTACACACCTGGGGACAAAATCTGCTGTTTCATCCCCACCTGCACATCGTCGTGCCCGGCGGCGGGCTCTCAGCCGATCACGAACGCTTTGTAGCGTGCCGCCAGCGCCGCTTCTTCCTGCCGGTCAAGGTGCTGTCCAGCCTCTTCCGCCGCCTCTTTCTCGAAGCACTCGAAGATGCCTTCTATCAAAAGCGTCTGCAGTTCCCCGGCTCCGTCGAACATCTGCAAGATGCCGGTCTCTTCCATAACTATCTGTACGCCCTGGAAAAGCGCGATTGGGTGGTGTACGCCCAACCACCCTTTGGCGGACCGGAGCAAGTGCTCCGCTATCTCGGCCGCTACACACACCGTGTGGCCATCTCCAATTGTGAAGTGAATCCTATGAAAAATAGTGACGTAAATCCCCTATCGAATCAATCACATAAAAATCTCGTAGGTTCCAAAAATTTCGACAGCACCCCGAATTAAACGGCCATTTTTCATCCGTCCTCCTGACGGCCCCAAAAGGGGGCCGTGCGGCGGATCACACTTTTTCAACAAAAATTATCTCCCTTACAATCAACCACTTAACCCCAACAATCCGCCCACCCCGCATGCCCCTCCTCCTATCCTGCTCACATATGAACCTTTCCATCACCGGCGTCGCCGAACCGCGCGCCCTCAAACTCATGGGCCGTCCGCCCTTCAATCCCTCGGACGAAGACCGCACCAAAATCGTGCGCATGTGCCGTCTCGGCATCCCGCGAAAGCACATTGCCATTGTCTTTGGCATTAGCCCCAAAACTCTAAGCCGGCACTGCCGCAAAGAACTCGACCAAGCCATTGAGGCCAACGTCAAAGTCGCCGCCACACTCTTCACCATGGCCACCTCCGGCAAAAACGTCGCCGCTACCATCTTCTGGGCCAAAACTCGTTGTGGCTTCAAATACGGCGGTTCTCCGCTGCAAGATCTAGGATTCGACGAATCCGAAACCCCAGACGGAGACCTCGATGTTGATTAAAGTGCCGACGAGTAAACATCTCGCCTCCGCCCCGCCTCAAACGGTAAAAACCCCCCTTTTCCAAGCCGGAAAGAGGGGGTTTTTGATGCGTCCCGCTATATATATTTATATGTGGCCCAAGACCCCCGCACTTTTTCCCTCTGCCTCAACAGCGATACAATCATGGGCACAGCCTACATTTACTTTGCCCGGGAACCGAATGACCTTTGGCACAACCGTACTATTGATCTGTTTGAGTCTCGGCGTCATCAACGCTCAAACACCGGCTCAACTCGAGATTTTTGAAAAAAACGCGCGCCCGCTCTTCGCCGAAAAATGCCAGCCTTGCCATAGCACCAAACTGCGCAGCGGCGGATTCGATCTCAGCTCGCCTGAAGGCATCAAGGAAGCGGCGGCCATCGGTATTTTTGGCAAAGCCTCCGAGCCTGAGAACAGTCCCATCCTTAAAGCTCTCAGCTACGAAAATCGCATCAAGATGCCGCCGCAAGGCAAGCTGCCCGCCGAAACCATAGCCGCCGTCCGCGAATGGGTGGCCGCCGGCGCCCCTTCACCCGCCGCTACGCCGTCGGCTGGCAATTCGTTGGCCGGAACCGGCGTTCGGCCCGTGGCCTTGCGCGGGGTCATCACCGACGCCGACAAGAATTTCTGGTCCTTCAAGCCGCTCTCCCACGCCGCCCCGCCCACTCCCAAGCAGCAGGATTGGGCCGTCAATCCCATCGACCAGTTCATTCTCGCCAACCTTGAGAAGAACGGTCTCCCACCCGCCCCACAGGCCGACAAAACCACTCTTCTGCGCCGCGCCACCTTCGATCTCACCGGTCTTCCTCCCACTGAAAAAGAGCTGCGCGATTTCCTCGCCGACAAATCTCCCAAAGCGTTCGAGAAAGTCATTGATCGCCTCCTCGCTTCACCCCGTTATGGAGAACGTTGGGGCCGTCACTGGCTCGATGTCATGCGTTATGCCGATTCCACCGGCAGCGACGAAGACCACCGCTATCCGCATGCCTGGCGCTATCGCGATTACGTCGTCCAAGCTTTTAACGACGATATGCCTTACAACCAGTTCGTGCGTGAGCAACTGGCTGGCGACATCCTGGCCGCCGATCCGAACTCGGGCGTGGGTTATCGCGGCATCGTCGCCACCGGTTTCCTCGCTCTGGGCAAAAAAGCTCTCGCCCAGAAGGATCTCCCGCTGAAGCGCTATGACGTGGTGGACGATCAAATCGATGTCACCGCCAAAGCGTTCCTGGGCCTCACCGTTACCTGCGCGCGCTGCCACGATCACAAATTCGACCCCATCGCGACGAAAGACTACTATCAGATGGCCGCTATTTTCGCCTCCACACTCAGTTATGAGAAAGGCGAAACCGGCGATCCCATTCAAACTCCGCTTGCCCCGGCCGGTGAGTTCGAGACTTTCCAGACGCAATGGAAGGCTTACGACGACCTTGAAAAGAAGATCGCTAAAATCATAAACTTCGACGAAGACGCCAAGAAGACTCGCGATTTAGGCGCCCAGCAAATCGCCGACTTCATGCAAGCCGCTTATAGCGTCTACGCTAAAGGCGAACAACCCTGCGCCTCAAACCCCCTTCTGAACCGCGCGCGCCAGCAAGCGTCCTGTACGCCCGCCCTCGATACCACCCAACTCTCCCGCTGGGTTGAATATCTCAAAGACCCCAAACGTGCCGAACTTGCCAAATGGCGCGCCGCCACCGACGCGAATCGGAAAGATATCGCCGCCGAGTATCAAGAGGATTTCCGCCGTAGCGCCTATCAATACGATCAGGATGTGGACTGGTGGGAGGAAGCGCGCAGCAGCTTCCCCAATGCTGGCAAGATCGCCGGCCCACACCCGCGCATGAGCGCTGAAAAAGATCCCTTCTTCGTCGCCGTATGGCAGGAAAACGGCCCTTTGCATCGTTCCAGAGATGAGCAGATAGCCGCGCTGCCGCCCGAAAAGGCCAAAGAGGTAACAGCGTTGCTTTCGCAAGCAGCCGATAAGGAAAGGACTCTTCCCAGGAAAGAAATCCCCATGGCTTGCGCCGTCAAAGAGGGCGAGACCATGAATCAGAAGGTCTTCCTGCGCGGCGATTATCACAGCCTTGGCGACCCGGTGGAACGCACCGTTCCCTCCATCCTTCGCCTGAGCGCGCCCGCTCCCGAAGTCAAAACCAAAAGCGGCCGTTTGGAGCTGGCCAACTGGATCGTCGATCCTCGCAATCCACTTCCGCCGCGGGTGATGGCGAACCGCATTTGGCAAGGCCATTTTGGCGACGGCATCGTGCGCACTCCAGATAACTACGGCCGCCTGGGCGACCGTCCCAGCAATCCTGAACTGCTCGATTACCTGGCCAATCGCTTCATGGAGAACGGCTGGTCGATCAAAAAGATGCACCGCCTCATCATGCTCTCGAAGACGTATCAGATGAGTGCCGCCTTCGACGAAGAAAAGAAAGCGAAGGATCCTGAAAACCGCCTGCTCTCGCACTTCCCGCGGCAGCGCCTTAGCATTGAGGAAATCCGCGATGCCTATCTGGCTATGGGAGGCGATCTGGATCTCACCATGGGAGGCACACTCGATCCCGGAGTAGGTACCGACGGCGAGACCAGTGCCAATCGCATCAGTATGAATCCGGAAAAAACCAATCGCCGGAGCATCTACCTTCCACTGCGGCGCTCCAATCTGCCCGCTCTCTATACCCTCTTCGATTTCGGCGACGCCACGTCGCCTGAAGGACATCGCAGTACGACTACTGTCGCCACCCAAGCACTGTTCGTGATGAATAGCCCGTTGGTAATTCGCGAGGCGGCTCACATTACCGACAGCGTGCTGAAGCAGCAGCGGCAGGATAAGCGGCGTGTCGAGGAAATCTATCTGCGAGTGCTGGATCGTCGCCCCGATGCGAATGAAATCGATAGCGGTCTGACGTACCTTGCGAGTCTCCGCCAAAAGTGGAATGAGATCGATGAAGAAAAGGCCTGGACCAGTCTCACCCACGCGCTGATGGCTTCTAACGAATTTATCTTTGTCTACTAAAGGAGTGCCCGTGGCCCTGCGACCCACTAATGATAACGAAAATCGCCGCATCAGAGCCGGAAGCGTAAGAAGCTGTGAAAAATCAAAATTGGAGATGTGGGGCAGGATGGCATCCTGCGCGCCGATTGGCAATCGGCGCCCGGCCGGCCTCTGGTACGCCGCCGCGATCCGAGCCGGAAGCGTAAGCGACCTAGTTTGGTCTTTTAACGGAGAGCGATAAAAAATGGATATCAACTCGTACCTCACAAAACCTCCAAAGAACTCAGAGCTTTCCCGCCGCGGAATGTTGCGTGCGGCTGGCTGCGGCTTCGGCTATATGGGACTGCAATCGCTCATGGCGGAAGTGGCGCTGGCCAGCAATGCGGTGGACCCGCTCGTCCCCAGGTCGCCGATGTTCCCTGCCCGCGCCAAGCGTGTGATTTTTCTGTTCATGCACGGCGGCCCCTCATCCATCGATACCTTCGACCCGAAGCCTTACCTCGATGCCAACGACGGCAAGCCGCTGCCCATCAAACAACCGCTCACGTTTGCGGCCGGCGAAACGGGCGGCTTGATGAAATCGCCCTGGCCGTTCAAGAATTGCGGCCAAAGTGGTTTGCCCATCAGCAGCCTGTTTCCAAACATCCGCGAGTGCGCCGACGACCTTTGCGTGGTCCGCTCCATGGTGGGCGAAGGCGTCGATCACGGCGCGGCGCTGCTGCAAACCTTTACCGGCACGTTTACCTTCACGCGCCCCAGCGTTGGCTCGTGGGTGCTTTATGGGTTGGGGTCGCAGAACAGAAACCTCCCCGGCTATATCACCATCAAACCCGCTCTCTCCCACGGCGGCGCGAAGAACTGGGCTTCGGGCTTCCTGCCCGGATCGGTGCAAGGCACAGCCATCGGCAACGCCGGTATGCAGGTCGCCGAGATTCAGAAGGAGCCTATCGAATATCTGGTCAATCAGGGTTTGAGCCGCGAACAGCAGCGCTATGAACTCGACATGATCCAGGCCATCAATCGCAAACATCAGGAGATGTGGAAACTGGACGACGAACTCGAAACCCGCATCCAGTCTTTCGAGATGGGTTTCCGCATGCAGGCCGAAGCCTCGAAAGTGTTCGACGTCTCAGGCGAATCGGATGCCACCAGGAAGCTCTATGGCATGGACGATCCCGTCACCGCCGATTTCGGCTGGCAGTGCCTGCTCGCGCGCCGCTTGGCTGAGGCCGATGTTCGTTTTATTCAATGCACTCACAGTTACAAGTGGGACCAGCACTCAGATCTGTTTAAGAAACATAACGAAAACGCCGCGGAAGTAGATAAGCCCATCGCCGGTTTGCTGAAGGATCTTAAGGCTCGCGGGTTGCTGAAAGACACGCTCGTCATCTGGTCGGGTGAGTTCGGAAGAACGCCGGTTTCGCAAGGCGGTAATGGCCGCGATCACAATCCTTATGGCTACTCGCTCTTCATGGCCGGCGGTGGTGTTAAGCCCGGCTTCGCCTATGGAGCCACCGACGAGTTTGGTTACCACGCCGCCGAAAATCGCATGCACATTCACGATTTCCACGCCACTGTCCTGGCGCTACTGGGCTTAGATCATCTTAAGTTGACCTATCGCTACTCGGGGCGCGATTTCCGCCTCACCGACACTGCCGGCAATGTGCATGACGGAGTGTTCGCTTAGACGGCTCACTTTTCTTCGTGGTATTCGGATTCGGTATTGAGCGCCCAGAGATTATCGCGGCTGCGAATGCCGGCCAGAATGTTATCCACGGCGGTCATGGCGGTGAGCATGGAATGGTCCTGATTGTTGTACTTGTGCATGCCATTGCGGCCAATAAGGAAGAGGTTCTCTAAAGTGTCCACCCACTTTATGATCTCGGAAAAGCGTTCATAGGAACCAAAGTAGGCGGGATAGGTTTTGGGCATGCGAATGACGACGGCGTCGGAGACGCTGGCGCTGTCAACCATGTTCAGCGTCGCCATTTCCGATTTGGCAAGCTCGATGATTTCGGCATCGCTTTTTTGCCAGAGTGCATCCGACTCGTTGCAGAAGTATTCGAGACCCAGCCAGACCTTGGTGGAATCGGCCACCATGGCGGGGCTCCAGTTGTTGAAGATCTGCAGACGGCCTACCAGCACGTCCGGCTCCTGGATGTAGATCCAGTTGTCCTTCACCAGCTCGCCCGAGGGTTCGCGGAGCTTGACCGCGTCGCACAGCAGCCCGACCGTAATGAAGTCGCGGTAGATCAGGCCGGCGGCCACTTCTCTGACAGGTTCAGGCGGGGGTGGCTCGATACCAGCGATTAGCTCTTTTACCGGCATGGTGGAGAAAAAGTAATCGCCGCTGAAAAGCCGCCGTTCGCCCGTTGCGGCATGGCGCGCCGCGACCGCAACGATGCGGCCGTCTTCGGTTCGTTCTAATCGTTCGACGGACCACCCCAGCAGAATTTCGCCACCCAGTTCTTTCACCCGGCAGCCGGTTTCCTCCCACATCTGGCCGGGCCCGAACTTGGGATACAGGAACTGTTCAATCAAGGATGTCTCGACGTTTTGTTGTGGGAAGGGCGAGAGTTTAGCCAGGACGTGAGTGATGGCCTTAAGAATGGAAAGCCCCTTGATACGCTGCGCGCCCCATTCGGCGCTGATGTCTTTGCACGGCAAGCCCCAGACTTTTTCGGTGTACGACTTGAAAAATGTGAGATAGAGTTCGCGGCCAAAGCGATTGATAAAGAACTCTTCGAGATTGCGTTCGTCGCGAATCGGGAAAAGCAGCGCGTTGAGATAACTAAAGCCGATGCGGACCGTTCGCGCGAAGCCCAATTTGCTCAGCGTATCGACGCTCAGAGTAATGGGATACGAAAAAAACCGGCGCATGAAATAAATGCGCGATTCGCGGTTGCGCAGGAGCATCACCTTGTCGGCGTGCAAAGGGTCGGGTGCCGGCTCTTGCCCAGGGACGGTGGTGGTTTTTCCCTGATAGGCGATTTTTACCTGACCGGAAGCGTGGGCTTCGAGCGGCAGTATATTGAGCCACCAGTTCATGACCCGCGCAGATTTCGAGAAGAAGCGGTGGCCGCCAATATCGATGCGGTTGCCTTGGTAGTTGACCGTGCGCGAGAGACCGCCCAGATATTCACTCTGTTCGAGAACAATGGGAGCGATATCCGTTCTTGTTAACAGCTCATAGGCAGTGGTTAAGCCGGCGGGCCCGGCGCCAATCACAATGGCCCGTTTCCGTTGGGCCGTCAAAAATGACATCTCATCCTGTGATTACCTTAGACTAGCTCAGGGGTGAATATTGAAGGTAGCAGGAGAGCGCGCGGTGAAAAAGCGGAAGCACCGAGGGGGCAGGCGGAACCTGTCCCCTGGACTGAGCGAAATTTACGGTGCGAGCACGAAGGCGAGCGCCGAAGACGCATCGTATTGGCTTTGTCTCGACCAGCCGTTATTGGCGGAGGCGGCAACATACAGGTACTCGCCGAAACCCGCGATGGTACAGCTTCCAAGCAAGGTGGAGGCCGGAGTGGCTATCGGTGAAAGCGCCGGCACTGGGCCGCCCACTCCGATAACTTGGTTTACGCCTTTGACGACCTGGAATGAGTATGTCGCAAAGCCGTTGGGATGGGTGCCCACCAGCGGCATGTTGACTGGTAGAGCGTTGGCTCCGGTGTAGCGCAGCAATCCGCATACGGGATCGGCCGACTGCCCGTTCAGAGTGGGAGTCGCGAGCGAAGCGCTGCACTGACTGTTATCCACATGAATCGTGAGCGCGTTGCTGATCTCAATCACAGCGCCGGTCGAATTGATGAACTCGGCTTCGATTGTGTGCAAGCCATTGGGCAGATTCGTTGAATCGGTTAAGGTGCCTAGTGCCGGATGCAGCCAAAGCAGCAGATCGGCCACCGGCCGCACCGGATAGTAGCCGGGTTGTCCGTTGACCACCAAAGGAGTCATGGTTTCGGTGACAAAGGTTGTGCCGTTCCACTTGTCGTCGGTCCAAGTATCCATGCGGATGACGCCATTAATTTTGAGGCGATAGTAGCGGGCTCCGTCATTGGCGGCCCGCTCGTGATTGACCATGAGCGGCAGGGTGCCGCCGAACGGCACATTCTTAACTGGATAATGGGCGCCAGGATCGCTGGATGTGTCGGCCAGGCCGTTTGCCAGAATATCGGTGAATGGAATAAAGCCGATTTCCATTAAGAGCGGACCGGACGGCTGGTAGGCCAGGAGGTCGATCGATTGAATGATCTGATCGCAACAAACGAGGATGCGCGATGCGCCGATGCAAGAGACGCTGGAGGGCCGGAAGCCCGCGCCGCTTACCACGTTTGATGTACCGGTAGAGATGTCGACGCGCGTCACGCGATTGGCGGGGTCGCGTTCCGTCACGAACAAGGAGGTTTCGGCGGTGTCGGCCCAGGTGAGATCGAATGGGGCGGTGAGTCCGGTTACCACGGATTGGCGAGAGCCGTCACTCAGGCGGAAACGGCTGACCCGGCCACCGTCCGCACCGGTTGTCTGCTCGCTGATGTAAGCGAATTGCAGATCGGAGGTAAGGACCACGCCCACAGCGAAATCCAGATTCGAAAGGAGCGCGGTTTTCTCGCCACTGACCAGACTGATTTGCCAGAGCCGGCCGGTAGCCGCATACTCCACAACATAAGCGGAATTATGTGCTTCATCGAGGGCCAACTGTTGGGGAGCAGTCATGCCCGACCCAATCAGCATGGCTGTGTTGCGATTGGCGGCGCTGAGAGGCACCTTTACGAGATCGCCGGAGCGTTCGGTTACGTAGGCATGAACGCCATCGGTGCTTACTTTCACGTCTTCCGGGTTGGAGTAACCTGTCCCCAGAACGACATAGCCGGATGATAACTTATAAGTGACCCACTGAATCTTCAAGTCGTACCCGTAAGTGAGGATCTGGACCTTGGCGAAGTTCCCCTGGGTGGTTCGCACGGCGAAGATGTCGCCAGCGACCAACTTATTGGCGGGATCGTTGTTGCCTTCAATGGCGGTTTTTGAATAGCTTAGAACCTCGAGGCTGTTGGCGGTTACGCTAAGGAAATTGGCGACGCCCAGATTGAGGAGCGTAGCGTTGTTCTGGGGCACCATGCGCCGCAACACGGCCGTTTCCTGGTCCCACCAGATATCGGCGTTCGTTTGCGGACCGCCCTGGATTCCGGTATCCAGATCGAAAACAAAAGTGCCTTTCAATGTGGTGGTGCCGGAGGAAACGACGGTGGACGGGCTAAACAGGTTTAGGGCTGAAAGTTCGCCTTTACCGTACTCAACGAACACGAGCTGATTTTGCGCGACGCGGTAATCGGATCCGATGGCGCCACCGATTCCCGAGAGGATCTGGACCGGCGTAACAGCGGGCGTGGCGGCCGAGATAGGCATCGACGTCGGCAGGGGGATCGCCACATTTCTTTCAACATCTGTGATTGTAGACATAATTATCTCTTTCTTCGCTTTCGAAACACGTACATTAGCAATAAGTATTGGCGGAAGGTTATGGGTCGCGAGGAGGCGTGGTTAGCAACGGCATTACCTCAGCGATTCGATGGAGACAGGCGTCCATCGTGACAATCTCATGACGTGACAATCATTAGGGCCGCTGCTCAATGCAGGGGCTCGAACGCTTCCGCAATTCGTTTTACTTTTAATAACAGTGCCGGATTGAGTATAGGCCAGATTGAAGTTGAAAGGAAGCGAAAGAGTGATTAACCCCAAAAGAATTTTTTTGTGGGTCGCGCGGTGCAGTAGGCCGCAGTAACTAGACTGCTGAGCCGGTAATACCGGTTCTCTTATGTGCCGCTGGCGGGTTTGAAATCGTAATACCAATCTTCTTCGGCGGAGTTCTTATCAATCAGGTGCAGAACCTTGGCGTGAGATTGCATGGAGAAATGCGCGATCTGCCATATGCCCGCGGCCACCGGAGTTTTTTCGATTTCAAAGCGCGTGCCGGGCTCCACTTCGGCGAGAAATCCTTGAATGGAGACAGGCCTTATCACTTCGGCAGTCACCTTCACCCATTCGTAGGTCCGCTGATCGATCCACATCTCTCCCCGCATACCGAGAAGCACTTGGCTCTCCATGTTGGGCGGTTGGTAGCCGGGCTTAGGAGTGGCTGACAGAACCCAAACATTGCGCTTGGCCACCCTACGCGCACCAACGAGCTTGAAGACAAACCCTTTTGAAAGCTGCGACATCATGATGTGATCGCGCTTACGATCTTTGGCGTAATCGGCAATACGCTGGTTGCGTTGTTCGGGCGTCTGAGCGCGCCGCTCGGCGGTTACCTGTTCTTCCTTTTTCGATTCGGCTGCCGCCTGTTCCTTTGAAAGGGGCTTGCCGTTGACCGCGAGCAGCCGATTATAGGGCGACCCATCAATTATGGTCACCTGAAAAGTTTTGGTGGAGTTGGATTCGCGGTCCTTCTCTTTGTAGTTGAAACGAGGCGCGGCCTCAAAGTCCTTATCGTTGGCCGCTACGGAACGGTCAATGATCGTCTTAACGTCCGGTTGTTTGGCCGTCGTGGCGCAGAGTGCGATCGCGGGAAGGACAAGAATGAATAAACTACGCGAGGCGTAACACAAGGCCTCACGGCATAAGTGTGCCAAGGGCGTCTCCGCTTTATAGACTGTTTCCCGTCGAGTGCGTTTCGGAACGAGATGTGACTTTACTCCTCTGCGAGCAAATCGCCCAATCGATCAAGGCGGCGTTCCCAAACCGTGCGGCGGGCGGCAATCCATTGCTCGGCCACAGTAAGTCCGGCGGGTTCGATGCGGCAGGTACGGACTCGACCGATTTTTTCGGTATGCACCAGCCCACTTTCCTCCAAGACTTGCAGGTGTTGCACCACGGCGGCGAGAGTGATGGCGAGTGGTTCGGCCAGGCGCGAAACGGAAATCGGGCCTTGGCCAAGTTTCTCCATAATGGCACGGCGAGTTGGATCTCCAAGGGCGTGGAAGACACGGTCGATGCTGGCTTTTTGGCTAGACATGAGGCGGTGTCTTCCCAGCCCGATGCAGCGCTAGCGCGCCAGTTCCTTGGCCAAGCGTTCGAGTAACTGACGCCAGCCTTGTTCACGGATTTGAGGACCATCGGCGCCTTCAAAGTAGGCTCCCTGGTGAGTGAGAATGAGATCGGTTCCCTTTTCGGTTGGCACAAGTTCGAATGTGACAAGCGCCGCCGAAATGCGTTTATCAGCCAGGGTCATGGAGTAAGCAGCTACCACACGGCGGCCGGGGACGATGTCTTGGTACCGCGTTTCGTTGATAATGGTCATGCCCTGAATGGGCGTGCCCTCTTTGTAAAGGACTCGGGCGCGTTCAATGCCGCCCACTCGAAAATCCATTTCAAAATCCTGGACTTCGTTGTTTCCGCCTTCGAGGAACCAGCGGCGTTTTGTGACCGGGTCGGCAAAAGCGGCGAAGACGCGTTCCGGCGTAGCGGGATAACTGCGCTCGAGAACGAATGTGCTGTGAATAACGGAAATCTGTTCCATGGTTGTCATTTTCTTTGTTCCTTTCCTGGGTCCGAATTAGTTAAGCATCTACTTAAGTATTGAACAAGCCTTGGTAATTGTCAAGTGGATACTTAAGTATTTATTTGATTGCGTAGAATTGCGGGCGTGAGGCCGGTGTAAGCGCGCGTCTAAAAAGCAGTGATATGAAAAAGCTTAGATTCTTAAATCAAAGATCGTAAACAAGAATACTTCAACATTCTAAGTTGTAAGGTCAAGCAGCCGCCAGCAGATCAACGATTTTCTCGATTGCTTTGTCAGCGTGGTGGTAAGCGACTTCGAGTTTGCTGTTCGGTTGATGAGCGGGGTCGGGCCGGTGGTGAAAGCGGCTGTTGGCCAGCGGACCGCAGAGGCGCTTGTGGAAGAAGAGGAACAGGAGTGCGACTTGAACACCCTTGGTCGAGAGCCGGTAAGCGTAACGGCGACCGTCTCGTTCGACTAGGCCGTGACCTTTCAGTTTGCGGAGATCGTAACGAAGCTGGTTCAGCCCGTAGGTCTTAGCGGTTAGCTGGAAGGTGGTGAGAACAGCCTCATGGATCTGTTTAGCGGTCCAGCCGCCGACGGTGTTGCCGCCGTGCAGCAGAACCTCCAGCAGGCGAATGACCCGTGCGTCGTGGATTTTGATGCCGGGATAGCGAACGGAACCGAGGGTGATGGGCAAGGCAAGCCGCTGGAGTAGCGGAAAATCCACATGGACGTTGAGGCACTGGGCTTGGAAACCGGCGAATCGGTTGGTGATGATCTGGAAGCGTTGGCGCACCGCGTCGAGATGGTCGAGTCCCTTTTTGAGGCCAAAATCGCGCAGATTATTGGAGCAGATCTCGTTGCGCAGAAAGCGCGAGAACTTTTCGTATTGCTTGAGAAAGGCATTCTTCCAATAGGCGCGAAAGACGTGATGGCCATGTTCGATCTGATCGATGACTGTGGCCAGTTTCCCGTGCAGCCGCTTGTTCAGGCGGACGCCGAAAATCTCGCTAATGCGGTTAGCCGTGAGGCGCCACAGGCCGATCTCGCAGCTGCGCTCGAAGATCTTGTGAATCGGAAAATGACGCTTGAAGATGAAGTTCCGGCAGTATTCGATCTGGGCGATAGAATAGAAACGCGACAGACTCATCGCGCCCCGCTCCTTGTTTGAGAACTTCGGCCCAAGAATCAATGTCCAGTAATCGAGTTGCTGGCGGATGATCGCCGGGCTCAAGCGGTCGGCGGCGGCTTGTAAGGCCGCGACATCGTCCACCGCCAGGAAGGCGTTGTCGTTCTTACGAAAGCCGACTTGGCTACGGTTCAGTTCCCGTTCGATGAAGGAATGGCCGTTGAGCCAGTAGGTGGCGTGGAACGGAAAGAAGCTGGCCACACGGATAACGATGGGGCCGAGCACCTCATCGCGGACGTAAAAATAGTAATGCGTGAAGCGGCTCAGTTGGTGCGCCAGAATGCGATAGTTCGGATCGTTAGTTGGATGCTTCGGGACGCTGATCCGGAATGTCCGGCCCTGTTCCATGCTTTTGAAAATGAAGTAGACGCCATACTCGTCCTTCTTCTCCATGCGATGCAGCGCAGGCAGAACGTAATCCTCTTTGCGCACGCCTTTTTCCGCCCACTGAATCGGAATGCGTTGATTCCCAGCATACGCTTCCACCCAGCCCTGGTAGTCTTTAGTGCGCTGGCTCAACACTTCCTTGCTTACTACAGGGAGGCCCAGAACCTCGTGGAAAAACCATACTACTTGCTCCGGCCTCGATAGGCCGCTCAAATATCCGTTGATGACGATGCGGTCGAAACAGTGGTATACAAAAATCAGCAAGCTGCCAAACAGCTTTGTGAACGTCTCCATCGGTCGTCTCCTTTCTCTCGTTTCGCTAACAAGATCATCGGACAGACGACCGGTGGTTTCAAAATTTCAAATATCTTTGGCTAGGTTTTTTGGAACGATGCTGTTCGTTGGCGGAATGGTGTTAATGGCAAGGCAAAGCGGATCGGAGCCCGGGACACCGGTGAGTGTCGTGGTAACGGCCGAGCCCAAACGCGGCAAGACCATTCCGCCTTTGATGGCGGACGATGTATCGGTTGCGCAGGGCCGGGAGAAACGCCATGTGATATCGCTTGATCCGCTGAGCGGGACCAAACTTCAATTGCTATTGATGATCGACGATTCGGCGGCGGAGAGTTTCGACACGGAGATTCCAAGTCTTAAGAATTTTGTGATGGCGCTGCCCGTGAATGCGGAAGTGGCGATTGGCTATATGCGCAATGGGATGACGCAGATGACTTGCGCGTTCACACAGGACCACGCGGCGGCGGCAAAGACCATACGCTTGGCAGCAGGTCCGGGTGGGGCGGATGTGAGTCCATATGATTCGCTTTCAGATGCCGTGAAAAAATGGCCGAACGAGAATGGGCCAGATGCAGTGAGGAAGGAGATTGTGATGATTAGCAGCGGCATTGAGGGACTGGGCGGTGGATTTGCGCCGGAGAATCCGTACGTGAATGCCGGGATTCAGACGGCGCAGAAGGCGGGAGTGGTGGTGTATACGATCTACAGCCCGAGTGTGGGCCATGCGGGGCATAGCTTTTGGCGTTCGTCGTGGGGGCAGAACTTTCTTGCGCAGTTATCGGATGAGACGGGCGGGGAGTTCTACGTGGTGGGCTTTGGATCTCCGGTATCTTTTGAACCGTACTTGAAAGAGATTCTAGAGCGGCTGCAGCATCAGTACCGGCTTACCTTTGTCGCTCGACCGCAAGGTAAGGCTGAGTTGCAGGAGGTGCATATCAAGGTGATTGAGAAGGACGCGAGTATAGCGGCTCCGGACAGAGTGTTTGTGCCGGCAGGATCGTAAGGCGAGGCTAGCTCGTGGGACCTCTTTTCTGAGGATGTAAGAGGTCCGCCAAGGTGACAACGCTATGATGTGTAGGATATGTCACAATTAACAAACTTTCTGAAGACTCGCATCGAAGAACTCACTACATCGGTTGAGGCACAGACAACTGAGATGGCGGCTTACGCTCGAGTCCTCGAAATAGAACTGGCCAAAGAGAAAGCGCCAAGCGAAGAGAGTGTGAGTAAAGCTCCTGTTAAAACAACTCCAGTCTCCACTCATAGCGCACCATCCGTTGATTTGCCATTTACCGGGAACAAGACGGCGTTTGTGATAGCCGTAGTGCAAGCCCGTGGTGCTGCTGGAGCGACGCCCAAGGAAATCAGAGAGGTTTTCAGCGCGCGGAAGATCGCGCTGAGCGAAAATCTGATTTACACCACGCTGAGTGCGTTGGCTAAACAGAAAAAGCTACAGAGGCGGGACGGGCGGTATTACGGAGCGGTGAACGGGACGGCTCCGAAAACTGTAACCACGAAGCCAGCTAAGAGGAAAATCAGCCCCGAGGGCCTCAAGAGAATCAGAGAGGCGAACAAGAAACGTTGGGCGGCAAAGAAGGCGGCGGATCGCGCGGCGGCCAAATAGAACGTCGGCCTCCATTCTTATTTTTTGGGTGTAACGGCGACTGACTTCTGGACCAGCCGGAGGACGTCGGGGATCGTCTCGGGATGACGCGACACCTGAAGCATCACCACTTTCACATCGAATGGGCTGCCGAGAAACGATCGGCGTTCGGCCGAGCGCGGAGGTCCCCCGGGAGTGCCATCGGGAGGGATCTTGGTTGGCAGGTGAACGGCATACATGCTGCCGCCCGCCAATGGTTGGCGGGGATATTGCATAAGCCACAAGCAGTTGGCCGCGTCCGAAATCATGTTCGCGGATACGACTACCCACTGGCCGCCATCGCTCGAAGCCGGGGCCTGGCAATCCCATGGGCGTGACTGCGAAACGAAAAGACTATCGTCAAACATCCCATAGCTATCCAAAGGTAGATCCTGGAGTTTGTGGCTTTCGGCGAATTGCTCGACTTCGAGCAGCGCACCATTCCAATCGACATTGGAATCTCCCAGCAGTGTGTAGAGGGGATTCCCCGCTGCCATGGCATTGACATAAGGTAGATACCAGGGATAAGCGCGCACGGCGGTAAACACGCAACTAAGGACAAGCAGGGCGGCCGCCGCTGAGCCGGCATAGAAGAGACCTCTGGACCTGGCTGCTAATTGTTCCAGCAGCCGAGGAAGGGGAGCGAGTGTCAGGATCAGGAGCGCCAAAGGGACGCTGAAATGGCGTACGCTGATATCGAAGCGGCTGAGCACACACACCCCTGTGAATACCACTAAAGTCACCCAGAGGGTTCGCCATTGAATGCGTAATTCCGGCGGGATAGCGGCAGGCCTGGAACCGCTTGGCCGGTTGCGAGTCAGGCCGAGGAGCAGCGCGAGCAAGAGCAACCCCAGGAAGCCGAGTTGCGATTTCAACGCGAGCACAACCGGGTAGTAGAACCATACGCCATGCGGATAGGCTCTGCCAAGCAGAAAGGCAGCCCTGCTAAAGGTGAATAGGACAAAAAACATCCCACCGAGGTAGCTGGCGGGAGGGAGGATCAGGCGCCTGAGCACTAACGCGGGAATGGAATTGCCGATCCGTTGGAGGTTATCGGTGGGCTGATTCCACGAGAACACAAAATAGAAGGCATAGATGAGCAGCGCCGCCCAGAGTAGTCCCTTCCCGGTTGTCCGCCAGCGCAATCGGCGCCAGACCCTTCGTTCGGCGTCGTCAACCGGCTGATCGTAAAGGGGAAGCCAGCGCGTAGTCAGGCCGGAGATCAAGACTCCGAGTAGCAGAATGGGAGCGGAGAACTTAGACAGGAACGCGCCGGAGAGACTCAAGCTGAAAAGCCATAGATTGGCGCGACCAGGGTTTTGCCACAGATTGGCAAAAGTCCATATGGTTAGGAGCGAGAACAGAGCGATGGGTATATCGGTTAAGACCAGTGGGCCAAAAGCAAGGAAGACAGGAGCGCTGATGTAGATAGCAAGGCAAATGAGCCCTCCCCAAGTCCCACCCAGCCGCGAGGCGAAGGCAAGAATTACCCATCCTAAGGCCAAAGTGAATAACAGCATTGGAAAGCGCGCCCAGGTAAGTATGGTTCGGGAGTTGTTCCAGCGCGAAATCACGGATTGCCCGAAAGACCATTGGGCCAGGAACGCAGGCAGGAAATCCTTGCTGTACTGCCATGCTGGTCCGTTATAGTCGGCATAGGTTCCATGCAGCGTCAGCGCCAAACCCGAGAGCGTTTTGGCAAGCGGAGGGTGTTCGGGATTCAGGCGTAGATCGAACTTTTGAACGTAGCTCAGACTGGCGCCGATGTGCGCAATTTCGTCAAACGTGGGGGATTCCCGGAGGGCTGCGCCGAAGGACAGGATCGCCATAAGGGACAGCAGCAGAATGGCAAGGAAGAGAGTGGCTTTCCTCTGAATGCGAGGGGAAATCATGGTTGGAGAAGGGTATCATATGCGAAGGACCGGAGCTGACCGGGAGGTCGGCCGCAAACTCGAGGTCCGCCCCACCAGCGCGAGGAGGAGACACATGCGGAGGAGTAATTCGATTGGCGGGTTGATGTTGGCAGCGGCGCTGCTAGCGACGGCTCAGCATCCTTTCAGCGCAAAGGATTGGAGCACGCTGCGCAGTGCGCGGGCAACTGCAGTATCGAGGGACGGATCGATTCTATATCACGTGACTTTCGGAGGAGAAAAGGGACCCACGCACTCCGAGTGGTGGACGGTTTCGGGAGACGGGACAAACCCGGCCAAGTTGGATCTTTCCGATGATTTCTCTCCCTTGGGTTTTAGCGTCGATGGCGCGAGCCTTTATGGCAAATGGAAATTGAACAAGCTTCAGCAACTAGCAGTTTTCCCGTTGGCCGATCACAAGGCCGCATCGGTGCCAGCCACCTTGGTCTTGTTGCCGCGCGGCATTCAATCCGCCGTAGCATCGCCCGATGGTAAACGCTTCGCCATCGTGGCCGACCCTCGCCCTGCCGATGCGCTGGAAGACGTTCGTCATGTAATAGACGCGGGCCAGTCGAGCCTGTATGTGGTGAATATGGATGGCACTGGAGGGCGATGGTGGTGCAACGATCTAAAATCGATTGCGGATGAGCCGGCGTGGAGCGCGGATGGCGAGTCTGTAGCCTTGCTGTCGCAACTCCCTCATATTGGTTATCACCGGGTGAGCACGGCCATTGACGTATGCAGCGCTTCGAAAACGCGGCACGTTACGGACGTTTCCAACTCAGGAGGCAGCATTGCCTGGGCAGATAGCGGAAAGGAGATTGCATTCCTGTCCACCAGGTCTGAGGTGTTAACGCCGGAGCACGTGTGGACGGTGGCTGCGGCAGGAGGCACGGCGGAAGACCGGACGCCGGAACTCAAGGGAACGGCATTCTCACTGGCTGGCGACCCACAAGGGCGAGTCTGGGTATTGGTTGGGCATGGTGTGCAGAGTGGGGTGGAGGAATTTCGCGACCGGACCTTGAAGCCCTCTTATCGGTGGGAGCAGGGAGTGATCGAAGGTTTACCGGTGAGAAGCGATTATGCGCAGTCGGGTGGGAAGGTGGCGTTTAACGTAGGTGATCCGGAGCATGCGAGCAACGTGGCTGTGCCTGAGGGCGACCATTTGCGCAAGATCACGCATGAGGGTGACGATCAGTTGAAGAAGGTCGATCTGGGACCGGTTCGGGCCGTCCGTTGGAAGAGCAAAGAAGGCGTTGCGCTGGAAGGGATCGCGACGTTTCCGGCGGGTTATGTGGAGGGGCAAAAATACCCGTTCCTGGTGCTGCCGCATGGCGGGCCGGAGTCAAACGATCAACTGGGGCTGGACGCGCTCGCACGCACGATTGCAGGGTTAGGCTATGTCGTCGTGCAGCCGGAATATCGCGGATCGACCGGCTACGGCGCGGACTTCCTGGCCGCCATCTATCAACATTTTGGCGACCGGGCTTATCGGGATGTGGACAGCGCCACCGACTACGCGATTGCCCAGGGCTGGGCAGATCCGAACAGGCTGGCGATCTTCGGATGGAGCGCGGGCGGCTTTATGACCTCATGGACTGTGACCCAGACGAACCGCTACAAGGCGGCCATTGAGGGAGCGGGCATCACGGATTGGGAGCCGTTTCTTTGGACTAGCGACGTGACCCAATTCGACTACGACGCGCGTTGGACGGACGAAGATCCCGAGGCCTTCCGGAAATTTTCCGCAGTCGCTTTTGCGAAGAATGTAACGACTCCGTTGCTGATTTTGCATGGCGAAGCCGACCGGCGGGTGCCGACGTTTCAGGGAACGGAATTTTTCCAGATTTTGGCGGCCCGCGGAAAGACTGTCCGTTTGGTGACCTACCCAGGGTCGCCGCATTTCCCGGTACTTTGGGAGCAAAGGGTGAATGTATTCGAAGAGTTAGCGGGCTGGCTGCATAAATACAATCCGCAGTAGCCCTCGGGTCGGGAGCCCTACAGCCCAGCGCCGATTCTGCCGATACTCCAACATGGACAATACTTTCATGTACCTGTTGTGGCTTGTCGGGGCCGGCGTCCTGCTGGCGGCCTACATCAGCCGGAGACGCAAGAGAAAAACGTCCGGGCTGCCAGATGCGCCAATCAAGAATTAATGACGTGCGAGCCCGGCACGGGGAACGGATTTCTAGCCCCATCCGGACTGGGGCGGCATCAAAGGTAAGTGACTCGAGAAAAACCAGGGCCCGGACAAGAATCGGTTTGGGACTATCCGCGGCCTCCTCGTTTAGAACTATCGGCGAAAACCGTTCGAGTATTGTTCTGTGGCGAGGTTATCGCCCAGACTTCGCAGGCTTATCGTGTCCTCGAAACGAGCCACCCGCCCACCTGGTACATTCCGAGGTCGGACATAAGAATGAATGTCCTGAAAGCCACCAGGAAAAGTTCTTTCTGTGAATGGAAGGGCTTGGCGAGTTACTGGACGGTGAGCGTTGCCAATCAGACTGCTGAGAACTCGGCTTGGTCGTACGAATCTCCGAATGCGAGCTTCGAATCCATCAAAGGCCATCTCGCTTTCTATCCCAGCCGTTTGGAGTGCTACGTGGATGACGAACGGGTGGAAGCGCAACCGGGAGATTTCTATGGCGGTTGGATTACGCGGGAATTGGTAGGGCCGTTCAAGGGCGCACCGGGCAGTTGGGGGTGGTAGCGCTTTCGGCATAGATCTACTTGGCTTGCAACTCTATAACCTCAATCGAATATGCGGGCACGCTATAGGTGAATTGAGCGCCGGTATTCTTCAGCTCGGTCTTAATCGGCGCGATCCGCAGCGGATTTGAGATGGTGTTGGTCTCAGCCGGATTGGTGCCGGAGAGCGATACCAGGGTTGCCGTTTTCGCCACGCCGGCTGCACCCGTGAGGTTGATCTCAAGGGGTTGAGCGACTGAAGACGCATTCACCAGTTTCAGAAATACAGCGCCTTTCGCGGGGTCGCGCGTCACCGAGTAAAAGAAGCGTTCGCCGCCGCCAGTAAGAGTAAGAGAGGACGTAGGCACCTCCGTACCCAAATATTCGGCAAACAGCGACTGGGCGTAGTAACTCGGCGCCCCGTAACTGGCGAGCGCGTTATAGCCGATCAGGTCAGACTCCCATTGCATGCCACCAGGGTTCACATTGACAAACAGCGGGGCATAGGACGCCATGACGATAAGGTCGCTGTTTCTCTCCAAGCCCGTCATCCACGCCGCGTCGCCCAAGGCCGCACCCAGGTCCGTGGTGGGCGATCCTTCACGAGTCGCCCACTCTCCGACAAAGATTTTAGGCCCGTTCCGGTCCGCGTTGTCATAGTGTTTCACGTCCGCGAAGAATTCGTCTGCCCGCTTGTAGTAGTGATCGTCAAGCACATCCGGCTTCATGCGCTTCAACGGTGCGGTGGCGATCAGTTCCAGTTGGGGGTATTTGGCTTTGATCGCCCGATAGAACTGAAGGTACCGCGCTTCGTAGCTACCGGAGCGATCAAACTCATCTTCGTTGCCGATTTCGACGTACTTCACCGGAAACGGCGCGGGATGCCCCAGCTTTGCGCGCACCAATCCCCACTTGGTGGATGAATCGCCGGTCGTGAACTCGATCTCATCCAGGGCATCCTCCACAAAGGGAGTGAGCATTGGTCCTGGGCGGATGTGGTCCCCCTTCAACGAGTAGCCCGCGTACACGGCCAGCACCGTCTCGATGTGCAGATCTTCGGTCCATTCCAGGAACTCGAGCAAACCCATGCCGTCCGAAGACTGATAGTTCCACGGACTGCGATGCGTTGGACGATCCACGAGTGGGCCGATGGTGTTCTTCCAATCGAAGCGCTCGTCGATCTGATCGCCCTCGAGATAGTTGCCGCCCGGCAGCCTCAGAAATTTCGGATGCATGGCCGCCATCATCTCCATCAGGTCGGGACGATTGCCGTTCTCGCGATTTTTGTAAGTAGGCGGGAACAGGGAGACGAGATCGATCCAAAGTTTGCCCGGGTGGGCCACCGTGAGCAGAAGGTGATTTTCGGCGGAGATTTCGATGTTCCCGGTCGTCAATGTGAATTCATGGCGCTTCCATTGCGTGGAAAGATCCGTCAACGCCGTCGAAGCTAGCGCTTTGCCGGTATTGTTATTGATGAGTGACACGCTCAGCGGCCCAAGATCGGAATCTGCCTTCGCGTAGAGCGATCCTTTGTACGTGGTTTTGGGCCGCAAAGCCATGCCCCAATAGCCTTCATTTCTCACGCCTGCTGGATCAGCCGGGTCGGCCTGCTTCACGGTGATAGCAAGACTATGCTGGAGCGCGGCGCTGGGCCCTTCCGTAAGATCGACGGCCATGGCCGCAGCGGAATTTCCCATATGGACAATGCTCCAGTGCGCCACCCCGCCGAAGCCATGATCCTGGAAAGTCCGGTTCCGCACCATTTCCGCGTACAAACCGCCGTCGTAAGAGTAGTTAATCTCTTCGGTCATCAAGCCATAGAGCGTTGGGCTCACGGCGTGCGCCGGTTGATCGAGCTGAATGCGCAGTGTGGCGGGTGTCTGTGCGGGTGAAATGCCGGTTAGCGCGGCGAGTGGGATAGCCAGTAGAAGGCACTTCGAAATAGTTCGCTTCGCGTTCATAGCTTTGCTCATAATGGACTCTCCGGTCGGTTCCGAATTCATGGCTGAACTTTACCGAGCCATCTTATCGGAACGCATGGTAAGCCGATTTCAGCGATGGCAAGATAGAAGCTAGTTATGCCGAAGATCACCGTAAAGATTGAACCCTCCGATTGCATCCTGGCGGCCAACTGTGTTGGCGTGGAACCAAAGCTTTTTCAGATAGGTGTGGAACCCTATGTAGAGCTGATTGATGCCAAGGGCGTTTTACAAGGAACCGAGTACACGTTTGAGGCGACGGATGGCGAAATGGAAACGATTGAAGAAGCGGTGGATTCCTGCCCAACCCGTGCGATCACGATGACACGGGCCTAGGCATTCATTTCAGCCGATTGCGGGCGAAGTTGGCTAGTGGATAGACTAGACGACATGGCGACAAGACCTGGCCGCGTTGGCGAAAGCGTCCGCGTTAACTGATCAGGAAAAGGCCATTGCAGACGAGTTGAGGGGTCTGCGCGATCTGGACGCTCTCTCTCGGCTATTCATGGCGCATCACTTTAAAGCCTTCAACGGCAAGCTTAACCAAGCCATGCCAACGTCGCGCCCCATGTTTCCGCTGGTCGTGGTGGATGCATCATAAAACAATGCTAATTGCCGGTCCACTGGGACCACCGACGGCATTCCAATGCAGCGCTTGCTCCAACGACAATTGGCCCGATCCAGAACGACGGCCCGCTGTTCGGCGTTCCAACGATTCAAATCGTGGCTCCAGTAGACCCAGATGCTTTCGGTGTACTCGCCCTCCTCGTCCAATCCAATATGGTTCGTGAAGAGAAACCATGTCTGATTTGACGGCTCGAAATAGAGGGCGGAGTTCTCAATCTGTTGTTCGGGAGGGAGCGCGGGTTCCGGGTCGATGGTCCACTCTCCATCCAGATTCCTGGTGCGGGCAATTGATAGGGTCCGGAGAAGACGCTTCTTCGGTTCATCGGTAAACGCCGCGGCGCTAAAGAACATCAGGTACTCATCGCCTTGCTTGACAATTTGGCCGGGGCTCGCTGTATCGGCATAATAAGTACCGGGCTTCGTCCGGAACGGCACCACTTCCTTCTGCTTCACCCATGGGCCTTCGGGATGAAGACTCTTGGCCGCCAGGGTGAAGTAAGGCACGGCGGGAATGCGGTTGGGCGCGGGGGTGGTGGTTCGGGAGCCAACGTAAAACATATGCCACCACTTACCATCAAACACGGTCCAAGGGGAACTGGCCGTTCCAGCATCGTCCGCGCCCGGCTCGCCAAGGTCGAGAACCGGCCCTTTTAGCTTCCAGTGCCGTAGATCGCGGCTGACCGCCAGACAGGCTCGCCATCCCGTCGGCCCGGCGCCATCATAGTGCAGATAGTAGGTATCGCCAGCCCGAAAGCAGATCGCTTCCCGAGCGCCCAGGTAATCGCACCCGGCGGTTCCATGTCCGTGCTGAATGATGCGGCCGAAATCCTTAGCCTCCATGCGCAACGTGGCCGTTGGCCGGCCGTCGGCGTATGACTTTATCGGCTCCTTCCCTGAAGTTCCTTGCCTGGTCGAATCGATTCCGGCAAGGAGAGTTCTCCATGCGACGAAGCCCGACGCGGGTAGAGCCATCCGCAGCAAGCTTCGACGGTCTAAGCCTGCACACGGTTTTCGGAAGCGAGTAAGGGCGGTGCGACTAGCCATCACAATTCGATCCGGCGACCTATCTCGACCGGCCTTCCGCTTGTGCCTGATCTTCCGTTGGTTCTTCCAGGGCGGCATAGGCCAGTGTGGAAATCCGCCGCCGTGCTTGGGCCGCCGGGATGAAGCTGGACCATGAAAACCTTGATCACGTCCTCCTTGGGATCAATCGTGAAACCCGTATAGAAGAATCCTCCCCAATTATATTGCCCTGGACTGCCAAGCTCGTGCAAGGGAATCTTGACGCCGTCTATGCCGAAACCGAAACCAAACGCCTGATCGGGGAGCTTCGGGCCAAGCTGGTCATGCGTCATCAACTCAATGGCGGGTCCGCTGACCTCCGTCATGACTTGAGGCAACGTATCATGCAAGCACTCCTTTAGTCGTAGTGCCACCTGCCGAAAAGTATCAAGGCAAGGAGGGCTATTCTCCCACTGGCTCCACATCCACCGACACTTTCAACGTGTGATCACGCCCTCCCAAAATCAAGCCTCGCAGCGGACTCACATCTCCATAATCGCGCCCCCATCCCAACGTTACGTGTCCGTCTCCCACCACCAGATTATTCGTTGGATCAAGATCGAGCCACCCGCTTCCTGGGCAAAACACCGACACCCACGCATGTGAGGCGTCGGCTCCGATGAGTCGCGGCCGGCCGGGCGGCGGATAAGTCCGCAGATATCCGCTCACATAGCGCGCCGCCAGCTTCAACGATCGCAAACAGGCAATTTGCAGATGCGCAAAATCCTGGCAAACCCCGCGCCGTTTTCGAAACACTTCTTCGGTCGAGGTCCGCACGTTCGTGGCTTTCGAATCGAACAAAAAATCGTGATGGATGCGCGCTGTCAAATCGAGCAGCCCTTCCACCAAAGCGCGCTTTCGCGTGAACGACCTTTCCGCATAGGCTGCAAATTCGGGCGCCGGCTTAATTCGCGGCGATTCAAACACAAACTGATACGCCTCAAGATTTGCCGCGCTACGGTCTTCCGGAAGTTCTTCGAGCGACTTCCTCCCAAGGCGGGGATGTGGTGGGAATCGCCCGCCGCTCGGCATCCAGCGAAACTTCGCTCCGCGCCTCCACTACAAGCTGCTTATGCGGTTCCTGGATCGTAAAAAAACTGAGCTGATTCCCGTAGTAATCCAGACGTTCCGAGTGAGTGGATGGTTGCGGATCGATGTCCATCTTGCTCCACACACACCGGTGATGAGCAAGCGTGCGCGGCGTCAGGCAGGCCACATGATTCCCCAGGGCGACCGGGTATCTGTATTTATAGGTGGTTCGATGGACGATTCGGTAAGTCATTCGCCTATCGTGATGGGCAGCCCGCGCGCGTGGCTGAAGTAATAGTCCGATAAATCGTTCGACCATTTGGGCAGTAATCCGGCCAGCTCTCTTAACGCGCGATCAAGCCTCTTGCGTTCGGCCGAATGTCCCTTGTGTTCCGGCGCGCCTGGCAAGGCGTAGTCGATCTCCTGCAGCGTAAAACTGCGCAACAAGGAGACCGCATGCTGCATGGCATGCAGATCTTGCTCTACGTGACGCGGCAGCTTCTGGTAAAGATCGGCCAAATGGTTCAATTGAAAATCGAGCGAGCGTGGATTCGTTTCATCGGCCATCAAAACGTCCAACACCGCCACTGGCTGCAGCGTTGTGAAATAGCGCGAGCGGTAGGTCATCGAACTATCGGCCACTTCCAGCAGGTGTTCGAGCAGCGGCCATTCACTTTCGGCCAGCGGTTTAGCGATCTCGCGCACCTGCCGCAGCGAATACATGGCACGCTCCAGCCTTCTGCCCAGGCTCATGAAAAGCCAACCCGGTCCACGCGTAATGTTTTCGCGTTCCATGCCGGAAAAGGCGGAGAGCAATTCCAGGCAGCCCGTCAGCACCGCGGAGTATTCCACAAACAGCATGTACTCCTGCACCTGCACGCAATCTTTCAGTTGGCTGATCAGGCGCGTCATGTCGGCAGATAGTCTCTCACGCACACTGCCGCCCACCCGGTGTACTTCGTCTAACGTCGCAGCCAAGCTGTCGGGCCGCTCGGCGTCGGTCATGATGGAAATCAACTCTTGTTCCAATTCGTTCGCCGTAGCCGCGCGCCGCTTCGGCAATTTGCTATGGCGCGAATCAAGACAACTATGCAACCGCAACAAGCAGCCTAATTCGGCATTGCCGGCGCGCCGCACACGTGTAATCAGGGTCCGCAACAAACGCGCCATATTTTCCGCTCGTTCGGCGTAGCGTCCCAGCCAGAAGAGATTGTCGGCGGCCCGGCTGGGCAAGTCGCTCGATCCCCGCCGCAATTCCACCGGTTCGCTGCGCGGCTTTAACATGCTGTAGGTATCCACCGGCCCGTCCCACAGAACCCAGGCGTCTTTGCTATGGCCGCCGCGCTGCATGGAAACCACCGGGCCGTCGGAACCGGCCGCGCGCACCAGCCCACCCGGCATGGCGATCCAGCCATTCAAAGTATTCAATACATAAGTGCGCAGCACCACACTGCGCGGAAACAAACTGCCCGCATCCCAAACCGGCGCGGTGGAAAGCGCCACTTGCTCTTGCGCCACATAATCCATCGGCCGCGTCCGCAAAGACTGGGCCAATTTTTGCTTTTCCTCTTTGGCCAGGTCCGTGCCAAACACCGGTTCCATCGCGCGCGAGGGAAACGCCGGTTTGATCACCACGCTATCCAGATGATGCAACACCCAATCCAGCGCGTAGTCTTGACCGCACCACCAAGTTGCCACCGAAGGCAACTTCAAATCTTCACTCAGCAGATGGCGCGCCAAGCCCGGCAGAAATGGCATGATGGCGGCTGTTTCAATGGTGCCGCTACCCAACCCGTTTACCACTTTCACGTTGCCCGCCGCCACCGCTTCTACTAACCCCGGCACGCCCAACATGGAATCGGCCCGCAGCTCCAGCGGATCGCAAAAACTGTCGTCCACCCGCCGCAAAATCACGTCCACCGGCTGCAGGTCGTTCACCGTTTTCAAATACACTTTCCGGTCGCGAACTGTCAAATCGGCCCCTTCCACCAGTGTGAATCCAAGGTAGCGAGCCAGATAGGCATGCTCGAAATAGGTTTCGTTAAACGGCCCTGGCGTCAAGAGCACGATGCGCGGATGGCTGGTTTGCGCAAGGTTCAGCAGTGTTTCGCGTTCGGCGCGAAAAAATGGCGCGAGCCGCCGTACATTGCTTTCGCGAAATAAATCGGGCAGAATATCGGAAACAATCGTGCGGTTTTCCAACGCATAACCGCTGCCCGAGGGTGCTTGCGTGCGGTCCGCTAGAACCCACCACTGTCCATCCGGCGACCTCGCCAAATCCACTGCCAACAAGTGCAGGAATGCCTGCCGCGGCGCGGCCACACCCACCAAAGGCCGCAAGAATCCAGGGTTTGCAAAGGCTAACGCGGCGGGCAGGCGTCCATTCGCCAGCAGCTTTTGCGGCCCATAAAGATCCTGCAAAATCTGATTCAAAAGTTCCGCCCGTTGAATGATTCCTTTTTCCAGAAAGCGCCATTCGTCGGCCGGAATCAGCAGCGGCACTAAATCGATCTTCCAGGGACGGCTGACGCCCAGAGGGTCGCCATACACGTTGTAAGTAACGCCGTTTTCGCGAATGCGGCGTTCGGCGCGCGCCAGCCGCTTTTCCAACTCGCCCGCGCCCAATTCATTCAGCGATTGAATGAAGCTTGACCAGTGCCCGCGCGGCGTTACTCCATCGGCGGATAATTCGTCGAAGACCGCGGGATCATGCAGAGACGCCTGTAGCAGGTTCGAAATCATGAAGCATCGGCCGCGCGCACGCGGTTCGCCTGGCCAGTTGCGGGCCAACGCAAATCAAGTGTCATGGGACTATTCGCATTGGTCTCTTCCGCCGGCGGCACAATTACGCCAGGTGTGTGTCCGAAATCCTGGAAGCGCTCCTGCCGGCGGCTTTCCGCTTCAGCCGCATTCACCGGACGCGCTGTGTAATTTCGGCCCCCTGGATGGACCACATGATATGTACAGCCCCCAATCGATCTCCCATTCCATAGATCGAGGATATCGAAGACCAGCGGCGCTTGCACAGGAATTGTTGGATGCAAGCAGGTCACTGGATGCCACGCGCGGAATCTCACCCCCGCCACACCTTCGCCCGGCACGCCGGTTGGATGCAGCGGAACTTGCCGGCCATTACAGACAACCGCGTGGCGGCCTTCCGTTAACCCACTGGTTTTCACTTGCACGCGGTCTAACGAAGAATCTACGCTGCGCGCTGTTCCGGTGCCGCTCGCTTCCTCACCTAACACGTGCCACGGTTCCAATGCCTGCCGCAATTCCAATTCCACCGCTCCCACCGCAATGGCGCCAAGTTTGGGAAAACGAAATTCCCACTGTGGCGTGAACCATTCGGCGGAAATTCCGTATCCAGCGATATACAGGAAATCCGCCACGTCTTGAAAATCCTGCTTTACGAAATGCGGCAGCAGAAACCGGTCGTGTAGCGCCGTGCCCCACCGCACCAAGCCGTTCAGGTAAGGCTTCTTCCAAAACACCGCCACCAACCCGCGAATCAATAGCGATTGGAGCAGCGCCATGCGAACCTGCGGCGCCATTTCAAACGCCCGCAATTCAAGTAATCCCAAGCGCGAGCCCGATCCTTGCGGCGGATATAGCTTATCGATGCAAAACTCGGCGCGATGCGTGTTGCCGGTCATATCCACCAGCAAATTGCGGAACAGCCGGTCCACCAGCCACGGCGGGCACTCCCCCTCCGGAATCTGGCTGAAGGCGATCTCCAATTCATACAGCGAATCCATGCGCGCTTCGTCCACGCGTGGGTATTGGCTGGTAGGTCCAATGAAAATTCCCGAAAACAGATACGAGAGCGCCGGGTGATTCTGCCAGAACGCCACCATACTACGCAACAAATCCGGACGCCGCAGCAACGGGCTGTCTGCCGCCGTGGGTCCGCCAATCGTAATGTGGTTGCCGCCGCCCGTGGCCGTGTGCCTGCCATCGAACGCAAATTTCTGCGCCGTCAAATGATTTGCTTCCGCCTCCGCGAAAACAATTTTGTTGAAGCGCTCCAACTCCTCCCAACTGGCCGCCGGCGGCAGGTTCACTTCAATCACGCCGGGATCGGGCGTGACGCTGAACGATTTCAATCTTGGATCGGCTGGCGCCGCATAACCCTCCAGCCAAACCGGCATTCCCAGATGCGCGCACGTGTCTTCCACCGCCGCAATCATGTCCAGGTAATCGGCTAGCTTGGAGGCGTATGGCAGAAACACGTGCAGCCGCCCTTGCCGCGCCTCCACGCAAAGCGCCGGACGGATCGATTCGCCGGCTGATTTCCCACGAATCGGCTCGGCTGGCTGCGGATCTTCCGCCGGCTCTTTATCGAATAACTCGAGCCGGCGCGCGGGCTGGGCCGGCAACTTTTCACGCGTCGCGAAGGGATCTTCTTCATAATCGTATTCGATCTCATCGGGCTCAACCCACGGCAAGCTCTCGAGCGGCAACCGAAAGCCAACCGGGGAATCCCCGCTCACCAGCAGCAGCCGTTCCGGCCTAAGAAACCAATGCTGGCTCGACCAATACAGCTTCCCTTGCCGCTGCCTTCGCCGCACCGGCAGAACGTAACCCACCGGTTCCAACAACCCGCGCTCGAAAACACGCAGCAACTCCTCGCGCTCCCGCGCATCCGCCAGTTTCGAATCCGCCACCGCGAGATTCACCGGCAGCTTGCGTTCCCGCCACATGTAATAAAAGGTATCTTCGTACGCCGGCAGTATGTTGCTCGCGCTCACCTCCAGCCGCCGCGCCAACGCTTCTATGAACTCTTGGGCGTCTTCGTTGTCGAATCCATAATCGTGCTCCGGCAGCGCGATCAGACTGATGTTCTCCCAAATGGGAACGCCATCGGCCCGCCACGCGCATTGCAGCGCCCACCTGGGCAGCGGCTCGCCGGGGTACCATTTGCCCTGTCCAAAATGCAGCATCGCTCCAGACCCGAGCTTCTCCCGCAGTCCGCGAATCAAGCTCTCCGCCAGCTTGCGTTTCTCCGGGCCCAGCGCCGCCGCGTTCCACTGTGGACTGTCGGGATCGTCTTTCCCAACAAACGTCGGCTCGCCGCCCATGGTGAGCCGCGCGTCCGCCGCTACTAAATCGGCATCGATCTTCCGCGCCACCGCCTGCGCGTTCTGCCATTCCGCGTCATGCACCGGCTCGGCAAATTGCGGCGCTTCCAGCAAGCGCTCCACTTTCATCGAGAAAGTGAATTCGACCCCCGCCTTTTCAGCCGTGCCCGTAATCGGCGCGGCCTCCTTTGCGTCGGGCGTGCATGCCAACGGAATGTGCCCTTCACCGGCCAGCAATCCGGACGTTGGATCAAAGCCGATCCAGCCCGCTCCCGGCAAAAACACTTCCGCCCAAGCGTGCAAATCCGCAGTATCGCTTTTCGTCGTTTCCGAAGCGAGTTGAATGAGGTAGCCCGACACAAAACGCGCCGCCAATCCAAGCTGCCGCAATAGTTCCACCAACAGCCAACCTGAATCCCGGCATGAGCCGCGCCCCCGCTCCAACGTTTCCTCGCTGGTTTGAATTCCTTCTTCCAGCCGAGTCTCATAGACGGTTTCCTCGAAAACCGTGCGATTCAGATCCACCAGAAATCCCACCGTGGCGCGCGGGGTTTTTGAAATACTGCCAGCCAGATTCGCCAACAGCGGTCCGGGCGGTGGTGTCTTTAAATAGGGCTCCAGATCTCTCGCCAGATCCGCCGGATATTGAAACGGAAACTGCTCGGCATAAGGTTCCAGGAAGAAATCAAATGGATTGACCGCCGATAATTCCGCAATCAGATCTACTTCCACGGAAAACTCGTCTGTTGGCTCTGGAAACACCAGCCGCGCCAACCGGTTGCCCAGCGGATCTTGCTGCCAGTTGATGAAATGCTTAGCCGGCCGGATCTTTAGCGAATAACTGGCAATCGGTGTGGCGCAATGCGGCGCTGGCCGCAACCGCACTACTTGCGGGCCCAGCGTAATTCGTCTCTCGTACTTATACTTCGTCTGATGATTCAGAGCGACTCGTGTGCTCATCCATCCCTCGTGTCATGCTCACTCCCTCGCTCGCCATCTAACAAGACCGCGCGCCTAAGCAAGCGGTCCAGCCGAATTCAGGATGCGCCGCAACGTAGAGGTTTGCTTCTCTAACGTCACAGTACAGTATCCCAAAACCAATGAAAAAGATTCATCTCGAGACCGACAATTTGTGATCCACTATCACGCTTTTCGAAGTAGGCCAGTCCCGCTGCCCGCGCGTTTACCCGCTAACACAGCCTATTCACGTGGGAACCAACCCCGTAAGGTGGTTACGAATTTTCCGAATGCGCGATCTCTGCAGTTCTCCAAATCCACGTCTCTTGCCAACTCGGCAAACAAAGACGCCGAACGCCTGGTTTTGGCCGCCGCAAGAGAACCTCGAACGCTTCTTTGGGTCTGGCAGGCTTTGTTTGGCCTTCAACTAGAAAACCAAGACTTATTAATAACGACGTTGTCTCGCGCGAAGTCCGACTCAGGTTGGCCGCTTTGCGAGCGTTCAAACTCTCATCCCAGATCCACGATTCGAGTTCGGGGACTAAGATGATCGCCGCGCATCGATTCTGCCAGCCATTCACCGTCAGAGAGTCTTCAACACGTCGCTCAATTTCATCGACGGGTTGGTCCTCAGCGCCACTACCTTCCAGATCGAAGATCGCCAAGGCTTTTTCATGTGTCTTCAGAAATCCTCGCAGAAACTCGGCGGAGCGCAGCCGGACGCCGCTGTCGTGCCGGGGGTGAACAACACACTGAAATCGAATCTCCGGTATCGCCAGCCAGTTTCGGCGATTTTCCAAAACACTGCGGATGCCGTACTCTGCGTCTTTGCCGGCGGTCAGGATCACCAAATCATGTTTCCGCTGCACTATCAGCCGAGCACCCCAGAGGCGAAAAGATCGCCAATCTCTATCTTCGACTGCCAACTCTGCAAGAGAGGATGATCGCTTCCGCGGACGATCTGCGTGCCCTCTTCTGTTTTCGAAAAACAGAGCAAATCCTCTGGCCTAGACAGGCCAACCAGCAACGGAGCGTGCGTCGTCATGATCACCTGGCCGTTGTAAACCGAAGACAACGATTGGATGATGGTCTCGAATGCGGAGGGATGTACGCCCACCTCCGGTTCTTCAATCAAATACACCCCATTGGCCTCCCCGCTATAGGCAAGCAGCGTTAGCGCAATCAACCGCAACGTTCCATCGGAAAGCATCGAGGCAGGCACTTCTACTCCGTTCTCGTAGCGAACCATGAGGTAGCGATGCTTGTCTTCGGGCCGCAAGACGGTCTTGATTGTCTCGATGTCCGGGAGGGCAGTCTTAATATGCTTGATCCAAGCGTCGAAATCCCTGGGGGAAGAATCAACGAGCCGAGCAATTCTACGCGCCAGTTGGAGGCCGTCAAACAAGCTCGCCTTACCCTCCCCTGGCGGGCTCGAAGCGTGCAGCCATTGGTTGTCGAGAACCACCATCTGGATTCCTTCAAGAAGAGCATTCTTGAGCCACGCGGTCGCAGGGAATTTCGTCCGATCCATGGGAAGGTTGCCCAATCCAGACTGCGCCGAGCCCAATGTGAAGTTCGTTGAGAACTGGCCATCTTCGGCATGGTAATCAACGCGATGGTTCGTGCGTTGTAAGACGGTAGCGATTTCGCTCCGCGTGTTTCGAAGAGTCAGAACCTCTTCGTCCAGAGCGACAACGTCCGAACTAGGGTCCAGTTTGATACTGACCTGATACCTCAGGGTCTCGAAGCCCGTTGCTCCATTGGACGCGCCGCGCGACTCCGGCACCCTCGCCTCGATAGCGAGGGAAAAAGAAGACCCCTCCCGCCCCCAGACAAGATCATGGAAATTCTCGCTCCTTTCGTTTACCGCCGATCTGGGCCCAATCGTGATCAGATCGGAAAAAAATTAACTACATCAAACAGGGTCGATTTCCCGCTGGCGTTCGGGCCGACAAGAACTTGATAGGGACCCAGTTCCACCGCGAACTTTCTCAAGCAGCGATAATTTTCCGCTTCGATGCGAGTAAACATCGCTTCTATAGTGTCTCATCGATCTTTAGAGGCTCACGGGAACGCGAGTATCAAGCACCATGGCGCAGGCCTCAACCGCACCACTTGCGGGCCCAGCGTAATTCGTCTCTCGTACTTATACTTCGTCTGATGATTCAGAGCGACTCGTGTGCTCATCCATCCCTGTCTCTAACGCCACAGTACACTATCCCAAGACACGACCACTCGCTATATTCAGATAATGCGATTGCGCATAATCTTTCTCTTCGCTCTCATCGCCGCCGGCGTCCGCGCGCAAACGAATGCCGATGGCCACCAGCTATTCAACACACTTTGCGCTACCTGCCACGGCTTGGACGCGCGCGGCGGTGAGCATGGGCCCAACATCAGCCAGCTTGGTGGACGTGAAGATCTGGTTTCCGTCATCAAGGTTGGCGTTGCGGGTAAAGGCATGCCCGCCTTTGGCAACTCTTTGAACGGGGCGCAGATCCGCGCGGTTGTCCAGTATCTGCGGATTATGGAGCCGGGCGGAGCCAAGACAACGCATACGGTGGATGTCGCGCTGAATGTGAAACCGGCGGATTTGCTGGCCGTGCCGGTGGGCGCGAATTGGGTTTCCTACAACGGCGATTACACCGGCCGCCGTTACAGCTCGCTCAACCAGATCACACCGGCGAATGTGAAGCAGTTGCGCGCGCAATGGGTCTTTCATGCCGACGTTTCGAATTTGTTGGAATGCACGCCGGTGGTAATAGACGGCACCATGTTTGTAACGGCGGCCAACGACGTTTTCGCGCTGGATGCCAAGACGGGGAAGCTACGCTGGCACTATCACCGTCCTGTGACGGAAGGATTGATCGACGATGCCTCAGCCCATCACAATCGGGGCGTGGCAGTTTTAGGCGAACATTTATTCATCGAGACCGACAATGCCCATCTGGTGAGTCTTGACGCGCGCAATGGCGCCCAGCTTTGGGATGTTGCCTATATAAACGGTAACAAGAACTACGGTGCTACGAGTGTTCCCCTGATTGTGAAAGACAAGGTATTGGTGGGAACCTCTGGCGGCGACGATGGGGTCCGCGGCTTTGTGGCCGCCTTCGACACGGCCACCGGCAAAGAATGCTGGCGCTTTTGGACGATTCCGGGCCCGGGCGAGCATGGGTCGGAGAGCTGGCCTGGCGACATGTATCTGCGCGGTGGCGCTACCACTTGGATGCCCGGCACCTACGATCCGGAGCTGAATACAATTTACTGGGGGACGAGTAACCCCGCGCCGGATTTTGACGGCGAGCCGCGGCCGGGGGACGACCTCTATACCGATTGCGTTCTGGCGCTTGATCCCGACACTGGAAAATTGAAGTGGCATTTTCAATTCACCCCGCATGATTTGTACGACTATGATGCGGTGGAAACTCCGGTACTGGTTGACCGCGATGGCCGCAAGCTTTTAGTAGAGGCGAACCGCAACGGATTTCTGTATCTGCTCGACCGCACCAACGGGCAGTTCTTGCAAGCCGTTCCCTTCGTCAAAAAACTCACCTGGGCGAGCGGAATCGATAAGGCCGGCCGTCCCGTGCGGACAGGATTGCAGCCGAGCAAAGAGGGTACGGTTGTCTGCCCCGACATGACCGGCGCGACGAACTGGTTTTCGCCGAGCTACCATCCAGGCACCGGCCTGTTCTATTTCATTGCGCTGGAGAGTTGCCACAACTATTTTCTGGAGCCGCAGAAATTCGCCGAGGGCCGCGAATATTACGCTACCGGAGTGAAGAGCGTGCCGGACGCGACGCGCGGTAAATCGCTGTTGGCTTATGACGCGGTGACGGGGACGCCCGCGTGGCGTTACGCGCTTGAAGGCGACGGCGAATCGTGGGCCGGCACAATGTCTACCGCGGGGGGGTTGGTTTTCTTCGGCAACGACGAAGAGGGCTTTGAGGCCGTGGATGCAAAAACCGGCCGGTCGCTCTGGCAATTTCGGACAGGTCAGACCATGCACGCCTCCCCGATGAGCTATGCGGTAGAGGGAAGACAATACGTGGCCATCGCGGCCGGAAGCGACTTATTCAGTTTTGATTTACCGTGAAACCTATGAAGCTACTCATTCTCTGTGCCACCGCGGCTTCTTTGAGCGCGCAAGCCCCTCCCTGTGTGGTCAGCGCGTCGCGCGCGGAGTTTCAGATCTCCCACGTGAGTGGTAAGCCGGCGCTCACGCTGGATGAGAACGCGCGGGTTTGGAAGCAGGCCTCGGCGCAAACGATGTGGAAAGATTGCAGCCGGCAAATCGAGTACCCGCAGAGTAAGACAACGATCAAAGGCTTCTGGACCGCTACCGATCTTTATCTTCTGTTCCGCTGCCCTTATGGGGAGTTGAATCTATTTCTGCCGCCCAATCACGCGGCGCCGCATGTGGGATTGTGGGATCGCGACGTGGTGGAGATGTTCCTGGGAGACGATTGGCAGAACATCCGCCACTACCGCGAGTTCGAAATCGCGCCTACCGGAGACTGGATCGATCTGGCCATCGATCTTGATCATGAGAGCTACGACCACAACTGGCGGTCGGGCTGGGAAACACTGGCACGCGTTGATGAGGCGAACAAAATCTGGTACGCCGCCGCCCGCATTCCACTCAAAGCCGTGAGCGCGCAGCCCGTAAAAGCGGGCACAAAGTGGCGCGCGAATCTGTACCGCATTGATGGCCTGGGCTCCGACCCGCAAAGACATTTTCTTTGCTGGCAGCCGACCTGTGTCCAAAATCGCGATCCGAATCATGTGCCGGAGAATTTCGGGACGCTGGTGTTTGGGAAATAGCGTTTCATTCTCCACTCACAATCCAGCGCGCCGTCTTAGTCGCCAGCTTGTCCAGCGCAACAACCGCGAGTTCGAGTTGTTCTTCCCGCGTGTCCTCAATCTTGTTGTGACTGATTCCCCCGACGGATTGTACGAACATCATCACCGCCGGTATGCCGGCACGCGCCACTTCGGCCGCATCGTGCAGCGGCCCGGAAGGTAAACGATGCGAGGATCCCGCTGTTTCCTCAATCGCTTCCTGGCAGCACTTGAGCAGCGCGGGGTGGAACGGCACCGGCTCAATACTCCAGATGCGCGACCACTCCACCGTGCAGCCCTCCTCCTCCGCAAACCGCTGGCTGGCTGCGCGAGCCTGGGCGTACATCTCAGCCAGTACGCCTGGATCGAGATCGCGTTGATCGAGAGTCGCTTCCGCACGGCCCACCACCGCCGTCACGATACCGGGAAATGTCTTCAGGCTTCCTACTGTGCAAACAGCGTCGGCATACTGCTTGGCAATTGGACGGATCTCGAGCGCCAACTTGGCGGCGGCGGCTAGGGCGTCGCGTCTGACAGTCATAGGAGTTGAACCCGAGTGCGCCTCCTGACCATGGAACGTGACGGCGTGGCGCTCAACGCCTTTGGTGCCCAGCACCACGGCCAGCGGCAATTGCAAACGCTTCGAGCACCGGCCCTTGCTCAATGTGCAATTCCAGATAGGCCGCGGCGTTTTGGCGCTCGCGTTCCGCTTCCGGAAAGCGCTCGATTTCCACTCCACAGCGGCGGAGCGCGTCTTCTAAACGAACGCCGTCACGATCGGTTCGCACCCGGTCGGCGGCAATCGAGTGAGTACCGGCAAAGGCCGATGATCCCAAGAGGCTGCGGCCGAAACGCGCACCCTCTTCGTCCGCCCAATCCACCACGCGGATGGTAACGGGCGGTTTGCCGTTGTACGCTTCGGCGAAACGGCGCATCACCTCCAGCGCCGCCATCATGCCGAGCGCGCCATCGAGCCAGCCGCCGTTCGGGACTGAATCCAAATGGCTGCCGAGCAGCAGAGCTTTGGGGGATTCGCCTTTGAGCGTCACCCAATTATTGCCAGCCGCATCATAATGCTGCTCCACGGGCAGGCCTTGCCATTTTGTGAGAAACCACTCGCGAGACTTCAGCCACATATCAGTCCAGGCAACGCGCTGTGCCCCCTGTTCGTCGGAGGTGAGGGAGCGCAATTCCTTGAGTTCGGCGATCGTTCGTTTGGGATTGAGAGGCATTGGTTCTTATATCCTATCTGTGAACAACTAGATGTCCGATCAACCTGCGGAAACGTTCAAACGATTCATCGCGGCCATTAACGCTCACGACATAGAAGCGCTCTCGGCACTTATGCATGCCGATCATCTATTCATCGACTCCCTGGGCAACCGTGTACAAGGGGCCGCCCGCATGGAGGCAGGATGGGCTGGCTATTTCAAAATGTGTGCGGATTATTCGATTCAGATCGATCATTGCCTTTCTGAAAACGGCACGGTGCTAGCGGCGGGGCACGCAGGCGGCATCATTGACGAGGTTGCGTGGACAACGCCAGCGGCTTGGGGCGCGCTGATTCGCGATGGCCTAGTCGTAGAGTGGCAGGTGTTTGCCGATAACAAGCCGGTCTACGAAATCCTGGCGAAGCGGAGGTCGTAGGTATATTGAGAATATGGCTCAAACAGACGGTGCAGTTTCCACGCAATTCGCGGCGCAAAAGATTCCTGAAGGCGTTCTCGACATGACCACGACAGCGCCTCTCGTGCTCGAAGGTCAGAAAGCTTATGTCTATTACAACGGCCCTACCGATCAGCTCAGCGGAGTCTCAGCCGGCGCTTGTGTTCTCGACCCGGGCGCGAGCCCACACCCGAGTCATCAGCATCCCGAGGAAGAATTCTTGATCATCGGCGAAGGCACAGGCGAAATCGAGTGTGACGGCAAAGTAACCAAGGTTGGCCCAGGCGCGATGATGTACTGCGCAGGAAACACCTGGCACGGCATCACCAACACCGGCCAAGTCCCTATGACCTTTTACTGGTCCAAATGGCTAGGGAAGGGCGTCTCAGCCTGAGCAAGAGGGACCATGTCCGCCACCGCCTTCCACCATTTTCAGGTGACTGTGACCGACATCGAAAAGTCGCGGGCTTTTTACGGCGGCTTCTTAGGACTTCCCGAATTGCAGCGCCCGGAATTCCCGTTCGACGGCGCGTGGTTCGAACTGGCGAATGGCCAGGAGCTTCACATTGTTCGTGTACCCAATCCGCTGTGGCGCCCGCCGGCCGCCATGGAAATCTTTGAAACTCACATTGCGCTGCGCGTCGGCAGCTTCCGCGAGGCGTTGGAAAAGCTGCACGCCGCCGGATTTCATGAAGATCTTGCGGACAACCATCCTCTGAAAATCGTGATCAAGCCACATCCACCTACCGGCTATCCGCAAGTGTATTTCTTCGACCCTGACCGGCATTTGATCGAGTGGAACGCCGCGAACCTTGACTAGGGCTGTCCGGTTTCAGCAGATCACCGATCGCCGGCACAAGAGCATTCATAAATGCCTTCCTGTGGCGGACCCATCTTCCCGGGTAGGGCAGATGGATCACTGGACCATGCCAACGGGCGCGTATGATCGCGCGAGCGACATTCCCTTCGATGGAACGAAGCAGCGTTGCGATCATGGCCGGCTGAAGTTCAGCGATCATTCTCGAAACCGATTCTTCGCCGGATCGGCAAACGGCGCGCCGCGTTTTCAAATCGAGACTGTCAACGGGTTCTCCACACAGATCGATCAAATAACATCCAGCGCGTTGAAAGACCGCCAGAAAGTTTTCGTCGTCGATTGACGGATCGGCCATTTGGAACGCGCCGCGCATGGCCCGATAAAGCCCCGAATCACGCCGGTAGAAGAAGCGTCCCGAAGCGGGCGGCGATTCGCCAATGAACAATAGCCGCAAACGCGCCGGCCGAAAAGTGCGCCTGAGCCTTTCCCGTTGAAGCTTCGTCATCTCGCGGTATTAACCCAGCGGGGCTGGATACCGGTCGTCTTTCGGATCGGCCCAGCGTTCATTCGGAAGCGTCGGCGCCCAAGCGGGCCGCGCGGGGTCTTGGTCGTATCGATAAGGGCCCAGCTTTTTGTAAAGTTCTTGATACTCGCGCAGCTTGTCGCGATTCAACTTCACTCCTAAGCCTGGCGACTCCGGCACTCGGATGGCGCCGTTTTCATATTGCAGCAAGCCTCCTTCGATAATGTCATCGGTCAAATGATGATAATGGGCGTCGGCGGCGAAGGAAAGGTTGGGGATCACCGCGCCCAGATGCAGCATGGTCGCTAATTGAATGCCCAACTCGCCGGAGGAATGAACGGCCACTCCGAATTGGAAGGTCTCACAAACGCCCGCCGCTTTCAAGCAAGGCCGGATGCCGCCCCAAAATGTAGTGTCGAGCAGAATGACGTCCACGGCGGGATCCAAAATATTGGCGGCTAGTTGCTCGAAGTTCACCACCACGGTATTGGTGGCCAGCGGCACGCGTACTTTCGCGCGAGTGCGCCGCATCCCGTTCAAGCCGTAGACCGGGTCTTCCAGATAATCGTTATTGAGATCTTCAATGGCCTGGCCGAAGCGGATGGCCTGCTCGGTTGACCAGACGGCATTGGGGTCAAACCGCACGCGATCTTGCGGGAACGCTTGCGCGAGCGCGCGGAAGATTTCCAACTCGACTTCGGGCGGGAAAACACCGGCCTTCAATTTGTGAGTGGTGAACCCATGCCGTTGTTTGGCTGCGCGCGCGTAAGCGACTACTTGCTCGGCGGTGCGAACTTCAGGCGCACCGGAGTGCCGATTGGCGTAACGAAAGAAGCAATAAGACGCGAAAGGCACGCGGTCTCGCAGTTTGCCGCCGAGGATTTGATGCAGCGGCACGCCCCAGGCTTGACCGAGAATATCGAGGCAGGCGAATTCCAGCGCGGCCAGAATCTGCGTCCGGTTGTTATAGAGCGACGCGGTTGGGTTGGCGATGAGGAAGCGCATCTCTTCGAGACGGGCGGGATCGTGCCCAAGCAGGTAACTCTTCATGCTGCGAAACGCGGCTTCGGCCGATTCGCCGCCGCCCCCCATTTCTCCCAAGCCGATGAGGCCGGTATCGGTTTCAACTTCGACGATAGTGCGGACGAAGCGGCCCCAATGGCAACCGTTGGCGTGGCGCAAGGCGGCTTCGAGCGGCACCGTTACGGTGGTGGCGCGGATATCGGTGATTTTCATCGGTGGTTTTGTGTGGCGTGAATGCGTGAACCATGGTATCGAGTCTGGGGCCGGCACTTGAGGGGATGAAAGCGCGCGATTGAGTTGGCGCAAACGAAGCCGGTGAGCGGTAAAAATAGGCGTGCGGCGAAGCGTCAATTGGCCCGCTATTAATAGTAGTGGCAGTTGCGGGGCACATCGCAGTTTTTTCGGGGTGAGAAAGGCGACTTTTTCCCGCATGGAGGGATGGCGGCGGTTGGAGCGCGGCGATTGGGATTTGAAGAAGGTTGTCGTCATGAGAAACATAGCCCGGTTTGTGAGAACGCGGGAACTCCTTTCTGCCGCTAGGGTAGAACGAGGGCGAACGGGATGGCCGGAAAAAGGAGGGTAAGGGGTTGAGAGATTGGGAGATAGAGTTTTTTGAACTTTGGTGACTGAAAAAGATCGCATCAGCTTTTGCGGATTCGGATGTGTGGGAAGGGAGGAATGGTGGGGCCGCAAAAGGTGATGTGATCGCTCGGTGAACTAAGCCGCTAGGGAGTGCTGGGGAGCGGACTATGGGGTTTGAATGCTCTTGAGAGGGGAAGAGGGCGGGCTGCGCAGCGGGTGGGGGCCCAAAGGGGAAGGGCGAAAAGGAGAAAACAAGCGGCGAAACGTAGCAAAGATTGGCTATCAACCCGAGAGTAAACACACTTAGGGGGGTGGCCGGAAGCACGGCCGGTTCGGCAATCGGGTGAGCGGACAAAGCGCTGGCTCATGAAGAATCGGGCGGTGGGACTGCGGGCCAGCGATAAGCGGGCAGGACCAGAATGCGCCGCATGTGGCCGATTTGGCATTTGGGGCAGAGCGGGAGGAACGGTTGCGCCAGTGTGGCGAGAAGGTGTTTGCAGGTGGCAGCCGGGGGAAGCAGATCGCTGCGGATTCCATGCAGCAGCTGACGGCAGAGAGCGAGTTTTTCTTGCCGGAAACGATTGGCGAGAAAGCCAAAGTAGCGGATGCGTTGAAAGCCCGGCGGCAGGGTGTGGAGGAGAAAGCGGCGGAGGAACTCGTCGGCGGAGATAGTGTGTAAACGCCCTCAAAAATATTCCACTTAGTTTTCCGCTTCGTCCTCCTATAAGGCGTCTTCGGGCAGGGTGGGGAGTTCTGTCAAGGTCGAGCGGAGCGAGCCCGCAGGGTTGCCTTGACAGAACTCCCCACCCTGCCATATCAACGATCAGGAGGGCGAAGGGGACTCTGCGCCGGGCAGCGGAATGCGGCCAGGCCAGAGGATCGCAAATCGGTTCAGCGCGTCCTTCCAGTTCTGAATCGTTTGCCACTTCTTACTGACATTACGCAGTGCTAAATAGAGCAGTTTGCGCGCCGCCTCTTCGTTCGGAAACGAGCCGCGCGTCTTGATCACCTTGCGCAACGTCATATGCAACGACTCGATGGCATTGGTTGTATAGATGACCCTGCGGATCTCCGCCGGAAAGGCAAAGAACGGAATCACCCGATCCCAGTGACGCCGCCAGAGAGTAGCGATGGTCGGATACTTCGCGCCCCATTGCGCCTCGAACGCTTCCAAGCGATGCTCCGCGTCCAGCGCCGTTGTCGCGCGGAAAAACAGCTTGAGCAGGCCTGTCGTTACCGCTCGTTAACACTTGCGGCTCGGCTCGAGGCTGTACGGGGTGTCAGGGAAATTTTTCATCATCATGGGTGGGCCGTGGACCATGAGCGCTCCGTTGAAAAAACCAAGCTAGGGCGCTTACGCTTCCGGCTCCGATTCGGCACGCGGTCATTTTGATCATCACCGGTGGGCCGAAAAGGAGCATGAGCACTCCGTTGGTACAAGTAGAGGTTCCGCCGTTTTTCTCAGCCGAATGGTTGTTCGAGCGATGAACTCTGGGGGGTAAATAAACGCGCGCCATCGGGAGTGATGTACATATCGTCCTCCAATCGAACGCCGAATTCGTTGGGAATATAGATGCCGGGCTCATCGCTGAAGGTCATGCCAGGAGCCAGGGGCAACGTGTTGCCGCGCACGAGATAAGGCCACTCGTGGCCATCCAGGCCGATGCCGTGGCCTACCCGGTGACTGAAGAATTTGTAATCGGGTCCAAAGCCGGCATCGGCAATCACCTTGCGAGCGGCGGCGTCCACGTCCTGGCAGGGGACACCGGGCCGCGCAGCGTCGAGAGCCGCACGCTGAGCGCTATGCACGATATCGAAGACGTGTTTCATACGATCGGTCGCTTTGCCCAAAACGAAGGTTCGCGAAATGTCGGACTGATAGCCGTCCACTGTGCAGCCGTCGTCCATGATGACGGGAGAGCCTTCAAGAATGGTTTGCGCGGCCACGCTTCCATGCGGCAGCGCACTATAAGCGCCGACTTCAAAGCTAGCCTCGCCGCGGAAGCCCACTTGTCCGTAAGCCAGGTTAATCAGATTTGAGGCTTGCTGCGTGGTCATGCCGGGGCTCAACGCGTGGAACACTGCCTGATAGACCGCCAGTGTGGCGGCGTTGGCAATTTTCATCAAGTCCAGCTCATGCGCGCTCTTGGTCATGCGGCAGCCGGCGGTGACCGGGGTAGCGCTGACGAGTTTGACACCCGGCGAAGCTTGCGCCAGATTATCGGCAAAGACATAGGGCGTGCGCTCTTCTACGCCCAGAGTGCCGGTGGCGATTTTGGCATTTTGCAGGCCGGCGGCGACCAGGCGGTAGGGGCTTTCGTCTTCGTGCCAGGTGAGCACGTCCGCGCTTTCCAACGGACCCATATTGAGCTGTTCGCGGGCGCGGCCTTCTTCAAACGACGGACAGATGCAGAACGATTTGCCGGAGGCCGGAACAACGGCGGCGAAAAGACGCTCACTATTGCCCCAATGCATGCCGGTGAAATAGTTCAGCGAAGTGCCGCCGGCCAGAAAGAGGGCGTCAATTTTGTTTTCGACCATCAACTGGCGGGCGCGTTCGAGGCGCTGCTCGCGCTCGGACGTGGAAATGGGATGAACCTGGACGCGCATCGATTTTAGTGCGGCGATGGAGGGCGGCAGCGTGGGTTCGGCGGCGAGCATGGGAAGCCCGCTCAGAACGGCGGAGGATTGCAAGAAGCGTCGTCGGGATGGCATGAAGACTATGTTACGAAGAGCGAGTGGAGGAATACCGCAGAAAGGTTGCTGACGCGGTTAGAAAATGGACCGGGCGCTGATGGTGCCCGGGCTGATCCAACTCCAATAGGAATTGTTTCCCCAGAAATTGAAATCCGGCGAGACGACGAATGTTTCAGCCAGGTAGGCGTTTTGACCGGCAGTGAGGGGAATCAGGCTCGAAGAATCCGCTAGCGATGGCGCTGGCGCTTCCCGCGTAGTCCGCAGGCTTGATCGTGCCGTCACTGCCTGTGATGCCAGCCGGATTGCCGAAAGCGCTTCCGGGTAATTGACTGTTGCCAATGACGATGCGCTGGGTAAAGACCGTTTGACCCAGATTGGGGCAAACTCCCGAAGGATAGCCACCCGCCACACAATCGTTGGCACCCAAGACGGTGATCCTTGAGAGAATGACCTCGCCGTTGCCCCCGGTGGGAGTCATATTCAAGCCCTGCGCCAGTTGCACGAGCATTGCCTGGCCCCCAGGCTGGGAGAAAGTCACGCCATAGGCGTACATGTGGCCGGCATCGCGGCACACTTCGGCTACTTGATTAGCGCGTACCAGGCTCAGGCCAAAGACGATGGTTCCCAACAATAAGGGAAAGATCAGGAAAATCGAGGCCAGCAGAAATTCGATCAAAGCGCTGCCTGTTTCCGCACCCTTGCGGCATGAAATTGCGGCTACGGACATGGCGAGATTCCGTTGGCCGGACTTTCCATAACATCTGAGGCGGTGGCTGAAACGGGTATGGGCGAAACGCTGTGCCAGAGTGGCCCAAACGCGCGGACATTGATATCACCGGCGGAAACTTGCACAACGTTTCCGCCGGGCCTCCCGGGCCCGGTGACAGGCGCGAGATTTACCGGCGAATAATAGCTTACTTTGACGTATTGACTGGCCTGGCTTGTGGAAATGAAGCCGAAGGAATTCTGCGCAACATACTGTTGAACGGAAGGGCCAAGGCAGGTATTGCCGGGGAGTATCTGTCCGGTTACGGCAAAGCGGACGCCTTCGCGAACAGCGTTTTGCAAAGTGGCACGCGCAAAAATCGCCCAGGCGATATCGACCGTGAGGAGCAGCAAACCCAGCATAGGCAGAAAAGCCATACTGAATTCGACGAGGGCGGAGCCCGATTCGGAGCAAACGAGTCTGCGAAAGGGACGGGTGATGGGCACGGCGATATAAGGAATTCCGGATCGGATAAATCAAAGCAGCGGCCACCGGTTGGAGACGGCGACCGCTACGTGAGTTCTATCGGCGCAATTTGAGAAGAACTTGAGGGATCCCTATCTTTCACCATTCAGAGTAAGGGACATTGCGGCGTCGCTGCCGGAGGTGGAGGTAGCCCATGCGGTGGAGGTAGCCCATGCGGTGGAAGTAGCCCAAGCGCTGGAGGTAGCCCAGGCGGCGGATGTACCCCAGGCCGCTGAGGTATTCCAGGCCGCAGATGTATTCCAAGCAGCGGAGAGGGCGCTATCAACGGTTTCGGTGACGGTGGCTACGGCGGCGGTCTGCGAGGTGACGAGCGTGTTGCCGGCTCCGACGGCGGAAGATCCCCAAACATTGGAAGGAGTCAATGAGTTAAAGGGGCCGGTCCAAGACGATTGGTAACCGCATTGCAGGTTCAGGTTTCCGAACATGCCGGAGGCGACATTGGGCGAAAGCGCAGGGCCGGAGGCGACGACCTTGGACTTCAGCGCCGCCGTCAAGTCAAGGTAACCTGCCCCCCGGCTCAGCAGGTCATAGTATTCCGTGAACGATTGACCGGTGACGAGATCGTAGGCCACGGTGGAACTGGGAAAGACTTTATAAGCGGTTAACATTAAACGAGCTTTCACCTGATCTGGACTGAGTGAGGGTTGGGCTTGGAGGAGATCGGCAACTGCGCCGCTGACTACTGCCGCGGCCATGCTGGTGCCGCTGAGGGCCATGTAATACGGCGACGGCTTGCTAGAACTGCCCGCCGAATTGTAGTAGCTGGTGGCAACGATGTTCGCGGGCGCTGCCAGCGCCAGCGTTGAGCTAGGACTCGCCAGGACGGAGACAAGGCCATTGCCCGGCGCCACAATATCGGGCTTGGCCACGCCATCAAAGAGAGAAGGACCCTTTGAGCTGTAACTGGCCAGTTGATCGTCAGTGCGGGTATAGGTCTCCAACGTCTTCATTGCGCCTACGGTGATGACATACGGATCATTGGCGGGAGAGTTGATCGTCCCATAGCCGTTGTTGTTTGCTAGGTTCAGCCTGCCGTCGTTACCCGCAGCGACCACCACCACGATTCCGGCCTTCCAGGCGGCCTCCACCGCCTGGCACAACGGATCGAGCGTATAGCTTTCAGAGACTGGACGTCCCAATGAGAGATTAATCACCTTGATGTTGTAGCGGCTCTTGAGCGAGATAGCGTCGTCGATGGCGGCGATCACCAAGCTATCGGAAGACAGGCCATACTGATTGAGCACGCGAAGGTTGATGAGGTTGACGCCTGGCGCTACGCCCTTCAGACTGCGCGTACAGGTAGGGCACTGGGAGTTCGCACCGTTTCCGCCGATAATACCGGCCACGTGGGTACCATGGCCAAATAGATCGGTTCCATTGCCACCGGTCAGATCGAGATTTAACACCACGCGGCTGCCGAAATCGGCGTTGGGCGAGATGCCGCTATCGATCACCGCCACACCAATGCCCGCCCCGGTTAGACCACCGGTTTGGGTGGCGGCCGAGTTAGTAGCGGCGATGGCATAATCCAGGCGCGCTTGAAGCACATGGTCCACCGAAACGTGCGTGACGCTCGCGTCGCCGGCGATACCGCTCAGCGAGGAGGCGGGCAGGGTGTACGCTCCTCCGGGGATGGATTGCAACTGGCCGCGAAACACACCGTTCGGTCCGGAGATGCGAGCGTGGTCGGCCGGCGTGGGTACGTGGCTATACTGAACAATCACATTTACCTGTCCGTTCGCGCTGAGGGCTTGCAATTCGGCGGAAAGCTTGGAGTTTTGGGCGCTGGCGACGCCGGTCAGCACCAGCATGGGGACAAACAGCCTCAGCTTCCTTATCGAGAAATATTTGATGGGTTGGATCAGGTGGGTCGGTTCAACAGTATGGTTCATAAACATTCGAGTCCTTCGCTCGCCTCAATACGCTTATCGAGGGGGTGAGGGACGCTTTTAGTGCCATATGCGCCCTTATCCCGTCCCTTGGGTTACGGGGGAGGGAAATCACGCTCGGTTGAAAAACAGGTTAGGGCGCTGACGCTTCGCTGCCAGTCGGAAGGGCGGCTCTGGAGTTTCTACATTTTCTGACCACGACTGACTCCGAATCCGAGCCGGAAGCGTAAGCGCCCTAAATCCGGTCCGGAAAACACTCCATTTTCATCCCTTGCCCGTTTAAAACATACTCCACCGCCGCCTTCAAACTCATTTCGTTCCACAAATATCTTGTGCTCCCATGGTGCGCCCAGAACCTCTCACGCTGGTAATTCGCCTTTGCGCGTAACGCCCTCGTGGCATAACTCTTAAAAACCGCCATCATCCTTTCTGGCTTTGTTTCTCCTCCAACCACTGCATGTACATGGTTGGTCCTCACATGAATTCCATATGCCATCCATCCCCTATACCCACAAACGCCCAAAACCGCTTCCAACACAATGCGCCGTGGATCCGGCTCCAACACGAGCGGCGGCTCCTTCAACCGAGCCTTCCAAAAACCGCCAATCTGCTCATCACCACCCAAAACCGGACTTAACCGGGTATGCTGTGTTTCGCATCGACCCACCCCTTTTCCGACCCCGGAAGATGGGTGCCGTAGCTCGAAAATGTTATGAAATATGCCAGTGGCGGCACCATATGAGAAATGTAGCCGCTCAAGACATTCCCGCTCACCCAAGTGTGTACCTTCTCTCAAAAGCTGCGCGCCGAATTAGGGCGCTGACGCTTCCGGCTCGGTTTCGGAGTTAGTCGTGGGTCAGAAAATGTAGAAACTCCAGAAGGCTGCGGAGCAGCCATGAATGGCCGCCCTACGGGGATTTAGCTGTGGTTGACTTTAATCCTGATGGCGTCAGGTAGAATTTCCACCTCGTGATAATGAGCCTTGGTATGTTCCTCAAAACTCACCGGCATGGTTACGACGTGATCGGGCTCGATGCTCGTCGGCGGAACCACGATTTTATCGAGGAGCAGAATCGCGGGGTTTATGCCCTGCGGCTCCTTCTTCTTCAGGTTCACTTTGTATCCGGGCGTCGGGAAGGTGAGTTCGCCGTGGACCTTCAACTTATCGGAATGGAGAGTGGCGGACCAATCCCCGTTGTTATTGATAACTGGCATATCGGACTCCTTTTTAGTAAGTGAGAGAGTAATAGAGAAACCGCTCTCATCCTGGTAGTGGGTTGACCCTGCTGAGCGTTTCAGCAGAGGAGGCCAAATGCTGGTAGACTCGCTTCATGACACCCGCACCAAACCGATTACCAGCACGTTGACAATATCGATGTTGACGCTGGAGTGTACGACTGCGATTGCAATGGCTTTGTAGGCTTTGTTCTGGGGCGCGTTTTGTAAGCGTGCCGATTGCGATTGGAAGGGTTGAATAGTTGGGTAGGTTAGTGATCGCGGACTTCGGTGCGCAATTGCTGGAGGATTTCTGCGCGTTGGGCGCTATCGAGTTCAGTCTCTAAGCGGCGGAGGGCGTAGCCGACGATGTCGCGATGGTGGAGTCTTGAACCCAGCTTTTCGTCGGCACTTAACTTGAGCCAAATATCGTGCAGTTTATCGACGTCTTCGGGCCAGAGGCGGGGCGGGTGCGGGCCGAGGTTCACGAAGGTGGATGGGCGGTCGGGACAAATAATTTCGAGCGAAAAGGGATGGCGGGGTTCGGGCAGACGTTCCCAGGCGAGGCCGATCTGGCGGGCGAGTTCGTCGGACGTCATTTTGGGCGATACACCGGTAATCAGGCGCGAAACTTTTAATTGATCGGCGGTCTGAACCAAGGCGTCGAAGGGGTTGATGGCGGGTACTACCAGCAACTCGACCGGCTTGCCTTCCTTTTCAGCCAGGTTGACGACGGCGGAAAACAACTCTTTTTCGTCGGAACCGAATACCTGATCGTCTTTCAAATCGTACTCGCTGTCGGGGCCGAGCGGGCGAACTGTCATGACAACGATGTCGTTGCGGCGCAGATTGGTTCGTTGCAAAGTGCGCTGCAGGTGCGACATGTTGTGGGGGTTGCGCACGGCTACCAACACACTGCCTGGACGGGCATGCAGCGATTTTGTGACCACCTGGGGCTGGTATTGCAAGTTGAATTCTTCCAGCGCGGTGGCTTGCTTCTTGTGGCGCTTCAAGTTGATTTTTTCGGAGATGGAAAAGAGAATGAAGAAGCCGATGGTGAAAGCGATGCCGAACTTGGTGGCGTACTCCTTGGAGAACAGATTCGCGACGGCGGTGGCCATGAGAACCAGCGTGGTGGCGCCCAGGCCAACCGGGATCTCTTTGCCGGCGAGGTGGAAATTGAAGGGGACCTTGTATTCCTGGTCGTGCCTTTGAAAGCGCAAAGCGAGTACGCCCAGAGACTTCAAGGCGAAACTCCACACCACACCGAAGGCGTAGGCTTCACCTAAGAGCACCATATTGCCACCGCTTAAAACGATGGTGAGCACCTGCATGAGAGTGATGAAGTTGATGATGCGATACGTGGTGCCGTACTTCTTGTGCGGCTTGCGGGCTTCCTCAAACAATACGCCGTCTTCGGCTACGCGGTTGAGGACGCCATTGGCGCCGATTAACGAAGTATTGACCGCGCCGGCGAGGATGAGAACTCCGACGGCGACTACGAAAACATGGAACCCGAGCCGCAGCAATTCGGGACCGGCCAGGTTCATGGCCAAGCCGCCGAGCAGGTTATCGGAGTAGGTTTTGCGGATTTTGTCGGGAATGATGATGGTGGCAAACATGGTGATGACGCCGGTGGAAACGATGGCGTAGAAGCACACGATGTTGGCGGTGATCTTGAGGTTCTTCATTTTGGGAGAAGCGATCTCCCGATAGATTTGCGCGAGTGTTTCAAAGCCGCTCATGGAAAGCAATGAGTGGCCGAAAGCGATGATGATGGCGACGATGGGGAAAGTGGGCCAGAAGGTGCCTTTGAACCAGCCCAACGAATCGTCATTGAAGACGAGGTTTGCGGGTGCGGGTGAGGGCGGCAGACGCCACTTGCCTTGCAGAGCGATGGTGAGAGGGCACCAGATGAGCAAAGCCACAACCATGACGGTGGTGATTTGCATGATTTTGAGGGCGGCGCCGCTGGATTCGTGAATACCTTTTATGTTGCTGCGCCAGAAATAGAGAGTAACGAGAACGGAAAAGAAGACGGAAAACAGACTGGGGTTGATGTGGGTGCCGCGTTGGGCGTAGGCGAGAATTTCGTTGATGAGATTGCCGAGATATTGGCCGGCGCTGACGGCGCTGATAGGGCCGGTGAGGATGTAATCGAAAACGAGGGCCGAGACGGACGCTTTGGCCACGATGGGGCCCATGCTGTCCTTGACGACGACGTAGACGCCGCCGCGAACGAACATGCCGCAGCTTTCCATGTAGACGGAACGGACGGCGAAACTGAAAATCATTACGAAGAGGACGAACCAGGCGGCGGAAGGGCCAATGGCTTGTTCGGCGATGCCGCCGGCGTAAAACATGGAGGAGGCGAGATCGCTTAAGACGATGGCCGCGCCGCGCCAATAACTGATAAAGGCGAGGGCGACGGTGGTGGCAACAACAACTTTGGCGGTGGTGGCAGCCTTCGAGGGCGTGTCAGGAACTTTTGAAGTCGCTTCCATTTAGCTAGAGCAAGGGGCAAGCTTCGGCTAAGGCGACGGGGACCTCGCGCGAATAAGGGTTGCCGTTCAAATTGTAGCTAACGTCGCGGGCGGAATTGGGGGGAAGTGGTGACTGTCACCGAATTAGCTGGAAGCTAAGCTTAGGGGATGCGTTGGTTTGTTGTATTGCTGGCTGCGAGCGCGTGGGCGCAAGTCTTTGAGGCCGTTCCGGAAAAGCCGACTCAAGGGGAAGTGGTGAAGGTGACGAGCGACAAGGCAACGGCCGCGCGCCTGCACGGCCGCACGATTACTCTTTTCCCGCAGCAGGACGGGCCGGCTCTGGGTTTGATGCCGGTGCCGACGCTGGAAGAGCCAGGCAAGTACGAGCTGGATTTTCTGGATGCCGACGGGACGGTTTTGCATAGCACTGAAATTACCGTAGAAGACGCTTATTACCGGCAGGAAAATATCACCATCGCGCCTTCGATTTCGAAGTTGAAGCCCTCGCCCGGCGAGCAGACCACGGTTAGCAAATTTCGAGAAACGGTTTCGAGCGAACGGTATTGGCAGGAACCGTTTGAAGCGCCATTGCCGGGATGTGTGACCTCGCCGTTCGGTTCCACGCGTTTGCACAATGGGAAACTGACTGGCGATTTCCATGCGGGGGTGGACCAGCGCGGCGCGGCGGGGACGGCCATTCACCCCATCACGGCGGGCGTGGTGAAAATTGTTCAGAAATGGAATTTGCGGGGCGGGACGGTGGCGATTGACCATGGGCAGGGACTACAAACGATCTACCTGCATATGTCCGCGTTCCAGGCGAAGGAGGGACAGCAGGTAGGCACGAGCGACGTGATTGGATATGTGGGAGCAACGGGGCGTGCGACGGGACCGCACCTGCATTGGACGATGTATGTGAATGGCGTGCCGGTGAATCCGGGGCAGTGGATGAAGCTTGAGCCTTGCACGGCTGCTTCGCACCCAAAACCGAAGGGATGAACGTCGGGTTTGATTTCGGCACCACCAATAGCTCGATTGCGCGGGTGGGTGAGAATGGCGAGGTCGAGTTAGCGCGGTTTGATTGGGCGGGAGCGCTGACGGAATCGTTCCGGTCTTTACTGTATCTAGAACGGCAGCGCACAGCGGGGCGGAGCACGATTAAATCGTGGGCGGGACCAGCGGGGATTGAGCGCTATCTGGAGGCCGAGGAGAAAGGGCGGCTGGTGCAATCGCTGAAGTCTTTTTTGTCGAGCCGGAGTTTGCAGACGACGGAGATCTTAGGGCGGCGGTTTCAGCTTGAGGAGCTGGTGGCGAATGTGATCCGCGACATTCGCATGGCGGCGGAGAAGCAGTTTGGCGGTTCCATCAGGAGCGCGGTGGTGGGGCGGCCGGTGCGCTTTGTGGGCGCGGAGAGCGATGCGGACGATGAGTTTGCTTTGAGCCGCCTGCGGACGGCGCTTGAGAAAGGCGGGTTTGCGGAGATTGAATTCGAGTACGAACCGGTGGCGGCGGCGTTCTATTACGAATCTACGCTTGAGCATGACGAACAGATTCTGATTGGCGATTTCGGCGGCGGGACGAGCGATTTTTCGTTGCTGCGAGTGGGGCCCAGCGCGCGGAAAACGCGGCACGGCGCGCGCACGGTGCTGGGCAACGAAGGGTTGCCGCTGGCGGGGGATGCGTTTGATGCGAGGATCATCCGGCATGTGGTTTCGCCCGAATTGGGCGCGGGATCATTTCTCAATTCGCATGGCAAGAGGCTGCCGGTGCCGAACTGGGTTTATTTCAAATTGGAGCGCTGGCACCACCTCTCTTTTTTGCGGTCGAAAGAAACGCTGAACATGCTGCAAAGCGTGATGAGGCAGGCGGAAGAGGCGGACAAAATCAAGGCGCTGCTGTATTTGGTGAATCACGATTTGGGTTTCTATTTACATCGCGCGGTGCAGAGGACGAAGGCCGCTTTGTCGCACGCCGAAAGCGACCGCTTCGTGTTTCAGGATGGAGATGTGGAGTTGCATGCTTTGGTGACGCGCGTGGAGTTTGAAAGTTGGATTGCGGAGGAACTGGCTGGCGTTGAACAGAAAGTGGAGGCGCTCTTGAGGAAGACGGGCGTGGCGGCCCAGGAGGTTGATATGGTTTTTCTGACGGGTGGATCTTCGTTTGTGCCGGCGGTACGGCGGATTTTTGAAAGGCGTTTCGGGGTGCAGAAGATTCGCACGGGTGATGAATTTACATCGGTGGCGCGGGGTTTGGCGTTGCGGGCGGCGCAGACGGCCTGACTACGCTGAAACTATCAAGACCTTTCTTTAGCGCGCGTCATTTTGCGCAGCTTAATCACTTCGTCCGGCTCCAACTCGCGCCACTTGCCTATTTGCAAACCTTCGAGCGACAGCGGGCCAATCCGCACCCGTACCAATTTCAGCACCGTTGCCCCCAGCGCTTCCAGCATGCGCCGCACTTGACGGTTGCGGCCCTCCCGAATTGTGATTTCCAGAAACGTGTATTTCTGGGAATCCCGCTGCCGCTTCACAATCGCCGGCGCCGTCATCCCGTCCTCGAGTTCGACACCTTTCGCAAGCTGCGCGAGTTGTTCATCACTTAGCAAAATCGACGACTTCACCAAATAGGTCTTATCGATCTTATACGCCGGATTGGTCATCCCCTCTGTAAGAGCGCTGTCATTCGTTAAGAGAAGCAGGCCGGACGTATCAAGGTCCAGTCTGCCGACTGTGGCCACAAACTGTCCTATTCCCGGAAGCAAGGCGTAGACTGTAGGGCGGTTCGCAGGATCTTTGTAAGTCGTAAGATAACCTTTCGGCTTATAGAGCAGTATGTAACGCAGCTCCTGCTTTTCAAGCGGCTTGCCGTCCAACGTTACCGAGTCGCGTTCCACATCCACCCAATGATCGGGCGTTTGAATCAGCTTCCCGTTCACTTGCACTCGGCCGCGCCCAATCCAACTGCGTGCTTCGGTGCGCGAGCCCAACCCGGCCTTTGACAATACGCGGTCAAGCGTCTTCAGTTTACGCTCGGCTTTCACGGTTTGAATTGGTCGAATAAGTCGCCCCTATCTATGTGTTCGCCGCGCAGATAGATGGCGTTGATGTGCTCAGTAGCGGAGATGTCTTCAAGGGGATTGCCATCCAACACAAGGAAGGTGGCATCCATGCCTTCGCGAATCAGGCCGAAGCGACTATCGGCATGCAGCACCTTCGCCGCGTTGTACGTTGCGGCTTCGAGTGCTACCGAGGGCGGTATCTTCGCTTTGACCCAGAGCTCGAGTTCATGCTGCACTGTCGGCCCGTGGATCACCAGCATGTTGCCGGCATCCGATCCGGTAATCAGCGTCACGCCGCTTTGATAAGCGCCGAACAGATTCTGGTTCAGGCGGTTAAGCAAAGCCTGCAGGGGTGCAAGGTCAGCAGGTGGTTGTGCTTTCCCAAAGGCGCTACGGCTATCGCTTAATAAATCCGCCGGGGCCGCTTGCTGCAATAACGGACGATTCAGCAGTTGGGTATGCCCCTGCTGCATCTCCGCTACTCCTTCGAAAACACTGAGCGTTGGATCATAAGCGATATTGCCTGCCTTCATGGCCGCGAAGCTTTCGGCTGGAATCAAATCCACCGCCGAGCCATGCTCAATGCTATTCGTGCCCACTTCGATGGCGAGCGCAACGTCCGCGTCACTGCCGGTGTGCGTTGCCGCAGAAAGCCCTTGTTTCCGCGCTTCCATTATCACCGCGCGATAGATGTCGGCGTCAAGCCGTTTAAAATCGCCCCAGCCCGGATGGCCCGCTTCCAGCACCGCTTTTATGCAATCGACGCCGGCTGTCTTCAACGCGTCCACTTGCTCGCGCGCTTCAGCCGCCGTTTTCGGCTGCCTCAGAAACTGCTCCTTGGCCATCTTGCGCATGAATTCGGGGAAGTACTTGATCAATTCTTCCGGATGCCCGCCTTCCGCCGTGAACAGCGGTCCGCAGGTAAAAAATTCAGCCCCCTCATACTTGCCGGCTGCGATATTCCGGCGAAGTTCTAACGCGCCATCCAACAGGTCGCCGGTGCTGCGCACAGCCGTCACTCCGCTATAGAGGTAGGCCGCCAAACGCCGAGCCTGCGCTTCCGGGTTCGCATATTTTCGGGGATCTTGATAAACCCCGCCCGGCGCGCCAATGTGTACGTGCATATCAACCAAGCCCGGCATCAAGGTCTTGCCCGCTGCTTCAAAAATATCGGCGTTCAAGGATTTGGTGTCGGCCGGCGGCTTGCGGAAAACCTGTACGATCTTGCCGCCTTTAATCAGCACGGCTCCGTCTTGAATGGTTTCGCCGTTGCCTACGAAGACGTTCACGTTGTTGAACAGAATGGTCCGCATACGCGCGGTTTCACGGTCCAAAACCTTCTCGCGCGCGATGCTTTGCTTTGTGCGCGCCTGGTAGATGCCGATGATGAAGAACGGCGCGAGCACCACCAGGATCCACAGCTTCGCTTTGCCCGCAATCTTCTCTTCCTTCTCCCAGCGAAATAGCTTGATGCCCACAAAGAGCGACACCGCCATTGCCAGAATCAGGCAAAGCGCGGAAACAAGATTCTCCGATTCAAGGGCGCTGCCGCCCTCGAGCAAAATTGCGTGCAACCCACGAAATAGATAGGTGGCCGGAAGAAAATTGGCGACGGTCTGCACCCATTCAGGCATGATGCTGGTGGGGAACGTGGCGCCGCTCAGGAAGAGCATGGGCAAATAAAGGAACTGGACCAGAATGGTTGCTTCCTGCTGCGAATTCACAACCGAAGCGATGATCATTCCCATGGCGCGGAACGCCAACAGGCCAATGGAAAGGAAGAACACCAGAGAAAGAAAATTGTGTGGGAACGGCGTTTGATAAATAACCCGGCCAAAAATCAAAAACAGGAACAAGGTGGGCAAATAGGCCACCAGGCCGGAAATCATGGACGCCACAATAATGGGGCCAGCGTTGATAGGCGCCACCTTGAAACGCCGCAGAACATTGGTTTCCCGGTCCAACACCGTTCGGATGCCCGCGCCGAAAAAACCGTTGCCCAGCACGCCGATAATCAGCACCATGGCGATAACCTGAGCCATCGCTCCCGTGCTCGCGCCGGCGTGAAACACCTGGGCGAACACGAAGAAGAAGACCATGGGAAACATGTAGCTGTAAAACAATACGCCGCGGTCGCGTCCCATCAACCGCAGATTGCTGGCGGTTTGTGCAATGTAGGGTCTCATGCTTCGCGCAGTCTCTTTCCGGTCAGTTCGATAAATACGTCTTCCAAGGTGGGCCGCTTCATATGAATGTCCTGCAACTCAAAACCGAGCTGATCGATCCAGCGCACCAGTTCCACAATCAGCGCGGCCGGCGTAGGGCTTTGAATCGACAACGTTCGTCCCTCATCGCTCGAAACGTGCTTTTGATCTCGCAGCTTTTCCGGCAAGCGGCCGAGCGGCAGGGGTTTTTCAGTTGTGACTTCAACTTGCGTGTGCCCCAGAACGCGCTCCTGAATCTCGCGCGGCGTCCCGAGTTCGATGATCTTACCTGCGTCGATAATGGCCACCCGATCGCACAATCGCTCAGCCTCTTCAATGTAGTGGGTGGTGATCAGAATGGACCGGCGATCCTGCTTCAACTCCTGAATCACGCCGTGGATTTCGTGGCGCACTTGCGGGTCAAGTCCGGTGGTTGGCTCATCCAGAAAAAGCAGACTCGGATCGTTGATCAATGAAAGAGCCAACGCGACACGCTGCTTTTGGCCGCCCGACAACGATTTGTACTGCGCGTCTTTTTTGTCCCAAAGTTGCAGCCGCTTGAGGAGTTGATCGCGATCGGCATGTTTAGAATAAAAAGCGCCAAACAAATCCAGCGCCTCATGCACTTTCATTTTGTCGGGCAGGTTGGTTGCTTGCAGACAAACCCCAATGCGGTCTTTGATCGTTTTGCTTTGGGATGCCGGATCGAGTCCTAAGACCGATACGGTTCCGCTGGTTCGTGGACGCAAACCCTCCAGTATTTCCAAGGTAGTGGTTTTGCCCGCGCCGTTTGGCCCCAGCAAACCATAAACCTCGCCGTTCTTCACGTCCAGATCAATACCGCGGACGGCCTCAAAATCGCCGTAAGATTTATGAAGATTCTCGACCAGGATGCAAGTGGAATCAGCCATCCTGCCTATGGTAGCGATTCGCCACGAATCAAATCGTCGAACGTTTCGCGGCGACGGGCCACAATGACTGCTGAGCCATCAATCAACAGTTCACAAGGCCGGGGCCGTGAGTTGTAGTTTGAGGAAAGCACGAAGCCGTAGGCACCCGCTGTGCGGAGGGCAATCAAATCGCCAGCTTTCAGCGTGGGCAGTTTGCGGTCGCGTGCAAAGAAATCGCCGGTTTCGCAAACCGGGCCCACCACGTCCGCCTTCATTGTAAGGCCGTCGGGCGCTTCCGTTAGCGGAAGGATTTCGTGATGCGCCTGGTAAAGCGCGGGGCGCAAGAGATCGTTCATTGCGCCATCTACAACGACAAAAGTCTTTCCGCCATTTTGCTTCACCAGCAACACTTTCGTTAACAGAACACCCGCTTCGGCAACAATGGAACGCCCTGGCTCAAGCATAAGCGTCAACTGCAATGCATCCAGCTTGGGCCGCAGGCGCGCGGCAAATTCGGCAATGCTGGCGTTACGTTCTTCCGGCCGGTATCGCACGCCCAGGCCGCCGCCCAGATCCAGAAAGCGAATGGGCATTCCGGCCGCGCGCAGCCGGGCTACCAGCGCCAGAGTCTTGTCCGCCGCTTCCAGCAACGGCTCAAGTTCGAGCAATTGCGATCCAATATGGCAGCTCACTCCTTCAACCCGGATGCCCGGCAAATGGGAAGCACGCCGGTAGATGTCTTCCGCCGCCGCAATATCCACCCCAAACTTGTGCTCTCGCAGCCCGGTGGAAATGTAAGGATGAGTCTTCGCATTTACGTCGGGGTTCACGCGCAACGCAATGGACGCCGCCACCCCTTGCGCGCTGGCTATGGCCGAAAGTAGTTCAATCTCCGCTTCGGATTCGCAATTGAAACTGTGGATGCCTTTTTCCAGCGCCAAGCCGATTTCAGGCGCCGTCTTTCCCACGCCGGAAAAAACCACCGCCGCTGGATCTCCACCGGCTTTCAGCACGCGTTGCAATTCGCCGCCAGACACAATGTCAAACCCGGCGCCCGCGCGCGCCAACAAGGCCAAAACAGCCAGATTGGAATTCGCCTTTACCGCGAAACAGACACGATGAGGAATGCCGGCTAGCGCACGCTCATACTCATTCCATCGGGCAAGAATGGCAGCCTTCGAGTAAACAAAAGCCGGGGTGCCGTATTGCGCCGCCACAGCCTTGAGTTCAATTTCTTCGCAGCGCAGTTCTCCTTGACGGTAGAAAAAGATATCGGCGTCACCCATCTACAGGACTCGCAGCGCCACAATGCTTTGGTCGTCGGTGAGGGCGGTGGCGCCGCGAAACAGGTCGATTTCGGCAAACACCTTTTCGGCCACTTGTTGTGGTGACAGCCGGTGATTGGCTTTTAATACTTTCTCTAATCGGGCCCGTCCGTACGTTTCCATTTCTTTTTCGGCAGCGGTGGCTTCGTCTACGACGGCGGCGTCTTTCCCCAGTTGATCTTCGACCCCGTCGGAATAGAGCAGCAGCAAATCTTTAGGCTGGGCGGCGATGGTGACCTGATCGTATTGTTGGCCTTCCAACAACCCGATGGGCACGCCTTCTACCTCAAACTCGATAATTTTTCCCGCTCTGCATAACATGGGTGGCAGGGTGCCCGCGCTGACCACCGTGAACGTGCGCGTTTTGGCGGCCCAGGTAATCAGCGATAGCGTTGCATATTGGGCATCCACTTTGCGCTCGAGCAGCGCTTCATTCAAATCCTTCATCAATTCCGACGGCGTGCGGCGCTGCGGCGCCAAGATGCGTAACAAGCCCGAGAGCAAAGCCGCATACAGAGCCGCCGCCGCGCCCTTGCCGCTAACATCGCCAAAAGCGATCAGGGTGTATTCATCGCTATGTTCAAAAAAATCGTAGAAGTCGCCGCTAATCTGGCGCGCCGGCCGGGTCTTGATGCCCACTTCCACACCCACTACGTCGGAAACGGTGCGCGGCACTAAAACCGATTGCAGCCGGAAGGCGGCATGCAGGTCTTGATCCATGCGCCGTTCGCGCTGCGCCAATTCGCCATACAAGCGCGCATTCTCAACAGACGTCGCAATCTGCGGAGCCAGCAGCGATAACGCCCGCACATGATCGTCGGTAAAGAACGACGGGCGCTCGCTTTCCAGATCCATGACGCCGATCACGCGATCATGCAAGATGAGCGGCACGGCCACTTCCGAGCGAATGTCCGTATCGCTAGAAATGTAGCGCGGATCTTGCGTTACATCGCCCACGCGCACCACCTGCTTCGATTCAGCGGCCGCTCCCGTTAGGCCCCTGCCCAGTGCCAGGTTCTGTATGGTTGCTTTTTGGTCATAGCGCTGGCTAAAGCGGCAGCGCAACAGCTTGTGCTCTTCGTCAACCAGGAAAATACTAAACGAATCGAAGTTGATAAGGGCCCGCACTGTCACGGCAATCTTCGTAAGCAACTCATCGATCTCAAGAATGGAACTGAATTCCTGCGAAAGATGCGCCAATACGCGTAAGGTCCGGTTCTGCCGTTCCACTCGGCGGTAGAGGCGGGCATTGTCAATGGCTGTCGCCACGCGGCTGGCAATCAACACCAACAGAGACCGGTCTTGCACCGAAAACGCATGTTCGCGGGTAGACTGCAAGTCAATGACGCCCACCAGCTTGCTACGAATGAGCATGGGCACCGCCAGTTCGGCCCGAACCGCATCGAGCGCATTCAGGTAACGCGGATCGCGGCGGACATCGTGAACCAGAATCGGTTGGCGGCTGCCGGCGGCCGTTCCCACCAGACCTTCGCCCATGGCAATGCTCAGATTCTTAGCAACTTCATCGCGATGGCCGATTGAATAACGCATGCGCAGGGTGCGCGTTTTCTCGTTATAAAGCAGGATGGCGAAAAGCTCATGCGGCACAACGTCTTTCACAATGTCGGCGACATTTCCAAGCAGCCGGTCAAGGTCGAGCGTCTCAGCCGTCACCGCGCTCACTTCCAATAAGAAGTCGAGAAGCTCGGCACGTTCGCGGAACCGAACTTGCGCTTTAGGGTTCGCCTTCATTTAATACGCGCCTGTTTGCTTGTTGTCCGCGGCCACGGCCTCGCGAAATTCGCGCAAGATCTGAACACCGGAACTGGTGCCGATCCGATTCGCGCCGGCGGCCACCATGCGGCGTAGAGCATCCAGCGAGCGAACGCCGCCCGACGCCTTCACGCCAACTGAATCGCCTACTGCTTTGCGCATGAGACGAACGTCGTTTTCGGTTGCGCCGGAAGTTGAGAATCCGGTGGAAGTCTTGACGAAATCGGCGCTCGCTTCCACCGCGAACCGGCAGGCGGTGAGCTTCTGATCATCGTTCAGCAGGCAGGTTTCCAGAATTACTTTCAGCAAGGCTTTGCCGGTGTGGGCAATCCCTGCTAATTCCGCTATTTCGTTCCGCACGGGCGCGAAGTCGCCGGAACGCAGTGCGCCGATGTTCAGCACCATGTCGATCTCAGTTGCGCCTTCGGCTAGAGCGGTGCGGGCTTCGGCCGTCTTGATCTTCATGCGGTTGGCGCCCAGCGGAAATCCGATGACCGTACAAACGCGCACGGTGGAGGCTTCTAAGCTTGCGGCGGCCAAACGCACCCAGTAGGGATTGATGCACACGGAACAGAAGCGATGTTCAGCGGCCTCATGACACAGCCGGACGATATCTTCCGAGGTTGCTTCCGGTTTCAGCAGCGTTTGGTCAATTAGGTTGGCGATAGATGGCGCGCTCGCCAGATACTCTTCTACAGTCACTGTCGGAGATCGAAAAACGGGGCAAATTCATGGATTTTGCTTTGATCCACGTGCGATCAGCATAACACGCGGCAAGGCCTCGGCGTAGAATCGTTGGCGAGGTGAACTGCAATGACGCGTCGAACTTTTCTGCCGGTATTGGGAAGCGCGGTGGCGGCCCTGAACGCGCAAGAGCCGGTGAAACGAAAAGGGCGCCTCAAACAGGGCGTGACGGGCGGCGTGTTTCGCGGCAAACCGATGTCCCTGGACGACATGTGCCGCGAGGCTGCGAACTTAGGCATTTATGGTTTCGACCTGGTGAAGCCGGAAGACTGGCCCACTTTGAAGAAGTACGGCTTGGTTCCCACTATGCTGCCGCCGCCTTTTGGCGGAACCATTCCCGATGGCATCAACCAGACACAAAATCACGACCGCATTGAAAAAACACTGCGTGAAGGAATTGATTTGGCGGCCTCCGCCGGTTGCCCGAATGTCATCACGCTCTCCGGCAACCGGCGCGGCATGGCCGACGAAGTAGGAGCCGACAACTCTGTGACGTTTCTGAATAAAGTGAAAGCCCAGGCCGAAGACAAAGGGGTGACGATTTGCCTGGAATTGCTCAACAGCAAAGTGAATCACAAGGATTACATGTGCGATCACACGGCGTGGGGAGTGGGGGTGATGAAGCGCGTCGATTCTCCGCGCGTCAAGCTGCTGTACGACATTTATCATATGCAGATTATGGAAGGCGATATCGTTCGCACCATTCGGGAGAATTTCCAATATTTGGCGCATTTTCATACGGGCGGTAATCCGGGGCGGCATGAGATCGATCAGACGCAAGAGCTGAATTATCACGTGGTGGCGAAGGCGATTGCAGACTTGGGGTTTACGGGGGTGATTTCGCATGAATATACGCCGGTGGGGGATCCGATTACTTCGCTGAAGGAAGCGATTGAGATTTGCACGGTTTGAGCGAATCGGCAATGGTTGCGGGGTCGACAGGATTTTTGCGATACGAACCCAAATTCCGGGCCCAGCAAGGCCGATTTGAAAAAACAAACCCAAGCGGCGGGATGGACCTTGTGCTTAGGAGGGGGATCGTTGCCGGGGTTCCAGTCCGACGTGCGATTTTGCGATACGAACCCAATTCCGGGTTGCCAGCCGATTTGAAAAACGAACCCAAACGGCGGGATGGGCCCTGGGCTTAAGGGAGGGATCGTCGCGGCGGTTTTCCAGTCCGACAGTGATTTTGAGATACGAACCCAATTCCGCGATGGCAGCCATTTGAAAAAACGAAGCTAAACGGCGGGATCGACCTTGTGCTTAGGATAGGGTCATCGCCGCGGTTTGCGGTCCGACATGTGATTTTGCGATACGAACCCAATTCCGGGTTGGCAGCCGATTTGAAAAAACGAACCCAAACGGCGGGATCGACCTTCTGTTTAGGGTAGGGAGCATCGCCGCGGTTTGCGGTCCGACATGTGATTTTGCGATACGAAGCCAATTGCGCGATGGCAGCCATTTGAAAAAACGAACCTAAACGGCGGGATCGACCTTGTGCTTAGGATAGGGTCATCGCCGCGGTTTGCGGTCCGACATGTGATTTTGCGATACGAACCCAATTCCGGGTTGGCAGCCGATTTGAAAAAACAAACCCAACGGCGGGACGGCAGCGCGCCGTTGGGACAAACCTTGAGCCGGTTCGTTCGTGGGATGGCGTTTTTCTCAACGCTCATCATATTCGGTTTAGAAAGATCGAAGCCGGAACGTTCCCGGCTCGGCGGATGCGGACGCGATCCACAGAGCTGCATGGAAGACGCCAGACGACAATCGCCTCTAACTGGTTTGAATTTGGCGCGAGCCGGGGTTCGCCTGGATAAGGCAATAGGGGTCAAAAGGAGATAAACGGTCTGCTTTCATGTGGTTAGTGGGTTGAAAATAAATCGTCAATCGCTGTGACCGTGTCCCCGAGGGCGGAAAAGTGGGTTGGCGTTCGACGAAATAGCCGACCCTTCTCTTGTTTGTGGCTGATGTTAACGATCATGTAAAAACGTATTTTTTTGAACGGCGGCCGCGCCGCAATTGTCGAGGAATCGTCGGGAATGGGTCAATCCAGGGGCTACGACGGCCGCAAATCGCGCACCGACACACGGTCGGCGGCTGCGGAGGCGCTCCGGAAGTGATCGGCGCGATAGGCTGATCTGTCACGGCTTGTTGGCGCGCCCGATTCCGATAGCGCTGCTGACAAAGGCGGTGGCACTCTCTTCCCGGCTCGCTTTGCTGGTAGCGACGGTTAGCCTCATGTCGCTGCCGACGCCGAACTTCCAACCGGCATTCCGGACTACAATAGCGCTGGCCACGGTCGCAACTGACGCAGATTGTGAGCCCCGCCCGGCAGGCCACATGGGCGCAAAACCGAAGGCGCAGAATAGTGTCCGCGTCGATCTTCACATGAGCCACTTCGAAATTATGTCACCCGAACCGGATGGCGGACCGGGCTGGCTGCGCGTTTCACCGGTTGGCGGAGATTACTAAATGCTTTGTGACTTATCCGGCCAATCGTCATGCCCGCGCAGCGTTGACTTGCTCAGAAGGTCGCGCGTGCAGAGATTGGACCGGATAAATCGGAAATAACCGGCCAAACTAGTTGATTCTAAGTCGCTCACGCTGCATTTTGTGCAAGCAGATTTGGGCCGGTTATTTTAGACCAGGCATTACCGATCGCAGCCTCGATGCTTCTTCAGGCCACCTCCTGACGGTTCCGATGTCGCCCCACGAGGATTCTAAATTGCGCGGCGATTATTGGCGACCAGTGGATAACGATCAAGTGCGGACTCGATATGATAGCTAAGTCCGAAGGTTTAAGTCTGCGATGTCTTTGACGGAATCGGTTCATAACGAAACCCTTGGCTTTCAGCAGGAAATTGCCCGCCTGCAGGCGCTCCTCGAGGCTTCGCGAATGGTGCACGGGGCGCTCGATCTGGATGATGTTCTCCATTGCGCCCTGGAGATCACCGTCAAGGAACTCGAAGCTGACGGGGCCTTTTTCACGGAGAGCGAGTCGATCGCGTCGGCGCGGCGAACCAGTTACGGGCGCGTCCCAGAATGGGCGCAGGGTGATCATCCCGAAGAATGGGCCGCCTGTCCCAGCGTACGGCTGCTTGATAAGCGCGGGGGATTGTTAACGCGCCTGGTGGTTTTGCGACCAGGGAAGCCTCTTACTCTGGAGGAACAGGACTTCCTCGAGGGGCTCGGCTTGCAGTCGTCTGTTGCCGTCGAGAATGCCCGGCAACACAAACACCTTCTTGCTTGGGAGCGCGTTCAGCAGGATCTCGGCGCCGCCCGAGCCATTCAAAGCAGCCTTCTCCCACAAACTCTTCCGATTATCGCTGGCTATGACGTTGACTACCGTTACAAGGCCTGCTTTGAAATTGGTGGTGACTACCTGGACATTGTCCCCCTGCCTGACGACCAGTACATGATGATCGTTGCGGACGTTGCCGGCAAGGGACTCGCCTCAGCCCTGGTGAGTGCCTCATTCCGTGCCGCTTTCCGGGCAATGACGATAGCAGGAGTGCCGATTGTTGAGTTAGCTGAACGCATCAACGACCTTCATCACGGCGAAGGCCCCGAGTCGCAAAGACGGTATGTGACAGCCATTATTATGCGACTAGATGCGCGTCTGCACGAGGCTGAGGTAGTAAACGCGGGCCATAATCCGGGGTTCCTGGTGCAAGACGATGGTTGTCATTCCTTGCTCGAGGCAAGCGGCCCACCGCTTGGCATGTTCCCGAGTATGAGATACTCCGTCGAACGCTATTCACTCACGCCAAACACGAAGTTGCTTTTTTACACCGACGGCCTGACTGAGGTCTTCCAAGGTGACGAGGAGTTTGGGATGGCACGCCTGTTGAGCGGGTTCGTGCAAAGCACGGAGCGGGAGTGCGGCGCGCTGCTCGATTGCCTTTGGCGGCAGTTAAGCGATTTTGCCGGCAGCTCGGAGCAGAGTGACGACATGACTGCGCTGGCTCTGCTTCGCCACAACCCGGAAGACATTAGATGAGTGGAGCTCCCGCAGGTACTGAGCAGGCAGTCACAACAGAGTTGAGGGTTCCTTCTCGCCTCGGCTTTGAAAAGGTTGCGATGAGCACCGCCGCAACTGTGGCCGAAATGATGGGCTTTTCGGAAGACCGCATTGAAGATCTCAAAACCGCGGTGGCGGAGGCTTGCATCAATGCCATTGAACATGGCAATCGACTAGACGCCTCGCAAACGGTTCTGGTGATTCTCTCCATGGCGGAGAACACGCTTGAAGTGAAGATAGTCGACCGAGGGTCGGGCGCAGGGAAAAAGCCAATTCAGACGCCAAACATCGATCGCAAGATGCACGGGGAAGAGGAGCTGAGGGGCATGGGCATGTTTCTGATCCAATCGCTGGTAGATGAAGCGGAGTGGGTTAGCGATAAGCGCGGCGGCAGCTATGCGCGTCTCGCTATTCATCTAGATAGAGAGAAGGGAGTAAGCGATGGCGCCGCACGCACAAACTAAAGCGAAGGTGGAGCGCAGCGGGTCGCTCGCTATTTTGCGTTTCGAAGGAGACGTCACCAGTGCCAGCAAAGACGCGGTGCTTGGCACTTACGAGAAGCTAGCGCCGGAAACCAAAGAAATCCTGTTGGATTTCAGCAAGGTGCAATACCTGAACAGCAGCGGAATTGCTTTGGTCATTCAATTCTTGATGGAAGCGAACAAATCCGGGCACAAGGTGCAGACCTTTGGGCTCACTCCGCACTTTCAAAAAGTGTTCACGATGCTGGGGCTAACCAAATACACTTCCCTGCACCCGACCGAATCGGCGGCGAAAGCGGCGTTCGGAGGGTAGGTCGAAATGCCGGGTATGTGGCGTGGCGTCGCAGTTTTTTGTTTCACCGCGCTATGTGCAGGCGCTCAGTCAACGATCAAGGCCGAGTCGGGCCCCTGGACAGCTACGCTTGACGGGACTTGGCGCTGGCACGCAGGCGACAACATGCGATGGGCCGCGGCGGCATTCGACGATGCCGATTGGTCGCCGCTACAGCTGCCAGGTCCGTTGCCGCCAAATCGACGTTATTGGGTCAGGCTGCATTTTCAGATTGGCCGCACCACAGATCCAGGACTGCTGCTGGGGCCCATCGCCTGGGCGGACGACGTTTACTGGGACGGTGAAGGAATCGGCGGCTTCGGCGACCCCTCTCGTCTTAGATGGTTCGTGCCTCGATGGCAAACGTATCGTCTGCCGCCCAGGCTCGCGATGCCGGGCACCCACGTGGCAGCGATTCGCGTCGCTCAAATCGGCCCCGGATTTGGGCTCCCTACTCGCCAGTCGCAGGTTTACGCCGGAGACAACCGAGTCGGAGACTTGGCCGCTCTGTACGAAGCAGCGGCTGCCCAGATGCGCGCAGACTTTCAGCCATGGCTGCTGAATCTCCTTATCGATTTCGGCTTCTTACTGGCAGGATTCTATTTCCTGCTGCTTGCACCGCCGGTTTCAAAAGGCAGTGCCTTTCGGTGGTTCGGCATCGTCCTGCTTGGACGCGGGGTTGTCGTTATGTGCCAGTTCTATTTGAATTACGGTCCTCTCAATATCCCGGGCAACATCATGGCCGCGATCTTTTGGGCGGTGATATGGGTTAGCTGTCTTGGCATCATCGAGTTCTCCTATGCGTTCTTCGGACGCCCAGTACCCCTCGCCGTGCGCTGCGTGGCGTGGCTACTTGCGGCGCTGGCTGCGCCTGTGCCCTTCCCGTATTCGGCGATAACGCCCAGGCTCGCTATTCTGTTAATTCCTGCAATCGTGTCTATTGCGGTCGCGGCCACGGAATTCCGCAAACACACTTTGGATGCGGGTCTAACTCTGGTGCTTTTCGCTGTGTTCGGGGCCACAGCGCTATACAACGTAGTTGCCGTCGGGATTCAAGTCGCCTACGGCATACCCGCGCCCCTTGCTATCAACATCGCCGGATTCCGGCTGTGGTCCTGGGATGCCATGTATCTAGTTTGGGTGCCCGCGATGGCGATGCAGATCCACAAAACGAATCTGCGTTTTCGAGACGAACGCGAACGTTTGCGCGGTGAGATGGTGGCTGCCCGGCAGGTGCAGGAAATTCTGCTCCCGTCTCAAGCTATCCAGGTGCCGGGCTTTGCAATTGACGCGAGCTATCATCCCGCGACCGAAGTGGGGGGAGATTTCTTTCAACTCTTTCCCGCCGTTAACGACTCGCTCCTCGTCGTTGTGGGCGACGTGAGTGGCAAAGGAATGAAAGCCGCATTGCTCGTTTCGCTCATTGCCGGCGCCCTACGGAACCGCAAGTCCGATGAGCCGTCGGATGTGTTGACGGAGTTGAACGCGGTGCTGCTGGGATCGAGCGAAGGCGGGTTCACCACCTCTTGCTGCGCTTTGTTCGGGGCCGAAGGTGCGGTAACTATCGCCAACGCCGGACATCTCGCGCCATATCGGAACGGCGAAGAAATCCCGATTTCACCAGCTCTTCCTCTTGGAATCGACGCCGATGCGCGCTGGCCAGAACTGCGCATTGAGCTGGAGCCGGGCGACCGCCTCCTCTGGGTTTCGGACGGTGTGGTTGAGGCGCGCAACGGGAAGCTTGATCTGCTCGGATTCAGGCGCACCCAGGAACTCGCAACCCGGTCTGCCGCTGATATTGCTCGGGCCGCGCAGGAATTCGGGCAAGAAGACGACATTACGGTAGTCTCAATCACTCGGCAGCCGGTCCCTGTCCATGTGGCATAAGCTAGCACTTCTCGCGTGCCTCGCCATAAGCGGCTTCGCACAAGATGCCGTTACCAACGCTACGTCCGGTTCCTGGACCGCCAGACTGAACGGCGCGTGGCGCTGGCACGCGGGCGATGATGTGCGCTGGGCTGGGCCGTCGTTTGACGATTCGAGTTGGCAGATCCTTAAGGTTCCAGGGCCGCCGCCTCAAACCGCGGTCTCTTTTGGGTGCGGCTTCAGGTCCGCACCAGCGCACTTTCTAGTCCTGCTCTGCTGCTGGGTCCGATCGCCTCCGCCTACGAGCTTTACTGGGACGGGAAACGGCTCGGCAATTTCGGCCAGCCTTGCAGCCGGTTGTTTGTGCCGCGTTGGCAAATATTCCCATTAGCAAATTCTGAGACGGGCGCTGAGCAACATACTCTCGCTCTGCGCGCATGCTACGTCGGATTCCCAGGCGCCAGGCTGGCTCGCGTCCTGCCAGTCGATAACAGAATTGGCGAGCGTATATCAATCGAGGAGGTTCAGACCGCCCTCCTGGCTCGGGACTTCCAATCTCTCCTTTTGCAGCTATTGGTTGATTTCAGTATCTTTCTGGCCGGTTTGTACTTCTTGCTGTTGCCGCCGTCGGTTGCGCAAGGCGGAGCCTTTCGCTGGCTGGGAGCGTTTCTGATTGCCCGCGCCTTGGTAGTTCTCAACGAGTTCTACTTAAATTTTGGACCGTTGGTCTTACCCGCGGATATGGTGGGCAAGTTCACGTGGATTTTCGCTTGCGTTGGGCCAGTTTTCTGGATTGAGTTCGCGTACTCTCTTTTTCGACGCCGCGTGCCCTGGGCAGCGCGCTGCCTCGAGATCTTATTTCTAATATGGGCCGCGAATGCGATTTTTCAAATACTACCGTATAACGTGTCTTTAGCTGGTTGGACCTTTGTTCTTGGCCTTGTTCCTCCACTGGCCGTTGCGGCGAATGAGGCGCGAAAACGCACTTCTGGAGCGGGGGTCGTTGTGGGGATCTTTTCCGGTTATGCAATCGCTAGCCTGATCGCGACAGCCGATATCTTTTATGGAGCGGGGATCCGCACCAACTTCGACTTAGCAGGCTTTTCTTTGTGGTATCTTGACGCGGCGCTTCTGATTCTGGTACCTGCCATGGCTATGCAGACGCATAAGACAAATCAACTCTTTCGCGATGAACAGGAGCGGTTGCGAGGTGAAATGGATGCGGCGCGGCATGTGCAAGAGCTTTTGGTTCCGTCTCAATCGATCCACGTCGCTGGATTCGATATTGACGCGAGCTACCATCCCGCAACCGAGGTAGGCGGCGATTTCTTTCAGCTCTTTTCGGCTTCCAACGACGCGCTTCTCGCCATCGTGGGTGACGTTAGCGGGAAAGGCATGAAGGCGGCTCTAGTCGTTTCAGTCATTGTCGGCGCACTTCAGAATCGCCGATCGGATGCACCCGGGACGCTTTTGCGCGACCTCAATACGGTTTTGCTGGGCCGAAGCGAAGGTGGATTTACCACGTGTTCTTGCGCGCTGTTCACAGCCGACGGCTCTTTGACAATCGCCAGTGCCGGGCATCTCGCCCCCTACCGCAACGGAGAAGAAGTTGCGACTCCGCCTGGTCTCCCGCTTGGAATCGACGGCGATGCGCACTGGACAGAACTGCATATTAAGTTAGAACCTGGCGATCGTGTGCTGTGGGTGTCTGATGGCGTGGTCGAAGCGCGTAATGTCAAGCGTGACTTGCTCGGATTCCAGCGCGCGCAGGAACTGGCAACCGGGCCTGCTGTCGAGATCGCCCAAGCCGCGCGGCAATTCGGACAGGAAGACGACATTACGGTGGTCTCAATCACTCGAGTACCGACGCCTGTTCCCGTCACATAGGCTCCCCTTGACCGCCGAACCGTTTATCGGGCAGTCTCGGGGCAGCCGCGCCGTTCCTGTCCCCGACTATGGGGTGCGGATAGATCGTCAGTAACGCTAGGACTCTATCTGAAGCGCCCCGGCAGACGAAGTTCAGGCGCGAGGATAGTCCAGGTCCGGGCGCTTTAGATAGGGACGTTTGAAGGAAGTCGCCCTGAGGTTTGGCAGGGCAAGTGCATATAATTCAATCTGAACCTGCTGCGCAGAGCAGAACTTCGGCGAAATGCATCGCTTCAAGCGCACCGGTGATAACGATTGCCGACATTGCAGTTGCCCTGCCAAAATGATATACGCGAAGCGTCCGTCGCGCAAGCGACTTCGTTCTAACGGCGCAGGCCTTACTAATCGCGTCAAATGGGCGGCTGTTTGGAAGTTGACCGCCGCGAATACTTTGGAGACCGCTCCAAAGCTCCACACTTATGCAAACCGGGACACGCAGTGGAGGAGCTGAAGTTATCGACGGAAGGTGCAGATGATCGGACGGATGATTGCGCCTCCGGCGCAGATGATGTTGCTGGCCGGCCCAAAGTCCAAATTTCTACGTTTTGAAATGATCGTTGACAGGCTGATGCCGAATTGCACCGAATTGCCCAGGGCGAACCCGATTTGGGGTTCGGGGGCGTATCTCACACGAATACACGCCGGTGCGAGAACCTATTCCTTCGCTGAAGGAAAAGATTGAGATTTGCACGGTTTGAAATGCTGACTTACGCTGCCAGAGAGCGCGGCTGTACTTGTGCCACGTTTCCCCCTGAAACAAAATGAGAGCGGCCCGATTGAGGCGAGATTGCCTGCAGGCAGTCCATCCCGATGACCATGGGTGTGCGACATGGAAGGGGAGCCTTGTCGCGACCGGGTAATTATCGAGCCGGTAAAGCCTGTCGTTACCGCTCCTTTGGTACAAGTAGAGGCGGCGGGGCCGCCTTGCCGTCGCGGTCACCACGTATTCCTACGCAAGGATTTGATCTCTTGGCTAATACTGCGCTAAATCTGTCATTTCTGGGGTCGCACACCCATGCTAATTTGTTGTCAGCCACTATCCGGCATAATCATAGTGGAGGGGGCACTATGGCAGTCGCAGCGCTGGTGTCGGTTAGCGAGTATTTGAATACCACCTATCGACCCGATCAGGAACTGCTCGACGGGCAACTCATCGAACGCAACGTGGGTGAATACGATCACAGCAATCTTCAGGGCGCGCTGGTAGCCTGGATGCGCGGCCGCCAACACGAATGGAGCATTCGCGTTCTGCCTGAGCAACGAATTCAAGTGGCGCCGGGCCGGTTTCGCGTTCCCGACCTATGTATTGTTTCCCGAATGCAAAAGCTCGAACCGGTCTTTACCGAGCCGCCGCTGATCTGCGTCGAAATACTGTCTAAACAGGACACGCTACAGAGCTTGCAGGAACGCATCGACGATTATCGGGCTTTTGGCGTTCCGAACATTTGGGTACTGAATCCGGACCCGGCCAAAACCCGAGCTTACGTTTGCATTCCTGGCGGTTTTCGTGAACCCGAAGGCGGAGTGTTAGAAGTTCCCGACTCTCCAATCCGCGTCCCTCTTGGGGAGCTGTTCGCGGAGTTGGGCTGATGTGATGCGCTGAAACGCCGTCACAAGGGTTTGTGCGACATGGATGCGGAGCCTTGTCGCGACCGGATAATTATCGAGCCGGTAAAGTCTGTCGTTACCGCTCCTTTGGTACAGGTAGAGGCGTCGCGGCCGCCTTGCAGTCGCGGCTCAGCCACGTATTCCTACGCAAGGATTTGATCTTTTGGCTAATGCTCCGCTGAATCTATCATTTCTGTGTCGCACACCCGTCACAAGGCGAATTTGTATCCAACTCGTTTGACCATGCTATTCTGTCGCCAGCCACTCGAATTCTATGCGCTTACGTGGCGTGTCTTTAGTCATCTTCTCGTGTCTCGCCATCTTTAGCGCCATTTGCGCTACCGTTCCGCTGCCCGATCAGGAAGCGTTGCCCAACGATCCCAGCAACGTTGGGAAACGCACCACTCGCAAGGAGCAGCAGCCCGGAACGTTTCGCGAATATCCGGCTTGGGAATACAACAATTTTCCGATTCCGCCCGATTATGACGTCCCCGGCGAGTGGGTGTTCGCCCGCTTCATGTACCGCGCCGTCCCCACCTTTCGCGGGCGCTTGCACAACTGGACCATCGATTATCCGCGATCTGACCGTCACCTTTCGGCCGCCGTGCGCCGTCTTACGCGTGTACAAGTTCGTTCAGCGGAGGAACCGGTGGCTGCCGAAGATGGCGACGATATTTACAACTGGCCCTGGCTCTATGCAGTGGAAGTGGGCCATTGGGACCTCACCGATTTCCAAGCCGCCAAGCTGCGCGATTTCCTGCTACGCGGCGGGTTTTTCATGTGTGACGATTTTCATGGCAGCGAGGAGTGGCGGACGTTCACCGAGAGCATGAAGAAAGTGTTTCCCGATCGCGCAATTGTCGACATACCGAATGCCGATCCGATTTTTCACAGTGTCTATGATTTGGACGACCGTTATCAGGTACCCGGCGAACAAGTGTTGTACACCGGCAGAGTTGCCGAAAAAGACGGGTTCGACGCCCGTTGGCGGGGTATCTACGACGATAAGCACCGCCTAATGGTGGCGATTTGCCACAACATGGATCTGGGGGATTCGTGGGAGCATGCCGATAATCCCAGGTATCCCGAACAATACTCCGCCCTTGGATTCCGCATAGGGGTTAACTATCTGATTTACGCCATGACACATTAGGAAATGACCCCCGCCCATGTTTGAGTTCTTCTTCAAATATCCGCTCGACGTCTTCGCAAAGGGGCATTTTGTGCTCTTGGGATCGTGGCCGCGGTGGGTCTTGTTGCTGCTGGTATGGGCGGCCGCCGCTGGATTGGCAGCGTTCCTGATTGCCAAACGCGAACGCTTCACCAAAGCTTTGCGGGGCTATCGTTCGGTGGTGCTCTGGGCGCTGGATTCGGCGCTGCTGGCGCTCTTACTATTGCTGCTGTGGCAACCCGCCATCTCTGTCACATCGCTCAAGCAACAGCAGAACATTATCGCGGTTGTGATGGACGACAGCCGCAGCATGGCGTTGAAAGATACCGGCGATTCGCGCCAACAGACGGCGGTTCATCTGTTGGAAACTGGCTTGTTAAAGGATTTGCAGAGCCGGTATCAAGTCAGGCTCTATCGCTTAGGGGCCGGTGTGGAGCGCATTGAGAATCTCTCGCAGCTCTGCGCGATGCAGACTTCTACCCAGATCGGCAAAGGGTTGCGGGAACTCGCCGATGAAGCCGCCACTCTTCCCATTGGCGCGGTTGTTTTGATGAGCGATGGCGCCGATAATTCGGGCGGCCTGGATCTGAAAACTCTCACCGAGCTGCAGCGCCGCAGGCTGCCGGTGAATACCATCGGCTTCGGTAAAACAGAATTGTCTTCAGACGTGGAACTGGATGGGTTTGACGTATCGAACAAAGCGCTGGAGGGATCTCGGCTAGAGGCGCAAGTCACGATTCGGCAGAACGGTTTCGGCGGCAAGCAGGCGCGCTTGAATTTGTCGGGCGGCGGCAAAGTCTTGGCGTCGCGGGAAATCGCGCTGAGTGAATCGGGCAAGCAAGTGGAAGCGTTGGAGTTCAACGCCGGTCCGGGAGGCGTGAAGAGTCTGGAAGTTCGGATCGACCCGTTGGAGGGCGAAACCAATCTCGAAAACAACCGTCTCACGAGGGTGCTTTGGGTCCAGAGCGGCAAGCATCGAATTCTCTATGTGGAAGGCGAGCCGCGCTGGGAGTATAAATTTATCCGGCGCGCAGTGGATGACGATCCAGCTATCAACATAGTGTCCATGCTGCGCACCACGCAGAACAAGATTTACCGGCAGGGGATCGCGACACCGAACGAATTAGAAGAGGGTTTCCCTAGCAAGCCTGAAGATTTGTTCGAATATGAGGGCATCATTCTAGGCAGCGTGGAAGAGGCGTTTTTCACACCGAGCCAGACTGAGGCAATCAAGAATTTTGTCGATCGGCGCGGCGGCGGGTTACTTTTTCTGGCGGGCCGCTGGGCGTTGGGCGATGGCGGCTACAATGTGGCTCCCTTTACGGATTTGCTGCCGGTGCAACTGCCGCAGCGTAAGAACACCTTTCAAAGAAGCTTTGTGGCGGCGGAACTCACCGATGCCGGGCGCAGAAGCCTTTTGTGCCGGATTGAAGACGACGCGACAAAGAGCAATAACCATTGGGAGATCCTCCCTTATCTGGCGAATTATCAAGATCCAGGCGCTCCGAAACCGGGCGCGGTGGTTTTGGCGCGGGTCGATGCGGGCGGCAACCGGCTGCCGCTTTTGGTGACGGAAAATTATGGGCGTGGGCGGAGCGCGGTGTTTGCCAGCGCCGGAAGTTGGCGCTGGCGCATGCAGCAACCGCTGGGCGATGTAAGCCAGGAAACGTTTTGGCGTCAGTTGCTCCGCTGGGTAGTGGGCGCTACGCCGTCGCGAGTGGTGGCATCCACACCTAATGCCAATCTTGAAGACGAAGGGCATGTGGAACTGCGTGCCGAGGTGCGGGACAAGCAGTATCTCCCGGCCAGCGACGCCCAGGTGGATGCGAAAGTGATTGCTCCGGACGGCTCTTCGGAGACCGTCCCGCTGCATCCCGCGCCACTTTCGCCGGGCGTGTACGCGGCCGATTGGCAAGCCGAGAAAACGGGCTCTTATGTCGCTGAAGTAACAGCCCGCCAGGGCGGCACATCTCTAGGGCGCGACGCCCTTACCTTCCGGCGCGAAGATGGCCAAGCGGAAAACTTCCATCGCGAACAGAATCGCGAGCTTCTCGAAAAACTCGCTGAGCAGACCGGTGGCCGCTACTATACCCCGCGCAATGCCAATCATCTGGCTCGGGAGATTTCTTTTTCGGAAGCGGGTATTACGGGGCGTGAGATCAAAGAGATTTGGGATATGCCGGTGGTGTTTCTGCTGGTGCTGGCGCTGAAGTCGACTGAGTGGCTCTTGCGGAGGCGCTGGGGAGTGGTATGAGAGCGCTTTTCATTTTGCTGTGTCTGAGTGTGAGCCTTTCGGCCGCGAACTATTTTGTGATTGTGGCTGGTTTGGGTGGCGCTCCCGAATACGAGACTCAATTCGTAAAATGGGCGCAAGATCTTGACCGTCAATTGAAGAGCGATCCCGATGCGCACGTTATCACCTTGAGCGGAGCTTCCGCGAGCAAGCTGCAAGTCGAGCAGGCGCTGGCCAAAGTGGCAAGCGAAACGGGTGAATCGGACACGTTTGCGCTGTTCCTTATTGGCCATGGGAGCTTTGACGGGACAGATTACAAAATCAATTTGCCCGGTCCGGACATGAGCGGGGCCGAATTGGCAAAAACCCTGAACCGCATTCCGGCACGCCGCCAACTGGTGGTAAATATGACGAGTTGCAGCGGCGCCTCTCTCGCTGTGCTCGCGCGAAAAGAGCGGATTGTCATAGCGGCTACTAAATCGGGCACTGAAAAGAATGCGCCCGTGTTTGCGCGTTATTGGGTGGATGCGCTGCACGATCCAGGCGCGGACACGGACAAGAACGGCGCGGTTTCGGCGCTGGAAGCGTTCCGCTATGCCGACCGCAAGACCGCCGCCTATTTCGAAGAAGAGAAACTGCTGGCGACCGAGCATGCGTTAATAACCGATACCGCCAATGCCACCGGCGTGCGCGATCCGAAGCCTGAAAACGGTCAAGGCCTGCTGGCCGGGTCGTTTGTATTGATACGCCAGCGCACGGAGACTGGCAAGGCGATATCGCCTGAGAAACAGCGGCTCGTCAGCAAGAAAGAAGAACTCGAAGCCAAGATTGATCGTCTCAAGTATGAGAAGGCTGCGATGGAGGAAAACGATTACAAGCACCAGCTCACAGCTTTGCTGCTTGAACTGGCGCGCACCCAGGCGGAGATTGACCGGTGAAATGGTTCGCCATCCTGTTTGGGGCGGTCTTGCTGCCGGTAATGGGGGCGACCCCGGGCGAAAACTGCAAAGCCCTGCGCCATCACGGGCAGATGAGCGAAGCGCGCGCGTGTTTTACCGCTTTGCTGCGAAGCGGCGACACGTTTTCGCAGGCCGAAGCCTTATGGGGGCTGAACAAAACTCAGGAGGCCAATGACGAGTTTCGCTTGGCGGAGAAAAGCGCTGCAAAACCGGCTCAGTTTAAGACCGAGTGGGGCTTGTTCTTCCTAGAGCACTCCAAGCTGGCCGATGCCGCCAAATTGTTTACGGAAGCGATTACCGCCGATGCCAATTTCGCGCCTGCTTATCTGGCCTTGGCGCGGTTGGCCGCGCAGAGTTTCGACAAACGATCGGCCGACTTGTGTGAGCAAGCCCTGGATCACGATCCCAGGCTATATCAGGCGCACGAACTGCTGGCGTATTTGGCGCTGGAAGATAACGAGGCGAAAAAAGCGGCGGACGAAGCCCAAAAAGCGCTGGCTATTTCGAGTGAGGCGCTGGATGGCATGGCCGTGCTTGCTTCCATTGACTGGCTGAACGGCAACGCGCAATCCGAATGGATGCCGCGCATTCTGAAAGTCAATCCGGTGTATGGCGAAGCCTACGCCACAAGCGGCCATTTTTTTGAAATTAACCGCCGCTATGATGAGGCCATTCAGTATTTCCGCAAAGCGCTTGAGCTGAATGCGGAGCTATGGCCAGCCCGTTCGCAATTGGGCGTTAACTTATTGCGTCAAGGCCTGGAGGCTGAAGCGCGGCAGAATTTGGAGCGCTGCTACGAAGCGGGTTTTCGCGATGCCGAGACAGTGAATACGCTTCGCCTGCTGGATAAATCCAACGACTTTGAGACTTTCAAAACCACCAACACCGAATTGCGGTTGAACAAAAAGGAAGCAGCTTTGCTGCGGCCTTATGTTGAACCGGAAATGCAACGAGCCATTGCCACCTACGAGCGGAAATACCAGATGAAACTGCCGGGGCCGGTGCATTTAGAGCTCTATCCAAACCATGACGATTTCATTGTGCGCACCCTTGGGCTGCCGGGGCAGGGCGGTTTGCTTGGCGTTACGTTCGGCTTGGCCGTGGCGATGGATAGCCCTTCGGCGCGCGCTCCAGGACAGTTTGATTGGGCCAGCACGATGTGGCACGAGTTCAGTCACGTTTTTGTGCTGAACGCCACGCACCATCTGGTGCCGCGCTGGTTCACGGAGGGGCTGGCTGTGCATGAAGAAGGCGCGGCATCGGCAAGCTGGGGCGACCGTATGACGCCCGATATCGTTTCGGCTTTGGAAAAGAAACAACTGCTGCCGGTGTTGGAACTGGATAAAGGTTTCATGCGTCCAAAGTTTCCTACGCAGGTGATGATCTCTTATTACCAAGCCGGCAAGATTTGCGATTTCATCGGCCAGAAATGGGGCGATGGCGCGTTTCTGGGCATGATTCATTCCTATGCCGCTCGCAAAACCGCCGAAGAGGCCCTGCAGGCTAACTTGCATTTGAGCGCGGCGGAGTTCGACAAAGAATTCATGGCGTGGCTTGAACCGCAAACCGCCAACACCGTGAAGCATTTTGCGGATTGGAAAAAAGGCATGAAGGCGCTGCATGAAACTTTCGACGCGGGCTCGCTCGACACCAAAAAGCTTGATGATGTGATTCGCGACGGCATGGTTGTCCGCGACTACTATCCGGAATACACCGGCGAAGGCTGCGCCTACGAGTTACTGGCCGAAGCTTATCAGCGGAAAGGCAATAAAACCGCGGCGATTGCGGAGTTGGAGAAGTACCGCGGCGCGGGCGGAACTTCGGTAGGGTCGCTGAAGAAGTTGGCCGTTTGGGAGCAGGATGCCGGCAATAGCAAACAGGCTCGAACCACACTTGCGACACTGAACTACATCTATCCCGAAGATGAGGAGACGCATCGAAGATTGGGTACTTTGCTGTTGGAAGCGGGCGACGCCGATGGCGCGGTCAGGGAAGGGAAGGCGCTGGTAGCGTTGAAGCCCGCCGATACCGCGGAATCGCATTACGAATTGGCCAAAGCGCTTAAGGCGGCTCACCGCGTGGACGAAGCCAAGGACCAGGTGGTGATGGCGCTGGAGGCGGCGCCAGGATTTAAGCCCGCGCAACAGCTTCTTCTTCAACTAAGCCAATAAAATGTCAACCATTTCAACCGCAACGCCCGTCGATTCGTCGGAGGTGCGCGAACGCGTCAAGCGCTTCCAGGACGTGCAAACTCAGATCCGCACAGAAGTGCATAAGGTCATTGTGGGGCAGGAAGACGTCATTGAGAGCGTGCTCATCTCACTGTTCGTGGGCGGGCACTGTTTGCTCACCGGTCTTCCGGGTACGGCCAAGACTCTGTTGGTGCGCACGCTGTCGCGCACGCTCGGCCTTCGTTTTAACCGCATTCAGTTTACGCCCGATTTGATGCCGTCCGACATCACCGGCACCGACATCATTGAAGAAAACACCAGCACCGGCCATCGTTCGTGGACGTTCGTGCCGGGTCCGATTTTCTCCAACGTTTTGCTGGCCGATGAAATCAACCGCACGCCGCCGAAAACGCAATCCGCCTTGCTTGAGGCGATGCAGGAGTTGTCATGCACCGTGCGCGGAAACCAGTACAAAATCGAAGCGCCGTTTTTCGTGCTGGCCACGCAGAACCCCATCGAGTTGGAAGGCACCTATCCCTTGCCTGAGGCGCAGTTGGATCGTTTCCTCTTTAATGCGGTGTTGGATTATCTAACGGCGGAAGATGAAATAAAAGTTGTCGATTTGACAACCACTACCACCCACGCTGAGGCGAACACCGTCACCACCGGTGAAGAGATTTTGGGCTTTCAGCAATTGGTGCGCATGACTCCGGTGGCGGAATCGGTGGTCCGTTATGCGGTGGATCTGGTGCGTGCCACGCGGCCCAACAGCGGCGAATGCCCGGATTTTGTGACGCAATACGTCAATTTCGGCGGCAGCGTTCGAGCGGCGCAATTCCTGGTGCTGGCGGGCAAAGCGCGGGCGTTGATGCATGGCCGCTTCCACGTAGCGTATGAAGATATTCGCGCGCTGGCGGCGCCGGTGCTGCGGCATCGCGTCCTGCTGAATTTTCATGCTGAGTCGGCCCGCCTCAATACCGACGAAATTTTGCGGCGGCTGCTGGATTGGAAGCCCGCGCCGCGCGGATAAATTGTGCCTGTCCAAGTTTCAAACCGCTATCTCGATCCTTTGGTGCTGGCTGGAATCTCCGGTCTCGATCTCATCGCGAAAACGGTAGTGGACGGTTTCCTGGCGGGTCTGCACCGCTCGCCGGATTTCGGCTTCAGTCAGGAATTTGAGGAATATCGCGCCTATACGCCGGGCGACGATTTGCGGCATGTGGATTGGAACGTCTACGCCCGAACCGAACGCGCCTATCTCAAGCGCTATCGCGGCGAGACCAATACCTCGAGCGTGGTGCTGCTCGATGCCAGCGCCAGCATGGGCTTCGGCGCCACGGTCACAAAGTTCGATTATGCGAAATACCTGGCCTCGTCGTTGGTGTATCTGGCTCATTTGCAGCGAGACAGTGCGGGCTTGATCGTCTTCAACGACGATGTTTCGAACTTTGTACGGCCTTCGTCGCGGCAAGGCCAATTGATGCGCCTGCTACACGCCATTGATGAAGCTGAGCTTGGCAAACGCACCAATTTTGAACGCCCGTTCTTCGAACTCCAGCAGTTCATGAAACGGCGGGGCGTAACGGCGCTGATTTCCGATTTCTTCGAAAAGCCTGAAACGATTGTGAAGACCGTGGAGCCGCTGCGTTTTCGGGGGAACGAGCTAATCCTGTTCCACGTTTTAGATCCGCGCGAGCTCGAACCCAAACTGGATGACGGTGCTTTGTTAGTGGACATGGAAACGGGCGAGGCGCTGGAAGCTACGCCTGAGTATGCGAAAAACGAATACCGGGGGAAGATTCAATCGCACATTGAAGATCTGCGCACGAAAACCCAAGCCGCCGGCATGGATTACTTTCTGCTGCGAACGGACCGGCCGCTGGATCAAGCGCTGCGCGAGTATTTGACCATCCGGCAAGGAAGAATGTGAATGGGATTTCTTTCGCCTTGGTTCCTGGCTGGGCTGGCGGCAGTTGGGCTTCCCCTGTGGCTACACCTGTTGCGGCAATTCAAACGCACGCCGCAGCCGTTTAGCTCATTGATGTTCTTTGAGCGGCGCGTACAAAGCTCCGTAAGGCACCGCCGCTTGCGCTACCTGATGCTGCTGGCGCTGCGACTGGCTTTGTTGGTGCTGCTGGCGCTGGCATTTGCCAATCCGTTCATCATGCGCGGTACGGCCTCGCAAACCCGGCGCAAACTTACGCTTATTGCGATAGACCGCTCGTTCAGCATGCGCGCGAGCGGACACATGGAGCGTGCAAAAGCGGAAGCGCACCGCGTGATCGGCAATCTCCCTGGTGGATTTCTAGCGCAAGCCGCGGCGCTTGATTCACATCTGGAGACGTTGACCGCGTTTGAAACGGAGCGCAGCGCGCTTGATGCGGCCATTGACACGGTTGCGGCCGGCGATGAAGTCAGTTCTTATGGCGAACTGGCGCGCGCGCTCCGTTTGTTGAGTAAGACCGCAAATATGCGCATTGAAGCGCACTTTATAAGCGATATGCAGCAGACTTCATTGCCCTCCAAAGGCTTTGCCGATTTGCAGCTTGAACCGGGCACAACGCTGGAACTGCATTCCCTTGCGGAAGCTAAGAAGGAAAACTGGGCGGTAGAGAACGTTACGGTACCGGCGCAAATTTTCGATCCGAAAACCAGCCGCTTGACTGCTACCATTGCCGGCTGGCAAACCGCCACCGTGATGCGCCAAGTCTTGTTGGTGCTGAACCATAAAACGCTCGCAACGAAATCCGTCACCGTACCGGCGAATGGCCGCGCCCAAGTAGAGTTTCTGGGCTTCGATGTTCCTTATGGGGCCAATCGCGGTGAGATTCGCATGGAGCCGCATGACGCCTTGCCGGAAGACGACGAGTATCCTTTTTCAGTGGAACGCGCCGATCCGCGCCGCGTTTTGTTCCTCTACGCCGGCGGCCGCAATCGGGAAGGCTTCTATTACAAGGCTGCCATGGAATCTTCCGCCAGCGCTGGTCTGCTGGTGGATTTGGCGCCAATAGAGGAAGCGGCGAATCTGGATTTAACAAAATTTGTCTTTGTCGTGTTGAGCGACCCTGGCGAATTACAAACCGCTGTGGCGCAGAAGCTTCGCTCTTATGTGGAGAAAGGCGGCGGGTTGTTGATTGCGGCCGGCATAGATACGGCGCGCAGTGGAGCGGTTCCGTTAACCGGCGCGAAGGTGAGCGGCGGCAACATGGCGCAGAGCGTTGGCGAAGTGGATACGCAAAATCCGGCGGTGGCGGAGGTGGGGCGTTTTGATAACGTACAGTTTCTCTCCACCATGCGGATGCAGCCCGCCGCCGGCGCAAAGGTGATTGCAAAATTCGCCGACGGTTCGCCGCTCTTTCTGGAACAGCGCATGGGTGAAGGCCGCGTGCTCACCTTTGCGGCCATGCTGGATAACTCCAATAGCGATTTCCCGCTGCATGCTTCTTACCTGCCGTTCGTGGCGCAATCCGGCCTTTATCTGGCGGGCGGGAGCGATCATCCTTCAAGCGTTCTGGTTGGAACCCCAGCCACTCTGCGGCATTCGAGAAATGAGACGACCGCGGCCGATGTGATAGGTCCCACCGGCAAGCACGAACTGGCGCTGGGCGATGCGGCTAAGGCCATGACGTTCAACTTGGGACAGGCTGGCTTCTATGAAGTGCAAAGCGCCAGCGGCCGAAGATCGCTGATGGCGGTGCATCCCGACCGCCGCGAATCGGACCTGACGGCGATTCCGGATGAAACGCTCGTTTTGTGGCGCAATACTGGAAGCATGGCTCCGGCGGAGCAAACGGCCGCTACCCAAACGGCAACCGTGCCGTGGAGCCTATGGCGGTATGTGTTGCTGCTGGTTCTGCTGGCGGCGAGCGTGGAGAGCGTTTTTGCGAGCCGGTATTTAAAAGAGGAGAGGGAAACGGCATGACAGCCATCGGGCAATTGGACGATTACCTGCGGCGTGTGGAATCGCGTCTGCGGCTCTTTGCGGCTTCGCGCGGCGCGGCGGTTACGGTGGGGGCGGCTCTGGCGCTCACGCTGTTGCTGGTTTGGATTGGCAATCAATATCGGTTCGCTGAAAATGTGGTGGCGCCGTTGCGCCTTCTCCTGTTTGCCGCCATAGCCGCCGCTATTGCGTTTGCCTTGGCCATGCCACTCGCCAAATTGAATCGCAAACGAGTCACACGGCTTGCCGAGCGACAGGCGCCCGATTTTGGTGAACGTTTATTGACTGTGACGGAGCGCCGCGATCAGGCGAATCCGTTTATTGAATTGATTGCCGAAGACGCCATGCGCGTGGCGGGCCGGCATGCGCCTGAGCAGTTTGCCGCAGCGAATTTCTTGTACGGCGCATTGGGAGCGGCCACTCTGGCTCTGGGTATTTTGGTTTGGCTCATCGCCGCCGGCCCCGGCTACTGGGGTTATGGCGCTTCTTTGTTCTGGACCGGCAGCGGCAATCCCGGCAAGCGTCCTTTGTACGATCTCGCCGTCCAACCGGGCAATAAAACGATTCGCCGAAAATCCGATCAGCTGATCAGCGCGCAGCTTCTGGGTTTCACGGCTCATCAAGTGATTTTGCACGCGCGCTATGGCGAGGCTACGAAATGGGACACCGCTTCCATGCAGCCGGGTTCCGAAGGCAGCGCGTATCAGTTTAAGTTTGTCGGCTTGGCCGATCCGGTGGAATACTACGTTCAGGCCGATGGCACAGAATCGAAGCATTTCAAAATTGCGGTTCGCGATCTGCCGGGTGTGAAGCGGGTGAAGGTGGCGTTGCACTTTCCCGCGGAACTGCGTTTGAAAGATGCGCTGGAAGATCCGGGCGGCGACATCCGCGCGGTGGAAGGCACCGAAGCCAATATCTCAGTGCTCACCGACAAGCCGCTTGACCGGGGTTTGCTCATTTTCGAAGACGGCGCTCGTCTTGAATTGAGTAAAGGCGACGGCAACTGGCTGACCGCGAAGATGCCCATTCATAAAGACGGTTCGTATCATGTAGCCGCTCTCGACAACAGCGAAGCTATCCGCATCAGCGACGATTACTTTATCGAATCGGGCAAGGACGAGCCGCCCTCCATCCGCATTGCCAATCCCGGCAAAGATCCAAAAGTATCGCCCATTGAAGAAGTGCCCGTCACGGTTGAAGCGTCTGACGATTTTGCCGTCGAAGGCATGGATCTTCACTATTCGGTAAATGGCGGAGCCGAACAGATTGTGCCGCTGCTGAAGACGAAAGGCGCGAAAGAAGCTTCGGGAACCACATTGCTATCGCTTGAGAATTTCAAGCTGGTGCCCGGAGATCTAGTCTCCATGTACGCCACCGCGCGCGATGCCACTCACACTTCACACAGCGACATAATTTTTGCCGAAGCGGAACCCTTCGATTTCAAATTCAGCCAATCCCAACAAAGTGGTGGAGGCGGCGGCGGAATGGGCAATCAGCAGAGTGATATTTCAGAACGGCAGAAGCAGATTATCGCCGCTACGTGGAATCAGGAACGCGATCCGGGCAAAACGCGCACGGCTTTGCAGGAGAACGCCAAGTTCTTATCGGATACGGAATCTAAGCTCTCCGATCAGGCTAAGACGCTTGCCGAACGCATGTCGAGCCGCGAAATGGAGGGCGCCGGTTCCGCCTTCGCCAACTTCTCGAAGTTGATGACGCAGGCGGCGGGCCAGATGGACGAAGCAGTCGGCCAGCTCAAACCGGGCAAGTGGCGGGATGCCCTGCCTATTGAGCAAAAGGCGTTGCAATCTTTGCTGCGCGCGGAATCCATGTTCCGCGATATCCAGATCGCCTTCGGCCAAAGGGGAGGCGGCGGTGGTGGGGGCGGAGCGCAGCGAGACCTGGCGCGGATGTTCGACCTGGAACTCGACACGAGCAAGAACCAATACGAGACCGGCCAACAAGATCAACAGCAGCAGCAGAGCGATCAGCAGAAGGCGGTGGATGAAGCGCTGGAAAAGCTAAAGGAACTGGCGCGCCGCCAGCAGGAACTGGCCGCGCAAAGGGCCCAGCAGCAAGCGTTTGAACAACGCTGGCAGGAAGAACAATTGCGGCGTGAGGCCGAAGAGCTACGCCGGCAAATGCAGGCAATGGCGCAGAGCCAGCAGGCCCAATCGGCGCAGCAGGATTCTCAGCAGCAGCAACAAGGCGGCCAGCAGTCGTCAGGCCAATCGTCTTCCAGCCGGCAGGGTGGCAAAAGCGGCCAGAACAGTCAAAACAGCCGGAACGATCAGCAGCAGCAGCGCCAGATGCAGGAGGCTTTGCGGCAATCGATGGAAGCCCTGCGCCGGTCGGAAGAAGAAATGCGCAAAGCGGTGAGCGAGCATGATCCGGAGGCGCAACGGCGCGCCGCCGAAGATCTTGCTCAGGCGCAAAGCCTACTGGGCGGAGCCATGCAAAAGCAATCCGGCAACGCCGTGGCCGGGCTGTCGCAAAAGGCGCAAGAGATGGCGAACGCGCAGCGGGGGATCGCGAATTCCTTGAAACGCATGTACGGCGAGCAGCCCTCTTTTTCCAGGAGAATGCGGCCGGGCCAGCCGGAGCCGGGACCAGACGACACGCCGGAAATGAAAGATCCGGCGATGCCGCATTATTACGGTTACGGCCGCCGGAATTGGGAGCCCGAGCCGATTCCACCGCATTTACCGGGAGCAGAAGAGCGTGCCATCGCGGACGAAAAAGCGCGTCTGGCCAAAGAGCTGCAGCAATTGCAGAGCGACATGCAGAAGCAGGAACGGAGCTTGGCCGCTACCGAGCCAAGCGCTTCGTCGAAAATGCGTAAGGCGCTCTCCGATGCCGAGCAGAAAGAGCTGGCGATGCGTATGCAAAAGACCGCTGAATGGATGCGGCAGGGTTACGGTGAACGCAATTTGGGCGTTGAGGAAAATATGGCGGCGGGGATTGAGCAGTTGAGCCGCGATTTGGAGGACGTGCAACGCGCCTTGAAGAATGGCGATCCGAACGGTAAAACTCAACAAGGGGACCGGAACGCCGAAGCGCTGTCGCAAGTCCGCAATTTGCGGCAGATGCTGGAGAGCGCTCAGAATGCGCGCGCCCAGCAACAGGGACAGAAGCAGGGTTTTCAACAGCAGGATCTTTCGCGAGAGGGCGAAGGTCAGCAGCAAGGTGGGCAAGCCCAGGGCGGTGGCAACCAATATAATCCGAACGGTGGGCGGGGCGCGGTGATGGACGGGCAGAGTGTGCGTGAGGCTATTGGGGACTTGGGCGCGCTGCGCGGCAAGCTCGATCCGCATGACCGCGCGCTACGTGGTTATGTAGACGACACGATTGGTTCGCTGCGACTTCTGAATGCGGATCCGAACGTACTGCAATCGACCATTGGCCAGGATGCCGTGAGCAGGCTGGAGCGTTTGGAAGTAGAACTGGCGCGGCGTGCCGGCGAGCTACAACAGCTGGAAGGCGCACGGCTGCGCGCGCCGGAGGATTCGCCGGAGAAATACCGGGATGCGGTGGCGGAGTATTTCAAGAAACTAAGTCAGGCGAAACGGTAGGCAGCGCTTGCCATTGACGCATGGCTGTTTCGATTAAAGACATTGCGCGGCTGGCCGGAGTTTCGCATTCCACCGTATCGCGCGCGCTTAACCATAGCCCGCTGATACCGGCTGGGACCGCCGAACGGATTCGGCGGATGGCCGCTGACAAGGGCTATACCGCCAGCGCGGTGGCACGAAGCCTGGTGACGCGCAAAACGAAAGCGATTGGCGTGGTGGTGACTTCCATTGCCGATCCGTTTAATGGCGAAGTGGTGGCCGGCATTGAAGAAGTGGCCAATCACGAAGGCTATTCGGTGGTGCTTGCCACCTCGCAAGCAGACCCACAACGCGAGATGACGGTGGTGCGCTCGTTCCGCGAGCGGCGGGTGGATGGCATACTAGTGGCCTCTTCGCGCCTGGGTGCGCAATACCAGCCGCTGTCGGATGAATGGGAAGCGCCCATTGTTCTGCTGAACAATCAACATCCCAGCGAACTGGCGCATTCGGTGAGTATCGACAACACCGATGGCGGTTACCAAGCCACCGCGCACTTGATTGCGTTGGGCCATCGCGACATTGGCTACATCGGCGATGAATCCGGCTTGCAATCCGACCAAGAGCGCTTCGATGGATTTCTGGCGGCCATGAAGAAAGCGAGAATCAAGGTTCGCCGGGATTTGGCGGTGCGGGGCGACGGTAAGCCTAAAGGCGGCAAGGCGGGGGCGGCTCAACTGCTCAATTTGCCAAAGCCACCGAGCGCCATTTTCTGCTACAACGACATGACGGCTTTAGGCGCGATTGAAGAAGTACAAGCGAGAGGCTGGCAAGCGGGGCGCGAAGTTTCGGTGGTGGGATTCGACGATTTGTTTTTCGCGGCGTCGCTGCAAACGCCGCTCACCACTTTCCGCCAACCTAAGAAAGAGTTAGGCAAGCGCGCGATGCAACTTCTGCTGGCGATTCTCAAGGGTGAACCGGCGGAGCGGAGAGTGGTGATACGCGGCGAATTGGTTGTGAGAGGATCGTCCGGCAAGCCTTACCAGGCGATCGTATCGGGGAAAAACTTGGCCGCCAAATCCTGATAGTAGGGCATGATCGCGGCCACGTCCGGCTTCTCCAACCCCTTCGAATACAAATCGTAGGGATTGAATTTATGCACCCACTGGAACATCTGTTGGTCGTGCTTGTTCATCAGGTGTTGATAAGCGCCGTGACGGTGGGCCGGGTAGAAAGAGTGGTAACGCAGCATATAGTGCGCCTCTTCCGGCAGGTACTTGCGGGTGACCAGATAAATGTATTCGTCGTGGCCCCAAGACAGATGAACCTTGTCAAGGCCGCAGTTGCGTTCGTAGATACCACATTCCGTTTGGTACTCGGGCACGCGGCGGTCGGGATTGGCGGCGAAGAATTCCGGAAACACGATCTGATCGGAATACGCGCAGCCCACGGGGAAGGTATCGCCGACGACGGCCCATTGCGGTTCGCCATAAAGGCACAGCACTTTGCCGAGGTCGTGCATGAAGCCGGTGAGGACCATCCAATCCGGATTGCCGTCCTTGCGGATGGCTTCCGACGTTTGGAACAGATGTTGAATCTGTGTGAGGTCGGTATCGGGGTCGCTATCGTCTACCAGCGTGTTTAGATAATCGGCTTGATCCCAAATGCTTTTTTCGCCCTTCTGGAGCGAGCCATATTGCGCTTTCTTGTCTAAGACGAAATCGAGTGTTTGGTGCAGATGATTCAGACGGTAGAACTCGGTGACGCCCGGATTCGCGTCGGGCTTGTAGTTGCGGAAGTCTTCTTCGGTCTTTCCTTGTTGGTAACGGGTGGCGACGAAATCATCCCATTCGTCGAGTTCCTTCATGGGGGCGTTTTCGAGGGTTTGGGCGGTCATGGGGGTAGATTCATTATGCACACGTGTGCAGTGTTTTGGCAAGGGCGGCGAGATAAAGAGGCGCTGGACGGGCTCGTTAGGCGCGGTGGACGCTGTTTTTTTCGGTCGAAATGGTGTTTGAGTGTGCTGTCACGAATTTGAACTACCTGACAGCTTCCTCTATCTCCCGCCATTCGTTATCAGTCAACTTAACGTCGACGGCGGCGAGATTCTCCTCCAAATGCTTTACCGAAGTGGTCCCGGGAATTGGAAGGATTGCCGGCGATCTCCTAAGCAACCAAGCCAGTGAGAGCTGGGAGACTGTGGCGCGGTGAGCTTTGGCTGCGGCATCCAGCTTGCCTCCGGGCTGAGCTAGCTTGCCGGCGGCCACGGGAAACCAGGGGATAAAGGCGATGCCGTGTTTCGTGCAATAGTCCACCACGTCGTCATGAGCGCGGTCGCCAATGTTGTAGCGATTTTGGACGCTGACGATATCGACAACTTTACGGGCTTGATCGATTTCGTGCGGTTTTACTTCGCTCAAGCCAACGTGCCGAATCTTGCCTTGCTCCTGCAGTTTTCGGATGGCGCCCAAGGATTCCTCGACGGGCACCCGCGGATCGATTCTATGCAGTTGCCACAAATCGATGCGTTGTAGCTTGAGACGTCTCAGGCTCATCTCGACCTGCTGCGTCAGATACTCGGGCCTACCCACAGGCAGCCATTGATTCGGCCCCTGCCTGGTGAGGCCGGCTTTCGTCGCGATGACAACTCCATCGGCGTATGGGGCCAGCGCCTCGCCGATCAAGCGCTCGCTCACCTCTGGCCCGTAAGAATCGGCAGTGTCGATGAAATTAATACCCAGTTCGACAACGCGTTTCAAGACTCGTTTGGCCTCCTCTGGATCCTCGGGCTCGCCCCAAATCCCGTTGCCGGTGATGCGCATGGCCCCGTAACCGAGCCGGTTTACAGCTAAATCTCGACCGATCGCAATCGATCCGGCCGCTTTTGCACTCAGAGTTGTTGTCATGAGATTTGGATGCGGCGCGAACGATGAAGACGCAGTGCTCTGTGCCTGCGTCTAATAGCAACAACCGCGCCCTAGCACTTTTGGGGGCGAAAAGTACTCGAATTCAGGCTAGTCTGAGCGAACAATAGAGGCTAGCCTTGTCTAAGTGATCCGATGTTCTGTAATGTTCTTACTGATTTCCGCCCTGGGCGTTTGCGCGTTGGCGCCAACACCGATCGCCACTGTCACCAGTATTTTTCCGTTTAACCTCGATGGGCGTTCCATCAACACTCCTGGTGTTACTTCATTTCCGCTGGTACTGGGCGATTCCGTGGCTACGTCTCGAGGGCCCGCCGTGCTGATTTTCATAGATGGAAGCACAGTGAAGCTGGGAGTTCATTCAAAGCTGAAAATAGACGGCCTGGCAGCGAAGCCCCAGCTTGTTCTGGTGACCGGAACCCTTGATTACAGACTTGTTCGCGGCTCGGATCTCGCAGTTACTCATCTGAACGGCGAGCGCGATGACGCCAAGAGGTTGACCTTTCCGCCGGTTATTCCGAATGACGGTCGTGTTACTTCAAGTACCTCAAAAGTAAGTTGGGCGAATCCCGCGGTTCTTTTTGCCCACGGCAATGCGGGAGCCGGTCTATTGCCTCCGCTAAGCAAGCATTTTTGAATCGGGCTCACTCCGGGTGAGGCACTACCTTGTGCTGGCTCACGTTGTCGCCATCACTGTTTTTCAAGCCTCCAAAAATCAGCGTCGAAAAAACCGTGAGTACACCGAGAACTAAGAAGGCACGGTGGATGCCGTGAATCATTTCCGGCGGGGTGGAATGAAAGCGGTCGGGCATGAAGAGCGCAACCACTAATGACGCCGCAGCGACGCCAAAGCTGATAGACATCTGCTGCATGGTACTGGCAATGGTGCTGGCGCTGCTGGTCTGCTCTGCGCCGACGTCGGCGTAAACGAGCGTGTTCATGCTGGTGTACTGAAGCGACGTGAAGAATCCGAAGCAGAAGGCCTGAAGCACAATGAGCCATACCGGCGTGCTTACGCTAATGGTGGCGAAGAGAATGATGAGCAGGCCAAGGATAATGGTGTTCGAGATAAGGACGCCGCGATAGCCCACCAGCGCCAGAATTTTCGGCATCGTTAATTTCAGGCTGATGGCGGCAATGGCTTGTGGCATGAGCAACAGGCCCGATTGAATGGGAGAATAACCCAGTCCAACCTGATAAAGCAGTGGGAAAAGGAAAGGCATGCCGCCAATGCCCAAGCGGGTGAAAAAGCTGCCGCTCACCGCGGCCCGAAAGGTGCGGATTTTGAACAGGTTTAGGCGTAGCAGAGGAAACGGGGTCCTGGCCGCGCGGAAGCCATAGCTGGCCAGCAGGAGAGCAGAGACGCCGAGCATTCCCAAAATTTCGGCGGAGTTCAAAGTGTGTTCGCCAAAGACCTCGAGGACGTAAGAGAGCAGCCCTATGCCCGAGCCGAACAACAGGAGCCCGGTCCAATCGAGCGGCGACGGATGCTGCTCGCGGTAATCGGGCAAATGCCGATCAACCATGTACAAGCCAAGCAGCCCGATGGGAATGTTGACGAAAAAAATAACGCGCCAGTGGAAATAGCCGACGATCAAACCGCCGGCAATGGGCCCGAGCATGGGACCAATCAGCCCGGGGATGGCGACGAAACTCATGGCGCGGACGAGTTCCGATTTGGCGAAGGTGCGGACCAGAGTGAGTCTGCCCACCGGCACCATCATGGCGCCGCCGAAGCCCTGTAGAATGCGGCAGGCCACCAGAACATGGATGCTGCTGGTTACGCCGCACAGCAATGAACCTAAGGTGAAAATGCCGATGGCGGAGGCAAACACGCGCCGAGTTCCAAAGCGATCTGCCATCCAACCGCTGATTGGGATGAATACGGCGAGACTCAAGGTGTAGCTGGCGAGCACCGACTTCATGCTGAGCGGGGCTACTTTGAGAGCTTCCGCAATGGCAGGCACCGCTGTGTTGAGAATCGTAGTATCCAACGATTCCATGAAAAACGCGACAGCCACCAGCCAAGGTAATAATCGCTTGCTCGAAGCGAGCAAGCCTTGGGCAGTATCGGCATTAGAGACGGCAACGCCGGGTATGCGCTCGAACAAGCTCTCATTATCCCAGGTGGTCTGCGGAACTTGCGGTGTCATGACCGCATTTGGGCAAGTGACGTAGGGCCGCCGTCTTCGAATACTATCGGGCAACACAAAGCTGCCCAAATCATGGAGTGGCGCTGCGATTGCTTCAACTCCGTGTATGAGAACATTCATAAGCCGTTTCTGGAATACCGCCCTGGTGGGTGCTGCTCTTATCGTCCCTGTCGGCGTGTTCCCCTCTGCGCTACAAGCCCAGGATCACTCGCGCAGCTATCACGATAGGGAACATAACGACGATCACCAATGGAACAAACACGAGGACAGGGCCTATAGGATTTATGTAAAGCAGAACCATCACCGGTACCGCAATTTTTCAAGGCTCCGTGACGAGGACCAACAAGCGTATTGGGGCTGGCGTCACGAACATTCAGACGCTTTGCTGAAAATCGATATCCGTTAATAACGCTCGCTCGGCACGAGTATGTGGGCGGCCCGCAGCCTTGGCGGTCGCCGGTTGAGAAGATGCCGATCTTGGGGCGCTTACGCTTCCGGCTCCGAAAAACCTCGGGGGTTGTAGACTGTTTATGACATCTATGGTCCACTCTTGGCCTCTCTCGGCATTCTTTCTCTGGGCGTGCCTGGTCTCGGCACAAACCAGCGCTCCCACCGCTGCCGCGCCAGAGCTTACGATACGCGGCGACATTCCGGAGACAGTCGTTTTGAAAACCGCCGATCTTACTCAGTTGCCGCGCGAGACGGTGGGTGTTGCCGATCAAGATGGAACGCAAATCAGCTATGAGGGAATCCCGCTGCGCGAGATTCTTAAGCGCGCCGGCGTGCCCATTATCGGCAAGGAGCTGCGGGGCAAGGCTCTGGCCAGCTACATTGTCGCCAAGGCTCACGATGGATACGAGGTGGTCTTTTCGCTGGGAGAATTAGGAACGGATTTCGGCAACGAATCGATCCTGGTTGCCGATAAACGCGATGGGAAACCGCTGTTCGGGTATCAGGGGCCATTGCGTCTGGTGTGTCCCAACGACAAAGCGGGCGCGCGCTCCGTTCGCATGTTGGAAAGCATAGAATTCGTGCGCTTGCAAAAATAAGCTGCGGCGCCATGCATCGCATGATTCTGCTTACGTTGATGGCGTGCGGCGGTGTTGTCCTGATGGCTCAGGATTTGCCCAAAGGGTTTCCGAAACCGCGCGTTCCGGCTGATAATCCCCTCACCGATGCGAAGGTGGAACTCGGCCGTTACCTTTTTTACGATAAGCGCATGTCGGTCAACGGCAAATCGTCTTGCGCCACTTGCCACAAGCAGGAACTGGCATTCACGGACGGGCTTCCGGCGGCGGTAGGCGCCACGGGCGAAAAGCATCCGCGCGGCGCCATGAGCTTGGTGAACGTTGCCTATAGCGCGGTTCTCACCTGGAGCAATCCTAACGTCACGTCGCTCGAGCAACAGGCACTCATTCCCATGTTCGGAGAAAAGCCGCTTGAGCTTGGCTTGCGGGCCGGCGATGGGTTTTTAGCGACGCTTAGATCCGACGCCAAGTACCGCACACTTTTCGAAGATGCTTTTCCGGGAGCCCCGGACCCTTTTACGATCGTCAACGTGACGAAGGCGATCGCCAGCTTCGAGCGGAGCATCATCTCCGCAAGCTCTCCTTATGACCGCTATCACTATGGCGGCGACGACAGCGCGGTGTCGGATTCAGCGAAACGCGGCGAGATTCTTTTCTTCAGCCGGCAGCTTTCCTGTTTCCGCTGCCATGGCGGCTTCAACTTTAGCGGTAACACCGTTTCAGAGAAGCATGCGGTGGCGGAACTTGAGTTCCACAATAACGGTCTCTCCAGCGCCACCGAATCGCCGAGCCCTGGCATCTTTGCGTTCACAAAAGATCCTAAAGATATCGGGAAATTCAAAGCTCCCACGCTGCGAAATATCGCTGTGACCGCGCCTTACATGCATGATGGATCGATAGCTACGTTTGAGGGCGTACTCTCTCACTACGCGGGCGCCGGGCATAAGAATCCCAATCGAGATCCGTTGATTGCCGGATTCACGCTATCCGCCCAGGACCGCGGCGATCTGATTGAGTTTCTAAAGGCGCTGACCGATGAAGCGGTATTGCATGATGGCCGGTTTGCGAACCCCTGGTGACGCGAGATGCGATGATCGGCTTTGGTTCCTTTTTTCGATCTCAAAAAACAACATGCACCGTTAGCGGGTGAACTGGCTGAGGCGTTTGAACGCGTGCTCGGCGCGGGGCAATTCATCCTGGGGCGCGAAGTGGAGCAGTTCGAAGAAGCTGCCGCCACACTTACTGGCACGCGGCACGCCATTGGCGTTTCATCCGGCACGGACGCCCTCTCACTTGCGCTGATGGCGCTCAACATAGGGCCGGGCGATGAAGTGTTGTGCCCCTCGTTCACATTCTTTGCCACAGCCGGCTGCGTGGCGCGGGTGGGCGCGAAGGCGGTGTTCGCCGATTCGTGTAGTACCTCGTTCAACATGGATGTCGCCGACGCGGCGAAGCGGATTACGTTAAGGACCAAGGCGATTATTGCGGTGCATCTCTATGGGCAGGCTGCCGATATGAACGCAATCGGCGAGCTGGCCGATGCACATGGTTTGTTCGTGATTGAAGACGCGGCGCAATCCCTAGGCGCGACCTTTCGGGGCCAACCTGCGGGATCGATAGGCGACTTCGGCACGTTCAGCTTTTTTCCGACTAAGAACCTGGGCGCTTTGGGAGATGCCGGATTGCTGGTGACCAGTAACGATGAATTGGCTGTGCGGGCGCGCCTCTTGCGGAATCACGGAGCCGAGCGGCAGTATTTTCACAAGCTAATTGGCGGCAATTTTCGGCTTGACGGATTACAGGCCGGGTTCCTCAATGTGAAACTGCCGCATCTGGCCAGTTACACGGCGGCGCGGCGCGAAAACGCGGTGTTTTACAACCGTACACTCGCCAAGCTGAATGGCGTGGCGCTGCACCTGCCCGCGGAGTTGCCGGGCAACCGGCACATCTGGAACCAGTACACTGTACGCGTCAAGGACAATCGACGCGATTCGTTGCGGCATTTTCTCACGGAACAAGGCATTGGATCGGGCGTGTATTATCCGGTGCCGCTGCATCGCCAGGAGTGCTTTGTGACGGCAGACATGCCGAGGCTTCCGGTGGCGGAACAACTCTCGAAGGAATGTTTGAGTTTGCCGATCTATCCGGAACTGACACGCGAGCAACTGAGCAGTGTCTCGAATGCGGTGACTGAGTTTTTTGCTAAGTAGGGCGGGTTACCGGCGCGATGCGGGTTAAACTGATGCCCTTATTGCGGGTAATGGCCAGCAAACCCCAAAACGCGGTGTTGGCGAATTGCAAACCTTGAAAGAGGACGATATAAGCAATGGCCGCAGTCTTGCTAAAACCAAAGGGCACGAGGACGCTGACGGCGACGAACTGATAAATTCCGACATAGCCGGGGGTGGATGGCAAAGCCGAGCCGAGGGCCAAGCCGGTTATCAGCAAGAAGGCCACGGCCAAACTGATGTTCATACCGAGCGCGTACATGCCGATGACGGCGGTGATAGAGTCACAGGTCCAAATGACGCCGGTGAAAGCCAGGAAGATAGCCAGCCGGCGGGCATCGTGAAATGCGCGGATGCCCGTCAACACTTGCAGCATAATGGCGATCAGTTTTTCAGTGAGCGCATGCGGCAGCGGCAATTTCCGCAGCAGCGCTTCCCAGAGTGGTTCGAGCTTCGGCAGTAGAACAATAGCGAGGACACCGCCCAGGCCAATGATGCTAAAAGGAGTGGCCGCATGGGCGAACCAGCCAGGTTTGATGGGCAAGGTGAGCAACACGATTGCGGCAATGCCTACCAGCGTAATCGCGTCGAAAATTCGTTCTGAGAGCGCGGTGGTGAGGACGAAAGATTTACTCATGCCGGTGCGCATGCTGATCATCAGAGTGCGTACCACTTCCCCAGCCCGAAAGGGGAGAAAATTATTGCCGAAATAGCCGGCGGATGTGGCCCAGAATGCCGTTGGGATGGACACGGGACCTTCCGCGCTGAGCAGCACTCGCCAGCGCAAGGCGCGCAGAAAGAGCGAGAACGTTACAATCGACAGCCATGCCAAAATGTATTTCGATTCGGCGTTAGAGAGCGTAACCCAAACTTTCGACCAATCGATGCCACGCAGCGAGTAATACAACAAGGCTGCCGCCAGAACGGCAGCCAAGGCCAAGTGCAGAGCGCGTGAACGGAGAATGGACGGCCTTGGAGTTGTTGTGGAAGCCATTTGTTGCGTGATTGAGAGCCGCGAAGAAGCGAGAGCTTTAATTTAGCGGTCTAAGATATATGCCTCTTACATGGTAGCCTGCGGAACAGGTTTTCTGCAAGCAATTCAGGCAGTTGGAGCAGGCGTGATCTTTACGGTAAGCGCTAAACTCTGCGGTAGAGCATGCTCGCCCGTAGGGGTTAAGCTCAACCCATCCGGGCCGGAAGACACGGCCACTTCTAGCGGACTACCTAGAATCTCCGCCTTCGTCTTGGGATCGCCCGAAACGCCGGGCACAAGCAATGTTTTCCCCGTTGCGCCTTTCAGATAGAAGACGTAAAGCGCGCCATTGTTTTGCGTGAAGCGAACGTCGGTTTCTCCGCTCGCCGCCTTAGCCCGATTCCAGGGGCGCGAACCGAAGATGCCTTCGCCATTTACCGCGAGCCAATCGCCCAGCTTTTGCAAACGATCAAGTTGGATGTCTGAAATGCCGCCGTCGGGTTTCGGACCAATGTTGAGCAGGAGGTTGCCGTTATTGCTGACGATATCCATAAAGAGCGCTACGAGTTTATCGGGCGCAATCACTTGCCCGGGGCCTTCCACCTGGTTGTAGCCGAAGCTGAAACCCAGGCCACGGCAGGCTTCCCATTTTTGTTGCATGATTTTGTCGTACTTGGCGTATTCCGGCGTGGTGAAATCGGCGAACTTCACGCCAAAGCGATTGTTAATCACACCGTCGGGCACGGTGTTGTAATACTGGGCAAAGAGTTCGGGAATCTGGCCGGCCTTTGGATAATTGATGTCGTTCCACATCACGCAGGGTTGGTAGCGTTCGATCAATTCGCGCCAATGGGCATCGGCATAGTGGGCGTATTCGAGGGATTGCGGCACGCGCGCCATCAGGTCTGACATCGTGCGGATGGGTTCGCTGGTGAAAGTCCAATCCAGGCCGCCGGAATAGTAGACTCCCATTTTCATGCCGTGGCTGCGAACGGCGGTGGTCAGTTCGCCCACCAGATCGCGCTGGGCGGTCAGTTTATCGCGGGCGACTTTGGGGTTGGCCACCTGCGACGGCCATAGACGAAAGCCGTCATGATGCTTAGTGGTAAGGACCACGTAACGGGCGCCGGTTTTTTGAAAGAGAGCGGCCCACTGGTCAGGCTCCCACTTCTTGTTTTCCTGGTTGAACGTTTCGGCGAAACGATAATAGTCAAAATCTTTGCCATAGGTCTCGACGTGGTGTTTATAGGTAGGGGAATCCGAGATGCGTAGGGTGTTGAGATACCACTCGGCGTAGGGGTTGTTGGCGAACCATTGGTCTTTCGAAACTTTTCCTAATTCGCCCGAGGGCGTAGCCCAAGCCGGAACAGAATAGAGTCCCCAATGAATAAAGATGCCTAGCTTGGCGTCCTGGAACCAGGCCGGGATCTTGTGCGTTTCGAGCGAAGGCCAAGTGGGCGTGAATTTGTTGTCTTGGGCGAAGAGAGCGGTGGCGGGCGCGGCGAGGGAGAGTTGAAACAATTTGGACTGAAACTGACGGCGGTTCAGCATAGGCTATCGGCCAGTGTATCGTATGGAGGAACGCGCGCAAACCGTTGCGGATCTGGCCTTCACTTCCGGGTGAGATCGGCCGAAATGAATCTTGGAGGCGTGTGGCCGATGGCGACTATATTTGTGCGGCTGATGCTGGCGCTTGGCTTGGCGGCGCTATCGGCGATTTGCGGGCAAGATCCAAAACCGGCGAATCCGCCGGCGAACGTGCCCCTTGCCGATGCGGCCTGGACGACCAAAACTTTCGATGTGAGGTATATCGACCCGGAGGACGTGCGAAAAGTGTTCGCGTCGCAGTCTTATGTCATGGAAGCGAACAGGGAACTAAAAGTGTTGACGGCGCATGGCTCAACGGCGTTCTTAAAGGAGGTAGAGGATACGATCAAGCGGCTCGATCTACCCCCGCCAGCGCCTGGCGATGCGGAAATCACGGTTTATCTGTTGGCGGGAGCGGTACAGGCTCCCAGCGGAAAAGCGCTGCCGGCGGAGCTAAGCGCGTTGGCGAAGGACTTGCCGGCGAAACTGGCCGATATGCAGATGTTCCGGGTGAGGGTGGGACAGTCGGGCGAAACGACCAGCGCTCCCGCGGAAGGTGCAACGGCGGTGACGCTGACGCGGATGCGGGTTGATTCGACGGCTCTTAATCCTGGTCCTAAGGGAGACATTGTGAGTGTCAACGGATTGAAGGTTTGGATCAACATTCCGGCGGACGCAGGCGCCGCGCCCAGCGGGCCGAAGAGTTCGAAAAACGAACCTGATGTGACAGCCGATATCGATGTTGCGCCGAATGAGGCGGTGGTGGTGGCGAAGGTTGGGGTGGAGAAGCCGCTGGCGGTGGTGGTGCGGGTTGGGGTGGCGAAGTAAGAATGCTCAATTGTCGAACATTTCAACGATGCTTGGGGCGTCGAGAACGCGGAGCGAGAGGTCTTCGAGTTCGGCAACGGAGAGCTTGGTTAGGCGTTCCTCGGCCCAGGCAGGAATTCGGCCAAAGCGCTTGGCCATCTGCCGGCGAAGAATGAGTAATCCTTCTTTCTTTCTGCCTTTCTCCAATCCCTTCTCCATGCCTTGCTTCATGCCCTTGCGAATCGCAGGGCCAAGGACGCGATGGTCCATAATATTGTCCAAAAGTGGCATATCTTTAACCTCCGAGCGGATGGTATCTTCCAGCTTGCGCAAACCGGCAAGGATCAGCAGCTTCGATAAAGCCAACTCTCGCTTACCAGTTTCTAGTGTAGCGATTCGCATCAGGATTCGCCTGATGGTTTCCCGGCGGTCCTTGTAGCGCGTCAGAATGGCTAAAATATTGTCGGCGGCGAAGGGGCTGTTGAGCAGCATTTCGCAGTCGAGATCGCGAACATCGACAATTTTATACCGGCAAACGTGATTTGGACCAGCCAGTTCCGACGCCATATTCAATTTCTCAGGCCCTACGTACAAAACATACTGTTCCGGAAAGCGCTGATGAACCCGATACACATGCAACGAATACTCGGCCATGCGAAGCGGCAGCAGCCAATCGTTGACGCTTTGCAACTCTACGCCGATCAAGCGCGCAAGTTTCTCTAAGGTCTCAAACAGAAGGTCCACTCGCGTCTGTTGCACAATCGGCAGCTCGACATTCAGCCACCGGCCGAATTTTGCGCCGGTGATCTTCTCAAAGATTGAATTCTCCGAGCCTTGGAGCAGGGTCTTGAGAGCCGTGTCGTATTCATGCATCGCTACTTCCAATCTCACATAGGTGCTTGCATTCGTGCGCCGCATCGTTCAGACTAAATAGTCAATGCGGGCTGCCAGAACCACACTTCTATTGCTGTTAACGCTGCCTTTGGTCGTGGTGGGACAGAGTGAGGACGGCATCCCGGTTAAAGATGAATTAGTGGTAGCGAAGTGCGCTAGCTGCCACCCGGTGGACGAGCGCGGTAACATGCAGCGGATTTCCTGGGAGCGGGCCACGCCGGAAGGCTGGGAAGAGGCATTGAAGCGCATGATTCGGGCGAACCGTGTCAGCTTGACACCTCTGGAGGCGCGCGCCATTGTCAAGTATCTAAGTGCGAGCCATGGCTTGGCGCCTGAGGAATCGAGGCCGGTCATGTATTACGTGGAGCGCCGGGTTCACGATGAAACTGCTATGGCGAGCGAAGAGCTGCTTGATGCCTGCGCGAAGTGTCACGCCTTGGGCCGCGCTCTGTCGTGGCGTCAGTCGGCCGCTGAATGGAAGGAGTTTGCGGAAGGGCATCTGGCGCGCTACAAATTGCCCCTCAAGCCGGAAACCATTACTTTGCTCGAAACGATCGCTCCATGGCATTCGCCGGAGTGGGCCGCTTGGAGCGCGCGCGCTCATGCGCCGGAAGTGACTGGGCGGTGGCTGGTGACGGCGCACGTAGCGGGCCGCGGCCTGTTCTATGGACAGATGGACGTGCAACCGGGGAGCGCCGATGGTGAGTTTCTAACAAGCGTGAGTCTGCGATCCGTGGCGGATGGGTCGACCATCGTTCGCACCGGGCACAATGTTGTCTACGGGGGGAATGAGTGGCGCGGGAGGTCTAAAGGCGGCACGCCGCCGAGTCAAGCTCCCGACGATCTCGCAAGCGAAGCGCGGGAAGCTATGTGGGTTTCGCCAGACGGACTAAAGGCCGAAGGGCGCTGGTTTTGGGGGCAGTATCAAGAATTCGGCTTCGATGTGAAAATGCAGCGGGCGTCTTCGGGTCCGGTTCTGCTCGCAGTGGATGTGCCAGCGATGAAGATTGGTTCCAAAGCCAACCGCATTCGTCTGCTGGGCGATCATTTTCCAGCAGACGTGACGCTGCGCGATTTGTCTGGTGGAGCGGGCGTGACCGTGCGGCGCATTGTGTCCTCTACCGCAAATGAGATCGTCGCGGAGATGGATGTTGCCGCGGATGCAAGTCCAGGCAGGCGCGATGTGGCGTTGAGGTCGTCCACGCTGCCGGGAGCGCTGGCGATTTACGATCGCGTGGACTATTTGCGGGTGACGCCTGAATCGTCGATGGCGGCCTTCGGCGGCGAAGGGTATCCGCGAGGCTTTCAGCAATTCGAAGCCATCGGATTCCAACGCGGCGCCGATGGCAAAGCGCACACAGCCGACGATGTTGAATTAGGCCCGGTGGACGCAACCTGGTCGATGGAAGTGTTTTACGAGGTGGATGGCAGCAAGCGCGATGTTGTAGGGAACGTCAGTCCCAACGGTTTCTTCACGCCCGCCGCCGAGAGCCCGAACACGAACTATGACATCTGGGTTGTGGCAACTGCCAGGAACGAAAAGAACAAGGATGGCAGGCCGCTGGTGGGCAAGGGATACGTAGTGGTGACCGTGCCGACGTACACTTTCAATGGCCGCAAATATGTAAGAGATCTCGACAGATGGATTGAAGAGGGGAGTGCCACGCGATGAGAAACGTGAGAAACGTGTTATTGGCTTTACTGGCTGCGGCGGCTTTGGCCATTGGACACCATGGGCTGGCGGCGTTCGACACAACGACCACGATGAACGTCAAAGGGACGGTAACTGAATTTCACTTCGTCAACCCACATTGCGTAGTGGAGTTCGACGTGAAGGATGACAAAGGGAAGATCGAAAGGTGGCAGGGCGAGATGACGAGTCCGGCGCATTTGAAAGGCTGGACGGCGAATTCGCTGGAGGCGGGCAATGTGATCACGGTGAGCGGCTACCGGGCGAAGAGCGGAGCTTACTACATGTGGATCACGAAGCTGAGTTCGTCTAACGGCACGGAATTGAAATCGTTCAGGGGCGACTGAGACCAAGTACCCTTAAACCGGGGCGCTGGTATCCTCGGCCAATTTGGCGGGAGCGACAAGAGGCACGGCTACGCGCGCATCGAGCGCTGGAGCGGAAACGCGGCGCAGAATGCGAATCTCGCTGCGGCGAAAGCGCCGTTTACGATCTACCTTGTGGGCGCGAGCCCGATCACCATTTAGAAACGACATCAAAGACTCCGTTCTTGCATGAGCGGCGCACAAGCGTGCGTGCTTTAAGTGAGGAAGGAGGATTCGAGCGCCGACCTTAAGTAGCGGCGTACGGACGGCTCAGAGGAATTACATGAGCCAGTTTGAGTATACACGGCTCAATGGCTAAATCTAGCCAAAGATATTTGAAATTTTGAAACCACCGGTCGTCTGTCCGATGATCTTGTTAGCGAAACGAGAGAAAGGAGACGACCGATGGAGACGTTCACAAAGCTGTTTGGCAGCTTGCTGATTTTTGTATACCACTGTTTCGACCGCATCGTCATCAACGGATATTTGAGCGGCCTATCGAGGCCGGAGCAAGTAGTATGGTTTTTCCACGAGGTTCTGGGCCTCCCTGTAGTAAGCAAGGAAGTGTTGAGCCAGCGCACTAAAGACTACCAGGGCTGGGTGGAAGCGTATGCTGGGAATCAACGCATTCCGATTCAGTGGGCGGAAAAAGGCGTGCGCAAAGAGGATTACGTTCTGCCTGCGCTGCATCGCATGGAGAAGAAGGACGAGTATGGCGTCTACTTCATTTTCAAAAGCATGGAACAGGGCCGGACATTCCGGATCAGCGTCCCGAAGCATCCAACTAACGATCCGAACTATCGCATTCTGGCGCACCAACTGAGCCGCTTCACGCATTACTATTTTTACGTCCGCGATGAGGTGCTCGGCCCCATCGTTATCCGTGTGGCCAGCTTCTTTCCGTTCCACGCCACCTACTGGCTCAACGGCCATTCCTTCATCGAACGGGAACTGAACCGTAGCCAAGTCGGCTTTCGTAAGAACGACAACGCCTTCCTGGCGGTGGACGATGTCGCGGCCTTACAAGCCGCCGCCGACCGCTTGAGCCCGGCGATCATCCGCCAGCAACTCGATTACTGGACATTGATTCTTGGGCCGAAGTTCTCAAACAAGGAGCGGGGCGCGATGAGTCTGTCGCGTTTCTATTCTATCGCCCAGATCGAATACTGCCGGAACTTCATCTTCAAGCGTCATTTTCCGATTCACAAGATCTTCGAGCGCAGCTGCGAGATCGGCCTGTGGCGCCTCACGGCTAACCGCATTAGCGAGATTTTCGGCGTCCGCCTGAACAAGCGGCTGCACGGGAAACTGGCCACAGTCATCGATCAGATCGAACATGGCCATCACGTCTTTCGCGCCTATTGGAAGAATGCCTTTCTCAAGCAATACGAAAAGTTCTCGCGCTTTCTGCGCAACGAGATCTGCTCCAATAATCTGCGCGATTTTGGCCTCAAAAAGGGACTCGACCATCTCGACGCGGTGCGCCAACGCTTCCAGATCATCACCAACCGATTCGCCGGTTTCCAAGCCCAGTGCCTCAACGTCCATGTGGATTTTCCGCTACTCCAGCGGCTTGCCTTGCCCATCACCCTCGGTTCCGTTCGCTATCCCGGCATCAAAATCCACGACGCACGGGTCATTCGCCTGCTGGAGGTTCTGCTGCACGGCGGCAACACCGTCGGCGGCTGGACCGCTAAACAGATCCATGAGGCTGTTCTCACCACCTTCCAGCTAACCGCTAAGACCTACGGGCTGAACCAGCTTCGTTACGATCTCCGCAAACTGAAAGGTCACGGCCTAGTCGAACGAGACGGTCGCCGTTACGCTTACCGGCTCTCGACCAAGGGTGTTCAAGTCGCACTCCTGTTCCTCTTCTTCCACAAGCGCCTCTGCGGTCCGCTGGCCAACAGCCGCTTTCACCACCGGCCCGACCCCGCTCATCAACCGAACAGCAAACTCGAAGTCGCTTACCACCACGCTGACAAAGCAATCGAGAAAATCGTTGATCTGCTGGCGGCTGCTTGACCTTACAACTTAGAATGTTGAAGTATTCTTGTTTACGATCTTTGATTTAAGAATCTACTGCTTGGCAATATCGGAGACACAGCGGAGGCCGCTAAAGTAGCCTTTTTGAAATACCGGATTGATGATAGTGAAGCGCACTTTTACGGGCTGATTGGTTACCGGCGATATGATGGGGCGGTCGCCCTTTCCGCCTTTCAAGCGCCACTCCAGAGTATCGCCAGACTGCGCGTCCGCATCGTCAACCCACTGGAAAACGGCCCACAGGCCGGGATAACTGGGGAAGGGAACCGTATCGCCGTTCTTAAATTTGGCAGTGACCTGCACGCCATGGGCGCCCGCAGGCTGCCAGGTAAAGCTCTTCGCAGCGGTATCGGCCGAAAACTCAGCAGCCTGGCCATCAATTGTGAGTTTCAAATTTTGGATATCGTCTGAGAGGAAAGGCTTCACAGTATAGGTGAAATGAGGGTCGGCCGAACCGGCAGGATATGCCATGTCGGAGAACGCCTTAGCGTGGTTCAAGAAGGTGATGAATTTATCGTTGATGGGAACCGCCGAGTTCGGGTCCTGTACAAAGTGCGTGCCCTGCGGGATCAGATATTTGGCTAGGTTTTGGTCGGAGAAGGCCCACACGGCGCCTTCCTTGGGTTTGAAGGCGGCGTTTACATCGGCCGGTGTCGCCTCGGTTTTGGAGGCGCTGTTGAACGGGAATTGCCCGAGCACGGGCGATAGCTGGGCGCAAAGGGTCTTGCCCTTTCCGTTTAGCTCGGTAGGACCAAGGCCGCGCAATAAGTCTTGCACGTACTTGATGGGATCTTCCAGCAGCTTCTCCACGGTCCCTTCGAGATGAGCGTTCGGATCAACACCGAAGCCCTGAGCCATTTGCTTGGTGGTTAGCAGCGCGTTCTGCGCATTGGTCAGCGTCTGCCCCACCGCCGCCGCGTCCGGCGCCCCCTGGGCTTGAGCAATCTGATCGAATGCGACCTGTAGCGTCACCAGCGCTTTCATGTAGTCTGCATTGGCGCCGCTGATGTACTGGTCTGGCGCGCCGGCGGGCACCACAGCATACAGCGCCTTAAGAGCGTTAGCAACGGCCGGATTGTCAACGGCGGTATTTTGAGAGGCCAGATAGAAAAGCTCGAGCAAGGGCGATTGATTGCCGCTGAGCTTCTGCAGCTTCATAGCGGCATCCGGAATGCCGTGGAAAGGCAGCACCGCACCGCGTTGGAGGTAAGTCTTCCAGGCGCTCACGAAATCGCTCGAGTAGCGCGTACCAAGGTCGGCTTGTAGCTTCGTTTGATCGAGATTCACGGAAATCTGGTCGCCCAAAACCCATTGCTCTCCGCTGAAGAAGCGCTCCACATGCTTCAGGTCGTCCTGAATTGTTTTCCAACCTTTCTTGGTAAACGCTCCAGCCACCACGTAAGTATCCGACACCACGCCCGCGGCATCGGGGAATGTAGCCGCGTAGTTCACCGCCGGATTTTTATTGCCGTCCACCAGCATCGCCTGATAGACGCGCTCCGTTCCGGCGAACTTAGAAAGATAACGGCGACCGTTCTCTATGGGGCCGCTTTGATTTTCGGATGAGAATGGATTGGAATTTTTGAGTTCGCCAGCGTAGAAATCGAATTGCTTGCGGGCGAGGTCCAAACGCGCGGGATCCACTGTGCGGCCCGCGGCCCAGCGCGTCATCAGCACCGGCGTGAGATACGCAGCGGAGCTTTTCTCATGATTGGAAGTGGTAATCAAGTAGGATTTGAGCGTGTCATACGGCGACTGGTAATCGTCCGCCGGGCCCACAGAGTTCGGCAGGCTGCGAAGCGTGGCGAGGAGGTTCGCTTGGGTGCCACCGAGAAGGAGCTGATGAAACTTATCGAAATAGGCGCGCCGTGTGCGCGGGTAAAGGGAATCGCCCGTATAGAGGCCCCATCGCAGACGCAGCGGAACACCATCGGTATTGTAGGCGGAGAGTTGCGCGAGCGATTGCCGTAAAGTATCGAGGCGCCGCAAGGCATCCAGAGAGGGTAGATCTGTGGAGGAAGCTTCGGAAGAAGAAATGCCGCGAATGGCCTCAAGCACGTCGTCCTCAAGCCGGCGGTTATTGGAAAAAGAGACGCTAAATGCGATGGCGAAAAACAGGCACGTTGCGGCCGCCAATGCCAACCACAGACGGCGGGCTTTGCTGGTTTGAGAACTGGCGCCACTCGAAGCAAGGGCGTCGCGGTCGGCCAGAAGGACGTCGGTAAACAGATGCGGCAAAAAAACCCATTGGGGCACGCGCCGCTGTGACGCCGCCGCTGGAGCGGTCTGTGGCGGAGGGGGCGCCAGCGGTTCGCTCGCACGGAAAAGTGAAGTGGCTTCGCTTGAAAAACGCGCGCGGCTCGATTCGGGAGCAAGACGCACCGGGGCGGGGGAATTCTCTCTTACAATCACCGGCCGCACACCAATGAAATAGAAGCCGCGCAGAAAAGGGGCGGAGGTTAGCTGGCTGGGCCTGCCAAGCTCGACCAGAAATTTCACGATGCCGTTCTTCAGCTTGCGAAACTCGCGCGGAAATTCATAGGAGCCGGGCAGCTTCGCGTCGTCGTTTTCGCGCGCGAGAAGGTCTGGGCGCTTACCGCAAAGAGAGTAGTACAGCGTGTCGAAAGCCTCAGTGAGGCGGGCGGATTGCTCTTCGCTGTAAATTCGTTTCGCGCCGCCCGGCAGCGTGGGCAGCGTAGTACCGAAGACCTGAAACGCCTCTTCATTCGTCATGGTGGCGGCGAAATCATGAAAGAAATTCGCACGATCCAAGCGCGTGAAGATCACATAAACGGGAAAGCTGATGCCGAGGCGCTTGGAAATTTCGTTGAGGCGGCCATGCAGTTTACGGGCTGTGGCAATAGAGGCTTCAGACCCGCCCGGGCTAAGAAAAGTGTCGCTGCCGATGCAAACCACCGCCGCGCGGGGCGCTTGTTGAGTTTTACTGACGGCGGACAGGCGGCCCGGCCGGATGCGGCGAATCAGCGCGCTCCAGCGCTTCTCGTCATTGAGCACCGGCTCCGCCGCTTCGAATAGCAAATGATTGCGTGCAAACCAGATATTGGCCGTACTGGTAGGAACCACTGTGTTGTCGTGATAGACCTGTCCCGCGATCAATTCGGGTTCGAGGCCAGAGTTTAGAACGGCGGTCGTTTTGGTGCTGCCGCGCTCTCCCAGAATCAGGAACAAAGGAAGCGTCGTGAGCTTTGCGTTGGGGCCAAGACTCGATTTCGCCAGATGGGCCTCAGCTTCCCGGCAAAGCACCGCGAGCTCGTCTTTTTCATCGAGCAGTTCAATGGAATCGCCGTGCTCTTTCTCGCGAGTGAACCACCAAAGAGCCGCCGCTGCTACAACGCCTAGCAGCGCGAGACTGGCCACCATGATCCAAAAATCGAGCCCATGCAGTTTGAGCAAATTGGCGCCCACGACCACCAACCCAACCCAGACGACAACCGCCGCGGCAAGAACTGGTGGTTTCATCGGGGCGCGCTCGTTTGTGAAGTCAAGTCGGCAACTGTGGAAAGGCCCGAGTTCAAAGTAAATTTGAACGCCAGGAAGAGGACGAGGGCGAGCACGAAACAGGCAACCGCGAGATAGGTGAGCCAGCGGACAACCGGATCGAATTTTATCGGGGGTGCGCTGCCCGCCGGTGGAGCGCTATCGGGAGCGAGCGCGGGAATTCCGCGGATGCGCTTTATCTTGGCGGCGATGGCCTGCTTAATGGATTGCAGTTCGCCGCGGTTGCCTACGGTGTAACGGCCCTGATATCCCAAAAGCAGGCAGAGTTGATAGACCTCCAGGACGTCCGCCACGTTGTTCGAATCGTTGGCGCGCAGCAGGCTCTCCAAATTCACGAAGAATGCTTCACCCGCTACATGTTCGCGGAACAACTCTTCCTGCAGCGGCTTGCTGGCCCAGGACGCGAAAGCAGGGCTCTTGGAATTCAAAACCGATTCATCCAGAAAGGCCACGGCGGCGAAAATAGCCAGGCGCATCTCATCGTCGGAATAGCCCATCTGCCGGCCTTCCTGATCGACAAGCCTGAGCGTCTCGCGAATTTGCGCGCGAAAACTTCCCGCATCGGAAACGGCTTCACGATTCGAGCGCAGCCGCTCGATGGCCGTCAGGACTTCCTGCAGTACGGTCGCCAAGTTATGGGTACTGCGGTAGGTAGAAGGTTCCATTTACTCGGGCTTCAAGACAATGATCAGTTCCGGTTCGGAGGGTGGAATGTCGGCCGGGATGTAAAGTCCAACGAACTTCGTTTGCCGGATATGCTCCCAGCAGGGCCCTGCCTTGGTCACGCTGAAGTATTTTGTTTCGACGGTGGGCGACACCGCCGGCGGAGGCGTCTGCAGATGCGCCAGAGTCATTCCAGGCAAGGCACGCTCTACTAGTTTTGAAACGAATTCACGCGAGCACAATTTCACCAGACGCGGTGTGCGCTCGATAATTTGGGCGTCGCTGCCGCTCGAGTGCAGCGCCAAAATCCAATCGGCGCGATCCAACGCACGGCTATCGCGCACTTCGCCGACCCAGAAGAACTCAGATTCGCGTTGCAACGGTATGCTGATGGTGTTTGAGGGGACGATGATCTCCAGATGCAAGCGGATCATTTCGTCGATGGCGGCGAAACATTCGTCGAGATGCGCGTGATCGTAAAGCGGAAGCGACCGGGGATGCGATTGCAGCGCGAACGTGCAAAGCGCGCCGGCTAGCCGCGACAGTTCCAAAAACAATTCCTCAGGGTGGCCATGCGTGACGAAGCACATGTGGCGCAGCGGCAGCAAACTGGCATTCACCGCATGTTTAAACCAGTAAGAGGCAATTTCGCGGGTGGAGAAAGCTTGGCGGCCTCCGGCGCTTTCGGCGGGAAGCGCGGTCTTGGTCTCCATGATTTCAAGCAGGCGGCGCAGCATCACTACCAGGCGGTCACTCGCGGTGATGCAAAGGCAGGGTGGGATAAAAGATGGGTCTAAAACGAATTGTCCCGAACTCGCGCGCATAATACGCGCGACCGCAAGAGTGACGTAGTTTGTGGAGTCCTCCACGTCAAGGAGAAATTCGATGTTCTTGCGCCCCAGTCGAACCTGCTTCTCGTCTCGGCCGGTGGTTTCGTCGGGAAAGGAGCGAGATTCGGCGGTATAACGGAAGCCGTTTTGCTGAGCTTGATCGACACTCGTATTTTGCCGGTCCGGCTTACGGGCGGGAATTGCCAACGAGAGGACGAGTTTGTCGCGAGTGGGTGGAAACAGATCGGCTATATCGCGCGGGCGCGGCAGCTCATCGGATTCCGGCATGTTGAAGGCGAGACCGTCCGGGAAAACACCGCGGCAATGAGCCACGGAAACCGTGCCGTTCCGCAGGGCCGGGGCATTCAACTCGCAGGAAATCAGGCCCCAAGCGTTCGGGTAGAGCGCTGCAATCGCAAATTGTATCGAATCCTCGAAGTAACGGCTCTGCGCCTGAAAGTGATGCGGACCGAGATGCATCCCTTCAGACCAGACCACCCGGGAAAGTGATTTCATAGTCTCTTGGGTGACCTTGCGTGCATCAGACTATCCTATATGATAAGACAGCTTCCGACTTACTAGTATGCCTTTTATTGAGCATTTTGAGCTACTGAACCTGATTCACTACGACGTGGTGGAGACCTGGGCAACCCGCGAATCCGGTTCCGGACGCCCATTGCTGCTGCACAGATATCCCAAGGCGAGCGGGCTGCGCGAAAGGCTACAAGCGATGCCGCTGGAGGAACTCGCCAAGATACTGAAAGCCGGCGAGGATGGCGACTACTTTTTTGTTGTGACTTACGACGCGCCTGACTTTAGGCGTTTTCTCGAATGGGTGGACAAACCGGCAGTGGCGCAAGCCGTGGCGGAGGCTCCCGCCGTTAAATTGGCAGAACCGAGGCCTGTTGAACCGGGCGAGTTTACCGGCGTTTTCCAGACCCTCAAAGTTCCTCCCCCGCTCGCGGAGGTTCCGTTCAAGCCGAAGCCGGCGAATGAACCGGGCGAATTTACCCAGCTGTTCGGAACTCCGGCCGCGCCTTCGCCGCCGCCAGCTGCGCCTTTGATGGAGCGGAGAGAGCCTGCCGCTGAGCCTGGGGAGTTTACACGGTTGTTCAAGGGCCCCGCAGTGCCCCCGCAACGGCCTGTGCCGTCGGCTCCGCCGCCGCCGTCTAGTGTGCAAGAGCCGGGTGAATTCACAAAGCTATTCAAAAGCTCCGTGCCTGCGGAGACGCCACCGCCGAGCGCCAAGGGCGCGGACGCTTTCCGCCCAGTGGAACCACCGCCGCCTGCACGCCCTGCTCGTGCCGATGCGGAGGTCAAACCACCAAAGCCGGCGGCTGGACCCGGGGAGTTTACGCAAATGTTCGGACGGCCCAGCCAAAGTTCGCCGGTGCGCGAGGCGAGCGCAAATCCCCCGCCGCCGGCACAGAAGGCTCCTGATGAACCCGGCGAGTTGACGCGCATGTTCAAGGGTCCGTCGGTACCACCGCAACGGCCCACGCCGCCCGCCGGTCAACCATCGAGCGAATTCACGAAATTGTTCAACAACCCCATGCCGGAAACGCCTTTGGCAGCGCGGCTCGAGAAGCCGCAAGCAGAGGTAGCACAAGCAGCATCGTTCTCTGAACCCAGCGACTTCACAAAGAGGTTCGGGCGGCCTAATCAGAGCACGCCTGACCGCAACCCGCTGCCGAATCCTGTTGGAACGGCAGGTCGATCAGATGACTCGGCCACCGGAATTTTTTCAAAGAAGAATATCTTTGATAGTGGCGGGCCTCAGGCTCCGATGGCGGCGGGACCGAGCGAATACACTCGCCTGTTCCAGTCGCGCGGTGGTTCCTCTGAAGGCGCTGGTGCTTCGCCGGTTCAAGCGGAACAGAAACCCGCGGCTCCCGCGCCACCCGCGGCCACGAAACCGGCGCAATCGTTGCCGTTGGCGTTGATCGTCATTCTGGTGGCTATTGTGGTGGTGGCTATTGCGCTTGTTCTGTATTTTGTGATGAAGCGGTAACAGAACCACAACCGGCAGGGAGTGGAGTGCGCCAGCCTTCCCACGATCAAGACCGCGTCGATGAATAACTTACTTGACAACTCATGGTCAATCCGCTGCTCTCGTCATCGCTAACTCGGAAGCGTCAGAGTATCGCCGTTAGATGATACTTTTTCGCAAGAGGTTCAACAACGGTGTTTACGCCATGTCCAGGGTTCGATGCATGACGTGTCCTCAACAACCCGAACGACTCCAATAGCTTCACGTCCCGGCTAACGGCTTTACGATCTCGTTTGAGAATCGTTGCAAGACCTGAAATCGTTGGGGTCTTCTTCGTGCGGATTGTGCGAAGAACTCGAAGACGCTCGAGGGAAAGTACCCGTAACAAATCGGCGGGATCTTCAAAGATCAACCGAATTTCAGGCGCTAGTTTTTCACCACGGTCCAATTTCTTGGCATGTTCTTTGGTCCGTGCAAAAAAGTCAGCAGCCGTTCCAGTTTCAAAAATCACTTTGTTAGTCATATTGTTTCCTCTTCTTTCCACAACTCAAATACTTCAGCCTGGAAGCGGTCATGTAACGCTTTCGTAAGTCTCGAATTCCACGGGTTCTACCGCTCCCATGAAGTGCCGATGGTGGTAGCCGTGGCTGTTGTCATATCCAAGCACCCTGCCATTGTCCACGCCACAAATCCGGTGATTGATGTATGCAAGGCTGTATCGAACAACTTGACCGTTCTCCGTCGTCCACACTTCCTCTTTCAACTTCACACCCCTCCTTGGCCGAGTCAGCGTTGACTCCGTGTGGAGTGTCTTCGTGACCCTTGGCGGATGCTTTGGTGGTTTCTTTCCCAGCTCTCAAGCGTACCACAGATGGGAGCTACCATGCCACAGCTGTACTCTCACTGTTCAAGCAGGTCATCCTTAAGGAACTCTGCGCACCGTCCGAAGAGCGTTGCTCATTCGTTCGCCCGGGGTGTTGCCGGGAACGGTGGGCGCGGGATGTGGTGGTCCCTATTGCAACCGCTGCAAGGGCCCCCACATCGCCGGATTTGACGCGGAATCGGGCCTGTTGATCCTGTCTTTTTAATCGAAAAGCCGACTCCTGGAGCGAGCACTTCCAAATTCGTCCGCCCCGCATCTTGCGCATATTCCCGGTGGGCCGCGCCACCATTCAAGTACTTGCGCGCGGATTGTTTTTTGGATAGCTGAACAGTCGTTCGCGCCTGTGGCTTTCGGAAGTTTGCGCATGCGCGCTCGGTATGTTCCAGTCGCGCGCTGGTTCCTCTGAAGGCGCCGCTGGTGCTTCGCCGGTTCAAGCGGAACAGAAACCTCCGGCTCCCGCGCCACCAGCAGCCACGAAACCGGCGCAATCGTTCCCATTGGCGTTGATCGTCATTCTGGCGGCTATTGTGGTGGTGGCTATCGCGCTCATTCTGTATTTTGTGATGAAGCGTTGGCGACGGCCGCGCATGACCCCCAATACAGAATCAGCCATCCTGGCCCGCATCCTCGAGGCCGACGAACAGGAATTGACGCCGCATGCCGCTACTGGTTTTCCGTGAAACTGCCTTCCCGCGATCAGGACCGGGCCGATGGGCCTATCCTGGCGCACCGACCGGCAGGGAGTGGAGTGCGCCACGAATTGTCCCACTGGAGGAAATCATTAGTTACTTAGTTGACAAAGCCCGTCAAACCTAACTGAATGGTGTCGCCGTTTATATTGCTGGGTACTTGGGCGAAAAGGCACGTATGACCGCCAACTCCGCTGAAAACCAGAGGAGAACTGTAGGGGATCACCATGGTGGAACTAGGTTGGAGTAGGAAAGTTGTGTCCGGTGCCACCTCGCTCACGAGGGTTCCGGAACTACAATCTCCATTTACAACTGCCGCTTGGCGGATGATGATTGTCTCGACGAAGGGAGCGAAATTTGTGAAAGTGATCGTGGAAATACCCAGGACACCGGTATTCGGCCCAAACGTTTTGGATTTAGACGACGAAAACGTGATTGTCTCGTTGTACGGTTTGCTGGGAAGCACCGCCTCTACGAAAGTGGCTCGGACCGCCGCACGAAGCTTTGGCGCAGAAAGGGTTAAGATGATGGCGAAAGCGGCAAAGCCTCCGCCGGTAAAGAGGGCGAATTTGTTGAGTGTCATGGTTTCCTTTTAGGACGTTCGATGTTCCGCTTCGTTGACTAAGCAGGATCTACCCAGGTATATCGAGGGGACGCACGCTCAGCTAGTAGCAATCGCCGCGCAGGGGCCAGTGGAGCAATCCAGCATATACCCCGCCAAATGAAATACGCTATGAATGTAGTTATTCTTATTTATAGTTACCGCTATCTCTGGACTCATCCCAGCATCGTAGAAGATATGCGCCGGCTGGTTAAACACATAAAAGTTATAGTAGTTCCCAGCGCCCTGGAATGTGGTAGGGAGATAATCAAGGTCGGCTTTGCTGCTACCAACAGATACTAGGACTAAGCTATTGGCCGGCACGATTGTCCCCACATACCCCGACACATTGGTGATCACGAGGCGCTTCCCTGCCGGCACCTTTGAGAATACAACTAAGCAGCTTATTTGACCCGGGTCACCGGGGATCAGATCGCAATTACCGGTGACTTGGTAGGGGATTCGGCCTGGGTCATCCACATTCGTCACCAGCACTGCCCTCACAGCCTGCGCTATAGCGGGACCTGCTGTAAACGCACCGGCCACGATCGCAACTAACGCGAAGACACCGGCCACGAAGCCATGAGTCTTCAAAGCACTGGCTACGGCAATCAGTCTGTTTTTCATGAATTTATCCTTTTTGCTTTTTTGGGTGAGAGGTGCCATACAAGCCAGGCGCCGCAGAGAAAAATACCCCAATCCGGTTCGGGAACAGCGCCGGTATTTGTGGGCGTGAGAATCACGTCGAATGCATAGTGTAGATCCTCACCGGGAGCTAGATTGCCCAGCCCGGTAAATCCGTCCGCTAAAGTCCCGAAGCCTGCGTTTTCGGCAAGGGACAGATTCTCAAAGGCACTAATGACGATAGAATAGTGGCCAGCCGCCAGAACACCGCCGTCGAGTAGTACATCGAAGCATTGTCCGGTGTCGGTATTGGTGTTCGCGCCCGCTGGGCAGGTGGTTCCGGAGAACGTGGATGCCAAAAAGGCTCCTGAAGCATTAAACAGGCTTAGGTAAGGTTCGAAGCCGTTTCGGGCAATCACCGCGCCGTTGCCGTTGGTGCCGCCTCCGTAGCTAAAGCTGATCGCGCTCATGAAGGAATTCACTGGGACGGTGAAGCTGTCCCCAAATGCGGCCCATTGAGCGTAGTCGCTGTCGGTGTTGCTGGCATCGAGTGTGCATCCATTGCCGCAGGTGGTGAAACTTGCGTCGGTTCGGAGATCCCCGGTGAAGGAAATAACCCCTCCGTACATGGCATTTCCCGACATAATGAATAGAGCGAATTTGAAGAGGGCGGCCTCGGTTCGGCTAATGCTGGTCATGATGAGGCACCGGAATTCTGGCTGAACATTTCAATATGCATCCTGCAGATTTAAGGACTGCCTTCGCGTCTCGGGCGATCTTGGCGATATGATGCCAGGAAACGCGGGTAGAAACGCTTTAGGCAGGCTGAGAAATTCGTTAGAAAGTTGTGAGAGCCCCTAACTCGTTGACTTGGAAGAACGTGTACGAGTTCGGGGAGTTTCGCACCAACACCGTCGGGCGCTCAATTGAGAGCGCAGGCCCGCCACATATCACTGGCTCCCAAAGCGCTTGACGTTCTAATGGTCCTTATTGAAAGCCGCGGTCGTCTACGCAAGCTCGTTGGCGAGAGTGGTGCTGCGCCGCGTTACATAGAAACGGGTTCCCAAGAGGGGATATCGACCGTCGCAACTATCCAACCGGTAACCGACACCCGAGCAACTTCAAGCCTTTCGGCTGAGACCGCACGAGGTTCCGATGAAGTTGTTTTTGCGTCAGCCCTTAGTACGCCGTTTTCATAAACACGCCAGCGTAATCGGTACAGCCACTCGTCATCACGGTCGTGACCCTATTCCGAATGCGAGATCCCGCCGTCGGTCCGCCGTCTGCTTCTCAGTGGCATCTATCAGAGCGATGGCCGCCCAAGCTGTCCCGGTACTGGAAATCCATTGATCATGATTGAATGGAAACCCACTTTGAAAGTAGGGCTGGAATTTCACGGCGCGGCTGCGCACGTACCACGAGCCGTCTGAAAATTGCGTCCTCAAAAGAAAGGCGACACCCTTTCGGTAGGCCGGCTCGGAGGGCATGAGCAATCCTGTCGAATAGAGGCTGTGAAGGACTAAGCCCGTGGCGTAGGAATCAGACGCAAGATACCGGGTTTGCGGCCAACCGCCGTCCGGCCGTTGCTCAGCCAGTAATGTTTCGACCTCCGGCTGCAACTCCGTTGAGGAGCTTCCCGCTGTTTTCAGACCCATGATTCGATCCGCTTCCTCATATACCGTTACAGGTTGGGCCAGTCTTAGCCAATGCTGTGCGCGGTCAATATGCCGGTTGAACTCAGCTTGACGTGCCGGCCAGCCATACAGCTTCAATGCGCGAATGGCCATCGCTGTTCGACTGATATGACTCTCTCCGATTGGTGGCCTAGCCGCTGTCTGGAGCCATGCGCCGGATGCGTCTTGGCGCTGCGCCAGATAATGGACGGCGGCGTCCGTCATCTCGTTTGGAGGCTCGTGCAGATCTGCCATTGCCATCAGAGGCCCCAAGATTCGATCAGTGTCGCCGGGCAACGCCTGCAAAAGGGGGAGTCCACCCAGGATCGCCGGACGTTCGGCCAGCAATGCGTCTCGGAACGGTTGACGAAGGTTTTCATTCACCGGAAGACCCTTGTCTGCGGCTGCGGCATAAACTCTCGCATCCATCGGTTGGTGGTGACAGCCGTTGCAGCCACCACCTTCTTTGAAGAATTGGTTGCCTGACTTCGCGAGCAGGGGAAGAGTGCGGGCTAGCGCTTCCGCCGCACTGCCGGCGGTCGAATCGGCTGGCGGTCGGGGAGCCGGCATCTCGCTGCCGCCCTGCGCCCCAGCTTGCTGGAGTATTGAAATTATCTCCGGCTGTTTGAACTTGCGCGCCCAATCAAGGACCGACTCGCCATTCTGGTCTTTGCCATTCACGTCCGCTCCCGCCGCGATCAACTGCCGCACTGTGGCTGGTTTAGCCTGGTCGGTCGCGATTGCCAACATCAGCGGACTCATCTTTCGCACATCAACATCATTCACCTGCGCTCCCGCCTTCAGCAGCGCATCAAGCGTGGCACTCTGGCCAAAAGGCGAAGCCATCATCAAGGGCGTCATGTGGGTGAGAGCAATGGGACCATTCTTCACCATCCCCGAGAAAGTGTTTGCTGCATTGACGTCGGCGCCCGCCTTTAAAAGCAAATTGACGCGGGTTGGATCGGTGAAGTTTTGCGCCATGTGGAGAGCCGTAAAGCCGGCCTTATCAATACGGTGCGCATCCGCTCCTTTCGAGAGCAACAACTTTGTCACGTCCGCATCGCCCATTCCCGCAGCCCGCATAAGGACATCGTCTCCAAACGCGTCGGTTGCCTTAAGATCGGCGCCGTGTTTCAGCAGGTATCTCACACTGTCTGTATTGCCGACCACCGAGGCAGCCAGCATCAAAGGCGTCGTCCCGCCATGAGCCGCAACGTCTACCCGGGCGCCTCTATCGATCAGCAGTTTCGTTCGCGCCGGATCCCAGGCACCGTATAGCAAGGGCGTTGCGGCCTGCTGATTCCGCGCGTTAGGGTCGGCGCCGGCGTCCAGAAGTATGCGCACTGCTTCTAAAGATCCGTAGAGCGCCGCATAGTGCAGCGGTTGCATCTGCAAACTGCTTTCGACCTTGATGGCCTCTGGCGCACCTGTCAGGCTACGCAGTGTTGTCAGGTCATTAGCGCGAATGGCTTGAGTAAAATCATGATAAGTGACCGGAGTTGCGTGATTTTGCGTCGCGGCAACTAGAATCAAAACAGCCAATAAGCCAATGATCCCCATGCTGAGTTTCTTCATCTCTTTCATCCCAGATTAGTCTCGAATTTCGTCCCGACGCCCCTAGCCGATAAGGCACCCGATTTCTGGCTTAACATTTCAATATATTGCATCGGGCCGCAGTAGATTTAAGGACTGCAATCGCGTCTCAGCGACTTGGCGATATAATGCCAGGAAACGCGGGTAGAAACGCTTTAGGCAGGCTGAGAAATTCATTAGAAAGTTGTGAGAGCCCCTAACTCGTTGACTGGGAAGAACATGTACGAGTTCGGGGATTTTCGCATCGACACCGTCGAGCGCTCAATTGAGAGCGCAGGCCGCCGCATACCACTGGCTCCCAAAGCGCTTGACGTTCTAATGGTCCTTATTGAAAGCCGCGGTCGGATCGTCGATAGAGACGAACTGATGAGAAAAGTATGGCCGAATACGTTTGTCGAGGGTAATAACCTCGCCTTCAATATCTCCGTTCTACGCAAGCTCTTTGGCGAGAGTGGTACTGCGCCGCGTTATATAGAAACGGTTCCTAAGCGGGGATATCGCTTTGTCGCCGAGGTGCGCGAGGTGGATTCGGAAAAGGCGGTACCGCTCAACGCAACAGAACCGCAAGCCGGGATGGTCACGCAACGCTCTGGGCTCCGCCCGTTCTGGCCGGCGACCTTGGCCCTGTTCATCGTGGCGATAGCGTTGGTTGCGGTGTGGCGCCTAGTCGCGCCTGGCGTTTCGCCCACTTCGCTGGCCGTCTTGCCTTTTCGGGCGTTGGATACAGTGAGCGTGGACGACAGCCTGGAGGTAGGTTTGACCGATGCGCTGATCACCCGGTTGAGCCGGTCGCTACCCATTCCGGTGAGGCCGATGGCAGCGGTGATGCGCTATCGCGACCGATCGGAAGATGCTGTGAAGTCTGGCCGTGCGCTCCAGGTCGATGCGGTCCTCGAAGAGACGTTTCAGAAGCACGACGGCAAGATCCGCGTCTCAGTCAGGCTGTTGCGGTCGCGAGACGGCAAACAATTGTACGCCGGGGTCTTCGACCAGGGGATCACGGATTTGTTCCGGTTAGAAGACGCGATTTCGACGGGTTTGGCAGGCACACTTGTCTTAAAGCTAGCGCCGTCCAGCGGTGGATCGGGAGCGAAGGAAGTGCGCAATCCGGTTGCCTTTGCCGCCTACTTGAAGGGGCGCCTTTACTGGAATCAGCGGACGCGCGCGAGCCTCCACCGGGCAATTGATTGTTTTCACGAGGCGATTGCCGCTGACCCTGCGGACGGGCTGGCCTATGCCGGGCTGGCCGATGCCTATTTACTGATGACGGGTTTCGAGCGTATTCCGGCGGCGGTGATGATGCCGTTGGCCCGCGCGGCGGCGGAACGCGCGATCCAGATCGATGGCGGGCTGGCAGAAGCACATGCTTCGCTGGCTCTGCTGGCCGAAAACTACGATCTCGATTGGACCGCGGCCGAGCGTGAATACCTTACGGCCATTCGACTGAATCCCAATTATCCAACGAGCCGGCATTGGTATGCCGAGTATCTTGGCATGATGGGCCGAATGCCGGAGTCGGAGGCGCAATTTGATCGCGCGCGAAGCCTTGATCCGCTATCGGCCGCTATTCTGGCGGATGAGGCAAAGATTTTTTGGTTTGACCATCAGTTCGCGAAGAGCGCCGCCTTGGCGCGCCAGAGTTTGACCCTTGATCCACAATACATGCTGGCGCATTTTGTTCTCGGAGCCTCGCTCGTGGACCTGGGCAACTGCCCCGGCGGAATGGCTGAAGTGCGCCCTGCGGGCGGCGTCGATGCCTCGGACTACCTGCTTGCCTTCCAGATTTTAGTGTATGAGCGGTGCGGTTTCCACGCGGAAGCGCTGGCCACTCTCAATCGCCTGACCGGCAAAGGCCGGGCGGATGGAGCTCCTTTTATAGTGGCCGCCGGTTACGCCGCAATGGGCGACAACGACCGCGCGCAGGAATGGTTGGAGCGAACGGTGGCGGAGCGGGAATTCGGGATCGTCTCGCTGCGATCCAATCCGGCCTTCGACCGCATAAAGTCTGACTCGCGATTCCAACGACTTCTAAGACGCCTCCGCCTCTAGTGCGCGCATCGCGCTGAAGTGAATCCCCGGCTCACTGGGCCTGCGGCAGCAGGATAATCAGCTCCAAATTAGGGTTCGGAAAATCGCCCGGCACATAGGCGGCCAAGTTGCGTGAGCGAGTGATGGCTTCCCAAGCCAAGCCACCTTCGTCAAGGCTGAAGTATTGGTAATTCAACTTCACCGGTATGGAGCTAGGAGGCATGGCCACGTGGTTGAGTTTGAGACCGGGCAGCGCCTGCCGCACCAGATGCTCAATATGACTGGCGGAACAGACCTTCACAAGTTGGGGGGTGTTCCGAATTAAGTCCGACGAACTCATTTCGGCGTTGATCGCTAAATACAGCTTTGTGTTTTGCAGGTACTTGTCGTCGGTGATGGCCGTGCCGTAAATTGACGTCTTGATCAGCTTCAACGGCAGCGAGACGAAGTTGCTGGGGACCACGGTCTCCAGCAGGATTCGCAGTTTCTCGTCCAGATCGGAAAAGCAGAAGGAGAGATTGGCGTGATCGTAGGAGGGGAGATCGCGCGGATGAATCGCCGTGGAGAACGTGGTCAGCGCGCCTGCCAGCGTAAGCATGGTGTTGAAAAGCCGCTCCGGATGACCGGTGGCCGCGGCGAATTGGTGGTTCACCAGAGGGAAGTAAGAATTTATCGTGTACAGAAGCCAGAAATTCGCGATATCCGCCGCGGTGAAATCAGCGAGTGTTTGGTTTTTCTGACGCCGCGTGCCGGACAGTTGGCTGCTCTTGGCGGAAAGAATTTCGACCAGACGGCGCGCGATGGAAAAGAGGTACTGATTGGACGCGAAATCGAGCAGTGGGGGGACGAACACCGGATCGATCTGAAAGGTGGCGGCGGGTGTTCGTTGGACTGTGGCGATGCGCAGCGCCGAGTTTCCTTCCCGCAACTCATCGGCCGTCAAAAAACGAAAATTCTTGCGCGCAATCTGCACCGGCTTCTCCGACAGACCGGTGTTTTCGTCGCGCATAAGCAGGTAGCTGGAATGGTAACGAGTGTCGCCGTTCGCTTCGCCGCCGGAGATGTTCATGCCTTTTTCACGATAGGAAGGAATGACGACGAAGACATCGAGCGTGTCTTTATCCACGTCGAAGCACTCCACAATATTCCTGGGGGGCGGTGCGGCATCGGAGTCCGGAATGTCAAAGAGCAAGCCGTCCGGGAAAATCCCGGAAGCCTTGCTGATGGCTAAAACGCCGGTGGAAAGCAACTCGTGATCAATGCTCAGTTGCCGGAATCCCCACGGGCTGAAAACCAGCGATTCCAATTGAAATTGAAGCGTGTTCTCAATGAACCGATCCTGGATCTGCAGATGTTGAGGAGTGAGAAACGTCCCCTTGGACCAGATCACAGGCTGCAAGCGCTTCATAGAATTCCAACTCTAACAAAGAAGTCAACTTAGGCATAGACGAATGCGCCGTTCTCGCCTATACCGATGGAAACCGCTTTGGGGCGCTGCCCTTCGGCGATCGCGGCAAGCAGGCGTGTGGAAATCTCGGGTAACAGCGTATTCGTCAAAATGTTGTCTACATTTCTAGCTCCGCTCTCTACCTCCGTGCAGCGCTTTGCTACCTCGTCCACCAGTGCGTTGTCGTATTGAAGATCCACACGGTGCGTTTCGGCGAGCCGGCGCTGAATCTTGCCTAGCTTAAGCCGAATAATGTCTTTCAGCGCCGCGTCCGCTATCGGGAAGTAGGGGATGATTACGGTCCGGCCCAGGAAAGCGGGTTTGAAGATTTTGTTGAGCTCGGGTTTCATTGCCTGAATCAGTGCCTCCGGGCCCGGCATCGTCTCCGGGTCGGCGCAGTACTTCATAAGCGTGTCAGTCGCAGCATTGGAAGTGAGAATGATAATCGTGTTCTTAAAATCGATCTCGCGGCCTTCGCCGTCTTCCATTCGTCCCTTATCAAATACTTGAAAAAACAATTCGAGGACATCCGGATGTGCTTTCTCAATCTCATCGAGAAGAACCACGGAGTACGGACGCCGCCGAACGGCTTCCGTGAGCACGCCACCTTCGCCGTATCCCACATAGCCGGGAGGTGAGCCTTTCAATGTCGAGACAGTATGCGCCTCCTGGAACTCTGACATATTAATGGTAATGACATTGCGCTCGCCGCCGTACAACATATCGGAGAGTGCGAGGGCTGTCTCGGTCTTCCCCACGCCGCTGGGACCAACCAGAAGGAAGACGCCAACTGGTTTTTGCGGGTCGTCCATTCCCGCGCGCGATGTGCGGATGCGTTGACTGATGCCGGCGAGTGCGTGACCCTGTCCTATGACTCGCCTTCCCAGATGCTCCTCTAGGTGCAGCACCGTGGCCACCTCGTCCTTCAGCATCTTGCCGACAGGGATGCCGGTCCAGGCGGAGATCACCTCGCCCACAATGGTCGAATCCACACAGACTCGAATCAGCGGTGTTTCGCCCTGCAGGTTTTCCAGCTCCGTGTTGAGCTTCGACAATTCTTCGTTTGTCTGGCTAAGATCGCTCGCAGCGGCCTTGACCGGCTTCCCGTTTGGTGATGCCGTGGACGCTAGATACGCCTCTTCGAGCTTCGTTCTGATTTCGCGGATGCGCGTCACCAGCCCGGCCTCTTGCTGCCAGCGTGCATTTAGAGCAGCCAAGCGAGTTTCGGTGGCGGCCCGCTGCAGCGCGATCTGTTCCAGGCGCTCGGCGTGGTTTCCACCCACGGCCTGCTCGCGTTCAAGCACGCGCGTTTGAACGGCTAGATCGTCAAGCGTGCGCGTGGCGTCTTCCACCGCCGGCGGGATGGAACTCTGCCCCAACGCCAGCCGGGCGCATGCTGTATCGAGCACACTGACCGCTTTATCCGGTAATTGGCGGTCGGGCAAATAGCGGTGCGAAAGCCGCACGGCCGCGCTGGCACCTTCGTCCAGAATGCGAACTTTGTGATGGTTTTCGAGAATAGGCACAACCCCGCGAAGCATTAACTCGCATTGCGCTTCGCTAGGCTCATCCACCTTCACAGTTTGGAAGCGGCGCGTAAGAGCCGGATCTTTTTCGAAATACTTCTTATACTCCGACCAGGTTGTAGCGGCGATGGTTCTAAGTTCGCCACGCGCCAGCGCCGGTTTCAAAAGATTGGCCGCATCGTTCTGCCCGGCTTGTCCGCCCGCGCCAATCATGGTGTGCGCTTCATCAATGAAGAGAATTATGGGAGTGGGCGAAGATTTCACCTCATTAATCAAACCTTTGAGGCGGCTTTCGAACTCGCCCTTTACCCCGGCGCCGGCTTGCAGCAACGCCAGATCCAGCGATCGCAGTGTGACATTCTTTAACGGCGGAGGGACATCGCCTTGGGCGATTCGTAAGGCGAATCCTTCCACTACGGCCGTCTTTCCCACGCCTGCTTCGCCGACCAGGATCGGATTGTTTTGGCGCCGGCGGGTCAGAATATCCACGACCTGGCGAATCTCGCTATCGCGTGCCAGTACCTGGTCAATCTTGCCGGCTTTGGCATTTTCAGTCAGGTTCACCGTGTATTGGTCAAGGAACTGAGTACGTCCCGAACCGGCGGGCGCGGTGCGTGCCTGATCGGCAGCCGGTTCCTCCTTTGCCGCCTCGGCCTCTTCTTGCGAAGTGGCGACGATTTTCGCGAAATCCGTACGCAGCGCGGTGGCGTCGATTTTCTGAAATTCTTTGCTGACGTCCTTCATCAGGCGCACCAGTTCGTCGTTCGAAGCGAGCGCAACGATGGCGTAGCCGGATCGAATTGAGCCGGGGCCGAACTCGAGAGAGCCATATGTCCAGGCTTCCGTGAACATCTTGAGCACGGTGGGACTGATGGCCGGCGTGCGCGCGTTGCCGGTCTTGAGCTTGTCCAGACTGCGGCCCAACTCAGCCGAAAAACGCGATTGATCTATCTCAAAATGGCGCAGAATCGAGCTAAAATCGGCCCCTGTCTCGCTGAGCAGCTTTGTCAGGAAATGCTCAATCTCAATGTCGTAATGCGTGCGCGACAGGCACAAACCGGCTGAGGCCTCCAGCGCGTTGCGAGTGGTAGTGTTCAGTTTACCGATCAGAGATCGTAGATTGACGTTCATCTCTCTCCTAATGACCCGCGAAAAGCAGGACCGTGTCGCAGGGGTCGCGTTCAAATGCCGGATTCGATTTTATCCAAGTGAACCAGCCAAGCTGCGCGAAACCCGGATCGTCGCCCAACTCGCAGACTGGAACTTCTTCTCGCTTGAGGATTAACTCAACTTCGAACTCAATATCGTGGCCCGCGAAGAAGCGCGTCATAGCGCCCAGCGGTTCAAAACATTCGCCATTCGGCAGAAAATCGCGATAGCGCGCGGCGTTTAGCGGGCCGATCAAGATACGAGCGCGCGATTGACAATCCCAAATTTCGTCTCCGGCGACGGCTCCAAAGCCGAGCAGCGTGGAATCGAGGTTGCCGGTTTCGAAGCAGCATTGATCGTCTTCCACCAGCGGCCGCCATACGCCGACGAATTGATCGACCGCCACCGGCACATCGAAGTAGTCGGACAGAATGGATTCGAGCGCCAAAGCCGAACGCGGCGCGAGACCAAGCAACCCTCCGTAAAAAAGGAGGCTCTCGTCCCGGATCTTTTGCCTTGACTGCAACGATGGCAGGCCCAGGCCAATGAAATCAAGCATCCGGCCGGTGACCGGGTCGGTGCCTTCGCGTTCGTAGCCCACTGTAAAGTGGCACTTTTTCCAAGCGCGGTAAAACAGCGAAACGGCGCGGTGATGAAAAATGTTCAGGAAATCGACAAAGGTATGATCGCGCGCGCGGATACGCTCTGTAGCCAGCTCCGTATAGTGCGAAGGCAGCAGACCCAGCGGCCCAATTAGGCCCATGAAGTTTACCAGCATTTGCGGCGCGGCGCCCTCCCGCCCCGCCTCGAGCTGCTGAATGGCGCTGGCCGGAAACGCTAGCGAGGCGGGAACGCTAAACCGTACCGATTCCTGCCGGGGATTGGCAAAATCGCCCACTGACTCGCGGCCGGGCTGCAGCAATTCGAGCAGACGAACCGCCTGAAAGAAATCGAAGCTGTATGGCTCCGCAAAGAGATTCTCTCCGGCTTCGGCCAGCGTTACAGCAAAATCTTTTTTCCCGACCGGGCTGGCCATTGCTTCAACATTCCTTTCCGCTGACGGGTGCGAACCGCCAACTGGCTGAAGCTGTTCATGGACGTGTAGAGACCTAGAAAAACGTCCAAAACAGCGCAAAAAGTGAACACGCCGGAGCCGACGAATTGATCTTCATCAATCTCCATCTCAACGCGCGTGCCACGTACGAAGCTAACACCTTCTTGAGACATCAAGCGCGTGAAATGAGGCTTTGCCGTTAAAGACAAAATGCCGTCAATCTGGCGGCTGGCGGCGATGGATTCCGCGAAATTGTTGAGACGCAGGATTTCACGAAAGGCATCCACGCCTTCTCCCACGATGGACAAATAGTTCAAAGACAACTGCGAAACGAGCCGCCAGAGTAAGGAAGTCCGGGTGGGCGGCAGAATGGCGTCGGTGGGCTTGATCAGACTGACGATGTGCGAAATAGGACCGCCGCCTTCAAGCTGAAAATCGCCCTCGGCGTTCCCAAACGGCAGCCGCGACGGCAGATCGCGATTACTGCAAGTGAGCCGGAGGGAAGCGGTATCGCGATCGGGTACTACGTTGGTTCCGGTAAGATCGGTGAACGTAATGTAGACGTCGGAGCCTTTATCGGTTCGCCAGGGAGAACGGCGGCGCGATATATGCCAGAACGCCGGAGCTTTGGACGTCACCGAATGACGCCACGAATAGAAGGGCTCATAATCCACTGCTTCGGTATTGCCGCTCTTGACGCAAGTGACTCGATCGACAGAAAAAATATCAAGCGCTTGTTCGCGGCGCGCGTCTGGAACAATTCGATACTCATAGCGTTTCTGTTCAAGCAGAATGGGTTCCGAAATCTGCTCAAACAGATTTACGACGGGCGTACAACCCAGAGAAAAGACTTTCTCCGACAGGCCGAGTTCGAGAGTCTGGCGAAGATCGTGCCGCTCGAAGTCAGAGATGAGGAAGACGATCTCAATGTCTTTGCCGAAATTTGCGGCGGCCAGCTTTTCAAAACCCGTTACGTCGATGAACAGAAACTTCTCTGGGAAAGTGAAATACTCCTGCAAGAGGCGATAGCCCCAGAAAGAGCGGTTCGAAAACGGCAGCATTCCTTCCTCGTGGGCGAAACCGATTTGCTGCACGGAACTGGACGGAAGAGTGACCACTTTCTTGCCGGGAGCGGCCAGATCGCGGACGACAACCTGGATACAGTTGTTGGCCAGCAGTTCCATTAGAGTGTGCGTAACAGAACCGCTGCCCAACAGAAAAAAACGCAGCGTCTTCAACTGAAGCTGGGTGAACGTAACGTCAGGAAAGCAGCGCAGCTCGAGGCGGATGGCTCCTACGGAATTCAGCGCCGGCAGCGACGGACGGAGCCGATCGGCGGATGTCCATTCCGCAGTATGCACGCGGATGGGCCAGATGGTTGTATCAAATGAGGTGCGGAATTTGCACGGGGTGCCATTGATGGGACCCGAATAAATGTATGAGCCTTGCGGAATATTGAAGCCGGTTGTCAACTTGCCCTGATCGGGATCGAGATGGAATTCCACAACCGACATGGATGGTACGGGACGCACGTAGTGCGGATAAAGCACGGAGAACAGCGATTCGACGACTTCGGGAAAATCGTCATCGATGCGCAGATGCACACGCGCCGCAAGGAAGGCAAACGCTTCGAGTAAGCGCTCCACATGAGGATCTTCACACTTGCCGGCTTCGAGCTGAAGACGGCGCGCCACTTTCGGGTAGCGCTCGGCGAACTCGGCTCCGGTGTGTCTAAGAAACGTGAGTTCACGCTCGTAATAGAAAAGCAGATCGTCGCGCAAACTACTGCTCCTCTACTTTATAGAAGCCTCGCGCGACTTCGAAGACGGTATCAAAGGACAAGCGCTCCGGAGCGGGATCGATGAGCAGGAGCGCCTCGATATGAAACTCGATCGACATTCGTTTGCGGCTGATCTTGTCGTAGGAGGTGACGCGCACATTGGCCAGGCGAGGCTCGAAAAATGAAATCGCGGATTCAAGCGAACGGAGCAGGCGCTGGGCATCCTGCCCGCTTTCGAGCGACATGCTGGTGATATCGGGGATGCCGTAGGTGTAAAGCGAATCCTTGAGTTCGCGTAGTGCGGGCGCGGGCTCGTTGGTGCGCACCGTATTCAGCAGAGATTCGACATCGCGGCGGATGGAGGAACGCAAGCGGCGCAGAGATTCGGCGCGGGTGATGCTCACTTCGGCGCGGGTTTCCGGTTCCTGATCTATAAGGCGGTCGAGCACGCTCAGCTGAACGGCGCGTTCATAATCGGCTGCCGCCATCAGGGAGCGCTCCACTGCAAGGCACGGACGGGATCAAGCCGGCATAAGCGATCGTATAGTTGCTTCCGATCCGCCGCATTGGCTCCGTTGCTATCGAGACAGCGGATGAGCAGTTCCACGGGATAAGCGAGTGCTTCGCCGCGTTCCCAGTCGTCGAGGCGGCGTTGTTCAATCTCTCCGGCGAGTTCCTGGAGTATGGGAGAGGCGATCTTTTCATGGCCCGAAACCATGAGCAAATGAGCTAGCTGTGTGCGGCGGCGAAATCGTCCGCGGCCGGAACGTTCGGCGGCCAGTTGCTTGTAAATGAGATCGAGCGCTTCGGCCGAACGGTTGGCGCGGGCGGCGGCCAAAGCCTGGTCGAAAATATCGCCGGGGGCGTGCTCTTCCGGTTCGAGTTCCGGCGGCTTCTCTAAGGGGATCTGCCGGGCGGCGGGCGCAGCAGCCTCAACTACCGGGCTAGCTGCAGCGGTAACCGGTGCCGGGAGCGGCGCGCCGGACAGAACGAATTCGTTGATCCAGGTGCGCGTTTCAGGGTTTGCCACCGGCGTATCATCATTCATCGTCTGATCGAGCAGAGTGGGAAATTCTTCGATCAGATCCCGCAGGGCCTTGCGGATGGAAAGGGCGACGCCTGCGTAGTATGGACCTTTGGCTTCGAGCGCCAGAACCGTGAAGCGCTGCAGATCAAGCCAGGCACGTCCGCAAGGCAATTCCATGGCGCTCTCGGTGGCATTCAAAACGGTGTCCCAACTTCCCGCGACAAACGGCTGCTTGATGCCGGCGCGAATTTCGGTAGGCGGAGCTTCGAGCATGGCCGGAATAATCTCGGGCGCCTTGGCGCGCAATTCACCCCAGCGCATGGCGCGAATCATGAGGAAGGCGGAGGCGTCATAAATCGTTTTCTCGCGCAGCCAACGGCAAATGGCCCCGGTTCGTTTGATGGCATCTTCGAGCCCCCCCGGAGTTTCCGTGGCGGCTACGACGACGGTGGGCTGGGCGGGGGCGGCTTGGGGAACAGGGGCGGGCGCTGCGACCACTGGCGGCGGAGGGGGAACCGCGGCGGCGGGCTCTGGAGCGGGGGGCGGAGGGGTCGGTGCTGGGATAATCGGCGCAATTGAAACCGGTGGCGCCGCGGGCTTTTTCTTCAGAATGTTGCGCGTCTGTTGGAGGATGTTCTCAAGCAGCGTGCGAATCTTCACCATGCTGGGAGCGTAAGTACCGAACTTCGCGTCGCACAGATCGTTTAGCTTCTCGAGTTCTTCGAGCGCGGGTGCCAGAGCGGCTTCCATCTCGGCATAGAAATCGCGCGGCGTTGCGTTAACGGCTTCGTCGAAATCTTCCGCCGTCGGTTTGCCGTCGTTAATCGCCTGCTGGCGCACTTTCTTTTTGGCTTCGGTATTGGCATCCTGCTCGTAACCGGCGATGCGGGACAGTTGATAGCTGTTCCAGCTAAGGCCCGCGGACGTGATGGGAATCAGGACGATGGCGTCGGGCAACTTGTTGCCGAGCCACTCCAAAGGAGCGGAACGTAATTCAGCATCGCCGTCTTCCAACTCCGGATACAGAGTGTCCCAAAACTCTTCGAGAAGACCTTGCAACAAAACGAATGAGGGGGCAAGAACCTGGAAATTCTCGCGGCGAACATGCGCGTCGATGAGCCAAGCGGCAATCTGCAGATCTTTGGAGCGCTTGGCCAGCGCTTCGCCTGCCAGCTTTATAACTTTGGCCCAGTCGGCGGTTTTCAGCGCGACTTTCCAATCGCCCTGATTCACATCTATGTCTTCGCGGCGCGATTCCTTGATTTCGTCGAAGACACGATCATACTTAATGTTTTTGCCACTCGGGTTAGGGCCGGCGATGGGCGCCAGCAGATCGTCGCGTAGGGGCATAGAAGTATCTCCAGCTTACTCGCTTGCTTTGGCAGCTTCGTCAAACCGCAGCTCACGGATTTCGAGAAAGGGTACGGCCGTCTCTTCGTCGACAACTAAAAGCTTTTGGCCGAAGGGAATGAGCCGATCGCCTTCCTGCTTCCAGTCTGTAGCGTGCCCGAGCTTCACATCATCGCGTTCGTGCCGCCAAGAGAACGGAGCCAGCATGGGAATGAGAACCTCTCCAAAACTCTGCCCTTGAAAAGCCGGCCCGGTTTGAACCGTCGCCACCGCCCAGAGCGTGTCGCGCAGATAACGCGGAGCAGCCATGTGAACGCTGCCGATGTGTTCGAACGGCAGCCAAACGTACTCGCCGGCAACGAAAATTTCAAGACGCGGACCGATGCGCGGGTCGAGATCCTCGAGTGAAGCAAAGGGCCTACCGTTCAGTTGGCCGGAGCTGGACGGTTTCACGGAATCGGTTCCTGGATAATCGCCCGAATCAATCAACGCTTCACGCTGCCGCTGCGCGGCCAAAGCCGAACGATAAAGCAGCGCGCCAAATTCGGTATCGGGCGTGCCTTGCGCCAGCAGGTTGAGATGCTTTTCAGCACGCTCATACTGGCCGGCCAAACAAAGTAGTTCAAAAAGAAACGTACGTTTCCCGACGTCTGCCGGATGGCCGCGGACGTCCGCGACCATCGCAGAGAGGGCTTCGCTCAACTTGCCCGCGCGGACAAGTTCACGTGGGGTCATGTTGACCAACCGTTACTTCGCGGCTATGTTCAACCGCTGATCCCAGGCGAAGGCGTTCAACGTACCTTCCGTTCCATCGGGCTTTTGCGGCCAGTAATTAACGGTGACCTTGGCGTAGGCGAAGCTTACCGATTCGCTGGGCGCGTCGTCCCCGCCGCTCGAGCCGCTCCATTGAATGCTCTCGATCATCACCTCTTCGAAATCATATTGAATGTAGATGGTTTGTTTGCCGCCAGCCTTGCGCAGCACGACGTGCGACGTAGGGTAGTGGGTGCCGTCGCAGCAGGCCTTAAACAGGGTGGGTGAGGCGTTGTCGGTCTTCTTCATGATGTTGAAGGAGCTGAGTGAGACCTTGCCCGAACCCATTCCAGTTGTTCCCGACCCTACGGTGACAGGATTGCTGGCGCCCCAACCGAAGCTGTACAGCTCAAAAGCCTTATTAGCCTTAAATTTATCGTCTGTTGTTTCGCCTTCGATTTTAGGGTCGCCGCCCTCGAAGTACATAAACGCATCGTAAGCCATAAATTGATAATCCTCCTAAAAGTGTAGTGACGGCTGGAAAGCCGCCGTTGCAGTTTACGCACCCCCTTTCCCAAAGAAAATCTGTGGAAAAGCGGGCGTGACCATCCTTCCCCTGTCACGCAAACCGGTTACGCAAACCGGTTACGCAAACCAGGGAGAGAGACGGATAAATGACGCAGGCGTGTCTAAGCAGCTCCCTGTGGAAGGTCGGCCACGAGGCGCATGGAGACGGTTAGTTCATCGAGTTGGAAGTGCGGCTTCATGAACGCTACCGCCCGATAGGCGCCCGGTTTTCCAGGTACGTCGGTAACTTCGACTTTCGCTTCGGCCAAAGGATGTTTGGCTTTTAGAGCGGCGGTAGCCGTGGCGGTATTCACGACATAGCCTGAAATCCAGCGGTTCAGGAAGGTTTCACATTCGCCACGGGTCATGTAGCTGCCGATCTTGTCGCGCATCATCGCCTTCAAATAATGAGCGAACCGGGAGACCGCCAGAATATAGCTGAGATTGGTGGAGAGGCGCGCGTTGGCGTTAGCGGAGTCAGTATCGTATTGCTTGGCTTTCTGACAGGTCTGCACGCTGAAGAACGCGGCGTAATCGGTGTTCTTGCAATGCACGAGGGGAACGAAACCGAGGTCGGCTAATTCTTTTTCGCGCCGGTCGGTAATCGTTACCTCGGTGGGACACTTCATGGCGATGTCGCCGTCGTCGGTAGAGAAGTTATGAACAGTGAGCCCTTCCACCTTGCCGCCGCCTTCGACGCCGCGGATGGTGGCGCACCAGTTGTACTGGGCGAAAGAATCGGTGATGCGGGCGGCCAAGGCCCAAGCGGCGTTGCCCCACAAATATTTGTTGTGGTCGGTGCCATCCACGCCTTCTTCGTAATCGAATTCGTCCACCGGCCGCGTTTTCTTGCCGTAGGGATCGCGCATCAGGATGTGGGGCAAAGCGAGCGCCACGTAGCGGGAATCTTCGGAATTGCGGAAGGATTTCCACTTGGCAAACTCGGTGGTGTCGAAGACTTTGGCCAGGTCGCGAGGGGCGCCCAAATCCGCATAGCTTTCCAGATTCAACATACCGGCATTGGCTGATGCGATGAAAGGGGCGTGGGCGGCGGCGGCGACTTGGGAAACCTTTTCCAGGAGTTCGATATCTTCCGGCCCCTTGCCGAATTCGTAATCTCCAATGAGAGCGCCGAAAGGATGGCCGCCGAAAACGCCGAATTCCTCTTCGTACACCTTCTTAAACATCGCGCTCTGATCGAACTCGGAGGCGCGTTGCAGGTCGCGGAGAAGATCCTTTTTCGAGGCGTTGAATATTTTGATTTTCAACATCTCGCTGGTCTCGCTTTTCGAGATCAGATACTTAAGACCGCGCCAGGTGGATTCGAGTTGCTGGAATGACGGGTGGTGCATCACCTCATTCAGCTGGAGCGAGATGAGATGATCGATCTGCGCGATCCGGGCGTTGATCATCGCTTCGGAATCGCGCGACAGGGTCATTGACCCGTCGAGGAACTGCGCTACAAATTCTTTGACAAGGTCTTTGCCGCGTACTTTGGATTCGGCGTCTTTTCCGAGCCGGCCTTCGTCCACGATTTGATCGAGCAGGCTTTTACCGGTCTCGACGGTTGCAGCAGCGGCCTCTGCGGGTACCTTTAACGCTTCACTACTCATGGTTGTCTCCGGTTGGTTTGACTTCCGACTTCAACTGTTCCAGCTTGCCGCTATCGCGAATGGTCTGCTGGAGGACTTCATCAAGCTTGTCGTTACCTTGCAGTGTGCCCCGAAGGTCAGAGAGCTTGGTCCGCAGTTGCAGCAGCTCGTTCAGCGGCTTGATTTGGCGGGCTACCTGAGTGGGCTCAAAATCTTCCAGGCTTTTGAAGTGCAGATCGACCCCGAGTTGGCCGGCGTTGGGATCTTCGCTCAGCTTATTCTCCACTTTAAACTGCAGGTGCGGCTTCATGGCGGCGAGGACGTTGTCGAAATTATCAGGGCCAATTTCAACGAATTTGCGATCCTTCAACCTGGGCAGAGGCTGTTCGGGCATACCGGTGAAGTCGCCGAATACGCCCATGACGAAAGGCAACTCCTTCTTTTCAATGGCGCCACCCGTCTCTACGTCGTACGTGATGTGAACGCGGGGAGAACGGACCCGGTCCAGTTTATGTTGCAGGCTTTCAGGCATATGTATTCAGAACTCCGAGTTACTAGATTGTGATACGAGCATTACCAAATTCTATTACTATGGACTTTTCGACCCGAGTCAACTTCCAAGCCAGACTCAAGGGCCGAACGACGTCTATGGCGAGAGACTTCGCCAGACGAATACCGTCGAGCTTTAGCATATATTCAAAGCCCACAGCCGTCAATGAAAAACTTTTAACTGTCATGGCGTCTCGGCCTTAGTTAGGGTGTTGTCGACGCATGGGAAATGGCGCCGCAGAATGTTCATAGCCTCTTGATCCGAGGCTGACAATATCATATGCGGAAAACAGGGCCTTACGAATGAGGTTTTTTGCGATTCGAGGGCGATTCGCCGGTCTCGATGGCGCGACGGCGGCGAAGGTTTTTCGAAGACGAATGCGGGAGGGATGAATGATTGACCTGGAAGGAAGGGGTAGGCGAATTGGGCTATTTGAGAAGGAGGTGTGAGCGGTAAAAATGAGGCTTGAGGAAAAGCCAAGTGGCCCGCTATTAATAATAGTGGATTTGCGCGGCCAGATGTTAGTTTTTTCGCGGCTGGAAGGCGAGTTTTTCCCGCTGGGAGAAGAGGGAATTTGGAATGAAGAATCTGACAATCGGCTGGGAATTGTGGAGCGAGATGGAAACTCGGCGGGTGGTTGTCCCGGCCGGGTATGGTTTTGTTCGTAGCGATGACGAGCGGATGCGTGGTTTTGATAGTTTTCATAGAACGTTTCCGGGTGGTTGCGTGGCGACCACCTTCGAAGAAGAGGATAGAACGGGCTTTGAGCGGGAGACTTGCGGAGAGGCGAGTGGAAATGGGGATAAGTGGCTGATGGGAATTGAGTTAGAGGGAAATGAAATATTTTTGTCGAGTGGTGACTCGATATTTCGGACGCTGCGCCGCCTTGGGGCGACTGGAAAGCCGCCCGCCAAGAATGGCCGCCCTACGAACGCTTGCGACTAAGGGTGTGAGAGGGGCGACGGACCTTGACGGCAGAGAGCGCGGGGGGCAAGAATGAAGGAGATGAACCGCGAACAGGCGATAGCGACGTTGCGCGACTATGAACCGGAGCTTAAAGCAATGGGCGTGGTGAGCGCATCTCTGTTCGGGTCGGTGGCGCGTGACGAGGCGGGGGACGATGCCGATGTCGATGTGGCCGTGAAGCTGTCAGGGAGTTTTTCTAAGGGCGGGTTGGATTATTTTTGGCAACGGGAGCGGCTTCGAAAGCGCCTCGCCGGGCTTCTCGGCTGTAAGGTTGATGTGGTGGAGGAGCCGGTACGCAAGGAACGTTTTCAGAACGAAATCGACCGGGATCGCGCGCTTGCCTGGTAGTAAAGCGCCGCGCCGTCTTCAGGACATCATCGACAACGCGCAAGTGATATTCCGATACACCGAGGGCATGGATTTAGCCGCCTTCGAGGAAGACCGCAAAACCCATGATGCCGTCGAGCGCTGCCTGGAACGGATCACCGAAGCGGCTGCAAAGCTTGGGGACATGGCGCTGCATCTGATGCCGGATCAGCCGTGGCAAAAGATCAGGGCATTAGGCAAAGTCCTGCGGCATGAATACGACGAGATCAGCGAAGACAAGCTTTTCGAGATCGTCAAGAGCGACCTTCCCGGCCTCCATGCTGCGGCTGTGGAAGCGTTGCGCCGGTGGGATTTGTTCAAGGAACCATAGGAGCAGTTGTGGAATGGAGCCGAGGCAGTCAACGCATTGGTCAGCGTTCCCCGACTTCTATCTGCACAAGATTTACACAACCATCACGAGCAAACGAGGATTGGTATCGGTCGTCGAGCGCGGGATGGGTGACGAGGGGGTCACCCGCGGACGAGGCGTCCGCCCCACCGCCGGCGGGCTGGTTCTGGTCATAAGCCGAACAGGCGGATGGCGTTTTCGCGCAAGATCAGGGGACGGACTTCGTCGCGGATGGGAATTTTTTCGAAATCGGCCAGCCAGCGGTCGGGCGTCAGCAGGGGATAGTCGGAACCAAAGAGCACTTTGTGCTTGAGCAGCGTGTTGGCGTACTGAATCAGAGTTGGCGAAAAATATTTTGGCGACCAGCCCGACAAATCGATATACACGGTCGGCTTGTGCAGGCAGACGGAGATGGCTTCATCCTGCCAAGGGAAAGAGGGATGAGCCATGATGATGGGCAATTCCGGAAAATCCACGGCGACGTCGTCAATGTGCATCGGATTTCCATACTTCAAACGAACGCCTCCGCCGCCCGGCATTCCGGTGCCGATGCCGCTATGCCCGGTGTGAAACAGGATTGGCAATTTCGCTTCGGCGAAAACTTCATACAGGGGATAAGCCATTGGATCGTTGGCAAAGAACTGCTGCAACTGCGGATGTAACTTCAGGCCATGCACCAAGCCGGCCGAAACTAAACGGCGCGCTTCTTTGACGGCGGCGGGGCCGCGGGTGGGGTCGATGCTGGCGAACGCGATGGCAATATCGGAGTTTTCGGTTGCAAACCGTACGACGTCGTCGTTTGATACTCTCGTGACGCCCGAAAGGCGCTCGTCCACAGTGAATACCACGCAGGCCATCTTGCGCGAACGATAGTACTCGGCTTGGGATTTTGCGTCACGCGCGGCGCCGCTATCGCCAAAATACTTTTTCGCGGCGGTTTGCGCTGCGCTGCTTGATACCGCGGGTTCTAAGTGAACGTGAACGTCGATGGCGGTGAGTTGACTGGCATCCAAAATCTTAGGCATGGAATGATTGAGCTATGGTACATGAGCGCGCTCATCGGCTTCGGTAAAAAACTTTACCTCGATAGAGGGCCGTATCGCTCTGACCGCCACCGCCGCGGCATAATCGTTATCGCCAATCGAAAGGCGGCGCACGGTCCACTCGTTCACGTCGGCAATCTCGTTCGCCGAGCAACGCAGTAGCCTCGGTTCAGCGGGATAGAACGACACTTCGATGCATTCCGGCGCAATGGAAAGGCCGCTGCCGATGGCTTTCAAGACGGCCTCTTTCAAGGTCCAGATTTGAAAGAAAGTGCGCGTGCGTTCGCTGTCCGGTAATCGAGAGAAGCGTGCATATTCGTGGGGCGAGAGTACGCGCTGCGCCAAGTCGCTCACCACCCGATCGGCCCCGATGCGTTCCACGTCTACGCCCACCTCGCTATCGCTCGCGAAGGCGAGCAGGGCATAATCGCCGGAATGGGCCACATTGAACTTGACCCCGCCAGGAGCGGAGGGCTTGCCAAATTGGTTGGTGCTGAATTCAATGTCGGCGGCCGCCTGTAGCAGATAAGGGCTCAGAAGAGTTCGCAGAACTCCGCGGGTGATCGCGAAGCGAGCTTGGTCCGCCGGCATGCGAAAGCGCATCGCCCGTTCCCATTCGGTCTCGCTGAGAACCGGCCTCCAGCGTTCGATATTGTGCCGCGCCAAGGGCACAACCCAAACCCGAATACTATCCTGGCTTATAGGCATCAAAGACCGTACTCTGTCACGTTAACCCTTCTATGTCTCTCTTATTGGCATATCTCAAGCCTCACATGCGTCTGGTATTGTTGGCGCTGCTTTTGGCTGCCGTCAATCAAACTTTTTCGTTGCTCGACCCTTATATTTTTCGGCTGATCATCGACGGCTACGCCACCAAATTCCACCAATATTCGATGAGCCAGTTTGTGCTGGGCGTGAGCCGTTTATTGGGTCTGGCCGTGGGCGTGGCTTTCGTTTCGCGCGTGGCCAAGAATTTTCAGGATTACTACGTGAATGTGGTCACGCAGCAAACCGGCGCCGAGCTTTATGCGGCCGGGGTGGAGCGGTCGCTTTCATTACCCTACGCGCTTTTTGAAGATCAACGTAGTGGCGAGACGCTCGGCAAATTGCAGAAGGTTCGGAACGACGTGGAACGTTTCATTGCCGCGTTCGTGAATATCCTTTTCACTGCGGCGGTGGGCGTGGTCTTTGTGACCATCTACGCGCTGCACGTGAGTTGGATTATTGCGCCGGCGTTTCTGCTCACGGTTCCGATTTTGGGTTTTCTCAGCTCCGCTCTCAGCAGGAAGATCAAGCCGGTGCAGAAAACGATTGTGGCCGAAACCGCAGCGCTGGCGGGTTCGACGACTGAATCGCTGCGCAATATAGAGCTGGTGAAGACTCTCGGCCTGGCGAATCAAGAGATTGACCGGCTCAACACGACCACCGGCAAGATCCTGAAGTTGGAATTGAAAAAGGTCCGTTATCTTCGCAGCCTTAGCTTTTTGCAGGGCACCTGTGTGAATCTTTTGCGCACCAGCATTCTGTTTCTGATGCTGTATCTGATTTACAGCCAGCGCATCACGGTGGGGCAATTTTTCTCATTGTTCATTTACTCGTTCTTTATTTTTGGCCCGCTACAGGAGATGGGCAACATTATCAACATTTACCGCGAAACCGAAGCTTCGCTGAATACGCTGCAGGATATTTTGAACATTCCACCGGAGGCGAAGCCGATCAACCCGCCTCCTTTGGGGAACTTGCTCGCGCTCGAATTCGATGCGGTGAGCTTCCAGCACAATTCGGCGAATCGGCCAGCGGTTTGCGGCGTGAGCTTTGAACTCACGAGCGGCGAGACCATTGCTTTCGCCGGACCTTCGGGGGCAGGGAAGACCACGCTGGTCAAGCTGCTGGTGGGCTTGTATGCGCCGCAAAAGGGAACGGTGCGCTATAACGGGCTGGACGCCGCGGAGATCAATCCCGATGAATTGCGCGCGCAGATTGGCTTTGTTACGCAGGATACGCAGCTTTTTTCGGGCACGATTCGCGAAAACCTTCTGTTCGTGCGGCCGGGTGCGACGGATGCAGAGTGCCTGGATGTGCTGCGTCGCTCGGCGGCCGATTCGCTGCTGGCACGGGCCGACAAAGGGCTGGATACTCTGATTGGCGAAGGTGGCGTTAAAGTGTCGGGCGGCGAAAAACAGAGGCTTTCGATAGCCCGGGCTCTGCTGCGCAGGCCGCGGCTATTGGTGTTTGATGAAGCAACCTCCTCGCTTGATTCGATTACGGAAGAAGAGATCACGCGCACCATTCGCGATGTGGGTGAACGCTCGGACGTGATGACGATTCTGATTGCGCACCGGTTATCGACGGTAATGCATGCCGGCCACATTTACGTGTTGGAACGCGGACGGATTGTGGAGCACGGGAGCCATGCGGAGTTGGTGGCGCAGATGGGTCTGTATTATGCGCTTTGGCGGCAACAGATTGGCGAAGGGTCGCCTGAGGTGGTGCCGGCGAGGTGAAGCGAGGCTGCTGCGCAGCCTTGGGCCACCTGAAAGGCGGCCCGCTGGCAGGAATGCCCGCCCTACACGCGCGGCGAGAAGGGAACCACTCCCATATCAGCCGCATGAGGGGAGAAGGTCTATGTTGGTGGCGGCGAAGCCTCCGGCCTTCTTGTTCGTGATAATTACCAGGCCCACGGCAGGTATGGAGCTTTGGTTGGTTTGCGGCCAACCGTTGTTAAAGATGATGGCGTCGGATCCATCGTCGAAGAGACCGCCGCCGGAGATGAACTGATCGGGTGTCACCAGCACTTGGATATTAAAGGCGTTGCCGATATCGCGAGCCGTCTGGTAGATGGTTGCGAGCAGACTCATGATTTGCCCGATGCCATTCGGGACGCTGAACGAAACGATGTTTCCGAGGATACCGCCGTTGACCGCACCCACAATGATGACGGGATCGTTGGCCGGGTTCGGGTCGAGACCGAAGGCATCGATTTCCGTGTTCGGGTAAGCCGGGCAGGCGAACGACAGAGAAGCGCTGGCGATCACCAGATCGATGGACATTCCGGGAGGCGAGTTCTTATTGATGATGCCGGCGGCTTCGAGGTTGACGACATCGTTGACGAGCGCAACGCTGAGGGTGACGATGTTGTTGAGGGCCTGGCTCTCGAGCCCGACACAAGCGCCGAACAAGCCCGCGAAGATGTCGAAGAACTGGGGGGCCAGATGCATGCGGGACAGCGCGCGGGCCAGGACATAAGGCGCATCCTTCTGGTTCTTCAATTTGCCGGATAACGGTGTGAGGGTAGCCGAGACTTGGCTGCTAATGGCATCGAGCAGGGTCGGAATGTCGGTACTCATTAGTTCGTTGACCTGACTATTGAGCGTGGCGATTTCGACGGCGCTTGGCTTAAGCGCGTTGAATTGGGTGAGCGTGGTCTGGTAGGTGGTGAGGGCGCTTTGAATGGCCAAAACTTGCGCCATGGTTGGGTTGGCGGGGGTGATGGCATCGATCTGCGCGGTGGCATTCTGGACGGCGGCGATCAAACTGGTTAGCGTGGTGGCATACGTGGCATCATCCGGCGAGGTGGGGAAGCTCGCAAGAAGATCTGGCGTGATGACCGCGCCATCGGCGGGAGCGACAACCTGATTGGCGGAAAGCACTTGTTCATTGAAGGCGGGATTGCCCAGGACCGTTTGCAGGGCGGTCTTGGCGGCGGTGAGTCCCGAATGACCGGTGTTTCCATAGGCCGTCACAATCTGGGCCAAAGCGGCGTTGAGTTGCGCGGCGTAGTTGTAGGTCTGCGCGGTTACGGTGGCGGTACCGGTGGGCAGGCACACAACCTGAGACGATCCGGCGATGGCCGATCCGTTGATTGTGGCCTTGACCAGGTAAACGCCGCCCGTCTGTTTGCCGTAATTCGGATCGGTTGGATCGGTGTCGGCCCAGTTGCCGTTGGGATCGAGATCGGGATGGGCGTTGACGAGCGTCTTGGTGAGTTTGGGGAAGGTGATGGTGTTGCCGCTCACCATAGGCGCATTTCCGCTGGTTGCACCCACGGCGGTCACGGTGATGGTGAATTGCAAGGACGGGTTGTTGACCGGGTTTCCTTTCCCATCCAAGGCCACCGGGGTGACCGTCACGCTACCGGCCCAGGGTACAACTTGTGCCGAAAGGTTGACCTGTACCGAGGCTGGACCGGTTGAAGATGCGCCGGAGGAGATCACTAAATTGACGGCTGAGCCGACGTTGACGCCGGTGGCGGCGACCGGACTCTGGCTAATGACATCGCCCGAGGGGACGGTGGTGCTGGATTGAGTGGTGACGGTGCCGACAACTAAACCGACTCCCGTAATGGCCGAGGTGGCCACCGCTTGGGTATCGCCGACTACGTTCGGTACGGATACTTGCGCGGGTCCGGTGGAGACGACCAGATTTACCGCCGAGCCGACGTTAACGCTGGTGCTGGCTGCGGGGCTTTCGCTGATTACTTTGCCGGAGGCGACGGTGCTGCTGGAGGCTGTCGTGACGGTTCCAAGGACCAGGCCCGCACTGGTGATGGCGGTTGTTGCCGCTGCTTGGGTTTGACCGACGACGTTCGGCACCGAGACTTTGGCCGTTCCGGTGGATAGCACTAAGTTGACGGCTGAACCAAGGTTCACGCTGGTACCGGCTGTTGGGCTTTCGCTGATGACGTTACCGGAGGCGACGGTGCTGCTAGAGGCCGTTGTGACGGTGCCGAGAATGAGGCCTGCGGCAGTGATGTTGGAGGTGGCGGTTGCCTGGGTTTGACCGACGACGTTCGGGACGGAGACCTTGGCGGGTCCGGTGGAAACGACCAGGTTCACTGCCGAGCCGATATTCACGCCGGTGCCGGCTGTCGGACTCTGACTGATGACGTTGCCTGAAGTTACCGTGCTGCTGGACTGCTGGGTGACGGTGCCGAGCACTAAGCCGACTCCGGTAATGGCCGAAGTGGCGACGGCTTGGGTATCGCCGACTACGTTGGGAACAGACACTTGCGCGGGTCCGGTGGATACTACCAAGTTGACGGCTGAGCCAACGTTCACGCTGGTACCGGCTGTTGGACTTTCGCTGATGACGTTACCGGAGGCGACGGTGCTGCTAGAGGCAGTGGTGACGGTGCCGAGAATGAGGCCTGCGGCAGTGATGTTGGAGGTGGCGGTTGCCTGGGTTTGACCGACAACGTTCGGGACGGAGACCTTGGCGGGTCCGGTGGAAACGACCAGGTTCACTGCCGAGCCGATATTCACGCCGGTGCCGGCTGTCGGACTCTGACTGATGACGTTGCCTGAAGTTACCGTGCTGCTGGACTGCTGGGTGACGGTTCCGAGCACTAAGCCGACTCCGGTAATGGCCGAAGTGGCGACGGCTTGGGTATCGCCGACTACGTTGGGAACAGACACTTGCGCGGGTCCGGTGGATACTACCAAGTTGACGGCTGAGCCAACGTTCACGCTGGTGCCGGCTGTTGGGCTTTCGCTGATGACGTTACCGGAGGCGACGGTGCTGCTGGAGGCAGTGGTTACGGTGCCGAGGATGAGGCCTGCGGCAGTGATGTTGGAGGTGGCGGTTGCCTGGGTTTGACCGACGACGTTCGGGACGGAGACTTTAGCGGGTCCGGTGGAAACGACTAAGTTGACCGCCGAGCCGACGTTGACACTGGTACCTGCTACCGGGCTTTCGCTGATGACGTTACCGGAGGCGACGGTGCTGCTAGAGGCCGTTGTGACGGTGCCGAGGATCAGACCTGCGGCAGTGATGTTGGAGGTGGCGGTTGCCTGGGTTTGACCTACGACGTTCGGGACAGAGACGTTGGCGAGGCCACTCGAAACTACTAAGTTCACCGCGGAGCCGACGTTCACGCTAGTGCCTGCTACCGGGCTCTCGCTGATGACGTTACCGGAGGCGACGGTGCTGCTGCTGGCCGTTGTGACGGTGCCGAGAATGAGGCCTGCGGCAGTGATGTTGGAGGTGGCGGTTGCCTGGGTTTGACCGACGACGTTCGGGACGGAGACTTTAGCCGGGCCGCTGGAAACTACTAAGTTGACGGCTGAACCGACGTTTACGCTGGTGCCGGCTGTTGGACTTTCGCTGATGACGTTACCGGAGGCGACGGTGCTGCTAGAGGCCGTTGTGACGGTGCCGAGGATCAGACCTGCGGCAGTGATGTTGGAGGTGGCGGTTGCTTGGGTTTGACCTACGACGTTCGGGACAGAGACGTTGGCGAGGCCACTCGAAACTACTAAGTTCACCGCGGAGCCGACGTTCACGCTGGTACCTGCTACCGGGCTCTCGCTGATGACGTTACCGGAGGCGACGGTGCTGCTGCTGGCCGTTGTGACGGTGCCGAGAATGAGGCTTGCGGCAGTGATGTTGGAGGTGGCGGTTGCTTGGGTTTGACCTACGACGTTCGGGACAGAGACGTTGGCGAGGCCACTCGAAACTACTAAGTTCACCGCGGAGCCAACGTTCACGCTAGTGCCTGCTACCGGGCTCTCGCTGATGACGTTACCGGAGGCGACGGTGCTGCTGGAGGCAGTGGTGACGGTGCCGAGGATGAGGCCTGCGGCAGTGATGTTGGAGGTGGCGGTTGCCTGGGTTTGACCGACGACGTTCGGGACGGAGACCTTGGCTGGGCCACTCGAAACTACTAAGTTCACCGCGGAGCCGACGTTTACGCTGGTGCCGGCTGTTGGACTTTCGCTGATGACGTTACCGGAGGCGACGGTGCTGCTAGAGGCAGTGGTGACGGTGCCGAGGATCAGACCTGCGGCAGTGATGTTGGAGGTGGCGGTTGCCTGGGTTTGACCGACGACGTTCGGGACGGAGACTTTAGCCGGGCCGCTGGAAACTACTAAGTTGACGGCTGAACCGACGTTTACGCTGGTGCCGGCTGTTGGACTTTCGCTGATGACGTTACCGGAGGCGACGGTGCTGCTAGAGGCCGTTGTGACGGTGCCGAGAATGAGGCCTGCGGCAGTGATGTTGGAGGTGGCGGCGGCCTGGGTTTGACCGACGACGTTCGGGACGGAGACTTTAGCCGGGCCGCTGGAAACTACTAAGTTGACGGCTGAACCGACGTTTACGCTGGTGCCGGCTGTTGGACTTTCGCTGATGACGTTACCGGAGGCGACGGTGCTGCTAGAGGCAGTGGTGACGGTGCCGAGAATGAGGCCTGCGGCAGTGATGTTGGAGGTGGCGGTTGCCTGGGTTTGACCGACGACGTTCGGGACGGAGACCTTGGCTGGGCCACTCGAAACTACTAAGTTCACCGCGGAGCCGACGTTTACGCTGGTGCCGGCTGTTGGACTTTCGCTGATGACGTTACCGGAGGCGACGGTGCTGCTAGAGGCAGTGGTGACGGTGCCGAGGATCAGACCTGCGGCAGTGATGTTGGAGGTGGCGGTTGCCTGGGTTTGACCGACGACGTTCGGGACGGAGACTTTCGCCGGGCCGCTGGAAACCACCAAGTTCACCGCCGAACCGACGTTCACAGTCGTTCCCGCTACCGGGCTCTCGCTGATCACACTACCGGAGGCGACGGTGCTGCTGCTGGCCGTTGTGACGGTCCCAAGAATCAGGCCTGCCGCAGTGATGTTGGAGGTTGCCGTTGCTTGTGCTTGACCGACGACGTTCGGGACGGATACGGTGGCTTGCTTCACGGTAAAAGCGTTCGTCAAGGTGGCGGTTTCGGCGCCTGTGGTTACGGTGACCGTGCGCGCGCCCAAGGAGGCGTTGGCTGCGATGGCGAACTGCACCGTGAGGCTTGTCAAAGAGGCCACAGTCGGAGTGCCCACGCTAATCCCGGCCCCGGCACTCACCTGGCTCAGCCCGCTGAGAAAATTGGCGTAGGTTCCGGTAATGGTGACGCTGACCGTTTGGCCCTGTTGGGCGGAATTGGGGTTCACTAAACTAATCGAGGCAACGGGATTGACGGTAAACGTTGTTGAATTGACGCTCGAAAATGCGTCGGTGGTGTCAGACAGCGTGGCGGTGAAGACTGTGGGCGAGAGTACGACAAGAGAAGCCGGCACTAGAAAGGCGACGCGCGCCGAAGTTCCGGCCACCACCTGATACTGGCTAGCGGTGACAACCGTGGCGGAGCCGCCGGCCTGCGGAGCCAACTGGATCTGGATGTTCGCGGGATTAATGGTCGCTCCAGTGGGGAAGCCTGAACCGAGCAGACGAATGGTGGTCAATCCGGGCTCAGCCACGGTGGGGGTGGCCGAGGACAGCGTGACTTGAGTCGCGGCCATCCCGGAAATCCCAGCAAAACATGAAAGGCCAATCACGGCCGCGCAAGTAGAAAAAAGGCGAGACTTCACAACACTCTCCTCAGAGCTCACATCAAAGATTTATCGAAAATAGCTTAAGAAAGGCTTCGGTGGCTGCGCCAAACCGCGGTGGCACCCACTAAACAAAGTCCTAGCAGCAATGGCAACGCCGATGGTTCAGGCAGCGACGTTATCGAGAGTGGCGCGGCAATGGTTGGCAAAGAGCCGTCCGTGGGAATAGCAGTCAGCGAAAAGGATGAATTCACGTTGTACTTGTCGCCCAGATCGTCTGTTAGATCTGTGTTGGAGAGGGTTGCAGAGAACGAGAGCGATGAAATCGACCCGTCCGCAAACACTCCGCCGGGAAACGCGAACGTTTCCGTAACGCCGGGCCCGATATCACCAAGATTCAGTGCGATACCGTTCACGGTGACGATGGCGTTGTCGAAGGTGACCGCCGTGCATATCGGTGTTCCCGCCGATGTCGAGCAGCCAAAACTCGGCCCCGTTACGTTATAAATGACGACATCCTCTTCCCCGGTGATGGGAACGCCCGATTCCGTGCCCACAAAACCCAGCACTACGGACGCGTGAACCGGAAAGGCAAACGCGGCCATCCCCAAGAAAAAAACACCCCAGAACTTCATAACCCTCCGCTCTTGGCAGAGACCGCAGGGTGAACCCAAAGAAGTCTTTCTAACCGTAGAGCCACTTAGAACCTTTATAGTATAAATCTTACGTTAGTCTAACGCCAGCGTGAAATCAACACGCTGGCGTACTGGGTACTACATGGTACCTCTTATTTACAAGCAGTCTGCGGCGGCTGGGTGGCAGACGGTACGAAATCAAACGTGCCGACGGAGAAGGCACCCGCTGGCGCATTCCAGACCAAAATGATCACAGGCGACGGTATGGCGGGCCCACTCGGGTTGTAGACGCTATTAAAGCCGTTGTTGTAGTCGAGTTCCACGCATGAGTTCGAGAAGGTCAGGATACAGTTTCCCGGAGGCTGTCCAATATTTGTGGGCTGGAAAGACTCATCATAGAGGCACTTTGCCGTGGCGAAGAAGCCCTTGAATGTATTGAGGGCTTTGTTCGCGGCATTAATATCTTTGGGTGGACTCTTGACCAAGCCGTTGACGAAATTCGACACGCTTGTGGCAAGACCGGCTACACCATTGACTTGGTCGGGGCCTATAAAGTACACCAGATTGTTTTGGTAGAAACTATCGAGATTTTCGCCTTCGATGGCGCTGGGCGCAGCGTAGAATATCTGGATTTCGGCGTCGGCACCCGTGATGACTCCGTCGAGATTTTGACCGCCTAGCCAATCCTGCAAGGCGCCTTTGATAATGATGGTTGCGGCCGCGGACGCCAGGTACTTGAAATACGGGCCGTAAATGTTTTTGATGAGATCCATCTGGATGTCGCAAACAAGCTCGACCTCGGCTACGCCGCCGAACTGGAACGCCATGCCGGGACCTCTTCCATGGCGGAGGCTGTGCAATCCAGTTTTAACGAACTGAACATCTCCAGGCCGCCAGCCGACCGGAACGATGTCGACGCTGCCGTCTTCGGCAAAGAGCCGCCCTTTTCGGTGGCGCGGCCTGACTGAGGCGGTAAAGCCGTTGGCGGTTAAAAGCTGGATCGTCGCTTGCGCCAGCGCCTGGTAATACTGGGGCAGAACCTGGGCGAACAAATAATCTTCCTGCTCGGTATTTGCCACCACTCCATAAGTGCTGGGGTTTAGTGATGGCAGCTGCGCGACGAGTGTGGCGAGGCTTGATTCGAGCGAATTGAAAGTGGTCTGCTGGCTGGAGGTGAGGGTAGCCAGCGGAGTGGTCTGGAGGAAAGACGTCAGGTTTTGCAGAGCGCCGATGAGATTGCTCAGGTAGGAGCCCACGTTGCCGTCGGCGGCAGTCGGGTTGATACCAAAGCCCGGTAGTGCGCCGGCACTGGCGGGGAATCCGCCTTCCGGCGCGAAGGCCGTGCTACCCAGAAGGGCGTCGAAATCAACGGCGTTCAAGGTGGCTTGCAGGGCAGCCAGATCAGAGTTTACTGCCGATTGATTGCCGGCGGTGAGGTCTGTGTTGATCTGCTTTAAGATCGTCGACGTCATCGTGGTGGTAGCGGAGAAGGCGGCGAAGGTGGCCTGCTGGGTATTAACGGTGGGGTCCGCAGGCAGGAGCACGGTGAAGTCGGCGCTGGCCGTCAGGGCGGGGGTGGTCAGGCTGCATGTCAGAGTGTAGACGCCGCGGGTGGTGGTGTCCGTCAAAATCGATCCGTTGGAAATCGTGGGGGCGAGTCCAGCGGCGGAGGGTGGAAGCGGGGTGATATTGCAAGTGGGCGTGGCAGCCACCGGGTTGCCATTTACGTCAACCGGAACATCTGTGAATGACAACGGCAAGCCAGCGGTGACAATAAACTGACCTAAGGCGAGATCGATCGCAGTGGGAGTTGGTCCTGCCGCAGGTCCGCTGGAGACTACTAGATTTACCGCGGAGCCGACGTTGACGCTGGTGCCTGCCACCGGGCTTTCGCTGATGACGTTACCTGAGGCTACCGTGCTGCTGCTGGAGGTGGTGACGGTGCCAAGAACCAGGCCTGCGGCCGTGATGTTCGTGGTTGCGGTTGCTTGGGATTGACCCACGACGTTCGGAACGGAGACCTTGGCGGGGCCGCTGGATACAACCAAGTTGACGGCCGAGCCGAGGTTGACGCTGGTGCCCGCTGTGGGACTTTCGCTAATGACGTTGCCTGACGCTACGGTGCTGCTGCTGGCGGTGGTGACGGTGCCGAGAACCAGGCCTGCCGCCGTGATGTTTGAGGTTGCGGTTGCTTGGGATTGACCGACGACGTTCGGAACGGAGACCTTGGCGGGGCCGGAGGAAACTACCAGGTTCACTGCCGAGCCGATATTTACGCCGGTGCCGGCCGTCGGACTTTCGCTGATGACGTTACCGGAAGTTACCGTGCTGCTAGAGGCGGTGGTGACGGTGCCGAGAACCAGGCCTGCCGCCGTGATGTTTGTGGTTGCGGTTGCTTGGGATTGACCGACGACGTTCGGCACTGAGACCTGCGCGGGCCCGGTGGATACGACGAGATTCACCGCCGAGCCGAAGTTCACGCTGGTGCCCGCCGTCGGGCTTTCGCTGATGACGTTACCGGAAGTTACCGTGCTGCTAGAGGCGGTCGTAACGGTGCCGAGGATCAGGCCGGCGGCTGTGATGTTGGAGCTGGCGGTTGCTTGGGTTTGACCGACGACGTTCGGCACGGACACCTGTGCGGGTCCGCTCGAAACCACCAGATTCACGGCTGAACCGATATTCACACCTGTGCCGGAGACTGGGCTCTCGCTAATTACGTTGCCCTTAGCCACCGTGCTGCTGGATTGCTGCGTGACTGTGCCGAGCACCAAGCCGACGCCCGTAATGGCCGACGTAGCCACCGCTTGGGTATCACCGACAACGTTCGGCACGGAGACCTGCGCGGGTCCGGTGGACACGACGAGATTCACGGCTGAGCCGACGTTGACGCTGGTGCCCGCCGTCGGGCTTTCGCTGATGACGTTACCGGAGGCCACTGTGCTGCTGGAGGCGGTGGTGACGGTGCCGAGGATCAGGCCTGCGGCAGTGATGTTGGAGGTTGCGGTTGCTTGGGTTTGACCGACGACGTTCGGCACGGAGACCTGCGCGGGTCCGGTGGACACGACGAGATTCACGGCCGAGCCGACGTTGACGCTGGTGCCAGCCGTCGGACTTTCGCTGATGACGTTACCGGAGGCCACGGTGCTGCTGGAGGCGGTGGTAACGGTGCCGAGGATCAGGCCGGCCGCGGTGATGTTGGAGGTTGCGGTTGCTTGGGATTGACCGACGACGTTCGGCACGGAGACCTGCGCGGGCCCGGTGGATACGACGAGATTCACGGCCGAGCCGACGTTGACGCTGGTGCCAGCCGTCGGACTTTCGCTGATGACGTTACCGGAAGCCACGGTGCTGCTGGAGGCGGTCGTAACGGTGCCGAGGATCAGGCCGGCGGCTGTGATGTTGGAGCTGGCGGTTGCTTGGGTTTGACCGACGACGTTCGGCACTGAGACTTTAGCCGGTCCGCTCGAAACGACCAAGTTGACGGCCGAGCCGACGTTGACGCTGGTGCCAGCCGTCGGACTTTCGCTGATGACGTTACCGGAGGCCACTGTGCTGCTGGAGGCGGTGGTAACGGTGCCGAGGATCAGGCCGGCCGCGGTGATGTTGGAGGTTGCGGTTGCTTGGGTTTGACCGACGACGTTCGGCACGGAGACCTGCGCGGGTCCGCTCGAAACCACCAGATTCACGGCTGAACCGATATTCACACCTGTGCCGGAGACTGGGCTCTCGCTAATTACGTTGCCCTTAGCCACCGTGCTACTGGATTGCTGCGTGACTGTGCCGAGCACCAAGCCGACGCCCGTAATGGCCGACGTAGCCACCGCTTGCGTGTCGCCAACTACGTTCGGCACGGAGACCTGCGCGGGCCCGGTGGATACGACGAGATTCACGGCCGAGCCGACGTTGACGCTGGTGCCAGCCGTCGGACTTTCGCTGATGACGTTACCGGAAGCCACGGTGCTGCTGGAGGCGGTCGTAACGGTGCCGAGGATCAGGCCGGCGGCTGTGATGTTGGAGGTTGCGGTTGCTTGGGTTTGACCGACGACGTTCGGCACGGAGACCTGCGCGGGCCCGGTGGATACGACGAGATTCACGGCCGAGCCGACGTTGACGCTGGTGCCAGCCGTCGGACTTTCGCTGATGACGTTACCGGAGGCCACTGTGCTGCTGGAGGCGGTGGTAACGGTGCCGAGGATCAGGCCGGCCGCGGTGATGTTGGAGGTTGCGGTTGCTTGGGTTTGACCGACGACGTTCGGCACGGAGACCTGCGCGGGCCCGGTGGACACGACGAGATTCACGGCCGAGCCGACGTTGACGCTGGTGCCAGCCGTCGGACTTTCGCTGATGACGTTACCGGAGGCCACTGTGCTGCTGGAGGCGGTGGTAACGGTGCCGAGGATCAGGCCGGCCGCGGTGATGTTGGAGGTTGCGGTTGCTTGGGATTGACCGACGACGTTCGGCACTGAGACCTGCGCGGGCCCGGTGGATACGACGAGATTCACCGCCGAGCCGACGTTGACGCTGGTGCCCGCCGTCGGGCTTTCGCTGATAACGTTACCGGAAGCCACGGTGCTGCTGGAGGCGGTGGTGACGGTGCCGAGAATCAGGCCGGCCGCGGTGATGTTGGAGGTTGCGGTTGCTTGGGTTTGACCGACAACGTTCGGAACGGAGACTTTAGCCGGTCCGCTCGAGACGACCAAGTTGACGGCCGAGCCGACGTTCGCGCTGGTGCCAGCCGTCGGGCTTTCGCTGATAACGTTACCGGAAGCCACGGTGCTGCTGGAGGCGGTGGTGACGGTGCCGAGAATCAGGCCTGCGGCAGTGATGTTGGAGGTGGCGGTTGCTTGGGTTTGACCGACGACGTTTGGCACGGAAACCTTGGCCGGTCCGCTCGAAACTACTATATTTACGGCCGAGCCAGGGTTGACGCTGGAACCTGCTACAGGACTCTCGCTGATGACGTTGCCGGAAGCCACTGTGGTGCTGGAGGCTGTTGTGACCGTGCCCAGCACCAGGCCTGCGTTGGTGATGGCGGTTGTCGCGGCGGCTTGGGATTGACCGACGACGTTTGGTACCGACACTTGCCCTGGTCCGCTCGAGACTACCAAGTTCACGGCCGAGCCAACGTTCACGCTGGTGCCCGCGGTCGGGCTTTCGCTGATGACGTTGCCTGATGCCACGGTGCTGCTGGAGGCGGTCGTAACGGTGCCGAGAACCAGGCCTGCAGATGTGATGTTCGAGGTGGCGGTTGCCTGGGCTTGACCGACAACGTTCGGAACGGAAACCTTGGCCGGGCCACTCGAAACGACTAAGTTGACCGCAGAGCCAACGTTCACACTCGTGCCGGCCGTCGGACTTTCGCTGATGACATTGCCGGAAGCTAGGGTGCTGCTGCTGGCCGTTGTGACAGTGCCGAGAATCAAGCCTGCGGCGGTGATGTTGGAGGTTGCGGTTGCTTGTGCTTGACCAACCACGTTAGGTACTGACACTTGCCCTGGTCCGCTCGAGACGACCAAGTTGACCGCCGAGCCAACGTTCACGCTGGTGCCCGCGGTCGGACTTTCGCTGATGACATTGCCTGATGCCACGGTGCTGCTGGAGGCGGTTGTAACGGTACCGAGAATCAGGCCAGCGGCGGTGATGTTGGAGGTTGCGGTTGCTTGGGTTTGACCGACGACGTTCGGCACCGAGACCTTGGCTGGTCCGCTGGAAACCACCAGGTTTACCGCTGAGCCGGCGTTCACACTGGTGCCGGCTGTCGGACTTTCGCTAATAACATTGCCCGACGTGACTGTGCTGCTGCTGGCGGTTGTGACAGTGCCGAGAATCAGGCCCGCCGCCGTGATGTTAGAGGTTGCGGTTGCTTGTGCTTGACCGACGACATTCGGCACCGAGACTTTGGCAGGGCCACTCGAAACGACAAGATTCACCGCTGATCCAACGTTCACGCTGGTGCCGGCTATCGGGCTCTCGCTGATGACATTACCGGAAGCGACGGTGCTGCTGGAGGCGGTCGTCACCGTGCCGAGCACCAAGCCTGCCGCTGTAATGTTCGAGGTTGCGGTTGCTTGTGCTTGGCCGACTACATTAGGTACCGCCACGGTGGCTTGCTTCACCGTAAAAGCGTTTGTCAAGGTGGCGGTTTCGGCGCCCGTGGTTACGGTGACCGTGCGCGTGCCTAAGGATGCGTTGGCCGCGACGGCGAACTGCACGGTAAGGCTTGTCGGGCTAGCTACGGCCGGAGTTCCGACGCTAACGCCGGCACCCGCCGTCACCTGGCTCAGGCCGCTCAGAAAATTGCTGTAGGTTCCGGTAATGGTGACGCTAAGCGTCTGGCCTTGTTGGGCGGAATTGGGGTTCACCAAACTAATCGAGGCGACGGGATCGACGGTAAAGGTTGTTGAATTGGCGCTCGAAAATCCGTCGGTAGTGTCAGATAGCGTCGCGGTGAAAACCGTGGGAGAGAGTACGGCAAGAGAAGCGGGCACCAAAAAAGCGACGCGCGCCGCGGTGCCCGCCACAACCTGATATTGGCTAGCGGTGACGAGGGTAGTGGAGCCGCCGGCCTGCGGGGCCAGTTGGACCTGGATGTTCGCCGGATTGATTGTTGCTCCCGTGGGGAAGCCCGAACCGAGCAGGCGAATGGTGGTTAACCCGGGTTCAGCCACGGTGGGCGCCGCTGACGACAGCGTGATTTGAGTCGCGGCCATCCCAGAAATGCCGGCAAAAAAAGACAGGCCAAGAATGGCTACGCAAGAAGAAAAAAGGCGAGACTTCACAACACTCTCCTCAGAGCTGACATCGAATATCGAAAAACTTAAGAAAGGCTCCGGCGACTGCGCCAAACCGCGGCGCCCACCAAAAAGAGCCCTAACATTGACGGTTCAGGCACGGACGTTACAGCGAGCGGCGCGGCAATGGTCGGCAAAGATCCATCCGTAGGAATACCCGTCAGCGAAAAGGATGAATTCACGCTGTACTTGTTGCCGAAGTCGTCAGTCAAATCGGTGGTGGAGAGGGTGGCGGAAAATGCGAGCGATGAAATGGACCCGTCCGCGAACACTCCACCCGGCAGCGCAAACGTTTCGGTAACGCCCGGTCCGATATTACCCAAGTTCAGCGCGATGCCGTTCACAGTTACCACCGCATTGTCGAAGGTAACCGCCGTGCATATCGGGGTTGCCGCAGCGGTGGAGCAACCGAAAATCGGGCCCGTGACGTTATAAACGACGACATCCTCTTCTCCGTTGATGGGAACGCCCGATTCGGTTCCGACAAAACCCAGCACCACCGACGCGTGAACCGGCAAGGCGAACGCAGCCATCCCAAACAAGAAAGTACGCCAGAGCTTCATAAACCTCCGCTCTTGGCAGAGACCGCAGGACGAACCCAAGCAAGTCCTTCTACCCGTAGAGCCACTTAGAACCTTTGTAGTGTCAGTCTTAGCCTATGCAAAGGGCTGCTGAAAAGCAACCAGCGCGCCGTACTTCGGGTACTGTAGAGTGGTTGATCCAACGTCTTGAAAAACCTCTGTAAACCTTTCCTGTCCCTCTCTCGTTAGGGCAGTATTGGACCGTTATGATAGGCGTCATGGCCGAAAAACTCGAGGGTGAAGCCTGTTCAAACCTCGACCTGCGTAATTTCGGCTCGTGGATGACGTCTGAGCAGCGGCGTATTTTTCTGCTCTGCCGCCGTCTCCTGCAAGATGCGGATGAGGCGGATTCCGCCACGCAGGACGTTTTTTTCAAGGCATACCGGGCCTTGGCCAAGCGCGGGGAATCCGACGATCTGGACAACCCCGGGAAATGGCTCACGCGGATTGCGGTGAATACTTGTCTCGATAAGCTTCGTTCTAAAAGCTGGAAACTGTGGCAACGCCGCCCGGCGCCCGAGGATGAAGAAGTAATTTTGCAAATGGCGGCCGGAACCGATCCGGATGCCGAACGTTTACTGTTTGCCAAGCAGATCCAGCAAAGACTGGACTCCGCCCAAGCTAAGCTCTCAGACCGCCAGCGGGCCGTTTTCGCGCTGCGGCACTATGAGTCGTTGGCTTTGGACGAAATCGCCGAGGTTTTGAGATTGGACGTCGGCACCGTGAAGGCCCATTTGTTCCGGGCTTTATCTAAAATGAGGGAAGAACTGAAAGATCTTTATCTGTCGCTGGATGGATAGGATTTGAAGGATGAAAATATGCGCATCGAGTCCGCCCAGACAGAGCATTGGACAGATGACCAGTTGATCGATCATTTCTATGGTGTCGGCCCGGGCGACGGCCACTTGCAGGACTGCGCCCATTGTCAAGCGCGTTTTGCAGCGATGGAAACGCGGCGCCGGCAGCTTTCGGTAGATGAGTCTGTGAGCGACGGCTTTCTAGCGGCCCAGCGCCGCGCTATCTACGCTCGCCTCGGGCAGAGGCATCGTTGGTGGCACGCTTGGCCGATGGGGCGTTTCGCCGGTGTAGCCGCTCTGTTTATTGTGCTGGCCGGAACTGTGACTCTGTATCAAAGCCATCAACGCGAACTGGCGGAATCGCGCGCCGACGCGCAACTGGCGCGGGAGGTAAGCCGGATGTCGTTTGAATCGGAACCGGCAGCCACGGCTCCCCTGAAGGGGCTTTTTGTCGAATGAGGCCGTTCACGCGCATTTTCTTGGGCTTGTTTTTTTGTTGTTTGTTGGCGTCGGCGCAAAACCGCGCGCAATTCCCGTGGTGGAACAGCCCGGTTGCTTCCGATATTGGACTGAACGCGGGTCAGGTGACGCGCATCCGGCAAATTGTCCGCTCTTATCGCGACCGCCTGTTTGATGCCCGCAATAATGTTCAGAAAGCCGAAGCGGCACTGGACGACATTATGAACGATGGCGAAATGAGCGCCGACGCGGCCAAACCGGTAATTGAGCGGGTGGCCAATGCGCGCGCCAACTCGAGCCGGGTGTTTCTTGAAATGAGCACGCATATTCGCGAAGTTTTGACGCTCGAGCAGTGGAGGCAATTGGTGCAGCGGTGGGACGAAGTGAAGGGCAAGAAGCTTTCGGATAACCTTATTTCGCCTCAATAGGGAATTGGGGGATTGAAGTTCTTAGGACCAGCACAGGCGACGCCTTTGCCGAACTTGCCAGCGTCCGGTAAGCGCGCACAGCGATTTATCCCACGTTTTCGCCTTCCAGCACTTCCTCCACCGTCCACTCGCACTTTTCCGGAAATGTGCAAAGCGGACGGCCCGTTTCGTCAACGGCGTCGGAGCGGGCGTTGCGATAGGCTTTCGGGAGTAATAACGCCACTTGGGATCGCAAGCTAGGGCTGTCATCGAGCACATCCGCCAGTTCGCGGCGCTGCGTCTGGAGGGTGCTCCGCCAGCTTGCGCTCCGCATCTCCGGTTGATACTTCGTCTTGAGCATGTGCAGCAGAATCACCGCCAGACGGCTTCCCACTTCGCGCCGGTCCCGTTTTCCCAAACTCTCCACCTCATCGGCCAGCGCCGCTCTGTCGATTTCGTCAAATCGTCCTTCTTTGATCGCGCACGCCGTTTCGCGAGTCCACTCAAAGAAGTCCTGGTCGTACGCCGTCATTTGTGACTTCACTCCTTTCTTCCCCGCCGCGCCATATCCTGCGCGGTACCTATTGTAGCTTTTACGCAAGACAGCATCGCCGGGATGAGTACGGGCCTTCCACTTCAGTGCGCTGCCAGCCATGCAGGCGAAATTGGCTACACGAAAAGCTTGCTATACTTAGCTTCCGTTACTCTTTTGGGCTCTGAGGTGGGTCATGAAAGAGATTACAGAACTGCTACACGAATGGCGCGACGGCAGCCATGAAGCCGAGAACGAGCTGTTCACTCTGGTCATGCCGAGGCTTCGGCGGTTGGCGCAGCACCTGATGCTGGGCGAGCGGCCGGGACAATCGATTCAAGCGACGGAACTAGTAGACCAAGTCTATTTGGGCATGGTGGCTGTGAAAGACCGCGACTGGCAGAACCGTGGTCACTTCTTCGCATTGGCGGCACGCGCGATGCGGCATCATCTGATCGACCGAGCGCGCCGTCCGCAGGCCGATAGAATCTCAATGGACACGCTGCAGAATGTATTGCCCGCCGATTCAGGCAAATTGGATTTGGCTGTAACGGTGGACCGGCTGCTGAATGAGATGCAGACTGTCAAACCCGAATGGTGCCGTGTGGTGGAAGTGAAATATTTTCTGGGGCTGACGGACGACGAAGCCGCGGCAGTGTTGAGCATGCCGGTTCGAACGCTGCAGCGGGCTTGGCGTGATGCGCGCCAATGGCTTTTCCAGAAAATGGAGCCCGCTGGTGCCACCCACAACGGCTAAATCCGGTCTTGGAGAAACGCTCGACAACCAGCGCATCATGAAGCTGGTAGAAGAGGCGCTGCGGCAGCCTGAAGGCGAGCGCGAGCAGTTTCTCATACAGCAGTGTGAGCGGAACTCGGGCGATTTCGAGCAGGCATTGCACTATGTTGAGTGGGAACAGCGTATGCAGGGCTTTTTGCTCGATCCGGTCATAAAACGCGAAGAAGGCGAGCTGCGGCTGGAAGCGGGAGATTTACTCAAGAATCGCTTTCGCATTGTGCGTGAGTTGGCGCAAGGCGGCATGGGGGTGGTCTTTGAGGCGCAGGATGAGAAACTCGGGCGGCGTATAGCGCTCAAGTGCGCGAAGGCGGGTTTTGGACACGAGCTGCCGCCTGAGGTCCGGCACGCTACGGAGGTGAGTCACCCCAACGTTTGCAAAATATACGAGATTCACACGGCTACCATTCGGCAACAAATTGTAGATTTCATCACGATGGAGTTTTTGGAAGGCGAAACGCTTTCCAGCCGGCTGCAAGGAGGCTCCATTGCGGGTGGGGAAGCGATTGCCATTGCCCGGCAGTTGGCGGCTGGAGTGGCGGAAGCGCATCGCAATGGCGTGATTCACGGCGACATCAAAAGCAACAACGTGATTTTGAGCAAAACGATTGACGGCGGCCTGCGCGCGGTGATCACAGATTTTGGTTTGGCGCGCAGGCAAGGGTCGCGGTCGCGTGGAATCTGGGGAACGCCCGGATACATGGCTCCCGAATTATGGCTGGGCGAGCAACCCTCCGTGGCGTCCGATATCTACGCGCTGGGCGTAGTCTTGTTTGAAATGGCGACGGGTAAGGTCCCCAGCCACAGCAAGACGTCGCAAGCGCCAGTGAACACCCTCAAAGCGACGGCTTGGCTGGATGCCGTCCGGCGTAAGCCGCCGCCGGTGAGCAGACAGTGGGACCGGATTTTGGGAAGATGCCTTGACCCGGATCCGAAGAAGCGCTTCAAAACCGCGGATGAACTGGCGGCCGCTTTGGCGCCCGGGCACTTGTGGCGCAGCGCGCTGATAGCGGCCATGGCAGTGCTAGCCGCAATCTTAACGGGCGTGGTTACCTACCGGAACGCTACGGCTCCGGCCGAAATCGCTAAGCTGGCGATTCTGCCCAATGAGACGCTGAGCGCCGAATTTCTGGCAAAGGCGGATAAGGAAATGAGCCGCTTGGAGGGTAACAAGAAGACCGCGTTCGAGCTTTTGCCGGAGAGCAAGGCCAACGAAGCGACGCATTGGCTGCGGGTGACTTTGGACAAGACGAACGGCCAAACGATTCTGCATGCCGCGCTGACCGAACCGGGGGGACAAACGCCGTTGAAAACGTTTGATGCGCGCTATGGCGCAGCGGAGTGGAAGTTCGCGCCGCGAGCGCTGGCGGGAATGGTGAGCGCGGGCCTGCATTTGAAGCCGCTGCCCGAGGCTTTGACGGTGAATGAAAAGGCGCAAAGCGCTTATCTCGCGGGCACGAACGCCATGCGGCAAGACACGAATATCGATGCGGCTTTAAAAGATTTGGAGCGGGCCGCCGCCGCCGATATCGATTCTCCGCTGGTGTTTGCGGCACGCGCCGAAGCGGATTGGATGAAGTATAACGCGACGAAAGACCGGGTCTGGCTTGACCGTTCGCGCGAAGCGGTAAGGCAATCGCAATTGCGTTATCCGGATACCGGGGCAGGCTATCGGGCGGAGGAACGGCTGGCCGCCAGCGCGGGACAGTTCGAAGAGGCGGAAGCCGAACTGCTGCGCGCTACGGAACTGGAGCCTGCTAACGCGGAGAACCACCGGCGTCTTGGCTTCGTTTACAACAGCAAGAATCAGTTTGACAAGGCGCTGCTTGAGTTGCGGCGGGCCGTGGCATTGGAGCCTGATTATTACAAGAACCAATGGACGCTTGGCAAGTTCTATCTGGATCAGGGCAGATACAGGGAAGCGGTTGAGCATCTTTCAGAAACCGTGAAATTGTTGCCGTCCGCTGCGGGCGCCCGTTATGAACTGGCGGTGGCCTACACGGACACTGGCCAATTTGCCAAGGCCCAGCAGAGTTTGGACGTGTTACCGCAGCGGGAAGCCAACGTGCGCTATCAAGCGGCGACGATTTTGATGTATCGGGGTAAAGATGCGCAAGCGGTCCCGCTGTTACGCGCCGCCGTCGAGGAAGCGCCGAATGAGTGTGAGTTCTGGATGCAGTTGGGGATAGCGGAGCGGCGGCTGGGCCATGCCGTCGAGAATCGAAAGGCGGTGCAGCGCGCCCTCAGTTTGGCGGAACACCAGTTGGCGGAAAATCCGCGAAACGGCAGCACGCGCGCCTTGCTTGGCTATTTCTGCGCACAGCTGAAACAACGCGACCGGGCGGAATCGGAAACGGCGCAGGCCCTGCAGTTGGCTCCGCGCGAACTGAATGTGATTTGGCTGGCCGTGCTCACTTATGAAACACTAGGAATGCGAGACAAGGCCATTGCCGTTTTGCGGACCGCCCCGCCTGAAATGCTGGGAGATTTAAAAAGATGGCCGGATGTGGCGGATTTAACCGCGGATTCTCGCTTTATAGAGTTGACTGTTGCGGCCAATGCCGAGAAAAAGGATAAACCCCAATGAACAACGACGACGATACTACGCAACCCGCCGAAGACGAAGCGATTCGCGCAGTGAATGGCGATGAAACCGCCTCGGACAGCACCGGTGAGACGGAGAATGTGCATACTCCCATGGACCCCACTAAAGTGGCGACGCACCATTCAAAGAGTGCGGCGGCGGGGCAGCTGTAAAAAGCCTACCGGCCGCGCCTGCTTTTCGGGTGACGCGAACGATCATGCGTAGCGCGTAAAGCTTGGTGCGTCTTGCGGGGTGCGGCTGCCGCGGCGAGAGCCGAAGTTTCAGCCATCTCTGTCAATATCGCGGGTGAGACTTCGCGGCGTTCGAGAATGACTTTGCACTCGCGTTCGATGCGTTTCACTTCGCCGCGTTCCGACCTGGTGCTGAAGGTAGAAGCGGAGCCCCTTTGTCCGGCCCGGCCGGTGCGGCCGACGCGATGGATAAAATCGTCGGGTGCCTGAGGCAGATCAAAATTGACAACGTGGGCGACGCTATCGACGTGAATGCCGCGCGCGGCGACATCGGTAGCGACCAGCACGCGATAGCGGCCTTCGCGAAAGCCGGCGAGTGCCTGGTTGCGTTGGTTTTGGCTGCGATCGCCATGCATCGCGACGGCGCGCACACCATGGGAGGAAAGGCGCTTGGCCAACTTATCCGTGCCATGCTTGGTACGGGCGAAGACCAGAAATGAGCCTTCTTCAAGCGTAAGCATGTGGCGCAGCAATTCAACTTTGCGATCGCTTTCCACTTCATAGACTTGCAAATCGACCTGTTCGGGCGTTTTGGCGTGGGTTTTTTGCACCGCCACCCGCACGGCGTTTATGGAGTGGCGCTGAATGAGGCGCTCGACAGTTCTGTCCATGGTGGCCGAAAAAAACAAGCTTTGGCGCGTTTTGGGAAGCAGCGACAGGATCTTTTCAATGGCTGGCGCAAAGCCCATGTCGAGCATGCGGTCGGCTTCATCCAACACGGCGATGGAAACTTTGCTTAGGTCGATGAGTTTGCGGCCAATGAAGTCTTCGAGGCGGCCGGGCGTGGCGATGACAATTTGCGCGCCGCGGCGCAGCGCATTGATTTGTGTTTGTTCGCTCATTCCGCCCACCACAATGGCGGTGCGCACTTCCGCTCCGACCGACATCTTCGCGCAACTATCGGCGATTTGGATGGCCAGTTCACGGGTGGGCGCGAGGATCAACGCGCGAATGGATGAATGCTGCTTTGCGCCCTCTTTCGGCGGAGTAGCTCCGCTCAATTTGAGCAGGATGGGAAGGAGAAACGCGAGCGTTTTCCCGGTGCCGGTTTGGGCGGTGGCGACAACGTCAGAGCCCAGCAAAGCCGGTGGAAGAGATTGCGCTTGCACCGGAGTTGGTTGCACGTAGCTGTTACGCGCCAAGTTGCGATGCAGAAGCGGAGTGAGTTCAAGTTCAGAAAAGTTGTTCATATAAGGATAAGCCGGAAACAGGCAGCATGTCCTTAAAGAACGGAGTTTTTGACTTGAAAACCGTAAAGGAGAACCGAAGGGTGATGGTTGAAGACCACCTTTAGCCAAGGACAGATGCGAACGAAAATATCAATTTCATAATAGCAGACGGCTTTGGGATCGCTTAATCACTGATGCTTGCTCGGCTTGTTTGCGGCCTCATCCAGCTTCGGGTAACGGCAAAACCATGTGACGGCTCGGCCTAGTGAGCCGCCTCTTTGTTCTTGATCACTTCCTGGGCGCGTTCCGCCGTGGCGGCGCGGGCGCTTTCCTCTAGTTTGCCGAAGGTCTGCATTTCCATTTGGGCTTCTTGGGGGCGGCCGAGCGCGCGGTAGGCTTTCGCCAGCAGGAAGTGGTTGCGTGGGTCGGAGGGGTCGGCTTTGACTGCGGCCTGGAGGTCGGGAATGGCGTCGGCATTGCGGCCAAGCGTCAAGAGCGCGCGGGCGCGATCGGCGCGGGCATCCGTGAGCGTAGGGCACAATGCGAGCGACTTGTCGATAGCCAGGAGCGCTTCGTGGGCGTCACCGCCTTTCAGAATCCCGATGCTGCCGAGCTTCCACTGCGCGCGGCAATTCGCGGGATCAATTGCCAATTCAGCCTGGTATTCACTCGCGGCCGAATCCCATTGCGAGAGCCCCTCATAGGCGCCCGCGAGCTTGTAGTGAGAGCCGGGTTGCCGCGGCGCCATATCCACGGCCTTCTTCAGTTCTACGATGGCGCCATCATAGTTGTTCATTGCTTCCATCATTTCGCCGGACAGTTGATGCGCGAGAACTGAATTTGGATCAATCGCATTTATTTTCCCCAGCGCGTTTTCGGAAAGCTTCATGTAAATGCGCGCCAGGAGATACCAAACTTCCTGATTGCCGGGTTGCCGTTTGGCGAGTTGACGGAGCGAAACCGCCGCCGCGTCGAAATCGCCCAGTTGGGTGAGATCTTTGGCAAGGAAGAGTTGGGCGTTATTGTCGCCGGGGTTGGCCCGCAAAGCGGTTTCCAGGTGTGGGCGGGCGTGGGGGTAATCGCCAGTTTCGTAGAGAGAAATGCCAAGCAGCGCGGAGGCGGAGGACATGGAAGGGTCAACCTTCAGCCCTTGCTCAAGTATGTCCGCCGCTTTGCTGAACTCGCGCTGACGGAAATAAAGCGAGCCTAGATTGTTGTAAGCGGGGCCGAGCTTTGGCGCGATTTTCAAGATCTCCTGGTATTTGGCGATAGCGGCGGGCATATCGTTGCGGGACTGCGCGGAGCGCGCCTGGTCATAAAGCTCTTCAATAGCGGCGCTTGATTGCGCGCAGGCGAGGCGGAAGCACAGGAGCAGCAGGCAGAGCCGAAGGTTCACGTTTTTATTATGTTGCATTACACGAGCGAAGTGTGGCGGCGCGTGTCGATCGCTCAACTGAGGGCTTTCGCGACGGCGTTCGGGTTGCGCTCGATGACTGTAAGGTAGGCTCTCACCGCGCTGTCGGGTCGTGACCTGCCTTGTTCCCAATCCTGGATCGTGCGCGGGTTGAAACCGTAGCGATCGGCAAATTGAGATTGGGAGAGCCCGAATTTCTCGCGAACCGCGCGCACGTCCACATCCTCCGGCACGTGAATCGTGCGCGTGCGCAATCGAATCTCGCTACGCACGTGCGCCAACCCCTCTTCGAGTCCGCGAACGATACTTTCGCCTAGCGGAGTAGTCTTCTTAATTTGTGAACGCTTTTGCGAACGCTTCAACGATGCGGTGGATGTTCTTTTTGTCTTCATTCCCGTGCGCGCTCAGCGTGGTTTGCGGACACCGCCGGTTCCAACAACTACAGAGTGCGCGGGCGGATTCGTCGCCAGGGAGAATTCCAACATCGCGCGTTCATCTTCATCGAGCAAACCCTCCACCTTGGAATCGAACTCCTTAGTGCTGGGATTGTGGCCGCTCTCATTGTTTAATTATACGGGAGCCCCGTACAATTAGCCGTAAACGTTCACCTCACACCAATCCGCATCCCGTCAATCTGCAACCACCGCACCTTCCCGTTCTGACCTCCCGACGCGGCAATTACGAACGCGCAAGGCGCTTCGCCGAACTTCGCGACTCTCGCCGCGAGCCAGCCGCTTCGCCCTTCCAACAGCACCACCGGCGTTCCAGGAAGGCGGGCGATTTCCGCGCCCAATGTTTTATCGACTCCCTTCACCGGTTCCCCCAACTGAAACGCCTCGCGATAGCGTTTCACGGCCTCATCCAAATTCCGCACCGCGATATACACTTGCGAAATCCCATGCCACTCGGGCATCGTCGGTTTACCGCTTGGATACGCGCGCAACGCGCGATCCGTATCGTCGTGAATCATGAATGGGAAGAAGGTGCCCTGTGTCTGGGGTCCAATTGAGGCGCTGTGCCACTGCAGCACCACGCCGTCAGGCCGCGTTCGTCCGCCCGCGACGATATTCGCGCCCAGGCGTTTGGCTGCGTTATCTAAATCATCTTCGCGAATCGCCCACGCGCATGGACCCGCGTTCTCGTCAATGAACTTGCCCCAATAGTGTTTGGGTGCGCCAGCGCCGGGGTCTTGCGCCGCAATTAACTCGAGATAGGATCCATCGGCAAAACTGGCGAGCGCCATCTCGGTCAAGCCGTTGGTATGTTTGCCGCCATATTCCGTGCGAATTCCAGCGCGCGCAAACTTCGCCCGCATATCTTTAAGATCGCGCCCGGCAATCGTCACATGATCAACCGGCAATTCAGCGGACACACTACAGCCGGCAGCGGCGACCATCAGGAATGCGGTAAGTGACTTTTTCACGCTGAACAGTGTAGCAATCTGTTTTCTTTTGCAACCGATGGCTCGCCTGGCTTCCGATAAGATAGCGGTGCAGGAGATCCTTACCATGATGCGATTGCTGTTGGGCTTATGCGCGGTTTCTTTACTAATGGCGGATGAACCGCACGCGACGCTCGCGCTCGGTTCTTCCGCGCCGGATTTCGCGCTCCCAGGCGTGGACGGGAAGACGCACCGCCTCAAAGACTACGCGGCGGCCAAGGTGTTAGCCATCGTATTCACTTGCAACCACTGCCCCACCGCGCAGCTATACGAAGGCCGCATTAAGAAACTGGCGGACGATTATCGCGGCAAAGGCGTCACGTTGATTGCCATTCAACCGAATAACCCGAATGCCATCCGTTTGGATGAACTAGGCTATACCGATGTCAGCGACAGTTTCGAAGATATGAAGGTCCGGGCCGCCTACCGGCACTTCGATTTTCCCTATCTTTACGACGGCGATACGCAAGCCGTGGCGCGCGCCTACGGTCCGAAGGCGACGCCGCACATGTTTATCTTCGATCAAGAGCGTAAGCTGCGCTATGAAGGGCGCATCGACAACAGCCAGCGCGAGAATCTGGTGAAAACGCAGGATGCCCGCAACGCCATAGACGCGCTGCTGGCCGGCAACGCGCCGCCGATTGACCATACCGGCACCTTCGGCTGTTCTACCAAGTGGATGTCGAAAGAAGCCGCCCGCCTGGAAGAGTTGAAGCGCATTGAAGCCGAGCCGGTAACGGTGGAAGCCGTCTCAGCGGATGAATTGAAGAAGTTGCGCGCCAATGGATCGGGCAAAGTGCTGCTGGTGAATTTCTGGGCCACTTGGTGCGGGCCGTGCGTTCACGAATTTCCGGGGCTCGAGACTACCTATCAAATGTACCGGCATCGCGATTTCGATATGGTCATGGTTTCCACCAACATGCCCGACGAAAAAGCCGGCGTGCTTAAGATGTTGCAGCGGCAGCACGCCACCGGCCGCAATTTGATTTTCGGGTCTGACGATACCTACGCCATGCAAGCCGCCTTCGATCCGAAGTGGGATTCGCCGGTGCCGTTTACCGTCGTGCTCTCAGCTGAGGGAAAGATCCTCTACCAGGAATTGGGCGAGGTAGATATTTTGAAATTGCGGCGCGTCATCCTCGCCAATTTGCCTGACCCTGATTACATCGGCCAGCGGGCGTATTGGGCCAAGCCGTAAGAGAACATTTGCCGGGTTGCCATGAGCGGGCAGGCGGTTTGTCGCCTGCCGCCTTTGCGCCCTGGACCTATGCGCCGCCCGTGTAGAAAAACTCCTCCTCCGTAACCTTCCCGTCCTTCACTTTATACAGCCCTGCCTCGTCCATCGTGAAGCGCTTTCCGGCCATCGGCCCGGCCTTCGCAGTCACATCGTATTTGAAACGGACGATAAAGCGGTCGCCGTGCGGGAACGGCCCGTCAATGTCCGAAGTATGCACGGTATGGTTCGCTTCCCACCACGCTGTTTTGCCGCGAATGGCTTCAATTCCCTCCATGCGCTGGGGCATGTCCGGGCCGCCGGCCGCCGCTTCCACACTCACAATGTGATGGCTATAGAGCGTCTCTATCGCTTCCTTGTGTTTGCCTTGCCGGCATAGCTCCACCAGTTTCTTTCCAACTGCTAATGTGTCGCTCATCTAATACTTACTCCTTAGTAGGCGCTTATTTACTTGCAGGCGCCACTTGATCTTTGTATCAGACGAGCTTCGGGGTTTGCAAATTCATTGAATTGGAACATACGGATGCGGATATCCGCCGCCTTGTTCGCGTTATCACGAATAATGTACTCGGACGGATGAAGGGAACAACTCTACGGAATCTCGCGCGACCTTTGGAAGACCGCTCAGAACAACCTTGCGTAGCCGCGGGAGATTAGCCAGATCTGCCACGCCTGCATTCGTAACCTCCGCGCATTGGCGGAATTCAAGGCGTTCAAGCGAAGGCATTTGGCCCAGGATCTTCAGACTCCGGCCGGTGATTTTGGTTTTGCCGGCATAATAGGTCTTCAACGTTGTCAGGTTCGCGATATGCTCTGTTGCGGCGTCGCCAGTTTCCGGGCAATACATGCACCACAAATGTTCCAGGCGCTCACAACCTCCCACATGACGGAACCCGGCGTCGCTGAAGTCCATCGGCAGTAGTTCGCGCAGGGCGGGGAAGCGGGGCAACTGGGAAAGTGCCGCGTCGTCCACGTTCTTACAACTCTGCGCGATTCCCCGAAGCGCGGGCATGGTCTTTAGTGCCGCGAATCCACGCCCTGTCAGGTTTGGGGCCTCCCGAGTCCAAATGTATTCGATCGTCGGCGAACGGCTGAGCGCCGCAAAACCGTCGTCATTCGCCACCGCATCCTGGCCCATCAACATTCGCAGCCGGGGCAGTGCCGCAATGTGTCGCATAGCCTCGTCGTCGCATTGTTCGTTGTGACAACCCAGAAAGCCCAGGTTCGGCAGGTGTTTGAGCGGCGCAAGGCCAGCGGATGTGAACTCGGAACAGTGCCGGAAGAAAGTAAGTGCGAACAATCCATCCAGCCCAACCAGGATGGCAACGCCGGCATTGCTGAATGGGCCATCGATCAGCAGGTGGGTGGGTTCCGCTTCAGCGCTCATGAGCCCATATTTGATTTCGCCTCCGTGCCATGTTTTGAACATCGGGAAATGATGCAGCAGCCTGAGCCCACTGTCGGTTACGCCGCGCCCGCTTTTGAACCTACGGAGATGGCGCTTCCCTTCGAGCGACCCGATCACGAGGTCGCCCGCAGCGGTACCGAGCAGGTTCACATCTTCCAGACGGGCGCAAGATGCCAGATTGGCCAGGCCCGCGTCGGTAATACCTTGCGTCCAACAGCATTGGAAGCGCCTCAACCCGCTGAGATGGCCCAGAACCTCAAGCCCGTCATCGGTGAGCGGGCTGGTCCAACCTCCCAACTCCAAATCTTGTAGCTGGGGCATCCCGGAAAGGTGCCGGACGCCTGCATCCGTCAGTTCCTTCGAATCCGCCAAATGCAAATGCGTGACATCGTCCAGTTGCGAAAGCTTCCGCAGAGCGGTGTCAGTCATGCCGCCGCAGACGACTTTGGCGATCCTCTGTTCCTTGATGAGGTCAACGATTCTGTCCCAGTCGTTCTCGGAAGGCGAACCCACGAATGAGATGGCGTTGTCCTCCCAATCGATGTTGTAGAACGACGACATTCCCGCTGATTTACAGGCTAGCCCTCGGTAGCCACGAAGTCAACTGTTCAGAGCGGGCGCTTTCTCCATACGCGCTAAGATAAGGATCGCCTCGGCGGTGCGAGACGCTCTATTTCACGGGGCGTGAGCCTGCGACGAGGATGCCCACCAGTCTCCTGGCGCTTTGCTGCCAATTAGCGCCGGAGCCCACATGCGAGACGCCGATCAGGGCGAGAAGCAGGTCTGATGCATCGAGATCTCGGCGCAGATCGCCACTCTTCTTGGCGCGCTTGACCAGTTCATCGATCGCGCGATGGATCATGCTACGTGAACCTTCATGAAGCCTGGATGGACCTCCGGCAATGGTATTGAGAGCGGGCGCAATGATGTGCTTTGCCGCGATGTAATCGACCAGCAGGAGCATCCAGGCTCGAAGCGCTTCGAGTGGAGACATGGTCTCGGCGAAACGGGCCGCGGCCGCCGCGAGTTTCTCCACTTCGTTCCGGTAAACACCTTCGATCAGCGCATCGCGAGTAGGAAAATGGCGATATAAAGTACCAGTTCCAACGCCCGCCTGCTTCGCGATTTCCTCGAGGCTAGCGTTGGCGCCTTGCCGGGTAAAGGCTGTCTTTCCGACTTCAAGGATACGCTCGCGGTTGCGCAGCGCGTCTGTGCGCCGCTTCCGGGGGGTCGTGGAATGTTTCTTCGGCATCTCTCGAAATTCTTGCAACCGGAGTCTTCCTCCGGTTATCTATTCATTCGGAGGCTGTCTCCGTTTTAGATGAGACGGCATCCTTTTGGTTAATCTTAGCTGCAATGAGATAAGGGAGGCACATATGCGTGTATTCGTTACCGGGGCTACCGGATTCATCGGTTCTGCAATCGTAAAAGAACTCGTCGGTGCGGGCCACCACGTCCTTGGAATGGCGCGGTCGGGTGCGGGAGCAAAGTCACTTGAGGCTGCGGGCGCGGAGGCGCATCGAGGTGATCTGGAGGACCTGGAAAGCCTGCGCAGCGGAACAGCGGCGACGGATGCAGTCATCCACGCCGCCTTCCGGCATGACTGGTCGAGGTTTGCGGAGAGCTGCGAGTTGGACAAGCGCACTATCGAGACCATCGGCGCCGTGCTTCAGGGCTCGATCCGTCCGTTCATCGTCAGCGCCGGAGTTGGAGTGGCGCAGGGCCGCGCTGCCACCGAGGACGATCCGCCGCTGTCTTCCCCATCCCTTCCTCGTGTATCAGAGGCGACGGCGGTTGCACTGATGGAGCGCGGAGTCCACGCATCTGTGATGCGCTTGCCGCAAGTGCATGACACGGTAAAGCAGGGCCTGGTGACGCCGCTGATTGCGGTGGCACGCGCAAAGGGAGTCTCGGCGTATATCGGCGATGGTCAAAACCGCTGGCCTGCCGCGCATGTTTCGGATGTCGCCCGCCTCTACCGGCTTGCTTTGGAGAAAGGCACAGTGGGGGCCCGCTACCACGCCGTCGCCGAAGAGGGTGTGGCGCTCAAAGACATCGCCACTGCCATTGGCCGCGGCCTGAAGGTGCCCGTCATTTCCATTCGGCAGGAACAGGCCCAGGAACACTTCGGCTTTCTCGGGTTCTTCGCGGGGAGGGACCCTCTGACCTCCAGTGCGCAGACCCGTGCACAGCTCGGATGGAATCCCACCGGCCCGTCCCTTCTCACCGATCTCGGAAACATGTGCTATTCCGAGGCCTGAACCTAACCCCACCATCACAGAGGAATCGACATGAAAAAGACATGGTTCATCGCCGGCGCGTCGCGCGGCCTCGGCCGCATCTGGGCCGAGGCTGCTTTTCCGCGAGGCGATCGGGTCACGGCGACCGCCCGTAACCTGGCAGACGTCGCCGATCTCGCGGAACGTTTCGGCGACACGGTGCTACCCCTCGCGCTCGACTTGACCGACTCCGCACAGGTGCATCAGGTGGTTCATCAGGCACACGCGCACTTCGGCAGGCTGGATGTCCTGGTGAACGATGCGGGCACGAGCCTATTCGCGGCTACAGAGGAAGCGCTTATGGGGCGCTATACTCTGTGTTGCTTCAAACATGACCCGGAAACCCATAACCGCTATTTGCTGTCTCGCAGCCGCCATTTCCTTCGGGCAAACACCCAAGCGCGTTCCGCCGAAACGGTCTTCTCAAATTCAGAATGGGTTTGGTATTAATTCCGACCTTCCGCGAGAGCCCTACCTGCCTTGGAACCGCTGGTGGTGGACCCGCATGTTCGACGCCGGCGTGAGTTGGATTCGCATTGGTCAGTATGAGAACAGCTCCGATCCAACGAGTTGGGACTGGGTTGAGCGCAAGCGCGGCGTCTTCAGCATGGCGCCGGAAATAGACGACTACGTAGACTCGCTTTTGGAAAACGGCATCAAGGTCCAAGTGCAGTTGATGTATGGAAATCCCATGTACACCGGACCGGGCGGCACGAAGCCCGATGAGATTACTCCCGAGCCGGGCAGCTTCCACAACGACGATCGCAGCGTCAACTCCGTGTTCTGGCCTCCCAAGTCACCCGCCGAGATCGCCGCGTTTAGCCGCTATGTGAAATGGATGGTGAATCACTTCCGTGGACGCGTTCATTACTACGCGCTCTGGAATGAGCCGGACATCGGCTACTGGAATCCGTGGGGCAATCCGGAAGAGTATGGGCGTTTACTCGCCGCTTTTGCACCCGCCGTGCATGAGACGGATCCCACCGCCAAAGTGATTTATGGCGGGCAAGCGGAGCCCGTTAGCGATTGGGCGAAGCGCGCGCTCGACGAATGCAAGTGCGCCTCGCAAATCGATATCTTTGCTTACCACACATATCCAGGTTACGGCCAGAATGTGAATCCCGAAGCTATGGATTATGGCGCATACGGCATGGAATCGCCCGCCAAACTTCGCGGCTTGGTGCGCAACTACCCTGGAGTTCGCAACGACATTGAATTTTGGGACGACGAATTCAATTCCATTGGCACGTGGCTCGGTTCCGACGAGACAGTGCAGGCGAAGTACGTTCCCCGTGGCATGATTTACAACCATGCCGCCGGCGTGCGTACCTTTGTGTGGTTATTGACGGCTGGTGTAGACGGCAACGAATACGACGATTTCGGGTTTATTCATGGCCTCCGCAATTTGCCTGACGACTTCGCTCCCCGGCCGGTCTTTTATGCGCTCGAAAACACTAACGCGCTCTTCTCCGACACCAAGCTCGATCCCTCGATTCGAATAGGGACGGACCTGTTAGACCTGCACCGTCAGAACGAGGCGCCGTTTCTGAGTTATGGCTTCCGCAACACAAACGGCAAAGCGATCATTGCCTATTGGCTGGCGGCGCACAGCATCCCGGGTGGTGCGTTCTCCCCCATCACAATCAAGGCAGGGCTCAGGAACTCAGGCATTAAGAATCCTGTGCTGATCGACGTAGTTTCCGGCGAGATAACGCCGCTGCACTGGGAAAGAGGCTCGGACGCCACACTCGAAGCGCTGCCAGTCCGCGATAGTATTCTCGCTATTGCGGATGCGAGCTACTTCGACTGGCCGGTGCTCCCGGAAGCTCCCAGCGGACTCTCAGCGCAGGTGTCTGGCGCTACCATCACGCTGCATTGGCAAATGCATGAAGGCAATCCCACTCAGATAGCCGTGGAGCGGCGCAAAGGAAACACCGGTGCCTGGGAGCGCATCGCAACCCAAACCGCACGCACCGATTTCACGGAGGCAGGTACAGAGTCACTGGTCTGCTACCGCGTCAGGGCCATCAACAACGCCGGCGAATCGGCATACTCGAATATCGTGAGGGTGAGCTCACAATGACGCCTGAGATTCGAGTCGTCTCAAACCTCACTGATGACGAAGAAGCCGCCATCCTCGACTTGGGAGATATTTGGCAAGCGGCGCACTTGGGACTGAGCTGGCGTCCTAAAGACGAGCACATCGTCCGCTACGTGGATGATCAATTCGCGGCGAAGGCCAGCGTCCTTACTCACTGTGTCGTTATCAATGATGAGGAGGTATTGGTGGGAGGCGTGGGAGGTGTCCTCACCATGCCGGCATTTCAGGGGCAAGGCCATGCCACGGCCGTGCTGAACTACTTGACAGGCTACCTCCGTGACCGTCTGAAAGTGCCCTTCGGAGTCTTATTTTGCAATCCGGAGCTAGTCCCGTTTTACGCGCGGTTTGGCTGGCGGGTTATAGAGGACACGGTGAACATACAACAACCGCATGGAACAATCGCGAGTCCCCTGCCAGTAATGAACGTGAGCTATTCGCCACAACTGTGGCCCGCGGGGACCGTTTACCTCAATAGTGAGCCGTGGTGAAATGCCCGGCAATTCCGCAGCCCATCATGAGACAATCTTCGGAGATGTCAGCCTTAACCCGAAGAGAATTGTTTCCCGCCGCGATCGGCTTCGCGTCCCTCGCCGCCTTCGAACTGCGCGCCAATCCGTTAGGCTTGCCCATCGGTTGCCAGACCTATCCAGTGCGAGCCATGATCGCGCACGATTTTCCCGGCACTCTGAAGAAGCTGGCCGATTCCGGATTTCAAGCCATCGAACTGTGCTCACCGGTTGGGTATGCCGATGGCGGTTTCACGCCCGTCGGCAAGTACAAGGGCGCCGAACTCCGCAAAATGTTAGCGGACATGAATCTTTCTTGTGAGAGCTGCCACTTCGACATCAACGAATTGAGGAAAGACCTTGCGGGCCGCATCGCTTGGGCGAACGACCTTGGGTTGAAGCAGATGATTGTTCCCAGCCTTGATGGACCGAAGAACCCCACCCTGGACGATGTAAAACGCGCCGCGGATGAATACAACAAGATCGCCGCGCAGTCTGCCGCGGGCGGCCTCCAACAGGGACTTCATAACGAGGATTTCGAACTGACAACGGTAGATGGCAAACGCACCTACGATCTACTGTTCGATCTGCTGGATCCGAAGCTGGTTAAGTTTCAATTCCAGGTCTCGACCATTGCTCAAGGCTTTGACGCAGCCGAATATTTCACAAAATATCCCGGCCGTTTCTTTTCGATGCATGTACAGGGATGGTCGGCTAAAACGCGGAAGATCACTGCGGTGGGAGAAGGCACGCTCGATTGGACTAAGATTTTCACGGCGGCGAAAGTGGGCGGCATAAAGAATTATTTCGTCGAGATGAAGCTCGAATTGATGAAGGCGAGCGTTCCCTATCTGCGCAGCTTGCAGGTCTCCTAAGAACTCGCCGGGCAGGCTGCCCGGCTAGGTCGAGTATTCTTTGCGGGTCGGCGGATCGATAAAGGCATTCGCCTTCTCCGAACTGGTGATGCGCATTTTCGCAGTATCCCAAGCCAGAAATTCGCCCGGCAATCTCTGCGCGATGCAGCCCAGAAGAAAGGCCTCCGTTACCGGACTCTGGCTCTCAAAACTGGCCAGCGGAGCGGGCCCGCCTTTACACGCAGCCAGCCATTGATCGATAGCCGGATCGCGTTGACCGCTTCCGCGCTTTGCTGAGGGCGCATGATACTTGCCCGTGTCGGGGTAAACACGCGGGCGATTTCCATTAAAACCGGCCAGCAAAATTCCTTTGTCGCCTACGTAGAGAATGCCTTCGCCGTCTTCGCCACCGGCGAACAAACGCTGGTCCGCTTTGCTCAATCCGGCTGGCCGTGGCGGCCGCAACCCACCGTCGTACCATGCCATACGCACGGCAGGCCGATCACCCACCTCCGGGAAATTCAAATTCACAATCGAGGCTTTGGGAAAGGTCTCCTCGTAAGATTCGCTGCTGCTCGCTTCCACCGAAACCGGCGGCGTGAGATTTAAGATTTTGAACACGCCGGCGAAACTATAACAACCCATATCGCCGAATGAGCCGTCGCCAAAGTCATACCAGCCGCGCCACACAAACGGCAGATAAGCGTTGTTGAATGGCCGTTCGGGCGCGGGTCCTAGCCATAGATCCCAGTCCAGGCCCGCCGGGATTGGATCGGCAGTGGCCTGGCGTTCAATGCCCTGGGGCCAGAAAGGACGGCTCGACCAGTTATGCACTTCGCGAACGTGGCCAATGGCGCCATCGGCCAGCCACTCCGCAATCGTATGGGTGTTATCAGAGGAAGGATTGTTTACCGTTACGGCCGCTGCCACATGTTTCTCGCGCGCCATGGCCGCTACGCGCCGGGCATCGGCAATGCTGTGCGTCATGGGCTTTTGGCAGAGCACGTGCTTACCCTGCCGCATGGCCGCTAGCGAAATCGGCGCGTGCCAGTGATCGGGCGTAGCAATATAGACGGCGTCCAGATCCTTCTCCTGCGCCAGCAGTTCGCGATAGTCTTTGTAGGCGTGGCAACCAGCCGCACCCTTGCGCGATTCGTAATAGGCTTCTACCAAGCGCCGTGCGGGCTCGCGGCCGCCCGCGCCTAAACTCGTGCGGAATTCGTGGGTGAGCTGCGCCTCACCAGGCGAAGTGAGATCCGCACCCCAATTCTCGTAGCCCTGGCCCAGCAGTTTGCGGGCCGATTTGAGCAACTCGTTGTTGCCGTATTCAACATAGTTCTTGCTGCCCTCATTGCAATCGCATACAGCGGCAATCCGCACCTCGGGGCGCGCCAGGAGATCCATGGTGACAGCCATCCCCTGCCGCCCCAGGCCGATGGAGGCGATGTTGATTTTATCGCTTGGCGGAATAAATCCGGAGCCCCCCAGAACGTGCCGGGGAACGATCACGAAGGAAGCAGCGGCGGCCACCGAGCCTCGTATTGCTTCCCTGCGCGAGATGCCGGCGGCGTTGTCGTTCACCATGGCTTCTCAGCTTATCAAGTTGGCATGAGGCGCGGTGGGCGGCTTTTATCAGCATTTTCGCTCCAGAGGCAGATCCTGCTGGTGCTGATGGACGAGCTGTTGGAAAGCTTGAGCCGCTTGGATCTCAGGCCCAAGGGTCAATCAGATGTGCGGGAAGGGCTGCGCACGTTTCTGACGCGAGCGTTGTCGGCCGATCTCAAGTATCTGGGGGCGTATCGCGCGTGGCGTGAAGCGGTAAAAGCCCTGGACCGATTCCGCCACGCATTCAATCTTCCACGCATTGTTTGAAGATCCAAAAAAGAAAGCCGGCAGGAAACGCTGAGCTCCCTGCCGGCCGTCTTCGCTTCCTCACTCTTAGAAGTCGAGCCGTGCGCCCACCTGGCCGGTGCGAGCGCCGCCGAAATCTGAGCCGCGAGCGCTGGTAATCACGCCCGCGCTCGAGTCTGTGATGTTTAAGTCCGGATCGGCAAGATTCGTATGGTTGAAGATGTTGGTGAACGAACCTTCCACCTTGAACTTCACACGCTCCGTAATGGCGAACTGTTTTGATATGCCCGCGTTGACGTTGACGGTTCCGGGGCCAACCACGGTACCGATACCGGCGTTGCCGAAGCGGCCGATAGGAGCGCCATGGCCCGGGTTGCCAATGAGGCAAGATTCACCGGGAGCCCAGCCCGCAACGCCCGGACAAGTATAAGCGGCCACATTGAACCAACCGTTTGCCGAGGGATTGCTAAGCGTGGGGTTGCCAACGATATCGGGCGCTTGATTGCGGCCAATAACGCCCGATCCTGTGCCGGAAGGGTCGCCGCCGTTGAAGAAAGGCGTCATGAACGGGCCGCTCTGCCACAGGAAAATGCTGTTTACTTGCCAGCCGCCCAGAACGGCGTCCGCCAGCCGATTGGCTGAAGACATGAACTTGCGTCCTCTGCCCACTGGAAGTTCATAAGTGGCCGTCGTCAGCCAACGATTCTTGCGCGATGCATAGACCGGGCCATATTCGTGCTTTAGATCAAGCGCGTCCATGGTGCGGCCACCGGCGTTCTCACCGGCGAAGCCACCCGGTGTGTAGCCCTGGTTATCGGCCAGGTTCTTCGAAAACGTGTATGAGGAATCAAAGCCAAGCCCAGCTGTGTAACGATGGCTGAATTCGAGCTGGGCAGCTTGGTAGTTGGCATCGGCCCCGTTTGCGCGCGTGTTGACCACACCCCAGTTGGGAAATGGACGGTTACTCAGCGGTTGTTTGACGTAGTAGGTGGTTGAGTAAGTCGATTGATTCAGGTTGGGCGCCCACACCAGGTCGCGAGTTTCCATGCCAATGTACGAGAGACGAAGCCCGGTATTGTGCCCCAGATCTCGATCAATGGAGAAGTTCGTCTGCATGGAGTAAGGGTCTTTGTAGTTGATCTGGTTGGCGGTGCCGAAGTAATAAGTGCCCGGCGCGCCAATGTTCGCGCCGGAAGCGCCGGTTTTCACGTTGGGCCACTGAATGGCTGGCACACCGTTGGTGATGGTGTTGTCGTAGGTATTGGTGGCCGATTGCAAAGTGCCCGTAAGAGCGTAATAAATAGAGCCGAGCACTTCCGTGTTGTAAACGCTAAAGCCGCCGCGGAATACGGTTTTATTGCCGAAAGGACGATAGGCGAAACCGAAGCGCGGCATGAAACGATTGGGCGCCGTACGCAAGCTTTCAGGCAAACCTGCCTGGCTGGCGGAAAGCACGGGTTCGCAGGGCGCGCCATTGACTGTCGCGCCGCCGGTTTTTTGGCCGAGAGGACACGGGTTGGTGCTCGCCAGGCCGGGATCAAGCAGGCTCGAATAACCATCCGGATAGATGATCGCCCCTGATTTCGGATAGTTCGGATCGAAGTTGCCAATGTTGCCCGACGCATCGTGATAACCGGGGTGGAACTCCCACCGCAAGCCGTACTCAAGTGTTAGTTTCTCGCTCAAGCGAAAACTGTCTTGCACGTAGGCGTTGTAGTGATTGGTGATGCCATCGTTGTCCATATGGACGTTGTCGAAGTCGGTCTGCGCCGGGATTCCCAGCAGGAAGTCGCCAAACGGTGAGCCGGTGGCCAGGCCGTTAAAACTGAACCCTCCGTAATTATCACCGCTAAGGAAGCCAAGCGGAGTGATGGCTTCAATGTGACGATAATCGAAGCCAAATTTAACAGTGTGACGGCCCTTGAGCCAGCTCACGTTGTCTACCACCTGGTAAGTCCGGCCCTTGGTGAGTCCGTTCAGGCGATCGGCATTGAGGCCCGTTAGATTGTCGGAAAACTCAACGTCGGGAAGGCCGTTGAAAAATGCCGGTAAGCCCGGCAAGCCCTGTAAACCCAGAGACTGAGCAAAGGCCGAGCCGTTGTACGAATTTGAGTACCCGCTATTGTTGCGGGTGAAGCCAAAACGCGCTTCGTTGTAAATATTGGGCTTGATGGCATAGTTGTCGGCCAAGGTCAGCAAGCGATAGTTGTCGGGGTTGCTGTTGGACGGAACGAGCAGGTTATTGTTCGACAGTTGGTTGATGTCTTTGGAAGTCCAGCGCCCGAAGATGTGTTGCTTTTCGCCGAAGTTTTGATCGATACGAATATCGTATTGATCGGAATGATAGGTGTTGTCGCGATTGACGATGTAGTTGGCCGAGTGGACCGACGCCGTTTCGCCGGCATTCGGCAGCGGGAACAGGGTCAAAAACTTTTGAGCGACGGGGTTGATCTGACTCTGCGGTATGGTGTCGTTCGCGTAAGGAAGGCCGGTGGTTGGATCGGTGATGGTGACGCCCTCGGCGCTGAAATCGCCGTTGCGCATGGCTTGGGTGGGGACGGTGTTCTGTAGCGTTGAACTCTTGGGGAAGCGGAAGCCTTCATAAGTTCCAAAGAAGAACGTCTTGTCCTTGCCGTGGTAGATATGCGGCAGAATCACCGGTCCGCCGGCGGAGACGCCAAAATCGTTGGCAACCAGATGGTTTTTCGTCGTTGAGCCAAACCCGGTGGCATTCAGCGCGGCATTTTGCGAATACCAGAAAAGATCGCCATGAAACTCGTTGCTACCGCTCTTAGATACCGTGGTAATGTCGCCCACTTGCCCGTATTCCGCCGGATTGCCGACGCCTTGCACTCTGATTTCGGCGATGGACTCGGTAGAAGGGAAAGCGTTAGAGAGCGGCGAATTGCCGGTGACGTCGGTAATGGAGATGCCGTCGAGCGAGTATTGTGTCTGCGACGGAACGCCGCCCTGAATGGAGAAATTGCCGCTGTTATCCGATTGAACCCCGGGCAGGGCTTGAATCACATTGTACGGGCTGGTGTTGCCCGCCGCCCGCACATTCACGGGCAGTTTCTGCGGGTCAAGCGAGGCTTGGATCGTCTGGCTATCGGTTGCGATAACACCCTGCGACGTGGATTCCACCGTAACAACCTGGGACATCTGGCCGATTTTGAGGCTTGCGTCAACGCGCAGCGTTTCACGGGCCGTGAGAGTTAAATCGGTAACGCTGAACGTTTCGAAGCCGTTGGCCGTTACCGTAACGGAGTAGCGCCCGGGAAGGGCGTTGAGCAGCGAATAGTCGCCGTTGCCATTAGCGGATGTTTCGCGCGTGCTGTTCTCATCCAAGTTGGTGATTTTCAGCGAGGCATTGGGAACAACCGCGCCGGAGGCGTCTTTTACGGTTCCCAGAATGGTGCCGAATGTGGATTGAGAAAACGCGGAAATCGTGAAATATAGAGCTAGAACGACGAGCGAAAATGTTTTTTTCAAATTTGGACCCCTGGTGAAATTGACTGTAACTTGACTAAAGTTACACTGGCGCCATTTCATTTGAGTGTCAATCGAGTGACGAAAACATTCCGGCTTCAGCGTCACGAAAAACGTTAAAGTGAATGCCACACGAGGCTAAATTTATGTTTGCGGCGGAAGTCAATGTGAAAAAACGCCATCAATTCTCGCCCAGTACGCGAATCAGCAATGCCTCGGGCGACTGAGTCGTGCTATTGCTCCACACCGACTGATTACTCCAGATGGTCTGGTTGCTCCAAATCGTCTGGTTGCTCCACACCGTTTGGTTACTCCAAATGGTCTGATTGCTCCAGACCGACTGGTTGCTCCACACCGTCTGATTGCTCCAAACGGTCTGGTTGCTCCAGACGCTCTGATTGGCAAACACAAGCGAACCGTCTGAATCGGAGTCGCCGGGGTTGGAGCTTAGGGAAGAATTGGCGCTGGAGGAGCCGTTGCTGGCGCAGATGCTATTCGTTCCACAGACGATGGACGTAACGCCGGGTTGGCCGTTTGAACCCGGCTGATACGTTGCGACGGGTGAATTGGCAACACCGGTGAACAGATGATTGTCAAGCAGGGCGGCCTGGATATCCAGGTAGCCGGCTCCTACCGTGAAAGGGTCGTAATAGCTAGTGAACGCTTGACCGGTGGAGGGATCATAGGTGGTGCTTGAGGTAGGGAAGGTTTTGTAGCTGGTCAGCATCAAGCGAGCTTTGACTTGATCGGGCGTGAGAGCGGGATGGGCTTGGAGGAGCAGAGCAACAGCGCCGCTGACAACCGGAGCCGCCATGCTGGTGCCACTGAGTGTGAAGTACTTATTGGACATAGCGCTCGAGCGGGTCCATTGGTAATAGTTGAGGGGAACATCGTTGGACGGGTAAATAGAGGGAAGAGAGCCGTCGGGAGCGCGCAGCGAAACAACGCGGTTGCCGGGGGCGACAATATCGGGCTTAACGATGTGATCGATAGCGGTAGGGCCTTTGGCACTGTAGCTGGCAATACGGTCGTCGTCCCGCTGGGGAGTCTCCATGGTTTTCATGGCGCCCACCGTAATCACATAGGGGTCGTTGCCTGGAGTGGAGATGGTGCCGTAGCCGCCATTCCCAAAAGAATTGTCGCGGCCGTCGTTACCGGCGGCGACGACAACCACAATACCGGCCTGCCAGGCCTTTTCGACGGCTTGGCAGAGCGGATCGTCTTTATAGCTTTCCACCACCGGATGGCCTAACGATAGATTGATGACGCGGATGTTATAGACCCGCCGTAGCTGGATGGCGCGTTGAATGGCCGCAATGACAGAGCTATCGGAGCCATCGCCATTGTGGTCAAGCACCCGGAGGTCAATGAGGTTGGCGCCGGGGGCAATGCCGCGGAACGTGCGCATGCAATTGGAACAAGTAGAATCGCCGCCGTCGCCGGCGATAATGCCCGAAACATGTTCGCCGTGGCCATAGTAATCTTCCGCCGTCGCCGTGTGAATGAAATTTTCCTTATAAACAATTCGGCTGAAAAAAGATGAGCGGAGGTCGTTCACATCGGAGATGCCGCTATCGATGACGGCCACGCCAATGCCTTTACCATCAAGACCGAACGAATGCCAGGCGAAAGGGGCGTTGACGGCGGCGGCGGTATTGTCAAGCAAGGTGTGAACGGGATGATCCACGCCGATAAACTCGACTTCGGGATCGTCCGCCAATGCCTGAAGCCGGGAGGCTGGCAGCGTATAAGCGCCGCCTTTAACCAGGCCGAGGTCCCCCCTTACGATCCCACCGCCCGAAATTGCTTTTTGATGTTGACTCAAGGTGGGGGGATTTTTGTAGCGCACGATGACATGCACGTTGGAATTGGGCGCCGCCCACGCCAGTTCGGCTGAAATTTTCGAATGCTGCGCCGTAAGAGGAACCGAATAAAACAGCACAGCGAAAATAACCTCGATAATTGAGTGCTTCACACCCTCCCCCTGACCAGAACGGATGCGGGAATTCTAGCAAACCCGCTACTTTATTAAAAATAGTGTACGCGCAAACAGTGTAGACTGAACTGCGGAAAATGCAAATTAATTCTTCTTATCCATCTGCAATTCGGATCAAGAAGGGCGCGCTACAAGGCTAAACAGCGCTTGCATTGGCAATTTTAGAGATTCAGCTAGTTGACTATATTCAGTTAACGCCATTAGATTATAGACTAAAGCCTACGTTAAGAGTTTTGGTGTTACAAGTAAGACATACTCTTTCCCAAAAGATGCACCGTGCCGATTGAGAACATAAGGAGCAAAAGCGGAGCGCCAGCGTTGAGTATCGGCGTATGGGCTTTGCTGTTGCTCGTTCTTGCGTGGCCGCTGAAGGCGTCGCTCGATCCGTCGAAAGAAATCCGCGAATTCCATCAGGACACCTGGGGAATCGACCAGGGGCTGCCGCAGAACTCGGTCTATACCATCCTGCAGACCGCCGACGGCTACATTTGGTTTGGCACGGAGTTGGGGCTGGTTCGGTTCGACGGATTGCGGTTTCAAGTCTTCGACAAAAACACTACGCCGGGGCTTGAAGATAACAACATAGCCGCGCTGTTAGAAGACCGCCGGGGGACGTTATGGATCGGCACCAGCAGCGGCGGCGTCACACGCTATAGCGGTAGAAACTTCACGCCGCTGACGGCGAAGGACGGACTGCCTAACAACTCCGTGCATGCCATTGTCGAAGATACCTTTGGGGACATCTGGATTGGCACGAATGCCGGCCTGGCGCGCATCCACAATAAGCGAATTACGGTTTATAGAAAGGGCGACGGGTTACCCGGGGAGCAGATTTTTGCGCTGGCCACCGGTCTTGACGGAGCGGTTTGGATTGGCGCTCAGGAAGGGTTAGCCAGTTACCGCGACGGGAAATTCACCAGCTACAAAGGGACCGCCGGCCTGCCTGATTCACCGGTGCGATCGTTATTCGCTTCCGGGGACGGCAGCGTTTTCATTGGCATGAACGGAGGCGGCCTGAGCGAGTGGCGCAATGGGCGGTTCGCGAATATAAACAAAACGAGCGGTCTGCCCGACAACGGAGTGCCCGCGCTGCTGGTTGACCAGAGAGGCTCTTTGTGGATTGGAACCTATGGCGGAGGTTTATGCCGCAGGTGGAAGGGATCGTTTAACTACTACAAGAAGAAAGATGGCTTGCCGATTGACGATGTGCGAGCGCTTTTTGAAGACCGGGACGGCTACCTGTGGATAGGCACGGGCGGCGGCGGGCTGGTTCGGCTGTCGGCCGGGCGATTGTTCACCTCCTATGGCGAGCGTGAGGGGCTATCCTCCGATACGGCTTTGCCGGTGATGCAAGATAGCCACGGCGATGTGTGGGTTGGCACGAACGGCGCAGGATTAAACCGTTTGCACAATGGGAAGTTCACGGTTTACACCAACAAGGATGGTCTGGCGGGAAACGTGGTGTTTTCGCTGGCGGAAGACCGGAACAACGACCTGTGGATAGGAACGCATGACGGATTAAGCCGCTTGAGCAGAGGACATTTTTCGAGCTATAGCACGCGCGATGGCTTGCCTCTGAATGTCGTGAGCATTGTATTTGTGGATCATGCGGGCACTTTGTGGTTGGGAAGCCGCAAAGGACTGACACGCAAAGATGGCAACAAGTTCACGACCTTCACTACTAAGGACGGATTGTCGAACAACAGCATCTCGAGCATTGCCGAGGATCGCCGCGGAAACTTATGGGTTGGCACGCGCGGCGGAGGCGCCAACCGCTTCAGCGGCGGCAGATTCGAGGTATTTGATACCAAGAGTGGGCTATCAAACGATACGGTAGGGGCGTTCTATGAAGATAGCGATGGCGTCCTATGGATAGCCACTTCAGGCGGGCTGAACCGCTTGAAGAACGGGAAGATCACGTCGTTCACAGCCAAGGATGGTCTCCTCGACGACGAAATTCTTTGGATTTTGGAGGACGATTCGAATAACCTCTGGATGAGTACGTCGCGCGGCGTGTTCCGGATGGCCAAGCAGGATCTGGCAAATTACGCGGATAAGAAGATGGACCGAATCCCGGCGCTGTCTTACGGAGTGTCCGACGGCATGACTACGACCGAGTGCAACGGGGGCGGGATTCAGCCGGCGGGGTGGCGCGGGTTGGATGGGCGAATGTGGTTTCCCACCATGAAGGGCGTGGTGGTGTTCGATCCGAAGAAGGCGGTTTTAGTGACGCCGCCGCCAACTGTGCTCATGGAGAGTGCGCGCATAGGTGGGGTGGACGCAGACACGCGGTCGTTCTTTGAAGCGCCTCCGGGCAATGGCGATTTGGAGTTTCATTACTCGGCTCCGAATTTCATCTCACCGCAGAAAACCATCTTCAAATATAAATTGGATGGTTATGACCGGGATTGGGTGGATGCGGGGAACCGCCGGATGGCGTTCTATACGAACATTCCACCGCACGCCTACCTTTTTCATGTGGTGGCCAGCAACGGCGATGGGAGTTGGAGCAGGGAAGCGCGATTCCCTTTCAGACTAGGGGCGTTTTTTTATCAAACGCTGTGGTTTCAGGGGTTATGCGCGTTTTGCGTATCGGCCATAGCGCTGGCACTGTATGCCTCGCACGTGAGGTCGATTGAAGGACGCGAACGGGCGCTGGAAGCAAGAGTGGATGAGCGCATGTCCGAATTGCGCAATGCGTTGGGCGAGCGGCAGCGCGCCGAAAGGGAATTGGTCAAGGCCAAGCAAGCGGCGGAAGAAGCCAGCCGGGTGAAGAGTGAGTTTCTCGCCAACATGAGCCATGAAATCCGCACGCCCATGAACGGCATTGTGGGCATGACGGAGCTGGCGTTGGCTACCGATCTGAATCCCGAGCAGTATGAGTATTTGGGGATGATCAAGTATTCGGCCGATTCGCTGCTGACCGTGATCAACGACATTCTGGATTTCTCAAAAGTGGAGGCTGGAAAGCTGGACTTCGAGCCGATCGATTTCAACCTGCGAGATAGCTTGGACGACACCTTGCGTTTGGTGGCGTTCCGCGCCGATCAGAAAGGCTTGGAGGTTGTTTGCGAATTAGCCGAAGCGGTTCCGGAGATGGTGCGGACAGACCCCACACGTTTGCGGCAGATAGTACTGAATCTGTTAGGCAACGCCGTGAAGTTTACGCAGCGCGGAGAAGTGGTGTTGCAGGTGGCGTGCGAATCGAAGGACGAAGGGGGAGCGCTGCTGCATTTCATTGTGCGCGATACCGGGATTGGGATTCCGCGCGAAAAGCTCACAACCATATTTGAAGCGTTTTCGCAAGCGGATTCTTCCACTACACGGAGGTTCGGCGGCACCGGCCTGGGATTAGCCATTTGCCACCGGCTGGTTCAATTGATGGGCGGGAAAATTTGGGTGGAAAGCATGGAGGGGAGCGGGAGTCAGTTCCACTTCACGATCAGAACCGAAGCGAGTGAGACTAAGCCCACAGACGGAGGGCCGATCCCCGAACTGGCGGGAGTGCCGGTCTTATTGGTGGACGACCATGTCACCAGCCGCCGAGTCTTGCGGGAACAACTGGCGCGTTGGGGCATGCGAGCGATCGGGGCGCCTACCGTGAGAGAAGCGCTGGTCCGTTTGAGGCAGGCGCAAAACTCCGGCGCGCCGTTCTCCTTAGTCATCACCGATGTTCATTTGCCGGATGGGGATGGGTTCACTTTGATTGAGAAGATTAACCGGCAGCCGTCCTTGGCGGACGCCAGCATTATGATGTTCACGCCCGGGCACAAACTGGTGGAAGCCGCGCGCTGCCGCGATTTGGGAGTGGTGGCCTACATTACCAAGCCGATTCGCGCGCACGAATTGCGGGAAGCTTTGAAAGCGGCCCACGCGAAGGCCATGAGTCACCCTGGCGAGGCGCAGGCGCTGGTGCGGCCGGACGGTGCGCCCATTGAGAAGCGCACCGGCCGTTCCTTGCGGATTCTGCTGGCGGAGGATAACCCGATCAACCAACGTCTCACCTTCAGGCTGCTTGAAAAGCGCGGGCATGCGGTGGTGGCGGCGGCGGACGGTGTGGAAGCATTGGAGGCGTTAGACCGCGACGCGTTCGATCTGGTGCTGATGGACGTGCAAATGCCTCAAATGGACGGGTTTCAAGTAACGGCCATTGTGAGGGAGCGCGAGAAACTGACCGGCGGCCACCTGCCGATATTCGCCATGACCGCGCACGTGCTGAAGGGCGACGAGGAGCGCTGCCTCACGGCAGGCATGGACGGCTACATTCCCAAACCCATTAGCCCGAAAGCGCTGATCGCGGTGGTGGAAAGTGTTGCGCTGCCGTTGTCTTCGGCGGCGGCTTCGGCGTAAGTACACGACTTCACAATTTCAGTCACGTATTCGGGACCGCCGACTCGACCGGGGACATATGATGAAGGATGGGGACTGGAATGGCAAAAGAAAACGGTGACAATCAACGCTGGGAATACGCCCTAAAACTCTCCGAGTCGAACAACGAGCAAATAAGCAAACTCACCGAAAACCTCGAAGCCCAACGCAAACGCATTGACGCATTAGCAGAAACGTCCGAGCGCCACGAGCGCGAACAACAGCGCTTCCGCGCGGTGATGATGGCGGCCTTCCAAGCCTACCTAACCGGCGGGAACGGCCCCACGGAACTCAACGAATAATACCAGCAAGGGAGTAGTTGTACCGATTTCGGTTAGCGTATTTATGAAACGGCGTACTTTCCGGCGTTTGCGACACTGAAAAGCAGCATGAGCGAACCGCCGCGCGGCAAAGCACTCGGCTTTTGGATTTGTACCGCCCTGGTGGTGGGGAACATGATCGGGTCGGGCGTATTTCTGCTGCCGGCGTCGCTGGCGCCGTTTGGGTGGAACGCGGTGTTCGGCTGGATTATGACCATCGCGGGAGCTTTCGCGCTCGCTTTTGTCTACGCGAGACTGGCCCATGCATTGCCACAAGAGGGCGGGCCCTATGCGTACGCGCAGGCCGCCTTTGGCCCTATGGTGGGGTTCGCGGTGGCGTGGTCTTATTGGCTTTCGGTAGTGGTGGGCAATGCGGCTATCGCCACGGGCAGCGTGAGTTATCTTAGCGTCCTTTTCCCGGTGATCGGCAAGGTGCATAGCTTACCGCCACTTTTGACGCTCGGGGTGATCTGGAGCTTTACCTTGCTCAACTGTTGGGGGGCCAGTGTGGCGGGGCGCTTTCAGGCGTTCACCACTTTGATCAAGCTGCTGCCGCTGCTGGCGGTGTTGATTGTGGCAGGCGTGGCGTTGACGCAGGGCGGTCCGCATCTTATTCTTCCCTTCCATGCAAGCGCGATTCATTTCGGGTCTGTCAGCGCCGCGGCAACGCTCACGCTCTGGGCTCTCCTGGGTCTTGAATCGGCCACCGTTCCCGCCGACAAAGTGAGTGATCCCACGCGCACCATTCCGCGGGCCACGCTAATTGGCACGACGTTCACGGGAATCCTGTATTTAGTCGTTTGCTCGGCGGTTCTGTTGATGCTTCCGGCCGCCCAATTGGCTACGTCGCCAGCGCCGTTCGCCGATTTTCTGGAACGCTATTGGGGTGGCCATGCCGGTTCGGTGGTCGCGGCCTTCGCGGCTATGAGCGGCTTCGGCGCACTCATCGGCTGGGTGCTTTTGCAGGGGGAACTGGCCTATGTGATGGCGGTTCGCGGGGTGTTCCCGAACTGGCTGGCCACCACTTCGGCCAATGGCACGCCGGTGCGGGCGCATCTCTTATCAAGCGGCGTGCTCACCTTGACGGTAGCTACGAATTTCAATCGATCTATGGTGGACTTGTTCACCTTTATTCTTTTACTGGCCACCACGGGCTGCCTGTTTGCGTATCTGTTCACCGGTTTAGCGGCGCTGAGGTTGCAAACGCGGCGGGAGCTCGAGCGCTCGGCCTGGCTGACATTTCTGGCGATTGCGAGTGCCGTCTATTCGGTGTGGGCCATCTGGGGCGCGGGCCGTGAGGCGGCGCTGTGGGGGCTTGCGACTTTCCTGATTGCCTTGCCCATTTACGGCGCGTTGGTTTGGGCGCGGCGCGGCCATCGGAACACCGCGGCGCAAGCGGTGACCGGCGATTAGGCGCCAAGAATTTGATGACCGCCGAACGTCTCAAAGCGATGGCGCGGGATTGCGGCTTTGCACTGGCAGGCGTTGCGGCGGCCCTCCCGAGTGAAGACCTGACGCGCTTCGAAGCATGGCGCGCGGCTGGCTACGCGGGGGAAATGCGCTATTTGACAGACCGCCGCGGCGATATGCGAGCCGATCCGCGCAACCTGCTGCCAAGCGCGCGCAGCATTTTGTGTGTCGGCAAGCTTTATCATACACGGCATCCGCTATCGATCGAGCAGAAAGACGCTACGCGCGGCTGGATTTCGCGTTATGCGTGGGGCGCCGATTATCACGAGGTGATGCGCGCTTCGTTGGAGCGGCTGGTTGCCGCAATCGGAGACGTGTACGGCGAGCCGTTTGAAGCGCGGATCTGCGTAGACACGGCGCCGCTCCTGGAGCGTTCGTATGCGCGCGCGGCCGGCCTGGGTTGGATTGGCAAGAACAGTTGTCTGATTAACGAGCAGCAAGGTTCGTGGTTCCTTCTCGGCGAGGTGCTGCTTTCCATACCGCTCGCGCCGGATTGGCCGCCGCCCGACCGCTGCGGCACCTGCCGGCGCTGCATTGACGCTTGCCCCACGCAAGCCATCGTGCAAAATGAGAAACGTGAATGGACGCTGGATTCGCGTTTGTGCATCTCCTATATGACGATTGAAAAGCGCGGCGAATTTTCGGCTGAGGAAGAAACGCAACTCGGGAATCATTTATTCGGCTGCGATATCTGCCAGGATGTTTGCCCCTGGAATGGCCGTGCGCCGTTTACGCGCGAAACTGCTTTTGAACCCGCCGCTTTTGCTCCAGAGCTTTCAAGTATGGCGATGCTTTCGGAAGACGAATTCCGGCGCAGGTTTCGAAGGTCGCCGGTTTGGCGGGCGAAGTACGAAGGTTTTTTGCGTAACGTCGCACTGGCGCTGGGGCGCTCGGCGAATCCGGCCATGCAGCAACCCTTGGAACAATTGGCGCAGCATGCAAGCCAAGTTGTCGCAAACACCGCGCGGAGAGCCTTGCGCTGGCTGCCTCTTCTGTTGCTGGCGATGCTCTACACGCCACCCATGCCCGCGGCCGATGCGCCTGTAAGCCCGGGCTACGACCACTTCTATAACAACGAGTTTGATCAGGCGCTCGACTATTTCGAGCAGGATCTAAAAGCGCATCCCGAAGATCCGCAGATGTTCGATCACGTGGCGCAGGGCATACTGTATCGCGAAATGCTGCGCAGCGGCGCGCTCGAAAGCCAATTGGTTTCCGGCAATAATCCGTTCTTGCGGCGGCCCAAAATGGAGATTTCGGCGCAGGATAAGCAGCGCTTCGGCTATTGCGTCAATCAAGCGATTGCGCTCAGCGAAGCGAAGCTCAGCCGCGAGCCAAACAATGTCGAGGCGCTGGCCGCACTCAGCGTGACACATGGGCTGCGCTCGAACTATCTTTTTCTGGTTGAAAAATCGTGGATGGATTCTTTGAGGGAAGCCACGGCGGCGCGCAAAGCCAATGAGCGCATACGGGAATTGGACCCGCACGACATCGATGCTCGGCTGGTGTTTGGGCTCAATGAATACGTGGTGGGATCGCTGCCGTTTTATATGCGGGCGCTGGGTTTTTTAGGCGGGTTTCACGGCGATCGAACCGATGGAATCAAACAGCTGGAGCTGGTAGCAAAGCAAGGATCGCGTAATCGTTATGACGCGCAGGTCTTACTCGCGGTGATTTACCGTCGCGAGCGCGATCCTCGGAAAGCCATTCCGTTGCTGAAGGAATTGGCAGGCCGCTTTCCGCGCAATCATCTCTTTCGGCTGGAGCAGGTGCAAATGTACAGCGATGCGGGCGATGAGCAATCGGCCTTAGCGGTGTTGCATGAGATTGAGAATCTGCGGCAAGCGGGCGCGCCAGGCTATGCCGGTTTGAATCCGGAAAAGATCCGTTACTTTCGGGCGAATCTGCTTTTCTGGTATAACGATTTGCCGGGCGCGCTGGCGGATTTGCGGCAGGTGACGCAGAAGGCTGGCGAACTTGACCTGAATACCGCCGTGTTGGCTTGGCTCAGGTTGGGACAGGTGCAGGACTTGCAGGGGCACCACCGGGACGCGATCATGGCGTACCGAGAAGCGATGAGCGCAGCTCCCAAATCGGAGGCGGCGGCCGAGGCGAAGGGTTATCTGGACTCGCCCTACCATAGAAAGGATCGTGCGTAGAAGTACTATCTGGAGAGGCAGTTTGTACTCTTTGGCGAGATAGGCGGTCAAAATCGCGTTACACTAGGCGCATAATGCACGTTTCGGCACAGCTAGAATCTGCTGGCTCCAAATTCGCCTTCTATCAGGACATTTGTGAGCAGCTCCATAACTTGCTGGTGGACGAGCGGAATTTGGTGGCGAATGCCGCCAACACATCGGCGCTGCTTAAACAGCTTCTGCCGGATGTGAATTGGGTGGGTTTCTACTTTACGGAAGGCAAAGACCTGGTGTTAGGACCGTTTCAAGGCCAGGCCGCTTGTATGCGTATTCCGTTTGGGAGCGGGGTCTGCGGGCGCGCAGCCGCGGAAGCGAGAACCATCATTGTTCCCGATGTTCATCAGTTTGCCGGCCACATTGCTTGCGATCCGGCCTCGCGATCCGAAATCGTGGTGCCCTTGCTGAATTGGGGTAAACTGCGCGGCGTCTTAGATGTGGACAGCGCCAGCCCGAACCGTTTTGATCTGGACGATCAGGAAGGTTTGGAATCGGTGGCCGCAGTCTTTATGGCGTCGCTCGTAACCGACGATATGCCGGATCTGAGCGAAGAAGCGCTGTTAAGCAACAACTGATTTGCACGCTCGCGCGGCGGGTGTTGAAAATCGACGGTACAGTCCTTTTTTTATCGCTCATAAAAGCCGGTTATTATGATTGATAGAAATTGTTCTATCGCTCATGACCAGCTACTAAACTAATCGGGCGCAAAATTCCAGAATGCGCTTTCTGGACGTGACGGTTCACAAACAGGCTCGGAATTATCAGCGGCTCACGGAACCACGACAATCAGGGAGTGTGGTGGTCGAATTTAAGCCCGAAAGTAGCTAGGTTCCCATCGCCTTAACTTACCGAGCCGGCGGCGATACCATTGTCGGCATGGGTCAACCTTCGGCGCTAGAGTGCAGCCGCTGCGATAAAACGTATTCTCCCACCCAGCCGATGAATCTCTGCGAGTGTGGCGGGCCGGTGCTGGTCCGCTACGACTTGGCCGCGGTTCGCGCAGCGTGGAGCAAAGAGCAGCTTGCGTCCAATGTAAACAGCATGTGGCGTTACGCCCCCGTTCTGCCGGCCGACGCCGATGAAGCGGTGAGTCTGCAAGAAGGCTGGACCCCGCTTGTTCACGCCACCTCCCTGGGGCGCGAACTAGGCGCGACTAACCTTTGGATGAAAGACGAAGGCCGGAATCCCACCGGCTCTTTCAAAGCTCGTGGTCTTTCTTGCGCAGTAACCATGGCCAGGAAACTGGGCCTGCGCAAGCTTGCCATTCCGTCCGCCGGGAACGCCGCCGGTGCTTTAGCCGCTTATGCCGCAGCCGCCGGCATGGAAGCACACATCTTTATGCCGCGCGATGTACCTCAGGCAAACTTCATTGAGTGCAAATCCTTTGGGGCGCGCGTTACCCTGATTGACGGCTTGATTAGCGACTGCGGGCGCATGGTGGCCGAGCGCAAGGTGGCCGAGGGCTGGTTCGATGTGAGCACTCTGAAAGAGCCGTATCGGATAGAAGGCAAGAAGACCATGGGTTATGAAGCGGCCGAACAGTTTGGATGGGAGTTGCCGGACGCGATTCTTTACCCCTGTGGAGGCGGCGTCGGTTTGATTGGCATGTGGAAGGCGTTTGCGGAGTTGCAGGAACTCGGCTTCATTGGATCGAAGCGGCCTAAGATGATCAGTGTTCAGGCGGCCGGTTGCGACCCGATCACGCGCGCTTTTCAGCAGAATGCCGCAACCAGCCAATTTTTCGATCATGCGCACACGGTGGCGAGCGGACTGCGCGTCCCCAAGGCGCTGGGAGATTTCCTGGTTTTGCAAGCGGTGCGCGAGAGCGGAGGAACGGCGCTCTCTGTCAGCGACGAGGAAATGCTCGACGCGGGCATTCTGTTGGCTGAACGCGAGGGAATGTTCGCCGCGCCCGAGGGTGGGGCTTGCGTGGCCGCCGCGCGCCAATTGCTGCGCACCGGCTTTCTAAAGAGCCATGAGCGAATTCTTATTTACAACACGGGCTCCGGGTTGAAATATCTGGAAGCTTATTCCACGCGTTTTCCGCGCTATGCAGCCACGCAACAAGACAAGCTGGGCGGCTTGATCACACCCCGTTAAAGCTCTTTCCGCTCAATATTCAGCGCGCCCAGTTGTCCGGTCCGTTCATTTTGTGGGACGATAAAAGCGTAAGAAAGTTTGGAGTTCTGCACTTGTTCCGCCTGGAAGCGACCTCAGTAGCCTGGCAGACTTGCCAAGATTGTTCCCCTCCGCGGTTGCAGTTTTCCGAACGTAAATTTAGGAGTGTATTGAGAGATGAAGCTCTTCGTAGGCAACCTGCCCTACAAAGCTACCGAGGCTGATATTCAGGCGTTTTTTGAAGAGGCCGGAGTTCATGTCGATAGTGTGAATATTTTGCGCGACCGTTTCAGTGGTGAAGCCAGGGGATTCGGATTCGTGGAAATAAACGACGATGCGCTGGGTAATCAAGCAGTGCAAGCGTGCAACGGCCGCGCTTTGATGGGCCGCGCGCTAGTAGTGAATGAGGCGCGTCCGCCGGAGAAGCGGGAACGTTCACCCCATGGCGGCGGCGGAAATGCCGGTGGTGGCGGTGGGCGGCAGCGCGATTTCGGTGGCAGCAAAAATCGCTGGTAGAAACCGGGAACACAGAATATTGAACAGAAGGCGGAATGCCTGAGTGCGTATGCTCGCCGCCTTTCTTGATTCCGGGCGAGTTTTAACTAGAGAGGTGGACGTGTCCCCGCGTCCACCTGGGTTCGCACTCATACAATTGCGACTCGGCGGAATCTGCAATACCGACCTTGAATTGCAGCGCGGTTATTACGGATTCTCCGGCATCCCCGGCCATGAGTTTGTTGGTCAGGTCGTAGAAGCCGACACCCAGTCTCTCCTAGGCCGCCGAGTGGTGGGTGAGATCAACTTGGCCTGTGGCCGCTGCGAATTTTGTGCCGTTGGCTTGGGGCGGCATTGCGAATCCAGAACCGTGCTGGGGATTGTCAAGCACCCCGGAGCTTTCGCTGAATACCTGACGCTGCCGGAAGCAAACCTGCGCGTGGTGCCGGATCATATTTCGGATGAACGCGCGGTGTTTGTTGAGCCACTGGCAGCGGCTTGCGAAATTCTTGAACAGGTGCCGTTGCCCGCGTCTTCGGAAGTTGCCGTTCTGGGCGATGGAAAACTCGGCTTATTGATTGCGCAGGTGCTGCTGGCGCATGGGGCGCAGGTTACCGTTTTCGGGAGGCATACGGACAAGCTAAGAATTGCTCGTCGAGCCGGAGCAACGGTGAGCCATTCGGCTGATCGGCCGCAAGCGCGTTTCGCATTTGTAGTGGATTCCACGGGTTCGGCGGAAGGATTACGGCAGGCGGTGAGCATGGTAAAACCGCGTGGGACGGTGGTGATGAAATCGACGATCCATGAGGAAGTCAGAATCGACATGGCGCCGGTGATTGTCAACGAGATCACTTTAGTCGGATCGCGCTGCGGGCTTTTCGATCCGGCGTTGGAGTTGCTCAATGGCGGCAAGGTAGACGTGGACAGTATGGTGGCTGCCGAGTTTCCGCTCGCCGAAGCGCCAGCGGCATTTGCCGAAGCCGCTAGGCGTGGAGTTTTGAAAGTGCTGCTGCGGAATACTCAGAGGTCTTGAATCCGGCCTTTCCACGCACCGCCTTGGCCGCGCCAATATTTCAGGGCGGAGCGGAAGGTGGCGGCCGCATAAAACATGGCGACCAGTGGAAGCGAAAAAACCCAAACCAGCGGCAGCCGGTAGAAACGAACCATCGGCGCATAGCTTATGCTCATGAGCAACCACGCAGCGGCACCCAGACCGGCGGCCATGAAACGACCACTGAAGAGGACCGCCAACGGCACAACGTACGTGATGGCCAAGCCCAGGAGTGTGCCCGCCAATAGCCAAGCCGAATGCCGCAATTGGTTAAAGGCGGAGCGCGAAATCATGCGCCCGATTTCGGCGAAACCGTTATAGGAGCGAATGCATTCTGTTTTCGCGGTGAGGCCCATCCAAATTTTTCCGCCGGAAGATTTGACGGCGCTGGCGAGCGCGCAATCGTCGATGATCTCGCCGCGAATGGCCGCATGCCCGCCAATGCGTGCCATCGCAGCAGGTGTGATCAGGATGCACCCTCCCGCCGCAGCCGCAGTCCGGTGTTTTGTAGAGGCGCTCCATTTTGGCGGATAAAGCTGTAAGAAAAAATATACGAAAGCCGGAATCAAGGCTTTTTCGGCGAAATTGCTAGTGGAGAGACGAACCATATAAGACACCAAATCGAGCTGTTCGGCTTCAGCCTTCGCCACTAGTTCGGCGACGCTATGCGGATGGTGGCGGATGTCGGCATCAGCAAACAGTAAATAATCGGGCTGCTGCCGCAGGGCTTCCTGCGTGCCTTGGGAAATGGCCCACAGCTTCCCGGTCCAACCGGGCGGCAAGGGAGCACCTGTCAAAACCGTAAGATATTCGGCCCGGCCAATTTTTTGCGCAGCTTGGCGGGCGGCCTGCGCGGTCCCATCGGTGCTCGCATCGTCAACCAACACCACGTGCAGCGCGCCCGGGAAATCTTGCATCAGCAATGAGCCGATCGCTTCACCAATCACGTCGGCTTCGTTGCGCGCGGGTATCACCGCCACCACTCTTCGCGTTGGAGGATTCGCGTTGCTCAGCGTTCTTCCGACGCGCCAGAAGCCGCCACGCGCGAAAACGAGATAGATCCACATCAGCAGTGACAGCCCAGCCGCGACGCTCCAAAACATTTACGCCGGCTCTTGTTGCGTCATGCAATGCAGGGTGCCTAAGCCCAGCACGAGATCGGTGGCGGCAATGCCCACCACTTTGCGGTCTGGAAATAGCTGCGCCAATTTATTCAGGGCTATTCTGTCCTGCGAATCATTGAAAGTCGGCATCAGCACCAAAGCGTTGGCAATGTAGAAGTTCGCGTAGCTAGCGGGCAGTCTTTGACCATTGAAAAACAGCGGCTCCGGCATGGGCAGTTTTTCTATGCGCAGGGCGAGGCCGTCCTGGTCGCGCATGGCGCGCAATAGCTTCAGATTCTCTTTCAGCGGTTCGTAATTCCCGTCTTGTTTGTTATCTTCACTCGCGATCACAACGGTATGTTCATCCGTGAAGCGCGCGAGATCGTCCACGTGGCCGTGCGTGTCGTCGCCGGCAATGCCGTTTTTCAGCCACAGAGTGTGGCGCACGCCCAGGAATTTCCGGAACACGCTCTCGTAATCTTCGCGGGAAAATTGCGGATTGCGCGCCTGCACTTTGCTCAAAAGGCACTCTTCGGTCGTGAGAATTGTGCCGGCGCCATTCACATCAATGCTGCCGCCTTCCAAAACTACGCGCTGCCCCTTCCATTCCGGTGTGATCAAAGGCAGCTTCAACTGCGGAGCGAGCGTGGCCGTTACGGCGCCATCGCGCTTCGAATTTTGATATTTCGCCCAACCGTTGAATCGCCAGTTTAAAAGCGTTCGTTCGCCCTTCGGCCTGCGCACGAAGATAGGGCAATAATCGCGTGTCCAACTGCGGTCGGTCGGCGCGTGGAAAAATTCTACAGCCGCCATCTCCGCGCCCGATTTTTTTAAGACTTTGCGCGCCTTCTGCTCCGCGTCTTTACTCGAAATGAGTATCTTAACTTTTTCGACCCGCGATAGATGACGGACAATTTCGCCGTAAACCCAAGGAATCGGTGCGAACTTTCCCGGCCAGTCGCTGCTTTCATGCGGCCACGCGAGCCAAGTGGCGGCGTGCTTTTCCCACTCCGCCGGCATGCGATAGCCGCCCTTCGCTATCACTTTAGGCAAGCCAACGGTTCGTAATGGGTGCATAGGCATCTATGCGGCGGTCGCGAAAAAACGGCCAATTCTTGCGCACTTCATCCATCTGTTTCGGGTCGCACTCCGTCACCAGCACTTGCTCTTCGCTCGCCGGCGCTTGTGCGATCACGCGGCCAAACGGATCGGCTACAAACGAGTTGCCCCAAAACTCCAAACCGTTTTCAGGCGTGCCTTCGAATCCGGTGCGATTCACTGCCGCCACATACACGCCGTTGGCGATGGCGTGCGCGCGTTGAATCGTACGCCAGGCATCGAGCTGCGCTTCGCCGTGTTGCGCTTTTTCCGCAGGATGCCAGCCGATCGCCGTTGGATAAAATAAAACGTTCGCCCCCAGCAGGCTGGTGAGCCGCGCGCCTTCCGGGTACCACTGATCCCAACAAACCTGCACGCCAATACGCGAAAAGCGCGTCTCGAAATTCAAGAATCCCAAATCGCCCGGCGTGAAATAAAACTTCTCGTAGAAAAGCGGATCGTCGGGAATGTGCATTTTGCGATAGATGCCGGTGAGCGAGCCGTCTGCGTCGATGATAGCGGCTGTGTTGTGGTACAAACCCTGCGCGCGCTTCTCAAACAACGAGGCCACAACCGCCACGCCCAGATTCTTCGCTACCGTGCCAATAGCTTCCGTGGAAGGCCCGGGTATGGTTTCAGCCAAGCTGAACAATGCGGCGTTTTCCTCGCGGCAAAAGTATTGGCTGCGGAACAGCTCCTGTAAGCAAACAATTTCCGCGCCTTTTCCAGCCGCCTCCCTAATGCCCGCAATGGCCCTTTGCAGATTTGTGTCTGTATCCGTTGAACACTTGGTCTGCACCAGCCCGATCTTAAATTTACTGTCTCGATTAGCCGTCATAGTTACATATAGATTCCACCGTTCACATCCAAAACGTGACCGGTGATAAATCCCGCTTCCTCACTCACCAGAAAATGAACCGCTGCCGCAATATCTTCCGGCGAGCCCATGCGCCTGAGCGGCGTCTCCGCGATCATTCTCTGTTTCAATTCTTCCGCTAAACCATGCGTCATCTCGGTGCCTATAAACCCGGGCGCCACCGCATTCACCGTTATATTCCGGCTGCCCACTTCCTGCGCCAGCGATTTTGTCAAACCAATCAAACCGGCCTTTGATGCCACGTAATTGGCCTGCCCGGCATTACCCTTTTCGCCGACTACCGATGAAATGTTTACGATCCGGCCCCAGCGTTCGCGCATCATTCCCGGTAGAACTTGTTGAATGGCGTAAAACGCGCCGCTCAGATTGGTGTTGAGCACGCTCTCCCAATCCGCCTTCTTCATGCGCACCGCCAAGCCGTCTTTTGTAACGCCCGCATTGTTAATCAGAATATCGATTCTGCCGAATTCCTTAGATGCTTTCGTGATGCCCGCTGTGATTGAGTCGCTACTAGAGAGATCCATTTCAACCACAAAAGATTCGGCGCCGGCGGCGCGCGTGAGTTGGGCGGTTTCTTCCAGTTGGTCGAGCGTTCGCGCGGCCAAAACAACTTTGTATCCCGCCTTCGCCAGCGTCTGCGCGCACTCTCTTCCAATCCCCCGGCTCGCCCCTGTGATTAACGCGATTCGCACGTTCATGATTCCCTCTCATCATAATGGGTGTACATAACTCATGCCTCTCGAAGACTTGCGCGATTTCATTCGCGCCTTGGAAAAGCACGGCGAACTTAAGCGAATTTCGCTGGAGGTCGATCCTTATCTCGAAATCACCGAGTTCGCCGATCGCTCCGTGAAGAATAACGGTCCGGCGCTGCTGTTCGAAAAACCAAAGGGGTCAAACGTGCCCCTGCTCATTAACGCATTCGCCAGCATGCGGCGCATGGAGATCGCCCTGGGTGTGAAAGACGTCGATGAGATCGCCCAGCGCATTGCCGGTTTTCTCGAGCTACAGAAGCCCGAAGGCTTGCTCGACAAGCTGAAGATGCTGCCGAAACTGAGCGAAATTAGCGCGTCATTCCCGAAAATCGTTTCCAAGGGCCCGTGCAAAGAAGTGATTCGCAAGAGCGGCAACTTTTCGCTCGACGAATATCCGATCCTGCATTGCTGGCCGCAAGATGGTGGACGGTTTATCACGCTGCCCATGGTCTTCTCAAAAGATCCAGCCACGGGCAAACGCAACTGTGGCATGTACCGGATGCAGGTTTACGATGGCCAAACCACCGGCATGCACTGGCAGAAGCACAAGCAAGGCGCCGACCATTATCGCCGCTTGGCCGCTGAGGGGAAGCAGACACGCATGCCGATTGCGGTCGCTCTGGGCTGCGACCCGGTGACGTTATATTCGTCAATTCTGCCGCTGCCCCCGTCAATTGACGAAATGCTTTTTGCCGGCTTCATGCGCGGCGCGCCGGTGGAAATGGTGAAATGCGAAACCTGCGATATAGAAGTGCCGGCGAATTCTGAGATTGTGCTGGAAGGTTACGTCGATATTGGCGAACTGCGCCGCGAAGGCCCGTTCGGCGATCACACTGGCTTTTATTCGCTGGATGACGATTACCCCGTTTTTCACCTCGAGTGCATTACGCAGCGCAAGAATCCTGTTTATCCGGCCACAATTGTCGGTCCGCCGCCGATGGAAGATTTTTATATGGGCAAGGCGGTGGAACGGATTTTTCTGCCGTTGATGCGTACCCAGTTGCCGGAGGTTCGCGACATCTGTATGCCCGCCGAGGGTGTGTTCCACAATTTGATTCTGGTTTCGATCCGCAAAACCTACCCCGGCCACGCGCGCAAAGTGATGCATGCCATTTGGGGTCTGGGTCAAGCCATGTTCAGCAAATGCATCGTCGTTGTCGATGACGATGTGGACGTGCAGAACGTTTCCGAAGTGGCTTGGAAGGCCCTGAACAATATCGATCCGCAGCGCGACATCGAATTCAGCATGGGTCCCATTGATTCGCTCGATCATGCCAGCCGCTTGCCCGACTACGGTTCAAAGATGGGGGTGGATGCCACTCGCAAACTTGCGGCCGAAGGATTTGTGCGCCGCTGGCCGGATGTCATCAAGATGTCGCCCGAAGTTGTAAAGCGCGTGGACGATTTGTGGAAGCGCGCCGGGCTCGGCAAGTAGATGGAGCGCGTTCCGTATCGCGCCACCGAAGGCGCTAATGTTTACGATGGCTTGCGCCTTCCCCTGAGCGTCGTTCTGGACAATGTGCGCAGCATGTACAACGTGGGCGCGTTCTTCCGGACAGCGGATGGGGCCGGAATCGAAAGGCTCTTGTTAAGCGGTATCACAGCCCGCCCGCCCAAGAACGCTATCACCAAGACTGCGTTGGGCGCCGAGGAACGCGTCCCGTGGCAAGCGCTGGAGGATTTAAGCGCTTGTCTGGTTGGTCTGCGCGGGGAAGGCTACGAAATCGCCGCGATTGAAACCAGCACCCGCGCGGTGGATTTATTTGATTGGCACCCGCATTTCCCGGTCTGCGTGCTTTTCGGCCATGAGGTCGAAGGGCTTTCGGCGGACGTGTTGGCGGCTTGCGATAGGCATGTGCGGATTCCCATGCTGGGGTTGAAACATTCTTTGAATGTGGCGAGCGCCGGAGCGGTTGTGATGTACGAGTTGTTGCGGAAATACCGGGCCCTTCATCAGACACATAGCTCTTGAGCGGGGCTGCCTCCGTGCCCGAGGGTCCGCAGTTCGATGCGCGATATGCTAATTCGATGATGACCGTCTTCCGTCGGCGCCGTATCGCCGCTGCCGTTCCTCTCTTTTTTCTACTCGCCTTCAACGCCTGCGCGGAAGGAATCGATGTCTCGGAACGGCTCAAGGGTTTCGACGACTACATGGCCAAAACCTTGAAGGATTGGAACGCGCCCGGCATTGGCGTGGGTATCGTCGTCAACGACAAGCTTGTTTTCGCCAAGGGCTACGGCTTCCGGGATTACGAAAAGAAGCTGCCGTTTACCGCCGGCACCATGAGCCCGATTGCGTCCAACACAAAACTGTTTACCGCAATCGCGGCGGGCATGCTGGTGCAGGAGGGGAAGCTCACCTGGGACAAGCCGGTGCGCGATTCCGTGCCCGGCATCCGCTTCTACAACGACCAGCTCAACAACGCGGTGACGCTGCGCGATATGTTGTCGCACCGCACCGGCATCACGCGGCACGACACCATCTGGTACAAGTCGGATTTCACGCGCAAGGAACTCTTCGAGAAGTTGGTTTATCTGGAACCGCAGGAGCCCATCCGTCAAACGTTCTTGTATAACAACCTGATGTTCGCCGCGGTGGGTTATCTCATTGAGTTGCAATCCGGCAAGACGTGGGAACAGTTTGTGAAGGAAAAGATCTTAGATCCGCTGGCGATGAGCTCCACCGGTTACAGCATCGCCGAAATGTTGAAGCGGCGGGAATTCGGCGTGGGCTTCACGGAACGGCGTGATTCGTTCGAGCTTTACAGAATTCCCTACTACGAAGACATATCGGGCGTGGCCCCTTGCGGAGCCATTGTCTCGAACATTGAAGATATGTCTCACTGGTTGATTGCGCTGATGAACCAGGGAAAGTATAACGGCCGGCAGGTGCTTCCGCCGGACGTGTTGAAAGCCACCCTCGAGCCGGCCATCGCGCTGCCGAATACCAGTCTTGAAACCAGAGGATGGTCTGAAATGCTGAACGCGGCTTATGGCATGGGCAGAGAGACCGCTTCCTACCGCGGCCATCTCATCACCATGCACGGCGGCGATCTGCCCGGGTTCCATACGCAGGTTTCATTCATGCCGCAGGATCACATCGGCGTCATCGTTTTTGAAATCGGCAACCACAGCCAACCGCTCTACAACATAGTCAGCTACAACGTGTACGAAAGACTGCTGGGCCTGGAGCAGACGCCGTGGAGTGAACGCCAGCTTGAGATTCGGTTGAAGAATAAGAAAGCGGATACAGAAGCGCGCAGCAAAGCCAACGAAGGGCGCGTGCCGGATACGAAAGCGTCGCACCCGCTGGCGGATTTCGCCGGCGTCTATGAGCACCCGGCCTACGGCCTCATGAACGTCACGCTGAAAGACAACCAACTCCAATTCGATTTTCACAAGATGCGCCTGCCCATGACGCGCTTCCACTATGACCGCTTTGACACTGCCGACGATGAGGAGGATGGCAAGTGGTCGGTCAACTTCCGCACGAATCCACAAGGCGATGTCGATCAGGCCGTAATGTCGCTGGACGAAGCGGAAGCGGTGTTTGTGCGTAAGCCCGATACCATTGACCCGAAGCTGATGACTCAGTTGGCCGGTGCGTACGAAACGCCGGGCGGCGCGAAAATTGGCGTCATGCTGGCTGCCAGCGGGAGCCTGTCTCTAGTTTTGCCTGGCCAGCCCGCGATTCCGCTCACGCACGTGAAGGGCTTGTCCTTCCGCACGCCCCAATTCTCAGACCTGATCCTCGAATTTGTTGTAAAGGACGGCCAAGTGACGGCACTGAAGCAGCGAGATCCGTCGGGCGAGTTCCTGCTTCCCAAGAAATAGAGCCATGAAGGTTCATGCCGTTCGGACAGGTTTGGTGCAGGTGCGCCTGGCGCAACGCGAGTCGAAGGGCAAAGGTCTGGCGCGCACCGCGAACATGCTCTTTGATAACGCGTGGACCGAATGGCTGCCTATTTATGCTTGGGCCATCGAGCATGAGGAAGGAGTGATCGTTGTCGATACGGGTGAAACGTCACGCGTGCATCAAAAAGGATATTTCCCAGGTTGGCACCCGTTCTATCGCCGTGCTGCGCGATTTTCAGTTCATCCGGACGAGGAAATCGGTACCCAACTTAAGGGGCTTGGCATCGCCACCAGAGATGTCAGGCAAGTTGTCTTAACTCACCTGCACACGGATCACGCGGGCGGATTGGTTCACCTGACGAACGCGCGTTCCTGGGTCGCCGAGCAGGAGCTTAGAAGAGCTTCGGGCCTTGCCGGACAAATCCAGGGTTATCTCCCGCACCGCTGGCCGCGCTGGTGGCAGCCCAGCTTTGTCCGCTTCAATCATGGAGCGGTTGGACCCTTTGAGCACAGTATGTCTCTCACGAAGGATGGCGATGTGCTGATCGTCCCCACTCCTGGGCATACCCCGAATCACGTTTCGGTGGTGGTGTGCGGCTCGCCGTCGTTGTTTTTAGCGGGAGACACCAGCTATAACCAGCAACTGCTGCTAGCGGGCAAAGTTGATGGCGTGAGCCCCAATGAAGATCTGGCGCGACAGACCTTGTCGAAAATTATGGCGCTTTCGAACGAGAGGCCGATCGTCTATCTTCCCTCGCACGATCCTGAAAGTGAGAATCGACTGTTAAACAGTTCAGTCCTCAACGAGTGACGAAAACCGCCCGTTTCTGAACCGCGGCCGCAAGAGAGCGCTCATTTCGCGCCGCCAAAGCCGCTAGCCGAGCCGCGACTGACAAGGAGCGGTAACGACAATTTCACCTGCCGCCAGTTGCCAAGCGAAAAGTCGAAGCACCTCATGACAACTGGTTCCATTATTTCGGGCGGTCCATCAGTTTGGCTAACTCGAGGTCGAGATCCCGAAACTTCCCGTTGACGAGCTCTTTGAAGGCCGAAAACTCCGTCCGGAGATCTTTGACCTCGCCGCGCAGATCTTTCATATCGCCCCGCATATCCTTAAAATCGCCACGTAGGTCTTCAAACCGGCGCATCAAATCGCCGAATCGGTTACCCATCTCGTCGATCCGCTTACCCACGCCAGACGCGTTAATCCACATCCCGAACATGCCCGTGACCATGGTCGTCGTGGCGACTATAATCGCTACCGAAAGATTCGCATCCATACCGCTCCTTTGATTATATTGGTGGCCGTTTGGGCTGGCCTCCAAGAAGCCGGCCTCCCAGCGCCATAATATTCTCAGGAACCCCTTCACCCATGCACCTCGAATCCGCCCAAAATTTCATCGCCGGCAATTGGACCCCGGCCCTCGCCGGCCAAACTATGCCCGTCTTCGAGCCCGCCACCGGCCAAGCCTTCGCCGCCATCGCCGATAGCGCCGCTGCCGATATCGACCTCGCCGTCCGCGCCGCCCGCCAGGCATTTGATGAAGGCCCGTGGGGCAAAACCACCGCTGTCGATCGTGGCCGCATGCTCAGCCGCCTCAGTGCTCTCATCACGCAACACGCCCCCGAACTCGCCGCCATCGAAGCGCGTGACACCGGTAAACCCAAAAGCGCCGCTGATGCCGATATCGCCGCCCTCGCCCGTTACTTCGAATACTACGGCGGTGCAGCCGATAAGCTCCATGGCGAAGTCGTCCCTTATCTCACCGGCTACCACGTCTCGGTTCTGCGTGAGCCGCACGGCGTCACCGGCCACATCCTTCCCTGGAATTATCCCGCGCAAATGTTCGGCCGGACCCTCGCGCCCTCTCTCGCCGTTGGTAACGCGGTTGTCCTTAAACCCGCGGAAGACGCTTGTCTATCGTCACTGCGCATTGCCGAATTGGCGCGCGAAGCCGGCTTTCCCAGCGGCGCCATCAACATCGTCACCGGCAAAGGGGCAATCGCCGGCGCGGCTCTCGCTTCACACCCCGGCATCGATTTCCTCTCGTTCACGGGTTCGCCGGCCGTCGGTCAAATCATCCAAAAACTAGCCGCCGATCACTTCATTACCTGTACCCTCGAACTGGGCGGGAAGTCTCCCCAGGTCGTCTTCGCCGATGCCGATCTTGACGCCGCCGTCCCCGTCCTCCGCAAAGCCATCATCCAAAACACCGGCCAGACCTGTTCCGCAGGTAGCCGCGTTCTCGTTGAGCGCAGCATCTACGATACCCTCATTGAACGCCTGCGCGATTCGTTCCTCAAGGTCCGCGTCGGCGCTCCTGAAATGGATCTCGATTGCGGCCCCATCATCAACGAAAAGCAAAAGCAGCGCGTCCTCAGTTTTGCCGAAGGCGCTCAACACGAAGGGGCTTCGCTCCTGGCCGAAGGTTCCATCGATGCGCATGTCTCACCCGGCGGCTTTTACGTCAAGCCCATGCTCTTTGGTTCCGTGCCGCGCAATGCCACCCTCGCTCGCGAAGAAGTCTTCGGTCCTGTCCTCAGTGTTCAGCCCTTCACCGACGAGGCCGATGCCATTGCTCTTGCCAACTCCACCGATTACGGCTTAGTGGCCGCCGTCTGGACCCGCGACGGCGCTCGTCAGATCCGCATGACCAAGAAAATTCGCGCCGGGCAAGTGTTCGTCAACTGTTATGGCGCGGGCGCCGGCATCGAACTGCCGTTTGGCGGCATTGGAAAGAGCGGCCACGGCCGTGAAAAAGGTTTCGCCGCGCTGCATGAATTCTCTAGAACCAAAACCATGGTCGTCAACCACTCATAACGATGGTTAACTCGCGGCCGTCGCATAGCTGGCGCTGATCGCCTGCCAGATGGTAACAATCTCGCCCCTCAGTCCGCTCAACACCCCCACGCCCGCCAGCGCGAAAAAAGCCACCAGCAAAGTGTATTCCACCATTTCCTGGCCGGTTTCGTCCTTCCAGAAAGCGTTAAGCCGTTGTTTCATGAATCCAGTGTACGGGCCTTCCAACGGCTTTGGAAGAGCATAGGTTGTCATGGAACGTTTGCCCCCCAACGGCCAAAGCGTCTCCACTCGCGCCATTTCGCTTTCAAGTACTAGCCGTACCCCAAGCGCGGTTAGCCGCGCAGTGCGTTCCCCGCGAGTCCTCGTTAGAATGGAGCGTGGCGGCGGCTCCCGGCGTTTGAATGTTGGCAACTCTCATCGGTCTTCTCCAGTTCTCGTTCGTCGCCTTAACTTCAATTTTTTTTCTGGTTGATCCCATCGCTGCCGTACCGGCATTCCTCATCATTACCGCGCATGCCGATGCCCGACAGCGGCGCCGCATGGCTAGCCGCGCCGCCTGGACCTGTTTCGTCGTCCTATCCAGCTTCACCATTGCCGGAACTTTGATTTTTAGACTATTCGGCATCACCCTGCCCGCCTTCAAGATCGCCGGCGGTCTCATCCTCCTTCTCATTGGTATGGATATGCTGCAAGCCCGCCGCTCGCCCACCAAAGAAACTCCCACCGAAACCGAGGAAAGCGCTGAGAAAGAGGATGTCGGCATCATTCCCCTCGGCATCCCCATGCTTGCTGGTCCCGGATCCATTTCCACCGTCATGGTTCTCATGGGCGGATCGCCGCAATGGTGGTATGCCTTTCCCATCGTTGCCGCCATTGCCCTCACCGCCCTCTCTTCGTTTTGGATCCTTGCCGCCGCCGATCGCGTCCGTGGCTATTTGGGTGAAACCGGCATCCGCATTCTCACGCGTATGATGGGCCTCCTGCTCACCGCCATAGCCGTGCAATTCATGCTCAACGGATTCGCCGACATCGGACTCATCAAACACTCGCCCTGACACCGGCTGGCATTCCTTGCTGGCGCAGTTTCCAGATCCCCATGCCGATGCCGATCACCGCCATCGATACGAACACCCACAGCAGCGGCGTTGACCATTTCTCAAGCGTCGCCGACCACAAACGAACCATGCGCCGCCCGTACACCACACCCAGCCACGCAATCGTCCCATAACGCACGCTGCGCGCCCCGCCGAACAACACCAGAAAACGTTTACGCGAAACGCCCAGCGCCCCGGCCGCCAGCAAAAATGGCGACAGCGGAATCGGTGGCGGAAGCACCGCCGGCAGAAAGACCGAAATCATCGAGTGCTGCTCCATCCAGCGCGAGATGCGCTTCAAGAGCCGCCTCCGCACATAACGCTGCAGTGCGCCTTCGCCCCCTTTGCGCCCGGTGCTCCAGCAAGTGTAGCCACCCAGGATGCTGCCGGCGGTAGCGCTCACGGCCAGCATCCACGGGTTTCCATGATGCGAGACCAGCCACAGCAGCAACAGATCGGTGCTTCCCGGCAGCGGCAGCGGAATCACCGACGAATCCACAATCGCAACCGCGAATAACCCAAGCGTCCCCAGGTGCGTCAGCCAATGCGGCACCAGAGACTGATGGATTGGTTTAGGCGCGCTCACAACCCAAAGACGCTCACTCTTCGCCCAATGTCTCGCACCTCGCAGTCTTCCTAGTCTCGCGTCGCACCTCGCCAGATCGGCGCTCCGAATCAGAGCCGGAAGCGTCAGCGCCCTAGTTTGCGTTTCTAACCCATATCCGGCGGCGGCCGCAGCAGTCTTACCGGAAGATTCAGACTAGCGCCATTTCGATAGATGGTCAGGTTGATCGTGTCGCCCACCCGCTTCTCCGAGATCGATCGCACCAGGGCGTCCTCGCGATCCACCGCCTTGCCGTCAATCGCCACGATCAGATCCCCGCCTATGCCGAGCTCGACGTTGCCAATATCAACAATCTGGTTGGCGGGGCGCAGGCCGGCGGCGCCTTCGGAGCTGCCCCGAATCACCTGCTGAACCAACAGACCGCCGCGCCGCGGTAGCCCCAGTGCTTCCGCCAAATCGCCCGCTACGTACTCCGTGGTGATGCCCACTTTAGGACGTTCGGTGATACGGCCCGCTCTGTAATCGTCCAGCAGCGCCTTCGCCCGATTAATGGGCAGTGCGAAGCCAATACCCATATTCGTGCGGCCCAGAATCGCCGTGTTGATGCCGATAACGGAACCGCTGGAATCGAGCAGCGGGCCTCCGCTGTTACCGCCGTTGATAGCCGCGTCGGTCTGGATCATCCCTTCCAGACGTTGCTCATTTTCGCCGTCAATGGCGCGCCCAATAGAGCTCACCACGCCCACCGTCAGCGTGCCTTCCAGACCAAACGGATTGCCAATCGCCAGAACTTTTTGGCCCACCTGGATGCGGTCCGAATCGCCCAGCCTCAGGAACTGCGCTTTCTTCTTCAGAGCGATCTTGATGAGCGCCAGGTCGTCCGAGCGGTCTGTGTCCAATGCCGTTCCGTAATACTGGCTTTGGTCCGACAGCGTGACCTGTATTTTGCTGCTGCCCGAAATAACGTGGAAGTTGGTGAGGATGAATCCCTCGTCGTTAATCAAAAAACCGGACCCGAGACTCTGCGAAGCAACCGGCTGGTAAAAGAAATCGCGCCGCACCGTGGTGCTGGTGATATAGACCGTGGCTGGCTGCCCGGTCTTATAAATATCTATGTTGTTCTGCTCTTCCGGCGTCAGGCCCGCGCCATGCACCGCGGCCGGTTCAGACCACTGCAAAGTATGCCGCAAAAAGGGCGCCGACAACGTTTTCAGACTCCAATCGGCGCCCGCGGTAAGCCAGAAGAGCGTAGCGCTGAACAAAACGCTCCAGAGCAGAATACGCGGTCTCAATGCGCGCCGCCCTCCGCCAGTGGCTTTAATATATGGAATACGGTTTCAACCTGTTTCACGGTCTCTTCTTTACCTCCGCCCGTGTCGATGACGAAGTCGGCGTAGCGTTTCTTTTCTTCTAACGATAGCTGCCGATCCAGCCGCGCCAGAACCGCCTCGCGCGTCAACCCATCGCGCTTCATACCGCGCGCGATCTGCGTCTCCCGCTCGCAAGCCGTCAAAATAAGCTTGTCGCAATCGGCATAGCGGCCCGTCTCTATCAGGATAGCGGCTTCAAGCACGGCTATCCCGTTAGGCTCGCGGGTTTTGAAATCGGCTAGCATTTGCTCCTCAAGCTGGAAGACCGCGGGATGCACAATAGCATTCAGCTTCGCCAATTGATCTGGCGCATCAAAGACAATAGACGCGAGTTTCTTCCGATCGATAGTGGAGTCGGGAAGCAGAATGTCGCGCCCGAACAGTCCAATCGCCGGACCATACGCCGCGCCCCCGGGCAGCAGAGTGGCGTGACCAAGTTGGTCGGCAAAGATGATATGGCAACCCAGCCGTTCAAACTCGCAGGCCACAAACGTTTTGCCCGTCGCGTAACCGCCGGTGAGACCCACTTTCAGCATCGCTGAAGTTAGCGTACCGCGGACAGGCTGACCACCGTGCAAACCCGCATACTAAGGTGGCGCAGGGCTTCAGCCTGCCAAGGCTATTGTCCGCCCGGTCTAAACTCGAAGGCAATATTATGCGTGCTTTCCACGCGTTGGCCCCGCATGGTCGCCGGCTGAAACGTCCATTGCCGCGCGGCCGCCAATGCCGCCGAAGCTAGCTGCGATTTGATATTCGGCGTTTCAACGCGCGCCGCATTCACTCGGCCATTCGTATCAATTCGCACCTCCACCTCCACACGCGTCACCTCCGTTACCAAGTTCGACGAAAGGCTGCGCATGTTCGGCATGACCTCCAGCAAAACCTTGGGCGGAATGAAGGCCACCGTTTTGCCATCCGGCGGCGTCGTCTGCGGCGGCTCCGCTTGCTGAAGCGGGGTAGGCTTGTTCTCGGGCGGATTGGCGTCCCAACCGTTAATGGCGGTATTACTGGTCACGGGCGCGGAGTTGCTGGGGCGCGAAACCTGCCTCGGAGACGCTGCTGCAGCCGTTTGCGGCAACGGTGTGGCCGGCTGCTGTGTTAGGTTTTGCTGCACAGCCTGTTGCGGCGGTTTGACGTTGGTCAGCGCCTCTAACTCCCTCTTCTGCTTAGGCGAGTAAGTGGGCGGCACGTTCTGCCTTGTCGCCCTTTGAATGGCCGCCGGCAGCGAATTTTGCACGATGGCCGCGGGCGGTGGCGTGAGAGCCTGCTGAGCCTGAGCCGAGGGCGGGTTGCCGGAATCCAAAGCGGGTTTGTTGTCAACCGGCTTAATCTCGCTCTTATTCTCACTCTTAGCCTCAGTGATGGCGGGTGCCGCCGTGGCATCCAGTACGCGCAGGCTGCCAATGGCAATGGCCTGATCAGTACCGAAAACCTGCAGCCGGAACGTGACATCCCCGCTGATTGGCCTGTAGAGCACAGATCCGTTGGCAATCTGCACCGGGTCCAACTTACGCTCAAAGCGCTGTGGCCCATCGGTGATCGAAAGCACCGCGTTGGCGGCTGAGGCGACCACCGGATTTCTCCGATTCCAAGTCAACAGTAAGCGATCGCCGCTCCCCTCGGCCCGCAATTCCAGATCGGTACCCGGAAACAGCACACGCATAATCTGGCTCAACTTACTTGAGCCCGTTCCAACCCCGTTCAGCGCGTAAACGGCGAACGTTATACCCGAGCACAGGATCGCAACCAAAGCCAACGAAAGCCACGGAATACCCTTAGCCGACGATTTGCGCTGGAGCACCATGGGCAAGCCGCTAATTTCCGGTGCTTGCCCCCGCGCGCCGGCGCGTCCGGCGTCGTAGGGCGTTACCTGGGCGCTAGCTTCAACGGGCCACGCCGCCTTGGCAACGGGCGCGACAGGCGTATCGCGAAAGAGCGTGCGCGCTTCAAACGGCCGCTTGGGGGCTACGCTTTCTGTCGGCTGGGGCTTTGGTTTGCGCGCCTTAGGCAACTGCACCGCCGGCGCCTCGCTAGCCTTGCTTGGTCCCGGCAACCAAGAGAGCATGGTGCGTTTAGCCGTCGCCGCAATCTTCTTCCATTCCTCATTGCGCTCTTGCTTTTCGACTGAGGAATACGTCCGCACGTAAATATCGTCGTTGACCCGCAGCCGCATCGCCAGGTCGATAGGCTGGCTCACCCGGCGCATTTCGGTGGATAACCGGACCGAACTCCAGCGGTAATCCTCGCTCGTCAGCTTGCTCTCCGCCGTGGCATACAACTCGGCCGTGATCTGCGAATCGCCTTCGCGCCAGACAATCAGTGCAATATCGTCGCCGTCTTTAAAATGCCGGTTGTGGAATTCCACGTCGCTGTTGATTAAACCGCCGCTCCCGCGCAGTGAGAACCAGCCCAGCAATTTATACACGGCGAACTCGGCGTCGGACTTAGCCAGAGTCATGGCCGCTTCAAAGGCCTTTTCCATCCGTTCGCGGCGCGCCAGATCGCTGCGCGGACCGGAATCTTTGAACACCTTGAGCGCTTCCACAGTGACCACGCCCTCTTCCGCCTGACCGAACAGAAGCCCGCTAATCTCCGTCTGGGTATGCGTCTTGTCCCGCGCGGCGCGCGACAATTCACACACGGCTTCGACAAGGTACGGCGCAAGACGCACCATCAGCGCTTTATTACGCGCTGGGCTGACAAGACTAGAACTGGCAACACTCATACTGCCACCTTCGGCCCTTTAACTAAATTAAACCGGATGTCTCAAGTGTACCGCCAGCGCAAGAACTGGCGCTATATGGATGTGCCGCTTGCCTGGCGCGAGTTCTCTCCGATTGCAACTCTAGTTTTATTAGACCATGAGATTCGCCATGCCCGCCCACATCCGTTACTTTCAGTACCCCCTACCACTTCCCAAGACGGCCGAATCCGAGCCGGAAGCGTCAAGCGCCCTAACTGGGCGTTTAATAGCTCCCCGACTGCCGCAGCATTCCACCGTCAATAAAATAGGTAGACCCCGTAACGTATGCCGCTTCCTCCGACGCCAGATACACCGCCAGCCCCGCAATCTCTTCCGGCTTGCCCCAGCGGTTCAGCGGAATCTCAGCCATCAACGCTTTCTCAAATTCAGGATTAGCTTGAATATCGGCGTCAATCGGCGTATAAACCGCCCCCGGTCCAATATTGTTCACCGTGATGTTATCCTTCGCCAGTTCCACCGCGATGGTGCGCGCCAACATGCGCAATCCCCCTTTGCTGGCGCAGTAGGCCGCGTTTGTGGGCATCGGAAGATCTTCATGGATGGACGAAATGTTAATCAGTCTGCCGCCTTGCCCCTGTTTGATCATCTGCCGGGCCGCCGCCTGGCAAACCAGAAATGGCCCAACTAAGTTAACCGCCAAAATCTTCTGCAGCTCTTCCAGCGGATAATCCACAAACGCGAATTTCTTCTCCACTCCCGCATTGTTGACCAGAATGTCCAGCTTGCCAAACGCGCTCACCGCGCTTTCAATCAAATTCCGCACTTGATCCGCGTTGGAAACATCCGCCTCGACCGATATCGTCTTTCCCCCGAAACTCGCAATTTCCTTTTCGGTTTGGCTGGGTGTCTCCGGCTTCCCAACGTAATCGATCACCACCGCAGCGCCTTCTTCGAGCGAAGCGTATCGCAATCGCCTGGCCGATACCCGTCGCCGCTCCCGTCACAATCGCAACTTTATTCTGTAACCTCACCCCGCTATTATCTCCCCCAAACCGTTTTTTTCCGAGAGGTCGCCGTCCCTCACCCCACCCATGATGATGAAAAAAGCCGAATCCGAGCCGGAAGCGTAAGCGCCCTAGCTTGCATTTTCGACGGTACGCCACTGATTTTCAAAGCGTTTTTTCCGAGAGGTCGCCCTCCCTCACCCCACCAATTCCACGTGGCCACCGCCGTCATCACTCAAGAAGAAGTCTTGCACTGGCTTGCTCTTCGCCTCGTCCCCGGTTTGGGAACCGTCGGCGCCCTCAAGCTTCTGGAAAAGCTAAAGTCCCCCCAGGCTGTCTTTCGCGCCACCGCCTCAGAGCTCGAAGGCGCGGGCATGAGTCCCGCCCAGGCCCGCAACATCGCATCCGGCTGTTCCTTTGAAGACGCCGTCGATCAGCAGCAGAAAATGATCAACGCCGGCGCGCAACTCATTTCCATCCAAGACCCGCGTTATCCCCGCCGTCTGCGCGAAATTTTCGATCCGCCCATCGTGCTGTTCGCCATTGGCCGCACGGAACTCATGCCCACACCCTGCATCGGCGTCGTCGGCACGCGCAGTCCCACACCCTATGGCATGGCCGCCGCCGAACGGCTCAGTGCGGATCTATCGCGCGCCGGCTTAACCATCGTCAGCGGTCTCGCCCGCGGCATCGACGCCACCGCCCACCAGGCCACCCTCAAAGATGGCGGCGATACGGTAGCCATTCTCGGCTGCGGTGTCGATATCGTCTATCCCTCCAACAACCGGCGCCTCTACGATGAAATTGCCGCCAAAGGACTCCTTCTTTCCGAATTCCCCATCGGCGCTCCCGCGTTTCCGCAAAACTTCCCCATTCGCAACCGCATCGTCAGCGGCCTTTCCATCGGCGTCCTCATCATTGAAGGCGCCCAGCACAGCGGCTCCGCGATCACCGCCAAATTGGCTATCGATCAGGGCAGGGAAGTCTTCGCGGTTCCCGGCAACATCACGTCCAAAATGAGTTGGGGTCCCAACTTACTAATAAAGGAAGGCGGTGCCAAACTGGTTCAGGAGTGGAGCGACGTTACCAACGAATTGCCTACCACTGTGCGCCGCGAGCTGGTCTCGAAAGCTCGCCAAAAAATGCTAATCGAAGGGCTGGATCCCTTGCCCGACGCCCCGCCTGGCATTACCGAAGAGCCCCAGAAAGCCCTCGGCCGCAAGCTTTTGAATGGCTTGCAAGTTGATGAACCTAAACAACTTGACTTACTGCTTGAATCCTTTGAGGGAGTTTCCTCATCTGAGTTGATCGGCGCACTGTTTGAACTGGAAATGAGCGGGTTAGTGCGGCAGCTCCCTGGAAAGAAGTTTGTCAAGGTGTGGTAAAAGGGTAGCGATCCCTCCGCACACAACTACTCGCAATATATAGGTTAAGAAAAATATAGGTATGGCAAAATCTCTCGTCATCGTTGAATCCCCGGCGAAGGCGAAAACTATTGGGAAATACTTAGGCAGTCAATTCATCGTCAAGGCCTCGCTGGGTCACGTGAAAGACTTGCCCAAAAAAGATTTGTCGGTGGATGTGGAGCACGATTTCACTCCCAAATATGAGGTGATCGAAGGCAAGAAGAAACTCATGGCGGAGTTGAAGGCGGCGTCCAAAGGCGTCGATTCCGTCTACCTTGCGGCCGACCCTGACCGTGAAGGTGAGGCAATCTGTTTTCACTTGCAGGAAGAACTCGAACCCAAGAAAGCGGGTAAGCCGGCGTTCTTCCGCGTTATGTTTAACGAGATCACGGCCAGCGCGGTGAAAAAAGCCTTCGAAAAACCGCTCTCGGTAAATGTGCATCTCGTGGAAGCCCAGCAAGCACGCCGCGTGCTTGACAGGCTGGTGGGTTACAAAATCTCGCCGCTGCTATGGGACAAAGTTCGCCGTGGTCTCTCCGCCGGCCGCGTCCAAACCGTGGCGCTGCGTCTCATTGTCGAACGCGAACGCGAAATCCGCGCCTTCCAAAAAGTCGAATACTGGACCATTGACGTCGCCCTCAACGCCAAGAAACCGCCGGTGCTCACGGCCCGGCTCAACAAACGTGCCAACGAAACACCCCAGATCGGCAACGAAGCCGAAGCCAAAGCGATTCTCGATGATCTGGAGAGCGCCCAATATAAGGTGAAATCCGTCGCCACCCGCGAGAAAAAACGCAATCCGGTGGCGCCCTTCATCACCTCCACCTTGCAGCAGGATTCCTCCCGCAAACTCCGCTTCAGCGTCAAGCGCACCATGGGCTTGGCCCAAGGCTTGTACGAAGGGAAAGAACTCGGCGCTGAAGGGGCCGTGGGTCTCATCACTTACATGCGTACCGATTCCGTCCGCGTGTCCGACGACGCGCTAACGGAAGTCCGCGGCTTCATCACCGAACGTTACGGCGAACAGTTCGTGCCAAAAGCGCCCAACGTATATCCAACCAAGAAAGCCGCCCAGGACGCCCACGAAGCCATTCGCCCGACTTCGGTTTTGCGCACGCCCGAATCACTCGAAAAGCTGCTAGCCGAGGACGAACTAAAACTGTACCGACTCATCTGGATGCGCTTCATTGCATCGCAGATGAACCCGGCTCTGCTTGATCAAACCACCATCGATATCAATGCCGAAGGTAAGAGCAAAACCTCGTACCTTTTCCGCGCCACCGGTAGCGTGCTCAAGTTTGAAGGCTTCCTCAAAGTTTACGAAGAAGGCAAAGACCAGAAAGACGACGAAGACGAAGACCTCAAGCACAAGCTGCCGGTTGTCACCGAAGGCGAGATTCTGAAGCTCAAGGAAATTCTGCCGGAGCAGCATTTCACCGAACCGCCGCCGCGTTACAACGAAGCGACGCTGGTGAAAAAGTTGGAGTCCGATGGCGTGGGCCGCCCTTCCACCTATGCCTCGATTCTCTCAACCATTCAAGACCGCGAGTATGTAAAAAAGGAAGGCGGCAAGTTCACGCCCACTGAACTGGGCATGGTTGTCACGGATCTGCTTCTCGAAAGCTTTAACGACCTCTTCGATGTCAGCTACACGGCCCGTATGGAAGAGGAACTGGACGAGATTGAAGACGGCAAGCTGGAATGGCGCGTGGCTATGGCCGAATTCTACGGCCGCTTCGAAAAGGATCTCGAGCACGCCGCCCGCCACATGACCGACATCAAGCGCATGGAAAAGCCCACCGATCTGGTGTGCGATAAATGCGGCAAGCCGATGGTGATCAAGTGGGGCAAGCATGGCAGCTTCATCGCCTGCACCGGTTATCCGGAATGCACCAACACCCGCGAGCTGACGGTCGATCTGCCGGATATCGAAAAGAACGGCGATCTGGGTGAGCAGGACGAACAGGAGTACTGCGAAAACTGCGGCCGGCCCATGGTGCTCAAAAAAGGCCGCTTCGGCACCTTCTTCGCTTGCTCTGGCTATCCCGAATGCAAGACGACCAAGCAGATTGGCGGCGAACAGCGCAAAGATGTAAAGCTGGAAGAGAAATGCCCGCAATGCCAAAGCAATCTCGTTCAGAAGTACGGGCGCTACGGCGAGTTCATAGCATGCAGCGATTACCCGAAATGCAAATTCGTCAAGCAGAAGACTATTGGCGTGCCTTGCCCGAATTGCTCGCAGGGTGAAGTGGTCGAACGCCGCTCCAAGCGCGGACGGACATTCTTCGGCTGCAATCGTTATCCGGAGTGCGACTTCGTAGCGTGGGGCAAACCCATTATGGAGAAGTGTCCCGAATGCGGTAGCAGCTACCTGATTGAGAAGTTTCTCAAGGCGGGTCCGGTGGCGCAGTGTCCAAACAAGGAATGCGGTTTCAAGCATCCGCTCGAATTGCCCGTCGAATCAAACGTGGCGTAAACTATAGGGGTTATGAAACCCCTTAACTACGTTATGGTTTTAGCGGCAACCGCGGCGTTGTCGTTTGCTCAAAATCCCCTCAGCACCGGTGAGAAAGTTTTTTATGGTATGGTTGCCGCCAATGTTGTAGCTGCCGCCGACCTGATGCCGGAAGCCAGTTACTCGTTTAAGCCCACTCCAGAAGTCCGGTCCTTCGGCGAACTCGTCGGACATGCCGCCGATGCGCAGAATATGTTCTGCTCCATCGTGACCGGCGAGAAGGCGCCCATGACGAGCATCGAGAAAACCAAAACCACCAAAGCGGATCTACTGCAAGCGGTCAAAGAATCGAAAGACTTCTGCGACAAAGCCTATAGCGGCATGACGGACGACCACGCATCGGACTTAGTGACTTTCATGGGCCGGCAAATGGCCAAGCTTACCGTGATGACGGTCAACACCGCCCATCTCGATGAGCACTATGGCAACATGGTGACCTACATGCGCATTCGCGGCTTGGTCCCGCCCAGCAGTCAACCGAAAAAGTAAATGCGCGCGTTCCTGCTAGGACTGTTGGCCGCCGGCTGTCTCTGCGCGGCGGATAAAAAAGAGCTCGATATCACTGCGGACCAGGGCTGGGTAGATGCCGCTATCGATTTGAAGCCGGGCGATAGTATCGCGATCTCCGCCACCGGCACACTGCAACTCGATGCCACGCACACGAGCGGCCCCGACGGCATGGCTCGTCTGTGGACCGACCTGATGATGCAGTTCCCCGTGATGAACTCCGGCCGCGGCGCGCTCATTGGACGGTTTACCGACAACCCGGCCGCGCGCGCCTTTCTCGTTGGCTCACACCTGCAGCGCAATGTGCCGGTGGCCGGGCATCTCTTTCTTGGTATCAATCAACAGAGCGGGCAGACCGGCGCCACCGGCAGCTATCACGTGATTGTGGAACGGACCAAAGGCACTGCGGCGGCGGCCAATGCGGCGCTGCACCTCCCGATATTTACGCAGCCCATGCTCGACAGCCTTCCCGCTCGTGTCACAGATGCGTTGGGCAATCTCGGAGACCGCGTCAACTTTATTGTCATTGGGTCGCAGGAGAAGCTGCAAGACGCACTGACTCAGGCGGGGTGGGTGGTGGTGGACAAGACCAAGCAAGCCGCCGTTTTGCATGGCTTACTAACCAGCCTTTCCAAAGAAGGTTACGTGACCATGCCCATGAGCGAGCTGATGCTCTTTGGGCGAGTGCAGGACTTCGGCTACGCGCAAGCCGATCCATTGAAGGTCGTTGAGTCGCGCCATCACTTCCGCATCTGGAAAGCTCCGTTTATGGCGGATGGGCAGACGGTGTGGGTCGGTGCGGGAACTCACGATATCGGCTTTGACCGCGATAACCGGAACAATGGCATCACCCATAAGATCGACCCCGCGACCGACGGCGAGCGCGATTACATTGGCCAAGGATTGGAGAACACCGGCTTGACAGTGAAGGAAGACTATATGACCGCAACCAATCCAGTGAAGGAAGCGCGAACCGCCACCGGCAGCGGCTTCACCTCCGACGGCCGCACATTGGTGATCTATCTCCAACCCGACTAATTTCAGAACCGCGAAGTGGGGCAGGATGGCATCCTGCGCGCCGATTGGCAATCGGCGCTCTCCGAATCGCTAAACCAACTTCTTCTTTAACGGAGCCTTATCGCTTACTCACCCGCAATCCTCCTTTTTCCCCATGAGCTTCGCCGCCGTCCTCGAACGCCTCGCCAAACTCGCTAACCCCTACCCCGGCCTCCGCCCCTTCGAAACCAGCGAATCCCACCTCTTTTTCGGCCGCGATCAGCAGGTTCTCGACCTCTGTGACCGCCTCTCTCGCCATCGTTTCGTCGCCGTTCTCGGACTCTCCGGTTCCGGGAAATCCTCTCTCGTTCGCGCCGGACTCATTCCCGCTCTTCAACGCGGCCGCCTCCTCGAACCCGGCCGCACCTGGCGCATCGCTCAAATCCGGCCCTCGGGCGCACCCTTCGCCAACCTCGCCGCGGCCCTCGGTTGCCACCCCACTCAGCTCCTCTCTAGCAGTCACGGCCTCATCGAAATCGCCAACAAAGAGGAGCCACTACTCGTCCTCATCGATCAATTTGAGGAACTCTTCCGCTACAAAGACCACGCCACCGGAGATGCCGCCACCTCCTCCGAAGCCGCCGCTTTCATCAGTCTCCTTCTCGCCTCCGCACGTAGTCCCCTGCCCATCTACATCGTCATCACCATGCGCACTGACTACCTTGGCGACTGCGCCGAATTCCCAGAATTCCCAGAGGCTCTCAATGAGTCGCAATATCTCGTCCCTCGTCTCACTCGCGAGCAGCGCCGCCAAGCCATCGAAGGCCCTCTCGGCCGCGTACCCATTTCCTCTGCCCTCGTCGAACAGATCCTCAACGACGCCGGCGATGAACCCGATCAGCTCCCCATCCTCCAGCACGCCCTCATGCGCACCTGGTCTTACTGGCGCAACCAGACTCCCGAAAACAACCGGGCCATCAACGCCACTGACTACCTGGCAATCGGTGGATTCTCCAGCGCACTCAACCAACACGCCGACCAGCTACTCGCCACCCTCGCCGATCCCGAATTTGCTGAGATCGTATTTAAACGCCTCACCGCCCTCGGTCGCGGCAATCGCGAACGCCGCGACCCCGCCCGGCTCTCCGAACTATGGGAACTCTGCAACGCCGAATCTCCCGAAAAGCGTCGCCGCGTCAATGCCGTAATTGATATCTTCCGTCAAGGCGATGCCACCTTTCTCGCCCCGCGTGACGGCGAACTGACACCCGCTACCTATATCGACATCGCCCACGAAAGCCTCAGCCGTAACTGGCAGCTTCTCGCCAAAACCTGGCTACCCGAAGAGGAGAAGCAGGCCAAGACTCTCATTGAACTCCTCGACCGCGCGCGCGGTTGGCAATCAAGAACTCGCGACCTCCTCGTCGGCCTCGACCTCTCTTCCGCCCTCGAATGGAAATCACAGATCAACCCTTCTCCCAAATGGGCCGAACACTACGCCGGACCCGGCGCGCTGGCTGAAGTCGAATCCTTCCTCTCCGCCAGTCATCGCAAATTTGAGGACGATCAACAGCGCGAACACGAACGCCACGAACGCGAGCTATCCATCGAAAGGAAACTTCGTCAAATCGCCGTGCGCAAGGAGGAACTGGCCCTCTCCTCCGCCCGCCGCACTAAAATCTTTTCGTTCGTTCTCGCCGCGCTGCTCCTCGGCGCGCTCGCGTTGGCCTATATCGCCTGGAAACAGAAAAAACTCGCCGAGTCGCGCGAACTGGCAGCCCAGGCCGAAACTCTCTTCTCTCTGGGTAAGAGAGGTGAAGCTCTTACCACCGCCATCCAAGCCTTCTCTGTGGAAAAAACTTCGCAAGCCCGCGAAGCCATCGCTCACGCGTTTCCGCAGAAACTCGTAGAACTCGAAGGCCATTCCGGTCAAGTTTTTAGCGCGGCGTTTTCGCCCGACGGCCAGCGCATCGTGACGGCGAGCGACGACAAAACGGCGCGGTTGTGGAACGCCGCCACCGGTGAGATCATCGCAAAACTGGAAGGCCATTCTGCCAGAGTCAACAGCGCGGCATTTTCGCCTGACGGCCAGCGTATCGCTACTGCTAGCGACGACCATACGGCGCGGATATGGAACCCCACTTCCGGTCATTTGATCGCCAAGCTGGTGGGTCATTCCGCCCAAGTTTGGAGCGCTGAATTTTCCCCTGACGGCCAGCGCATCGTCACGGCGAGCAATGACGGCACGGGGCGTGTGTGGAATGCAACCACCGGTGATTTGATCGCCAAGCTCGAAGGCCACTCCGGCGCGCTCTTCACCGCCGTCTTCTCGCCCGGCGGCCAGCGGATAGCGACGGCGAGCCACGACCAAACGGCGCGGACCTGGAACGCTGCCAACGGTCGGTTGATCGCCACCCTCGTGGGCCATTCCGGCGAAGTCTCCTGGGCCTCCTTTTCGCCAGACGGGCAACGCGTGATTACGGCAAGCGCTGACGGAACAGGGCGGACCTGGAACGCCGACAACGGGCAGTTCATTACAAAATTGCCAGGCAATTTCCAAGGCGCACGCATTATGGCGTTTTCGCCCGATTGGCAACGCGCGGCCTCCAGCCGCGGCAAGATAGCGCGAATTTGGAACGCCAACTCCGGGGGCGTGATCGCTACGCTCGCAGACCACCTCGGGCCTGTGCTTAACGCGGCCTTTTCGCCCGACAGCCGACTCGTCGCAACAGCCAGAATCTGGAATGCCCAAGACGGTCGGTTGCTCGCCAAACTGGGCCATTCAGCTCCGGTCTGGAGTGCCGTGTTTTCGCCCGACGGCCACCAGGTCGTCACAGCAAGCTGGGACAGGACGGCAAGCGTCTGGAATCTCACCAACGGTCAGGTGCTTATCAAGCTTCAAGGCCACTCCAAGGCACTCCTTAGCGCCGCTTTTTCGCCCGACGGGCAACGCGTCGCCACCGCTAGCCTTGATCGAACCGCCCGAATTTGGGATGCCGCTAGTGGCTGGTTGATCGCGAAGCTGGAAGGCCACTCCGACGATGTCAACAGCGTAGTGTTCTCCCCCAACGGCCAGCGCGTGGTGACCGCCAGCGACGACAAGACGGCGCGGACCTGGAACGCTGCCAACGGTCGGTTGATCGCCACCCTCGTGGGCCATTCCGGCGAAGTCTCCTGGGCCTCCTTTTCGCCAGACGGGCAACGCGTGATTACGGCAAGCGCTGACGGAACAGGGCGGACCTGGAACGCCGACAACGGGCAGTTCATTACAAAATTGCCAGGCAATTTCCAAGGCGCACGCATTATGGCGTTTTCGCCCGATTGGCAACGCGCGGCCTCCAGCCGCGGCAAGATAGCGCGAATTTGGAACGCCAACTCCGGGGGCGTGATCGCTACGCTCGCAGACCACCTCGGGCCTGTGCTTAACGCGGCCTTTTCGCCCGATGGCCGACTCGTCGCAACAGCCAGCACCGACGGTACCGCCCTCATCTGGCGCATCGTCACACTCGACGAAATCGCCCGCCTTCTCGCCTCAAAATAACCCGCGGGGATTTCAGTCACAACCTTTCAAACTTTCTTCAAAACTTTCTAACCCTACTCCTACCAGCCACTTAACCCCTATAACCCACCTTCGCCGCACGCTGGTCCCAAACCTTCACCCTCTACTCTGGAAGCGAAATGCAAACCTCACTCCGCGTTCAACTCATCGTTGGTTTTTTATCTGTGTTTATCTGTGTTCATCTGTGGCCATTCCTCTGTTTTTCGGCGCGTCAAAAACCCCTCATCCGCGCCACGAAAAAACCCACATCTGGCCGGATTTCTGCACTATTATTAATAGCGGGCCAATTGCCCCGCAAAACCGCACTTTCCGGTCGAGTCAAAAACCCCCTCCTCAAAATCATGCCGGGGCCGCCTGTGTTCTTGAATTTCCACCTCCTCTCCGGATCGGCGCAAAGAACGGTTCCAGGCGGCGTTTCTCAAAAGCGCCGAACTGTTCGGCAACGTGAATGGCCGAATACTGGCTGCGAATCTGATCCGCGTAGGCGAGCTTTGACTGTTTGGGATCGAACAGGCAAAGGCCTCGCGACTTGGGCTGGTTCGACAAGCGGACGATTTGTTCAAACTCCGTCGCGCACCAGTCTTCAGCGGCCTCCCCCCAAACCAGCAGAACTCCGTCGGACTGAGTGAGGTAACCGGTGTGCTGGCGCGGGTTATCGCTCGGTTCGAAATGAAACTCGTCCTGGTAGTTGAGGACAATCTGGCCGGCGTTGGCGGACTCGGATTTCTGGGCTGAGTCGTAGATGAGATAGATGCGAGGTTTGCCGGCGGCGTTCGCTGGAATCTTCGCCTGCGGATTGAGAATGGCAAACACGTCCTGCTTCAGTTTTTCGGGGCTGATTAAAGGGCTGAGGAGGGTTTTGCGTTGGTAGTCGAGCTCGCTGAGTTCTTTGAGAAAACCGCGCTGGGTGAGATCGCCATGTTGTTCGACCGAAGGTGAGGGCCAAATGACGAAGGGCTTGTTAAGATTCTTGATTTCGTCCACCAGCAGGCGGGCCGTGTCGTCATAGTTCGGCCCGAGGAGCAGCACGGCCAAGTCGGAACCGCCAACGTGGCGAACCGGTTTGAGCTCGTCCTCGGGAAGAACGCGGTAGCTTTGGGCGTGCAGCTCGCGCGTGAGGGCCTCGTGCGCGGCGTTGATTTCGGAGGTGGCGGAATGCGGATAAACGACAACGGGCGTGCTGTGATTTCGCATACGCCGTAAGAGGTCGGTCAAGCCGCGCAGGAGCGTACGGAAGCTATTCTCGAAAAGGTTGGAGGCCACCGGGAACGGGCTGACGTCGTCGCCAAAGAGGATGTCCGTGGCGCCGGGGATAAGATCGTGCGAATAAGCGCTGTCGGGCATCTGGAAGATAGGGCAGCGGAAACCGAAGAGCTCTGTGGAAAATGCGGAGGAGCGGAAACGCGTTTCCTTGCGCGCGGTGGCAAGTTCTATAAATCGGCGGCATTCCTTTTGCACGCAGTACGGCCGCTGGATATAGGTCGGAGAGACCAGCGAGACGAGGACGGCGGAAGATGCGAGGTTGGCTGGAATTTCGTGGTTAAAGTCGCGGGATTTGCGCAGATCGTCGGAGTCGATCCAGACGTCGGCGCCAGGAAGGAGGCGATTCAGATCGGGTTTGAGGCGGCCGTGGAAAGCGCTGATCCAGGCGCGGTCGTCGCCATGCGCATAGCTGATGAATACGTCGTGATCAAAGCCTGGGACAAAGGCCATGCAAGAACCCCAGTCTATCAACCTCTTGCGCCCCAGCCCTAGTCGAACCGCGAGTGTTAACGAGCGGTAACGACAAGGCCTGTCAGCTACGCGAGCGCTTCACCACCCGCCCCGGTTTCGCCCCCGTGTGCTGGCCGTTACGAATCACTTCCACTCCGTTGACGAAAACCTCGGAGACGCCGGTGGCTAATTGGCGCGGCTTTTCAAACGTGGCATTGTCCTGAATGGTGGCGGGGTCGAAGACGGCGATGTCGGCAAAGTAGCCTGCCTTGAGCAGGCCGCGGCGGTCGATGCCGAGATTTGCGGCGGGCAGGGAAGTCATCTTGCGGACCGCCTCCGGCACGCTCAGCAATTTCTCGTCGCGAACGTAGCGGGCGTAGACGCGGGCGAAGTTGCCGAAGGTGCGCGGGTGGGTGCTGGATTTCAGAAAGACTCCATCCACTCCCTCCGCATCGGAGTCGGCGGCGAAGCTGACCCAGGGCAGAACGATCTGCTTGCGGATGTTGTCTTCACTCATCAGGAAGTAGACGGTCTCCACCCGCGAATCGTCTTCTACCACTAAGTCCATAGCGGTGTCTTCGGGAGAGGTGTGGCGCATGCGAGATACCTCTCCGAGAGACTTACCGGTGAGAGGTTTGAGCTTCTCGCTCTTGAAACCGACCAATAGAATTTTGTCGGGAGATTCGGCGGCGGCGAAGAGATCGTCATATGAAGTGCCGGCGGCCATCTCCCGTTTCACTCGCTGGCGGATGGCGGGATCTTGCAGACGTTTGCGCCACTCTTCGAGACCTCCCGCCTGCACCCAGGGCGGCATCGCGCCATCAAGGCCGGTCGCGCCCGCCGGATAGGTGTACATATCAGCGGTGATTTTCAAGCCCTCGGCGCGGGCTGCTTCGATTTGATGAATCACCGCGGGCTCGTTCGGCCAGTTCTTTGCGCCCGAGATCTTGAGATGGTAAATCTCAGCCGGGATTTTGGCGGTGCGGGCGATAGTGAGCAGTTCGTCAATGGCTTCTTTCTCGCGGTCGCCTTCGTTGCGCATGTGGGAGATATAGATGCCCTTGTACTGGGCGGCGACTTGGGCGAGGGCGATCAGTTCGTCCGTCTTGGCGTAATTGCCGGGAGCGTAGATCAGAGCGGAGGCGATTCCTAACGCGCCGGCTTGCATGGCTTTGGCGGTGACGGCGCGCATCTGGTCAAGCTCGGCGGCCGTCGGAGCGCGGTTGGCGCGGCCAAGGACGTAAATACGCGGCGTAGCGGCGCCAATGAACGATGCGACGTTGGGAGAAATGCCATGTTGCACGAGCGTCTCAAGGCCTTCGGCGAGAGTGTGCCAAGTGATGGGGTACTTAACATCGGCCTGCTGCTGTTGCTCTTCGACGCGCATGCTGTCGTTCAGTGGACCCATCGATTCGCCTTCGCCGAAGATTTCGAGAGTGACGCCCTGAGAGAGATCGCTGAGGCCGCGGCCATCGGCGAAGAGGCCGGTTTCTCCAGACATCATGTTGATAAAGCCGGGGGCGATAACTTGGCCGTGAACGTCAATGTCCAGGCGGCCGGCGTCGGAGGAAACATCGCCGGTTTTGACAATGGTGTCGCCGTTTACGGCGATGCCGCCCGTAGTGCAGGGTGAGCCGGAGCCGTCGCAGATCTGGCCGTTTCGCAGGACGATCGCGAAGTTGGGCTGCCGGGCGCAGGACGCCAGAGCAAATGCCATGACACAAAGTGCAAATGAGCGGAGCATTCCATTACGTTACACTGGCGCAATGCTTCGGTTTCTGGTTTTCTTGCTGGCGGTAACTGGCGGTCTGGCTGCCGATTCGAGTCCCAGGGAAGTGGACATGCAGTGGGGCGTGAAGATTCCTTTGCGCGATGGCCTGCATTTGAACGCCACCATTTATCGGCCGCATGAGCAGAAAGAAGCGCTGCCGGTGATCTTTACGCTGACTCCGTATATTGGCGATAGTTATCTGGACAGGGCCACGTATTTCAGCCAGAACGGCTACGTTTACGCCTTGGTGGACGTGCGCGGGCGCGGGAACTCGGAGGGAGCGTTTGAGCCTTTTGCGAATGAGGGGCGCGATGGCTATGACGTGGTGGAGTGGCTGGCGAAGCAGCCTTGGTGCAACGGTAAGGTGGCCATGTGGGGCGGCTCTTACGCGGGATTTGACCAATGGGCGACGCTCAAAGAGTTTCCGCCGCACTTGGCGACTATCGTGCCTGCTGCGGCGGCCCACGCGGGTGTGGATTTCCCGTTTTTTCACAATGTCTTCAGCTCCTATGACATGCAATGGCTGACGTTCACCAGTGGGGTGACGGGCAATACGAACACGTTCGGCAGCTCGACATTTTGGACCGCCAAGTTCACGCAACTGTACCTCAGTCACACGCCGTTTCAGGATCTGGACCGGGTGGTGGGCAACTCATCCACCGTGTTCCGTAAATGGCTGGAGCATCCCACTCCCGATGCTTATTGGGTGGCGATGGCTCCCACAGAGGCGGACTACAAGCGGATGGATATTCCGATCCTGACAATCACCGGCCACTACGATGGCGATCAACCCGGGGCGATGACGTATTACCGGCGCCACATGCAGTATGGAACGGCGGCCGCGAAAGACAAGCACTATCTGATCATCGGTCCGTGGGACCATCCTGGCACCAGGACGCCGAAGAAGGAGGTGGGTGGACTCACTTTCGGAGATGCCAGCGTGCTGGATTTGAACAAGCTCCACAAGGAGTGGTACGACTGGACGATGAAGAGTGGGCCCAAGCCGGAGTTTTTGAAGAATCGGGTGGCGTATTTCGTCCCGGGCTCGGAGGAGTGGAAATACGTCGCGAGTTTGGAAGCGATTGCGCCAGTCGAGCGCAAACTTTACCTGCGTTCACCAGGGGATGGTGCCAAGGACGTTTTTGCATCGGGCCAGTTGGACCAGACGGCGCCGAGTGACGAGAAGCCCGATCATTTCGTATACGATCCGCTGGATACGCGTCCGGCCGCGCTCGAGCAGAAGGAGGCGCCGGCCTACCTGACGGATCAGACGCACGCGCTGAATCTCTTCGGCGACGGTTTGATTTACCATAGCGAGGCGTTCGGGAGCGCGACGGAAATGACGGGCTATATCAAACTGGCGGTTTGGCTGGCGATGGACGTGCCCGATACGGATTTAGCGGCGGAGTTGGATGAGATTAAACCGGACGGAACGAGCGTGCAATTGACGTCGGACATAGTGCGGGCCCGCTATCGCGATTCGTTGACAGAGGAGAAGCTGGTGAAAGCCGGGGAGATCAACCGCTATGAATTCAATGGATTCACGTTTTTCTCGCGGCGGATAGAGAAGGGAAGCCGATTGCGGCTTACATTGGTTTGTCCGAATACGATTCAGTTGGAGAAAAATTATAACAGCGGCGGAGTGGTAGCGCGGGAATCGGCGAAGGATGCCAGAACCGCGCACATCACGCTCTATCATGATGCGGGACACCAGAGTTTTTTAGAGGTGCCAGTGGTGAACGGTCAGTTGTGAGCGCGGCCCACAGAGCTCCCTTCCACCTCGCGACATCCAAGGCCCAGCACACCTTAACCTTCGGTGCGGGCAACAGGTCTTTCCAAACCTGGCGGTTGCGCGCGTTGCCCGCCACGCCTAACCGGTCCACTACCGTCATTCCTCTGGTGAGATCGCTGCCTGTTTCGATATCCACATGGTGCTCGCTCCACGCGGTGCCGATGGTTGGGTCGAGAGCAATCGCCATGGCCACCGGATCGGGCAGGGAAATGCCGTGTTCGCCGGTCTGCTCCAGATAGGCTGCTTGCGCCGTACTGTTGCATTCAATCGCAAAATCGCCCGGCGGGGTTCCCAGCGCCTTGATTCGCTCGATATCTGTTAGGTTCAGTGCCGCGTCGCCACGGCAAAGGTGCCAGCCCACCATCTCGAGCGGCAGTCCGCTATGGAATACGATCCGCGCCGCCTCCGGATCGCACCAGATATTGAATTCGGCGGCTGGCGTTACGTTTCCTTCACAGCAAGGAGCGCCACCCATCACCACGCAACGTCCAATGCGTTTTGGCAAATCCGGCTCGCGCTTTAAAGCTTGGGCGATATTGGTGAGCGGGCCGAGTGTCACAACGGTCAGGCCGGGGAATTTCTCGGCAGTCTCGATAATCGCGTCAACGGCCGCCAGCCGCTCCACGGCTCTCACCGGCGCGGGATAGCCATGATCGCCCATGCCGTCGCGGCCATGGAACCAACTGGCATCTTCGAGCGGGCGCAGCAGTGGAGCATCTGCGCCGCGGAACACGTGTACGCTGGATCCGCACAGTTCCGCCGTATAGAGCGCGTTGCGGCAAGCCTGATCCACTCCCACGTTGCCCGCGACAACGGTAATCGCGGCCACGTCCACTTCCCGATGCTTTAACGCCATGATTAGCGCCACCGCATCGTCGGAAGCCGTGTCGGTATCGATCAGAAAGACGCGCCGCATGTTTCTTAAAGGTTAACAGCGGACTAGGTTGTGCTATCCTGTAGGAGATAAAATCGAGATTAAGGTAAAGACGAGGAGTATCGTTTCCAGCATGGCTCTGGCGGTTGAACAAAAGACAGAAGTAATCGTGAAGTACCGGATTCATAAGTCGGATTCGGGTTCGCCAGAGGTCCAGGTGGCTCTTCTGAGTCAGCGCATTTCGTCGCTCACTGAGCATCTGAAGGGGCATAAAAAGGATCATCATTCCGAGCGCGGTTTGCTTGTGATGGTTTCCCAGCGCCGAAGGTTGCTTAAGTATTTGAAGGATCGCAGTCCAGAACGCTACAAGACTTTGATTCAAAGTCTGGGCATCCGCCGCTAGAACGGTCTCTAAAGGCAGCGCGATTTTTGGCTCGGCCCCGTTGGACGTAGCTTTAAGTCCGCTCAAAACTGCTTCGGTAAGCAGTCCCTCAAGGAACTCTAAGTCCTCTTCTTAATCCCGTAAATGGTCCGCACGTCCGGAAAATGATTCCGGCAGCGTGCAAGAAAAGGTTGATGCGGATCACGCATCGGGAAAAGTTTAAATGTCGCATATAGTAGAAATCGACCTGCACGGGTCAAAGGTCTCGATTGAGACCGGGAAAATTGCTAAACAGGCCAATGGGTCTGTGGTTGTTCGTTCGGGAGACTCGGTGGTTCTGGTATCGGCCTGCGCCAACCCGCAGCCGAAGGTGGGAGCCAATTTCTTCCCGCTCACGGTGGATTACCGTGAATATACATACGCTGCCGGAAAGTTCCCCGGCGGTTTCATTAAGCGGGAAGGCCGCCCCTCTGAGAAGGAAATTCTCACCAGCCGCCTGATTGACCGTCCGGTCCGTCCGCTGTTCCCCGAAGGTTTCAGTTGTGAAACGCAGATCATTGCCATGGTTCTCTCGGCAGATCCGCAACGCGACCCAAGCGTGCTGGCGATTATCGGCGCGGGCGCCGCGCTGGCGATTTCCGACATTCCTTTCCACCATGTGCTGGCTGGCGTGCGGGTTGGCTTGATCAATGGCGTGTACCAGGCGAACCCCAGTTACGACGAATCGAAGGACGCCAAGCTCAACATTGTAGTGGCCGGCACGGAGCAGGGAATTGTGATGGTGGAGGCAGGCGCTAATTCGGCTTCCGAGGCGGAAGTTTTGGACGCCATCGACTTCGGCCACAATTGCTGCAAGAAAATTGCCGATGCCATCAACCAGTTGGTAAAACTCACCGGCAAGGCGAAACGTGCGTACACTCCTCCTGCAATCAATCAGGCGATGCTCGAAAAGATCTCGGCCGCGGTACGCACCGAATTGACCGACGCCTTGAACACGCAGAAATACAGCAAGCTGGATAGCTATGCCCGGGTGGACGCCGCCAAGGAAAAGGCCATCGCGCTCTTTACCGAAGAGGCGGAACAGGCGGAGGCGAAGAAAACTTTTGAAGCGCTGAAAGAACGAATTTTCCGTGATGAGATGTTGAAAGATAGCCGCCGTCCCGATGGTCGCGAGTTTTCGACCATCCGCAAGATCACATGTGAAGTGGGCGTATTGCCGCGCACGCACGGCTCTGCCATTTTCACGCGCGGCGAAACGCAGGCGCTGGTGACCACCACGCTGGGCACTAAAGACGACCAGCAACGGATTGAGATGTTCGATCTCGCGGAAACGGCCAAGCGCTTCATGCTGCATTATAACTTCCCGCCGTTCAGCGTGGGTGAAGTCGGCTTCATGCGCGGGCCTGGGCGGCGCGAAATCGGCCACGGCGCATTGGCGGAACGGGCTTTGGCGTCGGTCATTCCCGATGAAAAGGGCTTTCCGTATACCTTGCGCGTGGTGAGCGACATTCTTGAATCGAACGGTTCGAGTTCCATGGCGAGTGTTTGCGGCGGCACGCTCTCACTGATGGACGCAGGCGTCCCGGTTACCAAACCGGTGGCCGGCATTGCGATGGGTTTGGTGATGGAAGGCGACGCTTACGCGGTGCTCACCGATATCGCGGGCGCGGAAGATCACTACGGCGACATGGATTTCAAAGTGGCCGGCACCAAAGACGGGATCACGGCGCTGCAGATGGATATCAAGGTGCCGAACGTGACCACCAAGATCATGAAGGAGGCGCTGGAACAGGCTCGCAAGGGCCGGTTGGAGATCCTCGATATCATGCTCGCTACGATCGACAAGCCGCGAGCGGAACTTTCCTTGTACGCGCCGCGCATCTACACCACGCAGATTCCCACCGATAAGATCCGCGAACTGATTGGCCCCGGCGGCAAGGTGATCAAGGGGATCATTGAAGCGACCGGCGTTAAAATCGACGTGACGGACGACGGCATGGTGAACATTTTTGCTTCCGACGGCGAATCCGCGAAGAAGGCTTTGCAGATGGTGGCCGATATTGCCGCTGTTGCCGAAGTGGGGAAAACCTATTTGGGCAAAGTAGTGCGGATTGCGGATTTCGGGGCGTTTGTCGAAATCTTTCCGGGGACGGACGGCTTGCTGCACATCAGCGAGATTTCCGAAAGCCGGATTAAGAATGTTCGCGACGAATTGAATGAGGGCGATCAGATTCTGGTGAAGGTGTTGGCGCTGGAAGGCAATAAGATCAAGCTCAGCCGCAAAGCGATCTTGAAAGAGCAAAGAGAAAAGTTGAAGGCCGGGGCGGGGGAGTAAAGCAGATATTCCTAGGGCGAGTTGACCGCCCCCGCTTCCGGACTCGCGTCAGCGGAATCTGTGTTACATTCGGAGCAGATGCGTAATGCAATCACCGTCCGGCTTCCGGAAGAACTTGCCGAGTGGCTGGAGACGACCGCCGCATCTGCAGGCGTTTCGCAAGGCAAAGTCGTCCGCGATCAGTTGGAGAAAGCGCGTGCTCGCGAGGACCGCCCGTTCCTGCGTTTGGCGGGTAAAGTGTCTGGCAGCCCCAACCTGTCCTCGCGCAAAGGCTTCTCGAAAAAGTGAAGGCTATTGCCGACACCGGTTTCCTGGTGGCGTTCGGCAATCGTAACGATCTCCACCATAAATGGGCCGTCCGCCTCGCGCGCCAAGTTGTAGATCCGTTGCTCACTTGTGAAGCGGTTCTTGCCGAGACGGCGTTTCACTTAGGGGACGCCGCACTGGTTCTCGACTTTGTTCGCAACGGATTGGTTCAGCCCGCGTTCACTCTTGCCGATCATACGTTGCGGATCGCCGAACTCGCTACGCGCTATCGAGACCGTCTGCCGGATCTGGCCGACTTGTGTCTCATTTGCATGAGCGAGTTACATCCGAGGCACCCCGTCGTCACAACGGATCTTTCCGATTTCCGAGTCTACCGGCGCAACAGGCGCGAAATCATACCGCTGATTCACCCGCTCGCGAAATCGTAGTTGTTCTGTTACATCCCACTCACTGTAACGAACGCTGCGGCTAATGCCGCTCCCGCTATAGGTCCCAGTACAGGGACCGATGCATAAGTCCAATCGGAACCGCCCTTGCCGGCGATGGGCAGGAGAGCGTGGGCGATTCTGGGGCCGAGATCGCGGGCGGGATTAATGGCGTATCCGGTGGTGGCGCCGAGCGATAAACCAATACTCCAAACCAAAGCGCCCACCAGCACTGGGCCCAGACCGGGTGCTACGCCGTTTGCCGCTAATTTGTGCGAAGCGAATCCGGAAGCGACCAGCACCAGGATGAACGTGCCGGCCGCTTCGCAAAAGAAATTGTGGCCGTAGCGGCGAATGGCTGGATGAGTGGCGAAGCAAGCCAACTTGGCGACACGATTTTCGGTAAGGGCAAAGTGCGGCAGATAAAATAGCCAGACTGACGTTGCGCCGCAGATCGCGCCCAACATTTGCGCCGGAATGTAGGTCAATAAACGCTCCGGCCGGCCGCTCATGATGACCGATGCCACCGTGAAGGCTGGATTCAGATGGGCGTCAGCATCACCCAACGCGATAGCGGTGGCGATACCGCAAAAAACCGCCAAAGCCCAGCCGGTGGTAATGACGATCCACCCGGAATTGTGGGCCTTCGTCCCAGTGAGCACCACCCCGCCCACCACTCCGTTCCCCAAAAGAACGAGGACCAGGGTCCCCATGAACTCACCAAGTACGGCCGCATCTATGTGCATAGGAAGAGGGCTAAGCCCACCTTTCTGGATTTAAAGGTACTCCGCTATTTAATCACTCCGGCGCGGAAGGCACGAATCCTGCAGGTCTGCATAGAATGGGGTCAGGTCCATGTTGCGTTTGCTAGGGTTGGCAATTACGATCCCGTTCATTCTGGCGCTGGGTGCTTTGTTACTCTCCCCGTACGCAAAACGCATAGATTACAGGCCATCAAGCCTTGAAACCGGCCAAGTGCCGACAAGCCTACCGATAAATATTTTGTCGTTGAATGGGTTGCTTCGCGGCACATTTGAAGTCAAATGGCCTCCCACGGTTATTTCGGCGCGGGCAAACTTGCCCCCTCCTTTTAACAAGTTCGTGGCTGGAACTGTACCGGATGCCTTTCAGCTTCGCTCCTTTAGTCGTCTAGACCCGGGCTTGGCCAAGTATGCTGAACTGCCGGCGACAGCTCGTCAATATGACGTCTGTCTCTATGATCCGCTCGGGGGCTTTTGGCGCTCCGACTATTACTATCGGGGCGAACCGGCCGAATTCAACACAAAGTTTATTGTTCACCTAACTTCCAAAAGCCAGTTCCTGACGACCGTCGAGGTGATGGAGTTTCAACCGCAAGTGCGCGCCGGAAAGCGTTTCGGCTTCTCGGCCCATACAGGTCCGCTACCTGGTTATTTTGACGATATTCGTTGGGTTCATCCGACGGCCAGAGAGCAGTCCCAACTTCTGGCGATAATTTCCGAGGAGGCTCAGAAACGGGCGCGATAGCGAGCCCTGCCCGCTTGAATGCAGAAAAATACCCCTACCGCCAGCATGCCAAGCACTGACGGCTCCGGTGCACCACTGCTAACAACCGGTGCAGATACGGTTGCACTGTAAGCGGCATTTTGGTCAACCGCGTCGGCAATGAAGGTGCCGCCAGCGAGCGGATTCCCGCTCCACCATTCCGCGCTCAGGGTGAACTGGCCTGAATTCCCAAATCCGACAGGAGCACCGGGGTTCCATGCTAGATCAAAGAGGCCGAGGCTGGCTGCCAGGTTAAAAGCTTCAGTTGCTTTGGTCCCCGGGGCAATAATCGGAAAATCGAAGAGTCCCGAGTTAGGAGAGCAATTAATGAACAGCCCCGCGTTTAAATTGGTTGTTACCAGCCAATCTGTCGCGCTTTGATTGGTAATGCTGTAACCCCAACCAATTGTTGCGCCGGCCACGCCGCTAATTGAGCCGCAGGCAGGCGAGGTAGTAAACGTATAGGCATCACCCGGCGCGGCAAATAATTTGCCGCCATCCAAAACAGCCGCCAGGAAGAGCAGACTGCAAGCAATGTGGCGCACTTTTTCAGCCTCCTTAATTATTTTTTTCACGGTATCACCGATGCAGATCCCGAGAATTGAGACGAGACTCCAAACGGATCGTACGTGGTGCCATTCACCGCGAACGAAAACCGGCTAACCGTCGATGGCACATTGAAAAAGAGCCGCGTGGTAATGGAAGCGCCAACCGCGATATTGCCGACGGACACGGGTATAGCTGGACTGACATACGAGACGGTTCCAGTTCCGGAGAGTGTCCGCGTGGTTATTTGCGTGAGGAGCGTTTCACCGGCTGTTCCCTTTCCCGTATTCCCAAGACTAAAATCGACATAGAAACTCCCAGCGCTAGTGCCCGAGCCATGTCCAAGGGCCTTTCCTATCAGGACCGGCTCCCCAACAGTTGTTACAGTACCTGCTAACACGGCATAGTTACTCAACCCAGTGGTTGTGCTCGTTACCGTTAGAGTTATGGTGTCCGTTGTGCCAGGGGAAACAGAAGCCCCAGGCTGGGCCGTAAGAGTGACACTGCCCGCTTGGCCAGCGGAGAGTACAAGCGGCGTCGAATAACCGAGGACAGCGGAATTCGGAAAGCCCGGCTCAAAAATCGTAGTTCCGGCCGGCGAAAAACCCTTCAAAAATTGCTTGTCGTCGCTTGCGACAACAGTGAAGGAGTCAGAGGAGCCTAAATTCAGAATTTGGAATGTGTATGAAGTGGTCAGACCTGGAGAAAGATTCGCGCTCACAGGCGGTGTGATCTGTACGGTTTGTGGCAGCGATTTGCCTGAGACGGATCGCTGGAACGCATTGCCCGCCGCGTCGGTGCCCGTCACATAAGCCAAGAAGGGGGTATTAGGCAAAACGACGTTGCCAAAAAAAGCGCCTTTGGGTATATCGCCCGGTGGGAAGGTCTTTCCCGCTCCAGTTAAACTCACGCTCTGTAGGAGACCGCCATCCAGTCCCCTAAGTTGGAACTGCGGCGGATTGCTCGTACCTTCGATGACTGACCCAACCACGACACTTTGACCCGCAATCGGATTTCCGGTTATTGGGAAATAACCTTCATGGCCGGGCCGGCCTCCTGGCTGTAAGAATCGGAAGGATGTCAGGCTTAGAGAGCTTTGGGCCGATACGGAGAGCGAGAAGTTCCCCGAACCATTCAAAGCGACAGTCCATACCCCAGGCTTCGGTTTCGTCACCGACCAGAACACGCCCGTGCTTAAGGAGACCATAGACACGCCAGAGTCCGAGCTTTTAGTCACTGTTCCGTCGGGCCTTGTGATGGTAACTCCACTGCTCGCAATGGAACCGCTCGGCCCGCTGACTACGAAGGTGACCCTGCTCATCGTACTATCCACGGGAACGCTGAAGCTCTTTGACGACAAGTGACTGTTAACGCTCAGAATATTCGCGAGATTCGAATTGACTATAAGACTGGCCAACGAGGCGATCGAACCGGCTTCCGAACGATCAAGAAAAAAGAAAAGACCATTGGAATCCGACGCGATCTGACTATAGGTAGGATCGTCCCCGGTTGAACAGCCGTCAACAAAGGTAAATGGATAAATTTGAATATTTTTCGCGATAGCCAGGCTGCTAACGAGGGGAGCGAGGGCGGCGTCCTTAGAAGAGGCGTCGGTGAACATGAAGACTTGGGCTCCATTGTCCGCTGCCGCGATCCCCTGTAGAATGCCAGTCATTGACAATTCCGGGCAGTCCCCGCCCCCGCTTGCGGGCAGGCTACTGACGGCATCGATAAAGGTATTCGAGTCGGTCGTGACCACGACTGGACCCGTGCTGGGGTCATTGAAGGGCGCAAGAACGAACTTTGACGGAGGTGTGCCCTGAGCGAGAAGATTCCGAACAATCTGGACCGCCTGTTGAGTTACTTGCCCCTGGATATCCGACATGCTCCCGGTCGTGTCCATAACGAAGACGAGCGTGGGGCCGCCACCCAGAAGAAGGCTCATTTTGTCGTGACCATCGGCCCCCAGATCCTGCTGTATGTAGGAGAGAAATTGCCCGGTCGCTTGGATGGCGAGATTGACAGCCGCTTGATGCAAGGGATAGTGAGGTGAAAAGTCGCAGTCAAACGAGTCCTTGTTAATCCCCCCCGTAAGACCAAACGTCGAGCCATCGAAAAGTCCGCCGTGGCTGCATTTCTTGCCAACGGAAAGCTTGGGCTTTGTCACATCTTCGCCGCTATAGTAACCCGTAGTTATTAAGTTCGTGACCAGATTATTCGAACAGTTTGAAAAATTTGCGCAGGCAGAGAGGAGGGAAAAAGTGCAATCTTGACAAGTTGGTGTAGTGTTGGCCGTAGGGTCGCTGCTATCGCCGGCGACGGCTCCCACGGTTGCCCCATTTCCCAAGGAGGAATTTATGGTGGCATTTCCGAGTTCGACCCAGTTACTGTGAGAATAAAAATCCTGAAGAGTGTGAAGCGCCTGTCCAAGACTTTGACGAGCGCCGTTCGCATCATTGTTATTCAAAGACGCAACGACATTTTGCCTGAGAGTGATCAAGCGTCCTTGCCCGGCCGCGAAAGACTCACCATCGAAATGCTTGTTCGCCGTATGTTGATCATCATCCACCGCCGCATCGGCATCGGCAATCGCATCGCGAGCCTGCTTCATCGTGCTGGTTAGGATCGGGTCGCCGGAAGAGTCGTTAGGAAGGCCAAAGAATGTCCCGTCGAACGAAGCTATCGCAGAGTTTGTGATCGCTACGTGAGAGGTTCCCAGAGCGCCATTTAGAGTCTTCCAGATCGTTGGAAAGAACGCTAGAACACTTTGTGGATGGAAGACTGAAAACAGGAACGAGCCCGTCAATACTACGGCTACGGGAAGCAGCAGACGCTTTACATGCATTGGTGTCCTCTTTCTCTGATCAAAGTGACGTCAAGCAAATACCAGCAGCAGAGCGCAGGTGAACACGTTGTCATGTCGCCCAGCAAGTAGAATTTGGTGACCGAGACTTGCCTCCACGAGAGGAGGTTCCCACAAAAACGTCTCGGCATTTCCTTGATCAGGAATCTCCTTGAGAGGAAGACTATCACATTTTTCAGTTAAAGCCTAGAGAATTTTTGCCGAGTGCGCGACGACCGATTTGTGAAGTAATTCACAGTTGCCCAGTTAGTCACTCCACACATATTGCGCAGCTACCGCATCGAAGGCCGCGACTTGTTTGTGTTGCCATAAATCGTCATGACCGAGTTCTTCCGCTAACAAACGGGCCGCTAACGGCGCGGCCTCAATGCTCGCGCGGGCATCCAGAAACAACGCTCGAGTGCGGCGGGCCAAAACATCTTCGAGCGTGCGGGCCATTTCATAACGCACAGCCCAAATTACTTCAGCTTGTTGAAAAGGCAAAGCTGGATGGAGGGGTTCGGCGAGGGCGGGATTGATGGTGGAGAGCAGAGGCAGATCCGAGCCATAGACCTGTTTCCAATCTCCGCCTGCTGCGGCATCTTCCGACCAGCCGTGCAGGCGCAAGTCGGCAGTCTTTGAAGGCGATTGCGCCAAACCCACGAGCGCCGCGGCGCGGTTGATTACGTCTTCACCCATTTTCCGGTAAGTGGTCCACTTACCGCCTGTAATGGTGACGAGTTTTGACTTTGAGATGAGAACCGTGTGATCGCGCGAAATGGCGGCGGTGCTGGAGGCGTCGGACTGTTTTACTAACGGGCGCTGGCCCGACCACATACTCAATATTTCCGCAGCGGCGGGACGGCGGCCGAGAAAGCGTTCGACGTGATCGATGAGGAAACGCCGTTCGTCTTGCATGGCGCGCGGTTCATATTCGGCCTGGGGCACTGGGTCGTCGGTGGTGCCCACTACTATCCGGTTATGCCAAGGGATGGCGAACAAGACGCGGCCGTCAGAGGTGCGGGGAATCATCAGCGCGGCATCACCGGGCAGGAATTCGCGCGGCAGAACCAGGTGGCTCCCTTGGCTCACGGCGAGTATTTTGGAGGAGGCGGGTTGATCCATGCTACGCAGGCTGTCGGAAAAAATGCCGGTGGCATTGATGACAACTTTCGCGCGGCATTCGAAGCGTTCGCCCGTTTCGCTGTCCTCGGCGATGACGCCACAAATCGTGTCACCCTGTTTGAGAAGGCCAGTGACGGGAGCGTAGTTCAGCGCCAAGCCATCTTGATCAAACAGCGTGCGCAACAGGGTGATGGCGAAACGGGCGTCATCAAATTGGCCGTCGTAGTATAGAATGCCGCCTTCGAGGTTTTGGCTCTTGACGGTTGGGAGTTCGTTCAGCACGCTGCTCTTAGAGAGAATGCGCGAATGGCCCAATCCCTCTTTGCCGGCGAGGATATCGTAAAGGCTCAACCCAACACCGTAGAAAGGAAACTCCCACCACGCATAAGCGGGTACGATGAAGGCGCGGCGGTGGGCCAGATGCGGGGCGTTGCGCAACATGCGTCCGCGTTCGCGTAAGGCTTCGAGGACCAATTTGACGTTGCCCTGCTGCAAGTAGCGAACGCCGCCATGCACCAGCTTGGTGCTGCGGCTGGAGGTGGCTTTGGCGAAATCGCGGGCTTCGAGCAGCAGCGTGCGGTAACCGCGCGATGCCGCTTCGAGACCTGCACCTAAACCGGTAGCGCCGCCGCCGACCACAAGAACATCCCACTCCACCGTTGATCTAATCGCGCTTACAACGTCTTTGCGGTGTAGACTCTGGGGCACGAGCTAGGCGGTCTCCCAATGGCGGCTGCGTTCGAGCGCGCGCAACCAGCCGGCGTGGCGGCCGCGGCGAGTTTCGTCATCGATTTCGGGAGAGAATCGGCGGTCCGCTTGCCATTGCTTGGCGATCGTTTCCTGATCGGGCCAATAACCAACTGCCAAACCAGCCAGATAGGTTGCGCCCAGCACGGTTGTTTCCGGATTGGCCGGACGAGTGACCGGGACGCCCAGCGCGTCGGCCTGGAGCTGCATTAACAGGTTGTTGCGGGCCGCGCCGCCATCGACGCGCAGTTCTTTAAGAGGCACGCCGGAATCGGTCTCCATAGCTTCGATGATATCGGCAATTTGAAAAGCGATGCCTTCGAGAGCGGCCCGTGCAATGTGAGCGCGATTCGCTCCGCGGGTGAGTCCGGTGATGGTGCCGCGGGCGTACTGGTCCCAATGCGGCGCGCCCAAGCCGGAGAAGGCGGGGACAAAGTAAACCCCGGCGGTATCGGGCACGCTAGCGGCGAGTTCCTCAATTTCGGCGGCGCTGCGAATGATTTGCAGTTCATCGCGCAGCCACTGCACGACCGCGCCGGCGATAAATACGCTGCCTTCCAGCGCATAAAACGTTCGGCCCTTGACGCGCCACGCAACCGTGGTGAGCAACTTGTTTTTCGACATCACTGGCGTTTCGCCGGTGTTGAGCAACATGAAGCTGCCAGTGCCGTAAGTGCATTTCACCATACCGGGATACATGCACATCTGGCCGAAGAGGGCAGCTTGCTGATCGCCCGCAATGCCCGCGATGGGTATGCCGCCGAGCACGCCTCCTAGAACACGTGAGGCTGTACCGCAAACTTCGCTGGATGAGACTACTTCGGGCAGGAGCGATTCGGGAACGCCCAGCAGGTCGAGCAGTTCGTGGTCCCACTGGAGAGTATGCAAATTGAAGAGCATGGTGCGCGAGGCATTGGTTACATCTGTGACATGCCGCGCGCCGCCGGTAAGATTCCAGATGAGCCAGCTATCGACGGTGCCGAAGGCGAGTTCGCCCTTTTCGGCGCGCGCCCGAGCGCCAGCGACATTATCGAGGAGCCAGCGAACTTTGCTGCCGGAAAAGTATGCGTCAATGACGAGGCCGGTTTTCTGTTGAATGAGAGCGCCGTGACCCTGTTCGCGGAGTTGATCGCAGAAGGCGGAGGTGCGGCGATCTTGCCAGACGATGGCGTTATAGATGGGCTCGCCGGTTTTGCGATCCCAAACAATGGTAGTTTCGCGCTGATTTGTGATGCCAATGGCGGCAACGGAATCTGGTTTGGCTCCGCCCTTGGCGAGCGCTGCGTTGGCGACGCCGATTTGGGTGGACCAGATTTCCACGGGATTGTGCTCGACCCAGCCCGGTTTGGGAAAAATTTGCTGGAACGGCGTTTGTGCGAGGCCGTGAACTTGTCCATCTTGTCCGAGCAACATGGCTCGGGAACTGGTAGTGCCCTGATCTAAGGCAAGAATGTATTGCATCTGGTCCGAATTGTAGGGGCCGCCCCGCCCCACCATTTTAGGTGGAGAACATGTAGAGTGGGGTGGCGGGCATGGGTGTAATTTCCACGCCGCCGGCCGCTACCGGTTGTCCTTCCAGATCGCCGGTTTGCCGGCAATAGATGCCGTTGTCGCCGAGGTAAACCGTAAGCTCGGCGGGACGCGGGAGGGAGCCTTGAATGAGGGCTTCCGAAAGCGGGTCCTCAATATACTTCTGCAGAGCGCGCCGCAGGGGACGAGCGCCATAGCTCCGGTCGCCACAGGTTTTATCAAGGATATATTTGGCGGCGTCCGGTTCCAGGCGGATCTTGATTTGCTTGGCCACGAGGTTGACGTTCACCTGCTCAACCAAAAGCTCCATGATCTTCAGCAAGTCTTCGTCCACCAAAGAGGTGAAGAGAATGACTTCATCCAGGCGGTTCAAAAATTCAGGATTGAAAGCGCGCTTGACTTCGCTCATCACCTGTTCTTCAATCTTGGCCGGGATGCCCGTTTCGGCCATGCCCGAGAAGCCGATTTGGCCGCGCTTATCGAGGAAGCGCGCGCCCAGATTCGACGTCATGATGATGATGGTGTTCTTAAAGTCGACGGTGTTGCCGAGGCCATCGGTCAATTGCCCGTCTTCAAACACCTGCAGAAGAATGTTGTAGATATCCGGATGGGCTTTTTCGATTTCGTCCAAAAGGATGATCGAGTAAGGCGCCCGTTTCACCCGTTCGGTGAGCTGGCCGCCCTCTTCGTAGCCGACATAGCCGGGAGGCGAACCGATCAGCTTCGAAATGGAATGCTTCTCCATGAACTCCGACATATCGAAGCGAATCAATGATTTCTCACTGCCGAAGAGGAACTCGGCGAGGGCGCGCGCTACTTCTGTCTTACCGACACCGGTGGGGCCAAGGAACAGGAACGAACCCGAAGGCCGTTTAGGAGACTTGAGGCCGGCGCGGGAACGGCGGATGGCGCGGGACAAAGCGCCGATGGCTTTTTCCTGGCTGATGATGCGCTTATGCAGTTCTTCTTCAATGCGCAGCAGCTTGTTGATTTCTTCTTCTTTGATAGAAGTCATCGGCACGCCGGTCCAGCGCGCCACTACGTCTTCTATATCGTCTTTTGAAACGACGCCGGTTGAAGTGTCGTCGAGGTTGTATTTTTCGCGAAGCGAGCGCAGGTTTTCGCGTTCCTTGCGCTCTTCGTCGGAATAGAAGCGAGCCTTTTCAAATTCGTGGTTCGCGATGGCGTTTTCCATGCGGTGAACAATGAACTTGATGCGCTTCTGAATGTCGGCGACCTCGCTGGGTAAGGTTGTCTGGCGAAGCTTGACGCGCGCGCCCGCTTCGTCAATCAGATCGATGGCCTTATCCGGTAAAAAGCGGTCTGGGATGAAGCGCGTGGATGTGTAAACGGCCGATTCTATGGCTTCATCGGTATACGCCACCGCATGGAATTTCTCGTAGCGCTCTTTGATGCCGAACAGAATGCGGATGGCATCGGTTTCGTTTGGTGGCGGAACTTTAACGGCCTGGAAGCGGCGTTCGAGCGAGCGGTCTTTTTCGATGGATTTGCGATATTCGGCCGGCGTGGTGGCTCCGATGCATTGAATCTCACCGCGCGAAAGAGCAGGCTTTAGAATGTTGGCGGCATCGAGCGAGCCTTCGGCGGAACCAGCGCCCACAAGGGTGTGCAACTCATCTATGAAGATGATGGCGTTTTGGTTCTCCATCAACTCTTTCATAATGGTTTTTAAGCGCTCTTCAAACTGGCCGCGGTATTTGGTTCCGGCCACGATCAAAGAAAGATCCAGAGCCAGAATGCGCTTGTCGGAAAGGAATGATGGCACATCGCCATCGGCGATGCGTTGCGCCAAACCCTCGACAATGGCGGTTTTGCCGACGCCAGGTTCGCCAATCAGTACGGGATTATTCTTGGTGCGGCGGCAGAGGATCTGGACGACGCGATCCACTTCGCCGTCCCGGCCGATAAGAGGATCAAGCATGCCATCCACGGCGGCTTGCGTTAAATCGCGGCTGAATTCGGCGAGCAGCGAGCTCTCCTTGGGGCGGCTAGCGGACGTTTTCTCCGAAGCAGAACGCGAGATCTCTTCGCGCACAGCCGAGAGGCGCAAACCGCGTTCATGCAGGATTTCGGCGGCGAAGCTTTTCTCTTCACGCAATAAACCGAGCAGCAGATGTTCCGTGCCAATGTGCTTGTGGCTAAGCCGTTCGGCTTCTTCGGCTCCATAGGCGAGCACGCGCTTGCACTCATGGCTGAGCGGAAGATCAACGGAGGTGGAAACCTTCTCGCGCACCGTAGTGTGGGCCTCAATTTGCTTGCGGATGGATTCGATGGCGGCGTGCGACCGCAGAAATCGATTAGCGAGCGCTTTATCTTCACGCAACAAACCTAATAACAGGTGTTCCGTCTCGATATAAGGACTGCCAAACTGGCTGGCCTCATAACGGGCAAAGAAGATAACGCGGCGAGCCTTCTCAGTATAACGTTCAAACATAAGTGCCACCGGGACGGGTTGCGTCCTGAATTACTCTGGCGTTTTGCAGTTCCAAACTGGATACGGGCTGCAGGGCGCCTTTCTTCAACTCTAAAACTCGATCACAACGGGAAGCGAAGGAAAGATTGTGCGTGACGAAAACCGAGGTTAAGTTATGCGAAGAGTGCAGATCACGGAGCAATCCAATCACCATATCCCCCGTCTTATAATCCAGGCTGCCGGTAGGTTCATCGGCCAGCAAAACGCTGGGCCCGGCTGCCAACGCCCGGGCTAAAGCGACACGTTGTTGTTCACCGCCGGACAACTCTCCGGCGCGATGCAAGGCCCGAGCCTTCAGACCCACTTCCCGCAAACGGTCTTCCGCATAGAGGGCTGCCGTTTCCGGCCTTTGTCCGCGAACTAGCAGCGGCATCATGACATTCTCAAGCGCGGTGAAATCCGCCAGCAGGGAAGGGTTCTGCCAGACGAACGCGACTTGGCGATTGCGGAACTCAGCTAAATCCTGATCATCTAAAGAAACGATATTGCGGCCTTCGTATTCAATGGAGCCGCTGGTGGGCCGGTCTAAACCGCCCAATAAATGCAAGAGCGTAGATTTACCTACACCCGATTCGCCAATGATGGCCAAACGCTCATCGCGCGACACTTGGAGCGATAGGTTCTTGAAAACAACAACTTCCGCTCCCCCTGAGCGATAAATTTTGGTCAGGGAGTCCGCGCGAATCGCACTCTCAGTTTCCAAATTGCCGCCTTTACTTCTTAGCTTAGACCAAGTAATTCCAGCATACTCCGAATTGTTAAGCAGGAGGGGCTCGAACGCCGATAAATTTGCGGGGCCGACGGTGATGGCTAACCCTCTTTCGTTTTGACGTGGACTGGCGGGCGGCGGATTCTTTGAATCGAAAAAGGAAGAAAGCACCGTCTCCAACCTTATCGGCAGAGCGGCAGGCGAAGTGCATCGCTGGAAAGGAAAAAAGCAGATATGCTGAGGTGATGCTGAATCTGATTGAGAATGCGGGCGACCGGGTAATTTTTCAGCCGGAGAATCTGGATGACCGGGATCGGGAATTTGAACGAGTGCTGGCTTTGTACCCAGATATGCGGGTTGAAATGGATGAAGAGGGGAACATTCTACTGATGCCGCCGGGAAGCCTTGAGAGCAGCGAGGGAAGCGGCGAAGTGTTCGGACAGCTTCGGGCGTGGGCGAAGCGCGATCAAACGGGTAAGGCATACGATTCCAGCGCTACCTACAATCTGCCAACGGGTGCGAAGATGTCGCCGGATGCCTCGTGGGTGCCGAAGAGCGTTCTTGCAAAGTTCACGAAGCCGGCGCTGAGCAAAGTGACCGGCGCGGTGATTACGCCGGCATTTGTAGCCGAGGTGCGTTCGCCGAGCGACCGTCTCAAACAACAGGTGAAGAAGTGCGAACGCTGGATGAAGGCGGGCGCGCAGGAAGTGTGGCTGGTCGATCCGATTAAGCGCAATGTTCATGTGTTTCGCGCCGGACGCAAAGTCGAGGTTTTCACAGACCCGAAAGAAGTGAGAAGTAGCGTGCTGAAAGGCTTCGTGTTGGATTGCGAGGCGGTTTGGGAGGATTGAGCGTGTTACAGGATGCGAAATTGATGGCGTTTGTCGCGATTCGCGACGAGAAGCAGGCGACGGATTTCTACAGCGGGATTTTGGGTCTGAAGAAGGTTTCGGCCGATTCGTTTGCGGTGGTTTTCGACTCGGCCGGAGTGACCTTGCGCGCCGCGCTTGTACAAGAGGTGACGGAAGCAAAGTACACAGTGCTTGGCTGGCAGGTGACGGGAATTGAGGATGTGGTGCGCGGGCTGGCCGCGAAGGGCGTTGTTTTTGAGCGTTACGGGTTTATCAAGCAGGATGAGTTGGGGATCTGGAATGCTGGGACGGATAAGGTTGCTTGGTTCAAGGATCCGTTTGGGAATTTGCTGTCGGTGTCAGAGCATGGAGTCAAGGAGTAGGTCGGTAAGCGGCAACTAACCCTATCGAGCTATCCTTCTACCCCTAAAAGCGGGTGAGGGAATATGGCGCTGTTTGGGTATTCCAAATTGTGCGTAACGCCCGTAATCTAGTTTCTTAACCGAGGCTTCCATGAACAACTCAACCCTGGCGCAGACCGATGTTTGCCGTGCGTTTTACGCGGCGCTGCTCATGACCGGCAACAGCATCCTGGCGGAGGCAGCGGTTCTCAGTGCGATTGAAGCGGTGGATGCCCGAGCGTTAAGCGGCGGGTCTTTGATGGCGGAGGTGCTGAGCATTGCCGTGAGGTTTCGAACGGATTGGTACGAACCACAAGCCAATCGCCTCATTCATCCCGAACCTGAACTGCCGGTTGAGTTGCAGAAAGTACTGAAACTTCCGACGGAGCCTCGACATGCGTTTGTGTTGCGAATGCTGTTGGGTTTATCGCTGGAGGAGAGCGCCTGCCTGCTCGAATCGGAGCCGAGTGAGGTTTCCGCGCGGGCAATTGCGGCGAGTGAGAAGCTGGCGGCCACGATTGGAATCGTGAATCCTAACGTGTTCTTTTTGCCGAGGGCTGCCGCAGTTGCCTGAAATAGAGTGGCCCGAACGCTCCCTTGAAAATCACCCCTGTACGGGCGCGGGAGTGTTTGGCGTGAGGGTTACGGTGTAGCCAAGTTTACGCAGCGCCTGAACCATCTTATTGGCGCGGCGTTTTTTGGTCTTGGGATCACTATCCTGGCCTTGCTCAATGTAGCTTACACCGTCGTGTAAAATTTTCCAGACGAGTCGGCCCAAGCGGTGGGCGATAGCCCAGATAGCAGCGTTATAGTGGAGCCGCGGTAAGAGCCGACGGAAAAGGGCCTGGAAATAGCTGCCCTTTTTCTTGACCGCCGCTTGCGCGGCTTGGTTCAGAAGCCGCCGTACAAAACGATTCCCCTTCGCTGAGTGGGAACTTTTGTTCTTCTCTGCGCTCTCGTTGCTGCCAGGACACAGGCCAGCCCAGGAGGCGAACTCGCCCGCCGAGGGGAACGCCTCGGCATCAGCCCCCATTTCGGCGATGATTTGTTGCGCTGAGTCTGGGCCGAATCCGGGGATTTCCGCTACGCGGACCACAGCCTCTTGGTATTGCTTGAGCAGCGTAGCGGTCATTTGATCCAGTTCGCCGATCTGTTTGTCTAACACCTTGAGGCGCTCCAGATACAGCTTCAGGAGTTGGCGGTGGATTGGCTCCACCGAGCCGGTGAGTGCATCGGTCAGTTGCTGTTGGCTGCAGTGTAGCCGGTCATCTCCCAACTTGGCTAAGCGATCCGGGTCGCTTTCTCCGTCGGCCAGCGCCTGCAAAATCCGTTGTCCACTGACCCCCAACAGATCGCTGATCACGCTGGAGAGCTTGATGCGTGCTTCCTCTAACAAGGCTTCCAGTTGGTTCTGCAGCCGCACCCGATCACGGACCAGTTGGTGTTTGCCGCGCGTGACGGTTCGCCAGGCGCGTTGCTCGGCAGCCGGCACAAAACTCAGCATCAGTTCGTCGGCCAGCAACCGCCTCGCGAGCCGTTTCGCATCGCGAAAATCGTCCTTGCGGCCTTTCGGCGCACGATTGGAGTATGCCTGCGCCAGATGCAGTTTCTCGAAATGCGGCTCCAGATCCAACCACACCGGTTTCCAATACTGCGCCGTCGATTCCATCACCACTTCGCGCACCGTGTGTTCTTTCAGCCAACGGATCAACTCCTGCCGCTCGCTGGCTCCAGTTCCAAACCGCCGGCACTCAAACTCCAGCGCTTCGCCCGCGGGGTCCGCTGCTTCCTCGCCCCCGATGGCGATCACCACCATTAACACTTTCTTGTGAATGTCAATTCCTGCTACCTTGTAAGACATAGTCATCCTTTCCGCCGAGGAAGCGGCAGAACGCGCGATAGCTAAACGATACGCACCCTTACGTGCTCATGCCCCTTCCTCGACGGTAGGACCACGTCACAATCATTGGTTCAAGAACGCGCGTCCTGGGTCATACTCCGTTACGGCCTCAACATATCCAGAGCGGTTCGGATCTCTCCCGCTCCTCGACTCAGAACAGAATATCGCTCTCGAACGCGATTTTCATCATCATTGATGGGCCGCAGGCCCATGGGCACTCCGTTGAAAAGCAAGTTAGGGCGCTTACGCTTCCGGCTCGGATCGGGCGTTTTGCGAAGGACCAAGGGCGCGGCTAGGAAGCCGGACGAAGGGCCACCGAAAAGGCGGCCTGCTGGCACGAATGCCCGCCCTACGAGAGTGAGGCCAATGAGCACTCCGTTGAAAAGCAGTTGAACAGGCCTGTTGTCCACTCGGGGCTGGGCTGCGTGTCAGGGAAATTTTCGTCACTCCTTGGCAGTTGCACAGCCAAGGTGTAAGAAGGGATAGCCCATCGGGTAGTTCCCTCACAAACTCCCGCGTCTTGCTTTCAACCGACTTGTCGGATATGATCGATGGACGTTGGTGCATCTGAAGGCTTTAGGTGCGCTTGGAATCGGGGGAAAGATTTACATGTTCGCTTGCAGAGGGGCGTCATTGAGGTTCGTCGCGTCCGTTTTGCTGATGACCGGCGGCGCCTCGGCCAACGGTCAGACGTACGTTTCGCGACTGCTCCCGCGCCCCGAATTATTGGAAACGGTTTTGCAACCCGGGACGCTGGCCCAAGAGCCGTCGCCGAATAGCGGGCTGCACATAGAAATTATGAGCGGCGACCGTGGCATCAACATTATTAAGAAGAAGACGGCCGTAAAGCCGGTGGTTGAGGTGCGCGACCGCAACAACCTTCCGGTAGCAGGCGCGGCGGTCACCTTCGGGTCGCCGAGCGATGGCCCGAGCCTGATTTTCGTCAATGGCTCACGATCGATTACCGTGACCACCGACGCCGCCGGTCGAGCGACGACGGTTGGCATGCGGCCGGTAGAAGCAGGTAACTTTCAAGTCAACGTGTCGGCTTCGTTCCATTCGCAGACAGCCAGTGCGACCTTCTCGATGACAAACGTCGTGAACGCCGCGGCAGCAGCAGCAGCGGCGGCGGCCGCGGGTGGCACGGTTGCCAGTGGTGGCGCGGCGGGGCTTTCTACCGGCGTGATTGTAGCCATTGTAGCGGTGGCGGCGGGCGCGGCGGTAGGCATCGGCGTGGGCCTGGGTCATCACGGCAGCAGTTCGGCGGCGGCGGCGGCAACAACCACGCCCACGGTCACGATTGGCTTGGGGTCGGGCGGCGGGACGGTGGGTACCCCGCATTTGAGACGTGGGCACACAGGATTTTGAGTTGAAGCGTAGACGGAGGTTAGCATGAAAATTAGCCGGATCGTAGGATTTTGTTTGGCTGCGGGCGTAGGGGCGGCGCAGGGGCCCACCATCTCGATTACGCCGCATGGCTCGCCCAATCCGAATGCCACTGCAAAGCTTGCGTCGAAGCAAGACGAGAAGCGCGTGGCGACTGCCGGTGCAGCGGTGCTGGGTTACGTCCTAGGTCCGGGGCCGGCGGAAGTGCATCCGATCTTCGGCACCGCACAACGTCCTTTACTCGGAGAGCAAGCGGTAGTTCCAGTCGGCGCCACGCGACTGTATATGCCACCCCGGCAGCAGTATGTGCTGGTGGAAGAGAGCGCAAATGAACCAGTGGCTGTCTGGACGTTGCACCGCAGCGTGGCGAGCAATGAAGCGACGGAACCCGTGGTCCTCAACGGCGCTATGGCTCATCCGGATTTGGTAGCATTCAGCCCGCGCGGAGATGCCGCGGTTCTCTACTCCGAGGCGGCTGCCGCGTTGCAACTGGTGACTCATTTACCGGCAGAACCCGCACTTGGCAAACAGATTTCAATGGCGGGTTTGGGGACACCTTCCGAGCTTGCGGTCACGGACGATGGAGCGCTTGTAGCGGCCTTGGCCGATCATAGGCTGAGTTTCTCTTTGAACGGCGCGGCTTGGCGGCCATTAGTGATTGGCTACACGCCGGAAGCCTGGACATTCATTCCGAAAACGCATGACTTAGCGATCAGCGATAGCGCGCAAAAAACGCTTGGGCTGCTGTCCAATCTGAGTGAAGCGACCCCGGCTTTTCGCGTCCTGGCGCAAGGCTTGGCGGCCGACTCGTTGGCGGTCACTAAGAATGGCGACGAACTGGTGGCGGCCAACCTGAAGGCAGGCGAGCTGTGGACCATAGACGTAAAGACTGCGACGGTTACGCCGCGGGATGGGTTTGGGAAATTAGACACCTTGTCGCCGTTGCGCGATGGCTTCACCTTTCTACTATCGGCCTCGCCCAATATGTCTCTGCTGAAGCTGGCCGTTTCGCCAGATACGCATGATTTGGAATCTAGCTCCGGAACAACTGGTGGGACACAGGATGCCAAGGGTGGCCGCTAACTCGATGGCCGGAACAATTTTTCGCAAAGGGATCGAGACTCTTACATGAATCACCCTTCCAGTCAGGCACGCAAACCCCGCCGGCGCCTCGCCGGGCTAGTATGCCAGGTTTTGCTATTAAGTACGGTGTCTGGCGCGGCGACCAGCGCATCGGGGCAGACGCAGCCACCCGTGCAATTCGTTGCCACCGCCTACCCGGTGCTTTCGTCCGCGGTTCCCTACACGCCGGGATCGTCCAATCGGATCACCCACGGCCCTGACGGCAATGTTTGGTTTACCTATTCGAATAGCGCGGGCGGGTATATCGGGGAGATGAACACGCAGGGTCAACTCTTGAACGTGATTGCCATAGCGGGCAACCCGGTGCTGATCACCGCCGGGCCGCCTGACGATTATTTTTCCATATGGTTCGTTGAACTCGTGGTCAACCCCGATAGCTCGACGACTTGGGAGCTGGGACGCATCTCCACAGTTCAACCAAATCCCAATGGCGTAACCGGCTGCGCGAACAGTGCTCCGTGCGTCACTCTCGCGGGAGCGCCCATTCCTTACAGCACGCTGACCAACGGCGTTGTGCCGAATCCGAATGCGATGATCAGCTCGCCGAATTCGCCTGGAAACGCGGCGGACGGCGGCGTGGTCGTGCCCGATTCGGGGACGGACAACCTGGGGAACAACATCCAAGACAACGGCATCTATATTACCGACAACAATAACTCGGTTCTGTGGAGGGCGAATATAATCTCCACCAACCCCACAAATGCCAGCCAAATCGGCTGGATACCGATTACTACGAACGCCGCGACTTACGGAGTTACTTGGGGGCCGGACAACTATTTGTGGTGTACAGAGTACTCTCCAACGGAAGGCGGATGGAACGGCTATTTAGAGCGTATCCCTTTTCCGAGCGCCTCGGCACAGGTGCAGGGCGATCAAATCCTGCGGACTACATTTAGTCTGCCCGAGGGAGCGGCGGCGCCAGGCACTTTTGACGCGATGGCGCCAGGACCGGACGGGCAGTCTGTATGGTTCTCGCAACAGTACGGAAGCCTGATTGACAGCATACCAACCAATTCACTGACTTCCACCAACGCCAACTATAATATTTCGCAATACTCGATCGTGAATTTGACCGATAGCGTGACGACTTACCTGAATGACATGACGCTCGGCCCCGACTTCGCTCTCTGGTTTACCCAGCAAGGAACGTCGGCCAGTTCGTTGGGCCGGCTTGCGGTGAACGCCGGGAGTGTGGTCTATACCGCCCAAGCCCTGCCAAACGGGGCTTTTTCGCAGCCCTTCAGCATAACTGTGGGACCGAACAACAACGACCTTTGGTTTACAGACAGCACCGCGGCGGTGCTGGGCGATGCGGTGATTATTCCGCGGCTGACTATTCAAAACGCGCAAGTTTTGCCAAACGGCGTGATTGGGGATGCGTATCCCAGTACGCCCTTGCAGGCGGCGGGCGGAACGCAACCATATGCCTGGCATTTAAATTCAGCGGCCCCGGCATGGTTGACCATAGATCCGACAAATTCGCTGGTCGGCACCGTGCAAGGCCCGGCGGGCACAGTCACGTTTGCAGGGTCCGTGACTGACAGTAATAGCGTACCGCCTAATACGCCTTCCTACCCAAACTTCGCCCAGACGGCCGTGCAGCAGTTCCACCTCACCGTATCGTCTGTTTTGACTATCACTCCCATGGCGTTACCGAGCGCCGTAGCGGGGACGGTCTACCCAGCTACCCAGTTGACACAGACCGGCGGCGCCGGGACTTACACGTGGTCTCTCGCACCTGGATCGTCTTTGCCGAGTGGACTAACACTAAGCGCGGCGGGTGTGATCGGTGGGACGTTATCAACCACAGCTATCACCACGACTTTTTCAGTGATCATAAGTGACAACGAGGTACCGCCGCAAACGTCGGCGGCTCAGTCGTTCACGATCACTGTTATTCCGGTGTTATCTTTCGTCACAGCTTCGACGCTGCCCAACGGCACCATTGGAACGAATTATTCCACTCAGTTGCAGGCTCAAGGCGGGACGGGGAATTATACATGGGCCCTGGTCTCCGGGTCGGCGCTGCCGGCGAATCTGACTCTCAGCGCGGCTGGACTGATCTCGGGACCGCTCACGGGCTTAACGGGCACCACGAGTTTCACGATTAGTTTGTCCGATCCCGGCCCTCCGGCGCAAGCAGTGATGCAGACGTTCAGCATCACGACCACGGCGGGCAGTCCCGCCAGCATCACGGCAACATCGGGCGGAGGCCAAAGCGCGCAGGTGAACAATGTTTTCGGCAGTCCGTTGGTGGCAACAGTAAAGGATGCGTTTGGCAATTTGGTTTCGGGCGCCAACGTCACCTTCAGCGCGCCAGGGGCTGGGGCCAGCGGCACGTTTGCGGGCGCTGGGGCCTCAGTGACGGTGCAGACCAATGGCTCAGGCGTGGCCACTTCGCCCGCCTTCACAGCTAACGCCGTGGCGGGCGGGCCGTATCCCGTGGGTGCAACAGTTACCGGCGTGGCCGCTGCCGCTTCGTTTGCCTTGACGAACACTCCTGGCCCTCCGGCAAGCATCACGGCGGTGGCAGGGGGTGGCCAAAGCGCGCAAGTGACCAACGTCTTCAGCAATGCGCTGGTGGCGATAGTAAAGGATGTGAGTGGCAACCTGGTATCCAACGCCAACGTTACGTTCAGCGCGCCGGGTTCTGGTGCCAGCGGTACGTTCGCCGGCGCTGGGATCTCAGTGACGGTGCAGACCAATGGCTCAGGCGTGGCCACTTCGCCTGCCTTCACCGCCAACGTTACGGCGGGCGGCCCCTACAATGTGAACGCCACGGTAGCAGGCGTGGGCAGTCCGGCCTCCTTTGCCTTGACGAACACGGCCGGTGCCGCGGCTAGCATAGCTGCGACGTCGGGCGGCGGTCAAAGCGCGCGGGTAAACAGCGCCTTCAGCAATGCCTTAGTAGCGACGGTGAAGGATGCCTTCGGCAATCTGGTTTCCGGCGCCAATGTCACTTTCAGCGCGCCACCCGCTGGCGCGAGCGGCACCTTCGCCGGCAGCGGGATTACGGCCACTGTGCAGAGCAATGGCTCCGGCTTGGCCACCTCGCCCGCCTTCACCGCGAATGCTACGGCAGGAGGTCCCTATACGGTGAGCGCCTCGGCCAATGGCGTGGCCATCGCAGCTTCCTTTGGGTTGACGAATACCGCTGGCCCGCCCGCCAGCATTACCGCGACGTCCGGGGGCAACCAGAGCGCACAAATCAATCACGCCTTTGGCAGTCCGTTGGTAGTGACCGTGAAAGACGCGAGCGGCAACGTCATCTCAGGCGTTAACGTGACGTTTAGTGCACCGACTTCCGGCGCGAGCGGCACCTTCGCCGGCGGCGTGACGGCGGGCGTTGTGCAGACCAATTCTTCGGGCGTGGCCACAACAACCACTTTCACCGCCAATGCTACGGCGGGTTCTTACAGCGTGAGCGCAACGGTTGCGGGCATTGGCAACCCAGCCTCTTTCGCACTAACGAATACTACCGGCCCTCCGGGCAGCATCACGGCGACATCCGGCGGCCGGCAAAGCGCTACGGTGGGTAGCACTTTCGCCAGCCCGCTGGTGGCAACGGTGAAGGATGCGAGCGGCAATCTGATCTCCGGCGCCAGCGTCACATTTAGCGCTCCGGCCTCGGGCGCGAGTGGTACGTTTGCCGGCGGTGGAACTTCGACCACTGTGCAGACCAGCGCCTCGGGCGTAGCGACTTCGCCCGCTTTTGCGGCGAACACGACGGCGGGATCTTATAGCGTGACCGCAACGGTAACAGGCGCGGCCAGTCCAGCTTCCTTTGCCCTGACGAATACCGCTGGCACTCCCGGCACTATCACGGCAACGTCTGGCGGTAACCAAAGCGCGAAGACCAAGAGCGCTTTCAGCCTTGCTTTGGTGGCGACAGTGAAGGATGCGAACAACAATGTGGTTTCGGGCGCGAGCGTCACCTTCAGTGCGCCAACCTCCGGCGCGAGCGGCACGTTTGCCGAGGGTGGAGCTACCGTTACGGTGACGACCAATACCTCTGGTGTCGCCACTTCACCTGTTTTCACTGCCAACGCTACGGCGGGGTCTTACAACGTGACGGCAAAGGTGACTGGCGTGACAAGCTCGGCTTCGTTCGCGTTGACAAATACGGCTGGCCCTCCCGGCAATATCACGGCGACATCCGGCGGCGGGCAAAGCATTACGGTGGGTGGCGCTTTCGCCAAACCACTGGTGGCAACAGTGAAGGATGCGAACGGCAATTTGGTTTCCGGCGCCAACGTCATATTCACCGCCCCGGCCTCTGGCGCGAGCGCTATTTTTGCCGGAGCTGGAACTACGGCGACGGTGCAGACCAACGCTTCCGGCGTGGCGACGTCGCCGGCCTTAACTGCCAACGCCACGGCGGGGTCCTATAGTGTGACCGCAACGGTAGCCGGGGCTAGCGGGCCAGCGTCGTTTGCCTTGACGAACGTTCCAGGTGCGCAAACCTCGACGCCCACCTTTACTTTGACGGGTCTGCCGACGTCGCAAACGCCCGGATCAAACATAACGAATGCCACGGTGACCTTGAGTCCGGCCAGTTCGGCTGCCTATACCGGAACGTTGAGCGTGGCATTGAGCACGACGGCCAGTGGATTTCCGGCCAACAATAATGGCGATGCGGGATTCGGCACGGGATTTGGAAGCAAGCCGGCGACAGCGAGCATTACTATACCGGCCGGTAGCACCACTGTCAGCTTTCCAATACCTTTGGATCCTGGCACGGTGGCCGGGAATGTGACCGTTACTCTTGCGGTTGCAGGCCAGACACGCACTTCCACGGTGACGGTAGAACCGCTGGCTCCGATTATCGAAGCGGGCAGCGTTCAGATCCTGGACGTGACGTCCACGGGCTTCAATGTAGAGGTTGTGGCCACTTCCACGACGCTGGATTTGAAGACGGCTACTTTCACCTTTGCGGCAGCACCGGGAGCGGCGATCTCAGGCACTAGCACCTTCACAGCGGATGTCAGTTCGTTACTGCCGACGTGGTTTGCGACAGCCGGCAACTACCAATACGGCGGCGCTTTCTCGCTGAGCATACCGTTCACGATTAGCGGTCCGGCTAGCGCGATTCAATCTGTGAGTGTGACGCTTACCAATTCTGTTGGCACGTCGGCGGCGGTTTCGGGGACGCAATAGGCAAGGGGAAAGCACGGCAGACTGAACCGTCTGCCCCGCCGTCCCCTGGTTCAATGCGGCTTTACGGCGATCAAGGATATCTGCTCTACTCCTGGATAGGTGTCGTCGGCTTTTCTCCGGCGATCCACTGGAGCGATTTGTTGGACAGTTGTTCGCGCGGGGAGAATGCCCGTGAAGAATTTTGCGTAGATCCGGTTCATGGCGGCGAACTCGGAAAGATCGTCGAGGTAAACGTTGGTGGAAACCACGTCGGCAAAATTCAAGCCCGCTTCTTCGAGATTGTCCAGCAAATTGCGCATGGTTTGGCGGAGTTGCAGATCGATTTGCGGCGTGAAAATGCCGCTATTGACGCCGGGAATAAAGCCGCTCTTCGCCGAACAATAAAAGGTGTCTCCCGCGAAAACACAAGGGCTGGCGGTGGGGCTGGGAGGCATATTCTTTGGCCTCACGGCCAGTCTTCGGCTCAGATCGCGCACGGCCACGCCGGTAAATTCGATATGCGATCCTTCCGGCAGGCTGGTGACTTCGATGGTGGCGCGCGCCGGTGTATTGCCGAATTGGAATCGCTTGGCATATTGCGCGTTCATGGCGTTCATGGGTACCTTTTCCGTGAGGTAAGGATTAACGAAAACCACGTTCTCCATGCCAAGGCCAGCCGCTTCGACAACCGCTTTCAGGCCGTCCAGCGAGGCTTCAATCTCTTTTTCGGCATCGGGCGCTTTGCTGCGTAGAGCCGAGATGAAGAGCCGTTCTTTGGTGAGCATACCGGCGGAAATGGGCTCATCCAGACTGTAGCCGGTTAGCGACACAGCTTTCTTCTCCGACGCATCGCGGATGGCAACGGCATTGATTTCAACCGGTGTCCCGCCCGGCAACTTTGCCACGCCCAGCGTTGCGCGCGCCGGTGGAAGGTCGCGAAAATATTCGGCATAGGCGTCGTTCATGGCCTTGAAATGCGTCATGTCGTCGAGGTAAACCTGCGTATAGACGACGTTCTTCATGCTGAGTCCCGCGCTTTCCACAACGGCCTTCACATTCTCAAGCGTCTGGCGTACTTGCGCGTCAAAAGTCGGCGGCATCATGCCATCGGTCCGCTTGGCGCCTTGTCCGGATACGTAGAGATAATCACCCGCGAAGACACCGGGCGAGTAAGGGCCGATCGGGGGAATACCATTCTTAGGAATGACGGCATGCTGGTCAGCCGCCGTCATTCCGCCGCAAACCGCCAGGAGCAAGAGCACGATTTTTCTATGCATTCGCTTGCGCCTTGGCCGTGCCCAAAATCTCGCGGAGCCGCTTGCCTATGATTAGATCTTCGCCATCCTGCAGAGTCATGGATACGATCTCAAGCTGGTTCTTCGGAGCCTCGTGTTTCGTGTCGCCCGCACCCTCTTCCACTGCCGAAACCAGGCTGGGATTACTGTTTGTGAGAACCTCTATGCGCGGATCGCCGGCGCGCAGTTGTTCATCGCATTGGGCGACGGTGAGTTTGAAGGCCGGTTCGTCCCAGTTCACTTGCAGCGTGGGATAGCTGTTACCCTCCTCGGGGACATAAATTCGCGTCGAAACACCCGGAACGGTCTCCACCAGTTTGGCGATGCGCTGCACTCTGGAATTCCATTCGCGGTTGAGCGCGCTGAGGTCGAGTTTCTTCCAGGTCTCGATAGCCGTCAGCATGCCGATGATCTCCTCTTTACCCACCTTCATTGCACGGCAGATGGAGCCTTCATTCGGGTTATAGTTTTTCAAGGCGGCGTCAATGAGATCTTTCCGGCCGAGCAGGACGCCGGCGCACTGCGGCCCGCGCATCCCTTTACCGCCGCTGAAGCAATAGAGATCCACTCCTAAACTGGCGTAGCGCGAAAGGTTTTCGAACGGCGGAATACCGGCGGCGTCATCCAGCAGCAGCGGGACGTTGGCCTTCTTGGTGATGGTGAGCGCTTTCGGCAGCTTGTCATCGCGCCATGTTGTGTAGACCATGGCGGTTTGGCTGTTGAGGGCGGGGGGCAAATCGGCCAAGTGGTTGGCCAGAACAATTTTGGCGCCGGTCAGGCGGATGGCGCTATCGAAGGCGATCCGGCCGCCGAGCATCACGACTTCGTTTTTCAAACCGCTGGTATCGGGCAGCTTCCAGATGTTTTGCGGATCGCTTCCGGCGATACAGGCCGCCGTGGCAGCGGCCATGGCTCCCGCCGAGCCGGAGGTGATCATGCCCGATTCGGCGCCGGAAAGAACCGCCAGCCGCTTGCCCACCGCGGCCTGCAACTCGAACATATCCACGAACTGGCGCGAAGCCGAATCCATGGCTTGCCGGACTTCCGGTAACATCAGTGAACCGCTCAGATACGTCCAAGTCCCGCGGGCGTTAATCAGCGGGCGAACACCAATGCGCTGGTAAACGTTACCAGCCTCATGCGTGGCTCCTAGTAATTTTCGGGAAACTCCTTGCCACGCAATTGCGCCGAACACCGGCGCGGCCGCCGCCCATTTCATAAACATTCGCCGTTCCACCGACCCAGTTCGCATACGCCTCGCTTCGTGCCAATTATTATGGCAAAGCAAAGTGCGGGGAAGATTCGCTCCGCCGTACAGCCTCGAGCCGTACCCGGACGTTCGCCCGAGCTGCCGCAAAGAGATAGGTGTGGCCGACCAAGGCCGAATTGATTCCGTCTTTCTCAATATTCCGTACGGTGCTACTTCTGGCTTTGGATCTAAAGCAATAGAAACCCGGCGAAAGCGGTTGTACCCACTACAGAATCAGCGGGTCTTCGCCGATTATTGGGTTGTCGGGCTGCGGCTGCCTTGCTTGCCGAATGTTGGTTAACTACACACTGATCTTTATCACCATGGTGCTCTTTGCCGGGCTGGCGGTGGATGCTGGTCTGCTGGAACGCAACTACCTTCAATTGCAGGGCGCCACCCAAGCCGCAGTTGCAGCCAGTTCCATCGCCCTCCAGCGCGGCGGCTCGGCGTCTACCATTACCGCCGCCGGAAAAGCGGCTGCATCGCTCAATGGCTTCACAGACGGAGCGAAGGGCGTTGCGGTGACAATTGCCAATCCGCCGACGTCGGGGACTTATTCCGGTAACACTCTGGCGGTAAGCGCCACCATTACGAAACCCGTGCCGCCGACTTTTTTGGGCGTAATGGGTTTGGGCAATGTCACGATGAAGGCACAAGCGGTCATCGAGACCCCCAGTCAGGTCTCCCTTAGTTCCGCCGCCAATGTTATCGCTATCTACACTGATTCAGCCACCATTCCGTCCAACGGCGGGTTTGATGCTCAGGGATATGCATATTCTGCTAACGCACTTGGCCAAGTGCGTTCCTCGAACAATCTGGGGGCGTTGCAGTCTTGGCGTGGGAATATCTTTTATCTCGGCGCCCAAAATGTTTCAGATGCAGTTTCCAACGCCACCATCAATCTTCCGCACGCGAGCTATTCGCAAATGCTCTTCTTAGCGGGCGCGGTTGACGGCCCGCTCAGCAATGAGCAATTTGTGGTCACGTACTCCGACACCTCTAAAACGACTGCCACTTTCAACATGTCGGACTGGTGTAGTGCATCGTCCTTCAGCGGTGAGACGTTGGTGTCGCAAACACCTATCGCAACCACGCGCCCTCTACCAACCAATACGGAACGATTAACGTCTATGGATATTCCATTAACCTGGATAGCGCCAAAACCCTGAGCACTCTCAAACTGCCCCAGACCCGGCAGGTGGTACTCCTGGCTTTGGATCTAAAGCAATAGAGACCCGGCGAAAGCGATTGTACCCCACTACAGAATCAGCGGGTCTTCGCCGATTATTGGGTTGTCGGGCTGCGGCTGCCTTGCTTGCCGAATGTTGGTTAACTACACACTGATCTTTATCACCATGGTGCTCTTTGCCGGGCTGGCGGTGGATGCTGGTCTGCTGGAACGCAACTACCTTCAATTGCAGGGCGCCACCCAAGCCGCAGTTGCAGCCAGTTCCATCGCCCTCCAGCGCGGCGGCTCGGCGTCTACCATTACCGCCGCCGGAAAAGCGGCTGCATCGCTCAATGGCTTCACAGACGGAGCGAATGGCGTTGCGGTGACAATTGCCAATCCGCCAACCTCGGGCACTTATTCCGGCAACACTCTGGCGGTAAGCGCCACCATTACGAAACCCGTGCCGCCGACTTTTTTGGGCGTAATGGGTTTGGGCAATGTCACGATGAAGGCACAAGCGGTCATCGAGACCCCCAGTCAGGTTTCCCTCAGTTCCGCCTTCAACGTAAACGCCATCTATACGGATGGCCATTCCATTCCCTACGACGGCGGATTCGACACCTATGGGTATGGATTTTCCGCCAGTGCATTGGGCAGCGTTCGCGCTTCTAACGGCCTTGGTGCATTGCAATCATGGCGTGGAAACATTTTCTATTTCGCTGCGCCTAACGTCCTAAACGGAGTCTCCAACGCTACCGTTACTCTTCCGCACGGCAGCTATTCGCAAATGCTGATCCTGGCATCAACAGCCTTCGGACCGGCTACAAGTGCCGTATTCGTTATCACATATTCCGATACCACAACAACTACCGCTACCTTCAACATGTCGGACTGGTGCAACGCCAGTTTTTACAGTGGCGAGACCGTCGTTTCACAGTCGACTTACCGCGATGGCGAGCCTTGGGGAACGTCAACCCCCACTCAGGACTACGGCCATCAGCCCAACGTATATGGATATTCGATCAGCCTCAGCAGTTCGAAGACTTTGAGCACGCTGAAACTGCCCACAGTTCGCAATGTAGTGGTTCTGGCTTTGGACCTGAAGCAATGAGCGTTAGGAGGAGAAAAGGGCAATCCGGCAGCGCGCTGATTGAATTTGCGTTTGCGTTTACCACCATGGTGATGCTGGGCATTGGCGCGGTCAGTTTCGGTATGGCGGTGCAGAACAGCATTATAGTGGCCGACGCCGCCAACGCCGGGGCCTTATTTGGAGCCAACGATACTTTTAATTCAACCTACACGTCGGGCATGCAGAATGTGGCGGGATTCGCCGGCGCGCAAGTGCCAAACTTCACGGCCGTCGCAACTTATTTCTGCGCATGCACGGCGGGCGGGTCTTCAGTTAGTTGCTCCAGTGCGTGCGGCAGCGATCAGCCCCTCTATTACGTAAAGGTGACCACCACCGGCAGTTTTGCCAACTTCTTTAACTACGCTGGCCTGCCCAGCACCTTCAATTTGCAGAGTGCCACCATTATGCCCGTTCAATAGGTTTATTGCAAAATCCAGGCTGTGGCTGCCGTTCCCACGCTGATTTGACTCATTTTTGAGAAAGGAATCGCTGTGGGATAGACCAGCGAGATCTTAACCGTTACCGTGCTGTTGGGGTTATTATCCGGCGACCATGTAGTGGTGATGGTAATTCCGCTCTGTGGCGCGCCCCAAAGATAGGTCTTAGCGACGTTCTGCACGTCAGTGCTCGTGCATTGGTAGGTGCTGCCAGTTCCATGGATTCCCGCATAACGGGCCGCCTGGCGGCAGGCGTAGGTGGCGTTGCAGTACCCAAACATGATGAAGCAGATCTGGAAAACCCCGTAAACCAACATAAAGTAGATAGGGAGGACCAGCGCCATTTCAATCATGGCGACGCCACGCTGGTTCGCTCGCCCTTCTACCCTGGTTCTCCCGGAGTGCATCCCAACTGAACTTATCGGGATAGAGCCGCCGCTTCTTTATGCTTGCCGTCATTACCGCGCGACTTGGCGGGCAGGGAAGTGCTACCCCGTCTTTGTGCCCTGTACGGTCGAATAAAATCAGCGGTTTACGCGGATCAAATGCAAGTAATGACTGAAGTTACGAGAAACACGCATTTAGATCGCGAGATAGCTCTCGGCCTTCAAGGCAAAGACCAGGCATTCGTGTCCGCCTTCGTCCCGATAGCTCCGCGCGGCGTGCCGTTGGAATCCCAGCCGCTCCAGCAGCCGGACGGAACTGCCGTTATCGGGACGAACGAAAGCCACCAGCCGGTCGAGCTCAAGGGCTTGGAACGCGTAGCCGAGCACAGGGTGAATGGCTTCCGCCGCAAAGCCCTGCCTCCAGTAGGCGCGGGCAAATTCATATCCAAGATTGACGTCGTCGCCCATTCGGGACTCGGCTGGGTCAAAGACGCCGCGAAATTTGGAAAGCTCAACCCAACCGATTCTAGTGGGAGCGTCAGCGCGAAGTTCAACCAACCATTTCTTAAAACGCCAGCGACCCGGCGCCATTTCAACCTGCATCTTCGCCCAATCCATCGCCACCGTTTGAGACAACGGACCGGTATGAATGTAATGCATTACTTCAGGATCGGAATCCAAGGCAGCCAGGAACTCTTCGTCCCCGGGCTGCAGCGTTCGGGCCGTCAACCGTGCTGTCGTAAAGGTTGAGTTGGCAAGGCGATGGGGCATGGGGACGGTTTTATGTTCTCATGAATGGTGGATGAGACAAGAGACCGATAACAGGTATTATGTCAACTCATGTTCGGGACATGCCAACCGGCCCCAATCGGCTTATCCTTAAACCATGACGGTCGTTCTACCTGATTCCGCCCTTCCCGCCAAACTCATCTTGAATCCTGAGCTTCCCTTGAGCGACGACGAGTACTACGATTTCTGTGTCGCGAATCCGGACGTCTGGTTCGAGCGCAATGCGCAAGGAGAGATTATAATCGTGCCGCCAGTTGGGCTCGAGTCCGATGAACGAAATGCCGATATCGTCACCCAGCTTCATATGTGGGCAAAGCGCGACCGCCGCGGCAAAGCATTCGGTCCCACCGGCGAATTCATCTTGCCCAGCGGCGCCGCCTATGCCCCCGACGCGGCCTGGGTCTCGCAGGAACGGTTAGCCACTCTTTCGAAGGCGCAACTGCGAAAGTTTGTGAGGCTTGTGCCGGAGTTCGTCGTCGAGCTATTGTCGCCGAGCGACCGGCTGCCCGCCGCGAAAAGCAAGATGGCCGAGTGGATGGAGAACGGCGTCGAGCTGGCTTGGCTGATCGAGGCCGACAAGCAGACTGTGTACATCTATCGCGCCGGTCAGGAATCGCCCGAAAAGGTGAAAGGGGTCGAAAGACTCGCGGGCGAAGGTCCGGTAAAAGGCTTTGCTCTCGAACTGAACGATATCTGGGAAGGTCTGTAAAAAAGGGGCCGCTCCGGCTCAGTCAGCAAGCTGGAGCGGCCTAGAGGGAACTTTTTAGCGGCCGTGGTGACCGCCGCCACCGCCACCCGAGTGGCCACCGCCACCACCGCCGGAATGCCCGCCACTACCGCCGCCGTGCGATGAAGGCGCGGCTGGCGCTTTGTATTTAGGCGCGGACGGAGCACTGTAACGCGGCGCATTGTAATGAGAAGTCGCGGGGGCGTTATAGCGCTGCCCACTCGGCGCGCTGTAGTTATAACGCGGCTGCGAAGAATTGCCAAACGTATGCCAGCCACTTTCGCCGTTGGTATTCGGCCGACTCGTAAAGCTTTGTTGCAGGTGCGCGGGAGCGAAATTACCAGGCGATCCGAAGTGCTGCCAACCACTGGTTGAGGGCGCATTATTGAAAGTGGAGCGCGGCGCATTGAACTGCTGCGAGCGGCTGAAGAAGGGCCGCGAAGCTGATTGCGAGAAACGCGGATTGGAAGTCACCGGCCGGTCGGTAAAACGATAACTCGAAGCACTGCGCGAAACCGGAATACCGCCCCGATAGAGCGAGGCGGAGTTCAGTTGGCCGCCTGTGGCCGCGCTATAGCGATGCCCCGCCCCGGCAAATGCGCCCAGACCCGCTGTCATGGCGCCGCCGCGAATGCCCGCGTTGCGGTAATAACGCTGCACGCCATAGGCGCGAAACGAATCGTAGCCACCGAAGCCGCGGCCCCACCAGGCGTGGAACCCTTCATAAGGAGCGAGCGAAACCCAACCCAAGCCGCCGCCAAATCCAAAGAATCCAACCAACGCCGGGCTCCACCGGAAACCGAAGCCGCCGCGCGCACCCGGCCACCAGCACCAGCCCACTCCGGTGTTCCAAAACCAGCGTCCATAATGATAGGGCGCCCAGCCCCACGGTTCGTAGCCGATCCACGTCCAGCCGTAATAATCGGCCCAAGTCCATTGGCCGTTGCTGTACGGCGACCAATCGGGCGGCTGCCCTTGCGGGGTCCACACTTGGCCGTATTGCGATGGCATCCAATTGCCGTAATGGTCTAAATCCTCCACGCCTTGAACATCCGGGGCTACATATTGATAGCTGCTTGAAGAAAGCAATTCGGCATCGCGCGAGGCGCTCCAATCGTCCAACTGATCGCGCGCCGGTGAAGGAGCGGGTTGAAATTCGGGATCTGACGAATCGCCGCGCACCAGCAGCGATTGGCCAGCGTTCACGATTTGCGAGCCGTGGGGTCCGGACATCTCCATGCGCCCCGCCCGTACCGTGATCTGCGACGTACCGTTATCGAAAACGGAAATACGGTAGTCTCCCTGACTCAGGGGACGAAACGCAACACTAGGCGTATCGATTTCGAGCTGCGTTTGCCCATCGCGCAGCACGCGCACAATCAGCGTGCCGACGCCGAGCTGGAGTTGCGCGCGTTTATACGCGAGATTTGCGAAAGCCACGTCCGTATCGGGCCCAAGCCGCACGAGCATACCCGCGTCAAGTTCGACCTCAGCGCGCGAGCCAGGACTGGTCTCGAGATGATCGCGTGAGAGCAACGGCGCGTTCATAATGGCGCCCGTCAATTCTCCATTGTCGCCGCGCTTCACATTTACGTCGCCTTGCGCCACACGAAGCCGAGCTACGCCGTGCTGCTGATCCTCCGCCAGATCGCGGCCTTGCTCGTCCTGATTTGCCGGCGGCGTTTGATTTGACTGTGTCGCGCTTTGAAATTGCGCCCAAGCGGACGAGACCAACAGCAGCGCTATGACAGAGCGGAACATAATCGCACCTTCCTAATACACTTCAGCGGCCAAAGCGTAAGTGATTGGAATAGAATGGCCTTTCTGTTACCCGGCCGCAGCGCCGGTGGCTGAAATCCACCACCGCTGTCTGGATTGCACCGCGCGACTGATTCATTCGGTTACTATAACGGTGATGCGGCGTTTTTCTGGCGGCCTCAAACTGTCGGTGGCCCTCTTCGCTCTCTTCGCGCTCAACGCCCAACAGTCGTCTGTCTTTACATCCGCCACGCGGCTGGTCGTTGTGAACGCAGTTATCCACGGCAAGGATGGCAAGGCGGTCTCGGGTTTAACAAAAGATCGTTTCCAGCTTTTCGATAACGGCCAGCCTCAGCAAATCGTCGTCTTCTCCGAAGAGTCAAGCCTGCGCAAGCCAACTTCCACAGTCGAGGCCAAGACCGAAGAGCAGATGCCCGACGTCTTTTCGAACCGCGTGGCGCCGGCGGTGAAGGCGCAGCCGAACGTGACCGTGATTTTGTTGGACGCGCTCAATACCGATATTCAAGACCAGAGCTTTGCGCGCGACCAGGTGATTCGCTTCCTGCGGCAGATTCAGCCGGGCGATCACATTGGCATCTATGCGTTGGGCTCGGGTCTGCGCGTCATTCATGACTTCAGCACCGATTCGTCCGATCTCCTGGCGGCGCTCGAAAAGTACGGCGTGAAAGCGCTGGCCAGTGCACCCGGCGAATCGACGCCCGGCATAGCCGTCACGAAAACTCCCACAAGCTCGTCCAGCGCAGGAGGAGCCGTTTCGAATCTCACCCCAAACCAAAACTCAAACGCCGCCGATCCTTTAAATCTGAAGGGCATCTTCAGCTTGCAGGGCAGCACGGTGGAACAGGATTATTTATTGCAGCATCGGATTGAGGCGACTTTGCGGGCTTTGACTTTTATCGCTGAACATCTGGCCGTTTTCCCCGGCCGCAAGAGTCTGGTTTGGGTGAGCGGCGGCTTCCCTCTCACGGTTGGCTTCGGCGGCCCCGACGGATTCTCCGCCGAAAATCGAGACCGCTATATCAACACAGACGAATTCAAGCGCTGCATGCGCATTGTGAACGCCGCCAACATCGCGATTTATCCAGTGGACGCGCACGGTGTTCTGCTGAATGGAAATTTCAGCGGCGCGAGCACCACGCGACCGGATCACCGCACAATCGATATTTCGGGAGCCGATCAGCAGCAAACCATGCGAATTCTCGCCTCACGCACCGGCGGGAAAGCGTTCATCAACCGAAATGATCTGGACCATGCCATCGGCGAGGCCATTGCCGATTCCGAAGTCAGCTACACCATCGGCTTTTACCCAACCGAGTCAAAGATGGATGGTTCCTATCACAAGCTGACACTCAAACTTGACATTCCTCACGAAAACCTGCGGTATCGCGACGGCTATTTGGATCTACCGAATCCGGGGCAAGACGAAAAAACGCGGCGCGTCGATCTCACCGTGGCCGCCACCAGCCCGGTAGATGCGAACGGCATTGCATTAACGGCGCAGGCTCTGCCGGGCATGGCTTCCGGCAAACCAAGCGCACCCGAATCTCTGCAGGTCACCGTGCAAATCAATCCGCGAAGCGTAACGCTGATGGCCAAGGACGGGTTAACTACCGGCCAGTTGGACGTGCTGTTCGTGCAACACGACAAAGCGGGCCGCTCGCTGGATGTCCTCAATCAGTCGATCAATCTTAAGCTTGGCACGACCGAACTGGCCAAAATCCGGCGCTTCGGCATTTTGTTCAACAAAGATCTTGTGCGTGCTAAAGGCGCGGAATCGTTGCGCGTGATTGTCAGGGATGTGGGTTCCGGTGCCACGGGTTCTATTACAATTCCGTACGCACAACTGATTCCCGCCGAAAGCATTCAACCAAGCGGGCGTTAGTTCTGCCTCCTGGTTCTAGTACGGTACTGCCGACCGGCTTCGAGCGTTCCGTTCTATTCAATTCATTCCACTCACAATTGCCGAAAGCGTCCGCCCACAGTAGCCCTACATACTCTTGACGCTCTATGCAATCAGGTTTATAGTCATCCTTTCTCTCTAGTACGTCCGGTTAGTCCAAAATGCTTGCCAATACCGCCACTCGATTTGCGTTCCTAAGTCCGTTCTTGACTGCGCTCCTCTTGCTGCAGCCGCTAAATGGCGCGGCGCTGCAGCCCTTTCCCGAAGCGTCAACCGGCGCATCGTTGTGGCCCGCGGCGCCCGTAGCGCTGGCCCCGGCACCTCTGGCGGGGAGCCCATCTAAGGCAGCACCGGTCAAAAAATCCCACGTCCGCCGCTCGGTGTTGCGCTCGTCCAGGGCTTCGTTCTTCAACGGGGGCGCGGCTCAGCCCGGCACTGCGGCGGACCCAACCGATCCTTACATCGTGGCCGAAGCCACTGCCTTAAATAACGACGCCAACAAAATTTTTGCCTTCGTGCGAGATCAAGTCGCCAATCAAGTCTATAGCGGCTCGTTGCGCGGCGCGCGAGGCACTTTGTGGACCATGGGCGGTAACTCGCTCGATAAGGCCAGCCTGCTGATTGCGCTGTTGGGCGCCTCTGGTATTCAAGCGCAATACGCCCAGGGGACGCTCGGCGCCACAGATGCCGCCAATGCCATTTTGACAATGTTTCCAGGCACTACGATTGTGGGCGGCTGCATCCCGCCGGGCACCACTCTGGCTTCTCCGCAAACCGATCCGACACTTCTAGTCACCGCCGCCAACCATTACTGGGTGCAATATGGCGCGAGCAACGCCGCCGCCGACCCTAGCATGCCGAGCGCGCAACTCGGGCAGAGCTTCGCAACGGCCTCACAGACCTTCACCTCCATTCCCACCGCCTTGAAGCAGATGGTGACGATCACTCTTAATGTCGAGACTTATTCGGAGCTGGGACAATACGGCACCGCGCCGCAGCTCACGGAGAGCTATGAGACGGACCTGTTATCGGGCCGGCCGATTTCGTTTGGAACCAACCTATCCGAAAGCATCTCGGGCGGCGGATTGTTCGGTCCCCAAATCACAACGCTAACTTACGCGCCCTATCTGCCACTGGGGCAAGCTGACCGTCTCGCCAGACGGAGACGCCGGACAAATTTCGATTGCATCCGACGGAGCGACCACGCCTGAGACCTACGCCTCCACCGTCAACGCGGCCTCCGCTCTCACCATCACTTTGGTGCAGCCTCTGTCCACCGTTCCTGAGCCATCCGAGTTAGGGTTGTTCACACTCGCGCTGAGCGCCGCTTTTGTACTAAACAGGCAGCGTAAAGCGCACCGTAACGCCGTGTGAACCGTCGCTTTCCAGCCAAATGCGCCCGTTGTGCGCGCGCAAAATTTTGTCGCAGATGGCCAGACCAAGCCCGCTGCCCGCAATGTGACCGGTATGCAAGCGTTTGAACGGCAGCAAAGCGTGCTCGCAAAAACGCGGCTCCAGGCCCAAGCCGTTATCGCGCAGGGTAACGGTGCAATCCTCACTTCCCTGCTCCGCGGAGATAACGATTTCGGGTTCGGAAGCCGACCGGAACTTCAACGAATTGCCGATCAGATTCTCAAACACCTGGGCGATTTCAGCTTCGTCGGCAATGGCTTCCGGCAACGGATTACGAATAATGCGCGCGCCGCAGGATTGAATATCGGGAGCGAGCTTCAACAACGCCCGTTGCAGGGGCAAGTTTAAGCTAATGACGGTGCGTTGTTTGGCGGAACCCGCACGGGCATAGACGGCGATATGTTGCAGCAATTCTTTCATGCGGTTCGCGCCGCCCGTTATGAAGCACAGGAACTCGCGCGCCGTGGCGTCATGGGTTAACTGTCGCTCCAGGAGTTCAGAATACGTGAGAATTGCCCGCAGCGGCTCCTGCAAGTCGTGGCTGGCGGCATACAAGAATTGCCGCAGTTGCTCCTCGGCTACATCGCGCGCGACTTCTCGCTTTTCAGGCGGCATGCAACAGGCCGAGGCGCTCCAGCAGCGCATTGGCATCCGGATCGCGTCCCATAAATTTTCTATACAGCAGTGCCGGGTCCTCGCTGTCACCGCGTTCCAGAATGAAGTGGCGGAAATCGGCACCGGTACCTGCGTTAAATATGCCTTCGCGGCGAAAACGCGTAAAGGCGTCGGCGTCCAGCACCTCGGCCCACTTGTAGCTGTAGTAGCCGGCGCCATAAGCCACCGGGCTTGCGAATAAATGCGTGAAGCTGGCGATCATGCCGTAATTCTGGGGCAGCGGGGCCGGTGAGAAAGCCGCGTAAATATCGCGCGCGTAGGCCATCACATCGGGATGAGCCGCCGGGTCGTATTCGCGATGCAGCTTGAGATCTACCAGGCCGAACGCCAATTGTCTCATCTGAAAATTGGCGCTGCGAAAGTTGCGCGCGCGCTTCATTTTCTGAAAGAGCTCTTCCGGAATCGGCTCGCCTGTTTGATAGTGCCGGGCAAATTGATTTAGCGCTTCCCGTTCCATGCACCAGTTCTCCATAATCTGCGATGGCAGCTCGACGAAATCCCAAGGGACGTTGGTGCCCGAGAGCGTCTTCACCGGAACCAGACTCAGAGTGTGATGCAGGAGATGGCCGAACTCGTGGAAAATGGTTTCCACTTCGCGATGCGTGAGCAGCGAGGGCTTGCCGGCAACGGGAGGCGTAAGGTTGCCGCAGATCAGGCCCACATGCGGCTGACCGGCGCCGGGATTGCCGGTAAACAACGAATCCATCCACGCGCCGCCGCGTTTATTTTCGCGCGGAAACCAATCTGAATAGAAACCACCCAGCAGCGTGCCGTTCGCCGCATCTTCCACCCGGAAATACTTCACCGCTTCATCCCACACCGGTATCCCCGGCTCTTGAACCACCTTGATACCAAGTAGGCCGCTGAAGATAGCGAACATGCCGCTCACCACGCGTTCCAGCTCGAAGTAGGGGCGAAGTTCTTCCTCGTCGAACTGATACAACGCCAACCGCTGCTTCTCGGCAATGTAAGCCACGTCCCACGGTTCAATTGTTTGATATCCCAGCTCCCTGCCCTTCTCGGCAAGGCTCAAGTTCTCTTCGTCAAAGAACGGCAACGTCTTCGAGTGCAACTCTTCCAGAAACTGTTGGGCGCGCCCGCCCGTGTGAGCCATACGCTCGTCCAGCACAAAATCGGCGAAATCGCGATAACCTAGCAGCTCGGCTTTGGCGCGGCGCAAACGGAGAATTTCGGCAATTAGTGGACGGTTATCCAGCGCGCCGTCAACTGCCGCGCGGGTGTTTGAGGCAAACCAGAGATCGCGGCGGGTGTCGCGGTTGTCCAGATAAGTCATGGCCGCCGTGTAACTCGGTGCCTGCAGAGTCAGACGCCACCCTTCCCTGCCCTTGCTTTTGGCGCTTTCTCGCGCTGCTTCCACCGCCGATTCCGGCAGGCCGGCGAGTTCGGCCGCGTCGGTGATTATGCGTTCAAAGGCGTTGGTGGCGTCCAGAACATTTTCTGAAAACTTTGTTGTGGCCTTTGTCAGCGCCACATCCAGTTCTTCCAGCTTCGTTTTGCCCGCGCTGTCAAGGTCGGCCCCGGCGCGCCGAAAACCGGTCACGGTCTTTTTCAAAAAACGGCGATGCACCGGCTCCAGCGCGGCCTTATCTACCGATTCGTCAACCGCCTTGACAGCGGCCCAAAGCTTTTCATTCAATGCGATGGACGTGTAGAAAACACTAACAGGCTCTTGCACGGCGTTGTAAGCCGCGCGTAGTTCCGGCGTGGTGGCCACCGACTCCAAATGGCGCACAATGGCCATCGCAAAGTCGAGCGGTTCCGTGGCCGTATCCAAGGCCAGAATGATATCGCGGTAGGTGCGCGGAACGGCGTCGCCGCTCAGCGCTGCAATCCGCTGCTTTACCGTTTCCAACAACTCATGAATGGAAGGTTCAACCTGTTCAGCCTTAACCGCGCCAAACTCAATTGGAAACCTCAACTCTATTCCCATACTTCCAATCTTAGTCGTGGACGCCAGGCACTGCCGTCTCTCTACCAAACGCGGCAGGCCCTCACCGCGAACATTTTGTCTCCATTCTTACACCCAAACGCCTGGCCGAACTCGGGCATGTTCGAAACCGTTCCGTCCACGCGGAATTTCGGCGCCGCGTGTGGATCAGTTTCCACTTGCAAGCGGGCCGCTTCCGGCCGCTGATTTTCGCACCAAACCTGCGCGAACCCAAGAAAGAATTGCTGCACCTGCGTATAGCCATCCTGCCGCTGAGAAAGAGTCACGGATTTCGCCGCCAAATCATTCAACAGCGCCAGATACGCCAGCCGGATACCGCCGTTATCCGCTGTGTTTTCCCCCAGCGTCAGCCGTCCGTTGATCTCAGCGCCAGGCACCGGACTATAGCCGCCATACTCGTTGACAAAGCAATCGGACAACTTGACGAAGCGGTCGCGATCGCTTTTCAGCCACCAGTCTTTCAGATTGCCGTCGGCGTCGAATTGGCGCCCTTCATCATCGAAGCCATGCGTCAGTTCGTGGCCAATAATGGAGCCAACCGCCCCGTAGTTAACGGCATCGCGGGCATTGTCCGCGTAGAAAGGCGGCATCAGTATGCCCGCCGGAAAGTTGATGTTGTTCTCGGTCGGACTGTAATAGGCGTTTACCGTGGGCGGCGTCATCTCCCATTCGTTGCGATCGACGGGCTGGCCGATTTTGGCGATCTGGCGGCGGCTCTCAAATTGATTGGCCCGATACCAATTGCCGAAATAATCGCCGCCGGAAATTTTCACGGACGAGTAATCACGCCAACGGTCGGGAAAGCCGATCTTCCTGGTAACAGCCGCCAGCTTGATCTGCGCCTGTTTCTTAGTAGCAGGGCTCATCCAGCTCAACGAACTGATGTCCCGCTTCATTTGCTCTTCAATAGCCGCTACAATCTGCAAGGTTTTGCCCTTGCCCTCCTGTGCGTTCGTGCGCTCGACAAACAGTCGGCCCAACGCTTCACCCAGTTCGTCATCCACCGCTGAAACGCAGCGTTTCCAGCGCGGCCGCAACTGCGAAGCCCCCGTCAATGAGCGGCTATAAAAATCGAAATTCTCATCCACAAAAGCGCGGGGAAGAAGCCGCGCGCTCGCGCTGATGAAATGCCAGGCCAAATAAGCTTTCAAGTTAGGCAGCGATTCCGCGGCCAGCACCCCATTCAGCGATTTCTGAAACGCGGGCACCGAGACGTTGAGCGTCGTGAACGAAGGTGCCTGAACCGCACGGAAATATTCCTGGAAGGAGAAGGCGGGCCACTCGCCGGCGAGTTGCGCCACCGACATGCGGTGTACCAGTAGCTTTGGGTCTCGCCGCGACGTGATATCCAGCGACCCTTTAGCCAGCGCGGTTTCGGTCCGCATGATATCGGCGGCCTGTTTCGTGGCGACCTGCGGAGCGAAGCCGCTCAGTTGCAGCATCTTCGCGATATGCGCGACATACTTCTGGCGGATCTCTTCCGAGCGGGAATCGGAACGGAAATAGAAATCCTTTTCGGGCAAACCCAATCCGCCTTGATCCAAATTGGCGATGTTGCGGCGGGCATTATCGGGATCGGGTGAGGACGAGAAATCGAAGAACACTTGTACTTGCATGGTATGCAGGCGGGCAATCTCCGCCGGCAAATCGGCGCGCTTGGCGATGGCCGCGATGCGATCCAGCTCCGGCCGCAACGGCGCGGCGCCTAGCTTCTCGATCACGTCTTCCGCCATGCACGCTTGATAGAAGCCACCCACTTTTTGATCTGTCGGACCGCGGTCCAAATGCGCGGCGGAGTCCTCCAGAATGGAACGCAGAATCGTCTGATTGCTTTCAGCCAGCACATCAAAGCGTCCCCACGACGCTTCATCGGGCGGAATAGGATTGGCTTTGAGCCAGCCTCCGCAGGCATACTGATAGAAGTTGTTGCAGGGATCGGCCGATTTGTCGATGGCGTTCAGGTCAAGCCCGCTTTGCGACTGAGCGTGGCCGTTGCACGCAATGACAAGGTACATCATCAGAAGGATGCGATGATGCAGAACAGCGTACAGGTCAGACGATAGCCTCATGCTCGAAACCCTTCCGATTGACCCATCCTACCGAACCGTTCTCTGCGTAGATATCGGCGGAACATCCACCAAGGCAGGCTTGCTCGATTCCGCCGGGACCCTTTCTTCACTTAATTCAATAGAGACGCAACCAGATGGAGAACGCTTTGCCTCTGCCTTGTGCGCCCTCATTGAACGCACCTTGGCCGCGGCGAATGGTAAGTCTTGTGGCATTGGCATCGCAGTGGCGGGCTTCCTTGATTCGGGCCGGACTCATCTTGACTACAACCCCAACCTGCCTTGGCTTGAGAAATTTCCACTGAAGCAATACATCTCGCGACATTTCGCTTTGCCGATTGAACTGGAGATCGATTCGAACGCCGCTTGCATGGCTGAGTACCATTTCGGTTTTAAGCAGACTCCGGGCCGTTTCCTGTGCCTCACTGCGGGGACGGGGCTGGGCGTCGGCATGACAATTAACGGAGAGCTTCTCCGCTTCTCCCACGGCTGTATGGGAGATCCCGGCCACGTCATAGTCGATTGTTTGGGACCGGTTTGCAGTTGCGGAGGCCGGGGTTGCGCGGAAGCAATCATCTCCGCTCCCGCACTGGCGCGCCGTTACCAGATCGCGATCGGCGAAAGCAACTCGCTGTCTCTGCGCGACGTGATCGACGCAGCCGACAATGGCAAGGTACCCGCCATTGAAATTCTGCGCGATGCCGGGACCGCCCTTGGTGTTGCCGCGGCATCCCTGGCCCACATCTTTTTCCCGGATCAAATCGCCATCGCCGGCGGATTATCGGCGGCGGGCGACCTCGTCATGGAACCGCTGGCCGCAACATTCCAAGAGCTCGCCAGTGACCATGCCCGTTCGCAGACGAAGATCTCACGCGCCTTTTTGGGCCCGCAGGCAACACTCATCGGCGCCGCTTGGCCTTTCTGGAATGAACCGCGCTAGGCGGCAACCGGCAACGGAATCCGCAAATTGCTTCGCGACCGCGATCTCCAGGCGAGCCAGGCAAAGCCAATCAGAACCTCGAGCAGATCGCGGCTGCGCCGCGCCAGTGCGAGCGCCAATCCCGATGCGGAGGGCAAACCGAATGCGATGAACGCCGCCGCCATGCCGCTCTCATCGGTGCCGAGCCGTGCGGGAAGCCAACCGCCCATGGCCTTCACCACGCGGGAGGCGGCTTCTAAAGCCAGGATCATTCCCGCATGGACGGGCATCTTGAGACACCAGAACACGACCACGACTTCCGCAGCGGTTAAAACCTGGCACGCGATGCCCAGCCAAAACATCTTGTGGAGAGTGCCAGGGTGTTGACGTCTGAAAGCAAAGATGGCGGCTTCCACTTCTTCGCCTAGCCGCAGCCAGGAGGGAGTGCGCGCACCCAGCCTGCGGATGAGCGCTGGCAGGATGGGTTTGGAGCAAACAATCAACAGCATTCCGACGACCGTGACCACAGCAAGCGCGATCAATGTTTTCGTATGGCCATGCAACCCCATGTATCCGGCAGCGCAAAGGCATCCGATGATGGCGACGATTCCCGAACCAAACCAGGCGACTCCCGAATCGATTAGAGTGGGCGCGGTAACCGCGGCATGATTTGACAGCAGACCGATACGCATGGGCTCGGACACCAGCGGCCCGAACACCGACAAATAACCCATGCCATGAGAGGAAGTGCGCGCGCCCATCAGCTCCGCGAAGCCAGCGTAGATTCCGTTCGCCTTTAGGGCAGCCGACCACGCGGCTGTTTGTAGCACTAGCCGCAATGTACTAAGCCCGGCGAGCGCCGGCAGCACAACCCAGACGGTTTTCAACTCGTCCACCATGCCGCGCCAACCCATTTTGGCCGCGACAAACGCAAATAGCCCAAGTCCCGCTGCGATAATCGCCGCGTTCTTCTTGTTCATTTTGCCCTCCACCCAGATATGCGCGTTTCGGGCGGAAATTAGGCAAGATAAAATCGCGCTAGCTTTTTTCAGCTAGTGCGGCAAGCGGCGGATCTCCGCATTCGGCGGCGGATTGAGCACGAACTTCTCGTCCGTCAGATCCGGCGGATTCAACTTGAATTCCGTCACTTGTAATTGCAGCGCGTAGCCGTCCAGCGGCCGCTCCATATCAATGCTGAGCGGGAAGCGGACGCCGCCCTCCTCGGTCCAATTGTTATACTTCGTCTCGCTGGTCACGTGGCTGGCCGCATCGAACGTGCGTTGGCGGATGATATCCAGAGTGAAGCGATCAAAATATACACTGCGCAGCTCGCGAATTTCCTCTCCGTCGCGTTCGAGGAAGATGAGTTTGTACACGGCTCTGGATTCATCGCTCACGTCTTCGAGCAGCGCGTATTCGCCCGGCGCTGGAGGGTTGATGAGCAACGATGTGAGAAAAGCGATGGGCCGCAGATTCTCGAGTTTGTTTTTCGAAGTAGCGGGCGCGTCGTTGGAACCTTCAATAAATAGAGCCTTGGTGGGAATGGAAACGCGATAATCGTTACCCATCGAAACCATATCGATGATCGTGCTATGCACCACCGGGTCTAAGCCGATGACGCGAATATGCGCCGGCCGCCGGAAAAGAATGAAGCCGGGAATGGTGGGATAGTCGGTCACCTTGCCGCCGAAGACCGCACCCACGGAAGGCGACATATCCACTTTGAGGCTGAACGACTTGATGGGGTCGGCAACGCGATGAACGCGTTCGAGCAACTCCTGCTTGGTAGCCGTGAGAATCGGTTTGTCCGGGCGCTGGCCGCTCGGCTTCACCGTGCGCGTCCGCACCAGGCAGGCGGACGAAACGGAAAGGATAACGGCTAACGCGAAGAGAACCCCGAAATCGCGCCGGAAACGAGTAAGCAGCACTTCTTGCAGTGTAGTAAAGGTATAAACTACAAATGCTTATTTTATGAAACGTCTATTCATCGCCGCCGGGTCCGCGCTGCTCGTCCTGCTGTCCTCGGGCTTGGCACTCAGAGTGATTGCACAAGAAAAGAAGGCGCCCACGGGTTATACGGATGGCCCAACCATTCCGGGTAGCAAGTGGCGCGTCCACGACGACGCGCGTCCCCGCCCGCCCGTCATCACGCCGGGCACATTCAGTACGCCGGATGTTCCCGGCAAGCCGCCATCGGACGCGGTGGTGCTCTTCGATGGGGCCAATCTCGACGCTTGGCGCACCGAAAAGGGAGAGCCCGCCAAATGGAAAGTGGAAAACGGTTACGTTGAAGTGGTCAAGGGCGCAGGCGACATGTTTACGCGCGCTGAATTTGGCGATAGCCAGCTTCACGTCGAATGGAGGGAGCCTTCACCGCCGCAGGGCGATAGTCAAGGGCGCGGGAACAGCGGGATCTTTTTGCTCGGACTCTACGAGGTGCAGGTGCTCGATTGCTATAACAACCTCACGTACGCCGATGGCCAGGCGGGATCGATTTACGGCCAAACGCCGCCGCTGGTGAACGCCTGCCGACCCCCTGGCGAGTGGCAACAGTATGACATCGTATTTACCGTGCCGCGCTTCAAAGAAGGCCAACTGGACGTGCCGGGGCACGTCACCATCTTTCACAATGGAGTGGTTGTTCAGAACCACACGCAAATCCTGGGAGCCACCGGGCATCGCCAACTTCCCAAACTTGTGGTGCATGCGCCGCAAGGTCCGCTGAAGTTGCAGGATCACGGAAATCCCGTGCGCTTTCGCAATATTTGGATTCGCCCGCTCGGCCAGGTTCAGTAGACGACTTTAGTGAGCGGGCGGGCCGAGTGGATTGACGCAGCCCTCCGTCTCGCGCGTGTCCGAGATGTAGGTGATTCTCCAGCCGGCGGCGGTTTTTAGAAGACTGATCGAATCGTAACCGCAGTGTGTGAAGTCGCCTTTCAGATGAAAATCATACGGCGCCCATACCACTGCGATGGGTCCATGCACGAGGACGGTAGCGTTCCAGATGCGCTCCTTCCATTCGGCCTTGCCTGAGCCGAGAACATTGAGAAAGTCGATGAGCGGCATACGGCTGGCCTTGCCGTTCGTGCCCAGCGAGAAGAGGCCCGCATCGGGAACAAAGAGATCTTTGGCGGCAAGAGCGTCGCGCGCCGCCATGGCATCGAAGAGCTTTTGCACAATGGCTTCAGGACCAAGATCGGCGGGGGGAGGAGCAGCAGCGGCAGGGGGTGTGGGAGCGGGAGTCTCGGCGGGTTTTTGCTGGGCGCATACCAGAGACGCGGCAATCAGGGCGTAGAGAAGAAAACGGGTCATAGCCGACAGTGTACGCCAGTGGGTGTGGTTCGGTTCAATCCGCAATGGTAATGGTGGGCCGCTGTTTGTGCTTGCTGCTTTCGGCGGCCAGTTCGACAAGTTTGCGCGCCAGATCTTCAAAGAGCTTGGCTTGCTTATTGCCCGGTCCTAACGTGGCGATGGGCTTGCCCGAATCGCCGCCTTCGCGCGTGGCGGGATCGAGGGGAATCTCCGCCAGCAGCGGTACATTCATCTTCTCCGCCGTTCTCGCGCCGCCGCCTTTGCCGAACACGTAGAGCTTTTCGCCGTTGTGCTCGAGGTAACTCATGTTCTCGACGATGCCGAGGACCTGCTCGCGAACCTGCTCGAACATATTCACCGCTTTGCGGGCGTCTTCCAAAGCAACGTCGGAAGGTGTGGTCACCACAACGGCCCCAGTCAACGGTGTGGTTTGAATCAGCGTCAGTTGCACATCGCCAGTACCCGGCGGCAAGTCGATGACCAGATAATCCAGTTCGCCCCAATCTACATTCCGCAGGAATTGCTGGATCACCGAATTCAACATGGGCCCGCGCCAAACAAGCGGCTTGTCGCCGGGGTTCAAAAAAGCCATTGACATCAAACGTACGCCATAGGCTTCCAGCGGCTGAATTCTCTGCCCAATCGCGTGGGGCGTTTGCTGAATACCCATCATCAGCGGCACGTTCGGCCCATAGACATCGGCATCCATCAGCCCAACCGCATAGCCGAGACGGGAGAGCGTGATAGCCAAGTTAACCGCAACGGTGCTTTTACCAACCCCGCCTTTGCCTGAGCCGACGGCGATGATATTTTTGACGCCGGGTATTGGCAGCTTCGGTTGCTCGCCTGGAGCGTGAGGACCCATAACCTCAAGCTAGCATCAGGCCGGCTTGCGCTTTGAGATCGAAGCCCGCAAACTCCTGGCGCAGAAATTTTGGATAGGCGGCAGCGGCAATCATGGCGGCGTTGTCTGTGGAAAGCTGGGGGGTTGGAAAGTAATAGGGAAAGCCACTTTGCTGCGCCTGTTTACGAAGCCCGGTATTGCACGCCACACCGCCCGCCACAATGATAGATTCGGCGCCGATTTGTTCCGCTGCGGCGCTTGTGTGGCCCAGCAGTTCATCAATCACGGTTTGTTGAAAACTGGCTAACAGATCGAGCGTTTGCTGCGGCGTGGCGGCTCGGAGCGCCGTCAAGTCCGGATTCTTGAGGGCCCGCCGGGCATCAGTCTCAGCTTTCACGTCATGTTGCTGGGTCCAGCGCAGCACGGCCGTTTTGAGTCCGCTAAAGCTGAAATCGAGTTCGTTGCCCTTCATCTTCGCCAGCGTGAATTTCACGGCGCGCGGGTTGCCAAACGGCGCCAATTTATCAATCAGCGGTCCGCCCGGATAGCCGAACCCCAACAGCTTGGCCACTTTGTCATAGGCTTCGCCGGCTGCGTCGTCGCGGGTTTTGCCCAGCAGGCGGTAATGGCCAAGGGCTTCCACCTGGAACATGTGGGTATGGCCGCCGCTCACCACCAAGGCGAGCGCGGGAAAGCGCAAGTCCGGATTCTCGAGCAGCACGGAATGGATATGCCCTTCCACGTGATTCACCGCTATGAGCGGAATCTTACGCGCGAAACAGAGCGCTTTGGCATAGGTCACACCCACTAACAAGGAGCCCACCAAGCCGGGGCCAGCCGTGACGGCGATGGCATCGAGGTTCGCCAAACCCAACTCGCTATTTTCGAGCGCCTGCCGCACCACCGCCACAATGGCCCGCAAATGTTCGCGCGATGCCAGTTCCGGCACCACGCCGCCATATTTGGCGTGCGTATCGAGCTGAGACGCCACCACAGTGGAAAGAATCCGCCGCCCATCGGCGAGTACCGCCGCCGCGGTCTCATCGCACGAACTCTCAATACCTAAAATGATTGTTTGCAAGTATCCGACTTTTATTATGAACTTCCGAAGGAACTGATTGCGCAGGAGCCGGCGGCAGAACGCGGCGCTTCGCGCATGCTGGTAGTCTCGCGCGAGAAGAACACCTTTCACGACGATGTCTTTAGCAACTTCAGCCGCTATATCCGGCCGGGCGATTGCCTGGTGCTCAACAACACACGGGTCTTCCCCGCGCGCTTGCACGGCACGAGGAATACCAGCGAAGGCGCGCGGGTGGAAGTGTTTCTGTTGGAAGCGGAGGATGATAACCAAAACCTATGGCGCTGTTTAGTGAGGCCGGGAAAGCGGGTGCTGGTTGGCGATGCGATTCTGTTCCCAGGAGGCCTGCGAGCCGAGGTTTTAACGTATGGCGAATTCGGCGAACGAACGATGCGCTTCCATTCGTTCACGACGGAGCCAGTGGCCGAGCTATTGCAGGAGATTGGTGAGATGCCTTTGCCTCCCTATATTGAGCGGCACCCTAACGACCTGGATAGCGAACGCTATCAAACGGTTTTCGCCAAACACAGTGGCGCGGTAGCGGCACCCACCGCGGGCTTACATTTCACCCCTGAGATTCTGGAACAGTGCCGTGCGGCGGGCGCGAAGGTGGCCGAAGTAACGTTACATGTAGGACTTGGTACCTTCGCGCCGCTGCGGGCCGCGAAGCTGGAAAGGATTCAGCTTCACGAAGAGCGTTTCGAGATCAGCGCGGCCGCCGCAGAGACCATGCGCGAGGCCGCGCGAATTTTTTGCGTGGGCACAACCAGCGTGCGGACAGTGGAGACCGCCATGCTGCGCGGCGGCCTGACTGCCCTGAGCGGCTCGACGAATATTTTTATCTATCCGGGCTATCGGTTCGGGGCTACCGGCGCTTTGCTCACCAACTTTCATTTGCCCGAATCGAGCTTGCTCATGCTGGTGAGTGCGTTTGCCGGCCGCGATCTGACGTTCGCCGCTTACCGGCATGCTGTGGCGGCCCGCTATCGTTTCTTCTCGTATGGCGATTGCATGCTTATCGAATAGTGAAGTACTCGCGATAAGAGCGGATTCCTTCGGCGACATAGCCCTTCAGTGCGTGCAGGCCCTCTTCGGCCGCGCTCGAGTCGCACAAAAGCCGCCGCCCTACGCGAGCGATAGCGAGCACATCGTCCACATCGGCTTTCCAATCGTCAGGCGCCCAATCGATGGCCTCCGACACAACGGAAGCGACGCCTTCCGCCGTACCGTCCGCCGTTACCATGTTGAACGATTCGGTGTAACTGGGTTGCAACAGCAAATGCATGTGAGCCACCGTTTTGCGGAAGTTCGGCCACGATTGCCAGCCATTCAGCTTGAGCTCGACATTCGGCAAGCCGGCGATCATTTGTTTGACTGCGGCGAGCACAGTTTCACCACCACCTTCCGCTCGGCCGCCCGAAATCCAAAGCTCCAGAGGCACCCGTAATCGGCGCGATATTTCGAGCGCAGCGCCGGCGGAACTCATCAGGTTCTTAAGCGGCCGGACAGCGCCGAAAACGCCAATGCGCAATGTGCCGCCACCACAAAACGGCCGCTGCCGGTTGGGCTGGCAATCCAAATAGTAGAGGTTCGGCAAATAGTAGCAGTGGCCGCCGAAAGTTGATTCAATCCAATGGCAGAAGCGGCGGCTGTTTCCGCCCAGGCGCACGTTGTGGGTTGCCATTTCAAGCTCAAGCGTTTCGCGAACCAGCTTGACGCCGTTAGGATCGGCCTGCAAGAAGCCGACGTTCGAATGACACACGACCGCGAAATTCGTGTCGGTAAATTGATAGGCCAAATCTTGCAACTCCACGGTGGGAATCCAAGGCGCGGAGATGATGACTTGTTCAACCGGCTTCACTTCTAATCTGGCCCGCAAATCGGCGGCGCTCAGAATGGGCCATACGTCGGTAACAATTCCGTCGCGGCGCAAAACTTTCGCGGTATTGATCGCCGCGACGCCAAGTCCGATATGACTAATATTGCGGTTGGCGGCAAAATTCTTATAAGCTAAAACTACGCTCATGTGGTGGGTTACTCCTGGCAAAATCCTTTAGGAACGACCTCAGCTTAAAGTGAGCCCCGAACGGCTTGCCGTGTTTTTTTAGCTTAAGTTGTTGAGTGTGTTGAAGAAACTTTTTTTCAAACTTCTGTGATCCGCCGCACGGCCCCCTTTTGGGGCCGTCAGGAGGACGGATGAAAAATGGCCGTTTAATTCGGGGTGCTGTCGAAATTTTTGGAACCTACGAGATTTTTATGTGATTGATTCGATAGGGGATTTACGTCACTATTTTTCATAGGATTGATGATTTCGGCGCTCCCCGGCGTTTAGCAGGCGGAACCGCCTGCTCCACCACACCACCAAAAATGCAGAATCGGCGCAGTAAGGGTGTGGGCTTGTCCTAACGCTTGAGATGGAGTGAGGTGCCGAAGGAGATTAGGCGGCTTTTTTGATCATTTGAGCTTTCCAGGAGCGGTCAAATTGCTTGACGGCTTCCTGGCCTCCGATGTGTTGGGCCTCGAAACGGGTATCGAGATATTCCTCAGTAAATTCGAAGCCAAAATGTTCGACAGCGTTGGGTGGAGGTCTGAAACCACCGATGCGTTCGGACTTGCGCATCATGATGCGGTTGCGGCGTTGGAACTGAATGGCTTCACGATCTTCTTGCAGTTGGTTGAGTTCGGCCACGAACTTGGCGAGCTGAGCGCGTAAGCGGCGTTCCTGTAAAGCGAGATTGCGGAGGTCTTTCTTGAAGGTGCGGTCGATGAGGGCGTCGAGCATGGCGGCGCGGACTTGGGGATTGGATTCGTGGGCGCATTCGGCGGCGAGTTCGTGACGGCCAAGAGCGTAATAGCCGGTTTCGAGAGTGGGGATGCGAAGCAAGCGCCATTCGGTATCGGCGATGGTTTGGGTGAGGTGTTTCTCGTAATCGTCCTTGGGCTGATATTTGCGGTTGAGAATTTCGACGAAGTTTTCGTAGGCGGCGACGTCATCACTAGGCAGGAGGATGGTACGTCCGGTAAGGCCGGTTTTGACGGCGTTGTGGGAAGATTTCAGTTTTCCTTCCGGCGACGACGGGCCGGTGGAGGATTGCGCATTGGCGCGGTTAGCGTTGATTTGAGCTTCGGTGGACATAAATGTATTTCCACCTCGATTGGAACAGAGGGGCGAACGGGGGAATAAAAATTTGGGGGTTAAGTGGTTGATAAGAAGGGAAAAGAATTATTTTGAACTTTGGTGATCCGCCGCACGGCCCCCTTTTGGGGCCGTCAGGAGGACGGATGAAAAATGGCCGTTTAATTCGGGGTGCTGTCGAAATTTTTGGAACCTACGAGATTTTTATGTGATTGATTCGATAGGGGATTTACGTCACTATTTTTCATAGGACCGGAAAAGATCGCAGCACTGCTGCCTGAGCATTCGTAGTGCCTCCGGTAATGAACAAACAAGCCATGACTCTACTGAACAGTGAAATTGGCGGAGATGCCTAAGGCGGCGAGATCACTCTGGTACAAGACACTGTACAAGCCCGCGGCATCCGCAAGCTCAACGAGATATAGCTTCCAGACGCCAGGTTCGCTATGTTGCGGAAGGGTAAATTGAATAGGCCAAGTGCCCAGAAACCCGTTAGCAGTCGAAGGCTCGGTTAAGGCATACGTGTATTGGGCACCCGAGGGACTTATCCAGATCGCGTAAATCAAAATTATGCCCGAGGTATCCTTCACGCTTACGGTTCCATTCACGGTTTGCGCGGCGGCGCTGGTGTTTACCAATGAGGGGACCGAGATGCCCGTAAGCAAGGGAGCGGCAGCATTAGAGACCACTGTGAAATTGGCGGAGATGCCTAAGGCAGCTAGATCACTCTGGTACAAAATACTGTACAAGCCAGAAGCATCCACAAGCTCAACGAAATATGGCTTCCAGATGCCAGGTTGACTATTTTGGGGAAGGGTAAATTGAATAGGCCAAGTGCCCAGAAACTCATCAGCACCGGTAGGTTGGATATAGGCATACGTGTATTGGCCGCTCGAGGGACTCAGCCAGGCGACGTAAATCAAAGTCACACCCGAGGCATCTTTCACGCTCACGGTTCCATTCACGGTTTGTGCGCTGGCGGTAGTGTTTACCGAGGAGGGAACCGTGATGGCCGTAAGCTTGGGAGGGGCAGCAAGGGAGACAACAGATAATGAGTTCGGAAATCCTTGTTTGTGCAGATCGGCCGGATATAGATAAAGCACATTTCCAGCGAGATCGTAGATATAAAGGTAGATTGCCCAATTACCGGCCTGGGCGCTTTGCGGAATGGTGAGGTTAGCTTTCCAGACTCCGCCGGAGGCCACTCCGGAACTCAGTGTAGCCGACATGTAGGCAGATTGCGAATTAGGACCGATGGCTTCCACAATGACCCCCGCTGCGCTGGCGGTGTCGTCAACACCGAGGGTAAACGCAACGGTTTTTGGAGCAGTTGTAACGTCAACATTGTTGGGGCTGAAGCTGAGGCTGGTGAGCGCGATGTGTGGAGTTTCGCCCAGGATCGACATCGAAGTGGGCAGACCTTTGGCGGTTATATCGGCGGTGCTGTATTGACTCAGGTTGCCGGCGTAATCGTAAACGTATAGTAACGACAGCGTCCAGGAACCGGAGGTGGCAAATTGGGGTACGGCGAGAGTCCCGTTCAAGGTAGCTTTCAAGGCGGCGCTGGTTGAGTAGGCACAACCCGTCAGCAGGCCGCCCGCAGGACCTTGAAATTCGTAACACGCTAACAAAACGCCTGACTGATCGTCACTCGCAGATACAGTCACGGGGATGTTTTGCGGACCTTGCGTCGCGTCTACCTTGGCAGGGAACGATAGCGAGACTAGTGCCGGCGGCACTTTATCTACCTGCGCGGTTGAGCCCACCACGATGGTGTAAACGGCGGAATCCGAGTTCAATGGATTTGCGGTGGAGGTGCAGTGGCAGTGAATGTATAAGTGCCTGGCGATGTTGGAACACCGGAAACAAGTCCGGTTGCCGGGTTCAAAGTCAAGCCGGGCGGCAGGTTTCCGCCGGTCACCGACCAGGTGACGGGGCCAACGCCGGAACGGGCCGTCTTCAGGGCGCCAACGTATCCGCCGTTAGCGTTTCCAGCGGGTAAAGCGGCGGGGACCACGGTGACACCGGACGAAGCGATGGCGGGAAGCGGGGCCACGCCGGGATTGGCTACCTTGAGATCACTGTTTACGGATTGAGCGAGGGCCACGACGTTGATCGCAGTGAGCGGATTGAAGGTGATCGCCTTGGATGGAGATGCGGTTCGTATATCGATGCGGGCTTGCTCGCCGGGCGCAAGCGCCAAGGTTGCATTACTGGCACTGCCATTGGTTAGATCCGGATTAGTAAGATCGGGGGATTTTGTGAATGCCGGGTTGACGATATTCGCCACCAGCTGATTTTGGGCCTGGTTAATGACGCTGCAATTTTTCTCGGCCGGAACGGTGTAAACCCGATAGAGCAGGAGTTGCAGGACAATGCCATCGGGAATCTGGCCCTTGAGAACCAGCTTTACGTCAAAGGCTGCGGCGGTATTGCCATTGTTGGTGATCTCATAGAGCGTATCGCTGATGGAGCCGTTGGTTAGATCCGGGGACGTGATGGCGGGGTTCGTTAAGTCTGGATTCGTGAGATCGGGATTTGTTAAGTCGGGTTTGGGCGCTCCGTTGTCGGTCAAGCCCGTATTGGTGATGTCTGGATTTGTTAAATCGGGGTTGGTTAAGTCCGGATTGGTGAGATCGGGATTTGTCAGATCCGGGGCCGTTTGCCCAACGTTTGTAAGATCGGGATTGTAGATTTCAGTGCTCAGAACGCTGGTGGCGGATTGGCTCGGGTTGGTTAAATCAGGATTGGTCAGATCCGGATTCGTAAGATCGGGATTGAGTTGAATGGTGGTTTGGGTTCCTGGCCCGGAGACGGGCGTGCCTAACGGGCCAGCGATCTCATTCACGACCACACTTAAGGAAGCGCGCGGATCCGAAGATGTGACGAAAACGGTACGAGCAATACTCGAAACCGCTGGAACCTCAACGGCAATCGCTGTGACGGGCGGCGTACTTTTCGAAACGAACGAGGCATAACCACCCGGCGGCTGCTGGCCGCTTGGGATGGCGAGCCGATAGGTTTTAGCGACCTTGGCTGTGTTCTCGACGAAGACGACAAAGCCACGCTCGATGGCCGACGATAGCTGTTTGGTGTTGCCGAGAGAGCCGGCAACCACACCTGAGGCGATCCGCGAAGTATAGATATTCTGATTGCGCGTGCCGGTGTACTGATCAGAGCAGGACTGTGTAGTAACACCCTTCGCGAAGACACTGGGCGATGGGGGCTCTGGGGGTGTATAGTTCTTCCAATCCTGGTCAGGGGGCGGAATTACATCGCGGTTGTCTGTCCATGCGGCTTGCAGCACCGAACCGGTTGCCGGATCAGCGTTGTAACGCCACACCAAGCGGGTTCCAGTCATTACGGGAAGGAATGCGGGAACGGGCGTAATGTCGATGTAATCTCCGAGAAACGGTACGGTGCCGCTGCCGAACATCGGCACATTGGGCGCATCATAACGGAGTTGATCGATCGGTTTGTCTCCCTTGGTAGCGGTTGATCTTCCGAACAGGTATTGAGTGACAGCCACCGAAGGCGAGAACTCCAACGGCCAGCCGGGCGAACATTGAACGGCACGCACGTCGATGGTGTGACGGCGATTCAGCGAGATGGTATCGACAATGCCGGGAGTGAAAACCGCGCCTACGTCATCGTTAGTCGGCACAAATTGCTCGACATATTGAGACGTATCCGTGCATTTCTTCAATGGACAGACCAGTACGCCCTGGTAGTGGTCGTAACGGGAATCGTAATAAATTAAGGAAAGCAGCCCACCGGAGAAGGTTAGGGCGGGCATCCACTGATGTCCGGGCGCATCGGTAATCTCCGCTACTTGCGGGTCGGTCCAGACAAGGCCGTTGGTGGAAGATGAAACAACAATGCGCGCGCATGGTTCCGGGCCGCAGCCAAGGGTATTCGAAGGTCCGACGCGGTCTGCCCAGGCGACATAGACGCGCCCTTCGGGGTCAGTGGTCAGCGAAGGATAGGAACTGGTGCGGAATGAATTTACGGTGGTTTCCTGATCGAACGCCACCAGGTTGGCAACCTTAACGGGCGGGCCGAAACTAGCGCCACCGTCGGTCGATTTGGCGACAAATATTGCGCCCGCCGATGCGGTGTACTGCCGCCACGCAAGGTAGACCGTTCCAGTGGCGTGATCGATGGCGAACGCGGGCCCTTGATTGCTGGTTGTGTTGCCGACGATCTGGATAGGTTTACTCCAAGTAGCCCCGCAATCGCGCGACCGTGAGAACTGAATGGCGGCGTTGCTTTCGTCCGAAGCGGGAAAGCTGGCATAGGCCAGGTAAACGTTGCCTCCCAGAAACGATTCGCCGTTGACCTCGCACGACAGCGCCCCTGGACGGGGAATATCAACGGCGATCCAAGGTTTATCCAAAAAGTTGGGCGTCGGGGGTTTATCCAAGAAGCTGGAAGCGCCGCCGGACGATACGATGGAGGTGCCGAGATACTCGATCGGATCGCCGTTCTCTTTGTTGTTGTTATCGATATAGCGGGCGACGAAGACAACACCGGCGCTTTGGTCCCGTTGGAAGGCGATCCCGCTGTAATAGAACATGCCGTTGGTACCCGCTCTCACCACCGGGTCGGAAGCCGCTTGATATTTCCCGGAAAGAGGCGCGCTGTTGCTGGTACAGACGGGCGTTTCATAAGGACAACCAGGTAAGAGCGTGCTGCTCCATGTTTTGCCCCCGTTGAAGGATTTGAAGACACCGAGCCAGGCATCTTTGTGCTCTTCCGAATCTTCGACGAAGGGCAAATCAACGCTGCGATAATCGTTGGCTCCCGCGAGCAGATGAAGAGGGTTGCGGGTGGAGGCGGCGATGCTCGGCTCATTTTGCCGTTGGAGGAACGGATCGCCATTCGGCCAGGTGATACCGGAGACCATGTTGACATTGATGCCGGGCACTTGTGCGCAGAGAGCGACTGGGCAGAGCAGCGATATGTATGCGAGTTTCCACGTCCACGATCCGCGCTTCAAATTGGGGAACTGCTGCATAGCCCATCCTCCAAAAGGTGTTTACTACTATTACCCGAAGGGAGTAGAAGAGTCAAGTCTGAGAGTCGAAGGGCCAGGAGGGTCGCGGAACAGGAAAAACGCAGGCGAAACTGCCCAATGCCGGATCGTTTTCATGCCGAAGATTCGGACGGACGCGAATGCCAGCCCGTGCCAGTGTGGCTCGGGGGCAATTGCTGGTACAGGCACGATTTTCCGCAGTGGGCGATTGGGTGGGTTGGTGGTGCGGAAATCGAGCCAGTCCGGCAATTGCGCAACAGTCTGCGAGGCTGAAGGGGTTATGGCTGACTGGGATCACGTTTATGCCATGCATAGGCCGTCAGCGAATTCTTCCAATAGAATTTCTCAAGAGCGGCCGGCGGCTTCGACGAAATAAATTCGTGCGCCAAGCGGAAAACATCCGGGTATTGTGCCCACTGATCGCTATTGGGCCAATCGCTGCCATAAAGCAATCGATCGGCCCCGAACGTTTCCCAAATCCGATCCAGGCGGTCCCGGTAAAATTCGATATCGAGCGGCACATGGCCATCCACCGACCGCACGATGCCGGAGACTTTAGCGAACACCTGCGGGCGATGGCCGAGGAGTTGCAGATCTTGCGCATCGCCGGGCAGCGCCAGTTCGGGCAGGTGATCGATCACTACTTTGAGATTGGGAACGCGATCGGTGACGCGAACAACGGCATTGATTAACGCGGGATTGGGATTGGCGGTATCGAGCACCAGACCTGCCGATGCAAGCAGCTTCAGGTGGCTGATAAATTCCGGCTTAGCGATGTCTATTCCCAAGTCGCGGTCCCAGATGTTGCCGTAGCGAATGCCGCGAAATAAGGGATTGCGGTGAAGCCGCTCCAACTGTTTAGGGAAAGACGGCGAGCCGGGCACCAGGTCGCCGATGGTGCCTACGATGATGGAATCTTTCGCCGCGACATCCAGAACCCACTGATTATCTTCGACCCAAGGACTGCATTCTATTTCTATGGCGCCCACGATTCCAAAAGGCAGAGCAATTTTCCGGTAGCGAGGCGGCAGTGCGCTCTGGTAAATGGAGCTGTCTTTCGCAGGCCACGGCACGCCCTGCGGACGAGAAATATCGAACAAATGGATATGGCTGTCAATGATCGGGACTTTGGGCGCGACAGCCGCGAACAAGCCAGATGCGCGCGCGAGGGTACCAGCGGCAGTAGTGGACAGAAAACGTCTGCGGTTCACGCGGCAATTATACCGGCACAGCCGGGCGCAACATGCCTCACAATGACAGTTGATCTTTGAACATCATTTCCTTCAGCGAAAACTTCGCCTTCAAAGAGACGCGACCGATCTTTGTGATGAAAGTGACGTCCTTATCTTCCAGCGTGATGGGGTTACCGGCGCGGGGAAAAGTAATTCGCCAGGTGCCCCCGTCTACGTCTTCGGTGAAATCGACACGGTCGGGAGATATGGAGTCTTTTCCTTTGCGATCAAGCGAGGTGTATTCCTTAACAATTCCAGACATGCGCTCCGCGCGGTCACTGTCTTCGCCGTTTGCGTTGTTTTGCCGTGAGGGCAGACCGCTCACACTGACGATGTACGATTGAGCGGCTTCGGCGGGCGCAGCTTTCTTTTCAGCGGCTGTGACCGGCAAAGCGCTTTCCCAGCGCACCAGCGCATGTACATTCTGCATGCCAGAGCCGCCCCAACCTCCGCCACCGCTATCTTGACCCATGCCGCCACCGCCCGTTCCTCGACCGCCGCCCATACCGCCTCCGCCGATGCCGCCCACACCGGCACCGGCTCTGCCCATCCCACCACCGCCGGGAAAACCCATTCTTCCTTGGTTCCCTGGCGATTCGACCGACGGCTGTTTCGCCCACGGCGAGTGCGTCAAAATTTGGGTGACCTCTTTATCGGTCCATTGAGCAGGGTCTTTGGAATTCCAGAAGTCGTCATGCGATGAGGCAAAAGCCTTGTTTAGAAGGGGCGGCGCGATGGCCGCGAATTGGAGAAGATGGCGTCGAGTTAGCATCATTTTCACGCTGTTGCCGTTCAGATCAATTAGGCGTTGCCTGGCGCGAACCGGTTACAGGAAACGTCTAAGGGCCAAGCGTCTTCGCCTGCTGCCACCACTCTTCGAGTTGCGCCAAGGGAACATCGGCAAATGGCTGGCCCGATTGCGCCACTCTTTGCTCGACATGCGCGAAGCGGCTGCGAAAGCGCGCATTGCTTTTGCGCAAGGCTTGCTCCGGATCTACCTTCACCCTGCGCGCCAAGTTCACCACGGTGAAAAGCAAGTCTCCCAATTCGTGTTCGATATGCCGCGCGTCGCCCTGTTCATGCGCTGCCGCCAGTTCCTCGGCCTCTTCGCGAACCTTCGCTAGGACGCCACCGATATCGGGCCAATCGAACCCCGGGCCTGCCGCCTTGTGGCTGATTTTATCGGCTTCCATCAGCGCGGGTAAGTTGCGGGGCACACTGTCTAAAATGGACTCGGGCGGAGACACACCCTGATCCGCTTTCTCCTGTTTCTTAATCTTGTCCCAGTGGACTTTCACATCGTCCGAGGTTTCCGCGTGCGCGTCGCCGAACACATGCGGATGCCGCCTCACCAGCTTTTGATTGATGGCATCCAGCGAATCGTTGATGGTGAACCGCCCCTGTTCGGCTGCCATTGCCGCGAAAAAAACGGGCTGCAACAGCAGATCTCCCAACTCTTCTTCCAGCCCGCGCCAATCCTCGCGATCAATGGCGTCCATCACTTCATAGGCTTCTTCCAGAAGGTAGGTTTTGATGGTTTCAAAGGTTTGCTTGCGGTCCCAGGGGCAGCCACCCGGCGCGCGCAGGCGGGCCATGACTTCCACTAGTTCACTGAATTTCCGGCCCGCTTCGGCGAAACTTTCGTTCATGGCATGATCCTCGCACAGCCGCAAGTCAGTAAAATGAAGTGTTGTATGGCTGAAACCCCAAAATTACCGCCTGATTTTCCGATGCCCCCCGCCAACTTTGCTTTTCTAGTGGAATCCATCCTCATGCAAACCCAAATGCAATTGGGATTGCTGCGCCTGGGTGAAACCGACGAAGAGAATGAACCCAACCTTCCCCTGGCGCGCCATTCGATTGACATGCTAGGCATGTTGCAGGAGAAGACGCGTGGCAACCTGACCACTGAAGAACAACGGCTGATCGAAAACGGCTTGACGGAACTGCGCTTCCGCTTCATTCAGGTCTCCGACGATCTCAAGAAAAATATTGAGACGACCGCCGCGGCCGAAAAGAAGGACGACGGCCCGCTCATCATTACTCCCGACGGCGGCAAGGGAAGCAAGACCGAATAGATGCTCGAAAATTTCGAGCGCGCCTCGATCCTGGTCCTCGGTTCCGGCACCAGCGTGGGTGTTCCTATGATTGGCTGCCGCTGCAAGGTCTGCGCTTCTACAGATAGCCGCGACAAGCGCCTGCGCCCCTCCGTTCTAGTGCGCTTCGGCAGTCATCGCGTTCTCATCGACGCCGCGCCGGATTTCCGATATCAGGCCCTGCGCTTCAAGATCGATCGCATTGACGCGATTCTCTTCACCCATTCGCATGCCGATCACGTCCTCGGCTTGGACGACGTGCGGCCTTTCAATTTTATGCAGAAGACCGACATCCCGATCTACGCTTCCGCCGACGCTCTTGCCGCCATCCGCCGCACATTTCAATACGTATTCGACGACTCGCCTTCCGAATCGAGCCGCCCGCGTCTCACTCCGCACATTTTTGACGCTAATCCTATTTGCGCCGCGGGTCTCGAATTTCAGCCGATCCTCCTGGCGCACGGGCGCGGCGTCGCCCATGGCTTCCGCTTCGGCGATTGCGCTTATCTTACCGATCACAGCGACATTCCCTCTGGCAGCATGGACCGGTTGCGCGGCCTTGACGTCCTGTTCCTTGATGCGTTGCGCCACAATCCGCACCCGACGCACTCAACCGTTGAGGAGTCTCTGCGTACGGTGGAACTGCTCAAGCCCAAGCGCGCGTTCTTTACGCACATTTCGCACGACGTGCTGCATAGCGCCTTGGCGGCGCGTCTGCCCGATCATGTGCAGATCGCTTATGACGGCTTGGAAATCCCCATAGGACGGTTGGGCGCATGAGCGCGCAAGTCCACTCTTCCCTGGATTCGGCGCAGGGCGATTTTGGACCTTGCGCCTTAACGATCGGCAATTTTGATGGTGTTCACCGCGGCCATCAAGCGCTGCTGAAAGCTACGTGCGATTATGCGCGCGAACATGGCATGTGTCCGGCGGTACTCACGTTCCATCCGCATCCGGCCGTGTTCGTCGCTCCCGAGCGAGTGCCGGAATTGATCTGCCCGTTGGATGAGCGCGTTCGACTATTGAGCGCTGCCGGCGCTGAACGCATTCTCATCCTGCCCTTTAACGATCGGCTTGCGCGCTTCACTCCCGCGGAGTTTGTTTCGCAGATCCTGGTTCAGGGTTTGCAGGCGAAGGCCGTGTTCGTGGGTGAGAATTTCCGCTTTGGCCACAAACAGGCGGGCACGACTGGCACCTTGACGGAACTCGGCCAGATCCACGATTTCGCAGCGTGCTTCCTCGCGCCCGTGAGCTATCGCGGCAATCTGGTATCCAGTTCCGCCGTCCGCCAAAACATCGCGGCCGGCAACGTTGCCTTTGCGGGCCGCCTGCTGAACCGCTGCTTCTCATTGCAAGGCGAGGTGGTTAAAGGGCACGGTATCGGCTCGCGGGAAACCGTTCCGACTCTGAATATCAAGCCGCCCGAAGGCCAAATCATCCCGCGCGGCGTTTACATCACGCAGACGGTCGAACCGGCGACAGGGCGGGTTTGGCCCTCCATTACGAACTCAGGCACTCGGCCTACTTTCGACGGCACCGAACTCACGGTGGAGACATTTCTGCTGGCTCCGCTGGATGGGCTGTCGCCGGGGCATATCCGAATAGAGTTCCGCCGTTTTATACGCGCGGAGCGACAGTTTCCGGATTCGACGGCGCTACGGAGACAAATCATGGTGGATGTTGGGCGGGCGAATGCTTTCTGGCGGCGTGTGAGGAGGGGGACGGCGCGAAAAGTGCGGTGATGAGCGGGCGTTCCACGTCGAAGCGGAAGTAAGAAGTGTCATCGGAGGTGGCTGCACCGTACATGGACAGGATGAAGGATTTTGTTGGTGCCCATCCCGACCAACTCCTGGGCCGATTAACGACGGGACTAGCTGCGGAGGGCTTCGACACCAACCCCGCCACAACGTTTTCGTGGAAATCTGAAATTACGCAGTTGCAGGAGGCCCTTCGAGAACTTCTGGAATCACTGCCTGCGGCTTCACAATGGTGGGTACTTCTTGAGTACGTCCTGCCGGGTATCGGCCAAAGAGTGGACTGCGTGCTCTTGGCAAGTGACGTGATCTATGTAATCGAGTACAAAGGTGGGAACACCGCCAGCGCTGCTGCGGCACTCAAACAGGCGCAGGAGTATTCATTGAACTTAGTTGACTTTCATGAAGAGTCCCGCCGCCGTACTGCTATTCCAATCGCGCTGGGTAGATTCAAATCCACCATAAAACTGGATGCTACCTCCAAACACCAGGGTGCTGCGATTCGCCCTGAGATACTCTCCGAAACAATTCTGCGCAGCTTCGAGGTTTGGGGTGGAAGGGATACCGCAATAGATGCCCGGTTATGGAATGCTTCGCGTTATTTCCCGGTCCCCGGCATTATTCAGGCGGCTTCGGAGGTCTATGCCGGTCATGACATATGCGACCTCGCATTCAATCGCGCAGGGAGGACCACCTTCAAGCGACGCAAAGGGCAATCACAGAAATAGTAGCAACAGCTCGGGCTCACGGGCTAAAACAGCTGATCGTAGTCACAGGTGTCCCTGGTGCTGGGAAGACTTTAGCAGGCCTCAATGTCGTGCAAGTTCTGGCTAGGGATCTCAACCTTGAAAAGGACCAGGCGTCGTTCCTTTCCGGAAACAAGCCCCTGGTTAATGTGCTTCAAACGCCTCTGAGGCGTAGCATCGCCGCCCGGAAGAAAGGTGCAGCGCGTTCGGTAAGGTCGCGGATTCGGGAGATACATCGATTCATAAAAGACAGCTACGAGAATGGCCATGCTCCGGCAGACCGACTCATAGTTTTCGATGAGGCGCAGCGAGCCTGGACCGCGGCACACAATCGTAAGAATTTCGGGCGCGACCGTTCAGAGCCAGAGCTGGTCCTTGAGATCATGGACGCCATGACGGCTGGGCTGTAATTATCGCACTGGTTGGGGGAGGCCAAGAAATCCATACAGGAGAAGCTGGACTGGCCGCTTGGGGTGACGCGATTGCAAAGCATCCCGAGTGGAATGTCGTCACATCTCCCGAGGCGATATCTGGCGGTTCATCGGTCGCCGGCTCCCGGCTTTTTCGGGACGGATCCATTGCTGCAAAGCAGGTCAAAGAAGTGCCAGACCTTCATCTTGCCATCTCAAAGCGGTCGTATGAGAGTGTCGTTACGGCAGCGTGGGTAAACGCTGTCCTCGATGGCAGATCAGAGGATGCTCAAAGGCTGAGTACCCAGGGATTGCCTGTTTACATAACGCGCGACTTAGAGGTTGCTCGATCGTGGTTGATCGCCAACGCGAAGGGCGACCGTCGTGCCGGCCTTATAGCAAGCTCGGGAGCCGCAAGACTGCGGGCAGATGGCGTCGAAGGTCCTGCATATAAGTTCCTACAAGGAATCGATTATGTTAAGTGGTTCCTCGAGCCCGCAGGTGATCACAGATCCTCCAACCAGCTCGAGGTTGCGATGAGTGAATTTGAGATGCAGGGACTTGAGGTCGATTTTGTCGCCCTACTATGGGGCGGGGACATGGTGTTCCCAGAGGGAAAGTTAGTCGCAAGAACCCTCCGGGGAGTAAAGTGGTGCGAGGTAAGCGGAATGGGTGACCCCCAGGCGTCGGCGGACGATCCAAAAACGAAGATTCTCAACAAATATCGAGTGCTTCTTACCCGCTTTCGAAAGGCGATGACTATTTTCGTTCCCAGAGGGGCCTCGGATGACTCGACGCGCGCCCCCGCAGATTTCGACAGCGTATCCGCCTATCTCGTTAATAGCGGCGTACGTACTCTCGATTAGTCCCGAATAATGGGCCGAAGATTGGTCACGCCCCACCTGTCAAGAGTCCAGAGTTCAAACACCCGAGAAGTGGGCATCTCGTCGAAGTCCTCGAATCTTCATGGGCTGCTCTGGGCGAATCACGCTACTCGGAGAAAGCGGAGCCGCGATGTCCATGCAGAGCTTGATCCGCAAAAACGGAGTAATTCCCAGGCTCACGCTCAGTCCACGCCTGCCATGAGCAGCATCAAAATCGGCGAACACAGTGCCAAATCAGCCGCTGGACTCACCAAGCGAATCGGTATCTTCCCGCGGTTCATGCCCAAGACCCAAAGAGCCCCGGCGCTCATGATTCCCGCTAGCGCAAATAGGCTCGGCTTGATGAATGTAAAGCAGGTAATCACCCCGGCCACAACGCCCACATGTCCAGCAGCCCATCGAGCCGCGCGGCCCGGTGCATGCACTTCGAGCCATCCGCCCGCCTCCCATTCCCAGGTCTCAATCATTGAGCAGTTCGTCCAGCATAAGAGCAGAAAGATCGCAGCCGGTACTGCCAGCGGCGCGAAATTCCGCCCGTTCCCTAGCCACACCGCGCCAAACGTCCCCGCTGTGAAAAGCAGCGCCACCACCGCTTCTCTCGGCCAGCGTATCCGGCAGCCGCCGGGGGTCAAATGAGTGAGACTGAAATAGCCCACCACCGCGCACGCCAACTGAAGTCCACCCCGCACCGTAGACGCCCATAGCAGCTTACCTCCGCACACCACGAGCGCGAGCCCCACCGCAACGCCAAGCGCCAGCCCCTTTCGCCAATGAGTGCGGAAGAACACTTTTCGCGGCGGTTCCCATTCGCCACTGGCTGGCCGCGCCGTGTCCATCAAATGATCGGCAATATAAATGAGCCACACGGCCAGTCCCAGCGCCCACGGCTCGAAGGGGTTCAGCCGTACAAGCGCGCTTCTTGCCAGCAGCAACTGCCATAAAACAGCCACCAGCGGCGCGTCCAGATTCAGCACGTTCGGCCACAGCCACAACTCTGCCTGACGCGGGATGCTACGGCTGGTGAAAACAACGGCCAATACCTTCATTGTAAGAGCCCGCGCCAGAGGCCGTGTTATGATTTCTTGGCTAGCTCGGTAACGCTAATGTGCAAATAACTCGCCGCATCTATGTCAGTCTGCCGGCCGACCCTTGGCTCACTCCCAACATCAACGAACTCAAGTGGGGCATTGTCGAAGAGATTGAAAAGCTGAACTACACTCCCGAAATCTTCACCAATCCCCGAGGCAAGCCCGGCCTGGCGTCTCCCAAAGCTTGGAATCCGCGCGATGCCGATGAGATCGCCCGCCGTTGTGTGGGCGCCGCCATTCTGGGCATGCCGCGCTGGAATTTCCAGGATGTCGAGGGTCACACCGCGCTGTTGCCAACCGAGTTCAACCATTATGAAGGCGCGCTGGCTCACACTTTGGGCTTGCCCACTCTGGTTCTAGTGCAGAAGAATGTGCGCCGCCGCGTGGTCTTTGATTGGAGTTTTGGCGGCTACGTTGGAGAGTTCGGCGCCGACGCGCAATTGAGCTGGCTGCACACCGACGAGTTTCGCGTGCCCTTCCGCTATTGGCAGAATCTTCTGGAAGAGCGGCGCGATGTTTTTCTTGGCTACTGCGGGAGTTCTGCTACGACAGCCGCCGCCATCAAACGCTTTTTGCAGAGCCTGGGCGCGAAAGTGCTCGACTGGCAAACCGATTTCATCCCGGGCCGCACCATTCTTGATCAAATCGAGCAGGCGGCCGCGCATTCCGTCGGTGGCATTTTTCTGTTTACCAAAGACGACGACGTTGTAAACACGAGCCAGCAACAGATCGCCGTGCCGCGCGACAACGTTGTTTTTGAAGCGGGCTATTTCATTGGCTTGAAGGGGAAGCGCAATGTCTTGATCGTCCGCGAGGCTGGCTCGAAGATGCCCGCCGATTTGGGCGGAGATATCTACGCCTCATTACTCGACAAGAACGACATCAGCCCGATAGAAAGAACTCTTGAAGCGTTCATGGGAGCCATTTGAGCCTACCAATTCCAAAGCAGCGAAGCCATGGGACCGGCGAAGCGAAGGTCGATGCCGTTTCTGGGATTGATACCGGTCTGATGAAGATCGATGAAGAGTTCGCGGTATCCAAGCTGAACTCCGACGGGGCCTAGCCAGCCTTCGAGACCGGCGTTCCCCTCCACCCAGTGGCCAAAGGGGCCGGCACTGAGCCCGCGGAGAGAGCCATCGAGCGCAATCCAGCGTTTTTCCGGAATGGGGTAGAGCCGGAAATCAACGCCGGGGGACGGCAGACCAAACGGCGTGCTGACTTGTTTGTGAAGGCCGGACTGCTCACCTTCAATGCTGCCGGAAAGAGGGAGATATGCCGTGCCGAACGAGGTGCCAAAGCGGCCCATGGAGCCGCTGATCCAATCGTGGTGAAAACCGAAGTAAATCTGGTTCATTTGCGCGGACGATTTCAGGGTTTCGCTCACGGAGTACTGCTCACCAAAGTAGGTGACCATGCGATGAACCGTATTGAGGCCGTTCAGGGAGATGGGTGTGGCTTCCACCACCAGGCGCTGTTTGCGCTTGAACTTGAAGACGAAGCGGCCATCGTACATGCGCTGCCGCTGGCTTGCGCCCAGATCGGAAATCAGATTGATGGGGGTGCCGCTGGCGTGGATCAGCCCGTTAACGTTCATCCGCCAAAGCCCAGCGCTGAGTTCAATACGGTAATCTTCAGGCCCTTCCGCCGCGAAAAGATGATTGGAAAGAAACAGGAGCCCGCCAACAGCGCAAAGCAACGCGCGAGTTTTTGTCATAGCCGCATGTCACATATCGACAGAGGCGTAGTGTTCCTTTACTTAGTTCGAACCGCTCAGGAAAGTAATCTTTGATTCGGCTTCAAACTTGCGGTAGTCGCGGAATGAGACTTTGTTCAGAACGTTGTTGTGGCCTGTATCGAGCCAGATGCTGGCCGTGACGGGCAGCACGAAGTGGCGATCGCCAATATCGACCGAGCCGTAATCTATGGTGGTGGTGATCGATTTGGTGGCCACGGAGTCCGGAATATCGAAGGGAGAATTGGTAATGCGCCGGACTTCGCCACTGGCTGGGTCGGCATAGATCAGGCCGCGATAAGGGACGAATTGGCCCATACCGCCCAAGCCCAAAGAAAGCGTCGAATGCTTTAAATCGACAAGATATTCGAAGACGGCCACGCGGCTGCCACCTAAATCTTCCCAATGGCTCCAGGAAATCTCAGTGCCGGTGTTGCTATCCAGCACATTGCTGATCAGAATGCCAAACTCGCCTTCCGTTTCAAGGCGGCGCTCTATGTAACGGCCTGGGCGAACTTCTTTGCCGTTCACTAATTCGAGCGTCTGGTCTTCCCTGCCCTGATTGAAGACCAGCCGGGAGGTAAGCGTATTGCGCTGCTTCCAATGTTCCGGCTTCTTGCCGGCCTCATATTCTTCTGTTACGCGAGCGCAGACAAAATTAGGGAGATTGTTCAAATAGCGGCTGGCGTATTCACGAATGTTGTCCAGCATACGCTGTTGTTCGGCAGCGTCGGGTGAATCGGCAGCAGGCAGTGTGGCTGCGAGCATTAAAGCCGAGATGAGACTGCCGGTTATGGGTTTCAACTATGCGACCAGGCCCGGTATTGTTTTATCACAAATGAAACGAGAAGTGGAGAGAAATTTAGTACTATTCCTCTACTGGCCGCTTCCTCTACTGCCCGCTCATGGGCGCGGGAGCTTTGGCTAAACTGCCTACATTCGTCTTATCGACAACGAAAGTGCCTGTATCAACGAAGGTGGGGATCGGCGAAAAAATATTTTTGTTCCATTCGCCGGCAAGCGGGCTGGGCGGATGGTGATGCAGGTCGTCCAGCAGTTTCGTGCCGTAGTACGCCATGGTGTAAGGTTTCTGCGTAATGGTGGCGGAGATCACTCCTTTGTTGATCCAATCAACGGTCAACGGGTCGGTATCCATCGCTATGATCGTCACCTTACCTGCCATATTGGCACGGTTTACCACGTCCGCCACCGCGGGGCAAGCGATGGCCTCCAGGCAAATGAACGCGTCCACTTTCGTCTTGCCGTCGAGCAGCTTCTTGGTGCTGTCGAAGGCCACGTCGGAATTGCCGTTCATATCGATCACTTGCATCACTTTCACTTCGGTATGGTCGGCAAAGGCGCTTTGGTAACCCTGAAGGCGGTCTTTCAAGTTCGATTGGCTGGGAATGGTAAAGATCACAACGTTGCCTTTGTTATTCAGGAGCTTTGCGGCCATGTGCCCGCCAATTAGCCCGGCGTTGTAATTGTCGGTGCCGACGAAAAAGAGCCGTTTGCTTTCGGGCGCATCCGAATCAATAGTGATAACCGGAATGTTCTGGTCAAGGGCGGCGTTGATATCGGGTGTGAGAATGCTGGCGTCGGTGGCGGAGACCAGGATACCCGAGGGTTTCATGGCGACAGCGCGCTTAAAGGCGTCGTGCTCACCTTGTGGATCGTGGCCGTCCGGGCCTTGCACGTCCTGATGCACTTTCATTTCAGCAGCGGCTCGGGCGATGCCCTGGGAGGCCAACTGCCAATAGGGGATCTTTGTGTTGTCGGCCACGAGGATGTATTTCTCCTCAGGCGCGTGTGCCGAGCCAGCGCAACTATTCAGCAACAGCAAAAGCGCCGGGATGCCGGCGAGGATGAGGGACGACTTTAGCGTTCGCATCATATGTTCCTTTGTTCCTTGCGGGATGATATCACGCCCTAGGCCCGGCGTATTTCCAGAATGTGGCCCGGTACTTTGAGCGGGTTCAGCTCAACATAATTCTGGCGCCCGGCCCAAATATATTGTTCGCCGACAATGAGATCGTTGGCTTGATAGCGCGCGCCTTCGGGGATGCCGAAGCGATCAATCGGCAAATCCACGATGCCCGCCTGAGTACGGGTGTAGTCCAGATTAACTACCATCAAAATGAGGTTAGCGCCATCGGCGGAGCGCTTGCTGTAGCACAGCAGATTGTCGTTACTAACGGGGTGAAACGCCAGGCCCCAGTCACTTTGCAAAGCGGGGTTTTCGCGGCGAATGCGATTGACCACGGCGATAAAACGGCGCAAGCTGTCGGGGCGGTCGAGATCCCACTGGCGAATCTGATACTTCTCGGAATTCAGATATTCTTCGCTACCGGGCCGAACCGGCTTGCTTTCCAGCAGTTCGAAGGCTGGGCCATAGATGCCATAGTTGGCGCCCAGAGTGGAAGCCAGGAGATAGCGGATCATGAACGCGGCGCGGTTGCCGCTTTGCAGAAATTCGGTGAGGATGTCGGGCGTGTTGGGCCACTGATTCGGGCGGAAGAATTCCCGCACGGGAGAGGTGGTTAACTCCGTAAGGTAAGTGGTGAGTTCGACTTTGCCGGTACGCCACGGAAAGTAAGTATATGACTGGCTGAAGCCAAGTTTAGCCAAGCGGTACATGACTTTGGGACGGGTGAACGCTTCCGATAGAAACAGGACTTCCGGGCATTGGCGTTTGAGCTCTGTAATGCACCACTCCCAAAAAGGGAAGGCTTTGGTGTGCGGATTATCTACGCGGAAGATAGTGACGCCTTGTTCGATCCAGAAGCTGAAAACACTCTTCAATTCCTGCCACAATTCAAACCATTTGGGCGTTTCGAACTCGAACGGATAGATGTCCTGATATTTCTTAGGCGGATTTTCGGCGTATTGAATGGTACCGTCCGGGCGCTTCTTGAACCACTCCGCGCTTTCCTTCACGTAGGGATGATCTGGCGAGACTTGAAAAGCGATATCCAGAGCGATTTGGATGCCGAACGAACTAGCTTTCTTGACGAGGCTACGGAAATCCTCGAGCGTGCCCAGATCCGGATGGATGGCTTTGTGGCCGCCCTCTTTCGCGCCGATGGCCCAAGGACTGCCAACGTCATCATATTGCGCTTCTACAACGTTGTTCTTGCCTTTGCGGAACGTTAAGCCGACGGGATGAATGGGCGGGAGATAGAGAACGTCGAAACCAAGCTCGGCGACGTAGGGAAGGCGCGCTTCGCAATCGGCAAACGTGCCGTGGCGGGTGGGATCGGGACTGGTGGAGCGTGGAAACATTTCGTACCAGGCGCTGAAGCGGGCGCGAACGGGATCGACCACAATTTCGAGAACGCGATCATACTGGGTGGCGAAGCGCCGGTCTGGATGGCGTAGCATGAGGTCGTGCAGAACAGTGTCGGTGGCGGCGGCGCGGCGCGCTTCGTTGTTCGTTTCTTCGCGTAACGTTTTTGCCTTGGCCAGTAGCCACGTTGCATCGGGCTGAGCTGCGCGCTCGGACGCTTCCTCTATGAGGTTGGCGCCAATGAGGTAATCGACGTTCGAATCGTTGTGGGCTTGAATGCGTTTGGCGAGATCGCGCCGCCACGTTTCCCAATGATCAACCCAGGCGAAGATTGTGAAGCGGGCGCGGCCTAATTGGGTGACGGGAAATGAGCCGGCCCAGCGGTCGTTATCCACAAACCGCATGGGGCTTTCCTGCCATTGATCAGACTCGGCTTGCCAATAGCGAATGGCCGCGGCGACGGAATCATGACCGTCTGTAAAAATGTCGGCTTCGATGCGGACAGTATCGCCGATGGTGCGTTTGGCGGGGAAGCGGCCGCCGTCGATTTCAGGCGAAACAGTTTCGATGATGGCTCTTTGACGTCCGTCTAGTTGCGGCTTGGGCATGTGGGTTTCGAAACTATTATGCCCGACGAAGAGCCGCAGCGGCTTTGACATGAAGGGACTCAGCCGCCGGCGGATATAAGTCTACAATGGAGGTTTGAGCGGCTTGCTTCTTGAATTCCGTGTGGGACATGCGCAAATCGCGGTGCATGGCTCATCAGATGGCGCAGGAGCGGCGGCAGCGGGGCAGGCTGCCAAAATCACACAAGACGCGATCAAGAAACAGGGCCGCGCGAGGGTGATTGCGGCGACCGGCAACTCTCAACTTCCACTCGTTGCAGCGTTGGTTGAGAAAGAAATTGATTGGCAAGCGGTTGAGCTTTTCCACATGGATGAATACGTCGGGATCAACGCGGATCATTCATCGAGTTTTCGATACTGGATCAAGGCGCGGCTGGAGGAAAAGGTACATCCAGGAGTGACTTACTATCTGAATGGCGATGCTAGCGACGTGGATGCGGAAGCGAGGCGTTACACGGAGTTGCTGGCGGAAGCGCCGATTGATGTGGCGTTTGTGGGTTTCGGCGAGAATGGTCATATTGCATTCAACGACCCGGCGGTGGCGGATTTCAACGATCCGGCGATGGTTAAGGTGGTCACTTTGGATGAGGAGTGCCGGAAGCAGCAAGCGGGCGAGGGTCATTTCAGCAACGTGACAGCAGTGCCAAGCCAAGCAATCACGATCACATGTAGCGGTTTGTTCCGAGCCAATGCGTGGATTTGTTGCGTGCCGGAAGCGCGCAAAGCAAGAGCGGTACAAGACGCTCTGGAAGGCCCTATTTCGGAGATCTGTCCAGCGTCTCTCGTGCGGAGGCACCCGAACGCGTGGGTTTATTTGGATAGAGATTCAGCCAGTAAGACGGGAGAAGGATGGCGAAGATATTAGTGACGGGCGGGGCGGGCTATATTGGCTCGCATACTCGCTATTTCCTGGAGAAAAGCGGGCACCAGACGGTGGTGCTGGATAATCTGGAGCGCGGCCACGCGCAAACAGTGCCGGAGGGGATGCTGCGGCGTGTAGATCTGCGGGAAAAAGAGAAGGTAAAAGAGGTATTGCGCGAGGAAAAAGTGGATGCGGTGATCCATTTTGCGGCGTATGCGCTGGTGGGGGAATCGACCGAGAAGCCGGAACTTTACTTCAACAACAATGTGGGCGGATCGCTGTCGCTTTTTGAAGCGATGATGGAAACGGGCGTGAAACTGCTAGTGTTTTCATCGACTTGCGCGACTTATGGAATTCCGGGACGCTCACCCATTAAAGAGGACCAGCCATTCGCGCCGATTAATCCTTACGGCGAATCTAAAGTAATGGTTGAGAAGATGCTGGAATGGCTGGATCGATTTAGGGAGTTGCGGAGTATCCGGCTGCGCTACTTTAACGCCTGCGGCGCGGCGCCGGGGAGCGGTTTGGGGGAGCAGCACGAACCCGAGACACACCTGATTCCATTGACGTTACGGGCGGTTCAGACAGGTAAGCCGGTGATGGTGTTTGGGGACGATTATGATACGCCGGATGGTACGTGTATCCGGGATTATATCCATGTGAGCGACCTCGCAGATGCACATATTCTGGCGGTGGAGCACTTGCTGAGGGGCGGGGGGTCTGATTTCTTCAACCTGGGCACGGGAACGGGGCACTCTGTAAAGGAAGTGCTGGCGGCGGTGGAGCGCGTCACGGGGTTGAGCGTGCCGTACATCATTGGGCCGAGAAGAGAGGGGGATCCTCCGAGGCTGGTGGCCGACCCGAGTAAGGTACAAAAAGAGCTCGGTTGGAAGCCGAAAAGGGCGGAATTGAACGGTATCGTGTGGGATGCGTGGGGGTTCGCGCGACATATTAGCGCCCAGGATCCGGTCGGAGCCCGTTGAAACGCTTCCTCTCCATTCGGCACTCTCTTTAGTGCATCGCTCCTTTCGCCTACACTCCGACACTCCCGTGGCTGCTCCACGTTTCCTTTGGCCCACCCGTCTTACACTTAAAGTGATGCCGCGCTCGTTCTGTCTCTTGTTGACCAGCATAGGCCTACTCCACGCCGCACCAACCGCCGATGAACTGATCAGACGTGTCGAAACGCGCTACAACGCGGCCAAAACGCTGTCATTGGATTTTGTGGAAAACTACAACATGCAGGGCCACCCCCGTCCAGTCGAAGAGGGCAAATTGACGCTACGGAAGCAGCGGAAGATGCGTTGGGATTACCGGCGTCCTGCCGGGAAACTGTTCATTTCAGACGGCAAAACGGTGTATCTCTATTCCGCCACGGAAAACCGTGTCGAGAAGATGCCGTTGAAAGAGACCGACGATATGCGTGCTCCGCTGGCCTTTCTGCTAGGCCGGCTGGACATGAAAAGAGACTTCCAGGATTTCACTACTCGGCCTGGCGATGGCGGTGAGTGGCTCGCCGCGCGATCCAAGAATGACCGCACACCCTACGACAATATTGAAATGCTGGTGGCCGCTGATGGTGAAGTAAAGGAACTCAAAGTGGCTGGGCGCGACCAATCTCTGCTGGCCTTCTCGTTCAAGGACGAACGGCTCAATCCCCCGGTCAGCGATAGCGTTTTTCACTTCACCGTACCCAATGGCGCCGAAGTCGTCGATTCCGTCAACTGGGGCGGGCAGGAGAAGTAGCGTATGGCTGAATTTCTGCTGCGCTACGCCGATCCGCGCGGCCAGATGCACGAACTGGTTACGGAAGCCGCTACGGAACGGGATGCCCGCGAACGCATGGCCCAGCAGGGTTATCTGGTCTACTCGGTGCGCGCCAAAGACTTGGGTACGCGCCTGGGCGCCGATAGCGGCCGCAAAAAGAACGTTAATCTCGAAAAGTTTCTGATCTTCAATCAGCAATTTGTGACGTTGGTGCGCGCGGGGCTCCCTATTCTGAAATGCCTGGATTTGCTGGCCGACCGCCTCACCGATGAAAAACTGGGGCGTCATATCAAAGCGGTACGCGATGAAGTCAAAACGGGCACCATTCTTTCGGAATCCTTTGCGCGCCAAAACGTCTTTCCCGCCATCTATGTCACCTCGGTGATGGCGGGCGAAAAAAGCGGCTCGCTGGTTGAAGTGCTGGATCGTTACCTCTCTTATCAGCGCCTGACCTTGGCGGTGAAGAAAAAGCTATTCGTCTCATTGCTTTATCCCTGCGTGCTCATTGTTCTGGTGATCGCCCTTATGGTGTTTCTGGTCACCTACGTGGTGCCCAACTTCGCGTTGCTTTACAGCAGCATGGGCGCGCGTTTACCGCTGGCGACTTCCGTACTGATCGCCATCGGCACCACGGCGCGCAGTTACGTCCTGCTGGGCTTTGCCGCCCTGATTGGCGCCGCTGTGGGCATTTATTTCTGGTCGCGCCGCGATGAATCTCAGGAAACCATTGATAGGGGCATCATGCGTCTCCCGATTGTGGGCAATATTTGGACGAAATACCAAGTGGCTCAATTAGCGCGCGTGCTCGGTACTCTCCTCGTCGGGGGGATTCCGCTGGTGCAGGCGCTCGAAACCACCGGCCAGTCGCTCGGCACCAAACTGCTCAAGAAGGCGCTTGATAAAACGTCGGTGCTGGTCCGTGAAGGAAAAACGCTGTCGTCGTCTCTAGCCTCGACTGGCATCATGCCGGTGCTGGCGGTAGACATGATGGAAGTGGGTGAATCCACCGGCGCGCTGCCGCAAATGTTAGCGAGTGTGGCTGAATTTTACGAGGAGGATGTGTCTACGCGGATGACGGCGCTGCTTTCGCTCATTGAGCCCGCCATCATGATTTTCATGGGTATTTTTGTCGCCTTTGTTCTGGTGGCCCTTTATTTGCCCATCTTTTCTCTCGCGGACACGATCAGATAATGGCTACCGAAACGATCAACCGGCTCAAAGACACCGCCAGCGAAACGGAGCACGCGCGATCCATTGCCCAGCGTTACTGCTGCGAATTTGTGGATCTGAAGGCTACCAAGATCGATCACGAACTTTTCCGCACCCTGCCGGTGGATCTGATGTTCCGCTATCACTTTGTGCCCATACAGGCGGTGAACGGGACGCTCGAAATCGCCTTGTCCGACCCCAAGCAGATTGTTCTCATTGATGAACTGTCGGTGCTGCTGGCCAAGAAGCTCAAAGTCAAAGTTGCCACGTATTCGCAGATTTCCGATCTTCTTAAAAAGACGGAGCAATCGCAGCGGGTGCTGGAGGAAGTGACCGAAGGCTTCACCCTGGACGTTGTCGGCGATGACGAAAACTCGGACGAAAATCTCTCTATCGACCGTTTGGCATCAGACGAAGGCGATATCGCGCCGGTCATCAAGCTGGTTGATACCACCATCTTCAACGCTCTCGAACGCCGGGCCAGCGACATTCACATCGAAACCCGCGACCAGCAACTGGCCATCAAATACCGCATCGATGGCGTGTTGCAATATGCTATGACGCCGATCGCGAAGGAATGGTATTCGGCCGTGATTTCGCGCATTAAAGTGATGAGCGAACTAGACATCGCCGAGCGCCGTGTGCCGCAAGACGGTCGTTTCCGTGTGCGTTACAAAGGCCGGCTGATCGATTTCCGTGTTTCCATCATGCCTACGATTCATGGCGAGGACGCGGTGTTGCGGGTTCTCGATAAAGAATCCATGAGCGAGAAGTTTTCCAAGCTCTCGCTGGATGTGGTCGGTTTCGGTGAGCACGATTTGGTGAAGTTCCGCCGCTATATCAAGGAACCGTACGGCATGGTCCTGGTCACCGGCCCCACTGGATCGGGCAAAACCACCACCCTCTATGCCGCTTTGAGCGAGATCAAGAACGACGAAGACAAAATCATCACGATTGAAGATCCGGTCGAATATCAGATCAAAGGCATCACGCAAATTCCGGTGAACGAGAAGAAGGGTCTTACGTTTGCGCGCGGCCTACGCTCGATTTTGCGCCACGATCCCGATAAGATCCTGGTGGGCGAGATCCGCGATCAGGAAACCGCGCAAATCGCCATCAACGCCGCGCTCACCGGACACCTCGTTTTCACCACGGTCCATGCCAATAACGTGCTCGATGTTTTGGGCCGCTTCCTGAACATGGGGGTGGAACCTTATAACTTCGTTTCGTCGTTGAACTGCATCCTGGCGCAACGCCTGGTGCGCATTATTTGCGCGCATTGCCGCAAGCGCGTGACTTACGATGACGAATATTTGCGCGAGAGCGGTCTGGATCCCGAGCAGTGGCGAACGTTCACGTTTTGGGAAGGCAACGGCTGCATGGAATGCTCGGGCACGGGATTCCGCGGCCGCACCGCCATTCATGAACTGCTCGATCTTACCGAGAAAATCCGTGAAATGATTCTGGAGCGCCGCCCGGTATCGGAGATCAAGCGCCTCGCCCGCGGCGATGGCATGACGTTCTTGCGCCAGTCGGCCCTTGATCGCGTGAAGAACGGCATCACCACCCTGCGCGAAGCGAACAAAGTGACGTTCATTGAGGCGTAAGGAACGACATCGAACGTATGCTCAACTGGTTATCAGATCCGGCTCCGGACCACGTCTTTGAAATGTCCGAATTTGCGCTGGCCGGGGTGTCGCCGCGCACTCCCAGTCGCCAGAACCGCGAGCGCTTTAACGAGCGCGCGCTGACCGCTTCGCCCAGTTTGCCGAATATCGTGCGGCCTCAGCTCTATCGCGATGCACTCGCCAAAGTCGCGGCCGCCAATGGCGCGCGCCGCTTCAGCACCGCTTTGGTCATTCCCGATTACGCGGTCAGAATGGCTATCGTCGATTTTGAGGATTTCCCCACCCGCGAGGAAGACCGCATTTCGCTGCTGCGCTTCCGTTTGCGGAAAACCGTCCCTTTTCATATCGAAGAAGCGCGCCTCGCCTATTCCGTGCAGGATTCCCGCCCCGGCCATATCGAGATTTTGGCGGTGGCGATAGCGAATCCCATTCTGCATGAATATGAAGCGATTTTTGTCGATGCCGGTTTCCGGGTGGGTTTGGTGGTGCCTTCGCTCATTGCCGCTTTGCCCTTTTGCAACGCCACGCAGGGCGGAATCACTCTGTTGGCCAAGAGCACCGGATCCACTTTGTCGATTGGCCTGATTGAACGGACGCATCTTCGCCTGGTTCGCTGCATCGACCTGAGCACGGAGGAATTGACCGATCTCGATCATCCCGGCCGGAGTTCATTCCCGGTCCTACAGCAAACGCTGGCTTTCGCCGAAGATCAATTGGAGCAGAAAGTCAATCAGGCTATCCTTTGCGGCTTCGGCCACGATACGGAATTGATAGGGGAACAGATGGAATCGGAGTTCGGCATTCCGTATGCGCCCGTTAGTTCGCGTTTTGGCCCGGCCCATGGTGAGAACGCCGGCCTGCTTGGTTTATTGGAGCAATTCAGCGCATGAAGACTCAACTTCCGGTGGCCATCAATCTGGCGTCCGATCCGTTCCGCCGGGAACGCGCCGATGTCACCGCGTTTGCCATTCTCTCCGCTTTCTTGTTCTGCTCCCTGTGCGTGCTGATCGGCTTGATTCTGCTGGCCCGCTCGCAGGCTTCCGATATCCGGCGTCATATTGCCAGCCAGGAACTCCAACTGGCTACGCTGCGCCGCCAGCAGGGCCAATATTCGTCGGTGCTCACCAAGCCGGAAAACGCCAATGCCTTCGCGAACAGCGTTTTTCTCAATCAGATTATCGCCCGCCGCGGTGTCAGCTGGACGCGCGTTTTTGAAGATCTTGGAACAGTGCTACCGCCCGGCGTCGAGTTGCAGGGCGTCCGTTTGCCGCAAGTGGATGCGGAAGATACCAATGGCGCCAACCGCGTGCAACTCGACATGATTGTGGGCACAACGCGGCCCGAATCGGTGATTGCCCTTTTAAAGAATCTACAGAAATCGCAGCTCTTCGGCGCCGCTTCCCTGGTAAGCGCAAACCCGCCGTCTCAAAACGATCCTCTCTACAAATACCGCGTGACGGTGCCGTATGACCAGAAACTCTGAAACCAGCAGCGAACTCGTCTCGGTTTTAGGCGGGGGGTCGGGACGCCGCAAGCTTTCACCCCTGCAATTGCGTTTACGCGCAGTAGCCGCGGTTTTGCTGCTGCTCAACGTGGCGGCTTTGTATCTATATTTCTTTCCTCCAGGCGGCTCGCGTGAGGATTTAGAGCTGGAAAGCGTTCATGTTCATGCGCAGATTCTGGCGGCTCAAAGCCAAACCGCCAAAATGCGCGCGCTAGCGTATAACGTGCAAGCAGGGAGTAGCCAGGCGGGCGATTTCACGGCGAAATATTTTCTGCCGAAACGCGCGGCTTATGTTGCGGTCTTTGAGGAAATCCAACGCATGGCCAAAGCCTCCGGTATTCAGGAACGCGATGCGGGCTGGAGCGAAGAACCGATTGAGGGGACCGCCGATTTAACCCTGCTGAATATCACCGCCAACTATGAAGGCAACAATGCCAACTTCATGAAATTCCTTTATGAAGCCGACCGGTCCCCCATGTTGCTCATTCTTGACGCGCTGACGGCCGCCCCGCAGCAACGCAACAACCAGATCAACACCACCATTCGCTTTCAGGCGATTGTGCGTGAACCTGCCGTGCCTGAGGGGATTAAACAATGACGCAAGGCACGAAAATTTTCGGCTTTCGCATTCCACTCGACCCCAAGGTGTTTGTCGGCGTCCTTTTCGCCTTGGGCTTGCTCCTGGCCTGGTATAACCTGAGCGGCGGCTCGGACGATCATCCCAATGTTCCGCATCAGACGGCCGCTGCCAAGTCGGTGTCAGCGGCTCCCCCTTCGAGTTTGAGCCAAAACATCGCGCGCCGTGCGGATCTCGCCAACCGTGCTAAACAAGGAACATTGCACTTCAAACCGGTCGATCCTACGCGCGGCGATATCGATCCGACGTTAAAGCTTTGGCTGCTGGATCGCGTCCGTTCGGTGAAGCCGCTCGAGGGCGGTCGCAATCTTTTCGAAATCGGCCCTGAACTTGCACAAGGGAGCGCACCGGTTGTGCCGAAGGTGGATAGAATGATGCCCAAACCGCTGCCCTCGGGAGGGCCTACGCCGACCGTCGTCTTGGCGCCTCCGCCTGTCAATATTCCCCTGCGCTACTACGGCTTCGTCAAACCTAGTTGGCGGGGCGATGGAAACCGCGGCTATTTTATGGAAGGGGAGAACATTCTCATGGCCACCGAAGGCGACGTCCTGGAAGGACAATTCCTGGTGGTGGCTCTTTCGCCCAACAAAGCCCGCGTCGAGGACATTCACCTCAAGCAGGGCCAGGATTTGCCGCTCATACCGGAAGCCATTGCACAATGATCCCGATATCCCCTTACCGGCGTACCCGCCAAAATGGCTCGGCTTTGCTTATTGTCTTCGTTTTCGCGGCCATGCTCGCCATCATGCTTTACAAAGAGATGCCGGTGGTTACTTTTGAGGCGCAGCGGCAGAAAGAGCAACTGCTCATTGACCGCGGCAATGAATACAAACGCGCCGTGAAGCTGTACGTCCGCAAGTTTCAAACTTTCCCGCCTTCCATGGAAGCGCTTGAAAACACCAATCGCATGCGTTTTTTGCGAAACCGCTACGTGGATCCGTTTACCGGCAAAGACGATTGGCGGTTGCTGCACGCCGGACCAGGCGGAATGATTATCGATTCTAAAATCAAGAAAAACCTGCCCGGCCCGGGTACTGCGCCCGGCAGCGCAAGCAGTTCCGCCGGCAGCGGTTCGTTTGGCACTCCATTTGGCACTTCTTCGTTTGGCAGTTCCGTCGGATTCGCCAGTTCGGCCAACTCAAGTGTTCAGCCTGGCAGTGCCGGCAACGGGCAATCCATTCCGATCATGCCTCAGGCGATTCGGCCTCCGGCCATGCCGACGAGCGGGGGCGGTGTTGGCGGCGGCATGTCGCAAGACGCTCAGCCAGGGGATGGACAAATGGCTTCGCAGCCCGCGCCGGGCTCTGCGGCGGTCCCTTACCCCGGCTACCCGGGACTGGCCAGCTCTTCGCCCGATTCAGGTCAATCCGGCACCCCCTTTCCCACGCCCGGCGGCGGCCGCTTCCGAAATGGCGGTGTCGCGGGGGATCCCAATAATCCCGCGCAGGCGGACGGCACCGCGCAAGATCCGCAAGCCATGCTCCAGGCGATGCTGCAAGCCCAGAACAATCCACAGCAGACCGTGGCGCAAACGCCGAGCGCCTTCAGCAACAATAACGCCGGCGGCCTGAATAACGGCATCGGTGGCGGAGCGGCCGGCGGCTCGGGATTCGCGAATCCACAAGGTACGAATCAGTTGGGTTCGCAGACGGGCCAGATGGGCAATCAGATGGGTGGGGGCATTGCCGGGGTGGCCAGCAAAGCCGTGGGCCATACCATCAAGATTGTCAAGGAGCAGACGGATCGTTCCCTATGGGAATTCGTTTACGACATGCAGCAGGAAGCCATGGCGAACGCGCCCGGTTTGGGAAATGCAAATGGTACTGCCCCTAATGGCGCCATAAACGCCACGCAGGGAAGCCAGAGCAATCAAACTAGCTTCAGTTCACCCAATCAAAACAATACTTTCGCCAATGGATTTGGTACGGCCCCTACGCAACCCGCCGCACCTCCACCCACAAATCAATAACCAGCCTTCCCGCTAGTACTATTAGCGCTTGTAAAAACGACCAAGTAAGGATTACATAGTATGTATAGTTGAAGCTGGCTGTTTGTGGGTATCGGAGGAACCTACACGCGACCAGCTTTCTCATTTGTACGTCCGCCTTCGATTCGCGCCCAGCGTTCAAAGAAATTTCTTGGGAACCCGGTGCAACGAATCTTGCTGCCATGGCACTCCAGGTGAGGTGGCGTTCACATGGTCCGCAGCAACATTATCGGTGCTTACGTTAAGCGGCAGAGCCTTGGCCAAACGCCGTCCGTCTTCCGGAATGCCGGCAAACCGCTCCTGTTCCGTGCCTACAACCGCAAGGTCGAGACCTGCCTTGGCACCGTAAGAGAGGAGGACGGAGTGGACTACCTGCCGATCAGCGGCTCTGGCGCTAAAGAAGATGTTCGAGATGACGAGGACTGCTTCGACATCCGAGATCTTCTGCTTGACGACGAGACGGATTGATTCAATTGTCTCCCGGAAACGGCTACTATTGTAATTATGAGTGCCGTTGCACACAAAGTGACCGCGGAGCAGTTCAGGGCGGCGCATGCGGACTGCAAGCCCCTATTACGAACTGCTCGACGGCGAGGCGATCCAAAAAGCCGTACCTACTGAACCACATTCCGTCCTCCAAGGTGTGCTGTGCGTCTTGTTAACGGACATCGGCTTCAGGCCCAGACCGGAACAACTGACGTTGCCGATCGACGAAGACTAGGAACCAATACCGGACATATGTGGCCTCATCGCATCACTGGGGGGCACTCGGTACCCAACTAGCCCCGCCGCTGTGCCATCGAGATTCTCTCCCCGGGAGATCCGTTTACTCGGGTCATTCACAAATTCCGCCGCTACTCAAGATGGGGCATTTCGGACATCTTGGTCTTCGATCCGGTGGGCCGCGAAGCCTGGTTTTGGGATACCGCCAGCGACGATCTAGCGCGGATTCCCGAAGTCTACGCCTTCAAGAGCAAGCCCGTTCAGTTTACGCTCGCCGACGTCTTCGAACGCCTGGACGCCGAACTGTAGATATCAAATCAAGCGCGCAAGTGCAGGCTATTGTGTATCGCGTAGAGCGCCAATTCGAGCCTGTCCGATACACCTAGTTTGTCAAACACGTTGTGCAAGTGATTCTTCACGGTTTGTTCGGTGATGAACATCTTTTCGGCGATCTCTTTGTTCTTGTAACCCTGCGCGATCAAAATGATGATTTCCCGTTCGCGCTGGCTCAATTGCGCCCGTTCGCGGGTGGTTTTCCCGTTGCCCGGTCCATGCACCGCGGGGAAGTCCGTGGGCGATGCAAATTGCCGGATCACGGCGGCCGTGGTGTTGGAATCCAGCCAGATTTCACCCGCGAAAACCTTCTGAATGCTCTTTTCGATCAGAGTGATGGATGAATCCTTTGACAAAATCCCCGAGCAGCCGAGTTTCATCGCCTCCACAAACTCTTCTTTGTTTTCCGACGACGAGAACAGGATGACTTTCGAACGGCCGGCGCGCGCCTGAATACTGCGCAACACGGTCAAACCGTCCACGCGGGGCAGTTTCAATTCCATCAACACGACATCGGGATCTAAGCTAACCGTTTTCTCGATTGCTTCCATTCCATCCGATGCCTCTCCTACAACCTGCAGCGTCGGCTGATGACCGAGAACGCTACGCAAACCTTCCAACACGATGGGATGCCCATCGGCGATTAACAAGCGAATTGGTGTGGCTGACATCTACTCTTCCTCGGCTTTTAGTACTTTAGTCCTGTACGGTTTAAAACCTCGATACTTCCATTATGCAAAGCCGTCTAATTGGATTATAATTCTATTCTTCCGAAAGGGAATAGCAAGTTTGGCACCGCAGACCCGGTAAGCATCCGTCTAAAGTACTATTCGGAGTACGGGGTAGGTTTCTACAGTGATTTAGTGGCTGGAGGGCTTCTTTTGTTACACCTCAAAAACCTGATCGCTGAGTAATTTAGATAACATTCGATAACGTTCTGGTGAATCCTGCCGGCGGGAACCCGCCAAACTAAAATACTTATATGAGCAAGCTGTCGATCAAAGACCTGAATATCGATGGAAAAACCGTCTTCATCCGGGTCGATTTCAACGTGCCTCTGTCGGCCGATGGCAAAGAGATTACCAGCGATAAGCGCATTCGCGCCTCGCTGCCAACCATCCAGTATGCCCTTGCGCACAATGCCGGGGTAGTGCTAGCTAGCCACCTTGGGCGTCCCAAGGGTAAGCCTAGGCCTGATATGAGCTTGAGGCCGATAGCGGCTCGTCTCCAGGAATTACTGGGACGGCCCGTGGTGATGGCGCCCGATTCCATCGGACCTGAAACGCTGGCCCTGAAGCCCAAGTCCGGACAAGTGCTCCTCCTCGAGAACCTCCGTTTCCATCCGCAGGAAGAAGCGAATGATCCTGCGTTTTCAGAACAGTTGGCTGCCCTCGCGGACGTTTATGTGAACGATGCCTTTGGATCGGCGCATCGCGCCCATGCGTCCACAGTGGGCATTGTGTCCTATCTTTCCGTCGCCGCTGCCGGCCTATTGATGGACAAAGAAATAGAGTGGCTGACGCGCGCCACCAAGAATCCGGAACGTCCCTGCATTGCGCTGTTGGGAGGTGCAAAGGTCTCGGACAAGATTGAGGTGATTGAAAATCTCATAAAAGTTGTGGACAAACTGCTCATCGGCGGCGCCATGGCTTACACCTTTATGCGCGCGCAAGGCAAGGCCACTGGCAAGTCGCTGGTGGAGGAAGACAAGATCGATCTGGCCAAGGAACTTTTAGCCTCCGCGGCAGGCAAATTGCAGCTTCCCTTGGACCATGTAGTCGTGCGCGAAATCAAACCAGGGGCAGCCCATGAAGTCTCCACCCAAATTGCCTCAGACCAGATTGCCGTCGATATAGGCCCGCAAACCGTCGAGGAATATTCCAAGGTAATTGCCGGTGCCAAAACGATTATTTGGAACGGTCCTATGGGAATCTTTGAGATGCCGCCCTTCGACAAGGGAACCGTAGCGCTCGCCAAGGCCGTCGCGCACGCGGGAGCAGTATCGGTGGTCGGTGGCGGCGATTCCGAGAAAGCCATCAAAACCGCCGGCGTTTCCGACAAAATCACTCACGTTTCCACTGGCGGCGGCGCATCGTTGGAGTTTTTGTCCGGTTTGGATTTGCCCGGGGTTTCCGCCCTGACTGAAAAATAAGAGAAGCCTAAGCTCCGCCGCTTGCCAGGGAATTTGCACGCGCCGGAGCGGTTGGGAAGCCAATTCGCCGGGTTAGTGGCCATTCGGATCGTGACGTTGTGCGGAGCAGAATGATGACGCCGAGGGCCAAAGCCGGAATTGCCAGAAGGCTTCCCTCTGGTCCCGTGGATCCACCACTGAGGATTGAGTTTCCGGATGGATGCGATGCGACTAGGCGCCCGTTGAAGATCAAGCCGCTATCTGCTACGCCGAGTAGGAACGACTGCACCCAATCCCATGCAGCATGAAAACCGACTGCCCACCAGAGAGACCCGGTTCTCCAGAGCGAGAGGCACATCATCATGGCAAAGAGGCCGACGTTGACCAAGCCCAAGGGGGATTCGCCGGGATTGAAGCTGTGATTGCTCATTTCGATGCAGGCAAGGATGGCAGCAGCCGTCCAGAAGCCGAGTGCCCAGCGGCGTTCCGATTTCAACCATACGCCGTAGATCCCAGTCAGACCGCGCGTCACCGTGAATTGCAAGTAGGCACGGAGGGAGGTCTCTTCGGCCAGAGCTACGGTGAGGAAGCCAAAAGCCCAGATGACGCCCCATTGTAGGATTGCCGATCCATGCAACAGGCGAGCGTCGAATACGAGGAGTCCTGACGCCCAGAGGCAGCCTGCCAGCGCGGAGAGACAGATGACTCCGGAGAGGGACCCGGCGGAAAAGTTCCAGATCCTGCGCGGACCTCCGCTGCCGTAGGCTGCCAACGGGCAACGCTCGATTCTCGACATGATCCAGGTTAGGAAAGCCAGGAAGAGGAATTTGTCAAGCTGGCGGAGAATGTGTTGCTCCGCATTTACCGGGTTCGCGACATTCAGCGGAGCATGGCTCGCATGCTCACCAAGGTGCAATGCATCGAGCGCGAAAGCAAGATCGCCGAAGTAGAGTTTGCCACTGGCATCCCGATAAACCGCGGTTGCCCGTCCGTGTCAGAAGCGGAAAATTGTCCCACCGACTGCCAGTCAATTCTGCGCGCCGTCATGGTCGTGGGCGCTGCGGCGCTGTCCTGCTGCTTCAGCGCCGCGAGACGACTGCGCGCTTGCCCCGCCACCGGCTGATCTGCATAGTCTCGGACAATCTGCTCGTAAAGCTGCCGCGCCTGCCGGCCCAGCTTTTCATCACACCGGGCCAACCGCAGCAGCGCCTTCGCCCGTACCGCGCGCGGTGCCGAAGCGTCCTCCGCAATCTGCTGATATACCATCATCGCCGCTTTCAAATCACCGTCGGCTTCTTCTTTCGCAATGCCCGCCTCCAGCCGCACACCAGCATTCCCTTGCGCCGCGTTCGACTGCCCAAATGCCGGGCGCACCATCAACAGCGAACTCAGCGAAATCAATAGAAATACCAAGCTGATCTCGACCACTCCCACCATCACCACTGCAACGACGACCGTGCAGGCAAGGCCGACTTTCTCCCTCAGAGTTTTGTTCATTGTTGGGCTCCTCACTTACGTTTCCATAATGAAGCCGCTCCGTACCGCAAGTATGTGAACTTTGTCAGGTCTGGAGCAGGATTGAATCCGAAATTCCTGACAATTCGGTCAGCCGTCGAAACGGTAGCCCAACCCACGGACGCTGATCAGATAGCGCGGAGCCGCGGGCTCTTCCTCAATCTTCTTGCGCAGCGCCACAACGTGGTTATCAATCACCCGGTCTGTGACAGCGAAGCCCGAACCCCAGAGCTCGTCTAGCAGTTTCTCGCGAGTGAGAACGCGTCCGCGGCAGCGAACAAACGCTGCTAACAGCTTCAATTCAGTCGTTGTCGTGTCCAACCGCTGGCCGCCGCGCCGCAGCTCGAACCGGCCTAAGTCTAACTCGCACTGCGCAAAGCGAAAAACATCCTCCTGGGCTGGCGGCGCAGTCCGGCGCAGCAGTGCCCGGATACGAGCGCGCAGTTCGCGCGGGCTGAACGGCTTGGTCACATAATCGTCTGCGCCCACGTCCAAGCCCATCACCTTTTCCGCTTCTTGCGTCCTGGCAGTCAACAGGATAATGGGAGATTTCATACCGCCGCGGCGTAACTCGCGGCAAACCTCGAAGCCGTCTTTGCCCGGCAGCATCACATCCAGCAAAATGAGATCGAAAGCCTCGCTGCTCGCCCGCCGCACAGCTTCATTCCCATCGCCTACGACAGCTACTTCATAGCCTTCGGTCTGAAGGTCGTTCTCCAGTCCAAAGGCAATGCCAGCCTCGTCCTCGACAATCAGGATTTTAGCCATGGGCCGCCCGGCTCGCATTGTTGTCCAGCACTCGCAGCGTGATCAACGTGACATCATCCGCCTGCTGCCTCCCTGGCGGTGCTGCTTCAAAGCCGCCAAAACATCGTCGCGCAATTCTTCCGAGGTCCGTTCCTGAGGGCTGCCCAGAAGGGTTCGCAGGCGATCAGTGCCGAATTGTTCGCCCGCTTCATTCTGAGTTTCCGTCACGCCATCAGTACAGATCAACAGCCTGTCTCCGGGGGCGAGCTCTACCGTCGATTGTGCGGCGCCAGGCTCCGCAAGCAATCCCACCGGAACCGTTTGCGCTTCCAATCGAGCAAATTTACCTGTCGCTGCCCGAAACAGTAACGGGGGTCATGCCCCGCATTAGAGTAGGTGAGCATGCGAGTGGCTTCATTGTATATGGCATAGAAGATGGCGGCGAAGGTGCCGTTATCGGTGGCTTCAAACAGCAGAGTATTGAGTTCCGAAAGCAGGTCACCACTGCAGTCTCCTAACAGCGGAGCGCGGCTTCGCACTGCCGCGTGTACAGATGCCATGAGCAAAGCGGCGGGAACACCCTTGCCGACAACATCGACCACTAGCAAACCCAGCTTTCCCATACCGAGGTCGAGAAAGTCGAAGTAATCTCCGCTCATCTCCAGTGCGTGTTGGCAGAACGCCGCGTAATCCAAACTCTCCAATTGCGGATGTCTCTGCGGAAACAACCGCTGCTGAACGCTCTTGGCGACGCGCAGTTGCCACTGTAAATGAGCGCCCACCGGCTCGCCGGGTTTATGGCGCAGCGCCGCACGGATTCGCGCGCGCAACTCGCCCAGGCTGAAAGGCTTGGATACATAGTCGTCTGCCCCCAGATCGAGTCCCAAGACCTTGTCATGTTCGCTGGTTTTCGCGGTCCACATCACAATCGGCGTAGTGACGCCCGCTTCCCGCAGTTCTCGGCATACCTCGAAGCCATCCTTATAAGGCAGCATCACGTCTAGCAGGATCAGGTCGAATGTTTCCGAGCTGCCTTGCCGTACAGCTTCCGCGCCGTCGCCCGCCAGCGTTTTGGAGATCGGTCTCCAGGCCAAAGGCAATGCCGGGCTCGTCTTCGACAACCAGGATTTTCGTCATTGAGAGTCTTTCTTCATTGGCCAGCCAACGGCAACACGATTGTGAATGTGCTGCCGGAGCCTACCTTGCTTTCCAGGTGAACGTCGCCGCCCAAAGCCTTCGAAATCTGATGGACCATGGACAGATTCCCGACGGTGGATGCACATCGACAAATTGCAACCGGCCGGGAAGCTGGGCGTCGGCCAGCGATCGGATGACGCTGAAGTCATCCTCGCCCGCCCGGCCCGGAGGAAGGAATTTCCAGCGAACGTCCGGAAGGCTGGCCGCGCTTCCCATGCTCGATTTCAACCAGTCTGCAGGGGACAGCATCGCGCTCAAATGCCCAGACGTGACACTCCATATTAATAGCGAAGATTCTGCTAGCATCTCTTGTCCGCTGGTTGCGACATTAGAATGAGCTGCACTTTGCAATCGATCAAAAAGCTATGCGACCAAAGCTGCAAACTGGAACGCCGGTTGAGGAGGCGGCTCCGCCGTTAGTCCAAAGCGAGTGAGCTCAGCCCATTCAAATTCAAATGACTCGCGCCCCAGCCGCCAATGGGCCTGCGTCAATGCTGCGCGGATCAACTGCGCCTCTTGGGTGGCTACTGTTTCTCGCCCCGACTCCGTGAGAATGTGGCATCGGGCACGGGCGGCTAATAGCCCATAGGGCGTTCCGGACGTGCTGGGTGCTGAACTGAGGGCCTCGTCGTGCATCAGCCGCGCGTACGTATCAAGAGCGGCTTCACGCTTTCCCATCTTGCGCTGAATTCGGGCAATCCGCAGTAAGGCCTCGGGCCGAGTCGCTTGTTTTTCACCCAGACGCTGTAATTCGGCGGTCGCCTCACCATAATGCTGTTCGCGAAACTCCAGTTTGTCGGCAGTATCAAACCCATCCGTTCCGGCGGCAGCCGGTGCCAGAGCATCCGGCAGGAATAGCAAAGCCCCTGGCGGATAGGTGCCAACGTCAGAGGTAGAAATGATCACAAAAGTCGAACCACTTGGGACGCGGGCCAGCACGGAAGGCGGCGGCGGTAGTGATTCGACCCCCCGTAAAATAAGCTGCCAATTCCCCAAATTGCGCGCAACTTCCGCCACCGCCAGATCGGCCGTCTGCGCTAAGTGTTCGCGCGAACGCTGCCGCTCCAGACCGCGATCCTGCTCCATTAAGTGCCAGGTCAGCCAACCTGCCGAAAGGCAAGACAGATCACTGCCGCCAAAAACAGCGACAGGCTGCGCCGCGCCGAAAGCACTCTCAGAATTCCGGGATGCACGAGAGCAGTATAAATGTATTCCCGTCATGTTTGCATCAAGCTTTTGTCAGCGTTGTGTCAGATACCAGTTTTTGTCAACGCTTGGGATTTCGCATCGCCGAAGAAGCGTTCCACTTCATGGTTCATGCCGTTTTTCGCCTTCACGCAAAACGTGGTGAAGGTCTGAAAATTGTTGGCAGTGAGCAGGACCGGCGGCAGAAACAGCCAAAACGCAGTGGTGACGGCGCTGTTCGCGGGCTTAAAGGCGACTGAAATCAACTGGCCGAGCGAGGTATGTTCGTGGGTGATCTCGCGGCCAATGAAAGTCCAACTGCCCTCGGGGCCGTCATATTTCAGTGATGGGCCAGAGGTATGGCCGAGACTGAGTGGATCTCCCGTCGATAACGAGTACGTAACCTTGGTTTTTCCTGAAAGGTTGCAGAGTTCGAACAGATTGGCAGTTTTCTGTTGCTGGGCGGGCGTCGCAGCTATGGTGGTCATTGTTGGGCTCCTTCTCCCTACGGTCTCCAGAATGAATTCGATAGGTGCAGCGAATGTGTGAACTCTGTCAGGTCTGGAGCAGGATTGAATCTGAAATTCCTGACAATCCCGCAGGCCAGGGATGCCGAGTCAAGTTCGGTCGGTTTGCTCATGCCGCCATTCAATTTGTCGCACCACCAAATCAACTATTTCTTTTCCATGAGGAAACATTAGATCCTTTCGATCAATGTGCCTAATACAGATGCGACAAGTTATGAACTTAAATTGATCAAACCCTAGCCAAAGATATTTGAAATTTTGAAACCACCGGTCGTCTGTCCGATGATCTTGTTAGCGAAACGAGAGAAAGGAGACGACCGATGGAGACGTTCACAAAGCTGTTTGGCAGCTTGCTGATTTTTGTATACCACTGTTTCGACCGCATCGTCATCAACGGATATTTGAGCGGCCTATCGAGGCCGGAGCAAGTAGTATGGTTTTTCCACGAGGTTCTGGGCCTCCCTGTAGTAAGCAAGGAAGTGTTGAGCCAGCGCACTAAAGACTACCAGGGCTGGGTGGAAGCGTATGCTGGGAATCAACGCATTCCGATTCAGTGGGCGGAAAAAGGCGTGCGCAAAGAGGATTACGTTCTGCCTGCGCTGCATCGCATGGAGAAGAAGGACGAGTATGGCGTCTACTTCATTTTCAAAAGCATGGAACAGGGCCGGACATTCCGGATCAGCGTCCCGAAGCATCCAACTAACGATCCGAACTATCGCATTCTGGCGCACCAACTGAGCCGCTTCACGCATTACTATTTTTACGTCCGCGATGAGGTGCTCGGCCCCATCGTTATCCGTGTGGCCAGCTTCTTTCCGTTCCACGCCACCTACTGGCTCAACGGCCATTCCTTCATCGAACGGGAACTGAACCGTAGCCAAGTCGGCTTTCGTAAGAACGACAACGCCTTCCTGGCGGTGGACGATGTCGCGGCCTTACAAGCCGCCGCCGACCGCTTGAGCCCGGCGATCATCCGCCAGCAACTCGATTACTGGACATTGATTCTTGGGCCGAAGTTCTCAAACAAGGAGCGGGGCGCGATGAGTCTGTCGCGTTTCTATTCTATCGCCCAGATCGAATACTGCCGGAACTTCATCTTCAAGCGTCATTTTCCGATTCACAAGATCTTCGAGCGCAGCTGCGAGATCGGCCTGTGGCGCCTCACGGCTAACCGCATTAGCGAGATTTTCGGCGTCCGCCTGAACAAGCGGCTGCACGGGAAACTGGCCACAGTCATCGATCAGATCGAACATGGCCATCACGTCTTTCGCGCCTATTGGAAGAATGCCTTTCTCAAGCAATACGAAAAGTTCTCGCGCTTTCTGCGCAACGAGATCTGCTCCAATAATCTGCGCGATTTTGGCCTCAAAAAGGGACTCGACCATCTCGACGCGGTGCGCCAACGCTTCCAGATCATCACCAACCGATTCGCCGGTTTCCAAGCCCAGTGCCTCAACGTCCATGTGGATTTTCCGCTACTCCAGCGGCTTGCCTTGCCCATCACCCTCGGTTCCGTTCGCTATCCCGGCATCAAAATCCACGACGCACGGGTCATTCGCCTGCTGGAGGTTCTGCTGCACGGCGGCAACACCGTCGGCGGCTGGACCGCTAAACAGATCCATGAGGCTGTTCTCACCACCTTCCAGCTAACCGCTAAGACCTACGGGCTGAACCAGCTTCGTTACGATCTCCGCAAGCTGAAAGGTCACGGCCTAGTCGAACGAGACGGTCGCCGTTACGCTTACCGGCTCTCGACCAAGGGTGTTCAAGTCGCACTCCTGTTCCTCTTCTTCCACAAGCGCCTCTGCGGTCCGCTGGCCAACAGCCGCTTTCACCACCGGCCCGACCCCGCTCATCAACCGAACAGCAAACTCGAAGTCGCTTACCACCACGCTGACAAAGCAATCGAGAAAATCGTTGATCTGCTGGCGGCTGCTTGACCTTACAACTTAGAATGTTGAAGTATTCTTGTTTACGATCTTTGATTTAAGAATCTAAGAGTCCTGGTAGAAGCTTGAATGGCCCAGAGCGGGTCCAGCCGGATTCGCGAATTGTGGTGACTGTCACCGTAACTCCCGTAACTCGGCTCCGTAACTCGGCTGTGGCGACTGTCACCGTAACTCGCCCTTGTCAACGCTGCGCTGGACGACGGCCCGCAATCCGCTCTAAGCGCGTCGAGGACAGGCCTACCGATTTGGGTTTGGCGGCGGTTTGTTGTGCGGTGGCAGATTGGACGGCGGCGATTGTGAGGAGGATGAGCACCGGCGCATACTTGAATGTTCGGTGAAAGAGAAGGATGAAGGGATTGCGAGTCATATGACGAAAGGTATCGGTGGGAGAGGATCACAATCCGCTAGCGCCATCTTGATTAAGGTTGTGTTATGCCTGGGAACGAGTGCAATTTAGTTACGATTCCCAGTTGGCCGTTTTAGTGGTAAAGGACGCTCCGTCGATCACCGCCGTCGTTGCGGTTCTGCAGGAGATTGACGACATGCTGGATGGCACAAGAGACGGGCTGAAGTGGTTCAATTCGCTCTATCTCAAGGTGACGCTGGCGGTACAAAGGAGGGTTGTTTCAGGCGGGTTTGACAGCCCGCAAGGGACAACCTTCATTGCCGACCTGGACGCCGTCTTTGCCAGTTTCTATATGGCGGCCTTGCGGAGTTGGCTGACAGGCGGGAGTCTGCCGGCAAGTTGGCGCGTAATGTTTGAACAACGGACGAATCGCTCCCTGGCGCGCATTCAATTCGCGCTGGCGGGGGTAAACGCGCACATCAATCGCGATTTGGCGCCCGCGATCGCTCAAACCTGTACTCGAGGAAGCCTGGCGCCGGCCCATGGTACCGCCGAATATCGGGCTTATACGGCGTTGAACGACACACTGGATTCGCTCATTGAGCAAGCCAAACGGGAGTTGATGGTGAGTCTGCCGGGGGATTCTTTGCCGCATGCGGACCAAGTGGAGATGGCGGTGGGTGCATGGGGCATTGAGGCGGCCCGGGAATCGGCTTGGGTGCATGGAGAAGTCCTGTACCGCGTTGGCGGCGAACCAGCGTTAGCAAGCCGTTTGCTCGAGGCGCTGGACGATGCCGCCGCACTGGCTGGAAAGGCGTTACTGATTAGCTGACAGGCGCAAGTAGTGTCCGCTTCATCCTTTCGGCCGGCCGGCCGCCGCCGCAAACCGCCCCTCCGCCACTTCGCGCAACGCTCCCAGCAAAACCTCCGTTTGTATCGGCTTGGTTAGATGGGCGTCCATTCCCGCCGCCAGGCATTGTTCCTCATCGCTCTTCATGGCGTGCGCCGTGAGCGCGAAAACCGGCAGCCGCATTCCGTTGATGGATTCGAGGCGGCGAATTTCCTGCGTTGCTGCTATCCCGTCCATCTCAGGCATTTGAATGTCCATCAAAACGGTATCCACCTTCCATTCCATCCGTTCTAACGCGTTCAAAGCCTCGCGCCCATTGTTGGCGACAGTCACCTGGTAGCCATGGGTTTCAAGCAGCCGCTTCGCCACTTTTTGATTAATGAGGTTATCTTCGACCAGGAGAATGTGGAGCGGCTTCACGCTCTCGGCTTTCGGCGCCGCTGGCGCTTCCCGGCCCACGCCGAACACCACTGTGAAATAGAATCGGCTCCCCTCCCCTGGTTTGCTTTCGAGCCACATCCGGCCCCCCATCAATCCCGCTAGTTTGGAAGAAACCGTCAGGCCCAGCCCGGTGCCGCCGACCGCGCGGGTTGACGAACCATCCACTTGGGTGAACGCCTCGAAAATCGCCGCATGCTGGTCCGCGGGAATGCCGATGCCCGTATCGGCCACGCAAACCTTCAGCGTCACGCTCGACTGGCGCCGATCTTCGAGCGAAACCGTGGTGAGAACGCTCCCGCTATGGGTAAACTTGACGGCGTTCGTCAGCAGGTTCATTAAGATCTGGCGGAAACGGCCCACATCGCCCACCACAGCCGCAGGCACGCCGGCAGCCACCGAGTGGCCGATCTGCAATCCTTTTTCACGCGCCTTCGCCGACAACGACTCGAGGGCCTGCTGCACGCAGAGCCTCAAATCAAAAGGCATTGCTTCCAGTGTTAGCTTGCGGGTCTCGACCTTCGAGAAATCCAGAATGTCGTCAATAACGGCGAGCAAGGTGGAAGCCGACGAACTCACTACCTCCAGATATTCCTTTTGCTCGGGATTCAACTCCGTGGCTAGCGCCAGCCGCGTCATGCCAATCACGCCATTCATGGGTGTGCGGATTTCGTGGCTCATGTTGGCCAGGAACTCGCTTTTGGCTTTGTTCGCAGCTTCAGCGGCTTCCTTAGCATTCTTGAGCTGCTCTTCCGTGCGGCGGCGTTCTTCGTTCTCGGCCTGCAGAGCGTCATTCAGCAGCCTCAGCTCTAACGTACGCGCGCTGACGCGCTGCTCCAACTCTTCGTTCGATTGCCGCAACACCTCCTCGGCTTCTTTACGCTGGGTAATGTCTTCCACCACTCCTACGATGCGGTCCAAGCGCCCGTCCTGATCGTGAATCGGGAACGCCCTGTCCCACACCCAATAGGTGCGGTCGGGTTGCACCACGCGATATTCGCACTCGAGCAGTTCGCGCGCGCGACGGCGCGAACGTATGGCCGCCACCGCCTGGCGGTCGTCAGGGTGGATGCTCTCAAACCAAGCCGCCGGATTGGCCATTACCTGCGCGGCGCTGAATCCCCACAACTGATCGAACGCCGGACTCACATAGAGGAGCGCGCCCGTCTGCGGATCCATCATCCAAAACACCTCGCGAATGTTCTCCGCCAACTGACGGAACTTCTTCTCGCTGCTGCTCAGAGCTTGCGTTCGCTGCTCCACTAGTGCCAGAAGTTTTGCTTCGTTCGCGCGCAACTGCCTGACGCGCGCCCTATACGCGGCGGCGCAGAGGCCTAACAACACGAAGACCTCAAGAGTAATGAACCCGGTCGTCTGATAAAAGTGCTTCGCGAGGATCACCGCAACACTCGCGGGGCGCTGCGACCACACGCCGTCCGCATTGCGGGCCATCACGCGAAAATGATAGCTGCCGGGCGGTATATTTGTGTAGTACGCCACCCGCCGGGTGCCCGCCTCCACCCAGTCTTTGTCAAATCCCTCCAGCATGTATTTGAAACGGATTTGCTCCGGCTTGATGAAGGTCAACGCGGTGTATTGAAATTCCAGTTGTCCTTTGCCGGGCGGCGGCCGGACAGTCGCGCCACCGGTAGGTTCCCTGTTGTCAACGGTTGTCTGTTCTATCAGAACCGGGGGAGGCGCCGGGTTCGTCACAGTGTGCCGCGGATCCACCTCGGCAATACCTTTCATAGTTGGGAAGGCAAGTATCCCGCTCTTAAGCCGCCACCCGGCCGGCTGAACCCCGCCGTTGCACTCCCGGCTTTTCAGGCCATCGCCAATGCCAAACGAGCGCGGTGAGATTTGACGAATCTTGTGCTCGGCGAACGCGTTAAGCTGCTCCTTCGCTACGCTAAAGATACCCAGGTTGCTAGTCAGCCACAGATTCCCTAGTTGATCGTCCAAAATCTGAAATATGGCGTCGTCCACCAATCCTTCCCGGGTGGTGAAGCTGGTGAAGACCCCATTCTTGAAGCGCTTGAGTCCACCGCCGTTTGTTCCCAGCCACAGGGTTCCATCCGCATCGCCGGCTATGGTAATCACCACCTCGTTTGAAAGACCGTTTTTCTTGGTGTAAGCCTGGAAGCGGCCATTGACTAAATGGTTTAATCCGTTGTCGGTTCCCACCCAAAGCGTGCCGTCCCGGCGATCTTCGTAAATCGACAGGACGTTGTTGTGCGAGAGCATATCGTTCGTGGTGTACGTGGCAAATCTTCGCCGGGTAAAGTGACTTAACCCGCTGCGCGTTCCCACCCAGAGGTCGCCTTTGCGGCCGGGGTACAGGCAACCCACGATGTCGTTCGGCAGGCCGGTCGCCCCGTGAACGGTAAACTTACCGTTGCTCAAGCGGCTCAAACCATGCCGCGTTCCGAACCAATGATCCCCGTGCCCGTCCTCCGCGATGGAAAAGATGCGATTATCCGCCAGACCGTCGCGTGTGGTAAACACGGTAATTTTGCCGTCTTTCAGGCGGTTGACACCGGCATCGGCCGTTCCCACCCAAAGGGCGCCTTCATGGTCCTGGTAGATGGGCAGGGCGATATCGCTTGACAGCCCTTCGAGCGCGCCCAGCGTGCTGAATGTCCCATCGCGCAGCCGGTTCAATCCGTCCCCCGAGCTGCCGATCCACAGGCTACCCTCCCGGTCTTGGAAAAGCGCCCAGATGTCGTCCCCGGAAAGCCCTTCCTTGCCTTTGAATTTCGCGAATTCCCCGCCGCGAAACCTATTGATCCCTCCTCCCCCCGTACCAATCCATAACGACCCCGCCGTGTCTTCCATTAGCGACCAAATCGCATTGTTGGACAAGCCGTCTTTCGTGGTGTACGTGCTGATGCCCTTCGCATCCATGCGCGCCAGCCCGTCGCGGTTTGTGCCGATCCAAACCGTTCCCGCCCGATCGGCATAGACAGACTGGATATAGTTGCTCGGCAAACCATCCTTCTTTGTTTTTGTCGTGAAATGGCCGTCCGCCCAATGACTAAGGCCCGCATGCGTGCCAATCCAGATTCCGCCCTCGCCGTCTCCGCATAACGAAAATACAGCGTCGTCGGCTAAACCGTCTTTGCGGGTGTAGGTTACAGCCTGACCGTTGTGAAAACGGCTCAGACCGCCACCGTCTGTTCCAACCCAGAGATTTCCAGCGCTGTCTTCATAAATCGCCGACACCGAATCGTTCGCCAAACCGAGCTGGTTTGAATAGTTCTGAAAGGCTCCTTGCCTCCGCACGGTTACCCCGCCCCCATGGATGCCAATCCACAGATCGCCTCGATGGTCTACCAAAAGTGCGGAGATCTGGTTGCCTTTGAGGGCTGGCGTATTCCGTACGTCGAAAGTTACGAAGCGCACCCCGTCAAAGCGCGCCACGCCGTTTTCTGTTCCGAACCAGAGATAACCATCGGGCGTTTGTGCAATGGCCAGGACGGAATTCTGGGGCAGGCCGTTCTGCGACGTCCAAATATCATGCACGTACTGCGTAACCAGCTTGGACGGATCCAGCCCAGCCTGGAGCTGCGAGGGCATCCAGTATGCACACGCGCCAATCAGGATTAGGGTTTGCGTCTTTTGGTTCATCGACGGTGCCACTTAGACCACGCCTTTGTCAAGCGCCGTTATTAAGGCCGATCAAAGTAGGTATCGGCTGTTGCGTCGAGCCGGAATAGGCGTTCTAGTACCTAATCGGAGAGGTCAGAGTAGAAACCGACTTAAATGGTCCGATGTGCTTCTTAGGGATCACAAATCTGTTTTCGGCTTTTGTGATCCCGAGGAGATAACTTGATTAAACGATTTTTCGCAGCCTTCGCCTTGTGCTGGCTCAGCAGCAGCGTCATCTTCGCCGCCAGTACAAAGCTTTCCCCCGATCTGTCATCGGCAAATCCCAACTCGCGCATTAGAGTGATTGTTCAATACAATCGCGCGCCTCAGACCCCCTCTGTTCTGGGCGGCGTTCTGAACGACATTACCCCCGTCACCAGCATTCTCAACCTTGGCGGCGTGGTGAGCGCCGTGTCGGATGTGGTCAACGCTGTGGTTTGCACTCTGCCCACCTCGGCGCTACAAAGTCTGGCGAGCAATCCGAACGTGACTTATATTTCGCCCGATCGCATGCTGGCGGCACGGCTCGACTACACGGCCACGGCTGTAAATGCTAGCAGCGCTTGGAAAGCGAACTTGAAAGGCACGGGCGTCGGTATCGCCCTCATCGATAGCGGTATCGATGCGACCAACGATCTTAAGACCTTGGGCCTACTGCCTCGCATCGTTTATACCCAGGATTTTACCGGCGGCGATGGCACAGACGAGTACGGCCACGGCACGCACGTGGCTGGTATCGCCGGCGCGAATGGCATTAGTTCCAATTGCCCTGGTTGTAACCGCTCACTTGTGGGCATGGCGCCAAACGCGTCTTTCATTAACCTTCGGGTTCTGAATGCCAGCGGGCAAGGCTCCGACAGTTGGTTGCTGGCCGCCATAGGCCAAGCCATTCGTTTGAAAAATTTGTACAACATTCGCGTGATCAACCTATCGCTAGGCCGCCCCGTGTATGAGAGCTATCAGCTCGACCCGATTTGCAAAGCTGTGGAAGCCGCTTGGAAGGCGGGAATCGTCGTCGTCGTCGCCGCCGGCAACGATGGGCGCGACAACTCCGTTGGTAATGACGGCTATGGCACCATCGAATCTCCGGGCAACGATCCGTATGTCATTACGGTCGGCGCCATGAAGGCCATGGGCACCTACACCCGCACCGACGATCTGGTTGCCAGCTACAGTTCGAAAGGACCGAGCGCCATTGATCATGTCGTCAAGCCTGACATCGTGGCTCCCGGTAATCATCTTGTTTCGTTGCTGGCCCCCTACTCGACGCTGGCGGCCGAACCGGCGAATCAAGTTCCGTTATCCTACTACCAAGCCTCTGGTAGCACCCAGCCATCCACTCAATTCCTTATGCTGAATGGCACCAGCATGGCCACGCCGGTTGTGAGTGGCGTTGTCGCGGACATTCTGCAACAGCAGCCCTCGCTCACGCCGGACCAAGTGAAAGCGCGGCTTATGAAAACGGCTTACAAGACCTTCCCGGCAACCAGTACCGCCGTCGATCCGGTGACCGGACAAACCTTTGTCAGTCAATACGACATTTTCACCATCGGCGCGGGGTACCTGGATGTTGCGGCGGCTCTGGCCAATCACGATTTGGCTACCGGTAACGCTCTGTCGCCCACCGCATCGTACGATAGCGCCTCGGGCAATGTTTATTTGACTGTCGATCCGTCCTCTATCTGGGATAACACGGACGCGGGTCTGAAGGCGGTATGGGGTATTTCGAGCGTTTGGGGCAATTCAGCCATTGACGCCGACAAATCCGTGTGGGGAGCGAGCGCGGTATGGGGTAACAGCACCATCGGAGGATTTAGGTCTGTTTGGGGAAGCAAGTCTGTCTGGGGCGTTTCGACCTCCAGCGCCGACAAGGCCGTGTGGGGAGCGGATGTCTCCACCTCAGACTCCGACACCGACTTTGCGGTGAACCAGCCGTTACCGTAGGACTACATTACTCACTGAGTTGCGCTGAATGCCTGCCCCACCAATACAATACGCTGCCAGCTTTCTACATTCTGCTTCTGTCTTGTGTTGCTTTGGTGGGGCAGACGGTTTCGTCTGCCTTCTGGAGTTTGTAAATTTTCACGGCGGTGCAGGCACTACTCACTTGCCTACTCCATACACCCGGATCTCCAAAGCGTGTTCCACTCCTAACTGGTCCGATTTCCCCAGACCTTCCGTCTTCAAACGTTTGTCATCGAGGCTGAAGTTTTGTACCAGGTAGTTGCGAACCACGGCCGCTTGGGCTTGGGTCAGCAGTAACATTTTGTCCGTATCGCCTTTCAATCCAGCCGCTGAAATTACCACGGCCAAGCCAAACTTCTGCTTTTGCAAATAGTCGCCCACCTCGTTCAGAGCCTTCTTGTTTTTAAGCTTTCCCGAAGTCGCTTTATCAAAAAGTTGCTTGGCTTCGAAGGTAAAGGTTTTCATGGGCTGGCCGGCGGGCAAGGCGGAAATCTCATGCTTCTTGAGTTCGTCTGAATCGACGTACCCGCGTTTGTTAAAGAAACCTCGCAGCAGGAAATTGCCTTTGAGCGCCTCCAAATCGTCGTGCATGGCCGTGACGCTGGCGGTGGCCTCGGTGTACATCGTTTTGTCGTTCAACAGAGCGCCGGCGGTTCCCTTCCCTTGATTGATCTTGGCGGTTATTTCGGCGATATTTCCAGCGGCGTCTTGCACGTTATCCACCGCTACCTTAGCGGAATCCAAAATGTAGTTCGTTTTGGCCAATATGTCTGAAAAGTCGATGGGCGCAACGCTTTTCAAAACCTCACCGCCTTTGAGCTGGCCCGCCTCCGGACTACCAAAAGAAACTTCCACGTACTCATCTCCTAATAACCCCTCGGATTTGATGGCAGCCGTGGAATCCTCGCGCACAATGTCCCGGGTGGCCTCATTCAAACTCATGACGACGGTCACTTTGCCCTTTGGGTCTCGCGGCAATTGAATGTGCTGGACGGAGCCTTCGCGAATGCCCCCCACGCGTACGTCGGCGCTTTCGTGCAAGCCGCCTACGTTCGCGAACTCGGCCTTCGCAACATAATTCGACTGCCACAGCGACTGCCGGCCGCCAATCATAAAGATGCCGGCTGTCAGCACTGCCAGCCCCAACACGATAAAGAGCCCCAAGCGGACATTTTGCATATGATCTCCTCCTAAGCCGAATCACTCAAAAAACGCTGGGCAAATTCGTTCGTGCTCTTTTGCAAATCGTCAAATGTGCCGTTTACCACGATCTTTCCTCCCGAAAGCAAAATCAGCCGGTCTGAGAAATATTTGGCGGCATGCATGTCGTGGGTTACGACGATAGAGGTCATGCCCCGCTTCTTGCTGAGATCTACAATCAGTTGGCCTATTTCCGCTGAGGTGATGGGATCCAAGCCAGCGGTAGGCTCGTCAAAGAGGACGATGGACGGGTCTAAAGCCAAAGCGCGTGCCAAAGCAGCCCGTTTCTTCATACCGCCGGAAATCTCCGCCGGCATCTTGTTCAAATCCTTTTCTAAGCCGACGCTAGCCAGCAACTCAATAGCGCGCTCGCGGGGCGGCTCTTTCACTTGTTTGAGATGACGCAACAGCGGAAACTCAACGTTCGCCAAAAGACTGAGGGAGTCGTACAAGGCCGCCTGCTGAAAAAGAAATCCGATGTTCTTCCGAGCCTCGTTCAGTTTCTCGCCGTCGAGATCCTTAATCTCCGCGCCGTTCATGCGGATTGAGCCGGAGTCTTGTTTATCCAGACCTATTAGTAACCGCAATAGAACGCTCTTCCCCGTTCCGCTGCGCCCCAGCACCGACAAAATTTCACCGCGCTTCAACTCGAACGAGACGCCATTCAACACGGCCTGTGCGCCAAATGACTTTTGCACTTCTTCGACCACCACCGGGTTCGCATTGTTATCGTTCTCCATCCCTGTTTGCCTTTTACGGATACAGGGCGATGATCACCTTCACCAGAAGAACGTCCGCCAGTATGATGAGTAGCGATGAAAGCACGACGGAACTAGTGGCAGAGCGGCCCACGCCCTCCGTTCCGCCGCGCGTTGTCATGCCTTGGAACGAAGAAACTGCGCCGATAATCAAGCCGAACAGGGCCGTCTTCAGAGTAGGCGGAAGAAAATCGCTAAACAGGATCCCCTTCAGCCCATTATTCAGAAATAGCTTCAGAGAAGTAGGGTCGGTCAGCGCAGTACCAATCCAGCCCATAAAAATGCCGGCAGCGTCGGCCGCCAAAGTGAGGAGAGGAAGTGCCACCAGACAGGCCAGGATGCGCGTCGCGGCCAGATATTTGTTCGGATCCACACCCGATACGGCCATGGCATCAATCTGTTCCGTAACGCTCATCGATCCAAGCTCCGCGCCGATACCCGCGCCAACCCGGCCGCTCACTACCAGTCCCGTGATGATCGGCCCCATCTCCTTAATGAGAGAAAAGACAATGACTGAAGGGAGGAGCGATTTGGCTCCAAAGCGAGTCAAGCTTTCGCGCGTCTGCAGAGAGAGCACGACACCGGTGGCTCCTCCGGCCAGAATGACTAATGGCAAGGACTTGGAGCCGATGCTATCTAATTGGCGTATGAATTCTTTGCCCTCAAACGGCCAATCGAAGAGGGTTCGCGCTACGCGCCAGCAGAATTTACCGAAATCGCCTATCCACGCCAGCAACTTAACAACTGGGTCTGCAATCGCAATGGAAGGAGCATTTGCCATGGCAACTATAGCCATCCGCAGTCTTGCGGCCGTGCCAGTTGCCCGTGGAATAGCATCGCCAGTTAGAGGCGCGCTCACTGTCTTAGGTTTCGCGCTTTGGAAGCCGCTTGCCGTTATCGCCCGAAAATGATCTTTTCCGAGTAGAACAATCGCGTAGCAAACCAGAGAAACAGCGCTGCGGCGGCCATTGCTAACGCAGCGGCACTCATAAACGCCAGCACCGAGGGGATCTTTCCGCTCAGAATGTCAGTCGCCAAAACATACTGGCCCATTAGTGGTAACGGCCTCATCCATGGCTTGTCGGCAATGGGATAAAAGGTGGCAAGCAAGCCCGGCAACATGGCCGCCAGCAACACATAAGCCATGTAGCTTTGGGCTTCTTTGAACGTTTTCGCAAAACAAGCCAAGTAAATCTGCATAGCCGGCGCCAGCAAGCCCATGGGCGCCACGGCGGCGAATATCAGCAGGCATTCGGCAACCCCAAGGTGAAAACGCACGCCAAGATCTTCCAGCGACAAGCGCGAGAGCGCGTACGCCATGAGGGCGAGCGTCGCCGCCATTCCAACCGTTGCCGCAATGGCCGCCGCCAGCCACTTGCCGCCCACCAGTTGCCAGCGTGGCACCGGGTTTATTAGCAGTGGTTCCAGTGAAAAGCGCTCCCGCTCACCCGCCGTGGCGTCGGTAGCAATCTGCATGGCTGCACTGAACGCGGCCACAATCAGGAAAAGCGGGACAAAACTGAAAATGGTAGCCGCTCTTTGCGCCGCATTCGAAATTTCAATATCTTCTATCTTGAGCGCGCTGGCCACCTGCGGGCTTACACCGCGAGCTATCAGGCGCAGACCTCCCATTTGCCCGCTAAAGCGATTGAGGAGAGACTCCAATCGCTTGACTTGAGGGCGCGACGACTGGCGGGTGGAATCCGAAATGAGTTTTACCGGCGCAGGGCGGGAATCGCGAAATTTCTCGGCGAACTCCTTTTCGATGACCAGCACGAAATCTTGTGTGCGATCACGCACGGCCGCCTCCGCTTTCACCGGGCCCTCCACCACCTGGACTCCCGGCTGTTGTTCCAGCCAGTGAACCAGCAGTGGGCCGTTTCCCCGCCCCGTGATGGGAACCTTAATCTCTTGCGCTGCCCGTTCCTGCCCGGCCAATTGCGTAAACATGAAGGCGATCAGGGCCGGCCCAAACAATGTACTGAAAATGAGGGTGTAAATGGCGCGGCGGTCGCGTAGCCCGTCTGTCAGTTCTTTGCGCGCCACCACTATGACCTTCGAGAGGTTCAAGCGGCTTCTCCCTGCGGCCCAACCAAGGTCACAAACGCGTCTTCCAGCGTGGTATTGCCGGTAGAAGCCAACAACTCTTCCGGCGTGCCTTCCGCCACCACCCGTCCGCGGGCGATTACCACAATGCGGTCGCAGAGCGCCGAAACCTCCTGCATAACATGGCTCGAGAAAACCACGCAACGCCTTTCCGCCTTCAATCGCCGGACCACCTCGCGTACCGCACGGGTACTTACAACGTCCAGGCCGTTGGTAGGCTCGTCCAATACAATATTTTGCGGATTGTGTATCAGCGCCCGCGCCAGCGCTACTTTGGTGCGTTCGCCATGCGAGAACCCGCCCACACGCCTGTCGGCCACTGCCTTCAAATCCAGCAGATCCAACCAACTTTGCATGCGCCCTTCCAACTCTTCGCCGCTCACTCCTTGCAGATTGGCAAAGTAACGAATGTGTTCGCGCGGGGTCAATCGCGGGTATAACCCGGATTGATCGGGCAGCACACCCAGAGACGCTTGCGCTTCCAAAGGATGAGTCAGCGCATCGCGGCCATCAATCTGGATGCTGCCAGAGTCGGGCTTTACGAGCCCGTAAACCATGCGCAGCGAGGTCGTCTTTCCCGCTCCGTTCGGGCCCAGTAATCCGGTTACTGTGCCGTCGGCGGCGCTGAACGAAACGTCTTCCACTGCCATTACGCTCCCGAAATGTTTCTTCAAATGTTCGGTTCGGATCACTTTGCGGCGCCTCCCATGGGGTCGGGTCCATACGGACCCACAAAGAACGGCGGCCGTTGGATGCGATTTACGCAGCTTGCGTCCAGTTTGGCGGCGCTTCCATCGTTGAGGAATTGGTCCATGAGCCGCATTACGCAACCGCTGGACCAGGTGCCATGGCCCGTAGCCGGCACGACAATATGTTTGGCGTTCTTCCACTGCGAGGCGATCTCCTGGCCCCAAACGGGCGGAGTGACGGGATCGAGTTCGCCCGAGAGAATAAGCGCCGGAATGTCCGAGGGAGGGTTGGCAAAGTAAGCGGGCTCGACCACGCCGCGCGGCCAAAAATCGCAGACCTTCAGCCGGTCCGTCGCCATTTCGCTCCCCAGAAACGTGCCGGCGGTCTCGCGTTCAATGGCGCCAGGCTCGATGCGGGTGGCGTCTTCACTGCAAACCACCGAATAATGCATGCCCAGCGCAATGCTTTCCGCCGTGGGATCGAAGGCCGCGCCCAGTGCCAGAAACCCGGTGAAATTCCCCTGGTACGCCTGTTCAATGAGGAGCGGAACGAGCGCAGCGGTAGCCGGAGAATAGAGAGCGCCGAACACACTGCCGGTTACGGTGAGCCGCTTGGCATCCATCTCTTTCTGTTCGCCAGTGCGCGGATGAACATATTTCACATGCTGCGGGTGGGCGCTGAGCCGCGCCAGTAGGGTCTGGAAATGTGCCCGCAAATCGGGATAGCGCTGGGCGCAACCGGCATCCTTTTCGCAATCGCGGAATAAGAGGTCAAGCGCCCGTTGACTATCGCGCGCCATATACAGCGGCAAGAGCAGGTCAGGCGGCGCTACGCCATCAATGATCACCGCCCTAGTGTTCGCCGCGTGCCGGCGTGCATACACAATGGCGGCGCGTGTTCCATAAGAGCCGCCGTATAGGTTGATCTTCGAATAGCCTAGAAACTGCCGTACATCGTCGAGATCGTCCATGGCAATCGACGTAGTGTACTGGCGCACATCGGCCTTGTCTTTCAGGGAATTGAGACAGGCGTGCAATTTCCGAAGCATGGCAGGCAGAGGGTCGGAGTCCTCGTCCTGGTCCGCGTCTTCATCCTTATCCGGTTTGCATGCGAGCGGATTTGACTTCCCGGTACCCCGCTGGTCGACCAAAACGAGGTCACGGCTGGCTTGGATGCGGCGATACGGCTCTTCCAGCACATCGGCCAGCGACGCCGCGCCCTGTCCCGGGCCGCCAGCCAGGAAAAATAACGGATCAGGCGCATAATCTTGTTTCAGCGCCGGCAGCACCACAATCTTCAGAGCGATCTTACGCCCCGTTTTTGTGCTGCGATTTTCCCAAACATCCAACGTGCCGCAATAGGCGTCGGAGGGGCCGTCGGCGGAAGCGCAAGGCTTAAGGCGGTCAATGGCCGAATTTGGGCGCAATCCGGCGCAGGAATTTAGAAGTAGACCGCTAACAAGCAATAGCCAAGCGGCCTTTTGACGCATGCTCCGCCAGTATACAACGGGAAAGAAGGAGGGCTTTCTTCATCCACAAGTGATACACATATATTAGACATGGCCCAAGTTAAAGCCGCTCCCAAAACCTATGACGTCGTCATTGTCGGCTCCGGCGCCGGTGGTGGCGTTGCCGCTCACGTGCTTTCGCTGGCTGGCGCAAAGATTTGCATGCTCGAAGCCGGCGAATGGTTCGATTGCACGAAAGACTCCAAGATGTTCGAATGGCCGTACCAGGTTGCCCATCGGGGCGCGGGTACGAAATACAAATCGTGGGGCGCTTTCGACGCCACGCTTTTGGGCGGCTGGCAAGTGCCGGGAGAGCCTTACACTACCGCGCCCGGCAGCGATTTTATGTGGTGGCGGGCGCGCATGCTGGGCGGCCGCACCAATCACTATGGCCGCATCTCACTGCGCATGGGGCCCTACGATTTCAAACCTTACAGCCGCGACGGCAAAGGTTTCGACTGGCCCATTACCTACGACGATTTAGCTCCTTATTACGACAAAGCCGAAGAACTCATTGGCGTATTCGGTTCGCAAGAAGGTTTGGAAAATACGCCCGATGGCAAGTTCCAGCCTGCGCCTGCGCCGCGCGGTTACGAGCGTTTGATCAAATCCGCCAGCGACCGGCTGCGTATTCCGTGTATCCCCTCGCGGCTGGCCATTCTCACGCGCCCGCTGAACGGACGCCCCGCTTGCCACTACTGCGCGCAATGCGGCCGTTCCTGCAGCGCGAACGCGAACTTCAATTCTCCGGGTGTTCACATCAAGCCTGCGCTCACCACCGGCAATCTGGAGGTTCGTACCGGCGCCATGGCGCGCGAAGTGCTTGTGGGCCCCGATGGCAACGCCACCGGCGTTTCTTACGTGGACAAGAAAACCCGCACGGAAGTGGAAGTGCGCGGCAAGATCGTGGTGCTGGCGGCGAGTTGCTGTGAGACGGCGCGCCTTATGCTGAATTCCAAGAGTAGTCTATTCCCCAACGGCATCGCCAATTCCACCGGGTTGGTTGGCCGATACGTGATGGATACGGTCGGCTCCGCGGTTTCGGGTTTCGTGCCAATGCTGCAGGATCTGCCGCCGCAAAACGAAGACGGCGTGGGCGGGATGCATCTCTACATGCCGTGGTGGCTCTATAAGGAACAGGCGGCCAACAAAATGCCGTTCGCGCGCGGCTATCACATTGAAATCGGTGGCGGCCGCCAAATGCCCGGCCAAGGCGCGCTGGCGGGTTATCCCACGCGTTTTCTGGGCGGCGGCTATGGCTTGGAAATGAAGCAAAAGCTACGCAAGCTCTATGGCTGCGAAGTTCATTTCGCGGGGCGCGGCGAAATGATTCCCAACGAGGATAGCTACTGCGAGATTGATCCGCATGTGGTGGATCAGTGGGGCATCCCTGTATTGCGCTTCCACTTCAAGTGGAGCCAGGACGAGATTCTGCAAGCCAAACACATGCAGGAAACGTTCCAGCAAATTATTGAGGCGATGGGTGGCACGGTGCTATCTAAATCGGGCCCCGAAAGCAACTGGGGCATCGCGAAGGGCGGCGAGATCATTCACGAAGTGGGCGCGACGAAGATGGGCGCGGACCCGAAAACCTCTGTGCTCAACCAGTATTGCCAGGCTTGGGACGTTAAGAACTTGTTCATTACCGACGCCGCGCCTTTTGTGAGCAACGCCGATAAGAATCCGACGCTGAGCATTACCGCGCTGGGTTGGCGCACCTCCGACTACATTGCCGACCAAGTGAAGAAGCTGAACGTGAAAGTTTGATTGTGAAACTATAGTTTCGAGGAGCAAGCCATGGCACACAAGAACGAATCTGAGACTCCAGGCGTCAGCCGGCGCGATATGTTCCAAATCCTGGGCGCCGTTCCAGCGGTGGCGGCGGCGGGCGCGCATTCCCACATGCACACGGGGCAAGAAGAACCGGCCGCGCCCAAAGGCCCTTACAAACGGCAAACGTTTGACGATCACCAATGGGAGACCGTGAAGGTGCTGTGCGATTTGATCATTCCAGCCGACGAACGCAGCGTGAGCGCCTCGCAAGCGGGCGTGCCCGAGTTCATAGACGATTGGATTGCCTTCCGCACGGACCAGGACGGCAACATGGACCTGCGCGCTGAAATCTTCGGCGGCTTGATGTGGCTGGATCACGAGTCAAACCGGTTGTTTGAGAAGACCTTCATTGGCGCTTCGGTGGATCAGCAAAAGCAACTTCTTGACCGCATCGCCTATCCCGGGAAGGCGGCGAAGGACGATTCGCCTTGGGTGGCTTTCTTTACTCAGTTCCGCGGCCTCACTGTGGGCGGCTTCTTTTCGAGCAAGCAGGGCGTGGCCGACCTGCCATACCTGGGGAACCGGGCGGTGGCGGAGTGGAAGGGATGCGACCCGAAAGTATGGGCGATTATCGAAGAGCGGATGAAGACGGGCTATAAGGGAGTTCTGGAAGCGAAGCCTTGGGGATAGCCGCCCTCTGTCCTCTGGTGTTGCCTTGAGCAAATGATGCAGAGCATCCTCGAACGGCCCGCGCCGGCCGCCGATGCCCGCATCGCTTATGGTAAGAGCCCCAGTCAGTTTGGCGATCTCAGAATCCCTCGCGGCAAAGGTCCGCATCCCACAGTCTTCTATCTTCACGGCGGCTATTGGCGGGTGGCGTACGATCTCACTCACGCCGGTCACATTTGTGCCGCACTGACTGGCGCGGGCTATGCTACTTGGAACCTTGAATATCGCCGCATTGGCGAATCCGGCGGCGGTTGGCCCGGAACCATGGAAGATGTGCTGCACGCCGCGCGCTATCTCAGCAAGGTTGGGCAGAAATACAAACTTGATCCGGCGCGAACAGTGATAGCGGGCCACTCCGCCGGCGGCCAACTCGCGCTATGGCTGGCTGCCCAACGAGCCCTTCCCTTCCTCGGTGTGACATCGCTGGCAGGTGTTTGCGATCTGCGCCGCGCCTGGGAGCTGAAACTCAGTGACTCTGTAGTGGCGCAACTGTTAGGAGGAACTCCTCAGCAGGCGCCCAAGCGTTACGCCCTGGCTTCTCCTATCGAGCTTCTCCCCATAAAGACCCCACAGCGCCTCTTGCATGGCACCGCCGACGGAATTGTGCCTCTGGAAATGAGCGAACGATTCGCCCGCGCCTCTAAGAACGCGACACTGATCAAACTGCCGGGCGCCGATCACTTCGATCTCATCGACCCGCGTTGCAAACAATGGCCTACGGTGCTGAAGAGTATCACCGCATGGTAACTTGGCCCGGCCTACGCGTAGGGCCAGAAGATAAACACCGCCCAACCAATGATGCCCACGACAATCATAATCCAGCAAGCGGTATTAAACCACTTCGCTTTGGATATCTCACGGACGTACTCGGCGCCCGCGCCATAACGGACGAAAACATCGACGAAGATCTCTCTCGCGTTTTTCGTACGATTCTTAATGCGCATGCGTATGCGCCTTGGCGGGTCTCACGTAAGACGCCGCTTCATGAAGACTCCGGCGCGGCTCTGCCAATTGCCGCTTCACCCACAAGGCCACGTCTTCCACCCCGATACCCGATTTCAGATCGCTAAAAAGGAACGGCCTCTCACCGCGCATTTTCCGCGCGTCTCGCTCCATCACTTCAAGCGACGCTCCCACGTGAGGGGCCAGATCGATCTTATTGATCACCAAAAGATCGGACCGCGTAATGCCCGGGCCGCCTTTTCTCGGGATCTTATCGCCGCCCGCCACATCGATGACGTAGATCGAAACGTCCGCCAGATCCGGGCTGAACGCCGCCGCGAGATTATCTCCGCCGCTCTCGACGAAAATCAACTCCACGTTTGCGAGGCGCTTCTCCAAATCAGCGATCGCTTCCAGGTTCATGGAACAATCCTCGCGAATGGCCGCATGCGGGCAACCTCCCGTCTCGACTCCTCGTATGCGCTCGGCGGGAAGAGTGCCTTGGCGAATCAGGAACTCAGCGTCCTCCCGAGTATAGATATCGTTGGTGACAACCGCAATACTGATCTCGGTGGCAAGCTTGCGACTCAGACAATCCACTAAGGCCGTCTTCCCACTCCCCACCGGTCCGGCCACACCTATTCGAAACGCTCTCGGTTGCATAATTTTAGAAGAGGAAATAACGTTGCGCCAGAGGCAATTCGCGCATCGGCTCGCATGTCAGGAGATCGCCGTCGGCTCTCACTTCGTAAGTCTCCGGATCGACGTCAATCTTAGGAGTGGCCGAATTGTGGATCATGTCTTTCTTGCCGATCGCACGGCAGTGTTCCACCGCCACAGCGCGCTTCTGCAAGCCTAGTTTCGCGGGAACCCCGGCCTCGAGCGACGCCTTCGATACGAATGCCAAAGCGATGCTCTGGCGGGCCCTCCCGAAACTCCCAAACATCGGACGATAGAGTACGGGCTGCGGAGTAGGAATGGACGCATTGGCATCTCCCATCACACTCCAGGCAATGAACCCTCCTTTAATAATGATCTCCGGCTTGGCGCCGAAGAACGCCGGCTTCCACAACACCAGATCCGCAAGCTTGCCAGGCTCGATCGATCCAACGCTGTGCGCAATACCATGAGTGATCGCCGGGTTGATGGTGTATTTCGCCACATACCGTTTGATGCGGGCATTGTCGTTGCGCGCCGAATCGCCCGCTAACGGTCCGCGCTGCACCTTCATCTTATGGGCCGTTTGCCAGGTGCGCGTCACTACTTCGCCGATGCGGCCCATGGCTTGCGAGTCGCTTGAAATCATGCTGAATACGCCCAGATCGTGCAGAATGTCCTCAGCCGCAATGGTCTCCTGCCGGATGCGGCTCTCCGCGAACGCGACATCTTCAGGCACCAGTGGATTCAGGTGGTGACAAACCATCAGCATGTCCAGATGCTCGGCGATGGTATTCACGGTCAACGGGCGCGTGGGATTCGTCGATGATGGAAGAACATTCGGCTGGGAGGCGATGCTGATGATGTCGGGAGCGTGTCCTCCGCCTGCGCCCTCCGTGTGATAGGTGTGAATGGTTCGGCCTTTGATGGCCGCCACTGTGTCACTCACAAAACCGGATTCATTGATCGTATCGGTGTGAATGGCAACCTGCACGTCGAAACGGCCGGCCACTCCCAGGCAACAATCAATGGCGGCGGGGGTGCTGCCCCAGTCTTCATGAAGCTTCAAACCACAGGCTCCCGCCACAATCTGCTCTTCCAGAGGTTCGGCGGTTGCCACGTTTCCCTTGCCCAGAAAGCCGAAATTCACCGGCCATTCTTCTGCAGCTTCCAGCATGCGCGCCATGTTCCAGGCGCCTGGAGTGCAGGTGGTCGCGTTGGTCCCCGTAGCAGGTCCGGTGCCGCCGCCAATCATGGTTGTGATTCCATTCGAGAGCGCTTCAAAGATTTGCTGCGGGCAAATGAAATGAATATGGCTATCGACTCCACCGGCGGTGACAATCGCGTTCTCGCCCGCGATCACTTCGGTAGACGCCCCAATCACCAGCGCCGGGTCCACTCCCTGCATGGTATCCGGATTGCCCGCCTTGCCCACCTTCACTATCTTGCCGTCGCGCACTCCAATATCGCCTTTGACAATACCCCAATGATCGATAATCACGACGTTCGTGATGACCAGATCTAAGACGCCTTTGTCGGACGAGCGGGCAGCGGTGCTGCTCTGGCCCATGCCATCGCGAATGACTTTGCCGCCACCGAAAGTAACCTCATCGCCGTAATGGGTGAAATCCTTTTCGATTTCGGCCAAGAGCTCCGTATCGGCCAATCGAATGCGATCACCCGTGGTGGGTCCATAGAAGTCCGCGTAGTGACGGCGTGGGATCTTAAGGCTCATAGGTCACCGTTCACTAACCCGCGGTGACCGAAGATTCGCCGGTTCCCGGCAAACGCTACCAGCGCCACTTGCTTCTCTTCTCCAGGCTCAAAGCGGATGCCTGTTCCAGCCGCCACATTCAACCTCATGCCGCGCGCTTTCGACCGATCAAACTCCAATGCCTGGTTGACTTCAAAGAAATGGTAGTGACTGCCCACTTGAACCGGCCGGTCTCCGGTATGGCGGACTAAGAGCGTAACCTCCGCGCGGCCCACATTCGCTTCAATATCGTCCGCTTCTAAAAGATATTCACCTGGAATCATTGCGTCACCGCCTACTGAATCGGATCATGCACCGTAACTAATTTCGTGCCGTCGGGAAAGGTCGCCTCTACTTGAACTTCGTGAATCATCTCGGGTACGCCTTCCATGGTGTCTTCGCGGCCCAAAATGGTGGCGCCGAACGTCATGATCTCAGCCACCGATTTCCCATCCCTCGCCGCTTCCAGAATTTCCGCGGTGAGAATAGCCACCGCTTCCGGATAATTCAACTTCAACCCCCGGCTTTTACGACGGCGTGCAACCTCCGCCGCCACAAAAATCAGCAACCGCTCTTGCTCGCGCTGGGTCAGATGCATGCGCTCAATATATCCTTCGCGGCGATACAGCGGGCCGGTTCCATACGATTTGCTTCGCCGCCCGCCACATTACTCGCAGTCCGTCGCTCACTTGTTGCGCGCTTTGCGCCATGCCCCGAACCACCACGCCATCGCTTACCAAAGCGCTAGCGCCCCACTTCGCACTCTGGGTGGTCATCGCCCTTCCCAGCAAATTCAAGTCGTTCTCCAGTGACATCCACTCAGCCAACGCTCCTCCTTCCCGGCAAACATACATGGTACTGCTATACAGAAACCTCCCAAACCGGGCCGGGCACGCCAGCTCGTTTAACCTCGGGCGAAGCGAGTAACGTTCTATGGCAATTGGCCGTCCTCCGGCGACAATCGAGGTATCTAGAGAGAGATGGTCAAATGCAAATGACTCGCCACTGGCAATTCGCCCTGCCGACAACGTCTCCCACCAAATCAGTCCCGCGTCTTCGTCCAAATATATCTCCGTTTTCTGGTCGAAGCGCGAATGCGCGAAGGGGATTACAGTATCGGGCAGATATTCAAGAAGGGCGCCTTTTCCCACCCACAGCTTCGCCGCCTGAGACGCCGCCAATCCTTCGGTCCGGCTCCGGTAAACCCGGGTAGCTCCGACTGCACTGATTTGCGCCTGTGCGCACGGATGCAAAGTGGCCTCCAACCCCAACCTGTCGCCTCCCAAAATTCCACCTGAAACGTTGTGCAGATGAATCAGCGCTTCCCCGGCGCTATTAGAAAAGGCCCGTAACGCCCGCCAGGGCGGCTCTTGACGAAGCACACGCAAAACCGTTCTGTCTCCACTGAGAGTGAAGCTCAGCGAGAGAGTGGCGTTTGTCATGGGCGCTCAACTTACAAACAGCCGAGTGGGAAGCATGGGATGCCGCATCGACCCCAGTTCCGGCAGATGCGCAAAAGTGCCCAGTTCATCCACAGTCAAGCTCGCGCTTTTCCCGGTAGCCTCGATAATATTCGGCTTCAGGTCCCAATTCATCTGTGCCGCCTCCAACTGTCCGAGGCGCAGCAAACGTTGGCCTACGGAAATCATGGCAGTGACATTCTGTTGCAAGAAAGCGCCGACCGTCTCCTTGGCATCGAATCCCAACGCGCCGCAAGCGTAACCAAACGCCACGGAGAAATGGGTGGTCTCCGAACAAACCACTCCCGGTTCAAGAGTGGCTACCAAAGCCGAAAAACGTCTTCCGAGAGCCAAGCTGGCCTCTCGCGATTCCCGCGCCAGTTTGAGGGCGCTCAACCGGGTGTTCAGACTGTCAACATTCTCCCCTTGCCCCGCCCTATGGTGAGCGTTGCGGCAAAATACCGCATCCAGTAACAGGCCTTCAGAGAGTAAATCGGCCAAAAAACTAAATAGCTGGTTAACGTTAAGGTCTCCCTCTTCGATCATCGTTTCGATACCGAACGAGTGAGCCAATCCCCCCACTGGCAGCGCGCTATCGGCTAGTTGCAGCAGCCTCAGCAAATTGGTCACGAGCCCTCAGCCAGCGCGAGCAGCTTAGTGACGGTTTGCCAATTGCGGGTGGAGGCGATGGTGCGGAGGACTTTGTCAAAGGCGTAGCTGGCCATTTTCGATCGGCCCATACCATTCGGCAGATACAAGAAGATCTCCTTTCCGCGCAAGGAGAAAGCTTCGTCTTTTTCGCAGACCGGGTTTAGTTTCACCACATCGGTCAGATTTGGCTCATCGGCCAGGAAGGTTACGTGCAGAAACCTGGTATCCGTGCCCGGCTTCAAATATGGATTGTTTTCAGTGATGGCGCGCATTTCGGCGGCCGTCCGCAGGATGACCGTGGTCTCAAATCCAAACTCTTTTTTGATCTGCGCCTTGAGCACGCGAGGGAAAGCGGCGACGGCTGTACCGGAGGTCTTGAAGACGATGTTGCCGCTTTGAATGTAGGTCTGTACGGAGGTACAACCCAGCGCCTCACATGCCGCGGCCAGCGCCTTCATGGGCAGCTTGTTATTTCCGCCGACGTTCACACCTCTTAGGAGAGCGATGTAAACCACTAGCCCCGCCCGATGAATGGCATGTTTGTCGCCATCACAGTCATGAATTGCACGTTCGCATTGAGCGGCAGACTGGCCATGTAAACCACCGCGTCCGCCACGTGTTTCACATCCATGCGCGGCTCAACTTCAGTAGCGCCGTTGGCTTGCAGAACGCCGGCCGTCATTTTCTCAGTCATCTCAGTAGCGGCGTTGCCTATATCAATCTGGCCGCAAGCAATGTTGAACGCCCGCCCGTCTAGAGAAATACTCTTCGTTAATCCCGTAATGGCATGTTTGGTGGCGGAGTATGGCGCTGAATTCGGGCGCGGCACATGCGCGGAAATAGAGCCGTTATTGATGATGCGTCCACCATGCGGCGATTGAGCTTTCATCATAAGAATGGCTTGCTGGGCGCAAAGAAAAGCGCCGGTTAGATTGACGTTCACCACGGCACTCCATTGCTCAAAGGTCAGTTGTTCCAGAGGAATAGCGGGCGCGCCTATGCCTGCGTTGTTAAAGAGTACGTCGAGGCGGCCAAAGCGGTCTTTCGCCGCTTGGAACAAACTGCGGACCGATTGCGGTTGGGATATGTCGCAAGGGAAAACCAGCGTAAACGCTTCGCCACCCGCCAAATCGCGTGTGCGCTGGAGTTCCGCTTCTCTGCGGCCTGCCAGCGCCACCAAATAACCCGCTTGGCCCAGCGCCAGCGCCGCCGCCCGGCCAATCCCGCTGCCGGCTCCTGTCACCATCGCAACTTTGTGGGTCATCTTATGTCAGCAACTTTCGAACGACATTGCCGGAAACGTCAGTGAGACGAAAGTCACGGCCTTGAAAGCGGTAGGTGAGTTTGGTGTGATCGATACCCATCTGATTCAGAATGGTGGCGTGCAAATCATGCACGTCCACCGGATCGTCAGCAATGTTATAGCCTAGCTCATCGGTGCTACCCAGCGTGATGCCTGGCTTGAAACCTCCACCGGCCACCCACATGCTGAAGGCGCGAGGATGATGGTCTCGGCCCAGAAATTTTGACCGGTTGCGGGCCTCGTTCATGGGTGTGCGGCCGAATTCTCCGCCCCAAACCACAATGGTGCTGTCTAACAAGCCGCGCTGTTTCAGATCTTCGATAAGGGCCGCCGCCGCGCGGTCTGTCTCCTGGCAGAGTTGCGGCAGCCGGTTCACGATATCGTCCTGGCTGGAGGTGCCGTGATTGTCCCAACCCCGATGATAGAGTTGCACAAAACGCACGCCGCGTTCCACCAAACGGCGCGCCAGCAGACAGTTGTTCGCGAAAGATTTCTTGCCCGGCTCGGTACCGTAAAGCTCATGAATCGCCGCCGGCTCTTCATGAATATTGATCAAATCGGGAACAGAAGATTGCATCTTGAATGCCATTTCATACGATGCGATGCGGGTGGCGATCTCAGGGTCTCCGTTGGAGGCGAGATGCTCTTCGTTCAGGGTCTTCAGCAGGTCGAGCGACTCGCGGCGTGCTTTGGCGGAAACGCCTTCCGGGTTGGTTAGGAACAAAACCGGATCGCCTTGGGAACGGAACTCGACGCCCTGATAGACAGATGGCAGAAATCCGCTGCCCCAGCAGGCCTTGCCGCCATCCGGCTGATTCTCACCGGAAACCAAGACCACGAAGCCCGGCAGGTCTTTACACTCGCTACCCAGGCCGTAAGTCATCCAGGCACCCATGCTGGGCCGCCCGATGATTTGAAAGCCGGTGTTCATAAAAATCTGGGCGGGCGCGTGATTAAACTGCGTGGTGTGCATGGAGCGGACGATGGCAATGTCGTCGGCCACGTTCTTCAAGTGCGGGAGCAGTTCCGAGATTTCAGCGCCCGATTTGCCGCTGCGGGTAAATTCAAACGGCGAACCCAGAAGCTTGGGCTTTCCTTTGATGAAGGCAAAGCGCTCGCCTTTGACAAACTCATCGGGAATATTCTGGCCGTCGTATTTCTGGAGCGTGGGCTTTGAATCGAACAAGTCTACTTGCGAGGGGGCCCCGGCCATGAAAAGATAAATGATGCTTTTCGCCTTCGCGGGAAACATAGGGCCGCCAGGGGTGCTCGCGCTGGCTAACACATTAGTGAGCGCGGCGGCTCCGATGCCAAAGCCCGTTTGCCGGAAGAAATGCCGGCGGGTGGAGGCTTTCAAAAGTTCTTGGGACAATTCAGCTTCAAAGTTCATGGCGGTTATTCCTTTGTCACAGCCTCATCCATATTCAGCAAAACATTGGCGACCATGGTTAGAGCGGCTAATCTTGCCGCGTCTGGCTGGGTGCCGGGCTTTGCGCCAATCGTCTGGCAGGCAGCGGCGTTGTCATCTTGATATGCCTTTAACTGCCGCTCGTAAAACTCAGTCACCTTGCTCAACTCACTCGGCGAGGCTGGGCGCGCCACAGTCAACCGATAGCCAAAGTTGATTTGATCCGCCACGGTTTCGCCACCCTCCGACTGGAGTTTTTTGGCAAGAGCGCGGGCGGCGGCGAAAAAGTATGGGTCGTTCAAACTGGTGAGCGCCTGCAACGGCGTATTGGTTCGCACCCGCCGCACAGTGCAGAATTCACGGCTGGGCGAATCGTAAGTCACCAAGCTGGGATAGGGCGCACTTCTTCGGATGAAGGTATAGAGGCTGCGGCGGTAGCGGTCTTCACCCTCACTCTGCACCCACTTGTCTTCGCTATACGGGATGTCCCAGACGCCCTGCGGCTGATCGGGATAGACACTCGGCCCGTACAGTTTGGAGCTGAGGAGCCCACTTTCGGCCAAAACGATATCATGCACCATTTCAGCTTCAACGCGGAAACGCGGCCCGCGCGCATACAGGCGGTTGTAAGGATCGCGCGCCTGCAATTCCTCGGAGACATGGGAATCCTGCCGATAGGTGGCAGACATGACTATCAGCTTGTGGATCTTTTTCATGCTCCAGTTTTGACTCATGAATTCTGTGGCGAGCCAATCGAGCAACTCAGGATGCGAGGGAGGATCACCCTGACTGCCGAAATCCTCGCTGGTTTCGACGATGCCGCGGCCAAACAGAGTCTCCCAGAAGCGATTCACCGTCACGCGCGCGGTAAGCGGATTGTCGTCGCTCACCAGCCATTGGGCCAAACCAAGACGGTTCGGCATGGCATCGCCAGGCAGCGGATTCAGCGCGGAAGGAACATCGGCGTAAACGAGTTCGCCAGGGCTGGTGAAAGTGCCGCGCTCGCGCAGATAAGCGGCGGGGCGTGCAAAGTTGGGCCGCTCTTTCATAATCATCGCGGTGGCAATGCCAAGCTTGTTGATCTGCTTCTTCAGAGCCGCCATCTGAGTTCGCGTGCTCTCCAGCGAGGGCGCCACGGCCCGATAGGCCGCCGAGAGTTTCTCTTTTTCCTCTTGAGTTCTTTCCTGAACCGATTTAGCGAGCACCACACGCAAGGAGGCTGGAATCTGGACGACGAATTCGGGATTCGGGAGGCCACTAAGAGACAAGCGAAAGCGCCCCAGATTCCGGGAGGTCTTGCGCATTTCGTGCCGGAGAGTGAAGGTGAGCGTACCGCCTGGCGGAATGTCAGTCACTTCCTCAGGAAGAAACACTACCTGGCGGCGGCGGAGGTTGGCGCTGGCAATTCCGTCTCCGGTGTCGATAGCCCAGCCGGAAAGCTGGTTCGTTTTCTTCTTGACGATGCCTTTGGCGGAATAGCCGTCTTGCGATTCATCGGCAATGGACGATTTCCAAATCACCGGCCGGCCGTTGATCTGCATTTCGAAATCGCTTAAGAAGAAGTTGCCATCCGGATCGCGGCCAGGACCGCCATGAGGCAAGCTGGCATCCGGCAACACTTCCAGACGAACGCCCGTCAGCTTGGCCAGAGAGGTTTTCCCGGCGATCTTATAGGTATCGGCTTGCGGATTCTTGCCAGAAGCCAGAACGGAACCGTCCGCTTGGGTAGTGAGTTCCGCGCTTCCCACAGATTCGACATGTGAAGTCTTCACGACCTCCCAGCGCTTCTCACTGGCGGCTAAATCTGTCTCCCAAGCCTGTTGCGAAACGTCAAGCTGGGGTGTCTGGGTATCCAGCACTTTTTGCAACTGGTCAATTTGCAGCCGCAACTCCTGGCTCTTCTTCGCCTGCTCGGGAGTGGGCAATGGCAATTCCGGTTCAGCCATCCAAGAATCGCCGCTGCCGGCCTTCCTATGCTCAGCATTGCTGAAGAAGGCGAGCATCCGATAGTAATCTTTTTGGGGAAACGGATCGAACTTGTGATTGTGGCATTGCGCGCAACCCAGGGTGGAACCAAGCCAGACGGAGGCGGTAGTGTTGACGCGGTCAACCAGGCTGTACCAGTAATATTCTTCAACGTCGATGCCGCCTTCCTGGTTCAGCATGGAGTTGCGATAGAAGCCGGTGGCCACAAGTTGATCCTGGGTGGGGTTGGGCAACATGTCGCCGGCAATCTGCTCAATGGTGAATTCACTGAACGGCATGTCTTGATTCAGCGCTTTGATCACCCAATCGCGATACTCCCAAGCGATGCGCGGGTTGTCTTTTTCATAGCCGTTGCTGTCGGCATAGCGGGCCAAGTCAAGCCAAGGCCGCGCCCAGCGTTCGCCATAGCGCGGTGAAGCGAGCAAACGGTCCACTACCTTTTCATAGGCGCCGGGGGTTTCGTCCGCGACAAAAGCGTCCACTTCAGCGGGAGTGGGTGGAAGGCCGATGAGATCAAGATAAACGCGCCGCAAGAGAGTGGGCTTGGAAGCTTCGGGCGAGGGTTTGAGCCCATCGGCTTCGAGCTGGGCGAGAACGAAATTGTCAATGGGATTCCTGCACCAGACGGCGTTCTTGACGCGAGGAAGACCGGGGCGCACTGGTTTGACATAAGACCAATGCTTCTGCACTTTGGCGGCGGCCAAAGGCGCGCTGGAATCGGGACCGGGCGCGCCGGCTTCGATCCATTGACGGATGGCGGCGATTTCGTTGGCCGAGAGCGCGGGGCCGCCATAGGGCATCATAGGCCGTTCCTGCGCCTGCAATCGCCGCATGAGGCGGCTGCTATCGGGCTTGCCAGGGACGACGATTTTGCCCGATTCGCTGCCTTGTAAAACGCCAGGGAGTGAATCGAGCCGCAGGCCGTTCTGCTGAATGGCAGGACCGTGGCAGGAATAACAACGGGCGGCGAGGATGGGGCGGACTGTTTCTGCGAACAGGGGCGAGTCAGCTGCTTTAGGATTGCCGGGTGGGGCGGCGGTAGGAACGGCCGTGCCGGGAGCATCGCCCTGATCGATCCAGGCACGAATGACTTGTACTTGTGCTGCGGAAAGCGGATTGCCACCCATAGGCATGCGCGGCGCTTCGGTGAGACCGAGAATGCGTTTCACCAGCAGGCTTTCGGCGCTCTTGCCTGGAACGATAGCCGGGCCTGAACTACCACCGCGAACCAAAGCCGCGGCAGACCCGAGTTGGAGTTTGCCCATGGCGGCGTCGCCCAGGTGGCACGCGGCGCAGGATTGCTGAAAAATCGGCAGTACGTCTTTGTCGAAAGCTAGCTTTTGACTGCGGGCCGGCTGAGCGGCAAGCAGAAGCGAAGCGAAAGAGACCAGCGCTTTGCCGAGGGTTCGGGATGCGCAAATGTTCGCCATAGCGGTATGAGTTGAGTGTATCGAAAAGGGCGGTGGTTGAGGCGCACTCCGGGTGTGGGTTGTAGAGGGCATGGCGTGTTCGGCGCAGTTCGGCGAGGTTATGCGGCCATTTTCAAGTCTCCCGGGGTGGTTGGCGGGGTGGGAGGAGTGCTGTTTTGCGAACTGGCGGATTCGAAGGGATCTTTTTTGATCGTTTTGGGCGGCGTGGGCCGGGGGAGGCGTTCCTTTTTCCATTCGAACTCTTCTTTCTTTAGTTCGAACGCTTGTTTTTTCAGATTCTGAACTTCGATGGCGCGCTGTTCGGCGGCTTCCCCGCGTTTCTGCGATTCGAACCCAATTTCCACTTTTCTCCTTTCGGCTCTTAGCTTTTGGAGTTCGGTAAGGGCTTTGTAGAAAGCTCGTTCGTGGGTGGTTTGGTAGCGCATGAACAGAGCGAACCGCTGATTGTCGATGATGCTGAGACTGCCGGTGAGGCAGGTTTGCTGGAGGCGGAGGGCGCGGGCGCGGAGCCATTCATGGTCACACAAGCGACGGACGAGAATCCGTTCGGTTTCGGTTTGGGGTTGGTGTTCCTCTTTGAGGCGAAGATGGAGTTTGCCGAATTGTTCGTGATCTTCGTCGGGGAGGAGGTAGAAATGCGTGTTGGTGTAAGAGAGACCGTGCGTGGTGCGGTTCTGGGAAGAAGCTTCTTTGCCTTCCGGCGAGGTGGGTCCGGTGGAACGCTGCGCGTTCAATTGGTTGGCGGAGATTTGTGCGGGGGTGCTCATGATTTTGGTCCTTTGTTAGCTGTCGATGTGAGTTGATGTTGGGGTGTTTGTGCGCACGACGGCGATTACAAACGACTTCAGTTTGCTGAAGGGGGTGTGCGGTGGAATCAATTTTTATTTGGATGTGGTTGAAAGGAAGGGAAATCGAGTTGTGCGAATTTTGTGACTGAAAAAGATCGCATCAGCTTTTACGGATTCGGACGTGGAGGAACAGAGGAAAAATGGGGGGCCGCAAAAGGTGATGTGATCACTCGGTGAAACTAAACCACTCATTAATGGGTGCATTGAACGGAATCGACTGCAAAGGTTTTGCGGGCCGAAAAAGCCTGATCATGGGGCAAACGGGGACAGGCAGCGCGTTTCCGGGGGGATAGAAGATGGGCGACCTCGGCAAGCGTTGGGTGCGCGGAAACGCGAAGCCAGTCCCCGCCTTGCGCGTTTGCGGTCGAGGATCCGAATCGCGAACGCTTCAATCCAAGCGCGGCGCCAATCGTTCCGCCCCGCCCAAAAAGCACGCTTTTATGTTTATCGGTCAGCGTGTAGCTTATGCCGCTATTCCAACTTGGGTCCCATAGCCCGCCCGGAGCGCGACAACTTCTACAAAATCAGATTCGCGATTGGCGGCCCCAAGGTGCAAGAATAGGGGTTGAAGGAGCCGACGCCATCCAACGACCTAGCTGACGTTCATCGCATCCTCCGAGCCGCTCATTTCGCCGCACGGAAACATGCCAACCAAAAACGAAAAGGGATCGCTGGCGAACCTTACATCAATCATTTGATCGAAGTCGCCGGACTGGTTGTTGGGTCGCTATCCGAATCCGACACCAATCTCGTCATCGCGGCGCTGCTGCATGATGTGATCGAAGATACACCGACAACGAAGCAGGAAGTAGCTGAATTATTTGGCTCCGACGTTGCCGATCTTGTTGCCGAAGTCACGGATGACAAGTCGCTCCCCAAAGAGGAACGTAAACGTCTTCAGATCGAAACCGCTCCGAAGAAATCCAAGCGGGCGCAGGAGATAAAACTCGCTGACAAAATCTCCAATCTTCGCGCGATTCTTGACAGCCCTCCCGCCGATTGGGATCACGAGCGCAAGAAGGAATACTTCGCTTGGGCGAGGAAGGCCGTCGACGGCTTCACGACACTCAATAGAATTCTGAAAGCGGAATTCGAAGGGACGCTTCCGAAATTTGACAAACTTTCGACATCGGCGGCTACTGTCGCGGCAAAGTGATCCGATATCGGCAGACATGCCCGCGTTTAGGTCAGAGTGGCAACATAAGTTCATACAGTGCCGGACCGTGACACCGCCCAATCCGGCGAGCAAGCGCTGTTCGCCGCAGAAGACCTAGTAAGCGCCGGGGTACTCATTGATGGGGCATTGAACGGAATAGACTGCTGATGTTTTATGGCCCGAAAAAAGCCTGATCAGTGGGGCAGACAGGGACAGGCAGCGCGTTTCCGCGATGGAGGATGGGCGACCTCGATAAGCGTTGCGCGGAAACGCGAAGCCAGTCCCCATTTTGCGCGTTTGCGCCCCAGAACCCAGTGCCGTTCATTTTAGCGCCCACACACCGATTCGCAGACGGAGGCTGATGAACGGACGTCGTTTGGGAGATAGAAAGGGCCAGGGGGTGCGAAAATTGGCGGAGAAGCTTCTATGACATTTACCGACTATTTGACATACAAAGCTCCTGCTGGTTTTAAGGATGAGCTGATTCATGGGGAGATTCGCTTGTCACCTAGTGCCAAAGCCGAACATCAAGAGATCTGCAAGCGGCTGGAGCGCCTGCTGGATGGGGCGATCTCATCTATGTTTATCGCGCAGCGTGACACTACTATCTACGTAGCTGGCGCCGAAGGGCCGCGTCCCGACGTGTTTGTTATCCGGAAAGACCGCTGGAACGACGCACGTAAAAGTGCTCTTGGGTATCCAGAGGGCGTTCCAGAACTGGTGATTGAAGTGCGGTCCGCCTCGAACTCAGATCCAGAGATGGAGGAGAAGCGTTCGATTTATTTTTCAGATGCGCGCTGTCTGGCTTTCTGGGTAGTAAACCCTGAAGTAAAAGCAGTGAGCGTGTTTACTTCATCAGCGCCGCCAGGATTGTTTTTGGGGCATTCGCTTGATCTGCCGGTTGAAATCGGGGGGTCCATTTCTGTAAAGGACATTTTCGAATAGCTTATTGATCTCCGCATTGAGGCGGATGCGGCCGCGGGCCGTTTGGACAAGCTGAGGCAAGAGGCTGCGGACGATCACCGAAGGAGCGTTACGCGGTTTAAAGGGGGTCTTCAAAGCTCTTCTCAGCATGTTCCCCTGCGCTGCGGAAATTATGCGGGTGGATCATGGTATTCATGCCACCGAACGGAAACACCCGCAAGATCGTCGTGGACTCTGAGGGGCGTATAACAGCTTTAATCGGAGTGGCGGACGAGCCCGGTGTGCCGGACCAGCTCAGCGTTGGTTCGCTGTCACTGCATATCGGTGATCGAATCGTAATTGATGATGTTATGCGCCAGACTGACGGGGGAAACGCACACAAATTCTTGGTTTGGGCGAAAAAAGAATCCTCAGACTGCGAGTGTCCGCCGATCGCGGAGTTGCGAAGCCCTTTCAAGATAGAGCCCAGTTCTAACCTGATGAATCACGCCATAGAGACCTTTGGGCCGGATAGAGCGGCCGGAGAATGGCTTTCTATTGAATGCGGCGCCCTGAATAATCAGGCCCCAGCGGACTTCCTCAAGAACACCGGCAATGAGGCCGAAGTCGAGCGCATTCTGGGTTATATTGATTACGGGATGATCGCATAAGCCCGTGTTCTGCTGGCGAATTGCGCGACGAAAATAAGCTGACCTTTCGGGTGCTGGCGGCGTGGCTTATTCCGGCCGTTGGCCTGAGATCGGTCACAAAGCGATTTACGCTTCCACATCGATCGCGCGGGCGGCGCTGGAATACGCTGCGCACTCAGCAGTGCGACCCGCTGAGTCGGTTTTGATGAAGATCGAAATTCCCGATGACTCCCTGGTGACGATTAAATAGCGGCTGGGAGGTCCACTCCCCGCAAACTGGCCGAATGTGGAAGTTCAGACCTAGCACTTAGGGACCGAGTGGCATCGAATGACTCGATTGCGCTGAAAGTGCCATCCATCATCATTCCGCTGGAACGCTGGCCACGATGGCAACTGACACAGATCGGCGACAAAGCCGTGGCCGCAAATCCGAAGGCGAAGAACCGTGTTGTCGTCGATGTTCAGATCCGCCACGAAGAGATCATGCCACCGTGCATAGGTTGAATTGTGTTCGTCACCAGCCACGGGCGCTGGCTGGTTCGGGCTTGGCTGCGGCTTGCACGCTAGGAATTTAATCCCTATGATGAGAATATGAGTAGTACAACGGAACCTCTCCGGCCTGAAGAACGCACTTCTGAAGAAGACTTGGCTATCGTTCAGGAGCGACGGAAGAAGCTCGACAGCGAGAGGAAGAATGCTCGCCCGGCTGATGAAGTATTCCGGCGAATTCTTGAAAAGCCTAAGCCTTGACGCCCGCTAGGTTTGTCGCCGACGCGGAGAATGACCTCAAGGAGTCATACGAATGGTACGCCTCCAGAGACGCTGACCTTGCAACGCAATTTATGATGTGCGTGCGGCAGACGGTGGACTCGATTGAAAAATTCCCGTTTCAGTTCCCTATTGTGGCTGCCGATGTTCGCAAGGCGCCGGCAGCTAAATTCCCGTTTTCGGTTTGGTACGTCACTGACGGGGAAAGCGTCATCATCGCCTGCCTGCATGCAAAGAGAAGTCCAACCATCGCTGTTGAGCGATTAAGGGCTTTAGGTCCAGCTCACGAATAAAATCGGACTATGATTGCGCCTGGGGCGCGGACGATGTTGCCCCTGTCCGGTGGCCGTTCAAAAAAATGTTTTTGGATGATCGCTGACAGGCTGAACTGTGGCCGGCACGGGTTTCATTGCGATATCGGACCTTAGTGATCAAGGAGCCAAGAGATTACCTGTGGTTTTGGATCGAGGAGCACGGAGAGTACGATTTGCTGATTCAGTGGGCGTACTGGGTGATCCCGATCTAATGTTCGGAGTGGTGGGGCCGCTGCGCGGCTTGGTGATCTGATCGCGACTAAACGAAGGGAGCCGGTATTCTGACGTTCCTTCTTGATGCGAACACCGTCAGCAATTGGATCAAAAGGCCCAATGCCCCACTACGGCGTCGTTTTAGTCAAGTGGCGTTAGCGGATTTAAGAATCTCGTCTATCGTTGAAGCTGAACTTCGTTGGGGTCTGGGGAAGAAGGGGATTACGAAGAGCAAAGTTGGAGTGTTGGTGGATACATTCTTGAGGACGGTGAGGATACTGTCATGGGAGTCCTCCACCGCTCAGTGTTTTGCTCAATTGCGTACCGATTCGGGGGCGAGGGGCATAACCGTAGATACAGTAGATCTGATGATTGCCGCGCAGGCCAAAGAAGATGGCAGCCTCACTTTGGTCACAAACGATGGCGCGTTACTTAGATTGAAACCTTGGATTAAGGTTGTCGATTGGACGAAGTAGGTACGATGGCGGCTCTAGCGAACGAGCCGCTGCAAAACCACGGAACGGATTGATCTTCGATTGGCGGGCTGAAGGGCGGCTGTAAAGCCGACTTCGAAAGATGCGTTGCCGTTCCGTTGAAAAACAGGTTAGGGCGCTTACGCTTCCGGCTCGGATTCGGAGGTGAATGAACGCCGAGCGCCGCTTGCCAATCGGCGCGCAGGATGCCATCCTGGATGCCATCCTGCCCCACATCTGCGATTTTGATTTTTCACAGCTTCTTACGCTTCCGGGTCGGATCGGGCGTTTTGCGAAGGACCAAGGGCGCGGCCGGGAAGCCGGGCGAAGGGCCACCTAAAAGGCGGCCTGCTGGCACGAATGCCCGCCCTACGAGAGTGAGGCCAATGAGCAGTCCGTTGAAAAACGGGTTGAAGGTTACTCACGCTTCCGGCTGTGAGCCGATCGTTAACACTTTGGGACGATAATAGAACGTTAGGAGATTTGTATGAGCACTATGGTCGTCAACGGAGTCAAGCGCGAAGTTCAAGCGCCTTCTGACACGCCGTTGCTTTACGTACTAAGAAATGATCTTGAGTTGACGGGCCCGCAGTTTGGTTGTGGACTGGCGCAGTGCGGCGCTTGTTCGGTACTGCTCAACGGCAAGGAAGTGCGTTCCTGCATCACGACATTGGGATCTGTGGCCGGGAAGGAAGTTACCACGCTGGAAGGTCTCCCTGCGCGCTGGGCCAAGCAGAAAGGGCTTTCGGAGGCCGAGGCGGCGACAGCGCTTCACCCGGTGCAGGAAGCGTGGATTGAAGAACAGACGCCGCTGTGCGGGTTTTGCCAGAACGGCATGATGATCAAAGCTACCGAACTGCTGGAGCGCGTGGCCTTGCCGAGCGTTGCGGAGATCAAGGAGGCCTTTACAACCTCCGGCCCGTCGCCACATCTTTGCCGTTGCGGAAGTTATACAGCCATCATTCAGGCGGTGCAGCGGGCTGGTGCGGCCATGGCGAAAAGGAGCGCGGCATGAGCAGTTCAACCGACGTTTTTGGCGCATCCCTTTCGCGCCGCGGCTTTGTGAAAGCCGGTGGAGCGCTGGTGGCGGGATTCGGTTTAACCAGAGCGGAAGCCTGGCAGAAGACGGGCGCTGTCGACGCGCTGAATCCGGCGCTAGCGGAATCATGGATTGAAATTCACGACGACAATACGATTTTGATTCGTACAGGCAAGTCAGACTTCGGCCAGGGCACGATTTTCACGGCCTACCGGCAGATTGTGGCGGAAGAACTGAGCGCCCCGTTTGAAGCCATCACGACGGTGGTTTCGGGCGATACGGACCGTACGCCCGACGGCGGCGGCACTTTCGATTTGCTGGGCGGAGGCATGCCGAATATTCGCAAGGCCGCCGCGTACGTCCATCAAGCGCTGCTGGATCTGGCTGCGCAGCGGCTGGGTGTGCCGAAGGGTCAGTTGGCCGTTAAAGACGGTGTTGTTTCCGGGGGCGGCAAGAGCGTGTCGTACGGGGATCTGGTTAAGGGCCAAAAGCTGAACCTCACGATCCCTGTGAAGGGCGATTTGAACAGCATGTTCGGCCTGACGGTGGATGGCGACCCGCCGCTCAAGCCTGTGAGCCAATACACCATTATCGGCAAGTCGTTCGCTAACTCCGTGACGGTTTCGAAAGTGACGGCGAAGGAAACATGGGTGACCGACGTGCGGCTTCCGGGAATGCTGCATGCGCGCGTGATTCATCCGAAGACGCTGGGCTCGAAACTCATTTCCGCCGGCACGCTGGATAAGACTCGCTTTCCGAATACCCAGGTGATAGTGAAAGGAAATCTGCTAGGTGTAGTTGCGCCGACGGAATGGGAAGCGATCAAAGCAGCGCAACATGTCGCTTCAGGCACGAAGTGGACGGAGTGGAAGGGGCTGCCAGGACATGAACGCCTGTTCCACTTTCTGAAAGAAGATGCGGATTGGAAAACGGCTCCCCCGGCCAGCAGCAAAACAAACAAGGGCGATGTGGCTTCCGCCCTGGCAAGTTCGCCGAAGAAGTTCTCGGCCACCTATCAGCTTCCGTACCTGAAGCATGCGCCGATTGGGCCGACGATGGCGGTAGGCGACGTGCGCTCCGATGGGAGCGTTTATGTTTACTCGCACACCCAGAACCCGCAGGCGCTGCGCACCGGGATTGCGCACATGCTTAGCACTTCGGTAGACCGAGTCGTTGTGCGGACCTTTGCCGGCGCTGGCCATTATGGGCGCTCGAACGGCGGCAACGCCGGGGCGGAGGACGAAGCCGTCATCCTGTCGCAGGCGCTGGGCAAGCCCGTTCGGGTGCAATGGACGCGGCAAGACGATTTACAATGGTCCACGCAGTCTTCGGCAGCGCTTTCCGATGTCGCCATCGGTCTCGATGCCAAGGGTGGTTTAAGCGCGTACGAGATCAACCACTACATGCCGGCGATGCAGGACGATCGCTTGGTGGGTGCGCTGCTGGCTGGTCTTCCCACCATTCCCGCGCCCAATGAAAAGGGGTCGCTCTTCGGCATCGCCAATGGCATGAACGACCCTTGGGTTTACGAGGCGGCTCCGGCGGTTTTGGAACGCGCTTATGGAACATTTCAGATTGGGCAAAGCTCTTCGCCTCTGAACGTGGGCCTGCGCGATCACAGCATGCGGACGCCCGGACAGTATCAGCAAAACTTTCCGCGCGAACTGGCCATTAGCGAAGCGGCGGTGCTTGCCGGGGTGGACCCGCTTCAGTTTAGGATTCAACACACCCGTGAGAAACGGCTGCTGGGTGTGCTGGAATCCGTGCGCGAGAATTCGGGGTGGGTGACCCGTTCTACACGTCCGGGCGTGAGCAACGGTGTGAGCCGGGGACAGGGCGTATCGGTGATGTTCCGGTCGGGAACGTACTGGGCGTGCGTGGCGCAGATCGCGGTCAATATGACCAGCGGCGTCATAAAGGTGGAAAAGATAACGGTGGCGGTGGACCCTGGAATTGTGGTCAATCCGGCGCAGTTGAAGCGCCAGGTGGAAGGCGGATCTGTCATGGGAGTGAGTATGACGTTGCTGGAGGAACTACGCTTCGACGAGAGCGGCATTAGTGCAACCGACTGGCGGAGCTACCCGATTTTGACGATGGCGGATATGCCTGAGATCAAAGTTGTTCTCCTCAACCAGCCTGAGGTGGGAAGTTACGGACAGGGTTCCGAGGCCGCCAATGCGCTGGCTGCTCCGGCCATTGCGGGAGCGCTGTTCGACGCAACCGGCAGGGTGGCGCGCCGGCTTCCGCTGAAACCCGATTACGTGCATGCGTTGTTAAATGCGTGAAGCCGGGCGGAATCTTAGCACCCGACCGCACCCTCGCCGCGACGCCCTGGTCGTTGCAGTTCCGTTGAAAAGCAAGTTAGGGCGCTTACGCTTCCGGCTCGGATAGCGGCGGCGTAGCAGAGGTCGGTCGTACCGATTGCGGCTAAATATGCTTGGACACCCATTCGACGTGGCGGCGCATGATGTCCATCACGAACTTGGGCTCCTCGGGTCCATGCTTGGTTCTGGGATAGACCACCATAACCGTCTCGACGCCGCGGCGTTTCAAGGCGTGATACATCTCATAGCCTTGACCGGTGGGCACGCGGGGATCGATCTCTCCGTGGAGAATCAGTGTGGGCGTGGTGACGTTCTTCACATAGTAGAGCGGCGACATCTTGACGTAGCGTTCGGGCTGCTCGACGGGCGGCCCTGAGAAATAATCATCGAGAATAGTGGGAATGTCGTTGGTTCCCCACATGCTGACCAGATTGCTGAGGCCGGCGCCGGTGGCGGCTGCTTTGAAGCGGGTGGTCTGGCCGATGACCCAGTTGGTCATGTACCCGCCATAGCTCCAACCCATGACTACCAGGCGATTCGGATCGGCAATGCCTAGCTCGATGACACGATCTACGCCCGTCATCAAGTCCTTATAATCGCCCCCGCCCCAGTCATTCACGTTGGCGGCACGAAACTTGACGCCGTAGCCGCTTGAACCGCGAGGGTTGACGCGCAGCACGGCCCAACCTTGGGCGGCAAAGCTGGCGATGGGGTATAAGCCGGCGGCGCCAATGAACGTCTCAGTAAAGTCGCCCGAGGGACCGCCATGAATATTCAGGATAAGCGGGATCTTCTTGCCTTTTTCGTAGCCGGGCGGAAGGGTCAACAGGCCATCTAAGTCTTGGCCACCATTCTTCCAATGGATGAGTTGCGTCTCTCCAAGGGGCAGTTTCGGCAGGTTGCTATTGGCGGCACTCACTTGCACCGGCTTCAACGAAGCCAGATCCATGGTGAATGCTTCGACTGGTTCCGACGCGGTTTGCAGCGCCACTCCCACGTAGGTACCGCGCGTATTCAAGTGCAGGCCCGGGCCAAACGCCCCTTTGGGAGTAAAGGCTGCGCGCGGCGGACCATCTACCGGCATGGCGTACAGAACTGTGTGGGTGCCTTTGAACTCGATAAAGTAGATTTGCCGGGAGTCGGAGGCCCAACCCGCCAGATTCGGTTGGCCGTCGAATGTGTCAGGCAGTTCCCGCTCCTTGACGCTGTTGCTGTCTACATTTCTGGCCAGCAGCACGATGCGGCCCGGTTGGAAAGGAGTGGCGGGCGTGCGGACGAACGCCAGGTAGCGGCCGTTGGGCGAGTAGGATGGTTGCGCCTCCGTGGCTGCCGTGGCGGCAATGGCATGTACCGAGCCGCTCTCCACATCCACTTCTGAGATGTCGCTCTTGCGGGCAACATCGGCATTGGGGGCCGGGCGTGTTTCAAACGCGATGGCGCGCGAGTCGGGCGACCAAGTGAACCCTCCCACCGTGAAGGGACCACTCACGAGTTTCTTCAGCGGGCGTTTGCCGGAGCTATCCTCTTTTGCGGGAACCAGGTAAAGGGACTGATCGGGCTGATCCTCGTCAATTACGCGAAAGTCGGTCTTGAGGCGTTTAGAGGTCTCCAACTCAGAACGCTCCGGAGACGCGGTGAAGGCGATCCATTTGCCGTTGGGAGATAAATGATAGGCGCCCATGTCGCCTTTAAAGTCAGTCAGTTTTTCGGCCTCGCCACCGTCTACCGCGATACGGAAAACATTGGCTTTGCCGTCGCGGTCGGAGGTAAAGTAAACGAACGCGCCATCGGGTGAAAATTCGGGAGCTTTGGCGCTCTTTTCGCCGCGCGTCAACTGCCGGCGCTGCGATCCGTCGTTTTGCGCGAAGAAAAGTTGGGTGTTGATCTCGCTCTTTTCAGCGGTCATCACGGCGGTGGATTCCGTCCAGACCGCAGCGCTGCCGTCGGGCGAGGGCAAGACGTCAGCGACGTTACGAACCTTCATGGATAATTCCGGAGTCCATTGCTTGGGCGTTTCCGTGGCCGAAGCGGCGGCCAATACGGAAGTTACGATCATCGCGTGAAGTCTCATCATTTACCTCGCGTACTTTTCAACCCAGTCCATATTGCGTTGCGCGATGTCGAGAATGAATTTCGGTTCGCGGGGCCCATGCGGGGTGCGCGGATAGACCACCATTTTCGTAGTCACTCCGAGTTTCTTTAGCGCATGATAAAACTCATATCCCTGGCTGGTAGGGACGCGAATGTCGGCCTCGCCATGCAGAACCAAGGTGGGCGTCTTGACGTTCTTGACAAAGGTGATGGGCGAGTGATCGGTGAAGTTACGAAACTGCTCCCACGGTTCGCCCTCGAAGTAATCGGGCAGAAAGCCGGGAATGTCGGAGGTGCCGGTGAAGCTCCATAGGTTAGTGACGCCCGCGCCCACCACGGCGGCCTTAAAGCGGTCTGTGTGAGTGATCACCCAACTGGTCATAAATCCGCCATAGCTCCAACCAAGCACAGCGAGATGATCAGGATCGGCGATGCCCATCGAGATCACCTGATCGACACCCGCCATATCGTCTTCGAAATCCTTGCCGCCCCAATCGGCCACATTCGCATAACGGAACTGCTTGCCATAGCCGCCGGAACCGCGGGGATTGGGGCGCAGCACGGCGTATCCGCTGGACGCAAATGCGGCGATGGGGTAGATACTGAAGCGGCCGATGAAGGTTTCGGCGAAAGCGCCCGCGGGGCCGCCGTGGATATTCAGGACAAGCGGATATTTTTTGCCGGACTCGTAGCCGACGGGCAAGGTGAGTAAGCCCTCCACCTCCAGACCGTCCTTCGATTTCCAGCGAATCACTTTCGTCTCACCCAGAGGGGGCTTTGCCAGATCGTCATTCGTGCGGCTGACGCGGACAGGCTGGCCGCCTTGCAATGAGAGGAAATAAGCTTCCGGCGCATCGCTGCAGCTCTCACGGCTAAAGCCGACGTGCGTTCCACTGAGGTTCAGAGCGGCGCCACCTCCCAACGAGCCTCGCTCCGGAAGGTAGAGACTTTGCGGCGGGCCGTCCACCGGCATGGTATAAAGCTCGGTGCGCGTGCCTTTGGCTTCGAGAAAGAGCAGGCTTTTCGAATCGGCGGACCAACCTAATATGGCTGGACGGGCGTCGAATGTATCGGGTAACAGACGCACTTGGCCGGTAGAACGATTGAGGAGGGCGATACGGGCATCGCCTGGCCAATGCACCGGTTCGGAGGTTTTGCTGAAGGCGAGATAGCGGCCGTCTGGCGAATAGTGCGGCGCGCTCTCGGCGGCGGCGGTTTTTGGGAGGTCGGTCACTTTACCGGTGGCGACGTCGGCCTCCGCGAGGGCGGCCTTGGTCCAATCGTCGGCCAGCGGCGAGGGCCAATGTTCGAAAGCGATGCTTTTGCCGTCGGGCGACCAGTCAAAACTCGCGATGTGGTATTTGGCCTCAAACACTTTTTTGGCATCACGCTTGCCTTCGTCGTTCGATTCGGCGGGGATGGTGTAGAGCGCCAGATTCTCAGGATCGGCGTCAACCACGCGGAAATCACGCTTCTCCTTGTGGGCCTTCTCGAGATCGGCGGGCGGCTCATAGGCGGTGTACGCGACTGACTTGCCATCGGGGGATACCTTGTATTCGCCGACGCTGCCTTTTACATCGGTCAGCATCTCAGCCTCGCCGCCGGCGACTTGCACGCGATAGATATTGGGTTTGCCGGAGCGTTCGGAGAGGAAGTAGATGTAGCGGCCGTCGGACGAGAAGGTGGGCGCAGTGGAACTCTTTTCGGCACGCGTCAACTGGAAGCGCCGCGATCCATCGGCGCGCGCCAGAAAGATCTGCGTGACTTGCTCGCTACGCTCGGCCTCGGCAACAGCTTTTATTTCGGTGTAGGCGATCCATTGGGCGTCGGGTGAAGGGACGACTGACCCGATGGTATGGACTTGCATGGAGAACTCCGGGGTCCAGGAGTTGGGCACATCGGAGTAGAGGGAAAAGCAGCAGCCGAGCAGGAGTGCGAGTGCTTTCATTTCAGTATGGTGCCACATTTGAAGGAAAAACGGGTATTGGCTTGGCGGGACAGGCTGATGGAAGTTCACGGGGTCGGCTTGCTGTAGCGTAGCGCTCCCTTGAAAAACAAGTTAGGGCGCTTACGCTTCCGGCTCGGATAGCGGCGTTTTGCGAAGGAGCAAGGGCGCGGCCAGGAAGCCGGGCCGCTGGCACGAATGCCCGCCCTACGAGAGTGAGGCCAATTAGCACTCCGCTAGAGGCGATCCAGCCGGGTTTGGGAATCGCCAAATTGATCCAGTTTTACTCCGAAGCGATCCATCAGAGACAGATAGAGGCTGCACATTTTACGGTTGTCTTCGCCATCGTTCAGGTAGTTGAGCGTGCGTCCGGTTTCGAGAGCGCCCCCAAGTCCACCGGCGAGCACCAGCGGCAGTCTGAAGTTATCGTGCTTGCGGCCAATCCAGAGATTAGAAAGGAACATCAGACAGGTGTTGTCGAGCACGGTGCCATCGCCTTCCTTCATGCTGTCGAGCTTGGATGCCAGGTAAGCGTACTGACTGACATGAAAACGCGAGATGCGTTCGTAGGCATCGGAATTGTTGTTATGGGAAGCCGCGTGATGGCCATCTTTTACGTCCAGGAACGGATAGTACATGGCCGAAAGATCGCGCGAGATAATCAGCGAGGCGACACGGGTCTTGTCGGTCTGAAACGCGATCGCGATGATGTCGCACATCAGGCGCGCATGATCGCGCAGATCTTCCGGCAGGCCATTCGCGGGCCGATCCATGGTGGCGGCGACCGTGTTTTTGGCTTTGGCCGCGTCTTCCGAGTCCGACTTCCCCTTGCGCATCCCCTCTACGCGCTTCTCCACTTCACGCACGCTGGTGAGGTACTCATCCAACTTGCCTTTGTCGGTGGCGCTGACTTTAGTGGCGAGATCCTGGGCCCGGTCTTTGACACGATCGAGAATACTGATATTCAGAAGGCTGCCACGGTTATCGAAGAGATTGTCCCAGGCGAGGGAAGGATACACTTCCACCGGGACCGGCGATTCGGGGCTCTGCCACGAGATGTGCGAGCTGTAAGCCATGGAGAAGTTGGTCTCGTGGTAACCGGTCATGGGCTGCTCACAGGCGAGAACGATGCTGGATTGCGCGGTGTCCTGGCCTATGCGGCTGGCAATCATCTGATCGATACTGATGCCGGAGTGAATGATGGCTCCTTTAGAAATGTGCGCGCCCGATAACAGACTCCCGGTTTGGCCGGGGTGAATGCCCTGACCGGTGAGCGCCTTGACGTAGAGACCGTCAACGACATTGATCTTCTGTTTCAGCGGCGCGAGCGGCGCGAGCGTTTTGCTGAGTTGCATGGATGCGCCCTGGCCCTGGGCGCTCCAGTGATCTTCGTTGATGCCATTTCCGAGGAAAACAACGCCGAACCGTTTAGGGAAGGGCGAAGGCGAGGTTGTGCCCGCTAGAGCGTTGAGCGAATCCAGCCACGGCAAGGCCATGGTGCAGCCGGCTCCGCGAAGCACGGTGCGGCGTGAAATGGGACGAGCGTTGTTTTTGGGTCGGGGCATTTACTTCGCTTTCCTGGATTGTAGTGCGGCCATTGTCGCATCGGGCGCGAGCGGAATTCGTTTGTTCAGAAATTGCGGGCTGGTGACGATGGTCTCAACCAGCGAATTAAACCGATAGTTATTGGCAACGAGTTGAGTTTCCATGCGGTCGATCAGCGACTCGTCGGAGAGTTGGAGCGAGCGGTTCAGAGAATAAGAGAGCAGTTTACGGCTCAGACCTTCAACGAATTCCTTTTGGCGATGGTCACGGATAAACGTTTCCAATCCTTGAAGCCCACTGCCTTCGAATCCTCCGGGGAAAGTAACGGCGGTGTCTACCGGGCGACCGGCAAGGTCTTTGCTCCTGGCATCTCCCACCGGCCCATAGCCTTCAAACGCGAGACCGAACGAATCGAAACGCGCATGACATGCGGCACATACCGGATTGGCGCGATGCTGGGCGAGCATGTCGCGTACCGGCAGATCCGATTTAGATTCATCGCTTGGCAATTCAGGAACGACGGGCGGCGGAGGTGGAACTCTCACGCCTAGAACCCTTTGGACGACCCAGTTTCCGCGCTTCACGGGACTGGTTCTGAGTCCGGGTGAGTTCTGAGTGAGAAATACGGCCATGGGCAACAAACCTCCACGGGCATAACGGCCGGCATCGTCCACCCGAATCCAGGTGTTGGCGTCGCCCACGATTCCGGGGATGCCGTAGTGTTGGGCGAGGACAGGATTTACGAACGTGTAGTTGCCGTATATAAGGTCAAGCACGGAACGATTGTTCGAAACCAAATCTTGCATAAAGCGGATGGGTTCCTGAAACATGGCTTCGCGCAGATCGTTATTGAAGGTGGGGAAGCGCCCGCGATCGACCGAGTTATTGGTTTCGAATTGGCGGAAACTGAGCCAGTTGCCGGTGAATTCGGTGGCGAGGCCGCGGACGCGAGAATCTTTGAGCATGCGGCGAGTCTGGGAGAGCAGAACGTTAGGTTTTAAGAGATCGCCGCAGGCGGCATGGCGCAATAGTTCGTCGTCGGGCATGCTGGCCCAAAGAAAGTAACTCAGTCTGCTGGCGAGGGCGTAGCCGGAAAGAGGGGATGTGCCAAGCTTGGCCGTGGCAGTGCATGGCGCCCGACAATCGGCTGAGTCCAGACGGTAGAGGAAATCTGGAGACATCAGCACGCTGACGATGGCATCGCGGATGGCCTCTTCGTGCGAGAGTTCGTTCTTAATGCGAAGCTGGCGATAATAGGCGAGGAAATCGTCGCGCTCGGGTTGGGTGAGAGGACGGCGGTAAGCATGCTCGGCAAAGCGGAGAAGAGCGTCCAGATGCTTGGGCTCGGCGTCCGTGCGCTCCTTTTCCAAGGCGCGAAGGGTGGCGTTTACTCGATCAAAGTGATCGCGGATGGCTTGGGCCGCGATTGGAAAATTAGCGGCACCGGCGGCGGCCTTGGCCAGATAGGCGCTACGCATTGCCATAATCACGGCTGTATCGGTAATCTGGTGATCGGCCGGGCGTGGCGTACCGGACTCGTCGCCCTTACCGGCAACCTCTCCGCTCTGATTGAAGAAATATTGGGTCCAGGTGCGCTGGGTGCCATTGGCGATGAAATCGAATTCGTCCCACAGGCGATTGATTTCTTCTTGGCCTTTCCGATCGAGGATCAGTTGCATGAGCGGCGTATCGTCGCGGAAGAAGCCCACGACGCTGTGATAGCCCGCGCTGAGGAGACGGCCTTTGTCCTCTGAGTCGTCGGGAAAATAGCGGCCGCGCTCGGTGACATAGAAGGTATCTGGAAACACGGAAGCGAAACGCGCGAACGCCGTTTCATAGCGAAGGCGTTGGGCGGCCGGAACTATGAGATCGGTATCGCCGGCGCGAGCTTTCGCAGAGAGCGCGGCCCAGCGCGGAGCCGCTTCCTGATGAAGCCTGGGATAGTCGGGGATTTCGGGAATAGGCGGTGGCGGGTCGGTATCGTTGCGGAGATCGTGAGGATCGAACTCGCGGCGGTGTGAGGCGAACTCCCGCAGCTTCCAGTTCAGTAGAGGTTGCGATTGGGGAGGCAAGCCTTTCACCACCGGCGCCGCGAACTGCATGGCCGTGTGGGCTCTGATTCTCACTACGAAATCGCGCATCTCCACGCATTTTGCTTGTATTTGGGCAGATTGACTTGCGGCCGGAGCAGGCAAAGCTTGCCACATTTGCTGAAGCTTTAAAACTGGACCAACTGCGTCTTTATCGTGCAGGACTTGCCAGACGAGGGGAAGATATTTTGCGCTCAACTTTAATTCGGCTGCGATGGAAACCAGAGTGGCGTTTGGTTCGCCGAGAACAGCTCGATGTTTGAATCGCCAGGCAGCCTGAAAATAATCGGCATAGTTAGTGGGCTGCTGAAAGTAGAAGTTCACGATGCGCTGGATGGCGTACTTTTCACGATCGGTCTCAACTAACATCGGATGCGATGCAAAATCGATGGCGGCGGGCGTAAGAACCAAATGATTGGCTACTTCGCGGGCGGCTTGCAGATATTTGTTGAGCAGCGCGGGGGACATGGTTAACGACTCGCCGGAGTTGTCGAAACCGGCCTGGTTGGCGGGATCGACGGGGAACTGGCGGGTGAGCTGCATATCCTGCCCGGTGAGATCGCGAATGGTGTAGTTGTATTCGGCGTTGCTCAGGCGGCGGGTGAGGACGAGACCCGGATCGCCGGCGGACGCCTTCACCAGTTCGGCGCGCACGGCTTGGATCCAGGCGATGACTTGCTGGATCTCGGCGGCGGGCGGAGGCGGCACCGGCTTAGGTGGCATTTCGTTCGCGGTAAGCCTCTGCATGACGAGCGCCCAGTGGGGAAAATCGGCCGTAACCATCTCGACAGTAGTGTAGGCCTTGAGATTGAACTGCGCAGCGGGTGTCTGGCCGCTATGGCAGGCAACGCAATACTTGGCGATGAAGGGCTGGACGGTTTGGGCGAATTGGCGGTCGAGCGCAGGAGCGCTAGCGGCCACGGGAAGGGCCGCCAGGGTGAGCGTGAAGGACAGGGCCCGAAGCGGCGTCACAAAGAGCATTATTTAACTTTGACCACTGCTACATTATCCCTAGAATGATTTGGTTTGGTGGAGTGGAGTGGCCGTGGTGGAGCAGGTGCTCCGCCTGCTAAAGGCCTGGGGCAGACGAATCGTCTGCCCCACAAGGCAAAACCAGACAGCGGTGAAATCACCAATCTTTAATTGCTGGGCGGAGCCGCAGTTGGTGTTGAGGTCGGTGTGGTGGTGGTGGTATCCGTACTATCGCCACCGTCAGACGGACGCCGTTTCAGTTTTGGACGATCACTTTCATCGCCAGTATCCTTCTTCGATGGATCCGTTTCATCTTCGATGGGAGCGGTGGAGTTCGGATTGCGCCGCAGAGTTGGCTTGTTTGGATCGTCGTTGGTCTTGTCCGGACGGCGCTGATTTTCCAACATCTTCAAGCGATTCTTCACATCGTTAAACTCCGACGTGGTCACTACATACTCCGGGCGGGCCTTCAGTTCCGAAATTTCTTTCTGCGTTTTAGCAATGCGATCGTCGGTGGGAGGATGAGTGGAAAAAGCCTTGGCGATGGTGCCGGGCTTACGCTTCTCCAAAGTCTGGATCTTTTCGAAGAAGTCTACGAACGCCGTGGGATCGTAGCCCGTTTTGTACATATACTGCAAGCCTAGGTAATCCGCTTCGCTTTCAAAACTGCGCGAAAACTTCAGCAATCCCATGGGAACCAGAAGACCGGACGCCTGGTAAATGCCATAGGCAGCGGCGCCGCCGATGAAGATCAAGGGAATGGTGGAAAGCTGCGCGATCTCTTGCCGCGTGGCCTGCCGGGTGCCATGGCGCGCGGCCACGTGGGCAATTTCATGCGCCATCACGCCCGCCAGTTCCGCTTCATTGTCCGCTTTCAGGATCAAGCCAGTCTGCACAAAGAAGAAGCCGCCCGGCAAGGCGAATGCGTTCACCGTTGGATCTTCAATCACTTTAATGGTGAACGGCACTTTGGCGTCGGAGTTGCGGACCAGGTTTTGGCCAATGCGGTTCACATATTCGGCCACTACCGGATCGTTCACAATCTTCGATTGGCGTTCCACTTGCTGCGCCAATTGCTTTCCCAACGCGATTTCTTTTTCGAGCGAATACCAGTTCACCTTGCCGCTGACGTTGCGGTCGCCAATGGCATCGGGATCGGACTTCTTGTCGTCTCCGGCTAAAGAGGTAAACGGGACAGCCAGCAGCAGAGCCAAAGTCAGGCTGACACAAGACTGGAAACGAACAACACGCCGCATGTGAACTCCTTTACGCGCAGACAACCAAATGGCTGGAGACCGGCAGATCCATTTGCATCGGCCCTGACTCCAGTATAGAGCCAATTCAGCCAGATGTCCGGCAGCGGGGGCGGGAATCCGCGTACCCGCCGCCAGCAAGTTACAGACACCTAAAGGTAATAACGTATTCTCTGAAGGATGGGTTTCGATAAAGCTGAATCTTATTTCTTGACGGACGCGAGCGAAATCGGGGCTCGTTACCGCGAGGAATTCCCGGTGACGAAAGAGCTTATCTACCTGAATCACGCGGCTGTTTCGCCGCTGTGCCGCCGCGCCGCCGAAGCAATACGATGGCTGGCGGACGACGCCTGCCAGTTCGGCTCGTTGCATTACGACAAGTGGATGGATAGCTATGCCGGCGTGCGAAAAGCGGCCGCCAACCTGATCCATGGCAGTCCGGATGAGATCGCGATTGTCAAGAACACGTCTGAGGGGATCGCCATGGTGGCGCTGGGTTTGGACTGGAAAGCCGGCGACCGCGTGGTGGCCTTCAAGGAAGAATTTCCGTCTAATTACTATCCGTGGCTGCGGCTTGAAAAGCGCGGTGTCAAGCTGACCTGGCTTTCCATTTACGACCCGCTCGAAAAGATTGCCGAAGCCATTCCCGGGGCGCGCTTGCTGGCTATCAGCTTTGTTAATTATCTAAGCGGCTATCGGGTGGATCTCGAGGCCATTGGCAAACTCTGCCGCGAGCATGGCTGTTTCTACTTTGTAGACGCCATTCAAGGCATGGGCGTGTTTCCCATTGATGTAGAGACATTTCATATCGACGCCTTAGCCGCCGACGGCCACAAATGGATGCTGGGACCGGAAGGAAATGGTGTGCTCTATGTACGCCGCCAATGGTTGGATGCAATTGAGCCGATGGAGTTCGGCTGGACGAATCCGGCAAATTACGCCGATTACAGTTCGCGCGACATGACGCTGCGCTCCGATGCGGGGCGTTATGAGTGCGGCACGTTGAATACCGTTGGCTGCTTCGGCCTGCGGGCCTCGATTGAATTTCTATTGGAAGTGGGAATAGAAAATGTTGGCGCGGCGGTGATGGCGCGGGCCGCACAGCTTGAGCAAGGTTTGCGGGCGAAAGGATACGATGTGATGATTGAGCGGACAGCGGAAACAGGTTCCGGCATTGTCAGCTTCCGCCAGCCGGGGGTTGACGCGAAAGTGACGGTGAGCGAATTGAAACGCAATAAGATCACGGCCGCGCCCAGGCAGGGATGGGTGCGCCTGTCGCCGCACTTCTACATTAGTAGCGAAGATATCGACGCGGTGCTGCGGGCGTTGCCGCAGGTTAAACAATAAATCATGAAAGCGTTTTACATTACCGAACCAGGCAAGACGGCGGTGCAAGAGGTTCCTAAAATGGCGCGGCCTGGCGCAGGCGAGATTCTTTTGCAAACGCGTTTGATCGGCCTGTGTGGCACGGATTTGAGCACGTTTCGCGGCAAGAATCCGCTGGTGAGCTATCCGCGCATTCCGGGACACGAAATTGCCGCCACAATTGTGGATATGGGCGCCGACGTACCCAAGGATTTTCGCGCAGGTATGAATGTTACGGTCCATCCCTGCACCAGTTGCGGGCAGTGCGCCTCCTGCAAGCGTCAACGCTTCAATGCGTGCAAGTTTAATGAGACGTTGGGAGTGCAGCGCGATGGGGCCATGCGCGAATATTTCACGGCTCCGTGGGAAAAAGTTTATCGTACTGATTCGCTTTCGCTGCGCGAGTTGAGTCTGGTGGAACCGCTGGCCGTGGGTTTTCATGCGGCGGTAAGAGGCCGCGTGGCGGCGGGAGATGTCGTGGCGGTCATCGGCTGCGGCACGGTGGGTTTAGGCGTCATCGCGTGCGCAGTGTTGCGGGGCGCAACCGTGATTGCGGTCGATTTGGACGACGCCAAGCTGGCATTGGCTCGACAAGTAGGCGCGCAGCACACCATTCAATCCGCACGTCAACCCGTGCATGAAACGTTTCTGGAACTGACCGGCGGGCTCGGCCCGGATGTGGTGATTGAAGCCGTGGGTGTGCCCGATACCTATCGCATGGCGGTGGAAGAAGTGGCACACACCGGCAGGGTGGTTTACATCGGCTGGGCGAAGGAACCGGTGAGTTACGAAACAAAGTTGTTTGTCCATAAGGAAATGGACATACTGGGTTCGCGCAACTCACTTACGGAGTTTCCGGATGTCATTGCCATGCTGGAGCGGAAACAGTTCCCGGTGGAATCCACCATCTCCGCCACCGTGTCACTAGCCGGCGCGGGCGAGGCGCTCAGCCGCTGGAACGCCGCACCGCAAGACTTCACCAAGATTCTGGTGGAGATGGACGCGTAAGGCATGCGCTACAAGCCGCTTGGCAATACAGGGCTCAATCTCTCGGTTATCGGCTTCGGAGGCGCGCCGTTGGGCAATGAATTCGGCGGCATTGATGTGAGTGAAGGCGAACGCGCGGTGCATGTTGCGATTGAGCGCGGCATCAACTTTTTCGATACCTCACCGTATTATGGGCGCACGCTCTCGGAGACTCGGTTGGGTGAGGCGCTCGTGGGTAAACGCAATCGGGTGGTGCTTTCTTCCAAATGCGGGCGCTATGATACGGCGGCGTTCGACTTTTCAGCTTCCCGCGTGAAGACAAGCGTAGACGAATCTTTGCGGCGCTTGCAGACCGACCATTTAGACATGCTGATTGCGCACGACATAGAATTTGGCGACCGGGAACAAATTGTGCATGAAACCATCCCAGCCATGCGCGAGTTACAGAGCGCCGGGAAAATACGCGCAGTGGGAATCTCCGGGTTACCGCTGAAGATGCTGGCGGATGTGGCGACGCGCGCGGATGTCGATTTCGTGTTGTCGTATTGCCGCTACAATCCACTGATTCAGGATATGGATCTTTACCTCACACCAGTGCTGGAAAAGCAGGGGATTGGCCTGCTCAACGCTGCACCGGTGCATTTACGCTTATTAACGAGAGAGGGCGCGCTGCCCACGCATCCGGCGCCTGAGTCAGTCAAACGCGCGGGCGCGGAGATTGTCGGAGCCTGCCTGCGGCATGGCGCAGATCCAGCCATTGTCGCTCTGCAATTTTGTCTGCGCCATCCTTATGCGGCCTCTACTTGCGTCGGCATGTCGAACGCGTGGGAGGTGGAACAGAATTTGACCTCGTTGGAGTCCGAGATCCCTGCCGAATTGCTATCCGAAATAGCGCGCATCGCGGAACCTGTGAAGACAACTACTTGGCCCTCCGGCCGCCCCGAAAATCAAGATGCTTAAGATTGACGCGCATCACCATCTCTGGAGGTTCGATTCCAAAGAATACGCTTGGATCGATGACAACATGCTGGCGCTTCGCCGGGATTTTCTCCCCGCCGATCTGCATAAAGAGATGGCGGCGGCGGGCATTGGCGGATCCGTGGCAGTGCAGGCGCGCCAGACAGTGGAAGAGACTCGCTGGCTGTTGGAATTGGCTGGCCAGAACGATTTTATGAAAGGCGTAGTGGGTTGGGTGCCGCTGGCCGATCCCAACGTAAGCGCCGTCATAGACGAATTCGCGGCCAACGCGAAGCTGCGGGGCGTTCGCCATGTCTTGCAGGATGAGCCGGACGAGAACCATATTTTGCGCGAGGATTTCAACCGCGGTATCCGCGAACTGGCCCGCCACAACCTCACCTACGACATTCTGATTTTCGAACGCCACCTCCCACAGACCATCCGCTTTGTCGATCAACATCCGCGGCAGATTTTCGTGGTGGATCATTTAGCCAAGCCGCGCGTAAAGTATAAAGCGATTTCCCCCTGGCGCGAGCATATGCGGGAACTGGCGAAACGGGAGAACGTTTATTGCAAAATCTCCGGCTTGGCGACGGAGGCCGATCATAAGAATTGGATTGAGGAACAATTGCGGCCCTATATGGAAACGGTGCTCACGGTCTTCGGACCGCGGCGCGTGATGTTCGGTTCGGATTGGCCGGTTTGTTTATTAGCGATCGGTTATCAGCGCTGGGTGGAGATCGCGGGAAGGGCGGCCGCAAAGCTTTCGAGTGAGGAGCAGCGGAGGTTTTGGAGTGAGACGGCGATGGAGGCGTATGGTTTGAGGGGCTGATTTGCGGCTCACAGCTGACTCATCATTACAAGTGGTGCAGACTCTCAATCCAGTTATCAAAATGCTTACACTCGGCGCGCATCCTAGATAACCGGATCGTTTTCGCTATCACAAGCCCGAAGGATGTTTTGGCATAACCGGGGAAAATTCGGCATATGCGCTTGGAAGGGGCCGTTTCTCGGCCGTCGTCTATATGTTCTGGACTTTCGAACATCTTGCGGATTTGTTTCAATTGCTCGATTTCCGCGTGATTCGCCGGGAATGCCGACAAGAAAGCGTCAAGGTCGGAGAATAGCAAAGCCTCAAATTCATGTAGCTGAATGTACGGTATTAGCCTCTGGTCGCTCAGGTCATCCCGAAACTTGGATTCGAGCGCGGCGACTCTATCGAACGGATCGTGGATCTTCTGGCACTCCAGTTTGCCCGGAAAATCCCACGGCAATCCATATAGATCGATCATGGTGGTGAACCGCACCTCGGCGTTGCGCCGCTCTTGCTTCATCCAAAGAGACAGATCGTTCCGAAGTTGCTCGTAGGCGACGAAACCACCGCGATGAGGGACGCCCCTCTTGCGACCAGTCGTAATTCTGCGGACATCGACAATGGTCGCCCTTTCCGCCAATTCAGGCGCCAAAAGCTGATTGACGAACGTCTCCTCCGACTGTCCTTCCACGACGAAGTGAAGCCGGATCACATCAGGGCCTGCCTCCGATGACGTTCTTCTCCCAGAGTTCCGAGAGCGTGTACCGATCAAGCCACTCTTGAAGGTCGCTGCTACTCAGTCGCCGAAAGACTGAACTCCTCCCGCGACGCTCAACGACGACGACATCCTCGGGATTGAAACGATCAATCAACGAAACAGATTGGGTAGCCAGTATGACCTGCACATACTGAGAAGCCGATCGAATGATACCTGATAGCACTTCAATGGCGTACGGATGCAATCCCAATTCAGGCTCGTCTAACAAGAGAACGTCTGGCAAATCTTTTTCCGGCTGTTCCAAAAGCGCGACCAGAGCAAAAATCCGCAGCATGCCATCAGCGGCTTGCCCGGAGTTGAAAATTCTGTCGGATTCTTTTTCACGCCATTTGAGAAGGATGCGCTCATGCTCGATTTCAAACTCAAAGGCTGCACAGAAAGGCAAAATTAGCCGAACCGTATCGACAATCCGTTTATAAAAGCCGGGTTCTTCTCGCGCCAGCCTAAACAGAAACGGCGCCAGATTGCCGGCATCCTCCTTAAGCCACCGCCCATCCTCGACTTCCCACTTCTGACGAATCCGAGCCGTATCGGACGTATTGTGAAACTGATGCGAGATCACTTTCTTAAGGAGCCCAGCAATGGCCCTTGCCGTCCTGTCACCCTGCTCGGCTTTCGACATCAACTTGGCTTCGCGGTGTCCCGCATCCAAATCGGTCCATTTCGCGCTCGTGCCGAAGTCATATCGTGAAAAGCGATAATTTTCTTCGGTGAAGATCAGGCTATCCCCGGAAGCGTACGCAAGCCGGAAGGCGTACTCATTGAGGCCTTATCTGTGCAGAGGCTAAGCCCACCTTCAATACAGGGTGTCTGTTCCGGGCCGTCGCTAAGGAGGGCACTTGCTCCGCCGGCTTTAGCGACGTATTCTTGCAAGCCTCCAGAAGGAGCTAGTGCCCAGGAAAGCATTCGGAAGAAGGACAGGAAATTAGACTTGCCAGCACCATTAGCTCCGATTAGAACAGTAAGTGGGCCTGGCCGGAAGTCCTTCAATTCCCGGATAGTCTTGAAACCTCGCACTGTGATGCTATCCAAACGTGCTCGCCCGGGCTGCTGAGGCTCATGTGGCATCGCAATCCGTCAAAGCGCAAATCTGTTTTTTTATATCGCGAATCACAACTCATATAATTTCACATATCGCAAGCTCTTTATGGTCCCGGGCTCCTCGGGGCATGATCCCGCAGGAATAAACCGCAGCAGCGGGCGCCGAGGATGATGCCGTTTCTACCTCTTGACAATCTAGATAAGATGCTTTACATCTAGATTATCTGGATGAACGCCGCTATGCCTGAAGAAACCACCGAACTGCTCGCCGGAACGCTCGAAATGCTCATTCTAAAAACGCTGGCGCTGGAACCGATGCACGGCTATGGCATCACCATTAGGATTGAGCAACTGAGCAAGGGAATTTTCCGGGTGAATGCGGGATCGTTACTACCCGCGCTTAAACGCATGGAACGATCCGGGCGAGTCAAGACAGAGTGGCGAGCCACCGAGAACAACCGGCGCGCCAAGTATTACGCACTCACGGCGCGGGGTACGAAGGCTCTCCAAAAAGAAACCGCGCAGTGGGACCGGCAGATCGCCGCCGTCGCCAGCATCCTCGAAGCCCAATAGGTAAAAAATGCAACTCTTACGAACGTTTTTCCTGGGCGTGGAAGCGCTGTTCTCGAAAACCCGCCATGACAGCGAACTGGACGAGGAGCTGAACAGCTTCCTGGAAGCGGCAGTAGCGGATGAGATGCGCACTGGCAAGAGCTACGCCGAAGCATTGCGTGCCGCGCGCGTAGCAATGGGCAGCAAGGAAGCCGTGAAAGAGCAGGTCCGTTCGGTTGGCTGGGAGGTGGTGGTGGAAAGCTTGTGGCAGGATTTGCGCTTCAGTGTTCGCATGCTGGCAAAGAGTCCGGGCTTCACCGCTGTTGCGATTGTCTCGCTCGCCTTGGGGATTGGCGCCAATACTGCCATCTTTACGCTCATCAACGGCTTGATGCTGAAATCACTGCCGGTCGAAGATCCCCAGGAACTCGTCTCTTTCGGAGACGAGGTGGGTGGAGGGGAAGTGGATGGAATCGCACCAGGGCCGTTGGATCTTTTCCCGTACGAATTCTACAAACGCGTGGAAGGGGCAAATGCTCTTTTGAAAGGTGTTTGCGCTTACTCAAGCTTCAACATTCCGGTGAGCTTCCGGCTATCGGCTAATGCGAAAGAGCCGGCGGTGCAGGCTGTGAGCTATCTGGTTTCCGGAAATTTCTTTGCGGTGTTGGAGGCGGGGCCACTCCTGGGAAGGACACTCGGCCCGGCGGATGAGAGCGCTTCAGCGCGCGAGCCGGTGGTGGTGGCCAGCTATCGATTCTGGCACGACAATCTCTCAGCAGATCCGGCGGCCGTGGGACAAACAATCGGCATCAACGGCACAGCTTTCACGCTGGTGGGAGTTATGCCGGAAGCCTTCCACGGAGTGAGTGTGAGCGATGATACGCCCGACTTCTGGGCGCCCTTGACTATGCAGACGCAAGTGATGCTGCAACCCTCATTGCTGGGGCCCGGCGCGCTCTATTGGTTGCATTTCATGGGAAGGCGCCAGCCGAATGCGAAGCCTGGCCAAATTCAGGCATGGATGACGACCCAGTTGCAACGCTACATCACGGAACGGGAGGGGCCGGTGGTGAGTGCCGCGCGGCAGCGCGAGATCGGCGGTATCTTTATCCAAGCGCAAGCCGGCGGCCGCGGTATTTCCAACCTGCGGGCGCAATACGCAGGTTTGCTGCAGATCTTAATGGGCGCGGTGATTTTGGTGCTGCTGATTGCCTGCGCGAACCTCGCGAACTTGTTGCTGGCGCGCGGGGCGGCGCGTGAACGCGAGATCGCCACTCGCTTGGCGCTAGGTTCCGGGCGTGCGCGCGTGGTGCGGCAGTTATTGACGGAGGCGGTGGTCCTGGCCATCTGCGGCGGCGTTTTGGGAATGCTCTTTTCATGGTTCGGCACTAAGGGTTTAATCCAGTTTGTGGCCAGTGATACGCTGCACACTCCGTTGTCGGCCGCGCCCGACGCGCACGTTCTGTTATTCACGCTGGGCGTCTCTCTCGCCACGGGATTGCTGTTCGGTCTTGCTCCGGCGCTGCGCGTCCCGCGATTGAGCTTAGCTCCAGCCGCGCAAGCGAGTGTCCGCGCCTCGGCCAGCGCCGGTGGACCAGCCGCCAGGAGAATTCCCAAGCTGCTGATTGCCGGACAAGTCACGCTCACGCTCATGCTGCTGGCCAGTGCGGGTTTGTTCGCGCGAACGCTGCACAATTTGGAAAACCGCGACTTCGGTTTCAATCGCCGCAACATACTTTTGGTGCATTTCAACGCAAAGTTTGCCGGATACAAATCGGAACAGATGAATAGCCTGTATACCAGGATGCTTGAGAGTGTTGTCACGGTGCCCGGCGTCCGCGCGGCCACACTCTCCGGATCGCCTCCTATCAATGGAGGCAATTGGGATTCGCCTATCGAGTTTAAGGGCGATAGCAATCCCCGGAAAGATATGATGAGTCTGCTGAACAGAGTGGGCCCGCGTTATTTCGAAACAATGAACATAGGGCTGTCGCGCGGCAGGACCATTGGCGCGAACGACGGCCTGAACTCCTTGAAGGTTGCGGTTGTCAATCAGGCCTTCGCCGAGTATTTCTTTCCGCAGGGTGATGCGATTGGACATACGTTTACAGTGGCTGACCCGAGCGTGAAAGGTGAGTTCCAAATTGCCGGCATAGTGAGGAACTCAAAGTACCGCAGCCCACGCGAGGAACCGCAGCGCATGGCTTACTTACCGGTGATGCAACTCACCGGCGACGATGCCTACGCGTACGTGCTGGAGATACAAACGGCCGGCGAACCGACAGCGGTGATTAGCGGTGTGCGGCGTGCGCTGGCGGCCATCAATCCCGATCTGGCAGTGCTCGACGTAAAGAGGATGACGGAGCAAACGGATCTGCAGATGGCGAATGAAATCCTGATTTCGCGGCTGTCCGGCTTTTTCTCCGTGGCGGCGCTGGCGCTGGCCTGCCTTGGTCTGTACGGCGTCATGAGCTATAACGTGCTACGGCGTTCGAATGAAATCGGCATTCGCATGACGTTGGGCGCGCAGGCCGCAAACGTGTTGTGGCTGATTCTGCGCGAGTGTTTGCTGCTATTAGGAGCCGGCTTGGTTTTGGGAATTCCAGTGACTCTGGCCGTCACGCGTTTATTCCGGTCGCAGCTTTTTGGACTGACGGCTTCGGACCCGCTCACCTTCGGCGGCGCGGTGCTCGTCATTAGCGTTGTGATGATACTCTCGGCATTATTCCCGGCACGGCGCGCGGCGCGAGTGGACCCTATGGTGGCGCTGCGCTATCAGTAAGCATCTGACCGCGCCGAGTCTTTCTCGCCATTTACACTCACCCGCGTACAATGGAGGTTCAACATGAACGCTCGCATCTACGTAACGATGAAGCCCACTGTTCTCGACCCGCAAGGACAGACCATCTGCTCCGCTCTGCGGGGTATGGGCCATCGCGAAATCGCCACCGTGCGCCAAGGAAAATATTTTGAAATCGGCTTGGCCGATGGCCTGTCGCGCGATAACGCTCTGAAAATGCTCGATGAAGTCGCGAGCGACGTTCTCTCTAACCCGGTCATTGAAGACTACCGGCTTGAGATCTTAGACTGAGTTACTCCTCTCTCTTACTATATGTGTGGAATTGTAGGATATATCGGCAGCCGGGAGGCTGTTCCCGTTATTGTCGATGGGCTGCGCCGCCTGGAATACCGCGGTTATGACTCAGCCGGCGTCGCAGTGTTCTCAAACGACGGCCACTTAGACATACGGCGCGCCTCGGGCAAACTGCGCAACCTGGAAGAATCCATCCGCAACAAACCGTTGGCTGGTTCGTATGGTATTGGGCATACGCGCTGGGCCACCCATGGCCGGCCGACGGAAGAAAACGCGCACCCCCATCGCGATTGCACGGGCAGCATTGTGGTTGTTCACAATGGCATCGTCGAGAATTATCTGGCGCTGCGCAAACAGCTGATGGCAGAAGGCCACACTTTCGTGACTGAGACGGACACTGAGGTGATTGCCCACTTGGTTGAGAAGTACCTCACCGGCAACCTGGAGGATGCAGTGCGCGCCGCGCTCAAACAAATTACCGGCGTCTTCGCGGTTGCCGTCATTGCCGCCGGCGACCCACGCAAAATCGTTGCGGCTCGTTCCGGACCGCCTGTCGTGGTTGGACTTGGGCAGGACGAGTTCTTTGTCGCCTCAGACGTGCCGGCGGTGCTGAGCCACACGCGCGACATGATTTTCCTGAACGATGGCGATCTTGCCGTGCTGACCGAGAGCGGCGTGAAGTTGATGGATTTCGACGGTAAAATCGTGCGACGGCAGGTCTCGCATATCTTGTGGGACCCCATCATGGCTGAAAAGGGCGGCTACAAGCATTTCATGCTCAAAGAGATTTTTGAGCAGCCGCGCGCCATCAAAGACACCATGTTGGGCCGCGTGGGGCAGGAAAGCGGACGGGTGTTTCTGGACGAGGTAAATATTTCAGAAGCGGATTTCAAATCTTTTCAGCAAGTCAAAATCGTGGCATGCGGCACAAGCTGGCACGCGGGCTTGGCCGGCAAATTCATTATTGAAAGGCTCGCGCGCTTGCCGGTGGAAGTAGACTACGGCAGTGAGTTCCGATACCGCGATCCGATTATTCAGCCGAATACTCTCACCATTGTGATTTCGCAATCGGGCGAAACAGCCGATACCATTGCCGCGCAGCGCGAAGCCAAGCACAAGGGCTCTAAGACGCTGGCCATTTGCAATGTGGTGGGTTCCATGATTACCCGTGAAGCCGCCGGCACTTTAATCACCCACGCCGGGCCCGAGATTGGCGTAGCCTCCACCAAGGCCTTTACTTCGCAAATCACGGCGCTGCTGATTTTGGGAATGTATCTGGGTCAAGTGCGAGGCACGCTTTCGCCCGAAGCGTCATCCATTCTTACTCAGGAAATGATGCAGATTCCCGGCAAGCTGGAGCATGTGTTAACGCACACCGCCATCTATGACGATATGGCGAAGCATCTTTCGAAAGCGCGGGATTTTTTATACCTTGGGCGCGGCATTCACTTCCCCATTGCGCTTGAGGGCGCGCTGAAGCTCAAAGAGATCTCTTACATCCACGCCGAAGGCTATCCGGCGGGTGAGATGAAGCATGGCCCCAATGCGTTGATTGATGAGAATCTACCTGTGGTCGTGTTGGCGACAAAGGATCCTGAGTCGGAGGAAAGCAAACTCCAATATGAGAAGACAGTTTCGAACATTCAGGAAGTGAAGGCGCGCAGCGGCATTGTAGTGGCAGTGGCTTGCGAAGGTGACGAAGAAGTGGCGAAGATGGCCGATTACCTCATTACTATTCCCGTAACGCGTGAACTTTTGCTGCCGCTGCTCGAAATGATTCCGCTGCAACTGCTGGCTTATCACATTGCGGTGCGGCGCGGCTGCGATGTGGACCAGCCGCGCAACCTGGCGAAGAGCGTCACGGTGGAGTAGTCTTGAGCGCGAGATCAAGATTGTATTGAGCCGCGCTATAGTCCGGCTTCAACCGGAGCGCGGCGTGAAACTCTTTCTGCGCCAAATCTTTCTTCCCCGCGTTTAACCAAACTAAGCCCAGGTTGTTATGCGCTTCGGCAAAATCCGGCTTGCGGCGCAACACTTCTTCATAGGCGGCCGCGGCGCGCTCCACATCGCCCCGCTCGGCGAATAGGTTCCCGGCCAACATGCGCGCCTCAATGTGAGCCGGGTCGATGGCTAAACAATCGCGCGTCTCACTCAATGACTCATCGCCACGGCCGAGCAGCGCCAGAAGCTTGGCGAGGTTGTAATGCGCCTCGGCTGAATCTGTATCGGCCGCCACGGCAATGCGAAGCTCTTCCAACGCCGCGTCATTCTCTTTCGCGCGCGCGTGCAAAATGCCAAGCCGCATGTGTGCTTCGGCGTAATCGGGCTTTAGCGCAATCGCCCGGTTGAACAATGCCACGGCTTGTTCCACATTGCCCAGCTTCTCTTCGGCCAAGCCGTCATAATAATAAGCCGATGCGTCAGCAGGGCTGATGTCGGCGGCCTTTTCAAACGCCGTTTTGGCATCGACGGCACGGCCAGATTTCAGCGCTTCCATGCCGTCAAGCATCAACTTATGGCTCTGTGCATCGACAGTGCGTTTTTCATGCGATTCACGCACTTGCCGCATCTGTTCGGTGGCGCTTTCGTTATTTCCTTCTATCCGTAAAATAATGCCCAGCGCGTAGTGGGCTCGTTCAAAATCGGGCTTCAGCTCCAGCGCGGCGCGCAAGGCTTGTTCGGCTTCAGCTAACCTCCCGGCATCTTTTAAGGCAATCCCCAGGTCGCAAAGAGTGACGGCGTTCTTCGGCATCCAGCGCGCCGCTAGCTTGAATTCACCTAGCGCGCCCGGTGCGTCTCCCTGCCGGCGCAGAGCAACTCCTAGACTTTCGTGCGCCGCGCCGAAGCCCGGCTTCATAGCAACGGCGCTTTTGAACTCGCGAATAGCAGGCTGCAGTTGACCTTGCTGGCCCAACGCGATACCCAAATAGTAATGCGCCTCTGCGTCAGTCAGGTGCCGGCGCAAAATAGCCGCCGCCTGTTCCGGATCGCCGCTTTCGAGATACGCCAAACCCAATAGCCGGTCTACGGAGACTGAGCGCGGCGTGGCCAGCAGTTGATCCAACGCTTCTTTCGGCTGGCCCTCATCCAGCAGAATCTCGGCCAAATAAAAGCGCGCTGCGGCGAATTTCGAATCTAGCTCAATCGCCCGGCGAAGCTCAATCTTGGCGCCAGTGAGATCGCCCTTTTTCTTAAGAGCGACCCCGGCGTCATAGTGGCTTTCGGCGTCCTGTGTGAGTAACAGGCAAACAGCGATAAATACTCTAGAAAACAAACTTGAGACTCATCTGTCCAATGCGCGGGTCGCGCGCGCTGGTAACCACGCCGAACGTGCTGCTGCTGTAGTTACCGCTCGGATTACTGAACTGCGTGTGATTGAAAGTGTTGAAGAATTCAGCGCGGAATTCAAAGGCCATGGATTCACGAAGGCGGGTTACCTTCATCATCGACACATCCCAGTTTGCGAAGCCTGGGCCGGAAAAGAAACGACGGCTGGCGGTGCCGAACGAGCCTAGGCTCTCAGAGGCGAATGCATCCGGCAGGAAGTAAGTGTTGGGACCGTTAGGACCGGGGTTGTGGGGATTCTGAGTCACCACCGGGCCCACCAGATTGGGCGTATCAGTGTTGGGGCTTCCGGTTAACGAATTGTCACCGGCGGATTGGCTCATGCTGATGGGGAAACCAGTGGCCAGCCGCGTAATTCCACTTAACTGCCAACCTTGCGTAAGGCGCCGGGGCGCCGCTCGCAACGCGCGGTCGAATGGAATAGCCCATGAGTAACTTACTACAAAATTGTGGCGGATATCGAATGAAGATAGCGAGCGGCTCAAGCGATAGTTAGTGAAGTTCACCCAATCACCGAAGCCAGAGGAATTATCGATGGCTTTGGCGTAAGTGTACGCGGCTAGGAAGGTAACATCGCCCGCTTTGCGCTCGACAGATGTTTGGAAGGACGCGTAGTTCGAGTTCGCGATATTGGCAGTGAAGCTGTTATCGGCGCCAAAGGCGGGGCCAAGCGCGGTGCGTGTACCGATCACTTGCTGGCCGTTGGGAAGAGTGTAGGTTTGCTGCTCGCCATTGGGCCCGCAAGTGGGAGTGGCGCCCTCCGCGTTTAACTGCTGGCAGAGCGCGGCGTTGCCGGGATTGGCATCGTATTGCGAAATGAGCTTGTGGCCTTGCGTGCCGACAAACGCCAGCGTCAAGACAGTGGATTTCGAAAGTTCGCGCTGGATTGTGAAATTGTAGTCTTCCGCATACGGCATGCGGTTATGAATGGAATAACCAGGTGAATAGGAAATGGGCAGGTACACCGAGTAATCGAGCGTCTTGTTGGCGGCACTGCCGGGAGTGGGGAAGGTGAAGGGGAACCGTTGGGTTTGCGAAGTGCCATCGGAGCGAGTGAGAAACGGCTGATCGAACATGGGTTGATTCGGGCTCACCCAATAGAGGCCGAAGGGCGCGTCACCTACTTCGTAGAAAAGGTTCAAGTCTTCAATGGACGTGTAGAAAATGCCATAGCCGGCGCGAATGCTGGTTTTGCCGGGACCGCCGGTGAGTTTGCCAAGAAGGCCATCGCTGAAATCGGGAGAATAGGCGATACCGATACGCGGCGCGAAGTTGTCATAGCGGGTGTGAGCAAGGGTGCTAGGAATGCCCGGATCTCCCGGCACCACCCAACCGAGCGGCGCGGTGGGAAACTGAGTGGATTGTTCGCCTGGGTTGATGGTTTCGATTTTTCCTTGAGTGTCGTACCAAGGCATACTGACTTCCCAGCGCAGCCCATAGTTGACGGTGAGGTTGGGCTTCACCTTCCAGGAATCCTGAACAAAAAGGCCTCCGTAACGCGTTCGCGAATCCAAAAACTGCTGGCTGCACTGGTTGTAGCTGACGGGCGCGCCGAGCAGGAAATCGGCAATATCGATGCCTGTTTCACTGCCGTTAAAGGTGAAATCGCCATTCGGAGCGCAGGTGTTCCGTTCGTTGATTTGCAAATAACGGAACTCACCGCCAAATTTCATGGTGTGCCTGCCTACTACTTTAGAAAAGCTATCGGAGAGCTGATAGGTGTTGTTAGGCTGGCCAGTGGTGAGAGTGGGCACGCCTATGGAAAAGTTATTGAAGTAGAGGGGAGGAACCGTTTGCGGGAAGCCGGCGGGGCCGCTGGGATTGATGCCGAGCGTGTTCGCGCCCGTGACAAATCCGAGACTCGATAGACTGGCAAAGCTGCCCTTCGGCTCATCTGTGTGAGTGGAAGTGCGGAAGAAGCTCAAGCGGAATTCGTTCACCATGGCGCCGCCGAAAGTCTTGGTATTACTCATGACCATCATCTGGGCGCGCGTGGGAGTTGTGGCCGGAAAGCCAGGAACGCTGGCGGCGGGCAGCGCGGAATTTACGGTTGAATCGTCGAAGTGGTAATACCAATCCCAGTGGCCCGTTTTTTCGTTGTTGAAATCGACGCGCTGGCCTATCTTGTCGTCGTTCACTTTATTCTTTTGGCTGGAGTTGGCGTAAAAGCCATTGGCTTGGTTGGGAACGGGAATGTAAGGGAGGATGCCAATGGCCGGTTTGGAAAAAGCGCTTTGCGGGATGGTACCGCCGGGGAACACGCAATCGGCGGTGGTGGCGCAGCCCGGCGAACTGTATTGCTCGCCATTTTGTACGGTGTAGCCCAGACGTTGGGACAAAACGCTAGCCCAATACGCGCCTTGCACCACAGTGGGATTGCCATTGCTATCCACGAACGTGGAAGGATCGAATTGCCCCTCACGCTGGGCGACGGTAGGCACGGCCACTAAACCAGTGCTGGCGCCTTGCGTCTGGCGCGTGCCCTGATAATCGGTAAACCAGAAAAGTTTGTTGTACCAAAACGGTCCGCCCACAGCGTAGCCGAATTGATTACGGCGCAACTCGGCCTTTGAGGGATCGAAAAAATTGCGCGCGTCCAGAGCGTCGTTGCGCAGAAATTCGAAGCCGTCGCCGTGTACGCTGTTGCCGCCGGATTTCGTGATAGCGTTCATGATGCCGCCGCTAAACTTGCCGTACTCGGCGTCGGGGGAATTCGTAATGAGACGGAACTCCTGAATAGAATCGAGATTCGGGATCAAGCCAGCGCCCAGGTTGCGGCCTTCACTGACGTCGCCGCCATCCACCAAAAACGCGTTGGCGGTTTCGCGCTGGCCATTCACCGAAACGTTGCCGGCGCTTGAAATGCCAGAGACGGGGCGATCTTGCTGAATAGAACCGGACGTGGTGGGCGCAACCCCGGCCTGGAGAGACAGCAAATCGATATAGCTACGCCCATTCAAAGGCAAACTCAAAATTTGTTTAGTCTCAAATACCTGGCCGAGCTGCGTACTCTCTGTTTCCACCTGCACCGTGCTGGCTTCGACGGTGACCGATTCTTTGACGGTGCCGATTTTTAACGATACGTCGACGCGCAACAGATCGTTGACCTTCAAGTCAATACCGGTGGAGACGAACTGGTCAAAGCCGGTGGCGGTGGCGGACACGCGATATGGGCCGGGCGGCAAAGCGAGCAGACGGTACTCGCCGGAGGCGTCCGATTTCGTTTCTCTGCTGAAATTGGTGGCGGTGTTGGTGGCAATCACCTGGGCGCTCAAGACAGCAGCGCCGGATGCATCGCGCACCACTCCCACAATGGTTCCGGTTACGTCAGCCTTTAACTGTGCGACGAAGCAGGCGGCTGCCAAAACCGCAAGGGCATTTAATTTGCAACTCACGGTAGACTCTCCTCTTCCTTATTGGGTAATGCTAAAGGTTGAACGGGCGCGTTGTCAAGGTATAGAACTATTTTGGGTCGCGGGTACCCCACCTGGCGTGGTTACGGGTCAAATGATTGGCTGGGTTAAGGGAAATGTTGGCGGTTTCCCGGGATCGAGGCCGCCTTTGTCCCCGGCGGAGTATCGCGCACTTCCTCCCAATGATTTGTGAGATAGCGCACTACAACGCTGCCGGTTCGGTAAGCGGCCTCAAGCGCCGGCAGATAAGCGGAGTAAGCGCCGAAGGTCATGGATTTCAAGCTGTCGCTCGCGCTTGTTCCTGGCGCTTGGCGGTCATAATTACTCACGGTGCGCAAGACCAACACACGCTGCGGATCGGCCAATCCCGCCTTGCCGAGAAAATATAGAGCTTGCATGGTGCCGCTGTCCTCCATGGCAGAGATCACATAATTGCCAGTTCCGCGCGTGTAGTATTTCACCCATTCGTTGGCCCATTTGTCCATCAGTTCGCCGTGCCAGAAAGTACCGGCCGAAAGAGTGTCGCCGGTGGTGACGAAGGGCGGCCGCAGAGCGTTAGGAAAGCGCTGGAACCGTGCGCGCGCCGTTTTCATCTTTTCGCTGTCTTCGAGATGGACGGCGCGCGTGAGATGAAACGCCCACTCCAGCAACGGCTTGTTGAGAGTGTAGGCTTCACCCTCCAACTCCGGCCGGAGCGGCTGTTCGTACGGCCTTGTTTTGCGCAAGGGAACCATGCCGGTAGGCCAGTCCTTGGGGATTTCGCGCGCGTCTATTTCATAAGCTAGATCGCCATCAATCACATGCTCCGCCCAAACCGCCGAACCAAGCGAAACATCCGCGGGATCGCCCCCGCCAATACCAGCCACCAGCCAGTAAGCCTTGGTGAAATCGAACCTGCGATCCATACCTAACGCCATGATGGAAGCCGCCGCCTTGGCGGTGCCCACTCCCGTTACGGTTCCCAGAACCCCGTTGCCGTTCATGCGCACCGGATGATACGCAGCCGGCATGGCAAAAACGCGATCTAAGCGTTCCCGTTCCACCCAAAACTGAAACTCGCCCGGCGCGTCGCCCATATCTTCGCCGCGTTCGAACATAGTTACTATAACTACTCTTACGGGAATTGGCTTGTCACTTTGCGCGAGTAAGTTCAGACCCGTCAGCAACCATAGGTATCTAACCATTGGAAGATCCCATATAAATGAATCTCGCGATAAACAGGGCCGTCAGAACGTAAACCAGCCAGTGGACACGTCTTCCCTCCCCCGAACCGACCTTGATCAGCGAATACGCAACGAAACCGAACGCCAAGCCGTTGGCGATACTGAAGGTAAGCGGAATCATAATCAGGGTCAAGAAAGAGGGAATCGCCACAGCCGGCTTTTTCCACTCGATATTCGCCCCATGCGCCATCATCAGGCTTCCCACAATAATCAGCGCCGGCGCGGTGGCTGCGGTGGGAATAGCGCCAATCACCGGCAGTGCGAATAGCGATAGAACAAACAAGATGCCGGTGACAATGGCCGTTACGCCGGTGCGACCGCCAGCTTCCACCCCGGCGGCACTCTCGATATAGCTCACTACGGTGGACGTTCCCACCAGCGAACTGAACATGGTGGCCATTGAATCGGAGAGCAGTATTCGATTCAGCCTTGGAATTTCATTATTCTGATTCACCAAGCCGGCTTCGCGGCCCACGGCCACCAGCGTTCCCAAGTTATCGAATAAGTCAACAAACAGGAAAACAAAGATGATTTCCCAGAAACCAAAGCGCAAGGTCGATTTTAGATCTAAGTGGAAAGCCGTAGCAGTCAAGTCACTCAGCGCGTAAGTCACAGGCTGCCACTTGGTCAAACCCAACGCGAATCCCAACAGCGAAGAGGAAGCTATGCCGATCAATATAGCTCCCGAGACGCGTTTGGAGAGTAATACGGCTATCACAATCAGTCCAAAAATACTGACGGCGGCGCTGGCCGATCGTAAGTTACCCAGCGCGACAAAAGTAGCCGGATTGGCCACTACTAAACCGGCATTCTTCAAGCCGATAAAAGCGATGAAAACTCCCACGCCGGCGGAGACAGCGGAATAAAGCTCCGTGGGAATGGCGGAGAGAATCATTTGGCGGATGCCGGCCAGCGTGAGCAGCATGAAGATCACACCCGACATGAACACCGCCCCCAACGCGGCTTGCCAAGGCACCCCCATGCCCTTCACCACTACATAGGTGAAATAGGCATTCAACCCCATGCCGGGCGCCAGCGCAATGGGATACCGGGCCAATACGCCCATCAACATGCTCCCGAAAGCGGCGGAAAGGCAAGTGGCGGCGGTAACGGCGGCGAGCGGCATGCCGGCGTCGTGCAGAATGGCCGGATTGACCAGCACGATGTACGCCATGGTCACGAACGTAGTGATACCGGCCACAATCTCAGTGCGCCACGTCGTTCCCAGCTTTTGAAACTCGAAATATTGTTCCGCTTTGCCAAGCAAGATTTGTTTACTATAGCGGATGTGCCGAAACCGGATTCGCGAACCGTCATTGCGCGTTGCCGCGAGCTCGCTGCCGTGAGCGAGATGGCCGGCGGCACCTTCAGAACCTTTCTTTCGCCGGCCATGAGGCGCTGCTATGAAATGGTGGGCCAGTGGATGAAGAACTCGGGGATGAGCGTGCGCGTTGACGCTGCGGGCAATCTACGCGGTGTTTTGCCTGGCGCCGAATCTGGCAAACGCGTGTTCTGCATGGGTTCGCATCTCGATACGGTGCGCGATGCCGGGGCCTTTGATGGCATTCTCGGTGTAGTGATGGCGATCTCGCTTGTTGGAAACTATGTCCAAAACCGGTTGCCCTTCGATATCGAAGTGATCGGCTTTTCGGATGAAGAAGGCGTGCGCTTCGTGCCGTTCATCGGCAGCCGGGCGCTGGTGGGCGGGCTCGACGATGAGACTTTGCAGCGAACCGATAGCGCTGGAATTAGCGTGGCCCAAGCCATCCGCGATTTCGGTCTCGAACCGAACAATCTCCCGGCCGCCGCGTTCGCCCTTGCGCCTCTCGGCTTTGTTGAATTTCACATTGAACAAGGTCCTGTGCTTGAGGCCGCCGGCGAATCCGTTGGGGTGGTTGAGTCGATTGCCGGGCAGAATCATGCGAACGTTAAATTTATTGGTTGCGCGAATCACGCCGGCACCACGCCCATGCATCTGCGCCGCGACGCGCTGGCGGCCGCGGCTCAGTGGATTGCTGTGGTCGAACAGACTGCTCGCGCAACTCCGCACTTGGCCGCCACTGTCGGAGAGATCAATGTAGAGCCTGGTATTTCGAACGTCATCCCCGGCGAAGCGCGAATGTCGTTGGACGTTCGTCACGCCGATAATGAAACGCGGCAGATGTCTTTTGACGGCTTGCACCAAGCCGCCGCAGAGATTGCCCGGCAACGTGGCCTAACCCTGCGGTGGACCGATGCTCGCAGTTTGAATACCGTGCAACTGGACAAATCGTTAACCGGACGGCTGGCCGCAGCCGCCCCTAAGGGTGTGCGCCGGATGGTCAGCGGGGCCGGCCACGACGCCATGATCCTTGCGCCCCACATCCCTGCCGCCATGCTATTCTTGCGTTCACCCGGCGGTATGAGTCATCATCCGGCGGAAACCGTCTTGCCGGAAGATGTGGATCTGGCGCTCGAAATCGGCTGCCGTTTTATCGAATCCCTGAGCGGTGAATACACATGAACGTTGAGTTCACATGAAACAACTTGGAGAGACTCGCAGTTGCCAGCGGGCGAACCACCTGCTGCTGACGCCCGACACTTTCGTTCGCGCCCCGCTGCCGGGCATGCTTAAGGCCACGGCCATTGTCCACGCGGCTCCGCGTTTGGGCGCGCGCTTCCTGCAATATTCAGCGGAATTCGAAGAGGGCGGCGAACTGGGCCACACGAAGAAGCAGCGTTTCCTCTACCTGCTTGACGGCGCTCTGCGCGTGAGTTACAACGAATCTCAAAACGATCTGAAGCCGGGGGACTATACCTATGTCCCGGCCCGAGACCGGCATTCAGTGGTGGCCCTGGAACCGGCCACGGCGCTGGTCATTGAGAAACCATACGAACATCTGGTAGGCAATTTGCTTCCCAATTTTTTCGTGCGTGCGCTGGATGGCGTCGGCTCCCAGCCACTCTTGGGCGACCCCGCCGTTCAGGTTCGCGCTCTGATTCCCGATAGCCGGTCATTTGACTTTGCGGTAAACGCCATGACCTTTGAGCCGGGCGCATCGCTACCCATGGTTGAGATCCACGTAATGGAACACGGTCTGTTCATGCTCAACGGTGGCGGCATTTATAGGTTGGGAGATTGCTGGCATCCGGTAACGGCCGGCGATTTCATTTGGATGTCACCCTATTGTCCGCAGTGGTTCTGTGCCGTTGGCAAGACGGCCGCCCAATACCTCATCTATAAGGATTGGAACCGGCATGCGGATTGAGATCGATGCGGAGCGTATCGTTGCCGATCTTGACACCTTGGCGACCTTCTCCGATACCGAGCCGCCCGCAGTGACTCGTATCGTTTATAGCGACACCGACCAGCGCGCCCGCGCGTGGCTCAAAGAACAGTATGTAGCCGCCGGTCTGAGGGTGCGTGAAGATCCGCTGGGAAATCTCTTCGCGCGCTGGCAGGGCAGTGACGCGAACGCGGCGGCGGTGGGCACCGGTTCGCACATTGACGCTATCCCTCATTCGGGCCGCTATGACGGAACCGCTGGAGTCCTGGGAGGTCTGGAATCCATTCGCGCTTTGCGGAGGAGCGGTTTTACTCCGCGCAGATCGATTGAGATACTCGCCTTTATCTCCGAAGAGCCGACGCGTTTCGGACTGGGCTGTCTGGGTAGCAGAATGCTATCGGGTGCGCTCACAGCGGAGGAGGCTGGCCGGTTGAAAGACCGCGATGACCAATCGCTCGATACCGTTCGCCATGCCGCTCATTTTACCGGTCCGCTTTCCAGTGTCAAACTCCCTGCGCGCTACTACAGCAGCTTCGTTGAGCTGCACATTGAGCAGGGACCTATTCTCGAGAAGGAAAGTATTCCCATTGGCGTGGTGACTCACATTGTCGCTCCGGCGGCGGTGCGTGTTCTGATCGAAGGCGAAGGGGGGCATGCCGGCGCGGTGCTTATGCCGGATCGGCGCGATGCCTTTCTGGGAGCTGCTGAGATTGCGCTAGCACTTGAGGCTGCCGCGCGCAGCACCGGAGCCGAGGATACGGTTGGCACTTGTGGCTTGGTAGATGTTTTCCCCGGATTGAGCAACAGTATTCCCAGCCGAGTGCGCCTTGAGCTGGATATTCGCGATACCGTGCTGAGCCGCCGCGATGCGGTCTTGCTTGATATAGAACGACGATGCCTGGAGATCGCCCTGAGGCGTAAGCTGCGAGTCACTCCGACAATCTTGCATGCGGACGATCCAGCCGGATGCGATCCGGCGGTAGTGACCTCTATTGTAAGAGCCTGCGAGGCGGAGGGGCTTGCTTATTGGCGAATGGTGAGCCGCGCTTATCACGATTCGTTGTTTATGTCACGGATCGTACCTAGCGCCATGATTTTCATTCCCTGCAGGAATGGCGTGAGCCACCGGCCCGATGAGTACGCCGCACCCGGGGATTTGGCGAACGGCGCGCTTGTGCTGGCGCGGACGTTAGCGGCTTTGGCGGGTTAGGGCGCTATTCAAGCTACTTCAGGAAGTTGCGGCTTGAAAGCCGCCTTGGCCGCCGATTGACAATCGGCGGGCGGTTGAGGCTAAAATTTTAGGACAATTTTGCCGAAGTGTTGCTGGCTTTCCATGTGACGCAGAGCTTGTTTGAGATAGGTCCACTCGAACGTTTGATCGATGACGGGCTTTAGGCGATGAAACTCGAGAGCGCGGTTCATCTGTTCGAACATGTTGCGCGAACCGACATAGATGCCTTGAATGCGGGCGCTAGTGACTAAGACGGATGGGGGTGCGATGGCGGCAGCCGCTCCGCTCAACACGCCGATGACGCTGATGGCACCGTAGGTTCGCAACGCCTTCAGGCTGCGGGCCAGGGTATCGCCACCACCGACTTCGATGACGTGGTCTACGCCTTCGCCACCCGTCAGCTTACGGGCCGCTTCGTCCCAGTTCGGCGTGGTCTTATAGTTAATCGTTTCGTCGGCGCCTAACTTCCTGGCACGGGCGAGTTTATCATCGCTGCTTGAGGTAATAATGACGCGCAAGCCAGCGAGCTTGGCGAACTGCAGCGCAAAGATGGAAACGCCACCCGTGCCTTGCAGCAAAACGGTGTCGCCGGGAACGCTTGCTGCATGGCCGAAGAGCGCATGCCAGGCGGTGACGGCAGCGCAAGGCAGGGCGGCCACTTCCTCATTGGACAAGGAAGGCGGCGCCAGAACTAAACCAGCTTCTGAAAAAACCGCGTACTCACAGGCCACGCCGTCGATGGCTCCGCCTAAGGCGGAATTGGCTTTCTCGCGGGTGGGCGGTCCTTCGAGCCATTTCTGAAAGAAGCAAGCGGCTACGCGATCGCCCTTCTTCACGCGGGTGACACCTTCGCCCACTTCCTCTACCATGCCCGCGGCGTCGGAGAGCGGAATCAGGGGGCGCTTCAAGCGTGGATTGTAGGCACCGAGGACCATCATGTAGTCGCGATAATTCAAAGATGCCGCTGTCAGGCGAACCAGGGCTTGGCCCAGGCCCGGAACCGGTTTCGGGCGGTCTACCAGCGCGAGTTTGTCGATACCGAATTCCTGGATTTCGAAAGCTTTCACGAGGCCACCTCTTGTTGGAGGCGTACGGAGAATTCGATCAGCTTCTCAAGCTTGCGCCGGGCCGCACCGCTATCGATGGATTCGGCGGCCATGGCCACCGCCGATTTCAAATCGAGCGCCTTGCGCGCCACGAACAGGGCGGCCGCCGCATTGGCGACGACCAGATCGCGCTTTGGACCTGGTTCGCCCTCAAGAATGCCGCGGATGATACGCGCGTTGGTTTCGTTATCGCCGCCCTGCAAATCTTCGAGAGTTGCTTCTGGCAGGCCAAAATCGGACGGCACCCAGCGCCCTTTCTGCACGCCGCCCTCTTCGACTTGGAAGACGGTGGTGGGGCCGGTGGTGGTAATTTCGTCGAGGCCATCGGACCCATGCACAACAAAGGCGCGATCGACACCCAAACGCGCCAGAGCCTGCGCCATCATCTCCGCAGAGCGGACGGAAAACGCGCCGATGAGCTGGAGGCGCGCACGAACCGGATTTGTGAGAGGACCGAGGAGGTTGAAGATGGTTCTACCTTTGAGCAGCAGGCGTGCTTCCTGGGCGTGCTTCACGGCCGGATGCAAAAGCGGCGCGTAGAGAAAGCCGATGCCCGTTTCGCGAATGCATTCGGCTACCTGTTCGGGCGGGAGCGCGACCGGAACGCCCAAGGCTTCGAGCACGTCGGCACTGCCGCATTGGCTTGAGATGCGCCGGTTGCCATGCTTGGCCACGCGTTGACCGGCCCCCGCGACCACGAAGGCGGTGGCGGTGGACACATTAAAAGTGTTGGCGCCATCGCCGCCGGTGCCGCAGGTATCGATGACGGGATCTTCGTCCTGAGCGAGTTCGATGGGATGCGCCATTTCCTGCACGGCGGAGGCAAAGCCCACGAGTTCGGCCACGGTTTCGCCCTTGCGCCGAAGATATTGCAAGACGGCGGCGATACCTTCGGTATCCATAGCGCCGGAGAGCATGCGGTGCATGAGATCGTGCGCCTCTGCCTGGGTGAGGTGAACGGAGTTGCGAAACGGGAGATGAGACATTCCTGAACTATTCATTCGATCACTTGCGCTTGCGCCGGAACATGTTGAAACTTGAAAACGTCGTAAAACCCCCTAAGAACCAACCAACACCGCAAGCAGCCAAAGGCGCGAGAAGCGTAACCGCTCCACCAAGACTGATGAACAGACCGACCGAAACGGCCGCACAGATTGATGAAGAAAGTCCCAACGGCACAATGCCCCTTGGGAAAACGCTGGACAATCGCCCTTCTTACAAGATAGCGCGCACGCGATTAGCGGAGTGGAGGAGTGAGGCAGTTTGCGGCGGTACGCTTATTCACTTTTTCCTTTCCGCGCGATCAGCAGCAGGTTCTTTCCGGCTAGGGGCCGCATAAACAAATGATCCATCGTTCTGCTGAAGGGGTAAAGCCACTTATCATAAAACCGCAGCCTCGCGGCATTCGACAAGCTCGCGAAGAACCAGGCCAATAAACCAATGCAATCGACGTAATGGCAGTCGATCAATTCAAAGCCCGCAGTCGTCGCTTTGTCGATCAGTTCAGCCCGGCGGTAGCGCCGGCGATGACCCAACGATCTGTCAAGCGCCGTGTAGAGTTGCCGGAAAGCCGGAACATAAACCGCTAAAACCGCTCCATCCGACATGACACCCGTAAGTTCCTTAAGCACGCCGAGGTCGTCTTCCACATGCTCTAAGACGTTCGATAGGTAAATTCCTTCAAACCTTTTGGCGATTTCGCTGATTGCCGAATAGCATTTGAAGCCGCGGTCCCGTATGATCTGCCGCCTGTTGAGATCGATCTCTACGCATTCCGGCTTTACGTTGGTCTGTTTCTCCCACTCGATCGCTAACGTTCCGATGCCCGCGCCAAACTCGAGGACGGAACGTCTGCCCTGAAAATGGCGGGCCATCTTTGAAACGATATCCGCATTGTAGCCGCGAAGATTGTTTTCGATCGACAAAAGCTCGGACGAGTGAGCATCACGATTCAAAGACCCAGCGTCCTCCCAGCATGGTCCTCTCTACAGGAATTGTTCTCAAGGTGGAGGGTTCCTCCACAAACGGGTCGCGTCCGAGCACCACTAAGTCAGCCAACTTGCGTGGCTCAAGAGTTCCCTTCACGTTCTCTTCAAACGACGCGTAGGCGCCATTGCGCGTGCTCGCCCGGATGGTCTCGGCAACCGTAATTTTTTGTTTCGCTCCCCAAACGTTTCCCTTCGAGTCCGTGCGGGTGACACAAGACTGTAGCGCCATCATGGGGTCGAAAGGTCCAGGCGAGTAATCGGAGCCGGGCGCTACGCGAATGCCATAGTCGAGAAAACTGCGCATCGCGAACATGTGATCCAGCCGTTCTTCACCGTAGTTTTTCATCTTTTCGCCGTGGTAATAGACGTAGGTCCAGAAGGGCGTGGGGATGGCGTCCAGCGCTTTGATGCGCTTTAGCAAGTCTTCATTGACGATGCTGCAATGCTCTAAACGAAACCGCGCGTTCGTTCGCGGATACTCGCGCGCTAAACGCTCATAAACTTTCAGCGCAATGTCAATCGCGACGTCTCCGTTAGCGTGGGTGCCAATTTGCCAACCGGCCAGATGGGCTTTGCGGGCCTGCTGGTAGAGTTCCGCCTCAGGCATAACAAGGATGCCGTAATCGTCAGGCCTGCCGATGTAGGGCTGACTGACGCGCGCGGTGCGCTCGGAGATAGAGCCATCGCAAACCAGCTTCATACCGCCCACTCTCACCCAGTCGTTGCCAAAACCGGTGCGAATCCCGGCGGCGATCATGCGATCGATGTAGGCGTGGTAAATGAAGCCATAGATGCGGCAAGAGAGCTGGCCATCGCCGTAAGCATCCTGATAAGAGAGCAGGTCTTCAGGGGAGCCATAGGCATCGTGCGCGGAGGTGATGCCCGATTTGGCGAACAACTTGGTGAGGAGCTTGACGCCCTCAGCCTTCTCGGCGCGCGTTGGCGGAGGACCTTGCCGGCGCACGCCATCCATGGCCGTCTCGCGGAGTTCGCCGGTGAGATGCCCTTCCGAGTCGCGACCGAGTTGACCACCCGCGGGGTCGGGGGTCTGGTCGTTGAAGTCGAGTTTCTGTAGAGCCAGGGAGTTCGCGTAGCCGGTATGTCCACCGCGATGGCCGACGATGACCGGGTTATCCGGCGCGGCTTGATCCAGATCTTGCCGCGTAAGCTTGCGGCCTTCCGCGGTCTTCGTGTCGTCGTACTTAAAGCCGCGAATCCACTCACCCTTCGGCGTACGGGAGGCGCGGTCACGGATGGCTTTCTGAATTTCGGAGATGGATGGAAGATCGCAGGCCACCGACCGCAAATGATCCACGCCAAATAAAGCGATGTGAGTGTGGGGGTCAATGAAGCCCGGCAAAACCGTCTTGCCCGCCAAGCCGGTTCTCCTGGTGCCGGGTCCGGCCAGCGCCCGAATCTCCGCATTGTCACCCGCCGCGACAATCTTTCCGTCTACAATCGCAACGGCCTGAATCCGGCGGAAGCCCGTACCTTCCGGAGCGGCGTAAATATTGCCGTTGTAAAGGATTTCGGTGGGGCGCGCCGTATCGGCACGGGCCAGCGAAGCCACGCCGGCGGCCAGCAGAAACTCTCGTCGCCTCATCGCGCTATGGTATCCCACCGTTGCAGGGGTTACGGGTGGCTGCGCCGTAAGAGCCGTCCGCCCTCGTTCAACAGTCCCCGCAATAGTGGGCCGCCGAGCAATCCCATGGCAAGCAGGCTTCCGAAAAGCGCCATAGCTTCATAGCTCTCGCGGCCTTGGCGTTCCCAATAAACGTCGCTCAAATTTAGCCACAGGGCGAACTCATCTAAAATCAGCGCGGCGGCCACGCCGTAGAGCATAGCCGTAAGGCGGCTGGCGAGCGGCCAAGAATCCGACGAACCCGTGCCAATCTCAAGGAGCCAACAGTAGCCTACGCTCAGCAGAAGCAAAATACCCCACACCATGTGATGAATATGCCTGCCGTGCATGGAGACATTATGGAAAGGGCCGATGTCGTTGTGGATCGCAATGGTGATTCCACGGACAACGAAAGCTGTGACGAAGAATCCGAGCGAGCCGAGAAACAGGCGTTCGCGACGCGGCTCCGGGAACCGTTCCTTATAGAGCGCGTAGAGCCGGCCCCGCGAAAAAATGAGGATTAGAACGGCCAGAATCGCGCTAATGATGAGAGGCCCAATCCAAAAACTACGGTGAGTCCAGGGCATTTCTTCATACCGTAACATTCGGGGACCAATGGGGGTTATATATTGATTCGGAAGGGGCCGCAACACTTTCCATGCAGAAGATCAAATCAGCCATGATCGCCTTGGCCGCAGCCGGAGGGACGCTGGGGATGGCGCAAAACAAGTTTCAAGAACCGATGCCGCCGGGACCGAATCCGAATTCGCAGTATCGTTTAGGGCCCGATTCGCTGCCGCAGGAAGGGGTGCCCAAGGGCGAAATTCGTGGACCCTATCATTTGCCGAGTCAAGCGTATCCGGGCACCCAGCACACGTATTGGGTGTACGTTCCCGCGCAATACGATCCGGCGATTCCGGCGGCGCTGATGGTGTTCCAGGACGGCCAGGCGTTCAAGGACGAAAACGGCGATATTCGGGCACAGAACGTAATGGACAATTTGATTTACCGCCGTGAGATTCCGGTGATGCTGGCGGTGTTTATCAATCCCGGGCGCACGGCGGAGCAAGTTGAGCCGTCACCGCAAACCGGTTGGGGCGATGGCACTACTAACCGCGCCATAGAATACAACACGCTGGACGACAAGTACGCGCGCGTGATTACTGAAGAACTCATGCCCGCGCTTTATAAGGAATACACCATTTCCAAAGACCCCGAGCAGCACGGAATTGGCGGGTCGAGTTCCGGCGCGATTGCCGCGTTCACGGTGGCTTGGGAGCGGCCGAACGATTTTCGCAAGGTGTTGAGCAATGTGGGGAGCTTTGTGGATCTGCGCGGCGGTTATGTGTATCCCGAGCGCGTGCTGGCAAGTGAGAAAAAGCCGATCCGGGTGTTTCTTTGCGACGGGCGCAACGATCATCGGGGCTTTGGCCGCGATGGCGTTTACAATCCGAATCGCGATTGGTTTCTGCAAAACGTGCGTCTCATGAAGGCGCTGACGCAAAAGGGATATGACGTGAACTATAGCTGGGGTATGAATTTGCACGGCCAAAAGTTTGGCGGAGCCATTATGCCGGAGATGATGAGGTGGCTGTGGCGCGACGGAGCGGTATCGACAGATCCAAACGATATGACGGAGCGGTCGTTCCGGCAGCCGGCGGGAAAAGCAAACTAGGCACAAACCTCAAATCAGCAAGTGGTAGAGATAATCGGTCTGGCTGGGCAATTGGCAGGCTTTGACGCTTTCGAGCATCTCGTATGAATTGTCGCCGGAGCCGGCGTGAATCCATTCGACGTGGTCTTGCCCATTGGCGTCTTTGCAACGCAAGGGAAGATCGAGCGCAAAACCCTCATCGACTCCTGAAATTTTGAGCGACACGCTCTTGCCCGCGTTCTGAAACTTCATCTGAGGGATGCCGGTGGAGTAGATCCAGTTGTCGAAAAAGGTATTGAGAGTCCTGTCGGATTGCTCCGCGGGCAACAAACCGGCGGCGAGCTTGCGAAACTCGTCGTTCGAAAGGAGCTTGCCTTGGAAGTCGGTGAGCAAGCGCGTTTGCAGGGTGTGGAACGCCTGGTCGCCCATGCGCATGCGCAGCATATGCAAAATCCACGCGCCTTTTTCGTAGATGATGTGATGCCAGGCACGCATACCACTGTTATCGAGCAAACGTTGGCCGAAATCGAGCGGGCCGGCCGATTCGATGGTTTTTCCCTGATCGGTGGCCAGCAAATCGTTGCGGTAGCGCTCAAGCACGGCGTCCAGCGCGGGGCGGCCTTTTGTCTCTTCCAGGAATTGGAGCGCGGCGTAGTTCGACATCGCCTCAAAAAGCCAGGCGGTGCGGTAATCAGCTTGGCTTACCATGCAGCCCCACCACTGGTGGGCGATTTCGTGAGGCAGAAGCATCTCGGAAAAAAACGAATCGAGTTGTGGGTTGCGGAGCTGAGCGGGACGGTCTTCTTCGCGCAGATAGGAAACGCTCGACAAATAAATGAGGCCCGGAAAACCTTGGCCGAAGTAGCCTTCGATGGGAGAAATCGCGAGACTGTGGATGTTGAGGGGCAACCAGCGCGCGGTGTAGTTCTCGAGAATGCCGGCCGCCTGAGCGGGCAATTCAGCGGGTATTGTGACGAGATTGGCAAGCGGGTTGGCGAAAACTTCAATGCGATAAGGGCCGCGTTCCAGCGTGCTGGCCGCATAATCGCCGAGGTTGAAGCCAGCGAGCGATTCGGCCACTTGCGTCTTGCGGTGGATTGTCCGGATGCCGCCCGCGACCTCGTCGGAAATCAACTCGCCCGTGGAGACGACGCGCAGGTTCTGTGGGCAGTGAAAGGTGAGATCGAAGGTGGCGAGCATGGGCGACAGGAAGGGATACCAACTATTGCGCTCATCCACAAAGTAATTGCCAGAGGCAGTGCGGCGGACAACCGAACCCTCATAGGAGATTTCAACTTCGTGAGTTAGTTCAGGCGCCAGCGGCACGGCGGCGACCACCAGGATGGCGGTTCCCTCCCGCAGGGCTTGTCGCGCGTCCTGGGGGTGTTGGAAAACCTCGGCGGGTTGCCCGTCAATGCGGGCTGAGGTGAGATGGAGACGCGATGACAATTCCAGGCTGATGGCGCGCCCGTCTTCGCTATTGGCGCGGTATTGGAATTTGGCCTGGGAGGACATAGAGAGATCAGGGTGGAAGACGGCATCGAGGCGGTAATTGGTAATGCCGCTGGTGGATACAGGGGGCGGTGAACTTCGCCGGGGGCGGAAGCTGCACCAGACCTGGAAAGACTGTCCGCCTTCTTCAAGCGAGGCGACACGGCCCACAGCAATCGGCTCAAAACGGGTTGGCTCATAGACGACATCGAAAATCCCCAGGCTGCGGCCACCCATAATGCCGTAGAAGAACCCGTGGGCGGGCGCATGGTTATCGAGCACCGCGTGGGTCAACTTGACGTCGATTTGCTCAGAATCGAGACGCAAGACCTGGTTGGCGGTGTCAGCGAGTTCTTTAGCCTCGTCGGGAGCGGGATGAAGCGGCCGGTCTTGCAACTGCCGGCGCAATTCGGCGGCGGTTTCATCGGCGAAGAAGAAGACGGCGGATTGGAGATGTTCGTCGAGATTGGGAGTTTTGGTAAAACCGGCGAGGGCGGCGCGTTCACTGCGGGTGGGCGGGAGTAGCAGGATTTCGGCATCGCCCGCTTCGGTGTGAGACGTGGTGAAGACGGCGGCGACGGTCTTGCCGGCCACAGGTTTGGCGAAGGCCAGAATACCTTCCGTGAGATAGATTTTAATGTCTCCGCGGGCGATTTCCAGCTCCCGCACGCGATAGGTTTGGGTGGGATCTATGGATAACTGGCGCAACTCGGCGGCCACGGAGGCGGCGGTGTCGAGGGCCATGGCCGTGCGGGGCAAAACTCCGCTAGCAACGGCTAACACGCACCAGCAGAGCCAGCTTCGCATGGTGGCCTTTGGCAGCCTATTTTGCGGTTTCCGGGCTGGTGGCTGTGGCCGGATCTTGGCCCCAGTTCTCGCGGACCACGCCGGTTTGATCGGCGTAGAAGGTGCGCCGGCCGGTACTACCGAAGACCTTGGGGACGGCTGAGATTGTGTAGCCCGTAGGACTAGTGGCCAAGGTGAAAACGTAACCGCTGGAATTGCCTGTAGCCAAGCTGCCCGAGATCAGACCGGCAGCCTCCGGACCCTCCGTTCCGCCAGCGCCCGACGGCGGCCCCAACTGCGAGAGGCTACTGGCGAACTTATTAAAGGTGGATTGATATTGAACCTGGGCGGCGTAAATCGTTTTAAGGGTGGCGATGGCGCCGGTTTCGCGCGCGTTCGCCTGCATTTTGGCCATCTGGGGAACTGCAATGGTCAAAATGATGAGAATAATAGAGATAACGACCAGGAGCTCGATCAGCGAAAAGCCGCGTTGCCGTTCCCGGCGCTTGGGCGGTTGAATAGACATACGATTCACATGATACGACGTTCGGAACGCCGCTAGCGTTGGTATCGGCGGGAAGTTTGGGCTTCGGATGGGGTGGCGGTTGTATACTGCCGTCATGGGCGCTCTTGCGGCTACGAAGGTTTCAGTAGAGGAGTATTTGGCGCTGGACCGCGCGGCGGAGGTGCCGAGCGAGTATCACGATGGTGAAATGTTTCCGCTTGCGGCGGTGAGTTGGGAACATTCGATCATCAGCGCGAACGTCGTGAGCATACTGCGGGCTCGTCTGGTCAACGCTCCATGCCGCGTGGCCAACGGACCTTTGCGCGTAAGGGTGAGTCCAGCGAAATACCTGATCCCCGACATGATGGTGGTTTGCGGAAGGCCCATGCTAACTGATGAACACCAAGACACGGTCACGAACCCGAAGCTAATTGTTGAGATACTGTCTCCCTCAACGTCGGATTACGATTACGGCGAAAAGTTCATCCTTTACCGTAAGCTTGAATCCTTCGAAGAATATCTCCTTGTCGCGCAGGACCAGGCGCGGGTTGAAGTGGCTCGCAAGACCGCCGATAAGCGGTGGCTGATCACCACGTATGAGGGCTTGGACGCAGTTGTGAATGTGGAGTCGCTGGGGGTCTCGCTTCCGATGTCTGAGATTTATGGTGGTGTGGAGTTGAGCCAGGAGATTGAGGAAAGTTGACAGCTCAAGCGGTCACCAGACTTTGACCAACTGATCGAGAGCGGCGAGGCGTTTCCAGAACTCAGGCAGCAGATTCGCCCGCAATGCATTGGCGCCATCCGAAAGGGCTTTCTCAGGCTGATCGTGAACCTCGGCAAAAATACCGGCAATGCCCACGGCTGTAGCGGCGCGCGCCAGCGTCTCGATGAATTCGGGCTGGCCACCCGAGGAAGTGCCGGCTGAGCCTGGCAATTGAACGCTGTGCGTGGCATCGAACACGACCGGATATCCCGTGCCAGCCATAATTTTCAGGCCGCGCATATCCACTACCAGATTGTTATAGCCGAAGGAAGAACCACGCTCCGTAAGAATGATATTGTCATTGCCGGTGCTGGCCACTTTCTCCGCCGCATTCGCAATATCTACGGGCGAAACGAACTGGCCCTTCTTTATGTTGACCACGCGCCCGGTGCGGCCGGCGGCGACCAGCAGATCCGTTTGGCGGGACAGAAAAGCGGGGATTTGCAAAATATCTACGCCTTCCGCCGCGATCTCAGCCTGAGCAGGCTCATGGATATCAGTGAGCACCGGAATGCCGAGGGCTCGAACGCTTTTCAGGATGCGAACCCCCTCAGCCAGCCCAGGCCCGCGATAGGATTTCACACTGCTGCGATTTGCTTTATCGAACGATGCTTTGAAGACGAACGAACCAACGGCGGCACGGATCAATGCCACCATTTTGTGAACATGCTCTTCGCTTTCGATGACGCAAGGACCGGCAATCAGAGCCAGCGGCGAAGCATTTGAAAACGTGACCGACCCAGCAACCACTTTCCTCATCGAGCTTCGCTGAGGACCGCGGGCGCATCCACTGAATCCTCGTCATGGATAACCGCCGTGACGGATTTGCCGGCGCGATGCTTGAGTGCGGCGCCGAGGAATGCGGTGAACAGAGGATGCGGTTCGAGCGGCTTCGATTTAAACTCCGGATGAAACTGGCAGCCGAGATACCAGGGATGATCCGGCAACTCGCAAATCTCGACGTAAACGCCATCGGGCGTTTGGCCGGTGAGCCGTAAGCCATGCTCCGTGAGAGTCTTCTCAAACTCGCGATTGAATTCGTAGCGATGGCGATGGCGCTCGCTGATATCGGTTACGCCATAAGCCTGTTGGGCAAAACTGCCATCGGCCAGCCGGCATGGATAGGCGCCCAACCGCATGGTTCCGCCTAGTTCGTCAACGCCCTTCAATTCGCGCAGCTTATAAATAACACGGTTGGGAGTATTGGGATTGAACTCGGTAGAATCAGCTTCGGGTATGCCGCACACATGACGCGCGAACTCAATCACCATAGTTTGCATGCCGAGGCAAATGCCGAAATAAGGAATCTTCTCTTCGCGCGCGCAGCGAATGGCGTTAAGCATGCCCCCTATGCCGCGTTTGCCAAAGCCGCCCGGCACCAGGATGCCGTCGAAGCGGCGCAAATAATCGCGGCATTCGGGCCACTCCATCTGCTCCGATTCAATCCACTCGATATTGACGTGCGCTTGATGGGCAATGCCAGCGTGCAGCAACGACTCTTTTAGGCTCTTATAGGAATCTTCATACTCGACATACTTTCCGACGAGGCCGATACTGACTTCCGAGGTTGGATTTTTCATACGCGCGAGCATCTCTGTCCAACGGCTCAGATTGCGCTCGCCGGCGTTGATGCGCAGGAGGCGCAAAATAGATTCATCTACCCCCTGTTCGGCAAACACCAGCGGAATTTCATAAACGGAATGGACGTCTTTAGCGGTAATCACGCTGCTGACATCCACGTCGCAAAACAACGCAATTTTCTCTTTCACCTCGTCCGGCAGCGGCCGTTCCGAGCGGCACAACAGCATGTCGGGCTGAATACCGATGGCACGCAATTCTTTCACTGAATGCTGGGTGGGCTTGGTTTTCAGTTCCTGCGCGGCGGCGATCCAGGGCACCAGAGTCAAATGAATGAACAAAGTATTTTCGCGGCCTTCTTCATGCCTCATCTGGCGGATGGCTTCGATAAAAGGCAGCGATTCGATATCGCCCACCGTACCGCCAATTTCCACAATCGCCACATCCACATCGGCCGCTACTTTACGGCAAGCCGCTTTAATTTCGTTGGTGACGTGCGGAATCACTTGCACGGTTTTACCCAGGTAATCGCCACGCCGTTCGCGCTGAATGATATTTTCGTAGATGCGGCCGGAGGTTAGATTGTTTACCTGACCCAAAGACGCGTGCGTGAAGCGCTCATAGTGACCTAGATCGAGATCGGTTTCCGCGCCATCGTCGGTGACGAACACTTCACCATGCTGGAAGGGGCTCATGGTGCCGGGATCGACGTTCAAATAAGGGTCGAACTTTTGTAAGGTGACACGGAGTCCTCTACTCTCCAAGAGGCAGCCAATGGACGAGGCTGCGATTCCCTTCCCGAGCGACGAAACCACGCCACCGGTTACGAATATGTACTTAGGCAAGGAAGCACCTCCAAAGGTTCATTTGTTCTTAGCCCGACCTCAACGATTCATTTCGAGGAAAACCGCGCAAGACGGCCGCAGTGTCAAGCGACCCGCCTAAAGCCCTGGCGAGTTCGTCCGCTGTTTCACGGTGCGCGTCCGCGCCCTTTGCGCTCAAAGAAAAGAGCTTGTTCACACGCTCCAAATCTTCCGGCGTATCCACACCCATGGACTCATATTCCGTCTGCACGACGCGAATGCGATAGCCATTTTCGAGCGCGCGCAATTGCTCCAAACGCTCTGCTTGCTCGAGCGGACCGACGGTCAAGTCCGGATAGTGTATGAGAAATTCCCGCCGATACACGTACAGCCCAATATGTTTGAAGTAAAGCGGCGCCTCACCGCGGCCGTCGCGCTCGTAAGGAATGGGACAGCGTGAAAAATAGATGGCGTCGCCCAGTAGATTGGTGACTACTTTAACTACGTTGGTGTTGACAATATCTGTGGGATCGAAAATCTGCCGCTTCAGAGTGCCCATTGCCACGTTCTCGTCTCCGTCGACGGACAGGATGGCGGCGTCTATGGCATCGGGATCGATAAGCGGTTCGTCGCCCTGAATATTGACGTAGAGTGCGGCTTCTTCCGCGGAAGCCACTTCGGCCAGACGGTCTGTGCCGGTGGCATGTTGACTGCTGGTCATGCGTACGCGTCCGCCGAATTTACGAACGACGGCGGCAATGCGGTCGTCGTCGGTGGCCACCACTACATCGGTCAAATAACGTGATTTGGCGGCGCGTTCCCACACATGTTCCAGCATGGGTTTACCGGCGACAAGGGCAAGCGCTTTTCCAGGAAAGCGTGAAGAGGCAAATCGGGCGGGGATAACACCTAGTCTCCGCATCCGCACAATCGAGTGTAACACTGACAACGGGCCGTGTGCTATTCGCTCATTGCCTGCAGATGGCGCTTGAGCGATTTAGCGATGGCCTGTTTTCCGCCAGTGGCGATGGTCAGTTTGGGAAATGCACCATAAATGCGATCAAAGGCGTATGGTTCCAGCGCGGCGACCACGCGTTTGGCGTCGCGCGGACCAAGCGGCAGCCAATTCGGATAGCTCCACATAAAGCCCACGTGGGCGCGGTCCGGCGCTACTTGAATGGTATCGCTGCTCAGCAAAGCGCCTTTGCCTTCGGCACCGGCGGGCCAGTGAAGAACCGTCGAGCCCGGGAAATGGCCGCCGCAACGGATGGCTTTTACTCCCGCCAACAAACGCTTGGTATCGCCCGACCAAAACTCGATGTCAGGCGAATTGCGTTTCACCCAATCCGCGTCATCACGATGCAGGCAGATGGGGACGTTACCGAATTCGCGGCTCCATTCGACCATGGCCGTGTAGTAGTGCGGATGCGAGATGCAAATGTATTGCAAACCGCCGCGCCGCCGGATGTGCTCCGCCGTGGCTGCGTCAAACATGCTGAGGCAATCCCAAAGAATATTGCCTTCGGGCGTTTGCAAGAAGAAGGCGCGTTGCCCGATGCCGAACGGCTGTTCGATATGGAAGGAGGTGAGCGAACGTTCCTGCAAAACGATGCCGACTTGGCGGCGGCTGCGGAGGTCTTCGAAAGTGGTCCACTCCTGGCCGTCCAGCCCCACGAATTGACGAGCGTCCTGGCAGATGGGACAGGCTTCCGGCGGGAAGGCCGATTCCTCAAACTGTGTACCGCAGGCTACACAAATGGGTTTCACCATTAAAGACTATCGTGTGGCCGGTGACGCACTGCGTCTGCTCCGCGATGGAGAATCTTCGGCGAATCTGCCGGGCGAAGCGGCTTGTTATTCCGCGAGCAACCCGCAACGTGCTGCCGTTCGCGGTCGTCTTGCTTACAGATGGACGCAAATCTACTGAACCGGCGAGCGTTTGTGGCGGCGCTGGCCGCGGTCCCCGCAGCCCGCTTCGCAAAAGGCCAAGAACCCAATTTTTCGGCTGGGGTGAAGGTGGTGAACGTCTTCGCGACGGTTCGCGACAAAAAAGGCGAGATTGTAAAAGGCCTGCAAAAAGAGGATTTTACGTTGCTGGAAGACGGCCGGCCCCAGAAGATCAGCTATTTTGCGCAGCAGAGCGATCTGCCGCTGACTTTGGGTTTGCTGGTGGATACAAGTATGAGCGAGCGGCGCATGATATCCACCGAGCAAACGGCCAGCTACAAGTTTCTGGAGCAAGTACTGCGGCCAGACCGCGACAAAGCCTTCCTGATTCATTTTGATCGCGAGGTGGAATTGCTGCAGGATCTGACAGCTTCGCGCGAACGTTTGGAGAAAGCGCTGGATCAGTTGCAAGTGGCGCAATCGAACCGCGGGTCGGGCAATGGCGGGGGTTACCCGAGTGGAGGTGGCGGCGGTTATGGCGGGGGAGGCATGGGGCGGCACGGCGGTTATGGTGGGGGAGGCGGCGGACAAAGGCACCCTCACGGTGGCACGGCCTTTTACGACGGCATCTATCTGGCGGCGAACGAAATTCTGAATAAACAGACGGGCCGCAAAGCGATGATCCTGCTGACCGACGGCGAGGACAACGGCAGCAAGGTTCCGTTGGAAGAAGCCGTCACTTCCGCGCAACGCGCTGACTCGCTGGCCTACGCGGTACGCATTGCGGACGAAGAAATCGGGAGTATGGTGCGCGGTTGGAACGGCCCGCGCGGTGGTGGAGGCGGCGGTGGAGGGGGGATCGAGCGGCCGGATGGCAAGAAGATTCTCAAGCAGATCGCCAAGGAGACCGGGGGCGGTTATTTCGAATACGGCAAAAAGAAATCTCTCGAAGATATTTACGCCGAGATTGAAGATGAATTGCGCAATCAATACAGTCTGGGCTACAGCTCCGATCATCAAGGCGACGACAAAGGCTACCGCAAGATTGAAGTGACGATACGCAGGAAGGGTCTCATTGTGCAAGCGCGTGACGGCTACTATGCGTAATCGGGCGCGCGAGGTGAGAGACTGAGATTGTGATTGGGAAACTTGCGTCCGCGGTAAAGCATCCAACGCTCAATATGAAGACGTGCTTGGTTGTTTGTTTTTTAGCGATCATGCTAGGGAACACTTTGACGGCGCAGATTGTACCGGGGCAATTGCCGCCCGCGGGTCCGCCGCAACCGGGCCAACTGGGCGATGAACCGGCCAAGCCGACCGATGCAAAGCCCAACACGTCCGGCAAAGATGCGCCGGGAGATACACCTACGTTTCAAAAATCGTCGGACTTCAGCATTACGATTCGGCGCGTGGTGGTACCAACCACGGTGCTGGATCCGGATGGCCATGGATACGTCACGGGTCTAACCGCCAAGAATTTCGAACTGTACGATAACAATAAACCTCAGAAGATCGACGCCGAGCTCATTGAGCAACCGCTGTCTGTCGTGCTGGCAGTTCAAGCGAACTCGGAGGTGGAAGATTTCCTGCCGAAACTGAGGCGATCGGCCGAGCTGCTGCATGGATTGGTCACCGGCGTGGAAGGCGAGGTGGCGGTTCTGGCCTTTGACCATCGCATGTTGAAGCTGCAGGATTTCACCACCGATCCGGACAAGCTGGACGATGCCATGCAGCATTTGCGCGCCGGGTCGAGTTCTTCCGCGCTGATCGACGCCGTGCTGGAAAGCGACCGCATGTTGAAGCAGCACGACCCTTACGGCAAGCGGCGGCGCGTCATCATATTGATCAGCCGTGACATCAACAAAGGCAGCCAGGCAAAGATGCCGGAAACGATCCGGCAACTGCAATTCGACAATGTCACCATCTATTGCGTGGACATTTCCAAAGCGCTGAGCGCGCTTATGAAGAAACCAGATTATCCGCGGCCGGCGAACGGCGGCATTCCAGCGGAGTCTATGCCCGCTCCGATTGGCGGCGGCACCGGGCCCCATACCCAGACCGCCGATGTACAACAAATGGATGGCAACGCTTTGAATGGCGTGGCTCCCGTGCTGCGTTCCATTCACGACCTGTTCAAGCGAACACCCGCGCAAGCATTCACTTACTTCACGGGCGGACGGGTTTACAACTTCGCCTCAGAGCGCGGGCTTGAGAAAGCGATCAGCGATATTGGTTCGGATTTGAATAGCCAATATGTGCTGAGCTATGCGCCTACGAAGGATACGTCTTCCGAGCCGGGCTTCCATAACATTGTGGTGAAGGTGGACAGGCCGGGATTGCAGATTCGGACGAGGGTTGGTTATTGGTGGGGTGGCGGGCAGATTCAGTAGGGCGGCGGCGCTGATTCGTCATAGTGCTAAAGCCAGCGATTCGCGCAGGGTTTCCGCAGAGGTGCGAAACAAATGCTTCTGATCCTATCCGGATTCTTCTTCGGGTTGCTAATTGCGTGGGCAAACGCCCTGTTGGCGTCCGAGATTTGCCTTTCCGTGAGCGATGAGTCGTCTCTCTCGTTGCCAAGGGCGCGAATCGAGGTCGAGAACCTCAAAAGTGGCGCAGTGCTCGCGGGGGAGACCAACCAGAAAGGGAGTGTCTGCTTCGCGGGGATCGCGGAAGGGTCTTATTCGGTGTCCGCCAGCCTCGACGGATGTTTGAATGCGCGCTACTATCCGGTACGCGCTTCGTACCCCCAACGGAACAACCTCGCGATCCGGCTCCCGTTGGGGATGTCACGGAGGGGAGTATTGCTCCCGACGTTACCATTAGTGGAACTCTCTCCTACCGTGGGCGCCTCGCTGAGGCGGCGCGTATCTGTGTTAGCGACCTGACGACAAAACGCAAAACGTGTACTAACACCGACAACCTGGGCGAGTATGCGCTCTTGCTGCCGGCGGGTGAGTACATGTGCGCCGTGCAATTGGCGGATGGGTCCAGGTTCTCCGATAGGCTTGATTTCTCCACGCCAGGCGCGACATACCGCAGTCCCATTAAGATTCCGGCCTCGGTTCGCAATGCGGCGCCATGAACACGGTCGGTGGATAGTTATGGGCTCAACTCTTTGGATCTCATTAGCATTCTTCTTCGCGGCTGGTTACTTGCTTTGCGAACTCTAAGCCAACTTGGATTCGCGGATGGCAGCGGTTGGCCGGGCCTTTGCATATGAAGCGATTCGCGTCGTCAACCGCTGGCGGAACTGCTCGATCTCGGCCGCGCTCACTGCTTGTGCATCATTCAGAGGAGGAGGCAGTTCCCGAGAATCAATGCCGTCAACAATGGGCGTGATCCTCTTCCCAAGCCCGGCCGCCAAGCCGATTTCCCAATGGAGCCAAGGGTTCGTAGCTGAATGGGTTGTGACAAGCACGATCATTTCGTTGCTTCGGCGCAGTTTCTCGGCGATTTCCGAAATGCCCTGCTTATCCGGTTCGAGGAACCAATCGGTGACCTGCGCGCCAGTGCTGCGAACAAAATCCGCTACCCTTGCCGCCAAGTCGAGATCACGGTCTGAATGGCTGACAAAAACGTCGTACGGCGCGGATGCGTTTCGCGGATCGCGCTTATCTGGTAGACCCGCCGCCGGCTTCTTGGGAGCTAGCAGACGTTTCGCGTGCAGCACCAAATTGGCGGTGTCGTTCCCACTCTTCTGGATGACCACATCCGCACCGGTGTTCTCAGGCGTCAGGATATGCGTTTCAGCGGCGCCACTCAGCAAAATAATCGGATTGGCAAAGCCACGGCTTCGTAAGTGTGCAATCAATCCCAAACTATTCATTGGAGAGGTGCGATGGCAGGCGATTATCAAATCGGGATTGCGCACGTCTTGGAGGTCCGTTTGCCTAGAACTTCAGCCATTCCAATCTCGACCGAGACCCTTGCGATTTCAGACTTTGCGGTGAAACCAGAACGATTGCTTCATGGGCGTCCTCAATAGCATCTTTAATACTTCGAAGTACTTCCTGTCCACCTTCCAACGACATGAGGTCGAGCCATACGGAACATCCCAGCGCCTTTAGCCGTCGTGCAACGACTGAAGCCAACCACGCGTCGCGGCTGGAATGGCTCAGAAAGACACGATAGGTTGACCTGGACGCGGCTTTCACGGTTGACTTAGGAGCGCTGGAACTCCCCTCTGATTTCATCTCGACGTCCTCACCCAAACCGCAACGCGCCAAAGCTCACCACACTCTGCGGATCAATTTGCCACTGATGATAATCGAGTAATACACCCCTCCTCCCGGGCATCACTTTCATGAACGTATAGAAGGGCGCCGAGCCGCACCACTTCAGATCGTCATGCCTTTCCTGTACCAGGGACCAATAGCTGGACACATCGGCCTCGGCGATCTTCGAGATGCGTTCCCGGTCGCGCTGCTCAATGGCTAACATCTCGCCGAGATTGGCTGTGGCGCGCAACGGGTCGTTATAACGGCGGCCCATGTGCGCCATGTCCACGCCCAGCACCCATATCAACCGCCGGCCTTCGCGGACCGCCAGATTGCCGAGCGCGTCGAAAAACCGGGCTACCCGCGGCGTGTCCTCGGGCAAACCGCTCTCGTAAATGCTCTTGACAAAGGGGCCGCAAAGAATCGGCAGAATGCGCACATCCGGGCCGTAAATGTGTTGCAACATGACTACCTGGAACTCTATGGAATGTTCCACCGCATGGCAGTAGTCTTCCATGGCCACTCCATCCTTCGCCGCTTCGGCTAATTCCGTCACCAAAGCCGTGTTGGTTTGCGCATCGCCAAAAGGTGTGCTGAAATTCTTGCGGGTAAGCCCGAAGCGCTCGGGCGCTCCATAGTGAGAAGTGCCCAGAATCACGAATGTCACACCGGCAGCCTGCTCGCGTGGCGGCAGAGCCTGATAAGCGGCGCGATAGGTCCCCCAACCCCCATCCGGGCTGGCGTGCGGCGCGGCAATCGCTACCGTGCTACCGTTCCCGCTGCTCGAACCGATTTCCTTCTTAAGCAGCGCCGTGAGCTTAGGCAGGGCCGCCGGGTAACCCGAATCGGCAAAATTCGCCGCGCGAATCGGTTCGTTCACAAACTCTCGCTCGCGTTGGCTCTTGAGCGCCAGATAATGCTCGTTTTCTAAGAAGCCCGCTTCATTCAGCGCGTCGAACAAGTGCCGCTCAATGTCGCCCACTTGAATCTCGCCGGTGATACGCACCAGTTCGGCCCGCAAGTCAAGCGTCGAGCTCTGGCCATCGAAGCATTCAAGCACCGGCACCAGTGGCGGAGGTACCAGCAAAGTGGCATCGGAATAATGGTACGGATCGCGAATGAAAAGGCCAGGCCGTTCGGGATCGGGCGATGGCATGAAATCAAGATTGAAGCGGAGTCTAGGAAGGGCTTCAGACACCCCTCATTGTAGCCAGCGGTATGACAACCCGCCTCATCCCACGAAGCGCCGCAACCCTTCCAGAAACTCGAGCGGCACGCGGAGATTATTTTCCCGTCCACTTCCTAGTTCGATGTCGGGCTTGACGGCCCCGTGAAAATCGGACCCACCCGTGGGCAACAATTCCAGTTCTGCGGCCAGTTCACGATAATAAGCCTGCAAGGCCGGAGGATGTTCCGAATGGTACACCTCTAGCCCGGCCAAACCGGCTTGCTTCAAATGCTGGAACATTGCGGCTTCAGTCGCCCGCGGCAAGCTGAGGCGAATCGGGTGGGCCAACGCCGGAACACCCCCACTCGCGCGTGCAAAGGCCACTACGTCTTCGGTCACTTTACTTTCACGCTCGACGTAACTTGGTGCGTCCTCACCTAGATACTGGCGAAAAGCGTCGTCGAAATTAGCCACGTACCCCTTCTCGACCAGGATGCGCGCAAAATGCGGACGGCCGGCCAAAGTGCGCCCGCGCTCCTCCACTTCGCGCAGCGTAATATCCAGGCCTCGCGCTTGCAGGGCCTTTACCAATTTTTGATTGCGCGAGCGCCGTTCCGCCCGTTCCTCCTCGAGCCAATCCTGAAACCCCCGCGAAGGCTCGTTGGTTGGAAAGTAGACCAGAATGTGGGCAAACCGCGGATGGGCCACGCCATCAATAAACATCCGCGAATTCAGTTCAATGCCGCGGACCAGGTCAAATCCCTGCGCGCGCGCCACCGGCAAAGCCCGCTCGTATCCTTCGAACGTGTCGTGATCGGTAATCGCCAAAGCCGCCAAGCCGTTTCGCTGCGCCAGCGCAATCAGGTCTTCCGGCGTCAACGTGCCGTCGGATGCATTGGTGTGCGAATGCAAATCGATGAAGCCAGTGGAAGAAGCGGACGGCGCGGACACTAGTGGCCTTTCACGTCCCCAAATGTTTGGAAAACGAATATCTGTCCGCAGGTGCGCACAATCAGCCTCCCCGCGCCCAACGACTTCTCTTTGCGGTTTTCAAAAAAGACCGCGCCATCGGTACTGTCGCTCGGCTTCAGCTTGATGGGCGCCAAAGTAATGGCGGAGGCCGCCGCAGCCGCTTTGAATTCGCGATTCACGAACATCGCCATCGCCGCCTGACGCCGTTTCTCATATCCATTGGTGGAACGAAAATTCTGCAGCGCATAAATGCTGTCTTCGTAGAGCAATTGCAGCTTAATCACATCATTGCGGCTGGCCTTGGCAAGCAGCGACTCCACCACATAATCGGCTGAAAGCGAGGGTAGAACGGTTCCATCGTGGCGGACGAACATAAAGTCGGAGGGCTTTACGGTCCAAGACACCAAAGACCCGTTTGTAACGGTTACCTGCAATATGCTGAAATCCTTAATATGCGGCGGCAGGTGGGCGAACATCACCGTGATGCCTTCGTGGGTTAAAGCGTCGTATTCCATGCCACGGGATTCGAACTCGATGGGAGTTTCCGGCGGCAGATTCGCGATCTCTGGAGGAAGCGGATTGGGGGCGGCGTTCTGCGCGGTCTGCGGATGCGCAAACGCCACCGCCGCCAGGGAAAGCCAACAAATAAGTGCTCTCAGACCGTCCATCAAAGAACCCACATCCATGATAGATGGCGCCCCAAGGCCGCCCTCGTTACTCCGCCCTCGGAGTGAGGGAACGTTTGGCGTGCAGCTTATCGAATTCCGCGCGAAAGGTTTTATTCGAGGGATATTGCTCCGTGAGTTGAGCCAGCAATTCTTCCGTCTTATCTTCTCTCTTCTCGCGCAGGTAGAACATGGCCAACAGCAGTTGCGCGAAAGGCTTGAGATATTGGCCCGATTGCGCGGCGATCTGCAAATCGTCCAACCCTTGCTGGCGGGTGCCCGTTACTTCATCCAGACTCATCATCCAACGCAAGTAAAAAGGCAGATTGGCGACCAGATATTCGGTGAATCCCTTGGTCAGATAGGCGTCGTAGGCAGTGGGATCGGACTTAAGCAGCCGCTTCGCATACACGTTCGATTCGCGGATGAACGAGTAACTCTCGCGCATCTTGTGCTCCACCAGCGCCAGATGATCGCGTTGCACGCCCGCCACGATGCACATGGCCAACAGCGCGTTTCTATCTTCGGGCTGAACCAGCAAACGCGCGCGCGCATATTTGCGAGTTTGGATAACGGCGGCATCCATGCCCGCAGCCGCGCGCCGGTCGGGCTGAACTTCGACGCCGCGCTGCACATTCCGATCGTCGCTTAGAAAATTTCCCTTAAGGGCGCCGCCTTGGTCTAATTCGGCGAAAAGATAACTGGCGGCCTTCATGGCATACGGAAGCGGATCTTGCGGATGGCTGGCCGAGAAATCGCTCAACGTTCGGCGGCTGGCTTCAAAGCGCGAGGCGTACAGTTCGTTCACGGCCGATTGCAACGAATCGCCGGCCGGGGGCGTATTATCGGCGTCCGCCGCGCTCCTGCCAAACAAGGGAAAGGAGGAAAGGGTCAAGAAAACAGCAATGATTTTTTTCACTCGCGGCTCGCCGACAGTTTAGCAGTGAGGTACCAGCACAGGATGCCGCGCGGCTGCAAGCCGAAGGCTTCCACATCAATCCGCATGATGGCGCCTTTCTTAAAATCTACTTTCAGATTAGCCGCACCCAGCAAAAACGCCGCCAGATCGTCGAACAACGGGTTGTGGCCTACCAACATCAGCGACGGTTCGCTTTTGTGAATTCTCACTTCTTCCCAAACTTGCTCGGAGGCGGCGGCTGGAGCCAGCGTTTTTGTCTTGACGATTTCGCCTTCATATCCTAGTACCTGCGCGGCGATCTCAGCCGTTTGCACGGCCCGCTTGAGATGACTGGAAAGCATGAGGCTGGGCTTCACTTTCGCTTCAGCGACGGCTCGCAACACGTGGCGTAATTTCTTGCGGCCATCGGAGGTCAGCGACCGGTCGGCGTCGGTGGTACCTGGACGCCCTTCTTCGGAAACTCCATGCCGCAACAGATACAAGTGCATACAACGCGGTTTCGCCTTTCATTCTGTCATACTGGTGCCGTCATGCCCGCCAGCGAATCGATTCAGAAACGGATATTACTCTATGTGGCCATCGCGGCAGCGGCTCTCATTCAGGTGTCTATCGCGGCAAGTCAGATTTTGTTGGGCCTTGGCATTCTACTGTTGCTGATCTTCCGCCGCAAGCTAGAGTTCCCGCGCATCTGGATTCCGTTAGCGCTGTTTTTCGGCTGGACCATTTTGGCCGATCTCTGTTCGCCCGATCCGTGGGGCGGCCGCGCCCAAATTCGCAAGTTTTTCGTTTTCCTTTTCATTCCCCTTGTCTATAGCGTGTTCCGGCGGCAGTTTTCGAAAGTTTACTATCTGGTAGCGGCTTGGACTGTGGCCGCCACGGCTTCGGGGCTTTGGGGCTTGGTGCAGTTCGGCGTGAAATATCAACACGCTAAGCAAACCGGGCAGGATTTTTATTTGTCTTACCTGGGCCGGCGTATCACCGGGTTTGAAAGCCATTGGATGACCTTTGGCGCTCTGCAACTCACGGTTCTCTCCATTTTGTTGGCGCAATATTTCTTTTCGAACCGCCGGCTCCCCATCTGGGCGTACGCCAGCACCATTGTTTTGAGCGCCGCCATAGTCCTCGGCTGGACGCGCAGCATTTGGCTAGCCACCATTCCCGCTGTTCTCTACCTGGTCTGGTTCTGGCGTCCGAAAATGATTTTCGCGGTACCCGTGGTTGTAACCGCCGCCTTCCTGGCCGCTCCGCATAGCACTCGCGAGCGGGTCACTTCGCTATTTCAACCGCATGGTGATACCGATTCCAACCGCCATCGCGTGGTGACTTTCCGCACCGGCATCGAGATGATCAAAGCGCATCCGCTGCTGGGTATTGGCCCTGAGGAAATTGGCCGCAACTTCAACGCTTATGTGCCGAAAGACGTAGTTCTGCCGCTACCTACCGGTTATTACGGTCATTTGCACAATATCTATGTGCAATACGCCGCCGAACGCGGCATCCCCGGTCTCATCTTTATCATGTCCGCAATCGGCCTGATGGTGTGGGATTGCTTCCGGGGCATCATAAGGTATGGTCGGCAGCCGTCGCAAGAACTCTTCGTTCTGCATGCCGCGATTGCCGTTACCATTGGCATCCTAGTGGGGGGCTTTTTCGAATACAATCTGGGCGATAGCGAAGTGCTGATGATGTTTGTCAGCGTGATTGGCTTGGCCTACGCCGCTTTATCGCCCAAGGCTGAGACTGTTGCAAAGTGAGGCGGTTCCGCTTCCCGATGCACAATCGCCGTCTGTACATTGCGGAAGCCGCCTTTCTTCAGGAATTTGCGTAATTCCAGTTCCGTGAAGCCGAGCCAGACATCGGCATACATTTCGCGGGCTTCTTCAAATTGATGCCGCATCAAATCCAGGATCGCAATGCGTCCGCCGGGCTTCACGATGCGAAACGCTTCCTGGACCGCCTTGTCAGGATGAAGGGCGTGATGCAGCGATTGGCTGAAGAACGCCACATCCACCTCTTCGTCCTCAATGGGCACGGCTTCCAGATCGCCCAAGCGGTATTCCAGATTACGCAAGCCATGTGTGCGCGCCAGTTTTCCGCCAAACTCGACCATTTTTTCGGAATTGTCGATGGCAATCACGTGTTTTGCCCGGAGCGCGAGCAACTGCGAAAACGTGCCTTCGCCGGCTCCCAAATCGGCAATCACCATGGGAGGCATTAGGCGCAACAAAACCTCCGCCAAACCTTCCCACGAGCGTCCAGGCAGATATTGACGCCCGAACCTGCCGGCCAGCGAATCAAAATAAGTGCGCATCTTTTCACGCCGCTTGCCGATAACCAGTTTAAGGGCGGCAGAGTCTTGCTCCGCTTCGGGCAGGTCGGCCGCAGCTTGCCGCAAAACGCTCAGTAATTGAACAATGACTCTACCTTCCGCGCCGGCGGCCGGCTTCACTCTGTAGAAAATGTTCTTTCCGGTGCGCCGGTCTTCCACTAACCCGGCCTGCTTGAGTTGCGAGAGATGTGTCGAGATCTGACTTTGCCCGCGCGAGAGGATTTCCTGCAGCTCCGCGACGGACAATTCCTCGCGTTCCAGCAGCAGCAGGAGGCGCACTCGCGTGGGATCTCCCAGCAACCGGAAAGATTTCAGACTGAGCGCCATCAATTACCTATCAACATATCAAGATTTTAAGATATAATCTAGAGCGAGGACTATTTCATGGGTTCAGCCACCCTTAACCGTACTGCTTCTGAATATAAAGTCGCCGACATGGCGCAGGCCGAATGGGGCCGCAAAGAAATTTCCATCGCCGAGCACGAAATGCCGGGTCTCATGTCCATCCGCAATAAGTATGCAGCCACCCGGCCGCTGGCGGGCGTGCGCATCACCGGCTCACTGCACATGACTATCCAGACCGCCGTTCTCATTGAGACGCTGGTCGATCTCGGCGCAGATGTGCGCTGGGCGAGTTGCAACATTTTCTCGACGCAAGATCACGCCGCTGCGGCCATTGCGGCGGCGGGTGTCCCGGTCTTTGCCTGGAAGGGTGAATCGCTCGAAGAATATTGGTGGTGTACCTATCAGGCCGTCAGTCATCCGAACGGTCTGGGTCCGCAACTGGTGGTGGACGATGGCGGGGACGTCACGCTGCTCATCCACAAAGGCGTGGAACTCGAACAGGGTAGCGATTGGGTCAATACGCCGTCGGGAAGCCACGAAGAAAAGGTCATCAAAGACCTGCTGAAAAAAGTTTATCGGGAAGACCCCAAGCGCTGGACGGCCCTGGCCAAGGAATGGCGCGGCGTCTCGGAAGAAACCACCACTGGCGTTCACCGCCTTTACAAAATGCAGGAACAAGGCAAGCTGTTGGTGCCCGCCATCAATGTGAACGATTCGGTCACCAAGTCGAAGTTCGACAATCTATATGGTTGCCGCGAATCGCTGGCCGACGGTATCAAGCGCGCTACCGATGTCATGATGGCCGGCAAAGTGGCTGTGATCTGCGGCTATGGCGATGTCGGCAAAGGTTCCGCTCACTCGCTGAAAGGTATGGGCGCCCGCATCATTGTCACCGAAATCGATCCTATTAACGCTCTGCAGGCCGCCATGGAAGGCTTCGAAGTAACCACCATCGAAGAAACCCTCGGCCGTGGCGACATCTACGTAACCACCACCGGCAATGTCGATATCATCACCTTCGAACATATGCAACATATGAAGGATCAAGCGATTGTCTGCAACATCGGCCACTTCGATAACGAAATTCAGGTAGATCGCTTGAACACCACCGCCGGCGTGAAGCGGACGAACATCAAGCCGCAAGTGGACATGTACACGTTCCCCAATGGCAACAGCATTTACATGCTGGCGGAAGGGCGATTGGTTAACCTTGGTTGCGCCACTGGCCATCCCAGCTTCGTCATGAGCAACAGTTTTGCCAACCAGACGTTGGCACAGCTTGATTTGTGGAAGAACAAAGACACTTACAAAATCGGCGTTTATACCTTGCCGAAGAAGCTGGATGAAGAGGTAGCGCGCTTGCACTTGGAGAAGATTGGCGTTAAGTTGACGACGCTGACTCCGAAGCAGGCCGAATATCTTGGGGTCGCGGTGGAAGGGCCTTACAAGCCGGAGCATTATCGCTACTGAGGAAAATGGGTGAGGCAGGCTAGAGTGCCTGCCTCACCCTTCTTAATTACCTCCAACCCAGGCCATACCGTCCGGCTCCTTGCCCGCCTGAATATGGCCAGTTACCTCGAGCGAACTTAAATTCACAATCGCCACATAACTATCCGGCGTACAAGCCACATACGCCGCCTTCCCATCCGGCGCCATCTGAATGCCGGCTGCGCCGCGCCCAATTTTTAACCGCTTCAGAGTCTTCCGCGTGGCCACATCGAAAATCGCCAATTCGGGCCCACCCAGCATCGAAACCAAGACCAGTTTCCCGTCAAGCGTGAACTTCAAGCGATTCGCGCTTCTCACATCGGCCGCCAAAGTAGCCACCACTTTCTTCCCAGCTATATCGACAATCGAGACCGTGCCATCCTGCGCATTGGCCGCCCATAGTTCCTTGCCATCGGGCGAAACATCGAATCCTTCCGCACCCCGCCCCACGGGAATCACCGTCTCCTCCCAATCGGTTCTGGACCCAGCGGGAGGCGGACCTCCCTGGGGTGGACCGCCCGGCAGTGGGCCACCCGGGGGAGGACCTTGCCGCCGTGTCACCTGCTCGATCACAGTCATCGTTGCCGAACTCACGTTTGAGGTAATAATCGTTTTCAGATCGGCACTTACCCACACCATGTGTGTGCGATCTTGCCCGGTACCCATGACCCAGTCGATCTTCTGAGCCGCCGGATCGTACGTGCCAATCACCTTCGCCGCCTCGGCCGTGAAATAAACTTTGCCGCCCGCATACGCCAACCCATGCGGACCGTTCAGCGCACCCAAGTCGAGGGTTCCCACTGACTTTTGATTCGCCAAATCCACCACAGTCAGGGTATGATAGGCGCCGCCTCCGTAATTCGATATGTAGGCCAGTTTGCCATCGTCAGACGCAATCACTTCATGCGGATCAGGGCCGGAAGGCATCGCCGCCACCACTTTCAAACTCACTGGGTCCACAATTGAGAGGGTATGGTCGCCCTTTGATAGCACAAGCAAGGCTCTCGATGGAGTGGTCTGCGCCTGCAAAATGCCGCCTAACAAAAAACTTGCCAACAGCAATGTGTGTTTCATATTGTTCGCCATAATTGTCCCTAATTCCACTTGATCTGTTCGAACAAGCGCTCCAGCTTTCTTCCCTTGTCCGCATGCACTGAAGCCAAAAATGCCACCCTGCCCTGCAAATGCGCCCTAAATTCCGGATGCGCCAGCCGGTTCTGGCTCGCCGCCCCATGGCGCACGCAATTCGTGAGAATCGCCTTCAACTCGTCGAAATCCGCGCGTCTTACATTCAGCCGCTCATTCACCACCAGACCGGCAAAGTGCTGCCGCACACTTCGCCGCATGATGCGGGTTTTTCGATGATGCACCGTAAACCCTTCTTCCGATAAGATGGCCGCGGCTCGCAGACTGAACCTCTCCACACACCTCGCAAACTCCGCATCGCCGGAAAACGCCACATCGTCCGCGTAGCGCGTGTACCGCGCGCCCACCGCCTTCGCCAGTCCGTTCAACCGGCAATCCACATGATAAGCGCAAAAATTGGCGAGTGCTGGAGAGGTTGGCGCCCCTTGCGGCAAATGCCTCCTCCCATAAAGCGTCTGAATGCTCCAATCCACTCCGTTCCAGATCTCCCTTGGCGCGGAAGTGGTACACAAACCTCCGAGGAGGTCGGCCACTGTCTCCGGATATCCCATGGTTCGAAACAAGCCTTGAATCCGCGCACCCGAAATCGCCGGAAAGAAATCGCGCAGATCCATTTTCAGCGCCACTCGCCGGCCCACATGCGGCGCGCAAAATGTTCGAATGGAACGGCCCTTACGAAAGCCATGTGCCGCATCATGCAGCGGAATCCGCTCCAAAATCGCCGTCAGAATCCGCCGCTGCAAAGTCTTCAGCCGCCGCTTGGGAGCTTCAATCAATCGTACGCTGGCCGCATCTTTCCACAGCACTCGATAGCAGTAATGCCGGAGACGCGATTCGCCATGTCTTCGGCCCAAATTTTTCAAATCGGCAAACCACTCCAAGTCGCCCAGGCTAATATCGAGCCAGCTTGCCAGTTCTCCCGCCGTTTCAATGCGCGGCAACTCCCAATCCTGCGCCGCCGGCACAGGCTGCATGCGCGCGGGTTCTTGGAGCCAATTGTCAATCTTTAATTTGCGGCGATGTTTCCCGCTCGCTTTGCCAAAGCCCTCATCGGCAATTAAGAAACTGGCCACGTCGCGCTGGCGCGGGTGGAAATCCGCCGCCATAACTCGCAAATAGCGAACCGCTAACGGGCGCAGCCAGCGCCAACGCCTTCCCAGCACTTTGGCGCTACGTTCCGCAATCGCATCGGGCGTCGCTTCGCCGCTTACAAATGCCTTTGCCAGCGCGTTGACGATCCACCGTTTCAGCATACTGCGGTAAGGCCCAGACGGCAGAACGCTCCAACGAGTCTCACTCTGCGTGAACTGTTCTGCCTGTAAGGGCAGCTTGTGTTCACGCGACGCAATCTCACTTCTTCACGTTCCCTTGGGGTAACCCCAAAGAGGCTCAACCAAACCGAGGCTCGACTGACGCCAAGCTTGTAGCGCTCCGCCGCCCACCAGAATCATAACAAGCCACCCGTAAGTAGTACGCTGATGAATGAATTTGCATGCCACCGCAGACTGATTTCCCGTTGCCCGCGGGTTTGCCCGAACCACTCGACGATGGTACGGCCCACCATCTCCCAGGTATGGCCCTGCCCAGAGTCTCGCTCATCTCAACAAAGGGCCGCATGGTTGACCTTTCTCAGTTGACCGCTCCGTGGACGGTGATCTATTGCTACCCAATGACTGGCGTGCCAGGCCATCCGCTGCCCGATGGCTGGGACGAGATTCCCGGGGCACGTGGCTGCACTCCCCAGACATGCGGTTTTCGGGATCGGTATGAGGAATTGTCGGAGCTCAAGGTCGAGGTGTTCGGCCTCAGCACCCAAACGACTGAGTACCAGCGCGAAATGGCCGAGCGCCTCCATCTTCCCTTTGAAGTGCTCAGCGATGCCGCTTTCGAATTCTGCGATGCCCTTCATTTGCCAACGTTCGACGTTGCCGGTACGCGCCTTCTCAAGCGCCTCACGCTAATCGTTCGCAACTCGCACATCGAGCACGTTTTCTACCCGGTTTTCCCGCCCAACGAAAGCGTCTCTCAAGTCATAGGCTGGCTGGGCGACGTATAACTAGTTTCCGGCGCAAAATTCGATCACCACACACTCCCTGACGGTCGTGGTTCTGTAACATCGTTGATCATGCCGAGCCTGTTTTTCTGAACCGCGAACGTTAGTAAGCGGATTCTGCAATTTAGCGCCGGAAAGTAGCTAGGGAAGCCACGCCGCCCGAACCACCGCAATAGCGGCCGTGGCAGCCGTCTCCGCACGTAATACTGTAGTTCCTAAAGAACAACTCGTCCAACCTTTAGCGTGCGCGCTGTCCCGCTCATCATCCGTGAAGCCTCCTTCGGGGCCTAGCAGCAGGGCGATGCGATCGGTCGGGTTTCGTATCTCAGGAAAACATTTGCCGATCGCCACGTTACTCTCTTCGTCGAGCATCAGCTTGAGGCTGGCATGGAACTCAGTCGCTTTGGAGAATGATACGGCCTCCGCGATCATAGGCAGCCGGACGCGTCTTGCCTGCTGGCTTGCTTCCTGCGCAATTTTCCCCCAACGGTTCTTCCGCTTGGCCGCCGCCTGCATCAACCCTCGCTCCGAACGTGTTGCCTCAAACGGCCGGATCTCCGTCACTCCTAGCTCGGTAGCTTTTTCGACCATCCATTCAAAGCGGTCAAATTTAATGAGGGACGGCGCCAACACAATCTCCGCTTCCCGAGGCGGCAATGGTAACTCTTCCAGAACCTTGAACGAGACGAGTGACTTGCGTGCAGTTTCGACCTCAGCAAGATAGAGGTTGCCGTTGTCGGAGATTTCATAGACCTGGCCCACTTCCGCGCGCAGAACCCGAACCAGATGTTCGGCTTCGTCTCCTATCAGTTCGGCTGTACCACGCCTGACCAGCGGCACAAAGAACCTACGCCGGGCCATCAGAGCGCCAGCCTCAAGTAAATTGCTCCAGGAGTGGGATCGGACGAGTAGGCTTCCACGCGCTCAAAGGCAAACTGCTCGTATAGGCGCACGGCTTCGCGCAAAGTGGGCAAATTATCCGCATACATCGTTTTGTAGCCGATTGAGCGGGCTTGTTCAATCACCGTGGATAATAGCTTTTTCCCGAGACCCTTGCCGCGAAAGCGCGGCGGGACATACAAGCGCTTCGCTTCACACGCATCCGCGCGCAACGGTCGGACCGCGATTGTGCCCGCCGTTGCGGAATTTTCGAAAGCCAGCAGTAACATTCCAGATGGCGCTGCGAACTCACCCGGCAGCCGTGGCAATTGTGCGCCAAAACCCTGAAAGTCGAGTGGGAGGCCGAGCGTCTCCCAATACTCAGTCCACAACGCCCGAACCTGGGAGATATCTTCTTCTGTGGTAGCGTGCCGGATCTCCGTCAAGGCTTGTAGAATCCCAAATCCTTTCCGGCAATCTCCTTTGTCGCAAAGATAATCTGCCCAGTGTGCAGTTGCAGATGGCCGACAACCTGATAGATCGCTTCGAGAATCGCTACCTCATGGTTTTGCGGTTTGATCCGTTCGGTGAGCCGCTCCAGTGGCATTTCCTGAACGATTTTTAAAGCCTGCGTGAGTGTGCCATCGAATAGGCTGAGAATATCGGCAGTGGATCGTCCGCCGCGCGCGGCGAATTCCTGGTCTCGCACCCGCACGTTCGGCAAGCCGCCAATACCGTGGCCAATCCACTGCCGAATGTTGCCCGCCAGATGAAGCATCAGGTTGCCTATGGAATTCGCATGATCGCCACTCCGCTGCCAAATCTGCTCTTCGCTCAACTCTTCGACGCACTCTTTGATTTGCTTGGCCATCTGCTGCATTTTGTCGAGCGAAGAGCGAACGAACAGGCTCCCCGGTGTGGGAGCGGCGGCGATCTGATCTACGTGATGGTGCAGATGGACGAGGTAGTCTTCCACCAGATAACGCAGGGTGACTGGCGCGTTTTCACCCACTTTACACAGCACCGCGTGCTTATCTTCGGGAATCCGATCAACCACCGCGCTTAGCAACTCGTTTTGCTTCTCCCAGTGAGTGACCAACTCGCTCCACGGCAGATCTTTATAGCCGTGGATGCTAACCCAACTCTCCTGTTCATAGGTTGGGCCTGCGTAACTTCCTGCAATCGCCGCACGGACAAAGCGCTGGTGGTTATTCAACGCTGAATCAATCAGGTGGCCCAACGTTTGTTTCGAACTCCAGCCGGCGGAGTGCAGTTCGGCAGTGGCGGAATCTTCGGTGATCCGCTCAAGCTTTCCTCGAGCGGAGGCAATGCTGGTACGAAAAGCCGCGGCTAACTGATGGGACATAATGATTGGATTCTACTCACAAAGTTTAGCCGCGCGAAGAATCGCGTCCAAACTCCACTTGACGTCTTCTTCATCGGTGATCCAGGAAGACACACTGATGCGCATGGCTCGCTGGCCCTGCCAAACCGTTCCGCCGCACCAGCAAGTTCCGTCGCGCTGCACCTGTTCGATCACCGCTTGCGTTGTCTCATCGTCGCGGAAGCGCACCAGCACCTGATTAATCACCACGTCGTTTAAGACCGCATGGCCAGCGGCGCGCAACCCGCCCGCAAAGCGTTCCGCGTGGCGGCAGGTGCGTTCCACCATCTCCGCCAACCCAAACCGCCCCAGTGATTTGAGCGCAGCCCACACCTCTACTCCACGCGCTCTGCGGGAACTTTCCGGCGTCCACTGCATGGGATCGCGCAAGGTGCCGGGAGGCAGATAGGCGGCTTGCAAATTCAATGCCTGGTAGAGCGCCGCGCCATCGCGGACGAACGCCAAGCCGCAGTCATAGGGCACATTGAGCCATTTATGTGCGTCCGTGGCCCACGAATGCGCGGCGCTAAATCCGCGCACGAGATGGGCGCGCTCCGGCGCGCACGCCGCCCATAAGCCGAATGCGCCGTCAACATGCACCCAACTGCCACTCTCGTTCGCCGCCGCGCAGATTTCAGATGCGGGATCAAACGCGCCCGTATTGACATTGCCGGCCTGAATGCAAATCAAGGCCGGAGCGTTCAGCGTGGGGAAAGCATCGCTGCGCATGCGGCCCTGCGAATCGGTGGGAACGGTAATGACGCGATCGCGTCCTAGCCCAGCCATGGCCAAGGCTTTGCGCATTGAAGCGTGGATTTCGCCACCCACCACAACCGGAAATGCCGGCGCGCCGAATAACCCTTGGGCTTCCACATCCCAACCCACACGCGCCAGCAGTGCGTGCCGGGCGGCCATGAGGCAAGTCATGTTGGCCATGGTCGCGCCGGTTACCAAGGCACCCGCCGCCTCATGGGGCAAGCCAAGCAACTCTTTGACCCAACCGAGAGCAACGTCTTCGAGTACCGCCGCAACAGGCGACATAACCCGCAGTGCGGCATTCTGGTCCCACGCCGCCGCCAGAACATTCGCCGCCAGCGCCGCAGGCACACTCCCGCCGTTGACAAAACCGAAGAAACGTCCGCCGGCATTCGCGACCGTAGCTGGCGAACCCACTTCATCCAGTTGTCGCAATACTTCGGCGGGATCGGCCGGGCCAGCGGGAAGAGGTTCGGCAAAACGTTCCAGATCCGCCACCGCCGCCTCGGTAGGAGCTACTCCTCGCTGACGGATTCGACGCAGATATTTGACGCAACGCTCAGCAGTTTCTCCCAGCAGTTCTTCCCTATCCATCAACTACCAGCCTAGCGACGGCAATAGCGGTCCTCCGCACAATCCTCTTCCCCGATAGGTTAGCAAGCAATGCGCTGATCGTCTTTACAAAGCATAACTCCCCCTAGGAACAGGGCTATCACGACAAGCAAAGCAAAGCCCGAAGACGAGGATGAGCACGGTATGATCTTGCGGAGAAGTTTCACTGGTCCAGCACCCGGTTGCGCCGGTCACAGATTTGCAGAAATATATTCGCTTTTATTTCAATGACTTAGCGCCATCTGCGCCCGCTTCCGGACGAGATCCCTCTTTAGTCTTGGGCCAGAGGACTTCTTATGTTTCACTCATTCAAGTGGGCAGCCGCCGCGCTGCCGGTTCTCGGCATTCTGCTTGCTAGCGCTTGCAGCATTCAGCCGAGCCACCCCAACCAGATCAACGCCTTCGATGGCGCTACCTACGACACCTTGCTCTTGACACATGGCGCGCTCACCTCTTTAGAGGCAAGTGTGACGGCCAGTTACCCGAAATACGCGCCCATGTTCAACCAAGCCGCCGCGTCGTACACCGCGGCTTATACAGCCTATGTCGGCTTCCGCATTCAACCGGCTTCGCAAGCCGAAGTGTCGGTGATGATGGGTAACCTCACGGTTTCCATCATTGCGCTCGAAAACGCGCTTCAATCCGGCATGCAGGCATCGCCGGCCAAAATGGCTAGCGTTCGCGCACACGCCAAACGGTTGCGGACTTCCGCGAAGCAGGCGGGCGTTACGATTTCCGATATCTTAACGGAACTCGAAATCGCCGCCGCTGTCGCGCGCACCATTTCCCAAACGGGACCTTACGCAGCGCTGGCCGAAATCGTTATTGAATCCACCAGCGCAGCGCTCGCCGCTGAGATCGCGGCAGCAGGTCAGCCGATTGACCCGTCTCTCATTCAACCCATCCCGTCGATTCAGTAGTAGATGACAGCGGGGCCGAGGCCGGTAACGCCGGGCTTCGGCCCTCAAACCTAAGTGTTCCCGAATTGGAAACACCGACGCGTCGGCGTGCCAACATAAAGATAGAACGCGCGCACCCAAGCCGGCCTTCTGTCGCCCGCTCGCGTTCGAAAATCGATGCTGATCCAACTCAATCACTGGATGGAGTATGCCGCGGCGGCCATTGATGTGGTCTTGCTGCTGCGGGTACTGGCGTTGCGCTTGCAGCGCACTTATATCTTTCTCACCCTGGCCTGCGCCCTGGCCGTTCTTTTCGACGCGGCCATTCTCTCGCTCACCCGCGATTCACCGGAACGTATGCGCGTTGAGGTTTATTCGAGCCTGCTGATTGCGTTTGTGTTTCCCTTAGCCGCTTGGGACGTCTTCGAGGAGATAGCCACATCGATCGCTGCCGTTCGCAGAATCGCCATACTGCGGACGCTGACCAGCTTGCTCATGGTCACCTTCTTCGGCCTCCTGTTAGCCAGCCCGACCTTCCACGCGGAGGATCCAACGGGTTTGGCTTTCGTTTTGGCGCTAACAATCATCGTATCCACCGGATCTGCCACTGGCTGCCTCACGTTTTTGTGGGTTGTGCGCCGCGCCCTGCGCCTTCAGAAAATCACGCTGCCTCACAATACTTTCGTCTGGATGGTTTTTTACGCGCTCCTGCTTGGCGGCCAAATCGTCACCTGGTCGCTTTTGCTGTTGGAGGACGCTCTCAGTCTGCCTTCCACAGCTTTCGCCACGCAGTTCATCAGCCTCGTCTTGGACACGTTTGGCATGGTAATTACCGTTTGGTGCGCACTGAGACTGAGGGCGCTGCCCAAAGACCTGCCCTCAGCTTCCCTGAATGAACAGTCCTAAGCGTCACGCCAGATCGCCGGGCTTGATCGGCAACTTGCGGATGCGCTTGCCAGTAGCCGCGAAAATTGCGTTCGTCAGGGCCGGCGCGGTCGGCGGCAAACCGGGCTCCCCGATGCCGGTCGGCGGCTTATCGCTTTGGACAATATGGACTTCAATGAGAGGCATTTCCTTCATCGAAAGGGTTGTGAACTTGTTGAAATTACTCTGGACGGCCCGTCCTCTGTCGATCGTAATCTCGCTCTTAAGCGCCGCCGTCAATCCGTAGACAATGGCGCTTTCCACCTGCGCGCGTATACCATCGGGATTCACCGGCACGCCGATGTCGACGGCGGACACAATCCGGTCTACTTTCACCGCGCCGTTTTTCACCGTTACCTCCGCCAGATTCGCCACATAGCTGTGGAATGCATAGTGACAGGCAATCCCTCTACCCTGCCCCGCGGGCATTGGCTTACCCCAGTCGCCCTTCTCGGCACACAGTTGCAGGACGCGTTTAAACCGCCCGGTATCCAGCGGACGATCCTTTGCGTCCAGCGCATCTTTCACCATACGATCTTCGCCCAGCACCCGCAGCCGGAATTCGTAGGGATCCATCCCCGCCGCGTGGGCCAGTTCATCCATGTAACTCTCCAGCACAAAACCAACCACCGATGCCTCTACCGACCGCCACCAAGCTCTGGGTACAGATGATTTCGCTGGCGTGTATTCCAGCTTGTAGCTGCCAGTGAGATAGGGCAGTTGCGAACAAAGCCCCAGTTCCGATGATTCCGGCGCCGCCTTCGGATCAAACCACTCCGAAATTGGTGTCGAAGTATATTTGTGATGCCACGCCGTAATGTTGCCTTTCGTATCAACGGCTCCGTTCATACGGTGGTAGGAAGCCGGCCGGTAAAAATCATGTGTCATGTCGTCTTCGCGCGACCAGACCAGTTGTACCGGGCGGCTGATGCGCTTGGCAATCTGCGTAGCTTCCGTTGGGAAATCCGCCTGATAGCGCCGTCCGAAGCCGCCTCCCATGAAAGTGGCGTGTACCTGCACTTTATCCGGCGAAATGCCGGCCACGTTGGCCACCACCATCTGCACCATATCCGGCGCCTGATGGGCGGCCCACGCCTCCGCGCGCCCGTTTCCCAGATGCACGGTACAGTTCATCGGCTCCATGGTGGCGTGCGCTTGAAACGGCAGTTCGTAATCGCACGCGACCCTCTTTTCCGCAGGTGCCTGCGCCAGCGCTTTTTCCAAATCGCCTTGATTGATGACGACCTTCATGGAAGAATCGACAACGCGCCGAAACTCTTTGCGCAGGGTTTCGCTGCTTTCGGCGGCGGCCGGACCCTCCTCCCACTCGATCTTGAGCTTGTTTCTGGCTTGCAAGGCGATATAGGTGGTTTCCGCCACCACCGCCACGCCACCGCAGGAATGGGCTTCTTGTGCTGGAGGAATTTCAAACACCTCGAGCACACCTTTCATGGCTTTCGCCTCCGCTGCGTGAAACGACTTGACTCTGCCGCCAAACACAGGACAGCGCGCCACTACCGCGTAAACCATATTAGGCACGCGGACGTCCAGACCGAAAACTGCACTACCATCCGTCTTCGCGGGAATGTCGGTACGCGGCAGAGATTTGCCGATAATTTCGAAATCCGCAGGCTGCTTCAAAGAGACCGTTGCGAAATCCGGCACCGGCATTTTAGCCGCTGCCTCCACCAACTCGCTGAAACTGAGCTTATCGCTGCCGTGCCAGACCGAGCTGTTCTGCGCCCGGCAATCGGCGGGGCTCACGTTCCAGCGTTGTGCCGCCGCGGCGATCAACATTGTGCGCGCCGCTGCTCCGGCCTGCCGCAGAGGCATATAAAGTGTGGTGATACTGCCGCTGCCCCCGGTTCCTTGGGGACCATACTCCTTCTTCGCTGGCGCATGCTCCACGCGGACATCCTTCCAATCGGCGCCTAACTCCTCCGCCAGAATCATCGGCAGGGAAGTTGAGATCCCTTGGCCCATTTCCGATTTCGAATAGTTCAGAGTTATCACGCCTTGCGAATCGATCTTGATCCACGACGTCAGCGGATTCACCACCGCTGTCTCGTTCGCCGCCTTCGCCGGCGGCAATTCGAAACTAAGCAGCAGGGCGGTGCCCGCGGTTGTCTGCAAGGTCGTTTTCAGCGCCGTGCGCCGGCTGATCGCGTTTGTGATCGTACTCATCGTCTAACCTCTCACTTCCGCTGCCGCTCTTAAGACCGCACTCCGTATTCTCTGCTGAGTCCCGCAGCGGCAAATGTTTCCCGACATTGCCGCGTCAATATCCCCAGCCGAGGGTGAGGCATTCTTCTTAAGCAGAGCCACTGCCGTCATAATCTGGCCTGATTGGCAATATCCGCACTGTGGCACTTGTTCGGCGATCCACGCCTTCTGCACCGGATGGCTCCGGTCGCTGGATAGGCCTTCTATGGTTGTCACCTTCTTGCCCGCAACCGAAGAAATTGGATAGACGCAGGCCCGGGCGGGCTCGCCGTCAATATGCACCGTACAAGCGCCACAAGCGGCGATTCCACACCCGTATTTAGTGCCGGTGAGATTTAACGTGTCGCGCAAAACCCACAACAACGGCGTCTTAGGATCGACATCGACCGCTTGCCGCTGCCCATTCAGTTCAAACGAAATCGCCATAACGATTGGACCTCTCAGTTAAAGATACACGACTTTTTTGCGGTACTCCGGGAGGGGCCATGGTCCTGGCGGAAGACGTGCGGTTGGGAGTCCCTTTAAGCCTTGGCGACCAGCAAACCGGTAGTGGCGACCTGCTCAATCAGATCGAAGAGCTTCTCAATCTGGATCGGTTTCGTCAGGTACGCGTCCATGCCCGCCGCTAAACAGCGCTCGCGGTCGCGGTCGAGCGCGTGGGCCGTCATGGCGACGATGGGTAAATGGCCACCCAGCCGGCTCTCGCGCTCTCGAATGGCAGCGGTGGCTTGGTAGCCATCCATTTCCGGCATCTGCACGTCCATCAGGATCAGATCGATTTTCCAGTTCAATCGGTCGAGCACATCCAGCGCCTCTCGCCCGTTGTTCGCGGTAATCACGGTATGCCCTTGTTTCTCCAGCAGCCGCACTGCCACCTTGCGGTTCACCGGGTTGTCTTCCACCAGCAGCACCTCCATGGCTGGACTGGCGGGCCGCGCCATCTTCGTTTCCCGCGAGGACGTCACCTTCTGATCGATTTTCTGAAAACAGCGCAGAATCGCTTCCTTTAATTCCCCTTGGTACAGGGGCTTCGTAACGCTGGCGTCGATGCGCAGCGAGCGGCATTGCGCCGCGTCCGCCATGTCCGCGGCCGAGCTGAAGAGAACGATGACACGGCCAGCCAGACCGTTCTCGTTCTTCATCCGGCCGGCCACTTCAAACCCGCTCAAACCCGGCATCTCGGCGTCAAGCAACACGAGTGGAAACGGCGTGCCATTCGCCTTGTTGAGCTGCATAATGGAGAGCGCCGATTCCCCATCTCGCGCCGTAACCGTTTGTGCGCCCCAATTGCGCAGCATTTCCTCTAACACTCGCAGGCTAGTTCCGTTATCGTCAACGACAAGCACGGGCACGCGGTTAAGGTCAATCGTGTTGGAATCGTCGGCCGTCGAGCGAAATCCGAACTTGGCGGTAAAGCCAAACCTGCTGCCTTCACCGGGTTTACTCTTCACCCAAATCTGGCCGCTCATCATGGCCACCAACTGCGACGAGATGGACAAGCCCAAGCCCGTCCCTCCATATTTGCGCGTGGAGGAACCGTCCGCCTGCGTAAACGCTTCAAAGATGGCCCTCTGCCGGTCTTCCGGTATGCCGATTCCCGTGTCGGAAACGGTGAAGCGCAGGCCAACTTGCGATCCCTCCTCCGCCTCTCTCGTCACATGCACGACAATCTCGCCTTTTTCGGTAAATTTGATCGCATTGCCGATTAGATTGACCACGATCTGCGTCAGCCGCACTGGATCGCCCGTGATGAGGTCGGGCACGTTGGGCTCAATCCAGTTGATCAGTTCGAGGCCCTTCTGATGCGCTCTGACCGCCAACGACTTGAGGCTCTGATCCAGCGTCTTCCTCAGATCGAATTCAATCGCCTCCAGGTGCAGCTTGTGAGCCTCGATCTTGGAGAAATCGAGGATGTCGTTAATAATGCTCAGCAGAGAATCGGCCGAACCCTCCACTAGTTCCAGGCATTGGCGTTGCTCAGGCGTCAACTCGGTATCGAGCGCCAACTGCATCATGCCGATAATTCCATTCAGCGGGGTGCGGATTTCATGGCTCATGTTGGCCAGGAATTCGCTCTTTGACTGACTAGCTGCTTCCGCCTGCTCCTTGGCGATTTTTAGCTGCTGTTCGGCACGCCGCCGCTCGACATTTTCCGCTTTCAGCTCCAGCACGCGCAGCTGCAGCTCATCGCGCGAACGCAGCACCATCTCTTCGCCGCGCTTGCGCTCCGTTATGTCTTCCACGATGCCCACGATGCGGTCCAGTTGTCCCGAAGCATCGTACACCGGAAACGAGCGGTCCCATACCCAATGCGTTGACCCATCGGGCCGCGCGATTCGATACTCGCACTCCGCCGGTTTGCCGCTCAGTTGAGATTGCTTAGAGGCATTCACCAGTTCCCGGTCTTCCACATGAACCGAATCGAGCCAGGCATCCGGGTCGCGTAGCACCGATTCCGCATCCTGCAGCCATATTTCCTTGAAAGCCGGGCTTACGTAGAGGAACTTGCCGCTGCGCGGGTCAACCATCCAGAATATTTCGTGAATGTTCTCCGCTAGTTGCCGGAAGCGCTTCTCGCTTTCCTGCAGTGCCCGCGCCTGATGCGCCAGCGCCCGTGTCCGCTCATCGACCAGCAATACGAGTTTGGTCTCGTTAACCCGCAGTTGCCGCATGCGCAGCCGGAACACCACCACAAAAACGCCGGCGCCCACCAGTGAGCACATCAACGCGAACAGATACGTCTGGTAGAAGTGGGGTTGCAGCGTAACTGCCGAAGACGCTCCGCTCCGGTTCGAGAAGTTCTCGTTACTGCTGGCGATGACGCGGAACCGGTACTCGCCCGCCTGAATATTGGTGTAGTACGCCACTCGGCGCGAGCCGGCATCCACCCAATCTTTGTCGAAGCCCTCGAGCATGTATTTGAAACGGATCTTCTCCGGAGACGCCAAGCTAAGCGCCGTGAACTGAAACTCCATTTCGCCTTTTCCCGGCGGTAATTGAATGGGTTGTTTCGGATTGAAACTCTTGTTATCGACCACCACCCGTTCAATCACAACGTTAGGCGGCAAATGAGCGCCATCCAACCTCCAGGGATCAAGGACGCTCAACCCCTTCATGGTTGGAAAATACAGCTTGCCGTCGCGCGCGCGCCATCCCATCGGTTGAAATCCGCCATTGCATTCTTTGCTTTTCATGCCGTCGGCAACGCCATACGCAATAGATTTGATGAGAGAAGTCTTCCCGCCCACGAAGGCATTCAAGTCTTCAATCGCAACCCGGAATACTCCGCGATTCGAGCTCATCCAAAAATTGCCGCGGTGATCGTCCAGAATCACAAAAATCGCGTCGTCAAACAGCCCGTTCCGCGTGCTGACAACGGTGAATTTGCCATCCTTCAAATAATTCAGCCCATTGTTTGTGCCCAGCCACAGACCGCCGGACGAATCTCCTGAAATAGCCCAAACAACATTATTCGAAAGCCCGCTACCGCGCGTGTAAGGCGTGAAACGCCCGTTTTCAAACTTATTAAGTCCTCCTCCTCCAGTTCCCACCCACAACACACGCGAGTCATCCTCATAGATGGAGTGGACGTTATCATTTGAGAGACCCTCTTTGCTGCTGAAGGTGATGAACTTGCCCCCGCTGTAGCGGCTGAGTCCGCCGCGCGTACCCACCCACAAATCTCCACTACGGTCCGTATACGTGCATTGCACTACTTCGTTGGGCAAGCCTTCCGCAACCGTTTGAAAGCGCCCTTCCTTCAGCCTTGCCAGGCCTTTGCGCGTGCCTGCCCAGAGTGTGCCGGCGCCATCCTGGTTCACGGAGTAGATATCGTCCGACGGCAGACCCTCGCGCATTGTGTAAACAGTAACCTTTCCATCCTTCATGCGGTTTAGACCCGCCGCGCCAGTCCCAATCCAAACGGCCCCATCCCGGTCTTCAAACACCGGCAAAATCACGTCGCTCGACAAACCCTCCTTTGTTGTGTAGGTGGTGAAGGGGCCCCCTTTTAGGCGCACCAATCCCCCGCCTTTCGTGCCCACCCACAGATTGCCTTCTTTATCTTCAAATGTTGTCCACACTGCGTCGGAGGTCAAGCCGAGCTTCGTCGTGTAAGACGAAAAATGCCCATCGCGGAATCGGTTCAACCCTCCGTCGCCCGTTCCAATCCACAAACTACCGGCGCTGTCCTCAGCAATCGACCAAATCAGATTGCCAGACAAGCCATCGTGCGTTGTATAAGTGGCAAAGCGCCCTTCCAGCAAACGCGATAACCCGGCCCCATTCGTTCCAACCCAAACATCCCCATGCCGGTCCGCGTACACCGCCCGAATGTCGTCCTTCCCAAGCCCGTCTTTCGTGGTGTACACGCTGAACTTATCGTTCTTCAGCCGTGCCAAGCCGGCATGTGTTCCCAACCACAAGCTGCCGTCCGGACCGCTACAGATCGCAAACACCACATCGTCCGGCAAGCCATCCTTTGTAGTGAAGGTTTGGAACGCGCCATTCGCGTAGCGGCTCATCCCACCGCCGTCCGTTCCAATCCACAATGCGCCGTGCGCGTCTTCATGCAGCGAGAGAATCGCGTCGTTCACCAAACCATCTCGCGCGGTAAAGGTTGTGAACAACCCATCCTTATAACGCGTGAGTCCACCTCCGTTTGTCCCGATCCAGAGATTGTCCTTTCGGTCCACCAACAGAGCGCGCACATCATTCGCCTGAAGCTGCGGGGTGTTTTCTTTATCAAAGACTGCGAATCTAACGCCGTCGAACCGGACCAGCCCTTCCTCGCTCGCCAGCCACAGGTATCCATCGGCGGTCTGGGCGATACCCAGAATTGTCGCCTGCGGCAAACCGGACTCAGTTCCCCATACGTCCTGGGTGTACTGAGTAATCGCTAGATGAGGATCAAGATTGGCAAGCGCCACCTGTCTGAGCGCTAACGCACTCAGCACCAAATGAAGCAAATTTCGAGTCACCCGATTTATCAACGTTCAGACTCCGCCAAAACGAGCTGCTCCAGCGCGCTACACAGCCCGACACTTTGTCTATCGGCTCAACCCTGTCCGAAGTTGAGAGCAACGCGAAAAACGGGACTAGGGCCATAGCCCCATGAGCGCTAAGATAAGGCCCGATAATTTCGGCGGAGTTTAGCGCTAGGATTTTTCTTAGGACCTCTTCCGAAGCCCAGTTCCAGCGAAAATTGGCGGATCAGGGTTGGATGTCGACAAGCATCATCACGGAAGCGTCTTGTACTCTACGTTCGCTCAAAGTTATTTCGCTGGGGCATGCGGTTGCCAACTCCCATTGAAGATTGCTTCTCCGGACGCTATCAGTGCAGCTTTGGGAAACCGTGTTCCCTGCGTAACGGCTGAGCTCTAAGGTCCGCATTCAGGAGATACGAATGTGATGCCGTAGCGTTTTGAAATTTCGAGAACTTGCGGCATTCCCTCTGGCACGGAAAAGTGTGAAATCTCTTCGAGATAGTTCTCAAGACCGCCCGGCACGATGTGGACGAGCATCTTGCCCATCTTCCCCCCAACGTTTCGAAAGGTGTGGATCGATCCACGCATCGCATGAAGCGCATCACCAGGCAAAAGTTTATGAGAGACGCCGTTGAGCAAAACGTCATATTCTCCCTCGAGGACGAAAAACGTTTCGTCTTCGTTTTCATGTGAGTGGGGTGGCGGACCACCACCAGGAGCTGAGGACTGGGTCATGGTGGCTGAACGGCCAACGGTTGTGCCGCTCGCAATGAGGATTTCGACTGGTTCACCAAAAACAGCAAAGCGTTTGACAGGGATCATTCGGACATGATATTCCGAAAATGCGAACAGCGGCGCGCCGCTTACTGATTAATGTGGGACGCCGCGGGCAGGTGGCTCAGCCGAAGGGCGATCCTCCGTAGAGCGATGCGTAGCCGTCATGTCGCCTGCGCCCAAGCGCGGAACTGCGCTAAACTACTTTGGGTTATGAGACTACTTGTGATTGCGATTCTGGCTGCAGCCATGCTCACCGCACAAGGCCCCTCTACCGAACTCCGCGATGTGGCGGAGCGTGCTTACATATACGCCTATCCCCTGGTCCTTCTCGAAGCAACGCGGGGTGCGATGCCCGTCAATCGCTTCACCCATATTCCGCAGTTTCCCCGGCCCGATTCTCACCAAGTCATCCGGCCCAATGCCGATACTCTGTACTCGTCCGCCTGGCTTGACCTATCAAAAGAGCCGATCCTTATCCACGTTCCGGATTCGGGTGGCCGCTTCTATCTTCTCCAATTTATGGACGCTTGGACCGAGACGTTCGCCGATCCGGGCAAGCGAACCACCGGGACCGCAGAGGCGTGGTTCGCTATCGCGGGACCTGGATGGACAGGCGAACTCCCGGCACACGTTACCCGTTACGATTCGTCAACTAACATTGTCTGGTTGCTGGGCCGCACGCAAACCAACGGCGTTGCCGATTACGCGAATGTCCGCACATTTCAGCATGGTATGCGGATTGTGCCGCTCAGCGCCTATCCGGACGGTGAGCAGCAGCTCGGCTCAGCTCTCGCTTTTGGAACCGCCTCAGGTGGTACGCCGCCCGACAAAGTCAAAGCCATGGACCCTCTCGCTTTCTTCGCCGCTTTCGCCACGGCCTTAAAGGCCAACCCACCCCATGCAGCGGACGCTGCCATCGTTCAACAGCTTGCCCGCCTCGGGATAGTGCCGGGCTACGACTTCAATGCGTCCAAACTGGACGACGACCAACGTAGAGCGATCAACGACGGTGCGCGTGCCGCATCCGCCCGCGTGGAAAACTTGGTTACCGCAGGCGCTTCCACGAAGCCAGGTTGGGCAGGGTTCAAGAGTACGATCGGCCGTTACGGAACCAACTACCTGGTCCGGGCCGCGATCGCGCGATTCGCTATCGGAGCAAATCCTCCGGAGGATGCCGTTTACCTCAACAGCAGTGCTGACATTGCCGGAAAGCTTCTGAATGGCTCAATGCGCTATCGCATGCACTTCGACAAGGCGAGTTTGCCTCCGGTGCGGGCCTTTTGGTCAGTGACCGCCTACGATCAGGGCGGTTATTTCGTCGCAAATCCCATCAACCGTTACGCCATTGGAGATCGCGATCCATTGAAATTTAATCGGGATGGTTCACTTGATCTTTACATGCAGAGCCAGAGCCCGGGGGCGGAGCTAGAATCGAACTGGCTTCCCACAGGAGACGGACCATTCAATCTCACGATTCGCCTCTATTGGCCAGAACAACCCATCCTTAGCGGAACGTGGCTTCCACCCGCCCTGCAACAGATACCCTAGCTAATTGCGAGCTAATGGGACGTCTGGAGTCGAGCTCAAGATGCTCGACTATTTCCATGACCGTCGGTCAGAGCGGCCATAGATCGACGCGGTTTTGGAAAATCGTTTTCCGCTCCACTATCGCAAAATTTCCACGAGAAGCACCCAAGCGTTTACGACTCCCGAGACCAGGGAAAAGATAAAGCCTGGTACTAACCAGTAGAATCCCGCCGATGAACCTCGAATGAGCAGGACGCCGGAAACGAAGAACGGAATACTGCTCAATTGAGTCTGGATGACCCTGCTAATTAGCCAGAGCAGCGGGTGACCCCTGCGACGCCTCATGTAAATAGCTTGGAGGAGCATTTGAAGCGACCAGAACGCGAATTCAAGGGCTAGCACCTCGAAGCCAAGCGCACCGCCAGACTGCTTTGGAACAAGCGCGACAGTGGAAACGATGAAAACGCCGAAGAGCTGAATGATTGACTCGGCAGCCCGTCCCGCAAGCCCGGGCACCGATATCACGCGGCTCAAGTTGATTGAGACGGCAACAAAGACGAGCCCGGTGAGAGACGCCGATGCGCTGGCCTGGGCGCTCAGGTAGGTGCTCCAGTCGTTAACTGAGACGATCTCCAAGAACATAAGCCTAGCGCAAGTTCTTGTTATGGTCTAGCAAATGACGGGCGGCGCGGCGGCCTTATCTAGCGCTTGTGCGCCATAGCCCTCCTATAACCAGCAGCCGATCAGGCAAGTCATGCCGCTTTTCGTGACAAACGGAATGCCCTTCATCCGCGCGCTCAATATTTGCGTACCTGATGGTGAGTGCGGAAAACACTACCACACAGTGGCCCGGATTCAAAAGGAAAACAAAACTATGAAATTTCTCTCGCTAGCTTTCGCAACACTTACATTGAGCGCCAATCTGGTCGTAGCCGCGCAAGACCCCATGGTCGGCGGGGCAAAAATGTACGCGAACAAAGACATCGTTGACAACGCCGTCAATTCAGCCGACCACACCACGCTCGTCGCAGCGGTAAAGGCTGCCGGCTTGGTGGATACTTTAAAAGGCGCCGGCCCCTTCACCGTCTTTGCTCCCACAAACGAGGCATTTACGAAATTGCCGGCCGGTACCGTGGATACCTTGCTCAAACCGGAAAACAAGGAGCTCTTGACCAAAATCCTGACTTATCACGTAGTGGCTGGCCGCCTTTCTTCCGCACAAATCAAGAAAATGGTGAAGGCCGATGGGGGTTCAGCCACGCTGAAAACCGTCGAGGGCGGCTCTCTCACCGCGACCATGGATAATGGCGATCTCGTCCTCAAAGACGAAAAAGGCATGGAGGCTCACATCACCATCGCCAACGTGTTCCAATCGAACGGCGTCATCCACGTCATCGACACGGTTCTGCAACCGAACTAAGGTAACCTCAATAGGGAACGGGCTTTCCCTCAGCCCGTTCCGCAAAGGACACCGCAAGAAATTGGCCGCCACGGACGATCACGACATAGCCGCGCGCCTCAAACAACGCGACGCCAATGCCATGGCCGAGTTGTACGACAAATACGGTGGTCTGCTTTATTCGGTGATTTTGCGCTCCGTATCGAATCAGGCCACCGCCGAAGATCTGGTTCAGGAAACCTTCCTGCGCATTTGGAATCGGATTCACACCTTTGATGTGGAGCGTGGCAGGTTGGAAGGTTGGATTATTACCATCGCCCGCAACAGAGCCATTGACTACCTGCGCTCATTGCGGAGCCAGCCGGGAGAAGCGGCAACCTCCCTGGAGGATTTAGAACACTCGGGTTTGTTTGTGACCAAGGAAACCGAGGCCGATCGGCTAACGCGCCGTAAAGCAGTGGGAGCGGCTCTTGACAGCCTGAATGGGGATCAGCGTGAAGTTCTGGAGTTGACACACTTTCAAGGTCTCACGCAAACCGAAATTGCCGCACGGCTGCAGAAGCCTCTCGGCACCGTAAAGAGTTTGGTACGCAGCGCTTTAAAGGTCTTGCGGACCAGTGCAGTGGGGACGGCGGGGTCGCGATGAATCAAAATCCAGATCAATTTACCGACCTTTGCGAACTCTACGCTTTGGGAGTTCTCGAAACCGAAGAACGGGCGGGCTTTGAGAATCATCTGGCCGCCGGCTGCGCTGAATGCCGCGCGGGACTTGAGCAGGCCATCGAGTTGAACGAAATGATTCTAAGCGCAACTCCACAAACCAAGCCGAGCCGGCAATTGCGAAGCAGGGTTTTGGCCGGGTTTGGTCAGCCTGTAAAAGAGCGTCGTCGCACATTTAACTGGGCCTTCGCCCTCGCCGCCGCTGCGCTGGTTTTGGCCTTCGCAGCTTGGTTCGCCGAACACAACGCGCGTCTGGCAGACACGATCGAGTTGGCCCGGCTCCGCGAAATCCAGCAGATCCTGCAGGCGCCGGATACCAAACAAGTCACCTTCGGCCCTCAGCCGTCCGCGCCGCATGGCAGCATTTTCGTTCAGCAAAAGTTAGGCATGATTCTCATTGCCGAAGGCCTGCCCACGCCGCCCGCCGGCTGGACCTACGAAAGCTGGGTGGTTCCTAAGAACGGCGCGCCCCTGCCCATCGAAGCCTTCCCCGCAACCGACGGCCGCGGCATCAGCGTGCTGCGCTCCCCACTGCCAGTTGGCGATTTGAAGGCGGTGGCCGTAAGCTTGGAGCCCACCAACGCGCCCGTTACCAAGCCAACCAAACTCGTTTTCGCCGCCCCGCTCGCTTAGGGAGAACAGCGCCGCCCAAATCCATTGCTTGCCTAAATTCGCCGCCAAGCCGGATTGTCCTTTTCTTCTACGTATTCCGCGAGCATTTCATAGGGCACAAAGCGATTCTTGTAATTCATCGATGGGCACTCCTTTATCCAATAGCCGAGATAGGCATGCGGCAAGCCCTTTGAACCGGCAAAGCGAAGCTGGTTCAGTACCGAAAAAACTCCTGGCGATCGGGCGCGCCAAGCGGGGTCGTGAAAAAAATATACCAATGATACGGCTCCGGGAACTTCATCCATGATGGCGACGCCGATCAGTCTTCCGCCGTCGAAGTACAACCATTGGCGGCCTAACTCCGCTGGCCCGGAGAGAAACATCTCGTGGTAGCTGGCGCTTGTAGCACGTTGTAGCTCCCATCCTCGATGTTCATGCATGAAGCTCTGATAGCGGTTGTAAAGATCCACTGTCTCACGCGCGGTGAATAGCGGATGTAGTTCAGCGCGTACGGTTTCATTTTTGCGCAGAACGCGCCTTTGTGCCGCGGTAGGGGTGAACTGCTGTGCTAACACCCGAATGCTCCGGCACTCCCGGCAACGCGGACAAGCTGGCCGAAAAAGCTGGCAACCAAACCTGCGCCAACCGTGCGCCAGGAGGTTCGCATATTCGCCTGCACTGATCGCGTTGATTACGCGCACCTCGAGCGAGGCGGTTTGCGAAGGCAGATAGGAGCATGGTCGCGGCGGCTCGACGATGCGGAAAAGTTCGTTCAAAGCACTTTGATTGTGAGTTTATCGCAGGAACGGTTCAAGCTCTCAAGCATGGTAGGATCATGAGTAGGATTATGGGTCAGACAATCAGTAAGCCAAATCGCAAAGCCAAAAAGAGCTTCACCCTCTCGGTGGAATCGGTTGCGTTTCTCGAGGAAATGCGCCAGAAGAGTAGCGCCGAATCGACCTCGGCGATTCTGGAAGAAATTCTTCAGGCTGTCCGCCGTGAGGAGAAGCGGGTCGCGACGGACCGCGCAATGGCCGAATACTACGACTCATTGTCAGACGAGGAAGTCGCCGAAGAGCGGCAGTGGGGCGAATTCGCGAGACGAGCGTTTGCGATTGAGGAGGAACGCAGTTGAGCGCCGCCAAGACAAAGATGCCGCTCAGGGGCGAGATTTGGTTTACTCAGCTTCACTTTGATCCGCCAGAAAAAGGAAGGCGTCCAGTCGTCATAGTTTCCCTGGATGCCCGTAATCGTCACGAGCGCGTGAACACCGTGTTGGCGATTCCGCTCACAACGAGTATTCATAGAGATTTTCCCGTTCACCTCTTCTTACCGGCCGGTGAAACCGGTCTTCAATCAGATTCAATGGCCCGGGCTGAAGACATCGCGGTCATTCTGAAAGTGGATCTAGTGGAACCCAGAAGTCGCCTCCGCTCACTCAGCGATAAACGCATCTGCGAACTTGCGGCCAAGGTTGGCATCGCAATGGGTTGCGCTTTGTAGGCTACGTCATAATCGTACAGATCCGCTCATGATCGCCCACCTCCGCGGCACCATCCTTGAAAAACATCCTAACCAAGTTATCGTCGAAGCGGCCGGCGTGGGCTACGACGTCCAAATCCCAGTCTCCACCTTCACCGCGCTCCCCGATCAAGGCGCCACCGCCGTCCTCCGCATTCACACTCACGTGCGAGAAGACGCTTTGCTGCTCTTCGGTTTCGCTACGCCGGAAGAAAAGACGGTCTTCGAACGCCTCATCTCCGTCAGCGGCATTGGCCCTAAACTAGCCATCACGGTTCTCTCCGGGTTACCCACTGCGGAACTCATCACCGCCATTCGCAGCGGCGATTTGCCGCGCCTCATCCGCATCCCCGGGATTGGCAAGAAGACCGCCGAGCGCATCGTTCTCGAATTAAAGGATAAACTCATGGCGGTGGATTGCACCGGCAAAGCTGCGCCCGTGGCGGAATCCGGTCCCTCCTATTCAATGCTTGAACGCGACGTCCTTTCAGCCTTGCAAAACCTCGGTTGTTCGCGCCCCGCCGCGGAAGACGCCTTGCGCAAAGTTCTCGAAAAAGGCACACCCGCCGAGTTCGAACCGCTCTTCCGCGCCGCTCTTGCCGCCGTGCGCTAAGGTGAAGTTTGCATGGCCACCAACCGCACCGTTTCACCGGCGTCGCTAGAAGAAGAACGCCAGTTTGAAACCGCGCTGCGCCCTACTACGCTGGACGATTTCGCCGGCCAGCCCGCCGTTCGCGAGCAACTCGCAATAGCGATTGAAGCCGCCAAGCGCCGCGGCGAGGCCATGGATCACGTGCTGCTCTGCGGTCCGCCCGGCCTTGGCAAAACCACTCTGGCCGGCATCATTGCGCACGAACTGGCGGTCCCGTTGGATCAAACCGCCGGTCCGGTTCTGCAAAAGAAACTCGATCTCACCGGCATATTAAGCAACGTGCGCGCGCGGCAGGTTTTCTTCATTGACGAGATCCACCGCCTGCAGCCCGACATTGAAGAAATTCTTTACGCCGCGCTGGAGGATTTCCGTCTCGATATTCTCATTGGCGCCGGACCCGGGGCGCGCACTCATTCCATTACTTTGCCGCACTTCACGGCCGTCGGCGCTACCACGCGCCAAGGGCTGCTCAGCGCTCCTTTACGCAGCCGTTTCGGCATTGTGCTGCGTCTCGACCCTTACGACGAAGCCACGCTCGGCAAAATTGTCGAACGGTCCGCGCGTCTGCTGGACGTGGTGACCACCACGGATGCCGCTCGCGAAATCGCCCGCCGCGGCCGCGGCACCCCGCGCATTGCCAACCGACTGCTTCGGCGGGTCCGCGATTATGCTCAGGTTCGCGCCGACGGCCATATCGATCTCACCGTCGCCCAAGCCGCGCTCGATCTATTAAGGGTTGACCGCTACGGTTTGGATGAGATCGACCATAAAATCATGCTCACGATCATGGAAAAATTTGGCGGGGGGCCGGTCGGGCTCAGCACCATTGCCGCTTCCATTGATGAGCAAACGGACACAATAGAAGAAGTTTACGAGCCCTATCTCATGCAATTGGGCTTTCTTGATCGCACCCCGCGCGGCCGCACCGCGACAGACCACGCGTTTGAGTACTTTGGCATCCCACGCCGGCAGCGCCAGAATCTGCTTTTTTGATGCTCGAAAAAACCGTCTATCTCTCGCTGGGTTCAAACATGGGCGAACGGGAAGACCGGCTCCGTCAGGCGATGGGAATTCTAGAGCGGGAGGGTGTCGTCATCACGGCGCGCTCTTCGATTTACGAGACCGCCCCGCAAGACATTGCAGATCAGCCTTGGTTCCTCAATATGGCCGTTGCATGCCAGACCACATTTTCACCCTTGCAGTTAATGAACCTGTTATTACGCATTGAACGGGAAATCGGCCGCGTGCGCGATACGGAAACGCGCCGGGGTCCGCGGCCGATTGATCTAGACCTGCTGCTCTTTGGCGATGCGGTGATTCAACTGCCCGAACTTACAGTGCCGCATCCGCGCATGTTGCAGCGGCGTTTTGTGCTGGAGCCACTGCTCGAAATCGCCCCGCAACTGACATATCCGCCGAATGGCAAACCATTGCGCGGCTACTTGGCCGCAACCATGGATCAGCAGCTACGAATTAAGCCGTGACTTTTTGGCCCACCTGCGTGTGCGCCCACGATTCCAATTTCCGTGCATCGGCGTAGAACTTGCGGATTCCCTCCGACAGCTTGTCGTTCGCCATGGCATCTTCGTTATGCAGCCAGCGGAAGCCTTTTTCGTCCAGGTGGATCTGCTCTTCTTTACTGGCCTTCGCAGCATCGGGCGTCAAGGCAGGCTGCAGCTCGCCTTGCGTCTCCTGCATTTTCTCAATCAGGTCGGGGCTGATCGTGAGCAAATCGCTGCCCGCCAGGCGCTCAATCTGTTCCACTTTGCGGAAGCTCGCACCCATCACAACCGTCTTGTAGCCGTACTTCTTGTAATAGTTGTAGATACGCGTCACCGACTTTACGCCCGGATCGTCGTCAATCGGTATATCCTTGCCGCCGTTTTCCTTCTTGTACCAATCGTAAATGCGCCCCACAAACGGCGAGATAAGCGTGACCTTCGCTTCCGCGCACGCCACCGCCTGCGCAAAGCTGAACAGCAGCGTCAAGTTACAGTGAATGCCTTCGCGCTCCAGTTGCTCCGCCGCGCGGATACCTTCCCAGGTGCTGGCAATTTTGATGAGTATGCGTTCACGGCTGGTGCCGCCCTCTTCATACAGCTTAATAAGGTGGCGCGCTTTGGCTAGCGTCGCGTCCGTATCGAAGCTCAGGCCCGCGTCCACTTCCGTCGAAACGCGGCCCGGAATCACCTTCAAAATCTCAGTACCGAAAGCCACGAACAATTTGTCCATGAAAGCTTCGGTCTGAACTTTGGTGTCTCCGCCCTTTTTGTCGGCATACTCCAGCGCGTCAATCACCAGTTGCTTATATTCAGGACGCTGCGCCGCGCTCAGCAGCAGAGACGGGTTCGTGGTGGCATCCTGCGGCTTCACGCGGGCGATGGCTTGTATATCGCCGGTATCGGCCACCACCACGCTATATTTCTTGAGGGATTCAAGGACAGTCATCAATAAAACTCCTGAAACTAGGATATCGGAATTCGAACGCCTTAGCGGCTACTCAGTCAGGTTAATTGTTCCCCGGCATTTAGCGGTCCCGCACAGGCATTCCACGCGCTCCACTTTCTTGTCGAAGCGGTAATCCACCGTCAACTCTTCGCCCGCCTGAATATCGCGCATCGTCATGTAAATGATATGCCCCTTAATGATGCGTGTCACCAGATTCGGGTCGCACGAATGATTGATGTACTGCGCTCCCGAACCGCCTACCGATCCATCCAGCGTCCAATAGCTGTCCAAGGTAAACAGGTAGATCAAATCGCTTGCTTCCGAGCGCCGCTTCGTCTCGCGCCGGTTGATCCTCTCGCCGGTATATTCAATCACCTTGCGGCCGCCTGGGATAAACTCCTGCGCGTAGATTCCCCAACGGTGAATCTTCGATTTTGCCAGCTTGATCTTGAAGCAGGTATAATCCGGATCGATCTTCGGAACCCCGTTCGCCCTAGTATCAGGCTCCGAAAGCACAGCTTTGGAACTTGCCATTCTTCGTCAGATTAACCGATCCTGACGCGGAACGCTACTGCTTTGTTACGTTTTCTCCCGCAGAATGTTCACCAGTTCCTCGACGGCATCGGCACTCTTCTTCAGCGCCGCTTTTTCGGTCTCATCGAGCTTGATCTCGTAGATCTTCTCGATGCCGGCCTTACCCAGCTTGACGGGCACGCCTACGAACAGGCCATGAAACCCGTACTCGCCTTCCAGGCTAACGGCGCACGGCAAGACTTTCTTCTTGTCTTTCAGAATCGATTCCACCATCTCAACCGTCGATGCGGCGGGCGCATAGTAGGCGCTCCCCGTTTTTAGATATTTCACGATCTCGGCCCCGCCGTCGCGCGTGCGCTGCACCAGGCGGTCAATCGTCGCTTGGTCAGTCAGTTCGGTAAGCGGAATGCCGCTCACGTTGGTAAAGCGCACCAACGGCACCATCGTGTCGCCGTGGCCGCCCAACACCATGGCCGTTACGTTTTCAAAAGAAACATTCAACTCTTCGGCGATGAACGTGCGGAAGCGGGCGGTATCTAAAACCCCGGCCATGCCAATTACCCGCTCACGCTTGAATCCGGAAACCTTGAGCGCCGTCCAACACATGGCGTCTAGCGGATTCGTGACCAAAATCAAAATCGCGTTGGGCGACTGCTTTGCCGCCTGCTGAGTGGCGCTCTTGACCACCTCGTAATTTGCCAGCAGCAAATCGTCGCGGCTCATGCCGGGCTTGCGCGGAAAGCCGGCGGTGATGACCACAATGTCGGAATCCGCCGTCTCTTCATAGCCATTGGTTCCGACAATCCGAACGTCATAGCCTTCCACCGGCGCCGATTCGAGCATATCCAGCCCTTTGCCCTGCGGAACGCCTTCCACCACGTCAACCAGCACCACATCGGCGAGTTCCTTGGCGGCGATTTTCTGCGCCGTATTTGCGCCCACATTACCCGCACCCACCACGGTTACTTTTCTTCTCATCACGGTCCTTTTCTTGAATGAAAGAGCAGTATAGCAACCGTTTTACAGCAAGGGGTTCACCCGCTTGATCCAGGCGTATCAGTTGCCGGCGGCGCGAATGACGTACTTTTCAATATAGGTTCGCAGTTGCTCGCGATGCGTGTCTCGATAGGCGGCATAGTCTTGGACAATCCCGGCGTCGGCTGCGCTTAAAAGGATCCACGCTTCGAGCAAGCCCGCCTTTCTCAGTTCGCCCAAGGCCGCCAATTGAGGATCGAGGTGGAGAGGTTTTTGAGAATCGACGGCGCTTGCCACCGCATCCAGGGCCGCCGCTTCCTCTTGTAGGGTGTGACGGTATTTCTTCTCCGCTGGATATTTTTCGGAGAAGACCGATTGCCGCCACGCCCCACGCACAGCGGAATAGCGCGTCCAGGCGGAGCGCCCGTCCTCACTGCTGGTTGTGGCATCGGAGTTCACCGGTTGGGGCTCGTCCAAAACCGCCGGCCTATCAATCTTCGGCGGCGACAACTGATGATTCGTCCGCTTGGCCCAGTTTGCGAGCGCGCTCCAGGATTGCGGAACGGGCAGAGTGACCAACGCCTCGACGTACTTATCGCGCGCTTCAACGGGCCGGCCAGCGAGCATCAGTTCATCGCCCCAGTGACGGTACACCACCGGGCTACTTGGGTTCAAGGCCGCAGCCTTCATGAACCAATCTGCGGCGTCCGCAGGATCGTTCTTCCGGAAGTACATCTCGCCTGCGTCCAATGCGGCTAGGTAGAGTTTCGGGTCGAACTTGAGCGCGGCGATATACGCCAGGCGCGCGGCATCGTAATCGCCGTTTCCCAAGGCCTGCTCACCCTGCTTCATTGATTTATCGGCTTCGGCGATTTCGGAGAACTTGTGAGGGTGAAGCTCGGGTACGTTGAGCCGGGCTTATAATTCGTTTAGGCTTTGCGAATTTTCACCGAGTTGCCAAGCACGCCCGGCCGCTTCTCGCGCCAGTTTGAGCAGCGCCAGAGATTCCTCGCCCGTAACGTCGGTATCGGCTTTGAACGCTAAGCAATCCGCTAAAACCCATTGCAAAGCGGCGTCGCTGGGATCGCTTGCCGCGAGATCCTGGATCAGTGGGAGAGCCTTGAGATCTTGTTGGCCGATATAAAACTGGAGCGCACGCTGGAGTTTGGCGGCCGTTTCGGGCGTCTTGGCCGCCGGAGGCCGATAGAGCGCCAGGTCTACATCCGTGTTGAACCAGACGTTCTGCTTCTCGTTAGTCTTTGGATCCAGCACTTCAAGCTGGTCGTAAGCATGGCCGTCCTTCCTGACTAAAGATTGCTTTGTCCTCTGGAGAGAAAGGCGGGCGCCTAAAAAGACATACTCCTCAGAGATCGTCACGACGAACCAGGCTGTTTCGGAACTCTTCCCGTCGCCCGAGCGTTGGATTGAATCGAGCAGCGCGTTGATGATCCTTCTATGCAGAGCCGCCTCAGCAGGCCGGTTGAGCTTGTTGCAAGCGGTCAAAGCGTTCAGGTGCGCGGAGAGGCTTGCATAGTTGCGATCAATAGCCTGATTGGCGGCATCCAGCGCCTCCTGCGTGCTACCGGCATCCAGGAGGCGCTTGAAATTCCGGCTCTCCGCTTGTTCCTTCATGCTGGCGTCCTGACCAGTCATCAGAGCGCCCGCCAAACGGAATGAGCGGAAATTGACCGTCATGTCGCCTTGTTGAAGGCGCTTCAGCAGAGGGCATATGTGGCGCTGACACTCGGCTGATCGGCGGACGGCGGCTCGAGTGGTATCGACGGCGCTGGATTGGATTGAGCGAAGGCTCCGGCAGATGGGACCAGGGCGAGAGCAGACGCTGCAATGATGGCTGAGACTTTCATCCTCATGATTCATCCCTCATTGGTAATTGCGCAGAAGCACGGCGGAAATGACAAAGTTTGATGAAGCGACTCAGTTCGACCGGCCCAGCTTTCGCCCTGACGAAGCCGACATAGATTTCAAGACTGCTTGGCCATGCCGGCGTAGTTTAGAGCGATCCACTGATCGGGCTTGATCATCATCTGGCCCCATTTTTCGTCGTAAGCTTTGAAGGGCTTGTCGGCTTGGATCTGTGCCAGCGTCTTCCCGGCTTTGATCTGCGCCGTGAAGATATCAAGGCTGCCGGCAAGCATGTCGGCGAACTCCTTGACGTCGCTCTTCCTGGCGACGGGGCCGTGCCCCGGAACAATGATGGTATCGTCGTCCACCATCTTCAGGATGCGTTCCGCGTTGGCGGCCATTCCCGCCAACGAACCTGCCGAGCCATAGTCGATAAAGGGGTAGAGACCATTAAAGAGCAAATCTCCGCCATGGAAGACATTGGCGTTGTGGAAGTGAAGCACGGAATCGCCGTCGGTGTGGGCGGGCGGCAGGTATTCGTATTGCGCGGTCTTGCCGCCGAATTTGATTTTGCCTTTGTCGCGAAAAGTCTGGGTGGGAAGACCTTCGGGCGGCATGGGATCCACCTGGCGTTTAAAGAATTCCATGTACTGGCCTTTGGCTAGGCGCGTGCGCACGTTTTCCTGTGCGATAATCTTCACGCCTTGTTTGCCCAGCGCCACGTTGCTGCCGGTATGGTCGGTGTGCCAATGCGTGTTGAATAAGAGAGTGACTCGGCCGGTACCGATTTTGGCGGTTTCGGCCAGGATGCCCGCTGTGGAATTAGAGAGGCCGCTATCAATCAAGAGTAAGCCCTCCGGGCCTTCTTGCACAATGATGTTGCCGCCCGCCCCGCTGAGCAGGTGGAGTTTGTCTCGCAGCGGCGTGACGCTAATACCGGCACCCTGCCCGCGCAGAGGGTTGCGAAACAACGCGCCGCCGACAGACACCGCCGTCAGGTTGCGAAGAAAAGATCGTCGAAGCATTGTATTAGTTTATCCGTTAAAATCTGGGGATGCGGCGGCGGCTGATCTTATATTTCTTGGCTTTGACGGCGGTGATGTTGGGGGGCCAAACAAAGCCCGGGAATGGCAAGACTGTGGTTTTGGTTGCGGCCGACGACGAATACCATTCCGAGCAGATGATGCCGCAGTTTGCGGAAATTCTGGAGAAGCGGCAGGGCTTTCGCTGTACCGTCCTTTTTTCTAAAGATCCGCAAACGGGCCAGATTGATCCGCACGCGCGCGGCAACATTCCCGGTTTGGAGGCTCTTAGGAACGCCGACTTGCTGATTCTCTTTATGCGCTTCCGCGACTTGCCGGACGACCAGATGAAGTATTTCGCGGAATATGTTGCGGCGGGCAAGCCGATTTTCGGAATTCGAACGGCGACTCATGCCTTTGAAATTGAGCGCGGCAAGACCTACGCGAAATATTCATGGAACAGCAAGGAAGCGGGCTGGGAGGGCGGATTTGGCCGGCAGGTATTAGGCGAAACGTGGATTGCACATCACGGCGGGCATGGCAAGCAAAGTACCCGAGTACGGATTGTGCCCGAACAGCGGGAGAACCCGATTCTGCGCGGGATCGCAGATGGCGAGATTTGGGTTCCAACGGATGTGTATGAAGTTAGATTGCCCCTGCCCGAGCGATGCGTGCCGCTGCTAAAAGGGGAAGTGCTCACGGGGATGAAAGAATCGGATGGCCCCGTGACAGGAAAAGCGAATGAACCGATGCGGCCGGTGGCGTGGACGGCGACCTACAAACAGGCGCGCGTGTTTACGACAACACTGGGATCGGCGGAGGATTTTCAAAACGAGGCGCTGCGGCGGCTCTTTGTGAATGCGGCTTTGTGGGCAGCTGGGCGCGAGGGACAGATACCGAAGAAGACCGACGTACGAATTGTGGGCGAATATCATCCGGCGTCATTTTTACTATCCTATTAGGAGACTCGGACAATAGGGGACTGATTGCTTACTTATCTATGGACGGCGGTCGCGCTCGCGTTCGATTCGATTCGCGCCCATAAGCTGCGCAGTTTCCTGACACTGCTGGGAGTGATTGTGGGGGTGGCGAGCGTAATTCTGGTAGGCGCCGCGATTGACGGCTTGGGAACCTACGCCGATCAGATCACTTCGAAAGCATTCGGAACGAACAGCTTCCTGGTGGCGCAACTAGCGTCGCTGGGCCGGCTTTCCGCACGGGAGCGAGTAGAAAAGATGAAGTACAACAAGCAGGTTGGCCGGGACGAGGTGAAGTATCTGCGGGCGACCGAGGGCGATAACGTGTTGTACAGCTCGTATCAAGTGAAAGTGGTGGATGTCAGAGCGGAGAATCAAACTTTCGACTCAGCGCAAGTGATTGGCGTTTCATACATCATGCCGGAAATTCGGGACATACCGGTGGGCATGGGGCGTTTCTTTGTGGCGAGTGAAGAAGAGCGGCATAAGCACGTGGCCGTGATTGGGGATGACATCCGCGCGGCGTTCTTCCCGGCCCGCGATCCACTGGGTAAGACGATCAAGATATCAGGATCGGAGTTCACGGTGATTGGAGTTCTCGAACATCAAGGCTCGGCTTTTGGGCAAAGCCAGGATACGCCGATCTACATTCCGAGCCCAGTATTTCAGTCGTTATTTGGAGGAAGCCAGAATCTGGCGATCTTCGGAAGAGCGGGAACTGGGTCGGGGTTAACAATGGCGTCCGCGTTGGAAAACACCCGCATGGCGCTGCGCAGCCGCTTTCACACGAAGCCTGGAAGAGACGATAATTTCGATAACCTGACGCCCGATTCGGTGCGTTCCTTCACCGACAGCATTTTGAGCGTGATTGCGGCGGTGGTGGTGCCGGTGACCAGCATTTCGTTGCTGGTGGGCGGAATCGTGATCATGAATATTATGCTGGTGAGCGTGACGGAGCGAACCCGCGAGATTGGCGTGAGAAAGAGCTTAGGCGCACGGAAGACCGACATCTTGTTGCAATTCTTGATTGAGTCGCTGATGTTGTCTATGGCGGGTGGAGCAATCGGCGTGGCAACGGGCGCGCTGCTGGCGCTCTTCATCAGCGCGGTGGCAGGGGCCACGCTATCCATTACAGCGCCGTATGTGATTGTTTCGATTTTCGTCTCGAGCGCGGTGGGAATTATTTCGGGGTGGTATCCCGCCCGTCGAGCGGCGAGTCTAGATCCGGTAGAGGCGTTGCGCGCGGAATGAATACGACTGCTGCCAGTACCAATGCGAAGGCGACGTTCGCCATGGCGTTCGACGCTATCTCGAGCCACAAACTGCGCTCTGGACTCACCGTGTTGGGAATTGTTATCGGTATTACGACAGTGGTGACGGTGTCATCGCTGCTGGGCGGATTGAAGGCGCAAATTGTGGACTTTTTCCAGGAGTTTGGGCCTGATAGTATCTTTGTGAGCCGCCTGAGCGGCGATCCCAGCGGACAGAATGCCCCGCCGAAAGAGCGCAAACGCAAGAAGATTTCGCCGGAATACGCGCCATATTTGAGAGCGAACGTTCATTCCATAGACAACATTGGGATGTCGATTTTTATTCTGCCCACGGGCAGCCAGGTGTTCACGGCGAAGGTGCCGGGCTTCCAATCGGACAACCTGAACATTATAGGGGCGACGCCTAGTATTTACGAGATCACCCCGCGCGCAGTGCGGCAGGGGCGGCTATTTACCGAATCGGAGGCGCGCCGCGCCGCGCGTGTGATCCTGTTGGGTTCGAGCATTGCGGATGCGCTGTATCCGGCGCAAGACGCGGTAAACCGGACGGCGATTATCGATGGCACCGAATATACCGTGGTGGGCGTTTTCGAACCGGCCAAAGGCGGGTTTTTCGGTGAGAACGGGCAGGACAGTCAAGTCACTATGCCATTCGAAACGGCGCGCTTGCGCTATCCCCAAGCGGACAATTTCTTCATTACAGCGAAGGCGAGGTCTGGGATGAGGCAGGATGCGGTAGCCGAGATGCGGGATACGTTGCGGCGGATACGCCATGTACCGAAAGATCAGCCGGACGATTTTTCATTGAGCACGCCTGACTCGATCATCGAAAATTTCAACAAAGTAACGGGGATGGTGCTGTTGGTTTCCATCGCGATCTCAGGCGTAGGGCTGCTGGTAGGAGGCATCGGCGTGATGAATATCATGCTGGTGAGCGTAACGGAGCGGACACGGGAGATTGGCGTGCGGAAGGCCGTAGGAGCGAGGCGCGGAGATATTGTTACGCAGTTTTTGATTGAAGCAATGACGCTTTCGGGCACCGGTGGATTGTTGGGCGTGGTGTTCGCAATTCTGATGACGTTGCTGGTGAGTGCGTTGGTGCCGGCCTTGCACACCGTGGTGCCGCCGGTGGCGGTGGTGGTGGCGTTTACTGTATCGGTTTTGATCGGAGTGTTTTTTGGGGTGTATCCGGCAGTGAAAGCGTCACGATTGGATCCGGTTGAGTCCTTAAGGTACGAGTAGAAAGGGGGCGGGAACTGCCAACGAGCGTTGGTTACGCACTACCGGTTACCAGTAACCGGCTGGGACGTATCCAGCGTCACCGTCGCCGACCCGATGGCGTTGACAGATCCATTAAACACAAACGAGAAGGTCAGCGAGTACCGGCCCCCGTACTTCAAACTGTCAGCGCTGGCGAACCAACCGTTCGAGATCGCTGAGACATCAAAGACAAACGTCTGCTGCCCCGCTATCTGGCCGCCGGAAGCCGGATTGAAGGTGATCGTCGCGTGCTCCGACGAACGCGTGGGCGTCATGGCCACAAACTCTACATCGAACCCGCCGGCCGTCACGTTGGTAAATTGCACGCTCCCCGGCTCAATAACCGGCGTGCTTCCAGCCACGGCAAAAGTAGTCGCCGTCTGCGGCAGCCCGGCGCCGTTGATCGTAATATCCACCGTCCCTAAAACCGTTCCCGGAGAAATGGCCGGTAACGTGATGCTGGTGGTACCGGGCGGAAATGTGAAGTTGTAGCTTGCGCCTAGGGGGTTACCGCTGGCGTCCACAAATTGCAGTGCGGGGTCGACGTAACCTGCCGGCGTATTGAGCCCCACTATGGCCTTGTCCACCGCAAAGGTGAGTACTGCCGTCCCCGTGACAGCTTGCAGCAGCGTCTCGCCTACTGAAAGAGTCAGGCCGGGAGTTTTTGAGCCAGGCGCCACCGAAAGCGGCGCAGTGCTGAGTGTGAAGAGCTGCGTTCCTTTCCCGGTCACCACCCCATACTGTACAGAGATCGTGATCGCCTGACTAACTACCATCGGAGGTGTGCTGGAGTCGGTCACATGAATCGTAAGCGGATAATCTCCTAGCGTTGTCGGGGTACCGGTAATGTTGCCGGTGTTGGGGTCAAACGATAGTCCAGGAGGAACAGACCCGGCAGTGATCGCGTAGGTGTACGGCGGCGTTCCGTTTACCGCCGCACAACCATAGTTTGTCTGGGAAGCACTAGCGTAAAGCGTATAGAGCCGCCCGGTCGGCGTATTACACGTCAGAGTCAGAGGCAGCGGCGAGACGGTGAACGAAAACGATTGCCGGCCGGTTTGTGGCGGTGATGTGCTATCTGTCACCAACACCGTAAACGCAAAAGTCCCGGCGGTAGTCAGAGTTCCCGAGAGTGCGCCGGTGTTCGGATCCAAGCTGACACCGGGTGGAGGAACACTGCCGGCCGCCGTGCTGAAGCTGAACTGATACGGTGGAGTTCCCTGGGAGGCTGTACAACTACCCGAGAAAGTGGAAAGAGCCGGTAGCGGCTCAGTGGGCAATGTGCAACTGACGGCAGGCCCAAGAATGAAACTCAAACGCCCAATTTTCGAGAGGTTCGCCTCCGTGAACCAGATGGAGCCATCCGGACCCGCGACAATTCCCGTGGGACCGCTGCCTTGGTCCGGGATGGTAATTTCCGTGAGCGCACCCGCAATGGTCACTCGTCCTATCTTGTTCGCTTTAGGTTCGGTGAAGTAAAGCGCGCCGTCCGGCCCCAATGTGATCGCCTGAGGAGCGGAGGACACCGAAACCTCGGCAACGTTTCCCGCAAAATCCATGCGTCCAATCTTATTGGCTCCCAATTCCGTAAACCAGAACGCACTGTCCGGCCCCAACACAATACTCGCCGGCAAACTACTGGCTGTCGGAATCGGAAACTCCACCTTCGTCAACCCGTCCTCTGATATGACGCCAATCTTGTTAACGTTCACCTCCGTAAACGCGATAAAGTTGTCCGGACCGACGGCAATCCCATAAGGGCCGCTGGAACCCGACTTCGTCGGAAATTCCACCACAGTGCCGTCGGCGCCTACATGAGCGATTTGGTTGGCCGCCGGTTCCGTAAACCATAGCGTGCCATCCGGCGCCGCCGTGATTTGACCGGGCCCGGAGTTCGCCGCAGGTGGCAGATAGGTTAGTTGAGAGGACAGGTCAAGGGCCACCTCGCCTACCGCGTTTCCATCGCGTTCCGCAATCCAGATTTCGCCATCGGGCCCGGCGGCAATATCGCCTCCCGTAGCCAAGGTAGGCTGCGTCAGCGCATTGGAGGCTGCCGTTGTTGTGATCGTTCCCGACGGCGTGATTCGTCCGATCAAGTTCCCGCCACTCTGGTCAAGCGTGGTAAACCACAAATTGCCATCGGGCCCCACGGTAATCCCATTCGCGCCGCTAGGACCGGATAAGGCATATGAATTGAAACTAGCTGCAATCGGAGCGGCAGGCACGGTTCCCGCATAAGCCTGAGTCGCCGTCGCTTTGGCGGAGGCGGAGTCTGTCACCTTTACACTGAAGCTGAAAGCTCCGGCGGCGATGGACGGCCCTCCCGCCACACTGTAAATCACTCCGCTTGAGGAGCCGAGATTTAACCCTCCCGGTAGTGCGCCAGAATCGATGGAAAACTTATACGGTGGCGTTCCTCCACCCACCGATAGTGCCACTGCATAGGGTAAGGGAGGATTCGGCACCGGAATTGTCGTAGTTAAAATGGCAAGCGCCGCGGGGTGAACGAACAGGCTAACACTCTGCCGTGCCGTCACCGCTGGGGATTCGGAGTCACTCACCTGCAGGGTGAACGTGACAGGGCCGGGCGTGGTTGGCTTTCCAGACACCACACCACCTTTGAAAGTGAGACTTGTCGGCAGCGTTGTTCCTGAAGCAACCGAATACGAGTAGGGACCTACGCCGCCATCAGTCTTGCAAGTTGTCGAAATGTCAGTCGCGGTGGTTGGATTAAATGGTAAGTCGCAAAGCAAAGCGAGTCTCGGATTGATAACCGATAGAGTGATCGACTGGATGGCCTTCAGGCCTCCCGCGTCGGTGACAACCACGCTGACCGGCGATTGACCGGTGGCGCTGGGTATTCCGCTAATCACACCGTTGGCGGAATTGATGGTCAATCCAGCGGGAAGACCCGTCGCCGAGAAAGCATAGGGAGGCGCGCCGCGAAAGCCAAAACACGTTTGCTGGAAAGCCTTGCCAACCACGGCCTGCGAGTTCGGATTACAGGAAAGAGAGACGGCAATGGGCGCGATATTGATCGACACCGATTGCGTTGAAGTGTTCGGCGGGCTGGAGGAATCGCTCGCGGTGATAGTGAAGGAGGCTTTTCCGTAAAGCGCTTGACTCAGAGTGCCGCTCACGCTGAATCCATATGAGCCCGTGGCGCCCGATGGACTGCTGGCCACGCCCGTCAGCCCGGCCGGTAGATTTGGCGTCGCCGAGTAGGTGTATGGGGCATTGCCGCCCGTGGTGGTGCAGGAAGCGGAGTACGGGTGGCCAGCCGCGCCGGTCGCCGGAAAATTACAGGTAAACTGGACGGCTGGCGCCGCCTGGATCGAAAAAACCTGAGAAGCTTGCTGAGCCGGAGAGCTGCTATCGTTGGCTGTGATGATGAACGAACCCGGCGCAGTAGGCGTTCCAGACAGTACTCCACTGGGGCTCACCGTAACCCCCGGCGGCAGGTTCGAGGTGTCGAAGCTATAACTGTACGGTGCTTTACCTCCCACCGCCGCACACGATGCGTTGGTAATGGGAACTCCCACCTGTAAAGTGCTCGCCCCCGTGCAGTTCAGGATCAAGCTTGGGAAAACTTGGAATATGGCGTTGCCCGCTTGGTCTGTCATCCACAGCGCGCCGTCCGGGCCCACCGTCGTTCCAACCAATTGTGGAGACTCATTGGCACTCGCGTTAGGCAGGTTAAAAGTGGTGGCTTGACCCGAACTGGTAATGCGCCCTAAAGTGTTGTTAAAGGGCGTCAGCGTGTACCAAAGGGCGCTGTCAGGCGCCAGCAGCAGCGATTCAATCGTGCCCGCAACCGGGAAAAACGCCAGGCCGCTTCCGTCCTCGTTGATCCTTCCAATCTCAAAGTTGCCCGTGGCGAACCAGATCCCACCATCGGCCCCAACCGCGATGAACGGTCCCACGCTGGTTTGATCGACGATGCTCCCCGGCGGAGGAACGGCTTTACCACTGGAATCCAGGATGAAACAGGCCGCGAAGTTTGGCACAGGAGGGTGAGCCTGGCATACCGAGGGTGGGTCAAAGGTTCCGTCGGTCCCGATCCTCCCGACGACGATAGATGCCGGATCCCCACCCTGCGCCAGAAACCACAGGTGAGTCCCGTCGGGATCGGGCACAATGCTCGTCGGCGTAGAGACATATTGGGGCACCTTAAAAAAATTGAGGGCATTGGTTCCATCAGTGGCGATCTGCCCAATGTATCCCTGATGGGCGGTTTGGCCCGTTCCGGTAAACCACACGTGGTTGTCAATGCCAATTCCGGAAGTAATCCCGCTCGGAGAAACCAGATCGGGCGGAACTCCTGAGGTTTGCACCACAATGGGAGTGACATTACCGCCCGGCGTCACTCGATAAATGTAAGTGGCAGCTTGATCGGTAATCCAGAGGTTACCGTCCGCACCGGCGGCAATGGCCTCGGGGATGGGAGTGACGGCCGGAGAGGCTGGAATGGAGGTTTCGGATTGGAAAGTGCCACTCGGAGTGATACTTTCAATGCCCACCGCGCCTTGTTGTTGCGTGAACCATAGAGCGCTGGCGGTAGCCGCGATCCCAGTCGGGTAACTGGATGAACTCGGCGCAAGATAAGACTTCGGGTTGATCACACTGATTGTGTATGTCTGGGTGGCCGCCTGCGGTGGACTGCTGCTATCGCTGACTTGCAGCGTGAATGAGTAAGTTCCCGCCGTGGAAGGGGTTCCGGTAATCGCATAGGAGGGCTGGCCGGAACTGTTCTGCCCGGAGGTAGGCGAGTTCAACGTCAACCCAGAGGAAGCGGGCAAAGTGCCGTGTGTAATGGACCAGTTGTACGGGGGTACTCCTCCTTGCGCGTACACGGAATGTCCTTGCCCATAACTTATTCCTACAACTCCCCCTGCGAGACTTCCCGCTGGCATAATCACTAGGGGGTTGGTGACCACAGTAATAGAGATCGTTTGCGAGGCGCTTTGCGGAGTGGGAGTGGAGGAATCTGTCACAGTCAGTGTGAATGTGAAGGGCTGCCCCGCGGGACTGGGAACGGTTGGGGTACCCGAAACCGATAATTGCCCCACTCCTAAGCTAACGCCGGTAGGAAGCGTCCCAGAAGTAAGGGTCAAAATATAAGGAGCCGTGCCGCCTGAGATATCGGAGGTAAAGTCGATGAAGGTTTCGTTCCCGACAACGAGGTTCGGAATGGTTGGCGCACTGAAAGTGAGTAACTCGGTCTGCCCAAATGCAGCCGCCGCAAACCAACTCAACAAGCAGAGACGAACAGCGGTTTTGAATGTGTACATTGAAGAATCGCAGCCTTTACCGGGCGGGAATTGTTGGGCGCGCCGAGTGTGCCGCTGTGCCGCCCAGCTTCACCACCACTGGTGACTCTTTGGTGGAAACTAAAAACGTCTGCCCATCGCGCAGCAGCGTCAGCGAATCGATCACGTTCCTGACCGGCAGCGGCGTGATCGCGCCACTTAGCAAATCAATCGACCACGAAGCGGACGTTCCCGCCGCCACTGCCAGCAACTCGCTGCCTTGCTTATTGGCCGCCAGTAAATTCGCGTCGATACCTCCACTGGCCAGCACCCGCGCGGGTATCGGCGCTCGCTCCGCCTGGGGAAGAACAACAATGGCTTTTTGCGCACGGTCGCTCAGCACCAGATCGTGCGAGTTCGGCAAAAACGTCCACGCATCCGGCTGGTAACTCGTCGCCAGTTGCTGCCAGACCGCGCCCTGCACGGAATACACACAAGGCTGGTTGGCAAACGCCGCCACCACCAGCTCGCCGTCGTCTGAAACGGTGAACCTCAGCAACTCGCTTGGATTGACAACCGGCACGTTCCAGCGCACTTGTCCGCGGGTTGCCACCTCCGTGACGACCTCAATGCGCCTTTCGACACTCGAGAACAGCGCCACGGTTTCGCCGGACGGACTGAAGGCCACTTGTTCGGGCCGCCTCATGGCATTCGGGATCGCCGCGCCCGGATACACCGCGCTGCGGCTCAAGCGGGCGATGGACAGACCCGTCTCCGACTCGAGCAGCGCGTATTCCTGACGGGGCGGCAGAAACGCGATTGCTGTTGAATCGGGCAGCGCAAGCGGTTCCCCCCACATAGGACTAGCCACCGACCCCACCACCGCATGCAAGACATTCGAATCGTCCGTCACATACCCGAGCAGCGGACGAGCGGCTTCCATGTGATGGCTTGGTTCAGGACTAGTGCCGGACCGAATCCCGATCGCTTGTGGGTATGCCATCGAGGCAATGAAGGCCAGAGTGAACAGAGCTTTGGTCATTATTTGGGTCATTGAACTTGTCTCTAAGGAGCCCCAGCCGTGACCCCACTGCCCACGCCGATCGTCGCACTCGGCGGAACCGCCGCAGTCTTGGCCGATTGCTTGTTCCCGGCGATGATTCCAGCGCCTGCGCCCAGCCCGACACCGGCCACAATCGCTACCCAAACCCAGCGTGAAATGTGACGCTTCGCCGGTGCGGCCGCGCCACTTGCCGCGGATGAGTTGTCAGGCTGTTGCTCCGCCCGCGGTGTCTCGGCAATATGCGTAATATCAAACGATGTCGTGGGCAAGCTGGTAGCCAAAGTCCCCGGCTGCACCGCCGGAGCCGCCGGCAACTGAACGACGCCACTCAGGGCGCCAATGAGGAGCCAACTGGTAACCACCCGCAAATTCAACTGAACACCAAACATAATTTCCCCTCTAAACCCACGCCCTCGTATGTTGCGGAATGAGCGTCCCCACGTCCATCTAAAACACAAACTTGACCGCTATCTGCAGAGTGCGCGCGCGGTGCGCGTCAATAGGCCGCAAGAATGAGTTACCCACCAAACAGGCCGGCGCACCCGCCGTGTATTGCCCCGTCTCGTTCTGCCCGTAACACGTCAGCGTGTTGTTGGGCTGATTTCGTTTGGCCGGATTGTATATCTCAAACTGAGTGTTATTCGCTACGTTGAACGCCTCGCCGCGGAGTTCCAAAGTCTGGTGCTCCCCTATCTTAAAGTTCTTGAAGAGCGACACATCCGCGTTGATGCGGAACGGATTATTCAGGTAGTTGCGGCCCGCGTCGCCGAACGTTAGACCTTGCGGCGGAACGAAGATGCCGGGGTTGTACAACAGCGGCCCAAAGCTCTGCCCATTGTTGCCGGCCGCCGGAGGCGCGCTGCCGCGTGCGCCCACGACATCCGGATAGGATTGAATCGCCGTGCCTATCAGATCATTGCCCACGCCGGCATTGTCGGCGATGAAAGGTCCGCTCGTCGGGTTGTTAATCACGCTAAACGGAATGCCCGACTGAAAGACGGTGATCCCAGACCACTGCCATCCCCCGAAAACGTACCGCCAGTCGGAATTAGCGAACGCCTTGGGAGTGGGAATATCGAAAATGTAGCTGATGTTCAGCAAATGCCGTTCATCAAAATTGGAACTGGCCCAGTTCTTGTGCAGATCAAAGGCGTCGGGAATGGGGTCGAAGCGGTCGGAGGAGTTATCAAGTGAGTGACTGTAGGTATAAGAGACACCGAGAGTCAAGGGTCCACTGGTCCTTTTCAACGTGGCCTGGAACGAGTTGTAGGACGAATTCGCGATATTGTCGATCGCGAAGATCCGGCCGATTCCGAAGTAGGGGCGCGAAGCATCCACGTTCGACGCCGCACCGTTAATTTCACTGCAGGCTAAACTCAGGTTGCTGTAAGCCGCGCTCCCCGGAAGCACACTGCGTCCGTTACCGATCGTGTAGCCTCCTTGCCCATTGGGAGTGCAATCGCTCGCAATCCCTTGCGCTCCCGAGGCGACGTCTGTAGGGGCCACCGCCAGCAGCGGTTCCCCGGGCGAAAACGGATTTTGCGAGAGCGGTACCGATGGCAGCGAATTAATCTGCTGTTCTGCCGTCAAATGGGTTCCCTTGCTGCCGACATAAGCGAAGGTAGCGATGGCATGCCACGGCAACTCGCGCTGAATGCTGAAACTCCACTGCTGCACGTAAGGCCATTGCGTCTTGTTCTGAATGCTGGTCACATCCAGCGGGACGGCCGCAATCTGCCCGGCAGGAACAAATCCTCCTAAACACTGAACGGAGTTCGAACCGCCCACACAGGGGAGAGCCGTCGGATTGTTCACGGTGGCGCTGAGAACCAGCGGCGCGCTGCCTTCCAGCGATCCGGTATTCGTTTCGCTTCCCGTGCCATGCTCGAAAAAGATCCCGTAGCCGCCGCGGATAGACGTCTTGCCATTGCCGAACGGGTCCCAGGCGAAGCCCACACGCGGCGCTGGATTCAGTAAATGGCCGCTCATGCAGCTTGCCGGCACGCCGTTGTATCCACAACGCACCAGCCCGTTTGTCAATTGCGCAGCCGGGTTGGCCGGGTTGTAAGTCACCGGGGCGGCCCCGCCCGCACTATTGAGATCGTTGTTGTAATACATAACATTTTGCTGTATGTAGACCTGCGACGCCAGTAGTGAGTTATACGCCTTGGGCTCCCAATTGTAGACATTGTCATTCAGTTCGTGGAAGCGCCCGAACAAGCTCAGCCGCACTCCTAAGTTAAGTGTCAAGCGCGGTGTTACTTTCCAATCGTCCTGAAAGAAGGGTTCGCCCAGTTGGTAACGCTGTGAATACATGCGCTGGGCGCTGTCCTGCTGGTAGCTTTGAATGCCACCGCCGCCATCTATATATTGGATGGGCGCGCCGGAAATTGGCGTGTAGGTATTGGTGTTTTGCACCAGGAAATCATAAAAAGCGTTACCGATAACCGGTCCAGTCGGGCCTACCATCTGCCCGCCGGTAAGCTTAAACAATCCTTGTGTATCTCCGGTGGCCGCTCCATTCACCGAGTTGGTCTGAGTCCGGTAATAGAGCAGGAACTCCGCGCCGAACTGAAAAAAGTGCTGGCCCCACTGCTTGCTCATGGTGTCGCCAAACGTGTAAACCGGATTCTTGTGGTACCACGGCATGTACGACGGATCGACGGCGAATCCTCCGCCATAAGCGGCGCTGCCAATAAACTGCAGACCTGGAAGCTTGCCGGAGCTGTTGCTAAAAATAGACCCTAGCGGACACTCGCCCGATGGATTTGCTACCGACAAAGTACACGGCGCGCTCAACGACGCCGGGGCCAGGTAGGTGGATCCGTTCTGCCCGTTCCGGTCGGTGAGCCAGATGGTGGAATTGGCGTAACTGAAAAAGACTTCGTTCAGCAGACTAGGTGAAAGAGTCTGGCTGAAGCGGCCCAGCATGCTTTCGCCGGGGCCGGTAAAGTTGTTCTGAACGGTGGGAAAGCTGTTCGTCACGATTCCATACTGCGGTATGGCGGTAATGGTGCTCCAGGCGTCATGGATGTAACGGAATGTGGCGCGGTTCTTCTCGTTGAAGTAATGATCGATGCGGCCTAACTCCTGCCGCCAATGCGTCGGCTCCGAAACGGTCTGAACGTAGCAGGAATTGATACTCGAATTGCAGCCGTTCGTCGAATTCGGCAGCGGAATGATACCCGTGCTTAGAATCGCTTGAGCGTTCTGGCTCATGCTGCCGGCTGGGATGCGGTTGCCGGGAAGAGATTGCAAGTCGCCCGCCGGCGCGCTTGACCCCCCTTCAGCGGGCACCGCGCCCGGACAATCAGGATAGGCGCTCGGCGAAAAAAACTTCCCGCCCTTCCCGGCTGGACAGACATCGCTAAAATTACCGTTGCGTTCCGCCATCGAAGGCACGCCCTGGTTGAATTCATACGGCGTCTTCTCATTCCGGTACTCCTCCGAAACGAAGAAAAACGTCTTATCTTTTTTCGTGTTGTAAACGTTCGGTATGGTCAGCGGACCGCCCAGCGTCAAACCGGCATCGTACCGGCGATATAGCGGCGCGAGTTTAGTCTCATCGAAGAAGTTGCGCGCATTCAGCGCTTCGTTGCGAATGAACGCGTACGCATCGCCGTGAACCTCCGAAGTTCCCGACTTGGTATTCACCATCACCGTGCCTGACGCCGTACGGCCATATTGCGCTCCGTAGTTCGACGTCAAAATCTTAAGCTCGCCGATCGCATCCAGGCTCGGATACACGATCAGCGTATTGATAGAGCCATTGAATCCGACATTCAAAAGATCGGTGCCATCCAGATTAAAGCTGTTGTATTCAACTCGACCGCCGTTCACGCTGTACGCCGCGCTGCCCTGCACGCCGACGGATGCCTCATCTTGCCCCGTCTGGTTACTCACGCCCGGCGTCAAGGCAATCAATTGAATGAAATTGCGTCCATTCAATTGGAGGCCGGTGATCTCCTTCGGAGTAAGCGTGTTGTAAACGGAGGGCTCTGCTACTTCCACATGCGGTAGGTTCCCGACAACCTCCACCGCGGTTGTCGCGGCCGATGCGGTGAGCAGCGATACATCCTGGGTTGCTGTCTGTCCGGCGATCAGCGTAATATCCGTGCCGGTAAATTCCTGAAAGCCGGGGTAGCTCACAGTCACGTGATACGTTCCCGGCCGCAGCCCGGTGAACGAATAGTTACCTTCGCCGTCGGTGGTTTGTTCCAGCGTGGGCGACACGTTGCTTACCAGCTTGACCTTGGCGCCGGGTATGATGCCGCCTGAAGAATCCTTGAGCGCGCCATGCACTCCTGTGGAAAGCGAAACTGTGGCCTGCGACCGGCCCGAAGCCGCAACGCCTAGGAACAGGCACAATGCGAAGGTTAGGTGAGAAATGAAACGCACGATATTCAGCAAATCCTAAAAAGAAAGTTGCTAGTTCGGCAAGGACCTTTGACGCTCGACATCGCGGGGGCGGCCAAGGCTGCACCTATCCCTGAAAACTAGGGCTTGCTTGTTTTTACCCCTTGGTTGTTAAGTCTTGGTGACAATGTGCCGCTATTCTTGGGGCTGGACTAATCATGGCGCGAGCCAGTTAGCGACAGGCGTACCAACGTACCAATGTTGCGATTGAACCGAAGTACGAAAGTTTCATCCCCTCCGCTCCCGCGGAGTTACATAGCAGTTACGGCCGGCCAAAAAGCAAATGACATGAAATCGTTACTTCAATCTAATCCGATCTTGACTATTGCGGTCCATAGTACATAACGGAAGAAGGTTAAGGTCGCTTCTTCGATGTTACGAATGTTCTTGACCGTCCCGGTTCAGCTAACCCGCTGGCTCGCACCCCCAGTTCTAACCCGGCCCGCCACAAAATAGGTGGGGCCAAATAGGAATCAAAAGGAAAATGAAAATCGTTCAAAACAAATTCTTGATTGCAATAGCGGCTGCGGCGCTCACGTCCGCTTCCGCTAACGCCCAGCTGAAAGTAGGCGGCGTGGGCTCGTCCGCGATGTTCCAAACCGCCACTATCGAGGCGTTCCAGTTGGCTAACGCGGCGCCCGCCGGTACGCCCTGCACGCACAGCGGCGGAGCCGGTTACTATGCGGGCAAGAACGCCGGCCAAATCAACGACACACGTAGTGCGTCCATCCTCGCACAGAAGGGCAACTTGACGGTTGTGTGGGATAACGCCACAGCCCCCTCGTGCGTGTATTACTATCTTTCGGTTGACTCCGGAGTTGGAAACCGCGCTTTCTTCGCCACGCCCCGCGCCCAACTGGCGCTGGTAACCCCATTGGTGGCTCCAGATAACACTGTTATCAGCCCGGCTTTCTTCGGTGGCGCGAATCCCGTCGCCATTCCCGCTGCTGTGGCGGCCATTATTAATCCCAGCACCTTCACGGCGGCCTTCACCGACATCCGCCCTGAAGACGCCTTATTCGCTGAGAACCGCACAAACTGTGTAGCATCCCCATCCACCCTGGGATGCTTGGGTTACGGCGTAGCGGGATCGCCCGCCAGCACGCCTATTATGAGCGGCGCGCCGGGTTCCACGGCCAGCGCCCAAGCGGTTAGCTTTAATATCTTCGGCAACGATCCCATCACGGGTAAACCGGTGCCGGCTTGGGCCACCATTCCCATCGGTGTCTCGCCCGTCATCTTTATCGCTAACCGCACCAACCCGAATGGCTTAGGCCAAGTGGTGAGCGGCACTCCTACTTTCGGCGGCATGACATTTCAGGGCAGCCCTACCTTACTGTTCGGCGGCTTTAATTGCGATACCAGCGCTTTCGGCATCAACGGCGCTCCGCTGGTGGCCGTAGATCCCATCCTGCGTGAGCCCATCTCCGGCACCATGAATACCTTCGAATTCAACATCATGGTTCCCTTCTGGGCTCCCGATCCTCCGTATTATGTTTCGGAAAACTACTTCTTGTTTTCGCAGGAAGGCATCTTGACTGCTCCTTACGTGATGCCATCCGTTTCAGGCACACCGCCCGTTGTTCACCTCAACAATTGGGGCGCCATCCAAGCCGCCACCAACAACCCACTGAATGGCGCGTGCCCAGCTAATGGTGTTAACAACGGTTGGGCTGGCGGCCCGCAAGGCGCACGCATCCGGGCCATCGGTACCGGCGAAGAAGTCAGCACCGTCAAGGCCATTCAGGATTCCATCGGCTATATCTTCTTTAGCTATGGCAACGTTTCCTCGATTAAAGCCAATCCGCTCTACGGGTACCTAACGTACGGCGAATGGGGCGGCGGTCCTAGCGGTGCGCTGATTCCGACAGACCCGATCAACCCGAGCGGCACGTACGGCACGCCTTACACGTCGCCGAGCGGCAACATTGTCTATAACGGCAATGGTCAACTGCCCACCTGCACTGCTCCTTGTCCGCTTCCGCCGAACGTAAGCTTCCCCAACGTTCGCAGCGGTGCTTACCTTCAATGGTCGTTGCTACGCGCCGCAGGCTCCCCTGGCGACGTCAACCTACAGACTTTGGCAAGCGGCATCGCCGACCAGGTCAACCTGACCGCGCCCGACTTTGTACCATTCAATCCCACGACCAACGGCGATAACGGTTTGCAGTTCTATCGCAGCCACTTCTCGCCTACCGGCATTAACTACAATGGGCCTCCCAACACGCCGAACAACGGCATAAACCCGGCTAACGGCCAATACGTTCCGGGAACGGAAGCCGGCGGAGATGTGGGTGGTTGCGTCGATTGGAGATATCCCCCGAACGGCCCGACAAACCTGCTCAATTGCCGCTACTAAAACCCTGCAAGAGGTTCTGATTTAGCGATTCATTTCGTGAGGCAGATCCGCCCTCAGGCGAATCTGCCTCTTCTTTGTTTGAGGAAACCCGTTGTTCATGAAATCGTTCCGAACATTTCTAACTGTCTTCGCAGTATGCACGCCAGCAAGCCTGATTTGTATGCAATCTCCGCCACCACAACCGGCGGCGCCCAAACCGCTGGAGAGTTGGACGACGCCTTCCCTCGAAGGTTCGAAATTTGCGATAGCGCCCCCGTTGATCGGCGAAGTGGACAACCAGCCTTCTTTCAAACGCGAATTGGTCCGGCTGCAATGGCGGCCAATGGACCCCATCGATACCTATATCGCCATCCCAAAGGCTGCCGCTAAGCCGCCGGTGATTTTGTACCTCTATAACTACACGACCAACACCGACCGCTTTATTCGCGCAAACGTCTGTGAATACCTGTCCTCGGGCGGCGTCGCAATGGTTGGATTCTCAACCGCCGTTAGCGGCTACCGGTTTCACGACCGCGGCTTAGTTCGATGGTTCGTCAGCGATCTGCAGGAGGCCCTGGCAACATCCGCCCACGATGTTCAAAAGATGATCGACTACCTGGCTACTCGCAACGACATAGATAGCAGCCGCATCGGTATCTATGGTCAAGGTTCGGGCGCGGCCATTGCTATCCTGGCCGCCGCGGTAGACCCGCGCATCAAGGTTCTCGATCTGGAAGACACCTGGGGCGATTGGCCCGAGTGGCTTGCCAAGTCGAGCGTCATTCCGGAAACCGAGCGGGCCACCTATCTGAAGCCCGATTTCCTCAAAGGTGTGGCGGGACTCGACCCGGTGGACTATCTGCCTAAGCTTAAGATTCCCGTGCGCAATCAGTATTCACTGCCGCAGTCTCCCGTGCCCCCCGAGGTGCGTAAGCGTATTGAAGCCGCTTTGCCTCCGCAAGCAGCTCATACGCCTCTGGATGGAACTTTCAATTGGATCAAGAATCAACTGAACGGGATGGGCAAGTAGCCTTCGCGGCGCCATTCGCTGGCGATATAACGCCAGCAGTGCCAATCCTACCGGTATGGCCCCGTAGGCGCCTGGCTCCGACACCGGGCTCGGCTCCGATGGGCAGCCGCTCGTGCAAGTCCATGTTCCAGGATTGTATTGAAGCAATGCGCCTTCAGCATTTTGGTCCGTCCCATCTGGATTGTAATCCGAACCATCTTGCGAGAATGCCTGGGCGCCTAAGAAACGGACCGTCGCGATATTTTCGTACGGTGCCACTGGCAAGATACCTAAGTTGTCGAACCCGACTTCCCAGGTGTTGATGTTTCCAGAGTCGTCGGTTCCGATCGCAAAATAGTCATGGGTTTCGTAATTTGTCGATAGGACGTTACCGAACGCTCCATCGTCTGTGAAGGTGCCGGACAAAACCTGCGATGTTATATCGGTCAGTGGCAGGTCAGCGCCGAGAGGGCCTGCAAGGGTAATCGAACCTGAGAGGTGGCCGCCTGCCCGGCAGTCAGGAGAATCCACCTCGACCCCGCATTGAAGGACATTGCCTGTATAACTGTAGATAACATTTCCGTAGGCAGAGCATGTAAAGAATGCAGCGGCCAGATAAATAGCCTTTCGAGCAGGAAAGGCTTTCAACGCTCTCGCGAACGACGTTTCAAACCTTCTCAACAACATACAAAACGCTTTTTTGTGAGATGCCATGCCGCGCAAACACATCGGCGCCGAAATACTGTACGCCGTATTGCCTTGTGATAAACCCGGCTGTCTCAATCCTTTCCAGCAGGCCATTCTTGGAGTAAGTTCTTATATGGTCATATTGCCCAAAGCGGCGCCAACGCTCGGCAACATCTGCGAGCAGCGGCTCTTCATCGATTTTGTCCCCCGCCAGAATGACCGGCACCATCAAAATTCCCCAACCGCCGGGCTTCAATATTCTGAAAAGTTCGCGCAGCGCTTTTGCATCGTCTGGAACATGTTCCAGGACATGAGAACAAATGAATGCGTCGAATCGATTGTCGCCGTAGCATTTCATGTTCGTGATATCGATATAGTCGTCCACGCCCTCCATCAGTAGATCGGCCGTGCGCAGAGAAACTTTTCCGTACGCTCTAAGCATGCTGCTCAATGGCTTCGCCGGAGCGATTTCGAGCATCTCGATCGCCTCGCCTTTAAGCACGCGCTTCGAGATATACAGCGCATACAGCCGATCCCGGTCGGCCGCATCGCAATGCGGGCAGGAGTACGCTTTGTAGTTCATGGTTTCGGCATGGTCCCATGAATACGGATAGCCATACTTCTTTTGATTCACTTTGTAGAAGTTCGAAACCGGCACAAACGAACACACCCTGCGATGACAGACCGGGCAGAAAAAGCCGCCAAATAGATTCGCAAACAGCTTGTTGTAAATTCTCCTAAGTTTGTGGTCGATTTTATTGAGGAATTGGGCCAAGGTTACGGTGGCTCGCTCCCGCATACTAGCGGCCGGCGCCCGCGGCCTGAGTCAAGTAACCGCGAGTTTCCAGTATCCCCTCGTAGGCCTTGCTGGTTCGATTCAGCATGTTTTCCAGCGTAAATTCGTTGGCGATTCTGAGTGAAGCGCGCGCCATTTGCGCCCGCAAGGCCGGCGAGTGGGTCAGTTTCACAAAGCTGTTTGCCAGCGACTTGGCGTCTCCGATGGGAGAGATAAAGCCGTTGACGCCATTCTGCACCGATATTCTCGCTCCTCCTATCGCGGTGGTCACAATAGGGAGGCCGAGGGAAAGCGCTTCAATAAAGGCGTAGGGATGACCCTCGCAGCAACTCGACAGCGCAAAGATGTCGAAGGCGGCCATCGTACGCAAGCCGGGGAGTTTGCCGACGAAATCGATCCTGTCTTGCATTGCCAGGTTTTTCGCAAGCGCTTTGAGAGCGGGTAGCAGCGGGCCCGTGCCGACGACAATGAGTCTGACATTTCGTGCGAGCTGCGGAGCCGCGAGGCTGAACGCCTCAACCAAAACGTGAAAAGACTTTTGCGCGACAAGACGGCCAACCGCCCCAATGCAAACGTCAGTCTCGGACAACGCGAGCTCGCGCCGCACCATGAGCCGCTGCGATTTTGACTCGTTCGCGTCGCTCAAGACCATCCCGTTCGGAATCAGGCGGAGCCTTTCGGGCGAGATGCCTAAAGAATGGGCATGCTCCATTTCTTCTTCGGATACGCAAATGAAAGCATCGGTGGTTTTAGCAAGAGTGCGTTCAATCAGTTGCGCTCCCCAATAGGAGATTGGATCGCAAACCGGTGACATCGTGAGGAACGCGTGCGGAGTATAAATGGTCGGAATTCCGAGGCCGAAGGCTGCCAAGCGGCCCACGAAGCCGGCTTTTGTACTGTGACAGTGGAAAATGTCAAAGGGCCCATGCTTCAAGAGGTACTGGCGCACTTCCGCCACCATTCGAATGTCGGAAGGGTGGACATTGTGCCGGATGTTGATTGGAGTGGCGCAGCCTCCAAACTCTCTGAGGTTGGAAACACCGTCGCGGAAGCGATCGTCAATGTGCGTCGGAGAGTAAAGCAAATGAACAGCGTGCCCGGCGGCCGCGAAGTGTGAGGCGAGGTCGGCAACATGCCGCCCTGAGCCACCGGCGCAGGCCTCCTCAAAAACCGCAATTTTCAGCCGCCGCGCGGCTAAAACATCAATGGATCGACGAAGCGCGTTGTAGGTCATGGCGTTGCGCAGCCTATGGTTCGCTGCGGGCGATGTCTAGGTGGGGAAAGTCAATTAGTGAAGGTCTGCATGCGCAGGGGACAGATCCAACACCGCCGCCTTCGTATTCGCCGGTACGGTTCCGAATTGATCGAACACAACCATGGGAGGGAGACCGGCGGAACTCTGATACGGGTGTGTGCTGAAATCCGGACTCCGGGTGGCATTCCAGGTGTCCGCATCGGCCGGGATGGCGCCGTGAGATAGCTCATGCAGAGTCTTAAACCAGGTTTCGTCCAGCTTGCGGTAAGGATTACCGTTCCAAGATCCGTAAGGATGATCCGGAATGAATGTCGAATAATCCTGGCCCCAGTAACCGTCGGGGAATCGCTTGACGTAGTATTCGATCGGGGCAGTCCGCCAGTTACCTTGTTTATGCGTCTCGCGCCAGCGTTGAAATTCCATCACACTTTCGCCATACGCGGTCAGCGCATAGCTCTCATTCATCAATCCCTGAACCCGCTCTATGTAAGCGAAGTCAAATCCTGCGGCATAGGCGAACTGCAGCGTTTCCAGTAACTGTTCCGGAGTGTGATAGCCTTTTTCATATTTTCCGGCGAGCGGGAACTTATCGCGAAACCAAAGGTCAACGCAGGCCCATAACTCCCTTGAGTGATACTCCAGCGCGGCACCGCGGTAAACGGCGTACATCAAGTCGTTATAGTTTTCTTTAAGCAGTTTGGGCGCCAATAGCGCACCGCCGCGCGCATACGCAAAAGGGTAATCGGGAAAGACCATTTCAAAAATCAGGCGCTTACCATAGGCCTGGTAACGACGCGTCAACTCAGCGACTTTGGCGGTAACCGCCAGGAAAGCGTCGGCAGCCGATAACTTCCGACTGTCTACCAAATAGGGTTCGATGGCGTTGCCCTTTCCATAAACGACCCCGCACACCGCCTGCATCAAGTCGCCTTCATCGTAGACCACGCCCAAAAATGAAGGGTCGTCCTTCAATTTCGCCAACGTACTCTCAGCCAAATCGAAGCGAAACGTGCCGTCCTGATGCCTGAACTGGCTGTCGTCCCGCCGGTAATTGACAACCTCTGTATTGAAAAGATAGGCCCAGTGGTTTCTGCGGCAGAACCGCACAATCGTCTGGAGACGTTCCGGGTCTACCTCCTCTTCGGGCTGCAGATGCCACGAGATGAAGTCGATTTTCATCAATCGCAAGCTTCTCTCGAAATCCTTGTTTTGGATCTCTCCAGTCCAGTTGTCGGCGTCAACGCCCAATTGAAAAGACCGCGGAACACCGGCTTCTGCCCACAGGTGAGCTGCGGCGCCCACGGACAAGAGTAAGACAATCAGACTACGCACACTGGCTCCTCGCTCGGGCTCCCGTCAAGATCGCCGAGTAAGTGGGCCACACTGCGCCCACTGAATAAGAGCGGCGGACCAATGCGCGGCCATTCTCACCCATACTCCGCCGCAAGGCCGGATCGTCAATCATCAGCCGCAGCGCGCGCTGCCAGTCGTCTTGGGTACTGGCGAGACAACCGTTCCGTCCAGGCGTGACCAAGTCGCAATTAGCGCCAACGGGAGACGCGACAACGGGTAAGCCTGCGGCCATATATTGAATCAGCTTGAAAGCGCACTTACCGCGTGCGAAGGGCGAGTCTTCCAGCGGCATCACCCCAATATCAAACTGTGCGAAGAAATTCAGTTCATCCTGCAAATTCCATTCCAAGTAGCGAATGTGGGGCAGGTCCCATTTCAGCGCTTCATTCAACCCAACAATCACCAATTCAAAGCACCGCTCACGCGCCAAAGCCTTAAGCGCCGGGTACAACAATTCAAGGTGATGCTTATTGAGCGGCGTCCCAATCCAGCCGATTCGGGTAATTGCTGACGGGATTGGCACGATGCCGCCGTAGCGGTCGGCATCTACCACGGTTGGGATGATTTGTACATTCGCCGCGGTTCGGCTATAGAAATTAGCCAGGTACCTGTTCCCACAAACCACCGTCGTATAAGACGCCGCCAAGCGGCCGAACTTCGTATGGTCGCGCAGCAGTCTGGGGATTAGACGTGAGCCTTCCGGGTCGGTAATGTGAAGGGCGTCGTCCACATCATAGATCACGCGCTTCGACCGCTGCAAAAGCAACCGCTCGAGAATCGGCGGACCCAGCGGCGCCATCTCTCTGAGAACCCAAACGGCATCGTATTTCGATGCAAGGAATAGCACCTGCCACAACCGAACTGCCAGTAAGAACGGATACATCAGCAGCCTCGGCAGCAATTGCACATTTGTCTTTTGCCAGCGGAAGTACCGCGGCCCGATCAGACTGCGATACTCGATGCGAATTCCTTCGCGCTCCGCCAACTCACGATACTGCAAGACCCGGTAGCGTGAATCGGCGGATTCGCCAGGTCTGACGGTGAACGCTAGAACCCTGAACATGATCTTTAGACTCGCGGGGCCATGCCGGTCGCCACCGCCCAAAAACCGTATGCCTTCTCGCGATGGCTTCGCTTGCGCAACAGAATCCACAACGCCGCCAGCGCTAGCGATTTCTCTAAACCTTCCAGCCGGTTCACAACTTCCAGCGCCGCGCCGCCGAAAGCCCCGCAGTGTTTTGCGAAATATTTCTTACGGCTCTCCCGGAGAATGAAAATCATTCGCGCATGCACCGAATCGGCCTCGCACGAGCGTCCCCCAAGGTGTTGCACTCGCGCCTCCGGCCAAAACCAAACATCGCCCCCTGCCTCGCGGAGGCGTTTACAAAAATCTACCTCTTCGAAGTACAGAAAAAAGCGCTCGTCCATGCCGCCCAGCCGCTCATAAGTGAGTCGCCGGACTACAATCGCCGCCCCGATGATCTGCTCGACTTGCATTGGACGATCATGACCGAAGCGCGTCAGCTTGTATGCGCCAAACCAGTGGTCAAGCCCGGTGGCATCGAGCAAGATCCGCCCCAAACTAGGGAGATTTCTGCAGGTTCGCGCAATTTCGCCGGCGTTGTCAAAGATGGCGGGACCAGCCGCCAAGGCGCTCGGCTGTTCCTCAAGGCAACGAGCGAGTAATTGGCCGGCATCGTTCAACAGCCGCGCATCCGGATTCAGAAAAAAAAGAAATTCTCCCTTTGCCTCGCGGGCTCCCAGGTTGCAAGCCTTGCTGAAGCCAACATTCTCGGGCGGCCGAACCACTTGAACGGCCACTTGCGGATGCGGCGTCCTGAACCGCCGGATTGCATCCAGCGTTTCTTCATCGGGCGAATTATCCACCACCACGATTTCATAGCTGCCGAGTGTGCAGGCGGCGATCGAACTCAAACACGCTTCAATCGTATCCGCGCTTTTGTATGTAACGATCACAAACGAAAATTTGGGCAGCCTCATCCGCCGTTCTCTCGCTTAAACTCCACAAAGCCGCGGTAAAAAGCCTCACGATTGCGCAGACGCATACTGAGTGAATAGCCGAATACCTGTCTCAAAATGCTCGTCGCATTTATCATCTCGAGAAGATGTGCTTGCGACTCGGGCAGGAAATCTTTGCGCTCTAAGCCGAGAGATCTTGCAATGACGGGGTACTTTCGCCTCAGCAGCCCGATAGCATAACCAACCTTATACTCGCGATACAGGTAACCGTCTTCGGACATGTCGTGCAGATGATCGGCGACGGCCTCTCGATTGAAACCCAGTTTCCCGCCGTTTCGAATGAGGTTGTATCCGAGAATCGTGTCTTCGAAAGCGCTGAATCCGAGCTTCTTGTTGAAAAACCCCTCATCAAACCCTCCGGCAGCCAGCACAGCGCTTCGAAGAACCGCAAAATTGGCCGTATAGACATGGGCAAAATCCAAATGCCCGGCATCTTTCACGGTGTCGAAAGCAAATTGCGATCCCCGCGAATCAATGAATCGAATCAGCGGCGTAATCTTTATATCCTCGTGCCAGAGCAGCATCCCTTGCGAACCTATATATCCGGCATCGAGCATGCGCCCATGACTCTCGAGCAGGCCCGGACGCGGGAACACATCGTCATCCACAAACAAGATGCGCTCATGTTTCGCGGCCTCGATCCCGCGGTTCCGGGCGCTGGCTGGACCGCCGTTCTCCGCCGTAAGGATGCGCACAATCTTGGGCGCCGCCGTCCAGGCTTCTTCCAGCACCGCTGCGGTCTCATCCGTTGAACCGTCATTCACCACGATGATTTCGCAGTCCTCCATCCGTTTCAGCTTCAACAAATGGGCCAGCGTCCGCTTCAGAATTGGGGCTCGGTTGTATGTCGGGATAACTAGGCTAAACATACCCTCGAACTAGGCGGTTATGGCCCATCTGAAATATTCGAAGTGAAGCTTATCGCGGCGTAGAAGATAGCGAAAGAGGTAGAGCGCCGCAATCATATGACGCCAAGCGAAGGCGGTTCCGGCGCCGTGGTGCTTTTGAAAGTAATAATGCTGGCTGCGCATATTCTGCAGCACAATCCGCCCGACAGACCCAAATAATTGGATGGTACTTTGTCGTTCCTTGTGCATCAAGCGGGCCGTATGCACGTACCAGATTTGAAATCCGGCCTTGCGAAGCCGGTGGCAAAGGTCCAACTCCTCACTGTAGAGAAAGAACTTCTCGTCGAAACCTCCTACTGCACGAAACAAATCTGCGCGCACCAACATACACGCGCCTACCACCGCCTCCACTTCTCGGGTCGAAAGATGATCCCATTTCGAAAGATACGGCTGTGACGTTAAAGTGAACTTCGGAAAGCGGAATGAGAGTGTGCTGTGCTGCAAGAATTCGTTAAAAAGCGTCGGTAGCGATCTGCCACCCGAAAACAGCAGCTCGTTGTCCTCATCCACCACCAGCGGTCCGGCTGTGGCCGCTTCCGCATGGCTTCCCAGGAATTGAGTCAACTCGCTGAGCACATCGTTCAGGAAACGCGTGTCGGGATTCAAGAAAAGCAAATACTTACCTGAGCAATTTCGTGCGCCCAGGTTGCATCCCGCGCCGAAGCCCCGATTCTCAGAGCTTCTCAGCAGCCGAATCCCAGAGTCCAAATCCAAACCGCCTATTCCGCCTGGCGAAGCGTTATCGACAACCACCACTTCGTAGCGCAAGTTCCGCGTCCATTTTCGAACCGAAGCGATAGAGGCAAATATCTCGTCCGCACAGTTCCAGTTCACGTAGATAATCGAGACGTCCATCTTGGCGCACCCGCGCCTACTTCTTCAAAAGATTCATCAAGTCCGCCATCGTCTTGATACGTTCGATCACGTCGTCGTCAATACGAATCCCAAATTCGTCCTCGAGAGTGAGCACCAGATCCACCAGGCGCGCGGAATCTATATCCAGATCCTCTTGCAGGCGGGTATCCGGCGTAACATTATTAAGCGATGTGGACTTATAGATCACCTTCTCCAATATGGCCTTTATCCGCGAGTAGATCTCGGTCTCGCTCAAATGGTCGATCATCGTTCGGTTCCGCCCTCTACCTATTGGAAATCAAATCTTAAAGCGCCCCACGTCAGACCGGATCCCACCATTGCCATCAGGACTGAGTCGCCGGCAACAAACTTCTCCCAGTTCTGTGACAACACCGAAGGTGCGCCTGCCGATCCACAGTTCCCGAACCGGTCAACGTTGAAAAGGTGCTTGCTTTCCGGAATATCAAGCCGTCTTCGAACCGAATCGAGCGCCAATCTGTTGGCTTGATGCCCAATAAAGTAAGTGCCCTCACCGTCGTCGTCGGGAATCCGCAGCCCGCTCAGCAATGCGCACATCGTTCGGATCGCAAAAGCCTGAACCGCATGTCCATCCTGTCTGAAATGGCCCCCATTAGGAGTCTGGATTTTGCCGCATTCAGCGGGAGCCGACGCCGGTGCGTTGCAGGCAATGGATACGCGCGAGGGAACGCGTGTCGATACCACCACCGCCGCGGACCCGTCTCCCCAGAGCACGGCGCTGCTCCGGTCGCGGTAATTTGTTACTCGCGTATTATTTTCGGGGTTCACTACCAGAACGAAGTCGGGGCCTTCGGCGGTTGAGAGCCTGCTGAGCAACCACATCTGAACGGCGAAGCTGGAGCAAGCGGAATTGATGTCGAAGCTGGGAGCTTCTATTCCCAACTCGGCGGCAATCGTACAAGCGTCCGCCGGTATCAGGTTCTGCGGCGAACATCCACCCGCCACCACCATCCCGATATCGGAGGGTTCCAGACTCGCGCGCAACAGCGCCATTTGCGCGGCCCGGCAGCCCGTTTGCGCGTTTGAGTAACCCGAGGCCTCTTGCGCCGCGCGTACATCCTCGTTGTGCGTCGTGCGTATATATTCCAGATCCAAAACCGAGCGCCGTTCCCGGATCCCCACCCGCTGCAGAATCCAATCCTCATCGATGCCTATATCAAGGTCAACCAGAAATCTGTTGTCGATCACCGTTTCCGGATGGTAGTGTCCAATTCCATGAAGGTAAAGCATCGGCTACGCTTCCTGCCGTCGCACTGCCGGTTCGGAGGTGTGCTCCGTCATAGCGGCGCTACCGTGCGAGGGCGCCTGCCGAACTCCTTCCGCCAGTCCTAACCCAATCAAAATAAAAGTGAGTTTTGTGGCTTTTGTGAACTGTTGAACATCCGCGAAACACCCGCTCACAACATAGATCACTAGCGCCAGTTCGCAACAGCGGACAAAGGCCGCTCGCGCCCCATCGCCGGAGCGCTGAAGCTTTTTCCGGAGGTTCCTCAGCAAATGGCCAATGAACAGCAGGAATGCCACTAAGCTTGCCACGCCTAAGAAGCCGTGCTCCGCAATCGTTGTTATAAACATGTTATCGGCCACGAACACGGTAGATATGTCAAAGTGGGCGTAATTACTCAACTCTCTAACATAATCGAGATACACTGCCCCGAATTGCATATGCCCTACGCCCAGCAGCGGGTGCGCCAGGAAAATCTTTCCGGCGATCCTCCACATCTCCAATCTACTGAAAAGATCCTCTGGATCGGCGGCTCTCTGCATGAACGGAGTGTTCTTGAAAACAGCGTAGCCAATCCATCCTCCTAGAGCTGCTATTGGAACCGTCGCCGATATCAACAACAACGCGTTACGCAGTTCCAACAAGCCCGCGATCAATACCCCAACCCAAACCCCGCGCGTTGCGTTTACAAAAAGTCCGGCGGCGAGCGTTAGCAGTCCCATGAAAGCTAGCCATGATTTGCGCTCCAGCCACACGCGAACGGCGAATGGAACTCCTAGCGCCATGAACGTGCCGGCTTCGGATGGATGAAAGAACGTGACGTAGGGCCGGTAGACACCCTCCGTGATGCGCGCCAGTTCCGGCGAAAGGTAGAGCGGGTCCTGTTCCATGATCGGGTTCCGTTGCACAATTCGCTCCACCACACTAAGCGCCGCTACGGTGACGGTTACGCCCACCACAAACTTCGTAATCGCTTCCGGGTTGCTGTTCGACGATTCTTGCAGGAAGAGCACTAACAGCAGCGCGCCAAGCACGCAGGTTTCAACAAAATTTCGAAATGCGATTAAGTCGATACCGGCCGCGAAGGAAAGTGCCTGCGTACATAGCAATACTGCGAGAAGGAGATAGAGGCCGCCGAAGCCAGGCTGCCAGGATCTTTTTGTAAAGAGATAGAGGAAGGGGAACGACGCCAGATAAAGAAGCAGCAACGCCTCATCTCCAAACAACTTCGGAATGACGCCTGTCTCCAATCCCCAGTTAAACGGCGCTAGGCCCAGACACCAGATGGCCACTCCCATCGCGGCCGTTGGGAATTTAGCGGCGAGCGCCCCAAAAAGCACCCACGAGGCTAGTGCCGCCGAGACGAAGATTCCGGCGAGCCCTGTGATGGCGAACGCGCCACCCATTAGCACCGCTATGGCCGCCCATAACGCCAGCGAGGCCGGAAACACAAGCAGTTTTCGTGGGAGAGTTTCTACGTTCTGCACTTAGTATCCACTCTCTTACAATGCTGGTTCTGACTTTTCGGCAGCGCGTACCTTAGTAAGCGGACTCTCACGCCAGAGCATGATCGGCGCCAGCAGAGAGGCGCTCAAGAGTTCACACGCGAACGTCGAAAATGCCGCCCCGTTTATGGACCACTTAGGAATCAAAATCAGGTTTAACCCAACGTTGGTCACCAGCAGCAAACCCGCCAAACCAATCAGTATTCTGACTCGCCCTGCTGCAATGGCCGCGTTTGCCAGCGTTGACGTAATGTAGACTAGCGGCACCGTGAGCATCAACCAAATCAGCGCCGTGGACCCGCTAACATATTCAGGCCTTAGCGCGCCCAGAATCGAATGCCGTCCCAGAACAATCATGGCCACCGGTACCGCAAGCAAAACCGTGCCCCAAACCAGCATCGCCTTCAAAGATCTGCCGTTCCTGTCGCGCACCAGTCTCGGGTAGGCGGCCTGCAGAAAGCCGCTGAACAACGATAAGCAGCAATCGAAGACCTTATAGGCGATCTGATAGACGCCCGTCTCGCGCAGGCCGTCCATCCTCGCAAGCAGAAACACATCCGAGCGGAAATATACTTGCGCCAGAATCTCCACCGAAAACAATTCGGTTCCTTGCCGAATCAAGCGCCTCATATCGACTCGTTTCGAAGCCATGTCACGCGCCCAGAGCCGCATAGTAAACCGCGAAGTGATCGCGAGGCGAGCCAAAGCCCCGGCTGGTGTAAATAAAAGCAAACCGCTGAAGCTGATGGCCCCTGGGACAAGCAGCAGCACTGCGGCGAAAATGATAAATCGCTCACTGAGTTGAGCCGCCGCGATGGGCACAAGTCGCTGCTGAGCGGTGAGAAACGCCTCACAGTTTCTGGATGCAACCGAAGGGAAAACTGCCGTGAGAAACAATAAGCTGCTGAACGCTCCCCCCAACAATAAATCCTTGAAAAACAGCCAAAGCACCAGCCACGCGCCGGTTGCCGCCAACGCCGCCGTGGCGAAGCGGATCGGCAGCGCCGCCCAGAAATATCCCTTCCCTCCGCTCACATCGCTGCTGGCAATCTCGCGGATCACTATCTTGTCAAGCCCCAGGTTCGCAACCGATTCCACCAGCATGGCGGCCGTAACCAGAATCGCGTACGCCCCCACATACCGCGCTTCCAAACGGCGAGCCATCAGTATGAAATAAACATAACCGAGCCCGCGGCTAAGAACATTTGCCAACCCCATGGCAACGCTGTTCGAGAACAGGCTGCTCCCGGGCCCAATCGTTGCTGCGTCCGCCGCTTCGAAATCGGACGGTTCGGCCACAGCGTGCCGCTCAGGCACGCTCAACTCCGTTCAATCGAGCGTTGGCCAGGTTCTTTTCGGGATCGTGAAATCGGATAACGCGCGCCGGGTTGCCTGCCGCCAGAGCATACGCGGGCACGTCGTTCAACACCACCGCGTTTGCTGCCACAACAGCGTGTTCTCCAATTTGCACTCCTGGCCCGATAAAGCAATGCACACCCAGAAAGGAGCCCTTCCCAATCCGCACCGGTCGGGGTTTGGACAACGGAGCTTTGATCACCGGCACCCCCGGATGCCTGTGGTCGTGAATATGGTCCACAATCACCGCCCCTGCGCTCAGTGCCACGTCATCCTCGATATCCACCGCGCCAGCCGCTGAAATCTGCACGCCGTAAGATATGATGACCCGATCTCCAATCCTGACCTCCCCGCCATAGTTCACGCCCGCCCACTCTGAAACCGCGTTGATCCATGTGCGCGCGTAAATGATTGTGCCCGCGCCCACACTTATGGAACCCGGCTGCCCAAGGCGAATGGGAAATTGGAGGAGCACATCGCGCCCGCAAGTTTTGAAGCTGCTTTCGAGCAGCCACGTATAGAACCTGGAAAAACCGAAGTTCGCTTTCCCGCAAACCTCCAGGAATTTCCTCCTCACACAAACCTCATCAACCAACCCGGAATATAGAATTTGCGCTTATTCAGGATCAACCGTATGTCATGGAATCCGTACCGTTGCAAAAGATCCAGACTGTATTGCGCGGCCCAACGGCGCGTCTTACCCGCTTCAACGACGAAGAACACCGCCGATACGATGCCGCCAATCGTCAGTAAGTCAGTCGCATCTTTGGCCGGCCCGGCCGCCACCACCACGTAGGCGAATTCCTTCCGCAACTTGGCGAGCACGGCTGCTGCATCGCTTCCCCGGTCGTAGGCAGCACCCTGTTCCGCGGTGGGCCACGCCAGAACCGCCGATTCGTCTGCGATGCCTCCGTCACTCACGCTGGCAGACTCCGTTATCGGATGCGCCGTGCCGTCGATAAAGGTAGTTTTCTCGCGAGCGTACAGACTCAGAAATCTGGCCAGACCATAGCCAAGCAGACTGGCGCCCTCTTTCGGATTCGACTCCGCCAGCAAAATAATTTTGCCTTCCGCGCGGTGCTCCCTCACCGCTTGATAAATCCTGGCAAACTCCCGCTGGTTTTCCAGCGCGAATAAATCCCGAAAGTCTTTCTGGCGCGCTTCTCCCTTAATGAGCGGTATCGTTCCGGCCACCGGAAGCCCAAGCTGCGCCTCGGCCGCCGCCGGGTCTGCCATGGTGGTATCCAGGTTGTGGCAAGCCAGCAGAAGAGCGAAACTTCCCAGCATCAAGAGCAGAACTGTTGCGGCCATCACAATCTCCTTCTTAGGGCTGGCCGGCAGCGGATCCCATGTTGGTATGTCGATAATCGAAATATCCGTGATCCCGTGCTGCGATGTTAGTCCTTTCAACCGGCTATCCACATAGACCTGCGCCATCTGTTCCGATTCCTGTTTGGCGAATGTCAGGTCTAGTTTCAGCGAATTGAAATCCTTCAGGTTCGTCGCATAACTATTCATCTCGGAATCCAAATTTTCCAGATCGTTTTTCAAGCGTTCAATCCGTGCCTGGTTCCCGCGCTGCCCCTCCGTTACGTTGATAATTTCAGATTCGACGAATTCGGAAGCCTTGCTCCGGCGCTGCTCTGTTTCTTGAACCACCCGCGCGGGTTCTTGTTCCAGAAGCCGCCGCAACTCGTTTAATTTCGACTGCTCTTCTTCGTAAGCGCGGCTCCCTTTCGGATGCCGGGCCAAAAGCGTTTGCTCTTCTACCGCCGCGTCGTCGATTTTGGCCAGCAGCGCGTCCCGTTGCTTATTGCGAACCTCCGTTGTACTGTACCGCTCAAACTCGTGCAGCGATTCTTCGATCCCTTTCAAGGAAGCCAGCCGTGCCGCAGCCGCATCGCCGTTTGCCACCGCCTCATTCAATTCCTGTTTCAGCTTCTCCCGCCGTTCCAGCAGCACATTCACTTGCGAGTCGTCGTTATATACCCGGTGATTGTTCATGAACGACGAAAATTCGCCCAGCCGGTCATGGTACTTGCCAACGGAACGCTCAAGCTGCGCTTTGAGGAGTTCGGCTTCGGCGTTGCTTTGGAACACTGCGATGTGATGATCCAGATAAGCGGCAATCAACAACTGCAGAATCGTTTGCGCAACCCGCGCATTGCGATCCCTAAAGCTAACATCGAGAGCATCCGAGTCATAAATTGCTTTGACGCTCAGGCCGTTCGACAGACCCTTCGCAATACCTTCCAACTGTTCAGCCTGCGTCACTGGATGCGCGGCGGACATCCTGCTCAGCGCTTGCGAAGCCATTCTCGTCAGCCTAAGCAGAAGAGTGGGCGGCTCTTCCTGGCCGGTGAGGAAGCGCCTTGCTTCTTTCACCCGCCAGTCCGCAACCGGTGGCGGCGAACCGGGCGCCGGTGCTCCCAAAATCCATTTCGCGGTGGTCAGCATCACTTCGTGGCTTTTGAGTATCTCCTGCTCGTTGCGTATTTCCTCCTCCCGCTGTACCAACTGGCGATTCTTCGCGTTCAGATACTCCGCCTTTCCTAGCGCCTCCGTTCCCATCGAAATCAGAATTTTGGCCTTAGATTCATACATCTTTTGCGTTTGCGAGTAGAACACCAATGAGGCAACTAAAATCACCGCCCAGAATGTTACTAAGGCTCGTGAATACCGGAACAGCGAATTCAAAACGTCCCGAATTGTGAGTTTCATGCTTTGTGACGAAGAAATAAGAACGGGTTAGTGCCCTGCCGCCACGGTGTTATACACCGGATTGCCCGGTGTAAACAAAACGCTAGCGCTGGCGCTCGACGAAACGGGCAGGAGTTGCCGGAAGTATTGTTCGATGAACTCGTCCGCTTTCACGATCCCTTTCCGCGGCACAAAAAGAATATCGCCGGGCGCCACGTCCAGGTCCCGCGCCATACCCCCCGGAAAGGAAGCGTCCAGCTTAAAAACGCGATATTTTCCCGCTTCCGCAAGACGCATCAGAAACACCGATTTTGTAGCGGCCGTCCTCTCGCTCACCTGACTCGTGGCGAGCACCGCGGCAACCGTCATCCTTCCCCGTACCTCCTTTGCCCCGGGCTGAAGCACTTCGCCGGTCACATAGGCAAAGCTGTTCGCTCGCGATTCCACATCAACCGTGATCTCGGGCTTGGTGAATTCCTTCGAATAGAGGCCCACCAAGGTCTTTTGCAGTTCTTCCGGCGTCTGCCCCGCTGCCGAAATTCCCTGGAACAAGTCCAGCGAGATTTTTCCATCCTCGCGAACTTTTACCGTTTTGTTCAACTCGGGGTCGAAATAGAACCGCACAATCAGCACGTCGCCCGGTCCGATCACAACCGGCCGGCCAGCCGGGTTCGATTGGAAAAACTCCGGCGGCGGCGCGGCATACTTCTTTACCGCGCTCATTCCGAACGGCCCGGCCAACAAGAAGCACGCAACTACATAAATGGGGCGAATTGTCATTTGAATTGTAAGCTCCAGTGATCCTAAACCGGTTCTACCCAAGAGCGGTCAATATGAACCGCCACCGAACGCTGAAGGATATCGATTGAGACCACCAACATCGTATTTTCCCGTACCTGCAGGATCGTGCCCGGAATGCCGGCCAGCGAACCCCGCGTAATCCTCACCTGCGAATTTTGCTTTATGTAAGACCAAGGTTCGGTTCTCAGCGAGGAATTCGCGACTGTTCTCACCCGTTCAATCTCCCCGTCGTCAATCGCGGCGATCCGGCCCCCAAATCCCACGATCTTCATTACTCCCGGAGTCGAGACAACCAGCGAATGCGCGCCATCCGGTACGGTTCGAACGAACACATAGCCGGAGATCAAGGGTAGCTCAAGAGCTTTTTTCCGGTCGCTCCATTCGCGCACGCTGACGTATCCGGGAACGAACGTCTCATAACCTTTAAGACGGAGCGCCGACGAAATAGAAAACTCCCGGTTCGTCCGCACCCGCGCTGCCATCCAGTGACCAGTGCTCATATCCGGCTGAAGTCTTTTTGGGACAAAGCTGCCGCTATTCGGAGTCCCATTCTGAGCTCCGAAATTATTTCCACTTAAGCTGCAATTTCTCCTTGGAATAGTCCAAGTCCTTACTAGACTCGCGCATTTTTTTTACAACCATGTGACATTTCCTCAACGCTCGCTACTCTTTACTAAGAGCATCGGGAAATCGTTTGCTTGGAAATCGCGTTGTAACAAAAACTCGATGAATCCGCTCAGCGTGGCATGTCTGAATCCATCATTTGGGTCCAAGCCTTCTCATCCCGGCCAATACTCAGCCGGTTTCCAGACCGCACCAGCGGCAGCTTTAAGAGTTTGGGCTGCCTTTCAATCTTGCCGAGTAACTCCGTGTCCGAGATCTTCAGATACTTCAGGCCGGCATCCATATACGCCTTCCCCTCCGTCTCCACCAAACCTAAAAGCCCAAATCGCTCCACAAACCTTCTGATCTCGCCCGGCGACATCGGCTTCTGCGCCAAATCCACCAAATGTATCTGGGCTCGTCTCTCTTTAAAGAATCGTTCAGCGGCTCGCGTCTCTTGCGAGTTCCTCACACCGAAGATCTGTACGCTCGGCATATAGTAGATTTTCCCAGCTATCCCAAATGAGAGAGAATAAGGGCCATGGGCGCAGCGCAAAGCGACTTCCAAAAACACTTCTCCGGCCTATCCGATATTGCTCTGTTGGAAATAAAACGAGATGAGCTCGTGGATGCCGCGAAAACCCTTTACGACGAGGAAATGAGCCGCCGTGGCCTCGCGGTGGAAGGCGAATCGCCGGAAGCTGAACTAAGCAGCGGCGAGCAACTGGTGAACGTGGTTGAGTTCGAATCCGCCGAAGACGCCGCGCACGCCCAGGAACAACTAAAGAAGAACGGCATTCCCGCCTACATTGCGGTCGCGGTGCCGGAAGCATTCGCCCGCCAAGCGATCAGGCTGCTCGATCCAGGCGTTTCCGATGAGGAATTGGCGGCTTTAGCGGAATCGACCGAACCGCTCGAGATGGAAGAGTAGAGCGATCGGCCAGCGTTAAGCTACCGTCTCGGCCAACACCCTGCTCCCATATTTCTCTTCGACGTACCGGTCTAAAATTCCTCGGAACTCTTCCACAATATGATCTCCGCGCAGCGTCGTCGAAAGCTTGCCATCCACATAAACCGGCGCCACAGGCGTCTCAAACGTTCCCGGCAAAGAAATACCAATGTCGGCATGCTTTGATTCTCCCGGTCCATTCACCACACAGCCCATCACCGCCACTTTCATTTCTTCCACGCCCGCATATTTGTCGCGCCAAACCAACATCTGCTCACGCAAATATGTTTGAATCTGGTCGGCCATGTCCTGGAAGAACGTACTCGTTGTCCGGCCACATCCGGGACAAGCAGCCACTTGTGGCGTGAAACTGCGCAGATTCAGCGCCTGCAAAATCTGCTGGCTCACAATCACTTCTTCTGATCGGTCGCCATTGGGCAGCGGCGTTAAAGAAGCGCGAATCGTGTCGCCAATCCCCTGTTGCAGCAAAACGGCCAGCGCCGCGCTTGTCGCGACTATCCCCTTGGAACCAATACCGGCTTCGGTTAAACCCACATGTAGGGCATAATCGCAGCGCGCCGCCAGCATCTCGTAGACCGAAACCAAATCCTGCACATTACTGACTTTCGCGCTCAGAATAATCTTGTCCCGCCCCAAGCCATAGCGCTCGGCGTTTTCCGCGCTCCGCAACGCGCTTTCCACAATCGCCCGCCGGGTCACCTCCATGGCGTCCAAAGGCTCTCTAGACTTGGCATTCTCATCCATCATCTGCGTCAGCAGCACCGAATCGAGCGACCCCCAGTTCACCCCAATCCGCACCGGCCGGTCATACTCAATCGCCGCTTCAATCATCGTGCGGAAATTGTCATCCTGCTTCCGGCCAATATTCACGTTTCCGGGATTGATTCGGTATTTATCCAAGGCCCGCGCGCATTCGGGATACTTCTTCAACAAAATATGCCCGTTGTAATGAAAATCGCCAATGATCGGAACCGTCACGCCAAACTGCCTCAGCGTCTTGACAATCGTCGGAACCGCCTGCGCCGCTTCCTCTGTATTTACGGTGATCCGAACCAATTCAGAACCGGCGCGGGCCAATTGCATGACCTGGTTCACCGTAGAGGCGGAATCGGCGGTATCGGTGTTGGTCATCGACTGAACCACAATCGGGTTCAAGCCACCCACCTTCACTCCTCCAACATTGACAACAACGGACTTACGGCGGACAGATGCGGCCATCGGATCTCCAGTGTGGGACTAAAGTCTCAGTTTAGCAACCGGGAGGAGAGGCCCATCAGGAAGGCGCTCTGCATTTATGCGGATATTTTCTTTTGCTTCCACCCACGCCGCACGGTTGGCAATCCCTTCGTCTCGCTCAGCTTCGTAAGCAGCCAAGTCACACTCTCTTCTTGCGTTTGTGAATCTGAACGGATGTGGATCTCCGGCGCTTCCGGCGGTTCGTACGGGTCCGAAACTCCCGTAAAATGCTCCAGTTCTCCCGCCATCGCCCGCAGATACAAGCCTTTCGGGTCGCGCTCGACCAGAGTTTTCAAAGAACAATCAACGAAAACCTCAACAAAGCCGCCGCACACTTCCCTCGCCTTCTGCCTCGCATCGCGGTAAGGCGATATGGCGGCAACGATTGCGATCACCCCATGCCGGTTCAGAAGTTTTGCCACGAAAGCCAGCCGCCGCACATTTTCATCGCGGTCCTTTTTCGAAAAACCCAGATCCCGGCAAAGCCCGTTGCGTATCTCGTCCCCATCCAGTAATTCATAGGGCAATGAAACATCCGCTAGATGCATTGCCAGCGCCTGCGCTAACGTCGTCTTCCCTGCCCCGGACAGCCCCGTAAACCAAACCGTAAAGGCGCCCCGCTCATTGTCTCGGAAAGTATCTGGCAATCGCCCCCCTTGCAAAATAACTGAGATTTACCTCACGTCCCGTCGGATCTCGATCTGGTCCGCAAGATGCAATCGATAAACCTCACTGAACCCTTCGCTACTGCCGCCAAAACCCTGCTTCAGGTCCGCCAGCTGTTGCAGAACGATCTCCGGTCGAACCATGCGGTTTGCGCGGCTGGCTGCCCGTTCTACGCAAACCTCGTCGGGCGTCTCCAATACAATCGCCACCGCCGGCCGCGCAAACCGCCTCGCCTGTTCAATCAATCGGATTCTATCCTCCGCGCGGACATTGGTGGCGTCCACCACACACAGCTTGCCGCGCCGCAGCCGCTTCTCTAAAACCAAATGGAGCAGCTCGAACGCATCCGCTGTGGCCTCCTGCTCGCCCTCATCGTCACTCACGATTCCGCGGAAAAAATCCGACGAAAGAACTTCACTGGCCCGGAAATGCTCGCGCGCGAATGTCGATTTTCCCGCGCCCGCCGCGCCCACTAAAACCACCAGCGCCGATGAAGCTATTTCTAGAGTAATCACGCTTAGAACTGGAATTCTTAGAATCCTCGCTCCATCGGCAGCGCGAACGGCGGCTCCACCAGGAAATCCGCCTCGCGAATATCCACCAGGGCCTCGCGCAACGCCTGCTCTTTCGCCGCTTCGGTTGTAATGACAAATGGCAGATCCCGCCAATCTTCCCTCGGTAGCTGCAAAACAGCGTCAATGCCAATTTTATGTCTCGCCAAAATCGTGGCCAGCGTCGCGATAATGCCCGCTTTGTCCTCTACCCGAAAGCGCAGAAAAAAGGGCACTTCCTGCGTGCTGATATTCAGTGGCTTATATTCCCCCAGCCGCTCGTGCGCGAACGGGCTCACCCGTTCCGGGCTCCCATAACGGATCTCGCGCGCCACCCGCATCAAATCGCTCACCACCGCCACGCCAGTGGGCTTCGCCCCCGCGCCCCGCCCATAGTAGAACGTATCTTCTCCATATGCGCCTCGCACCCAGATCGCGTTGTAGGCCCCTTTTACCTGCGCCAAAATCGCCGCTTGCGGCACGAGCGTCGGCCGTACCGAAAGCAGCAGGCCATTTTCGTTCTGCCGCGCCAGGCACACCAGACGAATAGTGTGCTTCAGTTGGTGTGCATATTCGAAATCCACCGGCATAATGCGCCGAATTCCTTCCGTATATATGTCCGCCGGAGTCAGCTTCTCGCCAAACGCCAGCGCCGCTAATATCGCCAGCTTCGAGCGCGCATCCAATCCATCGATATCCGCCGAAGGGTCCGCCTCCGCGTAGCCAAGCTGCTGCGCTTCCGCCAAAACCGATTCGAACTTGGCATTGCTCTTTTCGATCTCGGTGAGAATAAAATTACTCGTGCCATTCAGAATGCCGTACAACTCCATCACCCGGTCTCCCGCAATTCCTTCGCGCAAGATACTGTGAATGGGAATACCCCCCGCCACGCTCGCCTCCATGGCCAAGTTGACCCCGTTCCGGCTGGCAATCGCCCACAAATCCGCCCCCCGCAGCGCCATTAACTCCTTATTCGCCGTCACCACCGACTTCCGCTGCCGTAGCGCTTCTTCAATAATGTGTCCCGCGGTCGCCGTGCCGCCAATTAACTCGACAATAATGTCTATTTCGGGGTCCGACACTACCTCGCGCCAGTCCGTCGTGCGCGTCACCACAGCCGTCAACGGCAGCTTTTTCTGCTCCACCTGACGGCTGCACACCGCCTTTACCCGTAACGGAAAACCCAGCTTCTCTTGAATCCCGCCGGCGTTCTCCGTCAGAATTTGCAGCGCGCCGGAGCCAACGTTTCCCAAGCCGATGATTCCCACCGTTACTTCCAAGCCATCACGCTCCTTTGCTCCTTTTCTCACTTTTGCAATGTGGCTTATCATAGCAACCAGAATGAGCCCAACCCGCCGCCTGGCAATCCTGGCAATTCTCTCCGCAAGCTTTGGACGGGCAGCGCAACTGCCCGAGGACCAGAGCAACCGCCGGACTCCGCCGAATCCTGAAAAAGACGAGGATCCCCGCCTCCCCAACGGCAAATCTCAAAAAGATGCCATCTCCAAAGAGGCTCATGAAGAAGCCTTAAAGGAAGTGGAATCGTTGATTCAACTGGCGGAAGACCTGCGCGCTGAACTGAAGCACAACGGTGAGTTTGTCGTAGCCGTCTCTTCCCTAAAAAAGACCGAAGAAATTGAAAAGCTGGCCCGCAAAATTCGGGGCAAATTAAAAGCCTGATTTTCGTTCTTCGGCGTGCTCAATCCCGCTCATTTTCTTCCGTTCCCATCGGTCCTTTTTCGGGTCCTATGAAAATTCCTATGAAAATTCCTATGAAAATTCCTATGAAAATTCTTGTGTCGCAGACGGATGTGGAATCAACGAGTTAGGGTCGGCAGCGGGCCATGTTTACAAGTAATTCCGCGCTCAGCGCACTTGCAGGGGCGGCCCCTCTTGCGCTTCCGTAGCAGAAGTGGGGCGGAGGGAGCGTCGAGCGCAGGGAGATCGGACCCAGGTAGGCACGCCGAAGCATCGCTGGAAGACGGCTCGATCAAAACCGGCGTGCTGGGCTGGAGAGTTACCTCAAAACCCAAGTTCTGGAGCCGCTTGAGTAAGCGGTTCACCACCCTCGGCTTGTTGCGCTGATCGTAGTAATCGGCGCCCAATTCCACATATTGAGTTTGATGAGCGAGGATGTGATAGACAATGGCGACCCTGTGATGAGCCAAGGCCATCACAGCTTTGGGTGCCCCCTTGCGGACACATAGGCGGCGATAGAAAGCCGCCCGATAGTTGTTCTTGGTGTGCGAAGCAGCCCAAGCGGCCTGGCATAAAGCGCGTTTCACGTAGCAGTTCGCCTTGCGCGTCCGGCCGCTCATCCGCTTGCCACCGCTTTCGCGATTGCCAGGGCAAAGCCCCGCCCAACTGGCCAAGTGGCGGGCGTCTTCGAACGGCTGCATGTCCACTCCCACCTCGGCAACGATCGTCCATGCCGTGACACGGTCCACCCCCGGGATCGTAATCAGACGACGTAGCTCCTCGGAGAAGGGAGCGGTCCGCCGCCCGATTTCGGCTTCCATCTCCTCCAGTTGCTTTTCCAGCCACTCCAGCTGCGCCAACTCCCGGCCCAGCAGCCAGCGTTGTTCGGCGGTGAACGTGCCGTCCAGCGCGCTTTCCAACTGGCGCTTCTTGTTGCGCAAAGTGCCGCGCGCGTAATCAGCCATCCAGCCGGCATCGCGCTTACCTTCCACCAACGCCTTCAGCATGCTCCGCCCCGACAGCCCGAACAGATCCGTCGCCACCGAGGACACTTTGATGTTGTTGCTCTGGCACAACTGCTCAATCCGGTTGCGCACCCGCGTGCGGTCTTCCAGCGTATGCACCCGCTGCCGCGTCAGGTCTCGCAACTCGCGAATCTCGCGCGGCGGCACCCAACTCCCCTTCAAGCGTCCGTCCTCCAGCAACTCGGCAATCCATTGCGCATCGCGGCGGTCGGTCTTGCGGCCGTCCAGTCCTTTGATGTGCTGCGGATTCACCAACAGCAGCTTCTCAAACTCGCCTTCGAGAATGTTCCACAACGGTCTCCAGTACTGGCCCGTCGATTCCATCGCAATTTCGGACACACCGCAGTTCTTCAACCAGTTCCGCAGTTGCCGCAAATCGCGCGTGCATGTCGGGAAACTCCGCCTCTTGATGCTCTGATCCGCTTGTCCTTTGGGGGGCAAGATGCAAACACTCACACTGTTTTTATGCACGTCAATGCCGCAGCACCGCCGCTTTGGTCTTTCTTTCACCTGTTACACTCCTCGTTCGATCACCGAGCGAGGGACGCCTGGGACGACGTAAAGACATTCCTATGCGTGTTCACCGCCGTAGCGGGACGACAGTTCCAGGTTCCAGTAGCTGCGTCCTGACCAGGATCACAAACGGGCTCGAAAGCTCCAACTAGAAATCGGTCTCTTGCTTCGCTGGGGATCTACTTCCAGCCTCCCAAACCTGTCAAGTCCCCCCATTTTCATCCGTCCTCCTGACGGCCCCCAACGGGGGCCGTGCGGCGGATCACAAAAGTTTGATATTTTTTTTCTCTCTTCATTTCAATCACTTAGCTCTCTTTTTTCTGATCGCGTGAACGCCGCCAATGCGAACTTCGTGTGCGAAGGGAGCAAAACAATGTTTCATCCGGTGATTTTCGATGCAATCGTCGCGTTCGTTCTTACGCTGCTTGGCCGTTAATTCCGTTCGCCAATCCATCCGCACATTTGAGATTATTCTGGCGGTATATCCAGAATGGTGGTAGAGTTAGTTTTCCGAGAGCTGTAATAGAGACTAAACTCTGCCACCACTAAGGCGAGCCGTCCAGGCACTCGTTGAGTGGCTGTTTGCGGTGACAACCGCGCTGAGTGTGCTTAGCTTTTTGCATTTTGGTCTGCTTGCGGCAAACCAACTTCAGCGTGACCCAGTAAAAGATCCCATAGAAGCGGCATTGGCTGAAGGCCGGACTCTGCGCAACGCAGGCAAGTTTAGCGGCGCGCTCAGCCGGTTCAATCGCGCGCTTGAGTTGGCGCGCGAACAAAAGAACACGCCACAGATCACGCGTGCCTTGATTTCGATTGCCAGCGTGCAGCTTCTTTCCTTTCAATACCAGAGCGCGCTAACAGCTGCCCTGGAAGCCTTGCAACTGGCGCGCAGTTCCGGCGATCACCTGTTAACCGGCCGTGCCAGCGGCACCGTTGCCAGTATCTATCGGCAGTTGGGTGATTTTCAAACCGCTGAGATCGATGGGAAACTCGCTGTCGAACAACTCAAGCTTGCGACGCCAAACGCTCCCCAAGGCCGGGAATATCTGGTAAACGCTCTTTACCTTCAGGCGTCCTTGTACTACGTTCAGGGAGACATCGCGGAAGGGGAAATCTTCTTCCAGCAGGCGATTGCTCTGGCCCAGCAAATCGGCGACAAATCTTTGGAGGCCGCCGCTTGGGACAATCGCGGCGTGGCGCTGCTGCGCGACCATCAGACCGCTCCAGCGGGGCAATCGTTCAGTAAAGCATTCGCATTGCGCGAGGCTTTGCACGACAACGACGCTCTCCCCACCAGCCAGGAGCACCTGGCTGAGTTCGAATTAAAGTGCCGCCAGCCCGATTATGCCAAGGCTCTCAATTTAATCGACCAGGCGCTCTCCTCTAAGAGCCCTTCGTTCAAAACCAACGCCCAGTACTATCCCATTCACATTCGCGGGCAAATTCTCCTCGCCTCCGGCAGAAAAATCCAGGCATTAGCCGAATTCCGCCGCGCGGTCCAATCGGCCGATATTTGGCGGCAAGGCGCCTTACCAGGAGATACCACTAACACCCAAACTGTCGTACTATTGCACGAAATCTATAAAGATTTTGCGCATTTAGCGGCCGAGATTTCTCTGGCGCAGAACGATCCCAGCCTCCGGAACGAAGCCTTCGAAGTGCTGGCCGCTAACCGTGCCGCCAGTCTGCGTGAGCAGCTAAGACTCTCTCTTGCAACAGATGTAAAAGTCTCGGATAGTTATTTTCAAAAATTATCGGCACTGCAATCCGCCCAGGCGCGCGTTACTCTGGGCCGCAACAGCAAAGCCGATCAAGCCGATCTGGGACGAATTCGCACCGAGATTAGCGAATTTGAAAATCAAAATGCGATTCAAATTGGGAAGAATTATTTTTCAAGCGAGAAAAATTTACGCAAGAATTCACTTAGAGATATCCAGTCTAGGTTATCAGGGAGTGAGCTCCTCCTTAGCCTCTCGCTGGGCGATTTGAAGTCGTATTTGTGGGCGATCACCGGAGATCAAGTGAACCTTTTTCAAATAGACAATCGGGAAAAAATCGAGAGTGAGGCCGTCCGTCTCACCAAAGCCGTGCGCGATGGAGGAGATGTAAAGGATGCCGGGCAGAAACTGAGTCAATCCCTCTTTGGCTGCCTACCTCCCCGTTTGGCGCGCAAATCCGAATGGCTTATGGTGGCCGATGGCGCCTTGCTCAATGGAGTCCCCTTCGCCGCCTCGCCAAATCCGGCAGCTGCCGGCGGCGGTGAATGGCTACTCGAGAAACGCAGCTTGCGCTTTTCGCCCAGCGAATTGCTCTTACTTTCTCCTAAGGATCAGACGCCCGCCGCCCGCTTTCTCGGCGTCGCCGATCCAATCTACAACCAAGCCGATAGTCGGCTCAAGCACGCCCCGGATTGGGCATCGCCTGTCGAAGCAAGTTCTCTTACTCTTGCACGCCTGGCGGGCAGCGGTCAGGAGGTTCGCGCTTCCGCCCAACAAAGCGGACTCCCCGAGCAACAGATCGTTGAGGGGCTCCAGGCTTCCACCGAGGGCTTACGTAAAGCTCTGTCACCTCCCCCGGAACTGCTTCATTTTGCAGTCCATGTCGTTAGTCCGCCTGACCAGTCACAGGAAGCGGCGCTGGCGCTCAGTCTGAAAAACGGCGTGCCCGAGTTGCTCACGCCGGAGGCAATAGCGACGTTTCGTTTGCCCGGCAGTTTAGTGGTCCTGAGCGGGTGTTCGTCGGGCCAGGGGAAAGCCGTTCCCAGTGCCGGCTTGCTCGGCTTAAGCCGCGCTTGGCTTCTGGCCGGTGCGGCCGCCGTCATAGCCAGCGCTTGGCCCACACCCGATAGCTCAGGCCGCTTTTTTTCCTCTTTTTACAGCCATTTGCATGCCCTCAAATCCGGTTCTCTCAGCCAGCGCGCCGCCTTGGCCCTGGCTCAGACCCAACTCGAGATGCGGCGCAGCAGCGGCTTTACCAGCCTGCCCTCTTACTGGGCAGCTTACTCGATTGTTTCTAAGGAATGATTCGGAGATTCATGGTGGCCACCCAACCAGCACCCCTTCAAGTCGGTAGTCAGCCGCAAAATCAAGAGGCCAGAGAAAAGACCTCCAAAGCAGGATATTCACCCGTGGAATGGGGAATTTTAGTACATCAGATCAAAGTCGGCGAAGAAACCGGCATGGAGCAACTTTACAAGCTCTTCAGTCGCGGAATTCGCTACTACCTGTGCCGTCAATTGGGGCCTCAGGAGTTAGAGGATAAAGTACACGATACGTTCTTAATCGTCGTAAACGCCATCCGCCGCGGCGACCTGCGCGAGCCGGAGCGCCTCATGGGCTTCGTCCGCACCGTTGTTCGCCGCCAGGTAGCCGCTTATATTGAACAAGCTGTGCATAACCGGCGCGAGCAGGCCGACCTCGAAAGCGGTATCGCTGTCGCCGACCGCAAGCAGAACCCCGAACAGGAAGCCATGATTCGCCAAAAAGCCGAACTCATGGAGAGCGCTTTGTCCGCTCTCTCCGAGCGCGACCGCGAGATATTGGTCCGCTTCTATCTGAAAGAGCAAGCGCAGGAGCAGATTTGCCGTGAAATGGACCTGACCGAAACGCAATTTCGGCTACTCAAGTCCCGGGCTAAAGCGAAATTCGGCGAAATCGGTAAGAAAAAACTTGCCGCTAGCGGAATTTTCTCAGTTTTCGTGAGAGCACAGGCGGGCTGACAAGCACTTTTCTGATATGGAGAAGCGGACTTTAGTCCGCACTATATTATGAACGAACCATATCGCGAGCATCCGAGCGAGGAAGCCTTAGAACGCTTCCTCCTCAATATGTCGCCGGAAGAAGAGCTGGAATCTCTCGAAACGCACGTACTCGCCTGCGAGTATTGCGTGGATCAACTCGAGACTCTCGAAACCCAGATCGCCGTTACCCGCTTGGCTCTCCGGAATCTGGAATCGAAACCATCGGCAAAACGGTCGGTTAATCGATTCAGCCCCTGGAAAACCTGGTTTACCATTCCCAAATTGTCCTTCGCCACTGCTGGTTTTGCCATGGCGGCCGGGGCAATTCTATTTTCGATCCCGCGCGACGTCAGTCTTACGGCATATCGCGGCTCCGAAACGGCAATCGTGTCCGAAGGCCATCCGCTTCACGTGCATTTGAACGCGGCCGGCTTGTCTCCCGGTCCCATCGCAGTCGAACTCGCCGACCACGGCGGTTCCATTGTCTGGAAGGGAACCTCTTCTATCCGGCACGACACAGTTGATGTAAATCTCCCCCGCATTACTAAGTCCGGTCCCCATTTCTTACGCCTATATTCGGTTCCACCGGGGGGAGCCGATCCTGACCTTTTGCGCGAATTCGCTTTCGAAGCTAAGTGGGCGAAATAGCTGGTCCGTTCACAGCCAAAACCACAGGGAGACGGAACTTCAATCCGTCTCTCTTTTCAGTTTGAAGCTGTGTAAATCTAGTCCTATGGGCATGCAACTGCAATTCACGAATCCCGAACTTCAGGCCAAGGTTGAGCAGTGGGTAACAGACACCGGACGTCCCGTCGAGGAACTCATCGAAGACGCCATGGCCGGCTATTTTGAGGAACTGGAAAACGCCGGTGAAACCCTCGACCGCCGTTACGACGATATCAAGAGCGGCAAAGTCAAGCTTATCGACGGCGAAGAAGCCTTCGCACGTTTGATGGAAAGCATCGAAGCACGCCGCCCCAAAGAATGAAGGATTACAAACTCCATCCCGAGGCGTACACCGATCTAAAGGAAATCGGCGAGTACGTTGGGGATGACAGCCTTGACGCAGCGAAGCTTGTTGTTACGAAAATCTTTGATGCGATTCAAGCCTTGGTGCCGTTCCCCAATCGGGGCCATCGTCGAACCGACCTCACCTCACGCCCTTTGCGCTTCTGGCGCGTTTACAATTATCTAATTGCCTATGCACCCGATGAGCGACCACTATGGGTGGTGGCCGTTTGATGCACGGACACCGCAGCCCGCGCGTCATGGCCGCGATTCTAAGAGGCAGAGAATCTGGGCCGCCGCGAGGGATTGCTCCCCCGCTCGTCAACTAACTCGCCATCGCCAGCGGCCTCACATTGATCCCCGCAATCACCAGCGTCAACACTTCCTCCACTCTGTCCACAAAGTGGAACTGCATCTCCTGCCTAACGTGATCGGGCAGATCGCGCAGATCCTTTTTGTTCCCTTGTGGCAGGATCACCTTATTGATCCCGGCACGCCGCGCCGCCAGCACTTTCTCCTTCACTCCGCCAATCGGCAGCACCAGCCCCGCCAACGTTACTTCGCCCGTCATGGCGATATCGTTCCGCGCCGGCAACCCTGCGTAGAGCGACGCCATCGCCGAAGTCATCGTCACCCCGGCTGAGGGCCCATCTTTCGGAATCGCTCCCGCCGGCACGTGTACATGTACGCCGCTATTCTTGATCGTTTCCGGGTCAACGCCTAAATCGGCCGCGTGCGACCAGATATAACTCTGCGCAATCTTCGCCGATTCCTGCATCACTTCGCCTAATTGCCCAGTCAGCGTAAGGCCCTTTCCATTCGGCAGCAGCGCACTCTCGATATAGAGAACGTCGCCGCCACTCTCAGTCCAGGCCAAACCGGTTACTACGCCCGGTGGAACATTCTTCCGCATCTGCTCAGGCAAGAACATCTCGGTGCCGAGCATGTCATTGAGAACGTCCGGCGTTACAAAGACTTTGTCGGTCTGATTCTCCGCAAACCGCAGTGTGACCTTGCGAGTCACCCGCGCAATCGCCCGCTCCAGCCGCCGCAATCCCGCTTCCCGCGTGTAATTCCGAATAATCGATTGCAAGCCTTCGTCGGTAAACTCAACCTGCTCGTCCGACAGCCCGGTGTTTTTCAATTGTTTCGGAATCAGATAGCGCCTGGCAATCTGCTGCTTCTCTTCCTCGCTATAGCCAGATAGACGCAGAATCTCCATACGGTCCAACAGCGCTTGCGGAATGGTATCAAGCGTATTTGCAGTCGTTACGAACAGCACCTTCGACAAATCGAACGCCATGTCGAGATAGTTGTCGCGGAACGTTTTGTTTTGCTCGGGGTCGAGCACTTCGAGCAACGCGGCCGCAGGATCGCCACGGAAATCGCGCCCCAGCTTGTCTACTTCATCCAGCAGCAGCACCGGGTTTTGCGCGCCTGCCCGCCGCATCGCCTGCAATAAGCGTCCCGCCATGGCGCCGATATAAGTTCGGCGGTGTCCGCGCAATTCGGCTTCATCGTGCATACCGCCTAGACTGAAGCGCTCAAACTTGCGTCCGATCGCTCGTGCAATCGATTGGCCCAGCGATGTCTTCCCCACGCCTGGAGGCCCAACCAAACACAGGATCGGAGCCTTCGCCCCAGGATTCCGTTTCAACACACTCAAGTGCTCCAGAAGCCGCTCTTTCACCTCTTTCAGCCCAAAATGGTCTTCATCCAGCACTGTGCGGGCATGCGGAATATCCAAGTTGTCGTCGGTCAACTTATTCCACGGCAGGTCGAGAACAAATTCCAAATAGCTGCGCGTTACGTGAAAGTCGGGCGCCGCGCTGGGCAGACGCTCCAGTTTCGCCAACTCACGCTCAAATTCCTTTTTGGCTTCTTCCGGCAAATCGGCTTTTTCGAAACGCTCACGCAAAATCTCAATTTCAGCCTTCTCTCCGTCTTTCTCGCCCAGTTCCTGCTGAATCGCCCGCAACTGCTGCTTCAGCAAGTAGTCTTTCTGCTCCTTCGACATTTCGTCGCGCGCCGTTGAAGCGATCTTCTGCCGCAGCTCCAACACTTGCAACTCATGCGCGAGATAGGAGTGAATCAGCCGCAGCGCATCCACCCGCGTCCCGGCCTCGAGCAGCGCTTGTTCGCGCGCCACATCCAAACTAAAAATGCTTGCCAATAAATAAGCCAGCTTTAGCGGATCGTCGCTATCCGCCAGCATGCGCGTCATCTCGGGCGCCGTTTGCGGCTGTGCCAGCGAAATTGCCTTCGCCGCCAGTTCCAGCAAAGCTCCCGACAACGCCTCTACTTCCGAGCCGCCGTCTTCCGGCAGCGCCAGAACGCGGTATTTCGCCGTCAAATAGCCGTCGCCGTTATCCAGTTTCACCACCACCACGCGCTCGACACCCAAAACCAGAATCTCCATCACGCCTTCATTGAGACGAGACGATTTGCGGATCACCGCCTTGGTGCCGATGGTATAGAGGTCGTCCTGTTCCGGATTGTCCACGTGCGGTTCGCGCTGCGCGATGAGAATGATTTCCTTCCCCTCCGTTTTGAGCGCGCTTTGCACCGCCTTCAATGAACTCTCCCTCCCCACCGATAAAGGCAACAGCAATCCGGGAAAGAGGATGGTGTTTTTTAGCGGGAGTGCGGGAAGTGTCTGGAAGTTATTGTTATTTGTCACTGGGTATCCTGTTCTCTTTACCTTTCGATGCAAGATCACAACAATAAGCTGCTGCGATTTGTTGAGTCCCCTTCACTCAACTTTGTGAGGGCCTAAAAAAGCCCGGAGTCGGAGCATCCTCCGGACTCCGGGCGTACCTTTCTAACGGTTACTCACTACTTCGGCTGGACAACAGTAAAGCCCGATTGTCCGTTGAAGCTGTATGTCAACAATACGGCCTTGTTTCCAGCGGCGTTCACCAGGCGTTTGAAATCCTGGACACTGGTTACCGGCTCGCGGTTCACGGCAACAATTACCATGCCACGCGCTACGGAATCGTTCGCCGCGCTATCGGCGTCGATGCTGGTAACCACGACACCTTTCAAAGACGAAGGAGCATTCAACTGTTCCCTTAGCTCAGGCGTCAGCGCTTGCACATGTATGCCGCGCGCGGTGGCCGAAGCATCTCCATTGTTGTCGCCGTTGTTCGAACCATTATCGTCGCTGTCATTCGATTTTTCGGCTTCCAAACCAGTCGGGCGCTGGCCCAAGGTGACTTTTACCGTCATTGGTTTGCTGTCGCGAATGATGTCCAGGCTAACCGTTTCACCCGGCTGTCTGGAAATCACGGACATGGTCAGTTCATCCGCATTAGCAACAGTCTTGCCGTCGATCCCCACAATAATATCCAGCGCTTTGAGACCGCCCTTTTCGCCTGGGCTATCCTTGTTGACCGACGATACCACCGCACCATGGCCATCTTTCAGCCCCAAGAAGGAAGCTTGTTCCGCCTTCACATCCCCTAGACTCACGCCCATATAACCGCGCGATACTTTGCCATTTTTCACCAGTTGATCGAACACTTGATGCGCCATGTTCGAAGGAACCGCGAACCCAAGCCCGATGCTGCCGCCCTCGCCGCCAAAGCCGGTATTGCCGGTCAGAATCATGGTATTCATGCCGATTAATTCGCCCCGCACATTGATCAGCGCACCGCCGGAGTTGCCCGGGTTGATGGCCGCGTCTGTTTGGATAAAGTTCTGCACGCGCAGCCCCTTTTCAAAAGAACGGCCTTTGGCGCTGACGATGCCCATCGTCACAGTGTGGTCTTGCCCGAAGGGATTGCCGATGGCAAAACACAAATCGCCGACGCGTGCCGATTCCGAATTTCCCCACGACATCACGGGCAGGTTATCGGCATTGATCTTCACCACCGCGACGTCGGTCTGCGGATCGGCACCCACCGTTTTGCCGGTGAAAATCCGCCCGTCCGAAAGCTCAACCTTCAGCGTGGTCGCTTTGTCAATCACGTGGTTGTTCGTCAGGATATAGCCGCCCGAAGAAACCAGCACGCCTGAACCCAGACCAGATTCCCGTTGATCGCGCTGCTGCTGCTGGCCGCGCCCTCCGAAGAACTGCTGGAAGAACGGGTCGGACATAAATGGATTGCCGCTTTGCTGCTCAGACGCCTTCACCACACGCGTTGAGCTGATCTTAACCACCGCCGGCGAAGCCTTCTCAATAATGTCCGCAAACGAATTCGACAACTGCGACACGCGCGGGTTGTCGCTTCTGGTGTCGGCCCGCGCCACTACTGCCACAGGCGCGCTGTTGTGCGATACCGCAAACGCCGCAATCAAACCACCACCAATAGAAGCCGCCACGAGCGTTAAAATCGCTGTTGTACGGCGAAACTGGACCACGTTAGACATGTTCCTTATAAATCCTTTCAATCCTTTGACGTTTAAAACCGAAATTCGATTTACAGCCTAAATTATCTTCATCAAACCTTCGCCGCTTCCGCTGCGGGAAGCGTGGCCTTGGTCTCAAACCGCAGCCCGCCGCCATTCTCATCGGCATCAATCCAAATCGTTTGCCCGTCTTTTACCGTACCGCCCAAAATCTGTTTAGCCAACGGCGTCTCAATTTCCCGCTGGATCGCCCTCTTCAACGGACGCGCCCCATAATTTGGATCATACCCGCTTCTCACTAGCCGCGTGCGAGCCGTATCCGTCAACTGCAAGGAAATGTGCCGCTCTCCTAGCCTTGCTCTCAATCCTGCCAGTTGGATGTCTACAATCTGCTTCAGGTGCTCCTCATTCAATGCATGGAAGACGATAATTTCATCCAGGCGGTTCAAAAACTCGGGCCGGAACGCTTGCCGCAGCTCCTCTAACACCGCTTCTTTCATGCGCCCGTACTCGAGCCCTTCATAGGCCCCTTTGTATTCCAGAATACGGTGACTGCCCACATTCGACGTCATGATCACAATGACGTTCTTGAAGTCCACCGTGCGCCCCTGCCCATCCGTCAAGCGCCCGTCGTCCAAAACCTGTAGCAGCGTGTTGAAGACGTCATGATGCGCCTTCTCAATTTCATCGAACAGCACCACCGAATAGGGCCGCCGCCGGATGGCTTCCGTCAATTGCCCGCCTTCGTCGTAACCTATATAGCCCGGAGGCGCGCCAATCAGCCGCGAAACGGCATGTTTTTCCTGGTACTCCGACATGTCGATGCGCACCATGGCGCGTTCGTCGTCGAACAGGAATTGCGCCAACGCGCGCGCCAGCTCGGTCTTGCCGACGCCCGTCGGACCCAGAAATAAGAAGCTCCCAATGGGCCTGCGCGGATCTTTCAAGCCCGAGCGCGCGCGCAGCACCGCTTCCGCCACCGCCGTCACCGCTTCATCCTGCCCAATCACCCGCTCGTGCAGTTCGCTCTCGAGCGACAGCAGTTTCTTCATCTCGCCTTCGAGCAGTTTCGATACCGGCACACCCGTCCAGCGGCTGACCACTTCGGCGATATCCTCTTCGTCCACTTCTTCTTTCAAAAGGCGCGTGGCACCGGGCTTGCCCGACACATGATCCTGTTCGGCATTCAGCCGCCGTTCCAGATCGGTCAGCGTGCCGTACTTCAACTCGGCCGCTTTATTCAAGTCGTAGGCGCGCTCGGCTTGTGCGATCTCGACCTTCACCTGTTCAATGTTTTCGCGCAACACACGCACTCGCTGCACGCCCTCTTTTTCGTACTTCCACTGCGCCTGCAGGGCGGAAGATTGCGTTTTCAACTCAGCCAGTTCTTTCTCAATCCGGCTCAACCGTTCCTTCGAAACGGTATCGTTTTCCTTCTTCAGCGCTTCACGCTCAATCTCCAATTGCATGGTGCGGCGCAAAATCTCATCCAACTCGCTCGGCATGGAATCGATCTCCGTCCGCAGCTTCGCCGCCGCTTCATCGACTAAATCAATGGCTTTGTCGGGCAGAAAGCGGTCGCTGATGTAGCGGTTTGAAAGCACCGCCGCGCCCACCAGCGCCGCATCCTTAATACGCACGCCGTGGTGGACCTCATAGCGCTCGCGCAAGCCTCGCAGAATGGATATGGTGTCTTCCACCGACGGCTGATCCACAAACACCGTCTGGAAACGCCGCTCTAAAGCCGCATCTTTTTCGATGTATTTACGGTATTCGTCCAGGGTGGTCGCGCCAATGCAATGCAGTTCGCCGCGCGCCAGCATGGGTTTCAAGAGGTTACCGGCATCCATAGCGCCTTCGGCTTTGCCCGCGCCCACCACGGTGTGCAACTCGTCTATAAAGAGGATGATGCGCCCCTCGGCCGATTGCACTTCCTTCAGAACCGCCTTTAACCGCTCTTCGAATTCGCCGCGGAACTTCGCGCCCGCAATGAGCGCGCCCATGTCGAGCGACACCACCAGCTTGTCCTTTAATCCCTCCGGCACATCGCCACGCACAATGCGTTGCGCCAAGCCTTCGACGATGGCCGTTTTGCCTACGCCCGGCTCGCCGATCAGCACCGGATTGTTCTTCGTCCTGCGGCTCAAGACTTGAATCACGCGGCGAATTTCTTCATCGCGCCCAATCACCGGATCGAGCTTGCCTTTTGAAGCGGCCTCAGTCAGATCCCGGCCATACTTTTCGAGAGCTTCATAGGTGGCTTCAGGATTCTGCGTGGTCACCCGCTGATGTCCGCGCACATCTAGTAACGCCTTCATGAGCCTGTCGCGGGTTAAGCCGAATTCGCGCAATAATTTGCCCGCCGTGCCTTGGTCGTCCGCCACGGCCAGCAGCAGATGTTCAATCGAAACGTACTCATCTTTGAGCCGCTTCGCCTGGTCTTCCGCCGCCGTAAAGAGCTGCGAAAGCCGGTTGGTAATGTACACCTGATTGGCTTGCGTCGCTCCGCCCGAGACCTTCGGAAGCTTTTCGATTTCCTGCAGCAGCCGCTTGTGCAGGGCCTCAAGCCGCACATCCGCCCGTAATAGAATGGAGGGCGCTAAACCCCCTTCCTGCTCCAACATAGCCAGCAACAGATGCTCGACATCCACTTGCTGATTGCCGTGTTGAAGCGCCGTCGATTGGGCCAGATGGATCGCTTCCTGCGATTTTTCAGTCATCCGGTTCATGTCCATACCGCTCCTTACCGCCTTGATTCGAGGTTAGCATATGAGTCAGCAGAAATGCAATAATCTTAGCGTTAGCGACTAAGATTTTAGCCCGAAAACCGGGACTTCCCGGGACTTTTCGGATACTTCTTAGGGACTTTCCGAGACTTCTATGAGACTTCTTATGAAGACATTTTTTGGGCTGTGGCGAGGTTCCGCGCCGGTTTCTAATTTGGATCAACGGTTGCGCGGACAGGCATTCCGGAATAGGTCTTTGCGACGAGCGAGGAGGCCGCTGGAGTTTGTTTGGGCGGGAACGCCTTCCAAGCGCAATGTAGGCGGGGTCAATGGACTTGGCATCGAGAGCCGGGACGGCCGGTGATTGGCCAGCAGCAGCGCTTGGACCGCTGGGTCGCGTCTTGATGTGAACCTGCGCACCGATTTGGAAGCTCTTTGATCGCTTTTCCCTTTGAAGAAAAGTTTCGACTGCCAAGCTTCTGAAATGCTCCTCAACTCGTCGGACGAATATAAGTTCGAAAGCTTGAGTTCAAGGCAGGTTTCGTCTTGGCGCAAAAACGTCTATCTCGAGGGCGATTCCGCCGACTCCGACCCAATCACCGGATCAAGCCGCCGCGAAGTGCCCGCGCCACTGCCTCCGAGCGTGAGTGCACATGCAGCTTCTGGTAAATCGAGCGGAGGTGGAAGCCTACTGTATGAACGCTGATGCCCAGCTCCTCCGCCGCGGTTTTGTTCTGATGCCCGTCCATCAGCAGTTTCAAGAGTCGCAGTTCCTGAGGGGAAAGGCCGGCTGCGGAGGGTTCCGGGGTTTGCGATTTGCGGAAGAGATCCACCACCCGCTTGGCCACTTCGGGGGACATGACGGCCCCGCCTTCGGCAATCTCCCTGACTGCTTCCAGCAATCGGACGGGCGATGTTTTCTTGAGCAGGTATCCGCAGGCGCCGGCGCAGACGGCCTGAAAAATCCGCTGGTCATCCTTGAAAACGGTCAGCAGGACAGGCGCGATGTGAGGGTAGCGCTCCCGCAGGATTCCCACGCCCTCAATGCCGCTGAGTCCCGGCAGCCCGATATCGATGAGCGCGACGCGGGGCCACGGGTGTTGGCCGATTCCCACCAGGGCGTCTTGGGTGTCCGGTATCAATGGAACGGAAAACCGGGTTAAGAACGTAAGGCAGGATACGAAACCTGCTTTCCGCTGATCAGGCGACCTCTTCGATGACGTCGCCCGGTTTGCGAAGTGGGCGCAGTTCTCCGCGAACGACAGAATCGGGCACGTTGAAGGCATAGCGTCCCAGCAGATTGATATGGTCGAAAACCAAGGGCGACAGCCGCGCCACATCGTCCGCCTGGATTGGGAAGCCCTCCGCCCCCAATTGGTCCAACGCCGCGTTGATGTAGAGCGTGTTCCAGAGAATAATAATGTTGACCACGAGCCCGAGCGCCCCCAACTGATCCTCCTGGCCCTCGCGGTACCGCTGTCGTAATTCGCCGCGGCGACCATGAAACACCATACGCGCGAGCCGGTGCCTGTCTTCCCCGCGATTCAGTTGCGTCAGTGTGCGGCGGCGCTTGCTTTCGTCGTCAATGTAGGTCAGGGCATGAATAGTCTTATCGATGCGCCCCAGTTCTGCTATTGCTTGCGCCAGTTTGGTGGGCCGCTCGCCAATCTGAAGCGTCCTCATTACGGCGGTCGCTTGCACCACCCCTAATTTCAGAGAGCCTGCCAGCCGAAGCGCGTCATCCCAGTTTTCTTCGATCACCTTTATATTGATCTTGTGCCGTGCGACTCCATTGAGCAATCCATAATCAGCCGTTGTGTCGATGCGCCAGAATCTCGCGCCGCCCATATCCGCAATGCGGGGACAGAAACGGAAGCCCAGCAGCCAGAACAATCCGAACACCACATCGGTGTAGGCACCCGTGCCGGTCATGATCTCGGTCGGCTGCAGTTCGGTCTGCTGTTCAAGAACGACAGCCAGAAGTGACAGACTGTCGCGCAGTGTGCCGGGAACCACAATGGCATTCAGCCCGGTGAACTGATTGGAAACGAGATTGTAGTAAGTAATGCCGCGTTCATAGCCAAAGTACTTGGGATTGGGCCCGGAATGCAGCGTGCGCACCGGAACGACGAAGCGCAGCCCATCGGCTGAAGCCACTTCGCCGCCACCCCAATGGCGTACCAGCGGTATTCGGTTTTGCTCTGAGACCAGACAAGCATTGGCTTCGGTCAGGGTCTCGTTGCGAATGAAGTTTTGGCTGACCCAGGACAGCCGGGTGCGCCGAAGGGCCGGCACATCATGGCGAATGAGCGGCTCCATGCCTATGTTGCAGGCATCCGCCAGAAGGCAGGCGGAAATACTTGTTGCCAAGTCGCTCATGCGCGACTCGCGCTCGCTCACGTGCGTGAACTTCGAAATGAATGAGGTTCTTCCCGCTATCTCCAGCAGCACCTCCGGCAAATCAACGCGAGGCAGCCTGGCGTTCACGGCCTCCCGCAATTTGATGAGACTGTCTGGCTCATCCGCTTTGTCGATGGCGGTCACAACGAGATCCGGTTTGCCGTTTACTTCTTCCACCCGCGCCAGCGGATTCGACGGCAGGTTTCGTGCGACGGTCCGGTAAGTCTCATCGAGATCCTGCCCCAATTTCTTCAGCGTTTCCGAAGCCGAAACGGAATGACCGATGGACCGCGAGATGGTCTGGCGAGAGGCTGTCCAGGCCGCTTCACTGAGCAACCCGAGCCGTGCATCGGCGTACCGAATGCTCGGCGCAACAAACAAGTCACGCCGGCGCAGAGCAGAACGGACCCGGTCCAGGCAACAGAAGATGTAAGCCTTCTTGTCGAAGCCGTCACCATCGAGAACATAGCGCCGCCAGCCGCGCGAGACGATCTGAATGGGGGCATCACCGGCATGCGGGAGCCCATTTTCTTCAGCCCTCGAAAGGTAATGCAGGGCTTCGATTAGAGGCTGTCCGGCGGGTGTGCTGCCAAATTCAATCGTGCGCAACAGAGCAGGCAGGAAGCGGCGGACACGTGAATAGCTGTCCTCCAATTCCTTGTAATAAACGTCTTCTGGCGGCCGGACGATGGAATCAACCTGGCTTAAAGCTGCCTTCAGCGCGTCGCGCTCCAGCGCAGTAAAGATTGCCGGTCTCAGTTCGGCGTCAGGGAGAGCATCGTCTAGAACAAGCCGGCAAACCTGCGAAAGCTGAATCGCCGCCGAGTCAAGGTCCTTGATCGTGCGCAATCGGGCCCGGTCACTGGCGCGCGCCGCGTCCGAGAATATTTCAGTGACGAGTATGTCCAGCAAATCAAGAGCGTCATCAGTCGCCGTTGCCTCCAGGTTTAAGACAAAGGCAACCAGCGTGGCGAGCCGCCGGGTTTCTGGCAATCGTTGCACGACCGCAGCTTTTGCGGTATTTGCAAAGCGCGCCAAAGCTTGCAGTCTGCCGGGCGGAAGCCGGTGCGAGGCGGCGACACTGATGCCAAGCTTTCGCACTTCGACGATTCGATCCAGTGCCCTGACAAGCTCCGGGGCGCTTCTGCGAAACGGTCCTTTGCGAAGACGGTCCAGGACGGACTGATGACCTCCTTCTGGCGCAGAGAGCAAACCGTCGAGCTTAACCCGGACCGCCGGGTCAGCAGTTCGAATGAGCATGGACCAGATACGCTCCTCAACCCGGCTCCGCAGCCGGGCAATGTGACGTTCGAGGGTTGTGACCGCCGGGAGAAGAACCTTGTGAGAGATAAGCCATGCGGTGGCCCGATCAAAGAGCACACCGGGTCGATCCGTTCCTGTCCAGCACAGGGCATAGAGCCATCGATTGAGCCGGAACTGCAGCGTGGCATCGGCAAAGTCTTTGAATCCGCAATGGCGGCGTATTTCGGCGGCATGATCCCAGCGTGTTTCACCCTGGCCGTAATAAACGAAGCAGCTCAGTTGCTCGACCCGGAGCTGCCGGGCGATGCAGTGGATAACACCCTGCGGCACATCGGACAGATCTTCCAGAAATGTGCCCAGAAATCTCGCTGTGCAGAGCTGGATGGCGAAGCCCAGCCGGGAATGGTCACCCCGATGAGACTTGACGATTGTGCGATCGCGATCGTCAAGGAAAAAGTACCGGGACAACTGCTCCTGCGTGGGTTCCCCGCAGAAGCGGCCATAACGCTGCCGTTGTTCCTCGGTGAGAAAGCTGACAGGCATAAAGCCTCCTTTTGGCCGGGGGAGGTGTTTGCATAACTTAAAAATCTACCGGCCAATTCGTGCCTTCACCAAAAAACAGCGAAGCGATTGAAAACAAAGGCGATTGGCCGGTAGATGCGTAATTAACTGGTCCAATCTGTGCACGCGCCTCATTTTACTGGACTTAGGTGCGCGCGGGCATCACGATTGGCCAGTTAATTAGAAGTTTTGCGGGAAAACCAAAACCGCAGTTTTCCGCAGGAATATCGTTTGCAAAAGTATGCCGCAAAAGCTACCTTTAGTGCAAGGAGTTTTGCAAGAGAAAAATGAAGATCGGTTACGCGCGGGTGTCCACTCTGGACCAGAACCTCGACCTTCAGCTCAAAGCGCTGAAGAAGGAAGGCTGCGAGAAGATCTTCCGCGAGAAAGTGTCCGGCATCACCCGCCACCGGCCAGAATTCCAGCGGATGCTGGACCAGGTCCGGCAGGGAGACACGATCATCGTCTGGAAATTGGACCGCCTGGCGCGTTCCACCCGTGACCTGCTCAACACGATGGAGACATTGAGTGAATCCGGTGCCAAATTCCAGTCCATCTCAGAACCATGGGCCAACACCACCACTCACGCCGGCAAAATGATCATGACGGTGTTCGCTGGTATCGCTGAATTCGAGCGCGATTTGATCCGGGAGCGGACAGGGGCGGGCCGTGAAGCGGCAAAAAAGCGAGGAGTTCAATTCGGCCGGCCTAGAAAACTCAACCCAGAACAGCTACAACTGGCCGCCGAACTTATAGACCAGGGCAAAGCTGCGCGAGAAATCGCAAAGACCTTCAACGTGCATGAGGCAACCATATACCGCCTCGCCGCCGCTCGGCAAGGCTGAATTGTGGGCTGGATTACGCTCTTAACCCGGTTTTCCGTTCCATTGATACCGACTACCCAATTTTACCGCCCCCGGCCAAAGCAAAACAAAAGCAACGATCTTGCGCTGAAACAGCTTGCTTCCAATCAAATTGTATCGTACGATATAATTACGATCACCATTCAAAGGAAGCCAGCGCCAATGACAAAGACAGCCGCCGCACACGAAGCGATCACGCCCGCCGAGTATCGAGCCTTTCAGGACGCCTACGACTTCTTTAACGCCGAACTGTTCGCCGGTTCCCTGCCCCATGTACTGGTGACGTTGCAGCGCCACGCCAAGGCCCGAGGCTATTTCTCCCCGGAGCGGTTTGCCGGGCGCATCGAGGAAACCGCCGTTCATGAACTGGCGATGAACCCGGACAGCTTCACCGGGCGCAGTGACGAGGAAATACTATCCACCCTTGCCCATGAAATGGCGCATGTGTGGCAGCAGACCCACGGCAACGCGCCGCGCCGTTCGTATCATGATCGGCAATGGGCCGCGAAGATGAAAGAGATAGGCTTGCAACCGACCACGACCGGCGAACCCGGAGGCAAGGAAACCGGCCAAAGCGTTACGCATTACATCATCCCCGGAGGCGCTTACGCGACCGCCTACGCAAAGCTCAAGGGCCGTGGCTTCCAGCTTCACTGGCAATCGGCACCGGCAGGGCAAGAGGCGAAGGCGAAGAAGGCCAGCAAGACGAAATTTACATGCCCAGAGTGTGGACAGAACGCATGGGGCAAAGCGGACACGCAGTTAATTTGCGGCGCTTGCTACGAGGACGGCGACGGCGAAATTTGCCTGATGCTTGCCGAGCCGAGCGCCGAAGCCGCGTGACGCCGCCGCCGATCCGTGGTAAAACGCTACGATGGAAGGAGGGTAAGAACATGACAACAACTCTCGATTGGTCCCAATGTCCAGCCGTGGAAAGCATCCCCGGCAAGGTCAGCGGTGCATGGGTGTTCAAAGATACCCGGATGCCGGTCGCCACGGTGTTCGAGAATTTGGAAGCGGGCTTGAGCGTCGAAGAAGTCATGGAGGAGTTCTCCGTCACGCGACAACAGATCAACGCGGTATTGCATTTCGCGGCAAAGAGCTTGGCAATGCCCTTCCCGCCCCCGGTGCACGCCACGCCCGCCGATGCTCATTCTCTTTGACCACGGCACACCCCGAAGCATTGCCCGCTGGCTTCACGGTCACACCGTTGTCGAAGCGATTGCGCGAGGATGGGACAGATTAGCCAATGGCGCGTTGCTGAAGGCGGCAGAAGAAGCCGGGTTCGACCTCCTGCTATCCACGGACAAAAACATCCAGTACCAACAGAACCTTAAAGGCCGTCGCATTGCCATCGTGATCCTCGGTAATTCGCAGCGGCCAGCCGTGCACCGCTACATTGACCGGGTTGTCGCGGCAGTGAACGCAGCCACACCTGGCAGCTTTGCCGAGGTGGATATTCCTTTCGGTCCTTGAGAAATGGCAAGGGGCTCGCCCCCGCCGTGAGATAACGAGCGTGGAGCCGATCATCCGGGATGTCCAGCAGGTCGTTGATGATATATATAGCCGAAGCTGCGAATGAGAAAGCGACCATTGAAATCAACCCTGCGCGTAATGTCGGCCAGTGGGCCAGCCGGTGTGAAGTCAGGACCGGGAGCAGGACGAGCAGATTCTTAACCCACTGATGGACCCGAATTGCCCGCATCCACGTAAATGGTCCTCCTCTTTTCGCGGAGATCACTTGAATGATCGGTATCGAATTGCGTTGTAGTATCCGCTTTAGCCTGGCGGAATCCGAGACCACGATTGCCCCGCCAGATTGCTTCCAAACTGGTATGTCGGCTCTTGAATTGCCTGCATACTGAAAGCCCCCTGGGTATTTGGCAGCCAAGAGACGCGCCTTATTTGCGCCAACAAGGTTTTGCCGACCATCGCTGGAGAGTACGTCGTCGAAGAGATCGAGGTGCTCGGCCACCTGCGCGGCGAAACTCTGATGGGCTCCGGTGGCAAGGATGATCAGGCTTCCGGTCGCCTTCTGATCCTTGATGTAGGCGAGCAGAGCGCTGTTGTATGGCAGGTTCTCTGGAGCAAACGACGTTGCTTCACAAACCTTCATCTTAAGAAAAGCGCGCCCTCTCAGAGACCATAGCAACAAGTGTGGAAACCGCAGAGGAGAGCGGCGCAAGAAGCGCAGTAGTGCTTCCCCAAAGGTGTCTGTTAGGACCAGCGTCCCATCCAAATCTACGCAGAGATAGTGCTCAGAACCGGTTTCGTGCGTTGGGATGGCGGCAGTATTCATTCAAGGCAAACCCTTCGCCCCACTTTCCATCCCTACCGCGACGCGACGCGTCGGATGCGCTCGCCTTCGTCTTCGCGGGGAGGGTTCGATGCGCTCAAACAGGCCATAACAAATCATATCGTCTTTGTGCCAACGGAAGTGTACCAGGCTCGCGCCTTCCCTGCGCCCCCGCTTCCGGTCGATGCGTGTTGTCTCAAAACGGAAAGGTTGTGAGACAAACGCGGAAGCCAATGAATGTGATCTTCAGAGATAAATGGCGGGCTTTCTTCAGCGGTATGTGGCGTCCGCATCCACGCGGCTTAGGACGGCGCTACTTGCGGGTGCCTTTGCCGTCAGTGTGGATTCTCCCAAAGCGGTTCAAATTCCTTCAGACATCACCGATTGTTAGAGCCCGTGGAACCTTGCCGTCGATGTCGGTGAAGCCGTACTCGACCGCCAGGTTCGCGGCCACAAGGACGGCTCCCGTGTGTTGTATGAGGTTCGGATCGGCCGCAAGCGCTGTGACGGCCCGGCCAATGAACTCGGGGGATTCCGAATTACTCAGGTCGAGAAACGCCGCACCTTGCATGACCTTTTCTGTCCTGACGAGTCCCGGATAGAGAGACACAACGGCGACACCGTGGGGCTGCAGCTCTGTTGCCATGTCACGTGTCATCTTGTCTGTTGCTGCTTTCGATACTCCATAAGCGACGTTGCCGATGTGTTTTTGCGCCGCCCAGAACGAGATATTCACGATTAACCCACGCCGATTGGCGATCATCGAACGGGCTGCCAGTTGGCTCGCGTAATAATGGGCCCGCACACCGGCATCGAACATGGCATCCCAGCGCCAACGCGGCTGTTCCCAAAATGGCTTGCTCCACGTAAACACACCGTCTTCCATCATCCGTTCGTAGCCACCCCAAACATTGTTGACAAGAATGTCGATCGCGCCAGCATCCTCAGCCACGCGTGCGAATGCAGCTGCGACCTGATCATCCTCTCGGTGGTCACAGCGAATTGCAGTGATCCGCGAGTCATCGCGCTCGCCGTCTCGGAATGAGCGGCCAGTGACAAATACTTGTGCCCCACAATGCGCAAGCTCGCTTGCGATCCCTCGACCGACGCCAGATGTCCCACCGGTAACCACGGCGATTCTGCCTTCAAGAGTTTCCATTTCTCTGAAGATTATGACGCGTTTTGGCTCTTCGCGGTGGTATGTGAGGCAATAGCCCGTGTAATGTCGCCCATCATTTCGTCGTCCCGAGCGACAGGGCACGCCACAGCGTATGGCGACTGACCTCAAGCTCATCAGCGACCTGCACTTTGCTGTACTCCCCGGATCGCAGCAATGCCCGCGCTTTCTTTAAGTCCGCCTCGTCGAGAGCCTTGGGTCTACCGCCCACGCGTCCCCGGCGACGGGCGGCCTTGAGGCCTGCGTTCACTCGTTGACGCAAAATGTCGCGCTCAAACTCCGCAAGTGCCGCGAAGAGATGAAACGTCAGCTTACCGCTCGGGGTATTGGTGTCGATGTTTTCAGTGGGGAGTGGAGCTCAATCCCGTTCTCGTTGAGCATCACCGTGGTGTCGATGAGCTGGCGCAGAGACCGGGCTAACCGATCCAGTTTCCAAACAATCACAACATCGCCCTTACGCGCAGTGTCGAGAAGCTTCGTCAGCTCCGGTCGTTCAGTTTTGGCCCCGGAGGCCTTCTCCTGATATATACGGGCGCACTTTACGCGTGTAAGGGCGTCCATTTGTAGGTGCGTATCTTGGGCGTCGGTCGAGACGCGAGCGTAGCCGATCTTCATGTTGCAAAAACCAAAGAGATAGCGTTATTATGCACCATATCTTTTGCACCATAGTTTTGCAACTAGATTTGGGGCGTTGTGTGCCTTCGCGTGCCCGGCCCGGCGCACGGTGCAAAAACAAACGTTATTGAACCGATGGCTCAGGCCCGTGAAACAAAGCCCGTAGCCGCTGCTCTGACAGAGAGCCAGCGCCATTTGGCCATGGAGCGCTTTGCCGTTCTGCGGCCACATCTCGAAGAAGACGTGCCTCTGACCCAAGCGGCCCGCCATGCCGGTGTCACGGTTCGTACTGCCGAACGCTGGTTATCCCGCTACCGGCGAACTGGACTCGCCGGGCTGGCCCGCCCGGCTCGAAGCGACGCGGATGGGCATCGCTTACCCGCCGATCTTGTCGCCTTCATTGAGGGCATGGGGCTGAAGAAGCCGCGAGCTTCCGTTGCCGCCATTCATCGGCGCATCGGAAACATTGCCAAAGAGCACAAGTGGCCCGTGCCTTCCTACAGCACGGTCTATGCGATCCTCGCCGATCTCGACCCGGCAATGGTGACGCTGGCGCATGACGGAGCAGCCGCCTTTCGCAATCGTTATGAACTCATACACCGGCACCGCGCAGAGATAGCCAACGCGATCTGGCAGGCTGACCACACCATGCTCGATCTGCTGATCCTCGATCAAACCGGCAAGCCCGCCCGTCCGTGGCTCACGACCGTGATGGACGATCATTCCCGCGCAGTTGCGGGCATCATGGTGTTTTTCGGCGCTCCGTCGATCCTCAACACCAGCCTTGCGCTTCGGCAGGCGATCCGGCTTGGCCGGTTTCCGGTATCCCCGACGTACTCTACGTCGATCACGGGTGCGATTTCACGAGCAAGCACCTCGATCAAATAGCGGCAAGCCTGAAGTTCCGCATAGTCTATTCGGCGGTTGCCCGTCCGCAGGGGCGGGGCAAAATCGAGCGCCTGTTCGGAACGCTGAACTCCGAACTCCTGCCGGAATTGCCCGGACATCTGGTGAAGGGCAAGCCGACATCCCCTCCCAAATTGTCTCTCGCGGAGTTGGATCGGGCGATCACCACCTACATCGCCAGCACCTATCATATCCGGGTTCACAGCGAGATCGAACAAACGCCCCTCGACGCATGGCAGGGCAAGGGCTTTCTGCCGAGATTGCCCGAAACCCTCGAAGAGCTCGATCTCCTGCTCGTGATGCATGCGAAGCCGCGGACCGTGCGCCGCGACGGCATCCATTTTCAGGGGTTGCGTTACCAGCATCCGACCATGGCGGGTTATGTCGGCGATGCCGTGACGATCCGCTATGATCCACGCGACCTGTCAGAAATCAGGGTCTTCTATCGCAACAACTTCCTCTGCCGGGCCGTCAGCGAGGAACACGCGGGGGAAGTGGTGACCCTGAAAGACATCCAAGCGGCGCGGCGCATGCATCGCCGCTCCTTGCGCACAACCATAAATGAGCGCGTGGCGCGTGTCGTCGATTTCCTGCCGGTTCAGCAGCCGAAGCCGACGACTCAGGAACAGAGGTCTTCTTCTCGCGGAAAAAAGAAGCTGCGCGTCTATCAGGAGGATTGAAATGAGCGGGGAACGCGCTGGAACCTTCATAGCCACGAAGGAACATCGCCGGTTTACCGAGTTCGCCGAGGCCGTGCGGAAGCATCGTTACGTCGGCCTCTGTTACGGCGCTGCCGGTGTCGGGAAGACTCTCTCCGCGCGGCGCTATGCGCACTGGGACGTTGCCGGTCCCCTGATTGAGGCTTGGAACGGGTGCGGTAGGGTAAAGGTAAGGATCCTGGTTAAATCGTCACACTCTTCTTAATCTTTCCCGTGGGCAGTCCCTCGGACCGTGGCGGCAGGCGCAGAACGCGGACGCGATCCAGTGGTTCCGGTACTCGATCCCGCTTTAGCGCGTATCGCCCGAATCGATTGAGATGCTCGGTCCGGTAAGGGCTAAAACATGCCAAGACGTCCTGGTCGATTTCGTGACCCTCGGCAATCAGCGACTGCAGCGCCCTCGTCATGGTTACGACGTTATGGAAGATCAGCAGGTTCGCCGCCAGGTGGTGATACTTGATCATTTTGCGCTGTTCGTCCCGCGTGTTCTCCGCCAGAAGCCGTCCGCCGCCGAAAGCAACCCACTGCACAAACAAATTAAACGCTTCGCTTCTGTTCGTAGCCGCTTGAATGGTTCGCCGAAGTTCAATGTCGGATATGTATTCAAGCAGGAATGCCGTCCGCACAACACGCCCCAGCTCGCGAAACGCAAAGTACAGTTTGTTTTTGCGGGAGTAGGTGGCGAGCCTTCGCAGAATGGCAGACGGTTTGATGCGTCCTGCGCCTATTGAAAGTGCCACCCGCAACATCTCCGGCAACATGGTCTCGAGCAAATCCCATTCGTTTTGCTTAGTGAATAAGAGATCGATGTGTTTATACCTAACTTGCGAATCGGAACGAAAGAAGTGGAGGTTCTTCCAGTTTCGAATGCGCGGTTGGAGTTGAATACCAAGCAAATACGCGAGGCCGAATATGGCAGCGCTTTGTCCCTGCGTATCGGCGTGGATTGTATCTGGCCGAACGTCGGATAGGTTCTCGTGAATGAAGTCCAGGATGTAGTGTCCCTCCCATGATCCACACGTGGTGAACCGGCTGAACAATGCAATGTATAGGTCGGACACAAGATAGTAGCCGATGCCACCGTAGCCGCCATAGCGGATATGGTACTCCGACATCAGATTCTGCGGAGACAGATCCCACTTGGTTCCATCACCCGATGCGGATTTTCCAAGTCCCCACACTTTGGTCAGTTCGCATTGGCTGTAGCCGTTTACGGCGGTCGTGATGGCTTCATTCAGGTTTTCCTCAGTCACATGGCGCTGGTTTACAAATGCCACCTGGCGCCGGTCCAGGCCGCGAATGGAGCGGGATGTCTGAGTGGGCCCGAAGTCAAACCCATAGCAGAAGGTGGTTACCAGGTACCGTTCGGTTGGGTTTTCCAATTTCGCATCATTGCCGGAAATCGGCCCAAAGTGCCTGGTCCAGTTGAGCCACTCCTCAGTGTCAGACAAGGCGTCGAGGATACCAACCGGCTCCATGCGCTCTTTCAGAAGCTTTTCAAAGCGCCTGAGTCCGGGTGGTTCGGGTTTGCGCCGAAGCCGCTTAAGGGTCGCCTCTCCGCCTTCAATGGGCAAATACTCGTTAGTCGGGAACCCGTCGTCAGTTTTTGCCCCAGCCTTCGCCAGGCGATCCTTTAAGCTCGCGACGAACGCAGCGGCTTCGACGGGAACACCCGCACGCTCACCGTATGAGGCTAAGCCATTTCGATACTCCTCCTCAGTTACAAGCTGCCCTCGATAGTCGCTGTAGCGGTCGCTGCCAGGAATGCACAAGTCGCCGGATCGGAGGTCCTGCATTACTTCCGTCAGAATGCAAATCTCAAACGGGCGCCGTAAAACGCGGGTGACCGGAACATTCACGTCCTTGCTCCCCGTAACAACCGGCCACCACTTTTCCGTAATGAGCGAGAGCTGTACTAATGGGACCTGTTTAGTCAATCCATCCTCACCGGTTTCCTCTCGCACTACCGATATCCATTCCTGCCGAGCGGCTTTATTCGCCAGCACGAAGGCAACGGCATCGACTGTGGTTGTATCAGGTGATGTCGACACTAATTCGATGCGCTCCAGGAATCGAAAGAGGACTGCCCGCTGATGCGAGTAAAACCGGGTGAGAAATGGTAAATGATTGCGGCCAGACGTAGCCTCATGGGGTTGTAAGCCCAAACCCGCGGAATTGATCCAAGGCGGAGAAATCGACGTGAAGATCAGCGCGCCAGTACCTTTTGTCCGTCTTCACGGAGCGAGCCGTCTGGCCCAATATGGCGGTAAAGTGTTTGGCGCGTGACGCCGAGCTGCTTGCAAAGCTCACTTACAATCGTCTGCCGTTGCCCCATGGCGGCCATGGCCAAACGCAATTTGGCAGAAGTCATCTTGTATTGGCCGCCGCCCTTACGCCCACGTGCGCGGGCCGACGCCAAGCCCACCTTGGTGCGCTCCGAGACCAGCTCCCGTTCAAATTCGGCTAGCGCGGCGAAGATGCCGAACACCAGCTTGCCTTCCGGGGTCGCCGTATTGATCGACGCTCCGTGGCCGGTCAGCACTTGGAAGCCGATGCCTCGGGCCGTCAGGTCATGCACGGTGTTAATAAGGTGGCGCAGATTGCGGCCGAGACGGTCGAGTTTCCACACCAGGAGCCGATCACCCTTCCGCAGCGCCTTCAGGCAGGCGGTCAAGCCGGGCCGCGCGTCGAGGCTTCCCGACGCCATGTCTTCATAGACGTGCTCGCTATCGATGCCGGCGGCCGCGAGCGCATCGCGTTGCAAATCGAGAACCTGGGAGCCATCCGCCTTAGAAACGCGCATATAGCCGATCAACATAGTGTCACCTGAACGAACGTTTATGTGACAACCGACAATAGGGCCTTGGACGAACGGAAACATGTCACTCGGCCAGTCACATGGTCAGTGCATCGCGGACCTAAAACATGGTAGCCATATTACACGACGCCATCGTCGTACCCAACCTCATTTCGGGGCAATCCTCCCGGCGTGGGGACCGCAACAAGCGACTGACCATTCTCTCCAAAGCCGAGAAGCTTGCGCTCTACGGACTGCCTAATTTCGACGACTTCCAACGCATCGAGTTTCTTGCCATGACCGACGACGAGCGTTCTCTGGCGTTTCGGCGTAACGCGCCTTTGGCGCGAATCTATTGCCTGTTGCAGATCGGCTACTTCAAGGCCAAGCAGGCGTTCTTCCGTTTCTCCCTGAGCGATGTGCCGCCAGATGATATTGCTTTCCTCCTACAGCGCTATTTTCCTGGACAGGCACCCATCCTGCAGCAGCCGTTGAGCGCCAAAGAATACTACGCCCAGCGCAAAGAGATTACCGCTCTATTCGGCTATCGCCTCTGGTTAGACGAGGACTTGCCGAGACTGCTCAACAAGGCATCGTTGCTGGCCAAAATGGATGTAACGCCAGCATTCCTCTTGAGCGAACTCATGGCATTTCTGATCGGCCAACGCATCGTGCGGCCCGGTTACACCACGCTGCAAACCGTTATCAGCGATGCGCTCTCTGGCGAACGCCAACGTCTGGAGCAGCGGGTCGAAGGGGCTCTGGACGATGCCGCGCGCACCGCCCTGCAAAAACTCTTGGTGCGTGAGAACACGCTGTCGGAACTGGCGGCCATCCAACAAGACGCCAAAAACTTCGGGCATAAAATGATGGTCGCGGAACGCCAGAAGCGTGCGACGTTGGCACCGTTCTATGCGATCGCAAAGGCACTGCTCCCGAACCTCGACATCTCGATATTGAACATCGCCTACTATGCCAGCCTCGCTGACTATTACACGATCTATGACTTGCGTCGGCTCCCCTCCGGCCTCTGCCACCTCTATCTCCTTTGCTACGCCTGGCAGCGTTATCGCCAACTCTCCGACAACCTGGTCGACGCGTTGGGCTACCACATGCAGCGGCTTGAAGACGACACCAAGGAAACTGCCAACCAGCAGGCCACCCAGGCTCAAGCCGAACGGCAACAAGCGGTGCCGCGTGTCGGGCGGCTCCTCTTGCTGTATGTGGACGACACGCTCGAAGACACCACGCCCTTCGGTATGGTACGGCGCCAGGCGTTCAGCATCATGCCGAAGGAAACGCTTCTTTCGACGGGCAAGCTCCTCTCCGAAAAACCCATCAACCAGATGCATCTGCGATGGCTTGCGGTGGACAAACAGAGCGGGCGCTGCACCAAAAACCTGCGCCCGCTCGCCATGGCACTCGACTTCGACAGCAGTGTGGTGGACAGCCCATGGTTGGCGGCGCTGCTCTGGATGAAGAGCGTCTTCGGCCGGCAACAGCGCCTCGCAGAACGACCGCTCAACGAGATTCCAAAACACACGATCCCAAAGCGCCTGCGCGCTTCTCTGCTGAACTTCGATCAAGATGGCAATGCAACCAGCCTGCGGGGCGAGCGCTACGAATTCTGGGTATACCGGCAACTGCGCAAACGCCTCGACGTTGGCGATATCTATCTTGACGACAGTGTGCAACATAGGCGCTTTGCCGATGAGTTGGTCGCTCTAGACCGGAAGGCAGAAGCGCTCAAGGGATTGAATATCCCCTGGCTGGCTCAGCCGGTCGATGCTACGCTCGACGGCTTGTTCGCCGAATTGGATATGCTGTGGCGCTCCTTCGACCGAGAGCTACGCCAGGGGAAACTGAAGCATTTGGACTTCGATTCGGTCAATAAAACCATCACCTGGCACCGCCCCAAAGCAGCCGATGACGAAGCGCTGCAGAAGGATTTCTACGCCAAGCTTGTGGCGAGCGATATCACCGACATCTTCCGTTTTGTGAACGAACAGTGCCGCTTTCTTTCCGCTATGACCCCATTGCAACCGCGTTACGCGAAGAAGATTGCCGATGAAGACAGCCTCATGGCGGTGATCCTCGCGCAGGCCATGAACCACGGCAATCTCAACATGGCCGAGACCAGCGACATTCCTTACCACGTCCTCGAAGCCACGCATCAGCAACACCTGCGGCAGGCGACGTTGAAAAAGGCGAACGATCAGATCAGCAACTTTATCGCGCAACTCCCGATCTTCCCGTTCTACTCATTTGACCTGGACGTGCTCTACGGCAGCGTCGATGGACAGAAATTCAGCGTCGCCGACCCGACAGTCAAGGCCCGGCACTCGCGTAAGTACTTCGGTAAAGACCGGGGCGTCGTCGCCTATTCACTGCTCGCCAATCACGTGGCGCTGCAGACCGAACTGCTGGGCGCTAATCAGCACGAAAGCTATTGGGTTTTCGACATTTGCTACAACAACACCTCGGACATCGTGCCAGCCACCATCACCGGCGACATGCACAGCATCAACAAGGCGAACTTCGCCATCTTACATTGGTTCGGCATGAACCTCGCGCCACGCTTCACCAATCTGCAGGCACAATTGAAGCACCTCTGTTGCGGCTGCGATCCGGAGGAGTACGCCAACTTCCTGATTCCGCCGGCCGGGCAGATAGATCGCAAGCTCATGACTTCGGAGAAAGCGAATATCGACCGCATCGTGGCGACACTCGGACTCAAAGAGATGAGCCAGAGCACCTTGGTACGCAAACTATGCACCTTGTCCGGGCATCATCGCACGCGCAAAGCGATCTTCGAGTTCGACAAGCTGATCCGCAGCATCTATACGTTGCGCTACCTGCGCGACCCGCAACTTCAACGGAACGTCCATCGTTCCCAGAACCGCATCGAGTCCTACCACCAATTACGCTCCGCGCTGGCCCAAGTCAGCGGTCGCAAGGAATTGATCGGGCGCACCGACCTAGACGTTGCCATCAGCAACGAGTGCGGGCGTCTGGTTGCCAATATCGTTATCGCGTACAACTCCATACTGCTCTCAGGCCTATTGGACCGCTACCAAGTGGCGGCTAACCAGAAGGCTCTGGAACTACTCAAGCGGATCTCGCCCGTCGCCTGGCAGCACATCCGCTTCCTGGGCCACTACGCTTTCCGCGACAAGCAGCACCCCATCGACCTCGAAGCCATCCTGGCTTGGGTCAATTTGCAGTAAAACAATGGGTTTAGATCTCCTGGATCAATTCCGCGGGTTTGGGCTTACAACCCCAACTCGCAAACCGACTCGAACCGATAGCGCTGCGGCGTTGGCAAATGAACCGGGACTGGCAAATGTTGCTGAGCAGTTTTGAACGCATCCTTCCGCTTCGCAAACCGTCCCAGTTGGCTGAACTGTCCATCGCCACGGCGCTTCTCGCTTGGAGCGAAGGAACAATTGGGGAACTGGCATCGCTCTTGAGAGCGGCGGCCAAAGCTGCGATCGAAAGCGGCGACGAATGCATTACGGAGCGTCTTCTTAGGCAGGTCGATTGGACGCCGCCGTCTTCGCGCCGGAACGCCGTTGAGGCAATCCTGTGACGCGGCCCCCTTTCCTCAGCGGAAGGATTTGGCCCATTCACCCATACCCACTTCCGGATGAACTGCTCTCGTCATGGATGGTAAGAATCGCGCGGGCATACGGAGTGCAGCCGTACTCATTTTGGCGGCAATTGGCAGGCATCGCTCAATTCCGCGCACTGGACGAGCATGTCTCACCCGGTGTGTTGGAGGTGCTCTACCGGGGCACTGGAATCAACCCATTACAGATCCGCGCGATGACGCTGGCGTCGTTTGCTGAATTCAGCCTCTTGCGCAATGACAATCACCCAGTGATTCCTTTTTGCCCAGAATGTTTAAGGATACCGGTTCCGTTTTATCGGCGTGCTTGGTGTTTGGAATTCGTTACCATCTGTGCCATCCACCACGTCGAGCTACAAACAACTTGCCCTGCGTGTGGTGCCCTCATCCGGTTCGAACACGTACAGGTAAATCAGTCACTGGCTACCTGTCATAACTGTGGCTGTGACTTCGCCACAGCCGCGGCCTCTACTTACGAACCTTCAGACCAGCTCGCAACCGTTCTAGTTCACCAGACTTACCTTGCGTGTCAACTCGAGACCGGAAGCGCCCACCTTTAAGGCTTCACGATTGCCGGGCAGGCGGTTACGACGCCCGGCGAGCATCGGCACGCAATGTTCGCGATCAGCTCAAGCTACTTCCGTGTTATGCAAATTCCTTTGCTTAAAGGTCGGGAACTCACTGACCAGGACACTGATAGCGCTTCGTGGGTAGTGGCTATCAATGAGGCCACGGCTATGAACTACTGGCCAAAGGGAATCCTGCGAACGCCGAAGGCGATGACGTACCACACTAGATTTCTTGTGGTAGAAAGGAGGCAGATTATTGCACCTTCCATTCGGCAGTGCCGCTGGATCGATTCCGAAGGCAACACATGTCAATCTGTCCACTGCAATTGATCCGCGTAAAGTTGATGTGGGGGCTGCTGGCTCTTTCTCTCCTTAGTGACGAACCTCCGTCCTCGCTGAATTCGGACAGCCTTCTTCGCGAGGCAGTTGCCCAGATCGCCCAGAATACCGTCGCCTTACCAAAATTCACTTGTACCGAAACCGTTGAACGTTCGTTCTATAGACGCCGGCAATCGTTGGAACAGAACGGGGCGTCCCTGTCAGCGGCGGATCTCTTTGAGTCTGAGCGCGATGCCGTCCTGGCATGGTCCGATCAATTCCGTTTGGCACTGGCCATCTTTGACGGGCGCGAACTCTTCTCCTGGCCGGGAGGTGGAGCCTTTCAACACGAGTGGCCAGATGAGCTGATTGGGGGTGGCGCCTCTACTTCGGGAGAATTCGGACCGTTCGCTGTCAATGTGCTCCTCTCTGACGCTGCTGCCCTTTCTCTCCGGTTTGTCTCAGTGAGCAAGTTGGAGGGTTCCGACGTCGCGGAGTACAAATACAGCGTGCCACTTGAGCTCACGCATTTCTCGGTCAAAGTGGGTGATCGCAGAGCCGTGAAAACTGCCTTTGAAGGGTCTGTCTTCATCAATGTTCAAGACCACGACTTGAAGCGTATGATTGTCAACATTCTCAATCCTCCACCGGCTTCTGGTCTCCAGCAAGGGCGAATCGTAACAGACTATGCGCGCGAGCAAGTTGGCGATGCAAGGGTATTGCTGCCACAGCACTCCACGACGACGCTATCGACGGGTGCCGCTGATCTGGCAGTGAATCGGACACAGTACACGGACTGCAAGGAGTTTGCCGCCGAATCCGCAGTCCACTTCGGAGAATTTCACCCCGCTTCAAATAGCGCTACGCTTGTTGAACAGCGGCCGCTGCCTCCGGGCCTCCGCTTTGCAGCAAGGTTTCTCACGCCCATCGATAGCGAGCAATCTTTTGCGGGTGATCGGGTTGAAGCGAAGGTCGTCAGCACAGTAAAGGTTGGCAGACAAAGGGTAATCTCGAAAAACGCTCGTCTTTATGGAAGAATCGTTGGTCTGCACCGCCAGTTTCTGCCTGGCCGTCAAGTCACTCTTTCAATTCAGTTTGATCATCTCGAAATGAACGGAACTCAAGTGCCTGTGTCGCTCGCAGCCTTTGGTCCGTCTTTCCCGTTCTGCGACAGCCCAAATTGCCAGTTGCCGAGTACTGAAAGCCAAGCGCCCGGTGATTCAATGGTTAGGCACATTGCGGAGATCACCCGGCCGGGCACGGACCGTCTACATTTTAGTGCCGGTAGCCTGTGGGTCTGGCAAACCGTGCGTTTATCTAGCGAGCCGCAAGATGAGCCCGCAGAAACTCCACCATCAAACGCTCTGCCTTCTCAACCGCCGAGGCACTGAAGACATGCCCCTCGCCCGGCCAAATATGCGCATCACAATTGAACTGCCTCTGGGCGGCATGGTCAGCCGGAATCTTGTTAGCTGGGTCTCGCACGCAAAAAGCGTTGCCGAATTGAATCTACTCGATTTGATATCGGCGTAGTCCAACGGGCAAGCAGCTTCCTGCATTCCTCTTTGAGGAAGTAATTGTTAGCTATAGTCTGCGAAAGATTCACTACCTCAGAACTCACGTATATTATATGTGAACTCTGTAAAGTAGATTACGTTCTTAACCAGGTTTCCGTTTCATTGATCCCGAACACCTAAGGGGCGCTGTGTAAGATATCTCACATCCCCCAGATGACTAAGATCTTTAGCTCCAAAACACGTAATAGTACGCCTTGTTCTGTGTACGAAGTTAGCACGATACTACTTTTGCTTGTCGCCACGTTGTCAGCAAGATGATCCGGCGGCAGTTAATCAGTTTACGCAGTCTCCCCATTTTAAGAAACTCACTGTGGAGGGTGAGGCCATGACAACCAGATTGCTGGAAAAGCTTTCTTATGTCTCGCTTATCATCGCTGCTCTAGTCGTCTCAGGATCAGCCGTTTATGATCGAGCCATCGTTAGATCGGAAGGTCGTGCAGAACGCCTGAACGAGACCAAACGTTTGGGTTTGGAAGGCGTTAACTGGGCTGCTTACAAGGAAACGATCGTGTTGACCCTTAACACAGGTTGTCACTGGTGCAGCGCGAGCGCTCCCTTCTATCGAGAACTAACGGCTATCAAAAACGCACACCCGGATCTCCAGCTAATGCGGTTTTTCCACAGTCAGTTGACGAAGCGAATAGGTATTTAAGGGCAAAAGACATTGGAATTAGGACCGTTCTATCGAGGCCAAGTGAAGAACTATTTGTCAGTGGCACTCCTACGTTATTCGCAGTCGGATCGGACGGCTTGATCAAGGAAACGTGGGTTGGCTACCTTGACGATAACCGAAAGAACGAGGCGCTCGCTAAGGTGGCGTCGTTGCTGGGAGGAAAAGCATGAACGCTCAGATAGCAAAGAATTGGGTTGCATGGCGCAACCTAGTTTTGACCACCACAATTGTGATCTTATACTTCTGTGTTTCACCCAAGGTGTCCTCTCAGGCGCCAAGCAGCGGTCCGTGCGGACAATCTGAAGACAACTGTTTAGGTAACTACACAACACAATACAATTCCTGCGTTGCCGGTTGTGGCGGAAATTCTTCGTGCATAAGCAATTGCGCTGCGGTTGAGAAAGCAAATGACGCTACATGCTCATCCCAGTACAGCACCTGCATTGCTGATGAGAAAAGGAACTGTGGTTCAGGCAACGGCACAAATCCTGGGTGTCCAGGGAATGGCAATTCTCAGCTGTGCATTTATACTCAAGGAAATGAAACGTGCTACTGCAATTGTGCTTGTTACGGTGGTCCGCCACCCTGCCCCTCTCCATGGTGTGTAAGTGGCAGTTGGGTTTGTAACAGTCCAATTGTGATTGACGCTTTCGGAGAAGGCTTCCACTTAACCAATGCGGCAAACGGTGTGTTTTTTGATCTTTGGGCGGATGCTCAGTCCAGGCGATTCGCGTGGACTGATGCCGCCTACCATAACGCTTGGTTGGCCCTCGATAGAAATGGTAACGGAACAATCGATGATGGGTCAGAGTTGTTTGGATCTGCGACACCACAACCGGACCCACCGGCGGGCTACGCAAAAAACGGATTTAACGCACTGACAGTTTACGACCAGCCCGCAAACGGTGGCAATGGGGATGGCGTAATAAGCGCTTCGGATGCGGTGTTCAATAGGCTTCTGCTGTGGATCGACGCGAATCACGATGGCGTAAGCCAGCCCGCGGAACTTCACTCTCTTTCCGAATTGCATGTCGATTCGATTTCTTTGGATTACGCGGAATCGGATCGCAAAGATCAATATGGAAATGCCTTTTTCTATCGGTCAAGGGTGCGAGACGCGGCCCACAAGATATTGGCGGATCGTTTTGCATGGGATGTATATTTGCAGATGGAACAGTAACGAACCTAAAGGAAGCGTCCGCGCAGGGCGGAGCCGAACTAGCCTGAGCATCCCGATCCCTTCGGATCATAAGTGCGTCCGATGCAGTGTTCAACAACCTTACCGTTTGGATCGACGAGAATCACGATCGTATCAGCCAGCCATCCGAACTGCACTAGTCTTGGCTATCCTGCAGGTTATCGCGATCTTTCTTCCCGCAACATTATCCGGCAGCTCTCATACACATAGCCTAAAAGCTGTATTCATCAGCAATGGCAAAAAGATTCACCTGGAAGAGCGGTGCGGAACCCTGACTTCCGCGAAGCCTGCAGCGGTCATCTTTCTACACGGTTCAGGCGGTCCTGAATCGAGCAATTTGCCTTACGTAGATGAAGAGGACGACCTGGCTAAACAAGGGATCTGCGTATTCATTCCTCATTATCTCGACTCAACCGGCGGCCTCGCTGACAATCCGCAAGAGCAGTACTCGATTTGGGTTCAGGTCGTCGAAGACACGGCAACATACATTTACAACAACCGCGAAATTGCAAAGAACCGGATAGCGCTCGTGGGCTATTCATTGGGAGCATCGGTTGCACTTGGGGCGGCAGCAAAGAATCCAAGTTTCGCTGCGATTGTGGAATTCAGCGGCAGTTTGCCTGATCAGTACCTCGCATCATTGAAAACACTGCCCCCTCTGTTTATTATTCATGGGCGGGATGATCCCTTTATTCCGATTATTAACGCCATACAACTGGCCGAATTATGCAACATCAAGAAACTTACGTGCAGAACGCAGCTATACATGGGAGAGGGGCACTTCCTTAGTCTTTCCGCGATCATACGGTCCAAGAGAGAAGTGGAACAGTTTTTGCACGACTATTTGCCGGTCAAGTAACGTTCGTTAACGCGTCCGCCAAGCCCAGGTCGATAACGCGCGAAAACAGCAAGAAACGACCGAAATGAGTCCGATACGGCGGTTCTCACCCGGGGTTATCAGCGGCGACATGGTGTGAAGGATGATGTTGGAAACTGGAGAAGCCCTCGGTGCCCGGCGAAGAAAATCCGTCGAGGAGAAGCCGGTTATAACCGTGAGTGGGAAATGCTGGCATTGGCATCAGGGTGAGGATGTCCGGAAGGAAGGGCCCGGACCGGTGAGTGTTCCGCTTGTACAAAGTGAGGCAGGGGTGAGATGACAAAGGCACCCGGCAGTCTGTAGGAACTGCGGCGGCGGATTTATCGAAAGGCGAAGTCTGAAAAAACGCATCGCTTCTGGGTCTGTTCGTGCATGTCACGAAAATAGAAACCCTGGAGGGAGGCTAACCGGGTCGCCAAAGGAAACGGGGGTGCCCCTGCTACAAGCCCAATTTGGCGGCGGCGTTTTTGCGGAAGAGGGTGTGGTCGCGGATGTAGCGGCGCATGGTGGTGAGGGATTTGTGGCGGGTCTGGCGCATGATGTCGAACTCCGAAGCGTCATTCAAATACGCCTGCGTGACGAAGCCGGCGCGCAGGCTGTGGCCGGCAAAGCGTGTCTCATCGAAGCCGGCGCTCTGAACGGCGCGTTTCAAAATGCGCGCCACCGACGCCGGATGCAAGCGCTTGTTCTGCAGCCGTCCGAAACGGTCGATGCCGCGGAACACCGGCCCCGTCCGTATGCCGCTCTTCTCCAGCCAGCTTTGATAGGTGCGCACGGGACAAGTCGCCATCGTCGCGCCGTACGGAATGCCGATGGTAGTCCCGGCGCCTTCCTGGTCGGTCTTCGAGCGATCGAGTGTGAGCACCAGACCGTCGGCGCTTTGCGCCACGTCTTCGACATCGAGCGCGCAGAGTTCGGAGCGGCGCAGGCCGCCAGCGAAGCCGACGAGCATCAAGGTCTGGTCGCGCCAGCCGGACAGATCGTCGGGCAACTCCGCCAGCACTTTTTTGAGGTCGCGCGTGAGCACCGCTTCTTTTTGCGTCTGGGCAACACCAGCGGTGCGTTGGATGCCTTTCAGGGTTTCGCTCACAATCGCTTGCCGCATGCTGGCCGGCGAAGAAAACCCTTTTGCCTCGTGCGCCCGGCCGAGGGCGGTCAATTTCCTTCTAAGTGTTGCGGGCTTGCGTCCCTGCCCCGCCAAATCCGCCAGATAGAAAGCGATGGTTTCGGGTGCGGGCGGCAAGGCTGGCACTTCGCGCGCACCACACCAAGTCGGGTAAAGGTAAGGATCCTGGTTAAATCGTCACACTCTTCTTAATCTTTCCCGTGGGCAGTCCCTCGGACCGTGGCGGCAGGCGCAGAACGCGGACGCGATCCAGTGGTTCCGGTACTCGATCCCGCTTTAGCGCGTATCGCCCGAATCGATTGAGATGCTCGGTCCGGTAAGGGCTAAAACATGCCAAGACGTCCTGGTCGATTTCGTGACCCTCGGCAATCAGCGACTGCAGCGCCCTCGTCATGGTTACGACGTTATGGAAGATCAGCAGGTTCGCCGCCAGGTGGTGATACTTGATCATTTTGCGCTGTTCGTCCCGCGTGTTCTCCGCCAGAAGCCGTCCGCCGCCGAAAGCAACCCACTGCACAAACAAATTAAACGCTTCGCTTCTGTTCGTAGCCGCTTGAATGGTTCGCCGAAGTTCAATGTCGGATATGTATTCAAGCAGGAATGCCGTCCGCACAACACGCCCCAGCTCGCGAAACGCAAAGTACAGTTTGTTTTTGCGGGAGTAGGTGGCGAGCCTTCGCAGAATGGCAGACGGTTTGATGCGTCCTGCGCCTATTGAAAGTGCCACCCGCAACATCTCCGGCAACATGGTCTCGAGCAAATCCCATTCGTTTTGCTTAGTGAATAAGAGATCGATGTGTTTATACCTAACTTGCGAATCGGGACGAAAGAAGTGGAGGTTCTTCCAGTTTCGAATGCGTGGTTGGAGTTGAATACCAAGCAAATACGCGAGGCCGAATATGGCAGCGCTTTGTCCCTGCGTATCGGCGTGGATTGTATCTGGCCGAACGTCGGATAGGTTCTCGTGAATGAAGTCCAGGATGTAGTGTCCCTCCCATGATCCACACGTGGTGAACCGGCTGAACAATGCAATGTATAGGTCGGACACAAGATAGTAGCCGATGCCACCGTAGCCGCCATAGCGGATATGGTACTCCGACATCAGATTCTGCGGAGACAGATCCCACTTGGTTCCATCACCCGATGCGGATTTTCCAAGTCCCCACACTTTGGTCAGTTCGCATTGGCTGTAGCCGTTTACGGCGGTCGTGATGGCTTCATTCAGGTTTTCCTCGGTCACGTGGCGCTGATTTACAAATGCCACCTGGCGACGGTCCAGGCCGCGAATGGAGCGTGACGTTTGGGTGGGCCCGAAGTCAAACCCATAGCAGAAGGTGGTTACCAGGTACCGTTCGGTTGGGTTTTCCAATTTCGCATCATTGCCGGAAATCGGCCCAAAGTGCCTGGTCCAGTTGAGCCACTCCTCAGTGTCAGACAAGGCGTCGAGGATACCAACCGGTTCCATGCGCTCTTTCAGAAGCTTTTCAAAGCGCCTGAGTCCGGGTGGTTCGGGTTTGCGCCGAAGCCGCTTAAGGGTCGCCTCTCCGCCTTCAATGCGCAAATACTCGTTAGTCGGGAACCCGTCGTCAGTTTTTGCCCCAGCCTTCGCCAGGCGATCCTTTAAGCTCGCGACGAACGCAGCGGCTTCGACGGGAACACCCGCACGCTCACCGTATGAGGCTAAGCCATTTCGATACTCCTCCTCAGTTACAAGCTGCCCTCGATAGTCGCTGTAGCGGTCGCTGCCAGGAATGCACAAGTCGCCGGATCGGAGGTCCTGCATTACTTCCGTCAGAATGCAAATCTCAAACGGGCGCCGTAAAACGCGGGTGACCGGAACATTCACGTCCTTGCTCCCCGTAACAACCGGCCACCACTTTTCCGTAATGAGCGAGAGCTGTACTAATGGGACCTGTTTAGTCAATCCATCCTCACCGGTTTCCTCTCGCACTACCGATATCCATTCCTGCCGAGCGGCTTTATTCGCCAGCACGAAGGCAACGGCATCGACTGTGGTTGTATCAGGTGATGTCGATACTAATTCGATGCGCTCCAGGAATCGAAAGAGGACTGCCCGCTGATGCGAGTAAAACCGGGTGAGAAATGGTAAATGATTGCGGCCAGACGTAGCCTCATGCGCTTCACATTGAGCTAAGATGCGGTCACCATCAGGCTCCAGCAACTCGCCGATTGCACTGAGACGCTCTTCCACCGTTCCCTCACTCCGGTAGCCAAGCGTAACTCCATGGAGCGTGCCACAAGCGAATCCGTCCGCTCCACATGATCGGCTTGATGCTGGAGCAACGCATCATGGGCATGGTTGTGGAGCTTCTGGAAAAGGCGGACGAACATATCCGCAACATCGTCGAGTGAGCGTACCGTTTGGACGATAACCAGCGCTGCCGTTAGCGTCAAACGCTTTGACTCTGCACAGTCGTTGATCGAACCTAGATCGAGGGAACGAGCTTCAGCGGCGAACTGCTTGATCTTGACATCGGGAATGTCAGCAAAGACCCCGGCAGGTAGAGCTTGTTGACGAACCCATTCCAAGTGTTCCAAAAAATCACGCGTGTGTTGAGTGGTCGCTTGTTTTGGCTCGTTCTTCAACCGGTCCCACGAACTTTGCATTCCTTCAGCCGGTCGCTGCAGTGACGCTCTCAGCATTGTCTTTGCTGCCTCGGGGAGGCGAGCACCAACTTGGGCGTAATAGCCTTGATTGATCTCGGTTCGTGCAGCGCGCGCTGCACGCAAGACGGTATTAAAGGCCGGCAGTTCGTAGCGTTGGCGCACCAACTCCTCAAGCGCGACGTTAATGATGTCGGCCAGATCGTCACGGGTCCGCGCCGATTCGCGGCAGGCATCGGCCATGATCTTCTGCGATGTCTCGCACCACGCGCTCGCACCTGCGTAGTCGCGGATCAGCGCCAAATGGCGGCGGCGAACTGAGCTGGTGTCATAGGTGGCCAATCCGTCCGGGACACCATCATACCCAGCACACTGAGTTAGATGCTGAAGAATGGGTTTGGGCACTTCGTTCAGCATCACGAAGTACCCCAGTCTTTGGAAGGTCTTCAGCAAGACCAGTAATCCAATTCGTGGAACTGGCTCCCGTGTACGTTGCTCGACCCAGCCGCATTCAAAGAGATTAGGCGTGTAAACTTCATCCAACTCCTTGGGTGATGGGTTGAGCTTGAGCCGTGGATAGGCGGTGTCGCTTATTCCCGGCATTACTTGCTCGGAGCCTCCAGACGTGTCGCGCGGCGGAGTATCTGCAACACTCCGGAGGCGGACCGCTCTTCGCGGTTGGCGATGTCGCGAAGGCTGAGACCCTGGTTACGCAAGGCGATGATGCGTAACTCGGCGCTCCGATCCTTCGGTCGGCCGAGTGATTTTCCCTTCGCGCGCGCATTGGCCAGACCCGACCGTACACGCTCGACGATCATCTCGCGTTCGAATTCGGCAAATGAACCGATCACGTGGTAGAACAGGCGGCCCATCGGCGGCGTCGTATCAATGTTCTGGGTGTAACTGATGAAATCAATGCGCAGCGTTGAAAACTGTTGAAGCGCAGCGACTAGGATGCTCAAGGAGCGCGCGAAACGGTCATACTTCCACACCAGGACACAATCGAAACACCGGCGACTGGCATCATCCATCAGTTCGCGGTACGCACGGTCATTTTGACGCTTTTGCTTACGCTGCTCCAAATCGCCACTGACGTGATCGACGTACTCCTTATATATGCAGAAATCCCGCCTCGCCGCGTATTCGCGCAAGGCGAGTAATTGCGCCTCCGGATTCTGTTCGCTGGTGGAGACGCGCGCGTAGATGGCAACCACGATGGGCTTGCTCATACGGTCCGTTCTTCACAATTTCAGAGGGGAGGTTTGTTCATAATACTGTAGTTTTGTGAACAGGCTAAAGACAGAGAATGGATGACTTGTTTTCAATCGTTTCGAATGACCTGTACAGCGAGGTTTTGTGAACACCATAATCGGCCGCCCCGGGGTTCGAATATGCGAGGCAGGCTGCCCGTGAACCGCTCACCCTTTGCTGTGAGGCCAGGTTCGGAAGGCATTCAGTTCCTGTACAATAAGCCGACTGCCGTTTCTGCACCATTTCGAACTTCAAGGAAGGCCTAATGCGAGCAACTGTATTGCGGAATAAAGCGCTTGTTATCGCCGACATGCCCACGCCTGAACTGGGAAACGGTGAGGTTCTCGTCAAGACTCTTGCATGCGGCGTCTGCGGCAGCGATCTTCACGCCGCCAAGCACGCCGACCAACTCGCTGACGCTCTTCGGCGCTCGGCTGCCCCTTTCAGTTTGGATCCGTCCCGCGACATCGTCATGGGTCATGAGTTTTGCGGCGAGATCGTCGATTATGGACCAAACACGACGCAAGGGCTGAAGCGCGGGACTCGAGTGTGTTCCATGCCGTTTTTAATCCGGGCAGACGGTTTGCGGTTCATCGGCTACTCCGACGAAACACCTGGCGGCTATGGCGAGTACATCAGGCTAACGGAGGGCTTGTTACTCGAAGTTCCGAACGGCTTGCCGTCAGCGCATGCTGCTCTCACCGAACCGATGGCTGTCGGTGTCCATGCGGTCGAAAAGGGCCGCGTCGACCGAAACGATGTTCCTCTGGTGATCGGTTGCGGCCCAATCGGACTAGCGGTCATTGCTGCGCTACGCCTGCGGGATGTTCACCCGATTGTTGCAGCGGACTTTTCTTCTAGGCGAAGGCAGTTGGCCCAGGCGCTAGGTGCAGATATTGTCGTTGACCCGTCTGTCGATTCGCCTTACGAGAAGTGGAAAGACGTAGCTGTATGGAATGGACCTGATGCGCCTGCCCTCCCGCCATGGTTGCCGGGACCGCCGTTGCGACCTTCTGTTATCTTCGAATGCGTCGGAGTGCCTGGCGTTATCGACCAGATCGTTGCGGCTGCTCCCACAAATGCTCGCATCGTAGTGGTGGGAATTTGCATGGAGCGCGATTACCTTGAGCCGGTCATTGCCATAAATAAAGAGCTCAATCTACAGTACGTTATTTGCTACACGGCTGAGGAATATGCCGCTACTCTGCGCAACATTGCCGATGGAAAGATCGCCGTAGCCCCTTTAATCACGGGCAGAATCCCTCCGGATGGTCTCGGCGAAGCATTCAGTGCGCTGGCGTCTCCCGAGATGCACGCGAAGATTGTCGTCGAGTTCGGGCGGGAATACGCCCGCGAGTAAGCTTTGCGACGCCCCGGGCACATCCTGGAATAGCAGGCGGGGATAAAGATTAAGAAGAGTGTGACGTTTTAAGCAACATCCTTACCTCTACCCGAGAAGACTTCACTCCGCATACCGGGCAGATCGACGAAGCGGCGCCTTCGGCTCGCACCACCCATCCTTTGTCGTCAGCTTCCACGTCTCGCAGAGTAAGCCCTGATTTCTCCGGCAAGAAGCTTGCTTGGGTCCACTTCGTTTCCATACACTACTTTGATGCCTAGGCTACTTCGCGAGCTGTGCGCACCTTGGCCCCGATTAGAAGGGGATTGAAACATGACCAAGGTGCGCACGGAAAAGTGCGAATCGCAGAATGCCAGCCGCACCCAGTCCTGATGCGAGATCGACCTCGGGTCATCCACCGCCGCCGAGGCGCAAAGCGGCAATCGGTCGTCTTCGACTTGCGCGTATGTGAGATAGGGTTCGCCTCTGGAAGTACCCATCGGAAGCAATGGTTCGAGCAGCGTTCTCCAGTGCGATGCTACTGGCGTAGTGCGTTTCTCGCGAACAAATTTTAGGAAGTCGGTTGTGCTTTGATAATTGCTGGCATCGCCTCTCCGGTCATTCTGGGCACCTATCCATTCCACACTCGTCGGCGTGCCACCAGAGCTGAGTTTACCGTCACGTGTATCGAACCAGGGAGGGTAGATTCGCCGCACCCAGTCGAGAAAATCCATCGCATCGGACAAAAAAAAGGGATTCGCCGGACCCTCAGCAACGGGATTATCCAACTGAATCGCAAGAATGGCGATGTCGGTTGGAAATAAGAAGAGGTTGAGACGCTCCACGCCGCACAGCCAGGGATGATCGCGGCCCCCTAGAACCACCCGCGCCGCGCGGATATCGGTCCTCTTCAAGATTCTGACCGGCTGCTCTGGGCTATAAAAGCATCTTTGAGTGAAGGGATGAAAATAAAGGAATTCGGAGTACCTTTCTTCTTCGGTTGGCTCATGAGCCCTTCCGGCATCCTTGTAGTAATCCGGAATCTCTACCCAAACTCCCGTCGACTTTATCCACTCCGAGTATGAAGACAGCCATTTTGCGGCGCCGACGTCCGGGTCTTTTCGGTCGACAAACAGTTTTCCATGCCCCTCGATGCGGAGAGGCCAAAGAAGAATTACGCGAAAATCGCGCACAACGATCTCTGTGGAAGGCAACAACTGCATTAGTGAAAGGCCCATGGTTGACGAAATTGACTCCACAGTGCACCTGAAACCGAGTCTTGAATTAACGGGCGCATTACGGCTACGATCCTCGACTTAGACAAATCCAAAGGAGCCTCCTCCACGAATCTACATCTGCCGCCAGTCAAACCATCATTGGAGCGCGGCCATTAACTCTTGTGTGAGAACTAAAGAGTATACAGAGCAACCTGGCCTTGAAGCAATATAAAATTGGTTGCGAGTTCCAGGTAGCGCGGAGAACGGCCCAAAACGTCATAGCTGGGCGGCGCAGGCCCGCGCGGTCCTCAGGCGGCATTTCTTGATTGAACTGGAAGCCAAGAGTAAGGCGGATTAGGGTGTTGGGGAGCAACGGGGCAGAAAGTTGCCTTAAGGGCCGTTTTGTGTAATCTATATCACAAATCTGCCCTATAAACTGGCCGAAAACAGCTCCCGACGCCCAAAACGCAGATTTACGGCGTCCGCGTAACTAACTGTAATTGTAGGTAGTTATTTCTTAGGCGAGTTTCCTGCTCCGTTGCTCCCCAACACCCAAAGCGCGCGAAAGTGCGTGGTAATTGAACAAAAGCGTAATTTGCGCCGGGATTGGCACAAAATGGGAAATCCTTAACGGAGGTTTTCGGTTGGATGTGGCTACTACTCCGTCTCAGGCTCCCTAGCCAAGGACCATTTCGGGTTTGAAGGTCGAAAACTCGCTACAGGGTTCATCACTTATCCTCAGGTTTCTTTCGGACGACGTTTACGGATAGCCCTGCCGCTTAAAAGGTACTCATCCTTCGCTCTCTGTGACGGCTTGTATGGCGAAACGAAGACCGGAAACTCCGGCGGCGTATTCGAATCGGGCTTCACTGCTCTGCCTTTCCAGTCGCCGCTAAGAAGGACGAAACAAGACCTGGAAGCCTTCCTGCTCGAAATGCCGGTCGTTCGTGAGGACATGAGTCAATCCTTCATTGCGCATCGCGAGCATGGAAACGCAATCGGTCAGACTATAGCCTTTGTCCATGCGCGCTTCGTAAAAGGCGATCCCCGCGAGAAAAGTTTCATGGGTGTGAGGTACGACCATGATCCGTGGCGACTTGAGCGCAATGCGGACGTTGCCGATAGCCTTGCGCCTGAAATGCGCACCCCATTCGGCCAAAAAATTTAAGTACTCGGCGATGACTAGCTCGGTCGTGACGACTCTGGGCGATCCCAAGGCTGGGATAAGATTCGCCGCCTGCTCATGCAGGGCGTCCAGCTTATTGGTGAGTGCGACCCAATAGAGCGTATCCGCGAAAACCGCTCTCATCTCTTGGGGTGGCCGTACAGGTAATGATCGACCTGGCTGGCGCCGTCGCGGGGCAGCTTCTCATATTCTTCCATCGGCGTGTCTTTCATGTTGTCGAGAATTTCTTGCCAGAACTGGCCAGCCGAGGCGGAAGGCTCGGCGGATTGGTTGATCTCGCCGGCGAATGCGTCTTTCAAAACCTGAGAGGCAATACGGTCAGGGGTGACGCCCTGCGCTTGCGCGCGCGCCTTTAAAACGGCTTCGATTTCGTCTCCTACTTCAACATTCAGGTTCATGACTGCAAGTCCTTCTCTTTTCAGAATAAAGGATTTAGGCTTTTTGTGTCACGAAATCAAACTAGGAACGGAGCATTGCTTGGAAGATAGCGGCCATCTCTTCTTCCTCGATGAACTCGCCACCGGGTTCGGCGTATGCTTTGACCTCAAGAACGGCGGCACGGAAAGTGTCATCTGTTGCTCGCGCTCAATAGGAAATCCTTTCGATCTCATCGAGCGAAATCTCGTCCCCTCTTCTGTCGTATAGGGACGTGGTCCGCGGGCTGGCATGGGCGGCCATCTGCTGGGCCAGTTCGAGCTTGCCGCCGTTTTTGAGGTAATTGGTGATGCCGGTGGCGCGAAAACTGTGATTACCGGCCAGGCTGCGGATGCCGGCCTGGCGCAGACGGCGGCGGACCATGCGGTGCGCGCTCGACTGATCGAGGGCCCGGCGCTGCAGCGCCCCGCTGCGCCAAGTGCGGAAGAGCGGTCCCTCGGCGTCGCCGGCGATGCCGGCGGCGGCCAGATATTCATCGAGAAACTGTTCCAGGGTGTGATGACACGGCAGTTCGTTGACCTTGCTGCCTTTTTCCTGGAGGCGGAGCCAGCCGCGGCGTCCTTGAATGTAATAGTCTTCGACCCGGAGTTGGACCACCGCGCCGATGCGGGCGAAGGTGTAGGCCATGGTCGCGAGCAGTGCGCGATCGCGCAGCGCCACCAGCGAGTCGGCCGGGAAGCCGGCGAACAGGTCGTGCATTTCCTCGGTCGACAGTACGGGCGTTTTGCCCTTCTTGACCACATGTTTCGGTCCGCACCGCATGGGCGGGATTGTAGGGGACGATCTGGCCGACGACCAGCCAGTCGAAGAGCATACGCACAGCCGCCAAATGTTGTTTGACGGTCGGCCGGGAGCTGCCCTCGGCTTCGAGCGCCTTGAGCCAGGCGGCGACATGCAGCGGCTCGACGCGGGCCAACTCTTCCAGACGATGGGCGGAACACCAGGCCGAAAAGCGGCGCACGGCGCCATAGTAGGCGCGGCGGGTATGGTCGTTGGGGATTTGGGTAACGAAGAATTCCAGGGTACGTTTTCCCGCGCGGGGTTCCTGGAGAAAGAGCCATGGCGGTTCGCCGGGTCCCAGGTCGGCCAGAGCTTCCCTGCCCTGGCTTTCGGACTTGAGAGCGAGCGAGAGCACTTCGGGGGTCAGAGCGCGGTTTTCACTTTCAGAATTATTTGGCGCGCGGCCGTCAACATTATTTGGCATAGTCTCTCTCTTTCTGGACACCGCTAGCCAGCGGACGGGCCAACAGGCCGCGAGTTCCCGGCCCTGAACTTCCGGGACAGAAGTGAGCGCGTGAAATAGCCCATGCGGTGTCACTTTCAGGATTATTTGGCGTGATTCCATCAACATTATTTGGCATACTCTCTCTTTCTGAAAACGGTAGGCGATGGACGGGCCAGCAATCGCGAGACGGTGGCCGGGTGGATCTTGAATAGCCGAGCGGCATCGGCGGCTGTCTTGTCGCCTTTGGAAACCATCTTTCGGATCTCAGCCTGCTGTTGAAGCGATAGCTTCGCGCGGCGTCCGCCGATTCTTCCTTCCTGACGAGCTGTTTCTAACCCGGCTTTGGTGCGCTCTCTCAACATGGCCCGCTCGAACTCGGCAAACGCGCCGACCATTTGCATCATCATGCGGCCTGCTGGAGTCGTGGTGTCAATCGCTTCGGTCAGACTCTTGAAGCCCGCTTTCGTCTGGCCCAGCCGCTCCATGAGAACCAGCACGTCCCGGAGGGAGCGAGACAGCCGGTCCAGCTTCCAGACCACGAGCACATCACCCTTACGGAGCTGCTCGATCAGACGATGGAGTTCGGGCCGGTCCCACCGTCCCCCGGAGGCCTTCTCACGGTAGATCTTCTCGCAGCCGGCCGCTTTCAACGCAGCCACCTGGGTCGCGGTGTCCTGGTCGTCCTTCGAAACGCGAGCATAGCCGAAGAGCATTGCACAAATATATCGCCATTTAGTTCAATAAAGCAATAGGGTTTCGCAATGCTAAAACCCTGAAAACGCGGGTGAACTTCAGCGGTAAATGGCGGGGTTTCTTCAGCGCTATTTGACGGTCATGTTGTGCCGATAACGAGGGTGCTTCGGGCGGCTTCGACAACATCGTCAGTGATTACCGACAAACCGTTTATTTTCATGATGCGCTCAATCTGTACAAACAGACGATGAAGAAGCCGGAAGTTGGCTCCGGTGATGCGGGCGATTGATGCAATAGCCTGTGTATCCGTGAAATCAAGCTCATCAAGCGTAAGACCGAACTTGCGCCAGTGGCGCGTCAGAACGAAAGAGAGTTCATCGCCTTGCAAAGGCCGGTAGTGATGAGCAAAGCCGACGCGGCTGTAAAGCTGGGGATAGCGCGACAGCCGCTTTTCCATTCCCGGCATGCCGATAAGAATCACCGACTCCTCTGCGGTCAAATATGTCGCGAATAAATTCGAGGCACGTGACGGACAGGCGCTCGGCTTCATCGAAGATGAGCAGTTCAACGTGCATATCCCTTTTCCGATAGTCCCATCTAACGTGGCGGTTGAGGTGATCGTCGATGCAATCATCGACTGTACCTATGTGATCAACGAGAGTTTCTTTCAGATCGCGCAACGTGCCCATCACGGTCGGTGTATGAAAGACCGTACGCGACCGCTCCAATGCTTCGAATATCCTCTTGCGCATGAAACCACGGCGGCTGTTCCTGTTTCTCGATAAGGGGGCTCGCCAAATCCCAATTCGCATAGCGACGTGCAGATAGAGTCTTGCCAACACCGGCAGGGCCATAACAAAGGCCGACGTAGCGATGTTTCCTCACCGTTTCCGCAAACTCGATAAACCGGCGATGCTCTTTCGTGGCAATGAACGTCCCGGCCCTTGGATTGCTCATCTATCGTCCTCCTGATAGATACGAAGCTTTGTCCGGCGTGCCCCTTGTGTGGGCTGGCGTTCTTCAGCCTGTGGTTTGGCAGGTGCTGGTGCGGGCAAAAAATCAACAACTCGCGCCACACGCTCATTGATGGTGGTGCGCAAAGAGCGACGATGCAGCCGCCGGGCCGCCTGAATATCTTTTAAGGTGACGACTTCCCCGGCGTGTTCGTCACTTATCGCACGGCAGAGAAACTCATTTCGATAAAAGACCCTGATTTCTGACAGGTCGCGCGGATCATAACGAACCGTCACCGCATCGCCGACATAACCCGCCATGGTCGGATGCTGGTAGCGTAGCCCTTGGAAGCGGATGCCGTCGCGCTGCACGGTTCGCGGCTTCGCGTGCATGACGAGCAAAAGGTCAAGTTCTTCCAGACTTTCAGGAAGACGCGGCAAGAAGGCCTTGCCGCGCCATGCGTCAAGGGGTGTTTCGTCAATCTCACTGTGGACACGGGAATGATAGGTGCTGGTTATGTAGCGCGTGATTGCCGCGTCCAACTGGGCTAATGACAGCTTAGGCGCACAGGTCGGTTTGCCTTTCACGAGATGTCCGGGCAATTCCGGCAATAGTTCTGTATTCAGCGTTCCGAACAGGCGCTCTATTTTGCCGCGTCCCTGCGGTCGGGCAACGGCAGAATAGACGATACGAAAGCGCAGACTGGCGGCTACTTGATCGAGGTGCTTGCTGGTGAAGTCGCTCCCATGATCGACATAGAGCACATCGGGGATGCCGCACACGGGCCAAGCGGCATCACCTTTCCGCCAGATTGCCTGCCGCAGCGCAAGGCTAGTGTTGAGGATCGACGGCGCACCGAAAAACACCATGATGCCGGCGACGGCACGGGAATAATCGTCTATGACGGTTGTAAGCCACGGACGAGCAGGCTTGCCCCTCTGGTCAAGAATAAGCAAATCGAGCATGGTGTGATCGGCCTGCCAGATCGCATTGGCGGTATCGGCGCGATGCCGGTGTATAAGTTCGTAGCGGTTGCGAAAGGCCGATGCCCCCTCATGCGCCAAAGTCACCATTGCCGGGTCAAGATCGGCGAGGATCGCATAAACCGTGCTGTAGGAGGGAATGACCCAGCCTTGCGCCTTCGCCATAGTGCTAATACGTCGATGAATCGCGGCGGCGGAAGCGCGGGGCTTTTTCAGCCCCATCCCCTCTATGACCGCAAGAAGTTCATCTGGCAAACGACGCGTTTCGGCGTCGTTGCGTGTCGAGCGCACCAGCCCTGCAAGGCCATTCTGCCGGTAGCGAGCTACCCAGCGCTCGGCGGTTCGGATTGAAATCCCAGCTTGACGTGCGGCATGCGCTAACGAAGTATCCTCTTCGATATGAGGCCGGAGAATGTTAAAGCGCTCCATTGCCAATTGGCGCTGCTCTTCTGTCAGAGCGGCTGGGGCGACAGATTCTTCTTTGTCTTGCGCCATAGGTTCAATAACCTTTGTTTTTGCACCTCATCCGTGGCAGGCTAGAAAAATGCTCCAAACACCGGAAATACAGTTGCAGAACTATGGTGCAAAAGATATGGTGCATAATAACGTTGTTCCTTTGGTTTTTGCAACATGAAAATCGGCTATGCCCGCGTTTCGACCGACGCTCAGGAAACGCATCTGCAAATGGATGCGCTCAAACGCGCCAAGTGTGGGCGTGTTTATGAGGAGAAGGCTTCCGGCGCGAAAGCCGAGCGCCCTGAACTGAATAAGCTTCTCGACAATGCCCGCAGAGGTGATGTCGTTGTGGTCTGGAAGCTGGATCGTCTCGCAAGATCAATTCGGCAACTAATCGACACGACGGCCATGCTGAACGAACGCGGGGTTGAGCTTTATTCGCTTACGGAAAACATCAATACAACTACGCCGAGCGGCAAACTGACTTTTCATCTTTTTGCCGCGCTTGCAGAATTTGAGCGCGACATACTGCGCCAACGTGTCAATGCCGGTCTTAAAGCCGCACGGCGGCGGGGACGTGTGGGTGGACGGCCAAAAGCGCTTGACGAGACGGCCCTAAAGAAGGCGCGGGCGCTGCTTCGCTCCGGGGATTACACCAAGGTTCAGGTTGCCGAAGACCTTCAAGTGAGCCGCCACACGTTATGGCGAGCGCTATCGCAGGATGTTGCCAAATGACCCTTGTAACACTTTAGAATTAAAATCGATGTCAACAACTCGCGCTGACGCACTGCGGCACATGTCACCCCAACTCATTGCGGACGTAACGTTGTATCCCACAGCCGAGGGCGGTAAAAAGCTGACCGCACAACTTGGATGGGGCTGCCCGTGTATGCCTTCGAAAACACCTCCGCTGTTGGGTTACGACGGATGGCCGCTTTTCGATCAGCCTATGGCCCCGGGTGAGCGCCGACGACTCGGTTTCGTATTTCTGTTAGGTGAAGAGGCTGCGGAGATCTTCCGCCAGGCAGGCACTTTTTATTTGTGGGAGGGACGTTTCGTGGGTGAAGCGGTTGTTGTTAATGGAGGAGATGACATGGCACAAGTTGTCAATACGGCTTACCTGAAGGACGGGAACCACTGCTGTCCGCTTTGTGGTGAATCATCGGCAGTCCGACCCAAACTTTTACTAATTGACGAAGCTTGGATTCCAGCACCGGGTAAAGACTCACGGCTTGCCTATTTTGCTGACCTTAGGGTTGATGACGTTGAGGCTCAACATCTTCGTGAATATCCGTTGGAGCAGTTCCTCGACGGCTTTTACTGTGATAAGTGCAAAAAGGGCTTCGTCTCGGAGGAGGGGCTAAAAGAAGGACGCCGACGCTATAAATAGGAGCACCGTCAAATAGCGCTGAAGAAACTCCGCCATTTATCGCTGAAGATCGCAATACGGAGGGTGCTCAATTGTTGCACAAACGTTCGTTTGTGCAATGCATTTGTTAGAGCCTTTATGGTCCACGACTTAAGCGAGAGCTCAGGCTTCGCCGATCACCAGGCTTTCCCGAGCCGCTTCCACAACCGCCTTCGTCACTTCTTGAAGCGCGTTGATTTCAAGAATTCGTTCCATCTGCGTCAGTAGACGGTTTAATAAACGGAAATTGCCGCCCGTGATCCGGACGATGGCCGCTACGGTTTCCTGGTCCAACGGCTTCGCGGGGAGGTGCACGCCTGGAGGCGTCCAGCGCTGCTCCAGCAGTTGACGAATTTCTGATACACCCAGGGGCCGAAACTCATGAACGAAACCAATGCGGGAGTAAAACTGAGGGTAACGCGCCAGGCGTTTTTCCAGCCCCGGCATTCCGATCAGGATGACGCTGATTTCTCCCGCATCGAAGATGGCCCGAACCTGTTCCAGGCTGGCCATTCGGAGGCGGTCCGCCTCATCAATCAGAATGAGCGTCGTAGGGTCACGGATCTGCAGTTCCTTGATCGAGTATTCTTTTGCAACCTCCCCGTACGTCGGGTGACATTCTGGCAAAGATTCGGCCAACCAGTCGATTTCGTACAGAAGCTTGGCGTGGTAATCTTCATCTCTCCGCCGAATGACTCCCAAACGCTCTTCTTTTTCCAGCCGCAAGGGACGTATCGCCAGATCCCGAAGCGTGTCGCGACAACGCCGGATATCGGAACTGACATTGCCCGGCGCATTGGCAATGGAAGGCGTGTAAAAAACTGTATCGAGAGCGGGAACTTGGCCTGGGCCAGAATCCCAACGGTCTGATTCCTTGACTTTATCCCAGCGGCTGTAGTTTCTCGCCGAGAGCGTCTTGCCTACCCCCGGCGGCCCATAGCAGAGGCCGATGTATGCATAGCGGCGGCATGCATCACAGAATTCGGCGAACCGCCGATGTTCCAGGGTTTCGACGATGGCCGGTGGCTGGCTTCTATTCGTTCCGGTATCGCTTGAGGGCGGGCTGCTTTGTTGCGGGCTTGTCTGCTGGTGGGGCATCTTCCTTCTCCTTCTCCGTGGATTCCCCGCGTTTTATTTGGAGGAGCGTATCCACGGCGGCCTGCCGGTCCCGCAAGACTCCACGCAACTCTCGCCGCCGCTGATTCCGGGCGCGGAGAATCTCTCGAAGGGGAACCGCGGCACCAGCCAACTCGGCACAGACAGCCCGGCACAAGAATCGGTCCTGATGGAAGAGGCGGATCTCGGCCATATCGCGGGGGTCAAACCGTAGAGTCACCATTTCGCCAACGTAGGCCGCCAGCGTTGTCGGAGATGTAGCGGAGGCTCTGGAAGTGTATGCCATCCACTCGCACCTGGCGCGCTTTGGCTACTTGGATTAACAGCAAATCCAGTTGCTCCAGAGAATCGGGCATCCGCGGCAGAAAGCCATTGGCCTCCCAGCGCTCGACTGGAGGAACCTTTGTTTCCGAACATTCGCGCCGATGGTAAACGTCCAGGAAAAATGACCGCAGCCGGGCATCGAACTCTGCCAGCGTCAGATCAAGGAGGAACTACAGCATTATGCGTCCCACTGTCTTCTCGTCCGACGTTCTGCGCCGGTTCTTACGCAAGAAACGCATCGCTACCTTGCCGCAACTCAAGCAGTTGCTGGGCACACAGGCCGACATCACGGTCTTTCGCAAACTGAAGGAGCTTGCCTACCGTACCAGCTACTCTCATCGAGGTTCGTTTTACGCTCTCGATGAGATGGTCGCTTTCAATGAACTGGGTTTGTGGTCGTTCGACTCTGTCTGGTTCTCCCGTCACGGCACTCTGGTGGCCACGACAGAGGACCGCGTCACGCACGCTGAGAGTGGCTGTTTCGCTTCCGAGTTGGAGGAGATCCTCCATGTGCCGGTCAAAGAGCCGCTGCTCCAGTTGGTCGCGCAAGGCCGGATCGCCCGCCAGATTATCTCCGGTCTGTATCTGTACTGCGGCAACGATGCGCGCACGCGACAGCGGCAGTTGCTGGCGCGGCAAGCACAACAGGACCAAGCCGCCTCCTCCGACGGCCTCATGGCCACCGGCGTTTCTGACGAGTTGCGCGCTGCCATTGTCCTGTTTGCCGGTTTGCTTGATGAACAACAGCGTCGGCTGTACGCCGGTCTGGAGTCTCTCCAGTTGGGTGGCGATCGGCAGATTGCTGAGCTTCTCGGTCTGGACCCGCACACGGTTGCTAAAGGACGGCGTCAGCTCCTGGCTCAACAAGTGCATGCCGAGCGCGTTCGGGCGGAGGGTGGAGGGCGGAAGTCGTTGGAAAAAAAACGCCCGCGGTGATGGATGCCATCCACAAACTGATGGAAAAGGAGACCGCCGGTGATCCGATGACTGGCGTCAAATGGACCAGGAAAACCACCGAGAACATCGCCCATCAGCTGACACTGTTGGGAATTGCGGTGAGCCCCAACACCGTCGGCCGGCTCCTGCGGCAGATGAAGTACTGCCTGCGCACCAATCGTAAGACCGTCTCGGCCGGTTCCACTTCCGACCGCGACCGCCAGTTCCGCTACCTCAACCGGCAACGGAGTCAGTTCGAGAAGCGGGAAGATCCGATTCTGAGCGTGGATGCCAAAAAGAGGGAACTGATCGGCAACTTCAAGAACCCCGGTACTAAATGGGAGCGAACCTCCACAAAAGTCAACGATCACGACTTCCGCTCCGCCGCAAAAGGGATCGCCATCCCCTATGGCATCTACGACACTCAGGCCAACCGGGGCTCGGTGTTCCTGGGCACCTCCCACGAGACGTCGGCCTTCGCCGTTTCCTGTATTCGCAAATGGTGGCTGCAGGAAGGCCGCAAACGCTACTCGCAATCTAACCGCATCCTCATCCTGGCTGACACCGGCGGCAGCAACGACCCGCGGCGGGGTGCCTGGAAGCAGGAAATTCAACGCCAACTGTGCGATGGCCTGGGCTTATCCGTCACCCTTTCTCATTACCCCTCTGGAGCCTCCAAATGGAACCCCATCGAACACCGCCTCTTCAGCCAGATCAGCCGCAACTGGGCCGCCGAGCCGTTGGACAGTTACGAGAAAGCTCTCAAGTTTATCCGCGCCACGAAAACCTCTACCGGACTCAGGGTCACTGCGCGACTAAATACAAACTTCTACCCCACCGGCATCAAGCCTTCCAAAGCTGAAATCAGCCAACTCTCCGTCACAGGCAAACGTGTCCTGCCCAAATGGAATTACACCATCTCGCCTAGAATGTGAAGTTGTTTTTGCGCGGCTCCTTAATTGCGTAAATTGGAGTATTGTTACCGCTCCATGACTGTCGCGGCTCGGTAAGGGGCTTCAGACTCGCAACCCTTGGCCTACTTGTCACGTCGATCGCACTGCGCTCGCAAGACCGACCTCCCCTCTTTCGCACAACATCCGAGCTAGTCACACTCGACGTACAAGTAGTCCACGTCAAAAGCCCTGCGCCGGCGCCCGTATTCGGGGCCAGCGATTTCCAGGTCTCCGAAGAAGGCGTTCAGCAGACCATTCTTCACTTCTCTCGGGACGAATATCCGCTCTCCATCGTCTTGCTATTTGATCTCACCGATAGCGTCCGCAGCATGCTCAAACGGCTCGCGGAAGGCGCCGAAACGGCTCTCGATCACCTTAAGGCTGCGGACGAGGTCGCGGTTATGGTTTACTCGGGCCACGCAAGGCTGGTCTCCGGGTTCACGACCAATCGCGCCTCTACTGTCACCGCCATTGCAAGGGCGGCCAGCATGAGTTCGCATGAACCTGCTTATTTCAACGAGGCTGTTTATCAGGCGGCCGTCCAGTTGGGCAAGACAGGCAAGGGCGGCAAGCGACGCGTGATCATTTGGCTGACTGACAATTTGCCAAACGTCCCTAACCGCGTGCAAAAGTATCCACCGCATACGGAGGCAGAAGCGTCGCGTGCGTTGAACGAGAACGGTGTGGTGGTGGCGCCGATACTGCTGCGGAGCCCGGCTTGGGAGGTTTTGGGAGCATTTGTGCGGGCGGCAGAACATTCTTATGAAAAATCTTTCCCACCCGGTGACGCGTGTAAATATGCAGAGTTAACAGGAGGCGAAGCGGTGGGTCTGCGCGGGAAGCACCCTGGAGAGCGGCTCGCGCAGTTGATTGACGATCTGCGCGCGCGTTACACGATCAGCTACCGACCTTCCGATCCGCAACCCGCCGGGACATTTCGCAATGTCCGCGTGACGTTAGCGCCTTCGCGGACTTTGAGAGTTAAAGAGTGGAGTGTGCTCGCGCGGCGGGGATATTACCGCCAATAGCACGGGCGGTTAAGAGATGTCAACCTGGATGCCGCCGATCCACGACGCGAGCAAGTTGTAAATCCAAGCGCCAATCAGCGCGAAGATGAAACCGATGATCCCGTAAAGAATCGGAAACACGATGATGGCTCCGACACCCATGAACGCGCCGAACATGGCCGGCATGGGCGGCATGGCTTTCGCATCCAAGTTCTGCTGGGCACCGGATAAAGCCAGCCCAAGTCCAGCAACCAAAGAGATCAACGCGCCGATGAGGAGCCCAAGGGCGGCGTAGGTCACACCAGCAATTTTCGCGCAAGAGAGGGGTCCGATTCGCTTAATTGTCATATGCTCGGACGATCTTATAGCAAACGGCGCCGATTTGCAAACGAAGGCTTAGGCCTTGGCCCAACGCGCACACGCAGCGACGGCGGACGCCTGGGCCGATTTCAGTAATCAACGGTGAGAACGATTCGAACCAAAATACACCGGTAGTCTTAATCTTCAGTGCTGACCTCGTATTTTCAGATACTTAGCATCTCTTCCACGATGCATTCCAGAGGTAACGTATCCCCTTCGACTCATTCTGCAAGGCAATTGTCCCAATGTAAATCATTGATAACAACGTAGAGTTGACAAACATTAACAGATCAGGTGTATTTTGGTTCGAATCGTTCTCACGGTTCACGATGAGTGCGACCTTGGAAGTCTCACGCAACTTGAGCAAGCATTGGCACAGCGCCGCCATGGCGCGTGTGTCGTTCTCATCCTGATCGTGCGCCGAGTACAACGGATCGAGCACGATGACCTCGGCGGCGGCGGTGCGCGCGGCGGTGAGGAAGTGATTCAGTCCTTGCGGCGCGCTGAGCAGATGACCGGCGGCGCGCGTATCGATGAAGAGATTCTGATCGGCGGTTGAACCGAAGGCGCGGCGCATGACGGCTAGGCGCGCCACAAACTGCGGCGTGGGGAGTTCGAACTGGCACATCAACACACGGCGCGCGGCAGGCGCAGAAAAGCCCGCGCGCTCCTTGCCGGCGGCCAGTAGTAGCGCGAGATTGGCGACGAGCAGACTCTTGCCCACCTTCGGTTCTCCACCTACAAACAGAATCCCTTGGGAGGGCAGCAAGCCCGGTTCGATCCAACTCGCCGGCGGCGTAGCGGGCTGCTGTGCGAGTAGCTGCGCCAGTGAGAGAACAGACTCGGGTGTTTTCTTTGCGACGGTGCTCACAGCAGCACCTCGCCCACCGCATCCAACAAAAGCGCCTCGTCCACGACGGAGGCTTTGCGCTCGGCTGCCAGCCGCAGAGCGCTCACTGCCAGTTTGTTCACTTTGCGCAAGATGCCCCGCGTGGCTTGATACAGCGCTTGGCGGGCGGTCTCATCGAACAGCGGCTGAGTCACACCGGCGGCTTTGAGTTGATGAGTGAGGTAGGCGTCGAGTTCTTCGCGTGTCACTCCTTCCAAGTGATAATGCACGCCAACGCGCTGGCGCAAAGCTTCGTGCAGTTGCAGCGAGAGAGTCCGGCGTAACAGGCCTTATGCCGAGATACGTGTTACCGATTGACACATCCCCTTTAAGTCATTGAAACGATGAGAGTTAACACCTACGTATTTTTATTCATTTCCCTGTAAGCTATTGATTCTACGTCAACCCACTTTTCTGAATAATTATTGAGCAACGGCTTGAAGCTTGTCTGGTTTTACACCGTTTTTCTTCACAAAACTCCGGTTCTTGCCGCCGAAAAGTGCCCTCGAACCTGCAAATACACAAATATACAGGGCGAAGCATAAATATACATGGCACCTATCGGCAATTTAATCAGCTACTTACAAGAGATGTGTCAATCCTGCGCACGTATCTCGCCATAGGGCCAAAAACGGGTTTTATTCGCCCGATCTCGAACGTCCGAAAAACGGAGGTTTTTGAGATTGGCCTTTTGTATGTGCCCCGCGTCTATCCGGGAATCTGGTCGGGATACCACTCGTCGAATCGACGCCGTGCCCGTGACGAACCGACAACAACCTCCTCGAACAACGCGAGCTCTTCGCCCACCGATGCGGTCTCGGTCGCCCCGGCGTTGGATCGCGCCGCGACGCCGGTGTCAATTTTCCTAATCCGTAAGACAAGGAAAATTGACATCCCCTCTCATGAGAAAGCTCTCCGTCTATTGCGTCGTGTGTGCGGCTAGGAAATCAAGAGGGAACTTCAGACGGACCAAGCCCCGAAAAAGCCCCGGCTGTCTTCAATCACTGTTTCGTAAACAGTTTAGGGTTCGGGGTCGATGACCCTGGGGCGATAGGAGCCCGCGGTTTCGAAACCTGCGGCACCCCCGCCGGATTGGGCGCAAAAATACTGCGTATGTTCAGATAATACGTCTTGTCGGTAGCATCGAACACACATTGCGAGGACATCGGTACGCCGAAGATCTTTCCGAGGTTTGCGATCACCTCGCGCGCCGGCTGCCCGGTCGCGCTCATGGTTACAGTGTCAGTTAGGTGAAAGGGCGTGTTCAGGAGAATTACCTTCGCTCCGGTCGCTGTGAAAATATTCTGGACGACCAATTCGAGGGTATCGACTACAGTCCGTGTCGCCATGGGAAACTGGACCGCGGCACTCATGACGGGCGTGACGTTGAGCATGCTGCCGCTGGCGGCACGAACTCGTTGCGGTACAACACTCAGCTGGTCTTGATCCTGGACGATGGTATAAACGCCCGGAAGATTTGCATGCGCGTACGAACTAAGTACCGACTGTATTGCGTTATAGATCGATGGTTGCGGTTGTCCCAAGGTCACGCTGAAGCCTGTGATCGGCACTGTCCGGAAGCCTGTGGTAGAACCGTTGTCCTGTGCGACAGGAACTGTTTTCAGATCGAGAGGACTCTCATAGGGTGCTTCTTCAAAGTTGACGGGGACCACGTAGAGATGTTGGATCTTATCCAGCATCTCAGCCAGAGGCCGGCCGCTTGAAACGCTCAGCGAGCCAGCGGTCGCCGGTTCGGTGGTCTGCGCGACTACCGCTTTCTGCGTACCCAATAGCAATATCAAGCTGGGGCACAGCACGAATAGTGTCGCCGCAGTGAACAATGTCTTCACGAATTTGTTAATACGTTTCATGATCTCTCCTTAGTATGTTGTTTCTGTGGACGACAGCGAGTCTTTAGTCACGGTAACTTTATTTGGATATATCGTTACGCTCAACGTGTGAGTTGCGAATTGAGCATTTGGGTAACCAGCAGATGCCGTTCAAAACTTGGCTTTGATTGCACTCGCTAAACTCGGAGACCAAGCCGTATTGCTAAACCATGACGCAATCGCGCAACTGGCCGAACGGTCAGGGCGCGACACGGAAATCGGGAAGCTTGCATATCATCTTTTAGAAGACAGATGAAGGATGCTTATGCACGGCAAGAGACGCATAAATTTCCGGTCGGCCGTGGTGTGCTTGCTATGGTTGTCCCAGCGGTTCTCACGCCTCTGATCATGTTCGTACTTGGGATCGTTCCGGCTCGTCCAAGTATACGTGAAATCGCTCTCCTGCCAGTCATGGCGTTGATATTTGCCTGGCCCGGTGTTTTAGTCGGACTCTTGCTTGGTTTACCGACTGCGTACTGGTTGTTCCGCAGGCGACAAACCGGATTCATTGCATACGTCTTGATCGGGGCTTTCTATACAGTTGCACCCCTCATCGTTGGGCAGGCCCTAACCACGTCCGCGAGATACCTGCCATGGATTCCCGTGTTCGCTCTAATTGGCTTATTCAACGGGGCGCTCGCAAGAATCATCCTGTTCGGCTGGGGCTAACCTCGACACAACATTCCCGATAGGGGGTACCAAGCACATCCAAACGAAAACCTCCGTTAAGGTTTTGGCGGAAGATGCACGCCGCCTAAGTCGTTGATTCTGTGTGCGACGTTAGTTGACCTGCTTGCTCGTGTCTCTCAACTGCACGGCAACGTTGCTTCGCGTCGGTGGGCCTTGCCTTCCTATAGAGTCAATAACTTACACAGGCGTGCAAGAGCTAACGGAGGTTTTCGTTTGAATGTGGCTACTACCCCCAGAGGCACCAGCCGGGACTTTCGAAATTTCCCCTCAACGTCTTCCAGAATTCCGGTCGCGCTGCGCGTTCCTAGTGGGGGAAACCCGAGTCGGACTGGACGTTAGGGCCACATCGCAGAAGGGCGCTCGCATTCGCGGCCACGCGAGATCGTCTGGCCAAGGGTCCGCGACACAATCGCTGCCAAACCAGTTAGCAACAGGAGCAGGCTTCCCGGCTCCGGAACCGCAGGGGGTGACGCCGGCGCCAGCCCATAAAATTGAGTCGCTCCGCCGGATTCAGTAGCGTTAAACGTGCCTGCCCCGTGATCGGGTTCAGTGTGTGTACCGAGTCAACCAGCGACACGCCGTTGGTATTCGAGCCCCCATATGGGCCCCGCTCTCGAATACCCAGATGATCCAGTGCCGCACCATTTTAGCGGGTATTGGGTGTTGGGGACGTTTCCGTTGCTCCCCAATACCCAAACTAAAGCGATTTCGATTAGCGGGCAAGACGGCGACGGAACACCCCAAACAGAGTGAGAGTTCCACCGCCGATCAGTAGAAAAGTTGACGGTTCGGGCGCGGAAGGAGAAACGGAACCATTGGCTACAACGGAAATGGCATCGAGACCGGCCCAACCCTGATCTTGCCGCCCTAAGAAAGTGAGGACACTGGAAGAGGAAGTTGCAGTCAAATCCGAGACCGTGTACTCGGTATATACAGAGATCGGTCCTAGCGTTCCTCCCGGCCCAAGATCCAGGACGGAGGCTCCATCCCAGAGAACATCTAGCTCATTCGGTGCGCCGTGGCCCCCCGTGTAAAACCAAAAGGTCAGGTTATAGGTTTGGCCGCTCGTCGTCGCGAGATCCTGTGACAGGGAAGACTGTTGAGCCGGGGTACCCGTGATACATAGTGCTCCGAGACAACCGCTAGCTGCAAAGTACTCCAAACCAGGAAGCGGGTTCGTGCCCTCGAGCCCCGGAGCAACGACCCACGAATTGTCCTGCGTCACAACGGTCCAATCGGTGAAGTTGGCCGTCGCGAATGTTCCGTTTAGTACTAAGTTCGTTGCCCAAGCAGGCGAAGCCAAGCATGCCGCCATGACAAGCGGTAAAGAAACCGACTTAATAATCGACGTTCTCTTGAATAGATACAAAGCGTTCTCCTCGGTGATTTAGTCGGGCAGCGAAACTGCCCTCACTAGCGAAGTGCGGAATTGACGTCTGGAACGTGTCAGGCAAACTGGTAACCTTAAACTGGAATAGGATGTCTGTAGGCGAGGTTACACACCAGCTCCAGTTGTGGCGGGAAGGCGATAAGGCAGCTGTTGCTCGATTGACCCCTTTGGTATACGACCATCTTCGAAACGTGGCCGTCGCTTACCTCCGGAACGACCAGCAAAATCAGGACTGGCAGGCTACCGAACTCGTGGACGAAGTATTTCTTCGACTGCTTGCCCTGAAGAAGGTCGCGCTCGAGGATCGCCGCCACTTCTTCATTTTTTCCGCTCGCATTATGCGCGAGATTCTGGTGGATCACGCGCGGGAAATGAAAGCTGCCAAGCGCGGCGCGGAGATCCAGCACATTCCCCTAAATTCCGAACTAGCCTGGACCGGCGCCGATCACAGTCCGGAGACTCTGGATTTGAACTCCGCTCTGGACCAGTTGGAAGACCTCGACGAAAGCAAAGCCCGTGTTGTGGAACTTCGCTATTTCTTCGGTTTCACTGCCGACGAATCCGCTGAACTTCTCGGTGTTTCCAAATCCACAGTCGATCGCGATCTGCGTTTTGCACTAACCTGGCTGCATGCGGCCCTCCATCCGGAGTCCTGACACAATTTTGCTCCGTTTCGCGCATCTTAAGATGACTAGCAGAGGACAGGCCTGGAGGCCCGTCCCACAGAGGCGGCTTGACGGACACTCCCTTGCAGCATTTGCGCCACATTCAGGAGCTCTTTGAGGAGGCGCTTTCCTATCTCGCAGGTGAGCGGCGCGATCTTTTTTTGGAGGGTCTTTGCTCCCAGGATGCCAATGCCGCAAGGGAAGTCTGCCGTCTTCTCCGCCATTATGATTCCGTTGAATTCTCCCTTAGTCCGCCTATGCCGAAGTTCGGCGCCTATCAGGCCGTTCGCCTCCTCGGACGCGGCGGCATGGGCGCGGTGTATCTGGCCCACCGCATCGATGGCGAGTTTGATCACCGGGTAGCCATCAAGATCATAGGGCTGCATTTGGAGGCCGCTGAAATGCGCAAACGCTTCCGTCGTGAACGTCAGATTTTGGCAGGCCTGCAGCATCCCAATATCACTCGTTTGCTGGACGGCGGCATCACCCCTGACGGCCAGTTGTACCTGGTGATGGAGTATGTCGAGGGTGTGCCGGTTACGAAGTTTTCGGCCACTCTGGAGACCAAACTCCAACTCTTCCAAAGTGTATGCGCTGCTGTGCAGTATGCACATCAAAATCTGGTGATCCACCGCGATATTAAGCCCTCCAACATACTTGTCGATCGAGCGGGCACGCCCAAACTTCTCGATTTTGGGGCGGCCACATTACTGGACGAAACCGATGCCACACAAACCGGCCTCGGAATGTTTACCATCGCGTATGCCGGCCCGGAGCAGTTGCGGGGGGAGAAAGCTACTACCTTAAGCGACGTGTTTTCGTTGGGAGCTGTCCTGTATGAGCTGATCACAGGCCAGAAACCCTTCGGAGATAGCCTGACCACGCGGCTTCGTCAGAGCGAAGCAGGGGAACTGAGACTACAAAAACCGCTCCCCGGCGACCTCGACACCATTATCCGAAAGGCAATGGCGGATCGTCCCGCCCACCGCTACCAATCTGTTGATCAACTGGCGGAAGATCTTCGGCGATATGCTACCGGCGAACCGGTGGTGGCACACGCCCCGTCATTCAGCTACCGGGCCAGCCGCTTCCTCAGACGCCGCTGGCTTCCGATGACGGCCTTACTCGCCTTTATCTTCGGCCTCGCCGGGTCGACTCTGGTCGCTGTTCGCCAGGAGCGCGTCGCTCAAAACGAAGCGGCGCGGCAGAAGAAGCTTACCAACTTCATGGCAGCGATGCTGTCCAACGGCGGCCGTTCAGAGGGCGACATTCCTTTTTCAAAGGTGCTCAGCGACGCTGAACCATTGGTAGAACAATCGTTCAAGGACGACCCTGAAACTGAAGCTTCCTTGCGGATGAACCTGGGAGCAAGCTTTACGATGTTGGGCAAACCGGAACGGGCCACGTATCAAATGCAGAAAGCACTGGCCCTGCTGCGCGCCGCTGGTAATGTCAGAGGAGAAGTGGTCGTGCTGTGGCTTTTAGGTCAAACTTCGCAGGCTCATCTGCAGCAAACTGTTAGGTATTATCAAGAGGCTGTTGACCTCGCAATCCAGCCTGCAACAAATGCCAAGCCGATTTGGATCTTCCGCGCTAAACGTGAGCTTGGATACGCATTGTTGTTGACTTCCAATCATCGCTCAAGCGGGCGTTGCTTGCGGCACAGAGGCGGGATTTCTTGGCCGCTTGGCAAGCCATGCGACAGTTTTATGAGCTGAACACGCCATGGCATCCCCGACCCTCCCGGTACGCTTATTTTCTTGCCGAAACTGGTGAGGTCTCGGAAGCGCTAGCTCTAGTGCGGCAGGATCTGCCTGAGCTTCAGAGCTTCAAGAACGAACAAACTCTCTTCGATCCGCTAGCCTACGTTGCGCACGTGATGGTCAGCGCCGGGCGCTATAACGAAGCCGAAGGCTACGCCCGAGAACTATGGAAGCTTCTTGACGACGTTCATCGTGAAGACATGGACCCTGATCGCGCCGAGGTGCTAGAGTTGTTAGGCTCCGCGCTGTCGGGGCAGAAGAGATACAAGGAAGCGCTTCCGCTCTTCAAGCGCTCCGAAGAAGCTTACCGGCGGAGCGGCCCGGGCTTTCTGATTGCCGCTCGCCATGTGGCGGCACTAAGCACCATACGGCGTCCCTAGCTGGGTCCATGTGGGCGGCCTTTCAACCTGGGGCTCCCCTATCATTGGAACCAAAACGTACGCTAACGCCTTGGGCCTGAGCACAGCCGACTTCCGCGAAGCGCCTTTCCCGGTACTAATGCTCGACAGGTTCTACCGTTCCAGCCGTAGCGCCCTCTGACTACAGTCAGGATCCGCTGGTGTAAATAACCATCCCGTTGCGGATGGTGTAGCGAATGTGTGAGTAAGCGGCGACGTCCCAGGGATGGATCAGCGCGAAGAACCACGAGGTCTGCGTCGAAGCCCTTCGCGATGCGTCCGCTGCGCGTGGAGAATCCGAAACGGCGAGTGGGGTTCGTGGTCAGCGACGCGAGGATCTGCTGATAACTCATGCCCGGCACGAGACATCCACTTGAACTCTTCGCTGGTATCGAACCAGTCGGTATAGCCGACATCAGTGCCAAACAAGACGTCACCCCCGGCGCGCGAGAATGCATTCAACTGCTCGGCTGCGCGGTTCATTTCCTGCTCAAGATCGGCGGCTGAAATGCTGCCTTTGCGGGACTCGAATTCCCAGAGGGTGAGGGTTGGAGTCAGCGCCATATGCGCTGCGGCCAGGCGCTGCGCAAAGGCCGCGCTCCAAAGTTCATCGGTGGGCGTCGTGTGGGCAAGGATGTCGACACCGCTCTCTAGCGCGACTTCGATTCCCTTATTGTTGGAGACGTGTGCGAAGACGGGCTTGCCAAGCGCGTGAGCTTCGGCCACGATGCCTCGCGCCATATCGGCGGGCATGGTGAGAATAACGTTCCGCTCGACGGAGTTCGCGAAGATCTTAATTCCATCCGCTCCATCATGGACCTGCTGTTTGACACGTTCCTCCGCCTCCGACGCGGATTGGACGTTCGGGATATTGACGTGATTGTTTTCGAGAAAGCTTTTGACGTAGATCGGAGTCTCGATCCAAAAAGGTTCGCCCACGGTAAGAATGCGCGGCCCCTTGGTCTCGCCGTTCGCAATGCGGTGACGAATCAAGTTCGTGTTGTTGAGGACGGATGCAATGTCGAACACCGTGGTGAATCCCCACTGCGTGAGCATCGCCTGCAGCTGCGCGCTGGTTTCCTCCGGTGAGAGCTTGTCTGCGTGGATCAAGCCGGGCGTAAGGATATGCACGTGGCTATTCCAGAAGCCTGCGGTGACGACGAGGCCTGTGCAGTCGATGACCTTAGCGCCCCGTGGGACTTTGACATCCGTACGGGATCCAACCGCGAGAATGCGACCGGCGTGAATCACCCTGGCCTCCGCGCAGCCCAGTTTGGGATGTTAGCCACATCCAAACGAGAACCTGTTATCCACACGCAACTTAGGAAAGGGATACCCCTGCTTGAATGAGCGTCATCCTGAATCGCAGTGGCTCGTCCGCATTCATCGCAAGCACCTGAACCGTAGCGCGGCCGACCGGCGTCTTGCCCACAAGGAGGGCTTTTACGAATTGAAAGTGCTCGATCCAGTCATCAATCCGCGGATGAAATAAACGGACGAGTTGACCAGACTGTGAGTCAAGGCCGGCAATATTCGGACCTTTATAGCGATTGCAATGAGGACAGGCCAGGGCGAGATTGTCTAAGACAGTTTCGCCTCCGTGCTGTTCAGCGATGATGTGGTCGATTTGAAAGCGAAGCTGTCGCGCCGATTGCGGGACGAGGCAGTATTCGCAACGCTCTCCCGCTCGCTCTCGAACGGTTTGAGCCAGATCGCGATTCACTGAGGGGGTAGAGTCAATTCCAATGGGAGCAGCCGCCGAGCTTTCGCTTGCATTGTGCTTAGCAGAAAATCGATGTGCAAATAATTGTCCAATTCCTGGGTCTCGGCCTCGGTGAGCGACCCGGCCCTTGCCTTAGCGGACAACTCATCCACACGATCTTGATCGCTGGCAGGGATCTTCACCGAAAGCCAATAGCGGGCGGCGTCCAGAGTCAATTCCTGTTCGTCGGCCTGCAGGATACGCGCGAGAATCGCCGATTCCGTGTTGGGGATAAGGACTTGCGAACTCATACTCTCTCCTTTATCATGCCTTATTTAGGGCTCAATAGGAAGTTTTTCCATCTCGTCGGGCGAATCTCATCTCCCGCCGGTCGTAGAGGGATTCGGAACGCGTGCTGACATCCGCGGGGGTCGTCCGCTGGGCGAGTTCGAGCTTGCCGCCGTCTTTGAGTCGATGGTTTTTCACAGCGGCATCTTGTGCGATGCGCCCTCGCGTGCGGCGCGCCGCCGTTTGTCGTAAATTTGAGTGGTTGTTACGTGGCGGTGGCCGAGCAGTTCTTTGACCTCCATGATGTCCACGCCTGAGTCGAGCAGAAGCGTTGCCGCTGGCCCTCAGGGAATGCGGCGTGTAGACGCATTCCATTACCTTGTTTCCGTCCGGCAATTCCCGTTCGCGCAGTGCGTTGGGCAGCTTGCTCAAGTACTCCTTCAGGATGGTCCACATGGTCCGCGGCTCCATGGCGGTCGCCGCCAATTCCTCGGTGTGGGAATGCCGGCGCGGCCGGAACAGCGGACCACTGCTGAGTTCGGCGCGCTGGATGTACTCTTGGATGGCCTGCGCGGCAACGTAGTGCAGGCCGATAGTCCTCCGCTTATCGCCTTTTTCGGACAAACGCAGGGTGGCCTCTTCGCCGTCGTGACGAAAGTCTTCGACGAGGAGCGAGCAACCGGTGGCCAGCCGGATGCCGCTATAAAGGTAGAGCTTCACGATGGCGCGGTCGCGATGCGCCAATATCGAATCGCCCGGGGACATGTTCAGCAGTTGCCGGGCGCGCGCCGCCGGCAAGGACAGCGTTTCTTCGCGCGGATCGGACGACTCGCGCGCGATGAATTGCGAATGCGCCGGGTTGGGGACCAGGATCGGCAGGCGCAGTTCGGCCGCCGACAGCGCCAGGTACTTGTAAAACGAAGAAAGCGCCGAAACCCGGTGATTGATGGTTTTGGGCGCCGCGCCGACGGCGGCCAGGACGTCGCGGTACGTCTGCACGTCGGCCACCGAGATCGTCAGAAACGCTGCCGCCTCTTGCGGCCACACAATCCCGCGATGGCGGACGAAGGATATTACCCCGTCCCGGTAGGAACGGCGGGTGTGGACGCTTTTGGGGCGGTTCACCCAGCGCTCGAAGATTTCATAAATGGAGGAGTAGGCCGGAATCACCGTAACGGCGTTCGATCCGCCAGCTTCCAGGCCGGTTTCCCGGGTCAGAAGGGCAGGAAGGCCGTCTTCCCTGCCCGGAGAGTTCGCGTTTTGCTGTCACTTTCAGAATTATTTGGCGTGATTCCATCAACATTATTTGGCGTATTCTTCGAGTATGGACCAACTGGCCGGTCTACCGGAAGAAGCCCGAAGGCTTGCGATGGATCGGTTCCGCCAAATCCGGCCTCACCTTGAGGAGAACCGGCCTTTGCAGTCCGTTGCGCGGGAAGCGGGCATACCGTATCGAACCGCGCAGCGATGGGTGGCCCAATATCGGCTCTTTGGCCTAGCGGCGCTGTCCCGCAAGACTCGACTTTGACACCATATTTTCGGAAGTGGTGCATTGTCAGTGGTTTGGCGCTTCAAAAAAAGTGTAGTGACACGCCTTCGCTCCGAGAGCACCGGACTGGGGACGATCTCAGCACGAGCGCAATGTGGGCGGCAAGGCGACACCGCATGCTTGAAAAACCTTGCCCGTCGCTCCGGAAGCCTGGCCGCGAAAGACGTGGCCCTTACCGTTGATTGAGACCTCCATCTCAACCAGGTTGTCCAGATCGCGGATCACGTCGGCCCATTCCAGCTTCCATTCCTTGCGCGCCAACCTATCTTCCAGTTCGCGCCGCAACAGCAGCGCCAGAAACGAGCAAAACACATGTCCCCGGATGGTTTCGTCGCAACGATGGAAGATCGGCCTTGTATCCAGCAAAGACTTCATGGACCGGAACACTTCCTCCACCATCCATAGTTGCTTGTACTTCAGCGCGACTTCATGGGTGCCCAGATCGGTATTCGTCGTCAGCACCCACTTGCCGTCGTAGCGAGCTTCCTCCTTGATCTTGTCCTCGTCCACGGCGAACTGCTTGCCGCCGGCCCGCAGAAACTTGCGGTATCCCTTGTTGCCCACCAGCGCCTTGTCGCCGTTTCCTAGCGCGTCGCGCAGCGAGGCCACCACGGCTTCGCGGTCAAAGCGATCCTTCGTGGCTTGATCCTCGTTCACACACACCACATACCGGCGCGCGTCTTCCACCCAGACTTCCTTCACCTTTAGCGGCGAAGGATCGTCGCGGTTCTCGCTCTTGGGATGCACTTCCGCATAGCGGCCCGCGCGCGCTACCACCGCCTTGGCTTCGTTGGAACTCCGCATGCGCACACCCAGAATGTACTGCCAGCCGCGCTTCTCCAATTCCGCCAGCGTGGCTGCGCTGATCATCCCGCGATCGGCGACGATGCAGACTGAGCCAATCCCGAACCGCATCTTCAGCCGCTCCACGATGGGAACCAGACTCTTGACATCGGCTGTGTTGCCCGGCCAGAGTTCGCTACAAACCGGATGGCCATTTTGATCCAGTACTACGCCTACCACGATCTGCTTCAAATCGGGTCGATGGTCTTTCGAGTGGCCGCGTTGGCCGATGGTCTCGCCCCCTTCGCCCTCGAAGTAGAGGGAGGTGGTGTCGAAGAACACCAGATCCAAACCGGAGAACAAGTCCCGGCGACGGGCGAACAACTCTTCCTCAACGAGGTCTTTGTTGGTGCGGGGCGCAAAGGGCGTCGCGCCAGTCTGTTGGTCTTTGGGCAGGACTTCTCCCAGCCAAGCCATCGCACGGTAGAGATGATGCAGGCTCAACTCGCCGATGCCTTCGATGGCGTAGTCGTCTTTCCATTTCTCGGCGGCGCGGTCGCTGCCGGGGGCGAAGAGGCGATGCAGCACGGTGAGGAAGATGGCCCGCTCGACGGGAAACTCGAAGCGGCGGTCCTTAAGCAAAGCGTTCAGAACCTGCCCGATGGAGCAAGCTTGCCATAGCCGCTGGAAGATCAGCGCCGGGCCGATCCGAGCGCTCTTGGTGGCGATGCTATCGCCGCGAGCGTGAGCGCCGAGGATGGCCAGTTTCTCTGAGAACCGTCCTAACGACTGGACGAGGGCATCTAGTTTGCCGTTTGCCAGAAGTTCGTCGAGCCGCCCCAGGCGGAACAGAACGCGCTGCTTAATCTTGCCGCCCACGCGCACATTATCGACGATTAAGAGATACGTCCGGGAACCGTTCGTCTGCGTGCGAACAAACAGATGTTTCGCTCCTATGGCACTATCATGGCCACATACTTTGCGAAATAACAACAGCAAATTAGGATTTTCGCAATTTTGACGTGACACTACATTTTAGCGCTTGAGACCATCGCCGCCATCAGAATCAATGAGTTACGGTTTTATTGGGCGAGTTAACTGTCTAAGATGAGCTTGAAGTGCTCGTACAGGAAGAACTATAGCATAACTAAAACACTTCTCTCCTCCGGTCCCGCCTGTCTTATTTGGCCTATATTTATTGGATTATGGACGGATTCCGCAGCCTTACCACAATGAGCCGAGCGGATTGGTTATGATAATATTCTGCCTACTAGCCGTTATTCTATTGATGCGCCGTTCCTTGCGATCGATCCATACAGTGCAATGGACAGCTTCCGGATATCGCAACGAACTGGAGCAATCAGAGCGCCCGGAGGGGCCATACATCACAGACTTCCTAAGCATCCGGGAAGTGGACGATTACGCCGGCAGCCGCTCGTTTCGTTCCATAGACACCGCTGTGTATCCGCTTTACAAGAATGCCTCCACCACGACCATGGCAGACGGTGTCGCCATGCAATCCAGCGGCGGCCCGGCCTCGGTTGGAACTCCCGAAGTCGTCCAAATCGCCAGAGAGCGGATGGCCCTGAACCCGGAACGTCTGCTTCTGACCGCACTCGATTCTGCCGACGTTCATACCGGGGCGAATGTCGTCCTGCAGGGAGTCCCACAGAACGTTGTCGTCTTCAGTCTCGACGGATCACCAGTCCGATTATTCCTGAATGCCTACACGCACCTTCCCACCGCGATGGATTACTCAGGTCCACTGGCGCGTACCAGCTATTACACATTTCTCGGAGATGTCACTCTCCGCACGTACTACAGCCTTTGGTGGCTGGCTAAAGGTGGTGTGCACCTCCCCATGCAGCGAACCGTGGAAGGCAACGGGATGCCGGACCAGATGTTCGTCCTCAGCAAGCTGGAAATCAACACCCGGCCCGCTGAGTCAGACCTGACGATCCCCGCATCGATCAAGACGAAGTTCAACCCTAACCTGCCGCCTCGAGATCTCGAAAAAGCGCGACTCGGGAATCCCGCACAACCTTCGTCTGAGTTGGCGCCGGGCATCGTCTTCATTCCCGGTTCCTGGAATACCACTCTGATTCGCCAACAGGACGGCGTCGTGATCCTTGAAGCCCCAATCTCCTCCGGATACTCTGCACAGGCTATTGCGGAAGTGCACAAACGCTTTCCCGGCCTCCCTATCAAGGCAGTCGTAACTACGTCAGATTCATGGCCCCATATCGCGGGAATACGAGAGTTTGTCGCGCAGGGTGTTCCGATCTTCGCCCTCGACCTGAATCGGCCGATCTTGGAACGTCTCATCAAGGGAAAGCGAACGAGCAAGCCAGACTCCCTGGCGAAATCACCCCGAGATGCCGACTTCCATCTTGTCTCACGACGAACCACTCTTGGCAGCGGCGGCAACCGCATGGAAATCATCCCCATCCGAGGCGAGACAAGCGAGCGGCAAATGATGGTGTACTTCCCCGAGCACCACCTCCTCTATGGAGGTGATCCTTTCCAGCCAATGCCCGACGGCTCATATTTCTATCCCCAAACGGTCACGGAACTAACGGATGCGGTAAAGCGGGAGAACCTCCAACCGCAACAATTCTTCATGATGCATGTGGGGCCGACACCCTGGGCCGATCTGGCAAAAACCATCGCGGCAGCCGAGATTCACAACACTCCAAACGGAACGCTTTGACTCATAGGCGCTAAAGTAACGCAATGCTGCCCCACCCCCTTTCGCAAACTATTGATATGCGGCGTAGCGCAGGCGGTTTCGCCAGGCGGTTTCGCCTGGGTTTTTCCGGTTTCGCGGCGAGAATCCACCGCGAAATGCACTTATTTTAACGCCCACGCCTCCGACGGCCTGGGGCCCCGGCCTCACACCGACGCGCGCGCAAAGCGGGGCATATCTGGAATCGGAACGGAGACGGTCGTACTTTGGATCGGTGCCCAGATACACCAGAGCCGCACTCCGCTCGTCCACTGCCCTGTTTAGCCATGCGAAGGCCTCGTCCATCTCACCGGCCCGCATTGCCAACTGCCCAATCCGCGATGGTGACACGTACGTTGTGTTCGCCCGCTGCTCTTCCGCCCGCAACCACGTACGCAAGGCTGCCTGATAGCCAGATTGGCGAAAAACCGCCTCCACAGTCTGCGCAAGGTCGTGTTGTTCACGCGCGTCCAGTAGGGCAATGGCTTGTTTCATCGCCGCATCCTGCCGGCCCTGGCGCTCGAAATAGAGCATCAGGTCTTCTAATGCTGCAGGAAAGCCAGGCGATAGTTCCAACGCTTCCTGCGCCGACCGGATGGCCGCGTTGACGTCCCCTTTGAAGCTCGCGGGATACCCCCGGCACAGCGCAATAATCGGCGATAACGGATCAAGCCGCGCCGCCTCATCTAGCTGTAACTGCGCTTCATCCAGGCGTCCTTGCGCTGCCAGAAAAACTCCGTAAAAAAGATGCGCGGTGGGGTAACTCGGGTCCAACTCCAGCGCCCTCCGGAACTCGCGCTCCGCCGCCGGAAAATTCCAGTCGTACACGTTACTTATCATCGCTAGCGAGGCATGTGCCTCGGCCAGTTTTTCGTCTATCGCCAGGGCTCTCTCTGCCGCCGCCCTCCCTCTCGCGATGTATTCTTTCGTGGGAGCCTCGTCTCGTCCCAGAAAACTATAGCTGTCCGACAACCCCGCGTAGGCACGCGCGTAGGATGGATCGCGCGCTATGGCGGCCTGAAACAATTCAATTGACTTGAGATAACCTTCTTTCGAACGCCGGTTCCAGTAAAAGCGCGCCTGTATATACAACCGGTAGGCTTCCGGGTCTGTGGGATGCGAAGGCGAAAGACGCGCGCGGTCGGCGCTGCTGAGTCTCAGCCCGAGGCTCGCTGCAATTTCCGACGAAATCCGATCCTGCACTGAGATCAAATCTTTTCTGGTCAGTTCATATTGTTTTCCCCAGAGTCGCGTCCCTTCCGGAACCCTCACCAACTCAACCGCCAACAGAAGGTTGGGTCCGCGTTTCGAAATCGTCCCCATCAGCGCCGTCTTAACCTTCATTTCCGTTGCAGCGGCCATAGGGTCGAGTCCCTTTGCTCGGTATCGGTACACAATACTTCGGGCCATCACACGGAATTGCCTCAATTGTGAAAGGTTGTTGATCACGCCTTCCGTAATCCCGTCCGCGATGTAATCGAGTTCCGGGAAACCGGCTGCCGTAGCCAACGGCATAATTGCAACCGGCTTCACCTCTTCTGGGACTCTGTGGTAACGATAAACCGCTAGTGTACACAGCAAAAGCAAGGCAATCGCAGCCGCGACTTGCCACCACGTCCATGACCACTTGCTGGCTTTAACGCTGGCCGCTGAGCGACCCTGGTTGGTTGACGTTCCAGGGGAGTCAGTCGCTTTCTCCCCTTCTGGTTTTGGCGGCGCCGTTTCCGCCGCAGCCGCTCCCACCTCTCCCGCCATAATCCTCTCGTGGAGACGAACCGTTGTGCTCTCCGGATCCGCACCGAGCTCTTTCTTGAGAAGTTCGCAACAAACCTGATATTGACGCAGCGCCAGATCTCGCCTGCCGTTCGTGGCATAAAAGCGCATCAACAGTCGGTGCGCTTCTTCATTCGCCGCGGTCACAGCCAGCAGCCGGTTCAGCACGTCCACGCAGCGCGGATTTCGCTCCGCTTCGTACTTCGTTCCCAGCCTCTCCAGCACCCGCTGATAAATTAATCGCAGACGTTCGCGCGGAACCGAGGCCCAGCCCTCATAAAGATCTTCTTCTAGCAGGTCGCCGCCGTACAAACGTAAAGCGGCCTCCAGGCTGGGAATGGCCGCCGTTTTTAGTGCGTTCGTTGCCAGCGCCTCGAATTCTTCTGCATCGATCCACAAGCCTTCCTGCGCCAACGCCACCTGAGAATCCTGTGTAAGTAAGAAACGCGACGTGGCCGCTTGGCTCAGCTCCGGCTCAAACGCACGCCGCGCCGCATGAATGACTTTGTGGAGGTTGTTTACACCTAGATCCGCTTCTGCATCGGGCCACATGGTCTCAATCAGTTGTTCCCGGTGCATCTTCCTGCCAGGGGTGAGAGCCAACAACTTGACAAGAAGGCGAGCCTTCTTCCGCAACCATCTTTGCTCTTCCACCAACTTCCCATCCACCGCCACGGAAAATCTCCCGAGGACGCGGATGTCAAGACGCTCATTCACAACCAATCCAGCCCCTGTGAATCAAGTATCTCAAACGAGCGCAGCCAATCGCTATAGACATGGCGGCCTGTATACAACCTCGACAAACCCGGTTAGGATCACGCCCCTCGCTCCGCTCTCCGCCGCCGACTTGGGCGCAATCAAAGACGGCGCGTACGGTCTTTTCGATAACGCCCTGGTCATCCGCAATGGCGATGCCCTCGAACCCACGAACCTGGGCAAATCCGTCGAGTCCCGAATCCGGCTCCTCTTAACCGTTCGCGATGCCGTTCGAGAAGTGCTGCGCACCCAACTGGAAAATGCCAGCGAAGAACAAATACTTCGCGCCCGCCGCCAACTCCACCTCGAATACGACCGCTTCTTCTACCGCTTCGGTCCGATCTCCTCGAAAGAGAACTTCCGCGCTTTTGCCGGCGATCCCGATCACCCGCTCCTGCTCTCGCTCGACGCCACCGACGATCAAGCCGAGACCGATCGCTACTGGAACGCCATCGTCGGCAATGGCGGGCAGGAGAGCGCATGCGGTTGGTGCAAAGACCGGTGGGGCGTCTCTTGGCAGATCACGCCGCGCGTATTGACCGAAGCAATGGCGGCTGGCGGCGGCGAAGCGAAACGCGCATTTGAAGCGATGATGAGCATGAAGAAGATCGACGTTGCCGCGATCCAGGCGGCAAGGCGCGGGTGACGTTCCTTTCCCTGTGGCGCGTCGTCGTGAAAACGGATGGATCGGCATAATCCAATTTTTACTTGTGGAGCGCATTGTCCTCTCGCAACGGGGCGCCCGGACCACGGCTTGGTCCGAAACGGCGCGGGGCTTGAGGCAGCGGATAAGAATGACGCTCAATGTGAATTCGCGCGAGGCGCCTGGAGCTAAAGCCGCGGCGCCGTTCCGCTTCGCCCCGACTTTCATTATCGACTTCATCGCCTCGGCCTTCGCCATGGGGCTGTTTCTATTCGTTGTGCCGCGCGCCGATCCTTCGAAGCCGGCCTGCGCGGTCGTTGCGCTTTTGGGGCTCGCCATCGCGCTCTGTTATGGCGGCAAGATATTCATCATCGGCTTCCTCAACAAAAAGGGCGGCGACGCGCGCGACTATGTCATTTCGTCCGATCTCGTGACGACGGGCCTTTACGCTTATTCGCGCAACCCGACTTATTTCCTGACCTTCGTGCAATATCTGCTGTGGTCGGCGCTGCTCGTCCTTCTAGGCGTTCGCGCCGATCAATCCGGTCGCTCTAGCCCTTTCGCTGCTTTTGCCGATCGTCTTCTTCCTCGTGATGGATCGCGTGATCGATCGGGAAGACGCGGCGCTGAGCGCCAAACATCCGGAAGCGTTCGCGGCATATGCGAAGAGCGTCGGCCGTTGGTTCGGCCGCAAGCGCGCCGCAGCCTGACAGCGCGTGCGGGCGTCAGCCGCCGTATCGGCTCGCCAGGTCGCTTGAAATCTTCGCGGCTTCGTCGAGAAAGCGCGCGATCACTTCGTGCGCGGCGGGCGTGCAGAGACGGTAGTTCATCTGGTAGCCGTGGAAGCCATTGTTATAGGCGCCCGCCAGCGTTTCCTTGCGCGACGGGCTCTTGGCCTCGGTCTCCAAGAGGCTCGCCATTTTGGCGCGGAAGGCGTCGGCGTCGTGCGCGCCGCAGAGATCGCGCAGATAGGCCAGCGCGCCCATGATTTCGGCAAGGCGCAACAATTGCGGCTCATAAGGCGGCGGCGGCTCCGGCGCGGGGGCCGGCTGCTCGGCCGGCGCCGCGGCGGGCTTTGCCGGGGCCTGCTGGGCCTGGGCTTGCGCCGACGGCCAGAGCGCAGAGCGCGACGCCTATGAGGCGCGAGGCGGCCTCACGGATGCGCCGCCATCAGCTGCGCCGCCTGGGCGAGCACGCCCGGCAATCCCGGCGTCGTCGGCAAGTTCGCGAGATCGGCCGGATCGACCCAGAGCACGGCGTCGGCCTCCTCGCTCGTACGCGCTTCGCCCGCTAGTCCACCGCGCGACGAACGAGGCGATCACATAATGCGAGCGAACGCGCGTCGCCGTCGCGCGCGATTGCCTCGACGTGATCGTTGAAAGCGACGATCTCCGCCTTGACGCCGACCTCTTCGGCGAGTTCGCGCAAGGCCGCCTCGTGCAACGTCTCGCCGATTTCAACGACGCCGCCGGGCAGGGAATAGAGCCCGACGAGCGGCGCCCGCGCGCGCCGCGCGACGAGCGCCTTGCCGCGCCGGAAGACGGCGAGCGACACCGCAAGGATCGGCCGCGGCGGGATAGAGGCGATCGTTCAGGACAACCGCCAGCCATGTCAGACGTGCTGGCCGCCGTTGATGATGCAATCTCCGCGCCGTGCACATAGCTCGATTGCTCGCGTGCAGAGAAAATAAATCGCCTTGGCGACCTCTTCGCGGCGAGCCGAGCCGGCGCATCGGAATTTGCGCGACGATCTTCTCCGTGCCCGGCGACAGGATCGCGGTGTCGATCTCGCCCGGCGAAATTGCGTTGACGCGCACGCCGCGCGGGCCGAGGTCGGACGCCATTTCGCGCGTCAGCGCCGCCAGCGCGGCTTTCGAAGTGGCATAGGCCGCGCCCGCGAAGGGATGCACGCGCGCGCCGGCGATCGAGGTGACGTTGACGATCGAGCCGTGCGCTCTTCTCGAGTTCGGCGATCAGGCCCCGCGCGAGCATCATCGGCGCGAAGAAATTGACTTGAAAGATCGTCTGCCAATCCTCGAGTTCGGTCTCGAACAGGCCGAGCCGCGATCCGCCTTCGCCCTTGGGCGATATGGCCGCGTTGTTGACGAGCGCGTCGAGCCGCCCGTCCTCCAGCCGCTCGCGCACTTCGGCGATCGCGCGGCGCGTATCGGCCGGGGATCGGCGAGGTCGATCTGCAGGTGGTCCTGCGGCCCCGCCATCCAGGGACATTCCTCGGGAAAGGCGTGGCGCGAACAGGTGATGACGCGCCATCCGGCGGATGAGAACCTCTTCACCGTCGCATGGCCGATGCCGCGCGAAGCGCCGGTCAGCAGCATGGTTTTGCGCGGCCCGTTGGTTTGAGCTTGAGTCAATCGCGCTCCGGTTCGGAAAAATCACTTGATTTGGCCACTCCTAGCACAATCGACAAGGCGGAGCCCAGGGACTCAAAATTTTGTGTGCGTCGCAGCATTGAAAACGGGCGCGCTGGCCGCCTATTTGGTGTTCAGTGATTAGGCGAGGCTATGCCGACGGGAGGGCGCGATTGCTCAGTCGAGAGTTAACGAATTGAAGAGGATACTGAAAATCGATTGCCTGGCTATCTTTTAGGCGGTGGCGGCGGCGCCTCAATTGAAGGCGCCGGTGGGTTGGGACCGCTAAAGAGGAATTGGTTCATGTCCGGCCGGCGATCGGCGAAGAAATTGCCATTGGTACGGGAACTGACCAAACTAAAGTATGATCAATGTCTATCTCGTCAACTTTGAGAATATGTTTAAAAATTCTAAAGCAACTATCCGTAGATGGTTGGTTAAATTGTTGGCAGAAAATATCATTCAAAAAAATGTCTTATTTTTCTTCTACAAGACCACCAACTCACAACCCTGAAAGAGAGTGCATCCACTGACATTTATATGCTGAATTCCAACAACAAATAATGCTGCCCGGGATTATCTTCAGAGTTCTGCGGATATTCCCAGCGCCGGCGTCAGAAAAACAGGCCTTCTCGATTCTGGAACGCTCCGTGCGAGCGAGGCCGACAATATCGGATCAAGACTATGCTCAAAATTATTCTCTTGGGAGCCATCGCGGTCGGCCTCGCTTTGGTCGCCGACACTTATGCGGTGGACCCGAACCTCGCGCAGGCGGTGTCTCCCTACGCCGTCCCGGCGCCAATCTACGCGCCGACGGTCGAGGGCCGCGCCGCCTATGTCGATCGCGCTGCGAAGGCCGCGGCCAAGCCGGTGCGCGACGCCGCGGACGCGCGCTGATCGCAATCCCTTCGAAAACGAGATTTTGAGGCGCCTTCGGGCGCCTCTTTCATGTCGGGGACCCTCGGCCGCGGCGTCAGGGGTAGAGCCGCTCGCGCCGCCACGGCGCTCCGGCGCTTTCGCGCGTGAATGAGACGCGGTCATGGAGGCGGAACGGCCGATCGCGCCAGAATTCAATGGCGACTGGCGCCAAGAGATAGCCGCGCCAATAAGGGGGGCGCGGAACTTCGCCGACCCCGAACTTCGCGGCATAGACCGCGATCGCCTTCTCGAAGGCGAAACGGCTTTCCAGCGGCCGCGATTGCTGGCTCGCCCAAGCGCCGATGCGGCTGTCGCGCGCCCGCGTTTTGAAATAAGCGTCGGCGTCCTCGTCGCTGACGAAAGAAATGGCGCCGCGCAATCGGATCTGCCGGCGCAGAGATTTCCAGTGAAACAGGGCGGCCGCCTTGCCGGAAAACGCCAACTGCCGGCCTTTGGCGCTCTCTTCATTGGTGTAGAAGACGAGCCCGCGCTCGTCCCACCCTTTCAGCAGCACCATGCGCACGTCAGGGAGGCCCTCGCTGTCGACCGTCGCCAGCGCCATGGCGTTCGGATCATTCGGCTCGCTTTCGCCGGCTTCCGCGAACCATCGCCCGAAAAGCGCGAACGGCTCGGCGGCCTCCGTGAAGTCACCAGAATTTAACTCATTCAATGTGTAGTCTCCGCATTGCTCTATTTCATTGAGGGGGCGTCTCTCAGCCCGAAATCTTATGACGAAATTGGATATTTTGGATCGCCTTGCGATACTTGCAACGCGCGCAGCCGCCGCAACGTCGCTCGCTCTGCTCTCCGGCTGCTCGCTCTCGTTTCCGCTCGGGCCTCTAACCGACAATGCGCCGACCAGCGCGATCCTGTCCACGGCTTCGCCTCTTTCGCCGGAACTCAGCCGGGAAGACTGGCGCATTGCCGAGCCCGTTCTTGCCCGGGCCCTGCAGTCCGATCGGTCTGACGCGCCGGCGGCCCGCTGGTCGAACCCGGCTTCGGGGCATAGCGGCTCCTTTCTCCCAGTCGCCAGCGCTTTCGCCCGGGACGGCAAGCCTTGCCGGGTGTTCGTCGCGCGCGTCACCATCGCCGGCGTCTCGAAAATGCTGCAGGCGGTGGGCTGCCCCGGAGAAGCCGGCGACGTCGTCATCGATAAAGTCGCGCCATTCGCCGGCGTTTGACGGGGATAAAAGCAACGCAGCGGCTCGGCGCCTTGCGCGCGCGCGTATCATCGCCCAAATAAGCGACGAGACAATGGCGCCCGCGCCTTGAGGGCGGGCGCGCGAAATGGGCTCTTCATGCGCGATCCTTATGACATCCTCGGGCTTGCCAAGACGGCGAGCGCCGCCGAAATAAAGTCGGCCTATCGGAAACTCGCCAAGAAATATCACCCCGACCAGAGCAAGGAGCCCAAAGCGAAGGACAAGTTCGCCGAAATCGGGTCGGCCTATGAAATCCTCGGCGACGAAAAAAAGCGCGGGGAGTTCGATCGCGGCGAGATCGACGCTGAAGGCAAGCCGCGCCATCCGGGCTTTGAGGGCTTTGCGAACGCGGGCCGGCGCGCGCGCGCGGGGCGCGCGGGCGGGCCCGATTTCGAGCATTTTGAGTTCGATTTTGGCGGCGGCGACGCTCGGGGCCGGGCCGGCGCCGGCATCGATCCTGACATTTTCGCCGAATTGTTCGGCGCCCAGGCCGGCGGCCGCGCGCGTGGGCCGCAGCGCGGCGAGGATGTGGCGGTGGCGGCGACCGTGCCCCTGGCGCTCGCGGCGACCGGCGGTTCGGCGCGCGTGACCTTACCGACCGGCAAGACGCTCGATGTCGCCATTCCCGTCGGCGTCGAAGAGGGCAAGCAGATACGCCTGCGCGGCCAAGGCCAACCCGGCGTGAAGAATGGAGCCGGCCGGCGACGCCCTGGTCACCATCCATTACGCGCCGCACCCTCTTTTCAAGGTCGAGGGGCGCGATCTGCGCCTCGATCTGCCGATCACGCTTTATGAGGCAGTGCTTGGCGCCAAAGTCCGCGCGCCGACGCTGGCGGGCGAAGTCGAACTGGCCATTCCCGCGGGCGCGAGCAGCGGGCGGGTCTTGCGCCTGCGCGGCAAGGGCCTGCCGGCGACGGGCGACAGCGCGCAGGGCGACCTGTTCGCGACGCTGCGCATCGTCTTGCCCTCCGACAGCGATCCTGAGCTTCAGGGGCTGATGCGCCGCTGGCGCGATGAAAAGCCCTATGATCCCCGCGCCGCGATGACCTGAGCGCTTTGACCCCACCGTTGGAACGCCACCCCCGTCACGGCGCATCGAGATGCGCCAGCGCATCGCGCAGCGGCTGGCTTGATACGACGATCCAGCCCTCGATCGGGGTATCGAGTTCGAGGATCATGAAAACGGCCGACGATATCGAAAAAGCGCAGAGCAGCATGGTCACGTAGACGACGCGATTGCGCGGCGAACTAAGGCCGAAAACCGCGAATACCATGACCAGCCACGACGTCATGAGAAACATCAGCGGCCAGGAAACGGTGGGCGCCGCCGTCTCGATCAATCGCCAGCGCAATTCCATCGTTTGCGTCATGCGCGCGCGAAGCATGCTCGCGAGATCGCGCTGGAATTCGTCCGTTGGCGCGAGGCTTCGGATGGTCTTGTCGAGCTTGAAAAGCAGCGCCCCCAGTTCTTCGCCCTCGACGCCGTCAGGTCCGACGCGCTTGAGATGCGTCGGATATTCGCCTGATCGGCTTCTTCTCGTCAGGCCAGGTGTCGGCGATCGCGGCGGCGAGATAGCTGCGCAGCAGGGCGCGAGCGGAATGGGTCGCATCGCCATATTCGCGCATCCTCTGGTCCAGTTCGATGATATCGATGCCATAGCCCCTGCAGTGGTCGCCATACTGGTCGAAAGCGGTTTTCACCGAAGAGGTCAGCAGGCCGAGAACCAAAGCCGTGAACGTCACCAGAGATGGACATGACGAGGCGCACGGCTTCGATCGTCTCGCGGCTGCGGTGACGTTCCGCCAATCGGCTCTGCAAATAGAGGCCAAGCACGCTGCTCGCCAGCAACAGCAAAAGAGAAGACTGGCGACGCGCGATTTCGATCATGCGCCATGCTGGCTTGTCCGTGCGGCCGCTGACAAGATGCGGATTTCGAGCATTGCCAGGACGCCGCGCGGCAGGGCACAATGAGAGCCTTTTCTTGCCGAGCCCCGTCAATGACTTCGACCGTGTCCGATCCTCAACGGACCCAATTTGAACCTGCTCGGCAAACGCCAGCCGCATATTTACGGCCACGACACGCTTGCCGATATCGAGGCGCAATGCCGGAGCGTTGGCGGCGGAACTTGGACTGACCGTCGACTTCAAACAGAGCAACGCCGAGCATCACCTCATCGACTGGATCCACGAGGCGCGCGAGACGGCGGCCGGCATTATCATCAATCCCGCCGCGTTCACGCATACTTCCGTCGCCATCATGGACGCGCTGAGCGCTTGCGAGTTTCCCATCCTCGAAGTGCATATTTCCAACGTCCATCGGCGCGAGGAATTTCGCCACCATTCCTATGTCTCGCTTGTTGCGACCGGCGTGGTCGCTGGCTTTGGCGTCCATGGCTATCCGCTGGCGCTGCGGCAGATGGCGCATTTGCTCGCCAAGAAAGCCGCGGCCAGAGGTTGAGCTTGTGCGCGGCGTTCGCTTGAAGAAAGTCAGAACTCATGATCCTTGAAATCGCGCAGATCGACGTGAAGCCCGGCGAAGAGGCGGCCTTCGAGACTCATGTCAAGGAGGCGGCTAGCGTGTTCCGCCGGGCGACGGGATGTCTTGGCTATGAAGTCCAGCGCTCGATCGAAAAGCCGAGCCGCTATCGCGTGATGATCCGCTGGATGACGCTCGAGAGCCATACGGTCGACTTCCGAGGCTCGCCGCTGTTTCAGGAATGGCGCGCGCTGGTCGGCCCGCATTTCGCCGCGCCGCCGGAAGTCGAACATTGCCAGACGGCGATGGCGGCGGTGAATTTTTGAGGCGCGACTTTGCGAACGCAGGCGTCCTCGCCCGCTTTTGATGTTGATCGCTGCGGGGTCGCGCCGTCATCGGGGCCGCGAAGAGCGACTGGGACGGTCGCGGTCCCAGCGGCGCGTCATGCCTGCGTCGAGAAACAATAGCCCTCGCCGTGCAGCCAGCAATCGGCGCCAGCGGCGTGCCCATCGCGCCTCAGTGAACGGATGGTGCGCTGGTCGCCCTTTTTGAAGGCCTCCGCCAGCAGGCGCTCCGTCTCGACCGACCGTGCGCCGGCGCAAGGATAGATCGCCACGCTCGAGATGATGCTTGCGCGATAGCCGCTCGCGTCGCCCGAGCGTTCGATGCGAAACACCGCACCCTGCCATCCCTCCGCGGTCAACGGCAGCAACATGCGCCCGCCGGGCTTCAAGGCGTCAAGCCAGACGGGAAGCGGATGAGTTGCGCCGGCGTTGACGACAATGACATCGACGGGGCCCGGATCGAAGGATGCGCCGTCGGCCGCGACGACCTCGACATTGGCGTAAGAAGCGAGATTGCCGCGCGCCCGCGCGGCGAGCGTCGAATTGATTTCGACGGCGAGGACCGCGCCCTCCGGGCCGGCGAGTTCGGCGATGACGGCCGTGTAATAGCCGACGCCGGCGCCCAAATGATAGACCTTGTCGCCCGCCCGGATTTCGAGCTTGTCGAACAGCCTCGCCCACAATTGGGGCTGGCCGTTGTTCAGTCCGCGCGCCGCATCGATCGCAAACAGCACATTGTGATAGGCCGCGCGCGGATCGTCGCCCGGCGCCTCCCAATAGCCGTCGGCGAGGTCATGAACGAGCCAAGGCCGTTCGCCGAGAAAGCTTTCGCGCGGAACCGTTGCGAAAGCTTCGATCACGCGGTCCGAGCGCACATGCGCGACATAACGCAATTCCTCGGCATAGGCGAAGCGGGCGGCCTTGATGTCGTGGGGCGAGAGGGTCAAGATGGGTCTCCAGCGGTTGATGACTGGAAAGGCGCGCAATTGAGGCGCGCGCGGACATTCTATATTTTTTCGCGGCGATGTCCGCGCGCCCGTTCGCGCCGCGCATAGAAGCGTGATGGAGCCCTCCAAACTCGAACGACGCGCCGCTTTCGAAGCGGCGGATTTTGCGACCTCGGTCTCGCAAGCGCTGGCGAACCTGTCGGACGCGGATTTGTTGCGCCTGCAAGCCTTGGCGCGGCTGCGCGCGAGAAGCTTGCCGCCGGGCGTCAATGGGTCCGATCTGCTGCACGAAGCGATCGTCCGCGCGTTGGACGGATCGCGCCAGTGGCCGGCGGGCGTGCCATTCGTGGCGTTCCTATCAGGCGTCATGCGCAGCGTTTGCGACGCAATGCGCCGGCGGCGGGGGCGTGAGGCCGCAATGTTTTTGCCGGCGGACGAGGCTACGCGCCCGGAGGCGGCCTGCGTCGCTCCGGATCAGGAACGCATTCTCGCCGCCGCGGAGGCAATCGCCGCGATTTATCGTCTATTTGCGGGCGACAAGATCGTCCTTCACATTATCGCGGGACTCGCGGAAGGAATGTCGGCGGACGAAATTCGAGCGATGCATGATTTCTCGCCGGTGGCGTACGATAGCGCGCGCCGTCGCATGCGGCGTGCGTTGCTTCGCGTGGGGTTATCGTGGAGCGCGCTATGACCAAGAAAACCGCGAAGGGCTGGAGTCTCGAACAAAACCTCGCGTCGCTCATCGACGCCTTGACGGCCGAACTGCTCGCGACGCCGGACGCGGAGGTCGAAGCCTGTCTTAGCGAAGCCGGCGCTAAGGGCCGTAGCGCGATCGCTGCTATGCGACGGCTGTTGACGGATATCGACGCTGATGCAAAGGCGCCGCCAGCGTCCAGCTTTGTCGCACCAGGAATGGCAGCACATCTGACGCGGATGCAGTAGCGGCTGGGATCGGCTATTCGTCATGGCGAGTGGAGCGAAGCAATCCAACGATCGTGACGGTTGCGGAATTGTCTCTAGCGTTGCGACGGCGGCGCGCCGAGATGTGACGAACAGTGGGGAGAACGGAGTCGCTGACAGGCGCGCGCAGCGCAATTGATGAGCCAAATTGGACGTTCAACCAACGGGCAACCGTCACGATCTTTGGTTGCTTCGCTTCGCTCGCAAAGATTATTGACGACTGTCGATTGCTTATCCCTTCACCGGAATCACATCCACCGCCACGTCGAGCTTCTGGCCGCCCGACGAGAGGATGACGCCGTCGACGGGGGCGGCGTCGGAATAGTCGCGCCCGACGCGCGACGACGATATGATCGTCGCCGACGGGAATGGCGTTGGTCGGGTCGAGGCCGAGCCAGCCGAATTCCTGGCCGCACCAGACGCGAGACCCAGGCGTGCGAGGCGTCGGCGCCGGCGAGGCGCTCCTTGCCCGGCGGCGGCACGGTCCGGATATAGCCGCTGACGTAAAGCGCGGGCAGGCCGAGGCCGCGCAGGCCGGCGATCATCACATGCGCGAAATCCTGGCAGACGCCGCGCGCGCTTGGCGAAAGCGTCGGCGGGCGAGGTTGTCACGCCCGGTCGCCTTCGTGTCATAGGCGAAATCGGCCTTGATGCGCGCGTTGAGTTCGATCGCGGCTTCATAGATCGGGCGGCGCGGCGGGAAACTCTCATGCGCATATTGCGGTCGCCGCTTTGAAAATCCCGACGAGCCGGCTCGGATAAAGCGCGAAGGCGGGCGAATTCGGCGCTGAGCGAGGCGGACGCGGTCGCATCTCGCGCGACCGTCTCCCAGGAAGGCGTCAGGCCGGGCGCCGGCGGCGCCGGGCGATCGACCGCGATTTTCGAGCTCGCCTTGATCGACCAATTCGCGATGCGGCGTCTCGATGCGCATGCGCACGACGCGATTGCCGAAAATGTCGGCGCGCTCGTTCCAGTCCTTCGGCGTGCGGCGTGACGTCGATCCGGCTGTCGATGACGGTCTGGCCGTCGATCGAGCGCGGCAGCAGGCGCAAGGTGCAAGTGTTGGCGGCGACCGGCGCCTCGTAGCGATAGCGCGTGAGATGGCGCACTTCATAGATCACGCGAGACCCGTGACTTTTTCCGCGCGCGCGTGATGCGCGCCTTGCAGGAAGTAGCGGGCCGCGATCGCCTCGGCGAGCGCTCATCAGCCGCTGCTCGACGCCGAGAATCGCGCAGATCCTCGATCTTCTCGGCGTCCTGCGGTCGCAAGTTCGGCGCGCAATTGCGTCGACAGGCGCCGCGGCTCCTCGAGCATGCCGTCCTGGCGCAGGATCGGCAAAGTCGCGATATGATCGTCGATCGCGGCGACCTGAAAGGCGACCGAGCGCGGATTGAACGGATCGAGCAGCGCCATGTCGCGCACCGGCGCCGAGCGCGACGCCGGTCAGATAGCGCGAGCGATAGGTGATCTGCGAATCGATGAGATCGAGCAGCACGTCGAGATTATGCGCGCTCGCCTGCGCTGCCGCGCGAATTGCCGCGCGAGGCGGCAGGTGTTGATGCCGCGCTCGATGCGCCGGCCCATATCGTAGAAAATCCATCCGGCGCCGCGATTGAAGTTCTCGTCGAACAGGCCGGAAAGGGCGGCGATCGTGGTCAGCGCCTCTTCCGCGCAATCGACGATCTCCGGCTCGGACGAGCGCGCGGTCGGGCGCTTCGAGCGATGACGATTTCGAGGCGGCCGATCAGCCGCCAGGTCTCCGGCGTCAGCCGCTCGCGGATGACCGAGGCGGCGTGGCGCGCCGCCCGCGCGATCGACAGCGCCGAGCCGTTGCTGCTCGGGATCGCGCAGCGCCGCGTCGCTCGCCAGCGCCGAGGCGCCCGCGCCATGCGCGACGGCGCGCGCGCCCCAGGCGACGAGCAGGGCCTTCAGCTTCTCCAGCGACTGGCGCGCGCTATTGGCGGGCGTGTCGGGATCGACCGCGCGCGGGCAGATGCAGCGCACCAGCCGCAGCGTCGCCTCCTCGCGTTCGAGATAGCGGCCGAACCAGAACAGATTGTCGGCGGCGCGGCTCGGCAGATTGCCGAGCAGGCGGCACGATGCGGACCTTTTCCGGCGACGGCAGCAGGCTCGTCGTCTCGACCGGCTTGTCGCTGAGCACCCAGACGTCGGCCGATTCGACGCCCTCGCCCATCGAGACGGCGCGCGCGTCGGACTTGTCGGAAATGCGGCAGAAGCCGCCCGGCATCACGCGCCAGCCGTCCGGCGTCGCCGCGGCATAGACGCGCAGCACGAAAGGGCGCGGCACGAGCTTGCCCGTTCTCCCAGCGCGGCGTCGTCGACAGCCGGACGATGTCCTGGCCGACGTAGTCGACGCCGCGCTCGTCGATCGCTTCGCGCAAGGCGCGCGCGCTCCGCCGTCGCCGAGTTGCGAAGCGATGATGCTGCGCTGGCCGGCGAAGCCCGGAACCTGATCGCCGAACGCGCCGGCGATCGCGACCTCGTCGAGCGAGGCGAGCACTCGTTCGCGCTCGGCGCGGCTGGCCGCACCACCAGGTCGCGATGCTTGGCATGATGCAGGTCCTCGCCGAGCAGGCGCCGCGCGAGAGCCGGCATGAAAGCCAGCAGCGCGCGCGATTCGAGCAGGCCCGAGCCCGGCATGTTCTCGACCGCCACGCCGCCGGCGCGGATCACGTCGATGAGGCCGGGCACGCCGATGCTGCGAGGCGGATTGAGTTCGACCGGATCGCACCAATCGGCGTCGACATGGCGCCAGAGCACGTCGGCGCGCTTCAGCCCGGCGATCGTGCGCACGAAAACATGGCCGTCGCGCACGACGAGATCGCCGCCCTCGACGAGCAGAAAGCCGAGATAGCGGGCGAGATAGGCCTGTTCGAAATAGGTCTGGCTCCACGGGCCGGGGCGTCAGGATGCAGATGCGCGGCCCGGAACGCTGCGCGCTGTGGCGCAGGCCGGCGCGAAGCTCGCGGAAGAACGGCGCCAGCCGCTCGACGTTCATCTCGCTATAGAGGCTCGGAAAGGCCTGCGAGACGACGAGCCGGTTCTCCAGCGCATAGCCGGAGCCGGACGGCGCCTGCGTGCGGTCGCCGAGCACCCACCAGCGCCCGTCCGGCCCGCGGCCGATATCGGCGGCGTAGAGGCGCAGCCAGCGCCCGCCGGGCGGCGCGACGCCGCGCATCGAGGCGAGGAAATCGGTCGAGCCGGTCACCGCCGCGGCGGGCAGCAGCCCGTCCCGGACCAGCGCGCCCTCGCCATAGACGTCGGCGAGCATGCGCTCGAGCAATTCGGCGCGCTGCTCGACGCCGCGCGCGATCTCGCGCCATTCGGCCTTCGGGGATGAGCAGGGGCATGCGGCTCAGCGGCCAGCTTCGCTCCGCGCTCTCGCCCTGCACGCGATAGGACATGCCCATGTTGCGGATGCGCCGGTCGGCGGCCTCGAAACGCTGTTCGATCGCCTCCTGCTCGAGCGCCGGCGAGCGTGCTCGAGCAGATGGCGCCAATGCGGACGCACGACGCCGTCCGGGCCGATGAATTCGTCGGGCGTGCCTGGCAGCGGGACATAGTCCTGCGTCCACGCCGCGACGCGATCGATCGCGGCGTCCCGTCTGCTGCGTGGCGGACCGGGAGCTAGCGGCCAAGGGGTCTCCGCAAATCCAACGTCATCGGAAATTCGCTTCTCGACTCGTCAGGGGGAATCGAAACATGGCCGCCGGTATGGCCGTGATCCTGGAAGCGCGCCAGCCGCCGCGCCTCCGCTTCGTAGGAATTCACCGGAAAAGTATCGTAGTTGCGTCCGCCGGGATGGGCGACGTGATAGACGCAGCCGCCGAGCGAGCGGCCGTTCCAGCTATCGATGATGTCGAAGGTCAGCGGCGCGTGCACCGGGATGGTCGGATGCAGGCCGGAGGCCGGCTGCCAGGCCTTGAAGCGGACGCCGGCGACCGCCTCGCCGACGACGCCGGTCGCCGTCATCGGCATTTTGCGGCCGTTGCAGGCGATGACGTGGCGGCCCGGCGACAAGCCCGTTGGCCTTCACCTGCAGGCGCTCGACGGAAGAATCGACATAGCGCACCGTGCCGCCGCCGCCGCCCTCCTCGCCCAGCACATGCCAGGGCTCCAGCGCCTGGCGGATTTCCAGCTCGACGCCGCCGTGCTCGACGCGGCCGTAGACCGGGAAAGCGGAACTCGCGCTGCGCCTCGAACCATTCCGGATCGAAGCGCGTAGCCGGCGTCGCGCGAGATCGGCGAGCACGCCGAGGAAATCCTCCCAGACGAAATGCGGCAGCATGAAGCGGTCGTGCAGCGTCGTGCCCCAGCGCACCGGCGCGCCGCGCTGCGGCTCGCGCCAGAACCAGGCGATCAGCGCGCGCAGCAGCAATTGCTGGGCGAGGCTCATGCGCGCGTCCGGCGGCATTTCGAACGACGCGGAACTCGACCAGGCCGAGCCGCCCGGTCGGCGCTGTCGGGCGAATAGAGCTTGTCGATGCAGATTTCGGCGCGATGGGTGTTGCCGGTGACGTCGACCAGCAGGTTGCGGAACAGCCGGTCGACCAGCCAGAGCGGCGCGGCGGCTCGCCGGGCTGCGGCAGATCTGCGCGAGCGCGATCTCGAGCTCGTAGAGCTGATCGTCGCGCGCCTCGTCGAGCCGCGGCGCCTGGCTGGTCGGGCCGATGAACAGGCCCGAGAACAGATAGGACAGCGAGGGATGGCGCTGCCAGTAGAGCACCAGGCTGCCGAGCAGATCGGGCCGGCGCAGGAACGGCGAATCCGCCGGCGTCGCGCCGCCGAGCACGACGTGATTGCCGCCGCCGGTGCCGGTGTGGCGGCCGTCGGTCATGAACTTGTCGGCGCCGAGCCGCGACTGGCGCGCCTCCTCGTAGAGCGCGGTCGTGGTCGTCGACCGCCTGCGCGCCAGGACTGCGGCGGGATGGATGTTGACCTCGATCACGCCGGGGTCGGGCGTCACCTTGATGACGTCGATGCGCGGATCGTAGCGGCGGCGGATAGCCTTCGATGCGCACCGGCATGTTCCGCGCTCGCGCGGTCGTCCTCGACCGCGGCGAGCAGTTCCAGATAGTCCTCGAGCGTCGGCGACCGGCGGCATGAAGACGCAGAGCACGCCGTCGCGCGGCTCGACCGACAGCGCGGTGCGCACGGCGCCGTCTTCCGCGACCTGTTCGGTAGAGCGCCTGCGGTTCGCCGACCTGCGGCTGCGGCAGGCTGACCGATCTGCTGGAAATGCTGCGGCTCGGGCAGCGGCGCGCGCGGCTCGATCGGGTCCTGCTCGATGGATGTAGGGATAGTCGCTCCGGCGGCACGCAGGGCAGCGTCTTCAGCGGCAGGCGCAGCCCGACCGGCGAATCGCCGGGCACCAGGAACAGCCGCCGCGCCGCAGCGGCCAGCGCTCGCTGCGCCAGCGCGACGCTCGCGCCGCCGCGTTCCAGCGCTGGACCGGCAGCACGTAGCCGGTCGGCTCGCGACAGGCCGCGCTCGAACGTGCGCGCCATGCGCGCGCGCTCCTCGGGATCGTCGATCTTCGGATCGAGCGGATCGACGTTGACCGGCAGCGCGCTGTTCCTTGCAGCAGCCAATAGGCCGTGTCCTCGTAGGCGGGCATGACATAGTCGGGCTCGATGCCGAGCCGCTCGTGCGAGTTCGGCGCCGAGCGCTTCGGCGTCCTCGTCCGTCGCGGCGGCCTTGCGCGGCCGCGCCGGCGATCAGCGTCGGGCTCGCTCCAGATCGGCTCGCCGTCCTTGCGCCAGTAGAGCGAGATAGGCCCAGCGCGGCAGGCTCTCGCCGGGATACCACTTGCCCTGGCCGAAATGCAGGAAGCCGCCCGGCGCGAAGCGGTCGCGCAGCCGCCGGATCAGCGTCTCGGCGCGCGGCTCGCTTGGTGCCGCCGACGGCGGCGGTGTTCCATTCCGGCGCCTCGTAGATCGTCGATCGAGACGAAGGTCGGCTCGCCGCCCATGGTCAGGCGCACGTCCTGCGCGACGAGGTCGCGCGTCGACCGCGTCGCCGAGCGCGTCGAGCTCGCGCCCAGGCCTCGTCGGTGAAGGGCGCGTGACGCGCGGCGCCTCGCGCAGGCGCGTCGACCTTCATCTCGAAGTCGAACGTCGACCTTGCGCCGGTTCGACGACGCCGGTGATCGGCGCGGCGGAGCGATAATGCGGCGTCGCGCAGAGCGGCAGATGGCCCTCGCCGCAGAAGCAGGCCGGAGGTGGCGTCGAGGCCGATCCAGCCGGCGCCGGGAATATAGACCTCGGCCCAGGCGTGCAGGTCGGTGAAATCGCTGGTCGGTGCCCTTCGGCCCTTCGAGCGGATCGACGTCGGCGCGCAGCTGGATCAGATAGCCGGAGACGAAGCGCGCCGCGAGGCCGAGCTGGCGCAGGATCTGCACCAGCAGCCAGGCGCTGTCGCGGCAGGAGCCGGAGCGCGAGCGTCGAGCGTCTCGTCCGGCGTCTGCACGCCCGGCTCCATGCGGATGACGTAGCGCGATCGTCTGCTGCAGCTCGGCGTTGAGCTCGACCAGGAAATCGATCGTGCGCGTCGCCGCTCGCGCAGGATCGCCGACGATATTGCTCGAGCAGCGGCCCGGCGGCTCCGGCGTCGAGATAGGCGGCGAGCTCGCTCTTCAGTTCGTCGGCGATAGGCGAACGGCAATTCTTCGGCGTAGGGCTCGACGAAGAAGTCGAACGGATTGATGACCGCCAGCTCGGCGGTGAGATCGACCTCGACGCGGAATTCGTCGGTCGTCTCGGGAAACACGAAGCGCGCCAGCCAATTGCCGTGCGGGTCCTGCTGCCAGTTGACGAAATGGTTGGCGGGCGTCGACCTTCAGCGAATAGCTCGGGACCGCGTGCGGCAATGCGGCGCGGGCCGCAGACGAATCGTCTGCGGCCGGCGCCGCATTGCCGCACGCGCGATCGCCGAGCTATTCGCTGAAGGTCACGCCCGCCAGATCATTTCATCAACTGGCAGCAGGACCCGCACGGCAATTGGCTGGCGCGGTTCGTCTTTCCCGAGAAGACCGAACGAATTCAGCGTCGAGGTCGATCTGACCGCCGAACTCGCGGTCATCAATCCGTTCGACTTCTTCGTCGAGCCCTATGCCGAGGAATTTCCGTTCGCCTATCGCCGACGAACTGAAGACCGAGCTGGCCGCCTATCTCGTCGCCGAGCCGCCGGGCCGCTGCTCGACGCAATATCGTCGCGGACCTGTCGACGCGGACGCGACGCGCACGATCGACGTTCCTGGTCGAGCTCAACGCGCGAGCTGCAGCAGACGATCGCGCTATGTCATCCGCATGGAGCCGGGCGTGCAGGACGCCCGAGGAGACGCTGGCGCTGCGCTCCGGCTCCTGCCGCGACTCGGCCTGGCTGCTGGTGCAGATCCTGCGCCGGCTCGGCCTCGCCGCGCGCTTCGTCTCCGGCTATCTGATCCAGCTCAAGGCCGATGTCGATCCGATCGAGGGGCCGATGGGCACCGACAAGGATTTCACCGATCTGCACGCCTGGGCCGAGGTCTATATTCCCGGCGCCGGCTGGATCGGCTTCGACGCCACCTCGGGCCTGCTTTGCGGCGAGGGCCATCTGCCGCTCTGCGCGACGCCGCATTACCGCTCCGCCGCGCCGATCATCGGGCGTCGTCGAGCCGGCGCAGGTCGACGTTCGGCTTCGAGATGAAGGTCGACGCGCGCTGCGCGAGGCGCCGCGCGTCACCCTGCCCTTCTCCGACGAGGCCTGGGCACGAGCTCGACGCGCTCGGCGACGCGGTCGATCGCGACCTCGTCGCGCAGGACGTGCGCCTGACCATGGGCGGCGAGCCGACCTTCGTCTCGATCGACGATTATCGACGCGCCGGAATGGAACACCGCCGCCGTCGGCCCGACCAAGCGCGCGCGCGCCGACGACGCTGATCCGCCGGCTGCGCGAGCGCTTCGCGCCCGGCGGCTTGCTGCATTACGGCCAGGGCAAATGGTATCCGGGCGAGAGCCTGCCGCGCTGGGCCTTCGCGCTCTACTGGCGCAAGGACGGCAAGCCGATCTGGAACGATCCCGACGCTGATCGCCGCGCGGTGCGCGACGGACCGCCGCGACGGATCGAGGACGCGCGAAGCGCTCGCGCGCCGAACTCGCGCGAGCGGCTCGGCATCGAGCGCCGATTATGTCGTGCCCGCCTATGAGGACGCGGCCTATTGGCTGCTCAAGGAAGAGCGCTGCCGGTCAACGTCGATCCGTCCGATCCGAAGATCGACGATCCCGAAGAGCGCGCGCGCATGGTGCGCACGTTCGAGCGCGGCCTGTCGCGCCCGACCGGCTTCGTGCTGCCGGTCCAGCGCTGGAACGCCGCGGCGCCGAGCGTCGCGCTGGGTCAGCGAGCGCTGGCCGCTGCGGCGCGGCAAGCTGTTCCTGGTGCCGGGCGATTCGCCGGTCGGCTTTCGCCTGCCGATGAAGTCGCTGCCTTAGTGCCGCCGGCGGACTATCCGCTATCATCCATCCGCAGGATCCGTTGGAGCCGCGCGGGCCGCTGCCCGAGCCGCAGCATTTCCAGCAGATCGGTCAGCGCTGCCGCAGCCGCCGGTCGGCGAGCCGCAGGCGCATCTACCGAGCAGGTCGCGGAAGACGGCGCGGTGCGCACCGCGCTGTCGGTCGAGCCGCGCGACGGCGTGCTCTGCGTCTTCATGCCGCCGGTCGCCAAGCTCGACGATTATCTCGAACTGCTCGCCGCGGTCGAGGAGACCGCGCGCGAGCGCGAGCATGCCGGTGCGCATCGAAGGCTATCCGCCGCCGTACGATCCGCGCATCGATGTCATCAAGGTGACGCCCGATCCCGGCGTGATCGAGGTCAATATCCATCCCGCCGCGACCTGGCGCCAGGCGGTCGCGACGACCGACGGCGCTCTACGAGGACGCGCGCCAGTCGCGGCTCGGCGCCGACAAGTTCATGACCGACGGCCGCCATACCGGCACCGGCGGCGGCAATCATGTCGTGCTCGGCGGCGCGACGCCGGCAGATTCGCCGTTCCTGCGCCGGCCCGACCTGCTCGGCAGCCTGGTCCTCTACTGGCAGCGCCATCCCTCGCTGTCCTATCTGTTCTCCGGCCTGTTCATCGGCCCGACCAGCCAGGCGCCGCGCCTCGACGAGGCGCGCGACGACCAGCTCTACGAGCTCGAGATCGCGCTCGCCAAGCTGCCGCAGCCCGGCGAGCGCCGCCGCCGCTCTGGCTGGTCGACCGGCTGTTCCGCAATCTGCTCGATCGACGTCACCGGCAACACGCATCGCGCCGAAATCTGCATCGACAAGCTCTATTCGCCCGACGGCCCGACCGGCCGTCTCGGCCTCGTCGAGTTCCGCTCGTTCGAAATGCCGCCCGACGCGCGCATGAGCCTCGCCCAGCAATTGCTGCTGCGCGCGCTGATCGCCTGGTTCTGGCGCGAGCCGCAGCGCGGCGCGCCGGTGCGCTGGGGCACGGCGCTGCACGACCGCTTCATGCTGCCGCATTTCGTCTGGGAGGATTTCCTCGGCGTGCTCGCCGATCTCGCGCGCGCCGGCTATCGCCTTCGATCCGGACTGGTTCGAGGCGCAGCGCGAGTTCCGCTTTCCCGTCTACGGCCGCGTCGAGCACGGCGGCGTCGAGCTGGAAATCCGCCAGGCGCTCGAGCCCTGGCATGTGCATGGGCGAGGAGGGCGCGGCGGCGGCACGGTGCGCTATGTCGATTCCTCGGTCGAGCGGCTGCAGGTGAAGGCGAACGGGCTTCATCGCCGGGCCGCCACGTCATCGCCTGCAACGGCCGCAAGCTGCCGATGACCCCGACCGGCGTCGTCGGCGAGGCGGTCGCCGGCGTGCGCTTCAAGGCCTGGAAGCCGGCCTCGCGGCCTGCATCCGACCATCCCGGTCGCATGCGCCGCTGACCTTCGACATCGTCGATCGCTGGAACGGCCGCTCGCTCGGCGGCTGCGTCTATCACGTCGCCCATCCGGGCGGGCGCAACTACGATACCTTCCCGGTCAACTCCTACGAGGCCGAGGCGCGCCGGCTGGCGCGGTTCCAGGATCACGGCCATACCGCCGGCCATGTTGCGATTCCCGCCGATGAGGCGAGCAGCGAATTTCCGCTGACGCTTGATCTGCGGAGGCCCCTTGGCCGCTGACGCCCGGTCCGCGCACGCAGCAGACGCGAACGCCGCGATCGATCGCGTCGCGGCGTGGACGCAGGCTATGCGCCGCTGCCGGGCATTCCCGACGAGTTCATCGGCCCGCGACGGCGCGTCCGCCCGCATTGGCGCCATCTGCTCGAGCGCGCTCGCCGACGCTCGAGCCGGAGGAGATCGAACAGCGCTTCGCCGCCGCCGACCGGCGCATCCGCAACACGCGGCATGTCCTACCGCGTCCATGGCGAGAGCGCGGAGCGCAGTCTGGCCGCTGAGCCGCATGCCGCTGCTGATCCCCGAAGCCGAATGGCGCGAGATCGCGCGCGGCGTCGAGCAGCGCGCCGAACTGATGGAAGCGCGTGCTCGCCGACGTCTATGGCGACGGCGCGCTGGTCGCCGAGGGCGCGCTGCCCGCCGCCGCGCTCACCGGCTCGCCGGACTTCCTCGCCGCGATGCGCGGCGTCAAGCCGCCGGGCGGGCGCTGGCTGCGCCTCTACGCCGCCGACATCGGCCGCGGCCCGGACGGGCGCTGGTGGGTGCTCGGCGACCGCGCCCAGGCGCCGTCCGGCGCCGGCTATGCGCTGGAGAACCGGCTGGTGCGTCTCGCAGGCCTTTCCGAGCCTCTACCGCGAGATGAACGTCGAGCGGCTGGCGCCGTTCTTCCGCGAATTGCGCGACGGCCTGACGCCGAGCGCGCGAGCGCATCGGAGCCGCGCATCTGCATTCTGACGCCCGGCCCGCTCAGCGCAGACCTATTTCGAGCAGGCCTATCTCGCGCGCTATCTCGGCTTCCTGCTGGTCGAGGGCGACGATCTCGTCGTGCGCGACGGCCGCGTCTTCGTGCGCACGATCGCCGGCCTGAAGCGCGCCGACGTGCTCTGGCGCCGTGTCGACGCCGATTGGTGCGATCCGCTGGAGCTCAACTCCGCCTCGCAGCATCGGCGTGCCCGGCCTGATCGAGGCGATCCGCGCCGGCGGCGTCGCGGTCGACAACATGCCGGGCTCGGGCCTGGTCGAATCGCGCGCGCTGCTGGGCTTCCTGCCGAAGCTCGCGCGCCGCCTGCTCGGCGAAGACCTCGCGATGCCCAATATCGCGACCTGGTGGTGCGGCCAGCCGGCCGAGCGCGAGCGCGTGCTCGCCGCGCTCGACGACCTCGCGATCGCCGGCGCCTTCGGCGATCGCCGTGCCGGGCTTCGGCGGCCGGCGCAGCGTCGTCGGCGGCGAACTCGACGCGAGCGAGCGCGAGGCGCTGCGTCGCGGCGATCGACGCGCGCGGCGTCGATTTCGTCGGCCAGGAGATCGTGCGCCTGTCGACCACGCCGCGCTGGGAGAAGGGCCGGCTGGTGCCGCGCCCGTTCGTGCTGCGCGTCTACGCCGCGGCGACGCCGGACGGCTGGCAGGTCATGCCGGGCGGCTTCTGCCGCATCTCCGACCAGCCCGACGCGCGCGCCGTCTCGATGGGCGAGGGCGTCGAATCGGCCGACGTCTGGGTGCTCGCCGACAAGCCCGGTCGAGACGACCAGCCTGCTGCCGACGCCGGAGAAGGTGCGCATCGTGCGCATCCTCGGCAATCTGCCGAGCCGCGCGGCCGACAATCTGTTCTGGTTCGGCCGCTATCTCGAGCGCGAGGAGGCGACGCTGCGGCTGGTGCGCTGCCTCTGCGCGCGCGCGGTCGATCCCGACGCGCCGATGAACGGCGCGCGCCAATCGATCGAGCGGCTGAAGGGCCTGCTGGTCGCCTGGGGCGCGATCGCATGCCGACGCATGGCCGAGCGCGCCGTCGGCGGAGGCGGGCGAAGCGGCGCTGCGCGATCCCGAGAACTACGGCTCGGCGCTTTCGATCGCGCGCGCGCGCGCGCTACGCCGCCTCCGTCATTCGCGAGCGCCTGACGCCGCAGACCTGGCAGCTGATCGGCCGGCTCGAAGACGCGTCATCCTCGAAGCGCCGCAGCGCGCGCTCGCCGAATTCGGAGATCCTCGACTGCGTCGACGAGGCGCTGACGACGATCGCCGCGCTCGCGGGCCTGTTCGACGAGAATTTCAACCGCGGCGCCGGCTGGATCTTCTACGAGCTCGGCCGGCGCATCGAGCGCGGCATCAACACCTGCCGGCTGGCGCGCCATTTCGCGCATCAGGACGCGACCGAGCACAACCTCGACGTGCTGCTCGATCTCATCGATTCGCAGATCACCTATCGCTCGCGCACCTGATCGGCGTCGCGCTCGCGCCGGTGCGCGACATGGCGCTGCTCGACCCGTTCAATCCGCGCTCGGTCGCCTTTCAGGCCAAGCTGATCGTCGAGCATATCGCCGGCCTGCCGGTGCTGCGCCAGGACGGCATGCCCGAGGAGCCGCTCCGGCTCGTCGACGCTGCTGAGCGCGGAACTCGCGGCCGAATACGCCGACAAGATCGAGGACCAGCGGATTCTCGCGTATCGAGCAGCGGCTGGTGGCGTTGGCCGAGGCGATCGCCGCGCGATATTTCCTGCAGGGCGCCTCGCACGCGCGCGCCGAAAAAATCCTGGGCCTCGCGTGATCTACGACGTCACCCATCTCACGCGCTATCGCTACGGCGCGCCGGTCGCCG
>CAWAVY010000007.1:0-916563 GCA_963785595.1 Bryobacterales bacterium | reverse complement strand
ATGCCGATAACTCGCTTGATGTTACGCTTGCCAGCATGAATCATCGTGCGCTTAGGATTGGTACGCTTGCCTTGGCGGCGGCGCTGTTGGCGGGAGCGAAGACAGTGCCCAAGCTGAAAGACCACTATGCCTTGGTGAATGGCGTGAAGCTGCATTACGTGAGCGCCGGGAAAGGGCAACTTATCATTTTTCTGCATGGCTTTCCGGAGTTCTGGTATGAGTGGAAAAATCAGTTGCTGGAATTCGGTAAGGATCACCTGGCGGTAGCGCCAGACATGCGCGGGTACAATCTCTCCGATAAGCCGGCCGGGGTGGATAGTTATCAGATGAAGCATCTGGTGGAGGACGTGCGTGCGCTGGCGTTGCATCTGGGACATAAGAAGTTCACGCTGGTGGCGCATGATTGGGGCGGCGCGGTGGCATGGGCTCTGGCGATTGCGCATCCGGAATGCCTGGAAAAGCTGGTCATTGTGAACGCGCCGCATCCTGGGGTTTTCGCGCGGCTGTTGCAACAAGATCCGGCGCAGCAGAAGGCGAGCCAATATATGCTGATGTTCCGTAGCCCACAGGCGGAGGCTATTCTTTCGGCAAACAACTACGCGGCGCTGGTGGATGCGGTGCTCGGGTCGGGGCTGAAGAGCGGCGTATTCAATGAGGATGACAAAAAGGCGTATATCGAGGCGTGGTCGCAAGGGGGCGCGCTGACCGGCGGGTTGAATTACTATCGCGCGGCGCGGGTTGGACCGCCGCAGCCGGGTTCGGGGTCTACTGGAAATTTCAGCGTGGATCCGACCAACGTGGATCCAACCAAGCTGACGGTTCGTGTTCCCACTCTGGTGATCTGGGGCGAGAAGGATACGGCTCTGCTGACAGCGAACCTGGACGGGCTTGACCAGTTTGTGCCGAACCTGACGATCAAACGAATTCGGGAGGGCACGCACTGGGTGATCCACGAAAAGCCGGATGAGGTGAACGGTTATATTCGGGAGTTTATCGGGAAGTAGCGCCAGCAGGCTGGACAACGGGTTTGATGGCGTTGCTTGCTATTGTGTCAAGAATCGCTTGTCCCGTGGATAGTGGCTTCGCCCGGTGTTGAGCGCTTCGGCGGCGCGTTCTTCCAGGCCGAGTTGTTTGGCCGCGGTGGCGAAACCCCAAAGCGCATCCGCATCGAAAGGAGCATCCCTGAGAACGAAGGAATACTGGGCGAGGGCCCGGTTCCATTGTTGCTGCGCCAGCAGAATTTGCCCGAGCAGGAGCCGGTAGCGATTTGCCGAGGGCTCGATTTCAAGAAACCGAGTCATGACCGACGCTGCCTCCAGACTATTCCCGGCAGCGATCCGCGCATTGATCAATTCCTCGTAAGCTTCTAAGAAGGTCGGCTCGATTTCAATCGCTTTGCTCAGCAGTTCAGCGGCGGCAAGCGGCTGCTTTTTGAGCAAGGCGGCTTTGCCGGCCTGGTAGGCAGTGGCTGCCGCGCGGATGTGTGTACCGCCCGGTATGCCGGGGTTGGGGCTTGAAAGGAGGAAAAGAAAGACGAACGCCGTCATTGGGAATCTCCGTTAGGAGCTTGGGTAAGAGCCTGATTGAGCCGTTTGTCGCCAAACTCCGCCGCCGTGTTCGTGGTTTCCGATCGAAGCCTCTTAAACAGTGTGTCCGCTTCCGCCGTTCTTCCTTCGGCGCGATAGGCGCGGGCCAGATTATAGGCGGCGCTGTGCGAGGTGGCGTCGAGCCGGTTTGCCAACTGCAGGTCGGCGACAGCTTTCTTCAACTGGCCAGCCTCCAAGAACAGCCTCCCGCGCAATGTTCTGGCGGAAATCGAGCGGCTGTTTAGCTCGAGCGCCCGATCCAGTTGCCCGATCACCGCGGGAGTATCGACAGGGTTCAATTTCAGAAGACATTCCGCCAGCAAGTAATGCAAGTCGGAGTCGGCGATTCCGTTGTTGATCGCGGACCTGAGAATGGAAACCGCATCGGCATACTCTCCCAGTTTGTATTGCGTAAGGGCAGCGAAGAAACGAGGCTCCGCGAGATGGGGAGAGATGTTAGCGGCTGTTATGAAGTCCTTTCGTGCCTCATCTAAGTGGGCTAATAACGTTTCGGCTGCGCCCAGGACGACGAAGACCTCCGCCGACTCGGGAAACAACCGGCTTGCTTCGGACGCCACGCGGGCGGCGTTGGTAAAATCGCCGCCCTCGGCGCAAACGGTGACAAGATTCAAGTAAGGGGTGAGGTCTTGCGGATGGTCGTGAATGTCCTGGGTCAGAACGGTGTAGGCATCCTGGAGCAAGCCCAGCTTAGAGTAGGAGACTGCCAGGAGATTGGCGCTCTTAGAATCAAATTCGGATTGCACAGGCAGGCTCTTAAGAACGTCCTTGGCGCCGCGATAGTCGCCTAATTCGAACTTGCTCAACGCGACCGCATAGCGGTGGGTGGCCACATCGGGCACCGTTTCGGGAACGGTATTGAATTCGGTGAGCGCAGCGGCGAAATTTCGGGCGCGGCCGTAGAGCCAGCCAATTTGAAAGCGATCAATCGGCGCAAGGCCGCCGCACTGACGAAGCTTGTCGAGAGCTCTCGCCGCCTCTGGGTATTTATGGCTCTTTAAGAGCGTGTCTACTTGTTTGAACGCTTCCTGCGCACCGCACTCCGCTTTGAGGGCAAGAACGGAAAAAAACAGCACGAAGATCCATTTAATAGGCATAGGTCTTAGGCTCCTCAAAACGCAGCGAATGCTCAGACCTCGCCTGCAGAGCCGCGACTTGTTCCCGCTCCTTTTGCGCCTCGGCGTTTTTGCCGAGTTGTCCATAAATTTGCAGCAACTCATAGTGAAATTCACGCGAATCTCCCAGAACGCGCGTAAGCGGTAGAAGGAGACGCGAGGCATCGGCAGGGCGGTTTAAGCGCTCGAGCGTGCGGGCTAAGCGCAGCGCAATTTGCGGGTTGGATTGATCGGCGGACCACGCTTTGGAAAGATAGCCGCGGGCGTCTACCCAATTGCCGTCCTCGAAACTGATGGAACCCAGTTCGCCGTTCACGGCCGGGTTGTCGGGGTCAAGGGCAGCGGCCTCCATCAATTTTCCGCGCGCTTCTTCAATCTTCCCCTGTGCCACCGCGACGCGCGCCAAACCAACCAACGCCGATACCATTTTAGGATCCTGCTTGAGCGCGGCTTCGAATGAAGTTACCGCCTCGCTTTGTGCGCCTTGCGCCAGCAGCACATCGCCTTGTCCCACCATCAGCAAAGGTTCAGCGGGGCTGCTGCTGAGCGCTTGAACGGCGACCTGCCGGGCGGTATCGAAATACCCTAGAGTTGCGAGTTGCTCGACCAAAGCGTAGGCGATGTCTGGACGCGCCGGGGCGAACGCGCGCGCCCGCATCAGCCACGGAATCGCTTTTCGAGTGTGCCCCGATGCGGCGAAATCCAGCCCTATTCTGAAATAAGCCTCGACATAGGCCGGGTGCCGGTCAATGGCTTGAAAATAGAATCCTCGCGCCTCTTCAAAGCGACGTAAGTGCGAGCACGCCAGCCCCAGATTGAACAAGGCCGCGTCATCGGCGATCGCCGCGGGGATTTTCTCGAGATACTCGATCGCTTGCGAATAATCGCGATATTTCGCGAATAAAGTTCCGAGAGAAAAGAGGAGGGGTGGAGAGAGATTCCGCCGATGGGCGCTCAAGAACGCCGTCAATTTGGCAGTTTGGCGCGTTTCTAAGAGCACTTGCACGTAACCGAGAAAAAGTGTGGGATCGTTCGCCAGTGCCGGATCGAGCGAGAACGCCAGCCTCAATTCATCCGCAGCCGCGCCGAATTTGCCGTTCATGGTGCTCGCGATGCCCGAAAGCTCATGAAAGGAACTCGAATTGGAGCACGGCGGGCCAATCGTTTCCAACATGGCCGCAGCTTGAGCGGGCTCATTTTGGCGCAACGCTAAAGCCACCGGTTTAAAGGCTTCTCCGCATGGGGAACCCGCCAAAGCCAGGAAGACAATAGAGACCGCGAACATCTAGGAGAAGGGCCTCGTGCGGAGGCCCTCACTAAAATATCAGAACGTCAATTTGAGGGCGAATTGAATCTCGCGCGGTGCGGTTGCGGTGCTGGTGATGGTCCCGAACGCCGTACCGCCCTGCACGTTGTTGTTCGGTAACCCAAAATTGGTGTGATTCAGGATATTGAAGAATTCCGCGCGTAGCTGCAGATTCATTCTTTCAAGGAATGGAAAATCCTTGTAGGTAATGAAGTCAAAGTTCTTTTGCGGAGGTCCCGTCAGGTTGTTTCTTCCTTCGTTGCCGAAAGTATAAACAGTGGGTAGGGTGAAAGCGGCGGTGTTAAACCACTCGAGGCGGCTTTGGTTGAAGCCGCTTGTGGGATTCCCTATGACCTCGGCTCGCTGGCTGCCTCCACCGACATTGGCGATATCGCCGCCGGCCACAATGGAGAATGGGCGGCCGGAATCGAGTGTGACAATGCCGCCGATATTCCAATTTCCGAGGGCGGCGCGCGTAATGCCGTTGGCGCCTGACAGGTATCTCTTTCCTTTACCGAAAGGCAATTGATAAGTGGTACTGAAAACGAAGAGCTGCGCCCGGTTGAAATCGGAAGGTCCCCAATCGCGCCCGTAATCGTAGATCGTTTCAATGCTTCCCGATTGGCCCTCGGATTGAATATCCAAAGATTTCGACCAAGTGTAAGAGGCCAAGAAATTCAATCCATGAGAGAGGGACTTTTGCAGTTTCACTTGCAGCGCATTGTAGCTGGAATTCCCCACATTTTCATCGAAGGAGAAAGACCCGCCATAGGCGGGAAAAGGCTCGCGCGGGCCGACCGGACCTGGACCGGGTGTCAACGCCGTATTCGCTACCGGCTGAATGAAAAGATGACGTCCAACGGAGCCGACGTAATCCATATCTAAAACGAGAGACGGCGCCAACTGCTGCTGTATGCCAAAGTTGTATTCCATGACATACGGGATTTTGTTGCGTGGATCGGCGCCGAAATCGACATAAGGCTGCAACGGGTTGAAAAACGAACCGTAAGTCGGCAGGTTATTGAAGTAAGTGGTGGGCGCAGCTCTGTTGAGATCAACCACCGAGATGCCGATGCCTTCCGGCCAAGAGATGCGCGGATCTTGCGTTTCCTGCACCAGCGTATTGTTGTGGTCGTCAAACATCGCGAACGCCGTGCGAATCACAGTTTTCTCATTGGCTCGGTAGGCGATGCCAAAGCGCGGTTCGAAGCCGTTGTAATGAGGATCGTAATAGCTCTTGCGTACGTTGGCTTGGGGATACAGGGGCGGGGCCGGATTCGAAACCAAGAAGGCGCCCGTAAGTACATCAAGACCCGACACTGTCTTGCTGCCGTAACTGGGTGGCAGGACCAAGTCATATCGCATCCCGTAGGTGATTGTCAGTTTCTTAGACACCTGCCACTGGTCTTGTATGTAGCCGCCGTACCACCAGCCGCGCTCATCCGCCGAAGTGTTCCCAAGAAAGCCGGAAATGCTATCGGGAAGACCCAGCATGAAGCTGGCGGCTCCCGACCCGCTGCCGTTGACCACGCCACCTTGCGAGGTTGCATTCTGCGCGAAATTGACCGACATGCCCCAACCGTCGTCAAAGCTATGGATGTGATAAATCATCGCGCCCACGCCTATGGTGTGATTCCCGCGAACCAAAGACAAGTCGGCGTGGCCATCGTGGTTGTATTGTGGGCCAAGCGGGATGGCGAACTGACTTACGCCGCTAAAGCCATTTGAAATGCCGATTTGCGGACCCAACGCGATGCCATCTTTGGCGGGAGCCAGTTGGTTGAAGTTTGTCGACGTAAGGAACGATTGTCCGGCGGCGCCATCAAACTGTCCGAAATTCGTATTTGTGTAGCCGTAGCGGATGTTCAGAATGGAGGTGGCGCTGAACAGGTGGGTATAGCCGAGGGCAAGCGTTTGGCCATAGTTCAGCAAAGATTGCTGGTAAGTGGGTAATCCTTCCGGGCGCAGCAGGTTTGCGTCGGACCGGTTGTAACGTCCAAAGAGTGTGTCGTTATCGCCGAAGCGGTGGTCGATGCGGATTCCTGTTTGATCGCTAGCTGTGTGGTTGCCGCCGGCGAATTCCAGATTGGGAAGAACATTCGGACCAACGTTCAGATTTGGCAACGGATAGTATTTCTGGAGCACTAGCTGAGTTGTCGCATTCAGCCGGCTTCCTGGAATCATATTTCCCGGAAACGGGTCGCGGATTACGTTCAGGAGATTGGTGGGATCGGCGCGGGTCGAATTTGGGTCGAAAATCTGGTTTTGCAGAATTGGACGGCCTAGACTGTCGGTCCCGATCTGCGGCCCGAGAATGCCGGAGAAATCGCCGGTTCGCATGGCGGCGGTGGGTACGCTGGCGAAGTAGCTGAGGCTTTGCGCCGAGCGGAAGCCCTCCCAATATCCTTCAAACCAAGTCCGGTTCTTGATGATGGGTCCGCCGAAGGTAACGCCATATTGATTTTGGCGGTATGGCGGTTTCGTCTTATCGAAAAAATTTCTGGCGTCGAGCACGTCGTTGCGAAAGAATTCCCAGGCGGCGCCGTGAAATTGATTTGTCCCTGAGCGGGTTACGATGTTGATGTTGGCGCCGGACGAGATGGAGAATTGCGCATCCGTCATGTGGGACTGCACGTTGAATTCCTGAAGCGCGTCCGGGGGCGGGCTCACCGCCCATATGTCGGTAAAAATCGCGTTGTTGAGCACGCCGTCCATCGTGAAGTTGTTTTCCTGGCCGCGTTGGCCGTTGACCGATGGGCTAATCGCGCCCGCGCCCAACTGCACGGTAAATGCGCCTTGCTGGCCCGATTCCTGGGGCGCGGCACCGGGCGTGAGCAGGGTAAGCTGTGTGAAATTGCGGCCATTCAAAGGCAAATCGACGATTTGCTCATGCTGAACTACATCGCTCAGCGTGGCGTTGGTGGTGTTCAACTGCGGCGGTGCGGCGTTTACTTCCACGGTTTGATTCACCGACGCGAGCGAAAGCTTAAAATCCAGGGTGGCGCTTTGATTGACCAGGAGTTCGACGGCGGAACGGTTCTCGGTGGCGAAGCCGTTTTTTTGGACAGAAATATCGTATGTGCCGGGAGGTAATTGCGGAATCGTGTAGGAGCCGTTATCGGAACTGGTGGCCGTTCGCTGAAAGCCCGTACCTTTGTTTGTGACTTGAATTTGAACGCCGCCGATTAGGGCCCCGGAAGGATCAGTAATCGTTCCGTTAATGGAACCGTTGGTAGTCTGAGCCCAGGCCGCGAACGCAGCCGCGAAAAGGACAAGCGAAAGACAACTCAGTCTTTGAACAATTTTCATTTTAGAACTCCCAGAAAGAACTATTATCAATAGCTATAAGTCAGGACGCGGGAAAAGTCAACGACTTTCTTGACGGAGCAGCGCGCTGCCAGGCGTTGCTTCCACCGCCACCCTCGTTACTCACTTACCATGCTTCAATCGAGCCAGTGCTTTCTTCACTTCCGCCGCCTTTGATCCATCGGGGGCGATGTCCAAATAGTTGCGGTATTCGATGATGGCGTCGTGGGGGTTGCCTTGGTTTTCAAATATCGTGCCCAACAGAACCAAGGATTGCGGAAAGGTTCCGCCTGGATCAAGTTCGAGTGCTTCGCGGGTGAACCGCTCAGCGTCTTCCAACTTGCCTAAATGATAGGCCGCTTCCGCACGATAAAAGTAAGCGGCCGGATACTCGACGGGATGCATTTCGAGCGCTTCTTGACTAAGACGCATCTCTTCGTCCCAGCGCTGTTGAGCGCCGCTGGCACCGGCAAGCTGGACGATGGGTTTGATGTACAGGGGGTCGGCCGCACGCGCCTTCTTATAAGCTTCCGTGGCTTCGTCCACACGGCCCTGCTCCTGCAATGCTTGCCCCAATTCGCTCCACGCCAAAGCGTACGGCGGATAGAGCGACGCAGCGGCATGGAAGTGTTCTTCGGCCTGACGCCATTTCTTTCGAGCTGCGGCGGATTCGCCCGATTCGTACTCTTTCCTGGCGTTGGCTGGGGCGTTCAGGCTGCTTGCCGATACGGACGCGCCTTCATTCGGGCCCAAACGGCGCAAAGTGATCAAGGTGCCTTCCTGAACAAATCCGGTGAATTTGCGATAGCCGGTGAGCATCACTGAAATGTGACAACCCGTCTGTCTGGCGCCGTGAATGATTTCGCGGGGAACAACGAGCCTAACGGTTCCATCCATAAAAAGCTCCTGTCGGGTGCAGCGGTCTTCGGAACCTGGGATGAATAAGGACACGATCGGCGAGGACATCAGCGGCGATCCGTCTTCGAGCACGAGCTTGGCTGTGATCTCAATACCGACGCTCGAATCGCCAATGTTTCCTTGGGCGGATAAGAGTCGGGTGGTCAACGCGATGACGGCGCAAGCGACCACCTGGCGGATCATGTCCTCAGTCTACGCTCTCGCCGGGAGCCGCTTTGCGAAGCCGTGGAAGTTCACCGGGGCGAGTTGCTGTCGTTGCGGCTGCGTTGAAAAAACAGGTTAGGGCGCTTACGCTTCCGGCTCAGATTCGGCGTTTTTCATAATCATGGGTGGGCCGTAGGACCATGAGAACTGCCCTGAAAAAACAAGTTGACCGGACGCTCGCTGCCAGTCAGGGTTCAGCTAGGGCGTTGGGCGAAATGAGAAGTTTTTCATCATCATTGGTGGGGCGCAGGACATGTTGCACTCCGTTGAAAAACAAGTTTGGTTTACCGCTCCATGGCAGCGCGGGAAGGCGCTGCGCGCGATCCAAAGCACTTGAAACAGCAAAGTCCACTTCTTCGGCTGCGGGACTAATCGCGGCTCGGCTAGGGGCGTCGGGGCGAAATGGAGGTTTTTCGTTACTATCGGCGCTCGAGCCCCAAAACCGCTAGGATCTTGGTATGGACCGCTCGGCCCAGGCGAAAAGAATTGGAATGCAGGCTCTTACGCTTGGAGCCAGTGATCGGGAGACGTTTATCGCTTGCGAATGTGGAAGCGATAGCCAACTGCGGGATCAGGTGGAAACGCTGGTGGCGACCCACCTTTCCTCCCTAGGCTCCGATTCGCTGAACGAAACGCAATTTGAGCCGACGCCGCAAAGGCGCGCCGGATTGCAATTGAAGCCCGGCGAGGTGCTGACCGGCCGTTTCGAGATCGTCCGGTTTATTAGCGCTGGCGGCATGGGGGAAGTGTATGAAGCCCAAGATTTAGAACTGCGCGAACGCGTCGCTCTCAAGACTATCCGGCCAGATGTGGCGGCGAACGACGGGGCGGTGGAGCGCTTCAAGAATGAGATTTACCTGGCGCGGAAAGTGACGCACACCAACGTTTGCCGGATCTTCGATCTGGCACTAGACAGGAATCGCACGCGCGGCGAAATTCTGTTCCTGACCATGGAGTTGTTGCCGGGGGAAACGCTGGCGCAGCGCATTGGCGCGGCGGTCCGCTTGAAGACGGATGAAGCGCTTCCGCTGGTGCTGCAGATCACCGCAGCCCTGAGTACGGCGCATGAGGCGGGCATCGTGCATCGCGATTTGAAATCGGCAAATGTGATATTGGTGCCTGCTTCGGGCAACATGCCGCGCGCGGTGGTTACCGATTTCGGCCTGGCGCGCGGCAGAGAGGCGGAATCGGGATTGCGGCCCTCTCTCACGCACGTGGGCGGGGTGGTGGGGACGCCAGCGTACATGGCTCCAGAGCAGGTGGAAGGCGGCAAAATCACACCGGCTACCGACATTTACGCTCTGGGCGTGGTGATGTACGAGATGGTCACCGGAACGTTTCCCTTTTTGGGCGATAACCCGTGGGAGGTGGCGAACCGGCGATTGAAGGAGAAAGCTCCTTCGCCGCGCCTGCATCTGGCGACGCTCGATCCTCGCTGGGAGAAGGCCATCCTGCGCTGTCTGGAGCGGCGGCCCGAGGACCGGTTCCAATCGGCGGCGGACGTAGCGAATTTTCTGCGCGGAGAATCTGTCGGGCTGGGTCAGCGGGACAAGCGGCGCCGGCTCGTGATGGCCGGTTCCGTGGTGGCGATTCTGGCGTCCGTGGAAGGCGCCCATCTGCTGCTGCCGAAGGAAGGGGCAACAAGGCGCGCCGTGGCAGTGCTCGATTTCAACAATATCGCGGCTCGCCCCGAGTCAGCCTGGGTGGCCACCGGGTTGGCCGAGGGCCTGAGGTCGGAACTGGCGGCCGCGGGAAAACTCAGAACCATCTCGGGCGAAGAGGTGGCCGAGTTCAAAAAGGATTCCGGCCTCAAGAATTTTGCCAGTCTTAGCAAGCAAACACTCGGGCAGTTGCATCGTTTGGGAGCGGATCTGGTGGTGACCGGTTCGTACACCGATCTAGGCAAGGACTCCGATGGCAGAATCCTCCTGAATGTCGCCATTCAAGACGCCGCCAAGGGAGAAACCATCGACTCCCTTTCGGCGGATGGAACGGAGAAAGACATCTCCTCGCTCATCTCGAGTACTGGAGCGCGCTTGCGAGCGAAGCTGGGCTTGGGCGAACTTTCGCCTGAGAAGGAAACGTCGCTGGTGGTGGCCCAGCCCAACGCGGAAGCGATGCCGCTGTATTCAGAGGGTCTGGACGAGCTGCGGAACTATAATGCGCCGAAGGCGAGAGAGCTATTTCAGAAGGCGATCGCGGTGGATCCGAATCATCCCTTCGTCCACGCCGCTTTAGCGCGCGCCTGGTCTGTGCTGGGCTACGATGAGCGGGCGAAAGATGAAGCGAAGAAGGCGCTGGATCTTTCCGCCAAGCTTTCACTGGAGGACCGGCTTTCGGTTGAGGGCCAATATCAGGAAATGGCTTCCGACTGGAAGGGGGCAGTGGAAAGCTACAGCGAACTCTACAAACATTTTCCGGATAATCTGGAATACGGGCTGCGGCTGGCCCACGCCCAAAGCTCCGGGGGGAAGGCCGCGGTTGCGTTAGATACGCTGGCGGCGCTGCACAAATTGCCGCCGCCGCGGGGAGACGACCCCAGCATTGATCTGGAAATGGCGGAAACGGCCGAGTCTATTGGCGATTACAAGAAAGCGCAGGCGGCGGCGCTTTCCGCCACGCGCACCGCAAAAGCCAGGAACAGCCGATTGCTTGAGGCGCGGGCGCTGATTTGGGCTTGCTCAGCGTCGCGGCAATTAGGAGAACCAGCCAAAGCGCGCGCCCAGTGCGAAGACGCGATGCGGATCAATTCGGACTTGGGCGACAAGCTCGGCATGGCGCGGGCCATCAACGGCATAGCGATCATCGATTCCGAGCAAGGCGATGTGGCCCAGGCGTTGAAGCGGCTGCGGGATGCCTTTCAGATTGGCAAAGAAATAGGCGATAACCGCGACATGGCCGGCGCGCTAAATAACATTGCCATGTTGCTTTCGGGCAAGGGAGATCTGGCCGAAGCTCGCAAGAATTACGAGCAGGCTGTGGCGATTCAGGTGGAGATTGGCTTCAAGACCGAGCAAGCCAACACGCTGGGCAACCTCGCCGACCTGGCGCGTCAGGAAGGCGACTTCGCGCGAGCCAAGCGGGTGTATGCAGAAGCTGTCAACGTAGCCCGCCAGAGTGGCGACCGGCAAAGTCTGGCTCGCTGCCTGAATAACGTTGGCGGGTTGCTGTTTGAAACGGGTAATGTGCAAGCCGCCGCCGACAGCTACCAGGAGGCACTCTCGCTAGAAACGCAAATGGGGGCCAAGGCCCAGATAGCCGCCACTCTAGATAACTGGGGCGAACTCTATCTGGCGAGGGGCGATTTTGAGCGCGCCGATAAGGCCTATCGCGACGCCCTCAAACTGCAACAGGAGATTGGCGATAAGAGCTGGGTGGCGTCAAGCAAGGTGGGCTTGGCGAATGTCCTTATCGAACGGGGAGGGCGAGGCGACGAGGCGGAGAAGTTAATCAAGGAGGCGCTTGAAGAATTCCACGCCGAAAGCGACATCGAGAACGACATTCTGTGCCACATTGCGCTGGCTCGCTCGCTGCTGGCCCAGCGCCTTTATCCGCAGGCGCAGAAGGAGGTGGAGTTGGCCGTGCATGAAAGCACACCCATAAAAGACCCCAGCATTAAGCTGGCGCTACAGACTGTACGGGCTGAATCCATTGCCGCCGGCAGCGGCGATTCAGCCAGGCAGGACGCCATCAAGGATCTACGCAAGGCGATTGCGGAAGCTGGTGGATCCGGGGCGGTGGAAGCGCTGCTGCGGGCACGCCTCGCGCTGGCCGAAATTGAATCCAAAAGCACAATGAAAGCGAGTGTCCGAGCCGCTGTGACCAAAATACAAGAAGAGGCCACGCACAGCGGCTTCGGACTGATCTCACAAAAGGCGCAAAGCGTTAAGGCTCAACTCTGAGCGAAACGGCGAACCAGGCCGATCGCGCAGAGCAGAAGCAATCCCGCCGCTGCGGTATTTTTGGGCTCCGGGGTAGCAGAGCCGCCCAGCGGGCTGATGTTGGTTAGGGTGGCAGCCTCATTGACATAAAACACCAGATCGCCGGTGAAATTCGAGAATGTGAACAGCGCGCCCGTGGGGCTGAAGGCGGGCGCGCCGGCGAAATTAACGGGATTCCCCCCGGCAATGCAAGGAATGTTGCCGTTATCACAGGTGAGCAATCCGTAATCGGTGGTTGTAGGCGAAGCAAAAGTCACCGCCACGCTGAAGCTGGAAGGAAAGGGCGTCGTGTTGTCCTTGATTTCAAACAAGGCCGCCGTTAAGCCGGAGTTTCCAAAGAAGCAGTTGGCGGTCAGCGCGCCGTACGTGGCGGGAGTCGCCGGGCCGCTGCCGGACGGACAAGCTTGCGTATCCTGGCCATAGGAGGAGCCGCCTTTGTCCACTCGGGCGCACCACGCCGAGCTGGTAAGAATAGCCGAAAAAGCGGCGAGTATGATTACACGGTTAAACTTTGAGATTTGCATTTAGCCATTATGCACTAGGGCGGTCTTAATTAAGCTCCCTCACCCAAATATTCCGGAAGCTGATGGGCTCGCTCTTGTCGCCATGCGCCTGTAGCTTAATCGGCGCGCCGTCATATTGCTTGTACGTAGGCTTGCCGATATAGTGCGTCTCCCCTCTCAACTCGAAGTGATTCTCCACCAGCACGCCGTTCAAGAAGACGGTGACATAGGCGGGCGATTTCAACGAACCGCCGCTGTTGAAGGTGGGCGCGGTCCAAGCTACGTCGTAGGCCTGCCACTCGCCGGGCTTCCGGCTGGCGTTCGCCAGCGGAATGGCTTGCTTGTAGATGCTGCCCACCATGCCGTTGACGTAGGTCTTGTTCTGGTAGCCGTCGAGCACTTGCAACTCATAGCCGTCATCGCCCGGCCCGGTGGAGGCTAGAAATACACCGCTATTGCCGCGCCCTTGCCCACTCCCCGTGATGGTTTCGGGAATTTTCCATTCGATGTGCAGTTGATAGTTACGGAAGCTGCGTTTGGTTTCGATGTTTCCTTCCGACTTGGCCACAGTCAGCACGCCATCGGTGACGTTCCACTTCGCCGGCGACTTGTCCTTGTTGGTGACCCACTCGTCCAGGTTCTTGCCGTCGAACAGAACGATGGCGTCCGAGGGAGGCGCCATACAAGTAGCGCCCGGCGTCACAACCTTGGGCACCGGCTCCCACACTTCTGTGTCTTCTGGTTTCGCGGTGGGGGCCTGCTGTGCGAAAAGCGGAGCGCCCAGGGCAAGCAAGGCCGCGGACGCGAGAAATCTCGAAAATTGGTTGCGCATACTTAGATGAGAATACACCCGAAGACCGCAGATGCTTGGGCGGTCGGCGCACGAGCATGCAGCGGATGTATTGCCCTCGAAGCGTCGACACAGGTTAGCGCTTGGGAGCGTGGTTTCTGGGTAGCGCTGGGACATGACGTGGAGAAAGAGCTTAATTCTGTGCTTTCTGCTGCACCGCCAAGACCACCCTCGCCCCCATGCTATCGGGCAATTCATAGCGCCATAGCTCTTCCACTTTAATACGGTGGCGGCGCGCGTCCGCCAGTTCCGCTTCCACTTCCGGTCCTTTGTAGAGAATCAGCGTGGCCCCTTGTTTGAGGGGTTTGGCGAACAGATCCAGCAGGCGGTGGATGGGCGCCACCGCGCGTGCCGTTATGATGTCGGGCCGCTGCGCGAGCGCAATCTGTTCGGCCCGATCGGCCAGCACCTCAACGTTGGGCAAGTGCAGCGACTCCACAGCGCTATCCACAAAACGCGCCTTTTTCTGGGTGGATTCGGCCAAGGTGAAGCGCACGTCCGGCAGCACCAGGGAAAGTGGCACGCCCGGGAACCCGGCGCCCGTTCCGGCGTCCAGAACGCGCCGCGCGCCGGCAAAGAACCGCCACGGCGCCACTGAATCAAAGACATGTTTAATAGCCGCTTCCGGCGCGCTGATAATGCGCGTGAGATTGAAGTGCTCGTTCGCGCACAAAATCAAACTCAAGTGCGCCGCACTCTTCTCAATCAGCAGTGCGCGATGCGGAATGTCTTCCGGCAGAACGCGGGCCAGTTCCGCGGCAAACTCCACTCCCTCATCATTGCACTGGCACGTTCCGGACTAATCCGCGCATTGAGCGAAAATGGAAGTAGATGCTAAGAGCTGGAATCGTGGGGCTTCCGAATGTTGGGAAGAGCACCCTGTTTAACGCCGTGACCCAAACCCGCAAGGCCATGGCCGCCAACTATCGGTTTTGCACCATCGAACCTAACACTGGCGTGGTCACCGTCCCCGACGAGCGCCTGGCCGTCCTTTCTGAATTAAGCCATTCAGCCAAGGTCATCCCGGCCGTCTTCGAGTTCGTCGATATCGCAGGGCTTGTGAAAGGCGCCAGCCAAGGCGAGGGTCTGGGCAATCAGTTTCTCGGCCACATCCGGGAGGTTGACGCCATTATTCAGGTGGTCCGGTGCTTCGAAGACAGCAACATCGAGCATGTGATGGATACCGTCGATCCGGTGCGCGACATCGAGATCATTAACACCGAACTCGTCCTGGCCGATCTGGAAGCCGTAGAGAAGCGCAAAGCCAAGCAGCAAAAAGCCGCCAAAAGCGGCGATAAGAAAGCTCTAGCCGAAGTGGAACTAGCCGAGAAATTGGAAACCCATCTCAACAACGGCAAGACCGTGGTAACCCTGGACCTCACGCCCGAAGAGAAGGCACTGGCTAAAACCTTCTTCCTGCTAACCGGTAAGCCGACTCTGTTCGCGTGCAACGCCGCCGAGGGCGATCTGGCCGATGCCGATGAGAATAAGTACGTCAAGCAAGTGCGCGCCTATGTCAAGGAGCACCATGATACCAGCGCGATTGTCGTTTCGGCCGAGATCGAATCGGAGTTGGTGACTCTTTCAGAAGAAGAGCGCCAGGAATACTTAGCGGGACTTGGTGTTAAAGATACCGGCGCCAGTCACTTGATCCGCGAGGCTTATCATCTGCTTGGTCTGCGCACGTATCTAACCACCGGAGAAAAGGAAACCCGGGCCTGGACGATTCATGCCGGCGATAAAGCGCCGGTCGCCGCCGGCGTCATTCACTCCGATTTTGAGAAGAGCTTCATCTCGGCCGAGTGCGTCTCCTACGCCGATTTGGTGGCGGCGGGCTCTTTCGCCCGCGCCCGCGAACAAGCAAAGCTGCGCACCGAAGGCAAGGAATACGTTGTGCAAGACGGCGACGTTATCGAATTCAAGACCTTTCTTTAGGGTTGGATATAGAAATCAGGCAAGCTAACTCGCCAGCTTTCCGCTCAAATACTTATAGCTCTCGCGCAAACTTTCAATTGGATCTCCAGGCGTTTGATCCTGCTCGACGAAATAGTTCTTGACCGCTGCTTTCTTCGCCGCCTCCAGCACCGCCGGGAAATCTATTGTGCCGTTGCCGACTTCTTTGAAGGTTTCCTTCGGCACGTTTTCGTTGAATTGCACCGCCGTGCCACTCGCCTTATCCTTTAAATGAAGCAACGCCACGCGGCTTGCATACTTTTTCAGCAGCACTACCGGATCGTGTCCCGCCACGCTGACCCAGAAAACGTCCATCTCGAGTGACACTAAATCCTTGTGCGTCTCCTTCATTAACAGATCGAGCCCGGTGGTTCCTTGCATGGGCTCGAATTCGAAAGCGTGGTTGTGATAGCACAGCGTCATCCCGGCCGCCTTCGTTTTCTCGCCTGCTTTGTTCAGCGTCTCAGCCAGTTTCTTGAATGTCTCAATTCCGCCGCGTTGCGCCGGCGGTATGTAGGGCAAAACGACGAACTCGAATCTCTTCTCCTTCACATCGGCGATAGCGGAATCCAGCTTCGCGCCGCCTTCGAAGAAAAGAGCGGTATCCAAGTGGATACTGACGGGCTTGAGCTTCGTTTCTTTCAGGGCGGGCCAGATCTTGTTTAGATTGCCGTAGGTGACCTCGACTTCGCTGTAGCCAATGTCCTGAATCGCTTTCAACACGGCTAACGGATCGGCGCCGATGGTGCTGCGTACCGTGTACAACTGCACGCCCAAATTTGAGGCGTTCAGGGCGCCGCGGCCCAGCAACACCTTGGCGGCGGGAAGAAGGGCCGCCGATTGAACTACAAAGTTCCGGCGTGAGATTTGAAAAGACATGTTTTGTACTCCCGTCATATACTATCGAAGCCGCGCTTCCGCTTATTCGGGCTTACCGATGTGGACTTCGTGCTTTTGAAACAGCCGCAGGCCAATGGTGAGCGCCGCCGCGAGACCCAGTGCGGCCGCCGCCACCTGCCAACCGTGCGTTTTCAAATACTGAAACGTTTGCAGGCCGAAGTGTTCGCCCAAGTACGCTAAGGCGAAGTAGCGCAGCGTGCGCGCCGCCACGACCACGATCACAAAATAAAGCAAACGCACCTGCAGCGCGCCGGCGCAAAAAACTGGAATCTTCATGGGTAAGGGAATGGGCGATAAAGCCGGCACGAACACCGTTGCCAATCCCCAGCGCTGAAACCACAGGTGCAGGCGCGCACCCGTTTTACTGGTGACGTGGCGCATCAACAAAACCTGGCCGCCTTTGCGCGCGATGAAAAACAGAATGAGACTGCCCGCCAAAGAGCCGACGACCGCCAACGCCGCCGCCCAATAAGCCTGGCCCGGGTTGGTGGTCGCCACCGCGATTAGTAATGCGTCTACGCCTCCTACCACGGGTATGCCGGCCGAATCGAGGACGGCTAAAAAGAATAGCCCGAACGGTCCCAAACCTAACAGAGTGTTTGCAAAATGCTGCCACGAAGCTGCGATCGAATGAAAGAAAGATTTCAGATCATGCTCCGAACTCGTTTAACGGCCTTGCCCCAGCAGAGCAAGGAGCCCATCCTCATCCAATACCGGCACGTTCAAATCTTTGGCCTTTTCGAGTTTGGAACCGGCGTCTTCTCCGGCCAGCAAATAGTTTGTTTTGGCGCTTACCGATCCGGCTACTTTCCCACCCGCCTCTTCGATCCGCGCCTTTGCATCCTCGCGCTTCAAGGACGGCAAAGTGCCGGTAATGACAAATGTCATGCCGCTGAGTGGGCCGCTTTTCTTTACCTGTTTCTCACCCTTGAACTGCAAGCCGGCGGCCCGCAGCGCATCGAGCAACTGGCGATTTTGTTTTTCGCCGAAGAACTGGCGGATTGATTCCGCCACCTTCGGGCCCACTTCATTTACTTCTTCCAGCTTTTCCGCCGGGGCGTTCGCGATTTCATCCAGATCTCCAAAATGGCTGGCCAGGAGTTGCGCGGTGCGCTCGCCGACAAACGGAATTCCCAAGCCATTTATGACTCTGGCTAATGGCTGCGCGCGGCTCTTTTCAATATTTTTGATAATCTTCGCGGCGGATTTCTCGCCCATGCGTTCGAGCACCAGCAATTGGGGAACGGTAAGCCGGTACAGATCCGCCACGCTATGCACCAATCCGCGCGTTAATAATTGATCGACCAGCGCATCGCCCAAGCCATCGATATCCATCACGCCGCGCGCTGAAAAGTGCAGCAGCGTTTCGCGCAAACGCGCCGGACAACTGGCATTCACGCAGCGGCTGGCCGCCTCGCCTTCCTCGCGCACAATATGGCCGCCGCACACCGGACACTGCTTGGGAATGTGGAACGGGCGCCGCGGATTGCCGTGCTCGACCACACGGACGATTTTCGGAATCACATCGCCGCTGCGCTCCACCAGCACCGTATCGCCCATTTCGACTCCCAACCGCGCGATCTCGTCCTCATTGTGCAGCGTGGCGCGCGCCACCGTGACGCCGCCCACTATTACCGGTTTTAAATGCGCCACCGGCGTCAACGCGCCGGTACGGCCCACCTGGACCTCGATGTTTTCGAGAATCGTGGCCGCTTGCCGCGCCGGGTATTTGAAAGCGATGGCCCAACGCGGCGCTTTGGCGGTCCAGCCCAGGCGCTCCTGCTGGGCAATGGAATCGATCTTGGCCACTACGCCGTCGGTCTCATAGGGCAGCGAGTCGCGCTTGTTTTCCCATTCGCGGATAAATTTCAATAAGCCGTCAAGTCCTTGGCATTTGCGCCGGTGGCTGTTTACCTTGAAGCCGGCAGCCGCCAAACGTTCAAGGCTCTCCCAATGGCTGGGCAGCATGGGCTTGCCATTTTCGAGCAGAAAGTAGGCGAAATAATCCAGCCGCCGGGTTGCCGTTACGGCTGGATCCAAAGCGCGCAAGGCGCCCGCCGCCGCATTGCGCGGATTGGCGAAGCGCTTCAAGCCGGTTTTCTCCTGTTCTTCGTTCAGCCGCTCGAAGGAGCTGCGCTGCATGACCACTTCGCCGCGCACTTCAAAGGCAGCGGAAATCGCCTGGCGGCGAATCAATAATGGCAAAGAACGGATGGTTCGGGCATTGCCCGTGACCTCTTCGCCCACTCGGCCGTCGCCGCGAGTTAGGGCCTGCTGCAGCCGTCCGTGCTCATACTGGGCAGCCATTGATAAGCCATCCAGCTTCAACTCAGCCACGTATTCGTAGGGCTCACCTTTGAGCAGCGTTTGCACACGATTGTCGAACTCGCGCAATTCGTGTTCATTGAGCGCGTTGTCCAAGCTCAGCATGGGCGCGCTGTGAGCCACTTTCACAAAGCCTTCGCGGGGTTGGCCGCCCACCCGCCCGGTAGGCGAATCGGGTGTGCGCAGTTCCGGGTGCGCCTCCTCCAATGCCTTCAACTCGCGCATGAGGGCATCGTATTCGGCGTCGGCGATTTCCGGCTGATCTAAAACGTAGTACTGATATTCGTGATGTTCGAGTTGCTTTCGCAGCGCTTCGGCGCGCGGGGCCGGGGGCTGTTTCATGGGTGAACCTATAATATGAGTTGGAATCTTTTCGCGCGAAACGCGCCGCTATCATCTATAACCCTGTTGCGAGAAAACTCTCGCGCAGCCGGCATCTGCTCCAACGTACCATCGAGGCGCTGAATGAACAAGGCATGGAAGCGGCGCTGGTGGCCACCACCGGGCCGGGTAGCGCCTCGCTTCAGGCTAAGCGCCAAATCGAGGCCGGTTGCGACCTCATTCTGGCGGCGGGCGGCGATGGCACCATCAACGAGGTGGCTAACGGGATGATTCACAGCGGAGTGCCGCTGGCGATCATTCCCTGCGGGACGGCCAACGTGCTGGCGCGCGAAACGCGCATTCCTATTAATATGCTGTCAGCCGCCCAGGCTATCCGTCAGATGGTGCCCATGCGCGTCGCCATTGGCATGCTGCGGCTGGGAAGCTTTGAGCAGCGATCGTTCCTGTGCATGGCGGGCGCCGGGCTGGACGCCGACATTGTGTGTCACGTCAATTTAGACCTCAAAGCCGCGCTGGGCAAATTAGCGTACTATATTGGCGGGTTCGCGCAGGTACTTCGCCCGCTTACGGAATTCGAAGTGAGCGTGGATGGCGCGCCGTACGAAGCCAGCTTCGCGCTGATCAGCCGGGTCAGAAATTACGGCGGCGATCTCGAAATCGCCCGCGGCGCTTCTCTGCTGCGCAACGAATTTCAGGTTGTTCTATTCCGCGGCAAACACAGCTTGCGCTATCTACCGTACCTGGCCGCCGTTGGCCTGCGCTTTGCCGAGCGCGTGAACGGCTGCACGTTTGTTTATGGCCGCCACGTGACGTGCCGCGCTGCGAATGGCGAAGGTATATTCACGCAAGTGGATGGAGAACTGGCCGGCAAACTTCCAATCTCCGCTGAAATCGTGCCGGATGCCCTCACTCTTCTTCTACCTGCTTCCTTTGTAGCGAAAGAGAAATCTTCCATCGACATTCGCGCTTGCGCCTGACTGCATGGATAACCTGAGCCATTCTCTTACTGGCTTAGTGCTTGGTCGCGCCGGTCTCGATCGGCTGACTCCGCGCGCCCCGCTCCTCCTGATACTGTCCGCAAACATGCCCGACATCGATATTGTGGCCCTTGGCAAGAGCCAGTTCGCTTATTTGGAGGTGCATCGCGGCGTGACTCACTCGTTTGCCGCCATCCCGCTACTTGCCCTGGAGTGTGTGATCATTGTGGCCGCCATCTACCGGCAACGCCTGCCTTGGTTTCAGGCGTGGTTGGTTTGCTGTTTTGGTGTGTTCAGCCATTTACTGCTCGATTGGACCAATAGCTACGGTATTCGTCCACTCATGCCTTTTTCCGTGCAGTGGTTCCACTTGGACATAAACGCGCTGACCGATGGCCCCATTCTGGCGGCCCTTGGCTTGGCGGCGGTTTGGCCCTGGCTGTCCGGTTTGGTGAGCGGCGAAATTGGCGATGCCCGGAAATCCAGTGGCCAGGGAATCGCCATCATGGTGCTTCTGGTGTGCGGCGGTTTTGATGTGTGCCGCTATTATCTGCACCAGCGCGCATTGGCACAACTGGAGTCGCGCTTATACGCCGGGGCGGCGCCGCTTCAGGTGGCGGCGTTGCCCACCGCCCTGAATCCGTTTTTCTGGCGTGGCATTGTGGCGACCAAAAACACCTGGCGCGAATTCAACTTGAGTACGCTAGGTCAACTCAATACCGAAAGCGCTCAATCGTTCTTCCGGATTCCTCTTTCGGAAACCATTGCCAACGCCCGCCGCACGCGTGAATTCTCGTACTTTATGTACTTCGCCCGTTTCCCGGTTTGGGGCGTGCAGCCAGTGGGGCTTAGCAATGGAACCGGGAAGAGGATTGAATTAACAGATCTGCGCTTCGGCGAACCGGGCCGGGGATCTTTTCACTGCGTTGCTTTGGAGAATCCCGCGGGCCAGATTCTGGGCACATGGTTTGTCTTTGGCTCCGGCGCCGATCTCGGCTGGAGCGAGCCGGCGCATCATTGAGCGCTTAATGCTGAGCGAGACTATCGCCAACAATTCTGCGGCTCACGGCTAAGGCGTCTACTTGATAGCTACCCGTGCGCACGGCGCCCATTACCTGAGAAACCTGGTTTCGCATGGCCGATGCGCCTTTCTTCAGGCTGTGCAAAACGGCGCTTAGTTTGGTTAACTGCATATCGTCCTGCGGCTCGGCTAACTCCAGTGCCGCGGCGGATCCGTTTGCGCTCACGCTGGTTTTTTGTTCTCTTCCTACGCCTTGGGTATCGGGCGCATAGGTTGGCAGGCTGGTTGTGTTGATATGGCCCATAAGGTGTTTACCTTTGTTCTGTGTCTTCGAGGTGGTGGCAACTCTCCCTGCTTCTCTTATCGATCATGGAGCCGCGAAGCCACGCGAAAAGTGTTGGCATGCGCTTCCACGGTCAATTCGATGGGTTCCGAATAGCCGCCTCCCAGCGTAATGGCGAGGGGTAAACGGCGCTGTTTAGCAGCTTCCATGACCAACTCATCGCGCTGTACTAATCCTTCCGGCGTTAATGCCAAACGCCCTAGCCGATCGCTTTTCAAGCCGTCTACTCCGGATTGATAAAGGATCAGTTCTGGTGAAAACTCCCAAACTTTGTTTAACGCTTTCTCGAGGAGCAGAAGGTAGTCACCGTCCTCGGTGCCATCTTCCAGTTCGACGTCGAGTTGGCTGCGCTGCTTGCGAAATGGAAAATTGTACTTGCCGTGCATCGACAAGCTGAACACGCCCGGGTCGCCGGCAAATATGGCGGCGGTGCCGTCGCCTTGATGAACGTCTAAATCCACTACCGCTATCCTGCGCAGCGCGGTGGTGGCGCGAATGTCTTCAATGGCAACAGCCAAATCGTTGAACACACAGAAGCCCGCGCCTTGGCTGCGAAAGGCGTGATGCGTTCCGCCCGCCAGCGTCCCGGACAACCCGGAGGTGAGCGCCTGGCGGGTTGCCTGTAGGGTGGCTCCCGTGCTTGCCAGCGTGCGAGTGACCAACTCGGCCGACCACGGGAAGCCGATTCTCCGCATCGAAGCCGCTTCCAATTTGCCGTGGAGAAAGCCGTCGAAGTAGTCCGCAGTGTGAACGCGCAGCACGTTTTCTCTGGAGGCCAGCGGAGCTTCGCGCAGCTCAAAGGCTTCATTCGTACACAGAGTTTCGCGCAGCAGACGGTATTTCGCGAGTGGAAACCGGTGTCCCTTCGTTAACGGAAAATGGTATTGATCGCAGTAGAAGAGCTTGAGTCTGGCGCGCGACATAAAAGTGAGCGATTCGCGTGAATGTCGGGCAGTCTAAAGAATTTTGAGCGTACCATGAACTTGCAGCCGCCGGGGGGCGGTGGGTCGGCTGGAAAGCCGCCCGGAGGCCGACAAGGGGTCGGCCCGCGCACGGGCATAGGCGTTAAAATAAGAACATTTCGTGGTGGAAATGTTAGGAAAAACGCAGGCGAAACCGCCTGCGCCACCGTGCATATCAACAGTTTGCGGCTTATTTTAACGCCTATACCGCGGACGGGGGCGCCCGCCCCACCCAGAAACTTGAGCCGGGACGCAGCGCCCGGATGGTAAAATTCAGCCAAACCCAAGGGTAATCATGTTCATTTTTCAGATCTGGCGCCGCGTCTCGCTCACTGCCATTCTGCTTGCGCTATGGCTGCCGTTGCTGGGCGGCCAGACAGCCGAAACCGCTCCCGCGCACCCCAATTTTTCGGGACGCTGGCGGATGGTGAAGGAGAAAAGCCAGTTCAACGGATTCAAAGTCCCCGATGCGGTGATTCGCGTGGTGGATCACCACGATCCTATGATTAATCTCCACACTATTCAAACCACCGCACAAAAAACATCCATGTCGGACGTGACTTACTTTACTGATAACTCCGTCACCACGAATACCATCAGAGGCCGCGATGCGCAATGCCGAGCCTACTGGGACGGCGCGGCGCTGGTGGTAAGAACCAAGATGATTATGGCGAACGGCGAGCATGAAGTGGTGGAAGACCGTTGGGAGCTCTCGCCCGAAGGCAATAGACTCACGACGGTCAGTCATATTGTCACTGAATCCGGTGAAGCCACTCTGACTCTGGTGTGTGAGAAAGAAGCGGAGAAGAAGAACTAAACCTCTAATCCGAGTGTTCGCATCAGTTCCAATGCATTACTGTGAGTGACCACGCCCGGGTGCAGGCGATAATCAAACTCCACTTGACCATCTGCAATGCGATCTTCAAAATGAACGTTTGCGGCGGCCGACCCAACATCGGCCGCAATTTCCGCGAGAGCCAGGTCATGAGTTGTCAGCAAACCGATGGTATTGCCTCGCAACAATCCTTTCACCAGACCGGCTGCTCCTATGCGCCGGTCATGCGAATTGGTTCCGCTGAGTAACTCGTCAAGTAGAAAGAGAACAGGACGGGAATCGCGGGTAAGGTCAACGATCTGGCGGAGGCGGGTGATTTCCGCGAAGAAACGGGAGCGATTGTCTTGCAACGAATCCGTGATGCGGATAGAGGCGCCCGTGGCCAGCGGCGAGAGCGTCAACCGCGCCGCATTCACCGGTGCTCCCGCCCAAGCCAACACCGTGTTCAGACCAATGGCGCGGAGGAGCGTGCTCTTGCCGGACATGTTGGAACCGCTCACAATCAGCAAGCGCAGCGAGCTATTGAGGGCGACATCGTTCGCGACCGCACGCGATTCTTCAATCAACGGATGGCACAGCCCGGCCGCGACGAAACTGGCATGATCGGAGGCAAGCAGTTCCGGATAGACCCAGGCCGGGCGCTCAAATGCGAGCGAGCCCAGGGCCGACAAAGCTTCAAATTCGCCGAGAGCTTTGATCCATTCGCCGATATGCGGCCCGGAAACGCGGCGCCAGGCTTCGATCGCAAGCGCCACCTGCACCCGCCACAGCAAGCCCCACTCAATAATTTTCATCAAGGCGTGAGAACTCATGCCCAGCATCTCAATGGAGCGCCCGAGCCGGCGAATCTGGGTGGCCGCCGGAAGATTGCCCGCGGTTAAGCGCTGCAGCAATTCTCGCAAGCGCGGCGCTTGAAACTGCTCTTTTTCGATGCGCAGAATCAGGAGGGAAAGGATGGCGAGATGGCCGGCAGGTGTATCAACCGAGGCCGCAATTTGGGCGACAACGTTCCTGGTTATGTAAAGCAGTGCGAGGTTGGCGATGAGTAGCAGCGCGAGCGGCCATGCGGGCACAACGTGAAATAACAGGCCCAACCCAAGGAGCAGGGCGGCGATGGAAAGGATGAGTGCCAGCGGCCTTAAAAGCCGGTTGAACGAAATGGGGGGCCGCGCTCCCCACTGGGCGATTAGATCCGCGCTGACTTGGGAACGAACATCTTCACCGAGCAGAGCGAGGTCTTCGCGCAAATCCAAACGAACGCTCAATTCCCGCACGGCCTGCTGGCGCGCGGCCGCTTCTTTGTGAGGCGCAGGCTGCAACAACCATTGGGCCAGGGCGTTTTCACCCGCGGCTGTGCGTGCGGTCGAAAGCAGTTCGAAGAGGCCGCCCGTGCCGAACAGGTCGAGATCTTCCGCATATACGTGGCTGGCGTTCCGAAAACGCTCGCCACTTTCGCCCTTGCCCTGCCATTGATTTGTCAGGCGGTTGAGAGCTTGATCGTAGTAGAGCAAGCCGCGGCCCGCAAACGCGCGATGGCGCATGACCCGTTCCTGCCAAACCACCAGCGCCGCAAAGGCCGCCAGCGGGAGCAATAACCACCAAGCGCTGAGCAGAGATTGCCCATACGCGAGCCAAGCCAGCACGGCGGCGGCTACTGCAGCGGCGAGCCGGGCGTTGCCGATGGCAATAAATTGGCTGTCGAAAATCGCCTGCCTCCCAAGCCACGAGGCGCGGCGCGCCTGGTACTCGGGAAAGGGGTCCATCATGCTCTTAGACTGACCACTTTTATTTACTTTACGTACCAGGGCATGTTGAGGACGGAGATGCGGTGATTGCCCTTCATGAGGAGCATCGTCTTCAACAAGGCGGCGCGTTGGGTGTGCAGGAAATATGCGTACCAGCGGCGTTCCACCAATTCGGGAACGATGGCGACGATTCTGCGTCCCGGATTCTCCTCGGCGGTTTTGATGACGTAATCCACAATGGGGCCGATGACAAAGCGGTAGGGGGAATGCAACAGAACCAACTCAGGCACCGGCAGGTTGGCTTGGGCAGCGGGTTCCACCACCAAGTGACTCCAGTGCGCGCAGAACTCGCTGGCCTTGTCTTCTTCGGCGACGTGGACGACGCGGATTTCATGGGTGATCTCAAACGCCATGCGCAGGGAATATTTGGCCATGCGGCTCCAATAGGGCATGGGAATGATGACCAGCGGCGGCTGCAGGTTGGAGACATCGAGCGGCGTCGAAGTAGCCACCTCCGACTGCACGTGATTGTAATGGCGGCGCACCAAATACATCAGAAGCAATAGCGTGGGGATCATGACCACGGTGATCCAAGCGCCCTCGACGAATTTGGCGACGATTACGACAAGGACTGTTGCGCCGGTGACCGTCGCGCCCAAGCCATTGATGAACAGGTTGCCGGCCACGCCGCGGCCTCCCGCGCGTTTCCAATGCGCCACCATGCCGGCTTGCGAGAGAGTGAACGCCAGAAACGCGCCCACGGCATAGAGGGGAATCAGCCGGTCCGTCACACCTCCAAAGATGGTGAGTAAGAGGCCGGTGATGACGGCGAGGACGATGATGCCTTCCGAATAGACGAGCCGGCGGCCGCGGTTGGCGAACGATAGAGGAAGGAAGCAATCGTCGGCGATGACGCGGCAGACGCGCGGAAAATCGGCAAAGGCGGTATTCGCGGAGAAGATCAGGACTAACAAGATAGAACCGATAGAGACGTAGTAAAAGATGCCGCGGCCGGAGACCGCCAGGAAGAGCATGGATAGAACGCTCTGGTAGCCGGGGGCGCCCGGGTCGGTGGCGGCGATGTGATAAGCCTTCGCCAAATAAGCGATGCCGCCGAGCATGACGATGAGGGCGGCAATGATGATGGCGAGAGTGTTTTGGGCCGTCTTGACAGTAGGTTCACGGAAAGCTTTTACACCGTTGCTGACCGCTTCGACGCCGGTGAGCGCGGTACAACCGCTGGCGAAGGCTTTGAGGAGGAGCCATAGGCCGACCGCTTCCAGCGCTTTAGGAGGCGTGGGGGGTGCGATGACAGGTACGGGATGTCCGCCGCCGGCGAGTACTTTGACGATGCCGATGCCGATCATGGCGAACATACAAATCAGAAATAGATAGGTGGGAACCATGAAAATGCCGCCCGCTTCCCGCTGGCCGCGCAAGTTGGCGATGGTGATAATGACGAGGGCCACAAGACAGAGCGTGAGCGTTCGGGGCTGCCAGGAGGGTGCGGCGGAGACCAATGCGCCAATGCCCGCGGAAATGCCGACGGCGGCGGTGAGGACGTAATCGATCATGAGGGCGGCGGCTGCCAGCAGGCCGGGGAATGTGCCCAGGTTCTGATGAGCGACGGTGTAGGAACCGCCGCCGGCCGGATAGGCGGCAATAGTTTGGCGATAGGAAAAGAAAACGATGACGAGCAGGATAATGATGCTGATGCTGAGTGGGAGGATGTAGCCGGTGCCGATGAGGCCCAACGGGATGAGCAGCGTGAGGGCGGCTTCCGGTCCGTAGGCGGCCGAACTGAGTGCATCAAGACCAAAGATAGGAATGCCGGCGGCGATGCCGATTTGTTCGGCGCGTTCTTCTGAAGTGGCGATGGGGCGGCCGATCAGGAAGTCGGTGAAGGTCAAGGGTGGCTCCGAATTTTATAGTGTCGCACTGGGCTGCGCGGAGTCGAGAAACCGCACGCTTGAGAACCGAGAGGCCTCGCCTACAGCGGCGGTCCTACCGCGAACTGCGACAACCGCTTCCGTATCGACGCCGGGGTATCCGCCACCACATCACAGAAGTCTCCTTCATAGCTTTGCGAAATCACCGCCGCTCTCTCGTGCAGCAGGTGCAGCGCTCGTCCCTCACTCACGGGGAGAAGGAAACGCTGCCGGGCCACCGGATCGAGAGCCAGTTCACTATCGATGAGTTCGAGCAATCGCGAAATCCCTTCGCCAGACTTGCCCGAAATCAGGGCCGCCTTCGTTTTGTTAATTCGCGCGGTTTCTCCCAACAGCCGGTGAGTCACGGCTTCAAGATCCTGCGGTTGCAGTCCGCTTCCGAGCGCATCGCATTTGTTCAAGACCAAAATCTGAGGAGTGGCTTCGGCATGAATCTCGGCCAATACCTTCATCACATGCGCGGTTTGTCCGGCCGCCACGACTGAGGTTAGATCGACAACATGCAGCAGCAAAACCGCCGCCGTCACTTCCTCAAGGGTCGCCCGAAAAGCGTCCACCAAAGTGGTGGGCAAGTTGCGAATGAAACCCACAGTATCGCTCAATAACACTCGCCGGTGGGACGGCAGGCGGACTTGCCGGACAATGGGATCGAGTGTGGCGAACATCTTCGCGTCGGTCAGAACGTCCGCCCCGCTCAGCCGGTTGAAGAGAGTGGATTTCCCGGCGTTGGTGTATCCCACCAGACTCACGGTGGAGAGTGGAACCGCCTGGCGTTTGCCTCGTTGCACGCCGCGCGTGGTGCGCACTCGCGCCAAGTCAGTCTTCAGCTTTGCGATGCGATTCCCTATGCGCCGGCGATCCGTTTCCAACTTTGTCTCGCCGGGCCCGCGCGTGCCAATACCTCCACCAAGCCGCGACATTTGCGTGCCGCGTCCCGTCAATCTCGGCAGCAGATAGCTCAATTGGGCGAGTTCCACTTGTAGCTGGCCCTCACTCGTGCGGGCGCGCCGGGCGAATATATCGAGAATCAGTTGTGTTCTATCAAGCACCTTCACTTGTAGCGAACGGTCGAGATTGCGCAATTGCGTGGGGGAGAGTTCGCGATCGAAGATTACCGTGTCAATCTCGCCGGCATCCACCAGCGCTTTCAATTCCGCCAGTTTGCCCGATCCGAGCAAGGTAGCGGCGTCGAGCGCCGGACGCGCCTGTTTGAATCGTCCTCTGATTTCCGCGCCCGCGCTTTCGGCGAGTGCGGCCAGTTCCTCGAGTGATTCATCGACATCTTCCGGTGAGTCTAAACCTTTCGCATCGGGGTTGGGTTGAGCCGCGGGGCGCCGTCCGGTGACGGCTACTGCCACAATTAGCGTGCGCTCAACGTCTGCCGGCACTCAAGGTTGGCTTTCTTCGGTGCCGTCGCCGCCGGGCAAGGGCGCGCCCGGCATGCCGCTCCCAGCGCCCGCGCCATGCGCCGCCGCATGTGCAGGCTTCGAAATCACCACCGTCGATATGGCGTGCTTGAATATCAACTGTTCCTGGTTATTCGTTTCCAGGATAACGGAATACTTGTCAAAGCTTTTGATCCGGCCCGAGAGCTTAACTCCGCTCATCAAATAAATGGTAAGGAAGGTCTTGTCTTTTCTGGTGTTGTTTAAGAACGCTTCCTGAATGTTTTGAGCAGGTTTTTCCACTTGAGTATCCTTGTCGGCTGTCTACCGATACAGCGTCCTTTTTCGGACGTCGCGGTCCGATCCAGGCACCCTAGAATTTAGCCCACGCACACTTGGAGGAGAGTTAGGGCGTGAGGCGGTTTCTTATATCTTACCCGTTGACCCTAACAAACGTTTCAAAACGGTTCCAATTTGAAAATGTTGAGACTGTCAACGCGCCTGCCGCGTTGCTATACTCCGGGGTTGCGCCCACGCTTCCCCCTGCTCGCTCTCGCCTCTCTCATTCTGTTCCTCGGCGCGATCCGCTTGGGCGACCTCCCTGGATACGACGACGCTCTCTATTCGACAGAAGCCAAAAACATCCTCCAATCCGGCCACTGGCTTGAGGCCGCCATTCGAGGGGCGCCCGCGCTCGAACATCCCCCGCTGTTTGTCTGGGTACAGGCTGTTTTTTTCTCGATTTTCGGCATGTCCGATACCGCCGCGAAGGCTCCCTCGGCTCTCTGCGCGGTGGGCACGGTGCTGCTGGTCTATTGGCTAACACGGCGTCTGCTGGGCGATTCTCTGGCCGCCTCCGTGGCCATGTTCGTCATGCTCGCGACTCCGTATTTCATCAAATACGCGAACCATGCGATGACCGACGTGCCCGCCGCCTTTCTGTTTCTTTGCGCCATGTGCGCGTGGTCGTTGACCGACCGCGATCCGCGCTGGTGTCTGGCGGCTGGCGTGTTCACCGCAATGAGCTTGTTAACGCGCGGCCTGATCGGCTTTGCCCTTCCGGTCATCTTCGCCATTGATGTGAAGGCCGCTAGACGATCTCCAAATGCCCGCTACCTGGCAGCGGCGTTCTTAATTGCCATCCTGCCTTTGGCCGCCTGGTATGCCCACTCTTTCCTGAGCCATGCTGATTTCAGCGCTGCTCACGGCGGCTTCTTAGAGATCACTGTTTATGGGTCTCTGAACCCACCGTGGCGGCGCTACACCGGCGCATTTGAATACGCCTTTATGCTCCTCAAATCTTACTGGCCCTGGCTTCCGGCGATGCTGGCGGGTTGTGTGCTGGCGATTCGCGGCCGCCGGCGCGAACTCTATCTGCTGTTGAGTTGGGCGGCCATCGTTTTCCTGCTGTGTGCCGCTGCCCGCAGCCGGGTGCTTCGCTATATGCTACCGGCGTATCCGGCGTTTTCGATTCTTTCCGCCGTCGCCATCTGCCAGTTGATCCCGCGCCGCTTTCTGGATGGTGCGATGAAATGGATTCCGCCAGCGGCCGTCCTGGCGGCGATGGCGATAGTCGTAATGGTCAGACCCAGCCGGCACGCCGCGGAAATCATTCCGATCGCGCGCGCCGCGAGTGAGCCGCGCGGCCAGAAGGTTTTTCTCTACGACCAAGGGCAACCTCGCTTCGACGAGGCCAATCAGTTGGAGTGGTACGGCGATTGCGTCCCACAGATGCTCTTGACTGCCAGCGATCTTGACCGCGCCCCTAAACCGGGCGCATTTGTTGTGGATCAGCCGACGTACGAGAACAAGCTAAAGCAGATACCTCACGACGTGATCGCTCGCAGCGGCCGTTTAATCTATCTGCGTTTGCGATAGCGGAAAAGTTAATCCAGGGCTTCCGGCTCAATCGCCGCGGCTTCTCCGGCAGCTTTCTTCTCCCAATACTTCCGAACCCACGCTTCCCAGCTTTTTCCGGCGGCGGAATCCCGCCCGCTAAAACTCAGTGCCGCCACGTCGGAATAAGGAACGCTCACCCGCGGACCGTTCGCCGGCAAGATGCGTACCAGCGAATCGCTCAGTGTCCGCCCCACCCGCCGATCGAACAAGTAGCCCTCCACTTGGCTACCGTCTTTGCGAGTGATGGTGATATCGCCGCGATAATCGAAGGCCTTTTCGAGTGCTTCGCGCAATTCGTTTTCGTTCCCTAGATCGGGAACCCAGCCTTGCAACTTCTCATGTTCGAAACCTGGAACGATTTCGAGCTCGTCTGGCGAGAGAGCTTCGCTCACGCTTGCGTACCTTCCGCCTCTTTAATTTGCACCAGCGGATTGTATGAATGAACGGGCTTCGCGGGCTCATCCAATAGCGCCAGCGCATCCTTATCTTCGTGCCGTTTCATGAATCCGGCTACCATTTCGAACATGCCCCGGAAAGACCCAAAGGCGTAATCGACGGCCGACGCCTCATAACCGCTATGCACCATGCAATTGGCGCACTTCGGATTGCCCGATTCCGTTCCATAGTTCGCCCATTCGGTCTCCGCCAGCAACTCCTGGAAGGTATCCGCGTAGCCGTCTTGCAGGAGATAGCAGGGCTTCTGCCAGCCGAACACGTTATAAGTCGGCATGCCCCAGGGTGTGCAGGCGAACTGCCGTTTGCCCATCAGAAACTCGTTATAAAGCGACGAATTGTTGAAGCGCCATCCTGGCTTGCGGTTGGAAAGAATCGCCTTAAACAAGCGCCGCGAACGCGCCCGGCCCAGGAAATGCGATTGATCCGGCGCCTTATCGTAAGAATAGCCGGGCGAAAGCATCATGTCTTCCACGCCGAGTTCCATCATTTCATCGAAGAATCGCCGCACGCTGTTTGGATCGGCCCCGTCGAACAACGTGGTGTTTGTGGTCACCCGGAAGCCGCGCGCAATCGCCGCCCGAATGCCTTGAATCGCCAGATCGTACCCACCCTCGCGGCACACCGAAAAATCGTGATGCTCGCGCTCGCCATCCACATGCACCGAAAAACTAAGGTATTTGCTCGGCTTGAACAAATCCAGCTTTTCTTCCAGCAGCAGCGCATTTGTGCATAAATAAATGTACTTTTTGCGCGCTACCAACCCTTCCACAATCTCTTTAATCTGCGGATGCATGAGCGGTTCGCCGCCCGGAATGGCCACGGTGGGGACGCCGCACTCTTCCACCGCCTGAAAACACTCTTCTGGGGAAAGCTGGCGCTTCAAAACATGCGCCGGATACTGAATTTTTCCGCAGCCCGCGCACGCCAGATTGCAGCGGAACAGCGGCTCGAGCATAAGCACCAGCGGATAGCGTTTACGCCCCGCGAGCTTCTGTTTTAGAACGTAGGTGGCCACTGCGAGCATTTGCGAAGCTGGAGCACTCATAAAACCTTAATAATACCAGCCAAGAGATCGAACGCTTTCGCAACGGCAAGTCCGGTTCTGGAAGACCCTGCGTCCGCCAGTGACGTTTTGCGGGTACTTCGTTCTTGCCCAAATGGTACTAAGGACTTGAAACCTCCAGTACGGCTGCTCAGCACCTTTGTGCTCGCAAGCCCGTAGCGCACTGACGCTAAAGGGCGTAATCTTAAGAAAAGAACTGGTCCCCAGTCTGGCAGTCCTCTTTTTATCTTTTATTCCCGGAGTTCCAACTTTATGTCCGAACCTGTTAAAACAGAGCCATCAAAGGCCATCCCTACCGCCCCCGCCTTCCGTTCGTCTTTGCACCGTTCCGACCGCCAATTCAGCATTAAACGCACCAAGTCTGAGGTGGGCTACGTTTACTGGATTCTGGAAGGTTTCGGCAAGCACAAGTGCTTCGTCTTATGTGATACCTGGGAAGAAGCCATGGAGCAAGCTAAGATACGGCTCGACTCCGAAAAAGAAGATAGCCAGGAATTTATTTTCGCCGACGGTCTTTAATTTCCGGCAACTGCAACGAAACGCTTTCCTTTGATACTATTCCCTCGGGTATAAACCCTAAAGGAATATCCTTCTCGGGGAGTTGTTCGTGAAAACCTTAGCGTTCCTCTTCATTTTTGGCGTCGCTGCGAGTTCGGCCTTCTGCCAGGCAGACGCCACCAGCGCCACGCTCCAAGGTAACGTCTTAGACGAGCAAGGTTCTGGAATCTCCGGCGCGACGCTAACCCTCAGCAATGCCGCCAAGGGGACGACGGCCGAGACGCAAACCGGCACCAATGGCAGCTATACACTTCCTCAGCTTGCGCCTGGCGATTACACCCTTTCGGTAGGTGCCGCGGGCTTTCAACGCGCCGAAATCAATGGCTTGCACCTTACCGTCGGCCAGGTGTTGCCGTATAGCATTACCTTGACGGTGGGCTCGGTAAAGAGCGTGATCGAAGTCACTGCCCAACCGCCCTCGATTCAGGTCGAGCAGGCGCAGCAGGCCAACACCGTCAACCAGCAGCTCATTGAAGGTTTGCCGAACGTCTCGCGTAACTTTGCCGAGTCGTTGTTCACGTTGCCCGGCGTTGCCAGTTCCGCCGCACCCCGCACCCAGAACGCCGCCGGCTTCACCGGCTTTACCAGCAGCGGTTTCTCCATCGGCGGCAGCAACGGCCGCAACAATCTGGTCACCATTGATGGCGGCGAGAACGAATACGGCTCAGGCGACTTGCGCACTCCCAACATCAGCCTGGAATCGATTCAGGAGTTCCAGATGAACCGCAGTTCTTTCGCCGCCGAGTTCGGCTTCACCGCCGGCACCGCGTTGAACATCGTCACCCGCAGCGGATCGAACGCCTTTCATGGCAGCGCCTATCTCTATTTTCTGGATCAAAGCACAGAAGCCCGCAATTACTTCGATACCACCCCCACGAAACCGTTTGAGCAGCATCTATTCCCGGGCGCAACTCTAAGCGGCCCGCTTCTCAAAAACAAGCTCTTCTTGTTCACGTCCTATGAATACCGGCGCTTGAATACTCCCGAATTTCGCGATTACCTGAATACCGCCGAAGCGCAGGGAATCAGTGCTAACCCCGCGCAGGCGAGCTATCTGAATGGCTTGCTCGCTTCCGGGAATCCGTATCTAGCCGGTTTTGCCGCCGCACTAACACCGCTCCTATCCCCGCTCAACAATTCCAATGTGGCTACTCTGCTGACCCAAAACTCGGGAGTCTTCGACGACGTTTCCGAGAGTCACGACGGCATTATCCGCCTTGATTATCAGCCCGAAAACCACGACGCCTTCACCGCCCGCTTCTCAGTCGAGCGCTTCTACTACACCACCATCGGCGCCTCCAGCATCACCGCGCCCAGCGATGCCGGCCACACCCAACGCAATGACATCGCCATCCTGGCCAACTGGAACCATGTCTTCTCACCCGCCGTCGTCAATACCGCGCGCGTCCAAGCCGTCCCTAGCAATACCTCGAACCAGCTTCCGTTTAGCCCCAATTCCACCGAACTGTCTCTCGGCAGCCTGGGCGTTTTCAACCGCAGCTATACCATTCCATTCAACCTGGATCAAAAGCGCTTCCAGTTTGAAGACAGCCTCTCCTGGATCAAAGGTAAGCACTCCATCAAATTCGGCGCTTCTTACCGTCCAGTCCACTACGACGTCACCAACAACCTCTGGTTCGGCGGCGAATTCGATTTCTACGATGGCGCGGTGGGTCTCATTTCCCTTGCGCCTACCGCGCTTCAGCCGCTGCTGGCAGGTTACAACCTTGCCTTAGGTCTGCCACCTACCGGTAATCCCGCCACCAACCTCAGCGCCGTGCAGTCCTTCTCTCTCGGCATTCCCGTTCTCTACCGCCAAGGCTTCAACAATCCGCGTTGGTCGTCATGGGCCAATTACCTAGGCATATACGCGCAAGATTCGTGGAAGGCGGCCCCGGGCGTCACCATCGATTACGGCTTGCGCTATGACTACGATGCGGAGCCTTCGCCTGTTCCGCACAACGGTTATTTCTCTCCACGTCTCGGCATAGCCTGGGATCCAACCGGCGACCAAAAAACCGTCGTTCGCGCCGGCAGCGGCATCTTCGTCTCACCCGTCTACTTCCAGGTTCCTTACTTGGTGAACCTCTTAGGCGACAGTGGAAAGTACATCAATCAGGTGGCTGAACAGTTGAGCGCCACCAATCCTACGGTCCCCACGCTTTGGGGCATTGGTGTTGAGGAAGGCAAGCTGCCCTTTGGCGAGATAGGAACTCCCGAACTCGGTTTACTGGGCATCACTCCGGGGCCAGGCGGTCCGGGCCGGGTGATTTTCAACCTCGCGCCCCACTACAAGAACAACTACACAGTGCAGGCCAGCTTCAGTGTTGCCCGCGAACTTCTACCTAATCTGTCTCTCGAAATCGGCTATCTGATGTATCGCAGCGTCCACATTCAGCTTGCCCAGGAGACGAATTACCAGGAAACCGGGCTCATCGACCCCATCTACGGGCCGCAATATGCGCCCATCAATCCAGCCATCGCTCAGTCCGATACCTATTCTTCAATCGGAAATTCCATCTACCACGGCCTCACCACATCTCTGACCAAACGCTATTCCAGAAATTTGCAGTTTCAGGCGAATTACACCTGGAGCAAATCGATTGACGATGTGACCGATTTCAACTCGCAGTTCGCCTCTTTTTTCCCCACTCGGCTGTATCTCGAACGCGGCATATCGGCGTTCAACATCAAGAACAACTTCGTGGCCAACGCGGTCTACACCACGCCCGGCCCGCGCTGGCTGGCGGGCTTCTTGTTTTCGCCCTTTGTCACCGCCCGCAGCGGCATACCGTTTAGTGTGACCGTTCCGGGCGCCGAAAACGGCACCGAGGGTCACTCACTCTACGCGCGGCCGTGGTACATCGGACGCGATACCGGTGTGGGTCCCGCCTATAACAGCTTTGACATGCGTCTGTCGAAATCGTTCACCCTGAAACCGGATTCCGCCGCCCGCATTGAACTCAGCGTCGAAGGCACCAACCTGCTTAACCACACCAACTTCATCAGCGTCAACAATGTCTTCTCCGTAGGCGACCCGCGCCTCACGGCCGCGCCGTTCCATTTCACCCCCAGCAAGAACATTCCGGCCAGCGAACCCCTGGGCTTTACGGCCGCCAGCAGCCCCCGGCAAATCCAATTCGGGCTAAAGTTGGCTTTCTAAAAGCACGACTTCAGACGTCGGTCGGATGATCCGGCGCTAAACCGTATTCCCGGCGTCAAACGCGTCTTCACCGTCGAGGCGGCCAGGGGCATCGATTGGATGCCGTATTCTCAGCGCTTTTACGCCTCTCTGAGGAATTCGGTTCGGTACTTGGGCGCGAGCGCTTTCGCTTTCTCAATCAATGCGGCCTGCTCTTTTTCGCCCAGCTTCGGCGGTGGCGTTGTACGCGTGGCGACTGGTACTCCAACCTCCATGAAGAATTTCTCCTGACCCGCCGGCGAGCAGATACAGAGCATGCGTACCGGCCCAGTGGAAGCATTGTGAAACTGATGGGGAGCGTTGGCTGGAATATTCAGTGTGTCGCCAGCGCGCACGGTCAACTTCTTGCCGCGGAAGATTGCTTGCAGCTCACCTTCGAGCAGGACAAAGGTCTCATCGAAGTCATGCCTGTGCGGAGGTGGCCCGCCACCCGGCGGAACGTGCATATCTATGATGCAGAAGCGTCCATCGGTCTGCTCGCCTGTCATGGTGATAGTGTAAGTATCGCCGACCAGGCCGATGTGAGGGAGGTTGTCCTGTTGCGCCAGCGTGAGACCGCGTTTGGGATCGTCCGGCGGGATCGTAGGTAGGGCAGGTGACATTTGATTTCTCCTTAATGCATTTCGGCTAAATCGACAGTGTTGACCATGAGCATGGCGATGGTCAGCGGGCCTACGCCGCCAGGAACGGGCGTATAGAACGAACTAAGTTCCTGCATGGCTAGCGGATCGACGTCGCCCACCAGAACGGCGCCAAACTTCTCGAGCCCGGCCAGACGCGCGGGGTCGTGAGCGAAGAGCGCTAGCGCCTGGGCGGCGTCCGTGATGCGATTCATACCCACATCGACGACGACTGCGCCGGGTTTAATGTAATCGCGCGAAATAGCGGCGGCCTTGCCGATGGCGGCTATCAGAATGTCGGCGCGGCGGCACTCCTCAGCCAGATCGGGAGTTTTGGAATGGCAGATGGTGACGGTGGCATTTTCGTGCAGCAGCATGAGGGCCATGGGTTTACCTACAATGTCGCTGCGGCCGACAACCACCGCATGTTTCCCGGCCACGGGAATTTTCGAACGCCGGAGCAGTTGCATGATGCCGGCCGGAGTACAGGCGCGCGGCGCAAAACGGTTTACCACCAGGCAGCCCAGGCTGTGGATACCAAAGCCATCGACATCGCGAAATGGATCGACGATATAGGGAATGACTTCCTCAGCGCGCAACTGGCGTGGCAGCGGCATCTGGACGAGAATGGCGTCGATGGTTTTGTCTTTGACGATGGAATCGGCGGCTTCGAACAGATCGTCGGTGGAAATATCGCCGGGCAATTTTAGCTCTACGCTGCGGATGCCCAACTCCTGCGACGCCTTGATTTTGTTGCGAACGTAGATTTGTGAGGCCGGATTTTCGCCAACGAGAATGACCGCGAGCGTAGGAGGACGGCGCAGCCTTTTTGTCAGCTCTTTGATCCGCGGTTTAAGCTCCGCGAAAATCTCCTGGCTCACTTTCTTCCCGTCGAGAACAACCCCGGCCATGCACTCGTGAGGATAACAGAGGGCCCAGATAGTGGAGCACTAACTAGTCAAGGGGCTCGCCGCCCCTTGGTATCCCCGCTGTTATGTCCGCGGCGCCGCGTTACGAGAACAAAATTCTCGTTTGAGCGGCCATAACGGTCTAACTAGGCCAAGGGGCTCGCCGCCCCTTGGTATCCCCGCTGTTATGGCCGCCCAATATACCTTAGGAGAACAAAATTCTCGTTGTGGTGGCCATAACGGTCTAAGCCCTTGGGTGGGGCGCTTGACACTCCGGCCTTCCAACGCAAACGGCGCCCCCCGCCAAAGCAGGATGCGCCGCGGCATAAAGCTGAATGCCCTCGGCGTAGGTGCGGAAAACGGACTCGAACACCGTATCCCAACATTGTCGCGCCGCGTACAAGACGGCCGCCTGCCGCATGTTGGCGTGACGGATCGGGTCGGCTAGAATCTGCTCTACAGAGTCGGCGAACTCGGTTGCGTCGGCGGAGACGTAGCCCGTCACGCCCGGTTCTATCAAGAACTTAGGGCCGCCGCCGTTGGTAACCACGGCCGGGACGCCAGACGCAAGGGCCTCCAGAATCACGTTGCCAAACGTGTCCGTGTAAGACGGGAAAGCGAACAAGTCCATGTTGGCGTAAGCTTCGGCCAGGGCTTCACCGCGCAAAACGCCCGTAAATATGGCGTTGGGGACGTGAGCGCGCAGCCAACGCTCTTCGCTGCCTTCGCCCACAATTACAAAATCTACATCAGAGCCGCGCTGCCGCAAAGTGGCGCCCAGTTCGGCCAGAAAGCGCACGTTCTTTTCGGGGGTGAGACGGCCCACATAGCCAATGCGGAAGGTGCTGCCGGAACGAGTGCGCCGCCCCGGGTTGAAGAGTTGCGTATCCACGCCGCGGCGCATCAGATAGGCGGGGCGGCCGGTCAACGAATGAGTCAAATCAACCAACTCCTGATTGGGCGCCATTGTCACCACCGCGCGCCGGTAGAACCAACGGAGAATCTGCACGCAAAGGTCTTCGGCGTACTGGCCTGCCTGCCTGCTGCGGCGTTCGCCGGTAAAACTCAACAGCCGCCGCAGACGCGCGCCGGCGTATTCGTGCAAGCTGGTGTGCCAGGATATGACCAGCGGCAGTTTGAGCGACCAGGAGACGTAGGCCCCCACCGCTCCCAGATCGCCCGGACCGGTGATATGAACCAGTTCCGCGCCAAAGTCGCGCACCTCCGCGAGCACCTGTTTGGCGTGGCGCATCAGAAGCAGATCATAATCGAGATTCGCGTCGAGCGCGATACGCGCCGGACTGCGCTTTAATTGCAGAACCGATACCACGCCGTCGTCGCTGTGCTCGGTTTTCGGACCGCAATGAACGCTCAGAAACGGGATCTGGCGGCGGCGCGCGAACGCTTCCAAATGCCGCGCCGTGTGAGCTACGCCGTTTACTTCCGAGAAGGTGTCGGGAAGAAAGGCCACGCGCGCATAGTTGCTCAAATAGCCGCCTCCTGATCTGACCAAGCAGTGTCTGACCAGGCAGCGCGGTCGTGCAGCGCCACCCGCAATGCGGAACGGAAAGGCGTCCATTCCAGCAGCCGCATAGCTGCAACAAATTGTTTGACGATGCCGGGACCGCCGTCATTCCAAAGATGAGCCAGGGGCACTGCGACGCAGGTCTCTGGATCGCGGTAAAACACCCGATCGGCCCAAGTGCGCCGTCCGGCGAAGTTCTCCGGATATTCACGCACGACATCCACCATGGTCTGCAAAACGCGCATTTTGAGAGGTTCGTGATATTGCGGCATGAAGACCACGTGACTGCGGCGTTCAGCCCGGATTTCGTTCACAAATTCGGGGAAGCTTTCGGCCCGGGAGAGGTTCAGAATCGCATTGGGCTCGCGGCCGTGCCGGTCGCCCCCGGAAACCACCGGGAGACCCAACTCCTTGCCCAGGGCGATCACCTGTTTGTTTTCGTGCCAGGAACGGAGGCCATTCAGTTCAAGGGCATGAAAGAATCGACCCTGGCTGGCCAGGAGTTCCCGTAACGTGGCATTATGCCGATCGCCGCCAATACCTTTTTCGTCCCACAGGGGGTGATTCAGTACCAGCAAAAGATCGGTGTGAGAGTGAAGCATCCGCAGGAGACCGCCGAGGTGAGTAGGATCCGGCTTCGCGGTAAAGGCCTCAAACTGCTTCATCAAGCCGACCGAATCGGCGGATGGCATGTTATGGACGCCGAGGTGAAAGAAGGTGTCACCGAAGGGAATGGTCCACTCGGTCGAGATGGGGACGTGCTTGAATCGATCGATAACGCGAAGATTGGCACCCGCCCGGATATCGTCATGGTCGGTGAGAGAGATTAGGGCTGGGAGCTTGAGTTTCCGTTGAATCTGTTTCTCTTCCAGCCGGTAAGCTTGGCGCGGAGCGAGCGGAGGCGTCCAAAAAGCATCGTCGAAACGGAAGCGTTTGTGTTTTTTCCGGTGATACTCCAGTTCCTGGTGGCGGATGGCCCGCCCTAAATACGGCACCTTGGCGGTGTACTGGGGCACCATGGACAGGCTTTCCTCGGAATACATGGTGTGGCTATGAAGCGAGACCCCGGAACGAAAATCGTCCGGGATTGCGGGGGATTGCCAAAAGAACTGGAACGAGTTTTTTGCTGCAACAATCATTTTGTTTCGCCTTTGATTCCACTGTCACTGAAGCGTGTTGCTTTGGCATTTGTACAGTGTGAATAAACAATGAAACAAAAAGAAATAAAAATGTTTTGAGAGCCTAACATGACAAAGCTGTTGCAGAGGGAAACGAATGGCCCAGAACGATGGTCCTATTTCCGCAAGGGCAGAATGGCTGGTAGAGTAATCAATAACTGACGTTGTTTGCCCAATCGGCGACCACGGTGATCAGACGAATGGCGGCAGAAGTATCGAGTAGCGACGCGCTCGCGATCGAAACCTTACTGGGATCGATTGAGGCGAATAAAGGAAACGTAGCTGAGATGGAAGCTACGATTGCCGAATTACGCGCTCAGGTAAGGGCCTACGAGGGGGTATTCTACGACAACCCCAACCCGGCGGTTATTTTTGCCCAAGACGACTTACGGATTCTCGAAGCCAATAAAAACGCGGTGGAATTGTACGGCTATACGCGGAAACAGATGTGCCAAATGAATCTGCTGGACCTGTTTTCGGTCGAAACCGGCGAGCGCTGGCGTCATAGTCTCGAAATGGAGCTGCGTAAGCCGCACAACACATTAGGGCCCATTCTGCACCGGGGCGCGGCCGGGAAAGAATTTGTCGTCAGCATGGTTTTTTCGAGCTTCGCCATCCGGGGCCGCGAAGCGCGCATCATGCAGATTCAAGATGAGACCACGCGACGCACGGCGGAAGAAGCCGTCAGGGCCAATGAAGAGCGCTTTCGGGAGCTATTTGAAAACGCCAACGACGTAATTTTCCTGCATGACCTGAAAGGGCGGTTGATGGCCATCAACCGGGCGGCTGAAACCCTGACTGGTTATGCGCGGGCTGAAGTTTTGGGCCGGAGCATCGAAGAGCTGATAGCGCCGGAATCCAAGCGCTTGAACCAGGATAGTATTCGCGCGCATTTGGGCGGAAGCGCCACCCAGCATTTCGAACTACGCATGCTTTCCAGATCGGGCGGCATCCGGTTCCTGGAAGTGAATACGCGCGTAATTTACCGCAAGGGCCATGCTGTGGCCATTCAAGGGATTGGGCGGGACGTAACCGACCGGCGGCTGGCCGAACAAAAGCTGCGCGACTCCGCGCGCGAGATGCACGCGAAGAACGAAGAGTTGAGTAATGCGCTGCATCTGGCGCGCGAGGCAACCCAGTTGAAAGAGCAGTTTCTGGCCAACACGTCACACGAGTTGCGGACCCCGCTGAACGGCATCATGGGGATGATCAACCTGATGAAGACGACCAGCCTCGCTCCCGACCAGCGGGAGTATGCCGACGCTATTAGCCAGTGCGCAAACGATTTGCTGACCATTATCAACGATCTGCTGGATTTATCGCAGATCGGAGCAGGCCGCGTTGCCATGGATTACCGGCGGTTCGATCCGGCGGAAAGCTTACGTTCGGTGGTAAGGATTTTGAGTTTGCGGGCGGGTTCGAAAGGTTTGACACTGACTTACGAGATCGACGCGCGGGTGCCGCCGGCGATTGAGGGCGATAGCGTGCGCTTCAGGCAAATTCTTACGAATCTAATCGCGAATGCTGTGAAATTTACCGCGACGGGCGGCGTGCGCGTAGTGCTGACTACTAGCACGGACGCGTCTAGAATACGCTGCGATGTCATTGATTCGGGCATTGGAGTGGATGAGACACTGCGTGATCGGATATTCGAAGCGTTTTTCCAGGCGGACGGCAGTAACCGGCGCCGTTTTGGCGGAACAGGCCTGGGATTGACCATTAGCCGCCAGTTGGTGGAATTGATGGGCGGGCAGATTGGCATGTTCAACAACGCCGGAACCCGCGGGGCGACGTTCTGGTTCGCGCTGCCGCTGCGGGCGGAAGTGGCAGCCGGCCGGCAGGGATAGGATTTTCGGAACTTTAACAATCTCGCAACGTTTCATTTGGCAGGAGGCCTATGCGCCATTCTATTTCGATCCCAGCTTTCTTATTGGCGGGGGCTTTTTCGGCTTTCGCGAGCATCGACACCGGTCTGCTGGCGCTGGTGCCCGCGGAGGCAAAGATTGTCGGCAGCCTGGATGTAAGCCGCGCTCGGAATTCCGATCTTGGGCAGTATTTGCTCGGCAAGGCCCAGAATGAGGATTCTCATTTCCAGGAGATGGTGGATCAAACCGGCTTCGATCCCCGGCGCGATTTGCAAAACATTATTTTCGCTACGAACGGTCCGGGAGCGGCGGGAAAGCCTTCCTCTTTCGCAATTTTGGCGCGCGGCAATTTTGATGTGAGCCGGATTAAAACCTTGGCAACGAGCAAAGGCGCAGCGGTGGTGAGCTATCACGGCTTGGACATGATCGTGCATTCACACGGTAAGGGCCAGCAAACGGCAATCGCGTTCCCGGAGGCTGGAGTGGCGGTGATGGCGGACCTAGACACGCTGAAGGAAGTGATCGACAACCAGGCCACGCCCTCGACGCTCGATGCAAATTTGCAGAGTAAGATGGCGAGTATCGGCGGTAACGATGCCTGGTATGTGTCGCTCGCGGGGGGAGGCTTTCTGGCCGATCATCTGGGAACCGACGGCGCCCCGCAAGCCAAGGCTTTGCAGGGCGTGCTGCAATCGAGCGGCGGAGTAAAACTTGGCTCGACGATTGAGGCGAGGCTGGACGCTGTGACCAGATCGGCCCAAGACGCGACCTCGCTCTCAGACGTGATTCGCCTGATGGCGAGCATGGTTCAGATGCAACGCCAGAACGACCCGCGCGCGGGTATCCTCGCGACGGCACTTGACGGGATGACGCTCGAGAGCTCAGGCACGGGAGTGCATTTTGCGGTTTCCATGCCGGAGAAGAGTCTCGAGCAATTGGCGGAAGCTTTGCCGCACTAAGAGTGCCCTAAAAAAGCGGAATCTGTTCGTTTGGGGGGCGGAGGTGGAGGTGGCTTTGGCGCTGGCGGAATTGGCTTCGGCATCGGAGGCCAACTCTCCCTCAGGACGTCAGTGTGGATCATGCATTATTCAGATGATATTGCTGGAAAAGCTGATCTTCGACGCCGCAACAGATCTTCAAATTGGCTTTCCGCCTGATCTTCGTAGCTATCGTTCCAAATCCGGAGCCTTTGCAATGAGTGTCGTGGCCGCGGCGGAAGAAAGCTCTCTCTTCATGACAGAAGGTCGGCTAATTTATTAAATAGGCCCGCACCGCGAACACCAAACCCACTGCCGAAGCGATGCCGCCGCCATAAAAAAATCCCTTCTGCTTCGTCAATATCGCGAGCGACGAAAGGACAATGCCGATTTCAAGAAAAACCTCGCCCATGTGAAAGCTCTCGGCGCGCTCGCCGGCGGATTCGCTCTGTTTTTCCAATGCTTCCGCTTTTTCTTTGATCGACGCCATGTCCTTTTCATAGCGCTCGGCGTCTTGGCCGTACTTGTCGAGCGATTTTGAATCGGCTTTCGCCTGCGTTAGCAGATCGGCGGTCGCACCCGCTACATAGCGGCGAATATTTTTCGCCTGATAAAACGCCCACTGATCGGAGCTTTGCTGCTGGCGCAGCAGATTTTCAGTATTGAAATGCTGCCCCAAAACGGACACAATCGCCAGTAACGCGGCTATGGCCGCCATCGTGCCGGCTACCAATTTGTCAAAGGGCTCGTGCGCGTGATGTAAGTGTTCTTCTACCTCGTGTTCGGCCATGGCACCAAACTATCAGACCTTAACTCGAGCGCGTCAGGTTTGAAATTTCGCGCACCAGCCGGCGGTAGTTCAGGTCTTCGAGTTGCTGGAACGGAAACCAATGGCCGTCGCGCCAGGAAGAATAATACCAGCGCGCAAAGACGGCCAGATGTTCGGTACGATTGCCGGATTCCACCGCCGCCTGGCCCAACGCGCCGGAGAGCGTCTCGCGCACTTCGCGGTCAAGCGAACGAGCGCCCGGCTCCAAAGTTGAAAAATGAACCCCAATCGGCTTTTGCCAGTAGCCCCGCCGCATGGGCCAGAGGCGGCACTCGCCCTCGGCCGCGCCGCGAACCAACGCTAATCCATTGAATTGATGGTGCGGCCCGATGGCGCTGTCGCGGCAGGCGCTGGCCGCCGTTACCTTCTCCATGCGTTTGTGCAACTGAGCCGCCTGCTCAAAATCCAGTTCCACGGAAGCCTTGTCGCGCGCGGTGGCCAAAGCGGCGGCGGCCGTCTTGCCATTGGTCGCGAGAAAGTCGCCCAGCCGCCGCACTTCGTTATCGTATTCATCCAGGCTGACGGCGCATTGGCACGGGCGCAAACACTGGTTCATTTCGCCGTAGATGCAGCCCGGATGGCCGGCGGCGGGAGCGAGCCTTTCGGTACAGCGGCGAATCTGGAACAGGCCCAGCACCTCCTGTTCGTAACGTTGCGCGGCATCGCGGCTCGAAAAAGGTCCATACGCGGCACTATGCCGGGGTGCGGGCCGGTTGATGATTTCGAGCCGCGCGAAAGGGTCACCGCTAGTCAAAGCCACAAACCACGGCAGCCGCAGCCGCAGGCGTTTCAGATAATCGTTCGGAAAATGCTCGCGCGTGATCTGATAAGCCAGCAGCGAAGCTTCCAGGCGCGAGCCGGCGGGCCAACACGACACCGCGGTCGCTTTTTGAAAAAGTCGGGCAAACCCGGATCCTACCGCGGTATAGGATGGAACGAGTAGGCGGGTAAGCCTGCGCTTGAGGTTGAGACACGAGCCAACGTGAGGCGGAAGCGCCGGCAGCAAAACTAGGTAGACTCCACGCGACTCGGGAAGGGCGTTGATCGCTTGCGCACATTCGGGCGAGCGGGGATCGAGAGTAATGGGGCGGGGAAGTTCCACAAACCAGGTCGAGGGCTTACTTGGAATTGTACAGAGCCAACCAGTTTTAAGAGAAAAAGTTCGATTCGCTACTTGACAGTTATGTCACTCAGTCTAGAATAGGTGTTATTTCGCTATGCAGGGTTGTGAGCACGAGCGAACCGAGTTTCTGTACCGGCGGGACGGTATCGAGTACGTCCGATGCCTGGACTGCGGGCAGGTCTTTGAGGCAGAAGATCTGGAAGCAGAAGATCTGGATTCGGTTGCCGTTTACGAAAAAGACGAAAAAGAGAAGCCTAGGAAGCGCCGTTAACGCCGCTGTCCCTGCGATGCGGTCTAGTGTGGCGAGAATGAGAAACGACGCATGGCTGTGCCCGGCCTAACCCGCGTCTCGCCCAGCCAGCGAACGCTGCTGCGCGCGCCGTTACGGATTGTTTCCATCGGTGGCGGGACGGGGCTTTCCACCCTGCTCTCGGGCATAAAGAAATTCGCGCCTGGGCTGCAGAAACACGTCGATAGCAGCGCTCCTGTTCTGGACATAACAGCGGTGGTGACCGTTTCCGACGATGGCGGCAGCTCCGGCCGCTTGCGGCGCGATTTCGACATCCTCCCGCCGGGGGACATTCGCAATTGTATGACGGCGCTTTCAGAGGACGAACATTTGTTGTCGCAATTGTTTCGTTATCGTTTTGTCGGCGGCCGGGGTTTGAAGGGCCATAGCTTTGGCAATCTCTTTCTCACGGCCATGCACCAGATTACCGGCGACTTCGCTCAGGCGGTAAAGTTGTCGTCCGAAATTCTGGCCATTCGCGGCCATATTTTTCCAGCGACAGCGGCCAACGTGACGCTCGAGGCCGTGCTGGCCGATGGCACGCTGGTCCGGGGGGAAAGTAAGATTAGCAAGAGCCGTCAGCCCATCCGCCGAATCCATCTGCATCCGGCCAATTGCGACCCGCTCAGCGACACGCTGGACGCCTTGGCTAAGGCAGATTTGATTACGCTCGGCCCCGGTTCGCTTTACACCAGCGTGGTGCCCAACATTCTGGTGAAAGGAATTGCCGAAGCGATTGAGAAATCGCCGGCCATGAAGGTGTATTTCGTAAATCTGATGTGGCAGCCCGGCGAGACCATTAACTTCACTGCATCGGAACACGTGAAAGTGGTGCAGGCACACGCCCGGCGCAAATTGATTGATTGCGTGGTGTTGAATACCGCCGCCATTTCACCTGCGCTGAGGCGTAAATACGCGCGCGCTAAAGTGAAGCCGGTGGAGAACGACATGGAGGCTCTGGATAAACTGGGGTTGAAGATCGTGACAGCGGATTTGGTTTCGGATATGGGGATTGCGCAGGACAAGATCCGCCACGATTCGGCGGCTTTGGCGGCGGTGGTTTTAGATTTGGCCAGCCGCTCGCGGGCGCTCCAAGTGCGCCGGGAAGCGCTCGGTTCCCAACGTTTAAGAGTCAAATGAAGACAAATGTAACGGTCGTGATTCTCGCCGCTGGGCTGGGAACACGCATGCTGTCGAAGAAGGCGAAGGTTTTGCATGAGGCCGGCGGCGACACGCTGCTGAACCACATCATACGTGCGGCGCTGCATGTGGCACCCCCCGAACGGATTGTGGCGGTGGTGGGCCATCAAGCCGCCGAGGTGCGCGCAAGCGTTACCGAACCTGCAGTTCGCTTTGCTGAGCAGGCGTCTCAGCTAGGCACCGGCCACGCGGTGCTGTGCGCGCGCGGCGAAGCTGAAACCCCAAGCGGCCTGTTGCTGATTCTGAATGGCGATGGGCCCCTGCTGCGCCCCGAAACGTTGCTGCGCTTAGTGGAAAATGCTGAAACGGCCATAGCAGCTTCAGGCGCCGGCTCGATTGTAACGGCGGAGATGGCGGATCCAACCGGCTATGGGCGCATTCTGCGGGATGAGCGCGGCTTCGTAGCGGCCATTGTGGAACAGAAAGCGGGCAACGCGGAGCAGCTCAAAATCCGCGAGACCAACCCTGGTCTCTATTGTTTCGACGCCAAATTATTCTGGAACCACATTGGCGAAGTCGAGCCCAACAACGCAGCCAAAGAATACTACCTGACCGACATGATTGAGATCCTGGCGCAGCATGGCCGGGCGGTTGCGCCGTTGGTGGTGGAAGATCCGGCTGAACTGCTGGGAATCAACACGCGTGTGGAATTGGCGGTAGCCGACGGCATTTTGCGTGCGCGCAAAACGCGCGAACTGATGCTCAAAGGCGTCACGATTGAGAATCCGCAGAGCGTCACGATTGACGTTCATGTCAACGTGGCGGCAGATTCGCTGATTGAAGCCAATGTGCAATTGCGCGGCCGCACCAGCATTGGAACGGGTTGCCGGATTGGTACGGGTTCCGTCTTGCGGAGTTGTGAAATAGGCGACAACGTCACCATTCTTCCCTACGTAGTGGCGGAGGCGTCAACCATTAGAGCCAACGCTTCCGTGGGGCCGTTTTCGCGCCTGCGCATGAATGCCGATGCGGACGAAGGTTCGTTCATCGGCAACTTCGTCGAGTTGAAGAAGACGAAACTAGGACGCGGGGCGAAGGCGAGCCATCTGGCGTATTTAGGCGATGCAACCGTAGGCGCGAACGCCAATATCGGCGCGGGAACCATCACCTGCAACTACGATGGCCAAAAGAAGCACCAAACCTCTATTGGCGAAGGTGCCTTTGTGGGAAGCAACTCAACGCTGGTAGCGCCTCTTTCGATTGGCGATGGCGCGTACACGGCCGCCGGGTCGGTTATCACCAAGAACGTGTCTCCCGATGCCTTGGCGATTGGCCGCGCGCGCCAGGAAGAGAAACCCGGTTGGGCGCGGCGGCGCCGGCAGTCAGCGGAATTGCAGTTAGCCAAGAGTTGAGGGTTAGCTCTTCGGGGCTCGCGTAATAACCGGACGCGGCTGAATTTCGAGCGCCACATCGCCGTCATTCAGGTGCTTATAGCGAACCGTCACGCGATTGTGGAGCTTGATAACAGCCTTGTTCATCTTGGTGGAAGGATTGATGGTAAAGCTGCGGCTCTCCGTAGGACGGCCAACCAGGGTTCGCGTTATTCTAATGTGGCCCTCATCCAATTCCACTACCGTGCCAGCAAAGAATTGCGGCCGGGACGCTGGTTGCCCCGCGGGTTGTGCCGCAGGCGGAGCAACGGGCGCGGCTTGATCGGTTGTTGCGGCTTGCGATAACCCTGAGATAGCGCTAAAAAACAGCGCGACAGAAAAAAGCGCCGCCACCTTCAACCGAATCTTTCGCATGCCGATTTCCCTTGTTTAACACAGTTGACGACGAAGCGTCTCTCCCTAAATCAGAAAACCGCAGTGGGATGATACAAATTAGGAATTTTTAACTGGCCAACGGCAATCAGCTCGCCGGAACGCGATAAAGCCCTCACAAAAGGCGCACCTGGAGGAACAATAAAAGGCGAAGTGCGGAACTCTCGGCCTTGGCGTATGCGCGTTTCGATTAACAAATCAAAATGTTCAGACGGCATCTCGGGCAGCATCCGAGCCATGGGAATCAGCGCTTCGGCAAGACGATGATCGGCCGCTAAGGCGTTGAGTTGGTCGAGCGATCTGGCTTCATCAATTGAATATTCACCGGAGCGAGTGCGGCGCAAACAGCTTAACAGCGCGCCACAGCCAAGACGCTGTCCAAGATCGTGCGCGATAGAACGGATGTAAGTACCAGCGCTGCACTTAACCAGAATGGATAGTTTGTTACCTGTCAGATTCTGTACCTCGAGCTGTTTGACTTCCACTGCCACCGGCTTGAGGTCCACCGGCACGTTTTGGCGCGCGAGTTTGTAGGCCGGTACGCCGCCGATTTTCTTAGCCGACACCGGCGGCGGCGTTTGCAGAAAACGCCCGCGAAATTCATCTAACGCAGCCAGAATCATTTCCGCGCCCGGCACTGGATTCACTGATTCGCTTTGCTCGCCCTCGGCATCGTAAGTATCGGAAGTAAGGCCGAAAGTGATCTCAGCCAGATACGTTTTTTCAGATTTGCCATAGAACTGCGCGAGCCTGGTAGCCGCGCCCGTCACCAACACGAGCAAACCCGTCGCCATAGGGTCAAGAGTGCCCAGATGCCCCGTGCGTTTTGTGCCCGCTAGCTTGCGCCAGCAATTCACCACATCGTGGCTGGTGCGGCCGACTGGCTTATCGATCAGGATGAGTCCGTTCATTGAGCGCGTTACGTTAGTCTGATGGTTAGCAGAGAGAAAGAAAAGATTGGAAGAAGAAGCACTCGGTAAGGCTTACGATTCGCGGTTAATGAAAAGGCTTCTGCAATATTTGAAGCCGTATTGGCGCGTTGTGGCCGCGTCCCTGGCTTTGCTGGTTGTCGATTCTCTTCTTCAGAGTATCGGACCGCTTATTACGAAGCTGGCGGTAGACCGTTATCTGGTACCTTCCGAACACGGCCAATCCATCGTTCCGGCGCTCAACGCGTGGTTGTCGAAAGACGCCATGCTCGGGCTGACGCAACTGGCGATGCTTTATTTGGCTGTCGTCGTATTCGGCTTTGTGTTCGATTTTGGCCAAACCTACCTGATGCAGTGGACCGGCCAAAGGGCCATGTTCGATTTGCGGCGCGAGCTGATGACGGATTTGCAAACGCTCGACGTCGCGTATTTCGACCGCAATCCGGTGGGCCGCCTGGTGACGCGCGTCACCAGCGATGTTGACGTCTTGAACGATTTGTTCGCTTCGGGTTTGGTCACCATCGTGGGAGATCTGCTGGCGCTCTCCTTCATCGTGGCTGTCATGTTCAGTCTGAGCCCCGGGCTAACGGGATTTATGCTGGGCGTTTTGCCGCTGGTGGTGCTGGTGACCATGAAGTTCCGGCGCACCGCCGCCCAGAGCTTCCGGCGTATTCGCGTAGCCATTGCCAAAATCAACGCTTACCTGCAGGAACATGTGGCTGGCATCGCGGTCTTGCAGCTTTTCAATCGCGAGGAGAAGAGCGCGCAGGAGTTTGAGGGCATCAATCGTGATCACATGCTGGCGTTCAAAGATTCGGTGATCGCCTACGGTTGGTTTTATCCAGTGGTGGAGTTCCTGGGAATGCTCGCGCTGGCGCTCCTGCTCGCCTATGGCGGCTTTCGTATCCGCCAGGGAGCGCTCTCCTTGGGTGTGCTGGTGGCCTTCTTTCAATATGGCTTGCGTTTCTTCCGCCCCATTCAAGATCTGAGCGAAAAGTACAACATCCTGCAAAGCGCCATGGCGGCATCGGAGCGCATCTTCAAGCTGCTGGATACGCAACCGACTATTGTGGCGCCGGCGAAAGTCACGTCGTTCCCGGCAGGCCCGGTAGACGTGGAGTTCGACCACGTATGGTTCGCCTATAACAGCGAAGATTGGGTGCTCAAAGATGTGAGCTTTCGCGTAGCTGCCGGCGAGACCGTGGCCATTGTAGGGCATACGGGCGCAGGCAAAACCACTCTCACCAATCTGCTACTCCGCTTTTACGATGTACAGCGCGGGGCCATCCGTATTGGCGGCATTGACATCAAGGCGTTCGACCCCATCGATCTGCGCCGCCATTTCGGCGTAGTGCTGCAAGACCCATACTTGTTTACCGGAACCATAGCCGGAAACATCCGGCTGGGAACGGCTGGCATTACCGATGAAGCAGTGCGGCTTGCGGCGGAGCGCGTCAACCTGCTGGATTTTGTGGAACGGATGCCGGAGCAATTCGCCACGCCAGTGCGGGAACGAGGGCAGGGATTATCCACCGGGCAAAAGCAGTTGATCAGCTTCGCCCGCGCGCTTGCTCACAATGCGCGCATTTTGATTTTGGATGAGGCCACCTCAAGCGTGGACACGGAAACCGAATTGCGCGTTCGCGAAGCGCTGAGCCGATTGGTTGAGAACCGCACGTCGCTGGTAATCGCCCACCGCTTATCCACCATTCAACGCGCCGACCGCATTCTAGTGATGCACAAAGCCGAATTACGCGAGATGGGTACTCATCAGGAATTGCTGGCGCGGCGTGATATTTATTGGAAGCTTTACCAGCTTCAGTACAAGGAGCAGGAGATTGAGCGCAGAGAAGAACTCGCGCCCCGCTTCTGAGGGGCACGCGCAAAACGGGCACTGTGTGGAGCACTCGCCGGCGCGCAGCCGCGCCCTATCCGTTCACAAAGCCCCGGTCAATCCACCCAACTTCGCCTTTCGGACGTTCGGCAAACTGCGCGTGCGCCATAAACTGGCCTTCCTGCATAACTTCTTCTTCCTGGTGCTGGCGGTTTCGGTCTACCTTTCCGTGATCCCGGTCTTTTCGAGTCACATTGAAGCGGCAAAACAGCGCGATTTGCGTGAGATTTCACAAATTTTCGCGGCCGGCTTGCCCATGAGCCAGGGGCCGGAAACGCATGAGTTCGGCGCCTACGAATATCAGCAAGGCTCAGCCGCCGAAACGGGATTAAGCCCTGAAGGCCAGCGCTATTTGCGCGAGCATGCCGAGGGCACTTGGCAGGAAGGGCAAGACATGCTGTTTCGCGCGGCCGCTGTGGAAGGACAATACCGGCGGGTCCGTCTTTCCCGCGAGTTTTATGACAGCGCATTGCGCCAGGCGCGCATCCGGGTGTTCGTCGTATTAGTCACCATGTACTTGTTGTCGATTGTGGTCATGGAATTCGTCATCATGCCGCAATATGTCTACCAGCCGTTAACGCTGATGTTGAAGGCGGATGAGGCGACGCAGACGGGTGATCGCGAGCACGAAATGATTGACGACCGATTCATTCTGGACGACGAAATCGGCTACATCATGCGCTCGCGCAACGCCACGGTGGGCCAATTGCGCCGGCAGGAAGACGATCTTGAGAACGCTCTCAAGAAACTCGAAGAGCAGGACCGGCTGGTGAGTCTCGGCTTGTTGAGCACGAGCGTTGCGCATGAATTGAATACCCCGCTGGCTGTGCTGCAAGGTTCGATTGAAAAGCTTCTTGAAACCCGCCACGATACGCCCACTATCGAAAGGCTGGGGCGCATGCTGCGCGTGACCCAAAGGTTGCGCAAAATTAGCGAAGGCTTAGTTGATTTCGCGCGCGTGCGGAAAGAAAGCACGGAGCCGCTGGTACTTCGCGATTTGATTGATGAGAGTTGGAATCTGGTGGCCATCGACGAAAAGGCCTCGGCCGTTCACTTCAAGAACAACGCCCGCGCCAGCGACGCCGTCATTGGCAATGCGGACCGACTGGTGCAGGTTTTTGTCAACTTGCTGCGCAACGCCTTGATGGCCGCGCCTGTGGGCGGCGAGATTAGCGTCGAATCGCATCTGACGCAGCGCGGCAGCCAGAGTTGGGTAGCCTGTACCGTCATGGACAATGGGCCCGGCATTCCCGCCAACGTATTGCCCAAAGTGTTTGAGGCCTTTGTAACGACGCGGCTGGACGCGCGCGGCACGGGGCTGGGCTTAACTGTGGCGGAGGGCATTGTGACGCAACTGGGTGGCACCATCACCGCCGCCAACCGCCCGCAAGGAGGCGCATCGCTCGAGGTCACGCTTCCCGCCGCAGGCCTCGAGATCGGCTGAAGCGCGACCGGTGTACCGGTGTTATCATTCTCCTAGGCTGTCGAGGAGAGACGCCGGAAGAGTTATGAAACTGTTTTCGTGGCTGCGATCTGTCGTTCAGCGCGGACGGCTTGAGTCCGAAATGGACGCCGAGCTCCGCTTTCACATCCAAAGTCACACCGCTGACTTGCTGAAAACAGGCGTCTCTCAAGAAGAAGCGCAACGCCGTGCGCGCCTGGAATTCGGCAGCGTGGAATTACAAAAAGAAGAGTGCCGCGCCTCCTTGGGATTGCGTTTGTGGGATGAATTACGAGCCGATCTGCGGTATGGCGCGCGCATGCTGCGCCAGAGTCCAGGATTTACCGCCGTCGCCGTTACCTCGCTTGCGCTCGGCATAGGCGCGAATACCGCCATCTTCACAATGGCGAGTCAAGTGCTGTACAAAACGATGGCTGTGCCTGAGTCCGGCCGCCTGCGCATGCTCAATTGGGTACAGCATCCCCACACGGAAGCTGGCCCTGCCTGGGGCAGTTTTGACAAAAATCAGTTGGGCGAAATGGTTGGGTCGCCTTTTCCGTATCCTCTCTATCTCGACCTCAGAAAGCGTCTGCCGGTCATGGAAGATCTAACGGCATTCAAGGATGTATCGCGCCTCACAGCGAATGCCGGCGGCGAGGCGGAATCCATAGATGGTGAATTGGTCTCGGGAAACTTCTACCATGCGCTGGGTGCGAAGGTGAGCGCTGGACGCCCCATCACAGAGGCGGACGACACGCAAGCCGCCTCGCCCGTTGCCGTCATCAGCGACGCTTACTGGGTTCGCCGTTTTGCGAGGTCGGCGGAGGTGTTGGGGAAAACCATTACATTGAATTCCTTGTCCGTGACTGTAATCGGCGTCAACTCACCAGAATTTCACGGCGCGAAGATTTGCTGCAATCCCGAAATCTTTCTGCCCATCTCACTCCAACCCAGGTTGATTCCCCATCCAAAAGGCTCCCTCACCGCGGCTGCCAATTTCTGGTGGGTTTGTCTCATTGGCCGATTGCAGCCCAATATCTCGCCGGAGGCCGCACAGGTTGCGGCGGAAGTCGAGTTTCGCCGTTCCTTGCGAGCCACCCTCCCCGAAAAGCCAATAGCGGAATTTCCAGGCTTGATATTGGCCGCCGGCAATCGCGGACTCGATTCTCAGACCCAAATGTTTGCCGGCCCACTTCATCTTCTGCTCGGCGCAGCCGGTCTCGTCCTGCTCATCGCCTGCGTCAATCTCGCCAATCTTTTGCTGGCGCGCGGCTCGGCTCGGCAGCGGGAAATCGGCGTGCGCCTCGCTATGGGCGCGGGGCGCTTCCGCATTTTCCGGCAAGCTCTTACAGAAAGTATGTTGCTGGCGGTTTTGGGAGGCGCGGCCGGTTTGGCTCTCGGTTACGCCGGCCGCAATCTCTTACCAACGCTGTTTGAAGATTCATGGCATGGCAGTACGCTCGAAAATCAGTTCAATTGGCAAGTGTTTGCATTCGCCGCCATCATTACTCTTGCCACCGGACTTCTGTTTGGCATCGCGCCCGCGCTGCGCCTCAACTCCGGCAATACCAGCAACGTTTTGAAGGAGACCCGGCGGATGTCTTCCAATTCGTCGCGAACGCTGTTCGGTAAGGCGCTGGTGGTTTTGCAGGTCGGGCTTTCGGTCGTCCTCTTGATCGGCGCGGGCCTGTTCATACGAACGCTCGCCAATCTGAGATCGGCGCCCATCGGGTTCAATCCCCAGCGTCTGTTGCTGTTTGAGGTAGACCCGCCGCGAGTCCGCTATACCGGCGCCAAACGGCTTTCGGTCTTCCGGCAAATCGAAGAGAAACTCGCCGCGCTTCCGGGCGTGCAATTGGCGACGCTTTCCAGTGAACCGCTGCTGGCTAACAGCATGGACGATAACTGTGTACGCCCCACCGGCAGAACGCCTGGCGAGAAGGGCGACGGCGTCTTAACCAATAACGTGGGCGAGCGTTTCTTTGAAACGGTGGAAATGCCCATCATGGAAGGGCGGAGTTTCAATTGGCACGACAACCAACATGGGCCGCGGGTGGCCGTTGTCAATCGGAAACTGGCTGAAAAATTCTTCCCGCATTCCGGCGCGCTGGGCAAGACGATCAGCTTCTGCGAAGCCAAAGACCCGCCCATCGAGATTGTCGGCGTAGCTGGAGATGCCAAGTACGCGGCGGTGGAAGAAGAACCGCCTCCCACACTCTTTCTGCCGTACCTGCAACAAGACGATGCCGAGGATGTCACCTTTGAGATCAAAACGGCCGCCAGCACCCAAAGCATGCTCAAATTGATTCGCACCGCCATAAATTCCGTCGATCGCGATCTCCCGCTGTTGGACGTTCGCACGCAAACCCAGCAGATTGACGCCACGCTCACCGAACAAAGAATGTTTGCTTCGCTGACGGGCGGCTTTGGCGTGCTCGCCTTGCTCCTGGCGGGTATCGGTATCTACGGAATTATGGCCTACAACGTCTCGCGCCGCACCAATGAAATCGGCATCCGCATGGCGCTGGGCGCCCAGGCGCGCAGTGTTTTGGCGATGATTCTGCGTGAGGCATGGCTGCTGGCCGGCTTAGGGATTCTGGTTGGCTTAGCCGCAGCGCTCGCCGTCACCCGTTTGCTCGCAGCCATGCTCTTTGGAATTAAACCGAACGACCCGCCGACTTACATAGCCGCCGGCCTGCTTCTTTTAGCAATCGCCTTGTTCGCAGGTGCGGTTCCCGCGCGCCGTGCCGCCTCAATCGACCCGTGTGAGGCGCTGCGCCACGAATAGGCTTTAGCCGCGTCGCGCGAAAATAGGGTCGTGCTCTGGAACCCTGCCCATTTTCACCCTCTTGCCTTCTCTATTCTCGAAGCCCACTCTGGCCAGCCCATTCCGCTGTCCGCCGCCGAATTCCTTCCGCAAGAATTGCCGCGCAACCTCATGTCCACCGGTCCTGAACAACTTTTTCCGCATGCGCGCGATGCCAAAGCCGCGCTTAGCGGACTCCTGCTGATCGCCGGGCACTGGGAAGCGAGCCACCAAATCGCTCAGGATGTTTCTTCGCATGAAGGAAGCTACTGGCACGCCATCGTTCACCGGATTGAACCCGATTCCTCGAATGCCGGCTATTGGTTCCGGCAGGTGGGCGGACATCCGATTTTTGCCGCCCTCCGTGAGCAGGCAACCGGACTTCTCGCGGCGTCGAATGTAGATTGGCGCCTTAAGACTCTTTGGGATCCACAGGACTTCGTAAGTTGGAGCGATGAAGCCAGACGCGCGCCCGGCGGCCCGAAGTATGCCTGCGCTCAAAACATTCAAGGCGCCGAATGCGACTTGCTGTTTTCCTGGTGCGCGTGGGAAGGGATGGATATAGTAAAATAACGTTTTTCTTACCTCGTCGGTAAACCTTCACCTTGTTGCGTGTCGAAGCTTTTTTGTCTGAGGAGGCATGAAATGGCAGAGAACGAACAAGTAGCAATGAAGCCTACGCTGGGTCTTACGGGCTTGACGATGAATGCCATGGCATTGATCGCGCCGGGCGCGTTTCTGTGGCTAACGTTTGTCGCCCAGGGTACTGCCGGCGCAACCGCGCCCAGCATGTGGCTGGGAATCGTGCTGGCATTGCTGCTCTGTTTGGCCACCGCCGTGTGTTACGCCGAAATGGCGAAGCTGTATCCGGGCACCGGCAGTTCGTACTATTTCGCGGAACAATCGTTTCTGAATCACACCAAAGCCTGGCGTTACGCGCGCCTCTCGAAGTTCATCGTGGGCTGGGGCTCGCATCTATATTATTGGGTCTACCCGGGCGTCATGGTAGCGGTGATGGGCGAATTGTGCGGCTATTTGACGGGCACCATTTGGCCGAATTTTATGAGCGCCTCCAACCCGGGTCCGGCCTTCATGGCGTTGATTGTTGTGATCTTCTCTTTTGCCATCGCCTGGATCGCGCATCGCGGCATCAACGGTTCCACCTCCATTAACATCGCCATCAACGTCATACAAATCTCCGCTCTGCTTGTGTTTTCGGTGATGGCTTTGGGCTATCGCATGAACCACCCCGCCGGCAGTGTCGCTTACCAATTCGATTCCTCCTCCGGCGCTGCTTACACGTATGAGTTCGCGACCAAGACAGACGGCAAGACTGAGACCATCGTCAGGGACGCTCAGGGAGTTCCGCAACCGAAACTCGATGCGGCGGGCAAACCCGTGCCTTTTCACATCGGCTATCCGGAAAAGGACGCTGCCGGTAATTTTCTTTCGCACCCCTCCGCCGGCTCCGTGGTGGGTGTTCACAATTTAAGCTGGGTGTTCATTCAAGCCACGGTTGCCATCTTGATTCTGGTCGGTTTTGAATCGGTGACCGCAATGGGCGCGGAGGCGAAAAACGCCAAGCGGGACGTTCCCATAGCCGTCATCACTTCGCTTCTGGTGCAGGGGGCGTTCTGTTATTTGATTGAGTATTTTGCAGCGGAGTATTTCTTGAACAGCGGCTACCCCATGACGTCGGCCACCGGTTCAGCCGCTCCCATCGGCGACATGATGATCATGATCGGCGATGCCATCTTTGGTCAAGGTAACGGCCGCACGTTCATGCTGATTGAAGCCTTTACCGTTTTTCTGGCGATCATTGGCACAACGCTCTCCTGCATGAACACGGGTGCGCGCGTCACTTACGCCATGGGCAAAGATTCTGAGCTGCCCGATCATTTTGGCGCTTTGCATGGCGCCAACCTCACCCCGCATCGGGCCATTTGGACGCTGGCTGTGATCTCGGCCCTGGTTGGCGTCGTGGGCGTGTCGGTGCCCTTTGGCGATGCCGGCGCTCTTTCCGACGCAACCATCGCCGCTTTGCCGCATGGTTTCTGGTCGAGCTTCGGCTACATGAGTCACGACAAGATGGCGGCGTTGCCACAGACCGTTCTTCTAGTGACGCTCACTTCAAACTTCGGCACATTCCTGCTCTATGCCTTGAGTTGTTTCATCTGCGTGGTGGCATATCACAAGCACCCGAGATTCAATGTGGTGAAGCACCTGATTGTCCCCATCTTCGGCTTGCTCGCGAATCTGACCTGCATGGCGTTCTATCTCATCGGGCCCTTTATCGGTATTGGCACCAAGATGGAGCCGCTGCTGGCGCTGGGTATAGCCGCTGTGTGGGCTATCTACGGAGGCATTTATTTCTTCCGGCTCAGCAAGGGGACCGGGCGCACTACTCTGCTGTCTAACGAAGCGCGCGCCACCTAGGCGTCCGGCGGCGCATGTTAGAAATTGAGTTCGCGCAATTATCCGACCCTGGACGCGTGCGCGATCATAACGAAGACTTCATCGGCTATGCGGCCGGTACGGATGGCTGGCTGTTTGCTTTGGCGGATGGAGTGGGCGGTCAGGATCGGGGAGAAGTCGCCTCGCGGCTGGCGGTGGAATGTATCATTGAAGGCTTTCGCAACGCGCCTCGGAACGAATCTTTGAACGCGCTGCTGCCTCGGCTGGTGCAAGCGGCGAACTCGAAAGTCTTTGAAACGGCTTTGAGTGTGACACCCGGCGGAAGCAACATGGCGACCACGATGGTGGCGTGCGCGCTCCGCTATGATAGAGCGATTGTGGCGCATGCCGGCGACAGCCGGTGCTATCTGGTGCGGCAGGGATACGCGGCGGCGATCACCAGAGACCACACGTTCTCGAACGAGCAGCTCAAGATGGGACTGGTGACGGCGGGCGAGGCCGGCAGATCACAAATAGCGCATGTGCTGAGCCGCGCGCTGGGCAGCCATATGTTTTTGAGCGTGGACACGAGCGAGCATCAGATCTTCGCCGGCGACGTTCTACTGCTCTGTTCCGATGGCTTGCACAACTCCGTAAGCAGCGAAGAGATCAACCGCATGGCCGGCCACGGCGCGCCGCTGGACAGCGCAGCCAGCGCTCTTGTTGAACTTGCCAAGGAGCGCGACGGCGGCGATAATATTAGCGTTCAACTCATTCGTGTTCGCAGCGTGGAGCGCGTTGGGATGTACCGCGGAAGGCACTATAAGCTTGACCAGAGCTCATAAGCGACGGCAAATCTCTTGCACCCAGGCGATCAGTTAGACCACTTTCATATCGATTCGCTGGTAGCGCGCAGCGGCATGGCCTCCATCTACCGGGCTACCGACACACGCGACGGAACGGCTGTGGCTGTTAAGATTCCCCACCCCGAAGTGGAAAGCGAGCCGGTGTTCTTCGAACGGTTCCAGCGTGAGCAGGATATTGGCACCAAACTCGATCATCCAGCGGTGATGAAAGTGTTGGCCGTGCCCGACCGTTCCCAAGTCTACATGGTGATGGAATGGGTGGATGGGCGTCTCCTGCGCTCCATCCTTAAGGAAGAGAAGAAGCTTTCTTCCGAACGAGCCGCACGGATCACCATTAGCCTTTGCCAAGCCCTTGAATACATACACGGCCAGGGAGTGATTCACCGCGATCTCAAACCCGAGAACATCATGGTGGCTCCCGACGACAGCATCAAGCTGATCGATTTCGGCATTGCCGGCCAGGAGGGCGCGCGCCGCCTTACCTTTGCCAAGCTTTCGAATCTGATGGGCACGCCCGATTACATTTCGCCGGAACAAGTCAAAGGCAAGCGCGGCGACGGGCGCAGCGATATCTACGCGGCGGGCGTTATGCTCTACGAAATGCTTACCGGCGAGGTGCCGTTCAAAGGCCCAAATCCGTTCGCCATCATGAACGACCGCTTGTTGAATTACCCTGTTCCGCCGCGCGAACTGAATTTTGAGATCTCGCCGCAATTGCAGGAGATTGTCTATCGCGCCATCGAACGCGATCCATCAAACCGTTATGCGCGCGCCCGCGATTTTGCCTGGGATCTCGAGCACCAAGAGCAAGTCGGCGTCTCCGAAGACCGCCTCGAACTCCACACCTGGCAACAGCGCCGCTCGCCTCTCTACAAGAAGGTTCTGTTTTATTTTCTGTTGGCTATCATTCCGGTCCTCGTTTTTGGATTACTCCTTTATGTCGCAAAACACGCTTAACCCATCCCTATGAGCCGCACTCTCGCTCTACTCATTCTCTTTGCCGCCGCTGTTCTTGAGGCCGGGGGCGACGCCATTGTTCGGGCGGGGCTGCACAATTCCCGCCTCATCTCGCGCCTGGTGTTGTTTCTGCTAGGCGGTTGTGTCTTGTTCGCCTATGGCTGGGTGGTAAACGCGCCGCCGTGGGATTTCGGCAAACTGCTGGGCATCTATGTCGTATTCTTCTTTGTGGTGGCGCAGTTGATTTCCTTCTTCGCGTTTGGCCAAAAGCCCAGTGTCACGCTTTTGTTAGGCGGCTTGCTGATTGTCGCCGGCGGGTTGGTGATTGGCTTAGCGAAGAACTAACGGCGCATCATATCCTCTCGTTGTATAACGAACTCGGGATAAGCGCCCCCGCCTAATTCGAAGAGGTCCATGCCTTGGCGCTCCCCACTGAGCGACACGCGATAGGGCACAAAGCGATTCATCAAGAGGTTCAAGCCATAACTGAGGGGCAGCACCACTCCGAGAAGGGTGGCCACGCCCAGCAGTTGTTTTAAGAACTCTCCGCCGCCAAAAATACTGAGGGCCAACACTCCCCAAACGCCGGCCACGGCGTGGACTGAAATGGCGCCGGTGGGATCGTCAACTTTCATGCGTAACTCGATAATCTCGATGGCGAAGACGATGGCCCCGCCTGCCACGAAGCCGATGAGTAGCGCCGCCACCGGCTTCACAGAAGCTGCCGACGCACTGATTGCAACCAAGGCGGCGACCCATCCGTTGGCCGTGAGCGAGGCATCGGGTTTGCCAAAGCGTACGCGCGTACCGATCAGCGCCGCTATGGCTCCCGCCGCCGCCGCCAGAACTGTATTGATGGCAGCGAGGATGATTCGGCCGGCTGTGTGGGACGCCGTCCCGCCGAACCCATTGAACCACCCGAAGAAGCCAAACCAGCCCACGAGCGTTAGAAAGCAACCGAAGAGGACGAAGGCGGCGTTGTGCCCGGGCATAGCGGTAGGGATGCCATCGTGCGTGAACTTTCCTTGGCGCGGGCCGACGATCCAGGCGATGCACAGGGCATTGACTCCTCCCAGGATCTGAATGCTGGCTATGCCGCCACTGTCGATAAAGCCAAGCTGACTGAGCCAACCGGACTGTACCCAGAAGGCGAACAGAGGATAGGTGATACCGGCCAGCAGCGCCGTAGAGGCACACACGGCGGGGATGCGCCAACGTTCCGCGCCGCCCGCAACCGGAATGAGTGAGGCAAAGCCAACCGAGAAAAGCTGAAGCAATAGAGTAAATGGGCCGAGAGGTTTATCGATTTCAATGCCCAATGCGAACAGGCGGCCATTACCAATGAGGTTCCAATCTCTGCCAGCGGCATGCATGCTGCGCGCTGGCCCGCTGGCAAAACTAAAGCCGAGAATAGCGAAGACCAAGGTTGCGACACAGACGGCACATAAGGACGCCAGCAGGATATGCGCGGTGCTTCGTGACCGGGTGAGTCCGGCGTTCAGAATTGTCACTCCCGCCATAGCGAGGGGGATGAGCAGGATGAGTGGCAGCGCAAGGAGGAAACGAGAGTCAGGCGTCACTCTTGCTCCTCCGTTTGGGGAGATGTTCACGCGCGACGAAAACGAATCCTACAATTTCGATAGCCACGCCTAGCAGGCAGAAGACCGTCTGGGCCTGCGTTGTATGAAGCAGCACAACCGCGGAGACGGCGATGAAACAACCGGCCGGCATAAGGAGAAATCCCGCGAGCTTCATCAATCTACCAAGCCATTCTTCATAGCGAAGCGCACCAATTCTCCGGCGCTATGCAGGTTTAGTTTCTCCATAATTTTCCCGCGATGCGAATCCACGGTGTAGACACTGAGGTTCAAGCGCGTGGCGATCTCCTTATTCGTCTTTCCCTCAGCGATGAGTAAGAGCACTTCGCGCTCGCGAGCCGAGAGCAGACCCACCGGATCGTTGGAGTCTTTCGCCTTATCGTTCAACGCGCCGGAAACCGCCGGGCTGATGTAACCGTCTCCATTGGCAACGGAGCGAATGGCGCTCAGCAGTTCCGTATCAATGGCGTCTTTGAGAATGTAGCCGCGCGCGCCGGCGCGTAGAATTTTGCGCACGTAGACCGCTTCTTTGTGCATGCTCAACACCAGGATGCGAATGCGCGGATTGGCCGCCACCATTTTTTGTGTCGCTTCGATGCCGTTCAGCTCCGGCATCTGGACGTCGAGTAAAACGATATCGGGCCGTAGTTTGGCGGCCAATTCGACCGCTTGATTGCCGTTGGCCGCTTCGCCGATCACTTGCAAATCGGCGTGGGCGGCGAGAATGAGTTTGAGGCCCTGGCGGACGATGGTGTGATCGTCGGCCAGCAGAATTGTCACGATTGGGTTGGACACGTGACCTCGATTTTCATGCCTGCGCCGGGCGCGGATTCAATGCTCAAGCGGCCGCCGCACGCCTGGGCACGCGTCTCCATACCGGCCATTCCCAGACCGCCGCTGCTGAGAGTTTGCTGATGGCTTTTGCGCCGCCCGGTTTCCATCCCTTTGCCATTGTCTCGAATGCGCAAACTCACCGCGCCGTTGCTTCGCGTCAAATCCACTTGCACTTCGCTCGCTTGGGCGTGCCGCGCGACATTTGTTAAAGCTTCTTGCGCGATGCGGAAGAGATTTGTCTCGGCCTGATCTGGCAAGCGCTGGCCGGCCAAAGCGCTCTGATAGTTGATGGCAATGCCCGTGCGCTGGGAGAAACTTTCGGTGAGGGATCGCAACGCGGCATCCAGGCCAAAATCGTCGAGCATGGTGGGGCGGAGCAACTGCGACATTTCGCGCACGTCGTTAATGGCTTGATCGACAAGCCGCATGCAATCGTCCACGCGGGCGGGTTCGTGGTGCGCGCGCAAGGCGGAGAGGTTCGCCTTAACGGCTGTGAGCGCCTGGCCCAGTTCGTCATGCAACTCATGCGAAAAGCGCCGGGCGGTGTTTTCCTGCGACTCCAGAAATTGAAACTGCAAGCGCGTGAGTGCGGCGGCTTGTTGCTCTAAGCGGCGGAACAAAACCGCCGAGGCATTCACCGCCCATATGGCGCATGCCAGCCAGAGCGCAACGCAACCGGCAAAGGTCCACACTGTCCAACGCAGCAGGCTGTGCCCTTCTTCATAAACGCTTTCGCGTAATAGTTCGCCTTGTTCATAAGCCGTTTCGAGCGAGGAGTTCATCTGCTGACGGCTTTGCGCGAGCTGATCGAGAATTTCTTCGCGGCGCACATAATCTTTCTTGCGCGCTAACTGGAGCCAGCGCTCGTTCAACTCGTGCTGCTTTTGTTCGATGGCCTCAATGGCTTGTTTGGCGGCGGTTTCACGTTCGGTGAATTGCGCTGCGCGCAGATCGATTTGGCGGACGGTGCGCCAGGCAACGAAGACAGCCGAGAGCAGGAGTATGGCCGAGAACAATATACCGGCGACGACCACGCGATGCCACTGGGCCTTCACCTTAATTTGTTTATGTGGCATGATGACGATTCTTTCATTAAGATTGTTAGTCGAGAATCACCGATCGACCCGATGGCGCGCCAGAGCGATTCCGGGCAAAGTAGAGATGTGGACGGGGAGAAACATAAAAGCCGCCACAAAGAGGAGAAACGAAAATGAAAAAGTTGATTGGAATTACGCTGTTGTCCGCAGTTGCGATGTTGGCGGCACCGCCGGCCCCGAAGGCTCAGAACAGCACTGCGCCGGCGGCCACGGCCCCAGCCAAGAAAGCGACGAAAAAGCATGTGAAGAAAGTTAAATCGGCTGTGAAGCCGGCGGCTGCGCCTACGGCCACACCGAGCAAGTAACGTCTTCGCAAAAGAAAAGACTATAGACAGGCAGCCCGCGTTCTCCGTTGCGAGAATGCGGGCCGTTTGCTTTTGGAGCAGAGGAATGAGGCGGATGGGCTGGGCTTTTTTTGTCGCGTATAAGTATGCTCTTGAGGAAGCTGTGAGACCGAAGGCCAGCAATCCCAGAGCAACCCGGAAGCTAGAGTCCGAAGCGCGAAGCCAGTCCCCGCTTTGCGCGTTGGCGCTGTCCGATCCGATGATCCCGTTCTCTACACCGCGATTCTACACTACCTCCTTGAGGCAGAATCGGAGGGGCAGAACTGACAACTTTGCACAAATCTAAAGAGCGACAACGCCGTTCGGTACAATTCGAACGGTTCAAAATGCCAAAACAATCGCGGCGCAGATTCCTCGCCCAAGTACCAGTGGCCCTGGCGGTATTCGACAGACGTCAAGCTCCGGCGGTTTCCAGCGAGTGGACCCTCTGGTACAAACAGCCCGCTAACATCTGGACAGATGCACTACCGGTAGGCAATGGCCGCCTAGGCGCGATGGTCTTCGGCGGAATTGACGAAGAACGCCTGCAACTCAACGAAGACACGCTCTGGTCCGGGCACCCGCGCGATTGGAACAATCCCCACGCCAGCGAAGCGCTACCCGAGGTGCGCCGCCTGGTGCTTCAGGAAAAGAACTACAAGGCGGCCGATGCCGCCTGCCGCCGCATGCAAGGGATCTACAACGAGTCTTACCAGCCCCTCGGAAATCTGCATCTCAAGTTCGAAGGGCACCCAGATGCGAGTGACTACCGGCGAGAGCTAGACCTGGATTCGGCAGTCGCTCGAGTCACGTTCACCTCTGCCGGAGTTACATTCACGCGCGAGGTGTTTTGCTCCGCGCCGGATCAAGTCATGGTTCTGCGCCTCAGCGCAAGCAAAAATAGCGCGCTGAACTTTACCGTTACGCTTGACAGTCCCTTGCGCTCAACCACTGAAGTCGCACTCAAAAACCAGCTTCGTCTTTTTGGCAAAGCGCCTTCTCATGTGCTACCGAATTACATCGGCGCCCAAGACCCTGTACTCTACGATGCCGCCGCAGGCAAAGGCATGCGCTTTGAATGCCGGCTTCAAGTTCACAACAAAGGCGGCAAGCTCGAAGCCGGTAACGGTGTCCTCAGAATCACCGCCGCCAACGAAGTCACAATTTTATTAACTTCCGGCAACGGTTACCGCGGGTTTGATCAAATGCCCGATCGCGGTTCTGAAGAAATCGCTCAAGCTTGTCAAGATCGCTTGACCGCCGCCGCGAAGAGAACCTACACGCAGTTACATTCCGATCACCTCAAAGACCACCAAGCCCTCTTCCGCAAGGTCTCACTCGACTTAGGTAAAACCAACGCCCGTCCCACCGATGAACGCCTCAAGACATTCGCCACTGACGAAACCGATCAGCACCTTCTCGCGCTCTATTTCCAATATGGCCGTTATCTGCTGATTGCCAGTTCGCGTCCAGGCTCGCAGCCGGCCAACTTACAAGGCATCTGGAACGAATTGGTCCGCCCCCCGTGGAGCAGTAACTGGACTGCGAATATCAACGTACAAATGAATTACTGGCTCGCCGAAACCTGCAACTTAAGCGAGTGTCACTCTCCCTTGTTCGACCTCATAGAAGGGCTCGGCAAGACCGGGCAAAAAACCGCCGAGGTTAATTACCGGGCGCATGGCTGGGTTTCCCATCACAACGTGGACCTATGGCGGCAGTCTGGGCCCGTGGGAGATTTCGGTCACGGCGATCCCACCTGGGCGAACTGGCAGATGAGTGGTCCCTGGCTGTGCGCGCACCTATGGGATCATTATCTGTTTACGGGAGACGAACGCTTTCTGCGCGAGCGTGCTTATCCCCTCATGAAGGGCTCCGCCGAGTTTTACCTCGATTGGCTGATCGAAAATCCGCAAGGCGGCTTGACCACCTGTCCCTCCTTTTCCACCGAGAACTCATTTCTATCCCCTGACAAGCAGCATTGCGTGACGAGCGCCGGATGCACGATGGATATCGCTTTGCTGCGCGAACTCTTTAACAACTGCGAGAGCGCGGCGAAACTGCTGGCAGTAGACGAGCCGTTCCGCGAAACACTCCGGGCCAAACGAGCTTCGTTGCCCGAATACAAGGTGGGCCGGTTCGGGCAGTTACAAGAGTGGTCGGAGGATTTTGAGGAAGATACCCCCGGGCAACGGCATATGTCGCATCTGTATCCCGTTTATCCTGGCGGCGAACTAACCTCGCAAAACAAAGCGAAATTCTGGAACGCGGCGCGAGTCTCATTAGAAAGAAGATTGGCTGCCGGAGGCGGATACACCGGTTGGAGCCGCGCCTGGGTGATTTGCCTCTGGGCTCGGCTGCTCGATGGCGACCGCGCGCATGAGTCATTGTGCCGCTTGCTCCAGCACAGTACCGGACCTAACCTATTCGACACTCACCCTGCCGGGGATGGTTGGATCTTTCAGATAGATGGCAATTTCGGAGGCCCTGCTGGCTTGACTGAGATGTTATTGCAGAGTCACGAGGAAATCCTCCGCCTGTTACCCGCTTTGCCAAAGGCTTGGCCCAAAGGAAGTGTCAGTGGGCTCAGAGCGCGCGGTGGAATAGAAGTCGATTTAGCTTGGTCGGGAGGCCGCGCTACGCTAGTCACGCTCAGACCTACATTAGCCAGAACGCAGAAGATCGCCCTGCCTCCGGGCACATCCAAAATCGTGGTGACGAAATTGGGCAACCCCGTTTCGCCAACCATCGACGACGGCACCCTTACGTTAAACCTCGATGCTGGAGCAACTTACCGGCTACAGTTTACAGGATGAGAGCCTTCCGGCGCTTGCGTACTAGCTATTGCATGTGATATCATTCGTTTAAGGCTGAATGCGCTTGGTTATCGATACGGATGTATTCATTGCAGGTCTGCGCAGTGATAAAGGAGCATCACGCCAAATCTTGTTGCTGGCACTGGATCGGCAAATTGTGATGCTGGCTTCAGTACCAATGTTGCTTGAATATGAGGCAGTCGCCACCCGCGCCGAACAACTGGAACAGAGTGGAATTACCTTGGCCGATGCGAATACCATCCTAGACGCCTTTGCCGCGGTCATCGAGCCCGTTAAACTACGGTTTCTTTGGCGGCCAAGGTTGAAAGATCCTGCCGGCGAGATGGTACTGGAGGCAGCGGTGAACGGCCGCGCTGACCGCATCGCTACATTCAATACTCGGCACCTGCAAGAAGCGGCGGCGGTTTTCGGTATTCGTGCGGCATTGCCTGGCGAAATTCTACATAAGATCAGAGGAGTGAATCATGCGAAGGAGTAACGTGGCATTAAGGCTGCAAACGTCGCTGTTTGAGGAAGCTAAACGCGTGGCTGAGTCGGAAGGCGTCGCGCTCAACCAGTTAATCAATGTGGCGGTGGCGGAGAAAGTATCGGCCCTACGTACAGAGGATTACTTTCGCGAGCGGGCAAGCCGCGCCGATATTAAGAAGGCGAAGCGAATCCTCGGTCGGGCTGGCCGGGGAAATCCGCCGATCACGGGCGAGGAAATCTAGTCTCCACGGTCTCTTAGACCGCGGCAATCGCCACCTTCTCCGCAACCACTTTCGGCTCCAACCCAGCCTTTGCCAGCGCCCAGTAAACCACAAATCCCGCCACAAAACTATAGACCGCCGCCGGTTGAAAATATGGCTTCACGCCAGCCGAAATCGGCAGGAACGGCAAAATGCCCACCACAAATCCAACCGCCCAAGCGCCATAGCCGGCACCATTGATACCTTCCCTCGGCCCGGCCCATTTGCGGCCCGAGAGCAAATAATCCGCCATCATTGCGCCGCAAATCGGTCCAAACGACGCGCCGATAATCGTAAACAAGCCAACCAGATCCGCCGCCGCCCCCGTAATCGCCAATACCGCCGCAATCACTGCGCCAATCATCGTTGACGAAAGCCGCGGGACGCCCGGAATCATCGTTGCAAAACTATTGCCCGCAATGAACGAAGAGACACAAGCGGGCGCCACCGAAGCCAGCGCGAATAATCCAAACATCGCCGTTGCGACAAAGCCGCCCGTCTGCGCAATTACCGTTTGAAAATCAAGATCCGGAATGTTATAGAGCGCCTTGGCCCCCGCCACAGCCATAAGCGGCAAACCGCCCGCCACCAGAATCGCCAGCCCCACACCCACCAGTCCCCCCCAACGCACATCGTGTTCGTTTCTGCTGTTGAGACCGAAGTCCACTCCCGCCGCGCCCGCCGTCGCAAAGAAGCCCACCACAACTTGAATGATCATCATGAAGCCCACATAAGGAGCGGGGTTCGGCGGCACATATTGAGAAACACCGCGCGCTGTGCTGGCAAACACCGCAATGATCATCAGCAGCGGAATGAAATTCAACACGATGGCGAATTTAGAAACGTAATGAATGCCTTTCACGCCCACATAGCCCATGCCGAGAGCCCACGCGCCCGCAATCAGCGCGAACGGCAAACTGCCGGGTCCCGCCTTGGAACCAACCGCGCTCAAAATAAACGTCGTTGAAACAAACGCATTCACCGACATCCATCCAACCTGCAAAACGCCCATCAACAAACCCGGCATCACATAGCCGCCCTTCGTGCCAAACGTGGAACTCCCAACCACATAAAGCGGAAAGCCGGTCTGCATGCCCAGCATGGCGGGCGCGCGGTAGAAAAGCGCATAACTCAAAACGCCCGCAATCAGCAATCCAAGTAAGCTTAGCGCCACACCGGCGCGGTCAATCGTGCCGTTGGCAATTTGCTTGTAAAAAACAATCCACAAAAACACGCCCGCATAAGTGGGCGCGGTGTTCTTATACCAGGGCGCGCGATTCGACGCCGGATTCGGTACCGTCCTCGAAATATAGTCTGGCAACATGGAGACTCCTTATGGAGATTAGATTAGAACAAAAAACGAATGGCTTGATTATACAGACAGTACTGTTCCGCTTTTTCAACTCGTGCGCCCAGTGGCACTTTATGGAATCATCTAAGGATGCAACGGGTCTTCATAGCAGTCCTTTTCTGCGTTATGAGCTGTTCCATAAACGATGCCGCCAATCGCGCGTATGCCAACGCCGAGACATCAACCGCCTGCCGCAGCCGAAAAGATCTGGCCGGCGAATGTTTCAAAATCCGCGGACGCTTGCGCGCCTATAGCGCCAACCCTTCCTGCCGAATCTGGCCGATTGGCACCACGCATCTGTTAGGCGTGGAAGACCCGACCGCGCTGCCATCCAACATAGCTTGCGGCGAAGGGTTCGAAGTCTATGCCGATTTTGTGGTATGCCCGCTGACCGCCCCCAAACGAGGCGGCATGCAGATGGTTTGCGTAGCCAGCGCCGCGAATCTGCGCGCCTCCGAAGTAAAGCCCGATTCCAGCCATTAGCAAACTTGGCGGGGCAGGCATTCAACCATGGCATTCAACCATGGCATTCAACCTGGCCATCCGCGCAGTTTCGACTCGCTTTCGCGATTCATTACGAACGTAACGCGCTTAAATTGCACTCACGCAGCAGCAGGTTTCAATTCAACCGCTAAGATACCCGCCAGAATCAGCGCGCCCCCCGCCACTGCGTAACCCGTCAGCGCCTCTCCTCCCAACCATACAGCCGCCGCCAAAGCCACCACCGGTTCCAACGCGAAGATCAGCGCGGTGCGTGTGGCAGTCGTGTAGCGCTGTGCCCACGTTTGTAGAAAGAACGCGGCCGCCGTCGCAAAAACCGCCGTTACCCCCAGAGCCATCCACAGCGCGCCGCTCCACACCGCTCGCGGCGGCTCAATTGTCAATGCGCATGCGGATAAAATCGCCGCGCACGCAATCTGTCCCAGCGCTAGCGCCTCCGTCGTTTCGCGTTGGGAATAATAGCCCAGAGTCAAAAGGTGGCACGCAAAAGCCGCCGCGCAGGCAAGTGTCAGCAGGTCGCCCGGGTTCATATGGAAGTTGGCCTCAAGCGATGGCAGCGTCATCACTACCATCCCCACGGCCGCAACCAGTATGCCGCCAACCTCCCGCCCTCCCGGCCGCCGCCGAAAAATCGCCGCGCCAATCAAAGGCACCAGCACAATATACAATCCCGTTAAAAAACCCGAGTTACCCGCCGAGGTATATTTCAGCCCCAATGTCTGCAAAATGTAACCGAGCCAAAGCAACAAACCCGCCACCGCGCCCCGCGCCAAGCCGCGCCGGACTTCACGCCACTGCATTTTGCGAAAGCCAGGAGCAAACAGTAGCGCCATGCAAACACTCGCCAGAGAGAAGCGCAAAAACAGGAAGTACAGCGTGGATATATCTGTGAGAGCCTGCTTCACTATCACAAAGGTCCCGCCCCAGATAACGGCAACCAGCGCCAGCGCTGCTTCCGCCTGCCAGCGCGCGGCATGTTGTGGGTTGGCTGGTTGTGAAGCCGCGGAACTCACTCGTCGGCGAGCGCCACCAGCGCCAGCAGGATGCGCCGCAAACCCAAATCGCGCGTGTCAGGTTGATACCACTCCTGCTGTGTATGCGCTCCACCGCCTTGCCCGCCCGCGCCAATCGAGACAGCGGGCAATCCCATTGAGAGCGGCACGTTCGCGTCGGTGGACGCGCAATCCACCCGCGCCCGGATGTTTAAATAAGAATCCACCGCTTCCAGCGTGCGTAGCAGTGGCGAGTTTTCCGGCAGTTTCCCGCCCGGCCGCGATCCCAACTCCTTGATCTTGGCCGTCAACCGCTCGCTTCGTACATCGCGGTTCTCCCGCTCCAAACTTCGTTCCACCGCCGTTGTCAACAATCCGGCAATTTCATCCAATAAAAGCGGATCTTCCGAACGTAAGTCCAACTTCGCGCGGGCGCTCGATGGAATCGAGTTCACGCTGGTGCCGCCTTCCACCAGCCCGAAATTATACGAACACCGCGGCCGGCGTTCCGCGCCCAGCCGCGCATCCGCCGATTGCGCGAATACGCTGATCACCTCGCCCACCGCATGCACCGGATTCGGCGTGCCGTAATCGTTCCAACTATGGCCGCCCGGACCCGCAAAGCTGATTTCAAAACGCCGGCTTGCCAGCGCTTGCGCTGTAATGTGGTCGGTAGACGGCCCATCCAGTACCAGGAAGGCACGCACTCGCGCTACCTGCGCGGCCTGCTTACATAAAAAACGCATGCCGCTCAAATTGCCTTCGCCCTCTTCGCCGACATTCGCCACCAGTAATAGCGAAGAAGCGAGCCGCCACAGGTCTGGTGTCTCGTTCAGGACACGCGCCAGAGCCAGCAGTGCCGCCAAACCCGCGCCGTTATCCGAACTGCCGGGCCCCACTAACCGCCCGTCCGGCGAAAAGTAAACGTCCTCCATGCGCTTGGGCGCGATTACCGTATCAAGGTGCGCAGAGACAATCAGCGATGGCGATTCGCTTTCCGAAGCGCGCGCAGCCAGCACATTGCCGGCCCGGTCAATCTTCGCGTCCCACCCCAGGGCGTTGAGCCGGTCGCGAAACCATTCGGCCCGCTGTTGCTCGAAGAACGTGGGCGCCGCTATCCGGCAAAGCTGCAGTTGTTGGTCGTTAATCCAGTTCCGCTCGCGCGTGAACCACCGCTGCGCGTTGAACAAAGCGGCCTGCCCGGCAAGCTGCGCAATGCGGCGCGGGTCGGGTGCGGCCCGGCCGGGGGCTGGCGGCGGCTTTGATGGAGTGGCCAAGGAGTATACCGATACTGTAGTGTACTTCGCTGGCCGCGGCGGCGCTTTTCAGTAGAATCTCCGCATCCAATCCGTCGCCATCAACACGTCCCCGTTCGACAACGTGTGCCCAGCCTGTTCCCAATGCAGCGTCACTTCGGCATTCGCCGCCCGCAGGATGTTCGCCAATTCCGCCACTTCATCGGTTCCTACAATGGGGTCTTCCAAGCCGTTCAACAGTAACACCGGCTTGCGGTTCAACTCCACTGCCTGCTTCGGTACAAACGGCACCATGCCTCTCATCAGCACCGCTCCCGCCAGCGTCTCGGGAAAACGCAACAGCAGGCTCGAGGCGATGTTGGCGCCATTCGAAAATCCCACGGCCACAAGTTTGCCCTTTGGAATTCCATACGCCACGCGGGCGCGCTCCACAAATTCGGCCAAGTCTTTGGTGCGCAATTCCAGGTCCTTTTGGTCAAATACTCCTTCGGCCAAGCGCCGGAAGAAGCGCGCCATGCCTTGCTCGAGCACCTTGCCCAGCGGGCTCAATAATGCGGCTCCCGGTGCAATCGCCCGGCCCAACGGCAACAAATTGCTTTCATCGCCGCCGGTGCCATGCAGCAAAAGCAAGCATGGCGCGTCCGGCGCGCTCGCCGGCTCAAAGCGGTGTTTGAACCCCAGATCTTGCTGAGTAGTCAGAGCACCAACTCCAAACTCGGCGTTTTCAGCGGCGGAAGCGTGGCTTCCAACTCGCTCCTCAATCCTTCATATTGCGCCGGCAGCGTAAGACTCTCTCCCAAATGTCCCGCCGCTTCGTCAACCGTCATACCGGGTGGGTCCGTGGCAATCTCGAAAAGCACGCCACTCGGTTCCCGGAAGTAGATGGAATGGAAATATTTGCGGTCCATAACAGGCGATGCGTGCAAACCTAGCCTAACAACATGGCCCAGCCATTCCTGCTGAGTCGCATCGTCGTCCGTCCGAAATGCCACGTGATGAATCGTACCCGCTCCCATCAGGCCGCGCCCGCCTCCGCCACGCTGCACTTCAACATAACCGGCGTTTGGCCCGTCTCCCACCTGATAACGATCCTCCGCCACCTGAGTAAATTGCAGTCCTTCCACAAAGAGTGAACCCGACCGCTTTACATCCGCCAACTGCAACGTGACTGAATGAATCCGTTCAATCGCCGGTGAAGGGGTTTCACTGCTGCTTTCCACTAAATCCACGCGCATGCCGTCCGGATCGGATACCGTCAATCGCCCATTCTCCCGCCGCGTTCCTAAGCGTTCCTCCCACAAAGGCAGCGCCCCTTTCGGAACCTGAAAACTAACGGCCACCGGCTCGCTTGCGCCAATGCGCCCCTTCGCCGCTCCCGGCCACGCGAAAAACGTCAGCAAAGAGCCGGGCGAACCCGTTTGGTCTCCGAAATATAGGTGATAACTGTTTGGATCGTCGAAATTAACCGTCTTCTTCACCAGCCGCATGCCCAGAACGCCGGCGTAAAAATCCACGTTCTTCTGGGCATCGCCGGTGATAGCCGTTACGTGATGAATACCTTTCAAATTTTTCATGGGACTGAAGATTGGATGCTGGAAACGCCGAAAAGTGGCGAGCGGAGCACCGGGCGTCTGCTATCGTCTCTACCGGAGGTGAAAGTGTCCCAGGAACTCAATAACCTTTTTCGGAACGACCCGTTTGGTTTTGCCCGAGCCAACGTCCTCTGGCCGGGCGACGCCGAAGGCGTAAATGGCCTGCAACCTAACACATCGACGAACTTGTTCAAGGCGAATAACAACATCACTACCGGTGAGTCGCTGTTTCAGTTAAAAGGCGCCAGCCGGATTTGGGGTTGCGACCTGAACCGCAACGGCACTAGAGTGATGCTTACCAAGAACCTCAATACAGTCAACCCGCCTGCCATGGCGATGTACTACCTGCCATGGGCCAAAGATCAGTTCCTCAGAACGACATTGCGCAAAACGCGTCCCCAAGCCCAGAGGAACGCCAAGCCGGCGATAGCGCAGAATCCCCCCAATCCAGCCGCTTTTCCTGTGCAGGACACCAACGACCCCGATATTTTCTTTACCGCCGGAGTGAACGGCTGCATGGTGGTGGTGGAAGGCACCCGTGAGGAGCCGGTAGTCTATCACTGCAACGCCATCTCCACAGCGGGATCGCCAATGGAGGCCGCCATGGTGGGCCGTGATGCCGGATTAGCCCAAAACCGCATCGCCGCCAAGGTCAACTGGATGAGCGCGCGAATGGGAGAAATGGCCACGGCCGATCCCAAAGCGGCCAAAGGAGCCGTCCAAACGGCCGCGCCCCGAAAAGGCACGATTCAGACCGACTACATGATTCTCGGCGGCGCCGGTGAGGCTGGTGCAGGCGAGGAAGACGCATGGTCTACGATTCGCTCCAACATTGTCCGCACCATCGGCATACAAAAGCAATCGGACAAGCGCGTTCGTTTACAAAATTCGGTTGGTACTATCTTCGGCCACCGCAGCAATGGAATGTGGACCTTTTATTTCCAGAAGCTCGTCTGCTATCAGATTTGGCGCGACGTCGGAAAGGTCTTCAGGGATTGGCAGTTGGATCAAGGCAATCTTTGGTATGTAGCCGATTGCCGCGAGTTCTGGCCCAACGGCGCCGGGCACGCGGTGTAGGGAAATACGGAAAAACATTTGCTGCAAAACTGTTCCGTTTTACGGTGTCTCTCACTTTCCGGGCGCACTTCCACGAGATACCCTCGAAGTATCCGAGTTGTCTTTCGAAGTGTTATTTGGTCTCCTCGGACGGGACTGCAAGTACGCTGTCACGATTCGTGGCCCCCGTTTCGTTCGTTGCGCCATCATCGCCCAGTGAAGCCGAATGCAAATAGGCGAACTACTCGTGACTATCCGGGCCGAGCCCCAACTGCCTGACCTTTCCAAAATGGAGTTCAACGGCCTGGGACGCGTACAACAGCGCAGTTAGCGAAAAGGCGGCAATTTGCGCCGCTAGCCGCCAGTGATCGGGCACAAGCGAGGCGATGTCAAAGGCGAAGAAAAACACGGCGAAATAGCCGAACCAGCCAACTCTAAGAGCCGTCCTCGCCGCGAAGCGGACTCCAGAGGGCCATCGGCTCGATGGGTTCCCTGTGAAAGGAACGGATCGAAGAGGCAGGGCCACAAGAATCCTCGTACTGAGCAAGCCGATACCGACGGGCCCTCCGATCAAGATCCAAAGCGGTACCCGGGAAGGCCAGCGCATTCCCACGGAGCCCGCCGCGGCGCACGCCAACGTTAATCCGCACCCCGCCACTGCGAATAGCTCCGGGATGCGGCGATACTTGACGAATATGAGATCGAGGTCAAGCCCTGGATTAGCTCTCGGGCCGGTCGCCCGTTTAGGCTTCAGGAAACTGTGGCCAGCCCAGATCAGCAACACTCCAAAACCAAACATAAAGGCGGGTACTTCTAGGTGGCCCGTCCACGGCCCGAAGACCGTGAGAGCGACAGCCAATAGCACGAAGTACCCTATTCCGGCAAACACCAGGAGGAAGCCCACAATTCCACCCGCCAGCCGCCTGTCCCGTGGATTAGGCCTCAAAGTCATTGAAGAACCCATGGAAGATAGCCTGTGCTCTGAGAGCAAGATTTGGCGGCGCGGTTAAGTTCCACCTCGAATGTGACAGCGAAAACCGCCGCGCCAGTCACTTGTCCCTTTGTGCCCCACTTCAGGCCGTTCGTCGCGACCCTTTCCGGCAGTTTCCGCAAAATACCCGCAGGAACCGGAAACCGTTCCATGAAGGACTTCCCCAACGCTGCGGTACCCCCAATTCCGATTGCCGACGCACTGAGGACTGTGGGCAGCGCGCCAACCAAGCAAGCAGCGTAGGCCCTATAGCCCTCCCAACTCTGTGCCGGTGCCTCAAAGTCGCTGCCGAACTCAGGGATACAGACACCGCCAGCGCAATCCCAATCCCACAAACCCAATAATGCCTGCCACGAGAGTGGGCCCGGAATCTTCAAACCCGGCGGCAACCCCAGCGTCTCCCCGCCCGGAAACGAGCCCGGCGGCAGCGGATTCCCTCCCATCCCTTCCGTCTGCCTTGGCGGCACTGGCGGGGGACCTATAGCAACCGCCTTTCCTGCTTTTCCCCTTAGCCGCCTCATTCCAAAGCCGTTGCTATCCAGCAACCTTCAGCTCCCAGACAGCAACCTCCCCAGGGGTGACGTGTCTCCTCTTCAGCCGGTGCGCCAGCACCGTTCGGGCTAGGGCGATGTCCTCGCAATCCGGCTAACCTTGATCGAGGATGCAATCACATTCAACAGAACCTGAGGTTCGATGCCATCGAAGCCGATTAACAATCCGTCGATATAGCCTTGCTGATTCATAATCAGCCATCCCCAGCCGAATGTTCGCCCAATGAACTCCCGCCAAGGCTGCCCATCTGACACGTCCTCGTGCCCCGGGAGTTGGTCAGAAGTCAAAACCGGAACACTCACGGTATCGTCATTCTCGTCGGCCGTAGCCGTCAGGATTACAGACCCGAAATCGAAGGCAAGCCGTTCCAACGATCCTTCGACAAGTACTTGGCGAACACTCTTGAGAGCATGTCCTTGTACCGCATGAAAGGCGGATAACGTCGGATAAAGCACTTCGGCTGCTTGCGTACTGGTCAATGACATATATTCATCCAACTGCTTCGGCCTAATAAATCTGACCGAGTCTTCCAGCCTGCTTCACTATCTCTATTGCGGTTTCTGCAGTCGGATCACCATTTGCCGCAGCCTGAGCTGTTTCGCCAAGCGTTTTGTCTGCCCACTGACCGGCCTGATTGACGTTTGCGCCAGTGCCACCCAGACTGCGAATGACGTCGCGGACTCTTTCGCCGGCCCTGTTCGCAAGATTGCCCAGTTTCCTGCGTGCCCCAGGCGTTAGGCCGTCTCCCCCGCCACCGCCGCCCGTACTGCTACTGCACACGATGCTGCCGACGACATACCCGGCACCTGCGCCAAGTCCACCACCGACTAATGCGCCCCCAGCAGCTCCGGCTTCGGCACCAAGAACGCCGCCGCCAATCGTACCCACACCTGGTGCAACGAGTGTTCCACCAGCGGCACCGCCCGCGCCACCGATTCCGCCGCCGACCCAAGCTCCACCGACCGCTCCGACTCCGGCACCTGCCGCGGTAAATCCCGCCACACAGTTACCCGGCGTGGAGAACCCGTTCTTTGCCGGTATCACGGGCGGCAGATTGCGCACCGGGCCTGGGTTAGGACTGGTGGCGCCGCCGCCGCCGCCGCTACTTCCAAGACTTGTCACCAAGCCAGCAACGATGCTGATGCCCGACGTATCTACGTCGTTAATTTGCGTGGTGCCGCCGCAGAAATCCGCACTACAACCACTGCTCCCATTCAGCAGATTCCACAGCGATGTCAACCCGTCAGTAATCCAATTCCTTCCACTCGGATCCACCAACACCAGCGGATTTCCCAACACATACCCATACCCATTCCAACTCTGCGGATTGGTCACATCCGCCCCCGCATTCCCCGGATCGACACTCATAAACCGCAACTGCTGCGAATACAGATACCGCGCGTTAAAATAATCTTCCCCCGTCTCGTTATCCCTTACTTGCCCGGTGAACTTCATGTCCACATCCGTTGTCGATCCCCACAAACTTCCGCGACCCGCCCAACCCGCCGGAATCTCCTGCCCGAACGGTGCAAAATCGTGCCGCGCCACCACATTCCCGTTCTGATCCGTCACCATCCGCACCGTGCCCAGGTGGTCATAGCTCAGATAACACGTCACACACGCCGCCGCCATCGCCTGGCTGTTGTACTCCGCCGCCAACTGCCCGAACGCATCATAAACGTAGACCATGGCCTGCGTCGGCAAAGCCATAGAGTTTGCTTCCGATCATGGAATCAGACGGGCTTTCCCATTTAGTGCATTTAATGTCGTCCGTCCCGGTTCCGGTTCCGGTTCCGGTTCGGTTCCGGTTGGTTCCGGTTCCGGTTCGGTTCCGGTTATTGCTTGAATTTCTCCCAAAAGTTCAGGGGCCTCACAAAGATGATCAACTCTCCAGGCACGGGCGAAGCGGCAAACTTGCCGCAGGCATTGGCGGTCACAACACCCGTCTGCATTAGCTGCTTCGTGGGAATTTTCTTCAGCTCAAGCCAAGAAAAGTCAGTTCCGTGTGGCTCGCAAACGACGTAACCGACATTGACTTCGATGAAGTCTTCGTACTTTACAACAGGATTGATCGCGCCAAACGCTCCACAGGCCTTCCAGTGATTTTGGGTATCAACTTCGTCATCTTTGCTCGTGAGGCGAAGATGGGCAATTCCGTCCTTGTCAGACGGAATTGCCAGCGCATCTTTTTGGGCGCCCCCTATCCAAACGTTCACACAACTGTTCTGGATGGGACGCCCGTTTCGTCCGTCAATCAGCTTGATCTCAAGCGTCTGTCCAGACATCGTGAACAGCGAGCTAAAGGTGAGCCATAGGAGAAGCCGCACAATGCCGTGAACATTCCGCGCCTGTGCTGCTAAGGACATGGTTTGTATCCCCCGAGATTGCTCATGTCTTCTATTAAATGGGCAAATAATCCGATAGGGTTGTACGGAAGAGCTGAGTCAAGATGTGCCGTAAATTGACTGGCGCTAAAGGGCAATGTTAAAGGGCTGTCCGCTCCGCCAGGCCCCTGAGGAATATGGAGAGTAGCGCCGGCTCCGAGAACATAGGTCGCAGGATTGACGGGGAAACGACCCACGGCGACCTTAGTTGGCTGCATCGAAGCCGGAACATTAATGTTCAAGTTCAGCGTGCCACTTCCGTCCGCTGCGCCCTTTGAGAACTGGAAGCGCTTGGTAACGTTGGCCGCCGTAAATTGGGCCTTAAACCTGTTGTTTACCGCACCTAGGATTGCTGACTCGCAAGCGGCCAATGGCGGCGTCCCTGACTTTGCCGGTTTAAGCGCCGCAGTGGAGGGCGAGCTCACGGTCGGAATATCTCCTTTGCCCAGTCCGGTCGCAGTGTATACAGGGACACCACCGCCCGCTCCTCCGCCACCTCCGCTCCCGCCGATCGGCACTAGCCCGCCGCCGACCGGACTGCTGACTGTGCCAATGTCCGAGACGCCGGTCACTGTCGTGCAAACCAGGTACTGACAGCTATCTCCCCCGCCGCCAACCCAACCCGAAATGGTGTCCCAAATCCCGCCGAACCAATCCGCTACACTTTCGCCACTCGGATCCACCATCCCCAGCGGATTCCCCAACACATACCCATACCCATTCCAACTCTGCGGATTCGTGAAATCCGCTCCCGCATTCCCCGGATCCGGGCTCATAAACCTTCCCAACCCCGCCGACATATACCGCGCCTGCGCAAAATCCAAAGCCGTCTCCGTATCCCGCCCATATCCAGTAAACTTCTGCGCAACATTATCGCTCGCGCCCCATAGCGATGTCCGCCCGTTCACCCCCGCCGCAATCTCCTGTCCAAACGGCGCATAATCATGCCGCGCCACTACATTCCCAGCGCCGTCGGTGACCAGCCGCGTACTCCCCAGATGGTCCGTACTCAAATAACACGTCTTGCACAAATTCGTCACCACCGCCGTTGAATATTCCGCTGCCAACTGCCCAAACGCGTCATAGACGTAGACCATGGCCTGCGTCGGCAAAGCCATAGAGTTTGCTTCCGATCATGGAATCAGACGGGCTTTCCCATTTAGTGCATTTTAATGTCGTCCGTCCCGGTTCCGGTTCCGGTTCGGTTCCGGTTGGTTCCGGTTCCGGTTCGGTTCCGGTTCGGTTCCGGTTATTGCTTGAATTTCTCCCAAAAGTTCAGGGGCCTCACAAAGATGATCAACTCTCCAGGCACGGGCGAAGCGGCAAACTTGCCGCAGGCATTGGCGGTCACAACACCCGTCTGCATTAGCTGCTTCGTGGGAATTTTCTTCAGCTCAAGCCAAGAAAAGTCAGTTCCGTGTGGCTCGCAAACGACGTAACCGACATTGACTTCGATGAAGTCTTCGTACTTTACAACAGGATTGATCGCGCCAAACGCTCCACAGGCCTTCCAGTGATTTTGGGTATCAACTTCGTCATCTTTGCTCGTGAGGCGAAGATGGGCAATTCCGTCCTTGTCAGACGGAATTGCCAGCGCATCTTTTTGGGCGCCCCCTATCCAAACGTTCACACAACTGTTCTGGATGGGACGCCCGTTTCGTCCGTCAATCAGCTTGATCTCAAGCGTCTGTCCAGACATCGTGAACAGCGAGCTAAAGGTGAGCCATAGGAGAAGCCGCACAATGCCGTGAACATTCCGCGCCTGTGCTGCTAAGGACATGGTTTGTATCCCCCGAGATTGCTCATGTCTTCTATTAAATGGGCAAATAATCCGATAGGGTTGTACGGAAGAGCTGAGTCAAGATGTGCCGTAAATTGACTGGCGCTAAAGGGCAATGTTAAAGGGCTGTCCGCTCCGCCAGGCCCCTGAGGAATATGGAGAGTAGCGCCGGCTCCGAGAACATAGGTCGCAGGATTGACGGGGAAACGACCCACGGCGACCTTAGTTGGCTGCATCGAAGCCGGAACATTAATGTTCAAGTTCAGCGTGCCACTTCCGTCCGCTGCGCCCTTTGAGAACTGGAAGCGCTTGGTAACGTTGGCCGCCGTAAATTGGGCCTTAAACCTGTTGTTTACCGCACCTAGGATTGCTGACTCGCAAGCGGCCAATGGCGGCGTCCCTGACTTTGCCGGTAGAGTTTTAAGCACGACAGACGATCATGCATGAGAATCAGCCGAGGCGAAGTGCCTTGGATTCTACCAGGGCCCTTTCTGCGAGCACCGTGAGCTTGCGAAGATTGGCTTGAAGGACGGGATCATTTGATTGGAGTGAAATCCTTTTTGCCTCCTGCATTAACTCTGAGAGATCCTGGCCCTGCAGGTACACGGGCTCGATCAAAGTCCAGGCCAGCCTGGAAAAGATTGGATACCCAGGTGCCAGAAGGGTCCCGGTAGGATCAACGCCACCGCTGTCAAATCCGTGCTCGTCCTGCCATCTGACGATGTGGCTTTCGTCGACACCCATTGCACGATAGACATCTGGAACAAGATGAACATCTGCGCATGCGGATATCTCCCATGGCCTACTAACGTGCGAAACGATACATATGTTGCCGGTACCCTCCGCCTCCTTGGAAGTCGATGAATCTCCGCCAGGGAACTTTTCCCATCGGGCGATGTATCTTTTAGACATGGTTCTCCACACTACCGTGCAAGCAGCGCCTAGCGCTAATGAGCCTAACAATGCGATGCCTGCGAGCATTCTCTTGTTCATTGGTGAGCCTAAGGATTCACAGGATATGACGTGATCACAGTGCTGCAGTTTGTCTTAACCACAAATTGGTTTGTCGATGTCGGTTGTCCAGTCTGTCCCCAGCCAATCTTGGAACCAGGCCAGATTAAGTTCAGAGGCCACGGTAGAGGTGGCGCGTCCCAACGAAGCGTGTAAGTCCCCGGCCTTTGGAACTGCGGAGGAGCCAAGTTCCCATCGGTCAGGGTTGATGCATTGAAGAGCTTGATCGCCAGCCAATCGCCAACGTAGAACGATGGACCTTTGCCCCCTACGGTGTGATTTTGCAAAATGTGTTGCTGCGTGGTCTGCGTCCCATTCTTGTAGAGCTTCTGGGAATAATCCAACTTGAACGGGTCTGCATTGCTGCAAGGATTTGACGGCATGGACGGTGTCCCGGACTTTGCCGGTAATCGTGTCACTGAGCAGTTATCTTAGTCCTCGCTGACAGGAATTTCAGGACGGCAAATACCGAGGCTGCGCAGGCAGTATGTAGAAGCATAGCTGCGCAGAAGACACGGAAGACCGAACCAACGTAGCCCTCCGAACCGAAATCCTTCAAAAGGCCTGGGAATGCAATAGCACCAACGCTATGAAACGCCACAACATATCCAAGGGAAAGGTACAGTCCGGCGGCAGCGACAGCGCTCGCGTTTTGATGCTTCTTCAGTCTCCACCAGAGAAGCAAGACCAAGACCACAAAGGTACTGATCAGTATGATGGGATGCCCCAACGAAGGCCAGCTACTCGACGATATCTGTGCAAATAATCCGATACCCACCGCCTGCGAGAGGGCACCGAGCATCGCGAACAGCAGCCAACCATTTAGTCGGTCCATCATGGTACGGTCACCCTGACGGGAACGGGATCGGCTGCGCCCTGAAGTTGCTGGAATAGATCATCCTGGTTGCTGCCTTCCACCTTCAGGCAACCTTCCGAGCCGTGCCGTTTCAAGCCACCGTGAAGGAAGAAGCCGCTTCTTCCGTAGGTATTAGTGCCCGGATCCGGATGCAATGTCACGCGAAAATCGCCCCAGTCACGCGGGTCAAGGAATTTTCGAAAGAACCCCGCTGGACTAATCTCGAAAGGATGGAGCGTGTAGTTTCCAGGCGGTAGTGGACCCTCTCCGGCCACCGTGTAATCACGATTTCCATTCATGCCCGTTGAATAGTGATACGTGCCGGAAACAATACAGGCTTTAGGAAGGACCTTATTTAAGACCAAGGTTCCCCGGTTGGCCTCAATAAAGAACACGTTCTTTGCCGGTTTAAGCGCCGCAGTGGAGGGCGCGCTTACTGTCTGAATATCTCCTTTGCCCAGTCCGGTCGCAGTGTATACAGGGACACCACCGCCCGCTCCTCCGCCACCTCCGCTCCCGCCGATCGGCACTAGCCCGCCTCCGACCGGACTGCTGACTGGGTCGATGTCCGAGACGCCGGTCACTGTCGTGCAAACCAGGTACTGACAGCTATCTCCCCCGCCGCCAACCCAACCCGAAATGGTGTCCCAAATCCCGCCGAACCAATCGGCTACACTTTCGCCACTTGGATCCACCATCCCCAGCGGATTCCCCAACACATACCCATACCCATTCCAACTCTGCGGATTCGTGAAATCCGCTCCCGCATTCCCCGGATCCGGGCTCATAAACCTTCCCAACCCCGCCGACATATACCGCGCCTGCGCAAAATCCAAAGCCGTCTCCGTATCCCGCCCATATCCAGTAAACTTCTGCGCAACATTATCGCTCGCGCCCCATAGCGATGTCCGCCCGTTCACCCCCGCCACAATCTCCTGCCCAAACGGCGCATAATCATGCCGCGCCACTACATTCCCAGCGCCGTCGGTGACCAGCCGCGTACTCCCCAGATGGTCCGTACTCAAATAACACGTCTTGCACAAATTCGTCACCACCGCCGTTGAATATTCCGCTGCCAACTGCCCAAACGCGTCATACACAAACGTCGTCGTTCCACTCGGCGTCGTCTTTCCCACCCGCTGCCCCGCGCCATCGTAGGCGTAGCTATTCGAACCCGCCGTCTTCTGCCGGTTCTCCGCATCATAGGCGACCGCGACCGTGCCAAACACCGTCAAATTCCCCGCCGCATCGTACGTCGAATTCGCATTCCGGTTATTCGCAGTGGTATACACATTCGACGTCGGCGCGCCCGGCCCCACCGGCGGCGCTCCCAAACTACTGCTCGGCATCCACATGTTGCCGTACTGATCGTAATTGTAAGTCTGCGCCCAACTCCCCGTCTCGCTCGCCGATATCAACCGGTTCAAGCCGTCATAGCCATAGCTCTGCGCCAACGTCAATCCGCCACCCACCGCCGACATGCTCTGCGCTGGTCAACTGCAGCCGGTTGTTATACCCCTCCAGATACCACAGCGTGTTCCCGCGCGCCAAACTGCTAATTCCGCCATTCGACAGATACGCCGTCTGCGTAATGTAATTCGTTCCCAACCCATTCAAATTCCCGCTTAGCGAGTAGGACCGGTTCGCCGCATCATATCCCGTTGTCACCACCCGCCCCGAAGGATACGTCTCGCTTGTCAAAGCCCCGGCCAGATTGTACGTGTACGTAAAGCCATACGTCAAGCCGTTTACCTGCTGGCTGCTCGCCGTCACCCGCCCCAGCGCATCGAATGCCGTATACGTTGTCGCCGAATTGCTGTTGGAAATACTCGTCAACTGCCCGGTCGAATTCGCCACCGCGTCATAACCCAGCGTCACCGCGGGCGTGCCATCCGAATAAGTAATCGTCGTCGGCCGGTTTAGCGCATCGTAGCCGCCGTACGTCGTCACAATCCCGCGCGCATCCGTGCGCGTCAACAAATTGCCCGCACTATCGTAGGTGTAACCCACCGTCCCACTCTCCGGGTTCACCGCCGACTTCAATCGCCCCAGCGTATCCGAAACAAAACTGCGCGTCTCGCCGCCTTGCGTCACCGTCACCACATTGTTCGCATACGCATAGTTGGTATGGAAATTATTGCCGCTCGGATCTTCATACACATCCGTCAGCCGCCCCAGCGCATCGCTCACCAGCGTGCGCGCCTTGCCCGCCTGGTCCGTCGCCGTCACCGCATTGCCGCTGTATTTCGTCGTCGCCGTCAAGCCGTCCGGGCTCTGCACACTCGTCGCCCGCCCCAACGGGTCGTACACGTACGTCGTGTACGCCGCCGTCTCGCCCGGCCGGTACGGATTGCTCACGCTTGCCACCCGTCCCAGCGCATCGTAGCTTGTGTCCGTCTCGATATACCCGCCGGCGCCTTCATAAGCCTTAGAGACCGTCGGCCGTCCGAAGTCGTCCCACCATTCTTCCACCGCCAGCGCCTTATCGCCCGCCGCCGTCTGGTCCTGATACGTCAGCCGGTCCGTCGCCGCCGCATAGCTATAGCTTGTTTGCGCCGCGTTGTTGGTGTTGTAGCCGCGCGTGGTTTCCACCAGCCGGTCCGTCGCCATGCCCGCACTGCCATAGCCGTTCAGCCAGTAGTTGCCTGTGATGTCCGTACCCTCGTAAGGCTGCCCGCTGCCGTAATCGTAATTGGAGGTGAACGTGGTTTGCCCTTGGGCGTTTTGGAGCCATGTCAAGAAGGCGTAGGTATTGCGGCCATTGTTCCCATCCGCGTAACTGTCGTTGTGCGAAAAGGTCGTCGTGTGGCCGTCGCCGTCGATCTCGCCCACCAGGTTCCCCGCAATGTCATACTCGCGTCCGTCGGTGGTGATCCAACTGTTGCTGGTATTCAAATACTGCTGCACAGATGTCAGGTTCCCACGCGTGCCGCCGCCCGCGAAGTTAGCGTTATCGTGGCCGACGAGATTCGGGCAATTGGCCAGCCCGTACTGCGGCTCGTCGTAGCCCAGCTTCGTGTCGCTGGTCAGATTGCCCGCGCCGTCCCACACCTTCACTTCGCTCGGCAGGCTTACCAGATTGGTGCTCGCGCCGGTATAGGTTCCCCGGGCGTTTGATACCAGGTAGCTCGTGTTCGTGTGCTGCAGGTATGGGCTCATGCTCGACGGGCACGCGCTCCCGATAGCCGGCGCGCTCCCGAACGCCGATTGATATTGGTCCGTCGCATTGTTGTACTGGTCGAACACGTAAACTGCGCCTGCCGTTGCCGAGCCCACCGCCGTATTCGCCTGGCACAGTTGCGGGTCGTGCAGCGGTGCTGCATCGGCGGTTATCACGAACCACGGGTTCTCGCCCGCCGCCCAGGGCCGCTGCTGATAAAGCCGCGCCGTCGCTTCGAAAACAGTCGTGCCACCGTCCGTTATGTCGGTTTCGTATTCCAGCCCTTCCCACCAGTCGGCGTACGTATTGTCCGCCGGTGGTGCCGTCGCCGAATAGGGATTGCCGTAGAAATAATGGTTCTCCCCGCGAAGAATATTGCCGTTCGCGTCTTCGAATTTCCCGGTGGCCAACACGTAAGGCCGCCCGTTGTACGTGCCGCTCGAAGGAAGCAGGTAAACCATTTTTCCCAGCAGCGCCGCCGTGTGCGAATACTCGCCCCGTTCCAGAAGGTGGCGCTGGATCTTATACGTGCCGTCGGCCAGCAGAATCGCACCGCTCGATCCGCCCGCATACGCTTCCGAATACTGGTACTGAATGTAGCCGCCCGTTGGCAAAGTGAGCCTCGTCAAGTCGCCGTAGCTGTTGTACAGCATGCTATACGAAGTGCCGTCCGCCAACGCCACCGACGAAATCACATACGGGTTGAACTGCGTCGTCGAAGATCCGGAAAGCTCCGGGAATAGCGCCTTATAAGTCTGGGGAGACTCGCCTGAGGTCAGCGCGTTTGCCAGGAGCGCATAGTTCACCGTAACCGTCCGCGACGCTCCGTTAAAGCCCGGATACGTGATCACATCTTTATCGTCGTGAACCAGATCCTCCGTGAAGTTCACCGTCGGCTGGCGGTTTAATGGGTCGGTTACTGTGTAGATTCCGCCGCTCGGTGTGCTCGAAAACGAAAACTGAATCAGATTGCCGTTCCGGTCCTCTATCTGATTCACATACGAGTCGCTCGAAAACGAGTATTTCGTCCCGTCGCGCGTAATAAGCTTTCCACTCACAGACCCGTCGCCGTCGTGAACGTCGGCGTTCGCCACAAACATCAGTCCGCTGCCATCCGTGCTGCGGAACACCGTGCCGCGGTCGGCGGGCTGGCAAGAGCCGTTTGGATCTTCCGGCTCTCCATAAAACGTCGTATCCACCAGCACCGTCTGCGAACCGTCATAGCCGTTCCAGGTGATATAGCTCGTTGCCTTGCTGCCGTAATACGCGTGGTTCGTCGTGTTCAAACAGGAAGTCGGGTTCGGGCTGGACGTGGAAAATGTGATAAATCCCGAGGTATAGCGTCCCCCTATGTAATTCCACATCTGCGACGATGGCGCATTCGCGTAGACCGACCATTGCCGTTGAATTGGAATCGCGATCGTCTTGGAAACCGTGCCCCGTCCGCCGAACACCGTCACCGGAATCGCCACATTCACGCTTCCGCTGTAGAAGTTCACGTGGTCCACCGTATCCAGCGCATAACTCGACGCTGGATCTCCCGGGGCTTCCGCCGGATCGCCGATCCCGCCCCAGCCGGCGCTAACCGGTGTCTGGCCGTCTAAGCGGCATGCGGCAAACGCCAGTACCAGGACAAAAGCGAACCCAACCGGAGTCTTTCTGACGTCCATATGTTTCACTCAATGACGATGGTGCAGAGCACGGTTCCAGAAACCGCGCCTTTCAGTTGGTACGTCCCCGCCGCTGCGTCAAAAATCGCACCCGCCCGCCGTTTCCGCTCGCTTTGCCCCGAGCCGATGGCCAGGACATGCCCTGCGGCGGTGGTAGGCGCGGCCGTCGTCCCTTCGCTGGCGGCGGCCTGCGCCGCCGGTGCGGCATCCACCACGAACCATGAAGCCGGGTCCTCCATCCGGTTGGCCACTACGAGGATAAACTTGCCGGCCTTGCGGTGGATTTCGGAGGGTATCGCCATCCGGTTGTGTGCTTCAACCAGTTCCACCTCCAGCCCCTGGCTGTTATCCAACGAACCCGCTGGTGGCGGCGCGGTCGTCTGCGCCCCCGTCTGCATGGCGACCGCAAGAATGAGAGCGGCAAAAATTAGTCCGTTGCGATGGCGCCTGTTCATCGTTTTCTCCTCTGGCATTTCTAAGCTCAGTCTCTAGCCAAAGATATTTGAAATTTTGAAACCACCGGTCGTCTGTCCGATGATCTTGTTAGCGAAACGAGAGAAAGGAGACGACCGATGGAGACGTTCACAAAGCTGTTTGGCAGCTTGCTGATTTTTGTATACCACTGTTTCGACCGCATCGTCATCAACGGATATTTGAGCGGCCTATCGAGGCCGGAGCAAGTAGTATGGTTTTTCCACGAGGTTCTGGGCCTCCCTGTAGTAAGCAAGGAAGTGTTGAGCCAGCGCACTAAAGACTACCAGGGCTGGGTGGAAGCGTATGCTGGGAATCAACGCATTCCGATTCAGTGGGCGGAAAAAGGCGTGCGCAAAGAGGATTACGTTCTGCCTGCGCTGCATCGCATGGAGAAGAAGGACGAGTATGGCGTCTACTTCATTTTCAAAAGCATGGAACAGGGCCGGACATTCCGGATCAGCGTCCCGAAGCATCCAACTAACGATCCGAACTATCGCATTCTGGCGCACCAACTGAGCCGCTTCACGCATTACTATTTTTACGTCCGCGATGAGGTGCTCGGCCCCATCGTTATCCGTGTGGCCAGCTTCTTTCCGTTCCACGCCACCTACTGGCTCAACGGCCATTCCTTCATCGAACGGGAACTGAACCGTAGCCAAGTCGGCTTTCGTAAGAACGACAACGCCTTCCTGGCGGTGGACGATGTCGCGGCCTTACAAGCCGCCGCCGACCGCTTGAGCCCGGCGATCATCCGCCAGCAACTCGATTACTGGACATTGATTCTTGGGCCGAAGTTCTCAAACAAGGAGCGGGGCGCGATGAGTCTGTCGCGTTTCTATTCTATCGCCCAGATCGAATACTGCCGGAACTTCATCTTCAAGCGTCATTTTCCGATTCACAAGATCTTCGAGCGCAGCTGCGAGATCGGCCTGTGGCGCCTCACGGCTAACCGCATTAGCGAGATTTTCGGCGTCCGCCTGAACAAGCGGCTGCACGGGAAACTGGCCACAGTCATCGATCAGATCGAACATGGCCATCACGTCTTTCGCGCCTATTGGAAGAATGCCTTTCTCAAGCAATACGAAAAGTTCTCGCGCTTTCTGCGCAACGAGATCTGCTCCAATAATCTGCGCGATTTTGGCCTCAAAAAGGGACTCGACCATCTCGACGCGGTGCGCCAACGCTTCCAGATCATCACCAACCGATTCGCCGGTTTCCAAGCCCAGTGCCTCAACGTCCATGTGGATTTTCCGCTACTCCAGCGGCTTGCCTTGCCCATCACCCTCGGTTCCGTTCGCTATCCCGGCATCAAAATCCACGACGCACGGGTCATTCGCCTGCTGGAGGTTCTGCTGCACGGCGGCAACACCGTCGGCGGCTGGACCGCTAAACAGATCCATGAGGCTGTTCTCACCACCTTCCAGCTAACCGCTAAGACCTACGGGCTGAACCAGCTTCGTTACGATCTCCGCAAACTGAAAGGTCACGGCCTAGTCGAACGAGACGGTCGCCGTTACGCTTACCGGCTCTCGACCAAGGGTGTTCAAGTCGCACTCCTGTTCCTCTTCTTCCACAAGCGCCTCTGCGGTCCGCTGGCCAACAGCCGCTTTCACCACCGGCCCGACCCCGCTCATCAACCGAACAGCAAACTCGAAGTCGCTTACCACCACGCTGACAAAGCAATCGAGAAAATCGTTGATCTGCTGGCGGCTGCTTGACCTTACAACTTAGAATGTTGAAGTATTCTTGTTTACGATCTTTGATTTAAGAATCTAATGCGGATTCTCGATTGCCACTAACTTTCCGTTTGAGTAAATGTACTCTCTGCTCGGCGCTGCGGCGGGTGGGTCGGCGTTCGTCGTAGTGGTGATTGGCTCCGATCCCACCGCCGGATTGATCGTTGCGCGGAACGTAACAGCGGCCGATCCCCCAATGGCATGAAATCCCGGTGCGAGTGTAATCGAGCTGCCCGCTGTAAACGTGACGCTCGCCGCTGTCTGCACCACGAAGGTCGAGCTATTGGTGATTGTGCTTGGCGCTTCATACAGCGTGGTGCCCGTGCTCAGCGTCATTGCAGGCAGCGACAGATTCGTCCCTTGCGCACGGCAGCAGATCGAAAAACACTCAATGCCAGCCCGAACGCCGTTCGAGCCATTCGCGCGCGTTTCGGAAAACCAAACCGTTCCATTGTTGCCTCCTCTGACTAATGCTTCTCCAGCCGGTCAAGCCGCTCTTTTAACGCCTTGTTCTCCTCATTCATCTGAATCATTTCGAGCGTGAGCTCTTCCACCTTCGCCAGCAGCTTTGACTCCATCATGCCCACCGAAACGCCTTTTCCCTTTACCTCCGCCCCTGACGGGATATCGGGAAGGTGATGATTTTCTTTGATGTAGGCGGCGACGTCCGATAAGGGACGCAAGTGGTAGCCGGGGTCGAAAACGTAGTCAGACCAACCGGTGTTGACGATCACTTCTTTGGCCTGAATGGTGCCGCTAACGGAGAGCAGGTTCTGCGGATTTGTCGTTCCTATGCCGACATTGCCATTCGAAAGAATTGTCATCAGTCGCGTGTAATACGGTGATACGCTCGTCGCCTGGATAAAATCAAATGCCCGCGCAGAGCTCCAAAACCTGTTCCACAGGGCAACCTCTGTCTGTCCGCCAGTGAAGTTGTACATAATACTGCCACCGAAGTAATTCGACGGCACGGCAGTACTGTTACCGGCGAATGTTAAGATCGGCGGGTCTGTAACGTTGACGTCGTAGACTTCAAGCTTGCCGTTGGCAGGAGGGTTCGCTCCGATCCCAACGTTGCCGCCGTTGTAGTAGATCGCCCCGCCGGATCCGGTCGCCCACTGCCCAAACAACCGGCCTGTGAAACAGGCTGAGCAGCAAAGCAGCGCGACAATACCCATGAATCGCCTGCACCAAACTATGCCGCCCCCGAATCGAAGGTGAAGTTGTCGCATCCTTCCTCCCATGCCTAATGCTTCTCGAGTCGGTCGAGCCGTTGTTTCAAAGCTTCATCCTCTTCGTTCATTTGAATCGTTCGGAGTGTCGCTTCTTCCAGCCGGTTTACGGTGGAGACGAGATGTCTTATGAAAAGTAGGCGTAAGTCATAAAGACCAAGCCGTCAATGTCACCCGCGGTGTATCAAGTACGGGGAAGTGGTTTATTTGCATCCCGGCAGGACGACGAGCTCGGGTCGCTCTGCCGCCTTTGGATGCCTTCATGAACTTAATACGCGGCCGAGTCATTACACCGATCTTGATGCGCCCTCACCTCTGCCGACCTCCGTTGTTTCGCCTTACAGACTTCAATACTTGACTTTTGTAACCTGGAAAGGAGCAGCACCATGAGCAACACCACCGGCGCACTCGCCCTCGGCGGCCGTTTCACCTTCCCCGGCACTTCATTGACGGTCCAACGCATAGGCTACGGCGCAATGCAACTTGCCGGCCGCGGCGTGTGGGGACCGCCCAAAGACCCGGCGGCTGCCGTGGCCGTTCTGCGCGAGGCGATCGCCGCCGGCGTGAACCATATCGATACCTCTGACTACTATGGCCCGCACGTCACCAACGAGATCATCCGGCAAGCCCTACACCCTTACCCGCCGGGACTCGTCATCGTCACCAAGCTCGGGGCCCGCCGCCCTCCCGACAAATCGTGGCAGCCGGCCATCTCGCCTCAAGACCTGGCCGACGGCGTCCACGACAACCTTCGCAACCTCGGCCTTGAGGCGCTCGATATCGTCAACTACCGCGTGATGGGGTCGGGTCACGGCCCAGAGGAGGGCTCCATTGCTGAGCAGGTGACGGCGCTGGCCGACCTCCAGCGCAAGGGACTCATCCGCCACATCGGACTGAGCAACGCCACCGCCGCCCAGGTGGCCGAGGCGCAGGCCATCACCGCCATCGTATGTGTGCAGAACAATTACAACTTGGCCCACCGCCACGACGACGCCTTGATCGATGACTGGGGCCGGCAGGGCATCGCCTATGTGCCCTTCTTCCCGCTCGGCGGTTTCTCGCCGCTCCAGTCCTCCACCCTGTCATCCGTCGCGAACCGGCTCGGGTCCACACCTATGCAGGTCGCCCTGGCGTGGTTGTTACACCGGTCGCCCAACATCCTATTAATCCCAGGCACGTCGTCGGTCGCCCACCTCCGCGAGAACCTAGCAGCCGGCCAATTGACTCTGTCGGCGCAAACTTTGGCTGAGCTGAATGGTATCGCCGCTGCGGCGCCCGCCCCCGGCTGAAACCCCGTTCATCCGCGATCAGCTATCGAACGCTGGCAGCCGCCGTCACACTCGTCTGGCACCCACATGCGAACGAATATCGGATGGAATTCGAGTGTACCCGCCTTGCGCAACAGCCGCCGCCCTCGGCTTATAAGCTTCTACGTCTTGCGGAGCCCAGGTGCCGAGTCCGTCTACATAGCGGTTGTACATGCAAAAGGCCGCGGCAATCAGAACGGTGTCGTGAATTTCGGTGTCGGTGGCTCCGAGTTGGCGCGCTCTTTCCACGTCCCCGACGGTGACTTGTTTGCCGCCTTTCTGCACCTTACCGGCGATAGCCAGTAGCGCTTTGAGCTTTTCAGAGATTGCCGCGTCCGCGAAATCGCGCTTCACCTGAAGAACCGTGCTTTCATCGCCGCTCAGGTGATAGGCGGCAATCGAGCCGTGAGACGTCTGGCAATAAAAGCAATCGTTCAGCGACGAGACGTAAGTCGCGATCAACTCTCGCTCGGCCGGAGTGAGAGAGTTCGGTTGGTATAGCAGAACGTCTGCTAACTCGCACAGAGCGTTCGCGGTCTCGGGCCGAAAATCGAATAGTCCGCGGATGCCGGGAAGATCGTCTTTCAATTGGATGTGTGCCATACAGCAATGAACCTCTTAAACGGCTTCCGCTGCCGCCAGAGTCGGGGCGACTCTCTCGGTAGAAACAACGTACCCTTCCGTTGCCAGGCGCGCAGCTTGCTCTCGATAGACATCCCGATTTTGCGGCGCCCAAGTGGCCAGCCCATCCACGTAACGGTTATACATGCAGAAGGCGGCGGCAATGAGAACGGTATCGTGAATCTCAACGTCGTTAGCGCCTTCCTGCCGCGCTCGTTCGATATCGGCCGGTTGGACGTTCTTCCCACCCTTCTGCACCTTGCCGGCAATGGCCAGCAAAGCTTTAAGCTTCGCCGAAATCGGCGCTTTTTCAGGAGCCAGCTTGGTCTCCGCTACCAGCGCTTCGTTGCCCTCCAAATGATGCGCCGCGACCGCGCCATGCATTGTTTGACAAAAGAAACAGTCGTTCTGGGAAGACACGTAGGTGGCTATCAGTTCCCGTTCGGCGCGCGATAAAGAATTTGGCCCGCGCAGCAGCACCTCGGCGAGCTCATTCAAGGGCTTGGCTGTCTCCGGACGAAATAACATCGGCCCGAGAATGCCGGGAACCCCGCCGGTTAATGCGATATGTGGCATGTTTTGCTCCTCTGAGAATGTAACGTATCTGGATTTCAGGCTTTTGTCTGACCAAGGCGCCGGGCCATCGTAGCTAACAGCTTTGGCCGTACGTCCGGCCGTGTCCACGGGCACACGGCAATGCAAATGCCGCACGACGCCGATTCAGCGAAATACGGGATGCACTTATCGAAGTCCACGTACCAACGCTCCACGCCACGCACCATCTGCTTGTATTCAACAATGGCGGCCGGAGGGCAGGCCCGCGTGCAGACCTGGCAACTCTGACAAAATTCGTCGCCGCCAAAACGGTCGGGCGCGGTGGCCACCAGCGGCATATCGGTAGTGACCCCAGCCAGGCGCACGCCCGATCCAAAGTGCCTGCTGATCAGCGAGCCGTGCTTGCCAAGTTCCCCCAAACCCGAGGCAATTGCCGGCGGAATGAGTAGCAATGCGCTCGCCCCAGGTCCAGGATACGGTGTGGCGTTGTGTCCTTGCCCGCGGATCCAATTCGTCAGCGCGTAGGAAGCTCGGGTGCCGCGCGCGTATTGATCGCCCACGTCGCAAACCCCCACACCGTTAGTCTCGTCTGAAGGAACCTGCTTCAGACGCTCATAGTTGTGAGCCAGCGCCAGTATAATCACCCACGGCTCGTTAATGGTGTACCCTTCGAAGACATACAGCGGGTCCATCGGCGCGATGCCTATATCGTCGGCTTCATGGGAAAGTGCGAAGGCTGTCGCTTCTTTAGCGAGCTCTTCGGGCGATGCTTCGTTCCGCACATCCGCCACCGGAATTAGTTCGGGATAGTTGTACGCTGCCTGGAACGCCTCGGGCGCCCCCGGGCACTTGCGGGAATTTTGGCGCGCGACAATCTGCAACTCGCCATAGGGATGCTGATCGGGCGGATGCCAGAAGAACGGTGAAGGCCGGCGGGGCTCTGTTTCACCGAGTCCGTTGATCGGGTTGCCGGAAACTTTGAGCAGTGCCAGCGTTTCCGGCTTAGGGCTGTAGCGCTTTCGTTTACGGCCGACTTGCTGTGGATCTCGCATGTTCATCCGTGGGCCTCGCCAACCGCAACTCTAACCACCGCTCCCGTTGCCACTAGAACAGCACCTTGAGTCCGAATTGCGTGAGCCGCGCCGGTCCCGCCGTGAGAATGCGCCCAAAATTCTGCGATGCCAGGTCCGCTACCGGAACGGAAAAATTGGGGTGATTGCCGATGTTAAAGCTTTCTGCGCGGAACTGAACTTTCAGACGCTCCCGAACGACGAAATCTTTGATGACCGAAGCGTCAACATCGATTGATCCGGGACCTGTCGAAATATTACGGCCGGCATCCCCGAATTGGCCCGCTTGCGTAAGCGGATTGAGGCGCAGAAAAGAGGATCTGCCAATCCATTGCACTGGTGTGTGCGCCCCCGCGTTGGGGTCGCCTATCAGATCGGGCCGGCTGGCGAAGTAAGCGGATAATGGCGGGCTGCTCGCTTGCAACGACACGTTCGCGCTGTCATAAACCGTGAACGGCGTGCCGGAATTCGCCGACGCCACTAGATTCATCTGCCAGCCATAGGCAATCATGCGTGACACGCCCCGCAAATTGCTTCCGAACGGCAACTGCCACGTTCCACTCGCGACAAACCGCTGGCGTGCGTCGAACAGTGAACGGCCATGCTCGGCTTTCAAGTCGAACGGATCCTGCGCCAAATCGTTCTCTCCTACCAGCCCTGTGCCTGAAGAGTTGTTTACATTGATGCTCGACAAATAATCGAGCGACTTCGAAAACCAATAGGAAGTATTAAATGAAAAACCAGCCGAATAACGGTGAGACAAGCTGATTTGCCCGGCTTCATAGGTCGAGTTACTGCCATACGTTAACAGCGCAACCGTGGCTAGTTGGCAAACCCCGCCATGACTGGCACAGCCTGCATAGAGCCGCCGGGCGTCGGCGTTCGAAGAAGTGGCGCCGGGGCCATAGATAGCCGGATCCGCCTCGGTGTTGCGCGGTAAACGTGTGCCCTTTGTCCCTACATATTTAACTTCCAGCAGGTAATCTTTGCTGAACGATCGTTGGATGGTGAAATTCCAATTTTGTGAGTAGGGCGGGCGAGCGGTGCTGTCCATGGCCAAGATGGTTGAGGGATGAGCAAAGGTGCCGGGAACCGGCAGCGTATGGCCGGTATAGGGACTTGCGAAGTTGATCTTTCCCGTGAACTGATCGAACTGCGCCCAGGGTGCGGCGCTAACCGATGGATTCGAGGCGATGTTAATTCCATTCGAGAAGGGATCGTAAAAAATTCCGTACGCCGAGCGAATGGACCATACGCCAGACCCGCTAGGATCCCAGGCGAAGCCGATGCGGGGCATGAATGCCTTATCGAAGTTGGGTGCCAGTCCCGAAGAGATCCCCTTGTCGCCCGGAAACAATATTCCGGTGGGCGCATCCGGCTGCGCCGTGGATTGAACCCCCGCCACGAAAGTGTTCAGGCGGTTGCGGATTTCGGAGTTCGGCGTAATGACTTCCCAGCGAAGGCCATAGTTGATGGTCAACCTTGGTTTAATGCGCCATTCATCTTGCGCGTAAACCGCTGAATTCCACGTCCGCAGGCCACGGCCAAAATCGCCGATACCCTGATAGAAGACAACCGGAGATCCCAGCAGCAGGTTCGCGAAGGAATCGCTGAGCGGAAAGGAAGGAGAGAAGATGATGAGGCCGTTCGGCACCGTCGATTGGTAAACGTTCATCTGCGTGCGGATAAAGCTGCCGCCGAACTTGGCCGAGTGTTTGCCCTTGATCCAAGCCACGGAGTCGCCAAGCTCGTAGGTGTTTTGCGCGGAATCTCTCGGCCCGCTGGTTGCTCCGCCAACTGGCGAATAGCCGCCCAGGTTGAAGTAAGGCGGTCCTTGCCCCAATGCCGACGCGGATGAGTATTCAAACCCAAAGGCCGAAGGCGGAGTGCGGTTCAGCCGCTGATCGAAATCGAACATATAACGCAAGAAAGAAAGCCGGGCGGCGTTGCTGAACGTGGGCGAAAACGATTTCGTATTCGAGATGGCCGCAGTGTGAGTGGTTAAGTTATCCTGCGTCGGAAACCCTGGAAGAGACGATCCCCGCAGCGAAATAGGATTCAGATTCTCACCCTCAGACCACGCATAGCGCAGAAAGTATTGATCGCTCGCGGAGCGCACGTAATCCGACCGAACGCCCGTTTGATCGGTGTCGTTGTGTGTTACCGGTGTCGTTGTAAAGACCGTGGGAGAGACATTTCCAAAGGGGTAGAGCTTGGCAACGGCCACACCAATTGGATTGAACATAGACGTGGGAATCTTACCTCCGGGAACCAACGTTCCACCCGCTGCAAAGTTGACCAGCGGACTAGCCAAGCCCGTAAAATCGCCGTTGTGTTCGGCTTGCGATGGCACGGTTGAAGTGTACGTCACGCCCTGCCGGTTGCGGAATCCCTCATAGTAGCCAAACACGAAAAGCTTGTCCCTTCTTACCGGCCCGCCGGCTGTAACGCCATACTGATTCTGCTTCAGCGGTTCAACCGATGGTGAAAAGAAGTTGCGCGCGTCCAACACGTTGTTTCGAAAAAACTCATACGCGCTACCGTGGACCTGATTGCCGCCGGATCGTGTGACAACGCTCGTGGTAGATCCCGCAAACGTGCCAAATTCCGGCGGCGCGCCTAGCGTCAGAATGCGAAATTCCTCAATCGCGTCCACCGGCGGTTTTAGCGCAAATGCGCCATCCAGTTTGTCCACGTTTTGCGAGCCATCCACCAGATAATTATTCGATTCAGGGCGCATCCCGTTCACGGCGTACGCTTGGTTCGAACGCAGCGAACCTCCGAATCTCGCCATAGATTGCGTGAGCGGCGCGACGCCACTTTGAAGCAGCCCAAGCTGCGTGAAATTGCGGCCATTCAGTGGCAGGTCCAGAATCTCATGGCCCGTCACGACCGCGCCGAGCGCATTTGTGGCAACATCGACAAGCGGAGCATCCGACCGAACGTCCACCGTGGATTTGACGGAGGATAGTGCCAGCGAGAAGTGAAGGTGAACGTCTTGACTGATGTTTACGGTGATTGGCTCTTGAACGATCGTGGCGAAGTGCTCGGCATCCACCGTGATGCGATAGCGTCCGATCGGAATCTGCGCAAAACGGAAGAGACCGCTCGCGGCGGCGAATGTTTCGCGCGCGCTGTCTGTATCGAGATTTTGTACAATCACACGCGCGGCAACGCTGCCGCCGGTGGCATCGGTGACGGAGCCCTCAATGGCGCCGACCGGATCTTGAGCCTGGAGTGCTGCCGCCGTTATCCAGGCAAGCAGAACGATGTTGAGGGAGAAAGCTGAAGCGGTGCGTTTCATGGAGACAGAGATTGAATGAAGTGTAAGCCAAGCCACCCATCTCTGTCCTCAATCTTTGGTTTGAGACTAAACAAAATGGCACTATAGATTTCCGGTCAACACGGGTATTAAGCCTCCCCAGCAAAGAGTTCGGCGCTAACATTGAATGAGCCACTATGCCCTCTGCCCTCAAAGACATCCAGTTCTCTTCCACGCCGCCGCAACCCCCGCGCAAACGCTGGACACGCATCGAATGCGCGGCCCTCGAGAACGCGGCCTTACTAAATCATGAGCGGCTTGAACTGGTGGAAGGAGAACTCATCAGCAAGATGGGCAAGAAACGTCCTCACGTAAACTCGCTCACGTTGATGCAGGCTTGGTTACAGGCAGTGTTTGGCAGCCGATTCGTGAATCCGGAAGCTCCCATTGATGTCTCGCCCGAAGACAACCCCACGAATGAGCCCGAGCCGGACATTATCGTGCTCAAAGAAGAGCTTGCATGTTTTCGCGCGGCGAACCCAAAGCCCGCCGACCTTCATCTCGTGGTAGAGATCGCCGACACCACTCTCGCTTTCGATCTGACAGTGAAAGCCGCCTTGTACGCGCGCGCCGGCATTTCCGAATACTGGGTCTTAGACGTTACCGGCCGCCGCTTAATTGTCCATCGCGAACCGCAATCCGGGCGCTACCAATTCGTCGTGGCCTACCGCGAGGACGAGTCGATTTCTCCACTCAGCTATCCTGCGGCGTCACTGCGCGTTCACGATGCCTTTCCGGCATAGCCGTTCGGCGCCAACTATGGGTGTAGCCGCCTGTCCTGCTCAAGGATTGGGGCGTCATTGATACTGGCAAGCCTGCGCGCCATAAGGCCGCTCGGGGCGAATTCCCAGAGTTCATTGCCATAGCTTCGATACCACTGGCCGCTATCGTCGTGCCATTCATAGAAAAATGTGACCGCCAGGCGATTCTCACGAAAGCCCCAGAGTTCCTTCCGCAACCGGTAATCCAGCTCACGATTCCACTTTCGCTCCAAGAGAGCAATCACTTCGCCGCGCCCTTTCACAAACTCGGTCCGATTCCGCCATTCAGTGTCTTCGGTGTAAGCCAATGCAACCCGTTGCGGATCGCGAGTGTTCCAAAGATCCTCTGCGATCTGCACCTTTCTTTTGGCCATCTCAATATCGGTGAACGGCGGCTTAATGATCTCGCTCATATCTGTCTCTCCTGTTTGGAACAGCTTACTAAAGTGGGGCAGGCATTCAGCCGTGCCGTAAGGGTACGGCTTAACTCCTCCTCATGAAAACCAGCGCCGTTTCTGAACCGCGACTAAATCACGCCCGCCTCGTCTGACCAGGCGTGATCGAGTCTATTATGTCTAAAATAGTATTATTAGGTCTGATACAGTACCAGTATGCCGCCGATAGACACTCTAATCCCTTTGTCGCCAGCCATGTTTCACATTCTGCTTTCCCTGGGCGAAGGCGAACGTCACGGCTACGCGTTGAAACGCGAGATTGCGAGACGTACCAGTGGAAAACTTAAACTCGGGCCAGGTGTGCTGTACGGATCCATCAACAAGATGCTGGAGCTTGGCTTGATCGAGGAATCGGATGAGCGGCCCGATCCGCATCTCGACGATGAGCGGCGGCGCTATTACAAGATCACGACCCTCGGAAAACAGGTCGCGCGGGCGGAGGCGGCCCGTATGCGGGAACTCGCCGAAATGGCGGCGGTAACGTTCGGGAGGGCCAAACATGCTTAAGCTGTATCGAATACTGCTGCAACTCTACCCCGCGGCATTTCGCGAAGAGTACGGGAAAGCAATGGAGCAGGAGTTTCGCGATGAGCTAGCGGAAGCGCAAAGGGGCCCGCGGTCGTTTGGCTCTGGATGAGTCTACTGTTCGACCTCGCGGTTTCCCTTCCTCCTCAACTGGCCGTTGAGATCGGACACGATAGCCGGCACGCCTTGCGGCTTTGGGCAAAACGTCCTGGGTACATAGGCTTTGCGGTTGTAGCACTGGCTGTGGCCATTGGCGCAAATACCGGCGTCTTCAGCGTTGTCAACGCTCTGTTGCTGCGATCGTTGCCATTCCTGCATCCCAACGAAATGGCGGCGTTGATCCACTTCATTCCTCCGCATAGCAGCGCGGCGGAATTCGATGCTTGGCGTCAACACTCGAATTGCCTTCAGGATGCCGCTCTTTTTGAAGACGGCGACTTAAACACCGGCGATCCTCAACACATGTTGCGGGCTCACGTGGCAATGACGTCGTGCAATTGTTTTTCCTTGCTGGGTTCCCAACCCGTCATCGGGAGAACATTTGCCTCGGAAGATCATTCAGTCGCGGTTATCAGCTACGCCCTGTGGCAAGACTTGTATGCCGGCAGCGGCCAAGTCCTCGGCAAGACCATCCATGTGTACGGGTTGCAACCGCATCCCGATTAGGCGTTGACGATCATCGGAGTGATGCCGGCCAGTTTTGATTATCCGGCAGGCGTGGTTCTCTGGAAATCGCCCGAGTATTCGGGTGGGAACAACGGATGGGCGGCCATCGCACGTCTGAAACCCGGCACCGGTTTCACCGCGGCTCGATCGGCGTTCGCGGCCGATGTGCGCCACCTTGAGCCGCATCGCAAGTTGCGTGCCGATTGGATTCCGGTCATGATGCCTCTTACCGACGAACTGGCGGGCCGCGTCAAACGCGCTTCGCTTCTTCTCCTGGCTGTCGTGCTGTTGACTCTTTTGATTGCCTGCGCCAATCTAGCGAATCTAATGCTGGCGCGCGCCGCCGGCAGGCGGCACGAACTTTCCATCCGGTCCGCCATCGGCGCAAGCCGGGCGCGTCTCATCCAGCAAATACTCACGGAATGTCTCCTGCTGTCTGTCGTTTCGGCTGCGCTTGGCTTGATTGTCGCAGTCTGGGCAACTTCATTGGCGAGCAAAGTACAACCGGCCGCTTTGCCATCGCAGACCTATACGATTCTTGATTTGAGAGTGCTCGCCTTTATGGCCGGCCTCGCCTTGTTCAGCGCAGTCCTCTTCGGATTGTTCCCGGCACTCAGTGTTGGCCGCGCGCACTGGTTCGCTGCCCGAGGGTCCTCCGAATCGTACAGTTCGCGCATCGTGCGCGATGTGCTGGTGGCTGCACAGGTAGCGCTCACCATTGTTTTACTCACGGCTTCAGTCTCGGTTGTCCGCGCAGTGTCTCACGAGCTTCGGATTGATCGCGGTTTCCAGGCCGATGGCCTCGTCACCGCGAGCGTTGCACTCGCTGGCACTGTCCGCGATAAGCCTGGCCTCCGCCTGCTGTACTTCGAAGAGGCCCTTGATCGTCTGCGGCGGCTTCCGGGAGTGAGGAGTGCAAACTCCACCGAGTTCCTGCCTCTCCTGTCTAGAGCGTTCGTGGGTGGTCCGTACGCGTTCGACGGTCACTCATCGGCGCAGGGCAACGCCGCCTCCGTCATTCCCATCATGGCCGGCTACTTTGCAACCACAGGCGGTCATGTTCTCTATGGACGCGAATTCACCAATGTCGAAGTCGGAACGAATGCCAACGTCGTGCTCGTCAACGAAACATTTGCCAAGCTTTGGTTGCGGCCGGCCGATGCCGTCGGCCACCTGGTCACAGGGTCTGATGGAGGTGCGAAGGATTGTCGGCGTTGTCCGTAATCTCGACTTCATGGGCCAGTACATCTCGGATGTTTTCGACGTGGATCCCCCGGAAACTTTCATCCCGGCGGACGACCCCGGAGGGTTTGATTCCACGTTCGTCGTGAAAGTCGGAGGTCGGCCCGAAGATCATATAGCAGCCGTCCGGACCGCTTTGCAATCGGTTGATCGCGGCGTTCCGGTCTACAGCGTAAAAACCATGCGGCAACGGATGGACCAGGCTTTTGTCCGTCCGAAGTTCTACCGAACGGCGCTGCTCTTCTTTGCCGGCTTTGGTCTATTGTTGGCGCTTATGGGTATCTACGCAGTCGTTTCGCATGCAGTCACGCAGCGAACGCACGAGATGGGTGTCAGGCTGGCGCTAGGCACAACGCCCGCGCGCTTGCGCACAAGGTTTGTCCGCCGTGGTTTGTCCGCTGTGATCATTGGTACTCTCGGCGGGATGGCCTGCGCCACGAGTACCGGAAGGCTATTGGGCAGTCTGATTGAAGGGGCAAAAGCGTTCGACGTTGCTACCTATGTTCTCGCCGCAATCTCGATCTGTCTGGTGGCAGCCGCGAGTATCTGGGTCGCTACTCGCCGTATTGCCCACATGGACGTGGTGGAGATTCTTCGCGCCGAATAGGTTCGGTTAAGCACCCCACGAAAGCGTCTGGTGGGCGGTTCAGTGCTCGTACCGGATAAAATCGTGGGAACCGCGCAGTTTGAAGAGACTAGAACCGATATGTCGAAGAACAAAAATAACCGTGAAATGGAATTTCAGACAAGTGGCTCACGGCGGCAATTTCTTTCAACCGTTGCTATGACAGCGGGCGTTGGAACCATGTTGCCGCCCGGCTTGGGACGCGCGGCGGATGCAAGCGATCCACGCGTAGCCAACATCGTCGCCACGACTATCGGGATTGACACCCATAATCACGTCGACGTTCCCCTCACTGCCGCCGAAATGCCTGGCCCGGACATCGACTTGGTCGGCGAGATGAAGCGGTCGGGCCTCTCAGCCATCTGCATGACCTTTGCGACCGACTATCAACAGGGCGATGCCTACGACCGCTTTCTTAAGGGGTTGGCGTCCATGGATCGGCAGTTGGAACGCAACGGTATGAAGCGTTCGCTCACGGTCGCAGACGTCCGCGCCAACCATAAGAATCGCCAACCAATGGTGATCCAGGCGATGGAGGGCGGCCACTTCCTCCAAGGGAAGATTGAACGCGTAAAAGAAGCCTACGAGCGAGGTTTGCGGCAATTTGGGCTGCTGCACGATAGTGACGCCTCCGAGCCGTTGGGCGATGTCTACACCAACCCTCCGCGCTATGGCGGATTGACCCCGTTTGGGGCGGCCGTCATCAAAGAATGTAACCGGCTGGGCATTCTGGTCGACCTTGCTCACGCCAATATGCAAACGACGGAAGCCGCGCTCAAGGTCGCAACCCGGCCAGTGATCATTTCGCATACCGGCCTTGATACGCAGTTGGGTAGCAATCCGAACATGGCGCGCATGATGCGCCCACGGCTGATTGGTAAAGAGCAGGCCACCACCGTCGCGAATGCCGGGGGCTTAGTCGGTGTGTGGACGCATCTCGCCGATACGCCGTTGGAGTATGCACGAAATATCCGGGCGCTCGTCGATGTCATCGGGATTGAGCATGTGTGCATCGGCACGGACACCAAACTCACCCAGCCCGGCCCTCGCCCTAATGGGCCTCCTCCCGGAGGACCGGGCCCGGGTGGCGCTGGTCCCCGTGGCGCCGGACCGGGCGGCCCAGAGCGTGCGCGCGCCGGGGAACGCACCAATCAGGCATGGCCGGATGAAACGGCCGGTTTCTACTATGTGGTTGTCGATGCCATGTTGAAGAGCGGCTTCACGCCGGATGACATTGCGAAAATCGGCGGTGGGAATTTTCTGCGCGTGTTCGGCGAGGCCGTCCAGAGATAGTTCTGCGCAGGAATCCACCTCGCTCCCTTACACCCAATCCTCGCGCAACGCGTCATATACTAAAAGCAGTTCGAAAGCGAATCCCGTATGAAAACTTATTTGAAGTTTGGAGCCATCATGGCGGTCATCGTCGGCTCGCTGGTTTGGCTCGCCGTCGGCGGCGTTGCAGACACCAAAACCTATTACAAAACTATCCCCGAACTCCAGCAAATGGGTAAACAAGCGCAGGATAAAAAGCTGCGCGTCGGCGGTGATGTGCAGCCTGGTTCCATTCTGAAAAACGGCGCCGAAACTTCATTCATCCTCCATCAAGGCGCCACCACCTTGAACGTCGTCTACGGCGGCTCAGATCCGCTGCCCGATACCTTTCGCGACAACGCGCAAGCTCTGGCCGATGGCCGCCTTGGTTCCGATGGCGTCTTTCGCGCCAACAAAATTCAAGCCAAATGCGCTTCGAAATATGAAGCCAAGCCTAATCAAAAGGGCGTTATGCACACAGCCGCTCCGGACAAGATATCGAGCCTGCGTTATTAGGAAAACCGCATGGAAAATATCGGTGCCCTCGCGATTCTGGTTTCTTTTTGCCTCGCCGTCTTTGCCATCGCGGCGTCCTTAACCGGCAAATACGCCCAACGCCCCTTCCTTATCATCAGCGCTGAGCGGGCCGTCTACGCCATTTGGGTGCTTCTCACCACCGCCTCCGCCTTGCTTGTCTATTCGCTCATCGCCGGCGATTTCCGCCTCGCCTACGTGGCCGCCCACAGCAACAAAGAGATGCCTACGGTGTATAAATTCACCGCCTGGTGGGGCGGGCAGGAAGGCTCCCTCCTCCTTTGGTCCTGGCTGCTCTCCACTTATTCCGCCGTCATCGTTTTCACCAATCGCCGCAAGTTCCGCGAGATGATGCCGCTCGTCACATCCATTCTGATGACCGTGCTCGCCTTCTTCGTCGGCATGATTACGTTCGTTGCCAGCCCGTTTCGAGTTCTTATGGCCGGCCGCGGCGTCATCGATGTCGGCGACGGCAACGGCTTAAGTCCGCTCCTGCAATGGTGGACCATGGCCATCCATCCGCCGTTCTTATATCTCGGCTATGTGGGCTGCACGATTCCGTTCGCTTTCGCTATGGCCTCGCTCGTCACTAAGCAGCCGGGCGAAGCCTGGATTCACACCACGCGCCGTTGGGCCATCCTCACTTGGTTGTTTCAAACCACTGGCATTCTTCTCGGCATGGGTTGGGCATATACGGTACTTGGTTGGGGCGGCTATTGGGGTTGGGATCCGGTTGAAAACGCCTCGCTCATGCCCTGGATCACCGCTACCGCCTTCTTGCATTCCGTCATGATGCAGGAAAAAAAGGGCATGATGAAAGTCTGGAACATGGTGCTGGTTTCAGCCACCTTCCTGCTCAGCATTCTAGGTACCACGCTCACTCGTACCGGTTTGGTTTCCTCCGTCCACGCCTTTGCCCAATCGCCCGTCAAACCGTATTTCACTACGTTCCTTCTCACCGCTACCGCGCTCACTGCCATTGGCATTATCTGGCGTCTTCCTTATTTGAAGAGCGAGGTGAAACTCGAAAGCGTCATCTCCCGCGAATCCAGTTTCCTCTTCAACAACCTCATTCTCCTCGCCAGTTGTTTTGCCGTCCTCTGGGGCACCCTGTTTCCGGTCATCATGGAAGCTCTCACGGGCGAAAAGGAAACCATCGATGCACCCTATTACAACCGCGTCACCATTCCCATTGTTCTGTTCTTGATCTTCCTCACCGGCGTTGGCCCGCTCATCGCCTGGCGCAAGAGTTCGCTTGCCAGCCTCAAACGCTCGTTTATGCTCCCGGGCATAGTTGGGGTTGCCGTCGCGGTTGGTCTCATCGCTGCCGGTATGCGAGCCATCACGCCACTCATCTCCTTCGCCTTGTGCTCGTTTGTCATCGCCTCCATCGTCAGCGAATTTTGGAAAGGCTCGCGCGCCATTCAAGCCAAAGAGAATATCGGCCTATTACGCTCCGCCTACGAACTCACCTGGCGAAACACCCGCCGCTATGGTGGCTATCTCGTGCATATGGGCATCGTCATCATGTTCGTAGGCTTTACCGGCAGCGCCTTCAATCAGCATGAAACGCGCAATATCGGCCTGAACCAATCCGTTCATTTCGCCGGCTACGATCTGAAGCTGCTCAACGTAACGGATGGCGAAAACGGCAACTATCAATACAGCCACGCCTCCGTCGAAGTTTCAGTCCGCGGCAAAGTCATCGATCAGCTTGAAACCGAAGTACGCCACTACAAGGCGAGCCAGGAACAATCGTCCATTATCGGCATACGCCGCCGATTGAACGAAGATCTCTACATTAACTTCAATGGCGTTTCGTCCGACAACACCAAGGCCATTTTTCAGATCTACGTTTTCCCGTTGGTCACCTTGATCTGGGGCAGTTTCTACATCCTGTTGTTCGGCACCATCATCTGTCTGATTCCAGGGAAAGTTCGCCTTCAATACGCTCGAACGGAGGTGGTAGGCATTACCGATGCGCAACCTGCGGCTGTTCAACCTTAAAATCGTCCTCGCATTCTTCGCCGTTCTCACCACCGCCTATGCGCAAGATCCTACGGCCTATCTCACGCCCGACATAGATCGCGTGGGTAGCCGTTTGGCATGCCGTTGCGGCGCCTGTGCCAACACCGTTCGGGATTGCGCCATGTTTCCCCACTGCGGCTTTTGCAGCGCGAAACGGAAGCAGATCCACGACATGCAACAGCGAGGTATGAACGACGACGCTATTGTGAATACATTCGTTAAAGAAGAAGGCATTGTGGCGCTCGCATCGCCGCCCACGCACGGATTTCTGCCCATCGTCACCTGGATCGGGCCCGGTGTCGCTTTGCTCTTGGGCTTCGGCGTCTATTCCTGGTACGTTCGCCGCAATCGCCAAAAGCCCGACCCGTTGATGCCCGTCGATCAAGCTGTGCTTGACCGCTTCAAAGCGCAGATTGATCGCGAATTGGATGACTCGCCTCTCAAGAAATGATTATTGCGTTCGCCGTCATTCTCGTTCTGGCCGCTCTCTTCTACACTCTCTTTGTTCGCCCGCAAGACGTGCCCGATCCCATTCCGGTCTCGCCCATCCAACATCTGGAAGATCGCAAGCACGCCATCTACGACAACTTGCGCGACCTCCAGTTCGAATATCGCCTCGGCAAACTGACTGACAACGATTATCAGCAGACCAAGCAGGCTCTGCAAAAGGAACTGGCCGTCGTCTTGAGCGAAACCGAGCAGACCCTCAAAACCCTCGGACTAGGCGCCGTCCGACGACCGCCAGCCGCCAAACAGAACCGCGACCGTAAGGAAGCCGCCACCGTCTGTCCTCACTGCGGCGCGAAGTTCAAAGAAGCTCTCAAATTCTGTGGCGAGTGCGGAAAGGCCATCGCATGAACCGCCATTCCCTCGTCGCGTTTCTGTTCGCCGCCACGCTCCATGCCTCTATCGATGGCATTGTCATCAATCGCACGAGCAGTAGTCCGCAAGCCGGCGTCGCCATCACTTTGGTCAAGCCCGGCCAGCAAGGCATGCAAACCATCGGCACAACCGTGAGCGACGCCGCCGGCCATTTCGTCTTCGAAAAAGATCAGCCCGGCGGCGGTCCGCAACTCGTGCAAGCCTTCTACAAAGGCGTCAACTACAACAAGCTCATGACGCCCAACATCCCCACCTCGAATGTTCAACTGGAGGTCTACGAAGCCACCAAATCGCCCGCCGTCGCCCGCGTCGCCCAGCACATGATGCTCATTGAACCCAGCGCTGGCAGTATCGCTGTGAGTGAAAACCTGGAAGTCGTCAACGATTCCACCACCACCTACAACAACCCTTCCGTGGGCAGCCTGCGGTTCTTTCTGCCGCCTGCCGCCAACGGCCAAGTGCGGGTGCAAGTGCAGGGTCCGCAAGGAATGCCCCTGCCGCGTGCCGCTGAAAAAACCGAGACCGAAGGAATCTTCAAAGTCGATTACCCCATCAAGCCCGGCGAAACCCAATTTGAAGTCGATTACGCATTGCCCGTCGGTTCGCCTTTTTCTTTCCGTGGCGAAGTCGTGGGAATCAAAGGCATGCCCGCCGGTCCGCTCCGCTTGATCTCTCCCGCCGGGGTCACGCTCTCCGGCAAAGATCTACAATTCGTCGGTACTGAACCGAAAACCCAGGCCAGCATCTATACCGTGATGGCTTCAGGCCCATTCTCGGCCGACATCACCGGCGTTGGCTCGCTGCGGCCGCCTGAAGCAACCCCAGCCGATCAAAGTGATTCGCCGCAAGTCACCGAAGGCCAGCCGCAAGTCTATCGCCACATGGGATGGCTGCTCGGCTTAGCGCTCTCCATTCTCGCCGTTGGTCTGGTATTCCTCTACACCACTTCTCCCGTTCGCGCCCCTTACGGCAAGTAATGATTCACGCCATAGAACTGAACCAAGTCTGGAAGTTCTATGGCGATTACGCCGCTCTGCGCGATTGCACTTTATCGGTTCACGAAGGCTCGTGCTGCGCCTTGCTTGGCCGCAATGGCGCGGGGAAGACCACGCTGCTGCGTATTCTGGCCGGGCTCACCAACTTTCAGCGCGGCGCTGTCAGTTTGTTTGGCGAAAAGCCGCGCGCGGAAAGTGCCCGCCGCCAATCCGGCTTTCTCGGGCACGGCATAGGCGTTTATGAAGATCTCAGCGCGCGCGAGAACTTGCACTTCTTCGCCTCCATCACCGGTAGCTCGAATATGCGCAGCTTGACGGAGACGTGGCTCAATCGAGTCGGCCTGGCCCGCTCGGCAAATATGCCAGTGCGCCAGTTTTCCCGCGGCATGCGCCAGCGTCTCGCCCTCGCCCGTACTTTCATTCATTCGCCCAAAATCCTGTTGCTGGACGAGCCCTTCACTTCGCTTGACGACCGCGCCATTGCCATGCTCAGCGAACTTCTCAGCGAAGCCCGCCAAAAAGGCGCTACGATTGTTCTCTCCACACACCAACTTCGTGAGGCGCTCGCCATCGCCTCCCATGTGGCGCTGGTCGAAAACGGGCGCCTCTGCTACACCGGCGAACGCACACAAGAAATGCTCGACGATCCAGCCCTGCTCTATCGCCTGCACACCGAATTGGGCGCGCCATGAGCCTTCTCGCACAAGCCTTCGCCGTCGCCCGCAAAGATCTGGCCATCGAACTCCGGACCAGGGAATCCCTGAACGCCGCTGGCTCCTTCGCCATCGTCATTCTGCTGCTCTTCAGCTTCACCTTCGATCCTTTCTCCGATGAGAGCAATGAATTCGGCGGCGGCCTTCTTTGGCTTTCCTTCGCATTCGCCGGCGCCCTGGTTTTCAACCGCGGCTTTGCCCGCGAACTGCCAAACGAATGTCTCGACACCCTCCTAGCTTCGCCGCTTTCCGGAGCAGCGCTTGTTATGGGCAAGGCCATTGCCAACTTCGCCATGCTGCTCGTGGTGGAACTGGTTTCGCTCATCGTCTTCGGCATTTTTTACGATGTTCATTGGCTTTCTCAATCGGCTTGGCTCAGCGTTGTTTTTGCTCTCGCTACTTGGGGCGTTTCAATTCTAGGAGCCGTCTTCGGCGCATTCACGGTGAACCTGCGTCTGCGCGAACTCATGCTGCCGGTAATCATCTACCCGCTCATGATTCCACTTCTGATCGCCGCCATTGAACTGACGAATACCGTTTTGAGCCATCAGCCCGTCGGCGGCCAGATGCAATGGGTACGCGTTCTGGTGGCGTCCGATATCGGATTTACTACCTTGGCGTGGGTGCTCGCCGATACAATTCTGGTGAACTAGTTGACAATGAATATTATGCGCGAAAAACTCATAATCGCCTTGGCGGGAGCGGCCGCCCTTCTTCTGGCCTACAACCTCTACAACATCTTTCTCGTCCTTCCGGATGAAATAGCGCAAGGCTATATGTACCGGATCATCTACTTTCATGTGCCCGCCGCTTGGGTTGGCATGATTGGCTTTTTTGCCGCGATGACATTGAGCGTCTTGTATTTGGCGGGCGGCAATTTCCGCTACGATTCTTTAGCCGCTTCCATTGTTGAAGTTTCGGTGGTATTTTCGACGGTGAATCTCGTCACAGGCAGCATTTGGGGACGAGTGCAGTGGGGCATCTGGTGGACTTGGGATTACCGCCTCACTTCCCAGCTCGTCTGTGTTCTGACATTTGCCGGCTACCTGATGATGCGCCGCGCTATTGACGAGCCTACGCAACGAGCCCGGCTTTCCGCCGCTCTCACCATTTTCGGCTGTTTTAATGTGGTGATCGTCTGGAAGTCCATCGAATGGTTCCGTAACAACCACCCTGGCCCCGTCATCAGCATCCGAACCGGAGGCGGAAAAATGGATCCTGCCATGGAACACACGCTCTTCATGAATTTCCTTGCCCTTCTTGTGGTGGCCGTTGCTCTGACATTAGTTCGCGCCCGGCAGGAATCCACTGCGCGTGAAATCGATTCCCTGCGCCGTGCCGCTCACGTTTGAAAAGGATTTATGGACGCACGCAATTTTACTTTCATGTTTTACGGCTTTCTAGCCGCGTGGTTGATTGTCCTTCTTTACGTGGTAAGCCTCGCTCGCCGCGGCGCGCGTTTGCGAAAAGAACTTGAAGACGTTAAGCAACTGATTGCCAGCGAGCCCGAAAAGCGCCGCATGTAATCTCCCCTTAACAGTTGGGTGCTATAAAAAGATGCACTTAGTTCCACCCAACCGAAAAAGGAGAGAAATCATTGAAGTATTCAATCGGCGCGCTCGTTTTGTTTTCGCTACCTAGTTTCTGTCGCAAAATCCACAAGTGATTGATTGTAGGCGGCTTAGGCGATTTTGGATGACCTTGAGCGGCTGATCGGCAAGCTGGCTATTTGATCACTTGATGGTAATCGAGCCTCACCAGCCGCAGCCCGTCGGCGAGCCATTAAACAAATCTGCACGAAAATGTCAGAATGTACTTGACCGTCTGTTGGTTTTATTGTTTCATATATATAGATGAATCAAGAGACAATCCTCCGCAAACGGGCCCAACTCGCCGCGGCCCTCCCGTTCACGGCCGAAATCGTCCGCGGCTCCCTGCTCCGGCGCCACATTCGTCATCGCACCGGTTGTGCCGTTTGTGCCAAAGGAAAAGGCCATCCCGTGTGGGTGTTGACCGTCAGTTATCCGGGCGGAGGCACCAAGCAGTTCAGCCTCGGTGCCGAACAGAAGCCTGTCGTCCAGCGGTGGTTGCGCAATTACCACAAGCTCAAAGCCTCCATGGAGCGTCTCTGTGAGATGAATCTGGAACTGCTGCGCGCGGAGAAGAAAAAATGAGCCGCCTCCCTATTCCGCAACTCAGCTTCGCCGATCTGCAGTTGCAGAGTCTGGGGGTCCACCTCGACCCCATTTTGCAACGAATCGCCGCTTTCCTGGAGCAGCAGTCCCGCATGGTGGAATTGGTGCGCCGGGATCTGGAGCGAGGCCTGAAAAAGCCTGCCGCCGGACGCCGCGGCCTCACCCCGGAGCAGACCCTGCGCTCGTTGATTCTCATGCGCGTCAAAAACCTGGACTACCGCGACCTGCGCGAGCGCGTCAACGATGGCTTCACGTTGCGTTGCTTTACCCAGTTCGACAGTCAAGCCGTTCCCAAGCACGACGCCTTCAATCGCGCTTTCAACCGGCTCACGCCGGACACGCTGACAAAGATTAATCAACTCGTCGTGCAGGCTGCCGTGGCACTCGAACTGGAAGACGGCAAGCAGCTCCGCGTCGACACCACAGTGGTGGAAACCAATATCCATCACCCCACCGATGCCACCTTATTGTGGGACACGGTGCGCACCATCACCCGTCTGGTCGACGAGCTGAACGAGAAATTACCCCGTGGCGTCAAGAATTTTACGGATCGCACCCGCAGCGCCCGCCGGCGCATGCAAGCGCTGCAGCGCATGACTGCCGGGCAGCGGGCGCAGCAGCAAACGCCCAAGTACCGCGACCTCCTCCGCATCACAGGGAAAGTGCTGAGCAGTGCCAAGCAAGTGATTGCCGCCGTCAAGCGCCTCCGCAAGCTCGATGTGGTTCTGCGTGCGGTGGTGGACGAAATCTGTAAGCAGATCACCTCATTCTGCCAATTGGGAGAGCGAGTCATCGACCAGACACGCCGCCGGGTGCTGCAAGGAGAGACGGTTCCGGCCGAAGAGAAAGTGTATTCGATCTTCGAACCCCACACCGATCTGATCAAGCGCGGCAAGACCCTGAAGCCGGTGGAATTCGGCCACAAGGTTTTCATTGCCGAAAGCGCTCAGGGCTTGATTACCGACTATCGAGTGCTGGATGGGAATCCTGCCGATAGCGATCAGGTGTCCGCTTCCTTGGATCACCACCAGCAGACTTTCCAACACCCTCCAGACACTTATGCCGCCGACCGGGGCTTCTTCAGCGGCGAGAATGTGCAGAAGTGTAAGGACGCCGGCGTAAGCCAAGCCTGCATACCCCAGCGGGGTGGCCAGCGAACGGCGGAGCAGGAAGAGCTTGAGAGGAGCCGCGCCTTCAAGAAGGGCCAGCGCTTCCGGGTGGGGATCGAGGGGCGCATCTCCGTGTTGTTTCGCGGACGAGGCATGAAACGCTGTTTGTTCAAAGGCCGCGAGCGGTTCGAGATTCTGGTGGGCGCCGCCGTACTGGCCAATAATCTGATGCGCATCGCCGACCTTTTGGACAAGCGCAAACCAAAACGCCGGCGAGCCGCAGCCTAAGTCTTCAAAAGCCTTTTCTCACAGCAGCCGAACAAACAAAGTGTTCGGCTCAATCCCTAGCGGGAGTTTACTGTTCTTAGTAAGCTCCCGCTAGTGTTATTCAGCGGCCTTGTTACACCGTAAGCACTGGCCACAAACAGCAAACGCCGCCCGATATACAACAACCTCCACTCCCTAATTACCCACCGAAGCGTGGTGCTGGGCAAAGCCATCTGGCACCATCAATTTTCAGGCTATTTTGCGACAGAAACTACCTAGTTTGTTGGCGGCAACCCCTCCAACCGGCCCGCACGGCGTGAAGCATGTCTTGTTAATCAGCATCGACGGCATGCACGCCCTCGATTTTCAGAATTGTGCGAATGGCGTTCCGGGTGTAAGTTCCGGCCAACCGTACTGTCCCAATCTGGTGGGTCTCAGTAACACAGGTGTCACTTATCCGCATGCATCGACATCGTCGCCCTCCGATTCTTTTCCCGGATCGGGCGCGCTCGCAACTGGCGGATTGCCGGCAACGATCGGCTTCTATTATGACGTCGCGTACAATCGAGCCTTGTCGCCGCCCCGCAAGACAACACCCTACGGCTTGGTTGGGGGAGCCGATTTGTGCCCGGCCGTCATCGGCTATGCAGTGGCTTATGATGAGGAAATCGATAAGAACTATATGGCGTTCAATGGCGGCGGCGGAATCGATCCCGACTATCTGCCACGCGATCCGTTTAATGGCTGCCAACCGGTTTATCCGCACGAATACATTCGCACCAACACCGTGTTTGAAGTTGTCAAAGCAAATGGCGGCTACACCGCCTGGTCGGACAAGCACCCCGCCTACGATTTCTATAACGGCCCCAGCGGAAAAGGCGTGGACGATTTTTATTCGCCCGAAATTAACTCAAATGTCATCGCTCTGCCGAGCGTGGAAGGCTGCTCCCCGATTCCCGATCAAAAGGCCGACTTGACGGCTTGGACGAACAGCTTTGCCAACGTCCGGTGTTACGACGCTTATAAAGTCGACATCATTTTGAACGAAATTGCCGGCAAGAATCACGATGGAAGCAAGTCGGCACCCGTTCCATCGCTGTTCGGGATGAATTTTCAAGCTGTGAGCGTCGGTGAAAAGTTAGTGGAAAACGGCGTTACGGGAGGGTACGTGGACGCTATGGGAACGCCAAGCGCCAGCCTGCTGAAGCAGATTGAATTCGTAGATTCTTCGCTGGGAAAGATAGTTGAGAGCCTAAAAACTCACGGGCTGTACGAATCAACCCTCATTATCGTAACGGCCAAGCACGGACAATCGCCAATCGATATAAAGCGCTTGCTTCGAATCCCGGCTGACAACGCCAGTCTCACATCCCCCGCCACGTTCCTGGGCAGTCTGGCGGCAGGATCGAGTGAAGACGACATTTCATTGATTTGGCTGACTGACCAAACTCAGACTACGACCGCCGTTAACATGCTGACCGACAATGAAGCGACGATTGGCGCCAGCGAAATCTTCGCCGGACCTTCAATGCTCACGCTTTTTGACGATCCAACGCTTGATCCAAGAACGCCCGATATTGCCGTTCAGCCGAACGTTGGCGTGATTTACACGGGCAGTAAGAAGAAGGTTTCTGAACATGGGGGGTTCTCACACGACGATACGAACGTCATGCTGCTCGTTTCCTATCCGCTCCTGGCGCAAAAGACGGTGACGGAACCGGTTAACACCACCGAAGTGGCGCCTACCATTCTGAATGTCCTGGGCCTCAACCCAAGCGAGCTGCAGGCGGTGGTGAAGGATCATACCCAGCTATTGCCCGGCCTTTCGTTCACCAATACCGGCTGGCAGTTTTAATCAAATCGCAACAGGCAAAAGCCGCTCTCCCTTTGTTGGAAGCAGCTTTTCTCGTCTGTAATACTGAGAGTCGTCGATGCTCTCAAGACGTAATTTCCTGTTTGGCGCGGCGGCGCTTAGTCTGCGCGCCCAAACGCCTGAACCGCTGTTGATTGAGGTTCCGCGCGCCGTTTCGGGTTTGACTTGGGTTCACGACAATGCCATGTCGGACAATCGTTATCTGCCGGAAACGTTGGGGTCCGGTTGCGCGTTCCTGGATTACGACAACGACGGCTGGATGGATATCTATCTGGTGAATAGCGGCCCGTGCGATTTTTGGAAGCCGCCGAAGCCAATTCGAAATGCGCTTTACAAGAACAATCGCGATGGCACGTTCACTGATGTTACGGAAAAAGCTGGAGTCGGAGGCGGGACGTTTGGCATGGGCGTGGCGGTTGGGGACTACGATAACGACGGCTATCCGGATATTTTCGTCACCGCTTATGGCAATTGCATCCTCTACCAGAACAATCGCGATGGCACCTTTAGCGACGTGACCGAAAAAGCCGGGCTTGCCACGCCAGGCTGGACCACCAGCGCCGTTTGGTTCGATTACGATAACGACGGCAAGCTGGATCTGTTCATATGCAGCTTTGTGGATTATGGCGCGGCGCATAAGTTTGAATGCGGGGACAACAAACTGGGGCGTCATTACTACTGCATACCGCGCATCTTCAAAGGCACAACCAGTTTCCTGTATCACAACAACGGCGATGGCACGTTTACGGAAGTGAGCAAGGGGACCGATATTGCGAAATCGCTTGGCAAGGGGCTAGGCGTGGTTGCGACCGATATCAACAACGACGGGCGCATGGATCTATTTGTCGCCAACGATACGGTGCAGAACTTCCTGTACGTCAACCGTGGACCGGACAAGACGGGCAAGTGGCAGTTTGAAGAAATCGCGCTGCAGGCGGAGGTGGGCTTCAGCGACAACGGCCAGCCGCGCTCGGGCATGGGAGTAGATGCGGCCGATTTGAACAACGATGGCTGGCAGGATCTATTTGTCGCCAACGTGGATCAGGAGATGTTCTCGGTTTATCAGAATAATAAGAACGAAAGCTTCCGCGATGTTTCGCACGTCAACGGTGTTGCGCAAGCCACGCGTCTGCTGAGCGGCTGGGGAATGAAGTATTTCGATTACGATAACGACGGCGTGGTGGATTTGATTCTGGCGAACGGCCACCCCGACGACATGATCGATAATTATTCGCAACAGGTGCGCTACCGGGAGCCGCTGCTGTTGTTTCATCAAGGGCCGGACGGCAAGCTCAAGAATGTAAGCGGTGACGCGGGGCCGGTGTTTCAGAAAGCGTTCGCGGCGCGCGGCTTGGCGGTGGGCGATTACAACAACGATGGCGCGTTGGACGTGCTGATTGCGAACAACGGCGGAGCGCCGATTCTGCTGAAGAACAACGGGGCCAAAGGCAACAACTGGCTGGGCATCAAGCTGGAAGGCAAGACGTGCAATCGCGATGCGACCGGGACAAAGATTACGTGGAAAGCCGGGGGCAAGACGATGCGCAGACTGAAGAACAATGGCGGCAGTTATCTTTCGTCACACGATCCGCGCGAGATCCTGGGAATTGGAGCGGCGGCGAAAATCGAAGAGCTGGAAATTCAATGGGCCGCGCCAAGCAAGCAGGTTGATAAGTTTACGAACCTGGAAGTGAATCGTTATATACGGATTGTTGAAGGCAAAGGGATATCCTGACAGGGATGAAACTCGCTTTGTTCTTGGTTGTCGGTGTTAGCGTCTTTGCCCAAGTGAAGTACGATCTGCTGCTGAAGGGCGGGCACGTGGTGGATGCCAAGAACCAACTGAGCGGCCTTTACGATGTTGCGGTTAAGGATGGCAAGATCGCGGAGGTTGCCAAGACGATTGCCGCAGCCACAGCGTTGAAGACGGTGGACGTGAAGGGGCTCTATGTCACGCCGGGATTGGTGGACATCCACGTACACGTCTACGCGAGCACGGGCGAGGAGAAGTCTTATGCGGGCGACTACTCGGTGTTCCCCGACGGCTTCACTTTGCGCAATGGGGTGACTACGGTGGCGGATGCGGGATCGTCAGGCTACAAAAACTTTGAAGATTTCAAGGCGCATGTGATCGACCGTTCCAAGACACGCGTGCTGGCGTTTCTGAATATTGTGGGAGCAGGCATGCGCGGGCCGAAGTATGAGAACAACCTGGCCGATATGGAAGCGGGACCGGCGGCGGACATGGCGAAGAAGTATGCAGGGGTGATTGTTGGCATAAAGACAGCGCACTATGCGGGACCCGAATGGACGCCGGTGGAACATGCGGTGGAAGCGGGCAAGGCGGCGGGCATTCCCGTGATGGTGGACTTCGGCGCAAACAAGCCCGAGCGCCCGATTGATGTGTTGCTTACCCAGAAGCTGCGGCCCGGCGATATCTACACGCATTGCTACTCAGGGCTGCGCGGCGAGCTGGATGCGCAAGGCAAAGTGAACCGCGGCATGATTGAAGGCCGCAAGCGCGGCGTGATTTTTGATGTTGGCCATGGCGGCGGCAGTTTTGCCTGGCGCATTGCCGTGCCGTTTATAGAGCAAGGCTTCCTGCCCGATTCAATCTCGACCGACCTGCATGTGAGCAGCATGAATGCCGGCATGAAAGACATGCTGAATGTGATGAGCAAATTTCTGGCGTTAGGACTGAGGGTTGACGATGTGATTGCCAAATCAACGTGGAACCCGGCGCGCGAAATTCAGCATGAAGAACTGGGACAGCTCAGCGTTGGCGCAGTGGCCGACGTGGCGGTACTGCGAGTGGAGACGGGCGACTTCGGTTTTGTAGATATGTATGGCGCGCGGAAGAACGGGCAGCGGAAATTCATCTGCGAAATGGCGCTGCGCGACGGCAAAGTTGTTTACGACTTAAACGGCATGAGCCGGCCGGATTGGAAAACTCTGCCGAAGGATTATGGTTACGAGGATGCGCGCTGAAGCACCTCGCGGAGGCGGCGGGCGACGATGAGGTCTTCGCCGGGCTGGAGCATCCAGACGCCGACGACGATGGCATCTTCCGCGCCGGTGACACCGTGGGAGTTGGGGTGGCCAGTGGCTGGATTGAGTTCAATGCTGGGAGCGCCGTGGCGCAGGGCATCGGCGACGGCGGAGGCGGAGATCTTGACGCGGGTCTGATCGTAGGTGAGCACCAAGTGCGGGATGCGATTGGCCACGGGCGGAATGACGATGCGCGATGCAAGGCCCGGGATGCCTTTCAGGTGATCGGAAATGCGGTTGGCGCGCGCGGTGAATTCGGCTGTCATGGCTTCGTCGGACTGGCTCAAGAACCAATCGACAGCGGCGACCATGCCGACGATCTCTTCCTTGGCGACTTTCATGCCACGCCCGACTGTGGCTGAATTCGGCATGGCATTGGCTACCGCCGCATCGATCAGATCCTTTCGCCCTAAGAGCAGGCCGGTGTTTTGCGGGCCGCGCATGCCCTTGCCGCCGGAGAACGTTACCAGATCAAAGCCCATTTTTGTGTAGTTCCAGAGATTGGAGATGGGCGGCACGTCGGCGGCGGCATCGTTAAAACAGGGAACCTGATGACTGTGGGCCACACGAATCCAATCTTCGCGGCTGATGGAGCCGGATTCGGCGGCGTTGAAAAAGTGCGCCATGACGGTGTTGGGGGTGAACGCCTTTTCGTAATCTTCGAGGGTTTCCACTTCCACGAAGCGCACGCCGCAATTCAAGAGCGCGTGATCGTATTCATAGCGATGGGCCTTTTGCACGACGACTTCGTTTTTCAAGCCCGACATATCGACGGGTATTTTCTCAATGGCGGCGGGATTGCCGAGCGTGATGCAAGCGGCGGTGCCGAGTGTGAGGCCGGATGCGGCGCCGGCGGTGACCAGCGCGCCTTCGCATTGCAAGCGCTTGGCCAGATATTCGCCGGCGGCTTTTTGCAATTCGAGCAGGCGAACGGGATGCTGCGCCGCCTGGGCGATGGCCGCCTGGACGGACGGAGGCATGAGGGAAGCCGTGAGCACTGTATAGGTTCCGGCGGCGTTGATGATTTTGGCAACGCCGAGTTTATCGTAATAATCCACAGTGGGTTCAGTTGTCGGTGAAGCAGCGCCAGGTAGAGCGCCTGCCGCGCCCAACGCGAGCGCACCTTTGGCTGAATCAAAGAAGTGCCGGCGGGTAGTGAAAAGGTTCATATTAAATGTACGCAATCACGTCGATTTCAACGAGGGATTTGCCGGGCAATTGGGCCACGGCAGTGGTGGTGCGCACCGGCGGTTCGGGGCCAAAACGCCCCAGGAAGATTTCGTTCATGCCTTCAAAGTCGTTGATGTCGGTGAGGTAAACCACGGCCTTCAAGACTTTGTCCATAGACGAGCCGGACTCTTCGAGCTTCTTCTGGATTTCGTCGAGCACGTGCTTGGTGTGAGATTTGATGTCGCCCACGAAGTGCGCGCCAATGCCCGAAAGAAAGAGCAGATTGCCGTACGCGACCGCAGGGCTGAACATGGGAGTTTTTTCAGGCGCTTTGCCACCGTTCCACAAGACGCGCTTGGCAGGCGCTTTGGGCGCGGCTTCCGCGGTGACTGCGCCAGCGGCTGCGACGGCGGCGCCCTTAACTAGAAAACTTCTGCGAAGTGTAGGCAAACTAATTTCTCCTTTTAGATTTATGAACGTTTGACCGGACGTATTACGCCGCCCGGGGTGTGATAGTGATGCCGCTCAGCGGTCCAGCGCGCGGAACCATATTCGCCGAGGCCCACGTCGCCGCCCATTTTATCGCCATCGACAACACCCTTGAAATCATAACTGAGTATCTGCCCTTCGATGCGCTGGGAACTGCGGAAGCGGATCTGATTGGCGTGCAGTTTGCCTTGCAGATCTCCGGTGACGTATTCGCCGTTGTGGGTGCCGACGAGATCGGCGCCGGTCTGTTCGAAGACGACGGTGTGGATGGCTTCGCCGCGATCGAATTGCAAGCTGAATTGCCATTGGCCGTTCACGGAGGCGGGATCGCCTTGCGGCGGCGCAGGCGGCGGATCGAAATGCGGGGGCTTGGTCAAAACCTGATGCAGGCGGTCGGACACAATCTTGTCGTCGCCGGGCATGAGCATGTAGGGCATGATGGAAACGCCGCTGGCCATATGATCTGGCCGTGAGCCGTGAGCGCTGCCGAGAACGATACGCGGTTCGGTATCGAGAAAGTGGTCGCGAACTTCTTCGCCGGTGATGCCGAGCTGCGCGCCATCCCACTCGATGCGGAGAATGGGCGAGCGATTGGAAAGGCCTTCATCCGGCGAATCGATGCGGGTGGTGACGCCCGAAATTTTGGTGAGATTGGAGGACATGCTATCGAGCCAGGATTGCCAGAGCTTCATTTCGTTGTCGTAATCGCGTTTGGTCCAAGCTTCCACGGCGGCCAGCATACCCATGATTTCCTCTTTGCCCACTTTGAGAGAGCGGCCATAAGCGTGATGCGGCGCGCTATTGGCCCAAGCGGCTTTAAGTAGATTCTTGTCGCCGAGCAGGAGGCCGGCGGCTTGCGGGCCGCGGATGCATTTGCCGCCGCTATAAGCAACGGCGGTGGCGCCGCGCTTGAGATGAATGTTGGGGATGGTAAGGATTTCCGCGGCGGCATCGACTATGAGCGGCACGTTGTGACGCTTGCAGGCTTCGGCGAGGACGGCGGTGCCGAGCGGGCCTTCGTCGCCGGGACCGGCTAGAATGTAGGCCAAAGCGGTGCGATCATTGAAGGCTTTTTCGAGTTCATCAGGCGAATTGACGGTGATGATTTTGGTTCCCACCATGCGGATGGCGTGATCGTAAACGTTGCGCGAATACTCCGGAATGATGACTTCGTTTTTGAGACCGGTGAGATCAGGCAGGCGCTGCATACGTTCCGGATTCGTGCCGGCGATACAGGCGCTGGTGGTGTGGGTGAGGGCGGCGCAACAGCCGGCGGTGATGATGCCCCAGGGAGCGCCGGTGATTTCGGCCAAGCGGGCACTGACGCCTTCCATGAGCTCATCCATTTGCACGTAGCTGCGCGAAGCTTCTTCCATGGCTTGCTTGACGGAGGGCAGCGACTGGGAGCCGGTGATGATGGTGAAGGTGCCGCGGGCGTTCACGACGGGACGCACGCCGATGGCGCGGTAAATGGCGCCCGACTGCTCAAACGATTTGGCGGATTCAGGACCGGGTGAGGCGAGCGCGGCTGTGGCGATGGGGGCGGAACGAACCGCACCGAGGAGGGTCAACAGGCCACCCTGACGGAACCATTGGCGGCGGTTGACGGCGTTCCAGTTTCGCGCGAGAGACGAGAGCATTCGAAGATTCTCCTTTTGGTCAACTATAGCGTTTTCGTGATCGGCGGTTGCGACTCCGCGGCCGACACTGGAACGGACGAAAACGCGAGACTCAGAAGCACGCATTGCCGATGCAGTTTGAGGGTTGATTTGAGTTTGCGCAGCCAAGGCCTGTGAGCGGTAAAAATAGGGCTCCGCGAGACAACCCATTGGCCCGCTATTAATATTAGTGAAAATGCGCGGCCAGATGTATGTTTTTTCGCGGTTCGAGAGGCTAGTTTTTCCCGCGTAGAGAGGTGGCCGAGGTTTGAGCGCGGCGAGCGAGTTTGGCAAGATGAGATTTGTCATGAGAAACATAGCCGGTTTGCGAGAACGCGGCAACTCCTTTCTGAAGCGAGGATAGAACGGCAGCGAACGAGGTGGTTGGAAAAAGGAGGGTAAGTGATTGAAAAGATTGCGAGACAAAGTTTTATGAACTTCTGTGATCCACTTCACGGCCCCCTTTTGGGGGCCGTCAGGAGGACGGATGAAAATGGGGAGACTTGACAGGTTTGGGACGCTGGAAGTAGATCCCCAGCGAAGCAAGAGACCGAACAGCCGTTGGTGCTTTCCAGCCCGCCTGTGAACCTGGTGAGGACGCAGCTACTGGAACCTGGAACTGTTGTCCCGCTACGGCGGTGAACACGCATAGGAATGTCTTTTCGTGTCCCAGGCGTCCCTCGCTCGGCGATTGGCTCGAGGAGTGTGACAAGTGAAAGAAAGATCAAAGCGGCGCTGCTGCGGCATCGACGTGCATAAGAATAGCGTGAGTATTTGCATCTTGCCTGCGAAAGGACAAGCGGAGCAAAAGATCAAGCGCCGGAATTTCCCGACGTTCACGCGCGATTTGCGGCAGTTGCGGAATTGGCTGAAGAACTGCAGTGTGACCGAGGTTGCGATGGAGTCAACCGGTCAGTATTGGCGACCCTTATGGAATATTCTCGAAGGCGAATTTGAGAAGCTGCTGCTGGTCAACCCGCAGCACAGCAAAGGGTTGGATGGCCGCAAGAATGACCGCCGCGATGCGCAATGGATTGCCGAGTTGTTAGAAGACGGGCGCTTGAAGGGAAGTTGGGCGCCGGCGCGCGAGATTCGCGAGTTACGAGACCTGACGCGGCAGCGGATGCACATGCTGGAAGACCGGACGCGGGTGCGCAACCGGATTGAGCAGTTGTGCCAGAGCAACAACATCAAAGTGTCTTCCGTGGCGACGGATCTGTTCGGCCTGTCGGGGCGGAGCATGCTGAAGGCGTTGGTGGAGGGTAAACGCGATGCCGGCTGGATGGCCGATTACGCGCGCGGCACTTTGCGCAACAAGAAGCGCCAGTTGGAAAGCGCGCTGGACGGCACGTTCACCGCCGAACAACGCTGGCTGCTGGGCCGGGAGTTGGCGCAGCTGGAGTGGCTGGAAAAGCAACTGGAGGAGATGGAAGCCGAAATCGGGCGGCGGACCGCTCCCTTCTCCGAGGAGCTACGTCGTCTGATTACGATCCCGGGGGTGGACCGTGTCACGGCATGGACGATCGTTGCCGAGGTGGGAGTGGACATGCAGCCGTTCGAAGACGCCCGCCACTTGGCCAGTTGGGCGGGGCTTTGCCCTGGCAATCGCGAAAGCGGTGGCAAGCGGATGAGCGGCCGGACGCGCAAGGCGAACTGCTACGTGAAACGCGCTTTATGCCAGGCCGCTTGGGCTGCTTCGCACACCAAGAACAACTATCGGGCGGCTTTCTATCGCCGCCTATGTGTCCGCAAGGGGGCACCCAAAGCTGTGATGGCCTTGGCTCATCACAGGGTCGCCATTGTCTATCACATCCTCGCTCATCAAACTCAATATGTGGAATTGGGCGCCGATTACTACGATCAGCGCAACAAGCCGAGGGTGGTGAACCGCTTACTCAAGCGGCTCCAGAACTTGGGTTTTGAGGTAACTCTCCAGCCCAGCACGCCGGTTTTGATCGAGCCGTCTTCCAGCGATGCTTCGGCGTGCCTACCTGGGTCCGATCTCCCTGCGCTCGACGCTCCCTCCGCCCCACTTCTGCTACGGAAGCGCAAGAGGGGCCGCCCCTGCAAGTGCGCTGAGCGCGGAATTACTTGTAAACATGGCACCGCTGCCGACCCTAACTCGTTGATTCCACATCCGTCTGCGACACAAGAATTTTCATAGGAATTTTCATAGGAATTTTCATAGGAATTTTCATAGGAATTTTCATAGGACCGTGGGGTGCAAACCGACAGTCGCCGGTTCTTGCACAACCGGTAGCAACGAAAGTAAGCAGATTGAAGCAATTCCCTAACCTGACTTTCGCAGCTCAGGGCTGAATTCAGGGGTAGCGGGGCCAGAAGTGCAATGGGTGCAACGTGAAGTTTCTCAAAAGCCCTGAGTGAAGACCTACCCCCTTTTCAAACGCCAAGCTTTCTGGCATGCTGCTGCTTCGGATGTTTTTGCGCAGCACAAACCGCAAGAAGGATGGCAAAGAGCATCGCTACTTCAGCGTGGTCGAGAACCGCCGCATTGCGGGTGGCAAAACCGCGCAACGGACGGTGCTGTATTTGGGAGAGATTAACGACCAACAACAAGCCGCGTGGCGGAAAACGTTGGATGTGTTTGTCGAAGAAGAGCAGCGCTACACGGCACTGAGTCTGTTTCCAGAGGACCGCGAGATCCCCGCCGATGCGCTGGATAGTGTGCAAGTGAAACTGAGCGGGTTAGAACTGCGGCGACCGCGAGCGTTTGGCCACTGCTGGCTGGCGTGTGAGTTATGGAGCCAACTCGGGCTGGATAAGTTTTGGCAGCAGCGTTTACCGGAAGCTCGCGAGAGTGTGAGTTGGGAAAAAGTGCTGCGGCTCCTGGTGGTGAATCGTTTGCTCGATCCGGGCAGTGAGTTTCGCGTGCATCGGCAGTGGTATGTCGATAGCGCGATGGATGAGTTGCTACAAACGGATTTCACGGTGGCGGAGAAGGACCGTCTGTATCGCTGCTTGGGCCGGGTGCTGGCGCACAAACAGGAGTTATTCGTATGGCTGAAGCAGAAGTGGGCGGATCTGTTCGCGGCGGATTTCGAAGTGCTGCTCTACGATTTGACGAGTACCTACTTCGAAGGGGAGATGGAGCAGAATCCGAAAGCCAAGCGTGGCTACAGCCGCGATGGGAGAGCGGATTGTTTACAGTTAGTGATTGCGTTGGTGGTGACACCGGATGGCTTTCCGTTGGCGTATGAAGTGATGAATGGCAATACGTCGGATCGGGCAACGCTGCCTGGGTTTCTGAAAAAGATCGAGAGCACGTACGGTAAGGCGCGGCGCGTTTGGGTGATGGACCGAGGCATCCCGAGTGAAGCGATATTGAAAGACATGCGCACATCTGGGGAGCAGACGTTCTACTTGGTGGGCACGCCGAAAGGCAAGATCAACCAACATGAAAAGAAGTGGTTGGATCTGCCGTGGCAGAAGGTGCGCGAATCGGTAGACGTGAAGTTATACCAGCACGAGGGCGAGTTATACGTGCTGGCCAAAAGTGAAGGCCGGCAAGCCAAAGAGATGGCCATGCGGAGGAAGCGGCTGGCGCGTTTGCTGCGCAAGCTGCGCGCGATGCGCAAGAGTTTGCCCAAACGCGATCAGTTGCTGCTGCGGATCGGAGCGGCGAAGAAAGAAGCCGGCCGGGCGTTCGGCTTTGTGAAGATTCGCTTGCCGTTGAAAGACGAAGCCGTCACGAAAGAGACGTTCTCATTTGAAGTAGACAAAACGAAACTCAACGCCGCGCAACAGCGTGATGGGCATTATCTGTTGCGCAGTAATCTGACGGACGAAGACCCGGCCGTGCTGTGGGCGCGCTATGTGCAACTGACACAAATCGAGAGCGTGTTTCGTTCGCTGAAGAGTGAGCTCGGCATCAGGCCCATCTATCATCAGCTCGAGCACCGTGCCGATGCGCATGTGTTGATCGCCTTCTTGGCCTACTGTCTGCAAGTAACCTTGAAAAACCGCGTCATGATTCATGCGCCAGGATTGACGCCCACGGCAGTTCTGGATAAGCTCGCGACGATTCAGATGGTGGAGGTCTGGATCCCCATGGTGGATGGCCGCTGGTTGATGTTGCCGCGCCACACGCAACCGGCTAGGGATGTGCAAGCTATGCTCAACCAACTGCGAATCAACCTGCCGTCGCAACCGCCGCCTCGCATCAAATCCTCTCAATCCGCCCTCTGAAAAGCCTCCGGCGCCACCTGTTTTGTGGTGGAGACCTTTCGTCCGCCTCTCCTGAATCTAAAGCACTTAGCGATCGTGAAACCCTCGAACTGCGAAAGTTAGGTTAACTTTGCTCACCAGAACTTCCGGCACAAAGGGCTTTAACAAGGAATCCGAATGATGGATGGCCTCGCGTGGAAATTCTCCTTCCTGCAGACCGGACACGATCAAAATGCCACGAGAATGCATTTTTCGCTCATTTCACATCTCCTACTTTCATCGACTGTTAGTCGATCTCATGTGCGGGATCGCGATGACATGGATTGTGAAGCAGGTTCGTTATTGCAGGAACTTGAGCAAATAAGGAGCGGTTCTACTCCCGGCCGCCTTCGATACCGCAGTTGGTGTGCCGGATGCGACGATGTGGCCGCCCTCTTCCCCTGCTCCCGGACCGACATCGATTACATGATCGGCGGCAGCTATTACGCGCATATCATGCTCGACCACGATTACGGTGTTACCGGATTCAACCAAGCCGTCAAGTTGTGCAAGAAGCATTTCGATATCGGAGGGGTGCAGGCCCGTTGTTGGTTCATCCAATACATACAGCGTGTTGCCGCGCTGAGCCCTTTGCAACTCGGTGGCCAGTTTAATCCGTTGCGCTTCTCCGCCAGAGAGTTCGGTAGCCGGTTGCCCCAATCGCAGGTAGCCTAGCCCCACTTCCTGCAAGACGCTCAGAGAGTGTTGAATCTGACGTTCCTCTTCAAAGAACGCAGCCGCCATCGCAACAGTCATATTGAGCACTTCCGCAATATTCTTCTGGCGATATTGAATCTCCAAAGTAGCGGAATTATAGCGGGTACCCCGACATGTGGAGCAGGGCGCGTAGACGCTTGCCATGAATAGTAGTTCAACGCACACGAAGCCTTCGCCTTCGCATGTCTCACACCGGCCTCCGCCCACATTGAAAGAAAAGCGGCCAGCCGAGTAACGTCGAGCGCGGGCCATCTTTGTCGCGGCGAACAGTTTGCGCACGTGGTCAAACAAACCGGTATAAGTAGCCAAGTTCGAACGCGGGGTTCGGCCGATAGGTTTTTGATCAACGCACACGAGCCGCTTGATTTCTCCAATACCGGTAACCCTGCCATCTGTAGGAACGAGATCCTGCAAGCCTGCCGGGTCACCGTCTTCCGCGCCGGAAGCAATATGCTGGCCTAGCTTTTCGCCGACGAGCTCCACCAAGGCTTGACTCACTAAGCTGGATTTTCCTGAGCCGGAAACCCCAGTCACTGCAATCAACGTTTCCAACGGAAAAGCTGCATCCAAGCAGTGGAGGTTGTTTCGAGTGACCCCTTCCAGCCGGAGCCAACCTTTTGCCATGCGCACATTCCGCTTCGCGGGTCTAGCATCGGCGAAGAGATACAGTCCGGTTTGGGATCCTTTTATGTTCCTTAGCCCGGACGGTGGGCCGCTATAGAGCACCGAGCCGCCCTGGTCTCCGGCCGCAGGCCCAACATCGATAATCCAATCCGCACGTCGAATCACGTCCAATTCGTGTTCGACGACGAAGAGGGAATTACCTGAAGCTTTCAGCCGGTCAAGTGCCACGAGGAGTGCTTCAGTATCCGCCGGGTGAAGCCCGGCCGACGGCTCATCCAGCACATAGACGACGCCGAACAAATTCGAGTGGACCTGAGTTGCCAAGCGCAAACGCTGTAGTTCTCCAGGTGAAAGAGTGGGCGTGCTCCGTTCGAGCGAGAGATAACCCAGTCCGAGATCGAGCATCACCGCTATGCGGGCGATCAGATCCCTTGCAATGCGTTGAGCCACCAAGGCTCTTTCCGGATGATTTTCATTTGCTTTTGCACGCAAGCCTTGAGCCGTGGGGTGGAGCACGCTGTCGAGCCGCCGAAGCGACAGAGCAGAGATATCCGCAATATCCAGCCCCTCAAACTTCACAGCTAGCGACTCCGCACGCAGCCGTTTGCCATGACACAGGGAGCAGTCTGCGGCTATCAGGAATTGTAAAACGCGTTTACGTGTCAACGCGCTCTGCGTGTTGGCAAACGTATGCAATAAATAACGCCTCACCCCAGTGAACGTGCCTTGATAACTCGGTGTTTCTTTCCTTTTGAGCGCTTGTTGAGTCTGTAGCGGCGCGAATCCGGCATAGACCGGGACGGTCGGTTGTTCGTCGGTAAAAAGAATCCAGCCGCGGTCTTTCTTAGAAAGATCGCGCCAAGGACGATCTACGTCGAAGCCAAGAGTAACCAGAATGTCCCGTTGGTTCTGGCCACCCCATGCCGTGGGCCATGCGGCCACAGCGCGCTGCCGGATGGTGAGGCTATCATCGGGAACCATGCTTCGTTCCGTCGCGTCATAGAGCCGGCCTAGACCGTGACACTGGGGACAAGCGCCTTCCGGACTATTGGTGGAGAAGGCCTCACCATGCAACTCTGGTTGGCCAGGTGGATACGTACCGGCACGCGAATAGAGCATGCGCAACAGATTCGATAATGTAGAAACGCTGCCGACAGAGGAGCGGGTGGTGGGGGAGCCACGCTGTTGTTGCAACGCTATAGCAGGGGGAAGTCCGTCAATTCTATCGACCTCCGGGACGCCAACCTGAGCGAAGAGTCGCCGCGCGTAGGGAGCCACCGATTCTAAATACCGCCGTTGTGCCTCGGCATACAGCGTGCCGAACGCCAAAGACGATTTGCCGGAACCCGATACGCCCGTGAAGACTACAAGAGAATCACGCGGAATGTCAACGTCGATATTCTTAAGGTTGTGCTGACGAGCACCCCGCACAGAAACGAAGCCACTGGAGTCTTTCTTCAGGCTCATAAAACGGTAAATACATGAGACTCCTCCTCCATTAAGTCGTTTCTCCGCAAGGTAGTTGGAGTTTTGGAGATTACGGATCGATTCGCCGGCTTAAGAGCCCAGTGCCTGGCCGCTGATTCCGTTCCGACGGCCACTCTGAAGAGGGGTTCTTTCGCGAATCCGCCGTGTGGCGCCAGAGCAATCATTTAATCACACGCCCAGCCTTCGCCTTCATTCGCTCCGCGTGATGCCGTCTGATTGGGCGTACCATTCGTGTTACCACCACCATGAATAGTCAGTCAGCTTGTTCCAAGAAGTGAACGAAGCATTTTCAGGATCAGCTACGGCCGCACACGCTTCACGCTTCAAGTTTGCCCTCGCAGGCCTCTTGAAGAACAGTTGCTTAATCGCCCGACCTGGTGACCTCCGGCAGAAGTGGTGATACATCGGCCAGCGTGATCGGGGATGATCGTCTTTATAGTTGTCGTTTGATCGGCTCATACCTAATGCGGCATGAGTCACCTCCAGTGCAGTTCTCTTTAGTTTGCACCCTCATTTCGGTTTTCGCAAGCCGAACTGCCTCGCGGGGACCGGACCGCGAAAATGAGAGTCATCCAGCCCAGGAGCATCTTGGCCAGATTGCACATAGGCCAGACTAAAGCCGTTGGCCGACAAAGCGGACCCTTCCATGGTGTGTGTTAGAAAGGGTTTCGAGCTTAGTGGCGGTCCATAGGGTCACGCTGGGAGACCGTGACGAACTTGGGTTAGGGCGCTTACGCTTCCGGCTCGGATAGCGGCAGCGTACCAGAGGTCGGCCGAGCGCCGATTGCCGATCGGCGCGCAGGATGCCATCCTGCCCCACATCTCCAATTTTGATTTTTCGACCTCCCCCGCAGCGAAAAAGGGGGACGGCAGCAAGCTGTGGCCGCTCTGCGACCATACGCCTGCTGGAGTGGTTGGGGGTGGCAGCTTTGACCAGAGCCCGGAGTGTCCCCTTTTCTATTTTTGTGGTGGAGGCGGCGGGAGTTGAGCTATCCAATATCATTGAAAACAAATAACTTGTTGATTTCAAAATCCGGCAGAAACCGAAAAAACGGTCGTTTCGCCACCCCGAGGTACGTAAAAGGTACGTGAGAATTTTTGGTGGAGGCGATGCGGATAACGCCGTCCCCCACCACTACTCGGCACCCTTGTCCTTATTGATTGCAACCATAGCCGTTCGGCGTTTGTAGTTGTCACCCGCCGCCTCCGCCATAACTTGAGCGCCTGTTTGGAGGGGTCAGAACGCACGCTCCAAATTGACGTACCCCCGTCTCTACCCCACCCTAGAATTCCCAGATCTTTCTCTCGCCTGATCCCCTTTCCATTCTTGCTCGGCTCAACTGGTTTAACGTACCAATCTCAAGTCGCGTACATCCTAGTGCACTCCGAAACAAATGATGGTGCACTTTAAAACAAATCAGCCGGAACCCTCTCTTTTCCTAGCTTCATCGCATGGTGCACTCCGAAACAAATGAGTGCACCTCAAAGCAAGAAATGGTGCACTCCGAAACAAATTTCACTGCACCGCGAAACAAGAAACAGTGCACCGCGAAACAAGTTTTAGTGCACTCTGAAACAATTCATACTGGCAGGTTTGCCATAGTTATAGCCCGCTCTGAGGCGAAAAATTCTTACTCGACATTCTTAGACTTATTCCGATATCTTCAACAATCACCACCGGGCATGTTGTTGATGAATTACTGTTTTCATGGAAGAATTAAGGGACCATGGAGGAGGCATGGCAGACAACTAAAGAAGGGGAGATCCGTGAAGGGGAGTTAGGGACCGCGCTCCAAGCGCCGGTCGAAACACTGCCCACAACAGAATTCGTGAAGGTAGAAAAAAATCTAGCCTCGCTCGGTTTTTTTACGCCGTCCAGCAAGCGCCTGCGGAACACCCAGGAGAAGTCATTCACCATCACAACCGTGGCGGACGGCAAGCGGATGGAATTGAAGGGGACGATCATCCCATCCGCGAAATACGGATTACCCATCACCGCCGACCAGGACAAATGGATCGCACTCTGTAAAATTCTGAACGACATCGTGCAGAAGGAGGGCGTGGTGACGAATCCCGTCTCCTTCACGTCGGCGGATATTTTGCGGCTCTTGCGCAAACATCGTCACAGCGGAAAAAATTATCGCGAAGTGGAAGAGTGGCTCGACGTCTTGTTTTCCACCACGATTTTTTCGGAGGGCGTCGTATATCTCGCAAATGAAAAACGCCGGGTGAAAGATCGCTTTCGTGTCTTCGAACGCGCCGTGAGTTTCGGCAAAGAGTTGCCCGACGGAAAAGTTGCCGACAAGAACTATGTCTGGTTTTCGGATTGGCAGCTCCAGAACATCAACAGTAATCATTTGTTACCGATTGACCTCGAAGCGTATCGCCAACTTACCAACCATATCGCGAAGGCGCTCGTGCCACTCTTGCAGGTATGGCTCTATGCCTCGCGCACCGAAGGGGTGTTCGAAAAGAGGTATGACGAACTCTGCCAGATGTTGAACATCCAGCGATACCAATATTCATCACTCATCATGCGGACGCTCGCACCATCTCTCGATGAGCTCACCGAATTCGGCTATCTCTCCGATTGGAAGATCGAGAAGACGAGCGACGGAGAAAATTACAAAATCATTTTCTATCACGGTGAAAAATTTCACCGCGACCGGCGCGCGCGGCTCAGCAAGCAGGCATCGCTTTCGCCGGAGGCGGCAACTTCAGCCGACCCGCAAAACGGGAAAGTTCGAAGATCACCAGCACCGTCATCAACCTCGCGTCAAAGCCATCAAGTTCACCAAGAAAATATTCCGTCCGTCAACGAAACATTTCTTGCGGAACTCATGAAGCGGGGAGTAGCCGAACCGTATGCAAGAACCATCCTTGCGGCCATCCATCCCGAACAGCCGGTGCTCGCGCAGCTCGAATGGGGAGACCAGCAGGTGAGACAGTCCAGTGGCAAGATCTTGAACCCTGCCGGATTCTTTGTGTCGCTCGTGAGCGGAAACGTCATGCCACCACCAAACTTTGAGACCGCCGCCCAACGGAACGTGCGCGAGGCAAAGCTTCGCGCGGAAGAAGAGGCGCAACGCGCGCAGCAAGATCTCGAAACCGAATACGAATGGTATCGCGCGCAGGAGATCGACCGCTATGTCAAAAGCCTTGATCCGGGAGAAGTCGATGTGGTGCGGCAAGCCAGGCGGCAGGAGAACCAAGGGAGATATCAGAACCAATGGTTGATCGATGACTTCACGGAGCGGGAGACCCGGCGGGAATTGGGGAAGCGGGCACCACTTATGACGCTTGAGGAATTCAAAACCAACCGCGACCGCCAGCCGGAGCTTCCTTTGAAACCCGTTGGCGAACCCGTCGCGTCCGACGACTTCGGCCTTGAACCCGACGTGATGCCGATTGATGCCGAGATCCCGGCACCCGCAACACCGCCGCCGACTGACTTCATCCTTGTACCGGATCGTGATGAAGTGGCCGTTCGAGGATCGACGCCGCATGAACCATCCACAGCCATGCCTGAGCCGGTCGTTGAACTAGCGGCAGAGTCGCACGGACCAGAGGAGATGACGGATAACGATGTGATTGCGGAAGCCGCGTGAAACATCCCATGACATTCGCTTGACCTATTGTTTCAGGCGGGTATAGTTAACACCAATGGCACCAAAATCACCCACAAAAAAGAAAAAATTGACCACTCTTGATGGCATCGCTGTGGCCATTCAGGATGACCTTCGTGCGATCCGCAGGGACATGGTGACGAAGGCGGATCTGGATAAGAGGCTTTGGCCAATAGAGCGCGATATAAATACGTTGGACACGAACGTTCGCGAGCTGCGCGCAGATTTACGGACCAACACCGAAATGATGGTTTCAAAAGCCGATCTTGCCGAAAAACTTAATGAAGAGTTCGCCCAGTCCGAACACGGAAGGCAACTCAAGGACGTCCGCCGCCGCGTTGAGATACTTGAGGGCAAACTTGGCATTAAACAAAGTCATCGTGCGGCTTAATTAGTGAAAGGGAATCGCTTTACCGCAAACCGGCAAACCAATTCGGCAATGTTGCCGAATTTGATATTTACGTCATGTTCGCCGTCGTGAACTCGGCGACTGACAAGAACCGAATTGCACCGAATGAATTCTCGCTCCCGATCCGTATAGGGCCGAGCCTCGCGCGAATTCGAAGGTGAGATCGCCTTACGCCGGCTGGGGCTTTCACCCGCCTATCAGCGGTTTTGGGAGCGCCAATAGTCGCGAAGAGGGGAGCCGAAATGGGGGGCAGAAATGCCCCGCGAACTCATTTCTGCTGAGTTGCGAGAGCCTTGGGATACGAACGGTACGGACATAGCGCCCCGTGCGGCGTGAGGTGCGACGAGACAGCCGCTTGACGAATAGGCCATACCTGCTATCGTGAAGATGAAATAAATGGCGTTGTCGCCAATCAAGTATTACCATGACCGTTGCCATAAAAAATAACAACAAAACGCCTCTTGTGGTCCCCTCGGCAATCCGCCGCACGGCTCGGTTCAAGAGTGGTCAGGAATTGGAATTCCGTGCATCTGGCGGCGTGATTACGATTACGCCGAAGCCGCCCATCGCAGACGATGAATACACGCCGGCACAGCGTCGCGCCATCGACGCGCGCCTTGCCAAATCCGATGAAGACATTCGCGCCGGTCGCGTATACGGTCCCTTTAAGACTGCCGCTCACATGGCGGCCTCTGTCGAAGCCAATATCAAAAAATTGCGGTCGGCGAGGCCAAAAGCCTAACCCCCGCGATGACCATCACTTATACTCAAACCGCCCTTCTCGCCCTGAAAAATATTCCCCTCCCTGTTCGTAAGGCCTTCTATAAACAAGCTGCCTTTTTACTGCGCGATATACATCACCCTTCCCTTCGCGCCAAGAAGTACAGCGAAGCTGAGGATAAATGGCAGGCGCGCGTCAATCGCAGTTGGCGCTTCTATTTCAAGATCGTAGCCAGCGAGTACGTCATTGAAGACATCACGCCGCATCCGAAATAAGGAAAACTCTTATAGCCTATCGGTTGGCTTGTTCGCCAAAAGGCGCGGATAGGGAGCCGAAATGGGGGCAGAAATACCCCCCGAAATCATTTCGGCCCCACGAGAACGAGTTCGCGTCCAAAAGTCCGCGAAAACAAAGGGCTAACGCCCACTGGTACGCGCACCCGTTTGCCGGGCTACCGCCGGCTGCCCGTCCTTTTCGCCCCTGTGGTGAGCCATGCTACACCAGAGCGGCGCAATGCTATCGCTTTGTTGTCCGCCCACACCCGTTGGTTCGGTTGCGGTCGTACAAAAAGGACGGGCAGCCGGCGCTATCGCCCCGCTGCCATGACCTACCGGTCAGGCCGCGGCTCCGCTACCGCTCCGGGCAAACGGGTGCGCGTTACGGGTGCACTACCGGCGTGACGGATTCGGCGGCGATTGCCGCCGAAAACCCTAGCGGGTTTTTTTAGAAAGAGGGGAAGGGCGTCTTGGTTGATTGACGACTTGGCGAAGACCCTCTAGACTGGAAATAAAGTTGGCGTTGCAGTCGTACTACCTATCATGACCGTTACCCTCAAACCCAAAAGTGAAATCACGGTACCAAAGAGCATCCGCCGGAAGGCGGGTATTAAAGCTGGCGACCGGTTTGAGTTCAGCGTCTCGGGGCGGGTGATTACCATCCTTCCAAAGCCTCTTGCCGCCGACGAATACACCCCAGCCCAGCGACGGACGGTTGACCGTGCGATTGCCAAAGGATTGGACGACATCAAGCACGGACGTCTTGAAGGTCCATTTTCCAGCCACAAAGAATTTATCGACTCACTCCACAAGGAAGCCGGGAAGCTCGGTAAGAAAACGACGAAGCGCCTGGTTCGATGAAACTTGTCCGCACCAAGCATTTCGTGCGGAATTACAGCAAGGCTCCGCACGAAGTCCAGCGGGCTTTTGACAAGCAGTCATCATTCTTACTCCAAAACCTGCATCACCCGTCGCTTCGGGCGAAGAAATACGACGAGTCGAAGAATCTGTGGCAAGCACGGGTGAACGATAGTTGGCGGTTCTATTTTGTGATCCGGGACGATGAGTACGTTCTGACGAGCATGATTCCGCACCCGAAGTAACCTATGATGGCCATCACTAAAACTTGCCCGCGCGAAGACGACGAATACACCCCAGCCCAGCACCGCGTAATCAGTGTCTAACTTTAGGCCACTCTCGACGTTTTCTTGATTCGAGACGAGGCTGATTACGTAAATAATTACTTATTCGGCAAAAACCTTCTGAAGGCCTTTGCCCGGATAAAGCGCGCTTAGCTCAAGTCGAAGAGATTCCTCTCGGGTGCCGAACGGCTTAAAGTTGGTTGCCCAATACCCAGGTTGATCTGATTGAGGAAGCGCTGCCATATTTCTCACCGTCAATGATTCCTGTTTGGTTACCTCGCTAATCTGACGGAGCACTTCGATCATCCTCAGTTCCCTTTGCCAGTCTCCAAGTGCCGCATTTCTATAGAGACGTTGGATATTAATAAGCCCGCGAGTTTCGTCTCGCCGCCGAGCTTCGCCGATAGCAGTAGAGAGTTGGTCAATTTTCTCGTCAAATTCGGGTTCAAGCTGTTCAATTTCTCCATAAACCCTAATGTAGTCGTCGGTCGTTTTCAGGTCTTGGCGTTTCAAGTCCCCAATTTTTGCACCAATGCCTTGCAACTCCGCACCGCCCTTTTTGAGTTGATCAACCACAAGTCTATCTTGGCCATTTTGTATTCCGAATATTACCGCCAAACTCAATATGCTGATTGAGAACATTCCTGCGACGACGGTTACGCCCCTATGCCACTTGAGATTATCCGGGTAAGCATTTGATTGCCGTTCTAAAATCCGCTTCCACGCCGAATAAGGCCAACAACCAAGAATAACTATGAACACAAACAAATTGAGGTTGTTATTCGGTTTGCCGTCATGAGTATTTGCGGCACTCGGATCATATGCCCAGTCAGATGAAGATGACCATACCAAGAGTCCCACCCACAAAATCAAAACTACCAGACCGACGAACAGAGAAAGATACTTGCCTAAGCATCTTTCTGATCGTCCGCTGCCCGAATCTGGCGGGGGAGCAAGTTCGGCTGCGATGCCTTTGGTTATGAGTCCCCAGCCTTTAGATAGCCACCAGATCCCTACCAATAAGGAAAACAACCCGAGCACGCTTACTGCGCCAAATCGCTCCCCATCTTGTTGGCCGCCCTTAACGATCGACAGTATACCCACGTCCGCGAGCAAGAACAAAGCAAGAGCCAGTGCAAAAAGGAGCACTTTAATCCAGATGTTCCGGCTGGGAATAGAGGTTAGTGGAGCAATAATGATCCCAACAACACCCATCGCGGCGACCGCTAACACCGGATTGGCACTAGAGACCAGAAGCGCGGCAGCTAAAACAAAGCCAGCGAATACCATCGCAACCGGCAATTTCATCCAAGAAGAGAAATTTTGAGTAGTGAGCTTCGCTTTCGCATAGAGCGTGGTAGCGGCATCACTCCCAAGCGCCCAGGCCACGGCTGCACCCAACATCATCATGCCGAGAGCACCCTTGATTTCCGTACCGGCGAGAAGACTGCTTCCAGTGACCGCAAGAGTGATAAACAGAATTGCCTTGTGTCGTCGATTCAAATTCATATGTTCCCCCGTGCGATAAAACGTAAGACCGCCGCGATAATTTCACCACACTATTCTAATTGAGGCGGCAGGCTTGCGGATTTGAAATTGAACCTAATGTGCAAATGTCATTTTTCTCGATGAGCGGCAAAGGGATTGGTATTTTTCATCAAAATGCTTGAGAATTATAAAACCCCCTTTCCAAAACAGCTTTATCTTTTCATGCACCATCGCTCTGCCTTCACACTCACCACCGGCGCTTGGATGAATGTCGTCGGAGTATACAACGGATCGAATTTATCAATTTATATAAACGGTTCACTGTCGCAAGGTTCGCTCACTGGTTCGATACCAACTTCTCCCTATACCGGATCATCGGCGCTTTTGATCGGGGATGATGGCGCACCGCATAAACTATCCGGCCTTATCGACGACGTCCGCATCTACAACCGCGCACTCTCCGCTGCCCAGATCGCCGCGATGTACGCCGGAGGGAAGTAGGCACGCCGTACCTTACCGATTTGATACCGCATTTAGGAAGGGATTCTATAAAACGTCTCACTTTCGACCGTCACTCCATTTGCAATTGATGGCTCGAATCTAACTAGGAAGTCGATTCCTTCGACCGGAAGCCACTCGTATGTTCTTAGATTCGAAACAACTTCGGCCAGGCTCGCCGCGTCGGCAATCTCCGTTTTAAATACCTCGTGGTCAACAAGCAGAATGTCAGGCGTGTCTGGCCAGAAGAAATGGTCTCTGGCAACGAGGGCGAAGGAAACGTTTTTGTAGTGAGTGAGACTGTGTTCGAGCTTTTGTCTTTCGCGCAGATAATCAGGATGCTGGTTTAGGAAGTTCCTGATCTCAATAAGCTGGTCTAGGCCCTTTCCAAAATCGGCGTCACGATCAAGCCGTTCCTTCCAACCCATCGGCTTGCGGTTCCACTTGCATTCTGCAACGAGTACTGTAAAAGAGGACTCATCAACCAGGAGCAAATCAATATCAGGAAGTTGTTTTCCTTGAAAAGTAGGCAAGGAAATCTGTGATTTAGGAGAATAGTTCTCCGGGCAGCAAGCGATAAGGTCTGTGAGCATTTCCGTTTCTTTATGCGCAGCCGCTATTGAAAAACACGCTGGCCGGCGGTGGCCGCAAATCCGAAGCAGCGTTTCATCTCCCCTCGCATGAAGAGGAAACTGCGGCGCTACCGCAAGCAAGCCGCCGTCAACGGGAACCAAAGGATGCACATGAAGATCCCAATATCTGTCGCCAAGGGTAAGATCATCTACCACCGCCGAGCACTTAGTTAGCGCCAATCCTGAAACTGTTGAAATCAGTCTTGACCATTCCTCTGCTGTTCGCATCATCACACACGAATTAACCGGGTATCCGTGGCGCTGCCCAAATCTGAAACACAGATCTTCGTGAACCGAGCAGACAGTTGTTAAGGCTGCATACGCAAGCTTCAAATCGTCGATGGTGTACGGCCCCAAATCAACGTCACCATCGCGCCTGAAGAGTGTGTCCGAGCGTTCTAGATAAGGGGGGAATAATAATCGATAGAGATCGAATGGCACCGGATAGCTCATTTTCAGGTGACCCACATGGAAGCACTGCGTTAAGACTTTGTCCCGTTCTCGTGCTTGCTCGCTGTCTGGCACCAGCCCGTCTGCATGAGGTCCCTTCGGGGTAATGTCGGATCGCGGTCTGAAGCTCTTATGAAATGCGGAAACCTGTTTTGCCGGGACTCCTCCAGGAACCATAAACCGCACTCGGGAATTTCCAAGAATCTCTCCCATCAGGCGATCCTGGTGCCACATGGGAAATGTATTTAGAAACGTCGAATAGTTGTGAGCGATTTCCAACCCTTCATCTATCGCTCCGGCCAACGAAGCGTTCCATTCGTAGTAGTGTGGATCGGATATACCTTTACGTGCTTTCTCTTGAATCCAACGAAGGACGAGAGTTCCCATGACACTGAGGTTGATGAGCACTGCATTGTAATCTTTATAGCCCTGTAATTCCCGCGACCGCTCCGTTCTCAGCACGAGAGACACAAGCACCGCCCACGATGCCAATCCTTTTGACGCCGAGTAAAGGCGGAGGTTTTCATAACAAGCATCTGAGAGTGTCTCCAGAGCTTGTAACGACTCAACAACGTTGGCCGGGGCAGTCTTTTTGAATTCCATAAGTGTTCCCGAAAGGTGATCGACTAGTAACTTTCCTAAACCTGACCATTGCACAGCAGTCAATTCGAACATCATACTCGGGCTGCTACTAGTGTGCCTGTAACCCCTTGACCGCCTCTCTAACCCAGATTACGATTTATACAGCTTTTTTTCAAAGTAGCAGCCGCCGTCCGGCGAATGCTCCAATACCAATTTCAAAAAGAGAGATACCGAAATGACTGAAGGACCGTTTACGCTCCTGTCCCAGACAGGTAAGCTTACCCGACAGGAGTTGGCACTCGTGCCCACGCCTGCCAGAACCGAAACTCACCAAGTGATCCCACACGTCGAAGTGATCAACGCCATCATTGAGACCCTGGGATTCCGCCATATCGCCGTTGAGAAAGAAGAGTATGCCGTTTCTAGGGACGGCATGAAAATGTTCGGCGTCCTGGAACTTCAAAATGGATTCGAGGGGTGCCGATTCGCAATTGGCGTCCGCAACGCGCACGACAAATCGATGCGGCTTGCCCTAACCGTCGGTTACCGCGTGCTCGTTTGCGACAACATGGCATTCCACGGGGACTTCCAGCCTTTACTCGCCAAGCACTCAAAGCACTTCCGGCTGCAAGACGCACTTTCCATCGGCGTTGACCAGATGCAGCGGAACTTCGAGCCCATGGTGAAGTCAGTTAGCCTGTGGCGGGAGGCGCGGATCACTGGCGTGATGGCGAAGCTCGCCATCTACGAAGCTTTCATCGAAGGGGGGCTGGATGTCCCTCGGCACCTCGCGCGGCATACGCATGATTTATATTTCAACCCGCCACACGATGAGTTCGCGCCGGGGACGATGTGGAGCTTGTCGAACGCATTCACATCTGCTTTCAAGGAACTCGACCCGATCCCGCAGTATCGCGCGACCGCAAGACTTGCAGCGTTCCTCGAAGCATGGGGGAATGGGGGAGGCTCAGTTGCCTGAGCCCCGCTTTCCGCTCGGGCAAACCGTTGCCACACCCGGCGCTCTGGAAGCGCTTTCGACTAACAAGCAATCTCCATTCGAATTCTTCATCCGGCACGGCACCGGCGATTGGGGCGACCTCGACCCAGACGACAAGGCGGAGAATGAGCGTTCCATTAAGGATGAAGTCCGCATCTTATCCGCGTACGTACTCCACGACGGCACGCGCATCTACGTCATCACGGAAGCCGACCGATCCGCGACGACGATACTGCTCCCGGAGGAGTACTGACCGAATTACAAGACGCCGCTCTTTGAGATGGCGTCCTTTTTTATTTCGCCTACCTCGGAAGTCAAAGACTTATTTTTCTCTTTCCACAAACTCGCACCCCGGCAGCACCCGCACCAGCGGCTTCAACTCTTCGGGGGAGAACGCGTGGTCAAGCAAGCCTGCCCTTTCGAGTTCCATATGCCGCTGCCGGAATTCGGTGGTCGGTCCAGCCTCTACTAAATTGAAATGCCGGTCCATTTCGTACACAACCCTCACGCGACTATCTTCTTTCTCACTTTCTGCTACCGTCACAAAGATGCGGTCCTTGTTGACCCTTAGGTCGATTACCCGGTTGTACGGCTCGCGCTTCGGTTTTGCTTTGGCAACGCACGTCCGCGCGAAGAGAACGCGGCAGGTCTCAGTTCCGGGTCCCGGTGCAGACAAGTGTGACCTCTCGCCGGTGGCAAGTATTGCAAAAATTGGCATTCGATCCGGGAGATCCAAGCTCAGGTCAGTGGTGCCCGAAACATGGTCAGGATCGAAGGCAACGACGGTCGCTGAACGGTATCCATTGTCCACGCCGCCGAGGAAGATCCGGTCATGCCCGTGGTAGGTCGCAAACTGTCCATATTTGAGTAGGCCAGCACTCCAATACTCACCAAGCTTGTTGAAGCCGCCGTCAAGAACCGTGATCTGATTCGGTGATTCACCCATGCCGCTTGAGACGACAATCCTCGCATTGCCATTCCCAAGGCTTTTAGAAAATACCTCCTCAACAAAGTAGGGTGGAAGATATTCGTCATATTTGCGGTTGAGTTCTGGATCGCTATTCGGTCCCACGACGAGGTCTACTCCCGGATGAAACGTCAGGCGCAGCGAAGGGGCGACGTGCAAGCTTCGTAAGAATCGTGACGGCGTGACGAGCCCATAGAGGGTATCGCCATCCAGTTCGGATGTCGCCGTTTTCAAAGAATAGATGACATCGGCAACGCCATCATGATTCAAATCGACAAACTTGCAGAGCGGGGGAAAGGCAGCGTAATAAAGGTGGTTCAGATGCTCTTGGAATTCCCGCCGCCACACCTCCCGCCCTTGGCCGTCTTTCACAATCAGTGTGTTCACCGAAACTTCGCACGCAGCCGGTTCACCGGGAGCTATAGCGTAAAGAAAAAAGCAGAGACCTAAGAATGTAAGGGATATTACAATCGAGTGCCTTGCCCAGGCACGCCGATTTTTCCCCTCAAGGTTCCTGAACTTTTTCGTAGAAGGGTTGGCGGCAAGTTCAGGCTCGACAGGAATGGCGTGGTTACCATTTCGCGAAACGCGATGCGCACCGTCGCCTCCGGGCACCGGGGAAACACCCGGCAGACCGTTCTTCAACTCCAAAGTCACCATCGGTTCCGGCTCTGGAAAGGAAAGGGGACCGGCGAACTTGTAACCGGCACCCATCACGGTCACGATGTACTGCGGTGCCTTAAGGTCCGCCTCTAAGACTAACCGGAGCTGGCGGATTGTTTGCTCGATAACATTCGGATCACGCAGCCCGCCCCAGACCTTCTGAAGCAATTCTTCCTTCGACACCACCCTCGGGTGGTTAGTGATAAGAAACTCAAGCAGTTCGAACGGCTTGGCGGTGAGCTTGACCGGCTTCAAGTTCCGAAATATGGCGCGTGACGTCCTGTCCAACCGGTATTCGCCGAATTCGATAACCGCTGGAATGACAGGCATATCTCCATTCCTCTCTATGGCTTCAGCATTTTTCAGCACTTTTTCAGCGCGGATGAATGAAAAAATATTATATCTTCTAACAAATGCCTTCGGAGCCATCCATCACCAGCGTCGTGCGAAACGCTTTATTCGTGGCCGGACTCGTGGTTTTTGGCGGTCGCGCCGATACCGCACAGGTCACCCTCAATTTCGAAGGTTTCCCGGACAGCGTAATCCTCACCACGCAGTACCCCGGCGTCACCTTTACGAACGCGATCATTCTCACCTCGGGCATATCGCTTAATGAGTTCGAGTTCCCGCCGCGCTTGGCGGCAAACATTGTTTTGGACAAGCCGACATTTGGAGGTCGGGTATGAAGCACTTGAATATCACTGTCATTTCTTGCGCATTTGCGGTTGCCGCTTTTCAGGTGTCCGCTCAGAGTTTCTCCAGTGGATCGACCGGCGCAGATGGCGCTCTCGATCTCACGTCAGGCGATCAAACGGTCCAGTTGCCGCCCACGGGAGTGTTGAATTACACGACCGTGAACATTCCGGTGGGGCGCACACTGACGTTCCAAAACAACGTGCAGAACACTCCGGTTTTCATGCTTGCCAAAGGAAACGTGAATATAGCCGGCGGGATTAATATCTCGGGAGGCGTGCCCACACCTGGACCGGGAGGATTCCTCGGTGGGGAGTTTCAATCAAATGGGCTGGGGCCGGGCGGCGGAGTCTACTGCCTCGGCTGCGAGGGTTTTAACGGGACGTGGGTTGGGCCAACCACCCTCGTCCCGATAGTGGGAGGATCGGGATCCGCTGGTGTCTGCTCAGGATCGGGAGGATCAGGATTGGGCGGCGGCGGCGGCGGCGCGATGCTTATTGCATCGTCCGCGGCAATCGTCGTTTCGGGAACAATTAACGCGAGCGGCGGCGACGGCACTTACAGCTATTGTTACGCATTTGGTGCGGCTGGTGCCATACGGCTCGTCGCCAATGCGATTACAGTGTCAGGCAATTTGACCGCCTCCATCGCTCGGTTGGAGGCACCCCTGGCCGCTTTGAATTACACTGGATCGGGCGTCGTCCCTGTCCGATCGACGATCAATCCCGAAATCTTTCCGACTCATCCGCCCGCTCTGAGCATTGTCTCAATCGGCGGATACCCAGTCCCGTCGTATTCGGGTTCGAGTTTCAGCACCGTCGATCTTGAGCTACCCACTCAATTGTCAGATCCGATTGCGGTAGTGGTTCAGGCGACAAACGTTCCGCCCGGCTCACCCGTGACCATCATCTTCAGTGGCTCGAATGCCACGGCGTCGGCAGCAACTTTGTCGGGCAGTAGCGCCGCTTCCAGCGCAACCGTCTTGGTATCCGGCCTAAATCGCTCCGCCGTAACTTATCTCTATGTGTCGGCGACCTTCAATCCGGCTCTGATTTCCGAAAATATACCGCAGACGGGTCCAGACGCCGTTTCCAAAGTTGAGGTCGCATCCGGTCTTGACCATAAGACCAGCTATCGGTTCCTGCGGAAGGACGGTACGGAAATTAGTCAAACGAAGGTCCCATTTGAGCTTCGACGGCTGCTCGGCGTTGGGTCTTCGCGCTGATAGTTGCAAGCAATGGTGAAGCTGAATGTCTAATCGAGTTGCCCAAGCTTTAAGTGCCCTGGCGCTGGCGACCATAGCTCCGGCTCAGCAGAACGAGGGAGTTGCGGGCAACGGAGTATCCGTGGCATTTAGCCAATCGTCCGCTGTGGTTGGGCAGGGCGTAAGCGTCTCTTTTCAGCAATCATCTGCAGTTGCCGGGCAAGGTGTCAGTATTTCCTTCGTTCGCGTTACGGATACAGCAGGCCGTGGAGTTTCGGTCGCGTTCGGTTCGGCTCCCGGCCCACAAACGGGAACAATATCGGTAATGACCAATCTCCCGGCGGCAACCTTCGCAATCAGCGGTCGCGATCCCTTTTCGGGTAGCGGGACGAGCGCCACAATTACTGGCGCGCCGGTCGGGACTTACACAGTCACTTTTGGTAGCGTCGCCGGCTTCGCCACGCCCGCTCCGCAAACCCAAGCGTTAGCCGTGGGTGGGACGATTACGTTTACGGGAACGTACAATGCTTCGGGAAACCCCACAGCTTCATTGTCCAAGCGCAATCTCACTTTCATCGGATTTGGCATTGTGATGAGGCCCCCCTGGATATGCTCGCCCACGGACTCTCAGGCTGATAAGCAGTGTGCCGTCAATGACAGCGTTCTCGCAACTCCGCCGGCGACGTCAAGCCTTACAATCACCAACGCCGGAGCTACTGCTCTAACTTTCGGCAGCAACGCGTTTTCGTTCAGCACAGCTGACTTCGCGCTCGGCACAGGAGCCGACGCTTGTTCCCCAGGCAGTTCGGTGGCGCCAGGGTCGCAATGCACGGTTTACGTCACGTTTAATCCCCAAGCGAGCGCGCTCAGGAAGGATGCCCTGACTATTAGCAGCAACGATCCTGCTGGGCCCCAATCGGTCGCCCTTATGGGTACTGGAATGAATGTCTTTTATCAGTTCGGATTTGGGCTGGACCCACAGGACCCCGATGTTCCCGAATGTTTTGACTTGACCTCTTCCGTATCCAGTTGCGGCACTGCGCCCAAGACTGCGGGCTACGAGGCAAAGATGTACGGATGTGATCTGTCGTCGACGGCGTCGGCTTTGAGCACGTTTTCGGCACCATCTATCGCCAATGAATCTACGAGCCTTTCCGCTACGACGCCGGCTAGCCTTGACTCGTCGCCACCGCTGACGAGTGGGTTCCTTTACGATTCAAGTGATGGCTCCAACGATGGTGGTTTGTTGTCACGGAATCTTCAAAATTGGCTGGAAAGCTGTAAAGTTACAGAGGAGATTATTAGTGGCGTTCAAGAAGAGATTATTAGTCACTGCTCTGGCGCTGGAATGACACTCAACACTTACCTAGCCCAACACATCGGCAACTTGGACCCGGTCGTCCTTGAGCTGTGCTCGCCCGGGGAGTGCCCCAGCCACTATGTGGTTGTAGTGGGGCCGGTTCCTCTGGCCGCTCCCCCGTACACCGACTGGGTGGTTTTCGACCCTGGTTGGCAGGCTGCGAATCAAGAAAACAACTACCTTCTGAGTAGTCATGTGGCGGGTTTCTCCACAGAGGAGGGCCGCCAAAAATTCACAGTCGCGGGGACCATTACCTTCAGCGCCAAAGCCAATCACGGTACTAAGTCGCAGACAATCTCGGCCTATTCTCCCTTGCAGATTTTGATTACCGATTCCCAAGGGCGACAGGTCGGGGACGTCGCGTCTGGGCAAGACGTTGCACAGATCCCTGGGTCTAGCTATTTTTGGAATTATCCAATTGCCGATGACACCAGGAGTGGGGCACAGCCTCTCGGAGATCCAACTGGTGTTCAAACTGCTTACATTCCGAGCCCGTCGGGTTTATATCAGCTACAGGGCACGGGTACAGCGCTGGGTACTTTTAGGTTGGTGTCGTCGGCAGTCGCCTCGGACGGGAGCACTCAGACGTCCTCGTTTAACGGAATCACCGACGTTGGGGCGGTCGCGCAGTACGAGATTCCATACAGCCCCGTTCCCGGTGCGACCACACAGTTCTCGTTAGGGCCTTTCTCCAGCGGCAGCGTACCGTCGAGTGAAATCTCGACCGCAGCTTCGGGGTTAGCTTTCAGCCGCGTGTCTCAAACGTTCAACGGGACGGTGACGATCAGGAACGTCGGCACAAATATGGTTAGTGGTCCGCTGGAGATTGTTTTTACGTCGCTGACGTCGGGCGTGACTTTGGCAAACGCGACCGGTACGCTCGGTGAAAACTCATTCATAACTATTCCCGCTGTAGCCAATCTTTTGCCCGGGGCTACAGCCACCGTCCTGGTTCAGTTCAAGAACCCATCGAACGTGGTCATCAACTTCACACCTGTGGTTTATTCCGGGAGTTTGAACTAACATGTGCTCGCGCCTTTTGTTGATCGCAAGTATCCTTTTATGCTCGGCGAGCTTGACGCCCGCAGCAGTCACTTATGACGTGACGGTCGACACCTCCTCGATTTCTGGCACTGCCGGATCGCTCGACTTTAACTTCAACCCGGGTCCATTGGTGACCCAATCCGCATCACTCCAAATTCTCAATTTCACATCGAACGGTTCGCTGGCAGGCGGCCCTATATTGACTGGAGATATCATCGGGGTGTTGCCTGCAACTCTGACTTTTGATAATGGAACGGGGTTCAACGACTACTTCGAGGGATTCACTTATGGCACAAACCTTTCCTTCGAGGTGAATCTCTACGGACCAGCTCTGAGTGCGCCAGACGGTGTTTCAACATCGGGCAGTGCGTTTGCATTCAGCATGTTCTCCGACTCGGCTGGGACGATCCCAACGCTGACAAGCGACACGACAGACGGATTCGCTTTCACGATAAACGTGAATCTCGATGGTACAGGCACAATAACCGATTTTTCCGCTCAGACAAGCGTAACAGTAGAGTCGGTCGCCGTCCCAGAGCCGAGCAGCTTTTGGTTAGCCGTAGTGGCAATTAGTCTTGCTAGTAGTTTGTCACTGGCTAAAATCATCGACTTTATGGTCAAGAGGAAGAGCGTTTAAGGACCGTCTCTCACTCCGATGGCGCTAGTTGTTGCGAGGCCGCCAAGATCAAAATTGTAATATTGCAACGTATCATCGTTGATCCATTTTAAGTCTGACCCAAAAGTTGACTCCTCCATCGAGGCTGCGGTCTCTGCCGTCGTCGTTTCTATGACTTGGCTTGTGCCGGTTTGGATGTCGTATACCCAAACAGAATAGACAGGACCAATATCAGCGATTGGGGTCCAGGGTATATTTGTCATCACAAATTTGCCAGTGTCGAAATCAATAGAGCTATTTCCAAATAAGAAAGATCCGGCATCCTCGAAGATAGTTGTGGGGTAGTTTGTGACAGACCAGTCGGCAATATTGATTTTTATAAAATCAGAAATTATTCCTTGATCACTATCTGCCGCATCAAGCCACAGCACTCCATTTCCCCAACCAAAGATTTGAACCGTGCAACCGCAGGAGGGAGAGGCGTACAACTGGGCAGGAGTAAACGTTCTTATAACCGACCTGTCGGAGTTTACGATGTCCACTTCGGCCGATGGGTACACAAAGCCCGTGCCCCAACTTACGATGGGTTCGTTTTCAAATGCAATCCATTTGTCATCAGGAGAGCTGAGGGCATTTGGAGGAATTGCAATGCTGTTTTGAGTCATTGACGAAACGGTCGTGTTCGAAATACTCGTCGCCGAAGAGGTCGGCTGAATCGGTGAAGTTACTATACTACTCGATGGGTTAGTTGGCGCAGGAGAAGTCCTTGCCGTCTCAGTCGACTGCGAGTTCGGACGACGTGCAAGATAATAGCAAATGCCACCCGCGATCACGATCATCGCAATCAGTATCAACATAACTGTAAGTCTTAAGCCATCTCGATTCATTCGGATGATAGTTGCTTTTCCGTTGTTACTATAGAGTATACGGGGTGAAGATAAGTAAAACAAGTCGCGCGTGTGCACAACGATTGTCGATTGTAGTTAAGTTCATGTCGCCCTTTGTCATACGTTACGACAAATCCGACCCACCTTCGAATGACACCTTCTGGAAATCGGGCTACTAAATCAAAATCCGCTCCACCTCATCGAGTGAAATATCATCACCGCGCCGGTCATAAAGCCCCGTGGTGCGGGCCGATTCGTGCGCCGCCATCTGTTGCGCTACTTCGAGCTTGCCGCCATTGGTTAGATAAGCCGTGATGCCGGTCGCGCGAAAAGTGTGACACCCAATTAGAGTTTGAATTCCCGCACCCGCAGCCCGCCGCCGGATCATGAGATAAACCTCCGGCTGGCTCATCCGATGTTCAGTGAGTCGTTTCGTTTTCCCTCTCGCGGTTCGGAAGAGGGGAGTGTGTTTCTCCTCACTCAATACGGCCGCCTCAATGTAAGCGGTCATGTATTCTTCCAAGTTGTGATGCGCGGGCATCTCGTGGCGCTTGCCGCCCTTTTCGTGCAAGCGTACCCACCAGCGCCGGTTTTGGAAATACCAATCCTCCACATTCATGCCAATCGCGGCACCCACACGGGCGAAGGTGAAAACCATAAGGGCGATCAATGCTCGGTCACGGAGGCCAACCACGGTTGACGTATCGATGCTATCGAGAAGCTGTCGGGCTTCATCTGCGGAGAGTACCGGAGTCTTCCCGCGCTTCGTCGAGTACTTCGGGCCTCGCACGGCAGCCGCCGGATTGGTCGGAATGACCTGGCCGAGCACCAAGTAATCGAAGACCATGCGGATCGCGGCAAGGTGCTGCTTCACACTTGGCCGGGAGAGGTTCTTCTGCAACTTCTCGATATAGGTGGCGACATGCACCGGCCCGATCCGCTCCAGCGCGAGCCCACGGGTTTCACACCAAATGAAAAAATCACAAACCGCCCGATAGTAAGCCCGCCGGGTATTCGGGTTGCGGATCTCAGCCGCGAAAAATTCGATGAAGCGCAACGCGGCGCGTTTACCGGCAACGATCACGACCGCCGGCAGTCCCGATTGGACATTTCCCGCCAATTTTCCGTCTGATGTTTTGATCAATCCCCCTTCCATGTTTGTATATGATAACGTCCTTTATCATACGCTATCTTCTTGATAATACAATGGCTTATATGTTTTGAGGTCGAGCTTTATGGAAAAGTCAATATTGACTGAATGGTTGTTTTGTTGTACGTTGACGCGATAAGCCACAACTTGCCAACAATGGACTCGGGCTTCGAGTATTTCCGCCAAAGAAACATCGAACCCGACGCACTTCGGCTGGATAAGGCGCGGTGTAAGGGCTGAATAAGGTATAAAACGTGAATCAATCCGCTGAAAAGAGCTATGCATTTGTGATGAACGTGGGCAGCCTCAACGGTTCCGCTAGTTTCACACTCACCCAAGGTCACGAACTCCGACGGGCTGACGGCGATGAAATCAACGAAATTAAAAAGGTTATTGACGGCATGGCGGGACTCTTGACCTACCCTTTCCTGACAAGCCTCTGGGAGTGTAGTTGGCCTGTGACCAACGGCGCGCCGATGTTTCAAATGGCCGAGTCTCATTGGCGGTACCATGTAATCAGTTTTACCGGCCATAATGGGGGCATTGTTGAGCTTTCAAGTGCATTCGATCTCGCTGCTACAGAGTTGGAGGTGGCTTTCACAATAACCAAGAATCTAGCGCCGGGAGGGATTATTTGGCAGAAGGACCGTCTAGCTCAAGCACTTCCCAATTACATGGATTCAAACTACTTTGTCGAAGTAAGCCAAACAGATGTGGATGAAATAGCTCAAATCAATGAGGACCTTTTGAATCACGATCACGCCATTCTTAATCTGAGGCCGCACCTTCTTCAACTTAGTCAAGCGAAAGCGTTGCCCAGAATGTCTGAGTTAAGGCTTCTTGCGTACTTTGCTTTGCTCGAATCTCTCCTTACTCATCAACCGGAGCCAAAAGATCCGTATGATTCAATCACCCGCCAAATTACCCAAAAACTGGCTCTCTTGTATAACCGCTGGAAAGGCTCGATTGACTATAGTCCGTTCGTTGGAACCCCACCAAAGAAATTGTGGCAGATGATGTACGCATATCGCAGTGCCATAGCCCATGGGACGCAACCCGATTTCCAAACGAAGCTGCGACAATTGAAAAGCCCTGCACACGGACTGACACTTGTGAGGGACGCCGTTAAAACTGTGATTAGGCATGCTTTGCGCGAACCTCGTCTAATTGCTGACCTTCGAGACTGTTGAGTTAAAGTTCGTTGCGAAAAAGCCGCCTTCTCTATAAAATTCAAATAATCATCTTCATGCTCGACTCCGCACCCATCGGCACCCATGCAGACACCTTTTTCGGCGAGCCGAATTTTAGCGTGCCAGCCGAGGCGCGCCGGAAGCATATGGCGCTCTTCGGCGGCACTGGGACCGGGAAGAGCACCCTGCTCGTGAATATGGCCGCCGCTGATCTCGACGCCGGCACCGGCATAACCGCCGTCGATCCGCACGGCGGCTTCTGCGAGGACATCTTGAACGACCATATCCCCCGCGCCCGGAAGAACGACGTCATCTTCTTTGACCCAAAGAGCCGCACGCACGCCATGGCATTGAACGTCCTCGACTGCCCGCGCCGGGAAGAGCGCGGCCTTGTCGTCTCCCATGTCGTGAGCATCTTCAAGACGTTGTGGGCGGAGGCATGGGGACCACGGCTTGAGGACATTCTGCGCAATTCGCTTTGGGCGCTCATCGAGCAGCCCGCGCCATCATCGCTTCTCGCACTTCCGAAACTCCTCACCGACGACGCCTATCGAGCCACGATCCTGCGCCATGTCGAGAACCCCGTAGTGCTCGATTTCTTCACGAACACCTATGCAAAATGGACGAGCTCATTCCGGGAAGAGGCCATCTCGCCGGTACTGAACAAAACCCGCGCCTTCATCACCGATCCCCTGATGCGAGCCGTGATCGGGCAGACGCGGTCCAGTTTCAATTTCCGCTGGATGATGGACCATCGGAAGATTTTGCTCTGTGATCTTGCGAAAGGTTCGATTGGCGACGACAACTCGCGACTCTTGGGCTCGCTCATCGTCCTTAAAGAAAAGCTTGCTGCCCTTTCGCGGCAGGACATCCCGGAATCCGAGCGGGTTGCGCATGTCCTTTACTGCGAAGAAGCCCACAATTTCATCGGTGACTTTGAATCCATTCTTGCTGAAGCCCGTAAATATGGATTGATCCTCACGCTTGCAACGCAGGGCATTGAGGCCCTGCCACGCGAATCAACGTTTGCGATTTTTTCCAATTGCGCGACGGTGATCTCATTCCGGGTGAGCGGCACCGACGCCACCCGATTGCGGGATGAGTTTGGCCTTATGCTTCCCGCATCCAATCTCCAGGAACTTCCCGACTATACGCTCTACGTTCGTACATTGAGCCGGATGAAGGAGGGCGGCGCGTCATCCCCTTCGGGGCCACATCGCATCAGTGCCTATCCCCCATTCGACCGGCATCCCCGCCATGCAAGAAGGGAGAGCGTCATCCGCGTGAGCCAGGCGCGCTATGCAACGCTGCGCACCATCGTCGATCAAAAGCTCAAGGCGGAATTCTTCACCGACAAGACGGCAGCGTAAGACGAATACGATACCCTCTTGTATTTCCGCCAAAATATCGAATAATTAATGGCATAGCCGAGGCGAGCGCCTCACATCATCGCCATGCCATCCAAATTTTTAACGGCCTTATGGGCAGCCCAGATCGCCGCGATGTACGCTGGCGAAATAGGTTGACAATCGAGCATAAAGCGAGTTCCGTCATCGAGTGGACTAAGCTTTCAGCTTCGAGAGAGCTTCTTGACTTGGATTCTGACAGAGGACAAATCTGATCGAGCCACTACATATACATTTGTGCTTTCTAGGTTCGCGTCCTTTCCTTCGAAGACGATGACCAAATCTTTCGATTGAGCGAGCAAGAAGAGGCGACCATCCTTGTTCGCTTGAACCATCGCAGCATCATAGTTCTCCTTATGCTCTTCTTTGAAGATGATGTGAACCGGATTAGCTTCTTTCACCGCGATCTGTGCAAAGTGCTTTCCTTGCTCATTGGAGTTTATGATCGTCTGGAGAAAGGCTAATAACAACACCAAGGCAACATAGGCATTCAACACAAATACGGTCTGCTCTTCTGCAGGCTTCTTTTTCAGTGTGAATGGCTTCCATTGAAAAGTTCTCTTCAGAAGTATTTCTTTTAGAAAGAAGTATCCACCAATCCAGATCGCCACCAGAAGGAGGGCCTGCCATTTCAACGCAACCACAAACAGTGGCGCGAAATTATACGCAGGAACGTCCAAGAGCCACAGTTCGATGTTGAAAGCGCCGAAATAGCTCGTCAAGTATGTCCAGCCTGCCACAACAGCGAAGGCAAGCACGATAGTAGAAACCGTTACTAACTCTTTCAAGGTGGTCATAGGTCAGTTACACACTCTCATCATGAAGGGTTGGGTTGCAGTTGTCTTTCTTTTGACGCCAAGTATACCGCGTCTTCTCTTCGCCTAGGTCGCCTCCATGGAACTTTATTCCAGTGCCCACCCTACCTCGACTCAAGGTACTTCGAAGCACAGGGGACGAAAAATGGAGACTTGAATTCAATGCCGGTTTCGCAACTGATTTTCCCACCCACGACCGCGCGAGCAGACCCGAGGGTCACACCTTTTCGCTTCACGGCCTCTTCAGTGTAACGGGCAGCCCGCCGCCTCAAGGAACTACGACGCTTCGAAAAACCGAGGCGGTTTTTCATGTTAGACGTTCCTCCTTGACCCGGTGGGCACCCAGCCCGTTTGCCGCCATCATGCCGTAAAGCAAAACGGCGCAAAGGTCGAAATACAAAAACAAATCTCAATCCAATGGGATATTTTCAAGAAGTTGACCGCTGGCTCGATACCATCTTTACCGATCTGGCGGACAACAAGATGAGCTACGACGAGGTGAAGCGGGACATCCGCGAGAGGATCCTCGACTCGTACCGCAATGGGCAGAGGGCAGCCGGGCAGCCGCCTGCCGAGCGCGCCCCGGAGAAGAGGCGCAGCCGCCGGTTCGCGCGGCGGGCCCGATAAGTCCGGTCTGGTGCTGGTGGCACAACGAGCGGAACGCCTTAAAGTCTTCCGGCGCAGGTGGCGAGAGGGTCATTGCCGACGACGGCAATCAAGCCGCTAACCCTGCCATGAACACGCCAGCACCGTTTCCAAAGGTCGTTATAAAAAGAACTTTCACACGTGAAAAAATATCTGGTTTCAGTGACCCAGGAGGTCTGCGACGATTTCGAGGTCGAGGCGGAGAACGAAGCATTGGCCGAAGAGAAGGCACTGGCCAATTTCCCGTGGTCATCCGGCGAATGGTGCGAGGGACATCGCGGCAGCCGCAGAGCCTCGGTCGTAGAAGAGTTGGATGAATAGATGCGAAGAAGCCCCGCCCAGTGCGGGGCGTTTTTGTGCTCGCGGCGTTTACCCACCCGTTGGTGGCGAAACCGGAAGTCCCAAGATAATGAACGGATGGACAAACGCGGCATGCCGGCGGATGCTGTCCGGTTGACAGCGTTCGCCATTCTGGTATCCTTCAAGTGTCGGTTGAACCAAGTTAAACCAAACAAACCATGAGCAGAATAACCAAGATCATGGGCTTTTCCGTGCCCCCGACGGTCGTGAAGGAAGTCGAGATGATCGCCAAGGCCGAGCGGCGCACGAAGAGCGAGCTCTTCCGCGAGATGGTCCGCGTCTATCGCGGGTATCGCGAACAGCGCGACCGTGATGAGCTCCGGTGGGTGACGAACCTCATCAAGGAAACGAAGGCCGAACAAGCCCGTGCCCCCATGACCGTCCCGGACATGCTGGTCGAGAGCGAGCGCCTGGTCCGCTATGGCGAGAAGCAGGCAAAGAAGGCCGGTATAAAAGCTAACGCCGCGAACCGCATCATCCATGAGCGCCGCAAAGCCCGCAAGTCTTCTTAAAGTCGTCCTCGATACGAACGTCTATTTTTCCGCCTTCAGTAGCCGGGGCATGCCTTATCAGCTTTGGCAACGGGCGCTGCACGGTGACTACCGGCTTTTCATATCGCCTCCCCTCATGCGCGAATTGGCGGATGTCCTGAGAAATGACCTCACGTGGTCCGAAGCGGAGATCATCGCCCAACTGAAACTTCTCTCGCGGGTGGCGTCCATCGGGATGCCGACCGAGACACTGCACGTCGTCGTAAACGATCCTGACGATGACCGCATCCTTGAATGCGCTGTCGCCAGTAATGCCGACCTGATCGTCTCGGGCGACCACCATCTGACAAAGCTCAAATCGTATCGGGGCATCGGGATCGTCCGTCCAGTAGATTTCCTGAGAACGTTAGGATAAGCCAGCGTTTCGCCCCTCTATCTCCCACCCACGACCGCGCGAGCAATCCAGAGGCCACGCAATTTCGCTTCACGGCCTTTTCAGTGTAACGGGCAGCCCGCCGCCTCAAGGAACTACGACGCTTCGAAAAACCGAGGCGGTTTTTCATTTTGGCCGTTCCTCCTTGACCCGGTGGGCACCCAGCCCGTTTGCCGCCATCGTGCCGTAAAGCAAAACGGCGCAAAGGTCGAAATACAAAATCAATTCAGACATGAACACCTATATCGTCTCGATCACTAAAGAGATCTGCGGTGAGTTTGAGATCGTTGCAATGTCGCCGCAACAAGCTGAATTCATAGCGCTCCGAAGGCCATCCTCCTCCCAGTGTCGGATGCTCTCCGACGGCTGGTGCGAAGGACACCTGAATACTCGCAAGGCTGTGGTCATTGAAGAGGTGGAGGGATAGCACAAAAGAAGCCCCGCCAAGCGCGGAGCTTCTTTTGTGCTCGCGAGCCAACAGAGAACATTGCGTTTTTCGCTTCACAGGCCTTTTCAGGATAACGGGCATCCCGCCGCGTAAAGGAACTTCGACGCTTCGAAAACCGGGACGGTCTTTCATTCTGGCCGATCCTCCTTGACCCGGCGAGCACCCTGCCCGTTGTTCGGCAACCAGCCGTGAACCGAAACGGCGCAAAGGTCGAACTAAAAACCAATTCACAATTCCCATGGCTGACATCTGCTATGTGTGCGGACAGGAGGTGCAAGGTGGATTCGAGGTGCATGAACGCACGATGCGCGACGGCACGCCGGTGATTGCCATCGACGCAACGCCCGACCGGAACTACAACGTGTGCGACTTCTGCAATATCGTCGTCCATTTCGCGTGCTCCCGCGATCCAGAGTCCGGTTACTGTGATCCGTGCCTCGACAAGCTCGAAGCCTACGAAAGCGAAGACGAAGCATGAAAGAGAAGCCCCGCCCAGTGCGGGGCTTTTTTTCTGCTCGCGACGGTCACCCGCCCTTTTGGTGGCGAAACCAAAAACACTCTATACCAGCGATGTCGAGCTATCCGGCAATTTTGATTTTCACCCCTTCGCCGAACATCCGAGCAGGGTCTTCAATGTAGTGTCCTTTCCATTCAAGATCAATGATGAATTCCTTCGGCTTAGCATTCGAAGCAGCAACAAGGATTTCAATCCTGTAGTTATTAGGTTTTAGTCGGTTACATTGAGTGCTTGGCGGGACCTGTGTTTGCAGATTAAATGTGGACTCGCCTTCTTTCATCCCCTCCCTGATTTGTTCGAGGTGATTTGTCGGAGCAAAAACGGTCGCGAAATCACAATATCTTCCCATGGCTGGATTGATGGACTCAAAAATAATTGGCTTGGTTGGATCGGGCGAGTCTGCCCAACGCAGGTTCATTGGAATAAACTCGTCAACCACTTTACGGCGAGTATCACCCACCTGATAACTGATACACTTGTACTCGTTCTGCAAAGTGCCCCTTATTTTCGACCCAGAGCCGAAAGAAGTAACATTTCCCCTGCCATGCAAGCGAGTCGCCTATTGTGACGCTCACCGGCATCTGCACGCAATCGGGAGACTCCAGGAGCATTCGGATTTGTAGTTCGGGTCGTCGCCATTGTTTTACAATATCTTCCTTGAAGAGAGCAACGATCACCGCTCCTGTGGTTACTATCACGCCCGACCACTGTGCCATGTTCCCGAAATCCACTTAATTCCTCCTTCTTTATGGATGTCTTTTGTCAGATGATCCAATAATGAACTACGTTAACGCGCAACATCAAGAGTTAACAAAAAACGGCCAGCAAGAGCCAGCCGTCAAATAATGTTTATTTCTTGATTAATGTTTGAAGTTCTTCTTGGCTCAGGGAATCCGGTTGCTTGCCTTCCGGCAGTTCCGGGGCATAGACAAACATGTGGCGTCCAAGGCGCGCGAGGCAATCCACCGACCCTTGGCGGCCAGCATCATTACCATCGAGCAGGATGCAAGCAACATTGAAATGGCGTTTGATGACTTCCTCTTGCGCTTTGGACATCGAACTTCCCATGAGTGCTATGCAGGGAAAGCCCGCCGCCACGACACGGAGGCACGCAAAGAAGCCTTCCACGATCACCACCCGCCGCCGTTTGGTTGAAACGCCCAATTCTGCAATGACGCGATGCAGATTATAAAGTTCGAGCGACTTGTGGAAGCCGGGCGGAAATTTGTATCTGGGTTCGCTCTCATCAATCACCCTACCGGCATAGCCAACCAGTTCGCCACTTTCATTGTGGATCTCAAACACGATCCGGTCTTTCATGGTGCCGCGCCCTGAAAAATAGCCGATGCCGAAATTGCGTGCCATCTCCTCAGTCACTCCCCTGCTTTGAAGATAGGGATGTGCAGGGTCGATACCCTTCAAGGTGAATTTCATCGGCTCATTCTTTTCTGCCCCGCTTTCGCTGTTTTCATTTGAAACCAGTTCGGGTTTGTGCGGGATGGGGTCGGCTTGCGGTGCTTTCACCGGCGCATCGATTGCAACACTGAACCACGTTTGCATCTTTGCCGCCGCAGTTTGCAGATCGCACTGTTCCATGGTGGCCACAAAATCGAGCGCGTTGCCGCCCTTCTTGCCGTTGCGTGCGGCAACACAGGATTGGGATTGGCACGCCCATGCGCCACCCAAGCCCTTTGAAAGCGTTGCACTGAAACTTGTGTTGCTGGATTCGGAGCCGTGCATGGGAAGCGGGCATTTTCCCCGGAGGGACTTTGCATTCACTTTTCTGAGTGCGATCCCGTAATGATTCAAAACCATCTCCAAGGAGACGGCTTCTTTAACGTGCTTGAAGTCAACATAGGCCATAGGGTTCTCCAAAGAATTGAAATGTAAGACTGCTCCGATAACTTTAGGCGCGATGGAGCAGGTCGTCAATCGAAACGGGTTTCACAAGAGAGCGGGTCTCGTCATGCCCCCGAAGGGGCGCTGCCCGTCCAACCCGGCGCACGCAAATGATAGTCAGGAGCAACGCGCGCGCCATAGTCTCGTTGCAAGTGCTCCAGACAACCAGGCAACGATACCGACCGCAAGGGATGCGGCCAGAGAAATGAATCGAATCGGTCTCGTCAAAGAATTCTCTTCTTTCCGTGACTGATCCCGACACGGGCTTTACGCGCCGTGGCAGCGGCAGGAACGGGCAGCCGTGTTTCATCATGCCACGATTTTTAAAATGCGTCTTGTCGCCCATGTGATTTCCCGAATAGTTCCGGCACGAGCGTTGGGATCGTGAGGTCCTCGAAGGCAATCACGGGATACGCCGCGAGCCAGGCCGCCGGCATCATCGTGCGGAATTCGTCGGCAAGCCCTTTGGCGCGACCGCGCGTTTCCGTGATTGTGGCAACACGGAACACCTTCATGCCTTCGTATTTCTTCACATGCCGTTGTTGCTGGAAATACGCCGCGTAACCCGAGATTTTTTCCCGCATCCGGCTGTGTGCCATGGTGCCACGGTCAGCCTCAAGGAAGAAGTGGGCATTCCCCTCGTTGTTCCCGATGGTGAACCACGCATCCGGGCGGATAGGGATCACAACCTTGTCGCTCGTCGTCACCGAGTCCCACAGTGACGATCCCTCGACCCATTTCGTTATGGCGAATGACCGCGCTCGGGTCTCTTGCAAGAGCCTTACGTGGATGTCAGCGATGAATACCGCATGGCGAAGGCCGAATTCCTTCAATTCGTGCTGGCGCAGGCGGGTGGCGGCGAGCTCGCGCGGCGCGTAACCCTGCTCTATTAATAGAGGCACGCCATCGCGCCCAATCGTATAGATGATCTTCTGCGGACGCCGCGTGAGGCACGTAAGATAGCGCCGCTCCTCCAGTTTTGAAAGGCGCTTCTGCGTCTGCTTATATGACCGTCCGGTGAGCGCCGCCAAGTGGTCAATCGTCGCCAGCCGAAGTTGATAGGCGTGCCTCAAGAGAGCGAGATCGCTCTCCACCAGCTGGAACCCATTGATCGGTTGTGTAGCCATACGGTTCGGTGAAAATTATTTCTTTTTTTCGAAAAAAGAGGTCGGAGGCGCTTCGGAGAATTCGAGTGGCTTCTGTTTATAGCGGGATGAGGGAACCGAGACTTCTAGGAATTCTACCTCGGGCTCCTCAACCTGATAAGGGGTGGTAGGCACTTGCTCCGCAGCCTTCGCCGGGTCGAGATAGCAGGACTGCGCATAGACGCGCGCCAGATTCGCGCTCTTGCGCCGCTCTGTGATCTTGGGGTCTGGGACGAAAGGAGCCCGGACGAACCGCGCCCGTTGTTTCGGCAGCTTCAGGAGAAAATGCCCGACCGGTTGCGCTTTCGCCTGCTGCAAGCATGTTGTCAGATACTCTTGTTCCGTCTCGAACGTACGCGAGGAGACGATTCGCTGCTTGTTGTATTCATAGAACGGGACTTTCGCCACATTCATGCTCATGCCGAAGTTCGTCCCTGAATTGGTTCCGGTGCTTTCGCTTTCGGACACGCCATCTTGGATGCCGGAGGAGTTTGAATAACTTTCGGTATTGATGGAGCTCTCACTCATGAAATCGCCGGAGGTGGTACCCGTCGTCTCATGCGTGCCCACGGTGATATCGCCGTTCGCAAGGATCATCTCCGCCGCCGAGACGCCGGCGAACATGCCGCTTGAATGGCCGGATGAGATGGCATTGCCGATTCCGACCGTGGTACCCTGGCTTTCGAACGTGCTGCGGGAGCGGCCATGGGAACTCATTTGGCTGCTGCTGGTCGAGCGGCCATTCGCCACGCCAAAGCTGAAAACAAGCCGGGAAGTCTCCACCGGGTCGAGTTCGAGGCTTGTGAGCTCGTTCTTCACCTTCATGGGATCGAAGCCGTCGATCATGGCATCTCGCAGGAGGATGTCGAGATCATCCGCCGCGCAATCGCCGAAGATCATCTTGAGCCGGGCGCATTTCATGACGGAGCCGTAGATCCGGCCCTGTTGGTCCTCTTGGCGTAACTGGTCGAGATTCTGGTGGCTCGCGATGACATGGAGCCCCAACTCCCGCCCCATATCGAGCGCTTGGCAGAGATCATCGGTCAGGAATTGGTGGCACTCATCGAGGATGAAATACACGGGACCACGCTCTTCAGCAGGCCGCGCGAAGACATGGCTCACGATGTCGTTCACCAACATCCGTCCAAGCAATCTCACGTCATCAATCGCGAGCGGCCTCTTTATTTCCAGATTGACGAGCAGGATCTTGTGGTCGCCGATGATCGAGCCCATATCGAGCGAGCAGGGAGCGGTGAGCATCGCCGCAATCGCCGGATCGGAAATAAAAGCTTCGAGACGTGCGAGGGTCGATGCGCCGAGTTCATCTTGCCGTCGTTCGTTTAGAGCATCAAACCAGGCCAGGGACTCATGAAAAAATTGATGAGCGTTATTGGCGGCTAAGCGTGGCAGAACCTTTCGGCGGAGCGGCGCGCCAGCCGCGCCGGAACGCAAGAGCTCTACCGCGTGGGTGATACTCAACTCCAACGCGCGGCAGACGCCCAAGGACAAATAGAGGAGGCGCGCCAATTGCGGGGTCTGGTCGAGGTTCGATTGTCCCCACGCAGATCTGATTGATTCACGCACCGCTTTCGCGTGGGCGGCAACGCCCAAGCCGTTGGCGTGGAGCGGATTGTAGCCGATCATCGCCTGCCGGTCGCCGGGATCGAACCAGACGAGCCGTTTGGTGAGCCCGTTCGCCAACGCCCAGTCACGCGCTTGGCGCGCGAGCGCGCCTTTGGGATTTATGAGTACGACGGTCGCCCGCGGAATCCGGCAAAGGGACTGGAAGAGCCATAAGAGCAATCGGCTCTTGCCCTCGCCGGGAGGACCAACGATATGAGCGCCGGTGCTGTTCAACCAGCGAAGCAAGAGATAGAGCTTTTCGTTAGTCACGGCATCGTGGCCAATAAGGATTGATTTGCCTTTTTTTAGCCGGGGAATCATCAGCCGCCACCTCTCGATTGGTGTCTTTGATACCACGATTGCGCGGTTCTGAATCCTTCCTTCTTCCAGATCTTCACGAATTCCGCCTGAATCTCGGCTTCGGTCTCCACGGCGGACGTTTGCAACGCGTCTGCGGCCAAAGACATCACGAGTTGGTCCCGCATCTCTTGCGGAAAATCCCAAAGGTGCGCGGCCAGCCGCCGCTTCGCCTCCGGTTCCGAACAGCCCGCCCGCAGGAATTGCGCGAACTCGCCCATCACGCCTCGTGTATCGGGCGGGAGCAGGAGGAAGAGCTGGGTGAATTCCTGGAAGCTCACTTCTTCAGATGGTCCGAACGTTCTCATGGCTCTCGTCTCCCTCCTCGATTTCGCCGATCATTTCTTCCTCCAACATCTGTCGCTCGTCCTCATCGAGCGACATCTGCTCCAAGCGCTCCCGGATATTGAGGCGGGTCTCGATCTTGTCCAACTTCAAGGCCACGCGGTCCCCTATCGCGACCTGCTGTTTGCGAACCTTCAGTGCCCGCACCTCCTCGGCGGTAAGTTTCTTTCTGGGAGGAGGTGGCGGAGGTGGTGCGGCAGCACCGAGCCGCTTGTCCAAGACGATCCGCTCTGCCATGAGCAGTGCTTCGAGCCGCCCCAAGAAACGTTCCACGACATCGGCATGATGACGACGGAGGTAGCGGACGATTTGCCTTTGCCCAAGGAATTTGGTTGCTTCATCTCGAATTTCACTTTGGCTTCGAATGAGTTCGTCAGCGTGGACTTCGGCGAATTTCTTTCGATAGTCCGGGTCTGCCCAGTTACGGAACGCCTGCGAGCGAACACAGAGTGCCTCGATCTGTTCGGCGAATTTGGCGCTTACTTTTTCCTCTTCCCATTTGGCTTCCACCCGCGCTTTCCGTGCGGCGACAACGTCCTCGATCCTCGGCGTCTCCGGCGGCAGCAATTTTACGGTTGCCGTGATCGCGCCCGACCAGGATTCTTGTTTCTCTAGGGAGAGCGTAAGCCTTTCTGACCTGCCGTCAATATGGAATGTATAGCGATGCTCAAGCCTGTCCTCTTCAATCAGCTCAGACATCGAGTGTGTTAGTTTTTGGCCGTTCACGCGGAGCCACTCGATGTGCCACTTAAAGTTGCCGCATTCATCGGTCATGTGCCGCGCATCAGCGAAACGGCCCCTACGATCTTGCAAGAGGCCGGTGAAGGTAATTTCGTAGACGGGTTTGGGGTTCACGACTTTCGGGAAGAATACTTCCCGCCCCGTGGGATAGAGATACGCGTGGGTTCGTGCGGGGTCGAGCCTTCCGGCCTTCATATCCCCCGGATTGGGTTCCGCGACCGGTTTCGGTTTTTGCGCCAAGAGATTAATGATCGCGGAAGCTATAAAGATACAGATGATGCCCGCGATGACGATAATGCCGATCAGGTAAAGCAGATCCATTTTTAGTGACCTCCTCGCTGGGCATAGAGCGTATGCTCGCAGCGGTTTAGAATTGGAACAACTGAAGAATTGGTTGTGGTTTGCGTAGCGGCTAGGCGCTAACACTATTAGTGAGTCGCGCGTACACGCGTGCAGCGACGCGTTCGGGAATTCGGATTGGCCGATAAACGCGCTTCCGCCTACTCGCGGGTTTGCCGAAATTCAAGACGCCGGGCTCGCCGATGAAAATCTCTCTGATTTTGTCTTCGCTAATATTCCACGCGGCGGCAAGTTCACCTACGGTGAAGTGACGTTCGGTTGGGTCGAACATTGCGCACCTCAGGACTCCCCGCTTTGGAATGTCTCATCGACGCCACATCGAACGTCCATGGCGTCTTGAAAGCTTTCATCCGCCTCGAAACAGCGCTTCATTGCGTCAAGGTTCCGGTGTGAAAGGTCTTCGCCGCGAATAATGTCTTCGAGGTCATATGCGATCACTTGTAAGCGCCGCGCTATGCCTAAAAGCTTGTTCTTCCTAGCTACAGCTAGGTGGTTCGCGATTGCTTGAGTGGTAGACACTTGACGGCTAAAAACCGTCGGTATAGCATGAGGGGGTTCTGTGGCACAATTATTCAGCTCTATGGGAGCTGGAAGTGCGTCGAGGGTGTCCATAACTTCCTTTCATTGGGTATGGATATCCTCTCTTGCGCTATCGTGCAAGTGCTAGGGGGCAAGTGACAGCTTGCTCCCGCTTTTTTTAGCGCGAGAGGGAGTGATTAGCAATGATCGGGAAGAAACTCGACAAATAGCTGAAGATGCCCTAAGCCCTTACCCGAACACAAAAACCAGATCGCGCCATTGCGCGATCTTTCGTATTGGTAGGGACTCAGGGCCGGCCTTAGATGGCAACCACTTTGCTCGGATAAATTCAGACAAGCTCTACGCCTACTGAATAAAAAATCCGGCGCTGGTCTCTAGATCTCAAAAACTACAACTTCAACAACTGCCATTCTTCACTAACTAGGTCAAACGTGGAGCACATGCTCCCAAAATAGAAATTTCGGATTGGAACTGCAACGACAGATCGGAACAGAGCGCGAAGATCGCATGTCCGACGGCACCGGGCAGAGTGGTATGTACTTCGAATTCACCCGCGTTTTTGAGGAACGCACTGTCATATCCAAATCTTATATTTTCGAAAGCGCGGGGGTGTCTCCCGCGTAACTGAACACTGAAGAGGAATAATCGGAAGGTTTCTTGCTTCCGCGAACTAAACACCAACCATCAGATCAACAACCAAAACCAACTGGAAAGTTTTGTCACACCTCCTAATTTCGAGTTATACCCGAAAGATAGGCTGAAAGCAAGGGGATTTTATCTTAAGCTTTGTTCTTTCTTATGGCTCGCCGGTACGACTCTTGGGAGCGTTCGCGTAACTCATTATAGGGAAACGATTTAAAGAACTTTTGATTGAAATGTTTGTATGTTGCGTACATCTGCGTGCGCGAGCATGGTCGTAATTGGATCATTCTCACGAAGCCTATCGAGGTTTCGTTCAAGCCGATCTTGGCGGCGCTTGTCCCACTTCGAGTAATAGCGCTCGCATACGCGTGTTGAGTTACCGAGGAGCTCCGCGAGTTCGGCCATACTTCCCCCGTCTTCAAGAAAATCGCGGGCGAGCGTATGGCGGAACATGTAGGGCGTGCCTTCTACTTTGGCAAGCTTGAAAAGTTTTCGGATGCGGTTCCCCCACTTGCTCGTGCGCGTGTGAACCAATCCTTCGCCCGTCCAGAAAAAAAATCGCTCGCTGTCATGTGGTGCATCACGTAGGGCATCGACCACGAATTCTGGCACTTTCGCGAATACATCTTCGCCGGTTTTCTTTCGATATGTTTTGATGCGACATCCATCGACATCAGCCTTCTCAAGTTTCGTCACATCCCCTATCGCCATGCCGGTATACCGGAGCACGTACACGAACGCTTTCGTCTGGGTGGCGATGGCCATCCCGCGGCGTCCGTACTCGTCCGGGAAATTGGGAAGGGCATTGAAGATGGCGATTTGTTGTTCGTGGGTGAACGGTTCTGTTTTTGCGCGGGTGACCGAAATGGGATCGAGATGGATGACTGGATTCTTGGTAAGGAAGTCTGAATGAGCGCAATACCAGAAGAATGATTTTAGAATTTCTTGGTCGCGCCTGCGCGTGGTATCGGCACCGGTCCAAGTGTCACGAAACGCGGAGAGATCCGGGAGTTTCACATCGGCGATATGGAAGATGGACTTCTTTTCAAGAAACGTCCGCAGCCGATCCGTCAGCAGTTTTATTTTCCGCTTGGTGTCCGGTGATCGTTTGTCTTTGAATTGGCGGAAGGAAGCAATCGCGTCAGCGACCGAGATTTTCGCCACTGGCGTCTCCTTCTTTTTTTCGCCAGCTTCCATTTCGAGCGCGCGCAGCGCAGCCGCCGACCAGTTGCGGGTGTTCAAACTTTTCGGTTTGATCGCGGTGCCATCTTGGAGGGTGCCCGTGATCCACACCGGGCATTTCAATTTGCCAGGGCAGTTCGGGTCAGACTTGGAAGTGAGCTTACACCGCTTTTCATGCCGCCGATAGATGCGAAGCATGAGCCAATTTTAGCAGGGCACTAGGTACGTAAAAGGTACGTGAGATTTCCTTTTTTATAAGTTATTGAAAATAAATGCGATATTGTGGTGGAGGCGGCGGGAGTTGAACCCGCGTCCGAAAAAGCCCGCCATGCAAAGACTACGTGTGTTTCCGATTCTGAAATTTCAACGGCGACCTAAAGAACCGGCAAAAGCGATCACCGCCTAGTCCGATTGATCTCGGGCCTCAGCTCCGGACCGAAGCTTACGCCCTATCCTATAAAATGACGTTCACTCGCTAACGCACAGGCTCATTAGCGCGAACGGCTACTTAATTAATTAAGCAGCGTAAGCAAACTGCTGATTGTTGGCAGTTGTTGTTTTCCGATCGTTTTACGGGAGCTCGGAACCCGACACGACTTCACACAACGATTCAATCCCGTCGAATCCGTTGCGCCCCCACATCTAGGGTCAACCTCAGTTTAGCAGGAAACGGCCCCGGCTGCCGTTCATACTAGGGGTTGGATGAAACCTGCGGATACATCCCCAGAGGCATTGGCGCGCTCACTTCCGCAAGAGCGACCCTCGATACCGATTGGGACTACCTTCGCCGCTGGGCAAACGACTTAGGCGTCCAAGACCTCTTGCAGCGTGCATCGGATGAAGCGAACGAAGCCGGCTAGAGGGCGCGGCAACTTTGCCCCTAAGCCCTTCCAGTCAGCGATTTCAGGAGCGCTACTGCTTTGCGAATATCCGCATCGCGCCGCTCCCGGTCAGGTTCCTCTCGCTCAATGGCCAGCAATCCACGGTAACCAATCTCTTTGAGCTTATGGACAAACGCGCTCATTCCCACACTCCCCTCGCCCAGCGCGCATTCCACTCCGAGCGCCGACGGTTCGTCGCGCGATGGCCAATCGCCGTCCTTACAATGAACCGACACCACATGTTTGGCCAATACACCCAGCGCTTCAATCGGATCGCCGGTGCCGTAAAGGATCATGTTGGCAGGGTCGAAATTGATCTTCAAATTCGGCTTGCCAACATCCTCTATAAATCGCAGCAGAACGTGCGCGGGCTCCTGGCCGGTTTCGAGCGTGAAGTTCTGGCCGTTCTTAGCGCAGTGGTCGCAAATATCGCGTGTTACATCGCGAATTTCGGCGTACAACGGTTCCTCCGGATCTTCCGGCACGAAGCCAATGTGGCAGGCCACGCTGTCAATCCCCAAATACTTGGCGACATCGGCCACCGCTTTCGTGCGGGCGATCCGTTCAGCGCGTGTGGACAAAGGTACCAGGCCGACGGTCCGTTGCACGGTTGGAATATCGGCGTAATCTTCGCCGGTGTAACTGCAAACCGCGGTCACCGGCGTGAAGTGCGCGGCGCGCAACGCATCGTCCCAAACTTCAGCGGCGCCGTTCAGCGAATAGTTTCCTGGGAAGCCCAACTGACCGGCGCGCAGGCCAAAGCTCTTCACATGTTCGAGCGTGGCGGGAGCGTCCGGTCCAGCCCAGAACATCAAGCCAATTTCCAAATCCTCTAGACCTAGCATTTAATCTGTTCTCCGTTGAGCGATCTGCTTTCCTTGAGCTTTAATGCTACGTGTACGGCTTGCGCTGAAGCGCGCGGAGTGCAGCGCAAGGGTTCTGTTCCGTTGCGGCAGCATTCAACGAAATACGCCACCTCGGCTTGATAACCATCCGGGCCGCCGGGCTCCAGCTTCGTTCGCTGGCCAGACATGTCACTCAGAAAGAGACCGCCGGCGCCCAGTTCCAGTTGACCGCGCTCGGCCACGGCTTGAAACGTCATATTCAGCGGAGCGCCCGGCTGGAACCAACCACCTTGAATGCGGACTTCGGGTCCCCGCGGGTAGATCAACGTTCCCATCATGCCGTCGCCATCCCCAAACTTCTTCGCAGCAACACGTGCGGGCATTCCGCAGAACAGCAGCGCTTGATCGATATCGTGGATGAGCAAATCGAATGTGGCGCCGCCGCTGCGTGCTTCCACTGGCAGCCACTTGCTCCAATCTGGCAAGCCGCATTGCCTCACAAAAGTTGCCGAGCGGATCGCGCCATACTTCTGCGACGCGCCGAATTCCTGCAGGGCCATATATTCGGGCCAGAAACGCAATACTTGGCCAATCATCAGCACGCGCTTGTTCTTCTCGGCCGCTTCGATCATGAGTTCGCAGTCTGCTTCCGTCAGCGCCATTGGCTTTTCGCAGAGAACATGTTTGCCGGCGGCGAGCGCGGCGGTCGAAACCGTGGGGTGCAAATCTGTGGGAAGGCAGATATCCACCGCATCTATTGAAGCGTCGTCGACAACATCCTGCCAGCGAGCGTACTTTTTAGCGGCGGAAATATCGACGGCCGCGGAATCCACTTGAATGTTGCCGCCAATCTTGCTGAGGTCGCCGGCCAGCACGGCGGGATTCTCAGTGCAAACGGCGGAAACAACAACGCCGGGAATCTTGCTGTAGCCCGCGATGTGGGTTACTCCCATGAAGCCTAAACCAATAATGCCAATGTTCACGATGCGGCCTTCTTTGTCATCCAATAATAAGCTGCCGGGGTGACAATCAATGACAAAACCATGGAAGCCGCCAATCCGCCGATCACCGCGATGGCCAACGGTTGCAGCATTTGCGACCCCGCCCCAATGGCGAGTGAAAGTGGAATCATTCCGGCAATGGTGGCGAGGGCTGTCATGAGAATGGGGCGCAGGCGGCGCTCACCAGCTTCCATCATCGCCTCTTTGGCGCTGTGCCCGGCGGCGCGGTATTTCTGGTCGGCATCCAGCAGCAAGATGCCGTTCTTGGCCACGATGCCCACCACCATGATGAGCCCCATGAATGAGGAAAGATTGAATGTCGTTCGAGTAATAAACAGCGCGAAGAAAACGCCGGAAGTGGAAAGCAAGGCTGAAGCCAGAATGGCGGCGGGTGCGGCGAAATCGCCAAACTCAATGAGCAGAACTATGAACACCAGCACCACCGCCGCGGCGAGCACCAGAGACAAATCGTGAAAAGACCGCTGCTGCTCTTCGTACAAGCCGCCGTAGACAACGCGAATGGCGGACGGCAGATGCAGGCCGGCCACTTTCTTCTGCACTAATGCGATACCATCGCCCAGGCTCATTCCTTCCAGCCGCCCGCTGACAGCTAGCAGCCGCTGCAAATTTTCGCGGCGGACTTCCAGTTGGCCGGGATCGTTTTCGAGCGTCGCCAGCGTGCCAAGCGTGGCCACGCGCCCTGTGCCGCTGCTGAGCAGAGTGTTGCGAATATCGTCCAGAGAAGCGCGGCTGGTTTCGGGAAAACGCACGCGCAGTGTATAGGGCCGGCCGTTGTTGACAACCGGAATGGTGGAAGGCTCGCCGGCAATGATGGCGCTCGCGTCGAGTTCCACTTCCTGTGGCGTAAAGCCGGCGCGCGCGGTCACGCCCTGATTGATGTTGAAGGTAGTGGCTGGCCCGCTGATGGTATCTTCAATGCCATTTTTCACGTCCTTCACGCTCGGAATCGTCTTGATGGCGTCAGCTACTTTGGGCGCCCATTGTTGAAGCAGTGCGAGGTTTTCCGAAAATAGCTTGATGCGAATGGGATCGGGTGAGCCGGTCAAGTCGCCAATTTGGTCTTGCAGGATTTGCGCAAAATCGGTATCGAGCTGTGGGAAACGCTTGTTTACCTGCTCGCGCGTGTCGGCGATGATTTCTTCCACGCTGCGCTTGCGGTCGCGTTTGAGCTTTACTGAGAAGTCTCCCCTATTCGCCTCGGTGACGGCGGCCAGGCCGAGCTGCAAGCCGGTGCGCCGCGCGGTGCTTTCCACTTCAGGCAGCGCCCGCAAGATTTTTTCCACTTCCACAAGCACCAGATTGGTATCCGCCAGCGACGATCCGGCGGGCATCAGATAATCGAGCACAAAGCTGCCTTCGTCCATGGCGGGTAGCAGATCGCTGCCCAGGGATTCATAGCAAAGCAATGAAACGGCAACCAATCCAAGCGAGGCCATCCCAATGACCACCGGCCGCCGCAGCCCGAACTGAATCGCGGCAGCGTAAAGGCTGCTGACTCGCCGCAATTCCACATGCGACTGCTTGGCCGAGCGCAAGAGAAGGTGACTCAAGGCCGGGGTCCAAGTCAGCGCGAGGCCCAGCGAAGTGAGCAGCGCTACGCCCACGGTTACCGCCAAAGCCCGAAAGAACGTGCCGTTGACTCCCGTTACGGTGACTAAAGGAAGAAGCACGACAATGGGCGTAACCGTAGAGCCCAGCAGCGGTTTACGCATTTCGCGCAAGGCGCTGCGAATGGCTTCGGCGCGGCTCTGGCCAGCGTCGCGGTGCATGACGATGTTTTCCACTACCACAATGGCGTCGTCAATGATGAGGCCCACCGCGGCGGCCAGACCGCCTAACGTCATCAGGTTGAAGCTTTGATCCATGAGCCGCAGAGCGATGAAAGTGATAGCAATGGTGGCGGGTATGACGAGCCCGGCCACGATGGAAGTACCCCAATCGCGCAGGAACCAGACGAGGATCACGCCGGCCAGAAGCAAACCAACCAGAATCGCATCGCGGACGCTCCGTATGGAATCGTTCACCAGATCGGATTGGTCATAGAACGCTTCGAACCTTGTGCCGGGTGGCAGCGACGCGCGCAATTGTTCAATAGATTTATGTACCGCATCCGCCACGGCGGCCGTGTTGCTATCGGGTTGGCGAAAGATATTCAGTAGAATCGCCGGCTTGCCGTTCGCGGTAACAATCGTGTACACCGGTTTGACCGAGCGCTTCACCGTGGCGACATCGCGAATCCGGATGGGCGTGCCGCCGGCCGTTGTTTTCGTCACGATGCCGCCGATATCTTCAATCGAACGCGCCTGGCCACTCACCAACGCCAGCACCAGCAAGTGGTTCCGCTCAATCAAGCCGGGCGAATCAATTAAGTTGCTTTTCGAAATGGCGTCGAGCAGGTTGGGTACGGTAACTTGCGCCTCCACCAGTTTCTCGGGATCGGGCTGTATCTCATATTCCGGTTCCTGCCCGCCCTGAATGATCACGCTCTGAACGCCGGATAAGCGGTTCAGTTGGGGCTTGATGGAATAAGTAGCAATCTCCCATAGCTTGGTTTGTGGCACGGTATCGGACTGCATGCTATAGCCAATAATCGGGAACGCGGCGAATGTAAGCCGAGTGGCCGTGACGGCGGCGCTGGAAGGTAGCGTAGTTTGCACTCGCGCGATGGCGGCATTCACGTATTGCAGCGTCTGGAACATGTCCACGCTCCAGTTGAAGAACAAATCGATTTCAGCCGAACCCCGGCTGGTGATGGATTGCACGCTTTCCAGGCCCGGTACTACATTCACGGCCTCTTCGATGGGGCGCGTCACCATGACTTGCATCTGATCGATGGGCATTACCCCGTTATCCACGCCCACCACGATGCGCGGAAAGTTAGTAGATGGGAAAACGGCGATGGGAATGCTGTAAGCAAGGTAGACGCCGAAAGCGGCCAGCGCGACGATGATAAACAAAATAGACTTGAGATAGCGGGCTGTCCAGTGCTCAGTCACTTCTCGCCGCCCTCAATGGCGATCTTGGCTTTATCGTCCAGGCCAAGGCCACCGCCCACAACTACTTTGTCGCCCGCTTTCACTCCGCTGACAATTTGGACTGCGTCTCCGTCGCGCACGCCCACTTCCACCTTTTGTTCGTGAGCGAGCGAATCGGCGCCGGCAATCATCACCTTGTCGCCCCCTTCGTCTGAAGAGAGAATGGCCGAATTGGGAACGGTAACCGCATCCTTCAGTTCGCCCACGGAGATGCTGACCTGCACGGTGGTGCCCGGCTTGAGGCGTTCGCCGGTGTTCACTGCTTCCACCCAGACTTGCACGGTAGTCGTGTTCGTATCGACAGCGGGACTGACAACGCTCACCTTGCCCTCCAGATCGCCGCCCGGGCCTGTGACGGTGGCGGGCTGGCCGTTCTTGATAAAAGCGGCTTGTGCCACCGAAATATTGGCGCGCGCCACGATGCGTGAGATGTCCACAACGGTAAAGAGCGCACTGCCGCTGGACGCCATTTCGCCGATATTCAATGGGCGGTCTGCCACCAAACCCTGAATCGGGCTGCGGACTTCGGCGTAAGAAGATTGCGCGGCGGCGCTTTGATAATGGGCTTCGGCGGCATCGAGTTGCGCCTGGGAACTGCGCAATTGAGAAGCCTGGCCCACGGTTTGAAGCGAAATGAGATGTTGCTGGGCCACATCATAGGCGCTTTGCGCTTGCACCAGCGAGACCTTGGCATCGTCCAGAACTTTTTGCGCCAGCGCTCCTTCTTTCACTAGCGCTTCACGGCTCGCGTAAATCTTCTTGGCGGCTTCCAGAGTCTGGCGCGCGGATGTAACGTCGCTTTTCGCTTTAATCAGATCCTCGGGCAGGGTAGCGGATTTAATGTTTTGAAAACCTGCGTCGGCTTGTTCGTAGAGCTGTTTACTTTCGCGCGTGGCGGCTTCCAGATCGCGGTTTTCCAGCACCGCAAGCAACTGCCCGGCGCGTACGTGGTCGCCGCGCTGGGCGTAAAAGCGGCGCACGGGCGCGCTGATTTTCGGCACGATGTTGGCCTGCACAACTGGATAGAGCACGGCTTCCGCGCTGATGGTGCGGTGAATAGTTTCAAGTTTGGCGGTAGCCACTTCCACCGGAGTTGCCATTTTGGCTTCATCGCCGGCCGTGTCGTCCTTCTTGCCGGAACAACTGGCCAGTAAGACAAGGCAAAGGATTGCGCTGAATTTCCGCATAGCGTTAGAACACACCCGTCAAAGCCTGCAAGTTTGCGTAAACAGCGCGATAACGCAGCAGCCCGTCGTCATAACCGTTGCGTGCCTGGCTCGCGGCGGTTTGCGCGTCTACCACTTCCAGAGCGGTGGCTTCACCCGCGGTGTACCGTAGCAAAGTAAGACGCAAACTTTCGGCAGCCAAATCCACCGAAGAGCGTAACGATTCAATTTGCGCAAACGCTATCTTAGCCTCTTCATAGGCCGTGGCGAGTGAGGCTTCCACCTGTTTTTGTGTAACGGTAAAGTCAAGCTTGGCCTGCTGTTCGCGTAGCGACGCCTGTTTTACTCTGCTGTGGATGGCGCCCCAGTTCCAGACCGGCACATTGAGCGTGGCTTGCGCGACATAACCCAGAACTTGCCGGTCGGTTCGGATGGCTAATTCGTTGGCGTTGAGGCCATAGAAAACATCTAAACCCAAGCTGGGAAGATAGCCGTAGCGGGCAACATTAACCGCGAGGCCGGCCTGTTTTACACCGGCTTGCGCCACTTCCAGATCGGCGCTATTCGCAGTACCCAACGCGGAAACCTCAGTGTAAGGCGCGAGGGATGGCAGTTGCGCAAGATCGTTGACGATCTCATAGTTCGCGGGCAAGGCCGGAAAGATCAGGACCCCCAAAACGACTTTGGCTCTGTCAACCGCGAACTGCGCTTCCTGGGCATCGCGCTGGCGCTGTTGTAATTGAAGCCGCGCTTTAATCACGTCGGCATGCGCCACTTCGCCGCCTTGCTCCTGCTTTTGCGTGATATCCAGAAACTGTTGCGCTTCAGTCAAACTCTTTTGCGCGTTTGCGAATTTTTCTTCGTTCGCGGCAATCGAGTAATAATCTTGAATCACCACGGCGTTGAGGCCGCGCAGCGCCACGTCCGCGCGGGCTTTCTGCACGGCTTCAGCGGCCTGAGCTACGCGAATTTCGCCGCGCCGCGCAAACGCCAGCAACTCTTCATGCGCCTGCAATTGTTCGTTATAAACGTGGACGCCATCGTTTGAAACGAACACGCCGGATGGTGTTCCATTGCCCTCGGTATAGATGTATTGGTTGAAGGCAGTCACCGCCGGCTTGGAAGCGGCGACGGCCTGCTTACGATCCTCCGCTGCGAGTTGCGTCGCGATGTTGGCCGATTCAATCTGACCGCCGTACTGCCGGGCCCGCGCTAAGGCCTCTTTCAAGTCGATGGTTGACATCTGCTGTGCTGATAGAGTGGCGGTAACCAGCAAGAAGAGCAGCGAGTCTAGTACTTTGGGCGGCTTGAACAATTGCCACGCGCCGCGCCTTTGGTGTAAGTTCACTTAAAAAGGATACTGATGATTAAATTCCTAACGGGTGTAGTTTTCACCCTTCTCATGCTTGCGATTTTCATTTTTTCGTACGTGAAATTTGGCTTTGCACCCGTCGCTACCGATGCGCCGGCTTTGCCCTTTGAACGGCAACTGGCGCATATGGGCTTGAACGCGCACGTCGATAAAGAAGCACCGAAAGCGCCACCCTTTCAGGCGTCGAAGGACGATTATTTGAGCGCGGCCCATTTATATCGCCAACACTGCGCACCCTGCCACGGATTGCCTGGCGAGCCCAAATCGGCCATTGCGCAGGGAATGTTTCCGGACCCGCCGGAGCTATTCAAAGGCACAGGCGTTACTGACGACCCGGCGGGTGAAACCTACTGGAAGGTTGCAAACGGCATCCGGCTCACAGGGATGCCGGGTTACAAGAAAACACTCTCGGAAAAAGAGATGTGGGAGATCAGTGAGTTAGTCGCGAATGCCGACAAATTGCCGGGTGAAGTGGCGGATGCTTTGAAGAAGCCCCTGCCGGTGGATGTTCAATGACTTGGACGTGACAGCAGCTTAAGGTTGGCTCACGCGAGCGATACGATGATGGCTTGTTACCACACGGGCCGCTATGGACATTTTGCGCTGGTTTCTTCGGAAGCGCCGCTGTTCAAATTGTCACCATAGATTAGCTTTTTCGGCGGTCGGAGGAACTGCCCGTCCGTTACTCTAACTGGCGCTTTTGGTGTATCCGGTTGTTTTTGGCCTGCGCGGGAGGAGCTTTGGCTGTCGGCTACAATATAGAAGATTTGATCGCAGCCGCACAAATCGGGGCTTCGGCACCCGTTATTGTCAAATCTCTAGCGAGGTTTCATCGTCGCTAAGAGACTCGCGCGCCGGTCATCTGTTTTGACGCCCTATGGGTATCGTGGAGTCTGTTTTTTGAATTGAGCCGAGGGGCTCGAGGTGTCTTCCGGTCCGGTGGCAATATTCGCAACGAGCTCAATAAATCTCTTGCCTAGAGAACTTCGAGTCGTGGCGGCGATCAAGACCAGAACAGCGAGAGCCCAAAAAAGAATCGCCACAAACGGCGTCGCCGTTTCTATTATTGTTTGCACCAAGTCCATGGCACGCCTTTCTGCTGATCTGAATACAACCTATCTTTAGTGTATCGTTTGGTGACAGCGAGGAAATGTTTACGCGATTAGCGCGCAACTGCCACGTTAGAAGGGATCTCATCCGAAACAATAGTGAACTGAGTCAGCAGGGCTGGTCCAAACGATGTCGTGATCGCCACGTCGGCGGCATCGCGGCCCACCGCCATCAAAACCCGGCCGATACGCGGCGTGTTGTTGCGCGCGTCGAACGCCCACCAACGGCCATCGAGATAAACCTCGAACCAGGCGCTAAAATCCATCGGCAGAGTAGCGGGCACGCCAATGTCGCCCAGATATCCGGTCACGTAGCGCGCGGGAATGTTCATGCAGCGGCAGAAGGCAATCGCCAAGTGTTGGAAATCGCGGCAGACGCCCTGCTGATCGGCCATCACCTGCATGGCGCTCTTTGTGGGGCTGGCGAAGTTGTAGCCAAACGTGACGTGCCGATGAACCCAATCGCAAATGGCTTGCACACGCGGCCAACCCGGAGTGGTCATTCCAAACATCTGGAGCGCGGTGTTCGAAAGCAGATCCGTTTCGCAGTAGCGGCTGGCCAAAAGATAGCGTAGTGTGTCGTGAGGCAGATCCTCCACCGGGATTTGGCGTGCATCCACGTTTACGGCGTCAGGCTCGCCGCTGTCTTCTACCACGAACGAATTATGCAGCCGCAACTCCCCCGGCGGCGCTACGAACCGCGAGCACTTGTTGCCAAAACTATCCAAGTATTGGTCGATCGAAAGACCTGGCTCGGTCCGCAGAATATCGGGCTCGCGCAGGTCTGCTTCTCTCGATGAATGCACGTGCAACAAAGCAATAAAGGGCACGGGCGCCGCTATCTGAAACCGAATGTCATAACCCAATCGAATAAACATGATATTGCTATTTGTTAAAGAATTGCCGATGTGCGACGTTGGTTAGAGTCCTATGGTGACATGCCGGTGACAAGGAATCGGGCATGGTACTTATCACAGGGAAAAAATCGAAAAGCGTGCGAGTTATACTTTTGCTATTCGCTGCCCGGGCCGATTCCGCGTAGAACAGCAGCCGGGCTTCTAGATCCGCGGAATATGGCTACCACAATTACTATGCCAGAACGGGCGATTCCCGCTCCCTTTTCCGAATATGAATTAGGGACGGCGTACGATGAAATGTTTCGCGCCAACGGGCGCGCGCGCCAGCATTACAAGGCGCTCTACACCAAGCTTCTGAGTCTGCCTTCGGAAGAATTAATGCGCAGCAAGCAGGAAGCCGATCTCTCTTTTTTCAACCAGGGCATTACGTTTACCGTCTATGGCCGGGAAGAGGGAACGGAGCGGATCTTCCCGCACGATTTGCTGCCGCGCATTATTCCAGCCGCCGAGTGGGACACCATTGAAAAAGGTTTGACGCAGCGGATTACCGCGCTCAACCTGTTTCTAAAGGACATCTACAACGAACGCAAGATTCTGAGCGACGGGGTGATTCCGGGTGAAGTGATTTACACCTGCAAACACTTCCGCCGCCAGATGCGCGGGGTAAAAGTGCCGCGCGACGTCTATGTCAGCGTGTGCGGCACCGACCTGATCCGCCTGCCCAGCGGCGAGTTCGTGGTTTTGGAAGACAACTTGCGCGTGCCTAGCGGCGTCTCTTACATGTTGACCAGCCGCAAAGTGATGAAGCAGACCTTCCCCATTCTGTTTCGAAAATGCGGTGTGCGGCCCATTGAGCAATACAGCCAGGCGCTTCTTTCCACGTTGCGCTCACTAGCACCGGAAGGCCGTTCCAGCCTGACCATCGTGCTTTTGACGCCCGGAGTTTACAACTCTGCCTATTTTGAACACACCTATCTGGCGCGGCAAATGGGCATTGAACTGGTGGAAGGCCGCGACTTGGTGGTGCATGACAACGTTGTTTATATGCGCACCACGTCAGGGTTGCAGCGCGTGGACGTCATTTACCGCCGCGTAGACGACGATTTTCTCGACCCGCTAACTTTCCGCGCCGATTCCGAATTAGGCGCGCCGGGTTTATTCAACGCCTATCGAGCCGGCAACGTAGTGTTGGCGAACGCCCTGGGCACCGGCGTGGCCGACGACAAAGCGATTTATGCTTACGTGCCCAAGATGATCCAGTACTATCTGGGCGAAACGCCCATCTTGAATAACGTGGAAACCTTCCTGATGAGCAACGAGAAGGAACGCGATCACGTTTGCGCGAATATCGAGAAGTATGTGGTAAAGGCGGTGGGCGAATCGGGCGGCTATGGCATGTTAATCGGGCCGCATAGCAGCAAGCAACAGCAGGATGAATTTCGGCAGCGCATTATGGAACAGCCGCGTAACTATATTGCACAGCCTACTCTGGCGCTCTCCACCGCCCCCTGCTTCACCGACGACGGCCATATTGAGCCGCGCCACGTGGATTTGCGGCCCTATGTTTTATTCGGCGACAAAGTGACGATCGTGCCGGGCGGTCTCACGCGGGTGGCTCTGCGCAAGGGTTCGCTGGTGGTGAACTCATCGCAAGGCGGCGGTTCTAAAGATACTTGGGTTTTGCAAAGCTGAGGTGAAGCATGCTCTCGCGAGTCGCGGATAGTTTGTACTGGATGAGCCGCTATTTCGAACGCGCCGCGCATTGCTCACGCGTGCTGGAAGCGAACTACAGCTTGATGTTGAACCCGGGCAAGCTTTCCACCGAGCAGCGCTGGCAGAACATCATGGGGCATCTGGGGCTGGAAGGCGATGCCGTGCGCATTGAACCGCAGGCCGCCATCATGAAACTCATGTCCGACCATGAGTTGCCTTCCTCCATCGTTTCCTGCGTCACGTCCGCGCGCGAAAACGCCAGTCAGGTGCGCGAAGAGATCAGCTCCGAGATGTGGGAGCGGCTCAATCAGCTTTATCACGAAGTCGTGCAAACGGCCGCCAACATGTACAACGATTCAGACGTACTACGGCTCTTCATGTCGCTCCGCGAAGGCGGCTACAAGTTCATCGGCGTCACCGACGCTTCCATGAATCATGGCGAGGGGTGGCATTTCATTCAGTTAGGGAAGTATATTGAGCGCACTTCATCGCTGCCGCTCTTGTTGGCTGCGGTCTTTTCGGCGCAAGAAGGCACCGACGATCTGGACTGGGTAGGTTTGCTCACCAGTTTCTCCGCCTTTGAAGCCTACTGCAAGGTCTACACGGCCGATCTGAAGCCCGAACAGGTGGCCGAGTTTCTGCTCTTGAATCCCGAGTTTCCGTACACCGCGCGCTATTCCACTGAAAAAATGCAGCACGCTTTGGAAGGCATCCGCCGGACATCGCCGGGCCGAAGGGTTTCCGAGATTGAACGCATTGCGGGCCGCATTCATGCTTCGCTCGCTTACGCGCAGATTGACGACATCATGTCGCGCGATTTTGAGCGGTTCTTAGCCAGCATTATTGAGCAATGCCAAAGCCTGCATTCGGCGGTGCATGCGGCCTACATAGACTATCCGATTGAAAGTGCGTTTGAGGCCTGATATGTTTTACGCGATTCGACACTTTACCCGCTACCGTTACAGCAAGCCCGTCTCGCAGAGCAGCATGGAAGTCCGCATGCATCCGCGTAGCGAGTATTCGCAGCGCTGCTTTACCTTCCAACTTTCCGTCAGTCCGCGGGCGCGCATTTTTTCCTATTATGATCACACCGGCAACGTGATTCATCACTTCGACATTCCCGAAGAGCACCGGCAATTGACGATTATTGCCGATGCGCTGGTGGATGTGGATCCTCCGGCCGAGTTGCCCGATGCGCTCGATAACGATAGCTGGCGGCAATTGGATGAAATGATTGAACGCGACGATTATTGGGATATGCTCATGCCCAGCCAGTTCGCGCGCAACTCCCCCCAGTTGGAAGAATTCGCCCGCCATCTGGGCGTCGATAAGCGTAACGGGCAAGACCCGCTTACCGTGCTGCGGAGTCTGAATTCCAAGGTGTACGACGGCTTCGAGTACACCAAGGATTCCACGCGAGTGGATTCGCCCATTGAGGTTGCGCTTGAGAACCGCAAGGGCGTTTGTCAGGATTTCGCGCACATTATGATCGCGCTGGTGCGAGGACTGCGGATTCCCTGCCGTTACGTGAGCGGTTATCTGCACCACGATAAGACCCATGAAGACCGTTCCGTGGACGGCGCCACGCATGCCTGGGTGGAAGCGCTGATGCCCGGTTTGGGTTGGGTGGGCTTCGATCCTACCAACAATCTGCTGGCGGGCAAACGGCACATCCGCACGGCGATTGGGCGCGACTACGCGGACGTGCCGCCCACCATCGGCACATTGAAAGGGTCGGCCCATAGCGAAATGCAGGTGCGCGTCCGGGTGACACCTTCGGAAGCCGTGATGCCGGTGGACCAGGAATTCGCCGCCGATGAAGAGTGGTCGAAATTCCTGGCGAGCGACCAGAAGCCGGAAAAAACCCAGAATCAGCAGCAGCAACAACAACAGCAGGCGTAGAACGGCTGCTTACAATCTGCCGAGCCGCGTGAAGGCGTGGTATTCCTGTTCGATGGCGTCCAGGATGCGTTGCTCGCGCCGCCCTTCACGCCGGCGTTCCAGGGTTTCAAACAAGACGATGAGCGCGCTGAACAACAGCGCAATCAGGACGAGCAGATCGCCGATGTCGGGAAGGGAAATTTGCATGCCCGTGTCTTTGTTCTATGATACGGCGTGGGCTGCGGATTTGAAAGGCAGGATTTGGTCGGGGCGGGGCGATTTGAACGCCCGACCCCCTGCGCCCAAGGCAGGTGCGCTACCAGGCTGCGCTACGCCCCGACGAATGCTACCCTTCTGATTTTACGATAGTCCTTCCAGGTCGCGCACGACGTTCCATCACAACTGGTTTATTTTATGTCATATTGGACATAAGGGGTCATGGCTCTTACGCCCCACAAACCGCTGGTTTGGTTGAAAGGCGCGGTGAAGACACCCCCTTTCAGCGCGGATGCTCGGGTCGAGGCAGGATTTCTGCTGCGCAGATTGCAGAAAGGCGCTGGGTCTGCCGCATTCGCGGCCAATACCATCGATTGGCTCGCAATGCCACGAACTCCGGATCAACGACGAGAACCAAACTTGGCGGATTGTGTACCACGTTGCCACCGACGCCGTGGTGATCCTCGAAGTATTCAGCAAGAAGAATGCTGCGACACCAAAAGAAGTTCTCACGAATTGCAAAAAGCGCCTTGCAGCTTACATCACAGTAGCTTCGGGCGAAGAAAGGAAGCGAACATGAACACCATCAAGAGGGCGCGACTACAACGGGCGGGGTGGGCTGTCGGGGACGCCGCTGAGTTCCTCAATCTTAAATCCCAGGAAGCACAGTTTATTGAATTGAAGCTGGCGCTTGCTGCTGGGGTTCGGCAACTCCGGGAGCAGCGCGGAATGACTCAAGCCGCTCTGGCGGAGCACTTGGGTTCCAGCCAATCGCGTGTTGCCAAGATAGAGGCGGCGGATCGGTCTGTGACCATCGACCTGATGATGCGCTCGTTGCTGGCCATTGGAGCGACTCCTGGTGAGATCGCGAAGCTCATCAAGCGCCTAGAAACACGTCGAGCTGCGTAGGAACGGCCGCACTCCGCTTGCGCCAAACTGTGACTGACCGTCCCATCGATCTGATCTACGGCCTCGAAGACCGGCCACCGCTGCGGCAGACAATCTCCGTCGCCATGCAGCATGTTCTGGCCGTCTTCGTGGGCATTGTTACACCGCCCTTGATTATTTCGCGGGCTCTGAAACTATCAAACGCCGATGGCGCCTTTCTCGTCAGCATGGCGTTGTTTATTTCCGGAATCGGCACGTTCCTACAGACGCGCCGGTGGGGGCCGGTCGGGTCGGGGCTGCTCAGCATCCAGGGAACCAGTTTCGTGTTCCTCGGGCCGATCATCTCGCTGGCGGGTGCGGCCATCGCGGGAGGCGCGTCGCAACGAGACGCTTTGGGCATAGTCTTTGGGCTTTGCCTGGTCGCCTCCTTTGTACCTATCCTGATTAGCCCTTTCCTGCATCTCTGTAGCCGCATCATAACGCCGCTGGTCACTGGTACCGTTGTCACACTCATCGGCCTGACCTTGATCGAAGTCGGGATCACCAGCGTGGGAGGAGGGTTCGAAGCAAAGCTCGGCGGCACTTTCGGCTCTCTACAGAATCTTGGCTTGGCGGCCCTTGTAATCGTTGTCATTCTACTTTTGAACGGCAGCGGGAAACCCTGGCTGCGCATGACGTCGATTGTGGTGGGTTTGGCGGTAGGATACGCGCTGGCAGCCGCTCTGGGCCTGATCGATTTCATCTCGCTCCGCAAGTTGCCTTGGGTTATCCTGCCCACGCCTCTGCGCTTCGGGCTGGGATTTCGCGCCACCGCGTTAATCCCCTTCGGCTTCCTATACTTGATAACGGCTATCGAATCCATCGGAGACCTAACCGCCACCTCGAGCCTGACCGGACAGCCTCTCAGCGGTCCTATCTATTTTCAACGGCTGCGGGGCGGCGTCCTTGCCGATGGACTCACCTCGCTCTTAGCGGCGCTCTTCAACTCCTTTCCCAGTACCACATTCGCGCAGAACAACGGAGTGATTCAACTCACAGGCGTTGGCAGTTCCTATGTTGGTAGGTTCGTCGGAGGGATGCTGATGCTTCTGGGTCTTTTCCCCTTGGTAGGTGGTGTGGTGGAAGCCATGCCTCAGTCTATTTTGGGAGGCGCCACCATTATCATGTTCGGCAGTGTGGCTGCTGCCGGCATCAGGATCTTATCGACTATTGATTTGGACCGCAGAGCGTCTACCATTGTTGCCGTCTCGCTGGGCCTTGGCTTAGCCCAACTTTCGCAGCACACCCGAAAAATCGTAAAAGATTGAGGGCCGCGAGGAGCTAACTGCTTTGCCTTGAATAAAACATTTCCGGTAGCGCGTGTAGTGGAGACCTACCCTCTAGGCAAGGAGGAAAGATTCTGGCAAGCTCGAAGAGAGCATGTATCTGCGCAGCAACCGGCGGCGGAAAGACGGCAAAGAGCACCGCTACTACACGGTCGTGGAAAGCCGGCGGCTAAGGACCGGCAAAGTGGCGCAACGTGCGGTGCTGTATTTAGGCGAGATCAACGACAGCCAGCAAGCGGCATGGCGCCAGACGCTGGAAGTGTTCGACGAAGAACAGCAGCGCTGTACGCCGCTCAGCTTATTTCCCGAAGACCGGCCGGTACCGGGCGACGCGCTCGACAGCGTGCAAGTGAAGCTGAGCGAGATGAAGCTGGAACGGCCACGGCCTTACGGGAATTGCTGGCTGGCGTGTGAACTGTGGCGGCAATTGCGGCTAGACGAGTTTTGGGCGCAAAAGCTGCCGGCCGGCCGGGAGAAAGTGGCCTGGGCGCAAGTGCTGGAACTGCTGGTGGTGAACCGGCTGATCGAACCGGGCAGCGAGTTTCAAGTGCACCGGCACTGGTTTGACCACAGCGCGATGGACGTGTTGCTGGGACAGGATTTTGCGGTGGCGGAAAAAGACCGGCTGTACCGCTGCCTGGACCGTTTGCTGGCGCACAAACAAGAGTTGTTTACGCATTTGCAAAAGAGATGGAAGGATCTGTTCGCCGCCGAGTTCGACTTGTTGTTGTATGACCTGACGAGCACATATGTGGAGGGCGAAGCGGAGCAGAATCCGAAAGCGCGCTACGGCTATAGCCGGGACGGCAGGCCGGATTGCAAACAGGTGGTGATCGCGCTGGTGATGACGCCCAGCGGTTTGCCGCTGGCGTACGAAGTGTTGGCCGGCAACACATCGGACAAGACAACGTTGAAAAGTTTTCTGGACAAGATGGAAGCGCAGTACGGTAAGGCGCGGCGCGTCTGGTTGATGGATCGCGGTATCCCTACGGAAGCCGTATTGAAAGAGATGCGTGCAGACCGGCCGGAGACGTTCTATCTGGTCGGCACGCCGCGCGCGAAAGTGAAACAGGACGAGAAGAAGTGGCTTGATTTGCCCTGGCAGAAAGTGCGCGCATCGGTGCAGGTGAAGCTGTACGCCAACGACGGCGAGTTATATGTGCTGGCCAAGAGTGAAGGGCGGCAAGCCAAAGAGATGGCGATGCGGCGCAAGAAGCTGGTGCGGCTGTTATTGAAGTTGCGAGCGATGCGGCGCAGCGCACCCAAGCGCGATCAGTTGCTGATGCGCATCGGCGCGGCCAAGACGGAAGCGGGCCGCGCCTTCGGCTTCGTCAAGATGAATCTGCCGAAAGCGCGGGAAGCGGTGACGCGCGAAACGTTTACCTTTCAACTGGACAAAGCCAAACTCCAAGAAGCCGAGCTGCGCGACGGCCACTATTTATTGCGCACCAATTTGGTCGCCGAAGATCCGACAGTATTGTGGGATCGCTACATGCAACTCACCCAAATCGAAGCGGCGTTCAAATGCTTGAAGAGCGATCTGGGGATTCGACCGATTTATCATCAACTCGAGCATCGCGTGGAGGCGCATATCCTTGTCGCCTTTTTGGCTTACTGTTTGACTGTAACGCTCAAGCATCGTCTGCAAGAGCATGCTCCGGGTTTGACGCCGCGTGCGGTGCTGGAAAAGCTGGCCGGCATTCAGATGTTAGATGTTTCTTTTCCGACTACCGATGGCCGTTGTCTGACCATGCCTCGCTACACGGAGCCGGACTCAGAACAGAGGCTTCTTCTGCATCAACTGAGACTCGCGCTGCCGCAGCAACCCCCGCCTCGTATCCGCGTTGCCGAATCCCCCGCCGATTCTTGCCCACTCAAAATGTAGTGGAGACCTTTGCTACGCCTTCGTTGAAAAGAAAGGACTTCGCCGTTTGGTATCCGCCTAACTGCGAAAGCTGGGTTAGGCGTCACCTTCGCTCCCAGCATTACGCAAGACATGCCCACCCTTGTCAAAGATACTTTCTCCTCCGGCATCGCCACCGGTGGAATCTGCGCGCTGGTACTGAATGCAGTTATGCCGGGCCAACGAACGTGACCACTCGAAAACCTCTTAACCCGCCACTTTCACTCGCCCCGCCTTGATGGCTTTCTTCAATTCTTCAAAATCGCCGTTCGTCACTTCCGCGTAGCGCAAAGCAAACTTCACAATCGCTTTTGAAATCTTGTCTACGCTTCCGATGTAGCCTTTAATTTCCAGCGGATCGCCCGATCTCGCGTGCCCGCGCGCCAGCAGTTCGCCCGCTACACCCGCCAGATTTTTCAAGCCCTCTCCGCGCAAGGTGTTTAGCGCCACGCTGCCTTTGTGATCGTTCAACTGCCGCACCAGGTAATCGTTATCGCCTACGCGCGTCCAACCCAGCAGCAAATCCGAAACCGCCTGAATCCGCCTTTGTCCTTCCACCGCGCGCTGCCCCTGATGATCCCAATTAACGTGTTTCAAATAAGGCGCATAGGCCGAATGCACCTCTTGCTTAATCTGCAGAAACAGCGGATCGTTCTTGCCATTTTCCATCAACACCACGTAATCGCGCAGCGCCACGCTGCCCGTTCCCACAATTTTGAAAGCCACATCGCATTCCTTGAAAAACCCGAAAAGGTGCAGCCGCTCCGGCGCGAGCGATTTTTCGTAGGCCGGCAGCGAGTCGAGTACGTTTTTCTTTTCCGCGCCCGAAACCCTCCACAGAACATGTTCCACCGGTTTGAAACGCACATGGCCGTGCCCGTCCTTCTCGGTATATTTCTTAAGCAGATCCGCCGGCGTGGCTCGTTCCGCCTGTTTGAACGCGGCCGTAACCGCCTGCGTCTTGGTCAATCGCCGGGTCATGTGCCGCGCCGCGGTTAGCAACGGCTGCTCGGCCAATGTTTCTAATGTCGAGCAATAGCATTCCGCGAAAGCTTCCACCGCCTCGCTGCAGCCCGCTGTCTTATGGTCCGCCGCCAATCCGGCCAACACTAGACTGGCCGCCATGCGTTTTACATCCCATTCCCATGGCCCCGCAATGGTTTCGTCGAAATCGTTGATGTCGAAAACCAGGTGGCCGTCGGGCGTCGCGAAGCAGCCCATGTTTTGCACATGCGCATCGCCGCAAAGCTGCACCATCAAACCGGTGGAGGGATGGCTGTCCAAGTCGGCCGCCATGATCGAGACCGCGCCGCGAAAAAATGCGAATGGCGAAGCCGACATCCGCTGGTATTTCACCGGCAGAAGATTAGGCAATCTCCCTTCTGTTGCATTGAGCAGGGTGTCCAAAGCGGCGATTTTGCGCTTCGCCGGTTCGAATTCTCCCAGGTTGTCGCGGCCCAGGTGGTGCCGCTGCTGCTGGCCGCGCTTCAGTCGCTCTTCCCGGCTAACCGCTTTCCCTGGATGCTTCTTCGCCCTGGCCATGATTCGCCTAAAGAGCGTCGCGCGTCAAACGGCCATCGATGTTGCGCAAAATCCCGCGCGGATTCCCATTGCGCAACTCGGCCGGCAGCAGCGATTCGGGAAAGCTTTGATAACATACCGGCCGCGCAAATCGCAGGATGGACGCCGATCCTACGGACGTGAACTTTTCGTCCGTGGTTGCCGGGTACGGCCCGCCATGGTGCATCGCGTAGCCCACTTCCACTCCGGTCGGGAAGCCATTGAAGATAACGCGCCCGGCCTTGCGGGTTAACAAGTCCAGCAGTTCTCCCCTCGCCGCCAACTCTTCCGCATTGCCATGAAGTGTCGCTGTCAACGTGCCCGCCAGCTTATGAGCGCAGCGCAACACCTCGGCCTCCGAATCGCAGCGAACCACAATCGTGGCCGGCCCAAAAATCTCTTCATGCAGCGTCTCGTTCCCCAGCCACGCTTCGGCGTCGGTCACGATCACGCCCGGCTGTCCCTCCGTGCGTTCCGCCGCGGCACCGTGCGCGGATTGATGCACCATTACACTCTTCACGCCGGCTGCGCTCCGAAAACGGTCTTCGTAACCTTTCGCTACGGCTGGATTCAGCATGGTTCCCGGCGTCCCCTGTTCGAAGTATTCCACCAGCTTCTGAATGAAGGAACGGAAGTCTTCACTGTCCACACCGAACACTAATCCGGGGGACGTGCAGAACTGCCCCACGCCGAGCGTAACCGATTTAAACAAGCCTTCCGCCAGAGCCTGAGCCTTCCCATGAACCGCGTTGGGCAGCACAAACAGTGGATTGGTGCTGCCCATTTCCGCGTAAACCGGTATGGGATCAGGCCGGCGTGTGGCCGCATCGAACAGCGCTCTTCCGGCACGCTCCGAACCGGTGAAAGCCACCGCGCGCGTCTCGCGATGCCTGACCACCGCCAAGCTCACTTCCGGCGACGCGCCGTTCACCAGTGAAAACGTTCCTTCCGGCAAGCCTTGCGATTTCACCGCCCGTACAATGGCGCCGGCCACCAATTCCGACGTGCCCGGATGCGCCGGATGCCCCTTCACCACCACGGGATTGCCCGCCGCCCAGGCGGACGCCGTGTCGCCCCCCGCTACTGAGAACGCCAGCGGAAAGTTGCTCGCCCCAAACACCGCCACCGGACCAATGGGCCGCAGCATGCGCCGGATATCGGGGCGGGGCAGCGGCTTGCGTTCCGGCAGCGCCGTATCGATGCGCGCGTCCACCCACGAGCCTTCCGTCACAATATCGGCAAACAACTTGAGCTGGTTTGTCGTGCGGTCGCGCTCCCCCTGCAAGCGCCCGGTGTCCAATCCCGATTCCTGCGCCGCGCGCTCCACCAGCACGTCTCCTAAGGCCAGAATCTCCTCGCGCACAGCTAACAAGAACTCCGCGCGCTTTTCCGCGCTGAGTAAACGCAGCGGTACCGCCGCTTCCGCCGCGAGTTCAAGCGCCCGGTCTACCTCGTTTGGTACGGCTTCAAAAAAAGCCGGCTCCAATGGTTTTCCGGAGCGCGGATTAAATCCGTAAAACGTCTTCTCGCCAAATGCCGAGTGCGTAAAACCAATAATGTTTTTGCCTTGAATTACCATAGTCATTTCTGCAATAGTTCTTGCTTGGCGCTCGGCATGTCCTTGGCTGGCCGCAGCAATTCTTCCAGCCTCGTCATATCCAGCATTTTCAGCAAAGACGGCGTGCTCCCCACCAACCTAATGCCCAGCCGCTGCCGGTTGGCATAACCATAAACGATGGTCAGTTCACCCAACCCGGCGCTATCTACGTTCGTTAATTCATTTACCTGCAATATCAAACCGCTCAATTTGCCATTCGCTAGAACCTGCTTCGCTGTTTCCCGAAGCGCGTTGAGCGACGGCCCTAACGTGAGGCTTCCCGCCAGTTGCAGTATTCCAAACCCTTCGTCCATTCGTTGCGTAACGGTTAGCGCCATTTGTATTGTGCCCAATTCGGGAAAAGCGTGGTGTGATTATCCATCTGGATACCATCAATTATCTATTTTGTGCTATCCACTCGCCCGCCGCTCATGAAAAGACCAGGTTTTAGGGATTATTTTGGCGTCTGAATGAGGTTGAACGAATCGGCTGCTGGATTGCTATAAGAAGGGCACCCTTCAGATTTGATGAAACTCCTCGGAGGTATTCATCACTTCTTGGGTTATACCGCTCATAGCGTCGATCAAACAGCGCGCTCTCACCCGATGCGCGCTGTCTTTTTTTTGGGCGCACCCGCCTTGCATGGGCGCAATCAATCCTCCGGCTCCCGCCGCCTGCTGTGTTAATGGTTCCTACATTGCCCGAGTCGCGCAAGCCGCAAAGCACCCTGGTTTGGCGTTTGGGTGATGGACCGAGGCATCCCGAGTGAAGCAATATTGAAGGACATATGCGCACATCTGAAGGGCAAACGTTCTATTTGGTGGGCACGCCGAAAGGCAAGGTCAATCAACATGAAAAGAAGTGGTTGGATCTGCCGTGGCAGAAGGTACGCGAATCGGTAGACGTCAAGTTGTACCAGCACGAGGGCGAGTTGTACGTGCTGGCCAAGAGTGAAGGCCGGCAAGCGAAAGAGATGGCCATGCGGCGGGAAACGGTTGGCCCGCTTGCTGCGCAAGCTGCGCGCTATGCGCAAGAGTTTGCCCAAGCGCGATCAGTTGCTATTGCGGATCGGAGCAGCAAAGAAAGAAGCCGGCCGTGCGTTCGGCTTTGTGAAGATTCGCTTGCCGTTGAAAGAAGAAGTCGTCACGAAAGAGACGTTCTCATTTGAAGTAGACAAACCGAAACTGAACGCCGCGCAACAGCGCGACGGGCACTATCTGTTGCGCAGCAATCTCACAGGCGAAGACCCAGCGGTGTTGTGGACGCGCTATGTGCAACTGACGCAGATCGAGAGCGTGTTTCGTTCGCTGAAGAGTGAACTCGGAATCCGCCCTGTCTATCATCAACTCGAACATCGCGCCGACGCGCATGTGTTGATTGCCTTCCTGGCTTACTGTCTGCAAGTCACTTTGAAGAATCGCCTCATGATCCGTGCTCCGGGCTTGACGTCCACAGCGGTTCTCGAAAAGCTCGCCACGATTCAGATGGTGGAGGTTTGGATCCCCATGGTCGATGGCCGCTGGTTGATGTTGCCGCGCCACACGCAACCGGAAAAGGATGTGCAAGCCATGCTCAACCAACTGCAAATTACCCTGCCCTCGCAACCGCCACCCCGTATCAAATCGTTACAATCGGCTCTCTGAAAGCCTTCGGTCCATCTGTTTTGTGGTGGAGACCTTTCGCTAGCGTCCACTGAATCTAAAGCACTTGCCCATCGTCAAACCCTCGAACTGCGAAAGTTAGGCTAGTAACAATGGGACTGTCGGCATGCAAGAAGCATAGGTCCACTAAGTCACAGGAGTATCAAACTCCGATGACCGTTCGATGAGACAGCGGCGTAACTCTCAAAAGACGATCTTGGCCGAAAGTTGGAATTCGCGCGGTGTGCCCCGCCCGGTCGCATAGTTACTGATGGTGGTGGTGATTACGCCAAAATTTCCCTGCGAAAGATCCGCGTTCGGCGCTCCAAACTGGGCGCGGTTGAAGACATTGAATAAGTCGGCGCGAAAACGGATGCTAAGCCGCTCGGTCACGGGCACGTACTTGGATAACCCCAGATCCAATTGCGAGATTCGCGGCGCTCGAAAGGCGTTGCGCCCGAGATTCCCAAACGTCTGGGAAGCGGGTGTGGAGAAGGCGGCTGGATTAATCCATAGCGAAGGAGTCGATCCACTCGCGGGTGTTAGCGAACCGCCAAGATAGTTCGGCCGTTCTTCGCCGCTGATGGCAAACAAGCCGGGAACGGAGCTATTGGAGCGGTCTACAGTAATGTTGACCGGCAAGCCTGTCTGCGCGGTTCCGATAGCGCTGACTTCCCAATTCCCCAGCATGATCCGCGCGATGCCGGGGCTGCTCAGGTAGGGCTTTCCTTTGCCAAAGGGAAGGTCATAGACAGCGGAAAGATTGAAGAGCTGCCGCACGTCGTCGTCGCTGTCGCCCTTGTCGCAAGACCGGCAGAACGAATTCTGCGGTGTGTCGGATTCGCCGCCGCCAATGCTCCCGTCGTTGATCGAATGCGACCACATATAGTTTGCTGAAAGTAAGAAGCCGTTTTGAAACGCCCTGCGCGCATTGAATTGCAGCGCTTCAAACGTGCTGTTGCCCACGTCTCCGCGCCAGGAAACCGGACCGAATTGGGGATAGGGCGCCACGCCGGTCGCGGGATTAACCAGGTTTGTGTAAGTAGTGGTCAGAACATCCGTCCCTTTGTTGCCGAGATAGGCGAGGGTCCCAACGATATTCAGCGGAAGCTTCTGCTGAATGGACGCGGTCCAGGCCGCCACGTAATCGTCTTTGCGATTGCGATCCAGATCGCGCGGCGAGACAACGCCCAGGCCGCCGTTCTCCGCATAAGCCAGGAACGGAGTTAGAGGATAAGAAAGCGTGGGAAACGTGGTGTTACTGAATGAGTAACGGTCCACGGTGTTCGAGATCGGCAGATTCTGATCGTCTTCCTGCCCATCCGTGTGATAGATTCCCCCGCCCGCGCGGATAACCGTATCGCCGTGCGACCAGGCAATACCCAATCTCGGGTCGAAATCGTTGTATCTTGGATGAAAGAAAGAGTCGGTGCGGGCGCAGTAACCGCCGCAGGTGCCGAAATCAAACGGCACATCGTCGTTGTTGATCGCATGCAAAGCATTGAAAAAGTTGTAGCGAATGCCAGCCGTGATCGTGAGATTATCCCTCACTTTCCACTCGTCCTGCACGTAACCCCAGTACTGCGTTTTACGTTGTCTTACTAAGGGAAGTACCGCGGTGTAAGAAGCCGACCCCATCTGGTTGTTCATGAACTTTGCCGCCGATGTATAGGTCAGTGTCGGACCCTGCGACGTACCCTGGTTCAGAAAGATCCATCTGACCTCAAAGCCTAACTTCAGCGTGTGTTTACCTTTCGACCACGCCAAATCGTCAAGCAGGTCAAGACTTTTGGAGGGGTAATCGGTAGTGGACGAACCGGCAAGAGAACTAAACCCCGAAACGCTTACGCCAAATGGCAGGGGCGAGAGACTGGCCGTATGGTAGAGCGTTTGATTCAGCCCAAACTTTACGTCGTTCACCAGAGTGGGGGTGAAAACGTGCATCAACTCAGCCACGCCGTTGTTGTATTTGGTATCGTAGCCGGTTTTCACGATAAGCTGGCCGCTGGGAGTTTGCTCCACCGCTTCGTCTGAGTTGAAGCGCAGGAAGCCGGTGGTGCGGTCGGAGAAATGCTCGTCCAGGCGAATCATGCCGGAGTCTTCGTTATCGACTTGTCTCCCCTGCGCCACATAGTTCCAAACGTTGCGATTCGACGTTGGCGATGTCCCGAATGGATAGGCGTTCAAGAGCGGCGTGAGCACCGGCGACTTCAGCTCCGTCTGCTCGATAAAAGCCGGGCTCGGCACCAAGCCAATCTGCGTTCCGTCGAGTCTCTGGCGCAGACCCTCGTAGTTCGCATAGAAGAATGTCTTGTTCCGTACGATGGGGCCACCCACTCCCGCGCCGAATTGATTCAGCAGAAAGGGGTTGGGAGAGGGCCCGTTAAAGGGTGTACGCGCTTCTAAGGCATCATTGCGAAAGTAATCGAATAAATCTCCGTGAAAACTATTGGTGCCGGAAGGCGAAACTACCGAGACTTGCCCGCCGGCCGTGCCGCCTTGCACGTCGGCGCCGAAGTTTTGCGATTGGACTTGAAACTGGCCGATAGAATCAAGCGGCACATTCAGCCGCATGTACTCTCTTTGCTCCTGGTTGTAAACGGCCGTGGCATCCACTCCGTCCAAAGTAAGGTTGTTGTCGTCCAGGCCGTGCCCGGCAAAGCGAATGGTCCGCTGATCTCCGGCTCCATTGTCGATCGCTCCGGGAACAAGCGACGTCAATGTAGACCAGTTGCGGCCGTTGATGGGAAGCTCACTGATCTGCTGCCGTTCGATGGGCGCGGCGACAGTGGCATCTACTTTATCCAGCTGCACGAGAGATTCCGTAATGCTCGTTTGCTGTCTGCTGCCCGATACATAAAGCGTGGCGTTCAGCGTCCGCGTGTGTCCTATTATTTGCTCGACGCGCTCGGCTTGAAAAGGTGCGAACCCGTCTTTCGAAATGCGCACCAAGAAAATGCCCGGCGGCAGATCCACCAGTTCGTAATTGCCCTGCGATGTGGTTTCGGTTTCGCGCTGCAACCCGGTGGTAACCTCGGTGGCCGCTATCTTCGCGTGCGGAACGCGTCCACCTTGCTGATCGGTTACCGTGCCCGTGAGCGAGGAGCGCTCAACCTGCGCAAGCGCCAAGCCGCCAAAAAGCGATAGCAGTACCACCGTCCGTTTTGTCATCAATAGTCCCTGTTTGAAAAGAATGACTCAGCCATCTTACGGAAAGATGACAAAACGGCGAATTATTGACGCAGCGGGTTACAGAGCCGCAGTGGCAAAAACGTCTTCTTCTTTCTCCTTCTTGGCGGGCGGCGGGGCGCTGGAACTATTGGCAGCGGATTTGAATTTCACTGAAACCAGCTTTGAAACGCCGGGCTCCTGCATGGTGACGCCATATAGGGACTGCGCCGCTTCCATGGTGCGTTTAGCGTGAGTGATGACAATGAACTGTGTCTGGTCCGACATCTCCTTGAGGAGGCGAGTAAGGCGTTCAATGTTGGGCTCATCAAGCGGCGCGTCCACTTCGTCCAGGATGCAGAATGGGCTGGGCGTGTATTGAAAAATGGACATGAGCAGCGCCATGGCGGTGAGCGATTTCTCGCCGCCCGAGAGTAATAGAACGCTTTGCAATTTTTTGCCGGGAGGCGAGGCGACGATATCGATCCCAGAATCGGCCAGATTATCCTCGTCAGTTAAGCGCATCTCGCCAATGCCGCCCCCAAACAGCACTTGGAACATCTCTTTGAAGTTGGTGTTGATGGCGTGAAACGCTTCGCCAAAACGTTTGCGGGATTCGCCGTCGATTTCCTGAATGGCTTTTTCGGTATCGCGGATGGAATCGAGCAAGTCTTGCCGCTGGGTATTGAGAAAATCCTGCCGTTGGGAAGCTTCCTCGAATTCTTCAAGAGCAGTGGGATTGACCGGTCCCAGCGCCTCAATCTTGCGGCGGACCTCGCTGTACTTTGCTTCGATTTCGGCAAGCTGAGTTTCGTCGAGCGTAGTTTCAGCGCCTTCCACTAACTGCTGGAGAGTGGTTTCGAGTTCTTTTTGGCAGGTTTCCTCGAGGTGTTTCAGATCGGACTCGCCACGCGCCAGGGCGACCTGAAATTCGCCGCGTTTTTCCTGCACGTCCTGGGCGGCGGCGCGCAGCCGTTTCAACTCTTCTTCAGAGGCGGCCAGGCGGGCGCGCAATTCAGCTTCGCGTTCGGCCAAGCGGGCCGCATTGGCCCCGGTAGCGGTAACGACGTCCTTTAACTCGGTTAGCTTGAACGTAAGGTCTTCGTTGCTGGAAAGGAACTGGGCTTTCTCAGCCGTGAGGCGTCCGGCTTCGTGCAAAATATTTTCACGGCGATTGGCGAAATCGCGCAACTGTGTTTCCAGACGGGTGCGGCTGGCCCCGAGCGAGCGGCGGCGCTCTTCGAGACTCGCCAAATGAGCGCGGACAGCGGCATGCTCCTCCGCCGTGCGGGCCACTTCCGCTTGCAAATCGCCTAGCAACTCACGCGCTGCTTCGAGCGCGCTTTCCTGTTCGGCGCGAGACAGTTCGGCTTGTTCGAGATGGGCGCGGTCAAGCGCACCGCTGTCTTCGAGTTTGAGACGATCGCGCGAGATGCGCTCGAGCTCATGGCGGGCATGCGCCAGACGCGCTCCGACACGTTGCGCTTCCTCACTGAGCTTGCGCGTCTCATGATCGAAGGCCAGCACACCTTTTTCCTGTGATTGCTGTTCAGAGCGCAACGCTTCCAGATTTTCTGTGAGTTGCGCAATCTGCTGTTCCAGGGCGGCCACGGCGGCGTGCGCTTCCGTCATCTCTTCGTGCTTGGTCTGTTCGAGCACGGTGACTTCGCGGAGTTCGCGCTTCAGCGCAAGCGGACCGGCGTTGGATTCTTTTCCGCCGCTGACGGCGCGGCCATGATAGCTGCTGCCTTCGGAAGTGAGAAACCAGCAATGCGGAAATTGGGTGGCTAAACGGCGGGCCAGCGCAGGATCGGCCGCCACATAGCAATTGGCGATGCGCGGCAACAGATGCCGGGGCAATTCCGTGAGACCGTTGGTGAAGCGCAGAACGGAAGTGAGCTTGGTGAGCGAGCCATCGAAAATAGTGGGCTGCGGCAATTCAGCCGCGCGTTCATGGGCGTCTTCCATATGCTCAGCCAGGAAGGTGGCGCGGCCGTTCAACTCCCCGCGCGCCAGTTCCACGCCTTGTTCGGCATCTTGCCAGTTGCGCACCACCACGAATTCCAGTTCATCGTGCAAAAATTCTTCGGCGGCCTTTTCGAATTGATGATCCACCTCCAGGAAGTCGGCCAGCACGCCCACCGGGTTGAATTCGCCGGTGGCGCCACGGTCCGCAGCGGCGAAAAGTTCTTTAACGGTTTCGGTTGTGTAAGTGCGGTGGTGAATCACTTCGGCGAGCGAATCTTTGCGGGCTTTGATCCGCGAGTGCTCACTGCGCAGGCGGTCGAGCGCGTGGCGGGTCTCGTTTAATTGCGTGCGCTTGCCTTGCAGTTCCAATTCGACTTCGCGGCGCTGGCCGCTGACCGTTTGCAAGCGATCTTGCGCGGCGGTGAGGCGTTCAGCCAATTCAGCGCGAATTTGCTGGAGGCGTTCCTGCTCGCCGCCGGAATGACGTTCCTCTTCCTGGGCGCGGGCGGCGTCACGCCCGGCGGCGGCCAGTTGCGCTTCCACCTGGGTGATGCGGTTTTTCAAGGCGGCGGATTCACCCAACATGCGGAGCACACTTTGCCGAGCCGCTTCGAGAGCGCGTTCCTGCTCGAGGTAGCGATTCTGCGCCTGTTGCCGTTCCGCCGCTTTCGCTTCAAGTTCGGCGTGCTTATCCGCGTGTTCGGCTGCGAGCGTTTCCCATTCCGCGGTATGCTGCTCGAGTTCAAAAGCGCGTTCCCGCTGCTGCGCTTCGATGCTATGCACTTCGCGATCAAAGGCCGCCAAGCGCTGTTCAATCTGTTCCACCTGTTTGGCTTGGTATTCCAGCTTGGCGCGAGCGCGTTCCGCTTCCACGTTCAAATCGGCCAGCAATTGGCGGGCGGCTGTAAGCTCCTGCTCATTTGAGTAAGTGGATTCGAGAACAATGGTCTGTTCCTCTTCACGTTCCTGAATGGTACTCTGCGCGGCCTGCAGTTCGCTTGAGGCTAAGTTTAGTTCAATGGCAACTTTAGCGGTCTCGCGTTCGAGCTGGCGGAATTTGGCGGCGAGCAACTGACGCAAATAACCCACCGATTCCGCGCGAAGTTCGCCATAGCGCTTCGTTTTGGAAGCTTGGCGCTTGAGCGAATTGACTTGGCGGCTGACTTCTTCGAGAATGTCGAAGACGCGCGCTAAGTTTTGCTTGGCGCTTTCGAGCTTGGCTTCCGCCAGGCGTTTGCGGGTTTTGAATTTGGTGATGCCGGCGGCTTCTTCAATGACGGCGCGGCGGTCTTGCGGCCGGTTGCTGAGGATCTGGCCGATACGGCCCTGCTCGATAATGGCGTAGCTTTCCGGTCCGAGGCCGGTGCCCAGAAAGAGATCTTGAATATCGCGCAGGCGCGACGTTTTACCGTTGATGAGATATTCGCTTTCGCCCGAGCGATAGAGGCGGCGGGTGATGGTAATTTCGCCGCTGCGTTCGGCCGTGCGCTGGATTTCGCTGCTGCCTGGAGCGAGCCCGTTGAGAGTGGCGGCAAGCGGCTGGTCTGTTGCAGAAGGTGGCTGCTCGGCGACGGGCTCTACCGGGGCAGGGCTTTCATGTTTAGCCCGCTCGAGCAGGTTCAGTTTCGACTCATCGGGCACGAGCGTCATAGTGACCGCCGCCATACCGAGCGCTTTGCGATCGCGCGTGCCGGCGAAAATGACATCTTCCATGCGCGCGCCACGCAAACTTTTCGCGGATTGTTCACCCAGCACCCAGCTAATGGCGTCGCTCAGGTTGGACTTGCCGCAGCCATTCGGGCCGACGACGGCGGCGATACCACTACCGCTGAAACGCATCTCGGTTCGATCGTAGAACGACTTGAACCCGTGAATCTCAACACGCTTTAATTTGAGCAAAGGGAGATACCATTCCTTCGTGAAATTCTCGGGGGTGTTTCTATACTACCTTGCCCGGATGCCGGTGTAAAGGACCAGGACCACTTCGGTTTGTGGTCAGGTACGATTTGCCCCATATATGTTGGGGTGCGGTGGCCAAACTGCCGCCGCACAGGGGCGTTGCTATTTTGGTTGCAGTGCCATACGTGACAAATCGCGGCGTGAACCTCTATTGGGATGAGCGGGGAAGCGGACCGCCCGTGCTGCTGATTATGGGTTTGAGTTTCACCCACGATATGTGGTTCCGGGTGTTGCCGTTTCTGAGCCGCCATTACCGCACGATTTTCTTCGATAACCGGGGGATGGGGCGAAGCGACGTGCCGAAGGGGCCGTACCGGATGCGGCTGATGGCACAAGACGCGGCGGCTGTGCTGGATGCTGCGGGAGTGCCGGCTGCTCATATAATTGGCGCCTCTATGGGTGGAATGATCGCACAAGAGTTGGCCTTGCGCCATCCCCACCGTGTGTTAAGCCTCTTACTTGGGTGTACCAGCTATGGGGGATTGTTGGCGCGATGGCCGAGTTTTTCCCATGCCCCCCGCAATCTACCGTTGGGGGAAAATGCGCGGATGTCGCGAGAACAAGCGCTCATCCCGCTGCTTTATTCTCCCTCGACCGCCATGGAGTTGATTGAGGAAGACTTGCGAGTGCGTTCCGGGTGCAGCTGGAGCTATCGCGGATTTTGGGGCCAGTTTGGCGGCATTTTAATGTGGAATTCCTACTGGCGCTTGCCGCGCATCAAGGCTCCGACCTTGGTAGTGCATGGGGCGGACGACAAACTGGTGCCGCCGGTGAACGGGCGAGTTGTGGCGAAGCGCATTCCGGGAGCGCGGTTTGAACTGTTGCCGAAGGCGGGGCATATTTTGGTGACGGACCAACTGGAGGCATGCGTCGGCCTGATGCTGGAGTTCCTGGGGAAGCGAATATAGAAGGCACGGAGTCCTGTTTAGGCGGCGAGCGCGGCCTCCGATTTGAGATGGATGTGTTCGGGTTGGGCTGGTTCGGGGACGGCTTGAGTTTGTGGAGTTGAAAATTCGAAGCCATTTGGTTGAGTAGGGGCAGGTTTGGCGGGTCCGGCTTCGGCGGCGGTGGCTGCGCGGCGTTCTTCTTGCAGGCGGAGGAGTTGGGCGGTGTCTTCTTTGAGTTGATTGCGGAGACGGCGTTCCTGCAGGGCGAGGTTGCGGAGATCCTTTTGGCAGGTGCGGAAGATGTGGGCTTCGAGCATGCTGGCGCGGAGTTGGGGGTCGGAGGCTTCCCCGCTTTCGGCGGCGCAATCGGCGGCGAGTTCGGCGCGGCCGAGGGCGTAGAGGCCGGATTCGAGCATGGGGATGCGGAGGAGACGCCATTCGGTATCGGCGATGGTTTGAGTAAGGTGCTTTTCGTAGTCGTTGGCGGGGGCGAATTTGTGGTTGATGAGGGCGACAAGGGTTTGGTAGGCGGCGACGTCGTCGGTGAGGAGGACGATGGTTCGGCCAGTGAGGCCGGTTTTGAGGGCGTTGTGGGAGGAGACGAGTTTTCCCTGTTCGGATTTGGGGCCGGTGGAGGATTGCGCGTTGGCTCGGTTGGCAGCGAGTTGGGCGTCGGAGATGGATGGAGAAGTTTGGCGTGCGGCGGCGCGGCGGATAGAACGGTTCGACATTTCGGGTGCTCCTGGAAATGAAAATGGCCCGCCAGCGAGGGACACTCGGGCGGACCTGGCTCAAGTTGTAGCACGGGGAGGGGGAGAAACGAACTACGCCTACAGGTGTAGGAGGGAAAAATGGGCGGTAAGTTGATGGGAGGATAGGAGAAAAAGATATTTGGGATTTTTTTCGAGATCTGTGACTCGGATTCGGGCGCAGCTACGTATTCCCTGCGGATATGCGTTTTCTTTGAATTTATCGCGCGAAGTTTGAAGTTCTACTGTGACCATTTGGATGGAGCCGCAGTGGGTAACAGCTTGCCAATTGGAAGGGAAGATGTTGAAATTTGTGAACGATCTCTTCGCCAACGGGTTGTGGGTGAAGCTGCGGCATAAAGTGGGGACCTTCTTGCGCATGCCGGGCGAGGAGCGGCGCTTCGTTTGCGAGGCGGTTCTGATGCTGGGTCTGGCGCGGGTGCTGGTGAATACGGTTCCGTTCCGGCGGTTGGTTCCGTGGCTTTCGCGCGTGCCGGAAACCGATGTTCCGTGCCAGCCGGGCTTGGTGTTGCGGGTGCGCCGGGCGGTGATGACTGCGGCCCGCAATGTACCCTGGAACGCAGCGTGCCTGCCGCAGGCGATGGCCGCCAAAGCGATGCTGGCGCGACGCGGCTGCGGATCGTCGTTCCACCTGGGCGCGGGTTTTGCCGGGGAAGGCAAACTGATTGCGCATGCGTGGCTGGTGGCCCGGGGGGACCGTGGTGGTGGGGGCGGCGGGTATGGCGGACGTGACGCCACTGGCTAGGTTCGGATAGGCGCACTGGCGGAACCGTCTGCGCCACCGATTGCGGCGTCCACCAGGCCCTGGCTCCAATAGCTTGCTTCCTGCGCGGCTTCAAGGCTAGGAATGTTCACTTCCGTGATTTCGGAAATCGCTCCTCTTAGAATGTGTCTTACTTGCTGCCTTTCCGATCCAGTGAGATCCGTCAGGTTGCTCACCTCAGCCATAACGTGGGGAACGGTGTACCGTGATTTACAATTTCCGAGCGCTTGGAGGAGAAGATGAACGGCATGTTCTAAATTTGTGGTCACCTCATAAATCCGCACGCGCCCTATGGCTTAACCGGCCCGGCTTCTTTCGCCTTCGATGTTCCCGCACTTTGCGCTTTCGCCTCTTAATTCGTTATGCGAGCGCGGCAAGTCGGATTTTTCCATGCTGATGAGACGTAGCGTCCAGTCGAACCCCGAGGCGAAGGAGATATTTACGTCATCCTTGCGGAGCCGTCAGGGGATTAACTTCACGGAGGCGGGGAAAACTCTTTGGAAATTGGCGTGTAGAGGGTGTACAGGAGGGAACCCAGAACGACGAGCCGGAGTATACAGATTTCGCAGACATGGACCCACCGGCTTACAAAATGCTCAAATTCCGTCGCTCGGTCCCGTCTGGTTGGCCAATTCAAGTAGTCATATCGTGTCGCTATGGGGGAACTTGCCGCGCCCGAATACTGGTTGCACGGCAACATAAGCACAGTCAGAGTCGTTTCCAGCTTGACTGATACGACCACTGTACGTCAAAAAAAAGCAGCGAGCAAACGGTTAACTCAACCACAAAAGCTTAACCGGCCCCGACCTTTTTCGTTTTCGACGTTGCCGCGAGTTCAGCTTTTGCTAAGGCCCGCGCTTCGCGCAACACGTGCCGCATGAGTTGAAACAAAGGGCTATCTTTCCGCGCCATGCTTGGTTTCCGCGCCGACCGCGCGGGACATCCCGACCACGACGCCCTTTGACGAGGGAGCCATGCTTGCCGAAGAAGCCAGCGGCGTTATTTCCCATTGACGGGCGGCTGGAAATACAGCAGACGTTATTGCATGCCCCTTTTTGTTCCTCTGTTACCCTCGAAAAGCTATGGCCACGACCGCAACGCCTCAATATCTCTATTTGCTCGCTGAGGACTTGTACCGCCTCGGCAACGCGACCTCGCCCAAACTGCATAACGCGCGGCCCGACGATGTGCAAACCCACGACCGCAACGGCATTCTGATGGTACGAGCCACCGGCGAGGGCGTTTCCCTCGGCACCGAGGAATATCTTCAACAAATCAAATTGAAGGGCTGGCTTTGGAAAATTCCGACGACAACCCCCATGCCGTCAGGACTGGCGCTACACCCCGACCCCGACCCCAGAAAAAGCGGCCACTTCCTGTTATGCCCGTTTCTGATATGACTATGGATAAGTACCGCGCCTTGCTTTCCGAGCTTGCGTTGCGTTGCGAGAGGACAAAAGCACTATGACTACGAACGCGCCGCCGACCACCTCCGTTACCCTTACCCTTAGCCGCAAGGCTACGCGCTACGTTCTCGAAGCGTTGCAGATGCTCGAAAACAGGTGGCTTGAGGTCAACCACACCAGCACTGACGAGGACGAACAGGCCGAGTACGGCATGGATGCGCTGGACGTGCATAGCACCCGCGAATCCATCCAAAGCCAAGCCGTTGAAGCCTTCGGCCCCGGCGTCACTAATTTTTCGCGTGAACCGTTCCCCCCGTCAGCTACTTCAAACGGCGAACAGCCGCGACCACCGCGTTAATCAGTAGCCGCTCCAAGGGAGCCAAGCCCAAACGACTTTAATGGTGATTGCATGGGTCTGCATCAATACCTATGTAATCGGCCTCCAAGAGCGCCCATCTCTCTGCAGCATGGCGTCCGCCGCCTGCGGCCCATAACTGCCCGCCAGATAATTCGGGAAATTCTTCGCCGGATTCGTATTCCAGAAATCCAGCACCGGTTGCACTCGCGCCCAAGCGCCTTCGATATTATCCGCTCGTTGGAAGAGCGTGGCATCGCCCACCATCACGTCGTAAATCAGCGTTTCATATCCGGTGGAAGGGCGCGCCCCAAAGTAATCTTCGTACTTGAAATCCATGCGGACGTTGCCGAGTTTCATGGCCGGCCCGGGAATTTTCGCGCCGAACTCCAACGAAATTCCTTCGTCTGGCTGAACGCGAATCAGAAGCCAGTTGGGCGCCAGAATGGCATCTTTCAGCAACATCGCTGGCGTCTCTTTGAAACGAATGGCAATCTGCGTCTTGCGGGCGTTCAGCCGCTTGCCCGTGCGGATATAAAACGGCACGCCCGACCAGCGCCAATTTTCAATGTTTAACTTCATCGCCGCATACGTTTCAACCGTTGAATCCGGCGCCACATCGGGTTCTTCACGATAGGCAATGGCTGGCTTATCGCCTATCGCGCCTTGATCGTACTGGCCGCGCACCGCGCAGAGCGGAATGTCCTCCGGCCCCAATTCGCGAATCGCCTCAATCACCTTGGCCCTTTCGGTGCGAACGGCGTCGGCACTCAGCGAATTCGGCGCTTCCATGGCGGTAAAGGCTACCAATTGAAACACGTGGTTGGGAATCATGTCGCGGAGCGCGCCGGTTTTTTCGTAAAACTTTCCGCGCTTTTCCACGCCCACCGTTTCAGCCACCGTGATCTGCACATGATCAATGCGGTCGCGATTCCAAATCGGCTCAAACATGCCGTTGGCGAAACGAAACATTAACAGATTCTGCACAGTTTCTTTGCCCAGAAAATGGTCAATGCGGTAAATCTGCGTTTCGTCCAGCACAGTCAGAAGCTGCTTGTTCAGATTTGTGGCCGATACCACGTCGTGCCCAAACGGCTTTTCCACCACCACGCGCCGCCACACGCCATGCGTTTCTTCCGCCAAGCCCGCCTTGCCTATCTGCTCGGCTGTCGATCCGAAGAAACGGTCGGCCACTGCGAGATAGAACAGATAGTTGCCGCCGGTGTGTTTGTCTGCATCAACCTGCTCAAGCTTGGCCTTTAACTTTTGGTAACTCTCGGGATTGTTCAAGTCACCCTGCACATAGAACATCCGGTCGGCCAGCCATTTCCATCTATCCTGATTGACCGACGCGCTTGCGTCCGCCGCCTTGACGAATTGATCCACCATTTGGGCCAGCGTTTGCCGCCAAGCGTCTTCGCCCTCGTCAGCCAGATCGAAGCCTACAATGGCAAAACCTTCCGGCAGAATCTCGGCGCAGGCCAAGTTGTATAAGGAGGGAACCACCAAGCGCTTAGTGAGATCGCCGGCGCCGCCAAAAATCACCATGCAGCAGGGTCCCGCGCGCTTGCCGCCGCTTGTCTTATTTGTAACCATCGCCCTATTTTCGCTTATGGCTTGGATGGGGCCAACAGTTTCGCGCGATCTTCCTTCGTCAACCCGCCCAGCAATTCAAGAAACACCGCGTTGGTCCAGCCAAAACCCACCTGGTTGGCGCTGTATCCAAAGTGAATGGCGGTCACGGCCGATCCGCCACTCACCACGTCGTATTTCTCAACAATGTAGCCAACACGCTCATACTCGCGCCTCACCAGCGATAGAAACTTCATAGAGATGCGCTCGGCCTCGGCCTGGTAGCCATAGCGCCGCAGACCCTCAACCGCAATCATCTCGAGCGGCGCCCAGCCAAAGGGCGAATCCCATTGATTGCCGCTCGTTTGGGTGCTGGTCTGCAAGCCTCCTACCTTTTCAAACAACGGTAAATTCTTGACGATGCGGGCGGCTTGTTCTTTGCTCGCGAAGCCTGCCCACAAGGGATAAAACGTGGTTAGAAAAGGATAGTGACGAACCTTTTTCCCGGCGAAATCGTAATCGTAATAAAGGCCGTCTTTCTCATCCCACATCAAGTGATTGATGGCGCGCGCCCGCAAATCGGCTTTCGCTTGCCAGTCAGCCGCCTCAGCCTTGCGGCCCAGTTCGGTCAAGATTTCAGCCGTTTGCATTTCCATGAGATAGAGCAGCGAATTGAGACAGACCGGGTTGTAATGAATGATGTCGATATTGAACGGCCCAAAACGGTTGGAAGGATCGAACCCCGATTCGCGCATGGATCGATCGCCCTTATAGAAAAGCAAGGTCAGTTGATCGGTCTTCTTGTCGTAATACTGATCCAGCCGATAATCCGGCACATCGTGCGTACGGAAATAATCGCGGACCAAGTCGTAATGCGTCCTGCCTTGCGCGTCTTTTTCGGCGGAGAGAACTTCGGGCGCGGGCCCTTCGCCGAAATCCCAATAGCGAGCCAGACCGGTCTCCGGGGTCAGATGCGGCTCAGTGGCCCACAACTTGTAATACTTCTCAATCAACGGCAGAGCGTCTTCCAGCCACTGGCGGTTGTGAGTCTTCGCATAAACTCCCAGCACCATCTGGGTAAGAAACGGCGGTTGCGAGCGGTTCAGGTAATAGGTCCGGTTCGCATTCAAGACTTTGCCGTAATACTTCACTTGGTAGAGAAAGTTGTCGGCCATGTCCTTGGCTAAATCCAACTCGTCATCTTTCAGCAAGCCCACTTGGATGAAATAACTGTCCCAGCCATACATTTCGTTAAAGCGTCCGCCCGGCACAACGTAGGGCTTGGGCAGGTACAACAATCCTTGCTGTGGCAGCGAATCCATATCCTCCGGCAATTGCTTGATACTGATGGTGCGGAAGCCGGCGGCGGGCATGTCACGGCGCAATCCTTCCTCTACCAATTGCGCGTCTTCCGAGCGCGCGATGTAGAGCGGCCAACGCCCGTCGGCGCCAACCGGAAACTTCGGATCGACAACCGCGAGTGCCAAATCTTTGTCGGAACGCTCAAGCGTGGTCCAGGTCTGCTTGATGTAAGTCAGAATGGGCGGTTGGCTCACGCGCTCTTGCGCGGCCAAGATCAGCAACGCCAAAAAAGGAGCTAGCAGTTTTTTCATCTCTCTACCACTTGAAGACAACCGTCTTTTGAACGTAACCTTGGCCGTTTGGAAATTCCAAATGCAGTTTCCCGTTGGCTATGGAACCACCGTTAACGGTAGTGCCCGCCTTGTTCATGCGCAACGGCAAATCGTAAGTTGAGCCAGCCTGTCCTTCGAAGATAAACGTCGCGGTCTGTTGCCGCATCTCTTCGCTCAGCACTTTCAATTGCCGCGTCCGTTCGCCGGGTTCGGGAAGATGCTGCTCAATGCCTACCTCAACGGCGGGCAAAGGCAGCACGACAGTATGTACCGTCGCCAGGTCGGACTCGCACTTGTTATCCGAAACCCAAACCGTCACGATACACAATTTTTCCGGCCGCTTTGTCAGCACTCGCACACGCAGCGCTCCGGCATGCCGTTCCATTTCTAAATCCAGGCTGATGGTTCCAAGTTGCAGATTGCGCAATTTGGCTCCCTCCCATTCCTCGGGCAAATGGGGGTTCACTTCCACAGTTTTAGAGTGCGCATCCCAATCCGCGCCGAACAAACCGCGGACGAGCGGACTCACCACCATGGCCGACGACCAAAGTTGGTGCGAACTACTTCTGCCCAGCGGTTGGAAAAAATCACCGGACAACAACTCGGTTACAGATCCAAGATCCTGCGCCCAGGTCAGATTCAGATTTTGCATGAAACTGGCATAGCCCGCCAACCGCCGCCCGGCGCAATATTCGGCCATTGACAGCCAGCCTGTAAACAGCGGCCAAACCGAACCCTGGTGGTAACTGATGGGATCGTAAAACTGAGTCTTCTCGCTGATATCGCGAGCGCCCCAGTCTGTTGAAAATTCGCTGGAGGCCCAACGGCTCAACATCGGCCCGGCATCCGGCAAGCCACCGTACGAATCCCACCACGCCACGGCGGGATAGACAGTTGCGGTTTCGTCAAGCGCGCCATCCGGCTGGCGACTGAAAGCGTAAAAGTCTGAGCTATGAAATTCCGCCGCCATTTTTGCGGCAATCGCGCGCGCCTTTTGGCCCGCCTGTAACGCCAAGGCTGGCTCGTTCATGGTTGCCGCCAATAGCGACATCGCCACATTGGCTTGTTCATCGAGCGCCGCTAAATAAATCTCTTCCTGCGGCATTCCGGAAGGCCATGATTCCACCCAGCCTGTGCCCTGGGAGTTCGAATAGATGCCGTCATTCCCTTCGTGCGCGCGCGTGAAGGCATATGCTTTTTTGAAGGCTTCCCAATTCGCCTTCAAATAGTCCCAGTCGCCGCTTTTGCGCGCATAATCCCAGGCTGCCATGAGCAGCAGCGGAGTGGCGTCGGCCGAGGCATAAAAGTAGGGCGTGGCTTTCCAGTCGATACTCTCCGCGGCCTGCGAATACTCGTGCATGATCTTGCCATCGTCCCGCTGCCGGCGAATGAGAAAGTCGAGCGCCCGGCGCGTCAAACCGTAATCGCCATAACTGTTCATGGCGTAAGTGCTCCACAACGTGTCACGGCCGAAAAACCAGGCGTAGCCGGGACGCGCGGAATCGGCGGATTCGTAATACCCCGCCACCATGCCGGTTTCGCCTTCGGCGGTTTTCACTTGTGCCTGGTCAATGGCCACCTCAGCCCAACGCAAGCCGTCGTTCACGCGCTGGTCAGGGGTCTCCACTGTCAACCGCTGGTCGAAAAAATGCGCATAGTAACTCTGCGTGTCCGCGTAAGTCTGCGTCAACGCAGCGGCCAACTCAGCTATGCGTTCGCGCGCATGGTCCGCCGTGGTCAAGGTCATAAGCAATGGGAAGACAAGGCCCCGGTCGTGTTTCGGATCGAACTTCAGTTTCAGTTCCAACGGAAAGGTCTGCGGGTGTTCCTGATAGGGCACCATAATGCCGGGCTGCGTGCGCGGCATGGCGACGGCAGCGGAAAATTTCACGTTATCGGTATGCAGCACATAAAACCCGCTATCACCATCTTTCACCCATTCACCGCTAGGTCTGCCAAAGTTCGCTGCCGGCCACATGCGCAACATTTCCGGGGTGAACGAGAACGTAAGCTCCAAAGGACGGGCCGAATCGATTTCGAAGAATACCGCCGCCGGCAGCGCCCCATTGCCGCCACGCGCAGCGAACATATGCTGCCGCACGGTAAACGCCGAATGCGAGTAAGTGATGATGGTCTCCGCCGGCGTCACCCTGATGAAAGCCGCCAGGGCGTTTACATCAATCGGTACGGCGTAATCGGCTAGCTCCGCCCGAATGCGGAAATCGCTCAATAACTTTACCGGCCATTGCCAGGCTTCAAACTTGCCGTTTTGTCTGCCGAAAAGCGCGCCGCGTTCACCCGCCACGGTCCATGGACGGGTAGGCAAACAAGGTGCAACAATTTCCAGATCGTGCTTGGCAATGGCGAACTTCGCTATTGGCTCGATCTGGGCCAGCGCCGCGCCAGAAACTAGCAAACTCAACATCCAAAGTCGCAATGTCATAAACTATCGACTTCCATCCTATTCCTTTGCTTTTGCCACTTGAATGAACGCCACAGTTCAGCTATCTCTCGATTTGATCGACCTTGACGAAGCCATGCGGACTGCCGAGATGGCCGTGCGCGCCGGAGTGGATTGGCTGGAAGCGGGCACGCCTCTGATCATCGCCGAAGGAATGCGCGGGGTGCGCGAGTTGCGCGCCTGCTATCCACAGGTGCCTATTGTCGCCGATCTAAAAACGATGGATGGCGGCTGGCTTGAGGCCGAAGTGATGGCCAAAGCGGGAGCTAGCATGGTGGTAGTGATGGGCCAAGCGCACGAAGAGACGATTGAATTGGTGGTCAAGGCCGGACACGATTTTGGCGCCAAGGTGATGGGCGACAACATGGCGATGCCCGATGCCATTGCCGGCGCGAAGAAGCTGGAGGATTTGGGTTGCGATTACATCATTCATCACATTGGTTTCGATATGCGAACCCTGCGCCGCTCGCGTGGCCAGCACGCACCGACGCCGCTCGACCGGCTGGCTGAAGTGGTGGCGGCTGTGTCGGTTCCGGTGCAAGCGGTGGGCGGCCTCACCTTAGAGCAAGCTACCGATACGCCACGCTATGGAGCGCCCTTGGTGGTGGTGGGCGCGCCTTTGGCGATTGATCCAAACGCTTTTCGTACCGCCCAGGGCGATGTGGAAGCGCTGCTGCGCTTGATCTGCGAAAAAGTTCACGCGTTTGGCGATATCAAAATAGGAAAGGATAAGTAGAAATATTATGAGCGCAACCATGCCCGGCCTGGTGAACTACGCCCGTGCGCCGCTATCTGTGGAATTGCGCGAGGTGCCGGTTCCAGAAATTGGCGAGCGCGATGTTTTGTTGCGAGTGGGCGCGGTAAGCGTTTGCGGCAGCGATCTGCACCAGTGGCGCGGGTCGCATGGCTGGCATGTGAATTACCCTTGCATCTTAGGACACGAATTCGGCGGCACGGTGGCTAAAACCGGTTCACGAGTGACGCACTTCAAAGAAGGCGATCGGGTGGTGAGCGAGACGGCCGCGGTGATTGACGAAGCGTCGCCGTTGAGCCGCACCGGTCTTTATAATCTCGACCCCACGCGCCGTGGTTTTGGTTATGGAGTGGATGGCGCCATGACCCAATATGTGCGCGTTCCCGAGCGCTGTCTGCACCGTATTCCGGCTACACTGCCGTTTCAAAAAGCCGCGTTGACCGAGCCTTGCTGCGTGGCTTATAACGCGGTGTGCGTGAACGGACGGGTGAGGCCGGGCGATAGCGTGCTTGTCATTGGCCCAGGACCCATCGGTATTCTCTGCGCCATGATGGCAAGACTGAGCGGCGCCGGACCCTTGATTGTCGCCGGGTTGCCCAGCGATCAACACCGGCTGTCTGTCGCGCGCGAACTTGGCGCAACGGCCACTTTAGAGGGTGGCGTGCAGGATTACATTTCGCAACTCGGCGATGGTTTGGGTGTGGACGTTGCCATTGACGCTTCGGGCGCATCAATTACGTTGCAGATGGCTCTTCAAGCCGTGCGCCCCGCCGGGCAGGTGATCAAGGTAGGTTGGGGGCCGCAGCCCATTCAGTTCAGCCTTGATCCGCTGGTTCAGAAAAACGTCACACTAACGGGCAGTTTCTCGCACAACTGGCCCATCTGGGAGCGTGTCATTTCGATGATTGTTTCGGGCCAGATCAATCTCGATTCCGTTATCAGCCGCGTTGCCGCTTTGGCCGATTGGCACGAATGTTTCGAGAAGATGGAAGGCGGCGAATACGTGAAGGCCGTGTTGACACCGTAGAATGCCTCTTAATATCTCAGCGTTTCCCAAGTGTTATCTGGAGCAAATCGCCAGCGGGCAGATGTCCGTTTTCGATTGGATTGAAATGGCCAGACAGCTGGATGCCGATGGTCTTGAAATGTACACCGGGTTCTTTACCAGCTTTGAGGACGGCTATATCGATTTAGTGGGAGAGGCGCTGCATGGCGCGGGTTTCTCGATGCCGATGCTTTGTTGCTCGCCGGATTTCACCGCGCCCGATGCCAATAAGCGCAAGCGCGAAATTGAGCGGCAAGCGCATATGATTTGCGTAACCCGGCGGCTGGGTGGGGCGCGCTCCGTCTGCCGCGTGCTTAGCGGCCAAGCCTATCCGGAGGTGAGTTGGGAGCAGGGCAAGGAATGGGTGGTGGAATCTTTGAACGAATTGATACCGGTGGCCAGGGAGAATAACATTGTCCTGGGCATGGAGAACCACTACAAGGACAGCTTCTGGAAATATCCGGAGTTTGCGCAGAAATTAGAGCGTTTCGTTTCCATTGTTGAGGCGGTGGCGGAGCGCGATCACTTCGGCGTGCAGTATGACCCTTCGAACGCCATCGTGGCCGGCGACGATCCCATTGAACTCCTGCGCAAAGTGGCAGACCGCGTGGTGAGCATGCATGCCAGCGACCGCTACCTGGCCGAAGGCGCAACGCTTGACGATTTGCGCCAAAGCGACGGCACCATAGGTTACTCTCCAAACCTGCGCCACGGCGTGACCGGCAAGGGTCTGAATAATTACGACGCCATCTTCAGGATTCTCGCTGAACACCATTACGGCGGTTGGGTCAGTATTGAAGACGGTATGAACGGCATGGAAGAAATGGCCGAATCGCTCGCGTTCCTGCGCAGCATGAGCGACCGGTATTTCGGCTAAGTGCGATATCCTAAATGAAACGTCACCCCGCCAATCCGTGACTTGTTTCCGTCAGGTTCTCAATGTGGATTGTTCACCTAGCGCTTAGACGTCCTTACACGTTCGTAGTCTTTTCCGTTCTCATACTGATTCTGGGTGGCGTCTCTGCGGTTGTGACGCCGAAGGATATCTTTCCCTACATCGACATTCCGGTTGTGAGCGTGGTTTGGATCTACACGGGATTAACGCCGGAAGAGATGGAACGGCGCATGGTGACGATTTGCGAACGTGGTATGACCACCACGGTAAACGACATTGAGCACATGGAATCGCAATCGTATCAAGGCGTGGCGGTGATTCGTGTTTTCTTTCAGCCCAAGGTGAAGGTTGAGCTGGCACTGGCGCAGATTACGAGCATTGTGCAGACCATGCTGCGGGTGATGCCGCCGGGGAGCTTTCCGCCCAGCATCGTCAAGTACGACGCCTCGAGCGTGCCGATTCTGCAGCTTGGACTTTCGGGCGAGGGTTTGACGGAACAGGACCTCTCGGACCTGGGCTGGAACTTTATCCGCACGCGGCTGGCCACGGTGCAAGGCGCGTCTCTGCCTCTGCCGTGGGGCGGGAAAGTACGCCAAGTCATGGTGGATATAGACCCGGACGCGCTGTATGCCAAACATCTTTCGGCTACGGATGTTTCAAACGCGTTGGGCGCGCAGAACATTATTCTGCCGGCCGGCACCGCCCGAGTGGGCAACATTGAATACGTGGTTCGGACGAACAGCAGCCCCACCACTGTGGCGGCTTTGAACGACCTGCCGATCCGCGCTTCGCAGGGCGCGATTGTGTATATCAGAGATGTTGCGCAAGTGCGCAACGGCTATGCGGTGCAGACGAATGTGGTGCGTTCGAACGGCCACCGGTCGGCGTTTTTGACGGTGCTGAAGAACGGGCAAGCGTCGACGCTGGATATCGTCAAAAAGATAAAGGAGGCGCTGCCGCGCGTGAAGGCCGATTTGCCGCCGGCGCTGCGCATCACGCCGCTTTTCGATCAATCTGTTTTCGTTCGTTCGTCCATCAACGAAGTGTTGCGTGAGGCGAGTATCGCGGCTATCTTGACCGCTTTGATGATCCTGCTGTTTCTGGGGAGTTGGCGCAGCACTTTGATTGTGTGTGTTTCCATACCGCTTTCCATTCTGACGTCGCTTTCGATTTTGGCGGCGCTGGGTGAAACGATCAATGTGATGACGCTGGGCGGACTGGCGCTGGCGGTCGGCATTCTGGTTGACGACGCGACTGTTGAAATTGAAAACACGCACCGCAATCTGACGCACAAAGGGATCTCGCTGGTGCATGCCATTCTGGACAGCGCCAGCCAAGTGGCTACGCCCGCGCTGGTTTCCACGCTTTCCATCTGCATTGTTTTCCTGCCGGTGCTGCTGCTTACGGGCGCGGCCAAATTCCTGTTTACTCCATTGGCGATGGCGGTTGTGTTCGCCATGCTCGCCTCTTACTTCCTTTCGCGAACGCTGGTGCCACCTATGATGCACTTTCTGCTGGTGAGGGAAGTGGTGCTCTATCAGGCCGATCCGGACCAGCCGGAACCAGAGGAAGCGAAGAACTGGATCTGGCATGTGCATAAGCGCTTTGACAAGCGTTTTGAATGGCTGAGGGAACACTACAAAGACTGGCTGGAATGGAGCTTGCATCATCGGGCTATTGTGTTGGGCATTTTCGCGATTCATGTTTGCGGTTCTCTCTTTTTGATATTGGCCATTGGCCGCGACTTCTTTCCCTATGTAGATTCAGGACAAATGCGGCTGCACGTTCTGCCTCCGCCCGGCACGCGGATTGAACAATCGGAGACGATCTTCGCCGCTATCGAAGAGGAGATCCGCCACATCCTGCCGCCCAACAGCATAGAGATGATTTTGGACAACATCGGTTTGCCCAACGGCGGATTCAACCTGGCGTTCTCGAACAGCGCGACTATCAGCAATTCCGACGGCGACATTCAAATTTCTTTGCAGCCGGGAGAGCGCCGGACTTTGGAATATACGCGCGAGTTGAGGAAGAAACTGACGGCGCGATTTCCGGAGGATACGTTTTTCTTCACGCCCGCCAATATGACCAACCAGATTCTGGACTTCGGGCTGCCGGCCCCGATCGATCTGCAGGTTGTCGGACGCGACCCGAAAGACAACTACCGCATCGCGCAACAACTGCTGCGCCAGGTGCAAGCGATTCCGGGTATTGTGGATGCGCACATCCATCAACAGGTGGAATATCCGACGATACAAATGAATGTGGACCGCAACCGCGCCGAGCAACTTGGCTTGACGCAGAGCGATGTAACACGCGACATGCTGATTTCGCTTTCCGGCACATCGCAGACTAATCCGAATCAGTGGCTCAACCCGGTGAACGGCGTGAACTACCAAGTGGTGGTGCAAAGCCCACTGACGCGCCTGAACACGTTCGACGCTATACAACAAACTCCGATTACCGGAGCGAACGGCGCCAACAGCCAACTGCTGGCGAACCTGGCGACGATCAAACGCGAGGCCTCGGCCATCATCGTGAATCATTACAACATTCAGCCCACGTTCGATATCTTCGCCGATGTGGACCGGCGCGATCTGGGAAGCGTGGCCGATGAGATTCACAAGATCGTGGCGAACACCAAGAATCTGCCGGGCGGAACATTTCTGGAACTGCGGGGCGAAGTGACCACCATGGAGCAATCGTTTTCGCGATTGCTTTGGGGCATTGCGTTTGCGGTGATTATCGTGTACCTGCTGATGGTGGTGAACTTTCAAAGTTGGCTCGATCCGTTTATCATCTTGATGGCTTTGCCCGCGGCTTTCTCGGGCATTCTGTGGATGCTTTACCTGACGCATACGACGTTTAGCGTGCCGTCTTTGATGGGCTCGATTATGACGATTGGCGTGGCGACGGCGAATTCGATTTTGCTGGTGGTGTTTGCCAACGATGAACGAGTACACGGCAAAGGAGCGCTGGAAGCGGCATTAGAAGCCGGCTACGTGCGCTTGCGGCCGGTTTGCATGACGGCGCTGGCCATGATACTGGGTATGCTGCCGATGGCGCTGGCGTTCGGCGAGGGTGGAGAACAGAACGCTCCGCTGGGGCGGGCGGTGATTGGCGGCTTGGCGGTGGCTACCGTGGGTACCCTCTTCATTGTGCCGATCATCTACTCCTTTATGCGCGGTAAAACGCCGGTGAATTATGATGAACGCATCGATTTGGAATATGCAGGGAAGTTCGATCCAGCCAAGCCGGAGGGGGCTTAAGGATGGCGGCATCTAATCACCCGTTGATTGGCGAGCCGGTAGCCGGCGAGACGAACCGCAAAGGGCATTCCATTCGCCACTGGCTGTTGTTCCTGGTAGTGACGCTGGTGGCGGGAGTGCTGATTTTTAAGTTTGCCTGGCTGCCGCGGCGCGAGCAAAACGCGGAGATTGCACTGGACGCGAAAGAACGCGCTCATAGTAAGCCGGCGGCGGTGGTGGTGAAGATCGACGCGGTGCCGTTCTCGCGGGAACTGAGCATACCGGGTACGAGTCTGGCCTATACGGAAGCATCGATCTATGCGCGGGCATCGGGCTACATGACGCGGCGATTGGTGGACATCGGCGATCATGTCAAGAAGGGTCAACTGTTGGCGGTGATCGACGCGCCGGATTTGGATCAGCAAGTGGCGCAGGCACGGTCGCTGCTGGCGCAAAGCGAATCGAACCTGGGGCAAATGGAAGCGCAGGAACATCTGGCACAACTGCAATGGGACCGTTACAAGGTTTTGGTGGCGAAGGGCGTCTTTTCGAAGCAGGACGGCGATACGCAAGAAGCGAACTGGCGCGTGGCGCAGGCGAATGTGAGCGCGGCGAAAAGCACGGTGCAGGCAAATAGAGATAACCTGCAGCGGCAAGTGGTTTTGCAGCAGTACGAGCGAGTAACCGCGCCCTTTAGCGGGGTGATTACAGCCAGGAATGTAGACGTTGGGGCGCTGATTTCCTCGCAGGGAGGAGCGGGCGGGCTGACGAATCAGATGGGGGCGAATGGCAACAACGAAGGAACGGCGGGCTCGGCTTCTTCTTCGGTGATGCCCAGTACGGGCGGAGCGCAAGGCGGCGCGATGTTCACGCTGGCGAGTATCGATCCACTGCGCGTTTTGGTTTCGGTGCCGGAGGTTTACGCGCCATACATGCGTTTGAATCTGGCGGCCCATTTGACCTTCCAGCAGTTTCCGGGGCAGACGTTTGAAGGCAAGGTGGCGCGCACTTCGGCTTCGATCGATCCGGCGACGCGAACGCTGCTGGTGGAAGTGCAGGTGCGCAATCCGCAAGGCAAGCTGATGCCGGGAACGTATGTGGTGGCGAATTTTGCGCCGCCGGCGGGGCTGACGGGGCTGTTCATTCCGGGGGAATCCATTGTGGTGAGAAACGGGCAGACGATGGCGGCGGTGCTGGCGGACAATCGCGTGCATTTCAAAGCGATTCAGTTGGGCCGCGACTATGGCGACCAGACGGAAGTTCTGAGCGGCTTGCGGGCGGGCGATGTGATTGTGCGAAACGTGAGCGACGATATCGAAGAGAACGCGGAAATCGAGCCGCGCTACCGGACAGAAAAGGCGGATAGTCCCAAGCGTCCATGAGATTGTTACTGGCAGCTTTCTTACTCCCTTCCTTAGTGGCGGCGCAAGCGGCGGTTGATTTACAAAGCATTCAGAACAGCAAAGCAACGCCGAAAGACGAAGGCGCCAAACTGCCGCGCAAGGATTTCCTTTCATACGGTAAAGTGAGCGCGCCGCAATTGTTGTTCGGGCCGGCGGAACGGGCGCGGGCGCTGGTAAGGGATGGGGCGATTCACCTGTCGCTATATGACGCGCTGGCGCTGGCGATTGAGAACAACTTGGCGGTGGAAGTGGCGCGCTATTCGCTTTCAATTGCGGGTTTAGACACGCTGCGCGCGAGCGGCGGCGGTAATTTGCGCGGTGTGGATTATACGGTGGCAGAAGGGCCGACGGGCGTAGGCGGGCCGGGATCGCCGTTGTTGAACAGCGCGGCGTCATCGGTGACTCCCACCACGCCGACAGTGAACGACCTTACCTCGCTGAACGTGTTGAACGAAACGAACACGAGCCTTTCGGAGCAGAGCGCGGCGCCGTATGCGTCCGGTCCGCCGGTGCCGACATTGGAACCTACGCTGGTTGGGCAGACCGGTTTTTTTCAGCGCGGGAATCCGTTCGGGATGGGCGGCGACCCGTTTCGTTTTATTGCCATGAATTACGCCCTGGTGCAAGGCTTCAGCAGCGGCGCGCAAGTGGAAGCGGGGGTGAACAATTCGGCGCAAACTTTGTACGGCTTGCAACAGACGTACAATCCGTTTTCGCAACCCAACTTCAGCCTTACCTTGAGCCAGCCGCTGCTGCGCGGGCAGGGCAGGGAAGTGAATTTGCGCTATCTGCGGATTGGGGCGATTAACCAACGTATTTCGCGATTGTTGTTTTATCAGCAACTGATCAGCACGGTGTATGGCGTGGCGCGATTGTATTGGGATTTGGTGAGTTTGGAAGAGAATGCGGCGGTGCAACGGCAGAGCCTGGCAGCGGCGCGCAAGCTGTACGACGACGATAAGGCGCAAGTGGACCAAGGGACGCTGGCTCCGCTGGAATTGACGCGCGCGCAATCTTTGGTGACGACCAGCGAACTGAATGTGATTCAGGCCGAAGGATTGGTGCGGCAAGAGGAAGTGATTCTGAAATTTGAATTGGCGCGGAACGGCAGCGGCGATCCGGTATTGGGGGAACTGCCGATAGTGACCACCGATACGATTAACGTTCCACAGACGGAAGATCTGAAGCCGATTGACGAACTGGTGGGCGCGGCGATGAGCGCGCGGGCGGATGTAGCGCAAGCGGTGCTGCAGGTGCAGGGCGACGAGATTGCGGTAAAGGCGTCGCGCAATGCGGCGCTGCCCGAGATTGACCTGGTTGGAAATTTTCAAACGCGCGGTTCCACCGAGACACCTTTTGAAACCTTGGGCACTCCGGGTACAGCGTTGATTAATGCGCCGAGCGATCTGGCGATTGCGGGAACGCGGACTTCGCACATTTATCAGGCCGGGGTGCAGTTGAACCTGCCGTTGCGGAATCGGGTGGCGCAATCGGACGCGGCGCGAGACGTATTGCAATTGCGGCAGTCGCAAGCGCGCACACATTTGCTGACGAATCAAGTGCGAGAGCAGGTGGAGAATTCGGTGATCGCGCTGCGCACGGCACGGTCTGCTTTGAGCGCGGCGGCAGAGGCGCGGCAGTATCAGGAACAATTGGTGAGCGCGGAGCGGGACAAATTTTCGGTGGGCGCCTCGACCAATTTCCTGGTGGTTCAGCAAGAGAGCTATCTGGCACAGGCGCGATCGACGGAAGTGGCGGCGAAGAGCGTCTGGATCAAGGCGCGGATTGCGTTGGACCGGGCTTTGGGGGATTTGCTGGCGAAGAACGGAATCAGTTACGAGCAAGCGGTGAGTGGGGATGTGAAGGGCGGACGATAGCGCGGGAGACGGGGGGTTTTTGACGCGCGGCGATGGAGTGAAGGTAGGCGATATGTGGCCCGCTATTAATAGTAGTGGATTTGCGCGGCCAGATGTCCGTTGTTTTGAGTTTTGGGGGAGGGGTTTTTGGCGCGCCGAACTACGGAAGAATGGCCACAGATGAACACAGATAAACACAGATAAAAAACGAACAGTGAAGTGGAGTTGGAAAGACGTTTGCATTTCGGTTCCAGAGTAGAGGACGGGGATTTGGGACGCGGGTTTGAGGGGGGTGGTTATTGCGGTTAAGTAGCTGATGGGAGGAGGGTTAGGGAGTTTTGAAGAAAGTTTGAAAGATTGTGACTGGAAAAGATGGGCGCGCGCTCGGATAGCGGCGGCGTACCAGAGGTCGGCCGAGCGGCGATCGAAATGGTCAAGTCAAGTATTCTAGTTAGCGTTATGACTCGATCACTGCTTGGTGTCTTGCTGGTAGGCCTCTGCTCCCTGTCCGCGGCGCCTCCGCGCATTGCATCGCTCGACTACTCGCGTGTTCAACAGCGTCTAAGCCGCGGATGGAACACTTGGGATGTTCAGAGCGTGACCACTCACGTTTTGCTGCCGGAGGGATTGGGCGTCAGGATTGGTTTTCTGGATAGGAACCGGTTAGCGGGTGAAAGCTTTCTTGCCACAGCGTTCATCGGCCAGCTCAATCCCAAGGCGGAAAAAATCTTTCCCGGCGCGCATGCGTTCGATGGTAGCTACACAGATCTGACCCTAAATTGGAAGGGCCGAAGTACACGTGTGCAATCGGCGACGCAAGCAGGCGACCTGGTGTTACTGCTGACACCCATGGCGAACGCCACAAAGGGCAATCCGCTTCCCATGACAGTGGTGTTTTCGGTTGGCTTTCTCTGGAATCGGCCCGGATCGGCAAGAAAATTAGCAGACCGAATCGAAGCCGATTCCGCCATGCACAAAACCTCATTTTTCCTAGATGGCCGGCAAACCACTGCCTTGAACGCACCTGTGGCAACCGCTTATTTTGCAGCCGATCTTGACAAGCCCGTGGCGCTTTCTTCCGGCCGGAGGCGCAGTGTTGCCGAGGTGGAGGCACTCCTGGCCGCGCAGCGCGCCGCTTACGAGAAAACGAATCAGAAGGCGGGTGAAGCGGCGGCGGTGGCCGATGCGATCCAGACGGTGCTGGGTTGGGACACGATCTACGATCCTGAGCACCAGCGCGTAATTTCTCCGGTGAGCCGGCTGTGGTCAGTGAATTGGGGAGGCTACGTTCTGTTTGACTGGGATACTTTTTTCGCAGCTTCGATGGCAGCTATCGGCGACCGCGACTTGGCCTATGCGGACGCGATTGAGGTCTTAAACGAATCCACACCCGCGGGGTTCGTACCGAATTACGCGCGGTCGGGCGGATGGAAGAGCGGGGACCGTTCCGAACCTCCCGTGGGCGCTATTACCGTGTTGGGGTTATACCAGCAATTTAAAGAGAAGTGGCTGTTGCGGGACACATTTGAGCGCCTGCTGGCGTGGAACCGCTGGTGGGCGGAGCAGCGCGATGTGCAGGGTTATCTGGTTTGGGGCACCGACGCGCACGGCCAGCCGGAAGACCTTGACGACGATTCACGCGGTACGCTGCAGGCCGCACGATTTGAATCCGGCCTGGATAACTCTCCGATGTACGACGACGCAGGTTTCGACCAGAAGAGTGGCCGGATGATGCTGGCCGACGCGGGCCTGATGGGCCTGTATGTCGCCGATTGCGATGCGCTCGCGGCCATTGCCGGTGAACTAGGTAGAGCTTCCGAGGCCCAGGAACTGAGCGGCCGGGCGGCGCGCTATCGCAGCAAGCTGGCCGATTTATGGGACGAAAAGACCGGCCTGTATTTGAACAAAGATTTGATGACCGGTAAGTTGAGCGCGCGCATTTCACCCACCAACTTTTATCCGCTGCTAGCGAAAGCGGCGACGCCCGAGCAGGCTGGCAGGATGGTGAATGAACATTTGCGGAATCCGGCGGAGTTTGGCGGCGAATTCGTGCTGCCGGCGATTGCCCGCAGCGACGCCGCATTTAAGGACCAAGACTACTGGCGTGGCCGGGTGTGGGGCCCAATGAACTACCTGGTGTATTTAGGGCTGCGCAACTATGACGAACCGGAAGCGCGGCGCGAGTTGGCGGAGAAATCGCTGAACCTCTTCCTAAAGGAGTGGCTGAAAAACGGCCACGTGCATGAGAACTACAACGCGATTCTGGGGGTGGGGGATGACGTCAGTAGTAGCGACCGCTTCTATCATTGGGGAGCGCTGCTGGGTTACATGACTTACCTGGAAAAGACAGGCCGCTAACTGGCGGGGCTATGCATCAGGCCAGGCGAGTAAGTTTGTTATGCGGCCTCTACTGTGCCTTCGGCCTACTTAGCGCTTCCGGTCTTTCCCCTGGTGAGACGCGCTGTGCGGCGTGCCATCCGAAAGAGGTTCGAGCCTATGCGCAATCGGCCATGGCTCGGGCCTTGGGACGGCCCGGGGGCCAACCAAACGGCACGTTTGAGCATCTCTATTCAAAGACCACTTTCACTATCACTCAGGATTCAACGGGCGTTCTTCAGCGGCTCGAACGTCCGGGTGAGACTGCGGAGCAACACGCCGCGTTCGCCATCGGCTCGGGAAGTCACGCGGTGGGTTACTTAGTGCGGGTTAGGGATCAGTTGTTTCAATCTCCGCTTTGTTACTACACGCAAAGCCGATCCTGGGGCATGGCGCCAGGGTATGAATTCGACCCTCATCCGGATTTTTCGCGGCCCGTTCCGCTTGCCTGCCTGCTTTGCCATTCAGGGAGACCGGAGGGTTTAGAGGGGACACTCAACAGATATCAGAGCAGGGCTTTTTCCTCCGAGGGCATCTCTTGCGAGCGTTGCCATGGGCCTAGCGAAGAGCATCTGAGGAGGCCGCTGCCCGGGTCAATCGTCAATCCCGCTCAGTTGAGTGGTTCTAGGAGAGATGGCATCTGCGAGCAGTGTCACTTGGCCGGGGAGGTTCGCATTGTGAATCCAGGCAAGAAACTTACTGACTATGTGCCCGGAGAGCGGCTGGAAGACACGGTAACGGTGTATGTTCGCGCCCAACCGACGAGTGGGCAGATCAAGGTAGTGAGTCATGTGGAACAACTGGCCTTAAGCGCCTGCGCGCGGATGAGCAATGGCAAATTATGGTGTGGCACGTGCCATAACCCGCATCAAACGATCACTCGGCCGGCGGAATATTTTCGGGACCGCTGCCTGAGCTGCCATGGCGCCACGATTGACCATCGGCATGCCGCGGAAGGCCGGGACTGTGTTGGGTGTCACATGCCCCGCAAGCCAACAAGCGATGGCGGGCACACGATCTTCACCGATCATCGAATCGCGATTCGATGGAAAGATCCGGCGGAGAGTGGGGACAACGCCGATGTTAGAGCCTGGCGGGAACCGGAGCTGCCGATTCGCGAGCGGAACCTTGGCTTGGCGCTGGCCGATTTTTCGATGAGGAAGAAATCGGCCCCGCAAATGGTGGAGGCGTTTCGACTGCTGTACCGTATTGAAAAAACGTTCTCAACCGATTCGGAGGTTTTGACGGCGTTGGGCTCGCTGTTATTTATTGGTCAGGACACGCAGGAGGCCGAAAAGCGCTATAGGCAGGCCGCAACACTTAAACCGGACTTTGCGCTGTATCAGGTCAACCTGGCGGCGGCATTGCTGAAAGAGGGAAGAACGCAAGAGGCTCAGCTCTGCCTGGAGAGAGCGCTGCATCTGGATCCGTTGCTTGAATCCGGGGTGCAACTGCTGAGCCGCAGCTACCGCGAATCGGGTGAGGTTAAGAAGGCGGAAGCACTGGAAGCGGAATATCTGGCGGCCATGGGTTACAAACGTTAGGGTTGGTCTCCGTTACCTTCCGCGCGTGGCTTGCCAATTGCGACAATGGAGGAACGGATTGCATCTTTATGGAACAAGAAAAAAACCTGCATGCCCGCATTCCGACAGCCTTGCTTATCGAAGCGGAAAAGATTGCAGCCGCGCAGCAGGTAAGCATGGACGACCTGACACAGGCAGCGATGAGCCGCTATCTTGATGAGCTGAGTTGGAAGAAGCTATATGCCTATGGCGAGGGGCAGGCGCGTGAGCTGGGCATCAAGGAAGAGGACGTAGACCGGATTATTCATGAGTTCCGCAACGAAGAGCGGGAGCGCCTGAACAGCGAAACCAGGCCTTAAACGTTGCTAAGCGTCACTGCGGATACCAACATTTACGTTTCCGCTTTCGAGTTCGGCGGCCAGCCGCGAAATTTTCTCGACCTAGCGCGCGCCGGAATCTTCCGGTTAGACATCTCCGGCGCCATCAAGCAAGAAGTGCTGCGGGTACTGGGCGAGAGGCTCAGGTATTCGTCAGACGCCCTGCGTGAGGTGGAAGTAAAGCTAGATAGCATCACCGGGCTGGTAATCCCCACGAAGACGCTCGATGTCATAAAGGCCGACCCACCGGATAACCGGATATTGGAATGCGCCGTTGCAGCAAAAAGCGATTTCATCGTCAGTGGAGATGCCCATCATGTACTGCCGCTTGTGAGCTATAACGGTATCCCAATTGTGAAGGTGGCAGCTTTCCTTGAGTTGCTCAAGAGAGAGCAAGCGTAAACCACGCCTGTCCAAAAATTGGCCAAAGAGTGTCTCTCCGTCACAACCGCTCGCTCAGCGTTTCCGCGGCCCGTTCTAGAGCCCGCACGAGTTCTTTCCCAGTAGGCCTTGGAAGCGTGCTCATGCCGCGATGGTTACGCGCTGGATGCCGATGAACTCGAGGCCGCTCGGCTCCTGGCCCTCCACTTCGAGACAGAGTTCAATCGCTTCGCGGATCTCGACCATGAGATCGTCAAGGGAAGCCGCATCGGTGTGGCATCCTCTCAATTGAGGCACCGAGGCCACATATAGACCCTCTTCATCCCGCTCGATCACAACATCAAACTGGCGCGCCGTAGAATTAGTCTAGCTCTTCAAAAGCCACTACCTTTTCCCCCGCTCGGATACGCTGTCCGCTATTGCTTTACTCTTTAACTCTTTGAACCGAACCAACTCCTTTTCGGCTTCGGCCTCGCGCCCCAGTTTGCGCAGAATTTGATAGCGCAAAAAATGCGCCTGCACCAGTTCCGCATCAATCTCGAGACTTCGCTCAATTTCGGGTAACGCTTCGGCGGGTTTCGCCTGTTCGAGGAGGGCTTTGGCTAAGCCGAAATGGGCATCCGCCAATCCGGGCTGCACCGCCAAAGCCTGGCGAAACTCGGCGGCCGCGTCGGCCGGATGGTTCTGTTCCAGCAAAATCATTCCCAGTTTGTAACGGGCCATGTAGTGCTCTGGACTGATGCGCACAGCCTCACGGAATTCCGCGGCGGCCGGCTCCGATTCGAAAGCCGACCAGTAAGCGCTGCCGAGCGAATAATGCGTGGATGACAAATCTGGCCGCTGCTGAGCCGCGAGCTTATATTGCGCGATGGCCTGTTCCGAGCGATTTTGCGAGTTGAAGTATTCGCCTTCGACCTGATGGATGCGGTAAGAGTTGGGGGCCACTTCGTGCAGCCTCTCTAAGAGGGCCGAAGACAATTTCGAGTAGCCCCGCGAGAGCAGGTAAATCTCGTCCTCATTGGCGGGCGTGAGCGCCGCCATTCGCTTGAAAGCGTTGCGCGCTTCTTCTTCCCGGTCCAGAGCAAGAAAGCTGACGCCCAGATAGAAATAGGCGGAACTGTTAGCGGGGGAAAGCTGGCTGGCGATGCGCAACGGCTCAAGCGCGGCGGCGGCTTGACCGCAGCGAAAGCGTTTCACCCCTAACATCAACTGGGTTTCGACGCTATCCGGTTTGGCGCGCGCCGCTTGCTCAAGCGCGGCAATTTCCGTGCCGCATGTGGCCGAGCCTTGTGCCTGCCCGATTGCCGGAAGGGCCACTGCCGCCAGCAGCAAGATTATGAAAGGTTGGCCCGTGCGCTTACTCTTTGCCAAGTCGATACTCCAACTTTTTCATAACATTGTTCTGTCCCTCCGCCGCTTGCGCCTTTTTGAAGGCGGACATGGCCAGCTCAGCGCGCTTGGCATCGCCCTGTTTACGATAAAGGAGCGCCAGCCTGTATTGGCTCCCGGCTTGCGACGGGTCACGGCGGGCGCTCTCCTGGTACTCGGCGACGGCCCCCGGTGTGTCGCCCATTCGTTCCAGCGCGCGGCCCAACTCGTAATGCGCCTCTGCAAACTCCGGCCGCAGTTGAATTGCTTTGCGCAATGCCGCCACCGCTTCCACCGGCTTGCCATCGTTCATTTTCAAAATGATGTGGCCGTAGTAGAAGTAGCCAATGTAGAGGTCCGGTCTCTTCGCTATGGCGGTTCTAAAGACGTCTAACGCATCCGGCAGTTTGTTCGCCGTCTCTAGAATGTCGCCTAAAACCACATAGGCATCAGTGAACCCAGGATCGAGTTCCAGCGCTTTCTTCAACGACGTTTCCGCCTGGTCCGTGCGTTCGGCGAGGTGCTGGCTGAGCCCCATACCCATCCAGAGCAGCGGGGAATTGGGCAACTCTTTTAAGCCGTGCTCGAAGACCAACGTGGCCAACTCCGGGGTGCGGTACTTCAGATAAAGCATTCCTAAATTGAAGTAAGTCTGCTCATTCTGCGGATCGATGCGGAGCGCGGCCTGGAACTCATCCGACGCCTGTTTCGGTTGGTCGAGCTGGTAGTAACAGTTTCCCAGAAGCCGGTGGACTTCAGCGCTGCTTGAATCGCCCTTCTTGACGGCTTCGAGTTTCGCGGCGGCGGCCCGATAATCGTTACGCAAAAAATCCTGGCGGGCTTGCTTGACCCACACTTGCGCGAGGACCCGGCGTGCGTCGGTTGTCAGCCGGCCAGAGCTTTCGAGTTGCGAAATGAGAGACGCAGCTTCGTTCGTTTCGCCGCCGCGAATCCGCGCTTCCGCCAGCGCCAGCGCGAGCGGTGTACTGCCCGGGTCTGCTTCATAAGCTTTCCCGAGACAACGAATGGCCTTAACATATTCGGCGCGCCGCGCGTAGATCAGGCCGGCGTTGCCCAAGGCCGATGGGTTATTTGGTTCAATAGTCAGAATCGCTTCGAATTGTTTAAGCGCGCCGGCCTCCTGTTTCTGCGAAAGCAGCAGTTTTCCCAGCACCATACGGGCTTGGATGAAATCCGGCTGCAGGCGAACGGAAGCTTCGAGAGATTCCTGGGCGCGCTTGATCTGGCCCTGCTGGGCGTAATCCAGCCCGAGCAGGTAGTTCATTGTTGACGACTTAGGATCTGTGGCGAGGATGTTGGGTTGAAGCGCCACGGCTTGCTTGATCGCCGCTACCGCTTCGCTCTGCTTTCCAGTTTTGAGCAGCGCGCTCGCCAAGTTCAGATAAGCCGCGGCATAACTCGGCTTTAGCTGGATGGCTTGGCGGAAGGAGGCAGCGGCGGCCTCTGGATCTCCCAATTCGGCTGCGCAAACACCGAGCAGATTGTGGGCTTCCGCAAGGTTGGGTTCCGCCGAGAGTAACTTGGTTAGAATTGTCTGCGCGCCGCTAAAATCGCGCTGGCCTATCTTGGTGGACGCGGCGGCCAACAGGGCTTGCCCGCTATCGTTAGCGGCTGCGGACAAGCCCAAGAACAAAACGCTGAGCGCTAGAAGAACCCGGCCTCTATTCCATGGCGTCAAAAATATAGTTTAAGCCCAAACTGAATGCGGCGCGGCGCGGTGCCCGAAGCAATGCCGGTAATGGTTCCCGCACCCGCCACATCCACCTGTGCGTTCGGAAGGCCGAAAGAGGTTTGGTTGAAAGCGTTCAGGAATTCAGTGCGGAACTGCAGCTTGCGTGTTTCGCTGAAGTGCCAAGTCTTGCCAATCGTCAGGTCCCAACTCTTCAACGCGGGTCCGCGCAGAATGTTAAAGCCGCTATTGCCGATCTGGTTCACGCCGGGTGCAGTGAAGCAACTCGTATCAAACCAATCGTTGATGGTGGGGTTCGAGAGGCTGCCGTTGCAGGCGCGGTTCGGTTGAGTGCCTTGGCCGTTGTCGAGCGTGCTGGTGATACTGGGCGTGAACGGGAAGCCAGCCTGATAGTTCACGATGCCAGCCACCTCCCAGCCGCCGAGGACAGCGTCCACACCCTTGTTCCAGCTGTTTCCGAATGGTTTGTCTTTGCCGACCGGCAATTCGTACACAAAGCTGGTAACCAGACGTTGGGGGACGCTGTCAGACGATAAGCTCTTTACCATATAGTTGAACGGATCGACAAAGTTAGTTCCGGATTGAATTGACTTACTGACTGTGTAAGACGCGAGTAACTGGAACCCTGCGGCGAAGCGCCGTTCCAGCTTAAGCTGCATGGAGTGGTAGTGGCCGTCTCCGCCGTTGAAGCGCTCTGTAAAGCCGGCGAAGTCGGGAGAAACCCCATAGTAGGGACGGCGCTCCTGCAAAGTCAGCGTCCCGGTGGGATCGCTTCCCGGTCTAGGTACGTTGCCTGGAACATTCAGGAAGATATAGTTCTGGGCGTTGCCCACGTATCCTACATCCAAGAGGAAGTGGTAAAAGACCTCTCGTTGGATATCAAAACTCCACTGATATACGCGGGTCATTTTCAGGTTGGCGGGCATCCAGAAGACCGAACTGAAACCGCCTCCCGAAGCGCCACCTTGCGGAATGAGATGTCCAGGCGGCGCACCGGGCCGCTGTAGCACAGGCTCGGGAGCAGGCAAACCATCGCTGAGTGTCTGGCCCGGAGTAAAGAGGTTGGGCGGTGTGTAACCTTGGCCCACCACCCACGGGTAGTTATCGTTCAAGGTTCCGAGTTGGCCGCCAAAACCCGGCGAGAAATAAGTGATGCCACTGCCGGCGCGGAACGTGAATTTCTTTTTGGTGTAAGCGACACCCAAACGCGGGGCGAAATTAAGATACTGCGTTTTGACGCCGCCGGCGCAATTGACGGCGACACATCCGAGGAGAATGTCGCCGGTGGCCAAGTCAAAGTTTGAGACCCGGTTGTGCTGATCGGTAGGAGCCTGATAGATTTCATACCGCAGGCCCAGGTTCAAGGTGAGATTCGGGCTGACCCGATAATCGTCTTGCCCAAAGAAGAAGGCTTGGTTCGAACGGGCAGAGGGCGTGATCTGCATGGAGGCGCGCCCGGCAAACTCGTAAGTGCCCAAAAGGAAACTAGCGAGCCCGAGGCCGCCCGTACCCTGGTCGCTGGAGAGGTTCTTGTCAAAATCGAACTCACCAACCGAATTCGCGGTTTGATATAGGTCAGCTTTGACGAATTGGAAGTCTGCGCCTACCTTGATGCTGTGCTTATTTCGGATTAGAGTGACGTTATCCACGAACTCAAAAACCGTGTCGTGCCGGCGGGTGGGGGCAAAGGCGGTGTGGCCGAAGCCGGTAATTCCGGAAACGCTGATCGTAGGCAAGCCGCCACAAATCCCGCAAAAATCATTGATGCCGGGTATGCCCACATCGTTGGAGGTTTGGATATTATCGCCATAGCCATCCCAGTCTGTGCGAACGCGGTTGATGCCCACGCGCAGTTCGTTGATTGTGGTGGGAGAGAACGTGTGAATTTCGCTCACCACGCCGTTCTGGTTACGGGTGTAGGCAGTATTCGCAAAGGGAGCGCCATTCAGCGCGTTTCCCAGGTAGGGCGGCGTGTCGAGTGTGGTGGACAGAAAGCTGTACCGAGTAAAGAATTGATCCTTCTCGCTGAAGTTCTGGTCAACACGCACGTCGAACGTCTGCCGGTCGTGCGCCACGTCGCTGACGCCATTGAAATTGTTGGCCAGCCCCGCGCCGCCTATGTTGGGGTCCGGGAACAACGCCAGGATTTTGGCAGCCGCCGGGTTCTGCTGGCTCACTGGAATGGTGTTGTTCGGGAAAGCTTGCCCAGTTACGGGATTGTAAATGGCCGGTTGCCCAGGCTCGTTAAAGATGCCCTGACGCTCGAGCGGAGTTGGAATGGTGATGATTCCGGTGTCGGATTCCCGCGTTCTGAGTAACTCGGTATCGACAAAGAAGAAAGTCTTGTTCTTGATAATTGGGCCGCCCAGGAACCCGCCGAACTGATTCTGCTTATACGGCGTGCGAGGGGTGCCGCTCAGATTATTGAAGAAACCGTTGGCGTCCAGTTTATCGTTGCGCAGAAACTCGAAGAGGCCGCCATGAAACTCGTTTGTGCCGGATTTAATCTGGGCCTGCACGTTGGCGCCGCCGGCGCGCCCGAACTCGGCGGAGTAGTTATTGGTGGTGACCTTGAACTCCTGAATCGCGTCAAGCGACGGATTCACCGAGATGATACTGAAGAACGATTCGTTGTTACTCACGCCATCCAATTGCCAGTTATTGGCATCCTGGCCCAAGCCGTTGACATGCACGGCTCCGCCGGTAGCTTGCGGGTTGTCGCCGCCATAACTGTTGCCCAGGCCGCCGGTACCGATGACGCTGCCGGCCTGCAGAGAGGCTAACTGGCCGTAATCGCGAATATCGAGAGGCAGCTCCTGCATCACCTTCTGGGTAATCACCTGCGACTGTTCAACCGACTGGCTCTGCACCAGCGGCGCCTCCGCTTTCACCTCAACGCTCTCATTCACCGTACCTACCTCGAGCGCGAAGTTCACCACGGCTTTCTGGTCTACTTCGACAGTGACGCCGGATCGCACAGCGCGCTTGAAGCTGGCGACTTCGGCAGTCACATCATAGTTTCCCGGAATGAGATAGCTGACGATATAATCGCCGGACGAACCGGTGGTGTATTCCTTGGTCGTGCCGGTTTGTTCGTTTTTTGCGGTAACCTTGACGCCGGGAACGACCGCACCTGAAGGATCTGTGACACGGCCGAGGATGGTCCCGGTATTTGCCTGCCCAAACAACAGAGAGCAAGCGGGAAGAAAAAGCGAAGCGGTCCAAAGACGTAGTAACATCCGGTCCTCACTAACGTGACTATGATTTACCGGGTTGACGATATCATGGTCGATTTTCAGCGGTCAAGGCTGATTTGCATTTTATTTTCAATATTTTGAATATGGATCGGCGGGCTTCGAGCAGAAACCCGAGCATTTCCAGTGGTAAAGCGCGGGCGCCGGCTGGAAAGGCGGCTAGCAGGCAGGAATGCCCGCCCTACGCGTCGCCCGCTATCCCGCTGGTTCTAAGGTAAAGTTAAGATCATCCTTACTCAAGGAATGGGGGGTACCGGAAAATGCGTTCCTTTCGGTTGATAGCCTTTTGCCTTCTCAGCCTGCCGGGCGGGGTCTTGGCACAACAGACCGGCGCCACGCCGGGCAAAGAACTGACTGCGGAAGAACTGGTAACCCGCAGTGTCAAACACTTCAGCGCCGGCGATCGGGCGGCCGCGATCAGAGAGTGCGACGCCGCCATTCGCGTGAGCCCTCATTTTGCGGAAGCCTTCTTTGATCGGGGCGTTTACCACTACGCCAATAAAGATTTCGCCGCTGCGCTGAGCGACTACAACGAGGCGAACCGCCTGCAACCGAACGATCGCCAAATTTTGTTTGGCCGGGCCATCACGCGGCAACAGTTGGGCGATAACGACGGCGCGCTGGCCGATTTCACGGAAGCGATCCGGCTGAAAATCAACAACCCCGACGCTTACCTCAACCGCGCCTCGCTGCGCTATGCGAAGCACGATTTCCCGGGGGCCGTGGAAGATTGCACGGAGGCGATCCATAAGAAACATAATCTGGACATGGCGTATATCGGCCGGGCTCAAGCGCATCAAGCGATGGGAGACAGCGACGGCGCGCTCAAAGATTATGCGCAGGCCATACGCCTTAACCCGAAGGATGAACGGGCGTTTTACTCGCGGGCCGTTCTGCGCTACACGCAAAGCGATTTGGATGGAGCGGCGCAAGATTACAGTGAGGCGATCCGGCTCAAACCGGACTTCGCCGAGGCGTTTCACGGCCGTGGTGTGGTTTACGAAAAGAGAGGCGATTTAGACGGGGCGATTCGCGATTACAGCGAAGCTCTGCGGCTTAAGCCAGGCGACGAAGCGGCCATTTTTGAGCGTGGCGCGGCGTGCGACAAGAATGGCGATTTAGACGGCGCGATTCGGGATTACAGGGAGGCCGTGCGGCTTAAGCCGGACGACGGCAACGCCTTCTACAACCTGGCCGTGATGCAGTCGAAGAAAGGCAACTTCAGGGAAGCGGGGCAGACTTTCAGCGAGGTCATCCGGCTGAAGCCTGAGTTTGCGGAAGCGTTCGAAGGCCGCGGCGCAGCCAGGCAAGCTTTGGGCGAGGTAGACAAAGCGCTCGATGATTTTAGCGAAGCGATCCGCCTGAAACCCGAATACGCGGAAGCGTTGTTCCGGCGGGCTAGCGCGCACGACGATAAACACGAATGGGACGCCGCGCTGCGGGATGCGCAGGAAGCTCTGCGACTGAAGCCGGGGGAAGCCGCCGCCTTCGACGCCATGGGGATTGCGCAGTCGGGAAAAGGCGATTTGGATGGCGCGATTCAAAGCTACGATGCCGCCGTTCGCTTGCGTCCGGCCGATGCCAACGCCTTCTTCAATCGCGGCGTGGCGCACTACCGGAAGAACGATTTCGGCGCCGCGCTTGAGGATTACAACCAGGCCATCCGGCTGAAACCAGAGTACGCGCTGGCTTACTATGGCCGCAGCGCCGCGCGCTTTAAGCAAGGCGACCGTGATGGCGCATTGAAAGATTATGAAGAGGCGAAGCGTCTGGCTCCGCAAGATGCGCGCACGTTTCTCCCCGGCTCGCCCGGCGATTACGAAGTGGCGCGTTTGGTGAAATCGGGCGAGGCGGATTATAAGAAAGGCGAGATCGACCAAGCCATCAAGGAATACAGCGAGGTGCTGCGCTTGCAACCCGACAATGCCGACGTCCTGCTGAACCGGGCTGGGCTGCTTTACGCCAAGGCCGACTGGGATGGCGCATTAGCCGATTACGACAGAGGCATTCCTTTGAAGAAGCCGGCCGATGCCGGGGCTTATGAAGGGCGTGGCTTGGCGCGTTACAAGAAGAGCAATTTGGATGGTGCGATTGCGGATTATACAGAAGCGATACGGCTGAAGCCCGACTACCTGGACGCTTTCCTGAGCCGGGCCGAAGCGTATGTCGCAAAAGGCGATTGGGCGGAAGCGCTTAAAGATTACAGCGAAGCGAACCGGCTCAAACCTCATGACGCTCGAATTGTATTTGAAGAGGGTGAGGGGCGTTACAAGACGGGCGATGCCAAGGGCGCGCTCAAAGATTATGACGAAGCCATACGTTTGAACATCGACGATGCCGACGCCTTTAACAATCGCGGCGTATTGCGCAGCGACAACGGCGATTTGAAGGGCGCTCTCAAGGATTACGATCAAGCGATCGTTTTGAAGAAGCCGGCCGATCCCGAAATTTTCCTGAATCGTGCTGAAGTGCGCCGCTCGCTGCACGATTACAAGGGATCACTGGCGGATTACGACGAGGCGATCCAGCTGAAAGCGGATTACGCGCTGGCTTATTACGGCCGCGGTATCGCACACGGCGCGCTCAATCAGTTTGATGCCGCGCTCAAGGATTATAACGAGGCCATTCGGCTACAGCCGGCGTTCGCCAGCGCTTTTTTGAGTCGCTCAAACTTGCGGCAGGCGATGGGCGACGAGAAGGGGGCGGAGAAGGATTTGGAGGAAGGGAGCCGGCTTAGCGGCGAAGATGCGAAGACGGTTCGACATTGATCTGATGGGAGCGCTCCCTTGAAAAACCGAGTTAGGGATTGATTCCAAGGGTTGGAAATGTTTTTCATCTTCATCGGTGGGCCGAAGGAGGCTGACCAGGGGGTCAGCCGAATAAGCGTTAACTTAAGAAAAGGCATAGCGCGACCGTTTCCGGCTGGGTTCCGCCAACCGGACTGCGATCTCATCCCAGTCCCTAAAGGTTTCGGCCAAACTGTGAGGGGGCAGAATCGCCATACAGATCTCGTGAAACATGAACTCAATCTCCCTCCATCGGCTACGCCTCACTGTCCAATCGGTATCCCCAGGGGGAAAACTTGTCGGCCGCTTCCACCATGCGTTCGGCCAACAGGCTGGCGAAAATCTTGCCATGCAGCCACGCTCGCGCACTGGCAGGGTCCTTTTTCGGCAGGTGTCCCAGCCCCATGATGGACTTCATCCGCTTGAAGGCGAGTTCGATCTGCCAGCGGAGGCGATAGAGTTCCAACACCACTGGTGCCGAAAAACTATCGGCCAGGGTGGTCCAGACGAAAAAATACTGCGCCGCTTCCCAGGACTCAGGGCTAACTTTCGTTTGCTTCTTGCTAGCATTGATCTCCAACCGGCGCCGCGCCAAACGCGTTGCTTCCGCGCTTCGCTTGAGGGCGATCAACCTGCCGGTCACCCATCCCCCGCTGGGGTGCTTGATCTGCGTGTCCCATTGCCGTACCTGTCCCACCTTCATATTGCGGAACAGGCGAGGCACTTTCAATAGGTTCCCTGCGGCATCAAAGACGGGAAGGGATTGTCGATTCAACCGCACCAGGATGTCGGCTTGCGCCGCCTTCACATGGGCCACCCCGACCGGCGTGGCATAGACCCGGTCGCCCAACATGATGTCACCAGGTCTGACCGGAACCCGCCGTAAGGTTTCGCCGCCCTTAACGTCAGTCAGTTCAAAGAAATCGCATTGCAGATTCGCTAAGTTAACAACATAGTGGACACGCCAATCCGTTCCGGTGCTGCCGGGTTCCGATACCGTCGTGGCATCTACCAGCCGCACTGGCCGACCCTCGCTCTCCACGGCAAGCGGTTGTCTGCCCCTCTGCTGCTCGGCGAGCCAGCGCAGCCATTCTTCGGAAGCCCGCAGCCGCTTGAATAACGCCACCGCGCTCAATTCCATCCCGAGTTGACTCGCACGACTGGCGGTCTCGGCCAGCGAATATCCGTTGACCACATGCATCAGCAGCAGTCGCAACAGCGACTCCGCATCTGGAATATCACGCGCCCGTCGAAGCGCCCCCGTGCTGCGCGCCATTTCTTCCCAGCCATTCGGTAGGAACGTCCGAAGAATCGACCAGTTCTCAGAGCCAAGACTCTCTTCCCGTGTCGCCATGCTCTCAGCATAGAAATACTTCCGAATGGAAGTCAATCCTTAAGTTAACGCTTATTGGGGTCAGCCGCGGACCGGGGGGTCCGCCCCACAAGCGCAAGGCCCATGGGAACTCCTTTGAAAAACAAGTTGAGCAGGCCTGTCGTTACCGCTCGTTAGCACTCGCGGCTCGGCTACGGGTGTTGGCGTGAAATAAGAGGTTTTTCATCGTCATCGGTGGGCCGCAGGCTCTAGGCCTGTTCAACTGTTCTAAGGACTGGTCGAGCCTGACTGCAGAATCGCGTCCGTGGCAAGCCCTAATCCCGCTAAGGCCGACCCTGTAAGCAGAGAGAGAAGCGCCAGTCGGCGTCTCCGGTTGTTGTTATCGGCGCTGGCGCCGGACGGTAAGTTATTGATCCCGGATTGGAAAGCCGATGCCGTTCCCGCCCCGATGCGCGTCAGCAATGCGCCGTTATTGTCGAAAACGTTGAGTGAGCCCGACAGCGCCGCGATCTCGACCGCCCCTTGATTGAGCCTGACGATGGCCTGCGAAGAAGGCTTGCCTTGGCGGATGTCGTACCGGTCGGCGCGAATGGAGTATCCCGTCAGGTTATCTACTTTCGTTGCGCCCTGATTCAGCGTAAAATGGTCTCGATAGATAGTACCCGCGGAGTTGACCCCCAGTACCAGCGCAGCCCCGCTCATTAGATACACTTTACTTGAGGCCCTGTCGGTACGAATGCGTGAACCATCGAACAAATTGGCGTTCCCTTCGACCTCGGAACTATTCACTATGAAGGTGCCGACGGCGGACGCCACACCAATAGCGGGCGATGCCGCTACGACGCATGCCAGAGTAACTGCCGCAACCGCGAGGAGCTTGGGGAGTTTGTTTAGCGTCATTATCGGATTCGCTAGTTGTCCCCTTCGTAGGGTGACAACTTCTTGAGTATATCGAAATCGATTATGATGATCAAAGAATTGCGATGAACTATTACGAGGAACTCGGAATTAGACCTGACGCGGATACCGAGGAGATCCGCAAGGCGCATCGTCGGCTGGTGAAGCTCATGCATCCCGATCAGCATCGGGATCAGGGGTTGAAGCAGCTTGCCGAGACGCAGATGCGCCGCCTGAACTCCATCGTCGCAACTTTGCTCGATCCTGAAGAGCGCGAAGAGTACGACGAACAACTGAAGGGGGAAGCCATCGGACAGGCGCCGCGGCAAAGCAGTTGGCGTTCAGTCCCATGGTGGATTGCCAGCACGTTTGGGGCAATTGTATTAACGGTTGGCGCCGTCTGGTTTTGGGCGGATCGCATGGGGAGTTCCATCAGCACTCATACTCCGGTAGTTATCGAGAATCCAGACAGTGCCCCGCCCAGCAGAGAAACCACAACGGTCCCGGTTCCGCTCCCTCCGACAACACCGGCGCAGAATACGCCGGCCGGAACACAGCCTGATCCAGCGGCGACGGTGGCGCTAGTCCCACCACCGAAGGAAAAACCGCCGCAAGCGGTGCGAGAATTCCCGGCCGCTTCGGAACCCAAGAAATCCACTCCCGCGCCAAGCGTGCCCTCCGCCGTCACATCTCCTGTCCGGTCAAGGGCTTTGGAACCGGCGAAGACTACCGTTCTGGCCAACCCGAAAACGGCGCCTCCGGAAACACCCAAGATCGACGGCAAACGAAAGCTGGGTCCGGTGCCGCTAGTTTCAGAAGTCGCAGTGCCCAAGCAGCAATGGCAGCCCGGCGGGGCACCGGCCTTGGGCAGTTCCGTTGTCGCGCCAGACGACGGCAGCGTGGACATCGTGATTGATCATGGACGCATTCCCGGACCCAAAGCAACACGCAGCGATCCGCTGGAAGGCGAATGGGTTTACGCCCCCACGGAACCGGAAAAGAGCAAGCCCGGCTTCTATCCGCCCGAGTTCATTAAGCTGAAACTCATCAAGCAGGCGGACGGAATGCATGGGGAATACAATGCCCGATACAATGTGGCTGATAGCCGCCCGCTGTCCCCGGAAGTGAGTTTCGCCTTGAAGTCCGTAGATAAGGATTCCCGAAAATACGTTTGGACCGCGGCTGACGGACGGCACGGCACGTTTGAGATCCGGCTACTCGAAAGCGACACGATGCGGCTCGAGTGGCGGACCACCGGTGGCAGAAGCGGTCCGGCGTTGACCTCTGGCATGGCAACCCTGGTACGCAAGAATTAGCCATCCCACCTCAATTCAGTGCTATTTGGCGGGGCTGGTCGTATTCAGGTTGTGAATCGATGCGCCCGCAAAGATTCCTGTCTCGGCAAAATTTCCGACGGCGAACGCCGCGTACCAATCGCGGTGTCTGCGGAAGATAAGCTGGGGTGTTAGAACGCCCGCCGCGATGCCACCTTTTATTGCCAGACCCTTGGCGCCAAACGTTCCGTCGGACGAAGCCAGAAATCCATTGCTTTCCCGCTTATGCCACGACGTGCCCGCATCGGCCGCGGTGCCTGCCGTCATGGCAAGAATGCTGGCGATCCAAATGAAACGGACGTGTTTCGCGTGCGCGGCCTCCACCCTCGCGATATTGGTGTTTGGCAAGGCGCTCGACGCCCACGGACTAAACGAAAGGTGCATCGGCGTGCCGTTCGACGCCTCGTCCATTGCGCCGGGCGTGCGTGCGCTTTGCGCCGGTAAGATCGTGGAACCAGCCAGTAGAAACAAAGCCGATAAGCCCATCAGCTTGCAGAGATTCATTTCATGCTCCTGATCGCGGAGGCGATCAAAGGATCAATCGGCGGGTCGGCGCGCAACCTTTAGCGAATCCGCCGCGAACCTACCGCCCTATAAAAAGTTGGGCTCAGGTGTTTGAAACCTCAAGGGCGATTCACTCTTCTCAGTCCAAAAAGCAGCTTAGGTTATTGTGGCGGGATGGGGTTATTTTCAAGGTATTCAATATTCGGCGCGCTCCTGCTGGCCTTCCGTCTGTCTCACGCCGGGGCGCAGGAAACCAAGCCTGCGCCGCCGCCGGCCTCCGCCGATGCAAAGGAAAAAGAAAAGACCGCTGAAAAGGAAGTCCCGCTGCCCGCGGATGCGCATGTGGCGCAGAGCATTCAACTGGACGGCAAGCCGCTGCGCTACACGGTGACAGTGGGCACGCTCCCGCTGAACGAGAACGGCAAGAAAGTGGGCGAAGTGGTTTACACGGCCTACACATCCGACGGTCAGGATCGGCCCGTTACTTTTGCACTCAACGGCGGCCCCGGCGCGGCTTCGGTTTTTCTGAATTTCGGCGCGATCGGGCCGAAGCACCTCGAATTCGGCGAGGAGGGCGACAGCCCTTCCGATCCAGCCAAATTGACCGATAATCCAGGTACCTGGCTGGACTTCACAGACCTGGTCTTCATTGATCCGGTGGGCACGGGTTATAGCCGGTCCCTGGTGGCGGTGGACGAGAGCAAGAAGCAATTTTATAGCACCGACGCGGACATCCATTACCTTTCGCGCGTCATCTACGACTGGCTGGTGAAGAACGGGCGCTTGAGTTCCCGCAAATATCTAGTGGGCGAAAGCTATGGCGGCTATCGCGGGCCGCGGATCACCCACTTCCTCCAAACGCAACTGGGTGTGGCGATGAACGGAGTGGTGCTGGTGTCGCCGTACTTGAATCCCGGGCTGAACGAAAACCGCGACATCTCGCCCGTGCCGTGGATGCTGACTCTGCCTTCCATTACCGCGGCGCACCTTGAGCGCGAACACAAGCTTACGCCGGAAGCAATGGCTGCGGTAGCCGCCTACACGCGGGGCGAATATGCCACCGACCTGCTGAAAGGACACTCCGACCCGGAGGCCACGCCGCGTATTGTGAAACGCGTGACAGAGATGACTGGTCTCGAGGAGGAGTTTGTGCGGCGGTCTGGCGGGCGGCTCGAGATCGGCGCGTATTTAAGGGAGGTCTTCCGTGAGAGCGGCAAGATTGGCAGCGTGTACGATTCGAATGTAACCGGCTACGACCCGTATCCCTTCGCTCCCGAGCAGCGCACCAACGATCCAATTCTCGAAAGCATCATCGCCCCCACTACCACAGCGATGGTGGACTTTGTGACGCGGGTGGTGGGATGGAAGACCGACGCGCGCTATAACGCGCTCAGCTACGAAGTGAATTCCCAGTGGGATAGCGACAGCCACGCCCAGCGCGCGGGAGCGGTGCCGGATCTGCGGCAGGCAGTGGCGGCCGACCCGAAGTTACGCGTCCTCATTGCGCATGGCTGGAACGATTTATCGTGTCCCTTTATGGGTTCCGTCTTAACGGTGGACCAGATGCCGGTGATGGGCGATCCGTCGCGCGTTACCGTGCGTGAGTATCCGGGAGGGCACATGTTCTACAGCCGCGCCAGCAGCAAGGCTGCGTTAAAGCAAGACGTGCAGGCCATGTTCGGAAAGCACTAGCGCGAGGCAATGCTTCCCGCATGTCGAAACTGGGACCGCCCAATTCCGCAGATGGGCAGTCCCCGTTTCAACTTCGTTACTTAGTTGGTCGAAAAGCCCAGCTTCACCACCTCTTCCTCGGTCGTTCCCTTCTTGTGCTTCGGCACGGAAAAACTGAACAACTTTCCGGTCGCCCCAGATCGATACTTTGCCACATAGAAAGTGCCGTTCACCTTTACAAGTTGCAAGTAGCTGCGGGTCGAATCATTGACTAAACCGTCATTATCGTCCGTCACAGTGGGCTGCACATAGCCGGTCTTTTCATCGCCGGTCACGGTAAACTGGCGAACTCCCAGGGAACCCTCAGGGAGTGACACTTGATAATCGCCCGGGGCCAAAGTCATCGCACCCCAGCGCGCCCCAACCGGTAAATGGAACTTCGCTTGCACTGCCGCATGCGCAGACCCTACCGCTATGGTCGTAACCAAAATGCCAAAACAGAAAATGTGTTTGATGCTCATTACTCGTCTCCTCTTTCACGGAACCACTTTCTTGCAAGCTCCGTATAACCCTCTTACGAGCATCCAGGGTCCAGGATTGGTCAAGAAATAGTCAAGAATTTCTCACGCAGACTATGCAGTCCAAAATGATTCGTTTTGCTCCGTTCGAGGTAAATTTTGAAGAGCGCGAGCTGCGCAAAGCGGGCATCCGCGTTCCTTTACAGCACAAACCCTTTCGTATTCTTGAGCTATTGTTGCGCCAACCGGGAGCGCTGGTGAGTCGGCAGGAACTCGCCAAAGAGCTGTGGCCCGGCTTGCATGTCAATTTCGAGCACAGCCTGAATTCGGCTGTCAATACTCTCAGGCAAGCGCTCGAGGATTCACCGCGCGCATGCCGTTATATCGAAACGCGCTCCGGTTTAGGCTACCGGTTCATCGCTCCCATTGAGGAGAACTCCGGTGCTCGACCAACAGCACCCTCGCCCGGCAAGACCAGCGCCCATAGCGATTATTTAAGAGGACGATTCTTTCTTAATAAGATGACCTGCGAAGGAGTTCAACGGGCCATGGGCTGTTTCCAGTCCGCCTTGCACGAAGACCCGAACTGCGCCCTCGCCAAAACCGGACTAGCGGATTCGTACTGTCAACTGGCCCTGAGCGGCCACGTTTGCGCGTCGGAGGTTGCTGCTGCGGCTCGCGATTTTGCGGCGGCGGCGCTGAGCATCGAGCCCAGTCTGCCCGAGGCGCACGTCTCGATGGGGCAGGTCCGCCTGATCTTCGATTGGGATTGGAGAAAAGCGCGCGATTGTTGGAGCCGCGCCCACGATCTGGATTCCTCCCTGACCGAAGCACATCGGGGCCAAGCGCTGTTATCCGCGGCGCGCAACTGCCACGACGAGGCGCTCCGCGAGATTTGTCAGGCGCAGGATCTTTCTCCACTCTCTCTTCCGGTAGGCCTCGAACATGCCTGGCTGCATTTTCTAGCCGGCAATTTCGCTGAGGCGGTGGCTCAGTCCTGGAGGGTTCTTACCCTAGAACCTACTTTCGCTCCAGCCCAGACGATTCTAGGTCTCGCTTACCTTCAGATGGGCTCATTCGACGAAGCTGTCACGGAACTTGAAAACGCCTGCGTCTGTTCAGATCGCGACACCGCCGCACTGGCTTCGCTCGGTTATGTCTATGCCTTGGCCGGCTTCCCCCATAAGGCGCGTGCCGCGCTGGATGAACTCGCGTCCCAATCGCAACGCCGTCACGTATCCACTTACTGGATGGCAGTCATCCACGCTGGACTAGGCCAGCGGCGCTTGGCCTTGGAAGCTCTCACCGCCGCTTACCGTCGGCGGGAACCGCAATTACTCTGGGTAAACGCCGATCCGCGCCTCGCCACCTTACGTTCCGAAGCCGAGTTTCTGGTTCTTCGCCGCCAGTTGGGGTTCGACTAGCCCGCCTGATGATTTGTTGAGTTTTTCTTGACCAATCCGCTACCCCCTTCGTCCGTCATAGGCGTTGTACGGATCTGAGAGCCATCAAGGTTCTGCCGTTCAAATCGAACCTAAGGAGATGAGTCATGAATCTTTTCGCAAATCGCATTTCAAGCATCGCCATGGCGGCTGCTTTTATTTGCGGAACCGCGCTGTCGGCGTCCGCGCAACAAGGGTCCTTCCATTTGCCGTTCGAGGCCAAGTGGTCGGGCGTGGTGTGTCCGCCGGGCGATTACCGGGTCAGCTTACCTGATAGACCCGTGGGCAGCGCCATCTTGTTGGTTCGGGGTCCGGCGGGAGCAAGCTTCGTCCTGCCTATGATTGCGGATGTCTACGGCCCACATACCCAGGCAGTCTCCGCCTCGCTGCAACTCATCAAGGTAGACGGAGAGTATTTCGTTAAGAAGTACGAGGCGGGATCGGGCGGTCTCATTTTCTATTTCAAAACCCCAAAACCGAGTCATCGTGTGCAAATCACCGCTAACGAGGCTATTAGCCTTCCAGTTTCGGGCGACTGAATTCGTCACGCCGTAATTGTGGACTGCTCGACTCACGGATCGAGCAGTCCAATTCTTGCACTACGGTATGACGGGGGGCAGGCCGGAACTGATGGTATTGATGCAGGTGGGATGGCCGAAGCCGCCGGCGCTGATGCCAGTTCCGCCGTTGGGATTAGCGGTGATGTCGAAGATGATGTTGTCCGGGTGGCTGGCATCGCCCGAGACGCCGCCGACTGCGGGGAATGTTCCGGCTGCCATATGGTCAAGGATTAAAGCGTGGCGGGTGCGCCAAGCAATGTTGTGGTCGGCACAGGACGTATCGCCGCTGACACCCACCGCGCCGATGACTTTGTGGCTCTTGTCATAAAGCGCCAAGCCGCCGCCGAAAACGTTCACGCCGCCGATTTTGCGGCCGACCATAGGGTCGGCAGACGTTCCATAGTGAATGGATGGTCCCTCATACGCCACTTCCGTATCTACCGGATTACTGGCCTGCAGACCGAACAGGCTGCCGCCCGGCTGAGTGGCGGAATAAAGATTGGCGGTGGAGAGCGCTAAGCCGTGCGGTTGACCGGACCCGTCGCTTGAAGATGTGCCGTCCAGGCTAAAGGCGTTGGCCGTGTTGGCTTTTTGGGCGGAGATGACGCGGCTGCCGGGCCACTGCGCGCCGCGGTTGACGCCCGTGAACGCCACCGCGCAAACGATACCGTCACGATCGACGATGGTGCCCCACATTTGATTGTTCAGGCCACTGCTTTCGGCGGCGGTCGCCGACAAGAGAGCAGCCTTCAAGGCGGCCTGGCTTGGTAGGGACTCGCAGCCGTTTGGCGGAACGTAATCGTCGGCCCATGCGCACACCGTGGCTAGCGCGGCGAAGGCGCCCATTAAGAAAAACTTTCTGTTCAATTGCATATGTTATGTAATGACTCCTCTTGGCGGTCCCTCTGGCGCGGGACCTCAGAAAGAATAGCACCCCCGCTATGATAGAGAGCGCGATCAATGGAGTTACATGGCGCTCGAGGTCTTTTACTCTTATTCCCATAAAGACGAAGAACTGCGCAAGCAGCTTGAGATCCACTTGGCGTTGTTGCAGCGCAATGGGCTGATTTTGCCGTGGACCGACCGTTGCATAGGGGCGGGCGACGAGTGGGCCGATCAGATTGACGAGCATTTGCATACCGCGCAGATCATTCTGCTGCTGATTAGCCCGGATTTTCTGGCCTCAAACTACTGCTTCGATATAGAAATGAAGGCCGCCCTGGAGCGGCACGCTAAACAGCAGGCGATTGTGATTCCGATTGTGCTGCGGCCGTGCGATTGGTCGGGAGCGCCGTTCGCGCGTTTGCAGGCGCTGCCGCGCGATGCCAAAGCAATTACCTTATGGCCGAATCAAGATGAGGCGTTCGCCGAAATCGCCAAGGCCCTTCGCGAGACGGTAGTGCGCTTTCAACAGCCCGTCGTGGCAGCAACGGTGGTTACTCCGTTAGCGGATCAAGCCACGCCTAAGGCGCGCGTGCTGGATGCGGCTATGCCGACACACATCGTGAAAGATAGGGCGACAGAGTTGTTGGTGCTGATCCGGCTGCCGGAATCGAAGGGGCTCGCCGGTATTTTACAGGACGACGAGGAGGCCGAAGCGCGGCCGGACGATGTGCGCTCTAAACCGTTCGAAGTGACGTTTCCGCAGGGGCCGACGGGCGCTCCCGAGCCACTGAAAGTGACCGTGGAATTGACGTCGCCCGACTTTTCGCCGCCCTCCCAGCGCAAGAACATTTTCGTGCCGGTGAATGCGGATAGCGAAGTTTGCCCTTTCTTGCTGACGCCAATGCGCATGGGGGCTTTGCTGGTGACGATTGAATTGGTTTGGGAAGATGCCGAGCGCGGGTATCGGCGGTTGAGGACGAATTGCGTGGCGGAAGCCGAATTGCCCGCGCTGAAGCCGCAGTTGAATGTGGTGCAACTTCCGCTGGGGGTGGCGGGGGAGGAACCGGCCGTATTGAGCGTGGCCCCGGGCATCCCGGCGCCGGCTCCCAGCTTTAGGGAGGGAGGAGTGCAAAGTTTTCCGGGCTCGACGGGCGCGCCACATACATCCGCTCCGGCCGCGAAGCAAGGTCCTCAGCGGAGCATTTTTTCCAGCGCGGGTTTCAAAGTGGCGGCCATGGCCTTGGTAGTTGTGACGGCGGGAACGTTTTTCTTCCAGAACTCCATTTCGAGCTCCGGCTCGCCGCCACCCGCAGGCGCGGGCGCTCCCACCGCAACGCGCGCCATTCCCGCGGCACCGCCCCAGCCAGCCGCGCCGGTTGTGGAAAGCCCCGACCTTGCCCCAACCGCCGCGGAGTTCAGGAAAGCCGCTGAACCGTTCCAGAAAACGCCGGACGCCGTATCGGTCCCCCCGGAACTAGCCGCCGCCATCGAGAGCGGCCAGGAAAACTTGGCTGCGGCGCGAGCGGAATTGGCCAAGGGCAACAAACAAAAGGCTGAAGAACACCTCAAACTGGTTCGGCTGGCGACCGAGCGGCTCAAGAAAAACTAAATATTTTGCATTCGTACCGATCTGAGGCGCGAGCGGCCTCGTACTACTTCTTAGATGGTCTTTTTGTGACCGTCTTCGCGTGATATGTTCTTCCCAGAGGGGGAACCATGCGAGGGTTCCAGAGAGAGGAACTGGGCCAGCCGGTTTCCGAAAGAGAAAAGCGCTGGCGGGTCTACCTCGGTCAAATTGCCGGAGGCGATGCGGAATCGCTTGCACGGTTGTATGACGAGTGTGCGGCTGCGCTTTTTGGATTGGCGCTGAAGACGATGAAAAACGAGGCGGACGCCGAGGAAATCATTCTCGAGGTGTTCGAGCAAGTGTGGCGGACGGCGCATAGTTTTGACCCGGCGCGTGGCAGTGCTTGGCGCTGGCTCAGTGTTATGCTGCGGAGCCGGACGCTGGATCGATTGCGGAGCGCGACCGCCAAGCGTGATCGCCAACACCTGGCGATGCCCGAAAATTGGGATTTGGCGAGCCAAGACCGGCTGCCGGATCACGCCACGATTTTCGACCAGGAACGAAAGTTAATTCGTAGCGCTTTGCAACGTTTGCGAGGCGAACAGCGGCAAGCAGTGGAACTGGCTTGACGCTCCCTGGACGAAGATGCCTATTCCCGGCGTTGAAATGCGCCATCTCATTGGGAACAAAACCGTGATGTTTCGGATGCAGGCGGAGGCGGTCTTTCCCAGGCACGACCACGCGCAGGCCGAGCAGTGCTACGTGCTGGAAGGCAGTCTTACAGACTCCGACGGTTTAACAGTGTACGCGGGCGATTTTGTGGTGATGTCCAAAGGTACGATGCATGAGCCGCTTCATTCGAAAACCGGTTGCACGCTGTTTGTGGCTTACGCCGATTGACTATGGCGTGAGTGTAAAGTTAACGATGATATCGGTGATGACTTCCACCGGCTCGCCATTGAGCAGCGTCGGCTTGTACTTCCATTGAAGGATAGCTTCTTCGGCGGCTTTGACGAGCATGGGGTGTCCACGGATCAATTGCAGGTGCTCAATGCTGCCGGTCTTACCGATGATGGCGCTGAACTCCACTGCGCCTTGTACGCGAACCTGTTTGGCTATGGAGGGATAGGCCGGCTGAACTTTATAAATCAACTGCGAGGCTTGCATGCTGCCGATGCGCAGTGGTTTGTCCGCTGGTTTCCTGGCGGCTGGAGGATCGGGCGTTTTCACGGGTGCGGCCATAAGCGGTACTCCGGGGGAAGATGGATCGCCGCCCGGAGTGCTATCGGAGATGTTGGGAGGAGCGGGTAAATCAGTGTAGCGGGCTTGGGGGTGCGCCACCGTTACGATAGCGGCGTTGAATCGGTAGGTATGGGAGGAACTTACTTGAGTCCTTACGGCCATGGGAGGCTTGGGTAGAGCAGGAGCGGGCGGGATTGGCGCCGCGAAGACGCTTCTCAATTGCGCTCTGGGCAAGACTTGCGTATAGATCAAAGGCACAGCTATCAGCGCGGTGAGAAGAATGATTTGAAACAGCAGAGAGAGCAGCAAGGTCAAGCGCTTCTTACCACTTGGTCTGGTTTCGATGAAGGTTTGATCGAACATTTTGGTAGTTCTCGCTCCATACAAGAGACACCGGTGAAGCGTTGCGAGTTCCCGGCGTACTAAGCTGATCCTGTGGAACAGCAACTAACCCGCCGGACGTTTCTTGCCACGTCGCTTCTGATGCCCGCCCTCAAATTTCCTACCGATGCGCGTCAGAGGTTGTCCGTAGCGACCTATCCTTTTCGCGACGTTATCGTTTCCAGGCGAAAGCCCGCGGGGAAGTTGACGCTTCAGGATTTCGCGGCAACGCTCACCGAAAAATTTGGCGTTTCTGGCATAGAGCCGTGGAGTCCGCACTTCGAATCGGCAGAACCGGCGTATGTGATGGAGCTGGCGGCCGCATTCAAAAAGGCCGGAGTCAGGGTGGTCAATATTCCCTGCGATGTGCCGGCGAAACTATGCGGGACTCCGGAGCAGCGCCCTACGGCGCTGGCGATTTACCGGAAATGGGTGGACGCCGCGGTAATTTTGGGAGCGCCCAGCATCCGCGTACATTGTCCGATGGGCGAAGACGCGGCCGATATTTCCTGCGCAGTGGCGGGACTCAAAGCGCTCGCTGACTACGGAGCTTCGAAGCAAATTGTCATCAATCTGGAGAACGATGATCCCAAATCCGAAGACCCGGAGCGGATTGTGAAAGTGATTAACGCTGTGGGCACGCCTTATGTGCGGGCGCTGCCGGATTTCTGCAATTCCATGTTGATCCACGACGACCAGAATTACAATGCGCGCTCGCTGGCTGCGCTGTATCCGCTTGCTTACAACATCAGCCACGTGAAGGACGTGGAGTTCTCGGACCACAAAGCTTACCGGGTTGATATGGACCGCATTTTCGAAATTGCGAAGAAAGCGAAGTATCGGGGTTATTTCTCGATGGAATCGGAAGACGAGGGCGATCCGTATGAGAACACCAGGAAGTTGATTGCGGCGAGTGAGCGGAATCTGGCATGAGGATTAATCCATCATTAAGCCGCCGTCCACGTCCATGATTTCGCCGGTTATGAATGCCGCGCCGTCGGAGGCGAGAAAACACACGGCCGCTGCTACGTTCTCCACGCTGCCGGTGCGGCCCAAGGGGATCGAACGCAGCAGACTCGCGCGCACATCGGGTGGCATGGCGCCAATCATTTCGGTTTCGATCATGGCGGGCGCAACGGCATTAACCGTAATGTTGTACGGCCCGGCTTCGCGCGCCGCCCCTTTGGTGAAGGCAATCACGCCGCCTTTAGACGATGCATAGCAGGCGTTGCCAAAGAAACCGCCACCGCGCTTTCCCGCGACGGACGCAATGTTGATAATTCTTCCGCTACGCTGCGCCATCAGGGCGGGGAAGACCGCTTTGGTGCATAAGAACACACCTTTGAGATTCACCGCATGGGTGCGTTCCCAAACATCGACGCTGGTTTCAAGCACACCCCCGGTGCTGATGATGCCCGCGTTGTTGACGAGAATATCGATCTTTGTGAAGCGTTCCCTCGTGGCTTCGACGAGCGCGGCGACTTGCCTTTCCGAAGAAACGTCGGTCTGCATCGCGAAACTTTGGCCCTCGAAGGCCCGGATCTCGGCGGCGACGGTTCTTGCGTTGGCTAAATCGATGTCACTGACCGCGACTGCAGCGCCTTCGTGCGCCAATGCTAACGCGATAGCGCGGCCAATGCCGCGCCCGGCACCCGTAACGATGGCAATTTTATCTTTCAGTTGAATAGATCAACTATCCTATCAATCGTGGCGGAAATTGAGACACCGAGGTTGGAAGAGTTCGGCCCTATACTGATTGCCGGGTTGGGGCAACGCTATAACGATGAGACGAGTGTGGGTATCCCCGCGCTCTGGCGGCGCTTCGATCCTCACATTGGTCATGTGCCGGGACAAATCGGCGGAAAGACATATGGCGTGATGTGGAACCTGGAAGGCGGGGACGCGTTTGAGTATGTTTGCGGCGTCGAGGTCGCCGATTTTTCACATGCTGCGGCGGAGTTGAGCCGCGTAACGCTTGCCAAACAAAAATACGCGGTGTTCCCGCACACCGGTCATCTTTCCACCCTCCGCGAGACATGGCAGTATATCTGGAACAAGTGGGCGCCTGCGAAGACCATGCGCATCGCTAAGGCTCCGAGGCTTGAGATTTACAGCGAAGCGTTCAATCCCAATCGCCCGGGCGGTGTCGAGATCTGGATTCCGATAGCAGACTAGCTTCCATGTAAATGGCTTTCGCGGATAGGATCACGCTTAATGGCCGACGGATGCTTTGCCGGGGGCGATACGCCTCATCATAAATACCAGCGGCACCAAAAACGTAAAGGCGACGCCAAACAACCAGAAGCAATCGACGTAAGCGAGTGTCGCAGCCTGTTGCTGAATGCGTTGCATGAGGAGGGCGTAGGGGCCGTTGCCGCCGCCACCGCCGAAAATCCCGGTAGTGGCTTTTATAGCGGCGTTAAACTGCGGATTCAAAGTGGTGGCTTGTTCCACTAGCCGGGCTTGGTGAAACTGTGTGCGGCGAGCCAGCACCGCCACGACCAGCGAGATGCCTACGCTACCGCCGACATTGCGGGCCAGATTGATCAACCCCGAAGCGGCGTTGTTTTTATTGCGCGGGACGAATGCATAAGCGGCCGTGTTGATGGGCACGAACAGGAATGCCAAGCCGGACGCTTGCAAGCAGCGCGCCAGCATTACATACTTGTAGTCCATCTGATCGTTGAACGTGGTCATGTGAAAGAGTGAGAACGCGGTGATGGCCAGCCCGATGCCGATCAGCCAGCGCGCTTCCACTTTGCTCAACAGCATGCCAATGAACGGCAGCATGACGATGATCAAGAAACCGCCGGGCGAAATCACCTGGCCGGCGTCGGTGGCGGAATAGCCCATCACTAGTTGCAAGAACTGCGGTATGAGTACGGTGCTTCCCAGCAGCACCACGCCTACCATAAACATGAAGAACGCCGAGATGCTGAAATTGCGGTCTTTCAAAAGGCTTAAATCCACCACCGGGTTCTTGTTTTTCAATTCCCAATAAACGGCCAACGCCAGACCGCCGAAGGCCAACACGGCGCAAGTGCGGATGAAATTGGAAGCAAGCCAATCTTCCCGCTCACCCTTATCCAACATAATCTGCAGAAAGCCCAGTCCGACCGCAATGAAAATAATGCCCCAATAGTCCACTTGCAGGTTAGCTTTCTTTTTAGCCTTGCGTTCCTTTATCAGATACGGCGGATCTTCCAGCATGAAACTGGACAACGCGATAGAAATGATGCCCACGGGAATGTTGATGAAGAAGATCCAGCGCCAACTGTAGTGATCGGTAATGTAACCGCCCAGTGTCGGACCAATGGCCGGCGCGAATACCACCGCAATGGCGTAAACGGCAAACGCCATACCGCGTTGTTTAGGAGGAAACGTGTCGGCCAGAATCGCTTGTTCGCTTGGCTGCAGACCACCGCCGCCTACGCCTTGCATGATACGGAAAAGAACTAAGAGGCCCAAGGTTGGCGCGATACCGCAGAGGAAGGAACTGACAGTGAAGACGAACACGCAAGTCATATAAAAGCGCTTGCGTCCCAGCAGCAGCGAGAACCAGCCGCTCAAGGGCAGAATAATGGCGTTTGAGACAAGGTAGGAGGTGAGAACCCAGGTTGCTTCGTCTTCACTGGCCGATAGTCCGCCCGCGATGTGCGGTAACGCCACGTTGGCGATGCTGGTATCCAGCACCTCCATGAAACTTGCCAGCGTCACCGTAAGGGCGATGAGCCACGGGTTGAACTTCGGCTTCCAGATTGCCTGATCGGCAAGGGCCGGCGATGTCTCGCCTGTATCGGCGGTTGCGGTAGCCATGCGAAAACTCCGTTTTTAGTTGTTGAGCAGGACTACCGGAGTGACGGACATGCCGGGCAACAGGCGATGATCGTCGTTCTCACCGGCATCGAGCAAGATCTTGACAGGCACGCGTTGCACAACTTTGACGTAATTCCCAGTGGCGTTTTCGGGCGGCAGGAGACTGAATTTGCTGCCCGATGCGGCGGCGATGCTTTGAATATGACCGCGGTATTTGCGGCTGCCGCCGTAGGTGTCCACCTCGATCTCCACTTTTTGGCCGACACGCATTTTCTTCAATTGCGTTTCCTTGAAGTTAGCGGTGATCCAAACGTCGTCAAGCGGGACAAGCGCCATGATCTCTTCGCCCGCCGCCAGATGCATGCCGGGCTCGGCTGATTTTTTGCTCACCACGCCATCCACCGGAGCCTTCAACTCGGTGTAGCTCAAGTTCAATTGCGCTTGTTTGACATCGGCGTCTCTCTGTTGCACAGCCGCTTGCGATTGTTGATAGCGGGCCGCCGTGGCCTCTTGCTGGCGAGGCCGAACCTGCGCGTCTTGCCGCTCCTGAACAAGGGCGGTATTCAGGCGGGCCTTCGCTTCGCCCAGGTCGGCTATCGCTTTGTCGAAGGAACGTTGGGCCACGGTTACGTTCGCCTGGGCAGCCGCCACATTCGCCGACCCGGCGCGCGCCGCCGCATCGGCCGCATCAAACTCCTGCTTGGAAATTTCGTCCTTTGCCACCAGATCCTTGAAACGCGCCAGGTCTTTTTGTGCCTTTTCGTAGTCCGCTTGCCGGGCTTCGAGCGTCGCGCGCGCCGCGCCAATGTTGGCTTGCGCCTGATTCGCGGCCTGCTGCGCGCTGTTTACCGCGGCGCGCGCTTGATCTGTCTGCGTCTTACTGGCATCCACTTGAGAGAGTGTGTTGATGTTGGTGAGCGGTACGTTCACTCTCGATTCAGAGGTTGTTGCCTGCGCGGTCGCCAACTGCGCCTGCGCTTGCGCCAGAGCTACCTGGTAATCGGCAGGGTCTAATCTGACTAGAGGTTGGCCGACTTTCACCTGCTCGTTGTCCCGCACCAGCACTTCCAACACCGTGCCACTCACGCGCGCACTGATGGGAACCACGTGGCCGTCTACTTGCGCATCGTCGGTGCTTTCTCGTGCCGCGTAGTAAGAGTAAATCGGAATGGAAGCGATGGCGGCTACAACCAGCAGTGCCAGCACAATGAAGCGTATCTTGCGCTTGCGCCGCGTGTCTCCAGGTGGCGCTGGGGGCGGCGCGCTCTCATAGCTCAATTGCTCCGGACGAGCCTTGCCGGCTTCCTCGCTCTTAATTTTTGGATCTTGCTCCTGCACTTGTGACATTATCTATCTTCACTCCGCGATGGTCATCTCGGCTAGCGCCGTTTGTTCCAGGTCAGCCGCGTGGGTGCTAATGCTTTCCCGGGTTTTTTTCAGTAAACCAAGCAGTGTGGCCTTTTCAATTTCTGAAAGACCCTGCAACATTGACTTCATATTTCTAAAATGCAACGGCATAAAAACATCCAGCAAATCTTCGCCCTTTTTGGTGATGCGGGCGAAACGCGCGCGGCGGTCATGCCGGTCCACCACTCGCGTGACATATTCTTTGTGTTCCAGATGATCAATAAGGCCGGTAATATTCGCGCGGCTCACGAGCATCAATTCGCCTAGATCGTGAAGCTGCATTCCTTCCTGGGGACCATGACGCAGCAACATCAGCAGGTTTACAGACGATTTGGAAAGCCCATAGTGAGCTAAATATTGCCCACACGCCTGCTGCAGGACGTGCTCGGTACTGCGGAGGCTCAGGTAAATCTCGGCGGATGGCAGATCGAAACTCGCATACTGCGGACCCGCTTGCCGGATTTTGTCATGGTAGAAAGCTTCGCGGCGGTCTTCGATCATAGGACTGACAAAAATTCGATTCAAAGCGAATTAGTAAAGTTCCTAATTATTTTTGCCCGGCGGGGCCAGAAATGTTGGCGATACCAGCCCGTTTGGCGTGGCGGACGAAAGATTTGTCGAAGGAAGTGAAGGTTGATCCAGGCGGGCGGCTGGTTAAGTGCAATGCGTCGGCGATTTCGAGGCCTTGTGCCGTCAGCGCGAGAGCCGCCGCCACAGCCCCTTCATGCTCCATATGCACATTGCGGAGACCCAGCAACTTGGTGAAGGCATCGCAAATTGCCCCAGGTTCAAACTGGTATAAGCGGCCTAAAACCCAGGCGGTTTCAAGGAACACCGTTTTTCCGATCCAGATGGGACCCGAGGCGAACAACGCCCGGGCGACGGCTTCCTGGGTTGGATCGTCGCCCGTGAGTAAGCGGACCAGAACGTTAGTATCGACCGCTACCATGCCGCCGCATTACCTCGGGGCCGATGGCTTCATCCATCTGAGCGAGCGTTTTCGCTTTGTTTTGCGACCGGAGACACCCCACGACTTCATCGAGTTCGGTGGCGGGGAACCGGCCAGCGGGCCGCAGCAAAATTCCATCGCCGGTTTCTTCAACGATGAACTCCATACCCGGCTCCCAAGTCCGCGAGGCCCGGATATTCTTGGGTAGAACGATTTGGCCTTTAGTCGAGAGTTTAGTGATTTCTAGCATGTAAGACTCCGGTAAGATTATAGCAAGTTGGGGTGGGGAAGGCTAGTTTACGGTTATGTTTTTTCACCTTATTTCAGCTTTCATTCACCCTTGCCCAAAACCAAGCGCGGGCGTTTGATACGCAGCTAGCCTTTCAGCTCCTCGCGAATCTCCGCTGCCGCCTGGCGCGCCTCTTCGACAGCGCCAATCGGAAAACTGATCGCTCCCACCTTCGGATGGCCACCTCCGCCATATCGCTCGCAAATCGTCGCTAGATTATGCCGCAACGGCTCCTTCACCCAAGGGTTCGAGCCCACAGACACCTTAGTTCTGAACGTCGATGTAGATACTGAAACTGTGTACGCAGAATCCGGGAACAGATAGTACGGAATGAACTTGTTATAGCCTTCGATGCCATACTTCACCAGATCGAAGAAAATCACACCGCGCTCACAACTGCCCTCCGTGCGAATCACCTCGATGTTGCGCAGGTGAATCTGATGGAGCCGCTGGTATTCGGCTTGGATGGCCGGTTCGGCGATGATCTGCTCGAGACTCTCGCTTTGCATGAGGCGAATGGCCTTGTGCACCAGGTTTGGCCCTTTACTGCCTTCAATCACCAAGGTAATCCGCATGGCCGGCGCTTGCATTTCCACCGCCGCCCGGGCGCTTTCATAAAGAGCGCCGTCCACAATATCGGCCCACGTCACGAGATCTTCCAGATCGGGAGCCGTAAAGCCATAACGCTCCTTCACGACAGTAGAAATGAACTTGGTGCAGGAACGGTAGCTCGGGTCCAGCAGTTTTTGGCCGCTCGTGTCGTGCTTGAAATGCTCCGCATCGTCGGCGCTTAGGAATGCGCTCTGGTGATGATCGAACCACCAGGTTAGGTTAGGATGCGTGGCGTATTTGAAATCGACGATGACGTTAGCGTCGCCGTCAAAAAGGCTATCTTCAAACAATTGGTCGGCGCGGTGGGCCAGTCCGGTATAGTGAAAATCGGCCGAAGGGTAGAGTTCGCTGCGCAAGAAGCGCGTAATGTAGGCGGCCGAGGCTGCACCGTCGAAACAATGGTCGTGATAGAGGACCCGGACCTTCATCGCAAAGAAAGCTCTCCGAAAACCTTTAAGATTGCCTCAGCTTCGGCTGAAAAGCAAGCGATAAGCGATAATTACTTTTAGTACTGACCGCGCTTCAAGGCGGGTGAGGCCAAATCGCCGTGCCCGCACAACGCCGATGCCGGCAAGGGTCTAGCCATGTTAGCGGCCCATGAATCCTTGTGTCTTGTGGCCGGGGAACGTATCTTATTAATTTAGCCTGCCATTAGGGGCTGGAACTAGGAAAATGCTCAAGACTAAAGAAGAACGCCTAACAGACCTCCACCCACAAGAAACCGCCGAATGGTTGGAAGCCTTGGACCAAGTCGTGGACGAAGCTGGGCCAGACCGGGCGACCTATTTGCTCAACAGGCTTCTCGCCCGGGCGTCGCATTTCGGCGTAGCAGTGCCGTCTCAGATTAATACACCCTACGTCAATACAATTCCGGTACATGAGGAAGCGCCGTATCCGGGCGACCAGCCTTTAGAGCGCCGCATCAAGAGCATCATCCGCTGGAACGCGGCAGCGATGGTCGTCCGCGCCAACAAATACGACCCTAACATCGGCGGACATATTTCCACCTTCGCCTCATTGGCTGCCATTAGCGAGGTCGGCTTTAATCACATTTTCCGAGGCAGTTATGGAGATCAGGCCGGAGACTTGGTTTATTACCAGGGTCATGCTTCGCCGGGCGTTTATTCGCGGGCATTCTTGGAAGGGCGGCTTGGCGAAGATCAGTTGCTGAACTTCCGGCACGAATTGCGTGATAAGCCGGGCCTTTCGTCTTACCCCCATCCCTGGCTGATGCCGAATTTTTGGCAGTTCCCTACAGTATCGATGGGCCTTGGCCCTATCAATTCCATTTACAATGCGCGCTTTTTGCGGTATTTGGAAAACCGTGGCATCCTTCCGCCCACCGACCGCAAGGTTTACGCTTTTCTCGGCGACGGCGAAATGGACGAACCGGAATCCACGGGCGCGCTGCATGTGGCGGCACGCGAGAAGCTGGACAACCTATGTTTTGTGATCAACTGCAATTTGCAGCGGCTGGACGGGCCGGTGCGCGGCAATGGCAGCGTGATTCAGGAATTGGAAGGAGTCTTTCGCGGCGCCGGCTGGAACGTAATCAAGGTTTTGTGGGGCGGCGATTGGGATGAACTCTTTGCACGCGACACCAGCGGCCTGTTGTTGAAGCGCATGGAAGAATGCGTTGACGGCGAATATCAAAACTTCAAGGCGCGCGGCGGCGCTTATGTGCGTCAGGAATTTTTCGGCAAGTATCCTGAACTGCTCGAACTGGTGAAGGACAAGACCGACGAGCAAATCGGACACTTGCGGCGGGGCGGGCATGATCCCGTCAAGGTGTATAACGCCTTTAAACGCGCCCTGGAAACCAAGGGCCAACCGACGGTCATCCTGTTCAAGACCGTTAAGGGATACGGACTGGGCGAAGCGGGCGAAGGCAAGAACATTACGCACCAGCAGAAAAAGCTGAATGAAGAGGAATTAGGGTATCTGGCAAACCGCTTTAACCTGGAACTCACGCGGGAGCAGGTGCATGATATCTCGTTCATCAAGCCGCCGGAAGACAGTCCTGAGATTCGCTATTTGAAGGCACGCCGCGAAGCGCTAGGCGGCTATATCCCCTCGCGCGCTCCCAAGCCCATCGAAATCAAGGCGCCTCCCATTGAAACGTTCGCCGAATCGCTCGCTGGTTCACGCGGTCGCGAAGCTTCGACTACGGCCGCGTTTGTGGCGGTTCTGAAAGCCCTTCTCAAACAACCGGAGATTAGCAAATACATAGTTCCGATCATTCCCGACGAAGCGCGCACGTTCGGGATGGAATCCATGTTTCGTGAGCGCGGTATTTATGCGAGCGGAGGTCAGTTGTATAAGCCGGTCGATAGCGACGTGCTGATGTACTACAAGGAAGCGCAGAACGGCCAGATTTTAGAAGAAGGCATTACTGAAGCTGGCGGTATGGCGTCCTTTACCGCCGCCGGGACGGCCTATGCCAACGTGGGCGTGCCAGCCATTCCGTTCTTCATTTACTATTCGATGTTTGGTTTCCAGCGTATTGGAGATATGGTGTGGGCTTTCGCCGATGCGCGCGGCAAGGGCTTTCTGGTGGGCGGCACCGCCGGGCGTACTACTCTGCTTGGCGAGGGTCTGCAACATGACGATGGTCATAGCCACGTGCTTTCGAGCGTCGTTCCTACTTGCAAGAGTTACGATCCAGCCTTCGCCTACGAAATCGCGGTGATTGTGCAAGACGGTATTCGCCGCATGTACGAAAATGGCGAAGACCACTTCTACTACTTGACTGTTTGCAACGAAAACTACGCTCAGCCGCCCATGCCCCCTACGCCCAACATCGCGGATGGCATTCTGCGGGGTTTATATCTTTACCAAGCCTCCCAGGCGGGCCCTTCGCATGTCACGCTGTTCGGCAGCGGACCTATTCTGAACGAAGCCCTGAAGGCGCAGAAACTGCTAGCCGAGAATTACCAAATCGGCGCCGATGTCTGGAGCGTGACCAGCTATACGGAACTACGGCGTGACGCCTTGGTGTGCGACCGCTGGAACCGCCTGCATCCAAACCAACCGCCACGCAAGCCCTACATTGTCGAGGCGGTGGGACATCTCGACATGCCGATCGTCGCCGCCACCGACTATATGAAAATTGTGGCCGATCAGATCACGCCCTGGGTGCCGGCGCTCACCGCTCTGGGCACAGACGGTTTCGGGCGGAGCGAAAACCGCGAACATTTGCGGCGCTTCTTCGAGGTGGATGCGGCCAGCATAGCCGCGGCTGCATTATCGCGTCTGGCTTCCTGGAAGCGCTACGATGCGGGGCAGGCACAGAAGGCGATTACAGATCTTGGATTGAATCCAGAGTCAATTGATCCGTCGCTGGCATAGCCTGGTTTCACAACTCGGCCATCGCCGCACCTAGAATTTTGCCGCCTTCGCGTTCCGCCACGAACGCGATCACCCGCAAATGTTTACCCCAATGCGCGTTTACTTTTAGCTGAGTCTCGAGCCGGTTGTTACTTCCCAACTTTCCCGACTTAGTAAGACTGCGCACCACTGCCGTATGTGCCAACATACGGCCGCCGTTTTCTCCCGCGGAGACCTTTGATTGCACCTCGTCTTCCGCCACGGCGAAGTAAACCTCGGCGCCACGGCTCAATCCTTCGCCGGCCTGCAAGTCGGCGTGAATGCCGCTGTCATCTCTAGTTGCTTGCAGGCGCAACGGGGTTTTCTTTTCCCGCAACGCTTGTCGAACGGCCGCCTGAACTTTTGCGCTGCTACTTCCTACAACTTCCAGCCGTCCATCGATCACCGCTTGTGGCGTGTACACGTCGGAGACTCGCAGCGCTTCTCCGTACCTCTGTTGGCGCTCGCTGAACTCATGCGAAGAATATGGATCGGTCCAGCCCAGTGTATTCCAGTAATCCACATGCTCACTCAGTACAATCAGTTGCGCGCCGGCTATGGGCTGTTGTTTATCAAGCGCCGCCAACAACTGGTCCGCCGGCGGGCAGCTCGAGCATCCTTCGGAGGTAAACAGCTCAATCACTACTGGAATCGTGGTAGCGCCTTGTCCCAGTGCGCAGGCGGCTGCCGCAAGCATCCACGTAAAAGCCCCAAAATGTTTCATCGGTACACTCCTTTGACATCTCTTAACAATACGTGATTCGTTGTGTTTTTGCTGAAAGTTACGCTGATTCGAAGTCTTGGTAGTGCTTTGAGGTGAGACGTTTTCTTAGTGCCGGTCTGAAACCATGTGCGTCGAGTCGCGTCACTTATTTCAGCAACTAAGAAACGCCGGCAACCGAGGCTCAGGGGCCCTGTGATTGTCTGCATTCATCCGAAGACAGAAGGATTACGGTTGCGATTCAAAATATGAGGTTTATAATGCAAAAACAAATTCGTTCAATCCTTACCCTTGCGTGTGCGGTCTGCTTGGGCAGCGCTCTCGCTAGCGCCCAAAGAGGGCCAGATGTTTTTTTCGGTGTTGGCACGGGCATCGACAGTTCCAGCAACACCGCGATTGATACATTCAGTACTGGATCTCCCTTCACTACGCCGAGGCTGGGTGGAAGTTTCGGCAAAGCCGGCGCCGATTTCATGCTCACGCCGCATTTCGGCATCGGCGCGGAAACCGATTTTCGTTTCTCGCAGGCGGCTTACGCCGGTTTGCAGACGCGCCCTGTGTTTTACGATTTCAACCTAATCTACACTCCCACCTTTCACGGCCTCAAGAGAGTGGTTCCCGAATTCGAAGGCGGGCTCGGTGCGGTGCATCTCGGCTTCAATTACAACCAGTCTTCCTGCAGCCCGTTCTCCGGCTGTAGCTCGACCGCGAGCCAGGTGGATAGCTCGAATCACTTCCAGATCCATATGGCTGCGGGCCTGCGAATCTATGCCACGAACCACGTGTTTTTCCGCCCGCAGGTAGACGCTCGCTACGTAAATAATTTCTTCCAATACGGCAGCAACTGGGTGCCTGAGTACGGTGCCGCGTTGGGCTGGAGCTTTGGCGAACGCTAGACTACGGAATTAATCAAAACAGCTCACTGTTCCCCTTTGCCCCGGACTTCGGTTCGGGGCTTTTTTTGGAGGATGCGCGATCTCAAAAAGTTACGGGCGGCGGAGACTTTGCCGCCCGTGTACTAAGCTCGTCAAGCGATCTCTCGGCATAGTTGCATCCCCGGGAGGCCCATGTCCGCTTCGCCTGATGGGAAACTTATCGGCTCATGCGATGGTTCTCTCCATAGTGATTGCAAATTTGCCGCGAGTTTTTTCAAGTTTGGTCCCTTAACTTATCAGCGATCATCTGAGATCGGCGTTTTCTGAACTTTGGCCGAGGCGGGCCTGGGAATATCATCGGCACCGTAGGCGCAGTAAGGGGTTCTACGGGCGCGCTTCGAACACCATGTTAAACGGCGTCTCGGTGGCGCGGCGGAAGCGCGTGAACCCACCGGCCGCGATCACATCGCGCAACCGCGCTTCTCCTGCCTGAGCGCCGAGCCCCAGCCCGACTTCCTGCGAGAGCGACGCTGGTACACAAATCATCGCGGACGCAGAGTAATAAATCCGTCCGACAGGATTTAGGTTGGCTGACACGTCATCGCCGGCGAATGGTTCCACCACCATCCACGTGCCGTCAGGCGTCAACGACGCGCGCACATGGGCGGCAGCCCCGGTCGGATCGCCCATGTCATGCAGGCAGTCGAAAAATGCCACGAAATCGTAGCCTGTGCCCGGATATGACTTCGCGGGCGCCACGTCGAAGGTGACGCGGTCCGCAACTCCGGCCGTTTCGGCCTTGCGACGCGCCTGCTCGATGGATGCATCGTGGTAATCGAAACCGAAGAACCGGGACTCGGGGTAAGCCTGAGCCATCAGTATGGTAGATGCCCCATGACCGCAGCCAACATCAGCCACTTTGGCGCCAGCGCGCAGCTTCGCCTCAACGCCTTCGAGCGCCGGAATCCAGTTGGTGGTCAGGTTGGCCAGATAACCCGGACGGAAGAATCGCTCGCAGCCTTCGAACAGGCCTTTTTCGTGTTCGTGCCAGCCGAAACCCTTGCCGGTTCGGAAGACTTCAGTGAGCTTCTCTTCGTCCTTCATGCAGGATGCGAGCATATGGTAAAAACCGGGCAAATGGATTGGCGTGTTATCGAGCGCAAGCGCGAAAGCCTGTTCGGGCGAAAGTGAATAGCTCGCCGAGTCGGGGTGATACTGTACGTAATTGCCGGCCGCGTTCGCGTTCAGCCACTCGCGCACATAGCGTTCAGACGTTCCGGTGCTTGCCGCTAGATCGGCGGGCGTGACCTGCTTTCCGTCAGCCATAGCCCTGTACAGGCCAAGCTTATCGCCAATGACGATCAGCGCAGCGTGCAGTGACGCGCCCATGTCCTGTACGGCTTGGCCAAGCAGAGCGTTGAGCTTCTCCTGATCGATCGGTCTTATCGATGGTTGAGGTTGAGTTGCCATCGCTTTTGGTCCTCCCTGCTCATTCTATTCAACCGTTTTTGATGGCAGCAACCTCCTTGAATTTCAAGAGCAAATTAGAGGACCTTGGAAATCTTGACGCGATGAGCAAAATACCGCTGGAAACGAAGCAAAAATTCCAGGAGCGACTTAAGGCGCGACACCAGCAAAGATTCGGAGCATAGGCCTTGGATGATCGCTACGACTTAATCAGCTCATCAGCGTGGCGGGCCCCATTTCACCGTAGTGCCGCCGCATGCGGTTGCGTAATTCGGCGCGCGCGCGCAGCAGTCTGCTTTTGGCGGCGGCCACCGAAATTCCAAGCTTCGCTGCGACTTCCGGCATCGGCTTGTTCTCCACATCCCTTAACAGGAATACGTTCCGCAGCAGCGGCGGTGTGCGTTTGATTTCCACCTCCAGAACCGCCGCTACTTCGCTAAAGCCCAAAAGATTTTCCGGCGAAGGGCGAACGTCCTTGAGATCCGCGGCGTTGATATCGTCGCTTTGGGCGTCGTCAATATAGGCGAACCTCGCCCGCCGCGCCCGGCGCAGCCGCATCAGACATTGATTCACCACGATTCGCGTCAGCCAAGTCGAGAACTTTGCGTCGCGCTGGAACTGGTTGATATGCTCGTACGCTTTCCAGAAGGCGTTTTGCACTTCGTCTTCGGCGTCCTGCCTGTCGCGCACAATCGAGACCGCCACCTTCATGGCCGATATCTGATGCCGCCTCATCAGCTCATCAAAGGCTGCTTGGTCCCCTTGTTGGCAATGGGTCACCAATTCGTCGTCGGCCAGATCCCGATAGCCAGTCCGGTTTTGCATCCGGCGTCCGTTGGGCGAATCCATTTCATTAAGCTCCTATGAACGACTTTATGCCTGATCGAACGCCGAAACCAGACGATGGTGAAAGTCAGTTTAGTCCTACAGAAAATGATGGCCAAAAAGTTATTATAAATAAAGAAACTTTGAGACAAACTGAAAATGGGGACGAAACGATACGCCATCTGCTGGCCACCTACGATCTTGGGGCCAAACTAAGACAACTGCGGCTGCGCAAGAAAATCGCTTTGGTTGACCTCGGAAAGCACACCGGCTTGTCGGCTTCCATGCTTTCCCAACTGGAGAACGGCAAACTGGTGCCTACCTTGCCGACTCTCGCCCGCATCGCCATGGTGTTCGACGTCGGCCTGGAGCATTTCTTTGCCGACAAGCGAGCGCGGCGTATCTTCTCGATTGTGCGTGCGGCGGAGCGGTTGCGCTTTCCGGATCGGGCCGACAGCCCTACGCCTGGCTACTTCTTCGAGGTGCTGACGTTTGGTGCGACGGAGAAGTCAATGTCCGCCTATTTGGCCGAGTTCCCGTTGCAACAGGACAAAGAGACGCGTCCGCATTTCCATAGCGGCGCTGAATTCATTTACGTTCTTTCCGGCAGGCTTTCGATCAATTATCAGGCTGAAGATCACGTTCTGGATCCCGGCGATAGTGTGTATTTCGATGCTTCAGAGCCACACTCGTACACCGGCAAGTCAGAGGATGGTACGCAAGCGATCGTGGTAACGTCGCAGCCGAGATTGTAGAAAAGGGACAGCCCGTGGTTTCGCTGACGATGGAACGTAGGAGAAAATCGCCAGCGCCAACAGGCATATCACCCATCAAACCCCTGATAGACTTACAGACGGGGATGACTTTCTCAGCTCGAGTCACGTCTCGTCTCTGGCCGATTGGCTTCGTTTTTTCAATTCTCTGTGCGCCTGTTCCCGTCCTTGCAGCCGAACATTGGACCGAATTGAACATCGGCCCGTTCTACGTGGATTCCGATGGCGACACTGCCGCGGCACGCGAAGCTCTCACGCAACTCGAACAATTGAGATGGGTTATGGGCGGATTATTGGAATCGAAGGACTTGCGCTCCGTCTGGCCCATGCGCGTCATTTTGAGTAAAGCCGCAAAGTCGAACCCAACCACTTCCGGCACGGAGTTCGTTTCGCAAAATGGCTCTTACCAGTTGCTCACCTCGCCCGGCGCCCATTTGCCGTTGGGTCAAGTGGCCAGCATCTTTCTGGAATCGAACACTGCGCGCCTGCCGCCGGAGGTCGAATCCGGCTTGCAGCAACTCTTCGATACGCTGGAGGCACATGGCAGCCGCGTCACCTGGGGGGCCAATCCAACCCATCCCGATCTGGCGTGGGCTCGCATTCATCTGTTCGCAACCAAATTCGAATATAGTGCGCATTTCCACATCTTCTTAGCCGCTCTGCGCAGCGGCAGCACCCTGCGGGCGGCTGAAAGGAACTCTTTTGCCGCCGATCATCCTGAAACCCTGGAAAAGGAAGTGGCCGAGCATCTGGCCAAAGGCAACTGGGAAGCCGTCTCGGTTAGCGGTCGTCCGCTCGACCCCAAGCGCGATTTTGGCGAACACTCCCTGGATGCCACGGTTGCCGACGTATATGTCGCCAATACGCAGCTTACGGCTAATCCCAAAATGGCCGAAGCCGCTTATAAAAGCGCGGTGGAAGCCGGCGGGGACACGGCTGCGCTGGGGTTTGAAGGTCTGGCGCAAATTGCGAAGTTGAATCGCGAAGATCCGCATGCCGATCTGGAAAGCGCCATTCGCGCGCACAGCAAGAGCGCCCCGGTTTATCTGGGTGCGGCGCTCGATCGTCCGGCTGCCGAGGCGCTGCCGCTGCTGAAAAAAGCCGCCGAATTGAATCCGCTCTGGGCCGAACCCGTTTTCCGCCAAGCCGAGTTCGCCGCTAGCCCGCAAGAGAAGGAGGCTCTCATTAAACGCGCCACGCAACTCGATCCGCGCATTTCTGAATATTGGATTGAACTGGCCCAACTTCAAACGACGAACGGCCATGCTTCGTTGGCGAATGGGAGTTGGTTGAAGGCTGAGGATTCCGCTAAGAACGAGGCGGAGCGTACACGCATTCAACAGCTCCGCGAGAGTTCTGAGCAAGCGCGGCTGGATGCTTTAGAAGCAGAGCGGCGGCGTGAGCGCGAAGAATTGCGTGAAGCTGATCAACGCGCGCAGGTGAAAGAAACAGATTCGATTCACGCAGCCGAAGAGAGGGCCAACCGTGCCTTGGACGCCGCCGCGGGCGGCAACCCGGTGGGCGACGCGGTACCCTTCTCTTCGCTGGTGCCAAAGAAGAGAGTGGCGGGCGTTCTGACGCAAGTGGATTGCCTGAAGAGCGGTGCGCGGTTGTTAGTGAAAGGCAAGGCTGGGGATACCACAGCTCTGTTTCTGCGCGAAGCTGAACCGCTCAAGCTGACCTGCGGGGTGCAACGCGCGGCCCGGCGCGTCATTATTTCCTATTCCGCCCAAGCCGACGACGTCCGGCACACCATCGGCGACGTCACCGAATTTGCATGGCAGTAGAAGCCGTTCTGCGGCCGGCGACCAAGAGCGACCTGCCGGCATTGGTTGAACTGGAGCGAATTTCTTTCACCGTTCCGAACTGGCCTGCCGATACCTTTTTGCGCTATGACTGCACGGTAGCGGAGGTAGCCGGGGAGATTGGCGGGTTCCTGGTCTCTCGGGAAATCTTTAGGGGTAATGCCAAAGAGGGGCCCGAACGTGAGATTCTCAATTTGGCGGTGGCCCCCCGCCATCGTCGCTTGGGCATAGCTACGTTGTTGATAAAGCAAGAGTTCAGTAAGAAAGCGTCGTTCTTTTTAGAAGTGCGGGAATCGAACTTGGCCGCCCGCGCCCTTTACCAGCGCCTAGGCTTTGTGGAAATCGGGCGGCGCGCCGAATATTACAGTAATCCTACCGAAACAGCTATTGTCATGCGGATGAAATAGTGATAATTTTGGGGTGCGGATGGCCACTGGTGACCATCCGCGAGTGAAACAATGCACTCAATACCCACCGGGCCAGCTTCTTTAAACCAACAACTCAGAACCGACTCGGCGTGGCCACTCAATAAAGGAGATACCTTTCATGGAGAATCACACGCAAGACGAAGAATTCAAGGCGCATCTGCTTGCCACCAACGAGCAGTTTCGAAAACTGTCCGAGCAGCATGCGCGTTTGAAGCACCAGATAGAGGAGATAGAATCCAAGCCGCATGTTACGGGCGAGGACGAGCTTGAGGAGCAACGCCTCAAGAAACTTAAGCTGCACATTAAAGATGAGATGAATGAAATCATGGCGCAAAGCAGGCACGCCATCGTCCACTAATCCGTAAGTTTGAAGGGAATCCGCTGGCGGGTTCCCTTCAAGGCCGACCAGTAATCCAACTGAAACAAAAGATGGATATGATACGAAGGTTATGGACAGCCCAGCCCCAGCCCCGTCCCCTTTGCAAATCGAGTCGCTTGCCGGCGCCCACGAAGGTGAGCGGATTATCAAGGTGAATGGCCCCTTGGTGATTTCAAACTTTTTCGACTTCCAACAAACGGCGCGCGAAGACAAATCGGCGCTGCTGATTATTGATTTGGAGGGAGTGCCTTACATGGATTCGGCGGCGCTTGGCAGCATTCTGGGTGTACACGTTTCTTGCGGGCGCAAACAAACGAAATATGCTCTGATCAATGTGGCGCCGCGTATTGAAACAATGTTTACCCTTTCCGGCGTGCGCGACACACTGGTCATGTTTCCGACTCTGGCGGACGCCGAAGCGGCGCTGCTATAGCTTCACATTGCGTAACCGCAGCGCGTTGCCGATGACGGAGACGGAGCTGAAAGTCATGGCGGCGCTGGCGATCATGGGGCTGAGCAACAAGCCGAAGAACGGATAGAGAATGCCTGCCGCCACCGGCACGCCAACCAGATTGTAGACAAACGCAAAGAACAGGTTCTGCTTAATATTGCGGACGGTAGCGCGGCTCAAGTGAATGGCTCGCACCAAGGCCGCTAAGTCGCCGTTCAGCAGCGTAATGCCGGCGTTCTGAATCGCGACATCGGTGCCGCTGCCCATCGCAATTCCCACGTGGGCCGCAGCCAGCGCCGGTGCATCATTTACACCATCGCCCGCCATGGCTACTACGTGCCCCTGGGCGCGCAGGTTCTGTATGAATTCAGCTTTCTGTGCCGGTAACACGCCGCCCTGCACTTCGCTAATGCCGAGTTGTTCCGCGACCGCGTTCGCAGCCGCTGGCGAATCGCCACTCAAGAGAGCCAGCCGGATGCCTTCTTTCCTTAACGCTTGCACGGCGCTTTTGGTGGTTGGCTTGAGGAGATCGGAAACCGCCAGGACTCCGGCGGGTTGCTGGTCAATGGCTACGAAGATAAGGGAATCGCCGGAGAACTGACTCGACCTCTGTTTTAGTTCGTTGAGCGGCACGCCCGCTTCCGCAAGGAAATTTTCATTACCTGCCAACACCGTGTGGCCGTTAACAATGGCCTTTGCGCCGCGTCCTGGAATTGCTTCGAACCGCTCGGCTTTTTGAAGCGCAAGGCCGCGCTCCTTCGCACCGGACAGAATCGCTCCAGCCAGCGGATGCTCACTGAATTGTTCAACGCTCGCGGCCAGCGCCAGCAAATCGTTCTCCGCCCACGCCGACAGCGTTTCAATGGCTACAAGTTGGGGCTTGCCGGTGGTGAGCGTGCCGGTTTTATCCACCACCAGCACGTCCGCCTTTTGGAGTGTTTCGAGTGCCTCCGCATTGCGCACCAGCACGCCCGCCGCCGCCCCACGGCCGGTGCCCACCATAATCGACATCGGAGTTGCCAGGCCAAGCGCGCAAGGGCAGGCGATGATCAGCACGGCGACGGCGTTTACCAAAGCGTGGCTCAGTTTTGGCTCCGGTCCTAAAAGAATCCAGGCAACGAAGGTGAGCGCCGCCATTAGAACAACGGTGGGCACGAACACGCCTGCCACGCGGTCGGCCAGTTTCTGAATGGGAGGCCGCGTGCGCTGCGCCTCACTTACTAAGCGCACGATCTGGCTGAGCAGGCTGTCCGCCCCCACTCGTTCGGCGCGAACGGTGAAGCTTCCGTTGCCGTTGAGCGTGCCGCCGGTCACCTTGCCGCCAGCCGATTTTTCGACCGGAATCGATTCGCCGGTGACCATTGATTCGTCCACCGATGAATGGCCTTCCACCACTACCCCATCCACCGGGATGGTTTCCCCGGGCCGCACGCGCAGCACGTCGCCTACTCTCACTTGATTGAGCGGAACCTCGCGGCCGTCTGCCAGGCGCGCTGTCTTGGGAGTCAGCTTCAATAGAGCTTTCAGTGCGCTACTGGTTTGACTCCGCGCCCGCAATTCCAAGACCTGGCCGAGCAGAACGAGGGTAACGATTACGGCAGCCGGCTCAAAATAGAGCGGCAATCGGAGCAGCAACCCGGCGATGCTGAAGACGTAAGCCGAGCCCGTTCCCAAGGCGATTAACGTGAACATGTTGCCATGCCGATTCTTGAGCGATGCCCAACCGCGCGCGAAAAAGGGAGCGCCGCCCCACAACACCACCGGCGTCGCCAGCGCGAACTCAACCCAACGGGTGAAAGGAAACTCACGCGGAAACATTAGGGCCAGCAGCGGGATTGTCAGCACGGCACAAATCCAAAACCGCCGCCGCATGCCGACATATTCGCCATCGTCCGTTTCCGCACTCGAATCCGCCGGCTCTAGCGCCATGCCACATTTCGGACACGCGCCCGGCCCCATCTGTCGGACTTCAAGGTGCATGGGGCAGGTGTACTCGATGTGGGCAGAGCCAACGGGTTTGGGCGTTGGTTCGAGATACTCGCCCGGGTGGGCATCAAATTTTGTCTTGCATTTTGGATTGCAGAAGTAGTAAACCTTGCCATCAAATGAGCTGTCTGGCGGCTGGGGATTCTTTTGCGGATCGACCTGCATTCCACAGACGGGATCGATTTCAACGGGCACACTCATATGATGCGCCGGGCCTGCCGGCACGATTCGGGCTATGATATTCGAAAGCCAATGCCGCACCTATTGAAGACCGAACCGGAAGCCTATTCTTTCGCCAACCTGGAGCGCGACCGGGAAACCATCTGGGATGGCGTGACGAATCCCACTGCCGTGAGAAACCTGCGCGAAATGAAGCCGGGCGAAAAGCTGGTGATTTATCACACTGGCGAGGAGCGCCGCGCGGTGGGAACCGCCACTGTGGTGAATGTCGATGCGAAAGACCCTAAGACTCCGTTAGTACGCATCAAAGTGGGCCACGGCGTCAAGTCTCCGCGCACGCTGGCCGATATCAAGGCGCACAAGCTGTTTGCCGATTCGCCGCTGGTGAAGCAAGGGCGGTTGTCGGTTGTGCCGCTTACGGAAGCCCAGTATGGGTGGCTGACCAAAGATTAAGCGCCTCGTTCTTGGGCAAGCGTTGCTCAGCTCCCGCTCAACTCCCTCAATGCTTTCCCCACGCGCGCCAATCCTCCTTCGAGAACCGCCGTTTCGCCGCCAATGCCAATCCTCACCCGCTCTGGCGCACCGAAGAAGCGCCCCGGTGTAATGACCGTCTCGTAGCGTTCTCTGAGCACTCGGCAAAGCTCGTCCACTGGCACGCGGACACGCGGAAAAATCACAGTGCCCACTGTTAGTGGCTCACACTCCAATTCAGGCGTAACCATCAGAAAATCGTTCGCTATTTTGCGGTGCTTTGCCAATAGTTGGCGCGACCAACTCGCAATCTCCGGCAAGGACTGTAACGCCACGCAGCTAATTTGATCCGTCAGATACGGGTTGTTCACGCCAAACAAATCGTTTAAGCCATAGATCTTTTTCACAATCTCCGGCGCGGCTATCACCCAGCCGCAACGTAGCCCGCTCAGACCGTACACTTTTGTCAAACTGTTCGTTACCACGAACTGCTCGCCCAGTTTGAAAGCGGTGGCAGGCGCGTTCTCGAACAAAAGGTCGAGGTAAACTTCGTCCACTAAAACTCGCGGCCCCAAATTCCCAATCTGCCGCAGGGCCGCTTGGCTTGTCAGAGCACAACTCGGATTGTGCAGATTTGTGAGCACAATCAACTTGGTCTGAGGAGTTACGAGTTGGCGCAACGCGTCCACATCAATGACGAATTTCTCCTCCGCGCGCCGCTCGAAAAATTTCACATCCGCGCCGTGATAGCTGGCCGCTTCCCAAAGCAGCGGATAGCCGGGATGCTCGATCAACACTTCATCGCCCGGCTCAAGCAAGGCGGCCATGGCCAAGTGGTTTGCGCCGGAAGTGCCCAGCGCCGTCGCCACACACTCGTTTGGCACACCGCACTTGCGCGCCAGCGCTTCCACCAGCGGACGGTAGCCGTAAGCGCCCGGTCCGGTGAGTTGCAAAGCCTTGAGATCCACCGGCAAACTGGCCAACGGATAGCTCTTTATGCCGCTGTTCGCCAAATTGTAGGCCGCGGCGGTGCTGGTCTTGACCCATTCCATATAGGCCGAGTTCATGCTTGGCGTCATACGCTGCTCTTCCTCTTGCTCCAGTAGAGGTAAACCGGAATCCCTAACAATAGAATGCCTAAGCCCACGAAGCTGTTCTTCGGGAAGTTATAGAAGGTGGCCAGCACCACCAGCCAGCAGGCCGCTATAAAAAATATGGTCGTAAACGGATGGCCGGGCGTGCGGTGGGATGGGGTGGCCTTCATTCCGCGGCGGAATACAAACAAAGTCGCGCCGGTTAGGCCGAAGAAAATGAAATCCACCGAGACTACATAGTTCAAGATTTGTTCGTAGCCTCCCGAAAGCGCCACAATCGACGCCAGCACTCCTTGCAGCGCAATCGCCGCTACCGGAACGCGCGTCCGTTTCGGCAACCAAGCCACAGCGCGGAAAAACAGACCGTCGCGTGCCATCGCGAAGAATACGCGCGGCGCAGTCAGCATGCCTTGGCTCAGAAAACCAAGGGTTGAAACCGCAATGGCCACCGCCATAAACAAAGCGCCTTTCGCGCCAATGGCTTTCTCCATCACGGTAAATGCCGGTGTGGTGGTTTTAGCGAGCCCTAACGGACCAAGCGTATGCAGACATACGATATTTACGCTCAGGTAAATGGCCGTGACGCTGATGACTCCGAACAGCAGGGCGCGCGCCAAATCGCGTTTGGGGTTGCGCATTTCACCCGTCATAAAGCTGGCCGTCTGCCAGCCGCCGTAGGCGAACAGCACCGGAACCACTGCCGCGCCGAACTTAACTAATAAATCCGCGGAGAAGGGTTGCCCGGCATCCGCGCTGATTTGCGCCGCCGCGTGGGGCGCGCGCCAACCCACCACCACTAATACGCAGACAGCGCCAATCTTCAGCACCATCAGGACATTTTGCACGGTGCTGCCATAGCGCACGCCCAGGCAATTAATGGCGCTTAAAGCGATCAACACGAGCGCCGCCACCGCGCCATCAGGCAAACCAATGGGCGCAATTTCGCGGGCATAGCGCGCGAAGGTGACGGCCACGGCCGCCATACCGCCCGTTTGCATCACCAGCAATAGAGCCCAGCCGTAGAGGAATGCGGCGGCGGGATGAAACGCATCTTTGAGATAGGCGTATTGGCCGCCCAAATTGGGCCTGAGCACGGCCAACTCAGCGTAAATGAACGCGCCTGCCAGCGCCGTCAACCCGCCCAGAATCCAAGCGCCCAAGATCAACGTGGAGGTGTGAACTTCTTTGGCCACCACGTAGGGGTTCACAAAAATGCCCGAGCCGATGATGCCGCCCATGACGATCATGGTGGCGTCAAACACGCCCAGCCTGCGAGCTAACGAATCTTCCGGTTGAATTGCCGCCGCACCACCGCTCACTCTTTAGCCGTGAGCACTGCGCTGCGCGCGTTTGGCGCCGCCCGGCTTCTTAATCGGCGTGACATTGCTTTCTTCTTCCTCTTGGGCTTCGAGTCTCGGTTGGCTGGCCGCCGGCTTGCGCGGCAACTCGCCCAGACTCTTTTGCAGCGCCTGCATCAAATCAATCACCGGCGCGCGTTTCTTGGGCGCTTCCACACCCACCGTCAGCCCTTCTTTCTTGGCCTCGATCATCTGCTGCATCTTGGTCTGATACTCGTCGTGATATTTCGATGGATCGAAATCAGCCGCCAAGCCTTCCACCAACTTCTCCGCTAACGCCACTTCCTGGGGTTTGACCGCGACGTTTTCATCACGCCGGAACTCCGGCACTTCGCGCACTTCCTCGGGATAGAACATGGTGTGCAGCAAGAGTCCATCGGCATGCGGCCTCACCACCACGGTATATTCGCGCTGGTGCATGGCAATCTTGGCAATCGCACTGTAGCCCGATTTGCGCATGGTTTCAAGCAGCAGATGATAAGCCTTCTTGCCCGCCTCTTCCGGCACCATGAAGTAAGAGGAATCGTAATAAATCGGATCGATGCCATCCGCTTTCACAAACTCCATGATCTCCATCGTGTCGCTCGAAGCGGGCGCCATGGCTTTGATCTCTTCGTCGTTCACGATAACGTAGCGGTCTTTTTCTACTTCGTAGCCTTTCACCAATTCGCTGCGCTCGACTATGCGGTCGCACTGCGGGCAGAAGGTCTGCTGCTTGATGCGTCCGCCGCAAACATTGTGGATCTGATTAAAACTGACGCGTTCGGTTCGGGCGGCGGCAAAAAGCCGCACCGGAATCGTAATCAAGCCGAACGATATAAAACCCTTCCAAACGGTTGAAGCCATGGAAATTCCTTTTCAGAAGCGCTCTTAAAACAATATCCTGAGACAATGTTGTTTGCAAGCCGCATTCCTAAGCAGGGCGGCCCGTATTGGTACCAGGTTCACCATCGCATGAAGATTTTCCTCTATTTCATTGGCAAACCACGTGATACGCACGCCAACGCCATCGCGGCTGAGTTTATCAAGCGCTCTGCCCGTTACGTTCCCTGCGAAATGCGTGAAATTTCTGCCGCCCGCTTTGATCTCTTTGCCCGTCACGCGGCGGGCCGCAAAGTGTTTCTGGACCCCAGTGGCCGCCCGCTGAATTCGCCGTCGTTCATAAAGATGGTTGAGCAAGCCGAACGCGATGCCCAAGATATTGTCTTTCTGGTGGGCGGGCACGACGGTTTGCCCGCCGATTGGAAGCCGCGCGCCGATTTGCTGCTCTCGCTTTCGCCCATGACATTTCCGCACGAACTGGCGCGGGCCATGCTTGCGGAGCAGATCTATCGGGCGTTTACGACTTTGCGCGGGCATCCCTATCCGCGCTAGCAAAATTCCAGCATCCACTTACTACCGTGCGCGGTTCAGAAACGGAAGTTTGTGAAACGGTTGGGGCCAAATTGTCACTATGGCAAGGATAGAGAATCGGCCAACAAACTAACGCAATTACGGTATACTCGATACCAGTTTTAGTTTTTTCGAGGCCACAGGTTGAAGGTCTTCGACTCGGAAACGTTCGTCAGCCGAGTGTAATGAGGGGGATATGCAGAGATCCGACGAGATTACTGCGATACTGCAGGCCATGCGCGCTGGAGACCGCAAATCGGAGGACCAGCTGCTTAGCCTGGTCTATTCGGATTTGCGTAGTGTCGCGCGGCGCCATATGGCGGCGGAACAATCGGAACATACGCTTCAACCGACCGCGCTGGTTCACGAGGTTTTTCTGCGCCTGTTTCGGACGAAGGAGGGCGGCGCGCAGATAGCGCCGGTGGATTGGCAAGATCGCGCACACTTTCTGGCGGTGGCCGCCCGCCAAATGCGCCAGATCCTGATAGACCATGCCAGGCGAAGACAGGCGGATAAGCGCGGTTTCAAGATCAAGACCTCAATTGAAGACATCAACCAAGCCGCAGCCCCGGCCCAACGGTTTCAAGACTTTGACACGATCAACCTGCTGCTGGATAGTTTTAGCAAAAAAGATCCGGAGGCGGCGCAGGTGGTGGAACTCAAGTTTTTTGGCGGATTAACGGATCGCGAAGCCGCCGTGGTTATGGGAACGAGTGTCTCGCAAGTTCGGCGCCACTGGGTTTTTGCGCGGGCCTGGCTGGGCCGGAGGTTGCGGAGCTCCAGGAATGTTGAATAGTTTTGTGCGTTTACGCCGCTGATCAAAATAGGGAGGAACAGCAATGAGTAGAAAATTTGGAATGGTGGGCGCGCTCTCACTGATTTGTGTTAGCAGCGCGGTTCTAGCTTTTGGACAAGCTGCAACCGATACTACAACGCCGGCGGCTAAGCCCAGCGCCACGCCCCATGCCACGCGACCGGCAGCCGCCAAGCCCGCGAGCAAAGTGGATGAGGTGATCAAACTTGTCAAGAGCGGCATGTCGGAGCAGTTCATCATCAAAAGCTTGCAGACCAACCCGAAGCCCATCGCGCTATCGACCACTGACTTGGTGCGGTTGAAAGAGGCAGGAGTCTCTGAGGCGATTATTGGCGTCATGATGGACCCAAAGAGCACTCCGGCGCCGACGCCAACCCCAACGCCCGCTCCCGCGCCAGTCACGAATGTGCCACCGCCGCCCGCCGTTGAGCAGCCCTCGCCGGCGGTTTCGCAAGCTCTGACAAATGCGCAGAAGAAAAGAGTAGCTGTTTATCCGTTCGACTATTCGGCCGTCATGACGCAAGTGCAATCGATTTTCAATACGCAGGCGAATATCGGCCAAGGCATCCGCGCCATGGCACAGACCAGATTGACCCAGGACGGCAAAGTAGTGGTGGTGGAACGCGAGAAGATCGATTCGATATTGAAGGAGCAGGACAACTCAGCGGGCAACCGGGTGAAACAAGGTAGCGGACCACGCATCGGGCGGGTCTCAGGGGCCGACGCCATTCTCGCCGGCGACATTGTTACCTTTGGCCGCGACGACAAGAAGAAAGGCGGCGGAGGTGCCGCATTGGGACGCCTTTGCACTTTTTGCGGTCTTGCGGGAGCGGCGGCGGGCGGTTTCAAGAAAGAAGAAAAAGCCGTGGTTGTCATCGATTACCGGCTGATTGACGCCGAGACTTCTGAGATCATCGCCACCGGTGAAGCGCGCGGTGAATCGAAGCGAAGCAGCATGAACTGGGGGGCATTCGCGGGCGGATACAACGGCGCCGGCGGGGGCGGTTTCGATATGACAAGCTCAAATTTTGCCGAAACGATTATTGGCGAGGCCACGAAGGATTGCGTAGACAAATTGGTTGCCGCCTTTACTACCCAAGCCGTTGGCATGAAAAAGAGAGTCCGCGAGGTGGAAGCTTATGTGGCCGATGTGTCAGGCGGTTCCATGGTGATTAGCGCCGGTTCCGGCGATGGTGTGAACGCCGGCGAGACATTTGAAATCTTCCGCGTTGATCGGGAAGTGAAGGACCCCGTTACTAAGGAAGTTCTCGACCGGGTGGTTACGAAGGTCGGCGAATGCCACATCGCCAGCGTGCGCGACAAGATCGCCACCGGTTCCTATTCGGGTTCGCCCGCGACCGTGGGTATGGTGGCCAGAAAGAAGATCTAAGTCTCGGAGGACATACAAATGATGAAACGAATAGTTGCCGTTGGGGCGGTTTGCGCCTGCCTTGGAATGGCCCAAACGAAAAAAACGATGTCGATTGAGGACTTCGATTATTCGACGGTCATGACGGCTGTCCAGGCAATTTTTGGTACGCAACAAAATATCGGGCAGGGCATTAACGCCATGATGACGAAACGCGTCCAGCAGGGCGGGCGCTTTAACATCGTGGAACGGCGTAAGGTAGCGGCGCTCACGAAGGAACAAGATTTTTCGGCCAGCAATCGCGTGAAGCAGGGCAGCGGTCCGCGAGTTGGCCAGATCAAGGGCGCGCAACTCACCATGATGGGCGACATTGTGGTGTTCGGCCGCGACGACCGCAAGAAAGGTGGCGGCGTGGGTGTCTTCATACCGGGCGCGGGCGGCGGTGTGGTGGGCGGTTACAAAAGCGATAACAAGGCCGTAGTGGTGCTGGATTATCGCATTGTGGATGTAGAAACTTCGGAAGTTGTCGCCACTGGCGAAGCGCGCGGCGAATCCAAGCGCACCAGTAAAGGTTTTGGCGCGGGGCTGCTGGCCGGTTGGGCGGGAGGTGGCGGCGGTTTCTTCGATATGTCGAGCGCCAATTTTGCTGAAACGATTATCGGCGAAGCAACCATGGACGCGGTAGACAAATTAGCCCAGCAGGTTGCGACCGTCAATCTCTCGGGAGGGGCGGAAGACCGCACGTTGGATCTCGACGCCCGTGTGGCCGATGTGTCGGGCACCACTATTACGATTAACGCCGGTACCGCCGCCGGGCTACAACCTGGTCAGACGTTCACCATTTATCACAAGGGCAAAGAGATCAAGGATCCGTCTACCGGCGAAGTACTGGATGTGCAAACGACGCCCATCGGTAAGATTTCGATTACCGCCGTGCGCGAGCGGGTTGCTACTGGATCGTACAGCGGTTCCGGCGCGCCAGTGGTGGGCGACGTTGTTCGTCCGTGACAGAGGAGGATGCTGTAGTGCTGTTCATACGCATTACTTTTGCCGCCGCGCTATTGGCGGGAATCGCAGCGGCGCAAGATAAACCCGTTCAAGATCCTGCCTTGGTGGAGGCCGAGCGCCACTTTCAACTGTCGGCCACACGAGCGGTGGCGAATCTCAGTTCCTTAGCCGCTATTGAGGCGGAGCTGGAATCGCGCGGCTTTGCACTTCATCCCCGCATTGCCGTATTGAGGCTGCGGATTGGAGCGGCGCTGGACAAGGCGGAGAGGGCTGTCGAGAAGAAGGACGCCGTTACGGCCGAGGAAGAGACGCGTAAGGCCGATGCCTATTTGGAACGCCTGGAAGCGCAGATAGGAGGGTGACGACCATGTGGAAACGCTTATTCCCGATCATTCTCTGCTTCGCCACCACGGCGCTGGCGCAAGAGCGCTCGCATCGCGCGGCGGCAGAAGCGCCACAACCGAAGTGGCGGCAATCGCTATTGAGCCTGCCGAAAGAACCGCCCGCGAACACGCGCCCACAGGATGTATATCGCGTGGAACGAAATCTACGTTCGGCGCTGCCCTACTTTGCAAACGCGCAGCCGGCGGATTACGAAGCGAATCGTGAATTGGTGCGGCGGGTGACCGTTTACTTAGCCGGCTTGCAGGTCTTGGCGCAAGATCGAGAGATGCGCCAAGCGGTGGGTAGAATTCAGCGCACGATGGGCTTGTTGCCCTATTTCGCCGCTACCGTACCCACGGAGGGAAGCGCGCCCCAGCCCGCACCTGAGCCACCCGCTCCCGCGACCGAAAATAGGCCGCCGTTTTCTCTCAGCCCGCCAACTCTGCCGCAGCTGAATGGCGAGGCTAAGGCGAGCGCCGATAGTTTATCGGCCCGCTATGAGGGGGCCGCAGCCAGGGCTTTATCGGCATGGCAGAACGCGGAGCAACTGCGCCTTTCTCTGGCAACGCAAGGGGCTGTTCTGAACACTCAAACCGCCGCTGATGTGGCGCGCCTTGAAATCTATTTCGACAGCGCCTCAAAGGCGCTGCTTGCGCAGAACTGGGAGGCCGCCCAAACGGAATTGGAGCGCGCCGAATACACCACCGAAAGAATACTGAAAGTAGTGGGCCGGTAACGATGGGCGCTCAACCAGCTTCGCGAGCACGTTTCTGTTCCCAGTGCGGATCGCCTGTCACCGACACCTCCTCGTTCTGTGAGCGCTGTGGAACGCCTGTCGCGAGGGATGCTGCGCCCAGTTTTACGCAAGTCAAGGCCCTCTTCTATCAGGCGCAATCGATAGAACCGGCGAAGCTTGATGCCTGGTTGCAGCAGGCATGCCAGGGCGACGCCGCACTGCAGAGTGAATTGCGCGGCATGTTGGCCGAGCAGAAATCTTCTTTCCCTGGGAGTTCTGCATTTCCTGGGAGTTCGGCACCCCAAGGGGCGGCTCCCATTGCCGGCAGCGGCATCCCCACCATGAGTGTGCCATCCGGGCAGTTTCCGCAGGAAGCCCGGCCCCAATTTGTAGGGCCATACCGTTTGCTGCGGGAGTTGGGCCATGGCGGCATGGGCATTGTCTATCTGGCGATGAGGGACGACGGCGCGTTCCGCAAGAACGTGGCGCTGAAACTTCTGCTTCGCGAAATGGCTAGCGCGGAATTTGTGATGCGCTTCAAGCAGGAGCGGCAGGTTCTGGCGGCCCTCGATCATTCCAACATCGCGCGCATTCTGGACGGCGGCGATGCTACCGACGGCAAGCCCTACTATGTCATGGAGTATGTGGAGGGCATGCCCATTGATAAGTATTGCGACCACCACAGGCTCTCTTTGAGCGAGCGCATTCGCGTCTTTCAGCAGGTGTGCCATGCGGTGCATTACCTGCATCTGAACTTGATTCTGCATCGCGACCTGAAGCCTTCCAATGTGCTGGTTAATTCGGAAGGCGTGGTGAAGCTGCTTGATTTTGGTATTGCCAAAGTAGTGGGCGCGGCCATGGCTTCAGCGGAGTTGACGGGCGCGGACGGACGGCCCATGACGCCGGCCTATGCCAGCCCGGAGCAAATTGAAGGCGGCACGCTGCAAAAGACTTCCGACATCTATTCGCTGGGCGTGATCCTCTACCGCCTGCTGACGGGCCGGATGCCGTATGAAGATATTGACGACAAGATTGCGAAGCTGGCATCGCGCCGCGATCCGCCTCCGCCTAGCGCAAATATCCGTGAGGATTTACGCGCCGCTTCGGACAGCACCACGAAACTGCGCCGCGCCATGACGGGCGAGATCGACAGCATCATTCTGATGACGTTGCGCTACAACCCTAAAGAGCGCTACCAATCGGCTGCCGACCTGGCAAACGATTTACAACACTTCCTTGACGGCGAGGCGGTGACGGCGCACCACAGTTCGGCTTTAGGGCGCTCGATCAGGTTCATGCGCCGCAAGCGCGCGGCCATCGCCGTTCTGGCGGGATTTCTGCTGCTGGGCGGTTTCGGAGCTTGGCAATGGGAACGCGTGCAGGCGCAGCGCGCGGAAATTATGGCGCGCGAGAAACAATTGCAGGAGCTGTTAGGACGGCTGGAGAAGGCGCCTGAAACGGGAACCGCAGACGCGAGCGTGGCGGACACCTCGCAGCACGTTCGGGAATTGAAACAGGCATTCTCCAAAGAGTTCGTGGACTTGGTGGCTCGCCATCCGCAGCCTTCCGCGGAACGCGATGCGCTGCTGGACCGCGGCGTGCGTTATCTGGATAAGGTGCGCCCTTTGGCGAAAGCCAACCCCAAGCTGGGAATGGAAATAGCCGATAGCTACCGGCAGTTCGCCCTGCTGCAGCAGAACGCTCCGCGCTTGGACGGCAAGAGTAAGGAAGTGGAGCTAAGCAACTATCAAAAGGGCGCCACGGTTCTTGCGGGCGTGTGTAGCGCCGACCCCGATAACGCCGCGGCTCGGCAGGAATTGGCGATCTTGAACCAGCACATTCAGCAGTTGGGCGGAGTGGTGGAAGCCATCGTGCGCCGTCAGGAACCGGCCCCAGCCGATCCACAACCCCCTGCCGATACCGCCGCTGCAAAACGGATCAAGCCGCCCGCCAATCGGCCGCCTGCCGAAACTCCCCTGGATACCACCCCCGTCCCCGATTCGCAACCAACGATGTCCGACGAGGAGCGGGCGGACTTGCAGGACCGTATGGAAAGCGTTTCCGCCAAGATCGATTCGGCAGATAGAAATATCGCTCCGGTGCGCGACAGCCTGCAACAACGCGGGCAATCGTTGAGTGCCGATCTGATTTCGGCCATGAGCCTGATGCATTCGGCGTTGGACCGGGCCAAACGCGACATGGCCGCGGGCAAGGCGGCTAAGACACGCGAGGACTTGACGGCTGCCGACGGACTAGCCACCAAAGTGTTGCGCACCGTCGGGCGTTGAACGAAATTCAATGCAGATAGAACAGGCTCAACCTTGGAAGCCGAGCCCGCTCGAGCACGGCCGTGTCCAGATAACGCCGCTCCAACATAGATAGCTGCTCGGCCATCATCTTACCCCGATAGGGACTTAATTCTCTGTCCAGCGCTTCGCGAATGGCGTATAAATCTTCTTCCGATTGCCCGGCTCGCAGGATCGCCACAATCTTGTCTTCGAGCGTCGTCAAGCGCCGCTCCAAGTCTTCCAGTTGCCGGATCTGCTGCTCGGCGTCGAGGGCCAGCGATTCGAGCGATGCGCTGACCTCTTTCAGCGCAAGGTTGCCGTTGGCCCGCAGCGCGCCGGCCGCTTTGAGCAGATGATCGCGTAGCTCGCCGACGCTGAACGGCGCTTCACTCTGTTTCCGCTGCGCCGTGCCTGGTGCGCGTTGTGCCGCTTCCATCACGGCCTGCGCGCAATACGCCAGCGAGTTTACGTTGCGCCGCTTGTTCTTGCGGCTCCGCCACTTCTCAAACGCTTCGTCAATGCCCTTCAGCACCGCTTGAAGCGGTACGTCCGCCATCTTCCAGCTTTCAATCAGCGCCCAATCGAGCGGCGACAGCAGAAATAATCCCGTTCCTCGCGCCCGTTGAAAATGATCTTCAATCTCGGTGAAATAGTTGAAGTAGTTACTGGGCCAATCAGTCTCGGGCGATTCGCTCTCGCTCATTTTGTCTAGCTCGCCGGCCGCACGCCGCCCGTGGCCAGCCGCTGTGTTTGCCCGTCGTCAAAGCGTATCAGCAAAAAGCCATTGTCATCCAAGCCGGTGGTTATGCCGCGCGCGCCGCTTTCCTCCACAATCACGCGTCTGTTCCGCGCATAGCTCGACGCCGCCGAAAATGCCTGTAAAATCCCGGCAACTCCTTCTTCGTCCAATTTCCGGCAAAACGCATCCACCGATTCGAGCAACTGCACTATCAGTTGCTCGCGGGATTGCGGACGTCCGTTCGATTCCATCCGTAGCGACGTTGCGGGGGTCCGCAGATCGTTCGGAAATCCCAATTGATTCACGTTGACGCCAATGCCGGCAATGACGCAATCGCCAATCAAATGGGTCAGGATGCCCGCCACTTTTCTTTCGCCGATGAGGACATCGTTCGGCCAGCGGAGATCGCATAACAAATTTGTCGTCTTCTGAATCGCATCCGCCGCCGCCAAACCAACGAGCAAGCTGGCAACGGGCACGCTACCTGGAGCCAGCTTCAAACGCAGCACAATGGAGCAGTAGATTCCCGCGCCCGGGGGCGAATGCCAGGTGCGCCCCAACCGCCCAATCCCCGCTGTTTGCTCTTCGGCCAAAACGACGGTCGAGTGCGCGGCGCCTGCTTCCGCAAGAGCTGCGGCTTCTGTCATGGTTGAACCAACGCTGTCAAAAAAGTGAATCTGATTCGCCGGCCGCGCAGCCTTGATCCTATCGATATCCAGCCTCACTGCTAGTTCAGGCCCTCGAGCAGCTTCTTGTTTTTCGCCAACTGCTCCTCATAATCCGCCAATTTCGCCCGCAATGAAGCCACCACTTTTTCGGGCGCTTTGCTCAGGAATGTCTCATCGCTCAACTGCCGGTGCGAACTCTTAATCAGACGTTCATAAGATTCAACCTCTTTCAAAATACGCGCCCGCGTATCCCCGCCGGCGGAACCGTTTTGGGCGGCCGCCGGAGGCTCGGCATGCAGTTGCAAATCGAACTCGGTGGTGGAACGAATTAGCCCTTTATGCTCGCCAATCTTGCCTGCGCGCTGCTCGAGCTTCAGCTTTGTTAGCGTTCCGATAGCGGCCAAGTCTACCTCCGAAAACCGCGCCGTGTGCAGGAAAAGTGTGGCTTCAATGGTGGCTTTCGGGTCGAGTTTGTTGTCGGCCCGCAACTCGCGCGCGGCCTTCACTACTTCTTGCAACAAGCCGAAGGCCCGCACTCGCTCGCTATTGTGAGATGCCGGCGTCACGGCCGGATAGGCTGCTAGCGAGATCGATTTCGCTTGCCCCGCGTTCGTTTCCGATGTGTGAATGAGGCGCTGCCATAATTCTTCCGTCAGGAATGGCATCAATGGATGCAGCAGCCTTAACGCGGCTTCATACACCGTCAACGCCGCCTGCCAGTGCTCGTCCACGCCCGAGTTTTCGCGAAAGCGCAGCTTTTTCACTTCCAGATACCAGTCGCAAAACTCGCGCCACCAAAAATCCCACAACGTTTGCGCGGCTTCGTGGTAGCGGTGCAATTCCAGCGCCCGGTTCACTGCTTCGGTTGCGTGCGCCAGTTGTTCGAAAATCCAGGTATCCTCAATTGCATCCGAAGTCACCGCGCCGCCCGGAGCCCACGCCGTCACTCCAGACCGCTCCATGTTCATGAACAACAGACGGGACGCATTCCATAACTTATTGGCGAACCCGCGCCCGGAATCCATGCGGTCTTCTTTCAACGCAATATCGTTCCCAGCCGCCGCCGAGAGCAGCAGCGCGATACGCACCGCATCTGTGCCGTACTTGTCCATGATGACCAGCGGGTCAATCACGTTGCCCTTAGTTTTGGACATCTTCTGCTTATCCGCATCGCGCACCAAGCCGTGAATATGCACCTCGCGGAAGGGCACTTGGCCCGTGAGCTCGATACCCAGCATGATCATGCGCGACACCCAGAAAAACAAGATGTCGAAACCGGTGATCATTAAAGACGTCGGATAAAACGCCTGTAAGTCTTCGGTTTGATCTGGCCAGCCCAGTGTCGAAAACGGCCACAAGCCTGAGCTGAACCAGGTGTCCAGTACATCGGAATCCTGCTCCACTTCAGTCGAGCCGCATTTAGGGCACATGGCCGGCTCTTCCAGCGCCACAGTCATCTCGCCGCATGGCTTGCAATACCAAGCCGGAATGCGATGCCCCCACCATAACTGCCGCGAAATGCACCAATCGCGAATGTTCTCCATCCACTGGAAGAACAAAACCTCGCGATCATCCGGCACAAAACGGATGCGCCCGCTGCGCACCGCTTCCATGGCCTTTTCCGCCAACGGCTTCATATGCACAAACCACTGCGTGGATACCAGCGGTTCTATCACCGTTTTCGACCGCTCGCACTTGCTCAGGTTGACCGTGTACTTTTCGATCTTCACCAGGTCGCCTGATTCTTCGAGCGCCATCACAATGCGTTTGCGCGCCTCCTCGCGATTGAGCCCGGCATAAGGCCCGGCCGCCGCCGTCATGCGCGCGTCTTCGCCAATCACTTTGATGGCTGGCAGCTTCAAACGTTTTGCCGCTTCAAAATCGTTTGGGTCGTGGGCGGGTGTGACTTTCACCACGCCGGTACCGAATTGGGGGTCTACCATCTTGTCCGCCAGAATCGGTATCTCGCGATTCATGATGGGCAGAATGGCGGTTTTGCCCAACAGATGTTGATAGCGTTGGTCGTCGGGATGCACCACGAGCGCGGTATCGCCCAGCATGGTCTCCGGCCGCGTCGTCGCGACGGTCAGCGTTTCATCGCTGCCCATCACCTTATAACGAATGTGCCAAAGGCTTCCTTCCACCGCTTCGTGGATGGTTTCCAGGTCGGAGATCGCGGTCTGGCAACTGGGGCACCAATTGACCATGTAGTCGCCGCGGTAGATCAGTCCTTTCTTCCACAGGTGAACGAAATTTTCACGCACCGCGCGGGACAAGCCGGCATCCAGCGTAAACCGTTCGCGCGACCAATCCACGCTGGCGCCCTCACGCCGGATCTGCGCTTTGATCAGCCCGCCATACTGCTCTTTCCACTGCCAAACGCGCTGCTCAAAAGCTTCGCGCCCCAAGCCACGGCGCGTCAAGCCCTCCGTTTTGAGCTGCCGTTCCACCACCATCTGGGTTGAAATGCCCGCGTGGTCGGTACCGGGAAGCCACAGCGTCTCTTCGCCGCGCATGCGGTGCCAGCGCACGGCCACGTCCATCATGGTGTGCTCAAACATGTGGCCAATGTGGAGCGAACCGGTGACATTCGGCGGCGGAATGACAATCGAAAACATGCGCCCGGCGAGCGCTTTTTTCGCATCGGCATGGTAAATGCCGGACTCAATCCACCACTCAGCCCAATGCGGTTCAAACCGCTGGGGCTCATACACTTTCTCTAATTGCATGGGAAGTTTCAGAGTATCACCCAAACGCGATGATCGAATCAGGGCTTATCTCGGGCTGCTCTGCGGCCTTCCGTCGTTAAGCGAACTCCGAAAAGACCCTCGATAAGGGGGCTACCGGGGATCTTCGTCGGCTGGTTTAACCCGGATGATCGCCATCATCCCGCCGTCCTCATGGCCGAGGATGTGGCAGTGATAGACGAAATCGCCTACGGTGGGGCCACGGAAATCCATCCGCAACTTGACCTTAGGGTAGGGGCCTTTGCCTGGCCAGTAGGGAATCTGGACGGTATCGAGAAACTGTGGGTCGGGGACCGGGACTCCATTCTTACTAAGCAGGAGAAAATGAATCTGATGAATGTGGAATTCGTGGTTTTCGAGCGCCCGATTCTCTATGGTCCAATCTTCCACTGCGCCCTGCCTGGTCACAATGGCGGGAGGGTTGTTGGGATCAAAAAGCGTGGGGGTCTGGCCGTCCACGGTGATGAAGAAGTTGGTGGGGCTGTTGGGGTCGGAAGGGTCTGACAAGACCTCTGAAAAGTAGAGCTTCCGTTGGGCTGTGGGTTTGCATTCAGAGAGTCCGGCGAAACGGGAGCCGGGTGGATGAGTGGAGACCCGTCGCATAATGGGCGACTGCGCCGGAGCGCTGGCGCGCGCGTCAGTGGCAATCACATCAAGCGCAATCAGAGGTCTGGCGGGATCGTTGTCACCGTCGGGACCGGTATCGACATTGCGCGTCTGGAGGAGGGCTGAGTGGACATGTAACGATGGCGAGGTAACAATGAATTCGGCACGGCCAGCCGGGGGAATCAAAATGTGACTCACAATCATGCTCCTGCCATGAGTGGTTCCATCCTGCGAGCCGGTGGGCACTCCATCCAAGGCGACTACTTCCAGTAGTTGGGTGGCGCCATCGTAACTTAATTCCACATCGAGAATGGTATCGGCCGATGCATTCAGGAGCCGCCAGAATTGCCGTTCGTTTGGCCGGGCCTGAAGCTTGGCAGGGGTGAACGCGGGATAGGGAACCGGGACGTAGTTGACCGATACATCCCAAGAAGGAATGTCGCCGCCGGGAGTTGGATTTCCGGGAACCAGATTATCGCGCACGACGAGTACATGTTCCGGCAAACCGGCCACCGCCGGATTCACATTCTCTAAACCGTCCACGATAATGGCCCCGGACGCTCCTCCGAGAACAGCCGGCTCCGAGATGCCGTGAATGTGGGGATGGTACCAATACAGGCCAGGCGGTTCGTCCTTTGGAAAATGCATGTCATATTCGAACGATTCGCCGGCATTGACGATTGTCTTGATTACCTCATCTTGATGGCAGACCGGTGGGAGGTTGGTTCCGTGGGCGTGAACATTCACCGATAGGGAGTTCATCAGCGTGGCGCCGCAAGTCTCGGAAGGGTTGCCCATAACGGCCATTTCCGGCATGGACTGGCGGGAAGGCACGGTGGCGTTTGGCGTTAATTCGTTTTTTAGGTGAATGACCAAATGGTCCCCTGGGTAGACGTGCAGGGTGGGCGATTGTTCGCCGTCTTGAGAGGTGAAGCAGTAGAGCGTGTTGCCCGAACTATCAAGGCGGGTCCGATAGCTGAAGGAAACCTCGAGCAGCCCGTTCTTGCTATAGAGGTCTGCTGGTTGTTGAAGCAAACTTCCGGTATCGAAACGAGGACACGGAATGGTTGATTTGGCCATGCAACAAATGGGAGCGATGGCCAGGAACATGAATAGAGCAGAGGTATTGAGTCTCATTGATTTGAAATTAGGTTGAAGTTGCTTTGAAATATTTCCGAGCGCTCGCTGGCGGCCGCGGTTCCGAAAAACGGCAGGTCAGAAAGTGAATTTAACAGCGGCCTGGAGAATGCGGGGCGGGGCGGCGCTCACGACGTTGCCGAATGAGGAACTGCCGAGAGTGCCATCCACCGATAGCGGACCGAAAAATTGGGCGTGATTGAAAACGTTAAATGCCTCAATGCGAAACAGGAGAGCTTTGGATTCGCTGAGCGGCAATTTCTTGCTGAGCGCCAGATCGAAATTGCCGGAGCCGGGCCCGTAAAAAAGTCGTCGCGGGCTGTTGCCGGGACTTCCCAGCGCGGGCAGGCTAAACAGAGCGGTATTGAAGTAGCTGTTGCCGTTGCGCGGGTTATGGTTCAGATCGAGTGGTCCCGATGTGTACTCCGCGTTATCGACGGCCGAATTGTTGACGCCGTTGGGATTGGTGCCAAGCAGAGAATTGTCGCTGTTATTCACCAGGGTGACGGGGAATCCGGTGCTCACGCGGGTAATGCCGGCGATGGTCCAATCTCTTGTCCAGCGGTTGGCGGCGCGAAAGACGCGTTCCATGGGAAGCGAGTAATCGTAGCTCACCACAAAATTGTGTTTGATATCGAAGGAAGAAATGGCGTAACTCAGGGCGGCATTCGTTGGATTCACGGCTTCGCCAATGTTGGACGAATGATCGAGCGATTTGCCATAGGTGTAGGAGGCGAACATTTGCAGCCGCCCGCTGGTGTGACGCAAACTGAGTTGCAAGGAATTGTAGTTGGAATTGCCGGTGGTGGATTGATTCGCGTTGCTGCCGAAGTTTGCGCCCAGCGGCCCGCGCGTGCCGTTAATAGTTTGCCCGCCGGCGGTGGTATAGGTATTACTTTCACCAAAAGGTCCGCACGTCACCGTACCGGCAGCCACTGCACTGGGCTGGCTCAGGCTCAGGCAGAGCGCCGGATTACCCGGGTTTGATTCGGCCAACACCAGTAAGTGATGACCTTCGTTGCCAACATAGTTCGCACTCAGCAGCGTGTTCTGGCCGATTTGCCGTTGGATGGAGAACATGTACTGTTCGGTGTAAGGAATCTTGTTGGAAGCGAGGTAAGCGGGAATGCCGCTGATGGGAGTGTATTGCGACCAATCGATATTGGCGTCCGGATGCGAGCTTGTCACATTCAATGGCGCGAGACTGACGGGAAATGGCTGGCCGAAATTTTGCCCGGTAGAGGCAGAGACAAATGGATTGTTTAACAGCGGGGGCGCCGGACTTGTATAAGTGGTTCCATAAGGAGCGTTGGCGGCCGCCACGGAAACGGTGAGCGCCTCAATAGCGGTATAGAACATGCCAAAGCCGGCGCGCATGCTGGTTTTTCCCGCGCCGCCGAGCAATTTGCCTATCAGACTATCCGAATTTCCGTTGGGCGAATAAGCAACTCCGATGCGAGGCGAAAATTCTTCGCCGGGCGGCGCAATGCCGCGAGCGATTCCTGGATCGGTAGGATACAGAATGCCCGCTGGAGCGCCGGGGAAGGCAACGGATTGTTGGCCGGGGGCGAAGCTGGAGATTTGGTTGTACTTCTCATACCAGGGCTCAATGCGATCCCAGCGCAGGCCATAGTTGAGTGTGAGGCGGGGATTGACGCGCCAACTGTCTTGCAAGTAAGCCCCGGCGTAACGATTTCTACTGTAGAAGGGATTCAACTGGCTTTGGTTGTATTGACTGGGCGCACCCAAGAGGAAGTCGGCGAAATCGCTTCCCGTTTCGCTGCCGGTGAAGACGAAACTTCCATTAAATTGAGCAATAGGATTGGCGTTGACCTGGTCATAATGACCTTCGCCTCCGAATTTCAGGGTGTGCGCGCCGAACACTCGCGAAAAGCCGTCAGCCAGTTGAAAGGTGTTGTTCACTTGTCGCAATTCGTTGGTGTTGGTACCCAGGGAGAAGCTGTTGAAGACCAGGTTCTCCACTCCTTCCAGTTGCGGGGCCAGCGGAACAATGCTGGATGTGCCTGCCGCCGTTAGAAAACCTTGAGACTCCAAACTGACGCCGAGCCCACCTTGCGGTTTACCCAGAATGTTATTGTTGCGCATGAAACTGAGGGTGAATTCGTTTACCGCGTTCGGACCAAACGATTTGGTATCGCTCAGATTCACAAGCTGCGCCTGACCCAGATATTGGGCGTTGAAACCGGGCACGCTGGCGCCGCCTTGCGCCACTGGATAAGGATTGTTGAGCGTGTAGTTGTCCAGAAAATAGTAGGCCGAAAGCGTTCCGAAACGCGTATTGGCATCGAGGCGCGCGCCGCCCTTGTTATCGTTCAGGCTCTGATCGTAGGCCGAAGTGGCGAAGGTGTTACTTCCGAGATTGGGAGATGGGATGTAGGAGAGGAGTCTTTGAGCGGGAGCCGACCATGCGCGCTGAGGGATGACGGCGTTGGGAAACACGCATTGCGCGGTGGTGGCGCAGCCTTCGCTGTAGTAGCTTTCCCCCGCTGCCACGGTATATCCCAATTTCTGAGACAGCAGGCCGGCGAAATAGGGTCCGGTAACGCTGCCGGTTAGGGACGAAGCCAGATCGGAAAGACTGCCGGCGCGATCTTGGGTGGAAGGAACAGGAATAGAGCCGGTATCGATCCCCTGGGTTTGGCGAGTGCCCTGGTAATCGAGGAAAAAGAAAATCTTATTGCGCTGTAGAGGTCCGCCCACCGTTCCGCCATATTGATTCTGGTGAAAAGCGCCGCGTGAGGGCGAAAAATAATTGCGCGCGTCAAGATCGGTGTTGCGGAGAAACTCGAAGGCATCGCCGTGTATTTCGTTGGTGCCGGACTTAGTGATGACGTTGATCTGCCCGCCGCTGAACTCGCCATATTCGGCGTCGAAGTTACTGGTTAGAATGCGGAATTCGGCCAGCGAATCGAGATTAGGAATGATGGAGGTGCCCATGTTCACGTCCTCTTCGACGTCGCTGCCGTTCACGATAAACGCATTGGCGAATTCGCGCTGGCCGTTGATGGAGAGGGTGCCGGGGTTCAGATCGCCCGAAGGTGAAAACGCGCTGGCGCCAACATCCTGAACGGTGTTGGCATTGATGGACGTGGCGGGGGCTACTCCAGGCTGCAAGGAAAGCAGATCTGTAAAGCTGCGCCCGTTGAGTGGAACGGAAGCCATGGCGCGGCCTGAGATCACTTCACCCAATTGGGTGTTGGCCGCTTCCACGTGAACGGCGCTATCGGTGACAGTCACGGTTTGCTTCTCACGCGCCGATTCGAGCGTGGCGTCAACGACCAGGGAACTGTCGGCGTCTACCACAATGCCAGTGCGCGTGTACGAGGCGAAGTGCGGGAAGGTGACTTCAATCGCGTAGCTTCCCACTGGCAAGACCGCAAAGGTATAAGTGCCGTCCGGACGCGTTAACGCAGTGTGCTGGATACCGGTGGCAAGGTTCGTGGCGGTTACCTTAGCCGATGGAATGACCGCCCCGGATGAGTCTCTTACGGTTCCCTCGATTCGCCCGCCGACGCTCGAAAGCAGTGGAAGGGCAGCCAGGACCGCGAGACAAATCAAGCGTAAAAAGAGCTTTTGAGATGGGAAATGCACGATTCGATGATATGCGACCAGTGTGGTCTTAGATAAGAGTTTAGCAGTTGGCGGTCGAGAATTTGCGCTGAGCGGCAATGATTTCGGGGTAGAAGGCCGGGCGGCGCGGGTACTGGTACTGCCAGATTCGGTTGACTGTTTCCCTACCCTGGTTCAGCCAGTTAAAATCTGAGAACTGGCGTTCTTTTGGGCGCGCTGGAATCGATTCGGAGGATAGTTCTGTTGATGATCGGGTTGAGGTGCCGTAAGGCGGCGATTTCTTTTGTTCTGTTTTTCGGAGTGACGAGCGTTGCGACCGTGCCGGTGGCGGCGCAGTTTCCGTGGTCGCCGGGCAATACCTCGGCCCTCACATACTCACCCTTTCTGCTGCCAACTGAAACGGACCCCAACGCTAGCGGGTTGGCCCAAACGCTGAATCAGAACGGACTCATCTTCGCGCCACTAAATCCTTTTTTCCAGGCGTTGGGAACAAATGGACGGACTTGCGCCACGTGCCATCAGCCTTCCGTCTCAATGGGCATATCAACCGCTACCGTGCAACAGCGCTACACGTTGTCACACGGGCAGGACCCGATCTTCGCGCCGGTAGATGGCGCTAACTGTCCGGACGCGGTTACGTCATCGCAGTTTTACGCGATTTCAGATCCGAATAATCCGCACTCCTTGTTGTTGAACCGCGCGTTGATTCGCGTGGGGCTGCCTTGGCCGCCGAAGGGCGTGACGCCGGAGTTTTACATAGCGGGCGTGTGGGATCCAACGCATTGTGAACTCAATGCAAACTACGGTCTGCTGAGCAAGACTCCCACGGTTTCCGTGTACCGCCGCTCTCTGATGGCGGCGAATTTGAAGTACGTCACGACGGTGGGCCCAGGGGTGACCGCGCCAGGCCAGACGCTTGCCACCGATCCCTACACCGGAAAGCCCGAATCCGGGAACATCATGTACGACGGCCGCGAGCCGACTCTGCAACACCAGGCGATGGACGCCCTGCTCACACACTCGCAAGCTTCATCGTTACCGAGCGCCGCCATTATTCAGGAGATCGTGAATTTTGAAAATAACATCTACACGGCGCAGGTTTTCGATTCGCAAGCACTGGGCTTAGCAGATTTCGGCGCTACCGGCGGACCCACGGGGCTGCTGAACGGCCAAGCCGGGCTGATAGCCGCCCCGAATACCTTCAGTGAATATTTCTCGTGGTCGAATCTGCCATCATGGGCGCCGCAATTTCAACAGCGTGCCTCAGTGGCGCGCGGGGAAGCTATCTTCAATATCCGCCCTATCCTCATCTCTGGAGTGGCGGGCATCAACGACCTGGTGGGCGGTAACCTCCCCGGAACATGCGCCACCTGCCATGGCAACACGAACGACGGTAATGACGTGCGTCCGCAAGCTCAGTTGGAAGAAGGCACAAGCGGAAATACATTCGGATTGCCAGCGCCCGATCTGCCGATGTTTCTGCTGGTTTGCAACGCTGGAAAATCGACTCCTTTCAATGGAGGCGCGCTGTGGGTCCGTGATCCGGGCTTGGCCTTCATAACGGGCAAGTGCGCCGATATTGGGAAGGTTAAATCGGCTCAGCTGCGTGGTCTGGCAGCGCGCCCACCTTATTTTCACGACGGCTCGGCGGCCACGCTAAAAGATGTCGTGAATTTTTATAATAAACGCTTTGGTATTGGCTTCTCGGCCCAGGATATGCAGGATCTGGTGAACTTTCTGCAAACGCTGTAAGGGCTGCTATTGCACTAAATCGATGCTGGCAATGGTTCGTGAACCGGTGCGCCACTGATTCACGACTTTGCCTTTCGAGTCCACTTCGATAATGCGGCGGCCTGTGTAATCGCTGATCAAGATTCCGTTATCGGGAAGCAAAGTGAATCCCGAAGCCCAGCCGATTTGCACAGCAGGATCGCCGCCAATGGACCGAACAATTTTGCCGGCGTGATCCACTTCCACCACCTCGCCCGGATCGGAAAGGCTGATCACGGTGTTTCCGCTTGCCAGCCGCCGTCCCATGTAGAGCTTGCGCTTCTGGGCATTCGGCGCCTGCCATTGCCAAACGATTTTTCCCGTTGGATCCACTTCAATCAACTTGGCTTCAGCCTCGATGGCAATCAAAGTGGTGCCTTGCTCTGTGCGGTGGGCGTTACGGGAACGCAGGTTGGCGAGATCGGGATTTTCATATTTCCAGACGATGCGCTTGTCCGGTGTTACTTCAATCACTTTGCCTTGTTTGGCGTCGCTGATTAAAGTGTTGCCGTTCGCGAGGCGCTGGGCTGCTATCGGGTGTTCCAAACCTTCTGTATAACTCCAAACTTCTTTGTGATCGTGATCAATCTCAAGCACCTTTCCCTTTGGGCCAAGGGTGAACAACACGCGGCCATTCGGCAGCGCTTGCACATCGTGTCCGCGCTCGTTCGCCATGCGCCAAAGCACTTTGCCGGAAGGCCATTCGATCTCAGCAATTTCGCCGTTCGGTCCATGGTCGGAAATGAGAAGCGTATGGGTGACAGGTTTCGGTTTAAGGTATTTGTCAAACCAGGCAAAGGCGCGCTCGTCGGCACGCTGGGCATCGGCGCCCTTGAAGCCATGGCCCGCGCCGCTGATGGTTTCGAGTTCGGCCGGAACACCGGCGGCAATCAGCCGTTCGATGATCCACAACGATTGCTCATAGGCCACGTAGGTGTCGGCTGTGCCGTGGATGGCAAGAGTGGGCGCGGCGTTGGGCGTCACCCAATTCAGCGGGCTGGCGCGCATGTGGTTCAGCCGTTCGTGGTCGAGATCGCCTCCCAGAAACATGGGAAGCACCTCGGCGGCATCCACCGATTTCGAATAAGACTGGGTGAAGTCGCTTGGACCGTAATCGTCTACTACGCATTGGACCGCGCTCGATTGATCGCGATTGGGGCCGGACCCTTCGAATTCCTCGACGCCGGCGGTGAGACCGAGCATCAGAACAAGGTGGCCGCCGGCGCTTCCGCCGAGCGCGCCGATGTGGCCGGAATCGATGTTGTACTTCACCGCGTTGGCGCGGAGAAATCGAACGGCCGCTTTGACATCTTCCACGGCGGCGGGGAACTGATTGCGCGGTGCCAGCCGGTAGTTGGCAGTGGCAGCGACGTAGCCGCGCTCGGCTAATTTGATGGCTAATGGGACGTAGCCCTCTTTTGAACCGGCGCGAAAACCGCCGCCATGAACCAACAACACGGCGGGTCTAGGTTGATTGGCGGGTTCGCGCGGGCGAACAACGTCCATGGTTTGTGAGCCGCCAACGGCGGAATATTCCACGTCTCGATCAACCATCACGCTGTCGGGAATTTTGGGAGCGTCGGGCGACTGGCCAAAGAGAAGGCTGGGAGATACCGCGAGGAGTGCAAGTAAAGGAAAGTCCACCGAGTGACTATACGCCAATGCCACAGCGCGAGTCAAAGGTGCTTTTCGATTCGTATCTTAATTAACCGGGAATCGTAACGCGCGGTGCTCGCATCCAATGGGCGTGGTTTCGACCTTCCGCGCAATGAATTTCAGCACTCCTAGTAAAAACTTTTCGTGTTACTGCGTGTCTGCTATCGCGGCCGCTTTGATTGTACTGTCATCGTGTCAAAACAAAGCGGCAACGCCTCCACCCCCGCCGCCTGAGGTTGGTATTTCTACTGTGGTGGCACAGGACGTCACAACCTATGGCGATTGGGTGGCTACGCTGGATGGTTACGTCACAGCGCAAATTCAACCGCAAGTCACGGGCTACCTGATTCGCCAAGACTACCGCGAAGGTTCGTTCGTGCAGAAAGATCAAGTGTTGTTCGAGATCGATCCGCGGCCGTTTCAGGCAGTGCTAGATCAAGCCAAGGGCCAATTGGCGCAGGCCAGGGGGCAACTGGGGCAGGCCGAAGCGGCGCTCAGCCTTGCAAACATCAACGTGAATCGTGATACTCCGCTGGCCCAAGCTCGCGCAATTGCTCAGAGTCAACTGGATAACGATGTTCAAACCATGAAACAGGATGAAGCGGCGGTTGCAACTGCGAAGGCTTCCATCGAGTCCGCGCAGGCTACTGTGGAGCAGGCCGAACTCAATTTGGGTTTTACTAAGGTGCGTTCGCTGATTGACGGAATTGCCGGCACCGCCGCCACGCAGATTGGCAATCTAGTGAGCCAGACCACGGTGCTAACCACTGTTTCGCAAGTCAATCCTATTAAAGCTTACTTCCCGATTAGTGAGCAGGAGTATTTGCAGGTCTCGCAGCGCATTCAACCCGGCGCCAGTGGCGATTGGCTGGCACACAGCGCGGTGGTGCCCTTACGGCTCACCCTGAGCGACAACGAAGTTTATGCCAAAGAGGGGCATATCGTTTTTGCCGACCGGCAAGTGGATTCGCAAACCGGAACCATTCGTATTGTGGCAGCCTTTGCCAACCCCGGCAACCTTCTTCGCCCCGGACAATTCGGCCGCATTCGAGCGCAAACGGGCGTGCTGCATGGCGCTCTGCTGATACCGCAGCGGGCCGTCTCGGAGCTGCAGGGCAAATATCAGGTTGCAGTGGTGACGAGCGACAACAAGATTCAGGTTCGTGCCGTGGAGGTAGGAGCGCGCGAGGGCGAGTCTTGGATCATTAAGAGCGGCCTGCAGGAAGGCGAGCACGTGGTAAGCGAAGGCGCGGCCAAGGTGCGCGACGGCATGCCTGTAATACCTAAACCCGATAGCTATAAGAGCAACGGGGCATAAGCATGGCAAAATTTTTTATCAATCGGCCCATCGTCGCGATGGTGATCGCGATCATTATGGTCATCGTTGGAGCGGTATCGTTTGAGAGCCTGCCCACCGCGCAGTTTCCCGATATTGTTCCGCCCGAAATTCTGGTGCAGGCTACCTATCCGGGGGCCGATGCGGAAACGCTCGTGCAATCGGTGGCGACTCCGATTGAGCAGCAAATGTCGGGTGTCGATAACTCGAACTATTTTTACTCCACCAACGCCAACAACGGTTTGACGCAGATCACCGTGGATTTCAAAGTGGGCACGAATCCCGATATCGATCAGGTGCTCACACAATTACGAACTTCGCAAGCACAATCGCAGTTGCCGGCCATTGTGAACACGGCGGGTTTGACGGTAACAAAGTCGCTGACATCGCCGCTGATGCTAGTAGCGCTTTATTCGCCGCACGGCACATACGACAACATATTCCTGGCGAATTACGGCTACATCAATCTGGTGGATGAGTTGACGCGAGTACAAGGTATCTCTCGCGTGCAGGTTTTCGGAGCGGGCCAATATGCGATGCGCATCTGGGTGAAGCCGGATCAACTAGCCAAGCTGCAGGTAACAGTGCCGCAAATCCTGGCCGCCGTGCAAACGCAGAACACCGTTAATCCCGCCGGACAAGTGGGCGCTGAACCTATTCCGGGCGGGCAACAGTTCACGTACACAGTGCGCGCGCAGGGGCGGTTGGTTTCTCCCGAAGAGTTCGGCAACATTTTGATCCGCGCGAATCCCGACGGTTCGTCGCTGCGTTTGAAAGACGTGGCCCGCATTGAACTGGGCGCGCAAACGTACAACTTGAGCAGCCGGTTTAACGGCAAGCCTTCAGCCATTCTGGCTCTTTATCAGTTGCCAGGCTCGAACGCCGTGCAGGCCGCGCTCAACGTACGCGCGCGCATGGCGGAACTGCAAAAGCGCTTTCCGCAGGATCTGGCGCAAGAAGTGAGTTTGGATACCACCAAAGCGGTTACCGCGGGCATGCGCGACATCGAACGCACCCTGCTGGAATCTCTGGCGCTGGTGGTGTTGGTTGTGTATATCTTCCTGCAAGGTTGGCGCGCTACGCTCATTCCCCTGCTGGCAGTGCCTGTTTCGCTGGTCGCCACCTTTACGCTGTTTCCGCTGCTGGGCTTCTCGGTCAACACGCTTTCGTTGTTCGGCTTGGTGCTGGCGATTGGCTTGGTTGTTGACGACGCCATTGTGGTGGTAGAGGCCGTGGAGCGTCACATTGAAGAAGGCATGACTCCGCGCGACGCCGCTTTCAAAGCGATGGAAGAAGTTTCAGGCCCGGTGGTTGCTATTGCGCTGATTCTGGCCGCCGTCTTCATCCCCACCATCTTTATTCCCGGCATCACCGGGCGGCTGTATCAGCAATTCGCGGTGACCATCGCTATTTCGGTATTGATTTCCGCATTCAACGCGCTCTCGCTCAGTCCGGCACTCTCTGCGTTGCTGTTGAAGCCCAAGAAGAAAACCAGAGGGCCGCTAGGCGCATTCTTCAGGGGCTTCAATCGAGTTTTCGGACGGGTGACAAACGGCTACGTGAGCTTTTCCGGTTTGCTAATGCGCAAAGCACTGTTCAGCGTGGTGTTCATTGCCATAGTAGCGGCGCTGATTATGCCTATCGCGGGAAAACTGCCGCCGTCTTTCCTGCCCACCGAAGACCAGGGTTATCTTTTTGTCGCCTTGCAGTTGCCCGATGCGTCTTCGCTGCAGCGCACCTCGGAAGCCGCGCGCGACGTGGAAAAAACGCTGTTAGCGACGCCCGGCATTGAGAGCGTCACTTCGGTTATCGGGTTCAGCTTGCTCAGTGTCACGCAAAACACCTATAGCGCGTTCTTCTTCGTAAATCTGAAGCCCTGGGAAAAACGCCAAGCGCCGAACGAACAGATTGGGGCCATCTTAGGCGCGGCCGGCGGCGGACTCTCCAAAGTGCGGGCTGGCATGGCGTTCTCTTTCCCGCCACCCTCGATTCCGGGCGTGGGCACTTCGGGCGGTGTGACGATGCTGTTGGAAGATCGTTCCGGCGCCGATCCATCTTTTCTGACGCAAAACGTCAACAAATTCCTGGCGGCCGTAGGCAAGCGTAAAGAAATCGCCATGGTGAATTTGGGGTACATACCCAACGTTCCGCAGGTTTATGCCGACGTTGACCGCACCAAGGTTGAGCGGCAGGGTGTGAATATCGGCGACGTTTACAGCACCATGCAAACCTTCATGGGCGGGTATCTGGTGAATTATTTCAACCAGTTTGGACGGCAGTGGCAGGTGTATGTGGAAGCGGAAGACAGCTCCCGCGTAAAAGCCGAAAACTTGAATAGCTTTTATGTGGCAAACAACAAAGGCCAGATGGTTCCGTTAAGCGCCGTCACAAACATTAAGGCAACGTCCGGCCCTGAATTCACCATGCGCTTTAACGAGTATCGCGCCGCACAACTGAACATAACGGCAGCGCCCGGAGTGAGTTCGGGCCAAGCCATGAAAGCGCTCGAGGAAGTCTTCGACCAAACAATGCCGCGGGAAATGGGTTACGACTACATGGGCATGTCGTACCAGGAACAACAGGCATCGAAAGGCGTGCCTACATGGGTGGTTTTTGGATTGTCGCTCCTGTTTGTGTTCCTGATTTTAGCGGCGCTTTATGAAAGCTGGTCGTTACCGTTCAGCGTGCTGCTGAGTACACCCATCGCCGTGTTTGGGGCCTTTGTGGCGCTGTGGATCCGCGATTACGAGAACGATGTGTACACGCAAATCGGCCTGATCATGCTGATTGGTTTATCGGCCAAAAATGCCATCTTGATTGTGGAGTACGCCAAAGAGGAGTACGAAAAGGGGAAAAGCATTGTGGATGCGGCGCTTACCGCTGCGCGTATCCGCTTCCGGCCTATTCTGATGACGGCGTTTGCCTTCATTCTGGGCTGCGTTCCGCTGGCCACGGCCAATGGATCGGGCGCGGTTTCCCGCCGCGTGCTGGGTACGGCTGTGATTGGCGGAATGCTGGCGGCAACGGTGATTGCGATTTTCCTGATTCCGGTCATGTTCGACTTCGTGGAAAGCCTATCCGGGAGATTCGGCAAAGATAAAGAAAAGCCTCAGCCTGTCGCTGAACCGATTCCGGAACATAGCGGTGTGGCATGAAGCGCGCAGCCTTTACGATTGCGGCGCTCAGCGTCTTTCTGAGCGGGTGCATGGTGGGTCCGAATTATAAGCGGCCCGACGTGCCCGCCGCTCCCGCGTATCGTGGTCCGGACGATTCGGCTGTTTCGGGCGCCACTTCCCTGGGCGATGAAAAGTGGTGGGAACTCTTCAAAGATCCCGCATTGCAGCAACTGATCCGCACGGCTCTCAAACAGAATTACGATCTGCGCATCGCCGCATCGCGCGTTATTCAGGCGCAGCAACAGGTCACGATCACGCGATCGAATCAATTCCCCACAGTGGGGGTGGGTCCCAGTGTCAATGGCGTCAAATCGCCGGCCATCCCAGGCGTCTTTCAAGGCTATTCATACATTGCCGACGCTTTGAACATAACCGCTTCCTGGAATCCCGACTTTTGGGGACGTTACCGCCGGGCGACAGAAGGCGCGCGAGCCACTTTGCGAGCCACCGAGTGGGGACGCCGCGCAATTGTCGGTTCGTTAGTCGAACAAGTGGCTACCGATTACATGCAGCTCCGCGAATACGATGTGGAGCTTGAAGTGGAAAAGCGCAGTCTCGCGTCGCGCAAGGAATCGCTCGCTCTCACGCAGACACTGGAGCGAGGCGGAGCGACCAGCATGGTGGACGTTCGGCAAGCGGAGCAACTCGTTGAAGAGGCGGCCGAATTGATTCCACAAACTGAACAGGCGATTCAACAGGAAGAGAACGCCATTAGCCTCCTGCTCGGCCAAAACCCAAGTTCCATTCCGCGCGGCCTGCCGATTACCGAACAACCTAATCCCGACGACCTGCCCGCCGGCCTGCCCTCGCAATTGCTGGAGCGCCGCCCCGACATTCAGGAGGCCGAACAAAATCTGGTGGCGGCCAATGCGCAAATCGGCGTGGCGCGTGCGCAACTTTTCCCGCAGATCTCGCTCACGGGAACCGGCGGCGTGGAAAGCATCGGTCTCGGGAATATTTTCACTTGGGCCGCGCGTTCGTGGAATTATTCGGGAACCGCAACCCAGCCGATTTTCAATGCCGGATCTTTGCGGGCTAACGTGCGTCTTTCCGAAGCCCAAAAGGAGCAGGCCGTTCTTACTTATCAGCAGAGCATTCAGACCGCCTTTGAACAGGTGTCGAACGCCCTAATCGCCAATCGCAAATTGCGAGACTATCGCGGGCATCAGGAAGCGCTGACGGAGGCCACCAGGGATTCGTCCAATTTGGCGCAAGTTCGCTATAAGGGCGGAGTGACGAGCTATCTGGAAGTGCTGACAAACGAGACGAATTATCTGACTGCGGAGATTGCGCTGGCTCGCGCGCGTTTGGCGGAGCGGCTGGCGCTGGTGCAGCTTTACAATGCGCTGGGGGGCGGATGGCAGCAGTGAGGCGATTCGCCACGAAACGTTTTGCTAAACGTTATCATCAAGAGAATGCCGCTCTGAACGGGCGGCCGGAGACCCATGCCCAACGCTAAAGCAGCCAGCCCTAAAGTGACTCGCGAAATATTGATCGACGCCCTGAACGGCGATTTGTCGCGCGAATATCAAGCCATCATCGCCTATGTGAACTATTCGCAGGTGCTCAAAGGCGCTGCCTATATGAACATTGCGGACGAGCTCGCGGTCCATGCCAAGGAAGAATTGGGGCATGCGTTGCAGATCGCGAATCACGTCGATTATCTAGGCGGCATGCCATCGGTGACACCCAAGCCCGTCAAAACATCCGAAAAGGCGGAGGATATGCTCCGATTCGACCTGGAGAACGAAAGGGAAACCATCCGCCAATATCGCCGCCGGGTGAGACAAGCCGATGAGCTGAACGAATTCGCCATTGCCGAAAGTCTGCGCAACATTCTTGTAGAAGAGCAGGACCATCTGATTGCGCTGGCCACTGCTCTTGGCATCGATCCGCCCAACCCTGGGATCGCGGATTGAAACGGCGCCGCTACGGCGTCCACGTGCCCTTTTTGATCCAACCGCTATTAGACCCATTGTTCTCCGTCACCGCCAAATAGGTGTTCTTCTGCCCCGTGAACGTTCCGCTGAACGTCAAGGCGACGGTCAACGTAGCGTTGTTGCCGGAAACCGAGTAGGACGACCCAGTTCCCTTTAGCGTGCATTGGCTGTTTGAGACCTGCGATGCTGAGCCCGGAGCGATGCCCGCCGTCAAGCCGTTGTCAGCGTCATTCTCCAGGTACAGCAGGTTGTGGCCTGGATAATAATGCACGTAGCAAGCATTTACACCGCTGAGCGAGCTGTTGAACAGGATGCTCATCGTGATCAAATCCGCCGCGCCATTCGGATCCGAGTACACACCGGTAAATGCCTGTGTCAGTCCAGAACCCGAGTTCGGCGACAGCGACACCACCGTTGGCGGTCCCAATGTTAGCGGCGTCCATGTGCCCATTAACACCCAACCGCTGGTACTGGCGTTATTCTCCGTTGCCGCCAAATAGATGTTCTTCTGCCCGGCGAACGTTCCGCTGAACGTCAAAGCGACGGTCAACGTAGCGGTTGTACCGGAAACCGCATAGGAGGACCCCGTTCCCTTCAGCGTGCATTGGCTGTTAGAGACCTGCGAGGCCGAGCCCGGAGCGATACCTGTCGTTAAGCCGTTGTCAGCGTTATTCTCCAGGTACATAAGATTCGAGCCGGGATAATAATGTACCCAGCAAGCACTGACTCCACTGAGCGCGGTATTGAACAAGATGCTCAACGCGTTCAAGTCCGCCGCTCCGTTCGGATCTGAGTAGACGCCCGTAAAGGCCTGCGTCTGACCGGTGCCGGCACTCGGCGAAACCGACGTTACCGTCGGCGGTCCCAATGTCGTGGGTGTCCAACTACCCTTCAGCACCCAACCGCTGGTGCTGGCGTTGTTCTCCGTTGCCGCCAAATAGGTGTTCTTCTGCCCGGCGAACGTTCCGCTGAACGTCAAGGCGGCGGTCAAAGTTGCGGAGTTGCCGGAAACTGAATAGGAGGAACCCGTTCCTTTCAGCGTGCATTGGCTGTTAGAGACTTGCGATGCCGAGCCCGGGGCGATGCCCGCCGTCAAGCCGTTGTCAGTGTTATTTTCCAAGTACATCAGATTCGAGCCGGGATAATAACGCACCCAGCAAGCATTGACTCCGCTGAGCGCGGTATTGAATAGGATACTCAGCGTGTTCAAATCCGCCGCTCCGTTCGGATCCGAATACACACCCGTAAATGCCTGTGTCAGCCCTGAACCGGAACTGGGCGAGATAGACGTGACCGTCGGCGGCCCAAGCGTTGGCGTCACTACAAACCCATAAGCTTGAATGGCGCCCGTCAGCGGCGAACCCGGCTCGGTAGAGGTCGCCTGCTGACCATCAACCGCATACGCGTACAAAATGTGGAAACCCGGCTGCAAAGTCGCAACCGTGCCCGTAAACGTTGGGTTGCTGCCGCTCGCCGCGCTCCACGCATTTTGCCACGTGTCCACCTTGAAATACACTCCGTCTGGCACCGTCGCGGTGCTGCTTTGCGCGTTAAAGGTAAAAGTGGGAGTGGGACTGGCGGTTTGATTGTTCGACAGCGCGGTAATGCTGGTGGTCAGTGGAATCGCCTGCACCTGCTGCTCGTCAATGGCGGTGACATCGCCGCCCGTGTAGTTGACAATGTAGATCTGGTTTGTCACCGGGTTCACGGCTCCCCAACTGGGGTCTGAATCCACCGCTACGGTACTTGTGCTGTTGCTAATACCGTCGATTACGGTAACGTTATTGCTGTTCGCGTTCGCTACATAGATCTTGTTGGTCACCCGGTTCACCGCGAGCCAAACGGGGTCTGCGCCCACTGCGACAGTTGTCGCGATGTTGGTGGCCCCGTCGATGACCGACACCGTATTATCGGTGCCGTTTGCCACATAGATCTTGTTGGTTAATGGGTTCACGTCCACCCAATTGGGGTATGCGCCTACCATGACCGTTGTGGTGCTGTTGCTGGCGCCATCGATCACCGTCACGGTGCCGTCGTTATTGTTCGCTACATAAATCTTGTTCGTCACCGGATTTACCGCCAGCGACGTGGGATTCGTTCCTACGGTTACGGTGGCGGTCGCATTCGTTGAGCCGTCGATCACCGTTACGCTGGCACCCAGATAGTTGGCTACATAAGCTTTGTTGGTAACTGGGTTTACCGCAACGGTCCAGGGTTCCTGTCCCGCTGGCACGCTCGTCGTTGCATTGGTTGCTCCGTCCAGGACAGTGACCGTGTTGTCACCCTCATTCGCAACATAAATCTTATTCGTCACCATGTTCACCGCCAACGAAAACGGACCGTTTCCGCCGGCAACAGTGGTTGTGCCATTGTTAGCGCCGTTTATCACCGTCAGATTGTTACTGTTCACGTTAGCCACGTAAATCTTGTTGGTGAGCGGGTTCACCGCCACTGAACGGGGTGTATCTCCCACCGTGACCGTCGTGGTTGCTTGCGTAACTCCATCAATTACCGTTACCGTGCCGTCCCCGAGATTCGAAACATAGATCTTATTCGTCACCGGGTTCACGGCAGCCCAATCGGGGAATGAGCCGGTTATGATAGGAGCCGCGTTATTGATCGCGCCGTCAATTACGCTCACGCTGTTGTCGTTCTGATTCACGGCATAAATCTTGTCTTTCACCGGGTCCACCACCAGCGCCTTCGGAGAGTTGCCTATCGGGACGGTTTTCGTATTATTCGTAAAGCTGTTCAGCACCGTCATGTTATTGCTGCCGTTGTTGATTGCGTAGATCTGGTTCGTTGTGGCATCCACCGCCACCGCGAATGGGTGCGTACCGGCTAGCACAGTGGACGGGCTGTAGCTGGCGCCGTCGATCACCGTCATATTGTTACTGCCGTAATTGGCGGTATAAATCTTATTCGCCACCGGATTGACTGCTACCGAATTGGGGCCAGAGCCGACCGCTATGGTCGTCGTGGCGTTGGTGGCGCCGTTAATCGCCGTAACACTGCTGCCGCCGCTGTTCGCCACGAAGATTTGGTTTGTTACGGGGTTCACCGCTACGGAAACGGGCTGCAATCCCACCGTAACGGTCGAGACGCTGTTGTTGGCGCCATTGATCACCGTCACATTACCGCTGCCTTGGTTGACCACATAGATCTTGTTCGTCACCGGGTTCACCGCTAACGCCTGCGGATACGTCCCCGTCGCTACACTTGTCGTGCTGCTGGTTGCCCCATCGATCACCGTCACGGTGTTCCCGTCGATATTAGCCACATAAATCTTGTTCGTCACTGGATTTACGGCCACGGCGTCTGGATAAGCGCCAACGGCTACGGTTGTCGTGTTGTTGGTTGCTCCATCAATAACGGTAACGGTATTGTCAGTACCATTGGCCACGTAGATTTTGTTTGTCACTGGATTCACCGCCACGGCCGTCGGTATCATGCCCGCGGCCACGGTCACCGCCGCATAAGTTGAGCCATCAATCACCGTCACATTATTGCTGCCTGGATTGGTAACGTAGATCTTGCCTGTCACCGGATTCACCGCGGCCGCGCCTGGGTTTGTCCCCGCCCCAATGGTAGCCACGGGCGTCTGAGCCAGAGCCAGCGCCGGCAGTATGGCCGCGAATAGCGCCAAACCGGAACTGCGTCTCAAAAAAACAGCCAGAAACCGAGCGGTTGTCGTTGCAAATCGTGATGTATTCATCGAGTTCTCACTCCCCTTGGCCGCTTTTCCAACCCTAGGCGGGCGTTGCGCTTCCCTCGCTTCGCGGCTTTCCAGTCAGTAAGGCGTAAAGCGGAGGAAAACTCTATCACAGCGTCAGGTAATGGCGGCCGATTGCGCCTGCATACCTCGTGTGCCGAACCACATAGAGCTTCTCGGTGCTCAGACTTCCGCCGGGGTAAAATAGCCGAAAGGGGGGGACGACTGAGTGGACCATTCACCGGGCGAGGTCACTCGGTTATTGATCGAATTGGGGGACCGCAAGCAAGAAGCGGCTCCAAAGTTGTTCGAGCTCTTATACGGCGAACTCCGCCACATGGCGCAGCTACACCTCCAGCACGAACGGCCCGATCATACTTTGCAAGCGACAGCTTTGGTTCACGAAGCTTACGTCCGGCTGGTAGATCTGCATCAGCCTTGGCGCAATCGCGCGCATTTCTTTGCCATCGCCTCTTCGGCCATGCGGCGCATCCTGGTGGATCACGCCCGCGCCAAACGGGCCGCCAAGCGCCCAAGCTCTCACCAAAAGGTTGACCTGGACGAAGTGCTTCTGCTTTCCGATGAAAAACTGGATGGCATCATTGCGCTGGATCGCGCGCTGGAACGATTGAGCGAATTCGACGCTCGTCAGGGCCGCATCGTTGAGCTGCGCTACTTCGGTGGCCTCACTTCCGAAGAAGCGGCCGAAGCACTTGGAATATCCACCATTACCGTGCAAAGGGACTGGGCGGTGGCCAAGGCGTGGCTCCATGGCGAACTCGCCGGCCAATCTGCGGCCGTATGACGTCCGAGCAATGGGAGGAAGTGAAGGAGCGTTTTCACGAGGCGATTGAACAATCGGCCGAAACGCAGCCCGCCTTTCTGGTTTCCTCGTGCTCCAGCGAAATTGTCCGGCAGGAGGTTGAAAGGCTGCTGCGGGAGCATATCCGCGCCGCCGGATTTCTCACCCGGCCGGTGATGGTGGAAACCGCTGCCTTCGTGAACGAGCCCGCGGCCGGAACGCAATGCGGAGGTTATCGGCTGGTTAAAGAAATCGGCCGCGGCGGGATGGGTCAGGTTTGGCTGGCGGAGCGCGAAGACGGCTTAGTGAAACGCCCAGTCGCACTGAAACTCCCGCATGCCGGTATTCAAGCTTCCGAATTTGCACTGCGCGCCCACCGTGAGCGCGATATTCTAGCCGGTCTTTCCCATCCGGGGATTGCCCGGCTCTATGACGCTGGCCTCGAAGCCGGCCGCCCGTTCCTGGTGCTTGAGTTCATCGACGGCACGCCGCTCGATAAATACTGCGATCAAGGCCGGCTAACGATTCGCGCGCGGCTGGATCTCTTTCTGCAGATTCTGCAAGCCGTGCAGCATGCGCACGCGAGTCTGGTGATTCACAGCGACCTCAAGCCCGCCAATATTCTGGTCACCGGCGACGGACAGGTGAAACTGCTTGATTTCGGCATCGCAAGACTGATTTCCAATGAGCCGGCGAATGAGAATGAGCTTACGCAGATAGGTTCGCGCGCGGCCACCCCGGGCTATGCCGCGCCCGAACAACTCGCCGGCCGGCGCATCACCACCGCGTCAGATATTTACTCGCTCGGCGTCATTCTTTACGAGTTGCTCTCCGGCGAGAGGCCGCAAACTGGCGATGTCGAGCCGCTGCCGCCCAGCCGCGCGCTGACAGGGGAACTCGCGGCGCAAGCCCGATCGTCTAACTTTAAGAAACTGAGCGCTACGCTGAAAGGCGATCTCGATACCATCACGTTGAAGGCGATTCAATCGCTTCCCGAAAAACGTTATGTCACGGTAGACGCCTTCCGTTCAGACATACAGCGCCATCTTGCCGGTGAGCCGGTGTTGGCGCGGCCCGATAGCTATTGGTATCGCACCCGCAAGTTCGTCCGCCGGTATCGCCTGGCCGTTACCGCCGCCACCGCCGTTGCCTTTGCTCTCCTGGTGGGCCTGAGTGCCGCCCTATGGGAAGCGCACATAGCGAAAACGGAGGCGCAAACCTCCGCCGCCGTCCAGCAATTTATCACAGACATTTTCGAGACCAATAGCCGCGATCAGCCGGACCCGGTAAAGGCGCGTCAAACCACGGCGCGCCAACTGCTGGATGCCGGCGCCCGAAAAATCGATACGGGTTTGACGAACGCGCCCGCGGCCAAGGAAAAGATGCTAAACATCCTGGCGAATCTCTACTATGAGTTGGGCTTGAGTGATGAAGCCGTAGCCCTTAGGCACAAACAGATCGCCGTCGCGAAAGCGTTATACGGGCCGAACGATCCGCGAGTGGCCGAAGCCCTTTCAGATCTGGCCGCGGACATGCACGCCTCGCGATCCGTAAATGAACGGGAGGCCGTCCTCCTGCAGGCTAAAACGATTCTAGATAACAATAGAGACTTTAGCTCACCCGCTCGTGGGCGGCTCCTGACCGCTCTCTCCGAGCACTATCAAAGCACCGATCGCCAGAAAGCACTCGACTTTGCCCGTCAAGCCATAACCCTCTATCGCGCCCTGCCGCCCTCCGGCGATTTGGCTGGGGCTTTGTATCACGAGGGGGTGGTTTATGGCTTTTCGAACGAACCGGCCAAAGCTGAGTTGTCACTCGCGGAGGCCGTCTCCATCTCCCGTCAGGTTGTGGGAGACCGCGACCCCGAACTCCCGTTATATGCGGCTCATCTCGCGCAAGCACAAGCCACCATGCTGCATTATGCCGCGGCTCAAAGCAACTTCGAACTGGCCCTCAGATCCGCTCGATCGCTGAATGGCGACGAGCATGTGGACACGATTGAAACCGAGGGTCGTTTAGGCCAGTTTTTTTCGCTAACCTCCCAACATGCCGAGGCTCTCCGCCACCTGAAACGCGCGCTTGATGTTTGCCTCAAAATCAACGGCCCTGACGATCCGTTCTACACTCCTCAAATGTTGTTGATGTATGGCGAAGCCCTCGTCAACAGTGGCCAGTTCGAACAAGGGTTGGTTTCGATTTCCCAAGCTGTGGAAAATCGCCGCAAGAATCGCCCGGGTACTCGTTATCTGGCTCAAATGTTAGGCTCGCAGGCTTCCGTACTGGCGGATCTCGGCGAGTATGAAAAAGCGCGCCTCTGTCTGGATGAGTCCGCTGCGATCAGTCAAAAGGTCGGCTTCAAAACGCCGCTTGATTACGCCGCCGCTCGCCTCAAACTTGCCTTCGATCTGAATAAGCCGGATGAGGCTTCCTCTATCATCGAGAGCTTCTACGGTCCTCTTCCCGATCGCGCTCCCTTGTCATTGGACTTGTTGAGAAACCTGAACGCGCGCGCTCAACTGGCGTTGTTAAAGAACGATCCCACACGCGCCATTGCTTTGGCGCGGCGCATGACGGAAGTAGTCTCCGCCAGCCCGGATCGAAACTATCTCAAGCTATGGGAGGAGCGTGCTGCGCTCAAAGAGGCCAATGCGCAGCTTCAGATGCATCTTGCCGCGCAGGCTCTTCCGCCATTGCGGCACGCCGTTGAACTGGATGAAGAGCTGTACGCTTCCGGCAGTGCCGAGCTGTTGCCCGGGAAGGTTGCTCTAGCGGCGGCCTACCTAGAGAACGGCAATCGGAGCGAATCGGCTAAACTCCTCGCGCAGACTCAATCGGTTCTTAAGATTCACCGGCATTTGGGCGAACGCTTTGCAGGCCCTCTCCGAGCCTTACAGCAAAGCTTGCGGGGGAAGAGTCGCAACGCCGCCACCGGGCGCTGAGTCTCTTACTGCGAAAACCCCCTTCAGACGTTGCTATTACCATCAAACAAATGCACGGCAGACGCCTCTTTCTAAAAACCGGCTTAACCGCTTTGGCTGCGGCAGCCCTCCCGCTTCGCTCCGCACCGGCACGCGCCAAACCCCGCCTGGGTGTGGTGGTTGGTGTCTCCGGCCCCGACACTCCCGATAAGGCCATAGCTAAAGTCAAATCATTCGACTTAGAGTGCTGCCAGGTGGGTGTTGGCATGGCCCCCACAAGTTTGGCGGAACCCTTGAAAGCCGCCTTAGCCAAGTATCACGTGGAAGCAACCGCGGTTATGACGCTCGGCCCAGGCAAAATGGTTTGGGATTTCTACCAAGGTCCATTAACCATCGGCATCGTCCCCCCGCAAACTCGCGCGGCGCGCATGGACGCTTTGAAGCGTGCCTCCGATCTGGCCAAACTTTGCAATATCAAAGCCGTTCACACCCACTGTGGCTTCATCCCCGAAAATCCCAACGACTCACTGTATACGGACACCGTAAAAGCCATTCGCGAAGTCGCGAGCCATTGTCAGGCAAACGGGCAAACCTTTCTGATGGAGACCGGCCAGGAAACACCTGTCACTCTCCTGCGCGCGATTCAGGACACCGGGCTCGATAACATCGGCGTCAATCTCGATACCGCCAATCTCATTCTGTATGGCAAGGGAGACCCGGTCGCGGCGCTCGACGTCATCGGCAAATATGTGCGCGGCCTCCACGCCAAGGACGGTCTCTATCCAACTGACCCCAAGAACCTCGGAGAAGAGGTGGCTATCGGTAAGGGCAAAGTTGACTTCCCGGAAGTCATCCGTAAATTGCACGCGCTCCATTACACCGGACCCATCACCATTGAACGTGAAATCTCCGGCCCGCGCCAGCAAGACGATATACGGGCATCTATCGATTACCTGCGCCGCCTGATTGATTCCACCTACGTCGCAGCCTGAACCTTACAACCTGACTCCTTATCTCTTCCTGTTGTCATTCGCCGCCGGCTTTGCTTATCTGCAATGCGCGAAATCGCGGAAACTTAAATCCGGTCTTCCAAGCATCTCTTCACGCTGTTGGTCAGTTCCGCCTCTATCGTCTCGGCATTTTCACGGTCGCGCAGCCTGATGTAGATATCCCCGCCTAGATCTGCCGGAGCCCGCGCTCCATCCTCTAGTATGATTAACGTCCGGCTCTTCCCCTTGGCGCTGGCAAAGTAGCCAGCTTCAAAAACCACGTTGTCTCTTGGCGTGGCACTGGTTTTCCCCGCGCTCATCATTTTGTCGTCTTTTGTAAAAAGAAAGACCCCACAACTCGTCCGGCAGGCGGCTTCGGAGATCTGAGTTAATATGTTTCGTCCAGCCACAAACTCCTGCCAGTCTAAAACTGAAAAGCCCGCCTTCACTAACATCAATTGAATGCTGCGGGCGGTGTTCTTAGCGCTTCCGCAGTAACCCAGGAACACATCACGCTGTTCCGTCACCCGCTCTACCCATTCGCTGAACGGATCCTCGAAAGCCCGTTTCGTTAGCCAGCCCAAACTCGCTGGAGTCGGCATGTCCACGTTCAGCGGCGGCATCAAGCCTTGTCGAAAAACGCCCCGCAGATTCACCGACTTCTCTCTCAACACCAGAACGGGCTTAAGCGCCGTTAAAGCCATTACTGTCTCAATGTGCGCAAACTCCGACGGCAGGAACGCCGTCTTTCCCCGGCCATTGACCCTTTCCGCTCTCCAAAGGGCAAACCCCAGTACGAGCAGCCCGTGACAGGCGTTTATCTGATCACGACGCTCAACAATGCTCAATCCAGTGGCCGACTCTACCAGCACGACATTCTTCGCAGCCAACTTGGCCTTGATCCCTTCGAATACACCGTTTTGAACCTCTGAAAGATTTTCGATCCTCGGCCTCGAAACTTTCACTCGAAAATTCGTGGATGGTGACATCTCCGTAGTCTATCGTTTCGCAGAGCTTCGGGTCGTTATTTTGTTGGGCAGCCTAATCTGTGCGTAGTCATACGCTCGGACAAGGAGGCCGCGCTGTGCCCTCGGTGACTTTCGCAGCGGTATGTGGATCAGGTTTCTTGGGTGGGGCGGACGCCCCCGTCCGCGGGCCGACCCCCTGGTCGGCCTCTACTTTGGAGGAAACCGGCCTTCTCGCCAAACTATCCCTGTATGGCCCCCTACCGGCGACGACTTCCGCACGATTATGAGACGGACCAACCCGTCTTCCTCACTTGGCGTCTCCATGCCAGTCTGCCCTGTCACCGGCCTTTCCGGGCGGCAACTATCAATTCCGGACAGGCGTTTGCCGCATGGTTCGCTTGCGGGATGAAGCTCTTACTGGGCCGTTTTACCTACGGCAACCGGCCATCGCCGGCATCGTAGTCGAAGCCATCCAGTACAACGCCGCGACCCTCGAACACTAAGTTTGCATGCCTTCGTGGTTATGCCCAACCACGTTCATGTGCTGGCTACTCCAGCCTTGGCTTTGCCGAAGGCTAACTAACGAAATTCTGGAAGGGCGATCACCTGGTGCGAAATGAGCGTGAGTTCGAAAAGATCCAGAGTTACATCGAGGAGAATCCCGTGCGGGCGTCGAGCGCGGGATGGGTGACCAGGGGGTCACCTGCGGACGAGGACTCCCCACCCTCGCCCGGCTCTAAGTACATGGTGCGCTCACTTTTATGTCGCGCACCCAGTTCAGACCGGCGGCGCCATGAGATGAGCCGGGAACGAAGGCGTACTTTCCTTGAAATAAAGCCGATAACGTCTACTAAATAACGGCGGCGGGCATGCGGAACAATCCACCATCAAACTGTCGGAGACGCCCTTAACGAAGTACATCTCGATATCCTGCCCCTCCTTCGTCTTGATCCGCCCGCGCGGCTCCAGGGTGACGAAGTCTTTTACACGCGCAGAGGTGCGCTCGGAAATGTTCACCCGATTCGGTTCCCCGCAGGACTCCATGCGCGACGCCACATTCACTGTCTCGCCCCAAATGTCGAACGCAAACTTGCGTATGCCGACAACTCCCGCAATCACCGGCCCCGTGTGCAATCCCACGCGAATTTTCCAGTTCGCGCTCGAATCGGAACTGGACATCGCGCGCACTGTCTCCACCATCTCCATGGCTGCCAATACCGCGTTAATCGGATTCGCCGGACGGCGTTCGGGCAAGCCGCTGACAAACATATAACTGTCGCCGATTGTCTTGAGCTTCTCCAAACCGTAGCGCTCGATGATTTGATCGAATGCGGTGAAATATTTATTCAGTTCCTGGACGACATCCTCTGCTGCCATCGCCATCGTCGATTTTGAAAAGCCGACAAAATCCGTGAAGCATACCGTGACATCCTCGAAGTACATAGGCTGAACCACGCCATCCTGCTGCAATTCTTTCGCAACACTCGCCGGCAGAATGTTTAGCAACATAGCTTCCGCTCTGCGCTTCTGCTCTTCCACCTCCAGCAAGGTCTTCTGAAGCGCCTCTACCTTTGCCGCCTCCAAAGTCTTCTCGTACAAGATCGCGTTCTCAATCACCGTCGCGGTCTGCAGTCCGAGAGTGCTCAACAGCTTCAAATCTCCAGCCGTATAGGTCCAAGGTTCCGCGGAACCGACCACAAGGAGTGCATGCACCCGCTCCTTAATCCTCAGCGGGACACAGATCACGGAGTTCAGCGGAGGGTCTTTATCGCCGTGTCTCGGATCGGCGTTAACGTCGTTTATGATCTCCGCGTTGCCGCGTTCCGCAATTGCGCCAATCAGCCCTTCACCGGGAACAATTGCAAATGGGAAGGCGCAGGCCGGCCAGGCTGCCATCGCCTCGAACGCCCCGGACCCCTCGTTTTTCAGCAATATGACGCCCAACGAGGCCTTCACCAACTGGCAAGCCTGATTAATGGCCGCCTCGGCCACCGACACTGTATCGAGTAGCGGCGCCACCTTCTCGGAAAAGCGGTGAATCAGATTGATCTCGCGGTAGGCGTTCAGAACCTCCGCCCCCAACTGCTTCGTCTCCGCTTCCTTCCCTGCCGCCCACGCAAGCGTTTTGGCCACCAGCTCCGCGCTGGCTGCGGAGCCGCTGACGAATCCCAGGATTTCGTCTTCCACTTTGACCGGCACCCTCGCAAAACCGTTTCCGTCCACATGGCTCACATCCGCATGGTTCACATCCGCATGGCTCACATCCGCATGGTTCAGGTCCGCATGGTTCAGGTCCTCAGCCCGCAACGGCGCGGTTCCCAGCAGCGGACTTCCCTGCGCATCCTCCACACACAGATTACCGTCGATAAAACTCAACAAATTCTCTATAACCGCGCCAGCAGCTTTCGGCCGGCGGAGTAGAGTTTGCAGCGTCACGCCTCTCATTTGAGATCTCGAAGTACCTGGCGGGCTTTCTCCAGTAATGCGTCCGGATCGAAAGGTTTGGTCATATAGAAGTTCGCACCTGCCTTCTCACCTCTCTGCCGGTCGTATTCCTGGCCCTTTGCCGTGAGCAGAACAATGTATGCCTGCTTGGCCGCCCCCGAACTCCTGACCGCCTCGCATACATCGAACCCATTTTTTTTGGGCATCATCACATCCAGAAAAACGAGCTCCGGTTCCTGTGCTTGGATTGTTTGCAATGCTTCCTCGCCGTTACTGGCCGTTAGAAGTTCCACTCCGTCGTCCTCCAGTTCTTCGAGCGCCTGCTGGATCAGCGTTCTGAGGTGTGGCTCGTCGTCCGCGATCAGAATTTTCCCCGGCATGAATCTCCTCTCTCTACTGGTAAATGAGAAAAAGGACATTCTCAAGTCCATTTTCGAATCGCAAACCATGCATCGCTTCGCCGTCGGACGAGAGCGACGAATTGAGAATAATAACATCGGGCTTAAGGGATAACGCTTGTTGCATCACGTCGCCCCCATTTGTTTCCACCACGTGGTAACCGCGAATTTCGAGTACTTCGGTGAGGGTCCGCACCGTCGTGGCATCTTCATCCACGATCATGACCTTTTTCCTGGACTTTCCTTGTTCCATCAGGACACTCACTTCCTTGAGCAGCACTTGAGTGTCCACCGGTTTGGTCAAGTAGCGGTCGATACCCAGCCGGTAGCCGCGCTGCCTGTCCTCCAAAATGGAAAGCATCACTATCGGCACATCCATGGTCACAGGGTCGTTACGCAACACCGCGGCCACGTCGAAACCATCCATCTCCGGCATAACCACGTCAAGCACCACTAGGCCTGGTTTCTCGTCCCTTATACTATTTAGCGCTTCGCGCCCGTTCGATGCCAACCTCACGGTGTGGCCTGCCTCGTGCAGTTCCTGGCGCAGCAACTCACGAATATTCAGATCGTCGTCCACCACCAGGATGGATGGCCTTCCGGTTGTTGCCCTGCCTCCTTCCGCGCTTTCTCTAAGGCGCCTCACCAGCGATTCCAGACTTAATGGCTGAGGCGCTACCGGCGTCTCCACTTTCAATGGAATTGAGAAGGAGAAGGTACTGCCTTTGCCTGGTTCGCTCTCAACCCAGATCCTTCCCCCGTGATGTTCCACGATCTCCTTACAGATGGGAAGCCCTAGGCCGGTCCCTTTCGGTTTGTCCGTGAGCGTGTCTCCTACCTGCTTGAACTTCTCAAAGACTTTCGGCTGGTCTTCGGGCGAAATGCCCAGCCCGGTATCGGTCACGCTGATGACGATCTCACTACCCACTTGTTTTGCGCGGCATGTTACTGGCCCCTGGCTGGTGAACTTTACCGCGTTCGATATCAGGTTAATGACCACTTGGATCAGACGGTCTCGATCGCCCATAAACGGCGGCAAATCTGGCTCTATCTCGGCGCTCAGCGAAACTGGCTTATTTTCCACCAGCGATGACGTCGCCGCCACTGCCCGGCCAATGAGTTCCGGCGCGCTTAACGATTCTATTCGCCATTCGATCTTGCCGGATTCAATCTTTGCCAGATCAAGCACCTCATCTATCAGCTTGGTAAGGCGCTGTCCCTCACTCACCACAACGTCCAGGTTTTCGCTCACCTGCTGCATGGTTTGAACGATCTTCTTGTCGTCCACCGGAATCAGCGGAAACAACCTTTCGGAAAGCCGCCGCTTGATAATCTTTGCGAAGCCCATCACAGAAGTCAGCGGGGTCCGCAATTCATGGCTCACGGTTGAAAGGAAGTTGCCTTTGGCTGCGTCGGCCGCTTTTACGTCCTCGAATAGACGCGCGTTATGCATAGCCACGCCTACACTGGCGGCAATCGTAACCAGCAGCCGCAAATCGTTTTCGTTAAAACGCCGTTGCTCATCGGTGATTTGCACACCGATGACGCCGGCGAATTCGCCGCCCGCCCGAATCGGCACGCCCATAAAGGAGGTTGTCCCGGCGTCCATCTGCGCGGCGCTTACAGTTCGCCGGCCATCCGTTGTGTCTTCGTTTATCAGCAGCGGCTTACGCCCCCGCAGGACGCGCCATGCCAAGCCCCGGCCTGCCGGTAACGGAGGGAATTCCCGCCCGTGTCCATACGGGAAAGTCAAAAGGCCAGCCGCTGGGTCGTGTATCCCCACGTAAGCGACTTGCGCCTTGAATACGTCGCGAACCTTGTCGCCTACTTGCAGAATCAAGCCTCTAACATCCAGCGTGGATGCCGCCAGTTGCCCCACTTCATTCACCGTGGCCAGTTCGGCGGCCTGCTGATGAATTTCACGTTCGCGCTCATTCAACCGCTTATACGCCGTGGCGTTATCGATTGCAATGCTCGTGTAGGCCGCCAGGCTCTTCAGCAAGTTGACTTGATAAGGCGAATAAGCGTTCTTCTCGAAGCTCTGCACAGTCATCACGCCCATTACATGATCTTGTGTCATCAGCGGTATATAAACGATCGAGGCCGGTGACAGAGGCCGGCCCCCTTCTTCCAGTTTTGGTCCCCCCTGATCCATCTTTTCGATGTAACGCGTATATTCGTTTTCCACGTCGTTCATCACTACGGGCTGCCGGTTCTGAATGCACCACACCGCGAACTGATTCGGGTCCCTGGTATCCCTGCGGTAATGTTCAGCGCGCTCGCCCCTCATCATGGCGAGAAGATATTCGATCTTGTGCTCCTCTGGTACCAACAAGCCCACGCCGAAGAGAGTTCCATCCGCGATGTGGCTCACGTATTTGTAAACTCTGACCAGAACCGTATCCAGATCGAGCGAGGCCGTAATCTGCTTGCCCACCTCGCTCAAAGACTCTACCGTCTCGTAAGCCTTCTGCAAGGTCTCGGCCTGCTCTGAAAGTTCGAGCGTTCGCGCCCGAACGGTGTTTTCAAGGTTCTCCAGCGTCGAATTGAGTTTGCTATGGGCATCCGCGTTGTCGAGCGCAATGGAAGTGTAGGCCGTCAAAGTTTGCAACAAATGGAAATCGTAATCACTGTAGGCGTTTTTTCGCGGGCTCCCGAACGCCACCAGCCCTCGAACCCTGCCTTTTGATATCAGCGGTAAGTAGATACGGGCGGGCAGATCGGCATCCTCGCCATCCGCTTCGATATACCGGCCCGTTTCTTCCGGCGCATTCCGAAACAGAACGGGCAACCCGCGGCTGATGCACCAAGCTTCCATCCGCTCTAGCGGCGTGGTCGCAACGCTGAAGCCAGGCATTCGCTGGGCTCCTGCGAGGACGACGCTGTACTCGAGCTGCTGACCATCCGCGTCCAACCGCCCCGCGCGGAATACCGCCACGTCGCACAGATCCTTCACATGCTCCCAGAGCTTAAGGAAGATCGCTTCGAAATCCAGCGCGCTATGGTCCTTGCTGAATTCGGTAAGAAGGCTCTTCTCGGCGTTCAACGATTCCTTTTCCACCTCCAGACGCCGGGCTCGCCGCGACCGTCCAAGGCCCCACAAAAAGACCAAAAGACCGATCGCCAAAGCCAATCCGTAGCCGGTGATAGCCCACCACTCCAGATACAAAGGTTTAGGTATGGAAAAGGAGAATGCCGCCTCTTGCAGGCATTTGTCTCCACTACCGTTTCTGCCTTCTACGCGAAACGTGAAATCGCCATACGGCAGATTCGTGAATTCCCGCGAGGATTTCTTTTCCCACTCCGACCAGTTCTTATACTTTTCAGAGCCGTCTATTTTTGTTCGAAACTCAGTCGCCGACTCGTCCGAGGTGATGGGCCCCGCAAACTCGAATTTGAGATCGGAATTGGATGAATCCGACGGCCCTTTGATGGGGTATCCTAAACCTGCTCCCTCATAAATAATTGGGGATTCTCCTTTTGCTCCGCCCAGGTTCGCAACCACACGCCGAATCAGGGCTGAGTACTTAACCGTCTCCGGCTGGGCGCTCGCTGACTCGTAACGGATCAGTTGGTCGGTAGATCCGAACCAGACGACGCCGTCTTTTTCAGGGAAAGCGATACTCAGGTTTCCAAGATCGGCCGCGTGCGTTAGACCGTGCGCCAGGTGCTTTTTGTCAACCTGATAACCATCGCCTTTCTTTGCCAGAAAGACCAGATCCTTGCCCCGAAAGGTCCAGATGTTTCCCTCGTGGTCTTCCTGAAAGCCAAAGCCGCGCCTTTTGGGATCGGGGTCGGGTGACGCGCCCATAATAAGAGGATCGTGTTCGTCTAGCGGGCTAAATTTGCGGTTCGCTTCATCAAGCCGATACAGTTGCTTCAAATCGTTGGACGTGAACAAGAGGTTGCCGCCCAGCTCGAAGACGTTCAGGCCGCGTCCCTTGGTCACGAAGAATTGGTCTACTGGTGCATTTCTGTCGGGAATTTGCTCCGCTGCCGTGGTTTCCGCGGAGACCCGCACTACGCCGCTGATTTGCGTCGCCAACCAGATCCGGCCGTTCTTTTGTTCCACGATTTTTTGTACGGCTGGGTCCAACTCCGCGACTTGCGCGAAGTTGCCTTCATCTTCCACACCGCTGGCGTTCACGCGTACGGACGCCAGTCCATGAGTAAGCCCAACCCAAATGCGATTCGGATCTCGTTTTGAAACCACCATCGAGGTAACTTGATAAGGCCGCACAGCCCGGTGGGGAATAATGGGAACCGGCTTGTCTTTGACGATCTCGAACAGGCCGCTGGAATTTCCGAGAAAGAGCCGTGCCTTACTTCCTTCTCCGACTGAAACCAATGCGCGCGCCGATGAATTCGACGTTCCCGCAATGGGTGTGAAATGTGGCGCGTTAACGCCATCGGCATATAGCTTGTACACCCCGGAATTTGTGCCCACATACAATGAGCCAAGATGCCGTACAATGCTATATTTCGCTCCTTCTTCGATGCTGTATTTGTCGCCGGCATAGGAAACGAAGTACGAAAGAGGAGGCGGCAATTCCACTCTCGAAACTCCACTTGAAAGATTGACCCACAGACCGTTCTCATTCGGGTAAATTCCGTGGACATCGCCGCGTAGCCGCGCCTCTTTGGCGATATGCCACAGCAGGTGGCCGCTTTGATCGATGATGACCAGGCCGCCGCCCTTGGTTCCCAGCGCGAATCGATCGTCTTTCATTGGTTGACCGCACGTAATCATGTGGTCGCTTAAGATTTTGTCCGCGCCCGTCGGGAATGGCGCAAGTTTCGAACCGTCGTAAAGGAAAAGAGGCGATTTAAAACGCGTTTTCGTGTCTTCCGACCAGCTGCGGCCAATCAAAATCTTGCTATTTCCATAAGGCATCAGGACCAGACGCCGCGCGTCCACTAGACCCTCGTCGATGAACTGCTCGGAGCCCGGGACACGCACAAGGCTATCGCCTTCCAGCCGCAGCAGTCCGTATGCGGTATCGCCGACGTACAACCTGCCGCCAATGCAAATGGCCCCCTGGAACTCGCCGTTTTTACCTGTTTTCAGTTTGTGGGGAGAAAACACCTGGATCGGTGCCTGATCGTTTACAAAGCGGAAGAGCCATCGGGCCGCCTGGAAAAAGGTGCCTTCCGATGGTGTTTGAACAATGCTCCATACATCGGAAAACGGATGCTTTATAGGCACCTTGTCGAGCAGCGATTTGAATTTCAACCGGCCGGTACTGTCTGAATCTAAATACCCGAAATCGCCTGTTGAACCTACCCAAACGCGGCCCGTATTCGGGTCTTGCGCCAGGCTGCGGACGATGCTTCGCGGGCCTCCTCCGGTTGGGATCTCTCTCCAGGAGATGCCGTCGTATTCATTTACTACCGCCTCACTTCCCACATATACGATTCCACGCCGGTCTTGGACAGTGGCGTAGCTCTCGCCGGGAGCGTCCGAATCCGCCGACCCAAAGTTATGGATGTAAGGATTGCCGGTCTCCGCGGAGCGAGTCTGCTGTGCTTCCCCCACCCGTAAAACACAAAACACAAGCCCTATGATCGCCATACCCGGCACTTTCTTCCGGCGCAAGCGGGTACGGGCTCTTGATTCTGGCGGCGGTTTGAACGGCGATGCCAAATTAGCTCCGATTGTCTGTGTAGTATATCCTGAATTTCCGGATATCCCTAGAGATTTGTGAGACCCGATCTTCAAACCTAGTTGGCTGCGAGAAGCCCTGCGACCTCCTCCCAGGCGAGAATTCGGAAAATGCGCGCTGTCTTGTCCGCGCTGGCCGTCACCACGCGTTGGCCGTCGGGCGAAAACGCCGCTGTATAAACGCGGTCGGAATGGCCTTCCAACTGCGCGGTCACCTGCCCGGTGCGGGCATTCCATACTCTCGCTGTCTTGTCCGCGCTCGCCGTCGCCACGCGCTGGCCATCGGGCGAAAACGCCACGCTGGACACGCGGTCGGCATGGCCCTCCAACAGCGCGATTATCTGCCCGCTGCTAACATTCCATACCCTTGCGGTATGGTCCGCGCTCGCCGTCGCCGCGCGCTGGCCATCGGGTGAAAACGCCACGCTGGAAACGTTTCCGGAATGGCCTTCCAGTTTCGAAATCAACCGGCCTGTGACCGCATCCCACACGCGCGCGGTATGGTCCCAACTCGCCGTCGCCACCCGCAGGCCATCGGGCGAAAACACCACACTAGACACGCGGTCGGCATGGCCTTCTAGTTTCGCTGTCAACTGCCCGGTGGCCGCATTCCAGACGCGCGCCGTATCGTCCGCGCTCGCGGTCGCCACGCGTTGGCCGTCGGGCGAAAACACCGCACTCAGCACGCCGTCGGAATGACCTGTCAACTGCGCGATCGGCTGCCCGGTGGCCGCATTCCACACCCTTGCCGTATGGTCCGCGCTCGCCGTCACCACGCGCCCGCCATCGGCTGAAAACGCTGCGCTCCAGACAAAGCCCGAGTGGCCTTCGAGTTTCGCGATCAACTGCCCGCTGTCCGCATTCCACACTCGCGCTGTATTGTCCAGACTCGCCGTTGCCACGCGCTGTCCGTCCGGCGAAAACGCCACGCTATGGACGGGCTGGGCATGGCCTTCCATCTTAGCAATCAATTCACCGCTGCCGGCGTTCCACACCCGCGCTGTGCGGTCCGCGCTCACCGTCGCCACGCGCTCGCCGTCGGGCGAAAACATCGCATTCAGCACGCCGCCGGAATGGCCTTCAAGGTGAGCGATCACCTCCCCGGAAGCGGTAACATTCCAGACCATAGCGGTGTGGTCTTCGCTGGCCGTCACCACGCGCTGGCCATCGGGCGAAAACGCTACGTTGGACAGGCGGGCGGCATGGCCTTCTATCTCCGCCATCGGTTGACCGGTGGCGGCATTCCATACCCGTGCCGTCTTGTCGGCGCTGGCCGTCGCCACCCGTTGGCCGTCGGGCGAAAACGCCGCGTTCGAAACGCCCTCGGCATGGCCTTCCAGTTTCGCGACCGTCGCCCCGCTGGCGGCATCCCACACCCGCGCCGTATGGTCCCAGCTGGCCGTCACGACGCGCCTGCCGTTGGGCGAAAAGGCCGCGCTGGAAACGCGATCGGCATGCCCTTCCAGCTTCGCGATCGTCAGGCCGGTGGCGGCATTCCACACCCGCGCCGTATGGTCCGCGCTGGCTGTCACAACGCGCTGGCCGTCAGGCGAAAACGCCGCGCTGGAAACGCCCTCGGCATGGCCTTCCAGTTTCGCGACCGTCGCCCCGCTGGCGGCATCCCACACCCGCGCCGTGTGGTCCCAACTGGCCGTCACGACGCGCCCGCCGTCGGGCGAAAACGCCGCACTGGAAACGCCGTCGGCATGCCCTTCCAGTTTCGCCATCGGTTGACCGGTGGCGGCATTCCACACCCACGCGGACTTGTCCAAACTCGCCGTTACCACGCGCTGGCCGTCGGGCGAAAACGCCGCACTGGAAACGCCGTCGGCATGCCCTTCCAGTTTCGCGATCACTCGGCCGGTGGCACTATCCCAAACGCGCGCTGTATGGTCCCAACTGGCCGTAACCACGCGTTGGCCGTCGGGCGAAAACGCCGCATTTGTGAAGCCGTCGGAAGGTCCTGCCAACGTCGTGATCGGCTGACCCGTGGCGGCATTCCAAACGCGCGCCGTATGGTCCAAACTGGCGGTCAGCACGCGCGTTCCGTCGGGCGAAAACGCGGCCATAAAGACGCCGTCGGAATGCCCTGCTAGCTTTGTCAACTCCTGCGGGAATGAGTGCGCGATGGCCTCGCGCGCTTCGGAAGTTTTGGCAATCGACAATGCCTTGATCGCAGCTTTCAAAGCATCTCCCAACATTCCTGAAGACACCAGCGTCTCCGCCTTGGCCGCGAATTCCCGCGATTCCGCCAACTTCTGTTGTTTGCTCGCCTGCCGCCACTCCCAGCCCGCGATGAACACCAGCACCGCGAGTATGGCGGCGGCAATGAACGCCAGCCAAGTCAATTTCCGTTGCTGTTCCCGATGCCGCGACCCGGCCTCCAGAATCTCGGCGTCCTTCTGCGCCTCCTCGCTGGCCGAGATGAAGTCCAGGACCAGCCGCAGTTTGGATTCGGGTGCATAGTGCGCGGCCCAGGCGTCCGATTGCGTTCGATTGCCGCGCCACTGAATGGCGTCGCTTAGATCCAACCCCACGAGAAAAGGGCCGGCGCCCGGTCTGAACCGGTCGGCTCGCTCAATGAGCCCCAGAAACATTTTTGCCGATTTCTGCTCTTCGTCAATCCATTGCCTCAGCTTGCCCCAACTCCAGAGCAGGCTTTCATGCGTGATGTCGATGTAAGTATCGGGCTTCAGTTCTCCCTCGCGCGGCGTTAGGAAAGTGGCCCCTCCCAGGCGAAAGCGATTGAGCACCTCGTATAGTTTGTCGCTTTGACAAAGCGCACGCAGTTCGGCCACGGTAGCGGGGTCGCGCCGCTCGCGTTGATCGGAACCGTGCGCCGTGAGCCGCTGGAACACGATGCCCACCACCTCTTCCGGCAGCCCGCGCAACAACTCCTCGGCATGCTGGTCGAGCGCGCACTCGATGCAGCCCGCCTTTTCGTAGTCAACGATTTCAATGACGCTCTCGCCCACTGGATCTTGCTGCTTCCAGCGGTCCCAGGTACACATAAGAGCGTGCTGCAAAAGAGGCAGGCGGCCTGGGTCGTCGCCCACGTCGTTAAGCAGCCGCTGCACCAGCGCCGGAGAAATCTTGACGCGGCCAAGGGGGCCTTCAATCGCTTGACGCAACTGCTCGCGCGTAAGGCGCGGGACCAGATATTGAGCGCCGTTTAGAGCTTCGGGCAGATCTCGAAATTCAGCGCACGCGCCCAGGTAATCCGATCGCATGGTGATGACAATGGAAATGTGGCGCAGCTCTGCGCACGTGGTGAGCAGGAGCTGGACGAAGTCCGCCGCGGTTGCCGCCTCGCGCGATTTTTCCTCCGGCGTGAGGCCGCGCTGGTCCTTGAAGCGAAAGAGTTCCTCGAACTGATCCACCACCAGCAGTACCGGCTGTGTCCCGTCGCCGAGCGCCTTGATCAGGCCGAAGCTGCTGCCGCGGAGCTCGGCGGCCTCAACCGCCGCGGCGCGCGACAGTTCCGCGTACGGATCGGCTTGCGGACGCATGCGGATCACGCGCCAAGCCGAGCGGCGCTCGAGAGCGGGGACGAGACCGGCCAGCACCAGCGACGATTTCCCGGAGCCGGAGACGCCAACCACCGCCAGAAAACGCTGCCGTTCGAGTCTCCGGACAAGTTCCGCAATTTGCGGATCGCGCCCATAGTAAAGGTGCGCCTCCGCAGCGTCAAAATGCCGCAAACCCGGAAAGGGATTTTCAAGCTTCTGCAGCCGTTCGAGCACCGCCGCAAAACTCATGCTTCGCCTCCCGCTGACTTGGTCTGGCGGAGGGAGGCAAAGAAAGGGTCGAGGCGCGCGGGAACGAATCGGCCGTAGTGTTCGGTAATGTGCCATTCCCCTTGAGCCAACCGCCCGATTGCCTCCACGATCGCGTGTTTTTCCGGGTCGAAAACGCAGAGCCCTTTTCTGCCAGGCGCCTTGGTGAGACGCCCAAATTGATCCGAGGCCCAAGCTTCTTCAGCCTTTCCCCAAATCAGCAACACGCCATCGGAGCAACTGGCGGCAGGGGCCACGCCATTGCTGGGCAGCTCGAACTCGAACTCCGATTGCCAGTGGAAACGGATGTCGCTCGCCGCCACGAGTTCTTCGCGCGTTTGCTGGTCGTAAATGAGGGCCACGCGGCGCTTCCGGCTGGGGGCGAAGACGATTCGTGCCGAGGGTTTGAGCAACTCCATGATCTCGCGCTTCAGTTGATCGGCGCGGATGGTGGAATTGAAGTAGCGCCGGCCGGTGGAATCCAGCCGTTTTTCGACGTGCGCCACAAGCAATTGCTGCTCCGTATCCGAGGTTGAACGCGCGGCGGGCGATTCCCATGCCACCCAGGGCTGCTGTCCGCGTTTGACCAGCATTTCCATAAGCGCCAACAACCTGGGGTCGTAAACTTCGTCAAGAAGAAAGATGGCGACTGCCGATTCGAGCACCAGCCTTTCCATAGCAACCAGCGAGTCGGGCAACACGGAGTAGCCGCGGTCGAGCAATTCCGCCTTAATCATGCCGTGCGCTTCCGCAACCCCAGGCCCGGGGTCCCGTGGATAAAGGAAGACCTTGGTGCTGTGGTTTCGCATACGCTTCAAGAGGCCTGCCATGTCGATGACCAAACGGTTGAACTCAGTGATGAATTCAGCTGTGACGACAGGCAGCCGGAAGCGCCCGTCATGAAACTTGTAATCGGTGGCCCCCGCAATCAGATGCCAATGGTCGTCGTGGTCCACCGGCAGGATCGCCGCGCGAAAGGCGAAGAGTTGATTTTGGAACTCTTTGGCGTCAAATCGAGCGCGCTTCTTCTCAATCGTCCGTGCGAAGGCGAAGCACTCATTCTCGACACAATATCTCGACCGCACGTATTGGTTAGAGGGGAGGAAGAGGAAAAGGGCGCTTTGCGAAACGCTTTGCGATATTTCGGAACGAAAGTCTTGCGACCTTTCGAGGTTCTGTTCGTCGATCCACACGTTCGCTTCCACTCCCAGCTGCTCTCTCAGCGCGGGCTTCAAAAGTTCATAAAAACTCCTAATCCAAGGCCGGTCGTCGCCATGGCAGTAGCTGATAAAAACGTCGTGATCAAACCCGGGTAAGTAGGTCACATCGCTGGTTATTGTATCGTGCTTTGGTTGCCCCGTGACGAGTTATGAATTAGTATGTCGGCAAGTGGAGCATCGCCTGCCGTGTCACGCTTTCGTAGGGCGGCCATTCCAGCCAGGCTTTCCAGCCGCCTCTACTTGTACCAAAGAAGCCGTAACGCAAGCTCGCTTTGAGGTACTTCATCACGTTCCCTTTTTTCTCTAATGTAAAATCAGTCCATTGCCTGATTGCATTTAGTTGTCGCCTGATATCGCGCGCATCTTTAGTTGGTTAAATCGGAGGGAGTCTGAACCTATGGTGCCTGCAATCTCAATGAAGGAATTACAAAATGCGAGTGGGGCGGGCGTGCGCGTCCTCATCGTGGATTCGGGCGTGGAAACGGGACACGCTGCGCTGCAGGGTCGCCCCATTCGCTGCTGGCAGGTCGTCGCTTCCCACGATTCGTATTCCATAGTCTCCGATACCAGCGGCAACGATTCGTACGGCCACGGAACCGCCGTAGCGGGAATCCTCCACGAATTTGCGCCGGGCGCAACCATCGAAAGCCTGCGCGTGCTCGGTAATGATTTACGCTGCTCCTCCCAAATGGTCCTGGCCGGTTTGCGCTGGGCCATCAAACAGGGATACGACGTTCTAAACTGCAGTTTTGGCACCTCGAACGCCCGCTTCGTAGCGGAATACAAATTGGTGGTGGACCAAGCCTTCTGCCGCAACGTGATGATGGTATCGGCTTGTAACAACTACGATTTTCAGGCCCTGGAATATCCAGGTTCCTTTCCCACCGTAATCTCGACGGATTATGGAAAGCTGCCCGGCCTCGATGTTGGCCGGCGCTGCGGTGAGCTGGTCGAGTTTGTGGCTCGTGGTGAGGAAATACGCGTGGCCTGGAAGGGCGGCGGCTACAGCGAGGGCACGGGCAGCAGCTACGCCGCGCCGCATTTGGCCGCCATCATAGCCCGGCTGCGCCAACTCCAGCCCAACTGGAACGCCTGCGAAATGAAGGCCGCCCTCTATCAATTAGCCCAACCGGCGGCTCGCCCCGTAAAAGCAGGATCGTTACCCGCCCCCAACTAAATGTTTGCTACTCCGTGCGTCGCTCTTCAGCCAGCTGTCGGCTCGTTGTCTCGCCGCACGAGTTGGGCATAGTCCGCATTCGCCTTCATCAGCTCATCGTGCGTGCCGATCCCTTCAATTCTTCCGAGCTTTAGGAATATATTGAAGTCGGTCTTAATGACGTCCGGGTCGTGCGTAATAATCAGCGAGGTCGTCCCCTCAGTCGCCTCCGCTACGCGCTCGGCCAAGTCGCGAATGCCGGCGGCATCCACGTTGGCGAACGGTTCATCGAACACGAGGAGGCGGTACGGGTGTGGCGATGCCAAAAATCGCGCCAATCCTACCTTACGCTTCTCGCCACTCGACAACTGCACGTCCGGAGTGATAGGTTCCTGCCAACCGCGGTTATGACGGGCGGCGATTTGATCCACCCCCGAAACCTGACACGCCCTCGCAAACTGCGCTTCTCGCACCTCCCTCCCAAAATGGACATTCGCCAGTAGCGTGTCCAAAAGGAAGCCGGGCTCGGCATAAAGCAGACCCACCAACTGGCGCCGCCACACAAACGGCCACTCCGTGATATCCACTCCGTCAATCAACACGCGCCCGTGAGATGGAATCTGTTCCCCTGCCAGTATGCGCCCCAACGTCGTTTTACCGCTTCCCGATTTGCCGATTAATCCCACCCGTTTCCCCGCCGGCAGAGTGAGGCTGATCGACCGCAGAATAGGTTCGCTCGCAGGCCCAAACGCCACCGTAACATCCTCCAGCGTTACTTCCGCGGGCTGCCGGTTATCCCTCAACGCCACAACGTCCTCCGACTCGGGATTTTGTTTGGCGTATCCCAGCATCCCTGTGATTGAGCGCAAACTCGGACGGAATTGCAGCAACATGGAAGGCGTCGCGATGAGCGCTGAAAAGGGAGTTGTGATTTGGCCTAATAGAGCCGAAACGGCGATGATCCCTCCCATCATTTGCGGCCCGGCCTGCTCTTTGTAAACGATCGAAATCAGAATGATCGGCATTACAAACTGCTGCAACGTTTCATTGCCGGCGCCGCGCGCACCCGCCCACAGCGCAAAGCGCGTATTCAGCCGCGCCGCCAGATCCCAGGCCGATACCACCCGCTGGCCTTCTCTTTTCTCGCCGCCGCGCGCTAGCAATTCGTTGAATAGCCTGAAAAATCGGTTACTCTGCGCCGCCGCCGTCTGCTGCGCCGTATAAGATCCGCTCATCGCGGCCTGTTCGGCGCGCCGCGTTAGCAGTTCCACGCCGCCCTGCGAAACCAGCGTGATCAGAAAGAACAACGGCAGGATATACCAACCGCCCGTCTGTGCCACCTGGAATGAAAAGTAAACCACTAGATAAAGAGATTCCAGTCCGCTGAGGACGCCGAAGACCATCAGTTGCGATGTGGCGTCTACATCGGAACGGAAGATCTCCGAAGTGGTACCCTCCGGCCTTTGTCTCCTGATTTCAGCAGGCTCGTGAATCAAGCCCTCCAGCACATCCTCCCGTAACTGATGGCGCAATCTGAGTGTGACTTTACTGCGCAGAAAATCGCGCAGAAAACGCAGCAATATTGCCAAAGCCATCAGCGCTATCGAAATGAGCAGAGTGTCTACCACAGCTCCGTTCACCAGCAAGCGCGAGAAAAAATCCTCACGACCGTGAACGAGCCTGCGCAGATCTTCATGCACAAGAAATGCAGCTTTGTCGAAAGGGCGCCCTTCCTGGGCTTTTACGTTGATTCCGTTCACCGCCAGTTGCAGGAGGTTGATGCCCCCGGCGGCTGTGTACGCCTCGACGGACGTAACCGCCAGGCTTAGCAAGGCCACCGGCAGGTTGCGAAGGAAGTATCTTCGAAGGCTGTAAACCCTACGGAGGTCGTCCCAGAACGAATGCTGAAATGGCGGTGAAAGGGAACTCAAAGGTTCCGCTGCGCTCACAATGCTTTCAATTCCAGTAGCCATTGTTAAATAACCGGCGACTGTCGTGCCGGCCGCTGGATCATAGCTGCTTCGTAATCAAATCCGCAACCACTAGACCGAGAAGATAAACCCGCCACGACAATTCCTCCAGGTCGGAACGGCGAAACGCCGCTCGATCGCGCGGATTGATCGCGGACAAAACCCCAATCAACTTTCCATCCAGGTGTAACGGCACGGCTACCATCGCCCGCGTGGAGGTTCCGGTCTGTGCGTCTACCGCTCGATTGTAGGGGTCTTCCGACCCAAAGCACATTCCTATCCCAGTGGAAGCCACCATCCCTATAAGGCTGCCTACCGCCGGCACGTCGATATGTTCGATGATCCCTTCCGATCCTCCGAAATTCGCCGCGCCCTGCAAGGTTCCGCCGTCCTCCGATATGAGCCAAACCGCCGCTCGTTCCGCATCGCAAATCCTGCACACATCCTCCAACAGACGGTGGCTCGCCGCCGAGACGGCTGGCACAGCGAAGAACTCCCGGCCTATCGATTGGATTTCCATCTTAACCGCGAACTCGATCAGCATACAGGAACCGCGCCACAAAGTAAATCCTCTTTTTACTGTTTTGTAGGGCGGACCCCCAGGTCCGCGGCTGACCCCCCGGTCGGCCTCCCCTTCGGCCCACCGTTGAATCTCGACTCTCGCCAAATTTTTTTAATCTTTTTGGTAAGTTATCGGCTGTAGTTTGCGTCGTGTGGTTGTGCCCGGCATTATGGCACGTGAGAAATCAATAGGAGAGGAAATCAAAATGAGCACAGAAACAACCGCGACCGTTAAGATGGATTCAACATTCCTGACAGGTCCTGGCGGGCTGGTTTACGAACTACCTTTAGCGGAAGCCTCGAAATACGTTGTCACGCCACAGCGCGTGAAAGAACTCGGGCATCTGCCGGTGGTACCCTACGGGACTCAGGGATCTGCAAGCACGGCGGCTAGTGCCGAGACCTCAGATGTCGAGGGAAGGCATTTGGCTTGGAATCCGACGTTTGGCTGGGTTTGGCACTCCAACTACCTTTATGGCCCGTTCCTGGCAGCCGACGGCTTTTACTACAGGGGCGTCCACTATCATCCCTACGGCAACGAACTCGGCTTCCTTTAATCCAGGCCGGCCGAAGTGGAGCGGGCTCGGACATCATAGTTTGGGCTCGCATCCGTTCTCGCACTCCCATGTGCGACAATTTTCCAATGGCTTGAACGATCCGGAGTTTCTCCGTAACCAACAAGCGATTCGGACAGGGTGTAAACGGAGTGCAGGTGCAAACGGTAAGGATTGCCGAGGCGGTAACGAACTGGTTTACCTCTCAGACGGTTGCTGCGGCGGAGATCCCTCAGCCTGTGCTCGATTGGTACGGCACGGTTGTAGAACTGAATTATCGTCTGTTCTTTTCGATCGCGTTTGGGTTCCTTCACGATCCGGACGATGCCGAAGATGCCGTGCAGTCTGCTGCTTTCAAAGGCTTGCATGCCCTTTCCGACTTGGATGAGCCGGAAGTGATCGTTGGATGGTTGGCGCAAATCACTCGATCCGTTTGTCTTGACCTCCTGAGGCGTAGATCCAGACAAAATGTCGAATCCATAGATGCGCATATCGTTCGGACCAAAAGCGCCCATGTCGAGCGGTCGGACGATATTGAGATTGACGATCGACTTTCCATTCTAATGGCGCTGAATCATTTGCCGGAATCCCAGGCGACTGTTGTCCGGCTTAAGTATCTGGAGGATCTGGAGGTTGCTGAGATCGCAAGCCGCCTTGGGCTTAAAACTGGTACCGTTCATGTCCGGCTCCACCGCGCCCTTCGGAGTCTGGCACAGAGCGAGCGCCTCAGAACGATATGGGAGCATTTGCGATGACGGATGTCGAAACTGTACAAAACTATATGCGCGGCATACTCAGTCGCGGCGAACTGGAGCGAGTCCTGCGAGCGGGCAGCCATTCTCGCGAATTGCGAAGCCAGATTCGCGTGTTGCTCGCGCTCGACGACCGTTTAACAAGTGCCTTTAAAACTCTTCCGTTTTCTCCGGGCGCTCCCTTCAAGTTGCGCGCGGCCATCTCGCAGCCGGCTTCCCGCATTTCTGAGGAAACACCGCTATTTTTTGGAGAGGAAGATCTCGAAGAAAGACTGAAGTCTCTCGGCAGTCTGCCTGTCAGACCTGGTGCTGCCGTGGAGTTGGCAGAGCAATTAAGGTTCTGGAATCAGCGCGATGTGCGGGCTGCCGGCAAGAACCTCGATAACGAGAATCCGGAGTAGCCCTCCCAAACAAACCATCAACGAACCTTTCTCCCATTCACTCTCGTTCCCGTGGCAGGGTCGTTCCGATCCTCGCGCCATGTCGGATGGTTGAAGTGGATGACGCAATCGCCGTTATATGAAATAACCGCATCGTCGAACGTCAGCGTTCCAATGCGCCGCCAATTTTGAAACGTGCGGCGTTGGCGCAATGACGTTCCGGTGGTCACGCCTTCGTCCGTCACTTCTATCAAGAACGTGAGTTTGCGCTTCGGCTTAGGATCGCCTTTATCGAAGATCTGCGCCATGATCTCATCGCGAAAATCGAGCAGGTCCCCTTCAATTCTCGGCTGATTCGGAGCTACAATCAGCCGCATGAACGCGGGAGCGCGTGTCGGCTCATTCGCCGGCTTGCCAAGCTCCGCAATCTGATACAACTGTCGAATGCTCGGTTGCCGGTCGGCTTTCCCGAACACGGCACCCGTGATGAGCAAGATGGGAACTCCGCCGCCTCTGCGCGACACGGTTGTGTCCGGCGCGTTTCGCAGTTCCGCATCGTTAATGTAATCCGTGCGCGCTCCGCCAATATCTTGTTGCGTGATAAAGTTTGCCGTGCGCAGCGGCGTCGCATGAGCCGGATCGGTTGTGGGAAAGAGCTTGCCCACCATCGCCAACGATCGGTTATACCCGCGCCGCGTTTCCTCGCAGCACGTCGAGTAGCGGGCCACCAGCAGCGCTTCGCTGCCTTTCGCAAAGTAACCCGTATAATCGGTTGCCTCGTTGATGCGCCACACGCCCGTGAGGCAAACGCCGTTGGGATGCAAAATGCGCCGAAAGCCCTTGCCATCGCTTCCCCAGCGCAAATCGGCGGCGGAATCTACCGTACGTTCACTCGCTTTGAGGAACAGGTAAGGTGCGCCAAACGGCAGCACGCCGCGCAACACGCTACCCAGCGTCACCGGGTAAACGGGCAAAGCTTTTTCGCCCTCACCGCCCCACACCCGCTGATAGGAATTGGCGAAGATCGCCTCTCGAACCTCCGAAAACCGCGACCCTTTGTAAGCCCGATCTTCATCGGTCGTCTGCTCCGTCCCAAACTCCGTCTCCATCATCTGCTTAGTGACTTCTCCCCGCGCATCGTTTCAACACATCCGAATCGGCCATCATTTTTCACAGTCACAATCTTTCAAACTTTCTTCAAGACTCTCTAACCCTATCCTCATCAGCCACTTAACCCCAATAACCCACCTTTGTCAAACCGTCGTCCCAAATCCCCTCCTCTACTCTGGAACCGAAATGCAAAACTCACTCCGCCTCCACTTAACCGTTCGTTTTCCTATCTGTGTTTATCCGTGTTTATCTGTGGCCATTCCTCCGTTTTTCGGCGCGTCAAAAACCCCTCCCTCAAAACTCAAAACAACTGACATCTGGCCGCGCAAATCCACTACTATTAATAGCGGGCCACTTGCCGTCTCTCAGCGCCCTGCCATCGCACGTCAAAAACCCCTTGTCCGCCTATCGATCCTGCCGTCCGCCCGTCCGGTCCAGCTTGTTCTTAATCGGCACCAATACCCGCAACGCCGAAACGACGTAGCGTCTGCGACACTGGAAACTAAAACGGATATTCCAGTGACCCAACCCGAAATCGCCTTCCCCGAACTGCACCCGCCTCTGACGCCCCAAGCGGCCGTTACCGAAGCCAACCGCTGCCTGTTTTGTTGGAATGCCCCCTGCGCCTCCGCCTGCCCCACCCACATTGACGTTCCCCGCTTTATCAAGAAAATCGCCACCGCGAACCTGCCCGGTTCTGCCGAAACCATTCTCGACGCTAACGTTCTCGGCCTCAGTTGTTCGCGCGTCTGCCCGGTTGATGTTCTCTGCGAAGGCGCGTGCGTCTATCACAACATCAACGGCCAGCCTATCGCCATCGGCCTGTTGCAGCGTCACGCCATGGATCATTTTTACGCCTCCGCCGGCAAGCTTCCCTACAAAACTATTGCGGGCGCCAGGAAAATCGCTTGCATCGGCGCAGGACCAGCCTCGCTCGCCTGTGCCGCCGAGCTTCGTAAACACGGTTTCAACGTTACCATCTTCGATAAGCGTCCCCAACCCGGCGGCCTCAATACCTACGGCGTCGCGCAATATAAATTCACTCCCACCGATTCCACCCGCGAAGTCGATCTCATTCGCGCCACGGGCGTTGAATTTCGTACCGGTGTAGCGGTTGGCGAAAATCTTTCCATCGAAGATCTCGAACGCGATCACGCCGCCATCTTCATTGGCATTGGCCTGGGCGCAACCCAGCCGCTCGGCATTCCTGGAGAAACTCTGCCCAGCGTTGTCAACGCCCTGGATTTCATCGCCGCCTACAAAACTGCCCACCCTCTACCGGTTCGTGATTCTGTTGCTGTCATCGGCGGCGGCAACACTGCCATCGACGCCGCCGTCGCCGCCAAATACCTCGGCGCATCCCACGTCTCCATCCTTTATCGCCGCTTCCAATCGAACATGTCGGCCTTCGCCTTCGAATATGAGCATGCCCGCCGCGCCGGCGTTCACTTCGTGTGGAACGCCCGTCCCATCCGCTTCACCCAACACGCCGTCGAATGTGAAAATGGCCTCGTCATCCCCTGTCAAACAATCATCGTCTCTATCGGCCAATCGCGTCTGCTTGAGACTCTCCAAAAAATCCGCACCATCGAACTGCGTAACGGCTTGGTCGTCGTCAATCCACCGACGGGGCAAACCGCCGATCCCAAATATTTTGCCGGTGGCGATTGTGTCAACGGCGGCCGCGAAGTGGTCGATGCCGCCGCCGAAGGCAAACGCGCCGCCCAAGGAATCCTCCAATGGCTGACCTAACCTCTCAATTCGCTGGCATCTACTCTCCCAACCCGTTTTGGCTCGCCTCCGGCCCTCCCGCCAACTGCGCCGACCAAGTCATGCGCGCTTTCGACGCCGGTTGGGGTGGCGCGGTCTGGAAAACCATTGGCGAACCCATCACCAACGTTTCCTCCCGCTACTCATCGGTCGATCTCAATGGTTACCGCATGATGGGTCTTAACAACATCGAACTCATTAGCGACCGGCCTATCGACGTCAACCTCCGTGAAATCTCGCTAGTCAAACAGCGCTATCCCCACCACGCCGTCATCGCTTCGCTCATGGTTGAATCCAAGCGCGCAGCTTGGCACGATATCGTCAAACGCGCTGAAGACGCCGGTTCCGATGGTCTCGAACTCAACTTCGGCTGTCCTCACGGCATGAGTGAGCGCGGTATGGGCAGCGCGGTCGGTCAAGTGCCGGAATACGCCTCCATGATTACCGAATGGGTCAAAGAGGTCGCGCGCACTCCCGTCCTCGTCAAACTCACTCCTAACATCAGTGACATCCGCACAGTCGCCCGCGCCGCCAAAAAAGGAGGCGCTGACGCACTCTCCGCCATCAACACTATCAACTCCATCACCGGCATCGATCTCGATACCCTCACTCCGCGCCCCGACGTCGGTGCTAAGTCCTCCCATGGCGGTTACTGTGGCCCTGCCGTGAAACCCATCGCCCTTCACATGGTTGAGCAAATTGCGAGCGACCCGCAAGTCCAGCTCCCCATCTCTGCCATTGGCGGCATCGGCTCCTGGCGCGAAGCAGCCGAGTTCATTCTTCTCGGCGCAGGTACCTTGCAAGCCTGCACCGCGCCCATGCACTACGGGTTTCGTATCGTGGAAGACATGCTGGACGGCCTCAGCCGCTGGATGGATTCCAAAGGTTACCCGGATCTTGCCGCCTTCCGCGGCCTCTCACTGCCGCGTGTCACTCAGTGGCAGCACCTCGATCTCAATTACAAAATCGTCGCCCGCATCAATCCCGAAACCTGCATCGGTTGCCAGCTCTGCTACACCGCCTGCTGGGATGGCGCGCATCAGTGCATTCACGTCGATGGCTACGTCAATCCCGAAGCCGCCGCTGCCGTAAGCCGTGCCGGGCTCGTTTCTACTCCCGCCAGCCCAGCCGTCTCCCACGCCACTCCCGTGCATCGCATCCCTAAGGTGGACGAACATGAATGCGTGGGCTGCAATCTCTGTTGGCTCGTCTGTCCCGTTGAAAACTGCATCAGCATGGTCCGCGTAGACCAAGGCGATCAGCCGCAAAGCTGGTCCGAAAGAACCCAAGCATGACTCCACCACTACACTGGCAATCAGAATCAAGACCAGGTGGGGCAGGCGGTTCCGCCTGCCGCTCGTTCTCACACACTTTCAAGGGACTACCCACGGGCCTCGCGCTTGTGGGGCGGACCTCCAGGTCTGCGGCTGACCTCCTGGTCAGCCTCTGGTGTTTCTACACTGTTACCCGGTTTTTCAACGGAGCCGAGCTATGACCACTCTCATCAAAAACGGCACCATCGTCACCTCCCAACGCACCTATCCCGGCGATCTCTTGATTGAAAACGAAACCATCAAAGACGTCGCCGATTCCATCCCGCTCACCACCGCCGATCGCGTCATTGATGCCTCTGGCCTCCTTCTCCTCCCAGGCGGCATCGACGTCCACACTCACCTCGATATGCCCTTCGGCGGCACCACCTCCGCCGACGATTTCGAAACCGGCACCAAAGCCGCTGCCTTCGGTGGCACCACCACTCTCATTGATTTCGCCATTCAGCCCAAAGGCACCAAAATGCGCGACGCCCTCGATACCTGGTGGAAAAAAGCCGATGGCAAAGCGTCCATTGATTACGGCTTGCACATGATCGTCACTGACTTGGGCGAAGCGGGACTCGAAGACATGGATTCCCTGGTCGATGAAGGCGTCGCCAGCTTCAAGCTCTTCATGGCGTATCCAGGTGTCCTCATGGTTGACGACGCCACCATCTTCAAGGCGCTCGGCCGCACCGCCAAGAACGGCGCTCTCATCTGCATGCACGCCGAAAACGGCAGTGTCATTGACGTCATTGTTCAGCGGGCCTTGGCCGAGGGTAAGCGCGCGCCTATTTATCACGCCCTTACTCGCCCGGTCAAGGCGGAAGCCGAAGCCGTTCATCGCGCCATTGCCATGGCCGAGATGTCCGGCGCGCCTGTCTATATCGTCCACTTATCTTCGGAGGACGCCCTCAACGAAATTCGCGAGGCCCGTGATCGCGGCGTCCCCGCCTTCGCCGAAACTTGCCCCCAATATCTTCTGCTCACCGTGGACGAACTCGCCCGCCCCAACTTCGAAGGGGCCAAATACGTCTTCACTCCGCCTCTCCGCGAAAAACATCATCTCGATAAACTCTGGGATGGTCTCCGGGAAGATCGTCTGCAGGTCGTCTCTACAGATCACTGTCCTTTCTGCTTCAAAGATCAAAAGAGTCTCGGCATCGACGACTTCACCAAAATTCCCAACGGTGGCCCCGGCGTGGAAAATCGCCTCCAACTCATCCATCATCACGGCGTCAATCAAGGCCGCATTAGCTTAAACCGTTTCGTGGAACTTGTCTCTACCACTCCCGCCAAACTCTTCGGCCTCTACCCCAAGAAAGGCGAGATCGCCGTAGGCAGCGATGCCGATATCGTTCTTTGGGATCCGCAAGCCGATCACGTCATCAGTGCCGCGACTCATCACATGCGCGTCGATTACTCGATGTTTGAAGGCTTCCACGTCCAGGGCAACGCCAAAATCGTGCTCTCGCGCGGCGACGTCATCGTGGAAAATGACAGGTTCATCGGCCGCACCGGCCGCGGCCACTATCTCCGCCGTCAAGCCCGCGGTGGCGCCTGGAGTTAATATGCAGATGAACCGCGCGCGTGAGCAAGCGTTGAGTCACCCCGATCCCTCTCTCTTCAACGCGGACCTCGCACCCATTCCACCCTCGCGCCGCGATTGGCGCACCTATAACTACGCCGCTCTCTGGATCGGTATGAGTGTCTGCATCCCCACCTACATGCTCGCCTCAGGACTCATCGCCGGCGGCATGAGCTGGTGGCAAGCTATCGGAACCATTCTCCTCGGCAACCTGATTGTTCTGGTGCCCATGTTGCTCAATGCCCACGCCGGCGCAAAATATGGCATCCCGTTTCCCGTCTTCGTGCGTGCGTCCTTTGGTGTGCGCGGCGCCAATGTCCCTGCTGTTTTGCGCGCCCTGGTGGCCTGTGGCTGGTTCGGTATTCAAACCTGGATCGGTGGTTCAGCCATCAACTCCATGTTGCAAATCGTTTCCCCCTCCTGGGCTCACTTCGCCGCCGGAAAATGGGTTTGCTTTTTCGCTTTTTGGGCGCTGAATATGCTGGTCGTCATTCGCGGTATCGAAACCATCAAAATTCTCGAAGGCATCGCCGCCCCCTTTATGCTAGCCGTCGGGCTGCTTCTCCTTTGGTGGGTCACAAGCAAAGCCGGCGGTCTCGGTCCCGTTCTCGCCGCGCCCAGTAAGTTCAAAACCAATGCCGAATTTCTCGCCTTCTTCATTCCTTCCGTCACTGGCATGGTTGGCTTCTGGGCCACCGTCGCTCTCAACATCCCCGATTTCACTCGCTACGCCGTTTCGCAAAAGGCTCAAATGGTGGGTCAGGCTCTCGGCCTTCCCACCGCCATGACTCTCTACTCCTTCATTGGTGTGGCCGTCACCTCCGCCTCAGCCGTCATTTTCGGCCAACCCATTTGGGATCCCGTGGAGCTCCTCGGCCGCTTCAATCAACCCGTCATTGCCTTCGTCGCTCTCATCGCGCTGCTTATCGCCACGCTTAATACCAACGTTGCCGCCAACGTCGTCTCACCCTCCAACGATTTTTCCAACCTCAACCCCCGCCTCATCTCGTTCCGCACCGGCGGTCTCATCACGGGCGTTGTCGGCGTTCTCATGATGCCCTGGAAACTCCTTGGAGATTTCAGCTCCTACATTTTCGGCTGGCTTGTCGGCTATTCTGGTTTGCTTGGCCCCATCGCCGGCGTCATGATTGCCGATTACTTTCTCGTACGCCGCGCCGCCCTCAATGTCGAAGACCTCTACCGCCGCCACGGCGCTTACGAGTATTCGAATGGCTTCAACCTGAACGCGCTCTGGGCGCTGGCGGCCGGCGTTTTTATCGCTCTCATCGGCCTGTTCGTTCCATCTCTCGCGGTCCTTTATCGCTATGCTTGGTTCGTCGGCTTCTTCGTTTCTGCTCTCGTCTATTTCGCTTTAATGTCTTTTACTGGAGAAAAAGTATGGCCCTCACCGAAACAATCGCCAGCGCAAGTTTCCTGATCGATGGCAAGTGGGAATCGCCCCAGCGCGATCTTCACAACGTCGTCAATCCATCCAGCGGCGAAGTCATCGCTCAAGTTCCTTACGCCGCCACGCAAGATGTCGATCGTGCCGTCCAAGCCGCCCACCACGCATTCCTCGAATGGCGCGATATCCCTGTGGCCGACCGCGTTCAGCCCCTCTACCGCTTCAAAAACCTCCTCGAAAAACACCTTGTCGAACTCGCCACTACTCTTTCGCGCGAAAACGGCAAGACCCTCGACGATTCCAAAGCCGAAGTCCGCCGCGCCATTCAAATGGTCGAAGTGGCTTGCGGCATGCCCAGCCTGATGATGGGTGAATCGCTCGAAAATGTCTCGCGCGGTATCGATTCCCACAGCATCCGCCAGCCCCTGGGCGTATGTGTCGGCATAACCCCGTTCAATTTTCCCTGCATGGTCCCTATGTGGATGTACCCTTTCGCCATCGCCTGTGGCAACGCTTTTGTTTTGAAGCCTTCTGAAAAAGTTCCGCTCACGCCCACCCGCGCTTGCGAACTCCTGGCCGACGCCGGCCTCAAACCCGGCGTCATGACCTTGCTGCACGGGGGCAGGGAAGTGGTCGATGCGCTGCTAAGACATCCGCTCGTCCGCGCCGTCTCTTTTGTCGGTTCCACGCCCATTGCGAAATACATCTATGCCACCTCCGCCGCCGAAGGCAAACGCGTGCAAGCCCTGGGCGGAGCCAAGAATCACATGGTCGTCATGCCCGACGCCAACATTGAAAAATCCGCCGATGCCATTATGAGTTCCGCCTTTGGAGCGGCCGGCGAACGTTGTCTTGCGGGCAGCGTCCTCGTCCCGGTAGGCAAAGCGGCCGAACCCATTCTGGCCGCGCTCGTCGAACGCTGCCGCCAGCTCAAAGTGGGTGATGCCGTCGATGAATCTTCCGGTATGGGCCCGGTTGTCACCAAAGAGCATCGTGAGAAAATCGTCCGCTATATCGAGAAAGGAGTCGTGGAAGGCGCCAAGCCGTTATGCGATGGCCGCGCGCAAATGCAGGGCGAGGGCTTCTTCCTCGGTCCCACAATTTTCGATAACGTCACTCCAACCATGACCATCGCCAAAGAAGAAATTTTCGGCCCGGTTCTTTCCGTCATCCGCGCCGAAACTCTTGATGATGCTATCAATCTGGTCAACAGTTCGCCCTTTGGCAACACGACAACCATCTACACATCCGACGGCCGCTCCGCCCGCGAATATGCCTCGCGCATCGAGGTCGGCATGGTTGGCGTTAACATGGCCGTCGCCGCGCCTATGGCCTTTTTCCCGTTCACTGGCTGGAAACAATCCTTCTTTGGCGACCTGCACGCTCATGGCAAAGACGCCGTTGCCTTCTACACCGAACAAAAGGTCGTCATGACGCGCTGGTTCTCTTAAACTGGTTCTCTTAAACTGGTTCTCTTAAACTGATTCGCTTAATTAGGTTCGTTCCCGTCGTTCGCCGGTTTCTTCGTGGAAGTATCAAGTTTTTTTGCGGCTGGTTTGGCAACTACCGTCTTCGCCGAATCTGTCGCGCTGGTTCCGCTTGTCACCGTTGCCAACGGCTTCGTTGTCGGCGCCGCCACGGTGGTCACCGCCGATGGAGTCTGATCGGCCTTCGGCGTTGTCGCCGGCGTCTTCTTGCTCTTCGTCGGCGGAGTGGCTTCCATCGCTCCAACCTTCAGTGTCACTTCCGCCTGGGTCTTAAAGCCTTCGCCCGATGTGACGTCAATCCAACCCGTATTGGTGCTCGGACCGGTCGTCGCCAACTTGTCCGGCTCTACTTTGATCTGCCAGGTGCGGTTGTTCCCCTCGTAAGCTTCCGGCGTCACCACCAGCCAATCTTCGTCGCTCGTAGCCGTATAGGTCGCATTCGCCGGCCCGCCCTTCAGTGTCAACAACTGCTCCGGGGGAAACGCCGTTACCGGCTTCCAGCTGAATATCATTTTTTCCGGCAGCAATGCCGGAGCGCTTGCGTACTTGGGTGCCGACCACGAAAAGAAGAATAGCGCTCCCGCCACCGACGCCAGCGCCAAGCCGAATATCACGAGAGCCCAAGGAAAGGCCTTCCCCGGCTTTTTCTCCGCAAATAACGAGCTCGAAGATTTCCTCCGCTTTCCCTTGGCGTACACCTCTGAGGGCGGCCGTCGCATCGGCAGATTATCCGCCGCGGGTCTCCTGTCCGTCTGAGGCGCGGCGGGCGTTGGAGTTTTCGTTTCAGCCGTTCCGTTACTGCTCCGCTGAACACTCGGCGGAATAGCTCGCGTTCCAGGAAGCCGCGTAGGTGGCGGCGGTGCAGGCGTCGGCGTGGCCACGGCTGCTGTCGATTCCGCATTCATCCGCTGCGTCATGACCGCCGCCGCCGGACGCTTCACAACCAGCGGATCTTCCGTTACAAATATGCCCGATCCGTTCTCGGGCCGTCTAAACGAACCCGTGGGCGGAGGCGGCGGCGCCACGCGCGTCGTCGGCAATGCCGATACTGCCAGTGGTGTAGCCCTTACCGCGGGCGTGCTTGCTTCTTCCCGCTCGGGTTGTTTTTCCTTCTGCTGCTTCTCTTCTTCCGCTTGCCGCGCCTTAGCCGCTGCCACCGCCGCCGCAATGGCCGCCGCCGCGCCGGAAGCCATCACCGGCCGCGATCTCGTCGGGTTCGTAGGCGCCGGGGTCTCGACAGCCGTTGCTAACTGCGGCACTACCGGGGCTTCCGCTACCGCAACCATGGGTGCGGGCGCCGGCGCTGGCACCGGCGTCGGCACTGGTATCGGCATTACAGGCTCTGGCGCAATAGCCGCCACCACCGGCTCAGGGATTACCGCCGCCACCGGTTCCGGTTCTCTTTCGGGCAGCATCATCTCCGGCTCGTCTTGCGGCCAAACCGCGACCGGAGGTGCTACCGGTTGCGCAATCACTTCGGCCACAGGCGGAGCTGGCATTGGTGTGGGCGGGGGAGGCGGTGCGACGGGCTCTTGCCGCTTTTCTTCCACCGGGGCTTTCGCTAACGGCGCCAGCGCCACCCGGGGCGGCTCCGCTAAACTTTCCTCCTGCATCTCTTGCTGAATCGATTTCAGCAATTGTTGCGCCCCGTAATTACTTGGATCGATCTCTAACGCCCGCCGTGAACTGCGCCGTGCCGCGATCAATTGGCCGCTGTTGCGGTAATATTGCGCCTCCGTAACCAGCCCGGCGGTCTGCTCGCGCTGCAGCAACGCCAATATCGGATTGGTGTCCACCAACACGTCTTCCAGGCTCTGATACCGCCGCCGCCTGTCTTTCGTGAGCGCGCGCCGGATCACTTGTGCCAGCCCCTCCGGTATGCCGCGCGTTAGCGCATGCACCGAAGGCGGATTCACAATCGTAATATTTCGAATCAGCCTTGTGTTGTCCTGCGAAAGGAACGGATGCTGGCCCGTCAGCAACTCGAAATACAACACCCCATACGCCCACACATCGCCCAAGGCGTCCGCCTCGCTGCCTTGCAATTGCTCCGGACTCATGTATAGCGGCGTACCCACCAGATAGCCGTTCTGCGTCAACCGGCTTACTTCGCCCGTCATGCGCGCAATGCCGAAGTCCAGAATCTTTACCGTGCCGTCCGCCAGCACCATCACATTCGCCGGCTTAATATCGCGGTGAACCACGCCGTTCAAGTGCGCGCAATGCAGCCCTTGCGCTACCTGCGACATCACCTGCATTTTTTCCAACATGCTGAACTTCGGACCGTCCCGCATGATGTGGTGCAGGTCGCGCCCTTCCAGCAACTCCATCACCAGATACGGCACCCCATCGTCGTCACCGTAATCGTGAATCGTGACAATGTTCTCGTGCCGCAGGTTGCCCGCCGCCGAAGCCTCGTTCCGGAAGCGGCTCAGGTGTTCGGGGTCGCTCTCTCGTGTGGAAACCTTAATGGCTACAGGCCGGTTCACATTCGGATCAAAGCCGCGGTACACCCGGCTGAATCCACCTCGTCCTATCTCCGCCGTGATTTCGTATTTCCCGATTCTCTTCGACATTTTCAGCTTGCACTCTTTCGGCCTTGTCCGCCGCTTAAGCGGGAACAGCCCGTAAACTACATCCTAGTCCATATTTCCACACGCCAATTCTGTTGTCGACCCTCCGCGCCGCCTTGGAGTCTACGGTCGATTTAGATCCCTGCTTCCGGTACAGCCTATATTTAGCTCCCAGGCCGTAAGGTTCCCCTTTTCACTCTGTTAAAGGCCAAGCGTCGTTTAGCCAGCCCGTACCTCAGTTCGCCGAACCGCTAAATCCGCCCACCCGAGCACTGAACAGGGAAGAGGTACCAGAACTGACCGTCGCCTTTGAGTACAGGCTAATGGAGCATTAGGACTTGGAAAAACAGGGTATAGCCTCCCGCCGAATCGGAAGCCGGAAGCGTTAAGCGGAACCGCTCTTCAGCCACTCCCCGATCCTCCGTAAGGCTTCCCCGCCCGGAGTACTCTGTGCTTCCTGGGCCCTGCTCGCCAACTCGAAACAAACCCCGAACGCCCCCGCCGCTAATGCCGTTCGAGCCGCTTCCCGCAACTGCCAAGCTTCCATCGCGATTCGCATCAACCGCCCTAAATCCGCGCCACACCGTGAGCAAATACGAGCCCCCCGAAAACGCGCCTGACAAACCGGACAGCGGTTCCCCTCGCTCAATTCGGTTTCCCTTCCATAAAGAAGAGCAACTCGCGGAGCGCTCGCGAAGCCTCTGCCAGCGCCGCCTCGTCCCCGGCCTCAATCGCCACTCCGATCTTTTCGTGCAGGTCAATCGCCTCTTCGCGGTCCTCCGCATGCATCCGCGGCAGCACTTTTCGCGAGCGTTCCACCAAATCCTCCGCTTCCTTCTCACCAGGCAGAGCGGCGCGCCATTCCGCCTCTATCGCCTCCTCCTCCGCCATTTCCATCTCAGCGCCATCCTCGAAGCCGCCCGGGAAAGGTTCGGGACGCGATTCGTACAGCTCCTGAATCCGCCTGCGCCCCGCCGCAATCTCCTCCGCGGTCTTCGCCTGCAGCGCATTGGCAATCGTAATCTGCTTCGATTTTCCAGTGCGTTTCTCCACCGCCGTCACTTCCAAAATGCCGTCCAGGTCCAGCCGCATCCTGCACAGAATTTCGTTCGCTTCCGGCAGCGCGGTCAAGCCCTCAACGCGGAAATCGCCCACTAGAATGTTCTTCAGCGCGTCGTCATCCTCGCCCTGATACACCTGCACATCCACCTCGGTCTGAAACGGATAGCTGGTCGCGAACTGTTCCGTGCGCGTCAGCGGCAGCGCCGTATTGCGCCGGATAATCGGCTTGTAGCAATGTGGATAAGGCACGCCCCCACGCTCCCCCAAAAAGGAAACACCAAAGGAATAGGGCGAAATATCCAACAGCACTCGGTCCACTTCACGCCCCGCCAGCCGCGCCGCCAGCACGCCCGCCCCTAGTGCTACGCAAAGGTCCGGATGCACATCCTGCCTCGGCTCAATCCCCATCAACTCGTTCAGCCGATTGAACACCAACGGCGTGCGCGTCGATCCACCCACCAGCAGCACCGCATCCATGTCGCCGGGCTTCTTGGCCGAATCCTGCAGCGCCTTCGAAACGCTGTCCAGCGTCGAATCCACCAGCGGACGAATCAGGCTCTCATACTCGCTGCGCGAAATCTCCAACTCCAGATGCAGTGGCTTGCCCGAGCGAGTGACCAGCGCTTCCTCTCGAATCGTCACGTAAGGCTCCCAACTCAGCCGTTTCTTGGCCTCTTCCGCAGCCCACCACAAACGCGCTTTCGCGGCCGGATGCCCTTGCCTTACGTCAACTCCATATTGCTTCTGAAACGCCTGCGCCAGCTTTTCCACCAGCAGATCGTCGAAATCGTCGCCGCCCAGCCGATTGTTCCCGTGGCTCGCCAGCACCTCCGTGATGTCGCCTTCCACCGTTACCACCGAAACGTCGAACGTGCCGCCGCCCAGATCGTAAATTAAAGCCGTATGCCGCGCCCCATCGCCGTAGCCGTAAGCCAGGCTCGCCGCCGTGGGCTCATTCAAAATCCGCACCACTTCCAGCCCCGCCAGCGCGCCTGCTTCACGCGTCGCGCTGCGTTGCGCGTCCGAGAAATAGGCTGGCACTGTGATCACCGCCTTCTCCGGCCGCTCGCCTAGCGAGATTCGTGCCCACTCGGCCAGTTCTCTCAGAATCAGCGCGGAGATTTCGGGCGGCGTAAAGCTTTTGTCCCCCAGCGTCACCGTCTCCTGGCTCCCCATGCGCCGCTTAATGCTGCGCACCGTGCGCTCCGGATATAACGCCTGCTGGTTGCGCGCGGGCTCGCCCACCAGCAGTTCCCCCGTTGCCGAAAAGCCCACGCACGATGGCAAGATCCGCTGGTCGCCAGGCCCCAGCACTTGCATCTTCCCCTCCACCAATGCCGCTACTTCCGAGTTCGTCGTTCCTAAATCGATGCCAACAATTAGATCGCTCATTTTTCAACTGGGGAATTCGCCGGCTCGCGCGAAACCTTCACCTGTGCCGGACGCAATACCTCGCCATTCCATTCGTAACCGCTTAAATAAACTTCGAGCACCACGCCGGCCGGAACCGTGGCCGATTCCTCGCTCTCGATAGCGTTCATACGGCGCGGATCGAAGCTCTCGCCTTGACAACGAATCTCTCGCGCATTGAATTCGTCGAGCGTCTGGTCAAGCCGCTCCAGGCCCAGTTCGTAGCCTCTGATCATCGCGCTCACCGCGCTGGCCGCCGAATCGTCCTGGCGCTTGCTAAAGATGCGTGCCCACCACCCGGCACTTGGGGTAGCCGCCATTTCAGCCTCGCGCGCCGTTACCGATTCGCGTCCACGGCCCAACCGGTCGCGCAGATCGATCAACGCCCGCACCGCCTCTTTCCGGCAGCGCCGTTCGGTCTCGCGTTGCATAGTCCGCTCGCGCTCGGCGTAAACGGCGCGCAATTCCTCGGCCATCTTCTCCGTTTGCCCGGCCAGGGTGTGGTTCAGCTCCTGGAAGGCCCGCCCTTGCAGCTTAATTTCCTGCGTCAAGGCCGTCATGGCGGTCCATAGCGCATAGGCATCGATACCCTGGTGGTCGCCTTCCTGGCCCGCCATTACCGACGAAAGAATCTCCGCATCAATCCCGCTGGGCGGCTCTTCCACCGTTAGGGCGGTCTCAAGCAGCGCTTCGAACCGGCGTAGGATCTCGTCCCGGTCCATACCCACCGTCATTTGGTCTTCAGAACCTCGCGCCACAGATGTGGCCCGGCAAAGTTCCGGCGCGCTGGCAATCCGTCCAGCAGCGAAACCAATGGCGCTGTGAAGGCGGTTGAAAGCAACATGGCTTTGGCGCGTTTGCGCGGATCGCACAGTGTTTCATACGCGTCCCGAATCGCTTCGAATTCAGCCGGCGCGCGGTCGGGCGGGAACTCCTTCACCTTCCTCAAATACGCCGCCCGGATCTCATCTTCCGTCGCAGTCGCCGAAACGCCTAATTTTTCGTTTGCGGTCATGAATTAACGCCCGCCTTTTTTCTTCTTGCTGCCGCCCTTGCCTCCGCCACCGAAGACGCGCGACATGATTTCATCTGGAGATGGAGATGCGCCGCCTAGCAGAGATTCTTTCATGACTTCGAACAACCGATTGGCTGTAGCGGGCGGGATGCCTTTAGGCAGATTCTCGTTGAACATCCTTCGCATCTCTCCCTCGCTGAGTTCAAAATCGTCATCCGGCTCCTCGTCAAATTCGTTGGCGTACTCGAACGGATCGGAAATCTCTCCCCGCTCGCGGCGGCAGTCGGCGCATTGGCACAATTTCGGCGCCGGAAGAAGCTCGCGGTAGTCCGGCCCTGGTTTCAAATAGTTCGGAAAAGCGGGTGACGCCAGCTCCCTCCCCACCACTGCGCGCGCCTCCTCAAGAGTCATGGAAGGTGAATCGCCCCCATACGGGTTGCGCAGTATTTCAACTGCCGCGTCTACCGTCTCTGTGTCGCGGTGGAAACGGCCCAGCTCCGCCGCAGCGGCCGCCAATGCCAAGCCGCGCGCTGCGAATTCGAGCGGCGTTGCGCGCGCTCTCAATAACAGGAAAAACGCTTCGGTCGCTCCTCCCCGCTTGAGGCCCGCGCTTGACGCCGCCCAAGTCAGCTTCGGATGTTCTGTGGATATGCCCGCCTTTGCCAGCTCGGCAATCTGTTCCATACTCAACGAATCGCTTACGCCCCCCAATTGCGCCTCCGCCTCCTTGAGATACAGCACCGGAACCTCAAAGTTCTTGATACCAAGGTCTCGCGAGATAGCCACCACCCTGGCAAGCCACGCCGGAATCGCCGCCCGCTGCTCCCGGCTGAGTCTTTTCGGCTCAAGTAGTGATACGCGCTCGGGACGCTTGGCCGCCCCCGCAATGCCAAACAAAACCAGCCCGGCCGGAATAGTCCCTCCCATCAAGCGCTCTAATTCCCGCTGGGCCTCGGCTGTCCTCGTCTGATCTCCGGAAATCGCGCCGCTCAAAGCCCGCAATGCCGCCACCAAAGCCGGCCGGTCTCCTTGCTGCGATTGCGGCAGCGCCGCCATCAACGCGAGTTTTTCCTCTGCCAAATGGGCTTTCTTCTGTTGTAAATGCCGCAGAACGGCCGCTGCCAGCAGCCGCAAGCGCGCCGCGCGAACCACGGAATGAACCGCGTTGATCCCTTCCGCTTTTTCCAGATAAGTGAGCGCGGTTGGAAACGCATTCCGCTTCTCCGCCTCTTTCATGAGATAAAGAACCGGCTCGATGTCTTGCGGACAGAGTCTGTGCCACTCCTTCGCCACCTTCTCGGCTTCCGTCATCGATTGGCCAGACGCCCAGTGCAGCCATTGCGAAAAAGCGTCGGGATGGGGATCGATGACGCAGGCCCGCGCGTAGAGCTTCTCGGGAAATAGAAAATAGCGATCCTCCGCCGACGTCGCGATGCCACCCCATTCGCGCGATGTCTGCACCCCCTTCAACCACTTGGTCGGTATTTCGCCTAGCACCTCCGCCATATGCAAATACAGCGCCGCCATCTCCACACCGGCGGCGGGAAACAAGTGCTCTTTCAACGCTTGCTGGCGGAACTGGTCCCAGAGCGCACACGCCTCTACCACGTCCTCCCGGTCGCCTGAAACTTCCATCGCCCGTGCGAACATGCGAAAAAAACCGGCGTCCTCCCGGGGCGGGCCATCCAGAGATGCCACCAGCCGCTTGTGATCCAAAGCCATCGCGCCGGCGCGCACGGTAATGATTTGTTTGAGTTTCGTCAACTGCTCTGGAGCGGTGCGCTTGCACTCGCGCACGGCCGCGTTCACTGCCTTGAAGATACGGCCGTCGTCGTCTTCTTCCGCGAAAGCGCGATCCACACTTTCTAACGCGCTCCGCAACTCCGACAAATTCACGCTGGTTTGCGAAATCAGCACGCGTTCCGCTGGTTTGGACGCCCCGCTTCCCTTTTCTCCCATCATTTCGCGCATGGCTGGAACCAAGCGTGCCGGAACGGATTCCGGCTTGATGGTGGCAAGATAATCGCGGCACTGCGCATCGTCGCCTCGGTGGAAGCAGGCGATCGCCCGGATCAGCAACTTCCAGGGAGCCAGCGGACTGCGATGCGATACCTCTGGCAGGGCTATCTGCTCCTCAGTCGCCGGCCCACTCGTTACCGCTTTGAAGGCCCGGTCGAGCGCCGCCGCCGCTTGCCGCAAACTATGTTCCGGCGGTAGCGCCGCGCAATCCGCCAGCGCTGCCAGGCCGGTCACCTGGGTTTGAATGATTTGTTCAATCGCGCCGCGGCGCTCGGCACTGAGTTCCGCATCGTTCAGAGGCCGCAGCAATTCGCCCAGATCGCCCGCCCGCGCCGCCGAGGCCACGCCCACATCTTCCAGCTTTACTTTTGCCCCCGGGAAGCGTTCCCGCACCAGATCCACCAGCGCCTTCGCTTCCGTCGCCAGGTTCTGATCGAGCAGCGCTTGAATACGCGCCCTGTAAGCCTCCAACAGCAGAACCTCCGAAGCCGCCGTCTGCTGAGTTTTGTGGAATTGCTTGGCGTTTTCCAGCGCAACCTTCGATTTGCCGTTGGCAATCAGTTGGCGCACGCTGAGCTCTACGGCTTGGCCGCTGTCGTTCGAAAGAGAAGTCGGAAGAGTCGCTAGTTTCGCGCTCGAATTCTGTGCCATGCCGATTTCGCGGCCCTTCTCGGGGGAAATTTATTATATACACACCGCGAAGCATAAGCCGCAGTCTGGGGCTGACACCAATGAAGATGAGAATTTCCGGGCCACGCCGTGCAGCCTCGAGCCGAGCCGCAAGTGGTAACGAGCGGTAACGACACGTCTCTCAACTTGTTTTTCAACCCAGTTCCCATGGGCCTCGCGCTTGGTGGGGCGGCCCTCCCGGAACGGTGAGCTTTGTGGTGAAGCTTAGCGCGATATCCGATTGAAATCGTGCCTCTGCCATACTGCAAATAAGCAGACCTCAATGATCCGCAACGCCAAAGATCTTTCCATTGACCAGAAGGCCGCCATCGAAAGCCTGTTGGGACGCCACATGCAGGAGAACGAAGCCGTCAGCGTCCGTACTATTGACCCGCCCGCACTTTCAGATGATCGGCGGCGGCTGGAACTGCTTCAGGGTCTTGAGGCTTATTTCGCCCAGGTAGATGCGCAACGACCACCGGCTTCTCCCGAAGAAGCCAATGCCGTTATTAACGAAGCGTTACGCTCAACGCGTCCTCATTACCAGCCTATCCGGTGAGGGTTCTCCTCGACGTCAATATACTCGTCCGAGCCAACGAGAGGTCCCATGGACCGGCCCGCACGGCTGTTACTTGAACTTGTGCGCCGCCGAGAAATCGTTCTTACGAGCACCGACCTGTTGATTGAACTCGGTCGAGTTCTGCGATATCCACGGGTGCAAGCGCTATTTGCCCTGTCCGACGAGCAAGTCTAGGAATATGTGCAGTTTCTGAAGGATGTTTGCGAGATTGTACCCATTAACTTGAGCTGGAATTTTCCGATTCGAGATCCGTCCGACGCCGTAATTTTACGGACGGCGGTTGCCGGCGAAGCCGACTTCATTTGTACCCTCGATAGGGACTTCTATGCCACTGAAATCACAACGTTCTGCGCCTCTTTGGGCATCGTCGATCTCGATGATGTCGCAATGTTGCATCGTCTACGTTCTTGACCGTCACAAGAGTACCTCCCTTGTTTTCCCCCACAAACAGCGGCCGCAGCTCAGACCTCAGCACTATCTCTCGCTTTCCAGCTAAACTAGTATTGACCCCTTTTTTATGATCGAAACTGCGCTCGCCAAAGTCTTTGGCACGAAACATGATCGCGAGATCAAACGCATCCAGCCAATGGTCGCGGCCATGAACCAACTCGAACCTCAGTTGCAGCAGCTTTCCGATCCGGAGCTGGCCGCCAAAACGGTCGATTTCAAGCAACGCATCGCCAACGGTTCCCCCCTCGACGACATCCTCATAGAAGCCTTCGCCGTTTGCCGCGAAGCCAGCCGGCGCGTGCTCAACATGCGCCATTTCGACGTTCAGTTGATTGGCGGCGTGGTCCTCCACCGCGGCAAAATCGCCGAAATGAAGACCGGCGAAGGTAAAACGCTGGTCGCCACTCTGCCCAGTTACTTGAATGCCCTCGAAGGCAAGGGCGTCCATATCGTCACTGTCAATGATTACCTCGCGCGCCGCGATTCCGAATGGATGGGCCGCATTCACAAGTTCCTCGGCCTCACTGTCGGCACCATCGTTCACGATCTCGACGAGGAGCAGCGCCGTCAAGCCTATGGCTCTGACATCACGTACGGCACCAACAACGAATTCGGGTTCGATTATCTGCGCGACAACATGAAGTTCCGCCTGGAAGATTATGTTCACCGCGATTTTAATTTCGCCATCGTTGACGAAGTCGATTCCATCCTGATTGACGAAGCCCGCACCCCGCTGATCATTGCTGGTCCCAGCGAAGAATCAACCGACAAGTATTACCGCATCAACCGCATCATCCCGAGCCTGATCCGCGGTGAAGTGATTGAAGGCAAGGAGCCCGGCCAATCGCGCACCACTGGCGATTTCACGGTGGACGAAAAGCACCGGACCGTCGCGCTCACCGAAGAAGGCGTGCTCAAGGTGGAGAAGCTCCTCAACACCGGCAACCTCTACGATCCCGCCAATATCGAGATGAACCATCACGTGCAACAAGGTTTGCGCGCGCACATCCTCTATGAGCGCGACCGCGATTACGTCGTACAGGAAGGCCAGGTCATCATCGTTGACGAGTTCACCGGGCGTTTGATGCCCGGCCGCCGTTGGAGCGATGGTTTGCATCAAGCCGTCGAAGCCAAAGAGAACGTCAAGATCGAGCGCGAAACGCAAACGCTGGCCAGCGTCACCTTCCAGAACTTCTTCCGCATGTATAAGAAACTGGCGGGCATGACCGGCACCGCCGATACCGAAGTGGCCGAGTTCCAGAAGATCTACAGCCTTGATGTCACGGTCGTCCCCACCAATCAAAAGATGATCCGCATTGAGAATCCGGATGTCGTCTACCGTACCGAAGAGGAAAAGTTCCGCAACGCCGCCAAGGAAATCAAAGCCCTCCACGAAAAAGGCCAGCCCGTCCTGGTGGGCACCATCTCCGTGCAAAAATCGGAGCACCTTTCCAACATTCTCAAAAAAATCGGCGTTCGCCATGAAGTCTTGAACGCCAAGAATCACGAACGTGAAGCGCACATTGTGGCGCAGGCTGGCCGCAAGGGCGCCGTCACCGTTTCCACCAACATGGCCGGCCGCGGCACCGATATTCTGCTCGGCGGCAATCCCGATGTCCTACTCGAAGACCGCCTCAAGAAATACGGCAAGACGCCGGACATGCTCCCGCCCGGCGAGCTGGAAAACATCAAAGCCGAAATCACTGCGGAAATAGCCGCCGAAAAGAAAGAAGTCATCGCCGCCGGCGGCCTGCATATATTAGGTACCGAACGCCACGAATCGCGCCGCATCGATAATCAGTTGCGCGGCCGCGCCGGACGTCAGGGCGATCCCGGCAGCTCGCGTTTTTATCTTTCCTTGCAGGACGATTTGCTGCGTATTTTCGGCGGTGAGCGCATGCAGAACCTCATGCTCCGGCTCGGCATGGAAGAAGACGTACCCATCGAATCCAAGCTCATCACCTCGCGCATTGCATCGGCGCAAAAGGCCGTGGAAGCTCAGCATTTCGCCTCGCGCAAACACGTACTCGAGTATGACGACGTCATGAACAAGCAGCGCACCGCCGTTTATGGCATGCGCAAGCAACTGCTCAAAGGCGAAAATCAAAAGCAGCGCATCGTCGAAATCGTCCACGGTATCGTACGCAGTTTTGTCGATCAGTTTTGCGCCGAAACTATCCGCCCCGAGCAGTATGATCTCACCGGATTGCAAACCGCCATCCTGAATCAGTTCGGCCTCAAGTGTGAAACCGAAGATCTAACCGGTCTGCGAACGATCGAGATCGAAAACAAGCTGGATGAATTGCTCGACCAGCGCTACGACGAGAAGGAACAGATGATCGGCGCGGACAATCTGCGCCATGCCGAGCGCATCATCATGCTGAACGTGGTCGACAACCAATGGAAAGATCACCTTCTGTCCATGGACCACTTAAAGGAAGGCATCAACCTCCGCAGCTATGGCCAAAAAGATCCGCTGATTGAATACAAAAAAGAATCGTACGTCATGTTCCAGGACATGATGGACCGCATTGAAGACGAAACCATCAAGTTTCTCTACTTCATGCGCATTGAAGCGGGCGCGCCACCCATGCCCTATCCGGAAGATACTGAGGAGGAGGAAGACGATGAAAGCGGCCCGCATGGCTCGCGCAACGGTTCGCCTAACGGCAAATCTCCGCATCTGACCGCCGCCGAGATCGAGGCGCAGAAGCGCGAGGCGCAAAAATCGGTGGTCGATCTCACTCGCAACATCCAGCGCAAAAAAGACCGTGAACTGGCCGAGTTGCAATTCACCTCCGCCACGGGAACTACCGAACAACCCCAGGCGTCTAAAGGTCCAAAGGTCGGCAGAAACGATCTGTGCCCCTGCGGCAGCGGAAAGAAATATAAAAAATGTCACGGCGCCAACGCCTAGTCTGTGCCAGTCTGTTGTTGGCCACCTGCGTCTTTGCGGACGATCCGGCGCTTTGGCGCGAATTCGGTCTGGCCGATACTCAAACCATTCAGCAGGGCGCGCGCACCATCACCGCGTACCGCATGAAAGATCTAACCGGTGCTCTCGCCGCGTGGCAATGGCAGCGTACACCGTCCGATCGGCCATGCGCCGCCAACGCTTTCTGCGCGCAAGATGGTAAACGCGCGCTCATCACGGAAGACAATTACCTCTTCGACATCAAAGGCCCCGCTCCAGATCAAACGCAATTCGCCGCCTTGCTAAAAACCTTGCCCAATCTGCGCGACACCTCGCTGCCCGCCATTCTGACTTTCATTCCCCGCAATGGATTGGTGCCGAATTCTTCGCGCTATATTCTTGGTCCCGAATCTTTACACGCCTTCGCCCCTGAGTTGAGCCGCATTAATCCCGGCTTCAATGAAGGTGCCGAAGCACAAATGGCGCAATATGATTTGGGCAATAACGTTCATGCGCGCTTGGCGATTTTTAATTACCCCACGCCCGAAATGGCGCGCTTGCATGCGCCTGAATTTAAGTCGCTCCCGAACGTCCACGTGAAGCGCTCAGGCGTTTTGTTAGCCATGGTTTTCGACGGCGCCACCAACGCGCAGGCCGACACTTTGTTGAGCCGCATCGAATATGAAGCGCGCATTACCTGGAATGATGTGCCCCCTCCCAACCCGATCAAGCCCCTCTATCGCCTGCTGCTGAACATCCTTTGGATGAGCATTGCGCTCTCCTCGTTGGCCCTGTTCGCCGGGCTCATTTATGCCGGTATGCGCCTATATCGCCGCCGCTTTGGCAACCTGGAATCGGAAGAGGCTATGACCACGCTCCACCTCACTGGCGACTAACGCTAAGATAATAAGCCAGTTAGCTGCATTATCCGCAGGCTTTTTCACAGCAAATTCAGCTTTTATGCACCAACCCCTTCCGAACATGTTCAACCGTAAATGGTTTGTACGGTTCTACTTACAGCCTGCGCCCCGCGCCGGAAAAAATGCCCTTGACTTCACCACCCGCTAGCCCTAAACTCCAATCACAAACAGGTTTTGGCGGTTGCGATACCGTCGAATCTGATTCTCCCATCAAACGTAACCCCTGGTCCCCCAGGGGCCTGATAACAGGAAGAACAATGCTCATTCATAGGAATGAGCATTTTCTTTTGGTCCCCACCCAATGAGGCCCGCCCCCCTCAAAAGCTCCGAAACGCCCAAAACTTGGCGCGAACGCCTTCAGGCGCTCCGCAACGTGCCACCCCTTTTGCGCATGGTCGCAGCCTCCAGCCCCTTCCTGAGCGTTGCCACGCTCGCCTTGCGCTTCATTACCGCCCTATTCCCGCTGGCCAGCCTCTGGGTCGCCAAGCTCATCATCGACTTGGTGGTGAAAGCTATCCGCTCTCAACCAATAGATCGCTCTCTGATATGGAAGCTGCTGATTCTCGAGCTCTTGCTGGCGGTTGGGTCAGACGTTCTCGGTCGCCTCATATCGCTCGTCGATAGTCTCCTCGGCGACCGCTTTACCAACTACATCAGCCTCCGCTTAATGCGCCACGCTACCTCGCTCGATCTCGTTTCCTTTGAAGATCCAGTCTTTTACGACAAAATGGAGCGCGCCCGCCGCCAAACCACGTCCCGCCTCGGCATGCTGGCCAGCCTCGCCGGCATGGCGCAGCAACTCCTAACGCTCCTCTCCTTGCTCTCCGCCGTCATTTTCGTCTATCCCTGGCTGCTCCTCTTGCTCGTGGTCGCCACCATTCCCGTCTTCCTCGGCGAAACCCGTTTTGCCCTCCTAAACTATTCCATGCTTTACCGCTACACTCCTGAGCGCCGCGAACTCGATTACTTGCGCTACTTAGGCGTGAGTAATGAGAGCGCCAAGGAAATCAAGATTTTCGGTTTAGGGAATTACCTGGCCGAGCGTTCGCGCGGCTTATTCGAACGTTTTTACATGGAGAACAAGAGACTCGCCATCAAACGCGCCATTCAGGGCGCGCTCCTGAATCTCGCTCCCACCGCTGCGTATTACATTGCTTACGCGCTCATTCTCCGCCGCGCTCTCGCCGGAGGCCTATCGATCGGCGATCTCACGCTCATGACCGGCGCCTTCTCGCGCGCCCGCAACATCATGGAAAGCCTCTTCTCAGGCTTGGCGGGCATCGCCGAACAGTCGCTATTTATCAAGGACTTATTCGATTTCTTCGATACCGAACCGCTTATCGTCTCCAAGCCCGATGCGTTGGCCATGCCCCGCCCCATCCGCAGCGGCTTCGAATTTCAGAGTGTATCGTTCTCCTATGCCGGCAGCGACAACAAGGTGTTAGACAACGTTTCGTTCCGTTTGGCCTCGGGCGAAAAAATCGCTCTCGTCGGCGAAAACGGCGCCGGTAAGACCACGCTCGTCAAACTGCTTGCCCGCCTTTACGATCCCACCGAAGGGCGCATCCTTCTGGACGGCATCGATCTCCGCGATTACCGCGTCGAAGAGCTGCGTCACGAGATTGGCGTTATTTTCCAGGACTACATGCGTTATGACATGCTGGCAGCTGAAAACATTGGCTTTGGCCGCATCGAACAGGCGGCGGACGAAGCCCGGATTCAGCGCTCGGCCGAAAAAAGCTTGGCCGCTGCCGTGATTCAAAATCTGCCCAAAACCTATCGCCAAATGCTGGGTCGGCGATTCGAAGGCGGCGTTGATTTGTCTACCGGGCAGTGGCAGAAAATCGCTCTCGCGCGCTCCTACATGCGCGACGCCCAGATCCTGATCCTCGACGAGCCAACCGCCAGTTTGGACGCCCGCGCCGAATTCGAAGTCTACCAGCGCTTTGTCGAATTGACTGCCGGCAAAATGGCAATTTTAATTTCCCACAGGTTTTCCACAGTCAGAATGGCCGACAGAATACTAGTACTCGAAAGGGGCTCCATCGCCGAGCAGGGTTCCCACCGCGAGCTCTTATCGTTAGGCGGCAAGTACTCCGAACTCTTCGAATTGCAAGCAGCGGGCTACCGCTGATTTGTGGTTTACTTACGCTAAGGAGTCTCACCATGAAACGGATCATGCTCGTTTTGGCGGCAATCGTTCCTTGCTGCTTCGCTGACGCCTCGGTTCAAACACAAGCCACAGCGCGCGATGTGGTTCTTGAAAATGGCGTCTCCCTGCGCTTAGAGGCACGCTCTACAGGAGCCATTTACGCCGATCACGCTGTTCTCGAACAAGGCGCGGCGCGCGTCAGTCACTTCGCAGGCTACCAGGTGCGTGCCGGAGACCTGCTCATAGAAGCGGACGCGCCCACCTCCCAGGCAGTCATTCGCGTTGAAAGGGACAGTGTCGAAGTTGCTTCTTTAGGAGGTCCAGTGCGGGTCAGCGACGGCGGCGTGATGTTAACGCGCGTCGCATCCGGCAGCAAGGTCTCGTTTCAGAGTACCGGAGCCGCTCCAGGGGCCAAATCCAAAGGACCGTCCGAAACCAAAGTTTTCGTGTGGGTGATTATCGCCATCTCAGCAGCCGCGCTAGCCATCGGTTTGACCGCCGCCGCCCAAGGCAAAAGCCCCTTCTAGGGCGTCCCCAAAACGCCAAATTTTCGCCTGAATCCAATTTTCCGGCAAACGAATCTAGATCGTGTCCGCTCTTGCTAAGCAACATGATAAACAAAATTTTGATCGCCGGCGCGCTGATTGTGCTGCGCCTTCATCCGTCTGTCGGCGCCGCTACCTTGAAAGCCGAAACCAAAGCCGCCTGGGACGTCTATCTGGAAGAAGCAAACGCCGCCATGCAGGCCCGTCTCCAGCCGGGCGCGCATTTTCTTTGGATCGACGAAGAGCCTGATCGCGCCACCGAAATTCGCACCAAGGGGCCTCACATCTCCCCCGTCGGGCCGCACATACCCAAAAAGGTTCCTTCCGGGCTTATCCACGATTGGTTGGGTGTCGGCTTTGTCCCCAACGCCAAAATCGATGACATTCTGCGAATCCTCCGCGACTACGACCGCTACAAAGAAATCTATCAGCCGGGCGTCATCGCCTCCATCTCTCACGGCAGCGACGGTATGAAAGATCTGTTCTCCATGCGTCTGGCGAACCGGTCGGTGATATCGAAAACCGCCCTTGACACCGATTGCGAAGTTTCCTATTTTCGTGTGGACGATCATCGCTGGTACGCCCTCTCAAACACGACTCACATTCAGGAAGTCGATAAATTCGGCACCCCCGAGCAGCACACCTTGCCCGAGGATCAGGGTACCGGCTTGATCTGGCGGCTCTCCAGCATCACGCGCCTTGAGGAGCGCGACGGCGGCGTGTATGCCGAACTGGAAGCCATCGCCCTAAGCCGCGATATCCCCGCCGCCTTTCGCTTGATCGTAACCCCAATCGTGCGCCGCGTCTCCCGGGATTCGCTCGCCACCTCTCTCCACCAAACCAAGGTAGCCATCGACGCCAAAATGGCCGCCCACCCCCAGGAAACCCCTTCCCAGTAGGGAAATTCGGCGGAAAGCCTAATGGCGTTCTACGGAATGGTGGCGGTGTTACACAGGAGAGGTATAAATACGTTTGGAATGTCCTCGTGAATAATGTTTGTTTTCACAAGCACAACCTTGAAGAGCTTTAGCGGCTGCTCGATGATGTCAAGTGCCTTCTGATCTGGGAATAATCGGTCTTTTGAAGAAAAATTAAGGACCAACATATCGATGTCCTTTGCCGCCGGCCAGTTGGGTGGTTGCGCCGGGTCAATGGGGATTGGCTCCCGGATCTGCTTGGTAAAAACGGTCTTCCCGTTCACAACCGACTTAACAGTCACGACGACCTGCTCTTTCGGAGCCCTAAACCCGTCTTTTTTGAGCTTTTCAAAGAGATCGATGGCCAGGGGCTGGGTGCCTGAACCCTCGTTCCAGACAACCATCATGCGGCTATTGCCGCTACCCGGACCCAGCTTACCCTTCCAGTTGTCGCAGAATTCCACATACTTCTCGTTCACTGCCGTGTAAGTACAATCGAGCAAAAGCAGATCGGTGGGGATTCGCTTAGCTGCTTTCGAAACGGCTGTCAAAGCAAGAGACCCGCCACCGCCGGAATGCCCTGTCAGGAAAAGCCGCTTCACATCTTTGATCGAGATCTGAGGCACATAAGGCGCGGGCGGCTTGACGAATGTATTGGATAGGCTGTGCAGATGCTTCAAACAGTCGTCGATCAGCAAATCCACCTTGTCGTCTTTTGTTAAAGAGCCAGCGCTATTCTTAATCCGGTTCGTATCGTCGTAATTTAGAAAATTCCCATTCTTGTCGAACCTCGGATCATGTCTGGGCACGCCATCTTCGGGTACCAGCATGATCGGGTCGTGCTTCTTTGGCCGATTGAGTTCGTATTTGGGTCCAGAAGCGATTGGACCCTTTGTCCGGTTTTGGTCGGGCTTTGGAAAGGGCCGCAGCGGACCAACCATGGCCCAATGAGGCGGAACGCCATCGGCGTCCACGGTGGCTGCCGGGTCCCCTACCGTTACCCAATTTCGAAAGCCATGAAAATAGAGGAGGACGCTGAGTTCCTCTTGCGCGGATTGCTTTGTCGAGGGGCTATTTTGGCGGCTATCGGGTATGAAGGTCCAAACAGCATCAAAATCCGGGTCTGAGCCGGTCGGGAAGTTTTTCTTTGGAAGCATGTCGAGGGGCTTGGGATCATTGCTGGTGGAGACGTGGACGTACTTGTGAAGCGGCGCTTCATCGCTGAAGATCATGGCTGTGTTTGCGTCCACGGCAAAGTCCCGGCTTTTAACGGCCGGCGTGATGTTACCACCCTGTTTTTCGTTGTCTCCCATTTCTCTCCTTGCCAATCGATGCCATGACGATACCCGAGTAGTTCAAGCTAAGACGGAAGTGCGAAGTATTCCGGGTGAGGGAGGATCGCACCCCCCGTGCCGGGATATTATCTGGTCCGCGATATCACGAACTTGTCCGGTTTCGGCCTGCCCACAGTCTCTCTGAAGGGCTCTAACTTGATCCGCCAGCGGTCTCAGGGATGAATAGCCCAGGTTATGAAGGCGGCGACTGACCGCTGGGTTGGCCGCGTTCGGGGAATCCGTCGCCGTTCCTCCGTCGATGCCGACGAACACATCGGAGACGAATTCATAGCCTCCATAACCGTCTTGAGTGACTGTATTGCCATCTGGCGGCTCCTCCTCCGCCTGCTCTTCCTCTGTTTCCGAGGCCGTCCCTTCGGCAGATGAGTCTTCCTCGGTAAACGATACCGTCTCGCCTGTCAGAGGCCGGCTCCACTGTATTCGACAAACCGAGAGGGCTGCGACATCGTGCAATGTGATTTCGCCGTTCTCATCGGCGGTATCGGGCGGAAGGTCCCTTCCTCCTATACGGGCTTGATACAAGGCTCCTGGAACCGGTTGTCCATAGTGGTCGAACAAACGGATTTTGAAAACGGACAGAATACGCTCACAGGGGGAAGCGCTGGATAGCCTTTGGTAGAAGCGGCACGCGAAAGTATCCTGCGTGGTCTCGAAGATGCGATCTTTGCCGGCAAGGTGAGTGGACCTGCGCTTGTCTCCGTCGGCCCAAAGTCGCTTACGGCAGCCGTCGGCGCCTTCGGATGCCCGAGGACAAGGCCACTTTGAGGAGACCACTTGGCTGCCGGGACGGAACAGCAACACCCCCACGCGGCGGTTGGGAGCGTTAGCGAAGTTTCGGTTCTGGAGGCTGGCCTGATCGTTATTCTGCGCGGCCTTGTCAAACTCCGCCTGCTTTTCCGCCGAAAAGATCAGTAGCGGGTTGAATTCTCCGCATCCCTGATAATCGCCTTTGCCTCCCGCATCGGTCCCTTGCGCGAGAAAGTCGTTTGGAGAAAGCTGTAACGCAGGCGGACAAAGCTTTTGGAGGTATGCCTGGATGAGCTGGCTTGGGGCGGCACTGGTGAGACCAGTTGCATTCTGCATTGCCCGCCGCTGGTTTGTGCCCCAGTTTTCCGCACCCGCAATCTGCTCCCAAAGACCGACCGCTTTCCCGAGTTCTCGCCGGCTAATCAGAAGCGCATAGATCGCCTGCGCGCGGCGTCCGCTTAGAGACTTGTTGTGATCGTCGTCGCCGGTAGGATCGGCATGGCCGAACACGGAAAGAGGCGGGTATTGCAACTCTCCGGCGGGATCGTGCTTCTTATGCGATTCACGCAGACCAATTAGCATTTGCAGTTCCTTCGTGACGTCGGGAGTGACGAAGGAACAGTCGAAAGAAAATCGGATGTCGTTCACGCACCAGCAGGCTACTGGAATTGGCCGAAAACGAGCAGTGTTTAATCCCTGGGCAACGGAGGGAGCGACCAAGAACTCGAACGCCGCGACCTCCGCATGGTTGGCCGCGAGACCGCCTTCGGAAGTTTCGTGTAAAGTTGCGGAATCGCTATCGGTTGAGTCATTTCTAGCACTCATGTACGTTTTTGAGCATAGCTCGCGCTGGGGGAGCCGCCATCACCGCCCACAATCGAGCCGTTGCCGCAATTGGTAGTGCGAGGTCAACGCAAAACGTTGGCAGATCCGCTATTCTGAACGCAGGTATATGGCGCGTTTGGTATCGGTGAATGTGGGTCAGCCACGGGAGGTGGAGACACCGCGCGGCATTGTGCTGACGAGTATTTTCAAGAGCCCCGTGCAAGGACGAGTCGCGGTGCGCGGCAACAACGTGGCGGGCGACCGGCAAGCGGACTTGACGGTGCATGGGGGCCCGAAGAAAGCAATTTATGCGTATGCGTGGGAGCACTATGCGTATTGGACGGGCGCGCTACGGCGCGAGCTGACGCCGGGAAGTTTCGGCGAGAACTTGACCACCGAGGGATTGCTGGAAACGGACGTGCAAATTGGCGCGCGGTACCGTGTGGGGAGCGCGATTTTGCAGGTGACACAGCCCCGGATGCCTTGTTACAAGCTGGCGTTGCGATTCGAACTGCCGAGCATGGTGAAGTTGTTTTGGAAAAGTGGACTTTCGGGGATTTATTTCGGGGTGGTGGAAGAAGGAGAGATTGGGGCGGGAGACTCGATGGAGCTAGTGGAAGGCGATGCGGCGGGGGCGACGATTGCGGATGTGTTGCGGGCCTACAAGGGAGAAGACAAGGATGCGGATTTGCTAAAGCGCGTGCTGGCCGCGCCGCTGAGCGGGAGTTGGCGGCAGGAAATTCTGGAAAGAAGGAACGCTTAATCTTGTGAGCACAATTGACAGTGCGCCGGCGAAGAGACCGCTGCGCATCTTGCTGGCAGGGCGGTATGTGACGATTGTGCCGCTGAAGTTAGCGGAGCATGGCGATGCTTTATGGGAAGCCACGCGCGGTTTGGAGAACGAGGCGCTGTGGCGGTATCTGTGGGAGGGACCGTTCGCCGAGCGAGGCGGCTTTGATATTTCGCTGAAGGCGATGGAGGCATCGGAAGATCCGCTGTATGTGGCGATTGTGGATGCCGGCACGAAGAAGGCGACGGGGCGGGCTTCCTATTTGCGGATTGAACCGAAGCACCGCTGTATTGAGGTGGGTGGGATATTGTTTTCACCGCTTTTGCAGCGCACGCGGGGGGCCACCGAGGCGATGTACCTGATGATGCGGCACGCCTTTGAGGAACTGGGGAACCGGCGCTATGAATGGAAGTGCGATGCGCGGAACGAGCCTTCGCGGCGGGCGGCTTTGCGGTTGGGATTCACGTTTGAGGGCGTTTTCCGGCAGCACATGATCATTAAGGGCGAGAATCGCGATACCGCCTGGTTTTCAGTAATTGATAAAGAATGGCCGCGGGCGAAAGAGGCGTTTGAAAAATGGCTTGCGCCGGAGAATTTTGGGCCGGATGGGGAGCAGAGAAAGACGTTGGCGGCGCTGCGCGGCGCCTAACGAACGAGAAGGAGAGACGCCCCGGAGGATGGGTGCCTCTCCATAAATCGTTGCGGGAAGTCCGGATCACCGCAACGCATCGTTCGGAACAGTAGTTGCGAGGGGCAGAAAAAAATCTCCGAAAGAGTTTAGCGGTTTATGGCTTCAGGGCCGGCCAGCGATCGGCAACGGTGGGGAAAGCCGGGAAATCGGTGAAGGGTTCGGTTTGGTACCAGTAGCCCACCGAATAAAAACAATCGGCACGGTCGTTGGCATGGCCGTGCTCGATAGTGTGTTTTAGGTGAGTCTCGAAGGCTACGGGGTTGTCGGCGTGCCAGCGGTAAAGGCAGTAACGGCCGCCGGCACGCTCGGCAATCGAAATGAAGGGCGCGCCGTTGTAGAGATTCGCGAACGGCACTCCGTTAAAATCCCAGGCGCCGCAGAGATAATCCTCGGTACCAGTTCCGGTAATCGCGGGCGTCAAGGGGTCGTCAATGTAAATCATTTCATCGCCTTCGCCAAACCAGCCGTCATGATTTTGTACTACGCCGAACGTCACGCCCATCATCTGGCCTCTTCCGCGCGTCTCAAAGAAGACGTAGTTATCCTTCCCATCCAGATTGACCTGCGGCTGACCCGCGACGGCGGGGATGGGGCGGTTTGGCGTGGATTGCCGGTACTGGGCGTGAAAATAGAGAGCATTCTCCGGCAGCGATGAGACCAGCTTATAGTCTATGTTCGAATAAAACGAATCGACGGGATGGGTGCTTTCGTTCGTGATGGTAATGCGCGCGTCGCTGCGAAACGGCATAGCGAAATAGCTGTTCAGAGCTTTTACCGAGGAGCAGTTCAGAAAGGCCGATTGATACAAAAAGTATTCACCCAGGTTCAGGCCGAAGAAGTCGCCTATCGGTACTTCCACGCTGGGTTTGGCGTTCCCGTCCCAGTAGATTCGCATAACCAACTCTTTTAAATGATGGCTGCTGCGCGCATTGATCGTGTACCAGATATGCGTAATAATTCCAGGGCCCGCAGAGTTGAACACCTCGAGCGTGCCACCCGGCGCGATGTGCCAAAAATCACTGTTACCGCCGGTTCTATCAAAACTCGATTGTTTAAGCGTCCGGTAGTTATGCAACGTTGCATAGGACGGAAGTAATGAAGCACCCGGCACAGGCGATGTAGTACCTTGGTTTGCGCCCGCTTGTTTTCCGGTTAGGAAGGCCGCTGCGCCGCCGATAGATGTGAGGAAACGCCTGCGTAATGGGATATGGGACATGGTCTCTCCAAGTGAATTTGGGGGTAAAGAACCTGTGAATTATATAACGCCACACGGAGAGGGGTTTTTGTTGAGGACCCAAACTAAGTCTGGGTCCTCAACCTCGGAGGTAAAAGCGTTTAATACTGAGTGGGTCGTGCATTAACCGCTTTTGTTACTCAACATCATACTCTGCCCAGGGTGCGAAACGCAATAATAATTCAATATACTTGAATCAATGTAGGTAGATAGATTTGGTCAGGATTCGATAGAATCACTGATTGCCCTCTGGGAGAGATACGGGTGGCAGCCAAGGACCAAGCATCGTGCGCTGCCATACCTCTCCATTGTGCCTGCGTTTTGCCGGGTCGGTGAACACGTAACTATAAGCTTGAATGCGGATGGCGTGGGGCGGCTTGGTAAAAGGCGAAGGTTCCAACAAATCCAAAACCTCAGGTTGGCCCAGCAGAAGGCGGTAGACCAATACTTGCGCCCAGCGATTCTCTTGTGGGGTTCCCAGCGCGGCGAACCACATTTGCCAATCGAGCCGAGGCTGGTAAGGCGCCACCAGCGGCAAGCTTCGACGAATGTCGCCGGGTTTGCATCGGAACGAGTAGGCGCGCCAGTTCACCGTGTCGTCGGAACCCTCCAAGACAAGTTCAACGCGCGAAGTGGTCATAACGGCGAAGAGGCCATAAGGATTGACGATTTCAAAACTATTGAAAAGGGAAGGCTGCAGCTCAAAGATTTGGAGGAAACCCAGCGCCAAAATGGCGGCGACGGGAACGTTCAGGAAGGAGGCTGGCGGCTTCAACGCCGAGCGCCAGTTTGCGAGGCGGGAGTAGCATTCATCGTCGAGCCCCCAAATGCAGAGCGCCACAGTTAAGAGGTTGAAGAACGCGTAGTTCCCGGTGAGTGCGATCACAAGTTGGAGCCCGACCAGCAAAACCACGGCCGGGTAGCGAATGCGGCGCGACGGAAAGAACAGCAAGAATGGGACGAGAAGCTCAATCGACAAAACCATGAGAGTGGCGGAATCAAGCAGCCAATTCGGCGCGTGCTGGACGTAGTATGCAAGGGGTGTGGGCAGGGGTTGCGTAAAGAAATGGTAGCGGAGGGCATGCAGGTTACGCCAATTCACATCGTGCGAGGTGAGTTTGACCAAGCCTGATTCGAACATGAGACGGAAGAGCAGGAAGCGGTAGGCGAGGGGCAGGAGCGGCGATCCGAAAAAGATGGCGAGGAAACCTGTTTCCAAAAGCAGCGCATCCCATTGGAAGGAAGTGAAGGGCTGTCCGATGGAGACAAGGGATAAATAGAGAACGTAAGCCGCGATGGCCGCGATTCTGGCGGCGCGGCCAACGATCAGAAACAACGCCGCCAAGTAGCCGAGGGCGCAGAGAGCGGTGAGGCACCAATCTTTTGGAGCGAGCCAGAAGAGCGAAGGAACGTCGAGGTAGGCGGGCCAGCCATAATCGGCATGCATGGCGAGCAGTGTTTCGGCAGCGGGAGCAATGCCATTGGCGCCCAGCAAGCCCACGATTTGCGGCCACAGAGACGCGAAGGCGATGAGGTAGGTAGCGCCCAGCAATCTGAGAAAGACTGTTTCGGGAAAGCGAAATATCGGAGCGGGACGCGCTAGCAAGTTAGAATTTAGGAACTACGGATGAATATACCGAAGGCAGTGGTGACGGCGGCGGCGCCCAGCCAGCGAACCCTTGCGTTGCAGACGGTGATTGACCGTGATGGCCACGAAAAATCGGTGCTGCGAATTATTGTGGAAGAGATTCGGCGCGCCAAAGTGGACGAAATTGCCATAGTGATTGCGCCGGGAGATGAGGCGGCTTACGTGCGTGCTGCGGGCGACCGGACCGTGCAGTTCGTCGAGCAGATGGAACCGGCAGGCTATGCCAACGCTCTTTATGCGGCGCGCGGCTTTTTGAAGGGCGAAGCGTTTTTGCACCTGGTGGGCGACCACTTGTATATAGATGCGAACGGCGGGAGTTGCGCCCGAAGGCTGGTGGATGTTGCGGCAAGGGAAGGGTGCTCCGTTTCAGCGGTACAGGCTACGCGCGAGACGCAATTGCCCAACTACGGAGCAATTGGCGGCCAACGATTGCCGGGCCAACAGAATTTGTACCGCATTGAGAAAGTATTGGAGAAGCCCACGCCCACGCAGGCGGAACAGATTTTGAACGTCTCGGGATTGCGGGCCGGGCACTATTTATGCTTCTTTGGCATGCATGTGCTCACGCCTCAGTTTATGGAATTGCTTGAAAGGCTGGGGAAGGATAGCGTGAACACGACGGTTTCCAGCGTTTTAGCCGAGCTGGCCCAACGGGAACAATATCTGGCCTTAGATCTGATGAGCCGCCGCTTCGACGTGGGGGTGAAGTATGGTTTGTTCCAAGCGCAGTTGGCCTTGGCGTTAAGCGGTAAAGATCGCGATCTCGTCCTGGTGCAATTGCTGGAAAACCTGGCGCTGCAGAAAAGCGAAGCGGGTGCATGAGGCACGAAGCGGGTGTATGAGGCACGAAGCGGGTGCATGAGGCTGACGGACATCATCACTTCGGGAAATCCGCCGGTGCGCAATCACTCTGTGGACGAGTTCGCCAAACGCACAGCCACGAAGGATTTGATCAGTGAATGCGCGGCATTGGGTGAGTTCTGGCGAAACAACGACAACCTCTATGAGCGCGTGCGGGCGCTGTTCTTCTTATACGCAATTTACCGGTTTCATCTGGCGCAGCGGCCGGAACTCCAGGGTCCGGGGCTGATTCCGTTTGAAGCGACGGTGCATTTACTGAAGCGGCGTTTTGAGGAGGCGAGTGAGGCGCTGCGGCGCGCGGAAGCTGCAACTGGGCTGAATGCGGCGCTTGCCAGCGCCTACGCGGCGACTTATCGAGGATTGGGTTTCAAGACGCTGGCAGATCAGGTTAGACGCAGCGTTCGGTCGGTGTGCGGTAATCAGTGGATGTCGCGCATCGGACATCCAATGGACTATCCGTTAAGCGTGCGTGCGGAGTTATTGAAGCGCGATGCGGGAGCGCCTTATCCGATTTTGAAGGAATCGACACCGGTGCGGATGGATTTGACGCACAGCGGGTGGAGCGACATTTTCTTTTTGGGAATGGATTATCCGGAAGGCGCGAAGGTGCTGAATATTTCCGTGGATCTGGCAGTGCGCGGAGAGAGTTCCGGAACGGTGGGGCCGCCCATAGAAGCGTTCTTCCGGGTGATCGACGAGCCGGTTTTGCGTCTGACCAGCGTGGACCTGGGGGCGACGGCGGATATCGGCACATTCGCCGAGTTATTCGATTTCGCGCGCGACTATTTGGGGTTATTGAAGGCGGCGGTGATCGCTTCGGGCCTGGCGCCGCCCGCCATGGAAGGCGCAATTCAACCGGTGAGTGAACTGCTGCGTCACTTAGTAGGGGACGGGCGCGGGGTGGAGTTAGTAAGTCAGGTGCGTAACATACCGAAGGGTTCGCGATTGGCGGTTTCCACTAACTTACTGGCCGGGTTGATTGCGGTTTGCATGCGCGCCACCCGGCAGATTCAGTCACTCACCGGCGAATTGGAAGAAAGCGACCGGCGGCTGGTGGCGGCACGGGCGATTTTGGGAGAGTGGCTGGGAGGTTCAGGAGGCGGCTGGCAGGACTCGGGTGGCGTATGGCCGGCAATCAAGCTGATTGAGGGACAAGAAGCGCGCGAAGGCGATCCGGAATTTGGAATCAGCCGGGGACGCCTGCTGCCGGCGCATACTGTGTTCTCGCTGGCGGAGATCGGCGCGCAGGCCCGGGAACAGTTGCAGAATAGCTTGGTGCTGGTGCATGGCGGCATGGCGCAGGATGTAGGGCCGATTCTTGAGATGGTGACCGAGAAGTATTTGTTGCGGTCGCCGGCCGAGTGGATTGGGCGGCAGAAAGCGATTGGCGTTTTGGATGAAGTACTGGGCTGTCTGCGAGCGGGCGACGTGCGCGGACTAGGGCGCGCGACCGAGAAGAACTTCTTCGGGCCGATTCAAAGCATCATTCCGTGGGCGAGCAACGCCTATACGGAAACGCTGATTGAGCGGGCCCGCGCGGAATTTCAGAGTGATTTCTGGGGATTTTGGATGTTGGGAGGGATGGCGGGTGGTGGCATGGGTTTTATTTTCAGCCCCGAAAGCAAGACGCGCGGGCAAGACCGTTTGCAAGCGATCATGCGGGAAACCAAGCAGCAGATGGAAGACGGGGCGCCGTTCGCAATGGAGCCAGTGGTTTACGATTTTCAGATCAACGAGCGCGGCACGGTCGCGCAATTGTTGGAAGGCGAAGCCAGCTTGATGCCGGAGCACTATTACGCGTTGATAGTGCCATCGCTGTTGCGGATGGATCAACGTTTGATGCCGGCATCGCGGCGCGCGGAGCTTGACCGTTTGGGCGCGGCGTCGCGCACCCTGCCGCGCTATGCAGGGATTGTGCAAGACCTTTTCGACAGGTTGCTGCCATCGACCGAGAGGACCGGTGGGGAGCAAAGCAAGACATTGGCCGAACTCCTGAAAGACTACGGTTTCGATGCCTTAGAGCACGAGCGTACGAAAACGGGTTTGCAGAACGGCAGTTTGGGATTAGCGCAAAACAGGCTGCCGCCGGCGGCCAAGATTGAAGACGCGCTGCCCGGTGACGTGTTCGATGGGCGCGGCGAACTCGATGTTAAATATCAGAGCCTTGGCAGAGCGGCGCTGAGAGACGGCAAGGTAGCGGTGGTTTCGTTAGCCGGGGGAGCGGGTACGCGCTGGACGCGAGGCGCCGGCGCGGTGAAGGCGTTGAATCCTTTCTGTAAGTTTGACGGTAAATATAGAACGTTTGTGGAGGTGCATCTGGCGAAGAGCCGGAAGACGAGCCATGAGGCTGGTACGCCGGTGCCGCATATCATCACCACCAGTTACTTGACCCACGCGCCCATAGAAAGCCACATGGCTCGGGTAAAGAATTACGGATATCAGGGGAGGGTGATTCTTTCACCAGGCCGCAGTATTGGTTTACGGTTAGTGCCCATGGTAAGAGATTTGCGCTTTGCATGGGAGGAATTACCGCAGCAGGAACTCGACGAGCAAAAGGAGAAGGTTCGGGAGGGTCTGCGCGCAGCGTTGATTCATTGGGCCCAGCAAGGGCCGGAGGGCGCGGACTACACCGATAATCTCCCATTGCAATGTTTGCATCCAACCGGCCATTGGTATGAAGTCCCGAATCTGTTGCGCAACGGGGTGCTGCTGCGCTTGCTGAAGAATCGGCCGCAGTTGCAGCATTTGATGATGCACAACATAGATACCGTGGGAGCGAATCTGGATGCCGGTTTGCTGGGCTTCCATATTGATCGTGATGCGGCCATGACGGTGGAAGTGGTAGCGCGGCAAGTGGAGGATCATGGTGGCGGCCTGGCGCGGGTGAACGGGCGGCTGCGTCTGGTGGAAGGTTTGGCGCTGCCTTCGGAGAGGGTGGAGGCCAGTCTTTCCTACTACAACACGAATACGTTTTGGATCGATATAGACAAATTGCTCACAGTGTTTGGCTTGACGCGCGAGAACTTACACGACGCGCAAAAAACCGCGGAGGCAGTCAGGCGGCTGGCTGGACGAATGCCGAGTTACATCACGTTGAAGGATGTAAAGAAGCGCTGGGGCAAGGGGCAAGAGGACGTATTCCCCGTGGCGCAGTTTGAAAAATTGTTTGTGGATATGACGGCGCTGGATGAGATTGAGTGCGCTTACGCCGTGGTGGCCAGGAAGCGCGGCCAGCAGTTAAAGGAGCCGGCGCAGCTGGATGGATGGCTACGGGAAGGGTCGGCGGAGTATGTAGAGGGGTTGGCGGAGTGGGGGTCAAGCGATGAGCGTAATGCCGGATAATGGAGTTGATGCGAAATCTTGAAGAACTCACCGGGCGTATTGCGAAGCTGAATCCCGCGCAACTGGAAGTGGTCGAAAAGCTGGTACAAAAGCTTGAGTCCGGCGCTTCTCATAGCGCTCTGACGCTTGACCAAGCGGTAGATGAATTCGAACGCGAGCACCCGGAGCTCCTTCGTCTGCTGGCGCAATGAGGCGGTATCTCACCGTCGCCGATCTCATCCGAATCAATGAACGGATGGTGGTCAAGTGGGGCGGCCTTTTCGGTGTTCGCGACATGGACTTGCTGGAGTCGGCGGTGGCTCGGCCGCAGAGCGGCTATTACGAGGATGTGTTCGAGGAGTCGGCCGCCCTGTGTGAAAGCCTTCTTCAAAATCATCCTTTTCTGGACGGGAATAAGCGGGTAGCTGTGGTAGCGACCGCTGTGTTCCTGCGCTGGAGCGGTTATCGCCTGAGGTTTGCCGATCGGGAGATGTATGACTGGTTAATGGACCTGTACGATACGGGCCGAGTGACCAAGCAGTCTTTGGAAAGCTGGATTCGCGCCCATGTCGTAGAAGCTGAATAGTTGATTATTTCGAAACGCCGGAGCGGGAAGAAGAGTCCAACACGTCTTGACTAACTTGCGAGGTTTCATGAAAACATTTACTATGCGATTCGTTGCTTTGCTGTTCATCTGGAATGTGCCGGGCGCGTTTAGCCAAGCCGCGCAGCAGAATGACCGGGTGCCGATTTTTCGCGTTACAGTGGTCCAACGCGCGCTCGAGGCGGTGAACTTCCAACGGCATGCAGGGCCCACAGAGATCGATCTGAAAGGGACCGTGTTGCTGCCGAAGGCGGAGGGTCGCGCCACGGTTGAAGTAATGAGCGGCTATACGAAAATCGATCTCAATTTGAAGAAGTTGGATGCGCCGACGATTTTCGGCACCGAGTTTCTCACCTATGTTCTGTGGGCCATCACGCCGGATGGTAAAGCCATCAATCTCGGAGAGGTGATTGCGAACGGTTCGTCTAAAGCGAGTATGCATATCACGTCGCCTTACTCGACTTTTGCCTTGCTGATTACCGCGGAGCCGTATTTTTCGGTGCCGTATCCCAGCGACGTCATCGTGGTGGAGAGCGCGGTGCGTCCGGATACCGTAGGCCGCGTCGAGCAAGTGGAGGCGAAGGCCGAGTTGTTACCGCGCGGGCAATACACGATGAACATCCGGGCGTCGCAACTGGCTTCCGCGAACATGCAGAATCAGCCGAGCGTATCGATGGAGCAATATGAGGCTACGACCACGCTCTATCAAGCGCGCAACGCCATCCAGATTGCGCGCGCCGATGGAGCGGGCCAGGCCGCTGCGGGAACACTAGCGAAAGCGCGCGTTTATTTGGATCAAGCCGAAGCGGCTTACATGAAGAAAAATTACAAAAGCATGATCGATTCGGCGCGCCAGGCGGTGGAAGCCGCTTCCGACGCGCGGATGATTGCCATGAGGCAGAAGAAGCCGCTAGGAACGCAGCAGTAAGTTGTCAGTTGGCGCGCGTGCTCTTCAGGCTCGCGCTGCGCAGCAACATTTCCATACTGACAATTTCCAGCGCCTTTTCATGCGTGGCTTCGAGGCGCGCCGGGCCGATGATACCTGCATCGTAAGATTCTTTCCAGAGTTCGATACATACGCACCAATGGTCGCCCGCTTTCAATCCCGGGAAGCCGTATTCTGGGCGGGGCGTGATCAGATCGTTACCGATAGATGCCTGATGGCGCAGAAATTCGTCGCTGAGGTGAACGCAGATGGTGTGCTTACCCTGATCTTCGGGGCCGGTATTGCATTTGCCGTCGCGATAAAAGCCCGTGAGCGGGTTAGTGCAGCAGGTTTGAAGGGCAGTGCCAAGGACGTTCTTAACCATTCACTCATTAGGGTAGCTCAAACGGAACAAATGGCATCTTAGAGAGGTGAATACGATTCAGCAAGAGAGCGCGCGAATTCTGGCGGGGTTAGGAGTGGCGCGCGAAGCATTTGAGAGTGGAACGCTGGAAGTGCGGACACCTATTACGGGAGAAGCCATCGGGCGGGTGCGCAGCGCCTCTGCTGTAGAAACAAGCCAAGCGATTGCCGCTGCGCACGCCGCCTTTCTTGATTGGCGCAAAGTGCCGCCGCCGAAGCGCGGGGAACTGGTGCGCCTGCTGGGCGAAGAACTGCGGGCGGAAAAGACCGCATTGGCGCGGTTGGTGACCATCGAAGCCGGCAAGATTGTTTCCGAGGGTTTGGGTGAGGTGCAGGAGATGATTGACATCTGCACGTTCGCCGCTGGACTGTCGCGGCAACTCTGCGGGTTGACAATCGCCACTGAGCGGCCGCTGCACCGCATGATGGAGACCTGGCATCCGCTGGGCGTGACGGGCGTTATCTCAGCCTTCAATTTTCCGGTGGCCGTGTGGGCTTGGAACGCGGCGCTGGCATTGGTGTGCGGGAATTCAGTGGTGTGGAAGCCCTCTGAAAAGACGCCGTTGACGGCACTGGGGACGCAGGCGTTATTCGAACGCGCCGCGGCAAAGTTCGGCGACGCGCCCGCGGGATTAACGGCGGTCTTGAATGGCGGCAAGGAGATAGGCGAGGAGTTGGTGGCAAACCGTTTAGTGCCGCTGGTTTCCGCCACCGGATCGACGGCAATGGGCAGACAAGTAGGGCCCAAACTGGCTGAACGGTTTGCGCGGCCGATTTTGGAACTCGGTGGGAACAATGCCGCGATTGTTTGCGAATCGGCTGATTTGGATTTGACACTGCGCGGTATTGCGTTTGCCGCTATGGGAACAGCGGGGCAGCGCTGCACCAGCCTCCGAAGACTGTTGGTTCACGATAGCGTGTATGACAAGCTGCTGCCGAGATTGAAAACGGTCTACGGCTCGGTAGTGGTGGGAGATCCACGCGCAGCCGGCACACTGGTAGGTCCGTTGATTGATGGACGGGCATTTGAGGGGATGCAACAGAGCATCGGCGAGGCGAGAGCGGTCGGCGCCGCAGTCACGGGCGGCGAGCGTGTGGGTGTGGCTGAATGCGAGGGTGGTTTCTACGTAAGGCCGGCGCTGGTAGAAATGAAGGAGCAGACCGCTACCGTGAAGCGCGAAACCTTCGCGCCTCTGTTATATGTTCTGCGCTTTCCTCAGTTCGAAGAAGCACTCCGTCTGCACAATGACGTGCCGCAAGGTTTGGCATCGTCGATCTTCACCAATGATTTGCGTGAGGCGGAACAGTTCCTATCAGCGGAGGGGTCTGACTGTGGAATTGCGAACGTCAACATTGGACCGTCCGGCGCGGAGATCGGCGGCGCGTTCGGCGGCGAGAAAGAGACCGGCGGCGGACGGGAGAGCGGGTCGGACGTTTGGAAGCTCTACATGCGCCGGGCCACGAACACAATCAATTATGGACGTGATTTGCCACTCGCGCAGGGCGTTCACTTCGATGTGGGCTGAGTTGATATAAACCCTTGGGGATGAGAAAAGTGATGGTCGGCGTGGGTGCCACACCGGCGACCGACCGGCGCGAGGCGAAGCGCGAACCACCGTTGCGCCTGCAACAGGCGATCAGAGGATTTTCACGCCTTCGGCAAGCGCGGCCCGCGTTAAGTCACCGTCGAGTGTTGCCAAGGGCAGAGATCGACGCTTGGCCAGATCCAAGTACGCAACATCGTATGCAGTCAATTGATGGTTACTGGCGAGTCTATGCAATCGCAGGAAATCGGCAATCGGCGGAGATTCATCAACTATGATATTGAGCGTGGCAAGTTGCACAAGAAATTCCTTCGCACGATTCGCCGTAATACGCCGTCGCTTGATAACCACTGCTAACGTGTTCAGAATTTCCCAAGTCCACAGGGACGGAACATACAAGGCGCTTCCGTCCATCGCCCATTCGAGCGTCTGTTCTGAGGCTTGAGTCGTCTCATCCTCGCAGCACCAAGGCATGCAAGCCGACACGTCGAGGACGAAGGCATCCATCAATACTTGTGCCCGACATGGGCCAACTCACGGATCGACTCGCCCTTTAAATCGAGCCGGACACCTTTGCGAAGTTCGCGAATGCGCTCACCAGCAAGCCGAGCTTTCGCCTTATCAAAACCGCCGTTACGGTTTGCCAGTGCGCCGATGGCGGAATCAATGAATTCATCGACCGACCGGACCAAGCCCGATTGAATGGCCTGCTCAATGATGGCTTGTTGCTCTGCTGTCAGATTGATGCTCATGGCGACTCAGTCTCCATTATCGCGCGGCTCATACCCTACGCACCCGCTGCCCCGCTGTCACGCGTAGCTCCCTCCGCGCCAAATGCAAAATAAAGCTACTTCTTCTCTTGCAAGGCGCGCGCCATGCCGGCGGCCATTTGCCGCGGTGCGAAGCGCGTGAGAAAGGCCATGGCCGCGTTCAAGCGTCCGGCCACCACCAACGGCTTTGCTTCTTTCATCGCGTCCCAGCCGATGCGCGCCACTTCCACCGCGCTCATCACGCCGCTCTCAAACAGTTTGGTGTTCGTCACGCCGGCGCGCTTATCGAATTCCGTACGCGTCGGGCCGGGACACAGGCAGCATACTTTTACGCCGAAAGGTTTCGCCTCGTTATGAACGGCTTCGGAGAACGACAGAACATAAGATTTCGAGGCGTAATAGACGGCCATCAACGGGCCGGCTTGGAACGCCGCCGTCGAGGCAATGTTTAGTATGTAGCCCGTGCGCCGCTCGATCATGTCGGGGAGATAGAGCCGCGTTAGCTGAGTCAAAGCGCCGATGTTGAGTTGAACCATCTGCATTTGCTCATCCTCGGGCAGCTCCCAAAACTTACCGACCAAGCCGAATCCGGCGTTGTTGATAAGGACGTCAATGGTCAAGCCGGCTTGCGCGACGTCGGCGATCAAACTGCGCGCGGCGTTGGGTACAGACAGGTCATTGGGGAAAATATACGCTCTGCGCGAGGTTTTGCGCTCGACATCCGCCGCCACGCTTTCCAGATCCTCGAGCGTGCGGGCTACCAATGCGACATCGTAATCGTTTTCGGCCGCGAGATAGGCGAGTTCGCGGCCAATCCCAGTCGAGGCACCGGTAATCAGAGCAGCGGGCATGATCTTTTGATTTTCCCATTTCCGATAGCCAAAAGCCGACTCAAGGTGTGCGCGACGAAGTATATGCCGCAATGTTCAACATATCTTCCTGGCTCAAGCCACTTACAACCGTCTTCATCAATTCCGTCCAGTTCCCGCGCCGGGTTCCCTGCTGCATGTCATACATCTGCCGCACCAAATAGCTGGGCGAACGTCCCGCCAGGCCGGGCACCGGACCCAAACCTTTCAAATCGGAGCCGTGACACGGGGCACACGGCAGGGTTTTGCCATTGCCGCGAGTGACAAGCGCTTCACCTTTAGCCACGCTTCCCACCGGCGCATAAGCGATAAAGCCGGAACGTGGATCGCGAAGCCCTTCGGTGGCTTCGGCGTCTACCGGCGTTTCAATGATACGCCGGCCAAGCGGCTCCTTCTCATTCCCTTCCAATGGGAGGAACATACCGACATTTGTGTATGTCTTGGGCACCGATTCCGTTTCCACTACCTTGATCCACGGCGTCCACTTCATAGCCCCGAAATAATCGGCGGAGGCTTTGATCTCGTCGTCCGTCATCGCTTTGGCAATAGCGATCATAATGCCGGTATTCTTTTTGCGCAAATCGGCGCTGCTCCGCTGGCCATCTCTGAACTCATGCATCTGCTCAATAAAATAAGAGACGGGCAGGCCGGAGACGCCGGCATTTTCGGGGCGGCCTTTGCCGTTCGGATAATGGCAGAGGGCACAAGCCCAGATTTCGGGCTTCCGGCCATGCGCTACCACATCGGGCATGGCGGGATGATCGCCGGGAAACCAATCGGCGGGATTGAAGCGGTCGTAGATCTGGGCTGTCGAAAACGCTCCGCTTGAGCCCGCGAGATGTTTCAAGCTGTCGTCGGGCGATTTCGGTGGGCGCGCCGGTCCGGTTTGTGGTGTTGTCCCGTAGGCCCAGTCGGGCGGGCCATCCGCCGCGCTGGAGAATAGTGCCGAGCAGAGAAAAAGAAAGAGGAAGGTAGACAGCATAGCAACGTTCATCATATGACGGCGTTGGTGCCGATTGCTAGGGTGGTTGATGATCGGTATCACGAGTGGGAGAGGCGGCTAGTTAGTTTCTGTCGCAAAATCCACAAGTGATTGATTGTAGGCGGCTTAGGCGATTTTGGATGACCTTGAGCGGCTGATCGGCAAGCTGGCTATTTGATCACTTGATGGTAATCGAGCCTCACCAGCCGCAGCCCGTCGGCGAGCCATTAAACAAATCTGCACGAAAATGTCAGAATGTACTTGACCGTCTGTTGGTTTTATTGTTTCATATATATAGATGAATCAAGAGACAATCCTCCGCAAACGGGCCCAACTCGCCGCGGCCCTCCCGTTCACGGCCGAAATCGTCCGCGGCTCCCTGCTCCGGCGCCACATTCGTCATCGCACCGGTTGTGCCGTTTGTGCCAAAGGAAAAGGCCATCCCGTGTGGGTGTTGACCGTCAGTTATCCGGGCGGAGGCACCAAGCAGTTCAGCCTCGGTGCCGAACAGAAGCCTGTCGTCCAGCGGTGGTTGCGCAATTACCACAAGCTCAAAGCCTCCATGGAGCGTCTCTGTGAGATGAATCTGGAACTGCTGCGCGCGGAGAAGAAAAAATGAGCCGCCTCCCTATTCCGCAACTCAGCTTCGCCGATCTGCAGTTGCAGAGTCTGGGGGTCCACCTCGACCCCATTTTGCAACGAATCGCCGCTTTCCTGGAGCAGCAGTCCCGCATGGTGGAATTGGTGCGCCGGGATCTGGAGCGAGGCCTGAAAAAGCCTGCCGCCGGACGCCGCGGCCTCACCCCGGAGCAGACCCTGCGCTCGTTGATTCTCATGCGCGTCAAAAACCTGGACTACCGCGACCTGCGCGAGCGCGTCAACGATGGCTTCACGTTGCGTTGCTTTACCCAGTTCGACAGTCAAGCCGTTCCCAAGCACGACGCCTTCAATCGCGCTTTCAACCGGCTCACGCCGGACACGCTGACAAAGATTAATCAACTCGTCGTGCAGGCTGCCGTGGCACTCGAACTGGAAGACGGCAAGCAGCTCCGCGTCGACACCACAGTGGTGGAAACCAATATCCATCACCCCACCGATGCCACCTTATTGTGGGACACGGTGCGCACCATCACCCGTCTGGTCGACGAGCTGAACGAGAAATTACCCCGTGGCGTCAAGAATTTTACGGATCGCACCCGCAGCGCCCGCCGGCGCATGCAAGCGCTGCAGCGCATGACTGCCGGGCAGCGGGCGCAGCAGCAAACGCCCAAGTACCGCGACCTCCTCCGCATCACAGGGAAAGTGCTGAGCAGTGCCAAGCAAGTGATTGCCGCCGTCAAGCGCCTCCGCAAGCTCGATGTGGTTCTGCGTGCGGTGGTGGACGAAATCTGTAAGCAGATCACCTCATTCTGCCAATTGGGAGAGCGAGTCATCGACCAGACACGCCGCCGGGTGCTGCAAGGAGAGACGGTTCCGGCCGAAGAGAAAGTGTATTCGATCTTCGAACCCCACACCGATCTGATCAAGCGCGGCAAGACCCTGAAGCCGGTGGAATTCGGCCACAAGGTTTTCATTGCCGAAAGCGCTCAGGGCTTGATTACCGACTATCGAGTGCTGGATGGGAATCCTGCCGATAGCGATCAGGTGTCCGCTTCCTTGGATCACCACCAGCAGACTTTCCAACACCCTCCAGACACTTATGCCGCCGACCGGGGCTTCTTCAGCGGCGAGAATGTGCAGAAGTGTAAGGACGCCGGCGTAAGCCAAGCCTGCATACCCCAGCGGGGTGGCCAGCGAACGGCGGAGCAGGAAGAGCTTGAGAGGAGCCGCGCCTTCAAGAAGGGCCAGCGCTTCCGGGTGGGGATCGAGGGGCGCATCTCCGTGTTGTTTCGCGGACGAGGCATGAAACGCTGTTTGTTCAAAGGCCGCGAGCGGTTCGAGATTCTGGTGGGCGCCGCCGTACTGGCCAATAATCTGATGCGCATCGCCGACCTTTTGGACAAGCGCAAACCAAAACGCCGGCGAGCCGCAGCCTAAGTCTTCAAAAGCCTTTTCTCACAGCAGCCGAACAAACAAAGTGTTCGGCTCAATCCCTAGCGGGAGTTTACTGTTCTTAGTAAGCTCCCGCTAGTGTTATTCAGCGGCCTTGTTACACCGTAAGCACTGGCCACAAACAGCAAACGCCGCCCGATATACAACAACCTCCACTCCCTAATTACCCACCGAAGCGTGGTGCTGGGCAAAGCCATCTGGCACCATCAATTTTCAGGCTATTTTGCGACAGAAACTAGTTAGGCCATGGCTGAAACAAATGGAAGCGGGAGGCTTGACCGCATCGAAGCCAGCTTAGAGAGCACGACCCAACGCTTGAATCAACTCACCGAGAAATTCCACCTGATGGTGGATCATCACGATGCCGAGTTCAAATCGCTGATGACCTGGCAAGTGCTTATGCAGGACCGGTTCGAAAGACACACCGGAATCCAGCAAGCGGAGCAGGCGCGGTTGAACGCCCTGTCCGAGAAGACGGACAAGCGCATTGCGGATTTGGTCGGCGCCATCGGCTCTAAGCGTTTCACAGAACCGCTCCAATAATCGCCGCCACCAGCATCGGCCCCACGTGCGCCAACGCCAATCCCATCCCTCCCAATCCAGCCATAAATCCGAATAACGGGCCAGTAAGGATTGAAGTCAGGAAAAACGCCGCCGCTCCGATTAACAAGCCAGGCAACAAAGCCGCCAGAATGGCATTTCCCACGCTGCCCGATTTGCGTCCGCCGACAAAGCCCGCAACCAGCGGGCCTAGAACCGGCAGCCAAAAAAGCAGTACAGAAAGCACCAGCATCCACACCATTCCTCTGCCCACACTACCGGTAGTCGCCGCAGCCATTGTTCAAGTCTCTCATATAATTCTTGCTTGACACCGAAACTCTATGCACTCCTCTTACTGCCGGTTTTAGCGCCTTGTCTGCCCGCCGCGCACACGTTCGATCTTGTCATTCGCAACGGCCACATTATTGACGGCACCGGCTCACCGTGGTATTCCGGCGACATCGGCATCGTCAATGGCCGGATCGCGCAAATCGGGCAGCTCGCCGACGCTCCAGCGCGCCGCGTGATTGATGCGCAGGGCCGTGTGGTGGCGCCCGGCTTCATCGACATGCTAGGCCAATCGGAGCTGTCGATTCTCGTGAATCCGCACTTGCCTTCGAAAGTCTTTCAAGGCATTACCACGGAGATCACCGGCGAGGGCGGTTCGGTTGCACCGCTCAATAAGAAAATGATCGCCGCCGATCGCAGCGGCTTCTCGCATTACAAAATTAAACCCGATTGGTTCACGTTCAGCGAATACTTTGCGCGGCTCGAAAAGCAAGGCATGGGCATCAATCTGGCCAGCTACGTCGGTGCTACCCAGGTCCGCCGCATGGTGCTGGGCGAGGCGAACCGCGCGCCGGCGCCCGCCGAACTCGAGCAGATGAAGACGCTGGTGCGCGAGGCCATGCAACAGGGCGCCATTGGCGTATCCACCGCTCTGCAATATGCTCCCGCTCCTTACGCCAAGACCGAAGAATTGATTGCTCTCGCTACGGAAGCCGCGCGTTTCGGCGGCATTTACGCCACGCACATGCGCAATGAAGGCGATGGTATTGATGCCGCTCTAGACGAAGCCTTCCGCATCGGACGCGAAGCGCAGATCCCGGTTGAGATCTGGCACCTTAAAGCGGCGGGCAAACCGAATTGGAACCGCATGCCGGAGATTGTGGCGCGCATTGATGCCGCACGCGCTTCCGGTGTTGACGTTAGCGCCGATACTTACGCTTACCCTGCCTGGTTCAACAGCTTCTCCGCTTTCATTCCGCCCTGGGCGCACGATGGCGGCGAGACCAAAATGGTTGAGCGTTTGAAAGACCCCGCCATGCGTGCCCGCATTCGCCAGGAAATGCTTGCCGCCGATTCCTCCTGGGACAACGAGTGGCACGAGATCAACGGGCCGCAAGACATTCTCATTAGCGTTGTGCAAAATCCCAAGCTGCTGGCTTTGCAAGGCAAGACAGTCAAGCAGATCGCCGAAGAGCAAAGTAAGGATGCCATCGACACCATCTTCGACCTGCTTATTGAAGATCCCGGGATGGATGTGGCCGTCTTCGCAATGGACGAAAAAGACGTGGCGCTCGCACTCCAGCAGCCCTGGGTATCGATTTGTAACGATTCGCAGGGTACCGCTCCCGATGGGTTATTGGGCAAGGAGCATCCACACCCGCGCGCTTACGGTACCTTTCCCCGCATTCTCCGGAAATACGTGCGCGAAGACAAGCTCCTCACTTTGCCGGATGCCATTCGCAAATTCAGCGCTCTCCCGGCACAGCGCATCCGCCTGACAGATCGCGGCGTGCTGAAACAGGGATTATGGGCCGATATCGTCATCTTCGATCCCGAAAAAATCCGCGATCTGGCGACCTTCGAAAATCCCAATCAGTTATCGGAAGGGATGGAGTATGTATTGGTGAACGGGGTTCCGGTGATTGATGGCGGCAGACTGACAGAGGCGCTGCCCGGCAAAGTATTGCGCGGGCAGGGCGCTCAGTAGATTTCGGCGAGTTCGCGAGTTCGGTTGCGTATCAACTTCAACTCGCATTGCAGGTGCTTTAACTGATCGGTAACGCTGGCGCACGCTTCGTCGCGATATTTCTGCCAGGCTTTCTGCGAGTCTTTGATCGCCGCCGCCGTGGCGGTATCCGCGGCGCTTTCCTTTTCCTTCAGTTTCGCTTCCAAAGACCGTTGCGCATCCTGAACCAGGCCGCTTAGGCAAGTGATCTGAGCAGATCCTGTCCGCGTATCGCAGTTATCGCGCTTGAGACGAATATAGTCTACGATCTTCTGGCCCGTCGCCGGGTTCTCGAAAACATCGACTGCGATTATGTCTGCCGTACCGACGACCTGCGATGGCGGAAAAATGGGCGGAGGCAGCATATGCCAATTCCCGGGGGTGGGCAGCCCCAGGTCTTCAGCAGTCGAAGTCAAAGTGCTGAAGGTTACCTGATATGTTCCAGCCTGCTCAATTGGCTCAGCCACCACCTCGTAGCCGAAGTATTCATGCGTCTTGGTGTTTTCCGAATAGCGGATCATCCCCACCGCGCCTTCCGTTTTATTCTTGCCAAGCCATTTCACGCCGGAAATGGCGGGTTGCCCATCTGGCAAAGTGTCAGGCTTCGGCGGTTCGAGCTTTGACTCCACGGTAATTTCAAGACCGGAATTTGAACCGACTGAACCGCTCCATCCAGCCTGAGCCCAACAAATTTGGGATAAGACTGCCGCCGCCGCAACGCTAGTGATTATTTTCATAGCTGCTCCTTATAATCCGCGGTTCTAGCCGCTTCACTGGTCGAAAAACTGCCGGTTGCGATGGTTGAATAGAATCCCGCTGTGGACCGCGTAACGCCACAAAGACCACCAGCAACAGAAACACACCCAAAGCCACTGCCAGTGGCGCCGGAACTCGAATACTGCCCGTTAACAGCCAGTTCCACCAAGGCCCACGCCGCGCACGGCGGATTCGGCCCGCCAGCGTATCCGGCGCCCGATGCGTTGGCCATTGCTTGAGTAATTCATCCAGCTCTTGATCGTTAAGCGGTTCCATATTCGGTCACAGTCCTCATCGTTCCAGGTTTGTGGGGAGCCAGCAGACGCTTCAAATTGCCGCGTGCCCGGTGCAGCCGCGCCTTAACGGTGCCCACTTCTACGCCCAAAGTCTCGGCGATCTCCTGCAGGGTAAGCCCTTCGTAGGTGGCTAGGATGAGCGCCTCCCGTTGCAAGGGCGGTAATGCGGCCACCGCCGCCGACACGGCCTGCTCCGCTGCCAGATGTTCCACCACCGGTGAGGTCGGCAACGATTCGTCTTCCAACGAACTCCAATGCCGGTCGTGCCGCCAGCGCTTCCAAACCAAATGCCGTGCCATCCCCAGCAATAACGCCCGGATGGATCCGCGAGAACGGTCTAACTCGGCCTGGCCGCGAAACAGCGCCAAAAAAACGTCCTGGGCAATGTCTTCCGCGCTAGCCGCCGAATTGGTCATTCGCCAGGCAAATTGGTACACCGCATTCTTATGCTCTTCGAAGATGGCTTCAAACTCGGCGCTGTTCATCCGCTTCAATTAGGATTGCCAATTTGGCGGTGAAAAGATACGGCCGCCATCACAAGAATTACGGCACCGCACGCATGATACCGTTAGCTGAAGAGTCCATGGAAAAAAGCTCCACCCCGCCCGTCCGTATCGAGGTCGCAACCGGATCCCGGCCTGGGGTGGCGATTCTCAGGGTTCACGGCCCCCTTGAGATCACCAACTTCGGGGAATTCGAGGCGTTAACCCGCGGCAATGAATCGCCGGTTCTTATCATCGATCTTGCGGAAGTACCGTACATTGATTCGGCGGTTTTAGGAAGCTTGGTGGCCATGCATGTCGCTTGCGCGCGTAACCAGCGTAAGTATGCGCTTATCAACGCCAACCCGCGCATTCAAAATATGCTGACGGTCTCGGGCGTGGGTGAAGTTCTTATCAGCTTTCCAACCCTGGCCGCTGCTGAGCGCGCTTTGTGAGAAGCCGGCAGTTGATCTACAGTGCTTCGGTAGACGAAAGTCACGCTCCGTCTCCTCACATCGAGTGAGCCCGGACGTCCTCTTATACTGAGAATTGTCTTCTTCCCGCCGCTTTCTGCCTTTGGCCACCTGCGCTATTGGCATTGTTGCTTTCTATCTTTATGATTTGACCGGCGTCGGCATGCTGAGCACCGACGAGCCGCGCTATGCCGCCATCGGCCAAACAATGGCGCGAACGGGCGACTTAATCGTGCCTTACCTGTGGGGATCGCCCTGGTTTGAGAAGCCGCCTCTGTTGTATTGGATGAGCGCCGCGTTTTTTAAATTAGGTCAGCCACCCGAACTGGCGGCGCGGCTCCCGGTGGCGCTGTTGAGCCTGGCTTTTCTGGCGTGCGCGGCGTGGTTGGTGAACCGCGAATTTGGCGCCGAAGCGTCCGCCATTGCCATTAGCTTATTGGCCACGTCCGCGGGCTGGATCGCCTATAGCGATTTTTGCCTCACCGATCTGCCCATGGCCGTCTTCTTCTCGCTGGCGGTGTTGCTGGCGCTGCCTTTGCTGCGGGATACACCCGATACCTGCCGTGTCCCGCTACGCTTTCTAGGCCTCGGCGCGTGCTTGGGCTTGGCCGTGCTCGCCAAGGGACTAGTGCCGCTAGCGCTCACCCTGCCGATGGCCTGGTATCTGCGGCGGTGGTGGCGTTTCTGGGGCTGGGCCGCGCTTGCTTGCGCGCTGGTGGCCGGCCCGTGGTACGTCGCAATTTATCTTCGCCAAGGCATGCCCTTCGTCCGGGAGTTCTTCTTTAAACATCATTTCGAGCGGATGTATTCGAGCTCGCTGCAACACGTTCAGCCTTGGTATTACTATGTACCCGTCATGTTAGGCGCGCTCTTTCCTTGGACGCCTTTGTTGTTGCTTTTTGCCCGCCGCAAGGCTCGCTGGGACAGGCGTCGCGCTCTATTGCTGGCAACCGTGTCGTTCGGGTTCGCATTTTTTAGCGTCTTCGTGAATAAGCTGCCGGGCTATCTTTTGCCGCTACTGCCGCCGCTGTTCGTGCTCTTGGGCGCAGAGTTTGAAAGCCGTTCGTTTGCCGCACTAAGCCGCAAATGGTTGATTCCTTCGGCGCTGCTCATCGCCCTGATTCCGCCCATCGCGCAAGGCTTGCCGAATGCGCTCGCCGCCGGAAACATCACGGCATTTCACTTCGGGCACATTCGGGCCACCGAATGCTTCTATATCGCCGCACCCCTGGCCGCGCTCTTATTTGGCAAACGATCATGGCTGGTTGTGCTGCTCGTCCTCTGTGTGGTGGCGGGCGGAATTCTGTTGAAAGCCACCGCGTATCCGCTATTGGACGAGCGCGTTTCGGCGCGTGGTTTGTGGCGGCAGTTACAAAAAGACCACGTTACCGTTTGTGACGGCGGCATGAATCGCGCTTGGGCCTACGGCATAAACTTCTATCGCGGAAGTGAATTGCCGGTTTGCGGTCACGGACAACTGTACGACCGTGCGTTGCGCGCTCGAGACCGCGAGCGCCCCGCGATTGAAACTCCCTGAAGGCTGACCAAAAAATCGGGAGCCGGTCGGCGGTGTTTCAAACCGCTCCGGCTCCCACGAAACTTTTCTGACGGCGAACAGACTACTTTTTGCGAAAGCGCCGGGCTACACCTGCGGTGAACAGGCCGATACCCAGCAGCCCGTAAGAAGCAGGCTCGGGCGTAGCGCAGTTCGGTCCCGTAGGCGGTGCGGGCGGCGTCGGGCACTTCGGAGACACCGGCGGGCACGGAATCGGGGGCGTCACCGGCGGCTGACAGATAACCGGAGCGGGCGTGCATTTCACCACTACCGGAGGACATTGTGCCAACACCGGCAGGTCGCACTTGATGGTTGGAACGGTTGGAATTTGGAGCACCGGCGGGCATTGAATGGGCGTAGGCGCTGTGAAAATGTTCACTGGATTACAAAGAATCTTGTCGTTGAGGGCGGCGTTTCCTAAGCTGAGCTTGACGCTGGTGTTGGCCGAAAGGATCGCGCCGGCAATGAGAAAAGAAAGAATAAATTTCATTTGTGATGTTCTCCGTGAGTTGTTCGCTACGGTCGCGTTTCTGTTCGCGTTCCGTCTGGCATGTTTCGAGATTACGGGGAAAAACGCATCGCGCATATTGAGCTTGGCGGCGTAGGGAGTTTCATCGGCCGCCGGCCTGGCCAGTCACTTCGCCGAAATTCGCCAACGTAGTGCCGGAACCGGCGGCACGGCATAAAGTGCTTAGTGCTCTGGCCTGCCCGCAGTTTTCTACAATGACGGAAGTCCCATCAAAAGAGGAATTTACTGAACGCAATGACAGACTTGAAGAAGCTCGGAAACAGCGATTTGCACATCACCTCCTTGGGGGTGGGTGCCTGGGCCATAGGTGGCGCAGGTTGGAAGTTTTCTTGGGGGGACCAGGACGATACCGATTCCGTTGGCGCGATTCGGGCTGCTATCGACGCCGGATTTAATTGGATTGACACCGCCGCGATCTACGGGTTGGGGCATTCGGAAGAGGTTGTCGGCGAAGCTTTGCGCGACCTCACCCAGAAGCCGCTGATCTTTACCAAGTGCGAACGCAGTTGGGACGAGAACGGGCAGATTGTTCCCTGTCTGAAGGCTGCGAGCATTCGCCAGGAATGTGAGAACAGCTTGCGCCGGCTGGGCGTTGACGTGATTGATCTTTACCAGATTCACTGGCCCGAACCGGAAGCCGACATTGAAGAGGGCTGGACCGAGATGGCCCGGCTCAAGGAAGAAGGCAAGGTGCGCTGGATTGGCGTTTCGAACTTCAACGTGGAGCAGATGCGGCGCGCGATGAAGATTGCCCCGATCACGTCACTCCAGCCGCCCTACTCGCTCTTAGTCCGCAAGATTGAGCCGGAGATTTTGCCGTTTGTGCAAGCGAACAATATCGGCGTGCTTTGTTATTCGCCCATGCGGGCCGGTTTGTTGACCGGAAAGATGACCCGCGAACGGGCATTGAGCTTGCCGGAGAACGATTGGCGCAGCCGCGATGCGGATTTTAAGGAACCGCGGCTAAGCCGCAATTTGGAGTTGGTGGAACTGCTGCGCAAGATTGGGGCTCCGCACGGCAAGCAGCCCGGTGAAGTGGCGCTCGCGTGGGTGTTGTCCAATCCAGCGGTGACGGCGGCGATTGTCGGTTTACGGCGAGCGGACCAAGTGCATGGCACGGCGGGCGCAATGGATTTTCGTTTGACCCCGGCCGAGATGGAGCAGCTGGAAAACTGGCTAGCAAAGGGATAAGTAAACTAAATCATGGCTGAACCAAACGGCACCGGACGGCTCGACCGCATCGAGGCCAATTTGGAGGCCACCACCCAGCGCTTGCATCAGCTTACCGAGAAATTCCATTTGATGGTCGATCATCACGATGCCGAGTTTAAGACACTCATGACGTGGCAAGTGCTGATGCAGGACAAAATGGACAAGTTCGAGGTGGTTCGGCAAGTCGAGAGGGAAGACGCCGCGCGCGAGCGCAAACGGCTCGATCAGTTGCGGGAGAACACCGATAAACGCATTGCCGATCTGGTTCTCGCCATCGGTTCTCTGCTACGCCCACTCCAACTGCCAGAAGAACATAATCGCGCTTCACGCCTTTCTTCGCTTCATCACGTAGTAAATCGGCAAGCCGCAAATCACAATCACTAATCCCGGCCATGTCGTAGAAGCCCGGTAGGCGAATAGACAATACAGAATCGCCATACCGCTAGCTATGTAAAACAGCGGCACAACCGGATAACCCGGCGTACGAAAAGGCCGCGCGGCATTGGGACGGATGATGCGCAGGCGGATCACGCCGGCAATCGCCAGCACATAGAAAAGCAGCGCTGCGGAGATCACCCAATCCAGCAGGTTGCTATACAAATTGCCATATACGCCATCATGGATAGTGCGCGGCAGCACCAACGCGGCCGACCAGATCCCTTGCACCCACAGCGACCACGCTGGCACATGCGCCCTATTCAGCCTGGCGGCTTTCGGGAACATGCCATCTTGCGCCATCGAGTAACTCACGCGCGGCCCCGCCAGCACCAGCCCGTTGATGCACCCAAAGGCGGAAATCATAATCGCCACCGCCATCAGCACCGCGCCCCAGCCAGGAAAAATCGCTTGCAGCATCGCCGTCGCCACCCGGTCGGCTGGCGCGTGTTGAATCGCCGAAAGGGGCAGGATGCACAAATACGCCACATTGGCCAGGAAGAAGATGCCGGTTACGCAAACGGTTCCCAGTGCCAGCGCGCGCGGCATGGTGATGTGCGGGTTCTTCACTTCGCCGCCCGCAAATGTAATGTCATGCCAGGAATCGGCGGCGAACAATGAACCGGATTGCGAAACGCAGATGGCCGCGAACAGCCCAAAGCTCGTCAGCGCGCTGAGCGTGGCCGTCAGTGGCGTCACATCGTGCGGCGTCCAAAGATTGCCGAAATTCGCCGCCAGCGCATCGTGCTTGGCGAAAATCAGTCCCAGCAGAATCAACGCCCCAAGCGACGCAATCTTCGCCGTGGTGAACAGGTTTTGCAAGATCTTTCCATAGCGCACACCCAGACTGTTGGTCCAAGTCAGCACGGCAATCACCAGGATACCCACGAATTGCCCGGTCGAAAGCGAAATGGCGTAACCGCTGGAAAGGTGAATGGGAGGAACAATGTAGCGGTCTTCCGCAATGCCTGGAATCAAGATGCCGGTAAAGCGCGCGAACGCTACCGCCACGGCCGCAATCGTGCCGGTTTGAATCACGCTGAAGAGAGTCCAACCATAGAGAAATCCAACCACCGGTGAAAATGCTTCGCGCAAATACACGTACATGCCACCCGCCTGCGGCATCATGGCCGACAGTTCGCCATAGGAAAGCGCCGCCGCCACGGTAAGGGCCGCCGTCAGCAGCCAGGCAAAGAGCAGCCAGCCCGCGCTGCCCACATCGCGCGCCATATCCGCCGAGACAATGAAGATCCCCGAACCAATCATGACGCCCACCACGATCATGACGGAATCGAACAGTCCCAGCTCGCGGAGGAAGCCGGTCTCGCGGTCTACTGCGGTCGTTTCAATCGGCATGGGCCCTCTTTCTGTAAGTCAACTCGGAATACCCCAGCAAAACTCGTCTCGCTCATCGAAAACTAATTCGGCCTGCGCGGTCACAAAGGCCGAGCCTTTCACGTACGGAACAATCTCTTCGCCCCGCAACTCAATGTGCCCTTCGAAGATACTGCCTGTGATACTTTCCTGCCGCCAGACCGCGCCGGGGCGGAGCAGGGAATCGCCGTAAAGGCATGCCATTTTGGCGCTCGTTCCGGTGCCGCAAGGTGAGCGGTCGTAACTCTTCCCTGGACATAGCACAAAATTCCGGCTATGCGCGGAAGGGTCGCGCGGTTTTGAAAAAAGTTCAATATGGTCGATCTCGCCGCCGTCTTTGCCGCTAACACCCTCGCGCACGAGCGCTTGACGGATGCGCCAGGTGAGGCTCGTCAACTCTTCCAGATTCCCCAGCGATAATTCAATGGGACTCTCGCCCTTCGTCAAGAAAAACCAGTTCCCGCCCCAGGCAACGTCACCCGTCATCGTTCCATGTCCTTCCACATTTACCTGGACATCCTTAGCGTAACGATAACTCCGAATATTGCGAACCGTCACGAGCCCCGCGCCGTGCGATTCCGCGCTAACAATGCCCACCGGCGTTTCAATCCTCACATGGCCGGGTTGCAATTTGCCGAGATGCGCCAGGGTTGCCACCAAGCCAATCGTTCCATGCCCGCACATGCCCAGGTATCCAACATTGTTGAAGAAGATAACACCCGCCTCGCACGATGGATCGGCCGGTTCGCATAACAAAGCCCCGACAATCGCGTCGGAGCCACGCGGTTCGTTCACCACTCCCGAACGGAACCGGTCGTGCGCTTCGCGAAACCTGCCCAAACGCTCGCGTATAGTGCCCCCGCCCAGATCGGGTCCACCGGAGATGACAAGTCTGGTTGGTTCACCGCCGGTATGAGAATCCACTACGTGAACGGACATCACAGATATGTGCTCATGATGGCACGCCCACTCATTCAAACAGCAGGTCGATATTCAACTCCGCGAGGCTTTCGACAAAAATATCCGGCCCGAAACTGCGGAGTTCCGCGGCAGGCATCGGCCCGCTGGCCACCGCTACCGACCGAATGCCATTCGCCTTCGCCGCTTCCACATCGTTGCGGTGATCGCCGATAAGCACAACCCGGCAATCGGCTGCGGCGTGCCCGTGTTCACGCGCCCGCAGCGTGGCAAGCTGAGCAATCTGCGCCCGCGTTGCGCCGTCTTCCGAAAAGGCTCCGCAATGGAAAAAGCCCTTCAGCCCGGCAAGTTCCATTTTGCGCCAGCCGATGGCGCTGAGGTTGCCGGTTACCAAGCCAATGGCCGCACGCCGCCGCGTGATCTGTTCCAGCAATTCGGGTACACCACGGCAGACAAAAGGCCGCAAATCGTGTGCGCAGTTCGCCACGTACGCCAGCTGGCATTCGCGCGCAATTTGCCGCAGCATTACCGCATCCGCGCTGCCGCCGGCCACACGTACGAGCGTGGAAATCAAATCCATGTCGAGCTTTCCCGCCGTATCCACGCCCTCAAAACTTGCTTCCAAGCCCGTTACCCGGCGGATCCCTTCGAGCAGCGCCTCTTTATGATGCGCGCCCGCGCCGCGCATCAGCGTGCCGTCGATATCAAATAGCACCAGCGCCGGCCTCATAGGTTCTGCAGTCTCGGCAAAAGCGCGTTCAGCAGCTTCCGAAACGTGCCCGATACTTGGCGACCTACTTCCAGCACTTCATCCTGATCCAGCTTTTCACCACTCAGCCCGGCCGCCAAATTCGTCACGCACGAGATGCCCAATACCTCCATACCCATGTGATTGGCCGCAATGGCTTCGGCCACGGTGGACATCCCGACCAGATCCGCCCCAATCGTCCTCAGAAAACGAATCTCCGCCGGCGTCTCATAACACGGCCCAAGCAATCCGGCGTAGACGCCTTCGCGCAGCGTGATGCCCAACTCACCAGCTGTCGATGCCGCCAGGGCGCGCAAACGAATCGAATAGGCTTCGGTCATGTCCGGAAAGCGCGGCCCCAGCGAATTATCATTGGGACCGGTCAGCGGATTCACGCCTTGCAGATTGATATGGTCGCTGATGAGCACCAATGCCCCTCGCCCATAGCTCACGTCAATGCCCCCCGCCGCATTGGTCAGGACCACTCTCCGAATGCCCATGGCGTGAAACAGCCGAATGCCGCAAACCACTTGCTGCGGCGTATAGCCCTCGTAAAGATGGAAGCGGCCCGACATTACAGCTAAATCCACCGCCTGCCCATTGGCTCCAAGTGTGCCGATGACCAACTCCCCTGCATGCCCCATAGCCGTTGAGGTAGGCAACCCGGCTATTTCGCGGTATGGGATATGCAACGCCCGCTCCAAAGACGCCGCAAAAGCGCCTAGGCCGCTGCCTAACACCAAACCGATTTTGGGGCGCAAAGGAGTTTTCGCATGTATGACCTTAACCGCTTCGAGCATTCCTACATTCTCGCGCGTTTCTACAGCAATATCCCCGCAATGCAAGCCGACATAAAATTCGCCAAAGTCCCCACTATCATCGCCTTCAGCCCCATCCGCGCCAGATCCGATTTCCGGCTCGGCGCAAGCGCGCCAATCCCCCCGATCTGCACCGCAATCGAGCTCAGATTCGCAAAGCCGCACAACGCAAACGTGGCAATCACAAAAGAGCGCTCCTCTAACATCGGCCGTATCTTTCCCAAATCTACAAAGGCCACAAATTCGTTCAGCACCATGCGCGTGCCCAGCAAGTTGCCCACGGCCAGGCAATCCTTCCAACTCACCCCCAAGGCCCAAGCAATGGGCGCGAACAAGAACGCCAAAATTTTTTGTAGGCTCTCTGGAACGAACGCAAGATAGCCGTGAACCCAACCCAAGCCGCCGTTCACCATGGCAATCAGCGAGAGAAAGGCAATCAGCATGCAGGCGATATTGAGGGCCAGATGCAAGCCGTCGCCCGCCCCCCGCGCCGCCGCATCAATCAAATTCACACCCTGCTTTTCCACTTCCACTTTGACGCTGCCGCGTGTCACCGGCTCGTCCGTCTCCGGCACAAACATTTTGGCAAGCATGATGGTGGCAGGCGCGGTCATGATGACCGCCGTCAACAAATGCGTAATGGATACGTGCGCGATGGCCACATAAGCGCCCATCACCGACCCCGATACGTGCGCCATGCCGCTCGTCATCACGGTAAACAATTCCGATTCCGTCATGCTTGCCAAAAACGGCCGCACTGTAACCGGAGCTTCGGTCTGCCCCATCACAATGCTGGCCGCCACGCAGGTCGATTCAGCCCCGCTGGTCCCCATGAAGCGCTGCATGAACACTGCCATTAGCTTCACGAAAAACTGCATCACGCCCAGGTAGTACAAGATTGCGAAAAGCGAGCAGATGAAAATCACAATCGGCAGCACCTGGAACGCAATGATCACGCCGAACTCATCGTTCCGCAGCCCGAGCTTATCGCCGAACACAAAGCTGGCGCCCGCCGCCGAATACCCCAGCAGCGCGTTTACGAACAGGCTGAAAACGTAGAAGAGCTTGCCGAACGGCGTTTTGAGAACGATAAAGGCAAACGAAAATTGCAGCAGCACGCCCCAGATCACCACCCGCCGTTGAATGGCGGAGCGGTTTGTGGAGAAGAAATAAGCGCCCAGAACGATGGCGATCAGGCCAATGAGACCGGTGAATCTCGCCATCGCTCTCCTGGGCTAGCTAACAACTTCCAGAATCAAATCTCGCTCATCCACCGGTTGGTTCGAAATTTTGAAGGCGTCCTCCACCAGTTCGGCGGCCTCGGCCAAATGTTCTTCGCTGGTGTGGTAAATGCGGCACAGAATACTCCCTGAATCGATCTTCTGTCCCACCTTCACTTCCAAAATCACTCCCACCGCCGGATCAATCGAATCTTCCTTAGTGTTGCGTCCCGCCCCGATCAGCGACGATGCCTGGCCAATCAGTTCCGCGTCGATGGCGCTTACATATCCGCCGCGCTGCGTGGTAATTTCCTGCGCGCCTGTCGCGTTCGGCAGCAGCTCGAACTGATCCAGCACCTTCGGATTGCCGCCTTGCGCCGCAATCACATCTTTGAACTTTCGGTAGCCCGAACCATCCAGCAATTTCGATTGCGCCAGTTCCCGCGCTTCATCCAGCGTCTTGGTCACCTTACCCAGGTAAATCATGCGCGCCGCCAGTTCCAGCGAAATGCGCGTCAAATCAGCCGGACCGGCGTTCTGCAGCGTCTGCGAAACTTCCATAATTTCCAGCGCATTGCCCACCGCGTAACCCAGCGGTTGGCTCATATCGGTGATCAGCGCCTGCACCCGCTTATCTAGCCGTCGACCGATGCCCACCATCAATTGCGCCAGACGCCGCGCTTCCACCTGCTTCTTCATGAACGCGCCCGAGCCCACCTTCACGTCCAGAACCAGCGCATCCAACCCTACCGCCAGTTTCTTCGACATAATCGAAGTGGCAATCAGCGGAATCGATTCCACCGTTGCCGTGGCGTCACGCAGCGAATACAGCTTGCCATCGGCTGGTGCGATTTCCGGAGTCTGCCCGATAAAAGCCAGCCCATGCTCCGCCAACAGCGTCTTAAACTGTTCAATCGATAGATCTGTGCGAAAGCCCGGAATGGATTCCAGTTTGTCGAGCGTGCCGCCGGTATGTCCTAGCGCGCGCCCTGAGATCATCGGCACGATAACCCCGGCGGCCGCCGCCAACGGAGAGGCAATCAGGCTGGTCTTGTCGCCCACGCCACCAGTAGAATGCTTGTCCACCTTCACCCCGGGAATGGATGAAAGATCCACCGTTGTGCCTGAACTGACCATGCAATCGGTCATGGCGCTCACCTCCCGGTCTGTCATGCCGGAATAGTAAACTGCCATTAGAAAAGCCGACATCTGGTAATCGGGGATGTCGTTGCGAGTATAGCCGTCCACGAGAAACTGGATTTCAGGCGCGGTAAGCTCTCCGCCGTCTCGCTTACGGTGAATTAAGTCAACAGTACGCATTTACGAATAATAAGCGTACCATTCTCATTTATTTGAAAGTTCCTAAACAGCCGGAAATCAAGCACTTTCCGGGTTCGCGCCCAATCGAAACCTAAGGCAGTTCGCCCGCCAAAATCCGCCGTAAATCCTGGGCCTGAACACGCAATCCGACATAAAACGTGCCGAATTGGGCATAAACCGCGCTCACTTCGTCGAATCTCATTTCATAGATGAGCTTCTTAAACACCAAAGGGTCGTCGGCAAACAAGTCAACGCCCCATTCCCAATCATCAAAGCCGATCGATCCCGAAATGATTTGCCTCACCGAATCGGCGTAGCGTCGGCCAATTAACCCGTGCTCATGCATCATCCGCTGGCGTTCGGCCATCGGCACTTGATACCAATTTTTACTTTCGCCGCGCAAGCGGTCCATAGGATAGAAGCAGATGAACTTGGCGGGGGGAATCTCCGGATGCAAGCGCGGTGCCATAGCCAGCGATTGCCGCGCCAAGACCTCAGCCACCGCCGCCTCCCAGTCCGGCGTGTGTGGCGTCAGACCTTTCTCCGTCAGGGCCGCATAGGTTTTCGCCGAAGATTCGTATAACCCTAGTTCTACCACCGAAAGGTAAGAATGGGTCGGCTCCAGAAAATCGCTTAATTCCATCTCCGCCACCGCCAACTCGGCGCGATGCAAATCCTCCAGCGAATTGCGAAAATGCACCAGCATAAAATCGCCCTTGTGCCCTAACATCGAATAGAGGGCGGAGGGATTCGGGTGCCCGTCCTTGGCGCCGCTAGCGATCGCGCCCAGCGTTTCCACCGCGTGCTGCAGAATGTGGTCGCGATGAAACGCTTCCTGCTGGCGCCATGCGGGCCGCGCAAAACGAAAGATCTGGTGCAAGACGTACGATCCCTCCAACGTAAGAGGCATCGCTGGCGTTTCAGCCATGTTGCACCTCCCACTCGATGGCCGGCAACCCTGGCATCTCATAGCGGTACTCCCCCCGGAAAATTTCCGCGAATAACGCTAAGGTTTCCGCGTGGATCAAGCCGTTATCCGCCAGCACATACTTCCCGTGCAGGTCGAGCGCTTCCCCTCGCATGCCCGACACCTGGCCGCCCGCTTCTTCCACTAACAACGTGCCCGCAGCCATGTCCCAGGAGTTCAGTCCAAACTCCCAAAACGCTTCAATTCGCCCGCAGGCAGTGTACGCCAAATCAATCGCCGCCGACCCGCTACGCCTTACGCCATGCGTCAACATCGCCAGTTGATAGTAGAAATGGATGTTCACGTTTTGGTGCCGGCGGCGGCTGGGAAAACCGGTCGAGACCAGCGCCTCATTCAGGTTGGGCGCTGGGGAGACATGAATCGGAGCGCCGTTCAGCCGCGCGCCCGCCCCGCGTTCCGCCGCGAACAGCTCGCGGTTCAAAGGATCGTAAACTACGCCGGCAATCACTTCTTCGTTCTTCGCCAGCGCCAGCGTCACGTTCCACATCGGATAACCGTGCGCGAAATTGGTGGTGCCATCCAGCGGATCGATATACCACCGCAACGGGGCTTCTAGCGCCTCCCGCCCGCCCTCCTCGGCGAAGATACCGTGCTCGGGAAAGCGCTGCTGCAAGCGTCGAATGACTAGTGCCTCACTCGCCCTGTCGGCGGCCGTCACCAGATCGTGTTCGCCCTTCAGCTCGAACGCCACACCCCGGTGCGCCATCAGCACCTCACCGGCCTCGCGTGCGATCTCAATCGCCGCGTCCAGGAAATTTGCCATATACTTTCAGTTCAGCACACGGCCGGTTACCACGCGCAAAATGAAGGTACATGAACTGCGACCGCATCGCCCGCTGGTACCGTCTCTGCGAATACCTGATATTCGGCCGCGGCCTAGAAAGACGGCGCTTCGAATATCTGGAGCGCCTTTCCGGAACACGCAACGCACTGCTGCTGGGCGATGGCGACGGCCGTTTTACCGCTGAGTTTGTCAAGCGCAATCCGCTGGCACAGGTGGATTCTGTGGAACTCAGCCCCCGCATGTTAGCGCTGGCTCAGGCGCGGCTTCGAACGTTGAAACCAGACTCCGAACTGGTGCGATTTTTCCTGGCCGATGCGCGCACGATTCATCTCGAGTGCCAGTACGATTTGATCGTCACTCATTTCTTTCTCGACTGCTTTACCGCCGCTGAATTGCAAGTTTTGCTGGCCCGCATCTCTCAGCATTGCTCTCCCGGAGCAAAGTGGATCGTTTCCGAGTTCAGCCTGCCTGACTCAGGACTGCGCCGTGTTGCCGCTGCGGCGCTGATCCGAATTATGTATTTCTTCTTTCGAATAACAACCGGTCTAAAGGTGAACCGCTTGCCCGAATATGCGCCCGTTCTAAAGGACAACGGCTTTCGAATCATTCACCGGTGCTCAACCGCCGGCGGTCTCCTTGTTTCAGAACTATGGGAGTATGCTCCGCCTGCGTTCTCAAATGCATCTTACGGCTCATAATACCCACTCCGCGCAATCGTCCTCATCCCCGCCTGCCGCACCATCACCGCCACCGGATGGAAACGCCGCGGCTCTTCCTTCACATCTTTAGGATAGAAGCCGATCAGATATTGCGTGCGTAGCTCACGAATAATATCCGCAAAGGCTTCATCCAATTCGCTAAAACCGCTGGGGTTGAAAATACGTCCGCCGGTAGAGGCCGCCAGCGTCGCCAGCGCATGCTCACCGCCTAAATTCCGGCCCGCGTCCCCCGCAATCGGCACCACCACAATCGGATACAACACCGCATCGGCCTGCTGCGCCGCTCGCAGCGCGTCGTTATATTTCTTGTAGCTCGTGGTATCGCCGCCGTCGGTCACCACCACCATCACATGCCGCCCTTCGCGGCCTACTAAAGTGTCACTCGCCAGATACAACGCGTCATAAAGGGATGTGCCGCCTTCTCCCTGCGCAGCGTTTAGCGCCCTCGATGCCCGCGCTTTGCTGCGCGAATAGTCCACGTCCAGATTCGTGTGCCAATTAAAAGTGAAGAGCGCGAATTGATCGTCCGGGTTTCCCGCCTCCAGCAGCGCCGAGATAAACCGCAGCACCGACCCCGTTTCATAGTGCAGATCTATTCTCGTGCTGCCGCTCGTGTCCATGAGAATGGCCACCGAAAGGGGCAGGGAAGTGTTCCGTTCAAATAGGGCAACCTGCTGTTCTACTCCGCTATCGGTAACGCGGAAATCTTCCTTGTTCAGGTTGGTGACAATCGCACCTTGCCTATCCCGCACCGAAACCAGCAGCCGCGCCAGATTCACCTTCGCGGAATACAGCGGCGCCTGCGTCTGGCCGGATTGTTGTTCCGGCGGGGCGGGCGGGTTCGCCGGTTTGAATTGCGCCCCGCCGTCAAAAACAGCCGAGAGACCCAGCAATAAGGTCCAGTACAGTCTTTTATGAATTCCCATGTTTGGACGAACCCGCCAGCAGCCGGTCGTCCCACTCCCCATCCACCCACACCGCCCCATCGGCAAAAAACTCTTTCTTCCAAATAGGCACCTCGCGTTTCAAGCGGTTGATACCTTCCAATGCCGCTTCAAACGCCGGTTTGCGGTGCGGCGCGGTCGCCGCCACCACCACGCTCGCCTCGCCAATCTCCAAACGCCCCAGCCGGTGTACCATGCCCATGCGCCCAATGGCAAACTGCAAGGCAATCTCCCGGCCGATCCGCGCCATCTGTTCCCGCGCCATTCCTTCGTAGCACTCGTATTCCAGGTGCGTCGTCGGCCTGCCCTTGGTGTTGTTCCTCACGACGCCCTCAAAAACCACCACCGCGCCATCTTCCGCCCGTTGCAATCTCTCCACCAGCCCGCGTGTATCAATCGTTTGCCGGACAATCTCAAAAACGTGGCCTTCATCGCCAGACCCGCCGCTCACCGGCGGCAGGAACGCTACCTCATCCTGATCGCAGAGCGCCGTATCCGCCGTCGCGAACTCCTGATTCCTGGCAAATAGAATCGACGGACGCTTGCCTTCCAAAGTTTCGTAGCGTTGCGAATAGCTGGCGAAAAGGCTCCCCAACGTGGTGCCCGGCGCCACCTCCATCCATTCTTCCGCCTTGCCCACCAAGTCCTTCAGCACGCCGAAAAACAACACTTTCACCAGCATCACTCAAATCCTAACAAGCGGCGCGGGTTGACGGCTGGTTCCGAGTCGGAAGCGTGAGAAGCTGTGAAAAAATCTCGAACACCAGTTAGTCCCGCAGCCTCAGAGCCGCAAACGCCGAGGGAGTGCTCATGGGCCTGCGCCAACCGATGATGATGAAAAATCGACAGCGTTCCACCTCCGAGCCGGAAGCGTGAGCGCCCTAGGTCGGCATTTGTGAGTCCTTGCCACACGCCGCCCGTCTTAAGCGAACAACCCAATCAACCCGCGTATCCGGCCCTAACGGCTATAGTCAACAAAGAGCGCTATGAGCAACGAACCGCCGCCAACATCCATCCGTCCGCTTTTGCCTGGCGATTACCAAACATGGCTTGATCTCTGGAAGTGTTATCAGGTCTTCTACGAAACAACCATTCCCGAAGAAGTTAGCCGTGAAAGCTTCCGCCGCATGCTCGACCCGGCCGAGCCCACCGCCGGCGCACTCGCGTTCCACGGTGAGACCGCCATCGGAATGGTGAACTGGATCTTTCACCGCTCGAATTGGACCATCGGCGATTATTGCTACCTGCAGGATCTCTATGTCCACGAGCACATCCGCGGCAGTGGCGTTGGCCGCCAACTCATCGAGCATGTCTACGCCGAGGCGCGTAAGGCCGGCTGCCCGGTCGTCTATTGGCTCACGCACGAAACCAATACTACAGCCAGACGTTTGTACGACCGCATCGCGACCCACCAGGGGTTCATTAAATATCGCAAAGACCTCTAAGGCCGCCTTTGTGTCCAACCACCAAACCCACCTCCGCGTCCGCTACGCTGAAACCGATCAGATGGGCGTGGTCTACTATGCCAATTACTTAGTCTGGATGGAAGTGGGCCGCGTCGAACTCGTGCGCGCGCTCGGCTTCCACTACAAAGATCTGGAGCAGACCGAAGGCCTGTATCTTTCCGTCGTCGAGGCCAATTGCCGCTATCTTTACCCAGCGCGTTACGACCAGGAGATCGTCGTTGAAACGACCGTCGTGAAGACCGGCTCCCGGATGGTCGAGTTCACATATCGCATCCGTTCCATTCAACCGGAACGCTTGCTCGCCGAAGGTTTCACCCGGCACATCTGGCTGAATCGTGACTGGAAACCAACGAGTCTGCCTGCGAAATATCGCGCGGCGCTTGGGACCCGATCGCCCACCGCGACATAGCACCTCACTGCGCTTCTTGCTTGGTCACGTCCGTAGGTGTTGTTACGATGTTCGGCGCGAGCCCGTTTGCGGCCTTCACCTCTTGAAAGCGCTCGAGCGCGGCCCTCTGTTCCGTCAACTTCCCCAAGCCTTTGTACGCGAGCGAAAGCTGATAATAGGTAACCTCATCGCGAGGATTCAACTTCACTGCTTTGTCCAGATAAGCAAGCGAATCCTCGAATTTGCCGGCCGCTATGAGTGATCGGCCGAGCCCCACATTTGCCTCTTCAAAGTCCGGATAATATTTCAAGGCAACTAAAAAGAGATCGCGCGCCTTCTCCGTGTCGCCCGCCTTACGGTGAATCTCAGCCAACTCGTACGCCGCATTGGAATTCGTCGGGTCGAGCGCGAGTTCCTCCTCGAATTCGCGCGCGGCATCGGTGGTTGAACCGGCCAGCAGCGCTCGTCCCAACCGGTAATGAATACCCGGACGATTGGGAGCTTGCGCTAAAACCCGGCGGTATTCGGCGGCTGCGAACTCATGGTTGCCGGCGCTCTGATAAGCGTCGGCGGCGGCCTCGTGAAGCCATACGGAATCAGGCGCGATCTGCGCCAGTTTCTGTAGCGAAAGGTACGCGTAGTTTCCATAGAGCCGGCTGGATTGATAAAGAATTTCAGGGTCTTTCGGATAGAGGCGGTCCAGTTCCAGAGCAGTCTGAATCGCTTCCTTATCGCGCCGCAGTCCCGTGTAAGTTCGTTCCAGTTGGAGGCCGCTCATGCGCTTCAGAGCCGGGTCGGTATCGTGGCGAAACGCGTTTTCGAGAATCGGCAGCGCTTCCGAGTAATGGCCGATCTCCGACAACGACATTCCCAAAAGAATGTCCGTCTTGGGCAGGCTCGGTTTGAGTTTCAACGCCCGGCGCAAAACCGGAACGGCTTCCTCAAAGCGCTTCTCTTGAAAATATACGAGGCCGAGCCGTCCATACACCTCGGCCACATTGGGAGCTAGTTTTCTTAACTTCTCAAACCACCCTTCCGCCTCCGAATATCGCTCTTCGGCGAGCGCCTTTTCTCCTTGCTCGAAGTAGCTCTGTAGAGCGGCTTGCGAGGTTTGAGTGAACCCGCGCGCCGCCCACAGGACCATGAGCGCCATGACGAACGTCTTTCTCGTATTGCTTGAAAGCGCAAAGGGCGCGGCTGCGCGCCGCCAGACAGTGAGGAACTCCCGAGGATCTTCGGGCGGCACGCTTGACACCGTGCCCGTCTTGCGCGTGTTTTTCAGAAGAGTATTTTAACTCCCACCTGGGCGATACGGCCTGGCACTTGCACTCCGCTGATTGTGCCAAAACTCGCCGCGCTGTTTAAGCTGAAGTTTGGCGTGCTCCACTGCGCGTGATTGAACGTATTGAACGTTTCCAGCCGGAGTTGGATCTTGGCCCGCTCCGTAAGGTTGACGTTCTTGAAAAACGATAGATTCCAATTGTTTAAACCTGGAGAGGTGTACACGTTGCGGCCGATATCGCCGTAAACTCCCGCTTGCGGTTGCGTAAACGCCGCGGTATTAAACCAGTGCTGGATATTCTGGCTGAAACCCGATGGAAACGGATTGCCCACTACGTTGGCCCGGTTGAAGTAGTTGTCCAGCAAGCCGTTCGCGTCGGCGGCATAGATCGTGTACGGAAAGCCCTTCTGGAAAGTCGCAATTCCATTGAATTGCCAACCGCCAATCGCCGCATCCGCCGCTCTGTTAATATTCCCCGCAAATTTTTGGCCGCGGCCAAACGGCAAATTATAGACGAAACTAGTCACGAAGCGGTGCGGCGTATCAAAATCCGAGAGACCATAATCAAGCCGCGTGTTGTGATTGTCAAGGAAGCCTTGCCATCCGTTGGTGCTGTTGCCGAGGGCGGCGATCGATGACTTATCGTCCAGACTCTTAGAGAAGGTATAAGTTGACGTCAGCGTGAGCCCTTTGAAAGTGTGCTCAATCTTTGCGTTGAACGAGTTGTAGCTGGAATAACCCGACCAATCGCTGTTGATATAAGTCGCAAAGTTCGGATACGGACGCCTTGAGAGAACAGTGCCCGGGTTGTTAGGATCCACCGGCGGAAGCGCTTGCGCGATATTGCGCCTCTGCAGCAGGTGAGTGCCCCTCGTACCTAAGTAATAGACTTCCAGCTTGGTAAACGGCGTGAGTGCCCGCTGAATGGAAAAGTTCCACTGCTGTACGTAGGGGTTGCGCACGTGCTCGGAAATGATTACGGCAATAAAGGTGTTATCCGCTGGTACCGCTGGCCCGGGGGTCGTCAAAGGCGGAAAGAGTTGATTCGTGGTCAACAGCGGCGTCGTGCCAATGCTTTGATTGATGCTGGTGCGGCTGATGTACGGGTAGTTGTCGCCCGAATCGTCGATTTCCCGGCTTTCCGTCGAATCGAAAAATATGCCGTAGCCTGTGCGAATCACGGTCTTGTCACCACCAAATGGGCGGTAAGCCACGCCAATCCGCGGTGCAAACGGCGTTATGGAAGCCGAGCCCGGATGGTTGCTGCCGCAGTAACGGTAATAGCTTTGATCGCCCGCAACACCATCGGTGAGCAGGTTCTTATCCGCAAAGCAAAGGCCGCCGCGCGGGTTAGATTCGTCCAGCCAGAACATCTTGTTATTGCTGGCATAGGGAATAGTGCGGTAATCCCAGCGCAAACCCAGATTCAGCGTGAGGCGCGAATTCACCTTCCAATCGTCCTGCACGTAGGGCGCAAAATAATTGAAGATGTAGGAGTGCGGGTTCCCTGGTACCGTGCTGCTGGAAGCAGCCGGCTGGAAGTTCGCCGCGTTCGAAAAGTAACCCAGTAGCATGTCCGCAATCACGTTGTCGTTGCTCGGAGTCGCGCTCGGGTTTGGGTTCGTGAAGTAGCCGGCGAAGCTATAGTTGCCCAGAAAATTGTCGGCCAGTTCGCGGTTCGAAACCCAGTGGCGGTAGTTCGCTCCCATCGTCAGGGTGTGCGATCCCTTAATGTAATTCACCGAGTCGCTCAAATCGGACATAGGTTGATCGCTCGCCGTGTAGGCGTTCACCGCTCCGCCGACGCCCGCAAAGCCGTTCGATAATCCGATGCTGGGCCACGTCCTTTCAATATCCGGCAGATTGCCATAAAGACCGGTAAAGCCCATAGACGTCACCGTGGCGGTGGGCTCAGCCACCCCGTAATTGTTAGCGATGGCATTTAAATGGCCGAAGCGGAAGGAATTCACCAAATGCGGCCCGATGCTTACCGTGTGGTTTACCTGCCAACTGGTGGCTTGCTCATTAAAGAACGCGTTACCCAGCGGCGTGAAACCCGCTGTGGTGTTCACATAATTCGTATACGTACCGCGCCCGAAGATATTACCCCATTTGCCCAGGCTTTGGTCCAGCCGGTAGGTTTGCTGGTCTGAGTTAGTCGGCGCCGGCTGGATGGCGTAATAGTTGTTGCCGCTCGCGTCGCTATAATTCGACGCTGGGAAAAAGTGGCTGGTCAAAGCCGTGTTCGCTAGGCGCGAAAAGCGGTCGCTGGGAATTTGGTTGTTCATGAACGGCAGCCCAGTCGTCGGATCGATGATAGTGCTGCTGAATTGGCCGCTGAGTTGAGCGGGAGAGGGCACGATGCCCTTGGCAACGCTACCTTGGCGGATGCGCTCTCCTTCGTAATTGGCAATCCAGAATGTTTTGTTTTTGCCGTTGTAGAGCTTGGGAATGATCACAGGGCCGCCGGCCACAAAGCCAAATTGATTTTGGTGAAGCGCGGGGATCCCCGTATCGAAGAAGCTCCGCGCATCAAAATCGTTATTGCGGTCGAACCAGAACAGCGCCCCGTGAAGCTGGTTCGTGCCGCTCTTGCTGATCACATTAATCTGGTTGGCGCTAAAGCCATATTCCGCCGAATAGATGGCGGTTTGTTCTTTGAATTCCTGGATTGCGTCGATCGACAAAACCACCGCCGGCGTGACCAGTGAAGTATCGGTGATCGAGACGCCATCTAATAAATAGTTGTTCGATTCGGGCCGCGCGCCGTTAATGCTGATGGCATCCCCTTCGCCTTGGCGCATGCCGCCTTGTTCGCCGCTCAGCGTCACCGCGCCATTGCCCAGAAACAACAGATCAAGAAAGTTTCTGCCGTCCAGCGGTAATTCCGTGACTTGTTTCTGATTCACCGTCTGGCCCACGGTGGCTGTGTCCGTATCGATCGTCAGCGCGGACGCTTTTACATCCACCGTTTCCGTTACCTGCCCTACTTGGAGTTCGATATCCACACGTACCGTCTGATTTACATTGAGGTTGATGTCGGTGCGCCGGTAGGAACGGAACCCCTTCTGATCGGTCGAGACAGAGTAAGTGCCAACAGGCAAAACTGGAAAAGAATAGTCGCCCGGCCCCGTCGTGCTCGTTCTTTGCGCGATACCGGTGAGTTGGTTCGTCACCGTCACCTCTACTCCGGCAATGCCCGCCCCGGAAGAGTCTTGCACCACACCGGTGATTTGCCCCGTTGCGGATTGTGCATAGGCGGCCCCTTCGGCGCCAACCAACATGCAAACTAACACAGTCAGCAGATAAATACGTCTCATCACGTGGAAACCCTCTTTTCACTAAACTTATAGGCTCAAGTTAAAGTGCCCCTAAACCGGAACAGCTAAAGTTGTATCACAAATCGCGTCGGTCAGGCGGTAAAGAAATCACGCGCCGCGCGGGCGCAGCCCACGAACGATAACGAAACCCCTCAATTTCGCCCCAACACCCGTAGCCGAGCCGCGACTGGCAAACAGGGGGCAAACAGGGGGACGGCAAACAGGGGGACGGCAAACAGGGGGACGGAGAGATATGTCCCCAAACGCCGATTGAACAAGGAAACCAATGGGAAAGGCGGTCAAGCAGCGAATCCGAGCGTCCCGAATCAGAGTTATCCCAGACCATTTGTGGAACGAGGCACCTAACTCCCGGTGCCTCCGCGAGCAAGACCGTGATTTTGCTGGGAAATCGCGGCCGACCGCGATTTCTGACTTGGGGTCAGTTCTCTCCGTCCCTATCGCCTCTATCGCCTTCCTATCGCCTCTATCGCCTGTCTATCTCCTACCCGGCGCGTATTCTGGGCCGCTCCCTTCGTATCGCGTTATAATACTGCTATCCCGCAGGTCCCATGACAGCCACAGAACCCACCACCCTCTCTCGCGCCGCCGAATTTCGTACGAAATTGGCCTCCAAGATCATCGTTGCCGATGGCGCCATGGGCACCATGCTTTACGCCAAAGGTATCTTCATCAACCGCTGCTTTGATGAATTGAACCTCTCGGCCCCGCAAGTCGTCAAAGAAATCCATCAGGAGTACGTAAAAGCCGGCGCCGAAATCATTGAGAGCAACACCTTCGGCAGCAACCGTGTTCGCTTAACCGCCTTCGGCTTCGTCGAAAAGCTGGTCGCTATCAATCAGGCCGGCGTCAAAATCGCTCGCGAAGCGGCTGGCGAGCGGGCCTTCGTTGCGGGCGCCATCGGTCCGCTGGGTGCCAAGATTGAACCCCTCGGTCCCACCTCCTTCGCCGAAGCCTGCGATATTTTCAAGGAACAGGCCGCCGCCCTGGTTTCCGCCGGCATTGACCTCCTCGTACTCGAGACCTTTTCCGATCTGAGCGAATTGCGCGAAGCCATCTTCGCCGCCCGCGAAGCCGCCGGATCCGACATGGTGATTGTCGCGCAAGTGACTGTCGATGACGATGGCCTCCTCTTGGATGGCGCCACCACCGAAGTCTTCACCCGCAAGCTGAGCGAGTGGCCCGTGGATGTCATCGGCGTCAATTGCTCCGCCGGTCCCAAAGTGGCGCTCGAAACCATCGAAAAAATGTTGCCCCATACCAGCAAGCCGCTCAGCGTCATGCCCAACGCCGGATTGCCTGCCACTGTCGAAGGCCGCAACATCTATTTGTGTTCGCCCGAGTATATGGCCCAGTATGCCCGCCGCTTCTTACAGGCTGGCGTGCGCATGATTGGCGGTTGCTGTGGCACCACCCCCGAGCACATCAAAACGATCTGCAGCGAAGTACGCTCGCTCCAGCCCATGCTGCAGCGCACTTCGGTCGTCGAAGTCGCCGAAGCGGGCAAACCGCCCGTCAAACGAATGCCCAAAGTGCCGGTCGCCGAAAAATCGCAGCTCGGCGCCAAACTCGCCGCCGGGAAATTTGTGGCGTTTGTCGAGATTCTTCCGCCGCGCGGTGTCGATCCCGTCAAAGAAATCGCCGGCGCCAAGCTCTGCAAAGACAATGGCATCGATTGCATCAACGTGCCCGATGGCCCCCGTGCCAGCGCGCGTTTAAGCGCCCAAGTCACCTGTCAGCTAATTCAAGAAAGGGCCGGCATTGAAACCGTTCTTCACTTCTGCTGTCGCGACCGCAATATCTTAGGAATGCAATCGGAATTGCTCGGCGCCCATGCCGTCGGCGTTCGGAACCTCATCTGTATCACCGGAGATCCGCCCCGCATGGGCACCTATCCGGATGCCACCGCCGTGTTCGATGTCGATTCCATCGGTCTCACTAACATCGTCAACCAGCTAAACCAGGGGCTCGATATCGGCGGCAATCCTACCGGATCGCAAACCGCGCTGCTCATCGGCGTCGGCGCCAATCCCGGCGCCCTCAACATGGACGAGGAACTGCGGCGCTTCGGCTGGAAGGTGGAAGCCGGCGCTGAGTATGTGGTCACTCAACCCGTTTTCGATCTTGACCTGTTGGGAGCATATTTAAAGAAAACCGAGCAATACAAAATCCCCTTCATCGCGGGCATTTGGCCGCTCACCAGTTTTCGCAACGCCGAATTCATGGTGAACGAATTGCGCGTCCCCGTGCCGGATGAATATATGGAGCGCATGCGCCGCGCCGACAGTGCCGACAAGGCTCGCGCCGAAGGCATTGAAATCGCCCGCGAAATGTGCGCCCGCGTTCGCCACATGGTGCAAGGTGCGCAGTTAAGCGCTCCCTTCGGCCGCTATGAAATGGCCGTGCAAGTGGCTGAAGCTTTGGGTTCGCGCTAGACTTTACCTTGGCGTTGTTTCCCTTCTTACGTGGCTACAGACTTAGTTGAAGTTAATATAGACAAACCGCAATCCGAGATTATCGATCGCGCCGTCAGCGAAGTAGCCAGCGGCCGGGTCGTCGGTGTTCCCACCGACGCCTTGTACGTCCTCGTAGCCGACCCCATGAATCTGCACGCCGTCGGCCGTGTCTTTGCCGCCAAAGGGCGCGAGAGTGTCCGTTCGCTGCCGTTGGCCATTTCCGACGTATTGATGGCCGAGGATCTCTCCAGCGAACTCACCAGCCGCTTCTACATCCTCGCCCGTCACTTCTGGCCTGGCCCGTTAACCATGATCGTGCCCGCCTCCGCCAAAGTGCCTCTCAAAGTCACCGGCAATACCGGCCGCCTCGCCATCCGTCACGCCCGCTCAAAAACCCTCAACGCCATGATCGACAAAATCGGCCATGCCTTAATCGCCACCAGCGCCAACAAGTCCGGGCTGCCCACCATCAACAGCGGCATCGAATTATTCGCCCAGATGGACGGCCACATCGACCTCGTTCTCGAAGGCGGCTTGTGTACCGGCCCCGGCTCCACTACGGTCGATATTACTCAGGCCTATTGGAAGGTAATTAAGGAGGGCGCAATCACCGAGAAAGAAATCGCCGAGCGCTTGCAATTGAGTTAACGCTCGACCGCAAACGCGCTGCCTGTTCCGTTTTGCCCCGATGATCAGGCTTTTTCAGTCCCACCATTCCTCCCTTCCCACGCATCCGAATCCGCAAAAGCTGATGCGATCTTTATCAGTCACCGAAGTTAAAAATAAACTGTTTCCCTTCTTTTCAACGACTTACCCCAAAAAAAACCGTTTCCCCGTTCGCCCTCCTGTTCCAATCGAGTTGGAATTACATTTTATGTCCACCGAAGCTCAAATCAACGCCAACCGCGCCAACTCGCAATCCTCCACCGGCCCGTCGTCGCCGGAAGGAAAACTCAAATCCTCTCACAACGCCGTCAAAACCGGCCTTACCGGACGCACCATCCTCCTGCCCAGTGATGATGTCGCCGCCTACGAAAACTTTATCGAAATCCTCAACCGCAAATATCAGCCCAAGGATGACTACGAAAAACATCTCACTCAATCCATCGCTGATACTGAATGGCGTCTCCTTCGCATCCCCACTCTCGAAACCGGCTACTACGCCCTCGGCCGCCACGAACTCGCCGCTGAATGCGCTCATGAATCCAACCAACAAGTCCGCGCCGCCATGCTCGACGCCCTCATAGACCGCACCTTCAAAAAAGATCTCCGCAACCTCGCTCTGCAGGAACGCCGCTTACGCGCTCAACTCGCCAAGTTCGTCGCCGAACTCGCCCAACTGCAGGAAGACCGCGAAGCCATTCAGTTTCAACGCCGCAATCGCATCATGATGCGTCACTCCGAACGTATCGGTGGCTTCAAACCGCCACCGAATGCCATCGAGCATTTTGGCTTCGTATTTACCGATGAATATCTCGATACCCGTTTCGAAGCTCAAAACCTGGGCGGCCAAGCCGCCGTCAAGCAATTTGACCGCTCCTGGAAAGCTCAAATGATCAAAAAAGCCGCCTAACCCCTGTTTGGCTTCGTGGGGCAGGGCTCCAGCCTGCCACTTTCTTGATTCGCGGCCACCCCCGAAACCCAAACCACGCCCATTCTGTCTCCTGTCTTCTATCTTCTATCTTCTTTTTTCTGTTATCCTGATGCGTCACTCCGAACGTATCGGTGGCTTCAAACCGCCACCGAATGCCATCGAGCATTTTGGCTTCGTATTTACCGATGAATATCTCGATACCCGTTTCGAAGCTCAAAACCTGGGCGGCCAAGCCGCCGTCAAGCAATTTGACCGCTCCTGGAAAGCTCAAATGATCAAAAAAGCCGCCTAACCCCTGTTTGGCTTCGTGGGGCAGGGCTCCAGCCTGCCACTTTGATTCGCGGCCACCCCCGAAACCCAAACCACGCCCATTCTGTCTCCTGTCTTCTATCTTCTATCTTCTTTTTTCTGTTATCCTGAGGTGGAAAAGCGTTCCCGGCGAGGGCGCCCGCTCGGTCTCCTAAAAATTGATCCGATAGTCAATGTCATGGAGTCCCGCTCGAATGAAGTGCTGGTGTGCAAGCTCCGGCGTGTAAAAGCGCCATGGAGAAGCCTAAAGGTGCTCGGAGGATTCCCCCCTTGCTCTCTTAGGGGTCAATGACGGGGATCGAGTCAGGAAACCCTCGCCGGAAACGCTTTTTCCTTCCCGTAAACCCGTAATGAACATCCTTTTCATCGGCGACATCTTCGCCTCGTCCGGTCGAAGCATTGTCGCTGAAAACCTCAACCGTCTTGTAACTCAGCACAAAATCAGCCTGGCCATCGCCAACGCCGAAAACAGCGCCGGCGGCTTTGGCGTCACGCCCCTCATCGCCGAAGAACTTCTCTCCCACGGCTTAGACGTCCTCACGGGCGGCAATCACAGTTTCGACAAACGTGAAATTTTCGATTACCTCAACACCCAACCGCGCTTGCTGCGCCCCGCCAATTATCCCAACGGCCTGCCCGGCTCCGGCGTTTACACCGCCACCGCGCGCAACGGCGTTCCCTACGCCGTTTTAAACCTGCAAGGCCGCGCGCAAATGACCAGTATCGATTGCCCTTTCAAAAAGGCTGACGATCTGCTCGCCCGCCTCGATCCCGCCATCAAAATTCGCTTTGTCGATTTCCATGCCGAACTCACCAGCGAAAAAGTGGCTATGGGCTGGCATCTCGACGGCCGCGCCACCGCCATGATCGGCACCCACACCCACGTGCCCACCGCCGACGCTCGCATTCTCACCAACGGCCTCGCCTACCAGACCGACGCCGGCATGACCGGCCCTTACGATTCCGTCATTGGAGTCGAAAAGGAAAGCATCATTCGCCGTTTCATCACCGGTCTGCCCAATCGCATGGAAGCCGCCCGCTACGGCGTCGAATTACACGGCGTAATCATCCACGCCGACGAAACCACCGGCAAATCCACCGCCATCGAACGCATCCACCTCGTCAGGTGAAAAGAAAAGAGAAAAAGGGGACAACTCCGGGCTCCCGTCGCCACTCTCGGCCACACGAACCCCGCAGGCGTGTCCCCTTTCTCGCCGCCGTAGTCTGAACGTAGCGCTAACCTACAACAATAACCACTCCCATGAAAACCTTACCCGCTCTCTACCTCCTAACCGCCGCCTATCTCCTTGCCCGGCAGCCCGTTTCCCCCGACAAAGCGGAAACCATCAAAGCCGATATGAGCGGCCAGATCGACGCTATGAAAAAACAGGCGCAAGTCATGGTCGATACCGTCTTCAGCTTCGGCGAACTCGGCTTTCAGGAGTTCGAAACCAGCAAGTATCTCGCCGCCATTCTCGAGAAAAACGGCTTCACGGTGGAACGCGGCATTGCCGGCATCCCCACCGCCTTCATGGCCACCTGGGGCGAAGGCAAACCGGTGATTGCGCTCGGCTCCGATATCGACGATATTCCGCAAGCTTCCCAAAAACCCGGCGTGGCTTATCACGATCCGCTCATTGAAGGCGCGCCCGGCCATGGTGAGGGTCACAATTCCGGCATGCCCCTCAACATCATCGCCGCTCTGGCCGTGAAGAAAGTCATGGAGCGTGAACATCTCAAGGGCACCATCAAACTGTGGCCCGGCGTCGCGGAAGAATTGCTCGGCACAAAAGCCTGGTACGTCAAAGCTGGCGCGTTCAAAGATGTCGATGCCGTTTTGTTCTGCCACGTGGCCAGCGACTTCGGCGTTTCCTACGGCCCGAGCCCTTCAAACGGCATGGTCTCTGTCGAGTACAGCTTTAAAGGGGAGAGCGCGCACGCCGCCGGGGCGCCTTGGCGCGGCCGCAGCGCCCTCGATGCCGTCGAACTTATGGATATCGGCTGGAATTTCCGCCGCGAACATCTTCGCCTCGCCACCCGCCTGCATTATGTAATCACGAACGGCGGCGATCAGCCCAACGTCGTCCCGCCCAACGCCGCCGTCTGGTATTACTTCCGCGAAGCTGATTACGATCACATCATGAACCTCTGGCACATTGGCGACAACATGGCCAAAGCCGGCACCTTGATGACCGATACCACTTACACTTCGCGGCTGCTCGGCTCCGCGTGGCCCGGCTACTTCAACAAGCCCATAGCCGAAGCGATGTACGAAAACATCAAGCGCGTGGGATTGCCGCAATGGTCTGACCAGGACCAGACCCTCGCCAAAGCCCTCCAGCACGAACTCAAGCAAGAGGAAAAGGGCTTGCCCATCAAGCTGCGCGAACTCAAGCCGCCCAAAGAGATTGACCCCGACGACATGGAAGCCGGCAACATCGGCCCCACCGGCGGCGGTTCAGACGATATCGGCGACATCTCCTGGAACGTCCCCACCATCGTGCTGCGCTATCCCTCAAATATCCCCGGCGGCCCAGGCCACAATTGGGCCAACGGCGTCTCTATGGCTACGCCCATTGCCCACAAAGGCGTCATCGCGGGAGCCAAGGCCCAGGCGTTCACTATGCTCGATCTCATTTTGCATCCGGAACTCGTCGACAAATCCTGGGACTACTTCCGCAACGTGCAAACCAAGACCGTGAAGTATCAGAGCTTCATCCGGCCCGAAGACAAGCCGGCCATCTGGTTGAACGAAAAGATCATGGAACAATACCGGCCAAGAATGAAGACCATGTATTACGATCCCGCCAAGTACGATACCTATCTCGACCAGTTAGGCATCAAGTACCCGACAGTCCATTAGAAATCATCAGCCTCCTATTTGTGGGGCGGACCTCCAGGTCTGCGGCTGACCTCCCGGTCAGCCTCCGGCCGAACTCCGCCGGCAATTTTTCCGCTTCCGGATATTGATGTTGCCTGCGCCCCTCGGCCCCGTCATACATCGTTGTTGTCTTAAACAGCTCTAGCCTCCCGTCCGCCGCTTGCTCCAGACAGCGCTCTCCCCGCGTGACGGGCGTTTCAGAACCGCGACCGCCAGGAAGCGTTGTTTTCCGGCACTTCAAATGCGCTAGACTAAACATGTAGAAACAACCATTCGCCGCAAGAGCAGAAGTGTGCCCTCCGTAGCCTCTTTCCCGCTCCGCAAGCCAAAGTCCGATCATGTTCGATAATCTTTCCGACAAGCTTCAGCGTGTCTTCAAAAATCTGCGTGGCGAAGGCAAGCTTACGCCCGCCAATATGGATGAGGCTTTGCGCGAAATTCGTGTCGCCCTCCTTGAAGCCGATGTCCATTTCAAAGTCGTCAAGCAATTTATCGAAGATGTAAAGGTTAAGGCCATGGGCGAGGAAGTGCTCACCGCCCTTTCGCCCGCGCAGCAAGTCGTCAAGATCGTTCGTGACGAGCTCACCAAGATGCTCGGCACGCATCAATCGCGGTTGCGTTTCGCCAATGAACCGCCCACCGTCATCCTGATCGTCGGCTTACAAGGTTCGGGTAAAACAACCAGCACCGCAAAACTGGCCCGCCACCTGACCAAAGAAGGCTCCAAGCCGCAGCTTGTCTCTGTAGACGTTTACCGCCCCGCCGCCCGTCACCAACTCAGCATTCTGGCCAAGCAATTGAACGCGCCAATCTATGAGGGCACGCCCGAAGAAACCAAGCCTCTGGAACTGGCTAAAGGCGCGCGCCGGGAAGCAATGCAAACCGGGCGCGACGTCGTGTTGGTTGACACCGCCGGCCGCCAACATATTGATGAGCAGCTCATGCAAGAGCTGAGCGAGTTGAAAGAAGCGCTGAACCCAACCGAAATTCTGTTCGTGGCCGATGCCATGACCGGCCAGGACGCCGTCAAATCCGCCGACCAGTTTCATAAGCAGTTGGGCATCACCGGCGTCATCCTCACGAAGATGGATGGCGACGCGCGTGGTGGCGCGGCCCTCTCCATTCGCTCAATCACCGGTCAGCCCTTAAAGTTCGTGGGCGTTGGCGAAAAAAGCGATGCGCTCGAAGCGTTCCATCCCGATCGCGTGGCCTCGCGTATTCTGGGCATGGGCGATGTACTCTCGCTTATCGATAAGGTCCAGCAAAACATCGATTTCAAAACCGCCGAGAAAATGCAGGAGAAGCTGCTGGGCGACGATTTTACGCTCGAGGACTTTCGTGATCAGATCAAGCAGGTAAAAAAGCTGGGCTCGTTGAGCGGGCTGTTGGAAATGATGCCGCAGATTGGGCCGCTGAAACAACTCAAGAACGCTAAGCTCGACGAATCGGAAGACGATCTGAACAAAATCGTCTCGATTATCGATTCCATGACGCCGAAAGAGCGCCGTAACCATATGCTAATCAATGGTTCCCGGCGTCGCCGGATCGCCAAAGGCAGCGGTACCAGCGTCCAGGACGTGAACAATTTGCTGAAACAATACGCGCAAACGCGTAAAATGATGAAGAGCTTCACTGGTCAGGCTGGTTTGCTTGGCAAACGCATGGGAAAGATGAAATTTCCCGGCCTACCCGGTTTTTGAGACCCAAGTTTGTAACAATAAGGAAAAGAAAAGGTTACTGATGTTAGCTATCCGTCTGGCGCGTTTTGGCGCTAAGAAGAAACCCACGTATCGCGTGGTTGTGATCGAAAACGAGCGGGCGCGCAATAGCCGTTCGGTGGAAGTGGTTGGGCATTACAATCCCATTTCAAAACCGGCGGAGGTGCATTTAGAGCATGACCGCATCAACCATTGGATTAAGAACGGTGCGCAGCCGTCTGTAACGGTGAAGCGCCTGATGAAGGCGAATCCCGCGCAAGCTCCGGTAGTCGCTTAAAGAAACTAGGCCTTCCAAATGACTGAGGGTAATGGCGTGAAAATACTGGTGGAAGATATTGCCAAGGCGCTGGTGGATACGCCCACGGGTGTTGTGGTGAACGAAATCGCCGGCGAACACGCGACGGTGTTTGAACTGCGCGTAGCCGATGGCGATCTGGGCAAGGTGATTGGCAAACAGGGCCGCACCGCGCGCTCCATCCGCACTTTGCTAACGGCGGTCGGCACGAAGATGAACCGGCGCTTCACGCTCGAAATCCTTGAGTAAAGACAGGGTGGTCGTTGCTGAGATTCTAAAACCGCGCGGCGTTCGCGGCGAATTGCTCGCCCGGTCCCAAACCGACATCCCCGGCCGCTTGGAAACGCTGCGCCAGGCAAAGGCGCATTTGCGAAGTGGCGAAGATGTTGCCGTTGTGCTGGAACAAGCTTGGCAGCACAAAGAAGATTGGGTTTTGAAGTTCGCTGGGGTGGATTCGATCAACCAGGCGGACCAGTTCCGGGGCTCGGAACTGTGGGTACCGCCTGCCGAGCGTGCCACTCTGCCGGACGATGAGTTTTTTGAGTCTGACCTGGTTGGCTTAAGCGTGGTTGAAGCCGCCACCGCCAAAGAGTTGGGTGTGGTCGGAGATGTTCAGCATTATGGCGCCCCGCCGCTGTTGGGTTTGAGGTATGAAGGAAGGGAAATCTTGATTCCCTTTGTGCCGGCAATTTGCGACGTGGATTTAGCGGCTAAAGTGATTCGCGTAACGCTGCCGGATGGTTTATTGGATTTGTAGGCAAGGCGATGCGCTTTCATGTGGTGACGATTTTTCCGGAATTTTTCTCCGGGCCGTTCGCCCATGGCGTGGTGGCGCGGGCGCAAGCCGGCGGTCTGTTGGATATTCGCATACACGATTTGCGAAACTGGACGTACGACCGTCATCGCACCGTGGATGACCGTCCCTTCGGGGGCGGGGAAGGTATGTTGCTGAAACCGGAGCCGCTGTTTGCGGCGGTGGAGGCGATATTGCCGGTGCGGTCGGAGACGCAGAGAGTAATCCTGCTTTCGGCGCAAGGAGAAAAGTTTAGCCAGAATCTGGCGCGGGAGTTTTCAGCCCTGGACGATTTGCTGCTCATTTGCGGCCGATACGAAGGGGTGGATGAGCGGGTGGCCGAACACTTGGCCGACCGCGAATTATCGATTGGCGATTTTGTATTGAGCGGCGGCGAGTTGGCGGCCGCAGTGGTGATTGACGCTGTGGCCCGTTTGCTGCCTGGCGTTTTGGGAAACGAAGAGTCGGCGCGGAATGAAAGTTTCGGCGAGGCTTACGAAGGATTATTAGACTGCCCGCAGTACACCAGACCAGCGGAATTTCGCGGCTGGAAAGTGCCCGAGGTGCTGTTGGGCGGTCATCATGAGGAGATCAAACGCTGGCGCCGGGCTGCGTCGCGCGAGAAAACGAAACGGCTTCGACCGGATTTAACCGTCGAACCCGCATAAAGGCAGAACCAACATGCAAAACGCACTTGTCTCAAAGTTCATCAGCAAGCACAGCCGCCCCGAACCGCATCCGGAGTTCCGGCCCGGCGATACCATTCGCGTACACGTGAAAATCAGGGAAGGCGACAAGGAGCGGTTGCAGGCCTTTGAGGGCACGGTGATCGCCCGCAAGAACTCGGGCATGGGAGAAACCATTACCGTCCGCAAGGTCAGCTTTGGTCAGGGCGTGGAGCGCATTTTCCCGGTGCATGCGCCGGTCATCGACCACATTGATATGGTCCGTACCGGCAAAGTGCGGCGCGCGAAGCTATATTATTTGCGTGGGTTGAAGGGCAAGGCAGCCCGTCTGAAAGAGCGCACCTAGCGGCGGCATTCCGTCGTGGCCATCAGCGGCAAGGAGAAGTCGATTCGCTGTCGCAGCACCTACGAACGCGAAGCCCGCGATCGCGGTTTTCAGACGATCGCCGGCGTAGACGAAGTAGGCCGCGGCTGCCTGTTTGGTCCCGTGTTCGCGGCGGCGGTGATTCTCGATCCCGACCGGCCCATCCGGGGGCTGCACGATTCGAAAATTCTGGAAGCGGACGAGCGTACGGAACTAGCTCAACAGATCAAGCGGCGCTGCCGCGGCTGGGCCATCGGCGGTGCGGATGTTTTTGAAATCGATCAGATCAACATTTATCAAGCCTCCCGTCTGGCCATGCGCCGCGCCGTAGAAGCGCTCGAGATGGTTCCCGATTACCTGCTGATTGACGCGCTGAAACTGGATCTGGCCATCGAACAGCTTCCTTTGATCGACGGCGATGCGCGTTGCCGGGCGATTGCCGCGGCCTCTATCGTAGCCAAGGTCCATCGCGATGAGTGCATGGAGCGCTGGCATGAGGTTTTCCCCGTCTACAATTTGGCTTCGAACAAAGGTTATTCGACGCCCGATCACCGGCGCGCGCTGCGCTTGCACGGTCCCACCCTGCTGCACCGTTTTAGCTTCGAACCAGTGCGCGAAAGTTGCGGCTACTGCTATTGGAACGGCTACACCACCGATCCGGTTCAAACGAATTTGTTCGCCATGGGAGCCGGTTCGTGAGCGCCCCGGTTGGCATTACGCCACAGCCGGCCAACACCCGTTTTATGCGTTGGCACCGCCGTATTCTTGGTGTGTGCCTGGTGATCTTTGCTTTTGAATTGGGGTTGGTGCTGATGATCTTCCCCTGGCTGAGCAACTGGGATCTGAACTGGCTGCCTCTGCATTCCCGTTTTCTATCGAGCCTGTGGTTGAATCCTTATTTTCGCGGCGGACTCAGTGGGTTGGGCTTGCTCAATATTTATGTCGCCTTTTTAGAAGCGGCACGCCAAATCGCGGCACTGTTCCCCCGCAAAACCGGGTGATGTTTCCGGTGCTAACATCGAGCGATAACGGTGCCCACCTGGCTTAAGGCCGGACGTTTAGAAGCAAGGAGTAATCACGATGAAATTGCTGAATGCGGCGTTGATTCTCACCCTGTCGTCGGTAGGGGCCTGGGCCCAGGTCAATGCGGGCGAACAACAGCCCGAGGCCAGCCTGCCTTTCAACATGACCACAGTGGCCACCTTTGAATTGCCGTGGCGGCTGGCCTTCCTGCCCGATGGCCGCATGCTGGTCACCGAAAAGGTGGGGCCCGTTTGGCTGGTTTCCCAGCAGGGAGAAAAGATCCCGGTGGCCAACACGCCCCCAGTCTATTGGGAGGGCCAGAATGGCATGCTGGGCATCTTCCTCTCACCGCATTTCGCCACTGACCAGAACGTCTATTTGACTTACTGTGAACCCGGCGACTATGGCTGCGGCCTGGCACTGGCTCGCGCCAAGTTGCATGCCACCGCCCACTCGGCCCGGCTGGGAGACTTCACTGTGTTGTGGCGCCAACTGCCTAGAGGCAAAGGCGGCCAGGAAGGCGCGCAGATCGCTTTTTCTCCCGACGGCCAATATCTGTTCCTTGCTGTTGGCGACCGCCAGCGCATGACTCCCGCCCAAGATCCTGACCAACCCGAAGGCAAGATTCTGCGTTTGACGCTGGATGGCAAACCCGCCCCCGGCAACCCCAACTTCGGCAAAACCGGCGCGGCCACCATTCCTCTAATCGACCCACCCAGTGACACCGAAGCCGCTAAGACCGCCAAAGTGGTGAGCACTTACACCTTCCCCGGCCCCAACCTGACACCGGCTGAAACTTGGGCCAGCGGTATCCGCACACCCTATGGCTTGGCGTTTTCGCCCAGCGGCGAATTGTGGGAGGTGGAGCACGGCCCGCGCGGCGGCGACGAACTGAACCTGATCGAGCCGGGAAAAAATTATGGCTGGCCGCTCGTCTCCTACGGCAAGAACTATAACGGCGTGCCCATTCCCAATCCCGACACGCGGCCCGAGTTGGCGAAGCCAGTGATCTATTGGGTGCCGGTGATCGCGCCGGGCAACCTGATGTTCTACCACGGCAGCCAAACCTTCCCGCAATGGAACGGCAACGGTTTGATCAGCGGCTTGGCGAGCAAGACACTCAACCGCATCGTCTTTGACGGGCATGGCGGTGCCAAAACAGCCGAGCGCTGGGACGTGGGCCATCGCATTCGCGACGTGGAAGAAGGTCCCGATGGCTCGCTGTGGATGCTCGAAGACGAAAACCCAGGCGCCCTGATCCATGTGACACCCAAAGAGATCACTTCGCGTTAGGGATTTCAAGGAGATTAACGATGTCTATTGCGAACGTTCGACACCTTTCTTTTTGCCTCGCTCTAATGGCAGGCTTGGGACAAGCTGTATTGGCTAGTGAAATTTTGATTGGCGATGCGAAATCGCAGCCGGAAAGCCTCACCGTGGCGCCGGGCGGCGTACTGATCGTCGGCAGCGCCAGCACACCGTTTGTCTATAGGGTGAACGCCGGAGCATCTACCGCCGAGAAATTTATTGACGCCACCACCGAAGGCCCCGGGACATTTTTCTTCGGCATGCTGGCGGATGCCTCCAGTAACACCTTGTGGACCTGTCAACTGACGCCAGTGCCAAACACCAAGCCGGTGCAGCGGCACACCGCATTGAGAGGCTTCGACCTTTCCACGGGCGCTCAAAAGCTTCGTTGGAACCTGCCGGGGGACAACAACATATGCAACGATTTTGCCATCGGCCCGGATAAAGCGCTCTATATAAGTGACACCATTAACAGCAAAATCTATAAGCTGCCCGCTGGTGCGTCAACGGCGGAATTGTTCCTGGAGCATCGGGCGCTTTACGGCATAGATGGCATCACATTCTTGGATGGCACGCTCTACGTGAACAACGTCTTTTCGAACAATCTCTACCGCATCCCGGTGGACGCCACAGGCAAGGCTGGGGATCCCGTCGATATTTGGATGGATCAGCCGATAAAGGGTCCCGACGGCATGCGCGCAGCGAACGGCAAGCTCCTTGTCGCCGAAAACGGCAGCGGCAAGATTTCTGTAATTACCGTGAATGGTGACAAGGCCAGCGTCACAGTGATTAAAGATGGTCTCAAAACACCCACCGGGGTAGAGCCCGCGGGCGACACAATCTGGATCGCGGAGCGCGGAGCCGGTAAGGCCGTTTCCATCCCAATGCCCAAGTGACTTCCCCAAGTTACCTTGCCTGAATGTTGAAGAATCCCGTTTCTATGCCATCAGGGCGTCGCATCTGAACAATCAAGCGGTACCACCCTGGTTTCGGCAAACCATAAGGGAAAGTTACGGCCGCCACGCTCGCGTCAGGCGTGTCCATCTTCATGTTCATTTTCATCGCCGCTCTTAGCAGGTTTAAGGCGGCCATGCTCACCGTTCCTGTGGGGTGAGTATGAGCAAACGTAGTGCCGTCAGCGTTCAGAAATGCCGCATGGCCCATCATTCCCATATAGGGCAAAATATCGTTCAGCGGTTTACCTTGGGCGTCCTGAATTTCCACCCGCCAGTCTGTGCGCGTGCCCGGCGACACGGGCGTAGCTGCATTCATCAGTACCATCTCATTCCCATTCTCCAGCGGCGACCTGTTAACCCAGTGCTCTCCAAATGGCGGCGAAAAGCCGATAGCGTCGTCGCCCTGCGGCTGACCAGTTCGCAAGGCACCCAGAGAAAGCGCGGCCGTCAGCGTCTCGGGATATCCATCGGCATGCACGATATCACCGAACAGCCGGTAATTTCCCGCAGGCATTGCCGGCAGCGTCTGGGTAAAAACTCCGGGACTGACAAGGCCGGGATGCAGATGCAGCGCCACATCCATTTGCGGCCAGCGTACTACGTACAAATGCATCAGGTGGTTGTGATCAGGCAGGAAACCGTCGAGTGGTTGGGTCTGATACCATCCGCTCCTCCCTAACGTAAGAGTCAATAATGATTCCTCTACGTGTGCCTGCATGACAGCCGGACGATAAAGGCCTTGTTCCGCGCGCGCTTGCTGATTGTTCCACCAAAGACCTCCCCCGAACAGCATTCCCGCCACACTGAGCAGAGCAACCGCCTGGGCTTGCCGCTTCTTCCGGCGCTGTGGCGCAGCGAGTTTCTGGCCCGCGGGAAGAAGGGCTTCGCCGTTCGCCATGCCGACCACGGCTACTACGCCAACAATCAGCATGCAGCCTAAAATCGAAAGCAGCAGTTTAACCAGACCGCTCATCGGCGCGGTGGCAGTGGCCGCGCTGGCTACCGGCAACTCCAGCGTCCCGCTTCCCATTTGCCCGCTCACCGATAGCCTCAACCGCAGTGCGCCTTCCACCATGAACCAGATATGCCCGCGCCAGCAATGCGCTTCTTTCAGGTCGGCGTGCAGAGTCTCTGGACTCGGTGCATGCTCGCTTCCCGCGCCGGCCATCATCAACACGGTGGCCTGCACACCATCCACGGCATTGCTGGGCGTACGCAGTTCAATTTCCGCAAGTCCTGGAATGACAACCGGTGGACGAACAATGATGGAGACCTGATAAGGCCCAGCCGTGCCATCCAGGTAAGTGTCGGGACTGCCCACGTGAGCGCTTGCAGGAATCGCCACCAGCAGTGCCGCGAGGAAGCGGACGATCATCTCCGCACCCGCTTCAGCCATCCCGCCCAAACCAGGCCCACTGCCGCCATACCGCTCGCCCATGCGAAACTGGCCAACAAGCCCAGCAGCAGGGCCACGGCGTTCGCGTCGAATGCCGCAAAATGAGACTGAAAGAAGTCCGATCCGCCCGGCACATCAAAGCCGAACGAGTTCGTTGCGAAAATCCAGTTCCGGCTCGCTGGTGACATCAGAAACGTTGCGAAAGGCCATTGCACCAATAGCAGCGCCGCCATGAAACTGACGCCCAAACCGCAGGAATACGCCCACTTCGGCCACTCTTTAAACCGCCGGCGCGCCAGGTCGATGGCAGCGGCGGGAACTATCAGCAGCAGCGGGAATTCCGGCGCAGTCATATGTGTCACAGTCTGATAGATGGGGCCTAATCGTGGAAAGGCGGGAAATAAAGGAAGCCCCCAGGTGAATACCAGCACGAAGAGCATATAGGCGGAAGCAATCCAGGCGGCACTCCAAGCGTCGCCCGCTACTTCAGAGAAGGCAACTAAAGTGACCACCAGCAGCGCCGATGCAACCAGATAAAAGACCGAGCTGTGCATATAGATGCGGCTCAGAAAATCGGAACTCACCAGGCAGGCGATCACAATGACGAGTGCTGCATCATACACGAAAAGGCGAGTCAGTTTGTGCCGCAGCGAGCCTTCGGTACGTTGCCGGAAGGCCAGCAACAGTAGCAGGGTGCCTAACTCAATGGCCAGCAATCCGGTACCAAACAGAAGATGAGGTGGACTTAGGATTTTCACGTCCAGCCCGTAGGCCTGGTGCCACCAGTTATCGAAAGGCACCGAAGTCAATAAGGCAAGGCATCCCCATCCCAGGACCCACGAACCTAATGGGGAACGAAGCCCGGCGAACGAACTGGTCCACTCACTTTCAAAGCTCAGGAAGCGATTCAAAGCGCGCCACGTGGAAGCAGCCGTGAGCAGCATGGCAAGTATTCCCGCGAAGACGGCCGATGCATAAATCAATAGATGGGGCGGCGACAACGCGGTATCTCTTCCAATGGAACGGTGCCAGGAAACGTCCCATTCCAATCCCGCCATGGCCAGCGTGGACGCCATTGTTCCCACCCACAAAAACCAGGGAATTCTCACCCTAGCATCTTGCCATTGTCGCCCGGGACAATACGATCCGCTCGGATAAACTGAACTGCATGGCTTACGCTTCCCTTGGCATCCTGTGTTGTCTGGCGGTCTTGTGCCCGATCGCGAACGCGCAAGCGGAGAAGGACGGGGCTGCGCGGAAAGAAGCTCTGCGTGCCGTAGACGTGTGGCTTGACAGCGTGCAGGTGTATCGGCACATTCCCGCTATTTCGGCGGGCGTGGTGGTGGGGGACGAGCTGATTTGGTCGAAGGGTTTCGGAACTATCGACGCCAGTCATACCGTCGCCGCCACGCCTCAGACTATCTACTCCATTTGCTCGATCTCGAAGCTCTTCACCTCAATCTCGCTGATGCAACTCAACGAGACCGGCCAAGTGCGCCTGGACGAGCCAATCACCACTTATCTTCCGTGGGCCACCATCCAACCCGCTGCCGATAGTGGCGCCATCACACTGCGCGGCCTGCTCACACACTCCTCCGGACTTCCCCGCGAATCCGAGTTTCCGTACTGGTCTGGGCCGGACTTTCCATTTCCCACGCGCGAAGAGATTCGGGCTAAGATCGCATCCCAATCGGCGCTTTATCCGGCCGAGCGCTATTTCCAGTACAGCAACCTGGGGCTTACATTAGTCGGCGAGACTGTGGCCGCAGTGTCAGGCAAGCCATATGCCGAGTATGCCCAAGCGAATGTGTTGACTCCGCTGGGTCTTAACGATACCCGCACCTTCATGCCGACAGACCTTTACGGCAAGCGTCTGGCTGTGGGCTACGGAGCGCTGAAACGTGACGGCACGCGCGATCTTTTGAAGCCGTTCGAAATTCGCGGACTGGCACCTGCCGCCGGTTACACCTCTACGGTGGACGACCTCGCCAAGTTTGCCTCCTGGCAGTTCCGCCTCTTACGCACGGGCCAGGCGAACGTCCTAAAAGCTCCTACGCTCCGCGAGATGCAACGCGTCCAATTCATGGACCCCGACTGGAAGACGAGTTGGGGATTAGGATTCGCTATCGAGCGCCGGGATGATCACACCTATGTGGGTCACGGGGGCGCTTGTCCGGGCTACCAAACCACGCTGTCTTTGCGGATGGACGATCAAACGGGCGTGATCGTTATGGACAACGGTGCGGAACGGCCCGAGCCGTTTGCTAACGGGGTGTTCGGCCTGCTGGACAAGCGCAAGGGTTACGAGTTCAAAGCGCCGCTCCCCGCCACGGGAGTGAAACTGGAGGAGTACGCAGGCCGCTACTCCGGCCAGCCGTGGGGCTCGGAATTGGTGATACTGCCTTGGGCGGGAGGTCTCGCCTTTCTCGGTTTGCCCGCTGCCGATCCAGTTGGCGGTATGGAATTTCTCAAGCCCAAAGGCGGCGATGTTTTCCGGCTCGTCCGCAAGGACGGCAGCGAAGCCGAAGAGTTCAGGTTTGTTCGGGACGGCTCGGGTAAAGTCACAAGCTTCGTTCATTTCAGCAACCCGACGCGCATGGAGTCGAGCTTGGTTTCCCTAACTGGGCCCTAACGCGCCTGAGGTCTTGAAGTCTGGCAGTGGAGGCGTACATGCTGCTTTAAACCAGCGGCTGATGTAAACCTGAGCGTGGCCTTCCCCACAGTAATGGCGTGCGCCGGGGCTATTGGCAGTCTCCAGGTTCCACTGCAGCACGGTGAGCTGGGAATTACCGCATTGGATCACAAACCAGTGGACCGGATTGCTGCTCACGGTTCCACAGATCTCGCACCGAAACTCCTGGAGAAATGCCATTTTGTCTCCTCAGCGAGCGGATTGCTCACAGCCCCAGTGTATCGCTCGCCGCGCACGTGCGCGTTGTCTGGAAAATCCTACTCAACACCCGCCCGCCTGCCATGCGGCCTCGCCCCCCACAAAGACGCCCGTTCGACGCTATAATCTTGGAATCACAACCCCCCAGGGAGGGAACCTCATGAACGCCACCTCTGCCGACGAAATTCGCACCGCTCCCAGATGGGGAGAGGCGGTAGGCGCTTTCGTCCAGGATTTGAAATTTGCCGCCCGCTCTCTCTTTCGCGCCAAAGGACTCACCATCACCGTGGTGATGACTCTCGCCCTAGGCATCGGCGCCAACGCCGCTATCTTCACCTTGGTCCGCGGCGTCCTCTTGCGCCCGCTGGTGAATCGCGATGAGGATCGCCTCGTCTACATCCGCCAAAGCGCCCCAGGTCTTAACGTGGAAGACACCGCTTTTTCTGTCCCGGAAATCCAGGATCTGCGCGCTGGCGTCAAGTCCATCAGCTCCTTCGGAGATTTCTCAACCATCGGCTTCACCATGGTCGGGCTCGGCGAACCCCGCGAAGTTCGCGCAGGTGTCGTGGGCGGAACCTATTTCAACGTCATGGGCCTGCGACCGGTCCTCGGCCGCCTGCTTGACGCGCGTGACGACGGCCCTAACGCCGCCGGCGCCGTCGTCCTCACTTATCATTTTTGGAATACCGTTCTGAAGAGCGATCCCTCGGTCATTGGCAAGGACGTTCGCCTCGGCACCCGTTCCGCTACCGTTGTCGGCGTGCTCGAACCTTCCGTGCCTTATCCCGCCGATACCGAACTCATCGCCAACGTAGTCACCAGCCCGCATCACTTGTCGGCCACCATGGTCACCGGCCGCGTTCATCGCATGACTGAGCTATTCGGGCGGCTGGCCCCCGGAGCAACCCTCGAATCCGCTCGTGCCGAATTGCAGGCCGTCTATGCCAACATGGTGCGCGATCACCCCGAGGCGTATTCCAAAAAAGCGCACTCCTTGCTCGAGGTAAAGCGGCTCCGCGACCAGATCACCTCGCGCGCCAAAACCGTTTTGCTCATCTTGCTCGTCGCCGCGTTGCTCGTCTTCGTCATCGCCTGTTCCAATGTCGCCAATCTGCTCCTGGCTCGCGGCGTACAGCGTGAAGGGGAACTGTCTATTCGTGCGGCCCTCGGTGCTTCCAGCTTCGCCCTCCGCCGCACCCTCCTCGCCGAAAGCCTCCTTCTCTGCGGAGTCGGCGCCTTCCTTGGGGTATTGAGCGCCCGCCCCCTTGTCTCCATCCTCGGCCGCTATGCCGCCCGTTTCTCCGTTCGCGCTCTTGATCTCACCATTGATTCCAGCATGCTTTGGGTTGGCGCTCTGCTGGCCTTGTTCGCCGCTGTGGTGCTCGCCTTCGTTCCGCGTCTTCCCGCCGCCAATGGCTCCCGCGGTTTTGGCGTTGCCACCAGCGGCCTTCGCGTCACCAGCCATACCGGCGGCCGCCTGCGTATTTTCGCCATTACGCAAATTGCCGCCTCGTTCGTGCTATTGGCCGGCGCCAGCGCCCTCCTGAACACGCTCCTTCTTTTGCAATCCACTCAAACCGGCTTCGATACTCGTCATGTCCTGGCCTTGAATGTGCCCGTCATGTCCTATGGCAAGACACAGGAACAGATCTACGCGTTCTACAAGGAGGCAGTGCGCCGCATTCGGGAGTTGCCCGGCGTAGACAACGTAGCCCTCGGCATGATGGTTCCCTGGCGTGACGCCGGCGCCTTCGGGCCCGGCTTTCAGTTCTCCGCCGATGGCCACGTGCGCGCTCCCGGCGAAGAAGATCCGCGCGGCCGCTTCCGCGCCGTCTCCCCCGGTTTCTTCGCTTCCCTCGGAGTCCCCCTCATTGCCGGCCGCGATTTCAATGAGGCCGATGGCTCAAATAAAGAAATGGTCGTCATTGTCAGCCAGAGCCTCGCCCAGCGTATGTTCCCCAATCAGGACGCCGTCAACCGCCACATCATGTGGACCGACCCTGTCATGAAATTTATCGATGTCTCTACCGCCCCCCGCCGCATCGTTGGCGTCGCGGCCAATGTCGATGATGAAAGCATTGCTCCCGGTCTGGCCCTCACCATCTACCAACCCTTCGAACAGAGTGAAGCCTGGGGTGGCCGCCTCTTCGTCCACTCACATGTCGATCCCCACCCACTCATCTCGCCCGTCACTCAAATCATTCGTGGCCTCTCCATCGAGCAACCCGTGGAACACGCTGCCACTCTCGAGGACATTCGCGCTGAAGTCCTCACACCCGACCGCTTGAACACTCTCGTATTCGGCGGCTTCGCCTGCGTCGCCTTGGCCATCGCAGTCGTGGGAGTCGCCGGTGTCCTCGCCTTCTCAGTCAGTTCCCGCACGCGCGAATTCGGTATCCGCCTCGCCGTCGGCTCGCAGCGCCGCCAACTCCTCGGCTCAGTAATCAAACAAGGCGCTCTGATGGCAACCACCGGCATCGCCGCCGGAGCCATCGGTGGCTACGCGCTCGCCCGCTTGGCCGCCAGCTATCTCAACGATCTCCAAATGCCCGGCCTAACACCTGTCATCGGCGCGGTCTTCGTCCTTCTCTTAGCGGCCATCGTCGCCTCCGCCCTCCCGGCCTCGCGCGTCGCCCGCATCGACGTCATGCAAGCCCTCCGCTCCGACTAAACGGGCTTTACTCTCTTATCCCCACCTGGTTCAACAACCACGCATACTCGAACGCACTATCCTTCAATCGGTCATACCTTCCCGACGCTCCTCCGTGCCCCGCCGGGTCCATCTTCATCTTCAGCAGCAGCGGATTGCTATCCGTCTTTAACGTCCTCAGTCTCGCCACATACTTAGATGGCTCCCAATACATCACCTGACTATCGTTAAAGCTACTCGTCACTAAGATCGCCGGGTATGCGCGCTTCTCCAGATTGTCATAGGGACTGTAGGTCTTCATGTAATCGTAAGCCGCCTTCTCGTTCGGATTCCCCCACTCCAGATACTCGCCCACCGTCAGTGGAAGGCTCGCATCCATCATGGTGTTCATCACATCCACAAACGGCACCGCCAAATGCGCCGCGCGAAACAGATCCGGCCGCAGATTCACCACCGCCCCAATCAGCAATCCCCCCGCGCTGCCGCCTTCAATCACCAGCCGCTGGCTCGTCGTCCATTTCTCTTTGATCAGGTATTCGGCGCAATCCACAAAGTCGTAGAACGTATTCTTCTTCTTCATCAGCATGCCGTCTTCGCGCCACTGCTCTCCCATTTCATTGCCGCCGCGAATGTGCGCAATTGCATAAGCCATGCCACGGTCCAACAAGGCCAGCCGCGAACTCGAAAACGTAGCCGATAAGCCCGCCCCATAAGAACCGTACCCATACAAAAACAGCGGTCCCGATCCATCTCGCGGAAACCCCTTCTTGTAGATAATCGAAATCGGTACCTTCGTGCCATCGCGCGCCGTCGCCCACAGCCGTTCCGACGCATACTTGCTCGCGTCATAACCTCCCGGCACTTCCTGCTGCTTCAACAGTGCGCTCGTCCCTGTTTTCACTGAGTAATCGAAAACGCTTGGAGGCGTCGTCATGCTCTGATAGTTGTAGCGGAACGTCTCTGTCTGGTATTCCGGATTCGCCGCCGCGAACACCGCGTACACCGGCTCCGGAAACTGAATCTCACTCCACTTCGCCGCCGCAAAGTTATAAATCCGCAGCCGGTTCAACGCCTGCGTTTTATCCTCAATCACCACGAAGTCCTTGAACGGCTCAAAGTCTTCAATCAGCGTCCCCGGCGTGTGCGGAACGAATGTCTTCCAATGCTCACGCCCTAAATGTCCTTCCGGCGTGGTAACAATCTGGAAATCCTTCAGCTCTTTCCCATCCACACTGTGGTTCGTGCGAATGTAGAACTCATTCTCCCGATGGTCCACGTAATACCGCAGCTTCTTCTCGCGCGGCAGAAACACCGCGAAGTCTTTCGTCGGCTCAGACGCGCGCAGATAACGGACCTCCGTCGTGTCCTTGCTCTCGATATCCACTAACAGAAACTTCTTATCGCGGGTCTTCCCAACTCCCATGTAGTAGAGTTCGTCCACTTCGTGATAGACCTTGTCGGACGATGCGCCACCCAGCACGTGCCGGAACAGCGTGTCGGGCCGTTTAGTTACAGCGTCCTCAGTCACAAAGAAGAGCGTCTTGTTATCCGCCGCCCAATCCACCGCCGTCACTCGCTCCGCGCTATCCGGATAAGTCTGACCCGTCCGCAGATCCTTCACCTGCAATGTGTATTGCCGGAAGCCCGTATAGTCTAGCGTGTACGCCAAAAGGTTCTGATCGTCGCTTACCACAAACCCACCCAACCCTACAAACTTCTTGCCCACCGCCAGTTGATTCAGATCCAGCAGCACCTCCTCCGCCGCTTCCATGTTTCCTTTGCGCCGGCAGCGAATCGGATACTGTTTGCCCTCCTCCGTGCGCGTGTAGTAAAGATAATCGCCGCGCCGCACCGGCACATCCAAATCCGTCTGCTTGATATGGCTCAACATCTCCTTGTAAAGGCTATCGGCGAACGGCTGCAGGTCCTTCGTCATCTCCGCTGTGTAGGCGTTTTCCGCCTCCAGGTATTTCCGCACTTCGGGATTCGCCTTCTCCCTCAGCCAGAAATAGTTATCGGTTACAGTGGCGCCATGCCGCGTCTCTTGATGCTCCACCTGCGGCGCAACTGGCGGAACGGCGGTGCCTTGGGCGTTCAATAAGCTAGTCAAAATGAATACGCCGCCCATCCCAAAAAACTCACGCCGTTGCCTCGATTTCCTGGGTGATTCGTTCCCACCGCGCCATCGTTGTTTCCAGTTCATTTCGATTCGCCTCCAGTTGTTTCGATAACCGCACCGCTTCGTCCGCGCTCACGAATTCAGACAGCTTGGCTTCCGCCTGCTGAATGCTTGATTCTAGCTCAGCAATGCGCCCTTCCAGACCCCGCGCCTGCTCCTGCATTTGTTTCAGCTTCAAGGGATTCACTCTCTTGGCCGCAGCCTCAGCGCGCACCGGCATCGCAATCGGCACCGCCGGAGGAACGCCAATCAGCACATCGCTCAGCGTTGGCGTCTTTTCATGTCCGCCTTCCTTGCGCCACAGATAATCGGCGTAGTTGCCGGGGAACACGCGCACCTCGCCGTCGGCGATTTCGAACACCCGCGTTGCCAGATGTTCAATGAAGTACCGATCGTGCGAAACGAACACGACCGTCCCGGTGAACTTCTCCAGCGCCTCCAGCAGAACGTCTTTTGCGCGAATATCCAGGTGATTCGTTGGCTCATCCAGCAGCAGAAAATTGGCCGGATGCAGCAGCATGCGGGCCAGCGCATACCGGTTACGCTCGCCGCCCGATAATACGCCGATCCGCTTGAACACATCATCCGCGCTAAACAGAAAACAGCCCAACAGATTCCGCAGTTCGGTCTGCGTGCTCCGCGGCGCGGCCGCTGAAAGATCGTCCAGCACCCGCGCCTCCACATCCAGTTCCTTGTATTGATCCTGCGCGAAATAATCCGCCGCCACATTATGGCCCAGCGTGTAATCGCCCGAAGTCAGCGGCTCGGCGCCCGCCAGCAGTTTGATCAACGTCGATTTGCCCGCGCCATTCACCCCCACCAGCGCCACCCGGTCGCCGCGCTCAATAATGAAATTCACATTATCGAGAACACGCTTCGTCCCATAACTCTTTGACACGCCTTTAAATTCCGCCACGATCCGCCCGCTCGCTTTTGGCTGCGGAAATGTGAAATGAATGGTTTCTTCTTCCGGCGGCAGCTCAATCCGCTCTATCTTTTCCAGTTCCTTAATGCGGCTCTGCACCTGTTTGGCTTTGGTCGCTTGCGCCCGAAAGCGGTTAATGAACGCTTCCAACTGCTGAACCTTGTCCTGCTGATTCTTATAAGCCGATTCCAGTTGGGCCAACCGTTCCGCTTTCTGCGAACGGAATTTTTCGTAGCCGCCGGTATAGAACGTCACCCGCTTATTCCAGATCTCCGCGATCTTCTTTACCGTCACATCCAGAAAATAACGGTCGTGCGAGATCAGGATGTAAGCGAATTCGTAATTGCTCAAATAGTATTCCAGCCAGTTGCGCGCTTCCAGATCCAGATGATTCGTGGGCTCGTCCAACAACAGCAAATTGGGTTTCTCCAGCAGCAGTTTCGCCAGCGCCAGGCGCATCTGCCAACCGCCGGAAAACTCTTCGGTTTGCCGGAGCCAGTCTTCTTTGCTAAACCCCAAGCCGCCCAGCACCGCCCCTACCTGCGCCTCCACCGCGTACCCATCGCGCGCGCGAAATTCGCTATCCGCCCGCTCAAAACGGTCGGCCACTTGCCGATAATCTTCGCCGGTGGGGTCCAACTCACTCATCTTGACGGTGAGTGCTTCCAGCTCCAGTTCCAGCTCCCTCACTCCCGAGAACACGCTCAGGCACTCGGCAAAAACGCTGCGCCCGCTTACCTGCAAACCGTCTTGCGGCAGGTAGCCGATGCGGATGCCCTTCATGGCCGTGAGGTTGCCGTAGTCGAGCTGTTCCATCCCGCCAATCACTTTGAGCAGAGTGGATTTGCCTGTCCCGTTTCCGCCCACCAGACCCGTCCGCTCTTTAGGCGTGATCAACCAATCCAGACTTTCAAACAGCAGCTTGTGGCCGAAGCGCTTACCCGCGCCGGTGAGTTGCAGCATTCACTCTCTATTATTGCGGAGGTCCACACTCGGGCCGCGTCACTTCACATCCGTTAGATAACAGCCCACCGAATGCGTCCGCGCCTCCGCCACGCTCCTGCCCTCGAGCGTCGCGGCAATGGCCGCCTCCAAATCGTGCGTGCGCGGTTCGGGACGCGCTTTCCCGAACGCCACATAACGGTCGTCAATCCGTCCGCTGTAAACCAATCGCCCTGTGTGGTCGAACACCGCCGCCTGTGGCGATATGGTGGCCTCCGCGCGTTTCACCAGCACATGCTGCTGGTCGCGTACCGCCGTGCCGGGCAAATGGTACTCAGCCTTGTGGCGCTCAATGGCCTGCGCCGTTTCCGCGCTGTCCGGATAAACCAGCCAGAAATCCACCCCGCGCCCTGTGAATTCCCGCGCAATTCTGGCGATCTCGGGCGCATAGCGATTCGTAATCGGGCAATCTGTTCGCACAAACAGCAGCACCCGCGCGCGCGCCGGTTTTGCAAACGGGTCCTGCCCCGAAATGAGCGTTGCGCCAACCAAAGCCAAAACGCCGAACGCCAGCCTCATACTCCGTAGCTTAGCGAATTTTACGGCCTTTCTCGCATCCGCCAGCCGATTGACATAGAATCTTGATTGGTTGTAACGCAGAATTTGCAAAGGAAGGTCATAAACAATGAGCAGATTTGTTTTACCAAGTTTAGCCGCGTGCGGGTTGCTGTTCCTGAGCGCTTGTTCGAGCGACACCAAAACGGCTTCGAGCGATGAGAAGGCGGTGGCGGAAACGCCCGCCGCGCCTGTGGGTCCGGTCTCCGGCAAAACGGCGTATTGGGAGATGTACACCGAAGCCCGCAAATGGGCCACAGATTTGATGCCGCTCAAGCTCGAAGCCAAAGAAATTCCCGGCATTGCGAATGCAGACGGCAAAGCCGCCATGTGGGAAGCCACCTTCGTTTCCGCCAATCAGAAGGAAATGCGAGTCTTCACCTACGCCATTTCCGCCCATCCGCCCGACATCTACAAAGGCGTCACCATCGGCAAACCGTTGCCCTGGAACGGCGCGCGCGACGTGATGCCCTTTTCCATGGCGCAAGTCCAGATAGACTCCGATGCCGCCCTTAAATCCGCCGATGACGCGGCCGCCGCTTTCCTGAAACAACATCCGGAAAAGAACCCCGACATTAAGTTGATGGAACTGGCGAAGTACCAACTGCCCACTTGGGTGGTGATGTTCGGCAACGACAAGCTCGGGTACCGCGCCTTTGTTAGCGGCGTAGACGGCAAGCCCGTTACCGGCAAGTAACGCTCTAAGAAAAAGGGGGGACACTCCGGGCTCCCGTCAAACCCGCCGCTCCCGCAACCCCAGCAGGCGTATGGTCGCAGAGCGGCCACAGCTTGCCGCCGTCCCCTCTTTTTCGGTTGCCGTCGCCTACACTAGTGCATATGGCGTCATCCACCACTGGTCTGATCACAGTGGGGGAATTCCGCAATCTGCCGGGGGCCAACGACGTCTATTTTGAACTCCGGGGCGGGGAAGTGGCCCGCGTGACTAGGCCAAAGCATAAACACTATACGATGCAGCGGCGCCTCCGCCGATTGCTCGAGCAGTGGGCGCCCCCAGACGGAGTTGTCGACATTGAGTTCGCTTTTCGTGCCGTTGAGGAATACGAATTGCGGGCGGCCGACGTCGCCTACGTATCCGCCGCCAGGGAAGCGTCGATCGATCCTGAGGATAATCTCCGAGGCGCGCCCGATATCACCATCGAGATTCTCTCACGCTCTAATACGGCTGCCGAAATTTTCGAAAAGGAAAAACTCTGTCTCGAAAACGGCGCTCAAGAGTTTTGGGTGGTCGATCCGCGCTTGCGCCAAGTGCGAATCTCCACACCCGACGCCCGCACCATCACCTCGCGTTCCGGTCAGCAAATCCCTCTTCCACTGTTCGGCCAGGCGCTGCTGGCGGTTGATGAGATCTTCGCCTGAGCGGCCTCAGAGCGCTCTGAGAAAAAGGGGGGACACTCCGGGCTGCCGTCACACTTGTCGCCTGAACCAAATCAGCAGGCGTGTCCCCTTTTTTTCGGCGCCCTCTTTAGACTGCAAGTTCATCTCATCGCCGACTCCCGATGCTCAATGAACCTATCCGCCCATTGAATAAAGTACTTCACATTCGGTGCATCGGTATGCCCGCCGTCATGTTGCCGCCAAGCTAGCTGGCCATCCAGCAATCCATGATTCACCGGCGGCATCTGCTCTGTTCGGTAGTCGTCCGTCACGCCCAGATCCCTCGCGCCAAGAAGTCTAAAGACCGGGCCCGCGGCCACCGTGGCCATGTAGCTCCCCTTCTGGTCGAGCCACTTCGCATCGCCTTGCTCGGGAACGCCATAGCTGATAAACGTCAAGCGCGGCGCACACAGCGCAATCAATTCATGGGAATCCACCGGCAGATCGTTCGCGGTCTTGCTGCCGAACACGGCATCGGCAGCCCCATACTTCATAAAGTTGCCCGCCATCCAGTAATACTCGCCGCCCGTCAAGCTTTCCACCGCCTCACCGAAATTCCGGCGATTCAGTTTTGCGCCGCCTTCGCCCGACGAGCCGATCAGTCCCATAGCGAACCGAGGCTCAAAAGCCAGCGTCACCAGCGCTGCTTTCCCGTATCGCGAAACACCTTCAATACCCACTTGTTTGGCATTCACCGCCGGATCTGTTTCCAAATAATCAAGCCCTCGCGCTGCTCCCCACGCCCAAGCCCGCAAAGCGCCCCATTGGTCGGGTTTACGTGGCTGGCCTTTGTTGACCAGGCCGATAATCCCCCTTGTCAGTCCCGCTGCGTTGTCAGCTTGAATGCTGGCGGGATCGATCAGCGCATAGCCCCAACCATCGGCAATCAACTGCTGCGCCGCCGGCGGATCGCCACTCGGTGGACGCATGCCGAACGACGGTGGCGCGAGCGATGCGTTAATACTATAGGCCGGATACCGGTCGAAGATTGCCTTCAGTGCCGGATCTTCTTTCACCAGCAATGCCTCTAACGCGCTGTTTATCTTTTCCAGATCCTCTTGGGGCGGCTGCGCCGGGGCAGGCAGACTGCTCCGTCCAAACATCATCAGCACCGGCACTGGTCCCTTGGCGTTCGCCGGCGTCACCACCACCATCGATAGGTTCACGTCGATGAGCGGATAGGAGGTGTTATCGACATGGCCAATCAGCTTCTTCGCGATAACTGGCGCAAAACCAACGAATTCCTTGTCGGTGATCGCCACAGTCCACGTCACTTTGGGGAGGTTCCCCGGTAAGCGTCCATAGACCTCGCGTTCCATGTCCTCCACAACCTCCGGGCGGCGCTGTTTCCACCACATCTCCGGGGTTGTCGCCTTCCGCCCGTCCTTCAGCGTCAAAACTTCCGGCAAGTTCGGGTAGGGGTTCGCTAGCTGCTCGTCATAGTTGGCATGGTTGGGGGCTTTCTCATCGCCGCTCGGACCAGGACGTAACGCTTTGATCCCAAGTTGATCCATCATGTTCTGGTGATCCTGCTCTGCGGTGAACGTTACGGGCGTTTGGCCCGCCAACGGCATGACGCACAAGGCCGTCAGCAGCATTCGATAAGTGTTAGGAGAAAGCATACGCAGTGCCTCTATGATAGGAGACCCACCCGTTACCGCTTCCGAGCCTTACCCGCTTCGTAGGGCGCCGATCTTGGCAGCGGGCGGCCTTCCAGCCTCTGGTCGCCCCTCATCTCCGTTCCGAACCAATTCCGCCGGCGCGCTCATGCCCCTGTAACCCCTGCTGTGTACCATAACGGAATGCCAGATTGCCGCGCCCACCTCGCCATCATAGGCGCTGGAATTATGGGTCTGGCCCACGCCTACGCCGCCGCCAAACGAGGGAAGCGCGTCGTCGTCTTCGAACGCACTCCGCGCGCCTCTGGTGCATCCGTTCGGAATTTCGGCATGGTCTGGCCTATTGGTCAGCCGCACGGCGCCATGTATCAACTCGCTTTGCGCAGCCGCGCCATTTGGCTCGAAATTCTCGACCGCGCCCAACTCCCTCATCAGCCCGATGGCTCGCTGCACGTTGTCTATCAAAACGATGAAACGGCTGTCGCTCGCGAGTTCGCCGACCGCGCGCCCGATTTGGGTTATGACTGCGTGTGGCTAAGCTCCGCGCAAGTGCTCGAGCGCTCCGCTGCCGTCAACAGCGACGGCTTGCAAGGCGCACTCTGGAGCCCGCTGGAACTCACGGTTGATCCACCTCTAACCCTTACTGCCTTGCCTGCCTTCCTTCACGAACAGTATGGCGTCACATTCCGCTTCAGCTCTCCGGTCCACTCCATTCAGTTGCCGTTCATCGAGACGGGCGCCGAGCGTTGGTCCGTCGATCGCGCCATCGTCTGCAGCGGCGAAGATTTCGAAACCCTCTACCCCGAAGTCTTCAAAACATCTGGCTTAACCAGAGTCAAGCTCCAAATGCTCCGCACCGTCTCCCAACCTACCGGTTGGCGCTTGGGACCAGCCTTGGCGGCCGGTTTGACTTTGCGTTTCTACCCTGCCTTTCAAGTCTGCCAGAGCCTCGCCTCTCTCAAACAGCGCATCGCGCAGGAGACTCCCGAGTATGACCGCTGGGGTATCCACGGGCTCGTCTCCCAAACAGCCGCCGGCGAACTCACCCTCGGCGATTCCCACGAGTACGGCTTGGAAGTGGATGTCTTTAACAAAGAAGAGGTGGATTGTTTGATTCTTCGCTATATTGCAACCTTTCTCCGCGCAACGCATATGACCATCGGGCAGCGCTGGCATGGAGTCTACGCCAAACATCCGCAAGAGCCTTATCTGTCTCTCACTCCCGAAAGCGGCGTGCGCATCGTCACGTCTCCCGGTGGCTCGGGCATGACTCTGTCATTCGGAATCGCCGAAGAGACTCTGACGGAGATGGCATGGTGAAGCAAGTCGAAGCTGTCATTTTCGATTGGTCCGGCACCACTGTCGATCATGGCTCACTCGCGCCCGTCAAAGCCGTCTCCGAACTGTTCGCGCGTCATGGCATTCAACTCTCCGCTGCCGATGTCCGGCGCGACATGGGCATTTACAAGAAAGATCACATCCGCAATATTCTCAATACGCCCCACATCGCGGCGGCCTGGCATTCCAACCAAGATGCGCCGCCCAAGGAATCCGACGTCGAGGCTCTCTTCGCTCAGTTCATTCCTCTTCAATTTGAGGTACTCGAGGCCTACTCGACCGTCATTTCAGGAGTGACACAAACCGTGGACCGCCTGCGCGCTCAGGGTCTCAAGGTCGGCAGCACCACTGGTTACACCCGTCCCATGCTCGACATTCTCTTGTCCTCGGCCAAGCAAATCGGCTACTCTCCCGATCTGTCTCTCTCCCCGGACGATGTGGGAGGTGGCAGGCCCCATCCCTGGATGTGCCTGCGCATTGCACTCGAATTCAGATTGAGCTCAGTCGCCTGCGCTGTGAAAGTAGGCGATACCGTCAGTGACATTGAGGAGGCCCACAATGCCGGCATGTGGGCCGTCGGTGTCATAAACACCGGTAACGAAGTGGGCATGAGTGCCGAAGAGTTAGCGGCGCTACCCATCGCCGAGCGTGAAGAAAAGTTCGAGCAAGCCCGCCAACGCCTTCTGTCAGCCGGCGCCGATTACTTGATTGATGACATCGCAGGCATCCAGCCGGTCCTTGCGAAAATCAACGCCGCCCAGCTGAACAACGACCGCAAGGGAGTGGCCCTTCCCCGATGACTTCCACCGCTCCCTCTCATTACCTTCTCCGCTGGCAAACCCTTACACTTGCCCTCTTAGTCATCGGTTACTCAGGTTACTACCTCTGCCGCTCCAACCTCTCCGTCACCATGCCATTAATTGCCTCCGAGATGACGGCGCGCGGCATGAGTGCCAACGCCGCCCGCATCGCTTTAGGTTCCATCGCCTCCTTCGGAGTGCTCGCCTATGCCGTCGGCAAATTCCCCAGCGGCTGGCTGGCCGATCTCCTCGGAGGCCGCCGCAACTTCCTCTTCGGTATGGCTGGCGCCGTCGCGTTTACCCTCCTCTTCGCCGCCTCGGGAAGCATCCCATTTTTCACCCTCGCTTGGATGGGGAACCGTCTCGTGCAATCGCTCGGTTGGGCGGGCGCTGTGAAGATTACCGCCAAATGGTTTTCCTTCCGCCGCTACGGCAGCGTCATGGCCATCATGTCGCTTAGCTTTCTGTTTGGCGACGCCATCGCCCGCCAGTTCATGGGCTGGCTTATCGCCCTCGGTTTTGGCTGGCGCGGTGTCTTCGCGGTGTGCGCCTCGGTGCTCGCCGTTCTTCTCGGTCTGTGTTTGTTCCTGCTCCGTGAGTCTCCGTCCGCCGTCGGCCAACCGGAACCCGCGGCCAATCCCGCGAATTTGTTCGCCGGAAAGAGCGTCGAGACGCCCAGCCTTCGCAGCCTCCTCACAACTCTCCTGGCCAACGGCGGCTTCCGTCTCGCTTGTGTGCTCTCGCTGGGCCTCACCATTGTCAAAGAGACCTTCACTCTTTGGACGCCCACTTATTTCGTTCAGGCAACCGGCATGAGCGCCGCCGCCGCCGCCGGCAACAGTGCTGTTTTCCCGCTGCTGGGAGGCGTCTCGGTCTTGCTCTGCGGTTGGCTCAGCGACCGCCTGGGGCGAGTAGGGCGAGCCGCTGTCATCCTTAGCGGTTTGGTGTTGGCTGGCTTCGCTCTACTTACCCTGGCATCGAGCGCCGCTCACGCTTCACGGCTTTGGACCGTGCTGCTCGTCAGTCTGGTCGCTTTTTTGGTAGTCGGCCCTTATTCGTATCTCGCCGGCGCCATCTCCCTCGATTTCGGCGGTAAACAAGCCAGCGGCACCACCTCCGGTTTGATTGATGGTATCGGCTATCTAGGAGGCATTGTCTCCGGCGATAGTATCGCTCGCATTTCAGTCAATTACGGCTGGAGTGGCGCGCTACTGGTGCTCGCTGTCGTTGCCTTTCTTTCCAGTGCCGCCGCCCTCGCCTTCCTGCTAAAAACGAGGTCTACTCCCTGACGTGCCGATCTGAGACGGAAAAATCCTCAAGAAAACCTCGCCGCGCAGAAGCTACCAGTGAAGTATGCGACTTTGTATCTTTCTCGCTCTTATCGCTGGCGCGTCTGCCGGCGCGGCCACTCTTGGCCAACAAACTCTCGCACTCAACGCGGCTCCCACTCCACTCTCTTGTGGCGGACAGAGGTACGTGAACAAACTCACGATACGGGTTCTTCCCGGCTTCGCCGGCAAGGTGTTCATCGGCACCCAAACCATGGATGTCAACGCTTACGCCAATACCATCGCCGTTCTATTCCCTAACCTCGGCGCGCACTCGGAAGAGTATGTCATGACAGACCCAAGCGGCGATGACGGCATTGACCTTTGCGCTATCTACGTTGCCGGAGAAATTCCTGGGGAGAGTGCGATTGCGGAGTATGTGAGTAACAATAGCGGCACAGTGGCACCCAATTACTTGTTAGTTCCTACCATTGCCGGCTTGCAACTGGGCGGCGCGTCCATTCCCTGTATCGGCTTTACGCTCATCCGCATTCAGGTCGTTCCCGGCTATTTGAATCCGGTCTCTATTAGTGGAGACTTGACGCAAGTCCTTAGTCCAAACGTGGGGGACATAACCGCGCACAGCGCCTGGTCCGAAAAGTGGGAGCGTTCCGACCCTCTAGGCGCAAACGGTTTGACTCTGACCGTGGCTTTGGATAACTGGTTCGACGTCGAAATGGTTTTGATGTCAGCGTGGCAGAAGCAGTCCACCCTGGGCGTATTGGCCTCGCCGGCAACGCCATGGCAGCTCGTCGCGAGCAATCTCGACCTCGGCGATCTTCCCGGCGTGCTCCCATCCTCCAGCTCTCTATTTAATCTGCACATCACGAGACTTCCATGGAGGTGGTACGACAGCAAGGACGACTTAAACGATGGCCAAGGCAATCCGCTGGGAATTTTGTTCCCTAATTCCGCAGTCCAAACGGATTATACCTGGAGCGAACAGATCGTGTTCGGCCCAGGGAATAGCGCTGCCGGCATAACCGCTTGGAGCGACTCCGAAAATTGGGACGCCATTGTGTATGATTTCCTGACCCCGCTATCCGGCGCCGGTTCCATTCCGGCGGCCATGGCTTCGGTCACCGCGCAAACCGGCGGTTACGTCGGCGGAGTCGGCAACGTGCCCATCGCGCGTGGCTATGTGAAGCGCCTTCGCATTCAGGTGGTCCCCGGCGGAGACGGCAAAATCTATATCGGTTCAGCGAACATGGACACCTCCGCACTCACCGGCGTCTATGCCATTCTCTACCCGAATTCCGTTGGACGCTGGAGCGAAACGCTGGAAATCGAAGACCCCGAAGGCGACGGTATTTCGACCGGCGATCTGTGCATTCAATCGGAAGTGCTGGGCGAACAGGCCATCGTTTCCACCATCACAACCGGTGTCGTTCCGCCTGATGGCGTCTTGACCGTGAAAGCTTCCGGGCCGCTCTCTGGCTCGTTCAGTTCCTATGCCGTTCCTTTTGCCACCACCTCTACTCCGCTCTCCATCCTGCGTGCGCAGGCCATTCCCGGAGGCGACGGGAAGCTTTGGATTGGAACCAGCGGCATGACCGCCGCGCAGCCTGACCCCGCTTTCGCCAACGTGCTGAAAGTCCTATGGCCTTCGCAAGGCAACTACGATATCGCCGAGGGATTTTCCGAACGCTTCACCCAGGAATGCCATGCCGGACCCGTCAGCGCGCCCAATTGTATGGATCTTCTGGGCTTTGTCTTCTGGCCATATATTCCTTCGGAACAACTCCTGGTCTTTGCTCTGGGACGTTGAAAAGGGCGGCAGCTAGAATGGCGTATTGATGCTTAATTTTAGGAACGATTCTGTATGTCTTGCTTTATTCATAATTCTTTTGGCACTTCCGGCGCTCTTGCCGGCGCAGCAGGTGCCCGGGACCGTAACCGGCAGCGTCGTTGATAAGAGTGGCGCGGTCGTCCGCGGCGCTCGCGTCACTCTCTCACTCGATGACCGCGCGCCCAAACAGGAGGCCCTCTCCGGCGACGACGGGCAATTCTCGTTTCCCGGCATCCCCCCTGGGCCTTTTCAAATCAGCGTGACGGCGCAAGGCTTTGCCACGCAATCGGCATCGGGCATTGTGCGGTCTGGGGAAATCTTCAACCTTCCCCAGTTCGTCTTGCAAGTGGCCACGGTTACCACCGACGTCGAAGTGAAACTATCGCCCGTTGAAATCACTCAGGAGCAGGTGAAGGTTGAAGAGAAGCAGCGCTTGCTGGGCGTCATTCCGAACTACTTCGTCAGCTACTCGCCACAAGCCGCCCCGCTTACCTCGAAACAGAAGTTTGGCCTGGCCTTGCGAACGACGGTGGATCCTTTCACCTTCGGCGTAAATGCCATCATCGCCGGCGTCCAACAAGCGCAGAACGATTTCTCCGGCTACGGTCAAGGCACCGAAGGCTACGCCAAACGTTATGGCGCGTCCTACGCCGATTTCTTCGCCGGCACGTTGATTGGCGGCGCCATTCTGCCGTCTCTTCTCAAACAAGACCCGCGCTATTTCTACAAAGGCACCGGCACCAGCCGATCGCGCTTCTGGTATGCCCTTGCGAACGCTGTCGTTCGCAAGGGAGACAATGGACACTGGCAGCCCGATTATTCCGGCATCCTCGGTTCGCTCGCCGCCGGCGGCATCTCCAATCTCTACTACCCGGCGAAGAACAGGAACGGAGCGGACCTCACTTTTGAAAATGCGGGCATCGCTATCGGCTTTAACGCCGTGGGCAATGTTTTTCAAGAATTTCTCTCCCGCTATCTCACGCCCAGCGCGCGTCCGCAGCCAACCGCCAAGCCCTAAGGAATCAGATTAAGGCCGCCGGGGCAACCACCGAAAGTGCCGGTCCAATTGGGCTCGGTCCTCGTCGGGAGCGCGCCTTGATCGCTGCTCGAGCACCTCATCAACGTCGCGTGCGAAGGCCCAGCCGGGACGTCCGAATCCCGTCTTCAGGAGATGCAGAAAGGTGGGATGGCAGCCGGGAAGCGACTCGTGCAGCGAGTAGCCCCCCGCCCGATCGCGGCGCAGTTCCGGATTCTTCATGTCGAGAATAAAGTTGTATGCGTGAGGAAGTAAGGCCTTATTCTGCAGACCGGCCTTCCATGTCGTGGCGATAAGAGTACCCTGGTCTCTGACCTTCCAATACGGATCTTCGAAGATCTGCAGGGTCAGCGTGTGCCACAACTCCATGAACGGGCCGGCGTCCGGGCCAAAGAGGAACACTCCGCCATTCCACTGCACCCAGTCATCCGGCACGGAGACACCGGCCTTGCGCTCGATGGCCTGAGCGAGGTGAGAACAGGTGTCCTTCCCCTCTGCCAGACAGGGGCAATTTACTGCCCAAGGGCTGAAGCTGGCGACGCAACTGTTGCGGAAAGTGTAGTCCCTGCCAAAGGTCACCGGGCCTGACTGGTGGTCGAAGATGAGATCGACCCCGTCAGCCGCGGCGATAACGTCAGTATCGAGGTATGCATACTCGCGATGAGGAGGGAGAATCCGCTGAAGCCCGGTCTTGATGAAAATGCTGGCTTGGTGATGGTCGAAGGGGCTCGGCGTTTCCACATCGATCACAGTGGGATGATCAATCGCGATTTGGTTGCGGCGCGTATCCGTGACAACGATGATGGGCAGCGCGGTTCGGGGCCGGAGATACTCGAGCGACCGGTGCAGCATTCTGATATAGGCCGCGTTGCCGCACAGCGCATAGACGAAGGCGCGCTCCCTAGGCACGGCCCTGCCTCATCCTGGAGATTCCCCAGCGGATAGACTTGAGATCGTGGCGGAAGAGATGGCCAAGTCCCGTCTTGAAAAGCGCCATGTGCATGCACCCCACGACGAGATAGACCGGATTCCGAAACGACAATGCGGCTAGCATGACAACCGGAAACCAGCCTGAGTAGAACTCGCCCAGAAACCGGTATCCGTAGAGCGTGACGGCCTGTTCGGAAGTCAGACGCCACGGGAACTCCACCGGAATATCCCAGAGCCAGCCGAGTTGGAAGATTCGCCAACAGAAGATCGCTACGACAAGGATGAGGTAGGGCCAGAGGTCGCGCGAGAAGGCGAGGGTCATCAGCGCGAAAAAGCCAACTTCGGTCGGAACCACGATCCGGGACAGCAACCAGAACGTCCGCGCATGGCCATAGCGCGTGACGAATGTGCGGAGCCCCGCAGCAGAGTCGTTGGCCGCATCGACATCCTGATGCCCAAGAATGCCTTTTATGCCGGCGCACAACGACCACAAGATGAGAGCGGCAAGAAGGATCGGTTGGGGCCTTGTCGGCCCGCCCAGGCCCCTCCAGGTCGTCCACGTGATGAGCATGGGGACCGTGTAGGCGTACAGCGCATCCGTGAGAACGCCACAAACAGGGCGCGCTTTAAGCCGCAGCGGAGGCGCGGCGTATAGAGTAAGTAGCAGCAACTGGAAGCCGAGAAGCGAGAGGTTCCACCGATTGGCGGGCAGAATGAGCCAAGGCAGCCACGCCATGGCCAGAAGTGCCGCGATGATCAGCAAGGTGTGGAGGCGCTTTCTTCCCCGCATCGTGTTGGGCTTGCCGGCGGCGCGGTCAACCTCAATATCGCCCAGATCATTGACCACATGCCCAAATCCGGCCACGCCGATGAAGGCAATAACGAACGCGAGCAAACCCAGCAGAGAGCGGCCCAGCGGGACCGGCTGAGCGCCGGTGCCGAGCAGATAGTAGGCGAGGGCGAGTACGGGCGAACCCTTGTCGGTCCACCATTTTTCGGCCTTCAGCATTTTGCCGGCGGCTAACATACGCGCCCGTCCATCCAGAGCGCCAGAACCAGCAGGCTCCAGGTTTCTTGCGTGTTCCGCTCTACGAACCTCTGAACTCCGTCGAAATCGAGCAAGCTGAAAATCTTCTGCCGCCGATCGCCGAGGATGTCCCGTTTCAGAGTTGACAGGGCCGGGGTCTCGAGCCAGGCCGTCATTGGGCCACCGAAGCCCTGCTTTTTTCGAATGCGAATGTCCGGCGTCCACGTCTGCTCGTAAGCGCGCCTCAACACGAGCTTTTCCCGATCGGCGTCGACCTTCAGACTGTCCGGGAGCGACAGGCAGAAACTGGCCAGGTCCACATCCAGGAACGGCGTTCGCAATTCCAGGCTGTTGGCCATGGAGGCGCGATCCGTCTTTACCAGGATGTCGCCGGGCAGATAGAGGTCCGTGTCAAACCGGAGCATGTCGCCAACCGTGTTGCGCCGGTAACGTGAATAATCGATGTCGTCGCCGCTTTCGACGGAGAGTCCGAGGCTCCGCCGATCCGCGCATGTGAAGTAGTGGCGAAAGCCGCGCGCATAGCGGTGAACCAGAGCACTGCCCGTTTGAGTCTCCGTCTGCCGGCGGGGGCTGAGCCATTGCGCGAGCCGCTGCATCAGTGGCTTCGTCGTCTGGGGGTCCGGCTCGAGAAATTGCCGTGCCCAGGCCACATAGCCGCCGAGCAGTTCGTCGGCGCCGTCGCCACCGAGGGCCACCGTCACCTCGCGGCGCGCCAACTCGCAAATAAGGAAAGTCGGGATGTTGGAGGAATCGGCGAAAGGCTCGTCGTAGACGGTCTGCATGCGCAGGAGGAGGGCGGGGATGTCCGCCTTATCGTCCATCAGTTCGAAATGAGAGGTTTCACAGCGTTCGGCCATGCCGCGGGCAAAGGGTAGTTCGTTTTCGACGCCCTCCTTGAATCCAAAAGAGAAGGTTCGAACGCCCGGTTGAAGCCGGCTGGCAGCCGCCGCCACGGTGCTTGAATCGATACCGCCGCTCAGCAATACGCCGATAGGCACGTCGGCCACGAGTTGTTTCCGGATAGCCGTGTCGAAAAGATGGCGGAAGCGTTCGACGGCCTGTTCCATGCCGATGCCTTCCAGGACGTCCGGCGGCTGCCAGTAGCGCGTCACGTGAAGGCGTCCATTCTGAAATCGCAGCACGTGCGCCCGCGGCAGGATATGCACGTTGGTGTAGATGGTGTGCGACGGATGCACGTAGAGCCGGTCGAGGTAGTGGCTCACTGCTTCCGGATTCAGGATCGGCTCGACAAGGCCCGAGGCGAGAATCGCCTTGATCTCTGATGCCACCAGGAACTCACCCGCCGGACCGAATGCGTAATACAGGGGCTTTTCGCCGAAACGGTCCCTGGCGCAAGTCAGGGTCTGCCGGCGGTCGTCCCAAAGCGCAAAAGCGAACATACCCGGCAGATGGGAAAGGAAGCCGTCGCCGTGCTTGGCGTAGAGGGCGAGGATCACTTCCGTGTCGGTGCCGGTTCGGAACCGATAGTCGCTAAGCTCCGTCTTGATCTCGCGAAAGCCGTAGATGGCGCCGTTGAAGGTGACGCCCAGAGCACCATCGCCCGAAAGGATCGGCTGGCGCCCGCTCTCGAGATCGACGACGCTCAGGCGCGCGCTGCCAAGCGTGCAATGGCTGAATCTGTGAACACCCTGGCTGTCCGGTCCGCGATGGCGCAAAGCGCGGACCATGCGGGAGACGGCGTCCACTGAGAATCCCGTCTCAGGCACTACCATCGCGGCTATGCCACACATGGCAAGATCGTCAAAGCGGGCGGCCGCAACTCGAGATGCTTTTCGTAGCAATTCCGCCGCAGATTCGTTTGCAGGTAATTTGCACTTGAATCATTGGTGTTGTTTTTTTGATTTTTTCTCAGATCTGTTCGCCGGACGGGGCAAGGTTTCCAAGACGATCGCCAGGCGAGGCTCCGCAGAATTATAAGGCGCTGTTCCCGGAGCTTTCCGGATCTTCGACGACCCCGTTCAACCCGTATGTGATTTCATCCGTGGCGTTGGCGGACGGCACCCCTGTAGCATGCGGTATAACAGCTACGGCGAGTTGACGAACGCTCACTTTGCCAACGGGGCGGCTACATTCAGCACCAGTACTTGGAAGCGTATGCGGGCGGATCGAGCGGTGCGATGGTAAGTTACACGTACGATAGCGCGGGCAATTTGCTAACGCGCACGGATGCGCGCGGAATTGTGACGACGTACGGCGGCTACGATGCGCTAAACCGGCCGACGACGATCTCTTATTCGGATGGGACGCCCGCGGTGACGCTGGGTTATGATGCGGTGGCGAATTCGACGGGGCAGCTGACGAGTATTTCCAACAGTAATTCGGCGACGACGTTTACGGCGTTCGATGCGCTGGGGTGGGTGACGGCGAGCAGCCAGCAGGTAAACGGCTTGACGTATGGCTTTACGTACACTTACAACTTGGCAGGGGCTTTGACGAGCGAAACGTATCCTTCGGGGCGGGTGGTGACGACGGGGTATGATGCGGCGAACCGACCTACTACAGTGGGGCCTGCCAAGTTCCTTAGGCTCATTGCCAGTGTGGGTAATCAACATATGACATCATTCAGGGTCTTTGTTTTAAGTACCGTGCTAGTTCTTGCATGTACCTTTTCATTCGCACAGGACCCAGCCCTCGGAGTCCCGAAATCTGTTGTTCCCAAGAATGGCTTTGTGCCAAGCGCTACAGTAGCCGTTGCGGTAGCAGAAGCGGTGCTTATTCCTGTGTACGGGAAACAGCAAATTGCCTCTGACCGGCCATTCAAAGCCGAACTTTCAGGTGGCGTTTGGGATGTAACTGGGTCTCTCCATTGCGCCTCACCCGAGTCGCCGTGTCCTGGGGGAACCGCTCAGGTGAAGATTTCAAAACGAACGGGAGAAATCCTCTTTATGACTCACTATCAGTGAAATGAAATCCGTGATACCGGCAAAAGACGGGGACGCCGCCATTGGCTGTTTGCGAGTCCACGATCTTAAGTGCGGTAAATAACAGGTTTAAAGTCCAATTCACGGCGGCCAACGTTACCAAGCGTTTCCAGTTCTCAAAGGGCGCTCTGGACGGAAGTGGCACGCTGAACTTGAATATTAATGTTCCGGCTTTGATGCAGCCAACTAAGGTTTCGGTCGCTTCCCAATTTAACCCTGCAACTTATTTCGTGGGTAGCGGTGCGACACTGCACATTCCGGCAGGCCCCGGCGGAGCAGACAGCCCTTTAACGCTGCCTTTTAGCCCGAGCCAGTTCACTGCGCATCTTGCCTCCACCCTTCCCTACAATCCGATCGGATTGTTTGTCGATGGCCTGCCGCAGAGGATCCAGGCTGGCTATCTTGGGGGAAACGGCATGGTCGCGTGCCCGAACAGCTTCTGCAGCGGTGGGGCGGGCAACAAAGCGGGCGGAATAAGTTATTTCCAATACAGCGCTGACGCGAATGCCCGGGGGGCCTACGCCTCGCTCGCAACGGCTCCGGCGCGGCGACGGACCGGCTGACGTATCAGGACCAGACGGCGGCGGGCGGCCGGGCGCTGGCGGTGGAACTATTGTGAGACGACTTCGGACGGCCGACGGTCTCTGAGGCTTATGAAGGCGGCGGCGGGTATATCGACAGACACAAGCTACGATGCGCTAGGACGGGTGGCGAGCGTAAGCAGTCCGTACCGGCCGGGCGAGACAGCGGTCTACACGACGTACGTCTACGACCACAGCGGCGGGCGACCAGTGTGCAAAGCCCGGACGGCTTGACGGCGACGACGAGCTACAGCGGCAATGCGGTTACGGCGAAGGACTAGGCGGGCAAGGCGCGCACGCTGCTGAGCGATGCGCTGGGGCGGCTGACGGATGTGTATGAAGATCCGGGCAACAATAATTTCCATACCAACTATGCGTATGCGCACAATGTGGTGACGGTGACGCAAGGCGGCGAGAAGCGCGCTTTTGTTTCGGACCTCATGTGCAAACCGCCGTCGCTTCACGTCAGTGGAAAGGGTGTCCTTTGTAGGAATCTTTGTTTGCTTCGCTGTTCTTTTCTCGTCTTTCAATATGGAGGCAGATGCGATGATCCGTGCTCTGTGCTTCGCCGCATTGCCGCTGTTAGCCGCCTTATTGTCGAATTTTACGAAACGTCGACTATCTGACAAATGAGAATAGGCGTCTCACCTGCAAAGTCAAGCGGATACCCAGCTTGCAGAAATCCCTATCCCGTTGCCGCGCCCGCGCCCTCAGTCAAATTAAAGATGCAGCACTCGCGTGACGATAAGCATTAGTGAATGGGAAAACTTGACTCCTTACACAGTGAGTGGAAAGAGCTAAATTCACCCAATTCCCTTGCGGGAGAGAGTACAGTGGTGCCCACGGCCGCCCCCGGTGGAAAAGCGCGAGTTGCAGTGCTTGAGGGGCGGGAAAGCCCAATACTGTCTCTCGAACTGCTTGAACAAGCCAGCAAGCTTTCCGAAGGCGTAATGGAAAATCACCCGGTGAACGACGTGCCGGGTCATAATGTGTCGGTTCATCGCCAACCAGGGGTCAATCGGGATCGACGAGTTAATCAAAAGCAATCCGCTGAGCAAGGGCCATCGCCCACTCCGGCGATAACGAACTTCCACTTAAGCGCAGGGTTGAACCCTGGGTTGAACCCCCGCCCGCGTTCCTGGATGAATGCGGTCACGAGTGTCGCTATTCACGTTGTGGCAGTGATCCTGTTGCTCTTCGCCTTCGTTCCAGGTGTGCAGACGATTCCCAAACGCGCTTCGCATTTCGTATTGTTTTCACCGCGTCTTCAACCGTATCGAGCCAAAATCAAGAAGTCTGAGATCCCCACGCCTGAATTGACCAAACCGTTCAAGTTGAAACCCGTAGTCGTAGCCAAATTGGAGTCATTCAAGAAGCCGCCGATGATAGCGGCACCGAATATAGCGGCCGATTTGCCGGTGGAGGTGGTGAACACTGTGCCGCGAATCCAACTTCCGAAGCCGGAGCCGCCCAAAGTGGCGCAAACACCGAAGCCGCTATCGGTGGGCGGATTTGGAGACCTGCAAGCAGTTCCGTCCATCGCGCCGGCTCGTAGAACGCCTGACCTGCCAAGACTTGGATCGTTCGAGTTGGCCGACGGCGCGGCTCACGGACCAGAGAGCGGTCGCAGCACGGTCGCGAGCGCTGGCTTCAGCTCGATGACGAGCGGCTCCGGAAGCAGCTCCGGTCAGCGCTCGGGGCCCGTTCGGACGGGCGGATTCGGTGATGCTTCCACGTCTGTCACCGTCCGCGAAACCGCAACTGGGCGCGTTCCCGCTAGGGTGAGCGCGAGCAGAATTCCCCCCGAGATCCTCTTTAAGCCAAAACCGGTTTATTCGGCAGAGGGCCGTGAACTGAGAATCGAGGGTCAGGTGGCACTCGACGCCATTCTGGAGGCGACTGGTAAGATCCGCATTCTTCAAGTGCTGCATGGGCTGGGACATGGCTTAGACGAAGCAGCGGAGCAGGCGGCAGAGCAAATTCGCTTTCGGCCGGCGACTCGCGACGGCGTTCCCGTAGACACGCACGCAACGTTGTACATCACATTTCAACTGATCTAAAGCACGAATTCTCTAAGAAAAGCAATCATGCCAACTTCAAATTCATTCAGCGGCGCTGCCCGGCTTGCGGTTGCAGGCTTGGCTATTTTCGCGTTCGTTTCGCCGGTCTTCGCGGAAACGGAAACACCTCGGTCGTCAAATGCAGGCTTCGATGAAGCAATTGATCGGGCCATCAAGAGCGAACAACGGCTCATCCAGGAGTTGAAGAGTCGCCAACCGGTGGTTGAGACCTACATCCAGGAACTCAAGCCGGATAAGGCTCTAGGTGCGATACCGCTCCGCGACTTCTACTTTCTAGGGAAGCTCGATTTAACCAACGGGGCCGACGTTGGGTCGTTTATCCCTTCAGCCTCGACGATGAAGAACCCGCTGGGCTTCCTCGCCAAGACATTCAAGTTCTGGAACACCTTCTTTCCGGAAGGATTTGCCACAGAGCTCACCATCGACAAGTTTGACCGCGACGTTTACTCGTTCGAGTATGTCCGCCGTGAATTTCAAGGCGATGTTCGCTGCCTGGTGGTTGATGTGAGGCCGGTCGAAGGCCAGAAGGACGGCTTTATAGGCCGTATCTGGATTGAAGATCGCGACTATAACATCGTTCGCTTTAGCGGCTCCTACGGCCGGGTTACGAAAGGCTACTTTCATTTTGACTCGTGGCGGGTAAATTCGGGACCGGGTCTGTGGTTACCGGCCGCCATCTACACAGAAGAGAACAGCTACGCTACTGGCGTCCTGCATAGCACGGCCACGCTGCACGCTCAAACGCGCCTCTGGAACTATGAAAGACAAAAGGGGCAGCCGCCAGCTCTCTTAACCAATCTGGAGGTAGATACCCCGGATGGAGTAAAAGACCACAGCGAGCAGGCCGTTGAAAACTCTCCAGTAGAAATGCGGAGGTTATGGCAGCGGCAGTCTGAAGACAACGTTATCGAACGTCTGCAGCAGGCTGGCTTGTTGTCGCCAGCCGGCGAGGTGGAAGCTATCCTCGAGACCGTCATCAATAACCTGGAAGTGACGAACAACATTACTTTTGATCCAAGCGTCAGGGTACGCGTGATGCCAACGACGCCGCTCGAATTGGTTTCGGTGGGCAACACGATCGTCTTAAGCCGGGGGTTGATTGACGTGTTGCCGGATGAGGCTTGCCTTGCCGCAGTGCTCGCTCATGAGCTTTCGCATGTTTTGCTGGGCCATAACATCAATACTAAGTTTGCATTTGCCGACCGGCTGACCTTTGAGGATCGCGAGACGCTGCGGGAGGCTTCGTTTGCCCGCACGGAAGACGAGGAAGAAGCGGCCGATAAGAAGACGCTCGAGATTCTAAAGAACTCGCCCTATAAAGATAAGCTGGCTAATGTCGGACTCTTCATGCGGATGCTGTCGTTGCGCGCGAGTCAGATGCCGCATTTGATCCGTCCGTTGATGGGAGATCGCCTGACAGCGAAGAACAATCCGAGCCGGCTATCAGAACTCATCGAGATGTCGCCTGAGCTTAAGCTGGAGGACACACAGCAGATTGCCGCCCTGCCGCTCGGATCGCGGATCAAAATGGATCCGTGGAGCGATGCGCTGTACCTGCTGAAGACTCGCAGCGGTCCGCTCGTCAGCCCCAAGGAGAAGATGCCTTTTGAGATCACTCCCGTAATGATGCATCTTCGCCGCCAGGACAGTACGAACGTCGCGCAGACATCCAATGCCGAAGTCGTGCTCGGCCAACGATAGAATCCCACCATGTACTCACAACCGGCCGACGGTGGGGCGGACGCCCTCGTCCGCGGGTGACCCCCCGGGTCACCCATCCCGCGCTCGACCATCGATACTCAATTGGCTCCCGCACCAAGCCTGCCCGCACGGGATTCTCCTCTGCCGCCCGGAAAGGCCGGTGACAGGGCAAGACTGTCATGGAGACGCCAGGTGAGGAAGACGGGTTGGTCCGTCTCATAATCGTGCGGAAGTCGTCGCCGATAGAGGGCCATACCCCCATAGTTCGGCGAGAACGCCGGTTTTCTCACTCAAGTAGAGGCAGACCAGGGGGGTCGGCCGACGGGCGTCCGCCCCACCCAAGAAACCTGATCCACATCGAAGTGACAATCAGGACATGGTGATGGAACCACTGCGAAAGTCAGCGAAAAAAAGAACATCGGAAGCCGTACTTCTAAGTAGCACACCCTCTTAGTCTCACCTCCGATCTCCTCATTCCACCCCCCGACAAGCTCCTACCCTAAGCGTGAAAAGTCGCCTCTGCAACAACCCCGCTCCGGCGTCGGTGTGACTCCCCGAATGTGTTCCCTGTTTTGGCAGATCTACTCGTTCTTGCCTCGGCACCGACTGGGGACGGCAAAAAACAAGCCGGGACTGTCACACCTCAGCCAGAGTCAGGGCCGTAATATGACGTCAACCATCCGATTCGTGCGTTGGGACGGGAGGGGTCAGAGGAGGACGGCCAACAACACGAATCTGCGCGCTGCCGAGCGGCATCCCTACTTTCCAATCAACTCCTGCACGATCATCTGTGACCTTGGTATACACTGCCGGAGGTTTATTACTCCGAAAAGCCGTGAGATGCCAATTATTGAGTAGACATCGCAGCGAGGATGGATTTGAAACCGTCAGCGACTGGCCTTATCGCCGGTCACATAAACGCCAACGGCGGCCGCGGTTGCCACGCCTGCGGCGGCGACAATCCCCCATTTCGCTGTATTTGACAAACCGGCCTGAGCGACCTTACCTGCTTTTCCAGCAGGCACTGCGCGCGGCGCGCCAGCCAGATCGCAAGAGTTGAAATAGTAAGTCTCGCCGGACTTCACCTGGGCCAGCAACTTGTTGTCCCCACTTACATTGATAGCAGATCGCACCGCTGTAACCAGAATTCGGTTCTGATCGCAAGTAATCCGGGCTGAGATACTGTTATTTTTACCCTCTATCCGGTAGCAGAGCGCGTCTACGCTATAGTTCACAGGAGCAGTGAACTGAGCCGTTCCCTGCTTGAGCTGCAGATGATCGGAGTAAATTGTTGCGGAAGTATTCTCGCTCAGATTAATCTGCACGCCGCTTTGTAACCGGATTTGTCCGGGTGTGCCGTTGGTCTGCACCAAGGCTCCATCCGGAATATTCGCCGTGCTCCGGACAGAAGCACTGTTGACCTCCATAGTGCCAAGAGTAGACGCGACGCCGATTGTGCTATCTGCTAAAAGTGATGCTGCCAACGATATCGTCACGCTGAGAGCAAGGAGGCCGACTCGATACTGGATAACCATAATCTCCTTGAAGCAAAAAACAATTTGGCGCAATCCTGGGTGTCCGGAAAAAGCGCTATCTACGTAGTGCTAATCGACCGAACATGTTCTTACCTTTACGTCTAAATAATGTCTCGCGGCTGGGAATGACCGGGCGTGTCTGCGCTCTCGTTCGCGCTCTGCTCTATCTGCTAGCCGCGGTGGCTTGCTTCGCCACCATTATTCCTTCGGTAGTATCAGCCAGGGCAGACTGGCTCCGCTCCAACTCCACCGAGATAAAGATTGAGGAAGCGATTCGCCTGGATCCCCTGAATGCCCACGGATATGCCATACAGGCCGAACTTCTGGAGCGGGCGGGCCAGCTGCGAGACGCCGAACAGTGCTGGCGCAAGGCATTGCAGCGGAATCCGGGTGACGCGGAAGCGTGGGTGCGAAGCTCGCTGCTGGCAGAACAGCGCGGAGTTGTCAGCGAAGCCGAGCGCTACCTTTTGCAGGCCGCAAAGGTGGACCGGACATGGCTACCCAGGTGGTCGCTGGTGAACTTCTACGCTCGCCACGGACGAACACAGGAACTCTATGAGACTTCCCGGCTAGCGCTGGAACGGGCCTCCCAAGATGTCGGCGCGCTCTTTCCCATTCTCCAGGAGAGCGGAGCGACACCCGGCTTTATCCTAGGCCTTCTCCCCAAGAATCGGGACGTAGTTTCGGCGTGGTTGACCTTCCTGCTACAGCCTCCGGCGCAGCAGATAGGACTCGAACAAGGAGCCGCGACACTCGCCACTCTGATTCCGCAAACGCCCCCTGGATGGCCCGGCGCCGACGTAGTGCTTTGGCCCAATCGTTCCTACCCCGCCGGCGAACAGGAAATTAGCCTTTTGTTAAGCGTTGTAGACCGCCTGCTCGAACGCGCAAAGGGCGTCGAAGCGGTACGTCTGTGGAACCTTCTCATCGATCGCCGTATCGTCCCGGGTACCCGTTGGACGGCGGCTACTCCGCTCATGAACAACCGGTTTCGCTTCGCAACACTGGGCGGGCTCAACTGGCGATTCAGCGAAGTTGATACCATGCTTGCCGCGGAATCGGGCGAGCTTCTCATTCGGCTGGACGGCCATCAACCGGAATCCATTGAGCTCCTCAAACAACGTGCTTACATTCCGCCTGGTCCTCCGTATCGTTTAAAGGTCGAGAGCCGCACGGATGGCTTGGCCGACGATAACAGCTTGCAATGGCAGATTCTCGATCCGGCGGGGCAGAGCATCGCAACCATGCCGATGCATCCCTCTGAGAATTGGAGCCTTATGTCGGCCAATTTAGCAGCTTCCACTGCCGGTCGTATTGTCAATGTCATGCTTACCTGCAAGCGTCCGCTCGGCTTCGTTCGTGCTCAGGGAACACTTCGCTTCCGGCTCGTTTCGTTGGAGCAAACGCATTGATTCTGGAATTTCCACGCTTCCGCAGCGTTACGTTCATCGCACTGCTGGGGGCGTTTACTTTCGGGGTGGGCACCCTATGGATCGATTCACTTTGGCCGTTCGCGCTGTTTCAGGCTGTCATTGTTTCCATCGCATGTCTGTGGTTCTGCGTAACGGCCTTTAAGCCGCGAGTGCAATCGAGCTATTGGCTGACGCTTCCGTTTCTGGTTGCCGCACTCGGGGCAATGCAGTTTATGCTCGGCCGCACGGTAAATGCCTGGCAGACCCGCCTATCCGTGTTCGAGTGGGTCACCCATGGATGTGCCGCCGTGCTGGCTTTTCAAGTCTGTCAGGACAACCGATTCCGACTGATTACGCTCCGGACATTCGCACTCGTCTCCGGAGCGCTCGCATTACTTTCCACCATCCAGAATTACTCGGCTCCCGGGCGAGTACTATGGCTCTTCGATAGCGGCTATTCCGATGCTGTCTTCGGTCCGTTCGTTTATCACACCAAACTGGCAAATTTTGCAGAATTGGCCATTCCCGTTGCTCTCTGGCTGGCTTTAAACGAGCGCCGATCCCGCCCGGTTTACGCGGCAGCGGCGGTTGCGCTGGCGGCTAGTGTCGTAGCCTCCGCTTCTAAGGGAGGAATCGTGGTCCTGGCGCTGGAATTCGCAATTCTATGCGGGATTGCCGTGCGGCGGCACAACGGGGGAGTCTCCCTCCGGACGGTTCTGGCATTCACGGCCGCACTGACCATTGGCGTGGCCGTCAGCGGATGGGAATTAGCCTGGGACCGTCTCAGCATGGATCCACTGCGTGATCTGCGGTTCCCCATCGTCTATTCTTCCCTTGAGATGGCCCGCCGTTACTGGCTTACCGGCTCGGGTCTGGGGACCTGGAGCTTCGTCTACCCCGCATTTGCCCACTTTGACATCCATGTATTGATTAACCAGGCCCATTGTGACTGGCTCCAGTGGCTCGACGAAGGGGGTGTTCTCTTTCCAGCAATTATGCTCCTGATGTCGATCATTGCAATTCGGACCGCCCGGCGCGAGTGGTGGACGCTCGGCGTGGTGTTTGTCTGGTTTCACGGGCTATTGGACTATCCGATGCAGCAGACACCCGCCTTTGCGAGCCTCCAAATCGCCTTCTGGGGTGCGGCATTGACGTTGCAATATGAAGTCCAAAACAAAACGAGTCAATCGTCGTCACTTCGCGTAAACCGTTTTTGCAAAAGTGTTCCTGAAACTCTCGAGATAGTGTGAGATGTGCTCTTGCCGAAAGCCACCTTTCCTCTTTGAACTGATCTAAGACGGATACAAAATATCCGGATGAAAGACGCCCGAAATAACAGCACAGAGCGTGAGCTACGTCCGAAGGCGCACAAACTATGGAATCCGCAAACGATCGGCAGTGGTTCGTCGCAACAGTTAAGCCACAGCACGAAGCTACCGTCGCGCAAGGGTTTAATTTACGTGAGATGGAGCAATTTAGCCCCACATATGAAATACATCGGCAAAACAGGCAGGCCAGCCGCAGAACGCTGCGCCCGCCGCTCTTTCCAGGCTACGTCTTCTGCCGCTTCGCGCGGCTCGAGCGGGCGGCAGTTCTAAAAACTCCAGGCGTCACATCCATCGTCAGCTTCGGCGGAAATCCCGTTGCAATACCCGAGCGAGAGATCGAACGCGTACGAACCATGGTCGCCTCCGGTTTAGCCGTTCAACCCCGGACTTATCTCGAACAGGGGAGCACCGTGTTGATCGAAAGCGGTCCACTCCGCGGCGTCGAGGGAATTGTGGTCGAAGCCCGCGGCGATTACAGCATTGTTGTCAGTATCACTCTCCTGCAGCGCTCCGTTTCCGTCCGCATTGAGCGTGAAATGGTTTCCCCCGTCGCCAATCCCGTAAAAAAGACGCCCGCCGGCGGCTATGCCGTCCCCGCTGCAACTCGCTAAGAGGTCTCTTCGGTTCGAACAGGAATGAGAATGCGCTTCTTGCTATTAACCGCTCTCGTCTGCGGAATTTGTGCCGCTCAACAGGATCGTCCGGCTTTGCCACCGGCAGAGCCCACCAACGCCAGCCTGCCGGCGAACCTCCCGGCTCAGCCCGTCGGCCCTAACGATTTGCTGATGATCTCGGTTTACGATTCGCCCGAGCTCACTCGCTCCGTGCGGGTGAGCGCCGACGGCCAAATCCGCCTCCCGATGCTCAAGCAACCTCTCAAGGTCTCGGGATTGCTCCCTGACGGTCTCGGGGAAATCATTACCCAAGCGCTAATTCAGAATGGCGTGCTGATCGATCCCATCGTCACGGTCGGCATCGCCGAATATCATAGCCGCCCCATTAGCGTTGCCGGAGCCGTCCGCAACCCGGTCACCTTCCAAGCCGCCGGACCGGTTACTCTCCTCGAAGCCATAGCCCGCGCGGGTGGTCTGGACAGAACGGCCGGACCAGAAATCCTGCTGACACGCATCGCAATGCAAGACGGCAATCCGGCCACCACGACGACCCTGCACATTCCGGTAGTGTCGCTGATGAACACGGCCGATCCGCGTTGGAATTTGCCGCTCACCGGAGGTGAAGAAATCCGCGTTCCCGAAGCCGGCCAGATCTTCGTGGCAGGCAACATCGCGAAACCCGGCGCCTTCTCTGCCCCAGATACAAAAGACGCGACCGTCATCAAAGCCGTCGCGCTGGCGGGAGGACTCCTGCCGTTTTACACAAAGCAGGCCTACATCTACCGCCCCAATCCCGACACCGGCGTCAAACAGGAGATCCCCATCGACATGGCGAAAATTCTGAGCCGCCATACCCCCGATGTCCCGCTGCAGCCAAACGACATCTTGTACATTCCCGACGATAGAGGGAAACGCCTGAGTATTGGCGCATTGGAAAAGCTGCTGGTACTTGGAACCGGCGCCTCGACAGCCCTTATTTACACCCTTCGCTAAAGCGACGGACTGAAATGCGCGACGAAAATAAAAGTGTAATCCCGGCTCCTGTCTACGAGGCGGCTCGTTACCCGGCGATGCCCATTCAAGGGGCATCCTACACGGTGCTGCCGGACGGGGAGCCAGCCGAGGCCGCGGTCCCCCTCGCTCACTATCTGTGGCTTCTCAAGCGTCACCGCTACCGGCTGTTGGGTTTCATTGGAGGCTGCATTGCGGTGGCGCTCCTCGTTTCCCTGCAACTCACGCCCACCTACGAAGCTACGACCACCATCGACATCGATCGCCAGACCCCGCCGGGCATCGTCGGCCAGGAAGCCACGCAGGCCACCCTCAACGATGCCGACCAGTTTCTCGCTACCCAAATCAAGCTGCTCCAATCGGACACCGTCCTGCGCCCGATCGAGAGAAAATTTCACCTGCTCGATGGGGAACGCGACCAGGTCGAGCCCAGCAGATCGGCCGCCGCCGTGGACGCTCCCATTGTCCTCAAGAATCTCAAAGTCACGCGGCCGCCCAACACCTACTTGCTGTTAGTCAGCTATCGTTCCCACAACCCAAAACTCGCCGCCGACGTCGCCAATGGCATCGCCCACAGCTACATTGCCGCCACCTTCGATATGCGCTTCAAAGCCTCAGCCAGCCTGTCCGAGTTTATGGAGACGCAGATCGAAGAACTAAAGGCCAAGATGGAGCGTTCGAGCGCGGCCCTGGCGCAGTTCGAGCGCGATCTGAACGTCATCAACCCGGAAGAGAAAACCAGCATCCTTTCCGCGCGCCTGCTCCAGCTCAACACCGAATACACCAGCGCTCAAACCGACCGCGTCCGCAAGCAAGCCGAGTATGAATCCCTCACCGCCGGCACCCTCGAAGCCGCGCAATCCTCCGCCCAAGCCGAATCCCTCAACAGACTCTCCGAGCACCTCACCGAGGCTCAGGAAAAATTCGCTCAAGTGCAAGCCCAATATGGCGTCAACCATCCCGAATACAGAAAAGCGGCCGCCCAGGTAGCCGGCATCGAGCAACAACTGGAAAAGTCACGCAAAAACATCCTGGGGCGCGTCACAGTCGAGCAGGATGAGGCCCTCAACCGCGAGCACATGCTCCGCAAAGCTGTGTTTGAGACCAAGGCGGAGTTCGACGCGGTCAATGCCCGCTCCTTCGAGTATCAGCAGGTGAAGCGCGAGGCGGAGGCGGATAAGAAGCTTTATGAGGAATTAGCAAGCCGCATAAAAGAGGCGGGAATCAACGCCAACTTCCAGAACAGTTCCATCCGTCTCGCGGACGACGCGCGGCCGCCCATCAAGCCGGTTTTCCCGAACATACCGCTCAATATGCTGCTCGCCTTCCTCTTCTCAGCGTTGCTGGGCGTAGGCGCCGCTGTCTTAGCGGATGTGCTGGATACCACGGTCCGCGATCCGGACGAGATGACCAAGTCGCTCAAAACACCGGTCATTGGGACGCTGCCTTCCGTCAAAACGTGGCGCAAGCGCCCGATCCCGGTTTCGACCATCGCGGAATCGAATACGCCGGACGGGCCGAACGACGAAATGGAGAGGCCGGCCGCCGGGTTTGCGGAATCGATTCGCACCTTGCGCAACTCGATTCTGCTCGCCGACTTCGATCGCCGCCTCAAAACGATTCTGCTCACCAGCGCATCGGCGGCGGAGGGCAAATCGACCATTGCGGCCCATCTGTCCATCGCGAATGCCAAGCAGGGAAAGAAGACGCTGCTGATTGACGGCGACCTGCGGCGGCCCAGTATCCACCGGCGTTTTGATTTGCCTTCCGGGACCGGCCTGTCGAATGTGGTTCTGGGCGAAATAGCCTGGCGCGACGCCGTTCTGCCCGTGCCGGGAGCGGAAAATCTCGAGGTGCTGCCGGCGGGTCCACCAAACCGTCGCGCCGCCGACATCGTGGGAGCGGAAATAGGCCGCTTGTTGGACGAAGCGTCCCGCGAATACGATCTCGTGATCCTCGATGCGCCGCCTGTGCTCGGCTTCTCGGAGCCGATCCAGATGGCGACCGCCGTGGACGGCGTGCTGATTGTCGCCCGGGCCGGAGAGACCAACCGCAAGGCCTTAGGCGCAGTTGTCTCCACCCTGACGCGGCTGCGGACCAATGTGATTGGCCTGGTGTTGAATGAGGTCCGGAAAGAAACGCACGAAGGTTATTACTACGGATATTACGGCGATTATTACAAGTATTATTCGCGGCGTCAGTGACCACTTGGGCGAGGATGAACTAATACCTCGCGCATGCGAGTTGGCGGCCGCGCCGTCCCTAACTGTCGCCTGCAATCCCCGTCAAAGTTAAAAAGCAAAATAAAGCCTGAAGTATGATTTCTTTCATTTCGCGACTTAAACACCTTATTCAATGGCTAGCTATATTCTCGGACGTAAGCTCCCGGCTCAGGTACCTGGGGATGCGCACGCATCGCCGTCCTCCCAGAGGGATTCACCTGCCGGCACTCCCCATGAGGGTTCGGAGCCTCAATAATCAATGCGTATATTGTCGACCCGGGACCACGGATCTCAGCGTTCTTTACGCCACGTTCTGCGGTCAGTACCACCTGCCGCCGGCGGACTTGAAGATTAGTTCCATTATCGACCTCGGCAGTAACATAGGTCTGACCATGGCTCACTATGCCCAACTCTATCCTGAGGCACACGTCTTGGGCATCGAAATGGACCCGGAGAATGCAAACCTATGTCGCTCCAATATCGCCCCTTACGCTGGACGTTGCGAGGTGCTGACAGGTGCGATATGGAAGGAAGATGGCGAGATTTGTTACGGCGGCGAGCAGGAATATGGCTTTAGGATTATCCCGAACTCCCACGTCGGTAAAAGGAAAGCCCGAGCGTTCAGTATGCAGTCTCTCATCGACAGTCTTGGGATTGACACCGTCGACTTCGTGAAAATGGATATCGAAGGTGCAGAGGAAGCACTGCTTGCCGATCCGAGCCGATGGATTGTCAGGGTTCGCTGTCTTAAAGTCGAGGTTCATGCCCCGTATAGCGTGAGGGCCTGCGTCGAGGACCTCCGGCGTGTCGGGATGCTCTGCGAAGTACAGCTTAATCATCCTGCTTGTGTTCTTGCCAGGCAGCCTTAACTCTGCTCGATTAAGCTATCTTTTCGCTTGGCTTTTAGCTGCTGTCGGGTACATGTTGATAGCCCGGCAAACTACTCATAGTGCGAGGCAGTGGAGTACTTACACTAACATCTTCACTGTGCCAGGCCACTGATTCACAAGCAGCCTGATCCAAAGGAAAATCAAACAATGCCGTTTTTTAGCATCGTAATTCCCCTTTTCAATCGGCGGCGAGAAATCCGCCGGGCGCTTGAGAGTTGCCTCTTTCAAACATTCGCGGATTTCGAAATCGTCGTTGTGGATGATGCTTCGCAGGACGACTCAGTCGCCGTCGTTTCATCCTATCCAGATCCGCGGATCAAACTCGTTTGTCACGAGCAGAACCGCGGTCAGTGTCCCACGCGAAACACCGGCGTTGCTCATAGCTGCGGCGAGTGGATTGTGACCCTCGATAGCGACGATGCGCTGTCGCAAGACTGTCTGTGGCGTATGCGAAAGCACATCGACCATGCGCCAAGTTCCGTCGGGCGCCTGGGATTCATGTATTCCAAGGGTCATGGCTTGACCGCCCCACACCCAGCGCCGGAGTACGCTCTTCTAGAATACGTTGGATGGCTTAGATTCATAGATACGCGAGATGACACGAACCTGCTCTGGTGTACTCGCCGCGCGACGTTCGATTCCGTCAGGTTTCCTGATTCCACTGTTTCCCCAACCGAATACGGCCTTGCCTTTGCCAGACGTTTCGGCATGTTATTGGTCCCGGAAGTACTCGGTGTGATCCATCTTGACGCGGACAATCGGTTGACCGCGGCCCGTGCCCCTAACAGTGCGGAGCAAGTCATCAGACGCGCACGCGATTACGTAGCCTCCGCCACCCGAATGCTGAACGAAGACGGAGTAGCGCTACGTAAGTTTGCACCCCGGCAGCACGAGCAAATCCAGCGATCGCTGAGTGTCTCGTTGTTTATACTCGGCCAGCGGCGGCAAGGACTCCGATATGCTGTCCATTACATTAACAAATGCGAAGTGACATGCATTGGCATTGCAAGTATCGTGTTAGCGTTTATATCTCCGACGGTGTTTTTTGACATTCAGCATCGCCGCGCCCAACTCAGCAAGACCGCCGCTTCTTTAGCGGATGCGGAGGTCTCATGAGACCTATTCATATTCTTCATGTGGTCGGAGCGATGAACCAGGGTGGAGTGGAGACTTGGCTGATGCACGTGCTGCGCCATCTCGATACCGACAAATTCCGGACCGACTTTCTCGTCCACACGGATAAGCCAGCTGCGTATGACAACGAAATTCGAAGGCTCGGATCGCGGCTCTTTCCATGTCCTCATCACCGCAACCCGGCAATGTACGCGAGGCGCTTTTTTGAACTTACTAAGCGATTCGGGCCATTCGACGTGCTGCACAGCCATGTACATCATTTTAGCGGCTTCACCCTAACCCTCGGAAAGATCGCTGGAACGCCCATGCGAATTGCCCACTGTCACAATGATACGAGCGCACTGGACGCACAGGCGGGTCTAAGACGTTCGGCGTACTTAAAGATTTCTCGCCGGCTTATCGGAACTAGTCGCACGAAAGGTCTTGCTGTCAGTCAAAAGGCGGCAACAGCGCTGTTTGGGCGAGGCTGGCACGCCGATAGCCGGATCGAAGTGCTGCATTGCGGTATCGACCCGCCATCGCCCGATAAGGCTCTCAGGAGCACCGGCCTTCGTGCCGAGTTTGGGTTCTCGAATTCACACACAGTGTACGGGCACGTGGGGCGCTTTTCTCCGCAGAAAAATCATCATTTTCTCCTGGATTGCGCCGCACAAATCAGCAGGATTGACCGACATGCTAAGTTCCTGCTTGTTGGAGACGGGCCCCTAAGGCCCGAGATTGAAGCTCGGGCCCGCTCTCTAGGTTTGGAATCACACATTGTATTTTCAGGCCTCCGATGCGACGTGCCGAGCTTGATGGCAGAGGTCATCGATGTACTCCTCCTTCCCTCGCTTAACGAAGGCCTACCCATCGTGGTTCTTGAGGCGCAGGCGGCTGGCACAACGTGCTTGGTTTCAGAGGCAATACCGGAGGAAGCTTGCATTCATCCAGCGCTCTTGCGAAGATTGGCGCTATCCAACGGTGCGGGCAATTGGGCGCATTTTGCCCGCCAAATCGCCAAGGAGCCGCGCTTCGATCGTATGAGGGCTAGCGAGCTTTTTCGGAATAGTACTTTCGAGATATCTCGCTGCATCAAGCACCTCTGCCAGGTCTATCGTGAGCACGTTGTGGACCCGATTAGGCTCAGCGATCCTACAAACGCGACCGGGCGAACGCTTTGACTGCAGCTTGGGCGGGGGGACGGTATCGTGAATACAGTAGGGGCATTCTCACTCTCAGCGTGTTTATCTTTGCTCTGCTTCTTTTGGCCCCTTTAGTCGCAAAAGCAGCTAGCGCATCGCCAGAGTCCCTTATCTATCCCTTATGCCTAGTGAGCGCAACCCTCTTTGTTCTTCAACTGTGGTCCCGGTATTGCATCGCGGGTTCACTCTTCGACCCCTACACCATTTTTGCTATCGCGGCTATGCTATTCAATGGCTCGCGAAGTATCCTTGAGTTGCTCGGGCTGAATCGAGCGGGAATCATTGGACCACAGTTTTCACCCCAAACGTCCCTGACAACCATATATCTGGTCACCCTAGGACTCTGGTCGTATCACATCGGTGGAATACTGGGCGCCTCCGCGCCAGACCGGCGGCCGTTACCGCCGGAACCGGTTCGGCCGTCCCATTACGACCATCTGCGCCTCCTCGGCTGGGCGATGATCGCCGTGGCAGCGCCTCCTTCTTTCCTCCTGATTCGAGAAGCCGTTGAGACCGTGGGGTCGCACGGCTACTTAGCTCTCTATCAGGCTGAGAGGGTCATCGGGCTCTATGCTACACCCCAACTTCTTGCGACGCTGTTGGTGCCCGGTTCGCTGTTTGTTACCGCAGCCAGCAAGGGAAAACGCTTCCAACTTGGCGTGACCTCCGCGTTGATTGCGGTTTACGCGCTCGCAGAACTATTTCTCGGTGCGCGCACCGGGGCGGCGGCTTCACTTCTGCCGTATGTCTGGCTCTGGAACCGCTGTATTCGACCACTGCCCAAGACCGTCTTAGTCGTAGGTGGGATTCTCCTCGTCCTGATCATATTCCCATTGGTTCGCGTTACTAGATCGCTGGTGGGGGAAGAGCGCGTATCGCCGCGAGCAGTCATGGAAGCGTTCTACTCCATCGACAATCCCGCCGTCGCGATCATATCGGAAATGGGGGGCAGCGTAGCTACGGTTGCGTATACCGTCGATTTAGTTCCAGACTCCCGCGCCTACGATTACGGCGCCAGCTACGGACTAGGCGCTCTAACAGTGTTGCCCAATCTATTCTGGGACGTACACCCGGCAATCGCCAAAGGTACCCCAAACAGTTGGCTCATTCGGACTGTCGACCCGGGCCAAGCCGCTCGTGGGGGTGGATTGGGTTACTCGTTTATCGCGGAAGCCTATCTGAACGGAGGCTGGCCTGGCGTGATCTTGATCTCTGGGCTCCTAGGTTTGCTCTTTGCCAAACTCGCTTCATCGGTTTCTGTGACGGGAGATCTGGTGAGGATCGCGTTCGCTGCAACCATCGTGGCATTTACGTTGAAGTACGCAAGAAGTGACTGTACTGAGGTCATCCGATTCCTCACTTGGTTTGCTTTGGCGCCATACGCGCTCGCAAGGGCCCTTACCCCCCAACCGCGAGAGGCGGGGGGAAGCATCAGGCTCCCCCTGGGCCCTGCGCAGCGCGCCTTGGTAGCGCATCTCTCGGCCCATCAGTGATAACGAAATCTCAATTTCCTCCCGACACCCTAACCGAGCCGCGACTGCCAAGGAGCGGTAACGACAAGGACTATCTCAACTTGTTTTTCAACGGAGTGCTCATTGACCTTCGGCCACCCATAATGATGAAAAATACTGAATCGGAGCCGGAAGCGAAAGAAGCTGTGAAAAATCAAACTTGGAGATGTGGGGCAGGATGGCATCCTGCGCGCCGATTGGCAATCGGCGCTCGGCCGACCTCTGGTACGCCGCCGCTATCCGAGCCGGAAGCGTAAGCGCCCTAACTTGTTTTTCAACGGAGTGTTTGCCCCATTTCGCCATCCGAAATGATCTCGACAACAGGCAGCGTTCTTTGCAATCGGCCACGAGTCTGCGCGATCGGTGCTTAGCCAGGCGACGTAGTTACCTATGCTGACACCTCGAAAGCGAGGGCCTTCCTCGGTGTTCCGCGCAAACTTGGATTTGCAAATGGAATCCGTCACCTTCAGCTCTGGCATACCCAACAACGCATTTTCACGCCTGGGGAAGAATACGCCGCGGTTTTAATTCCGGAGGAACAGCTATGCGTGTTACTGTGACTAGTGAACAGCGTTTTCTGCAGACTCCCGACGGATCGGTATTTACCCCGAGCGCAAACGAGTATCAGTTTTGGTGCCGCTATCTTACCGTATTTGACTCGGTTCGAGTAGTAGCGAGAGTTTGGCGTGTCGAGAAGCGCGAGGCGCAGTGGAATCGCGCCGATGGAGTTAGCGTTGAGTTTGTAGCGCTTCCGTATTATGTGGGTCCGTATGAATTCCTAAGGCGGCGGGCCGCAATTCAAAAAGCCCTTCGCGCTCTCAGCGTGGATGAGGACGCAGTTATCATGCGAAGCGGGATCATTGCAGACCGTTTTGAGCGCATCCTTCGCAAGCTGAACCGCCCCTTCGCATTGGAAGTGGTTGGGGACCCGTACGACGTATTTTCCCCAGGGGCGTACCGGCACCTCCTCCGGCCGTTCTTCCGCATGTGGGCATCGGCGTCGCAGAGGCGGCTCTGTAAGTCAGCCGTGGGCGTGGCATATGTCACGAAGCATGCACTGCAACGCCGGTATCCAAACCGGGCCTTGATGGTTGGCATTTCGGACGTAATTATGCCTCAGTTATCTCATTTGAAATCGGCACACGCCCTCTCAACCCACGATTCAAGCATAAATCTGAAACCATCAGATGTGGCCCAGCGTGCTCGCGAGGACACGATCGATCCTCAAAACTTGAAGACGGTAGTGATCTGTGTAGGGGCTTTTCAGGAGCTATACAAGGGACAAGACATTCTCATCCGTGCCGTCGCTACCTGCGTGAAAATGGGTGACGACGTGGTCCTCAAGTTGGTCGGAGACGGCAAGAACAGAGGTTTGTTGAAAAGCTTGGCGAACCATTTGGGAATCTGCAACCGATGCCACTTTCTGGGCGAACTGAGTCAGCGAGATGCAGTCATTCGTGAACTGGATTCCTCTGATATCTTTGCGTTGCCCTCTCGTCAGGAGGGACTGCCCCGAGCGATGATCGAAGCAATGGCTCGTGGGCTGCCATGCATCGGCACAAGAGTGGGGGGAATCCCCGAGTTATTAACCGCGGAGGCTCTAGTTCCGCCAAATGACCTCAACGCCCTGGCGGGGACAATTCACAAGCTAGTGAACTCTTCCGAATTACGCGCGCGCCTGTCTTCGCAGAATTTGGAACGGGCTAAGGATTACACGGAGGAGAACTTACGAGAACGCCGAGTGGAATTCTATGAGCACGTCCGAGATGCTACGGCTGCATGGAATGCAAAAGCAGGTTCTTGCTAAAAGTGGCATATTGTGAGAGTGTTGCACGTTGTAAAAACCGCCCATGGCGCGTTATGGGCCGCGAATCAGGCGGCGGAGTTGGTGCGGTGCGGCGTTGAGGTTCATGTTGCCCTCCCTCGATCAGAAGGCCGTGCCATTTCATATTGGAAACAGGCCGGTGCGCTCATTCATGTGTGCAACCTCGATTTCCCAGCCAAAAAGCCGTGGGACTTGCCGTCTCTCTGTCGAGACGCACGTCAACTCGTCGCCGATGTTCAGCCGGACATTATTCACAGTCACTTCTTCGGCACCACTATGCTTTTGCGGCGTGCCCTTAGGGGGCGCTTTAGTGGGCCGTTGATTTTCCAGGTGGCCGGGCCGCTCCATCTGGAGCACGGCCTCTACCGCGCATGGGACATTTATAGCGCCAAGCCAAATGATTGGTGGATCGCCTCAAGTCGCTGCATTCTTACTAAGTACCTCGACGCTGGAGTTGCTCTGGATAGGCTGTTTCTGAGCTACCACGGAGGGTCTAGTTCGGACATAGGCCACGAGCGGACGAATTTGCTGCGGTCTAAGCTGGGCATAAGCAATCGAGAACTCGTAGTCGGCAACATCAATTTCATGTATCCTCCCAAGCGATTTCTGGGGCAGACTGTTGGCCTGAAGTGCCACGAAGACGTGATTGACGCGTTGTCCATCGTGACCCGTAGCCGGGCAGACGTGATTGGCGTCTTCGTCGGTGAACCGTATCTCGGGGCAGTCTGGTACGAGTCGCAACTCAGAGCTAGAGCGATGAGTAAGGCTGGAGATCGAATACGATTCGCAGGATATCTTACGCCTGCCGATGTTGCATCTGCGTGGGCGGACTTCGACTGCGCTGTGCATGTTCCGCTTACAGAAAATTGTGGAGGTGCTCTAGAACCTCTGCTTGCCGGCGTACCAACGATTGCCAGTCGAGTCGGCGGTCTTCCGGAACTTGTAATCGAGGGCGTCACAGGCAAAATGGTTCCGCCCAGAAATCCTGTGGCACTGGCAGGGGCCATTCAGGAGGTTTTGGCCGATCTGCCACGATACCGTGAATTGGCTCATGCTGGACGCAAGCTTGTGCGCACAATGTTCGACGTTTCACGGACAGGCGGGGAGATTCACGCGATTTATCGTCTTTTGCTCAATTCTTCTTTTCAGAGGCCTGCCGAATTCGATTCAGCCGGATTCACGAATCAGTGGGATTCACTAACGGTACCTATTCACTGAGCCTTGACATCGCGCCCGTCTTGCGCGTGTTCCTTAAAAAATCCGATGTCGCAACTCGTTCAAAACTATCTTGATCGCATTATCTCTGGCGCCGCGCTGATTGTGCTTGCACCGTTGCTAATTATGATCGCAGCCGTGGTGCGCTTTACTATGGAGGTGAATCCGATATTCGCGCAGCGGCGAGTTGGCATGGGCGAGCGCGAATTTGAGCTCTATAAGTTTAGGACGATGACTGATGCTCGCGATGAAACCGGGAAATTACGGGCAGATGAACAGAGGCTGGCAGCGCTCGGAAGATTCCTTCGTCGCGCCAGCCTTGACGAATTCCCCCAACTTTGGAACGTGCTGAAGGGGGATATGTCCCTCGTGGGTCCGCGTCCACTCTTACCCGAGTACCTGCCGCGCTACAACGGCTTCCAACGCCGCCGCCATGAAGTAAAACCCGGCATCACTGGTTGGGTCCAGGTGAACGGACGCAACAGCCTGACATGGGAACAGAAGTTCGAGCTCGACGTCTGGTATGTGGACCACGCCCGCCTCTGGCTCTACGCCAAGATTCTCTGGCTCACGGTGCTGCATTTGTTGAAGCGAGACGGAATTAGCCAGGGAAATCACGCGACGATGCCCGAATTCATGGGAAGTTCGGAAGAGACCAGGCCAGCATGAGCGCCTTGCTCCTCTGGGGTGCGGGCGGCCACGGCAAAGTCGTTCTCGATTGCGCTCTAAGGTCCGCCCACTTCTCGCCCATAGCCTTCGTTGATGATGCGTCAGGAGTCGAGTTCTGCGCTCATAAGGTGCTCGGCGGCCGCGATCAAGTTCCGAGCGCCACTCACCTCGGATTCAGCATGTATCTCGTCTCAATCGGGAACAATCGTGTCCGTGCCTCGTGTTTTGAGATGTGCGGTAAACACGGCCTTCAACCAGTCACTATCGTTCACCCGAGCGCGATTATTTCCCAGTCGGCGGTCGTCTCGCCAGGTTCGGTCGTCATGCCACGGGCGGTCATCAACCCCGGTTCGGTAATCGGCAATGACTGCATCATAAATACAGGTGCCATTGTCGAGCACGATTGCCGAATCGGCGATCACGTTCATATCTCTCCTGGTGTTCTTCTTGGAGGCGCCGTCACAGTTTCTGATTACGCGCATCTCGGTATTGGAGCGATCATCCTTCCCGGAATTGAAATAGGAGAGGGCGCGACGGTTGGGGCGGGGGCTGTAGTCCTGGAATCAGTGCCCCCAGGTGCAACGGTTATCGGAATTCCCGCCAGGCAACTGGGTCGTAGAAACATCTCGTTGACCCAATGAAGCGCATACTTTTATCCGTTCCCCACATGGGTGGCAACGAGGAAACCTACGTCCGAGAAGCCTTCTCCTCAAATTGGCTCTCCACCGTCGGGCCTAACGTCAACTGCTTCGAACAGGAATTCTCCTCCCTCACCCAACGCCATGCCGTCGCACTCTCCAGCGGGACCGCCGCCATTCATCTCGGTCTCCGGCTCCTCGGCGTCGGTCCTGGCGACGAGGTTTTCTGCCCCACCCTCACGTTCACGGCAAGCTGCAACCCGATCCTCTACCTCGGCGCCCACCCGGTGTTCTTCGATAGCGACTACGCCACCTGGAATCTGGATCCAAACGTCCTGGAACACGCTCTACGCGAGAGAGCGCTGCGAAACAAACTGCCCCGTGCGCTAATCGTCGTGCATCTCTACGGCCAGTGCGCCGATATGGACCCCATCTTAGCCTTGTGCCGCACCTATGGCGTGCCGGTACTCGAAGACGCCGCCGAAGCGCTCGGCGCTACCTACCGAAACCAACTGGCTGGGACCCTCGGCGATATCGGCACCTACTCCTTCAACGGGAACAAGTTGATCACCACCACCGGCGGCGGCATGCTGGTTTCGCGCAATAGCGCTTGGGCCGACAAGATACGTTTCTGGTCTCAGCAGTCGCGCGATCCAGGCCTTGCCTATGAGCACTCCGAAGTCGGTTACAACTACCGGATGAGCAATGTTTTGGCGGGTATTGGGCGGGGTCAGCTCCAAGTCCTCGATCTCCGCGTCCAGCAGCGCCGCGCCATCGCCTTCCGCTACCAGAGCGCTTTCGCGGATCTTCCTGGCATCTCGCTCATGCCCCAGGCCCCGTATGGCCTCCACACCAACTGGCTCAGTTGTTTCCTGATAGAGCCGAGCCGCGACCGCGACCACAGCCTCTCGCCGAACCGCGACCACAGCCTCTTGCGGAGCCGCGACCGCGAGGGAGCGACAGAAGACCCCGAACCCCTTTCTTGCTCGCGGGATGATCTGATCAACGCGCTCAACCAGGCAAGCATCGAGTCCCGTCCCGTCTGGAAGCCGATGCACCTCCAACCCCTGCACTTCGGACGGACGTGCTTCGGGGGAAAGGTAGCGGAAGATCTCTTCCAGCGGGGAATCTGCCTGCCCAGCTCCAGCAGCCTGCCGGTCGAAGACCAGCTTTATGTGGTAAATCAGGTCCGCCACGCCGCCGGTAAGAAACCGCTTGCCCGTTTCGCCCATTCATCTGTTAAGCCGCTTGAAAACCGCCATGCTGTCGCTTGATACACACCGCATCACCTGTTACCTCACTCGCCACTCTCGCTGGGTGACGCGAGCGATACAGATGTGCCTGTGCGCTCTCGCCAACCTCCTCGGGTTCATTCTGCGATTTGACCTGACTGTGCCTTTCCAATACCGGGCCCGCCTGCTGGCCGGCTTCTGTTTCCTGGTGACGCCCAAAATCCTCGCTTTCCATTTCTTTAAACTGGATCGCGACTGGTGGCGCTATGCTTCTATGTCCGATCTCGCCAGGCTGGCAGCCGCGAACCTGGCCGGATCGATTTTCGGCTGTCTCGCCCTCCACTTCTTAGGTCCGCGGGGTTTTCCGCGATCCATCTATTTCCTCGATTTCCTGGTTTGTTTTTTGCTGACCGCGGGCGTCCGGATCTCCGCGCAATTGGTATTCGAATATTTCCGCATGCCGGTTCCAAGCATGGCTAAACGGACCCTCGTCTATGGCGCGGGCGACGTCGGAGCCACGCTCGTCTCCGAGATCCGCCGCAACCCTGCGCTGCTGCCTTACGAAGTTATAGGCTTCATTGACGACGATCGGGCCAAGCAAGGGTGCCGCATCCACGGCGTAACAGTGCTCGGCTCCGGCCTCACCTTCCCCTCCCTTGTTGCGTCCCGCTCCATTGAGATGGTTCTCATTGCTATGCCTTCCGCTATCGGGGCGCAAATGACGGAAGTCTTGGGTCTTTGCCGGCAAGCCGGAGTATCCTGCCGAACCGTACCCGGTCTCGCCGAAATCATAACGGGAAACGCCGTTGCCACCCAGATCCGCGAGGTGGCCGTCGAAGACCTTCTCGGCCGCACCGCCGTTCGGCTGGAAGAAGACCAGATCCGGCGAAGCCTTCAAGGTAAAGTCGTGCTGGTCACCGGTGCCGCCGGGTCCATCGGTTCTGAACTCTGCCGCCAGCTTGCCAGTTTTGAACCGGCGGGGATCGTAGGATTCGAGATCGCCGAATCCCCCTTGTTTGAAATCGACCGCCAAATGAAGCAGTCCTTTCCCAATACACCCTTCTACCCGGAAATTGGGAGTGTGCAAAATCGGCGCCGCTTGCACGAGGTCCTTAATCGTTACTCTCCATCCACCGTCTATCACGCCGCTGCCTACAAGCACGTCCCGTTGATGGAGACCCATATCTTCGAGGCCGTCGAGAACAACGTTTTCGGAACCTATAACGTGGCCGTGGCGGCGGCCGAGCATGCGGTGGAACACTTCGTTTTAATCTCCTCCGATAAGGCTGTGCGGCCCACCAACGTCATGGGCGCCACCAAGCGCGTAGCCGAACTGCTCCTCCTGGCCCTGCAAAACGGCGGAACCAAATACGTAGCCGTCCGTTTTGGCAACGTGCTCGGTTCCAACGGCAGCGTCATCCCGATCTTCAAGAACCAGATCGCGTCGGGCGGACCGGTAACCGTGACCCACCGGGACATGCGGCGGTTTTTCATGACGATTCCCGAAGCGTGCCAGTTGGTTCTTCAATCCGCGGTCATCGGGAAGGGCGGCCAGATCTGCGTACTGGACATGGGTGCCCCGGTAAAGATCGTCGATCTTGCCAGGAACCTCATTCTTCTGTCGGGACTCCGGCCCGATAGCGATATTAAAATCGAATTCACGGGCGTGCGCGCCGGTGAAAAGCTCTACGAAGAACTGAGTAGCGGCTTAGAGGATACGGCTCCTACCGCTCATGAGAAGATCCGAATCTTCACGGGCAACGGTATGCCGGAAGGCGAAATCCGCGTGTGGCTGAATCGCCTGCAGCAGGCTTGTCAAGCGCACGACACCAGCCAGTTGGTGGCAGCGCTAAGAGCGATCGTCCCCGATTATACCCCTAGCGCAGATTTGCTGAAGCGCGCTCTGGAACACCAACCCTCCAACGCTGGTATCTTGAATCTCCACTTGGCCTTGCAGCGGTCCACTCCCCGAATTGACCATGGGACGCGAGAGTCGAGAGAGCTGCCTCCGATCGCCTCACTCGCCTAGCCAAATAGACACACTACACTGTTTTTTTTCTCTGTCCTGGAGTATGAATTGACGGCTTCCCCTTTGTCCTCGAAATGTCCTAAATGCGGCAGCTCATCTATCCGCCGCACGAGAAGCACGGCTTTGGATCGCATCTTCGCTGCCTTCGGCTTGAGAGCGCTAAAATGCCGCGACTGCAGGCGCCGGTTTCACACGCGCGGTCTGCAACCGCAGGTGCCGGAGAAGAAATCCGAATCCGAACGTAGCGAGAGCACCCGTCGGCGGAAGGAAGCCAGACTTCGTGAACTCCGGCTCTATGGATTTGCGTTGCTTGCGTTCCTCGTCCTGTTTTACATGGTCGCAAAAGAGCGCGGGTTCTCAGAGTAGAGAATGGATCGCGCGTGACTTCCCCTGTTACCTGTGCATCAGTGAGAGATTATGCGAACCCGCCCATATTGGCGCTGCGGACGATCCAAAGTTGATGTAGCTAAATAGTTTCGCCATCTTCGGATACTTTCGGATCAACAGGTACTCCGGCACAACCACCGCGCAAGTCGCGCCGATCTTAAACGCAGCACCGCGTCCGAGCGCGTACTGCCCGTTGGCATTCGCTTCCAGCACATTGGCCTCGTGCAGGCCGGGAGTCCCGCGCAATGCGGCGCTCAATGCATAATCGAATGCGTTGGCAGCGACAAATGTAAGCACGGAAACGCGCCAGACCCGAATATTACGAGGGGGTTCGGGGCTTTCGGCACTCGTCATAGTCACACTTGAAGCAGCTGAACGCGCCGCCGCTGTGCTCTCAGTTTGGCCGCCGGAATCCGTGGGACTCGCCGCTCCGCTGCAAAGTACGGTAGAAATCAACCCCACGAGTAATCCACCTTTGGAAAATCTCCATGCCGTCTTCACGCATCCTCGTCTCAAGCCATTCGATCTCAAAACTCATGATTTACCATCCGTGAGTGCGCTCGCTATTGTCCCCCATGGAACAGCCGTACTGTTACCACTCGTGGCTTTCTGACCTCGTGGCTTTATAACAAGGAGCGGGTCATTCCCCGCTCACCTCTTCGGGTACGCCGTGAAAATGAAATCTGTTGCCGCCGCCAGCTTATGGCATGCGGTCCCGCACTTGGCGTCGTTCCCCTGCGGCGGCTTGCCGGCCAACGTGCCGGGCGCGAACGTATCGGTCGCAGCGTCATAGTCGAACACGGCGAATCCCCATCCGTTTATGTCGGCGAATCGCTTGGCATCCTTCTCGATGAACTCAACCTCAGTCAGGACGCCCGGCACGGTGTCTGGCGTGGTTGCGGAAAAAGGCGGGTCGGTAATCTTCCTTGGTCGCCATTCGATCTTGGCAATCTTGGAACCGTCAGGGAACGGCTTGCCGTTGGCCGGAATGCCTGCCCTGTAGGCCTTGATCATCACAGGATTCGCCAAGATCACTCTCATCACGTTTTGGGCGTCTGTCTGACTGGGAGCGACAACCTGCCAGTCTTCGTATCCCCTGAACTCGGAGAATGCGAGCCCATTCGGAACCTTCAGCGTGTATCTGTCCTGTGCCGCCAGGGCCAGTGCCACCAGAACGGAAAGAAACACTGCAACGAACAGGGTCGCCCGGATAGTTTTCCCTTTCATGGGTAATCTCCTTTACTTACAGATTGCGAGATTTAATGTATCACGATATGCGCTATTTCGCGGTTACGCTGCGCGGCGAGACTCACAACCCGGAGTTTTGCGGTTTGATGTTGCGTAACGATTTACATGGTGGGCGCGGCAGGACTCGAACCTGCGACCTCCTGCGTGTGAAGCCTGATCCAGGCTTCTTTTGGCTCCATGATTTCCATTGCGTTCTCTGTCTTTTCAACAGGTTGGGGAGTCTGCTTTTCGCTCAATCAGCAAGCTCAACAGCCCCAACAGATGGGGTTTTGATACGGTTCTGATACGGTCTGCCGGTCCCCGGCGACAGGCTTCGATGTCCCGGCGCGGATATGGTATAAAGGAATTTAACCCGTCGGCAGCGTGCTGTCGACTCAAGGGCCGCCCGGGAGCAATCCCGCGCGGCCTTTGCTTTTTCTGGCTGATTTTTCTCGATGCGAACGATCATTTACGTCGACGGATTCAACCTCTATTTCAGGCTGCTTGTGAATCGGCCGGCAGCGAAATGGTTGAACATCAAGGCGCTCGCCGAAAAGCTCCTTGCTCCGGCCAACGTCGTGACTGGCGTCAAGTACTACACGGCTCGTGTGTCCGGTCGCATCGATCCCACAGCGCCCGGTCGCCAACAAATCTATCTCGATGCCCTGCGAACCGTGCCAGAGATTTCAATCCATATGGGGAGCTTCCTGCTATCAGAGAAATTCGCCGGGCTGGTCAAGCCACCGGAATTTCGCCCTCGTGCGGCGCTCGCGCAGCCATGGCCCGACGTTGTGAAGGTGGTTAAAGTTGAGGAAAAGGGGAGTGACGTCAACCTCGCTTCCCATCTCCTGCAGGACGCGTTTCAAGGCAATTTCGACGTCGCCGCTGTTCTTTCCAACGACAGTGATCTTGTCGAACCGATCCGGATCGTCACGAAGGTTTTGGGCAAGCCCGTCGGACTACTTTCGCCAGTCTCGAACCCCACGTTGGAATTGAAGAACGTGGCCAGTTTCATACGGCGTATCAGTGTGAGCGACCTGGCCGGTTCCCAGTTCCCCGACCCCATTGTGTTGGCAGATGGATCGACGCTGAACAAGCCGATGATGTGGGTGTAGAAGAGTGGACACCGCCGAGTTCGACGAGCACTTTCTCGAACGCCTGGCTCAGGAAGTAGGGGTCGGTTCGAGAACGAATCCGACTTTGGCATGCAGATTCTTTCGCGGTCTATCCGCGCTTTCAGGAAACACACACAGAGGGCGGTATAAAGTTGGAAACTGCGATCACTTCTATTCCAGTAGCCTGCCATGTCTTTGAGCTTCGAAGATTTCGATATCGCGTACCAAGCCCTTACAGGGCACGACGGTGCCTGTCGCTGGCAATACCGGTTGTACTGCGACTTCGAATCTGGCAGGTTCCCAACGGATGTCGAACTTGCCACTGGTCTCGGAAAGACCTCGATCATAGCTCTCTGGGTGTTGGCGCTCGGTCGCACAATCGGCCACAGCAACACAATCGTGCCGCGGCGGCTCGCCTATGTAGTCGACCGCCGCGTAGTTGTTGATCAGGCCTCGGAGTTCGCGGAGGACATTCGAACTCGGCTCGAAGCTGCGGTGAACGACGCAAATCACGTCTTGCATCCTTTGGCATCGGCTTTGCGCGATGCCGGTTGCGTTGCGGGCGTACTGGAGACCTCGACTCTACGCGGCCAGCGCACGCTCGATACCAGTTGGCGAGACGATCCTTCACGACCTGCAATCGTGATCGGTACGGTGGACATGATAGGTTCGCGGCTGCTCTTCAGCGCCTATGGCCGGGTCGGGCCATGGGGCCGATCCCTTGAGGCCGGGCTTTTGGGGCACGACTGTCTTATCGCGCTCGACGAAGCGCACCTCTGCTCTCCGTTTGCCGCTACCCTTGCAGCCGTCGAGCGCCACCGAGATCGGATTGCACGGTTCGCCGTGATCCGCATGGGTGCCACGATCAAGCCCATGACCGATCTGCTCTCCAGGACGCCCGGTCTCGCGGCCATGCCGGAAGTACCCGCCGATGCCTCGGTAGGTCGGCGACCGTTCCGGCTGCTTCCCAGCGAAATTAGCGAGAAAAAGGTGAGCGACCGGCTTAACGCACCCAAGTCGATTCAGGTAGTCGATTCCGATGAAAATCCCGGCAAACAACTCGCAGAATGGGCCGTGGAGAAATCGGTCGAGGAACCAGGTACTGCAATCGGAATTGTGTTGAACACCGTCGCCGAGGCTCGGCGCTGTGCCGGGCACCTCGAAGAGAAATTGCGTCAGCGAGGGATTCCGTCCCATGATGTCGACGTCGTCACCATCACCGGCAGCATGCGCGGATGGGATCGTGACGCCCTCATGGAATCGAACGAGTACGACCGATTCCGAAGCCGACGCGACAGAACTGGAGATCAACGCCGTTCTGCCTTTCTTGTGGCCACCTCGTGCATCGAGGTCGGTGCAGATATCGATTGCGACCATCTCGGGACGGAGGCTTGTTCCGCCGACAGCCTCATCCAGCGTCTCGGCAGGGTGAACAGGCTTGGTCTGCGGACGGAACCCGGTTCGTCCGTTCTCGTTGTTGGCAAGCCTGACAAAGATACTCCCTCCGGGCGCGTATTCATACGTCTACAGGTGCTCGCCGCGAAAGGGCGATCCTCGGGGGCCGCCGCCAGATTTGTGCGACGTCTGCTTTACCGCAGCAAGGCCGCAGGGCTATTCGATCTGCGAGTTCCTCCCCCAGCCTTGACGCCTGCGGTTCTCGATGACTTAGCGATGACCTCGAAGTATCCCGAGAGCGGATCGCACTTCGACGTCAGTCGCTGGCTGCACGGCAGCGTCGAGGATGCGTCGCTGTATATCGAAATCGCGTGGCGCGCCGAGTTGGACTGGATCACCGAGGCGGATGGCGCCTCCCGGTTATTGCATTCCTTCCCGATCTCGCCGCGCGAAACTGCCCGCTGCCCTTTATATGAGGCAGTCGAGTTGCTGCGGGCAATCAGAGATCGTGCCGCCGAGGATCAAAACCTGGCTGACCGCATCGTGTTCTTTGTGCGAGACGGCGCGGCCGAGGGCCTGACGCTACCTTCTTTGCCGCCTGATGATGAGGATCTTCGCCGGTTGTTATACGACGCGGTGATCGTGCTGCCAAGGTCGGCGGGAGGCTACTATGGCCGCTTCATCGATCCATCAGCTCCGAGTCCGGTCGGCGACGTCGCCGAAGAAGCGCAGCCGTCCATGCGGGCCCAGCGGCGTCGACTCCTGGTGAAAACAGGACAGGTATCGCTCATGATGGACACGTCAGTTCCCACGGATACTGGCCGGAGCGTCTTCATCGACGCGGCAACCACTGAAGAAGACCTGCTTACCGTGAGTGCCAGCGCGGTGAAGACCTTGCTCGGCTCTGGCTGGCGATTGATCGAGGGTGCGGGTGATGGCGCGACAGGCATCCTTGTGGCACGCCAGGATCGCCGCGTCGTTGAGGAGGCGGAAGAAGACGACGCGTCACTCGGCTTTGGCGAGCCCGTCCTGCTGGACAGGCACCTTACCGATGCTCGTGAAAAGGCCAGGCTCCTGTGTGACCGCCTGCATGTGACCCACGAGCCGGTTCGGTCGGCCGTTATTGAAGCCGCAGGAAATCACGATGTTGGAAAGGATTACCCGTGGTGGCAGCGGGCAGTCGGACGCATCGGCAAGCCTGCGGTTGCGAAATCCGGACAGGCGAGTTTCGATCACGCAATTAATCGAGGATACCGGCACGAACTCGGGTCGGTGGCAAACCTGCAACAGGCGGCGTCAATCGCTTCACTGGACCCGTGTGGCATCGACCTCTGCCTCCATCTTATTGCCGCCCACCATGGTCATGCCCGGCCGGGCTTTCGCATCCAGGCCGCAGGCCCAATTCTGACGAGCGCGCTAAACGACGCTTTCGAGGCCACTCCGGACCGCTTTGCACGGGTGCAACAGACCCACGGGTGGTGGACGCTCGCCTGGTTGGAGGCGTTGGTCAAGGCCGCCGACGTTCTCGCTTCGCGCGACGAGGAGGTGCGATGAGCTCGTTCGTGCTGGCCGTCGATGCTACCAACCCGGGCGAGTACCTGGCCGTGTGCGGTCTCATAGAGTTGGTTGGACGCTTGGACGGCTCAGCCACATCGGCGTGGTCGCGGCGTTCTGGGTTAGTGCGTGAGGTGCCGACCGCAATGTCCGACGCATGCGAGATTCAGACTCGTCTCACAGAGCCGGAGTTCGCGCGGGAGCTTTCAAGCGCGCTCGGTTCACGGAGTGCGTGGAGTGCCGTGACAGACGGAGGAAGGGTCCCTCTGGCGGAAGCCATCGCAGAATGGACCGCAGGTATCGAGTTCGCTCTGCCGGGCCGCACGGGCGTTATGGTGGTAGATCACTGGTACGAGTGGGCCTTCGTAAAGGGCGACCATGTTGTTCAGCGGATCGGCAAGCGCGACGGTAAGAGCCGATGGAAGTTCTGGGCGGGTCAGCAGGACAGCAAGAAGGGCATCACAGGGTTGGTCCTGGAGTTGGTGGACTCATCCGCGGCACTGGGGCAAGTGGAGCGGGTACAAGACATTCTGTCGTTCTCGTCACCTGGGAGCAGCCGACTCAACCTGGACGCGGCGACGACCCGATCCTCCATCGACCGAGGTATTAGCGCAAACGACGCGGCCGCCGAGGGAGCATCTGCCGGCCGACCCGGCCTTGAGATCCTTGCGGCCATTGGCATATCAGCGTTTTTTCCGCCGCGTCACCATGGCGAAGCGGCACCCGATGGAACTGTGGCAATCAACAAACGACTTTTCCGTTACTGCACGTGGAAGCCGCAAGCATCAATCTCCCTTGCGCGCCTTTGCGCCAGAGGGGTCGCTGTTGCCGGGATCGAGCGCAGTCCACGCGAGGCGACAATCGGCATGATGGGCCAGGGCCAGTACTCCTATCTGCGATTCGCGCGCCCCGCTGGTGTTACCGGGGCCGAGAGCAACGATATGATCAACGACGATATGCCGGACGAGCACGCAAATGAATAACGAGACGACAACTTTAACTCAATACGATCATCTCTTCGGAGATAGCGCGGAAAGCGCGGCCATCGTGATCCGCGAACGCCTCCGGCCTGTTGATGGTCCCCGGAGCATCTTCTTCCCGCCAACCTTTGCCGGTATCGGACGAGGGAAGAAAAGCGACTATCACATCGTTCGCGTTGGGCCGCTGGCGGATGATCCGGAGCGTGCGTCGCGAGACCTCTTGACCGCGAACCGATGCACCGTCGACTCAGTCCCGTCCCAGGCAAATCGGCTGGAGTCTCGACTGCTTCGCTATTCGGGCAAATACATTCCCAAAGTGACGATTTCCGGAAGCCGCGTCGGGGAGGGCTTGCTCGATCTGCTGGAAGTGGGGCACCGCGTCGGAGACGCCGTTTTACGCTACACAAGCGATAGTGGGTACCAGCAGTTTAGAGACGCTCTTGGTGCTTTTGTAAAAGGAGACTCCAGTCCACTGGCGCATCTTGCCCCGACCTCACTCGTGTTCGGACACTGGGACAGCCGCCCTGGCGGAACGAAGTCCAAGGCCCGGCGCATTCTTCGGAGTGAGATCGTAGCCTACAACGTGGCGCGCGCGACGAAGCGCAGCCAGTACTGGTCCAGCATCGATCCGGAAGTCAATGAAGAACTGGGCCAGATCCTGGCTGAGGCGAAAGAGGCCGCGAGTCACGATCCCGAGACCAAGAACCCGGCATCACAACTGGGCATGACCGACGTACCCGCCCCGGAGTCGCCGGGAGGCGTGATTGCCTTCGGTAAGATCGAGCGAACCTCTATCATCGCCCTCTCCGGACTAAGAGCACTCGCCGCTTTCGACACCTCGGCCAGTGCAAGCAAGTCCAGTGAAACAGTGAGCCAGACCTCCACGATTTCGGATCGTGAGACCCTTAATCTCCGCCGGTACCTGTTTGCCCTCGCACTCACGTCGGTAGCAAACACCGGTGTCTGGGACCTTCGGGAGGGTTGCATACTTGTGCGGAATGGGCCAAAACCCACCGGGGATCTCGCCGAGGGCGATGCCTCGATTGCACTGATGCTGGTGAGCTACACGGGTAAAGAGGAAGCGTTTGCGCTGCCGAGCGATGTGGAAGCATACCTGAAAGAGGCGGCAGGTGCATTCTTCTCCACGGGGTTGCCCGACGCGAAATCGCTCACCTTTGACCCAGCAGGAGCGCGGGCTGCAATCATTACCCAGCGGGGTGGGGATGACGCGGAGCCCAAGACCAAGAAGGATCTCATCGCCGCGCTCGTGGCTCGACCCGAATATTCGGGAAAGGACGCGGATCTCAAGAAGAAGAATGTTTCCGATCTCCGGGAACTCTGGAAAACAAAACGAGTCGACTCCGGAGAGGCAAGCAATGGATTGGGCAACCCCACCGATGGGTTTGTCTCAACGCAACCCTGATGGCTGTTTCTATTCGAGTTCAGTTCCTTGCCGGGTACTCCGGCAGGGAGTGGCCACCCAGTCCTGGGCGTCTTTTTAAGGCCCTTGTTTGCGCTGCTCGCAGTGGATGGTCGGCGAGCAATCGAGATATGTACGACGAGGCGGTTCGCGTCATGGAGGGGCAGAAAGCACCCATCATTGCTGCACCAGAAGCGATCCTGCGACGCCCGCTTCAGCGCCGCTTCGTCCCCAACAACTCGAAGAACTGGCCGACGCAGAGGAAGCTGAATCCGGTAAAGGGCATTGACCTCGAACCTGAACCCATTCTGTTTTGGGACATTGATGTGCCGACTGTGGTCTGGTATCACTGGCCCGATGCGCCGTCCAGAATCGTGGATACCGTGCGCCAACTCTCCCGGCACACCTGGAGCGTGGGCAAAGGCGAGGATTTCGCCGTGCTCGACGCGTTAGCGGAACCGCCGCCGTCGGATCTGACTTCTTGGCGCGAAACCGCAGAACCGGAAGATTCGGGAACCTCTCTGGAGGCACCGGAGCCTGGCTGCCTTGACGTGTGCGACGCTGTTTTTGGGCGATCCGCGGACGAAGCTCCACTGTCGATCTCCGGGGTCCGATCCGTTCGATATGCGTCCGATGGCGACGCTGAGGCCCGAGTGCCCGTTGGTGTACTGGCCTTGCACTTTGGCGGAAAGCGCCGCTCGTGGGATGCGCGTCTCCTGCGCCAGGTTGTCGGACCGATCCGAAACCTGCTGAATGAAATACGCGGCGAGATCGTCGACGTGCTTGCTAGCAATACGGGAGAACGGGCGTTGCTGGACGCGCTGGCGCAGCGCGTGCTGCACGGTCACGATGAGCGCGGAGAGCCGGTGCCTGAATCACATCTGGCCGTTCTCCCTATACCGAGCGTATTGGGCCCATACCCTGACGGTCGCATACGTCGTGTCGCCCTCGTGGGCTTCGGGTGCGCGGAGGATTCGACTCGCAGGGCAATCATCGAGATGGCCTGCGTCCTTCTACATGGACGGGAACTGCTGGATAACGGTCGCGGAACTGGTGTGACGCTCGAAACTGAGCCGGACAGACAATGGCTACAGGCCATCGCACGCAAGTCGCGCAGTTGGGTAAGCGTGACGCCCGTGATTCAGGCAGCAAAGGAACTCACGTCAGGTGAATGGCAACGGCTCCGCGAAATGAGACAAGCTGCGGCTGAGAGTGGCGAAAATCTGGTACGGCTTGAACAGCGGCTCCAGGGTCGGCGGCTGGAACTCCTCGTGCGCTCTTTTGTGCACGCGGTCGGCACGGGTGGTGCCCGGCCCGTCTCTGTTGAAACTATTCCGGGAGGATCTGTCGCAGGCGTTCACATCGCGCGGCAGTACCGCGTGGCCGGGTACCTTGCCGAGACGTCCCGCTTCCATGTGAGGGTGACGTTTGACCGTCCAATTTCAGGACCGATCGCCGTAGGGCGGGGTCGTCACCTCGGTTTTGGCCTTTTCTGGCCGAGCTCTGACGAGGAGAACGGCCAAGTCTATTCACCCAAGACCTCGCGTGCTTAAAACAAACTGCTAAGGGCACGCCGGCGGAAGGCCCGCAACCGCCGCCGGAGTCCATGGGTTTATTACCGGCTCACATCTCCGACCGCTGAACGACACTACCAGCCGCAGCGCTCACGCGGAAAACCTGAACCCGCATCGCACCGGACTTTTTCCGCCTGGCGCGGGCGGTTCAGCCCTGGCCGGAAGACACGGAAACATTAGCTCTTCTCGCCATGATTTAATAGTTCAGCCATTGCCGCCTTCGAGTCGCCAGCCATAGAGGCACCCACGCTCTTCAGAAATCTGTCATAGCGGAACTTTCCTTGCGCAACGGCCTGATCGCGAGCGTCACTCGGTGGTTCGGCAATGCACGTCAGGAGAGTTTTGACCAGAGAGTCCACGAATGCGAACAGGGCTTGCTGCGCCAGTTCGATACTCCTGATCTCACGACCGAGGCGGTCGAGACTCGCGGCAATTCGGTCTTCCGCCGCTTCTACCTCGCTTTCGCGTCCTGCCAATTCTCGTTGAATCGAAGCACGAATGAACGCGCTCGGATTTGAAAAGCCGCTATCCTTGGCGGCACGTTCAACACGTGCGATCAGCGCTTCGTCCAAACGGATTCCGCGGCATCTGGTCTTGTCTCTTGTGGGCCTCACATTCTGTATGGCGTCATCATCTGGCCGCGTGACAGAGGCGTGCACGAATGTGCACGAACGCCCTCCGATCGTGCACGGCGCAAGCGCTCGTGAAAGCAGATGGTTATCGGGAAAATCAGCCACCGCCGTGCAACAACTCTTTATGTTCCACTACCGCGTTTATAGGCTGGTATCGGTGTTTCTGATGCGGCACGCGCAAGAAAATTTGGTAAACAACTGAAACTGCCTGAAACGGTGTTTCGGCCCGACGACCGCGCTGAAACATTTCGAAACTTCACGGCAAACTTCTGAAAGACAGATCGGATTTCTCAAAGGCCGTCACGTCGCGCTCATCTCGTGACGTACAGATTGAGGCCCTGATCTGAAATGTCCTCATTTCCTGCACCTTATTCGTTGGGCACAGCGACTCTGTCCGGACCCGCCAGAGAAGACTGTCCGCTCACTGTCCGCGATGCTGCATCCTACTTGGGCGTCAGCCCACAGACGGTGTATCTTTGGGTTGACCGAAAGCAGATTCCCCACCTCCGCGTGATGGGCCGCAATATCCGGTTTCTGAAATCGGATCTTGAGCTCTTCCGAGCAACTTTCAAACAGGAGGTGGGATTTGGCAAGACCGAGTAGACATGACGGAGTTGTATATCGACGCAATGACAGCAGTATCTGGTGGATGCGCTACCGGGATCGTTCCGGTAGCCGCCGCCTGGAATCGACTCATACAGAAGACTGGCAGGACGCGCAACGGCAACTGCGCGAACGGCTGCACGCCAGAGACAACAACACGCTCGCCACAGTCCGTAAGGGCGAGCAACTTACGTTTAACGACTGGGCGGATTTTTTTGTCGAGAACTACTCGAAGCCGCCGATTCGCGCAGAGAAGACGCACGAAGTGAACGACAACGACCTCAAGACTCTTCGCCCGGTGTTCGGACCGATGAAGCTCGCGGAAATCGACGCGACGGGGATTGAGGTACACCTCCGACACCGCCTCAAGCAGCGCAGACGCGTCCGGCGTAAATCGGGGACTATCGAACTCGGACTACTGAAGCCGGCGACGGTGCATCAGGAGTTTAGAGTGCTTCGGCGGATTTTCAGCGTGGCCGTGAAAAAGAAACTCTGCCCGGCCAACCCATGTGCCGGTGTAGAGTTCCCCGTGATTCTGAAGGGACTGTTCCGGCCACATTACGTGACGGCGTCGGAGCAGCAGACGATTGAACAACACTCACCCGCGTACCTGCGGAACGTGACTCGGATTCTTACCGAGACCGGATTGCGTGTCTACAAAGAACTTGCATCGATGCGCAAGGATCAGGTCGATCTGGCCAACAAGACGATATTTATTTCGGACTCGAAGACTCCCACCGGGGTTGCCGAAGTTCCGCTGACAGAGATCGCCGTTGAAGCATTTCGAAGCCAGATCGAAGTAGCCGGGCCCGGCCCGTGGCTCTTCCCGAGTCCGCTGAACCCAACCGGGTATCAGACGAACTTCAGGAAGCCGTGGGAAACTGCGCTGCGGAAGGCGGGTATTCCGTATTTCCGGCTGTACGATCTCCGCTCAACTTATGCAACGCGGTTGAGCGCGGGCGGCGTGGCGGACGAGTGGGTGACGCAGATGCTGCGGCAAACCGATGCCAAGGTGTTCAAGAAGTACTCGCAGATGAAGCTTCAGATGAAACGGGAAGCCTTGACCAAACTGGATCGCAGTGCCAACGAGAAACGGTGAGGCAAGGGTTTTGATACGGGAATTCAGGATCGAAGTCGTTTTGATACGGTTCTGATACGTTTTTGGGCTCAGAGGACAGCAATGGAAATGAACGGAAACCGCAAACCACTGATTCTGGAAGGTCGGAATGGTGGGCGCGGCAGGACTCGAACCTGCGACCTCCTGCGTGTGAAGCAGGCGCTCTAACCAACTGAGCTACGCGCCCAACTTGCGGACGCCTTCCCATTCTAACCCACCAAATATGCGAACCTAAATCGATATGGCGGACACCAGATTCCACGTTCTCTACAGCGACATTGGCGGCGTGTTAGGCACCAACGGTTGGGACAGCGCCCTCCGGCGCAACGTATGCGACAAATTCGATCTCCCCGCCGAAGAAATCGACAAACGCCACCTGCTCATGTTCGACAGCTACGAACGCGGCTTCATGAAATTTGAGGATTATCTGCGCTGGGTTTTTTTTGCATCGCCCCGGCCGTTCACTTTGGAAGACTTGCGCGATTACATCTTAAACGCTTCCGTCCCGTGGCCGCAAAATATCGCACTCCTCGCGCATGTCAAGAAAGCCAACGGCCTGAAGGTCGGCCTGATCAGCAATGAGGGGCAGGGAATTACCGAATACCGCATGAGTAAGTTCGGTTTGCGCGAAGTGGCCGATTTCATCGTCGTCTCCCACTGCGTCCACATGCGTAAACCCGACCGCCAGATTTGGCAACTGGCACTCGATCTGGCGCAAGCCACGCCAGATCAGTGCATTTACGTTGACGACCGCGAGATGTTCGTGAACGTCGCCGCCGCTCTCGGCTTCACCGCCTTCCAACACGTCGATCTTGAGTCAACGCGCCAAAAGTTCGAACGCCTCGGCCTCGTTACTATTTAAGCTGCTTGTTCACTTCGTCCCAATTGACCAGGTTCCACCAGGCCGCAATGTATTCCGGCCGCCGGTTTTGATACTTCAAGTAATAAGCGTGCTCCCAAACGTCTAGACCTAAAATCGCCTTCTTACCCTCCATCAACGGCGTGTCCTGATTCGGCAGCGAGATGATGTCGAACTTGCCCGCCGCGTCTTTCACCAGCCAAGCCCAGCCCGAGCCGAAACGCGTCGTGGCTGCCATCGCGAACTTCTCCTTGAACGCGTCAAAGCTGCCGAACGTTCCAGTCATTACGCTGGCGATATTGCCCGTGGGCGCGCCTCCGCCTTTCGGCGATAGCAGGTTCCAAAAGAGCGAGTGGTTGTAATGGCCTCCGCCGTTGTTGCGCACGGCCGTCTTGATTGAATCGGTAACTACCGCCAGATTATTGGCCAGCAATTCTTCAATAGTCTTATTCTGAAGTTCCGGGGCCGAGTCCAGCGCTTTATTCAGGTTGGTAACGTAAGCGCCATGATGCTTGTCGTGATGGATCTCCATCGTAGCCTTGTCAATGTGCGGCTCCAGTGCGTCAGGTGCGTAGGGAAGGGGTGGAAGAGTAAATGCCATAAGTGTCAGCTCCTATTTTATGCTTTGTGGACTGAGATACCAGCCACAATTGTTTCAGTTACAGTCAGCAGGAATTCCTCGGGGTTCCAGGTGAACCGCACTAAGTCGGCTTTTTCGCCCGGAACAAGCCCGCGCTGGCGTCCCGCAATGCGCCCCACCCGCGCCGCGTTGGTAGTAGCCATGGCCAGCGCCTGCGAAAGACTGATCGAACCCAGCCTCACCGCATTGGCAACGGCGCGGTCCATCCTCAGCGCCGAACCCGCTAAGCGCTCGCCGCCGTGCAGCACCACGCTGCCGTTGGAACGTAATTCCACTTCCACTTGCCCCAGTTTGTAGGGGCCGGGCTCGCACATCGCTGGCATAACGGCATCGGTCACCAGCACGCTGCGCTCCACGCCTTTCGCCCGCAGCGCGGAATGCACGAACACACGCGGGATATGAATGCCATCCACTATGAAACTGGCCGTCAGACGCTCATCGGCAAGCTGGTCCCAAATGTAGTTGTGCGTCTTAGGCAGCGTGGCGTGCGCCGCGTTTCCCAGGTGCGTGGACATAGTGGCGCCCGCATCCACCGCGGCTTTAATTTGGTCGCTGTTCGCCTTGGTGTGCCCCACACTCGCCACTACCCCTTGCCGCACCACCGCCTTAATATAGGAAGGCGTCTCCGCCCATTCCGGCGAAATGGTAATGAGCCGGATCTGTCCATCCGCCACTTCCTGCCAGCGGTTAAATTCGGCAATGCTCGGCGGACGAATGTGTTCCAGCGGATGCGCCCCGCGCGGCCCGTCTTCCGGCGACAAATGTGGCCCTTCGATATGCAGACCGGCCAGCGCCTCCGCTTCAGGCATGCCCGCTTCCGCGAACGCCTGCTTGGCCGCCGCTATGTTTTTGATCGCGCCTACAATCCGCTCTTCCGAACCCGTAATAATCGTGGCCAAAAAGCGCGTCACGCCGGTAGTGAACATCTTCTGAATCGAGCGCGCAATCGCGTCATGCGGCGCCGCCGGATCGTTGTAATCCACGCCCGCGAAGCCGTTCACTTGCAAATCGATAAACCCAGGTGCGATAAATTCATCCATCTCCTCCGGCCGCAGCACATCGTCCACCGCCAGCAGCGCCGCATTGAAATCGATCTTCAGCACCGTCGAGTCTCTCGTTGACCTCCCCCTAACACTCAACATTCCTGGCCATCCTTGTTTTTTCCACACCTTTCAAACAGCGTGCTGTTCATAAGCTTCAGCGATAACAGGAGATAAAACGTGTTGAAAACGGCGCTGGCAGGCACCCTTAGCACTAGCTTTCCCCGCCGCTTCGCGGTACAACTTTAACAGATCCGGCGCGAGTGCTTGATCGGCAGGTAATCTCGGGGGAGGTGGCTGCAGTTTAGGAATTCGCGCCCGGATGGCAGGTTTGAAATTGGGCTGGTTGCCGCAAAGGCGATAAGCTCAAAACGCAGGGCAGACATCGGTTCGGCCGGTACTCCACTCACTGGTTACGGACGGTTTCTGCCCTGTATGTCTTTCTGGAACGTCCCGCTTAATTCACCCAGCCGCTCGTCTCTGGCGGCAAAGGGTCTTTCTCTTCCTGCTCAAGCACCAACCGGCTCTCGCACGCCTGTCACCGGCGTCAGCCAGCCGAATTCATCCTTCGCCGTGCCATCCACAATCTCGAAAAAACGCTTCTGTATTTTTTCCGTGATCGGTCCGCGCTGCCCGCTTCCCACCTTCACTTTATCCACCGAACGAATCGGCGTCACTTCCGCCGCGGTGCCCGTAAAGAATACTTCATCCGCAATATACAGCAGTTCGCGGGGAATGATCGTTTCAACCACCGGAATACCAAGTTGCCCGGCAATCTTCACCACGCTATCGCGCGTAATGCCCGGCAGAACCGATGCGCCCAGCGGTGGCGTCAGCACCTTCCCATCGCGCACCAGAAAAATGTTCTCGCCCGATCCTTCGCTCACATAACCCGCCTCGTCCAACGCAATTCCCTCCGAATAGCCATTGGCCGCCGCTTCCATCCGGATCAATTGCGAGTTCATGTAATTGGCCCCAGCCTTCGCCAGCGCGGGTAGCGTATTCGGCGCAATGCGCGTCCATGACGATACGCAAACGTCCACGCCGTCTTTCAATGCGGCTTCGCCCAAATAGCGGCCCCACGGGAAACACGCAATATAGGTGTCAATCGGATTGTTCGTAGGCAGCACGCCCACGTCCCCATAGCCGCGCAGTACGATCGGCCGTACATAGCAGGCCCGCATGTTGTTTTCACGAATCACATCCAGCATGGCGCCCGTTAGTTCTTCCACCGAATACGGCACCGGCATCCGGTAGATCTTGCCCGAATCGATCAGGCGGCGCATATGCTCGCGCGGCCGGAACACCGCCGGTCCTTCCTGTGTTTCGTAACAGCGCACGCCTTCAAAGACGGAACTGCCATAGCTGACAACGTGCGAAAGAACGTGGATCTGGGCGTCGTTCCAAGCAATCAAGCGGCCGTTATGCCAGATCTTTTCTGTGGGCGTTAACATCTAAAAAGTATAGCGCCCGCTGGCTCAGGCGTTGGCGTCTTCCGGTTGGTCGAGTTCGCCTTCGCCGCGAATGGCCTGGGCGCGCGCCGCTGTGGCCAACTCTTCGGAACGCCGCTTCCATTCTTGCGCCCGGCGCAGCCGCTGGTCCACGTCAATGTTCACATAAAACCGTTTCTGGCAATCCCGGCACCGATACGCCACCTTGCCCATCCACCGCATGAAACTGTCCTTCAGTTTCCGCTTACGCGACCGGCTGATGTCATTGGAATGGCAGCTTGGACACATGTCCTCTCCTTCCAGCGATATTGGCAATCACCCGCATACCCGTTACTTTTTAGTCTACCCTGTCGTTTCCCCGCCTTGTCGTGTCTGAGCCGACACCGCGAGCGAGCGTTGTGATACCTTAACCTCTTTGGTATGAAATTCCGCATAATTGGATTAACGGTTGCGCTGTTCGCGGCCTTAGGCTTTATGTTCAATTTGAGCTCGGCGGCCAGTGACGCGCCCCTGGCCGGCCAACCGGCGCCTTCTTTTACTCTGCCATCGCAAGACGGTTCACCCGTAAGCCTCGATCAATACCGCGGCAAGTGGGTACTCCTCTATTTTTATCCAAAAGACAACACCGCGGGCTGCACCATGGAAGCGCATAACTTCCAGCGCGACCTGCCGAAATACCAAAGCCTCGATGCCGTCGTGGTGGGTGTCAGCCTCGATTCTCAGGATAGCCACCAAAGCTTTTGTACCAAGCAAGGTCTCACCTTCAAGCTCCTTTCGGATACGCAGCGCAAGGTGTCCGTGCAGTACGGATCGCTCCACAACATCCTCGGCTTGAAGATGGCCGCGCGCAATACATTCTTGATCGATCCTGCCGGAAAAATCGCCAAGGTTTGGTTGGGCGTCTCTCCCTCAAGTCACAGCGCTGAGGTATTGAAGGAATTGGCGCAGTTAAAACGAAAAAGTGCTCTTCCAGCTTGAGCCCCTCCGCTTCTCGTTCGTTGCCCGCGAATCCATCCATTTCCCCGTAGGCAAATCTTCCAACATTCTGCGCGGCGCATTCGGCGTCCTCTTCCGCCGCATCGCCTGCCTGCCTCACTGCCCCGGTGCCGCTGCCTGCCAACATCGCGCCACTTGCCCTTATGCCCGCCTCTTCGAACCCGCCGCCCTCGGACCAGGACCCAGCGGTCTGGCCGATTGGCCCCGCCCCTTTGTCTTCCGCGCCATCCATCTCGACGGCCGGACATTCACTCCAGGCGAGCCCTTTCATTTCGACTTGAATCTCTTTGACCTCAACTCCCCAGCCATTGCTTACTTTGTCCTCACCTTCGCTCAACTAGCGCGCGACGGCCTGGGGCCCGCGCGCAGCAAAGTCGATCTCACTGCCGTCTCCAGACTGAATGCCCGTGGCGACCCCGAAACTACTATTTATGAAAACGCTCTCATCAAGACTCAAGACGACCTCCCGCCCCTCACACTCGACCTGACTCCCACCGCTGAACCCATCTCTCGCTTGCGTGTAAGGTTCCTCACTCCCACCGAACTAAAGAGTGGCCGGCAAATCGCCGCTCGGCCCACATTCGCCATCCTCGCCACCCGCGCCCGCGACCGTATCAGTACCCTTCGCGAACTCTACGGCCCCGGCCCCCTCCCCATCGATTTCCGCGCCTTCGGCGACCGCGCCGCACAGGTGAAGATGACTCACTGCGACATCGCAAATGTTGAGATCGAACGCCGCAGCTCCCGCACCGGACAGACCCACTCCCTCGGAGGTTTCATCGGTGAAGCTGAGTACGAAGGTGAACTAAACGAGTTCGTACCTTTCCTCAAAGCCGCTCAGTGGACCGGCGTCGGCCGCCAAACCGTCTGGGGAAAGGGCGAATTAGTCGTTCAGGAAATCCCCGCCGCGGCCCCCGCAGATGAACGTGTTTAACCCACCGATCTGCGCAAGCGTGCGAATCTTCGGCATGAACCTTTCCCACTAACATATTCATTCGAGCCTGGCGTCGGCCGACCTCTGGTACGCCGCTATCCGAGCCGGAAGCGTAAGCGCCCTAATTCGCTTCATCCCCGATCCCCGCTACGCTACCGAACCACGACCCCTAGGGAGTCGCCCGAAATGACGTTCCATCCGCGCCGGCAGCGTAGAGGCGGCTTCTCGCCTCCTACTTGCTTGTACCGTAACCGACCTCGCTGCGCCAGTCGTGGCGCAGCTTGCCTCGGGGGCACCGGCGACCGCCCCCATCTTTCCGTAACCTCCCGCTACTAACATTTGAATTTCCCGCCAGCTTCGTATATTATCTTTACTGCTCGACTTACATTCGAGAGATCTAGCTTTTACGGAGGAGCGTCTCTTTTGGATTGGCCCAAATACTGGATTGTCCAGGTAGTCTCCGCCCTCGGCGGCATCTGCGGCATCCTCGGCCTGCTCGCCCTGCTCGCCCTCTGGGACTCCCCTTGGCGCCTCGCGTCCCTCGCTGTGCTTCCCGACGCATCTCATATTGAAGTCCGCCTTCACCGCGACCGCGCCTTCTGCCCCGATCAGCCGCTATCCGAGCCGGAAGCGTAAGCGCCCTAATTCGCTTCATCCCCGATCCCCGCTGCGCTACCGAACCACGACCCCTAGGGAGTCGCCCGAAATGACGTTCCATCCGCGCCGGCAGCGTAGAGGCGGCTTCTCGCCTCCTACTTGTACCGTAACCGACCTCGCTGCGCCAGTCGTGGCGCAGCTTGCCTCGGGGGCACCGGCGACCGCCCCCATCTTTCCGTAACCTCCCGCCACTAACATTTGAATTTCCCACCAGCTTCGTATATTATCTTTACTGCTCGACTTACATTCGAGAGATCTGGCTTTTACGGAGGAGCGTCTCTTTTGGATTGGCCCAAATACTGGATTGTCCAGGTAGTCTCCGCCCTCGGCGGCATCTGCGGCATCCTCGGCCTGCTCGCCCTGCTCGCCCTCTGGGACTCCCCTTGGCGCCTCGCGTCCCTCGCTGTGCTTCCCGACGCATCTCATATTGAAGTCCGCCTTCACCGCGACCGCGCCTTCTGCCCCGATCAGCCGCTATCCGAGCCGGAAGCGTAAGCGCCCTAATTCGCTTCATCCCCGATCCCCGCTGCGCTACCGAACCACGACCCCTAGGGAGTCGCCCGAAATGACGTTCCATCCGCGCCGGCAGCGTAGAGGCGGGCCCTCGCCTCCTACTTGTACCGTAACCGACCTCGCTGCGCCAGTCGTGGCGCAGCTTGCCTCGGGGGCACCGGCGACCGCCCCCATCTTTCCGTAACCTCCCGCTACTAACATTTGAATTTCCCGCCAGCTTCGTATATTATCTTTACTGCTCGACTTACATTCGAGAGATCTGGCTTTTACGGAGGAGCGTCTCTTTTGGATTGGCCCAAATACTGGATTGTCCAGGTAATCTCCGCCCTCGGCGGCATCTGCGGCATCCTCGCCCTGCTCGCCCTCTGGGACTCCCCTTGGCGCCGGCCCCTCCTGATCGGCATCACCGTCTTTTGCATTCTCTTCTCCCTCGCCGAACACCAGAAGGACCGCGTCACCATTCTCTTTTCCGGCGTCAAACGCTACTATCGCGTCTTCGGCGTTGATCAGAACGCCGCCGCCTTCGATCTTGTCCGGGAGCAATACCGATACTTCGGAATTACCTTCGATTCTGTTAAGACCGTCTGTGCCAACTGGTATCTGCAGAACCGCCAAAGGGATGAAAGGAGCGTCTGATTGGATTGGGAATTATTAAGAACCAGCCTCCACAACGGCTCCATCGTCCCCTTCCTCGGTGCCGGCTGCTCTATTCCAAGCGGCTTACCAACCGCGGCTAAATTGGCCGCTACTCTGTCAAAAGGTGCACCCGTCGAAGCCCGCAGTTGCTACTGCTGCTGCGAGACATGCGCTACGCCTCCGTTATCCCTTGACACCGCAGCGAGTTACTTCCAATCGACATGGGAAAGGCGCTCCTTGGAAGAAACAGTCGCAGCCCAGATAACCTCGGGCGACCTGTCGCCAATTCACAAATGCCTGGCGAGCGTTTCAAAACCGATGCTTATTATCACCACCAATTATGATGAGCTCCTGGAAAAGGCCTTCGCGGATCGTTCATTCGAAGTACTCATCCTGACCCCGGTTCAGTATGAAACCGCCGAACCAATTGACGAATTAGTTTTGAGACACTACCGCGATGGCGTTGTGCAGCAACAGCTAGAGGTTTCCGGCGACGACTTGGCCCGGCACATCAACCTTGAGGAAAGGTCTCTCATCTTCAAGATTCACGGCAGCCTCTTCGGCGATCTGGCGCACAGCCCAGGAAAGTTTCTGATCACCGAAGAGGATTACGAACGCTCAATATTACATTTGGACCAATTCCTTCCGCCTGCCGTCCTTGAGCACCTGGATGGAAGGCGCCTCCTGTTTTTAGGCTATAGTCTCCGCGACTGGAATGTTAGGGCCCTTCTTCACCGCCTCATTGGGTACGTTCGTCCCAAAAGCTTTGCCATCACCAGATCCGCCACCCAGCTAGACCGCGAACTATGGCTAGCGCGCCACCTCGATATCACGACTATGGATATCGATGACTTTGTTGAGAGGCTGAACCGTGGCAGCTAATCCTTTCCCGCCTCCCGGAACCATAACGGACTACAGTAGTTTCTACGGTCGCGAAGGCGACGTAGCGGTTGTACGCTCGCATTTGATGACGCGCCGTTGGACCGTTCTGCACGGCAGGAGCGGGGCGGGAAAAAGCTCGCTATTTGCGGCCGGAATTCAAAGCGGCCTTCGGAGTAAAGGATCACCCCGCGAAGTCCTGATTCTCGATTGGCGCAAAATATCTCTGCAACTGTTCGATGCAGTCGCTGTGGCGTGTGGTTATAGTGAACACGGAGCAGTCGATGTCTTGTCCAAGCTGCGTCATATGTTCGGCCCGCAGTGCAACCCCCCTCGCAAGTTACTCTTGATCATTGACCACTTTGAGCAGTACCTGAGCGGTTCTCGCGATCCCGAGTCCGACAATTTTCTGAGCGCTCTTATCCGAAGTGACTTGCTCATAAATATCTGCGCCGGTATACGCAACGACGAACTGTATCGGCTTGATCGGCTTCGCTCGCCGAAATTTAACCCCTTTGACAACCTGATCGCGCTACCGGACTTAGACGGCAAGCAGGTGCGCCAAATTCTTTTGCGCTCAGGCAAGGAACAGGAGCGTCTAAGCCTGACGGACGAGAAGATCGCATCACTGTTCGAGAATCTCAAGGAAAAGCAAGATAGCCGGGTTCTTGCGGCCATCCTCTCCATCGTCTGTTATGAAGCCGGGAGTGCAATCGACCATACAGGCTACTTTTTGAAGGAAACTGGCGAAGATATCACCAATGCGATTCAGAAATATTGCAGCAGAACCCTGGATGGAATGTGCCCTCGAGACTCTTCGTCCGAAAAGCCCTTCGTCGAAATTCTTGATCTCATGACTCGTGATGAACACCCCCGGCTCATCACGAAAGCAGAGCTCCAAGACCACGTCTTTTACAGCGAACCTATTCTAAAGTCGTTGGTTGATGAACGGCTCGTTGAGAAAATTTGGAATGGCATCGGAGCGCACGACCACTCCTACACCATCGTGCATGATCGCTTTGTCCAACCCATCCAAACGTGGACCCGGGAGCGGAAACGCACTCTGCCATCGTCCGTGGAAGTCCCTGCTGACAACGGCCCCAACAGCGAAGACCAGAAACGGGGGAAATTGCTCGAACGGCAACTAAGCCTTGCCTGGTTAGGGCTTGGCGTAGCTTGGGCTGACGTTCCACTGGAGAACGCGAAACGGTTGGTCAAAGAAGTCTGGCCGCACCTGCGGGACTGCTTAGATCCGGTCTCGAAAATTGTCCTGCGCGGCATCGGCATCCGCTACCAGGTACCATCGCCTCGCCACCAGCACTTCCTGCATCGCGCCGGCTATGAAATTCGCCCAGGTGACGGATTCGTGGAATTACGGAGGCCGCTCGAAAGCCCTACACGCCTACGCACGCAAGGCAACCTTCAGGATTGCTCCTTCTCTTCCGACGGCGAGTGCATTGTAGCCTGCGACGACAGAGACCTCTACGTTTGGGATCTGGCGGGGGCATTGCAAATTCGGGTTCCCTATAACCCTGCCGGTTTTGCCGCAGCGATGATGAGTCCCGAAGAAATCTATGAGCGCCTAGTACACGATTCTTCGCCTCAGTCCATATCGGTCACAGAGGATTTGGTCTACACTTTCCAGGAGTTGGCAGGAGACCACTGGTAGGAGATTAACTAACAATGCAGTATCTAGCCATCGCCGATGCCGACCGGGTTCAAGACTACGTCTTCTTCCCCCCTCAACTGCGCTATGTGCGTGGCGCAAGTCGGCTTCAAACAAATGCAATCCAAAAAATCCATAGCGCCGCCGGCACACAAGCAATCCTCTACGCAAATGGCGGCGTGGTGCTGGCTCGATTCGACATCAAACCGGATGCCGAGCGATTTTGCCGCCTGGCACAAACAACGTTTCAGCAAGAAACGTCCACCGCCACGGTATCCACCGCGATCGCTGAATACCATCCCGCTGATTTCCCTGCCGGGTGGTCAAGAGTTCGGGATGCGGTAGAGCGCGCCAAGCGGCATCGCAACGGCGTCAAGGCTTCATCTTCGCACTGGTTATGGGTCGCTTGCCAGCGATGTGGCAGTCAGCCCGCCGAGAACCTCGTTAACGAGCCGGAGAATCCGAATATAGCCATTTGCCAAACATGCGCCCATAAATTCAAGGCTGGAGCGGAACACCAAGCAGCCATCTCGGGGCTGGAACCCCCAAACGATTTTGAGGAGCTTGCTAAGCTTTCACTACCCGAAGGCTACCTGGCTCTCCTCTACATCGACCTCGACAAGCTTGGGCGGTATCTCGAAGATAATGTGAAATCGGCGGAGGACTGCTCGAAGATTGCCGCCGCGATCGACGAAACCTTGCGCCACGCGGTTCGCGAAGCAGGCCGCCGGGCGGCAGCCACCGCCGGCCCGCACCAGCCAAGCGAAGGCAATCGCCGCAAACAGCCATGGCTCGAATTGCTGGTTGGCGGCGACGATTGCGTCCTTATGCTGGCCGCTCACCTCGTGCCTAAATTCCTGGAATTTTTCACCAGCGAATTTCAGTTTGGCTCCGGCCTTCCCAAACGCCCATTCTTCTCCGCTGGAATCGTGTTCGCTCACCACCAGTTGCCCATTGGCGACTTTGCGGCTGCCGCCAAGGGCTTATGCAGAAAAGCCAAACTCCGCCAGGAAGACGATTCCGTGGCATTTCAGGTTGTCACCTCATCCCTGGTTGACAACCCGGACGATCTTAAGAAACCCACGGCCAATCCCTACTCCCTGCCGGAATTCCTGAGTCTAATCGCCGGCATCGCATCCCTCAAGAAAATCAATGCGCCTCGCTCAAAAATTCACCGGCTCTACGAAATTGCCTGGAAAAGCCGATCCAATACCCTCCAAGGCCAGTTGGAATATTTGAATCTCCTCATCGGACTGCCAGACGCCCCTAGGGCCGTGCTTCTAGAATCCATCGGCTGGGACCTCTGGCAAAAGCGCGAAGACCAGGAACTGCGCACGTCTGCAGCCGACTTGGTGGAACTCTGGGAGTTCATAAATGTATAGCCGGACCCTCAAAATCGATTTTGATAAGCCATTTCACCACGGTTCGGGTTTTGGAGTGGCGGGATTGGTAGACCGCCCCTTCCTGCAAGATGCCAATCGCATGCCATATCTCTCTGGTGCAGCCCTGAAGGGAAAATTCCGCTGGGCTTCGCTGCGGATCTTGAGAACCCGTGCCACGGCAGATCTCTGTGGCCAGCAAGCCGGTAGTTTCTGCCGCGCCAAACCTTGCCAACTATGCCGGATGTTTGGCTCTCCCTGGTTCGCAGCGCAATTCGGGTTTAGCGCCGCCTACCCAATCCCGGAACACATAGCAATCCTGCAGTTCACAACCCCTGATTGGAGGACGGCCGGCACAACAGTGCGCTCCACAACCGCCATTGACAGGGCGCGCTTAGTGGCAAAGCACGGCCACCTATTCAGCTCTGAAGTAGCGCCGCCATTGACCTTTACCGGCTCTATTGAGACCCTTTCGGTCGAGCAGGACTGGACGCTCTTAGAAGAATGCACTGCGATTCTCGGACACTTTGGGGCCGATAGCGCGCGCGGGCTGGGGCAATGCACCTATAGCATTCTTGCCGGAGGCCCGGACGATGATCTATGAGGTCCAAGCTACGCTGTCGGCGCCTCTCACATTAAGCATGCGTCGAGCGGCTGGAAACGATGTGGGGACTTTCGAGTCCATCCCGGGAACCGCCTTGCGCGGCGCGTTAGCGGCAGCGTACCTGGAAACGGGGCAGGTTGATAACGCATTCCGTTCGCTCTTTCTAAGCGGGCAAGTCGCTTATGGCAGTCTTCGTTTGGACGGCGCAGACGTTTGGCCCCTCTCTTCGCGGCTTTGTAAGCTCAACGAAGACGAACACACCGTTCAGGACAGACTGCTGGAGACGGCGGCGGGCGCTCCGTCTCCAAGAACTTGCACCGATGAGGGTTGCAATGCCACTCTCACTATCCCCCGCGGTTTCGTCCGCCTTCAGAAGCCTCGCGGCGAAGAGATGTCTCGCTTCATTGCTAAGAAGCCCAAACAAAGCCGCGTTGCCCATTCCGCTATCAATCCTGAACTCTTGACGTCCGCCACAGCCCAGCTCTTCTCCACAAGGAGCCTCAACGAAGGTCAAGTCTTCCGTGGGCGGATCGTCGCCGCTGAAACTGCTACGCCACACTTGAATTCTCTTTTTGCCCAGCGGTCGCGTTTCCGCTTCGGCCGCGCCAAAACGCGCGGCATGGGCGCCGTGGATCTCCGCATCGCGCCTCTCGGCTCCGAATTCACTGAAGATCCCTCCCGTATCGCCGCGCGCCTTGAAAACATGCAAACTACGGCCGCCCAAATCGCTGGCCGTCTTGCGGGAAAAACCGTTGTCACCGTTACCCTTCAAACCCCCGCTCTGGTTTGGGACGATTTCCTGCTGGCGCCGGAGTGGTTATCGCCGGTTGATGTCCTGCTGAATGAGACGGACGGCTGGAAGCTGGCGGCTTGGTTCAGTGAAACCGCCGCAATCTCCGGTTGGCACGCTGCTGCCGGCGTTCCTAAAACTGAGGTGTTCGCTCTCCAGGCAGGTTCATGTTTCGCCTTCGCCAAAACCGGACCCGCCAACACCGGGCTGCTGGCCCAATGGGCCGCCCGTATCCAGCGCGGCGGAATCGGTGAGCGCACGCAGGAAGGATTCGGCGAGGTAGTAGTCTGCCATCAAATTCACTTCGCGCCCGCTGGAGGTAATGCATGAAACCACTTGCTGATGCAGAGCGCTGGAAAGCGCGCGGCTTGATTCTCTCACTCGACTGGGCGGACGAGCCATCCTTGGCGCGTCGGGCCGAACAGTGGGTTCTCGAGAATTCAGCATGGGTCAATCAGGTCAAATGGGGCCAGTGGGAGGGCCTCAAACGACAGGGCGAAACCGCCCGCGACTGGGAGAAATTTGAAGTGGCCCTCGAAGACTGGTTTACTGATTCACGAAAAAAACCAATCGGCTCCTCCTCCGGTAAGACGGAATACCCAGTCCGCCGGGCGTGGGACTTGCCTCCCCTCCGGCCTGGCCAAAATGGCCTGAAATACGAGATTATGGATGCCATAGAGCAGGCGAGCTGGCCCCCAAAAACGAAGAACAGGGAAGCCCTGCTGGCATTCCTGGACGAATCCGGCTTTCCTCCCGCCGAACAAAACGACATCGATCAACTCTTGCGCACCCAGCGCGCCCGCAAGTTCATGGAGATACTGCTGATGAAAATCAAGATACTCAAAACCAAGCTGCTCACCGAAAAGGAGACGCCAGATGATCGGATTTGACACGCTGCAGAACCGCTATGTGCTCCGAGCTCGGCTCAAATCCGAAGGTGCCCTCCACATTGGAACTGGTGTAGCCGGAGTCACCACAGACGCCCCTTTCATCCGCATCGGCAACGCCCCATACATCCCTGGGTCATCCTTACGTGGGTCCCTTCGCTCCACCGTTGAGCGGATCGTACATGCGGTTATGCCCGCTGGAAAGTTCTGCTTTACTTTCGAGGCTCGCGCGGCCGAATGTGACTCATCCGACGATGCCAAGAACGATTTATCCGGCAATGCCAAGAAGCTGGATGCCTCGAAAAAGCAACCTAACTTCTGCGCCCTCTGCCATTTCTTCGGTTCTACCTCCATCGCCTCGCGCTTTAAGATCAGCGACGCCGTCCAGACGTTTGCGACAACCAAAGAGCCCGTCCGCCGTGACGGTGTGGGTATTGACCGCGACACTGAAACCGCCAAGGAGCAAATCAAATACGACTTCGAAGTTCTCGAACCGGGAGGCGACTTCGAACTCACGATGCAATTGGAAAATATTGGAGACCAAGACCGCGCCATCCTATACATGCTCCTGGTCGAAATGCAAAACGGCTTCGATGTGGGAGGCAAACGATCCAGGGGTCTCGGTCGAATGACACTCTATGCGGACTATGATGTCAGCTACTTTCGCCAAGGCGGCGATTACCAACTCGTAGACTACCTTAGGGACCGAAAACTGAAGACCGTTCCAACGGCCGGCTTCGAACGCGAACTCCGCGCCGCCTTCATTCAGTTCACGAAACCCAACGGAGGCGCTCATGCTTAAGCAGGCCTTGCATGAATTTGAAGCTAAACTCATTCTCACAGCAGTTTCGCCCCTTCTCATTAAGGACGGCAGAGTCAATGACGACAGCCGGAAGGAATGGGAATCGGACAAAGACAAGCGCAAGAAAATGCCGGTGGCCATTCCGATTTCGAGAAACACCGATGACCAGGTCCGCCTCGCCGTCACTGATCGCTATGACCCGATGGCCAAAGTCGCCGCCCTCGATTTTTACCTTCCCGGAAGCTCTCTTAAAGGCTCCTGGCGATCTCACCTCGAGCGCACTCTGCGCGGGTTAACCCCTGAGTCCGAGGCCAGAATTTGCGACCCCCTCGACGCCGATGGCATTGACGTCGATCAAGTAAAGTCTGGGCGCTGTTCCGCCTGTTCGGCGGTACTGGAACTGAAAAAGAAGCAATACTCCAAAGACAAAAAAGCCTGGTTTCCCGCTTACGCCATGTCATGTCCCATTTGCCGCATGTTCGGCAGCACAGTAATGGCCTCCCGCGTGAAAATCAGCGACGGCGTTCGGCATGTCAATGGCAAACTCGTCCTGCGGGAAAGCGTCGCCATTAACCGTAAGAGCGGCCAAGTCGCCGGGCCGCCCCTCAAATTTTTTGCGCTCCAAGACGCCAAATTCAATGTTACCCTCACCCTTCGAAACTACGAGTTGTATCAACTTCTCCTCGTTGGCGTCCTGCTCTCCGATTTGATGGGAATGCGCATCCTCTTAGGCTCGGGCAAAAGCAAAGGGTACGGTCAAATTAAGGCGGAAATTCAGTCCCTCGCCCTGGCGGCGTTTTCTTTGCAGGAACCTCCCGGCACGCTGGCCGGCTTGGCCGAGCATCTGGGCGTTGGCCACGATATGCAACAGCCGTACCGCGTGCGCGCTTCTGAACCCCCACCCCAATTGCCAGCGCGCAAATGGCAACAGGATAAGCTAGCCCCGTGGCGCTGGCAGTTCGCTCTCGGGCCCGCGGAGTTCTTCGCCTTGATGCCCGCCATTAAGCTCAACTTGGGAGCCACCCCAAATCTCTCCCAGCGTTTGGAATGGAAACCTGGACAGGAACCCGCATGGCAAGCATGATTTCATCTCTACGCGGCCTCCAGGAATTACCCGACGGCCCGTTTTGGCGAACTTTGCAGTGCGCCGTAGTTGAATCGGCTGCTGCCGTCCAAATCGTCGATACCAAAGCCGGTAAGTCCTCGCTCAACGCCGCCATCGCAGACTCGCTCGCGGGTTTGGTTTTTGGCCGGGATGCCGAACTGAAATGGGTAAAACGTGCCGCCGGACTCCACGTTGTCCTCCTCAGCGATTCGGGAGACGCTCTGGCCGGAGCCCTCGAGCAAAAAGAACTTCGTCCTCATCCAAAGATGCACAGCGTATTTCTTTGGGGAAAGCGCTCCGATAGCATCATGTTCGAAGACCGTATTCCCCGCGAATTCGTCATTGGACGCGGGCCCGTTCCGGTGGAGCGACCGCTCCGTTACCCGGAGCGTACGCCTTGGCCCAAAGAGCAAAGCCGCCTTAGATTGTCCATCAAATCTTACAGCTTGACTATCACCAGGCCGGAGCTTGCGGAATCGGGCGTCGCTTGGGAGCCTGCTGAAACTAACATCTCGCGTTGGGTCGAATTCAAGACTGAGGACTAAGTTACACATGCATCAGCGCGCCCCGTTTACCACTGAAAAGCTCACCTTGAAATCGCTCACGGCTGAAACCGGGTTGGAACGGTTCGACAAAGCGCTCTCCGGTCGCTGGAAATGCCGGTTGAGCGTCGTCACCCCCCTATGTATTAAAACCTCATTCGAACAGCAGCGCCGCTGGAAAATCGAGCGGCCCTTCATCCCGGCTACCAGCATCAGGGGGATGATTAGAAATACCGCGCAGATTTTAGGTGCGGGTTGCGGCAGGCTCTACGGTCCCGATTGGGAGGTCCCGCGCCACTTGGCGCCCTGTTCACCCCCCAACGCATGTGTCGTTTGCCGTATCTTCGGTTTTGCCGAGAAAGTCGAGAAAGTCGAGAAACAGGATACCTGGCAAAGCAAAGTTCGTTTCTTCGACGCCTTGACCCTCGAGAAGACCGAGTGGGTTCTGCTCAATACGGACGACCGTAGCGGGTGGGGTGGGGGCGAGCCCGTGGTGGCAGCGGGTTGGGCGTTGTTTCCTCACCTGAAAGAAAACTTACCCAGGGGCAGCACTCCTTGCATTGAAAAGGGTTCCATCTTCGAGTTTGACGTGGAATACCTGAACCTTGACGCCGAAGAATTAGCCGTCCTCCGTTTGGCCATCACTCTCAAATCCGCTGGACCGCCACTCGTCCACAAAATCGGCTTCGCTAAAAGCCTGGGGCTGGGGTCCTGTCTGATAAGCATTATCAACGACGCGCCCATCAAAGACCTGATTCGCCAAACCGAAATAGAACGCCAAACCGCGCGCTACATTGCCATGCCCGGTTTTCAAGCTATAACCCGTTGGCGCGAGGCGAAATGATCCAACTCAACGTTCCGCCCTTTGCTATGCCGCTCTTTGTCACGGTTGGCACTTCCGCTCTGACGAATGACCGCGTCGGCATCGTACCCCCCCAAACAAGTAACGAGACGCTACGCAGCCAAATCGACGAATACCTCGCCGACAGTACCAAGGTAAAAGGGCATCCCGACTCCTACAAAAACCTCATGGAAGCCTTGTACGACGCTCACCACAAGCTCTGGTCCCAGCCAGCGGATTTTCTGTCGGGCAAAGGCCCTGCCAGCCGCCGCATTCATCGCGCTACCTCCGCCGAACTATGGAGCACCTACAAGATCGCATTGGCGCGGCCAGATCTGAAACTAGACGGAATTGTCCTCCTGGCGTCCGATACCACCGAAGGCAATTTCGCGGCCCGCTTGAATCAGAGCGTTATGAAGTCGCTCGAGTATCAGGCGAAACTGAATTGGGGAAAGCTCCCTGTCGCCCTCGAGACCGTGGAAGGGCTGGACGCCGAAGTCAAAAATCCCCAAGTCGCTTTAAAGACCCTAATCGACCACCACCATAAGAGCGAGAAAACAGTGAGAATCAATATTACGGGCGGCTACAAAGGTCTGGCTGCCCACATCGGTGAACTTACGTTCACAAACCACTATCACTACTTCTACCTGCATGAGTCTTTGCTCGAACCTTTTTTTGTTAGGGATGGGAATGTTGATTCAAAGGGGGGCGACTGGTGATCAACGCTCAAGAGACAGACGTCGACTTTGACAAGGACCATGATCTCAGCGCTACCCGTGACAAAATCGTTGCGGGCACGCCCGGCGCACCTTACATCCGCGACTGGGTCCTCTACGCTCTAACTCCGGGAACGAGAGTGAACCAAGCCTATCTTTACGGCCGCTTCAAGCTCGGAGAGGACATGGAGAAGTGCAGTTCAGCCTTTAAATTCCTCACTCTGGAAAAACAGAGACGGGCTTACCACCGTCTGCAAGATTTCCTGCTCGCCCAGCATGAGTACTCAGCCGCCTGGCAGATTACAAGAAAGCTGCGCAAAGCGAAGGAGTTTCGCCGGTACACCTACCGGCACTTTATCTTTTGGAGACTCATAGCCGCATCCATTGCGGGCGAGATTGCCCTCCATGGCAGCTCACCATGGCGGGAAATAGTGACGCTGCCTCGCCCAGGCCTCGCCGTCTGTGGCACTAGCTTGTTGCTGATCATTTTTCCGCCAATCCTCGCCGAATTATTTCAATCTCCGGTCCATGCCTTGAGCAACGTCAAGGGATTTTTCAATCGGCTCTGGATGGTATGGTTGAACGCAATTGGCATCGTACTCTTGCTCGGGGGTTTTGAGTGGTTTCTTTCCACCCTTGGCTGTCCCGGCTGTTGTGAATGGAAAAACACGAATAACTGGCAATACCACCTCGCCGCAGCCTCCGCCGCTCAAGCGCTTGGCTACGTCATCAATCTCGTCTGGCGTGACCGCTCCCTCGCCGGTCCAGCTTGATGTGCCATGCCTCTCTCCCTCGACCTCCTCTGGACCGCCTTCGAACGCGTCCAGGAAAACGCCGGTTGCGCCGGCTCCGACGCCGTCACCGTCCAACACTTCTCCCGCCGCGCCTCCACCCTCCTCCCCCAACTCCTTGATCGCGTCTCCCAAAATAAATACCGCCCCTTCCCCCTCCTCGAAATCATCGTCGAAAAGAAACCCGGCTCCTCCGAAACCCGCCGCCTCCTCGTCCCCACCGTCGCTGACCGCATCCTCCAAACCGCCGTCGCTCGCCACCTCTCCCACTCTTTCGAAGAAGAGTTCCTCGAATGCAGCTTCGCCTACCGCCCCGGCCGCTCCGTCGACCGCGCCATCGCCCGCATCCGTAAATGCCACGAACTCGGCTTCCGCTTCGTCGTCGACGCCGACATCGCCGCCTATTTCGACCAAATCGACCATCGCCTCCTCCTCAGCCGCCTCGCCGCCCGCCCTCTCGGCGGCACCATCCAGACCCTACTAAAACTCTGGATCAAAGCCCCCATTTGGAATGGCTCCAAAATCCTCCCACTCCGCGCCGGCATTCCCCAAGGCTCTCCCATCTCGCCCCTCCTCGCCAATTTCTTCCTCGAAGATTTTGACCGCGAACTCGAAAAATCCGGCCGCAAACTTATCCGCTACTCCGATGATTTCGTCATTCTCGCCCAAACCTCCGAAGAAGCCCGGCAGTCGCTCTTGCAAACCGAAACCCTCCTCGCGCAAAGCCACCTCGAACTCAACCACGGCAAAACCCGCATCGCGGATTTCGATCACGGCTTCCGCTTCCTCGGTGCTCTCTTCCTCGGCGAAGGCATCTGGATTCCCTGGGGCCGCGAACGCAAAGCCGGCCGCATCGTCTTCATGGCCCGCCCTCTCCCCGCCGCCATGCGCGCCCGTTTCGAAATGGCCCCGCCCAAAACCTCCCTCGAAATCGCCCTCGCCCGCGTCCAACTCATTCAGCCCCCATCCCAAAACACAGGAAGGAACGAACCCGTGGCTTACCTCTACCTCACCGAGCAAGGTTCCATTCTCCGCAAAGCCGGCGACCGCCTCCTGGTCGAAAAGGAGGACGAACTCCTCCTCGATATTCCCTATCACAAACTCGAAGCCATCCTCCTCTTCGGTAACGTCCAAGTCACCACCCAAGCCATGGCCGAGCTTCTCGAAAAAGGCGTCTCCCTCAGTCTCTTCTCTCGCCAAGGCCAATACCGCGGCGCCCTCGAACCCCCGCGCGGCAAAAACATCGACCTCCGCATCGCCCAATTCTCCACCTTCCGCGAAGCCCCCGCCGCCCTCGCCATCGCCAAATCCATCGTCTCCGCCAAAATCGCCAACGGCCTCGCCACTCTCGACCTCTACCGCCGTCACTCCGGCCCCGGCAACGATTTCGACTCCCGCCGCACCTCCCTCGCCGCCGCCCTCTCCTCCCTCGAAACCGCTCCCGACATCGCCTCCCTCGATGGCGTCGAAGGTGCCGCCGCCCGCGAGTACTTTCAACTCCTCATGCTCTTCAATAAGTCCGAACTCGCCTGGCCCGGCCGTGTCAAACATCCCGCCACCGATCCCCTCAACGCCCTCCTCTCTCTCACCTATACCCTCATCATGAACGAACTCTGCGCCCTCCTCGAAGGCGCCGGCCTCGACCCCTATCTCGGCTTCCTCCACCAAGTCGATTACGGCCGCCCCTCTCTTGCTCTCGACCTCCTCGAACCTTTCCGCCATCCCGTCGCCGATCGCCTGGTCCTCACTCTTATCAACAAGCGCATGCTCGAGGCCCCCGATTTTCAATCCGGCGGACCCGGCCACGGCGTCTTCCTCGATCCCAAAGCCATGAAGCGCTATTTCGCCGAATACGAACGCTGGATGCTCAACAACCCCCAACACACTCTCCAACCACCATTTCGCCCCACCGCCCTTTCCGAACCGCGACTGCCGGGGAGCGTACCCAACACCACCGCCCTTTCGGAACCGCGACCGCCAGGGAGCGTCAATTCCATCCCCCACGAAACCAGCTTTCGCGAATCCCTGCGCGCCGAAGTAGAAAAATTGTGCGCCGCCCTTCGCAACGGTGTCCCTTTTGAGCCGTGGCGCTTTCGCCCAAAGCAGCCGCCCCTTCCGTCGCCCGAAATCGTTACGCCGCCAGCCAATCCAGAAACCGAGGGCCCATGCAATTCGTCATCTGCTACGACATAACCGATGATCGCCGCCGCAGCCGCATCTCATCTCTTCTGCTCGATTTCGGCACCCGTGTGCAGGAAAGCGTCTTTGTCGCCCATCTCGACGACGAACTCTTCGAGCGAATGCGCGACCGTCTCAAAACGGTGGTCGATGACGATTGGGATAAAGTGCATGTCTTCGCCGTGTGCGCCGCCTGCGAAGCGAAGGCTTGGACGCTCGGTCAAGGCCAAGTGGTTGTCGATCCCGCATGGTACATCGTCTAAAGCCATGCGGCTCAATGCGTTGGTGCGATTACCCAAATCCGCCTCCATCGCTTGGGCATCGGGCAGATCGTTGACGGTACTACACTTAACCGCCTATCTCCGGTCGAAAATTGCTGTTGCGCCATGGCCGTTTTTGGGGTATATTCGTGGGGTCCGGCAAATGAGCCTGTATGTTGTTCAATCTACGCCGGATATTTTAGGTGGGGTCCGGACTCCCGCCCCGATGAGAAGGGGATTGAGACATCTCCCTCAACAACTTGCGAGTAGTCGTACAGTCTTGTCCGGACTCCCGCCCCGATGAGAAGGGGATTGAGACGCTTAGCATAAAAAGTTTCTTCGCCGAGGGATACGCCGTCCGGACTCCCGCCCCGATGAGAAGGGGATTGAGACAATTGTGCAATCTGGTCTTTTTGTTCGTCGGTAGTGTCCGGACTCCCGCCCCGATGAGAAGGGGATTGAGACTTGCACGAGTCATGCCAAGCGTGTTGTTGTGTTTATCGTCCGGACTCCCGCCCCGATGAGAAGGGGATTGAGACGCCACGCAAATGATCAAGACTGTGTTATGGCTCCAGTCCGGACTCCCGCCCCGATGAGAAGGGGATTGAGACTCGGTGTTATTCGAACCGCCCATCTCCACCTTGAAGAGTCCGGACTCCCGCCCCGATGAGAAGGGGATTGAGACAATTCCGGAAGCGGCGTACCGTCGAGCAAATCGCGAATGGTCCGGACTCCCGCCCCGATGAGAAGGGGATTGAGACTGGCGGGCTGCATCGTTTCTACATGGAAACCTGATGTGTCCGGACTCCCGCCCCGATGAGAAGGGGATTGAGACTTGACCTTCGGACATCCCGTGAAACAAAGAATCGAATCGTCCGGACTCCCGCCCCGATGAGAAGGGGATTGAGACATTCGCGAACGTATGCATTGCTGAATCATAATCTTGAATGTCCGGACTCCCGCCCCGATGAGAAGGGGATTGAGACGCCTCCGGTTAAGTTGGCGCTCGACTGTTGATTAGCCGTCCGGACTCCCGCCCCGCTGAGAAGGGGATTGAGACTCTTTGGGAGCGAATAATGTGCTCAACCATGTATGGTCCGGACTCCCGCCCCGATGAGAAGGGGATTGAGACCCTTCGAGGTTTCCTACCAAGGAGAAATCACCTTTCAGTCCGGACTCCCGCCCCGATGAGAAGGGGATTGAGACGTAAGTTCATCAGCGGCGCGGGCATAGCCAGCGGTTCAGGGCCCGGTTCGGTTTGCGAGGCGCGCCAGTCCAGGCGGTAAATGATCGGGTAATCAGGATTCCGGCGTCGCCAACTGGCTTGTGTTTTTTGCCGTCGCGCGGTTTGGCAGTCCGGTTTGGTGCAGGCGTGCTGGCGGTCTCCCACTCGCGGGTCCGGCCGAAACCACCGGCGGCATATAGAACACGGTCTCTTCCGGGCCTCTGGCATGGTGAGCTTCTATCGTCACCATCGGGTCCGGCGCGAGGATTCAGGGGGCTCAGTTCAGAACGGGTGGGTCAGTTTTGGTGAGCACAGGTGGGTAACTTCTCGTGAGCGCCGAAGCCCTGATGCGTCTGTGAGGCGATAACCGATTAAGGCCCCAGGTCGGCTGGCGGCTGTCACTGAGCGTCTACCACCGAAGGAGCCGTCTAGATCTGTCAAGTGCTTTGCGAACACCGTAGCCGCCAACGGCGGAAACGCATTGCCTATTTGTCGAGATATACTCATGATGCTTCCAGCGAATTGATAGTGTCTGCGAAGGACTGCAAGCGTGCACATTCTCTCACTGTCAAAGGTCGATCTTCGCGCGGATGAATAAATTCCCTACTAGCCGCGCTCGTAATGGTTAGAGAGTTGAGATCGCCTATTAACCGCTTTACTCCAGACGATGCACCGCCTCTGTGTTCCGTGGGTGTACCGTCCATCACGCGACGGAACGCACGCCGCTTAAAACTGTCATGCCAATACTCTTCCGGCAAATGTCTCATCGTTTCGCCAGGGTGTCAGCGATCATCCAAAAACGTATTTTTCTGAACGGCCGCCGGATAGGGCAGCATCATCCGCGCCGAAGGCGCAATCATCCGTCCGATTATCCGTGCGCGTGGCGACTGCTCTCAACTTCACCTCAACCCGGGCCGCGCTCGTCTGAATCTGCTGCCCGCGCCCGACGTCGCCCAACTTCCGGATTGCCGACAATCCGGGAGTTGGAACCGGTCGCTCTACCCTGCGCCGTCAGGGCGGATCAATCCGGAGTTGGTCAGTTTCCAATAGGCTGTTTTCCGAGATGAGGGACGTCCGAGTGGAGGCTCAGTGCTGAAGCCAGACCGCAGCCGCGCGCGTTGCTGAGAGCTTACTAGATTCCCCATTTGTCATCCATTTTCCTCTTGCTTACCGGGAGAAGCTGGTGTATCCTGCTATCGGTAACCGAGTAAGGGCTGCCGCAACGATTATAAAAGGAGAAAAATTGAGTAGACCATCCGACTTGGTTCAGGGCACCCTAGATCTGCTTCTTCTGAAGATACTGGCCCTGGAATCACTCAATGGCTGGGCCATTAGCCAGCGCCTGAAGCAAGTTTCCGGCGATGTACTGCATGTCAGCGATGGCTCTCTCTACCCGGCGCTTCATAAGTTGGAGCAGGAAGGCTGGATCACCGCCGAGTGGAAACCAAGTGAAAATAATCGCCGCGCCAAATTCTACTCGCTGACGCGGCTTGGCCGCAAACAACTTGAAAAGGAGACGGCCAGTTGGAGTCGGCTGTCGCAGGCTATCGCCCAAATCGTGAGGCTTAAGGAGGTTTGAAATGCGCTTAGAACACTGGTTCTACACTCTGCCGTTGCGCTTGCGGTCGTTGTTCCGTCGCCGGCACGTTGAGCAGGAATTGGATGACGAGCTGCAATATCACATGGCGCGAAGTATTGAAGCATCCATCGCTGGAGGGTTAAAGCCCGAGGATGCTCGTTACGCCGCTCTTCGCGCGATGGATGGCCTTGAGCAACGGAAAGAGGAATGCCGCGACATGCGGCGCACGAATTGGCTTGAAAATCTCATTCAAGATCTGCGATTCGGCGTGCGCATACTAGCAAAAACCCGCGGTTTCACATTCGCGGTGGTCCTTACCCTGGCGCTGGGTATCGGTGCAAATACGGCTATCTTTAGCGTCGTGAACGCGGTACTGCTCCGACCGCTGCCGTATCCCGATCCTGATCGATTGGTCCAGTTAATGATTAGCTCGCCTGAATGGGCGCCCGGGAAGAATGTGAGCCCAATTAGTGAGCCGGAGTTTATCATCTGGCGTGGGGAGAAAAGGGCATTCCAGCAAGTAGCCGCCTACGATTACGGCACCGGGGTAAATCTCACGGGTGTCGCTGAGCCTGAACAACTCAAAGCACTTCATGTCTCGGCTGACTATTTCCGATTGTTCGGCGCGCCTGTCGAAATGGGGCGTACGTTCTCAGCAGAGGAAGACTGCCCAGGCGGACCGAAGTTGGCGGTAATCAGCAACGGATTGTGGCATCGCCGCTTTGGTGGGGATCGCAGCCTCATAGGCAAAGCCCTAATATTGGGCGGCGAACCAACCGTAGTAATTGGCGTCCTAAGCGCCGCCTTCGCGCCAGATCCGCCAGCTGAGATCTGGCTTCCGCTGCAAGTGGATCCTAGCAGCACTAGCCCGGCAGTTAACCTACACGCGGCCGCCCGCCTGCAACCAGGCGTGACACTAGAAATGGCCAAGGCTCAGATGAAGCCAGACAATGAGCGGTTTGTCCATGATTTTAAAGTTCGGTCTCTACACGGACTGGTTGGGGGCTTTACCGCCGAGCCATTGCGAGACTACGTCGTTGGCGACGTGCAGGTCGCTTTGTTAGTGGCTGCGGGTGCAGTTGGGTTTGTGCTCCTCATAGCGTGCGCGAATGTAGCGAATTTGCTGCTCGCCCGCAGCATCGGGCGCACGCGCGAACTGGCCATTCGCGCAGCCTTAGGGGGTACCCGCCTGCGGCTTGTTGTGCAGTTGCTGATTGAAAGTGTCCTTCTAGCCTTTGCTGGTGGCATGCTGGGAATTCCTCTGGGCTATCTTGGCCTCCGCGCACTGATGGCCATGACTCCAGGAGAAATCCCACGAATTGGTTTGTATGGCCCTGCAATCGCACTAGATTGGCATGTACTTGCATTTGCGCTGCTGGTCTCTGTATGCACAGGTGTCATTGTTGGACTTCTACCTGCTCTTACCGCCGCAGAGAATGAGATCAGCACCACTCTCAACGAAAACAGTACGCGCACCGGCGCAAGCGTGAGGCAGATTAAGAGCCGGTCGGCTCTGGTAATTGCTGAGATGGCCTTGACTCTTGTCTTACTCGCGGGCGCAGTCCTGCTCATTCGTTCCTTGAGCGCGCTAGCAGCAGTAAATCCTGGTTTTGATGCGCACAATGTCCTCACGTTTAGAATGTCTCTGAATGAATCCCGATTCCACACCACGGCTGCAGTGGCCGACCTGATAACCGATGCCGAGCGGCGGGTGGAGAGTCTGCCGGGAGTGATCGCGTTAGCAGCTACGTGGAAAATTCCTTTGGAAGAACAAATGGGCGGCCCATTTGTGGTCGAAAGCCGACCCGATCATTCGTATGGAGCAGACCTAAGTCTAGTCTCGCCGCACTACTTTGAGGTGTTTCGGATTCCGCTACGCCGTGGGCGACCACTCACAAACCGCGATGACTCACGTTCGCCCTCAATTGTTCTTATCAATGAAACGCTAGATCGAGGGTCGAACCTACTGAGTTCAACCGCCCCCGTCTTGTGGCGAAATAGTAATTCGTTAGGAGAGCGCATCACCATCGGGAAAGATATGGGTCCAATCTTTGAAGATCACACCCGCCAAATCGTTGGGGTGGTTGGAGGGGTAAGAGCCATGGCGCTCGGCCGCGAGCCTGTCGCTATGCTGTACGTACCAATCGGCCAGGCGACTGAAGAAATGACGGGCCTGCTTAATCGGAACCTGCGTCTGATTTGGGCGGTTCGCACAAAAACAGATCCCTCCGCGTTTAGAGCTGCCGTCGAGAGAGAGCTCCGTACGGCCAGTGGCGGGTTACCCGTAGCGGAGATTAGAACGATGACGCAGGTAATGGTGGAATCCACCGCGCGTGAGCGTTTTAACACGACACTTCTGGGTGTCTTCGCTGGTCTGGCTCTGCTTTTGGCGGCAGTCGGCATTTATGCTGTGATGGCGTACGCCGTCCAGCTCCGAACTAAGGAGATTGGGATTCGGATGGCGCTAGGGGCAGGCCCCCGCGATGTTAGCTGGATGGTTGTGATCGAAGGTATGACTCTAGCGCTACTGGGAGTTGGCCTCGGTGTCTCGGCCACTCTGGCGTTGACACCCCTAATGAAAAGTCTGCTCTACGGAGTGGCGCCATCGGACCCCGGTGTCATAGCATTGGTGGCTGTTATCCTGAGCGCGGTTGCTATGTTGGCGACGTATATCCCTGCGCGCCGTGCAACGCTGATCGACCCAATCCTAACCTTGCGATGGGAATAAGTTCGCGAAAGTATTCCAGACGAATTGGCAATTCTTTTCCACCCTCGACGAGATACGTGTTCCGAACTCTGCCGTCCGCGAATCAGAGCCTCGTAATAGCGTTGGAAAATAGGCAGTTCGCGCGTCCTTCTGAAGATCACCCTTGGGTAGTCGCCAAGGGTTTAGTAATCGATCTGATGACCGGTTTCCGGATTGTGGGCGGTTTACGGGCTATCCGGAAGTTGGGACGGCCAAGCCCGCACCAGCCAGCGCCTGTGGCTGGTGCCTACAAATGGAATTCAACTGTCTACGGTGGCATAATCTCTTTGTTGCGGATGTGAACAAGGACGACAACGCTGTTCTTCGCCTTCGGATTTGCGGCCACGCGGCTTGCCGGGCCATATTCACGATCTGTGTCAGCTGCGCCCGTGGTCAGCGCTACTGCACTCCGCAATGCCGGTCGGAAGGGCGGCGTCGGCAGCGACATGACGCCAACTTTCGCTACCAGCAAAGTGAACTAGGGAGGGATTCCCATCGGCGTTGTCAGCAGCGCTATCGAGAGCGGACGTCGCGACGGTATGCCAGTGCGCGATCTGCGGCTGCCGTAGCCTCTGGATTGATCCATTTCCCTCCGTCCCATGGCGATTCAGGTCGCCGGCCGTTCAGAAAAATACGTTTTTCGATGATCGCTAACAGCCAGGGCGAAGTTTTGATAATAACTCAGTAACGTTGGGCTGCACGTTAGAAAAATGGAGACTAATCGATCTATGCCCCCCGTCCCGCATCAACGCGTCATAATCATTCGTGGGCCTGGTGGTTGAGTACGGAGTCATGCCGTCTGGCATCACGCACGGAACACCAAGCCCCGAGACAGCTTCATTTAAGGATGGTGCAAACGGCAAGGCAGATTGACACTTGTGTTTACCTGCGTTGAACGAATGCGTTTCCGCTGGCAGATCAAAATCAAGTCCGAGTCTGTTGCCCACAATGAGTACACGCTTTCTAGCTTGCGGTAGCCCGTAGGCTGCAAAAGAAACTTTCTCTAAGCGGATTCGCTAGCCGATGCGGATGAATTCAGCAACAAGATCAGCGACACTTTTCCCATTGTTTGCGGTAAGAAGTCCTTCCACATTTTCGAACAGAAACCATCGCGGCTTCAGCTTTTTCGACAATTGCAAAATAATTGAAGATTAATTTATTACGCTTGTCGTTGCCATTCTTGAGACCTGCGCTGCTAAATCCCTGACAGGGCGGACCCCCGATGAGCGCGAAGGCGTGAGTGTGATCAGACAGTTTCTTGCTGAACATTGGGTCCGCCTCTGACAAGTCAACGTTGAATACATCGCCACCAATGTTAGAGCGATACGTAGCGCACGCGTCTTTATCAATGTCGGCGGCGATAGACGCGCATGCACCAGCTAGGCTAAAGCCGAGTGATAGACCGCCAGCTCCGCAATACAACGCAATCACCGAATTTGACTGGCTTATTAACCAAGGCTCCTTTGAATCGCGTAATACATAAAACAGATTATCTCAATTGTGTTTTGTCCCTGCGCCAGCAACTCTGCCAATGTCCAGATGTGATCCGTGAGTCCCGATTCCATTGCCGGAGTCACGCGGATCGAGCGATGCGCTCTGCAAAAGTTGTATTGCGCGAAATGCAAGCAATACGCGGCCCAAAGGTTTTCCCATTTCTTTCCTCCGTTGATTTTCCGCTCCTGGCCACTCTCCCCTTGGCTCCTACCCGCTGCGCGGCACGCCACCTCCTTATCAGTCCTATGAAAAATAGTGACGTAAATCCCCTATCGAATCAATCACATAAAAATCTCGTAGGTTCCAAAAATTTCGACAGCACCCCGAATTAAACGGCCATTTTTCATCCGTCCTCCTGACGGCCCCAAAAGGGGCCGTGCGGCGGATCACAATTCTGCCGAAAACTTTTTCTCCCATACTTAACAACAACTTACCCAACTTTTTCGCGATTTCCCGATCAGCCTCCGCCTATCCTTATCACGAAAGGACGTTCTCCCATCTGGGCGCACAACCACAAATGACTCTCTATTCCAACCCTCCGCCGGGTTTCCGAAATTCTCTCTGGCAGGAAAAAATCGAATTCCCCAATAAAAACGCTAGCCCGCATTTTCAAAAAGCCCCGGAAAGTCGCGAAGAAGTCTCGGAAAGTCTTCGTTTAGTCCGGAAACTCGGCTTAGTTCAGCAGGTAAAACGGGTTCGGCACCTTGAAAACTCGTTCCGCGCAGCAGCCCGAAAGGTCGCTCGCCTGGTCGCCAATGTTCAGGATGATCCGCCATCCCTTGTCGGTAATCGTTTGCCGGTTCTTCGGTTTAAATTCGTGTGCTGGCGGCTTCGTGGTCCCCGCCGGCGCATCGGGCTGCATATAGAGGTCCGTCCACCCGGAATAACCAACCTCGTGCAGGTTGTCCACCGTCAGTGGCCGCTGCGTTTCCGGCCGGCCCGTCACAAAAAATACCGCGATCCCTCGCTCCTTCGCGTAATTGAATAGCTCCAGCACCGGCGTAATCGCCGGGTCGTGGTCAATCGGGTATTTCACCTGAATGTTATAGGAACAGAAGCCGCAGTCCTGCATCGCGGCCCAGTTGGAAAGTGATGTTTCGTCAATGTCGAAAACCGCCGCCAGCTTCTCGTCCTTGCGCACGTTTTTGAATCGCGTTTCCAGATAGTCGCGCGCCGCGTTTGCCACTTCGCGGATTTCGCGCTCATACTCGCCGGAATCGTGGTAGCGCATCAGGCGTTCCACCGTCAGCGTATGGTTTTCCGGCTCCGTCAAACCGGAACGCGGCAGCCAGTCGGGCGCAGTTTGTGAGAAGGCCGCCGTGCCAATCGTCAGTGTTACAAAAAGTGTGTATAGAAATCGTCGTCTCATAGTACTTATGGGCGTTACAATAGTTTCCCGGAGGTATCGATCTATGATCTTATATCGAGCTTATGTTCGCTTAGTTTTGTTTGTCGCGCTGGCCGCATCACTCATGGCGTGGGGACCCATCGGCCACATGACCGTTTCCTACTTTGCTTACCAGAAACTCACGCCTGCTACGAAGGCGCGCGTGCAAGATCTGCTCAAGCTAAACCCCGATTTTCCCAACTGGGAAAAGCAGATGCCCGCCGGAATTTCGCCCGCAGATCATGACCAGGCCATCTTCATGATTGCCTCCACTTGGGCTGACGACATTAAGGGTGAGCCGCAATACTCCGACGACGGCCCCGGCCCTGGCGGCAACATCCCCGATGGCGCCACCTCCTCTTTGAATACCGGATACAGTGATCTGCTGCGGCATCGCTACTGGCACTTTATCGATGTGCCGTTTTCGCCCGATAGCACGTCGCTTCCCGCAATTCCAACTCCTAACGCTGAGACTCAGATCGGCCTCTTCCGGTCGGTCTTAGCGTCCACTCAGCCCGACGAACTCAAGTCTTACGATCTCGTATGGCTGCTGCATTTGATAGGCGACGTTCATCAGCCTCTTCACTCCACCACGCGTGTCACTCAGGCCGATGCGCAAGGTGATGCGGGAGGTAACAAGGTCTCACTCAAGGGAGATGCCGATTCTAACCTCCACGCTTACTGGGACGATCTTCCCGGCTCCGACTGTCAATTTTGCGCCAAAAAAATCGCCTGTGTGAGTCGAGCGATTGTTCTCGGCGAGCATCTCCCTGTTACTCCCACCGTATCTTCCCGTAACATCAAAACCTCTGTTTGGATTCACGAGAGTTTCGAAGCGGCGCGCTCCGTCGTCTATCAAACGCCGATAGGTCCAAAACAGGGTCCATATACTATCGTGCCTTTAGCCGAGTATGAATCTCGCGCGAACCACCTGGCCCGCATGCGCCTCGCACTGGCGGGAATCCGTCTCGCGGAGGTGCTCAATCGCGAACTCAAATGAGTCGAGCGTCAATAGAACCAAATCACATCCGCCGCGAACATCAACTCACTTTTCTTTGTGCCATTGTTATAAGCGGCTGTATCATAGGCATGGTCGTAGCGCAGCTCGGGCCGGAAAACAAGCGTGCTTCCAATCCAGTGATTCCAAGCGATGTCGTGTTCGGTGTATGACGTCTTGAATCCGGTTCTCTGGCCCTTCAGGTCGTCGAAGTATTCATTCCGCGCAATGATGGCATCGTGCTTGCCAATCTGCCGGGCAATGTAATTCACCGTTGCCCATTCCGGTGCGAAACAGGTAAGTTGGCTCGTCGTGTTGCAGACTGCGCCGTTTGAGTTCGTGATCAACAGCGAGGCGGCCCCTGGGTTCGTGACATTGGGAGTGTCTTTCATGTATTGATACCATGTCTCCCAATCCGTATGCCATTTTGATTTGCCGAACTTGTGATACCAGGTTGCGTAGTAGGCTGACAGATTGTTGTAGTTGTATTTGCCACTGTTGATGGAGTTGGCGCATATGTAAATGTTGTCGCCACCTTCCGACCATGTGTAGCCGGCGCAAACGTTACCTGTCAGCTTCGCATCGGCCGCCCAGGGCGCAGCCTCGCATCCCCCGGAAAGCCCAACCTGAGTAGTCCAGTGATTGGTCCACTTGGTAGTCATATTGATGCCGGTCTGCGTATAACAATCGTAGGTATAGGTCAATGAGTGAGTGTAAGTGTAGTTATTAGGTGCGAGTTGTGCTTCTATGTCGGGCAGCGAGATATAGCGGCCCATCCGGACGTCAGTTCCTTCTCCAATATGAGGTAGATACAAGTCAACGTAAGCCATCACCGGGTCGTATCCATACTTGTTTCCGATCGATCCGTTGGCCTTGGGATTGTTGAGGAGTTGCTGGCTGAAATAGCCCTCTGCCGTGGTGAACCGGTAGTCGAGACCATAGAGGTTGGTCAAACGGAAGCCCCAATCGAAGTGGTCGGTCTGAATCGTGTCCGGTGTGCGCTCGATATAAAGAGTCGCTTGATCCAGTTGAAATGTGTTGGGAATCTCGGGATAGGCGGCCGGCAGATTGCCGTAAGGCCGAGCGCTGGACGTGCTCACATTCATGCCAAGATCCAGCCACCCGTAGATCTGAATATTAGCTTTCTTCCACCACTCGCCATTGGGCCCGGTCTGTAAAGCGGTGGTAAGCGGATAAGCGGTGGCGTTAGGGTAGCCAATCAGCGCAGTGCCGCCAATCGGCCACACGGTAAAGGGAAAGGGTGGATTCGAAATAGGCGCGGGATAGCCGCGATAGGGCGCGGCTGTTTCCGGGCCCGGCGCCGGATGCCAATCGTCCTTGTACGCTTGAACAAATCGTCGCAAGAATCCCTTATGCTCAACCGGCGTAGTTGCGGGAGCGACCGGAATAGTGGGCTGTATCACGGGTACCTGGTCTGGAGCTGGCGCCGCATCATCCGCGAGGAGTGGTAAGGCGCTTAGCAGTGTAGCGGCGAAGACAATCTTCAATAGCATCTCAACCAACAGGCTAGAAGCAAAAGCCTAAAGATTGCATAAACAAACCATTCGGAAAACAAAAAGAGAGGAGCGAACCACCCCGAAGGACCTTAGACCGAAGCGTGTTTGCGGCCATGCGATGGAACGGGCGCCGCTCGAATGGTCTCTACTTGGCCTTGATAGTCGTTAAAGGCATTCACACGCTGGATGAAGTAGGAAGGGTGGGCGGGGTTTTCGGGGTCCATGTCTTCTTCATTGCAGAGAATCAGTCCGTAAAGCCGATCTCCCAAGGGTTCCGCCTCCATACCGGCGGTGTTGATCAACCAGTTTTTGTGGCGGCGTAGAAGAGATTCGTCATCCCCAGGCTCGCCCTCATCAAAGGAAGGCCCGAGACACTCAAAGTGGCGAAACACCTCGACATCCGGCCTGGATTGCAAGAGCTTGTGAAAGCGATCAGACCACTTACCCGGAGGAAACGGCCACGAACCAGTACGGGCCTGCTTCGGTTCAAGAATCATCAGGCGTAAGTGCGCACCACGCTTCCGGCACGCTTCGGCAAAGAGAATATCTCCTTCACGAACTCCTTCGCAGATGGCCAGATCGTTCGCACCCACCTTCCAAACCTCCAATGCTTCGTTGATTTTCGCCTGCACCGTTTCAAGCTGAGAGTCAGGGAAACGTGGCGGAGTGTGGCCGGCGAGATCGAGCGGGTAACCCGCCCACAAGAATACCCGTTGGTAAGTTGGACGTTCTTTTTGATTGCGTGCTTCATCCACAAGGTCCATCGCTTGTTTGATAAATCCGGCCTCGAAATCCAGCGCGGCCAGCAGAGCCAATCGCTCCTCAAGAGTTTGCAATTGAAAGAGAGTGACTTCCGGAACGATGCAGGCATCACGGATATGCTGGAGGGCTTCAACCTCGTTTTTCTGGATGAGAGCGATGCCGGACAAAGTGGTGGTAGTCCAGAATTGTGTCTCGGAATCGTTATCCAGTTGAGCGCGCTCGTTGAGGTTTTTGGCGCAGAACCTTACAACGGCAATCAATTCGTGTTCATCCAGGTTGGCGGGCCAACTCTCAGCCAAGTCGCCGCCTATTTGGGCATGGAGAGCGTTGACCAGATTAAGCAAGATGAGCGCGTTGAAACCGGCGAAATAAGCTCCTCCAGGGTCTGACTTAAGCGCGCGCAGAAAGCTTCTTAAAGACTGAGCGGCCATGTGGGAGTCCGCGAGCGCTTTCTTTTTGCGGGATTGCTGGTCCGGCATTTGGCTCCAAGAGAGATACCAGGTACGCCGATAGACGTGTCCCAGCAATTCGTACGCCTCCGCCTGCTCGGGGTGATGGCGCAGAAGATTTCGCAGGTGAGCCTCGGCCTCGCTGGTCTTGTTTTGATAGGTGAGGACTCGGCCCAATTGAAGTTGAGCCTGAAGATGTTCAGGATCGTCCTGGATTATGTTCTTCAACTCCCGCTCAGCGGCCGCATAGCGGCACAGATCGAGCAGCGCGCAAGCGGAATGATAGAGCACGTCTGTGCGGTGAACACGCGTGGGAGCCTCGTCCGCCAAAGTCTTGATATCGCCGGGATAGCCTTTCGACTTGGCCATTCGAACACGGTCCAGCCAGGCATCCCGCAGCTCGGCCAGGCGTCTCGCTTTAGCGTTCTGAATATTGTCCCAGTTCACTGGAACCAAGCCGGGTAGATCCTCATAGAGGGGACTGCCCGTGCTTTCGCGTTCATGAGCCAAAGCGCGAACGAATGTATGGCTCAGCCGCTCGACCTCGCGTTTCAGACCCGCCGCACGTTCGTTGGCGTTTTCCGAGTTAGGGACAATGAAGAGCGAGCCCTGATAGCGGAACGTGCGATCCTGCGCCACGTCAAAAGGCCGGGAATCCACTAAATCGCTCTGCACGGGGAGGATGCCATGCGGGCGGACTCCGTGCCGAATACCTAATTCGTAGTACACATTTGGGTTAGGAATCGAGGTATCCGCCACAACCAAGTCGGCTGTGACTAACTCGAAAAACATGTCGGTGCGAATATCGCCGGCGGCCGTATTGCTATCGGCGCGGCTTGGTTCGCAGCCGGCAAGGCGCAACGCAGGTTCCAGAAGATTTTTGTAAACGGCATCAAAATCGATTTCAACGTTTTCAAGTTTGCACTGGGAAGTTGCGCCTTTGGGCACTGTCTCTTCCAGCGGCTTTCTCCCGAAGGGCATGACGATGAATGCGTGAGGTTTCAGCACTTAGTAACTCTTAGTGGCTCAATTGTGACGCCGCGTGCGGGCTGTGTCAAGGCTAAAATCGGCGAGCGCTAAGAGACCTTCTTCTTGTCCCAAGGCCGCGGCTCTGCCTTACTGTATCCGGCCACACGGTCATAAGCATGGGAGCGGCTCACCGTGCCGAGCGATGTGTTGTAAAGGTTGGTGACTCCCAATGCCTCCTTTACGTCGTCTTCGAACTGGTGCAGCGCCTGGAGTTGTTCGGCCATGGCGGGCAGGCGTTTGCCGGAGGGAGTCTCGAGAAACATTTGATAACCGCCGCTAAGGAGCGAGGCAATCTCGTTTCCCACCACGATGCCCGCGCGTTCGATATCGGGCTGGTTCGCGCCTTCATCGCCAATGATGGCGGCCACGCCGTGCTTGATTGCTTTGACGCGCCCGTCAGGCAGGTTCTCCAGCGTAAAGCCAGCCGCTCGCAAACATTCGATACGCTCCTCAAAGGTGGTGACTTTCGGTTTCTGACGGCGAAAGAACATATCTTAAGTATATAGAGATGACAAGTTTGACCGATTTGCACGTGCGGCTGCCCATTGCCGCCATTACGGATGAATTCTCGCCGACTCTCAGCGAAGCGTTGCCGTTTATGCAGGAAATTGGCATGACGGGTGCGGAGTTGCGGGTTGTGGACGGCAAGAATATTCTCGATTTGAGCGATGACGAACTGAAGCGGACGCGCGACGCGATTCAGGCGGCGGGCCTGCGAGTGGTGTTGATTGCATCGCCGCTGCTCAAGTGCGTTTTGCCCAATGCGCCGGAAGTGGATAGCCGCTTCCAGCACGATGTATTCGCGTCGAAACACACCTTTGCGGACCAGCCCCGGCTGACTGAGCGTGCGATGCGAATGGCGCAATTCTTTGGAGCGCCGATGGTGCGTGTTTTCTCATACTGGCGTACGGTTCAGCCTGAACGTTGCGAAACGGCAATTGTCGAGGCATTGAGCGGGTTGGCGCGCGTTGCGGAGAAAGAGAACCTGATGATCGGCCTTGAAAATGAGCATGCCTGTAACGTTGGAACGGCTGCCGAGACGGCACGCATTCTAAAGCTTGTATCGCACAGACACCTGGGAGTGGTGTGGGATCCGGCGAATGCACTGTGTGCGGGCGAAGAGCCTTTTCCAAGCGGCTATGCGCTGTTGCCGAAAGACCGTATCGTCCATGTGCATGCGAAGGATTGTCACGTAGCGGACGGGAAGCCGGTGTGGGGTCCGCTGGGCACGCGGCATGTTCCCTGGAAGGAACAGATTCAAGCCCTGATTGACGATGGTTACGGCGGTTACGTCAGCCTTGAGACTCACTGGCTGGGACCGAACGACAACAATAAATTGGAAGCAAGCCGGATTTGCGGGTGGAATCTACGCGGGCTCGTCTCCGGGCTCGTCCCCAGGCTCGTCTCCTAGGTGCAGGCGGGTGAGCAAATAATTCTTCACGTAATCAATAACTGAATCGGCGAGCGGCGGCAACTTTTGCGTGAAACCGGCTTCGCGCAGTTTGCCGATATTGGCGCTGGTGAAGTATTGATACTTGGAGCGCATGTATTCGGGCATATCGACGAATTTGATATTCGGTTCCCGCCCAAGCGCGGCAAAAATCGGCTTCACCAGTGCGAGCCACGTATTGGGCTCGCCCGAGCCGAGGTTAAAGAGCCCCCCGCCTTTTACGTTCTCAGCCAGGAAGACGGTGGCTGCTGCGGCATTCTTTACATAGAAGAAATCGCGCATTTGGCCACCGTCCGGATATTCAGGCTTATAGCTTTTGAATAGTGACACTGCGCCCGTCTGCTGAATCTGATGGAATGCCTTGTACACGACGCTGCGCATATCGCCCTTGTGGTTTTCATTAGGGCCGAACACGTTGAAATACTTGAGGCCGGTGAGTTTATCCAGAATGCCGGCGCGTTCGGCGTAGCAATCGAACAAATGTTTGGAGTAGCCGTACATGTTTAACGGGCGGAGAGTGGAAAGCGGCGTGGTTTCGGGCAGGCTCTCGGCAACGGCGCCATAGGTGGCGGCGGATGAGGCGTAGACAAAGCGCCGGTTCCCGCTGAGCGCGAAGTGGGCTAAGGTCTTAGTGAATTCAAAGTTATTGCGAATGAGATAGGCGGCGTCGGTCTCTGTGGTGGAAGAGCAAGCGCCCATGTGATAAATCGTGCCGACGTCTTTGAACTGGTCCAAACGAACTGGGAGCGTGTCGCCTTCCAGATAATCGGCGAATTTGAGCGGTGTGAGATTTTTCCACTTTTCGTCTTTGCCGAGGAGGTCGGCAACTACGATGTTGGTTGCGCCTTGCCGGTTCAACTCCCAGATCAACGCGCTGCCAATGAGGCCAGCGCCGCCGGTGACAAGAATTCTGTTGTTTGACATCAGGACTTAGTGACAATCATCATGGGCACTTTTATTTTGTGGCGCACGGCGTTGATGGTGGTTCCAAAGATCAGGTCTTTTATGCCACTGTGCCCGTGAGAGGACATGACAATGAGATCGGGCGCTAAGTCATGCACGGCCGCGACAATCTCATGCGCCGGCCGGTTGCCGTGCCGCACTACCACTTCTACGCCGACACTCTGCTCGCGCAACGCCCGTTCAATGCTCGTCAAATAGGCTTGACCTTCGGTGACTTCGGCGGTAGAGGCGAGCGATCCAAACATCTGGCTGGTGACCCCTTCTTCCACGTGCAGCAAAATGATTTTCGCGTCGTGCATGCGAGCTAGAGCGAGCGCGTTATTGATGGCTTCCTGGTCGGCCTCGCTGTGGTCCAGTGGGACGAGGATGCGCGTATAGGCGGCGCTGCGCAAAACGGGTGTCGCCTCGTGCTCCAGATTGACCGAGATATGTTCCGCCGGCGTGGGGATGTGCCGTTGTGCCTTGAACCAAGGCCAACCGATGACAATAGCCAGTAGGGCGAGGAACGCTAACCCTCCCAACACGGCGGCGGCGAACAGCGGAACTCGGTAACGCCCCGCTTCGGCGAGCCATTGGCTGATTTGATCCCAAAGCAGCCAGGTATTGAGGGCGAGGATGAAGACGGCACAAGCCCCGGCTCCGAGTTTCAGCCATAAGCCATTGGCAAATTCGCCCATACGCCGCCGGTCGCTGGTGAAGTAAACCAACGGAATCACCGCGAAGGGCAATTGGAGACTCAAGACCACTTGGCTCAAGAGCATGAGGCGGAAAGTGGCGGCATCGCCGGCGAGATAGATGGTGAGTCCGGCGGGAATAATCGCCAAGCCGCGAGTGACCGCGCGCCGCAGCCAGGGCTGCATGCGAAGGCGCAGGAAACCTTCCATGACAATTTGGCCCGCCATGGTGCCGGTGAGAGTGGACGATTGGCCGGAACACAACAACGCCGCACCGAAGACCACGCCGGCGAGAGTTGTGCCGAGTAGAGGCGCGAGGAGTTGATGGGCCTGTTGAATCTGAGTTACCACGATCTGGTGTTTAAAAAACACGGCGGCCGACATCACCAGAATAGCGGCGTTTACAAATAGCGCGAAATTCAGCGCCAGCGTAGAATCGAAAAGATTGAAACGGCAGGCGGTGCGCTTCTCGGCGGGAGTTTCGCCAATGCGGCGCGTTTGGACCAGTGCCGAATGCAGATATAGGTTATGAGGCATGACGGTGGCGCCGAAAATAGCCACTGCAATGTAGATGCTGCTGGCATTCAGACGCGGGATGAGGCCGGTAGCCACTTCATGCATGTCAGGCCGGGCCAGCAGAATTTCAAAGGCAAAGCAACCGGCGATGGTGGCAATCAGCACCAGCACGAAGGCTTCAATCACGCGGATGCCCAAACGGCTGAACCAAAGAACCAGCAGCGTATCGGCGGCGGTCACCGCTACGCCCAGCAGCAGCGGCAGATGGAACAACAGGTTCAGACCGATGGCGGCGCCCAGAACTTCGGCCAGATCGCAGGCGACAATGGCGAATTCACAGAGCAGCCAAAGAACGTAGGAAACGGCCCGCGGGTATTCGTCGCGGCACGCTTGCGCCAAATCGCGGCGGCTCACAATGCCGAGGCGCGAGCTAAGCGTCTGCAGCAGCAGCGCCATCAAGTTTGAAACCACCAGAACCCACAGAAGCCGGTAGCCGAACTTCGCGCCTCCTTCCAGATCGGTGGCCCAGTTACCGGGGTCCATATAACCCACGCTTACTAAATAGGCTGGTCCGGCGAAGGAAAGGAGGCGTTTCCAGAAGTGCGTATGCGACGTGCCAACGCTCTCATGCACCTCAGGGAGCGAATGGTCCCGCGTTTCCACACTCTCGTTACGCGCCATGGACTTATTCTTCAAGTATGGCATTGCGTTTGAGCACCAACTATAATGAGGTCGCGCCCAATCCATGTCCAGCACAATCGATCAATATCGCGACGCCAAGTCCCATTACTTGAAGCTGCGCGCCGAAGCCAAGAAAGATCTCCTGCGCCGTTTCCAGGAACTCGCCAACGAACTCCTGCTCATACAGCGTGAGCTAATGGAGGATTTCGGCCATAAAGTGAGCTTGCCCGCCAAGGGAAAGAAGCCGAAGAAGGTTGCCGCGGCGACGCCCGTGCAGGCGATTTCGAAACAAGCTCCGGCCAAGGCTGAGGTCATTTCGCCGAAAGAGACTGCGATCCAGAAACAATTGGAAAAAAGCCGCAAGAAGTTAGCGGAAACGCAGGCGGCCGGTAAGCCCACCAAAGCGGTAGAGGATCGCATTTACGAACTCGAGGACGAATTGCGATTGGCTCAAGCTAAGTGATTGCGGAGATTTGTTTCTGCATGCGGACGATGGGCAGCGCCAGTCCATCCCCGAGCGGCACCGCCAGATTCTCTAGCGCCGTGTAGCCGCGCGCGCTATAGAGGGGAACGCCCGTGAGGGTTGCGCCCATTTCAAAACGCGTGAAGCCGGCGGCCAGGGCGGCTTTCTCGCAGGCCTCAAGAATCAGCGTACCGATGCCGCGCCGCGCCCAATCTGGATGAACGAAGAAGGCGCGTATTTTGGCCGCATCCTTGGTTGGGTCGAGCAGCGAATTTTCGCGCGCCACCCAGACATCGCCGCCATATAAGGTCCTGCGCTTGCTCCAACCTCCGCAGCCGACGATTTCGCCGCCGCTGTTTTCTGCAATCAGATACGTGCCGTCGGCAATAAGCTGGCTATCGACGCCGAAGACTTTGCGCAAGGCGGCGTCGATTTGCTCGGGAGAATAGTCGCCGGCTTGCAAACCGCGCACGGAGGCGTCGATAAGCGGGCGCAGGACTGGGACGTCGGATTCCAGGGCAATGCGAATAGAAATCTGCTCGGGCTTCACGCCTTGAGCGGCCACACTACTTTTTCGCTCTTCCGCATTGCCAAATTGGCCAAATGTCCGGCACGCGCCGCCGCCACGCCGGTTTCCACAGGCGCGTTGGGCTCTTTGCGATCGCGCACGCAATCGAAGAAGTTCCCCACATGGGTAATGGTGCCGTCTTCAGCGCTGCGTTCTTTGAGCAGCGGGTTTTCTCCCTTGATGTGCTCGCGAAAAATTTCGAAGCCGCCCCGGTCGAGCTTTAAGGTTCCGTGCGTGCCGCGGAACTCCAAGCCGCCGTCGTCTATAGAGGACACCATGGTGCCGTCATAGCCGACCTCGAAATCGCGATAGCGCAAAATAGCTTGCACCGTGTCGGGGCAATCCCACTTATCGAAGAAGTATTTGTCGCCCATGGCCTGCGTCAGCTTCGGCGCGTCGTCCTTCATAGCCCAATGCACGACATCAATCCAGTGGGTGAACAAATCCGTAAACGCACCGCCGCCGAAATTCCAAAACCACCGCCAATGGCGGTATTTTTCTTCATCGTAAGGCTGGTCGGGCGCGCCATCCAGCCAGCGCTTCCAATCGAGCAATTGAGCGTCAATGTGCTTTAACGGCGGGCGTTCCTGGTAGTTCTGATACCAGAAGGTGCGGACGCGGGTGATGCGCCCAATGCTGCCGCTCTGGATTAAATTCACGGCGTCGGCGAAGTGTGCCCAACTCCGCTGCTGCATGCCGCACTGGACAATGCGTTTAGAATCGCGCACGGCTTTGATCAGAGTGTCGCCCTCTTCGAGGGTGTGCGTGACTGGCTTTTCCAGATACACGTCTTTGCCCGCCGCCACCGCATCGCAGGCCATGCGCACGTGCCAGTGGTCGGGCGCGGCTATGGCCACCGCGTCAATGTCTTTTTTATCGAGCAACTCGTGATAATCCAAGTGGGTGCTGGCCAAATCGGCGGACCGGGTGCGGATCGCCTCGCGGTGCGGCTCGTACACGTCGCAACCCGCCACCAGTTCGAAGCCGCCGTTAGTGTCGGCAGAGTCGAGAATGTTTCGCATGCGGCCACCGCAACCGATGGCGCCGAGGCGGATCGAGTCGTTAGCGCCCACCGCGCGAGTGGCTGCCAGGGCAGTCAACCCGCTGGCGACCAGAAAGCTGCGTCGATTGGTTTTCATAAAGGTTGAAGCTGTATCGTATCTCAATTGGCGGACAGAGTGCCATCAAATTGTCCTGCCAGCGAGAACAAGCTTAGGCCGGCGAAGACTTCGGGGCGGCCTGTTTGGCGTTTTTGTGATTCGAAGCCAATTCTGGCCTAACGAGCAATTGAAAAAACGAACCCAACGGCGGGATGTCTGTCAGGCCGTAGGGAACAAGTTAGGCTCGTTCGTCGTGACTGCGTTCTTGACACCAATCTATATTCGGTTTTTCAACTTCTTTGGCCCGCTGGGCCATCCCTGCGGATGAAAATGGGGTGACCCAAGAGACGCTACCGGCTTTCCGAAGACCGGCAATATTGAGTTTTCAAATAACCGTGGGCCGACGCTTTGAACACCTTGCGGCGAGAAAGAATCGGTGCCTACTCGAAAAGCATCTTCGAGGCAAAGATCGAAGCCCGGAGATTCCGGCTTGGCCCAGAGGCGTCCTCGAGATTTATATGGAAGACGCCTGACAACAACCGCCTTTAACTGGTTTGAATTTAGCCGAGACGTAGGTTCGTCTGGATCACGAAAACCGGAGTCGAAAGAGACAAGCCGTGTATTTTCATGGGGTTAGTGGCCCTAAATAAAGCGTGAATCGTTGTGACTCACCCAGGACGGCCTTTAGGCCGCCGCAACGAGGGATGAAAAGGGCCCGTCGGCCGGGAGCCCGCAAGGGGCGCGGTTTGGATGATTTTCACGCTCTCATTATGGGAGAGACATATGGGACGCTGAAAGCCCTGATTTCATTGGCTCTTTTTTGTCCCGAAACTCACCTGGAGTTGCCCCCAAATTGAGACAAACAGTTAAGAGTCAAAATTCAGCGAATGGAGAATTTGACTCATGGGAATATCTCGAAGAAAGTTCACGAAAGAAATGAAACTGGCCGCGATCCAGCGGCTGGAACAGGGCTCATCGGCTGCCGAGGTGGCGCGGGCCTTTGAAATCAATCCAAATGTTTTGCACCGGTGGCGGAAGGAATTCCGCCACGGTCCCGGCAATGCGTTTCCAGGCGGAGGCAAGCGGCGCTGGGATGAAACCAAAGTGGCGCAACTGGAGCGCAAGGTGGGTCAGCAAACGGTGGAGATTGATTTTTTGAAGGGGTGCTTGCAGCGAATCGAAGAAGAGCGGATGCTGCAGGCGCTGACTGGAAAGCCGCGACCTACCGTCACATCCGGGCGCAAACCAAAGAAGAAGGCTGCAAAATGACAATCTCAAGAATGTGCGAGCTGGGTAAAGTCAGCCGAGCCGGGTTGTACCGCTTCGACCCGAACCGCGAACAGCCGGACGCCGACCTGGATCTGCGGAGCGAAATTCAAAGCATCGCGCTGGAGTTTCCCTGCTACGGCCGCCCCCGGATCAAGGAGGAACTGAAGCGGCGCGGGTGGAAAGTGAACCACATGCGCCTGGCACGCATCATGCGCGAAGACAATTTGCTTTGCCTGCGCCAGAAGAAGTTTGTGACGACCACCGATTCGAGCCACGGTCTTCCTGTCTATCCGAATCTGGCGCGTGACATGGAGCTAACGCAGATCAATGAGCTATGGATTGCCGACATCACCTACATCCGCCTGGAGAACGAGTTCGTCTACCTGGCGGTGGTGCTGGATGCGTTTTCACGCCGGGTCACCGGCTGGGCGCTGGACCGAACGCTGGAGGATGATCTGGCGATTGCTGCCTTGCATATGGCCTTCGACCGGCGCAAACCACGGGAAGGATTGACCCAATGAGGCCGTACTTGTTATGGGATTGGTATGTGCTACCGATCAGCCGTTCCACTTCCGATTTGTCAAGGCGCTTCACAGTTCTCCGGCGATTGCCGACCGGTTGCAGTTTCAGGCGCCGGCGCGCCTGCTCGACTACGTATTTGGTCTGGTCATATCCGAGATGGTGCTTGCGCCAGAGCCGTGTCGTCTCCGAAATGATGTCAGCTAACCCCGCCGCAAATTGCGCCTTTGCCGAATTACCACGCACTTTCGCACGTTTTGGACGGCTTCGTCTCGCCATATAGCCTCCCGAGAGCAGCAAAACTGCGCAGTATCCTTATTCTGCGCAGTTTCGATTGTATTGCGGTCGGAGGGAACCGACTTAGTTAGAGGGTCTATCGCAGCTATCAGGAGGGTTTCTACGCTTTCGCCTCAAACGGCGAAATACCAAAGCTCAATAGCCAGGAGGGGCTGTGAAGCCGCCGTTCTCCCTGGCGAGAAGGCCAGCGAGACGGATTGGCGTAGCATCTTCAAGGTACGGTCCCATAATTTGGATGCCAACGGGAAGCCCATTTGGCGTCTTACCCGCTGGCGCAACTGTTGCCGGACAACCCGTCATTGTCGCGACACTCGCATATACCCGCAACGCTTTCATGTAGGGCAGTGGTCCTTCCGGCGTCTCCAACTGCCGCCTCTCCTTGTCCGTATGATCGTGAGGAAACGCTGGCACCGGAAGCGCTGGCAGCAGGAATGCGTCCACGTCTCGGAAATACTGCTGCCAAGCCGCGCGGAATGCGAGTCTGCGCAGGTTGTAGCGATGCCAACTTGCGAACTCGATGAGTGAGGCGCTTGCACGCTCATTTTTTTCCGGGCTGGCAAATTCCGCCCTTTGCTGGGCTTGAGCCGCAGGCGGCGCAATGCTGAAGTTGAAGGCGGTCAACATCACAAGATAAGTGGAAAACATTTCTTGGAAGGAGAAGCCCGAAGGCCAGCCAACCTGCATTCGCGCTCCACCTTTCTCGAATGCTTGGACCGCTGATTCCAATGCTGGCCTGATTTCCGATGATACGGGCATCAGCGGATCATCCAGCACGTACCCAATACGGAACTCGCGAAGCTGTTCATATCGTGCTTTGGGAAGTCTCCAAGTGTAGGCAATTGAGTCTGGCACCTCAGGGCCACCGAGCACATCCAATGCCGTCTCAAGGTCCTGTGCTGTACGCGCCAGCGGACCTGCTACAGCCAGCAGAGTCGAAAAACCAGGATCAGCCAATACACCTCCTGGGGCCTGGCCGCGCAAACTCAACACATCGAGCGTTGACTTGTGGCCGAAAATGCCGCAACAGTGGGCGGGAGAGCGAATGCTACCCGCGAGGTCGCTGCCAATACCCAGGAATCCCATCCCGGCGGCCAGCGCGGCGGCAGTACCGCCCGACGACCCACCTGGTGTTCGAGTCAAGTCCCAAGGATTATTTGTGGTGCCGTAGATTTCGTTGTATGATTGTCCGTCCGTCAGTTCGAACGGTACGTTGGTCGCGCCGACAATAATTGCCCCGGCCTCCACAAGGCGCTGCACCGCAGTTGAGTTCCCTGCGGCGCGCGTATTTTTTAAAGCGGGAATTCCCCATGTGCAGGGCCTGCCGGCTACGCCGAAGCTCTCCTTCACCACCACCGGCACTCCCGCGAGCGGCGGTAAGCGTGGATTCCTGCGCGCAACAGTTTCATCGATACGGCGAGCGTTGACCAAAGCTTCCTCACGCATCTGGTAGACAAAGGCATTGAGCCTAGGTTGGAATCGATCAATCCTCTCGAAGACGTGTTTCGTCAACTCGACAGAGGATATGTTGCGAGCGCGAATGGCTGCGGCAGCATCAAGCCCAGACCCATAATCCGGATCGAAGGTCTTCGTGGTTCCGCGCGCAAGCAACGGAGTTGTGACAAAAGAAATAGCTGTACGGCGCGTCATTAGCGGAGTATATTCCGTTCAAAACGGGCAGGGTTTCTAAACCCCTCGATTCGAGCCCTGCTGCCTGCATCCTGAGAGTCATCACGTCTCCAGTACTCCCTTTAGCCGGGTCCCGTGCCTATAGATGCCCAACGTTTGCCTAACATCGAGAAGAACGGGCTTCGCGACCCCTCATACCGAAACCAGAAAATCAGGGACGAGGAAATCAACAATATTCCTTAACGGAGGTTTTCGGTTGGATGTGGCTACTACCCATTCCGACCGGGGCGCGCAATATGCCTCGCACGACTACTCCGCCTTGCTGAAAGATCACGGCGTCATCATTAGCATGAGCCGGAAAGGAAATCCTTACGACAATGCGTTCTGCGAATCGTTCATGAAGACCCTGAAATATGAAGAGGTCCATCGGCAGGATTACCGCGACCTGGCCGATGCGCGTGCATCCATCGAGCGGTTCATTGAAAAGATTTACAACCGCAAGCCTCTGCACTCGGCACTGGACTACCGTCCGCCGATTGAATTCGAACTCTCGCTGCCGGTTGTTCCTCCTCAACTACTCAGCAGGTCCGCGCATGAAAAAACAGTACTCCACCAAAACAAAAATTGAGGGCGCCCTCGGCAAGCGTTTTATCAGGCATGTCGGAATCTTTCGCTCCGATGTGTTGTTACCTCTTGTAAACCTGGGCCAGAGTGCCGCTGTCCGGTCGGGTCCGGGCCAGGTTATAGGACGCGCCGGAAGAAACACGCCCTGCCCATCGTTCGCGATGAGTTCCGGCCGGTTATTCCTTGACGGGGTGCTCGCCAGCATTGCCCGTCTCCGCTTCACCGACAGCACCAGATTAGAACGATTGCGAGTTTCAAGGAACCAAATTATCATCGAACGGTAAACAGTCTCTTAACTGTTTGTCTCAGCCCAGGGGGCAAGCGCAGTTGGCGTATATAGCTTCTTTGTCCGCGACGAAGGAGTTAATGATTTCTTCTCTAGTTTTCATTGGCGCTATTCCGTCTCCCTAATGTGTTTCAGCTTCGCAACCAGTTCCGGCGTTAAAGTGTTTTCGACATCGCTTGTCACCAAACAGCCGTCACTCAGGGTGTTGACCGCTCGCCCCGACTGGCCACATCTACTAAGAATTGGTTCAAAACTAATCACGGCGGCGCCGTTTTCGGCGAGCCGCGGCGCACACTCTAGTGACCTCGGCAAAGAAGGCCGCTTCGATGGCTTCGCGATTAGGCCGTAAAAGTTCCGCCGCCGGCTTGCCGAGCTGCCGTGCAATCTCTGTGGCCGCGAAATTCCAAACGCGATCCACCAAAACCAGATCCACACCCGCTCGCAGAGCCATCGGCACATCGACGCTACTACCGCTGTAGATTTGAATCCAATCGCTGAGCCGCTCAAGAAAAGTGCCCACCCCGATCTTCCCACCAAACCAAATGAGTCAAGTATTGATTAGCGGTGGCGATCTCGATTTCGAAGCAGTAGGTGAGTGCGGAAGAGACATGATCCCAAACGGCCAATACACCATCTGAACGGGCGGGCATTCTGTCCGTGCTGAAATCCTGTATGGCAGCACAATTCCTCCGTATCCACGAAAAGAACTCGGCCTCCAATCGCTGCCGGTCGGGCAATACCAACGTTGAAGGATGGGCCGCAACATCCTCCGCCCTCTTTTTTGTGACGCTTGCCCAAAGGTGATCGGTGCGGTTTTCGAGCTGGTTGATCGCTTCCTCTATGGCCGCGGTTAATTTGAATCGGCCATTGGTACTGGCGATTGAGAGCCAACTCGGAATCTGCAAATCGATGAGTCTTCTAACTTCACTGTTCCACCAAAGAAGCAGGCCGTCGTGATCCTCAGCCTGGCGAAGTCTTGCCTGTAAGAAGTAGCAGAGCGGCAGATGGATCAACCGGCGGAGGTGATCTATGTAATCTTCCCGATTGAGCGCAAAGCCGGGCTTTCTGAACGGTTTTGACTTCATATGTCATGGCCGCCCGGCGATGCAGCCAAGCATTTCGCACACCGGTAGTGATCATCTGGACCGGCCTCGACGTCCGGCGGTAAGTGCAGATCGCCCCGGATCTTGGCCAACAGGGCGTCGTTCCGAAGAATGCAAGCGTCGGCATAGAGGTGAAATTGACCCGCCAAAGTGTCATAGACGACGCGCCCGCGCGGTGGTGCGTCATATTCCATGTCTCGCGGACCAGTATCGACGCGTTGGTAGCGGCGCCACATCTTCTCGTGGCTACCGGGATAATTCCTGAACTGACCCCAGGCTTCCGCTTCTTCCACTCGAACCCCATCGAGGATGAGAACGCCATTCAGCTCCCAGAAGATGCCTACCTCCGCCGCGCCTGGCTGCTCCTTCGTCTGTTCCTTTGCGGTCTTATCGCTATTGCGCTTGTGAATTTCATCCAGCATCTCTCGCATGCCCGCCGGCTTCTCCTGCTTCGGTTCGTTGCTCATGTTTATTTCGTCTTTCTCTTGCCGCGAATGTCCCAGCCAATCGCCGGCGAACTAATGGCCTTAGGGACGTCGCGCGCCTTCAACCCATCGACAATTGCGTTGATGGTTTGTAGCGCTGGACCTTTCCGGCCATAGCTGTGGTGAACGTATCTAAGACAGCACTTGAGCTTGACGTCGTCCGACTCGGCAGTTTCGTTAGCTTCCACCAGTGCCCGAGATAGTCGTAATCTATGCCGCCCGCTTCGAGCGACGATGGCAATTCGAGATCGTAGATCGCGGTCGACTCTCGATCCGGGTGGTTCTGGAGAAGAGGCACCGACGGTTCGGCGCCACCGAAGATGGAGTCCAACAACAACCGGACCGGTGTTCCTTTTTCTCTGCGCATATCATCTATTTGACGCGTGAGCAGGTCCTTCAGCGGATCGCACACCCAGGCGAAAGACCCATCGGCCAAAGTTACAATCCAGCTGTCGTAATGGGAATAGTGACTGTGGCAAAGGTCGTCGCACTTCACATCAAAGCAGGCAAAATCGTCGCACGTGAAATAGCGATTGGCATTTGGGAGGCGATTGTGCCGCATCTCGGCGACGATTACGTCCGCATAACCGCCGGAACGCAGATGTGCATTCTCATCCTTCGCCAGGTAGATCTCGCCGGGATCGATATCGTTTTCAACCAGTACCTTGGCGATGAGGGCCTCTTTACTGAGCATTTTGCTTTCTCCGAGTTTTCCCGCTGCCCTTCAAACTGCGCTTACTCCGGTGAAATTGGCTACCGGATGGAACTGAATAAAACAATGCCCTAAACTAGTGTTTTCCCCGTCTCGCCAGTTTGCCATTGGTTTTTCGCGGGCGGCGTCGAACGAAACTGCAACTTGTTCGACTGGCTACGTCGCCGGTAATATGTTCATGATGTAGAAGGCCCATGCAATCTGTACCAGCTTCCGGCGAAAAAAAGTCTGCTGTTATTTGGAAAATGATTAACAACTCGTCGTCTTCAGTCCCGCCGGGTGGAAGTGCTGCTAATGCGGCTTCGACGGCCATAACATCAACGTATTGAAACGGACCCCTTTCGATTAGGTTTTCGATTACAAAGAAGGGATACGTCGAAAAAGGAATCTCTCTTATATATTGCCGGCTGCGCAGTTCCGCGGGAATTTTCGAGTAGTACTGTTCTGCATCCGGCTGCTTTTCAAAGAAGCCGGAAATCCAACGGCGCCCTTTTTCATTTGTGGCTTCAATCGCGTACATATCTTGTTGTGTGCTCGAACCGCTCTCTCCGGCGATGCCAGCTCTCTTCGAGCATAGCCCTCCGCTGTGCGATCAAACGTCACAACCGTTCGCTACATTCGCGATTCAGACTTCCAAACTCTGGACGTAGGTCATGCTGCTGATGGCCTTGATCCATCGGTACCTGGCTGTCGCCGTCGTATTGAACCCGCATCACGGCCGTCTGAACGCATACGATTGGCAATCCCAAACAGCACATGTGCGCACGGTACATGATCGGCAGCGCCAGTGATGTGCGTCAGCTGATCGTCAAAGAAGATGTGCGGTTTAAATGCGTTCAGGACGCTCGCCTTCTCCATTCCGCCAAGAAAGAAAGCCTCGTCAACATGCATACCCCAACTCCGCAGCGTAGTAACCAAGCGCTCGTGAGCGGGGGCGCCACGCGCAGTGACGATTGCTGTTCTGATCCGCGCAGTTCGGCCGGCCTGTGGTTGAGATCGCGCGCGTTCACGCTCTTGCAACCGGGCGATCTCAACAAAGAAGCCGTGTAATGGACCGAACGGCAGGGGAATGCCTGCATTTTGAGTTTCCGATTCCAGATATTTGTTCAGTCGTTGTTCCTGAAACACGACCTCGGCCGAATCGTCTGCCAGCACTCCGTCGAAGTCAAAAGCAATCCGCAGTTCGTCATCCGAATCGTCGTCGAGAAAATCCGTGGGGAAAACCAGTCCTGCGGGCACATTCTCCGCAATCGCGTCCGCAACGTCGGACGGGTTGGCAGACAAGAACAGACAGGTATTGAACGCGCCCAGGTATCGAAATGGATCGCGGCCGCCAACGAAAGCTGCCCGCGTGATGTCCAGCTTGTGCTTGTCGATGGATTTGAAAAGCCGGAGACCCGTGTCCGGGTCTTTGCGCGAGAGCAGTACAACTTCGACAGGGCAACAATCCGAAATTTTGTCGTTTAGAGAGAGGATACGCCGTATGAGCGGAAATGCCACGCCGACCGGGAGGACCTCGTCCTCATGTTCCCGCTGATATGAGCGGTATGCTTCCAGTTTCTGCTCGCGATAGATTTTGTCGGTTTCGCGTAGATCGAACAGGGCGCTCGAAGCAACGGCTATGACAAGCTTGCTGTCGATGGAATAAGACACGTAATCTAGGTATACGTGACGCGCCGTTTCTCTCACCGAGCGAGATCCATGATTTGAATACTGGCCGCCTGCCGCTGCTACTTTGGACGCACTGCGATTAGGTCGATTTCTACCAAAGCGCCACGAACACCGGCGGGCAGAACCACTTGCACCGTGGTGCACGCGGGCTTGTTCGGTTGGTCCTTGGTGCCGAAGAATTGGGAATAGCCGCCCATCATTCCGGCAAAGTCCATCTTGCCGTCTTTCGCGGGATCTCCCCAAGGTACACATGCATCATCACCACATCGCCCAGCGTCAGTTTTTTTCTGCCGAAGCTGTCAGGGAACCTATCAGCGCGACTGCCAAAAGGGCAAGATGCTTGATCGTCATGCATTTAATCCTAGCCTAGAACGGCCACCTCACACGTTGATTTTCAACCACCGACTCCGCCGTCACGAGCCGGCAGCCAGTATCCTTTGGGTTCCCCCCGACGCGCGGGGGGATAAGCTTCCTGCGGAATCCGGCGTGACTTGGACACCGCGTTACCTGAAGGGCCGCAGGCGCGTGACCGCTACTAATGATCAGATAATCAGAACGCTGGACGCGAACGGATGCCACGGCGAGCGAGAAAGCGGCTCAATCGCCAACTTCGGGGCGTGTATGAGTTAAAGTAGTCCATCCGCTGCCCGATTGGGTCCTATGATTCCACACCTTCACCCCAATCCCAGATCTCTTCCGATGAATGGCTCATGCCCTACGGCGATGACGGATTATGAGAATGAGAACCCCTCCGCTTGCGGCTCCGGGGGTGCGGCAGCGGCCAGGTTGCTCAAACGCCAATTCTGGAGGTCGTTGATTTATTGCCACTTTCGCGGGTTATTCTCGAAGGACCCTACCGATAAGGCTAATGAGGGAATCCTCGCAACTAATCAGATGCTGTCATCCATCAAGAGCCTGCTTGCCACCGACTTCATGCCGCACGGCTATTGCCTGGGCTGGCATTCCGACGTCCTTTGGCTCCACGTCCTGTCAGATGCGTTGATCTCGCGTGCCTACCTCTGCATCCCGATCTTACTAGTGATTGTGATGCGCAAGCGCAAAGATATTCCTTTCGATTGGCTTTTGCCGCGTTTGCCACCTTCATCCTGGCGTGCGGTGCAACCCACGCGATGTCCATCGTGACCGTATGGATACCTCTTTATCGCCTTGAGGGACTCCTTAAATCATTTACCGCCCTTGCCTCAATAATTACCGCCATCGCTCTAGCTCGACTCATCCCGGTTCTTCTCACCATCCCTAGTGCGTCTCAGCTCAGAGAAGCCAACAAAGCGCTGGAGCAGGAGATCAGTGCGCGACAAGCCATTGAGAAAGAACTCCAGAAGTATCAAGACGAGCTGAAAACGTTGAACTAAGGTCTCGCAGAACGCAACGAAAAATTGTTGGTGCAAACCAAGCGCGCCGAAGAGGCGAGCCAGGCCAAGAGTTCCTTTCTGGCGACGATGAGCCACGAAATCCGTACGCCCATGAATGGCGTGATGGGAATGATCGATTTGGCCATCGAAAGCGCGGACCGGGGCGAGCGACAGGAATTCCTCACGATGGCACGCGCTTCCGCCGAATCGTTGCTCACCACCATCAACGAGATTCTCGACTTCTCGAAAATAGAGGCCGACAAACTAGAGTTAGAGTTTATCGACTTCGACTTGCGCGACAGCTCGGAAGACACAGTTCGACCTTTTGCTTTGCAGGCCGGTGAGAAGGGCATCGAACTCATCGCGGACTTCAGCCCCGATATCCCAGCGTTGGTTCATGGCGATCCTGGCCGTCTGCGACAAGTGATTACCAATTTGCTGGGTAACGCGCTGAAGTTTACCGAACACGGAGAGATCGCGCTCTGCGCAAACTGCAAATGCCAGGGTGATTGCGTTCGTATCCACTTCATAGTGCGCGACACAGGGATTGGAATTCCTGAGGAAAAGAGGGATCTGATTTTCAAACCGTTTTCGCAAGCGGATTCATCCACCACTCGCAAGCATGGAGGCACAGGCCTCGGGCTTACAATCTCTACCCGGCTGGTTCACTTGATGGGTGGAATGATCTGGGTCGAGAGTGAAGTGGGGAAAGGAAGCGCCTTTCATTTCACAGCCGACTTGGGACGTTCGCACAGCGTAGCTGTACCACGGGGAACATCTGATTTATCACTCGTCGGAGTTACGGCTCTCATCGTTGACGATCATGCGGTGAATCGCCGAATGTTCACGGAGACGTTAAGGCGGTGGGGCATGATGGCTAGCGCGGCGAGTAATGGAAATGAAGCGCTGGTGTTGCTGAGAACGGCTGCCCGCGCCGGAGTACCGTTCCGCTTACTCATTACCGATTCGCACATGCCGGAAATGGATGGCTTCACGCTGGCCGAACAAGCGACGCAGGATACTACTCTTGCCCCTTGGCGTGGTGATGCTCACTTCAGGCGGACGAAGGGGGGATACGGCACGCTGCCGCCAAGTGGGTGTAACCGCTTATCTGACCAAACCGCCGCGATCATCTGACTTGGAGGCTATGCTCTTAGGCGTTCTTTCAAGCAGGCCGCAGGAAGTCGGCGCGGGACCTTCCCCTTTGCTCACTCGTTACTCTCTTGCTACCGAAACTGGACCGAAAAATCTTCGCATCTTGCTCGCCGAAGATAACGCTATTAACCAGAAAATCGCCCGGTGTTTGTTGGAAAAACACGGCCATTCCGTAACGCTTGCGACGAATGGCAGGCAAAGCAAGACCAAGATAAGCCTCCAACAGTTGCTCAATTGTCTTGATGGCGTCGCGAGCGGGGAGGGAATTATCACGATCGCGACCGCGAATGAGCCCACGGCGCTTGACCCCGCCATTCTTCCGCAGGCCAGGCCGCTTTGATCGGGTTGTTTTGTTCGCCGATCCAACGGCGGAACTTCGCCGCCAGTACATTGTCCGAATGGATCCCGCTTTTGCAGACGTGAACCTTGATGAGGCGGTCGAAGAATCCGCCGGCTTTTCGTTTGCCCAGCTCCGAGAGGCGTTCATCATGGCTGCCCAAACTGATTTCAGAGAAGACGGAAAGATCGCCCTTGACGATTTGATGAACAGTATCTGGTCTTTGCGCGGCAGCCTTCTCTGCGGCTCCATGAAGACCACCGCTGGCTTTGCTCTCCCGGGCCCTGGCAAGCGAGGGAATCATGACTGACACTGCCGGCAATCTGAACGACACTTCCAGCTTGGGACCACCGCAATCTTGTATGAACACTATGAACACTTACGAAAACAACCTACAAAAGGAGCTTATACCGATGCCGGCTGTAACCGGGCGCGTGCAACTACCACAGTGTCAAGTCGATCTTGAAACACTCGCTCGATGCCATGCCGCTGGCAAAGCCGGCGCCGCCGAAGATAGCGGCGCCGCATGACTTTATTCGCGGCTCGGAGTACTTCAACTAAAGGACGAGGATAACAGACGAACATGCTACAACAACCACTCATCGACAAACTTCTCGCCTTGCGGTTGCCCGCCATGGCGGATGCACTGAAGACGCAAGAACAAGATCCAGCCGCGAAAGAGTTGAGTTTCTTGGAGCGTCTCGGAATGCTGGTGGACCAGCAATGGACCTGGCGCGAAAATCAAGTGCTGGAGCGCCGCTTGAAAGGAGCCAAACTGCGGGGCAACGTTTGCGTGGAAGATATCGACTACCGTGCGGCGCGTGGATTGGACAAAAGCTTCATCCGCGCGTTGACGCTGGAATCGGTTTGGGTCGCGCAGCATGAAAACATTTTCGTGTTGGGGCCTACCGGCGTTGGTAAGAGCTACGTCGCTTCGGCGCTGGCGCAGAAAGCCTGTCGCGACGGTTACTCGGCTTATTACACACGCGCGGCCACGTTGTTTCACGATCTCACACTGGCGCGGGCGGACGGCAGCTTTCGCACTTTGCTGGCGCGTCTCAGCCGCATCGATGTGCTGGTGATCGATGATTGGGCCATGGCGCCGCTTGGCGAAACGGAGAGACGCGACTTCTGGGAGATCTGCGAAGACCGCTATCAAACGCGCTCGCTGATTCTCACTTCGCAGCTGCCCGTCGCGCGCTGGCATGAGCAGATCGGCGATCCGACACTCGCCGATGGCATCCTCGACCGCATCGTGCATAACGCGCATCGCATTGAAATGCGCGGCGACTCGATGCGCAAGCCCCGTAGCAAGCCGGAGCGCTAACAGCGCGCTCCGGGCCTCTACAGTACTGAGGCGGGGAAAAGGACTGCGCCCCTTTCCCCGCACCCCTTTCTCCGCTCGTGGCTTTCTTCCTCCGCTTCGCTCCGGACCACCCTTTCCGCCTCCCTCTAGCTCTTCCTACTTGACGAAGCCGAACACTTTTTGCACAATCGTAGGGCCAGCGTCGCTTCGCTCCGATGGGTGTTCACCTTCGGACCGGAATGCCGTTCGGCTTCCTACCGGAATCGCGTTCAGCTTCGCCGGAATACGCAGTCAGCCTGCAAATTTTGAAAGTTCGTTCAAATCGTCATTATTTTCTCAACGAATCCATTTGGGGACCGACAGGTCCGTAGATTAAGAGCATGAGGGCAAAACAACTGACATCGGCACAATTGGAAGCTCTTCACGAATACGCCGAATTGAATGGGCGCTTCTGGAAGGCCAAACTCAACCACGATTGGATGACAGGCCAATCTTTTGGATTCCTCCAACAGATCCACAATCAGTTCGGGCTCTCCTGGTTGGCTCGGTTCAGCCTTAAAGCAGGATCAGCCAGCAGCCCACAAACGACTAAGGAGTCAAATGCCACAACGAAATCATGAGCAATTGTTCGACATTGCGAAACGCATGCCCACCGACTTTGAGCCATGGGGCCAGCGGAGCCTGCTAAGCGATGCGCCGACTCAACCCGACTGTTCGGCCCATTGCCGATTCTTCAGTCTCCTGGAAGGCGGCGCAGGGCTAGATTGGGGTGTCTGTGTAAACCCGCTGAGCCTTCGGGCCGGTTTGCTGACCTATCAGGAGTTCGGTTGTCTTGAGTTCGAGCAAGTCAGTTCAGACGATGACGATCTGCCGGAGGCACGGTGACGGGTGCTCAGCACTGGATGGTGGAAAACCTTGTGCGTGTCGTGCCGAAAAACAGATCAGCGGCGTTGGTGAATGCTAATCGGTCAGCAAAATATCGTAAGGGCCGGGTGGCAAGGCGACCGTTAGGCAAAACAACTAACATGTCCTTCATCTGTTCCAGGAGGATCAAGAAATGATTTGGAATAAAGATGGCAGTTCGATCGAGATCAGAACACAAGGCGAGCTGGCGGACGGAAGACCGGCCCTGGACGAAATCGTAGCCCACGGCGCGAGTATCCATCTGGAACAGATGAGGCACGAAGGTTGGTTTATGGGCATTAAGGCAGGAAGAAAGTATTTCCACTTGAACTTCGGCGGCATCGACGGTCGCTTGTGGGTTCACCTGATGGATCAGGGGGAGGAGTCCACTGAATGGGAAGGCGATGACCGGGAGAAGTGGGAGAAGTAGCCACCTGCTTGGCCGAGAGCCGCGAGATATGCAGACCAGACAACAAATTATCGATCAGACATTGCACGAGCACGAAGCGACGACCGGTGGCCCCGATGAGTACTCACCGATCATCAGGGCCGAACTCGAAAAGCGGCTGACGGAGCCCACCTATTTCACGTGTGCGGACTTCGAGCACTTCGATATCAACTGCTGCACCGCCGCTTGTGAAAGTGAGCCTCATTACGAAATGATCGACGTGATTCTGGATGATGGCCGACACGTTTGGGTGTGCTGCTTCATCCGGAATATCCTAATTCGCCGGACGCGGAAACCGCGTTCTCCCGATCCCGCTCCTGATGGGGAGGAAAGAGCAAGGCTCTTGGGAGACATATTTGGCTGGAAGTCCGAGCCGATTGAGGACGAACTTCATGCCGCTAACATGGCGGCGACATCGGACGAAGAGAAGCTCTACTACTGTCTCAAGTATGCGCACCACAAATCGGGCAGGACGCGCGGCGACGAGAGCGTGGAGAGCATCGTTCAACGTGCCCGCAGCCTTCCGGGTGGCAGACCGGGGCTGGGCTGCAACGAAGCAGATCCGCCGCAGGGCTGTGGTCTTTGCCTACAGTGTGGGGCAGCCATTTATGTAGAGAACCTGATTCCCGGCACGAGCTTTCATAACTGCAAACGGGTCCGTGAGTTGCGCCGAAACAATAGGGAGGACGAATCTACTGGCGAGCGGATATGAAAAAGAAATCACCGGAAGCCCCAGAGGACAAAGCGAAGCGCCTGCGGGAATACCTGGATGGGGTCCAAAGGCGCAACGAACGTTCCAGGGAACAGCGGGAGCGGCTGACCGGGTCGCCGGAGGTAGGTATCTTCTGGGTGGTGAATGGGAAGCTGATGATCGCCGGGGCCTGGATCGAGGAGGCTATGATTACGGGTCGGTTCGCGCACCATCCGACGACCCACGAGAAGGAATGGTCTCTCTGCCAACGGATAGGAGCGGTTCCGCGCAGCATGCGATGCGACGATCCTCCACGTGGCCGAGTTGACCTCGACAAGGTGACACAGCAGTTCCATCTTTATGCGGACGTGTGCATTTTAAATGACGACGCGATGGTGGCTAAGATCCGGCAGGATCTCCACCTACCCTCGGAGATCAAGATTAGTAACGATAATTTCTACCAATGCCTGAAATGCTTGGGCCGCGCTGGTGAGTGGTCGAGATATATGAATTCGCAACAGACTCATAAGCGTGGCTTTGCCCTAAACCGGGAGAACTATATAGAGCACATCAAGTGCTTAATAAATACCGCGTTCTACTATTTCGTCTCGGCGCGGGCTCAACGCGTGAGTGCCCCCCACGGCTTGGCTTTTTGGTGCAATACCGAGGTTGTTCGACGGCTCGACCTACACCTACTCAATTGGATCGCGGTAGCCCCCACCAATGGTCGATTCGGTCGAGCCGCCGCCATCGAAGAGGCGATTGGCAAAGTCGATCGCCGCAGCGGCAGGGTCTGGGCAAGAGAAACGGAAGTAGGAACCGGGGTTAGGGTAGTGGGGCACCGCAAGCTAGAGCCTTCAATCGTGCCGCCGGCCGATCGGGAGCGTTTGGAGGCTGAATTCTTTGCGAGGGTGCGGACAAGTTGTGCCGCCGCGCTACAGAACCGCCAAGCGGGAAGAATGGCCGCTCGCCCCAGAGATCTATTCGTAATTTGGGACAACGTTTCCACCGCGCTCACCTTTGGCTTCGAGATCGAGATTGCCACGGCCAACCGTTACTTTGCTCATGTCCGCTGGTGGAAGGATCGAGTGGATACACACCTCGATGGCTTGCTTGCCGATTTCCTGGAAAGAACAGGCAGGAGGACCGAGCGGGACTTGGGGCCCGCAATCCGGGCGGGTGTCGATCTCGTGCCGGTGGATCGGATCTGGGAGTTCGCGGTGAACGAGATTGGGCGTCAACTCGGCAAGCCATCGAGCGAACTGCTAATGCCGAACCGGGAAGCCGTGGAGATGATGTTCTTCGCGAAGGTGCATGAGATATGCATCGACTACTTGCGCGGCGAACATCGTGACGGGGAAAAGCCCAGACTCGCTAAACAGGAGTGAATTCAATGGAACCGAAAAAAGAACAACTCAAACCGATGACACCGGAACAGCGTGAAGCTGAAGCGGCTTTCGCTAAAAAAATTTACCAGAGATACAGTAACCCAACCCCCGAACTGACACGTAAAATCTTTGAAAGCATCGAGCGCCATAAACGATCCAAAAGCCGCTAGCGTGCTCAACCAGAAATCGAAGCTCCTCAAGCCGGAAGTCTGAAATGGGGCGAGTGCCGAATCGCAGCCCTGACTATTATGGTGCCGTCGCTAGGTCCCGTTTCCGGTGCAAGCCCGCAGGTGAAATTACCTGGATGCTCCCACCGAAAGGGCCTGCACGTTTCCAAACTCTAGGTGGAGGATGATATTCAGCGGCCTTTTTCAGAATTCTCTTGAAGAAATTCCAAACCTCGGATATGCTCATCAATGTCGTCGCGCAGATATAGCGCGTTCAGACATCGGGCCGCCCGTTGCTGTGCTGCCGGTCAAGAAGCATCTCCAACTGAACAATTAAGTAAGGAGGTAGCCGCAACGTGAGAAACATTACAGTATGCGACGGCAATTTGTGCGACTGCGATCACGACCGAAGTGAGCACGCGGGCATTGGTTGTAAAAAGTGCGCTGTCACATGGAGTCCAGATGGCGAGTGTCGAGCGGGAGGCTTTACCAATGCCGTAGTAAGGCTAACGATGTTGAAGGAGTTCTTGAACCCAAATCCGTTTGCTGCACGGGATATTACTAGGGTGGCGTCAAACGGCGATGCCGAATCCTATGCAACCGGGATAGCGGTAGAAACGGTCATGGAGCTTGCCATCGAGTCATGCGAGGAAACGGAGCAGGAACCCGCGCTGTCATTTGCAAGCCACCACAGTTGAGTGCCGGTTGATCAACCGCCGAAACTCTTACCGTGTAAGCGCCGCTGCCGTCCCTGGGGCGGCTGTCAAAAGACTTCGGCGTTCTATGCCATCGACAGGAAGGCGCGGTAGCGGTTACCGGGCGGCTACGGTTTCATCTCGCCCTGTCCAGACGCAAGCGCCGCCGCATCATCCGGTTGATCGTCTTTTGCCGCAAAGCAGCTTGCAGCGGATGAAACGCCTGCTTGAAATTGGGGATGGCGCGGAGGCGAAAGTCCACTGGTCGAGGCAGACGACTGGGTGAAGCTCGAATCAGGCCGTCTTGCGCTTCCTGCGCAGCAGTCTCACTACCGCCGCACCGGCACCCGTCAAGAGCAGCGGAAGACACGTGGGTTCGGGAGCAGCAAGGGTTAAACTCCCACTGAAAAGTGGCGGATCGACCTTTTGGAAAAGCAAACCCGATTCGTTTCCCTCGCAGACGAAAGTCAAACTACAAAGCGGGCCGCCGCTATAGCCGTCGAGGTTTGAGCTGTCTCCCAGAAAGATCCCAGGGTAGATTTCGGGCGCTCCGCCATTCGTGTCAAATCTCACTTGCCAATAGTCGGGAGAATAGAATTGAGGCTCACTACTGAGCCCTAGGTCATAGGTTAAGCCGCTGGAAACAACAATGAGATTGCCGCCAGTGACCCCGCCGTCCCCCACCGTGTCAATGTCGATGGTACCGCTGATGGTAGCACCGCCTTCATAGGTTCCTGAAACATCGAAAACCGTGGAGTTCGAGCTAGGCGTTATGCTGATCGCGTACGCGGCGACGGCGAGTATTGAAAGTGAGCCCACCTTCAGTCCGGGTCGCACAGCCTGTTTGAAGAACTGCCTGGTTCGTTCCATTTTGTTCATGTTTTGAGGACCCTTCGTAATGCTGTCGCCAAAAAAAACGTAAGGGAATGCTTCTTGAAATGCAGTGCAGACCCCGGTCAACGGCTAGTTTTACATCTGAGGGGGAGGAATGCAATGCCTAAAAGTACTGCGCGCTAACGCTGTGGTACTACGTACGGTCGGCTAGATCTGAGTTTCCGATGCGACGGCGCAAACAGACGACAATTTTGTAATGCACCGGCATTCGGGCACCTAGATGCTTCTTTTAGCGGAAGCGTTGGTAGCCTTTCTATTGCTCGATTCTTGATCGAACGACCGGTCCTTGCCCACATTCATGGTCATACCCACGAGGAGTTTGGTCGAGATGCGAACCACTTCAACGTCGCAAGCGCCGGGATTGTAGGGCCATGAAAATCGAAATTCCAAGCCTGCATCACCACGTGGTTACTCGGCAATTGAATGGGTGATCACAATGGAGAACCATCTTGGTAGGGCGCTGCTCGCCCTGTCCTTGACTCTCGGTGGCCTGAGCGATAGCCAGGCTGGGGCGCTGTAGACTTCATACATGGGAAGAGGCAGATGCCCGGACTGTGACAGTGGCTTCCTTATGGGTGACGGCAAATGCGCCATGTGCCACGGTACCGGCAACAACGCTCACTTGAATTCGGACAAAGTCGATTGTGAAAGATGCGAAGGTTCGGGAGTTTGCCCGGCCTGCGGCGGGACCGGGCAGTCCCGTGAAGCCGATTCCGATTACACGGATCTCAGCGACATATTGTGAATGTTGGCTGTCGGATCGAGACGATCAATCACGGGGGCGGCGGGAGTTCCATAGCGTTGGCGATTCTGATTGGACAAACGATTGAGTAGCTATGTGAGCAATGACTGCTCCCACAATGAACGGATCGCATTGGAGCTGGCTTCCCAAAAGGCTTGTTCTTCTGGGCTGAAGGCATTTGCCTTTTCGCTTTCCACGTCAATGGTACCGACTACCTTCCCTTGTTGATCGAAGACCGGAATGATGATTTCGGACCGGGTTGTTCCAAAGGCTCTCAGGTAAAGGGCGTCCGTCGTTACGTCGCCAACGTTGACCGTCATTCGCTGGGAAACAGCCGCGCCGGTCAGCCCGCCTGCGATTGGAAACGTAGGGTACTCGGGTGCGCTCGGTCCACTCCAGGCGACGTTTGCCACGACTCCGGCTGAATGGTCCACATCGTATAAGCCGACCCAACTGTAGCCGCCATGATTTTTGAGAAGGTCGGCGACCGCTTGAAGCAAAGTGGTCCGGTTGTTAGCAGCGAATATGGTTTTCTTCAACTGAGTTAGAAAGTGCTCGCGGTCGAAGATCGTTCCCCCAGCGTATCCCCATTCGGTAAGGTAATGCCGCTGTCGTCGGCAACTATCCGAAACCTTGTTCGGCTGTTTTCAACCTCCTCCCAATCGTAACTGCGATAGTACGGCCGACAGCGAAACGCATCTACATTGAAGGCGCCTCGCCGAACGCAATAGCGACGATGAACCGTATCCGCTTAGCACCGGGCCACGGCTCTGCCTCGGAACTGCCCATTTGGGAGGCATGGTTGGCGGAAAACGGAATTGCGGTGGAAGAGAAACGCACTTGGACATGGGCGGCCAGAGCGTGTACTTTCGAGACCCAGACCGGCATTTGATTGAACTGGGCACGCCAGGAGTGTGGTCGATCTTTTGATAGCCATCTGCGATACTGATGGCGCATCAAGAACACACAGCAGATCGCAAGATCGGCGACCGAGAACATGACTAAGAAAATTGGGATCGCGCCCAACAGTATCGAAGTAATCCAGGCCGCACCAGAGGAGAAGCCGATCCTGGCCAACCTGCTTGAGTTGTACGCACACGATTTCAGCGAGTTCCACGACGTGGCTATTGGAGAGGATGGCCGATTTGGCTATGACAGCCTGCCGCTTTACTGGAGTGAACCTCACAGGTATCCGTTTCTCGTCAGATCAGGCGGACAATTGGCGGGGCTCGTGTTAGTGAGGAAGGGTTCGGAAGTCTCTGGCGATCAGGCTGTGTGGGATATGGCAGAGTTTTTTGTCATTCGTGGATACCGGCGGGGTGGAATCGGAACTCAGATAGCGCGTAAGGTGTGGATACGGTTTCCTGGCCCATGGGAGGTTCGCGTGATGCAGTCGAATGTCTCGGCTTGCCGGTTTTGGGAGCGAGCCATCTCTGGATTCGTTGGCAGAACAATCCAGCCCATTGGAATTGAGAAGGGCGGCGAGTACTGGAATCTTTTCTCGTTTGAATCCGGGTCACCAGCATAACGTGTCTTGGTTCATCGAGCTTCTCCGGCTTGTTGCGCAAACGAAAGGTCGAAAGAGATATGGTGGCAGCCATGGGTCAGGCCAGGCAGCACAGCCTACGGGGTAAAATCCCGCACCTTCTCAACAGTCGCCGCATCAAGCTTCTGTAACATCTCCACCAACAGCTCTACCATCTGGTCAAAGTCCTTCCGGTTCATGATGCCATTGTGTGAATGGGTGTAGCGGATGGGCACGACAAGGTTCACTGTTGGAACGCCGCCAACTGCTTTCTGTAGTTCCGCCGAGTCGTCGCCGTAACCTTGCACAAGGTCTGTTTGTAGAGGAATGCCTTTTGCCGACGCAGTTGCTTTTGTGAACGTAACGAGCTTGCGGTTCGGGAGCGCGGACGAATCGTAAAGGAATATGCCAGGGCCCCTACCGAGTCCCACTTGCGTTTCTTCAGCATGCCCACCAAAGACGTCGCCGGTGATGCCCCCTTCCAGCGCGATTGCCAGATCCGGCTTCACCACGTCGGCGGCAGTGTGAGCCCCGCGAAGGCCAACTTCTTCCTGGGTCGTGATCGTCCAGAAGATCTGGTTGGGGTGTGGTTGAGTTTGGAGTCGCCGCATCGCCTCAATGACCACGGCGCAGCCAACACGATCATCCCAAGCTTTGGCTAGATAGTTGTCCGTGCCATTCAAAACCATGAACGGTGAATCGGGAACAACCGGATCACCGGGCGAGATTCCCATGGCGCGAACTTCCGCTTCGTTCTTAGCGCCCACGTCAAGATAGACCTGATCTCGTGGGAAAACGCGGGTGCGTTCGTCGGGTGGCACGACGTGAATGTCTCGGATGCCAGTAACGGCGTGGACGGCTCCGTTGGCTCCGATAATGACCCAGCGCTGGTCAACCAACGCCTGATCCAGCCAGCCGCCCAGCATTTGCATGGTAAGAAAACCATTCGGCGTAATTCTGCGGATCATGCCACCGAGTTCGTCCATATGAGCGTCCACCATAACGCGCGCACCGGAGGAGCCTTGCGCGGCGATGATGGAGCCCATGCCGTCATAGCGGAGGGAGTTCGACAGCGGCCTCATGTATTCGACCATCACCTTGCGTATAGGCTCTTCGAACCCTGAAGGGCCGGGAGCGTCGGCAATTTTCTGAAGCGTCTGGATCGTTTCATCTTGGGCGGCGGCGGGCATCCCGAAACAGAATGCGCTGAAGAGGGTGATAATCACAGGGCGTTTCATGATCTTGGGATGGTAGCACTGCGGCGGTCACGGCAGATGGATCAGCCCTTACCATCAGTGCCGTGGAATATCGTCCGTCTCGACGCCCGCCGAGATACGAGCGGAACGCGGCGCTTCCGCCGACGTCCACGGCAAAGGTGGGTCCTGGCCGATGGGCCCACGCCATAGATCGGCGACCGTCGGAACGCCACGGCTCCAATTGATGAATGAGAAATAATCTAGATGCGATTTGACAGGGTCGTCCGATAACCGTTATGCTCTTTGGAGGAAGGAGCGATCATGCGTCAAAGTTACACCGAACCGCGTAAGACCCATAGCCGAAGATCCGGCGCGGCGCAAGACTGCTCGTTTTCCGTTTCCCTCGCCCGCGTCTAAGTAGTCAACCCACCCAAAACTTTAAAGGAGTTTATGACGACAGCATATCTATGTCGGCACTTCTCCCTCATGGGCGCACGCCTAAAAGTCCAAGGACCGGCAGCGCGGCAGGGAGAGAAGGTCCGAATTGATGTAGGCAGGGACCATGGCGGCGAATTTTTCGATATTCGCTGCCATGAAGGGTTTGTACCCGAAATTCTTGATCTGCGGTCACGCCATCTATTGCTGATGGTGCGAGACGGCAGCGACAAGAATAAATTCCTGCTTGGGCACGATGAACGTCACTGGTTCGCCGCTGCGGTGCCCGGTGATGGTGTTCGCGATGTGCAGACCGCTATTAAGAGTCTTCGACCTGTTGAGGTTGAAGGCCGCAAAGCGATCCGCCAAGGCGAGTGGTTCTTTGTTCCGGCGCGAGAGATAGCCCAAAAGGGTCTCATTGTTTACCGGAAGGAACCACTCAGCCGTGGCGCTGGCTCGAAGCCTCATGTTTGCGACGAGCTGATGAGGCATTCTGGCGTTAGCGTCATGGTTACTTCGGCGTATCCAAACGGGATCACGCACGCCGAGTACGGTCGGCTGTTGGAAGCTAATCCAAACGCCCGCCACATGCGCTGGCGTCGGATGACTCGCGACGCGGAAGTTTATGCGCGAGGAGCCGTACGACATCGCGACCACAAAACCGTTCATTTGGATGGTTGGCATCGTGTGTATATGAACCGGGAGCGGTTTGCTAAACACGCACCACAAATCGCGTTTCTGGACTGAGGCAGTCCGGCGCGTCAGGTAGCGCTGACGCGCCGGACGATTTTAGGTCTGATGAACACACGGTGGAAGCGAGGAGTTTGAAGATAACCACTCGTCCTTAGAGATCGCACGGGTTGGACAGGAATCCACGGCTTCTTCGATTCGTCTTCTGGACGGTCGGCGGCACTCGTTTCGAACGTATTCGGTTCCATTTGCGGTGGCGCTGGCATCGATCATTGCCATCGGCGGAAATCGCCTTGCGGCTATTTGTTTTGCGGAGACTCGTTGGCGCGGCTGGAGCGCAACACTGGGCCCTGCCGTTTGATCAGTCCAGATCAAATGTGTGCCAGCCAACCTTGCTCAAAGGTCCAACCAAGTTTGCATAGGCTGCTTCGAACGTCCCAAACTCGAATCGGGTGTGCCGCTCGTTCATGAACTCAACCCACGGGGGATTGTCGCCGAGACAGCGCTGCCCCACGCACCGAGAGTTCCACGCAGCGGCGCTTTCTGGGGTAGCACCGCGCACCAGCCTATACTCCCCCTCACGTTCATTGTGATATTGAAGCCAGTTTCTAGCGCTTTGCGCAAAGTCAAGGAACCACTCTTGACCAGCCGCATCAAGGTATTCGACTCGCTCTTGCGTCACAGCTGTCACTCGCGCACTTCCATTTCCGATTCGAATTATTTCAGGAGCGGCCTGGTTCATTTGATGCTTCCTGGCAGATAGTTTAGCGCTTCTTGATCTCGTTTAGAGCGCGACTTGGTTCGAGCGGCTTTCAAACCCCTTGAAGAACAGCGGGGATCAGCAGGCCGCTCCGGGCCGGGTGCGACTGCCTCACCTTCCTTCGATCTTAAGGCTGGTGGTTTCCAGATTGGGTGCCCGCCCTGTTCCCGTTTCAGAACCGCTACCAACCCCAACTGCCGGGCATACCCTTAAACGGACCGACCAATTCACGCGTGATCCAACCGCCATAGAAGTCGCCCGGTTGCGCTTCTACCCGTTCGTCATCCACGTAGCAGTCGGAGTGGGATAGAACGCTAAATGGCTTTTGATAGAAGTGAAGGTCGGGCTTGGAGATTCGTACGACCAGGCTCCGTTCTCCGCAGTGTGATCGCCGACGCGTGCGGTCCAATAAGTCGCCAAACCTTTCCACAGATGGATTTTTCCTGTTGCTTTGAGAAAATTCATTCGAACGTCGGAGCTTGGAATGTACCAAGTAGGCGGGTGGCTGGTTTGGAGCACGCGATAAGCCTTGGCGGATTGAGCGATAACCTGACCATGAAACACTACACGAACGGTTTTCGAGGATGGCTCCAAACGTGGAAACGGTCTAAAGTGCCGCGAAGCGGCGGGCAGAGCGGTGCATCTCGCGTTAGATAAATGGGTTGTCTTCTTGGAGCGATCTGATTCGTGCGGATTTTTTCGTCCGTACTTTCGCGGTAAGCTTGTTGTTGATCGTCCGCCGCTGGTAGTTCCGTAGCCGTAAACGTCAAACCGGTACGGCGATTGTACCCGACCCGACGTCCATACGCGACCGGGCCTCCACGCTTAAGTAGCTTGCGCCTTTATCGTTTCGCCAAAGGGCAATACCGCCTGTCACTAACTGACGCACCCGCTTGGTTCCGGAAGTGCTGGTTGAGCGGTGGCGGCCTCTCCGGAAGCCACAGCAGACAGGCCGTGAGAATACGTCGAGCGGATTTTCGTGTGCCCGCCCCTCACCACCGGCAAGACGGCTCCCCGACCAGCGTACCCGCCCGCAACTCCTCAACGACTTTTAGGGCGTTGGCCAAAGTGAATTCAGCTCCGTGCGCCCATCTTATATCGCAATCGCCCATGTAGATGGACGGGCTGATTACCAGCCAGTCGTTATCGACCCAGACGGCTGCGATGGAGTTGCCTCTGTCGCTCTCAACCTCAAATTTGTGGTTGACGTACGAGGGATGCTTCATCGCAAGCTGGAGGATCTCCGTGACAGGGGCACAGTTGAAAAAGTAGTCGCTGCTGTGATGGCCGAACTCGCGGTAGGCGCAGCAGTGGTCGCCGTGGATTTCGTCGGCGTTGGCACCGTCAGCTTTAAGCTTTCCCGTGCGCGCCGCGCATCCTGGACATTCTGGATGGCGACCGTGCATCTTTCGACAGCTTCCAGAAAAGAACTACCAACCAAGTACTTAGGATGCTTCAGATAGAAGATGATTTTTTCGGTTGGATTCATTTCTTTTCTATTAACGCATGAACCAAATCCTGCAGCGCTTCACCGATTCGCGTCCGGGGTATTCATCGACCAGTTCTTCAGTTTCCTGCGTTATCACGCCCGGGACGAGCGGCTTTCGATGCCACCACCGGCGTTCCCTTCTCGTTTTCGGTTCGCATGTTGAACGGCGGCGAAATGGGCGGCTTGGAGGATGCGTTGAACGTCAGCTAGGTTGCTGGATGGCGTTAAAGTTTCAAGCCTCATTTTTGCACTTTGGGGCTCCAATCGCGAATCATGGTGCTTGCCCTGTCACTGCTTTCAGGCGGTCGGCGCATATGTGTGCCTTAAAACCGGCACTGCCCTCACTGGTTCGGTTTTAAGTTGCCCGTTCGGGCAGACTTTATAACGGCCAACGCCGAAGAATTACTCGTTTGCGGGTGGCCTGGAGGTTCTTAGGTGCCGAACCGATAAAGACCATTAGGCATGATTAAAGATTCCTGCAAATCCCAGCCAAAAGCTTGTGAAGTGATTAAAACTCTTGCGCAGTTCGGGGTGTGTGCGTCTACTCCATGTCGTGGAGATCGACACCACTGTGATGCCTACGTAGGACCCCACCTTGGAGAGCGCGAGAAATTACTTATCGTCGGGCTGGACAATGGCAAACCGGATGATCCAAATATCTGTCTTGATGTCTATAAGCGTCAAGAGCAGATTCTCCAATATCGATCGGCCGCAACAAGAAGGACGAGGGCTGGAACTGGAACCCACACTACAAAGGGTGTGTCGCGACGGCGGCGTTGCTGTTTGATCTTGACTGTTCTGAGTCGTGCAAAACACGCTGCACGCTAGACCGGTCTGATCAAGACTGCGCATTGCTCCATTTGTGCAGTCGAACGTCGTAAAATCCGTTTCTAGAGATCAACCGAATATGGGGTTTGCCCAATGGCACATGATCAACGCGGAATCGCTCGAAGTTCCAGTCTCAGAGATTGAGCGAACTAGGTCAACCGTCATTGTCATTCAAGGCAAGCCGACCCACAGGCCCCTCAAAGCAAAATTGATGGAGAGTTGCACTTCCATCAAGTGGTACGGCACGGAAGATGCTTTGCTGAGCCCATCGCGAGAATCTGAAAAACGGACGCACGTAGCAGAAGTGCAATGGAAGTTTGATCCCTTTTTCCGCAGTTTCATTGCCTTCTTTCGGCATCCCTCTCGGGGTTGGTTGAAGAAAGATTGGCAACCGATCATCTGGTGGCATGCGACCTGACATCAAGCTGCCAGCGGGACGGGGAGTTAGCTCCCCCGTTCCGGAAGGCTATTGGCATCGAAGGCATGCCTGTGTCATGCTACTCCATTGAGCTGATCGCGAAAGTAATTATCCAGCCTTCACGAAGCAGTAGGCCAGTTTCAGACAAAATGGACCTTTCAGTTCGCCACTGCGGAACAATATCGCTCACCGGAGGACACGTAGCCTCTTTTAGCGCGGGACCGGACGGCTTGCTTTACGTTCTTGTCTGTACAGCCGAACCTGACCGGAATCGGATAAAACGCGAACAAGCTTGTGATTGGCGCGTACTCGCCTTCCATCCCGATGGCCGGTCATCGGAGATTTTAATTCAAAATCAAAAAGACAACTTAGATTTGGTCCAGCCACTCCAAAATGGTTTGCTGCTGGGTAACCGGAGGTGTAAATACGCCGGGGAAGCCACCGAAGCCAATGGCTGCTTGTTCGACAGCCGTGGGCAATTGGTTCGTCGGCTTCTGCTCGGAGACGGTATTGCAGATTTGCAGACAACCACATCGGACGAGATTTGGGTCTCCTATTTCGACGAAGGGGTCTTCGGGAATTTCGGCTGGAGAAAGCCAATCGGCAAGGCTGGACTCGTTCGATTTAATTTGGACGGGAACATCTGCTACCGATTCAAAACCGTTGCCGGACTCGGTCCCATCGACGATTGCTATTGTCTGAACGTTGTCAGTGAACGCGAGGCGTGGTGCTACTACTACAGCCAGTTCTCAATCGTGCAGATCCGTGATGACCATATCGCGCATTATTGGGACTCTCCGGTGAAGGGCTCCTCGGGCTTTGCAGTATGTGGTAACAGTCTCGCAATGCAAGATGGCTATGAGAGCGACGACTGGAGGCTTCTTGAGGTGACAGGAGCGGACGTGGCCGTAGCAGAGGAGGCCATCACATTCCGCACGCCGGAAGGCTTGCCACTGGCGGCGAAATCTGCCAGAGCCCGTGGCAGTGTGATTTGGTTTGTCGTCGGCGAAGACATATATAGATTCGATCTTAAAAGCGATCTGAGTCGGTGACCAACGCGGATCACTTTGGGAACACTTCCGTGGGCTTGTTTCCAATAATCGCGCGTTTCGGGCATAAGGAGCGCTTTGTGTCGGTCGGTCCACCAACCGCTCACGATTCGGCGCACTCACACAAGGTAGCCGAAGACGCCATTGGCCCTGGTTTACAGCGCTCCGTCTACTTGCTCAGTTGGTTTTACATTGAATAAGAACGGCAACGTTGAAGCCGCCGGCTCTCCGCTGCGTGCCAGTCTCCTATAAGCGCCGTTTACTGGGGCGGTAGTGCCTTTGTTTCCAGCTGGACAATCCGCGCGGAGCGCGAAACGGCGAGGCTACCCTTGTTTTGCGTGTCGCGCTCTCGTTGCTGCGACGGCTTTTTCGAGGAGTGTCTCAAGCACCTTCATGTCCACGTCCGCGAGCTTTTTAATGTACAGGCATCCCTTGCCGGTGGTGTGCTTGCCGAGCTTAGCGAGCAATGCTTCAGCGCTATCAAAGCCTATCGTGCCGTACAAAACGTGTGCGGCCTTGCGCGGCGAAAAGCCGACGACGGGCATGTCACCTTCGCGCCCGCTCTTGTAGGTATAGTGATAGCTGTCGAAGCCGATGATCGATGAGCCCCACATCGCGGGCTTGTTGCCGGTGACTCTCTGCATCAGCTTGGCCAAAGCCTTGGCGTCTTTGCGTCGCGCCTCGTCAGTGCATGCATCGAGAAACGCCGGAACGCTCATGGTTGTGGGTTTGGTCTTATTCTCGGCCATGAATTTACCCCTTTGGTACCAACATCCTAAGGTTACGGGACCAATTCTATCTCTGATCCGGTCCTACCTCCATTAAACTGACCAACCATACCGCACGACGCGCTGCAACTGGTCCTGCCTGAGTTGGTTGGCCGACTGAATCCGTCCCGTTTCTTGTCTGAAAATGCCAGCGATTTCGACACTCCTGCCGCTGCCGCAATCCCGCCGTAAACGGCCCACCGCGTTTGTCCCGTCATGTAGCTGCCGGGTAAAACGTTGATGCCTTGCAGAATCCAAACAGCGCCGATCATAATTAGCAGGCCGCCCAGAACGCCACGACCGATTCGCATCCCATAGCTCACGAGTTTTGATATCCATCGCGCAGACGCGGGCGGCTAAACGGCGCGATTAGGCCGAGCATGTTGAAAGGCATAAGCTTCGTTTGCCAAACGATGCGGTTAGTATTGTGCGCGACAGCGTGTCACTTTAATGCCGCTGCGACTTTAATTCTTCACATTCATTGCGTCCGAATCGACTGCTTTTTTTCCGGTCGCGCCTTCAAGTCCGGCAAGCACGCCCCGATAGTCGCTTTTGTCAGCCTGGAAAGCCACGCCGCCCTTCTTCCCGGCGTCATCCCAGGTCAAACCGATGAAGTGTTTCTTTGATTTACTGAGGGCCATAAGAGCGCCGATACCAAACGAAACAAACGCAAGGCCGATGGCAGCACCAACACGCCTATGGACGTCTAACCCATAGCTGATCTCAGTAACAGCCGATGCGGGAAACTAGCTACCTCAATCTTGTTTCTGAAGATCCTAATGGTGTTCTGATCGGTAAGGAGCCTGACTTCGGCCCCGATTTAAGATCAGTTATCGACCCGCCGTCGTACTTGAGCTTATCGCCCATCTGTTCAGTGAAAGCCGGGGAGACCAGCGAGAAAGAAAGCAACAAGGCAAGAAAACTCTTCATTCACTCCTCCGCGCACGATATTTGCGCCCACTGGGAGCCAACTTAGCAAAGGAACGGAGTTAACACAATTGCCCTCAATGAACTAAGGCCCAACCGCAAAAAGCCTCTCTTCCGAACTCACTAACATCTTTGCTCTAACATAAGCTCCTGAATCGAAGGCGCATCGACACGGGCAGATTGGAACCAGTAGAACGCTGCCGCGATAGCAGTTCCTAATGCAACGAGCGCGAAGAGAACGGTGACAAGATGTTGCATGGCCATCATCTTGTCACTGAAGCGACCCCCGCAATCGCAACACACAAAGGCATCGATATCCGAAACCCGTCCATCTGATTCATCTTTTAGCTCTGGCTCTGTCTTTGCTCTTGATAGCTTTCACGCGCAAGGCTTCGCCGACCTTCCCATTGCTGCCGATTTAAACTAGCTTAGCTAAGCTAGAGTCGCACTCCCATGCGGAAGAAACCGGCCGATCGCCTTGTTATGTCGAGTCTGGAGCAGCAACCTGGCATTTTGGACTGGCACAACGTCCCCGAAGAGGAATTCTTTCTCTACGCGCGAGCATTTCGTGCGGCGGCGGAGACATTGGCCTTGGCCGTGGAACTCGCTCCCGGCCCGTCCATAAAGTTCGCCGCTTGCCCGGTCGTCTTCATGTACCGCCATGCACTTGAACTTCATCTGAAGGCGCTCATTCTGGGCGACGGCGGCAACTTCCTGGCGACAAAACCCGACCGGATGTCAGTCTATAAAACCCACTCCGTGTCTTGGTTAGTACAGTTCGTTTGCCAGATCGTGACCACTTTGAAGTGGGAGAAAGAATTCAGGTGCGAGGGGATTGAGACGCTTGCCGACTTTAAGACTTTCGTCGAAGATATCAATTCCGTCGATCCTGCCCCATATTCGTTCCGCTATCCCGCCAGCACCGATGCACAGGATTTCATCGAAAACAATTCGACGTTCAGTGTCCGAGAGTTCGCACGGAGGATGGACGCACTGCTGGAACTTTTGGATTCCACCGCAGACGCGGTAGCGGCGACGTGGGATACGCAATCAGAAGCGGTGGCACTGGACGCCGCGCTCTACGCGGGAAAAGACATAGAGCCGAAGATTCAGTAACCGCCCAGTCCTGCCGGTGATGCGTAAGAGCCGATGCCGCGTCAGAAATTCAGCCTTGCATAGACCCCCTTTGGGACTTCAGCAACGTTGATCCGTTTAAGCTGTTACTAGGGCGAGAAACGTGAATGTATCAGCCACCCGCATTTCGAGAAGAGCGGCTTCAGATTCTGCATGCGTTGATCCGCGCTCACCCTCTGGCAACGCTTATCACTGCTGGAACTGGCGGCCTTATCGCTAATCTTGTTCCGTTCACCTTGGCCGATGCAAACGATAAAGGGACCCTTCGCGCCCATATCGCCAAAGCAAACCCTCAGATCGAAGCATTGAAAGCCGGTGCTGAAACGCTGGTCATCTTCCATGGCCCGGAGGCGTACATTACACCTTCCTGGTATGCATCAAAGAAAGAACATGGACGCGTGGTTCCAACGTGGAATTATGCAGTAGTCCAGGTCCGAGGGACACCATGTGTCATCGATGCACCGGCGTGGCTGCGGGCGCAAATTGACGCTTTGACTTCAGGGCAGGAAGATCATCGTCCCGAACCATGGAAGGTCACCGATGCACCCGGGGAGTTCATCGAAGGGCAGCTCAGGGCGATTATTGGAATTGAAATACCCATCTTGACTATCGATGGGAAGTGGAAGGTGAGCCAAAACCGATCCGCCGCCGACCGTCGAGGCGTCTACGAAGGTCTTCAGGTTGAGGGAATAAATGAGGACATGGCCAAGTTGGTAGCCGAAAAAACAGAATTATGATTTGCGGACTGTGCGGAACAGAGATCAAGCCGGGATTGTTGACGTGCCCCGCCTGTCAGGCGACCTACGGGCGAATGTTGAAGAGCTGGGGCATCGCGATGTTTGTGCCTGAATTCCTGCTGCTGTTTGTCGGGCTCATCGCGACCGGGGAAGGGCTGACCCAGAAGCACGGTCTCAAGGGTCTGACCATCGGCATTCTTTGCCTCGCTGCTGCGGTTTGCATTCTTTGGATGATGTTGAAGAAATCTCCTCTCGGATGGAGACAATCCGATTGATCCCAGGCAGCAATGCGCTGGCTGCTTCAACGGAGGCGGTCGCCGCTATTTTTTGGAGGTGAGGACTTCGCGCTTCGCGGCGCTGAAGTCCGTTTATTTTGTAAGACATCAAAGATTGTTACGATATGAACAAATGGAATCTGATCTAGCGCCGCTCCGGAAACTCTGGCCGAACCGTGAACACGAATCGGATTGGCTGAAAAGTCTGATCTGTGCGGTGGGCTTCCACCGCTGGCACACTTTAAAGGTCGATGGTTCGGCTTTCGATTTTTGCCGCTGGTGCCCGGAAATCAAACGGCACGCGTCTGATCGGATATGACGAGCCTGACGGCCCGTTCGCCACAGGTCTATGCACGCTTTGGTGGCTTGCTGTACTTGATCATTATCATTGCAGGTCTGGTTGATGAGGTCTTTATCAGAGGCAAACTCATTGTACCCGGAGATGCTGCTGTCACAGTACATAACATTGTGGGGTCTGAGTTCCTGTTTCGCAGCGGCATTGTTGGCGACCTCTTCATGCATGTGTGCGATGTCCCCTTGACGCTGATCCTTTACGTGTTGCTCCGCCCAGTGAGTAAGGATCTTTCGTTGCTGGCCGCGATTTTTAGTCTGCTGCAAACTAGTGTTTTGATCACTAACAAGCTGAATCTCATCATGGTTCTGCTTGTCCTACCGGGTCCGGGTCACCCCTCGACGTTTGATGAAGGTCAGATCCGGGATTTAGTAAGGCTTTTTCTGACGCTGCACGAGTACGGCTTCGGCATCGGTCTCATTTTCTTTGGCGTCAGTTGCCTCATTGTTGGGTCTTTAACATATAGGTCTGGCTATCTTCCAAGGGCGTTAGGCGTTTTGCATGCAATGGCCGGTTTGAGTTACCTTTTCAACAGTCTTGCGATGCTTCTTTTCCCCGCTCTTGCGGACCAGATGTTCCCGGCAATTCTAGTTCCTGCGTTCATCGGAGAGCTAACGATGTGCTTATGGCTTCTCATAATGGGCGTAAACGTTTCGAAATGGAATGAGCGACAGCAACGCCACTCGATGGTCGATTCCGTTGCTGCGAATTAGATATGCGGATTACAACGACTGCGTCTGGTTGAAAGCGGTTCACACGTGCCTTGTGGGAAAGCTCAAAGATGTCCTCTGCAGCGGGGTGCGCCCGGTCCGGTGGTGGGACTATCACTGCGATCTAGCCGCCAGCAGATCAGAATGGCCGCACGTCCGCTGTTCAACTAATAAGCTTCCGGCAGGCGAAGCACAATTCGCGCAGCGGGACATCCGGCACCGGACCCCCCACCGTGCGGCAGACGGCCTTCGATGCCGCCACCGTGAGCGCAGTAAACGCCATTCAAGACGTATGAGAGAGCTAGTCCTGATTCTGGATCATGCTGTTTCTGAACGTTGTACGCCCGAGCCTGCGCCTTGATTCCGAAGAATTGCCCGGCGAACGGAACCTTACTCATCTGTTGGAGGAACTGAAGCGGCGCGGGTGGAAAGTGAACCACAAGCGCCTGGCACGCATCATGCGCGAAGACAATTTGCTTTGCTTGCGCCAGAAGAAGTTTGTGACGACCACCGATTCGCGCCACGGTCTTCCTGTCTATCCGAATCTGGCGCGTGACATGGAGCTAACGCAGATCAATGAGCTATCGATTGCCGACATCACCTACATCCGCCTGGAGAACGAGTTCGTCTACCTGGCGGTGGTGCTGGATGCGTTTTCACGCCGGGTCATCGGCTGGGCGCTGGACCGAACGCTGGAGGATGATCTGGCGATTGCTGCCTTGCATATGGCCTTCGACCGGCGCAAACCACGGGAAGGATTGACCCACCATTCCGACCGGGGCGCGCAATATGCCTCGCACGACTACACCGCCTTGCTGAAAGATCACGGCGTCATCATTAGCATGAGCCGGAAAGGAAATCCTTAGACAATGCGTTGTGCGAATCGTTCATGAAGACCCTGAAATATGAAGAGGTCCATCGGCAGGATTGCCGCGACCTGGCCGATGCGCGTGCATCCATCGAGCGCTTCATTGAAAAGATTTACAACGGCAAGCCTCTGCACTCGGCACTGGACTACCGTCCGCCGATTGAATTCGAACTCTCGCTGCCGGTTGTTCCTCCTTCAACTACTCAGCAGGTCCGCGCATGAAAAAACAGTACTCCACCAAAACAAAAATTGAGGGCCTTCGGCGCTTGGGAGAAGTGACCCACTGCCGCTTTCCAAAACTGACCCAGGTAGTTTTTGGCTGAGAGCGGTTTGGTAGAACGGGCGCTTCTCAGGAAACAGTCACATTGGACTTTGCCATTCATCGTGTTTGACGCCGAATTCGAACTCTGCCTGACCGAAGGCGTCGTCAAGGGTCTCATGCCATGTGTCCGTGCCGCTACCATCAGCGCAAATGTGGAGCAAGTAACAGCTCTCATCTTGGCCGGTAGTTGCAATTTCTAATCGGGCAAAGGGCTGTGCTGGAGCACCGTTTATACGATGGCGGGTCTTGCTTGGCCAGTGGTGAGCTTGCAGTTGAACGGTTCGGACGATTTTCCATGCAGACACCTCCCGATTTTCGCCCAAGCGCTGTGGAGAACTTCGGTGAGCATATATAGCTCTGAGCTAAAGTGTTGAGTTTAACGCGAGCCGGAGGTTCACTGCGCCCCGGAGAGGAGTGGATTCCCCTCCAGGGCAAGGAGCTTCTGGGAGTCATCACCTCCCATGGGCCTTTTCAAGGGTGCTACAGGTCGTCGGGAAAATCAAGAGGGTCGGCGAAAGCCATTGCCTCGGCGACCGCGCATGCGGCGTTGTCTGCTGAAAGGCTGTGAGCAGCGCTTTCGTCCCCGGCAGGCGCGTCAGCGCTATTGCAGCCAAGGCTGCCGGGAAGCGGCGCGGAAATGGGCGCGCCAGAAGGCACAGCAACGATACCGGACAACAACGGCGGGCAAACAGAAACGCAACGGCCAAAGCCAGCGCTACCGGGAGCGCGTCCGGAGCAGGAAAACACCAGAGCCAGAAGCGGTTGACGAGGCCGCGAGGGTAATCCCTAAGAACTTTTTTCGACGATTGCTGCGACCGGCCTGGCTGCTACGAAAGATTCGTGCGCGACCGGCGAAGTCCCTTACAACGCTTCTGTTCGCTAGCGTGCCGGCATGCGCTGGAGCGCGTCCAACAGCGGGAGCGGCGCTGGAAAGAGGCGCGCGACTTAATCCCGACATATTGATCCACCGGCAGCACTCGCCCTAACATTCAATCTGTCTGATGCAACTGGAGTTTCACCAGCTCGACCGGCGCTGGGAGCACTTACGAGTGCGCCATCCTGCGCGGCAGAGGCGACTGCTCGCCTCACTCGCCGAAGCCGGACAACAAACGCCCATCGTGGTGGTGGCCGTCGAAGGCCAAGCTGACCGTTACGTAGTCATCGATGGCTACAAGCGGATCAGTGCGTTGGAGCAACTGGGCCGCGACACAGTGGAAGCGGTGGTGTGGCCGCTGAGCGAGGCGGCGGCAGTGCTACTGGACCGCTCGCTGCGTTTGTCCGAACACGAGACCGCGCTGGAGGTGGGCTGGCTCTTGGCGGAGTTAGAGCAACGCTTCGGCTATGGGCTCGATGAGTTGGCGCGCCGCTTTGATCGCAGCGTGAGTTGGGTGTCGCGGCGGCTGGCGTTGGTGGAGGTTCTGCCGGAAGCGATCCAGCAGCAAGTGCGCGAGGGCAAGATCCTGGCGCAAGTGGCCTTGAAGTTTCTGGTCCCGGTGGCGCGCCAAAGCCTGGAAGATTGCCAGCGGATGGCGGCGATCTTCGTCGAGCACCACCGCGATACGCGCGACGCTGGCCTGTTGTACGGCGCCTGGCGCAAGGGCTCGCCGGCGATTCGCAAACGCATCCTCGCTGAGCCGGAGCTATTTTTCAAGGCGCAGCGGCAAGCACAGGAGAACGTGCCACTCACGCCGGGCGCTGAACTGTTGCGCGATCTGGAGATGGTGGCCGCCATCGTGAACCGTGCGCAACGGCGCCTGGCGGGCGCTGCGTCGGTGGAACTAGATCGCCAACAAGGCGAAGCCGCTCAGCAGCAGATCGCTCGCATTCAAAAGCAACTACAACGGATCAACGCCACGATCCTACCGGAGAAACAACCATATGTTGAGCCAAGCCCAACGCATCACGATTCTGGAACTGCACACACAGGGAGTGAGCAAACGCGAGATCGCACGAGTGCTGGAGATCTCGCGCGTGGCGGTGCGCAAAGTTCTGAAATCGAACTCCACGACAGTGCCGGAGTTGCACCGTCCCGAGAAAGCCGAGCCGTACCGGCAACAGATTCTGGAATTTTTCAGCAAATGCAAGGGGAATCTCGTGCGAGTCCATGAGGAACTGGCGGCCGCAGGTGCGGAGATGTCGTATCAAGCGCTGACGGCATTCTGCCGCCGGCAGGGCATCGGACAGACGCCGCCGGTGGCGGCCGGTCAGTACCACTTTGCGCCAGGTGAGGAGATGCAACACGACACCTCCCCGCACGACGTCGAACTCGGTGGCAAGAAGCGCAAAGTACAAACCGCCTCGGCGGTCCTGTGCTATTCGCGCATGCTGTTCTTTCAGTGTTACCCGACATTCCAGCGTTTCGACTGTAAAGTTTTTCTCACAGAAGCATTGCGCTACTTCTCCGGCGCGGCCGGGCGCGTCATGATCGACAACACGCATGTCGTCGTGTTGCGCGGCAGCGGCCGCGAGATGGTTCCCGTACCTGAGATGGCGGCTTTTGCGGAACGCTTCGGCTTTCAGTTCGTGGCGCACGCGATTGGGAACGCCAACCGTTCCGCGCGAGTCGAGAGGCCATTCTGGTTCATCGAGAACAACTTCCTGGCAGGACGCACGTTCTCCAGTTGGGAGGATCTGAACAGCCAAGCGCGCCAGTGGTGCGACAAGGTGAACTCAACTTACAAGAAACATATCCGTGCCGTGCCGCGCGAGTTATTCGCGGTCGAGCGGTTGCATCTGAAACCATTGCCCTCGTGGATTCCGGAGGTCTACCGGTTGCAGCAGCGTTTGGTGGATGTGGAAGGCTATATCGCGGTCCACACCAACCGTTATTCGGTTCCACTGGAGTGGATCGGCCGCCGCGTGGAGGTCCGCGAAACCAGAGACAAGATCGAGATTCAACTCGACGCCCGCCGCTTGGTTACGCATCGCCGCATTGCCGAGGCCGAACACCTGCGCGTGATGTTGCCCGAGCACCGGCCACCGCGCGGCGAGAGATCCGCGCGACCCGATCCGCATCCCGAAGAAAAAGCCATCGTCACAGCCGCACCCGAATTAACCGACTATGTCGCAGGGTTGAAGCAGCGCAGCCGCAAAGTCATCACCCTTGCCCTCCGGCAACTGCTGCGCCTGGTGCGCGAGTATCCGCGCGAACCGCTGCTGGGTGCAGTACGCGAGGCCGCCCACTACGGCCTTTACGATCTCGACCGGTTGGAGCGGATGATCTTACGCCGCGTGGTGCGCGAGTATTTTCTACTCGACCGGGGAGCACAGGAAGAAGATGACTGCGAAGCAGTCTCCAACCGGAAGCACGGAAACCATGACTGAAGACCTTGAACAACTACTGAAGAATCTCAAGCTGCGGCGCATCCTGGAGATCTATGAAGAACAGTTGCGTGCCGCCGACAAGGACGACATCAGCTACTCGGAGTTTCTGACGCGCTTGGTGCGCGCACAGTGGCAGGCCAAGCAGGAAGGCGCCCTGGAGTGGCGCATCCAGCGCGCCAATCTGCCTGAGCGCTGGACGCTGGAGACGTTTCCTTTCGCCCGCCAACCCGGCGTCAACCGCAAACAGATGCGCGGGTTCGCGGAGTTGGAGTTCATCGCCAAGGCGGAGAACATCGTCCTGGTTGGCAAAACGGGTGTCGGCAAGACCGGACTCTCCTGTGGCCTTCTGCTGAAGGCGCTGGAGAACGGCTATCGTTGTCAGTTCATCCGCGCCCAAGACTTATTCGATGAAATGTACGCGTCGCTGGCGGATCGTTCTACTCGGCACTTACTCAAACGGCTCGCGCGGCTGGACGTTTTACTGATTGACGAGCTAGGGTATCTAAATTTAAAGCCCGAGCAGTCGAACATCTTCTTCAAGCTGATGGAAGAGCGCTACCGCCAGCATTCCACAATCATTACTACCAATCTCGTCTATGACGAGTGGCCGAACTTTTTGGGCAACCGCCCGATGGTGGAAGCGCTGCTGAGCCGCCTACGGCACTTCTGCCACACCGTGGTCATTGATGGTCCCTCGCTACGCGAGCCGCAAGGTTGAGGCGGAAACCGTGGACGACGGCAGCCAACAGAAAGACTATATTCAGCGGGTTCTGGAGGCCTATCGCAAAACGCCGGGCACAATGGGAGCCGTCCGCCGGCCGGATCGCTTGCTCGCTGAACAGCTCTATCAGCGCGGCGTGTCCGTAACGGTCGTCGAAAACGCCTTGGTTCTAGCAGCGGCGCGTCGTCTTACGCGCCCCGCCGATGCACCGTCGTTGGGTTTGATTCGTTCACTGGCTTACTTCCTTCCGGTGATCGACGAAGTGCCCGGTCTGCATGTCAGCCAAGACTACTTCCAACATCTGCGCCACAAACTCGAACGTCTTACGCCCCACCGATAGATCCCGGCCGTCCTTCCGACGTTAACCACGCGCCTCCGGCGCGGATGACGGAAAACCAACCCGCACGCCTGCGGCGTGGATGATACTGCTTGCCTGCCTCCCCTTGCGAAAATCACGCCTGCGGCGTGGAGAATGCCGGGCATTCGGTAGTCACACTCCAGTCTTGTTCTTAGGGCGGGTCACTTTAACGGAGCGCTACTGGGTCATTCTTGCGGAGCGCCGAAGTTGAGGGCGCCCTCGGCAAGCGTTTTATCAGGCATGCTTGCACGTCATAAATGATATCTAGTCACGATTTCGTTTCATCTGTGAGCGTTCGTAAATTCATGCCTCCGGCGTGAACACGGCGATGTGACCATTGCGGCGCTTCGAAGTTTAGCCACAGTCCCGAAACTTAAAAATCTACCGGCCAATTCGTGCCTTCACCAAAAAACAGCGAAGCGATTGAAAACAAAGGCGATTGGCCGGTAGATGCGTAATTAACTGGTCCAATCTGTGCACGCGCCTCATTTTACTGGACTTAGGTGCGCGCGGGCATCACGATTGGCCAGTTAATTAACCTTTTCGGGACACAAGAACGAGCAAGGGCAAAAGACGGAAATTGCCGAGGGCGTGAGGGAAGAAAAGGGGTCAAGGGGAAAGAAACCGTCTGCTTTCGTTTCCCTTTGACGCGGCTTCAACGCGGTCGCGGGTGTTCGCCGTTGGGTACGGTGGCGGGGGCTATAGCTTGAAATTGTGTAACGGTAGGGCCGAAGGCTCTGACGGCTTCGCGCTCTACATGGTCATGGACGGGGGTGAGGTGCATCATGTCATTACCGAGGTCGGCGGCGGTGTCCTCGTCGCTGTGGGCTGCGGTATCGCGCCATTGCTGCTCAAGGGCCCGAATGGCTTCAAGCAAATAGCGAGCTTGCCATTCCTGCAGTTCGATGTTCATAGCGTTCGTACCCTTTCCAATTTTAGGGCCCGCTTGGAGAGCAAAGCCACATACTCACTTAAAGGCGTATCAGGATTGTGGACATAAAAAATAGTGGTCGGGGCATCGCCGGGGTGACGGATGGACGTCGGATCGGCATTTCAGGCAAGGCGGGGGGCATCGGAAAACTAGCCGCGATTCTACTTGACATATTCTTATATCGGAATATACTGTTCCTAGATGCCACGCGCCGCCACCACCACCGACGTCTTCAATGCCATTGCCGAACCGCGGCGAAGGGAGATTATCGACGTCCTGGTGGACGGAAGGAGGCGCGCTGTGGGCGAGATCACCGAGGTTCTTCGCATACCGCAACCGGCGGTTTCGAAACACCTGGGTGTGCTTCGCAAAGTCGGCATCGTTTCGGTCACCAAGCAGGGGCAGCTTCGTCTGTACCGCCTGGAACCAAGAGAGTTGAAGCCGCTGCATGATTGGGTTAAGAAATACGAGCGCTTCTGGACTCACCACCTGGACAGCATTAAAGAGCGGGTCGAGCGCAAGATGGCGGAACGGCTGGCTCAAACCAATCAACCTATCAAAGACAAGGAGAAATAACTGTGACAACCACCCTTTCCGAGCAAACCACGCAAACGTTTGAAGTGCTGAAGGACGAAGAGATCAACGCGCCCGTGGACATTGTGTTCGAAACGATTCTGGAACAAATGGGGCCGTATAATCAGACGCCCGATGGCACGGCCTTGCAGATGAAACTGGAGGCATGGCCGGGCGGCCGATGGTTCCGCGATTTCGGAAACAACGAAGGCCATTTGTGGGGACATGTCCAATCCATCAAAGCGCCCACACTCTTAGAAATCCAAGGCCCGCTTTTCATGTCGAATCCGGTGATATCGCATTTGCTATACCGTCTGACAGAAGAAGGCGGAAAGACGCGTGTCAAGTTTTCGCACCGCGCGGTGGGTTTAATCGCGCCGGAAATTTCGGATGGAGCGCGGGTGGGCGTTGGATGGTCTAACCTCATTTCGCGAGTTCGTGAAACGGCAGAACGCAAAGCAAAGGAGAAGAAAATAAAATGACCGCAACAGAGACAGGACACGAAATCGTGTCGAGAGAGCCAAGACACGAGATCGTGTCGAGAGAGCAATGGATAGACGCGCGCAAAGCGCTTTTAACCAGGGAGAAGGAGTTCACGCGGCAGCGCGACGAGTTGAGCCGCCAGCGGCGCGCACTGCCTTGGGAAAAGGTTGAGAAGCAGTATGTTTTTGAAGGGCCGAAAGGCAGGCAGCCGCTCGCGGATCTATTTGACGGCCGCCGTCAACTGATCGTCTATCACTTTATGCTGGGTCCGGGCTGGGCGGAGGGCTGCAAAGGTTGCTCGTTCCTGGCCGATCATTTTGACGGAACCGTAGTGCATTTGGCGCACCGCGATGTCACTTTGGTGGCCGCCTCGCGCGCACCCCTGTCTGAGATCGAAGCCTTCAAAAAACGCATGGGCTGGGGCTTCCCATGGTTTTCCTCGCATGGCAGCGATTTTAACTTCGATTATCAGGTATCGTTCAGCGCCGATACGAGGGCCAATCGCAAGGTCTACTACAACTACGACATGCGCGAGTTCCCGAGTGACGAAGCCCCCGGCTTGAGCGTGTTCTATAAAGACGATAGCGGCGAGATCTTTCATACTTACTCCAGTTACGGCCGGGGATTGGACATCTTACTCGGCGTCTATAACTTTTTGGATCTTGTGCCCAAGGGCCGCGACGAGGAAGGCCTGCCGTCTACTATGGCGTGGCTTCGGCATCATGATCGATATGAGGCGAAAGTGTGAAGGCTGGATGCTGCACAAGGCGCCAGATTGGCAGTGCCGCGGGATGGCTGGTTCCGGCCGCCATCCTCGCGGTCTTGCCGAAGTGTCCAATGTGTCTCGTGCTGTACTTTGCGATGCTGACAGGATTTGGGCTTTCGGTGTCGAGCGCGGCGCATATCCGAGTGCTGCTGGTCGTGATGTGCGCCACGTCTCTGGTGTTTCTCGTTGTTAAACGATTAATAGCATTGCGCTCGCCTCCGGCGCAAACGCAGTAGCGGCTGGCCTATGCCTGAGCGCGAGCGGACGCATCCCTCTCTGGCAGCCGGGCCAGTATAATTTGTTGCTGGCTTCGCATGTCTGCGATGGCCTTCTCTAAAGCATCGAGCTTGCCACCGAGAGCAACCGTATCCTTTGACAGCAACGCGGCGCTCGAAGCGATTTTTTCTTCTACAAACTTGTTGCTGGCATCGATCTTCTGTTCCAGCAGCTTGGAATTCCCATCGATCTTTTGCTCCAGGAGCTTAGAGGTCGCTTCAATCTTTTGTTCCATCTGTTCCTTCATCTGTGTTGCCTTATTCGTTTGCATAACCCATACAAAAATCGCTCCCGGCAAGCGTAATGGCAGGCGCGGCATATATGGCTATTGATTGAAGCGGGGTAGTTTCCATTAGACTTATTTGATAGGAACTGCGGCAGTTCTACCAAACGGTTAAAGCCGCATCAAATGCCCACGACGCGGTCGGCCCCAATCAACACCAATCCAATCTTGAAGTTAAACGGCGAGGCCGTCGGAGATCAAAAACGTATGAGGCTATGTTGTTGGTTCTAAGCACAAAATTTTAGCCTGATCTTTGTCACCGCCTTTTGTTCGCCAATTACGTATCGGCCCATAAGCCCACTTCTTGAGCGATAACTTCCTGACTCATAACTTGATAACTCCCTGGTTGCGCGCCAGAGCCCAGAAAACGGTACTCCCGCCTCAGAAAAATCCGCTAGATTCTTGAGACTTGAGGATCGATACATTCACTAGTTGAGTGCCATGATTTACCGGTCTTTATTCCGCATGTTCTCCTGCGATCTCGCCATTGATTTGGGCACCGCGAATACCTTGGTTTACGTGGCCGGCAAAGGGATTGTGCTGAATGAGCCGTCGATTGTGGCGGTGAACCGTAAAACGCGCGAGGTGCTGGGTTGCGGCAATGAGGCTCAAGAAATGCTTGGGCGAACACCGATTAACACTCTGGCTGTCCGGCCATTACGCGATGGGGTCATTGCGGATTTTGAACTCGCTGAGCAAATGCTCACCTATTTCATCCACAAGGCTCACAAGCGCCGCAAGCTCATCCACCCCCGCATTGCCATAGGTGTACCCAGCGACACAACAGAGGTGGAAAAACGGGCCGTTTTGGATTCCACTTACCGGGCGAAGGCGAGTGAAGTGCATCTGGTGGAGCAGGCCATGGTGGCCGCGTTGGGTGCCGGCATGCCAGTCACCGAACCGGGTGGCAACATGGTGGTGGATATCGGCGGTGGTACCACGGATATCGCCGTGATCTCGTTATCGGGCATCGTCTATGCGCGCTCACTGCGGATGGCCGGCAATCAAATGGATGAGGCGATTTCTGAACACATCAAGCGCAAACACGGCTTGCTCATTGGCGAACGTTCGGCCGAGAATATCAAAATCGAGATCGGTTCCGCGTACCAGTCCGGCGAACCGCGTACCATGCTGGTGAAGGGTCGAGACATGGTTTATGGGCTTCCCAAAACCGTGCAGGTGCAAGATGACGAAATTCGCGAAGCTTTGGCGGACAGCGTCAATATGATCGTGAATGCCATTCGCGCCGCGCTGGAAAGGACGCCGCCTGAACTCTCCGGCGACATCAGCGACCGCGGGATCATCTTAACGGGCGGCGGATCGCTCTTGCGAAGCCTTGACGAACGCATTCGCTTTGAAACAGGCATGCCGGTGCTGGTGGCCAACGAACCGCTGGCCTCCGTCGTTTTGGGCACCGGGAAAATGCTGGAAGATTTCAACCTGCTGCGCAAGATGTCGCTCAATTAACTGCCGGAACGTCCTCCAACCGAAGATGCGCGTAGCGAATGCGCCGGCGATTCCACGTGTAGGTTAGGTGAATGCCGCCATCGCGGCTTTGAATCATGGCCGGATAGGAGTATTCGCCGCGATCGCTCTCCAGCGTTTGAAAAATCCGAAAGTGTTCACCATCGGCGCTGACCGCCAGGTTGAGGGGAGTGCGGCCACGGGTGGTGTTGTTGAATACCAGAACGACGCGCCCATCGGGCAGCGCAATGGCGTCGATACCGGAGTTTGGGTTGGGCAGGTCGAGAGTGTGAACGGCGGTCCAGTGGATGCCGCCGTCGTGGGAATCGGCAACGCAGATTTTGGCAATCTGCTCCGTAGAGCGCGCGTAGAGACGAAGGGTTCCGTCTTTCAGGCGGACGACCGAAGGCTGAATGATGCCATAGGTTTCGGTTGGAGTTGGAGTACCGGGCGCAACAATAGGACCGATTTTAGACCAAGTGCTTCCATTGTCGGCACTCCGCTCGATCCAGGCGGCCCAGGAATGATAACTCTCGACAGAGGTGCCGCTCACAATAGTGCCGTCCGGGAGCACAAGGGGCTTCGCGCGAATCGGGCCGTAAAGGCCGGCTGGCAGATGTTCGACGTCCGACCAGGTTTTACCGTCATCGGTACTGAAGCGGCGGCCGGCCGACCAACTGGAAGGATGCGGTCCGAATTTGTAGTAGAACCAGAGCTTGCCGTCGGCACTGTAGAAGAGGACGGGGTTGTAGCAGGCGATGTTGGGTTCGCGGACGAGTTCCGTAGGCGCGGTCCAAGTGCCGTGAGTGCGCTGCGCGCTCCAGATGGCCACATCGGGTTTGCCCTCAGCCGAACCCCCGAACCAGGCGGCGAGAAGATCGCCGTTTTTCAGTTCAACGATAGTGGAGGCATGTGCGGAGGGGAACGGGGCCTGGGTATAGATGAATTCCTGAGTCACGGCGGCGTGAGCCGAAAGTCCGGCGAGGACGAGAAGCGTAAAGTGCATGGGGCGATCCTGGAACCTGCCCGCGGTGCGGCTTACTTTAGCGCAGGGCTCCCTCTCTTAGGATCGCAGCGGCACGAGCCTGACGCGCAGGCCCGAGCGCCGAAGCGTGGCACCAGCAACTTCATCAGCACTACATACGCTGCGATAAATAGGAGGAACCCCAACCATTCAGGCATCTAATTGCGTTCAACTATCTTATCTCGCGCCGCTCAAAAGAGGGACGTGCCCAGCGCCGACCACGACATTTTCGCATAAAAGCAGGCGGCCACATAACTAAATCGCGGATTCCCGCATCTATATAAACGGAAGGACAATTCCATGGACCGGCATTTACAACAAGTAAACGTTTTGTATGACACTCTGATGTTCGCGAATACACCGGAGCAAGCGCGCACCGCAGCACGGGAACTGGTTAAATTGGTGCTCGGTCACGATGCCCTCAAACTGCCCTTGGAGGAAAGCTTGCGGGCCGTCTGCCGCCGGATTCGGCCGGCTGAAGACGCCAAGGAGCAAGCGCGTTTCGAGGTAGAATTTCTGGAGTTGGTCAACTCGCCAACCAGTGCAAGCCACACCATCGCCGCCTAAGAAAACACTACGGGCTACATGCTTTCGGTTACGCTACAGATGAGCGTCACCCATGCCCCGCAAACCTGCCAAGCCGAATAAGAACAAGCGCATCAAAGCGATCGCGCGAGAGCGGGTGGGTGAGCCGAAGCCCGCTTTCGCGATTCCCGACAAAGCCAAGCGCCCCAAGCCAAAACATAAGAAACCGGTGACGGTAGACGATGAAGATCGTTGAAGTCGGCCCGCGCGACGGGCTCCAGAATGAATCCAGCCCGGTGAGTGTGGAAGCCAAAGTACACCTTATTGAAGCGCTTGTCCATGCGGGAGTGCGAAACGTAGAATGTGGCAGCTTCGTTTCGGCCAAGTGGGTTCCGCAAATGGAGGACACCGGTGCCGTCTTCGCAACCCTCGATCGCGTTAGCGGCGTGAACTACTCCGCTTTGGTGCCCAACCTAGAAGGTTTAAAGGAGGCGGCTCGCTGCGGCGTGGAGGAAGTAGCGATTTTCGCGTCCGCCTCCGAATCGTTTTCGCGGAGCAACATCAACTGCTCGATCAGCGAAAGCTTAACGCGTCTGCGCGCGGTGGCGAATGACGCCAAAGCGCGCGGAATGAGATTACGCGGGTACGTGTCTTGCGTTTTGGGCTGTCCTTATGAGGGCGAAGTGGCTTTGTCTGCCGTGCGAAACGTCGCGGCGGAACTGGCCGACATGGGCTGTTACGAAGTTTCGCTGGGGGATACGATTGGGGTCGGAACACCGCGCAAAGCGCAGGCCATGGTCCGCGCAGTGGCCGACGCGCTCCCGGTGGCGCGGCTGGCCGTGCATTTTCACGATACCTGGGGCCAGGCGCTCGCAAATATTCTGGCAACCATGGAAGCGGGTATTGAGGCAGTGGATGCGTCTGTGGCCGGGTTGGGAGGTTGTCCTTACGCGGCCGGCGCCACTGGGAACGTGGCCACCGAGGATGTAGTGTATATGCTGAACGGCATGGGTATTGAGACGGGCGTCGATCTGCCAAAGCTGGCGGCCGCCGGGCGGCAAATTATGAGCGTTCTGGGACGAAAGACTTCTTCGAAAGCAGCGCTAGCCTTAGCGGCTGGCGAAGGGGCGCGCGCTTGAATAAAGTTGTCGCCAGTTCAAGCGAAGCGGTGGCCGATATCGCCCCCGGATCAACCATCATGATGGGCGGCTTCGGTCTGTGCGGCATTCCGGAAAATCTGATTGCGGCGTTGGTGGCGCGGCGCGTGACTGGCCTGCATACGATTGCCAACAACATGGGCGTGGATGGCTACGGTATGGGGCTCATGTTGGAGGCGGGGATGGTTGCCTCGCACCTTGGCAGCTATGTAGGTGAAAACAAACTGCTGGAGCAAATGGCACTGGCCGGGAAGCTCACCGTGACGTTGATTCCCCAAGGAACGCTGGCGGAGCGGATTCGCGCGGGAGGCGCCGGCATTCCCGCTTTCTATACGCCGGCGGGAGTGGGTACCCTGGTGGCTGAAGGCAATGAGACGCGCGAGTTCGATGGGAAAACCTACCTGATGGAACGCTGGCTGAAGGCCGATTTTGCGCTGATCAAAGCATGGCGCGGCGACCGGCAGGGCAATCTGGTGTATCGAAAAACCGCGCGCAATTTCAATCCCATGATGGCCACTGCCGCTCGGATTACGATTGCCGAAGTGGAGGAACTGCTGGAGCCGGGCGAGTTAGCGCCCGATGCCATTATGACCCCGGGCATTTACGTGAAGCGCATTGTGAAGGGCGAGAGATATGATCGGCGGATTGAGCGCCGTACGGTGAGGAACATCTGACATGCGGTTGAAGGATGCCGAAAAACGCGAATTGATTGTGCGCCGCGCGGCTCAGGAACTGCGTGACGGCTTTTACGTGAATCTTGGTATAGGCATGCCCACCTTGGTCGCCAACTACGTTCCTACTGGAGTAAACGTGATTCTGCAAGCCGAGAACGGCATGTTAGGCGTGGGTCCATTTCCGTTGGCGGGCGATGAAGATGCCGATCTCATCAACGCCGGCAAGGAGACCGTGAGCGAACTGCCGGGCACGGCATATTTTTCGAGCGCCGATTCGTTCGCCATGATTCGCGGCGGCCACATCGATTTGAGTATCCTCGGCGCCATGGAAGTGGACGAAGAAGGCAATTTGGCCAATTGGATGGTGCCTGGAAAAGTAGTCAAAGGCATGGGAGGCGCCATGGATCTCGTAGCGGCGGCGCGCCGGGTGATTGTGGCGATGGAGCACACAACCAAGAGCGGCGAACCAAAGCTGCTTCCCAAATGCACCTTGCCGCTGACTGGCCTAAAGGTGGTGGACACCGTGATTACGGAGATGGGATTTTTTCGCATCACGCCGGAGGGCCTCTGGCTGGAAGAATTGGCGCCCGGAGTCACCGTTGAGCAAGTGCGGCAAGCGACGGCCGCGAATCTAAGATTGAGTGAGGGGATAAAAACATGGCAAATTTGACAAGGCCAAGGTTGACAAGACGCGGATTTGCGATAGGCGCTGCGGCAACCAGCCTTTTGGCGCAGCAAAAGGAGCGGGAGATTACTTCAGTCTCTGTGCCGGGAGATCCGGCGGCCCCGCGCCTCTCTGGCGGCACTCTGGCGGAGACCTTGCCATTTGGCGCGAGGATCGACTTTACGCGCGATGATGTTGTTCCAAAGATTCGGCCTTTCCCGATGACGAGTGTTCGTCTGTTGCCGGGCGTCTTTGAAAACGCGCAGCAGGCCAACCGCAACTTCCTGTCCGAACAAACGCCTGACCGCCTGCTTCACGTATTCCGCCTGAACGCCGGCATTGCTTCGAACGCCGAGGCTTTGGGCGGTTGGGAGAAGCCCGATTGCGAATTGCGCGGTCATTTTGTGGGACATTATCTGTCGGCGTGCGCACTGAGTTATGCCTCTACCGGCGACAAAGAAATGAAGGCGCGCGGCGATTATCTGGTCGCCGGACTGGCAAAGTGCCAACAGCGGTTCCAGGGCGGCTATCTCAGCGCCTTTCCCACCGAATACTTCGACCGCTTGAGCGCCCGCAAGGAAGTTTGGGCGCCGTTCTACACGGTGCATAAGATCATGGCCGGCATGCTGGATATGCATGAATACTGTGGCAACGCCCAAGCGTTAGCGGTGCTGACGGGCATGGCGGATTGGGCTGACCACTGGTCTGGTTCGCTGAGCGAAGAGCGCATGCAGATGGTGCTCGACACCGAGTATGGCGGGATGGGGGAATCGCTTTACAGTTTGACGGCGCTGACCGGGGACGACCGTTTTGCCCGGACGGGCGACCGTTTTATCAAGAAACGGTTCTTCAACCCCTTAGCCTTGCGGCGCGACGAACTGCGCGGTTTGCACGTCAACACACATATTCCCCAAGTGATTGCGGCGGCACGGAGGTACGAAATCAGCGGCGATCAGCGCTTTCACGATGTCGCGGAATATTTCTGGCAGACTGTAACCGGAAGCCGGACCTATGTGACGGGAGGCACCAGCAACAACGAAGGCTGGCTGGTGAGCCCAAATCAATTGGCGGCCGAATTGAAGCTGGGCGAGGCCACCAATGAGTGTTGCTGCAGCTACAACATGTTGAAGCTCACCCGGAAACTGTATGAGTGGCAGCCCCATCCGCGGTTCTTCGATTATTACGAGCGTGCGCTGCTGAATCATCGTTTAGGCACGATCAATAGCGACGGGCAAACGCAATACTATTTGGGTGTCGTCCCCGGATCGTGGCGCGTTTTCGCAACCAACTATGACAGTTTCTGGTGCTGCACGGGCACGGGAACGGAAGAGTATGCAAAATTGAACGACAGTATCTATTTTCACGATGCGGACGGAATTTTTGTAAATCTCTTCATCGCGTCGGAGTTGAACTGGGCCGAGCGGAATTTCCGGCTGCGCCAGGAAACTGCGTTCCCTGAGGAACCGCGCACGAGTTTGACGATAGATGCGGAACAGCCTCTGAGTCTGACCTTGCGGGTGCGGATACCGCAATGGGCGAACAACGCAAGCGTGAAGATTAACGGCAAACTGAGCGATGTTTCGGCGGCTCCCGGCAGCTATCTGGCAATCGCCCGGACTTGGACCAAAGGAGATCGCGTAGAGATTGAGTTGCCCATGTCTCTGCACTCCGAGGCGATGCCGGATGACCACTCGCTAAAGGCTTTTTTGTATGGACCACTGGTTTTGGCGGGCAAACTCGGGCGCGATGGTCTCACAAAAGAGCTGCAGACCGGGCAAGAAGGACCGGAGCTCCGCAAAGCTCCGGCGCTGCAGATTCCGCAATTTGCGGCTAGCGACAAACGGCTCGACGAGTGGATCAAGCCGGGAGACGATCCCATGACATTTCGAACTACCGGCCAGAAGGTGGATGTGGCGATGGAGCCGTTTTATAAGGTGAATGGAGAGCGCTATTCGCTGTATTGGAAAGTGGCGTGAAGAACTAATGCAGCGGGCCTTTTTCAGCGCGCAGTTTCTCCACTTCACTAGCGCACTGATTCAGCGCCACAATCATCGAAGGAGGCGCGTTGCCCGTTTTGTCGCCGACCAACAGAGAAGGCACGCCGGCGTCGTTCCAAACCAGCGGACACGCCAGCGCGGCCCCGGGATGCTTCTGGTTGATCTCGCGCACAACGTCCGATTGACTCTCCTCGGGGAAAGAGTGGAACGCGTCGCGCAATCGATCAAGCGAACGCGAAAGTTCGCGAGTTCCGGGGGAATCTGACGTGTCGACATTCGCAGTGGCGTCGCCAGTGGCCGTGCCGCTTTCGGCCGGCAAAGAGACGGCAATCTTAATAGGGGCAGATGACGAGTGTACGGATTGCCAAGTAATTTTGATCAGAGCCGCCGTTAGCATCACGACGGCGATGACACGCAGCCGGACTTTGGTGTCCCGGCGCGACTTCTCAAAATTGATTTGCAATTGTTCGTTTGCACGCTGGGCCGCAGCCGCCTCCGCTTTAACCCGCTCCAACTCCGCCTTAGCCGCTTCCAACTGCCTGCTGGTGCGCAACTGATCGGTTTCAAACTTGCTGTGCGATCGGCGCAGGTTTAAGGTTGTGGCTGAAGGTCGGGGTTCCATCAATTGAGTCTCATGGGAGAAAATGCCACCCTCTGCCGTTATCGAACCTCAGCCACAATTTCTATAGGCTGAGTACCCAGGCGCTAACGATAGAGCGTTTGAACGGCCCAGCCGAAAATAGGCTGAAACAGCGACCCGAAAAGCCGCCAACTCAGTATTAAACCAATCAGACTGTAGGTCCGCATGCTGTCGGCCCAAGTGAGAAAACGGCGTCCGCCATTCTCAGGTAGGAACAAAGGGATCACGTTAAACCCGTCCAGCGGCGGCAGCGGAATCAGGTTGAACGAACCGAGCAGAATGTTGAGTGAAAAAAGAAGACTGAAAAACTTGGCCGCGCCCTCGGCCATTCCGGGTGTTGCCGCATCCACCACGCTCGAAAATCCAATCGCATCCGGCGCGGCGAAGAAGTGAGCGTGAAGACCGATCTGAATGCTTATACCCGCCAGAATGGCAAGCGTGAAATTGGCCGCCGGACCGGCTAAGGCCATCCTGGCAGCGTGCTTAGGATGTTCGCGGCACCAAACCGGGTCGTAGGGTGCGCTAGCCCAACCCATCATCCAGTGACTCACGGCATAGGTAATGATCGGAAAAAAGATCATGCCGAAGGGTTCCCGCCGGATATGCGGCAGCGGGTTGAGCGTAACTTGGCCGCCGCGAAAGGCCGTCAAATCGCCACCCCATTTAGCTACCTGGGCATGCGCCGCCTCATGGCAGGTTGTCGAAAGAAGGAAGACAACATACCAAAGAAGGCCCAGAGCCAAAAAATCGGAATTCATGATGAGGGCGGGTGCAACCACAGCTTAGCGCATCAATTGGCCGCAACCTGTTTTCCGGCGCGGACATCCACACTTGCAATGAGAGCCGCATGGGGCTGGAGTAGTTCCGCTTTACTGGCAACGTTGTGCGCGCACATTTTTGCGCAGGAGCCCACTTTCAAATCGCAATCGCCGTTGGTGATCGTTCCTGTGACCGTATCCTCGAAAAGCGGCGAGCGTGTTTGGGGATTGAAAGACAACGATTTTCAACTGTTGGATAACGGCCGCGAAACTAAGGTGACGGTTGAGCCTTGGGGAACGTACCAATCGCAGGTAGCGCTGGTGGTCGTTATACAAACAAGCACCATCTCCACAGTGGCCTTACTCAAAGTGAAAAAGATGGCGGCAATGCTGGATGGCATTACCGGCGATGGCGGCGAAGTGGCCGTCATCACCACCGACAGCGAAGTGAAAACACGGCTGGATTTCACGGCGCGTTGGGAACCGATCCAAGAAACCTTCGAAAAGCTAAATGCCAGCGGCGGCAAGACGGGGCGCATTTTGGACGGCGTGGATGCAGCCATCGCTTTGCTTGCGAAAAAGCCGCCGGAGCAGCGGCGTCTGGTGCTATTGCTAAGTGAAGCGCGCGATCGCGGCAGCGAGGCGAAGGCGAGCGATGTACTCACGCGTGCGGAGCAACAGAACGTCACGATCTACACAGCCAGCTATTCGGCTTATGTCACTCCGTTCACAACCAAAGCAAGCGAATTGCAACCAGCGGCCGAAGGTGGGCTGAACATCATTGCCCTGTTCACGGAAATCGCCCACGCCACAAAACAGAATGTGGGAAAAGCGTTGGCCGAGTACACCGGCGGCCGCAACCTCAGCTTCGAAACCCTGCACCGTTTGGAAGAAGACCTCACCGAAATCGGCAAGGAGGTGCATAGCCAGTATCAACTCAGTTTTGTTCCCGCGCCGGAGACGAACGCGGTCTATCATCAACTCATCGTCAGAGTAAAGGATCGTCCGGAGGCCCTGGTGAGGGCGCGTCCCGGCTATTGGAACGGCATCAGGGACGCGTCGAATTAAGCAAACCACGGGCGCGCAGCCATGCTTCAGCCAGTTTTGGCCACTGAGTCACAGGCTCCGCGCTTAGGCGGAGGCCATAGCCGTGTCCACCCTTGGCGAAAATGTGCATCTCAGCGGGCACCTTGTATTTCTTGAGAGCCGCGTAGTACACAAGACTGTTCTCAACGTGGATGCCATCGTCTTCGGTTTGAATCAGGAACGTGGGCGGCGTGCTTGCCGAGACATTCAATTCGGGTGCTAGCGCAGTGAGATCGGGCTCCGCTGTAAGATACGCCGGATAAATCAGCAGCGCAAAATCGGGACGGAAATCGGCATTGCTGGCCATCGCGGCCAGATGTCCACCCGCGGAAAAACCGATGACGCCAATCCTGTGCGCATCAACGTGCCACTCGGCGGCATGGGCGCGAACCACTTCGAACGCATGTTGCGCGTCCGTCAGAGGAGCGCTATAACGCAGAGCCCCTGGCGCTGCGGGCACGCGGTACTTTACCAGCGCGGCATTCACGCCGATCGAGTTGAGCCACTCACAAACTTCACTGCCCTCCAAGTCGAGCGCAAGAATATGATAGCCGCCGCCCGGAAACACCAGGACGATTGTTTCGGAATTGCGGCCGCGCGGCGCCGGGTAGAAAGTCAGTGTTGGATCGGAAACGTTGCCGAGGCGAATCACCGCCTTGCCTGCCACCAGATTGTCCTTCGCGGTGGTCGTATCGTGCTCCGGACCCGGGTTGAACGTGGACGATCCGGCAGGCTGGAGCGGGATCGTCTTAAGATCGGCAGCCATCAGGACTGTGCCAAGAACGAGACTACACAGAAGAGAACGCATCTAGATCTGCGAATAACTGGTCGGACGCAAAATATAGTTCGTGATGTTCGACACAATCGATTCAAACGTAAACCTTGGTTCAGAACTAAGCTTTTTCCAATCGGGGTGATCGACGAAGGCTTTCCATTTCGCATCCAGCTCCGAGAGGTCTGGAAAGCTGAGCATATATGTCAGGTTGGGCAGACGTGCGCCCACCAGGGTATCGCCAAAGAATACGTTCCAGAAGCCGGCCTTGGCGAATATATCGAACTCACCGCTATTGAACATTTCCACTTTTCGCCGATGATCGCGCAGGCTCGGGCTTTCATAAGTTCGCAGTTGGAAGACGCGGGCCCCGTTTTTCGCAGTGGCCGGCGGAAGAGTAAGTTTCGGATACCCCTCAAAAGCGATCATCAACGAACTTTCCAGGCGCTCGAATGCAGGCTGTTTAGCGGGCGCGGCATCGAACGGTTCAGCGGCTTTCAAATATTCTTCATCTTGCGCCAGGCGCAATTCGCTGGTGGCCAGCGTTTCAAGCGAAGCCGATGGAATGAGCAGGTAAAGCGCCGGCGTCTGCGGACCCAGATACAAATCGAACACGCCGATGGGATTCATGCCCATGCGGTTCAGCGCCGGAATCAGCGCCTCGGCAAAATATTTGTGCGCCACTTTGGGCTGATCGCCCGATTGCATTTTGTAGCAGCGCAAGTCGTAATATTCGCGTGCAGTATTCGCTTGGGCGCTGAGGGATCCGCCGGCCGAGGTTGCCAAAGCTGAGGCGGCGATAGAGGACGAGAGGAAACGGCGTCGTTGCATAAGGGGTTTCATTTGACCACTTCGCATTCTACCCGACGCTCAATGAGCGGTTCCGCCCATTGCCTTAACTAACCTCGAGCAAGGGGGACGGACTTCTGTGTCCCCATCCCACTTCCCACCCATGCCGAATAAGCCCTTTCGTGGACACAGATGTCCGTCCCATAAGCGCTATATGGTCAGAAGTGAAAAACGTCAAAGACCAGCCCTCGCACTCTGCGGCTGCGCATTCATTTCAGCCTCGTCCAGGTGCCCAAACCCGGGAAGGTAACGGCCGAAGTTCAACTCGAAATCGCTCCGAACGCCGTAGCCAATGTCACGGAGCTTGCCACGGCGCGCCTGCGCATCAGGCCACGCCAGCATTGGGAAGATCATGTCATTGCTCGACTGCAGCTCGCTAGCCGTCGGCGTCCCGAAGCGATTGATCTGGGTCTTCGCCGCCGCGAGCGTTTTACGGTCGAAGGAAGCAAGGCGCCGAGCGAGAGTATCGACAAACGAGCCGAGGTCGGCATCGTCCAGCGTGCGGTTCACCCAGCCATAACGTTCCGCGATATCAGCATCGAAATCATCGGCGCTGAGCACGAACTCAAGTGCCCGCGAGCGGCCGGCCAAACGTGGGAGCCACTCCAGTGCTCCACCGCCAGGGATCAGTCCCACGCCGACCTCGGGGTTGCCGAACAGGGCGTTTTGCCGGCTGGCGAAGCGCATGTCGCAGGCCAGCACGAACTCGTTGCCAATGCCGCGCGTGCGGCCGCGAATCTTGGCGATGCTGACGGCTGGAGCGGAAGAAAGGCGCAGCACAAAATTGCGCCAGAGGTCCAGCACGCCTGGCTTTTCTACTGCTTTGGCGACATCGAGATGGGCAGTGAAGAACTCTGGGTTCGCCGACTGGAACACAACTACCTTCAAGGACGCGTCCTCCTCAAGTTCGGTCATGATCACTCCCAACTCGACGATCGTTTCGGGAACAAACATATTAATCGGCGGATTGCTGAAGGTGATCGTCCAACAGCCCGGATAGGTGTGGTCAATGTTGAACTGCGAATGGTTAGACATGGTGCATCTCCTTGCAAATTGTTTCTAGCGCAGCGATCTGAAGCCCGCGCGAACCTCTTCTGAAAAGAGCCTCGGCTGTTCCCAGGCCGCGAAGTGTCCGCCTTTAGGCAGCTTGTTGTAATGGATCAGTTTGGGATATGCCCGCTCCGCCCAGCTCTTCGGAGCAGGATAGAGTTCGTCGGGGAAGACGCTCACGGCGGTGGGAACCACGACGCCTTTGACGGCGAAGAACGACGCCCCCTTGTTCTCCCAATAAAGCCGGGCCCCTGACAGCGCGGTATTAGTCAACCAAGTGAGCGTCACGTTGTCCAGAACGTCGTCTCTTGTGAGTCCTTCGCTCCCCCCGGCAAAGACACGTGCGATCATTTCGTAACTGCGCGCGTCGTGGTCAAGGAAGTAGGCGGCGAGACCGACGGGTGAGTCCGCGATTCCGTACAGCGTCTGCGGCCTCAACCCCATTTGAAACCCGTATCCGATGCCCTTCGCATAGACGAAGCTCAGCCGCTCGTACGCGAGTTTCTCGTCGGCCGAGAGATTCGCCGGTGCCGGTTTGCCCGCAAAGGCCAGCCCGTCGATATCGAGTGGAATCACGTTTGGCTCGACTTTGACACCATATTTTCGGAAGTGGTGCATTGTCAGTGGTTTGGCGCTTCAAAAAAAGTGTAGTGACACGCCTTCGCTCCGAGAGCACCGGACTGGGGACGATCTCAGCACGAGCGCAATGTGGGCGGCAAGGCGACACCGCATGCTTGAAAAACCTTGCCCGTCGCTCCGGAAGCCTGGCCGCGAAAGACGTGGCCCTTACCGTTGATTGAGACCTCCATCTCAACCAGGTTGTCCAGATCGCGGATCACGTCGGCCCATTCCAGCTTCCATTCCTTGCGCGCCAACCTATCTTCCAGTTCGCGCCGCAACAGCAGCGCCAGAAACGAGCAAAACACATGTCCCCGGATGGTTTCGTCGCAACGATGGAAGATCGGCCTTGTATCCAGCAAAGACTTCATGGACCGGAACACTTCCTCCACCATCCATAGTTGCTTGTACTTCAGCGCGACTTCATGGGTGCCCAGATCGGTATTCGTCGTCAGCACCCACTTGCCGTCGTAGCGAGCTTCCTCCTTGATCTTGTCCTCGTCCACGGCGAACTGCTTGCCGCCGGCCCGCAGAAACTTGCGGTATCCCTTGTTGCCCACCAGCGCCTTGTCGCCGTTTCCTAGCGCGTCGCGCAGCGAGGCCACCACGGCTTCGCGGTCAAAGCGATCCTTCGTGGCTTGATCCTCGTTCACACACACCACATACCGGCGCGCGTCTTCCACCCAGACTTCCTTCACCTTTAGCGGCGAAGGATCGTCGCGGTTCTCGCTCTTGGGATGCACTTCCGCATAGCGGCCCGCGCGCGCTACCACCGCCTTGGCTTCGTTGGAACTCCGCATGCGCACACCCAGAATGTACTGCCAGCCGCGCTTCTCCAATTCCGCCAGCGTGGCTGCGCTGATCATCCCGCGATCGGCGACGATGCAGACTGAGCCAATCCCGAACCGCATCTTCAGCCGCTCCACGATGGGAACCAGACTCTTGACGTCGGCTGTGTTGCCCGGCCAGAGTTCGCTACAAACCGGATGGCCATTTTGATCCAGTACTACGCCTACCACGATCTGCTTCAAATCGGGTCGATGGTCTTTCGAGTGGCCGCGTTGGCCGATGGTCTCGCCCCCTTCGCCCTCGAAGTAGAGGGAGGTGGTGTCGAAGAACACCAGATCCAAACCGGAGAACAAGTCCCGGCGACGGGCGAACAACTCTTCCTCAACGAGGTCTTTGTTGGTGCGGGGCGCAAAGGGCGTCGCGCCAGTTTGTTGGTCTTTGGGCAGGACTTCTCCCAGCCAAGCCATCGCACGGTAGAGATGATGCAGGCTCAACTCGCCGATGCCTTCGATGGCGTAGTCGTCTTTCCACTTCTCGGCGGCGCGGTCGCTGCCGGGCGCGAAGAGGCGATGCAACACGGTAAGGAAGATGGCCCGCTCGACGGGAAACTCGAAGCGACGGTCCTTCAGCAAAGCGTTCAGAACCTGCCCGATGGAGCAAGCCTGCCATAGCCGCTGGAAGATCAGCGCCGGGCCGATCCGAGCGCTCTTGGTGGCGATGCTATCGCCGCGAGCGTGCGCGCCGAGGATGGCCAGTTTCTCTGAGAACCGTCCCAACGACTGGACGAGGGCGTCTAGTTTGCCGCTCGCCAGAAGTTCGTCGAGCCGCCCCAGGCGGAACAGAACGCGCTGCTTAATCTTGCCCTCCACGCGCACATTATCGACGATCAAGAGATACGTTCGGGAACCGTTGGTCTGCGTGCGAACAAACAGATGTTTCGCTCCTATGTCACTATCATGGGCACATATTTGGCCAAATAACAACAACAATCGGCCATTTCGCAATTTTGGCGTGACACTACATTTTAGCGCTCGCGATCATCGCCGCAAGCAGAATCAATGAGTTATGGTTTATTGGGGTTAGCTAACTGTCTAAGATCAGTTTGGCATGTTGGTGTGAATGCCCAGTAATTCCGGCGGCGCCTGCATGCCCATCAGCTCGGTGACGATCGCACCCCAATCGCCACCCTGCGCCACGAATTTCGTATATCCGAGGCGTTTCATCAGCACGGTCCAGGCGCGCGCAATGTGAGCAGGGTCCCATCCGGTCGCCGTCGGCCTGCCGGAAAAACCGTAGCCGGGCATCGACGGAATCACGATGTCGAAGGCGTCGGACGCACTTCCGCCGTGCGCGGTGGGATTGGTCAGCGGATCGATGATCTTCATCTGTTCGGTGATCGAGCCGGGCCATCCGTGCGTAACGATCAGCGGCAAAGCACCTTCGTGTTTTGAGCGGACGTGAATGAAGTGAATGTCCAGGCCGTCGATCTCACCGATGAACTGCGGCAGCGCGTTTAGTTTTGCCTCGATCTTGCGCCAGTCATACTCTGTCGCCCAATAGCGCGCCAACGCCTGCATCGTCGCGAGTTGCACTCCTTGTGTGGCGTCTGTAACGGTCTCGCGTTCCGGCCATTTCGTCGCGAGGAGGCGTCTTCTCAATTCGCTGAGTTCCGCTTCCGGAACGTCTACACTAAACTGCCGAATGGCGTTCTTATGAGAGGCCCGCTCGGCGATTGGTCGAGTGGCGGTGGCTTGAGTCATGGTGTCTTTCTCCTGTGATTTACTTTCCTAAACACTAGCTGCTCTCTCGCTCGTTCGTAATCCACTCGCGGATGTAGGCTGGACAGTTCCTGAGTTCGATGCCTTCGGCTTCCGCCCGAACAAGAACCTTCACAGCGTCACGGCTGACCAGCTCTATCTCTGCCAGGTCGATGGCGACGACTTTGCGTCCGTCGAGCGCCACGCGAACGAGATCCAGATCTTCCACTGCGAGCCGGCCGCTGATGCAAAAGACCAGACCTTTTTCAGTCGAAAGTCGGTTGATTCGATACGTCATTGGCTCGCCTGTAGTCCGCCCGCTTCAAAGGCAAACGGCACGCCATTCCCATCTCATTGAAAGATCGTGAGATTCAGGCGCCTGCGCCCCGGCGAATTTTGGCGGATCCGGTGATTTTGGTGAATTTGGAGAAACTGGTGGGGCAGTCAGCGAAACTTGAACCGCGTCTTGTCGATACCCAACGCTTTGATGCGATGGTCAAGGGTGGATGGTGGAACGCCAAGCCTCGCCGCAGCCCCCAATTGCCCTGCGACACGGCCCCGGGATGCGGCAAGCGCCGCTTCGATGAACTCCCGTTCGGTGCGGGGCTCGTCTTCGGACGGCGCGGGGGAAGTAACTTGGGCCGGTTGTCGGGCTGGTTGTTTCGAGAGCCATGACGCGTCCACTTCAAACACCTCACCGGAGTTCAGAATTACCGACCGCTCAATCACGTTCTGCAGTTCACGGATGTTGCCTGGCCAATCGTACCTCTGCAACAAATCCAAAGTCTTCTTATCGATCGACCTGAAATTCTTGCCTGCCCGCTTGCTGTAGCGTCGTACGAAATACTCGACGAGCATCAAGATATCCTCAGTCCGGTCTCGGAGAGACGGTACCTCAATGGGAAATACGTTGAGGCGGTAAAACAGGTCTTGCCGAAAGCTTCCTTTAGCAACAGCTGATGTCAGGTCACGGTTGGTCGCCGTGATGACTCGAACGTCCACTCGGATCGTCTGTATCCCCCCAACTCGCTCAAACTCTCGCTCTTGCAAGACTCTCAAAAGCGCAACTTGGGTGTCAGGCGGAAGTTCACCTACTTCATCCAGAAAGATCGTGCCGCCATTAGCCTGTTCAAACCGGCCCAGCCGGCGCTGCGTAGCTCCTGTGAAAGCGCCTCTCTCGTGACCAAACAACTCCGAAGAAATCAGCGTAGGCGCCAGCGCGGCACAGTTCACACTGACGAAGGCACGTCCAGCCCTTTGGGATCGCTTGTGAACCGCGCGGGCGATGAGTTCCTTGCCTGTACCAGTCTCGCCCGTGATGAACACAGTGGAGTCCGTCGGCGCAACCTTGGCAATCCTCGAAAGGACCGTCTGCAATGGCTTGGAGGAACCGACAATTTCCTCAAACATCAGAGCGCGGTCGACCTCGTCTCGCAGCGCCAGGTTTTCCCGATACAGTTGATCTTTGAGCGCCCTGATCTCGGCTTCGGCCTGTTTCTGCTTACTCAAATCGAGGGCGAAGGCGACACCGTCGTTCCCTCGCAGGTCAAACAACGCAGCGCCTATGAGCACGGCAATCCGAGTACCATCCTTCCGGACAAACTGCTTCTCATAGGGCAGCACTGTCCCAGTCGCTTTCAGATCCACCGCCGCCCGCTCGTCTTGCTCACGCCATTCGGACGGCGTCAAATCGGTCCAGCCCACACCGCCTGAGACGATATCCTCGCGCCGGTACTGCAGCATGTCAAGAAACGCATCATTCGTCTCAAGAATTCGCCCATCAAGGTTCCAGATCATGACTCCGACAATGTTGGAATCAACCAGCCGCCGAACGCGCCCCTCGCGCTCTTGAAGATCGCTATAGAGACGCGTGTTTTCCATGGAGATCGCCGCCGCTGAAGCAAGTAGCTTAAGGACGGCCATTCGCGCAGGGGTGAACGCGTGCGGTGTGAGGCTGTTTTCGAGATACAGCAGCCCCAGCAGCCGGGTCTGTTTGAGCAGCGGAAGACAGAGCACAGACCGTGCGTGGCGCCCGCGAAAATACTCGTCGGCTGCGAATGGATTCTGACCGGACGCGTCATGCAACAGCACGCCTTCTTTGGTCCGAAGGACATAGTGAAGAACAGAGCTGGGTAGATCCGCGGCCTTGACGCTTCCCTGTCGAAGGACGACTGTCACCTCATCGCTGCTGGTGGTGGCTTCCGCTTCGATGCGATAACCATCCCCTCGAGAAAGAATCAACAGCCCTCTCTCGGCGCCCGCGTGCTCTAGTGCCGTGCGCATGATCGTGTCGATCAGTCTCTCGAGTACGATCTCACCCGACACAGCCTCGGAAACCTTGATCACAGTGGCCAGATCGAGTTGCTCAACTGGCGTGTGTATGGTTGCCGTCGCCTCCGAGATTGATCTCTCCGCTTTGATCTTCGGGTAAAGCTGCTCCAGTTGCCGGACCTTGGCATCCGCTCCCCAACGGAGGTAGCAGTAGCGTGCGTCCCGTAGGTAGGTCGTCGCGATTTTCTCGTATTCGCGCGCCGAATAGAAAAGCCCTGCCAGTTCATTAGCGATGGCTTCATTGTGGATGAAGCCATGCGCATGCGCGGACCGGATCGCCTTCTCATAGAGATTCTGCGCGTCCAGAATCCGTCCCTCGATGCGCGCGATCTCCGCCCCTACCAGCGCGGCGCGGTTCTCAAATGTCTGAGGCGAGTGCTCGGCCCACACTTCGAGCTGCTTGTAATGTGCCGCCAAGGCCTCGAAGTGCTTCGATCGATCTCCAGGCGCCGCAGTAGTCCAGGCGCCCGCGTGAGCGAGCGCGGCATAGAGGCGAAAGTCCGCAGTCTCAAACATCGCCGCCGATGTCCAATACAACCGTTGCCCCTTGAAAGCGGCCTCAGATGCTGCAGCATAATCCCCGGCGAAGAAACGAGCCTGCACCTTGCGGGTCCAATAGTAGAACTCGGCGAATACTAAATTCGGATTGCTGGCAAGATTGCGCTCTACCTCCGGTTCGCTGTAATCGTCGTGATCCAGGAACCCAAGCTTCGGTGTCACTCCGCGCAGCGTCCGAATCAGGCCCAGTTGTGCTCCGCAGAGGTGAATGACCAAACCGAATCGTACCCTTTTCGCAAATGCCAGACCGTTTTCGCATTCAGTCTGCACTTCCGCCAGCGGGTCTCCGACTGCCAGACAAATCGTGATCAGTTGGTCCCAGCTATAGGATGCGAAAGTAAGATCGCCAATGCGATAGGCGGCATCGAACGCGCGGCGCACCAGCTCACGTCCGCTGGCGACGTGCTGTGCCCATGGCATGACCATGGCGCCCAAAGACATATAGGTTCGCGCCTGGTAGCGTGTCAGGCCGCGCTTCTCCACCAAGTCATAGCCCAGTTGACCGAAACGGAATCCGTCTTTGTAGTCGCCAAGACGCGCGCCCGCAAACATTGCAAGCCAAACATAGGCGAAGCACGCGCCGTCGCTGTTGCCGTGCTCGAGGCTGAGTGTCACCAAACGGCAAACGACCAATGTCGACAGGTGCTCGTCGAAGAGAGTCGATGGCGTGACAATCTCCGTGAAGACATCGAGCGTGTCGAGTACCTCGGGATCCACAACCAGCGGCAGGTCTATGAGCTCTTCAATCTGCCGGCCGCCGAGCAGAGCCCAGATTCGCTCGTATTCGCGCAATACGTCATCGCGTGTTGGGCGGTTCGCCCACACCGTGCCCTCGCTGCTGAGCCACTCCAGAAACACGTCCACTGCGCGGTCACACCGATCCAAAGTGGTATACAGAGTGAGTCGCAAGCGCGTGGCTAGGCAGAAATCGTGCCGATTGTTCGCCCGCCGCGGCAACAGCGAAAGTCGATTTTCGGCCGCAACCTTGTCCGCGGTCAGTAGCTCGCACTCAGCCATCAGATGCTCGGTCGAGAAGATCAGGGAGTAGTTTCGCCCCCACGTCTCTTCCGTCAGCAGCCCTCGGCCTGCCGCCAGATACTTGAGTGCCGAAGCGTATGCGGTCGAGACCTTGGCGCGCCGCCCTGCTATGAGATTCAGCTCTGCGACACGCTCGCGGTCTTCCACTGAGGTGAGCAGGTGAGAGCCACGGTTGAGTTGGTTGACGATCTCGAATATTGCTTCCTCGCGTTTTTCCGCAGAAGTGTGCGCAGCCAAAAGCATTCCGATGCGCAAATGCGCAGCCGGACGCAGCTGTTGCGGAATCATGGAATAGGCTGCTTCCTGCACGCGATCGTGCAGAAATCGGTAGGAGTCGTCGGAGCGGAAGACAAGTCCGGTCCGTACCGCCTCCCAAAGGTGTTGGTGAAGTTCCTCCATCGACTTCTCGTAAGCCATCCTCAGCATGTCGAACTCGGCACTGTTTCCCATGCAGGCGAACTGCTTGAGTGCCTCCTGCGTGTCTACTGCCAGGCGGTTCAACTTTCCGACCAGGAGTTCCACCACGTTGTCGGTGTAGCCTTTGCCATCAATGCGATTCAGATCCCATACCCAGCGGCCTTCACTGTAGTCGAAGCTGAGCAAGCCTTCGTCTGCCAGCGTGGAAAGGAACTGAATGGCGAAGAAGGGATTGCCTGAGGTCTTTTCATGAATCAATTTCGCAAGCGGGGCGGCGCGTTTCAGTTCGCAGTGCAGACAGTCCACGAGCAATTGACGCAAGTCGTCCTGAGCGAGCGGTGTCAGAACGATATCCTCCACTGCTGCTCCGGCCTGACGGATCGCATCGAGCTTGCGCACCAGCGGGTGCGTTGCGCTAACCTCGTTGTCCCGATATGCACCAATGAGCAATAAGTGCCGCAGATCGTCGCGGGTCAACAGATCCTCAAGTAGGTCGAGCGTCGCGGCATCCAGCCATTGCAGGTCGTCGAGGAAGAGTGCCAGCGGATGCTCTGGTCGTGCGAATACGCCGATAAACCGCCGAAAGACCAGCTGAAAACGTCGCTGCGCTTCCGACGGCGGTAGCTCAGGAACGGGCGGTTGTTCCCCAATGACGTGCTTCAATTCGGGGACGAGGTCGACGATGAGCAGGCCGTTCGGATCGAGCGCCTCATGAAGCGCATCACGCCACTTGCTCAATTCTTCATCGGTCCTGCTCAGCAGTGGCCGGATGAGGCTCGGGAACGCTTGAGCCAGGGTGGCATACGGAATATCGCGCTTGTACTGATCGAACTTGCCTGAGGCAAACAGGCCGCGCGGGGGCACGAGTGGCTTGTGAAGCTCATTTACCACCGCAGATTTGCCGATGCCCGAGTATCCGGACACCAGCACAAGTTGCGGCCGGCCGCCGGCAACCATGCGGTCGAAGGCGGTGAGCAGGGTCGTGAGCTCAGGGTCCCGGCCATACAACCTCTCAGGGATCATGAGGCGATCCGGAGTGTCATGAGCGCCGAGAGTAAACTCGTTGATCCTCCCTTTGGACTCCCATTCCGAGAGGCAGCGCCGAAGGTCGCTCTCAACTCCGGCTGCCGTTTGATACCGCTCCTCGGCCGTCTTGGAGAGCAGCTTCATCACGATAGCCGAGACGGCTGCTGAAACGTTCCTTAACCGCTCGCTGGGTGCGGCGGGTTGCCTCGCAATATGGCAATGCACCCATTCCATCGGATCGGATGCAGTGAACGGAAGTCCGCCGGTCAGCATTTCGTAGAACGTAACTCCAAGTGAGTACAAGTCGCTGCGGGAGTCAATGGAGCGATTTACTCGTCCCGTCTGCTCCGGCGCCATGTAAGGTAGCGTTCCGGCGATGAACTCTGGAGGCTCGGGCGCTTGGCGCTCGCGCGGAAGGCGCGAAGCGATGCCAAACCCGGTGAGACGGACCCGCCCGGTTGCGGAGTCCACAAGCACGTTTGCGGGTTTGATGTCCTTGTGGATCAACCCCCGTCCGTGAAGCCGACCGACTGCGCCGGACAACGCCACCGAGAGTCGGAGGAACTGTCCCATCTCCATCGGCTGCCCGGCAAAACGATCAAGCGGCTCCCCTCCTGTGTAATTAACTGCGAGCATCGTCTGTCCACGCTCGCGCACCAGTTCGAGGGGCTGCAACGCCCAAGTGCTGTCCAGGTAGCCCTTGAGTTCGTGCTCGTGCGCGAGGCGATTGACGCTCTCCAGAGTCGCGTGCTCTACTGCGGCAGGGTTGGGTATGAACGCATGCTTCTCGCCCCGACCTTCATTCAGCGATAGTCTGCAGAAGACACGGCTGGTGTCTCGCCACAGCACCTCTACGGAATCGTTCTCCCAGCCCGCCCCGAACAAAATGGATGCTTTCATCTGTCCCGCCTCCCGGTGCCCGGTTCAAAACGTCAGCGGTTTGTTAAACCCGTTCCAGTGAGAATCCGCTCAAGCGGTACTGAAACGCCCCCGTGCCGGAAAGCTGTGTCCGGCACCATGCCAGACCACGCTCGGTGGCCGTCTTTTGTTCATCCCACCAGGGGCCGCTGTGGCCAGAACGGTAAAACTCGGCGCAAACCTGCAAATGCTTTTCAAAACCCGCTAGCAAGCGCGCCCGGTAATGAGCAAGCAATCCGCCGCTGGGGGAACCCTCGGCGGCGGCCCGCACCACGGCCGAAGCCAGAATGGCTTCCCGCGCGGCATACCCGCTGCCATCGCCGCACAACGGATCGAATCCCAACGCGGCGCTTCCGCAGGCCAGCCAACCCGGCCCACACAGTGGCTCGGCCGCTCTTGGATGGCAAGGGAAGCTTCTCGCATTGCCAGCCACGCTCAAAATCTGCCCCCCCACGAGCGAGCTTTCCGCTAGCAGCGATTCGGCGCCTCCCCCAACCGATAGGAGCGAGCCATTTTCTCCGTTCGGCAACATAAACAGCCAGCCGTGCGGCAACGATTCCACCCAACTGGCTTCCGGATCACATCCCGGTTTCAACTGAACTACCGATGCCGCCGCCACGCGCGAACCAAAATGAATTTCCCTGGATGGCTCCGGCAAAGGCCGCGCCGAAAAAATCGTCCAATCCGGAATATCGCCTGGCGCCGCGTGTGGTTGGGTCAAAAGAGGCTCTATCCTGCTGAGTAGCGTTTGCTCGGAAACCATCACCGCCGAATGCGGCAGCGTCAATGCCTCCGCCCGCGGGCCCCACTGAACCACGCGCTTGCGTATGCGCGGTAAGCCCGCAAATAATTCCGCGCCCGGGAAAATATCGGCCAGCACGCGCTGCGCTGTTTCGCCAATCATGATTGCCGGCAGTTTGGGCCTGCTCACGCTTTCGCGGCTGAACCGCACACCCGCGCTCCGCAACAAGCTGGCGCAACAGCAGGCGGCCACACTTTCGCCGCGAATGAAGACACTGCTCATCAAGCTATCTTTAGCAGGCCGTGGCTCATGGTTTGTTATTGTAGCGCTAGCCCGCTTCCACCGGACATGACCACGCCGAATACTTCTCCCTGGGCCGCCGTGGAAGGCTCGCCCCTTCCCTCCGGTGTCACCTGGGTTGCCGACATACAAGCCTTCAATTTCGCACTCTATTCCGAACACGCTGAGAAAGTAACTCTCTTGCTCTACCAGCAATCGGACTTGGTTACACCGCTGCTCACTTATGAATTCGATTATTTGAAAAATAAGACGGGCCGCGTTTGGCATTGCGTCATTCGCGACTCCGAGATGGCCAAGGCGCGCTACTATGCTTACTCGGTGGATGGGCCGCGATCGGCCGGTCCCCTGGCGTTGCATAACTTTGACCCGCGTAAGATTCTGCTCGATCCTTACGCCAAAACCGTGTTTTTTCCAGCCGCCTTCCAACGCGCAGCCGCCATCGGGACAGGCAGCAATGCGGGCCGCGCGCCGCTGGGCGTGATTCCCCGCACCCTGGAGCACACTTCGGAGGAACCAGGCGCCGGCCTCGCTTGCCGCCATACCGCGGATGCCATCGTCTATGAGCTCCATGTAAGAGGCTTCACGCAAAATCCCAATTCCGGCGTCGTTCCAGAAAAACGCGGCAAGTACACTGGCGTGATCGAGAAGATTCCGTATCTTAAAGAACTCGGCGTCACCATTGTTGAACTCATGCCGGTTTTTCAGTTTGACCCCGGCGAAGGCGTTTATTGGGGTTACACACCGTTGAGCTTCTTTGCCCCTCATAGTGGCTACGCCGACGATGCCTGTGACGCCCACCGCGAGTTTCGCGAGATGGTAGACGCGCTGCATGCCGCCGGCATCGAAGTGTTTCTCGACGTAGTCTACAACCACACTTGCGAAGGCAACGAGGGCGGCCCAATTTACAGCTTCAAGGGAATCGACAACGCAACCGCCTATCTTCTTTCCGGCGATCCCGCCAAGCCTTACGCCGATTACTCGGGCACCGGCAATACCTTGAATTTCTCGAGCGACTATATCCGCAAACTGCTGCTCGACAGCCTGCGTTACTGGGCGCGGGAAATGCGTGTGGATGGCTTCCGCTTCGATTTGGCCTCGGTCTTTAGCCGCAAGAAGGACGGCTCCCTCAATTGGGACGATCCGCCGGTGTTTGGGCAGATCTCCTCCGCTCCCGACCTGAAGGACATCCGCCTGATAGCCGAGCCTTGGGACGCTTCGGGAGGCTACCAGCTCGGCCGAGGCTTTCCGGGTCTCACTTGGGCGCAATGGAATGCGGCGTTTCGCGACGATGTGCGCCGCTTTGTTAAAGGCGATCCGGGCATGGTGGGGCCTCTGATGACGCGCCTTTACGGCAGCTCCGACCTGTTTCCCGACGACCTGATGAATGCTTATCGTCCCTACCAATCCATCAACTTCATCACCGCCCACGATGGCTTTACCTTGTATGACTTGGTCTCTTATAACCGCAAACGAAATTGGGCCAATGGAGAAGACAATCGCGATGGCTTAAACGAAAACTTCAGTTGGAATTCGGGCTGGGAGGGAGACAGCGATGTGCCCGCCGAAGTCCTGTCTCTGCGCTTCCGCCAAGCTAAGAATTTCTGCTGCCTCTTGTTTCTTTCGGCGGGCGTTCCCATGTTCCGCGCCGGCGATGAGTTCCTGAAAACCCAGGGCGGCAACAACAATCCGTATAACCAGGACAACGAGACAAGTTGGCTCGATTGGAGCAGACTCGAAACCAATCACGAAATGCTTGTCTTCTTCAAGAAGATGATTGCCTTTCGCAAAGCGCACCCAACCTTATGCCGCAGCCGCTTCTGGCGCGAAGATGTGAAGTGGCATGGGGTGGGAGACCTGCCCGATCTATCGGCGGAATCGCACAGCCTAGCTTTCTATCTGGATGGAGCTTCTCAGAACGATGCCGATCTCTATGTCATGATCAACTCCTATTGGCAGCAACTCGCCTTCACCGTGCAGCAGGGCGACGCTCACCAGTGGCGGCGCATCATCGATACCAGCGCCGCCGCGCCGCACGATTTTCTGGAGGGCGGCGGTGACCCTCTGCCATCGCTAAAGTATGAGGTCGCTGCGAGGTCGATTGTCGTCCTGGTTCGAGCGAGCCGAGAGCCGTGAAAGCGGCCGTCTTGGTGAAGCCGGGAAAAGATTCCTCGCAATACCTCACACTCCGCGAAGTAGCGAAGCCCGCTATCCAACCCGGCCACGTTCTGCTTCGGGTGCGCGCCTGTGGCGTATGCCGGACAGATCTTCATATCGTCGAGGGAGAGCTGCCCCAAAGGCTGCCTATGCTGATTCCGGGGCATCAGATTGTAGGCGAGATTGTCGAGGGATCCACTGCGGATCTCCCGCTGGGCGCGCGCGTGGGTGTCTCTTGGATGGGCGGAGTGGATGGCGATTGTCCCTATTGCCTGCGCGGTCTTGAGAACCTTTGCGACTCACCCGCGTTTACCGGCTATACCGTGCATGGCGGCTATGCCGAATATGCGCTGGTGCGGTCCGATTTTGTTTATCCCCTTCCCAACGCGCTTGACGATCTACACGCCGCTCCTCTGCTCTGTGCCGGCATCATTGGCTTCCGCAGCTTGCGTGTGGCTGGCGTTGAGCCGGGAGACCGCGTGGGCCTGTTCGGATTTGGAGCCTCGGCGCATCTCGCCATTGCTGTGCTCCACTCCTGGAACTGCAAAGTGTACGTGGCAACGCGCGGCGAAGCGCACCGCCTTTTCGCCGCTTCGCTTGGTGCAACGTGGGTAGGGAGTGAGAAGGAAACGCCTCCTGAGGAGCTTGATCGCGCTATTACATTTGCCCCCAGTGGAGATGTCGTTGTCTCCGCGCTAGCCAGCTTGCGAAAGGGCGGCGTAGTTGCTATTAACGCCATCCATCTCGACCGCATTCCGGAGTTCGATTACGATAAGTTGCTGTGGGGTGAGCGGCAAATCCGCAGCGTGGCGAATATGACCCGTGCCGACGCGCACGATTTTCTGAAGCTCGCGAGCGATATCGGACTCCAACCTAAAGTCCGCGCCTTGCCGCTGGATCAGGTCAACGAGGCGTTGGCATCCGTGAAGGGCGATTCCATCGACGGCGCGATTGCCATCATTCCGTAAGTGAGGACCATGCCAGGCTAAGCCCCGAGCTGTGGCTTCACTCTTGGCTGCGCGGCGGTTTTCCAGCCGCCGCCAACGGATACCTCAACCCTCAGTCACATCCTCTCTGATCCGGCACCGTCGGAGGCAGGCTGGCCGCCACTCAGTGAGCGGCGGGTAGCCCCACGACGATCAGAACCCTGTAGTCCTGCTTGCTGCAGCCGTTCACGGGAGGCATGGCTGCCCCCGGATTCACAGGAAAACCGTTGGTGGGAGCGTTCGCAGGCGAGCACGCGTTGGCACCCTTCGCCGGTGTGTAGCGTGCGGAGCGACATCCCAGATGGGTGACATCGTAAAGGGTCGCGCCGTCGGCGAGTTCCCACCGCTGATTGCCGTTTTTGTCCTTGGGGTAAACTGTCAGCACGGTCGTCACCTCGCGGTCACCCGTGACGAGGTATTGCCCAGCGGGCAGCGGAAAAGTCGGCTTCTCCATGATCAAGCCGTGTTCTTCCAGCCACCAATCCGAAGCGTCGAATTTCCATTGCGCCGGCGCCGCGCCGGTCGCCTTCAATTGTGAGTAGTGGTCCAGCTTGCAAGCGCGCGGGCCCGGGTCCTGGTTCCAGAAGCCCCAGGCTTGCGCGCCGTTGCCGGAGGTGGCCGCGGCCTCTCCCAGCGCCGCGATGAACTGCGGCTCGATGCGCTTGAACTTCGAGAGGTCTGCGCCTGAGGCGTGGCCCGCCGCCAACAGGAGGGATCCCATGGACAGCAGCCAGCGGCTTACGGACGGCACGAGGTGATGGATATTCATGCGATTGCTCCAGTTGGACGACCTGATGACATGCTACCAACGCGCGCCCCGAAGCTCGCCTCTTCGGGCGTTTACAGAGGTCTTCGCGGTTGCGATTGAGATGTCGTGGACGGATCACTCACCACCCTTCCATCGCCGTTTCGCCGCCGACCCGCACGGTTGCTCTGGAAGCGTGCAAGTGGATCAAAGCCCTTTAGAACTCTGATATTATCTCACGAGGAGCCTGCTAAGACGTTCGACGGTCTGGTCATTAACGACGCTGCCCCGAATATCGGAAATGCCACATTAGCTTCGACCAACATCCCTGGCTTCAGCAGTTCCGAGGTGACCTTTAACAGCAGCAATATCTTTGTCAACTTTCCGAACAGCTTCGCTTCGCTCGATCCGGGCGCTACCATCACAATCGATGTTGCGCCGGTTACAGCAACTCCTGAACCAACTTCTCTGGCGCTCCTGCTTTTGGGAGTTCCGGCAACTCTGTTCGTCAGTAGAATGCACCCAAGAATAGACAGCAGCCCGGACGTTCATGCTTGACGCGTTACTCCCCAACGATCAGCTCAAAATGATCTTGCGCGCTTGTCCCTCTGGATCATCAACCATTCGGCAATCGTTGTCCCAAAGCATGGTTTTATTCGTTTCGGAGTCGGTTGGCTGCCAAGGAAGACCGGGTATGCTGGGGTTGCCATTCGCTGCAAAAGTCGCCCAGGAAGAAGCCATTTTCTTAGCCAATATCTGAGCTTCGCGTGTGTTGCCGGTTCCTTGTTCACAGCGCTTGGTGTTGTCGAAGCAGAATTGCAGTTCGGCAGTATGCCAGGCTCCCGGCAGCCCGTCTAACATGGGCGTTTGCCATGTGAAGTAGTACGCGTATGCGGGAGCGGCATGGAGGTCGTGCTTCAGCGCGGCCATCTTCACAACGTTGTTTCGCATCGATAGCCCATTCAGTCCGGGTCTGCCGGAACATAGGTAGGAAAGCGTTTGGGTTTGCTTGGCCGGGTACGCTTTCCTCAGGGCGGCTACGATAGCGGTCGCCTTCTCTTCTCCATACGTTTTGGCCAGATTTGCGTGCCACTCCTGGTCGGTAGGTCGAGAGGACATCTGGTTGCCTTCTTCGCTGACGGAACCAATCAGCATCGGTACATGCTTCGAAACTTCCGGAGCGGCGTCGAAGAACGACCGCATGTTGATGACCTTGCCATCGACACAGGGGCTCCAGCCCACGCGAGGCCTGCCCGGGCCTCCGGGTCCCATAGGTGCTCCGGAAGGATTGATCTTGCCGGCGGCCGCATTGCCTGCGGCAAACAGCTTTGACCATTCCATTCGCTGGAGCGACTGAATGTCGTCAGAGGCAAGACCAAGCTCTTTCATCAACAACCGTGCGAGTTCCTTCTGCTGCTCGCGGCTGGGTATGTTGCCGCCCCCTCCCGATTGGGCTGAGGCTCGATGGAACAGACCTGATGCCGACGGCATGCCCATCAGAGTGGTAACCTTCGATCCGCCACCGGACTGACCGTAGATCATCACCCGATCCGGATCGCCGCCGAAGTTCTCAATGTTGTCCCGGACCCATCCCAGCGCCGCAACCAGGTCCGTCATGCCCACATTCGCGGAGTCTTCATATGCCGATCCGCCGATCTCGGCGGCATCGAAGAAGCCTAGGATGTTTAAACGGTGATTCACGGAGACTTGCACCACGTCGTGATGGCGCGCCATCTGGGCGCCATCATGCGAGGGGAGTTCATACGAAGAACCGAAGCTGAATCCGCCGCCGTGCATGTAGAACATCACGGGACGCTTGCCGCTCAGGCTGGGTGTCCAGATGTTCAGCTTCAGCATGTCCTCGCTTTGCCATCCGTCATCCCAATCGAAAAGAAAGGTCTGCTCGATGCTGGTCCACGGGTGCAAGGTTTGCGGACAGTTGGCTCCATACGCCAGTGCTGGATACTCGCCGGTCCAGGGCGCGGGTGTTTTCGCCGGAAGCCAGCGATTTTCCCCGGCCGTTGTCTGGCCGTATGGCACGCCCTTGAACGTGAAGACACCGTCAACCAGACAGCCGCGCACTTTTCCGTACTGCGTCTTGGCAACCGCGGAACGCGGGGTGGAGCAGTTTCCGGACTCCCGGCTGTCTGAAGCAAATGCTAATGATTCGCCTGTCGCGCATAAGCCTGTGGTTGCTGCAAGCAGGAGAGCCTGTCGTCGGCTGAGGATTGTTCCATCGGATGAGCTAGCCATGAATCGATAATTACTGTATCGCATGTGGTTTCTGGGTGGGGCGGACGCCCCCGTCCGCGGGCCGACCCCCCGGTCGGCCCTCTACTTTGGTGAGAAACCGGCGTTCTCGCCGAACTATGAAGCTCTTTCTTCGTGGTTCTGCCCAACCACATTCATCTGCTGGCTACTCCAGCCTTGGCTTTGCCAAAGCTAACGAAATCGTTGAAGGGCATCACTAGCAAATGGGCGAACGCGCTATTGGCAATGACGGGAAGCTGTTTTTGGCAAGAAGAGAGCTTCGACCACCTGGTGCGAAATGATCCGTCGCCCGGCTGTAAGTTCATGGTGCGCTCACCTTTATGTCGCGCACCCCTTCTCCAGTGCTAAACTGTCGATTCTCTTACTACGGAGGGACTTACCATTGAGTCAATTCGCAATCAGGCGGTCGGTATCGTGTGCCGGTACCGCTCTCGCATTTTGTGCCGCATTGGCGATAGGCTTCGGTCAACAGCAAAGCCCTAATGACACCTTGAGATCGCCCGAAGTGGACGCCCAGGGAAGGGTGACCTTCCGTCTCTTTGCACCGCAAGCGTGAATGGACGGGCCGTCATTTCCACAGCACCCGGGGCAACACCGCGAGAAGGCTACGTAGCTTTTGTTTCGGGTAATCGGCGCATTTCAACCCTGTCGAGTGCTTCCATGATTCGGCAGTGAGAGCCAGACAGGTGTGGTACATGCCGCGTGCAATCTTCCCGGTCGATTGCAGTTGCAATACCGGCGGCCATTCTACTGGACATCTCATGCGTCTTGCCGGAACCCGCGCCCGCCTCCACCAGCAGGTTGCGCTGCAGCTCGGAACCGATGCGATCGCGCGAACGCTGATCGGCCAGGCGCTCGCTATTCCTGCGCCACCAACCGGCGGTAAGCCGCGAGTTTCGGATCAGCTTCCTTAGCGGCGGCCTGGGCGAACATCTTCTTGCCGCAGGCACGGCCAAATTCACACCACATACACGCAGACTCAGCGCTTGCGTGCACAAAGGTCCCCTCCGCGATGACCTGGCGCAAATCCCCAAGCACTTCCGTCAGCGCGGCACTCGATGGCCTTTGGATATGGGTTCGCTGTTGCTGACCTTTCGCGCTCGAAAAGTAATAAGTCCCGCCCGCGACGGTGGGCCGGTTATATTTCCGCTTGAGCAATTCGACGGCGGCAAGCCCATACAGTGCATGTTGCAGACGGCGGCCACCGGCGAAAATGCCTTGCCAATCTTTTTCAAAGTAACCGCCTGTCTTGTAGTCGACGATTTCAAAAGAAGAGGTGCCAAGCTGGTCGATCCGATCAATTTTACCGGCAAGGCGGAAGCGCAATCCCTTGCCGAGATCGATGAAGATAGGATCGGGGGAGGCAAGCGGATCGATAGTTTCCTCAGCAAGAGCCCGGCCGAACGACACTTCGAAGCCAACCGGGGTTCTGCCGTTGCCGGCATCGCACTCCGCCCTCAGGAACAACTCTAGGTCGGCGACGAAGTCTTGTACCTCCCGGTCGAACACCTCGTCGGAAGGCGGCGGCATCTCTTTTCGCAGCACATGGAGGCGGCGGCGGGCGCGGTCACACAACCAGGGCGAATCCTCTGCAAACGCTGGCTTACGCTCCTCGTCGCGACATTTGCCGAGCATGGCCATCTTTTGAAGATCGCTCGCTCTTTCTCAGGAGACATTCGTCCTATTCCTTTGAATTTTCGTAGCCTTATCCGGGTCTCTTCCTTCTTCATAGCCCTGCCGCCGACTTCCCCGGTTTATGGATGTATTCTTGATCGGAAACAGCCCGCCAAATCGCCGCCGCGATTTTCCTGCCACCAATCGCCGAGGGCTCGATCTCATTTGCGTAGTCCTCTTCCAGCGCGCACACCAACCGCAAATCGATAGCCTGTAAGCCCTTTTCCCGCGATACGCGTAGAATGACGTCGTTGAAGATAGCTACCGCGATTGGCGCCATCGTCTGAAACTCCTGATCGACGAAGTTTCCGTTATAGATGGTACAAACTACTAGCGGCAAGCCCGTTTCTAAACATGCTTCTACAACCCTTCGATACATAGGCTCGAACCCGCCGATGACTCCTGCTAGCAGGACAAATACCTGCGAACTCCTAGTCACTGGAGTTCTCAAAAGCTCCCAGGCCCAACGAAGTAAATCGTTGCCGCCGACACTAAGCACCAGGTGCGTGGTGTCAGCCGGCAAATCGGCGAGTTGCCGGGCCACATGGTTGGTAACCGCTCCATCCACCGCGCGTAGGCTCGCCTTCCATCCGGTTGGGAGCAAGTCCTGCAATTGTGCCACCACGTCCGGCTCTGGATGTACGTAACTCGAATTGTCGAAAATCGAATCGCCGGGTAAAATGATGTGTGCCAGCGCTTGCCTCATTCCTTCTTAGTGCCTATAGAGAACTCACAAACAGGCGAAGAGCACGATCATAGTGATCAGTGCTTTCGATCGTATCCAAATAACCGGAAAACAACGTCTGCACAAGGACGGCTTTGTGGTGGTCTTCTCCACAAGCCGCTAAGTCGGGCTCGTACTTGTCAATCGCATCGCAGATCTCGCATGCTGACAGCTCTGCGATACGTTGCAGCACGTGATGGCGCTCGCCCAGGCGGGCTCGCTCCACGGTCTCAGCCATCCACTGGTCGTGCTCGTCCTGACGGCGGAGCCGCGTGATCTCATTCGACAGTTCGGCGGAGCTTAGGTTGAGCGCCGCCAACAGTCTCAATTTTCGGAGCGTCATTATCGGCGAGGTCGGCATTCATTTTGTAAGGATGCGTTGACTATCTAACGCCACCATTGGGCCGAATCTCTGCAGGAAGAACACAGGGTCTTCCACAGCCCGTCGTCGTGCTCCTCCAGGCTGCCAGCATTTCCACATAGCTCGCACGTCCGCCGGCTGAGTTCACGCGCTGAGCCAATCGCCGCCTCGATTTCATCGTTCCGGCGATTCACGTAAAACCGGAGCGTGCCGAACTTCTCTTTGACTTGTATTACCTCAAACGATGGGCCACTCTCGTCTAACTTGGCAACAAGCGGTTCCAGACGTTCGAATAATTCATAAATGATGTCGTACCAGCCGTCATCGCATCGGAAGCCAACGCTCATGCCCGAAAGACGGACGTCGTGCGCCGTGCGAAACCAGTCCCGCCATCTTTCGAAAATCGCTTGTTCTTTTTCTGGTGACATGCAACTTATCTATACCCAACATTCTGGGCTTTACAGCCAACCGCTCTCCCAACCAAGAAAAGAAGCCGCCTACCCGGAGGGTCTATTCTCGTCCCCGGCTCCCGGCTTCCACCGGGTGATGGTCATCCACCATCAGGCGACCTCTTCGGCCGTTCCTGCCGGAAGGATTATCGGGCGTTCCCAGCACTCCAAAAGAAGAAAGCCTTACGACTCCGCCGCTTCGGAACGGTTCTGTCAAGCCGCCTGCCACGAGCAGCGTCGACGTCCGTGGCACTCACGCTATGGAACGGATCCACCATCGAGCGGCTACAATTACTGCTCTTTAGAATAATCCTCTGCTGTGCGATCAAACGTCACAACGTTAGGAATACTCGCGACACGGCTGACTGCCGGCATATTCCCAAAACTTTCCGCTTCGACCAGTTTGCGTCAACGACCAGGCCTCAGTAAGCCAGCGATATTGGCAGTTTCCGTGGATGCGCTCCAATTTCGCTTTCGGATCGTGGTGGTGTACGGGTGTTATTTGCAAAATACTCAGCTACACGGCGATTCGCGGCTTACCACTGTGGCTTCATTCGAAACGGTTTCACCTGAAAGATTATGCATCCGTTTTGGATCATCGTTAGTGCCTCTGAACGCCGTGACTGTAACGCTAGCTGCCGTCTTCCTCATCGGCTCCTCCAACCCCAGTTCCTTTAACCACCCCGTCAATGGCTCTACCGCAGCCATCACTGGCTTGGGAGTCTGAATATCCCCTGGCTGCTGGTGTGGGATCGACCACCGCTTCTGGAGCGTCCAGCACATCTTCGCCAACTGGTAATGGTTTACCTTCTCGCCAAAGCTCGCGCGTTTCGAATTCGTATTGCTGCAAGCCCTTACCCCAGTAGATGTAGTGCTCTCTATGCTTGACGTTCTTAAAGTCGTTCCAGACTGCACCGGCGCGCTTGTCGTCCCCCAATAATTTACCAATATCCACAATCTTTGTTACGCCGTTGGTGAACGAAACCTGAAGTTTATATTCGGGCAATGGCTTCAGCGCACGAACCGCATACTTGTTAAACGGAATTATCGGCGGTAGATCCGGGGCCACCTTCGAAGGATCTGGTGGCGGCGGTGGTGGCGCTGCTGCCTTTAGCTCAGCAGGCGTCGGAACACGCTCGGTTTCCTTCAGACCACGGGCTCGTTCAACTTGAGTTAACACTACGTCAGCAATCTGGCGCTTCTCATCCCCCGGCGCGGGGGCAAGTGTTCTGAACCACCTAAATAGCTTGACAAGAAGGTCATCGGGTGCATTTTCGGAACCTACCATCGGATCTAGGCCCGGTACCGTAAGGCGGTAATCATGCCTCTTGTAGCTCACGTGTATGTGAGGGGCTTCTCGCTCTTCGCCTCTGGTATACACCTGCACGGCAATCCCATCAAAACGCGCTATTTCTATTTCAGGACTAACGGTTCTTAATAATTTAGCTTTCATCGTCCTGTTTGCTGTGCTGAGTTCATTAGCCTTTCATCAATGCCGATGGCACCACCTCCTCAAGGCAGCATGTCAGGTCCAAATAGTGGAAATCCGAACAGACCTTATAGACCGGATGAACAAATTTCTGCTCAAGCGTGGCTCGATATTCCGCCGAATCATACGCCCACGAGTGATTGGGATCATCGAGCGGGATCTTGCAATACTCCAGGTATTGCGCGTCAGCCTTCGCGACGAAACTCTGAATGATCTGTTCCCTTGTTTAACATTGGCTCCTCCCCCGAAAACTGCGCTCCCGCTTCGTGTCCAATATATAATCCTCCGCTGTGCGATCTAACCTCACAGTCCTTGCCTCCACCATGAGTCCGATGCCCTACAGGAAGAACACAGGGTCTTCCAGACTCTTGTCGTTTCCCCCTCAAGGCTGCCCGGATTGCCGCATATCTCGCAGGTCCGACGGCTGAGTTCACGCGCTGAAGCAAGCGCTGCTAAGATTTCATCCGTATAACGATTTACATGAACGACCAGTTCACCGAATTCCTGTTTCACCTGTGCCACTTGAAATTGCGATCCGTCATCAGCCGGACCGGCGGCCAGGGGTTCAAGGCATTCAAACAATTGCCATACGACGTTGTACCAGCCATCTGCGCACCTTATAAGCAGTAGGCGGTTGTCGGCCTCGGTGGGAAACCAATTAGGCCATCGTTCAAAGATGGCCCGCTCTTTCTCAGGTGACATGCCTACTCGCTCAGCGAACCGGCGTCGTTATCCCAACGCGCCAACGAGAATGTGATCTTGCTGCCGATCACATTCCCGTCCTTAACCCCTGACACAGTCAAATTGTTCATTGTCCTCCTTTGCGCTTCAAGAGCGCTTACACTTTAACTCTACGGAGCTGAAGGTCGAGTTGCGTAAACTCTCGAAAAATAAATCGACAAATTTGCGAGTAAGGGAGGCAAAGTATAATTCCGGTGAGGCCAAGTTCCAAATGAGCGATATTGCTGAGGCACTTCTGGACGCATTTCATTCCGACGCCAGGCTATTCTGGGATGCGAAAGGCGCCTCGCAGGTCACGGCCCGTTTTGAGATCGGCGGTTCGCGTGTAGAGGTCGCATTCACAGAGACGGTCAAGAAAGATTGGGAGGTCGGCTACACCATTGCCGCCGCGAGGATTAAGCCTGCCATGGAATCTTTGAGTGACTCCCTCCGTATCGTTGGCGGAGTCTTGCAGGCAGTTACCGAATTCCTGGAAATCCGCCAGCCGGAACGCCTGTGCATCGCCACCGAAAATGAAGATCTGTCTGTGTTCCGCCTTTTTTGCTGGCCACGGTGATGATTTTGCTCATGGAAGTTCCTGAGTAGAGGTATCCAAATGTCTACGCCTCGATCAGTAGAAGAGCAAGCTTTCTCGCGTTCTCTACGTGTCGATGAGTCGCGGTGTCTAGTATGCCGAGAAGTGGACGATGATGAATTTTCGATGTGCATACAAGTGGCTCCATCTTCTTGTATACGCTTGGACTTGTCTACTTCCGCAATGTTGGAGCATTCTACTTGTCGAAACTTACGTGACAAAAGAGCGAAATTGAAGTAGGATAGACGCCGCGCGATAATACAGATGAGGCCGCTATCATGACGATCCAGATCACCAGACCCGAAGTCGAAGCTCTCATTACGCGAAGGCTCAAAACCGGATCGTATCGGGATGCTGAAGACGTGGTTCTTCAGGCGCTCATCTCTTCGGAGTTTGAAACGGAAAGGACGACTGATGACCGCACACAAGCGATTGAACGTCTCATGACGTTCGGGAAACGGCACGGATTATCGCTCGGCGGTATGACCGTCAAAGAATTGCGCGATGAGGCGCGTCCTTGATCGTTGTCGATGCTTCCATAACTTTGTCTTGGTGCTTCCCTGACGAACAGTCGCCGCTATCACTCAAGGTACTTGAACTATTGAAAACCGGAGAGGTCGCAATCGTTCCGGCGTTCTGGTCCTTTGAAGTTCTTAATTCATTGCTGATTGGCGAAAAGCGCGGAAGGATTTCTCAGGCGCAAACACAGTCGTTTCTCGATGATCTGAAAGCACTGGGCCCGGCATTTGACTACGCGACTGCGGAGCAAGTATACGGACCGATACAGAAACTCTGCCGTGACCACAAGTTGACGCCTTATGATGCTCTCTATGTCGATTTGGCAATGCGTAAGAAATGCGCATTAGCAACGCTCGATGAACTTCAATTAACGGCAGCCAAAGCCCTGAAAATTGAATACTTGTAAGAGATTACGTTTCTGAGAGCAGGGGACAGACAAACCCGTGGCGTGCCCGGCTGCGCCCAAAACGCACCGAGGTCTTCTTTTTCCTACTGCCCTATGTCCGATTGAGTTGAGAAGGGGCAGGAGGAAAGGAAAATGACTTGGCTTCAATGGCAACATAGGCAAGAGATTTATATGAGGTGGGTATTCCTCGGCGTCTTTGGCCGTTAGAGGCGGCAATTGAAGCGACTATACGGCGGATCGTCAAAAATGCTGAAAAGCAATAGCGGTTACTGCTACGCAAGACGCGCCAGCCATCACGCACCAAGCCGTGCGACCAGCGAATAAGACTGTTTTCCCTTGCCCACTTCAAGGCACGTTGCACAGTTCTCACGCCGCATCTGGCCTTGATCGCAATTGCCTTGTGTGATGGAAAGCATTGACCCGTTCGCGGATTGTAAAAACCGAATAGCAGGGTTTCGTATATCTTCATCCAGCCATAGGGAACACCGCCCAAGCGGTCGATCTCGGCCTGAAGGTTGACAATGCAGGCGGTTTTGTCGCCGCGTTGAAGGGCAGGGCCGTAGTCGGTCCCGAATTGTTTCTCAATCATGGTCATTCACTCCTTGGGGTTGTGGTTAAACCGCCCGGAGGGGCCGAAAATCGGCGCAAAACAACCCGTTGGCGAAAGCATGATTTTTCGCTTGCATTGGATCGGGTTTTAGGGGAAAGTCGGTCTTGTCGAGAGAACGAAATTCCCGGTTTACGCCGGACTGTACGGCCCGCCACTGGCGGGCTTTGCTGTTTCTGGGCTTCGCTAACTCCGAAAATCACTGAGGCAGGACACGGCAACCGCGCCGCGTAACGGCGGAGTGTGAATCTTTCTCTGATTCGTGTCGAGCCGAATTTTTGAAAGGCTTCAAGGCTGGAAAAGTAGGGTTAGCCTTGTTCGCCACGTGCGTGAAAATAGTTACGATAGACTTCTTTAACTTTCCCGATGACGACGACGTACTCCGCCCCGTCGAACTGAGCGAACATCTTTATTTTCACGATGAGGTTATCGTTTGGGATTATCTTGAAACCGACGGAAATAATACATTGCCTGATTGGCAATTCACGACGATCAGAACAACCGACCCATCGTCCAATGTCATTGCTATCCCCGAGTATCGCGGGCAACACGTACACTTTTTCGAAGGCATCGATGCCGTACCTCTCGACAGCGTAGCCATAGGCCATCTTCGCAATAAAACGCGCGAAATCTTCCGACGAGTAGGTAGGCGGTAGCACCCTATCAGCGTTGTGCCTCCTCGCAATCTCCTCACCTCTCTCGCCAAGTTCAAAAGTGTCCATTGATATGCACTCGATCCCGCCCGTGTAGGTACGACCGTCTATGAACGCGGGAGGTGGAAAAATAGGCAGTTGAATAATTTTCCAGTGGTCCTGCCAAAGAGCATCAACTTTTTCGATTTGTCCGGCTCTTTCGACAAACATTGGATACGGCTTCTCGCGATCCTTGGGACGCCGGGTGCGGGTACGCAGAGCCGCGCGAGCCGCGAAAAACATATCCTTCAATATCCTTCTTTCCAATGCAGATGTTATTTTTTAGTGGCGCTCACAACTGGCTTCGACGAGCACCAAAGATCCGCTCAATCCATAGGGCGTTATGTGTTCCTCCGAAAGAGGACATTGTGTTTCCCCGCAATAGATACATCGTCCGATCTTTTTGGATTGCCTTGTGTCGATTACTCTTCTCACGAAAATAACCCTACTCCATCATTCTCTCGCACCCAACATCATCGGTTCAAACCCGCGCCGGTGCTACCGACGCGGCCTGAAGTGCGGCTAGTATTCAGACGCGAGCATGATGGTCAAAACCCTGACAGTCTGTTTTGGGTCGCTCGGGTCTTCGCTGCCCACGGTCAACGTCGTGTCGTAGTAGTCAATTTTCCAGAAGATACGCTCGCCGTTGTGTTCGAACGCCCCGAAGTCGCGCTCTTTGTGGGGATCGTTGTCGGGAGTGAAAGCATCGAAGGTTTCGACTTTCTCCCGAATGGCAGATTGATCTTCTTTCGGCAGGGCGCATATACCGGCTGTCTGAACCAAGCGGCCCGCTATTCCCATAGCCGTGCGGCAAAGGTCGTTAAGCTCGGCGATTTTCTTCGTGTTAGTGTCCGTCATTTGATTGCCTCTTTCGTTTTGGAGTTACCCCCAACAGCGGGGGCGAAAGAGGGCACGTCTGCCGACGCAACGAGCGCGGCTGTCATAGCTTGTTGGGGGACCGCGAAGCCCAAGGCTTGCCTGGGCGAAGTGGGGGAGCCAAGAAGCGTCATTGACAGCAAGCGGCGTCGGCTAAAGTGCCTGATAGCCCGCTGTTTTAGGGGGTGACTGCGAAAGTGGCGGTCATGAGGACGCTAAATAAGCATAGAAAATCAGATTTGGGCTTAACTAGCGATGTCCTCAAGTGGCGCATCCTCAGCTTGCGTCAGCGTATCCATCGGGATGTCTGTGTCGTCAAGATGCCAACGGCCTAGATACCACTTGATGACTCTCTCACGCCGCTTGAGCACAGTTTCTTCGGTCCAGTCATCGTACTGCGCAAGCTCCCGCTCTTGGAAGAGGTTCGAATTCGCATAACATCGGCCTTGTCCCGATTGTCCCTTCTTCTCCGGGAATGATCTGTTGCCATAAGAACTGTTGTCCTCCGTTAAGCAGAGATTGCCGATGTCGTGAGTCCAGTGACGGCGTTGTGCTCGACTAAACCTTTCTTTCCAGAATTTCGTGTCCGCCGTCTGCGGCAAAATATGCTCGATAGTTCGTTGCGGATCACTTGTGTCAAAGACATCCCAAGAGACCTTTACCCCGTGCCTTCCCGCCAAATGCTCCTCGTATTCGTAGAGCACGTACTTCAAAGCACTCCAAGAATACCAGTCGGATTCGTCATCCTCTTCGAGCGTACAGTCTTCCGCAAAATCGGCGTTTGAACAGTGGATTAGGGCAAGGCGACGGACTTCAAAAAGTACTTCCTGAAAAGTCTTCTTAGCGTGATACAGATCGTATCCGAGTTGGAATAAAGTGGCTTGACCGGCATCCGAGCGTTTCTGCATAACTCGATATACCCGAAATGCAAATATCTCCGCGATCTGCAAAAGCTTCAGATATTTGCCATCATCGCTTGAAAACTTCAGACGGCACGCAATTAAAACCGGCAGGAACGGAGCAACGACTTTGATCCGCCGGAGTTTTTCGCTGGCATTTCGTAGCCCTATGCGGGCCGAGTCGGCGAAGGCTGAGAAAGCGTCAGAGTGTGACGGTCGAAACGCTTCACAGAAGGGCAGAACCGCATCTCTTAGGCTGTTCGTGTAGCTGGCAAGTCCATCCAGAAGTTTCTTATGCTTGCCGTGATAATTCTTCAGATTGTACTGCGCTCTTATCGACGCGCTGCCATCCCACTCTTTCGCGTTAGGATCAAAAACCATCAGCCAATGGGCGCGTGTCTCATCATGGCCCGTTGATCGAGGTGTAATTCGCGAGGACATTCCTGAAAATCCGTTCAGTCATTCGCTGAAGCGCCGGAAAGCATGTGAACATCGATTGTTGTGACGTTGGATCGCACAACCTGCCGTTATGCTCGATAAAGAACCATGACAATAGCAATGGCCCGAATATAGTCTATGCAGAATGGAAGTCGGTCTGGTCCCAATTTGCCCCGCGACACCAGCATTCGACCGGTTACAGCATTCGATCCGCCACGTGATATTCGTGACGAATACCTAAGACAGTTTTTTGAACAGGGGACCCCAATAGAAGAGAAGCATCAAGAACCACTCAAACCTACGATACCGGAACAGGGTGAAATAGAACAGAAGCATCAGGAGCCACTCAAACCCATGACACCGGAAGAGCTTGAAGCCGAAGCTTCTTACGCTGAAGAAATCTATCAGAGAGACAGTAACCCGACCCCCGAAATGACCCGTAAGATATTTGAAAGCATAGATCGCCATTTTCAGTCCAAGGCGGCTCGCGGGATCCAAGTGAAATCGGGACCGTATTGCGTCCGTGGTCCCTGGCCCGGCAGGATCGTGGTCGCGCCCCGGCCGCGCGGCGGTGACTGGTTGAGCGACGACATCGGCCATTGGCAACAAGCCGGAATCGAGACCGTTGTCTCGGCGTTAACTCCCGAAGAGGAGCAGGAGTTGGATCTGACGAATGAGCGCACAGCGGTGGAGGCGCGCGGTTTAAGATTTCTTTCTCTGCCAATTCCCGACCGTGATGTACCTCCCTCGCGCGCTGCAGTGATAGCAGTTGCCGCCACAGTGAAGCACGACCTGAGCAGAGGAAAGAAGGTTCTCATCCACTGCAGACAGGGCATCGGCCGGAGCGGGATGATCGCCGCCTGTTTACTGATCGATAGCGGCGTTCCCGTTGCAGAGGCGTTGCAAACATTGAGCAGCAAGCGTGGGCTCCCCGTCCCCGAGACGGAAGAGCAACGCCGGTGGCTTGAAAGATATTCAGAAATAAAAGATGTCCCCAATCCATAAAGCGTCGTCCAGCTTTGTAGATATGAGGTAGGGGTTCATGCAGCCCTTTGCGCCAACGCCACGTCACTCAGTATTGAAATGGAGCGATAATTTGGAACGATCACATGATGAATTGTTCGCCATATGTAAGATGCTACCGACCGATTTCGAGCCCTACGGGCGCCGCTCCCGTCAGATGGGAGGGCCCGACTGCTCTTGCGGCTGCGCCTGGTATCACACGCTGATCGGCGCGGCACGACGTGACTGGGGCGTTTGCGCCAACCCATCTAGCCCACGCTCCGGTCTTCTGACTTTTGAGCACCAGGGCTGTGAACAGTTCGAAGAAAAGTTGCGCGAAGGTGATGCCGCCAACGAAGCCTCAGATGAAACCGACACGGAAGATCTTGAATTGCCGAATCGCCGCCCTCGCCGCCCTCGCCGCCTCCTCGGCGGGAACTACCTGAACCTGACTATCGACGGTGAATTACCAGACGGCAGAGCACCGCTGCTTATGGAGTATTTCGATATCAATCCCATCCGAGATAAAGTTCTCGCTGACGCGGCGAAGCAACAGGATCGTCCAAACGATATCGCTAAGGACCCGTTCGTGACTGCCAGTTCCAGGTTTACTCCGTTCATCGCCGCATACGACCTTTGCATCATCGACGTGAGTGACGTTTTGGCGCTCCCGGTTCCACGGCTCGCCAAGTTGATCGAGCACGCTTGGATCGATCTTCGGCTGCAGCGCAAACGCGGTTACCACGTCACGATCAAGGAAGATGACAGCCACACGATAAGCTTCCCAGATGGTCTCACTTTGGTGCACCCGCAAACCCGTGCGAAGTACTACGCCGAGAGCCTCGGCAGTATTCTTCTTGCGAAGGGACTGGAGCATCTTAAAGACGAGATTGAGCGGCGCAACCTTCGTACGTACTCGCTTCCGTACAATTTGTCTGGCGACGATTGGCGGGCTTTCATCGCTGACAGGGCCATCGTCGCGGATGATCCCGAAGAGTACTTGTGGGATTTGTCGGAACTTTCGTACCGCCTTATCGACATCAGCCGGATTAGCGATTTACCAGCGCCTGAATTAGCCGACCGCATCTATTTCGCGTGGGTTGACCTTGGGCTCCGCAGCCAAGCCGCATGCCACGTGGTCTTGAAGAAACAAGGAAAGTCGACCCTAACCTATCCATTTGGAGTGGACCGTATCGATGACTGAAGCCCGCGAACAAGTCTCACCCCTCAGACGGAGCAAAAACTCAAGGAAATCGCGGAGAAGACTGGGCGCGAAGCAGACGACCTAGTGGAATCTGCTGTGGCGGGATATGTTCAGGAGTTGACGCAAGTCGAGGAAATGCTTGGCCAATCATATGCCGATTTGGATAGCGGACGGAAAAGGCTTTCCAGTGACGAAGCAGAGACATATTACCGTAGGAAGATCGCCGCTGAGCATGATGCATCATTTCGTGTAGCTATCCAGGCGGCGTTGGATGATCCTCGTCCCCTCGTCCCCCATGCAGAGGTAACTGCTCAATTTGCGAAGCTGCGATCCGATGCACTCCGCAAGGTGGAATAGCTTGATTGAACTGAAATGGCCGCACTTTGCAATTGCCGACCGCAGTGAAATCTTTCAGCACATTGTCATCCACAGTCCCCCAAATGCCGCTTTGGTTAATGAGCCCTCAGCGGTCACCCAAATCCGGCCAATAGTGGTCACCTCAAAACCGGCCAATAGAAAGTAAGTCAGGACCTTGAATTCGACGGGGGAAGTACCCTCCGTCGATGTGAGCAATGTCTTGAACGAAGAAAAGAAGAAACAAGTCATCGCACTGGGCCAGTTAGGCTGGTCCCTGCGTCAGATTGAGAAGGCCACGGGCATACGCCGCGAGACGGCTGCCGGGTATTTGAGGGCCGCCGGCATCGTTTTGCGGCCGCCTGGAGGGTGGGGTAAGAGGCGCCGCCAAAACCGGCCAATGGGGTGACCACCGACTCCGCGGCGGCAAAACCGGCCAATGAGGTGACCGCCGATCCGCCGCCAGCAGCGGGTCTTTTCCCTCCATCGGAAACAAGCTTAGCAGTGGGAGATTTTAACGTGGATTGGAGCCGCTTTCATTGCACTCTGCATTCTGGCAGAACTGTCCAGCATTCACTTGCGTCCTCGATGTCACGTTGCTGGCGTTTCTTCGTGCCCCCTCCCAACAAGATAACGAAACGTTCTCCATCCTTGCCGAAGTACACCCGATATCCGGGACCAAAATCGATCCTGCATTCAAATAGCCCGGAGCCGATACCCTTGACGTTGGACATGTTGCCATTGGCCATCCTCGCCAGCGCCGTCGTCACCTTGGCGACAGGCCTTTTTATCGCTGCCGCACAAATAACGGGTATCAAGCTCGATGCCCCAGATACTAATGGGCCGACCTGTCCGTGGCCTTGCATGTTCAGACGGAGCTCCGCAAACGGGTCGAGAAGGACCTTCGTCCTGCCATCTGTTGAGGCAATTAGCTTTTTTATGCAAGGTTCTTCTGCTTCCACCACGGTTGTTGGCTGGCGTGCGGCGTGTTCAGAGCGCCCGAGTTTCGTGGGGTGACCGCTGGAGGTTGCAGCGGTAACCTGCGATTTTCCAGTCGGAGGTTGCGATGGTCGCTGAAAGGCAGATCGAGGGCGGCCAAAATACTTCATGAAGTACAGGCCAGTACCGGGGATTCCGATTGTCAAGTATCGATAACCGCTGGCGGACACGCCGATGCGCACCCACGACAGGCGCAGCATTCCGTCACCGCTTAAGCCAAACTCGACTCGCCCTCCACTCCAGTCCGCCCCGGAAACGATGCTCCGGCCCATAGCGAGCTGTATGAACTCTTCGAAGCTGACTTCCTTCGATTCCCCGAGTTAACCCATTGATCTGAGATCAGGTTTTAAGGATAGCGCGAATATCCTTCAGCAGCCGGAATAAGTGGAACGGATCGCTCGGTGATGGGACAAAATCGAAATGTTCGTAAAAAGCGCGCGCTTCGTCGTCTTTTGCATGTACCGCAAACGCGCGAATGCCGGCTATATCCGCCGCCTGAAGTGTGCGTAGCATCGCGTCCTTTAGAAGACCGGCTCCAAGTCCCTTGCCCTGCCATGAGATCGAAACCGCCAGACGTGCAAGCAACATGATCGGCACGGGATGATGGGCAAGACCTTTTGTTAGCCGTTCGGGAGCGTCTTGGTACTCGACCTGACCCACCACGAGCGTGTGGTAGGCGGTGATCTCCTGTTCCGCCACGGCAACATAGGTTTGTGAGGCTCCTGCCTTCTGGTTTTGCAATGCGTAACGGATAAGGAATCGATTGAGTGCTTCTCGGCCACAGTCAAACGCGTCGATGGCGTGACCACGTTCCAGCTTCTCAATTCGGGGCGAAACCACCTTAGATGCTGCCGCGTTCGAAGATACTCGGTTCCGTCAGCAGCTTCGCAAGGCGCGAGGCGTGGCGCGGCGGAGCGGCAAGAGCGGCCTGGAAGGCCTCCCACTGCTCGGAGGTTAGACCGAAACGCTGGCGATCGGGCAGTGTCTCTTCGGCACGGGCAAGGGCGCTCTCAAGAACGAATTCGCTTACCGATCTGTGCGCAGCCAGGGCGGCGATTTGTAAGGCCCGTTTTGCGGACGCGGTCAGCCGAAGGTCCAGCTTCTCGCTACGGGTTTCAGTGTTTTGCATTTTCTCTTTCTCTTACGACCTTACATGCCGTGCAGTTGCGCGGCACTACTTGTACCGAAATTCATCATATCATGTATGCCAGACATTGTCATGACATAAAACCCCGCTGGCAGGTCCTCGTCGTCCCTCGTTGCGGCGGCCTGAAGGCCCGTCCTGGGGAGTCACAACACTCACCACAAACTGCAAAATAATTTTAAATCCAATCCACCCAGCCACCTAGCAGCTTTTTTCTCGCTCCAAAAACACGCGTTCGCGTACCGGCCACTTTCCCTCGCACGCTATTTTGACGCTAGAAAAGCCGCCCACGGGCTCTTCCAATTCTCCTCAAGGACGTCACACAATATGAACCGCACAGAACGCCGTGCCGCCGCCCACAAAGATCGCAAGCTCGCCCGCAAAGCCGGCGTCCCCACTCCTCAACCGATACAGATGCCGCCTGCTGCCACCCAGGAGCCGGTCGTCACCTCGGAAACTCCCAAGCCCATCGCTCCCATCTCCGCCGCTCAACTCACCGCCAACCGCGCCAACGCCCAATCCTCCTGCGGTCCAAAAACGGAAGCTGGCCGCGCCGTCTCTTCCCAAAACCGCACCACCCACGGCTTGGCCCGCCACAATGGTGCCTTCGTCCTCCTCTCTACGGAAGACCCAAATGGCTTCGAAGCGTTAAAAGCCGGTCTCGCCGCCGAACACCGTCCCTCCACCGAAACCGAATCCATATTAATCAACTCCATGGCCGAATCCCACTGGCTCGCCAACCGCGCCCAGAGCCTCCAAAACACCTGCCTCGACCCGCAAACCGGCCAAATCACCGACGCCTCGTTGTTCTCCCTCTACCTCCGCTACCAAACCACCCACACCCGCGCCTTCCACAAATGTTTGAACGACCTCGCTAAGGTCAGATCCGAAAAGCGCAAGACCGAAAATGGCTTCGAAGCGCAGAACCGCAAAAACCACGAACTTCGCGTCAAAAACGCGCGCCACGAAATGAAAAAAGAACACCATGAATGGGATATTCGCCTCAAAGACGCCGCATTTTGTCACCGCGTAGGCCAGAACGTCTCCCGCAACAACCAGGCCGCCCGCGAAAATCCTGGCTTCGAAGCGCAGTACGTCGCTGAAGTCGACAGACTGCTCCAAAATCAGCGCCCGGAGGTCGCACAATCAGCCGCCGCCTAGCGCCTGCCGTGTCCCCCTTTCGTAGGGCGGCCATTCCTGGCAGGATAGCGTCGGATAAACCGACATGGAGTAGCGAATGAAAGAGTCGTACAGAGAAGGACTAGCAAGCCACTCTGGCCCCGAGCCATGTGAGGGCAGTCGCAAGGCTGCACTTGAAGCGTTGGACAGGGGTATCTGCAAGCTGGGTATTGAGCTTCGAAAAGATGGTAGTCCAGGAAGCCGATGGTGTCTGCCAATCAGAAGGCAACAGAGCTGTGGCGCGTTAAAGTGCGAGCGTCCAGTCTTCCTGCGGAGTCGTAGACCCCAAGCGTGCAGAGAAACTCCATGTGCGAGAACCGAGAGACCCCGTCACAGCCCGAGCAATCAGCGGGCCGGAAGGAGAACGCGATGAGCGGTAAGTCCTTCATGAACGGAGGCGGGGAGTCGTACTGTGGTGTAGTACCAACGAAGCAACCAAACAAAAGCGAGAAATCGCCAGCGGAGGATGTGGAGGGAAGACCGCAGGCCAAGGAGAACACGCAAGAAGCCAAACTCGTACCGGACACCGAGCCGGGAAAGCGAGCCAACAGGGCTGGCGCGTGTGCGCGAAGCAGCAAAAAAGGATAAGAAGCTACGGTTCACCACTCTGCTGCACCACGTGAATGTCGATCTGCTCCGAGACAGTTACCGCGGCCTGAAGAAAAAGGCCGCAGCGGGAGTAGACGAGGTGACGTGGAAAGAATATGGAGAAGACCTGGAGGTTCGGCTGGCCGACCTGCATGGGCGAATCCATCGCGGAGGTTATCATGCCAAACCGTCGCGCAGAGTCTGGATACCAAAACCGGACGGAAGGCAACGACCAATCGGGATAGCGGCGCTGGAGGATAAAATCGTTCAGCGTGCCGTGGGTACGGTTCTCAACCAGATATGGGAAGAGGACTTTCTGGGCTTTAGCTATGGATTCCGCCCGGAGCGCAGCCAGCACGATGCGCTGGACTCGTTATGGGTAGGGATCATGAGTAAGAAGGTGAACTGGATTTTGGACTTGGACATCCGATCCTTTTTCGACAAACTCCAGCATGATTGGCTGGTCAGGTTTGTGGAATATCGGATTGGAGATAAACGAGTCGTCCGCCTGATCCAGAAATGGTTGAAGGCGGGCGTACTGGAGGAGGGTCAGTGGTTCGAGACGGAGGAAGGGAGTCCGCAAGGTTCGGTGATTTCGCCGATTCTGGCTAATCTTTACCTTCACTATGCGCTCGATGTCTGGACAGAGGCATGGCGTACGAAGCTGGCAAAAGGTGATGTGATCATCGTGCGCTATGCGGATGACGCGGTGCTGGGGTTCGAACGTAAGGAAGAAGCCGAGCGGTTCCTGGAGCAGTTGCGGGAACGGCTGGCCAAATTCGGGTTGGAACTACATCCAGACAAGACGCGCCTGATTGAATTCGGGCGCTATGCTGCTGAACGCCGGAAAAAGCGTGGAGAAGGAAAACCGGAGACCTTTCACTTTTTGGGTTTCACTCACTATTGCGGAGTCAACCACACCACGGGCAACTTCACGGTACAACGGAAGACCATCGGCAAACGGATGACGGCCAAGCTGCAAGATATTCAGGCACAGCTGCGCAAACGAATGCACGCCGGTCGGACGGACACAGTGGAGTGGCTTCAGCAGGTGGTACGCGGCTATTTCCAATTTCATGCGATCCCCGGTAACACGCCGCGCCTGAACATCTTCCGTCGCGAGGTGCTGCGTCTCTGGTTTCGTACGCTTCGGCGCCGCAGCCAGCGCAGTCGCCTGACGTGGGAGAAGTTCTCCGAGCGCCTGGCGTCCCTGCTACCACCTGTCCAGGTCTTGCAACCTTATCCCAACGTGCGTTTTGACGCCAAACATCCCAATTTCCGGGGCAAGAACCGTGTGCGTTAGAAGCGCCCGCACGGGTCTGTGCGGGGGGCGGTCAGTAATGGCTGTCCCTACCGCGACCACGGCGGCTTTCCAGCCGCCCACCGTCAGGTGATCGAATTTTGCGCCGGAAACTATACCTAGCGTTTCCCCACTGCCGCTGCCGCCGCGGCGGATTTTCTGCGCGGCGGCTTAAAGGCAGTCAGTACCGGCGGCGCTTCCGGGGGTCGCGACGGAAGGCGGGAAAGGGTCCAGGGCCAGCGGTAAAACCGTTTGTCACAATCCATGCAGCGCGACGGCCGTCCCAGAAAAATTAGAATTAAGAATTCCCACAGCTTCGGATACGACCGGCGTACATTTGTCGAATGGCACAAAGGACACATGGCACAAACCTCTGGCAGAGAAGTGGCTGTGCCACGCCCGACTTCAGCGTCAGGATTTTCCCAAATCGCGAATTGTAGTGTAGACCAGTACGGCGGTCAGAGCAATCATGATCGACGCCGTGGACCACGCCACCCCGTTCTGCCAAGGCTTATTCTTAAAGGAGCCCATCAGGCGCGGCCGGTTCACTAGCAAAAGCATGTAAACCACCACAAACGGCAGCAATACGCCGTTGGCCACCTGGGAAAACAAAATCAACTTCAAGAGCGGCAGCTTCGGAATAAGCACAATAGCGGCGCCGCCGAAAACCAAGAACGTATAGAGCCAGTAGAAAATGGGGGCTTCCGAAAAGCGCTTGTCAATGCCCGATTCAAAGCCCAGCCCCTCGCAAATGTTGTAAGAAGTGGCAAGCGGCAGAATGGCGGCCGAGAGCAGCGAAGCGTTTACCAGACCCACCGCGAACAGAAGCGCAGCAAATTTACCCGCCACCGGCGCCAGCGCAGCCGCCGCTTGGCCCACGTCGCTGATTTCAGGATGATCCGTGTGATAAATCGTCGCGCCGCACGCAATCACAATGAAGAACGCAATCACGTCGGTGACGATGCAACCCACAATTACATCCAGGCGGCATAACGCATAGTGGCGCGTATCCACGCCCTTTTCCACCACTGCGGCTTGCAGGTAGAACTGCATCCAAGGCGTGATTGTGGTGCCGATCAGCCCAACAATCATGATTAAGTAATCCGGATTGCCGCTCAAGGTTGGCAGGAAGGTCTGTTTGATAGCCAAATCCCAGTCGGGTTTGGCGAAAAAAGCCGAGACGGGGTAGGCAAAGTAGATCAAAGAAGCGATAATAAGAATACGTTCCACCGGTTTGTAACGGCCCCGCACGATGAGTATCCACACTAAGCCGGCGCCAATGGGAACCACGATATACTTACTAACACCGAAGATGCCCATGCCGGATGCCAGTCCGGCGAATTCCGAGACGATATTGAAAAAGTCGGCGATGCCCAGTACGAGCATCGTGAAAAAAGTAGCTCGGAGGCCGAACTCTTCGCGAATTAAGTCGGACAAGCCTTTGCCCGTAACGGCCCCCATGCGAGCGGCCATCTCCTGCACCACAATCAGTGCAACCGTGGTAGGAATCAGCGTCCATAACAGCTGATATCCAAACTTGGCGCCCGCCTGGGAATAGGTAAGGATTCCGCCCGGGTCGTTATCGACATTCGCCGTAATGAATCCGGGGCCCAGTACCGCCAGAAAAGAAAACAAGCGCACACCAGCCAGGGTGAGCGGGGATTTGCGGCGGACGGCAGTCTGGCTCATAGCTTCAAATAGTCGATCTTTTATTGTTAACCAGTCCAATTTTTTGAACAGTCAACACACAAATGGCACGAATCAAACTTTGTTTCCTATGGCACATGCATCAGCCGTTCTATCGGGATCTAGTGGGTGGCGAGTACCGGCTGCCATGGGCCAGGCTGCATGCCTTGAAAGATTACTACGGCATGGTCAAGGTGCTCGATGAGTTCCCGGACATACGGCAAACGTTTAACCTGGTCCCTAGTCTCCTGCTGCAATTGGAAGACTATGCCGCCGGCAAGGCGAAGGACCGTTTTCTGGATGTCGTCCTAATGGAAGCGGAGGAATTAAACGAACAGGAGAAGGAGTTCTTGCTCAGTTTCTGCTTTCAAGCGAACGAAGCGCGCGTGATCAACCGCTATCCGCGCTATGCCGAATTGTTGGAGGCGAAGCGTCAAAACGGCCAAATCCCGGGCCGCGCCGTGAGTGCGTTTAATGCGTCCATGATTCGCGACTTACAGGTCCTTTCGCAGTTGGCCTGGTTCGATGAGGAGTATCTCTCCAAGGATCCTGAAATTAAGGCGCTGAAGGAGAAGGGACGGGACTTCACGCGTGCCGATCAGGAAGTGATTGGCCGCAAAGAGAAGGAACTGCTGGGCAAAGTGCTGGCGGTTTATAGCCAGGCCGCCAAGCGCGGGCAAATTGAAGTTTCAACATCGGCCTTCTACCACCCCATCCTCCCCTTGCTCTGCGATTCGAATATCGCCGACGTGTCGCATCCTTATTTGGCACTGCCTGAGCAATTTGCCTTTCCGGGCGATGCGGGCGCTCAAATGAAAGCCGCCAAAGAGTATGTGGAAAGGGCCGTGGGTTCGGGCGTGAGTGGCTTGTGGCCGCCCGAAGGAGCCGTTTCCGATGACGTTTTAGCCAAAGCGGCTGAAGCCGGATTTCAATGGACCGCCACGGGCGAGGGTGTCTTGGAAGGAACGCTGGGGCACGCGCTGCTTCCCGCGGACAAATACCGGCCCTACGTGTGGCATCGCGACAACCAACTGGGCAACCAGCGGATCTCTGTCTTGTTCCGCGACAAGCGGCTCTGCGAATTGATCGGCCTTGTTTACGCGCGCATGGACGCCGAGGATGCAGCCAATCACTTCGTGCGCGAGTTGCATAAGGTGAGCGAGGGAAATGAAGCCGTCATCGCTATCATTCTGGACGGCGAAAATGCTTGGGAACATTATCCGGAAAATGGCCGCCCTTTTCTGCGAGCGCTCTACCGGCGCATCTCAACCGATCCCGCCGTGGAAGCGGTCACCGTGAGTCAGGCGCTGCAGGGAAACGCGCCGGCCCATTTGGACCATATTTATCCAGGCTCATGGATTGATGCGAACTTCGATATCTGGATTGGCGCGCAGGAGAACAACCGCGCCTGGGAGCTGTTGCTGGCGGCGCGGCGAAAATTCGATCAGGCGGCGGGATCGGCAACCGACAACCGGCGTCTCGCTTGGGAAGAACTCATGATCGCCGAGGGCAGCGATTGGTATTGGTGGTACGACCCGGAACACTCGGCGGAAAGCCGCGGCGAGTTTGACAAACTGTTTCGCGACCATTTGGCCAACGTCTACCGCCTGCTGGGCGAACGGATACCCGCTGAGCTGGCGCACACGCTATTGAAGCCTCCGGCTCCTGAGCACCGCGGGCCGACTGGGATGATTCAACCAGTCATTGACGGCCTGCAGACAACCCATACCGAATGGGCAAACGCCGGCCGCTACCGCGCGCTGCACGCCTCTGGCCCGATGCACAGCCAGCGGCCCCCCATCCAGGAACTGCGCTACGGCAGCGACGGGCAGAATCTCTATTTGTGGATTGGCTGTGGCAACGCCACACAGTTGACGGTGACCCTACGGAATGCAGCGGGGGAGCGTTTTACGATCAGTGCGTCAACCGGCGGAAATCAGCCGCCTACGACGGATGCCTTATTGCCACCGGGCTCAGTAGAAGCCGTTACCAAGGACGCATGTGAAATGAGAATCTCACTGGCGGCGCTGCGCGCCAAGCCCGGCAGCCAGCTCTTTCTGAAGATCGACGTTTGCAGCGAGGGATTGCCTATGGGGTCCATGCCGGCGTTCGGCGAATTGGAGCTGAAGCAGACCAGCATGGCGGCCTATTCGTTTTGAGGCGATTATTGGAGAATTGTACCGATGGCGGTGCTGCCCACATAGAAAATCTTACTGGGAAAGAACGGCAGCGGCGGGGTATATTGAACGCTCACTTTGATGGTGACGGTGCTGCCCGGCGTGTTGTTGGGCGACCATGTCGTGTTGATCGTCGTTCCACCCGCGGGCGCTCCCCAGAGCAGCGAAGTAACCATATTGGAAATGTCGGTGGATGTGCAGGTGTAGGTGGCGGTTGAGCCATGCACAACGGCGTACCGCACCGCCACCCGGCTGGCATAGGTTGCGTTGTTGAAACCAAACAAGATGAGCGAAAACTCGATAAAGCCATAGAAAATCATCAAGAAGAGGGAAAGCACCAGCGCGTACTCCACCAGCGCCGTGCCGTGTTGCCCCGGCGAATGACGCTCGGAAACCGGGATCATTGCACGCGCAGAACACAGACCCCGCTCAGCGGAACCGACAGAGGGATGCCCGTATATTTGAAAAGCACCTGCGCGGTTGCGCTGGTTGCCACCTGCAGGTAAACGATCGGTCCATAGGTTGAAGAGCCGCACGTGGCGCTACAACTCACGGCCGTTCCACCAGACGAGCAAGCGCACCATTTGGTCGCGATCGCACTGAAACCAGAGATTCCCCCCGCGGCATTTGTGGCCACGGTTTGCATCATAGTCGTATTAGGCGAGGTTCCTTGAAATGAGCCGTAACGAGCTCCCGCGCACGCGGCTTCACTCACCACCATTTGCTGCTGGATCACCAAAGCAAAATCGACTACGCCCAGCAGAAGCACCATCAGCGTTGTGAAGAGGAGAGCTAATTCTATAAGGCCCGTGCCCCGCTGCGATCTTGCGCTTTTCACTGCACTAAACTTCCAGCAAAGTCGTGGTAGGGCGAGCCGCCCGTCAGAGAGGAGTAATCGGGTGTTGGAAACGTAAAGGTGGACGCATAGGTTCTAATGTTGTCGGTAACCAGTCCGAGATAGGTCGTGCCGCAGAGAGTCGAAACATAGTTATAAACCCCGGTTGTCGGAACGTACCAGATGCCATTGGTGGTGACGTAGGAGCTAATGATCTGGATGCCTTGCGTACCTTGTGCATTCCAGTTACGGTCTCCGAACACAACGATGCCGACAAGGCCGTAGCCGCTGGCGCTGGTTGGCGCGGAGAGCGTCACCGTGGAATTCAAGATATTAAACGCCCCATAGGTGGAACCGCCGCCCGTTGTCAGGTAGAAAGTGACCCCCGTTCCATTGATTGTTGATCCGTTCTTCCAAGTCATCCCACCGGTAACGATATAGAGACCCGGATTGAATGTCACAGTGGCGGCGGAAATGGTAATCCCGCCACAATAGGTCCCCGCGCTGAGTGTTGTATTGGACGATACCGATTTGTTCACATAGGTACACGAGGAAAACACCGGCGCCGTTTCGTAGGCCAAGGGATCGTTTTGATTCGGGAAATTGAAAGTGGGATACGGAGATGTGGGCCCGCTGAGCAGTGCGTTCGAAGCGGAGGCCTGCACCAAAATCTTGTTTCCGCCCGAAACTGTCAAGGTACTGCCCGCATCGTTCTCAATCGATTCGTTGGTTGAATCGACATACATACTGCAAGCCGGATAGAAGCCGCTGTAGTACGTGTTGATGAACGGATAAGAGCTGCTTCCCGAGCCCATAACATAAACGCACGGAGTAGACCCGGCCGCCACTGCCGCCGTGCCGGGAGTAGCATTGCCGGAAGCCGAAATCAAGCCCATAAACGCCGTGTGATAGCTTTGCGTGACCGTCGCCTGAATGGCTGTGGCATTGCCGGAATAGTTGCCGGATGTCGGTGGACTCACGATGCCAATCGTCACGCCGTTTGCGCCGTCGGTAAACCCGTTCATGGCTGCATCCGCCTTGCCGGCTGCAACCCAATCGGATAAGCCCCGCGCTCTCTCATAAACGGCCCCCAGCGCCGCCGCATCCGCCGCGTGTTGAAGCTGAAGCCTGCGCAGTTGCAGCATCCCCGCGTCTAAAGCCAGGCCGCTAAAAAGGAAGAGCACCACTAGAAATAGAAAGAAGTTAATCAGCACAATAGCGAGCGCCTCGGCTCGGAAACGCTCCTCTCAAGAGTTATCGGCGCAATGGAAAGAAGCTTGAGGTGTAGAACCCCTTAGCCGGGATAGGTACGGAACGTACCGGAACTACTAGACGTACTGACATCTAAAACAGGAAGGTTTCCCTTCCGCTATACCATCCCACAAGTACTATTCGACTGTCCTTCCCTTGCTCCCGAAATGCAATCCAACGTACTCTGAGATTTAACGTCAATCAGGTTAGCGCGCAGCCGATATAGTTTGAGGGTTTGTTTCCTTGAACAGCGGCTTCAGGGTGGGTTGTTTGCAACGGCAGGGTGAACCACGTCTCTTCATCTGAGTCAGCCGGAGATGTGCGGAATTTCTCGCTATTATTCTTTGTCTCTCTCAATCCGCCCCGAGGTTCGAACATCTATTTAACTTCATGCTATGTACTCAAGGCCATCGTGTTGACTGACCCGCTCGCCATGCTTCTGCCAAGAGATATACCCTCTGAAAACTTGCTGGCGGAGTGGAGTTCGATCATCCAGGGCGGCGACGTAGCTTTATCCAACCGAGTTAGTACTACGGTATTTACAAATCTCGCCACTGCGGAAGAAGTAAAGCAGACGTTTAGCCGCATTCCGCCGGCGGGCCATCCCGTTCTGGACCCGGACGGTGTGGTCGAGGATTTGGCGCACGACGCTTATTTCCACGTTCAACGCGTTGAAAACGACCACGCGGCGGTGTTTGGCCGAATGGTTTTGCAGGCGCGCTTGATCTTCCTGCGCGAAGTGGATGAGGCGCCCGTCACCATTCCGCATGCGCGTTTGGACTTGATTGACCGGGCCTTTGCGGATCTCCTTTCAGGCCTGTGGGGCGGTGCGGTCAACAGCGCGCCGGCCGCCACAACCTGGGAATCGCGGGGCCACTCACCCCAAGCTAAGTTGCGGTGGGTGCGTGGGCACCAGATATTCGCCGCGTTCACGCAAGGACTCATCTTTTCCTTTCAATCCATGGGGCGGGCGTTGCGGGCGGGAAAGAACGACCTGGTCCGCAAATGGGCCGATCTTTCCATTAGCTTGCTGCGCGGTTCCGGGGCCGCGTTCGAATTAACGGGCGATTTCCCGGTGGAAGAATATGCCGAAACCGTACGGCCCAGCATGATGCCGCCCGTGTCGGAGGTCGGGTTGAGCGGTTTGATGTCAGTGGACCATCGCTTCCTGGCACAGACCATGCGGGATATGCGGCCCGCGCTCAAAGCTCTCAGTGAACATGAACCAGCCCGGCACGATGGCATAGCGGCGGCGCTGAGTGAGGTTTACGACAGTCATATCCATGTCTGCGAGCGGTTTGTTGGGGCCAGGCCCAGCATCCTGACGGAGGGGCGCACGCAGAAGTCCGGTCCCAGCCTCATCGAGCAGTTTAAGACGCTGCGGCTGAAACCGTTCGAACAGGTGGCGCGCGCAACCCGCTTGACGCCCACCGCTCCGTTGAAAGTTGGGGGCGGTTGTCCGTTTCATGAGTGACACCGCCCGCACCACTTTTCAAGAAACTCGCGCAAAACGGCCACGCTATCAAGCGCGCCGACCGAAGATGCGCGGGAGTTCCTCCCTGTGTGGCGGCGCGCAGCCGCGCCCTTTGCGCTTCTAAGATTTTCTTTCCGCGAAAGCCAATGCGAGACTCAATATGAATTCACAGTCATCTCCCATCCACCTTAACGGCGTTAAGCCCTCTACTCACTCAGGAGGAATTGCCATCATCGGCATGAGCGGCCGTTATCCGGGAGGTGCCAACAACCCTGATTTGTTGTGGGCGACCCTTAAGTCGGGAGTGGACGCCGTGAGCGAGGCGCAAGGCGACCGTTGGGATCTTGGCTGGCATCATCCCGATCCGCAGCGCACCGGGCGCGTTTATACTCGCGCCGGAGGTTTTCTCGACCGCATTGATGGCTTCGACGCGGAGTTTTTTGGTATGTCGCCGCGCGAAGTGCGGCAGGTCGATCCGCAACAGCGGCTTTTGCTCGAACTGGCATGGGAAGCGCATGAGGATGCGGGCATCGCGCCGCGCAGCCGTGCCGGTTCGGAAACCGGAGTCTTTGTCGGCATCTCAAGTAACGATTACTCTTCGTTAGTCGGTACAGAATGGGCGGATGCCTATTCAAATACCGGCAGTTCGTTCAGCATCGCGGCCAACCGAATTTCCTACATATTCGATTTTCATGGCCCTAGTGTGGCTGTGGATACAGCGTGCTCTTCCAGCATTGTCTGCGTGCATCAAGCGTGCGCCAGTCTCCTCGCGGGAGAATGCTCCGCCGCATTGGCCGGCGGGATCAGCTTGCTCACGCATATCCGGCCATGGTTGGGCTTCGCCAGAGCATCCATGCTCTCACCCACCGGCCGCTGCAAGAGCTTCGATGCCACCGGCGATGGTTATGTTCGTTCGGAAGGCGGCGGGCTGGTTCTGCTGAAACCCCTGGCGGCCGCTGAACGCGATGGCGATCGCATTCTAGGCGTGATTCTCGCCAGCGGCGTAAATTCCGACGGCCGCACCATGGGCCTATCCATGCCCAACGGCGAAGCGCAAGAGAAGCTGCTGCGCAGTGTGTATGCCCAGTGCGGCGTCAAAGCGGAGGATGTTTTCTATGTGGAAGCGCACGGAACAGGGACGGCGGTAGGAGATCCCATCGAATGCGCAGCGCTAGGCCGGGTGTTGGGCGAACCACGCGCAGATGGCAGCCGCTGCCGTATTGGCTCGGTGAAGTCGAACATTGGACACTTGGAAGCGGCCTCCGGAATGGCCGGTCTGACCAAGACGCTATTGACGCTGAAGCACCGCGAGATCCCAGGTAATCTGCATTTCAAGACGCCCAATCCCAAGATCGATTTCGAGAACTGGAAACTGGAAGTGGTCACCGCCGCCACGGCGCTGCCCGCGCATCCGGTGGTCGTGGGCGTCAACTCATTCGGCTTCGGCGGTACCAATGCCCATCTGGCGATTCAGGAATACCGCCCGCGTGCGGCGCGCGCCGTCGTAGTCAAACAGCTCGAACACGCCCAGGCCGCCAGCCTTCTGGTTCTTTCCGGAAACAGCGAAGCCGGGCTGCAAGCTGTGGCGCGGAGTTATGCCCAGACGTTGCGCACACAAACGGACGCGCCCTGGCAGGACGTTTGCGCGGCCACAGCCACCTGCCGCTCACCGCTCCGTTATCGTTTGGCGTTGTCGGCATCCAGTAGCGAGGAAGCCGCTCAAAAGTTAGAGAGCTATTTGGCCGGGAAATCCGAAGCCCGGCTGGCCACCGGCAGTTCGGCGGCACAAACCTCCGCCATCGCTTTTGTTTATTCGGGCAACGGACCGCAATGGTGGGGCATGGGGCGCGAGCTGCTGGCTGAAAATGCCACGTTCCGGGCGGAGATCGAAGCGGTGGATGCCATCTTTTCGCCGCTCGCGGGCTGGTCGCTGATGGAAGAGATGCGGCGTCCGGAAAGTGAAAGCCGCATGGCGCTGACGGAAATTGCCCAGCCCATGCTCTTCGCGCAGCAGCTTGGTCTGACGCGCGTCCTGCGGGAAGCGGGCATTCATCCCTCGGCGGTGTTAGGCCACAGTGTGGGCGAAGCAGCGGCCGCTTGCGCCAGTGGAGCGCTCACTCGCGAGCAAGCGGCGCAAGTGATTTACCACCGCAGCATGGAGCAGGGCAAAACGGCCGGGCTCGGCAAAATGGCCGCGCTGGGCGTCAGCGCCGAAGAGGCGCTCGTAGCCATTAACGGGATTGCCGGCTGGCTGGAACTGGCCGCTATCAATTCGCCACAATCGGTGACGGTCGCGGGCGACCCCGACGCTCTCGAAAAACTGGTGCAAGTCATGACGGCTGCCGGCAAGTTCGCACGCGTCCTGGCGCTCAACTATCCGTTCCATACCAAAGCGATGGACCCGATTCGCGTTCCACTGGTCGCAGCTCTCAACCTCCTGACGCCTTCTCAGACGAGCGTGCCTTTTGTTTCCACGGTGGACGGCGCGGAAAAACCCGGGCAGGAACTCGACGCCGAATATTGGTACCGCAACGTGCGTGAGCCGGTGCGTTTTCATAACGCGGTCAGCCATCTTTTGAAAGAGCGTGAAGTCGCGGTGTTTCTGGAAATCGGTCCGCATCCGGTTCTAAAGGATTATGTCGCGCAGTCATGCAAAGCCGTTGATTCCCCCGCAGTTTCGTTGCAGACATTGCGCCGCCCCGGCTCGAAAGGGCCTGAACCGGAATCGGACAACCTTTGGACGGCCATTTGCGCGTGTCATGCGCACGGCGCCGGGGATCTCACATCCCTGTACACGCGCCCTTCGCCTCCGCCGGCGTTGCCGCTTTATCCCTGGCAGCACGCCCGGCACTGGCGCGGCGGAGTGCTTCTGCCCGATATAAACTTCCCGACCGAGCGGGCTCATCCGCTGCTCGGGCATCGCGTGATATCGGCCGATGGGTTATGGGAAAACACCCTCGACACAAATCAATTGCCGTACCTCAAAGATCACGTGGTCCAGAACGCGGTGCTCTTTCCCGCTGCGGGTTATATCGAGCTGGCGCTGGCCGCCGGGCAACTGGTATTCGGCAAAGGTACGATCGATGTCGAAAATTTCGAAATCCTGCGGCCCCTCACCATTGCCGCGCATAGCGATCCGCTGATACAAACCGCGGTGGACGCGCGCGATGGTACCGTCGAAATCTGCTCCCGTCCAGATTGGAATGCCGAAGACTTTACCGCGCACGCGCGCGGCCGCATCAGCCGCCAGGATAGCCAAGTGCGGAACGTGGCTACCAATCTGGCCGAAATCTCTTCGCAAATGCCGCACGCAGTGAGCGCGCAAGAGCACTATGCCGATTCGTCCAGCCGGGGCATGGATTACGGACCAGCGTTTCAGGGCGTCGGCAATGTGCTGCTCACGAGCCCACACGCCAAGAACCGCGAAGCATTAGCGGAAATCCGCCTCCCTTTCCTGGACGAAGGACTCGCCGAACGCTACCTCGCGCATCCATCTTTGCTCGACTCATGCGTGCAGGTTCTGATCACCTTGATTGCGCAAAACGAAAAACGCAACTGCTCGACTATTCCTGTCCAGTTAGGGCGAGTGCGAAGCGTTGCGCCGCTTACCAGCAGCATGTTTTGCCATGTCCTGATGCGGCGCGAAAGCGCGCGCTCGGTGGTCGCCGATTTTCGCGTCATGGATCCCGCCGGCAATCTCCTGTTAACCATCGATGAAGCACGCTGCCAAAAAGTGGACTTCCGGCACAGCGCCGCCACTCCGCTCATTGCCGAATGGTGGCGTCCCGATCCCAATACCGTCGCGCTTGATGGACTGTCTCCTTTGCCCGGGCCTGTGGAAACGAAACAAGCTTTGGCGCTGGAGTTGGAACGCATTGCCGCTGAAACGGAGCGGGTGGCCTTCTATCGCGACATCCGCCCGGCTTTTGATCGTTTGGCCGGCGCGTATGCCGCCTCCGCCATCGCTGATCTCAACCCCGGCGACGGTACGTTCGACCTCGCTCGCATAGCCCGCAAAGGCAACGTCAAGCGCGATCAGCAAGGATTACTCGCGACATTGCTGAGCATGGCTGAAGACGACGGCCAATTGGCTGCTGTCGGAAATGGCTGGCGCTGGAACAAGGAGCGTGTGCCGGAAGCTCCGGAAGCCATCTGGCGCGAGTTGTTCGAAAACCATCCGCGTTATTACGCTGAACTTCTACTTTTGGCGGGAGTGGGCGAAAAGCTGGCCCCGAGGCTGCGTGGAGAAGACGCTGGCGAACCCGCGGCGGCTCTGCTTGATCAATTATTCGATACTTCGCCGTTCATTGCGCCTTATAACCGAATCGTGCGCTCGAACGTCGAGAAACTGGTTCGCGATTGGCCGGCCGACAGGCCCATGCGCATCCTGGAAATCGGCGGCGCGGGCGGCGGCATGACGGCTTGGATCCTGCCGATTCTTCCTGCGGAACGCGCCGATTATCTTTTCAGCGATCCCTCCGAAGCCGCCGTTGGCCGCGCCGAACACCGCTTTGCCGCGCATCGGTTCGTGCGTTTTGCCGCATTGGATTTGACCCGCGATTTGTTGGAGCAAGGCCAATCCGCGGGCTATTTTGACCTCGTGCTTGGGGCGAATGCTTTGAGCGCGGCGGCGGATGCCGGTGAACTATTGGAACGGCTGAAGACAATCCTGGCGCCGGGCGGATTGATTCTGACAATGGAAGCGAATCAGGATCGCTTCCAAACCCTTGTTCTCGGACGGCAGCCCGGCGAATGGCTGAAAGAACTGGCAGCGGCTGGATTTGAAGATGCGGTTTCCATGGACGATTCCGCGGCCTGCCCGGCTGGGCAAACGGCGCAGCAAACCATTCTGCTGGCACGTCGCGGAGCCGTTGCGGCGGTGCCGGCAGCACAAACTGCAACGGTGGCCGCACGCCGCTGGCTGCTGGTGATGGAAGCTGGACAGGAAGACTCCGCCTTCAGCCAGGCCTTGGCCGCGACACTCCGCGCGCAAGGCCAGGACGTGAACGCGCGAGCATTTGCCGCCGCTAGCGAAGATGATAGAAAAATTGAGGTGTTTTCAGCACTCTCGCAATATCCCGCCGACGAAGTGGTTTACATCTCGGCACCGGGCTCGAACAACGGCAATGTCTTAGACACGCAAATGCAGCGCTGCCTCACGGCGGTGTATCTGGTCCATGCGCTTGAGACAGTCCGGCACGGAACGCCTTGCCAACTTACCTTTGTCACGCGCGGCGCCTTCCCTACTGCGAACGGCCAAGGCGCGCTTGATCCAGGCCAAGCCCCGCTTTGGGGCTTAGGACGAGTCATCGGCACCGAACACGCTTCGCTGCATGTCCGGTCCATTGATTTCCATTCGCGTCTCAATACCAAAGAAGACGCCGCCTGTTTGGCTGCTGAACTGCTTCGGCATGACGCCGAAACCGAGGTGCAACTTTCGGCCGGCCAGCGCTATGTAAACCGCGAGCGGATGACCACGGTGAGCGAATTGGCCCGGCAAACCGGCCCCGTCGCCTCGGCGTTTGCGCTCGACTTTCAGCCGCATGGTGGACTCGACTCGCTCTATTTACGTGAAGCCGAACGCCAAGCGCCTGGGCCGAACGAAGTGGAAATAGCGGTGGAAGCCGCCGGCTTAAATTTCCGCGACGTGTTGTGGGTGATGGGCATGCTGCCCGAAGAAGCCGTAGAACACGGATTCTCAGGGCCGACCATCGGCATGGAATGCGCGGGCCGAATTGTGCGCGTGGGCTCCGCTGTTACTGCATTGAAGCCGGGCGACCGCGTGGTGGCGTTTGCTTCGAACTGTTTCGGCAGCCACGTAACCACGGACGCGGGCGCTGTGGCGGCGATCCCCGATGCACTCGACACCGCATCGGCGGCCACGATTCCGACGGCATTCCTTACCGCTTATTACGCTTTCGATTATCTGGCTCGGCTGGAGCCTGGCGAAACCGTGCTCATCCACGGCGCGGCCGGCGGCGTTGGCATGGCGGCCATTCAGATCGCAAAACTCAAAGGCGCCAAGGTCATTGGAACGGCCGGCTCGGCCCGCAAGCGCCGCATGCTTGAGATGCTGGGTGTCGATCATGTTTTGAATTCGCGTTCGCTCGAGTTCGCCGACGAAGTCATGAAGATCACCGGCGGCGTGGGCGTGGATGTGGTGCTCAACTCGCTTGCCGGTGAAGCCATTACCAAGAGCCTGCAATGCCTGCGGCCGTTCGGGCGATTTCTCGAAATCGGCAAGCGCGATCTTTACGCCAATAGCCGCATCGGGCTGCGGCCGTTCCGCAATAACCTGAGTTACTTCGGCATTGATGCCGACACGCTCATCGTGGAACGGGCGGATCTGGCGCGCTCAATTTTTCAAAAGGTGATTCGGCATTTTGCGGCCGGCGAGTTGCGGCCCTTGCCGTTCCAAGCGGTGCCTATTTCGCGCGCTGCGGAAGCCTTCCGTGCCATGCAGCAATCGAAGCATGTTGGCAAGCTGGTGATCTCTACCCAATTGGAGCGGCCGGAATCGGTGCCTGTGGTGCGTTTCACGAAACCCGTGAAGGCCGGCGCCACTTATCTGGTAACGGGCGGTTTGGGCGGCTTCGGATTGGCCACGGCCGAGTGGCTGGTGGAACAAGGCGCGACTTCGTTGGCCTTGATTGGACGCCGAGGCGCCGTGACGGAAGAAGCCATCGCGGGCGTGGCGAAGCTTGAAAAGCTGGGCGCCACGGTACGCACCTTCGCGGCGGACATCGCCGATTCCGCTGCTCTTGCCAACGTTCTGGCCACGGTGCGCGCGGAGATGCCGCCGCTGACCGGTGTCATCCACTCGGCCGCGGTGATCGAAGACGCGCCCATCCTGAATCTTGGCCCCGAATTGATGGAACGTGTGTTCCGGCCAAAGTTGCTGGGAGCGTGGAATCTGCACCAAGCCACCTTGCACGATCCGCTTGAGATGTTCGTGCTGTATTCATCTTCGAGCGCGGTGGTGGGTAATCCCGGCCAAGGCGCTTATGTGGCCGCCAACCTCTATCTTGATTCGTTGGCGCTTTACCGCAAATCGCTCGGCCTGCCGGCGCTGGCTGTGGGCTGGGGAGCTATCAAAGACGCCGGATTCCTTACGCGCCATCAGCATGTGGCCGAGATGCTGCGGACGCGCACGGGCCTGGACGCGACGCCCGCTCACGAAGCGTTGGCCGACTTGGGCAGGCTGAGCGCCGCCGGTGCTACGCGAGTTTGCGCGGCGCGTTTCGATCTGCACCGGCTCGGCCAAGTGGGGCCGGGCGCGACCATTCCACCGCGTTTCCTGCCGATTATTCCCAAGGGTGCGGCAGCCAACATGCAAAACGAGGAAACGCTGGCCGATCTGCTGAAGAAAACGCCGGAAGCCGATCGCCGGGCGTTGATTTTGGCGCGCGTGCGGGAACATGGCGCGCGCGTACTCGGCACCTCTGCCGCGCAGATCGATATCGATCAACCATTGGCCGACATGGGCCTTGATTCCCTGATGGCGGTAGAACTCGCGGGCGGACTCGAGCGCGATCTGGGGCAACCCGTGTCGGTGATGCAGATGCTCAGTGCGGGTTCGTTAGCGGCCATCGCCGAATTAGTCGTGAAGATGCTGGGCGTCGGTGCGCCGGGCGAAAGCGGTGCGGCGCCCGTGCCATCGCCGGCCACGTCTTCCGTTGCCAAAGACAGCGGCGTCCTGCAGGAATTGAGGACCTAAGCGGCAATGGGGGCGCAACTACCCCGCGGCTTCCATGCCCGGGCCTTTTTCGGTCTAGCTTTGCCGATGATCGTTTCGCGAACCGGACTGGCCGCTATGGGCATGGCCGATGGCGTTATGGTTTCGCGTTTTCAAGCGCACGAATTCGCCTGGTTAAGCCTGGCGGAAGGAACGCTGGGCCGGCTGCTCGATCTGTTTGTCGCGTTTGTGATTGGCGGCTTGGCGGTGGTGGCGCGCCACCACGCGCGCGGCGATGCGGCCGGCGCCCGCCAGTTCTGGATGCGCACCTTGCCCGCCGCTCTTAGCCTTGGCGTGGTTGGATTGTTGGTGGGATTGTGCGGCCAACCATTACTGTCGCTTATGGGCCAGAGTCATGAGCTGGCTGCCGGAGCCGCGCCCGTCATGGCCATATTGGGCGCGGGCTATCCGGCCTCACTGCTCGCCATTTCGGCTGCGGTGTACCTGGAAGCCATCAACCGCCCGCAATTCGTTGCCATCTGCGTTGTCTCAGCCAACGTATTGAACGTCGGCTTGAATTGGCTGTTGATTGGCGGGCATGCCGGCTTCGGCGCCATGGGTGCGCGTGGGTCTGCGCTATCCACCACCATCGTGCGTTGTGCGCTATGCCTGGCGCTGGTTGGGTATGCCTGGCGGTTGCGTGCGATCCAGACCGAAAAAGACTACGAGGCGCTTAGGGCGGAGCGTGCCGCTTCTGCGCGCGCACAATGGCGCATGGGCTTTGGCGCGGCGGGAACGGTGGCCGTTATGGTGGCGCTCACGGCGCCCTTAACTTTGTTCGCCGGGCGGCTGGGAGTTTTGCCGCTAGCCACTTTTTCAGCCGCGTGGAGTTTAGCTGCCCCGGCAGCTCTATTGGCGCTCGGCATGGCCGATGCCGCCGGTATATATGTAGGGGCGGAAGCGGGCCGAAGCGGTGAGCGTTGCGCGGCCGCGGTGGCTTGGGCCAGTCTGCGTGCCACGCTCGTCCCCACGGCTGCCTTGGTTGGCATCCTCGCTATCCGGGCTCATTTCTTCGCCTCGCTGTTTTCGAAGGATCTGCTTCTGCAAACGGCCATGACGGCGGTCGTTCCCGTGGTCGCGGCCATCGTTTTGATCGATTGCGGCGGATTTGTGATGGGCGCTTCCTTGCGGGCTCTGCGGGAAGTGGCCTGGCCGACCGGCATCGATATCGGGTCTATGCTGTTGCTCGTTCCCCTGGCGTTGACTCTCGCGTTCGCGGCGGGCTATGGCGTCCTCGGTCTGTTCCTGGCTATGCTTTCCGTGGCGGTTGTGCGGCTCGCGATGCTCATGTGGCGATTCTGGTGGCGCACCAGGAATACAGTTCTCACCTCCAGCGCCCGAATGGAAGAGTGGAGTTTGAATGCAGAGTGACGTGACCGTTGAAGTCGAACGCAAATGGCTCGACCTGAGCTTGGCCCAGCAAGCCGTCTGGCTGGATGCAAAATTAAGCGGCACAGCCGTTTATCAACTGGGGCGCTGGGCGCGCATCGCAGCGCCATTAGATGAGGCCGCCATCCGCCAATCCATCAGCTTGGTCATGGCCCGGCACGACGGATTGCGCCTGCGCGTAGACGACGAATTGCCCCGCCAGTGGCTGGACGATTCGGTCGAGCCGCCGCTAACGGTTATCGATCTGCCGGTGGGCGATGGCGATCCTGACGCGGCATTCCAATCCCGTGTTGAACGGCTGTTTGAATCGGCTTTCCCGTTGGGAGACCGGCCGCTATTCCGCGTCGAACTGATTCGCGCCGGGGAAAACCTCTCTTATCTCTTGTGGCGCTTTCACCATTTGCTGGCCGATTACGCGTCGGTGTCCATTGCGCTCACTCATTGCTTTAACGTTTACGAAGCGCTGACGTCCGGAACAACGCAAGATCTGGCGCCGCCCTCATCCTATTTGAAGACGATAGCCGCCGACGGCGCTTATCTGGAATCGGCGGCTTATCACAAAGACCTGGCGTATTGGTCAACCCGCTTCGATCCCATGCCGCCGCCTTTGATTGAGGATTTGGGATCGGGCGGGGGCAGAAACGTTCCGGCGGCGGAGTGGACGCTCGAAGGTGACGCGTTCGCCCGGTTGCAGAATGCGGCCAAGGCGGCGGGAACCACTCTGCAGCGCGCCCTGTTCGCCTTGTTCGCGCTTACCCTGGGCCGCCGCTACGGGCAGTCCGATATCGTTTCGGGCATCGCTTTGCATCGCCGCGACCTGGCGAACCGCTACACCATTGGCATGCTGGCCGGTGTGATCGCCGTGAGGCAACAGTTCGATTCTCATTGGACGCTCGAAGAATGCGTGCAGGCTTTTAGCGAACAATTGGACCGGGATCTGCGGCATCAGCGCTTGCCGGTGGACATTCTGTCGCGCGCCTTGGGATTGGCGGGTACGGGGCGCGCCGGGCTTTTTGAAGCCGCCATGTCTTACGTTCCCAACGAACGCGCCGCGAATCGCGCCGGTACCGAAGGCTTCCCGGTCGTCATCGGCGTAGTCACCACCAAAGAGGCCAGCCCCATCAGCCTGCACGCCTTTGAACTGGATGCCGAACAGGGTGTAAATATCAGCGTTGGCGTCAATACCGATTTTCTCGACGCGGCCGAAGCAGGCAAACTGCTGGCGCTGTTTCAATCGGCGCTTGAATCGTTTGCCAGTGCGCCGGAGACGCGCTTTGAAGAGCTTGCGCCCGTCACACCCGCCGAGCGGGAAATCGTGGTGGAAGCGTGGAACCGGACGGATGCGCCTTTCGAAAACGGCACGCTGGACGGTTTGTTTTCGGCGCAGGCCCGGCGTACCCCCCACGTGATCGCCATCGCCGGCCGCGATGGGCAAGAGCTGACCTATGCCGAACTAGATGGGCAATCCACGCGCCTCGCCCGTCAGCTTGCGGCAAATGGAGTGTGTCCGGAGCGGGTGGTGGGCGTCCGCCTGGAGCGGTCCAGCGAAACCATCATTGCGCTGCTGGCGATTTTGAAAGCCGGCGGGGTTTACCTGCCCCTCGATCCGGCGTATCCACCGGAGCGCCTCGATTACATGGCAGCCGACGCGGGCGCCATGCTGGTGCTGGATTCTATACACGGTCTGAAGGGCGAAGCGGAGTTGCCGCCGCTGGCTGATCCCAATCGTTTGGCGTATATCATTTACACGTCCGGTACCACGGGGTTGCCCAAAGGCGTCGCGGTTCCGCATTCGGCGCCTGTCAATCTGGCGTTTGCGCGGCGCGCCTGCCACGATCCTTTGGGCGGAGGCGCCCGCGTGCTTGCCGGCATCTCAGTCGGCTTCGATGTGTCTATTGGACAGTTGCTCCTGCCACTGCTCAGCGGCGCCACCGTAGTGATTGCCGGCGATCTGAAGACCATGGGCGCGGCTGAGTTCTGGGCTTTCCTGGCCGAGCGGCGCGTCACGCATATCAACTCCGTCCCTTCCTTTCTGGATTCTATTTTGGAGGACGCTCCACGCGCCGGTGCGCTTGCTTTGAAACGCCTCATGCTGGGCGGCGAAGCGCTGAGCGGCGCTTTGGTTCGGCGCATTGAACGGACGTTGCCCGGCGTAGAAGTTGTGAATATGTATGGGCCGACTGAAACCTGCATTGACGCAACCTTTCACGTCGTGACGCCGGAGGACCGCTCCGCTGCGGTTCTGCCCATTGGGCGGCCACTTTCTAATTACCGCGCTTATGTGCTCGATAGCCAGTTGGAACCGCTGGGCGTGGGTGTGACGGGCGAACTTTATCTGGGCGGAGCCGGTTTAGCGCGCGGCTATGCCAACGCGCCCGAACTCACGGCCGAACGCTTCGTGGCCGATCCATTTTCCGCAGTTCCGGGGGCGCGTTTGTACCGCACTGGCGACCGCGCGAGGTGGCGCGCCGATGGCGTGATTGAATTCCTGGGGCGCGTCGACCGGCAGGTGAAGATCCGCGGCTTTCGCGTGGAACCGGGCGAAATTGCCGCCGCTTTGCTGAGCCACTCCGGCGTGGCCCAAGCCGTAGTAGTGCCGCGCCGCCAGAATGCTGGACCGGTGCGCTTGGTGGCTTACGTGGTTCCTCCGTCCGGCCAACCCATTCCCCAAGCGGCTGACCTGCGGGCGTATCTGGCGGAGCGCTTACCCGATTACATGGTGCCCTCGGCCTTCGTTCCGATCGGCGCGATTCCCATCAACCGCAACGGCAAGCTGGATGAGAAGGCTCTGCCATCGCCGGACTTGCGCGAAGGAGAGTACGTTGCGCCGCGCACTTTGGCGGAAGAGAAAATCGCCGCACTGTTCGCCGAAGTGCTGGGGCTTGAACGCTGTGGCGTGACCGACAACTTCTTCGAGCTGGGCGGCGATTCTTTGCTGGCCGTAAAGCTGATGGCGCGCATGCACCAGCAAGGCCTGCCGGGCGATGTGCGAGCTTTATTCAATACGCCCACCATTGCGGCGTTAGCGGTTTCCCCGCTCCCTAGCGTTCCGCAAGAAACCGCACCAGCGAACCTGATCTTGCCGGGGTGCGCGGCGATAACGCCGGATATGCTGCCGCTGGTAAAGTTGACCCAGGCTCAGATAGACGGCATTGTCGAAAGCGTTCCGGGCGGCGCGGCCAACATACAAGACATCTACCCTCTGGCGCCCTTGCAGGAGGGAATTCTTTTTCAGCATCTGATGACGGAGCAGGGCGACCCTTATCTCGCGCCTTTCGTGCTGGATTTCGATAGCCGCGAACGTCTCGACAGCTTCCTGCTTGGCCTGAATCGGCTGGTCGAGCGGCACGATGTGCTCCGCACCGCGATGGTTTGGAAAGAGGTCGAGACACCTTTGCAGGTTGTACTGCGCACGGTTCGGCTGCCGTTCGAGGAAGTGGCGCTCGATCCATCCTTAGCCGGCGATGCCGTAGCGCAGCTAATCAACCGCTTCGATCCGCGCGTGTTCCGGCTGGATCTGAGCCAAGCGCCGTTGCTCCGTACCGTAGCGGCTTACGACCGCAACCGCGGCCGCTGGCTGTTGGCGATGCTCACGCATCATTTGATTCTGGATCAGGCCAGCATGGAGATTGTCATAGCCGAATTGCGGGCTTTGATGGAAAATCCACAGGCGGAGCTGCCGCCTCCCGTGCCGTATCGGAGTTTTATCGCGCAAGCCATTCACGACACGGCGCACGAAGACCATGCCACGTTCTTCCGCCGCTTGCTGGGCGATGTGGACGAGCCCACCGCTCCCTTCGGGCTACTCGACATTCAAGCCGACGGCGAGACCGGCGAGGGTGAGTTGCGGCTCGAGGCGCAACTCGGGCGGCGAATTCGTGAGCAAGCGCGCGCGCTGGGCGTTACGCCAGCCAGCTTGTTCCACGTTGGCTGGGCTGCCGTGTTGGGGCATGTCTGCGGAAAATCCGACGTAGTGTTTGGCACGGTTCTGATGGGCCGCATGCGCGGCGCTGATTCCGGCCGCGTGGTGGGCATGTTTATCAATACCCTACCCGTGCGCGTGGCTCTCGATAAAACGGGAGCGGCCGAAAGCGTCGCCGAGACCCATCGAATGCTCGCGGAATTGCTGGCGCATGAGCATGCATCCCTCGCTGTGGCGCAGCGTTCGAGTGCCGTGCCGGCGCCCGCGCCGCTGTTCTCATCTCTTTTGAACTTCCGCCATACTTCCGAAGACCAAGGCCAGGCAAAGTGGCCGGGCGTTGAGATGCTGCATTCCTCGGGGCGTACCAACTATCCGGTGGCGATGGCGGTAGACGATGGCGGCTCCGGCTTTATCCTCAGATCTTGGGCAGCGGTGGCCGCCGGTCCGGAACGGGTTTGCCAATACTTGCAACAGGCCATGGCGGCCCTCATGGACTTGTTGGAGCACGCTCCGGAGACTCCCATCGAAAGCCTCCAGGTGCTGCCGCGCACTGAGCGTCACAGGGTGATCGCGGAATGGAACCGGACCGAGAGCGAATTCGAACGCGGCACTTTGGATGGCCTGTTTGCCGCGCAAGCGCGCCGGACTCCGAACGCGGTGGCCGTGGTGGGCCGCGATGGCGCGGAACTAACGTACGCCGAACTCGACGCGCAATCGACGCGCCTGGCCCGTCAGCTTGCCGCTCACGGTGTTCTCCCCGAGCGCGTGGTGGGCGTTCATATGGAACGCTCTGCCGAAACGGTGGTCGCCTTGTTGGCCATCCTCAAAGCGGGCGGTGTGTATCTGCCGCTCGATCCTTCGTATCCGAAAGAGCGTCTCGACTACATCGCCGCCGATGCCGGCGCGATACTCATCCTTGATTCCATTGACGGTCTTTACGGCGATGCGGACCTGCCGCAAATCAACGACCCCGAACGCCTGGCTTACATCATCTATACATCCGGCACAACCGGTCTGCCCAAGGGCGTCGCTATGCCGCACTCAGCGCCGGTGAATTTAGCGTTTGCACGGCGCGCCTGCCACGACCCGCTTGGCGTGGGTGATCGCGTGCTCGCGGGCATCTCGGTGGGCTTCGATGTCTCCATCGGCCAGCTACTTTTGCCCCTGCTGAGCGGAGCCACGGTGGTCATCGCGGGCGATCTAAAGACAATGGGCGCCGGCGAATTCTGGTCGTTCCTCGCGGAGCGGCGCGTCAGCCACATTAACTCCGTTCCCTCGTTCTTTGAATCCATTCTCGATGCCGCCCCTCCGGCCGCCACACTCACTCTGAAGCGGCTGATGTTGGGTGGCGAAGCCCTGAGCGGAACGCTGGTCGCGCGAATCCAAAGCAAGTTGCCGGGTGTCGAAATTGTGAACATGTACGGCCCCACGGAAGCCTGCATTGATGCGACGTTCCACGTGGCCACGCCGGAGGATCTGACGGCGGCGGTGCTGCCCATCGGCCGTCCTCTTTCGAACTATCGCGCCTACGTTCTGGACAGTCGCTTGCAGCCGGTAGGCACTGGGGTAAGCGGCGAATTGTATTTAGGGGGGGCGGGTTTGGCGCGCGGGTATGTCAATGCGCCCGATCTGACGGCTGAACGCTTTGTCAGCGATCCGTTTTCCCCGACGCTTGGGGCCAAGCTCTATCGCACCGGCGACCGCGCGCGTTGGCGTGCCGATGGCTGTCTCGAATTTCTGGGACGCGTTGATCGGCAAGTGAAGATCCGCGGTTTTCGCGTCGAGCCGGGCGAAATTGCCGCCGCTTTACTGGCACATCCTGCTTTGGCCCAGGCCGTTGTGGTCCCGCGCCAACAAAATGGCGGCTCGGTGCGCCTGGTTGCTTACGTGGTGCCCCATGCCGGACAAATGCCCGACGCGTCCCACCTGCGGGCGTATCTAGCCGAACGGCTGCCGGATTACATGATCGCTTCCGCTTTCGTCTCCATCGCCGCCATTCCGCTCAATCGCAACGGCAAGCTGGACGAAAAAGCGCTGCCCTCGCCGGATTTCGAAGATGGCGAATACGTAGCGCCGCGCACTCCCACGGAAGAAAAAATCGCCGCATTGTTCGCTGGCGTGCTCGGGCTTGAGCGTTGCGGCGCGCTGGATAACTTCTTTGAACTGGGCGGCCATTCTTTGCTCGCCACCAGCCTGGTTTCAAGAATGCGCGCCTTCGGAATGACGGTGCCGCTGCGGGCCATCTTTGAGACACCCACTGTCGAAAAGCTGGCGCAGCGCGTTGATATGTCGCTGCCTGCGGCGGACGCTCTTGAAACGATCACTGCACGCCCGCGCCCCGCTGAAATTCCGCTTTCCTTCCCGCAGGAGCGCATTTGGTTCGTAGACCGGCTGCAGCAAGATGCGAGCTTCAATATTCCGGTCGCGCTGGAGCTGCGCGGCAAGCTGGAGAGCGCGCCGCTCGAGCAGGCGCTCAAGCGCATCGTGGACCGGCACGAATCTCTGCGAACGCTCATCGCGCTGCGCGCTAATGGACCGGTGCAGAAAATCCTGGCGGCGCCGGCCTTGCGCCTGCCGCGCATTGATCTGGGAGGCATGCATTCCGCCGAAGCGGAAAACGCGCTTCAGCGCCATCTCACGCGGTTGGCCGCATACCGTTTCGATTTAGCGACGGCGCTGCCGTTCGAAATGCGGCTGTTCACCCTTGAGGAGCAGCGTCATGTTCTGGCCGTAGTCATTCACCACGCGGCCTTCGACGGCTGGTCGGCCAGTATTTTCCTGCGCGAGTTCGCGCAACTCTATAACGCGTTCGCGCAAGGCCAGCCTGATCCGCTGCCGCTCATGCCGCTGCAATATGCGGACTTTGCTCTTTGGCAAAGGGAGCAGAATCGCGAAGCCGATCTCGCTTATTGGGTTGAAGCGTTGCAAGGCGCGCCCGCGACCTCGGAGTTACCGGCGGATGCTTCGGGTACCCCTGCCGCCGAATCGGTTCAGTCGGTACCTCTCGAGCTAAATGCGGAAGCGTATGCGGCGTTGTCGCGTCTCGCTCGCGAGCGGGGGGCTAGCTTCTTTATGGTCTTGCACGCCGCCTTCGCCACGGTGCTCGCGCGCTGGATCGGCCAGGGGGATGTCGTAATCGGCACGGTCGTCGCCAACCGCGGCCACAGCGAACTTGAATCTATGATCGGCTGTTTTGTCAACACGCTGCCGCTGCGCACCACGGTCCAGCCGGGAGAATCGTTCGCCGGATTGCTAACGCGCGTTAAAGACGCGGATCTGGCCGCCTTTGCGCATCAAGATCTGCCGTTTGAGCAACTGGTCCAGGCGGTACAGCCGGAGCGTTCTTTGCAGCACACGCCCATTTTTCAGATCATGTTGGTTCTGCAGAACGCGCCCGCGCCCGCCGGACAGTTCACCGGACTCGCGGTTGAAGCGTTGCCCATTGCGGCGCAAGCGGCGCAGTTCGGTTTAACCGTTACGCTGACTGAACAAGCAGGCGGCCTTTCGGGCACCTTCCAATTTTCGACCAGCCGCTTCACCGCCGGCACGATTGAACGTTTTGCCAGGCATTACCGCCGCGTGCTGGAAGCGGTGGCGCAAAACGCCGCGCAGGATGCTTCACGGATAGATGTTCTGGAAGCAAACGAGCGCGCGCTGGTGCTCGAAAAGTGGAGCGGCGAAGCGCGCCCGTTCCCACAGGATACGCTCGACCATTTGTTCGCCACTCAGGTTCGACGCAATCCCACGGCTGTCGCAGTGGTGAGTGCGGATGGCGATGAATTGAGCTATGCGGAGTTAGACGAACAATCAAGCCGGCTCGCTCGTTATCTGGTATCGCAAGGCGTGGGCCCGGAGCGTGTGGTGGGAGTTCGCATGGAACGGTCCAGCGCGACCGTTGTCGCTTTTCTGGCGATTCTGAAAGCCGGCGGCGTGTACCTGCCGCTCGATCCCGCTTATCCATCGGAGCGGCTTGCGTTCATGATCGCGGATGCCGGGGCGATGCTGGTGCTCGATTCGATCAACGGTCTTGACGGCGATGCGGATCTGCCGCAAATCGGCGATCCCGAACGGCTGGCTTACATCATCTATACGTCTGGCACCACCGGCGTGCCCAAGGGCGTGGCTGTTCCGCACACAGCGCCGGTCAATCTGGCTTTTGCGCGGCGCGCTTGTCACGATCCGCTTGGCGTGGGCGATCGCGTACTGGCGGGCATTTCCGTGGGCTTCGATGTCTCCATTGGCCAGCTTCTTTTGCCGCTGCTGAGCGGAGCGACGGTGGTAATCGCGGGCGATCTGAAAACAATGGGCGCGGGCGAATTCTGGTCATTCCTCGCCGAGCGGCGGGTGAGTCATATTAACTCCGTTCCCTCGTTCTTTGAGTCCATTCTCGATGCCGCCCCTCCGCTGGGCACACTCACCCTGAAGCGGCTCATGTTGGGTGGCGAAGCGCTGAGCGGAAAGCTAGTCGCGCGAATCCAAAGCAGATTACCGGGTGTCGAGATTGTGAACATGTATGGCCCAACGGAAGCCTGCATTGACGCCACCTTCCATGTGGCCACGGCGGCGGATCAGACGGCGGCGGTGCTGCCCATCGGCCGTCCGCTTCCGAACTATCGTGCCTACATACTGGACGAACGCCTTGGGCTCGCAGGCATTGGGATAGCCGGAGGGTTATTTCTGGGCGGCGCCGGTTTGGCGCGAGAGTATGTGAATGCGCCTGAACTTACCGCCGAGCGCTTCATTTCCGATCCTTTTTCAGCCGGGCGGCTGTACCGTACCGGAGACCGGGCGCGCTGGCGTGCCGATGGCGAGATTGAATTTCTGGGACGCGTTGACGAGCAGGTGAAGATCCGCGGCTTCCGCGTGGAACCGGGCGAGATTGAAGCACAACTGCGCAAGCAGTCCGGCGTTCGCGAAGCCGCCGTCATCCCGCAACCGGCCAACGGGGGCATCCGCTTGATCGCCTATTACACCGGCGAGCCGCCAGCCGATCTGGAAGCGTTGCGCGCGGGCATGGCCGCCGCCCTGCCCGACTACATGGTGCCCAGCGCCTTCGTAAAGCTGGCTCGATTGCCCCTTTCGGCCAACGGCAAGCTCGACCGCAAAGCGCTGCCTAACCCGGAGCAAAGCGCTTTTGCCGCCCGCGCGTTCGAACCTCCTATAGGCGAGGTGGAAGAAACGATGGCCGCCTTGTGGGCGGATTTACTCAAGCTCGAACGAGTGGGCCGCCACGACAATTTCTTCGAGCTGGGCGGACATTCGTTGCTCGCCATGACGTTGATTGAACGTATGCGGCAGCAAGGTTTGGCTGGCGATGTACGCGCGCTCTTCGGCACCCCCACCATTGCCGCGCTGGCGAACGCTCCAGCGTTGAGCAATTCACAAAATGCCGCGCCCGAGAATCTAATCGCGGCCGGCTGCGAAACCATCACTCCCGCGATGCTGCCGCTCGTCAAACTGACGCAGGCGCAGATAGACGCTATTGTCGATTCCGTGCCGGGCGGCGCGGCCAATGTGCAGGACATCTACCCTTTGGCGCCGTTACAAGAGGGGATTCTCTTCCAGCATTTGATGACGGAGCAGGGTGACCCTTATCTCGCCCCCTTCCTGCTTGGATTCATGCAGCGCGAACGCCTGGATAGCTTTATCAAGGCGCTCGGTCAAGTTGTCGAGCGGCATGATGTACTGCGCACCGCCATGGTTTGGAAAAACGTGGCCGCGCCGCTGCAAGTGGTTCTGCGTCAAGTGAACGTGCCCGTAGAAGAGGTGGCGATTGACACTTCCGCTTCGGCGCCCGACGCTGCCGCGCAGCTCATGACGCGCTTTGATTCAAACGTATTCCGCCTGGATCTGAGCCGGGCGCCGCTGTTGCGCACCAAAGTGGCCTATGATGCCGCTCATGACCGCTGGCTGCTGTTGATGCTGACGCATCACTTGATTCTCGATCACGCGAGCCTGGAAATCGTCGTGGGAGAGTTGCAGGCGCTCATGGCCAATCCGCAAGCGGCGCTGCCCGAACCGGTGCCCTACCGCAACTTCGTGGCGCAAAGCCGCAGCAGTGCGCCGCGCGAAGAACAGCAAGCTTTCTTTGCCAGCTTGCTGGGCGGCGTGGATGAGCCCACCGCGCCGTTTGGCTTACTGGATATTCAATCCAGCGCCAAAACGGTGGAAGGACACTTGCAAATCGACGCCGCGCTCGCCCAGCGGATTCGCGGGCAGGCACGAGCGTTGGGCGTGACGGCCGCCAGTTTGTTCCATCTCGCCTGGGCGGGCGTTTTGAGCCAGCTCTGCGGCAAGTCCGATGTCGTCTTTGGCACCGTCCTTTTAGGGCGTATGCGCAGCGGCGCTGGCGCGAACCGGGCGGTGGGCATGTTCATCAACACGCTGCCGATTCGCTTGACGCTGGGCAGAACCGGGGTGGCCGAAAGCGCTGAGCGCACGCATGAGTTGCTCGCGGAGTTGATGGCTCACGAACACACGCCGCTCGCTCTGGCGCAGCGTTCGAGCGCGGTCTCAGCGCCGGCGCCGCTCTTCTCTTCGCTGTTCAACTATCGGTACAGCGCCCCGCGAGAGGGTGAAGGGCAGTGGGCGGGAGTAGAGATGGTGAGTTCGTCGGAGCGCACCAACTATCCGCTGGCCATGGCGGTGGACGACACCGGAGCGGACTTTATGCTGAGCGCGCTGGCGCACCCCTGGGCGCATCCGCAGAAGGCGTGCCACTATCTGGAACAAAGTTTACGAGAACTGGTTGACTTGTTAGAGCGAGCACCCGAAACGCCGGTGGAGACCCTCGAAGTGTTGCCGAGCGCTGAGCGGCAGGTGGTCACGGAAGAGTGGAACCGCACGGAAGCCCAGTTTGAAGAGGGCACGCTCGAGGCCCTCTTTTCCGCGCAGGCGGCGCGAACTCCCCATGACTTGGCCGTGGTTGGCCGCAACGAAGAGCCTCTTACTTATGCCGAGTTGGAAGCCCAGTCTAACCAATTGGCGCGGCAGCTTGTGGCGCAAGGTGTTGGTCCGGAGCGCGTGGTCGGCGTGCGTATGGAACGTTCGAGCGAAACGATCATCGCGCTGCTGGCCATCCTGAAAGCGGGCGGCGTTTATCTGCCGCTCGATCCGGCTTATCCCAAGGAGCGCCTCGACTATATGGTGGCCGATGCGGGTGCGATGCTGGTGCTCGAGTCGCTAACCGGATTAGAGGGCGAGGCCGATCTCCCGCGACTGACCGACCCGAACCGGCTGGCTTACATCATCTATACTTCCGGCACGACAGGCCGGCCCAAGGGAGTTGCCGTCTCACACACGGCGCCCGTGAATCTGGCGTTTGCGCGGCGCGCCGCTCATGATCCGATTGGCGTGGGAGACCGGGTGCTGGCGGGGATCTCCGTGGGCTTCGATGTGAGCATTGGACAGTTGCTGCTGCCGCTGCTGAGTGGCGCGGCGGTGGTGATTGCCGGCGATCTCAAGGCCATGAGTGTGGGCGAGTTCTGGGAATTCCTGGTGCGAGAGCGGGTGAGCCATATCAACTCCGTTCCTTCTTTCCTCGACTCAATTCTGGATGCTGCCCCGCCGCCCGGCACGCTGGCTCTCAAGCGGCTCATGCTGGGCGGAGAGGCGTTGAGTGGGGCGCTGGTTTCACGGATTCGGCGTGCGCTGCCCGGTGTTGAAGTGGTGAACATGTATGGCCCTACGGAGACTTGTATCGATGCGACGTTCCATGTTGCCACGGATGACGATCTCTCGGCGGTAGTGCTGCCCATCGGCCGTCCACTGGCCAATTATCGCGCCTATGTGCTGGATCACCGGCTGAAGCCGGTTGGCATTGGTGTTCCGGGCGAGCTGTTTTTGGGCGGAGCCGGTTTGGCGCGAGGGTATGTGAATGCGCCTGAACTCACCGCCGAGCGCTTCATTCCCGATCCTTTTTCAACCGGTCGGCTCTACCGAACCGGAGACCGGGCACGCTGGCGTGAAGACGGCAGTCTTGAATTCCTGGGCCGCGTGGACGAGCAAGTCAAGATTCGCGGCTTCCGCGTGGAACCGGCCGAAATTGAAGCGCAAATGCGCAGGCAGCCCGGTATCCGCGAAGCTGTCGTCATCGCGCAACCGGCCAGCGGAGGCACACGCTTGATCGCCTACTACACCGGCGAGCAGACCGACGATCTGGAAGCGTTGCGGGCGGGAATGGGTGCCGTTCTGCCCGACTACATGGTTCCAAGCGCCTTCGTCAAACTTGACCAGTTGCCGCTTTCTCCGAACGGGAAGCTGGATCGCAAGGCGCTGCCAATGGACTTTGTGCGCGCCGCCGAGCACGCCTATGAAGCGCCGCAAGATGCCACGCAAATGGCGATGCAACAAATTTTCCAGGAGGTGCTGGGCATTCATCCCATTGGCATTCGCGATAATTTTTTCGCCCTGGGAGGCGATTCGCTGGCCGTCATGCGGCTGATGAACGCTTGCAACACGCGGTTCAAGATAAGCCTTCCATTGCGAACGCTGTTCGATGATCCGACGATTGAAGGCTTGGCGGCCCGCATCGCATCCAACTTCAGGGAGAGCGGCAGCGGACATTTGATAGCGCTTCAGCCGGCAGGCCGGAAGCCGAAGCTGTTCTGCATACATCCCGCGGGAGGCCACGTCTTCTGTTACCTGCCACTGGCACGCGCGCTGGGCGGGGAGCAACCGGTGTTCGCCCTGCAGGCCAGCGGCTTGGAAGAGGGTGAATCGCTGGCGGCTTCGATTGAGCAAGCCGCGGCGGATTATATACAGGCCATACGGCCGGTTCAGATCGAAGGGCCTTATCAGTTATTAGGCATGTCTTCCGGGGGTTTGATCGCGTATGAGATGGCGCGGCAGATCCAGGCGAGCGGTGGCGAAGTTAGTTTTCTAGGTTTGCTGGACACGACGGTGCCGGGATCGCACGACGAAAGGATTTTGACCGGGGAGTATATGGCGCGCGCCATGGCGGGCGAACTCGGCTGCGAGGATCTGCTGGACGAATATGTAAAGGATGGCGCACAAACACCCACCTTGGCAGAACTGGTTGAGATGGGCATTCAAGCTGGCCGTCTGCCAGCCGGTTTTGGCGTAGCGCAAGCTGAGCGGATCGCAAACGTCTTCCGCAATTCGGTTCGCCTGCATTCCGCCTATCGGCCGGGAGGTTGGAGCGGGCGGATGCTGCTAGTGAGGGCGCTGCGGCGTTTGCACGAAGAAGATGCGCCGCCGGATTGGTCGCCTTACGTGACGGGCGCGCTCGAGGTGGAAGACCTGGATTGCGAGCATGGCGATCTGGTTTCGAACGCTTTGTCCGCAACAGTGGCGGCTTTTGTGGCTCGCCAACTGAATTAGCGAGAGCTTATGCAGAACGATTTCGATTACAAGATTCTGGTCAACGGAGAAGGGCAGTATTCTTTATGGCCGGAGACGAAGCCCGCTCCGATCGGCTGGACCGAGGCCGGCCCGGCCGGTTCCAAGGAGGAAGTCCTGGAATGGGTAAAGACAAATTGGACGGATATGCGTCCGGCCAGTTTGAGGGCGGCGCGTGGAAACGAGTAGAGTCAATGAATTTTGAAGTCATCGACGCACTGGGAACACTGATCGTTCTCAGCACCATCATTGCCGCGATCGCAATCATCTTTGCGGCCTAGCGCCACGTAAACCCGCCCGGCAAAATTACGTCCGTAGTGTTGGGGAGTCGCTTAGCAGTTCATTCGCCTGCCTAGAAGGTGACAATGCTGGTTCATAATTTTCTTTGCAAAGTCGTTCTGGTTGGAGCGGCGCTTGCCATGCCGGGGGCTTCTTTCGCGGAAATTTCTATTGGGATTTCCGTCAACATCGCGCCACCCGCACTGCCGGTGTATGTGCAGCCGCCGTGCCCTGCGCCTAACTACATTTGGGCGCCGGGCTATTGGGCCTGGGACCCTCATTATGGCGACTATTATTGGGTTCCCGGAACGTGGGTGCTTGCTCCGCGGCCTGGTTACCTCTGGACACCTGGGTATTGGGGCTGGGGGAGTGGCGGCGTTTATCTCTTTCACGCGGGCTACTGGGGCACCCAAGTGGGTTTCTATGGAGGCGTGAACTACGGGTTTGGGTTTGGCGGGGTTGGCTTCGTGGGCGGCGCATGGCGAGGTGGAACGTTCGCCTACAATACCGCGGTTGTGAACGTAAATACAACCGTGGTCCATAACACCTACGTCAACACGACGGTTATCAATAACAACCGCACGAGCTTCAATGGCGGCCCCAACGGAGTTCCCGCCACGCCCACGCCCCAAGAACAGGCGCTTGCGAGTCAACCTCATATCCAGGCAACCCCGGCGCAGCTTCAACATGAACAAGTGGCAAGCCAGGACCGTTCGAACTTTTCTTCAGTAAATCACGGCGTGCCCGCGCATGCGGCCGTCCCGCGCCCGGCGGCGAGTGTCGCTGAATTGCAACGCGCGCCAGTACCCGCTCCCCCTCAGAAGCCCGCTGCTGAGAAAAGACCGACGGCTCACAAGCATCCGAAAGCGCCGAGGCCCGAGAGGCGTTCCTAGATAATTCGTGGTGGGGCGGACGCCTCGTCCGCGCAGGACCCCCCGGTCCTGCTCTTCGCGACTCTTAAACACGCTCGAATACTTCGTCAAGCGTGAGAGTGATAGGCCCAGCGGTCAAGTCATTTTTCATCAGCCGAGGTTCCGTGTCCTCCGGCGTATATTCCCAGGCCACCTTGCGCTCGGGGTCAATCACCCAGCAGTGCCGGACCCCCCACTTGTGATACTCTTCGCACTTGCTGAATACCTTACCAATGCGGTCGGGTGGCGACATGACCTCAACGCAGAGGAAGACAGGGTCGTCGGGGCCTGGATAGCGGCCCTGAATCGGGTGCGCCCTATCTTCAATAGCCACATCAGGGACATAAAACTTCTTTTTCCGAAGGCGTGTTGTGAGTTCGGGCAACGGATCAAAGGCCTCGCCGTATTTCTGGCGAATGTAGTATTGGATGTTCTGTTGGGTCTTGCTGTGCTTTTTGGTTCCCATTGACTTTGGGAATAGCTCGCCATCCACGTACTCGCAGGTCGGCTTTTCGCCGCCCTCCACAAAGCGCTCGATGTATTCTTCCACTGAGACGAGCGCGTCTTCTGTCTCCGGCATCGTGCTGGTTATGGCTGCCATGATTCCTTCTGCCCTACTCAAATATTATGCGCCAACATCGAATCACCCGCCGTCTGGGATGCTACCTTGAAAATTCCCAAACATGCTCCATCTCCGCTGCAGTATTGCCGACTGCGGAACAACCCTCGACCTTCACGACCGCGCGCTGGCTTGTCCGAAATGCGGCGATCTGCTCGAGGTTGTCATCGATCAGCCGCAAGCCGACCCTGCCGCGCTAAGAAAGTGTTGGCTCGCGCGCCGCACATCCTACGATCCGCGCGATATCTCGGGCGTCTGGCGCTTTCGTGAACTCCTGCCTGATGTCTATGGCGCTAGCGGCGTGGTTACCCTCGGGGAAGGGAACACGCCTTTAGTCGCAGCCCGGAAGACCCTCGCATTCGCGGGTCTCAAACATCTTTCCTTCAAACATCTGGGCTGGAATCCCACCGGCTCCTTCAAAGACCTGGGCATGACCGCGGGCATGACGGAAGCGAAATTCGCGGGCGCGAAAGCAGTGGCCTGCGCCTCCACCGGCAATACCGCCGCTTCGCTTGCCGCCTATGCCGCTCGCGCGGGAGTGGTGGGACGCGTCTACCTGCCAGCCGGCCAAGCCTCCGCCAACAAGCTTGCGCAAGCGCTCGATTATGGCGCTGAAACCGTGCAAATCGATGGCAATTTTGACGACGCCCTAAACGCGCTGCTCGCCTCCAACGACCCCGATCTCTACTTTCTCAACTCCATCAATCCGTTCCGCATCGAAGGCCAGAAGACCGCCATGATTGAGTTGCTGGAACAACTGAATTGGCAGGTTCCCGATTATGTGGTTGTGCCAGGCGGCAATCTCGGCAATTCGTCGGCCTTCGGCAAGGCCTTCATGGAAATGAAAAAGTTTGGATTGATTGAGCGGCCGCCGCGCATCGTGATCGTCCAAGCCGCCGGCGCTAATCCGCTGGCTCATATGTGGGCGAGCGGCGCGGCCGAACTGGAGCCCGTGGCGCAGCCGGAGACGGTGGCAACCGCCATTCGCATTGGCAACCCGCGGTCGTGGAAAAAGTCTTTGCAAGGGGTGCGGTTCAGCAATGGATTTGTGCTGGATGTCACCGACGAAGAAATCGGCGAGGCCAAAGACTGGATCGGGCGCGATGGTATTGGCTGCGAACCCGCCTCGGCTACCACGTTGGCGGGTATTAGGAAACTCACGCCTTCAGGCAAACTGGAGCACGACGCCAAAGTGATCGCCATCTTGACCGGGCACGTATTGAAGGATACCGATTACATCATCAAGCGCCGCCAAGAGAAAACGCGCGGCAGCGCATAATTAGGTATGCTTTCGCCGCTTACCGGCTTAGAGATTCGCGTTCCCGCGTCCATTGCGAATCTGGGGCCAGGTTTCGACACGCTCGCCGTCGCCGTTGAGCTTTACTTGAATCTTTCGGTCACTATGGTTGACGGCATGAACCAGCTTCACTTCGAGTTTCCCGATTGCCCAATCGACGGCGAGAACTACATCGAGCGCGCCTTCCATTTTGCGGCCCGGCAGCGCGGTGGCTCGTTTCCTTCGCTGCACGTGGTGGTGCGCACGGAAATTCCCATGCGCAGTGGTTTGGGCAGCAGTGCCGCCGCTACGGTGGCGGGCTTGCGTCTTTATGAAGCGGTGGCAGGCCCACTTCCCGAGCAAGGCTTGCTTAACGCCGCTTGCGCGCTGGAAGGTCACCCCGATAACGTGGCCGCCGCGCTGCTGGGTGGCCTGACCGTCAGTTGCCAACTGCCCGACCGCTCGGCTTTCGCCGTTAAACTCGATTGGCCCGCTTCGCTTCGCTTCGTTGTGTTGACGCCCGAGTACGCACTTTCCACCACCCAGGCGCGCGAAGCCTTGCCTGAATTCATTTCGCGCGAAGATGCGGTCTTCAACCTGCAGCGCATCGCTCTGCTTCTGCAGGCGGTGCAAAGCGGGAATCATTCGCTGTTGCGCGAAGCGCTGCACGACCGCATTCATCAGCCCTATCGCCAGAAACTTGTGCCGGCGCTGGAAGAGATTTTGGCGCTTGAACATGCCGATTTGTTGGGAGTCTGTCTGAGTGGCGCGGGCCCCTCAATTGTTGGGCTGGCGGAGCAGAATTTCGAGCAGATCGAGAAACTGTTTTCCGATGCGTATGCGAAAACCGGGCTTCCTTTTACGATACGCAGGCTAGCCGCCCATCGCGAGTTTGCCGGAGTGCCGCAGCCGGTCGGAATACTTTAAGAGGGGTCGCCGCTTCGCACTAGAGGACTTCCAAAAACTCTTCCTCTTCTATTACCGCTTGCAGGCGAACACGCTGCGGAGTTTCCTCACCGTCAAAGTGAAGAGACACTGCGTCCATGATTTGCGCTTGCAGGTCGCGGAGGTCTTCCGCTTGGGTGCTGATGCCGCCAAATCCGGCGGGGGCGTCCCACGAGGCAACGAGCATTCCCGAATCCGCGTCCCGCAATACCTCCAAAGTGATTTCGTCCATCCGCTTACAAAGTACCCTATCGCAGCTATTTCCGCAACAGACCCCACGCGAATTGTCGCGTCACCTCTTGCCACCCATGACCACTTGCCCCGCTTGCGGCTTGCTGAAAATCTCGGGCTGCAACGCCACATTGTGCGTAATCTTCTTGATCCGTAGATCTTCGCTCGCGCCGCCGGGCTCGGTCGTGGTGTGCAAAATGCGGAACGGCAGCCGCACCCCGTCCACCTCCTGATAGTCCAGATACTCCACTGTATTTTTGAAATAAGCCGACACTTCGCCGTTTTCATCCACCAAGCGCAGCAGGTGGGTAGCGGCGTCGAAATAAAGTTTGGTGGCCGCTAGATTGTTCGGCGCGACAATCACTTCCATTTTTTCGCCGTCGATCTCTTCCGGCGGCGCGGGATTGAGCTCCGAGTAAAAGTCTCGGATATGCACAAAACGTAGCGGGTTGGCATCCATTTCCATGGGTACCTCCGCGCCGTGGGCCAGCTTCTTGATTTTTCGCTTGCTTGAAAGCGTCCAACCGCGCGAACCGTCATAACCCTTTCGCTCCTTCTTGGTGAGCGACAAGACCTGATTTGGCTTTTGCCAATACAGAGTGACACCCGGCCCGTGGTGGAAAGCCGCCACCGTCTCGCGGCTGCTGAGCCGGTCCACCGCCGCATAGCCGCCCACCGCTTTCACATAGTCGGCCAAAATCGCTTCTACGGGACGCGGCGCTGGAGCATCGCCGGCGGCGATTTGCACGATTACTATCGTCCATAGCCAGAAAAATCTCATGATGTACTCGCCTCCATGCTAGCGATTCCCTGACCAGAACGCCGTAGGCGTGCCTTTTCGGAACAGATCCTCCCCCCTATCACACTGAAATATTTGGAAAAAGAGAGTATTCCTTTCCGCCTAGCACTCAAGTGCAGAAGCAAACCTGCCGATAAGGAGAGCGTAGGCAGAGGTATGAACCTGGATCTAAGTCAGAATAAGAAGATAGTTTCAATTTGCGAGACACAACCGCTCACCGTTCACGGTTTGCAGCACTTGCTGGAATCCACTGACGATTTGGCCTTTGGTTCCGCACACGCATCGCCCGCTGAGTGGATGCTCAGTCAAGGCGCGGACAAAACAGACGTGCTGGTGATTGACAAAGGATTGGGCGCCAAAACCGTTCTCGACGCTCTAAACCAGTTGCCGGCGGAACACGGGCAAAACCGCTCCACAGTGCCTTCGGTTGTGGTTTGGGGCATGTCCGTGACTGAGGCCGAAGCGCTGCGATTCCTGCAATCGGGCGCCAAAGGCATTATTCGAAAATCGGCGGATATCGCTATGGTCTTAGCCTGTCTGCGCGCCGTGTCGCAAGGCCGCAGCTGGATGCAAGATTCCGTTTTCCGCGAAGCGTCCAGCATGGATGCGCAGGTCCGAACAGACCTCACGCCCCGCGAACATCAGGTTATGGAACTGGTCGAACAGGGCTTCAAGAACCGGGAGATCGCCCAGGAATTGGGTATTCGGCCCGGTACCGTGAAAATTCACCTCAAGCACATCTTCGAGAAAACCGGTGTGAGAGGCAGACATGGTCTTGCGCTGAACGGGCTGCGCCAAAAGGGCGTGATCAGCCTTCTCGCCTCCTAATTCAGAGGCTCGCTCCCCGCACTATTGACTTCGGGCGAATAAAGAGCGAAGATGGTCGCGGAGGTTGCTTTCCGTGACGACCCTTGCTCCCTCGCGGACTTTCCGGCGGCCGCACGATCCGGTGCGCCTAATCGGCATCGCCCGGATGGCGGCCGAGAGCAGCGTGCTTGTAGAAAAACGCCGCGTCGAGTATCGAAATCTGGCCACTCGTAAGTGGCTGAATCGGTGCCAGTCGGAGCGTGTGCCTTTTGATTGGACGATTAACCCGTATCGCGGCTGCGAGTTCGGCTGCAAGTATTGCTATGCGCGCTACACGCACGATTTTTTGGAACGCCACGACGCCCAGGCGTTTGAAACCGAAATCTACGCCAAGGACTTCAACGCGGAAGATTTTCGAGAAGAACTGAAATCCGTCAAGCCCGGACAAATCATCGCCATCGGCACCGCGACAGATCCGTATCAACCTGCCGAGCGGCGCTTTCTCAGCACGCAGAACCTTTTGGAAGCGATGGCGGGGCTACGTGGGGTCTCCATCTGCCTGACAACCAAATCCAGCCTGGTGAGCCGCGACGCGCTGCTTTTTCTGGCTCTGGCGAAGCACAACCATGTGCATGTAACGGTCACCGTTACCACCATGAACCGCCAACTGGCCCGCCTGACCGAGCCCTACGCGCCCAGTCCTGAGATGCGCATGACTGCGGTCGCCAAACTGGCCGAAGCGGGAGTATCGGTAGGCGTGATGGCCAGCCCAATTCTGCCGTTAATCAGCGATTCCGAGGAGAATCTGCTGGCTGTCGCGAAAGCCGCGAAAGCCGCCGGCGCCAAGCAGTTTGGGGCTTACGTGGTTTTCTTGCAGCCTACAGCACAACGCGTCTTCTTTCCATTCCTGGCCGAGCAGTTCCCGCAGCACCTGGCCCGCTATAAGAGGAGCTTTCGCGACGAAGCTCATTTAACGGGTTCCTATCCAGAGAAAATGCGCGGCCTCATTCACGACATCCGCCAGCAGGTCGGTCTTCTATCGCGCGATCTCGAGACCGCTCTTCCCCCCAGCCAACCTTCCGAACAGATGCTCCTTTTCTAACGTTTCAAGGAATCGCGCAAAACGGCCACGGTATCAAGCGTGCCGCCTGAAGATACGTCGGGAGTTCCTGCCTGTCTGGCGGCGCGCAGCCGCGCCCTTTGCGCTTCTAAAGCTTGGGTGATATGGTGGGCGTTTCTCATCATGGAAATTTCACTGACCAGGAAAACAGCCATCGTCACGGGGGCGGGGCGGGGAATCGGGCGGGCCATCGCGCAGATCCTCGCAAACGCTGGCGCATCCGTAGTGCTGGCCGATATCGACGAATCCGCCCTCACCGAAGCGAAATCCGCCATCCAAAGCGCGGCCCCAGACGCGAAACTGGCCACGCTGGCCGGGGATTTGACCGCGCCCGGCTTCCCGGAATCCGTCATCGCCAAGGGCATCGCCGATTTCGGCTCGCTCGACATTATCGTGAATAATGCGGGCTATACCTGGGATAGCGTCATTCAGAAGACCACCGACGAGCAGTTCCAGGCCATGCTGGATATCCATGTGGTTGCGCCCTTTCGCATCCTGCGCGCGGCCGCCCCGTGGTTGCGTGAAAACGCTAAAAAAGAAACCGAGGCTGGCAAAATTGTGATGCGCAAAGTCGTCAATATCACCTCCATTTCCGGGCTGGGCGGCAACGCGGGACAATCCGGCTATGCATCCGGCAAGGCCGCCATCGTGGGCTTAACCAAAACGATTGCCAAGGAATGGGGCCGCTACAATGTCACCGTCAATGCGGTGGGTTTCGGCATCATCGATACCCGGCTCACGCGCCCCATGGAGAGCGCGGAAACCAACATTGCCATCGGCGAGCGGCAGGTACATGTCGGGATGCAATCGCAAGTGCGCGACCAGGCGGAACGCTCTATCCCGCTGGGCCGCATGGGCACGCCGGACGATGCCGCCAAAACGGTCTTTTTTTTCTGCTCCCCGCTGTCGGATTACGTCACGGGCGAAGTGCTGGTTTGCGGCGGCGGGATACGATTTTAGGATTTCGGCGAACTCTCCGCCGGTTTCTTCGAGCCCTTGAAAATGTGCAGAGCGGCGGGAATCAGCGAAATGAAAATAATCGCCAGCACAAATTTTTCGAAGTTGCGGCGCACCAGCGGCACACTGCCTAACCAATAGCCCAGCAATATCATCGACGTAACCCAGCCAATGGCCCCGGCTACGTTGAACGTCAGAAAACGCACATAGCTCATTTTGCCGACACCGGCTATGAAGGCGGCGAATGTCCGGATAATCGGCACAAACTTGGCATAGATGATGGTTTTCCCGCCGTGCCGTTCGTAGAACTCGTGCGTTTTATCCAGATATTCGCGGCGGAAAATTGCCGAATTCGCATTTTTGAAAAGCGAATAGCCCAGCGTTCCGCCCAAAAAAAAGCCGGAGCCATCGCCCAGGATCGAGGCCGCCGCCAGCATCGCGATCATCACGCCGATGGGCAGCTTTCCCGCGCCCGCCACCACTCCCACGGTGAAAAGCAGCGAATCGCCCGGCAGGAAGAACCCCACCAGCAGTCCGCTCTCGGCGAACACAATCAGGAAAAGCGCCGCATAGCCGGTCCAGCCGCTCAGCACCGTCGAAAGGAGCTGAATCAGTTGATCTGGATCGGTCAGGCTGCGCAGGAAGTGCAGGGCTTCGGTGAGCAATCGTTAGCCTTGATACCGTCCCACAATGCGGTCGATCGCGGCCTGGTTCATTTGTACTTTGCCGCGGCGTTTCAAATCGTCCAGCACGCTATCGCGGAAAAGCGGCTGCTGCACGCGCAACCGATCCTGCTCCAGCCCTTGCACAATGGCCGCTTTACCGGCCGCATATTGCGTCATGTCGGCCGGCGTTTTTTCAGAAACCTTGCAGATGAACCGGCCCACCCCAGTGCTGACCGGGCCTATGATATCCCCCACGTTCGCCTTAAACGCCGCCGCCAACTGAGCGCCCGACCCGATACCTTCCGCCGCGCCATCAATGCTGAAGGGCGCGGCCGTCTTAACGGTGGTGCCGTAACGCTTGGCGATTTCTTCCAGACTCTCGCCTTTCCGCGCGCTCTCGGCCGCCTGTTTAATGGCTTCTTGCGCCAGTCGCTCGGCTTCACTGTTGGTGTAACTCTGCGTCACCTGCGCCTGCACCTCGCTCAGTTCCGCATTGCGCGCCGGAGCTATGTTTAACACCACCGCGAACGCCGACTTAGACTCATTGTCGAAATTGGAAATATCGGTCACCGCGCCTTTGGCGGCGCTCGAAATGGCGTTCGCCAATTCACCGGGTTGCGGCAACTCGGGGAGCGGCGTGCCATTCGCCACGTTCTCCTGCTTGAAGTATTTCAGTCCGTATTTGAAGGCGATGCTAGCCGCCTGCGCGGGATTCCGCAAAATCTCAGCGTGGGCGGCATCTATGTTCTTGCGCAGCATTTCAGCCGCTACCTGCTTTTTCGCTTCCATCATCAACGGCAGTTCCGCCTCCTGGAACGTTTGCGTATGCGCTTCCTGCTTCTCCTCCGCTTGCACAATGTGATACCCGTATTCGGTATCCACAATGCCGCTCAGCTCGCCCGGCTTCAGTGAAAACGCCGCCTTTTCAAAATTTGGCACCATCTGGCCGCGGGTCACCCAGCCTAACTCCCCTCCTTTCACCGCCGAGCCGGGATCTTCGGAATTCTTCTTCGCGAGTTCGCCGAAATCGCCGCCCGCCTTAATCTGCTTCAACAACGCTTCGGCCTTGGCGCGCAACACCGGCTCATCTGCTTTCGGTTTGCCCTGCGTCTTAATCAAAATATGGCGCACCCGCACGCGCTCGGGTGTGCGAAAGCTGTCGATCTGATCGGCGTAATCCTTTTGTAATTGCGCTTCGGAAACTTGCGCGCTTTGCACAAAATCCGCGCTGGTTCCCACAATCAGGTCGAAGCTGCGTTTTTCGGGAATGCGGAACATCTGCCGGCTCTTCTCGAAATAGGCTTTGACCGCGGCGGGATCGGCATTCACTTTAGACAGAAACTGATTCTTATCGATCGCCACGTACTGCAAGCCCACCTTCAAATTCTTACGTTGATACTCGGCGCGCGCATCGGCGTCGGAAATCACCAGAGATTGCTGCTCCAGATTTTCCAAACGAGTGCTCAGCATCAAGTTGCGCTGCTCGTTTTCGAATGCCGCCGCCGTCATTCCTTGCTGGGCGATGTACGCCTCGTAAATATGCATGTCGAACTTGCCGCCCATCTGCGCGGCGAACTCGGCCTGTATGGAATCCGCCAGTTCCTGATCGGAAATCGTCAAACCAATTTCCTTCGCCTTGAAGGCCATGGCTTTCTGTTCAATCAATTGATTGACGATATTGGGGATGTACATCGCCATAATGCCCTTGGGCAGGTTGGTCTGGCCGCGCGTAACCATGGCAATCTGGCGCTGCACATCTACGTCGGTAATCTTTTCCCCGCCCACCGCGGCCACTACATTGTCACCCGTAATGCCCGAACTGCCGAAGCCGCCCGGAATCAAATAAATCAGCATGGAAGCCGCTACCAGAAGCAGCATGACGCCCAGCAAAACGCGCACACTTTTCTCGCGGCTGCGAAACAGATCGAACATGGGTTAGAAAGGAATCTCCTGCTTAGATCTTCTTTGGGGGACCGAAAGCTCCCAAAGTCCTAGTATAGCTGGCAGAGCGCCATTTGCGACGCCCGGTTTTGAAACCCGATGCGCGGATTCGCCGTCTCGTGTGTTCCCATAGAAAAATAAATGACGACGTCACGAGTTAGCTTACCCGCCCTGGCTGCGATCTTCATCGCCGGTCTGGTCGCCCTTCACGATACGCAGAACTTGCTTGCCTGCTTGTCCGGATTAACGCTCCTGGTGGCGTTGTTTGCCTATGATCGGCGCGGCGCGCGCACGGGCTGGCAGAGTCTTGCCTTTGCATTGGTTTGCGGGCTGGCGCTGCTTCTAACAATTCTCTATCCGCTCAACTTGCTGCTTTCCAAACTCGTTTCCACAGATCAGATGCCCGCACTCGTCTGGCTGGCCGGTGCCGCCGTCTTCTGGTTTATCGACCGCGCCCGCATCGATGCCCGCCACGCTGCGAGTTTCCCAGCCTATGCCCAGCAGCCGGTTCCGCAAGCCGCGCCCTCTATTTATTCGGTGGCCTCTTACCCGCCCCCGCCTCCCCCCGCTCCCGCGCCCCCGCCCCCGCCGCAGACCTTTGCCCGCGCCCCTGAATCGGTTTCTGAGCCCGCCGCCGCCCCACACATCGAACCACTCGCCCCACCCGTCGCGCCGGCACCCGTTGCGCCCATTCCCACCGGTCAAGGCAAAGAGGTCAGCATCTTTATCAACTTGCTCGGAGAAGGCATGAACGTCTTACGGGCGGTGCGGGCGGAGCACCTCGGAAGAGATTTTTACATTATTGTCGAAGAGATGCCCGCCGGCGAGACTTGGGAATACCTTCCGGGTCAGGTAGTGCGCTGCCGCAAAAAAAATCTGTCCAGCGGCAAGGGCCTCGTCGCCTTCGAAGAAGCGCCGCGCGCGCAATAGGAAACCCATGACTATTAAAGACGACATCGTTGAATTCGTCCCAACTCCTACCGGCCCCATGCGCACCTGCGTCTTCCGTCCCTCCGCGGAAGGCCGTTATCCGGGCCTGGTTCTCTACTCGGAGATTTTTCAGATTACCGGACCCATCCGCCGGACCGCGGCTTTTCTGGCGGGGCATGGCTATGTGGTGGCTGTGCCCGAGGTCTACCACGAGCTTGAGCCTGCCGGCGCCGTTCTTCCCTACGATCAAGAAGGCGCGGACAAAGGCAACGCCGATAAGTACCGCAAGGAACTCTCTTCCTACGACAGCGACGCCCGCGCTGTGCTCGACCATCTTAAGTCGCGCGCCGATTGCACGGGTAAGTTAGGCGCTGTTGGCATTTGTCTGGGCGGCCACTTAGCATTTCGCACCGCCATGAACCCGGACGTACTGGCCACTGTTTGTTTCTATGCCACCGATATTCATTCGGGTACGCTCGGCAAAGGGAAAAAAGACAACTCGCTGGCACGCGCCGCGGAAATAAAAGGCGAACTCCTGCATATCTGGGGCCGCCAAGATCCACACGTTCCCCTTGAGGGGCGAAACCTGATTAAGGCGCGTCTCGATGAAACGGGCGCCAATTTCCAGTGGCTGGAGGTGAACGGCGCCCACGCTTTCATGCGCGATGAAGGTTACAGGTACGACCCCGCTCTCTCGTATCTTTGCCAGGGTTTGATGCTAGAACTCTTCCACCGGAAATTGCACTAGCATTCAGTCGGATGTAACTTCGCGCCCCGCTGCTTAATCTCATTGAGTAGGAGAGAAAAGATGCGCAAGTTACTTAAACCTACTATCATCGCGGCCCTCAGCTTTTTGCCGCTTCAGTTATTCGCCGGCCAGAACAAAGACCATAACGACGCGTTTGTTCCCGGTCCAGCGGGAATGAGCAAGCTCGCTCAAGAAGTGCGGCACCAGCTTGTCATGCTTCCCTACTACTCGATTTTCGACGACTTGGCATTTCGTATCGATGGCGGAACGGTTACGCTCCTGGGAGCTGTGACCCGCCCGGTGCTGAAGAGCGATGCTGGCAACGTGGTGAAGAACGTGGAAGGCGTGACGCAGGTGAATAACGAAATCGAAGTGTTGCCGCCTTCGCCCATGGACGACCAGATTCGCCGCGCTGTGGCGCGTGTCATTTATGGCGACCCGGTCATTGGCGACCGTTATGGAAATCGCGCGCTCCCCTCCATTCACATCATCGTCAAAAACGGCGATGTGACATTGGAAGGTGTGGTGGCCAATGAAGGCGACAAGAACTTGATCAACGTTCGCGTCAACGGCGTGCCCAACGTTTTCAAAGTAACGAACAATCTCCAAGTCGAAAAGTAGGGCGGCCCCTCTCGGCAGCGGGCTTTCCAGTCGCCCCAAAGGCTGCGCAGCAGCCTCAGGAAGTTTCTTCATTCTGCCCCAGACCCGTTCGCCTTTTTACCTCTCTTCTATCAGCCTTGGTGGAGCAGGCGGTTCCGCCTGCTAAAGGCTGCGCAGCAGCCTCAGGAAGTTTATACATTTACCGGTGCGTTGCCGGTAGGACCGCTGGTTTCGCCCGCCATCCGGCACTCGACCAGGACCAACGTTCCGCGCAAACCAAACCTGCCGACACCGGGTTTTGCCCAATGTAAGCGATGGTCCGCGTTAATTGAGTTCTGGTCCTCGCTGAGCACCGTCTGCGGTTTGCCCATGCCCGCTTCCGCCGTCGCCTTTTCGAGCAGCCCTTGTACGACGGACTGCGCCAGCGCCGGAATACGTTCGGGGGTTTGCGCGGCCGCGGAACGCAGCAGGTTGATCGACTTGTCGCCGGGAGCCGTGAGCTTCTCCGCTAGCTTTGCCCCTCCGTTGGCAGAACATCCTTCACGTCCTGCGCGGCGTATTTCGCGATTCGCTTCGATGGGATGTGGATGCCACCTGCTCTCGTTCAGAAAGTTGTCCGCAAGCTCGATCGGAGCATTCTCAAAAACGAGTGGGGCCCGCGCGCGGCAAAACCGCTTTTCGACCTACGGCAGGCTTTGCAAAAATCCCTGAAGGATAACGGAAACGCCATGCTTATCGATGCAGGGCCGGGCGCAACAGTATCTGACGTTAAGGCGACAATCCGGCACGAGCTGCATCACGCCTACGAGACGGACCTCACGCCCGAGCAAGCGAATACGTTTTTGGATGACCCACTGGCGTAGAAAGCCGGGCGTTCTCTGGTCGGCGACGATCCAAGGAATCCGCACTACAAGGATGAGCCGGTTAATCTGGTGAGCGAGATTGGGGCGCATCTCAAGCAAGGGCCATCCGGATGGGAAGCGATGGATCTTACGCCGGATCAGGCAATGACCCTTTGGAGGAGATATGTAAGGCAGTACCCAGGGGACTTTCGCTTTGAGAATATTCACCCTACACTGAAGGAGGCTGCACATGAAGAACTCCAAGGACCGTCCCCATCCCAAGGCGGATCCTCAGTATTGGGCGAACAGTGAACACCTGAAGAAGGCGTACGCCGCTGGCGGAGAGGAAGGGTCGGTCGAAGCGTTCAGAAAGCTCCAGGACGAACTTCCTCCGATTGAGAAGCGCCACCGCGAGCAGGCCGCCGCCTACAGCCGCTGGAATCCGGGCCGGGCTGCGGGGCCGCAGGACGCAACCGCTCCGACTTCCGCGCCGCAATCCGCCACGAAATAGACGCTCACGTTTCACGTGTAACGCCGCTCGCTCCATTCCTCCCGTCCCCTCACTCCCGCACTGAAGGTAACCCATGAGCACCGCTCTCCTCCCCGTCCCGCGCATCCAATTCAGCGACGCAAACGGCGTCCCGCTCGCCGGCGGCTTCGTCTATTCGTATGCCGCCGGCACGTCCACGCCGCTCGCCACCTATCAGGACGCCAACGGCGCGGCGGCGAACACGAATCCCGTCGTGCTCGACGCCAGCGGATCCGCCTCGATCTGGCTTTCGTCTTCGGCCTACAAAATCGTGCTCGAAGACGTAAACGGCGTCGTGCAATGGACGCAGGATAACGTGTCGGCGGTGTCGCAGGCGGAACTGCAAGGCGTGACATCGTTCTCGTCGCTCAGCGTCACGGGCGGCGCGACGGTGGGCGGCAACGAAACGGTCGATGGCACGCTCACCGCCGCCAGCCTCTCGGTGACGGGCACGGCGGCCATATCGGGCGCGCTCACCGCCGCCAGCGCCGCCGTAACGATCAAAGGGCTCGTCCTGCCAAAATGGCTGCCCGGCTCTGCTCAGTATCAGGTTCGCACCTCTGGCTGTCGATCCCTTTAGCCACCGCATCAGTACCGGAACTGGAACCAGTGGCAGGATCAGCAAGCGTACGTGATTCGGCGTCACCACCCAGGCGCAGAGATCGTACAAGCGCCGCTCGCTGGCGCCGATCAAGACCGCCTGCGAGACCAGATTGGCAATCCGCTGGTCTCTGAGCCATAGCGGACCGGAGGTGAGACGGTCAAAAACATGATCGGCATCCGCGAACGCTTGGTGGTGTCGCTGAAAGTACGCGACATCGATTCGGGTGTTGGGGAGCAACCGGGCAGAAAACCGGTGTAAGGCCAGCCGAGACCATTCCGGGAGTTTTGTACGCTAAGCCCTGCGCAATCGCTATTAACCAAGTACGATTACGGAGAAGACGCGATCTATTCAGCCCACCCGCAGTTTTGCCCGATTAGTCTGGCAGTCGCTCCCAAACCAATTTGTTGGGGCCAAATCGAAGTACCAACTGGGTACCGGCGAATTCCAGCTGCCTCTTCTGGTCTGTTCCGGTCCATGCGGGAAGAGTGCAGGCTTCGATGTGGTGAGTAACGGTGCTCCCATCGACATCGAAACTTCCGAAGTAACCGACATAACCGTCTGCGATCTGCCGCAATTCGTCCTCAGTGCCGCGGGCAACCGCGCTTGGATCTTTTATTGCTGACTTTCGTCCGGATTTCATTACTTGTGCTGATGTGCGCCCGGCCGCATCGTACGTCAGCCGTCCGATGGGATGTTCGCCTAAGGGATATAGGATCTTTCCGTCAACCATCATCTCAAGGGACAGCAATCTCCATGTGCCGATCAACCGGTCACGGTTCGAGGATTGCTGAGTTTGGCCGACGACTTGCGCCACGCCTGCCAGGATCGGAATCAGATACCGGCGAGTCATTCCCACACTCCTTCCTATGCTGGTGTCATTATCACCCAAAATGTGCAATGGATTACCGCGCCTCTCGTCCCCCGTCACGAGTATTGCAAGGTAGGCTTGCGAAACGGCCTTCCAGCGGGTCTCAAAAACGTCCGATAAACGGACGTTTGTGCGACACCGGCGCGAGGGCTAGCGCGTCTGTCACGCAGCGTTGGGAGGATTCGGACGTCGAAGCTGGCGCAGGGCCTTTGCTTCGATTCCTTTGATACGAGTACGAAGTGCGCCAAAGTCGGCGCAACATTTTTCACAAGCCCGGACCTCTAACAGCTCAGTGCCAGGCGATTCCGTGCGCAGCAGTTCACCGCAGATTGCACAGCGCCGAGCATCTCGTTTTCGAATCGCCATATCGTTCCTTCAGTTACAGTTTACGTTGGGTTTGCCGGTGGAACGAGCTTCTGGTCTCGTTTCCAGGCCTCGGGCGCGTCGTCAATGCTCTTACACCGGTTTTCTGCCCGGTTGCTCCCCAACACCCTCGATTCCCAACGCATGCTGCTGCGCGTCGAACAGGGCAAAGGCAAGAAAGACCGCTAGGCGGTGCTGTCGCCGCGCGCGGCTCCCTCGCGCAAGCCTGCCGCGGCGCCGCCCAGCAGAGCGGCCTCACCAAGCGCGTGTTTGCCCAGCAAACTCCAACCGGTAGACCGGAAACCATAACTCCTGCAGGAATCGCCACTGCCCCAAGTGCCAAGGTTTGGCACGCGCCCAGTGGCTCGAAAGCAGGCAGGCCGAATTGTTGGCCGTCGAATACTTTCACGTCGTCTTCACGCTGCCCGAACAAATCGCCGAACTCACCTTCTACAACCAGGACGTGATGTACAGCATTCTATTCCGCGCCGCCTCGCAAACTCTGCTCACCATTGGCGCCAGTCCGCAACACCTCGGCGCACAACTCGGCTTCTTCGCCATCCTGCACACGTGGGGACAAAATCTGCTGTTCCATCCCCACCTGCACGTCGTGGTACCCGGTGGCGGACTCTCCGCCGATTACGAACGCTTCGTGCCGTGCCGCCTTACGTATGTCCACTCTCGGGTTAGCGGCCAATCCTTCCTCCCTTTTGCAGCCGATTTTCGTCCCTTCACCACTCGCCTCTTGGCTCCTTACCCGCTGCACGCCACGCCATCTTCCCCACTCACTGGCATTCAAACCCCATAGTCCGCTCCTCAGAGCCTCCTAGCGGTTCAGTTCACCAGGCGATCACATCACCTTTTGCGGCCCGCCATTCCGTCGTTCCGGCACAGCCGAATCCGCAAAAGCTGATGCGATCTTTATCAGTCACAACCTTTCCAACTTTCTTCAAAACTCTCTAACCCTATCCCCATCCGCCACTTAACCCCCATTACCCACCTTCGCCAAATCCTCATCCCCAATCCCCGTCCTCTACTCTGGAACCGAAATGCAAACGTCTTTCCAACTCCACTTAACCGTTCGTTTCTTATCTGTGTTTATCTGTGTTCATCTGTGGCCATTCTTCCGTCGTTCGCCGCGTCAAAAACCCCTCCCTCAAAACTCAAAACAACTGACATCTGGCCGCGCAAATCCACTACTATTAATAGCGGGCCACTTGCCGCTCAAAATCGCGCGTCTCGCTCGCATCAAAAACCCCTTTCCCACTCGCTTCTTTTCTCTCCTCAAACTCGAGACGGTTTTGATATGCTCACCACGTCAGCCGGAGAGACAACCGCCTGGCCCAACGCAGCCCAAGCCGGCTACGTGGTTATCCGTTGGAGGTTCAAACATGAAGGTTTTCGACTCGTCCGACATTCGGAACGTCGCTTTGATCGGACACGGGCATAGTGGGAAAACGTCGCTTGCCGCCGCTATGCTGTTTACGGCAGGCGCCACCGACCGGCACCTCAAGGTGGACGAGGGCAACACCATCACCGATTTCGACGAAGAAGAAGTGGCCCGCAAAATCACCATTTCCTCCGCCGTCCAGTCCTTCCCTTTTCAGAAGACCAAGTTCAATGTCGTCGATACACCCGGTTACAATATCTTCCTGCCCGAAGCCCAATCCGCTCTCATCGCCGCCGATGCCGCCGTCGTCGTCCTCGATGGCGTGGCGGGCGTCGAAGTCTCCACCGAAAAAGTTTGGCAGTTCGCCGCCGATATGAATTTGCCCTGCATTCTCCTTGTCAATAAGCTCGATCGCGAACGCTCCTCTTTCGAACGCACTCTGGAAAGCATTCACAGCCGCTTCGGCCGGGCCGCTGTGCCCATTCATCTGCCCCTCGGCCACGAGAAAAGTTTCACCGGCATCATCGATCTCATCCGCATGAAGTCCTTCTGCTACAAGTCCGATGGCGACGGCAAAGGCAAAGAAGGCGACATCCCCACGCCGCAAGAAGCCGAGGCCGGCGCCGCCCACGAAGCGCTCATTGAAATGATCGCCGAAGGCAACGATGAACTTATGGAAGAGTTCTTTGCCACCGGCACCCTCCCTGTAGAACACATCGTTAGCGGTTTGAAGGAAGCCGTCAAGAATCGCCGTATTTTCCCGGTCCTCTGTGCCTCAGCCTCGCACAACATCGGTACCGATCTCGTGCTTGCGCTCATGGCTGAGATTCTGCCCTCGCCGCTTGAAGGCCGCGTCTTGCTTGGCGTCGAAAATGCCAAGGAACTAGCCAAGGCGGTCGCGCCAGGCGAGCCCCCCTCCGCCTTCGTCTTCAAAACATCGGCCGATCCCTTTGCCGGCCGCGTCACGTTTTTCAAGGTCACCTCCGGCTCGATCAAAGACGATGCCCACCTGAACAACATGCGCTCCAGCGTTAACGAGCGGCTCGCTCACATCGCCACGCCCTTCGGCAAAACCATGCAGCCGGTTACTGAACTGCGCTCGGGCGACATCGGCGTCGTCGCCAAGCTCAAAGACACCCTCACCGGCGATACTCTATGTGAGAAAAACACCTGCGTCGTCTTCAAACCCGTTGAGCTTCCCGAGCCCTCTATCGCCTACGCCATCTCCGCCAAAACCCGCAACGACGAAGACCGTCTCTCAACCGCCATTCACAAAATTCTCGAAGAAGACCGCTCGCTGCGCTTCTATCGCGATCCTCAAACCAAAGAATTCTTATTGGCGGGCAACGGCCAACAACACGTCGAAGTAGTGGTCAGCCGTCTCAAGCGCCGCTATGGCGTCGAAGTGCAACTGCACGCTCCCAAAATTCCCTACCGCGAAACCGTTCGTGGCTCGGCCAGCGTGCAAGGCCGTCACAAAAAGCAGACCGGCGGCCACGGCCAGTTCGGCGATTGTTGGATCAGGCTCGAGCCTCTGCCCCGCGGCGAAAAATTCCAGTTCGCCAACGAAATTTTCGGCGGCGCCATCCCGCGCAATTTTGTTCCCGCCGTCGAGAAGGGCATCGTCGAAGCCGCCCAGCAAGGCTTCCTCGCCGGCTATCCTGTCACCGATTTCAAAGTCACCGTGTACGACGGTTCCTACCACGATGTCGATTCCTCCGAAATGGCCTTCAAACTCGCCGGCCGCAAAGCCTTTCGCGCCGCCATGCAGCAAGCCAAAGCTGCTTTGTTAGAGCCCGTCATGAAGGTCGAAGTCGAAACGCCCGTCGATTTCGCCGGCGACCTCATGAGCGATTTCAATGGCCGCCGCGGCCGCATTTCCGGCATGGATATTAAAGGCAACATGCAAACCATCAACGCGCAGGTTCCCATGTCCGAGATGCTCAACTATCAGAACGATCTCATCTCCATGACGCAAGGCCGCGCCTGCTTCCACATGGAGTTCGATCACTACGATTACGTGCCTGTCCCGCAAGCTGAGAAAATCATCGCCGCCGCCAAGGCTCATATGACCCTCGAAGAAGAAGAATAACCGAACTGCGCGCTGGTAGCCCTGGCGCGATGAAGAGATCGAGAAAGTTTAACTCCACGGCGCCGTTGGGCCGGCGGCGGCGAATCTCGGCAGCGAGCCAGGCGGTATGTAACAAACTCAAGACATGGCTCAGCCGTTTCGCTACGAAACTCGCATCCGCTTCGCAGATACCGACGCCAGCGGGCGCATTCACTACACGGCGCTGTTCCGCTTCTTTGAAGCCGCCGAGACGGAATTGTTCCGTTCGTTCGGCATCAGCTATACGCGCGGCAGTTTCAATTTCCCCCGGGTTCATGCCGAGTGCGATATCCGGCTGGCTTTGCGCCACGATGATTGGATTGCCGTTGAAGTATGCTTGACAAAGCTCGGTTCGTCGTCTCTGCGCTTCGCATTCAAGGTTCTGAAAGAGGGCGAGACGGCGGCTACCGGGGCGATTGTGATGGTCTGTATGGATCGCCAGTCGGAGCGCGCCATTCCGCTGCCGGCGGAACTGCGGGCGCGCTTTGAAGAAATACTGGCGGCTCCCTCGCAGCCGTAACGTTAGCTTTGGATAAAACATGCAACTTCCGCTTACACCCATTCGCTGCCTCTATCGCGGCGTAGATCTGTACGGCAAAAAGGAAGGCGTCATATCGGGCGACCAGCGCTTTACCTATGCGCACTTTGGCGAGCGCTGTGAACGGCTGGCTTCTGGCTTGCTGACGCTGGGCGTAAAACCGGGCGACCGTGTTGCTTACCTCAGCTTCAACAACAATCAGCTCCTGGAAGGCTATTACGGGCCGGCCCTGATTCGAGCGATTGTCATGCCGCTGAACGTGCGCTTGACGCCGCCTGAGCTGATTCAAATTCTGAATCACTCCGGTGCCGTGGTGTTGATTTTTGAAAACGAGTTTGCGCCGCTGATCGACGCTTTTCACAAGGCCTGCCCGGGCATCCGGAACTACGTATCGATTGATGGGCCGAGTCCGCAAGCGGATCTGACCTATGAAGACTTACTGCGGAAAGGGCGCATCGAGCCGCCCGGCTGGACCAAGTTCGATGAGAATGAGATTGCCGAACTCTTCTACACCAGTGGCAGCACCGGCACGCCGAAAGGGGTGACTCTCTCTCACCGGACACTTTATTTGCATGCGCTGGGCATTCTCGGAAACTCCTTCCGCGACGACGCAGACGTGGATTTGCATACCATTCCTCTGTTCCATGCCAATGGTTGGGGCGCGGCGCAGTTTTCGGTGATGACCGGCCGCAAACAAGTGATGGTGCGGCGTTTTGAACCGTCTTTTGTGTTCCGGCTAACCGAGAGCGAGCGCGCCACCCATATGGGCCTTGTTCCGGTGATGGCGAACGCGCTGCTGCACTCGCCGGATTTGGGTAAGTTCGACACCTCGAGCCTGAAAGAAATTATGTTAGGGGGTGCAGCGTCGTCTCCCGAGTTGTTGGCGCGATTGGAGAAGGCATTTCAGTGCAGTGTGCTGGTAGGCTACGGGCTCACTGAGACGAGTCCCATGGTTTCAACTTCGCGCTTGAAGAGCACGGTGCGTTTCAAGGACGAGGAAGACCGCATCTTTCACAGCGCGATGGCGGGCTGGCCGGGTGTCAGCGTGGAGGTGAGAGTGGTGGACACGGAGATGAGAGACGTCCCGCGGGACGGTGAAACGATGGGCGAAATCGTGGTGCGCTCCGATAACGTGATGGATGGCTATTTCAGGGAGCCGCTGGCGACCGAAGCTGTGATGACGGGCGGCTGGTTTCACACCGGCGACATGGCCGTTTGGGATGAAGAAACCTACCTTCACATCGTAGACCGCAAGAAGGACATCATCATTAGCGGCGGAGAAAATATTTCGTCCATTGAAGTGGAGAAAGCGATTTTCGCCCATCCGTCTGTGTTCGAATGCGCGGTGGTGGCGGCGCCCGATCCGAAGTGGGGCGAGATTCCGGCGGCCACCGTTGTGTTGAATCCCGGGCAGCCGTTGACCTGCGAAGAATTGCTGGAGTTTCTGGAACAGCGGCTGGCGAAATTCAAGTTGCCGCGGTTGATTCATTTTTCGGAACAGCCGTTGCCGAAAACCGGTACGGGGAAGATTCTGAAGCGTGAAATTCGGGATAGCTATTGGCAGGGCAGAGACGTGAAGGTACAGGGCGGGTAGGGGTAGAAACTTTGCCATGAGTAGGCTGAAGACCTGCCCCACCAGCGAACATCATCGGCCGGGGATCACGTCGATCTGTAACTGCGGATTGGTCGCGGGCACATATTGAACAGGGGCGCCCAGTTCCGCGCGCACGATATTACAGCCCTGCGCGATGGCGCTGGCCTTATAAAAGGCGATATCGCGGTTACAGCCTTGCCGGCCAAAACCGCAGTCGCTCGAAACGATGAGCTTTTCGGCGGGAATGTACTTGAGAGCTTTGCGAATTTCGGCCGCGACCTCTTCCGGACGGTCAGCTTGCAGGGTGCGATGACTCACGGCGCCAATGCAAATCTTCTTTTTTAGATCGTGTTTGAACGGCTCGAATAACTCGATATCCTGCTGGTTGCGATCTTTCATTTCGAGGGTCCAGACATCGCCGCGGCAGCGCTCCAGATAAATTTCGATGGAATTTGCGTAGCTGGTGTTTTCCATTACGCGCTGCATGTTGGGGTTGCCCCAGCAGGTGTGAATCCAGAGCTCGACGTCGTCCAGGCCCTGCACTTCGCGGTTGAACGCATCAATCATAAATTTCACTTCGTCGTGATCTTTGCCGAAGGTATTGGCCATGAAGTGGAACGTAGGTTCTTCGATTTGGATGCAGCGGCAGCCGGCATCGCGCAAGGCCAGGAGCTCTTTGTTCATAGCTTCGGCCATGTCCCAGATCACCTGGCGCTTGTCCGTGTAGGCGGGCGTGTGGATATCGAGAAAGAGCGCCATGACCTGCGAGGAACAGGTGCCGAATTTTACGGGTTTGGGAGTCTTCGCTTGAGCGAGACGCCATAGTTTTGGGTAATCGAGAGGGCGGTGCTCTATTTTGGCGGTGACATGCGGCCAGCGCCAACCCGTGTAGATCTCATTCAGCAGCGTGCCGGGCGGATAGTGGAGCCAGGGGGCGGTGGTCTCCTCAGGTTGAAGATAATCGCCTTCAAAGCCGGCCCAGCGCTGCAGTGGGTAATGATGCCAGGCGCGGCCAGCCATATCCTCATCCAGGTGGAAGTCGCCGTGAGTGAGGATGTCGAGACCGGCGCGTTCCTGGTCGCTGATCACCACAGCGAGGGCATCCTGAAATTTTTCGCGAAAGCGAATGTCGAGCATGCAGGTATCGAGCGGACGGCCCCACATGCTGACGTCGAACCAGCGCGGGCGCGGGAACGAACCGGTAACGGTGCTGGGAAGAATTAGGTTGGCGGTGGCGGTGAACATGACTTGGTCCTGAAGTGTAGTGTATCGTTCAATCAAATGGAAACTAAGCGGCGCGTTTTCTTATCGGTCTTCGGGATGGTGGCGGTTTGCGTTAGTGGGTTCGCGCAACGTCCGGCCGCCAGCTTCATTGTCAGGAACGCCAAAGTATGGACGGTAGACAAGTCTCATCCCAGGGCGCAAGGCGTGGCGGTGCTTGGCGCTCGCATTGTGGCGGTGGGAAGCGATGCGGAGGTGGAACTCTGGCGCGGCCGAGACACGAAAGTGATAGACGCTCACGGAAAGTTGTTGCTACCAGGCTTTAACGATGCGCACGTACACTTTGTGAACGGCGGCGCGGCGCTGGATGCGGTGCAACTGACCGACGCCGCGAGCCCTGAAGAATTCGCGCGGCGCATTGGTGAAAGGGCCAGAAAGACGGCGCGGGGCGAATGGATCTTAGGCGGCGATTGGGATGAAACTCTTTGGAATCCACAAAAACTGCCAACCAAAGAGCTGATTGATCCACTGACAGCCAAAACTCCAGTGTTTGTGGACCGGCACGACCTTCATCTCGGGCTGGCAAACTCTTTGGCGCTGCGGATGGCGGGGGTAACCGCGCAAACGCCAGATCCCGCCGGCGGAGTGATTGTGCGCGATGCGCAAGGCGATCCGACTGGAATCTTGAAAGACGCGGCCAAGGAGTTGATGCTGAAAATCATTCCACCGCTGTCGCATGAGCAGCGCGTGCGCGTGGTGAAGCGGGCGCTTGCTCACGCCGCCTCGCTTGGGGTGACTAGCGTGCAGAACATGGACCCCGAGAATGCGGACATTGCAGTTTACTCAGAGTTACGGGAGCGCGGTGAATTGACGACTCGTCTTTATGTGGCGCCTTACATTACCGATGTAGACGATCAAGTGAAGCTGGGAATCCGGCACGCTTTCGGAGACGCGTTCTTGCGTATGGGCGCGGTGAAGGCTTATGCGGATGGCTCTCTGGGGTCGGCAACCGCCTACTTTTTCGAGCCCTTCACCGACCAGCCCAGTAGTCACGGTATTCTGTCAGATCAAATGCATCCGATCTCACTCATGCGGGAGCGCATGCTCAAAGCGGATGCGGCTGGATTGCAGATTTGCACGCACGCCATTGGAGATCAAGCCATTTCCACGATCCTTGACCTGTATACGGAAGTGGTGAAGGTGCATGGCGATGCGGACCGCCGCTTTCGCATTGAACACGCGCAACACATGGCCGCCAAGGATTTCGACCGTTTCGCTCAGTTGCAGGTGATTGCGTCGATGCAGCCCTATCATGCCATTGACGATGGGCGGTGGGCGGAGGCGCGCATTGGCCACGACCGCGCGAGCCGTACTTATGCGTTTCGGACGTTTTTAGATCATGGCGTGCGCCTAGCCTTTGGTACGGATTGGGACGTGGCGCCGCTGAATCCCATGCTGACTCTTTATGCGGCGGTGACGCGGGCCACCTTGGATGGAAAGAATCCGCATGGCTGGTTTCCGGAGCAGAAGTTGACAGTGACGGAAGCTGTGGAAGCATACACCATGGGTTCGGCCTATGCGGAGTTTCAGGAGAAAGAGAAAGGCTCGATCACTCCGGGAAAGCTTGCGGACATGGTTTTGTTAAGCGAGGATATTTTTTCCATTCCCGGGGAAAAGATCCGGGAAGTGAAAGTGGAAAAAACGATTCTGGGTGGAAGAGTGGTTTGGGAGGCGCGACCCTAACTCTGCGCGCTATGCGAAATTTTGTTTTGTAACCGCATCGAAATATTTTATTGGACAGCCATCCAATGTTTTAGTACGGTTGTAACTCGGCACTATTCCTCGTCTGAGTATTATTCCCAGTCTGAAATAGCATCACGCCTATTTACGGTGCTTCGCGCGCCCAGAGGAGACTACTACACTCATGCCCAGACGATGTATCAGCGGTGAAAGAGCGTGCCTGGCGCGCCGCTTCACCCCGGTTTTTCTTTTGTTGTTGGGAATTCTTTTGCTGGCCCCGGAGTCAGGCGCGCAAGTCACTCTAGGTCCCATTACTGTCGGCGCCGGATTGCAAGCTAGCTTCGATCACACCCAAACGGATGGCGGACCGGACACCAATCAGTTCGAGCTCAACCACATCCGGCTGTACGTGAACGGCCCGGTAACTGACAATATCAAGTTCATGTTCAATACCGATTACGACAGTATTACCAATAAAATCGGCATATTGGACGCTGTAGCGCAAATCGAAATTTCTCCGCACATCAATATCTGGTTCGGCCGTTTTCTGCCACCCAGCGACCGCGCGAATCTATACGGCCCGTTCTACTCACATGAGTGGGCCGTGTACTCAGACGGCATCCAGGATGGTTATCCCTTTGTGTTTCAAGGCCGCGATAACGGTGTCGTCTACTGGGGTACCTTTGCCAAGAAAGTGAAGGTCTCGGCTGGGGTTTTCGACGGCGGGTCGTCAACCGGAAATTCCAAAATCCTGGGCGCGGCCCGGGTGCAGATTGACTTCTGGGATCCAGAGGATGGCTATTACCTGAACGGAACTTACTACGGCGACAAAAACCTGCTGGCCATTGGAGGAGCGACCCAGGTGCAGGCCGGGCGCACAGCGACCACGGTGGATTTCCTGCTCGAGAAGAAGCTAGCTAACGCGGGTTCGTTCTCGATCGAGAGCGAGTATTCCAACTACAACCGGCTAGGTGGATACGAGGCGGCCTATCCCAAGAGTCAGGGAGCGTATGGGCTGGGGAGTTATCTGTTTCCGAAGGTGGTCACCTTTGGTAAGTTCAAGGGTAAGTTCGAGATTCTTGGCAAGTACGCGAAGGCGGATTTTACGCATGGATTAACGCCAAGCTACGATCAGAAAACCACCGAAGTGAACTTCAACTACGTCATCAAGCAGTTCAACGCGCGCGTGATGACGTTCTACAAAGACACACGATTCAACCGAGTGTTACCCGATTTCTGGCAGGCCGGCGTTGGCCTCCAGATCCAAATGTAAGACGAGTTAACTGAGGAGTTACTTTATGAAACATAAATCAGTTTTTATGACTGCTTGCCTGTTGATGGCTGCCCATGGATTCTCGCGTGTCGCGGCGGCGCAGGACACAATCAAAGTGGGCGTGCTGCATTCGCTATCCGGCACGATGGCCATCAGTGAAACGACGCTAAAAGATACCGTGCTGATGATGATCGACGCCCAGAACAAGAAGGGTGGATTACTGGGCAAAAAGCTGGAGGCAGTAGTGGTTGACCCGGCGTCTAACTGGCCCCTTTTTGCCGAAAAGGCGGCGCAATTGCTGGAAAAGGACAAGGTGGCCGTGGTGTTTGGATGTTGGACATCGGTCTCGCGAAAATCGGTGCTGCCGGTTTTCGAGAAGGATAACGGCTTGCTCTTTTATCCGGTGCAGTATGAAGGGGAAGAGTCATCCAAGAACGTCATCTACACTGGTGCGGCGCCGAACCAGCAGGCCATTCCGGCGGTGGACTACCTGATGAAAGAGGTTGGAGTGAAGCGCTGGGTGCTTGAAGGCACTGACTATGTTTACCCTCGCACGACTAACAAGATTCTTGAGGCTTACCTGAAGTTGAAAGGCGTGAAGCCAGAAGATATTTCGATCAACTATACGCCCTTCGGCAACTCGGATTGGCAGACTCGTGTGGCGGCCATTAAGAAATTCGGATCGGCGGGGAAGAAGACAGCGGTGGTCTCTACGATCAACGGCGACGCCAACGTGCCCTTCTACAAAGAGCTGGGAAATCAGAAGATTTCAGCGGAGGATATTCCAGTGGTGGCCTTCTCGGTGGGTGAAGAGGAGCTATCGGGTGTAGATACCAAGCCGCTGGTTGGCGAACTGGCAGCCTGGAACTATTTTGAAAGCATCAACACGCCAGCCAACAAAGCGTTCATCAGCCAATGGCACGCTTTCATCAAGAACCCGAAGCGCACTACGAACGACCCGATGGAGGCTCACTACATTGGATTTAATCTTTGGGTAAAGGCCGTGCAGAAGGCCAAAACGACAGACGTGTCGAAGGTAATCGCCGCGCTGCCGGGGCTTGAAACGCCGAACCTCACTGGCGGCACAGCTAAGGTGTTGCCGAATCATCACATCACCAAGCCGGTCTATATTGGCGAGGTGAAAGCGGATGGCCAGTTTAACGTAGTTTGGAAATCGGCGGGTGAAGTGCCAGGCGATGCATGGTCAGACTTTCTGCCGGGCAGCAAGGACATCGAAGCGGATTGGGTGACGCTAAACTGTGGTAATTACAACAAGGTCACCAAGAAGTGTTCGGGACAGAACTACAAATAATGAGACGCTTTCCGCCGGGCGCACGGCGGCTATTGGTGCTGCTCGCCCTTGGCGGCTTCTTGCCCGTACACGCCCAATCTCCGAAGGACGCGAGTTTCCTTTCCGCTCTAGGTGAGATGAGAGAGGCGAACTACTCAGACAAGGAGAATATTGTCGAACGGTTGGGCCAAAGCGGTCATCCGAGCGTGCGCGCAGTGCTTACGGCGCTGCTTGAAGACCGGCTCTATTTCCGCAACAGCGACCAAAAGGTTTTTGTCGTCAAGACAGCGGGCGCCGATCCCATGAATCTGATCGACCCGGTATCCCTGAAAGACGCCGGATCAACCTCCGCGGATCAACTGACTCAGATTGGCACTAACAATGGGTTACGGCGGGTTTTGCGGATGGCGCTGGCGCACTTTGGGTTATCGAGCCCGGACCCGGCGGTGCGCTTGGACGCGGTGCGGGAGATGATGCAATCGTTGGACGCGCCTTCCGTAGCGCTACTGCGCCAGCAGATGGGGGTGGAAAAAGATTCAGGCGTTAGGAAGGAAATCGCTACGGGTTTGGCGCTGGCGGCGCTCGATGGCACAGACACTCAGGCGCGGCTGGAAGCAATCGCTACACTCAGCCACAGCGTCAGCCAAGATGTGCGGAACAGACTGGCGCTGTTGCTCGAAAAATCTCCGGACGGCAGCTTCGTTGAAGGTAACGAGCAGGTGCGCCGCGCCGCTGCCTCCGCAGTGGCAAGCGTGGATCGCTCCCGCGCCTTGTACTCCGGCATCGAGACATTGTTTTTCGGCCTGAGCCTGGGTTCGGTACTCGTTCTGATTGCCATGGGACTGGCAATCACCTTCGGCGTTATGGGAGTCATCAACATGGCTCACGGAGAGTTGATGATGCTGGGCGCGTACACCACTTACTTAGTTCAAGTAGCGATGCCCGATCACATAGGCATCTCGATTCTGGCGGCCATTCCGGCGGCGTTTATCGTCGCTGGGCTAACGGGCGTCCTTATGGAACGCACAATCATTCGCTTTCTTTACGGCAGACCGCTTGAGACGCTGCTCGCGACGTTTGGCGTGAGTCTTATCTTGCAGCAATCGGTGCGTTCGATTTTTTCGGCGCTCAACAGGTCAGTCGTCACACCCGATTGGATGAGTGGCTCACTGCGGTTGAACGACGCGCTCGCGATTACCTACAACCGGCTCTATATCGTCATCTTTACGCTGATTGTCTTCGCCGTTGTCATGCTGGTCTTGAGGCGCACGCGCATCGGTCTAGACATTCGGGCGGTTTCGCAGAATCGAGCTATGGCGAAGGCGATGGGTATCCGCACCGAGTGGGTGGATGCCATGACGTTCGGGCTCGGATCGGGTATCGCCGGAGTGGCGGGCGTGGCACTGAGTCAGTTGACGAACGTGGGTCCGAATCTGGGGCAATCGTATATCATCGATTCCTTTCTGGTGGTGGTGTTTGGCGGTGTCGGGAACCTATGGGGATCGCTCATCGGCGGCATGTCTATGGGGATCTTCAACAAGCTGCTTGAGCCCTACGCCGGGGCCGTATTGGCAAAGATTTTTGTATTGGTGGCGTTGATTCTTTTCATCCAGATCCGGCCGCGAGGTTTGTTCCCGCCCGCTGGCCGCGGCTCGGAGGATAAGTAGTGGCGCAGAATAAGCGAGAAGGGTTTACTCTCTGGTATCCGAGCGCGAGCGGCGATCGCGGGGGCACGTGGCTTCTGGCGGTGCTCGGTTTGATAGCCGTGGCTGTGCCTGTCTTCAACCAGCTTGTGCCCGCATCGTCGGCGGCTCACCTCTCTGTCTTCGGAATCACCCTCATTGGTAAGTACCTCTGTTATGGAATGCTGGCGCTGGCGATTGACCTCATCTGGGGATACTGCGGGATCTTGAGCCTTGGGCATGCGGCCTTTTTTTCGCTAGGAGGCTATGCCATGGGCATGTATCTCATGCGGCAGATCGGCCCCCGGGGTGTGTATGGCGATCCGATCCTGCCCGATTTCATGGTATTTCTCAACTGGAAGTCTCTGCCCTGGTTCTGGTATGGCTTCAACCACTTCCCGTTCGCGCTGGCGATGATGGTATTAGTGCCCGGCTTGCTTGCCTTTGTATTCGGCTGGTTCGCCTTTCGGTCGCGCGTCACGGGCGTGTATTTTTCCATCATCACCCAGGCGCTCACCTATGCCTTGATGCTGGCCTTCTTCCGCAACGACATGGGATTCGGAGGTAACAACGGCTTTACCGATTTCAAAGAGATCCTGGGTTTCGACCTGCACGCGGACCGCACACATGTGGCCCTGCTGATGGTTACCGCCGGGGCGCTAGCGGCCAGCTATATGGCTTGCCGCGCCATTGTTGAATCGCGCGCAGGGCGAGTTATGCATGCCATACGCGATGCCGAGAGCCGCACCCGTTTTTTGGGTTATCCGGTGGAATCTTTCAAGGTTTGGATCTTCGTGTTTTCCGCCGTGATTGCGGGAATCGCCGGCGCGCTGTATGTTCCTCAGATCGGCATCATTAACCCGGGTGAGTTCGCTCCGATCAATTCGATTGAAGCCGTCATTTGGGTGGCGGTGGGAGGGCGCGGCACTCTCTACGGCGCCATTGCCGGCGCGGTGCTGGTTAACTACGCCAAAACCTATCTCACCGGCGCATTACCGGAAGTATGGCTGTTTGCCCTGGGTGCGCTGTTCGTATTGGTGACGCTGTTTCTGCCGCGGGGCATCATCGGCTTGGTGCGGGAGCGGGCTAAAGACAAATGAGCGTGCGTGACAAGCGGCTCTATCTGGAGGACCTCACGGTCAGCTTCGATGGCTTCAAAGCGCTCAACAAACTGACGCTGTACGTAGATCCCGGGGAACTGCTCTGCATCATTGGCCCCAACGGCGCCGGCAAGACCACCATGATGGATGTCATCACCGGGAAAACGCAGCCCGATTCAGGAACGGCCTGGTTTGGCAGCGGTATCGATCTGCTTAAGCTGTCCGAGGCCGAAATCGTGGCAGTAGGCATCGCACGGAAATTTCAGAAGCCGACTGTGTTCGAGCAGTTGAGCGTGTTTGAGAATCTCGAACTGGCTTTGGCTGGCACCCGGTCGTTCTTAAGAACGCTACGCGCTCGAATTAGCGCTTCGCAACTGGAGAGGATCGAAGAGGTTCTCGAGATCATTGGTCTCTCCGCGCAGCGGAGGTCCAAAGCCAGAATCCTTGCGCACGGTCAGAAGCAGTGGCTTGAGATTGGCATGCTGTTGATGCAGGAGCCGGAGTTGCTGCTGGTGGACGAACCGGTTGCGGGGATGACGCCGCAAGAGATAGAACGTACGGCTGAACTGCTGCGGTCGCTGGCTGGCGGGCATTCCGTTGTGGTTGTGGAGCATGATATGTCCTTCGTTCGGTCGATTGCGCAGCGTGTCACGGTATTGCACGAGGGACACGTCATTGCGGAGGGCGATATGGACAAAGTGCAGAAGGACCCGCGCGTAATAGAGGTCTACCTTGGGGTGTGAGCGTGCTGACAATCAATGGCCTTAACCAGTTCTACGGCGGTAGCCACACGTTGTGGGATGTGGATCTTGCGGTCACCGCAGGCTCGCGCATGTGCCTGATGGGCCGCAACGGCATGGGTAAGACGACGCTATTGAAATGCGTCATGGGTTTGCAGGCGACGAGTTCGGGCGGGGTTGCATTCGAAGGGACCGACCTGCTGAAGTGCCCCGCGGAGCAGCGAGCGAAGATGGGCATCGGTTATGTGCCGCAGGGGCGCGAGATTTTTTCGCATCTGACAGTGGAGGAAAATCTGCGTATCGGTTTGGGCGTGCGCAAGAACGGGCCGCGTACGATTCCCCCTCGTATCTTCGATTTGTTTCCCGTGCTTAAGCAGATGATGAACCGGCGCGGCGGCGACCTTTCCGGCGGGCAGCAGCAACAACTCGCCATCGGCCGAGCGCTGGTGCTGGAACCGAAGCTGCTGATTCTGGACGAGCCGACGGAAGGGATTCAGCCGAATATTGTGCATGAAATTGGCGATATCATTTTGAGGCTGAATAAAGATGAAGGGCTGACGGTGCTGCTGGTGGAGCAGAAGCTGCCGTTTGCACGCAGGGTGGCGAGCGAGTTCTGCATTTTGGATAAAGGGCGGCGGGTGGCGGCGGGAGCGATTGGGGAGTTGACGGACGAAGTGGTACAGGCGCATTTGAGTGTGTGAGGGGTGGTTTAGCGGGATCGCTCTTATTCGGTCGTATTCATGTCGCAGCCAGTTTCCTATGCCGCGAATATTTCGTCACAGCTGGTCGGGACAAAAACGGGAGCGTCGTAGTGCAACGCGGAATTCGTGCCCCATATTCTCACCCATCTCAACTTACAAATTGAGGGATACGCCGCTTTGTGAGCTTTTTGCGTGTGGGTGAATCGGCGCTTTTGACAGTGTGATCCCTTGCAGCGGGTCCGCGCTTTTTAGAATGTAGAGCTGCGATGACCGCCTGCGGATTCTTGGCAATGACGGTGAGGAAGGCACGGGCGGATGCTTCCGGAGTGCGGCGGCCGCCTTCCCAATGCTTTACAGCATCAAGGCTGAAACCGAACGCGTCGGAAAATTTGGCCTGGGTCATATGGAGTTCCCTGCGGATGCTCTTAACATCAATCTCCGTGGGCACGGTGACTTTATAACCATTTCGCTCCCCGGCTAGGAACTGATCCACTTCGGCCAGTCCGCCTTTCAGATCCTCAAATATTTTTGTCATATCTCATTTACTGTACTTCTCGAAGATGTCAGCCGCCAATTTTGCGAGATCGTTTCGTTCAGCTTTCGTGAGGTTTTCCTTTTCATTCTTGGCATATGCCGCGACCCGGAATATCGGAAAGCTCTCGCCGCGCAGGATGTAGACGACACGCCCGCCACCGCGTTTCCCCATGCCGGCCCGGCCCACCCTAATTTTGCGAAATCCGCCGGTCCCCTGAATCAACTCGCCACATTCAGGGTCGGTCGAAATCATTGCGACGATGCTTTCGCGTTCCTCCTCACTGAAAAGGCCTTCGGCGAGTCTCAAGTATGAAGGCGTTTCGACGACGGTCTGCATCTATTTTGTACTCCAATGGACACCATTAGTCAAGAGAGAAGCGCGCGAATAAAAAGCTCTCTTTCCCAATATTTATGTGACGCCCACACTCGAAATGTCTCCGTGCGCTAATCCGAACCTTCTCGACCAAGCTCACCCGCCCGCAATCCGGCTGAATCGTTACCACCCATTCCTCATCTACTTAGTAGGAATCGTGTTATCCTGCCCATAATGACGGCCCGCAGTCATCTCCAGCAACTCGAAGCGGAAAGCATTCACATTATGCGCGAAGTGGTGGCCGAATGCCAGCGCCCCGTGCTGCTTTATTCCATTGGTAAAGACTCGTCGGTTCTCGTGCGCCTTGCCCAAAAGGCATTCTTTCCAGGTGCCGTGCCGTTCCCCCTTCTTCACATCGACACCGGCTATAAGTTCAAGGAAATGATCGAGTTTCGTGATCGCTACAGCGCCGAACTGGGCCTCAACCTGATTGTCCACACCAACCGCGCCGCTCTCAACGAAGGTGCGAATCCCTTCAATTGGGGTACGCAACGCTGCTGCGGCGCGCTCAAGACCACCGCGTTGCTCGACGGCTTGCGCCAAGGTGGTTTTGATGCCGCAATTGGGGGGGCGCGCCGCGATGAGGAACGTTCGCGCGCCAAGGAACGCGTCTTTTCCTTTCGCGACCAGCGTGGACAGTGGGATCCACGCAACCAGCGCCCGGAACTCTGGAACATTTTCAACACGCGCATCCACCCTGGCGAAAGCCTGCGTGTTTTTCCGCTCTCCAATTGGACCGAACTCGACGTTTGGCAGTACATCCACGCTGAAAATATCCCCATTGTGCCGCTCTACTTTGCCAAGCCCCGCCTCATGCTGCAACGTGGCGATTCGCTCCTTCCTATCGAACAACCTTTCGTCCCGCGTCTTGCGGGCGAAGAGCCGAAACTCGTCACTTGCCGCATGCGCTCTCTTGGCTGCAGCCCTTGCACAGGGGCCATACGTTCAGAGGCCGATACGGTTCCGCGTATCATCGAAGAACTAGTTACCATGCGGCTCTCAGAACGCCAGAATCGGGTTATCGATCACGATCAAGACGGCTCCATGGAAATCAAGAAACAGGAAGGCTATTTCTAGTGGCCACCTTGCTCGCCCCGAGTGATTCGTTCTCCGCTTTTCTCGAACTCGAAAAGGGCAAGGATCTACTGCGTTTCACCACCGCCGGGAGTGTGGACGATGGCAAATCGACGCTGATCGGCCGGCTGCTTTACGACTCGCGCAGTATCTACGACGATCAACTCGAATCCGCCACCAAAGCCTCCGTCGGACGCAATGCCGGCGCTATCGATTTCTCGCTTCTCACAGACGGCCTGCGAGCAGAACGCGAACAGGGGATTACGATTGACGTTGCCTATCGTTATTTCGCTACGCCGCGCCGCAAGTTCATTATTGCGGATACGCCCGGGCACGAGCAATACACGCGCAATATGGTCACCGGCGCATCCACTGCGGAGTTAGCCATCGTTCTGGTGGACGCCCGCAAAGGCGTCCTGCCACAGTCGCGCCGTCACTCTTATATCGCCGGCCTGCTGGGCATTGAGCGCGTCGTCATCGCCGTCAACAAGATGGACCTAGTTGGCTATGACGAGAGCGTCTTTACTGGGATTGAGAACGATTTCCGGGCTATTCTCGCACGCTTCCCGGGTATTGAACCCTACTTCGTCCCCGTCAGCGCATTAGCGGGCGATAACATTGTCGCTCGCAGCTCTCACATGCCATGGTTTACTGGTCCGAGCCTGTTGGAACATCTGGAGACAGTGCCGGTGGGAGGCCGTATCCAAACCTCCGCCTTCCGTTTTCCGGTGCAGCGCGTGGTCCGCCCAAGTCATGAATTCCGCGGTTATGCCGGAACCATCGCCTCTGGCAACGTGCGCCCCGGCGACTCAGTGACGATTCTTCCTTCCGGCCGCGAAACCACCATTCAATCCATCGTCACCTTTGATGGCAATCAGGATTATGCCTCCGCGGGCCAAGCCGTCACACTCACTCTCTCGCAGGAGATCGACCTAAGCCGTGGCGATTTTATTGTTGCCTCCCATCATCTTCCACTTAAGTCTCATGGCATCAAATCGATGATGGTCTGGCTTAATGAAAAGCCGGCCGAAATAGGCAAGCGCTATCGCCTCAAGCACGCCTCACGGCAGGATTGGGCCGTTCTTCGGCAGATCGATTACCGGCTGAACATCAACACGCTGGAGCAAGATGACGTCCACTCTCTGGAGATGAACGCTATTGGCCAAGTCACTATTGAGACCGCGCGTCTTCTTTGCTTTGACCGCTATACGGAAAACCGCATCACGGGCAGCTTCATTCTGATTGATCCGGCGACCAATGCCACGGTTGCCGCGGGAATGATCACGGGCTCCACTGAAACGGGAAGCTTGGCCCCACTGGCAGGGATCTCGTGGCAGGTTAAGGAAGGCGCGCTGGTTCTCACCTCTGAACAAGGCTTCTCCGTTAAACCGGGTGGTTCCGGCGAACCACTGGCTATGGAAGACCCCGAAGCGTTGGAGGCTTTGCGTCATATGTTGAGCCGCTTGCGAGTGGCCCCATTTGCGGGCACAACCGACTCAGATTTTGAGATCTAAATGACCGCCACAATTACCAGAACCAATGCCGCTCGTGCCGCCGTGATCGAAGCCCTGGCCGGCCAAGGCTCTGTCTGTCTCACGTGCAGCTTTCAAGCGGAGGACATGGTGGCGCTCCATCTGGTTCGCGAGCGCCTGCCGCGTGTGCCTGTTCTTTTTCTTGAAACGGGCTACCACTTCGCCGAAGTCTATAAGTATCGCGACGACATGACCGCTCGCTACGGTTTGAACCTAGTCAACGTGATGCCGGAGCATACGGTGGCTGAGCAGGAAACTCAATTCGGCATCTTATATCAGACTCAGCCCGATCAGTGCTGCAAGCTCCGTAAAGTGGGTCCACTCTTCAACGCACTGCAGAACTACGACGTTTGGTTCACGGGCCTCCGCCGGCTGCAATCTCCTACGCGCGCCAACCTGCAGGTGTTCGACACGTTTCCGCTCCCATCCGGTAAGAAGCTATCCAAAGTGAGTCTGCTGGCCGAGTGGTCCGATAAAGAGGTTTGGGAGTTCGCGAAGCAGCAAGACATCCCGCTGCTGCCGCTCTATGAGGCCGGCTATACCAGCATTGGCTGCGAACCTTGCACCGCTTTACCCGCCGACCCCGGCAACGCGCGCTCCGGCCGCTGGGCGGGACGCAAGCTGGAATGCGGCATACATATCGCCGAAGGCAAATGATGGAAGTTGTATTAGGATTCATCATCGCGCTGGCCATCTCCTTGACGGGCGTTGGCGCCGGTAGCATGACCACGCCGCTGCTTGTATTGTTACTGCACGTCTCGCCTCCCACCGCTGTTGGGACAGCTCTGGCGTTTGGCGCAATCGTTAAAACTGTCTCCGTACCCTCATACGCTTTCCGCCGTCAAGTCAACTTTCGCATTCTGGGTTTTCTCTTCGCAGGTGGCGTTCCCGGTGTTTTGATTGGCTCTTTCGCTCTTGACCGACTGAAGAATGGACCCTACACCAAAGCTTTGTACATTGTCCTCGGCACACTCATTGTGGGCACCGCGATTCTGCACTTGTATCGTGTGTTTCTTCCGTCCGCGCGACCGATGGAGCGCGACCGCTCCCGCTGGCTGCCTTGGATTGCGGCTCCTATCGGTGCCGAAGTAGGATTCTCTTCCGCAGGCGCAGGCGCTTTGGGTTCGCTGGTTCTTCTCGGACTTACGCCTCTAAGCGCCGCCGAAGTTGTTGGAACCGACCTTTGTTTTGGCCTGGGACTCTCGGCAATTGGGAGTCTCATTCAAGTCGGCGCCGGTAACTACGATGCCGCCCTACTTCTCAAGCTGGTGGTGGGGGGTATCGCGGGAGCGCTCACCGGGGCCACTCTCGCGGGCCGTGTTGCCCAGAAACCCTTGCGTGTGGGTCTCTTGTTAGTGCTGATTGTGCTGGGCTGCCAACTGGCTTTTCACGCCTAAACGGAGCAAACGGGGACGGATTATGCGACTGGAGATCAAAAACATTTCTCGTTGGAAATGATTGATCGAAAAGTGAGAACGTGGCCCGCCTGCCTTTCACCGGCATCACCAATTGTTGCGGACCCGAATAGCCTTGGCTATGGTGTATGACTTGATGCCTGAACCTTAGCAAAAAAGCGGCATAGGCCCTGGGGTGTTACGATGTACCTACCTCGGAGGGATTAGGCTGCTGCATGGACGAAGTGGGGAACCGTGGACTGGGATCTGCTAAGCCTTCGCACTTCTGCTGCGAACGCCTCCCCTTCGGTGTAATTTTAGCGATCCTAACCATGCGATCACGATGCTCGCGGCGTACGGCTGGAGCGACGCTGGCACTGCCGGCCTTGTTTCTGGCGCTCTTGGCCGCCGGCCGGGGACGCTTTTCGGGCAAAGTGTCAGCTTCGCCGGCGGCCAAACCATATTAAACAGCGGATTGAGTGCTCCCACCGGCGTGGCGTTGGATACGGCCGGCGACGTTTTTATTGCCGATACCGGGAACAACCGCGTTTTAGAGGTGCCGGCAGGCGGCTGCCCGGCCATTGGTTGTCCCATAATCGGCGGCGGATTGAATGCCCCCACTGCTGTGGCGTTAGATGCGGCCGGCGATATCTTTATTGCCGACAGTGGGAACAACCGTGTCGTGGAGGTGCTTGTGGGCGGGTGCCCGGCTAGCGGCTGTCCCACAGTTGGCAGCGGATTGAGTGCTCCCACCGGTGTGGCGTTGGATGCGGCGGGGGATATTTTTATTGCCGATACCGGGAACAATCGCGTTTTGGAGGTGCCTGTGGGCGGGTGCCCGGCTGGCGGCTGTCCCACGGTTGGTAACGGATTGAGTGCTCCCACTGGCGTGGCGCTGGATGCGACGGGCGATATCTTTATTGCCGATAGCGGGAACAACCGTGTCTTGGAAGTGCCGGCAGGCGGGTGCCCGGCTGGCGGCTGTCCCACGGTTGGTAGCGGATTGAATGCTCCCACTAGCGTGGCGCTGGATGCGACGGGCGATGTCTTTATTGCCGATAGGGGCAACAACCGCGTTTTAGAAGTACCGCCGGGCGGGTGCCCGACTGAGGGCTGTCCCACAGTTGCCGACGGATTGAGTAGTCCGCAAGGTGTGGCGGTGGATTCAGCAGGCGATGTCTTTATTGCCGATTCCGGGAACAACCGACTGATGGAAGTGCGAACTGGTCCCGTTAATTTTGGAGCGGTGAACGTGTGCGGGGCGGGGCAGGCGGCGGCGGCGCCGTGCAACGCGAGTCTGACGCTGAACTATAGCGTGGGGGCGGATACGACGTTTGGGGTGGCGAAGGTGGTGACGCAAGGGGCGGCGAATCTCGACTTCCAGTTGGGCGGCGGCGGGAGCAGTTGCAGCGGCACGGTGGCGGCGGGCGGGGTTTGCAGCGTGACGGTGGTGTTTGCGCCGCTGGCGCCGGGATTGCGGCTGGGGGCGGTACAGCTGACGGACGGGGCGGGCCATGTGGTGGCGAGCACGGCGCTGCAGGGTGTAGGGCAGGGGCCGGCGGTGGCGTTCGGGCCGGGGGCGCAGAGCGCGCTGGGGGGCGGACTGAGCGGGCCGGGCGGGGTGGCGGTGGATGGGGCGGGGAATGTGTTCATCGCCGATAGCGGGAATAACCGGGTGGTGGAGATACCGGCAGGGGGCGGCGCGGCGGTGGCGGTGGCGAGCGCCGGGTTGGCGAATCCGGGCGGAGTGGCGGTGGATGGAGCGGGGGATGTGTTCATCGCCGACAGCGGGAACAACCGGGTGGTGGAGATACCGGCGGGGGGCGGCGCGGCGGTGGCGGTGGCGAGCGCCGGGTTGGCGAATCCGGGCGGAGTGGCGGTGGATGGGGCGGGGAATGTGTTCATCGCCGATAGCGGGAATAACCGGGTGGTGGAGATACCGGCGGGGGGCGGCGCGGCGGTGGCGGTGGCGAGCGCCGGGCTGGCGAATCCGGGCGGGGTGGCGGTGGATGGAGCGGGGGATGTGTTCATCGCCGATAGCGGGAATAACCGGGTGGTGGAGATACCGGCGGGGGGCGGCGCGGCGGTGGCGGTGGCGAGCGCCGGGCTGGCGAATCCGGGCGGGGTGGCGGTGGATGGAGCGGGGGATGTGTTCATCGCCGATAGCGGCAACAGCCGGGTGGTGGAGGTGGCGGCGGGCTGCGCCGGGGGCGGCTGCCAGAGCGTGGTGGGCGGCGGGCTGGCGAATCCGGGCGGGGTGGCGGTGGATGGGGCGGGCGATGTGTTCATCGCCGATGGCGGCCATAGCCGGGTGGTGGAGGTGCAGCGCGCGCAGCCTCCGGCGTTGACGTTCGCGGCCACCGCGGTGGGCGCCACGAGCGCCGACAGCCCGCAAGCGGTGACGGTGCAGAACGTCGGCAACCAGCCGCTGCAAGCGGTGGCGCCGGGCTTGAGCGTGAGCGCGAATTTCCAGCAGGCGGCGGGCGCGGGGACGCCGGCCGATTGCAGCGGCGGCTTCGCGCTGGCGCCCGGGGCGAGCTGCAACCTGAGCCTAAGCTTTACGCCGGCGGCGGCGGGCGCGCTGACGGGCGCGGCGCTGTTGACGGATAACGCGCTGAACGGCAGCCCGGCGACGCAAAGCATTGCGCTCGCGGGAACGGGCAGCGGGACGGCTCCGGTCATAAGCAGCGCGGCGGCGGCAACGTTCTATGTGGGCGCGGCCGGATCCTTCCAAGTGGCGGCCAGCGGCACCCCGGCGCCGACTTTCGCGGTTACGGCGGGGCTGCCGGCCGACGTAAGCTTGAGCAGCGCGGGCCTGCTCAGCGGGACACCGTCGGCGGGCGACATCGGCGTTTACAGCGTCACTCTCAGCGCCAGCAACGGCGTGGCGCCCAACGCCAGCCAGACTTTTACGTTGACGATACTGGCGGCCAACCAGGCGCCGGTCATAAGCAGCGCGGCGGCGGCGGCGTTCTATGTGGGCGCGGCGGGTTCCTTCCAGGTGGCGGCCAGCGGCACCCCGGCGCCGACTTTCGCGGTTACGGCGGGGCTGCCGGCCGACGTAAGCTTGAGCAGCGCGGGGCTGCTCAGCGGGACACCGTCGGCGGGCGACATCGGCGTTTACCCCGTGACGATCACCGCAAGCAACGGCGTGGCGCCCAACGCCAGCCAGACCTTTACGTTGACGATCGCGCCGGCGGTTTCGTTGAGCCCCAGCGGGCAGACGACCGCTTTTGGAGCGGTGAACGTGTGCGGGGCGGGGCAGGCGGCGGCGCCCCTGCAACGCGAGTCTGACGCTGAACTACAGCGTGGGGGCGGATACGACGTTTGGGGCGGCGAAGGTGGTGACGCAAGGGGCGGCGAATCTCGACTTCCAGCTGGGCGGCGGCGGGAGCAGTTGCAGCGGCACGGTGGCGGCGGGCGGGGTTTGCAGCGTGACGGTGGTGTTTGCGCCGCTGGCGCCGGGATTGCGGCTGGGGGCGGTACAGCTGACGGACGGGGCGGGCCATGTGGTGGCGAGCACGGCGCTGCAGGGTGTAGGGCAGGGGCCGGCGGTGGCGTTCGGGCCGGGGGCGCAGAGCGCGCTGGGGGGCGGACTGAGCGGGCCGGGCGGGGTGGCGGTGGATGGGGCGGGGAATGTGTTCATCGCCGATAGCGGGAATAACCGGGTGGTGGAGATACCGGCAGGGGGCGGCGCGGCGGTGGCGGTGGCGAGCGCCGGGTTGGCGAATCCGGGCGGAGTGGCGGTGGATGGAGCGGGGGATGTGTTCATCGCCGACAGCGGGAACAACCGGGTGGTGGAGATACCGGCGGGGGGCGGCGCGGCGGTGGCGGTGGCGAGCGCCGGGCTGGCGAATCCGGGCGGAGTGGCGGTGGATGGGGCGGGGAATGTGTTCATCGCCGACAGCGGGAATAACCGGGTGGTGGAGATACCGGCAGGGGGCGGCGCGGCGGTGGCGGTGGCGAGCGCCGGGCTGGCGAATCCGGGCGGGGTGGCGGTGGATGGAGCGGGGGATGTGTTCATCGCCGATAGCGGGAATAACCGGGTGGTGGAGATACCGGCGGGGGGCGGCGCGGCGGTGGCGGTGGCGAGCGCCGGGCTGGCGAATCCGGGCGGGGTGGCGGTGGATGGAGCGGGGGATGTGTTCATCGCCGATAGCGGCAACAGCCGGGTGGTGGAGGTGGCGGCGGGCTGCGCCGGGGGCGGCTGCCAGAGCGTGGTGGGCGGCGGGCTGGCGAATCCGGGCGGGGTGGCGGTGGATGGGGCGGGCGATGTGTTCATCGCCGATGGCGGCCATAGCCGGGTGGTGGAGGTGCAGCGCGCGCAGCCTCCGGCGTTGACGTTCGCGGCCACCGCGGTGGGCGCCACGAGCGCCGACAGCCCGCAAGCGGTGACGGTGCAGAACGTCGGCAACCAGCCGCTGCAAGCGGTGGCGCCGGGCTTGAGCGTGAGCGCGAATTTCCAGCAGGCGGCGGGCACGGGGACGCCGGCCGATTGCAGCGGCGGCTTCGCGCTGGCGCCCGGGGCGAGCTGCAACCTGAGCCTTAGCTTTACACCGGCGGCGGCGGGCGCGCTGACGGGCGCGGCGCTGTTGACGGATAACGCGCTGAACGGCAGCCCGGCGACGCAAAGCATTGCGCTTGCGGGAACGGGCAGCGGGACGGCGCCGGTCATAAGCAGCGCGGCGGCGGCGACGTTCTATGTGGGCGCGGCCGGATCCTTCCAAGTGGCGGCCAGCGGCACCCCGGCGCCGACTTTCGCGGTTACGGCGGGGCTGCCGGCCGACGTAAGCTTGAGCAGCGCGGGGCTGCTCAGCGGGACACCGTCGGCGGGCGACATCGGCGTTTACAGCGTCACTCTCAGCGCCCGCAACGGCGTGGCGCCCAACGCCAGCCAGACTTTTACGTTGACGATACTGGCGGCCAACCAGGCTCCGGTCATAAGCAGCGCGGCGGCGGCGACGTTCTATGTGGGCGCGGCGGGTTCCTTCCAGGTGGCGGCCAGCGGCACCCCGGCGCCGACTTTCGCGGTTACGGCGGGGCTGCCGGCCGACGTAAGCTTGAGCAGCGCGGGGCTGCTCAGCGGGACACCGTCGGCGGGCGACATCGGCGTTTACCCCGTGACGATCACCGCAAGCAACGGCGTGGCGCCCAACGCCAGCCAGACCTTTACGTTGACGATCGCGCCGGCGGTTTCGTTGAGCCCCAGCGGGCAGACGACCGCTTTTGGAGCGGTGAACGTGTGCGGGGCGGGGCAGGCGGCGGCGGCGCCCTGCAACGCGAGTCTGACGCTGAACTACAGCGTGGGGGCGGATACGACGTTTGGGGCGGCGAAGGTGGTGACGCAAGGGGCGGCGAATCTGGACTTCCAGTTGGGCGGCGGCGGGAGCAGTTGCAGCGGCACGGTGGCGGCGGGCGGGGTTTGCAGCGTGACGGTGGTGTTTGCGCCGCTGGCGCCGGGATTGCGGCTGGGGGCGGCACAGCTGACGGACGGGGCGGGCCATGTGGTGGCGAGCACGGCGCTGCAGGGTGTAGGGCAGGGGCCGGCGGTGGCGTTTGGGCCGGGGGCGCAGAGCGCGCTGGGGGGCGGACTGAGCGGGCCGGGCGGGGTGGCGGTGGATGGGGCGGGGAATGTGTTCATCGCCGATAGCGGGAATAACCGGGTGGTGGAGATACCGGCAGGGGGCGGCGCGGCGGTGGCGGTGGCGAGCGCCGGGTTGGCGAATCCGGGCGGAGTGGCGGTGGATGGAGCGGGGGATGTGTTCATCGCCGACAGCGGGAACAACCGGGTGGTGGAGATACCGGCGGGGGGCGGCGCGGCGGTGGCGGTGGCGAGCGCCGGGCTGGCGAATCCGGGCGGAGTGGCGGTGGATGGGGCGGGGAATGTGTTCATCGCCGACAGCGGGAATAACCGGGTGGTGGAGATACCGGTAGGAGGCGGCGCGGCGGTGGCGGTGGCGAGCGCCGGGCTGGCGAATCCGGGCGGGGTGGCGGTGGATGGAGCGGGGGATGTGTTCATCGCCGATAGCGGGAATAACCGGGTGGTGGAGATACCGGCGGGGGGCGGCGCGGCGGTGGCGGTGGCGAGCGCCGGGCTGGCGAATCCGGGCGGGGTGGCGGTGGATGGAGCGGGGGATGTGTTCATCGCCGATAGCGGCAACAGCCGGGTGGTGGAGGTGGCGGCGGGCTGCGCCGGGGGCGGCTGCCAGAGCGTGGTGGGCGGCGGGCTGGCGAATCCGGGCGGGGTGGCGGTGGATGGGGCGGGCGATGTGTTCATCGCCGATGGCGGCCATAGCCGGGTGGTGGAGGTGCAGCGCGCGCAGCCTCCGGCGTTGACGTTCGCGGCCACCGCGGTGGGCGCCACGAGCGCCGACAGCCCGCAAGCGGTGACGGTGCAGAACGTCGGCAACCAGCCGCTGCAAGCGGTGGCGCCGGGCTTGAGCGTGAGCGCGAATTTCCAGCAGGCGGCGGGCGCGGGGACGCCTGCCGATTGCAGCGGCGGCTTCGCGCTGGCGCCCGGGGCGAGCTGCAACCTGAGCCTTAGCTTTACACCGGCGGCGGCGGGCGCGCTGACGGGCGCGGCGCTGCTGACGGATAACGCGCTGAACGGCAGCCCGGCGACGCAAAGCATTGCGCTCGCGGGAACGGGCCACACTGTGGCGACGAGCGTGACGCTCAGCGCAAGTCCGAACCCGGCTGCACTGAACGAACAGGTTGTGCTCACAGCAACAGTGTTTGGTAGCCCTGTACCCACCGGCACAATAACGTTTTCAAGTAGCGGCACGGTATTGGGTGCAAATACTTTGAACAGTAGCGGCGTGGCAACGCTAACGACGACGGCGCTGCCGTTGGGCACCGATAACCTAATTGCGAGTTACGGCGGCAACGTAGCATATTCGTCCAGCACCAGTAATCCCCTTAGCGAAACCATTGTGGCGTCGCTCGGGCCGCCGGCAGTAGTTTCGCTGTCGCCCATTTCAGGAACGGGTTTGACAAAGACGTTCACCGCCGTCTACTCGGATCCGAACGGCACCGCCGATCTGTCCGACGTGCGCATCCTGTTCAACACCGCCGTCAGCGGACTTAATGCGTGTTATGTTCTTTACTACCCTGCCAGCAACGCTTTGTATCTGAAAAACGATGCGAACACTATTACCGCCGGACCCCTGACCCCGGGCTCTTCGTCGTCCCTATCGAACAGTCAATGCACACTGGCAGGCGCGGGCACATCGGTCAGCTTGTCCGGCAACAAAATAACCGTCAACTTTGCGCTTACCTTTACCAGCAGTTTCTCGGGATTGAAGAACGTCTACGTGGGGGCGAACAGCGCCACCGTCAGTAGCGGCTGGTTGCAGATGGGCACCTGGGCGCCGATTTCCGGTGGTCCGCCGACGGTGGTTTCGCTGTCGCCCATTTCAGGAACGGGCGCAACGCAGACGTTCACCGGCGTCTATTCCGATCCCAACGGCACTGGCGACCTGGGCGACGTGCGCATGCTGTTCAACACCGCCGTCACCGGAGTGAATGCATGTTACGTTTTATACTATCCGGCGAGTAACTCTCTGTATCTTGAAAACAATGCGAACAATGGAACCACCGGACCTCTGACCCCAGGCTCTTCGTCCTTCCTATCGAACAGTCAATGCACACTGGCGGGCGCCGGCACATCGGTCAGCACGTCGGGCAACAACATGACGGTTCATTTTGCGCTGACCTTTACCAGCAGTTTCTCAGGTTTGAAGAATGTCTACCTAGGGGTGAACAGCGCGAGCGCCAGTAGCGGATGGGTACAGATGGGCTCCTGGGTGCCGGTTTCGGCCGGTTCGCCGACGGTGGTTTCGCTGTCGCCCTCTGCCGGGACGGGTTCGACAAAGTCGTTCAGCGCTGTCTACTCCGATCCCAACGGTACTGGTGACTTAGCCAACGTGCGCATCCTGTTCAACACCGCCATCACCGGAGTGAGCGCATGTTACGTTTCTTATTACCCAGCGAGCAACACTTTGTACCTTGAAAACAATGCGAACAATGGAACTGCCGGACCTCTGACCCCGGGTTCTTCGTCTTCCATATCCAACAGTCAATGCACGCTGGCGGGCGCCGGCACATCGGTCAGCCTGTCTGGCAACAAAATAACCGTCAACTTTGCGCTAACCTTCAGTGGCAGTTTCTCGGGATTGAAGAACGTCTACCTAGGGGCGAACAGCGCCACCGCCAGTAGCGGCTGGTTGCAGATGGGCACCTGGGCGCCGATTTCCGGCGGCCCGCCGACGGTGGTTTCCCTGTTGCCTACTTCAGGAACGGGCGCAACGCAGGCGTTTACCGCCGTCTATTCCGATCCCAACGGCACTGGCGACCTGGGCGACGTGCGTATCCTGTTCAACACTTCCATCACTGGAGTGAATGCATGTTACGTTTTATACTATCCGGCGAGTAACTCTGTGTATCTTGAAAACAATGCGAACAATGGAACTACCGGACCTCTGACGCCAGGCTCTTCGTCCTCCATATCGAACGGTCAATGCACACTGGCGGGCGGCGGCACATCGGTCAGCTTGTCTGGTAACAATATGACGGCCCACTTTGCGTTGACGTTTACCAGCAGTTTCTCAGGTTTAAAGAATGTCTACCTAGGAGTGAACAGCGCGAGCGCCAGTAGCGGCTGGGTACAAATGGGCTCCTGGGCCCCCGTTTCGGCCGGTCCGCCGACCGTGGTTTCGCTGTCGTCAACTACGGTAACAGGCTCGACGCAGACTTTCACTGCCGTCTACTCGGATCCGAACGGCACCGCTGACTTGGGCAACGTTCGTATGCTGCTCAACACTGCGCTCAATGGAGCGAATGCGTGTTACGTCTTTTACTACCCAGCCAGCAACAGCCTGTATCTTGAAAACGATGCGAACACTGGAACTGCCGGACCTCTGACCCCGGGTTCTTCGTCCTCCATATCCAACAGTCAATGCACACTGGCGGGCACCGGCACATCGGTAAGCACGTCGGGCAACAATATAAAAGTCAACTTTGCGCTGACCTTTACCAGCAGTTTCTCCGGGTTGCAGAACGCCTACCTCTCTGCAAACAGCCCCAGCGCCAGTAGCGGCTGGGTAGAAACGACGATCAGCCAAGCGTCTAAAACGAACACGTCCGGGATGTTCACGGACGTGGTAATCTACGGCGCATCGCCCTCTGGCATCGTGGCAGCCGTCGAGGCGGCGAAACTCGGCAAACGGGTGATATTGCTGGAACCTACTCAGCACGTGGGGGGCATGATGTCGAACGGCTTGGGCGCCACGGACACGTATGGCGTGGTTTTTGGCGGACTGCCGATCCAATTCTTTGAGAACGTCAACTCTTATTATGGAGGCGCGGCTAACCAAGCGTCTTACTATTTGGAGCCCCATGTTGCCGAGCAAGTTTTCAATTCCATGCTCAGTCAGCAGAGCAAGATCACAGTTGTGTTAGGTGCATCTCTGTCTTCAGTGCAGATGACAGGCGCAATCATTACGAGTTTGATTGCAAATAACGGGGTCACTTACGTGGGGCAAGAGTACATTGACGCTAGTTACACTGGCGACCTTCTGGCCGCCGCCAATGTGAGCTTCACGGTTGGCCGCGAATCGTCCGCACAGTATGGCGAGAGCTTGGGCGGCGTAGGCGCGCCGGTTCAAGCGGGATCCACGCCGATTGATCCTTATGTTGTTCCTGGCAACTCCAACAGCGGCCTAATCGCGCATGTATTCCCCAATGCGCTGGGGTCGCCCGGCACTGCGGACAGCGCGGTGATGGCATACAATTATCGTCTGTGCATTAGCTCAGATCCGAACAACCAGATTCCGTTTTCGGCGCCAGCAAACTATGATCCGGCGGAATTCGAGCTCCTCGGGCGTCTCGCTTCGAGTGCGAATCCGCCCATGAATCTTTCCGACTTTTTCTACATGGTTCCCTTGCCCAACAACAAATTCGATTTGAATAACACCGGTCAGATGTCTACCGACGAGGTGGAGGAGAGCTTCGGCTATCCGAATGGCGGACTAAGCGTGCGCCAGCAAATCGAGGCAGAGCAGAAGCGCTATATGCAGGCATTACTGTATTTCGTTGAAACGGACTCCCGCATTCCGGCGACTGTGCGAAGCTCCTTACAATCGTTGGGCTTCTGCAAGGATGAATTCACCGATAATGGTGGCTGGCCTCACGAGATCTACGTTCGTGAAGCGAGGCGGATGTTGGGCTCGTACGTCATGACCGAGAGCGATCTGCAACCGAATAAGACAATTCCGGATTCGATCGGCCTCGGAGGGTTTAACGTGGATAACCATTATGAGCATGTTGTCAATGTGAATGGATCGGTTTACTGGGAAAACAACGGTGGCGTATTGCTAGGTCCTTATCAAATCCCGTACCGGATTTTGACGCCACAATCTTCGCAAGCAACCAACCTCCTTGTCTCAGTAGATGTATCAGCCTCCCATGTGGCGTACGACTCCTTGCGGGTAGAAGTGACTTACATGATCATGGGCCAAGCGGCAGGCGCCGCCGCTTCGTTGGCAATCGATGAGAACACGCCGGTACAGAATGTTAGCTACAGCGCCCTTAGCACGCAGTTGGTGAGCGATGGAGCGTTGCTTACCACTCCAGTGGCGGTTATTTCGCTCTCGCCAACTTCGGGGACGGGCGCAGCGCAGACGTTCACCGGGGTGTACTTCGATCCGAAGGGTACCGGAGATCTGGCCACCGTTCGCATGGTGTTCAACGCTACTCTCGCGGGGGCGAACGCTTGTTATGTTTTGTATTACCCCGCCACCAACGCCCTCTATCTGGAAAACGATGCGTACACTGCGTTTATTGGACCTTTGACACCGGGCTCTTCATCCTCTATATCCAACAGCCAATGCACGCTGGCGGGCACTGGTACATCGGTTAGTACGTCAGGTAACAATATGACGGTCCACTTTGCGGTGACCTTTGCTGGAGGGTTCTCAGGTTTGCAAAACGTCTACTTAGCGGCGACCACCGCCAGCGCGAGCAGCGGCTGGGAAACGGAAGGCACCTGGATCCCTTAGGTGGTGCATGCGTTTGGATTCGAGGTAAACAACTCACAATGACGCTGGATCGATGCGCCATACTTTCCCGCCTTTGTAATCCGTAAGCCATAGCGAACCAAGCCCAAAGCGGATGCTATCGCCGCCCGGTCCCGACCACTGGCGCATCACTCTATTCGTGCTTGGATCAATTTGGGTGATCGGGAAGCCGATGAGCGTCATCCAAAGCGAACCTCCGCCAAAGGCGATCTCCCCTCCTTCTCCTTGCAGCCCCGCTTCAATGTTCAGAACCAGCTTGCGGGCTGCCGCATCAATGCGGCTGATGGTGCCATCGCCTTGATTCAGAGTCCAAACAGCGCCGGCGCCAAACGTCAGGAAGCGGGGATTGGCACCGGTTCTAATTTCGCCGGTGACCGCATTAGTAGCGGGATCCACCCGCGCCACCACGCTCTTTGCCGGTGAAGTCACCCAGATTGCCCCGCTTCCAAAGGTACAGGCGACCGAACCGCCGGGTACCGCGATTCGTTTCTGAATGCTATTCGTCGTGGGATCAATGCGGGCCAATATGCTGGAATCCGGGATGAGCATCCAGACGCTGCCGTCACCTGCGGCGATGCCGCCTTCCGACTCGGCTGGCCCTGCCGCAATTTTTGCCTCTATTACTCCCGAGCGAGCGTTGAACCTTAGTAAGGCATTTTCACCGCAACTGGGCGACCAGATGCTGCCGAATGCGAAGACAAGGCCGGAGCATGGTTTGGCCACCGTAACCACGTGCCCCACCGTGTTGTTTTTTCCATCGAGCTGCGTGACCGTATTTTTCGGAGAACTGGTCACCCAAACAGAGTCGTCTGTAACCGCCATCCAGTCGGGCGCGCCGGGCACCTCAAATGTGGCGAGCGGCTTGATTGATGCCATTGATCGTTGAATGCCGAGGATTGCCAATCCGGTAGGCCGCTTCTTGTTTGACTGAGCCTGCATGCCAGGCCATAGAAGAACTGCAATGAGACAGAACCGAGAGAGTGGTTGCATAAACGAAAAGAAGAGTGTAGCGGCAAATGTGCTGTCAAATTATCTTTACACGACGGCCACGCCTATGTCATACTGACCGCCATGGAGTTTTGCCTCGGCCCTCCATCGTTCGACTCCTCAATTCTTCTATTCTTAATCGTCACTTTGAAACATCTTAACGCCGGTACTTTTTCCCCGCGCCGGCCGGGCGGGAGTATCCATGTCTGACTCTGAAGATATCTTATGGCGCGAAACGGTTGAGCCCGGCGCTTGCTGGTCGCACGTGCTGAAGCGCGGCACTGCTTTGCGGATAACCGACACCGAGGGCGGCGCGAACGTGGGCGCAATCTTTTACAACGCCGAATTTCCCGCCGAGAGACTCAACCTCCCCGACACTCTGAAGGCTCAGCACATTGCCAGGCTGACACAGCCGTATGTCCTCTATTCGGACATGGGCCGGGTTCTCTGTTCCCTGGTGGCCGACACAGTGGGCTGGCACGATCCGCTGGGCGGCTGTTCCAACGAAGTTTTAGTCAAAAGCGAATATGGCGAAGCGGATTACCAGGAACACCGCAACGATTTTCACAAGAATGCCAAAGACAGTTTCCTTATCGAACTGGCGAAATACGGCTTAACGCAGCGCGATCTCTCCGCTAACGTCAACTTCTTTAGTAAGGTCCAGGTGGGTGAAGACGGATCAATGTTCTTCGTTCCTTCTAACTCGAAACCCGGCGATTACATTGAACTACGCGCGGAAATGAACGTGCTCACAATCTTGAATACCTGCCAGCACCCGCTCGACCCCAATCGGCGTTATGGACCTAAGCCGGTGACCTTGACTCTCAGACGTGTTGCCACTCCAACGTTCGATGATGCCAGCCGTCTCGTCAGGCCCGAAAACGGCCGTGGCTTTACACTCACAGAGCGTTATTTCCTTTAGGTGAAACGGAGGCCCTATGAGTGCGGCTCGCATTGTGACAAGCGAACTAGACCCTGCCAACGCCTTTTATCGGCAAGTAGTGAAGGCGGGAGATTCATGGATTCGCGAAATTAAGCGTGGGGACATCGTGCGTATTGTCGATTTGAAAGGGAATCAGGCCGTCGATACACTGTTTTACAACGCTTCGGACTATGCCGATCGCTATAGCTTCCAAGACACCATTCGGCAACAGAGGAACATCTACCTCACCACAGGGACAAAGCTTCTTTCGGCAAACGGGAATGTCTTGTTGACCATTGTGGCCGATACTTGCGGCCGCCACGACACGTTGGGAGGCGCCTGCGCTACTGAAAGCAACATGGTTCGGTATGCCATCGAAAAACGTCACATGCACGCCTGCCGGCAGAGCTTTTTGAAAGCGATTCTCGCCTTTGAGCACGGCTTTGAAAAACGTGATATTGCGAACAATATCAACTTTTTCATGAATGTGCCGGTCACTCCGGAAGGCAAACTGACATTTGAAGATGGCATCTCAGAACCCGGGAAGTATGTTGAGTTGCGGGCGGAGATGGATGTACTGGGGGTCATCAGCAATTGTCCTCAATTGAATAATCCGTGCAACGCCTATGATCCAACTCCGATTGAAGTGTTGATCTGGGATTCCGCTGGTGGTTCGCATTAATGTTCACTAAGGTTCTGGTGGCCAATCGCGGCGCAATCGCTTGCCGCATCATTCGTACTTTGCAAAGACTAGGCGTGGGCTCGGTGGCCGTCTACTCGCAGGCTGATCGGCATGCAAGGCATGTGGCCATGGCCGACGAAGCAATCTTAATAGGTCCACCTCCAGCGAACCAGAGTTACCTCTCGATTGACGCGGTTCTTGAGGCGGCGCACCAATCGGGCGCTGAAGCGATTCATCCGGGTTATGGATTTCTAAGTGAAAACCCCGCCTTTGCGCAAAGCTGCGAGGACGCGGGAATTGTATTCATTGGGCCCACCGCCGCTCAGATGCGGTCCTTTTCTCTGAAGCACGAGGCTCGCGCCATGGCGGCGAAGCTCGGCGTGCCGCTGCTAGCTGGTAGCGGACTGGTTAACAACCTGGGTGAGGCGCAGCAGGCTGCGCGAGCGATCGGCTTTCCTGTGATGCTGAAGAGTACCGCCGGCGGTGGCGGCATAGGTATGCGCTTATGCCAGACAGAGGAGGATTTAGCGTCTGCGTTCGAAGCGATCCAGCGGCTCGCTGCGAATCATTTCGGCAATAGCGGCGCATTTCTTGAGCGTTTCATTGAGCGTGCCCGCCACATCGAAGTACAGATCTTTGGAGATGGCGCGGGGGAAGTTGTGGCATTGGGAGAACGTGATTGTTCCGCCCAGCGGCGCAACCAAAAAGTGATTGAGGAAACTCCCGCGCCGTCTATCAACGAGGAAACTCGCAAGCAATTATTTGCGGCGGCCCTGAAGTTAGCGCGCGAGGTTCACTATCGCTCGGCCGGGACCGTCGAGTTCGTCTTAAACGATGCTGACGCCGAATTCTTTTTTCTTGAGGTAAACACTCGCCTGCAGGTGGAGCACGGCGTTACGGAAGAAGTCAGCGGTATCGATCTAGTGGAATGGATGGTGCGTCAGGCTTGTGGCGACTTAGGGCCGCTTCAGGAGCAGAAGGTCAATACAGGCGGCCACTCTATTGAGGTTCGCGTCTACGCTGAAGATGCCGGCAAGAATTTTCAGCCTTCGTCCGGACGCTTAACTCATGTTGCTTGGCCGGTGGATTCGGTGCGGATTGAGACTTGGGTTGAAGCCGGAACGGAAGTGACGCCCTTCTACGATCCTATGCTCGGCAAGATGATTGTCCACGCGCCCAGTCGCGCCGCGGCCATCGCGAAGTTACAACTGGCGCTCAATCAAACGCAAGTCGTCGGCATTGAGACGAATGTCGACTATCTGAGGGAAGTCTGTTCATCGACTGAGTTCATGAGCGGAGCTATGCTTACGTCAACACTTGGCAGATTTGTTTACCATCGCAGGGCCATTGAGGTGTTGGAAGGCGGCACACAAACAACCATCCAGGATTTTCCAGGCCGCATTGGTTATTGGAATGTGGGAGTGCCGCCGTCCGGTCCCATGGATAGTCTGGCCTTTCGGCTCGCTAATCAGTTAGTAGGGAATATGGAGAGCGCGGCTGCGCTTGAGATCACCATGTCTGGGCCAACGCTTCGTTTCACATCCGATTGTGTGATTGCCCTTACCGGCGCGAACCTCAACGCGACTCTCAATCACAATGCCATCGTCAATTGGGAGACGGTTCCGGTTCGTTCCGGGAGCGTTCTTAGAATCGGCAGCGTGAGCGAGACCGGTATGCGTTGCTACCTTGCAATAGCGGGTGGATTGGAGGTTCCGGAGTATTTAGGGAGCGCCAGCACCTTCATGCTCGGTGGCTTTGGCGGCCATGCGGGACGCGGCTTGCGTCCGGGAGATGTCCTTCACCTGGGCGCACATCCTCCGCATCCAAGGGCAGCCACGTTGCCCAGCAGTTTGAGGCCGACATATCCTAATTCGTGGACGATTGGAGTCCTGTACGGTCCCCACGGCGCTCCCGACTTCTTCCTCGAAGAGGACATCGAGATGCTCTTTTCTTCTTCCTGGAAAGTACATTATCATTCCGATAGAACAGGCGTTCGACTGACTGGTCCCCGGCCTAAGTGGGCGCGGAAAGATGGCGGCGAAGCCGGCTTGCACCCTTCCAATATCCATGACAACGCTTACGCCATAGGCACATTGGATTTTACCGGTGACATGCCCATTATCCTCGGCCCGGATGGCCCGAGCCTAGGTGGCTTCGTTTGCCCAGCGACGATTGTGAATGCCGAATTATGGAAAATGGGCCAACTTCGCCCGGGCGATACCATGCGCTTTCTGCCATTGACTTTCGCGGAAGCGAATGAGAGAGACCGGCAAATGGAGAACGCAATTCAATCTCTCAGCGGCGCTCTTTCCTCTCTCCCACGCGAAGCGACCCATCCGCTTGAGCCGGCGATTATTGCGACTCATGCCGAGCGTCCACCCTCTCCCAAAGTGACCTATCGGTCGGATGGCGACCGCTACTTACTCATCGAGTTTGGCGAGAATGTGCTCGACCTGGCTTTGCGGCTGCGCGTTCATAGCCTGGAAACTGCGCTGCGGGCGGCTCAGCTGAAAGGAATTCTGGATCTTACTCCTGGTATTCGCAGCTTGCATATTCACTACAATCCTTTTATCCTGCCTCGGGAGCTACTCCTGGAAACTCTCATGGCGGCCGAACGGAACATTTCTTCGGACCTTGATATTACGGTGCCTTCCCGCATTGTGCAATTACCTCTTTCCTGGGACGACCCGCAGGCTCAGCTCGCAGCCGAAAAATATATGCAGGCGGTGAGGCCGGATGCTCCCTGGTGTCCCTCTAATATCGAGTTCATCCGCCGCATCAATGGCCTCGATTCGGTTGAGGATGTAAAGCGCATCGTATTCGGCGCCAGTTATCTGGTGCTTGGCTTGGGAGATGTTTATCTAGGGGCGCCGGTGGCTACACCCGTTGATCCACGTCAGCGTCTGGTTACAACGAAATATAACCCTGCGCGCACCTGGACCCCAGAAAATGCCGTTGGCATTGGTGGGGCTTACCTTTGCATCTATGGCATGGAAGGCCCCGGCGGCTATCAGCTTTTTGGCCGCACCCTGCAGATGTGGAACACCTTCCAGGCTACTCAGAACTTCGAGCCCGGAACTCCATGGCTCTTGCGCTTCTTCGATCAAATCCGCTTTTACCCGGTCAGCGCTTCAGATCTGCTGGACATCAGGGATGACTTTCCGCACGGCAAACACACAGTGCGCATAGAGCCGGCCAGTTTCAGCTATCCTGACCACCAGCGCTTTCTAAAATCCATTGAAGCTCAAACGCAAACCAGCAAGTTGCGCCAGCAGCAAGCGTTCGCCGAAGAACGCGCCCGGTGGGAAGCGGCGGGACAAGCCATCATTATGGATGCGCCGGAAGATGACGAACCTGCCATAGCATCGGCAATTCCCGATGGTTGCCAGCCAGTGAAATCTCCACTCACCGCGAGTGTGTGGAAAATTCTGGTGGACGCCGGACAGACCATAGAGGCGGGCCAGAATCTCCTCTGCCTGGAGGCTATGAAAAGCGAATTGATGATCACTTCTCACGTGGGAGGTGTTGTGCAAGAGGTCAGGTGCAAAACGGGTGCCTTAGTGCTGCCCGGCCAAACGCTGATTCTGGTTGCTGTGCCATGAGACTCGATCTAGCTGCTCTCGAAAGCGCATACAACTCCGGCATAACGCCGGCGAGTGTCATCGAATACGTTTACCAGCAAATTGAAGAGGTGGGGCTGCGGCCCGTTTGGATCTCTCTTGTTCCGCTTAAACAGGCTGTCGAGCGCGCGCGGCAGTTAGCGGATCAAGATCGCTCGGCTCTCCCTCTTTACGGCGTGCCCTTCGCTGTAAAAGATAATATCGATGTTGCGGGTATGGAAACCACGGCGGGCTGTCCGGCTTTCTCTCATGCAGCGAGCAAAACCGCCACCGTGGTAGCCATGCTGGAAGAAGCCGGGGCGATTTTGGTGGGTAAGACAAACATGGATCAGTTTGCCACCGGCTTGGTGGGCACACGAACGCCTTATGGCGCTTGCAGCAGCGTATTCAGCGAAGCGCACATATCCGGCGGATCGAGTTCCGGGTCGGCAGTGGCCGTTGCCAGAGGTCTGGTTAGCTTTGCGTTAGGCACCGATACCGCCGGCTCAGGCCGCGTACCGGCGGCGTTTAACAATCTGGTAGGTTTGAAGCCCACTCGAGGAACCTTGAGCACGCATGGCGTTCTCCCGGCCTGCCGTTCCGTCGATTGTGTATCCATCTTTGCCCTGACCTGCCACGACGCGAAGCGAGTCTACGAACAAGCGCGCGGCTTTGACCCTGCCGATATCTACTCGCACCCGCGATCGGCTGAAAATGCCGTTGCGCCATCGCTCACCGGCTCCTTTTCATTCGGCATTCCTGCCGCCGCGCAGCTTGAATTTTTCGGCGACGAAGAGGCCCAGGCCCTCTACTTACAAAGTGTTCGAGCCTTAGAGAAACTTGGCGGGAAAGCCGTTGAATTCGACTTAACCCCCTTCCGCGCCGCCGCCGAACTACTCTATGCGGGCCCTTGGGTGGCTGAACGGCTCGCAGCCATCGAGAGCTTTTTTCAGAACCATGCGGACGACATTCACCCTGTGGTGCGCGGGATCATTGCGGGAGCCGCGGCCTACAGCGCCGTGGATTGCTTCAACGCTCAATACCGCCTACACGAGCTGCGCCGCAACACCGCCCCAACATGGAACAGTTTGGACGTTCTGCTTCTGCCCACGGCACCCACCACTTACACGATCTCCGAAGTTGAGGCAGACCCTGTGCGCCTGAATTCCAATCTGGGTTATTACACCAATTTTGTAAACCTCCTGGACCTTGCCGCAGTGGCCGTTCCAGCGGGTTTCCGCCCCAGCGGTCTACCCTTCGGCGTGTCTCTGATTGCGCCGGCGTTCACTGACCTTGCTTTGCTATACCTTGGCGATCGCCTGCACCGCGCTATGAATAATAAAGTTGGTGGAGTGGCGACGCCTCTGGCGGAGACACCGGCGCTCTCTTCACTCATTCCACCGCCGGGTTGCACCCTGCTCGCCGTAGTGGGAGCGCACCTAACCGGCCAGCCTCTCAACTCGCAGCTAGTTTCGCGCGGCGCTCGTATGCTTCAGACCACTCAAACAGACGGCTGCTATCGCCTTTACGCCCTTGCAGGCACCGTGCCGCCGAAACCCGGCCTCATTCGCGATCCCACTTTCAGCGGACCGGGAATCGAAGTAGAAGTGTGGGCCTTTCCTACTCAACAGTTCGGCAGCTTCGTAGCCTCGATTCCCGCGCCGCTAGGCATCGGTTCGCTTGAATTACGCGATGGTACGCGTGTGAGTGGCTTTATCTGCGAACCCTATGCCGTGCATACCTCGCAAGAGATCACTCACTTAGGAGGTTGGCGGGCACACTTGGAAACCTTGGCTCCCAAAGGCGCGCCCGCTGAGTAGCTTTATCATCAGGCGCGGCCTTGGCATTCAACGCGTCTTCCACCGCTGCCATAAACAACGGCGAATCCGGCGCTACGTCTGCGTCGAACCTGGAAATCAACTGTCCTTTGCGGCTAATCAGGTACTTGCTGAAATTCCAGGGCACCTCCGCCGGGGGAGGCTTGTCGCCGCCTTCCTCCTCCGTATCGGCTTTTTTGACTTCTCTTTTCGGCGTTGCCAGAAATTTAAAAAGCGGAAGCTGATCTTTACCAATCACCGAAGCCTTCCCCAACAGAGGAAACTTCAAATGAAAGCCCTCATACGATTTTGCAACTTCGTTCGCGGGCTCCGGCTCTTCTGCCCCAAAATCGTTGCAGGGAACGGCGAGTACCATCAATCCCCGCGCTTGGTATTTTTCAAACAGAGTTTCTAGCTTCGCAATCTGATCGCTAAATTCAGATTGGCTGGCCACATTCACAATCAGGAGCACCTTCCCCTCGTATTGCTTCAGAGGGAAGGTTTTCCCTTCCGGTGAGACAAGCGAAAAGTCAAAGACGTTATGATTGGCCGCGAAAAGGCCTGCCATTGCCAGCATAGGCAGTACACCGCAGAGAACGCTTCCGAGCTTTAAGTAAAGTCTAGAATTCATAACGCAAGGCAAACTGCATCACGCGGCCCGGCGTGGTTGCAGTGAATTCTCCGAACGTCGCGGGGCTTGACAATTGCAAGCTGGGCGATATGAAGTTCACAAAATTAAAGGCGTTGAAGGCCTCCGCCCTGAATTGAAGACGGTGAGATTCGAGTTGTTGAAACGGCAATCTAAACGATTTCGCCAGCGCAATGTCCACGTTTTTAATCCCCGGTAAACGCAGCGCCGCGCGCTGTCCCGTAGCGCCAGGCCACGCGTCCGCAAAAGAGTTGACGGCATTCACGGTAGAGAACAGACTGGGTACGCCGTTGTCGTCAATCGCTTGGCCGGCCTTCACCGGGCCTGTGACGATCGCCAGCGAATTCTGCCAATAGTTGGTATTCCAGACATAATCTCCCTGCACAATTGTGGGCAATCCGCTGGTGTAGCGAATGATACTCGAAATCTGCCAACCCCCAACCACGGCATCCAGCCACCCGGGAGCCGACTTCAAAAGCATCTTACCCTTGCCAAACGGCAATTCATAAACGACGTTTGCATTGATGTTATGACGGATATCAAAGTCGGACGACCCGCGGAATTGGCCTTGGGCGAAGATATTCTGAATCACGGCGCCATCCTGGCCAGAACCGCCTTCGGCTGCCGAAGCGTTATCGATGGAATGGGAGAGTGTGTAGTTGAAATCGAATGAAAAGCCCATGGAGTAGGTGCGCCGCAAGCTCAATGTCATGCCATGAAAATCAGCTTCGCCGGCATTCTGCCAAGTAGGCATGGAGCTCCCTTGCAAGGCAAAGAAGGTGTAGCAGCCGGGCCGCGACAAACACTGGCCTGGCAGAAAATTGCCAACAATGCGATCGGACGCATGCAACATATCCAAGTAACTGCCGCCGTAAACGCCATAGATCTGATAGAAGTAATTGGCCGAAGCTGTGCCTGGAAACGCGTAATTGGCAAGCCCTGGAAACATGCTCTCAATAAACGGATTAGTGGGCACCAATCCGGGGTTCGCCGCCACCTCATTCGCAATCGCGCTTACCGGCGCATTCTGGCCCGGGTATCCCGCTTGTGCACTCAAGCCATTATAGGTCTGGCGCAGAGCCGTCATACTCTGCAGCCACGTCTCTCCGGAGGCGGTGTCCTTGAAATTCTCAAGCGGGGTGTAAACGTCGCCTTGCAATAGTAACTTGCGCGACAACCGTCCCATATAGCCCACTTCCAGAGTAACTTTGCCGGGAAGCTCGCGCGCAATGCTCGAGTTAATGACAAAGGAATAAGGAGTTTTCAAATTCGGATAAATACCTTGGAATTCGCCCACAATTCCCGCGATGTCCGGCGGCGTGTATGGAAAGCCTCCCGTGGGTGCGGCGGGTTGTGCCGGGTCGGTTCCGTTATAGCGCGGCGACGTACTGAATGTGTAGGAAACCGGATTGCCCAGCGTGGTGGATAAGCCAAACGAGCCGAACTGGTCAAACTGCGTAATGAGCGAACTTCCGAATCGGTCGTAGACTTGCGCCGCTCCGGCGCGAAATACTCCATTGCGGCCGAACAACTTTCCCACCCAGCCGCCCGGATCTTTGGGGGAATACGCGATGGCGAATCGGGGCCCGAAATTGTTGTTGTCCGGTCCCCACCAGCTCCCTTTGCCATTCACCGGGCCACTCAGCGAATAAGAAAGAGTAGCATTCGGCATGGCGAACGAAGGAACACCTTGCCCACCCAGCGCAACTCTTTGCGCAAAATATTGATCCAGGCCGATATTGGGCGCGACTTGCAGACCGTTGGTTTCATAAGGCGGCCGGTCGTTGCTATAACGCAGTCCGAAAGTCAGTGTCAAATCCGAGCGCACTCGCCAGGTGTCGGCAACATATCCTTCGTATTCGGTCATTTTGAAGTCTCGTACTTGCGGCGCACCTTGTGCCAGCACGCTGCCATCGCGTTGGAACTGATAGGTGATCGAAGTATTGTTCACCAGACCGAGCAATATCCCCATCGCCGAGCTTGCATTAAACGGATCGGCGAGCTGCGCCCCCGAATTCTTGGTTTGCAGGTAGTTGGTGAGATCGGTTTGAATATCTTCTCCCAAACCCACTGCCACATTGGTGCTGTATCCGTAGCTCGGATAAGAGTTCGCGTACGTGAACCGGTCGTTTGTCATGGTTCTGAAGTTCAATCCGGTCTCGATGGTGTGGCGGCCCTTCGTCCAACTCAAATCGTCCACATAGTTGTAGACCGGCAGGATACGGCCGTTCGCGCGCGAGTTATAGTTACTCAAGGGCGATAGGTTAATCAGTTCAAAAGCAGTGCCACTGGTGCCGGATTCTTCCAACCCTTGGCGTGTCAAGCCAAACGTAAACTTGTTCACCAGGGTGGGTCTCAAAACCGCCGTGTACGTGGCCGCCATGCCCTTGCTGTTATTCAACAATTCCGAGCCTTGCTGCCCGGGAAATTGTGCGAGCGCCGTAGTGATGTCCTGGTTTGAATTCGACAGAGTTCCGCGGATCGATAAGGTATGTTTTGCGGCATTGTCCAGAATGAAATCCATCTTGCCAACGTAGGCGCGATTGTCCAACCGGTCGGGCGCATTGAATCGGTAACCGGTAAAGTTGTAGCCGCCATCCGCGCCGAACGCCGGGTCGTTGCCTACTGGATACTGGTTCAGAATTTTCAAGTATCCAGCGTTTAGCCCGATGTGCAGCGGGTCTACCGCTTGAATATCGGCCGCCCCCAACGTTTGCACGCTGCCATCCGCCAACGGAACCGTAAGCAAGCCTTGCTTGAGATTCTCACTCGGCACGGCGCGTTCTTGCGACAGCGCGCTAGCGTCAATCCGGCGCTCATAGTTCAGAAAGAAGAACGCCCGGTCCTTCTTAATGCGTCCACCCAAGGAGGCGCCAAACTGGTTGCGGTTTAAAGTCTGGCGTGGAATGCCCGCGCGATTGTTGAAAAAATCGTTGGCGGCCAACAGTGTATTCCGGTTGAACTCATACGCCGACCCATGGAATTGATTGGTGCCGCTCTTGGTCACCAACACGACTTGCCCTCCGGACGAACGGCCCTCATCCGCGCCTTGCCCTGCTACGGTCACCCGAAACTCCTGCACTGAGTCGAGTGGAATCGGCAAGACGGAGTTGAAGCCCGAGACGCTGTTCGCGCCATTGGCGTTCGACCCTTGTCCATTTGTGGTACTTGCCGAAATCCCCGAATCCTGGTTATCGTTTACGTCGACGCCATCGAGTGTCACATTGTTTTGGTCGCGGCGTGAGCCCAGCACCTCACCGGTTGGAGTCACTCCAGGCTGCAGGCTTAGCAATTCCACCACGTTGCGAGTTTCGAGCGGTAACTGCCGGATCTGGTTTTGCGTGAAAGCGTTCCCCACTGAAGCATCGGTTGTATTGAGCGAGGGAGCCTCTGAAGTGACGTTCACCACGCCGGAGGTCTTCCCTAATTCAAGTTGTAGGTCGAGCGAGGCCGGAGTATTTACTTGTAGAACCAAACCTGTCTTGTTAGTCACCGCGAAGCCTGGTTTCTCCACAGTCAGCGAGTACTTTCCCGGCGGCACTTGGACGAAGAGATAATGCCCTTGGGCGCCGGTTAGAATGATCCGCTGCGAGTCTGTCTCGGCGTTCTTTAGAGTCACAGAGGCTTCAGGAACCGCCGCACCGCTAGGATCGGTAACCATGCCTTGCAGCGAAGCGGATTGCGCGTTTGCGTGCAACGAAAATATCGAAACGGCCGAAAATAGGGCCGCCAGAACTGTTAAATGGTTGTTGGGTTTCTGCACTTGTCTCATCTCCTGTCGAATGAAATACCGGGCCGGAACCCGGGTGCAGCATCACTCGTCAGGGAGCAAATGCACTTGCAGAGTTGAGGGGAGCCGCGTGGCGCTTTAGCGCGAAAAAAGCTTGCCTCTCTTTACCTCGAATCAGGTTACATTGAATCAGGTTACTGCTAATCAGGCAATAATATCGTGAATCACGTTTCCGGCCACATCGGTCAGGCGGAAATCTCTCCCGCTGTAGCGGTAGGTCAGCTTCATGTGATCAATGCCTAACAAATACAAAATGGTGGCGTGAATATCGTGGACATGCACCGGCTTGTCTATGGCCTTCCAGCCGAAATCGTCGGTCGCTCCGTAAGTCATGCCGCCCTTCACTCCTCCGCCGGCCAGCCACATGGTAAAGCCATGTGGATTATGGTCGCGGCCATTATGTGTTTGTCCTCCCATAAACCCGCTGCCCATTTCCACCACGGGCGTGCGGCCGAACTCAGACCCGCAGACAATTAAAGTTTCATCCAGCAGCCCACGGCTCTTCAAGTCTTTGATCACTGCGGCAAATGGCTGATCGGAATCGTGCGCGGTCTTGCGGTGCAGTTGAATATCGAAGTGATGGTCCCAGGGGTCCGCTCTGGCGTAGTAGACCTGAACCATCCTTACGCCCCGTTCAATCAAGCGTGCCGCCGTCAAACAGCCGCGCGCGGTGCTGCCTTCGCCATAAAGCTTCTGCACGGCCTCGCTCTCTTTACGGACGTCGAAAACCTCAGGAGCCTCTGTTTGCATGCGGTACGCGGTTTCCATTGAGCTAATTGTGGCTTCCAGGTTGGCATCGTGAACGCCCATGCTCTTCATATTCATGCGGTCAAGCTGGCTCACCAGATCCAACTCACGCTTCTGCTCGGTCAGATCAAACTCATCGTTATGGATGTTGGGTATGAGCTTCAGAGGGTCGAAATCTTTGTCTTTCACGCTATCGGAGATGTAAGTACCTTGGACCATGGGAGGTAGGAAGCCGGCACTCCACAGCGGCGGACCTACCGTTGTCGGCACGTCCGGGCACAGCACCACGAAGCCGGGAAGATTCTTGTTCTCCTGCCCCAAACCATAAGTAAGCCAGGAACCCATAGAGGGACGCCCCGGCTGGTTCGCGCCGGTATTCATCATGATCAACGCCGGCTCATGGTTCGGAATCTCAGTGTGGACCGAGCGAACTACACATATATCGTCAATCACGCTCCCAACATTCGGAAACAACTCACTCACTTCGATTCCACACGAGCCATATTTCTTGAAGGTAAAAGGCGATTTCATCAAGCCGCCCGTTTTGCGCTCATGCTTCAGATCGCCGCCCGGCATCGGCTGGCCATCGTACTTATCAAGCGCCGGTTTTGGATCGAAGGTGTCCACCTGCGACATGCCGCCGTTCATAAAGAGGAAGATCACGTGCTTGGCCTTCGGCTTGAAGTGCGGGTCGTTAATCATCCACGGATTTGCCGGCGAACTGACCCCGGCGCGCGCAATCGATTCCCCCACCATGCTGGCGAAGCTCAACATGCCGAAGCCGCAACCCATGCGGCACAGAGCGTCACGCCGGGTAACTGGCTGGCTTTCTGGCTTATGTCGCATCTCTATTGATCTCCTTGACTAATTCACAAACTCAAACTCGTTCGAACTCATTAACGCTCGCGCATACTCCCGCCAAGCTGTCAGCGGCTCGCCCGCTATATCGCGCCCAGGCTTCTCGGGATTCGCCTTGATAAAGTTCAAACCCAAGTGCCTTTCCTCATCGCTGGGCTTTCGGCCGAAAACTAGCCGGTACGCCTCGCTAATCCGTTCTTCATCGGTAGGCTTCGCGTAAATGCGCTCGGCCAGTTTCGTCGCTTGCGCGTAAACGAACGGGTTATTCATCAGATATAGGCGCTGTAGCGGCACGTTGGTGGAAAACCGCTGCTCCGCCGTGGTGCTGGGGTTCGGAAAATCGAAAACCTGCAGGTAATTATCAAGCCGGTAGCGGCTCACTTTGCAAAACACCGTTCGCCGATAATTCTCTGGACCAAAATCGGTGGAAGGCCCACTCACGTTCTTCAGATCCAACGTGCCCGCCACGAATAACATGGAATCGCGCAGTTGCTCCGCGTCTAAACGCAGCCGGTTGAATCGCCAATAGGCGCGGTTGTTCGGGTCTTTCTCACTGTTGGCGGTATCTTCGTCGCTACTCAGTTGATAGACGGAGGAAAGCATAATCTCTTTGTGCAGCTTCTTGAGAGACATTCCATCCGAACTGAATTTTGCCGCCAGATATTCCAGCAATTCCGGGTTCGATGGCCGCTCGCCCATTTTCCCGAAATTGTCCGCCGTATCCACCAATCCCGTGCCAAAGTGCCATTTCCATACCCGGTTTACAATCACTCTCGCGGCCAGAGGACTCGCTACAATCTCATCGGCCAGTTGCAGCCGCCCACTTCCTTGATTAAAGGTATCTCCACTGTCGGATTTCGAAAGAACCTGGATAAAGCGCTTGGGAACTTGATCTCCCAGATTAAACGGGCTGCCGCGCAAATTCACTGAGATGTCAACCGGCTTGTCTTTATCGGCAACGCCATGCACGAATGGATACTCTTTCGGCATCGCTTTCTTCAGAGCTTCAATCTGTGCGTCAAGAGCTTCCACGTGGTCTTTCCAAACAGTGCCCATTTGGCGCGCCAAAGCATACCCATGAAAGCGATAAATGCCCGGATCTGGCTTCTGCTCTTCGGAAGACGACGCCACAAAAATTTCCATCCACAGCTTGGCGCGGTTGGTAGGCAGCGCCTTCAACTCAAGATCGCATCCGGGGCAGAACTGGTCGTTCGTCTCAAATTGGTTTGGCTTGGCGTTCATGTTCATCTTCTTAGGAACATCGTTCTTCGCCTTGATAATCTCGTTCTCTTCTTTCACCTTCTGCGCTTCCGCCATCAGTTCAAGAATGAGCTTCTGGAAATTTCCCGCCAGGAACTTCGCCTGCTGCTCTGTTCCCCCCGCTGCAATCATGGCGTTCCAATCTTTCAAATAAGGTGAGGGAGATTGTTTACGGCTCAGGTACTTCACCCAGCGCTGTAAAACCTCTATATCCACGCGCTCCTTGGCGGACGCCTCTTCCGGAGTCTCTTTCAGCTTTCCAGTGACACGCCAAGCCGCCAGCATATACTTGGCCGTCTGGTGAGCTAGCACTTGCGTCAACTGGTCACTGGCATCGCGCTCAAAATCATCGAGCTCGTCCTCCAAATCCTCAATTTGCTTTTCCTTTTCCTTCCAGGCCTTCACTTGAACCTCGGAAGTGCGTGGATATTCGCTATAGGTCGTGCTGGCGAATACTCCTCCTAACGCGTAATAGTCTTTCTGCGAAATTGGATCGTACTTATGATTGTGGCAACGGGCGCACGCCACTGTGAGGCCCAAAAATCCGCGGCTCACCGCGTCAATCCGTTCATTCCGTTCATCCGCCCGCCCTTGCACCGGTTCCGCCTGATCCCACACCCAGGGTGCCTGGCCCAGAAATCCCGTGCCCGCAATCATCTTATCTCTTACTTTGTCGTCCAGCTTGTCGCCCGCTAACTGCGCCTTCACGAACTGGCTGTAGGGCATATCGTCATTGATCGCTTGAATCACCCAGTCGCGGTAAACATAGGCACCTGGATATGGCATGTAGCCGCGCATCTTCGGATCGAGGCCGCGCACGTCGTCCTCCGCGTAGCGTGCCACGTCCAGCCAATGGCGTCCCCAGCGTTCGCCGTATCGCGGTGACGCCAGCAGCCGGTCTATCACTTTTTCGAACGCCTTGCCGCTCTTGTCCTTTTCAAACGCTTCTATTTCTTCGCTGGTAGGCGGAAGACCTGTCAAATCCAGTGTGGCGCGCCGCAAGAGTGTTAATTTTTCGGCGGCCTTCACCGGCGTTAGGTTCTTTGCTTCGAGATTGGCCACTACGAAACTGTCAATCGAAGTACGCACCCACTTTGCATCCTTGGGTTTTGGTATCGCCGGCGTTTCCAATGGACGGAACGACCAGAACTGTCGTTGTTCGGGCGTGATCTTGAACTCCGGGGCGCTCGGCGCCGCCGTGGGAGCAGTCTTCGAAACGGGCCACGGAGCACCCATCTTCACCCAGGCCGCCAAGTCTTCAATCTCCTGTGGCTTAAGATGGCCTCCCTTCGGCATCTTCAAAGTGCCGGTCTGGCGCACGGCCTGAATCAGCAGGCTTTTCTCCGGATCGCCCGGAACAATCGCCGGACCCGTCTCGCCGCCTTTCAAGAGCGCTTCTTTCGAATCAACCTGCAAGCCCGCCATCTGCGCACCCGTATGGCAGGCATAACAATTGGTGGCCAGAATGGGACGTACTTTGTTCTCGAAGAAATTATTCCCAGTGTCCGCCGGAGTTTGCCCAGCCACAGACATAGCCGCGCTGAGAATACACAGACAACCTATATAGAACCTATTCGCCATTAGAAAATGCTCCGCGCGAGTGCAATTCAATTCGCTCTACCAGTTCCAATACCTCGGACCGCAGCCGGCGGTCGGCAAACGAATCGCCAGCAAACGCAATGGATTCGTCCAGCACGATCTTCGATGCGGCAAACCCATCGCTTTCGTTCTTGCTCCGCGCCAACACAAACAGCCGGCTCGCCAGGCAAGCTGCTTCGTGGGTGTTATGGGTAACAAAGACAATAGTTGTGCCGGTTTGCAACCACAAATCGTGAATCAGCGTTTGCATGCCCGCTCTGGTGTTCGGATCAAGAGCGCTAAACGCCTCATCCATCAGCAATATGGATGGCTTCATCATAAGCGCCTGCGCAATGGCCACTCGCTGCTGCATGCCGCCCGACAATTGATGTGGATACTTCTGGGCGTCTGCCGTTTGAAGTCCGATTCGGGAGAGCCAGTGCATTGCTACCTCCCGGATCTCCCGGCGGCGAGCGCGCCCTCGGCTCGTGAATCTGCCGGGCGATAGCTCCGCGCATTCAGGACCGAATACCAGATTGCTCAAAACCGTTCGATCGGGAAACAACGAATATTTTTGCGGAACATAGCCGCAGTTACGATTCACGCCGCGAAACGTTTGGCCGGAGATAAGCAATTCACCGGCGCTGGGTTCCTCTTCTCCCAACATGAGGCGGAGAAGAGTGCTCTTACCGCAACCCGTTTCACCCAGCACGCAAACGAACTCGCCTCTCTTAATAGAGAAACAGAGGTTCTCAAAAAGCGTTCGTGAGGCGAAACTCAGGCACAACTGAGCGGCCTGAATGTGTGTCTCCCCCTCCTGGTCTAGCGCCGTGAGACGCTCGCTAACAATGGCGTGCGGCAGACTCATACTCATGCTTCCTTGAACCAAGGGTGCCATGCCCGGTTCAACAAACGTAACGCGCCATCAATCAGGAACAGCAGCAGCGCCACCCACAGAACGTAAGGAATGATGACGTCCATGCCCATATGCCGCCGCAAGAGCGCGATACGGTAAGCCAATCCGTCTGTGGAAGCGATCATTTCACCGGCAAACAGGAATAACATCAAAGGTTTTAAATTCAGCCGGATGCTATTCACCACTCTCGGCATGATTTGTTTCAGTACAATGCGGTACGCCACTGTCCCGCTGCCCGCTCCCAGCGTGAATCCTTTGACAATCTGTTCTCGCGGCACTCCTTTTGCCAGGTTACATGTGTCCAGAATGATAGTTGGAGCAACGCCGATCACCATCAGCATGATCTTCGACAACTCATCAATGCCGAACGCAATAAAAAGAATGGGCAGCACCGAAAGCGCAATGATCTTGTCGAAAAACAGCACAAAGCGCATAAATAGCGCCCCAATATAAGGAAACAGCGCTATGTGCAAGCCCAGCAACACAGCCGGCGCGAGCAATGCCAGACTGATAAGAAAGCGTTCACCACTGGCCGCCGTATCCTTCCAAATCATGCTGCCCCGCAACCGCTGCCACACATTCCTTTGCGCTATCCCGCTATCGTCGTCTTCCTCCGCCGGATTGAGAAATGCGTTGTGAATGCCTTGCGCCAGTTGAGCCAAAGTAGGAACCACGCGATCTTCGGGATTCTCGCGGTGCCTCTTTATCGATTCCTGAAAGTAGAGGCCAATGCCCAGCACGAAGAGTACCCACGAAAGCGCGGCCCATGTGAACTTGCTCGGCCGGGCTTCAATATCGAATGGGTTCATACGCATGCTCACAATTTCCCGGCTGCGGCTAACTGCATATAGCTGGCGTCGAAATGCAGATGAATCCGGTCTTTCTTTCCCTCAACAGATTTATCGGGGAACTGGATAGCCACATCGTCCACGGAAGCGCTATTCTCACCCAGCAGCCCATGCCGAAAACAAAATTGGCGGACCAGGTCCATCTTCTGCTTCATGTCCGCTCCCATGGTGAACTCCGCTGCGGCCGCCGGCTGATAGAACATGTGAGTGGTGGAAAGTTGTTCGCGGATAGAGGGAAGAGTGTCGCCTGAGGCTGCGGCCACTCCCATCGCGGCCTTTTCCGCCAGCGGACCCTTGCCACTGAGTTGCGACATGACTTCATACCAGGCGCCGGTTATGGCTTTGGCAAAACGCGCACCGGAGCCATCGGCTCGATTAAGCACGTCGGTCCTTACGACAAGGAGATCCAAGATTTCGCCCGGAATTTTCGAGGAATCGAAAATCGTGGTGACGCCTTTTACCGCGCGAATTTGCGAAACCAGCGGCTTCCAGGTCACAACCGCCTGGCTAGCCGGATTATTCATAAACGCGCCTACGATATCCGAGTCTGAGGTGTTCAGCAGTTTTACCTTTTTCAACTCGCTCTGTTGGCCGTTCATCACCATGCCGCGCTCAAACAAATACTCAGACACTGTTTTCTGCACCAGCATCACCTGCTTGCCGGAAAGTTGCGAAAACGAGAGGTTATTGCGCACCATTACCGCGTCGTTCCCATTCGAGTAATCGCCCAGCAGAATGGCTGTGGTGTCTACCCCGGAAGCCGCCGGCATGTCCAACGCCTCCATATTCGTCATCGTGCAGGCATCGATATTCTTCGCCACGAAGGCATCCAGCGATGGAGCGTAATCGAATCTCTGAATCTTTATATCGACGTTGTACTTATCGGCCCAGCGCTTTAGAATGCCGCTCTTCGCCATGTAGAAATAGGGATTCCAGCCAACGTAGATCGACCAGCCCACCGTGAACGCGGGCGCCGCGGCGTTGAGGGGCAAAACCCAGCAAAGCAATAAACAGAGCAAGACGTATTTGCGCATGACGGAAACGAGTGCCTTTTGGTTAGCGAACGTGGCGTCAGGCAAGCCTGGAGCGGCTGACTCTCGATCTTCGCATTCTACAACAATTCTGCTAGCTGGCGACAGTACCTACGGTTTCGGTTGATCCCACATCTGCTCCATTTGACGCTTTTCGCGGGCTTTGAATGCCGCCTCCGCCGCCTCGTTCAATTGCGCATCGTGTACCGCCGGCCAGATGGTGAAATCCCGCATCGCCAACCGGGCAGGTTTGCCTTGTAGCGATAGCAATGCGTCTTGCAACTCCAATAAATGGCCGCGCGCTAACGCCATGGAGTGTTCGTTGGGCTGATAAATCGTTCCAACTGGATAGTCCACATAGGGAGTCGAGGTTTGCTCAATATGGCAACCCACTATATGACTAACGATCTTGCCTTTCGTGAATGCCACCAGACGATTGGTGCTTTTCACGAACGCCTCGAAATCCTGAATGTACAGCCGGCCTGGATAGAAACTGTCTCCCGTAAACAGGATCCCGGTTTGGCGGTCATACAACGCAATGCTTACGGCGTTGTGTCCGGGTATCGGAATCGCGTCGATCACGCGATCTCCCAAATCGAGGCTGCCTACATCGGTGGGCCACTCACGGATTCCGTACAACTGTTTTGTCGCTTCTATTTCGGCGGGCACAAACGAGACCGCGATGGAAGGATTACTATACGTTTTGATTTGAGTGTCGCCGGCAGTATGGTCGGAGTGGGCATGTGAGTGAGCCACAATCAGTGAAATGCCGGCGCGTTTTTCGCGCACAAGCCAGCGCCCTATCACTTCATCGAGCATGCGGGTCACCGGAAAATTTCGCGAGCCGGTATCCAGTAACAACGCTTTATCCTTGCCGAACAAGAGGTACAGAAACGGCTTCTCGTAATCCAGGCAACCCGATTGCCGGATCATATAAAGGTTCTTGTTGTATTCGTGGATCTGCCAATCCGCAATTTCCATGCACTTCGGGCCAGCCGGATTCCAATGCTCCGGAAGAACGCCTGGAACGACTCCGCCTCCGTTCGGCTCTGGCGCTTGCGCATACGCGAGTGGGAGAGCGCACAGAATAATCAAGAGGGCGGTGAGCGAACGCGGGGCGATCATCGCTTTCGAGTGTACTTGATTCTAGTAAGCGGCCAACGCTAAAACCGCAAAGAAATTGGTGCGGAGTGATACGGCTTTTTATTGCGCTTCACTAATTAGCGAAGCCGCAAAAGCGGCTATCAAAATCAGAAAGGAAAGAGACCAAATGTCCGAGTTACAAAAACAAATCGCGAATCGCGTTGCCAACAACGCCGATCTGGAAGGCGCCCAGGATCTCATCGATGCCCACATCGATGCGGTTACTGGTGGCTACTTCCTGTCGTTCATCAGCTTCGAATCCGATGCGCCGAAGCCCCCGCACCCCATCTACTTCACTGCCAAGTAAGTCCTTAATTCGCGTCCTTAATTCGCGTCCGAATTTGCGGCCAAATTTGCGGCCGAATTTGCGGCCGAATTTGCGGAATGATGCGCGCTTATCCCTCACCGGGAGCGCCGTATCATTCCGCTTTGTTTGTGTTCAATGAAAACCCGCAAATTACCTGAAACGAGTTCTGCCCGGCTTTCACTAATCAAAAGCGAAGCTTGGAAATCACATGCGACTGCAAAATTTAAATATCGTTTTCAAAATCAGTGAGCGTTGCAACCTGAAATGCGACTATTGCTACTTCTTTTTCGCCGGCGACGATTCATGGAAACAACATCCGCCGCTGGTGCCCCGCCAGGTAGTTGAAGACGTAGGCGCGTTCGCCGCTCGAGCGGCACGAGATCACCAATTAGACCTCATCCAATTCGTCTTCCACGGCGGCGAGCCTTTGCTAATGAGCAAGCCGCGCTTTGCCGAAATGTGCGAGACGCTTCGTGCTTGCGAGAACGGCTTCAAATTCAACTTTTCAATGCAGACAAATGCGGTATTGATCGATAACGGCTGGATCGATCTTTTCGAGCGCTTCCAAATCGCGGTTGGGGTTTCGCTTGACGGGCCGCCTGCCGTAAACGATTTGCACCGGCTCGACCTGAAGGGCCGTGGCTCCTATGATCGAACGGTCGCTGGTCTGCGGCTGCTCCAACAGGCGGCTGCCCAAGGAAGAATGGCCGCGCCTGGCTTGCTCTGCGTCATAAATCCGTTTGCCGATGGCGCGAAGGTCTACCGGCACTTTGTGAATGATCTCGGTGTTACACACATGAGCTTCTTAACTCCCGATTACACATGGGATTCAGTTGTGGGCGACCAAGTGGTTCGCGGCGTCGAGCGGTTCCTCCTGGCGTCTCTGCGCGCCTGGCTCGCCGGCAAAAATCCAAAGATCAGGATTCGTGTGTTCTCGGAGTTGCTCTCCGCCATGGTCGATCCGGCCGCCATGGAGCTTGTCCAAACCTATCGGGACGATTACCGCAATATCGTCTCCGTTTCATCGAATGGCGACCTCGGCCCGGAAGACACGTTGCGTACAGCAGACCCACGCCTTGCCTCTACGGGTTTGAATGTCGCAAAGAACGACCTGCGCGATCTCCTCGAATCAAGCGCCTGGCAGGAGCAGGCGGATGCCGTTACAATCAAGCCGGAGAAATGTCAGGCTTGTGAGTGGTGGAAAATCTGCAAGGCTGGCCGCCCTATCAATCGCTTCTCTAAAGCGCGTGGATTTGGCAATCACAATCTATACTGTTCCGGCTTGAAAGACATGTATGCGGAGATTGGAGCCTTCCTGGTACGAAATGGGACGCCTCTTTCAGACCTTGCTCTGCGCCTTGCCAGTTGAGGGAGAACATCATGCAGCCTAGCCAGAAAAGAGCCGGGTGGCTTTACAGTCACGAAGTTTTTCGTCCTGAGGCGGTGGAAGCCTATACGACACGCCAAGCCGGCGAGCCTTGGGACGCGAAACACCCCTTTGAGGGTTCGATCACGGTTGTGTTGTCACTTGTCGCCGCGGCCGCTCTTGTTTTAATTTTCCTGGGAGGCCACTAATATGGGTGCGGCCGTCACTCTCCCCAATGCTGCGGCACGCCGCGTTCCCGTCATTCTGCAGGGTGAGACCAGCGAATGCGCGCTGGCCAGCCTTGCCATGATAGCTGCCGCTTGGGGCCTGAAAGGCGATCTTGCGGCCTTCCGTGCCAGAGTGGCCGTTACGCCCCGCGGGGTCAATTTGCGTACTCTGATGAATCTCGCCGCGAGTATCGGTCTTGCGCCGCGCCCGGTCCGCATCGGTCTGCAGCGCACCGAAGATCTAAAGCTGCCCGCTATTTTGCACTGGAACCTCGATCATTTCGTCGTGCTGGAAAGAGTGAAGGGCAACGTTGCCACTATTGTTGACCCGGCGCGCGGCCGTCTTAACGTGACTCTCGATTCCATGTCTCCACACTTCACGGGTATCGCCATAGAGTTCACTCCCACCGGTGCTTTTCAACCCGGCGTAATGCGGCTCTCGCGGAGTTTCCGCAAAGCGTGGCTTGACGACCGCCGCTTGCGCTCCTCCGCACTTTCCATGCTATGGCTCACCGTGTTGCTCCAACTCACCATCGTCGCTATGCCCTTTGCGTATCGCAATGTCATCGATCATGCGGGTGGGTTGCAGGCAAATCCGCATCTCATCTGGATCGCCTGTGGTATCGCCCTCATGATGATGGTTCAGGCCGGTTCAGCCTGGACCCGGGGATTAGTCATCACCCGCCTTGGCGGCATTTTTGTTCATCGCGTCTCCACTCACATCGTCGCGCGGCTCTTTTCCCTTCCTGTCGCTTTCTTCCAGCGTCAAATGCTGGGAGATATCCTCGCTCGCGTTCGCTCTGTAGATACCATCCGCCGCTTCGTTACCGATCAGGCTGCTCCCATGCTGATTGATCTCCTCGTCGGTTCAGTCACCGCTGTATTGATGATTGTCTTCAGCCCGCATCTGGCTCTCATTGTCATTGCCGGATTAGCCATTGAGATAAGCGTCCGCCTCCTCGGATTACGCAGGCAGCGTGAATTGTCTGAGGATCTGCTCGAAGCGGAGGGAAAAGAGATGTCGCGTCTGCTGGAATCGATGCGCGCCATTCAGGCCATTAAACTGGCGGGCAGGGAAGCACAGCGCTTTGCCGTTTGGGAGAACGAACTTGTTCGTGTGCTCAACGCCAACACCCGCTTGACCCGCCAGCGCAACACCATTGGCGCCATCACGTCAGCGGCGGGAGCTCTCGAGTGGGCCGCTGTTTTATCCGTTGGAATTCTGGGAGTGGGTTTCGCGCCGGTCACCACGGGCGTCCTTTTCGGCTTTCTGGCTTACCGGGGCGTGTTTCGTGAAAGAGTTTCCACAGTCATGGAAAATATCTGGTCTATGCAATTGGCGGGTGTCCACGTGAGGCGGCTTGACGATCTTATGCTCACTGAACCTGAACCACAAGGTGGCGGGCTCACTCAGGTGGAAGGTCCCGGTTGTCTTAAGCTTGAGAACATCAGTTTCCGCTACGGGCCTACTGAGCCGCTGGTGCTTGATAACGTTTCTATGGAATTTCCCGCCGGCGCCTGTGTAGCCATTGTCGGTCCGTCGGGCAGCGGCAAATCCACCTTGGTCAAGCTCATGTTAGGCATTGAAAAGCCGCAGCAAGGAACCATCAAACTGGATGGTGTGCCCATTGAAGACGTAAATCGCCAGGTGTGGCGCGAGCGGTTTGGAACGGTGATGCAGGATGACACTCTTCTGGGCGGTTCCATCAACGACAACATCGCTTTTTTTGATCCCCGCTTCAAGGTCGAAAGAGTGCGCGCGGCAGCCAGAGACGCCGCCATTCACGAAGAGATCCAAGCCATGCCCATGGATTACGGGACACGCGTTGGAGATATGGGCGTGCAAATCTCCGGTGGACAACGCCAGCGGCTTCTCATCGCGCGCGCGCTCTATCGCGAGCCCGGCATCATTCTCTTCGATGAAGGAACCGCCAATCTCGACGCGGAGTCGGAGGAAAAGATCTCGGAGGTACTCGCCAACCTCGCGCCCACGCGTATCGTCGTCGCTCATCGCTCGCACCTGCTCACCGTCGCCGACATTGTTTATGAAGTGCGCGACGGCAAAGTGTCGCAAATTCGGTAGTTTACAAGAGAGTCAACCATATGCAGATCATCGTTCAGAATCTTCGCTACGCCTTCCGCCAGTTGCGCCAATCTCCCGAAGTCGCCATCCTGGCGGTTGTCACTCTCGCTCTCGGAATTGGCGCGAACACTGCCATGTTCACGATTGTGGAGAGCGTTCTTTTGCAACCGCTTCCCTACGCCGAACCGGATCGCCTGGTAAATATTGGCGGGTCTGAAGGTGCAGTTTCATGGCTCGATTACACCGATATCCGCAGCCAGTCTCACGCGCTAGCGGATGTCGCAGGGTATTCGAACGATGTCGCGGTGGTGCAGAACAAAGGCGTTTCCTTGAGCGTCGTCACCTCGGTGGTAACGCCCAACCTCTTTAGCATCCTCGGCACTCAGACGTTAATAGGCCGTACGTTTACGGAGGCGGAAGGGCAGGCGAATGGACCGCAAGCCGTCCTCATCTCGGAAGGTCTTTGGCGGCAGGTGCTGGGTGCCGACCCTTCGATAACGGGCCGCACACTCCGCATAAACGCACATGACCGCACAGTCGTCGGAGTGATGCCCAAGAGCTTCCGGTTTCCCGAATCGGCAGGCAAAGATATCGAAAAGGGGCTGTGGCTCCCTATGCAGCCGACCCCTGAGATGCTGCGGGAACGCGGATACGACTTCTTCACGATCCTGGGAAAACGCGCCCCGGGTGCCAACCTCCCCGAAGTGCAGGCTGAACTGAGCCTTATCGCGAAGCGCCTCCGCGATGCCGATTCGCGAACCAGCCGCAAGCTCGAGTTCCACGGTCAGTCTTACCATGAAACGGTAACTGGCCCGGTGCGTCAGGTGTTCCTGGCGCTAGTCGCGGCGCTAGGGCTGGTGCTGTTGATCGTCTGCGCGAACGTGGCCAACTTATTGATCGCCAGGTGCCTGGGCCGTCAGCATGAATTTGCGGTGCGCGCCGCGCTTGGTTCCGGACAAGGGCGTCTGGTTGGACAGATGCTCATAGAAGCTAGTCTGCTCAGCGCGCTTGGTTGCGCTCTCGGCCTGCTCCTGGCGTATTGGATGACCGCCGCCATCCACAGCTTGCCGGCGGGGACGATTCCGCGCGCTGAATCGATTGAAGTGCGCTGGACCGTCTTGCTCGTCTTGGCCGGGATAGCGACCGTGACCACTCTTTTATCGGCCACGCTACCTGCCTTATTTATCGTTCGAACCGACGCACAAACGGCCCTGCGCACGGGTTCGCGCAGTATGGGCACGAAATCGTTCAGGACGCGGATCGGCGGCTGGCTGGTAGGAGGCGAGGTGGCATTGTCCGCGCTCTTATTGATTGCGGCCGGGCTGTTATTCCGGACACTGTGGAGTCTCGAACATACGCGGCTTGGGTTTGAAGCCAGCAACGTTACTTCGTTCGTAGCCATGCCAGCGGACGCCGCGGTGAATACCACGGTGTACCAATCTTTGCTTGAGGGGCTGCGTCACACGCCGGGCCTGCAAGATGCAGCTTTGGTCTCGGCGCCGCCTTTCTCTGGGTTCGATTTCGAAACAAGCTTCAGTGTAGTCGGCTGGCCGCGCGATCCTCAGCAACTCCTCCAGGCGAGACTCACGGCGCTCAGCGGGAGATACGAGGAACTGATGAAGACGCCCGTTAGGAGGGGCCGCAGTATTACGGAAGAAGATGCTTCCAACGCACCCTTTGTCGCGGTGATCAATGAAACGATGGCGCGCAGATACTTCGCGGGTAAGGACGCCATCGGCCAACAGTTGAGCCTTGGCGGCGCGAGTACAGGCATGCTGAAACCGTACACCATCGTCGGCATTATTGGCGATCAGACCGACAACAGCACGTCGCAACCTCCCCAGCCTTTGCTCATGCTCCCTTACCAGCAGGTTCCGTCCGCCTCACTGTTCTATCCTGCTCTACTCAAGACCGCCGTGCATTTTGTGGTAAAAACCAGGGGCAATATCGCCGCGGCTCCGGTAGTACGCGCGGTGTTCCGCCGCTTGGCGCCAGATCTCGCGCTGGACAACTTTCAAACCATGCAAGAGGCGGTAGATCAAAGCAATTTCAGCTCACGCCTTGGGCTTTACCTGATCGGCGCTTTCGCGGGGCTGGCCGTGCTGATGGTTATTGCCGGCCTATATGGCGTGCTATCCCAAGTTGTCAACCAGCGCCGCCGCGAGTTCGGGCTGCGCATGGCTTTAGGCGCCACTCGGCAAGGGATTGTGCAAATGGTGGTGCTGCGCGGATCGGCCATTGTTGGAGTTGGCTTGGCCGGCGGCCTTTTTCTGGCCCTCTTCCTGGGCCGGCTGGTCAAGGCGTTCCTCTATGGAGTGAAGCCTCTGGACATGGGCAGCTATGCGTTCGCCATTGCCGCCCTCTTTGTGGTTGGCGCCGGCGCGGCCCTGATTCCGGCATGGCGCGCCGCTTCGTTCGAGCCCGTGAAGGCGCTTCGGGACGAATAGGGCTTCGGGCCGCGATGACCACCGGCGGTCAGTATTCGGGTCATTGGATGTTCGCACACCCATACGGGCGACACTAAGTTGTTGATTTATAGCTCTTAGACGGATGGCAGCCCTAATGCCATTCCATTGGGCGTACTCGACGTTTCCAGCGGGGCCCAAGTCAATGGACAAAAGAACACTTGCCGGAAGGCTTGCCAAATTTCTTCTGATGATTACGCCTGTGATGTGCCTGACCTCACAAGTGTTTGCGCTACCCTCGTTCGCGCGACAGACCGGGCAACGTTGCGCTGCTTGTCATGTGGGTGGAAATTGGCCCCAGCTCACTCCTTGGGGACGGTTTTTTAAGCTCGCCGGATACACCGCCGGCCGGACATTTGCCGGCAAGGAAGGGTTCAACTACGTGCCGCTGGGAATTCTGGGGCAGTTAGGCTTGAACTGGGCGGCCCAGCCGAATGATTCGCAAGGGAATCCCGTGGTAACGCAGAACGGTGCGCCGGAAGCCTATGGATTTACGGGCGAAGTGGGTACGAAAATCGCCGATTTTGCAGGAATTTTTTACGAATATGGAATCGGCAACACTTTCCCGGGCTGGAAAGGCGCTGCCGGCCCGTGGATATTCGCGCGGTTCATTTCTTTCACCCAGGCAATAGTGAGCTTCTGATTGGAATCGATAGCAACAACGACCCAACGGTCCAAGACGTTTGGAATACAGTTCCAAGTTGGAGTTTTCCAGCCTATGGCGCACCCCAAGCTCCCGGCGGGCCCGGCGGTCCTATGATTGCAAATCTCGGCCAGCAAGTGGGAAGTGTGGGCGTCTACGCGTTGTTTGACCGCGAATTCTATTTGGAACTCTCCGAGTATCGGGTGGGCACTGGCTTCTACCGCTGGATGACGGCGGGCACAAACTTTCAAAACGGCGCGGCGTATCTAAAGGGCTTTAATCCTTACTGGCGCGCCTATTGGACCAGGGAACGCGGACCTAATGTGTGGATGGCCGGGGCTTTTGGCATGCGTTCAAAGATCTATCCGGATAGTGCGGCGCCCAGCGGAGCCACCGACACATTTTCCGATACCGGCTTCGACACCCAGTATCAGCGTCTCGGCGATACCCGCAAGTTGACTCTGCGGGGCTCATACATCTATGAACAACAATCGTGGAATGGCAGCTACCCCTTGGGTAACGTGTCAAATCCAAAAGACAATTTCAAGACCTTAAACCTAAATGGCGCCTATTCGATTGGAGATGGATGGACTTTCAGCGGGGGTTATTTCTTTGGCAACGGAAGCAGTGAAGCGGCGCTTTATGCTGTCAACGATTCAACCGGAACGCTGTTATCGGCAAAGCCCAATACCGCCGGCTACGTTCTTGAGGTGGACCGGACGCTAACCCAGAATCTGCTGGCCACAGTGCAGTACACCGGCTTCACGAAGTTCAACGGACTGACCAGCAACATTGACGGAATCGGCCGTAAGCCGAGCGATAACAACACACTTTGGATCACCCTTTTCTTCGCGTTTTGATTGGACTTCTAATATGCACAAGTCATTGATTGCAGCGGCGCTGCTTACCTTCGCTGCCAGCGCCTGGGGACAGAAACAGTGGAACGCGCCCGGCATTGTCACCACCTACTGCGCTGGATGCCACGGAGTGGACGGCAACACGCAGTTACCTTATTTCCCAAAACTGGCGGGGCTTAACGCGGCTTATGCCGAAAAGAAGCTGGCGGCGTTCAAAGAACCAGCCGCGCCGCCAGTGGACGAGCTGTTCCGGTGGCTGATGAAGGTTTCCCAGCCCAAGAAGGCGGGCAGCGCCACCCGCGAGGGGCGCATGAACATGGAGGGCGTGGCGCACGCCGCCAAACCCGAAGTGATAAAGGAAGCAGTCGAGTGGTACGCCAAGCAGCCTCCCGCTGCTGGACGTTCCGCAAACAAAGACCTGGTTGTGCAGGGCAAGGACCTGTTCACAAACGGCATTCCAGCTCAAAAGGTGCTTGCTTGTGTGACCTGTCATGGGCCAGACGCGGAAGGCAAAAGTACGGCTCCACGGCTTGCCGGTCAGAACGCCGAATATATCGAAGGCCAGTTGGCGAAATTCCGCAAAGGCGATCGGCGGCACGCGCCGGAGATGACCGTGGTGAGCCGCGATTTGGATGGCGACCAGGCAAAGGCGGCCGCCGCTTACCTGCAATCGAAGTAAGCTCAACGAACAACGTCTTTGAAACTGCGCAGCAGGCGGAAGACCAGTTGCGAAGCTTCGCCTGTCTCTTCTTCCTCCTCGATGTAAGGTTCAAGAAACGGGCTATAGCCATCCTCCGCCATGTGGCTCTTGCTCATGTTGCGAAACGCCATGCGCCATTCCGAAAATTGCCTATCCTCGACGCCCCGGCGCGACATGAGGATGACGCCATGATGCCTGGGGTCCCGCTTAATTTTGTCAATAAGCCCGTCCACGGCGGCCGCAGGGCCTTCCAGGACCTGCAGGAAGTTGCCATCGCGATAGAGCAGCATGCCAGTAATATCCTGCCGGTCGTTGTTTTGCCGGGAGGACTGCAACAGATCGAGCAACTCGACCTCATCCAGCAGTTTGCGGGCTGAACTCACATAAACCGCGCACACCAGTTGTTCAACGGGAGCAATCACCGCACTCATATTGTTGATATCGGTTTAGAAAGCGAAAACACTAAGCTCGCCGGACCTTAGTCCGTAACAACGATCTTACGCGACAAGTTTTAGTACGCGCCCTCCACCTCGCTGTCCGAGAGTGCGCGCTGCAGACGGGGGCTCAATTGCTTTTTGCCGCCAAACCAGCGCTGCAACTTGTCCAGATAAAGGTAGATGACGGGCGTTGTGTAAAGCGTCAGCACTTGGCTCAACACCAATCCGCCCACAATGGTGATACCTAACGGGCGGCGCAATTCCGAACCGGTTCCAGTGCCTAATGCCAGCGGCAAGCCACCCAGCAGGGCGGCCATGGTGGTCATGATGATGGGACGGAAGCGCAACAAGCAGGCCTGGTAGATGGCGTTCTTGGGCGATATATCCTGTTTGCGCTCGGTTTCCAGAGCGAAATCGATCATCAAAATGGCGTTCTTCTTCACAATACCGATGAGCAGAATGATGCCGATGATGGCGATCACGGTCAAATCCACCTTGAATATCAGGAGCGCCAACAACGCCCCTACGCCCGCAGAGGGCAAGGTAGACAAGATGGTGATGGGGTGAATGTAGCTCTCATAAAGAATGCCTAAGACGACGTAGACGGCGAGAAGAGCGGTCAGAATGAGGACCGGCTGATTCTTGAGAGAGGCTTGAAATACCTGCGCCGTGCCGGCAAATTGGCCTCGGACGCTCGCGGGCATGCCGATTTCCTGCTCGGCTTGTTCGACGGCATCGACCGCCTGGCTGAGCGCGATCCCGGGCGCCAAGGCAAACGAAAGCGTGATGGATGGGAACGGACCTTGGTGGTTTACCGACAACGAATTCAGAACGGTACGGTAATGGGCAAAGGTGGAAAGCGGCACCGGTGTTCCGGTGGATGAGGGCACGTACAACGAGTTCAGCGCCGAAGGACTCTGTTGAAATTCAGGGGCAAGTTCCATGACCACGTGGTACTGGTTGATTCCGGTGTACATGGTGGACACCTGCTCCTGGCCGAATGCGGCGTAGAGCGTCTGATCCACCGCCTGCGGACTCACGCCCATGCGGGAAGCCGTTCCCCGGTCAATGACTAATTCAGATTCGAGCCCGTGGATCTGTTGATCGCTATTGGCGTCCAAGATGATGGGCACGGTTTTCAGTTGTGTGAGTAGCTTGGGGGCCCATTCGTTCAAATCCTTTAAGCTATCGGCTTGCAAAGTGAATTGATATTGCGAGTTCGATCCGCGGCCGCCGACACGCAGATCTTGTCCCGCCGTGAGAAACAATGTCGCGCCGGGAATACGGGCCAATTTGCCACGCAGCCGGTTGATCACCTGATCGGCCGAGACTTTGCGCACAGACAAAGGCTTGAGTTGAATCCATAGGCTGGCGACGTTCAAGGTGCCGCCGCCGGTATTGCCCGATACGTCGTCCACCGCTGGGTCTGCCTGCACGATGCGCAGGAAGGCGTGCAGCTTCTCGCGCATGGCGGTAAACGAAATATCTTGATCGGCCAGAATCGCGCCCATAATCTGCCCGGTGTCCTGCTGCGGGAAGAATCCCTTAGGCACGACGATGTAGAGATAAACGCTGACGCCGATTGTCACGAGCGTGATCACCAAGGTCAATTGAGGATGATGCAGGACGGCTTTCAAACTATGCGCGTAGCTCTTATGCAGCAGTTCGAAAGCGCGCTCGCTGATACGGTAGAGGCGGTTGTGCTTCTTGTCATGCTGCGATTTGAGGAATCTGGAACACATCATGGGGGTGGTGGTGAGCGAAACCACCAGGGAAATCATAATGGCGGCGGTTAAGGTTACGGCAAATTCACGAAAGAGCCGGCCCACAATTCCGCCCATCAGCAAAATGGGAATGAAGACCGCTACCAGAGAGGTGCTCATAGAAAGAACGGTAAAGCCGATTTCACGGGCGCCCTGCAGCGCGGCGCGCATGGGGTTCCATCCCATTTCCAGATAGCGCGTAATGTTTTCAATGACGACAATGGCGTCATCCACCACGAAGCCGGTTGAGACGGTGAGCGCCATCAAAGACAAATTATTGAGCGAATAGCCGAGCAAATACATGACGCCAAACGTTCCTAGCAGCGAGAGCGGTACAGCAACGCCAGGAATCACCGTGGCCCAAATATTGCGCAAGAAAACAAACACCACCAAAACGACCAAAAACACGGAAATGAGGAGTGTTCGCTCGACATCATGCACCGAGGCGCGAATGGTTGTCGTGCGATCTTGGGCCACGGCCAAGTTCATGGCAGGCGGTACGGTGGCTTGCAATTGAGGCAACACGGCGCGAATGCGATCAACCGTATCGATGATGTTGGCATCCGGCTGCTTGGTAACCATGATCCCGATGGTCGGTTTGCCGTTATCCGAGCCGTCGTTGCGGGTGTCTTCGACGGAATCCAATACATCCGCCACATCCGCCAGCCGGACGGGCGCATTGTTGCGGTATTTGACAATCAGCGGCGCGTATTCGCGCGCCTTGAAAAGTTCGTCGGTGGCGGCGAGCTGCCAAGAGACACGGTCGTTGCCGATGGCCCCCTTGGCTTGATGGGCATTGGCGCTTTGCAAAGCGGTCGCCACGTCGGTTATGTTCAATCCCATGGCGTTCAGCAGGTGTGGATTCAACTCGACGCGGACGGCGGGGCGTGAACTGCCCCAGACATGCACCTGTCCCACGCCTTCGATTTGCGAAATTTTTTGGGCCAGAATCGAGTCGGCGATGTCAAACATCTGGCCGCGGTTGAAGACGTCGGAGGTAAGGGCCAAGGTGAGGATGGGCGCGTTGGAGGGGTTCATTTTCCAATAGCCGGGGTTGCTGGGCATATTGGCGGGTAGTTGGCTGCGTGCGGCGTTGATAGCCGCTTCGACGTCACGCGCAGCGGCATCCCCGTTCCGATCCAGATCGAATTGGAGGGTGATCTGCGTGCCGCCGAGTTGGCTCGAAGAAGTCATTTCCGTGACTCCAGCGATGCGGCCAAACTGCCGTTCTAGCGGCGTGGCCACCGACGAGGCCATAGTCTCTGGGCTTGCGCCGGGCAGATTCGCGTGGACCTGCACGGTGGGCATTTCAACGGCGGGCAAGGGCGCTACGGGCAGGAAGCGAAACGCGAGTACGCCCGAGAGAGCGAGCGCCGCCGTGAGCAACGTGGTGGCCGCCGGTCGTTTTATAAAAGGGGCGGATAAATTCATCTTGCGGAACCTATGGGCAGACCTTCTTCTATTCGCGCGCGGTCGCCAGCGTCCAGTTGCTCGCTTTCCGGTTCGGCAAAGTGACGGCCAAAGAGGCGTTTGGCCATGCGGTCGTGAAACAGATAAACAACCGGCGTGGTGTAAAGCGTTAAGAATTGGCTGAGAATCAAGCCGCCGACAATGGTGATGCCGAGCGGGCGGCGCAGTTCGCTTCCGACGCCGGTTCCTAAAGCCAGGGGCAAGCCGCCGAACAAGGCGGCCATGGTGGTCATCATAATCGGCCGAAAACGCAACAGACAGGCCTGATAGATGGCTTCCACCGCAGACTTGCCGTCGCGCCGTTCCGCTTCCAACGCGAAATCGATCATCATAATGGCGTTCTTTTTAACGATTCCGATGAGCAGGATGATGCCAATCAGGGTGACCACATTGAAATCGTCATGGTAGATGAAAATCGCCAGAATCGCGCCCACGCCGGCCGACGGCAAGGTGGAAAGAATGGTGATGGGGTGAATGTAGCTTTCGTATAAAACGCCCAACACAATATAGACCACCACGAGAGCGGCAATGATCAGATAGACCTCATTGGCGAGTGAATTCTGAAAGGCCGCGGCGGTGCCTTGAAAATCGGTTTCAATGCTTTTGGGCAGGCCGATGTCTTGTTCGGCTCGCTGAATATCTTTAACCGCGCTACCCAGCGATTCTCCGGGCGGCAGGTTGAACGATACCGTTACCACTGGAAATTGGCCCTGATGATTGATGGTGAGGGAAGAGGTTGTTTCCTCATAGCGCGTGAAGGAACCGAGCGGCACTTCGGTGCCGTTGGCGGAGCGCACGAAGATGTCGGCTAGATCGCCGGGGTCGTTGCGGAAATCCTTGGCCACTTCCAGCACGACGTGATACTGGTTCGATTGAGTGAACATGGTCGATACAAGGCGCTGGCCAAAGGCGTCGTAAAGCGTGTCGTCAATTTGCTGCATGCCGATGCCTAAACGCGACGCGGTATCGCGATCGATGACCAAGGTGGTTTCCAATCCACCGTTCTGCTCATCAGTGGCCACGTCGCGCAGGGAACCAAGGGTATTCAGCTTCTCGACCAGGCGGGCGGTCCAGACGGTGAGTTCTTTACCGTCGGCATCTTCCAGGGTGTACTGATATTGCGTGCGGCTCACGCGGTCTTCCACGCTGAGATCCTGCACGGGCTGCAAATAGAGCGCGATGCCTTCCACGCTGCGCAACTTCTCTTGCAGGCGGCGGATGATCGCGCCCACGCCGTCTCTTTGGGCGAGCGGCTTTAAATTGATCTGAATGCGGCCGCTGTTCATGATGGTGTTGACGCCATCCACGCCAATGAAAGAGGAGAGGCTAGCCACGGCCGGATCCTGCTGAATGACGGCGGCCAACTTTTGCTGCAAGCTTGACATTTCGGCGAAGGAAACGCTGGGCGGGGCTTCCGACACGCCGAGAATTTCACCAGTATCCTGGACCGGGAAGAAACCTTTAGGCACAATGACAAACAGAAAGATGGTGACCGCCAGGGTAGCCGCGGTTACGAGCAAGGTGGCCGTTTGGCGGCGCAGCACCCACTGGAGAGTGGCGGCGTATTGCAAAATGACCCAATTGAAGGCGTCTTCCGATTTACGGTAAAACCACCCTTGTTCCCGTTCCGGTTTATGCTTGAGAAGCTTGGCGCACATCATGGGCGTCAGGGTAAGGGAAACGAATGCCGATACCAGAATTGTGACGGCGAGTGTGATGGCGAATTCGCGGAACAGCCGGCCGACGATATCGCCCATAAACAAGAGCGGAATCAAAACGGCGATGAGCGAAACGGTGAGTGAAACGATGGTGAAGCCGATTTGCTCTGACCCGCGCAGGGCGGCGCGCAGAGGCTTTTCGCCTTCTTCGAGATAGCGGGAGATGTTTTCAATCATGACAATGGCGTCATCCACGACAAAGCCGGTGGAGATGGTAAGCGCCATCAAAGTCAGATTGTTGAGGCTGTAGCCGAGGAGGTACATGACGCCGAAGGTGCCGACGATGGAAAGGGGAACGGCGACGCTGGGAATGACGGTGGCGGCCAGGTTTCGCAGGAACAGGAAGATGACCATGACGACGAGGGCGACAGTCAGGACTAATGAGAATTTGACGTCGTCCACCGAAGCGCGAATGGTGGTGGTGCGGTCAGTCAAAATGGTGAGGTCGATGGCTTTCGGTATGGAGGCTTTCAAGACGACGAGCAGGGCATGGATGCGGTCAACCACGGCGATGACGTTGGCGCCGGGTTGGCGTTGAATGTTCAAAATGACGGCGGGAGTGGCATTCATCCAGGCGGCTTGGCGGAGATTCTCCGCGCCGTCCACAATGGTGGCTACGTCTTCGAGGCGGATAGGCGCGCCGTTCTTATAGGCGACGATGACGGGTTTGTAGCCGCCGCTGGTGAGGATCTGATCGTTCGCGCCGATGATGTAAGCCTGCTTGAGGCCGTCGAAATTACCCTTGGCTTGATTGATGTTGGTTTGGTTCAGCGCCGTGCGCAGATCTTCCATACCCAAGCCGTAAGCGGCGAGCGCGGTGGGATTGACGCGGATGCGCACCGCGGGTTTCTGGCCGCCGCTAATGCTGACTAAACCAACGCCCGGCAACTGGGAAATTTTCTGCGACAGAGTGGTGTCGGCCAGATCTTCCACTTTGGTGAGCGGCAAAGTTTTCGAGGTAAGCGCGAGCGTGAGGATGGGCGCATCGGCCGGATTCACTTTGCTATAGATCGGCGGATTGGGTAGATCGGGCGGGAGATATGTGCCGGCGGCGTTGATGGAGGCTTGCACTTGCTGCTCAGCGACGTCGATGTTGAGGTTGAGATCAAACTGGAGCGTGATGATGGAGCTGCCGAAGGAGCTGGTTGACGTCATCTGCTTCAGGCCGGGGACTTGGCCGAAGGTACGCTCGAGGGGCGCAGTGACGGAAGACGCCATGACTTCGGGGCTGGCGCCGGGATAAAAGGTGGTGCATTGAATGGTTGGGTAATCTACTTCCGGCAGCGCGGCGACGGGCAGTTGTTGGTAGGCGATGGCGCCCGCGAGCAGGATGCCCGCCATTAACAGGGACGTGGCCACCGGCCGCAGAATGAACGGCCGAGACGGGCTCATTTTTTGGGACTCCGCTTGTCGTTCTGGCGGACGGTGACCGACATGCCTTCGGCCAATTTCTCAGCGCCATCGACGACCACGACATCGCCTGATTTCAAGCCATCGTCAATGGTAGCGTCGTTGCCTTCAGTGAGGCCCAATTTCACGCCGCGCACGGTGACCTTGCTATCGGCGCCGACCAGATAAACGAAGGTGCCGGTGGGTCCGCGTTGGATGGCGACCAGCGGCACGATTACGGCATTGCGCTTGGTATCGAGCCACAGTTTGATATTCACAAACTGATTGGGAAACAAGGCGTGATCGGTATTGGGAAATACCGCTTTCAGCTTCGATGTGCCGGTGGTTGGATCAATGGTGTTATCGACGGTGAGCAGAGTGCCTTCGGTGAGTTTGGTTCGCTCATCGCGGTCATAGGCATCGGCGCGCAGTTTGGCGCCTTGGCGAAGCTTCGTGAGGACGGGCTGCAACTGATCTTCCGGAATGGTGAAAAGAACGGCAATGGGCTGCAATTGCGCGATGATGGCGAGGCCGTTGGCGTCTGTAGAGTGAATGATGTTGCCGGAATCCACCTGGCGCAGGCCGATGCGCCCGCTGATGGGCGCTGTGACGCGGGTGTAAACGAGATTGAGTTTGGCGCTATTGATGGTGGCCTCGGCGGCTTCGATGGCGGCCTTATCGGCTTCAATGGAGCCGCGGACTTGATCGGCGGTGGCCAACTGGGTATCCAACTGTTGCTGCGCGATGATTTGCGCCTTGAACAATTCCTGATCGCGCACATAGTTTACTTGGGCGTCGCGCAAGGCCGCTTCGTCTTTGGCGAGCGTGCCCTGGGCCTGCGCCAGACTGCCATTCGCCTGATCTAGCACCACTTGGAACGGGCGCGGATCAAGCGTGGCGAGCAGATCGCCCTGGTGGACTTCCTGCCCTTCGCGAAAGTTGACGCTGATCAATTGCCCGTCAACACGCGGCTTGACGGTGACGGTATTAAACGCGGTGACGGTGCCCAAGCCCTGCAGATAAACGGGCATGTCGCCACTGCGCGCGGTGGCCGCGACAACGGGCAAGCTGCGCGGACCCTTCATACCTTTTTGAGCGGTCATATCCGCTTTGCGGTTGTTTTGGCTTTGATAAAGCCTAAAGCAGCCGTAGGCGATTAATCCAAAAATAATGAGCCAGACCCACCAATAGTTCTTGGTGGGGCCGCTTTTGTCGAGATCTAGATCGGGATAGATTCCGGGTTCGTGCTTCGCTTGGAGGGCTTCGGCAGAGCGCTCCTCATGTGGTGGTTCCAGCGCGCTGGATGGCTTCATCCTGTGTATCCTAACTTCCTGTTTTGACGGCGGTGACAGCAAAGACGCTCTCGTCTTTTATGATGTTACAGCGTATCAGGTTTAGCCGAATTTGGCTTAATCAATTCGGCAAATGGGTGGGCAACGGTTTGACACGCCGCACGGCCTCGAACCGAACACGAACCGTCCCAACCAAAATCCAGCCGTTAGGGTCGCGGCCGCGGGATCCTCCGGCTTATGAGAGTGGCAGCTCGCATACCGGCTACTTTTATGTCGCGCACCGACCACCGCCGTTGACAGCCATAGACCAGCGAGAGATACTAGATTATCTCGTCACTCCGTGCGTGGCCATCAGGGGAGCTTCATGATCGTCTATAAGACCTTACGTGCCATAGCTTTATCTTCATTTGTCTGTCTCTCTTCTCAGGTGCTGTTTGGTCAAGCCACCGGCACCATTTCCGGCACCGTTACGGACGCCACTGGCGCATCTGTCTCCGGGGCCAAAATCACCGTCACCGGCGAGAGCACCGGCTCCGTACGCGAAGCCATATCGGACAGTGCCGGCCATTACGTGGTTCCGCTTCTGGGCGTCACCAACTACACCGTGCGCGCCGAATATACTGGCTTCCAGCCGAACGAATTCAGGAACGTGCGCTTACAAGTGGACGAGCAGCGCGAAGTGGATTTCACTCTTTCGCCGGCCAATGTACAGCAAAGCGTCGAAGTCACCGCCACCGCCGTTGCCGTCCAAACCACCAATCCAACGCTCGGTCAGGTGATCACGTCCCAGCAGGTCGCCGAACTACCGCTCAACGGCCGCGATTTCGTCCAACTGGCGACTCTCACGCCCGGCACCACTCAGGAAACCAACCCCAACAGTTTTTTCACCAGCGGCGCCAGCAGTGAAGTAGCGGCGCGCGGTTCTTTCTCCCTTTCGGTCGGCGGCTCCCGTGCCAATTCCACCGACTGGCTGCTCGATGGCAACGACAATAACGAGCTAACCGGCGGCGGCATCGCCATTTTGCCCTCCATCGACGCCATTCAGGAATTCAAGGTTCTCACCTATAACTACTCTGCCGAATGGGGCACCCGTGCCGGTCCCACGGTTTTGGTCACCACCAAGTCCGGAACCAATGAGATTCACGGCACGGTTTTTGAGTTTTTTCGCAACACAAAACTCGACGCGCGCAGCTTCTTTGCCGCCGATACCGAAAAGTTCAACCTCAACCAATTCGGCGGTTCGGTGGGCGCACCCATCAAGAAAGACAAGACGTTCATCTTTGCCGATATTCAAAACAAGTTTCAGCGCCACGGCATACCCTTCACCGGTTTGGTGCCCAGCGTTGCCATGCGTAACGGCGATTTTACCGACGATGCGTTCGGCAATCCCCGATCGGGCTTCCTGGTCAATCCCAATGTGCTCGGCGCCACTGACACGGCTTTTCAGTGCGATTCGGGCGGCAATGCGCTCCCCGCAGCTGCTGATGGCAGCCAGCCCAAAGGTGTCGATTGCAACAAGATTCCGTCAAACCTGGTCAATTCCATCGGGCAGAAGCTGATCAATCTCTACCCGCTGCCGAATGCCAACAATCCAGGCCTCGGCTATAACTATGTCAACGAACCCGTGCGCAAATTGAATGAAGGCGAGTTCGATGGGCGGATAGATCACAATTTTTCGAACAACGATTATGCCTTCGCGCGCTTCAGCTACGACCAAGCCACTTCATACGTCCCCGGCGGCTCTCCCGGTTTTGCGGAAGCCAACGCTTTTGGCAGCAATCAGGGCATCCTCAACCATGCACGAAACGCCGCTCTTTCCGAAACTCACGTTTTCTCGCCCAACACTGTCAATCAAATCAGCGGCGGCTACAATCGCATTTTCGATTACATCACCTCCCAGGGTACCGGCTCCTGCTTTGCCCAGACGATCGGCATTCCCGGCGCCAACCTGGGCGGCGTAAGCTGCGGTCTCACCAGTACTCAGTTGGATGGCGGCTATTGGTCTTTGGGAGATCGCGGCTATTCGCCCTTCCAAGGCGGCACCAATGTTTTCTCACTTTCCGATTCGCTCGACATGGTTCGCGGCAATCACGACATCAAGGTCGGCATGGGCTTTCGCGCCAACCAGATGAACGTGCTCACCGAGGCTTTCGGGGACGGCTACTGGATCTACAGCGGCGCTTGGACGTTCGAGCCCACCGCCGATTTGCTTCTGGGCCTTCCGAGCTTGGCCATTCACGATCAAACCTTCAACGGCACTACCACCGGCCGCCGCTGGAAACTCTACCGTCCTTATGTTGAAGATAGTTGGCGCGTGAGTAAGGATCTGACGTTGAACCTGGGCCTTGCCTGGGCGCTGGTCACTCCCATTACTGAGGCCCATAACCGCCAGGCCGACTTTAATCCCGCCGACGGCCAGTTCTTGATTGCCGGCCAAGGCGCTGGTTCCGCCGCCGGCATTCAAATGGATAAAACCGCTTTGGAGCCGCGGATAGGAGTCGCTTGGAAGCCGTTTGGGAGCAAAAACACCGCTGTACGCGGAGGCTATGCCATCTTCCACGATTCATCTTGGAATCAGGGGGCGCAAGGCTTGTGGCAGAATCCACCTTACTTTGCCGAATCAGACCGCTTTGGCTTCGGCGGCGCCTGCACTTTCGCGACGGCTGCTTGCGCTACCGTCTATGGCAATAGCCCTTCGGCTATCAGCGCCTCCGACGGCTTTCAGATCTTTACCGCCCCTCCCGTTCCCGCCGATTTCACCGGCACCATTCAGGCCCAAAATGTGAATTTCAAGCAAGGCCGCGTTCAGCAGTTCAATATCAACGTCGAACACCAACTACCCGGCGAGATTGTCTTGACTGCGGGCTATGCGGGCTCTCGAAGCTCTCACATTTTGAGTGATGGCAACAACCTTAATGTCACATCGCCTTCCGCTTGCGGAACTAGTGGCTACACGCTCGGCTGCGGATTGGGTAACACCGTCCCGTACACCGCGTTCCCCTATTCCACAATCTCCGACATTGAAGATATAGGCCGGGCTCACTACAACTCACTTCAGATCAAGGCTGAGACCAAGAGCTCGCATTACGGCATTTACGGTCTGATTGGCTACACATACGCCAGAGCCTACGACAACGGCCTATCGGACGGCCTCGGCAGCACTATCGGCGCTACGTACTTCCCTCTGCCCAACTGGCAGAATCTTGATTGGGCCCTTTCCCAAATCAACGTCAACCAAAACTTTACCGCCAGCATCATCTATCAATTGCCCATTGGCAAAGGCCGAAAGTTCGGCAATTCGTGGAATAAGCCCTTGGATACGATCTTGGGAAATTGGGAGGTGACGGTGATTGAAAAAGCCGAAACCGGCTTCCCCATTTTCATTGTGGACAGCGCCAACGGCTCGGGCGTGAATTTTGAGAACAACGGCAACAGTCTCATTCGCCCGAATCAAACCTGCAGCCCACAATCCGGCAAGCAAAGCTTATCCTCCTGGTTCAATACCTCATGCTTCTCGGCTCCTGGCGCGGGAGAACTTGGCAATGCTAAGCGGACACCAGCCTCCGGCCCGAACTTCATCAATACCGATTTCTCGGTGGTGAAGCACTTCCCGGTGCGCGAAAGCTTGCGCATCGATTTCCGCAGTGAATTTTTCAACCTGTTCAATCACGCGCAGTTTGGCTTGCCCGGCGCCGACTTTAATTCGCCGGCGACATTTGGCGCGATTAGTTCCACGGTGGGCAATCCGCGCGTCATCCAATTCGCCCTGAAAGCGGCCTTTTGAGTCCGAAAATACCTGCTGCTTTCCTGATCCTGGCCAGCTTACTTCCGGCGGCGCAATCCCGCCGGAAGATCATTATCAACGAAGACTGTTCCGGCCCGGGCGGGAGCAATATGCAGACCTTGCTCCTCTTGCTTCAATCGCCGGAGGCGGAGGTCCTGGGCATCACCATTGTCACAGGAGATCAGTGGCGTGATGAGGAAGTGGCGCACACCCTCCGCCTCCTCGAGATCATCGGCCGCACGGACGTCCCCGTCATGCTGGGCGCTGCCACCCCACTTTTGCGCACCCGCGAGGAGACAAAGTTGTGGGAACAACGCTTCGGCAAAGTAGCTTACACCGGCGCGTGGGACAGTCGCTGGTTTCACGAAGCGTTGATCGTCCCTCCGCTCCCGGAAGGCCAACCCACGCTCAAGCCGGCCACGGAAGACGCCATTCACTTCCTGCTTCGCATGGTGCATCAATTCCCAAACCAAGTCACCATCTACGAAGGCGGGCCCATGACGAATTTGGCTCTCGCCATCTCTATGGATGCGCAGTTTCCGCAATTAGCTGAACAACTCATCTTCATGGGAGGCAGCCTCAACCCCGTCAGCAACAATCCCGAGTTCGCCAACACTCCGCGGCACGAATTCAATTTTTGGTTCGATCCGGAAGCCGTTCATATTGTGCTGCGCGCGCCCTGGAAAAAAATCGTCTGCACGCCGGTGGATATATCGATCAAGGCGCGTTTTACGCCGGAGATGGTAAAACACCTGGAGGCATCCGGAAACACCATCGCGCGCTACATCGCCAAATATTACAAGCCGGGCGATGGCAACGACTTCATGTGGGACGAACTCGCTGCCGCCGCGTGGCTCAATCCGTCTATCATCACCAGAAAGCAAACCCTCTATCTGGATGTGGATATCGATCATGGGGCGGGTTACGGCAACACGCTCACCTGGGACGAAAGCGACAAACCCGCCGTGACCCTTCAGCCGGTTGAGATCCAACTCGATCTGGACACGGGCAAGTTCTTCGATATGTTTGAAAGCCTAATGACCCGGCGGGCTGTTCCGTAGTGCCACTACAAACCGCTGCATCTCGCGCCGCTCGCGCTCTACCGCCGCGGCTGACTCCTTTGAAAGCCTTTGGTAAGCCGCCATCTCTTCTTTGGCCTTCAGCGTCTCCCCGCCGAGACGATACGCTTCAGCCAGCCGATAATGTGCTTCCGCGAGTTCGGGGCTCGCCTCAATCGCTTTCTTGAAATCCTCAATGCTGTGATCGAGGATTCCGAGTTGCAGATGAGCCTCGCCCAGGTGAGGATCTAACGAAACAGCTTTTTTGAGCAACCCGCGGGCGTTCGTGTAATCGTGTTGGTTGCACAAGCTCACCGCGTAGTAATAGTTCGCCAGAGCGTTATCAGGCGCCAGTTTCGCAAAGCGCGCCAGGCGCTCCCGATAGCCTGCGGATTCGGTGATCTCCCGCGCTTGCAACTTCCCCAGAAACAGGTAAGGATTCGGATCGCTCGGGTCTACGTCCGCCGCCTTAAAGAACCACTCGGCCGCCTTCTCATACTGCCCCGCTGAATACCAAGCCGATGCCAGCCCCAGCATCATCCGCACCGACTGCGGAAACACCCGCAGGCCTTTGCTAAATACCTCAGCCGCCGGCTCGGGCGTCCGATGACTTAGCAACTCCGTTCCCCAATCGAACAGGTTGATCTCGCTAGGATCCAGTTCGGCCGCGCGTTGAAACTCACGAACCGCTTCGAGCGGATGCCCGGCACGCTCATAACTTTCAGCCAGCGTGTGATGGGGTTCGTCCAATGAGGCGGTTGACTTTGCCAGCGTTTCGGCGGATCGCAAAACCGTGTCTGACCCATGCCCGCCGCGATACGTGTTGTCAGTCACGCCCGCCACCGTAAACGACGGCTCGTCAAAAAACTGCGGCTGAAGCGTGAAATCAACCCTCACGGTCTTGCCCGAGACGGCGAACGGCCCATGTTCCTGATTATCAACTCGCAGCGAGTAAGATCCGCCGGGTACGGTGAAGCGATAGACGCCTTCTGAGTTTGTCTCCGTCACTGCGGCTTTCTTCCCGGCAGACTCTAAATAAACTTTGGCTGCGGGAACCGGTCGATGCCGATCGTCGAAGACCGACCCTGTGATCAGACTGAGTGTCGCGGCAGCCGCTTGCCACCCGTTCATAATCGCCCGAGCCTCTCAATCACCAAATCGAAATAGCGGTCCGCGTTAATCTCACGCATGAACAGCACGTTCGCCGGCTTGTCGGTCACGGCCCACCAATCCACCACCGTCATTCCCAGCGTCAGAGAACTAGCGCACTCCACCGTCACATTCACTTGGCGTCCCGCAAAAATATCCGGCGCGAGTAAGTAAGCGATCACCGTGGCATCATGCAGCGGCCCGCCCTCCCATCCATATTTTTGCTCATCGAAAATCTTGTTGAATTTCAGTAAATGATAGAACGCCTCGGCGACGGGAGTGCCCAGCGCTCTCAGTCTCTCGAGCCTCTTCGGCGTGGTGAGCGCCTGATGCGTCGAATCGAGCGGAATCATGGTAACGGGCGCGCCACAGTCGAGCACGCGCACCGCCGCCTCTGGATCGACAAAGATATTAAACTCGGCCGCCGGCGTAACGTTCCCGCCTTCTGAAAAAGCGCCTCCCATGAGCACTATTTCTTTGAGGTGGCTTGCCAATCGCGGCTCCTTTGCCAGCGCTAGAGCGATGTTGGTCAGCGGTGCGAGACAGCAAAGAGTGACAGCCTCGCGCTCGCGGCGCATCACCAGATCCACGATGGCTTCCGGAGCAAATCCAGCCGCTAGCGGCATGGTTGGCTCGGGCAGTTCATAGCCATCGAAACCAGTCCGGCCATGCACGTGTTCGGCCGTAATCAGCTTGCGAATCAGCGGAGCCGTCGCACCCGCGTAGACAGGCGTATTCGTGCGCTTTGCCAGTTCCAGAGCTTTGCGCGCATTCTTCGACGTCAGCGAAAGCGGCACATTTCCCGCCACCGTGGTTACCGCCAAAACCTCCAACTCTTCCGGCGATGCCAAAGCCACGAGTATGGCTACCGCATCATCGGGCGAAGGATCGGTGTCGATAATAATCGAGCGTGCCATTTACTGTAATTGTTCCAGTGCTTGTTTGGCTTGGGCATGGCCGGGATGTTCGGCCAGAAGAGCACGCAAAACGCTCCGCGCTTTCTCAGTATTGCCTTCAATGGAATAGACTCTGGCCAGGTTCAAGTAAGATTGGTCAAACGCCGGCGCAACGCGCATGCACTCTTCAAATTCGGCCACCGCTTCATTGCGCCGCCGCGTTCGCAAATAAAGGATTCCCAGATTATTCAAAGCCTCCGGATATGTTGGCCGCGCCTGCAACGCTTTTTGCAGATATCGATAGGCGCTATCGTTATCGTTTTCTTGCGCGAACACCATGCCCAACCCGTAATTGGCTTCCGGATCTTCCGGTTTAATCGCCAGCGCGCGTTGCAAAGTCACCCGCGCTTCCTCCCAACGTTTTTGTTGACGGTAAGCGTTGCCTAGATTTTGCAAAGCGACGAAGTGATCGGGATTCACTTGAAGAGCTTGTACGAAATAGCCGATCGCCCTTTCCGTATCCCCTTCGCGCGCGGCCAGCAGACCGAGGTTATTCCAGGCGTTGGGTGTCGTTTCCGGATAGGCCGCCGTTAACTTTGCCGCACGTTCGAATTGTTCCCGAGCTTCGCCGTTCTTGCCCCGCTTCAGGGACGCGCTGCCCAAACCGTAGTATGCTTCCGCGCTCGCCGGATTGTCCTTCAACGCCGCTTGAAAAAAGTCTCCCGCCGCCTGAGGATAGCCGCGTTGAAAGAAAATCGAACCTAGCGAAAGATAGTTCCGAGCAAACTCGAATGTTGCCGAAACGCCGGGGAAGGGAAGCGCCTTTGCCAGCCGTTCGGCATCCGTGCGTGGAATGTTATGGCTGTCCTTTTCAACCTTTTCGGCAGCTACCTCTCCCTGGTAAACGCTCACGATTCGCCCTTCCTCGTCAATCAGAAACGAGGTAGGTAGCGGCATGTCGCGATGCCGGTCAAAGAGGTAGCGAAACAGCAGATTGTAGGTTGCGATCACTTCCTCCGAAGAGGGTAGATTCCCCTCCGAGAATGAGATCAGCGTTACCTTTCCCCGCGTATCCATTTCGTCGAAACGCGGGGCCAACACCGGGACCAGCAGCCAGGTTTCGACTCTCTCTGGGAGTTCTTCGCTTGCCGTAGGAACGGTCACCTCAGTCCGGGTTCCTCCCACACGGAAAGGTTCTATCTTGGATGGCTCCGAGCCCTCAGTCACCCAAACTCGGTGGTTCGGCGGAAGGTTCTTCAGGCTTTGCGTAAGACCGCTCGGCCAGCGAATGGTGGCCGATACCGTTCCTTTGGCATCGCCCAATCCGAAGAATAACTCCTTACTGTGTTGCGAGAGAAAGCCCGATCCCGCCTGCAGTGATTTGGTTTGTCTACCAGCGCTTGTCTCAATCGTGACAGCCGCGCCGATCGAGTCGCGATTGCTTTTTGTTCCACGTAGACGGAAGGCCAGAGCCGGCGGCAAATCCGAAATCGTATTCTTCAACAGACGAATCTGGGGAGCATTACGGTTCTTCAGCAGAATTTCCTGGCGTCCATCGCCGTCGAAATCGGCCAGGGCAAACGCTCTGCCGTCTTCCGTAAAATCGAGCCCCAACGCGCCAGAAATATTCGAAAATGTTCCATCGCCATTGTTAGCGTAAAAAACATTTCTTTCAAAGCCGCTCCAGCTATATCCGGAGCGGATCAACTCATTAATCGCGTTCCAACCTTGCTCGTAGTCCGCGTCGGGTTTCCCGATGTTGGGAGATTTGGCCACTACTTGCCGCCAGAAAAAACTGTTCAGGTCCGGCCCCTCCGTACCCGAAATCATGCCATTGGCGACGTAGAGATCCGCCCAGCCATCGTGATCGAAATCGAACGAATCGCTTGACCAAGACCAGCGGCCCATGCCCACCTCTGACTCTTCGGTGGCATCGTGAAAGGCGGAACGAGTGTTGCGGAAGAGCGAATTACCCATGGCGTGTTTGCGGTACAGAGCTTGAGTCTCGGCAGGTGAGGTTTTCTGAAAGCCGGGGGCGGCCGTGATTCGTTCGCCTGCCGCAGTCCACATATTGCCAACATACAGATCTTCTAATCCGTCATTGTTGTAATCGAGCCAGCAGACACTCATACCCGCGCCCACATCCTCCACACCGGCTTCCCGCGCGACATCGCCGAATGTGCCATCCCCTCGGTTGCGATAAAGATTCTTACGGCCAAAATCGTTGACAACATACAAATCCGGCCAACCATCCCCGTTGTCACCGGCCCAGCCGCAACAAAAGCTATAGCGCGTGTTGTTTTGGTTCAGACCGCATTGCGCTGTGACATCGCGAAACGTCCCATCGCCATTGTTGTGCATCAGGAAGTTGGGCGGCCCGTTCTCCGCGGCAAAGTAGGGAGTTGGATATTTGTATTGGCCGGCGCCTTGATAGTAAGTGTAAAGACAGAAGTAAATATCCAGCAAGCCGTCGCGGTTGTAATCCGCCGCCGCGGCGCCGGTGAATGTGCCTTGTGGAGGATTGGCGAACGCAAACGCGCCCGGCTTCAGGCGGAACTTACCGTTCCCTTGATTCAAGAACAGCAACGGTCCACTGGCCCGCACCACCACCAGATCCTGGCGTCCCCGGTTGCCGAAATCGGCGAACAGCGCGCAGGCCGTATTGTCCAGAATCCCCACACCGGAAGACTCGGTGATGTCTTCAAAGGTTCGATCTCCCCGGTTCCGGTACAGCCTGTTGGGAAGGCCGGCCGGTTGGCAAACATAAACGCTATCGCGGCCATCTCCGTCGATGTCTCCCACTGAGACACCGTTGTGTCCATACACATCTATGCCGCTCGCCCCGTCGAGCACCGTGCGCCAGTAATCGGCGCCATGCAACATCTGCGACTTATAAGATGAGCAATCGCCAAACGCCGCGTTCGTCACCTCAGTGAAAAACGGCTTCTTCGACCGGCTGCGCACTTCATCGTGAGACTGCCAGCGAATCACGCGATACGCGTCCTTTGACCCGGCTTCCCAATCAAGTGACCAAGCCCCGATTCTCTGCTCTCGATGGAAACCTGGTCCTGTGCCGACGAATTCATAGCGAATACTTGTTGCCAGACCATTCACCGTTGAATCCAGAGCGGTGATCTGAAACTCCGCTGTCGACAATTGTGAAAAGGTGCCCAACGACGATCGCAACTCACCGATAAACCTCTGCGCGGCCAGCGAGGGCTTTGGAGCAAAGCTAACACGGCTCACGTCCAGCGCGTCAGTGGGGCGACGCAGGGAGCGTGACTCCACCGGTTGCCAGGAAGTGCCCGAGAACTTGGCGCTGAGCGTCATTTCTATCGCCTCGGTATCCCGTGGAGATCGGAGCAGGCCCGTCCTCCACGAATCAAGAATGAGGCCGATTTTATCGCTCAACTGCTCGTTGACGAAGCCATCCCGCCCCGGCGTGATGTCGAGCAGGGCAGCGTCGAACGCCGTCTGCTCGCGATAATGTGGATGGAAATGAAATTCGGGGGTCGCGGGTCTTGCTTGCGCCAAGACGCCCCCGCGAGGAATAACCAACCCTCCGACGCCTTTGACACAGCGGATCAGGAAATTGCGGCGTGCCTCGAAACTCTTGTCGACGGGAAGCGTTTCCTCGATCCTTGGTTTTCTGGTGAGCGCGGTGGGAATCGAACCTACAACCTAGTGATTAAGAGTCACTTGCTCTGCCAATTGAGCTACGCGCCCATCCTCGGGAAGGGAAGACAGCGTTATCCGCCGCCTTTGACAATATACCATCCTTCCCCTCCCTTCACGCAACCCCTAATCCCGAATTTGCCGCGCCACAATTTGTGCAATATCGAGAAATTCCGCCGCCGAACTGCCGCCGGGTTTCGCATCGCTAAACATCGCGCTACAGAACGGGCATGCCGTCGCGATAATGCCCGCGCCGGTCGCCACCAATTCCCGCGCTCGTTCCTCATTCATACGTTGCCCGCTCTCCTCGCCCAGAAAAACCAGCCCGCCGCCCGCCCCGCAGCAAAACGACCGTTCCCGCGTCCGGGCCGGTTCTACCAGCGTGGCCGTGCGCGCAATCACCTGACGCGGATCCTCATACACCTTGCGATAGCGGCCCAGATAACACGGATCGTGAAACGCCACTTGTTGGCCGGTATCCTCCGAGGGTAAAAGAGCCGCGTGCCGAGCCAAAAATTCGCTGTGATGCTCAATGGTCGCGTCCACCGGCAATCGTTCCTCGGCGGGTCTCTTCGGTCGCAATTGATACCAATCTTCAGCCATCGTGCGCACACAGTGCGGGCAGATGGAAACAATCTTGCGGGCGCCATAATGCCGCAGCAGCTTCAAATTAACATCGGCCAGCTCATCCGTAAGCGCGTCGTTGCCCAACCGTCGCGCCGGGTCGCCCGTACAATATTCTTTGTTCAAAACGCCGAACGTCGTTCCCAGGTGCCGCATAATTTTGACAAACGACTCGATCACGGCGCGGCCGCGCGGATCGTACGCGCCCATGCAGCCCAGCCATAAGCAGTATTCTTGCGAGCCGTCGAAAATCGGCCATCCCTGCCCGCCGATCAGGCGTCCGCGTTCGGCTTCCGCAAACCCCATCGCGTTGCCATTGTCACGCAGATTTCGAAACAGTTTTGCGCCGTTGTCATCCTTCCAGGAACCCGTGTTCACCGCGCCGCGCCTCAATCCCACAATCATGGATAAGTGCTGAATGCCGGCGGGACAATGCGTTTCGCAAGCGCCGCAGGTGGTGCATTCAAACACGGCCTTAGCCGAAACGGCGACTTCGAGAATCGGCGCAGAACTGCGCGGGCCATACTCGTCCAGATAGTAGTTCAGGCCAAGAGCGATCAAGCGCGGATCGAGTTCTTTGCCGGTGTTGTAAGCCGGGCACTGTTCGGTGCAGCGGCCACACTCCATGCAGGCGTAGGCTTGCAACGCGGTAAGGCGCGTGATATTACGCCCGGCCGCCAAACCCGGATCGGCGGCGTGATTCAGCGGCGGAATCCGGCTGAAGCCTTCGCGTTTCAGAAAGAGCGCAATGGGACTCAGCAGTATATGCAAATTCTTAGCGCGTGGAACCAGCGGAATCAGCACCAGCAACGCCAAAGTGTGCGTCCACCAAAGAGCGCGGCCGGCCATTGATTCATCGGTAATCCACCAGCGTGGAAGCAGCGTCATCATCACAATGAAAATCAGCGCCAGCGTCAGGTTGGTCTCCCAGGAAATGGGATCGAGCCACTCAGACTTCACGATGTAACGGCGCACCGCGAGGCCGGCCAGCGAGACTGTGCAGCAGAGCGCAAACAGGAATACGAACCAGAAATAGAACAGTCCCGCGGCACTCTGCCAGGCTATGAATGAGGAATCGAAAGGCGTGGCAAAGTGATCAATTTCCGCCAGAAGAAAGGCGCAAAACCCCCACAGCAGGAAAGCGTGCGCCAGGCCAGGAAGCGGCCGTCCTGCAATCACGCGAGCCTGGCAAAGCACTTCCCAGAAGAAAAGCCAGCAGCGGTGGCCCAAATCCCTCACTTTGAAATTGCTTTCGCCCTTGGCCTGCAAAATGCGGAATAATACCCGGCCCATGCGCCGCCAGAAGAGGATGATTGAGGCGGTTAGCAGCGCCAGCAGTAAGATTTTTTGAACGAAGGTCGTTTCCATCCGCGAAATTGGTAGAAAAGAGCGAATTTGGTAAAGTGAAAGCTACGTGAAATACCTGATTTCGGGAGCTGCTGGCTTTATTGGATCACACATCTGTGATCGGCTCATTGAAAAAGGCCACGAAGTCCTTGCGGTTGACAACTTGATTACCGGGCATAAGGAAAACGTCAGTCATCTACTGAGCCATCCACATTTCCGGTTTATCGAACACGATGTTTGTGTGCCCATGGATGTGCCGGGAGAAATAGACCGGGTGCTTCATCTGGCATCGCTCGCCAGCCCGGTCGATTATTTGGCGCATCCCATTGAGACGCTGGAATCCGGTTCTACTGGCACACGCAATATGTTGGATATCGCCCTTGGCAAGCAGGCGCGCTTCCTTCTCACCTCCACCTCCGAATGTTATGGAGACCCACTGGAACATCCGCAGCGCGAAAGCTATTGGGGCAACGTAAATCCGGTTGGGCTGAGGTCTTGCTATGACGAAAGCAAACGCTATGCTGAGGCCCTAACCATGGCCTATCACCGGGTACACGGCGTAGCCACCAACATTGCGCGGATTTTCAACACCTACGGCCCGCGCATGGCTTTGAACGATGGGCGAGTGGTGCCGGCGTTCATCGATCAGGCGCTGGCAGAATTACCTTTGAGCGTTTTCGGCGATGGCTCACAGACGCGCAGTTTCTGTTACGTATCCGACATGGTGGATGGATTGCTGCGCTTAAGTGAGTCGGAAGAGCGCTATCCGGTTAATTTGGGAAACCCGGTTGAGATGACGATTCTCGAATTCGCCAAAGAGATCCAGGCTCGCTTCGGCAATGGATCGAAGATTGAGTTTAAATCGTTGCCGGCGGACGATCCCAAACTGCGGCAGCCCGACATCAGCAAAGCGAAAAGCGTGCTGGGATGGGAACCGCGTGTTCCGTTGAGCGAGGGTCTCAGCCTCACCATCGATTATTTCCGTAACAAGGTGGCTCTGGAAGAAGTCGCCGGCTAAATAACGCAATCCCTCACTAAGCTTAAGAACCCAAATCCGTTTCCGCTTGACGCCAGCACTGTTTCGGCTTAATATGTGGCGGTGACACATATGGAGAATCCAGCTATTGATCGCGAGTGGAAGAAAGGCAGCGCCGAACTCCTGTTGCTCTCGCTGCTCGAAGCGATCCCGCGCCACGGCTACGAAATTGGAAAACTCATAGAACAGCGTTCGCAAGGCGCGCTTACCTTCCACGCGGCCTCGCTTTATCCATTGCTATACCGGCTGGAAAAGCGGGGCTTGATTCAAGGCTGCTGGGTTGAGAAGAGCGGCCAACGGCGGCGGCGCTATTACCAGCTCACCGCGCGAGGCCGGAAAGTTCTGGCCGCTCAGAGGAAGGGTTGGGAAAGGTTCGTAGAAGCCATCAGCCGCGTCACAGGAGTCGAAAATGCTTGATTGGAACGCTCAGATTCGCCGGCATCTCGCACACTTGAACCTCGGTCCCACGCGCGAGGCAGAAATCGTTGAAGAATTGGCGCAGCACGCCGAGGATCGGTATCGCGAACTCCAATCCCTCGGCGCCACCGAGAGCGAAGCCCGCCACGCCGTGCTCAACGAACTGACCGGCCATGAGTTGCTGGCCAGGGGATTGGAGGGCGTTGAGCGCACTGATGTGCCGGAACCCGCCGTCTTGGGCGCCAGTGGCCAAGGAGGGCGCTCGGCTGGTCTCGCGGCCGGTCTAGGGTACGATTTTCGCTATGGATTTCGCACGCTCCGCAAGAGCCCCGGATTCACTCTAGTGGCGATACTGGCGCTGGCGCTCGGCATTGGGGCCAACACCGCCATTTTTAGCGTGATCAACGGAGTGCTCTTGCAGCCGCTGCGCTATCCCAATCCTTCGCAGCTCTTGCGGATCTACCAAACGACGCCGGAGTTCAGCCAGTCATCGGTCCCCTATCTCGACTATCTCGATTGGCGCAATACCAGCCGTTCCTTCAGTGCCATGGGCAGCTACCGCCATGACGACTTCAACTTCACCGGCGCGGGTGACCCGGAGCAAATCTCGGGCGAATACACCTCGGCGACCCTCTTCCCCATGCTTGGCGTTAAGCCTTTGCTGGGACGTAATTTTCTGGCTGAGGAGGATCGCCCCGGCGCAGCCTGCTCGGTGATTCTCAGCTATGGTTTCTGGCAGCGGCGTCTTGCGGGTGCCGGTAACATCCTCGGCAAGCATGTTACGCTCAATGCCGCCAGTTGCGTGGTGGTCGGCGTTATGCCGGCAGGCTTTCGCCTGCGTGAGAGCGCTCAGGTCTACGTTCCCATCGAAGTATGGAACTCTGTTGAACTGCGGATGCGCGGGTCAAGCCCGGGAATCATGGTGATTGGCCGCCTCAAGCCGGGCGTCGCCATAAAAACGGCTCAGGCGGAGATGGTATCGATCGCAAGCGCCTTGGCTCGCCAGTATCCGGAGACCAATGCCGTGCATGGGGCGAAGGTGGTCGGCATGAAAGACGACATGGTGCAAAACATACGACCCACTTTGTTGCTGCTCGCCGGAGCGGTTGGCTTCGTGTTGATCATTGCGTGCGCCAACGTGGCCAACTTGCTGCTGGCGCGTTCCACCGCTCGCAAACGCGAGTTTGCCATTCGCACCGCCTTGGGAGCCGAACGTGCGCGCGTGGTACGGCAGTTGCTGACCGAAAGCGTGCTGCTGTCGCTGGGCGCGGGCTTGGCCGGCTTGCTCATCGCCCGTTGGGGAACCGGTCTCGTGCTGGCCGCTGTGCCCGGCAGCTTGCCACGCTCCGCCGAAATTGGCATTGATCCGTACGTCCTGCTCTTTACCCTAGCGGTTTCCATTGTCACCGGGATCCTGTTCGGCTTGGCCCCGGCCTTCCACAGCGCCAACGCCAATCCGCAGGATTCTTTGAAGGAGGGCACGCGCGGCGCCGGCGGTGGACGTCATCGAGTTGAAAGCGTATTCGTGGCCGTGCAAATCGGCTTGGCTGTCATCCTGTTGGCTGGTGCGGGGCTCATGATCCAAAGCATCTGGCGGCTGCTCGAGGTAGATCCCGGGTTCAACCCGCGCAACGTCCTCACTATGCAGGTGGCGCTTTCGCCCAAAGTGATGGCGAGCCCCGCGGATATCCGGCTGTCTTACCAACAAATCCTGAGCCGAGTGGCCACCGTGCCGGGCGTTCAATCGGCCGCGATCACATCGCTCATCCCGCTCGGCGACAGTGACAGCGAAATTCCTTTCTGGCCGGGTAGCGGACCGCCACCTGCGCCCGACCGTGCCACGTCCGCCATGTTCTCTATCGTCACCGCGGATTACCTTAGCGTGATGAAACTGCCGCTACAGCGTGGCCGATTTTTCACGGATCGCGATAACCTCGCCGCGCCGACCGTGGCCGTGATCGACGACGTTCTGGCAAGACATCTATTTCCCGGTCGGAACCCCGTTGGTAAACAGATCAGCCTGATGGTGGTGGGACCAGTGCAAATCGTCGGCGTCGTGGGGCACGTCAAGCATTGGGGACTGGATTCCGACGACAGCAGTAAGATTCGCGACCAGATTTATTTCCCTGTTCTGCAAGTGCCGGACAAATTCATGGCCGATGGCGTAACCGGACTCACCCTTGTGTTGCGCACAGAGAGTGAGCCCATGAACCTGGTTTCCGCCGTGCGGGCACAGGTGGCCGGCCCCACGCGCGACCAGCCCGTCCATGGTGTCCAAACCATGGAACAGATTATTTCCTCTTCGCTCGCGGAACGCCGCTTTACGATGCTCATGCTGATCATCTTCGCGGCCACTGCGCTGTTGCTGGCGGCCGTCGGCATTTACGGCGTCATGTCTTACGCGGTGACGCGCCGGGTTCACGAATTGGGTATTCGCGCGGCGCTGGGAGCATCGCGGCAGGAGATTGTGGCTTTGGTGTTACGGCAAGGCATGCGCCTGGCGGCTACAGGATTGGGCGCGGGTCTGCTGGCGGCGCTGCTGCTGACCAGACTACTGGCCGGCTTGCTCTATGGTGTGCGCCCGGCCGATCCTGTAACGCTGCTGGCGGTTTCGTTGCTGCTGGGAGCCATCGCGTTGCTGGCTTGTTATATTCCGGCTCGGCGTGCGACGGCAATAGATCCCGTAGACGCACTGCGCTGCGAGTGATCGCAAAAGGACTCGCTCTGTCCGCTCAAGTGTTGCGGAAGTTGATCGACCGGTGGATGGGGGACAGAGGAAAATCTGTCCCCTTCTTATAGCTATGACCAAGCCGCGCGTCATCAAGCGATCTTAATAGCGGTTGTAATAGTAAGGACGGTAGTAGCGCCGTTCCCACCGATCGTGCCGGTATTCACGGCGTTCGCAGCGCCGGTGATAATCGCAATCTCTCGCCTGTGCCACCGACGGCGCCAAAACTCCCAAGCTGCCCGCCAGAATCATCGCCAAAACTCCAACTCTCTTGAACATGGGAACCTCCTTGTTAGGTCCTTTTTTGAAAGCCGCTTTTTCACTGCTTTCTGACTGTAAAGATGACCTCAAGCTGCTGGCCGTTCCCACCATTAGGGGTGAATCGCCATGAAGCTTTTTTTACCGCCGGCAAGCTCTGCCGCTACAATCACAGCAGATGGCGCAAACTCCCTGGGGCGAACTGGCGATTCAAGATGCCCACGTCCACTTCTTCTCGCATAAGTTCTACTCAGTGCTTGCCCAACAGAAAAAAGCCGCCAACGCCGAAGCCCTCGCGCCGCTCTTGAACTTTGAGATTCCTGCTGCCGCGCCGGCTGAACTGGCCGACCGGTGGGCCGCCGAACTGACTCGCCACAACGTTCAACGGGCGGCCTTGATCGCAAGTATGCCGGGCGACGAAGAGAGCGTGTCTTCCGCCGTTGCCGCCTATACCGGCCGCTTCTATGGCTATTTCATGGTTGACCCAACGCAGCCCGACGCCCTGGAGCGCGTTAAACTCGCCGCGGCCAATCCGCATCTCCACTGCCTCTGCCTCTTCCCGGCCATGCATACGTACTCGTTGACCGATCCGCGCCTGGTGCCGATCTTCGAAGCGGCCAGCGACCATCAACTCGTAGTCTTCGTGCATTGCGGAGCTATCAGCGTAGGCGTGCGTAAGAAACTCGGCCTGGCCAGTCAATTCAATCTGCGCTATTCGAATCCCATTGATCTTCATCCCGTCGCCTTGCATTTCCCTTTGGTGCGTTTTGTCATTCCGCATTTCGGCGCGGGAATGTTTCGTGAAGCGCTCATGGTGGCCGATCTTTGCCCCAACGTCTTCATCGATACCTCGAGCAGCAATCGTTGGATGAGTTACGAAGGTCTTGACCTGGCCACCGTTTTCCGCCGTTCTATTGAGGTGCTGGGCCCGAGCCGCTTGCTCTTCGGCAGCGATTCCAGTTTCTTTCCCCGTGGCTGGAACGCCGCCATTCTTGAGCAGCAGGCTAAGGCGCTATACGAATTGGGCCTGGATGCGCAGCAGGCTTCCCAAGTCTTGTGTTCCAACCTGGAACAGCTCCATAAGCCGCGAGTACTGCGTCTGCCCGACTAAGGTACGTGTTTTACGGAATAACCTGACGTAAATCTTCTCACCCATATTTGCACTTTCTTCCAGATGTTAATTCGCAAGGTTCAGGCAAATATGAAACGGCTACGCAGCCGCAAGAACCCGCCCATCCAATTGCCTTTCCCCGTCTCGCCCACTCTGCGGCTGGCGCAACTGTCTTCCGGACCTAAGTTCGCGGGCGTTCAGCCCTTCAAGCTAAAGAGAATGCAGGATCTGCGAACGTTCGCCCCTAATGTGGTGGTGGGGTCAGCCGGCGAACTGCGGCGTTTTGCCGAACAGGCGGGTTCCCGCTCGCTGGATACTTCATCTATCGATCATGCGCTGGTGGTGGTCACGCACTACGGAACCAACCCCCTTAGCGACCTGGGGCGCGTGACTCTTTGGCAAGCTTTCGGTGTGCCGATCTTCGAACTGTATCTGGGCCTGGATCATGGATTGCTCTGCGCCGAGTGCGAAGCTCACGAAGGCTGGCATCTGGCCCCCGGCGTTGGCTGCACAATGCTGGACGGCGGAGAAATGATCTTGAGCGGCGGTGGAAACAATGGCTTGCGCCCGGGCTTTAGCGCCTTGCTCGAGCTCAATCCTTGCCCGTGTGGCCGTTCGTCGCCGCGCCTGCTCGATATCGAGCAAGCCACCCACCCCGCTGCCCATTACTTGGCCGCCTCTGCATAGCGCGGTCGGCGATGTTATCGCGCTCAGATGCTATTCGGTCAGCTAAAGCGTTCGACTTCGTATCTTGGCCTAAATTGAACGACGTTACCCTTGATCGTTGGTAAAGATATCTAATACCAAGTATCTAATACTAAAGGTTGAGGTACACACCATGTATGTGACAAGAGTTCCCCGAGTTGCTGGGTTCAAGCGATCTGGATGGCTGCTTCGTTTAACTGGCACTTTGCTAGCGGCGCTCATTGTTCTTTCCGCGCCACTGTTTTCCCAAACTTCGCTCGGCACAGTTGTAGGACTCATCACCGACGAGTCCGGGGCAGCCATTCCACACGTGGCGGTGCTCATAACCAACGAAGCAACGGCTGCCAGCCGGAGTGTCATCTCGAATGAGAGCGGCAGTTACACAGTTCCTTCCTTACCGCCGGGAGTTTACACCGTTCAAGCCGAGATGAAGGGCTTTCGCACGGAAATTCAGAAGGGCCTTAAACTCGACGTTGCCCAAACCCTTCGCATCGACATGGCGCTCAAGGTGGGCGACGTGAACGAGAGAGTGGAGGTGAGCGCAACAGCGGTCACTTTGCAAACGGACTCGTCAACGGTGGCAACAACGGTGGATAACAAGAAGGTGGTGGAACTGCCGCTGAACGGGCGCAGTTTCACGCAGTTGACGGTGCTGGTCCCGGGCGCGGTTGGCACGGGCGCGGGCATCTACCAGAGTTCTGGCACCACCGTTTCCATTAGCGGACTGCGCAGTGAAAATAATAACTACACGCTGGACGGAGTGAATAACAACGAAACGTTCTTCAAGTCTTATGGCGTGCAGCCGTCGATAGACGCGATCCAGGAATTTAAAGTGCAGACGAACATTACCTCGGCCGAATTTGGAACCGGCGCGGGCGCGAATGTGAACGTGGTAACTAAATCCGGCAGCAATCAATTTCACGGAGATGCCTTCGAGTTCCACCGCGACAACCACTTGAGCACCGAGGATTATTTTTCGCAGCAGGCCAAAGAGCCGAAACCAATCTTCCGGCAGAACCAGTTTGGCGGAACCTTTGGCGGGCCGATCAAAAGAAACAGCACTTTCTTCTTCGTGAGTTATGAGGCGAACCGGTTTAGCCAAGGCCAATCGATTCTGTCGATCGTGCCCACCGCGCAACAACTGGCAGGCAACCTTTCGCTCGATTTTCAGGGCAATCCGGCGCCGCAAATCTTCGACCCGGCCAGCACTACAACGGTGAACGGCGTCACGACACGCACGCCGTTTCAGGGCAACATCATTCCAATGAGCCGCATTGATCCGGCGATGCTTGCCTATGCCAAGGTGTTTCTGCCGGCGCCGAACACCAGCGTGAACGGGAACAACTACATCAACACCGCGCCCAACGTGTTGAACGGGAATCAAGGGATGATTCGTATCGACCAACGGTTCGGCAACAATAACACGATGACGGGCCGTTTCAACATAAACGATTCGCACAATCTGCAGCCGACTTCGCAACCGGCGGTGGATAACACGGTTGGCAACACGTTCACAAACGCCATGGTTAGCGATACTCACACGTTTGGCGCGACAACGGTGCTGGATGTGCGGCTGGGCTACCACCGCAACAATCTGGAAATAACCGACAATGCGCCCGGCGGGCCCAGCGCCACGGCGGCTTATATAAGCACTTACGGATTCCAGGGCGTGCCTTCGGTAAAAGGCATTCCGCTGTTTCCGCAATATAGTGTGGGCGGGCTTTTCTCGGTGAGCCAGCAAGGCTATCCATTCCCGGACGATACCTGGAGCCTGTTGGGGAGTGTGAGTAAAATCGCCGGTAAACACTTGCTGAAAATGGGGTGGGATTTCCGCTACATGCATAATCTGGACGATGGTTATTTCACCGGGAATTTTAACTTCACGAGCGATGCAACCAACGATCCGCAAAACGTTTCGACCACCGGACAGTCGATGGCGTCCTATTTGCTTGGGCTGCCGAACAGCGCCCTGCGAAACATTGGTCAGACTGCCGCCATTATGCGCAAGCACGATTACAGCGGCTATGTGCAGGACGATTGGAAAGTCAGCCAGAAGTTGACCGTGAATTTAGGACTGCGCTACGACTATTTGGGATGGCCCTATAGCCGCGATAACACGCTGGGTTCGTTCGATCTGGCTACCGGTCAATATCTATGGGACGGCACTAATCCGGTTACGGGGGCGGGGCCGAACGTCCGCCGGGGCGTGGTGAACCCCGATTATAAGAATTGGGCGCCGCGCGCGGGCTTTGCTTATAGATTGGGCGATAAGACCACGATCCGCTCCGGATACGGAATCTTTTACTCCGGCAATTATCTATGGGAAGCGCAGGGCATCCGAGGAAACTATCCCTACGCGATCAGCGAAACGCTAACGAACCTGAATGATAACGGCGCCACCAGTCCCATTGAGAAAACTTTTTCTCCTATTCTGTTTGTGACCAAGGGCGCTGATGTGCCGCTTACGGATCAGCACATTGTCAATAGAACGAATAAGACAAGTTACACGCAGCAGTGGAACTTCCATATTCAACAGCGGCTTACCGACGATATTATTGCGGAAGTCGGTTACGTTGGAAACAAGGGCACGCATCTGACGATGTTCATCAACGCGAACACCGCTTTGCCTGGCCCCGGCGATCCGGATCCGCGGCGGCCGTGGCCGGTTTTGGGCGCCACCAGCGAGATGGACAATGTCGCCTCCTCTCACTACGAAGGACTGCAGGCGAAGATAGAAAAGAGATTCGCCAAAGGCTTGACGTTCCGCGCCAATTATTCCTTCAGCAAGACGATGGATGTGGGCGGTTCCGGATTTTCAAGCAGTGCGTCGCCGCAGAACCCGAACGATTTTAGGGCGGACAGCGCACTCAGCTCACTGGACCGGAAGAATATTTTTTCGCTCGATTGGGTGTACCAACTTCCTTTCGGCCGGGGTAAGCAGTTTGGAAATGGCATGAACCGGTTAGAAGATGTGATTGCCGGTGGCTGGGAAGTGACCGGAATTATGTCGGCGACTTCGGGCTCTCCTTTCACGGCTACGCTCGATTCGGACATCGCGAATATTGGGGCGCGCAGTATCTCTCAGCGTCCGAACGTGATCGGTGATCCTTACTCCGGCGCGCACAGCCTTACTGGTCTGTGGGTCAACCCGGCGGCCTTCGCAATACCGGCTCAATATACCTTTGGCGATCTTGGGCGAAATACACTGATCGGTCCCGGGTTCTACCAATTCGATTTCGGCGGGTTTAAGAACTTCACGCTTACCGAAAGAATCGGCATGCAATTCCGCGCCGAGATCTTCAACATCACAAACAGGGTCAATTACGGCAATCCCAACAGCGACCTCAGCTCGAGTTCGTTCGGAAGAATTACCGGCTTGGCTGGGGCACCCCTAGAAGCGCAGTTTGGACTAAAAGTCGTGTTCTAGCTGCTTTCCGGTAACTTGCGCGGCTGCTCTGAAAACACTGTGGCTTCCGGCTCGGATGCGGTCGCCGGTCAGCAAGGTTGGCGGTCGTTCCATTGGGACATATAGGCGGCGTATTGCTCTTTGGTGAAGTCGGAAGGCTGGCCTTGGAGGAAAGCGGTGACTTGTTCGCGGCTGATGTGATCTTGCAATTCCTCCGTTGAAAAAACGAAGCCAAAGAAGGCGGGATCGAAGGGGACGCCGAGTTTGCGGCTGGATTTGTAGAGGGCGAGGGCGCGTTTGCGGTCGGCAGCGTGCTTGTCGAGGCGGTCCTTTTGGAGTTGGGTGAGTTGGGCGACGTCGGCGTTGCGCTGGTTGCGGAGGCGGCGCTCCTGCAGACAGAGATTGCTTAAGTCTTTGCGGAAGGTCATGAAGATTTCGACTTCGATGAGGGCGGCGCGATTGGCGGGATCTTTTTCGTCGGGGAAGAGATCGGCGAGTTTGCGGCGGCCGACGGCGTAGATGCCGGCTTCGAGAGGAGCGATGCGGAGGAGACGCCATTCGGTGTCCGCGACGGTTTGGACGAGTGCCGATTCTTTGTCGGTAGCGGGTGAGAATTCGGCGAAGTGGCGGTCGAGGTGTTGCTGGTAGGCGACGGTGTCGTCTGAAGGGAGGAGAACGGTACGGCCCGTGAGGCCGGTTTTGACGGCGTTCATGGAAGACTTGGCTTTGCCGGCAAGGCTGGTGGGGCCGGTGGAGAATTGAGAGTTGGCGCGGTTGGCGGTGAGGCGGGCGGCGGAGGGTGGTTCGGGCTCAGGTTCAGGTTCGGAGAAACCGAAAGTGGCGCCAGCGGCGAAGGTTTGCGCGGTTTGTTCCGCAGGCTCAGATGGATGAGTGGTCTGGGCGGCGGACTGGATGGGGAAACCGGCTTTGCGGGCCAGTTTTACGGCTTTGTGCTCGGCGGCGCGGCGGATAGAACGTGCGGACATGGGTGGTGCTCCTTTGGGTGCGCGAGAGAGAAAACCTCTGCGAACCCGATTGAAGAAATAGCATGGGTGCGCGGGGGAGGCGAATTAAGACGAGGGGATTTTGATGGGGTGGAATAAGGGCAAGTGGTTTGGAATGTGGGGGATGAAGGAAATTTGAAGTTTCTTGCGAGATCTGTGACTGGGAAAAACAGCTGGTAAGCTAGGGCGCTGACGCTTCCGGCCAGGAAACGGCGGTGGCCGGAAAAACAGGCTGGGGAAAGAGTAATAAAGTAGTTGCATGCGGGTTTTGCGGCGAATTGGACGGTTCGCGGGAGTTGGATTTTTGCTGACTTCCGCTGGGCTGTGGGCTTGGCCATCGTCTCCGCAAGATCTCGAGAAGCATCTGCAGGCGGCCCAAGCCGGCATGGATGCGGGCAAGTATGGGGAAGCGGCTCAAGAACTGCGCGCGGCTATCGCAATTCGACCGGACATTCGCGGAGCGTATTATCAACTTGGGTTTGCGCTGCTGCAGTTGCATCAATCCGCCGAAGCTGAAAAAGCTTTTCTGAAAGAACTGGCGTTTCAACCGCCTGATCCGTACTCTCTTTATTACCTGGGAACGATTCGTAATGAAGCGGGGCAACGGCAAGCGGCGAACGGATTCTTTGAAAGATCTTTGGAGGCGGGCGAAGTACTCGACGTTCGGCAGAAGCTGGCGAGCAATTACCTGGCGCTGAATCGCCCGGACGATGCCATTCGCTTTTTGGAAACTTCAGTGCTGCTCAGGCCCGACGACGGTGCTCTTCATTACTTGCTGGGCCGCGCCTACAAGCTGAAAGGCAAAGCTGCGGAAGCGAAGCGCGAGTTCGATACGGCGGCGCGTTGGAAGAGCAAGTTTCGGAACGAAATGGTGTCGCTCAGCGGCCTGCGCGCAGCTCTGAAGGCAAACAACCACGCAGATACCGACGCTAGAGTAAGCGAATTGTACGGTTCGGGCGACACCGATATTCTGCTCGCCTCGGCAACGTCTCTCGGACAGGCGGGCTTGCATGAGGAAGCCCGCTCTTTTCTAACGAAAGCCATAGAACTGAACCCAAAAATGCCGGAAGCGCATTACGATCTGGGGCGTGCCTACATCGCCTTGGAGAAACGCGCCGAAGCGATCCCCGAACTTTCCAAGGCGGCGGAACTGAAACCGGATTTCTACGAAGCGCAGTTGTTGTTAGGAACTTTGTTGGCGGATGAAGGAAAAGGCGATGAGGCGATTCAACATCTGCGGGCGGCGGCAAAGGTTCGTGCCGATAATTTGCAGCTGTTGCTGATGTTGGGCCTGCAGTATTATCAACGGAACTATTTCGCCGACGCCGTTGACGTGTTGAAGAAAGCGCTGAATCTGGCGCCTGATAACCCCGATCCGCGCTACTTGTTGATTGAGTCTTACTATCGAAACTTCGAGTATGAGCACGCTTTGAGCTTGGCGGAGGAGACAGCTACGCGTTTCCCGGATAGCGCTTTGGCGCATTATCATCTGGGAGCGCAACTGAATAACTTCAGCCGTCTTACTGAAGCCAGGCAGCAGTTAGAGCTTGCCCTGGCGAAGGATTCGAGTTTATTGGAAGCGCGCGTGATGATGGGGGACGTGTTATTTAAGATGGGGCAGTTGGACGAGAGTGTGGCCTGCTTCCGCCAAGCCTTAGCGACAGATGCGGGATTGATGGAGGCACAAGCCGGTTTAGGGAAAGCGCTCATCCAGCTCAAGCGCTATTCCGAGGCTGCCGGCGCCATGGAAGCGGCCACGCGCATCGATTCCAAACCGGCGGCTCTTCACCTATATCTATCGCAAGCCTACCGCGCTCTGGGAAGGGTGGAGGACGCGAAAAAGGAGGCCGCGGTGTTTACCCGCCTCAACCAGGAACGCGCCAATGAGCGCGACCGCGAAGGCGACCGGAAGTACCCGAATTGATAGCCCGATTTCTTTTCATTGTGCTCTCGACCTCGCTGATCTTCCTTCTGCCTTTCGCAGGTGGCGCGGGCGCGGCAATTTCCGCAGCATTGGTGGACGTTACAGAGAAGGCCGGCATTGGCGCTTTCCGCAATGTGCAAGGCGGAAGTGCCGCCAAGCCGCACATTTTGGAAGTGATGGGCGGCGGAGCGGCGTTCCTGGATTACAACAACGACGGCAATCTTGATATTCTGCTGGTCCGCGGCTCCACTATCGAACAATATCGCAAGAATGGGGGCGATGCGGTGTGCGCGCTTTATCGCGGCGATGGCAAGGGACATTTTATCGACGTAACGCAAAAGGCTGGGCTGGCGGATTCGCGCGGCTGGGGCATGGGCGTGGCGATCGCCGATTACGATAACGATGGCTGGCAGGACATCTTTGTCACTGGCTACGGCCGCAATTTTCTATTTCGGAACCGGCACGATGGAACGTTTGAAGAGGTGGCCGAGAAAGCCGGAGTGAAAGGCGACGGCTGGAGCACCGGCGCGGCCTTCGGAGATTTCGACCGGGACGGTCATTTAGATTTGTATGTGGCGAAATATCTGGAATATCCGGTGGACCATCTGCCTGCGCACACCTCCGCGTGCAACTACCGCGGTATCTCAGTGTTTTGCGGGCCGCGCGGGTTGCCGGGTACGCGCGATGTTATCTACTTCGGCGACGGTGAAGGACACTTCCATGATCGGACGGTAGAACTCGATATCGATCCGGAAAAGCTTTACGGTCTGGGAGTGGTGGTAGCGGATTATGATAACGATGGCTGGCCCGATATCTTCGTGACAAACGATTTGAGCCCCAACTTGCTTTATCACAACCTCGGGAAAGGAAAGTTCGAAGAAGTGGCGTTAAGCGCCAATGCAGCGTTTTCGGCGGATGGGGTGGAGGAGGGCAACATGGGCGCCGATTTTGGCGATTTCGATCACGACGGCTGGCTCGACCTGTACTACACCACTTCGTCGTTTCAAACCGACGAACTGCTGCAGAATAATCACGACGGGACTTTCGCGAACGTGACAAATCCCGCTGGCCACGGCGCGAGCACATATTCCTTCGTAAAATGGGGAACCTCATTCGCCGACTTGGATAACGATGGCTGGGAAGATTTGTTCGTGGTGAACGGCCATTTGTATCCGGAAGCCGACAAGTTCGATCTTGGGTTGGTTTACCGGCAGCGCCCTTTGGTCTTCTTTAATAACCACAACGATACGTTTCGCGAAGCGGGGCTGGCGTTAGGACTCTCACAACAATGGAAGAGCAGGGGATTGGCGGTTGGCGATTACGACAACGACGGACGCCTTGATTTGCTGATCAATAATTTAGACGACGGGCCCATACTGCTGCACAACGAAATGCCGCCGCAGCATTGGCTGCTGGTTCGCTGCATGGGTACGCGAAGTAACCGCTCTGCAGTGGGCGCGCGGTTGACACTGCAAGCTGGCGATCTGCGGCAAACTCGCGAAATAAAAGCCGGGCTGAGTTACCTTTCGAGCAATGATCTGCGGCAGCATTTCGGTTTAGGAACTCACGACAAAGTGGATTCACTGGAAATCCGCTGGCCTAGCGGGCTGGTGGAACGAATCCAGGACATTCGCGCCGATCAGATCTTGACGCTGGAAGAAGGTAAGTCGCCCGCGTATTCGGGCGGTAAGTGAAGTGCGACACACCGTTTTGCTCATTTTCGTTATTTTGGCGAAGACGGTGCACGCCGTGGACGCGCAGACAGCGGGTGATGCGCAGGGCGAGTTGGAGCGCCTGCAAGCAATTCTTGCCGGCAACCCCGCTGACGCTGTGGCTCATTACCAGATCGGCATTGTTTACCGCGAGCTAGGCGACAACCGGCAAGCGATGCAGAACCTGCAAGCGGCCATTGGTGGCGGGTTCGACAATCTTGGAGCAAGGTTGAATCTGATAGAAGCGGCGTTTGCGTGCCGGGAATCGGCGCTGGCCCTTGCGACGGCCAAGCAAGTGATTGCGCCGGGTCTGAAGTCCGCGGACGTCTTACTGCGGGTGGGCCGCCTGTTGTTCGACCACCTGTTTTACGAAGAGGCGCTACGGGCCTTTCAACTTGCGCAGCAGGCGGCGCCGGATGCGTTTGAGCCGCGCTTCCGGTTGGCGCTGACGTATTACTTACTCAAGAACTACACCGCTACCGTTGCCACAATGAAAACGGCCGATGGTGTGCCATTAAGCCCTGAAGCGGTCAGCTTAGTGGCATCCGCCGAAGCGGAATTAGGGCATTTTGAAATGGCGGTTTCCGCCTTACGAAGCGCCATGGAGGAGTCTCCTAAGAGCCCACATGCGTATATTAATCTCGCGCTGATTGAACTCGATCATGGAAACGACGATGAAGCCGAAACAATCCTGGAGCGGTTTCGCGCGTTGAATAGCCAGACGGATGCCAAGGTTTTCTATGCGGCCAATCGAAACGCCTGCCCCGAGATCGCCAAAGCCGTTAGTGGTAGCAGCCTTCCCGTTCAGTTGGCGCGCGAGAAAGCAGAGTTCTATTACCAACTGGCGACGCAGTTACAGGATCGGTTCAATTATCTGTCAGCGGTACAACTGATTCGCTTGGCGCAAACCAGGGAAGGCAATTCAACGCGTGTCCTGCTAGTGGCGGGCGCGAGCTGCCTTAATAACGATCCGCTCGCCGCCGAACCGGTTGCGTTGTTACTGGAGGCGATTAAGCGAGATCGGAACTTATACACGGCTTACTATCTATTGGGCCGAGCCTACACGCGCCAAGGAAAACTGGCAGAAGCGGTGGTGGCGTATAAAAGGGCGGCGGAATTGCATCCCGATGCCACTTACTATGTGACCCTTGGGAAAGCGCTGCGGCACCGGCAAGAAGCGATTGCGCAATACGAACGGGCGTTGGCGCTGGACGCTTCCTGCGCTCAAGCCTATCTGGAACTGGGGCGTGTACACGTGCAAACGGAAGAATTTGACAAGGCGCGGCGGGAACTGGAAAAAGCAATTGGGCTTGAGCCCGATTATTACGAAGCTTACTATCTGTTGGGCCGACTGCTTCATCGGACGGGAGACGAGGAACAGTCGCATAAGATGCTGACGCTTTTCGAAGATAAGAAGAAGGCGTTAATGGAAAAATCGGTGATTGACGCCGGTTACGTGGGCGATGGGCGCTGAGTATGCGAGGACTGTTGCCTTTTTGTCTAGCCGTCACTGCGCTTGGGTTGGGAACAGTACCGCTGTTGTTTCGCGATGTGGCGAAAGAGGCGGGTCTCACTTTCAAGCTGGTCTCGGGCCTGCCCGATAAGCATTACATCGTAGAATCCATGACTGGCGGAGTGGCGATTTTCGACTATAACAACGACGGACTGCCCGATATTTACTTGGCCAATGGATCTACCATTGAGGCCGAGCGCGACGGCAACAACACCGCTGAAGATCATCTCTATCGCAACAACGGCGACGGCACGTTTACCGATGTGACTCATCAGGCCGGCTTGGGGGATCGCCGCTGGACCATGGGTGTTGCCATTGCCGATGTGAACAACGACGGCTATGACGATATCTACATAACGAACTATGGCGCCAACCGGCTGTATCTGAATAACGGCGACGGCACCTTTCGCGATTTCAGCCGCGAATCTCACACTGACGTTTCGGGCTGGAGCTCAGGCGCAGCGTTTGCCGATTTTGACGGGGATGGTTTGGTGGACCTCTATGTAGCCAGTTATCTCAACGTCGATATATTGAATTTGCCGAGAGAAGGACTTTTGTGCCGTTACCGGGACATTCCAGTGCAATGCGGGCCGCGCGGTCTGACCCCAGGTAGCGGACATCTCTTCAAGAATTTAGGCGGCGGTCATTTTCAGGACGTCACCGAATCTTCTGGAATCGGAAAGGCGGCGCCGGCTTACGGCCTGGGCGTTGCGTGGGGGGACTTGGATAACGATGGCAGGCCCGACCTGTTTGTGGCCAACGATTCCCTGCCGAACTATCTTTTTCATAACGAAGGAAACGGCAAGTTTACGGAATCGGCGTTGGCCTCGGGTGTAGCGCTGCGGGAAGATGGGCGGGAACAGGCGGGCATGGGGGTGGACATCGCCGACTACGATAACGACGGAAATCTCGACATTGTTCTGACTACCTTCTCAGACGACTACAAAACGCTATTTCACAACGATGGGGCTGGCCACTTCGAAGATGTTTCATTCAAGGCCGGTCTCGTGCAGCCGACGTGGAACCTGCTTGGCTGGGGCGTTCAATTTGTAGATCTGAATAACGATGGATATCAAGACCTTGTCATGGCGAATGGGCACGTGTATCCGGAAGTGGATCAGCACAAGTTCGCCACCACATACCGTCAGCATCCGAGCGTGTTTGTGAATCAGAAGAATGGCCAATTCAAAGACGCGGGCGCCAGTTGGGGGCCGCTTTTCAATCGGCTGAATCGAGCCGCGGCCTTGCCACCGGCAGTCTCAGCAATAACGGATACGTGGATATTGTTATCTCGAATCTCGACGCTCAACCGTGGATTATCAAGAATCCGGGCGGTGGCGGGAATTGGCTCATGCTGAAGCTGAAAGGAACGAAATCCAACCGGGATGCGATCGGCGCGCGAGTCAGTATCAGGACAGGCAAGCTGAACCAAATGCAGGAGGTGAAGAGTGGAGGCAGCTATCAATCAAACAGCGATTTCCGTTTGCATTTCGGCTTAGGTTTGGCGCAATCCGCGGATGAAGTGAAAATCCGCTGGCCCAGCGGTAAGGAACAGTTGCTACGTGGCGTGAAGGCGAATCAGATTTTAACCGTTGAGGAGCCGCGTTAATGTCCTGGCAAAAATTGCAAAGTGGGCGGTCTTTATCGCAGAGCAGGACCGGGGGGGGTCCTGTGCGGACGAGGCGTCCGCCCCACCACGAATCAGGACACTAGCTGGTTACTGGTCAAGCGAATTCGCCAGGCTTCTTACGTCCTGCTGCGTGCGTTGCAGGCGGTCGCGGGTCAAACGCTGGTAGGCGGCTAATTCGGTTTGCGCCTCAACGCGGCGGCCTTCTTTGGAATAGACCAGAGAAAGCAAATAATGGACTCGATCGTTGCCGGGGTCTGCGGCTACAACTTGTTTCAAGGTGCTCAGTGCGTCTTCATAGCGGCCCTTTGCTGTGTACGCACGCCCTAAATCGAGCTGCGCTTCAGTTAGTCGCGGATGAGATTGCAAAGCGGCAAGTAATTGCGGAATGGCGGCATCCGGTTTGCCTTGCTCCGTATAAATGCTCCCCAGCCGATAATGGGCCAAACCATGATATGGATTGCGCGCCAGTTCGTCCAGCAACCATTTTTCAGCCTCGTCGTATTGGCTCATCTTGCGGTAGACATTTCCAATGGCATAGCGAATCCCCGCCAGATCGGGGCGCTTCTGGAGAGCGGCTTGATATTCCTTGATCGCCGGAGCATACTCCGTTTTCTCTTCGTGTTGCCGGCCCAGCAGTTCGTGGACGCCATAGGAATCGGCATCAATCTCAATCATCTGCCGCAGGGTGCTTTCAGCCTGCCGCTTATAACTGCGCCCGAGTAAGAGCAGCGCGTCCGCGTTTGCCGGCTGCGCCTCTAGCAGTTTTTTCAGGCGATCTTCAACTTGCGTGCCATCGCCGGATTCCACGTAAGAGCGGATCAGAAGAAGCTGCAACGCCGAATTTGCATCGTTTTCGGCGGCACGGGAAAGTGGTTCCTCCGCAGCGCGAAACTGCCCTTGCCGAATCAGTTCCAACCCTTTGAGGAAGTCAGCGGTATTATGTTGACCGTTCGGCGCGGGAGCGGCTTTAAGGGCTGCTAGCCGCGCACTGGCCTCCGCCATGATTGCGGCCGTCTTGGGGTTAGCGGCTTTTTGATCGGCGAGATTCTTAAGGATAGTGGTTGCTTGCCCGATTTCCCCAAGGGCGGCCAATGAGTTGGCCAATTCTAGATTCGCGCGCGCATCCCATGAACCGATCGTCAAATCGGAAGCTGCGGCCGCCGCCGGCACCTCTGCGTTTAACGAAGGGATCCAGCCGCCGAAATCGGGCCGGAGCCGTAGCGCCTTTCGATATTCCAGAGCGGCCACGTCCGTGCGGTTTTCGTCCAGCAAGCGTTCCGCTTGCAGCAATGAGACAGCCGCCGCGTCCGGCTCAGCGTTGCCCAGCCGCTGAAAGGTAGCCGCCGCCGCCTGATCATAAGCCTTAACGAGATAGTAAAGAACGTCGATATCGGCGGGCCGCAAGGCCAGATCGCGGCGTAGTTCACGCAGCGCATCTTCCGGCCTGTTGAGAGCCGAATACGTAACGGCGAGCCAGAAGCGCGCTTCCGGCTCAGCCATTTTTGCGTTCAATGAGATGCTCTGTTCGAGCGGCGGCAGCGCCAGGGCAAACTGATTCGTCTTGTAGTAATCCATACCCAGGAACAGATCGGCTCCCCAAAGTGTGGAATCAAGCCGAAGCGCCCGCTGGAATTCCTCAATGGCTTCCGGATAGCGGTTCTGCAGGTGATAAGTAATGGCCAGGCTTTGGTGGATGATGGCCAGCTTCGGTTCGAGCTTGAGGATCTCCTGGTATTGGCGGCTGGCCGTCGGATAGTCTCGAGCCTGTTCGGCCTTTTGTGCGGCGGCCAAGTGACGCGCTACTTCGGTTTCCACGGCTGAGCCCTGCTGCGCCGCGCGCGACACGTCCACGCCAACCAGCGGAATAAAAATCAGCCAAAGGCGCAGCAGATTCATCGAACTCCAAGCCGATTCTATACAATGGCCGAGTAGCGCCGCGAGGAGAAAGGTGCATTTTAAACTTTTTTCATAACGGCGCTATAATCGTGAATAACGTTCATGTCTCATTTGTTTCCAGACGAACGGCGCGTGTTGGACTTGGGCTGCGTAGGATTCGCGGAAGTGCCGGTATTCGGACGCTACGAATATTTTTCCGCTCATCCCGGCTTGAAAACGCATACGCATCCCGGTACGGTTGAGATCTGCTATCTTGAGCGGGGCTGCCAAACCTATCGAGCGGGCGGACGCGAATACCATTTGGTGGGGGGCGATCTTTTTGTCACCGCGCCGGGCGAGCCCCACGATACCGGTGGACATGCCGAGGATCGAGGAATTCTGTACTGGTTGAATCTGAAAATTCCCAGGCCAGGAGAATCGCTGCTGATGCTGCCGGCCGCCGAGAGCGCCGCACTCATGACAAAGCTTTCAACTCTGCCGGAGCGGCAATTTGCCGGCAGGCCGGTCCTAAAGCAGATTTTTAACGATATTTTCGCCCTATGCGAGCGGCCCGCGAGCCTACTGGCCCGTGTGGCCGTGGGCAACGAGTTAGTGCGCTTCGCTTTGGAAGTGATCAATTGCGCCTATACCCGGGAGGGTCTGCATCCTTCTCCCCGCATCGCCAAAATTGTGGAACGCATAAAGTCCGATCCCGGGGGAAGCTACTCGCTTGCCGGTTTGGCGGAAGAGGCCGGACTCTCACTTTCGCGATTTAAGACTAAGTTCAAGGCGCACATGGGAATTGCCCCGCACGAATTCATCCTCCGGTGCAAAGTGGAAGCGGCCAAGAAATTCCTGCTGGACGAAAACCGGAACGTCACCGATACGGCTATGGACCTTGGCTTCAGTTCCTCGCAATATTTCGCCACCGTCTTCAAGAGATTCACCCAGCAGACACCCGGGGAGTTTTGTATCAAGGGTCCAGCCATTCCGTTGCTGCCCGCCACCGGTTCTCAGACGACAAACGCTGGGCATTCCAGTGTATGATTTCGTATTGCGGGACTGAATCGAAAGCATACATGAATTTGAAAGTGGTATGACGGTACTTACCTTTGGAGAAATCATGCCAAGTCGTGTGCTACGCGGGGCTGCCCTCGTATTTCTCGGTATTGCGTTGTTCGATAACAACTTAGGGGCGGCAGATCCGCCCCCGACCGCTCCTCTCGTCAATTTCCAGCGGCAAGTCCGGCCCATTCTGTCCGACAACTGCTTCCTGTGCCACGGGCCGGATCAAGGCACCCGTATGGCGAATCTGCGGCTCGACATCCACGAGGGCGCTTTTGAGACGCGTAAGAACGGCTCTGTCATCGTGCCGGGTAAGCCTGACGAAAGCCTGCTGATTAAGCGCATTTTCTCTGAAGATCCGGGCTATCGGATGCCGCCCGTTTTTGCGCACAAAACTTTAACCGCCGACCAGAAGAGCATTTTGCGCCGCTGGATCGAACAAGGGGCGCAGTGGAAAGATCATTGGGCCTTCATCGCGCCCGTGAAGCCGCCGCTGCCCGCCGTGAAAGAGGCGGCGTGGGTGCGCAATCCTGTCGATAACTTCATTTTGGCGAAGCTGGAAGCCAATCAATTAAAGCCGGCGGAGGAAGCGGATCGCCGGACGTTAATCCGACGGGTCACGCTCGATTTGACGGGCCTGCCGCCCACGCCTGCCGAAGTAGACGCCTTTGTGAAGGACCGGTCGCCACGCGCCTATGAAAAGGTGCTCGACCGCCTGTTCGCATCGCCTCACTATGGCGAACAGTTTGCCCACTATTGGCTCGATGCGGCCCGCTATGCGGATACGCAGGGCTTGCATATCGATAATTACCGCGAGATGTGGCCTTATCGAGATTGGGTTATCAGAGCGTTCAATCGCAACATGCCCTTTGACAAATTTACGATCGAACAATTGGCTGGCGACTTGCTGCCGAATGCCACGCTCGATCAACAAATCGCTTCCGGTTTCCAACGCTGTAACGTCACTACCAACGAGGGTGGTTCGATTCCGGCGGAAGTCGAAGCAATGTATGCCAGGGATAGGGCCGATACGACTGGCACCGTATGGATGGGTTTGACCATCGGTTGTGCTACTTGTCACGACCATAAGTTCGACCCGATTGCCCAAAAAGAGATGTACGCGATGACCGCATTCTTCCGCAATACAACTCAATATGCGCTGGACGGCAATGTGCCCGACACGCCGCCGATTGTCACCGTGCCGCCCGACGCGGATCGCGCGAAATGGGATCAATTGCAGACCATGCGAAAGAATCTCAAGGCGGTTCTCGCCGCTGCTGAGAGTGGTCCGAATGCCGGGTTTGAAAGCTGGCTGCGGTCGCCGGGGCGTTCGCAAATAAGCGCGCCCTTTCAGTCCTCGCGTCTGATGGATCTGGATCTTGCCGGTTCTCCCAAAGTACTTCGCAACGGCCAGCCTGAGCCGGTCACTTTGCCGGCGGACGTTACTCTAGGCGACGGACCAACAGGCGTTGGTAAGGCTTTGCACTTCGGCAAGGAGGGCGCGATCCAACTGCCGAACATTCCGGAGATCGATACCGATAAACCGTTTACAGTGGCGACCTGGGTGCAAGTTCCCAAGGTGAGTCAAGGGTTTCCTTTAGCGAGTCAGGTGGAATCGAAGGAGGAGGGAGATTCGACAAAGGAAGGAGATTCTAAGAAGAAGGAGTGGGGTTGGAGCATCAGGGTGACCCAAAATAACACCGAGCCCGCGGTGTTCGAAATCATGCTGGAGGGCCGCGACGGAAAGTACATTAGCGCCCAGCCCGCTCCTAACTACGGTTTGCAAGCGGGCACTTGGTATCACGTGATTTTCACCTACGATGGAAGCCGGAGTGGACGGGGCTTCCGCATTTATGTCAACGGGAACGTAGTACCGAGCTATGGGACTGGCGACGATCTGGCGCCGCTGGAGAGTTCCATTCAAACATCTACTGCGCCGTTAATGTTGGGTAATCGCGGCAAGCAGTTTTTTGAAGGCGGCGCCATGACGGGCTTCCGCGTGCTGAACCGGCGCACTGATGAGCAAGACGCTCAGCTTTTGTTCGCCGAAGATCGCGTTAAGGCGGCCGCGTCGAAAGACATTCCCGATTTATCGGAATCGGACAGGCAGGCGCTGCTGGTCTATTACGCTTCGCAACAGGATCCGGCCGCCAAAGAAACAGTGGCGAAGCTTCACGAGGTAGACGCGGCCCGCTACGAAATTGTGAAGCGGAGCGCGGTTACTTTCGTGCAGCAGGAGCGGACCGATACCCAACCGACGGCTCACGTCCTTTATCGCGGGCTTTACGACCAGATGCGCGAGGAAGTGCATCCAAACGTGCCGGCCGTGCTACCGCCCATGGCGCAATCCCTGCCGCGGAATCGTTTGGGATTGGCGGAATGGCTGGTTGATCCGGCGAATCCTCTGACCGCTCGCGTTACGGTGAATCGGTTCTGGCAGCAACTGTTTGGCACGGGCTTGGTGAAGACGGCGGAAGATTTTGGATCGCAAGGGGAACCACCCTCGCATCCCGAATTACTTGACTGGTTGGCGGTGGAATTTCGCGAATCGGGCTGGGATGTGAAAAAAACCATGCGGCTTTTAGTCACGTCCGCGACCTACCGGCAGGCGGCGGTCGCGACTCCCGAAAAAGTTGAGCACGACCGCGACAATCGGTTGCTCTCTCGCGGGCCGCGCTACCGCATGGATGCCGAGATGGTTCGAGACTATGCGCTGGCCGCCAGCGGCTTGCTTGTGCCGAAAATCGGCGGCCCCAGCGTGAAGCCCTATCAACCGGCCAAAGTGTGGGAGACGGTGGCGATGGATGTCAGCAACACGCGCGTCTACAAACCGGATACTGGCGAATCCCTTTACCGGCGTAGTCTTTATACGTTCTGGAAGCGCAGTGCTCCACCCCCTTCCATGGATATCTTCGACGCTCCATCGCGTGAAGAGTGCGTGGTACGCCGTGAACGCACGAATACACCTTTGCAGGCATTGGTAACGATGGACGATCCACAATTTGTGGAAGCGAATCGCGTGCTGGCGCAAAACGCGCTCTTGGCGGCACGCGGCAGTGCCGACCGCGAGATTGGCTATATGGCTAACGTTTTATTGGGGCGAAGCTTCAACGAAAAGGAACGAGCCGTCGTTCTAAAGTCATATCGCGACTATTTGGACTATTATCAGGCGCAGCCTGACGATGCGGCGAAACTGGTGAGCGTGGGGGAATCGAAACCCGCCGCCGGTTTGCCCGCCCCGCAATTGGCTGCCATGACCATGGTGGCCAACGAATTGATGAATCTGGATGAAGTGTTGGTGAAGTAGCTTAAGGAGCTTTTTTGTGATGCACCCTGAGGATGAAGCAGTATTAGCCGAGACCCGGCGGCAGTTTTTTGGCCGCGGCGCTAAAGGCTTAGGTTCTCTCGCGCTGTTTTCGCTGTTGGCCGAGCAGCAGGCCAAAGCCGATACCGCTAAACCGGCTATAGGCGGGCTGCCTGGCTTGCCGCATTTTGCGCCCAAAGCGAAGCGCGCCATTTATCTGCATATGTTGGGCGCTCCGCCGCAGCTTGAAACCTTCGACTACAAGCCGGGCTTGCAGAACATGTTCGACAAAGACCTGCCGGAATCCATTCGCAGCGGCCAGCGGCTGACTACCATGACGGCAGGTCAGACGCGCTTTCCCATTGCACCCTCCGTTTTCAAGTTCCAGCAACATGGGCAGTGCGGCGCGTGGGTTTCGGAGTTGCTGCCCCACACCGCCAAAATGGTGGACGATATCGCGATTATTCGTACCTTGCATACAGACGCTATCAATCACGAACCGGCCATTACTTTCCTGCAGACCGGCTTTATGATTGCCGGCAAGCCCTGCATTGGTTCATGGCTCGCCTATGGATTGGGCAGCATGAACCAATCGCTGCCCACTTTCGTCGTCTTGAACGCCACGCATTCTAATCCGAAGGCGAACGTGCAGGCGATTTCAGCGCGGCTTTGGAGCGCCGGGTTTCTTTCAGGGCAATATTCGGGAGTGGCTTTGCGCTCAGGCGGCGATCCGGTGCTGTATATCAATAACCCCGACGGAGTGCCAGTCAAGATAAGGCGCCGCATGCTGGATGCTTTGGACGAGCTCAACCAAATGCAGAGCGCAAAACTGGGCGACCCCGAAACGCAGGTCCGCATCGCGCAATATGAAATGGCCTTCCGCATGCAAGCTTCGGTGCCGGATCTGACCGACATTTCAAAAGAGCCTGAAAGTACGTATCAACTCTACGGAGAAGACGCGCGCAAAGGCGGGACATTTGCCAATTGTTGTCTGATGGCCCGGCGTATGATGGAGCGCGATGTGCGCTTTGTGCAGGTCTACCATCGGGGCTGGGACGTTCACTCGATCCTGCCTGAGGTGTTGCCGTCGCAATGCCGCGACATCGATCAAGGTGCGGCGGCTTTGGTGCAGGATTTGAAAGCTCGCGGATTGCTGGACGAAACGCTGGTTATCTGGGGCGGGGAATTTGGCCGGACGGTTTACTCACAAGGCAAACTGACCGCTACCGATTACGGCCGCGATCACCACCCGCGCTGCTTTTCGGTGTGGATGGCCGGAGGCGGCATCAAAGGCGGCGTCGTGCATGGAGAGACTGACGATTTTTCATACAACATCGTCAAAGATCCGGTGCATATCCGCGATTTCCAAGCCACCATCCTGAATCGCTTCGGCATCGAAGACACACGCTTTACCTTCAAATTCCAGGGGTTGGACCAAAAGCTGACCGGAACCGAAAAGAAGGCGGTTGTGGTGAAGGATATCCTGGCTTAAGCGTTCATCTTTTGGTTGACGAGCAACTGTCCTTTTACGCCCAGCTTTACGCGGTTGATGTGCCACCTGCCCAGATTTGCGACGTATAAATAGTCGTTCTCCGGTCCGCCAAACGCAATGTTTGTCGGTCTGGCGATGGTTGTGCCAACGCGGTCATAGGCCAGAAGCGAAACTGTGCGATCGGGCGAAACACGATAGAGGTTGTCGGAAGCGTAACAGCTGACATAGAGATTTCCGAGAACGTCGAAGGCCAGGCCGTCGGGAACTCGGTCAACGTTTTTCGCGTAAACTTCGCGATCTCCCGCTGAACCATCGCCGCGGATCTCCACTCGCAGCACATCGTCGGTGTGGCTCTGCGCGATGAATAGAAAGCGTTCGCTAGCGTCCAACGCTAACCCGTTGGGGAACGGTTGCGGACCTTCCAGGAAAACTTCCCCGCGGCCCTGGCGGTCAAAGCGAACGATGCATCCACTGGGGCGCGACCACTCACCCGAGTCAGACACATAAAGGTTGCCGGCGGAGTCAAACACGCTGTAGTTCGGTTGTTTCAGTTTGTGGGCACCGGCGAAATCGGCAAAGAGAGTTGATTGGCCGTTCTTATGGACTCTCACGATCGCGCCCAGTTTGGGGTTGCAAACAAATAGTTCGTGCGAGGCCGAGAACGTCAGTCCCAAACAGAAACCTCCGATGTTTGTGACTTCCTCGACCCGCCCTTTTTCTGCAATGCGGTAGATCTGACCGATCTCGCCACCGGCCCACAGAACTCCTTCGGCATCGAAGGCCAGATCTTCAGGATGATCTAACCCCTCCGCATATGTTTCGAATTGATCGACGGGGATTTCCATATTCGCGTCTTTCTTAGGTGACCGGCAGTTGGGCCATGAGGCCGCCATCAACCAATAACGAAACTCCGGATATATACGAAGCAAGATCGGAGGCGAGGAAAGCCACAGCCTGGGCTATCTCGCGCGGGTCTCCCAGCCGCCCCAGTGGAATGGCCGATTCCATTTTCTGCTTGGCTGCGGCAGGGTTGGTATTGCGCTCGAGTGATCGAGCCATCATCGGCGTGTCTATACAGCCCGGGCAAATGCCATTCACCCGAATGTTGTAAGGACCCAAATCTCTGGCCATATCGCGCGTAAGCCCCAGCACTCCCGCTTTCGCCGCCGCATAAGGAGCGGTCTGGCCGGTGGTTGCAAAAGCTTGCACCGAGGCCGTATTGACGATGGATCCCCGGCGCGCGCGGATCATCATGGGAACCGCATGCGAGCAGCACAGAAAGACACTTCTGAGATTCACTCCTAACTGGAACTCCCAATCGGGAACGCTTACATCTACAAAGTCTTTGTAGAACTCAACACCCACGTTGTTTACCAGAATGTCAATTGAGTCATAGGCCGCGGCGATCTTGTCAAACGCCTCTGCCACGCTTTGCTCGGAACTTACATCGGCGCAGATAGGATGCATCTCACCACCGCTTTCAGCCACTCGCTTCGCCGTCCTGTCCAAAGCCTGCGTGTTGCACTCTAAGCCAATTACCCTTGCTCCCGCGGCCGCGAAAATGTCGGCGACGGCCGCGCCAATGCCCGCGCCCACTCCCGTTACCACGGCCACTTTACCGGTCAGGTTCATTTGTAGTGCTTCTTTAAGGCGTCGATGTGTGAATCCCAAGTTGGCTCTTCAGGCAAATAACCGTCCGGATATGTCTCAACCACGACATAGACAAGCTCGGAATCGCCTACGTTCTTTACGGCGTGGTCGGTGAGCCTTGGTATATAAACAACGCCGCCTTTGACAAGCCGGTGCATCTGGCCCGCCACGTTCACCTCCGCCTCCCCTTCCAGGAACAGATAAGTCTGTTCGCACTCCTTATGTTGGTGAACTGGAAAGGCGAGGCCTACTGGAAAACGCTCCAGCAGAATTTCCACGCATTCGCTTCGTTCCCGTGGCAGCAAAACGGAGTAATCTACGCCTAAGAAGGGCGTCACCTGCGACGTTTCTACCGTACTCACCATGGGAGCCTTCACTCGTATGGGCACCTTCGCACCCTCCTTTCTGTGGCTGAGGAATATTCAATATATAATAAGCGAATTGAAGATTAATCGATAGGGTTGGCATCAGGCGGCCAGGAACCCCCCGTCCACTGCCAGCGTATGCCCAGTCACCATGCTGGAGCAGTCCGCCGCCAGAAAGATGGCCGCGCCTACAATTTCTTCGGGCCTACCTTTTCGGCCAGCGGGTGTTCGATCCATAAAATACTTGGCCGATTCCGGATCGGAGCGCGTGGCCGAAACCATCGGGGTGTCGAACAAAGATGGCGCTATCGCGTTCACCTGCACATTGTAGGGCGCAAGCTCAACCGCAAAGGCGCGCGTCAATTGGACCACGCCGCCTTTGCTGGCCAGGTAGGCGATGCTGCCCGGGTACGCAATGAAACCGCCTATAGAAGCAATGTTGATGATTTTTCCGCTGCGCCGGTTGGCCATAAAACGCCCCGCCGCTTGACAGCACAAGAACGTTCCCTTCAAGTTGACATTGATGATGGTGTCCCAATCGCTCTCCTGGTAATCGAGAGCTGTGCCGCGAATCGCTCGCCCGGCGCAGTTCACCAGAATGTCGATGGTTCCCCAGTTTTCGATCACTCTAGAGACTGCCATTTCCACTTCTCTCCGATCGGTGACATCCAGTTTTTGGGCAAACGAGCGGCTCGCGTTTAAGGCAAGTTGCGTGGCTGTTTCGGTAGCGCTTTCGGCGGAGATATCGGCAATAGCCACCCGCGCCCCAGCCTGTGCGAAGCCAAGACAAATGGCGCGGCCCAAGCCACCGCCTCCGCCCGTGACCAGCGCCGTCTTGTCCGCGAGTTGAAACAGGTCGAGCGCCAATGCCGCCGTCCCTATCCTTGCAGGATTTCGAGCACCTCACCGTCGGGTCCCTTGAAATAACAGAACCGAACGCCTGCAAAGAACGGATGTTGGCGGCTGATGGTGACGGGTGTTGAAAGGAAGGTTATGCCTTTGGCTTCGAGCTCGCGAGTGGTCCTCTCAATATCGTCTACTTGGAAGCAAAGGTGCTGCCAGCCGCCGTCGTTGGCCTTGGCGCCGTTGGGAATTGGCTTGCCGGCGGGATGCACGTACTGGAACGTCTCAAGCAGGCCGCTGTTAGCGGGCAGCTTGAAGAAGGTGGCCAATACTTTGGTTCCGGGCAGTCCGACGCCGCGCGAGAATTCGTCGTCCTCAATCTCCGTCTCGAGGGCGATCTCGAGACCGAGCAGCCCGTTATAGAACGCTTTAGTCTTTTCTTTATCCGCTACGATGAGGTTGAAATGGTGTAGACCGCTGAACATTGGCTACTTTGCCCCCTGGTTAGAAATGAATCCTGTTCAATAAGAAGCATACTACGTGAAGGTTGCTCATTATTGGCTAGGTCAGCCGCTGCTTCAGCAATTCTTCTCCCGAGTTGCGCAATGCAATGGCGGTGCGGTCTTTGTGTTTTTGGGCTAGAAAGACGAACAAGGCGTCGATGATTGCCAGTTGGGTGATGCGCGACGCCAAAGGCGCCTGGAAATACTTGATCTCGCTGGGCGTGGCGAACAACGCTAGATCCGAGCACGCGGTCATCGGCGACTTCAGCGAGTTCGTCAGGCAAATCGTCTTGGCGCCGCGCGCTTTCGCAATCTCGAGACAGCGGACGGTCTCGCGCGTTGAGCCTGAGCACGAGATGCCAAATGCCACGTCGGATTTGCGGAGTTGGGTGGCGGCGATCAACTGCATATGCGAGTCAAACTGCGTGGCCGCCGGCAAGCCAATCAGCTTGAACTTCGAGGAGGCAAGGTAGGCGACCGGGAACGAGATACCCGTGGAAAAAAATTCGATGTGGCGGCCGCGTTCAAGAGCTATGGCGGCCTTTCGCAAAGTGGCCTGGCTATTAATCTGGAGCGTCTCCATCAAGCTCTGCGCGTGAAACCGCAATACCGTTTCGAACAGCGAAGCACTTTGTCCATGGCCATTGGCACTCATGCCGAAGCCGGAAAAGCCGCTTTGCGCCAACTCGCGCGCCAAGGCAATCTTAAACTGCGCAAATCCCTTTAGCCCGAGTCTGCGGCAGAATCCGACAATGGATCCGACGCTTGCTCCAGAACCGTCGCGTATTTCGGCTATGGAGGAGGAAAGTGTGCGCTCCGGATCTTCCAAAACATAATCCGCGATCAAACGCTCCGTGTGATTCAACGAGGGCAGAATCCCCTGCATGTACACCAGCAGGGGTTTTCTCGTTTCTTCGTTCTTCATGTGGCCGCTCTACTGAAAGTGTCCCACCCCGGCGCCGCTCATGGTTTCCTTCTCTATGAAAGAGAGAGCTTCCTCAAGAGTGAAAACGCTACTGGAACATCCCAGCGCCCGTGTGCGCGAAGCGCCAATGGCGGCGGCAAATGTCAACGTCCGTTCGAATTCCCAATTCCGCAGCAGGCCCAAGATTAGACCCGCCGCGAAAGCGTCACCGGCGCCGGATTCGTCTACGCTCTCCATGCGGAACGCCGGTGTTTCGATGAAACGGCCGCGCCGCCGCGTCATCAGCCCCGCGGGTCCGCGCGTGATGACCACCGCACAATCTGGATTCAGGTCATTCAGCAGCTTACTCTGAACGCGCTCGTCAACCTCACCTGTGAGCCGTGCGGCTTCCTCGGAATTGGGCAGAAAATAGTCCGTGTAAAGCAAGGGGCCAGCAAGATGTTCAAGCGAGAATGACTCTCCGGCGGGCATCGTAACATCGAGAACCGTGGTAAGACCCTTTGATTTTGCTTCGCGAAACAGATTTGTTAGAGCGCCAACCGTAAACGCCGGCAAGGCCAAATAACCGCCGAAGTAAAGAACCTTGGCGCCATCGAGTGCGCCGGTATTCACGTCTTCCAATCCGAACTCGGCGTTTGCACCGGTGGAATGGAGATAACGCCGGTCCTCGCCTTTTACGTTTAAAACGATGGTCCCGGAGGTGGCGCGATTCGCCGTGCGCCGGATGTTCGTTACGCCAATTCCTCGCCGCCGCAACTCGGAGATAACAAAATCGCCTTGGATGTCGAATCCAACCTTGCCCGCCACTTCAACCTGCCGGCCAAGAATACGCAGCGCGATGGCCGCGTTGGCAGCGCTCCCGCCCGCGCTCATGACCAGACCGGAAGTCATGGTCAGTTCGCCGGGTTGAGGGAGGCGGTCCACCGGATTTGTGAAAATGTCGGCTACCAGAATTCCCGCACACACTACTTCGGCCGTTCGTAAATCCCTGAGTTCTTCCACGCTTTAGGGATTGTATACGAAACCTAGTCACCGCTTGTTCAATGGTTTGCGCGCTGGCTGTTCGCGGGTAGCGAGAGCTTCAACTTGAGTTTAAACGTCTTGATTTCGTAGGGCTTCAAATCGAACGTGAATGCGTCAGGCTGCGCTTCAATCCGCTGGCCGGAATCTTCGATGAGGTTTGCTTCCTGCACTTGGCTGATTTGCGCGCGCCAGCTTGCGTGTACGCCTGAGCTTGGTTTACCCGCCGCTTCATAAACCCGGACAATGACCGTTCCATCCTTGCCCGGTTTGAGTGCGGAGGTCACCACATTATCAGTCGAAATGTCGAGCAGTCCCCATTTCGCGGGCAGATCGCCAGGATGCGCCGCAGCGCTACGCGCAATCAGCGGATTGTTGAACTCCATGCCTTCACGCCACGGGGAGGCCGCGCGCCAATCGCCCGAATGCGGGACAAGCGCGTAATTCAAAGTATATTTGCCGCCCAGGCCGAGCCCTGTATCCGAGCCCACCCCAGGTTCATAGCCGCCAATAAAGCCGTACGAAATGAGCCGCGCCGAGCGCATCAAGGAAAGCATCAACTTGCCGTCTGCGACGTTGTTGCCCGGCAGCCCCTGATTGATGAGTGAAAGCCCATGTGTACCGTCGCTATAATCGATCCAGTTTTGCGCGGGAAACTCCTGGCGTTGCGGCCGCTCGATAGCGCCAAACGGTATTTCCTCCATGACCGTACCGTTCTGAATAGTGGTGGGAAAGACTGCCCGATAGCGCACGAACTCTTCCTGATTCACCAGCTCGGTGCTGATGTCGATTCGCCGCAGCCCGTGGTAGATCCGCACCGACGTAGCAAATTGGTTCTTTCCAAAGGGATGCCTGATGTGGAAATCCGAAAACACTGCGCCGGAACGAGCCGCCCCGCTTCCGCCCACGGTGTCGCTGCTCCACTGCGTGTAGGCTGGACGCGGAGCGAGTATTTCCTTCTTCATGGAGGTGAAGCGTCCGCCGTTAAGCGTGCCATAGAGTTCCCAGAAATCGCCGCCATCGTACTCGCGCGCCACCACGTTGCCTGCGTTCGTTAAAGCCTCCCAATTGTTCTCTTTGAGGATGAGGCTGGTCATTTCTCCTGTCCACAAGTTGAAGGTAGCGCGGTAGAACTCATTCTCGATGGTGGCTTTATCCTCGCGCGTGGTGTTGCGGGATTGCGTGGGCGGCTCTGGCGGTCCGGCTACATTCGGAACCGCGTGATAGACGGCATATCCCATGGCCGGAACATTGCGGGCGATAAATGCGATGCGCGCTTGACGAATCCCGCCGTCCTCGTTACGCAGCACGCTGAGAAACTGAACCGGTAGAGCTTGGCCTTCGGCGTCGAACAACGCAAACTGTTTGACTCCCTGATCCGCGAACGGAACGTCCACCTCAGTCACGTCGGTCCGCGGCCAAGCCAACGTATTGAACACGGCCAGAGGAACGCCCTTCCCCGATGTGTCCACGCGGGCCACGATTGAATCCAGGCTGTTGTTGATCAGCCCCTCCGCTAGCAGACGCGCGTGAGCGTAACGTTCCATCGAATCCTGGTACACCTTGTCCACCATGACGCCTGAAGTGAGGTCGTGTGTTTGGTTGAACAACAAAGGCTCCCACGCCTGTTCGATGGATTCGTTGTTTGAAACGGCACCGAATGCGCCGGCGATGACACTGAGCTTCTCCGCCGTGGTGAGCAATCGTTCCAGGTTGCGGATTGCCTGTTTGACTTCGATGCGGCTGCTATAGACGCCTTGAAACAGCGGGTTCAACTCGCCCTGAATCACCGGGCGATCTGTGCGTTTGGAGGCCAGCGCTTCAAAATCGGACGGCAACGCAAAGCGCGCCGCAAACGGCTGATTCCCGGAGCGGTTGAACTTGTCCACCATGATGGGCAGTTTCTCTTCCGGTTCGTAAACATCCGCTCCCGCCATCAGAACGCGTGCGCCTCCGCGCGCAAACGGCGTTAAGCTGTCGAACCGGCTTCTGAGCAGGGCGTTGAACTCAGGCTCGTTGGCCGGTACGTCGTAGAGCGCGCCGTAGCCGATGGGCAGCCAAAAGGCGGGTATCTGCGTGCCGTCGATCCCTTGCCACAAAAATTCACTGGGCGTATCCGCCGCGGCGACACCGCGTTGAAACCAATAAGACTTCATGCCCGCCAGTTTCAAAATTTGCGGCATTTGCGCATTGTGGCCAAAGGTGTCGAGCCCCCAGCCGGTTGTGACGTCATAACCGAGTTTTTCGCGGAAGTACGACTTGCCTAGAAGATATTGCCGGACGATGGATTCGCCGGAAGGCATGTTGTTGTCATGCATGGTGTCGGTACCGCCGGCAATCTGCAAGCGGCCTTGTGCGAGAAACTCGCGAAAGGCGGTCACCTCAGAGGGATAACGTTCGATGAATGGACGGACGTAACACATTTGATCCAACACGAAACGGTAGTCGGGATATTTGTTGAGAAGATAGAGGGCCTTGAGTATGTTGGGAAGGCCGACCTCCAGATACTCTTCGCGCGTTTTGAAGACGGCTCCCTCCCAATGCGTGTGGGGAATGATGAGGACGGTTTCCGGCTGAGACGTTTGGGCCGGGACGTTGCTGCGTGACGCGAGCAGTAGGGTAGCGAGAGCCAATGCTTTCAGCCGGAGAGTAAAGCGAAGAATATTCATTATTATTTCCTTGGGATGAATAGAACTCAAAGATATCTTATGACGAGTTGGCGATTCAAGTTTGTCCTGGGTTCAAGGTGAATTCGCCCCCTCGCAGTCATCTTCTATAAACTCGCGGATCGGGCGGTTCGTGCGTGGCTCGGCATTGCCGCCGGCAACTCTACAATTGGCGGGACCGCTAAGGCAAGGCCCCGTGACGCTAGAATGGATTTATGGGTGCTGCTCCGTCCGCGAGGCTATCTGTGGAAGAGTACCTGGCAGTTGACCGCGCCGCAGAGGTCAAGAGCGAGTACCACGATGGGGAGTTGTTTCCGTTGTCCGCGGTCACGCTTTCTCATGCTCTCATCAGCGCGCAGGTCATTGGACTGATCAACCGGCAGTTGACCGGGACCGCGTGCCGCGTGGCAGCCTCTTCGTTGCGGGTGCGCGTAAGTCCAACAAGGTTTGTCGTTCCCGACCTTCTTATCTTTTGCGGCAGGGCCCGGCTCACCGACGAGCACCAAGACACCATAACCAATCCTAAAGTGATAGTTGAGATTCTCTCGCCGTCCACCGCCGATTACGATTACGGCGGGAAATTCAGCTTATACCGCGGGCTTGCTTCGTTCGAGGAATATGTGCTGATCTCCCAGGATCAGCCGCGCGTGGAAACCTTTCGCAAAACGCTCAACAATGAGTGGGTCCTGCGGACTCATGAAGGATTGGACAAATCGGTGGTTCTGGAGTCGATCAAAGTTTCTCTGCAACTACGCGAAGTGTACGAAGGCATAGAGTTTTTGGCGGGATAACCGGCGGAGAGAGGAGGATTCGGAGCGTATCCCTGTCTGATAGCTCTGCGAGTTGCGGAATACACGTTGCCGTCGTTGCCACATTTCCGGGCGCTCCTTGTGCCATATTGGACCATGGCGAGGATTGCACCACCGGTTCCTTATATTTCAGCAGAATGTCTTACGCCCCGTAACATATGACCAACGTCAAAATTGGAATCTCGAAGCCGTCCGCACGGTTGTCGAGGCGGTACAGGATTTAAGCCGGAAGAACAGCAGCGCATCCTTCGATGGCTATCGAAAACGATGGGCTATCGAAAAGCTCGGTATCTCAGTCGCCAGTGGGCCTACCTACACAATGGCACCGCACACACTCGGCCCTCCTCCTCCCGCCCTCTTCCGGTCCGGTCGGTAACACAGATATCAAAACGTTTATGGCGGAGAAGAAGCCCCGGAATGACGTGCCGTGTGCGGCTGCGGTAGCCTATTATTATCGGTTTGAGGCCCCGGAGGCCGAAAAAAAGGGCATCAATAAGGATGATTTACAGGAGCCCACACGCAAGGCAGGCCGTGAACGATTTGCAAATGCGCTCCAAACCCTCAATAACGCTCATACTTTAGGTCTGCTGGACCGCACCCGCGAGAGGCGATGCGGAGATGTTCCGCAACATTGCGAAAAACATGATCGTCCAGACGCTCAAGCCGTAGACGTGATCGCGGTGCTGGCGACAGCGTTAAGATGCGAGATAATTAGCTGTAGGAAGGAACCATGGCAAGCCAACCCAATCGCCCAGCCACGAAGCTGGATATCGACGACGAAACGCGCTGGATTTTGGAGGAGCGCCTTTTGACAATTGACGCCGACGAAAAAGAAAGCGTTGACCGCGAGATAGGCCGCGAGGAAATCCGCAAGCTACGCCAATCTCTCAAGCATCCTGTGCTGCGTTGAAGCTGTCGCGCTACACCCGGCAGGCGTTGCGTGACATTGCCCGCGTTGCTGACCACTACGACCGGGAAAAGGATGGCCTTGGCGACAAGTTCATCGAGAGAGTGGACGAAGCGGTAGATCGGATCGAAGCCAACCCTGAAGGGTATGCGCTTGCCTTTCGGCAGTTAAGGCGGTGCAATCTGCGCAAGTTCCCCTATGCGTTGTATTTTGAAATTCGCCCTGCATCATAAGAGGGATTTGGTGTTGGTGAGGGAACGTGCTGCCGGAGTGGTCGAGATTTATAAACCGGACCCCAAATAAAACAAAGGGCCGCGACGCGGTGCCTGCTTTTGTTAAGAGCTTTTGCAAGATGAACATCAAGCATTTTCTGGTAGACAGGGACATCGGACCGGCCCAAGCCGTGCTTGCGTTCATCAAATTCGGTTGGGAAAGAATTGTTGTTATGACCGGCCATGCACTCGCGTCTGTGCCTTCGCTGGAACGATGGCGGGTAAGCATATTGCACCAGGGGTCAGGGCTGTTCGATTTAAGGCCATGAAAACAGGTCTGGCGGAGAGAGTGGGATTCGAACCTTCTCCGCGTGCTTAGAATGTGCAACTTGCTGATAACAGTTTCCACGTCAGCTGTAATTGCCATGGTTACCAGGGTCGCTTGTAGCAGGTTGTAGCACGGCTATTATTCACGCTTCAAGTGAAACGCTTTTGCATTTGTAATCACTTATGCTTCTGTAGTTTACGAACTTCACTCGAACGAGATCATAGCGGCAAGACATTTTTGATACAATCTTCAAACTAAACAGAATGGGTTCATTCAATTATTCAATCCCGCGTTCGGAGCGTCCAGTATCAGACGTGTTGGCAAGAATGCCGCGTGCTTTCAAGGATCAGGCAGAAAAGGGCTTCGTTGTTCTTTCTGATATTCCTAAGCAGAATTACGCGGAAGTATTGCAGGCGGTGATAGCCACACTCGAAAGCAAAAAACCGCCGCTCGACGATCTGGAAAAAAGCCTGAAGCTCTCGAAGGGTGACTTAAGCTCGCTTTTCGCCGCCGCTATGCTGACGGTTCCAATTTTAGGAGAGGGTGGCAATGCGGAAGAGTTTGTAAGCTCCGCCGTGAAAAGTGGACTGATTAAGGAAACTCTGGTCCCAAAAATTCAGCCATTCATAGACACAATTGTTTCCCAGAAGGCTGTAATTGGGCGCGCAATCCGACGTGCTTCCCTTCCGTCGCAGGTGTTTCCATCGTTTTCGAGCATAGAGGTTGCCGTGGATCTTCGAATTGGATTTGAAGATCAGAAGGTTGTCGATGCAGTTCCGGTTGCAATCGTTCACATCGACACCGATACAAACGGGGACGAGATGTGGTTTCAGTGCTCAAAGCACGAAATGCTGCAATTAAAGAGCGAGATTGAAGATGCCGTTAAGAGAATGGAAGCCGCAGAAAGTTGGGGCAATCGGGAGAGCAAGGGATGAGCCCGGCAGAGGTGTTCCAGGCACCCCACTTTACACCTTGGACCGTTATGTATTCGGCGTTGGGCGCGGCGTTCTTTTGGGGACGTACTGGGCGTACAAAACTTAAGGTCTATGTGTTGTCTTGGGCGTTTGATGCTTTTGATGTTCCCGACAACAAATGGCGTCAAGTAGCTGAATTTGTTATATTTATCCTATTTGGATGTCTAATAGGAATTGGGGTTACCGGCCCTACAACGGTAATACAAGCGATCACGGCCGGATTTGCCTGGACTGGTGTTGTCGCAAAACGTGCGTAAAATAGAGAAAGAAGAACTCTCGAATGAATGAACGAATTTACAATCGTGTTGCAAACGCATTACTACTGGTCGGTATTGCGTCTGCTCTCTTGTTTGATTCTGGAAAAGTACCACACTGGGTTGCCGGAACGATTGGAATCCTCGCGGGGGTTGGCGCAATGGTTCTGTACTTTTGGAACCAGTATCAAATCGAAGAAAAGAAGAAGGCCGCCATCGAAGCCAAGGGCTCGGTCAAAACCGCATTAGTTCCTTCGTCAGTGGGAACCTCGATGGCGTCACCTGTAAAAGTTGGCTCATCCAGCAAACAGAGGTTGACCTTTAACTTGGATGAAGCATCATATGTGGCTATTAGCAGAGAAATGCGGGAATGGGGGATGCGCGACCCGAATCTTCGTGCGATAGAAATGTACCGGAAGGAGACCGCCAGGCTTTTTCTTTCGAGCTATGCACACCATGCCAGGACTCTTCAGTGGCAGATGCCAAAAGGTCTAAACATGGATTTAATGCGGCCTGAAGTTGAGTTGTCACCGAACGAAGTCGCTGTTTGCGCTATGGAAATTATGCGCAACCTTTCGGTAGCGGACAAAGAAAACCAGTGGGAGTATGTATTCGGCTCCAGGGGTCTTCGCGTAAAGCGGGCAAATGTTCCTCGCACTGAAGAGCCGCAAGAGGAATTCGATTTTTACAGCGAATTAGAGCCCCTTTCAAGGGCATCTTAAGCAGCCGGCACCTGATCAGGTGCCGGTTTCCTTTTCGGATTGTTTCGCTTGGCTTTGCCCGTGTTTTGCCGATCGGCTGGGGCTTCATCGTGGTTATCGATGGCAACAGGTGATGGTTTCACTCTTATGCAGGATAGCGTTTCACGGGCCTGAACGTCGTGTCACGCCGTAATTCCTAGCGCGTAGGCATTCATCACGATGTTACGACGGCTATCCATCGTGCTTCTCGCCTCCGCTCTTTTCGCACTAAGCCTAGACACGCAGTCACAACAGTGACTGCCCAACAGGGTGCCTACACTTCCGCTCTCAGGACATGGCGATCTTTGTTGATATCGTCCGTGCCGCCGCTCGTGAACGTAGCTGCCATAATCGTTTGGCCGTTCTCTTTTAATTCGCGCACAAATTTTGCTGCCATGTGATCAACATCATGGCAGTTACGCTCATAATCTCCCGTTCCGTCGGGAACCAGTTTGTTGCTGTCAAGTTGCTTGAAATTGTGATGCGCGCCTGTTCCTTGAATAACAAGTGTCCAATTGCCCATGGTTGCCTCCTGGCTACCAAAAACTGTAAAGGGGAATAGGTGCAAGTAGCAACAAAAATCGGCGCAACATTATTGCTATTCTCGCAAGGGGGAACGCCGGATAGGGTCCATGCGCAATAGCATGTTGTAGCATGACCGAGCCAAGCCACAAGCAAGTTATTGATTTTGTATGGCGGAGAGAGTGGGATTCGAACCCACGTTAGAGTTTCCCCTAAACACGCTTTCCAAGCGTGCGCCTTCAACCACTCGGCCATCTCTCCCTTGGGAACTTGTCGCGCGCTTCTAAACGCCGAACCGCCTTCAGCTTAGCATCCGGCTTAATACGCGCCTCAATCAGCGGTCAGCCCAAATCGAACTTCTCATTATGCAGCGCGGGGTCGCCTTTGACCAATACCGGGCGCGCCAGAATCTCTTCCAACTCCTCCAGATACTGATTGTCCTTGGCCTTGAGAACCTTGGCTACATCGGGATGCACGCGCAGCATCACGTCCTTGCTCTCTATGGCTTTGGAAATCTTTTGCGCTTCCACCAGAATTTCGCCGATCACGGTCTGGACGCTCTTCACATAGCCCGCTCCTTCACAATGCGGACACGGGGCGCAGAGCGTTCTTTCCAGGCTTTGCTTGACACGTTTGCGCGTGATGGCCACCAAGCCGAAATCGTTGAATTGCAGAATTTTGTAAGGGGCCTTATCGGCGCGCATGGCCTCTTCGAGCGCCTGCATCACGCGCTGGCGATTTTTGCGTTCATCCATGTCGATGAAATCCACCACGATGATGCCGCCCAGATCGCGCAGGCGAATCTGCCGCACAATTTCCTTCACCGCTTCCACGTTGGTCTTAACAATCGTATCCTCCAGCCGGTTAGATTTGCCAACGAATTTGCCGGTATTGATGTCGATGGCTACCAACGCTTCGGTCTGATTGATGACAATGTAACCGCCGGATTTGAGCCAAACTTTCGGGCGTAGCGCCTTTTCGAGTTCCTGGGTAATGTTGAAAGCGTCGAACACCGGAGCGCTGCGTGTGTACATCTTGACGCGGTTGACCAGAGCGGGCTGGTGGCGCTGCATGAAGTTGACCACGCTCTCATAGAGGTCTTCCGTGTCCACCCAAATCGCCTTAAATTCGTCGGTGACTTGATCGCGCAGAATGCGCTGCACAATGTCCAGATCGTAATGCAACAGGGCGGGTGCCGGCTTCTTCTCGGCCTTCTGACGGATATCCAGCCAGAGGCTGTAAAGGAAACTCATGTCGGCGGCGATTTCCTCTTCCGGGACACCCTCGCCGGCGGTACGCACAATAAAGCCGCCCGAGGTGCCTTCGCGATGGGCTTGCAGAATGCGTTTGAGGCGGAGCCGCTCTTCTTCGCTAGAGACTTTGCGTGAAACGCCTAAATGGGCAACGCTGGGCATAAACACCACGTAACGCCCCGGCAAAGCAATGTGCGAAGTGATGCGGGCGCCCTTCTGTCCGAGCGGTTCCTTGGCAATCTGGACAATGATCTCCTGGCCGGGCTTCAAAAGCTCGGAGATCGATGGCATCACACGGTCAGGCCGTTCGGTGCTGCGTTCCTCCACAGCCGGTGCTTCCCCTCTGCTCTCGGGGCGTTGCTCTGCTTGCGGCCGGTGCTCTGTTTGAGAAGGAGCGGCGGCGCCGGTGTTGCTGGGGCCGCCTTGATTGAAACGGCCACTACCACCCCGGCGGCGGCGCATGCGGCGCGGCGCGCGATGCAGCGAACGGTTTCCCTGGTCGCGGACGACAGCCGACTGCGGGGCGGGCGGTTCACCCTCAACCGGGGCCGTGAAGTATGGTTCGTCGACCCCGTTCTCCAGCGCCTCTTCAATTTCGGGAGCGATGTCCTCGACGTCCGGTAACGACTCGTCCGCGGCGAGCAGTTCGCCTTCATCGGCCTCCGGCAGATTGGCCGGCGAAGGATCGTTCAGAAATTTTTCAATGCGTAAACGCTCTTCTTCGCGCGCGTCGGCCTCGGCGGTGCGGTCTAAACCAAGATAGGAGGCAGCGCGGCCAAACGCGTCATCCCGAACGGGAGCCGGTTCTGGAAGTGGATCTATTTCAACAGGCGCCTGATGGCTGAAGACTTGATCGGATATCTTTATTTCGGCCGCTTCCTCGGCAATCTCCGCTTCTTCATCCAATTCCTCGGGCGATTCAACTACCGGTTCCACGGCTGGCGCGAACGCAGCAGCAGGAGCGGGGAGCGGTTCTGAAACGGGTGGGCGCGAACGGTATTTGGCGAGCGATTCACCCGGCAGCACGATGACATCGCTCACCTCCGGTTCCTGCTGCCTGACGCTTAGGGGCTCGCTCGCTTGTTCGGCAGCGGGCTTGGCCTCTTCCGCCCGCGCGATGATCGTGCTGCTTTGACTGGGCGGTGGGTTGGGCCGGGCATATTTATTATCGGGAAAATCGCGCCCGCGACGGCGGCGGCGGGAACGCCTGCCGCGCCGGTCGTTATTACGATTGCGGTCGTCGTCCGCGCGCTCAGAAGGCTTCGCCTGTTCAGGTGGCCGGAGTTCAGCGGCTGCCGGCGCCGTCAGTGGGGTAATAGGGGATTCTTCTTCCTCTTCGGCAAGTTCGTCGGGCGCTTCGAATTCCGGGCTGACCACGCGCGCTTCAGCCACAATGGCAACCTCTTGCGGTGGCCGGTCATAACCTCCGCGGTCGCGCCGCTCGCCGCGTCCGCCGCGTTCCGCCCGCTCGCTTCGCAGCGGCTTCTCGTCGAGCACCGTATCGATATCGTCGTGCTCTTCGAAGAAATCCGAAACATAGAGAAAAGTATCGCGTTCCAGGCCTAAATCCACAAACGCCGATTGCATGCCGGGAAGCACGCGCGTAACGCGGCCTTTATGAATGCTGCCGGCGAGTGAATACTCGTTGGCGCGCTGAAAATAAACTTCCACCAACTGATCCTCTTCGAGGATCGCTACTTTCGTCTCGTGGCGATTGGAGCCAATCACCAATTCCTTACTCATCTCATCACCGCCTTCTCGGGGCCGATGAAAGAACGCTAGAACTCCGGATATGGTTAGCGCCGCTGATTCCGACGAGGGAGATCAGAGCAAAAAACGTTAGACCGCCAACGCGAATGGAGACTCACTCTCTGACATTCGCCTTGTGCCAATAAACAAATCCTTTTGCCTCATCCGAAATCTTTTGTCTCCCAGTTCGACCCCATTGTCGAACCGGCTCCGCTCACGGGCGGAACCGAAACTAGTTCACAAACCTACGCAACCTGACGCCGTTTACCAAACCCAGCATCAAGAAAATCGACCATGTGTTAGACCCGCCCGAACTCATCAGCGGCAGTGGAATCCCGGTGATCGGCATTTTCCCAACCACCATTCCCACGTTCACCAACACATGGAACAAAAGCAAAGCAGCCACGCCCATGCAGACATACAAGCCGGCTCTATCGTTCGCCGTTTGCGCGTTCTGCACAACCTGCATAATGAGCAGGAAATACAACACCAACGCAATCACAATTCCAACAAATCCGTGCTCTTCCGCGAAGGAAGAAAAGATGAAGTCCGTATGCGGCACCGGAAGAAACCCCAAATGCGTCTGGGAGCTGTCTTTAGCGCCCCTGCCCCACATACCACCGTTGCCGACAGCAATGCGAGACTGGATCACCTGAAAGCCCGTTCCTTTCGGATCGCGGTCGGGATACTTAAAACTCACTAACCGATCTTTCTGATAGGGCTTAAGAAAATGATAGCCGATCGGCAATGCGACAACTAGAACACTGGTGATAATGAAGATTTGTTTCCAGCGCAAACCAGCCATGAGAACGCCCGAAACCAGGATAGGGATGTACGTCAGCGAAGTCCCCAAATCGGGCTGTTTCATGACCAGCGCCATTGGAAATCCTACAATGATCCCCAGCTTGGCCAAATCCCCCCAGGTCAAATTGGTGGCTGGCCTTACGAATTCAATCAGGTAGCGCGCAACCGCCAGAATCAAAACGATTTTCACGAATTCGGAAGGCTGCAGGGTGAATCCGCTGAGTCTGATCCAGCGTGTAGAGCCAAAAACCTTGTTGCCGATGAAGGTTGTTGCAAACAGCAAACCGATCACTGCGGCGTACAAATACAACACCTGCGCCATGAGTGTTTGATAGCCGATAACCGCCGTCGCCCACATCATCACCAAGCCGGTAAGCACCCAGATGATTTGCTTTTCCCAAGCGCCGTCCCATTTTGTGCCGTTGGTGGCGCTGTAGACTTGCAGAATTCCCAAGCCCGAAAGAATGAGCGTGACAACGATGAGCGGCCAATCGAGTTCTTTGAAAGTGCGGTAACCCATTAGCGTAGCGGCCGAGGCTCCGCCAAGTGGGCGGCCAACAGATTAGTAGCGTTCAAGTGCTTTTGAATCTCAGTTTGAAGTTCAAGGCCCTTGGCTTTCCGTTCCTTTTTGTCGAAATAGGCTTTTAGAACGTCGCGCACGATCCAGGCCGCCCTGTCGCCGTGTTCGCCGTTTTCAAAAAGGGCCACCACTACGATTTCGGGTGCCTCTTCAGGCGCATAGGCTTCAAACCAAGCGGTGTCTTTCATCGCCCGACCTGCGGCGCTGCCCTTTAGAAATTTGTTGGAAGCTAACTGCGCGGTACCCGTTTTGCCGCAAACTTTGATGCCGGGTATGGCTGCCGTGTGCCCTGTGCCTCCCGGTTCGTTCACCACGGCGTACATACCGGAAATTACATCTTCAACGTTCGCGGGGTTAAAGTGGCCGGTACGCAACAGAGTGGGCGCCACACCCATGACGAGATGCGGTTGATACCACTTGCCGCGCACGGCGAGGCCGCCAATCGCCGACGCCAATTCGAGCGGAGAAACGGTGATTGCGCCTTGGCCGATGCCAACCGAAATCGTCTCGCCCACGTACCACTTCTCGCGCGATAAGTGGAGCTTCCATTTGGTGGATGGCATAGTGCTCTCCCGCTCATTTGGCAGGTCGATGCCTGTCTTATGCCCGAATCCTGCCATTTCGGCATATTCAGCCAGCCGGTCGATGCCCAAACGGTTGGCTACGTTATAGAAGAACACATCGCAACTTTCCCGAATTGCCCGATGCAGCGAAATCGTGCCATGACCTTTGGGCCGCCAACAGTGGTGATAGGTTCCGTAAAAGGATTCGCCGCCGGAACAGTGGAACTCGGTCTCGTCGTCAATCACGCCGGTTTCGAGCCCGGCCAGCGCGGCGAACGGTTTAAAAGTCGATCCGGGCGCCAATTGCGCCTGCGTCGCGCGATTCAGCAGCGGCTTAAACGGATCGTTCATCAGTTCGTTCCAATCCTTGCGGCTGATTCGGCCAGTGAACTTATTCGGATCGAAACCGGGTGCGCTCATCATGGCTAACACTTCACCCGTTCGCGGATCAAGCGCCACTACTGCGCCGCGCTTGCCTTCCATCGATAGTTCGGCGACCGATTGCAAATCCAAATCCAGGGTAGTTTGCAAATCTTTGCCGTTAATCGCATCCTGGGTGGTTTCCATCTGCCGTTCATGGCCAAGATTATCCACCTGCACGCGCTGTTGGCCATCCACGCCGCGCAACGTCTTGTCGTACTGCTTTTCGAGTCCGTCTTTGCCGATAATATCGCCTTGCCGGTAATCGCTAAATTGCGGCAGATCCAACTCGGTCTCGCTGATTTCCCCCACATAGCCGGTGACGTGCGCGGCAAACCCTTCTTGTGGATACTGCCTGCGCCACGATTTGATGAGCTGCATTTCAGGATACGCGCTTTCGTCCTGATGCGCTTCAATCCAGGCAATTTCGTCGCGCGATAACTGATCTTTGATAATGATCTGCGGGCGCGTGTCGCGGCGAATGTGGGCGGTCAGTTCGCCATAGTCGAGTTGTAAAGCTGAGGAAATGGCGGGCAGATGCTCCCATTTAATCTGGTCCCGATTCAGCAACAGCGAGTAAGAAGTGCGATTGTCAACGATGACGCGCCCATCGCGGTCGAGAATCTTGCCGCGCGGAGCCAGCAAAGGCGTGCTCTTGATGCGGTTTCGTTCAGCCGCCTCGCTGTAGCGTTCCGGATCTTGCACCTGCAACTGCCAAAAACCCGAAACCAGAAAGACGAATACCAGGACGGTCGTGTACTGGAAAATGGCGATCTTGCCGGCGGCGTCGCGCGGGTCGTCCCGATAAGCGACGTCCGGCGCGCTGCTTCTCAGATGCCGGCTGTCGTTATCTTGTGCCACGTTCAATTGCCTCAGGATTCTTCAGATAACTTCATTCTATCGAGGATCAAATAAAGCGGCAGCGCTACCGCCACGTTGAACACACCATGCAGCAGCGTTTGCTGGGTATCGAAGGGCACCAATTGCTCAAGCAGCGCGCGGCGCATCACCCAATAGAAAAACGCATGAAAGACAAAGAAGAAAAAACACAGAATTAATCGGATGAGCGAATTGCCGACATTGAAGCGCTGACTGACGGAGGCCGCGAAATAACCCACCAGAGTTTTGGTAATGCCATACATTCCGATAGGCAGGTTGGCGGGCGAAAGCGAATCCTCCGCTAAACCAACGAATGCGCCAAACAACAGCGCCGGGACTGGGTCGGGCCGCATCAGTCCGAAATAGATGGTAAGCAAGAGCGGCACTTCCAACCAAACGGCGCTGGGAATCAGCCGCGGAAGATAGAACTTGCTGATAACGGCAATCAGCGTTAATACGACCAAGCCCGCAACCTGAAAGCGGCTGAACAAGCTTTCGGTATTGCGGCGCGAGCGTAGAAGATGATCGCTGCTTTCGTTCATTGCGGTGGGTTCGCGGCGCGTTTGGCTGGCGTATCCGAAACCGTGCTCGTGCCGGCCGGAGTGGCGGTCGTTGATTTCGGGCGCGGAGATCCCAAGGGCAGAGCCGGTTTTGCGCCGGGACCGTGCGGCGCTGGAGGCTTGACGGGCGCACCTGTCGGAGCCACCTGAATTGGCGAGCCTAGCACCGGCCCTGATCCCAACGGCGCGGCGTTTCTGTTCGCCGCCGCTCTGTTCTCTGTAGACACGCTTGCGTTGGCCACGGGCGGCGTCCCAGGGGGTTTCGGCGCGGGCTTCGTATTGAAATCGGGCATGTTCGAATACATGGCGCCGTAAACATGATCTTGCTCTTTGCCCAACTGTTGATATTTTTGGACCAGTTTGTCTGCTTCCGTTTGCGCAGTCCCCTGCGGCGAGCCGCTCGTCACTTTGTCATCCGGCGGCGGCGGTAGCAGTGGTTTGGCCATCTTATCTTCGGGCGGCACTCCACTCGGGATTGGCTGGTGCTCGCCATCCAACACCACCAGCACTTCTTCCACCCCGCCCGGCGCTCCGCTCAAGGCAAGGCGCACATCTTTCATCCCATTCCCGGGCGCCACGCTGATCACCGTGCCAACCGGAAACCCTTTCGGAAAAATGCGATCTTCCCCCGAAGTAAAAAACCACTCGCCGTTGGCAACGTCTTCTTCATTCTGAATCTGCTCCACCACGCAATGGCCAATGCCGCAGTTGAGGGTGCCGTGAATATGGCCTTTTTGCGACTCCACGCCCACTTTGAACGTCGAATCGGTTACCAGGAGAACTTGCGAAACCAGCGGGTACACGGCGGCCACTTTGCCCACAATGCCATCGGGCGTCACCACAGCCATACCCTTTTCAATGCTACTTGTGGAGCCGCGGTCGATGAACACCGCTTTAGCCGTCGATACAGTGCTGTCTCCAATCACCCGCGCGGCTACCGTCCGGGATGGCGTCTTGGCTTGAAACATCGTCAGCGCCCGCGCATGCTCCGCGGTTGCCAGTTGGTTCCGGTAGAAGACGTTTTCCATTCGCAACTGATCGTTATCGCGCTTGAGCTTGCGGTTTTGATCGCGCACGTCGAGCAACAGGAAATAGTCTTTCAAGAAGCCAATGGTGTTATGGCGCGTGGCTTCAACCATTCCAGCCATAGGCGTCACGGCGCTCACGGCCCAAACCCGGATCAGACGTTCGTCCCGATTCGTTCTCACCTGGTAAGCCAGATAAAGAACTTGCGCCATGACGACGATAACCAGCACAACGAGACTTCGGTAGCTTCGATAGCGGTTAAAAATCGCGTCCATGGCTGTTGTTTCGTGATGGGCGGGGCAAGAAAAGGCGCGGCACGTGTTTAGCGGTTATTCGATGGCGATCCGGCGCAGAAGCTTGAAATCTGTCAGCATTTTACCGGTGCCCAGAACCACTGAAGCCAAAGGGTCTTCGGCAATGGAAACCGGAAGGCCGGTTTCTTCCCGGATACGCCGGTCTAAATTCTTGATGAGCGCGCCGCCGCCTGTCAACACAATACCTCGATCGCTAATATCCGCACTTAATTCCGGCGGGGTCCGTTCCAGCGCCACGCGAATGGCATTCAGAATTGTGGCAATGCACTCGGAGAGGGCTTCGCGGATCTCGCTATCCTCAATTGTAACGGTTTTTGGGACGCCTTCAATCAAATTGCGCCCTTTGATTTCCATGGTGAGCGGCCGGTCAAGCGGATAAGCGGAGCCGATCTGAATTTTGATCTGTTCAGCCGTCCGCTCGCCAATCAATAGGTTGTATTTCCGCTTAAGGTAATTCATGATCGCGTCGTCCATTTCGTTGCCCGCAACCCTCACCGAACGCGAATACACAATTCCGGACAACGAAATCACCGCTACGTCGGTAGTGCCGCCGCCGATATCCACAACCATATTGCCGGAAGGCTCGGTAATCGGTAGACCGGCGCCGATCGCAGCCACCATGGCTTGTTCCACCAGATGCACTTCGCTAGCCTTGGCCCGATAAGCCGATTCGCTGACCGCGCGCTTTTCCACTTGGGTGATCTCGCTGGGTACGCCAATGACAATGCGCGGATGCACCAGCATTTTTCGGCCATGCGCCTTCTGAATAAAGTAATTCAGCATGCGCTCCGTTACTTTGAAATCCGCAATGACACCGTCTTTCATCGGGCGTATGGCGACAATGTTGCCGGGCGTGCGCCCCACCATGTCCTTGGCTTCCTTGCCGACTGCCTCAATTTCTCCGTTATTCTTGTTGATTGCGACAATTGATGGCTCATTCACGACAATGCCTTTTCCCTTGGCAAAGACAAGCGTATTGGCCGTTCCAAGGTCGATGGCGAGATCGGACGAAATGAGGCTGAATAAGGACCTATAATTCATGTATGACCGGAGTGCGAATGCTGCGGATTCACTCCGAGAGTAACATAGCCATATGCTCTTTCGCAGTGCTCCACAAGGGTTTTATTTTCAAATGCTTGCGATTTCTTTTTCATGACAAGGCGAGACTGGCTTGCCACCGCTTCGGCCCTTTTTACAAGTGCTTGCGGCCGCGCTAAACGGAGCGGATATTCAGGTTATGCGCTCATTGCCACCTCCGGCGAGAATTCGCTGGCGGTGGTGGATCTCACCACCTTTAGGCTCATCAAAAACATTCGGCTGGGAGCTTCCCCCACCGCGGTGATCGCCGGCTCTTTGAATCGGAGTTACGTTTTGACCCCGTCTTCCGATAGCGTGCATGTTATTGATGCAAACCTCTCTCTTACTTCCTCACATCGGCTGGGCGAAGGAATAGTTGAGATCAGACTTTCCCCAGATGGCTCGACGTTGATCGCGAGCGCCCAAAGGTCGCGGGAGTTGATTCAGGTTGATACGGCAACCTTTAAGAATTTTCAGCGCATAAGACTTGAAGGGGAGCCAGTTTTGTTCGATGTCTCCGGGACCGGTTATGCGGCAGTGTCAACCGGCGAGCATGGCACGGTGGAATTGGTTCAACTTGCCATCGGAAAGCGCAGCCGCGTTTCTGTGGGCGGTCTGGTGGGCGGCGTGCGTTTTCGCGGCGATGGGCTGATGTTGCTGGTAGCCCGCTCGGAGGAACGCTCCATTTTGGGTATAGACGTAGCCACGCAACAAGTGGTGGCGGAACTCCCGGTTGCCATGGAGCCAGACCATCTCTGTTTCACCTTTGACCAGGGGCAGCTTTTCGTCACAGGCAAGGGAATGGACGGCGTGGCGATTGTTTTCCCATATAACACCATGGAAGTGGAACAGACGATTCTCGCCGGGCGGCATCCGGGCATTATGGCAGCGTCGGGCCCGGAGCCCGCTTATCTGTTTGTAGCCAGCGCAACCGGTTCCGACGTAAGCATCTTGAACGTGGATACGCGTAAGTTGATCGGAGTGGTGGATGTGGGCGGCCAGAGTCAGTTCATCGCCATCACGCCCGATAACCGTTTCGCGCTGGTGCTGAACCAAACGTCCGGAGCCATGGCGGTGATTCACATTCCCACCATTCGCACGACCCGGGCCAAGAATGGCGCTTCACTGTTTACGTTAGTGGATGTGGGTGCAAAACCGGTGCATGCGGCGATTGTGGCGCGGGCTTAGCGCGTTCTGTAAACTCGTCACATGATTACCCAAGCCGAAGTTACGACGAAGCGGCTGCCGGCTGTGCTGAGTCCGTTGCAGGCGTTGGGAGTGATTGTCGGAGGGACGATTGGCGCCTCCATTTTCCTGGTTCCCTCCGTGATTGCGCAGCGCGTACCTTATTTAGCAGGTGCGCTGATCATTTGGGTGATTGGCGCGGCGATTACGTTTGCGAGTGTGCTGACGATATCGGAACTGGCCGCCATGCTGCCGGAAGCGGGCGGGGGTTACGCGTACATTCGGGCGGCGCTGGGATCGGTGTTCGGGTTTCTTTTCGCTTGGACGGACGCATTCTTGATCCGGGCGGGAGCGGCGGCGGCGGTCGGCTTTACGTTTGGTATATATTTCGCGCAGATTGTTGCGCCGCCGGTAGGGTTTGCGTTGCCGATTTGGGAAGGTGGGGCGGCGATTGTTTTGATTGCGGTTCTATCGGTGCTGAATTCGCTGGGCGCGCGGGCTGGGGCGGGTGTGCAGGTGGCGGGAATGGCAATGAAGACTTTGGCGTTGGCAGCGGCGTTATTGCTACCGCTTTTGCTTTGGCATGGGACGAACAACTTGAAAACTGCGCCGTTCTTTCCACCGGCGGGAATGGCGTTGGGTGCGGGCATTCTGTTTGCGATGACGCCGGTGATGTGGACCTACGGCGGCTGGGAACAACTGGCGCATTTGGCGGAAGAGATTCGCGATCCCGGGAAGAATCTGCCGCGCATCTTTGCGCTAGGACTGGCGATGATTGCGCTTTTGTTTCTGGCGGTGGTGGTGGGGATTCACTATGTGCTCCCCTACGGCGCGGTGGCGCAGAGCGAGGCGGTGGGAGCCGATCTATTCAAAGCGCTGTTCGGGCCCGCCGGGGCGCGGATCATTTCGGTGGTCATTTTGCTTTCGGCGGTGGTGACGGCGAACGGAGCGATCCTGGCCGGGTCGCGGGCGGCGTTCGCGGTGGCGCGCGACGGCGATGCGCCGCGCTGGTTGGGGCGAGTGAATGAACGCTTTCAAGCGCCGGCGAATGGCGTGATGGCGATTGGCGGTTGGGCGATTCTGCTGATCGCCTTGAGTGTGGCGGCGATGGCGTTTCCCGGGCCGGAAAGCTGGCCACAGTTTGCGCGGAGCGCCTGGACCGCGCTGCAGCACCGGCCGTTGTTCGACATCTTGATTTCTTATGTGATGTTCGGCTATCTGCTGTTGCAGGCGCTGGTGGCGCTGAGCCTGATTTTGCTGCGGCGGGCGCATCCGGAATGGCGGCGCCCGTTTCGCGTGCCCGGCTATCCGTTCACCCCGCTGGCGAGTGTGGCGGCGACGGGATTTCTCATGTTCGCGGTGGCGCGTTCGAACACAGTGGAAGTGTTCGCCGGGTTCTGCCTGATTGTGGCGGGGTTGCCGGTCTGGTGGATTTGTAACCGGCGCTACCATCATTAGGTGGATGCACTGCTTGCTTGGCGCAAAGAGTTTCCGATCCTCACTCACACCACCTACATGATTAGCCATTCGCTGGGCGCGATGCCGAAGCGAACGGAAGACGCCATGCGGGATTTTACGGAGACGTGGGCTACGCGCGGAATACGAGCGTGGGAGGAAGGCTGGTGGGATATGCCGGTGACGACCGGCGATCTGATTGGGACCATCATCGGCGCGGGGCAGGGTGAAGTGGTGATGCACCAGAACGTATCGATCTGCCAGTGGATTGTCACGTCGTGTTTCGACTGGCGCGGGCCACGCAACAAAGTGGTGACGGACGGGCTGAACTTTCCTTCGAACGATTACATCTACCATGGCCTGAAGAGACAAGGCGCGGAGGTGGTGCAAGTGGCGTCGCCGGATGGAATGACAATGCCGCTGGAACCTCTGCTGGCGGCGATTGACGAACGGACACAGCTTGTTTCCGTTTCGCATGTGGCGTTTCGCAGTTCTTATGTGCAGGACTTGGCGGCCATCACGCAACGGGCGCATGAAGTGGGCGCGCAGGTGATTGGCGATCTATATCAATCGGCTGGTGTGGTGCCGGTCAATGTGCGGGCGTTGAACCTGGACTTTGCGACGGGAGGTTCCGTGAAGTGGTTGTGCGGAGGGCCGGGAGCAGGCTACTTATACGTGCGGCGCGATCTATGGCCGGAGATGCAGCCGGCGGCCACGGGTTGGATGGCGCACCGCGAGCCGTTCCAGTTCGAAGACGGGCCGATTGATTTAGCGCCGGATGCTTTCCGCTTCCTGAATGGCACACCCAATGTTCCGGCACTGTATGCGGCGAGCGGCGGCTATGAGATTGTGAACGAGATTGGCGTTGAGGCGATTCGGGAGAAGTCTAGCAGGCAGACGCAGCGCTTGATTGAACTGGCGGACGAGGCGGGCTTTACGGTGCGCACGTGCCGCGATCCGAAGCAGCGCGGAGGTGTGGTGATTCTGGATGTGCCGCATGGCAAGGAAGTGACCGCGGAACTGGCTCGGAGAGAGGTGTTGGTGGATTACCGGCCGCAGGCGGGGATACGGATTGCGCCGCATTTCTACACGAGCGACGAAGAACTGGACCATACGATTGAGCAGATCCGGAAGATCGCTTGGCGAAAGTAGTCCTTAATACCTTTGGGTCTTTCGGAGACCTGCATCCTTATCTGGCGATAGCGATTGAACTGGCGCGGCGCGGGCATAGGCCGGTGATGGCGACGTCGGAGGTTTACCGCGCGAAGGTCGAAGCGGAGGGGATTGAGTTTGCGGCGGTGCGTCCCGACGTGGGCGAGTTGCTGGGGCAAACGGAGTTCCTCAACAAGCTATGGGATGCAAAGCATGGCTCGAAGTATCTACTGCGCGACTACCTGCTGCCGAGAGTGGAAGATGCCTTTGAAGACCTGGCGGCGGCATGTGAGGGGGCTGATCTACTGGTGACGCATGCGGCTGCCTATGCGGGTCCGATTGTGGCGGAGGTGCGGAAGCTGCGGTGGATTTCGATTGCGCTACAGCCGGCTATCTTGTTTTCGACGTACGATCCGCCGGTGGTTGCGCCGGCGCTGTGGGCGGGGAGATTCTATGGCATGGGGCGATGGGTGTTTGCGAGCATGCTGAAGGCGGCGCGATTTGAGACAGGACGCTGGGCGCAACCGGTGTATCGATTACGGGAAAAGTTAGGTTTGGCGCGTGGGAGGAATCCGGTGATTGAAGGACAGTTGTCGCCGTATGGAACGCTGGCGTTGTTTTCCCCGCACTTTGCCGCGCCGCAGCCGGATTGGCCGGTGAATACCAAGGCGACGGGGTTTGTGAGTTACGACAAAAGAGGAGAGGGTTTCGGCGAGGCGTCTGACCGCAATGAGTTAGAGAGGTTCCTGGCTGCAGGACCGGCTCCGGTGGTGTATACGCTGGGATCGTCGGCAGTGATGGCGGCAGGGCGGTTCTATGAGGAGAGTGTGAAGGCGGTGACGAAGCTAGGTATGCGGGCGGTGTTGTTGGTGGGGAAGGCGGAGGAACCGCCGAGAGCGGAGGGTGAGTCGATCTATGTGACTGACTATGCGCCTTACTCAGAGTTGCTACCGAGGGCGGCGGCGACGGTGCATCAAGGCGGGATAGGGACGGTGGCTCAGGCACTGAGGGCAGGGAAGCCAATGATGATAGTGCCGTGGGCGCATGACCAGCCAGACAATGCGGAACGGTGCCAGAGGTTGGGGCTAGCGAGGACCGTGAGGAGAGACAGGTACGAGTGGGAGGTAGTGGCGAGAGAGTTGGATAGGTTGTTAGGAGATGCGAGGTACGCGCGCGGCGCGCGGGAGATGGCAGAGCGGCTAGCGGAGGAGGACGGAGTGGGTGCGGCTTGTTCAGCGCTTCTTGCGGACTAAGCGGCGGGCGGTGAGGACGGCTCGAGGATTAGCGGAGAAGGCTTGCTCACTGAGGGCTTCCTGCTGATCGTGATGGACTTTGTGAGCTCCGGCCGCGGGGCTGGCGGCGAGGGCGCGGCCTACGTAGCGTAGTTCGCGCTTATCGACGATGGATTGCATTTGTTCTTCGACGTAGTTCCAAGCGCCCATATTCTCGGGTTCCTCTTGAACCCAATAGAGTTCGGAGTTTTCGGGGTAGCGGCGCAGCACATCGTTGAGACGCTGGAGAGGGAAGGGATAGAGCTGCTCGATGCGAATGAGTGCCACGTCACTGCGGCCAAGCTCTTCGCGCTTGTTGAGCAGATCGTAGTAAACTTTGCCCGAGGATAAGAGAACGCGGCGGATTTGATTGCCGAGATGTTGGGAATCGCCAATGACTTCCTGGAATGAACCGCTGGTGAGATCTTCGAGGCGGGAGGCGGCTTTGGCGTAGCGCAGCAAGAATTTGGGAGTGAAGATAATGAGCGGTTTGCGGATGCCACGTCGATCTTTGCCGCCATACATCTGGCGGCGCAGCAAATGGAAATATTGCGCGGGCGTGGTGCAGTTGCAAATCTGCATATTGTTTTCGGCGCAGAGTTGCAGGAAGCGTTCGATGCGAGCGCTGGAATGTTCGGGCCCTTGGCCCTCAAAGCCATGGGGCAAGAGCAGGACGAGACCGCTGGGCTGATTCCATTTGGATTCGGCGGAAACCAGGAACTGGTCAATGATGATTTGAGCGCCGTTGACGAAATCGCCAAACTGCGCTTCCCACATGACCAGGGTGAGAGGGTCGGCCACACTGTAGCCGAATTCAAATCCCATCACGGCGTACTCACTGAGGAGGCTATCGATGGCTTCGAACTTAGCCTGATTTGGTTTGAGGTGCTGAAGCGGCATATAGCCTTCGCCGCTTTCGTAATCGTAGAACTCGAGATGCCGCTGCGTAAAGGTGCCGCGGCGCACATCTTCGCCGCTTAAGCGAACGGGCGTGCCCTCCATGACGAGGCTGCCGAAGGCCAGCGTTTCAGCGAAACCCCAATCGATGGGAGCGCCTTTGAGGGCGTCGCGGCGGCGTTCGAGCAACGATTTCAACTTGGGATGCAAGTGGAAGCCGTCGGGCAGAATGGTGGATTTGTCGATGACCTTGGCCAGGGTATCGTGCGAGGCGGCGGTGGAGGGAATGGGTTGATCGATCTCCGCCTGCGGCATGACGGCAAATTCTTCGATGTCAAACTGCTCGCGATTCTTCTTGGCCTCTTCGTAGGTTTCGTTGAGCTTCTTGCGAGCTTGCGCGCGAACGGCTTCGATCTGATCGGATAACAAGAACTTTTCACGCACCAGCGTTTCGGTGTATTGAGCCGCAACGGTGGGAGTGGCCTTGATTTTGCGGTACATCACGGGCTGGGTGTAGCTGGGATCGTCGGCCTCGTTGTGGCCTTGGCGGCGATAGCCAATGATGTCAACAACGACATCGCGCTTGAAGCGCTGGCGGTATTCGTAGGCAAGTTGGGAGACGCGGACGCAGGCTTCGGGATCGTCGCCGTTCACGTGGAAAATAGGGGCGAGAACCGAGAGGGCGACATCTGTGCAATAGGTACTGCTGCGGCCTTCGAGGGGATTGGTGGTGAAACCGATTTGGTTATTGGTGACGATGTGAATGGTGCCGCCGGTTTTGTAGCCTTCGAGTTGAGAGAGCTGGAGGACCTCCGCCACGACGCCTTGACCGATAAAAGCGGCATCTCCGTGGATGAGGATAGGTAGAACGCGAGCGCGCTCCGTATCCTTCAAGCGATCTTGCTTGGGGCGCACGAGGCCTTCGACAACCGGATCGACGGCTTCGAGATGGCTGGGATTGAAGGCGACGGAAACGACGATTTCGCGTCCGGTAGAAGACGCGTAAACGCCGCTGGCTCCGAGGTGATATTTGACATCGCCCGAGCCTTGCACGCTATCGGGATCGGGCTCGCCATCAAATTCCGAAAAGACTTGCGCCATGGACTTGCCGACGACATTGGCGAGAACATTGAGGCGGCCGCGGTGAGCCATGCCGATGACGGCTTCCGCGACATTTTCATTGGCGGAGCATTCGAGAATTTCATCGAGCGCAACGATGGTGCTTTCGAGACCTTCCAAACCGAAACGCTTTTGGCCGACGAAGCGGGCTTGCAGAAAATGCTCGAATTCTTCGGCCTGGATGAGGCGGTGGAGAACGCGAGTGCGAACCGATTCGTCAAGCTTCCAGGAATTTTGAGTTGTCTCCATGCGCTCCTGGAGCCATTGCTTCTGCTCAGGGTCGGGGATGTGCATGTACTCGATGCCGATGGAGCCGCAGTAAGTGGTGCGCAGACGGTCGAGAATGGCGCGGAAGGGTTCGTAGGCGCGCATGTTGCGGGCGATGGCTCCGCTGGGCGCTTTGATGGTGCCGGCGAGGAAGATGCGGTCGAGATCCCAGATGGTTAGGCCGTAGGAGGCGGGATCGAGATCGGGATGATAGCCGGGGTCGATGCCGAGCGGGTTGGTGTTGGCGAGGAGGTGGCCGCGGGTGCGATAGGCGTTGATGATTTGAATGACGGCGGCTTCTTTGGCGACGTCGGTATTGGCGCCGGGGATCTGTTGAGTGGTGAGAGGCGTATCGACTTGCCAGCGAATGGGGCGGTAGGGAACTTTGAGATCGCGAAAGATGGCGTCGTAAAAGTTCTCTTCGCCCTGCAGTAACTGGTGCATTTTGGCGAGGAAGGAACCGGATTCGGCGCCTTGAATGATGCGGTGATCATAGGTGCAGGCGATCATGAGGGTCTTGCTGATGCCGAGTTGGGCGCGGGTTTCTTCGCTGACGGCGGCGAATTCGGCGGGGAAGTCAATGGCGCCGATAGCGACGATGGCGCCTTGACCGGGCATGAGGCGCGGGACGGAGCCGATGGTGCCGACGGTGCCGGGATTGGTGAGGGAAATGGTGGTGCCGTCGAAATCGGAGAGCTGGAGTTTGTTGGTGCGGGCGCGCGCCACGATGTCATCGTACGCGGCGACGAATTGCGCGAAGGTCATGCCATCGGCATGCTTGATGTTGGGGACTTTGAGGGTGCGAGAACCGTCTTTGGCGGTGATATCGACAGCCAGGCCGATATTGACTTGGCCGCGCACGATGCGGAAAATTTCGCCGCCATTTTCGGCATAGGCATGATTGAGGCCGGGGGTTGTTTTAATGGCCCGGACGATGGCCCAGGCGATGAAGTGCGTGAAGCTGAGTTTGCCGCGGCCTTGCAGAGCGCGCTGTTTATTGATGAGATTGCGATTCTCTTCGATGACGCGGACGGGGATTTGACGCTGAGAGGTGGCGACGGGGATGGAGAGGCTGGCCGTCATGTTTTCAGCGATGCGGGCGGCAGCGCCACGGATGGGGACGAGCTGATCACTAGCACCGGCGATGCGGGTATCGAGCTTAGCGGGCGCGGTGGGGCGCTTGGGGACAACGTGGGTAACGGAAACGGGCGCTGGGGGGAGGGGTTCGGGAACAGTAACGGGTGGCGGGGCGGGGGCGGCGGTTAGGGGCGGAGGCGGCGGCTCGGCAGTGGGAGCATCGGTTAGGGGAGGCGGCGGGGGCTCGGGCATTGGAGCGGCGGCATAGGGCGAACCGTTTTGCGCGGCGGGCGGAGGTTCATCGGCTTCGGGGGAAGGGTGAGCGGCGTTTTCATCGAGTTGGATAAATAGATCGCCCCAGCCATCATCGACGCTTTTGTGGTCGAGGCGGTATTGCTGATATAGCTCTTCTTCTAACCAACTATTGACGCCCAACGCCGGGGCATTTGCTTCTCTCATGTTATTGATTTCCGGCAGGGCGGCCGAGACAGGCACACTTCCACTGGTACTCGACCATTGTAACGAAGGGCGAAGGGGAGCGGGGTGGAGGTGGGGAGAGTTTGCGCGATGCGGAGCGGGGTGTCTGCGAGTTTGCGCGGAGTGGGTGGCGCGGTTTGAATGGCTGACTTGAAAGGGCTGATAGGCGAATAGCGGTGATAGCGAAAGACGTGTGAGCGGTAAAAATGAGGATGGAGGAAACGGCAAGTGGCCCGCTATTAATAGTAGTGGATTTGCGCGGCCAGATGTGTTTTTCTTCGAGGTTGAAAGGGCTAGTTTTTCCCGTTGGGAGGATAGAGAATTTGGGGTGGGGAGAAGAGGGAATCCAGAATCCAAAATATAGAAGCTGGAGGGCGGAATCGGCGGTGTGGTTTTGGTGTTTTTCGTGGTTTTCATAAGACGTTTCCAGGCGATTGAGTGAGGAACCACCTACGGACAAGAGAATAGAACGAGGGTGAGCGGAATGGCGGCGGAGAGGAAGGAAAAAATGGCGGTAAGTGGTTGATGGGACGGGAGTTAGAAGGAAGTTAAATATGTTTGCGGGGTTGTGACCGGCGATTTTGGGGAGCTGGGGCGAGACTTGAGGGGATGAAGGCGGGAGGGATGGGCGGGGGTTTCAGCGTTGAGGGCTTCGACGGCGAGAAAATCTTTGCGCCGATGTGGGGAACTCCGCCAGCAGCCCGGTGTGGTCCAGCAGTGAACCGCAAAAACGCGCGACCGCGTCCGGGCTGTGGTGCTGGATATATCGAAGATCTTGAAGAAATCCCGCCAAGCGCGGGGTGTAGTGTCAAGTCTTTTGTGTAAACGCCTCTAAAAATATTCCACTTAGTTTTCCGCTTCGCCCTCCTATAAGGCGCCTTTGGGCAGGGTTGGTAGTTCAGGCACGGGATGATCGAATTTGAGTCCGGGCATAGCTATCCAGTATTGTAAGCGACGAGATTGGGGCGTTCCGCGTGGGTGGAGTTACCGCACAGTCGAGGAGATTTGGAACCCAAGGATGAGTTCATAGGCAACTTAGGGCGAATGGAAGCGGGCCTTTGGCTGGTGGCGGATCAGTTACGGGCGAATTCGAATTTGACGTCAAGCGAATACTGTATGCCGGTTTTGGGGATCATCTTTCTGCGGCACGCCACGAACCGCTGCAAGATTGGCTTGCAACAGATTCAGGATATGTCGAGCTGCCGGTCGATCAAGTTCACGCGGGTCCGGCGTGCTGCCAATTCGAAGCCGACACGGGCGGCAAGGGGGGCGTCGGCGAAGGGCTAAGGACATCCAGGAATTCAACCCGGACCTGGCGGGGACGAATCGCCGGCCGTTCAAGAACTATGTTTTTACATGATCGTTAACATCCGACCGCCGGGCGGCGAGATTGAGGTGGATGTTCGCAAGGTTTGATGCGACCGGGGGGATAGGAGATAGAGGCGTTCAAAACTGTCCGCCCCCGATAAAGGCTGGGCGTCGCCCGAAAAAACGAGATGCTCCCGCGATTGTTAGCTCACTCAGGCAATTTCTTCGCGTCTTGGATGTCGCGCTTTTTGTGATAGGCTGGCGAGCAGTTTCGAGAGTGCTCATTCGGCGCCTTCGGGATCTAAGCGTAAGGAGGTTCCATGCTGACGCTTTGCATCCGTTGTCTCCAGCGGTTCTGGCTGGCGTGTTAGTTCTGGCAACGACACGAGGCGTTCGGGCCGATGTTTTCGCTTTCAGTAGCGTAAAGCCCCCTGTCGATCCATCGCTTCCGGATGGCGACAATCGGACCTATGTCAACATCACAATCACGGTTAAGCCCACAGGAGGGGGTAAGCCCATTTCCAAAACCGTGAAAGCGCTGGTTGACAGCGGCTATACAGGTGGCATAGGCATCACTCTGGGGCTTGCCTCGCAACTCAGCCTGGACCTATCAACGGGCACCAAAACGGAGAGCGGAGGCGCCGGTGGGAAAACAACGGATACCGACGTCAACCTTCCTGCTGGAAGCTCTATGATGATTGGCGGCGGTTCTACACCTTCCGGCCAGAAGACCACAGCTCCAACGTTGCCGACCACCGCCGCCGTCAGTGATTTTTCTGATGGCACTAAAGCCGACGCCATTATTGGTAAGGCATTCCTCAATCAATTTTCATCCAAGGGCGATGCGTCGGGTACAAAGGGGGATTTCTATTACCTTGTGGCCCCTAGCCAGAAGACGACCGGTCTCGCGAAGGTGCAAGCGCTGATCAACGCAGCGCCACCACCGCTGGGACCCGACGGGCGTCCGATTGGTGTTCTCCGACCGATCGCGCCGACCCCGCCGCTAACTGGTCCGCCGGGATCGAATCTTGTTCCGTTGGATACCGGTTACAACGCCGATGTTTTCGCGTCGGACCCAGTCACGGGGCTTGACGTGTCCGGATCGTTCCTGATAAAGTCCGGCTCTGACCGTTCGCTGATCTCGCAAGCTTTGGCAAATGCACTGGGTATCAACGCGTCCAGTCTGCCGCTCGATCCGACAGAGATCGATGGATCGCTCCTCTCGTTGCCCACTGCAAATGTTAATTTCAACAATATCTGCGAATCGTTCAGAGCTATTTGCGAATAACCCGACGTAAAGCATTCCAACCACAATAAACACACGGGCCGGGCGACTCCGATGGTGATCCATTCATTAATGTGCCATTGCCCTCTCAGCGAAGGAACCACGGTGCCTAGGGTCTGCTCGTCCTCCTGGGAACAGGGAACGCAAGTGCCGGCTGCCAAAGACATACACAGCGTCGGCGCTCAATAAAATCAAGGGTTCAGACGCTTTGATCCAATCGCTTTGAGCGGTGAGTCATTCGCAAATAGCGCTGCTCCGTTCGCATTTAATTCTGCACAACCGGCCTTTATTCGCAAATAATTCTGCGTTTAACAGCCAGGCGCCGGTCCTGGCCGGATCCCTCACACCCGAGATCCGCAGCCGGGTCGAACAGTTCTACTCCTCCCTCTATGAAATCTTCGACCGCTGGGTGAACCGCCCCAAAAGTGTCCACACCCGCCGTTCCTACCGGGACGGCGTTTTGTCCTTCGTCCGGCACCGCGGGATTCTCTGGCCGCAAGAAGCGCATCGGCTCCTGACGATCTCGGTGGCCGACGTGCAGACGTACCGCGACGTGCTGGCCGCCGTCGGCGCCGCGCCCAAAACCATCAATCACCGAGTTTCAGCGCTTTCGTCGTTTTACAAGTACCTGGCGCTGTCGGCGGCCGAGCTGCGCCTGCCCATCCTGGTCCCCAACCCAGCCCATTCGCAATTTATCGCGCGCGAGTCCTCCGATCCGCGTGAAGAAACGCTGTCGTTGCCGGCGGCGCGCGCCCGGCAACTCTTGAACGTGTCTCCAGGCGATTCGATATTGGCGCATCGCGACCGTGCCATCGTGAAGCTCTACCTTTATACCGGCATCCGCCTGGCCACCGGCTGCTCTCTCCTCATCGAAGATTTTCGGCAAGAGGGCGAGGAGGCCACCCTGCGCTTGCGCGAAAAAGGCGACAAGCGCCGGACCATCGGCCTGCACTACGCCGCCGCCCAGGCGATCCACGAGTACCTGCAGCGCGCCGAACTCACCAGTGGTCCGCTCTTCCGGCCGCGCCGGCATTCGCACACCGAGGAATTGGCGGCAACCGCGATGAAGCCACGGACCATGTGGACGATCCTGAAGGAATATTTGAGCCAGCTGCCCAACGCGCTGCGCGAACGGGAACTGCCGGACGGAAACAAAGTGATGGAATGCGTGTACACGCCCCACTCGCTGCGGGCCACGGCGGCCACGCTCTTGCTCGACTCCGGCGTGGACATCATGGAGGTCAAAGAATTGCTCGGTCACCGGCACGTCACCACCACGCAGATCTACGACAAGCGCCGGCGCGCCGCTCGCGAAGGCGCATCGCACAAGATGCCACTGTGAAATGGCGCTCGACCCATATTTCAAAGCTATTCCACAAGAGTCGCAGCATGACCGCTCAAAGCTATTCCACAAGAGTCGCAGCATGACCGCGTTAAGATTCGATTGAATGAGAATTGAAGCGTAGGAAGGCATGACTGATGAAGTGACCAACGTTCCGTTGAGCGGGGGTGGCCTGAAGGCTCTCCTGCATGAGCTTCGCCAGCTGGTCCTGCATGCGCGTCGCCAGGTGACCCAGATGGCGGACGCCGTCCAGGTCCAAACTTATTGGGAGGTCGGCCGACATATAGTCGAATTTGAACAGGAAGGGGCCGACCGGGCAGAATATGGCAAGCAGCTCCTGCCGACCTTAGCCGGACACTTGACGGCCGAGTTTGGCAGAGGGTTTGACGTCACCAATTTGCGGCATATGCGGGCCTTTTACCAAGCGTTCCCGATTCGCGACGCGCTGCGTCGCGAATTGAGCTGGACTCATTATCGAACGCTTCTTCGGTTGGATACGAATCCCATCCGTCGGTGGTACATGAACGAATCGGCGGATCAGGGATGGTCTACCCGCGCCTTGGAGCGGCAGATCAACACTCTCTATTACGAACGCTTGTTATCCAGCAGCGACCGCAAAGCCGTCGAAAGTGAAGCCAACGCCGCTGCGTCCGCCTTAGCGAAAGACCCGCGCGAGTTTGTGCGTGACCCGGTGATGCTGGAATTTCTCGGACTATCCGACGGCGGCCGCTTGCTGGAGGCTGACCTGGAAAAAGCGCTGCTAAATAACCTGCAGGCGTTCCTGCTGGAACTCGGGAAGGGCTTCGCGTTTGTGGCTCGGCAGCTTCGTATTAGTTCGGAGTCGAAAGACTTTTTCGTTGACTTGGTGTTCTATAACTACCTGCTCAAGTGTTTTGTGTTGTTCGATCTGAAATCCGACGAGCTGACCCACCAGGATATCGGCCAAATGGACATGTATGTTCGAATCGTCGACGATCTCAAGCGCGGCCCAAGCCGCAGACCTGGAGGTCCGCCCGACAAGCGCAAAGAGAGTCCGTTGGGAAAAGCCGTTCCAGATAGAAAGACCGCGCGGGGTGTCATTCTTCGGCCATCTAGTATGCCCGATCAGCCGCACGCCGATGTGGACTTCATGCGTGATACTTCGGAGGAGGCAATGGCGGTTTTTTACGAGATCCAGCGGACGCGGTCTGTTGGGCAAAAGCTGGTGGACGTTTTCGACCTAAGCGAGAGTTTGTTTTAAATGGTGAATCGCCATGCTGTCGTCCGTGTTGCGGAGTTCCCGCGCCATTCAGGTCAACATCGCGATTGTACGAACGTTCGTCCGCGTCCGGCAGTTGTTGGCCGCGCATGAGGAGATTGCCGAGAAACTGGAAATCTCGAGTGGCGGGCGGTTTTGGAAACAATTGAACAACTGATTCGGATACCGGATAAAGACGTAGCATGGCGACGGATCGGATTCCCGGTGTCGCGAACCGCTCGCGTCGCGGCGAGTTGCAGCTGGTGCGCCCGCCCCGGCTCGAACGGGGGACCTAATGATTCGAAGTCATTCGCTCTATCCAACTGAGCTACGGGCGCGTTTCTTTCCGCTAGCTTTCAGTATAGGATGCGAAACTCGGTCTAGCGCTATCCCGCTCGGCTATAAATGTCCACTGCCCACGGTATCGAGACCGAAGTCAAAATCCGCGTCACAGACACCGCTGCCGCAAAACGGCGGCTCGCCGTCGGCGGCTTTGCCATCTCCGTCCCGCGACGCTTTGAATCCAACATAGTCTACGACACGCCCGATCTCACATTAAAGAAAGCGCAAATGCTGCTGCGCTTGCGGCGGGTGGGAACGGATTCGATCGTGACCTGGAAAGGCGCCTATATTGCGGGTCCCCACAAGGCCCGCCCGGAGCTGGAAACCAGCGTCGGTTCGCTCGAAACGTTCGAGCAAATTTTGCACGCGCTGGGTTACGATCCCAGTTTTCGTTATGAGAAATACCGAACCGAATATGAGCACTCGGGCATGGCCGGGGGCACGGTGACGCTGGACGAAACGCCGATTGGCGATTTTTTCGAGTTGGAAGGCCCGGCGGATTGGATTGACCGTACTGCCGCGGCATTGGGCTTCGAACCCGGAGAGTACGTGCTCGAAAGCTATGTTCGACTTTACCTGGATGACTGCGCGGCTAAAGGTATCGAGCCGTCGAACATGGTTTTTCCAGCGGCACGTTGAAACCTGCTGGGAAACCTGCTGGAATCGGCCTTCGTACACTAGTGATGAGTTCCCTCCTCTACAATAATTTGAATGGCAGAAACATTGAGCGCCCACACCGCCGACGTAGAACGCGCCACGGCTGAGCTGGCTCGAGTACGGGAAGAAATCGGAAAAATCATTGTCGGGCAAACCAGCGTTATCGAAGGCGTGCTGATCTGCCTGGTGGCCGGCGGCCATGTCCTTTTGGAAGGCGTGCCAGGCTTAGGCAAGACAACGCTTCTGCGCACGCTGGCCAGGGTTCTGGATCTGCGTTATTCGCGGATTCAGTTTACACCCGACCTGATGCCCGGCGATATCGTGGGCAGCATGGTGATGGAAAGCGACGACCACGGGCACAAGAGCTTGCGCTTTCAGCAAGGGCCGATCTTTGCGAATCTGGTGCTGGCGGACGAAATCAATCGCGCCACGCCGAAAACGCAGTCGGCGCTGCTCGAGGCCATGCAGGAGCGCACCGTGACGAGCGGCACCACCAGTTATCAACTGGAGCTTCCTTTCCTGGTCATGGCGACCCAAAACCCTATTGAGATGGAAGGGACGTATCCGCTGCCGGAGGCGCAGTTGGATCGTTTTTTGATGAAGATTCTGGTGGCGTATCCATCGCGTGAAGATCTCAACCGGATTGTGGATGTAACCACGAAGAACGACGAAGTCACATTGCAAACGATCATGGGGCGCAGCCAGATTGCCGAGTTGAAATCCATCTGCCGGCAAGTGCTGGTAGCACCGCACGTGCAGGAATACGCCATTGCGTTGATTATGGCGACGCAGCCGGGCGTGCGCGGCGCGGCCGAGATCACCAATCGCTATGTCCGCTACGGCAGTTCGCCCCGCGGCGCGCAGGCGTTGATTGAATGCGGCAGAGTGCTCGCTTTGATGCGCGGCCGCCTCCACTTGAGTATTGAAGACGTGGCTACGGTGGCACCGGGGGTGCTGCGGCATCGCATCATTCTGAACTTCGACGCACATGCCGATGGTGAAACAACGGAAACGATTCTGGCGAAAGTTCTGGCTGGTGTGGCGCCGGCCTAGCGGTCTTCCATGGCAGAGCCCCTTGTCGATCGCGGCTTCCTGGAACGTCTCGAACGGCTTACGCTGCACTGGCAGAAATCGTTTAACGGGCTGGTGGGCGGGCACAATTCATCGCGCTTTTCCGGACCCGGGCAGGAGTTTCTGGACCATCGCAATTTTCATCAGGGCGACGATCTGCGCGCGGTGAACTGGCGCGCGTTTATGCGTTTTGAAAAGCTGTTCCTCAAAATGTTTCAAGTGGAACCCAGAGTGCCGGTGCGGCTGCTGATTGATGTAAGCGTTTCAATGACCGCGGGCAGTTCGCCTGCGCAGACGAATAAATTCGACTATGCGCGAAAGCTGGCGGCGGCGCTCGTATATGTGGGGCTGGTGCGGCTTGATTCCATCTTGCTGCAGCCGTTCGCGGCGCGTTTGTCGGATCCTTTCCTGGCCAGCGGCGGGCGGCACCGTTTTCAGCCGGCGGAAAATTTTCTGCGTGGCTTGGCACCGACCGGTAAAACCAATTATCTGGAAACCGCGCGCCAATTTCTGAGCGAGTATCCACAGCGCGGCCTGGTGATTTTCATTTCGGATTTCCTGGACGATAGCGATTGTTTTCGCCCGCTTCAGTACGTTGCGGATTTCGGCCACGAACTGCTGTTTATTCAACTTTGGGGAGAAGAAGACCGCACGCCCAGCGGGCAAGGCGAAGTGGAACTGCACGATGCGGAATCGGGCGCTCAGTTGAAAATCGCGCTGGACGATCGCGCGCGCCAGTCCTATACGGCCGCTTTCGACGAACATGCGGCAGCGCTTCGCAAACTTGCCATGCGGAACGGCGGCCGTTACGCCGGCATCTCTACCGCCGTTCCGTTGGAAGAAGCTATGTTTGGACCGCTCATGATGGTGCAGGGCAATTAACCGGCCATGTTCTTTCTGAATCTCACAGCCGGCGAGTTCTTCACGCTGCTAGGGGCTGTGGGCGGGCTCATCACAGCGCTTTATCTGCTCGATAAGAGTAAACGTAAAAAAGTGGTTTCGACGTTGCGCTTCTGGACGCCGGCCGGCAGCGCTGAGGAACTGCAAAGCCGCCGCCGCATGCGAGAGCCGTGGTCGCTCATTCTGCAGCTCCTGGGCCTATTGCTGCTCCTGCTGGCGATGGCGCAGTTGCAATGGGGGAGCAAGCGCTGGCTGGGTAGGGACCACGTTTTGCTGCTTGATACCTCTGCTTGGTCCGCGGCGAATGGCGGCCGAACCAAACTGCTTCAATCCACGCTGCTTGAAGATGAAAAGCGTCTGGCGTTGGATTACCTGTCCCGGTTGCCGGGAGCCGATCGCGTGATGGTGGTGAGGGCAGACGGTCTAGCTACACCCGTTACGCCGTTCACGGCTAATCGCCATCAGCTTACATCTGCCATTAGCGCTTCCGTTTCCGAATCGTCCGCGTTGAATCTGGAGCAGGCTTTGTCGTTCGCCGCGCAGGCGCAGAGTTGGTCGGAAGGAACGCGGGGTGAAATTGTTTACGCCGGGGTGGGTATGACTTCGGGCGAGCCGGTGGATATTCCCAGCGTTCTCAATCTTCGAGTACTACGTCCCACACTCAATCGTGAGCATGTGGGCATCCGGCGTTTGGCGGCTAAGCGCGACCAGCAGGAATCGAATTCGTGGGATGCCACCGTCACCCTGAAGAATTTCGGTTTGGAAGCGCATAGGGTGCGGCTTGAGGCGCAATTCGCCGGGACGCATTTTGCGCCGCGCACGATGGAGCTTGCGCCCCGGCAAGAAGCGGCCGCCGAGTATAGCTTTGTCACGAGCGCAGCAGGCGAATTGGTGGCGCGCCTTACTCCCGCCGATGTCTTGCGGACCGACCAGGAAGCCCATTTGCGGCTTCCTCAAAGCGGCCCGCTCAAGGTGAACGTTTACACGCGGCGGGCGGAAGAACTGAGGCCTTTGTTTGCGGCGAACCGGCGCTTAGTGGCGCGCTTCTTCGAGCCTTCCGGTTATCCGGCGGCAGATCCCGGCGAAGTAGTGGTTCTGGATGGCTTTGCGCCGGGCTTGCGGCCGACGCTTCCGAGCTTGTGGATCGCGCCGCCGCGCAACGGCTCGCCGATAGCGGTGAAAGGTCTTGATTACGACGCTGTCATCAAGACTTGGAATAACGAAAGCGCCCTTGGTGCGGGCTTGCACGCCCGCGAGGCGCATATTACGAATGCGGAAATTTTCGAAGCGTATGAAGGCGATACGCCGGTGGCCAGCGTCTCAGGCGGCGCGATTGTTGTTGGCCGCGAGGCTACGCCCGGCCAAGCGAGATTCGCCCTGATTGGGTTCGATCCTTTGCAAGGGCAATTGAAGTTCCAGGTAACCACGCCCATTCTATTTGCGAATCTTCTGCGCTGGCTTTCGCCGGAATCCTTTCGCACGCTCGATCTGGCCGCCGGTAGCGTGGGCACCGCTTCGATTCCTCTGGATGCAAACGAACGGCAGGACCAAATCCGGGTGGTGGACGATAGCGGCCTCGCGTTACCGTTCACGGTTCACGGCGCGGTACTGCAACTCTTCAGCGCTGAACCGGGTGTGCTGCATGTGTATTCAGGCGACCGCGAGCGGATTCTTTCCCTCACTCTGCCGGAGGTGGCGGAAACAGAATGGAAAGCTCCCGATGCAGCGGCGCAAGGTCTGCCGCGGGCTGCGCGTTTGCCGGGCGGCGCAATCGATCTTTGGAAATGGCTCGCGCTGGCTGGTTTAGGTTGCTTGGTTGCGGAGTGGCTGCTGTTTGGCCGGCAGCGAAGGGCCAAACAAGTCAGCGTGAACAAGAAGACCGCCGCACAGCGGGAACCGGAGTTAGCGGCGAAATGACTTTCGTACATCCATGGTTGCTGCTGCTGGTTTTGGCTCCCGTGATTTGGGCGGCTTATGCGTGGGGTGAAACCGCGCGGCGCTTGCCGCTGTTACTAAAGGCGGCCAGTTTCAGTGCCGTCTTGCTGGCGCTGGCTGAGCCGACGCTGATCCTGCCGCGCGCCAAAGTAGGCGCGGTGCTATTAGTGGATACCTCAGCCAGCGTTACGCGCGACGATCTGCGGAGGGCTTCTTCGCTTGTCTCCGATATCGAAGACCAACGCGGCGGCAATTGGATCAAGGTTGTGCCGTTTGCCGGAAAGCCTCGACTGCTGGCAGAGCAAGAAGTGTCTCAGGGAGTGCGGTTCGTTCCGGCCGCTTCTCCGTTGGGCGATTCCACAAATCTTGAGGCGGCGCTAGAAAGCAGCATGTCCGCGGTGCCTGGCGGTTATATTCCACGGCTGGTGCTGATGAGCGACGGTAACGAGAATGAAGGTAGTTCCGCGCGCGCGATCGCCCAGATGCGGCGCTTGCATGTGCCGGTGGATACCATCGCCTTGGCCGGCCGGCCGAGCACCGATCTGCGTCTGGATTCGCTTTCGATACCGCACATCGCATACGCGGGCGAGCAAATCCCGATTGACCTCACCATTCAATCCCCAGCGGCTGCCAAAGCCACGGTAGAGGTTTCCGTGGAAGGCCGCCCGCTTGGCTCGAACACAGTGGAGCTGGCGGGCGGGGTGAACACGCTGCGCGTACATGCCCGGCTGAACACCACGGGCGCGACGGCGATCTCCGGCCACATTCGCACCAGCAGGTTCGGCGAGTTGTCTTTTGAGCAGGCGATTGCGATGCGGCGCGCCAAAGTGCTGTATCTCTCGCAGGATCCGGCCGGCAGCGATCTCAACCTGCTGCATGTTTTTGAACAAGGCGCGTTCGACGTAACGCGCGATGCATCGCTTATCGATCGCAACTTGGGCGGCATTCAATTAGTGGTGTTGAATAATCTCGACCTGAACGACTTAAGCTCCGCGCGGAAAAATCGTTTGGATAGTTATGTGCGTAATGGCGGGGGCCTTTTGCTGATTGGCGGCGAGCGGCAGGTTTACAAGAGCGAAAAGCGCATGGACGCGCTGGACCGCGCACTGCCCGCGAAGCTCGCGCCGCCCAAATCGCCGGAAGGCACCAGCGTTATTTTGATCATCGATAAGTCGTCATCCATGGAGGGGCGGAAGATTGAGTTGGCGCGGCTGTCGGCGATCGGAGTAGTAGATCATCTGCGTCCTGTCGATAACATTGGCGTACTTATTTTCGATAACTCATTCCAATGGGCCGTGCCGCTGCGGCGCGCCGAGGACAAGTCGCTGATTAAGCGGTTGATTTCCGGGATTACGCCCGATGGCGGGACGCAAATCGCTCCGGCGCTCAACGAAGCTTATCGCAAGGTGCTTCCATCAAAAGGCGTCTACAAGCATATTGTTTTGTTGACCGATGGCATATCCGAAGAAGGCGATAGTATCGAGCTGGCCAAGAAGGCCGCCGATAACCAAGTTACTATCTCGACAGTGGGTCTGGGCCAGGATGTGAATCGGGCCTATCTTGAGAAAGTGGCAGCTACTTCTAACGGCCGAAGTTACTTTCTGAACGAGCCGCAAGGTCTTGAGCAGATACTTTTGAAAGACGTGAAGGATTACACCGGAGGAACCGCGGTGGAGCGGGTGTTGTCTCCCATCGTTGAGCGCAAAGCCGAGGTGTTAGACGGCGCCGGTATGGAAAGCGCGCCGGCATTGAAAGGCTACGCGCGTTATGCCGCCAAGGATGGGGCTGAGACGATTTTGGCGATTGATGGGGCCAAGAGAGATCCGTTGTTTGTGCGCTGGCAATATGGCCTGGGCCGTTCGGCCGTTTTTGCTTCCGACGCGAAAAGCCGCTGGGCGGAGGAATGGATGGCGTGGCCGGGCTTCGATAAGTTCTGGACGAATGTGGCGCGCGATCTGTTGACGCATTCGGATTCGAGCGAAGCCAGCGCTCAGTTCGACGCCGCCAACGGCGCTATTGAAGTGAGCTACCGGCTTTCTGAAGAGGTGCCCGACCCGGGGAGTGCGCCGCCTATCTTCGTGCTGGGACCGGGCAAGTTTGAAAAGGCGATTCCCGTGAAACGAGTGGCCGCGCGGCTTTACCGCGGGAGTTTGCATGTGGGCAGCCTGCGCGGCCTGTTCCGCATCAGGCCCGTGCAGGAGACACCCGCTTTCCCGGAAGTTGGCCTTTACCGCCAGAGGGAAGAACTGCAGGATTACGGATCTAACAACGTGTTGCTCAAGCAGATTGCGAATTTGACGGGTGGCCGATTCAATCCATCGGTGGAAAGTATATTTGATTCGCGCGGGAGGTCGGTCTCAACGGTTTGGCAGCTTTGGCCCGCGCTGCTGGGCTTGGCGATCGCCCTGAGTGTGGCGGAATTGGTGGCGCGCAAGTGGGGCGGACTGCTCGCGAATTTCCGGCGAAGTTAGGGCTTTTGTGGAAGCGCGAGAGCTCCACCGGGTAATCTCCACTTCCTCTGGTGCATGAATATGACACCGTTCTGAAATCGTTGCTGCAGGATCCGCATAACTCAATCTTTGAGCTGATTACGGGCGCAAAAATTGGCCGCTGGCTGAACGTCGAGTTGCCCGAGGTGATACAGCCGCGTGTCGATTTGCTCGGCGAAGCAATCGACGGTCAGCGCTTGCTCGGGGTGGAATTGCAAAGCTACAACGAGGCGCTCATGCCCGTGCGCATGGCGGAATACTCGCTCCGTGTCTATCGGTTGCACCAGCGGTTTCCGGAGCAGTATGTGCTGTATGTCGGCAACGCCCCGATGAACATGGCCTCGGAACTGGTAGGCCGGAGGTTTTATTGCCGCTACGAAATCATCGATATCCGCGATATCAATGAAGAGTGGTTGCTCAACAGCCCGTTCGATGCGGACAATATTCTGGCGATTTTGGCGAAGCACCGGGATCGCCACGAGACTGTCCGGCGAATCCTGGCGCGAATCGCTACACTGGAAGGCGGGGCGCGTAAAGCCGCTTTTAAAAAGCTGATCATTCTCGCCGGTTTGCGCAAGCTCGAAGAGACGATTTTAACGGAGGTGAAACGTATGCCGATTACGGAAGACATCATGAACCATGGCATCATTGGACCCGCTATTCGGCAGGGGCGTCAGGAGGGCCGTCAAGAAGGACGTCAAGAAGGGCGCCGAGAAGCAGAGCTAGAAATTCTCCGCCGCCAGCTCGGCAAGCGCTTCGGCGATCTGCCTACCTGGGTTAACAACCGTTTGACGGGACTATCGAGCGCCGAACTGGAAGAAGTTTCGCTTCGCTTGCTCGATGCCAAGAGTTTCGACGAATTATTCAGCCGCTAAAACGGCCTCCGGTTTGACCGAGGTGAAACGTATGCCGATTACGGAAGACATCATGAACCATGGCATCATTGGACCCGCTATTCGGCAGGGGCGTCAGGAGGGCCGTCAAGAAGGCCGTCAAGAAGGCCGTCAAGAAGGACGCCAAGAAGGGCGCCGAGAAGCAGAGCTAGAAATTCTCCGCCGCCAGCTCGGCAAGCGCTTTGGCGATCTGCCCACCTGGGTTGACAACCGTTTGACGGGACTATCGAGCGCCGAACTGGAAGAAGTTTCGCTTCGCTTGCTCGATGCCAAGAGTTTCGACGATCTATTCAGTCAGTAGCCGCACCACTGTTTCAAAGTGGTAAGTCTGCGGAAAGAGATCCACGAGCGACATGCGCTCAATGCGATAACCTCCCGCCAACAATACTTTTAGATCGCGCGCCAGCGTAGTAGGATCACAACTGACAATGGTGAGGCGGGGCGGCTTGAGACGGAGCAATTCGGCGGTCAATTCCTTGCCAAGACCGGCGCGCGGTGGGTCGGCTACTATCCATTCGGGCGCTGTTTCCATCGCGCGTAGAAAGTCCTCCGCCGAGGCCTTCTTCGCTTGAATATTTGTGAGACTAGCCTTCCCGGCGTTGAACTCCAAATCGCGAAAGGCCGTCGCGCCGCGCTCGACTGCCTGAATGCGCCGAAAGCGCTTCGCCATGGGTAGCGTGAATAAGCCTGCGCCGGCGTAAAGATCGGCCGCGTGTTCGCCGCTTTCGTCGCGCAAAACTTCGTTGACTAATTCATCAATCAAAAAACGGTTGGTCTGAAAGAAAGACCCGCCGCTGATGCGAAACCGTTCGCCGGCCGCGGCATATTCGATCGCGCCAGCCGCAATCGCGGGTATGAGTTCCTTTAACCAGGTAAAGAAGCGAGCGGCCACGGGCCGGTTCGTTTCAAGAACATTCACCTGGATTTCGCTGCCATTGGTAAAGAGTTCGAGCGAGCGCAAAAAGTCGGGCCATTCCTGCTTCTTCACCGCCGGGCGGATTTTGCCGATGGCTTCATTCAACAGCGGCGCGGCAATCTCGCAGTGGCTTATGCCTTGAATGGCATGCGATTCGGCTTTGTGAAACCCGCTTGTTCCGGCTTTGAAGTGGAGTTGCACGCGATTGCGATAAGCCCAGGGCTCACCGCTGATCAGCGCGATCTGCTCCGAATAATCGATCCCGCCAAGGCGGCGCAGCGTTTCCCGCAGGATGCTCTGCTTCTGGGCAAGCTGGAACGCATAGCCGCTGTGTTGAAGCTGGCATCCGCCGCATGCCATGAAGTATTCGCAGCGCGGCTGAATCCTTTCGGCGGACGGCTGCAGAACGCGGATGTGCGTGGCTTTGAGCAAACCGGTTTTCACGCGTTCCGGTATGAACGAAACTCTTTCGCCGGGCAGGACAAACGGCATGAGCACAACCTGACCGTCTAAGCGCGCGAGACCATCGCCTCCGTAGACCAGTTTTTCGATTTCAATCTCGGCAGGAGAGTTTTCTTTTGTGGAGGCCATCCTTTAGGATAGAGATTCGCTTCGATGGAAATGAAGGCAAGAGTATTTTCCGGTGTTCAACCGAGCGGCCAGTTGCACATTGGCAACTATTTGGGCGCGCTCAAGAATTGGGCTGAGATCCAGGGCGGATACGAAAGCATTTTCTGCATCGTGGATCTGCACGCTGTCACGGTGTATCAAGAACCGCGAGAACTAGCCGCGAAAATTCGCGAAACGGCGGCGTTGTTTCTGGCAGCGGGCATCGATCCGGAACAGTCTTCGGTAATTGTGCAATCGAGCGTACCCGCGCATGCGGAATTGGCTTGGATGCTAACCTGTGTCACGCCGCTCGGCTGGCTGCAGCGCATGACGCAGTTTAAGGCGAAGGCGGAAAAGCAGGAAACCATTGGCGATGGACTGCTGCAATATCCGGTGCTCATGGCGGCCGACATTCTGCTCTATCAGGCAAGCATAGTGCCGGTGGGCGAAGATCAAGCGCAGCATCTGGAACTGACGCGCGATATCGCGCAGCGGTTTAATTCGCTTTACGGCGAGACGTTCGTGGTTCCGGCCACGCATCTGCCTGTTGTGGGCGCGCGCGTGATGGGATTGGACGATCCCACTCAAAAGATGAGTAAATCGGCTGCCGGCTCAGGACACGCTGTGGCTTTGTTAGACGATCCGAAGACGATTCAAAAGAAGATTTTACGCGCCACCACCGATTCGCAGCCCGCCGTCGATATCGAAAATATGGGACCGGGGATCGCCAATCTGCTGACCATTGCGGAGGTTTGCGATGCCTCTTTCACGAAAGAAAGTGTGAACGGGATGCGCTACGGCGATTTCAAGAAGCGGGTGGCGGAAGCGGTGATCGCACGGCTGGAGCCCCTGCAGCGACGCTACCGCGAAGTGACGGCGGACCCGGCGTACATCGATGGAGTTCTTACGCGCGGACGTGAACATGTAACGCCGATTGTTGAAGATACGGTTCGTAAGGTGAAGGCGGCTATGGGGTTGTATGTCTAAGGCGGCCGAAGAAGCGGCGCTATTATGGAAACGGCTTGAGCACTCAGAGTAATCAACTGAGGCCCGCTGAGCGCACGAATAGGTTCAGATCCTGGGCGATTATCGGGATCACCAACGTGCTGTCGCTGGTCTGTATGATCTGGGTGCTGAAGAACGCCGGACTGCATCACATCGCGGGCGAAGTCCGCCACATGAAATGGAGTTGGGTGAGCCTGGCGGTGGCCTGCGACATAGCCGTCTATTTATTGCATGGGCTTCGTTGGAAATTGCTGTTGCGGCCCATCGCCCAAGTGCCTTTCATGCAAGCCATAGAGGCAATCTACGTTGGGCTCTTTACCAACGAGGTGTTTCCATTGCGCGCGGGCGAATTAATCCGCTGTTTCCTGCTTTCCAAATCCACCGAGCTGCCGCTTTCCATCACTTTCGCCTCGGCGTTAATCGAGCGTATTTTTGATGGCGTTTGGCTATTCTCGTTTTTCCTATTTTGTCTGCGGTTTCGCCGGATGCCGGGGGTTCTCATCAGCGGCGGCTATGTGCTGGCCGCCCTGATTGTGGTGCTTGGGCTGGTGCTTGGTTACGCCATGTACGCGCGCCGGCAATCGCTCGATTTAGTTTTTGGCTTAGCGTGGCCGCGCTGGTTCAATACGCTGATTGAAGACCTGCATCTGATCGGTCATTCCCGTTATCTTTATTTTTCGTTCATAGTCAGCGGGTTTTATCTGGCGGCGCAGGTGCTTCCGATATATGGCTTGGTGCGCGCGTACAACCTTAACGTGCCATGGACCGCGAGCCTTGCCGCCATGGTTCTTTTGCGCCTGAGCGCGGTTATTCCGCAAGCTCCCGGCAATATCGGCTCTTTCCACTGGGTGGCGGCCCGCGCCATGATTATGTTCGGATTGGATGGGCAGCTAGCGCGGCGCTTTTCGATTATCCTTTGGGCTGGCGTGACGGTTCCTCTCATCGTGATCGGCTTTATCGCGGTCACGGTGGAAGGAATCAATATGAGCCATCTGCACCGCGAAGCCACCAGCGCCGCTAAAGAGCGGAAACAGGTCGCCTAAAATAGAAGTCAAAAGGGTGCGCGTGCTCTCCGTTCTATATCTAGGCTGGCTGCTTGCGGCGGGTGCGCCGCTGGACTTGCGAGAGGATGGGCTGAAGGCGCTCGACCAGCAGAATTTTCAGCAGGCCCAGGAAATTTTCGCTAAGCTGGCGGCGGCCGATCCGAAAGATTACTCGGCGTTGTTCAATCTGGCGCTGGCTGAGATCGGACTCAAGCGCGACGAGCAAGCCGCCGAACATTTCAAGCAGGTGCTCACTCTGAAACCTGGTTTGTACGAAGCGGAATTGAATCTAGGGATTTTGCAACTGCGCGATCGGCATACGGCGGAAGCGTTGCCGTTGCTGCGCGATGCGGTTCAGCAGAAGCCGGCGGCCGCGCGAGCGCAACGGTATTTGGGAGACGCGCTGCTGGCTAGCGACGACGCCGCTGGGGCTGCAGAGGCCTACCGGGCGGCGTTGACGGCCGACCCGAAACTAGCCACGGCCGAACTCGGGCTGGGACAAGCGTTACTTAAACAAAAACAAACCGCCGAAGCGGCACCTCACTATCGGCAGGCCGCCACTCTCGATCCCAACTTGAAAAGCTATCAGCTTGAAATTGCCGCTGCCTTATTGCAGGCGGGCGAAAGAGACAAGGCGGTTGAATTTCTAAGGCAGTTTCCTGAAGATGCCGCCGCGCGCGAGGAACTCGGGCGGGTGTACTTGGCGGACAACCAGCCGGGGGAGGCGGTGGAGCAACTTCAGGCGGCCGTAAAACTATCGCCCACGCCGGCGAACGAGCTTGCCTTGGCCACGGCACTGATACGGAATAAGCAACCGGAGGCGGCGCAGCCGCTGTTGGAACGCGCGCTAGCGGCTGCTCCCAACGATTACGATCTGCGAATGGTAGTGGGACGGATTCATCGGGATAAGCATGAATACCTGCCGGCGGCCAATCAATTCCTGGCAGCGGCGAACCTTAAACCAGATTCGGTTGAGGCATGGAACGAAGCGGCGGCGGTTCTAGTACTGGTAGAACAGTACCCGCAGGCACTCGCCTGCCTTGATAAGGTGCATAATTTAAATGCGGACACAGCGGGAGATTTCTACTTTCGGGCTATTGTTTTGGATAAGCTTCACCAGGTGAAGCCGGCGCTGGCCAGTTACCGGCGTTTTTTGGAGATGAGCCAGGGCAAGAGCCCGGATCAGGAGTTTATCGCTCGACAGCGCAGCAGGATACTTGAGAAGGAGGCGAATCGATGAGTATTTCCTTCACCACCCTAACGGCGATGCAACTGGGGTTGATCGCATTGTTTGCGTTTTCTGCTTCCGCCCAATCGTTTTTGGCGGAGCTCAAATTGGAACATGATCCAGGCAGACGAGCGGAGATGGCCCTCTCGTTTGCGGACGAATCGTTCGATTCGGCCAAGACGAATTACCACAAAGGCGAAATTCACGGTGGCGATGTGGCGCTTGAGAACATGACAAGCGCGCTGAATGCCTGCGTGGAATCGGTGGCGGTGGCTAACAAAGCCAAGTTTTACAAAAAGGCTGAGATGAAGGTGGCTTTTCTGCAGCGGCGCTTGTCCGGCCTGATGGACGAACTGAGTGTGACGGAACGGGGATGGGCGGAGCAGACGTCGCGGCGGGTGGAAGAAATTCACGATAAGCTACTCAACGGAGTTATGCGCAAGTGAGATTGGCGCTGGCCGCGGCGGCCGCCGTTAGCTTGGGTGTGGTGTGTCTGGCGCAGGATCGCGACTTTCTGACGCCCGATGAAGTGGAGCAAGTGCGCGACGCGCAAGACCCCAACGAACGGCTGGCTCTGTACGTTCATTTCGCGACGCAGCGCATTGATCTGCTGGAGAATTATCTGGCGAAGGAAAAGCCCGGGCGCAGTATTTTCATCCACAACACGCTGGAAGACTACAGCCACATTATCGAGGCGATTGACACGGTTTCAGACGACGCCTTAAAGCGGCATAAGGAAATCGACAAAACGGTGCTTTTGGTTTTGAACGCGGAGAAGGACTTTCTCGAAAAGCTCAATAAGATTCAAGACGAGAACCCGAAGGATTTGGAGCGTTACAAATTTGTACTGACTGAGGCGATTGACACAACCAGCGATAGCCGGCAAATGAATCTGGAAGATTCGAATAAGCGCGCGGGTGAACTGGCTGCCACGGAACAGAAGGAAAAGAAAGAGCGCGACGCCATGATGCCGGCTAAGGAAGCGAAGGACCGCAAGAAAGAGGCGGACGCGCAGAATCCGGAAGAGCAAAAGAAGAAGATCCCAACGCTTTACCGGCCGGGTGAGAAGCCGGCCAACCCGCCGCAATAGCGTACATTGGAATTGTGGGTCATCATCACCATCACACCGCGACCGGCTGGATTCTGCGCGCTTCGATTGTTGTCACGCTAGGGTTTACCGCGTTTGAAGTGTGGGCGGGTATTCGGGCCAGCAGTTTGGCGCTGCTATCCGACGCCGGCCATAACTTTACGGACGCCATAGCGTTGGTGCTGGCGGCCATTGGGCTGTACTTCCAAGGCAAGCCGGCGGATCAAATCAAAACGTTTGGCTATCAACGCGCTGGAGTGGTGGCGGCATTCGTAAACGCGGTGACGCTGATCGTCATCTCGCTCTACATCTTCTGGGAAGCGATTTCCCGCCTGATGCATCCGCAAGCGGTGGACGACAAGACGATGTTTTGGGTGGCCGTATTGGCGCTGGTGATGAACGGCGCCATCATGCTGGCGCTGAACCGCAGCCAGAAGGGCGATCTGAATGTGCATGCGGCGTTCGTGCATATGTTGGGCGATGCCATTGGGGCGGGCGCGATTATTGTGGGCGCGGTGGCGATCCGCTACACGGGTTGGACTTACATCGACCCAATTCTTTCCGTTGCGTTGGGTGGGCTGATTGTGTATACGGCTTGGGATATTGTACGGGAGTCGCTCAACATTCTGCTGGAAGGTTTGCCGCAGGGCATAGAGTTAGAGAGAGTGACGACGGCAATGAGCGCGGTGCCGGGCGTGCTTGATGTGCATGACTTGCATATCTGGACGCTGGGTTCGAACACGCACGCGCTCTGTTCGCATGTGCTGATCGACGACATGCCGCATTCCGAGAGTGAGGCGATACTGAAGTGCCTGGCGGAGGTCTGTTGCACGCTGGGGATTCACCATACGACCATTCAGTTTGAGCATGTGCCGTGCGTGATGTCGGACAACGGCTGCAAGATGGGTGCGGACCATGTGCATGAACACCAGCATGAGCACGGCCACCATCATCATTAGGAAATCATCTCGAGCAGCTTCTGGCGAAATTGGGCGGCGGTGACTGAGTCGGGAGTGACGACGAGGATGGTATCGTCACCGGCGACGGTGCCGACCACCTCATCCAACTCTTCGTTGTCGATGGCGATGGCTAGAGAGTTGGCGTTGCCGGGCGAGGTGCGGACCACGACAAGGTTCTGAGCCACGCGAATATCTTGCATGTACTCATCCAAAACGTCGGCCAGCTTAGGACCGCTTTCCTCAGTGACGAGGTGACGGTAACCTTCGGGAGTCTTGACCAGACCGAGGTCGCGAATGTCGCGGGAAAGAGTGACCTGCGTGGTTTGGATACCCAGCAGTCCGAGTTCGCGAGCGAGCTCGTCTTGCGTGTAGATTTCCTTGTGGCGGATGATACGCAGGATCTGACCCTGGCGAAAGCTTTTGTTCATCTCAATCGATCCTCTGGCGCATGGCCTCCAAGCGGGTCTTAGCTTCAGCGAGTGCGTCCGCGACTGCTGCGGGTGCGGTTCCGCCGGGAAGGCTACGGCTCTTCATGCCTTCGATGGGATTGAGCAGACGCGCCATATCGGTTTTGAATTCAGGCGCGAAGGCGGCGAGAGCTTCGGCGGTCCACGCTGCCGGCTTCTTACCGGCTTTCACGCTTTCGAGAACAAGCTGGCCGACAATCTGATGAGCGCGATGGAACGGTACACCACCGCGCGAAAGTTCCTCGGCCAGATCGGTCGCCACCACCCAACTATCCTCAGCGGCAGCGGCGGGTTTGGCCGGATGCAGGACCACGGAATCGGCGACCACTTTGGCCATGGCGAGCGAGCCGGAGGTTTGATGAAAGGCGTCGAACAGAGGTTGTTTATCTTCCTGCATGTCGCGATTGTAGGTCATAGGGAGGCCCTTCATCGTGATAAAGAGAGACGTGAGGTTGCCGAATACACGGCCGGATTTACCGCGGATGAGTTCGAGCGAATCGGGGTTTTTCTTCTGCGGCATGAGACTGGAGCCGCTGGTGACGCCATCGCCGAGGGAGAGCCACTCGAATTCTTCGCTTGAATAAAGAATCCAGTCTTCGGCGAGGCGGCTTAGGTGCAGCATGATGAGGCTGGAAGAATAGAGGAAGTCGAGGGCGAAATCGCGATCGGCCGAAACATCCATGGAGTTGCGCGTGATGGCGGGGAAACTGAGGTCGGCGGCGATGGCATGGCGGTCAAACGGGAAGCCACTGCCGGCGAGCGCGCCGGAGCCGAGGGGCATGACGTTGATGCGGGCGCAGGTTTGTTCGATACGCTCGAAATCGCGCGCCAGCATTTCGAAATACGCCAGCAAGTAGTGCGGCCATAAGACGGCCTGGGCGCGCCGCAGATGCGTATAGCCAGGGATGACGGCTTGCGGGTATTTGGCGGCGAGCGTGAGCAAGGCGGCCATGAGTTCGGTTAACTGATGGAGGATGGTTTGGGCGGAAGCGCGCAGATAGAGGCGCGTATCGAGCGAGACTTGTTCGTTGCGGCTGCGTCCGGTGTGAATTTTGCCGGCCAAGCCTCCCAGTTTTTCGCTGAGTTGGCGGATGACGAAGGTATGAACGTCTTCGTCGGCGGCGGAGCGCAGGTAATCGGGGGAGAGGGCCTCATGGGCGATGGCATCGAAGGCGGCGACGATCTGACCGCATTCGACGGAGGTCAAGATGCCGGCGCGTTCGAGGGCGCGGGCGAACGCCTGCGAACCTTGCACGTCGGCAAAGATCAGTTTGCTGTCGAAAGCCAGCGATCCGGAAAATTCTTCGAAGACCTCAGAAGGTCCGGTTTCAAAGCGGCCGCCCCAGAGTTTCATAGTTACTTCTTAAGGAGGGCGCGCACCTTGATGGGCAAGCCGATGAGGTTGATAAAGCCGAGCGCGTCTTTCTGATCGTAACTGGCGCCCATGGTGAAGCTGGCGATAGCCAGATTGTAAAGCGAGTTCGGACTCTTGCGGCTGATGGGTTCGATGTTGCCTTTGTAGAGGCGCAGCGTGATGTCACCGGTAACGGGCTTAGACACTTCGGCGAAGAAAGCGTCGAGAGACTCGCGGAGCGGAGTAAACCAAAGGCCGTTGTAGACCATTTCGGCGTAATCGAGAGCGAGCTTTTGTTTGAAGTGGAGGGTGGTGCGGTCGAGTGTGAGCGCTTCGAGTTCACGGACGGCCGCCATGAGGATGGCTCCGCCGGGAGTCTCGTAACAGCCGCGCGACTTCATGCCGACGAAGCGGTTTTCGACAAGATCGATGCGGCCGACGCCATGTTCGCCGCCCAGCTGGTTGAGTTGTTCGAGTAACGCCACACCGGTCAACTGATGCTGGCCGTTCAGGGAGACGGGAACGCCATGCTCGAAGCCGATGGTGACATCGGCGGGCTTGGAGGGGGCATCGGCAGGGCTTTTCGAGAGCATCCAGATGTGATCGGGCGCGGCGTTGGCGGGGTCTTCCAACTCGCCACCCTCGTGGGAGATGTGCCAGATGTTGCGGTCGCGGCTATAGATTTTGGTGGTGGATTGAGCGATGGGCACTTTGTGACTGGCCGCATATTCGATGGCATCTTCGCGCGAGACGATATCCCATTCGCGCCAGGGTGCGATGACGTTCAGGTGCGGGGCGATGGCTTTATAAGTGAGTTCGAAGCGGACTTGATCATTGCCCTTGCCGGTGCAGCCGTGAGCGAGAGCGTCGCAACCGGTTTTGAGCGCGACTTCAGCTTGACGCTTGGCGAGTAAAGGGCGGGCGATGGAGGTGCCCAGCAGATACTTATGCTCATAGACTGCGCCGGAGCGGACCAGCTTCCAGAGATAATCCGTGACGAACTCTTCGCGCATGTCTTCGACATAGACTTCGGAGGCACCGGTTTTGATGGCCTTCTCTTTGAGGCCGTCGAGCTCTTCGCCGCCTTGGCCGATATCGCCGCAGACGGCTACGATTTCGCAGTTGTAATGCTCTTTGAGCCAGGGAATGATGATGGATGTATCGAGGCCGCCGGAATAGGCGAGCGCCACTTTTTTAGCAGTTATTTTATGCATTGGTTCCTTGAGAAAACGTGTACTATCGGCAAGCGAACGGCCAAGCTAGGCCGCTTACGCTTCCGGCTCCGATTGGGAGAGCGCCGATTGCCAAGCGGCGCGCAGGATGCCATCCTGCCCCACATCTCCAAGGTTTATTGGAGCATCGTGAGCAAGACGGCTTTTTGGACGTGCAGGCGGTTTTCGGCTTGGTCAAAGGCAACGGACTGGGGGGATTCCATGACTTCGCCGGTGACTTCTTGTCCGCGCTTGGCGGGGAGGCAGTGCATAAAAAGCGTGTCGGGGCGGGCCAGCGAGAGAAGACGCTCATTCACCTGATAGGGAGCGAAAAGCTTTTGGCGTTGCTCGGCTTCGGACTCCTGACCCATGCTGGTCCAAACATCGGTGTAGACGGCGTGGGCGTTTTGCACGGCGGCGGTGGGATCGGCCATGACTTCGATGCGCGCGCCGGAGATGCGGGACAGTTCGATGGCGTGCGCGACGACGGCGGTTCTGGGTGAATAACCGGCGGGAGTGGCGACGGACATGTTCATGCCGAGACGGGCGCAACAGAGCATGAGCGAATGGGCCACGTTGTTGCCATCACCCACGTAAGCGAGCTTCAAGCCACGCAGGCGGCCGAATTTTTCTTTGAGCGTGAAGACGTCGGCGAGGGCTTGGCAGGGATGATAGAGATCAGTGAGGGCGTTGACGACCGGGAGACCGGACCAGCGGGCGAGTTCATCGACGGTCTGCTGCGCGAAGGTGCGGGCGACGATCACGTCTGTCCAGCGGCCGAGGTTGCGCGCGACATCTTTCAGCGGCTCACGTTCGCCGACCATGCCGATTTGCGTAACGACATCACCGCCGAGCTGCTTCATGGCGAGTTCGAAAGTCAGGCGGGTACGCAGGGAGGGCTTTTCGAAAAGCAACGCGGCGTAACGGCCTTTGAGCGCGGACGAATAACGGGCGCGGGATTGCTTGAGATCCTCCGTGAGATCGAGCACGGCGTTGAGTTGTTCGACGGAGAGATCGAGGTCATGGCGGAAGTTGGCTATGTGAGCGGGGGTGGGTAGCGGTGGGTTAGCGAAAGCGGCCATGAGCAGTCTCCTTTGAATTTTTATTCACTCTTATGAATAATTACACATTTCGAATGGTTTCGCAAGGTTTAGAGTGATGGTTTTTTTGGCGTTTTGATGTCATCCGATGTAAACTAAGTTACAGGACTTAGTTTAAGAATGGAAAGCGTAAATATTCACCAGGCCAAGACGAATCTTTCGCGGCTACTGGCGCGCGTTGAACTGGGTGAGGAAATTGTGATTTCAAACCGGGGAGTGCCGGTGGCAAGGTTGGTGCCCTTTCAGAAACCGGAGAAACGGCTGGCGAGTTTAGGCTTGGATAAGGGGCGATTTGTGGTGCCGGAAGACTTTAACGATCCTCTACCGGAAGAAATGTTGGCGGCGTTCGAGGGCGAAGAGGAGTGAAGTTGCTGCTGGATAGTCATTGCTGGCTGTGGTGGTTCGCGGAACCGGAGCGGCTGAGTGAAACGGCGGTGGCGCAGATTGGCGACGAGGGGAACGAGTTGTGGTTGTCGGTGGCTAGCGTTTGGGAGATGGGGATGAAGGTTGCGATTGGAAAGTTGCGGATGCCAGAACCGCTGGATGCGTATGTCGCTCGCCGGATGCTGGAGTTAGGTGCAAGGGCGCTGGAAATCAAAGCGGCGCATGCGCTGCGAGCGGCTGCTTTGCCTATGTATCACCGGGATCCGTTCGACAGGATGCTGATTGCGCAGGCGCAGTTGGAAGGGATGACGCTGGTGAGCGCGGACGAAATGTTTAGGAAATATGAGGACGTCGCGATGGTTTGGGCGGGCCAGTAGATCGAGCGCGAGGCCGCGAGCGTTTTGTGAATCTATCAGTTCTGTGTCGCACCCTGTGGCGGTTTGGCATTTATTCCTGTTAGACTAAAGACGTCAATCCTCAATTCAGGCAAGAGGCCTTACCCGCGGCTAGCTGAGCCTCGCCCGAAATAAAACCTAGGAGAGTAAGGGCTGTTCATGAAATATATTTTTACTTCTGAGTCTGTCACCGAAGGGCATCCCGATAAGATCGCCGACCAGGTATCCGATGCGGTGTTAGACGCGGTTTTAGCGGAAGATCCTACTGGCCGTGTTGCGTGCGAAACACTTGTCACCACCGGCATCTGCATCGTAGCGGGCGAAATTACTACGAAGACCTATGTCGATGTTCCGAGACTCGTGAGGGGCGTCATTCACGATATCGGTTACAACGATGCCGCTTTCGGATTCGATGCGAAGACTTGCGCGGTGGTGAACATGATTCAAGCGCAGTCTCCGGATATAGCCATGGGTGTCGACACGGGTGGAGCAGGCGATCAGGGGTTGATGTTCGGTTATGCCTGCAACGAAACGGAAGAATTGATGCCGCTGCCGATTCTGCTGGCCCACAAGCTGGTGAGGCGGCTGAGCGAATCTCGGCGGATGAAGGAATTAACGTATCTTCGCCCAGATGGCAAGAGCCAGGTGAGCGTGGAGTATGTGGACGGCGTGCCAAAGCGCATTGACGCAGTGGTGGTTTCGACGCAGCATGGCGAAGAAGTGACGCAGGAACAACTGGTGGCCGACGTGAAGAGGTTTATTATCGATCCGGTGATTCCGTCGAACATGGTGGATTCACATACGAAATTTCATATCAATCCTACGGGACGATTCGTTATTGGCGGACCACATGGCGATACCGGTTTGACGGGCCGTAAAATCATTGTGGATACGTATGGGGGCATGGGCCGACATGGCGGTGGAGCATTCTCGGGCAAGGATCCAACGAAGGTTGACCGTTCCGCCTGCTACATGGCTCGCTATGTGGCGAAGAACATTGTCGCCGCCGGTTTGGCCGACCGCGCTGAAGTTCAGTTGGCTTATGCCATTGGCGTGGCGGAGCCAGTCTCGATTATGGTGAACACTTTCGGCACGGGTAAGGTGGACGACGCCCGATTGGCTGAAATCATTCGCGAAAACTTTTCGCTGACCCCGGCGGGCATGATCAAATCGCTCAATCTGCGCCGCCCTATCTATCGGAAAACGGCTGCTTTTGGCCACTTTGGCCGGACTGAGGACACGTTTACCTGGGAAGCGACAGATAAAGCCAAAGTGTTGCGTGAAGCGGCACAACTAACGTCGGTGGCCTAAGGATTTTGGGCTTGCGGGAGAAAGGCGAGGTTATGTCCGCACAAGCCGTGGGGGCTGTTCATTCCGATGTCAGAGACCTCGGGCTGGCGGAGCGCGGCAAGCGCCGTATCGAATGGGCCTTTCAATCGATGTCGGTGTTGCAGGGAATTCGCAAGCACATTATTAAAGCGCAGCCCTACGCGAATCTTCGGATAGCGGCGTGTTTGCATATTACGCCGGAAGCCGCCAACCTGATGATCACGTTGCGGGACGGCGGCGCGAATTTGACGTTGTGCGCCGCGAGTCCGAGTTCGACGCACGACGATGTGGCGGCGAGTATCGTTAAGGATTACAACATTCCGGTTTTCGGCATTTGCGGTGAGAGCCGGGAAGTGTTCGACTTTCATCTGCGGACTTTGATTGGCAGCCAGCCGCAACTTATTATTGACGATGGCAGCGCGCTGACGGCCATGCTTCACGAAAGATATCCGGAGGCGATGCCAGAGATCCTGGGCGGCACGGAGGAAAGCGCTTCCGGCGTAGCGCGTATGAGAGCGGCTTCTAAAGACGGTGTTTTAGGGTTTCCGGTGGTGGCGGTGAGTGAAGCGTCCGGCAAGCTATTGTTTGATAACCGCTGTGGCACCGGGCAAAGTACCCTGGACGCGGTTTGCCGGACGACCGGTGTTCTGGTGGCGGGTCTGAATGTCGTGGTGGTGGGTTTTGGACCGTGCGGCAGGGGCATTGCCGCGCGGGCGCGTGGTTTGGGCGCGAATCTGATCGTGTGCGAAGTTGATCCTACACGCGCTTTGGAAGCGATTATGGATGGGTTCCGCGTCCTGGCGTTTGCCGATGCGGCGGCCCTTGGCGATATCTTCATCACGGTTTCGGGCAACAGGCACGTCATTGGGCGAGAACACTTCGATAAGTTTAAGAATGGGGCCATTCTTTGCAACGCCGGACATTCCAATGTTGAAATCGATATTGAAAATCTGGGCATGGCGGCATTGTCCCGCCGTCAGACGCGCGATTTTGTAGAAGAGTTCGCGATGCGCGACGGCCGGCGTCTTTACCTTCTGGGTGAGGGCCGTCTTATCAACTTGAACGCTACCGAGGGCTTACCGGCGTCCGTCATGGACGTGTCTTACGCCACCCACGCCTTAAGTGCCGAATACTTGATTAAGTGCAACGGTTCTTTGAAAAAAGAGGTAGTGCCGGTGCCGCTGGATATTGATCGCCAAGTGGCGCGCATTAAGCTGGAATCCATGGGCATTAAGATTGACCGGCTGACGGTGGACCAGGAGCAATATCTGGCTACCTGGTTTCAAAATGTCTGAGGAACCGAGCAGATATGGGTTCGCGCGAGATTGAAAGAAAATTGGACTAAATAGAAACGTGTCGACAGTCGCAGATTGCAAACGCTCGCTAGAAGTAGAGATCCCGATTGAAGATGTGGAACGGGCTCGGCAGCGGGTAACCGATTCCATTCGCTTAAAGGCGCGCTTGCCTGGGTTTCGGCCGGGTAAGGCGCCAGCCAGCATGATTGAATCGCGCTACGAGAGCAGCATCCGTCAGGAAGTTTTGGAACAGCTTCTTCCGCAGGCTTTTCGCCAGCGGGTTGAGAAGGAGGAACTGCGCGTAGTGGGCCAGCCGAACATATCGGACCTGCACTACGAACGCGGCCAACCGATTCGCTTCAAGGCCGATTTTGAAGTAGCGCCGGAGTTTGAGATTTCGGAATACCACGGCCTTCCGGTGAAGTATGAAGAGCCGGCGGTCAGCGATGAAGACGTGGCGGAGCGGCTGGAAATCATGCGGGAGCGGCGCGCCGAGTATGTGAATCTCGATCCGCGTCCGATTGAGGACAAAGATTTTGTGGTGGTGGCTCTCAAATCGCTGGAGGGACTGGCTGAGCCCATCGATCAGGATTCGACAATTGAAGTCGGCGGCGGCGATACTTTCCCCTCTTTCACCGAAGCTCTACGGGGCACCAATCCGGGCGATGTCAAGGAGGGCGAAGTTACCTATCCTGAAAACTACGGTGAGCCGCGACTTGCCGGCAAAACCGTACGCTTCTCGCTGACGCCCAAGGTGATTCAAAAGAAGGAATTGCCCGCGCTGGACGATGAGTTCGCGCGCGATTTAGGGGATTATCAATCGCTTGACGAATTGCGCGACGCGGTGCGTAAATCCATCTTCCACGAGAAGCAGAACGCCGCGCAGCAGGTGGCGAAAGAAGCGCTGGTCGACCGTTTGGTGGAAGCGAACGATTTTCCGATTCCGGAGACCTACGTGAACCGCCAAATTGAAAATCAGTTAGCCATGCAGTTCCGCCAGGTGACGGGCCATGATGTTGACTTGAGCAAGCTCAACCTGGATTGGAACAAGGTCAGGGAAAAGCAGCGGGATCCGGCGGTTCGCAGCGTCAAAGCTTCTCTCCTGCTAGAGAAAATTTCCGATAGGGAAGGTATCAAAGCTACTAAGGACGAGGTAGACCGCGAGGTTCAACGGATCGCGCAGCAGGAGCGTGAGCCCATTCCAGTGGCGCGCGCCCGCCTGGAAAAGGACGGAACCCTGGGGCGCATTGCCAGCCATATCCAGACTGAAAAAACTCTTCAGTTTCTCTTCGAACAGGCACAAAAGCAGGTTTGATGCACGGTACGCACTCACCCCGCTGGAAATGGCAGCCGGAGCCCCCTATTGCACTAAGGTTTTCCTTAGCTAAAAGATCCCGTAAACACCCTAGTGCTGTTATAATGAAAATTAGATTTCTTCCGGTCAGGTCCGAGAGATCGTCCGCGATCTTTCAACGTCTAGGAGACTTAGCTTGAAGCGCACAACAGACGATTCTCTCCGCTGTTCGTTCTGTCACAAAAGTCAAGATGTTGTCGGCAAGCTTATCTCCTCCCCCAGCGATTATCCCCGTGCCTATATTTGCGACGAGTGCATTGCGGTGTGCAATTCGATCATTGAAGACGACAGGCATGAGAAGAGTTATGGTTCGCCGGGCAAGCTGCCACGGCCGCTGGAGCTGAAGGAATACCTGGATCAGTATGTAATAGGCCAAGAAGCGACAAAGAAGAAGCTGGCTGTGGCGGTATATAACCACTACAAGCGCATCCAGATGAATAAGCAGCGCGGTGGCGAAGTTGAGCTCTCTAAGTCGAACATTTTATTGATTGGGCCTACGGGCACGGGGAAAACGCTGCTAGCGCAAACGCTGGCGCGCATTCTGGACGTGCCGTTTGCGATTGTGGACGCGACGACGCTAACCGAGGCCGGTTATGTCGGCGAAGACGTGGAGAACATTATTCTGCGGCTTCTGCAAAATGCCGATTGGGACGTGCAGCGGGCGCAAACGGGCATCATTTATATAGATGAAATCGACAAGATTGGCCGGAAGGATGAAAATCCCTCGATTACCCGCGATGTTTCCGGGGAGGGCGTGCAACAGGCGCTACTGAAAATTCTGGAAGGCACGGTGGCGAACGTGCCGCCGCAAGGGGGCCGGAAACATCCGCACCAGGAGTTTACGCCGGTTGATACCACCAACATTCTTTTTATATGCGGTGGCGCGTTCATTGGACTGGAGAAAGTGATTGCGCGGCGGGTGGGTACTAAATCGATCGGTTTTGTGCCGCCGGACGACAAAGAAGCGCGGCGGCCGAGCGCGGTGCGGCGCGATGTAGATTTATTGGCACAATGCCAGCCGGTGGATTTGATCAAATACGGCTTCATTCCCGAGTTTATTGGCCGCATGCCCGTGACGGCTATCCTTGAAGACCTTTCGAAAGAAGCGTTGGTTCAAATTCTCACCAAGCCGAAGAACGCCATTATCCGGCAGTATCAAAAACTATTTGAGTTTGAAAATGTTAAGCTCAAATTTAGTGAAGACGCTCTAGAAGCTGTGGCACAGCTTGCGATGGAGCGCAAAGTGGGCGCACGCGGTCTACGGATGATCCTTGAGGATCTGATGCTGGACCTGATGTACTATCTCCCGACGTTCAAAAAGATCCGCGAGTTTGTAGTTACTAAAGAGATGGTGCTTTCGCAGAAGATCAATATGGCCGTGCTTGAAAAGGCGGGCTAGACCGGCGAGTTTCTTCGCCGATGCTTTCGCCGCGAATGCTATACGCCTCCACGTTCGGGCTGCGATGTGCCGCTCTACCAATTTTGTTCCGTAATTTGGCGGCGTAAGCTGCCCAGAAAGTCACGATGGTTACCACTAAAGACAAAACGGATACACGACGCCTGCCAATGATGCCCATTCGGGACGTCATCATTTTTCCTTATATGATGACGCCGTTTGTGGTGGGGCGGGAATCGAGCGTGCGCGCTTTGGAAGAGGCGCTCCTTGGTGATAAGAAGATTTTCCTGGCAACGCAACACGATGCGTCGGTGGATGAACCACGGCCGGATGAAATTTATTCGGTAGGCACGGTTGCCAACATCGTGCAAAGCCTGAAACAGCCCGATGGCAACATCAAGGTTCTGGTGGAAGGCGTAGAACGCGGCAAGATTATTTCGGTGAGCGAAGAAGAAGGCTATTTCCGCGCCGTGATCAAAACCGTGAGCTATAAGGTTGAGGCGGGCAGCCAGCTGGAAGCGCTGATCAGCCGGGTTACCACGCTTTTTGAACAATATGTAAAGCTGAGCCAGAACCTGAATTATGAGACCATGGTGGCCGCCATTCGGGTGGACGATCCGGGTAAGCTGGCCGATACCGTTGGTGCGAACCTTCAGCTCACCATAGAAGAGCGGCAGGAACTGCTCGAAATTTTCGATCCGATTGACCGGCTGACGCGGGTAGCCGACTTGCTGGACATTGAGATTGAAAAGCTGAACGTAGACCGGACCATCCAGGGCCGTGTCAAGCGCCAGATGGAGCGCGCGCAAAAAGAGTATTACCTCAACGAGAAGATCAAGGCGATTCAGAAGGAACTCGGGCGCGGCGAAAAGAGCGAATACGACGAGTTGAAGAAGAAGATAGATGCCGCCGGCATGTCGAAAGACGCGCACGAAAAGGCCATCGCGGAGTTGAAGCGACTGGAAGGCATGCCGCCGATGTCGGCGGAGTCCACCGTTTCGCGCAATTACCTCGATTGGCTGCTGGCGGTGCCGTGGAAGAAGCGCACTAAAGAAATTCGCGATCTGCGCTACGCGCGGCAGGTGCTGGAAGGCGATCACTACGGCCTGGATAAGATCAAGGAACGCATTCTCGAGTTTCTCTCCGTCCGGCGCCTGGTGCAGAACCCCAAAGGTTCCATTCTCTGCTTTGTTGGGCCTCCGGGCGTGGGTAAAACCTCGCTTGGCATGTCGATTGCGAAGGCAACGGGCCGCAAGTTTGTGCGGCTTTCGCTGGGCGGGGTACGCGATGAGGCCGAAATTCGCGGTCACCGCCGCACTTATATTGGCGCTCTGCCGGGCCAGCTGATTCAGATGATGAAGAAAGCCGGCACCAAGAATCCGGTGATTATGCTGGATGAGATGGACAAAATGTCTACGGATTTCCGTGGCGATCCATCGGCGGCGTTGCTGGAAGTGCTCGATCCAGAACAGAACTATATGTTCATGGATCATTATCTGGACGTCGAGTACGATCTGCGGGAGGTATTCTTTATAGCCACCGCGAACGTGCTGCACACCATTCCGCCGGCGCTACAGGACCGTATGGAAGTGATTCGTCTTTCGGGCTACACGGAAGTTGAAAAGCTCGAGATCGCCAAGCGCTTTCTGGTCAGCAAGCAGCGCAAAGATACCGGCGTAGGTGTGGAGCAAGTGGAGTTTGCCGACAGCGGGCTGCAAACGCTGATCAGCAGCTACACGCGCGAGGCTGGCGTCCGTAACCTGGAGCGCGAAATTGGCAACCTGTGCCGGAAAGTGGCGCGCAAAGTTGTAGAAGCCCAATCGGCGAACGACGAGGCGCCGGTGCAGACCGACGCACCTCTTGAAATGATTGAAGACGAAGTACAACCAGTGGAAGAAGCGGCCGCCGCGCCGGAGCCGGTGAAGAAGAACGGCAAGAAGAAGGCCAAGAAAGAAGAGCCGCCGATCATTCCGATTCCCAAGATTCTGATCACGCCGGAAATCGTGACGGAGATGCTCGGGCCGGCGAAGTTCCGCGATACGGATTTGGATAAGCAGAACGAAATCGGCGCGACGACGGGTTTGGCGTGGACGGAAGTGGGTGGATCCATTCTCACGACGGAGGCCACCGTTATGGAAGGGCGGGGTAAACTCACCACCACCGGGAAACTGGGTGATGTGATGCAGGAATCCGCGCAAGCAGCCATGAGCTATGTGCGATCGCGCGCCCAATATCTGGGCCTGCCCAAGGATTTCTACCGCCATCTGGATATCCACGTTCACGTACCGGAAGGCGCTATTCCGAAAGATGGCCCCTCCGCCGGTATCACGATCGCCACCAGCATCTGTAGCGCGTTGACCACCATTCCGGTGCGCTGCGACTTGGCCATGACCGGCGAAATTACGGTTCGCGGACGGGTGCTGCCTATCGGCGGGTTGAAGGAGAAACTGCTGGCCGCGCACCGCCATGGAATTCGTGAAATTATTCTGCCCCGGGAAAACGAAAGAGACCTGGTGGACATTCCGGAGAACATCAGGAGAGACATGAAAATGAATTTTGTCTTTTCGATGGACGAAGTATTGAAGATCGCGCTGGAACGCGAGATCATCGCCTTGCCGCTGGCGCCGGCGGGGGCGGCCGAACTGGTTTCCCGGCCGGTTGAAGACAATTTGACGCATTGATTTTTACAATTGATTGAAGAGGACAGAGGGCCAACGCTGTGGCAACGCACTTAGCAGAAGCGAGCCTGATTATAAGCGCGGCCCTGCCTCAGCAGTTTCCTCCTGAACCTTCAGTGGAACGGTGGGAACAGACTGGGCCATGGGAATTCGCCTTTTTGGGCCGCAGCAATGTTGGCAAATCGAGCCTATTGAACGCTATCGTGCGTCACCCCGGACTCGCGTTTACGAGTTCGCGGCCCGGCTGCACGCAACTGATTAACTTTTACCGTATCGGCGAAGATATTCGTTTCGCCGATCTACCAGGCTACGGATATGCGCAGGTTTCGCTGGAAGAGCGTGCGCAGTGGAAGGACCTGATTGAAAGCTACCTGCTCTCGCGAGATAGTTTGGCGCTTTCATTCCTGCTCCTCGACGCCAGGCGTGGCTGGATGGATAAGGACCTGGAACTTAAGTCCTGGCTGGAGTTCCATAACCGTCGCTACCAGGTGGTTGTTACCAAGGTAGACAAACTCAAAAGCAAGAATCAACTAAAAACCGGAATGGATGCCATCCAAAAGCAATTATATGGACAGCAAGCCATTGCGTTCTCGGCCATCGATGGCCGTGGAGTGAGGGAAATTTGGCAAATCATCTCGAAGATCAAGAACAAGCAGTAGCCCCCGCGGCCGTCACCGAAGACGCGCCCAACGAGAAGCCACAAGAAGTAGACGGCGAAGGCAAACCTGCTGCGGATGCTAGTCCCGCTAGCGACGAAAAGAATGGCGCGTCTGAAGCCAAGGATCCAAAAACGGATAAGCCTGCTTCGCGCCCGAAAAGCGCCGAGGCTAAAGGCAACGGCAAAGCGGTGGAGGGAAAACCCACGGCGAAACCCGCCGAAATTAGACCGCCGATTGAAAACAAGACGCCCGCCGAGCAACCCGCCGCTGTTCAAGCACAGCAACCGGCTGCCTCAATGCCCGGCCCGGCGCAGACCCAACTCGGGCCGAACGCGCAGCCGAGGCGCGGCCGCCATTCGATTGGCAATACCGGCCAGCAGGGGCAAAAGAACGGCGCTGTCACGCTGGACCTTGTCGAACTCAAGGACATGAGTATTCAGGCGCTGAACCAGATTGCCAAAGACCTGAACGTACCCGGCGCCGCCGGTTTGCGTAAGCAGGAGTTGATTTTCAAAATCCTCCAGACGCAGGCGGAAAAGAGCGGGCTGATTTTCTCGGAAGGCGTGCTGGAATGCCTGCCCGATGGCTTTGGCTTTCTGCGCGCGCCGGAGTACAACTATCTGCCCGGACCCGATGATGTTTACGTATCGCCCTCGCAGATTCGGCGCTTCGATTTGCGCACCGGCGACACCGTCTCCGGCCAGATCCGCCCGCCCAAAGAAGGCGAGCGCTACTTCGCTCTCATAAAAGTAGACGCTATCAATTTCGAACCGCCGGAAGAAGCGCGCAATAAAATTTTCTTCGATAACCTCACGCCGCTGTATCCGGATAAGCGTTTCAAGCTCGAAACGTCCAAAGATAACTTCTCGGGCCGCGTGATGGATCTGCTCACTCCCGTTGGTAAGGGCCAGCGCGGTTTGATTGTCGCTCCGCCGCGCACCGGTAAAACCATGCTCTTGCAGAGCTTGGCCAATTCCATCACCACTAATCACCCGGAAGTCAACCTGATTGTCCTGCTGATTGACGAGCGCCCGGAAGAGGTTACGGACATGCAGCGCTCCGTGCGCGGCGAAGTTATCAGTTCCACCTTCGATGAGCCGGCTTCGCGGCACGTACAGGTGGCCGAAATGGTGATTGAAAAAGCTAAGCGGCTGGTGGAGCATAAGCGCGATGTCGTGATTCTGCTCGATTCGGTTACGCGCCTGGCGCGAGCTTACAATACGGTGGTGCCGCCGTCGGGCAAAGTGCTTTCCGGCGGTGTCGATTCCAACGCTTTGCAGCGCCCTAAACGCTTTTTCGGCGCGGCTCGCAATATCGAAGAGGGTGGGTCGCTCACGATTGTCGCAACCGCTTTGATTGATACCGGCAGCCGCATGGACGACGTCATCTTCGAAGAATTCAAAGGCACCGGCAACATGGAAATCCATCTTGACCGCAAGCTGGTGGACAAGCGCGTATTCCCCGCTATTGATATCAACAAAAGCGGAACGCGCAAAGAAGAACTTCTGATGCCGCGCGAGGAACTCAATCGCGTCTGGGTATTGCGCAAGGTGCTGAACCCGCTCTCGCCGGTGGAGTCTATGGAACTGTTGCTCGACAAACTCGGCCGCACACGTTCCAATGCCGAGTTCCTGGCCGCGATGAGTGGTTGACGCTCATAAAACAAAACGTTCCTGCTAAATGGGCCGCATCCGCATCCTTTCCGATAACGTCGCCAATAAAATCGCGGCGGGCGAGGTGGTGGAGCGGCCCGCTTCCGTTGTTAAAGAGCTTCTCGAAAATTCGCTGGATGCGGGCGCAACCGAAATTCGTATCGATGCCGAAAATGCAGGCCGCCGCCTGCTCCGCATTCAGGACGATGGCTCGGGCATGTTGCGCGACGATGCCATGCTGGCTTTCGAACGCCACGCCACCAGCAAACTGAGCGATGTCAAGGATCTGCTGGCGATTTCAACGCTCGGCTTTCGGGGCGAGGCGCTGCCGTCTATTGCTTCGGTTAGCCGCCTGGTGCTGGAAACCCGGTCGGACGACGAACAGACCGGCGCCAAAGTGGAAATTGCGGGCGGCAAACTATTGCGCTGCGATGAGATCGCCCGGCCACGCGGCACAACCATCGCAGTTCGCGATTTGTTCTTCAACGTTCCCGCGCGCAAGAAATTTTTGCGGTCGGATCAAACCGAACTGGCGCATATCGGATCGCTGGTGACGCACTATAGCCTGGGGCATGCGAACAAGCGTTTCGAGCTCTATCATGAAGGCCGGGAGTTGCTGAATGTGAGTCCGGTGGAAACGCTGCCCGACCGCGCCTTTCAGGTGTTCGGCCCTGAAATCATGCATGACTTGATCGAGTTTCCCGCGCGCACGTTTGAGGTGAGGCTGCCGGGGCCTGAGCCTGAAGTGGCTGAGTTCGCTCTGGAGGGTCTGATTTCCGGGCCGCATGTGCAAAAGCTCAATCGCAATTCAATTTTTCTTTTTGTCAATGGCCGCCTCATTCGCGACAAGGTGCTGCTGCATGCGCTTTCCGCCGCGTATTACAACCTGATGCCGGCGGGCTGCTATCCGTTCGCGCTGCTCTTTTTGAATTGCGATCCGAGTGAGGTGGATGTCAACGTTCATCCATCGAAAACCGAAGTGCGTTTCCGGCATGGCTCAGCGGTTCACGATTTTGTGCGCGACGCAGTGCGGGAAATGTTGATGGAGAGCCGGCCGGTTTCCAAGATTCCGATGCCTGCCACTCCGGTGGCGCAGCGCCGTTCGGAACCGCTGACGCAACGAGCGGCCGCGCTGCCGTTTTCAGAATACTCAGCGATTTCAGAGCTGGAAGAGCCGCCTGTTTCCGTCTCCGAAGTCGAGAGCCAGGGAAGGGAACTGCCCGCGGTTTCGATTGTTCCTCCTGTTGCGCCGGCGCAAGTATGGCCGATACCGGCGCCAAAAGCGCCTCCCGCGCCTTCGAATCTTCGCCGCATTCCGGACACACATGGCGCGCTTGACGGTCTTGCCGCCGATTGGGAGCGCGTCGATTCGCTGGCCGCGCTTACCGAGCTACGGCCGCTGGGTCAATTGCACGATAGCTTTATCGTTGCCGCGGGCCGGGATGGTTTGTGGATTATAGACCAGCACGTGGCGCATGAACGCATTTTGTTTGAACAGGTTTTGCGCCAGCGGGCGGCGGGTGACGTGGAGATTCAGCAACTGCTCATGCCTATTGTGCTCCAATTGACTCCCGGGCAGGAGTTTGAATATGCGCGCATCGCGGACGAATTGAATGCTTACGGTTTTGAGACGGAGCCTTTCGGGCAGAGGACGATTGCCATTAAGTCTTCGCCCGCCGGGGTTGGTGCGGGCGATATTGAGAAGATTGTTTTCGAGATTCTTGAGATTGCGGAAAGTGAATTCCGTTCGGCTTCGTTGGATGAGATTCGGCGCAGTGTGTGCGCCACGATTGCGTGCCGGGCGGCGATTAAGATCAATATGCGGTTGGAGCCAAAAAAGATTGAGTGGCTGCTGCGGGCGCTAGCGGCGTGTGAGTACCCGATGACTTGCCCGCATGGCAGGCCGATTGCGCTGAGGTATAGCACGAAGGATATTTTGAAGAGTTTTCATCGGATTTGAGAGCGAGGCCCCCCCCACGCGGACTTGACCTTGATCGCTCATCCGCTTTGCTAGTCGCCGACGATGAAATGATGTACCCAAGGCTACATGCGGATGTTTAAAGAGCTATTCCCACTCAATCGTGCCCGGGGGTTTATGCGTCAGATCGTAGAAAACCGCGGCAACTTCAGGAATTTCGAGTAGTTGCTCCGTGAGGGCTGCTAATTCGGGCGTGTCCATCAAGACGACATCAGCCGTCATGCCGTCCACCGAATTGATGGGCCGCAATACCACAGACTCGCGCGCCGTATCTGTGCCAACGGGTATCAAGACCACCGGGAACTGCCAAACCCGATCTTCAAAACCGCTGGCCAGACAAAAGTCACGCACAATTTTGTCGGCTTTGCGCAGCGTGTCTAGCCGCCGTCTTGTAATTGTCGCCGGGAAAACGCGCAAGGAGGGCAGCGGCGCTTTTGTCCCGCACTGAGCAATCACGCGATTGATATCGCGCCGCCGATTCGTGAGCGCGGGCGCAATCACTTCGATCGCCTCTTGTGAAGGCTCGCCGGCGAGTGCCAATACCTTGCGGTAGCTGCGCGCGTCGCCTTGCACACCAACTGATCGAACGGGCAAAATCACGCCATCACCCGTTACCTCCGCCGCGGCCTCGCGATCCGCGCACAAGCAGCGAATAGCCAGTCCCGGCCCGGGAAACGGGTGCCGCACCAAGAACTTGGCAGGCACACCCAGCTCACGCCCGATCTCGCGCACCTCGTCCTTATAGAACGAAGTGAGCGGCTCAATGATCCGCCCCGCTTCCATTAACGACTGAATGCCCGCGACCCGATTGTGATGCGTCTTGATCAAATCCGCCTTGGCCGTTCCGCCCGATTCGATGGTATCCGGGTAAATCGTGCCTTGTCCCAGAATCCAATGACCGTCCAAAAAATGTTCGGTAGCCAGAATCCGTTCCTGCACCTTGACGAACTGCTCGCCTATGGCGCGGCGTTTCGCTTCCGGCTCGTGGAGGCCTTCCAAGGCGGTCAAGAACTCGCCCTCGGCCTTATCCACGATGAAGTTTTTCGCGCCCAGCTCCCGGAAAATCGAACGCACAAAAGCGGTTTCGCCCGCGCGCATCAGTCCGGTATCCACGTAGATGCCAAACACCCGTTCGGCGCCCAGCGCCCGCAGGCACAGGGTGTATGCAACAGTTGAATCCACTCCGCCGCTCACGAAGAAAAACACGTTGCGGTCGCGCACGGTTGTTTTGATCCGCTCTTCCACCAGCGGCACGCGCTGTGAAATATTCCAATCGTTCTGGGCGGAACAGATGCTGAAGACAAAGTTCTCGAGAATCCGACGTCCGGCCTGAGTATGCACAACTTCGGGATGAAACTGGATACCGAACAGACGCCGAGCGCAATCGGACATAGCCGCCACGCCGGAAACCTCGCTCGAGCCAATCACTTCAAAGCTCGGCGGAACTTTCGACACGGTATCGAAGTGGCTCATCCAGATGCGTGAGCGCTCCACGCCGGATAGTAGAGGATCGGCTGCGGTCACCTCCAGTTGGGCGATGCCGTACTCGCCACGCTCGCCCCTCTCCACCGTGCCCCCCAGATGCCTCGCCAGCAGTTGGTGTCCGTAGCAGATGCCCAGCACCGGCACTCCCAAAGAGAGGATCGCCGGATCGATATCGGGACAGCCGGCTTCGAGGACGCTGGCGGGGCCGCCGGAAATGATAAGGCCGCGGCGTGTTTTGAGATCAGCCGCGGGTGTGTCGCTGGCCGCCACATCCGCGTAGACGCCAAGCTCGCGTACGCGGCGCGCAATCAGATGCGTGTACTGGCCGCCGGTATCGAGAACGGTAATCTGCGGAGACGCAAACGCGCCGGTGTCGGGTGGTGGAGCTGCGCTTGCTGTGGCGATGGTCAAATTCTAGGGCAAACTAGCCCGCTGCTTTTCAAAACGCGCCTTGGATTGCGATAACAGAAGCGCTGCTTTTGGCATTGCGTCGATGGCCTTAGCGATTTCGGGGTCTTGTTCCACGCGCGCGCGCTCTGAATCTTCGTAGCTGAACGCCGTAATATACATCTCGGTGCGCAACTGATCGCGAATCCAAGAACGATCCGCCGCCCAGTCTTTTTCCGTGAAGGCCACGCCCTGCTTCATCAGGTAATCGTGAAAGCTTTCGAGCACGGTTTCATCCGGCGTCCAGCCCTTTTTCAGCGCGGTGTCGTGATCGGCAAAATATTGCGCGGAAAAGTTGAAAAACGCGCTTTTGCGATAGACCGCGATCTCGAACGGATCAAGCTTAGGCGCTTCGAATTTTTCGTCGGGCGTGATGCCGCCGCCGCCGTAGACCGTGCGGCCCAGGTCGGTTTGCTTCACGTCCATCGGATCCTTGGTCTCGCCACGCTTACCGTAATAATAGTCGAGGAAAGAGATGTTGGAATAGTTGCGTTGAATCAAGCGGCCGCTGGGGGTGTAATAATGCTGGGTCGTCAACGCTAAGCCGGTGTTGTCGCTTAACGGATAAACCGTCTGCACCAGCCCTTTGCCGAAAGTGGTATCGCCCAGAATCCAAGCGCGGTCATGATCTTGCAGCGCTCCCGCCACAATCTCAGCCGCCGAAGCGGAGTAACGATTCACAATTACCACAATTGGGTAGGCTGCGCCGTATTGGCTGCCTTTCGCCAAGTAGGGCTTTTCGGAGAAGGCTCGGCCGCGATGCGAAACGACCGTCTGGCCGCGGTCCAACCAATGACCGGCGGTGGCGACGCCCTCTTGCAGCAGCCCGCCGGGGTTCTCGCGCAAATCTAAAATCAAACCCTTAATATTCTGTTCGCCCAGTGCCTTCAGGTTCTCTTCCAATTCGTGGCTGGTGGTTTCAGTGAACGATTGGATGCGCACATAGGCAATACCAGGCTTTACCCAAAACGCTGTGTCCACACTGTTGCGCGGAATCTCGTCCCTCACCAGATTGAAGGTGATAGGTTTCGCGGCACCCGCCCGGTTCACAATTACCTGAACCTTCGTTCCCTTGGGACCTTTTAACATCTCAGCCACTTCATTCGTGGTGAGCGCGTCTACCCGCTTATCGTTGACTTCGAGCAGCATATCGCCTGGCCGGATGCCTGCCCGGTACGCCGGAGTTCCGCCGAAAGGATGAATCACCATGGGCTTGCCGGTTCTCGGTTGCGCGCCAATCAGCATGCCAATTCCGTAATACATGCCGTGCTGCTCTTCGCGCAAGGAAGAGAATTCCTTCGGATCGAAGAAGTTCGAATGCGGATCGAGCGTCCGCAACATCCCCGGTATGGCGCCTTTGTACATCGCCTTGTCGGAGGCCAATTTGTCGGCGTAGTTCTGATCGACAATGTCGTAGATCTTAGTGAACGACTCGATGCTCGCTTTCAGATCGGCGTCTGAGGTTGGGCTGGCGTTATGCTCACCCTGCGAGGCTGCGGCAACGGTTCGGAAGCCGGAACCAAACACCCCGCCCGCCAACGCGCAAGCCCCAATGATGAGGGGAACGTACAAAAGATACCGCCGCTGCGACGCCAATGGAAACCTCCTGGGTCTAAGTTCCAGTATAGACCCTTAATGGCGGAACGATGGCCCAGAAAGTCCGTGAGGTCCATTTCGTCACGGGTGGAAAAGTTCCTTCAGCCTTTCCAGCGCGGCATCGGCGCCTTCGGCAAAGCCGCCGAACGAGGTCTTAACGGGAAGTTTGATATCCAGATCGTCAAGCGTCTCTAGAATTTTTTGGGCGAGTCCGGGAAGATAGTCCTTCAGATCGAAGCCGGTTGCAAACGCGCCCGGAATGCCGTCGGCAGGCGAGGGCGGCTTTAGATCGCCGATGCCATCGACGACGATGCCGAGAGCTTCCTTGTCGAGCGCGACGCGAGCTTCCGTTAGTGCCAGAGCCTGCGCATCCAGAGCCGGACCGCTCACACCCATGTTGACCAAGCCGAGATATTGGCCCAGGAATTCGAGATTCGTTACGCCAAAGCCGTCGAAGAAGCCGACAAAGGCAGCGGCGGCTTTGTTAATGGCGGAGTTGAACTCCTCAGCGGCCTCGACCAATTCTTCCTCGCCGCTGGGATCGGTCCGGTTCACCGGGCTATTCCCGGCGTAGGAATAATGATTTTCCGTTTGCGGATCGTCACGATTGCCCTGTTGTGGATCTTTCTGCAGGAAGCGCCCGATGGCGGGATCGTAGCTGCGCGAGCGGTAATAATAGAGTCCTGATTCGTCGTCGTACTCGCGGCCGGTGTAAGTGAAGTCATTCACCAGGCCGCTGCCGCTAAAAGCAAACGAGCCGGTGTTTTGCTGCATGTTTCCCCAGGCGTCGTATCCATACCGCTGGACCACGTTGCCGGTGGAGTCTGTGATGGCAACCACGCTGCCCAGCCCGTCCTGATGATAGAAATAATTGTTACCACCGCGGTTGACGATCGCGACTTCGTCCGTGCCGATGCCGAACGCATAGTGGGCCACCGCAACGCCGCTATCATACTCGGCTATGATGCGGGCGTGGTCGTACACAAATTCGCGCCGCGCGCCATTCACCACCTTGGCTACCCGGCGGCCCGCCCAATCGTACTCGTAGGTTGCGGCGGTTCCAGTTTTTGCATAAGTGGTCAAGCGGTTATAGGAATCGTACCCATAAGTCTGCGTACCCCGAACGGTTCGATTCCCGTTGTTGTCGTAAGTGTAAGCGCCGCCGCTGTCGGTCAGCAATCGGTTGTCAGGCCCGAAAGTATCTCCCGCATCGAGACGGTTACCGGCGCCGTCATACGACTCAGTGCGGGTGTAGGCGCCCAGAGAGGTAGAAGTCGATTGCTCTTTCGTCAAGCGCTGGTCCGCATCGTATTGATAAGTGACTGTGCCGTCGGATAGCGTCATAGAGGTACGGTTGCTATTGGCATCTACGGCGTAGGCGTAGGAGCCGATCACCGCATTCGCCGCATTCTTCATGATCACGCTCGTCAAGCGTCCAAGGGCGTCGTAGGCATAAGCGCTGGTGACTCCGCTGCTGTAGGTCTCAAGCGACTTTCTCCCATCGCCATCATAGGTGTACTGCACCGAAGCCGTTCCCATCTGCACCTTGCTGAGCCGTCCTGCGGCGTCGTAAGTATTTGTCGTAACGACTGCATCCGGCGCCGTTATCGTCAATGGATTGCTGTTGTTGTCATAAGTGTAGGAAACCGTTCGCCCGGCCCAATCCGTATAGCTGGATCGACGGTCAATACCGTCGTAGGTTGAGGTGCTGGTTCTTGTCGAGCTGTTGGCCGTCTCCTGTGTTTGCGTGATGTTTCCGTCCGAGTCGTAGGTGTAGGCAATCGTTTTTTCAGGCGCCGTTTCAGTGGCACCTTGAGCGTAGCCATCGTAGGCAAACTGCTGAACAACGCTGCTGGGAAGAGTGATCTGCGAAATGCCGCTGTCGGGAGTGTAGGCATATTTGACTGACAACCCGTCAGGTCCCTTGCGGCTCGAATAGCGGTCGAGAAGGTCGTAAGCGAATGCCGTGGAGTGTGTGTTTGGATCTGTCTGGCCGGTAATAGCGAACAAGCCGTTGTAGGTGTAACTGGTTGAATAGTTCAGCGGATCGACAACTTGGGTCAGATTCTCCGAACAGTCGCGCTTGTAGGTGGTTGTCTTGCCCAGACCGTCGGTAAAAGTCGCCAGGCGCCCTTGGCTATCCCAGGTGGCGGAAGAAATCGTCTGGCCACCAAAGACGGTGGCGATTAGGTTATTAGCTTGATCGTACTGATAAGTAGTGGTGTTGCCCAAGCCGTCGGTCTTAGAGAGTACATTACCGTTGGCGTCATATGTATAACTGGTACTCACGTTGGCGGGATCCGTTTGTTTTAGCAGATTCCCGACGGCATCGTAGGAGTAGTTTGTGGTGTTGCCCAGCCCGTCTGTTTTCGTGATCTCGTTGGCGTTGGCATCATAGGTGAACGCTTCCGAGAACAGGACGGTGTTGGCGGCGGTCAATTTCGACCGGCCCGTCAAATCGCCGAACGAATCGAATTGGAACAACTGCTGGGAGCCAGAGGGGAAGACTACGCTGGCGAGCTGATTATGCGATGTCCAGGTATAGGTCGTAGTCAGCGACGGGCCGCTTATCGGAACAACAGTCTTGGTCAACAAGTTGCCGTTGGCGTCGTAGGTCTGAGAAATGGAGCGGCCTGAGGGGAATGTCACCAGGATGATGTTATTGCTTGCGTCGTAAGTATAAGAGGTTTTTCCTCCTTCGGGGTCATCTACCTCTATGAGATTTCCATTCGTATCGTAGCGGTAGGTGGCGGCTCCGCCCAGCGGATTCGTGACCGTTTCGCTGTTATTGGCCGAGTCATACGAAGTGGTTGTCACGTTGCCGGAAGCGTCGGTGCTGCTGATCACGCGGCCATCGGTGTCAAAATCGTTGCGGATTGGTTGGCAGTTTCCGGGGGCGTCGATACTGGAAATGAGCGTACTCGAGCCGGCATATGAGTATGTTGTGACATTGCCTCTTTCGTCAGTCACCTGGCTCAGGCGCCCGAGGGTGTCATAGGCATACTGAATCTTGTTGTTGTTTGGATCCGTGATAGTGGTGATTCGCCCGCTGCCGTCGCGTGCAAACACTACCGACTTGCCGAAATTGGTAACGACCCCGCCTGGCCCTATCGTTATGGACTGCCCGTTGGGACGGGTGATGCCGGTTATGCCACCGCTGGCGGTAATTGTATAGGTGGTGCCATCGGGCGCGGTCAGAATGTAGTTCTGCGGGTTGTACGGCGTGGCGAAGCAAAACCATTGGCCACCGCTAAAGAAAAGAGAGGCGCAGTTGGGGTCGTTGTCGGCCAGTGAGTAGTAGTTGCCGGGAGCGGCCGTATAGTCGTTGGCGCAGCCGAAGAAACTGCATTGCGGCGTGAATGCGAAGGCTGAACGTTTGCCGTTGGGCAGGGTAATAAACACATTGAAGCTGGCATCGGTTGTGATGTTGATGGAGCTGTAACCTAGGGTCCAACCGTAACCGAAGTCGCCGGAGTTTGGGTTGGTGCTGTCGTAAACGCGGCGAACGCTGATGGGGAAACCAAGGCCAGGAAGCTGGATGTCCTGATAGGTTAGGGTGAAGCGCCCCATTTTGGTGGCGCCGGTATTTACGACTACGGCGACGGTGGCGTTGGCCGTCTGACCGTTCGAGGCGGTCAGGCGCAGCGTGTAAGGATTATTGGGCAAGAGGTCCGCCGCAAATGTGCCAAGCGTTCCGCTGACGGCCCCACTTCCCGTGGCGATGGTGGTGAAATTCGCTGAGGTGCCAGTGGCGTAATCGAGTGTCCACGTCAGCGTGCCGGTGCCGCTCACTGTCCCGCTTACGACAGTGGAAGCGCTTAAAGTCTGCCCCGTTGTAGGCGAGGTAATCGTAGCCGTGGGCGGTGTGGTTGAACTTGCCTCTACGGTGAGACCGTTCGCTAAACTGGCCGTCTCCGCGCCGGTAGTCACTGCCACGGTGCGCGCTCCCACGACGGCTGCCGGGTCAACGTTGATGGTTGCTTTTACGCTGGTGGAATTAACCACGAACGTAGAAAGCACTGTAATGCCCGCACCGAAGCTGGCCTGCGAAATTCCCGCGCTGAAGTGAGTGTTGAGGCCGGCGATGGTGATAGTTACGTTTTGGGCACCCTGCGGGACTGTGTTTGGATTGGCACTGGTGATGGAGGCGGGCGGGGCGCTGCTCGTCACGGTGAAGCCGTTGGCCAGGGTGGCGACTTCGCCGCCGGTGGTGAGTGTCACGTTACGCGGGCCCGTCGTCGCGGTGGCGGCGATGTTGATGATCGCCGTGGCGCTCGTTGCAGAGGTAACGGTCAACGATGCCGCAGTTATACCGGCACCGAAGGATGCCGTTGTGGTCCCTTGTACGAAGTGGGTGAACTGGCCGGTGATCGTGACGGAGAGGTTTTGCTGTCCCTGTTGGCCGGTATTTGGATTTAACAGTGTCAGAACTGGTGTGCCGTTTGTCACGGTAAAGCCATTCGTCACGGTCGCCACTTCTGCGCCGGTGGTGAGTGTCACGTTACGCGGGCCCGTCGTCGCGGTGGCGGCGATATTCAGAATTGCCGTCGCGCTGGTGGCGGAGTTGACCGTCAACGAAGACACACTGATACCGGCGCCGAATGAGGCCGTGGTGGTCCCTTGTACGAAGTGGGTGAACTGGCCCGTGATCGCGACTGAGAGGTTTTGTTGTCCCTGTTGGCTAGCATTCGGACTAACTTGAGTCAAAACGGGCGTACCGGCGGTTACTGTGAAGCCGTTTGCCAGGGTGGCGACTTCGCCGCCGGTGGTGAGTGTTACGTTTTTCATTCCAGGCGTGGCACTGGCGGCGATATTCAGAATTGCCGTCGCGCTGGTGGCGGAGTTGACCGTCAACGAAGATACACTGATACCGGCGCCGAATGAGGCCGTGGTGGTCCCTTGTACGAAGTGGGTGAACTGGCCCGTGATCGCGACTGAGAGGTTTTGTTGTCCCTGTTGGCCAGCATTCGGACTGACTTGAGTCAAAACGGGCGTACCGGCGGTTACTGTGAAGCCGTTTGCCAGGGTGGCGACTTCGCCGCCGGTGGTGAGTGTCACGTTACGCGGACCCGTCGTCGCGGTGGCGGCGATATTCAGAATTGCCGTCGCGCTGGTGGCGGAGTTGACCGTCAACGAAGATACACTGATACCGGCGCCGAATGAGGCCGTGGTGGTCCCTTGTACGAAGTGGGTGAACTGGCCCGTGATCGCGACTGAGAGGTTTTGTTGTCCCTGTTGGCCAGCATTCGGACTGACTTGAGTCAAAACGGGCGTACCGGCGGTTACTGTGAAGCCGTTTGCCAGGGTGGCGACTTCGCCGCCGGTGGTGAGTGTCACGTTACGCGGACCCGTCGTCGCGGTGGCGGCGATATTCAGAATTGCCGTCGCGCTGGTGGCGGAGTTGACCGTCAACGAAGATACACTGATACCGGCGCCGAATGAGGCCGTGGTGGTCCCTTGTACGAAGTGGGTGAACTGGCCCGTGATCGCGACTGAGAGGTTTTGTTGTCCCTGTTGGCCAGCATTCGGACTGACTTGAGTCAAAACGGGCGTACCGGCGGTTACTGTGAAGCCGTTTGCCAGGGTGGCGACTTCGCCGCCGGTGGTGAGTGTCACGTTACGCGGACCCGTCGTCGCGGTGGCGGCGATGTTGATGATCGCCGTGGCGCTCGTCGCAGAGTTAACGGTCAAAGATGCCGCAGTGATACCGGCACCGAAGGATGCCGTGCTGGTTCCTTGCACGAAGTGGGTAAACGCGCCAGTGATCGCGACGGAAAGGCTTTGTTGTCCCTGCTGGCCGGTGTTCGGATTTACCAGGGTCAGGATGGGCGTGCCGTTCGTCACGGTAAAGCCATTCGTCAGGGTCGCCAGTTCCGTACCAGTGGTGACTGTCACGTTTCTCGCTCCCGCAGTAGCGCTGGCCGCGATATTCAGAATTGCCGTCGCACTGGCGGCGGAGTTGACCGTCAACGAAGCTACGGTGATGCCCGTGCCGAAGGAAGCGGTGCTGGTTCCTTGAACAAAATGCGTGAATTGGCCGCTAATTGCGACGGAAAGGTTTTGCTGTCCCTGCTGACCTGTATTTGGATTCAGCAGCGTCAGCGACGGGCTCACAACCTGAAACCCTTTGCTTTCCTGCGCAACCTCTATGCCGGTGCTCACGCTTACATTTCGCGGGCCAAGCGACGCGGCTGGATCAATCGAAATTTGGGCGGTCGCAGTGGTAGTGCTCGTGACGGTGATAGGCCCGAGACTGCCCTCAGCCGCCCCACCAACCGAAATTCCGGACCCGAAGGTGGCGAGCGAACTACCCTGTGTGAAGTTGCTGAACAATCCCGTAATTGCGACCTGAAAACTTTGTCCGGGCATGCCGGAAGCCGGACTGACTGAGGTTATGGAAGCCGGAGGGTTGAGAGTCAACGTAGCGGAATTACCGCTGGCAAAAGCCGCGCCGCTTGCCGTACTGCCAGTGACGGAAACCAAATAATTAGTAGGAATGGTGATGTTATTGGCCGCATTGGCAGGCACAGCGGTGAATGTAATCTTGCGGGTGCTGCCCAGAACGGTTTTGATTCCGCTTACAACAGCGTTCATCGCGGGCCCGGTGGCCGGTGCCTGGGGCTGTAATTGAACAGTAACTTGGGCCGGATTTATGGTACCCGCCGGAAAGCCGCTCCCACTTAAAGACACGCTTGTAACATTCGGTTCCGCGGCGGCCGGTGCCGTTGAAGGAGTTAGTTGTATGACGGTTGGGCTCTGAAACGCCAGTGCCGGGAGGACGGGCGATACTCCCAAAGCGATTAAGAGGCATAGAAAACGCCACGGCACGGAATTACGAAAAAGGGATTTGAACGGCATTCGAAAGCCCTCCGAGTAGCTTTGTTACCCACTAGCAAGTGGCTCCGAATTTGCCCGCGTGTAAGGCAGAAACTCGAACCCGCAACCGTCCATAGCGTAGAGCGAAAGTGCCTCTGTGTCCAGAAAAGAATTTGCGCAAGTTACTAAATTCGCCGTTTCTTTAGGTACCCAGACGTATAGTACTTACGATACGCAAAAGAAAGTAGCTTGGTTGAGCAGTCCTTCGGCTACAATCGACTCACCCTTCAAGCCGGAGGCAAGGCGAATTATGACTGCTAGCGAAAGAGAATGCAAATGTAACGATTGTTACCCTGCCAAGGAGAGCTTATCTTTTGCTGTACGCGTCGCTATAGCACTCGCCGCATTGTTATCCCTGCCAGTTGGCTCGACCGCCGCAACCATCGCGCTCGGCGGGATTTCTTTCAATACTCTAATTCCGAGCGGCGGAGGCTCCCCCGGTGTTACCAACTTTGAAATCGATAACTTCACCGGAGCATATGCGCTTCCGTCCGACTTTCCTGCGATTGCCAATCTCACGTTTCAAAACAGCCAACTGGTGCTGACGGAACAAGGTGGAACCCAGGTCACAATTGCGCTAGGCGATCTGACCCCCGGGGCAAACACGCCCAACGTACTCGATTTTTCGTCGACGCTTGATCTTGTATCCGCCACCTTTACCGCCACCCTCAGCTCGGAAACGTTTGCTTTGTCGGATGGCACAACATTCGAAGCAACCAGCAGCCAGATTTCGTCCGAGGTCACTCCTTCCTCCGCGGCGACGTTGACTCCGGACCTGGACTTTTCGTTGATTGTCGTGTCTGGAAGTTCGGTACCGACCAGCGTTCCAGAGCCACGCTCGCTTTGTTTAGCTTGCATGGCGGTAATTGGCGTTATTGCGTGTGGATTGCGGAAACGTTCGCTCTTTTAAGCCACGCTTTATTCGAAAGTACTACCCTTATATTGAATGGCCGATAGTACCCTATTCGTCGGCCTATCAGTCCAAACAGACCACGAGGAACGCTTGCCAACTACCGAAACACAAACCCTTGAAGATCTCTGTATTAACACGATCCGATTTCTGTCCGCCGATGCCGTGCAGAACGCCGATTCAGGCCATCCAGGCTTGCCGATGGGCGCTGCCGCCATGGCCTATACGCTGTGGACGAAGTATCTGAAATTTAACCCCAAAGATCCGGCTTGGTTTGATCGCGACCGCTTTGTTCTTTCGGCCGGTCACGGTTCCATGTTGCTGTATAGCTTGCTGCATCTTACCGGCTACGATTTACCGCTGGAGGAATTGAAACGCTTCCGGCAGTGGGGCAGCAAAACGCCGGGGCATCCAGAGCGCGGGCATACTCCGGGCGTCGAGGTGGCTACCGGGCCGCTGGGTCAGGGCGTCGGCAACGGAGTGGGACTAGCCATGGCGGAGGCTTGGTTCGCCGCGCGCTTTAACAAGCCAGGGCATACGATCGTCGATCACTATACATATGGAATCTGCGGCGATGGCGACCTGATGGAAGGCATTTCGCAAGAAGCGGCCTCGCTTGCCGGACATTTGAAACTAGGAAAACTGATTTTCCTTTACGACAACAATCACATTTCACTGGCGGGACAAACGAGCCTGTGCTTCACCGAAGATGTGGGCAAGCGCTTTGAAGCCTACGATTGGCACGTTTGCCATGTCGAAGAAGGCAACAATGTAGCCGCTATTTCCCGGGCAATTGAAGAATCGAAAGCGCAGATAGATCAGCCGTCGCTTATCCTGGTGCGCACGCACATAGGATACGGCAGCCCGAAGAAGCAGGACAGCTTTGAGGCGCACGGCAATCCGCTGGGCGAGGAGGAACTGCAAGCTTCCAAGAAGGCGCTGGGTTGGCCCACCATGGATAAGTTTTTCCTCCCCGAAGACGCGGTCAGTTTTTTCCGCCAGGCTATTGGCAAGGGCGCTGAAGCGCAACAGGCGTGGGGGAAAAAGTTTGAAGCCTATAAGCAAGCGTTCCCCGCCGAAGCGGCCGAACTGGAGCAGATGCTCAGCGGCAAATTGCCGGATAATTTTGCGGCCGATCTTCCTAAATGGAAGCCCGAAGACAAAGCTATCGCCACTCGCGCGGCGGGCGGACAGGTGTTGAATGCGTTAGCCAAAAGGGTCCACAACATTGTGGGCGGTTCGGCGGATTTGAATCCTTCTACGAATACTGCCTTGAAGGGCGAAGGCGATTTTCAGAATCCCGAGTTCGGCGGGCCCGGAATTCACGGCGCAGTGGGCGGAGTGTGGGGTTACGGCGGTCGCAACATGGCTTTCGGTGTGCGTGAGCACGCCATGGGCGCGGCGGTGAACGGCATGGCGGCGCACGGCGGACTGTTGCCGTTCAGCGCCACGTTCCTGGTTTTTTCCGACTACATGAAGCCCTCCATCCGCCTGGGAGCCTTGAGTAACCTGAAGGTTTTCTATGTTTTCACACACGACAGCGTGGGCGTGGGCGAAGACGGCCCGACTCACGAGCCGGTTGAACAACTGGCCGGTTTACGCGCCATTCCGAACTTGAACGTCATGCGGCCAGCGGATGCTACGGAAACGGCGGAAGCGTGGGTGGCGGCGATTGAACACAATGGTCCGAGTCTATTTGCGTTTACCCGGCAGAACGTCCCCCACCTGAGCCGGGCCAACGCCAAAGGCAGCGTTGCCAAGGGCGCTTACATTCTTTCGGAAGCCGAGGGTGGCGCACCCGAAGTGATTCTTATCGCCACTGGTTCGGAAGTGTCGCTGTGCATGAAGGCGCAGGAGAAGCTCAAAGGCTACGGCGTGAAAGCGCGCGTGGTCAGCATGCCCAGCTGGTATTTGTTTGGGGCGCAAGATGAGGCGTACCGTGAAAGTGTGCTGCCGAAAGCATTGAAGAAACGCGTGGCGGTGGAGGCGGCTGCCAGCATGGGCTGGGCGCGCTGGGCCGGCGACGAGGGCAGCATTATCGCGATTGACCATTTCGGCGATTCGGCCAAAGGCGATATTATCTTGAAGAATTTTGGCTTTACCGCCGAAAAAGTGACCGCCGCCGCTTTGCGCCAGTTAGGACGAAACGCCGAAGCGGATAAGGAGGGCGCGTAGTCTTTCATTTCATGGCCTACCGCTTCAAGAAAAACGAATCTCTCGCGCATGCGATCCGGCGTGTTTTTAGCGAAGAGATCGATTGGGCGGTAGGCCAATTAGGCGAATCCAAGAACAGGGAAAAGGCCGTGCATGAGGCGCGCAAAAGCCTCAAGAAGATTCGCGGCCTGATCGCTTTGATTGAGCGGCCCCTCGGCACGCGGTATAAAACTGAAGATCGGTATTTTCGCCGCGCCGGTCAACGTTTGTCGCATTTGCGTGACAGCGCCGTTACGCTCGAAACCTTCGACGCGTTAGCGGCGAAACACCATGAACTGGATCCCGCCGCGCTCGCCAAGATCAGGAGCAATCTGGCGCGAGGTCAGCGCGAGGGCCCGCTGAATAAGCAGGTGTCGGCGGAAGTCTCGCAAGGCTTAGCCGCAGCCCGCGCCACCGCCGTTCGATGGCCTCTCGAGCATATCGAATTCGCCGCTCTCTTGCCCGAACTCACGGCGGCCTACCGCGGCGGGCGTAAGGCTTATAAGAATGCTCTCAAGGCGCAGAGCCCCGAAGCGTTTCACGAGTTTCGCAAGCAGGTGAAAAAGCACTGGTATCAAGTAAGATTGTTCGAAGGCAATTTGAATAGCGAAATGAAAAAACGCCTCAAAGAATTGCGCACGTTAGAAACCGTTTTGGGCGATGAGCACAATCTGGCCGTATTGCGCCAGCGCATTTCGGCGGATGTGGAAACAGCAGGCGACCGGCGGCAGATAGGCGAGTTTGTAGCCTTGGTTGAAGCAGAAGGAAGGCATTTGCGGGAGCATGCCATTCGGACCGGGGAGCAACTCTACTCCGCCAGACCGCGGGAGTTTGCCGGGCTGTTGTCCACGCTTTGGCCCATTGCTCCCAGACGTCCGGCGGGCGCGGCTACTTTTCAAAAAGCCGCGGTCGCGTAAGTGATTCTGAACGGAAGCATTCGCGCCTTATTGCTGTTTGATATCTCAGAAGAGATTGATCTGCAGCGTCTGCGTCCGCTTGTCGGCGCTAGCCCTCAGAAACGTGAGCCGGCCTTCCGCCATCCTTCGCCGGAATATGTCCGTTATGAACAACCGCCGGTAGCCGATGTCATCGGTGTCTGCGAACCGTTTGAAGGTTGGCCCATCGAAGGCCGCCTGCGCTATTTTCAATACGGCATTGCCAGTGTTGAGTTGCGTAGCGCGTTCAGCGGCGTGGGCTGGCCCGATGTTATTTCGCTTGCCAACCGGTGGGTTTTGTCCGACGATTTGGAAAAGCGCGCTCGCGAAATGTTGCGGGGCAAAATTGGCGTGATTCAGCCGGCGCTGGTCAAACCGTATAATAACTGGACGGCGGAAGACTACTATGTGATCCAAATCGATCCCACGAATCTGCCGGCGGACGACTTGACGCGCGATTACGGCAATGAGATCGCGCAGATTGTGCGTGGCGAGGAACTGCGGCTTTCGTCCAACGAACGGCAGGAAGTGCTATCGGCCAGCATGTCTTACTATCCGCAAGATCTGCTAGTGGTTGGCTGGGTGGCAGCGTTTGTGTACGACACCGCGGATGGCGCGGCGCCCACGATTGATTTGCTTGAGTATGCGAACTCACAGTTACTCGAGTTTCGCCACTACGACGAGGTGCTGACGGGGGTGTTAGCGGATGTGTATAAGCGGCTGGAAAAGAAACGGCGCTGGTTCGCCCGCTGGTCGTTGGTTAGCCAGGCAGAGCAGTTGAACACGTTGCGGTTGGATTACCAGGAAGTCGTGGAGCGAACGGAAAACGCCATCAAGTTTCTGAGCGATATGTTCTACGCCCGCGCCTACCGGCTGGCCGCCTCGCGCATCGGTGTGCCCGATTACCGGAATCTGGTTAACGCCAAGTTGAGCGATGCCCGCGATCTGTATGAATCTCTGGTGAATGAGTTCCACCAGAGCCGGGCCTTTTTTTTGGAAGTGATGGTTGTGGTTATTCTGTTGATCGAAATCGGCTTCTTGTTTAGAGGCAAGGGATAGAGACTGGCTTCGGAACCCCGCGTGTCAGCAAGTGATCTTCTTTAAGCTCCTTTCTCGCGTCCCAGCGCCAGTACAAAATAAGTAGCCGGTACATCCCCTACATTTTTCCAACTGTGTTCCTCGTTCGAGTTGACGTACACCACAGACCCCGGCCCAACGCGCGACGTTTTGCCGACGATGTTCACTTCCAGCGTGCCCTCCTTAATGAAGATGGCTTCTTCGTGCGCGTGATGATGCGCCGCATGCGGCATCAGGCCTGGCTCGAGCGTGGTGATGTGCATATCTATGGGATAGCCGGTGTGTGTGTAGCCGTCGAAGACCTGGCGGCTTTCGTTGCCTGTCTTGGCATCTGTCTTGACGGGTAGTTCGGTGAATTCGTAGCACTTCGACGGTAGAGCCGGTGTGGATGGCACGGCCATCAGCGCCGGTAGGAGCAGGCTGAGATCGCGGCGGGTAGGTTGCATGTCCTTCAAAATATATCGCGTTCTTCGAGGCATGTAAGATGTAGTCCATGTCATCCGAACTCTTTAATCTCACTGGCCGCGTCGCGGTAGTGATGGGCGGCACGTCGGGCATTGGCCGCCTGCTGGCTACAAGTTTGGCCGAAGCGGGGGCCGACGTAGTTGCTAGCGGGCGCCGCGAGAATTTAGTGAACGAAGTGGCTGCCGATATCGAAAAGGCCGGCCGCAAAACACTCCGCAAAACAACCGACGCCGCGAGCCGCGAATCGATCGACGCTCTGCGCGCGGCCGTACTGAGCGAATTAGGCCGAGTGGATATTCTGTTGAACGCCGCAGGACAGATCTTCCGCAAGCCAACCGTGGCCATCAGCGAAGCCGAATGGGACAATTTGCTGGATGTGAACCTGACCGGCACTCTGCGCGCGTGTCAAAGTTTTTATGAGCCGATAGCGGCAAGCGGGCATGGGCGGATCATTAACATCGCATCTCTTACTTCCTTCGTTAGCTTTTTTGAAGTGACGGCTTATGCGACGTCGAAAAGCGGCGTGCTCGGGCTGACTCGCAGTCTGGCTGTCGAGTGGGCGCAAAAAGGCGTGAACGTGAATGCCATCGCGCCGGGCGTGTTTCGTACGGAACTCAATTCAGCGCTGCTTGATGGAACCGATCGCGGCCGAGAATTGCTGATGCGCACGCCCATGAAGAGATTCGGTAAGATACCGGAGTTAGCGGGAGCAGCCATTTTTCTAGCCTCGGATGCAGCCAGTTTTATCACCGGCCAATGCATCACGGTAGACGGCGGTTTTCTGGCTTCGGGCGTGAACGGGTAAAGGAGAGTACCACATGAAAATGAATCGCAGGCAAGCTTTAGGATTGATGGCCGGTGCATTGCCAGCCGCAGCGTATCAGGGACGGCGTCCGGAGTTTCCGCCTGGATTGGAAATTGAGAAGGGTCCATTTCAAGGCTCGCGCCAATCTTTGAGCGCTTACGAAATTCCAGAATGGTTCCGCGATGCGAAGTTCGGCATTTGGGCGCACTGGGGCCCGCAATCGGCCATCGAAGCGGGCGATTGGTATGCCCGCAACATGTATATGGAAGGCAGCGACCAGTATCTTTATCATTGTGAGACGTACGGACATCCCTCAAAATTCGGTTTCAAAGATACCATTCCGCTCTGGAAAGCCGAAAAGTTCGCGCCTGCGGAACTGATGAAGATGTACCGGCAAGCGGGCGCCAAATATTTCATGAGCATGGGTGTCCACCACGATAATTTCGACATGTGGAATTCAAAGCACAACGAGTGGAACGCCGCGAATATGGGGCCCAAGAAAGACATTGTGGGGATGTGGCACAAGGCGGCGACGGAGGAAGGCTTGAAGTTCGGAGTAAGCGACCACTTATGGGTTACGTACAAATGGTTTTCGGTGAGTCATGGAGCGGATAAGTACGGCCCTCTCGCCGGCGTGCCTTATGACGGGGCGGATCCTAAGAACTTCGATCTGTATGTGGATTCAAACGAAATCCACACCAAGTTGGATTGGGATGAAAGCGGCATTCCGGAATGGTGGAAGAAGCATTGGTATGCGCGGATGCGCGATTTGGTAGACAACTACCAGCCGGATTTACTTTACGTGGATGGCGCTTTGCCCTTCGAAGATTACGGCTATAGCCTGGTAGCGCATTTGTATAACGGCAACGCCAAGCGGAATGGAGGCAAGACGCAAGCCGTTTACACGAGTAAGCGAGAGCAGGATACCGAAAACGGCATCGCGCTGTTCGATGTGGAGCGCGGACTAGTGGAAACGATTTGGCCGCGCCCGTGGCAGACCGATACTTGCATTGGCGATTGGCATTATAAGCGCGGCGTCAAGTACAAGAGCGCCAAAACGGTGGTGGATCTGCTAGTGGATGTGGTCAGCCGGAATGGAAATTTGATGCTCAATTTTCCGTTGCCCGCGAGCGGCTATCTCGATCTGGAAGAGTTGAACGTGTTAAGCGGCATTACAAAATGGATGGGCGTCAACGCGGAGGCGATTCACGGCACGCGGCCTTGGAGGATCTTCGGGGAGAGCCCGGCGGTGGCGGCGGCGGTGGCGGAAGAAAATGCCGCGTTCAATGAAAACAAGCGCAAAGATCTAACTGCTGCGGACATTCGTTTTACCACCAAGGGCAATACGCTCTATGCGTTCGTCATGGGTTGGCCCGATTACCAAGCAATGATTCACCCACTTGCATTGAACACGGCGTTAAGAGTTGGAAAGATTAGTAGCGTTGAATTGTTAGGGTATGACGGCAAACTGGAATGGTCGCAAGATGAAACAGGCCTCAAGATTCTTACCCCGCCCAAAAGCCCATGCGAGCATGCGGTGGCGTTCAAAGTGACGGGAGCGTAAACGAAGGAGTCGCGATGACGCGGGCTGTTTAACGACTTTCGCCGACGTTCAAGGAAAGGCTTTCGCGTAGACCGCGAGCGCTGCGAATAGCCTCGCGCAAGCGCTTGGTGCGAACGGTCAGGATACCGAAGCTGCCGGCGGAGATGGACTCAAAATCGGCTATTTCGCCGCCTACGCCGATGGCGCAAGCGCCAGCGCGAATATACTCCTCGCAATTGTCCAAGCCGATGCCGCCGGAGGCGATGAACTCGACGTGGGGATATTGGCCGCGCAAGGCTTTCAGATAGCGAGCGCCGCCGATGGCGAAGCAGGGAAAAAGTTTTACGGCATCGACGCCGCTGGCAGACGCCATTTGGACTTCGGTAGGCGTCATTGCTCCGGCGAAAATGGCCAGCCCGAATTCCTTGGCCTTATCGACGGCTTCGGCGCTAAAGCCAGGCGTGACGATAAACCGGGCGCCGGCGAGCGCGGCTTGGCGAACTCCCTCGGCGTCCATTACGGTGCCAGCGCCGACCAAGACTGATTGACTCAGCGCCGCCGCGAGAGAGTCTAATACATCCAGCGCTTTAGGCGGGGCGAGTGAGACTTCAATGATGGTGACTCCGCCGGCGCGGATGGCCTCCGCCGCCCTAAGAGCCTCGGTGCGATCAGACGTGCGAAGCGCCGGTATCAATCCGGTTTCTTTGACCCGCTTAAAGGTGTCTAGTTTGCTCATGCGCCTGTAGTTTCGACAGCCTAGTTTGCGGCTACCGATACTACATTAACAAGGGCGGGATCTATGTCGCCGCCGGCCGCGGAGCGCTGCTGTTCAAGCGGCTTTGCGGCGCGGCTTTACTTCGCGTAAAATTCGTTTGCCGAAGGCCTGGCGGGCGGTGAGCAAGTCATAGTCCTTCTGAAGGGCCAGCCAGAAATCGGCACTCATACCGAAGTAGCGTTCGAGGCGCAACGCAGTGCTGGCGGTGATGGTGCGGCGCTCATTCAGGATTTCCGTGATGCGGGTGACGGGGACGCGCAGTTCGGCAGCCAAGCGGTTCGCCGAGAGTCCTAGAGGAAGCAAGAACGCCGCGCGCAGCATTTCGCCAGGATGGACCGGCCGGGGTTGGATATTCAAACTGTTTGGGAGTTGAACGCTCAATATTTTCTCGCTGGCGTGAGGCACCGATCAGGCCAATGCTTCGCTGTGGCTGAGTTTAGACGCCAAAGCGGCCCCCAGTGAAGCGACAACAACGTCTTCGGTGAGGCCGACGACGCTATCGGGCACTTCGAGTTTCCGGCCAACGCGCTTACGCAATTCATACGCCGCGAAGGCTGTGCCCACGGCGGCCGCGGCACCGATGGACGCGCCCAAAAGAGGAGAGCGTTTTTTCGCGGAACAGAGCACCGCTCCGCTCATGCCGCCGGTGAAGGCGCGCCCCAGCAGAGGGCCCACGGCCGTACGATTTGGAGTAATGGGCAATTTGTCAGCTATTAATTCGCCCACGGCCAGAAATGTGGCCAAGCTTGCAAAACGCGCCTTCGTGAGCGGTGCCAGACCGTTTGTGACACCGGCTAGAGCGCCTTTGCGAGACAATTGGCCGAGCACGGCGGGGGCGGCCATACTTCGCAGGCCAGCCAAAGTACCTAAGAGCGCGGCTCCAGCATAGACTTCTAAATCCCGCATCGCTTCCTCCATTTAAACGACATGCTATCTACTAAGATTCCTTCGCCATAGTTTTGTTTCGCGGCGGATTGGGGGAAGTCAGGGCTTATTTCGTTCGGTGCGAAAGACCTGTAACTCGGCGGAGGCGGCGGAGTTTTTCCCGAGATGAAGGTAGGCGGTTGCCAGACGGTAGCGGGCTTGTGAGAGGGTTGGATCGATGGATAACGCTTTCTTGAAGGAAGCGGCGGCGTCTTGCCAATGGCCGTCTTTTTGTTCGATCCGGCCTTTGTCAAGCCAGGCGTAGGCGTCGGCCGGATAGAGCACCAATAGCTGATCGATAATGGGCCGGGCGAGTGCCGGTTGGTCGAGTTGGACGTAGAGTTGCGATAACTGGGCCAAGGCCAGGTGGTTGTCCGGGCGCGCGGCGAGTTCGGCTTTGAATTCGGTTGCGGCTTCGTTGTAACGGGTGTTTTGCGCGAGAAGCCGGCCGGCGGCGAAATGATCGCCAGCGGCGCGGTAATGGGTGAGGGCTTCTTCCGCCTGGTTTTGCGATTCGGCCAGATAGCCGCGCACGCGGTGGCCGTAAGATGAATCGGGCGCTAGCTGCAATACGGCTTGGTAACACAGATCGACAAGAGCGGCGGTGCGATCATAATCGGCGGCGAGGGGAGACGCGGGCTCAGCGGGGGCTTTGCCTTGCTTGCGTGCTTCCAGTTCTTGAAATTCGCGACTGTCACGGCCGAGGGTGTTAGCCTGACGGGCGAGACTGCGGACGTGGTCGAGCGCGGCTTGGCCGATTTCGAATTGCAGTTCGGTGTCGCGCGGGAAGGAAGAAGCGGCGGGTTCGGCAATGTCGAGATTAAAAGCATCGAGGGCAACATAATCGCGCATGAGGTAGAGAAGAGCCTCGCGAAAGGGAGGATCTTGCGTTGCCGCGGGGAGCAAGCTTTCCTGCGATGCCTTAAAATCGCGGGCGTAGAATTGCGCCATACCGAGGGTGGCGTGGGCGCGCGCCGCTGTCTCCCGCTTCCAGGCGACGTAACGAGTGCGCGGCATCTCTTCAGGCCGATGCATGGCTTTCAACTCTTCAAGGGCGCGGGACGCGTAGACGGAAGCGCGCTCGCGCTCGGCGGGATGGGGCGATGAAGCGGCGAGAGTGGAGAGTTTTGCGAGCGTCTCGGCTTGATGCGGATTGAGGGCAATGACCCTTTGGCCCACACCTAGCGCAGCCGCCGAATCGCCGCGCGAAATAAATGCTTCGAATTCGAGCTGCCAGATTTTTTCGGTAAAGGCGGACTTAGGATAGTGGCTCAAGAAGCTTTCGCAGGCTTTAATTGTTTGAAGAGGTTCGGGAGCATCGTAGGCCAAACCGAAGGCGTCGAGTTCCTGACGGGTGGCTGCTTGTGGCGTGGCAGAGAATGCGAGCGAGTACACAGAGATGGAGAGAAGAGCAAGCTTACTGGCTTGCATTGTAAAGCTCCTGGTACAGCGCCAATTCCTGAGCGGCCTCGGCAGACTTCCCTGGGGTCTTTTGATACAAATGCGCGAGAAAGTAATGAGGCACTTCCCAACTCTTGTCGAGTTCGGCAGCCTTGCCGAAGAAGGAAGCGGCCGCCGACATATCGCCAAGAGCCTGCGCCGCTTTGCCCGCTACCAGCTGGGCTTCGGCCGATGTTGGCTCGATTTGGACGGCTTGAGTGGCGTGGCCTTGTGCCGCGGCGGCATTGCTCTCGTCCAGCTCGGCCTCTGCCAGGGCGCGGCACGGCCAGGAATATTGGGCCGCCTTGCAAGCATTCTCGAAATGGGAGCGCGCGCCCTGATGATTGTTCATGGCCTGGAGGCAAACCGCCAGGAAATATTCGATTTTACTGTTGGCTGGATCGAGAATGAGAGCAGCTTGAAATTGACTGGCCGCAGCTTGGTATTTGGTGTTCTCCATCGCCAGGCGGCCCGCTAGATAGTGGACTTGGGCGGACGCTGCGGAAGATGGGGCGACCGCGGTTTCTAACAGAGTCAACGCCTGGTGGATCTCTTCCTCGCAAAAGCGCCGCTGGCCGAGCAGATAGTATCCAAGAGCCAACTCAGCGTGCAGACCGGCGTTCGAAGGAGATGCTGCCAGTTCTTTCTCTATGGTTCGAACATACTCAAAATACCGGCCGGTTTTTAGCAAAGCTCCGTGGGGGCCGTTGTCTATGGTAGGCGAGCCGGAACCCCCGAGGGCTTGAGGGGCGAACAGCAAGCTGACCAACAGCGGCAAGATCATGAAGCGACAGCCTAGAACAAGAGCGTAGCAGAAATCTGACCTGTGCGCGACGGACTTGCGCTGGTGATCTGACCGAAGCTGGGGCTGTTGATGTCGGAATTGGGCACACCGAAATTCACGATGTTCAGAATGTTGAAGAATTCCGCCTTGAATTTAATGCCCAGACGTTCGGTGATCGTGAAGGTCTTGCCCAAAGCCGCGTCCCATTCGCGTAATCCAGGAGCTCTGGCCTGGCTAAAGAGCCGGGGAGCATCACCGAAAGTAAATGGGGCGGGCACGGTGAAGGCGGCTCGGTTGAGATAGAGATCGGCGCCAGGATTGAACGATGAGTTATTAGGGCCGTAGAGTTGACTGCTGACGACATCGGGGCGGACGACTCCAATGCCGGGGAGAGTGACCTCCGTGGTGACTCCGATGGGAGGTCCGGTCTGGACAGTCACAATGCCGGACGTCTGCCAACCTCCAATGATGTACCTATCGACAATGTGTGAGCCGGTACGGAAGCGTTTATCCTCTCCAAACGGCAGATCGTAGGTGTAAGCCGCGACAAAGGAGTGTGGGATGTCGGAACTTGAAACTGCTTTCTCGAGGCGCACATTGTAGAAATTCTGGGCGCTACCCAAGAACGCGCCACCGCCCTGGCCATCGGCGTCGGTCAAATCTTTCGACAGAGTGTAAGTGACCAGGAACGAGATTCCCGCGCTGAGGCGCTTTTGGACGCGGAGTTGAAACGAGTTATAGGTGTTGTTGCCAATCGGGTCGGAGGAAAGTGTGATGTTCTGGTACTGAGGATATGGACGGAGGGCTTGGGCGACACTGCCGGAAAAGCCAGCATACGGCGCGGAAATACCAGCGGCGATGGCCGCGGGAGAACCGATTTGAGCGCCGAGGACTGAGCCCAGAGAAAGGTATTGCGGGTTCAACTGATTAAGGTCGAGACCGCCGTTGAGCAAGTGATGGGCGGCGGTTCCGACGTAGGCAACGTCAACCACAATTTCCCCGGGCAATTGGTGCTGAATGCCGACATTCCAGTTCTCGACTTGAGGCATGTGCGCGCCATTGGGCTGCATATAGGAGGTAGAGCCTCCGTTAGCGAAGGTTGGGTCGAAATACGGCCCCTGTTGGACGGGCGGGAAGCCAATGGCCCAGTTGAAAGCGGGCGTGACGCCGCCGGTAGTGCTGTTCACAGTCGCTTCGGTGAAGTAGCCCTGCTGGTTCAGGAAAATGCCAGGACCGGCATTGGTATCGTACATTAAGCCATAAGCGGCACGGAAGACAGTCTTCTTAGAGGGAGAATAAGCGAGGCCGATGCGGGGACCAAAGCCGCCGTACCATTCCTTCGCGAACTGAGCGACGCCCGCACGGCCCGAACCGGTTCCGGCGAATTCCAGAGCGCCCGGCAATCCGCCCGCGCCCGGATTGGCCAGAGTGGGATCGAAGTTAGCCACGCGATCAAGCTTATCGCGCACGGGAGGTTCGTGCTCCCAGCGCAACCCATACGATAGCGTGAGGTTGGGCCGGATCTTCCAGCGATCTTGCGCATACAGACCCCAATAGCGGAAGAGCCAGGCTTGAGAGGGTTGTTGGCCGTAGGTTCCGCTATCCACATCGCCGAGTAAAAAGCTGGCGGGCGCGAAGCCAGTGCTGCCGCTACCAGGGAGCCCGGTTTCAGTTGGCGAAAAAGTGTAGGTGCCGAAAGGTGTAAAGCCTCCGGCCTGCTGCAAGCCGGTAGTGTAGAAACGGGTTTGTTGAATGCCAAACTGGAATTCATGCGCGCCGTGGATCCAGGTGAGATCGTCGTTGATGCGCCAATTTTGGTGAGCGATGCGATTAACGCCACCGCCCACTCCGAGAAAATAGCCAGCCGCGTTGATGGTGGCTTCGCCGCTGGTGTCCAGAGGTCCCGCAAGACCAGCCTTGGCGTTCAGCCCTGCGCCATCGCCCAAGTACTCTTGGCCTCCTTGATGATTGAATAGCAGCCAACGATTGAATGATGCGCCGAAGTGATTGACGACGGTGGGCTTAATGACGCTCTCCAGGTTGAGGATCGCCCGGTGTCCATAATTATTGCCAAAGGTGCCACTGAGGACTTGGCCAAAGGGTCCGTCGGAGGTGGTGGGCTGGCGAGTGTCGTTATAACTGACGGAGATGCGTCCCGTGGGGATGATCTGATCGATTTTGATGAGGCCCTGGTCCATGTCATTAGTGCTTTTTGTAGTTCCGACATAGTTATTGGAGAGGCCGGGCCGATTGGGGTCCGGGAAGAGGTTGGCGAAGTATTGGGAAATAGGGCTAATCTCCGAAGACGGAATGATGTTGCCCATATAGGCGGCGCGGGTAAAACCGCCTGCGCCGTTGGATACAGTGCTTGCCGGATCGTAAATCGCGGGGATGCCGGCGGCGCTGAAATCGCCGGTACGCATGGCGGGAGTGAGCAGGCTGTAGAACTGGCCCGTGTTGGAGGTGGTGTAACGAAAGCCATCGTAGTAAGCGTAAAAGAATGTTCTATTGTGTCCGTTATAGAGCTTTGGGATAACGACCGGACCGCCGATGTCGCCGCCAAATTCACTTTGGCGATCTTCGTTGACTGAGGTTGAAAAAAAGTTTCTAGCATCCAAAGCTTCGTTCTTGAGGTATTCGAAAGCCGAGCCATGATACTGATTGGTTCCGGATTTGTAGACGTATTGCACGACTCCGCTGGAGGTTCTGCCGTATTGCGCGTCGATATTACTGCCGATGACCTGAAACTCCTGCACGGAAAAACCGGGAACGGTGTTCTGGCTGCCCTGGATGCCGGAGCCAAAGGCGACGGGAGACACAGTGGCGCCATCGACGGTGACCTCCTGATCTAAACCAACTCCGCCATTGATTCTGGCTGAGAACGAGGAACCGCTATAGCCGGGAGTCAGCTTTAAGAAGTCGGCGGCGTTGCGGATGCCGCCTGAGACGGCGAGAGGCAGACTCTGGACAAGGTTTGGTTCCACCGTGGTTTGGGTTGAACTGGAATTGGGCGAAATCAGCGGGGCGGAGGTGGATTCGACGTTCACTCTGGTGGTGGAGGTGGCGAGTTGCAGCGAGACATCGAGTCCAATATCGGCACCCACGGTGACGATGACGTTCCTCTGCACAGCCGAGGAAAAGCCCGTCTTCGATATTTCGATGGAGTAGCTTCCGACAGGCAAGCCGAGTTCGTAATAGCCGCGGTCGTTCGATTGAGTGGTGCTCGGCACATTGGTGCCCGTGTTGGTCGCCGTTACGAGTGCGCCGGGAATGACGGCTCCGGAGGGGTCGGTGATGAGACCGCTCACGCGATTGTTTTGAGCCAGGATCGGGGATGTTCCGATGAAGAGAAGAATGAGTAAAATCGCGGCGAGGCGAAGAATCCTGATTGGCATATTTGTGAGTTCGCGCCGTTTGCCGGGCCGCGAACAGCTCCCTTGATTAAGACTTAATCGCTTTTAGCGTAAGGAGGCAAGGCGGCATTTCAAAATGGTTGAAATGAGTTGGGAATTGAGAGCTAGGGCTGTTTTAGGAGCCATTGGACGGCTTGCTTCTGAAGGCGCAGGTAAGAAGGGCTCCACATGGCGTGGTTGGTGTGACCGACGGCGGTGAAGACCACGCGGCCTTTGCCAAATTCGTACGCCCAGCCAGCTACAGATTTGGTCCCGAGGTTTTCATAGCCCAAGCCGTCTACATTTTCGGATTCGAGCAGGATATGCTTGCGGTCTTTGTCGTATTCGACATAGTGCTGCTCGTCGTTGACAATGAACGGCTCAACGCCCTGCGTGATGGGATGATCCTTCACTACCCGCACTTTGAAGGGCCGTAGAGGAGGATGGCCTATGTAGGCGCCTCCCATGACTTCGCGATAGTTTTTGGATGACAGCGAAACGTGACTATTGTTGTGTAACGAATAAAAGCCATTTCCACTGCTGACAAAATCTTTGACGGCCGCACCCTGTTCCTCTGTGATCCAGGTTTGGGGTTTAGGTTGCGCGAACTCTGAGGCGTTCTCGAGACCATGCTCGTAAGATTCGTAGGCATCCGGGCCCAGGTAGCCATCGGGCCAAATCATGCCGTCGCGAAGACAAACGAAGAGTTGATAGTTCTTAAGAAGATCCCGCGAGAGCTTTTCGTAGCTGATGGTGTAATCGACGGGAAGCTTGAGTGGGCCAAAGACACGGTCGAGACTGACGCGAATGTAATCCGGGTTGTGGTAGCGATCGCCGATCAAAGCCAACACGCGAGGTGCGCTATCCGCCGCTTGAGATTCCTCGCCGCCGAAGCTTAAAAGGCTGGCTCCAGCGGCCGTGGCGGCGCCTCGAAACAGGCGTCTGCGCGACAAGTTGTTTTTTGGCTTGGACATGACTTTCAACGCTCAAGTGGAGTCTACGCGCGAGGGAAGACACAAGTCAACGGGTGCATTCAAAAGTCTTGAATCGGTGGGATGGAAGACCCCGACGGAAGCCGGTTCAAGCATTTTGAAACGGTGGTTGACCGTTGGAAGCGCTCGCGATAAGACTTTGTGGTAATGAGCCTCTACATTCGCGCGATTCGCATTGCAGCGTTGTCATCTTTACTCATTTTGGCCCTGTCGAGTTTGCTTTCGGCGCCGGCCTATTTGGCGGATGGCGTGGGCAGTATTCAAAGGCTAGATCCGGCTTTCAACGCCTTGGTGCCGACGGACGCGAAGATAGAGAAACTGGCGGGCGGGTTTCAGTTCACGGAAGGCCCTCTGTGGAGGCCGCCGCGAGCGCTCTGGTTCAGCGACGTGGTTGGAAACGTGGTGCGCCAGTGGTCGGAAGACGGAAAGATTACCGAGATCCTGCGGCCGGGAGGGTACGAAGGGCATGACGCGCCGGCGGGATCTTTCATCGGGCCAAACGGCATGATTGCCGGGGCGGATGGATCAGTGCTGTTGTGCCAGCATGGCTACAGACGGATTGTCCGAATTGCCAAAGACCGGACCCTCAGCGTGCTGGTTGACCGCTTTGAAGGCAAGCGGCTGAATAGTCCAAACGATTTGGTTTATCGTTCCGACGGGTCGATTTATTTCACCGACCCGCCCTACGGGCTGATTAAACAGGACGACGATCCGCAAAAGGAACTCAACTTCAACGGAGTGTTTCGCTTGCAGAATGGGAAGCTGCAGGCGGTGATCCGCGATTTGACGCGGCCGAACGGCATTGCGTTTTCTCCAGACCAAAAGACTTTGTACATCGCGAACTCGGATGAGAAGCGCAAAGTCTGGATGCGCTACGATGTGGGCGCGGACGGAACGGTGAGCAACGGGCGCGTTTTTTTCGATGTCACGGCGGAGTCAGAGGACGGCTTGCCCGATGGTATGAAGGCGGACGTTCTGGGAAACTTGTATTGCGCCGGTCCTGGCGGGCTTTGGATCTTTTCGCCGGACGGAAAGCATCTGGGAACGATTAAGCCTGGTGAGACCCCCGCCAACTGCAATTGGGGAAATGACGGCACAACTCTTTACATTACGGCGCGAACCGGTTTGTACAGAATCAAGCTGGCGGTGAAAGGAGAAGCGCCGCGCTTTCGGTAGGCTGGCGAAAAAAACGCTATGGAAAACTCAATCAGTCGTAGAGGATGCTTGGCTTGGCTGGCTGTTCCGGCGGTGGTTGGATACGCCTTGCCGACAGGGTTGCCAATCCAACTACATGTTGACCTCACGGTGGACCCCGAAAGGGAGGAGGAAATGCTGCATGCGTTTCACAATTCCTTCGTGCCGGCCGCCAGCCAGCAGGCGGGTTTTATCGATGTGAAGATGTTGAAGCTACGGTCGGCGCTGGCCGGCTCGCCCCCGGCGGGAGTAAACTATCGGTTTGTACTGACGTATGCTACCGAAGACGAGCGCAAGCACTGGGTGGAAACGAAGATTCATCAGGAAGTTTGGCCGCTGATTGAACGCACGCTCAAGACGAAGAACTATATAATATTGCTTTACGATTCAGTTTGAACGAGGTTGGCTATAAGATTGTATTGACTGTTGCCGAAATCGCGGATATAGTTTACAGACGAAGAAGTGTAGCGGTTCAGGGACGGACTGGCGCTCCCGTCCGTGACTTAGTTCTGACCAAGATGGATTTAGAACGTGAAACCAGCCACGACAATCACGAAGGTTTGCCGGGTTCTCGATGAATTCAAGAATCATCCGTCTATCGGCATTACGGATCTGGCGAAGAATTCCGGTCTGCTGCCGAGCGATGTGCATCGGATACTGAGTTCGCTGCAATCGTGCGGTTATATAGATCAGGATCCAACGACAAAGAGGTATCGGCTGGGACTGGGGCTGATGCGGTTAGGGCTGACGGTGTTTCAGCGCCACGATCTGCGGGACGCGGCGCGCCCGCTGTTGCAAAACCTGTCTGAGCGGCTGGAGGGATCGAGCCACATGGCGGTTTACGATGCCCGGGCGATGGAACTCTTCCTGGTGGAGCAAATCAATTTCCCGGCGGCTCCGGTGTTTCGGCGAAGATTTGGCGCAACCGAGGATTCGTACTGCACGGCTTTGGGCAGGGTCGTACTAGCGAATATGGATCCAGCATCGTTGAGCGAGGCGCTCAGGCACTGTTCGATTGCCAAGAAGACCGCGAAGACCATCACCGACCGGGAGACGCTTGAAAAGGAATTAGCAGCTACGCGGCGGCGCGGTTATGGGCTGGATTGTGAGGAGTATTTGCCCGGTGTATGCTGCATTGGCGCGCCCATTCATGGCGCCAAAGGCGATGTGATTGCGGCGATTAGCGTTTCGATGATGAAGCCGCAGTTTGAGCGCTGGAATGAGGATTCGCTGGCGGCGGAACTAAAAGCGGTGGCACGGCAATTGTCGGCGGTGGCGGCGCAAGATTCAAGGCTGGCGGGGCTCAGGTCGGCGAGTTGAAACGGCGGAGGCATAGCCCCAACTTTTCTTAGCGTGCATTGACAATACTGCTGGGTTCCTGATGCAATGGCGGGTCAGGAGCCCTGCGTGTCCAGCTACGAATTGACGAAGACAATTGAGGTCAGGAAACTGAACAAACGAAGTGGGCTTCCGCTGCCAGAGCCGCCTGTTGCTATTCCGTTCGGTTCGGTCATTGAAAACTTGAAGCGGGAGCGCGGGTCAGTCCGGTTTACGCACCTGTTCGAGCTTTTCGAAGTGAACGAAACAGAGTTGGATTCGGCGATTCGTGAGGTGGGTGGCCGCTCTTCGGTTGAGCCGAACGGTGAAGTTGGCGCGGCGTCCCCACCGGGATTCACTTGGCAAACGGTTTCGAACGCGCCGATTCGTCTTTTGCGTGCCAAGGTGCCGGGCGGCTGGCTGCTGGCGTCGAACGGCGCTATCGGTTTCTATCCAGACCCGGAGCACGCCTGGGACGGCCGGTCGATGGATTGAAGTTTCAAGGATGCAACGCCAGTTTCTGGACACGCCAATTTAGGATTTCTGCGACGTAAAGTTCGTTTTCCGCCGGGCAAGCCATTTCGTGAATCCAGCCGAACTCTTTTGGTAGATGGCCGCTGGAGCCGAGCACCCCGAGCACCTCACCGCTTAAAGATAATTTGTAGATTCGGCCTGGGAAGCCGTCGGCCGCGTATAGAAACTGCCTTGCCCCTGGCGTAATGCAGATGGCCCAAGGAGCGCCGCTCTGCATGGTGAGCGAAGACTGGGGGCCGGGACGGTCGCCCATCCAAGGCTGCGCATCGGGCGGAACGGGTACGTCGATTTTGATTTCGCGGAGGTAGGTTCCGGAGGGGTTGAAGATCTGAATGCGGCGGTTGCCGCGGTCGGCTACGTAAACGTTACCCGCGTTATCGGCTGCCATGCTGTGGGGTGTGTTGAACTCGCCGGGCTGGCTGCCGGCCTTGCCCCACTGCGTGAGCCAGCGGCCGTTCTTGTCGAACTTCGCAATACGCGAATTAATGTAGCCATCGCTGATGAAGATATTGCCGTCCAGATCCCAGGTCACATCGGTGGGTTGACGAAACTGTCCGTTCACGGCGGGGCGCGGCGGGTTGACACGGGTCCAGGGACCGGCCTCGTCGGACGCCTCTTTTTTGCGGCCGAAGACCATGGTGACGCGGCCTTGCGGATTGAACTTAATCACCATGTCGGAACCTTTGTCGATGGCCCAGATGTTGTCGTCCTTATCGATTTTGACCGCGTGGGCGTATGACCAGGCGTAGAGATTCCTGCCGATCTCGCGGAGAAAGGCGCCGTCGGGAGCGAATTCGAGCAACTGGGAGGCGGTGGCGGCGTAAGCGGGGCCGGTGGGATTGCCGCGCGAGAAAACGAAGACGTGCTTTTGCGAATTGACGGCAACGCCGGCCGCTTCGCCCAGATACAGATCGGGCGGGAGCTTTAGAAACTCGACGTCCGCATCAAAAGGGATTTGCGGCGGCGCCGTTTGTGCGAAGAGCATTGAAGCGAACACAGCGCCCAGGGCCAGAGGAAAACGATTCATGACGGATCAGCATATCTCAGAGGAGACAGGAGCTGGAAATGTCACTGGTTTTTCTGGAATGGGGGCGGGGGGAAAGAAGACGAAGCGCGCGGCTACAGCCGCGGCCAGAAGTGACGCGGCGGCCATGTAAAACGCAATGGAGTAACCGAACCGTTGGGCCACGGCTCCGGCGGTAAAAGAACTGGCGCCCACAAAGAGATCGTAAAAAGCGCTCAAGAAGCTAATGATGGAACCGTGTTGCTGGCTGGGAGTGCGGCGGAGCACGGTACTCGCGACGCTCGACCATGGGAACGAAAAGCCAAAACCCAGCAGGATGGCGGCTATGATTGCGAAGGCCGGGCGCGGGCCGGTGCCGAGCCAAATCAGCCCGCAGGCCATGAAACCAAGACCGGTGTAGAAAGTGATGCTGGGGTGAATGAGGTCTGGCAGCCTACCCAGGAAGAAACGGGAAAAAAGAATGGTGAAGGCGTAAGCGGAAAAAGCCGCGGGGCCGGAACCGCCGTGCGTGGCCAGATGCAAAATCAGAAAGCCGGTAATGACCGGATAGTGAACGTTAACGAAGCCAATGGCAAGGCCGGGCGTTAGTAAGGGTCCGGGTAGCCAAGGGCGTTGGGCGTGATGCGCAGTGGGCCGGAAATCTTCGCGCACAAACAACGCGAAAGCGCAGCCGGCTGTTGCCGTGAACACTTGTAAAAGAGCGGCGTGTTGAAACGAGCCCACCCAATGGCCGACCGCCGGACCAGCGGAAACGCCACCCCAGATGGCGCTGCTCAGATAACCGAGCGATTGACTGCTGCGCTGAACGCCCGCCACCTCAACTGCCCAGGCGGCGGCACCCGTGTAAAGGCAAGCCTCGCCGAAACCTTGCAGCGATCGGCCCAGGAAAGCGCCATTCAAGTGCCAAGGCAACAGGTAAACCATACCGGCTAACGCGCAGCTTCCGAGGCCGGTCATAAAGACGAGTTTGCGGCCGCGCCGGTCGGCCAGCGGACCGGAGAAGAAACGGCTGCCCAGCGCAACGAATGAAAAAATGCCGATGACCCAACCGACCGTACGGTCGGACGCGCCCAAGTCATAGCGGACGTGCGGCGCCATGGCGGGCAGCACGGTGCCCATGCCGAGAAAACCGAGAAACGTCGCGCCAATGAGCAGCCAGAAGCGCGGAGAAAAGCCAGACCCCATCCGTTATTTCAGTTTACTTGGGATGAACAGGGCTTAGCTCTCTCGGCGAAGGCGTTGCGCTCCAAAGGCTTTCCAAACGGCTTCCGCCCGCGAATTCACATGCAAGCGATCATAAATTTTCCGCACGTGAAAGCGAATCGTATCCAGGCTGACGTTCAACTGGGTGGCGCAGCTTTTATAACTGTGGCCTTCGGCCAGCAACTGAAGGATCTCGCTCTGGCGCGAGGAGAGTTCCGCATCGGCGCGGTCAGGCGCGACTCCGCGCAGAGTTAAAACTACTTTGCGCGCGATGGCCGGTGACATGGGAGCGCCTCCGGCGTGAAGCTCGCGGATGCATTCGACGATTCGCGGCGGCTCCGTCTCTTTCAGCAGATAGCCGCAGGCGCCGGCACAAATCGCGGCAAACACGGTATCGTCGTCGTCCAGCACAGTGAGCATGAGCATGGGAAGCTCGGGAAAGCGCTGGTGAATGCGCCGCACGCCCTCTACGCCCGACATTCCTGGAAGGCCAATATCGACCAACACTACGTCCGGCGGGTGCGCTTGAATGGCCGGGAGCGCCTCTTCCATGGACTCGTGTTGGCCAGCGACGGCCAATCCGGGTGACGTGCCGATTAAGTCGGCTAAGCCTTGGCGCGTGGCACGCTGATCTTCAACGATGACGACGCGAACCGGCTGCACGCTAAGGAGTTTAGGCCAGGCCGCGAACAGTACGCAACTACATCTTTATGCAGCTTCCGGCGTGTGGCGTTTGCTCTTAAACTCCTCAACAGATTCCAGCGCCGAGCCAAACCAATGCGATTTCTCATCATGCTCTTCAGTATCGCGACCGTCTGGGCCAATCCCATTCAGGTGAACTTCGCGGGAACGGTGAATAACGATCCTTATGGTGTCTTCGGCAACGCGGCGTTCACGGGCCAATACACGTTCGATTCGAATATGGCGCAAGTGCTCAACACGCCGAACGCGGCGGGATATGCGGGGGCGGGCGGCGTTTTCAGCATGTCGGTGATGTTCACGGGTACGGTGGGAGGGGCGCTTGATGGCATGCGGTTTACGGCCGATGCACTGAACATCACTGTCGAAAACGATTTCCCAGGTCCGCTCGATGAATACCTGGTGACCGGAACCTCCTCAGCCGATTCAAACCTGACCATCGAGATCACTCTCAGCGACTTCACAGGAACAGCCTTCAGCAACACTCAGCTTCCGTTAGTGGCTCCAAACCCCGCGGATTTTTCGGCGGCGGATTTCGCGCTGTTTGACGGCGATGCGGACAATCCAATGGAAGCGGATGGCACGTTGAACTCGGCACCAGCGGTACCTTCCGCTCCGGAACCATCGAGCCTTGCATTATGCAGTCTTGCTTTCGCCGTGGTGGCTGGCTTAGCGCGACGGACAACACTCCCCCGCGGTCATGGCTTTGTTCCGCGCCGCGCGCCAGCAAGCAGCGCCGAATACGTGACCGAACCCGCTTTCAAGAACAACCAGGAGAAAAGGATGCGCATTACGTTCTTCGCTTTATTCGTGATACTCGCGTTATCACAGCCTGCAACGCTTTTCGGCGTTGATGGCGTTGTCCTCATCGATCAAAACAAAGCTATGGCGGGGAACGTCACGCCTGGAGATACACCCGGGTTTCCAGTGACAATTTCGCAGCCGGGCAGCTACCGGCTTGATTCGAATCTGACGGTACCCGACGCCAATACGACGGCGGTTCAGATCACCGCCAGCAATGTGACCCTCGATTTGAACGGCTTTTCAATCGTGGGAATTACCAAGTGCAACTACGTAATCCTGCATATTCCCGGGCCGTTCAGTTTTAGTTGCGCTCCTGGTGGCGGCAGCGGAGTTGGTGTCGAAGGCAGTAAAGCCGACTTGAGCGGAATTAAAATCATGAATGGCACTATTCAGGGCATGGGGTCTGACGGTGTCATGTTGTACGGAGATGCCATCACGATCGAGAAAGTAAGCGCGGTTAGCAACGGGGGGAACGGATTCCACCTGGTCGCTTTTAACTTTGCGTTTCAGAGTAATTACGTGCATAACTTGAGCGACAGTGTCGCCAGCCGGAATCAACTTAACGGAGCCAATGTCGATAGCGGCACCGCCATGCGAAATAGCTTTGTTCTGAATGGCGGCGACGGCTTGCTCATTAACTTTGGATCTGTGATCGACAACCAATTCTGGGGAAACCAACGATACGGGCTCGAGGCCAGTACGATAAGCGATGAGCTCGGCGAACCAACCCCGGCGGGGGTGCAATATAGAGGCAATTTTTTCAGCCCCTACATAGGTCCGGTCGGCAACTATGGCATCTTCTATACGAGCGGCGGCTACAATACGGGGCAGAATTTTTGCTCCGACAGCATCTGCAACTAGGTCCGGTCGGGTTAGAAGCTGGGACGTCTGGCGAGATTGCTCACCCGCAGCGGCATGCGGAGCTCGATGCGGGTACCGCGAGCTTCCGCCGACTCGATGTGCAATTCGCCGCGCATCTCCGCCGCCCGGTAGCGTAAGCTGCGCAAGCCTTGCCCGCCCGTCGGCAATTTGGTATCGAAACCGCACCCGTTATCGCGAATGGACAAGCGCAGTTCGCCGCCCGCCGTTGCGATAGCCAGATCCACCTCACTCGCCGCGGCGTGGTGGGCGATATTCGTTACGGCTTCCTTGAAGAAGAGCATGAGATGACGGCGCAAATCGGGTGTTAGTTCAGTGTGTTCGAGTGAGGTTTCAGCAGGCGCAGTGAAGTGTACCGAGCGCCCTTCGCTCTCGAGCATGGCAAGAGCGGTCTCGCGCATGCGCTGCACCAGATCGGGCCAGCGGTCTTTGCGCGGGTCCACCGTCCAGACGATATCGCCCAGGGTGGAGCGTAATCCGCGCGCCCGTCTGGCTACTTGGTCCATCACGTCATCAGCACGCTCGGAGTTGCGGCGTCCCACCTCACTCATGATGGCGATTTCGGCGAGACCCGCTCCGAGATCGTCGTGCAGATCGCTGGCGAGGCGAGTGCGCATCCGCTCCAGCAGGAGCGCCTGGTTTAAACGATAGCGATGCAGCATCCAGCCGACTGCTGCGAGCGTAGAGAACGCTATGGCCAAAAACCAGGTGCGCTGCCAGAAAGGCGGTAACAGGTGGAACGCAAGAACTGCCGCGGGGCTAGTGGAGCCGCCTTCCTTTACGCTGCGAACCTCCAGCGCGTAGTTGCCGGGAGCGAGGTTGGCAAAGCGGATAGACTGCGCGTCGTCCAGCGCGCTCCACACATCGGAAGCGCCACGGAGGCGGTGCTGGTAACGAAGCCGTTCATTGGTGTTGAAATAGACGGCGCGGTACTCGACTTCAATATTGCCGTTATCGGGTGGCAGTTCCAAGCCGGAAAGTTGTTCGGTTCCGAGGACGGAAAGGGGATATTCGGAATTTCCAATGCGGAGGGCGCGCAGCTTTGGAGTGGGCGCGGGAGTTCCGATGGTGGCGTCAGGCTGAGGGTCGAGGCGGGCCAATCCGAAATTGGAGGCGCACCAGATGGCGCCATTGCGGTCACGATAAAGACGCTCGGTCTCGCCGCGCGGAAGGCCGTTCGCCTCGCCCAACCGGTGAATCGCCCCGGTCGCGAGGTCCAACCGGTCGACCCCTCGCCCGCCGGCGATGTACAGCCGGCCGAAGCGGTCCTCGGCAAGGGAGAACACGTGGGAGCTGGCTAACCCTTCCACATCGGCATTGCGCACTTGCGGCGCGGCCGCGGCGGGATCGTCAATCCGCCCCAATCCGGCTTGACTCGAACCGATCCAAAGACGCCCCAGATGGTCGACCAAGAGAGCGTTCATGAAACCACTCAGACCAACCGGAGCAATCTGCTCGGGCTTTCCGTGGCAAATGCGCATGAGGCGCGGCGCGGCGAAGCCCACCCATATCGCTCCTGAGTGATCTTCGGTAATCGCATGAACCGGCTCCTGGATAGATGGAAACGCAGTCCAGCGGCCGGTGGCGTTCTCGCGCCGGGCGACCCCTAGCGAAGTGCCCACCCAAAGATCGCCACGCGAATCCTCGAACAAACGCAAGATAGCGCCCGCGGGACAGCCGGCGCGGTGGGTATAAAGCCGCGGCTGGAAGCGCGCGAGCTTGCGGGCATCGTCGTTTGACGAATAGTTCAGCAGGCCATACATGGTTGCTACCCACCACTCGCCTTTGCGGTCTTGCAAGGCTACCGGACCTTGACCCCAACCCATGTTGTCAACAAGCCAGGAAGGCGTCCGCCGGGGGCGCGGTACAAAGCGCTCGCCAACGAGCTCGTTGAGCACGTGGCCGCCGCCGGTGACCGCATAAATCTTGCCGCGCCGATCCTCGAGAATCCCAACCACTATGGAAGACTCCAGGCCGTCCGCGTCTGTGTAGGTTTCGTTCCGGTTGTTGGCGATACGGATTGCGCCGAGGGTGCTCGCGCCGAGCCAGACATTGGAGGCGGCATCGGAGCCAATGGCCAGGATATTGGATTTCGCCAAGATGGACGAGTTGGGAAAGCTCTCAAAGCGCTGCTCGGGAAGAGCGTCGGGGTGAAAAAGGAAAAGGCTTGGCCCGCCAACCCAGAGATCTCCATTCGCGGGATTGCGATAAAGCGCTGTGACCTTCGGCCGCTTTCCGTTGGCCGTGGCATAACTCGCAATGACAGCGGGCGGATTAGAAAGGAGGTCTACGGCCGCGAGTCCCTCTCCGCCAATCCACAATTTTCCGCGATCCACGATCAGGGCCTCGACGACCAGCGGAACGCGTTGCGGAGCGCCGAGGTGCAGGGTTCGCCCGTCTGGTGAGCGAACGGATATTCCGTCCAGTTCGCCTGTCCAGATCCGGTGGGCGGAATCTTCCGCAATCGCCGAAACCGCGCGCTCCGCCCCCGTATCGAGTGGGACGGGTTCAAACGCCGGGCGTGCGGCCGTGCGGCGCACGCGATAAAGGCCGTTGTCCGTGCCTAGCCAAAGAACATGTGCCGAGTCTTCGAAGAGCGCTTGAATGCGGTTGGGCCTTGAATCTGTTCCTAGCGTGAAGTTTTCGAAGCGGCTGTGGCCGGGTGCTGTCACGGGGTGGAAGCGGGAGAGTCCTCCGTTAGTGGCTATCCAGTATTCGCCGCTCGACGATTCGAGCATATCGTTGACAAGGCGGTTTGGGAGGCCGTCTCGAACCGTGAAGTTAGTGAATCGCGAACCGTCAAAAAGGGAGATCCCCTCAACCGTGCAAAACCACAGATTCCCACGCGAGTCACTTCGGATGCGCTGAATCCAATTGCGTACGAGTCCGTCTTGGGTGGTGAAAATACGAACGTTGGGTTGGCCGCCGAGGATCGCTTGTGAAAAGAGAACCAGCAGAAACCAAGCGCGGCGCATTGCAATGAAGGCATGTTAGCAGAAAGGGCGAGCGAGCGTTGGCGCCCGCTCGCCCCACCATGTTGCTTATCGTTTTTGCCAGACGTGGACCCAATCTACGGCGAGCGTTAAACTCCGCGCTTTTACCCCCGTCAGGTTGCCAGCTTGCCAATCCACTCCCTCCTGCATGGCGAGGATCATGAAATAATTCTGCCGGTCGAAAATCGCATAGGTCGCTTCGCTATGGAGCGGCTCGCCATCGAAATACCAAGTCACCCTGCCGGGAACCCAAAGCAGACCGTAAGTGTGATACTCCGCGAAGTCGGTGTCTACCGGAAGAGGGAAGCGGTTTCTTGACGAAGTGCTGGCCAGGTGCTGCGAGCCCTTCCAGGTATGGATCGTGCCGAAGAAGGTATGCGGTTCGCTGCCCTGTCCCTCGAAGACGTCAATCTCACCGGCTTCATGGGGGCCGTTTTCGGCAGCGCCTTCCACCGGAATCAACCAGAAGGCCGGCCATGCGCCCGGTTGCGCCTTCCACTTCATGCGGGCTTCGAAATATCCATAACGCCAAGCGTAATAGTGCGGGTTATGCAGCGAGAAAGTCGCGATGCTGGAATCGGGTTGAGGCTGGCCGCGTTTCCACGCGATGGAGAGTGCCGAATTCCTGATGCTGAAGCTCTCAAGAGGCACGTGGTGATGGTTGAACCACACGCCTTCGTACCACATATGCGGTTGGGCGGAGGCATGGTCTTCGCTGGTACCAAGGTCGAGAGTCTCAAATTCATCGGCGAATACCAGGCGATAGTTGTTTAGGTGGAGGGGCGGCGCAAGATGGGCTGTTTGCGCCTGCGAAATTAAGCCCCCCGGCGTAACGGTGAAAATAACCGCGCACATCGCAACTAATCGCGAATCGTTATAAATCATTTTTGAAGATAGAATAACCGTTTTCACGAATTCAACAAGGAAACGGGCGGCGGAGGTGCGGCTAGGAGTTTAAAACTTCTCCGCAGTTACGAATTTAGTTTGCCAAGCCAGCGAAAAAAGGCCTAAGTTTTAGTACTGGCGTGCGTTTCATCAAACCCGCTCATTATGTTAACCAGTAAACATAGCACTTATCTTTGGAAACACCCGCCGGGGTCCCGCCAACCAGAATACTAACTTGGCGGCAGTTCCGATTCCGGCTCCAGAGGGCGTGTCGAATTACTGATAGTTGTCGGAGCGAAACTTGATCAGCTTGGGCGTAGAAATGGCGGTGCGGAGATGAGCAGCACCGCGCTTGGCAGCAGGCTCAATCCGCCCATGCCGCTTCAGCAAGAACGCGGACCGGGGTCTGCGGCCGCTTTAGCGCTGGGCGATACAGCGCTCTGTGCGCTGCTCATTGAGATTAGCTGTCGTCTCGTTCACCGAACAAATCCCGCGTGGCCGGCGGGCGCGAATTTCGCTCCTCTGCCTATCGCCATCGCATTCTTAGCGCTGGTGGGGAACTATCGAAGAATTCCCGCGACGTGGAGCCGTGAATACACAACGATCGTTACGGCCACGGCCTTGGGCTTCTCCGCTGGCGGGGCGATCGCCGTGTTGCGGGGCGGTGGTGAAACCATTACCGCGCCATTTGTTTTGGCGTGGCTGCTGACTCTCTTAGCGCTGCTGTTGGTGCGCTTGTGGCGGCGTTCGGCGATGGCCGCGAGCTTAGCCCAAGAGAAATTGCCGGTGGTGATTCTGGGAACGCCCGCCTGCACGCGCAGCGTTTACCGGGCGCTGGCGAACCGCGAGCGAGCGGAGCGGACCGAAGAGCCAGGAGTGCGGGTGGCGGGCATCTTCGCCGACGGCGCCGAGGAATGGCCGGAAGTAAAAGGGCACGATGTGGTGGTGGGCGCGGCGCAGTGGGCCAAAAGTTTTGCGGAATGTTGCGCTATTCAACACGCCATTGTGGCAATTCCCGCAGAATGTGATGCCGCGACGGAAGAATTATTTGCGAAATCCGCGCAAAACTTCCGGCATTTATTCGCGGCTCCCCAAATTGCCAGGCATGAAACAACTCGCGCCAACCGCGGTTTGGATGGCCGCGACTTGACGCTGCACGCCGGGCCGAGTTTTAACCAGCGCGAAGCAGGACCTCTAAAAAGGCTGGTGGACGTATTGGGCGCCCTCACTTTAGGCCTGTTGAGTTTGCCCTTCCTGGTGGCAGCGGCGGTAGCCATTCGGCTTAATTCACCGGGGCCGGTTTTATACAAACAAGTGCGCGTCGGCAAAGGGAACCGGGCGTTCACGACGCTCAAATTCCGCACTATGTATAGCAATGCGAGCGAAAGGCTGCACGAGTATCTGGGAAAAGACGCCGGTCTCCAGGCCGAGTGGACCAGTGTTCACAAGCTAAGAGAAGATCCGCGAGTCACCTTCGTCGGACGATTTCTGCGGCGCTTCAGCTTAGATGAACTTCCGCAGTTATGGAATGTGCTGGTGGGTGATATGAGCCTGGTTGGGCCGCGCCCGATTGTGGTGAGAGAGATAGAGAAATACGGGAGTAAATATGCGGCCTATGAGCGAGCAAGGCCGGGCTTGACCGGGTTGTGGCAGGTATCGGGGCGCAATGACACTACCTACGACGAGCGCGTGGACTACGATTCGTTTTACGTCCGGAACTGGTCGTTGTGGTTGGATGCGCGCATTATCGCCAGAACTTTGAGGGCCGTTATTTCCGGGGCCGGGGCGTATTAAATGGCGGGGATGGAACAAGGCGCGCTCGTCATTTCTCTTGATTTTGAGCTGCATTGGGGCGTGCGGGATCACCGCCGGCTGGATGCCGCAGAGCGAAAACGTTTGCTCAAAGCACGCGCCGTGGTGCCGGAAATCTTAGCGGCTTTTCGCGAGCACGCCGTGCGCGCGACATGGGCGGCGGTGGGCCTCTTGTTTGCACGTTCGCGCGATGAAGCGCAGGAATGCAGGCCGCGGATCATGCCGAAGTATAAACGATGCGAACTGGACCCATATTGCGAAAGCCTGGGGCGCGACGAGGGAGACGATCCGTTTCATTTTGCGCCATCGCTGATTCGCGCCATTGCGCAGGAGCCGGGCCAGGAAGTGGGGTCGCATTCCTATTCGCATTACTATTCACTCGAAGCCGGGCAGGGCGAGGACGAGTTTAAAGCGGACGTGGCCAGTGCGCAGCGCATTGCTGAGAGTTCAGGTTACCGGCTGCGATCATTTGTATTCCCGCGCAATCAGGTGCGGCGCGGATACCTGCCCCTGCTGGCGGAAGCCGGTTTTTCCAGCTATCGAGGCACGGAGCCGGTGGCGTCAAAAGCGCCCACAACGTTCAGCGACCAGCGCCGGCCGTGGTTTCGCGCCTTGCGACTGGTGGATGCCTATTGGAACTTGAATGGACCGCAGACTTTGGAATGGCCTTGCGGCGGCGATCCGCTGCCGGTGGATGCGAGCCGCTATCTGCGTCCCTTCGCGCCAGCCCTGCGCGGGTTGGAAGGCATGCGCCTGAAACGGATTGCGGATGCGATGAAGCAAGCCGCCAGAGACAAGCGGATTTTCCACTTATGGTGGCACCCGGAAGATTTTGCCGAAAATCCTGAGCGCAACGTAGAGTTTCTTCATCGCGTGTTGAATACATTTGGCGAGTGCCGGCGCGAGTGCGGCATGGTCTCGCGTTCCATGGGAGAGGTGGCAGGCGTTTACCTGGAAAAGCGGACCGCCATGTGTGGGGCGGAACGATGATTTCGGCATTTCGTGGCGCGAGTCTCGAGACGGCGGAAAAGACGCAGTACGCCATCAAGCCGCGCCTGCTCTATTTAGTGACGCGCGGTGAACACGGTGGAGCGCAAGCGCATGTGCTGAATCTGGCCATGGGAATGCGCGATCGATTTGAGGTAGAAGTGGCAACCGGAGAAGAAGGCTTTCTTACGGATGCCTGCCGCGAACATGGAATTCCAGTACACGTGGTTCCGTACCTCCGGCGCGAGATCGCACCGCTGAACGACGCCCGCGGGTTGAACGAACTGCTGAAGTTGATGCGCCGGATTGAACCCGACCTGGTGCATGCGCATACGTTCAAAGCCGGGTTTCTGGGCAGATTCGCCGCCAGGTATTCCAAAATTGCTTGTGTTTACACAGTTCATATGTGGCCCTTTGGCGATGCCGTGCCTCTAAGCTGGCGAGTGGTGGCGCCGGTTTGCGAGCGGCTGGCGGCGCGTTGGTGCGACAAAATTATCACCGTGTCGGAATTAGGAGCGCGCGACGCGGCGCAATACCGGATTGGCCGATCTTCCCAAGTAGTGCCGATTTTGAACGGCATAGCGGATCACCCGGCGCGCGCGCGTCTGGATCACGACAAAACGTTGAGTTGCACGATGGTGGCGCGCTTCACCCACTTTAAAGATCATGGCGTGCTGCTGCGCGCGTTCGCCAAGGTTCCGGGCGAGGTGCGCCTCAAGCTGGTGGGAGACGGCACAACCATGGGTGCCGCGAAAAAGCTGGCGCAAGACCTGGGTATTCGGGAACGAGTGGAATTTAAGGGCGCGCGCAGCGATGTGCCGGGAATTCTGGCGCAAACGGATATATTCGTGCTGGCGTCTAAAACCGAAACGTTGCCAATCAGCATCTTAGAAGCCATGCGGGCGGGCCTTCCAGTGATTGCCTCCGATGTGGGCGGGATTTCGGAAGAAGTGGTGGATGGAGAAACCGGGTTGCTGGTACCGGCTGGATCAGTGGAGGAACTAAGCGCCGCCTTGCAGCGTCTGCTGGCGGATAAGCAGTTGCGGTTGGCGATGGGGCGCGCCGCTAGACGTCGTTTCGAAAGGCTGTTCTTAGCGGACGCGATGCTCGAGCGAACACAAGCCTTGTATGACGAGGTGCTGGCGAAGAGGTTGGCGCGGCTGTGACTCGCCGCGGGCGAACGGTTTTTCAGTGGTTGATTTTTTCAGGATTGTTGGTGGGATTTGCGGCATTTCTGTGGATCTGGTTTCACACAGAACCGGCGGCTCCCGGAGATTTTTCCAGATAGCGAAGAAAGACGATGAAGAGCACGCAATTGTTGGTGTTTTGGTTCATGGTGTCGGGCGTGGTCGCCTGCCAGGCGCAAGTCCCCGCTAATAACGGCGGTCAAGCGTTGGAGCAAGCGGAGGGCGCTCAGGCTTGGAATAGCAATCTAGGTTTTGAGCCGGTGGGCGCCGGAGATTTGATTTACATATCGGTTAGCGGATCGCCTGAGTTATCGCGCAGCGTTCGCGTAACGGTGGATGGAAAGCTGATGCTGCCGCTGCTGCGCGAAGGTGTGCCCGTGGCCGGGTTAACGCCCGCCAAAATTGCGGACGCAGTCACTGCGGAGTTAGTGAAGGAAAAGCTTCTGGTTGAACCGATTGTGTCGGCCGCGGTCCTAGAGTATCGCAGCCGCCGGGTCAGCGTTGTGGGCGCGGTGCGAATGCCGCTAAATTTTCAGGCCGTGGGCGACATGCGTGTGCTGGATGCAATCGCGCGCGCTCAAGGTTTCACTGTCGACGCGGGCCCTGAAGTGATTGTTTCTTTTCCCAACGGCGAGAGCGGCGAGAAGAGCCCGCTGCACATTCCATTGCGCGCCTTGGTGGCGGCCAAGGATTCGTCCATGAATATTATTTTGCGAGGCGGGGAAGAGATCCGCGTACCGGAAGCGCCAAAAATGTTTGTGGTGGGCAACGTCAAGATGCCGGGCACGTATCCGCTGGCGGATCCAGACGGATCGACGATTTTGAAGGCGTTGGCGTTGTCGCAGGGCTCGTTGCCCTTTACAGCCAAGCGAGTTTACATCTACCGGCTGATTGCGGCAACCGGGAAGCGCGAAGAAATTCCTGTGGAACTGCGGCAGATTTTGCATCGAAAATCGCCCGACGTTCCGCTGCAGGCGAACGACATTCTGTATATACCCGACAATCCGAAGATGCGGCTGAGCGCGACAACGCTGGATCGTATGGCGGGTTTTGGCTCATCGGTGGCCTCCGGCTTCGTGGTTTGGCATTGAGGGACGAGAGAGGAAAGTGAAAGAAATGTTAGACCGTTCTTCGGAGCCGCCGCTACTGGGAGCAGGGTCATTGCCGGCTGAAGAGCATGCCCGATAGAACTCTCGCGCCGTATGGCGTGGGGCCCTATGCCGCAGACTTGTTGCCGGCGGACGCACCTGCCTTATTGGGGCAACTAGGGAAAGTTCTTCACAAGCAAAGGTGGAAGCTTATCCATTTCATGGCAGTCGCCATGCTACTCGCCCTTGTTCTGCAACTCATGTTCCCGCGTTTGTATTCGGCGACGGCGGTGTTGCGGCTTGACCGCCATTCGGCCGCGGGCGCTGTGGGCCAGGAAGCATTGCAAATATCTTCCATTAACGACATGGACGCGATTATTACCACCGACATGGAACTGGTGCAATCGGACCCGGTGCTGCGTCCTGTCGCCGAGAAGTACCATCTCATCGATTACGCGAAGCAAAGCGTTTGGAGGAAGTGGTTGGGGGGGAAGCCCGACGCGGAAGCGATTCGCCGGGCCAAAGCCGCGCCGGTTGAGCTGAAAGGGCTAAACGTTACGCGGCCCGCGAACACATATCTGATTCGCGTTACTTACCGCGCCTGGAGAGATCCGCAACTTGCCGCGAATGTAGCCAACGGAATTGCGCAATCTTTGATTGAGCATGTGCAGCAATCGCTGGATCAGTCTTACAGCGATTTGTCGAGCGCGCTCCGCCGCGATATGGAGCAACTGCGCTCCAAGATGGATGTGTCGGGCAAGCGGCTGGCGCAGTATGAAAAAGAACTGAACATGGTTGACCCCGAGCAGCACTCCACGGTGTTGACTTCGCGCTTGACGCAGTTGCTGGCAGAGTACACGGCGGCACAGGCGGACCGCTTGCATAAACAGGCCGCTTTTGAAAACATTGCGAACTCGCCCACGTTGGCCGCCGCGCAGGCGATGGAAGCGGGCAATCAGCGGCAGAGTTTATTAGACGAAGCCCTGGGACGGCTGGCAACGGCGCGCCAGCAGTTTACCGCTGCCCGCTCTTATTACGGCGAGAATCATCCTGAATACCGCAAAGCCAAACAGCAGTTGGATGAGGCCGAAGCGCAAGTGGAAAACGTACGCCTTGCCACAGACGATAAAGCGGCGGCTGAATACCGGCAAGCGCTGGGCCGCGAATTGTTGCTGAAACACCAGGTTGACGAAACCAAGGCGGAGGTGGACGGATTGAAAGCGCGCGCCATGGAGTATGCGCAGTTAAAGACGGAAGCGGATAACGACCGGCGGCTGTATATGGACTTGGAGACACGCACGCGCGAGGCGGACGTCAACCGGCAATTTAACGACGCCACCATGCAGTTCGTAGCGCCCGCGCTGCCGCCGGCCACGGCGATTTTCCCCAAACTATTCGTCAATCTCCCATTAGCTTTCGTCCTGGCCCTGGTGCTGGGCGTGTTGGGAGCTTTGGTAACCGACGCGTTGGACACCACGTTTTCAGATGCCGATGAAGTATCGGCCCGTATGCGCCTGGAAGTGCTCGGCACCTTACCCGACGTGCGTCGCTTGGGCGCAAAACTGGATAGTCACGCCAGTACAGTGCCCGGTGCTTACGGCCGGGGCGCGGAAATGAGCGCCCGCTATGAGGAAGCCATTCGCATGCTGCGAAATTCTATCGGCTTGGCTGGTATCCACGAGCGTTTAAGAACCGTGCTGATTACCAGCAGTGGCGCCGGGGAAGGGAAGTCAACCACGGCCGCGCACTTAGCGGCGGCTTGCGCGCAGGCGGGGAAAAAAGTGCTGTTGATCGACGCCGATCTGCGGCGCCCGTCCCTGCATAGAAAATTTGAAGTCAACAAGAAAATTGGCTTGGCGGATATTCTGGCGCACCGCATTTCACCGGTGGATGTAATCGTCGAGGTCAACGTTCCGGGTCTCTTTTTGATGCCGGCGGGACCGCCGATGTTGAATGCGGCCGATCTGATCAGCTTGGGCTTCGCGGGCGTTTTGAATCAAGTCTCGCGGAATTTCGACCTGGTGATTGTCGATGCGCCGCCCATGCTGGGCCTGTCTGAAACCCAGGAACTGGCCACGATGGTGGACGGGGTGCTGTTGATTGCTAAAGCCGATGGCACTTCGGCGAAGTCGTTAGGTGAGACAATTTCCGCTTTGCATCGCTGCCGGGCCAAGGTGTTAGGTGTAGTGATGAACCAGGTTAAGTTTTCGCGGCTCAAAGGATTCGGCTATTACGATCAAACGCGCCCGCAAATCGAGCAGGAGCCCAAGGCGTAGACCGCGCCAAAGACTTTATGGATTTGGAGAAGCAGTTGAGGCGTCTGACAAGGGGAGGGGCGCTGCTGGCCGCGTTAACGGTTGGCCTTGGTGGTCTCTTCAAGATCGCGGCGTTTGCCCGCGAAGCCTTCATTGCCTCGCGCTTCGGGTTATCCAGCTTCACGGATACCTACTTTGCCTCCCAGCAACTCCCACTCATTCTGGTCACGTTTATGTTCGGCGCATTTTCGCTGGCCTTCACGCCGGCATATGCCGCTGAAAAACGCCAAACGGGACGCGTGGCATGGCTGCCGGGTTTGCTGGTTTATGGCGGCGCGCTGGGAGGCCTGTTGACGCTGCTGATGATTGCGTTAGCGCCTTGGTTGCTGCGCGCTCTAAATAGCGCGCCGGCCGGCCACGGCGTGGGTACGCTCGCTATCTTGAGCGTTTCCTTCGCACCCGTGATTTGGTTGGGAATTTGGGCCGGTGTCATGATTGCGACCGGTCGAAACCTGCTGGCAATGTTCGTCACCGGCTTGCCCTACCTCTCCATGACGGTGCTGCTGATTGGTCTTTATGCGCTGGGAAGGCTGGACGCTTTTAGCTTGCCGCTTTCGTTCTTAGCGGGATTCGGAATGGTGGGCTGCTCTGCGCTGATCTGGCTGATGGCAACGGAGTGGCGGGGCGCGCAGTTGGTGGCCGCGCTTGCCATCTGGAAGATGCCAGGCTTCCGCCGCTTTCTTTCACAGTTGCGCGCGTCTTCGCTTGAAAATCTGGGGTTTGCCGCAAACCAATTATTGTTGATCTACTTCATTGCGCGGGCGGGCGTTGGAGCGGTTTCGGCGAACACGTGCGCCATGCGCGTCGGCATGCTCGGCTTCACTCTGTTAGGCCAGCCGCTAGCGCAATTGGTGCAAGCGAAGCTTTGCGCCGCGCCGGAAGAAGCGCAACCCGCGGTCTTCAAACGCTGGCTGCTGGCTATTTCGGGCCTGCTCTTTACCTTTGGCGCCACGCTATACCTCTGGCGCGAGCCGGTTACAAGACTTGTCTACTTACACGGTAAGTTTTCAGCCATGGAATTGAGCAGGGTTATTGAAATCGTACCTGCCTGGCTGGCCTATTTTGTAGTGGCTTCACTGAACGCGATAGCGGCGCGCTACCTCTTTGTCCGGGCGCGGGGAAATGCCTATGTGCGGCTTCAGCTTTCTGCGTATGCCGCTGCGAATCTAATCCGTATCGCCTTCTGGGGGAGATTGAGCGCGCCGGAAGTGATTTGGTGTTCGGTGCTGACGGAAGGCTGCGCGCTGTTGTTCAATCTGCGCAATTGCCTTCCACCAAAGACCGTGCAAATAGACCAAGACCGGCGAATTATTATGCATACGCCGGAGCCCGCTTCTTCCGCCGCGCTCTATGTTGAGGCATTGTCCGCCGCGCTGGCGGCTCAGACTCCGGTTTGCGTAGTCTGCCCGGGCAATCATCAAGCGCGGAAGACGATGGAGGCCCATCCCTTTATCGATGTCCGGACGTGCCGCCCGCGTGCTACGCGTGTGGACGTTTCAATTTTCACCAAGATCATTGAGAATACCCGCTTTGTCGCTTCTTCCGCAAACGCTTTGCTTAAGGCCGCCAAGCCTGGCGACGTCATTCACCTCCAATACATTCTGCACTTACCATTTGGCTTGATTTTCTTTCTGTGCGCCTGGGCGAGACGGGCGCACATCGTTCTCACCGCGCATGACCCCTTACCGCACAAGTTTCTGTTTCCGCGTCTTTGCCAGGGCCTCGAGCGCGCGTCTCTCGGTTTGGCATACAAATGGAGCGATGTCCTGATTGTGCATAGCGAAGCCGGCAAGCGCATGCTGCTGGAACAGTTTCATCTGCCTGCGGAGAGCATCCGCATTATTCCCCACGGCCCATATAAGTTGAAGGAAAAGGTCCGGTCATGTGGGGAAGCGAGCCGCTTGGAAGTGCTTTTCTTCGGTTCGTTGCGTGAAAACAAAGGGCTGCATTTAGCCATTGAGGCGGTCCAAACGATGGCTCAAGAAGGCGTGAGCATAAGGCTCACAATCGCCGGACAGGTTGTGAATAAGAAAGAGGAAGCGTACTGGGAGCGCTGCCGCGCACTGATCGATCCGGCGTCCGATGCGGTTCGCTTGATCGGCACCTTCGTTCCGGATGACGACCTGGCGGAACTTTTCTCCAATTGCCATTGTTTCCTTCTGCCGTACACGACATTCTGTTCCGATAGCGGCGTGGCTTACATGGCTTTGGCCAATGCAAAACCGATAATAGCGACGGCCGCCGGTGGGTTGGGATGGCTGCTGGACAATTCTCGAGGAGGCATCCGCATCGCCGAAGCCAGTGTGGCCAGCGTATCGGCGGCCTTGCGGCAAGCGCTGGAGTTGGGCGCGGCGAATCTCGAGCGCAAGGGCCGAATGGGAGCGGAGTGGGTTTTAGCCGAATGTGGCTGGCCGCGAGTGGCGCGTGAGACCCAAGCGGTGTACGCGGAATTGCTTCCCCAACTGCGCGCGAACGCAGCGCCTTTGGAGCGTCTATCGGAAGAATTGGCCTTCGAGGGAGCCGGGCATGAATAGCACGCCGGCCATTCTGAGTGGGCCAATCGCAAGCCGCGAGGCGGTTCGTTTTTATGCCGCACCCAAGTTCTCCGTGCTGTTCATCTCGGGTCTGGCGGCCGCGGCCATCCCACTGATTCTCTCGTTTTACTGGATTGGCTTTTGGGTAGCCCCTGATTCTATGGGCCTGCCGCTGCGCGTTTCCGTGTCGGGCGGCGCGCTGTTCCTGGCCTTCCTCTGGTACCGGGCGCCGCTCAGCCACGCGGAAGTGAATCTGTTCCGGGCGCTGGCGTTAGCGGGCATTCTATGGTTCATCACAACGCTGACGGCCACTGACCGGGCGCACGCCTTTTCCGGCTGGATAAAAATGCTCCTGCTCTTCGTGGTTTGTTGCGGCGTCGCGCGTGGTTTGCGGCACCCGGCCACGGCGCGCGTATTTGGCCTTTTTTTGCTGACTGGCGCGGGAATTTTGGGCGCATTCATTCTGTTCTCTTATGTCCGCTATGAAGGCTTTACAGTGCCTAGCTTCAAGGCGGCGCGCGAATTCAAGGGCACTGTGCTGACTGAGGCGCTGCCGCTCAACAACATTGCGTTTTCGGCCGTATTCAGCTATCTGTCCGGTCTGTGTCTAGTTCCGGGTAAGCGGCTGCTGATTGCGCTTGGTATACCGCTCTTCGCGATATGCACGTTTTTCACGGGGTCGCGCGCGCCCTTCGCCATTCTGGGCGTGAGCATTCTGATTCTGGTCTGCATCAACGGCCTGCGAAGTAGATCTTCTTCGCTGCAGATAGCCAGCGCCGCGCTCGCTTTGGGCGCCACACTCGGCGCGGCAACCCTGGTTATGCTTTCCTCCGACAAAGAGATAAACGCCGCCACCGAAGGGCGCTCGCATTTATGGCCAGTGGGTATTCGGAAATTTCAAGAACGGCCGTTGTTCGGTTTTGGTTATGAATCCTGGCGCGACGATTTAGTATCGCGGCTGCCGGGCGAGTATGATCTCACGTTAGATTTGGCGCAGAAATTCGGCGGCGGCTATCACAACCAGTACATCAGCGTCCTGGCGGAGGAAGGATTAATCGGCGGGTTGGCGGCGGCTCTCATTCTCTGCTTGCTGCTCCGCTCCTGTTGGCTTTTGGCATTTCGCCGCTGGGCCGCCGTGGAAATGCATCAGTGGCCCTTGTTTGCCTGCCTCTTCTTGTTGTTGCGGGCCAATATTGAAGTGCCCGGGCTGTTTGGTTATGCGCAGGAACCGGCGGATTATCTGGCATACGTCTTTCTGGCGATTGTCGTGAGCCGCTTTTCGGTGGAAGAGGATTACGCGCGTTTGCTGGCACGGAGCCGCGGGGCGGTGGCGGCATGAGGGCTGCCATCGAAAGCCAGAGTTTCGTTCGAACGACCGTTCCAGCGGCATCGCCGGGCGCGCCCCGCCGGATCCTTATGTTGTCCACCGCCCTGGGAGTAGGCGGTGGCGCGGAAGAACAAGTGATGCTCCTGAGTCTCGGTCTACGAGATCGCGGCTGGCAGGTGAAGATTGTTTCCTTATTGCCGCTGTTCCCGCTTTCGGTGGATTTGGAAGCTTCGGATATTCCCATCTCGTCTCTCGGCATGAAGCGTGGTGTGCCCGATCCACGGGCAATGCTGCGTCTCGTCAAGGAATTGCGGAGCTTTCAGCCTGATATTGTGCATTGCCATATGCCGCAAGCCAATCTGTTGGCGCGCGCTGTGCGGCCGTTCCAACCGTTTCCGGTGTTGATCAACACGCTGCACAACCTGACAATGGAGCGCATGAATGGCAGCTCTGGACGCTTGCTCGAACTCGCCCACGGCTGGACCGACCGTTACTGCGATCTCACCACGGTGATTTGCGCGCCCGCTCTAAGAAGCTACATCGAACGCGGAGCCGTTGATGCAAACAAGATTGCGGTGATGTACAACGGCGTGAACACGCGGACCTTCAATGCCGATGGCGCTGTGCGCCGGGAATTGCGGCGCGAGCTTGGTTTGAACGGCAAGTTTGCGTGGCTCGCGATTGGCCGCTTCGAGCGGGCGAAGGCGTATCCAAATATGATTCGCGCCTTCGCCAAAGCTGTCCAGGAATCTCGCCAACCGCTCGTTCTGTTGATCTGCGGGCAGGGGTCGCGGGAAGAAGAAATACGCGCGGAAGTGAAGGCTTGCGGAATGATGGAGCGCGTTCAATTTCTGGGAGTGCGGCGCGATATTCCGGCCGTCATGAATGCGGCCGACGGCTTTGTTCTGTCCTCCTATCTGGAAGGTCTGCCCATGGTTTTGCTGCAAGCTTCCTCGGTGGGCATGCCCATTGTTGCCACCGATGTGGGCGGGAACGCCGAGGTCGTTAAGGAAGGCGAGAACGGTTTTGTGGTCCCGTCGGGAAATGAGTCGGCGTTGGCAAACGCGCTGAGGCGGGTTGTGGAACTGCCAGACGTGGAGCGCTTGCTGATGGCCGAGCGAGGCCGGCGGATGGCCCGCGAACAGTTCGAGATTCAGCGCATTCTCGATCGCTGGGAAGAGCTTTATGGCGCGCTGCTTGATAAGAAATCCGGACAACGAATCCGGTAAGAGGAGAAAATGACAATGCTTAATAGCGATTTGGCGGGCGGAGCCGCCGTGCTGGCGGACGAGCGGACGGAACAAGACAGCGTTTGGGCGCACGAGCTGATTTCCCGGCAAGCATCTCTGACGCCCAACGCGTTAGCGGTGCGCGGACAAAATCAAGATTTGACCTTTCTGGAACTCGAGGCGCGGGCGAATCGTTTGGCACGGCATATCAAGACTCTTGGTGTGCTTTGCGAGGTGCCTGTGGGTTTGTATTTCGAAAGGTCGCTTGATTTCGTGGTGGCGGCGCTGGCCGTGCTCAAAGCGGGTGGGGCTTATGTACCGCTCGATGCCGCCTACCCGCCTGCCAGAATCGATGCAATTCTCAAGGACGCGGGCGTTCCAGTGCTGTTGTCGCATAAATGGATGGCGGCTGGTTTGGCGGGTGGTCCATGGAAGACGGTCGATCTCGATATTGATGCCGCTTCGATTGAAAATCAATCGGCCGAACCTTTGGCAACTCAGGTGACGGGCGATCAACTGGCTTACATCATCTACACTTCCGGCTCAACGGGACGACCCAAAGGCGTTGAGGTGACTCACGGGAATCTGATGCATCTCATTCGCTGGCATCGGCGTGCTTTCGAAGTGAGCGAGAACGATCGCGCCAGCCAGATTGCGGGCCTCGCGTTCGACGCGGCCGTTTGGGAGATGTGGTGCCATTTGACGGCCGGCGCAAGTCTCTACTTGATTGATGAAACCAGCCGCCGTTCGCCTGAAGGGTTGAAGAATTGGCTGGTGACGCAGAACGTCACCATCGCTTTTGTGCCGACGATCATGGCGGAACATCTCATTACTTTCGATTGGCCTAGCGATACATCACTGCGCATTTTGCTCACTGGTGCGGATACGCTGCATCGCTATCCCCGTGCGGGGCTACCTTTTGTGCTGGTGAATAATTACGGGCCTACCGAATGTACGGTCTTGGTTACTTCCGGTGTGGTGGAGAGCGGCGGCGCGCCGGGACAAATTCCCTCCATTGGTTCTCCGATTGACGACACGGAGATTCTCATCATGGATGAGAGGTTGAAGCGCGCGGCCGCCGGCGAAGAAGGGGAAATCTGCGTGGCGGGTCTACAGATTGCGCGCGGCTATCGCAATTTACCCCAGCTTACCGCCGAAAAGTTCGCGACGGAGCCTGGCACCGGTCTGCGTATTTACCGCACGGGTGATAGAGGACGAGTGCTGCCAGACGGTCAAATCGCTTTTCTCGGACGAATCGACGATCAAATTAAAATTCGCGGGTTCCGGGTGGAACCGCATGAAGTGGCGGCGCAATTGAATTCGCATCCTCAGACAGCAAATAGTGTGGTAGTGGCGCTTGGCGATAACGCCGATGAAAAAACGCTGGTGGCTTACGTGGTGCCGGCGGTTGGGGCCAGTGTGACGGCCACTGGACTGAGGGAGTATCTGGAGAAGCGTTTGCCGGCTTACATGGTCCCAACCGCTTATGTCAGCCTGCCGGCTCTGCCTTTAACCACCACGGGAAAATGCGATAAGCAAGCGCTTCCTTCGCCGGCGAGCGCCAATATGCTGCCGGAATCGCCGCAGGTTTCGAGCGCCTCTCATGCCGGTGGGCACAGCACCGAAACACGCATCGCGCAAGTCGTGAGCGCACTGATGGAAGGCCGGCCGATCAGCCGCGACGACAACTTTTTTCTGGTGGGCGGGCACTCCATGCTGGCCGCTCAGTTGCTCGCTCGCATACGCGAGAACCTTTCCGTGAGCTTGAATTTGCGGCAGCTTTTCGAAGCCCCGACGATTGCTTCCCTGGCCGCCGTGGTGGATCGAAAACTCACGAATGTATCAAACCGCGGCTGACCCGTCCCTCGCTTTCGATCAGCGGTTTTCGGCCAAAATCACAATGTGGCTCCGAAAACACGCACTGCCGTGGATTCTTGTGCTGGCTTTTGCGGCACGTGGATTATTGCTCGTGGCTACCTGGCGCAGCCATAATGCCATCGTCGGCGATAGTCGCAGCTACCTCGTTCCCGCCACGAGTTTGGCCGCTGATATGACTTTTCGCTCGTTGGGTCTCCCTGAGATCTTTCGAACTCCAGGCTATCCGCTATTTCTCTTCGTTTGCTGGGTGAACGGTCCATTCGGCTTCGGTATCGCTCAAATTGTGCAGGTGTTGTTTAGCGTTGCTACCGTATATCTCACGTTCAGACTGGCGGAACAGGTGGCGTCGCGGCCAGCTGCTCTATGGGCCGCCGGGTTGCAAGCGCTCAGTGTGGTTTCGGTAGCCGTTTGTCCCCTCATCGTCACAGAGTGTCTCTATACATTTCTGTTCCTCGCTACTTTCTATCTGCTGGTGCGCCATCTTCGGGACGGAGGCAATCCGTGGTGTCTGGCTGGCGCGGCCTTGCTGGCGGCAATGGCCACTTATGTCAAGCCCGTGGGAATGATCTGGATTCCCATTGTGGTGTTGGTACTGCTGGGCCGTCCAGGGCGGCTGCGGAACGCCGCGGTCTTTATGACGCTGTTCGTCGTGTCCGTGGCTCCGTGGTATCTACGCAACGCGAGCGAAACCGGCTATCGGGGCTTTTCGACGGTGGGCGATTTCAACTGGCTATTTTATGAGGCCGCCGGCGTCTGGGCGAAAATTCACGGGATGTCGATCGTCGAGGCACAAAACGATCTCAATCTCCGATATCGTCAGCAGGTCGTGGCGCGCCACTTGCAATCCTCTCCCGCATCCTCGAAGCAAGGCGCTTTCGACGTAAATGCGGAGCGAAATCCGCCGGCGATCGCGCTCGAGCGGGAAATGGCGAATGGCATCATACTGCCTCACTTTCCGCTCTTCGCGAGAGTGCATCTGCTGAGCTCGTTGGGTTCGCTTTTGCCGGCAAGTAATTTAGTTCTGGAAATGTTAGATGTAACGTCCGGAGCCACCGGTACGCTCAGCGTTCTACAACAACAAGGGGCGGTGGCCGCATGGAACCACTACTTCCGTGCAAATGGCCGCGCCGCGTTGCTGCTGATGCCTGAATTCATTCTGATGGCTGTGCAATACGGCGGATTGTTGCTTTTTGTTTTTCACACGCTTCGTAATAGAGCCCGGCCATCGGCGGTGATCGCCTTGTTCGTTATGACGTCCGCCGCCTTCCTTCTTATCGGCGGCCCGGCCTCCACGGCGCGCATGCGTCTACCGGTTGAGCCGCTGCTGAATATCGGCGCTGCCGGCGGCTTTGTTTGGTTGCTCAATCGCCATAAACAGGCAGGGTCCGCGGATCGAAAACCGACGACCAAGTAGATTGGTAGGTGAAGCTGTGAAAGAATGTCTCAAACTGCGGTTGACCCGTCCCTGAGTTTGTATCAACTTTTGGATCCCGAGGTATTGGCGAACCCTTACCCGTTATTCAGAAGGTTACGCGAAACGGAGCCCGTGCATTGGGATTCATTTCTGCATGCCTGGGTGGTGACGCGCTATGAAGACGTGGTGAACGTCATGTTGCGCTGCTCGGCCGACCGAACTCCCACGCCGCAACAATTGGAAGCCATGGGCATGGTGGCGGAATTGCAGCCGATCGCACAAGTGATGGTGAAGCAGATGCTGTTCATGGACGCGCCGGCGCACACCCGTCTGCGCGCACTCTGCGCCAGCGCATTTACTCCAGCGCGCGTGGCCGCTCTCCGGCGGCATATTCAAGAGATCGCCGATCAATTAATCGATCGCGTGATTGACTCAGGCCGCATGGACGTCATTGCCGATTTCGCGAACCCTCTCCCCGCCATTGTTACCGCTGAATTATTCGGCGTACCGGCGGAAGATCATCAAGACTTGAAAGATTGGTCTACCGATTTTGCCGAGATGCTCGGCAATTTTCAGCACAATCCTGACAGAGCGCGCCGGGTCCTAAGCAGCACGGAAAAGCTGCTCGCGTATTTTCAAAAGGCGATTCGCGAGCAAGAGAAGAATCCGCAGCCGGGTTTAGTGAACTCGCTGATGAACGCGGAAGTGGACGGCTCTCGTTTGACGGAAGAAGAAATAGTGGCGAACCTGATCGTGACTATGGTGGGCGGACAGGAAACAACCACCAACTTGATTGGCAATGGGCTGGTGTCTTTGCTCAAGAATCCGGATCAGCTTGAACTCTTGAAAAACGATTCGTCGATTCTTCCCTCGGCGATTGAGGAGTTGTTGCGTTATGAAAGTCCGAGTCAGCATACGGCTCGTTTGGCGCCGGCGGACATGCTGTTAGGCGGGAAACAAATTCAAAAACGGCAAGCGGTGATTGCCGTATTTGCCGCCGCCAACCGCGATCCAGAGCGTTTTCCAGAGCCCGACAAACTCGATCTGCGGCGCGCGGACAATCGCCATGTGGCGTTTGCCTGGGGTGCGCACTATTGTTTTGGGGCTCCGCTCGCGCGCATGGAAGGGCAGATCGCCTTTGAAACCATGTTACGGCGTTTGCCCGGTATTCAACTTGCGCCCCAGGAATTGATGTGGCGTGAGAATCTCGGCCTGCGCGGGCTCAAGTCGCTCCTCGTTACCTTCGATCGCGAGAATTAGCGCGATGTCTACCGTTTCAGGTCACGGGGTAGAACTGCGCGACATGCGGTTCCAGGATTACAAAGCGATCGCGGCGTTGGAAGGTTCGCAAGGATTAACCAGCAAACCGTTCGACGAATGGCGGCGTATGTGGGCGGGCAACCCCTGCTATGAGGAGCTAGGACCGCGCTGGCCGATTGGTTGGGTGTTGGAAATGGGCGATCGCATCGTGGGTTGCTTGAGCAATATACCGTTGTCCTATACGTTTCGGGGAAGGAAATTGCTGGTGGCGGCGGGGCGTGGCTGGGCAGTGGAAGATGAGTACCGCAGCTATGCACTGATGTTGATGGATGAGTATTTCAATCAGGAAAACGTGGATTTATTCATAAATACTACGGTCAACGGCCAGGCGGCGGAAGCGTTCAGTACGTTTGGATCGTTACGTGTCCCGGTGGGCGATTGGAGTACGGCGGCGTTTGCCGTTACCGAGTATCGCGGCTTCGCCGAAAGCGCTTTGCGGATTAAAGGAGTCCCCCTGCCTCGTCTACTCAGTTATCCGGCAGGACTGGCTCTTTCACTGAAAGATCGCATTATGCCTCATTCGCTGCCTCAAACGGACATCGACGTTCGTCTGGCGCGCGATTTCGATCCGCGCTTCAACGCGTTTTGGGAAATTCTGAGCCAGCGTAGCGACCATCTGCTGGCCGTACGTTCGCGCGAAACACTGAAATGGCATTTTGGCGCCGCGCTGGACAAGGATAACCTGTGGGTTGTCACCGCCGCACGGAATAGCAATATCGACGCGTACGCGGTCTTTCAGCGCCGCGATGAACCGGAATATGGTCTAAAGCGCATGCGAATGGTAGATTTTCAAGCCTGCGAATGGCACGATCATTACTGTGCCGCCCTGGTGCAGCGAGCTTACGAGGAATGCCGAAGTCAACGCATTCATGTTCTGGAACACGTGGGCTGCGCGCTCGAGACTACGCGAGTCTTCGATGAATTCGCAGCTTATCGGCGCAAACTTCCGGGCTGGTCGTTTTTCTATCTGACGCGAGACGAGGAACTGGCCAGCCATTTAGCGGAACCGGAGGCTTGGGCGCCGTCCTCTTACGACGGGGACTCGAGTCTGTAGTCCTGAATCAAGCATCCGCAGCGAGACGGGTGGGTGCAACCGAATGGATTTCCTCGGGCTGTTGCTCCGCTGTATTTGTGGGCGCGACCGGAGAGCCGAACTCCCGGCTGAGTGAAAAAAGCGATATGGGAAGGCTGTCCGACCGTTCGGGATTGAGTGGATTGCCCGACCGCGAAACAGTTCTGAATAGCACCGCTACATCGGAAAGAAGGGTGGCTTTGGCGATGTATTCATCGTCGAGTGCGCGCTTTACGGGCATCAAAAAGTTAATCTGATAGCCATCCAGCGCATGCGCCGGAATATGATGGAGTAACTCTTCTTCGTTGCGGAACGCGAGCGAGGCGGCGCCGGTTACCCCAGGCCGGACGTCTAAAGTATAGATTTGATGATGCGGCAGCTTAGGCCGCGGGCCCACCAACGACATATCTCCCCGCACGACATTGATCAGTTGCGGAAGCTCATCCAGCTTGCTTTTCCTCAGAAAGTCACCGAAAGCCGTGAGCCGCGAATCGCCTGCTTTCGTGACAGCCGGACCGGCGCCGGTTACATGCATCGAACGAAACTTTAGAATCTGGAAGGGCTGCCCGGCCTTTCCCGTTCTTGTTTGCCTGAACAGAATGGGGCCTTTCGAGGTGAGCCTAACCAAGGCCGCAATCAACAGCATGAAGGGGCTGAGGATGATGAGCGCCAGCAACGCCGTTGAGACGTCGAAGATTCGCTTCTCTGGCGAATGTGACCATTTTGGGTGTTGGAACACAGTTAGTTATCGGTTTCTTCCTTGAAAATCTGAAGACGCGAAAAAACTACGGTGGACCGTACATGCTTTTTTGCTGATAGGAATAGCCCTAATTGGGGGTTGTTGGTACATATTACCGTCTATTAAAAGGAAATTGGACGGAATCGTTCGGGCGAAGAAAAGACGAATAACAAGTGGCGGAGATTGTTGGTTCAGGAGGGCCACTCTTCTGAAAGAAACAAAAATGATCTTTTCCCGAAGCGTGATCTGCGGAGCATTCGCCCTCGCCATAACGGCGTTTGGCCAAGAGTCGAACGACCCAACGGCAAATCCGGCGGTGAACCTGTTTCAGAAGCAAAAGCGTCCGATGGCTGGCGGGCTCGCTGCTTGCGATCCAACGGATTTACAGGCTCCCGACTGCGGCGGCTTACTATCGCCCGGGGGCAGCGGGAGGTTGGGATCTGGAGAAATCAGCCGGCTTTCGCATAGAGCCAGTGCGCCGGCCATCCAGATGGGCAACATCGAGGACCTCCAATTTAAGAAAGTGGTTGAGCCACCGACAGAATTTCAAACCTTTGCCGAGAGCGCGGTCGGGCAGAAACTGGCGATCTACGGGGCAGCGCTGTTCGATCAAGTGCCTTCCACGTATGCGCCGGTTGAACTGATTCCGGTGGCGCCGGACTACACGATAGGGCCGGGCGATGAGTTGGACGTTCGGATCTGGGGACAGATCACGGCGGAACTGACGCTGGTGGTGGACCGGACGGGGGATATTTTCATCCCGCGGGTGGGGCGGGTCAGCGTGGCCGGGCTGCATTTCGGCGAACTAGCGGGCGCGCTTAAGACCAGTGTCGGCAGGGTATTTCGAAACTTTGAAATCAGCGTGAATATAAGCCAGCTTCGATCCATTCAAGTGTTCGTGATGGGGCACGCGCGCCGGCCGGGAACTTATACCGTCAGTGCGATGAGCACTTTAGTGAACGCGTTGTTCGTATCGGGCGGGCCTTCGGCGCAGGGTTCCATGCGGAATATCCAGTTGAAGCGGAGCGGGCAACTGGTGACGCGTTTCGACATGTACGACCTCCTGCTGCGCGGCGACAAGACCAAAGATGCCGCGCTGAAACCGGGCGACGTGATATTCATTCCGGCCGCCGGCGCGCGGGTGGCGTTATCGGGCAGCATCGAAAATCCGGCGATTTATGAGATTGAGCAGCCGTGTTCGGTGCGCGAGATTCTGGACGATGCGGGTGGGCTCTCTCCCCTGGCGGCGGGGCAACACGCCATTCTGGAGCGAATCGACAATCGCTCGACCTTGGTTTCGGAGAACATTCAACTGGCTGGGCCGGGGCTGGAGACCCGGCTACAAGACGGCGATATCATTAGCCTGCTCAACATGGTTCCGCGCTTTAGCAAAACAGTTTCCCTGAAGGGAAACGTAGCGGACCCGGTTCGTCTGCCCTGGCACGAAGGAATGCGGGTGAGTGATTTGATTCCCGAGAAACAGGCGCTGCTGACGCGAAATTACTGGACGGAACACAACCAGTTGACGGCAGGATCGGGGGGGTTTACGCAAGAGGTGCATCAGATCAGCCTGGATACTTCGCTGGCCGGGGCTATCGCCGGAGATCAGGGCGCTGCCGAGCCCCGGAACTTCAAAAAGAAGAACGATCTTCAGCCGGCGGCGCCGGACATCAATTGGAGCTATGCGGCCATAGAACGCTTAGACCCGCAGACTCTGCGTACGCACCTGATTGCTTTTAATCTTGGTAAAGCGGTTTTGGAGCACGACGAAGCTGCCGATCTCGCGCTGCAGCCCGGCGACATTGTGAACGTGTTTTCGATGGCCGACTTCACCACGCCCGTGGCCGAGCAGACGCGGGTGGTTCGGCTGGAAGGTGAAGTGATGGTGGCGGGGATTTATGCCGTTCGCCCAGGCGAGACGCTGCGCCAATTGGTGGCGCGGGCGGGCGGGCTGACCGATAAGGCCTATCTGTTTGCCGCCGAATTTACGCGCGATTCCACCAGGCGGGAGCAAGAGAAAAGGATGAACGATTATCTTGACAAGACGGAGAAGGAACTGGAGCAGAATTCCGCGACCTTAGCCGCCCGGACTATCACGTCGCAGGAAGAGGGGGTGGCGCGAATTGGTCTGGAGGAAGAGCATGCCGTATTGGAGCGCCTGCGCAGTACGCCGGCAAGCGGGCGCATTGTCCTGGATATGAAGCCAGACAGCCGGGGAGTGGAAGCATTGCCGGATCTGCCTTTGGAAAACGGCGACCGGCTGGTGGTGCCGACGATTCCGGCGACTGTCAGCGTGATGGGCCTTGTCTATAATCAAGCGACTTTTACCTATAAAGCGGATGCAAGTATACGCGAGTATCTAAAGCTTTCCGGGGGGCCGACGAAGTATGCGGATACCGGGCAAATGTTCGTGATTCGCGCCGACGGGTCAACCGCATCGAGGCGAAACGATTTGAGGTTTGAGTCCATACGGGTGGAGCCTGGAGATGCGGTGGTGGTACCGACTAATTTGATGAAGCGTTCGGGTGTCAGGGCCTTGCTTGACTGGTCGCAAGTGATCAGTGGGCTTGGGCTAGGGGCGGCAGCGATCAACGTTCTGAAGTAGGAAAAGCTAACACGAAATGGGGCGATTCCGCGACCCTGCAAACGCCTGTTCAAACGGCGAGGCTGGGGATATGCGGAACGTCCCGTTTTTCTTTTCGCGAGCAGGCGTGTGCCAAGCAGAGTCATTGCAAAATTCCGGCAACTATTGATTCTGTAGCACCGGAGAATTTTGGGATACGGCTGGCACTTTGAATAGGAAGAAGGCGCTGGACCTACCGGCGCCTTCTAAAGTTTCCTAGACCAATATGGGACTCACAATGCGTGAGCTACGCGCCAACACCGATCTGGACTCGACCTTTCCCGCCGGGGCTGGCGTGGGAAAAGACTGGTTTGCCGTAAGCGTCAAGCATCAACATGAGGCGACGGTTCACAGTGCGCTCGCCGCCAAGCAACTACATTGTTATGCGCCCAGTTATGGGGCGATACGGCGTTGGTCCGACCGGGTGAAACGGGTGGAGCGGCCGTTGTTTCCTGGATACGTGTTCTGCGAGTTCGCATTTGAAAACCGCAAGCAGGTGCTAACGACTCCGGGTGTTAGTTCCATCGTTTCGTTCGGCGCGGAAGCGATTGCCGTGCCGGCGGAAGAGATCGTGCGAATCAAGCGGATGCTGGCCGCGCCTTACATGCTGGAGCCCTGGCCATTCTTGCAGGCGGGGCAGCAAGTGCGTATCACCGCTGGACCGTTGTCGGGCTTGACGGGCGTCTTTCAACGCCGGGGAGAGGGCGGCCGGCTGATTGTGAGCATCGAGATATTACGACGGTCAGTGGCCGTACACTTCGAGGCCGGCGATCTTATGCCGGTGGACGATCGACCTTTTTTTATTGAGCAATGATGAACGGGCAACAAGATTCGAGTTTGGCCGCGGAGACGCACCACCCCGTATCGGGACCACTCGCCGGTCTGAGCGCGGCGCAAGGCCCACTGCCGGGCGTTCCCGAAGAGACGGGGGCGTTCGACGTCCTGCTGGTAATGGCGCGGAAGAAATGGCATGTTATCGGAGGATCTTTGGCGGGGGGAGTGTTGGCCGGGGTGCTGGCTTTTCTCACGCCGAACAACTACACGGCGAATGCCGTCGTGATGGTTCCACCGCAGAGCCAGTCCTCAACCAGCTTGATGCTGGGCCAATTAGGCGGCTTGGCCGGCATGGGGGGTGGCGGGTTTGGAATCAAATCACCGGGCGATATCTACATCGGAATCTTAGGGAGCAGGACGGTAGAAGATTCAGTCATCGATACATTGGGCCTGCTAAAGGCCTACCACGTCAAGACGCGAACGGACGCCCGGCTTAGGTTATTGGGACAAAGCAAGTTCACGACCGGCAAAGACTCGCTGATCCGTATCGAAATCAAAGACAGAAATCCGAAGCGGGCGGCGGATATCGCCAACGCTTACGTGAGAGCCCTGAATGCCAAGAACACGGACATGGCGGCGAGCGACGCGAACCAAAAACGGCTGTTTCTGGAGAGCCGGCTGAAGGAGGAGAAGGAAGCGCTGGCGGCCGCTGAGGAAGCGATGAAGGGCCTGCAGCAGCGGTCGGGCATCATGCAGGTTGAAGTGCAGTCCCATGCCGCGATAACCGCGGTTGCCCAATTAAAAGCGGAAGTCGTGATGGAGGAGGTGATGTTGCAAAGGCTGCGAACGGGGGCGACGGCGGAGAATTCGGAAGTGCTTCGAACGGAGGCCGAACTGGGCGAAATGCGCGCGCAGTTGAGGAAACTGGAGGACTCGCACGCAACCCAGAGTGCGGGCGATCCAATGATGCCATTGTCGCGAATGCCATCAGAGGGCTTGACTTATGTACGGCAGTTGCGTGAGCTGAAGTTTCATGAGTTTCTGTACGAACTGCTAACAAAGCAGTATGAGGCGGCGCGGCTGGATGAAAGCAAGCCCGCCCCGGCGCTGCCGGTGGTGGATTGGGCGGTGTCTCCGGAGAGGAAGAGCGGCCCGAAGCGGCCGCTCATAGTGCTGGAAGGTTTGGTGGGCGCGGGAGTATTTTCCGGCGCATTGGTGTGGTTCTTGCGGGGCGAGCGGCGGGGCGCGGGAAGCAAGTTCAGCGAGTTAAAACGGGCGTTGTTCGCTTAGTGGGATGGGACCGCATGTCCGTCACGATAACGGCCAAAGATTTGGTCCGCCATTTTCTAACACGAAGCAAGCTCGACGGAGTGTTGGCGTTCATTCATAAGGCCAGGGGAGAAAGGGTCGATCATCTTGATTTCGATTCGTTGGCAGAGCGCTTTTCATCGATCTATGAAACCGGCGTTTGGCTGAATAACCGGACGACGGGATCTTGCTCGGGCCTTGGTTCAGAGCTGCGCAGCACTGCGGCGATCAGGCAAGGTTTGCCGGAGCTTCTGCGTATCACGAATACCCATACCCTCCTCGATCTCGGCTGCGGCGACTTTAACTGGATGAAGAAGGTTGAGTATCCGTGCCGATACATCGGAGCCGATATCGTTCCGGATCTGATCAAATTGAACAATGCCTTGCATGCTACGGAAGCCAGAACCTTTGAAGTTTTAGACGCAACGGTGGACCCGCTGCCGCCGGTTGATACGGTGTTGTGCAGGGAAGTGATTTTCCACCTTTCTTTTCGAGATATCAGACGGCTGGTGGAGAATGTCAGACGTTCCGGCGCATCGTTTCTGATTGCGACGACCGATAACTCGATCAGGTTTAACGCGGATGTTCCTTCGGGCGACTTCAGAAACCTGAATTTAGCCAGGAGGCCGTTTTCCTTTCCGCAGCCGGCCTATGCGATCCCAGATGATGGGGTGGCGCCACAGCGATTCTTGGCGGCTTGGAAGATCTCGACGCTACCGTGCGTGCGGGAGTAGCCGCCTTTGGGCAGGCTGAAATTAGTTTAGGTCGCTCACGCTTCCGGCTCAGATTCGGAGATGAATGAACGCTGAGCGCCGATTGCCAATCGGCGCGCAGGATGCCATCCTGCCCCACATCTCAATGCATATCTTTTTTGTAACGAATAGCGTGATCACCAAGCACGCCACGATGAAGCGGGCGTTCGGGTTGACTCCCGGGTTGCAGGCTCGCGGATGCCGAGTGACCATTTGTCTCGAAGACCATCCGGACAATCGCCGGGAGATTGCCAAGCTCGGCGGCTGCACGGCCCACTACTACAGAAAGGGAGCGTTTCGCCAGGAATACCAGGAGAAGGCAAAGATCGTTGGCCAGTGCGATTGCGACGTTGTCCACATATGCGGTTTAGGGTGGCGAAATGCTCTTATGCAGCGCGGAAATACGGCGCCGTTTGTGATGGATCACGTGGAGCTTGAATCTTCGTTGCGGAACAACGCGTTTCTCAAGAGAGGCTCACAATTGCTGCTTGAATGGGGTAGTTTGTTCGCCTACAAGAACACCGTAGTGGCCAGCGATTATCTGCAAACACTTTTCAAGACGCGAGCTCGGCGCCTCGCTCTCAGCCGGCGAATGATCGTGCTTCCGTACGCGGCCGATGTCCCGAGCATGCCCGGACTGCCAGGCACCAACCAGAGCCGCCGTTTGGGCGAAGGAAAGCGGGTCATCCTCTATATGGGCGGGCTCTATAAGGGCTACGGTTGTTTCGAGATTGTAGAGGCCCTGCGGGGACTCCTCAACCACCGTCAAGACTGGCACGCTATTCTACTGGGCCGCGGGCCCGAGCAGCAGCGAATCAGTGAGGCGATCAAGCGATTGGGTTTAGAAGGCCGCGTCGAGTTGCCTGGATATGCAGCCGGAGAAACCCTCAATAGCTACCTGGCCAGCGCCGACGTTTTTCTATGCCCGCTTTTTGACACAGTTAGCGACTGGGCTCGCTGCCCTGGTAAGACCTATATCTACATGATGTACGGAAAGCCGATTGTTACCTGCCGCATCGGTGAAACGCATAAAGCGCTCGGATCGGACGGTTTCTACTATGAGCCGGGCAGTATCGAATCGATGACGCAAGCGATGAATTCAGCGGTGGAAGCGGCCCAAGATTGGCGGCCAGGTTACGATCCGGCCGCGCACACGTGGGACGCCCGCGCGGAGACGTATTTGCGCTGGCTGCGGAGTTGGATCCCACAGCCGAAGCAAGCAACGCAATATGCCGCGTAGCAAGCCGGAGAAGGCGGTGGCCATCGGCTGGCATGGGTTGCCGGCCTATGCCGCTACAGCGATTCGAGCGACCATCGCCAGGTTCGATGTGCCACTGAAAATCATAGGCTCGCCCGGTGTTGAGTTGCGAGCCGCTATCGAGAGCCGCATCGGTGGCAAAGTCACCTGGGTCAGCCCGCGCAAGCGGATCGGATGGAGCGACCTTCAGATGGATCCGCCCGCCGTTTTTTTCTACACGGGTTGGGCCTACCAAGCATTCAACTCACTAGCCTTGGAGACCAAACGCAGCGGCGGCTTGACGGTCTGCATGACGGACAATTCCCGCAAATTCACGTTCCGGCAAGCGGTGGGGAAGTGGTATTTCCGGGCGGCGATCGCGCCCAACATTGATCGGTTTCTAGTACCGGGCGATGCGGCGCAGCAGCTTTTGGAATATTTCGGAGTTCCCGCCGGCAAGATCCACCGAGGCATGTATGGCGCCGATTCCGAAGTGTTTCCCGCCGGACCGCCACTCGCGCAGCGAAGCAACGATTTTGTGTTTGTCGGGCAATTCATACCTCGAAAGGGTATTCACTGCCTGCTTCAGGCGGCCCGTATTTTGAAGAAATCCGGCAAGCGGTTTAGTTTTATAGCCATTGGGCAAGGGCCGCTCCGGCAAGATCTGGTGGATGCGGGGTTTCGGGTGGAAGAGTTCTGCGCGCCTGAGGTTGTGGCGGCGTACCTTAGGAATTCCCGTTTCCTTGTTTTGCCCAGTTCTGAGGACCATTGGCCACTGGTGGTGCATGAAGCCGCCCTCAGCGGCTGTGGACTTATTCTAAGCGAAGCCGTCGGGAGCCACTTTGAATTTTCGGGACGACACAATAGCTGGCGATTCAACACCGGAGATAGCAGGGCGTTAGCGGAAACGATGACCTTGGCGCTGGCGCTGGAGGACCAGGGTCAAGACCGCTGTTATGCGCAAAGTGTAGCGCTAGCCGGCAATTTCGGGCCAGACCTCTGGAATGAGAGTTTCCGAGACATCCTGGAACTTTGCGCGGTGAACGTTTCCGAGCGTGTTAGCGCAGAAGGCCGTTCAAGGAAGGTTGGCTAGGCTCGCCCATGCTGTTTGATTTGCTGGGTTTTCTGCTGCTCCTGCCCACCGGTCTGGCAAATCCACGGCGGTTGCTTTACCTTTTCATTTGGACCATGCCGTTTATGGCGGGAAACATGATCGGGCCGCTGCTCATTTCCTACACGCCATGGCGATCCGCTATTTATTGCTACCTCTTTTGTGTTTTTGTCAAGAGCGGCAAATTCTCGCACGCGAGGCAATTGAATTCGAACGCTTTTCGGATGCTCGCTTTTTTTGCCATGATTACCCTGGCGGGAATTGTCTACGCCCAGAGGTATGCTCCACACCTGGAAGCATTCACCCAGTCGCCATTGGTTCATGGTTCCCGCGTGCTGCTGAACGAACTCATGTTGTGGCTTATGCCGGTCGCCCTGCTATGGCATGTGCAAAAACACGAAGAAGCTGGACGAATGCTCAGGCATATAGTCTGGGCGGGTGTGTTTTATTGTTCGCTCGCCTTGCTTCAGTCCGGAGTTGTGAAGACTACGGGTTACGATCTCTTTCCCATTGTCCGGGCGGCAGCGGGCTCTGAGATGACTCTTCAAACCGTGGCCGGTGCCGAAAACGAGGTTCGCCGGATTAATAGCATCTGCGGAGAGCCAAGATTTTTGTCGCTTTACTGCACGGTTTGGTTCCTGCTGGTGCTCACGCCCGGCAATGGTCTCAGATTCAGTGCGAAGAGTAAAGCAGCGCTGGCGGCGCTTTTCCTTCTTACTAACATTCTGACAGTTTCCCGATCGGGCGTAATCACCTCGGCGGCAGGCTTGCTAGGTCTGCTGTTTTGGCCCCTATTGGCTGGGCACAGCCGCGAGGCCCGGAGGCATTCCATGATCGCTCTGCTGCCTTTAGCACTAATTGCCGGCGGCATACTCTTCCGCGGACCACTGATGGCCGTCTACGACGACACCCCGATGGGGAAACGAGGGTCCGACGCCGATCAAAGGGGCATTGAGGTGTCTGATTTCACGGTGCCGCTGGAATTTCAAGACTTGGCCACTCTCGGGGCGGTGAGCGAGAATCCAATGAGCCTGGTTAGCGGTTTCGGCGCCGGATTGTGGCAGTATTATGTCGATCCGTTTGAAGACCCGGCGCTGGTGCAGGGCTTCGATAATCCAAAATCGTTTGACAGCCTGAAGCAGAATATTGCGCTGGTCGCGCGGATTTTGAACTTCGGTTTGTTCGGCTTGATTCTGGCGTTCGTGTTTTACCGCAAACTCTATGGAACTTTAAAGGAAGCGGGGCGCGAAGCCGGTGGGCAGACCAGTCAGCCGGGGCTATTACCTAACTTCCTGTTTTGGATTGCGCTGATGCAACTTACTACGCAGGCGGAGGCGTATATTCCAATCATTCTGGTAGCATCCGCCAGCGCGGGCGAGCGAATTCGTGGTTTGGCCGTTAGGCCTCGCGAAGGCCGGCTGCCACTATCACCGGCTGGGGTTTTGCCGTGAAAACACTGCATGTAGGGGATAACTTAGATCCTCGGATTGGCGGCGTTTACACCACGATCAGGGCGTTCATTTTGGCATCCGAGAGCTTGAATTGGGAGGTGAAGTGCGTATCGCTGGACGCGCAGAGCGACATGCGCCGCGACTTCCGAGTGGAATCGGTGCCCAAAAGTAACGACGCCTTGGGCCGTTTGTGGGGTTTTGCGCACAAAGAGGCGCTAGGCCGCGCCGAAGAACTTGCGGCGCAATCGGATGTCATCGTGGCACACGCCCTGTATCTTTACCATACCCGCTGGGCGGAACGGATGGCCCGAAAATATCGCAAGCCGTTGGTGGTTGCTTTGCACGGAGCGTTAGATCCCTACTGCTTTACTTACCGCAAGCTTCGCAAGAAAATATGGCTTAGTACATTCGGACGATCGCTGTTTAAATACGCCACCATCATTTACGCCACCGAAGGCGAACGCCGGAAAGCGGAGGTGGCCATCGGGAAGACCCGGTCTACGGTAATCTCTTGGCCGCTGGGCGACGAGACTCTGGCGGCCGCCGCGGGGACGGCTCCCAGACGGGCACCCACACGCCTGTTGTTCGCCGGCCGGCTTCATCCAATGAAGCGGGTGCTCGAAACTATTAGCGCGTTCGTGAATCTCAACCCCCGGAATAGTGAGCTGGTGATCGCCGGGCCGCAAACGCCAGAGATCAAACTTCCTCAGCTCATGGCCGCCGCGGGCCCGCTTTGGGGAAAGCGAGTGTCCTACCTGGGGGAGCTTCCGAGGCAGCGGCTTTATGACGAAATGAAGCGCAGCGACGGATTTGTGCTGTTCTCCCATCGCGAAAATTTCGGCCACGCCGTCGCGGAAGCCATGACATTCGGCCTACCTCCGATCATCTCAAGCGACGTTGATATTCATGAAGTAGTGTCCGGTGGCGGTGCCGGCCGGGTGTTCGCCATTAAGACAGAGCGCCACATTCAAGATGCGCTGGCGGAGGTATTAGCGACGCCGGAAGCGGAATGGATGGCTATGAGCAGGAATGCCGCCGCTGCGGCGCCGCGGGAATTCGGTTTTGCCGCGTTTGCGGAGAATCTCTCGACATTATTCCATTCTTTGGAATGAGTGGGCAAAACGATCGAATCCTTTGCGTAGGGAAAACGTGGCTGAGCAGAGATAGTAAAGAGCGGTAATGATTAGGTGGCGTACCGCTCGGTTGAAAAACAAGTTAGGGTGCTTACGCTTCCGGCTCCGATTCGGCGCTTTTCATTACTATGGGTGGGCCGCAGGACCAAGGGCGCGGCCAGGAAGCCGGGCGAAGGGCCACCTAAAAGGCGGCCCGCTGGCAAGAATGCCCGCCGTACGAGAGTGAAGCCCATGAGCAGTCCGTTGAAAAACAAGTTAGGGCGCTTACGCTTCCGGCTCCGATTCGGCGTTGCAGCATGAGCACTTCTTCACATGAACCCGATGGAACGGTTGCGGTCTCGGTGCTCATTCCCGCTAAGAACGAGAGAGAGAATATAGCCGACTGCATTCGCTCGGTCTCGTGGGCGAACGAGGTGGTAGTGGCCGATACCGCCAGCAGCGATGGAACAGCGGAAATAGCCGCTTCTCTGGGCGCGCGAGTGGTTCAATTCGAATATCGCCCGGGCGGTCTAAAGAAGAAAAATTGGGCATTGCAGAACTGTCTATTTCAGAATGAGTGGATTCTGATCCTGGATGCCGACGAGAGAATCACTCCCGCCTTGGCTGCGGAAATCCGCTCCATTGTGAAGAATGCGCGGAGCGCGGCGGGTTACTACATCAATAGAAAGTTCTACTTCTTAGGAACATGGATTCGTCACGCGGGTTATTTTCCCAGTTGGAACCTCCGCTTATTTCGGAAAGGCAAGGGTCGATACGAATTTGTGCCCGACCATTCGGCGAACTCGGGCGATAACGAGGTGCATGAACACATGATCGTGGCGGGCTCGACGGGAAAGCTCGCTGAACCGATGGAACACTATGCCTATCCGGACGCATTTAGCTTCATCGAAAAACATAATCGCTACTCAAGCTGGGAGGCGTTGAACGGCGAGGCGGCGCAGGCGTTCAGGGATGGGGGCTTTGCCAGCGAGATAAGCTCCTCCATCGACCGCAAGAGATTGTTGAAGAGGCTTTCGCAATCGCTCCCCGTTCCACACTGGCTCCGATTCTTCTACCATTTTTTTTATAAACTGGGTTTCCTCGATGGGCTCGCCGGCTATTACTTTTGCCACCTAATAGCGGAGTACCAATTTCAAATCTGGATTAAGAGACACGAATTACGGATTGCAAAGCCCGCGTTAACGAAAGAGTTGGGGGCGGTGGGGAGTGGGGAGTGTCGATGACTGATCAGCTTGACACTCCGATCATCCTAATGGTCTTCAATCGTCCCGAGAGGACACGGATGGTCTTCAGTGCCATTGCGGAAGTAAAACCGAAGCAGCTCTTGATTGTCGCGGATGGCCCGCGATCCTCTCACCCAGGCGAAGAGGGGCTTTGTGACGAGGTGCGCGCCATCGTTAACAACGTGGATTGGCCGTGCGAGGTTTTTAGAGACTTCGCTGAATCGAACCTTGGATGCCAAGCCCGGGTAGTGAGCGGTTTAACGTGGGCTTTCTCCAAAGTGGAGGAAGCCATTATCCTTGAAGACGACTGCGTGCCGCACCAGACCTTTTTCCCGTTTTGCCGGGAGTTGCTGGGACGGTATCGCGGTGATAGCCGTATTGGAATGATCTGCGGCAGCAACTTCCTGGCGCCGCGGCACGGGACTTCGTACAGTTACCACTTCTCGAAGACCGCGCATGTTTGGGGTTGGGCCACTTGGCGCTCTGCCTGGCAACGCTATGATCGCGACCTGCGGGATTGGGAGGCCGTCAAGCGGAATGGTGTCCTGAGCGAGATCTATTCAGGCGATGGCGAGGTGAAATTTTGGACGAAAATATTCGATTCCATGCACGACAGAACCGGGATCAATACTTGGGACTTCCAATGGCTTTACACCAGCTTGATTAACAACATGCTCTGTGTGGTTCCCAGCGTGAACATGGTCAGAAACATAGGTTTCGGACCGGACGCCACACACACACGGGAAAACTATTGGTCTGAACGCAAAGAACGTGCGATTGAGTTCCCATTGAGACACCCGCCTTATATCGTTCCGATGAAGAGCCTGGACGCCCTTCACCAACAGATATATTTCATGCCGACGATAGCTCAACGGGTACAGCGGAAGATTCGCTCATACCAAAGATTGAGACAACGAGGGGAGTGGTGAAGGCTCCCCTGAAAAACCGAGTAATGGATTGATTCCACAAGGGTTGGAAAATTGTTTTTTCACCTTCATCGGTGGGCCGAAGGAGGCTGACCGGGGGGTCAGCCGCGAACCGGGGGTCCGCCCCACAAGCGCGAGGCCCATGGGAACCCCCCTGAAAAACATGGTGAGCAGGCCTGTCGTTAGCGCTCGTTAACACTCGCGGCTCGGCACTCCGTTGAAAAAACAAGTTAGGTCGCTCACGCTTCCGGTTCGGCTTATGAGACTCTCGCTACTTTTGCTTTGTCTTTCGGTGCCGTATAGCTGTGCGGCCCAGTCCTCACCGGACCGGGGTTCGCCCTATGTCCCTTTGGATAGCTGGATCTATCCGGCGCTGAAACGCTTGGCGGCGCTCGGCTACTTGGCTGGAGAGGTATCCGACATACAACCCTGGACGCGCGCGGAATGCCTGCGTCAAACTAGGGCAGCCGGCGAACAGGCAAGCACCCGAGAGTCGATGTACAAGCAGTCCGCCGCCGACCTGGAGGCCCTGCATCTGATAGCCGGGCTGACGGCGGAACTCGACAACGAGGATTCCGAGGGGCGATCGCTCCGTCTGGAGTCCCTGTACACCCGGCTGACGGGAATCGGCGGCGCTCCTCTCAGGGATAGCTACCATTTCGGCCAAACGATCTCGAACGATTATGGCCGCCCGTACGACAAAGGCTTTAACAATGTAACTGGCTTGTCAGGTTATGCCACGGCGGGGCGCTTCTTTGGATATTTTCGAGGCGAGGCGCAAGACGCGCCCGGTAGAGATGCGGAGCCGCTCGCGGTTCGCGAGTTCATCGCCGGGGCCGACCACAATCCATTGCAAGGGGCAAACCCGGTGGCGGCAATCAATCGGTTTGAACCTTTGGAGATGTATGCCGGGGTGAAACTCGGCTTTGAGACGATTACCTTCGGCAAGCAGAATCTCTGGTGGGGCCCGGGAGAAGATAGCGCTTTCAGCTTCAGTGACAATGCCGAGCCATTCTACATGCTGCGATTCGCGCAAACGCGGCCTTTCCGCCTGCCTGGCATTCTAGGCAAACTTGGGAAGATGCGGACGGAGTTTATTTTCGGCAAGCTCTCCGGCCACCGTTGGCCGCCAGACGTATATATGAACGCTCAGAAGCTTAGCGTGGAAATGACCCCGAATCTCGAGGTAGGAATTTTCAGGTCCGATTTTTTCGGTGGCGTGGGGCATCCGCTCACGTTGGGTAATTTCGGATCAAGCCTGTTCAGTACAGCCAGCACGGGCGATGGAGCCGCCAATAGTCCTGGCGACCGGCACGGCGGTTTTGATTTCCGCTACCGGGTTCCCGGCCTGCGCCGCTATGTGACGCTGTATTCGGATTTCTACTCCGACGACACGCTGAGACGTTTAGCTTTGGGGCCGGGTGTGTACATATCGCAAATACCCGGAATGAGACGCCTCGACTTCCGGCTTGAGATGTACTCGACGGAGTTTTTCAACAAAGATCTTGGCGGCTATTACATGTACTTCAACACCGACTATCATGATTCGTACACGAACAAAGGCTCGCTGCTGGGGAGCTGGGTAGGACGGGATTCGAGGGCCTATGTCGCATCGACGACGTACTGGTTTTCCGCTAAGTCGAAAGTGCAAGGCGAATACCGGCAGATCAAGGCCGGTGCGCAGTTTCTGCCGGGTGGAGGCACGCAAACCGACGGCTCGGTTACGGCGCAATGGGGCATAACTCGCGAGTGGACGCTCGGCGCCAGCGCTCAATACGAGCGCTATGACATACCGGTTTTAGGCGGGCCCAGGAGAGATTTGCTGGGATCTCTTGAAGTCGTATTCACGCCGCGCAATTGGGGCCGCTGAGACTGCCAAGTTAAGCAGATGACGCGAATCAGAAAATTGGTAGCGCGTCTCGTGCCTAACCGGATTAGACTCAGGTATCTGCAATCGAAGGAAGTAAAAGCTCTTCGGGCCTGGACCGAGGAAGACGCCGCGCGGCTGGCCTTCTATCAAGCTTTTGTGAAAAAAGGCGACCTTGTATTTGATATCGGCGCAAACCTAGGCAATCGTACCAAGGTTTTTCACCGGATCGGCGCAAAGGTGGTTGCCGTTGAACCGCAACCACGCTGCTGGAAGGTTCTCAAAGCTGCGTATTCAAACGATAGTTCTGTCGAGGTGGTGCGAAAAGCCGTCGGGCGCGAAGCCGGCGAAGTTAGTATGCACCTCAGCGACGTCCACTTTCTCAGCAGCCTTTCCGAGGAATGGATCGGCAAGGTCAGCAGCAGCGGACGCTTTGGCAGCACTTGCTGGAATCGGACGATGCGGGTGCCCGCGGTAACGCTGGACATGCTGATCCAAAACTACGGGGTGCCAAGTTTTGTCAAAATCGACGTGGAGGGTCACGAATACGAGGTCCTGAAAGGGCTATGCAGGAAGGTTAAGGCTCTTTCCTTTGAATTCACTCCAGAAACGTTTTCCGCAGCCCACTCTTGTGTGACCCTCCTCCATGATCTGGGCATGCGGGAATTTAACTTCGTCGAAGGGGAATCGACACGGTTAGCGTTTCAGAAATGGGAAGACCAGGGCGAAATAGTGTCGCTGTTAAAGACGCACCAAGACAGCGCCTCCATGTTTGGGGACATTTACGCTCGTTGCCCCGGTCAGAGTTGATACATGGTCATAGCAGAATTGAACGGAGGTCTGGGCAACCAGTTATTTCAGTACGCGACGGGTCTCGCGACAGCACTGCGAAAAAACACAAAACTAAAGTTGGACATCGGCAACTACCAGGGAGTGAACTGCCACCATCCGCAAAGTAAGTACTATCGAACCTACGCTCTCGACAAATGGAACGTGGATGCGCATTTCGCGACAGGTTTCGAGGTAAAGGCTCTGAAATCGTACCATCGCATCGTTGCCAGGGTAAGGCCGCATACGCCCTACTTCGCGCTTCCTCTTGTGATGGAGCAGCATGCGTGCTTTGACCCGGCGCTCTTCAAGGTCTCACGCCACTGCATCCTAGCCGGCTGCTGGCAATCGGAGAAATATTTTATCGATATCGAACACCGGCTCCGCCGTGAGTTCACGCCGCGGCTTCCGCTTAGCGCTCACGCCGACGCCATGGCAAAACTGATTGGACAGACGGAACAGAGCGTTTTCCTGCACGTCAGACGCGGAGATCATTTACTCAGCGAAACACTCGAGGCGTACACACTCGACTACTATCAGAAAGCCATTTCGTATGTCGAACAGCACGTTCATCAACCATGGTTTTTCCTGTTTTCCGACGAGCCGGAATGGGCCCGCCGGCATCTCGCCGTTCATGACCGTTTCACTTTAGTTACCAGACCGGAGCTGCCGAACGACAGCTCGACGGGTTACGAACACGAAGACGTTTGGCTCATGAGTCTTTGCCGGCACGGCATTATTTCCAATAGCACCTTTGGGTGGTGGGGCGCGTGGCTGAATTCGGCCAAAGAAAGGATTGTGGTTGCTCCCGCGGGGTGGAAGAAGAAGCCGGTGTATGACAGCCGCACTTTCATACCGGAGAGATGGGTGCGCATCGGCGGCTAATTGGCCAAAAGATCAAATCCTTTCGTAGGGAATACGTGGCTGAGCCGCGATTGCAAGGCGGCTGCGCCGCCTCAGGGGCGGCTGGAAAGCCGCCCGGCTGCCAAGAATGGCCGCCCTACGAAAGTGTGACACGGCAGGCGAAATGTAGAAACTCCAGAAGGCGGTTGCGCCGCCTCTACTTGTACCAAAGGAGCGGTAACGATAGGTTCTGTTTATCGAAAGCGCTGGGCGCGCCATGGCAACACACGCTGGTTGTGAAGCCATGGAAGTTCACCGGGCCAAGTTGCTGTAGAGTACCGCTCCCTTGAAAAACAAACTAGGGCGCTTACGCTTCCGGCTCCGATTCGGCGTTTTTCATTACCATAGGTGGGGCGCGGGACCAAGGACCACCTAAAAGGCGGCACTCCGTTGAAAAACGGCTCAATAATGCATAACCACCTCTCATGACTGCACCCTCATACGTCATTCCGCCGGCTCTTGAATTCGATCTAACCCTCGAAGCGGGCCGGGCTGAAAAGCACTACTGGCTGGACCTATGGCGATATCGTGAACTCTTTATCATCCTGGCACTGCGCGATATCTCCGTGCGCTACAAACAAACCTTGATCGGCGTGGGCTGGGCACTCATTCAGCCCGTCCTGACCATGGTGATTATGACCATCGTCTTCGGCAAAGTGGCCGGACTGCGCGCCGATGGAACCGCGCCCTACTCGATCATGGTTTTCGCCGCCATGCTCCCCTGGATGTTCTTCAGTTCGGCGCTCTCCTCCGCCAGCCAGAGTATGGTGAGCAACGCCAACCTGATCTCGAAGGTTTATTTTCCGCGCTTGATCATACCCGCGAGCGCGATCGTCACCTGCTTTGCCGACTTCCTCGTTTCGTTTCTCCTACTGTGCGGCATGATGATCTGGTACCGCGTTCCTCTCACTTGGAATATTCTCGCGCTTCCGGTATTTATCGCCATTACTTTCCTGGCGGCCCTGGGACCGGGGCTCTTTATCACCGCGCTTAATGTCAAGTATCGGGATTTCCGCTACGCCATTCCATTTATCATTCAGTTCGGGCTTTACGCCACACCGGTAGGATTCAGCAGCACGGTAATCCGGGGGAAACTGGGCGAAACGCTTTTCCTGCTCTATTCGCTTAACCCGATGGTGGGCACCATTGACGGGTTTCGCTGGGCGATTCTCGGTCACAACTCGCCCGTCCACGCGCTGAGCCTCGTAATCTCCGTGTTGGTTGTGATTGTATTCCTTATCCTCGGCATCACATACTTCCGAAAGACGGAAAAGAGTTTTGCCGATATCATCTAGCCTCCTTTCTTGATTTGTCAAGATGAGCCGAGCAGTCATCTCCGTCGAAGACGTCAGCAAGGTCTACCGCCTCAACCATAAGGAGGGGCGGCAACCGTACGTCGCATTGCGCGATGTCCTTGCGCATAAGTTCCGAGGATTATTTCGTCCCCGCAGTTGGCGGACGGCTAGATCCTCTTCCAAAGAAGACTTCTGGGCCTTGAAGAATGTGAGCTTCGACGTCAAACAAGGCGACGTGGTCGGGATCATCGGGCGCAACGGCGCCGGCAAAAGTACACTCTTGAAAATTCTAAGCCGCATCACGGAACCCTCGGAAGGCCGTTTGCGGATCAAAGGGCGCGTCGCGAGCCTCCTCGAAGTCGGTACCGGTTTTCACCCCGAACTCACCGGGCGCGAAAATGTCTTTCTCAATGGCGCGATCCTCGGGATGACCCGCGCGGAGATAAAACAGAGGTTCGATGAAATCGTCGCTTTTGCCGAGGTGGAACAATTCCTGGATACCCCGGTTAAACATTACAGCAGCGGCATGTACGTGCGGCTGGCCTTTGCGGTGGCCGCCCATCTCGAACCAGAAATCCTGGTAGTAGACGAGGTCTTGGCGGTGGGCGACGCTTCTTTTCAGAAGAAATGCCTGGGAAAGATCGGTGATGCGGCTTCGGGCGGACGAACGGTGCTTTTTGTGAGCCACAACATGACCGCCATTCAAAGGCTCTGCAACCGGGCGGTGGTTTTGGAGCGCGGCACAACCGTACATAGCGGCTCTGTACCTGAGTGCGTTAAGATCTATGGACAAACCGGGGCGGCCGCCCTGCAAGGAAGGGCCGATCTTTCAGCCTCGTCCGATACCCGGCGCCGTGGCAGCGGGACCGCTCAATTCGAGTTTGCGGAATTGCTGGATTTCGATGGGCGCCGCATTTCGTCGATTTCCTTCGCGCAGCCGGTTCGTTTCCGCTTCGCGATCCGGGTTTTGCGAACGGTGAACGCGATCCTCGGCTTTTCGTTTATCACTCGCGATGGAATCGAACTACAGGGAAGCACCGCTCACAAGAGCGGGCTGCCGGAGACGCTTGAAGAGGGGTTACACTTTCTGGAGTGCCAGGTAAGTCCAATGCTTCTGGTACCGGGCGCGTATTTCCTTAGGGCGGCTATCTTCTCAAGCATGGAGCTCTACGAGTATTTGGACGAGTTCTTGCCTTTTGAGGTCCTCGCTTTCGCGGACGGCAAGGATGGGAAAGTCCCTCCCGCACACTTCGTCGGACATGTCTATCAGCAATTTGAATGGTCAAGAGTAGGTATGGCGGAGGCCAGCGCCGAAGCTGGCGATTTGTTTCCCGAACCGGTGCGAAGCAATTAAGCTCGGAGACATTTTGAGTTTTACATTCTCGCGATGTTTCATCTTGCGAGCCACTTATTTGCTCTGGTGGGGCAGGCGGTTCCGCTTGCCTTCCTCACAACCCAGTGTCGGCAGGTTTGGTTTGCGCGGCGGAACTTTGGCCTTGGTCGAGTGCCGGATGGCAGGCGAAACCGCCTGCCCCACCACAAATGTATAAACTCCAATGACGTTCGTCAATGGCACGCACGGCGCGGCTCTCGACGGCTGCTGGCCGATGGCGTCAAAAGCGATTCGCCTGCAGTCCCGAACCACAGACTTGGCGATCGTGTATCAGGCGCCGTGGAACTGGGACTTCTTACGCAACCGCGCCCAGCCGCTGGCGGAGGCGCTCGGAAAGCGCGCGCAGGTCGTCTATGTGGAACCGGGCGTGCGCGCCGCGCTACCTCTGCCGGCTACTTTGCAATCTTTGGCTGCCAGGGTTTCCGCTATCGCGGCGCATCGCCTTCTGCGCACCTTTGCACCGGTGCCCGGCGTCACGGTTGTGCAGTGGGTGGGAATCCGCGCCAATCCTTGGGAGGCCGTGGCGAAAGACTACGGAGAAGCGCAGGAACAAAGAATGCGCGAGTTCTTAGCGCCCATTCGATCAAAATGCCGGAAAATGATCTACCTTACCTCCCGTCCCGCAACGGCCTGGTGGAGCCGGTTGGATTGTTGGGACTTGGTTGCGGTGGACTTCGAAGATCCCTGGTTCTCATCGTCTTGGATGAACCCTGAGAATGAGCGTTTGACGGTGGATCTATTGCACCGCGCCGATGTTGTGGTGGCCAATGGCGCGCGGCTATCGTTAGAGTACGAAAAACGGTTCCAGCGGTCCATCCTATCGCTCCCGAACGGAGTCGATTCGTCTCTGGTGGCGCGGCTCGGCGGCCAACCACCTGTGCGGAAAGCAAAAGGCGAGCGGCCCATCGCTCTTTTTCTGGGGAACATCAATGAGCGAATCGACTACGAGTTGCTCTACGAGGCGGCCCTGCGCTCGCCTTCCTGGAAGTTCCTTTTTGTCGGCCCCGTCACTATCGCGCCCACTGGAAAGGTGAGGCAGTTCTTCGGCTTGCCCAACGTGGAACGGCGGCAGCCGATATCGCACGAGGCTGTGCCGGGCTATCTCACGCAGGCGGACTGTCTTCTTCTCCCATACAAAAACGCCGGCTCCCACTTGATGTTCCCGTCGAAAATTCTTGAGTACTGGGCCGCCGGCAAGCCAATCGTCGCAACCATGAATTTCGAACCCGACGACATGAATATACCGGGCTTGTCTGTCTGCACGAACGCGGAGGAGACGATCGCTGCGCTAGAGGCTATTGAAAGCGCGCCCGCCGACGGTTGCCTGGCCGACGAGTGCCGCCGCATGGCGCAAGGGCATTCCTGGGAAGTACGAGCCAACCGCCTCCTATTAGCTTTTGATGAAGCGTTGAATACTCGATGTTGATTGACTACCTGATTGTTGGATCGGGCTTGACTGGCGCGACCATCGCGCGCTGCCTCGCCGATGAAGGGCGCGAGGTTCTGGTGGTAGACCGCCGGCGCCATGCGGGCGGCAACGTGCATGACCACTGCCATCCCAGTGGCATCCGTATCCACACCTACGGGCCGCACTATTTCCGCACCAATTCGGAAGCAATCTGGGAGTTTGTCACGCGCTTCGCCGCGTTCGATCCCTACCAGGCGGCGCTCAAAGCGTGGGTGGACGGGCGGTACGAAAACTGGCCCATTGCAGGCAGCTACATCCGCCGAGCGATCGGGAATGGCTGGACGCCTTCGTTCCGCGGCACTCCCGCGAACTTCGAGCAGGCCAGCCTGGCGATGATGCCCGCGCCGATCTACGAAAAATTCGTACGCGGCTACACCGAGAAACAATGGGGCGTGCCGCCATGTGAGCTATCGGCCGCGCTGGCTAAGCGCTTTGACATCCGGGAAGACGACGAGCCAAGGCTCATGCGCCACAAACACCAAGGTATTCCACGGAACGGTTACGCGAATTTCATACAGAACCTGCTGGCTGGGATACCGCTTCTGTTGAATTACGACTACCTGGCCCGCCGCGGAGAAATCAAAGCAAAGAAGACGCTGGTATTCACCGGGCCCATCGACGAATTCTTTCAGTTCCGGCTCGGCCGGCTGAAGTACCGAGGCCAGCGGCGCACGCACGAGTACCTTCCCGACGTGGACTTCGTTCAACCATGCGGCCAAGTCAATAATCCCCAGCACAGCGCCGGGCCCCATATCCGGACGCTCGAATGGAAACATATGATGCCCGCGGCCTATGCGAAACAGATTCGAGGCACGGTGACGACCCGCGAGCTGACTGAGACACCCTCCGACCCCGACCATTATGAGTATCCCTTTCCGGACGAAACGAACGCCAGGTTGTACCGGCAGTATCGGGGGCTCGCCAACGGCATACCCGATCTGATGATTTGCGGTCGCCTCGGCGAATACACCTACTACGATATGGATCAAGCCATCGGCCGAGCGACGATGCTGTTCCGCAAATTGGACGGAATCAACGTACCCGCCGCCAACGCAGCTCTGGCGGCAGTTTGACGGCAGCCTGAAGTGACACCGATCCCACGAATCCATCCCGTGCCGGGCGAACCAAGGCCCTTGTGGTCTGTCATGATCCCGGCTTACGAGGGTGCGGACTATTTGGCGAGAACCCTCCGCAGCGTCCTTTTGCAGGATCCTGGCGCAGAAGCTATGCAAATCGAAGTAATCGACGATCATTCGGTCAAAGAGGATTTGCGCGCCGTGGTGGAGCAGACCGGCCAAGGCCGTGTCGATTATTATCGGAAGCCCCGGAACGCGGGGGTGGTAGCCAGTTTTAACACCTGCCTGGAGCGATCGAGAGGCCGCTGGGTTCATGTTCTTCACGCCGACGACCTAGTGTTGCCCGGCTTCTACAAGAGGCTGAAGGAGGCAACTATGACGCCGAACGCCGGTGCTGCCTTTTGCAGATTCTTATTCATAGACGAGGACGATCATTGGACATGGATCTCGCAGCTCGAAGCCAGGTCTCAAGGGATTGTTCCCAATTGGATCGAGAGGATTGCCGTACAATGCCGGATCCAGGCTCCCTCCATCGTGGTTTCTCGCCAGACTTACGAGGAAATCGGCGGGTTCGATCCAAGATTGCCGCACTGCGCGGATTGGGATATGTGGAAGCGTATCGCCGCTGCGTATCCGGTTTGGTACGAGCCGGCGGTACTCGCCTGCTACCGGCTGCACTCGAAGTCGGACACATCCCGATTGATGAGAACCGGAGCAAACGTCCGGGAAATAAGGCGTTCCATTGAATACTCGCAACGCTATGTGCCGGCGGTTGGGGCGAAACTGACCTCGGAAGCTCGACGGCTTTGCGCAAACTATGCACTGCTGACGGCGGGGACAATGTTGAGGCAAGGAGACATGAGAGGCGCCGCGGCGCAAACGCGCGAGGCTTTGGGGGCCTCCAGTTCGCCGCTACTGCTGATGCGCTTGGCGAAAACGCTTTTGAGAGACGGCGGAGCCTACCTGCTTTCGATGCGGCGGGCGGCGCAATCTTGAGAGATGGAATCCGCAGAGCGTTAAGCCACGAGCCATCCTCTGACGTCATGCGTGAAGTCAGTGTCATAGTCTGCGCCTAAAAACCCACGAGAAGTCCGGCAGGGTAAATATGAAAACCTCTACTTCAAATATCGTGCGCTCACCCGATGGCACGCTTAGGTAACTTTGACGGTCCTATGATTTCCGTTATCCTCTGTACGGACGCGAATTACATCCAGCACCTGGGTGTAACTCTTGCTTCCCTGTTATCGAATAATCGGAAGCATGAATTCCGCGTCACGGTTGTCAATGGCAAACACGATCCCGACTCGAAATCCGCTCTGGCCCAAATAGCAGCCAAGTACAAAAACGCCGAACTTTTGTTCAAAACCTTTGACTTTCGGCGCATTGCACACCTCCGAGCCGACCGTTATATCACCGCAGCCGCCTATTTGCGGTTATTCTTGACGGAATTTGTCGATGAAACCGTAAGCAAGGCGCTTTATCTTGATTCGGACGTCATCGTCTGCCGCGATGTTGAGGCGTTGTGGAACACAAATGTCAACGGCTATGCGATGGCGGCCGCGCCCGACCACCCTGTAGGATACATCCCACGCCCTCCTTACATTCCGCGCGAATGCTATGTCAACACCGGAGTGTTGTTAGTTAATCTCGATAAGTGGCGTCAATCTGGCGCGCCGGAACGACTGATTCAATACGCGGAACAGCACAGAGATACTCTGCCTCTTTGGGACCAAGACGTACTCAATGCGGTTTATTCGAAAGACACATACTTATTGGGGCTCGAATGGAATTTCCAGGTAAGTATGGCAGATTCAACCGCCGACGAACTCGGCATCGATCGGCATTATTTTGCGGCGGTGCGCGAAAATCCAGCCATCATTCATTACTCGACGGCCTTGAAGCCCTGGAAGTCCGGCACCGAAGTATATCGTGAAAACCTTTACTTTAAGTATCTCGCGCTCACCCCGTGGCGAGGTTGCGTTCCGCCGGATAAAACCCCGCAACGCCGCGCCCTCAGGTCGCTGAGAATCAGGTATCTGAAGAAACAGCTTAACTGGCGATATCCGGGGGTGGCCCGTTTATTGCGTGGAGCGGTACGCGCATGGTCTCGGTCATCTCAGTCATAGTTTGTGCTCACACCCCTTAACAAGACTGTCCGTGGCAGGTAGACGGCCTTTGGTTCTCTCGTGATCGCAGAGCAGGACCCGGGGGGTCCTGCGCGGACGTGGGCGTCCGCCCCACCACGATTTATGTGACGAATTTCTAACTCAGATACTTGGCTAATCGAATCGGCAAATGATCTCAGCCATAATTTGCACTCACAACCCGCGAGCCGATTACCTGGTAAGGGTCTTGGCCGGCCTTAAGGCCCAGACTCTGCCCACGGCCGACTGGGAACTCCTTTTGATCGATAACGCCTCAAAAGAACCGCTCGCAAAATCATGGGACGTCTCGTGGCATCCGCAAGGCAGACATCTCCGCGAGGAGCGGCTTGGATCAGCGCAAGCTCATTTGTGTGGCATCCGCGAGTCGGACGGCGAGTTACTTGTCTTTATCGACGACGACACGGTACTCTCCCCCGATTATCTGTCGGTGGCCATTGATCTTGCTCGTCAATACACGCAACTCGGCGCTTTCGGAGCGTCGTTCAAAGGGGAATTTGAGGAGCCGCCTCCCGCCTGGCTGATCCCTTACCTTCCGTCTTTCGTTTCAGAACTCGATGATGACCACTGGTCGAATTCGCGGCGTTGGTCGGCCGCCTTTCCCTATGGCGCGGGCCTCTGCATACGCCGCCGTGTCGCGGAAGATTATGAGCGTAAGGCGCACGCCGATGCTCGTCGAACGACTCTGGGTCGAATTGGCACAGGTTTAGGCGGGGCCGAGGATGTTGACCTCGCACAGTGCGCCATCGATATTGGAATGGGGACGGGCCGCTTCCGAGCGTTACAACTAACGCATCTTATACCAGCCCGCAAACTGACCAAGGAATACATTGTAAAAATGATGGCTGGAAACGCCGCCTCCCTCGAAATCTTAGCCTCTTTTCGGCCGCGAGAAAATCCAAAAGCGCATAGGCACGAGCGGTTGCGATTCCTGTGGTCTTTGCTCGAGGGATCGGCGATTGATCGGCGAATACTATGGGCGTCGCGGCGCGAGCGCAAGAAGGCACGAGAGTTTCTCGCCGGGCAAACGATGTCCTCGCCGTCTAGTGCTTCCGCCCCGCATGGGCCTGCGCTTTTGAAACCTTGAGGCCGCCATGATGTCCGTCATCTTCTGCACCGACGCGAACTACATTCAGCACCTGGGTGTCACCCTTGCTTCGCTGTTGTCGAACAATCTCAGGCATGAATTCCTTGTTACGGTTGTTACGCGGGAAGACGATCCCATCTCAAAGTCTGCTCTCGCACAAATAGCGGCCCAGTACAGAAACACCGAAATTCAATTCAAAACGTTTGACTTTCGCCGCATTGCACACCTCAAAACCGTCCGTCACATCACCGCCACGGCTTATTTAAAGCTGTTTATGACGGAGTTTTTCGACGAGAGTGTAAGCAAAGCTCTTTATCTTGATTCGGACCTGATCGTCTGCCGCGATATTGAGGCGCTGTGGAACACGAATGTCAGCGGCTATGCGATGGCGGCCGTGCGAGACCACTCGTTGGGCTATATTCTCGACCACCCTTATGTTCCGCCAGAGCGCTATTTCAACACGGGCGTCTTGCTGGTGAATGTCGCCAGGTGGCGGCAGTCCGGCGCGCCGCAACAACTGATTCAATACGCGGAAGAGCACGGTAGGGCCGGGCGTTTTCACGACCAGGACGTGCTTAACGCCGTCTATTCCAAGGAAACATACCCGTTGGGGCTCGAATGGAACTTCCAGGCGAGAATGGCGGATTCAACCGCTGAGGAACTCGGCCTTGAGCGGCAGCATTTTGGGGCGATGCGCGAAAATCCAGGCATCGTTCACTTCACGGCGGACGCGAAGCCTTGGAGGTATGGCGCCGGGGTACATTACGAAAACCTTTACTTTAAGTATCTTGCGCTCACTCCATGGCGAGATTATGTCCCGCGCGATAAAACCCTGCCAGGCCGCGCCCTCCGGCTCATGAGAATGAGACATCTGAGGAGAAGGATCAAATGGCGATATCCACGAGTTGGCCGATGGATGCGGGGATTCCGCTCCGCCTGGTCGCGGCCCTAACGCGCAAGCGTCCGAGATAACAAGCAAAATGATCCACCGCACCGTCAAAGCCACCCATTGGCCAAATGCCGTATGCCCTCGGCCCTGATCTTATATCAATACTTCTATCCTGACGACGTAGTCAGTGCCATCCACCTAACCGAACTGGCTGAAGGGCTCGCCGCTCGGGGCTGGCAGGTGACAGCCATGCCGTGTAACCGAAGCTGCCGGACGGACGATAGCTATGCCAGCCGTGCCACCCATCGCGGCGTAGCAATCAAGAGGATATGGCGGCCCGCGTTTCCACAAAGCAAGAAATGGGGAAGGATGACGAATTGCCTGTGGATGCTAGGCGCATGGAGCCTGCGGGCGCTCACCACGAAGACGGACTTCGTCATCATTGGCACAGACCCCATCTTGAGCGCCGCTGTGGCTGTGCCGTGGAAGTGGCTACGCCCTTCCAGACGAATTGTCCATTGGTGCTTTGATTTGTATCCTGAAGCCGCGGTGGCCAGCGGCATTTTGAAGCCGGGTTTGCTGCTTGATTTCCTGCGTGGCGCTATGGCCGTGTCTTACCGTCATGTGGACCTTCTGGCAGATATTGGCGACTGCATGAGCCGCCGTTTGTCGGGCTATGTTACCCAGGCAAACCGGACGCGTTTATGGCCATGGGCGATTGCCGAGCCCGATACTGTTCCGGAAATAGATCCCGGGCAGCGGGAGGCGGTTTTCGGGCGCAGCCGGCTGGCGTTCCTGTACTCCGGGAATCTCGGGCGCGCGCATTCCTTCGTCGAGTTGCTAAGCCTCGCTCGCCAAATGCGCGACGTGGACGCCCATTTTTCCTTCAGTATTCGCGGCAATGGACTGGATGAATTGCACAGAGCCATCGGCAGCGACGATCATAACATCTCATTTGCGCCCTTTGCGCCAGCGGAGCAGTTAGAGGCGCGCCTCAGTTGCGCTGACATTCATGTCGTTTCTCTGCGTCCCGAGTGGTCGGGCACGGTGGTGCCCTCTAAGTTCTTCGGCGCTCTGGCGGCTGGCCGGCCGGTGCTCTTTATTGGCAACGAAGAATGCAGCATCGCGCAGATCATCCGCCATCACGGACTTGGCTGGGTGTGTTCTCCGGGACAGGAAGGCCAGATAGCTGGGCAACTCAGGGCTCTCGCTAACGACATGAGTTCGCTGCGAGCTTTGCAAGAGCGTTGCCACCAAGTGTATCGGGAGCACTTTTCGCGCGAAATCGCACTGGACAGCTTCAATAAAGATCTGCGCGGCCTTTGGCGCGAAGAAGGCGACGAGTTAGCGAGCCTTGTCGCCCTGGCGAATCGTATAGGGCTGGAGCGCGGAGAAGTTGGATCGGAGCCAATCCCGGAACACGCGCCGCCATTGAGCGGTCGGCGCCCCCGCTCGCGACCGGGCAGCATTACTGAGCCGCGACTGTAAGGATCGGTACGCTACAGCAACTCGACCTGTTAGACTTCCATGGCTTCGCAATCATCGGTGGGCTGCAGGACCAGCACACAGCCCTGAGAATTCCGCCGGTCGATTGCCGACTAAGTAATATCGAATGACCCATTCCTCCATGTCGGTACAGTGCGCAAACTAGACATTTCGTTGGTTCTGCTAATAGCGGCCGCATTGCTCGTAATCGCGCTAGGAATCCCCGGCGGAACTGTGCAATGGGATTCCGAATGGTATCGATATCTGGCTGAAGGCCAAAATGCAAAAGTCATCCAGCCTTTTGCCAGCCGCGGCCTTGAGCCTTTTATAGTTCGCCTGCTGGACCGGACCTTACATTTGGCTCCCGACGCGGGATTCGCCATAGTCGCCAGCATTTCTCTGCTCATCTGCTTCTTGTGTATTTCCGCCGCTACGAAGCAGACCGTGCCACGGATACGATGGATTACAGCAATTCTGCTGTTGTCAGTTTGGACGACACTGTTTCATGCGTTTCTGTTGCCGGATATTTTTCACTCCGCTCTGCTTGCCATCTTCTGTCTTCTTTTGAGGAAAGAGCGCTACTGGGAAGCGGCGCTGATGTTCGCTCCTTTATATGCTGCGCGCGAGTCCACAGCGCTCGTCTTGGTCGTGTTCCTGATTGCCGGGGCTGGGAAGGTCAAGTTTCGTATTATGCTCGCGGCAGTGGCAGGCGCCGCCGCTGGGTTCGGGTTCGAAAAATGGCTAGTGGTCGGTTCTCAGGGAAATAGCCATCATATCTCGCAACTGGTATATTTAGCCGGCAAGGTTCCCTTCAATGTACTTCAAAATATACTTGGCTTTGAATTCTGGGCGAACACACTGCCCTCGATTTGCGCTCCGACCCATATCTATCACCTACCCAGTTGGCGGCTATTCGGTTCCATAGCTGCGATAGGCCCATGTGAATGGCAGCCGTTAAAGCCTGCTACGACGCTCATGCTTTGGCTCGGCAGTTTTGGGATTCTACCGGTTGCCTTAATGGCGGCCATGCGCGGCCGATGGAAGGAGATTTGGGAGGGTGAAGTTTTTCCGAAATTCTGTATTATTTATGGTCTCGCTGCATTTGTCGCCGGCCCGACGCTTGGTTCGAGCGTCTACCGATTGGTTGCTTACGGCTGGCCCGCGTTCGCATTGGCCCTGCCAATTTTGTCGCCGGGCTTTTTCGAAAAGCACCGCGCGTTGCTGCCGCTGCAGCTCGCACTGAGTTGGCTCACTTGGCTTGTGATTTGGCAAGTGCCGTCGGGTGGCTGGGTGCTGGGATGCATTTTCGCAAGTCTAGCGGGCTGGCTTTTCACAATATTCGCAATACGTCACTCCCCAACTTCAATGAGCGTGGCGGCGAGGCCGAGACTAACTGGGCCGGTCGCGTTTTCTAGCAGCAGAGAATAGAGAGAATCAGTGAGCAGTAATGGAGACACAACGGCAAATGACCGGAGACAAAGACTTTTCGCTTTACGGTAAGAGAATCGTCGTCTGCGGAGGGGGTGGGTTTATCGGCGGGCACTTGATCCGATATCTCAGGCGGGCGGGCCTGGACGTTTTTCGTTCGGTTGACAACAAGCCTCTCGCTGTTTGGCACCAGCGGGAGCGTGGGGTGGAGAATCTTGTTCTGGATCTCGCCGAGAAAGCCGCTTGCGAAAAGGCCGTGGCGGGCGCGGACGTAGTATTCAACCTGGCGGCGGACATGGGCGGAATGGGCTTTATTGAGAACAACAAGGCCCTGTGCATGTTGAGTGTTTTGATCAACACTCATTTACTTGTGGCTTCCCGTGATGCGGGAATCCAGCGATATTTCTTCGCTTCCTCGGCTTGCGTCTACAACGCTGATAAGCAGAAGAATGCCAACGTTACGCCGCTGGTGGAGGAGGATGCCTACCCAGCTTTGCCGGAAGACGGATATGGCTGGGAAAAGTTATTCAGCGAGCGAATGTGCCGGCATTTCGACGAGGATTTCGGCCTGCCATGCCGGATTGCCAGATTTCACAATGTCTACGGGCCATTGGGTACCTTCGACGGGGGCCGCGAAAAGGCGCCGGCCGCGATTTGCCGGAAGGTGATTGAGGCGGCGGCCTCAGGCACACACGAGATCGAGATCTGGGGCGACGGGGAACAAACGCGCAGCTTTATGTACATCGACGATTGCGTGAAAGGGATTCAACTCATGATGGAGAGCGATATTCGCGAACCCTTGAATTTGGGTAGCAGCGAATTAGTCACCATTAACCAATTGGTGGATATTGTGGAAGACATCGCACGAATCAAGTTGCGCAGACGCTACATGCTGGACGCCCCGCGAGGCGTGAATGGCCGAAACAGCGATAACACGAAGATCTGGCGCTATCTGAACTGGGAACCGAGTATCCGTCTGAAAGACGGGATAGAAGAGACGTATCGATGGATCGCCGGCCAAATGCAGGGCCAAATGCGGCCAGAAGCGCTGGCGTCGCGGGCTTGAGTTTTTCTATGCCGGAACAAGCTCCCGCGATCGGCGAATCGTTGCGCATGCTTAGTGTTGCGATGAGCTCTGGCGCGGGCGAGACGCGCAGGGCACCTGCCTGGATGCGATCCTGCCGCGCTTTAGGGCCTGGATTACTCCGCTTGGTTCACAAATTTCGCAATAGAGTTCTCCACCGTCATGGCGACCTTCTTGCTAGCGAGGAGGTGACCGAGCAGCCAACAGTTCGCATCACGCCGGCGTTGCCGCTAGAAACATTTGAAAGCCTTTCGCCGCCTCCCCTTGACAGGAAGGAACTCGTCGTAGCCTGGTTTGGCCGTCTCGTTGCAGTCAAAAATGTTCCGTTACTGATTGAGGTAGCGGAGCAGGCTATGCAAGCCGTACCGGGAAGCCGCTTTGTGATTGTGGGGGATGGCCCGGAGCGCTCGGCGGTCAAAAGCCTGGTGGAGCGCTCGAGTGGTCGGATCGAATACCTGGCGGGGCAGCATGATACGGCGCGCGTGCTGGACCGCGCCGACGTCGTGATTCAGACTTCGCTTGACGAAGGCACACCCATTGCGCTGATCCAGGGAATGGCAGCCGCGCGGCCGTTCATTTCTACTGCCGTCGGTGGGGTTCCGGAGATGGTCACGGGTGAGGAGCGCGTGGCAGACAAGGCAGCCTGGTTTACCAATGGTGTACTGGTGGCGCCAGAGGCATCCTCGTTTATCGCTGTGTTGCGGGAGTTTGCGCAAGACCGCGCTTTGCTTTCGAAATTGGGTATTACGGGGCGCCAGTGGGCCCTCGCGAACTATGCCGATACGAAAAAGCTCGACGCCACGCATCTGCTCTATAGTGAATACCTCTCGGCAAAAGATCGCCGTCTTGCGCCGCCGTTGCCGCCGAAGCTGGCGGGTGAATTCGCCATGACGCAGCAGTTGACGCGGCTGGCTGAAAAAACAGGCAGCTACTCGGAAGCCGGGCGTGATGCCGCCTTGGCTATCAATCCAGACTGCGCCACAAATACCAACTCGCCACCGTGCAATACGGATGCCAAGGCTGGGCAATCTGTTCCAACTCCGCCGGCTTCGGCATCTCCTTCAAGCCGTACGCCTGACGCACCGCGTTGCGAATCCCAAAATCGCCGACCGGCAGGACGTTCGGACGCTGCAGCGCGAACATCAGGAAAATCTGGGCGGTCCAAACGCCCACGCCGCGCACCTGAGTGAGCGCTTCCAGCACTGCCTCGTTTTCAAGTTCGGGCAACTTCTTGAAGTTGATCCGGCGCCGGGCTACGTGCTCGGCAAGATCCGTGAGCGAGGCAAGTTTCTGGCGCGATAGACCGCAGGCGCGCAGGGTTTCCGGCTCCAATTGCAAGAAAGCCTTTGCGGTGAAGCTGCGTCCTACTGCCTTTTTCACGCGCGCGAAGATGGTGGCGGCGGCTTTGCCATGAAGCTGCTGGAACGTAATGGATCTGGCGAGCGTCTCGAAACTGGGCTGGAGCGCTGTCAATTCGCAAGGCCCGACCCGCTGGATGATTTGGGCCATGACGGGATCGGCGCGGCGCAGATGGGCAACGGCCGCTTTTATTTGAAAGATAATCATAACGAGATGCGCAGAATCTTCTTAACTTCCCTGGTTGTCGCCGGAGCGATGCCCATGTTCGCCGCAGCGCAGGAACCGCAAGAGCCGATTATCAAAGTGGACGTGGATTTGGTCAATATCCTTTTCAGTGTAAAGACCAAGAAGGGCGAGCTGATTCCAAATTTAGAGAAGAACAACTTCACGCTGCGGGAGGACGGCAAGGAACAAACCATTGCGCGTTTTTCGCGCGAGACGGATCTGCCGCTTACGCTGGGTCTTCTCATTGATATTAGCGCCAGTCAGGAGCGGCTGATTGATATTGAGCGGGAAGCCGCATCGCAATTTTTTTCAAGCGTGATTCGCACCAAGGATCAGGCGTTCCTTATTTCGTTCGGCAAGGACACGCAACTGCTCGAAGATTTTACCAACTCTCCGAAGCGGTTGATCGCGGGTTTGCGAGACTTGCGAGGCGATGGACAAACGCCGCGTATTGGGCGGAGCCCCATTCCGGTGAATACCGGTCCGGTTCCCGATTACGGTACGCCCAAAGGAACTTTGCTTTATGACGCCGTTTATCTGGCATCCACTGAAAAACTCAAGAATGAAGTGGGACGCAAAGCGCTGATCCTGATTACCGACGGCGAAGATCAAGGCAGCACTTACACGATCAAGAATGCGATTGAGGTAGCGCAGAAATCCGATGCGATTGTCTTCAGCATATTTTATGTGGACCACGCTTTTTATGGGCGAGGCGGATTCTCATTGGGCGGCGGAGGCGATGCGGGAGCGCTGAAGAAAATTTCGGATGAAACCGGCGGCCACGTGTTCAGCGTGAGCAACAAACATCCTTTGAACGAGGTGTTCAAGGAGATTCAGGAAGAATTGCGCAATCAGTATTCGATTGGGTACACGCCGACGAACGCGACGCGCGATGGAAGTTTCCGGCATATTGAAATTAAGACGGACAACTCCGAATACCACGTGCAAGCGCGGGCCGGCTACTACGCTACGAAGAACGATGGGCAATAGCGTGATTGCGCGCTTCGAGATAATGGCGCACGGCATCGCTAAATTTTGGCATGGGCGCGATGCCAGCGGCATCCAGCTTGGCGTTTGACAAGGCAGAGAACTTAGGGCGGCGGGCGGCGGTGCGGTATTCGCGCTCGTCCGTTGGCTGCAAAGCGGGCGACAAGCCGGCCAATTCGAAAATCAATTTGGCGTAGTCGTACCAGGAAATGGCATGGCCGCCGCCAAGATGGTAGATGCCGCGCAAGTTGCGTTCGACCATATCGACCGTGCGCGTTGCCATGGCGGGTGCATAGGTGGGCGAAGCCACGTGGTCATGCACAACGCGGATGGGATGGTTTGCCTTGGCCATGCGCAGCATCACTTCCACAAAATTACCGCGCGGCGTGAACATGCCGCCCGGTCCAAAAACGCCGGAGGTGCGGATAATCAACGGCTCGGCGAGGTAGGCTTGCGCATACAATTCGCCCGCCAATTTGGAAACCGCATAGGCGCCTAACGGGTGAGTGGCATCGGTTTCCACGTACGGCGAACCCTTGGTGCCATCGAACACGTAATCGGTGGAGTAATGGACCAGGAGGGCGTCCGCTTGCCGGCACGCCATGGCGAGATTGCGGACGGCGAGGGCGTTGGTTTGATACGCCGTGAGCGGTTCTTTTTCGGCGATGTCCACCTGATTGTAGGCGGCCGCATTTACCACGACCTGTGGATCTGTATTGGCCACGGCTTCTTCCACCTTCTGCGGGTCTGCGATATCCAGCGCCTGACGGTCAAAGCGAACGACGGTCCAATGACGGCGTTCGAACTCGCGGCACAGTTCGACTCCCAACTGTCCGCCGCCTCCAAAAACGATTACTTTACTAGTCATGACTATTCACGCCATTTGCAGCATAACCGATTCGGAGTTAGTGCAATTCGCGAATCTTGGCGAAATCGATGAAGCCGCGGGCCGGGTCAGTGCGGGTTAATTTGACTTCTAGTTTGTCGCCGACATCGACGCCGTCGATGCCCTGCATAAGACGCCCCTCCATGGGTGGATTAAGGACGCGGACAAAGGTGCCTTTCTCGGAAACGCCGGTGGCGATGGCGAGGAAGGTTTGGCCGACTCTGCCAGCCATAGCTACAGCGGCGATGCGCTTCTGCATGGTCCGTTCCACTTTGCGCGCGGCATCTTCGCGTTCAGTGCAGTGGGCGGCGATGGTATTCAACTCGTCGTCCGTATAGGGCTGCGGGGAGCCGGCCCTCATGGCTTTCAGAATGCGCTGCGTGACGAGATCGGCAAAGCGGCGGTTGGGCGCGGTGGAATGTGTGTAATCATGCGCGGCCAGGCTGAAGTGTCCGCCATTGTCGCCGCCGGGCCGCTGTAATTTGTATTCGCCGGGACCTAAGAGCTTAATCACGGATAGAGACAGATCGGCGTAGTGGTCGGGATCGGATTGTTTGCGGGCCAGCAGGAACTCGTTTAGCGCTTTGACATCGGGCTGCGCGGGTAAAGTGCAACTGAGGCGGCGCGCCAGTTCGACGATGCGATCCCAGCGAACCGGTTTTGAGACGACACGCCGGATGGAGGAGACGCCCTGCTGTTCGAAGGCGCGGGCGATAGCCTCGTTGGCGGCGACCATGAAATTCTCGATGAGCAGGCCTGCGGCGTTCTTCGGAGCGGCGAGCAATCCGGTGACGTGGCCGTTTTCGATGACTGGTGTGGTTTCGGTTCGTTCGAAGCTTAAGGCACCCAGGCGATGGCGCGCCTCGAGCAATTTTTGTGCCGCGGTATTTTGCAAGCGAAGCTGCGCGGCCAGTTCGCCAGAGGCGGAGACCTTTTGCGGCGCGGGAGCGGTTCCCTCGAGCCAAGGGCCAACGGCATCGTAAGTGAGCTGCGCTTTGTTGGTGACCATCGCCGGGTAGCAGCGAACATCGCTTACATCGCCATCGGCAGCGACGATATATTCGGTGACGATGGCGGCACGATCCTCGTTTTCCAGAAGCGACGTCAAGCCGGTGGATAGTTTTTCCGGCAACATGGGAAACGTGCGCACTTGGGCGTAGACAGTGGTGGTTTCGGTTTGGGCGTGGGCGTCCAGAGCCGAGCCGCGGCGAACATAAGAATCGACATCGGCGATTCCCACGAGCACGCGAATACGACCGCCCTCCAACTGCTTAGCCACTTCGATTTGATCGAGATCGCGGGAGGTATCGTTATCGATGGACGACCAGAGCAAGTGGCGTAAATCCACTGCGTTTGGAACGGTTACGGTAACCAAAGCATTGAGTTCGGCGGTGACGTCCGGCGGGAAGTTGGGATGAAATCCGTTATCGGCGACGGTTTGCAAGGCCGCCGCATTCAGATCGTAAGGGGTGGGCAACCCTGAGTTTACTGTATGGGTGGGCGCGGTAACTTGCGTGCGGGTTGCATTCGTCATATCTTAGTCTCTGTCCTTCCTTGTTTCAAATTATGTCGATAAATCTCACGGTAAACGGACGGCCCACCACCGTCGATGCTTCCGCCGAAACGCCCCTGCTGTGGGTGTTGCGCGATATTCTCAATCTGCACGGCACGAAATACGGCTGCGGCATTGGCCAGTGCGGCGCTTGTACCGTTCACGTAAACGGACAGCCACAACGCTCCTGCGTGACACCGGTGGCGGCTGCGGCGAATACTCACATCACCACGATCGAAGGCCTTTCAGCCGACGCTTCGCATGCCCTGCAAAAAGCCTGGGTGGAACTGGACGTTCCGCAATGCGGCTACTGCCAAGCGGGCCAAATTATGTCGGCCGCGGCACTGCTCGCCAAGCATCCCAAACCAACGAATACTGAAATCGACGAAGCCATGAGCGGGAATCTGTGCCGCTGCGGTACATATCTGCGCATCCGCCAAGCCATTCATAAAGCCGCGGGCACGACCCACGTGGAAGGAGTCGCATAATGAGAGTGACACGCCGCTGTTTCCTTCACGCTGCCACCGCGACCGGTGGCGGACTACTCATCGGTGCGTACAGCACACCCTTTGCCGCGGCACAACAGCCGCAGGGGCCGCCGCCTTTTGAAGCCACGGCTTTCGTGCGCATCACGCCGGACGGGAGCGTTACCCTGATTTCACGCAACCCTGAAATAGGGCAGGGCATCAAGACCATGCTTCCGATGCTCATTGCGGAAGAGCTGGAAGTGGATTGGAAGACGATCAAAGTCGAACAAGCCGATTTCGACGCCAAGTACGGCATGCAAACCACCGGTGGCAGCCGGGCAGCTTCGAATAACTGGGTGCCCATGCGCCAAGTGGGCGCGGCGACACGGCACATGCTGATCGCCGCCGCCGCCAAACAGTGGGGCGTTGCGGAAAGCGAGTGCTTCGCCGAGAATGGCCGCGTCTATCACAAATCGACAGACCGGTCGCTCGGCTACGGCGAACTGGCGTCTGTTGCCGCCAGCATGCCGGTGCCCGATCTGAAAACGCTGAAGCTTAAAGAGCAAGGCGATTTCAAGATCATCGGCAAGGCAACGCGCTCGGTTGACGTGCCGGACATCGTGGCCGGCAAGCCCATCTTCGGCATCGATTTCACAATGCCGGGCATGCTCTTCGCGGTGTATCACAAATGCCCCGTGTTCGGCGGCAAAGTAGCAAGCGCGAACCTTGACGACATCAAGAAACTGCCTGGCATCCGGCACGCGTTCCTGGTAGACGCCACGGTGAAAACCGGCCCGGTGGTGGAAGGCGATCCGGGTTTGGAACCGGGCATCGCGATAGTGGCCGATAGCTGGTGGGCGGCGAACTCGGCGCGCAAAAAGCTCGAGGTGAAATGGGACGAAGGCCCCGGCGCCGCGCAAAGCAGCGAAGGCTTCGCCAAACGAGCGCTGGAACTTTCTCAACAAGCGCCCGGCCGCACACTGAAGAGCGACGGCAATTTGGAGGAAGGATTCAAAAGCGCCGCCAAGGTATTGGACGCGGCCTATGATTACCCGTTCATCTCACACGCGCCATTGGAACCGCGTAATTGCAGCGCGCGGTTCAAGGACGGCAAGCTTGAGATCTGGAGCACCACGCAACTCCCGGCAAGGGGATGCACGCTGGTTTCAAAGCTTCTCAACATTCCAGAGAGCGACATTACGATTCACCTGTTACGGGCGGGCGGCTCGTTTGGCCGCGGCCTAACCAACGACTACATGGTGGAGGTCGCGAACATTGCGAAGACGATTGGCGACAACGTACCGATCAAGCTGCTTTGGACTAGAGAAGACGACATGGCCCACGACTATTACCGTCCGGGCGGCTTCCACTATCTGAAGGCCGGCTTGGATTCCGCAGGCAAGGTTGTGGCCTGGCGAAATCATTTCGTCACTTATGGCGATAACGAACATTTCGCCAGTTCGGCGGCGATCAATCCAATGGAATTTCCAGCGGATTTTGTGCCGAATTTCGCGCTACACGTTTCGGCGATGCCACTCGCGTTGAAAACCGGCGCATTGCGCGCGCCGGCGGCCAACTCGCAATGCTTCGTGATGCAATCGTTCATAGACGAACTGGCACACGCGGCGGGGAAAGACCCGATAGCGTTCCGGCTGGAAATACTGGGCGAGAAGGCCCACGAGAAATACGACGTGGCGCGCATGCGCGGCGTTTTGCAAGCCGTGAGCGACCGTTCCGGTTGGGGCAAACGCACGCTGCCCAAAGGGACGGCGCTGGGCGTTGCCTTTCATTACAGCTTTCAAGGCTACTTCGCGCATGTGGCGGAAGTGAGTGTGGCGGCCAATCAACTTAAGGTGAACAAGTTCTGGGTGTGCGGCGATATCGGCAGCCAGATTATCAATCCAAGCGGCGCGGAAGCGCAGGTGCAAGGCGGCGTAATCGACGGCTTGAGTGAACTGATGGCGCAAGAGATCACGTTGGATAACGGCAGAGTGGTGCAGAGTAATTTCAATCAACATAAGTTACTGCCCTTATCGAAAGCGCCGCAGATTGACGTTCACTTTGTGAAGAGCGAGCATGATCCGACCGGGTTGGGAGAGCCTGCCTTGCCGCCGGTGATTCCGGCGGTGACCAACGCGATTTTTGCCGCAACGGGCAAACGGATACGGACGATGCCGCTGGCGAAGAGTGGATTTAGCTGGGCATAGCCAGCCTTCCAAAAGCGGTAACGACCCGGTCCCCTAGATTGAAAGCGCCTTTCATGAGATCATGACCGGCGCCTTCGATTATTTGTAGGGCTGTTTTGGCGGGAATGAGGGCGAGAGCGGATTGCATTTCAGCAAGGGTTGCGAATTCGTCTTTGGCGCCACTGACGAACAAGGCGGGCGTGCGGAGTTGCGGAAAGTGCGCGGTGCGCAACTGCGCCGGTTTTTTAGGCGGATGCAAGGGATAGGAAAGCAAGAGCAGAGATTCGACTAAGCCAGGCTCTTCGGCCGCCAGCATGCTGGCTTGACGGCCGCCGTAGGAGTGACCGCCGAGGCAAACGTGTTCGGCCATTTGCTTTAACTCGGCAACGGCGGAGCGCAACCCTTCGCGGTCGGCGGCGGCACCCGCGGGCGAGGGAGGTCCAAACGGTTTTCTTTGGCGGAATGGCAGGTTGTAGCGCAAGACGTACCAACCCACTGCGGCGAAGGCTTCGGCTACGCGCACGAGTAACGGAGCTTGCGCGTTGGCGCCGGCGCCGTGAGTGAGGACGAGGCCGTGGCCGGAGGGCTTGGGCGGTGTGTGGAGAAAGGGACTCACGCATAAATGGTAAAACCATACAATGCACCGTGCGATTTGCCTTTTGCTAGCGGCGGCCTGTTTGCCCGCCCAAGAGAATCCGCTGGATGTTGTTCGCCGCATAAAAGTGGAAGCCTTTCAAAATTCTAGCCAAAGATATTTGAAATTTTGAAACCACCGGTCGTCTGTCCGATGATCTTGTTAGCGAAACGAGAGAAAGGAGACGACCGATGGAGACGTTCACAAAGCTGTTTGGCAGCTTGCTGATTTTTGTATACCACTGTTTCGACCGCATCGTCATCAACGGATATTTGAGCGGCCTATCGAGGCCGGAGCAAGTAGTATGGTTTTTCCACGAGGTTCTGGGCCTCCCTGTAGTAAGCAAGGAAGTGTTGAGCCAGCGCACTAAAGACTACCAGGGCTGGGTGGAAGCGTATGCTGGGAATCAACGCATTCCGATTCAGTGGGCGGAAAAAGGCGTGCGCAAAGAGGATTACGTTCTGCCTGCGCTGCATCGCATGGAGAAGAAGGACGAGTATGGCGTCTACTTCATTTTCAAAAGCATGGAACAGGGCCGGACATTCCGGATCAGCGTCCCGAAGCATCCAACTAACGATCCGAACTATCGCATTCTGGCGCACCAACTGAGCCGCTTCACGCATTACTATTTTTACGTCCGCGATGAGGTGCTCGGCCCCATCGTTATCCGTGTGGCCAGCTTCTTTCCGTTCCACGCCACCTACTGGCTCAACGGCCATTCCTTCATCGAACGGGAACTGAACCGTAGCCAAGTCGGCTTTCGTAAGAACGACAACGCCTTCCTGGCGGTGGACGATGTCGCGGCCTTACAAGCCGCCGCCGACCGCTTGAGCCCGGCGATCATCCGCCAGCAACTCGATTACTGGACATTGATTCTTGGGCCGAAGTTCTCAAACAAGGAGCGGGGCGCGATGAGTCTGTCGCGTTTCTATTCTATCGCCCAGATCGAATACTGCCGGAACTTCATCTTCAAGCGTCATTTTCCGATTCACAAGATCTTCGAGCGCAGCTGCGAGATCGGCCTGTGGCGCCTCACGGCTAACCGCATTAGCGAGATTTTCGGCGTCCGCCTGAACAAGCGGCTGCACGGGAAACTGGCCACAGTCATCGATCAGATCGAACATGGCCATCACGTCTTTCGCGCCTATTGGAAGAATGCCTTTCTCAAGCAATACGAAAAGTTCTCGCGCTTTCTGCGCAACGAGATCTGCTCCAATAATCTGCGCGATTTTGGCCTCAAAAAGGGACTCGACCATCTCGACGCGGTGCGCCAACGCTTCCAGATCATCACCAACCGATTCGCCGGTTTCCAAGCCCAGTGCCTCAACGTCCATGTGGATTTTCCGCTACTCCAGCGGCTTGCCTTGCCCATCACCCTCGGTTCCGTTCGCTATCCCGGCATCAAAATCCACGACGCACGGGTCATTCGCCTGCTGGAGGTTCTGCTGCACGGCGGCAACACCGTCGGCGGCTGGACCGCTAAACAGATCCATGAGGCTGTTCTCACCACCTTCCAGCTAACCGCTAAGACCTACGGGCTGAACCAGCTTCGTTACGATCTCCGCAAGCTGAAAGGTCACGGCCTAGTCGAACGAGACGGTCGCCGTTACGCTTACCGGCTCTCGACCAAGGGTGTTCAAGTCGCACTCCTGTTCCTCTTCTTCCACAAGCGCCTCTGCGGTCCGCTGGCCAACAGCCGCTTTCACCACCGGCCCGACCCCGCTCATCAACCGAACAGCAAACTCGAAGTCGCTTACCACCACGCTGACAAAGCAATCGAGAAAATCGTTGATCTGCTGGCGGCTGCTTGACCTTACAACTTAGAATGTTGAAGTATTCTTGTTTACGATCTTTGATTTAAGAATCTAAAGTGATGGAGCAACTTTCGTTGTTGAGCGATCTGTACGGGCCGCGGCTGACGGGCTCCCCGGAATTCGGGGAAGCCGCCGATTGGGCGGTGGGCCGTTTAAAAGAATACGGACTGACGAATGTACATACGGAGAAGTGGGGTCCGTTTGGCCGCGCGTGGTCAGTCGAAAACTACAACGTGGAAATGATTACGCCGCGCTATTCGCGGCTCTCGGCAGCGCCGCTAGCTTGGAGCGGCTCGACGAATGGAACGCAAACGGGCGAAGCTTTGTACGCTCCGATTGAGGATTGGAGTTCGTTCTTCGATCTGGTGAAAAAGCGAGAAGCGTTCGAGAAATACAAAGCAAAATGGAAAGGCAAACTGAAGGGCAAGATCGTGCTGGTTTCGGAAGCCAAGGCGCTGAAGCCGATGACGCGGGCATTGTTCACGCGTTACACAGACGCGGAGTTGGCCGAAATCGCGAAGGCTCCGGAGCCTTTTAAACTGCCCGGGCAATCGCTGGACGAGATCAAGATGCCTTCGGACGCGGAAGAATTGGGGAAACTGTTGGACCACCTTCCCAGCGCCATCACGCTTGAATTCTATGACCGGTATGAGGCGTTCGGGGCAGAGCAGGGACGGTTTTTCAGCGATGAAGGAGTGGCGGCGGTGATTCGAGCGGACGAGCGGGCGCATAACGGGCTGGTGTTCGCGGAGGCGGCGGGATCGCCAATGAGCAAAGATCCAATGGCTGCGCCGACTTTTGTGGTGACCGAAGAGCAGTATTCGCGAATGACGCGCTTGATTGAAGACAAGCACGCGCCGACGCTGCGAGTGAATTTGGCGGCGAAGGTTTCCGAGAGCGATGTGGACGGGCTGAACATTATTGGCGAAATTCGAGGCGAGAGCAAGCCGGAGGAAGTGGTGATGATTGGCGCGCATTTCGATTCGTGGCATACGGGGACGGGCGCGACGGACAATGGCGCGGGATCCGCAGTGATGATTGAAGTGATGCGCGTTTTGAAAGCGGCGCATATCAAGCTGAACCGGACGGTTCGGATTGGTTTGTGGAGCGGGGAAGAGCAGGGGCTTTTGGGATCGCGCGCTTATGTGAAGGCGCACTTTGGAACGGAGAGAGACAAGTTCGATGTGTATTTGAACCTGGATAACGGGAGCGGCAAGATCCGCGGGGTTTTTCTGCAGGGGAACGATGCGGCGAGGCCGGTGTTCGAAGAGGCGTTGGAACCGTTTCACGACATGGGCGTGACGACGCTGACGCTGCGGGACACGACCGGCACGGACCATCTTTCGTTCGACAGCGTGGGTTTGCCGGGATTCCAGTTTATTCAAGATCCGCTGGATTATGAAACGATTGCGCATCATTCGGCGGCGGATACTTATTCGCACGCGGTGGCGGAGGATTTGATGCAGGCGACGGCGGTGATTGCTTCTTTGGTGAGTGATTTCGCGAATCAGGAGCGGCTTTTTCCGCGAAAACCGGAAGGGGTGCAGCCGTGAGAGTGGGGGGTTTTTGATGCGCGCGGCCGGGGCGTTTTGAGGCGCTATTTGGCCACATATAAATATAGGTGGTGAAACGCACCAAAAACCCCGGTTTTTTGAGAGCGTGTGGAGGAGTTTTTGACGCGGCGGAGTGGACGGGAGAGAGGGTTCAAGTGAAGGTTGAGGTTTGGGGGTAGAGAATGGGCGCGGTGGGGCGGTGGTGAGCGAGACGCGGGCGGAGTGAAGATTTCGTGGCATAAGTATGGCTTTCCGCAACGAGTATGGAATGGGGGTGAACGGGCGAGATGAGGTTTTTGGGGTAAGGTATTGAATCTAAGGGAGAAAATATTTTGTTAACTCTTGAACTGGTGGTTTGGTGAGCCAGGCGCTTCGGGGCGCGCGAGTGAAGCGGTTTTCGACGGCTCGAATGGAGGTGGATGCAGCTGGGATTTTAGGTGCAAAACCTCATCGCCGCTGCTGCGCGCCGCCAAGTTTGGGATGAAGCTCTGAGGTCCAGAGGCATTAGGGGCATCTTGTGGTTGAAGAAAACGAATGAGTATGCCGGGGGCCGAGGATTACCGCTCAGGCACGCGGGATAGGGTGCTTTCGGGTTGGCCGGAGATGGTTCTAACAACCGTGCCAGCTTGCGTCGGGCTTGATGTTCCCAACTTCCGGATGCCGCGTTTATCCGGCCAAAGCCCGGCCACGCGAAACGCTCACCGACCCGGTTCATTTTGTGGCCCATCGCCGCTGCTTCCCGAGCGACGCGCCCACCTCCGTGGCGAGGCATTGGCCGAGACCAAAATCACGCCATCGGCGATCTATCGCACGCCAGCGAAACGCGCCTCATCTTCGTCCCTTCGCCGAATCCCTTCCGCTGAATCATAAGCAATGAACTTCGGCAGCAGCATTGCCAGCAACGCCGATCCCACCACGCCCAAAATCCCGCCCGACACAACCGACGCCCGCACCCCAAACAACCGCGCGACAAAACCCGCTTCCGCATTCCCTAAACTCGGCCCCGTGTGATAGCTGATCATTTCAATCGCCGCCGTTCGCCCGCGAATGGACGGCGGAATCGATTGGTTCCAAACCGCCATACGAAAAATCCCGCTGACCATATCCGCCGCGCCCGCCGTCGCCAGAAAAATCAATGCGAGCCACAGCGGTTCCGCTAACCCGAAACACACAATCGCCAGCCCCCACAGCGACGCTGCCCACGTAATCGCCAGCCCATGTCGCCGCACCTTCTCGGTCCATCGCGAACCCAGCGCCATTAGCATCGCTCCCAACGAAGGCGCCGCATAGAGCAATCCCAATGACGCCGTGCCCCACGTGTGCTCCGCCATCGCCGGAAATAACGCATTCGGCATGCCGAAGAACACGGCGTTCATATCAATCAGGTAAGTGCCCAAAAGATCCTGCCGCCTCCGCGCGTACAGCCAGCCTTCGAGCAGCACTTGCCAGCTGAACCATCCTTCGCCCTGCTTGACACTCGCTTCCGTTCGCATCATCACAACCGTCAAGATCGAAACAAAGTAGCTCAGGCCATCGATCGCAAACGCACCGCTCGCGCCTGCTTTCGCGGCGATCAATCCCCCCATGCCCGGTCCCACAATGAACGCAAAGTTCCCGCGAATCGAATTCAGTGCCCCGGCCGCCACTACATCATCCACCGGCAGCGCTTGCTGCATCAGCGCCTCCATCGCCGGCCTGTGGATCGCGAACAGCCCCGCCATCAGTCCCGCTCCTAGCCAGACCAGCGCCAGATGCGGACTCTTGAGCGACGCATTCCACACCAGCACTCCGCAACACAACACCAGGGCCGATTCAACGCCAAGGATCAGCCTTCGCCGGTCGAAGTGATCAGCCAACGCGCCGCCAATCAGCGCCACGGTGATCATCGGCATAAACTCAACCAGCCCAATGAACCCCACGGCCAGCGTCGAATGCGTTAGCGCATAGATTTGGAATGGAATCACTACATAGCTCATCGCAGATCCAAAGGCCGAAACAAATTGTAACGGTTCACACTGTTCACCGCCTTTCGAATCACGCTAATTCCGGCTGAGGGATTCGCGGCGTTGTCCGGCAAGAGCGCAGAGCCGGAAGCAAAAGTTGGGATAGGATACTCGCCTGTGTAGGCAGAAGCGGGTATCCCAAGCGCTGCCGATCTGGAAAAGCGCTGAAACATTTCAACAGGGAAAGCCCCGACGAAAAGCGCGTCGGGGCGTCGCTCGCGTTTTAATTTCCGAGGCTAAAGCTCGGGAAACTGTTCCCAGTTGATAAGGCGAATAAGGAAGACTCAGACAGCAATCCCGCCGGATGGTAAGTCCGGCGGGGCTGCGACTGAAGTACGCTTCTGGGCTACAGAACCGTCGCCTCAGCCTCGGACCCCGCTGACCCGCGAGGCAGGGTTTGCGGCGGCGCGACCCGCGCGCAAAGCCAAGATCCGGTCAGAGCGGCAAGCGGTACTGGCCGTCGGCCTGCACGATGACGCCGTCGCGGCAGGCGTCGGCGATGGCCAGTTGCGCTGTGCGTTTGGAACAATCGGTGAGATCCATGATCTGCTGGCGCAGTTGGCTGTATCTGGTTTGGCTGCCCAACGCGCCGAGCGCCTTGGATACATCCTGCTGTTCCACCTTGGCGCGCGCCGGCGTTTTCGCAGGTGTCAGGCCGGCGGCGGAAAACCACAACGTTTGCGGATCGAGCGTCAGCAGGCGCGACGGCTGCTGCGCCGCGTAGCGAAACTGAAAACGCATCTCGACAGTAGCTTGAGCCAGATGCGCGGAAGGCCGCGCCAGTAACAAGTAGCTATCTCCGACTGCATGCAAAGCCGAAGAGCCGCGAAAGGCGCTGCCGATTTCGTCGCGGCCCACGGACTTACGCACATGATGCACCACGATGAGCGCGACCTTGGAAGTCTCACGTAACTTGAGCAGGCTCTGGCACAGCGCCGCCATGGCGCGCGTGTCGTTCTCATCCTGATCGTGCGCCGAGTACAAAGGATCGAGGACGATGACTTCGGCGGCGGCGGCGCGCGCAGCGGCGAGGAAGTGATTCAACCCTTGCGGCGCACTGAGCAGATGACCGGTGGCGCGGGTATCGACCAATAGATTCTGATCGGCGGCTGTCCCGAAGGCGCGGCGCATGACTGCCAAACGCGCCACAAACTGCGGTGTGGGCAACTCGAACTGACACATCAACACACGGCGCGCGGCGGGCGCCGAAAAGCCCGCGCGCTCCTTGCCGGCGGCCAGCAGTAGCGCGAGATTGGCGACGAGCAGACTCTTGCCCACCTTGGGCTCTCCGCCCACAAACAGAATGCCTTGCGGCGGCAGCAAGCCCGGTTCGATCCAACTCGCCGGTGGCGTGGCTGGCTGCTGTGCGAGCAGTTGCGCCAGTGAGAGAACAGTCTCGGGTGTTTTCTTTGCGACGGTGCTCATAGCAGCACCTCGCCCACCGCATCCAACAAAAGCGCCTCGTCCACGACGGAGGCTTTGCGCTCCGCCGCCAGCCGCAGAGCGCTCACTGCCAGTTTGTTCACTTTGCGCAAGATGCCGCGCGTGGCTTGATACAGCGCCTGGCGGGCGGTCTCATCGAATAACGGCTGCGTGACGCCGGCAGCTTTGAGCTGATGCGTGAGATAGGAGTCGAGTTCTTCGCGTGTCACTCCTTCCAAGTGATAATGCACGCTAACGCGCTGGCGCAAAGCTTCGTGCAGTTGCAGCGAGAGAGTCCGGCGCAACAAGGGCTGACCGATGAGCAGCAGTGTGAGGTAGCGCGAAGAATCCATGTCGAAGTTCAACAGCAGCGGCAGTTGTTCGAGCGCCGGATGAGGCAGCAGCTGCGCCTCATCGCAGATCAGCAAAGGATGCTGCTTCTTGGCTTGGTTCAGACGGACCACGGCTTCGGCGATCTGGCGCACCAGGTCGCCGCGCAAACGAGCCGGTGTCAGGTTCAGTTCCAAAGCGATCTGGCGCAATAGATCGAGCGCCGAACCGGCGGAGAAGTGTACATAAAGAATCTTGTACTGATTGGCGGGTAGCGCGCTGGTGAAAGCGCGCGCGGCGGTGGACTTGCCGGAACCCACTTCGCCGGTAAGCAATCCCACGCCGCGATGTTGCGCCAGAAACTCCAGCCGCATTTTGACCTGCTGCCATGCCTGCGAGGCGAAGAGTTGTTTGCCGTCGGGGTTATCGGCAAACGGCGTTTTCTTAAAACCGAAAAACGTCTCCCACATATCTATTGGCCCTCCCGTTTCACGGATGACAGTTGCGCGTTCCCAACGGCATCCACCAGGCGTGCCATGCCTTGGCTCTGACCTTCGTAATAAATCTCCAGCTGATTCCGCTCCAGCGGATCGAAGCGCACTTCGATGCGCTGGCCCGCCAACTGCGGCGGCGCTTCGAAGAACCGGTTGTGCAGCAGGAAGGTGGAATCGCGCCGCACCAGGCGATCCACGCGATGAAAGAACAAGCGGCGCAGATCGGTGGCAGGCGGCAGCTGCCGGACCTGCTCGATATCGCGCTGCCAGCGCAGCAGCGGCGTGGTTTGCAAAGCGCTGTGTTCCGCGCGGTGATAAACATCGATCCACTGCCCCAGGCGCTCGTTCAACTGCTCCAAAGTCAGCAGGGTCTTCGGCTCGAAATCGGCCAGAAACTGTTCCCGCACCGAACGGAAAAAGCGCTCGATTTTGCCGCGCCCTTCGGGCTGATAGGGCGGCGTGTGCACGATAAGAATGCCGATGGAGGCGGCAATGCGCGCCAACTGCGGCGAGCGGTAGATCTTGGCATTGTCCATGTAAAGGCGAACCGGTAATCGTAAGCATCCCGTAATGGGAAGGAGTGCGGGCCGAAACCCATCTGTCGTTGAAATTCGACCCGTGTGAGCTTACGATAATTTTGCTGGCTTCAGAGCGAGTCCAACCAGGCTAATAGATCGGCATCGCGTTTCCATCGAGGTGGCTTTCCAGGCCGGGCCGATTGCGCGACCGCTTCCAATGCCTTGCGCTTGGTCTCTACGTTGGCGCGCGCGTAGTGATTCGTCGTATCAAGGTTTGCATGACCGAGCCAACTACGAATCACGGTCACATCAACGCCGGCAGCGACCAGACTGACGGCCGTCGAATGTCGAAACGTGTGAGGAGACACGCGCTTGGCCGCCAAGGAAGGCATCTCTTTCGCCGCGGCCGCCACATATTGCTTTAGCTTGAACCGAGCACCGGCGGCACCCAGCGGTTCGCCATAACAGTTGACGAATATGGGTTGGTCCTCGGTTCGTGGACAGCGCTTCAGCAAGGCCTTGAGGAGGGCAACTGTTTCGGGCCAAAGAGGACAGGTTCTCTCTTTTCGGCCTTTCCCCACAAGCCGGGCCTGGGCGGGAGATTCTAGCCTGAGAGCATGCGGGCACAGATCCAAGGCTTCCTGGATTCGTGCGCCGGTATTGTATAGCAGGGCAAACAGAGCATGGTCGCGCTGGCCTTCGATGCTGGCGCGGTCGGGTTTCGACAAGATAGCGGCAACCTCATCGGCGTCGAGATAGGAAACCTCCCGCTTTGTGGCGCGCTTTACCGGAATACGAAGTACCTCGGCACATTGCGCGGCCATCAGAGGTTCATGGCTCATGAGGAAACCAAAAAAGCTGTGTATCGCTGCCAGGCGGCAATTGCGTGTCCCAATCGAGACCTTCCGATTCTCTTCGAGGTGCTTCAGAAATGCCAGCACCTCGACCGCCCCCAGATCCGGAAGATGGAGGCGATCAACTGGCTTGTCCTTCGCCGTGGCCGCGTACCGGAGGAACAGGCGCCAGGTGTCGCGGTAGGAAATAACCGTATGATGCGAAGCGTTTTGTTGCTCCACCAACCACTGATGGAAGAATCGGTGCAGAAGTTGGGGGAACGCGGTCTCCTTCATCATTGGGAACCTCCCATCTGAGCAGCGAGGGTAAAGACACCATATTGCCGAAAGCGCTCATTTGCGTGCTGCATTAACTCCGCAGTGATCGTCAGATAAACCAGAGTTGACTTGATATCTTTGTGGCCAAGGTATGTCGCCAGAAATGGCAGGCGTGATTGAGGATTGATGCCCTCTCGATACCAAGTCAGCATCCGATGACAGACAAACGCGTGCCGTAGGTCATGAACGCGGGGCCCGACCCTGCCTCGTTCGGGTTTTACCCCAGCGCGTCGTCGGACCCGAGTCACCATCTGTCCGGCAACGACCGTTGAATGCCGCCCAGGCGGCTGCTCGTGCCAAAAAAAGCCTGCTGATGATTCAGAAGGTGCGCCCGCCTTCAGACGAGCAGTAGCATAGGACGTAAGAGCTGCTGCCACACTATTCGAGATTGGTAGCCGCCTCGATTTGAAAAACTTCGTTTCACGGATCTCGATCACGCGTTTTTCAAGGTCGACGTCGCCGACGTTCAGCCGGGCGATTTCTCCAATGCGCAGGCCGCAGCAATAGGCCAGAACCAACATTGTGTACAGCGTCTGTGGCCGCAACGGACAGCGCGGAGACGGAAAGCTCTGCGCCGCTTCGAGAATGGCATGAATTTCCCGTTCGGAAAAAACGTAGGGCTGCCGGTATCCCTTTCGCGCGTTTCGGTGGATTCTTTTGTCCCACGGAATGAGTTCGGCGGTGGGATCGATGCGCAACAGCGCTCTGGAAAGCACCCTACCAGTCTCATGACATTCGGACGCATGCTGGGCCGTCGAGCGGGCATTGCTCC
>CAWAVY010000006.1:0-324128 GCA_963785595.1 Bryobacterales bacterium | reverse complement strand
CGATGGCGATAGCGTAATCTCCGGTGGTTGGTTTTTCGCACCCATGCTAAAACCACAGGGGGGAACGGGTGACTCGTGTCCCCCTTTGACCACCTATCCGCGATCTCCACGAAGTCGGCTTCCGTTTCGTAACTCCTGGGCACGCAGAGTTCGCCTCCACATGCGCCGAAATGCTGCGCTCGGGTGAGTTAGACGATGCTGACAAAGCCACTCTTGGGCGTGATCGACAGGCAGCCATTTTGCTAAATCAAAGTCAGAAGACAGCTGTCGTCTTCGCATATTGTTGGAAATACACCGACTTGCGTGGATCGACCCACAAGAGTACATACACAAGTTTCGGTACTTCTGATCAAATGAACTTTCTTCTTGGCGGCCCGGTGGCGCTAACAAGCCGCGCGGGTATGCTGCACCCAAGCGCGAGGATCCTGGTAGCTCAGGACGTTGCGTGGAACTCCGCAAACGACGCAAATGACTTTGCTATCGGTCACAGCGCTGGTGGTTCCGCGCGACACAAAAGTCGGGGAAGCCCCGCGAAAATCGACCTGTGCCTCGATCTAGTCGTTTTGGAAGATGGCATTTGCTTCGGTCCCAATGAGCTGGAACTATTCGAGCTTTTTCGGCAGGATCTAGATCGGCAGCGCTGCACTGCGGACGAAAATTGCCGCTGTGATGCGGAGCGGCGGATCGGCAAGCGATGTCCGCGAACTTCTCCTCCCATTTACTTCCCACAAGCTAATTGCCCGTCCCTCGGAGAATTTAGCGCGCTCAGGGCCTCTTATGACAATGTTCGCCACATCTGTAGTTCATCACTTGGCACGCTCTAGCCACGAGGAACAACTGGCGTACCTAGAAGCACCAACACGCCCTTTATCCCTTTCACTTCGTAGGTCGGTGCCGCCGAATCGCGCGTGAATGGGGCGGAATAGCGCGCGGCAAAGCATTCACTAGCGAATAATCGCAGTTGCTATTTGTCACGCTGTACGAAATGGGAAGAATCGAGTGCGTCAAAGAGTTGAGGGCAGGCAGCACGGAACGGTGCTCGCCGCCGATACACGGAAGCCCGTTCCCCGGTTAAGTTGGCCCGAGGATGAGGGCCAAATGGTTTTGCAACTGCGTGACACGCATTACCCGCTCGTCGGCGATGTAGTATGGCGTATCGCTGGCCAAGTCGTGAAGCTGCAGGATGGTTGCATCGCTCGATACAGCATCGCTATAAAGTTGCAAAAAACAAGGCCACCGTGAAGTGTCGGTCTCTGCTTCATAGGCCGTTTAAGGCCAGGCGTAAAAGCTCGATTTCCGACGGCAATTGAGGAGCCTCCGAGAGAGAGTCTTCATACAGCTTACACAAAATTTCAAGGCGGCGTACTGCTTGATGGAAACCCGTTCGCCCAAGCTTAACCCGACTCAAAGATGGCGGCCAATCTACATTCTTGTTCGGAGTTTTGACCGTGTGTGAATTTGCCTTTTATCACACCCGATCATCAAAGGCATGGAACTGACCGCAATCTCCCTGTCCCCCGCCCCCGAACTCCAGTCAGCCGGCCTTTTCGCACCGAACCCCAAGGCCGCCCGGCGCTTTGTCGAATTCTTCACCGCGCAGATCAACAACGACGGCACCCGCAAAGCCTATCTCCATGCCACCCGCCGTTTTGCCGCCTGGTGCGAGGCCCACGGCTTGGCCGAACTGGCCAGCATCCAAGCCTTTCATGTCGCCGCGTTCATCAAGGACCTGGAGGGCGAAGTCGCGCCACCCACGGTTAAACAACACTTGGCCGCCGTGCGGATGCTGTTCGACTGGCTGGTGACTGGCCACGTTCTCGAAGTCAACCCGGCCCATGCCGTGCGCGGCCCCAAGTATGTAGTGAAGAAAGGTAAGACGCCGGTGCTCACCATCGACGAAGCGCGTGTCCTGCTCAACAGCATCGCCGTCGTCGTCAAAACCACCGGTCCGGACGGCCAGGTACATGAGTCGGCCGACCTCCCCGGCTTACGCGATCGCGCGCTCATCGGTGTCATGGTCTACACGTTCGCGCGCATCGGCGCCGTCCTGCAAATGAAAGTCGGCGATTACTTCGTGCAAGGGCGCCGCGGCTGGGTCCGCTTACATGAAAAAGGCGGTAAAGAGCATGAAGTGCCTTGCCACCACAAATTGGAAGACTTGCTCGACGCCTACATCGCCGCCGCGGGCCTCGCTGGCGATCCAGATCAGCCGCTCTTTCAAACGGCGGCCGGAAAAGCGGGCGTGCTGCGCGGCAAACCACTCTGGCAGCAGGATGCCTACCGCATCATTCAACGGCGAGCAGCCGCTGCCGGCATCGAAACGAAGATCGGCAACCACACGTTCCGCGCCACCGGCATCACCGCGTACCTCAAGAACGGCGGCTCGCTCGAAATCGCGCAACAGATCGCCAATCACGAGTCGCCGCGCACGACCAAACTGTATGATCGACGGCAGGATCAGATCTCGCTGGATGAAGTTGAACGAATCGCGATCTGAGCCGTCCGACTTGGAGGACGGTTTACAACGCGTACGAGATTGCGGCTATGTCGCTAGCTTGAAGCCCAGCCCAGAGGAAGAGGCTGCGCAAGCCTACTTGTACCGCGATGTCCTACTCCGAGACGAAAGAAATCGAGGCCGTTAATGTGCGGGCTTTGACCGTCGATTTAGCCGGTCAACCTTCTCGGAAGACCGCCCGGAAACCTTCCTGCTCGAAATGCCGGTCGTTGGTGAGCACGTCGGTCAGCCCTTCGCGCCGCATGATATCCATTGAAATGCAATCTGTCAGGCTATAGCCCTTGTCGGAACGCTTGGCGTAAAAGTCCAGCCCGGTCAAATAACTTTCATGCGTTTGAGGCAGGACAAGCACGCCGCGATTGCGTTGCAGGCTGCGAGCGATGGCGACGGCCTTGACGCGAAAAAGCGTGCCTTTGCCGCTAAAGAAAGTCAGAAACTCAATCAGGATTTCGTCGGTTGTAAGCAGAGGCGGTCGGTCGTTTGCGCCATCAAATACGACCACCCGCTCATGCGCGGCATCATCGGTATTGAGCAAGGCTATCCAGTAGAAGGTATCCGCGAAGACTGGCTTCACTAATATCTCTTGGGTAAGCCGTAAACGTAGTGGTCAACCTGGCTGGCGCCATCCTTGGGCAGGCTTTCAAAAGCTTCCCTTGGTACATCCTTCATGATTTCCGCGATGACCTCGGAGATCGGGCGCGAATCGAGGTTGCTGCCGTCCTCGGAGCGATCTGCTTCAACAACAGGCGTCGGCGCGGACTGTTCTGCCAGTTGCAAAAACCACTGCTCGACCGTTAAGCCTCGGGCCTGCGCACAAATCTTGTATGTCGCTACCTTCTGGTCAGGAATTTCAATCTGTACGGTCGTCATCGCCATAATCCTTCTCTTTTCAGCCTAATGCATATAGGTTTCCCCTGTCACGTTCTTGGCATGTAGACGGGTGCCCGCAGCGTCTCACTTGTTGAGCGAGCGAATAAATTCGACCTGCGCGGCTCTTTCCTCGGGCGAAAGGCGGGGACGCTTCTCTTCGATGGCCGCTGTTGTAGTGCGAGGGTTGTCGGCGCCGAAGTTCCTGCGCGGTTTGGCCTCATCGCTAAGCGGCGCTACGCTGACGGGAGGTGCAGCGGCCACCGGTTCCGGCTCAGCCGAGCGCGGTCTCTCGCGTCTTTGGACAAAGCGGCGCAAAGTTTCGTAGGCGACATCGACCTGGCATTTTTCTCGTAAGAGCTGCTGAATGCGCCGGTAACTGCGGCCCTGTTGCCGCCAGCGCAGAATTAACTCGCGGAGAGGTTCGAGCTTGGAGCGCGGTTCGGCGGGCGGCAGGTTCTCCAGGCGTTTCAGCAATTCTTCGCTCAGGCTTTGGTTTGTCACGTTTCATTCCTCCAGGGGGCATCGTTTCATTCGGCACCCTTTCCGCACTCATCCGGACGCAACCCTTTGGCACCCATTCTTACCTTAGTGTTGTTCATGCTGGCCTCCGGGCCGGGTCCGATCTGCCGCTGTACGTGTGTCATCTTTGTGCCAAGTGAATCGTGCACGTTTGTTGCACGAAGCGTGCAGGTTCTGTGCACAAATCTTGCTCAGAGCGTGACACAAAAACGCACTTCGCAGTGCTCTTCGGCAACAGTCCCTTATCACTTTTGTGTAGCGGAACCGGCCGTCTCCGGCAATTCCACCATGGGTTTTTTGGCCGGCCGCGCGCGGGATTTCACAAACTCAAAGAGCGTGCTCGGGGCGACCGGAATGTTTAAATGCTCTTTGAAGAACGTAGAGATTTCCTGATAGCTGCGACGCTTCCGGCGCAGTTCGCGAATCACATCGATGTGTGGTTCGAGCCGCGAGCGCGGCTGTCGTTCCGGGATGTTGTCGAGGAGTTTTCGAATGCGTTCGTCCATGAATTTGGCCTTCTTTAACAATACCTCGACTAATCTGCACATGATCTTCGACCGATCTGCAATTGACTGCCAAATGATCTAGGAATGACCTACCAATGATCTACAAATGACTGTCAAATGGAACCAAAATAGCACCTATTTGGCACCAAAATGACTGCCAAACTACTAGAATGCATTAAATTGGTACCCAAATAACTGCCAAATGTCAGGCTAATGTCATTCGTATCCATTCGGATTATGTTCGATTCGCAGGTTTTCTTAAGCCGAAGGCTTAAGGATAGTGTCTTAGTGGTTACTTCTTTAGTTACTCGGTTTATTTCGCTTTCGCTGTTTCCCACGTTCTGCTATAGTGCTTCCGTGGCGGCTCTACGACCGTTTCTCGATCTGGGCCAGTGCCGCCCGCTTCGCGCCATAAGCGACTCTGCATGACGCCGGTCTTCACCATTACCAATGCCGTTACCTCGGCCTTGACTCGCATCGAGCGAGCGCGTGGCTTCCTGCAGGCGGCGCGCTTGTCCGACGATTGGCTCAGTGGCATGCAGCAGCGGGCGCTCGTTCTCGAAGCTCATTATTCCACTCACATCGAAGGCACCCATCTCACGCTCGACCAGTCGGAAAAGCTGCTGGCCGGTGAAGCGCTCGGCGACGTCGATCCCGACGACGCGCGCGAACTCCTCAACTACCGGGAAGCCTTTGACCTGGTCGCCGCTTACCTCGGCAGTGGCGAACCGATCACCGAAGGCCTGCTGCGCGAGATTCACAAACGCCTAGTCCAGAACGTGCGCGGCAATGCCGGTTCGCCCGGTGAGTACCGCCACATTCAGAACTACGTTGCCAACTCCCTCACCAAGGAAATCATCTACACACCGCCGTCTCCGCTCGCTGTGCCGGCGCTCATGGCGGAGCTGGTGTCGTGGCTCGGTGCCGACACCGGCATCCATCCGGTGCTGGTCGCCGCCATCGCTCAGTTTCAGTTGGTGCACATCCATCCGTTCGTCGATGGCAATGGCCGCACGGCCCGGCTGCTCTCCACCTTGTGTCTGTACCGCTCCGGCTACGACTTCAAACGCCTCTTCACCATCAGCGAATACTACGACCGCAATCGCACCGCCTACTATCGAGCGCTGCAGACCGTGCGCGAGCAAAACCTCGACCTGACCGGCTGGCTGGAGTATTTCACCGAAGGCCTGGCCACGCAGCTCGCCGAAGTGCAGCACAAGGGTGAGCTGCTCATTCGTCAGGATGTTTTGACCCTCAAGTACGGCCTGTCCGAACGCCAGAAAGCGGCGGTCGGCCTGGCTTTGCGGCAACCGGCTTTCGGCATCCAGGACTTGGAGGCGATACTGCCAGGCGTCCACCGCCGCACGTTGCAGCGCGAACTGAAAGAGCTGCTCGATCAAGGCGTGTTCGTGGCCACCGGGGCCACCCGCAACCTCTCGTATTCTTTGGCGAAATGACCATGCGCGGGCTTTTGCGACAGTTTCGCGACAGGTTTTGCGACAGAAGTTGTCGCCAAACGGAGGCGCGGCCATGCTGACGATCCGCGCTCTCTCGGGCGGGGAAACCTACGCCTCGCGGCATCTGTCCGCCAATGACTATTACGCCGAAGGCGAACGCATCCGCGGCCAATGGATGGGCCGCGGTGCGGACCTGCTGGAGCTCAGCGGTGAAGTGACCCTGGAGCAGTTCGACGCCGTCCGCCAGGGCCTCCATCCAACGACTGGTGAATTCCTCCGGCCCCGCCAGAATGTCGACCGCTTCGACAAGAACGGCGAGCGGCTCAGCTCGGCGCGCAGTCTGTACGACTTCACCGTATCGTCTCCCAAGTCGGTTTCGGTGCAATCGCTGGTGGATCCCCGGCTGCGCGACGCCCATATGCAAGCGCTGGCGGAAATGGCAAGCGAGATGGAGCTGCTGGCCGGGGCACGCATTCGCAAACAGGGCAGCTTGTACGAAAACCGCTGCACCAGCAATCTGGTGATCGCCGCCTATCATCACGACACCAGCCGCGAACTCGATCCGCAGCTGCATTCCCACCTGGTCGCCGCCAACCTCACCTATGACGGCACGGAAGGCCGCTGGAAGACGCTACAAGCCACCGACATTTACGAACAGCGGGCTTACCTTTCCGAGGTCTTCCGCAACGCCCTGGCGCGTTCTGTGCGCGAACTGGGCTATGAGACAGTGGATCGCTTCGACCAGGGCCGCGAGCGCGGCTTTGAGATTACAGGCATCGCCACAGAGACGCTCGAGAAATTCAGCCAGCGCAGTGAACAGCGCGATTACGCCATCGGAACTTTTTTTCTAAAGAAAGGGCGCATGCCCACCAACAAGGAAATTGCCGTGCTGGTCCGCGAGTCGCGTCAAGATAAGCTGCTCGAGATTTCGACCGCCGAAGTGAAAGAACGGCAGTGGGCGCGTTTCACTCCCGAGGAACGAACCCAGTTGGCGGAGCTGCATACCCAAGCGCTGCAGCGGGGTCCCGTTCAATCGCTGGGACAAACGACCGCCGCCGATTCCCTGCTCTACGCCCGCGAGCATCTGTTCGAGCGCGTCTCGGTTGCTCACGACTACGAGTTGAAAACCGAAGCGCTGCGGCATGGCCGCGGACACATGCAGCTCAGCGACCTGAAAGGCGCAATTATGTTCGAACAACATAGTGGCGCCCTTCTCAAGGTCGGCACGGAAGTCGCTACGCGCGCGAGCGTCGACCGCGAGCGCGCGATGCTGCAAATCGTGCAAAAGGGCTTGGGGCAATATCCGCGGCTGGGCGGCGCGCAAGAGTTTGTGGTTTCCGACCGGCTGCGGCCGGAACAAAAGCATGCCGTGCAGGCGATTCTCGATTCGCACGATCTGGCGGTGAACCTGCGCGGAGCGGCCGGCACCGGCAAGACCGCCACGCTGCAGGAACTGCAGCGCGGCCTGCTCGAAGGCGGACGGCAGGTGGTGGCGGTGGCTCCCACGCGCGCGGCGGTGAACGAACTGGGCAAGGTGGGCTTCTCGCGTGCCGTGACTATCGAGCGCTTGTTGCAGGACAAACAGGAGCAGCTCGGGCTCATGGGCAAAGTGCTGATCGTGGATGAAGCCGCCATGGTCTCCAGCCGCCAAATGGCGGAGCTGCTGCAGCTGGCTGAGCGGGGCCGCGCGCGCCTCGTGTTCAGCGGCGACACGCAACAGATTCAAAGTGTGGAAGCCGGGGATGCCTTGCGCGTGCTGGAACAGGGAACGCAAATGAAGAGCGTCTCGCTGCGCCAGGTGCAGCGCCAAACGCTTGAAGAATACCGGAAGGCGGTGGAAGAACTGCGGCACAATCCAGAGCGCGGCTTTCAGCAGTTGGAACAGATGGGAGCGGTGCGCGAAGTCGATTGGCAATTGCGGCCGCAGGAAGTGAGCCAGGCCTACCGCGAAGCTCTCGCGGTGCCGAATGCCAAAGGCCAAACTCGCGAGGTGTTGGTGGTAGCGCCCACGCATGAAGAGATCCGCCGACTCACTGAAGCGATCCGCGGCGAACGCCAGCGCGCCGGCGAACTGGGGCCGGGCGAAACACTGACGCGGTATGTGCCGTTGAACTGGACGCAAGCGCAGAAGCAGGAAACCAAGCGTTACCAGCCGGGCCTGGTGCTTGCCTTTCACAAAGCGACCAAAGAAGTCGGCAAGAACGAAGCGGTGGAAGTGGTGCGAGTGGAAAAGGAAAAGCTGATCGCGCGCAAAGAGAGCGGACACGAGATCACATTGACGCGCCGCCAGGCGCAGGCCTTTTCGGTGCATGAAAAACGCGAGATAGAAGTGTCCGCCGGTGACAAGCTCCTGCTCGAAGCAAACCGCTGGGAAACGAACTTGCGAGTAACGAATGGCGAGCTGGTGACGGTGGCGCAGGTGGACCAAGGGCGCATTGAACTGGCAGACGGGCGGACCTTGCCGGCGAATTACCGGACGTTCGATCACGGCTATGCGGTGACGGCGCATCGCAGCCAGGGGCAGACGGTGGATGCAGTGATTGTGTCGGGCGACCGCATGTCGAAAGAGCTGTTCTACGTGGCGGCCACGCGCGGCCGCGAGAGTCTGACGGTGATTACCAGCGACAAAGAGCAGTTGCGCGAAGCGATTGGCATTTCCGGTGAGCGAACCTCGGCCACGGAATTGGCGCGCAAGGCCGAGCAGCAGACACAACTGGGGCCGCGGCTGCCGGAACTGCGCTTAGGACACAGTCTCGAAACGGCGGCGGATTTTGTGTTGTGGCGATCGGCTTCGCTCGTCACGGAAGAGCAGCAGAAACCCGTTCAAGTCATTCAGCCGGAAATAGCGCCGACATTACAGCGGCGGCTGGAAGAGAAACAGGAAATGGAGATCGATCATGGCTTCAGCATCGGCTTCTAGTCGGGCCTGGCGGATAGCGGAGAACGGACGGGCGACGGCACTGGTAGTGCAGTTGCGGCAACGGGTTTATGTGCTGCCCTGGAGTTTGTTTTTGTATGCGGAGGGAACCGACGCCGAAGTGAAGGCGCAGTTTCATACCCATGTGGTGCTGGTGCAGGGCGCAGGTCTCACTTCCCTGCTCTCCGACGTGGCCGGTCAATTCGTCAGCCAGCTCGTCGAGCCTGACCGCACAGCGAAATTCAGCCAGAGCACTGGCCCGCAGCTGACGGCGCTATCGGTGAGCGAAAAAAAATAGGGTGAAAATGCCAAGGCTGGTTTTTTGAGTATGATGCCGGTGGGCCAGCCGGAGGATAGGGCAACGGTGGGAACCGACCCGAGCGCCGCGCTACCGCTGGAACAAGTCGCGCTTCCCCTCGCTGCTACTTTGCCGAAATTTTCGGCCTTCGCTACCTTAAGGCCGACAAGGCAAACCGGAAAGAGGAACCGCCAGCCATATTACTTTTCTTTTTTCTTTTTCGTTGAAGGTTTTATTTGTTTAGCGTGGCGTTTGGGTGCCTGGCGTTTTAGGTGGCCAGCGAACTCGGCAATGAGTTTCTCCGCCGAAGACAAATTGTGCAACCGCTCTGCGGCGTACTTCACAGCTTCGTTGCGGATCACACACAACGCTTCGTGATAACCGTCCTTCAGTAACATGACTACGATTTCACTTTCGGGAGAGTACTTCTCTACTGCGGTCTTAGTGCCTTGGTGGGGTGGCAGAAGCCATGCTGGCACGTAGCACGGGTTGTATTTCCGAAACGGATCGGCAAAAACCGCACCCTTACCGTGCAAAGCAAAGCCTTGCAGTCCCACAGACATCAAGGCGGGCGCGTTGTCTCTAATCCATTGCCTGGATTCGGCGTTGTCTTCTTTGGCGTTTTCCATTTTAGCTATCTATCTCACAGAAGGTGGTTCAACGCCTCGACTTCTAATTCGCGCTCCAGTTCGGAAGCTTCCTTTTCGTCCAAGCAAAGGCACTCGGTCTGAGTCGTTTCACTCTCAATATGCTTTGCCCCATAGACACTCGAAGCAAACGGTTGCGTTTGTTTTGGCCGGGCAACGGTGGCTCTGCCACTTTGGGCGCGTGGATCCTGGATCTGGATGGCGGCCATGTCCCCGTATGCAATGCTTCCCTGCCCTGGGTCTTCGTAGTGGTGGCCGCGCATTTTTCCAGTTGGTTGGCGCGTAGCCGCAAAAGTGGATTCACAACCGGAAGAAGAATGGAAGCGCCGCCGTCTATGGTTCCCACGGATTGAGAAGCGCTACACCCAGACCGGCGAAGTCTTTTGTGTTCCGGGTGACCAGTGTCAAATCGTGTTCAAGGGCAGTCGCGGCAATCAGTCCGTCCGCCGTTGCCAGCATCAACCCTTTGCGCTTCGCCTCAATCGTTGCCCGTCCCCATCGCTCGGCAATCTCTTTAGTGACCGGCAACAAATTGGCGTCGAACCATGCAGGCAATCCCGTGTTCAGCCACAGCTCAAGATCAGTGCGGCGTTTCCCCAGCGGCATGTCCTCAATTCCAAGTCGAATTTCTCCGACCGTTACGACACTGGTATAAAGCGTATCGGGATCGGCTGTTTGAAACCAGCGGATGACATTCGGTTCTGGATTGGGTTTGACGAACTCCGAAATGACGTTCGTATCGATGAGGAAGTCGCTCAAAACTCAACCGGGCGTGGGTAGTCCTTGGTTCTTTCCAAAATTAAGCCGGAACCTCGAAGCGGCGATGACATGAGAAACTCAGCAAAATTCTGTTTGGGTTTTGCTTTCAATCGTGGAGCGGCCGAGGCTTTTAGCGCCTGCAGGAGAACATCTTCAACGTCGCTAAACGCTCCAGTGTCCATCCGTTGCTGAATGAGCGCTTCGAGTTCTGGTTGACGAATTTCAATGGTCATGTTCGCGGCCCCTGCTAAAAGTCTAGCCAAAGATATTTGAAATTTTGAAACCACCGGTCGTCTGTCCGATGATCTTGTTGTCGAGACGAGAACAAAGGGAGACGACCGATGGAGACTTTCACAAAGCTGTTCGGCAGCCTGCTGGTTTTTGTATACCACTGTTTTGACCGGATCGTCATCAACGGTTATCTGGAATATTTATCCAGGCCGGAACTGGTGGTGCATTTTTTTCGGGAAGTGCTGGGTATTCGGGCGATTACCAAAGAGGCATTGGGGAAGCGGACGCAGGAATACAAGCACTGGGTGGAAGCGTACGCGCGGAAGCAGAAGATCGCGATGCAGTGGGCCGAAAAAGGCGTTCGCAAAGAAGACTTCGTGCGGCCCTATCTGAAGAAAATGGAGAAACAGAATCGCTTCGGCGTTTACTTCATTTTCTTGAGCATGGAACAAGGCACCACCTTTCGATCCAGCGCCCCGAAGTACCCGGCCGACGATCCGGACTATCGCATCCTGGCCACCCAGCGGAGCCGCTTCACACACTACTATTTCTATATTCGCGATGAGATTCTCGGCCCCATCGTGATCCGCGTGGCCACCTTTCTGCCGTTTCAAACGACCTACTATCTGAACGGCCATTCTTACATTGAAGGCCAGTTGAAGCAAAAGAAGATTGCCTACCGCAAGGACGATAATGCGTTTCTTGCCGTGGCCGACCCGGCGGCGTTGCAAGCGGCGGCCGACCGGCTGAGCCCGGAAGTGATCCGCAAGTCGCTCGACTACTGGACACTGATCGTAGGCCCCAAGTTCTCCGAACGCGAACGAGCGGCCATGAACCTCCGCCGGGCTTACTACATTCACCAAATCGAATACTGCCGCAACTTCATCTTCAAGCGGAACTTCCCCATCCATAGGATCTTTGAACGCAGTTGCGATTTGGCCTTGTGGCGCATGACGGCGCATAAGATCTCGGAGATGTTCGGCGTGCGGCTCAGCCGACGTTATCAGGGCAAGTTGCACAGCGTCATGGATCAGATGGAACACGGGCATCACGTGTTCCGCGCCTACTGGAAGCAATCGTTCCTCAAGCAGTATGAAAAGTTCCTTACCTTCCTGCGCAATGAGATCTGCTGCAACAACCTAGCCAACTTCCGTCTCAAGAAAAGCCTCGACAACCTGCCGGCGGTGCGCCAAAGATTCCTGGAGATCACGGACCGCTTCGCTGGTTTCCAGGCACAATGCCTGAACGTTCACGTTGACTTTCCTTTGCTCCAGCGCATCGCCCGGCCGATCAATCACGGCACAGCCAAAGTGCCTGGCATCAAGATTCACGATGCCCGTATGATCCGCCTGATGGAAGTCCTCCTGCATGCCGGAACGCGCCTCTCCGGTTGGTCTACAAAGCAGATTCATGAGGCGGTTCTGACTACCTTTCATCTGACAGAGAAGCACTATGGCCTGAATCGACTCCGTTACGACCTTCGCAAGATGAAGGCTCATGGACTAGTGGAACGCGATGGCCGCCGCTACGCCTACCGGCTCACGACGAAAGGCGTCCAGGTGGCTTTGCTCTTCCTGTTCTTTCACAAACAGCTATGCGGTCCACTGGCCAACAGCCGCTTCCACCACAAGCCGCAGGAAAAGCAGAAACCCGATAGCAAACTGGAGACCGCCTATTACCAGGCCGATGCCGCCATTCAGCAGATCATCGACTTACTGGCCGCTGCTTGAAGCATCTTGAAATGCTTCACTGCTTTTGTTCAACAATGAATGGGTAAGAATCTAACAATCATGCTGCTTGCCTCACCGGACGGTCAGCCTGGTGGGCGTTTAATGCTTCCCTGCCCTCCGTTCTAAAGCCCACATCACGAACCCGACAAAGAAACCTGCGGCTATCAAGTCGGGATGAGTAGGGCCATCGCGTTTTGAGTGGATCGCGGCGCAAGGCCGAAGTTGGGCCTTCGCCTAATTGAGATCGGCCCGCAACGAAGAGCCTGTCAAGGATGGCCGAAGGCCACCGCGTTAGCGGCGCGAAGCGTCCTTGAGGGGCTCGTGAGTGAAGGGCATGTGAAAGACGGCGTTAGCCATTCCGATTAGGGGTGTGGGGAGCGGCAACTCCCCAAGTTTCAATTTCACAATGCGGCTTGACGCACCTCAATTGTTTGTGAGATTGGTTTTCAGATCCGGCGAAGCCGAACGTTTTTCTGAAGAAACACCGAGCCATTCCCGAATCATGGCTTTATGATCATCTGGTGTAGCAGGATCCAGTAACATCCGCTGTTGTTCGCGGCGCCATTCTTCGGCCTCAATCTTCGCGCGTTCCTCGGCCTCGGCTTGTTGCTTGCGAAGCCTTCCCTGCTCTGCTCGAAAATGTTGAAAGCTTTCGCCCATGAAACACTTTGGAACTGCTGTCATCAAAAAGCCGATTGGTGTTCGTATGCTCCCTGCGCGGACCAATTCGCCTTTCTCACGAATGAAGTGGACAATCTCATCGTCGCTACAATCTGGTGCCCATTCGCGGCAGCTTGCCCTTAGGCGTCTAAGTGCGTCGTCGTCGACGGCCCCGAAGTGACTCAACGCTTGGTAGATCGCCTCCGATGACGACGACGTTTGTCCTAAAGAGTTATTGCCTATAGAAGATGTGGTCTCGCGGACTACAGTGGACAGGTTCATTTTGACCACAGTAGCTGTGGACTCATTGACCACTGTGGACACGCTCGATGTGGCCACTGTGGACAGGTCTGGAGTTGCGGGCCGTGACTGGTCGGAAAGTTCCCAAACATAAGAGAAGCCAGGGCCTACTTTGGCGACGTGTTTGCGGCCAAGCGTCTCATGTCGATCAAGAACAGTTCGGTAGTTGAAGACGCGATAAACCGTTGAAGTGCGCTGATAGATATCAGCCGGCTTCGCAATCTCGATGAAACCCTTGTCGATCAGTTTGGCGATGATCCGCTGAATCGTCTTGCGCGCCAGCCTCGTCTGCCTGACCAAGTAGTTATAGCCCGCTTGGACGATTCTGGCGGAGCCTTCCTCGGTACTGTTGGGATCGCGCCAAAGGGTGTTGTAGACGGACTCCTCGGCTGAATTGATGACATCCTGCGCCCGCCGGATCTGCTTCACGCGGCCATCTGGGACAAGCTCACCATCGGCGGTCTGCCACAACTTCACGCGCGACGAGAAACGAGCCGCGCCCGGTTTAGACCTGTCCATAGTGGGCATGTCTGGGGGCTTAGGTGTCTCATCGAAAGATGAGTAACTCACCGCCCCATTCGCAGGTGACATGGCTACTGTAGCCACGTCTGGGTCTTCGAATCTATCGGGCTCGGCAGGGGGGGCTGCGGCTGCCGTTGATGTGTCTACTGTGGACACGTTTACATCTTTTACGATGTGAGATTCTTCGGACTGCCCGCTCGCATTTACCCTGTCTACTGTGGGCGGTTGTGTATGGGTGTCCACTGTGGACATGTCTACACGGTTAAGTGGGTCAAGCTCGACATTTTGAGTGGCGTCTCTTAACATGTCCACAGTGGTCAATTCTGTAATAGTGACGATAGTGGGCAGGTTTACTAACGTGGGTACTGTAGACACGTTAGACGTTAATTCTAAACTGGCTACTGTGGACACGTCCACAAGTTGCTGCAACAAAATACTGTTAGTAACAACCTCTCGACTCGGCTGCAATCCATGAGAGTGTGCGTTTTTAAACGTGACTATAGTGGGCACGTTTGGTGCATTTTTGGGAGGATTAGGCTCGCCCGAAGGCTCGACTCTTGATAGGAGATGAGAACCGACACCACTCCCCACGGCTGGCGAAAAGATGAGGTCATCCAGCTCGTGAGCGTCAAACTCGGGTTGTTTCTTAGACCGCGATGCTTTGGCCATTCTGAGCCTGAGCGTTCATTCCTTCCACTTTGAAGAACTCCAATAACTGTGCGGCAGCGGCGTCATAGTCTTCAAGTGCCTTTGAAGCCGGATCGAGATCAGCCACCATCTTGTGGGCCCGAGTCGCTTTCCCGATAACCTGGTCAGTGCGAATAGCCGGCAGAATGGGGATTTTATAAGTTTCGCTGAGTTGGCCCATCATTTTCATCACGATGTCAGTGAGACCAAACCGCTTATTTACGATGGTTGGCAGAAGCCCAACGGAGCGTATAGGAACGCGTACGCTGTCGCCGATTGTCTGACCTGAGAAGATGGTCGCGCCGGCGCCAGACACGCTCAGAGTGTCCATAGAAATCGGAATAACAACGTTTTGGCAAAACACCATAGAGCACGCCTGGAGGAGGGAAATGGAGGGTGCCACATCGACGACAATGGCGTCGTAGGTGTCTTCATACAGTTCGAAAGCCTTCTGAAAGACCAGTTCGCGGCCATACATGGTGAAAATGCGCTGTTCCATGGTCGTGGTTTCGCGGTTGCCGCAAAGCACGTCAAGCCGCTCGGCAACGGTCGTAACGCAGTCCGGCAAGCGTAATTGATTCAGGATGAAATCGGCGATGTAGTTTTGCGGTTTCAGTCGCAGGGTAACAGCGATAGACCCTTGCGGGTCGCTGTCAATGAGCAGCGTTTTAAGTCCGCGATCAGCAAAGCATCGGGCGAGCGTAATCGCCGAAGTGGTCTTTCCCACGCCGCCTTTCTGGTTGCCTATCATCAATTTGATCATTTCTGAAGTGCCTCGCGCGTCGTCTGAAGATCGGCGTCAGTCCAAACGCGATAGTTGTTTTCCGGGGTAGTAGCCACATTCAAACGAAAACCTCCGTTAGCTCTTGCACGCCTGTGTAAGTTATTGACTCTATAGGAAGGCAAGGCCCACCGACGCGAAGCAACTTTGCCGTGCAGTTGAGAGACACGAGCAAGCAGGTCAACTAACGTCGCACACAGAATCAACGACTTAGGCGGCGTGCATCTTCCGCCAAAACCTTAACGGAGGTTTTCGTTTGGATGTGCTTGGTACCCCGTCAAGAGTTGCGAATCAGAGCTGATCAGCGGTGACCGTCTTCTGTTGGTCCGGCGGGGATCGTTTTCCTTTCGAACCGCCCGCGCCACGCACGATCAGTTCGAGCCCTTCCTTATAGCGGCGATCAAACCTATCGAATAGGATGGAGCCGCTTTGACGAAGGACCGGAAACTCTTTCGGATCGAGCTTTGCGTTCCTCTCAGCCAAGTTGTATTGAGGGGACCTCTCACCCGGTCGCGGAAAGACCGCTTGCTCCTCAGTAACAAAGCTGAGCGTGTAGTTGTAAATTGTACTGAGCAGAACGACGACCTGGCGAACAGTGAAGCCGCTCTTGACGAGGTGGCCCGCTATCCGCTCTGCCGTCTGCATATAGCCGGTATTGGTCAGCCGGGTTCCCGCTATCATTCTGGCGCCATCGCGGTACGTCAACAGGGTCTTGCGGAGACCTATTCCGAAAGAAGCGGCCCAGGCGCGCCAATCCTCCGTCTCCTTTCCGGGGACGAGGTGACGGGCTCCCTCGGCGAGGACGATCGTGGCCATTTCGTCGATCAGCGCATCTTTGCTCTTGAAATGCCAGTAAACCGTTGCTGGCTGGATCTTTAGCTCCCGCCCGAGAAGCCGCAGCGTCAGTTGCTCAAGGCCCACTTCATTCAAGAGCTTCAGGCCAGCGCGGGTCACCATGTCGCGGTTCACTTTCATCAACCCATCAATACCAGCTTGACTTTGCAAAGTCAAACAGCGTTTAATAAATTGAACGTTGTTAGATAATGTGCTTCGAATGAGCTTAGACAGGAGAAAATTTATGAAAGCAGCAATCATCACCTCAGCCGGGCAAAAGCCTGTGTTCGGAGATTTTGCCGATCCTGTTCCTTCCGATGGAATGGAAATCATCGCGGTGAGTGCTTCCGCGCTTAGTCAGTTCAGCAAGTCCCGGTCTTCGGGCAGCCACTACAGCGCCAGCGGACAATTTCCATCCGTCCCCGGGGCCGACGGCGTGGGTCGCACCCGAGATGGACGCCGGGTTTACTTCGTGCTGCCGGAAGCTCCTTACGGAGCCCTCGCGGAAAAGTCCCTGGTTCGCCCGCAACAGTGTATTGCGATTCCTGACGGACTGGACGACATCACGGCGGCAGCGATCGCCAATCCCGGCATGTCGGCTTGGGCAGCGCTGGTCGAACGTGCCCACATACAACGTGGGGAAACAGTGCTGGTCAATGGCGCAACAGGAACCGCGGGCAGACTCGCGGTGCAACTGGCAAAGCATCTCGGCGCGGGAAAAGTCATCGGTACCGGACGGAACGAAAACGAACTCAAGGAACTCTCCTCGTTTGGGGCGGATCTCGTGGTTCCTTTCACTCTGGGCACATTCCACCCGCTTGGCGGAAAGCAGTACGAGAAGGCGCTGGCCGAAGAATTCTCTCACGGTATCGACGTTGTAATCGATTACCTCTGGGGCGAGAGCGCGAGGACCGTCATCGTCGCGATTGCCGAGGGTGTGGAGGATGCCCGCCCCGTCCGCTTCGTGCATGTGGGCGGGGCGAGCCGCGAGGAGAACATCGAATTGCCGGGCGCGGCGCTCCGCTCCTCCGCTATCCAATTGATGGGCAGTGGCGTCAAGAGCGTTCCATTTCCGAGGCTGCTTGCCTCGATCAAGAGTGTTTTCGATGCCGTCGGCCCTGCAGGGCTTCAAATTGCTACGAAGATCGTCCCCCTGTCGGCAATTGATGACGCGTGGAACGCACCCGGAAAACCGCGCATTGTCGTCCAGATGCCTTAAGAGGGAGCCAGTTCGTAAGTGGTCACAAGCTTGGACGAAGAGGCCGCCAAACGCTGCATGTGCGCTTTGGCGATTTCGACCCCTTGCGGCGTCATTTCGCCCATGATGGGGTAGTAGCCACATTCAAACGAAAACCTCCGTTAGCTCTTGCACGCCTGTGTAAGTTATTGACTCTATAGGAAGGCAAGGCCCACCGACGCGAAGCAACTTTGCCGTGCAGTTGGGAGGCACGAGCAAGCAGGTCAACTAACGTCGCACACAGAATCAACGACTTAGGCGGCGTGCATCTTCCGCCAAAACCTTAACGGAGGTTTTCGTTTGGATGTGCTTGGTACCCCCCGTAGGTCTCACCATGGCCATCGAACTGGCGCGCTACGGCCTGCAGGTGCGCATCATCGACAAGGCGCCTCAACGAACCGACAAATCCAAAGCACTCGTCATTTGGAGCCGTCCGCTCGAGCTCTTCGAGCGCGCGGGTTGCAGCGCGGCTCTCGTCGATGCCGGATATAAAATCAGTTCACTCAACATCTCGGCCGGCAAGAAACCCATCGCCCACCTCACCCTTGATGGATTAGCCAGCAAGTATCCCTTCGCCTTGATGATTCCGCAAAGCGAAACCGAGCGCGTCCTCGATGAGTTCCTCAATACGCTCGGAGTCAAGGTGGAACGCTCCGTCGAACTGGCAAACTTCACGGAATCCGCTGGCAAGGTCGTTTCCACACTGCGCCACTCCGACGGCTCTGAAGAAACGTTCGAGTCTCAATGGCTCATCGGCTGCGACGGCGCCCACAGCACCGTCCGCCATTCGCTCGGCATGGAATTTAGGGGCGAAACGTCGCTCATCGACTGGATACTCGCCGACGTTCATCTTGAAAACACGCCGCGCACCCCCGAGATCCACATCGTCTGGCACTCCGACGGCGTGGTCGCCATTTTCCCCATCGCCGACCTCGCGATTCCAGATTTGCAGACCCAGGTGGCCACTGTTGTCAACGCGCATCTGGAAAACAAATGCCAGCCGGAATGCCGTACAAGGCAAATGGACGCCTTGCTCATTCAGATTCAACAGATCGGGCATCCGGTGATTGTCGCCGGCGACCTGAACACCACGGGGGCCGACGGAACACCAACGTCGATTCGCCGCGAGATTGTCAAACGCGTAAAGAACTACGAGTTTTGGGTGACGCAGTCGCTCAAATGGGGAACACCTGCCTCCTTACCTTTCGCAGCGGTAACACCAATCCGATACTTCAAGAATTACCTCGACCCGACGTCCATCCATCTCCCAGTCATTGGCAATAACAAGGAGGCTATCCTTTTTCCGGCACGTGGAGAGGTTTCGATTTGCTGATCAATATGCCTTCGATTTCCGCGGCGAACCAGAACACAATTCACAAGACAAAGAAGGCACTCTCGCAAACAGCAACCAGCGAGCGCTGAAAGGATTCACGCCAACGTTTACCCTGGAACGCGATTTTGGCGGGCTGGTGGGGCGCTACAAGCTCGATTGGTTTTTTGTTAAGCCCTTCATTCCGCAACCGCGCGGCGAAGGAATGAGCTATGAATTCGCGCCGCACTTCCCGCTTACCATGCGCGATCTCAATAACGCCGTACACGATGGAGTTTCAGATCACGCCCCCTTCACGGTAGATCTCCCTCTAGGGAATCCATCGGCTATCCGCCTTGCCAAGGGGTCCCATGAAACAGGGTCAAGTCGCCCTGACGTTTCTGGGGCGTCGCTTCCGCGCAATCCTGGCGATTTCGATCTTGTTGGTATCAATGGCAGAGGCGGTATCCGCCTCGTCCGCAATCCGCGCGCTAACTGGGGCACAGCTGTGATTCGCATTGATGACCGCAAAAGCGGTCGCGCGGCTTACGCTTCCGGCTTCGAGTCGGCACGATGTCATTTTCATCACCATTGGCGGGCCGCGGGCCCATGAGCACTCCCTTGAAAAACAAGTTAGGGCGCTTACGCTTCCGGCTCTGATGCGGCGTTTCTTTTGGCGGGGGGGGCGCCGCAGCCTTTGCAGGCGACTCGCGCGCGATGGCCCGGGCAGGTGTGTGGCTCGTCGCGAGGGTATTTCCCGGCCGCCGCTCTGCTCGAACGGCTTGCAAAGGATCGAAGTGAAATTATCTTGAAGTGTTCTTCGGCGGGAAGTCATCTTGCCGCTCCATCGGCCAGGGGGCGGCTGGAAAGCCGCACGCAGCCAGGAATGGCCGCCCTACGAATCAGAACGGGATCAGGGAAAGTCACAGCCTGTCTATCAGAACTGTAGCCCGAGTTCGATCCAAGCTCGGCGCGGGGCGCCTGGCGCGAAGAAAGTTGCACTTTGAACCGGGGAACTGCCTGCGTAAGGACCGGTGGCATAGCTGAACGGGAACGGCTGAGACTGGAAGGCTCCCTGGGCTGTGAGCGAGGTATTTGCGAGTTGCGCGGCCGTATAGTATTTGTGGTTGAATAAGTTATCGATCTGAACGGCCAGTTGCAGGTGGCGGGTGAGATTGTAATGGGCACGGAAGTTTGTGATGGCATAGCCTGGAGAAACACCGGGCCCGAGGTAATAGACGCCATCGGCTGTGTAGGCATTGTTCTCATTGCCACGCGCATAGGAACTGGACACAACCACCTCGTTGAGATCAAAGGCCAGTTTCTTAGTAGCTTGATAATCCAAATAAGACTTACCAGTTTGTTTGGGAATGAGTGGGATCCGATTGCCGGGATGAACATAGATGTTACCGCTCAGTCCCGGATAGCCAGCTAATGCGCTATCGCTGGTGTTGTTCGCCGAGCCATCGAGAGACTCAGTGCTCTGGTAGGTGGCCGATAGGAGGGTCCAGTCGAAGCCGAAGGTGACCAGGCCAATGCGACCGTCGAGATCGGCATCGAACCCCTCGCGTTGGGTTTTGGCAAAGTTCTGGAAATAGCCAGTTCCTAACACGACAGATGAGATGAAGAGTATATCGTTGCGATTCTCGGCCCTAAACGCTCCGACGTTCCAATTCAGATTGTGGATGAAGGGCACCTCCGGCTTGCCGCGCAGGCCGGCTTCCCAGGTATTGGTGACTACCTGCTGAAGCGGCGGGTCGGAAGACAGGGCATTCGGCAGGCTGCAAGGGGCGTTGGGATCGGCGCAGCCAAGTTCGATGGACGTGGGCGCCCGGCTGCCTTGCGAGAATCGCGCGTAGGCATTGAGGCTCGAGACCGGGTTCCACGTAATGCCTACGGCGGGATTGAAGCGCGGAAATGTATAGTCTCCGGTGAGCGAGCCGGTGCCCGCCACGGGATTCAGCAGATCGAAATTGTCGATCGTATCCCTGTTGTAGCGTCCAGAAACGGTCACGTTCACCTTCTTCCAAAGAGTAAGGGTGTCGGCGAAGTAGAGGCTCCAGTTGGGTGAGTGGCCGTGGAGGCCGACCTGGGTGTCTACCGGATTGCCGTTCGCGTCAACTGTAGATCCGTTCTGCCAGGCCGGAACGCTGACAAGAGTGTAGTTAGGGACGACATAAGCGTAATCGGTGGTCTGGGTGTAGGTAATGTCGTTGCGGTCTATGACGGCACCAACGGCGAACTGGTTGCGCCCGATGCGGGGAGAGGCGATCCAGGTGAATTGTCCGGAGAACCCATAATCCTTCTGCACTTCTTTCGAGTAGATGTTAACGCCATCGCAGGTACTATCGGGGCTGCCTAACTCGAGGGCTTCGGCAATGCAAGGCCACTTCGGAAACGGGGTGTTCGTGATGTTAGCGCCGCTGGTTGGGAAGCCGGAATAACCCGCCGCGCTGAGGACCGCCTGTTCCTGATCAGTAGGCTGATAAATGTCGTTACCGATCTCGTCGCCATTGAAATTAGCGTTGATTAGTTCCGTGCGGATGTTACGGAACCAGGCGTTGCCGGTGAAGGTGAGCGCGTCGTTGAAGGTGTGCCGTGCAATGACATTGAAAGAAGGAGAGCGGTTCGCCGTGCTGTCGGGAATGGAATAGACGCTTGCATAGTTAGCTTGGAGGAGACGATAGTCCTGCAGTCCGTTGCCGATGAGAGTGTTGTAGGCGTAAGACATGGTTAGCGCGAGATCGGTTTTATCCGTGCGCCAACCGAGGCGTGCGAACCCCTGCCGGACGTCCGAAGGCGATGCGGTGCGCCAACCCGATTCGTGGAATCCGAGGCCCGAGAAAAACCAATTGAAGCCTGTGGCGTGGCCTCCTCCCCACTGGGCATCGGCGGACTTGCGCCCACTACTGCCATACAAAACGCTACCACTGAGGCCCGGATTGGCAACGCCATTCTTGGTCTGGACCGAGAGCGCTCCTCCGAGAGTATTGAGGCCAAACAGAGGGTCGGAACCAGGCACGAGCGTGATCTCTGAAATGGCGTCTTTGGGAATCAGATCCCAGCTCACTACATCGCCGAAAGGCTGATTCTGCCGCACACCGTCCACGTAAACCGAAAGACCTTCCGGCGTGCCGAGCAAAGGTGAAGCGGTGTAGCCGCGATAGTTCACGTCGGGCTGGAAGGGGTTGCCCTGCATTTCGTTAATGTAAACGCCATTAAGTTTCCGGTTCATGAAATCGGATAGATCGAGCGCGCCGCTGTTGGCGAGGTCGGCTGCGGTAGCCGTCTGAACCGGAGCGGCGATTTGGTTGATCTGCAGGTCCGTTCCGGCAAGCGGCGTTTCGGAAACCACATTTACCTTGGAGGTTTGGGAACTGAGAGCCAGCGTGATGGTGCGCGCGAGGGGAGTCTCGGAATTCACGTCGATCAGCATGGACTGCGTCGCGAAGCCGGGGTTGGAAATCTCAAGCCGGTAATGGCCGTAAGGCAGATTTCTAAAAGTATAGGTTCCCTGCGCGTTCGTTTTGAAACTTTGCTTCAGGCCCGGTGCGAGACTTTCCAACTTTCCGGAAGCTGCCATCACGGCGCCGGAGGGGTCTTTGATTTGGAGGTGAATTTCGCCATTCGGACTCTGCGCTTGCAACGCGAAGGCGGCAAGCAAAATTGCTAGAGGCACGGGTGGGGGCCGGCGAAGCTCGGGTTCAGATCCGAATTCAAAACCATTCATATTCAGATATTCCGTGGGCTGAGGTTTTGTTCAGGGTTTCTTCTGAACCACGTGAAATTGTCGTTACCGCCCCTTGGCAGTCGCGGCTCAGCTAGGGGTGTCGGGCGAATTGAAGGTTTTTCGGTGGCTCAGAATCGGGTGAGTGGTCGATCGGTATGGAAATATTTCTTGTAGGCGGCGATCCAGTTCGATGCAATATCATGCTGGGCTGTGGCCAAATCAAGTTGTCCGTCGCAGACCAGGCCGCGTAGATGGTCTTCCAGCGCGTCCTTTACTTGGGCGTTCCAAACTGTACCCCGGTTGGATTGGGGCCATATGTTATGAATATCGTCGGCACCTCCGAGGGCGGGTGTAATCAGATAATCGATCTCATAAGCGCTTGGATTGGCGGGGCGGATTCCGTATTCGTCAAATACCCTTCGCTCGAGCGCGGCCGGCACGAGCTTGTTCTTGGTGTTTGAGCCACTGCACACTTCTTTCTCGCTGGCCAGAACGGCGGCGCCCGGAGTCAAACTCGGATTAGGGACAGGGACGGCGACCACGCGCGCGGCTTGCGGGCCGCCCCAAATGTGGAAAGCGAAGTATGAGAGCGCCGCGAGGCCGCCGGCGGTGGCAAACGAGTGTAACCATGAAAAGCGCCGCTTCTGCGCGAGTGGACCGAGACGCGCCTTCAGCAAAGCTCGCGGGCCGGCGGCGGGAGGAATCTGGGAATCGAAGGTGGAGCGGTTAAGACGGATAAATTCACCGATGGTAGCTTCGATTTCCTGTTTGCGGGTGCGGCACTGCCAACAGGCAGTAAGATGCGATTGGACGCGACGGCCGTCGCGCGCGGAAAGCTCGCCATCGGCGGCCATGAGCAATTCTTGATCGGAAAGATGAGATTCTTGAGGGAGCATGATTTCACCGTTCGGCGGCGCGCGCGATACGCGCCAGAGACCGTTCGAGACAATTCGCCACTGAGCCGAGAGACATATCCAGAACCTCGGCGATTTCCCGGTAGCGCAAGCCTTCCGCCCGCAGATAGAGGCAGCAGCGACTCTGTTCCGGCAGCGTCCGCATCACGGCTATCATGCGCCTCTGCGTTTCGTTCGTCTCGAAGAGTTCTTCCGGATTGAGGGCCGGGTTGATCGGCTCGGAGACGTTTTCAGATTCCCGGCGGTTTCGATGATGCTTCAGCGCCAGGTTGTGGGCAACACGGAATACCCAGCCGCGCAGATTATGCCGCGATTTGCCGGATTGCAGGTGCAGGAAAAGGGCGAGGAAGATTTCTTGGACGATATCCTCGGAATCTGCAACCGTTAGAGAGAATCCCAACAGATAACGGAGCAAGCGGTCTCTTAACTGGTCGAACAGCTCGATCACTTCCCGCTCGATGGCGGAGGGCGAATGAACCGGGTGGGCGCGAGCGACCGAAAGAGCCCGCGCAGCATTCGATTCTCCGGACGAGTTCGACATTTGCATTTTCGACTGTTAGCCTTCTGAAGGCGGAGCCCCGCTCCGGCGGTCACGCCTCTGAAACTGAATATTCCTTTGCCTGCGCTTTTGTTCAGGAATAATGAAGATATGAACCGAAGTGCCACTATTCTCGCACCAGCGCCGGCGGTGATTCGAACATGGCTGCTCACAATACCGGTTCTTCCGCTGATTTTTGTGGCGGGATGCAATGGGAATCGTCTCGACGTAAAACCTATCGGCGCGCCCATCGAGATCAAGGCGCCTCTCGGACTACCGCCGGTCCCGGTACCACCGGGCGCTCCCGAAACAGCGGAAACCATCGCGCTCGGGCGTAAGCTGTTCTACGAAAGAAAATTATCCCTGGATAATACCTTGGCCTGCGCTTCGTGCCACAACCCACTGTTCGAGTTCAGCGATGGACAAAGGCATTCGACGGGCGTGGGCGGAAAGGTAGGGGTTCGGAACGCACCGAGCGTTGTGAACGCCGCTTACGCTTCGGCGCAGTTCTGGGATGGGCGCGCGCGGAGCTTGGAGGAACAGGCAGGCGGTCCGATGGAGAACCCGATTGAAATGAATCAGGCGCACGAAGTTACTGTCTCAAAGCTGGCCGCCGACGCGGGTTACAGGGCACAATTTGAGAAAGCGTTTGGTAAAGGGCCGGTGACCATGGGTAGGGTAACGGAAGCATTGGGCGCTTTTGAGCGAACTCTGATCAGTGGAAATTCCGAATTCGATCAATACGAGTTTGGCGGCAATAGCAACGCGCTCAGTCCGGCCGCCGTCCGCGGTCTTGCCATATTTCGCGACCCGAAAAGAGGGAACTGTGCCGCGTGCCATACAATCAACAAGAGCTACGCGCTTTTTACCGATGGCAAATTTCACAACATTGGAGTGGGAGTGAACGACGAAGGCGAGTTGACGGACGTGGGCCGCTACGGCGCAACAAAACTGGAGGCCGATAAGGGCGCTTTCAAAACGCCCACGCTTCGCAACGCCGCGAAGACCGCGCCGTACATGCACGATGGGAGTCTGAAAACGCTAAAAGACGTGGTGGACTTCTACGCCGGCGGCGGCAATTCCAATCCTTATCTCGATAAGGAAATCAAAACGATCAAGCTCTCGGGGCGCGACCGGGCCGACTTAGTGGAATTTCTTAAATCTCTAACCGGCGAGATGCCGCCGAATGCGGGACCGCCTGAGAATACGCAAATGGGGAGTCTCAAATGAAACGGCGGCGCCTGTTGGCGTTTTGCTGCGGAGCGATGGTGTTTTTCAGTTGTTCGGGAACGCCCAAGAAAGACTCCGAGACCGCTCCGAAGCCAGCCGCCGCGCCTTCCTACTTTGAGGTTGATCCCTCGACCGCCGGCACGCTGGCCGGGACAATCAAGTTCAGCGGGAGGAAGCCGGCGCGCAGGCGGATTGATATGAGTGAAGATCCCGCCTGCGTGGAAGCGCACCATGTCAAGGCTTACGACGAATCGGTGGTGGTGAATTCCAATGGCACACTCGCGAACGTTTTCATTTACCTGAAAAGCGGACTCGAAGGGAAGACATTCGCGGTGCCCGCCACGGCAGTGGTCATCGACCAGAAGGGCTGTTGGTTCCAGCCGCGCGTGATGGGCATACAAACGGGTCAGACGCTGGAGGTGACAAACTCCGATCCGGTGACGCATAACATTCACCCGCTGGCGCAGATTAATCGCGAATGGAATCACAGCCAGGGGCAGGGAGACGCTCCGTTGGCGCGGAGGTTCAGCAAGCCTGAGGTGATGATTCGGGTCAAATGTAATATACACAGTTGGATGCGCGCGTTCATAGGTGTTGTGGAGCACCCCTACTTCGCCGTGACAGGGCCGGACGGGACTTTTCAGATCTCAAATATTCCGCCGGGCGATTACGTGGTTGCAGCATGGCAGGAAAAGCTGGGGACGCAGGAACAGCGGATCAGGGTGACGCCATCCGGCAAAATCGTAACCAATTTTACGTTTAAAGGAGATAGTTTGTGATCACCCTGAAGTGTTTGCTTCCCACTTGTTGTCTTGCCGCTTTTTGTCTGAGTTGCTCGCGTCCGGCGGCAGTGGAAAAGGCGGAGCAAAAGCCGGCAGCGGAATCGACGGCATTTCGCCTCTATGTCACTAATGAAGCCTCAGGCGACATGACAGTGATTGATTCCGCGACCTACACGGTGATCGCCACGGTGCCGCTAGGCAAACGACCGAGGGGCATCCACGCGAGTCCCGATCGAAAGACCATTTACGTGGCGCTGAGCGGATCGCCCATCGCCGGACCGGATGTCGATGAGAGCACGCTTCCGCCGCCCGACAAAAGCGCCGACGGGATTGGCGTTTTCGACGTCGCGCAGAACAAGGTTGTGCGCGTGATGAAGGCCGGTTCCGATCCGGAAAACTTCGATATCAGCAAGGACGGCAGCCAGTTGTACATCTCGAATGAAGATGAGGAGGCCGTGAGCATAGTGGATGTTGCCTCAGGGACGGTAGTAAAGTCGGCGAAAGTGGGCGCGCAGCCTGAGGGCGTGAAGGTAACTCCAGACGGCAAACTTGTTTGGGTTACATCAGAGGAGACGGGCAGCATTTCCGTACTCGACCCAGTGGCAGGCAAGATCGTTAAGACGTTCAAGGTTGGCCACCGCCCGCGCTCCGTGGCCTTCTTGCCGGACGGCTCTAAGGCGTATGTGAATGCCGAGAACGATGGAAGCGTTGTGGTGGTGGATGCGGTGAAAGGAAAAATGATTCAGGCGATAGCCCTGGGCAAACCGGGTGCGATTAAGCCGATGGCAGTGCTGCTATCACCGGATGCCGCGAAACTGTATGTGAGTACGGGCCGCGGCCATCAGGTATTCACAATCAATACAGCCACGAATACAGTGGCCGGATCCCTTGAGGTTGGGCCGCGCCCTTGGGGTATCGCACTCTCGCCCGACGCCAAGACGCTCTATTCCGCGAACGGGCCGTCGAATGACATTTCAGTGATAGACCTTGCCACTAACACTGTGGCGAAAAAAATCAAAGTCGGCAGAAGCCCTTGGGGTATAGTCGCGCTGGACCGGTGAAAGCTCGGATGGCGCGTGGCGCCAGGACAGCCAAATAACTGCCAACCTACGGCGCTCACGCTTCCGGCTCCAATTCGGAAATGTAAGGATCCGCTTACTAACGTGCGCGGTTCAGAGACGGGGGCGCGAAAGGAGTTAACGGAATGAGCTCACCCATACGCTGCGAAGGTCTATCGAAAAGGTTCCGGCGGGTGGCGGCGGTTGACGGTCTGCAACTGGAGGTTCCTGAAGGAAGTATTTACGCGCTGATTGGGCCGAATGGCGCGGGCAAGACGACGCTGATCAAGATGCTGATGAACGTTCTGCGGGCGAGCGCGGGCCGATGCGTGGTGTTGGATACGGACTCGCGGCGGCTCTCCGCGAGCGACTTTGAGCGGATTGGCTATGTATCGGAAAACCAGGAGCTGCCCGAATGGATGACGGTGGATTATTTCCTGGGGTACCTCAAAGCGTTCTATAAGAGTTGGGATGACGGACTCGAAACGGAGTTGCGACGCGAGTTCCAGTTGCCCGGCGAGCGGCGTTTAGGCCAGCTATCGCGCGGCATGAAGATGAAGGCGGCGCTGGCTTCTTCACTGGCTTACCATCCGCGTTTGATTCTACTTGACGAACCATTCAGCGGGCTGGATGCATTGGTGCGCGATGAATTGATTGCGGGACTGCTGGAGCGGGCGGCGGATACAACGATTCTGGTTTCCTCCCACGACTTGGCCGAAGTGGAGAGCTTTGCCACCCACATGGGCTTTATGGATGCGGGGCGATTGCAGTGTTCGGAGGAAACGGCAAAGTTGTACGAGAGGTATCGGGAGATTGAGGTGACTCTTGAAAGGACGGGCTCGGTTCCGGGGGATTGGCCGGAGAGCTGGTCAAAGCCGCGGACGTCGGAGGGGATAGTTCGGTTTGTCGAAAGCAGGTTTGATGCGAGCCGCACGGAGGCGGCGATTGCGGAGAGGTTTCCGGGAGCTACCTATGTTGCGGTGAGGCCGATGTCGCTGCGGGACATTTTCGTGTCGCTGGCGCAGGCGGGTGCTCGAGCCACAGGAGAAGCTTGAAAGAGGTTCTGCACATTTTCCGCAAAGACGTTCGACATTTGTGGCTCAGTCTAACGATTCTGCTGATGGTGACCATTGCGCACGCTTTGTTCGCAGTGCTGAGCTGGCCGGTAAGCATGCCAGAATTCGCCCGCCTGAATGGAATCGACAATTTGCTTTCCCTATTGCTGACGGTGGGTATCTGGTTTCTGATTGCGCAAGTAATTTTTCAAGAAGCCATTCCGGGAGACCGTCAATTCTGGCTTACGCGCCCATATCGCCGAATTGATTTGTTGGCGGCAAAAGTTCTTTTCATCCTGGTGTTTATCAGCCTGCCACTGATGGCTTCGGATTGCTACATACTTGGCGTGCAAAGGTTCGCGGTCTTTGGAGTAGTGCGGGAGCTTTTACTGAGGCAGGTGTTTTTTGCGATTCTCTTTATCTTGCCTTCCTTGGTGCTGGCGACGGTTACGAATGGGCTCTTACAGTTTGTGCTGGGTTGGTTCATTGTGCTGCTGGCCTTTGTGTCTGAGTCGATGTTGGCGTCTATCTGGTGGGGCGGCGCGACCGCCATTGACTTTGCAAGTGGCCCGCTTTTCGCAAGTGGATTGATTGCGATCGGCTGCGGAGTGGTGGTTTGGCAGTACGCCAGGCGGCAAACGACCGCTGCGCGGTTAGTGCTGATTACGACACTGCTGGCGTGTTGGCCCGCCGCATGGCTGGTGTTGCGCTTTATGCCAGTCTCCGCCGAGCGCCTGCTGCCGGAATCACCCAAAGGATTCGACATCGGAATTGGCTATGACCTCGGCCGAAGCATGCCTTCTTCAAGAACCTGGAAGGAGTCTCCGGCAGGCTATGCGCTGGTGCAAATTCCGTTGACGGTAGGGGGCTTGCCGGCCAACAGCTTGTTGCGAGGCAACGCGCGGGTGGCGATGAAAGTTGACGGGAGAGCCTGGCCTAAGGGCGGGACTGAATGGGTTGGGTTCGTTGAGCGGATCGGCGGCGAATACTGGCAGACTCTGAACCTGAGACGAACTGAGTTTGAAGAGATTAAGCAGCAGGCTGCGAGTTGGCACGCGATTTTTACTCTCGAGGTTGTAAGCGATGAAGTTGAGACGAGGATGCCACTGAACCGCGGAGAGTTCGTTGTACCCAACGTGGGATTGTGCCGGGTTTTTCGGGGCGCTTTTCCGGATTTTCGGAGAGAGTTGGCGTGCCGGGTTGGACTTACCAAGACCGTCGAGAGTTTTGTTAGCCTGGGGACGGCGGCGGACCAAACGCGAATCTCGGCGACATCAGGAATTGATTCGGTGCCTTGGGGATTGACGCCAACGACGCAGACAGTGACGCTGGATTTCTCGAACGAAGATGTGACGGAATTGGCGGTTATTCCACGAAGAAAGCTGGCTGAGTTTCGGCGGATAATTGATGTTGCGGGTGTGCGGCTGGGGGATTATGTTTCGAAGTAAATCAGCCGCCGATTGACATTCGGCGCGCAGGATAGCATCCCGCCGGATGTTGGGGTGGTGGATAAGATTGAGGTTTTTTGGCCGAGTGGAAGGAAGCAGATTTTGCGGCGGTGAAGGCGGACCAAGTGTTGAGCTGAAAGAGGAGTGATGTTTTCCCGGTTACAAAAAACTGAATGGCCCGTCCAAAGACCCATGATGAATAGACTGCTAGCGCTGTTTTATTTGGCTACCGCGTTCGGATTCGGACAAATTACTATTCCCGATACGCCGGCCGGCCGCTCTTTGGATGCAGCTACGCGCCAGCTCGTGATAGACTGCGTGGCGTTGAATTTGCGCGAGTTTTACGTTTACCCGGAGGATGCGCAAAAGATGGAAGAGTCGCTGCGGCAGCATCAGAAACGCGGCGAATATGACGCAGTGACCGATGGAGACGCGTTTGCCGCGCTGCTGACCGATCATTTGCAGGCGGTGAGTCACGATAAGCATCTGCGGGTGAACTATAGTCCGGTGAAACTGCCGGCGGATGAGAATGGACCCAGCGCCGACGAGCGAGCCCAGTTTCGAAAGCAGTTGGAGCATATGAACTGCGGCTTCGAAAAAGTGGCAGTTCTGCCCGGCAATATCGGTTATCTGAAATTCAATGTGTTTGCGGACCCGGCGTTCTGCGGACCAACAGCCATCGCGGCGATGAATTTTCTGGGTCACGTGGATGCGATTATCTTCGATCTGCGCGAGAATGGCGGCGGCGATCCGCGGATGGTTGCCCTGATTTCGACCTATCTGTTCGACGATGCCACCCATCTGAACGATTTGTATAACCGCAAAGAGGACGCGACCACCCAGTATTGGACACTGCCGTTCGTGCCGGGAAATACTTTGGGCGGGAAGCCGGCGTTTGTATTGACCTCGAAGAGGACGTTCTCCGGAGCCGAGGAGTTCACTTACAATCTTAAGAATTTGAAACGCGCCACCATTATAGGAGAGACCACAGGCGGCGGGGCGCACCCGGTGAGCGGCCATCGAATAGACGATCACTTCATGACAGGAGTGCCGTTCGCGCGGGCGGTGAATCCGGTGTCGAAGACAAATTGGGAGGGCACAGGTGTTGAGCCCGATGTTCCAGCGAAGGCTTCTGAGGCGCTCGCTGTGGCGGAAAAGATGGCGGCGAGTAAACTTCAGATGAAGTGACCGATGCAGAATCACCGGCCCTGATGGTGTGCCTATCCTTAAGCAGATCAGAGAGAAACTGACGATCATTTCACTCAGCGAAGAAGAATAGAGGCTGACAAAGATGGTGGGGGTAGGGGACAATTTCCGGGTGGCCGGCGCGGCGATCTATGCGCACAAGCTGCGCGCGGCGTTGACGATTCTTGGCTTGACCATGGGTGTGGCCACGCTGATGACAGTGATGACGCTGGTGCAAGGAGCGAACGTGTATGTGGAGCGGAAAATCGCCAACCTTGGGACGAATGTGTTCCGGGTGGCGAAGACACCGTTTGCGGTGGTGGATTTCACGGTGGTCGCGCAGGCGCTGAAGAACAAAGACATCCACATAGACGATCACCGGGCCGTGGCCGAGCTATGCAAGGCGTGCGAGGAAGTAGGCGCATCGGCCAGCAGCACGCTCTCGGTGCAGTACGGCAACAAGCACGTGGACGATACGTCGATCATCGGCTACACGCCCAATATGGTGGATATCGATACGCGCACGGTGGACTCGGGCCGCTATTTCACACCGGCGGAGGACAGCCACGCGGAATATGTCTGCTTGATTGGCGCATCGCTGGTGGATCAATTCTTTCCGAATGTGGATCCGATTGGGCGCAGCATTCGCACCGGAAGTTTAGAATTTCTGGTGATTGGGACGTTTGAGAAGCTGGGCTCGGTGCTGGGGCAGGATCAGGACAATTTTGCGATTATTCCGCTGACCACGTTCCTGAAGGTGCGCGGCACGCGAACCAGCCTCACGCTGGAGATTAAGGCATCGGGCGGAGAGAAGAATTTCAATGCGGCGCAGGATGAGGTGCGGGTGATCATGCGTTCGCGGCGGCATGACCAGCCCGCCAAAGAAGACAGTTTCTTCATTGGCACCGCGCAAAGCTATATTTCGTTGTGGCAAAGCATCAGCGGTTCATTCTTCGCGGTATTCGTGATGGTGAGTTCGATTTCGGCGGTGGTAGGCGGAATTGTCATCATGAACGTGATGCTGGTGAGTGTGGCGCAGCGGACGCGCGAGATTGGATTACGGCGCGCGGTGGGCGCCACGAAGGCCGATATTCTACGGCAGTTTTTGGCGGAAAGCCTGCTGCAATGCCTGATTGGGGGCGCCATTGGAATCATGATCGGCTTCGGATGCGCGCTGCTGGTTCGAACGCTGACATCGTTTCCTGCGTCTGTCAAAACATGGGTGGCGGTGCTGGGGCTGGTACTGAGTTCTGCGATTGGCTTGTTCTTCGGCATCTATCCGGCGCGCAAGGCGGCGTTGCTGGATCCGGTTACCGCGTTAAGAACGGAGACGTAATGACACGGCATGAGGTGCTGGAAAACATGTCCGTGGCGCTGGATACGCTGCGCAGCCGTAAAGTGCGCTCCGGCCTGACGATTCTGGGAGTGGTGATCGGGGTGACGACGGTGATTGCGGTGGCGTCGGTGATTGACGGGCTGAACGGAGTGATTACGGAACGCGTGCGGCGGCTGGGGTCGAACACGCTGATTATCACGCGTTTTCCGCCAGGGCAGAACCCAGGCAAAATGCCGCATAAGTACGATATGCGGAAGTATCTGGAGGACGACGATGCGCCGTTTATCATGCAGGCGAGCCCGGGCGTCACCTATGCGACGGTGTTTGCGCAGCGGCTCAACCTGGGCGAACAGGTGGATGAGATGCGCTACGGGCATGCGCACGTGGAACGGTTTTTGCTGCGTGGGGTGGAACCGAATTACATCAACGCGTTCCCGCTGTTCGCGGTGGCGGAAGGCCGCTTCATTTCGGCTTTTGACGAGGCACACGCGCGCAGTGTGATTGTGATTGGCCGCGCTGTGGCGGGATCGCTTTTTCCGTTCATGGATCCGGTGGGCAAACAAGTGCGGCTGAATGGGCGGCTGTATGAGGTGGTGGGCGTTTTTGAGCCGGATCAGGGGCTTTTCTCGGGCTTTGGCGTGGACCAGTTTGCTTGCATTCCGATGAGCAATTTCAGGAAGAATTCCCCCGAGGTGCATGAACGTTTCATTGCGGTGGCGGGCAAGGACGGGTTCGCGCTCAGTACCGTGCAGGGCCAAGTGGAGGAGGCGCTGCGGCGGAAGCGGCATGTCCCTTATCACGCGGAAGACGACTTCGAGATTACGTCGCCCGATTTTCTGAGCGCGCTGTGGAACAACCTGACGGGAGCGATGGTTCTGCTGACGGGCATCATCAGCGGCGTTGGGTTGCTGGTGGGCGGAATTGGCGTGATGAATATTATGTTGATTTCGGTGACGGAGAGGACCAGCGAGATTGGGGTGCGCAAGGCGGTGGGGGCGCGGAAATCGGATATCCGGGTGCAATTTTTGCTCGAGGCGATTACGCTTTCGGGCATTGGCGGAGTGATTGGCATATTGGTTGGGATTTTGTTTGCGTTCGCGGTAAGAACGGCGCTACCCGCGATTCCGGCGTTTGTTTCGCCGTTGTGGGTGTTGCTGGGATTTACGATTTCAGTGGGAGTGGGATTGTTTTTTGGATATTATCCGGCCGACCGGGCGGCGAATTTGGATCCGATCGTTTGTTTGCGGTATGAGTGATCAGTGGGCGAATTGAATGCCGCGGCCGAGGAAGAAGATGTAGGCAATGCCGAGTATGGACGCAGCGATCCACCAGGAGGGTTGGCGTCGAACGAACAGGGTTTCTTCGGATGGTTTGAGGGGAAGGAAGACGTCGGCCCACAGGAGGCCGGAGGAGCCGCCGAAAGCAGCGGGTACTGTTGAGACAAGAAAGAGCTTTAATCCGAGCGGGTCAAACGCGCCGGCGGCGCAACTGAACAGGCAGGCGGCATAGTAAGGCAATTGGCCCACATCTTTATAGATGGACTTCTCAGGACAAAACGGTTGGACGGCAATGGCGAGAAGACGCACGACGAACACGTACAGAGCGGCGCCGAAGATGGTCATGATCATGCGCAGGAGCGGCTGATGAGGCAAGCCGCTGATGACGGCATTCCAATCGCCGAAGCCAAAAATGCCGGAGAACAGGAAATAGCCGGCGGCGGGAAGAAGATTCAGCGCGGCTAAGATCCAGAGGAAATAACGCAGATTCGCGCGGTGGGCGGCGGCCTTCGAGGCCCGCAGGGCAAGGAGACAGAGTTTCGTGGCGTACAGTAAAGAGAGAGGTGGCGTTTTGAGTTCGCAGTCGATGACTCCAACTGGTGAAGCGGCGATCTGGGCGCGGCTGATTGAATCGCAGCCGGAGGAACTGACGCTCGAAACCGCGAGATACCTGCTCCGTTTCAGATTCACTGAGAACGATCAAGCTCGCATGCAGGAACTCGCCGACCTATCAGAAGCGGGAGCTCTGACCGAGGACGAAGACCGGGAGTTCGACAGCTATTTACACGTCGGTAACCTGCTGGCCGTCATTAAGTCGAAGGCCCGATTAGTGCGGAGTGAAAACGAGCAGGCTTGAACGCCGCGCGTTTCAGGAAAGCGCTTTCAAGGCGGAGGCGCGTGATATAACTTAGGATGCTTTTGTCCTCGGCACACAAAAATGCACCCTTATTTCGCTCTTCTTTTCCAAGCTCCGAAACAACTAGTATCGCTTGGGGCGGTGGATATTATCGTCGTCGCGCTTTACTTCCTGATGGTGCTGGGGATTGGCTACTACCTGAAAAACTTCACCAAGACCGGCGAAGAGTTTTTCATGGCCGGGCGCGATATGAGCGCGTGGATTGCGGGGCTGAGCTTCGTTGCCGCTAATCTGGGCGCGCTCGAGCTGATGGGTTGGGCGGGGTCGGCCTATCAATACGGCATTCTGGCGGCGCACTGGTATTGGATTGGCGCGATTCCCGCCATGCTGTTCCTGGCCATCGTGATGATGCCGTTTTACTACATCTCTCGAACGCATTCAGTGCCGGGCTATCTGAAGCTGCGTTTCGGCGAACCAGCGCGGCTGCTTTCGGCTGTCTCGTTCGGGTTCATGACGGTGCTTATGAGCGGCATCAATATGTTCTCCATGGCGAAGGTGATGCAGATCGTACTGGGCTGGGATCTCAACTTCAGCATCTGGGTTTCGTCGCTCACAGTGGCCGGTTATGTTTTCTTCGGCGGTTTGCTGTCGGCCATTTTCAATGAAGTGTTGCAGTTCTTTTTGATCTGGTTGGGAGCGCTGGTTGTCACCATTCTGGGTTTGTACGAAACAGGTGGTTGGAGTGGGGTGGTGCATCGTATTCACGAACGTTTTCCAGGCCAGGATTATACGCACATGTGGAAGGGGCTGGGTTCGTTCAGCGACAATCCCATGGGCATCCATTGGACGGGCATCGTGATGGGCCTCGGTTTTGTGATTTCGTTCGGCTATTGGACGACCGATTTTCTGGTGGTGCAGCGCGTGCTGTCAGCCAAAGATTTGCGGAGCGCGAAGATGGCGCCCATCATTGGCGCGGCGTTCAAAATGGCCGTGCCGCTGATTGTGATTTTGCCGGGCCTGCTTGGCATGGCGGTGCTGCCGGAAAAGTTGGTGGCGGAATCGGCGCAGGCGCTGAATCCCGCCGCACATACCTATAATGATGTCCTGCCGCTGATGCTGGCGCGATATTGTGGTCCGGGTTTGTTGGGGCTGGGCATCACGGCTTTAATTGCCGGCTTTATGTCGGGCATGGCGGGGAACGTGAGCGCCTTCGCCACTGTTTGGACCTACGATATCTACCGCGCGGTGATCAAGAAAGACGCGGACGACCGCCACTATGTCAACGTGGGCAAATTGTGTACGGTGCTGGGCGTGCTGGTGAGCATCGGCACGGCGTATTTCGTAATGCAGTTTTCGAGCATCATGGATTATGTGCAGCAACTATTCAGCTTCTTCATTGCGCCGTTGTTCGGCACAGTGATTTTGGGCATGCTCTGGAAACGCGCGACGCCGGCGGGCGGCTTCTGGGGGCTGCTGGCGGGAACGCTCAGTTCAATCGGCATGTGGGCGTGGGTGAATCAGGTGCCCTCCGCATTGAAGTACATCGCTGTTTCGGCGCAGGCGAAGCCGATGGCGGAGAATATGTACCGCGCGCTGTGGTCGTGGATCATTTGCGTGGTGGTCACGATTGTGGTGAGCCTGATGACCGAGCCCAAGCCCGACGAAGAACTGGTGGGCCTGGTCTACGGGGCTACGGCGATTCCGTCAGAAGGCGATCTGCTGTGGTTTCAGAAGCCTATCTTTTGGGCCGGGCTGGTGGCTATTGCGCTGGTGATTGCGAACATCATTTTCTGGTAAAACAACATGCACGAACACGGACGAATTCCTATTTGGTTCTTCATCGGCGTCCTGCTCACCGCTTACGGCGTGCTGATTCTGGGCGCGGGCATTTACGGCCTGTGGCATCCGGCGCCGGTGGTGCTGGACGAAGTGCATATCGGCATTTGGTGGGGGGCTCTGCTGCTGGTCATCGGGCTTGTTTACGTTTGGCGCTTTTATCCTAGGAAATCATAATGTCTACCAGTCAATCCACCGCGAAACTTGGGCTTATTGTGGGCAATCGCGGATTCTTTCCGGGGCATCTGGCCGCTGAAGGGCGCGAAGACATGCTGCGCGTTTTAGGCGCGGCCGGTGTGGAGGTTATTGCTCTTACCACGCAGGATTCCAGATATGGGGCTGTCGAATCGTTTGAAGAAGCGAAGCGCTGCGCGGATTTATTTAAGGAGCATCGCGATTCCCTCGATGGCGTGATTGTTACGCTGCCCAACTTCGGAGATGAGCGGGCCATAGCCGATACCTTGCGGCGTTCGGGGTTGCAGGTTCCCGTGCTGATTCAAGCAACGCCCGATTCGGCGGGCAAGATGACTATTGCGAACCGGCGCGATAGCTTCTGCGGCAAGATGTCGGCCTGCAACAACCTGATGCAGTACGGCATTCCCTACTCGCTGACCACGCTGCACACAGAGGCTCCCGATTCCAGCGAGTTCACCACAGATTTAGCGTGGTTTTTGGGCGTGTGCCGGGTGGTTCGCGGACTGCGTAACTTGCGCATCGGTTCGATTGGAGCGCGCCCACAGGCGTTTAATACGGTTCGCTATAGCGAGAAGATTCTGGAGACAGCGGGTATCTCGGTCATCACCATCGATCTTTCGGAGATCCTGGGCCGTATCGAAAAGATGAAAGACGACGATCCGGCCGGGCAGGCAAAACTGAAGGCCATTCAAGCTTATGTTTCCACCAACGACGTGCCGGCGACATCTTTAATGAAGATGGCGAAGCTGGGCGCGGTGGTGGATGGCTGGATGCGCGAAACCGATACGGCGATTTCGGCGGTGCAGTGCTGGACCTCGCTCGAAGAATACTTCGGCGTGGTTCCCTGCACTGTGATGAGCATGATGAGCAACGAGCTGATGTCGAGCGCGTGCGAGGTTGATATTGCGGGAGTGGTGGGAATGCATGCCTTGCGGCTGGCGTCGGGCACGCCCAGCGCGCTGCTCGATTGGAACAACAACTATGGCGACGATCCGAACAAGGCGGTTTGTTTCCATTGCAGCAATTTGCCGAAGCATTTCTTTGCGGACATGAAAATGGATTACCAGGAGATTATTGCCGGAACGGTGGGCAAGCTGAACACGTTTGGCACGGTGGTGGGCAAGGTGAAATCGGGGCCGATGAGTTATTGCCGTGTTTCGACTGACGACCGCGCGGGCCGGGTGCGTGGCTATGTGGGCGACGGCCATTTCACAGACGATCCGTTAATCACCTTCGGGGGCGCGGGCGTGGTGGAAATTCCGCGTCTGCAAGACTTGCTGCGGCTCATTTGCGAACGCGGGTTTGAACACCACACGGCGGCGAATCTCGCGCCGGTTGCAAGCATGGTGTACGAAGCAACGACGAAGTATCTAAACTGGGATATGTATTGGCATAAAGCATGAGCACTGTGGTTGCCGGCGTTGATTTCGGCACGCTTAGCGTCCGCGTTTCCATTTTTGATAACGAATTGGGCCGTCTGGGTTCGGGCGTGGCGGAATATCCGCTGCACCGCAAGCGGGAGGATCCGGATTATGCCACGCAGAGCCATGCCGATCACATGATTGCCTTGGCTGAGGCAACCCGCTTGGCGTTGAATTCGGCGGGTATCTCCGGCAAAGCTGTGAAGTCGATTGCGCTGGATACCACGGGTTCGAGCGTGATTCCAGTGGGCGAAGATCTGGAGCCGCTGGACGATTATTATCTTTGGTGCGATCACCGGGCGTGGAAGGAAGCGCAGGAGATTACCGAGAAAGCGCACGAATCGGGCTTACTGGCCATCAAGTGGTGCGGGGGCGCTTATTCGTCCGAATGGGGTTTCTCCAAGCTGCTGCACTGGCTGCGGCATAACCCCGATAAGCGCGAGCGTTTTGTCACCGCCTTTGAGCATTGCGACTACGTGGTGAACGTGCTGTGCGGCATTCGAACGATTGCAAACGCGCCGCGCAGCATTTGCGCCATGGGCCACAAGTGGATGTGGAACGAAGCGCTGGGCGGGTTGCCGCCGGAAGGCTTCCTGATTAAGGTAGACCCGCTGCTGAAGGGGATGCGCACAAAGCTGGGCGGACGCTACCGGACATCGAGCTCGATTGGAGGCACGCTCTCCGATGAGTGGGCGGGGAAGCTCGGCTTGGCGCCGGGAATACCCATTCCGGTGGGTGCGTTTGATGCGCATTGGGACGCCGTTGGCGCCGGCGTGAGGATTGGCGACGTGGTGAACGTGATTGGCACTTCAACATGCATCATCGGCCTGAGCGATAAGGTGAGCCTGGTGCCGGGCGTTTGCGGCGTGGTGCCCGGCTCGGTTGATCCGCAGCTTACCGGTATTGAAGCGGGACTTTCGGCCGTGGGCGATGTGTTTGAAGCGATTGCGCGGCGCGCCGGGACCAGCGCGGGTTCACTGGCCCGCGATCTGGAAGGGTATCGCGCCGGCCAAACCGGGCTGTTGCGCATGGTTTGGGACAACGGGGACCGCACGGTGCTGGTGAATCCCGAACTGGGCGGTGTAACGTTTGGTTGGAATCTGACGAGCACGCCACAGGATGAACTGTTTGCCGCCATTGAAGGCACGGCATTTCACACACGGGTGATTCTGAGCCGCATGGCGGAGCACGGCACAACGATTGAGCGCATTATCAACGGCGGCGGGATTCCGCAAAAGAACGATCAACTGAATCAGATTTACGCGAACGTGTTGAATAAGACGATACTGGTTCCGCAGGGCGACGTTACCAGTTTGGGATCGGCCATCTTCGCTTTTCTGGCGGCGCGCGGATTCGCGTCGATTGAGCAGGCGCAAATGGCGTTGTGTCCGCGCTATCGCGTATTTAAGCCGGAGCCGGCGGCGGTGGCTATTTACGAAGAGATGTTCCGCATGTACAAACGTTTGTATTTCGCGCTGGGGGCGAAGAAATCGGAAGCGGTGACGATTGGCGATGTGCTGCCCCGTTTGCGACAGATTGCGGCCCAGGTTAGAAACTCGAAATGGAGTTAAAAGCGCTGCGTGAGGAAGTTCTGGAAGCCAATCTGGAATTGGTGCGGCGCGGCCTGGTCATCTTTACGTTTGGGAATGCCAGCGGCTACGATGCGGATAGCGGGCGCGTGGTGATCAAACCAAGCGGCGTACCTTACGACAAGTTGACGCCAGCCGATTTGGTGATGACAAATCTGGATGGGCAGATTCTGGCGGGCAGCACGCTACGGCCTTCGTCAGATCTGCCGACCCATCTTGCTTTGTATAAGGCGTTTGCCGGGGTGCAGGGTGTGGTGCATACGCATTCGCGCTACGCGACGTCTTGGGCGCAGGCGGGCGTTGAGATTCCTTGCCTGGGCACCACGCATGCGGATTATTTCAGGGGCCCCATTCCCGTGACGCCGCCCATGCAGGCAGACGAAATTCAAAGCGAATATGAATGGAATACCGGGCAGGTGATTATTCGGCGATTTGCCGGGCTTGATCCGCTGGCGACAACGGCAGTGTTAGTCAATGGACACGCACCGTTTTGCTGGGGGCCAACGGTGACGGCGGCGGCGCACACGGCGGAGATTGTCGAAGAGCTGGCGCATATGGCTTTTCTCACAGTCACGATCAAAGCCGATGTGGCTGGGCTATCGGACGTCTTGCGTGATAAGCACTTTCTCCGCAAGCATGGACCATCTGCTTACTACGGCCAAGCTACCGGTGCCAAAAGTTGACGCGCCCATCTCACCCATAGTGTCGAAAGTTTTTTCAACAGAGTGCGCATGGGCCCGCAGCCCACCCATGATGATGAAAAACGCCAAATCGGAGCCGGAAGCGTAAGCGCCCTAAATTGTTTTTTGAAAAAAGCGGTAACGGCCCCGCACAAAGACGTGGCCGCCCGGGCCAAATTTTCCGCCGCGCAGTAGTTATGGTTGGGGCAGCAAAGAACTAGCGGGTTCGTTGCGGAGTCGTTGAAACACGGCACGCGCCTGAGCGGCATCGCGCATTCGGCCGACGTGCGTGTAAGCGGTGCCGAGTGCGTAGTACACCCCGGGCTCGCGCGGCAACAATTTCCGGGCGATTTCAAGTTCAGGTAAGGCCCCTTTATCGTCACCGGTATTGAGCAGCAAAAGGCCCAGCAGATAGTGGCCCAGCGGTAAAGCCGGTTCAATCCGCACGGCGGCTTCGGCGTATGGCAAACCAGCGGCCGAATCCACTCTATATCTGACAGCTGCAATCTGCAAGCGGGCCAGAGCATGGTTGGGCTGGTTCTTGATTTCAGCCTCGAATTCACTGACTGCGGGAGCGGGGTCGCGGACGTCCAGAAGAAAGCGGCCATAGGCATAGTGGATATTCGGAAAGGCCGGGTATGCCTCGACAACAGCGCGGTATTCATTACGCGCATCGGCAAATTTCTGTTGGCCGGCTAGCCACTCAGCGTGCCCCACCTTGGAAATAACCGGTGCGGAAGCAGCTTTATCGCGCATGAGCAGGGCCGCCAAACCTAGCGCTTCCAAGAGCGCCTTGCTCTCGGTGCCCGCCAAACAGAGAGCATAGAACGTCCGGCGGGCCTTATCGAACTGACCGGCGCGTTGGAGGAGCACGCCTTCATGAAACAGCGCCACGTCATGCAATTGAGGATCTGAAATGCCGATTCTCTGGCCTTCCGTCAAATGCTTAAATGCCTCACTCTCGCGGCCGAGTTCGAATTCGCTAAGCCCGAGCATGACAAAGGCTGTTCCCTGTTTAGGGGCAAGTTTGGCGGCTTTGCCGAACGAGAGCGCCGCGCTTTGATAAGAACTGCGATCGTATTGTATGGTGCCCAGCGAGAACCATCCCTCAGCCCAGGAGGGGCGCAGAGCCAGAGCTTGGCGGTATAGGCCGGCGGCCCGGTCCAGCCGGTTGGCATCGCGCGCCTCGTTCGCTTCTTTCGAAAGAGTTGAGAAGGAAGCCTCGGCGTGCAACGCAGAACTGAAAAGCAAAAGACAGCAGACTTTCCAGCCGGCGCGCATAATTCAGGTTAAGGCAAAGGGCCGCTGGAAACGGCCTCAAGAACGGCTAAAAGCTGAACCTCGCTTGCAGTTCTATTGTGCGGCCGGTGAATGCCCCTTGTGCCAGGCCGAAGGTGGCGTTGCCGTTGGCGATGGTCCCATCCGCCGCGTAGTTCCCGATGGTGGTGTTGATATTGGTCAGATTCAGCTTGTTGAAGAGGTTGTAAAAATTAGCCTGCAGGTTCAGTTTTGCTCCTTCGCCAAGTATTTTCAGTTTGGGTAAGCCGAACGCTTTTGCCAGCGTAAAGTCATCGCCTAAGAAGCCGGGTCCGCGAAACATGTTGCGGTGAATATTGGCGGCGGGCGGGGCATAAATCAGGGCCTCGGGGTTGAGCTGGGAAGCGCTAAAGTACGAAAGCGCGCCGTTTGGGAAATTGCCCGCGCCCAAAAACGTCGAATTGCTGTAGTCGGTTCCAGCGGTTCCTGTATAGGAAGCGGGGATAATGCAGCCTGTGTATCCGACGTTCTGGTAAAGCTGCACGCCATTGGCATTGACAAAGTTATCGACACCGCAATACTGGGGTGTCCACGGGAAGCCAGTATGAGCAGTCAGAATCCCGCTCACTGTCCAGCCACCCACCACCTTGTCGAGCCAGCGCTGGCCGCCGCGAAAGAGGGTTGGCGTCCACATGCCCCACAGTTTGAAAGTGTGAGTTGCATCAAAATCCGAGGGCCCGGTCGAGTAGGAGTAATTCCACGGATAAGGATCGAGGTTGTAATCGCTGGAGCCTTGATCGATGCTCCGCGCGAGGCGGTACTGAAAATCAATTTCGAAGTTACTGGCAAAGCGGTGCTGCACTTCCCCTAGCAGCGCGTTGGAGTGCGCATTGGCATCGTTGGAATAAAAGGTGAGATTTTGGAGATTCGGATTGTCGTACGGGTAATACACCGCGCTCAGGTTGCTCTGCCGGGTGGCGTGACTGGTTTTGCTTCCCTGATAACCAAGCGAGGCCATCCAGTTGTGGCCTAAGTCGTATTGGGTGTCGAAGGAGTAACGGTAGGTCACCGTGGTGGGCATAAAGTTCGGGAAGCCCGTCAAATTGGACGGAGCGCCGGAGATGGGAAGCCCAGTCACTGGACTAAAAGTCTGGATGGCTGCGGGATTGGAGGGATATCCATTCAAGTCGTGAACACCCGAACTTGGGGCATAAAGAATGTCGGAGCCGTGCAGCGTAAGGTTGACTACCAGCGGCGGATTGAAACGGCCGTTCGACGTGATGGCTAACTGCTCAAGATTGTAGCCGATGCCCATGCCGCCGCGGAACACCAATTTGGAGGTTGGATTGTACGCAAAACCAATTTGCGGTCCAAAATTGTTAAAGCTGGTGCCGAAGAGGTCGCCGCCGGTGTGCAGGTGGAGACCAGCGAGAGGGTCGGGAGGCAGCCCCAGGATCGGGTTGCTGATATTGCCCTTGGTCTCAGTGAGCGGGGAGAAATACTCCCAGCGCAGACCCAGATTAACAGTCAAATTCTTCTTCACCTTCCAATCGTCCTGCACAAAAACTCCGATAATGTTGAACCGGAGATTCTTTTGAGCGCTGGTGGGTACACCGGTTACAGGATTGAAGTTGGTACCGTTCTCCTGAATGGGTGCGTCGTTGGCGAAATCCCACAGATTATTAAAGTTATAGCTGGGCACGCCCTCCCAGGGAGCCGTGTCTAGAAACTGAGCATGCGAAATGTCCGCGCCGAACTTTAACGAGTGGCTGTTCTGCACCTTGGTGAGTGTGTCGCGGCCGTTATAGGTCAACTGATCGAATTGGCTGGGGGTTTGTGCGCCGAAGCTTTGCACGTTCACATTACCTATGGCCGAAATATTTCCGGTGGGCAAACCGAACGGTTCCTTCGGATTGCTGTTGACTTCATTCCAATTCCAGCCGTTGGCGCTGAAGCGCGCTTCATTCAGGGTGGTGGGAGAGATGGTGCGCGTATAGAGGCCGGTCCATGACTCAGCCAGTTGACTGTGGTTCCAGTTGTTGGCGGAACGCTGCGGGCCATTGTAATAGGTAGAACTCACTGGCGTGAAATAGGCGCTGAAAGCGATACGGTCTTTGTCGGTGGCCTGATAATCCACGCGCCCGTTGTATTGGACATTGGTTGCTGTCTGCGGGCTCACGGTTTGCAGTTCTTGCGCATCGGGGATGCCGTCAAACCCGTTGCCGATACCGAACGGCGTGGCAGCCTGTCCGAAGGTTGGGTCGTGCGTGCCCAATGGCGATGTTAAGGGAGAGCCCAGATCGAGCCCGTTCGGGGTGTTCTGGCACTGCGATGACGACAGGCCTGCCTGGGCGCAGCTGACCTGGATTAGTTTCCCAGGCGCGGGACCCTCTCCGGGATACGAGAGAATTGTCCGGGCGATGCTACCGGTTGTACCCGCGCTCTGCAGGAACTGCGGAGTCTCATACCAGGCGGTAGCCAAGCTGCTCGATTTATTGCGCTGCGTTTCGTAAGAGAAGAAGGCGAAAAGCTTGTTTTTCACGATGGGTCCGCCCAAGCTTCCGCCGAACTGGTTGAAGCGGTTGTCGTCCCGCGAGACCGGACTGGGAGTTCCAATGCCGTCCCAGCGGTTGTAGGCGTCCAAGCCAGGGCGATGCCATTTGAAGAACCCACTGCCGTGCAGTTCGTTGGTACCGTTTTGTGAGACCACCAGAATCTGGGCGCCGCTGGTGCGGCCATACTGCGCATCGTAGCTGTTGGCGATGACGCGAACTTCTTTGACGGATTCTTCGTTCGGCGTAATCACGGCTGCGCCGCCCCACGACGTGCTATTTACACCCACGCCGTCAATCTGAATGTCGTTGGCATTCTGGCGGCTGCCATTGGCCACGATTTGAATGCCATTCTCCACTTGGAAAATACTGTTGGTGCCGCCCGATCCGCCAATGTTGCTGCCGGGGAGCGAGGCTGTTCCGTTGCCGTTATCGCCCAGGGCGCCGTCACCGAAAACCCCCGGCGCCAAGCGAACCAGCTGGTAAGGATCGCGGCCGAACGACGGCATGTTCTGGATCTGCTTATCGGTGATCGTGCCGCCGATCATGGCTGTCTCGGTGTCGATGACCTCCGCGACGGCGGAACTTACAGTCACAGTCTGCGACACTTGACCCACTTCCAATTGCACATTAAAGGATTGACTCTGCTCCGCTCCGAGGATCACATCGCTCAAAACTTTCTTAGAGAATCCAGTCTTTTCGACAGCTAGAGAGTATTTGCCGGGCGCGAGGCCGGGAATGTCGTAGACACCTACATTACTGGTTGTGACCACCCGCTGAAAATTGGTCTCGTCGCTGGTAAGCGTCACCATGGCTCCTGGAACCAATGCGCCGTTGGCGTCCGTGACGGTGCCTTGGATGCTCGCGCGAAACTGCGCGAAAGAACTGATTGCTAGCAAAGTTGCGTGCAGGAAAACAACAACAATGCTGCTCGTTAGAGTCTTCATGGATTCGAAAAGCCCCTCTTTGAATATCCTCGCTGCTCCCGGCTGCGAGACTCTCTGCTGCCTTTGTACTACCGTGTCGTTACCCTGTCAAGGGAAAAGAACCAGCCAGTTTCACTAAGGTTTAAAAATACCGGTTGTTTCAAACACCAGGCTAATAGCGCGTCGAATGGGCGGAGACTGCATGAACCAATTCCAGACCATTCGTGAGCGGAGGTTCTCGGCACTCAGCAGAGTGATGCCTAAATCGATGCCCACAACTTCGGGGTCGGTCCAACCCGTGGTTGGATGAAAGGCGTCCGCGAATCCGTACCGGCCGTAGGCCACGTCACCGAAATCTTCCCGCATGGCGCGTAATGCCGGCAAGCAGATTTGCGGCGCGAACATGAGCGATCCGGCGGCGGCGCAAGGCACCACGGTGCCATCCAAATCACGGCGCGGATGGTGCGCATCCCAACCACCCCAGATGACGTAACCAATATCGCTATCGGAGGGCGTGATACCCCACAGATTCTCCGAAAAAGCGGGATACAGACTGCGCAGGCTCAGACAGTAGGCGCGGTGAGCGTAAGTGGCAATAACAGAGTTTTCGAAATAGTTAATTCCGTAAGGTGGGCCGTCCAGCAAATGGGAGAAATCTAGGTACGCCTGTGGAAACTGGTGAGTGAAGAGCGGTCCGCGTCCCACCCAACCGAAGTTGGCGAAGACGATGGGGTCGCGAGCGAACAGGAACCATGTTTCCACCGGAATGGGGGTGGTGGGCGATCCAAGCGCCAGAATGTGCAGAATGACATTCTCTCGATAATCCACCCATGCGGCCGGCAGGAAACCCGACTCAGGCTTCCACGCCATGCGCAGGAAGCCGGTCTGTTCATCCAGCATCCAGGCGAAGTTCACCCGCTCGTAAATCTCTCGCGCCAGGCGGTCGATTTCAGCATCCGCCGCGAAGCACTGCTGCGCGGTAAGCACTCCCGCCAGCAGCAACGCTGTATCGATGGTGGACAATTCGCAATTCCAAACGCGCTCGCCGCTCTTGCGATTGACGAAGTGATAATACCAGCCGAATTGATGTGCCTGTTCGAAAGCCAGATGGCGCAAGGTAGCGCGCACCCGTTCTCGCGCGGCATTTGGATTGATCCAGTCGCGTTTGGACGCGATGCAACAAGCCGTCAGGGCAAATCCAGTGGACGCGGTACTTGCCACATCCAGTGAATGGCTGGTTCGCTGCCGGCCATCGACCGCGGCGCGATCCAGCACCAAGCCAGTATGCGGGTCGGCCTGCTCCCAGAAATACCGAAAGGCGCGCCGGGAAAGATCTTCGACAAAGCGGCTGTCGATGTCATTTAAGACAAAAGCGGACGAACGGAAGGGCAGATTCCCGGCCAGCGCCGCCGCTTTAAGAAAGGCACGCCTGGACGGATCGCGCACAATCCCGAGGATAGCGCGGTGGTTAAGCTTGGTAGTGTGAACATCCGGATGAGCATCGGGCTTTTAGCACTTGGGCTTTGCGGATTGCTGCCGTTAGCGGCCCAGCGCAAGCAAACGGCGGAAGAGCCGGCCACATTGCTGGTGCATGGCGAAGCCACTGTTTCCGTTGAGCCGGACATTGCCGAGCTCGACATTGGCGTACTCACCGAAGCGCCGACTTCGCAGGCGGCGGGCGATCGGAATTCGGCCAAATCGAAGGAGTTGGCGGCTCAATTACAAGGGCTCGCCGCAGCCGGGGATATCAAGTCAATCAGCCTTTCCATCAATCCAAACTACCGCTATGGGAAAGACGGCGCGGCTGCGGTCGTCACCGGATACACGGCCAGTAATACCCTTCGCGTCACCGTGCGGGATCTCTCACAGCTTCGGAAGCTCATTGAGTCCGCGACCCAATCAGGCGCGAGCAGTATCAATCGCCTTGCGTTCGATTTAAAGGACGAACGGGCAGTCCGCGCCCGAGCCTTAGCGCAAGCGGCCGATCAGGCCCGGTCCAGTGCCAAAGCATTGGCTTCGTCGCTCAATCTGCGGCTTGGTAAGCTGCTGCGCATTGAAGAGGTGCAGCCGGTGGTGATCTCTCCGGCCCGCGAAGTGGAGGTTTCGGCGCTAAAGGAGCCGATACCCGATCAAGCGGCTATCGCCCCGGGCACCATCCAGATCCACGCGAGCGTCCATTTGGTTTATGCGGTTTATGAGAAGTAGTCCGCGCGTTTGTGGGGCGGCCGCACCAAGTATCCTGTAATAATCCACGTTCGAGGGTGGAGATGATCAATGAGTCCGTTTTCACACGCTTTTTATCGCTGCCTGTTTCTGGGCGCGCTGACTTTGCCCTGTTTCGCGCAAACGGAGATCCGTATTGATCCAACTGCTCCCACCACTCCATTCCCGCATTTCTGGGAACAGATGTTCGGTTCCGGTCGAGCCATTTTGGCTTTGCGCGAAAACTACCGTGAAGATTTGCGCGCCGTTAAACAGGTTACCGATTTTCGCTATGTGCGCTTTCACGCCATTTTTCACGACGAGGTGGGCGTTTATAACGAGGATGAGCACGGCGACCCGGTTTACAACTTCGCCTACGTGGATCAGATCTACGATGGGCTCCTGAAGAACGGCGTGAGGCCGCTGGTGGAGATCGGCTTCATGCCCAAGAAGCTGGCGTTCAACCCCGACGCGCTGCATCCTTTTTGGTACAAGCAAAACGTTTCGCCGCCGAAGAGCATGGAACGGTGGGACGCCCTGATTACCGCCTTCGCGCGGCATTTAGTTGAGCGCTACGGAGAAGACGAAGTGGCTCAGTGGTACTTCGAAGTCTGGAACGAACCGAACATCGATTTTTGGAATGGGATACCCCGCGAGGAAAGCTATTTTGATTTGTACGATCACAGCGCGCGCGCGTTGAAGAGCGTGAGTAGGCGAATCCGCGTGGGAGGTCCAGCCACGGCCGCCGCAGCCTGGGTAGACGATTTCCTGAAATATACCTCCGAAAAACGGATTCCCGTGGATTTCGTCTCTACTCATGCTTATGCCGACGATACTGTCGAGAACCTGTTTGCCACCCACGAAGACATTCCTATGGGCGACCGTGTGTGCCGGGCGGTCAGGAAAGTAAGAGGGCAGATGCAGGTAGCCGGCAAAACGAATCTTCCGTTATTTTGGACCGAGTGGAACGTTCCTGGAATGAACGAAGCGCGCGACACCGCCTTCGTCGGGCCGGCTCTGGCGCACACAATTCGAGAGTGTGATGGCCTGGCAGTGGCGTTATCTTTCTGGACCTTTTCAGATGTTTTCGAGGAAGATGGACCTATCCGGCAGCCTTTTGAAGGACATTTCGGACTGCGTGCGCAAGGCGGTATTAACAAGCCCAGTTATTATGATTTCGCTTTGCTCCACCGGCTCGGCGAAGAGCGTTTGGCGAACGATAATCCCAACGCGATCGTCACCAGGCGCAAAGACGGCAAACTGGCGATTGCAATCTGGAATTATATCGAACCTCAGCAAAAAGGCGCTGCCAGGAAATACCGGCTCGTCTTTGAACGGATGGCTGGAGCCGAGGTGAGCGAGAGCCGCGTGGACGAGGAGCATTCGAATACGCTTGCGGCTTATCGCAGTATAGGAAGCCCGCGCTATCCCACGGAGGAGCAAGTCCAAAAACTAAATGCGATGACGGCACTGGGAGCGCCGAAAATCACGCGAGTGTCCAGCCGGGATATGAGCCTTGAACTTGACCTAGCGCCGAACGCGCTTGTGCTGTTGGAAGTAAAGCCGGGCGCGCTGCAGAAGTAACCGATGCGGGTCTTCCATCCGGTCAGGCGCTACCCTCGACAGGCGCCTGCCAGCGAAATAGGAAAAAGTGGTGGCCGCAGAGCGAACAGCGGTAGGGCCAGAGAATCCAATGCAGGGTCTTCTCCAAAACGTTCCTCGCGCCTACGCCTCTAAATTCGATCGATCTGCAGTGCGGACAATGGGGAGGGAACACATCTAACTGTAGCGCTTTCCAGGAACTCGCGCAAAACGGGCACATCGAGGCCGCGCGAATTCCTGACTCTGTTTCGCGGCACGGCCGTGCCCTTTGCGCTTTCCAGGAACTCGCGCAAAACGGGCACATCGAGGCCGCGCGAATTCCTGACTCTGTTTCGCGGCACGGCCGTGCCCTTTGCGCTTTCCAGGAACTCGCGCAAAACGGGCACATCGAGGCCGCGCGAATTCCTGACTCTGTTTCGCGGCACGGCCGTGCCCTTTGCGCTTTCCAGGAACTCGCGCAAAACGGGCACATCGAGGCCGCGCGAATTCCTGACTCTGTTTCGCGGCACGGCCGTGCCCTTTGCGCTTTCCAGGAACTCGCGCAAAACGGGCACATCGAGGCCGCGCGAATTCCTGACTCTGTTTCGCGGCACGGCCGTGCCCTTTGCGCTTTCCAGGAACTCGCGCAAAACGGGCACATCGAGGCCGCGCGAATTCCTGACTCTGTTTCGCGGCACGGCCGTGCCCTTTGCGCTTCTAAGGAACTCGCGCAAAACGGGCACATCGAGGCCGCGAATTCCTGACTCTGTTTCGCGGCACGGCCGTGCCCTTTGCGCTTCTAAGGAACTCGCGCAAAACGGGCACATCGAGGCCGCGCGAATTCCTGACTCTGTTTCGCGGCACGGCCGTGCCCTTTGCGCTTTCCAGGAACTCGCGCAAAACGGGCACATCGAGGCCGCGCGAATTCCTGACTCTGTTTCGCGGCACGGCCGTGCCCTTTGCGCTTTCCAGGAACTCGCGCAAAACGGGCACATCGAGGCCGCGCGAATTCCTGACTCTGTTTCGCGGCACGGCCGTGCCCTTTGCGCTTCTAAGTTCTCGTCTAAGTAAAACTGATAGACTTACCGTGACCCCTTCGGTGCACCTATACACTTCTAAAACATGAAAGTTCACCTTGTGAACCCAAGCGATACCTCGTTTGGTACCGCCGTGATTACCCCACGTTGGCTCTACGTGTTGGCGGCGGCGACTGGGGACGCGTTCGGCGATCCCGAGATCTGCGATGAGACGCTGGAACATCTCAATCTTGAACGTATTCAGAAAGGCGATGTAGTCGGTATTGGCATCCATACCGGCAATGCGCTGCGCGGCTATGAGGTAGGGCGGGCGGCGCGCGCGCGAGGCGCTTGGGTGGTGTTTGGCGGAATTCACCCAACGCTCTACTGCGAAGAACCTTTTGAACGCGGTGGAGCGCATGCCGTGGTGAAGGGCGATGGCGACCTGATTTGGAGCCAGGTGCTGCGCGACTGCGCGGCGGGCGCTCCGGAGCATATCTACAATGGCGGCAAAGTGGATGCGCAGGACTTCAAACAGGCTCGCTGGGATTTGTTGCCGCTCAACAGCTACATGTGGGCGTCCGTGCAGACCGTTAGAGGGTGCGCTAAACACTGCTCGTTCTGCTCGGTTTGGCGCACCGATGGGCAAAAGCCGCGGCAGCGCGGCAGCGACAGTGTAATTGAAGAGATTGTAGAGTTGCGCCGCCTGGGCTTTCGATTCATTGCTTTAGCGGACGACAATTTTTATCCGGTGACGTTTACCGATATCGAGCTGGCGAAGAAGCAGAAGAATGAAGCGAGAGTGAATCAACTCGAGGCTATGCGGGACGAACGGTTTGAGCTGATGGAGCGCCTGTCTGAGTTGCCAAGCGACATGAATTTCTTCACCCAGATCACGATGGAGGCGGCCGAAGATACCAGGTTTTTGGACGCCATGAAGAAAGCCCGCATAAAAGGTGCGCTGGTGGGGGTGGAAGCGGTGACTCCCGAAGGATTGAAGGCGGTCTTCAAAGACTTTAACCTTTCAGGCGAGCGCCTGGTGAAGCAGCTTAAGATTTTTTCCGAACGCGGCGTGCATGTGCTGGGTTCGTTCATATTCGGCCTGCCGAGTGACCGGGCGGATACGTTTGACGCCACCCAGGATCTGGCCCAAGCAGCGGGACTGACCTTCGCGCAATTCGTGATGCTGACGCCGTTTCCGGGAACCGTGGATTTTGAAAAGTGGGAGAAAGAGCAGGATTTGGAAGTGGGGGCGGTGGATGGAATTCCGTTGACTCGCTACTGGCTGATTCCCGCGCATAAGCGGCCCAAGATGTTTATGCCGCACCCGACAATGGGTTCGGCCGAAATGCGCGAGCGGACACAAGGCGTTTGGGACAAGTTTTACAGTTTCGCCTCCGTTTGGAAGCGGTCGAGATGTACGCCTAATCTGCGGGCGCGGCTGGCCTTCGTCTTCGTGTCGAAGCTTTACCGGCAGATGTACGCGAGCACTGGAATCGCCACCGATAGCGCCCGCCGGAACCGGGCCAGCGCTTGGGCGAGGTGGTTGGCCGTGCCTTGCCGGAAGCTTTTTCAGGCGAGGCCGATGCCGGGGCTCGAAGTGCCGCGGCGCGGGGCGGTTGCGGAAGAACTGTTCCGGGTTATGCCTTGAGGGTGCCGAATGCTATACTCCTTCTTGCACTCGGAGGTCCCTCATGGCGCGACGGTCATTTCTTCGCCAGTTAGCTGCGTTACCTTTTGCCGGAGTAGCATCGTCGTTGGGTCAAGGAACTTCGCATAAATCCCTGAATGTCATGATGAAAAGTGCTTGGGGTTCTGATGATCCAACCAAGGCGGCGTTTCCTTTTCTTCACGGTCTCGCACTTTCTGAAGCGGGACATTCGGTGCAGATTTTTTTGCTTGGCGAAGCAGTTTCGCTTATGCGGAAGTCAGTTGCCGGCGCAGTCGTGCCGGTTGGCTGGCCACCGTTAGAGCAGACCCTCACGAAAGTTGCTGAAAGGCATGTTCAGATTTACGCCTGCGGTGCTTGCAGCCATGCACGGGCGGTTCTGCAAACAGACCTGGACCAGTGGGGGGCGAAGTTCGGCAACCCGGCCATCTTCGTTTCGCTCGTGGAATGGGCCGATCGCGTAATTACCGAATAACTCAGTAGTTCACCAACCGTCCCTAAAACAAATCCGGGATTGGCAGCGTTCATGCCAACCCCGGACGAAGAGCTCTTACAGATTTACCACTTAATTTTCAGAGCGAGTTGTACGTTGCGTGGTTCGCCGTTACCGATGCCGGGCGAATTGTAAGCCTGAACAGTGCCACTGATCTGACCAAAGGTGGAGCCTTTATCGTCAATGCTGGTGTCCGGTCCGCTCAGGTTGAGGCGATTGAACAAGTTGAAGATCTCAACGCGAAATTCCGCCGAAATCCTCTCAGTTATGTGCGTCGATTTAAAGATCGAGAAATCGAGCGCGTTAAAGCCCGGTCCGTAAAATTGATTGCGCATCGTGGTGCCGTAGGTGCCCGGCGTTTGCAAAGCGAATGCGTTGGGATTGAAATACTGGTAGCCATTCGCATAGTTGCCGGGAGCGTTTGTTATCGGTACGACGCCGCTGAACAGACCGCTTACCTGATCCACCCGGTCGCCGCCGCCGAAACTGTTACTCACGTTGGTTCCGGTGGTTACGCTAAAGGGTGTTCCGCCGTGAGTGACAAAGATGGCGTTCAACTGCCAGCCTCCGCCCAGCCGCGGTTTCGACTTAATGAAGTTGGGCACGTCGTAGATGGCATAGGCGCTCACTACATTTCGAATGTCGAAATCGGAGTTGCCGTAATCGCACTTCAGGCAGTAGCTGTTCTCCGGCTCGGCATAACGCGCATACGACATGTCGTCGCGGGCGTGGGATAACGTGTATGAAAGTTGTCCCGTCAAGCCATGGAACCCGGTGGAGCGGATGGATGTCTGAAGCGAGTTGTACTGCGAGTCCGCAGCGGTTTCCAGCCAGGTGATACTGCCCAAATCCGGAAACTCCGCATTAAAGGGACGCCTCTCTTGCTCTGTCAACAAGCCGCTTGGATCAGGCAAGGGCTGATTGATATCCCGTTTATCCGCCAGTTTGCGCGATTGGCTTCCCACGTACCCGATTTGGAACAGCGTGTTACGCGAAATTTGCCTCTGCACATTCAGGTTGAAGTTTTGCGTATAGGGCGACCGCAGGTTCTGGCTTATGCCGAAAGCGCCAAACGGCGGCGTCGGCGTGCTGCCAAAAATGTACACCCCATCTTGGACAACGGAAGCGGGATCCGTGCCGGCCGTTACCCCATAGACAGGGGTCTTTCCGACCGGGTTGCGAGAAACGCCGGCGGCGCCGCTGCCGGCTGCCCCGTCTATAAAGAAGTTGCCGTTGATGACGTCGTAATAAACGCCGTAGCCGCCGCGAATCACGGTTTTGCCTCCGCGCACCGGCGTATAGGCAAAGCCGACGCGCGGCGCCAGGTTGTTCTTATCGGGCGGATAGAGCGACGACAAGCCTTGGCCGATAATGGCAAAACCAGTGGGAGAGGACGGCAGGAAGGTGGAGATGCCTTTATCGCCCACTTCGTGAAGCGGTTGGTTGTATTCGTAGCGAACACCATAGTTCAAAGTCAGCTTTTGATTGACCTTCCAAGAATCGCTGGCCCACCACGAGATGGCGTCTTCCTGGTAAACGCGCTGCGGCTGGCCGGTGGATATGGAGTCTTGGCTGGCCTGCGGTCCCAGGTAGCCCGCTAGAAAATCCGCGAGCGCATCCACAGGAGAGCCGCTGTTCCACGGTCCGGCCGTCCCATTAAAGCTGAAGGTTCCGCGGACGTTGCGCTGGTAGTAAACGTCCAAACGAGAAACCCGGAACTCGCCACCAAATTTCAATTGATGGTTACCCATGGTGTATGACAGGTTGTCCGTCAAGTGCCCCGTCGTATCGGTTCTGCCGAGGTTTGGAGTCTCGCCCACGCCGCCGTTAGTGAAGCCCGTGATACTGATGTTCGGAGATCCAAAATCGCCGGGATTGACCACACCGGTGTTAAAACCGACAGCGGGTAAGTTTTGACTATGATCCGCATCGTCGAAACGCTGTTGGAAGAAGTTCACTCCCGCGAGCAACTGGTTCACCAGGCGCGGGCTCAACACCGAATCCAACTGCACGGCATAGTTGGGTTGGCGGCTCGGCACACTCTGAAAATACTCGCCGTAGACGGATCCGGCAAAAGCGGTGGCCTCGCCGGTTCCCAGGAATACGCGCGCCGAGATCTTTTCATTGTCGGTGAACGAATGATCTAGTCTGATCACCCCGTTGTCGCTTTTATACTTCGAGGGATCATTGCTGAAATAGTTGTCGGCCGTGCCGGGCGCGCTGGCGATGCTCGCCGGCCAAAGCAGATTATAGACGCGCACCATAACCGGATTCACAGGCACGCCGTACTGCGCCATCAGCGTTTCCGCTTGCGAAATCCAGGCCGAGGATGGAACGGTGGCTTCCGCCGTGTTACCCGCCGTGAATTTTTGCTTCTCATAGGTCAAGAAGAAAAACGTCTTGTTCTTGATAATGGGGCCGCCTAACGAAAAGCCATAATTCTCGTTGCGTAATTCCGGATTCTTTGAACCGGGAGGCGCGAAAGGATTGTGCGCGGCCAGCGCTTCGTTGCGGTTGAAATAATAAGCCGTGCCGTGCAGCGAGTTCGTGCCCGATTTAATGACTACGTTCACGCTCGAGCCCGGGTTGCGCCCTGAATCGGCGCCGCCCGATGCCTGCTGATTGAATTCCTGGATAGCGTCAATGGGCAGCAGCACGCCGGCAACTCCCGAAATGCTTCCCTGGTTTATGGCATTGGAGTTGTGCCAGAAATCGTTGTTGTCCGCGCCGTCAATCTGCCAGTTGTTCTGATTGACCCGCGCGCCATTGGTTGAACCGGTATCGTTGTAGCCGGGCGTTAGCCGCAGCAACTGCGTGAAATCGCGGCCGTTCAGCGGAATGTCGTTCACGGCGCGGGTATCCACCACTGCGTTTAAAACGGCGTCGCTCGTCTCCAGAGTGGCCGCCTCCGAAAGTACTTCCACCGTTTGCGTCTGCGAAGCCATGCCGAGCGTGATGGGCAGGCTGGCAATTTTGCCTACCGCGACTTCAATTTCCTGTGAAAAAGTTTGAAAACCGCTTTTGACGGCGGTCACCGTATAGATACCGGGCGTCAAATCGGGAAAACTGAACTCGCCCGACGATTCGGTTTGCACACTGCGTGTAGACCCGGTACCCTTATCGACGATTTTCACTTCCGCACCGGGCACGGCTGCGCCCGAAGCGTCCGCGATGCTACCCGCGATGGAGCCCCGGAAGGCTTGGCCGAAAGCGAGCGTTTGAACCAACAACAAAAATGCTATGAAAACGACATTGCGCCGTAACATGAACTACCCCCTGAATGAATTTGTGGATCGCAGGCGGACAGTGCCTGCTCAACTAGCAACTAGCCAACTTGGCGAGACTGAAGCATACCCGTCAGTTTAGTACATCTTGGGTAGCGCGGGTGCAACCCGCTAGCAGATTTGCCAGTGAGCGTCGGGACCAAGGCGCGGACGGCGCGATTGGCGATACTCACACGGATTCCCTCGCCACATAAGCCAGATCGTCCGGACATTATCTCCAGCTTCCGGCGAAAGAAAGAACGCGCTCATGGCGTTTGAGGGTCTTGTTCCAGGAAAGCCGTTTTCCGTTTTTGCAGAGCTGCCCGCGCCTCATCGCCCGCAATGCCTTCGCCTCGGTCCAACTGGGCCAACCCCGGGCTGATTTTTTCATGAATGGTCTGGCGGTGCGCCCGCAGCCATTCGTCCTCGGCGCTTAGGGTCAAATAATTAGCACTTTGTCGCGTTCTAGAGCAGATGACCGGACTCGGCAGCGAGCGCTTCCCTTCAATACCAGGATGGACCGCCTCTTCAATGCGGCGCCGGGACATACGCAAAATCCCAAACCAAAAGATCGATTTCCGCAGGGTCTTCGCTACTGCCAAACTGCACCATCGCATACTCGCCTGGTTCGAGCGGCTTCTCCGGCCACACCTTGAAAAGGCCGTTGCCCCTATCCTGCTGAAAGACAGGTATCTCTTTGAGCGTTTCCGACGCTACATTCACCACCGGCGCAATCGACAGGCTCTCCACAATGCGCGTGTTCTTTTTGGTGGGAGTCACTTTGACAATGGTGAAGCGCTCTTGCTTGTCGCGGCGGAAATAGAATTCCGGGCGGTCGTCACCCACAATGAACTTTGAACGGTCACCCTTGATGACCACCACAGCTTTGCCTGACACCAGCGGAACCGGCGAAAGAATTTTAAGCGCCTGGCGCTTTTTGCTGGTGATCACCTGGTAATCGGCCAAAGCCAGCGTGTCCACCGTTTTTCCGCGCATGAAATAGGCGCCGGGTTCCATGGGAATGGAGGCGACTTCCTTTTGCAGCGCGCGCACCGCTTTCTCCTCCTCATCCAGCGCGCGCGATTCTTCCGCTTCACTCTGAGCTTTGGCTTTACGCTCCGCTTCGGTTTTATCCAGATCCACTAACTCCAGCGGGATCTCTTCCCATTCACCGCGTTCGGTGCTGAAGTAGCGGATGCGGTCACCGTCGCGCCGGTATTCGCGAGTCATATGATAGCCGCCGTCTTTCAGGTAAAGCTTGAAGGTTCCACCGAAAAGCAAAAGGGCGCAGAGGAGTAGGAGGCTTAGAACTCGCACTGTCCGTCATTTTAGCGGTTTTCGGAGACGGTGCGCCGTGGAGCGTTGCGGCGCGCCCACCGCGCCGCAAAGTGTCCGGGCCTTAGCATGGTTCGGAATCGCGAAGACTTTGGATCCGGCCGCAACCACGGGATCACAGGTTCCATCGGGAAGTTCGCCTCCACCGCCACTGCGCTCATCGCACGCTCAAGCACCAGATGAACAATCCCACCCGGCGTTACCATGCTGCTTTCGGTGATAGCTTCCCGTAACCTGTCCCGCGGCTGTATCGTGCATCGCGCCCGCCCATGTTCCGGGCCGATCGCACCTCAAACGCCCGAATCCATCAGAACCCTCGGCTCTCTACATCGCCCCAAATTCCCATCCAATGTGTAGGCCCGGCACTAAAAAGCTCATCGTCTCGAGGCCGGCGTCCCTTACGGAAAGAGTGTTGTATCCCATACTGGATACCGCGTACCCATTAATCCACCTTTGCCGGAACGCCTCCGGCGAATCGGCATGCGGCCGCGAAGGATTGCCAGCGATGCGCTAACCTGAAGGAAAATCATGGCCAACATTGGTGAAGTCTTCGGCAACGCGGCGGCAATCGCCAAAGGCATGGGCATTACGTTTAAGGAGATGCTGCAACCGGCCATCACCGAGGCGTACCCCGACGGCCCCGCGCAGTTGCAGGAGCGCTATCGCGGCGCGCACGTGCTGCAGCGCGACGAAGCCGGTTTGGAGAAGTGCGTGGCTTGTTTCCTGTGCGCCGCCGCTTGCCCGGCCGATTGCATCTATATCGAAGCCGCGGAAAACACCGCGGAAGAGCGCATCAGCGGCGGCGACCGTTACGCCAAGGTCTACAACATCGATTACAACCGCTGTATATTCTGCGGCTTCTGCGTGGAGGCGTGTCCCACCGATGCCATTACGCACGGCCACGGCTTTGAACTGGCCAGCTACAACACGTCCACGCTGGTTTACCGCAAAGAGCAGATGCTGGTGAAGATCGGATAGGGCAGGGCTTTACGCCAAGTTGACGCGCTTCACATGAATTTTGGCGTCGTCGAAAGTGCCCAGCTGCAGCATGCCCGCGATCTCAATGTGTTCGACTTGCGCATTGAGGTAGTGGCTTTCGTCGTCCGGTTTGGAAAGAGCGATGGTGGCCATACCCACTTCGGTGCGCTTTGCATCAATCACTTTCAGCCCGGTTTTGTCCAGCGCCACCGGATCCGTGCCGAAGAACATGGTTTTCGGCTCCCACATAAAGCGTGGCTTCCCGGGAGGTCCGCCGTGGTACGAAGCCTTCACCGCGTCCACAATTTGCAAAACAAATTTCTCGCGGAACACCGGTAAGTTCACCACCGAGGGGATAAAAACGCCGCAGGCGTTGAGCGTGGGCGTCAGGTGGCTGCGGTTCACGTTGTTGACACAGCCGTGCGACATATTTTTGAGCGTGATGGTGACGCCCGCCGATTGATGATGCTTCAGCACCGGCAGGTTGATCACCTTGTTCACCTGTTGCGTCACAATTTTCGCGACATAAGAGCGCCGCACATGGGCGTCGGTCGCGCTATCTCCCGGTTTGATAAGCGCCATTTCCATGAAATGCTTTTCGTCGTAGCCTTCCATGTCCAGTTGGGTTTCGGTATAGCGGTGCGAAGCGGCATCGAAGTGAACGCCCTGCGGCAGCCACTTGTCGATACCGGCCACCACGGCTTCATCATAGTAGCGGTTAAAAACAATAATATTCGAATTTGTGACGCCCGCTTCATTCAGTCCTTCAATGACGGAGCGAAGCACTGAGGCGTCGGACGAAAGCTTAGGGCCGCCCACCGGGCAAACCTTGAGGCCCACGACATCGCCCTTTTCGAAGAACGTCCGCCAGGCATCCTGCCATGAGGGAGCCTGAGTCAACTCAGTCATCCCGCGCCGCACCATCTGCTGAATGGTTTCTTTTTGATAAACGCCGGCAATGATCGACCCCGGATGTTCCACCGCAATCACCCGTCCCGGATAAGGGCCTGGTATGCCCAGATTCTTGGCAAGCGACGCTTGGCTCTGCGACGCGGTAGCGGTGGCCGCTGCCGCCATAAAGGAATTTTGGATGAATTGCCTGCGATTCGTACTCAAACGCTCACCTCAATGTTGAAAGTAACACGAAGGCAGCGCTCATGGTCCTGCCCCCACCGATGATGATGAAAAAAGCTCTTGTCGCAGTGCATAGCCCTAGCCGAGCCGCGACTGCCAAGGAGCGGTAACGACAGGCATGTCCAACGTGATTTTCAAGGGACCGGTAACGACAGGTCAGCAACCACCGAAAATCGCCCACATATGAAACAAGAAATATGGCATGCTCAACACGGTGGACCCTTCAGGCGGCAAGCCGAAAAGCCATAACATTCGTGTTTCACCCGCGGTGATCGACGCCGCTCAAAAAGAGGGCGACGAACTACTCAAGTCATTACGCACCACCGCGACCGGCTTGACGCAATCCGACGCCGAGGAGCGCGCGCGCACGGCGGGTGCGAATGAAGTCGCGCAAGAGCGCCCGGAAAGCTGGTTTACCCGGCTGCTGAAAATTCTGCGCAACCCGCTGGTCGTCCTGCTGGCGGGCCTATCGGCGGTCTCCTTCGCAACGGGCGATGCGCGCGCGGGAACTGTAATGGCCTGCATGGTGGTCGTGAGTGTCGCTTTGCGCTTTGTGCAGGAAGCGCGTGCGGACGCTGCCGCCGCCGAGCTGAAAGCCATGATTCACGTGACCGCGACCGTCCTCCGCGATGGCGAAGCGAAAGAGATGCCGCTGCGCGATCTAGTGCCAGGCGACGTGGTTAAGCTTTCCGCCGGAGACATGATCCCGGGCGATGTGCGGGTGCTCGCCGCCAAAGATCTCTTCGTCAGCCAAGGAAGCCTCACCGGCGAATCGCTTCCAGTCGAGAAGTTCCACGAAGCTGAAACGCGGGCGTTGAGTTCGCCCACCGAACTCAAAAACACCTGCTTTATGGGAACCAGCGTACAGAGCGGCACGGCCACCGCAGTGGTTGTCGCAACCGGGGTCAACACCTACCTCGGCAGCATGGCCGGTTCTATCACCGAAGAACCGGCGCCCACCAGCTTCGACCAGGGCCTCTCACGCTTCACCTGGCTCATGATCAGATTCATGGCCGTGATGGTGCCGCTGGTTTTTTTCATCAACGGGTTTACCAAGCACGATTGGAAAGGCGCTTTTTTCTTTGCCATGGCGGTGGCCGTGGGTCTCACTCCCGAGATGCTGCCCATGATTGTTTCCGTCTGCCTGTCGAAAGGCGCAATTGCCATGAGCCGCAAGAAAGTGATTGTGAAACGCCTCAACGCCATCCAGAACTTCGGCGGCATGGATGTTTTATGCACCGACAAAACGGGCACGCTGACTGAGGATCGCGTGGTGCTGCAACGCCATTGCGACGTCTCCGGCCGCGAAACGGAGGACGTGCTTTTAGATAGCTACCTGATCAGCTATTTTCAGACCGGTCTCAAGAATTTGCTCGACGACGCGATCCTGCATTGCCCCGACTTCCACGAGCAGGCGTTGATTGCCAAGCATAAGAAGCTCGACGAAATACCTTTCGACTTCACCAGACGCATGATGTCCGTACTCGTGGAAGATCCGGATGGGAAAGCCATTCTTCTCACCAAAGGTGCGCCCGAAGACGTCTTCCATCAATGCTCACACTTCGAGCTGGACGGGAAATTATCGCCCATGGATCCCAAGCTGATGGTTGGACTGAAAGAGGAATACGCCAGCCTCAGCAACGATGGCTTCCGCGTGTTGGCGGTGGCCCGAAAGGAATTGCCCGCGAAGCAGTCCTGTTCAAAAGAAGACGAGCGCGATCTTGTGCTCAAAGGCTATGTCGCGTTTCTGGATCCGCCGAAGAAAACCGCCAGAGCCGCGATTGAGGCTCTTCAAAAGCATGGCGTGGCGGTCAAGATCCTCACTGGCGACAACGACCTGATCAGCCGAAAAGTCTGCAAAGACGTGGGTCTCTCGGCCGACCCCATGCTGCTGGGTGCGGATGTTGAGAAAATGGCGGACGCCGAACTGGCGGCAGCGGCGGAGAAGACCACGCTCTTTGCGCGTCTTTCGCCGGCGCATAAGCAGCGTGTCATTCGCGCACTGCGAGGCGAGCACCATGTTGTCGGATTCATGGGCGACGGCATCAACGATGCCCCCGCTTTGCGAGCGGCTGACATTGGCATCTCGGTAGATACTGCTACCGACATCGCCAAAGAATCGGCCGATTTGATTTTGCTGGAAAAAGATTTGATGGTGTTGGAAGGCGGCGTGATTGAAGGCCGCAAGGTCTTCTCGAACATCCTCAAGTACATTCGCATGGGGGCCAGTTCCAATTTCGGCAACATGTTCAGCGTGCTGGGAGCCAGCGCGTTTCTGCCGTTCATTCCCATGGCGCCCATCCAGGTGTTGACCAACAATCTGCTGTACGATTTTTCGCAAATACCCATTCCCGTAGATTCCGTAGATGCCGGGCAAGTGGCTTTGCCGCGTCCGTGGAACATTAGCGAGATCACGCGTTTTATTCTTTTCGTCGGCCCTATCAGTTCGATCTTCGATTACACGACGTTCTTCGTTATGCTCGAAGTCTTTCATTGCTGGGACCCGGCGCGCGCGTCTTTGTTTCAAACAGGCTGGTTTGTCGAATCGCTCATGACGCAGACGCTGATTATCCATGTCATCCGTACGAACAAAATTCCGTTTATACAGAGCCGTGCAAGCTGGCCGTTAACATTCACCACGCTTGGCATTATGGCGTTCGGTCTGTGGCTGCCCTATTCTCCGCTGGCTTCGTCGCTAAGCCTTGAGCATTTGCCAAAGTTATATTGGCCCATATTACTGGCAACCTTGCTGTGCTACATGAGCCTCACGCAGTTGATCAAGGTTTGGTTGCTGCGGAAGAAGTGGATCTAGACTTCCGCCGTATGCAGACCTTCTTCCGCGTGTTCGTGAGTTTGCGGCTCGGGCAGGTTACCGGATGCGTCAAAGCGCAGGTCAAACGGCGCGGAGACTGCCTTCACGTTGCCATAAACCGAAGGCAACAGATTTTCGCTCACTTCAACCTCGATCAGCTCAAGCGTATTGCGGATGCGGCAATAGGTCACCTCAGAGAGATTCGTTTTGCCCACCGTAGGCGAAATGGCCGTGAGAGCTTCCCGGTCGCTCGGATAGTGAATCGGAATGCGAATGCAAGCCGGCGTGGAAGCGGTTAGCGAATTGATATAGGTGGGCTTCCAATCAACGTCATTGACAAGACGGTCATGCACCACGTCGGCCATGCCTAGGCCGACAGCGCTGTGATAGGTGAGTGCGCTTAAGCCGCGCGCGTAAATGCGCCGCACCAGCGGCGTATCGGGCCACGGATTATACTCGCCGTTCACGCCGCGATTGATGACCTTTGTATCCATGCCAGCGCCGCTGATGTTCTTGCCGATTTCATCCAAAATCAAGATGTCGATTTCGGGCGCGGGCAGCTTGGCCATCCAGGATTTCACTTTCCGCAGAATGGCTTCTTCCTCGGCCAGCATGCTTTCCAAACCCTGCGCGGTGCTCACGGCCGTTAAGCCGGCGGTTTCGTGGTAAGCGCCTTCTTGAATCGCCAAACCGCCCAAAACCTTACCGCTCGCGAAAACCTTCGCGCCCACGCTGCGGATCATGGTTTCAAGCCCCATGCGGTAGGCGAAACTGTGATAGCTTTGGGCTCCGGCAAATTTGCCTAAACCGATAGCCATCATCTTGAAGAGACCGCTCTCCACGGCCCCGGCGAAATCGGTATGCCACTTTACGCGCGCCACCAGGAACACAGCATCGGCATCATAAGCGTTTTTGTCCAGGAAGGTCTCGATGCCTTCGGGCGTCGTCCCCAGCGGCACAACATCCAGCGAACTCACCACCGGCACCCCCATGGTGGCTTCGTGAATGCCGTAATGAGCCAGAACGTCCGATTGTCCTTCGGCGGTGGCGGCGCCGTGGCTGCCCATAGCGGGAACGATGAACGGCCGTGCGCCGTGCTCTTTCCAAAAACCAACGACGGCCTTAGTAATGCGGGCGATATTTGAAATGCCGCGGCTCCCGACGCCAATGGCGATGCGCGCGCCCTTAGGAACGCGCTCAGCGATATTAGACGACGATAGTTCCTGGCGGATGTGATCTTCGATGTGGGCGATGGCGCGATTGGGAAAGGACTGTTCTGCCTGGACGAACCTGGGAAAGTTCATTTCTTTAGAATACTGCTTGCAAGCCGAAACCAAGTTTGTTTGGTCTCTACTTGAGGTCGAGTTGGACCAAATCCTGGCTGCCCTTTGCTTCCGTCGAATAAGCGAGTCTTCTTCGGTCCGGAGAAACCGAAATGCTTCCAGCGTAATTCGGCGGAGTTGGCGCGATATCTACCGCTTGGCCTGACGCAAAGGCGCACGCCGCCCGAATCAAGGGATAACAAGAAGAGCCCGTGGCGACTGGCGGGACCAAGCTCGCTGGTGAAGCAAAGCCACTTTCCGTCGGCAGACCAGGTCATCATCCTCCCGGAGCCGACAACGAATTCCCCCACTTGTACCCGGTGCAGGGTCCGTTCCGGTCCGCCAATAGACGGGATCAGCATGATCTCGAATTCGGAGTCCGTTCGGCGGCGCATAAACGCAATCTGCTTGCCATCGGGCGACCACGCCGGGAAACTGTCTTCGGCGGCGTCGTGCGTGAGGCGCAAGGGACGCTGCTCCCCTAGCAGCTTCACGTAGATGTGGCGGCGGCCATCTTCCCCATCCCAGGAAAACGCAACTTGTCGGCCTTCGGGCATTGGGGAGGTTCACGCTCATCGCCGGGATAGCTGGTCACCGGAGAAAGTCCGGTCACCTTTATCTGCAAGTCCCGCCGCATGAGCCAAAACGCCACCACCGCGAATATTCCAGCCGCGATCAAGACGATCAACCATCGCCGCTGCTTCGGTTTGACGAAATCGCCCGCCATTGCTTCTTTTCCTGGCTTAGAATCGGGCGGCTGCGCGATTTCAGGTTCGCCTATGTAGGCGAGTGGCGCGATGAACCGATAGCCCTCGCGCGGAAGTGTTTCTATAAAATGTGGCGACCCGGCGTTATCCAGCAAAACTCCGCGAATCTGCCGGATGCAGAAGTTGATGTTTCGCTCGAAATCAATGTAAACGTTGTCGCCCCAGACCTGCCTCCGGATCCCATCACGCGAGACAACTTCGGGCGCGCGCCGAATCAGCAAAGCCAGAACTTGACAAGGCTGGTTCCGGAGTTTCAGCCGGATACCGCGCCGCGAAAGTGTTTGACGAGATAGGTCGAGTTCAAACTCCCCGAAACGGATTACGCTTTGCCGCGCCGGCGACCCTCCGGTACCCATTTATCCCCACTTATTCTAACCCCGTGCCGCTAAACCGCCGGATCTAAGTGTATTCCCGGCCAACCAGTTAGCTCCTAACATGACGATAAGGAAAAACTAACTGCCATAGTCGGGCTCATGCTGAAACTGCCCGTTTGCTTTGTGGTGTTGAGTCTTCAGGTTGCGGTTGCCTTTCAATCGGCCAAAACATGGAATGAGTGGGTATCGGAAGGAACAACGTTGGTTGACGCGGGAAACTATCGGGACGCGGCGCAAGCTTTCCGGCAAGGATTGACGGCCAGCCGAAAGCGCCGGCATCGCGGATGAGCGATTGGTGAAACTCATCTCTTCTCTCGCTTCCGCCTACGCTGATGCGGGGCAGTACTTGGAAGCGGAACGCGAGTGGCGCCGTGCGCTGGCCTTGCTGGAAAAAACCGATGGGCCCCAGTCTCTGCACTATGCGTTGCTGGCGGCGAGTGTGGCGGTGTTACCCACGCAAACCGGAAACCGCGAAGAAAGCATCGCTATGATCCGCCAAGCGATTGCCACAAACGAGCGGACCGGGTCCTATGAAGACTTGGCGGTGCTCCGCGGATGCCTCGCTCTGATACTAATGGAGCAGAAAAGCTATAGCGAGGCGGAAGCCCTGCTGCTGAATTCGCAAGCCGGCTTGGCGCGCTTAGATTCATCAAACCGTCGCCAGTTGGCTAAGCTTCTGAACTACCTGGGAACCATTCGCTACCAACAGGGGCGGTATGCCGAAGCGGTGGAACCCTACCGCGAATCGCTGAGCCTGTTTGAAAGCGCCGCCGGCGGGGAACATCCCGTTTTGGTTGTGCCACTCAACGATCTTGCGGCGAGTCTGGTGAAAATGGGCCGCATGGAGGAGGCGGGCAGCGTCTTTCAACGCGCCGTTACCATTTGCGGCAAGACTTTAGGCCGGGATCATCCCACCTGCGGTTCTCTGCTCGGAAACTATGCGGTTGTCTTGCGAAAACTGGGCCACAAGCACGAGGCTAAAGAGATGGCAGAACGCGCACGCCAGATCGAGCTTGCATCCGCGCGCCGTAACGGAGTGGGCATGGTTGTTAGTTTCGCAGTCCTCGAATCAAGCAAGCAATAAAACCCAGGCCCTGACGAGTGTTCGGAAGAGTCGGCTTACGGCGCTACGTTGTCTTGCTTTCGCCTTCTTTCCAGCTCTGTTCGAGCATCATGGCGTACTCGCCCGATGCGTACAATTCAAACGTGTACTCCTCCGGCTTAGGACGTTCGAAAACCCAATCGCGCAACCGCTGCTCGTACCATTGGTCAAGATAGCGGTGGTAGCGGCGCAAAAATTCATGCGAAAAGTCTTCTACTTTGGGAATGTCCTGAAAAACCGCATGCAGCCCGATAGCGCGGCGAAACAACGCGCAAAAATCCAAAACACCCCACCCTTCCAGCTTCAAACGCACATGCGGCGGTATGTGTTGCACCAGCAAAACGGCGAACGTCTCCGGGCGGATGTTGCGCCCATCGAATTCCTGCGCCGCTTTCACGGTTTCGGAGCACTGCTCCGTCCAGCGCGACACATCCTTGCCGATGTAATACAACATGCGCAATTCGGCATAGCGGCCCCGCAGCAGTTGCCGGTCCAGATCCGGCGTTGGCGTTTCATCGCGCGGCAGAAAGCCTTGTAAAGCGAGGCTCGCCCGCGAACTCTCCATCAGCACCGAGGTATCCTCGGGGCTTGAAAACGGATGCAAGATCAGCGGGGGAAGCCGGAAACATTTCGCGGAATTGTTCATGAATGTAGTCGCCCTCGCTTTGCCATCGGTTACGAATTTACCGCACCCGCATCTTCTCTATCGGCAAGTATCGCCTAGTTGCTAGTCGCGGAGATATTATCCATCCCTCCAAGAAAAATCCTACTCTTACTTCTGTCCCACCTTCGGGATAACCACTTCGCAACATTTCTCCGCCGCCGGCCCCGAAAACTCCTTCGGCCGGTTCAGTTCAAAATCGATCAGGGCCGACAAACGATCCCACGGCAGGGCACCGGTTTCCGTGCGCCCGTTCACGAAGAAGGTGGGCGTCTGCTGCACTTGCAACTCGCGCGCCAGCTCGATGTTCTTATCAATCTCGGCTGCGGGCGCATGGGTGTCCAGGCAGGTGGCGACTTTTCCTTCATCCAGCGCTTGTTGTTTGGCGATCGCCATGGTCTTTTCGCGGAGGTTCGCGGCATTGACTTCGGCCTGATGTTCGAAAATCCAATCGTGAAAGGCCCAGAATGCCGCCGTTTTCTGGTCGCCCAGGCAATGCGAGCTCTCGGCGGCCGCGCGCGCCCAAGGATGGCGAGTCGTCAGCGGAAAGTCTTTAAAGATCACCCGCACTTTGTCGCCGTATTTCTTCGGCAGCTCGGCCCGCATGGTCTTGGCCAGCTCACTGCAATAAGGACATTCGAAATCGCTAAAAAGGACGATACTGACCGGCGCATCCGGCGGCCCGAACGAGTAGCCGTCGGTGGGCAGCTTCTTTAGATTCTCGGCAAATGGGGCCTGCCGCAGATCCCAAAGCGTGCCGTTGACCACGCTCTGGCCATCCGTGGCGACGTAGTAGTTGCGGTCGAGCCTGCTTTCGCCATTTGACAGATGCACGACCACTTGGAAATAGCCGGGAATCGAACTCGGAGTGGGCTCGCTAATGTCAAACTTTACCCCCGGCGCATAACCTTCGGCGTAGCGCAGGAACGTTTCCCATTTGGCTTTATCGATTTTGGGAGGAGCAGGTTCCGCGCCCGGCAAGACCCAGGCTAACGAAAACGCCAAGGCGAGTCGAGCGATACGGATTTTTTGCATGTTTTCTTTTAGTTTACACGCTTTTGAGCGCCGCAACGGCCCGCACCCCGCACCCGGGTCTAGTGCTCATCGGCCTCACTCTTGTAGGGCGGGCATTCTTGCCAGCGGGCCGCTTTTTAGGTGGCCCTTCGCCCGACTTCCTGGCCACGCTCATGGTCCTACGGCCCACCGATGGTGATGAAAAACCTCGCATTTCGCCTCGACGCCCCGGCTGAACCGCGACGGCAAGGCGGCTGCAGCGCCTCTACTTGTACCAAAGGAGCGCTTGCACCCAGGCCTGTTCAACTTGGTTTTTCAAGGGAGTGCTCATGGCCTGCGGCCCACCGATGATGATGAAAATCGGCGCATCCGAGCCGGAAGCGTAAGCGCCCTAACTCGGTTTTTCACGGGAGCGGTAACGAACAGACTCCGGTTACTCGCCAGCTATTCCCGTCTCCGCTTCACCGGCATGCTCACACTAACCTAGGACATTTGCCGCAACATACGCGCAGTTATAGCTTGACTTTTCAGCTTCCCGGCTTTAGTATAACTTGCGAGGGTAACATGGGCTTTCTAACTTCGGTCTTTTGTTCCCACAGAGTGGTAATTCCTTTCGCGGTCTCACTGTGCGGAATATGTGCAAATGCAAGCATAGTTGGATCTATTTTCTTGACCGGGCACGATCCGGATTATCACGCCTACGCGGGCGGCAATACCGCGGGCGCAGCCGATATCAATAAAGACGCTATAAAGTTCGTCACCGACCCCGCCTTTAACACGTTTGCAAACGACGGGATCAAGAAATTCTTGTACGTCACGTCGAGCATCACGCCCCCTGCCGGCCATGTTGACGGGACAAACGGGCTGATTGCCAGCGGGTATGTTCCTGGCGTCGATTTCGATCGCGCCGACGCGAGCACGCTGGTCTCGGCACTAAACCAGCTTGGAACTAAGTACGACGCCATTGTGATCGCATCCGACTATGGCGCCATTTTGACGCAGGCGGAATTGAATATTCTCGATTCTCACTCCAGCCAGATTATTAACTTCCTGGATGAAGGCGGGGGCCTTTACGCCATGGCGGAATCCGACTCCGGCGCGGGCCTGACTCCCGATGGTGGTTTCTTCGGGTATCTTCCCTTTGTAGTGTCAAGCGCCCAGAAGAATCAAAGCGAAGTCGGAGATACGGTTACCGCCTTTGGAGCGGGCTTGGGGCTGTCGATCTCGGACGTGAACGGTAACGCCTCTCACAACATCTTTACGACAGCCAGTGGGCTGAACGTCGTGGATTTCGATTCATCCGGTGCGATTGTGTCGCTCGCCGGGCGCGGCCAGGTGACGGTGAATGGCCTGACGCCCGAACCTTCCTCTGTCTCGCTGTTAGCCGCCGGAGTTATGCTGCTTGCTTTCGGCCGCAAACGCACAAAGCGGGGACTCGCTCCTGTTTTTCATCCCTCATTGCGGCGGCCTGAAGGGCAGTCCTGGGTGAGTCACAATCCTTCGAAACTTTAACATTCCTCCTATCTCCACCCCCGTCAGCCACTTAGCAGCTTTCCCAATTTCATCCAACCTCCGTTCCCTGCCCCGCCCTTCTATTCTTCTCTTAAAAGCGCGTCCCGCGTGTACTCGCGGCCGCCCAAATTTTTATGCAAACAACAACCACACCGCACTCGGCTCGCAACAGCCCGCTCTCCGTCCGCACCGTCATGCGGGAAAAACTCGCCTTTCAGGGCCCGGAAAAAAACACATCTGGCCGCGCATTTGCACTATTATTAATAGCGGGCCACTCACCCTTCGCAACAACCCCTGTTTTTACCGCTCGCACCCACTTCCAACGCAGTGCTAGTCTGGTTAACCAGGCAATGAAAACTCTCCTCGTGTCGCTCATCGCTTTCGGGTGTTTTTCGTCCACCTCTGGCGCCGTTGACTCTTTCAACCCCAACCCCGACGAGCGCTTCAAAGCCGATCTCCTTCTCGTCGTCGCCCATCCCGACGATGAAACCGAAATCGGCGCCTACCTCGCCCGCGCCATCTTCGATGAAAAAAAGCGCGTCGCCGTCGTCTTCGGCACTCGCGGCAATCAAGGCGGCGATTCCGAAGGGCTCGCCCAATCCACCGCGCTCGGAGTCATCCGCGAAATTGAAGCGCGCCGCGCCCTCGCTCACTTCGGCGTTATGAACGTCTGGTTCCTCAATGGCCTCGATACACCCGGTCAAAACGTGCTCGGCTCCCTAGAAACCTGGAATCATGGCGATTCACTCGACCGCCTCATTCGCATCGTTCGCCTCACCCGTCCCGCAGTCGTAGCTACGTGGCTGCCTGTCTGGGTCGCCGGCGAAAATCACGGAGATCATCAAGCCGCCGGTGTCATCGCTACCGAAGCCTTTGACATGGCGGGCAATCCCACTCAGTTCCCCGAACAACTCGCCGCGCCTAACAATCGCAACGATATCGGCAACCTCACCGAAGGCCTGCGCCCCTGGCAGCCCGAAAAGCTCTACTTCTTCAGTGACACGGCCCACCCTGAAACCCTTAAAGACAAGGGCCCCGCCTATCCCTCCACTGACGTCTCACCTTCCCGCCACGTCTCCTATGCCCGCCTCGCCGCCGAGGAGTGCGCCTTTCATCTCACCCAGGGCGATAGCGGTCAAGTCGCGAAAGCCGCTCTCGAAAAAAACGATCTGCACTTTTTTGAAACTCCCGTTCTGTTCGTCTTCGGAAAGTCTCTCGTCCATTCCTCCTCAACCGCCGATCTATTCGAAGGAATCGTCCCGGCAGGCGTGCCCTATCAGTCCGCTCCCGGCTACATCCCCTCCAATCTTGCGGCGCCCACTTTGGAACTCGGCGGCCCCTGGAAGTTTTACCCAGCCTTTTGGCAAGCCCACGGTCTCGACACGCTCCCCGGCCTCATCGCGCCTGAAATTATGGCTAAGCCGTCCATCCGTTTTGTCATCCCGGTCATCGTGCAGAATCCCACCCAATCCGCCCTGCCGGTGAATCTCTCGGTCGAACTGCCGGAAGGTTGGACCTTTGTTCGCCGCCCGCCCACTCCCTTCTCCGTCGATCCGCAAAGCGCTTACAACTACATCTTCGAAGCCAAAACTTCTTCCGCCCAGCAGGGCTGGAAATTCATCACCATCAATGCGGAAGCTGCCGGCAAATCCATCGGAACCATCCGCATCCGCGCAGAACTCGATCCCGGAGCCATGCCCGAATAACTAAGTTCCACCGGTTGCTCACCGCCGCGCCGGGCCTTCCCGTTAATCCATGGTGATGAAAAACGCCCAATCGGAGCCGGAAGCGTAAGCGCCCTAATTTGTTCTTTCAAGGGAGTGGTAAACGACAGTCCTTCCTCGGTAACTTTACGGTTAGCCGGATAACTAAAATGCTGATACACTTACTATCCATAAGGGGTTATGCAATGCCAACATCTCTCGCCCGCGCGCTCCTCGTGGCCGTCCTGTCTCTACTCGCCGCATCCCGGTCTTTCTCCCAAGCCACCTCGGGCAACATCACCGGTACCGTCTTCGATAGCTCTGGCGCCGCTCTGCCCACTGCCAAAATCACCATCACCGATCTGGATCGGGGTGCCGTCTATCATGTCGATGCCAGCGGCGATGGTAACTTTTCCCAAACTCACTTACTCGCCGGACGTTACAAGGTAACCGTCGAAAACCCCGGCTTCTCCACGCTCTCTCAAAACGCCACCGTCGAAGTAGACGCCACCACCCAGCTCTCCATCAAGCTCACGCCCGGGCAGGTGCAAACCACCATTGAAGTCTCAGCCGCCACTCCCTTGCTAACCACCGACCGTGCTGAGATCGCCACGACTCTCACCGGCGGCCAAGTCGAAGAACTCCCCGTATTAGACCGCAACATTACGAACCTCCTGCTTGAAGTCCCCGGCACGCAGCGTAACGTCTGGGCGCATTCGGCGGCGGAAAATCCGGAACAAGGCATTCAAGCCAATGTCAACGGCCAGTTCTTCACCGCCAACGGCTTCATGCTCGATGGCACGGAAAACGAAAGCGCCATCCTCGGAATTGCTGTTATCAATCCCAACATCGATGCTCTCCAGGAGTTCAAGGTCTCAACCAGCAACTATGAAGCCGAGTTCGGCTCCGCGTCCGGCGCGCTCATTCAGGCCACCACCAAATCGGGCACCAACCAATGGCATGGCTCGCTTTTCGAGTTCCTGCGAAACGATATCACCAACGCCACCAACCCGTTCACCGGCATCAACCCGTCGCTGCGTTGGAATCAATTCGGTGGCTCGGTAGGCGCCCCGGTTGTTAAAGATAAGCTCTTCGGCTTCTTTGATTACCAGGGCACGCGCCGCCGCACAGGTGGTTCGGTTCTGACCACCGTTCCCACTGCCGCCGAGCGCAACGGCAATCTATCGTCTCTGCTGGGCGGCTACATCTGCGCCGATGGCTCCGTCTCTGCCGGCGGCTGCGCCAATCCCTACATGGTCACCACCACCGAAGGCGTCAGTGTTCCCGCGCAATCCGCCATGGTTTTCGATCCTAATACCGGCAACCCTGCCACTGGTTCAGGCCGCTAGGTCTATTCTCAGAACGGCCAGTTGAACGTCATTCCAGTAGCTGCGCCCATGCAGAAATTGCTGGCGCTGATTCCCCTCCCCAACACCGGCGGCGGCAACATTTTTAACAACTACATCAGCAACGGCGTCCAGGCCTTCGATACCGATCAGTACGACGGCCGCGTCGATTACAACTGGAATTCCAGGACCCACCTCTTCGCGCGCTATACCCTGGCCGATTACAATAACAACGCGCCGGCGGCGTTTGGCGCCAGCGGCGGCGGTCCCAGCGCCTTCAGCTTTTCGGGCGATTCCATCGATCGCAATCAGAGCCTCGCTGTCGGGCTCGATCACACCTTCAGTCCTAGCTTAATCACCGATGGCCGCTTCGGCTTCTATCGCTATCGCATCCGCGTTCAACCCGGTGACGCCGGAGCCACCCCGGCTACCGATGCCGGTCTCCCGGGCCTGAACACCGGCTCGGCCTCCACCACCGGGCTTCCGGCCTTCTACATTAATGGAAACGGCGGCTTCAACTTCGGTTATGGATTAGGCGTCAATCAATGTAATTGCCCGTTGAAAGAGACCGAGAATCAATTTCAGTGGGTGGATAATTGGACCAAGATCTTGGGCGACCACACCCTAAAAGTCGGGGTGGACGTTCGCCGCTCCCAACAGCAGCGTATCCCTAGCGATCTTCATCGCTCAGGCGAAATCACCTTCACGGATTCGGTAACCGGCAACCCGGATGTCGATACCCTCGCTGCCGGCCTCGCATCCACGGGGTCCGCCCTCGCTTCTTATTTACTCGGCCTCCCCAGTAACTTCGGCCGCTACTATACGGCCTACAACTACTATCCGGGTCTTCGCGAAACTCGCATGTTCTTATTTGCTCAGGATTCCTGGCGCATCACTCCCCGGCTCACTCTGAACTACGGGCTCCGCTGGGAGGATTATCTCCCTCAAACCGCTGCCAAAGCCGGCGGCGCCGGCAGCTTCGATCCGTCCACGGGCAACGTTTTGGTGGCGGGTGTCGGTTCGGTCCCACTCAACCTCGGTGTCAAAGCCTACAACCTCGGCTTTGCTCCCCGCCTCGGAGTCGCCTTTCAAGTCAATCCGAAAACTGTGATTCGCAGCGGCTTTGGCATCAGCTTCAATCCAGGCGGCCTCGGCGCGGTATTTGGCCAAGGCGCCGATTACAATCCGCCCATCGTCAATGCCCAAAGCGTGAGTCAGAACAACAGCTATGTTGCCCCCTTCAGCTTGTTGAACGGCCCGCCCGCGCCGCCCGAACCCGCTGTCGGTTCGAATGGCGCCTATCCTCTGCCCGATGGTATCGGCATCAATTACTTCCTCAGTCCACTGAACTCCTATCGTATTCCCGCGGTCTACTTCTGGAACTTCACCGTTCAGCAGCGCATCACTCAAACCCTCGCGCTGGAAGTTGCGTACGTCGGCAACGTGGGCCGCCACTTGTACGAAACTCTAAACGCCAATCAGGCCGTTCCCGGACCCGGCGATGCCGACCCTCGCCGCCCCTTTTATCAGCTCTTTGGCCTCGAACAGTTTCTTGCTCAATACTGCAACTGCGCTAACTCCAACTACAACGCGCTTCAGACCAAGCTGCAGAAGCAGTTGTCTCACGGGCTTGACTTCCTTCTCACTTACACCTGGTCCAAGGCCCTCACTACCACTGAGGGCGGCGGCGTTCCATCAAACAGTTATAACGTTCAATCCGATTACGGACCCGCTTCCTGGGATCGCACTCACACTCTTACCTTCGAACACAATTGGAACCTCCCGTTCGGCCGCAATCGCTACTGGAAACTCGGCAATAACTCCGTCGCTAACATCATCGCGGGCGGCTGGCGCTTGAGTGGCGTCCACACTATCTCCTCAGGAGAGCCTTTCACGCCGAACGTCTCAAACGCCCCGCTGCTCAATGACCCCGACTTCCAAGGGCTGCGCGCGGATGTGGTGGGCGACTGGCACGTCTCCAACCAGAATGCGAGCGAATGGTTCAATCCCGCCGCCTTCACTGAGCCTCAGCAACCCTATCGCCAGGGCACTGCCGGCCGCAACTCACTGCGCGGCCCTCATCTGTGGGAGTCCGACCTCTCACTCTCGAAGAACCTCTTCTCGAGTGAGCGCCGATCCCTCGAACTCCGTGCCGACGCCTTCAACGTCTTCAATCACACAAATCTCGCGAACCCCAACTCCACTATCGATGTCAGTGGAGCCGGCCAGATCACCGCCATCCAGGTACCCATGCGCCAAATGCAGTTCGGCTTGCATTTCCAGTTCTAGCGCCGCCAGCCGCAAATCTAAGGCTGCACGTTCGTCTGAGTCTCGCTGGCTGGCTTCGGAAAGTGAGCTTGGTACCATGCCACCGAACGGTCGATCCAATCGACAATGTGCTTGCTCTCGTGCAGCCCATGCCCTTCGCGCGGATAGCGCACAAAGATGGTATCCACCCCCACATCCTTCAACGCCACGAAGTACTGCTCAGCCTCCGCAATGGGCACGTCGGGATCGTTTTCGCCATGCACCAGCATCGTGGGAGTATGCGCATTGGCAACGTGCTTCAACGCTGAACGTTCCCACGCATCGTCCATCAACTTTCCCTGATGAAAGAATTGGCCGAACTCCATCTCCTCGTATTGGTTGTAATAGGTCATGTAGTTATAGCTGATCAGGTTTGAGATACCGGCTGTGGGAATGGCGGCCTTGAATTCGTTGGTCTGGGTGATGAGCCAGTCGCTCAACTGGCCGCCGTAACTCACGCCTTCAATCCCCATGCGCTCACGATCGATCCATAGATAGCGCCGCACCGCCGCGCTGACTCCATACAAGACGTCCTGCCCCTCATTCCCGTCTTGATCCCCAAACACCGCGTCGGCAAACTTCTGCCCATAGCCCGTCGAGCCACGATAGTTGACTTGCAATACCGCCCAACCCAGCGCGGCATATGTCTGATTCTTGAAGTTAAACGCCGGACCATTCTGCCCATGCGGTCCGCCATGAATGTCTACGATCATCGGATGCTTACTGGTGGCCGTCATGCCCAACGGCTTTGTGAGAAACGCCTCCACCTCATACTTGTTGTCGTTGCTGACAAAGCGAAACGCCTCCGTTCCCGCAATCGTTTTCCCAGCCAGCACTTCGGCGTTCAACGAAGTGACTTGACGCGCGGCGGAACCCGCTTCCTTGATATACAGCTCGGGAAGATCGGTTGTCGTCGCCAACGCGAAGGCAAGCGTGCCGTTCTTGGCCACTGAATACGCACCCACCGCTCCCGGTTCATTCACCAGCACCTCCGGCTGTCCTCCCGCTAGCGGCAACCGCGCCAAGTGCATACTCCCGCGCTCCTGGAAATCCACATACACGGCTGATCCGTCCGGCGCCCAGTGCAGCAAGTGCTGGCGATTATCGATAGCCGCTCCAATCTCGCGGCGGTGCGAGCCATCCGCATCCATCAGCCAGGCGTGCGTATCTTCCATCGTCGTTTCCCGGTCGGTCAACCCCCGCTTCGTTCCTAAGAACGCAATCGTCTTGCCGCCGGGAGACCACTTGGGCGCATATTCGGCGCTCTCCGTCGCGGTGATCCGGCGGATACTTCCATCCGATACCTTCAACGCAAACACATCGTAGTTGAAGAACTCATCGGAGTTCGGCTCGCGATTCGAACCAAACAGAATCTCCTGCCCGTCCGGCGACCAATCCACTGAATGCTCGTCATAGCTCCCGGTGGTCAACTGGTGCAACTGCTTGGAAGCGATATCTATGGAGAAAAGGTGCAGGCGCTTATTGTCGTTGAAGTGTGTCAGGCCTTCGCTCGCCGTCGGCTTATACAGATAGCGGGAGATCACCATGGGGTCGCCCGCGGCCGCCTGCGTTTCCGGACCGGCGATTGAGGAAACATAAGCGATAGTTTTGCTATCGGGCGACCAGGTAAAGTCCTCGCCTTGCCCCGGCAGCGGCGAGTTCGTGCCCGTCATCTCCGCCAGAAAAGTTTGGCCTGAGCCGTCCGCGCGAACATAGTTGAGGCCGCTCTTCTCTCCTTGTCCGCCCATGAAGGCGATCATCCGCCCGTCGGGCGACCAGCGCGGACGCGACGACGAGTCTTTCTCGCCGCCCACACGCACGGATTTACCGCTGGCCACATCCATAATCCAAACCTGCGTGTACGGCCGGCCGGGCCTGTCGTTCATCGACACGCTGTAGGCAATATGGCGGTCGTCCGGGGAGAACTGAACGTCCGTGACCGACCTCATACGATACAGATCCTGGCTGCGCAGGCCTTGCGCGTGGCTATTTATTCCGCAAAAAGACACAACCCCTAGAGCAATGAAAGAGCGTATGGAGAACACGTTTTGCCTCAAGACAGCTTACCTTATTCCGATTTCAGAGCAACCTTAGCCGAGATTCCATCACGTGATCGGCGCCGAGGACCGATAAGGAAACACAAGGCCGCTTATCCCGCAGCCTAAGCCACCTATGGTTTCATTCAAAAAGTACCTCGATCAGGAGAAGGAGGATGTCACTTCCTGGCTCGTTAGAATCGTGATCCTTTTACTTGAGGCGTCGGCCCTGCACGCGGTGGAGCACGATGCCGACGAACACGCCGAATTCCGGCGACAAATCCATGAGACCATTGAGAAATTCGAACAGACGACGGAGAGCCGCGAAACGCTGATTATCGCCGGCGAAGCCGTCAAGGCCTTGCAAATCTATAACAAGTCGGTCGAACGATTCATCCGCAACCTTAGCGCCGAGAAGCAAGCCGTCATTGGCGCGATGACAGAGTCGTTTCTCAAACTGGCGCACACCAGCGAGCTCTCCGCGCAAAGCCTCCGCGCCCTTGAAAAGAAGTTGGCTAGCGCCGGGCAGTTGCGGGACGTGCGCCTTTTAAGGAGCAAGCTGGAGGATTGTTTGGGGGACATCTGCCAGGAGGCAGCTCGCCAGGAGGAGCGAGCGCGCGAGTTGAAAGCGGCGGAAAACAACTCGGCGGCTGCGCTTGCCCCGCATGACCCGGTCACCGGATTACCCGGCTTACAACACGCCGAAGCTCACATCAAGGAAATCATCGACGCCGGCAGGCCCGGATATGTCCTGGTTTTATGTGTCAAGAATCTGGATAACGTAAATCGCCGCGTCGGGTTTGCGGCCGGAGATCAGATCTTAACGCTCATCGGAAAAACCGTGGCACGCAGCCTGGGCAGCCAGGATCGGCTCTTTCGCTGGCGCGGTCCATGCTTCGCAACGGTCATGGAGCGTTCCGAAAGCCACGACCGCGTTCTGAAGGAAGCCGCCAGGATAGGTTCAATCACTCTCGAAAAAGAAGTGGATGGGCAGGGCCGCACGTTGTTTTTGAAAGCATCGCTCGCCTGGACGCTGATCCGGCTCCAGGACGTATCCGAAACGAACGAGATTTCCAAGCAAATCGATGCCTTTGTCGCCGAGCAGCGCCAGTCAAAGTCCCCCACCCGCTAAGTGGAACGAGAGAACGGCGAACCTGAACCCACTCTTCTTATAGTTCAGCCGTTCGCAGGTCAGCATGATCATTTCCTTTTTCAGCCATCTCTTTGCTACAAATTTCATGCCCCACGTCTTCTGCCTGCGGGAGCCCGGCCTAATCTGGGCGCACGCGGCGGCCGACGCCGTCATTGCCCTTGCCTACTTCTTGATACCCATTGGCCTGCTGCGCTTGAACCAGCGCCGCAAAGACCTGGCGTTTCACTGGATGCTCCTCCTTTTTTCCGCGTTTATCTTGAGTTGCGGAGCCACGCACATCCTTTCGATTGTCACCCTGTGGGTGCCCATCTACCGTTTCGAAGGGATGGTTAAGATATTCACGGCGACAGTTTCCCTCGCCACCGCCGTTCTTCTGAATCGCCTCATCCCCCGGATTGCCGGCTTGCCCACGCCCGCGCAGTGGCGCCAGTCCAAAGAAGAATTGCAGGCCCAGACAGAGGCCCGCAAACTGGCCGAGGAAAAGAATGAGTTGCTCGCGGCTCTTGAGTCCATGCCGCAAATTATCTGGGCGGCCGGTCCGGACGGCAAGATCGATTACTACAATCAGCGCTGGCAAAACTACACCGGCATGAACTTGAAGCAGAGCAGGGATTGGGGCTGGAAGCCGGTGCTGCACCCTGACGATCTGCAAATCGCTATCGAGCGCTGGACGCACTCCGTTACCACTGGTGCTCCCTTTGAGTTGGAAGTCCGGCTGCAACGCGCCTCAGACCGCGCGTACCGTTGGCATATCTCGCGAGCGCTCCCCATCTGCGATGCGCAAGGAGCGAGAGTGCGCTGGTTCGGCGCCTGCACCGACATCGACGATTTCAAGCAGGCGCAAAGCGAGATAGCAGTTCTGAACGAGGGCCTAGAGGAGCGCGTTCGCGAGCGCACCATTAAGCTTGCGCAAGCCAACAGCGACTTGGCCGAGGCGAACGCGAGCCTGCTAGCGGCTCAGCAAGGAAATGCCTTGCTCGCGGCCATCGTCTCCTCCTCCGACGACGCGATCATCAGCGAAACACTGGATGGCATCATTACCTCGTGGAATAGCGGCGCCGAACGGCTATTCGGTCACACCGCTTCAGAAGCCATGGGGCAACACATCAGCCTCATCATCCCACCCGAGTGCGTGGGACAGGAAACGCATTTTCTGGCGCGCCTGCGCGAAAATGAAGGCGTTGAACGTCTGCAGACGAGTCGGCTTCACAAAAACGGTACGACCGTCCAAGCTTCCCTCACCGTATCGCCGGTGCGGAACGTCAGCGGACAAATCATCGGCGCCTCGAAGATTTTGCGCGACATCACCGAACGCAAGCTGGCGGAAGAAGCACTCTCCCGAGCCGAGGCGAAATTCCGTGGACTCTTGGAAGCGGCCCCCGACGCGGTGGTTGTGGTGAATCGGGAGGGAACCATCGTCCTGGTAAACAATCAGGTAGAGAAGCTGTTTGGGTACTTCCGTCTAGAGCTGTTGGGCAAAGCGATGGAATTGTTGGTGCCCAAGCGCTTCGAGGATCAACATACTGGACACCGCAGCGGTTTCTTCGAAGATCCGCGAGTAAGGACGATGGGTGCGGGGCTGGAACTCTTCGCGCTGCGCAAGGATGGTACTGAGTTCCCGGTTGAGATCAGCCTTAGCCCGCTCGAAACCGAAGAGGGCGTGTTGGTTTCCAGCGCCATTCGCGACATCACTGCGCGCCGCAAGGTTGAGAACGACCTGCGACGCAGCCGCGCCGTCCTGCAGGAACTCTTTGAGTCTCTGCCGAGTCTCTTTGTCATTCTCACGCCCGACCTGAAGATTGTCTCAGTCAGCGATGCGTATCTTAGGGCCACGATGACAAAGCGTCAGGATCTCGTCGGGCGCGACATCTTCGAAGTTTTCCCCGACAATCCAGACGACCCTGACACGAAGGGCATGTCAACGGTGCGCGCCTCTTTCGAACGGGTGATCCAGACTGGCGCCCCGGACACAATGGCCATCCAGAAATACGACGTCCGCCGGCCCGACGGCGCCTTCGAGGTGCGCTATTGGAGCCCGATGAATTCGGCCGTCCTGGGAGCAGACCGTCAGATTGAGTACCTGATACATCGCGTGGAGGACGTAACCGAGTTCGTGCAGGGAAAGTCGCAGCCGCCAGGCCAGTTGCGTACTCGCGTGGAACAGATGGAGGCCGAAATGTTCCGGAACTCTCAGGAGTTGCGCGCCGCCAACCTGAAGCTTCACGACGCCAATGAGCAGTTTTTGAAAGCGACTGCGCAGGCGGAGGCAGCCAACCTGGCCAAGAGCATTTTTCTGTCTACCATGTCGCACGAAATCCGCACACCGCTCAACGCGATTCTGGGTTACGCCCAGTTGATGTTGCGGGATGACAGCCTGGGAAGCGATTCCAAGAACAATCTCAAGATCATCTGCCGCAGCGGCGAACATCTGCTGACTCTGATTAACGATGTGCTGGATATGTCCAAGATTGAGGCTGGTCACGCTGAGCTAAGGCCCGCCACATTTCACCTGCTCAAACTGCTGGAGGATCTAGCCGCTATGTTCCGCTTGCGCGCTGAGGCTAAGGCGCTGGCCTTCCAGATGGTGATTCATGGGGAAACCGAGCCTTACGTGGTGGCGGACGAAGGCAAGCTAAGGCAAGTGCTGATTAACTTGCTGGGAAACGCCGTCAAGTTTACGAAACATGGGCACGTGAAATTGGATGTCCACTTGAATCGGAAAACCGTTCACTCGTTGTGGTTGTCCGCCACCGTGGAAGATAGCGGTTTGGGCATAACGGCTGAGGACCAGGAGAAACTGTTTCAGCCGTTCATGCAAGCCAAGGGTAAAGTGAACACCCACGAAGGCACCGGCTTGGGGCTGGCCATAAGCCGCAAATACGTGCGCCTGATGGGTGGCGATCTCACGGTTGCGAGCATTGCCGGCACGGGCTCCATATTCCGCCTTGAGATCCCGGTCGAACGCGGCAACGCCGGAGTCGCTCTCAAACAACTTAGATTTCGCCGTGTCAAAAGCATACGTGGTGGAACACGGGCTCCCAAAATCCTGGTCGCCGACGATCATCGCGAGAACCAGAATTGGCTGGTGAAACTGCTGACGGCGATCGGCTTTTCGGTACAGGGAGCGGACGACGGCGAGGCGGCGCTCCGGCACTGGCAGGAATGGCAGCCGGACATGATCCTGATGGATATGCATATGCCGGTCATGGACGGCTTGGAGGCAACGCGCAGGATTAAGGCTGACCCTCGCGGAAACGGCACGGCCGTTATTGTTCTCACGGCCAGCGCCATGGACGAAGACCGGCGCCAGGTTTCCGGCACGCGCGCCGACGCTTTCTTGTCTAAGCCATGCCGCGAAGACGATTTGCTGGAAAAGATGCGCGCTCTGCTGAAAATCGACTACGACTATGAAGAAGACGAGGTAGCCGCAGACCTGGTGGCGCTGAACACCGCGACGCTTGCGGGATTACCGCTGGCGTTAGCGGAAGAACTACGCAACGCCACCTCGGACGGTAACAAGAGACTGCTGGACAAGCTGATCCTCCAGGTGCGCGAGAGTGCCGCCGCTGCCTCGGCGAACGCTCTGCAAGAACTGGCTGATAGGTACGACTACGATACGCTTACCGGCTTACTGGAGGAAGTCTGCGGCCGCCGGTATAATTAGCAGCGGCATTTTGGCGGATTGCAGTCGATACAAACAATTAATATGTCTCAAAGCGACATTATGATTGTGGATGACAATCCCGCCAACCTGAAATTGTTGGAAGACATGCTGCTACGGCAAGGGCATGAGGTCCGTTCCTTTCCACTGGGCAGGCTGGCGCTGGCAGCGGCGAAAAAGCGTGCGCCCGACTTGATTCTGCTGGACATCAACATGCCGGAAATGAATGGCTATGAGGTGTGCGAACGCTTGAAGTCGGTGGAAGAACTCGCGAGTATCCCGGTCATTTTCCTAAGCGCCTTGGGGGAAACCGAGGATAAGGTGAAGGCTTTTCAAACAGGCGCGGTAGATTACGTATCCAAGCCCTTTCAGTTTGAAGAGGTGCAGGCCCGGGTGGACGCGCATCTCAAACTGCACAACCTTCAGAAAGCCTTGCGTCTGCAGAATGAACATTTGGAAGAAGCGGTAGCGGCGCGAACGGTGGAACTTTCCAAGGCCAATGAAAGATTGACTATCCTCGATCGTTCGAAGAGCGAGTTCTTGAACCTTATCTCACACGAGTTCCGCACGCCACTGAACGGGCTTCTGGGCGTGAGCGAGATCATTTTGGCGGATATGGCTCCCACCGGGCAGAACCACGAACTGAAAGGCGTGTACCAACGGTCGCGCCAGCGAATTCTTACGATTCTGGATGACGCTATGCTGCTGACGCAAATCGACGTGAGCAGGGAGCGGTTTGAATCCACCGCGGTGTCGTTGAACGAGGCGTTATCGAAAGCGCTGGAGAAAACGGCTGCATTCGCCAAGTCGCGCTACACAACACTCATGCCACCGACTTTTGATATGGGTCCCGTGGCCGCAAACGAGGACTTATTGGTGAAGGCATTGCAGGCGCTGGTGGAAACGGCCGTTAAATTCTCGGCGCAAGGCGGGATCATCCGGCTATCAAGCAACTTTGCCGAAGACGTGCGAACGCTGATCGTTGAGAGTTATGGCAGAACGATCCCGGGCTCGGCCCTGATGAAGTTTTTCGATCTATTCTCGATCGGAGAAGCCATCACTCCGGGCGGAGATTTGGGATTGGGTCCACCCTTGGCCTACCGCATTCTGGCGCTGTTCGGCGGATCGGTGAGTGTCGAGAACCTCGAACCGCCTGGAATAAGGCTAACGATATCCCTAAAGAATGCGAGTCCGCTTAGAGACGGTTTGAGGGCGGCCTAGCGGGATCCTTGCACGAGCTTGGCACCCGCGGCCATCAATAGCTGAGCCACCTTAGGATAATCGCCTCCACCTTCGTTACAGTTCGCGCGGCCATGTTCAAACCAGCCCGGAGGCGTGGCATGGAACTGCCGGTCTTCGACGGTTAAGGATGCACCGTGCGCGAGCAGGAGTTCGACTAGATCGGCATAACCCTTCCAACAGGCCCAGTGCAACGCCGTGGCGTCTAGCTCCCCGCGTGAATCGACGGGCATGCCACAAGTTAAGAGGGCCCGAACGGCGGGTGTTCTGTGATTCGCTGCGAGATCGACAAGCAGTCTCTCATTCTCAGCAGACGGCAGAATCTCCGGCCGATTGGCGAGCAGCAGATCCCAGTCCTTCTGATTCGCCGTGGCGCAAGCGCCGACGAACTGATCGATTGCTGAAATCTCTGTCTTAGCGCGGCGGTGTTCGAACAGAGCGGCGGCCTCCGTTTGGCCGCTCTGCACGGCGAGAGCGTAGGCGGTGCGACCGTCTTTGCGCCGGGCGTCTAAATCCGCTCCTTTGTCGAGCAGAGCGGTGAGGATGGGAAGGCTACGACCCCGCCAGACGGCCCAATGCAGCGCGGTTTCGCCGCGATCATTCAACTCGTTTGGGTCGGCTCCAGCGGCTAGAAGAATTTGCAAGCCATCCTCGTCTTCGCGGTCGAGAATGTGTTTGAGCGCGTTTGCGCCGGCCGGTTTCGCGCCGAAGCGCAGCAGCAATTTCAGGCAGGCCAAATCTGGGTGTTCGGTCGAATGGTAGAGCGATTCGCCGTCGTTCGGGTTTGCGCCGGCTTCGAGCAGGACCAACGCCAAAGCTGGATTGTTGTTGAGACCGGTAGCGGCGTAGAGGCACGAGAGACGGGGATGATCGGGCCAATCGTAAGAAATAAAACTGGTGTTCGGATCGGCGCCGTGGCGCAAGAGGAGGCGGGCGATTGCGGCCATGCCGTTGGCGCGCGGAGAAATCGGGCTGGAAAAACGAGAGAAACAAACGTAGAGGAGAGGCTCCCAATTTCGCGGGCCGCCGGGCTTGGTGGCAAGAGCAGGCATCTCGTTCAGCACGGCTTCGATCCGCTGGGCGTTCCCCAGGACGAGGTCTACGTAAAATCCGGCCTGCTCAATTTTCGGATGGGCGGTAAGCATCTGCTGAGCGACGGGAAAATCCGCCAGCGCGGCGTGGATAAATTTAGTGTCCATGGCCGCCCACAGACCACTACTGCTGGGCTAAGGCTTCCCGGGCGGCGGTGAGGGCGGCTTCGTAATTCGGATGGGCGGCCACTTCCGGCACATACTCCACGTGCTTCAGCCGGTTGTTGCCGTCTATAACGAAGATGGCGCGGCTTTCAATGCGCATGTCGGGTATTAGCGTACCGTAGTGTTCGCCAAACGAACCCGAGCGGTGGTCTGAGAGCATTGCCACATGGTTGATCCCGTAATTTCCGCACCAGCGCTTCTGCGCAAAAGGCAGATCCATGCTGACCGTGTAAATTTTGACATCGGTCATTTTCGCCGCTTCATCTTCAAAGCGTTTGGTTTGCGCGTCACATACCGGCGTGTCCAAGGAAGGCACTACGCTCAAGATGCGGACGCCTGAACCGGTGCCCGCCAAGTTTACAGTTTGGAACTTGCCATCAATGACTTCGAAATCGGGTGCGTTGTCGCCGGCCTTGAGCTCCGGACCCGCTAACCCCATCGGCTTGCCCATCAGGACAGTGGTGCGGTTTGATTCAGTTTGATTTGCCATGCCGCAATAGTTTAACATCGCCTCAATCGGAATTGCGATGATGTCAATCGATTACTTTGGGAAGCTGGCAGGTGAAGTGGCGGCATTCGTAAACGGTGATGCTGCCGCGGCGTTCCAAACCGGCGAGGAATGGCGCCACGTCCCGCAGTTCTTGCGCGCACTGGTCGCTGATGGAAAGCACCACGGCGGTAGGCGAAAACTTACACAAGTATTCACTTTCCAGACGCCTCGATTCAGCATTCTGTTCGCGGCAGCGGATGATCACCTGATCGGAATCGTGCAGCGAGCGGCCTAATGCAACCAACATCTGCGGCGCAATGGTGGGCTGCGCTTTCATCTTCGGAGCAAAGGCGCGCAGGGAGCTCGCCGCTTGTAGCGAGAAACCCGTTTGCCCGGTGATGTGCGCCAAACGCAGAAGCAAATCGGTTGCGACGGAATTGCCGGAGGGTTCGGCGCCATCGTAATCGTCTTTCATACGCAGCAGTACGTCGCTCGCGCCGGCTTCGGTGCTAAAGAACCCGTTAGCTTGTTCGTCCTCAAAGCGCCCGAATCCGCGGCGTGCCAAATCGACAGCCAGTTCCAGTAGCCAGGCCTCAGGTTTTGCCTCAAACAGGTCGAGCAAGGCTTGACTGAGAAAGGCGTAATCGTCTAAGAAAGCCGCCACGGCCGCTTCGCCATCGCAGTAGCGGCGCAGCAGTTGGCCGTTTTGGGGTGAATACATTTTGGCCAGCACGAATTTCGCGGCCTTCGTGGCGGCGTCCAGGTAGCGAGTGTCGCCCAGAATCCGATAGCCCTTAGCCAGGGCAGAAATTTGCAACCCATTCCAGGAAGTCAGAATTTTGTTGTCGAGATGCGGACGCGGGCGTTTTTCGCGAACAGCTAATAGCTTCTGAGCGGCCGCCACCAAAGTGGGCGCTAGTTGTTCCGGCTGAGCTTGGAACAGGATGTTGCGGCCATGAAATTCGCCCTGCGGATCGACCTCAACGTTTCCATTCGGTTCAACGCCGAAGTACCTGCAAAATATAGAGGAATCCGCGCCAAGAATGCTCTCGATTTCGGCTTGACGCCAGATGTAAAAGGAGCCCTCACCGGAATGCGAAGGATCTTCGGGATCGGGGCTATCGGCATCTTCGGCGGAATAGAAACCGCCTTCGGGGCTGGTGAGATCGCGCAGGACGTAATCGAAAATATCGCGCGCCACGGCGGCAAGAGCTTCCTCGCCAGTTGCCTGGTATGCCTCGACATAAGCGATAGCGAGTTGCGCCTGATCATAAAGCATTTTTTCGAAATGCGGTACGAACCAGTGATCGTCCACCGAGTAGCGGTGGAACCCGCCACCCAACTGGTCATGCATCCCGCCGGCGGCCATGGCGTGGAGCGTGTGAGTGACCATGGCGAGGGCGTCCGGATTATTGTGTTGAACGCTGTAGCGCAGGAGGAAATTCAAAACCACAGGCCGTGGAAATTTTGGCGCCGCGCCGAAACCGCCATGGCGCTTATCGAACATGCGCTCAAATTGCCGGAAGGCCGCGTCGAGGATTTCAGCGTCGGGCTCGAGCGGAGTGGAGGCGGGGGCGGCCATCGCGGCCATTTGCTCGGCCACGTTGTTGCCGGAGAGTTCCACCTTAGCGCGCTCGTGCTTCCAGACCTGGGAGAGATGCGCCAGCAGTTCGCGGAAGCCGGGGCGACCATAGCGCGAGCCGGGCGGAAAATAAGTTCCGCCGAAGAAGGGCTTCAAATCCGGCGTCAACCAAACGGACATCGGCCAACCGCCGCTGCCGGTGGTGGCCTGGACGAAGAGCATGTAGATGCGGTCGATATCGGGCCTCTCCTCGCGGTCCATTTTGATCGGCACAAATTCGCGGTTCAGGAGTTCAGCCACGCTCTCGTCTTCAAACGATTCATGCGCCATGACATGGCACCAGTGGCAAGTCGAATAGCCAATGGAAAGGAAAATGGGCTTGTCTTCCAGCCGCGCTTTGTCAAACGCGCTTTGGCCCCACGGAAGCCAATCTACCGGATTGTGGGCGTGCTGGCGAAGATAAGGGCTCTTCTCCTGGACGAGAGCGTTGGTGTGCATTGACGAGAGCTGACTACTTCTGCACGGCGCTCGCGACGATTTTGCCTTTGGGCCGCGACGCCGTGCTATCGCCCAGCGCCATCAATTCCTCGAGATGTTGCCGCAAAAACGGCTCTTTCATGACGCTTTCCCACTGCGGGCCGCTGGTGGCGGGCGTTTGGTAGTGAATGATACCTTTGCGGTCAATGAGCACCAGTTGCGGAACCACCATGCGGTCGGCCGGAGTAAAGCCCATGAAATTCATCATCTGATCGCGCGGCAGATAACCCACGGGGAAACCAACTTGAAAACTGTTCTTGAACCTGGTGACCAGCCCTTCAGCTTCACTCGGCCCACCCATGCCATCCAGCGCGTTGATGGCCAGATCAATTGCTTGCAGGCCCCGTTTCCCAAACTCTTCCTGATATTTGGTCATGTCGCGCGATGCGGCTTGGCAGTGCGGGCAAGTGGTCATGATGAATGCTAACGCTACCACTTTGCCGCGGTACTGGCTCAGGAGCTTTTGCCCTTCGCCGGGAATGGTAAAAGCCAGCTCCGGCGCTTTTCGTGGGACGACAACATCGCCCGCCGTTAGAGAAACGGTTGAAACCGCGGAGAGAATGAGAAATCCAAGAACACTCTTCACTGTTTTAGTTTAGAACGATCGCGGGCAAAATGGGCCAACCAGGGGGTCGGCTCGCAGACGAAGGCGTCCGCCCACCCAGAAACAGGCTATTTGGACTTTTCGATCAGGAAGCGGTAGAGTTCCACGGTCTGGCTGGCGATGCTGCGCCAACTGAAGGTTTCTTCCACGCGTTTGCGGCCAGCCAGGCCGAATTGGCGGCAACGGGCGGGATCGGCCAGGAGCTGCGAGAGGCGGGCCGCCAGATCGCGCGCGAATTTTTCGGGGTGTGTCGCGAAGCCGGTCACGTCTTGGTCGAAGGGGATCAGATAGCCGGTTTCGTTCTCGACCACTACCTCCTTAATGCCACCGGTGGAACTAGCAACCACGGGCGCTTCACATGCCATGGCTTCGAGGTTGATAATGCCGAAGGGTTCGTAGACCGACGGGCAGCAGAAAACGCGCGCGTGGCTATACAGTTGAATGGCTTCGCGCTTGGTGACCATCTTTTCAATCCAGACGATTCGGTTGTTGTGCCGGCGCGCTTCTTCTACTTTCTGACGCATTTCGGCGGCGATTTCCGGGGTATCCGGCGCGCCGGCACACAGGACAACTTGCGTATCGGGCGGCAGGTATTCAATAGCGTCCACCAGATGCGTTACGCCTTTCTGGCGGGTGATGCGGCCGACGAAGAGAACGTACGGAACCTTGGGATCGACGCCATACGTTGTGAGCGCGCTGGTGTCGGTGGTTGGGCGGTATTCGTCAAGGTCGATCCCGTTGTAGATGACATGCACGCGTTCGCGTTTGACTTCGGGATAAGCGCGCACGATGTCTTCTTTGGTGCCTTGCGAGACGGCGATGATGGCGTCGGCGTCAAGAATGGCGGTGCGTTCAATCCACGAGCTCATGGCATAGCCGCTGCCCAACTGCTCGGCTTTCCAGGCCCGCAGGGGTTCCAAGCTATGAGTCGTAAGCACGAACGGGACGCCATAGAGTTTCTTAGCCCAGAAGCCGGCCATGGAGGCGTACCAGGTGTGAGTGTGAACGATATCGATGCCGGCCAGGTCTTTCACCTGTGTCAAGTTGAGGCTCAGCGTTTCCAGAGCGGCTTTGAATTTACCGCTGGTGCCGTTGGTTATGTCAGCCCAAGGAACGGCACCCGAGACCTGAAGCTGGCCGATGTCGGATTTCTGGTCGCCCCAGCAATAGACCTCGACGTCAATCTTCCTGGCCAGTTCCCGGCTTAGGTATTCAACATGTACGCCGGCACCGCCGTAGACATTGGGCGGATATTCGCGGGTAAAAAGAGCGGCTTTCAAAACGACCTCCAGTCAAGTAATGAAGAAGCGCAAGGGAGCGCGGCTGCGTGCTGGTCTGCGCGCGTCCCTCAAAAGGTATCACGGAACAAAACTTGAATTAGCGGCGGGGCCAGCCTCCCGTGTTCACTAATTCCGTGATATCCTAACCCACCGGGTTCCGCAGACGGCGCAGTTTTCGATGATTGCACGCTGTTGGCGGGGCGGCACGGACGTAAAGCGCGTCAGGCACTATCGACACCGAATTCGATGAGGGGAGTGCGATGAAGGACAAAAAAACACGGACGATTGCGGTTATCGCGGGAATGTTCGCCGTCATGGGCGGCTGGACCATTTTCGCGCAGGACAAGTACACCTTGAAGTGCCGAATGGGCTCTCGTTCTCCGAGTTCAAAGGATACGAGGCCTGGCAGGTTGTCTCCATAAGTCAGGACGGAAGCCTTATGGCGGCGATCCTCGGGAACCCTGTGATGATCAAGGCCTACCTGGCCGGCATTCCCGGCAACGGCCAGCCTTTCCCCGACGGCGCCAAGATGGCGAAGATCCATTGGAACCCCAAAAAATTGGAGACGTTCCCGGCGGCAACGGTGCCAGGTACCCAGCATGACGTAGATTTCATGGTGAAGGACAGCAAGAGATTCGCAGACAGCGGAGGTTGGGGATACGCCGTGTTCGACTATGACACTGCATCTGATAGCTTCACGCCCGGCACCTTGGCTGGCAAGCCGCCGCAAGGGAACGATGCCAAGTGCGGGTTCACGTGCCACACGAGCGTGAAGAAGAGAGATTACGTCTTCACGGAGTACGGGCACAGGTAAAGCAGCATCAGTCCGTGTAGCCGCCCGAGTATCTAACCGGTGCTGGAGAAATGAACCGCGCGAGGTGACGCGGCTCAAAATTAGCCAGGATTTTTCCGGCAGCCAGAAGATTTTTCGCGCTTGTACCCACTACTCTTTTGTGATTCGCGTCATCCTTTTCACTCTGGTTCTGGCCATTCCAGCTCTTAGCAATTCTTGGGCCCGTTGCGAATATTGCGAACATGCCGACGCCGTTGCGCGCAAACATGCGGCGGCTGCCGCGCTGCGTGCTTTTCAGCGTCTGCACCCTTGTCCGGCGACGCACAGTCAGACCGGCGCTTGCCCTGGCTGGACCGTCGATCACCTCTTCCCTCGCATTTGTGGCGGAGCCGATTCGCCCTCCAATATGTACTGGCAAACCACACAGGAAATGGCGATCAAGGCCCGTGAGGAAACCATTGTTTGCTTGGGTAGAAAGCATTAACGCTATCCTACGCTCTCGAACTACTGGCCGTACCTCGTGCGCTGCTTTGGATTCAGGCGCGCGGGGCGCGGTCCTCTCAGTTGCGCACCGCTCACAGGTATATAGGTAAGTTCCTGACGTGACGCCGCGCTTCGGAGCATGATACCGCCGCGGCTCATATCCCCTCGTCCGACGAATTCGGCGGGAAACAGCAGGCGGTGGTCGAGCACTTTGAGCAGGGCCGTTGTGTACTTCCCGCTGGCAACACTTCCCAGAAGTACAAACGAGCATTGACGACCCGTAGCGCGGTCGAGTGACGCTGCGGCGGCGAGGAGAGCGTTGTGGTGGGCGGGATTGTCTTCGTCCACGTCGATCTGCGCGGTGCCTCGGAGCTGTTCCGGGCTGAAGACCGTTTCGGGCGGGAGCAGGCCGAGGCCGGGCACAATCACGAAGGCGCTCAACGATTGGGGTGAAGCCGCGCCGAAAGCGGTGGCGTAGGCCATTTTTCCTCTGAAATACAAACCGCTAATGAAGCTGTAGATTTCGCCGATCGTGGCGGAGCCTTCGCGGAATTTGACGGCAAGCTCGAAATTGGCTTTGTCGCTTGTGAGGATGGAGTAGCGGCGTCCGCCCGCTTTTGCGGGAGAGAGAAGAAAGATGCGGGATGGCGGCGCGGACAAATGAAACTAAAAGCTCCTCTGAGATGAAGGATATTATGACCGGGTGGAACTTGTCGTGAATCCGCCGGTTTTGCCGATGCTCGCGAAGCGCATTGAAGAACTGCCGGCGGGAGAGAATTGGATTTACGAGCCGAAGTGGGATGGTTTCCGCGCGATTGTCTTTCGCGATGGTGAGGAAGTCCTGATTCAAAGCCGGGATGAGAAACCGCTGAACCGCTATTTTCCCGAATTGCTCGAACCGCTGCGGCGCGGGTTGCCGACGAGCTATGTGGCCGATGGCGAGATTGTGATTGCCAAGAATGGCTCGCTCGATTTCGATGAATTGCAGTTGCGGCTCCACCCCGCGGCGTCGCGAGTGAACTTGCTGGCGGAGAAGAGTCCAGCGGCGATGGTGTTTTTCGATTTGCTTTGTGAGGGCGCGCGCGATTTGCAGAATGAGCCTTTTCGAACGCGGCGAGAAACGCTGCGGAGGATGTTGAGCGAAGTGAGAGCGCCGATTCATTTGACGCCGGCGACGAACGATCGCGGGATTGCGGCGGATTGGTTTAAGCGGTTTGAAGGCGCGGGTCTCGACGGCGTGATGGCGAAATCGCCGGATGGCGTCTATGAACCGAACAAGCGCACCATGTTCAAGGTGAAGCATGAGCGGGATTGCGACTGTGTGGTGGCTGGATTCCGGTGGCACAAGAAGGTGGAAAGTGGAGTCGGTTCGCTTTTGCTGGGACTTTTTAACGATGAGGAAAAACTCCAGCATGTGGGTGTCTGTTCAAGTTTTTCCGCGGAGGTACGAAAGGAACTGGCAGAGTTCTTGGAACCATACCGGCGGAATGCGCTGAACAACCATCCATGGAAGGAGTGGACGGCTTCCGGCGCCGGGCAGCGGATTCCCGGAGCGCAGAGCCGTTGGAGCAGCGGCAAAGATCTTTCGTGGGAACCGGTGCGTGCCGAACTGGTAGCGGAGGTGGCGTATGACCACATGCAGCGCGACCGCTTTCGGCACATTGCGCAGTTTCGCAGATGGAGGTTGGATAAACAGCCGCGTGATTGTACGTATGCGCAATTAGAGGTCGTCCCTCCGCATGAACTGTCGCAAATTTTCGGCTTAGCCGGCTAGTCCGCCGCGCCACTCTCTGGTGGGATCGTCGTCCGGGTCGGGAGTCTGTTGGGCTGGACGAAGAGGTTCGGGTACGCTCTTGAGATTGATGCGAATGCGTGTCCATGTGGAAGAGCGGCCGCGCATAGAGTCGATCAGGATGTCTTCGGGCAGAAGATGCTCCACAGCTTTTGCGTGCTTCGCTTTCCAGCGCTCTAAGCCTTTAAGGGCGGCTTGTTTGTCGGGTGAGCGGGCGATGACCAGCAACGGTACTTTTTCGCGCTTGGGTTTGGCCGCGGATTTGGCGCGTGATGGAGCCACACGCGGCGCTTCGTTATCCATCTTACGGAAGTGAGGCGGCCAGGGAGCGTCACCTATGCCGGCAGCTTCGTCTGCCGCGGCCAGTTCCAGGAGTTTCTCCAGAGAGCCGGGAGAGCGATCAATGTCTTCGTGAGGGTCGCCACGTTTCGCGTAGCGATCCGGGGTCGTGAAGATGGTGAAATCCCCGGGTTCGCAGTCGGCCACTTCGTTCCAGTAAAGGGGTGCGGAAACACGTGCATCGGGAACCGGACGGACGGAATAAGCGGAGCAGGTGGTGCGATCTTTGGCGTTTTGGTTGTAGTCGAGGAAGACACCGTGGCGCTCCTCTTTCCACCATTTGGAAGTGGCTAGGCCGGGCATGCGCTTTTCGATGGCACGGGATAGCGCAAGGGCGGCGCGGCGGACTTCGGTGTAAGTCCAGCGTGCGTCGATCGGGACAATGATATGCATGCCACGAGAACCGCTGGTTTTGGGCCAACCCCGGAGACTGTTTTCAGCAAGAAAGCCGTTGACTTCCAGGGCGACTTTGCGGACGCTGTCCCACTCGATGCCAGGGCCAGGATCAAGGTCAATGCGAAGTTGATCGGGATGGTTGAGATCGGCCGAGCGCACAGGATGCGGATGAAGTTCGATGCAGCCGAGGTTGACGATCCACGCAAGGCCAGCCCGATTATCGACAACCAGCTCCTGGGCGGTACGACCGGACGGGAATGAGAGTTCGACTGTGCGCAGGAAGGCAGGGAGATCGGCCGGTGCCCGCTTTTGATAGAAGGGTTCTTGTTCGGCACCGTTCACAAAACGTTTGAGCACGATAGGGCGATCGCGAATGCCGTTGAGGGCACCGGGCGCAATCGAGAGAAAGTAATTGACCAGGTCAAGCTTGGTGACTTTGCCTATTTTGGAGAAAAACAGTTTGTCGGGGTGCGTAATGCGCACCTCGTGGGCATCGATATGCAGAGTTTCTACGGCTTCGGAGTTCTTCATGCCCGCCAGAGCGACCCACCCTAAATTATGGCGCAGTAGAAAGGCTCAGCCAAGGCCGAAGGTGGCTTGGTTGTTTCCTATCACGGAACAAAACTTGTATTCGGCGCGTAACTGGATCAGGATCGTATGATGACCAAACAAGCGGGAATTCTTGCAGTAGCGATGAGTTATTTTTGGCTGGCAGGATGTGGATTCGACGACGTCGTGGCCGGGCCGGAGCGGAACGACCCTATCAGCCTGGATGCGGGAAACGCCGAGCGAGCGAATGTCGCGTTGAACATGGGCGCGGGGCAGATGAACGTCGGCGGAGGCTCGGGGAAGCTGTTAGACGGGCATTTTGAATACAACGTGGATGCGTGGAAGCCGGTGGTGACGAGTTCGATGAATGGCTCGAGCGCCACGGTGACGATCAAGCAGCCACAAGGCATGCGCGGTGGAAAGAAGCACTATGTTTGGGACTTGAATTTGAGCGACCGCCTGCTGACGGATCTGACGGTGAATTGCGGCGCCGGGCAAGCGAAGCTGAATCTTGGTTCGCTGCTACTGCGCAGCGTGGCGGTGCATATGGGCGCCGGGCAAGTGCAGCTTGATTTGCGAGGCCAACCCAAACACGATTATGACGTAAAGATCGATGGCGGCGTGGGCCAGACGGAGATTCAGTTGCCGCAGGGCGTGGGTATTTGGGCGGAAGCGCACAAAGGTATCGGAAGCGTGAATATTACGGGCCTGGAAAAACATGGGGATCATTGGGAGAACGATTTGTACAACAAGGCGAAGGTCACGGTAAAGGTGCAGGTGAACGGGGGGATTGGAGAGATACGGATTACGGCTTGAATATTTGAGGGGGACTAAACTTCGGTGTTCTCGCCCGGCGGTTCGACCAGTAGTTCTACATTGACCGAATAAATGGCGGGCTTGCCTTCTCCGTCGCTCTGGAAGTAAACGCGGCGTGCGTCGGGAGAGAACACGGGTGAAACCGCAGCCGGGCGGCTGGAACTATGCTGGCAGAGGGTCATCTCCCGTTTGGCGGAACGGAGCAGGAGAACGACATTGGGTTGGGCCTTGCTGCGGCTGGCGCCGACGAACACCGAGCCGTCAAAATTCAGGGAGAAGCTGGCAAATTGGCTGGTGGGCGCGACACAGCGCTCGCTAGCGCCATCGAGTCCGGCTTGGTGGATTTCGGCCAGGGTGGCGGTGGGAGTAACAACATCGCGCAGAAAGAGAACCGACTGGCCATCGGGCGACCAGCAGGGATTGGAAACACCACCTTTGGCGACGAGAATTGGCTTGCCGGCGCCGGGGATGCCAGAGGCGTACCAGAGTTCGCGTCCTACTGAGAATACCTCGCGGGCGAAAAGGCAACCCGGGCCGCGGGGTTGGGCCACACAGGTTTGTTGCGCTTGCGAGGCGGCGGTGGCGAGTGTGGTTTCACCATTGTCCAGGCATTGCAGAATTCCACTGGAGCGGATGAGGAAGACTGCACCGCTTTGGGCGATGCTGAAGCTGGTGACGTCATCGGTAACGGTTTCCGGCAGCTTCTTCGATTCCTTTTTGCCCATTTCGACGCGCTTCAGGCTGCCGCCGTCCAGAAAGTAGAGCCAGCGCTCTTTGGGATCGAGGCAAAGCGAATCGGGCGATAAATTGGCGGCGGTAGCGAGTTGACGAACTGTACCCGCCCGCAAATCCACTTGAAAGGGAGAGAGCGGGCCGTTGCGATCGGACGAAAACAGCAGATAGCGTTCTTTGACTGAAACGAAACGATTTGCGGGAGCCGGCAGAAAATTAGAATTTTTGAGGCTGGTGAGACGAACGACAAAGGTTTCGGTGGTGGGATCTACGAAGCGGAAAAAATCGCCCACTGCCGGGAGGGGTTTCGGTTGAGGGCGGCTACGAGAGGTCTGCGCGGCAAGAAGCGCCGGCATGGTCGCGAGCATCGCGCGACGCGTGATGCTTCTCTTCAGGACGCGCACTGAACAAGAGATGCCAGCCGTATAAGCACGGTTGCAATCAAAGGCCGAGGTCGCTATGGGTCTTGCTGGAAGCCATCTCGGTCTTCGAGCCATACCCAAGATACTTGTAGGGATTGACAGGTGTGCCGTGAACGCGGACTTCATAGTGAAGGTGCGGCCCGGTGACGCGGCCGCTGCTGCCACTCAGCGCAATCACTTCATTGCGGCGTACTTCCTGGCCCACAACCACCATGTATTGAGAAAGGTGCCCGTAATAGGTTTGCAACCCGCCGCCGTGATCGACAACCACGAGGCGGCCATAGCGCCCGTTGGGGCCAACCCACTGGATTACACCGTCGGCCGTCGCGTGAACGGGTGTGCCGATGGAAGCCGAGAGGTCAATCCCCGAGTGAAAAGCGCCTTCACCGGAAAATGGATCGGTTCGCGAACCGAAGGAACTGCGCAGAACGCCGGACACCGGCCACAAACTAGGCTGCACATGAGTTTGAAATTGGTGAGCGTAATGGTGAAAAATATGCGAAAAATTGGCGGCTTTCAGAACATTAAATTCCTGAATCGATTCCTTTACGGAATTTGCGGAATTATCGTCCTCATCCATCGCCATATCGCCGGTGGTGGGCGCGTTCAAACCATAAGCGACTGACACCGTTTGGGCTAGATTTTCCAGCGTGTTGATCTGCTGATTGCTACGCTGCTTGTCTTTTTCCAGATCCTGCACGCGCCCGCGGACACGGTCAAAATCAGCCCGGAGATGATCGTACGTTTGGGCCTTCCAGAACATTTGCAAGTAGCTGGTGAAAGCACCGGCGGCTATGAGGGCCAATACCAAAATTGAGCCTAATATCCAACCGAGGGACTTGTAGCTGATTTTAATGTGTCTATCTGGCTCGTGACCCGATTCATCGAGCTCAACTAACAAGTGCTGATGGTTCGTCATTCTCTCCTCAGAGTTCGCTAAGAGTAGTGTTCTGCCGCTCACGACCGCGCGTCAGCCCCGAGATTCTTATTGTTTGTTAATTCTAACGAATTCCCAGACTAACGCTTCCACTAGGTGCTGTCAACCTATTCTTGAGGGGATATAGCCCAACTAAGGGGGTGCATCCCGTTTCTTGAAAGCTCACTTCTGAAAACAGTATATCCCAGATCGGTTTATCAATACTGTTAATACTCCCCAACAAAAAGTACGGTGGGCATAAACGAAGTGGCCTTTTCGAAGGAACGTTCTCGGAAGTTCCTTAATGGCTTTTAAGAGCGAACTGCGGTAACCGGCTTACAAGTTGAGGGAGTCTCATCCAATAACAGCCCCCTTCGCGAAGAGACGCGAAGCATCCAGGGCAGTGTATTTGGAATATGGAATAAAGGAGAAGTTTCAAGTGAAAAGTTTAAGACTGATACTGGCTGGTTGCCTAGCGACCTTAACCATGATGGCGGCAGATGCCACCGGCAAATGGACCGCCGACATGCCCGGCCGGGATGGCAATACGATGACGATCACGATGAACCTGAAAGCGGACGGCGACAAGCTTACGGGAACGGTGAGCGGCCGACGGGGCGACAGCGATATTTCCGATGGAAAAATAGACGGCGACAACGTGATATTTAACGTGGTGCGCGAATTCAATGGGAATAAGATGACGCAGCATTACGAAGGGAAGCTGGATGGCGATACAATCCACTTCACCATCAAGATGGAAGGCGGTATGGGCGGGGGACAAGAACGGAAGTTGGAAGCGCACCGTTCCACCACGTAGGAGTGGCTTGGCTGAGACCCTTCGGCGGGAATCGCCACAACGATACGGCATGCCGGAAGGTGAGGACGTAGAGCCAGCCGGCAGCGGCCGTTATCGTGAGGAGGACAACGCTATCGCTCAGCATAAATGCGGAGGTTAGGACTTTGCGGTTTGTCCAGATGGCAGGAAGCAGCAGCATGAGAAGGGTTTCGATGCCGCGCAGCAGCAGGGCAATGCTGCAACCGATGGAAAATGCCGGTTGCGTGGCGGCGAACTTCCGCCACATGACGACGGAGAAAATAAGAAGGCCGAGAACCCAAGGTTGTAGGCCTTCGGGCAGCAGGCCCGTACTGGTAAAACCCCAGTAGACGCTGAACAACGCAAAGGGAAGCACGAAGACAAGCAGCAGCCAGGCGCGTGCTCGAGAAAAAGCTACATATAAGGATTTAAGCAGAAAGTAAAAGTACGGTATGCCAACGCCAAATGGCAAGGTATTCCAGTATTGAAAATAGAAATGAACAATCGAAGGCGAGGGGCCGGAAAGGAAACGGAATTTACCGACCGATGGCCGGAGTGCAGAAGGAATAGGTTTAGCGGGAGCAAGGTGTTGGCGAGGGAGTTCCAGCGCGATTGAAGCCAATTGGCCAAGGTGGGCTCGGCGCGATCCGCTTCAAGGACGTAGTGGAAGAATGCGGTCTGGTTGAAGGCGTGAAGATTGGCGAACACCCAAAGCGCGATACAGAGACCAAGGCCGGCAAAGAGGGACGCGGCGCGAAGGCCCCAAGCTTGGATTTTGGCGAAGGCGGAGGTTCCGGGAGGTAAGAGCTTCGATTCGGAGAGAACCGCGATAGCCAGCAGGGCTGGCGCCGAAAACAGCACGAGCGGGTGGCAAAGATAACCGATTCCCAAAATAGGCCGGCCAGCAGAAAGCGCCTGCGGACAATGAGATAAGAGGCCAAGAGGACAAGCGAAGCGGCCTCGAGTTTCGGCCAGGTGAAATAAGTCTCGTGGACGACGAAGGGTGTGGTGACGGTGACCAGATAGGCGAGGAAAGCCCACTGTTCATCGAGAAAAAGCCGGGCCACGCCAAAAACCGCGCTGAGACTGCAGCAGGCCATGACGATCATAACGATTCGATAGGCGCTGAAGCCTTCCGAATCAAAGACGGTCCAAGGTTGATCGGGCATGGTTAGTTAGGGGCACCTGAACCGGGATCGCCAGAACCAATGGAGTGGCGGCGAGGCCCACCAAGGGTGTGCGGGAGGAGAAGCCCCAACCACCGAACAACTCGCTTGCCAGAGATCCGTAGGGACTGCTTCTTGCGGCGATCAGTTGAAGGACGTGAAAAGGAACCCGGCTATCGCCCCTGCCGCCCACCTCGAATGTTCGGCAGATCTTACCGAAATATAGCTCGCCCGCAGGCCCCTGCGAGTAAACTGCTTTGGAGATGCTGAGTGAAGCGAGCAAGAGAATTACGAGCAGAATGCGCCGCTCTATTTGGGTTGTGTAAGTAGCGATGGGAAACCGTAACGAATGATAGAGGGATTAGGCAAAGAGCGGGGCGAGAACTAACTGCGAGATGCGGCGGACGCTCAGGACCGGCGGTCCTACCCAACATAAAAGCCCGAGCGCGGCGAGAGCCAAGAATCCAGGAACGGGTATCCAGAGAAAGGCCATCGCGGCGCAGCCGGGTTGGCAGCGGCTGGATTTATTGGATAACCGCCGCAGCCAGAGACCGGGAAAGAGCAGTGCCACAAGGGCCGCGGAAGCTGTCAGCGCCACCAACGCGAGTTCTCTCGAAAGCTCGCGAGTATCTTGAACCAGTTGGAAGGGTTGCGAGAAACCTACCCAGCCGCCCGGATTGGTTGACGCGTCTGTGGCCACGATGCGGAAGCGAATTGCCGCTCTGCCGTCGGGCAGGGAGATACTTCGGATTTGCCAGGTTTCGCCGGGGTCGTCGCCGGCTACTGGAATACGCTGGAGGACGCCACCTGCGCTGGCCGTTTCGATGTAGAGTTCGCAGCCGTGGCCGTTTGGATAACCAGCCACCTGGAGGTTGAAATTTGGGGTCCAGTGAAACCAGGCGGATTGCGCTTTTCCGGTGCTCGCGTCCGAGCCGAGCCATGAACCGAAACGTTTGACGTTAGGCCCGATTCTGGGCTGCGCCATTGTGAAGTAGACCCCGTTTTCGGCGAAACCGTCCTGGGAAACGACGAATGCGCTTTGGTTCTCGGTCTCTAGTGGAGTTATTAAATCCACCGCTGGTTTGACCTGCCGCAGATGACCGGACAACAGGAACAGCAGCGCGCCAAGAGACAACAGAACCGGCAGCGAGTTGACGAGCCGCAAAGGCATTGAACTTTTAATGAGTATAGACTAGGAGCCGCATTTATAGAACCGCGTCCGCGATAATCGGAACGTGGCATTTGAACGTGAAGTGGCATTGGCGGCAGAGATGGCGCAAGAGGCGGGAGCTTTGGCGCTTGCCTATCAACGACGGGGCATAACGGCGGAAACGAAAGATGACGAATCGCCAGTGACGGCGGCAGACCGGGCTTGCGAGACGTTGATTGTGGAGAGGATCGCGCGCGAGTTTCCCGAAGACGGCGTGTTGGGCGAAGAGGGCACGACCCGGGAAAGCCGCAGTGGCCGCAAGTGGATTGTCGATCCTATTGACGGCACGCGCGATTTTGTGCGCGGCATACCGCTTTGGGCCGTGCTCATCGGCTTCGAACAGAACGGTGAAGTGGTGGCGGGCGCCGCGCATTGCCCAGGACAGCAGCTTTTGCTTTCGGCGAGCAAAGGCGGAGGCACATGGCAAGACGGGAAGCGGCTGCAGGTTTCCAAGATGACCGGGCCGAGAGAAGCCGTGTTGTGCTTTAACGGGTTTAATAAGCAGGGCGTAAATGGCATGGCCGGCATTTTGCAATGGGTTGAGCCTTTTTGGGCAGTGCGCGGACTCGGCGGTTCGGTGGACGCGATCCTGGTGGCGCAGGGCCGGGCGGACGTTTGGATAGAGCCCAGCGCCAAGCCGTGGGATTTCGCGCCGCTCAAAATCATAGTGGAAGAAGCGGGCGGCCGGTTTGCGGCCTTTGATGGGTCAAACTCGATTTATAAAGGTAATGGCTACGCCTGCACGCCTGGCTTGGAGCCATATGTCCGGGAATTGCTGAAACCCGCCTAACGGTTTAACCTAGCAGTAACCATGCACGCACAAATCAAACTTGTTTTGGCTTTCGCAGCCTTACCGTTATTGGGTGCTGACAACATGCCGCCGGCCGCCGATCAACGTTTGGCGCGCGAGATCTACCAAGAGATGGTGGAGAGCAAATCAGGATTTTCGACCGGCGCCACCACACCGATTGCAAATGCGGTGGCGGCGCGGTTGAAGGCCGAAGGTTTTCGCGACGCCGATATCTTTGTGGGCGGGCCGCGGCCGGACAAGGCGAACCTCGTGGTGCGCTATCACGGTACGGGAGTGCGCAAGCCCATTCTGCTGTTAGCGCACACGGATGTGGTGGAAGCCAAGCGCGAAGACTGGAGCACAGACCCATTCCAGTTCATCGAGAAAGACGGCTATTTCTACGGCCGAGGCACCGCGGACGATAAAGCGCAGGCAGCGGTGTGGGTGGCCAACTTAATTCGTTATAAGCGCGAAGGGTTTCAACCGGACCGCGATTTGATTGTGGCGCTGACGGCGGATGAAGAAGGCGGCGGCCCGGCGAACGGTGTGGATTGGCTGCTGAAGAATAAACGCGCATGGATTGACGCCGATTTCTGCTTCAACGAAGGCGGCAAAGGTGAGATGTTGAATAACCAGCGCATGGCGAACGATATCGGCCTGGCGGAAAAAACCTACGCCGATCTGCGGTTCGAGGTGCGGAACAAAGGTGGGCATAGCTCGCGGCCGGTGCCGGACAACGCCATTTATCATTTGGCCGGGGCGCTGTACCGGCTCTCGTCGTTCAGCTTTCCACTGCAACTGAACGAGGTAACCCGCGTCTACTTTCAGCAGATGGCGAAAGTGGAAAAAGGCGAGTTTGCGGCCGAGCTTGCCAAAGTGGGCGAAGGCTCGGAGGAAGCGATGAAGCGGGTAGCGGCTGTTTCGCCCGGGATGAATTCGATGCTGCGCACAACCTGCGTGGCAACGCAGTTAGAAGGAGGGCATGCGCCGAATGCCTTGCCCCAACTGGCGGCGGCAAACGTCAATTGCCGGATCCTGCCGCAGGATTCGCTCGAAAACGTGCTGAAGACTTTGCAGGGTGTGGTTGCCGATGAACAAGTGAAGGTGACGGTGACGCAGGACGGCGGACGGGCACCCGCCTCGCCGCTGCGCGAGGATGTCATGAAAGCCTTCTCGCGGATTACCGATACAATGTGGCCTGGAGTCACTACGGTACCAAGCATGGCTACCGGCGCGTCAGACGGAAAATACTTACGCGCCGCCGGAATCCCTACTTACGGAGTGCAGGGGTTCTTCCTTGACCGCGACGACGTTCGCGCACATGGCCGAGATGAGCGCATGCCAGTCCGCTCGTTTTATGAAGGACAGACGTTTTTGTACGAGCTTGTAAAAACACTCGCGACAAAGCCCACCGAATAGATGCCGCGCGTCGCCATCATTGGGGCGGGAAATCTCGGCGCATACCTTGGGACACAACTCAGGCGCGCGGGGCATCAAGTGTTCTTCTGCGTACGGCGCACGCCTGTGGCCATGCGCTTTGAAGATTCGCCGGTGTGGCGTTTCCCCTTCTTTTTCCGCCACCCGCCACCCGCGGACATCGTTTTAATGACCGTCAAGACGTATGACACCGCAGGCGCGGCCGGATGGTTGCCACAGTTGTGCAAAAACAATCAACCCGTGGCGCTCATTCAGAACGGCGTGGGCCATGCTGAGCGCATTGCGCCGTACAATGCAATACCAGTGCTTTCGTGGGTGTATGTTGAAGCGCAGGCGGGCGTCTACCGGGCGTTTTTGCCGCAGCATGCGCATTTTACAATTCCGTCGCAATCGTCGTGCAGCGCGTTTGCGGACTTGTTCACCAACACCGGCATCCAGATCGAACGCGAAGGAGCGTTTCACACCGCGGCATGGCGTAAGATGCTGCACAACTGCGTTTCGAACCCGCTGACCACGATTGCCGGAAAGGGGTTGGAGATTCTGCAGGAAGAGCGATATCTGGAATTAGCCGCCTCCATTCTGGCGGAGGCCTTTCCGATTGCGCAGGCGGATGGAGCAAGGGTGCGCGCCACGGAAGGCAATCGGATTCTGACCGTGCTTGGTTCGTATCCGCCGGGCACACGCACTTCCATGCTGCAGGACTTTGAACTCCGCAAACGGCTGGAATTGGACACCCTAAACGGGGCGCTGATTGAAATGGGCAAGAAATATAACCTGCCGACGCCGGTGAATGAACAAATCGTGGAAATGGTGAATGCGCGGCTTAAGGACGCGTCTGTGAAGAAAAAAGCCGCTCCAGGCTAGCAGATTCCGTACTTAATGGCTGACCGGGTACACCGGATCCAAAGTGAAAAATTCAACGATTTTACGGAAAATCCATTTGGACAACATACGCATTTTGAAGATCCTCCCGAACACTCGTTGCTGTTAGGGTAGCGCTCCTCTCAAAGATTCGCAATGTTTCGGTTGAAAATAGCGCGTTCTAGTACTCACGACACATTTATCGACGCGTTTGCAGATTTTCCAGTTCCTCTAATGTTCTCGGCCAATCGGCGCCCAAAAGCCGGGAAAGGCCGCGGTCGGCCAGCACCTTGCCGCCAGTCTGGCAGTGCGCGCAGTAGTTGGTTTCGTTGTCGGCATAACGAATCCGCAGAATTTTCCGGCTACATCTCGGGCACGCTTCCCCATAGCGGCCATGCACGGCCATACCGGGACGAAAAGCGGTGACTTTTTCGGGAAAAGCTTTCAGGGCTTCGCCGCGTAGTTTGTCGATCCAGTGCGTGAGCGTGGCGCGCGTGGCATGAAAGAGACGCTCCCATTCTTCCGGTTTCAATTTGTGAGTTTGCGCAATGGGCGATAGTTGCGCGGCATGGAGAATTTCATCGGAATAAGCATTGCCGATACCGCTGAGCAAACGCGGGTCTGTCAGGGCGCGTTTGAGAGTGTGGTTCGTGGCGCTCAGCGTTTGCCGGAAATCGGCCAGATTTGTTGTAAAGACGTCAATGCCGCCTGGATCGAGCGATTGCAACCCTTCCTCACCCTTCACCACGTGCAATGACGCACGGCGCTTGCTGCCGGCTTCCGAGAGCAGGAGCGTGCCATTCGGAAAATCGAAGGCCGCGAGGTTTTGTCGGCCGGCGAGTTTCGAGTTGGGTTGCTTCCAGTGGAGCCGCCCGGCAATCATTAAATGCAGCACGAGCCAGAGATCACTTTCGAGACCAATGGCGATGCGCTTGCCGACACGGCGCAGCGCGCATACAGGAAGATTTTCCAGCGCCGCTAACGGCGGTTGCAGACTGCGCAGCAGAAAAGGACTCGCCAGACGCACGTGCTGAAGCGGCTGGTGCATAATGCGCGTTTCCAAAGCGCCGAGATAAGCGGCGATATCGGGCAGTTCGGGCATACTTCTTACGTTGCACTATCCGGCAGCGGTTGGGTGAGCAAATGAATGGGCGAGTGAGGTGCGGAAGTTCTGAATGAGTTAATGGGCGGCGGTTCCAGCGTTCGCTTTACCAATCTCAGCAGGATGATGAGCGTGACCATCCACAATGGCTTGCAGAGTCTGGCAGAGTTCGGGACTTTTTGTCTGCAGTTCACGGAAGTGCAGGTCTCTCAACCTTTCCAGGATCTCTTCACCCTGAGGTGTCAGTTCAACCAGAACTTCACGCCTGTCTTCCTGACTTTGGCGGCGGACGGCGATGCCGCGCTCCACTAATCGATTTACCAGTTCGACCGCGCTGTGGTGCTTTAAACAAAGCCGGAGCGCAAGAGTTGTGACAGTAGGTCTTGCTCCTTCAGGAAGCCCTTTGAGGGCCAGCATCAACTGATGCTGTTGTGGTTCGATGCCGTTGGCGCGAGCGGCCTGTTCACTGACATGAAGGAATTGACGGATTTGATGGCGAAATTCGGCGAGCCTTCGGTAAACCGCAAGGGAAACGTCCATGTAGGAAAGAATACACTACTCCAAAATGAAGCGTTTCAAAGCGATGAGTCTGGTTTCAAATCCTTTGAATTGCATTTTGGTACAGAATCAAGCAGAATAGAACAAGGCGAACATATGACGAAACCGTCATCGGCTATGCTTTCCGACCCACGTTGGAAAAGAGCCATAGATTTACCCCAAAGTGCGGCGGGAAAAAGCTCCAATTCACTTCAAATACGAGCGTTAAACCATCTGTTATTAAAGGGGTTAGATCGAGGCACCATAGTGGAAGCCAGCGGCGCGAGATCTTCCGGGAAAACATCGATTTGTATGCATATTTTGGCACAAGCCACACAGGGTGGAGAAGTATGCGCGGTGGTGGATTTGCACAACAGTTTTCACCCGGATTCGGCGGCGGCGACCGGCGTGCAACTGGAGCGCGTGTTGTGGGTCCGCGCGAAGTGTAATCCAGAATACACAATGCGGGCGGCTGATCTATTGCTGCATGCGGGCGGGTTTGGCGTAATATTGCTGGATTTGAGCGAAGCGCCAGTGCGCACTTTGAATCGTATCCCGGTCTCATATTGGTATCGGTTTCAACGGGCGATACAAAATACGCCGACTATCTTATTGATTTGCGCCGATACACCACAAGCGAAAGCAGCCAGCCGGTATGCGCTTCAATGCCAGGCACAATCCTTTTCCTGGTTAGGGCAGCGGCCTTTTCCGCGGCTGCGCGGTATAACGGCTATCGTCCAGCAAAGAAAGATAGCGGCCATACGTCCAGAACGGCCACTGCAAATTACGGTGGTATAACGTGTACGCCTGCCTATATGGGCCAGGAAGCGAGTCGGCGGCGCTGCTCGATCTGGCGTTGGACTTTTCACCGTACGTGGAACAGAGCAGCGGCGATACGGTCGTTTTCTGTATTGATCCGTTGCGCAAACTGCTGGGATCGCCGTATCAAATCGCCTCGGAAATTTCGCGCGCCGGCTACGAGCGGAAAGTGCAGGCCAACCTGGCCCTTGCTTCCAATCCGGATACGGCGATTCTGCTGGCACGCCATGTAAGAGGGGTAACGCTTGTACCGCCGGGAGAAGAGCAGCGCAAATTGGCGCCGCTTGCTTTAGCTGGGCTGACGGCCGATCAAACGATGCTGGATCTTTTACTGCGCTGGGGCGTAAAGACTTGCGAAGACCTAGCCGTCTTACCGGAGCCAGGCGTAGCGGAGCGCCTGGGCCCCGGCGGAGTATATTTGCGCAATCTTGCGCTGGGGGTGCTGCACCGGCCCTTGCGGATTTTGGCAGAGACCAGCAACTATGAGCGGCGCGTGGTGTTGGAGCATCCCATCGCGTTGTTGGAGCCGCTTCTTTTTTTGTTCAGCAGAGCGCTGGCGGAGATCTGTTCCCTGCTCCACTCGCAATCGCGTGCGGCGCGTGTGCTGGAAACCTGTATCGATCTGGAGGGCGAGTCTCCTAAAAACCTGCCCGCATACCGGGCTGTGCTGGAGTTTCCAGTGCCTTTGGCGGATCACCGCACCATACTGAAACTGCTGCAACTTCATTTGGAGCGGCACCCGCCGGAAGGGCAGATTGTGGCGTTCCAATTGCGGGTTGAACCGGTAGCGCCACGGCGCGTGCAAAGCGGTCTATTTCTGCCCGCCACACCGCTGCCCGATAAACTGCAAATTACTTTAGCGCGGATTGCCGGCATGGTAGGCGAGGACAATGTGGGTTCGCCCAAACGGCTTAATACCCATCGGCCCGATGCGTTTCGTATGACGGGTTTGAATTTTCCGCTGGAATCCAAAGTGGAGGATTTGCCGCCGCCTGTGCCATCGCCTATTCAAGATGGAGAGATGTTGCGGCTGGTGATACGGGTATTTCGTCCCGCATTAGAAGCACGGGTCCGGTTAGTGGAACTGGCGCCGAAGGATGTAATCGCGGCCGGCGTAAAGGGCACCGTGATGCGCTCAGCCGGGCCGTGGAAGACATCAGGCGAGTGGTGGTCGGACACGGCGTGGAGCCGGGATGAATGGGATGTAGCGTTGGACGATGGCGGCCTTTACCGGATTTACCAGGAAGCGCAGACACAGGATTGGTTTGTGCAGGGGATTTATGACTGAGGCTGTTCTCGAAACAAGGCGTGAAACCCTTCCTGTTCAAAATGCTTGTCGTTGGTTAAAACATGCGTCAAACCTTCCCTGCGCATGGTCGGCTGCTGGTCAGGTTGAGCAAGTTTCTCAATCCATTCATCGAGAGATAAGCCCTCGGCGGCGGCTTTTGCTTGCAACAACGTCGCTTGTTTGTCAGATAGTTTGAGGGTCAAGCTCATAGCACCGTTCCTAGCTCCATATTTACACAGCTACCGTACCGCTTGCAGTTTTGCAGAACCTCTACCCAGACAATTTTTCATCAGGAGTTACCTTGTCGCCGTAAGAGCTTTCGAAGAAACTGGATGCCGGAATTCCAAGCTTCGGCCACCTGCTAAAATTTAACTCCGTTCGCCGCGTTTATGACTGAACTCGGACGCCACGCGCCTTCCCACGCTATCCTTTACGTAGGATGGTTCGGTACGTTCTCCTTTTCATTTTCCTGGCCTCGTTCTTAGCGCAACCGCAATCCGATCCAAAGCCAGATCCCAAGCCAGCCGCCGATGCCGGCGATGCGTTGCCGCCCTTAACATGTCCGGCCGGCGCGCCGCTGGGCACCATTGAGCTAAAGGTGAAGTCGGGTTCCATTGCGGAAACGTTGCCCTTACAGGAGATTAATCACCTCAGCGAAGGGGACACCGTTCTCTATTCGCCGGTTTTACGAAGCCAGGAAAAGAGACCGGGCGAAGTGTCTCTGGTACTGGTTCCGGCCGATCATCGAGCAGACTCAGATGGCTTGCAGGTGATGGAGCCGACGCGCGCCGACCGCCCACACGAGTGGACGATTCCGCAGACCATGAGCCTGGCCGCCTTCGTCTACGGCCCCCAAGGATTGAGCAAAAAGAAAGTAAGTGGGTTCCTCTCACAAGACGACCAGCTTGTGGCGCAGTTGGCCGACTATGCCGAAAAGACATCACAGACGGAGGCGCTTTTGCAGGCGCTGAGTGATAATGCCTCCTCACCGGCCAGCATGAATGCGGCGCTGAGCGGGTTCGCTTCGCAATATGGATTAGCCGTGCAGATCGATAAGAACGCACCGCCGGCCGCGCAGGCGCAGGTGCTGTTCGCGACCATGAATCCGCAACTGGCCACCTATAATCCGTTGGCCACCGATTCGAACGCGCAGCGCTTAGGGCAAACCGCGAGCGTGGCAGCGGCGGCGGCCACATTGTTTTTTGGCAGCCCCATCGGCTTGGCGGCGGGCGGTACCGCCATGCTGCTCGACCTGCGCTCCATCGCGCTTCCGGGTACGCTCTTCCGCTCATCGTTCGCTCAGCCCGCGCGTATCGGAGTGCATTTGTGCGGACAGCGCGGCAGTCTACCGCCACACACGCGGATCGCTTATATCTGGGCGATGCGCATCCCCAACACACCGAACCCGGCGATTCGCATTGGTAAAGCGGACAACCTGCCGCTGGGCCAGAAAACGAACGTGGCGGTGGAAACCAACAATGTCGATTGGAAATACCTGCAACGGGCGCGCGCATGGGCTTTGGAGGATGAGCACGGCAAGCGCACGCCCATCAAAGTTTTGAAAATCGGCAATGAACGGGAACTGGAAATCGACTTGCAAAAAGTGGCAGTTCCGGCGGGCAACTACCGGCTGACGGCGCATTGGGATTGGAGCCCTTTTTATGCCGACGGCGTGCTGCATTTGCGGCCGCTTAGCGATTTTAGAGATGCGAAAATCGACCCGCAGTCGCAAAACGCTATGCTGGCGCACAGCGGCAAGGTGGCCGTTACCTTGCGCGGAAGCGATTTTGAATTTACGAATAAGGTGGAGCTGCAGAAGACGGGCGATGAATTCGCTACACCTGAAGCGGTGCGATTCAAGTTGCCCCAAGGGCCGCGCCTGGGTCCGCAGGAGTCGATGGATGTGCAGATCGACACAGCTTCTCTGAATCCGGGCGGCTATACTCTCCTGATCACCCAGCCGGATGGGCACAGCCATTCCGTCGATGTGCGTGTGCTGCCGCCGGCGCCGCGCTTCGATAATCTGCCGATATTGGTAAACGAAGGCGTAACCGCGCAGCATTATGTATTGAAAGGCGAGCGTTTGGATTTGCTCGCTAAGCTAACGGCTCCGAATGCGGCGATTGAACTGGGCAATCCGGCTTTGGGGGGAACAGAAAGAGATGTGGTGGTTCACCTTTCCGCGAATTCTTCACCTAACCCGGTGCTCGGCCCTTTACCAGTTGAAGCACAGTTGACGGATCGCTCAGCGGTGCTAGCGCTGCCCGATGCGTTGCAGACAACGGGTCCATTGCCTGCCATTGCCAGTTCTCAAATCTCGTTACCGCCCGATAGGGAGATTGCGCTGCGCCCGAATGAGTTTCCGGCGGGATACACGCTGACCGCCGTGCTGGACGTTCGGAACATAGACGTGAAAAGCGAACTGCGGCTGGCCTGCGCTGAAGGAGTAGGACCGCAGGCCGGACTGCACATCGGAGCAAAGGACGCCGTGTCGAGCCTGCAGCGGCTTTCGCCCGATCAGCTTTTCGTTTCCTACGATACCAGCGGCTTTCCGGCGGGCTGCACGTTGCAGGCTTGGCTGGATAACGGGCGGGCGGGACGTTCCCAAGCATTTACGGTGGCCCATTTGATCCGTCTGCCTAAGATTGCCTCGCTGGCGCCCTTTGTTAGCACGGCGCCGCTCGACAATCCCGCACCGGCGGGCTTGCACAGTTATGAGATAACGGGCGACAACCTGGAAATGATCGGGCAGCTTGGGTGGGATCAGAACATCGGCGTGGATGTATCCGGCTTGCCTTCCGCCATACCGGGCAAAGGACAACTCCAGGCCTTGGTGGTGAGTCTGCCGGACCCGCCCAGCGCCGCTGCGCCACTTTACATTTGGCTGCGCGGAGAAACATCTTCGCGTGCCACTATGGTGACTCTCGCGCCGGCCGGGAATACCGCCACACACACTGCTTCTTCCGCGCCCTCGCTACACTAAATGTTCTATATTTGAGGACAGCCACCCTTGACTAAACTGCCCAATTTGCTGACCTTAGTGCGCATCTTCCTGGTGCCGTTCCTGGTGGCCGCGCTGGTGCAGCAGGATTTCCAGCTTTATTGGGGCGACCGCGTGCTGGTGGCTAACGATTTCTTCGCGCTTATCGTTTTTCTGGCCGCGGCGCTGACGGATCTGTTGGACGGATTTCTGGCGCGCCGCTGGAAACAAGTCACCACCGTTGGAACGCTGCTCGATCCCGTTGCCGACAAGCTGCTCATCTCCGCCGCGCTCATTTCTTTGGTGCAGATCAGGCTGCTGCCGGGCTGGTTGGTGGTGCTGATCATTAGCCGCGAGTTTGCGGTATCGGGATTGCGCAGCATCGCGGCCGCCGAAGGATACACAATTAAGGCCAGCGAACTGGGTAAATCTAAAATGATGCTGCAGGTGCTGGCCATAACTTTGGTTTTATTATCAATGCGATGGCCGGCCCTACACCCCTACGCCATGTTCAGCATGTGGGCGGTAGTGATTTTTGGCTTGGCCTCCGCGGTACAGTATTTTGTCAGCTTTTGGAAGAAAGTAGATTCCAGCATCAAGCTTCGGCGTCGTAATGAACTATTGACGCTGGAGCGGCAAAAGCAGCACGTAGCCCGGATCAAGCGTAAGGAACACCGCCTGGAAAAGAAGGCCAAAGCGGCAGATGAATCAGAGCCGTCCGCCACGCCTATTCGCCGCTAGGCGCGCGAGTCACGGCTGTGTTGCCGGCGCCCCGCACCACTTCGTAGCCATTTCTTGTAAAGACAAACGTGCGCGCCTGTCCACGCCGGCCCAATGAACCCAAAGATCTTCCATTGAAAACGATATCGACTCCCCCGGCGTTGGCGGTGCGAATACGCGCCGATTCTTTACCTTCGAACACCTTAGTCTGCATCGCATCGAGCACACCGGTATAGGTGGTTTTTCCATCGGCCGAGATGGTCAGCCAAGTTCGCTCATGAGCGGAAAGCTCGATATGAATCGGAGCATTATCCGGCTCGGTCCGCGCCGTACTTAACTGCTGCGTGCCCGGCGGATAGGTTTGTTCCACTTTGTTGACAACCGGGGCCAGTATTGGTTGTGGCGCAACCTGGTCCGTTCGTATCGGTTCAGCCGACTCCGGATTTGGCGGCGTTAAGACACGGCTGCTGGCCGGTAGAGTAACCGACGGCAGTTTGGCCGCCTCTATTCCGCCGTTACGCCAAATGAGGTAACCGGAAAGCGCAGCCACAATGACTAAGATCGAAATGGTTCTGGAAACCCAACTCAGATTCCGTCTGGGCTTTACCGGCTGAAATTGATGGGGCCGTACAAAAAGTTCTTCTTCCTGCCCGGGCACCAGAGGTTCTGGCATGGTACTGGAAGCCGCTTGAACATCCTGTACCAGGGTTGAAAAATCGCTACCCAGCGTGGTCGCCACCTGCTTCACAAAACTGCGGTAGGTGAAAGGCGAACTGATTTTGGAAAGGTCGTCGGACTCAATCGCATTCAAATTTTTCAATGAGATGCGGGTACGCGCGTTAATATCCTCAAGCGTGTACCCCTTCTTGATCCGCGCCTCGCGAAGTCGTGTCCCAACGGACTGCATGTTTTAAAGCAGGCTTCTCCTCGCCCGTCTACGTAACGTTATAATACAACAGAATTTGCCGCACGTACTAATTTTGACCGGCACCTTTGGTTTCGTTACCTATTCAATTTCACTCGGCCAAGGCTAATGCATCAACCTAATCGGCTCAATGCGGTACAGTCTTTAATTTTCTGGCTAGTGGGCGCTTCGGCGGCCGCGAACCCCCTGTTTCACGGTGCGGCGGCCTTGGCCGATTCGCGCCACGCCGTGAGTTTTGGCGAGCGCCCATCTGGTTCTCAGCAAAATCTGCATCTGCGCGAGTGGATTGTAGCCGAACTCAAACACACGGGGGCACAGGTTACGCTTGATGAGTTTTCCGGCCGCACACCCGGCGGCCCGGTGGCGATGGCAAACGTGATTGCGAAGTTTCCCGGCTCATCCGGCAAAGCGATCGCCGTGACAGGGCATTTCGACACTAAGAAAATCGCGGGCGTGCATTTTCTTGGGGCAAACGACGCCGGATCCTCAACCGGCTTTCTGCTGGAATTTGCCCGCGCCCTGGCGAAATTCAAACATCGCGACGACATGGTGCTGGTGTTCTTCGATGGCGAGGAGGCGGTGGGTGACTGGTCGGCGACGGATAGCTGTTACGGCAGCCGCCATTTGGCTGCTAAATGGCTGGCGGATGGAACGCTGAGCCATCTGATTGCGCTGCTTAACGTGGATATGATCGGCGACAAAGATCTGGATATTTTGAACGATGCCAGTTCGTCTACCCTGCTGCGCGATATGACGTGGAAAGCGGCAGCCAACCTGGGCTACGGCAAGTATTTTCATAAAGACCTGGGAGGGATTGATGACGACCATCGGCCGTTCGCCGAAGTAGGCGTCAACGTTATGGATTTGATCGACTTCAATTACGGCCCGCAACAAGCGTACTGGCACACCGCGCTCGACACAATGGACAAGCTGAGCGCCCAAAGCCTACAGATTGTGGGCGATGTTGTTTTAGAAGTGGTCAAAGAACTCGACGAGAACTAAGTATGAGGTACCTGGCAGAGCCGCGACTGCCAAAGAGCGGTAACGACAATTTCGCTTTACGTCAGCGTAATATTAGCGGCTCGCCGTAACTTGCTTGCCGTTCTTTTTCAATTCAGCCTCAATCAGCGGCCGCAAATTGGGGAGCTCGATGCGGCCGTTATAGCGTTGCCCATTGATGAAAATGGTGGGCGTACCTTCCACGCCCGCGTTGTTGCCATCTTGCAAGTCTTTGGCGACGATTTCATGAATCTCTTTCGATTCCATGTCGGTTCGCAAACGTGGTTCGTCCAGTTTCAGCTCCTTGGCGATATTCAGAATAGACGCCATGGACAAATCCTGGTGATGGCCGAAGAGAGCGTAGTGCATTTCCCAAAACTTGCCTTGCTTCTGGGCGGCTAAGGCGGCAGTGGCGGCGCGGTAAGCGTCAGAATGAATCTCCAGCGGGAACTGCTTAAAGATCAGCTTTACTTGCGTGGGATAGACCTTGAGCAATGCTTCCAGTTCAGGCACCGCCTGGATGCAATAGGGGCATTGGAAATCTGAAAACTCAACAATGGTGACGGCCGCATCCATTGGGCCGGTGACGGGCGATCCCGCAACAGGCAGTTTGACCGGTTCATCCAAGACCTTATTCTGATGTTCCGCGCCATAGCGCGAGGTTTGCGCGGCTTGGATAGCTTGGTCGGCTGTCTTACCGTCTTTAATGGCTTGGATCACGGTGGCCGCCAAACCCGTGCTATAAGAACAGGCTGGGTCTTCCATGCGGCATTGGGCCATCTTCATGCTGCAACCACAGGAGCATCCTTGTTCACGCAGAATCTTCAGTACCGTTGCCTTCTGCTGGACGGTCAGACCGCTGAAATCGACGCCCGCCAGCGTAGTGGCAGTTTTCCATTCCTGCGCGAACAGTAGGCCGGAAGCGAGTAAACAAGAGGACGCGAAGATCCCGACGCGCCGAGATGGAAAGAGCATGATTCCATTGTAAGCGTATTATCGCGGGGCACAAATAGGCCCTACCCGAAGGGGGAGCTTAACCGTGCTAAGGGCGGGCACTCTCCATGGCTACATTAACCTTTCCGCATGCGCAATGAAACGGTTGGGCTGCCGGGCCGACGAAGTAAAACGGATAGCGGTGGTCAACGCAATCGGACCGGCGACTGAGGCATGGCCGTTTTCCGTTCACTCACCAACCCCTCAAATTTTTGACGCTCGGTCCTCTGAAAAGTCCACGTATGTCATTTCGTGGTTTCACCCGCAATGTAGCCCGCTCTGGTACGCACCGCGAGCTTACCTTTTCCGGCGGCTCGAGCCACCAGGCGAATGGAGTGGTAGGTCCCCGGTTGCGCCGGATTGCTCGAGACATATCCCACCGTGTACTGATTGCGAATGTCGCGCGCAATGTGTTCGCAAATGGAAACGATCTCACTCAGTTGCTGAGGCAGAAAGGCTTCGCCACCGGATATGTGAGCGAGGCGGCGCAACGCTGCGGGGTTTCTATCAAGATCGTCCTCATCGAAGACTCCGATGGTGTACACAAGCGCGTTTGACCGCCCAACCACGCTCAAAACATCGGCTAGAGTGTGGCTGCTGGCGTTGTCGCCGCCATCGCTAATGACAATCAGAACCTTCTTTTTTTGACTTGCCGTTTGTAGCTCTGCGGAAGCCTTTATAACCGCGTCATACAGTGCTGTCCGCCCTTGAGTCGGCCGGCTGGCGATCGCCAGAGCCAATTGATCGCGGCGATTGGCATGGCTCCTTCCCGCCGATAACTCCAACGTCACGTTCTCATTGAAGTTGACGACAAACATATCGTCGTCTGAACGGCTGGAGGCAACGAAAGTGCGGGCAGCGGCTATGACTTCCGCCAGCTTTGGCGCCATACTCCCGCTATGATCCACCACCAGTGCCACGGCGACCGGAATGTCCTCGTGCTGGAACAACCGTATGTTTTGCGGAACGCCGTCTTCAGAGAGCTCAAAATCGGACTGGGTCAAATCGGAGACGAGCCACCCCTTCTTGTCGCGCACCGTGGCATTCAAGACCACTAATTCAACTTTCGTCGAAAAGAGGTAAGACTGGGATGCGTCACTTTGAATGGGAGTTGCAGTTTGAGATTCGGCTTTGCCCGCAAAGAGGGCTAGTGTAATCCACGCCAGGCTGCAACTTTTATCTATACTTGGTCCACCCATGCCGGTCTATCCATGCTCGCCGTTATTCCCGCGCGCGTCAAGATGCCTGAATCCGCCGGTATTCCGGCTGCCACATCGCGTCGTGTACCTGCTGAACGATGTCGTCGCACGCCACCCGGGCCAAGCCCTCATCGTTGGCGGTTTCCGCGACGGCCACGGCCACAGTCCTCGAGACACTCCGCAAGTCGTCAATATGTGGCAGCAGGGAGGAGCCCAACTGGCGGACGGTGACAAGGCTAGACACGGCACTGGCAGCGGAGGCAAACATACCGTCGCTTATTTTAGTGGCGCGGGCGACGATAGCGCCCAGGCAAAGCCCCGGATAGAGCATGGCATTGTTGACTTGCGCCACAACGTAGGTCACGCCCCTATAGGTGACCGGGGCGAATGGGCTGCCGGTGGCGATGAGGGCGCGCCCGTCGCTCCAGGCAATCAGGTCTGCCGGATTCACTTCGGCTCGCGCCTGCGGATAGGAGAGCACAAAAATAATCGGTCTTTCGATGTGCGCGGCCATTTGCCTCACAATGGATTCGCTAAAAGTTCCCGCCGCGCCGGAAGCGCCAATGAGCATAGTCGGTGCGGCGCGATGCACCACTTCGGCCAAGTTTATGCCATTTGTAGCGCCATCGCGCTTCCAATCCTTGCTTTCGGCGGAAGGCCGCGCATAGGGTGCCTGATAATCTCCCAGTTGCTCTCTCATGTCGTCGGTGAGCAAGCCTTGCTGGTCCACGCACCAGAAGCGCTTGGTTGCGTCCGCTTTGGAAATTCCCTCACCCATCATGGCATTGCGGATTTGGTCGGCGATTCCTATCCCCGCTGTGCCCGCCCCGAAGATGACCACTCGTTGGTTGCGCAGCGGCGTTCCGCATACCCGCACCGCGGAGATCGCAGCCGCTAAAGTAATGGCGCCAGTACCTTGCATATCGTCGTTAAAAGTGCAGATCTCATCACGGTATTTTTCGAGGATGCGCCGGCCGTTGCCCGGTGCGAAATCCTCCCACTGGAGGAGCGCGTGCGGAAACAGCCTCGTCGCGGTTTTGACGTAAGCGTCAATGAACGCGTCGTAGCGCTCGCCGCGGATTCGCGAGTGCCGGCTGCCGATGTACATCGGATCGTTCAGCAGAATCCCGCGATTCGTTCCCACATCGAGCATGACGGGAATGACGCGGGTGGGATCGATTCCTCCGGCCGCCGTGTAGATAGCAAGCTTACCGATTGAAACCTCTATTCCACCGATACCCCAATCGCCGATTCCCAGGATTTGCTCTGCGTCAGTCGCTAGAATCAGATCGATATCGCCTGGACCCGCATGAAAGTTGGCAAAGGCGGCTTCGATAGCATCGGGATGGTCGATCGAAAGGTACACACCCCGCGGACGGCGGCACTCATGGTGGTAATTCTCCATCGCCATACCAACTGTGAGGTCGTTAACGATGGGGATCATTTCCCGCAAGTGCTCTGAAAACAGCCGGTAAAATAGTACCTCGTTACGATCGTGTAGCGCTGTCAGATAAATGTTTTTGGACAGCGCATCGGGCAACCGCTCATATTGAACATAGGCGCGTTTAACCTGGGTTGCCAGCGTGCTGATCTCGGAGGGAATTAGACCCGTCAGGCTCAACGCCGTTCGTTCTTCCGCCGTGAAAGCCGTGCCCTTATTTAACAGCGGGGAATTGAGCACCGCCAAGCCACGTGCGTGCGTGGCATAGAACTCATGCGAGTTCTTCCGCTGTTTCGGGGCAGACGCCAGTATGGGGATAACTCTCTGTCGCATGCGATCGGCACCCTTTATTTGTCTATTCCTCTCTTCCGCGCACGGCGCTTGGCGGGTGCCGGGCAATATGCTGGCAAACGAATCCTCGTTTAGCTGGGGCGTTTCTCAAAAGCGCGCAGAGCCAGGCCTCCGCACAGAGTTAGAACTCCGAACAACGCCAACAGAGGAACATTGCTTGCTGTGGCCGGTAGCTTAGCTGCCAGGTCGGTCTGCGGAACCGGCGTCACCACTTCGGCAAGTTGTATCTCTTCCCCGGTTGGCTTTACGGCTTTAACGGGAGCTTCTTTCAGAGCGGCGACGGCAGGTTCGTCGGCCGACTTGATCGGCTCCGTGCTTTCAGCCGGAATGTCGGCAGCCAGAACCGGCATATTCGTTTCCTTTGCTAATTGAATGGCTTTTTCCTTCGGATAAACGAATTCCTGTCCGGAATTCGTGCCGGGAGCAAACCATGCGCGAAGGGCTTCGGGTTGGCCTTCGGGCCTTTCACGGAACGTCACTACGGTTTTGTCAGTCGGCTTGAGACGATAGTTGGGTATGGCCAGGATGGTGGCATAAACCTTCGTTTCGTCTTGATTGAAAATCTGAACGATGTGGCGATCGGACTGCGAGTCCAGTAGCTTGAATACGTAAGTGCCGGCCGGCAGCACGCTCCAGCCGGCGACGTGAACACCTGGAATCTCAACCGGACCACTGAAGGTAATCATGGTCTTCTGGTTCCAATCGTCAGCTTTGGCCATAGGTGGAAGTAATGTGCCCACAAGCGCCAGACCACACACTGTCGTTACTGCTTTGAATAAGTTCATTTCTTTCTTTCCTCTAATCTAAAATTTGAGTCTGCTCCACCACTTCGGTTCAGTGCGGAGCAGATCTCGGCGGGCATTTCCCACGGTTGTCTATCAGCACTTGATTGGCCCTTTCGGCGATCGGTGCCTTGGGAGGTTTAAGTCGGGCTTAAAACGCTGGGGTAAAGAAACTCTGGCTTTTGAGAGGCTGCCTCGGATAACGTTATGTGGTCAGATGACCGGATATGGCCGTACCCGAGACGGCTTTGGGGAGAGACTCTACGAAATCTCGAGCCGCTGGTAAACCGGGACTTTAGCGAAGTCCACGATGAACGCAAAGAACGCTGCCGCCGCGAGTAGTTCCGCCACGAGGAGGAAAGGAAGAGGGGCCATGGCAATCCCGCATGTCGATAGCGTAAACGCGGTCAGCAGATCGACAACAGATGAGGCGGCCAACCAACGGCTTGGAGGGCACGACTCGAGGCGTCGGCGCTCACGGTTCAGGTAAGTGGCTGCTTGATTGGCAAACACAAGCACTACAAAAGCTAGCGTTCTTAGCTTCTCAAGATCAAAGCCCAACGCGAATTTGCCAACCGCGAGGCTAGTTAGCCAAGCAGGAACCTCCGCTCGCGTCTACTCTGAAAGCGAGCAGCCCGGATGGGCGCAATCACACGATATCTCTTGTTCTCCTTTCGAGTCTTTGCAGCGCTGGCTGCAGTACTTCTCGTCATCGGGTACTGTGCATCGGCAGGCGGGATGCGCGCATTTCTTTGTCTCAGTGTTAGTCATAATTTGTTTCTCCTTTTAGATCATTTCGTCAGGCCCTTGCGAATTGCTTGCAACTCCAGGCGGCGTTTCTCGGAAGTCTTCGGGTATGTCATCTTTAGGTCTGAAAGAGCGTCCAGCACTATTTGGGACACAATGAGCCGCGCATCGTCCTTATCATCGGCGGGGACGATGTACCACGGCGCGTCATGGGTGCTTGTCGAGCTCAAGCAATCTTCAAAGGCCTTTACGTATTGCTTCCAGTATTTCCTCTCATGTACGTCCGACGCGCTGAATTTCCAATTCTTCTCGGGTTCGTCTATCCTCTCGATAAATCGTTTTCGCTGCTCTTCCTTCGACAGATGAAGAAATACTTTGATGGTTCGGGTTCCGTTGCGGTAGAGGTGCCGCTCGAAATTGTTTATGGATTGATAGCGTTCATCCCAGATATCGTTCTCGGCGCGGAGTTCCTCTGAAAGCCCCTCTGCGCGAAGAATCTCCGGATGCACTTTCACGACCAATACTTCCTCGTAGTAGGAACGATTGAAAATGCCGATCTTCCCCCTGCCCGGGAGCTGAAGACTGGTTCGCCACAGAAAATCATGCTCCAGTTCGCCGGCGCTAGGTTGTTTGAAGCTTGCAACCTGGCAGCCCTGCGGATTGACACCGGACATGACGTGCCGAATAGCGCCGTCTTTGCCGGCGGCATCCATGCCCTGAAATATCAGCAGTAACGCGTAGCGATTAGCGGCATATAGCAGGCGCTGCAGCGAACTCAGTTGCTCAACATGTTTATCAAGGAGTTCCTGGTATTCGTCCTTCGACCGGCGAAAAGGCTTGACAACCGTGGGCCACTCTCCGAGTCTCACCTTCTTGCCGGGTTGTGGACGAAAATCTGGCGAGTTGATCTTCATTGGGCGGCTCCCGCAGCCAGGGCGCTCAATAGAGGCAACTTTTGCTTCGCCAGCGCCTCGAAGCCGGAAACCACGTCGAACAGCTCTTCATCGATCGATTCCTGCCGCACACGATGAAACTCAAGGTTGAGATCTTCCAGTATCTGTTTGATGTTTTTTTCAGCGCGCTGCATGGCCGATAGGCGGCTGGCGTTTTCACTGTTCAGGGATTCGGCACAGGCTTGAAAGAGCATAACGAAGAGATACCCGCGAACGAAAGCCTCCAGCGCAGGCGCGCTTCCTTCGATAACCTCTGGTAATGCCTTTCCTGGCCACGGCATAGCTGCAAGTTTGTTCCGCCATTCGTGGTCAAGCGGCAGCAGCCGCTTACAGAGAGGTTCGTAGGTGGCGCCAGACAGTGGGTGATTGTAGAACAGGTAAACCTCCTTAACTTTGCCCTTTTCGAGAGAACCCTGAATCTGGATGAGAACTTGACCTATCAACGAGGTGATGCCATGGACCGACGTCGGCGCACTCAGCAGATCAACCGCTGCCACGTTGGCGTCCTCTATAAGCGAGTTGACCCGATCTCCCACTGCCCAGATTTGCTTTATCTTACCGGGCAGCTTCTTGAGCGTGGCGAGAGTCAAGTCCACGACCGATTCGTTAAAACGACCCACCAGGCCCTGGTCCGATCCGAACACGACTGCGCCCACCGGTCCAGACTGATTCGTCCGTTTTGGTGGCAGTAAGGGAGTCGGGCCGCCTTGACGAAGACATGCCGACAACCCAAGTTCCACAGTGCGGTAATAATCGTCCAGCGCTTGAACAGCTTTTTCATATTGCCCAATGCTTGAAGCCGCCAGAGCCTTCATGGCACGCACCACACCTTCAAGATCGCCGGCGCCGGCAATCCTGCGACTCAACTCCTGTAGCGTGCCGCTCATGATACGGCCTTACCTGCAGGCGCAGCCTCTGGCTTGGGAATGAACGAGACGAGAGCCTTGGTAGCCACCGCAAGAATCGCTTTCCGGTCGGCCTCGCTCAGCTTCTCCGCTGATGTTAATCGGTCTACAAGATCAGCGGGAATCAGCGCGGCCCCCTTCTGCAGGGCTTGCTGGGCGTCGTTCATCCTCTCAAGCGGTACCGGGTCGAAGAGGCCCTCCGTCAAAGCGAGGAGCACACAAATCTGTTCCAGCATGGATACGGGTTGGGATTCCGGCTGTTTAAGGCAGGCACGGATGCGCTGCCCATGGTCGATGGTTTTTCGGGTGGCATCGTCGAGCCGCGTGCCGAATTTGGCGAAACCTTCAAGTTCCTCGAACTGCGAGTAAGCTAGCTTTATGCTGCCCGCCACCGAGCGATAAGCGGCACGTTGCGCCGCACCCCCCACCCTTGAGACGGACTTACCAACGTCTATAGCCGGAAGAACTCCTAGCTCGAATAGAGTGGGTGAAAGGTAGATCTGACCATCCGTGATGGAGATGAGGTTTGTCGGAATGTAAGCGGAGATGTCCTGTGCCGTGGTTTCAATAATGGGTAGAGCGGTAAGCGAGCCACCGCCCCGCTCGTGAATCAGATGAGTGGCTCGTTCGAGCATCCGCGAATGGATATAAAAGATATCGCCAGGAAACGCTTCACGGCCGGGTGGACGGCGGAGCAGGAGGGAAAGTTCACGGTAGGCGCGGGCGTGATGAGTTAGATCGTCATAGACAATGAGCACATCGCGTCCCTTCTCCATAAAATATTCGGCGATTGTCGTCGCGGCATAAGGTGCAATGTAAACAACACCGGGTGCGTTGTCCCCCTCCGCCACCACAACCACGGTGTAATCCATCGCTCCTTTTTCGCGGAGGTTGGCCACAACCTTGGCCACCGCGGAGGCACGTTGGCCTATAGCGCAATACACACACACCACATTCTTCCCAAGCTGGTTTAGGATGGCATCGACGGCAATGGCGGTTTTACCGGTTTGACGATCGCCTAGAATCAATTCGCGCTGGCCGCGTCCCACCGGAATCAGCGCATCAATGGCTTTCAATCCAGTCTGCAACGGCACCACAACGGGCGAGCGGTCCATAATGGGCGGTGCCGGGCGCTCGATCGGCAGCCGTTGGTCGGAGTCAATCGGTCCTTTGTCATCGAGTGGTTGGCCCAGAGGGTCAATCACTCGCCCCAGCAAGCCATCTCCCACTGCCACATCCATGACGCGCCCGGTACGTTCTACCTCGTCGCCTGCATGCAGGTTTTGAAATTCGCCGAGCAAGATCACGCCGACTTCTTCTTCGTCTACGTTGAACGCTATGCCCAGCAAACCGCCCGGAAAGCTGACCAGTTCTTCAAAGCCCACGCCCGGCAGCCCGGAAATGGTGGCAATGCCTACCGCGACAGTCGTTATCACGCCCACCTCATGCGCGGTCAGTTGCGGTGTGAAAGCTTCGCGCGCTTGACGAATACTATCGTACGCGCGGGCGAGAGACGCTTCCAGGATTGTGGGCGCGGCGCTCATTTACCTCCGGCGTGAGCGACCGCTGCTAGCGGTGCTGCGCTGGGAGGCGGTGTCGCTTGAGCATCCAAGAGTTCCCCGACCTTGCCATCAAGCGCTTTAAGATAGTCCGCGATGCTCCAGCCAACTTTCTGGCCGCCGGCGTTCAATTCAACACCACACACGTCGTCGGGCGCTGTCTCGAAGTTGACTCGGATCTGCGCTGAGAAAGTTTCATTGAGCGCATTTTGGATGGCGGCCCGTTGATCGTCCGGCATGGCAAAGGTACTGCGCAAAACGGCTGGTTCCGGTCCAGATTTAAGGGCTGCCCCCAGAGAAGACTTCGCCTTCCCGTTCATCTCACGCAGACGCCGCGTAAATACTTCTCCCATGCGTTCTTCGAGACTGACTGTAGCCAGATCCGCTAACGTCTTGCGAGCGATTCCAAAGACTTCCTCCTTGGTCAGACGAACAATCTCAGTGCCCAGCCGCTTTTCGTCGTTTTTCAATGCAGCGGTTTGACCGGCGCGGAGGGTATCCGATTCTTTGCGCGCCTGATCGATAAGACGCTCACGCTCCGCTTTGCCCTCCTCCGTAGCTTTGCCCAGAAGCACGCTGCGCTGATCGTCAAATGTCTTATTCTTGGTTTGAAACTCCTCATGCTCTTTTTGGGCCTCTGCCTTCTTTTTCGTAGCATCGGCAAGCTGTGCCGCAATCCCTTTTTCCCGGGCGTCAATCGCGTTGAGAACCGGTTGGTACAGGAAATGCTTCAACAGCCACACAAGGATTAAGAAGTTCAGCGCCTGCGCGCCCACCGTGAACCAATCAATGAGCATGGTTCACTTCCCCCCCGAATTCGCAATGGCGTGCGTCCAAAACGGGTTGGCGAAGATGAGAATCATTGAGACCACGAAACAGTAAATGGCTAGTGACTCAATCATGGCCAGTCCCACAAACAAGGTGCGAGTTATGGTGGCTGAAGCGTCAGGCTGTTGCGCCAGCGACGTCAAAGCTGTGGCTACGGATCGGCCTTCGCCCAGCGCCGGGCACATGCAGCCGACGCCTATGGTGATGCCCGCGGTGGCGATTGATACTACCGCAATAAGAATGCTGTTGTCCATACGAGTCCTTTTTCCTAGTGTTACTTCTTGGGTTCGGCCGGAGCCTTCGGCTTGCGTACTTGGGTTGCAGCGGCAATGTACACCGCCGCCAGAATACTGAAGATATAAGCTTGCACCATGCCGGTAAGGAGACCGAGCGCTGTCATCACGATCGGGAAAATAAACGGTGTAATGGTGAGCAAAATACCAACAATCATCACTCCACTCATCATGTTTCCAAACAGACGAACGGCCAGCGCCAACGTGCGTGACAGCTCACTGATGATATTGAACGGCAGCATAATGAGCGTGGGCTCAGTGTAGGTCTTAAGATATCCGCCCAAACCCTGCTCTCTGATGCCGAAGAGGGGCACCGCAATGAACACACAAAGCGCCAGGGCGGCTGTGGTGGAGAGAGATCCGGTGGGAGGGTTATAACCGGGGATGACTATGCACAAGCTGCAGGCTGCCACGAATAGGAAGAGAGTACCGAGGAAAGAGAGATACTGTTTCGGCCGGCTCAGGCCAACGTCTGATATCTGCCCTTCAATCCCACTAATAATGATTTCAAGCGCGCCCTGCCAGCGCGAGATAGCTCCTTCGGTCGCCAGTCGCCGAGTGACAAGCTTCGCGCCAATGGCCATGAAGATCATCATCGCCCAGGTAGTAACAATGGTTCCATTGAGCTTCACAAAGCCGTGCTGCCAGAAGATCTGTTGGTCGGAGGTGAGATTCAAGCTGTATCTCCCGCGCTCATTTGACTGCGCTTGCCAAACTTGTTGCCAGTAAGGCGAATGACACACAGGCGTGCCAGGATAAATCCACAGAGGCTGGCCACTAAGCGGCGCCAGTCGCCATGCATGACGAAATAGAACCCGGCCAGCGCGATCGCCGTTCGAAACATAAGGCTGCCGAAGAACCATGCCGCGGGTTGTTTCGACGAAACGCCGCGCCGCACGGTCCACCAGAGGCCGCCGAAGAAAATCGCTCCGAGCGAGACGCCGCCAAGCAGCGCAAGAACTAAAAGCAAAGTCTCACGCATCCTTGTCCTCCGGCTCATCATGCATGGCGTTATTTTGCTCGGATACCCAATGCCACGCGTTGGCGCAACCCACGACCAATCCTATGGCCAGCAGCATCAGCGTCCAGGAGTGAGCTCCGGGATGTCGGTGATCCCAGCAGAGACCGAGCATCGCGCCCCCTAAAGTGGGTACTGCCACAGACCAACCGATGAGTCCAGACATGCCTAATCCGAACCAGACACTTTGCCCTCCGGCATGTTGCGCTCTTAACTTGCGGACCGCTTTTGAGGCCACCTGCCGGACGAAAGCGTTCTCTTCTCCGGGCTGATTCTTCAACTCATTGTGCATGTTGAAGCTCTCTGAAACGGCCCACGAAGCCGCTTTCCATTTTGGCGAGGGCGGCGCGAACGCTCCGCTCCTGATCGTCAAGTTTCAGAAACTCGCTTTTGACCGCATCGCGTAGGTGAGCTAGGTCCGTGCCGCCAATGGCATGCCTGACCGAGATAAGCACGCTAGCTCCGGCTTTAGCTAACACGCCCTCATCCACGGCAAGATAAACCGTCTTGCCAGCCCTTGTTTCATAGGTCAAAATCCCAGGGACGAGTTCGGCAACACAGTCGAGCCGGTGGGGCAAAATCCCGAGCGATCCGGCGCCGGTCTCGGCGACGATGCTCAACACATCGGCCTCGTCCGCGAAGATTTCAAACGGGAGAAGAATTTTAAGATGCATGTGCGTTGCCGGGCTCAGGTTTCGTTTTGGCATCCGGTTTCTTCGCCTCGCCAATGGGGCCGATCATATAGAGGGCGCTCTCTGGGTAATCCTTGAACTCGTCGCGCAGAATGCGCTCGCAGCCGTCGAGCGAGTCTTTAAGGTTCACCAGCTTGCCTTTCATTCCGCTAAACTGCTCAGTGGTGAAAAATGGCTGGGTGAGGAAACGCTCCAACCGCCGGGCACGGCCAACGATCTTCCGGTCATCCGGAGAAAGTTGTTCCATCCCCAGCATGGCGACTATGTCCTTAAGGTCTTCATATTGCGCTAAGGTCTTACGGATCTCCTGCGCCAGGTTGTAATGTTTTTCGCCAACGACGCCGGGAGTAGCCATCTTTGAACTGGACTGGAGCAGGTCGATGGCCGGATATAGGCCTTCACTCGCGCGTTTGCGTGAGAGCACGATTGACGCGGACAAATGCGAAAACACGTGGACCGCCGCCGGATCGGTCAAATCGTCCGCCGGCACATATACTGCCTGAATAGAGGTGATGGCCCCCGCGCGAGTGTTCGCGATTCGTTCCTCCAATCCCGATAGCTCCGTGCTCATGGTAGGTTGATAGCCCAACCGGGAAGGCATCCGTCCCAGCAAGCCCGATACTTCCATACCGGCCTGGATGAAGCGGAAGATATTATCAATCAGCAAAAGAACATCGCGGTGTTCGTCGTCGCGGAAATACTCGGCCATCGTCAAAGCCGCTGCCCCCACCCGAAAACGGGTTCCCGGCGGCTCGTTCATCTGCCCGTAGAGCATCACCATGTCTTTGAGAACCCCCGCGGTCTTCATGCCGCTGTAGAGTTCTTCGCCTTCCCGGCAGCGCTCCCCTATCCCGCAGAAAATACTAACCCCTTTCTGATGGGCCAGCATGTTGTGAATCATCTCTGTGAGAAGGACGGTCTTGCCCACTCCCGCGCCACCGAATAGACCACCCTTGCCGCCGCGTTCCAAAGGCACGAGCACGTCAATAGCTTTGATACCCGTCTCAAATACCTCGGACTTAGTGGAACGCTCCGCCAACGACGGAGGAGTGCGGTGAATCGTGCGCCACTCGACATCTACCGGCTCGGGCTGGCGGTCGATCGCATGGCCAAAGACATCGAACATGCGAGAAACGATCGTCTTGCCCACTGGCACACGCAGAGGCTCGCCCGTGTCCTCTACCAGCATTCCTCGAGCTAGGCCTTGCGTGGGCGTTAAGGCAATTCCTCGCACCTGGCGAGCATCGAGTTGTGTCATCACCTCAATGACGATTTCTCCCTTCGTTCCCGCCCGCAATACCGTATAAATGGGAGGTACATTTCGCTCGAAGCGCACATCTACAACGCCGCCGCGCACCGAAACCACTGAGCCGTGTCCCGAAGATTTGCCGTTGGCGCTCATTTAGCTGGGATCTTTTTTGCAATCATTTCGGCTCACTTTTGCCGGGTTGGAGGTACACCAGCCGGTTGGCTTTCCGCCGGACTGTTCAGCAATCGCCTGAGGGAATCCAACGCCTTCTGGGCTTCGAGGAGTTGAAGTCGTTCTTGCTCCAACGCGGTAATGTGTGTCGATGCGTCGGCCGCGGTATTTTGGACGGCTTGACCGCCGGGAGTTTTGATTCCAGTCTGTTGGAGGTCTTCGGCGCCAGACCCGCCGAAGAGGGCGCTCAACGCTCCATCGAGAGATGGCTCCATCACAACTTTGTCGCCCGTGGCCGCAACGACCCGCTTGAGCTGCGGAAAATTCGTTCCTTCCGCTCTTAGATAGAGAGGGATGACATAAAGGAATGAATTCTCGATCGGAATGACAATCAGCTTCCCGCGTATAACGCCGGACCCTTTTTGATCCCAGAGCGTGAGCTGTTGCGAAATCAACGTACTCTGATCGATCATCGCTCCGACTTGGTTAGGGCCGTAGGTCAGCTTGTCTTTGGGAAGTTCGTAGAACAGCATTTTGCCGTAATCCGGGAAATCGGATCTCGCCGCAAGCCAAGCAATCATGTTGTCCCGATTTTGCGGAGTGAACGGACTCATCAGCAGGTACTCTAGCTGCGTGCTGCCTGGAAGCTTCATGAGAATGTAATACGGCTCCATTGGACTTAAGTTGCCGTCGTATTTCTCCATGGGTGGAACCCATAGATCCTCACGATTGTAGAAGACCTGCGGATCAGTCATGTGGAAACTCTGGTATTGAGTCGCTTGAACCGCGAAGAGGTCTTGAGGGTATCGCAGGTGTAGCTTGAGATCGGCCGGCAGTTGGTCAAGATTCTGGAAGACCCCAGGGAAAGCGTGCTGGTAGACGGCCAGCACAGGGTCGTTAGGATCCATCACATAGAAAGAAACCGCCCCATCATACATATTCACGGTAATCTTCACGGAATTGCGGATATAGTTCAGTCCTTTGCCGAAGTCGGTACTATGAGGGTTCGAATAAGGAAAGCCGCTGGAGGTAGTGTAAGCGTCCTGAATCCAGTACAACTTTCCTTCGCTCAAAACCGGGTAAGGGTTGGCATCGAGTTTCAAGAACGGCGCAACTTCCGCAACCCGCTCTTTCACATTTCGCCAGATCTGAATTCTACTTTCCGGCTTGAGATAAGACGTCAGCAATATATTAATGTCGCCTTGTGTTAAGGTAAACAAGATCCGTTTGCCCAAGTTATCGAGTAGGATTCCACCTTTGCCGGTGTAGCTGGTGTAGACATTGTCGTTGCCCGATGGGTAATCGAATTCCTTGACGCCTGTGCCGACGATTCTTGAACCTGGCATCCCCCCGCCGAAGTAAATCGCCGGCTGAGTGATACTCAAGCCGAAAGAGGATTGAGGCGGCACGTTCTTGATCAGATATTGTGGGAATCCTCCGCCGATGCTCTTGGAAACGAAGTTCATAACCAAACCGTATCCGTGTGTGAACTGCAGATTCTCGTTCACCCAGGTTTGCGCTTTAGCGGGCAGCTCCTCGGAGAGCTCACGGGTGGAAAGCATCACCTGGTGATAACCATCGGCAAGATGGTAGCGGTCTACTGCTACGTCGTAGAAGTTATAGTAAAGCCGAATGGCTTGCGTCTGCTGATAGGTCTGCTGCAATGGCCGCTTATCCCAGAGACGAATATTTTCAATGGTGTCCTGGTTCCTGGCAAGAATCGCGGGCGTTAAATCGGCAACAGCGGGGTACGGCGTTTCTTGGATCGCATCCAGGCGATAAGCCTTACGTGTAAAGTCGATGTAATTGTGCAAGTACGGATATTCCAGACTAAGTTCATTGGGCTGAACCACGAACTTTTGCACCAGAGCGGGAATCAGCAAGACTCCGACGACGTAGAGCGCGACGTAAGCTGCCGCTCCCCTGACCAGAAGTTTCCAACTCGGCCGAAAGAAATTGAAGGCGAGCAGCGCGCAAGCCAATGCGGAAATCCCAATCATGACCCATAGCGCGGGCAGCGTGGCATGAACTGCCGTGTAGCCCACTCCGTAGACCACACCCGTGGTGGAGTAAAGCAGATCGAATCGATCTAAGTAATACCCACATCCGAAGGTAGCCGCGAGGAGCGATAGGAGCAACGACACATGCGGAATCACGTTACCCCGGGCTTCAATCGACCGGCGGCCGGTCACCCGGAAGAGGCCGAAGTACGCGTACTGGCATGCCACAGCGACGATTGTCAGCTCGATCAGGAATACGGTGCTACTCTGCAAGAGCTCATAAAACGGCAGACGAAAGATATAGAATCCAAGGTCGATTCCAAAGATAGGATCGGAGAGCCCGAATGAAGCGCCATAACGGAAGCGCAGATAAGTGTCCCATTGGGTGTAAAAGCCCATCGCGAAGACTGCGGCAATGGCCACTGCAATGAGCGCCAAACTCCCCGAAAGAAGATGATGATTAATGAGGACGCCCCGCAGTTGAATGACCTTCCTGCTTTGGGATTCAGTATGAGTCAGAGAGGAGCTGCGTTTCGCCGCTTCCCGGATATTACTCCCAAGGAAAAGAAGCGCCACCAGGAAAGCAACGCAGGTCATTCCTACCTTGATTGAAAATACTGTCCAAAAGATGCCCTCGAAGTTCAGTTCGCGCATCCACAACCACTTCTGCAGGAAATTTGGCACCACCACAAAAGCGCCAATCAGCAGAAATGCAACTGGAAGAATCCATTTCAAGACACTGCCCAGCCATACGGGCGGCTGGCCGCCCTGAAATTCCGGATTTCCGATAGCGCTATTATGAGGCGGGCTGGTTAGGTCCGGCGTATCTGCCGGATTCTCTATTGTTTTCGTAAAACCATTTTCCTTCACGGATTTGACCTCGGCGCATTTGTGAAAACGCGCGGTTGCTGAGAGAGATTACTGAACTTGCCCTATCGCTTTAGCTCACCAAGCAGTGCTTGGTCGATCCAGGCAAGAAGTCGCTGCGGGGTCGGCGCAAAAATGTGCCGCCAATTATGCGCTGCCGGGCCATTTCCAGTTGCGAATCTCCGGCAAGTCTTCGCCGTGTTTGTCAATGTAATGCTTATGCTCAATCAGCTTGTCTTTCACCATCTGCTTCAGATACGCTCCTTTGCTGCCCAAATTTGGCAGGCGATCAACCACGTCTTGCACCAAGTGAAAGCGGTCGAGATCGTTCTGTACTCGCATGTCGAAAGGCGTAGTGATGGTACCTTCCTCTTTGTAGCCGCGCACATGGATGTTGCGATTCGTCCGGTTATAGGTCAACCGGTGGACCAGCCAAGGGTACCCATGGAAGCCGAAAATGATGTGTTTATCTTTGGTAAAGAGCGAGTCGAAGTCTCTTTCGCTCAAACCGTGAGGGTGCTCGCTGCACGGCTGTAGCTTCATCAGATCCACAACGTTGATCACGCGAATTTTCAGGTCGGGAAGATGCTCGCGGAGTATGGAAACCGCGGCCAGAATCTCCAAAGTGGGCGTATCTCCACAGCACGCCATCACCACGTCCGGCTCTCCATCCTGGTCGTTGCTGGCCCATTGCCAGATGCCAATGCCTTCCGTGCAATGGATCACCGCGGCGTCCATCGTCAGCCATTGTGGCAGCGCGTGCTTGCCCGCCACCACTACGTTTACATAATGGCGGCTGCGCAGGCAGTGGTCAAACACAGATAGTAAGCAGTTGGCGTCGGGCGGCAAATAACAGCGCACGATATCGGCTTTTTTGTTGATCACGTGATCCAGAAAGCCGGGATCTTGATGCGTGAAGCCGTTATGATCCTGCTGCCACACGTGCGAGGCTAACAAGTAATTCAGCGAGGCGATCTTGCGGCGCCACGGCAGCTCCAACGTGACCTTCAGCCATTTGGCGTGCTGGCTGAACATCGAATCTACGATGCGAATGAAAGCCTCATAGCTATTGAAAAGCCCATGGCGGCCCGTCAGTAGGTAGCCCTCCAGCCACCCCTCGCATTGATGCTCACTGAGCATTGAATCATGCACCCGTCCGGAGGGAGCTAGGAATTCGTCATTCTTGACCTCGCGCGCATCCCACTGACGGTTAGTGACTTCAAACACCGCACTTAGCAGATTTGAGACTGTCTCATCGGGACCAAATACACGGAAATTATGCTGGTCTTCATTCAGCTTGACGACGTCACGCAAGAAATAGCCCAACACCTGTGTATCTTGGGCATCGACGGCCCCCGGCGAAGGTACGTTGACCGCGTGAACGTGAAAATCCGGCATGCGCAAGTCGCGCAGCAACACTCCGCCGTTGGTGTGCGGATTCGCGCCCATCCGACGATCGCCTTTGGGCGCCAGTTCGGCCAGTTCAGGTATCAGGCGGCCATTTCCATCAAACAATTCCTCCGGTCGATAGCTTTTCATCCACTCTTCAAGCAGCTTCACGTGGTCCGGATGATCGGCATCCACCAGCAGCGGCACTTGGTGCGCGCGGAACGTACCCTCAATCTGGAGGCCATCAATCACCTTTGGCCCTGTCCAGCCTTTGGGAGACCTGAGGACGATCATCGGCCACCGCGGCCGGCTGTTGTCGTTCTTGTTCCGCGCCTCTTGTTGGATCTGTCTGATGTGCTCGACGGCTTTCTCCAAAGTATCGGCCATCAGTGGGTGCATCTTCTCCGGATCGTCACCCTCGACAAAATAGGGCGTCCAGCCGCAGCCACGGAAGAATTGGTCTAACTCGTCGTGCTCGATGCGAGCTAAGACTGTCGGATTGCTGATCTTGTAGCCATTCAGATGCAAAATCGGCAGTACTGCGCCGTCGGTCATAGGATTCAGCAGCTTATTCGATTGCCACGCAGTGGCTAGTGGACCGGTTTCCGCTTCACCATCTCCAACCACACAGGCAACGATCAAACTGGGGTTGTCAAACGCCGCCCCGAACGCGTGACTCAGTGAATAGCCCAACTCGCCGCCTTCATGGATCGATCCGGGCGTGGTGGGCGCGACGTGGCTTGAAATCCCGCCCGGAAACGAGAACTGCGTGAACAGTTTTTTCAGGCCCTCTTCGTTTTGCGTCACGCTTGGATAAACCTCACTCCAGGTGCCTTCCAGGTAAACGTTGCCCACAATCGCTGGGCCGCCGTGGCCGGGCCCGGCAATGTAGAACATGTCCAAGTCGTACTTCTTGATAACCCGGTTCAGATGCACGTAGATGAAGTTCTGCCCCGGCGTCGTACCCCAATGGCCAACCACCAGCGGCTTTACATGCGCTAGCTTCAGGGGCTCGCGCAGCAAAGGATTGTCGTAGAGGTAAATCTGGCCGACGGAGAGATAATTTGCGGCTCGCCAATAGGCATTTATCTTCGCCAGCAGGTCGGGCGGCAATCGATGGTCCGTCCGGTTCGTCTGACTCACGTTGAGCTGGGTGCCGCTTTCGCCGGCGACAGTCGCTGTGCTTGGATTTTCGGTTATAAGTTCGAGCATTGTTTTTCGCAATTAGTTGACAAAAAAATATACGCAGAAAGAGATGCAACTCAAAGGCCACCCGCCAAAGCTGAGGAAACGGCAGCTCTCTAGGCAACTAAAGCTCAGTTGCCGCGGGGCAACCGGAAGGATTGGCGGCATTTGGTCATGCGGCACTCGGCGGCCATACGCCCTCAGTTCATACCTTCCAGCACCTCGGCGAGTGGAACCGTGGCAAAGCCTGTGGCATGATCCGCCATTCCATACGGAATAACAAGTTCTCCATTGTGAACAAGCGCGCCGCACGTATAAACAACGTTGGGGACATAGCCTTCGCGCTCGTTCTGATTCGGCTTAAGCAGGGGTTCGCAAAGCCGCCCAAGCACCTTGGATGGATCGTCAAGATCCAGCAGAAACGCCCCAATACAGTACTTACGCATGGGACCGACGCCGTGGCTGAGCACCAGCCAGCCAGCCTCTGTTTCGATGGGAGATCCACAGTTCCCGATTTGGATAAGCTCCCATGGGAACGCCGGCTTGAGAAGGGGCAGGTGATCGTTCCAGAAATGAATATTGTCTGAAAGCATCAGGGAGATCGTCTCGTTGTCCTGCCTGCCGAGCATCGCGAACCGGCCACCGATCTTACGAGGGAACATAGCCATACCTTTGTTCTTCGCCGCCGGGCCATTCAAGGATATGAACTTAAAGAGCAGGAAGTCGGAGGTTTCCAGTAACTCTGGAACTACGGTCGTCCCATCGAAGGCGGTGAACGTTGCGAAGTATCTGCGGGTGGCGTCTTCATTGTCGAAAGAAACGAATCGGGCGTCTTCAATGCCGTTCCGTTGTGACGGAGTGGATGGGAAAATGATGCGTTCGGATAGCTCCTGGTCTGGTTCGAACTGCACTTCATAGTTGGAGCGGGCCAGCATCCATATGCCGCGCGCAATCGTATGATCTTCCGACAGCATTCCCCCCGTTAGCGGGAGCTTGGCTACTTTGATAGCACTGCGAAGCTCGTCCAGAGTAAACGAATCCGCAAGCCGGCTCATGAGCTGGCTCGTAAACTCGCCCGTTAATCCCAGCTCCGCAAGCTTGCGCTCGAATAACGCCTTCTCATACGCTGCGTTGGGAACCTGTTGCGGCTCATTCAAGAAACCAGCCGGCTCGAATACCTCAATCCGTTGGTCGGAGTGAATAATGCCAACTCTAAAAGTAATAGAGGAGATGTGCCCTTCTCCGGTAGCGCGCAAGCTGAGAATAAACCGCAGAGCCTCTGCTGCCAGACCACTCTGATCGGGATGCGAAACGATCGAGGGGTTGAACAGCGCGGCGGATTCTAGTGAGTATTCGGCCAGGAAATAGGAACCAATCAAGAGCTTTCTTTCGAGTGAGATATCGCCGGTGGCCGCCAGCGATCCGCGAACTTGTTCAAAGCGTTGCAGAAAGGATTTGCAGATCTCTTTGTGGCGCTGCGAGAATTCAGAAGACACCTCTTCGAGCAGAGGGCCCACTCGATCTTCGGGGAGCGCCATGATGCGGGTCATGATTCCGCTAACGCGCTCCGCGCCGCCCGGATCGAAGCGGCGGAGAAGAACGCGCGACTGCTCGGGCTTTAGGATTGTTGCGGCGCGTGTGAGATGAATTGACATAATGCTGTTATTTCGGGGAAAGATAAAAGCGCGTTGAACTACCCTCCCGCAGCCGCAGACTTTCTGAAAGTCGTCAATACATTTTGTGCGGAGCGCATCTCCGCCAGTGAGAGTAAGAACGACAGCGTAGATTCCGCTCCTTGGTTGCTGTTCACACGGTCTACATGCAATCCATCGCGGCATCCGCCGGTTTCCGGAGAGTAAACCTCCAGTCCAAGATCGTTCGATCCAATGAACCAGTCAAAAGCCCCTTGCGCCTGTTCGTGCCACCAAACGTCCCCTGTGGCGCTAAATGCCGCAAGGCACGCCGACACGGTGGCTTGCGCTTCAATCGGCTGCTGATCGAAGGTAGCTCGGACACCGCCGCGGCGATAGAAACCGTTGCTGCCAATCGGCCGGAAGTGACCTTGTTCCGACATTTGCAATTCCGTCAGCCAGCGCAGCGCCTCAAGCCCTCGCTCGAGTACCGCTTGCTGCCCTGTTGCCTGACCGCTCAAAATCAGTGCGTGCGCCAGTTTTGCATTGTCGTAAGAGAGTTCCTCTTCAAACCATTGCCAATCCGGATGAGCGGCCGCCTCGAAAAGCCGCATGAGGCGGCAAGTGAGTGTCTCGCGGATTTGGGTCACGAGACTATCGCCGTTCAATCGCCGCAGATATTCGTGAATGCCGATAAGGCCAAAGGCCCAGGCCCGCGGTGAAGTGAAACTCGTCAACGCCGGCAAGGCCATTGCGAATAGCTGCCCAGCCATCATTTGGAAGCTCCGGAAAGGAGATCGTCCTACCCCGATCCCCAGCGCCCAGAGCGCCCGTCCTTGGCAATCCTCAGATCCTTGTTCATCCATCCAACGGCGGTCAAAACTCAGATGGTTGTGAAAGCGCCTCGTTTTAATATCAAAAGCATGATTCAGGAAAGCCGCCGATGTAGTGGCCAGTGTCCGCATACTCTCCGGATCTTCTCCCAATTCGTCCAGCAGCACGGCAAGAATAAAGGCGCGCGCATTATCGTCGGTGCAATGCCCTTCGGAAAAGTTCGGAATACTGAAATTGGCGTGCTGGTAGAGTCCCGTTGAATCTGTCATCCGCCAGAGATGAGCCAGGTTCATCAGTGGCAGTTCCCGCGGCTTTTGGTCGAGTGTTTTGATGGCCAGAGACTTCCTAGCAGGCGCAGCCACTTGCAGCCGCGAACACTCGAACGAATGCATGTAGAGCTGTGCCACATTGCTCCAGATCATCTCGCGGCCGATTCTGTAAGCGTTCTTGCGAATGGCGTTGCGTCGCGTATCGTCGCGTAACAACGCCGTCACCTCGCGGGCTATGGCGGGCGCATTCGCGAACGGCACCAACACACCACGTTCCTCAGCCAGCAGATCGGCCGCATGCCAGTAGGGCGTAGAAACCACGGCTTTGCCCGCGCCAAAAGCGTAAGAGAGTGTTCCCGAAGTGATTTGCGTTTCGTTCAAATAAGGTGTGATGTACAGGTCTGCCGCGCCAATGAATTCCTTCAGATTCTCCAGGTCCACAAACTGGTTATAGAAGATGACATTTTTGTCAACCTTCTTTTTCTTGGCGAGAATTTCCAAGCTTAGCCGGTAAGCTTCGCCATGATCTCGGAGTTCGTTGGGGTGGGTAGCGCCCAGAACGATATAGACAACCTCCGGAAACTCCCGCAGAATGCCTGGCAGCGCGTTCAGAACATACTCGATCCCCTTATTCGGCGACAGAAGCCCGAACGTGAGCAGCACTATTTTGCCTTCCACTCCGAACTGGTCTTTGAAATAAGTCGGATCGACGAAACCAACATCCGGAATGCCATGTAGGATCAGATCGATTTGGGCGGCCGGGGCCTGGTAAATTTGCTCCAGCATCTGGCGTCCTCGCTCAGCCATCACCACCAGCCGGGCAGACAGTGAGATCAGACCTTCCATCACTCTCCTTTGATCCGCTTCCGGCTTCTGCAAAACGGTATGAAGCGTCGTGACAACGGGCATTCGCAATTCGCGCAGCAGCGCCAGAATATGTCCGCCCGCGGGTCCCCCATAAATGCCGAACTCGTGCTGCAGGCATACCACATCTACGTTGCTGATATTCAGGAAGTCGGCAGCTCTTATATACGAAGAGAGATCCTGCTCTTCAATCTCAAAGCGAACGACATCGGGGTATTCGTAGCCACCCGGAATGTCGTTCACCGAAACCGCGAAACACTGGCAATGTGGATAGGCCCCCGCGACTGCGGAAATCAGGTCTGACGTGAATGTGGCGATGCCGCACTTGCGCGGCAGGTGGTTACCAACGAACGCGATTTTGAGGATTTTCGAAGATTCTTTCAGACTGAACCCTTTCGGCTATTTGTGTGGAGACTAGCATGAATGCAAGCAAAGGGCCATTTCTCTAAGCCGTCCCGGCCGGCAAATAGGCCCAATTTCAAGCGATCTGCTTCGGTCGTCTGACCGCATTTGGTCACCGCGCATTCGCCCGCCTTTCCTGAATCTCTCTTGTTCGTTGTAAAACAGTCTTGATTGTTGTGGCCCTAAATCTGCTCCCTCGGAGTCGTGGTTACGCCCGAATGAAGACAGCGGATAAGAAACCGTCTCCCGTTACTTGCTTATTCGTGGATATCGGCGGCGTGCTTCTCACCAATGGCTGGGATCACCTTGCCCGCAAACGGGCGGCTAAACAGTTCAAGCTCGGCTGGGCTGAGATGGACCAACGGCATCGCCTGAATTTTGAAATTCACGAGCAGGGAAAGCTTAGCTTCGAGGACTACCTAACCCGCGTGGTCTTCTATCAAAAGCGTCCCTTTACCCGTGCGCAGTTTCGGAGTTTCATGTGCGAGCAATCAAAACCGCATACGCAGATGATTGGCCTGATCGCTCAACTTAAGATTAGCTACGCTCTGAAGATTGCGGTCGTTAGCAACGAATCGCGTGAGCTAAATGCTCATCGGATTCGAGAATTCAAGTTATACCGGTTCGTTGATTTCTTTGTCTCCTCCTGCTACGTTCATCTCCGCAAGCCAGATATCGAGATCTTCCGGCTGGCGCTTGACGTTGCCCAGACGCCGGCACGCGAGATCGTTTATATCGAAAACACCCCGCTCTTCGTGGAAATCGCCGAGGGTTTGGGAATTCGCAGCATCTTGCACACAGACTACAAGTCCACTTACGCCAAACTCGCTTCGCTGGGATTGCGCCAGGAGAATGAACGCAGCTTACTGAAGGAACGTAATACTAGCCAAAGATATTTGAAATTTTGAAACCACCGGTCGTCTGTCCGATGATCTTGTTAGCGAAACGAGAGAAAGGAGACGACCGATGGAGACGTTCACAAAGCTGTTTGGCAGCTTGCTGATTTTTGTATACCACTGTTTCGACCGCATCGTCATCAACGGATATTTGAGCGGCCTATCGAGGCCGGAGCAAGTAGTATGGTTTTTCCACGAGGTTCTGGGCCTCCCTGTAGTAAGCAAGGAAGTGTTGAGCCAGCGCACTAAAGACTACCAGGGCTGGGTGGAAGCGTATGCTGGGAATCAACGCATTCCGATTCAGTGGGCGGAAAAAGGCGTGCGCAAAGAGGATTACGTTCTGCCTGCGCTGCATCGCATGGAGAAGAAGGACGAGTATGGCGTCTACTTCATTTTCAAAAGCATGGAACAGGGCCGGACATTCCGGATCAGCGTCCCGAAGCATCCAACTAACGATCCGAACTATCGCATTCTGGCGCACCAACTGAGCCGCTTCACGCATTACTATTTTTACGTCCGCGATGAGGTGCTCGGCCCCATCGTTATCCGTGTGGCCAGCTTCTTTCCGTTCCACGCCACCTACTGGCTCAACGGCCATTCCTTCATCGAACGGGAACTGAACCGTAGCCAAGTCGGCTTTCGTAAGAACGACAACGCCTTCCTGGCGGTGGACGATGTCGCGGCCTTACAAGCCGCCGCCGACCGCTTGAGCCCGGCGATCATCCGCCAGCAACTCGATTACTGGACATTGATTCTTGGGCCGAAGTTCTCAAACAAGGAGCGGGGCGCGATGAGTCTGTCGCGTTTCTATTCTATCGCCCAGATCGAATACTGCCGGAACTTCATCTTCAAGCGTCATTTTCCGATTCACAAGATCTTCGAGCGCAGCTGCGAGATCGGCCTGTGGCGCCTCACGGCTAACCGCATTAGCGAGATTTTCGGCGTCCGCCTGAACAAGCGGCTGCACGGGAAACTGGCCACAGTCATCGATCAGATCGAACATGGCCATCACGTCTTTCGCGCCTATTGGAAGAATGCCTTTCTCAAGCAATACGAAAAGTTCTCGCGCTTTCTGCGCAACGAGATCTGCTCCAATAATCTGCGCGATTTTGGCCTCAAAAAGGGACTCGACCATCTCGACGCGGTGCGCCAACGCTTCCAGATCATCACCAACCGATTCGCCGGTTTCCAAGCCCAGTGCCTCAACGTCCATGTGGATTTTCCGCTACTCCAGCGGCTTGCCTTGCCCATCACCCTCGGTTCCGTTCGCTATCCCGGCATCAAAATCCACGACGCACGGGTCATTCGCCTGCTGGAGGTTCTGCTGCACGGCGGCAACACCGTCGGCGGCTGGACCGCTAAACAGATCCATGAGGCTGTTCTCACCACCTTCCAGCTAACCGCTAAGACCTACGGGCTGAACCAGCTTCGTTACGATCTCCGCAAGCTGAAAGGTCACGGCCTAGTCGAACGAGACGGTCGCCGTTACGCTTACCGGCTCTCGACCAAGGGTGTTCAAGTCGCACTCCTGTTCCTCTTCTTCCACAAGCGCCTCTGCGGTCCGCTGGCCAACAGCCGCTTTCACCACCGGCCCGACCCCGCTCATCAACCGAACAGCAAACTCGAAGTCGCTTACCACCACGCTGACAAAGCAATCGAGAAAATCGTTGATCTGCTGGCGGCTGCTTGACCTTACAACTTAGAATGTTGAAGTATTCTTGTTTACGATCTTTGATTTAAGAATCTAAATGAATGCACAAAACTTGATTGATACAGCCCGCGGCCTTGTGGCCCACGACAAAGGTCTCCTGGCAATGGATGAAAGCAATCCAACCTGCAACAAACGCTTTGCGAAATTAGGAATTCCTCAGACCGAGGAAGCCCGGCGAGCTTATCGGGAACTGATTGTCACCACGCCTTACCTGGGTGAGTGTATTAGCGGCGCCATTCTTTATGATGAGACAATCCGCCAGCAAAAGAAAGACGGCACTCCTCTTCTTAAAGTGATTCGCGACGCCGGAATCATTCCCGGCATCAAGGTTGACACCGGCGCAAAGGATATGGCTGCTTATCCTGGGGAGAAAATCACTGAAGGGCTGGATGGCCTCCGCGATCGCCTCAACGAATATTTTCAAATGGGTGCGCGCTTCGCCAAGTGGCGCGCGGTGATTTCCGTCGCGCCTGGAAGTCCCAGCATAGGTTGCATCGAGTCCAACGCACAAGCGCTCGCTCGTTACGCCGCCTTGTGCCAGGAAGTTGGACTAGTACCTGTTGTCGAGCCGGAGGTTTTGATGAGTGGCGATCATTCGTTGCGGCGTTGCCGGGAGCTAACAGAACAAGTCTTGCAGAGTGTCTTCGCCCAACTTTACGTGCAGCGGGTGATGTTGGAGGGTATGATCCTGAAGGCGAACATGGTGCTGCCAGGGTTGGCCTGCTCGACGCAGGAATCAGTGAACGAGGTAGCCGCCGCCACAGTGAAGTGCCTTTTGCAGGTCGTTCCCGCAGCGGTTCCAGGCATAGCGTTCCTGTCAGGCGGTCAATCCTGCGAATTGGCCTCGGCCCGTTTGAATGCCATGAATGCTAGGTCGAATTTCCCTGCGCCTTGGGCTTTAGCATTTTCCTTCGCGCGCGCTATCCAACAGCCGGCTCTAGAGATATGGAAGGGCGAGGAGGTTAACGTGATAGCCGCGCAAAACGCCCTGTATCACCGCGCCAAATGTAATCAGGCTGCCCGTCGTGGCGAATACACGCCCGCTCTCGAAGAGACCTCAGCGCTAGCCCACGCTTAGAAACAAGGAGAATAACAATTGTGAGTGAGAGTAAGCACCGTCATCACCCGCCTGCGGAATCAGTGAGCGCTCTTCCCTACTGGAAGCGCGCGCATCACGATTGGCGTTTCTGGGCAGCTTTCGTTCTGATGCTTCTGGCCATAACAATCTATGTTCTCAGCGACAACCTGGCGTTTGTACCTCGCAATTAGGCGCCAATCTCGCAAGACACTCTCTCAGACGGTCATGGGGAGGGATTCGTTCATTTCCTGCAATGGCGATTTCAGCTCGCGGTCCGCAGCTTCCTGACAGGCGATGCAAAAAGCCGCCCATGGGACAGCCGCCAGACGCTTTACATTGATTTCTTGCTCACAGTGACCACACACTCCAAAAGTGTCTCTGTCCAGGCGGTCAAGGGCCGCGCTCACCTCGCGCAAGCGGCTGAAATTGCGCTCCAGGCTCCCGATTGCGTAATCCCGCTCGGCGGCCTGCTGGATTCGATCAAGCTCGTCCGAACTCGGATTTAACTCTAGCGCTTCCCGGCCCTCCGTTTGGTTTCGTAAGTCCGTCTTCCGGCTCTCCAAAGTTTTACGGAACGTGTTCTTTTCCGCTTTTGTCATGTTTTCACAATTGCCCTTTCAAAATTGTTGTGCCAGTGTCTCTAGTGCTAAGAGCGCCCGCTAGCGGACGCCGCGGCTGCTTCAGTAGAGTGCAAAGTCACGTTAATAGGCCAAGTGCTCGCGATTATGTCTCGCGCTTTCTCCACTTCCGACGCTGTACCATGAACCATCAGCAAGAACTTGTCGGCCTTCACCGCCATCTCATATTTGAGGATGCTATTTTTGGGAACTCCCAATCCATACAGCCCTGCACCGATGACACTCAACCCTCCCAGCACGGCCGCGCCCTCCAAAGCTCCCACTATCCACGTAACCAAAGGCCCTGCCACTAGGACGCGGCCTACTCCTGGAATCGCAAAGAATCCCGATCCGAAAAGCAATCCCCAACAGCCTCCCCAAAAGCCGCCGGTTTTTCCCCAGTATTTCATCCGGTCACCGTTGTTGTAGTAGCCCACTACATTCCTATCGGCGTTCGATTCCTTGGCGACGATGGACAACGTCCGCATGTCGATTCCGGCCCGCTGAAGCTCCTTGACAGCCTCTTCCGCTCCGACATATGTGGCATAAATGGCTAACACACCGTTTTGTTCAGACACTCGGCCTCCTTTGATAGCCGTGGCTTGTTCGTAACCGTGGAACAACCTCCCAGCCCATAAGGCACGCCAAGCGCCAAACGCGCGTCATGACTGTCGCTATGCGAGCGTGCGCGAGACTTAACCGCATACGGTCAGGTGACCAAATGCCGTCGATACAACCACCGCAGTCTTGCCGAAAAGGCTCGGTTAGATACCAACGGCGTTGGCTCACCTCGTGCAAGGACAACAGAAAGGAAACCGCATGACAGCGCAAGTGGTAGTGTTCCCGGGCAAAAGAGAGCCGAGCGTGAGCAGAACGCTTCTCTACCCGCTGAGATTCGAACCCATCTATCAATACCGGCTTTGGGGTGGCCGCCGCTTAGCCAATCTGCTCAGCGCCCCTCTGCCCCCCGGTCCTATCGGCGAAGCTTGGATACTCAGTGACCGCGATGAGCACTCCAGCCATGTCAAAAATGGCGTCCTCAAGGGGCAAACTATCTCTCAATTGCTCCAAGAGTTCCCGGAACAAGTGATGGGCAGGCTGGCCCAGCGCTTCCCTCGCTTCCCCCTGCTGTTGAAGTTTCTCGACGCGCGTGAAATGCTCTCCGTTCAGGTTCATCCATCCGACTCGCAAACCCATCTGTTGCCCATGGGCGAATCTGGGAAGACCGAAGCTTGGGTCGTTCTTGACGCGGGCAAGGACAGCCGTATCTACGCCGGATTGAAGCCGGGCACGACTCCTGAGGAGTTGCGGCGATCACTCACAAATGGAACGGTAGCAGAACATCTCCGCTGCTTAAACCCTAAGCCCGGGGATGCCGTCTTCCTCCCAGCCGGCACGGTCCACACTCTGGGAGACGTGGTCGTGTTCGAAATTCAGGAAAATAGCGACGTCACATTTCGCTTGTACGATTGGGATCGAGTTGATCCCAAAACTGGCCAGCCACGGGCGCTGCAAGTGAATCGGGCGCTGGCCTGTATCGATTTTGGCGAGAGTTCAGCCGGCCTAACAACGCCCATTTTGGAGACGGCCGCGCACGTTAGGCGCGAGAAACTTTTTCAATGCCCCCAGTTCTGCTTGTGGCGTCTGCGCGGGCAATCGCCTTTCACCGTGGGCGCCCAGGGTGTGCCGAGGGTTCTCGTGTGTATCGATGGTACAGGTCAAATCCTGCATGCAGGCGTTACCCATACAGTCAACAGAGGAGATGTTTTCCTTTTGCCGGCCGAGATGGGAGTGTGTCCCTTTCAGCCACGCGGCGGCGTGACCTTGTTGGAGATTGCGATCCCAGATCCCGAGGTTCCAATTAGTGAAAAAGCTAATCGTATATGACCTGGATGGCACACTCGCCGAAAGTAAATCGTCCCTCGACGCTCGCATGGCGGCGCTTTTGCACGGCCTTCTCGGCGTCGTTAAAGTGGCGGTGATTTCGGGTGGCGATTGGCCGCAGTTTGAAAAGCAGTTGCTCTTCCATCTTCCTCATGACGAGCGGCTTTCGAACCTGTCTCTCCTTCCCACTTGCGGAACAAAGTTTTTCCGCTACTCAGGCGAATGGAACAAACTCTACTCGGAGGATTTCACCGCAATCCAAAAGGCCAAGATCACGGTCTCTCTGCAACAAGCTGTCGCCGCCGCGGGCTTCAAGGTTCAAAAGCTCTGGGGTGATGTTATTGAAGATCGTGGCAGCCAAATCACATATTCGGCATTGGGGCAGCAGGCGCCCTTGGAAGAAAAGAATAAGTGGGACCCCGATTACGCCAAGCGGAAAGCCATCAAGGGGATACTTGATCCGTTGATTCCCGACTTTTCTGTCCGCCTGGGCGGCGCGACGTCCATTGATGTCACCAAGCCCGGCATCGACAAAGCTTATGGCATCGGAAAGCTGCGCGATCTGCTAGGCATCCCCATAAAAGAGATGATTTATATCGGCGATGCCTTGTTCGTGGGAGGAAATGATTATCCTGCCGAACAAGCGGGCGTTGTTTCCATCCCAGTCCGCGGCCCTAATGAGACTAAACCCGTAACTGAGGCGATCATTGCCTGTTTAAACGGGGAGGTTCCTAAGTGATCCTAGATGCGCCCTCGGCAACTGAGTTAAAGTTACGGCGCCTTGGAATGCTGATGGAGCCGGAGCCAGGCAATCCTCAGGAAGTGGAAGGTGTCCTTAATCCAGCCGCCGTTCGTGGTCTCGACGGGCAACTCTACCTTTTCCCGCGCCTCACCGCTCGTGGGAACCTCTCGCGCATCGGCATCGCGCGCGTGCGCTTCAGTAAGGAAGGCGATCCTGTCGGTGTCGAGCGTCTGGGCATCGCACTCGAGCCAGAGGCCGATTATGAGAAGCGGCCGGGCGGCGGCGGGTGTGAAGATCCTCGCGTCACCTTCGTAGAGCCCCTTCAGCGCTACATCATGAGCTACACCGCCTTCTCCTCCCGCGGCCCGCGAATAGCGTTGGCAATGTCGGAAGACCTTTTCCACTGGCAACGTATGGGGCTGGCTACCTTTGACCCGTATCGCGATGTGGAATTCAACGATGTGGATGACAAAGACGCCAGCCTCTTCCCCGTTGCCATCCCGAATCCATCCGGCAAACCCGAACTGGCCCTTCTTCATCGTCCACTGTTTCCAGGCACTCGTCCAGAAGAGACCGCCTGCCGCGCAGCATCCTGTGAACCGGATATCGATCGGGAAAGTATCTGGATTTCTTATTGCTCAATGGGTTTGGCGGGCGGCAAACCAGGTTTCGGTAGATTTACCTCTCACCATCGGCTGGCGGCTCCAGTATCGCCCTGGGAGCGGCTCAAAATCGGCGGCGGCACTCCGCCGGTCTTAACGCCCCACGGCTGGCTGATCGTTTACCACGGCGTCAGCGATCTGTCAGAGCCCGGTACAACTGCACATAAACTCTCCTACTCCGCCGGCGTGATGCTCCTTTCGAAAGAGCATCCGCAAATCATCATTTATCGTTCGAAGCAGCCGGTTTTGACCCCTTCGCTTCCAGAAGAATGCCATGGCACCGTCGCGAACGTCGTGTTTCCCAGCGGCATTGACAGACGCGACGATCTCGGATTGCCCCACCGCTTTGACATCTATTATGGGATGGCCGATAACCGCATTGGCGTGGCCCGCCTCGACATGCCTGAGTCCTTGCCGTCGTCACCCTGACGTCATATGATCGCATGACCATATGTCGTTGCCCCCAAGCAGGCGTCATTTACTCCCGGCTAGCTTCGCGTCTGGTGGAAAGCGCTATCAATAGGCCGAACGTGGTTCCCGCCGCAAAGGCCACGCCTAAGAAACTCATCGGATGCCGTTTAATCGTATGTGTCAGTTCGCTAAGACTATCCTCCACTGCATACCGCCCCTGCCTCATGAACCGTTCGGCTGCGAATTTACCGTCCTCCAGCTTCGCGGAAAAGGCCGCTTTCGCGTCATTTATACCCTTCTCAATCCTCCTCGCCACCTCGTCTTCGTCTTGTCGCCACCTGTTCTCTGTTTTCGCATTGGTAGCTCGTTTAGTCCGGGGTTCGTCTGTTACAGTGTTCAGCATTATTTAAATCCTCATCTCGCTAGCTGCACATGAATCGCCAAACGTCAGACCTTACAAATTCACTCACGGAAGGCTGCGGCCCTCGCCGTGCATAGGATGTTCCAGAGTGAAAACCCAAAGCACCAACCGGCAGGGACCCTCGTTCTCTCAAGCAACGCTAAAGGAACACCGGCTGCACAAGACCTCGCTCCAGCGGCACATGCGCACCACGCCGCTCATGGTGATTCTCTCTTCGCCTTTGATTTACGTATGTGTCGTACCCTTTCTTCTGCTCGACCTTGCCGTCGCCATCTACCAGTTCGTTTGTTTTCCGATCTATAGAATCCCCAAGGTTCAACGCAACGACTATCTGATCTTTGATCGTGGACGCCTCGCCTATCTGAACGCCATAGAAAAAGTGGCCTGTGTCTACTGTTCCTATGCCAACGGCCTTCTCGCCTATATCGCTGAAATAGCCGCCCGCACCGAACAACACTTCTGTCCAATCAAGCACGCGCGCGCCGTCTTGCAATCGCACTCCCGTTATGCGCGCATGCTGCCGTATGGTGACGCCAGCGCCTATCGGGCGCAAGCCGAAACTGTAGCCCACGACTACAGCGATCTCATCACCATCAAAACCAAGTGACCTGCTTTCATGTCGATTTGCCGTGCCCCGTACGAGACCCGACCCTCTCCGCGTACACCTTCGTAAACTCAGCTCCCAGAAAGAAGACTTGCGCCGAGTAATACACCCACACCAGAATCACAACAATCGACCCGGCCGCGCCATATGCCGACCCTAATCCCGTTTTGCCGACATAGATCGCAATGAGTTGCTTACCCGCTACGAACAGCACCGCCGTTACAATTCCTCCCACCGTTACATCGCTCCAATCCAAATCCACCTCTGGAATCAACTTGTATATCGCCGTGAACACAAAGGCAATCGCCAGGAACGACATCGCGAACACTGCCACGTGAAACCAATAGTTGGCACTCACGTTTCGCCAGCGGAAAATTGCTTCCAAGGCGTCCAGCCAGCTACTGAGCGCCAAAGAAACCAAAAGAAGAATGCCGCACCCGATAATCACGCCAAAGGAATACAGCCGCTCTTTGATCAAACGAAATAGAGCGGCCACCTGCGAACCTTTCCGCTCAACCGGCACATGCCAGATCGCATTCAAAGCGTCATGCAACTCCGTCAGCACTGACGACGCTCCCATAAACAAGGTTAGGACCCCAAACATGACCGCCAACACCCCGGTCGATGGCTTCTGCGGACGGCTCAACAAAACTTCAATCGCGGGACTGATCTCCGGGCTCACCAGATTTCGCAAACCGAGGGCTAACTGCCCGCGCGCCGCACCGGCACCATAAACGTAGCCGGCTATGGCAATCGTCAGAATCAGCAGCGGCGCAAGGGAAAGCAATGTGTAAAACGCCACCGAAGCGCTCCAGCGCGTTGCGTTATCGCTGTTCCACTCTGCAAAGACTTGCTTGCATAAGCCCAAAATAAGTGCCAGCTTCGAATTCGCAATCCACTCAGACAGGTTCATCATCGAAAGTCGAAGGTAGCATGATCGCGGTCGTCATGGTCCTGCGAGCCGAGCCACCAGTGTTAACGGTAACGACAGCCCGCCTCAATTCCCTGGCTGAACCGCGACTGCAAGGCGGCTGCGCCGCCGCTACTTGTACCAAAGGAGTGGCTGCACCCAGGCCCTGCTCACCTTGTTTTTTCAAGGTGCGGCCCACCCATGGTTGATGAAAAACGCCGAATCCGAGCCGGAAGCGTAAGCGACCTAACTTGTTTTTCAAACGAGTGCTCATGGGCCTTACTGATGATGATTGAAAACCTCTCATTTCGCCTCGACGCCCCTGGCTGAACCGCGACTGCAAGGCGGCTGCGCCGCCGCTACTTGTACCAAAGGAGCGGCTGCACCCAGGCCTGCTCACCTCGTTTTTTCAAGGGAGCGTTCGCGCTGCTGTATTTTCAATGCAACCCACACTTTAGTAAGCGGACAGCTCCGCATAGTGCATTTATGACCAAATGCGGTCACGGCGTTGCGCCAAGCCCCGTTCGGTGTTAACCTAAACACTGACCGCCACTCTTGGCTTCCTCCTGTTTGCGGGACGCCCTGACGCGTACTCCAGGCCGCCGGCTCCTGGCTCGTCGGATAAAGGAGAAACATCTGAACCTCCCGGCATCTCAGCCGCACATCCCTGGCTGGCTCATTCAAAACGGTCCGCCGGAGCTTGAACCGCTCTTGCAGGCCGTCGTCTACCATCAGTGCGCCCCCCTGCTCATCGTTGACGAAGGCGGTTGTTGCCAGGCCGCTAGCGCCGGCGCTGTCAAACTATTTGGACGCCTCAAAGAACAGATCGTTGGCCGTCGCATCGGCGAATTAACACAATCGAGCGTTCAGAAAGACTCGCCGCAGATCGTTAGAGCCTTTGCGCTGAATGGTGAACAGCAAGGCACCTTCGCGCTTGTTGGTCCGGATGCCGGTGTGCGCGAGATCGGCTATTCACTCAAAGGGCATGTCCTGCCCGAACGCTACGTAATGGCGTTGCGCGATGAGTCCTTAACTGCGGAAGCTCCGCTCACCGCTCAAGATTACGCCTTCTATTTGCTCGATATCGACGGCCGCATTGCCGCCTGGTATGCGGGCGCCGAGCGCCTTTATGGCTATCAGAACAGTGAGGCCGTCGGCAGGGATGTCTCCTTTCTCCATGCCGGCAAAGATACCGCGCCGGCCAAGCTGAAAGATCAGTTGCACCGGGCTGAAGTGGAAGGCAATCAGGCAATGGAAGGATGGCAAGTCAGAAAAAACGGTTCACGATTCTGGGCTAACATCCTTACCGTGGCTTTGAGAGACGGGCGCGGAGAGCTGCAGGGCTTTGCGAGCGTCTCGCGCGATTTTACCGGCCGTCACGAAAGAGATGAGAAGTTACACCGTGGTCGAACTCTTCCCCGCCCGTTCCACACCGAATCCGCGATTGCCGGCATCGTTTCCGGTGAATTTGACCGTATACCGCAAGCCAACGATACCTTCCTCGAACTCGTCGGCTACAGCCGTGACGACCTGGAAACGGGCCGCCTCCACTGGCCGGACCTGACTCCGCCAGAGTATCTCGCTCTGGACGAGCGGGCTCATGAAGAGGAGTTGCGGTTCGGCGCCTGCACCCCCTTTGAGAAAGAGTTGATCCGAAAGGATGGAACTCGCGTCCCAGTGCTGGTTGCTACCGCCGCGTTGAAGCTCTCTCCCTTCCGCTGGATCACGTTTGTTCAGGATCTCAGAGAACGCGACCGCCGTGAAACCGTCGAAGAACAAACCAGTGATGCCGTTAACGATTATGCCGAGATCATCGGAAACAGCGCTATCATGAAGCGCGTGATGGGGCAAGTCGAACTCGTCGCCCCCACTGATGCAACCGTATTGATCCTCGGTGAAACGGGTACCGGCAAAGAGTTGATTGCGCGCGCTATCCACCAAACCAGTCCCCGCCGCAATCTCCCTTTCATTACCCTGAATTGTGCCGCCATTCCAACCGGGCTTCTCGAGAGTGAGCTGTTCGGCTACGAGAGAGGCGCTTTCACCGGCGCATTGTCGCAAAAGATCGGGCGCTTTGAAATGGCTCACAGAGGCACCCTCTTCCTGGATGAGGTGGGCGACATCCCCATAGATCTACAACCGAAATTGCTGCGCGCTTTGCAGGAGAAATCGTTTGAACGGCTGGGAGGAACTAGAACCATTCCCATTGACGTTCGCCTGCTGGCCGCGACTAACCGGAATCTGAATCAGATGATGGGCGACAAGCTCTTCCGCAGCGATCTCTACTACCGGCTGAAGGTTTTTCCCATCACAACTCCACCGCTCCGCGACCGGCCGGAAGACATACCCACTCTTGTTCGACACTTTACTAAGAAGTATGCCGCCAAAATGAACCGCCAAATCGATAAGATCCCCAGCGCCACCATGGACGCCTTGGTAAGCTGGCGCTGGCCCGGCAATGTGAGAGAACTCGAGAACTTCATTGAACGGGCGGTGATTCTCTCCAAAGGACCCGGCCTCCGCGCCCCATTGGCCGAAATACGCGAGGATGCCCCGGAAACCGCTGGCAACGCCACTTTAGAGCAAGTCGAGCGCGATCACATAGTCCGCGTTCTGCGGGAGAGTGGCGGAGTTGTCACCATAGCCGCCACCAAGCTGGGTCTGCATCGCACCACTCTGAACGCCATGATGCGTAAACTCGGCATCTCCCGCAAAGACTTCTAACTTCCGTTCCTACTTTAAATCACGCTACGTCGGCCGCTTATCAAGTTAATTACCACAACCACTAAAGCAACAACCAGTAGTAAGTGGATCAGACTCCCTCCAATACTGAGGCTAAAGCCCAGCAACCACAGAATCAGTAACACAGCCACAATTGTCCAAAGCATATTTTTCTCCTTCACTCCTTCACTCGGAATTCCAACAGCCAAACCGCTTGCCTTTACACCGGAACCTTAAACCCCGGCCAGGGAAAACAAACTCTTATGATCTTCTTGGTGCAGCCAATAGGGCGGCCGCCCGTAGTGCAAGTAAACCTCGTTTTCATAGTCTCGAGTGATTGGTCTTGACTCTATATACTCCGGGCAGCTCTTGATGGCTTCGCGCGTCAGGCCCACATGAACCTCAGATTCCGCCCAACTGACACGCTTGATCCATGCCGGCGAGAAAAGTATGTCTTTGCCAGGCCACCAGTTCCTTGTAACCCCCTCAACATACCTGATCGCCCACGCGTGGTCATCGACTATGAATCCGTTCACCGCGCCAATTTCGCCGTCGATTGCTTCCATGTGATAGCCCGCCACGGCGGCGGTGCTGCGGAGGTGCGAATCCGCCGATTCTTCCGTCCTTGGGTTCGCAGCCGTAAGTATCGGTAGTGCCATGCCGGATGGGTAGTTTTCCGGGCCCCACAGATACGGCCCGCCCCAATAATACGGATAACCGTAATAGTCCAGATAACTCACTTCATGTTGCCGCGACACAGGCTTGTGCGTGTCTATATTAGGACTCTGTTCAACCTGGCCCTTTGTCAGCGTCACATCCACCCTTCTCCCTTCCAAGTCCATGCGAAGGATCGAATAGGGCGAAATAAGCACTTGTCTGCCACCTAGCCAACCGCCGGTTTCTACCGTGAGATAGCGGATAGCCCACGATTCGTCGTCGAAATAGAATTCATTCGCCGTTCCAAGCTCACCGTCGCTGGCATGGATCGGCAGACCTCTTAATTGGTTCGTATTTATTAGCATTGTCGCTTCTCTTACCTTGCCGCCGCGCCGAGGGCCGCGAGTGAATGAGACGTCACGTTCTCAGGTTGCGTGCTCTCCAGAATCTCTCTCGCCTTTTCAACCACCGTCGCTGAACCATGCACCAGCACCAGGAATTTATCCGTCTTGAGTGCCGTTTCATATTTCACAACGCTATCTTTCGGAATACCCATGCTAAACAGCCCCGCGCCCACAGCGCTCAAACCGCCAACCACCACAGCGCCTTCTAACGCTCCAACAATCCACGCAACAAGCGGACCGGCGACGAGGATTGCGCCCAAACCCGGAATGGCGAAGAAGGCCGACCCGAAGAGCAACCCCCAAAAGCCTCCCCAAAACGCCCCGACTTTACCCCAGTACTTCATCCGGTCGCCCGTGTTGTAATACCCAACAACATTTTCGTCGGTGTGATAGTCCCTCCCAATAATCGACAAGCTATGCATGTCAACTCCGCCCCGCTGCAGTTCCTTCACTGCCTCTTCCGCGCCGTTATGTGTTCCGTAAACGGCAACTACAGAATCTTGCTCAGTCATCTTCTTGCTCCTTTTCGCTCAAGAACAAACAAGAACAACTGCACGCCTGGCACCAACCTGATTTTTAGCGCGGCGGAAGCGTCAGAGCCGTGAAATATCCAGCCTTGGTGGGGCGGACGCCTCGTCCGCGGCCGGACCCCCTGGTCCGGCCACTTCAGAAGAATCGAAACCGAGCCGGGAGTGTCAGCCACCTAGTCTGACGTTGCTCGTTCTTCCGGAGTGGTCTCTTCCGTGCATGCCACCCCACTGAGGACATCATGCACGAACAACACTGGCAGGCCGCCGAACTACACGAACACGCCGCGCGCGCTCATCGCACCGCCGCTGAACACAACGAAAAAGGTGAGAGCGAACCGCAAGATTGGCACGCCGAACGAGCGTTGGAGTACTCATCTCACGCTTATAAACTGGCAAGGGAAGCGCACAATAAATCCGGCCAGATAGAGGCGCTCTAATATGTCAACCCGCTATAACAACGGATCGCACTACGAAAACCATCAACGCGCCGCCGAACTCCATGATCTGGCCGCCCACGCTCATCGTGCTGCCCAGCAGAACGGCAACCAGGAACACCAGACCGGGCCCGAGCATTCGCGGCAAGCTCTTGAGCACTCACAAGCCGCGCATCGTCAAACTCAACTGTCGCTGAATCGGCACGGCATCGAGACATTCGGACACAAGGAAATCGCCGAACTCGCGCACCACCTATGGCTCGCAAGAGGCTGTCCGAACGGATCGCCGCAGGAAGACTGGTTCCACGCCAAAGAAGAGTTATTAGCCTCCCGCTAACAATCATTGCTGATGTGCCGGTGGCGCAGGCGGTTTCGCCTGCGTTATGTCTCTGAAACTCCCGCCCTCTCTGACCACTCAGTGTCATCTGACCGTCAGCGGTCATGCGCACACCGCTTTCTTCCCTTCAATCCAACGCCGCAACACGCTCCAAGTGAATAGACTCAACAAATCGCGCGTTGGCGCTCGTCGTGCATTAACAACGCTGTCGCCCACAGGCCCAAATGAGGTCAACGGGTTGACTGAAGAGGTTATGAAAATGCGAATTATTTTAGCAGCGGCCGTGGCCATCGCGCCACTGATGGCGCAGGAAAGCCACCAGGCCAAGCGGCTCGACCAAGCCACCGCCGTATTGTCCGAGATCATGGCGACGCCCGACAAAGCGATCCCCCAGGATCTGTTCGATAAAGCCCACTGTGTGGTAATCGTTCCGGGCGAGAAAAGCGCCGCGTTCGTCGTCGGCGGCAAGTTCGGAACCGGCTACTTGTCTTGCCGCAAAGCCAGTGGCTCTGGCTGGTCTGCCCCCGCCACCATCCGCATCGAGGGCGGTAGCGTTGGTTTTCAAATCGGTGGAAAGGAAACCGATGTTGTCATGTTCGTCATGAATGCCGGCGGAGAGGACAAACTGCTGCAAAGTAAATTTACGCTCGGTGCCGACGCTTCCGTCGCCGCCGGCCCGGTCGGCCGATCGTCATCCGCTCAAACCGACGCTCAAATGCACGCTGAGATTCTATCTTGGTCGCGCTCGCAGGGCGTGTTTGCGGGTATCTCCTTACAAGGTGCCACATTGCGTCCCGATGTGAGTAGCAATACCAAACTTTACGGGCGAAAACTCGACAGCCGGCAAATTGTAACAACGGATCTTAAGTTATCCAAAGCCGCGGCTAGACTGATTGCCGAACTAAACAGAGACTCGGATCACGAGCACACCAACGCCGCCGGCTCCGGCCAATAACCACCACTAAATGGAAGGAAAAGAATATGAATATTAGACCCTTATACGACCGCATCGTAGTGAAGCGGATCGAAGAGCAAGAAGCCGTCCGCAACGGCATCATCATTCCGGATTCCGCCAAAGAGAAGCCGCAGGAAGGCGAGGTCATGGCCGTAGGGCATGGCAAACGGCAGGAGGACGGTCAATTGGTGGCCCTCGACGTGAAGGTCGGCGACCGCATTCTCTTCGGAAAATACTCCGGCACTGAGACAAAGCTCGTCGGCACCGAGTATCTGATCATGCGCGAAGACGACGTTCTTGGCGTTTTGAGTTCTACCAACTGAGCCTCACACTAAATCGAAAGCAAAAAACGAAATGGCAAAACAAATTATCTATAGTGATCAATCCCGCCAGGCTATCCTGCGCGGCGTGAACCAGCTCGCTGACGCGGTGAAGGTAACGCTTGGGCCCCGCGGCCGCAATGTGGTTCTCGAAAAGAAATTCGGCGGCCCCACCATCACCAAAGATGGCGTCACCGTGGCGAAAGAGATCGAGTTGAAAGATCCGCTCGAAAATATGGGCGCCCAAATGGTCCGCGAGGTTGCTTCCAAAACCTCCGATGTGGCCGGCGACGGCACCACCACCGCCACCATTTTGGCGCAGGCCATCTTCCGCGAGGGCGTGAAAGCCGTTACCGCCGGCGCCAACCCCATGGCCGTTAAGCGCGGCATCGACAAGGCCGTTGACGTGATTGTTGAAGAGATTAAGAAAATCTCCAAACCTGTTTCCGGCGAAATGATTGCCCAAGTGGGCCGCATCTCAGCCAATAGCGATTCCACCATTGGCGAAGTCATCGCCGAAGCCATGAAAAAAGTAGGCAAAGACGGCGTCATCACGGTTGAGGAGTCCAAGACCATGACCACCGAACTCGCCACGGTGGATGGTATGCAGTTCGACCGCGGTTACCTTTCACCCTATTTCGTGAGCGATCCTGAGCGCATGGAATGCGTTCTCGAGGATCCCTATATCCTGATTCACGAAAAGAAAATCGCCAGCATGAAAGACGTGCTTCCCCTCCTGGAACAAATTGCCCGTGCGGCGCGGCCGCTCTTGGTGATCTCCGAAGATGTCGAAGGCGAAGCGCTGGCAACTCTGGTAGTCAATAAGCTGCGCGGCACAATCAATGTTTGCGCCGTCAAGGCGCCGGGCTTCGGCGATCGCCGCAAGGCCATGCTCGAAGACATTTCCATTCTCACCGGTGGCACCCCCATCATGGAAGAAACCGGCATGAAGCTGGAAGGCGTTCAATTGTCCGATCTTGGCCGTGCCAAGCGTGTAACAGTCGATAAGGACATGACCACCATCATTGACGGCGCCGGCGCTGCTAAAAACATCGAAGGCCGCATCAAACAACTCCGCACGCAAATCGAAGAAACCACTTCCGATTACGATCGCGAGAAACTGCAAGAGCGGCTGGCGAAGCTGGCTGGTGGTGTCGCCATCATTAAAGTTGGCGCGGCCAGCGAGCTCGAAATGAAAGAGAAAAAGGCCCGCGTTGAAGATGCCTTGAACGCCACTCGCGCGGCTGTCGAGGAAGGTATCGTGCCCGGGGGCGGCGTCGCGCTGCTTCGCGCCTCTCTGGCGCTCCAGACGCTTAAACTAGATGCCGACGAACAGTTCGGCGTTAACATTGTACGGCGCGCCTGCGAAGAGCCCGTCCGTCAGATTGTGCTGAATTGCGGAATTGAAGGCGCGGTGGTTGTCGAAAAGATCAAGAGTCAAAACGATCCTAGTTTCGGCTTCAACGCTTTCACCGAACAATACGAAGACCTCGTCAAGGGCGGCGTTATTGATCCCACTAAAGTAACCCGTACCGCCCTGCAGAACGCCGCGTCCATTGCCTCCCTCATGCTTACTACCGAAGCCATGATCTGCGCGGCTGTCGAAGAAGTAGATACTTAGTCCCTTGTGGAGCCAGAATTATGACCACCTCCAAAGCCGCGTTGTTATCAGCCCGCTGCCCGCATTGCAGATCCATCGAACTGCGAAGCGTGGGCGTCCGCAATGCAATGGAGAAGGCCTTTCTCTGGCTCCTGCAACCCTACCGCTGCTGTCTTTGCGGCCGCCATTTTTTCCTTTTCCGCTGGCAAGCCGCCATGATCTGCTGAACCGCGAGCGCCAGGGAGCGTCATCCTGACCGTCCCCCTAACTCGCCTTCCCCACCGCAAACAACCCGAACTCCGCCAACGCCGGACACGCCGCACTCTCCCTCACCTTCAACCTCACCCTCTTCGCATTTACCATCTGCGCCGTCCGCAATATCCGGCACGACCCAATACTCGTCCCCTCCCCAAACTTCAACCACGCCCCGTCCCTCCAATACTCCACCGCAAATCCCCCAATCCGCTGACCCAGCGCGATCGCTTCGCGCACTTGCACCAAGTTAAACTCCACCACCTGTGGCAACTCAAAAACAATCTCCGCATCTCGCACATCGTCGTCGGTCGCCCAATAGGTGTGCCGATTCTCATCCAGCAAATGAAACGGCTCATACTCCTTCCGTCCGCCTCGCACATTCGACGCCTTAACCCTTGCCGCCGCCGCTCGATTGCGCGCAAACGTCCCGTTCATAATCCGTCCAAACCCTCGCAAGCTTTCCGCATCGGTTTCATAAATCAGTCCACGTCTATCCGGCGGCACATTCAGCAGGAAACTCGCACCCCGCCCCGTTGAGACGCAATACAAATCGAAAAGCTCATGCGGCGTTTTCACCTTGCCGTTCTCCGCCGCATGCCAGAACCAGCCCGGCCGCATAGAAACGTCGCACTCCGCCGGCAGCCACTCCTTACCATTACGGGTTCCCACTGTCGATTCTTTCTCCCTCACATCGCCCGGCACCGCCGTGCCGCCATCGCTCGCCACCGGAGAATAAGTCGCCCAACAAGTCTCCCCCGCTATGCCTTTCTCGTTGCCCACCCACCGGATGTCCGGCCCCACATCGCTAAAAATAACCGCATCCGGTTGCAACTCGCGTACCAGCGCCCACGTATTCGGCCAATCGTAATAGTGAACTTTATCGATAGTGCGCGTCTCTCTCGCTCCGCCATAATAGCCGCTGCCGCCGTTCGCACCGTCGTGCCAAACCTCGAAGATCGGCCCATAGCCAGTCAATAGTTCCCGCAGTTGCCGCCGATAGATTTCGATATACGCCGCTGTCCCATACGCGCCATTGTTACGGTCCCAGGGCGAGAGATAAACCCCAAATTTCAAACCCGCGTGTCCGGCAGCTTCCGAAAGTTCACGCACAATGTCGCCCTTCCCGTTTCTATAAGGGCTGTTGCGAATCGAATGTTCCGTTGTCTTCGTTGGCCACAAGCAAAATCCGTCATGGTGTTTGCAAGTCAGGATCACGCCTCTGCTACCCGCCTCCTTCAAAACCGCGCAAATCGCCTCCGCATCGAACGCGGTCGGATTAAAGATCGCCGGATCTTCGTCTCCTTCGCCCCACTCTTTATCGGTGAACGTGTTCACCGTGAAATGCAGAAAATTGTAGAAGCCAAGTTCGCTCCACCGTAGTTGCCGCGCCGCCGGCAGCACGCCATAGGGCGTGGGAGGTGCAACCGCGCGCGCGAAAGACGACGCCGCTCCGGCTAAACCCAGCAGAACCGAACGCCGCGACGGCTGAGATATCATCATGGGGGCCATGACACAAGACTATTCGCGCCGCCATCTGCTTGGCAAGCTCGCCGGTGGCATTGCCGCTTTTCCTTTCCTAAACGCTGAGGTTTCACATATGGAAGCAGGCACGTTGCAAATGCCGGTTGGATTGCAACTTTACACCGTTGGTAAAGAGTTTGATGAAGACCCCAAGGGCACTCTCAAGCAGGTCGCGGCTGCCGGCTACCGCCAAGTCGAGACGTCCCCCATGTCGAAGCTCGACGCTAAAGAATTGCGCCCGCTGCTCGATGATGTGGGATTGCAGAATCCCTCCGGCCACTATCTATTGCCCGATCTGCTGAAAGATTTGGATAGCAAGATCGCCTCTGCCAACGCGCTCGGCCAGCATTATATGGTGGTCACCGTGCCCTGGATGGCGGACACCTCCCGCATCCATGCAGATCCGGCCGCCGGCCAAATGGGTTTCTTCATGGCCATGCTCAGCTCCTTTACGCTCGATGATTTCAAATGGAACGCTGAGCAGTTCAACAAAGTAGGCGCCCAGCTCAAAAAAGCCGGCCTGCAGCTTGCCTATCACAATCACAACTTCGAGTTCAAAACCTACGAAGGCGGCGTAACCGGCTATGACGAGTTCGTGCGCCTGACAGATCCGGATCTGGTGAAGCTCGAGTTGGATTGTGGCTGGGTCACCGTGGCTGGTCGCGATCCCGTCCAATATCTAACCAAGTTTCCCGAGCGCTACTATCTGCTCCATATCAAAGATTTCAAGAAAGGCTTCGCGCCCACTCAAAAGCTAGGTGAGACCGGCGAAGGTGCGCCCGTGCCCACCGAGTTAGGGCGCGGCTCCATAGATTACAGCCGTATTTTCCACGCCGCGAAGACCGCGCACATCAGCTCGATTTTCGTCGAGCAGGAGCCGCCCTTCAAAGAAATGCCCGCGTTGGAAGCCATCAAAGTGGATTACCAATACCTGCACGCGCTGCATGTCTAGCCTGTTGATCCAGCCGATTCAACTTCCCATACCCGGAATCGAGCAGATGCAGGCGGAGGCGCGCGCCGAAGGATACAGGTTTCTCGAAACTCTTGTAGAGGAATGGTTAAGCGGCGCAAATCGCTTCGACGCCCCGGGCGAAACGCTGTGCGGGCATCTCGATCAAGGCGCCCTTGTCGCCGTGGGCGGTCTCAATTGCGATCCATTTCTCGCCGACCCCTCCATCGGCCGCATCCGCCGACTCTATGTCACGCAAGCATGGCGCAATCAGGGCATAGGATCAGCGCTTCTAGACGCCCTTCTCAGCGTCGCCCGACAGCACTTTCGCTGCGTTCGCCTTCGCGCCGAAAATCCCGCCGCCGCCGGTTTGTACGAACGCAAAGGCTTCGCACCGGTCCCCAGTGCCACCGCCACGCACCTCCTATGTTTCGAACCCGGCTGACCTGCGCGGCAAAGGGGGACAGGCAAACGCCTTTCCCATTCTATATTCGATATTCTGACTTCTGTATTCTCCCCAATATAAAATCAGCTACATGAAAGCAATCGTCGCCGATCCCGTGGGTGGCCCCGAAAATCTTAAATTCATAGACGTCCCCGTCCCCGAACCCGGCGAAGGCGAAGTCTTGGTAAAAATCGAAGCCTGCGGAGTCAACTACATCGATACCTATTTCCGTTCCGGCTTTTACAAAGCTCCCGAGACTCCCGTGAAACTGGGTAGCGAAGCCACAGGTAAAGTCGTGAAAGCCGGTCCAGGCTCAAACTGGCAAGTCGGTCAGCGCGTAGCGTACGCCATGGCGCGCGGATCGTACGCCGAATACGCCGCGGTTCCCGAACAATTTCTGGTCGAGCTGCCCCCGGCTGTTAGCTTTGAAGACGGCGCTGCCGTGTTGCTGCAAGGCATGACCGCGCACTATCTCACGCACTCTACGTATGCTCTCAAAGCCGGCGATACCTGTCTCATTCACGCCGCCGCCGGGGGAGCCGGTTTGATGTTGGTCCAAATCGCCAAAATCGCCGGAGCCGTCGTCATCGGTACCGTTTCCACCAAAGACAAAGCGCAACTCGCCATCGAGCATGGTGCCCACCACATCATCCTCTATACCGAACGGGATTTCGTCGCCGAAGTCAAGCGCCTCACGAATGGCAAAGGCGTCAACGTGGTTTACGATTCCGTCGGCAAAACCACCTTCCACAAAAGCCTCGATTGTTTACGCCCCCGCGGCCTCATGGTCACCTTCGGCCAATCCAGCGGCGCCATCGGTGAAATCGACCCCCTCCTTCTGAACCAAAAGGGTTCGCTCTTCCTCACCCGGCCGAGCCTCGGAAACTACATCAGCGACCCCGCCGAACTGCACTGGCGATCGTCCGATCTCTTCAACTGGATCGCCGCCGGCCGCCTCACACCGCGCATCTATAAGGTCTACCCTCTGGCCGACGCCGCCGCTGCGCACCGCGATCTCGAAAGCCGCAAGACCACCGGCAAACTTCTCCTGAAACCCTAGAAAGTACTCCCATTGAAAGAACAAACCGTTTTCGCATGGCGCCGCAGCCGGGTGCTGCCCTTGCTGGCCGAATACCAGGACGCCGCAGCCGAGGCCTTCGTCACCACCGCTCTTCCCAACGTCCGTTATCTCACTGGCTTTACCGGCAGCCATGGCGCTCTTCTCATCACACCCCTCCGCGCCATCCTGTTCACAGACCCGCGCTACGCCGCTCAATCCGCTCAGCAAGTCGATTGCGATGTCCTCATCGCCAAGGGGCCGCTCGCCAAAAGAGTCTCATCTAAAGTCAAGCAGCTCCATCTCAAATCGCTGGCCATCGAGCTAAACCGGCTCAGTTTCGAAGATCATCAACAGCTTGCCGAATGGCTGCCGGGCTTCCCGTTGAAGGCAGTCGACGGCTTAGTCGAAACGTTGCGTATGCTGAAATCGGCCGGCGAAATCGCCAGCATCCGCGCCTCCGTCAACCTCAATTCCCTCGCTCTCCACCAAGCTCTCAGCCACTTCAAACCGTCCATGAACGAGATCGATCTGGCGGCTGAAATCGATTACCGTATGCGCCGCCTGGGTGCCGATGGTAACGCCTTCGACACAATCGTCGCCTCCGGCAAGCGCTCTGCCCTGCCCCATGCCCATCCAACGGCTAATCCCATCGAACGTAATGAACTATTATTAATAGACATGGGTTCAATCGTCGCAGGCTACGCCAGCGACATGACTCGTACTTACGTAGTTGGTAAGGTCAAAACGAAGATACGGCGAATATACAAAGCCGTACTGGATAGCCAGTTAACCGCATTGGCCCTATTGAAGCCGGGTGTCTCGTGCGGTATGGTAGATCGAGCCGTCCGTGACGTGCTCCGCGGCTACGGCTTCGATAAACTGTTCATTCATTCAACAGGCCACGGCCTGGGCTTGGAGATTCATGAGCGCCCGCGCATTGGCCGAAAGGAAGCTGTAAAACTACAATCTGGCATGACCATAACCATCGAGCCGGGCGTCTATGAAGAAAGCACCGGTGGCATACGAATCGAAGATACCGTATTGATTACGGAACGGGGCTGTGAAGTCTTGACGCCAACCAGGAAAGACTTAGTTGTTCTTTAACCGGGCCGCGGCGCCCATTCCACGAGTGAATGAATGACCATCGACGAAATTAAAGAATTGATTCAGGTAGTGCTCGATACCGGAATCGCCGAGCTGGAAGTACAGCGCGGCGAAAACCGCGTGCGCATTAAAGGCGCTCACGCACCGCTCGAAATAACGGCCGCTCCCGTCATTCCCCTCGCCCAACTGGCTGCCAATGGCGCGCTCACTCCTGCTCCCGCCGCCCACGCGCTCGAGCCTCCGCCCCCCGCACGCAAAGAAGAAGATAACCATATCGTCGTCAAATCCCCCATCGTCGGTACCTATTACGATTCGCCCTCTCCCGGCGCTCCCGCCTTCGTGAAACCAGGCGACCGCGTTGAACCCAAAACCGTCTTATGCATTATCGAATCCATGAAGCTCATGAATGAGATTGAGGCGGAAATCCAGGGAATTGTGGTCGCCAAGCATCTCGAGAATGGCCGCCCTGTCGAATATGGCGAATCGCTCTTCACCATTCAGCCGGTCTAAAGAATGTTTCGAAAAATACTCATTGCCAATCGTGGAGAGATCGCCCTGCGCGTCATTTGCGCCGCCAAAGATTTGGGCATCAAGACCGTCGCCGTTTACTCGGAAGCCGATCGCCACAGCCTGCACGTACGTTTTGCCGATGAAGCCGTTTGCATCGGCCCCGCCAAAAGCTCCGTCAGCTATCTCAACATCCCCGCTGTCATTAGCGCGGCTGAGATTACCAATGTCGAAGCCATCCACCCTGGTTACGGATTCCTCAGCGAAAATCCCAACTTTGCCGAGGTCTGCGAAACCTCGCACATAAAATTCATCGGTCCAAGGCCCGAGATCATTCGTGAAATGGGCTTGAAGCAGCGCGCGCGCGCCCTCATGGAGCAAGCGGGCGTGCCTATTTTGCCCGGCTCGCAGGGCGTCCTCGCTAGCGTCGATGAAGCGCTGAGCCTCGCTAACGATATCGGCTATCCCATCATGCTGAAAGCTTCCGCCGGCGGCGGTGGGCGCGGTATGCGTATCGTGCGCACGGAAAGCGAACTGCCCGCTCTCTTGGCGCAAGCGCAGGGCGAGGCGTTGGCCGCCTTCTCCAACGGCGATGTCTACATGGAAAAGCTGGTGGAAGCCCCCCGCCATATCGAATTTCAGGTCCTGGGCGATGAATACGGCAACGTGGAAATTCTGGGCGAACGCGAATGCTCCATCCAGCGCCGCCATCAGAAACTACTCGAAGAAGCTCCCTCCCCGTCCGTAACGCCCGCCTTGCGTCAGCGCATTGCCGACAGTTTGCGCGTCGCCATGCGGAGCATCGGTTATAGCAACGCCGGTACCGTCGAATTCCTCATGGATCAGCACCGCAACCTCTATTTCATTGAAGTCAATGCCCGCATCCAGGTGGAACACCCGGTGACGGAGATGGTAACGGGTATCGATCTGGTGAAAGCGCAAATCCGCATCGCCGCCGGCGAACGGCTTGAAAATATCATCACCGGCCCCGTCAAGTTTAACGGCCACGCCATTGAATGCCGCATCAATGCCGAACATCCAAAAACGTTCGCACCCTCGCCTGGCCGTATAAACGGCTTGAACCTGCCCGGCGGCATCGGCGTCCGCGTCGATACCGCCGCCTACACCGATAGCGTCATTCCGCCTTACTACGATTCGTTAGTCGCCAAACTGATCACCCACGGGCACGACCGCGCGGAAGCCATCCAACGCATGCGCCGCGCTTTAAGCATGTTTGTCGTCGAGGGAATTCACACTACCATCTCCCTTCACGAACAGATTCTGCAGGACGAGCGTTTTGTGACGGGCCAGTTCGACACTTCCTTCCTTACAAATTTCCATCCCGAAGAGACTGAGGCGGCACTGCCCGCCGAGGTAGCCGTCGGCGGCTAGTTCCCGCGCGCACTCATGGGTCGGCGTCCCACCAACGATAACGAAAACCTCCATTTTCGCCCCGACGCCCTAGCTGAGCCGCGACTGCCAAGGAGCGGTTGCACCCAGGCCTGCTCAAGCTGTTTTTTCAACGGAATGCTCATTGGCTTCTGAGCCGGAAGCGTAAGCGCCCTAGCTTGTTTTTTCAACGGTGCGGTTGCACCCAGCACACGCCGCACTAACTCAGTTCGCGTCCGCCGCCTTATGGTGGTGGAAATAGCGCCGCTTCACGTCCGGCCAGAATTCCTTCAGCACTTGCGAAATCGCGTCGGTTGCTAACTGCGTACCGAATGCTTGGAAATAATCGGGGGCATCCCGCGTGTCGGTGTAATAAGACCAGCCAATCAGTGTCGCGGTGCCGTTGCCAACCACTTCGGCGAAGTTGAAGCTCCTCGCCCCCGTGTCCGTCTTCGTAATAAAAATCCGCGTCAAAGCGTACACCGCCCGATGCCGTTTCGTTCCCTCCCCAATCCGGAAATAACGCGGGTCTTCATGAAATGCAATGGGTAGAATGCCTTCGCTCAACATATTGCCAACCACTTGGTCGCAATAAGAAGTGCCAAACCGCCGCAAGTAGCCTTTGAATCCTTGGCCAAACTGCGGATGGCTGTCATCCAACTGATATAACCCCGCATACGCGGCGCCCAAACCGATCAGTGGATAATCGAACGAATCTTTCAACGCGATGATCATCTTATATTTCGGCGTGATCGGATGGTATTCGGGCGTCAAATTCGCAGTGCGGTAATTGGGCAGCACGCCGAAAACGCGTTTGTCGGGGGGCGCCTGAATCACTGGCGGAGGATCTGGGTTGGTCGCCGGTTGGGGCTGTTGCGCAGTGGCGAATTGCGCCAGTGCGCCCCAACAAATAACCGGAAGAAGATTTGCTCGCGAAAAAAATATCATTCAGTCCTTAATAAAGTAAACGTTTTGAATGCGCTGACCGTTTCCTCATTAGCGCGCGACAGAATACTGGAACCTCTGTCCCTTCTTTCGAATCCAATCAACTTCAAATGGTTGCTTTGATCCAAACTTCTGAAGAAACACAGGCCCAAACGCTCGCCACCCAGGCCCTGCCGTCTTCTTTCAAATATTACATTCACGATAGCGTTTCCGCCTTGCGATTCCAGCTTATAGGCGATTTTACCGGCGCCGATGTTACGGAATTAAACGGTTCCTGGGAGACCGCCCAACCTACTTTGAAATCCCGCCGGCTAGTACTAGACCTCTGCCACATGTCGAGCGCTGACGAATCCGCTCGGCGCTGGCTTCGGCAGATGGAAAACCGCGGCACTGCCCTTCTGCCCGCCGCGCCTGAGCCTATGAATGCCGCCAAGCCTCGCTTCCTGGGCCGCATGCTCGCCATCTTCAAACTAAAACCGTAAAGGCCGATTCAGTCCGCGTCACCGGTCTATAAGAAGTATCGCGCTCCACCGGCTCCCGTCCCGCTTCGCGAATTAACCGCAACAAATCCTTGCGGCGCAAATGTTGCTCAGTGGTTGCGCCCGCGTCGTGATAGATCTTCTCCTCAACCACCGTCCCGTCAATGTCGTTCGCCCCAAAACGCTGCGCAATCTGCGCCATGCTCGGCGTGAGCATAATCCAATAGGCTTTGATATGCGGAATATTATCGAGCATCAAACGCGCAATCGCAATTTGTTTCAGATCGTTGAACCCGCTCGTCTTCGGCAAATGGCTAAGCGAGGTATTGTCGGGATGAAACGCCAGCGGAATATAAGTGACAAAACCACCCGTCTCATCCTGCACGCCGCGCAGCTTTACCAAATGGTCTGTCAAATCTTCCGCCGTTTCCAAATGGCCGTACAGCATCGTGCAATTGCTCTTCAAGCCAATCTGATGCGCCAGGCGCGCCGTCTCCAACCATTCATTCCCGTCAATCTTGTGATCGCAGATAATGCGCCGCACGCGTTCTGAAAAAACTTCCGCGCCGCCGCCCGGAAGCGAGTCCACACCCGCCGCCTTCAATTTCTCCAGCGTCTCGCGAATGGAAATCTTCGCGCGCTTGGCCAGGAACGCAATTTCCACCATGGTGAAGGCCTTCAAATGCACGCCCGCATAACGCTCTTTCAAACCCGCAATCATCTGGCAAAACCAATCGAGCGACAGTTCCGGATGCAACCCGCCCACGATGTGAAATTCAGTGACTGCTTCGGCGTATCCTTTGCCGGCAATCTCCCATACTTGCTCCAGAGACATCGTGTACGCCTTTGGATCCTTCGCCCTCTTTCCAAACGCGCACAGCCGGCAACTCGCCACGCAAACGTCGGTCGGATTGATGTGGCGGTTCACGTTGAAATAGGTTGTATCGCCATGCCGCCGCTCACGCACCAGGTTCGCCATATAGCCCAGCGCCAAAATATCGCCGCTGCGGAACATCGCCACGCCATCGTCAAACGACAACCGTTCCTCCGCTTCCACCTTCTCGTAAATCGTCTGCAAGCGGCGGTCTTCAATGGCTGGCTTCTTCAAGGTTTTATGCGCAAGAGATGTCATGAGAATTAGAAATACTTCCGATCCAGCAAAATATCGGCGGCCCAAAAAGCAAAAAAGAGAATACTGACATAGCCGTTCACGGTGAAAAACGCCGCGTTCACCCGCGACAAATCGTCGGGCTTCACCAGCCCGTGTTCGTAAACCAGCAAGATCACCACCGCCAGTACGCCGGCAATGCTCAGCGCGCCCAGCTGAAACACCATCACGAGCGCCACTAGGCAGCCGATCATCGCCAAATGCAACAACCGCGCCAGCATCAGCGCCCGCGCGATACCGAACCGCCGCGGGATACTGAACAATCCCTCGGCCGTATCGAATTCAAAATCCTGGCAAGCGTAGATCACGTCAAAACCCGCCGTCCAGAACATCACCGCGGCCGTGAGCCAGCAAATACGCACGTCTAGCGAGCCGCGCATCGCAATCCACGCTGCCGCAGGCGCTATCCCCAGACAGAAGCCCAGCAGCAAGTGCGCGAACATGGTGAAGCGCTTCGCAAAAGAATAGACAAAGAGAATCGCCAGCGCCACCGGAGACAGCACAAAACACAGAAATCCAAGTTGCCGCGCCGCCCACATAAATAAGAGCGCAGCCGCCAACGTGAACCCCCAGGCAAAGCGCGCTGACAAAAGTCCAGCGGGTAAGTGGCGGCCCGCTGTACGCCGGTTGCGCGAATCTATATCCGCGTCCAGAATGCGGTTGAACGCCATCGCCGCCGAGCGCGCCGCCACCATCGCCACCAGAATCCAGCCAAAGCGCCATCCCAAACCCGCAATCCGGAATCCGCTATCGCGCCACGCCAGCAGCGCCCCCGTCAAAGCGAACGGCAGCGCGAACACCGAGTGCTCAAACTTGATCATGTCAAGCGTCAGCCGCAAGCGTGTCCAGAATCGGTTCATAAAACGCTAACGCTACTATTCTAGGGGATGCCGCTGTGCATGCAAACGGCTCAAAATTATGGATATCCGGCAGATTGAAGAACTCCTGCAACAGGTGCAAACCGGCAAAACCAGCGTGCCGGCCGCGCTCGAAACTCTGCGCTACCTGCCTTTTGAAGATTTGGGATTCGCCAAAGTCGATCACCATCGCAGCATCCGCCACGGCATGCCCGAGGTGATTCTCGGTCAAGGCAAGACTCCGCATCAAGTGGCGGGCATCGCAGCCGCGCTTCTGGCAAAATCGCCCAACCTCTTGCTCACCCGCGCCACTCCCGAAATGGCGGAGCGCGTCTTCGCTATCTCCGTCCAAGCCGAACACTTCCCTGCCTCAGGTGTCGTGCGTGTCTGGCGTGACCGCACCATCTACGGCAAAGGCAAGATCGCCGCCATCTGCGCCGGCACCAGCGATCTCCCGGTGCTCGAAGAGGCCCAACTCACCGCCGAAGTGATGGGCAACAACGTCGATGTCATCTCCGACGTGGGCGTCGCGGGCATTCATCGTTTACTAAACCAACGCGACAAATTGGTGGACGCCCGCGTGGCCATCGTATGCGCCGGCATGGAAGGGGCGCTCCCAAGCGTGGTGGGCGGATTGGTGGGCTGCCCCGTCATCGCAGTGCCAACCAGCATCGGCTACGGCGCCAGCTTTCACGGGTTGGCCGCGCTGTTGGGCATGTTGAACAGTTGCTCGAGCAACGTAACGGTCGTGAATATCGATAACGGCTTCGGCGCCGGCTATGTGGCCAGTTTGATTAATCGGCTGTGAAAAACTCCCATTTCGCCCCGACGCTCTCGCAGAGCCCCGACTGCCAAGGAGCGTAACGACAATCTCGCTCGTGACTGTACCGAATACGTTAGCGATACATTCGCTCTAACTGGCATATCATCAGGGACTCCGATCAAACCCGGATCAAAGCTGGGTTGTAGCTTTATTTACTGTGTCGAACTAAGTCACACCCATAGGACCGTTTGCTTTAAAAAGCGGTCCTACACATTGACCTCACACCCAAGAACTGTGAGCTAGGTCACATAACAATACAAGCAAGTCTCAAATAGTACTTTTTTAGCTTCGCTGTTAAACGGAACCACCTTCTCTGGCACTTCATCAGCGAAGTCCAAACAACAACCTGAGGAGATCCCATGCGCCCTTTAACTTTGACGGCCGTCCTATTAGCCGGATTGGCCATCGCCAGTCCCGCCCAAAACTACTCCTACACGCCAATAAGTGTTCCAGGCGCCACTAGCACCAGGCCCGCCGCAATCAACGCTTCGGGTCAGATTGCTGGATATTACGACACCCACGGCTTTGTTTACAGCAATGGAGTCTACACTACGATCGATGTGCCCGGCGCCTCCACGACCTCCGCCTACGCCATTAGCGATTCCGGATTGGTATATGGCGGCTACACGTCCACCGCACTGAACCCCGCCTCTATCGGCCTCTTTCAATATAACTTCAACACTGGCGCGTTGACCACCAGCACCTTTACTCCGCAAATTCCAGGCGAGACTGTCGAGAACGCCTATATTTACGCAATCGGCCCAACCGGCATCGTAATCGGATCTGTATTTGGAAACACAGCGGATGGATCGGCTGAATACACGTCCTTCCTCTTTTCAAATGGCAAAATGATTTTCTTCGGATATAACAGTGGCGGGGAATTTTCCCCAGGTCCAGCCGGTGCTGTCGCCACCGCCGCTGTGAGCTATTTCTATCCCGCTGCCGTCAACGCGCAAGGCGCTGTGGTAGGACGTGGCGGAAACAACACTTCCTCTGGGAACTATCTCTACACAAACGGGACATTTATACCGTTACCCGCGGGCCTGAATGTTTCCGGAATTGGCCCGTCCAACCAGCTAGTAGGGTTCTACTCAATAGCCGCCACTTATTACCAGGACGTGCTTTACTCCGATGGCGTCATGAGCGTGGTTGCAAGTACGCCATCATTACCGGCCAGCAGTTATCTTTCGACGGGTAGTTATCTTTCGGCCGTCAGCGCTTCGGGACAAATCATTGGCACTTACACTGACACTTCGGAACACTATCAAGGCTTCCTGCTCACGCCCAACGTGGCATCCGCCTCCGAGAAAACCCACATTAACATCGATTCGCCTAACTCGAACACGCAGGCTAGCGGCACTTACACCGCCGGCGGCTGGGCCGTTGACAATACAACCTCAATCAACTCCATAAGTATTCAGGTCGACGGCCAGTTCGTGGGTCTGGCGACATACGGCAACAGCCGTCCCGATGTATGCGCCGTCTATTCCACTTCGCCGGGCTGCCCCAACGTTGGCTGGACTTACTCCCTAAACACCTCAGCCTTGGCGGACGGCTTACATACCTTCACAGCGGTCACCGCGTCGAACAACCTGACTCATGCCGTCGCCAGCATCTCGTTTACCGTCGCAAACGCTACCGCCAGTGCTTCGAGCGCGATTCTCATGAACATAGACGTTCCCAACGGAAACGGGTCCACGTTATCGGGCGTGACCACGTTGGCAGGTTGGGCGTTCGATGCGCTCGAGCAAAACACCAGGATCCAAGTGATCGTCGATCCCAATCTCGACCTCATCAACAATTATTACTATGGAAACTACGCGGTTTCGGGCGGCTCGCGCCCGGACGTCTGCGCCGCTTTGGACAATCCGCCAAACTGCGCGAACTCCGGTTGGAGTTACAGCCTCGATACCACCCAGCTATCCAACGGAGCACATACCCTGGCGATCATCGCCACAACGCCCAGCGGGAACACCAAGATACTTACCGCCTCGTTCAACGTCTCTAACAACGGACCGTTGCGCATTAATATCGATGCACCCGCCGCGAAATCTGCCGCCGTCTCAGGCTCCATCCTCATCGCTGGTTGGGCGGAAGATGACAACGCTGCCATCGGCTCAGTCACCTATTCGGTCGATGGCGCTAACCTTTATTCCTACAACGGTGTGGCCGGTTCTGCTTATTTCGGAGGATATCGGGCGGATGTCTGCGCCACTTATTCCAAGAGCCCGGATTGTCCCAACGTGGGTTGGACCGCGCGGCTGGATACCACCCAACTCACTAATGGAACGCACACCCTGACAGTCACCGCGACATCCCAGTACTACACGTCAACAGGTTCCCCCTTCGGTACCTCGGACACTCTCACATCCGCGCCGGTCGCCTTTACCGTGAACAACGCGGCGTCCACACAGTCGACTCACGTCAACATCGATCAGCCCAGTCCGTCACAGGTGTTGTGGCACCAGGTTACCGTCCAGGGTTGGGCCGTGGACGACAACACCCCAATCAATCGTATCTACATTGCGGTAGACGGGCAGACGGTTGGCTCCACCACCCCATCCATTAGCCGTCCGGATGTCTGCGCGGTTTTTCAGAACCGTCCCGGCTGCCCGAATGTCGGTTGGACGACGAATCTGAACACAGACTTGCTTACCAACGGAACGCATACGCTCACCGTGACCGCGGTGTCGCAAGTCGACGCCGAGGCCACAGCCTCTACCACCATCAACGTGTCTAACGGAAATGGCGCGGATACCACAAAGCTCAATATCGACGTCCCGAACGCCCAAAGCGGCAATCTTTCCGGCCAGCAGACCTTTGCGGGCTGGGCAATTAACGACGATGCGAACGCCACGGTCACGATCCTCATCGACGGAGCAACACAGCCGTCTGTCGGCAGCATCGCTCGGCCTGATGTCTGCGCGGTTTATCCCGACGCAGCGAATTGCCCGAATGTCGGCTGGTCGATACCGGTGGACACCACGTTGCTGGCGAATGGGGTGCATAAGTTGCAAGTGGTCGCTGCCAGCAGCACGAACCCGGCTGCGTCGGCCAGCAGTTCCACCATGTTCACGGTGGCCAATTCGGCAACCGCCAGCCCGATCAAAATGTCGATCGACGTTCCCAGTTCTACCAGCGCTGCCTTCTCCGGCGTTGCGAACTTCTCCGGCTGGGCCGCCGGCGATACCGACACCATTGCCGAAGTGCAAATCTCCGTGGACGGCATCATCTTCGGCGATGCTTACTACGGCAACAGCCGGCCAGACGTTTGCAAAGGTCTACCCACCCTAGTCGGCTGCCCCGCTGCCAATCTCGGTTGGAGCTTTGCGATTGATACCACTCTGCTGGCGAATGGCCCCCATACAGTGGAGGTAAGTGCCACCACCGCGGGCGGCATCAACCTAACTACCAGCGCCGCATTTACCGTGTCCAACTAAGTCGTCGCAACAGCGGGCTGAAGGCCATTCCGCCATCAGCCCGCTCTCATCATGCATAAATCCCCGGCGCCTCGTGTCCCAGTGCCTGCACATACTCCAGATACGACCCCAGATAAACGCGCGGATCGCGCTCAACGCCGCTCTCGCCGCCCAATTCCAAAACACGCGAACTCAGCCCTCGCAAAAACATGCGGTCGTGCGAAACAAAGATCATCGTCCCTTCAAATTCCCTAAGCGCCTCCACCAACATCTCCTTCGTCGCCAAATCCAGGTGATTCGTCGGCTCGTCCAGCACCAGGAAATTCGGCGGATTGAAAAGCATCCGTGCAATCACCAGCCGCGATTTCTCGCCCCCGGAAAGCGCCCGAATCTTCTTATCCACATCGTCTCCTGAAAACTGGAACGCGCCCGCCAGCGTACGTAACGCCCCCATGCCCTCTTGCGGAAAATCGCGCTGCAATTGCTCAATCACCGTTAGATCCGCGTTGAGCACATCCAACGACTGCTGGGAAAAATAGCCCAGGTTCAGACTTGCACCCAAGCGCACGCTGCCCCCGTCCGGTTCCGTCGCCCCCGCAATCATCTTTAACAGCGTGCTTTTACCCGCTCCGTTACGCCCCATCACCGCCCAGCGTTCGCCGCGCCGGATGTTCAGATTGAAGCCGTCGTAAATCACCCGCCGGCCGTAGCTCTTGCTCACGTTTTCCACCACCGCCACCTGATCGCCCGAACGCGGCGGCTCCCGAAAATCGAACTTCACCACCTGGCGCTTCTTCGGCAGCTCAATCTTCTCAATCTTGTCCAATGCCTTAATCCGGCTTTGCACCTGCGCCGCCCGGGCCGCATGCGTTTTAAAGCGCTCGATGAATCGCTGTTCCTTAGCCAGCATCGATTGCTGCCGCGCAAACGCCGCCTGCTGATTCGCCTCGCGGATCGCCCGCTCGCGTTCGTAAAAATCGTAGTTGCCCGAATAAACGACGATCTCGCCGCCGTCGATTTCCGCAATCTTCGTCACCAGCCGGTTCATGAATTCGCGGTCGTGCGAGGTCATCAGCAGCGTCCCTTCAAACGATTTCAAAAACTGCTCCAACCAGATAATCGATTCGATGTCTAAGTGGTTCGTGGGCTCGTCCATAAGCAGCACATCCGGCCTGCCCAACAACACCCGCGCCAATGCCACGCGCATCTTCCATCCGCCCGATAACGCGCCCACATCGCCATCAATTTGGTCGTCCTTAAAGCCCAAGCCATGCAGCACTTCGCGCGCTTGCGCTTCCAGAGCATAGCCACCCAGATGTTCGTATTCCTCCTGCACCTCGCCAAACCGCTCCAGCACTCTGTCCAGTTCGCCGGCGCGCTCGGGATCTTCCATGGCTTGCTGCAAGGCTTCCAGTTCGTGATGTAAATCGCCAATACGCCCGCTTCCGGCAATGGCCTCATCCAGTACCGAGCGGCCCTGCATCTCTTCCACGTCCTGCCGGAAATAGCCGATTGTTAGCTTCTTCGGAACCGACACTTCCCCATCGTCGGGCGACTCCTCGCCAATCGCCATCCGAAACAGCGTGGTTTTTCCGGCACCGTTCGGCCCCACCAAGCCAACCTTCTCGCCCGGATTCAACTGGAAGGAAGCATCGACAAAAATCAACTGCTTCCCATACTGCTTTTGAATGTTGGAAAAGGAAATCATCCGAAAACCCAAAGCTAACAGATACCGTGCAACGCTTCGCTCATATGCCGGTGGCGCAGGCGGTTCCGCCTGCGTTTCCCTGCTTCGCAGCATTTCCGCTAAGGATTCGGGTTCGCTGTATTTGGCGTCGCGCGCGGCCAGCCCTTTGGCTGCGCCACCGGCGTAGTTTGCGGCTGCGGCTGAGCCTGAGGTGAAGCGTCGGTCGTCTGCGTGTCTGGCGTTTCTACTGTGTTGATAATTGGCCCGGACGAATCTTCATTCACCGCCACCCGCCGCTTTCGGCTAGGCTGTGGGCCACTATCGTACGCCGGTACCGGATCCGCAGGCGCGGTTTGATGGGTCACAACGGTTGGCCCGCTCGTTGGACTCGAATCGCTGCCGGACATAAAGACCCGGCGCGAGCGCACTTCCGCGTCGGGATAGCGGATGCGTGCTTCGCTCGCTAGATCCACCCGAATCGAATGCTGCGATTTCGCTTGTGCCTCGTCCGTGAGATAGAAGTGCAGAGCGTAGCGCTGGCGCAAGCGCGCTAACGTATCTTCCAGCGCCGAAGCCTCGTCAACGGACATGGTATCGCCGCCGGAATCGTGCGCTATGGTCTCGCATCCCGCCGAGTGCGAACGATCAATCGGGCCACCGCCACCACCGGGAATTCCGCCGCCACCCGGCCATCCCCCACCCGGCAAGCCAATCCCGCCGCCGGGCCATCCCATGCCCCCGCCGCGGCGTCCGCCACCACCTGGACCACGGGCAGTCGGCACTTCGTAAGGAGCCTGCAGAAAACTCAAAACCGCGTTCGCCCGCGCCAACGCGCTTTCCACCCGAGACTCATCTTCCGCGTCCTGCGTCTCATCGTCCGTCAGAATCACGATCGCTCGGCGGGCATCCGGCCGCGCATGCCGCAGTACATAACTCGAGGCTTCAATCAGTGAGCCGGTAATGCTGGTTGCCCCGTTGAATCCTTCCGATCGAACCAGGTGATTTAACTCCTTGGTGACTTCACTGCGGCTATTGGTAAAGGGCAGCCGCTCACGCGCCCGCGTATCGAACACCATGATGGCAATGCGGTCCTGCTCGGCCAGCACGTTGAGCGCCTCGTGAGCCGCATCGGCAATGCGCTGGACGTGCGGCCGCATACTGCCGCTGACATCTAAAAGCAGCAGAATATCGATCGGCATGCTCTCGCTGTCAAAATTCTTAATGGGCTGAACTTTGCCATCCACCCGCAACACAAAGTCGCGAGCCTGCAATCCCGTCACCGCGCGCCCATCCCGGTCCACAACTTGGGCGTCTACCCGCGACAGAGCCACGTCGCTCTTGAAAACGACATCGTCTGCCAGCGCACCGGCCGTTGCCAATGCGATAAACGCGATAAGACGGAAATGGGAAGACACAGCGGCGATCTACTAAAGTATACGTGGAATAAGGGCGGCTCGTTACCTCCGTCGGGTCACGCCGACACCCGTAGCCGAGCCGCGAGTGCTAACAAGCGGTAACGACAGGCCTGCTCAACCTGGTTTTCCAAGGGAGTTCCCATGGGCCTTGCGCTTGTGGGGCGGACCCCCCGGTCCGCGGCTGACCCCCTGGTCAGCCTCCTTCGGCCCACCGATGAAGATGAAAAACAATTTCCAACCCTTGGAATCAATCCCTAACTCGGTTTTTCAAGGGTGCGCTTGGGCCTTCGACGCGACCGCTTGCCCTCCGGCTGACCTCCCACTAATCCCCTCAAATCCGAGTCACAGATCTCGAAAAAAATCCCAAATATCTTTATCTCCTATCCTCCCATCAACTTACCGCCCATTTTTCCCTCCTACACCTGTAGGCGTAGTTCGTTTCTCCCCCTCCCCGTGCTACAACTTGAGCCAGGTCCGCCCGAGTGTCCCTCGCTGGCGGGCCATTTTCATTTCCAGGAGCAACCGAAATGTCGAACCGTTCTATCCGCCGCGCCGCCGCACGCCAAACTTCTCCATCCATCTCCGACGCCCAACTCGCTGCCAACCGAGCCAACGCGCAATCCTCCACCGGCCCCAAATCCGAACAGGGAAAACTCGTCTCCTCCCACAACGCCCTCAAAACCGGCCTCACTGGCCGCACCATCGTCCTCCTCACCGACGACGTCGCCGCCTACCAAACCCTTGTCGCCCTCATCAACCACAAATTCGCCCCCGCCAACGACTACGAAAAGCACCTCACCCAAACCATCGCCGATACCGAATGGCGTCTCCTCCGCATCCCCATGCTCGAATCCGGCCTCTACGCCCTCGGCCGCGCCGAACTCGCCGCCGATTGCGCCGCCGAAAGCGGGGAAGCCTCCGACCCCCAACTCCGCGCCAGCATACTCGAAGCCCACATCTTCCGCACCTGCCAAAAGGACCTCCGCAACCTCGCCCTGCAGGAACGCCGTCTCCGCAATCAACTCAAAGAAGACACCGCCCAACTCCTGCACCTGCAAGAAGAGCGCCGCGCAGCCACCGCTGCCGAAGCCGAACCCGCCAAACCTGCCCCTACTCAACCAAATGGCTTCGAATTTTCAACTCCGTTAGTTACCACCCCACCCGCCCCTGAACAACCCACCCAACCCGCTCCCACTTACCTAAAATCGGAGGCCACCGCCGCCTAACCGGCAATCGCAACTCATTCTATATTCGATATTCTGGCTTCTCAAAGACCAGCCGGCACGCTCACCGCAATTGTCACGGTGTTCACAATACCGCCGCTGGTCGCGGTTATGGTGACGGTGCCGGATTCGGCGGGCGGAGGCGATACTTCAAAGAATACCGAGGTGCTGGCGGTTTGGGCGGGGGATTGGCTGTCTTGCACGCTGAGTGTGAAGGTGTTCGAGCCAGACTTTTGGGGCATGCCGGAAATTTGGCCGGTAGTGGGGTTAAGATTCAATCCCGCGGGTAGCGCGCCGCCCGTGATGGCGTATGTGTAAGGAGGCAAGCCGCCGGAGGCAAACGGGCCTTGGGAGAATGGCACGTTGGCCGGAAACATCAGGAAAGGAGAGATATTCAAACTCAGCGGCAAAGGGGGCGCGACGATGATCCTCGACGACTGTGAGACGCTTTGCGGCGGTTGGCCGCTATCCACCGCCGTGATAGTCACCAAACTCGTTCCGGCTTTTGTAGGTAGGCCGCTAATCTCCGCCTTGGGGCTCATTGTTAAGCCCGGAGGTAGCGATCCGGCGGTGATAGACGCGGTGACAAGCGGGACGCCACCATTAATGTTGCATTCGGAATCGAACATCTGTCCCGCCGCAGCGCTTAGGGTAGCAGCGCATGTCATGGTAAGCGGCGCATAGATTGAATACGTACTGAACGGGTATGCTGCGGCTTGCGATGGATTCTCCGCATCGGACACACTCACAGTGAAGGGGCCTGTTTGTGGGGTTGTGGGTGTGCCTGTTATAGCGCCCGTGCTGGCCATCGTTGGGAACGCCTACGCCTTGCTGCCAAGTCGGCTTTGTGAAGAACATGCTGGCTCCGCCCCCCGAGGCGGCGTCATAGCCATCGTTCCAGACAGCTTCCGGAATATAAGACAAGGCCGTTCCGGTGCTCGGATTCCAATAGTCGGAGTCGTCGCCCAGTTCCGTACCTCCGATACCGGTTACATACGGCGATGAGGCGGGGAACGCAACGGACAAGCCGTGGGTGGCTTCGAAAGTGTCGGGCGATTGGTCACAAGCGGCTCCGCCGTTGTCGCCGCTGGCCGCGACAACTGAGATTCCCTGTGCGGCGGCTTCACTCAGGATGTTGTTCGCGTGAGTGAAGAATGCGGCGTTGGCTTGGCTTTCGCAGTAGCCATAAGAGAAGGTGATGATAGGGGCTAGGTTCTGGTCAATAGCGTAGTATAGGGAATCGGTAACACCGTTATCCGCGGTCGGACTGGCCGTGACAAAGAGGATCTCGGCATTTTTCGCGATCGCTCCTGCCCATTCGAGATCCAAGTCCGATTCGATTTCGTCACCCGCTTGGATACCCGGATCGGCGTCGCCGGTAGGAATCACGACGGTTGGGTCCTTGGGCGGCAGATTCGCGGCCGAGCGGAAAGCGCGGAGGTCGGCCATCTGGACGTCGCTCTGGCCGATGACCGCGATCGAAACGCCGCTTCCATCAAAGCCCGCGCTGTAGAGCGGCTTGACGTTGTAAATCGTCGCCCAGTCGTCCGGGACCACATAGTAGCAGCCAGGGCAATTGGCTGTCGTGAACCGCGGCCTCGGACGGTTATGCGGCGCTGCAAACACGCGAAAGTTGTTGAGTCCGCCAATGCCTTCAACCGCGCTTTCCAAAGCTTGGGGGAGTTCAGGATCAGCCATGTTCGCAAGATGTGTTTCCCCCTTCAGGCTGTACCGGTGGATGCGCGTATGAAAGGCGGCTTGGGCCTGCGAGACAGTGCCGGAAAAACTGATGGACATGCGGGCGCGGGCGGGTAAAATGTTCGAGAAGCCATGGTTTGCAAGCCAGCGCGTCACGCTTTCGAGGTCGGCCGGGGCCAGGCCGAACCGCTCGCCAAATTCTTCCGGGCTGAGGAATTTGCGGTAGTGCGGAGAGCGGCGATTTTGCTGATCGACGACTAACTGGTTGAGATCGGCCCGCTGCGCCGGGGTGAGGTTGAAGTGGAGCGACAGGCGCGGCATGCGCTGATCTCCGGGAGCTTCGCCTAGATCTCTAGCCGAACGGTTTGCGACGGCGGCATGCGTGTTGCTGCGCAAAACGAACGTTTGTTCGTCGTTGATAGTCTCGGCAATGCGTCTGCCGGGGATGGCGCCGGAAGCCAAGACCGAAAAGCCCAGCGCGCAGGCAATGAGGATTTTGCGGGCGAAGAATCGGGCCATAAATCCGCACGCCTCCGGACGCGCTTGTTCATGGAACCACTGCTTTCAGAATCGTAACACGAGTGTCAACGAGCGGTAACGACAGGGGTGCGCGACATAGAAGCGGGGCTTCCTATTGTCCTTTGTTGGGCAGCCTGCTTCGTGCGTAGTAATACGCTCGGACAAGGAGGCCGCGCTATGCACTCGGTGACTTTCGCAGTGGTTCCCATCACCATGGCCTGATTGTCACTTCTATGTGGATCAGGTTTCTTGGGTGGGGCGGACGCCCCCGTCCGCGGGCCGACCCCCTGGTCGGCCTCTACTTTGCAGAAAACCGGCCTTCTCGCCAAACTATCCCTGTATGGCCCCCTACCGGCGGCGACTTCCGCACGATTATGAGACGGACCAACCCGTCTTCCTCACTTGGCGTCTTCATAACAGTCTGCCCTGTCACCGGCCTTTCCCGGCGGCAACTGTCAATTCGGGGCAGGCATTTGCCGCCATGGATCGCTTGCTGGATGAAGCTCTTTCTGGGCCGTTTTACCTACGGCAACCCGCCATCGCCGACATGGTAGTCGAAGCCATCCAGTACAACGCCGTGACCCCTCGAACACAAGTTTGTATGCCTTCGTGGTTTTGCATGCCTTCGTGGTTATGCCCAACCACCTTCATCTGCTGGCTACTCCAGCCTTGGCTTTGTCGAAGCTAACAAAATCGTTGAAAGGTATCACGAGCAAACGGGCGAACGCCCTATTGGCAATGAAAGAAAGCTGTTTTTGGCAACAAGAGAGCTTCGACCACCTGGTGCGAAATGACCGTGAGTTCGAAAAGATCCAGAGTTACATCGAGGAGAATCCCGTGCGGGTGTCGAGCGCGGGATGGGTGACCAGGGGGTCACCCGCGGACGAGGACGCCCCACCGTCGCCCAGCTGTAAGTACATGGTGCGCTCACTCTTATGTCGCGCACCCTAACGACAGGCCTGTTCAACCTGTCCTTCAACGCAGCCCTCGCACCCACGCATGCTTCTACATCCCTTTCCATTCTAACACTGGACTTCAGCCCCCATTTACTGTAAAATGAAGAAGGGTGAGCACTTCAGCCCATCCTTCAGACGTTCTGAACTAAGGCACTTCGTCTGAATTTTGCTTTCTTAGAACCAACATCCGGGTCGTTCTTAACGGTCCCGGGCGCAATTTTGTGCGCCGAAAGCAGGGTTCCATGGTTTTTGCGTACCAAGGTTTCACCCACGAGTCCGGTAGGCGATGTTTCTTATTTCATAGCATCGAACCCAACGTACCCGTCATCGCCTTCTCCATTCAGGTGGATTTGCGCCTTTTCGTTCAATATAAGGTGCCGGTGCAGGATGGGCCGTCCTTCTGCCTTCAAATGCTCTCCAAAGCTTCCTCCCTTGGGTCCATCCAACTCGATAAGCTTCGCAGTTATCAGGTAGTAGGTGAAGACTTCCATCCCATGGTCGAGGAGCGCGAGAAAAAAGAAGCCGAAAAAATCGTCAAATGGCGTGAGCAAAAACGCATCCGGACTGCCGCCCTGCTCCAATCCGCACACTTGAAGCCGGCCATGGCTTTGGCGGCCGCGGTGAAGAATGCCATTTGAACAAGGGGCCCCTATGTCCTTCACGGCGATATCCGTGCAGAACAACGCACCTAATTCCTCCGGCGTTTACGGTCTCTCCAACTCCAGCGAATGGATTTTCATTGGCGAAGCAAGCAACATTCGCAATGCATTGCTGGAACATCTGCGTGAAGTGAATGGCATGCCGGCCGACCGCAAGCCGCGCGGTTTCAGCTATGAACTATCCCCGGCCGTTCAGCGCGTCGCGCGCCGCAACGAATTGGCCCGCGAACTGACCCCCGCCGCTGCAAACCGTTGACCCTTCCGCCACCTCACCCGCGCTATATCCGGCGCCGGCAATCCTAATGGCCTCCCGTCAAGGGTACCGACCTTAAAGACTCTGCCTTCGCCAGCTTCGGCCAGGCAAACCCATACACCGCCACCAACCCGAAGCAAAACATCGGTACGATAAACCCGCGCGACATATCGAACTTATCCGCCACATAACCCATCAGCTTCGGCAAAATCGCCCCGCCCATAATGGCCATCACGATATACGACGACGCCCGCTTCGCCCTCGCTCCTAGTCCAAAAATCCCCAAAGCAAAGATCGTGGGGAACATCACCGACATCAGGAAATAACTCGCGAAGACACACAGCACGGAAAGCCAGCCAAATTTACAGAACACCAGGAACGTCGCCACCACATTCAGCGCCGCATAGGTCCCCAACACTTTATGCGCCGAATATTTTCGCAGCAAGCCCGCGCCCGTGAACCGGCCCACCAGAAAGCACATGAACCCCACGGAAGCCAGATTCGAAGCGCCCTTGTTGCTAATCGCTAAACTCCCATTCTTGGCCACCTCAATCCAGCCGCCTAACCAACCCTGCAGAAATCCTGAGCTCGCCGCCAGCTTCGTCATCCCATCGTTCCAGGAAGCCGGTATGGGCGGGAATTCGGCCGTAATGTAATTGATGAAGAAGCTGAAGATGCCCGCCTGCGCGGCTACATAGAAGAACTGCGCCGCCACTGCAAACACGAAATGCGGGTGCGACCAAATGGAATGCGAGACGCCCGGCGTGGCATCGTCCAGATGATAATCGTCTTCCATCTTGATATCGGGCACCGGCGCGAAATAGAAAATCACGGCCAGCGCGAACACCACCGCGGCAATGCAAACATACGGAATGTAGAGGGTTTGATTGCCGGTGCTGTGGCCCAGCGCGTCCTTGGAATAGAAGAACACACTGCCCACCGCAGGCGCCAGAATCCAGCCGAAGCCATTGCAGGATTGCGCCAGATTGATGCGCGTGGCCGCATAGTGCAGGTCGCCCAGCACAGTCGTATAAGGATTGGCGATGGTCTCCAGAAACGTCAACCCCGTCGCTATCAAGCAAACGCCCGCCAGAAACGCCACAAACGCGCCGTTCGCCGAAACGCTCCCGCTCTGCACCATCTCGCTGATGTGCGTCGCTGGCAGAAACCAGAGCCCGCCCAGGCCCACAATCAGCAACCCGGTGATGATGCCGCCTTTGTAACCCAATTTCGTAGCCAGCCAACCCGCCGGGATCGACATCAGGAAGTATCCCAAGTAGTGCGCAAACTGCACCCACGCCGATTGCGATTTCGACAACCCAAGCTCGTCCTGAAAGTGCTTATCCATGACGTCGATCAAACCGTTGCAGAATCCCCACAGCAGAAATAGCGACGTGACCAGAACAAAGGTGAACGCGACATTCTGGCCCGCATCCGTGATGAAGAGGCCCTTTTTGTTAACAGTGGTGGTTTCCATGGAATGAAATCGGCTCTGTGTTCAACTGATACTGTATCGTCTGCTGTCTAAAACATGCAAATCGTTGTTGTATTTCTGCTCGCGGCCACTCTGGCGCGGGCGCTGCCGGCCGATCCGCAATCCTGTTCAAACATTATCTGCAAGATCGTGTCGCGCGATCGCCTCAGTGATCTAACCTGGCCCGATTTCGCCGATTATCATAGCCGCCTTCTCACCTTCTACGCGCCCGCCTATTCCCCGGCCTGGCTTGAAAACGGCAAGCCCACCGCCACGGCGCTAGCCATGATTTCACTTCTCAAAGGGGCCGATCTCAAAGGTCTGAAGCCCGAAGATTACGACGCCAACTTATGGGACGAACGAATCGCTAACCTTCCCGTAAATCATTCCGAGTTCGACGTGGAGTTAACCGTTTGCCTCATGCGCTATTTAGCCGACCTGCACTATGGCAAAGCCAACCCCGGTTTCTTTCACCTCGATCCTAAGTATCAGGATTTCGACATACCAGGCTTCTTGCGAACCAAGCTCATGCCCTGCGCCGATCCCAGCGCTTTGCTGGCGCAAGTGGAACCGCCCTTTGAAGGATACAAACGCGCCGAACAAGCATTGGCGAACTACTTGGCGCTCGCTCGCCAACCCGAAACCAAGCTTCCCGATATAACAACGACAATTGAACCCGGCAGCGAGTATTCCGAATTGCCGCTCCTGGCCCAGCGTCTTCGTCAACTGGGTGATCTGGCCGCCGCCGATCCGCTCCCCGCGGACTTGCTCGAGGCCGTCAAGCATTTTCAGGCGCGCCATGGACTCGAACCCGACGGCCGAATTGGCAAAGCCACCCTGGAGCAGTTGAATACACCCCTAGCGCAGCGCGTTCTGCAATTACGCCTATCCATGGAACGCTGGCGTTGGATTCCCCACACCTTCGCTCACCCTCCCATCGTTGTCAACATTCCCGAGTTCATGCTGCGCACCTTGAACAAATCCTATGAAACCGGCCTCGAAATGAAAGTGGTGGTTGGCTCCGCCTACGAAAGACAAACTCCCGTCTTTTCCGCCGATCTTACTCAAATTACCTTCCGTCCTTACTGGAACGTGCCCAGCAGCATTCTCGAAAATGAAATGGCGGCGAAGTTGGCGGCCAACCGCGACTACCTCTCTGTTCACCGTTACCAAGTCGTAAACGCCGCGGAACGAGTTGTTCCCACTCCCTACGGCCTAACCGATCCGGTTCTCAAAGGTTTGCTGAACGGACGCTACCGAATCCGCCAGATGCCCGGCCCCGATTGCGCTTTGGGTCTAATCCGCTTTGGCATTCCCAATGAGCACAATGTCTACCTGCACGACACGCCATCGCAGACCTTGTTTTCCATTGCGCGCCGCGATTTCAGCCACGGCTGCGTGCGCGTGGAACATCCTGTCGAGTTGGCTGATTGGTGCCTGCGCGAAACCGGACGCTGGACCCCAGCCCGCATCCGCGCCGCCGAGCATGGCCCGCGAACCTTTCAGGTGAATCTCAAGAAACCCATCCCGGTTCTGCTCGTTTACGCTACGGCCATCGTTATGCGCAACGGCGAAATCCATTTCGCCAACGACATTTATCATCAGGACGCCCTGCTCGCAAATCGTTTGGCCCAAGGCTATCCCAGCCGCGCTCATGGCCCTGCACCCCAGCCATGAAGATGAAAATCGCCGGAAGCGTAAATCAAATCAGAGATGTGGGGCAGGATGGCATCCTGCGCGCCGATTGGCAATCGGCGCTCGGCCGGCCTCTGGTACGCCGCCGTTATCCGAGCCGGAAGCGTAAGCGCCCTAACTTGTTATTCAACGGAGTGCTTGTCACTTAGATTCTTAAATCAAAGATCGTAAACAAGAATACTTCAACATTCTAAGTTGTAAGGTCAAGCAGCCGCCAGCAGATCAACGATTTTCTCGATTGCTTTGTCAGCGTGGTGGTAAGCGACTTCGAGTTTGCTGTTCGGTTGATGAGCGGGGTCGGGCCGGTGGTGAAAGCGGCTGTTGGCCAGCGGACCGCAGAGGCGCTTGTGGAAGAAGAGGAACAGGAGTGCGACTTGAACACCCTTGGTCGAGAGCCGGTAAGCGTAACGGCGACCGTCTCGTTCGACTAGGCCGTGACCTTTCAGCTTGCGGAGATCGTAACGAAGCTGGTTCAGCCCGTAGGTCTTAGCGGTTAGCTGGAAGGTGGTGAGAACAGCCTCATGGATCTGTTTAGCGGTCCAGCCGCCGACGGTGTTGCCGCCGTGCAGCAGAACCTCCAGCAGGCGAATGACCCGTGCGTCGTGGATTTTGATGCCGGGATAGCGAACGGAACCGAGGGTGATGGGCAAGGCAAGCCGCTGGAGTAGCGGAAAATCCACATGGACGTTGAGGCACTGGGCTTGGAAACCGGCGAATCGGTTGGTGATGATCTGGAAGCGTTGGCGCACCGCGTCGAGATGGTCGAGTCCCTTTTTGAGGCCAAAATCGCGCAGATTATTGGAGCAGATCTCGTTGCGCAGAAAGCGCGAGAACTTTTCGTATTGCTTGAGAAAGGCATTCTTCCAATAGGCGCGAAAGACGTGATGGCCATGTTCGATCTGATCGATGACTGTGGCCAGTTTCCCGTGCAGCCGCTTGTTCAGGCGGACGCCGAAAATCTCGCTAATGCGGTTAGCCGTGAGGCGCCACAGGCCGATCTCGCAGCTGCGCTCGAAGATCTTGTGAATCGGAAAATGACGCTTGAAGATGAAGTTCCGGCAGTATTCGATCTGGGCGATAGAATAGAAACGCGACAGACTCATCGCGCCCCGCTCCTTGTTTGAGAACTTCGGCCCAAGAATCAATGTCCAGTAATCGAGTTGCTGGCGGATGATCGCCGGGCTCAAGCGGTCGGCGGCGGCTTGTAAGGCCGCGACATCGTCCACCGCCAGGAAGGCGTTGTCGTTCTTACGAAATCCGACTTGGCTACGGTTCAGTTCCCGTTCGATGAAGGAATGGCCGTTGAGCCAGTAGGTGGCGTGGAACGGAAAGAAGCTGGCCACACGGATAACGATGGGGCCGAGCACCTCATCGCGGACGTAAAAATAGTAATGCGTGAAGCGGCTCAGTTGGTGCGCCAGAATGCGATAGTTCGGATCGTTAGTTGGATGCTTCGGGACGCTGATCCGGAATGTCCGGCCCTGTTCCATGCTTTTGAAAATGAAGTAGACGCCATACTCGTCCTTCTTCTCCATGCGATGCAGCGCAGGCAGAACGTAATCCTCTTTGCGCACGCCTTTTTCCGCCCACTGAATCGGAATGCGTTGATTCCCAGCATACGCTTCCACCCAGCCCTGGTAGTCTTTAGTGCGCTGGCTCAACACTTCCTTGCTTACTACAGGGAGGCCCAGAACCTCGTGGAAAAACCATACTACTTGCTCCGGCCTCGATAGGCCGCTCAAATATCCGTTGATGACGATGCGGTCGAAACAGTGGTATACAAAAATCAGCAAGCTGCCAAACAGCTTTGTGAACGTCTCCATCGGTCGTCTCCTTTCTCTCGTTTCGCTAACAAGATCATCGGACAGACGACCGGTGGTTTCAAAATTTCAAATATCTTTGGCTAGTACTTAGCTCGCTGCAATCACTTCGTACGGCCGCATCATCTCGTTATCTTCATGTTCAAGAATGTGGCAGTGCCACACGTACCGCCCTGTATAACCTTCGAAATGAACAATGATTCGTGTGCTCGATCCCGGCGATACGCGCACCGTATCTTTCCAGCCCGCTTCACTCGCTTCCGGTGGAACCGCTGCGCCAGTATAAACCAGCTTCTTATCGTAGATGTACGTTTCCACATTGATCGCCCGCCGATCCAGAATCTGGAAACGCACCAGATGCAGATGAATCGGATGCGAATCGTCGGTAAGATTTAAGAACTCCCAGATTTCGGTACTGCCCAACACCGGCTTCTCAGAAATCGGCTCATGCCATCGCTTGCCATCCAAAAGATGAGTCATCGGCTCCGCCAGCAGGTTGTCCAATTCTTCGAGCGTAAGCCGCCTGGTGCGCACCGCCGCTGATTCCGCCGTTCTAGGCACCGGACGAAGGATCTTTGGAACCGCGCTTTCATCTTGCGCCTTGCCGCTCGCCACCCGAAACTGCATCAACGTGGAAGTCAAGTTATTCAGCAGAATGTTCGCACCCGCTTGCCCCGCAAAATCAACCACCAAATCCGCACGTTCCCCGGGAGCGATATCCAGCCGTTTCATTTCAACCGGCCCCGCCAGCAATCCTTGATCGGAACCGATCTGTTGGAACGCCAAGCCTTCGCTCAGCGAGAGAAAATAGAAGCGCCCGTTCGAAGCATTCAACAACCGAAAGCGGTATTTGCGCGGCTGAACTTCCAGATGCGGCAGTAACTTGCCGTTCACCAGAACCGCGTTTCCAAAGTATTCAGGAATCCACGGAGCGCCCTTGAGCTGTGAAACCGGATAATAAATCTGGCCATCCTGGCGAAGCATGCGGTCCATCAAAACCAACGGAATCTCATACTCGCCCTTTGGCAGATCCAGCGCGTCTTCAACCGCATCTCTAATCGTGTAGAGCCCCGCCATACCGGCGCAAATATTCAAGCGATTGATTCCCATGGCGTGGTCGTGATACCACAGCATCGCCGCATCCTGCCTGTTGGGATAGCTATACGTAACCGACTTACCGGGCACGTACCAATCCTCCGGATAACCGTCGCTGGCGGGCGCAGCCTTCGCGCCATGCAAGTGAACAACCGTCCGCACTTCCGGTTGATTCGCTTCGGCACCCATCAAATTATGATCGATAGGGAGGAAATGCTGAGTGGGCAATTCATTCCGCCACTCGACAAAAACCTCTTCGCCGCTGCGCGCCTCAATCGTCGGGCCGGGAACTGTTCCGCCATAACCCCAGAACCGGGTCGCCGGCAGATCGCGATGCACTTTCAAAAAGCATTCGCGAACGGCTATGCGGTAAAGAGGATTGCCTTTGTGCATTCCCCGCGCTTTAGCGATGGCCGGAAGTGGCAGCGCGTCTACAAACGGCGTCAATGCGTTGGGGTCGATCAGTTTCGGCGCGGGCGGCAGCGGCGGCATTTGATGATGGCCTTCGAAGGCCGTCGCTATACCACTTGCCAGAAATTCACGGCGGTTAATTCTGCATCTCCTGTATGGAAAAGTAACCAGCAAAAGGGCGTAACTTCATTCTGCCCTCTTGCTGGTTTTGAGGCTCGCCAGAAATTGGCTAAAGGGTTACTGCGGAAGACCTGTTATCGGCGAAAGGATCAGCGCCGTCGAGTTTTGCGGCGTGTTCTTAGAGAAATCGAACATGCCATTGATCGAACCTGCCGTTGCATCGAACGATCCGCCACCAATGCGCCCCAGGTTCCAATTGTCTTCGATGAAGCGCACCACCGAAGATTGATCGGTGAAAGTGTGATCGACGTAGTTCGGTTTCGCCCAAGGCGAAATGACGATGAAAGGAGTGCGAACGCCGGGTCCGCAGCGCCCATTCACGCCCTGTCCGCCGGAGTTCGGTCCCGGAAGCATCGGTGTCGTTCCTTCCACTCCACAGGCGCCAGCGGCACTCAACGAGTCGAGATTTGTGAACGATCCATTCTTGATCGTCGCCTGTTGATGGTCATACCATCCGTCGGAATCGTCGTAAGCGATGATGACGGCGGTGGTATCCCAAAACGCAGACTGTTCAAGTGCGTTGACAACGCCGACAACGAAGGCTTGCTCATCCAGCGGATTCGAATAACCAGGGTGGCCGTCCTGATAAGCCGGGGCTTTCAGATAGCTGACGGCAGGCAGGTTGCCGGCGGCAAGGGCGTCAAAAAAGTCGTGGGTGTCGTAGTTATGCTTGCCGGCATCGCCCGCTAAGCCTATGCTGGCGGCATTCGTGGGCCGCGCGTGGGTAGGATTCGCGGTTGAAGTGTAATATTGGAACGCTTGATGATGAGGTATGTAGTCGAGGCTCGAGTTCAATCCTGTGATGGGCGAAACCGTGCTGCGGTTACAGCCGGTGCTTCCATTCGGATTGGTTACGGTAAGGTCGAAGCCACCCGCGAACCAGCCCCAAGACAAGCCAGCCGCGTTCAGCAGATCTCCCACATTCTTGCCGCTCATGTTGTTTTGAAAGCGCGTAGGAGCGGAGCAGACGTCTCCCAGCGGATCGGAATCGCCAATCAAAGTGTACCCGCCTTGGCCGTCAGCCACAGCATAGCTGGTAGCCGCCGAAGCTGGACCATTCAGCACAGTTGACGCAATAATGCCGTTGGTCTGGCCTGAAATCACATTTAGCGCGCCCGGTGTGGATGGGCCGAAATTCGAGTTGTACGAATTATCGTTCATCGCAAAGTGTTGGGCGTAATTCCAATATGCCGTAACCGTGTTGCCATCAAAGTAACCCATCACCAGGCCTTTTGTATTCACCACTGGTGGATAGAGAACCGGAGTATTGCCAGCCGACCCGGTCTTCGAGGGAAACAGGTCCATCAAACCTTCGTCGAATGAGGCTTGCTCAGGGCCGTAGGCGTGATTCATGTCCGCCGTCAGAGCTTGATTCCTGTTCAAGCGGAATGGGTTCGCCGCACCCGCTCCGTTAGCTGGATTCAAATTGGGGTTGCTGGTGAGCAGCGCGGGAGTCAACCCGTTCACCGAAGGCGTTCCGGGAAGCGCCGTGAAGCGCGGTTGGCCCGGAGGATTCAACGCCTTGGGATACGTTCCGAAGTAATGATCGAAGGAAATATTCTCGCCGAAGATGATAACGACGTGTTCAATCGGCGTCGTTGGCGTCTTGACTATTGAGCTGATGCCACCGCCTGCGAAACTGGGATCGACCGCCAAACCAAGGCATAGAACCGTTGAAGTGGTTATAGATAAAAATGAACGCATGATTGTTCTTGTTCTCCAAATAATGTCGGGAAAAATGAATTAGGCGCTTCTGCGTGAACGCAGTACACCCAGGAGGATTGCGCCGGCGCCCAATAGCGCCAAGCTTGCCGGCTCGGGCGTGGGAGCAACTTGTAAATCGTCAATCGCAAGGCCGGAATAGAGCGCGGCATTTCCTACCGGTTGCGTAATCTTGATGCCGTACACGTCGAACGCCGTGTCGGAAATGGTGAAATAACCGTTGCCGGGATTGCTGCCGCCGGTGGGCAGCGTTACGGCGAAAAGGGTGCCAAAGCCCACACCGCTCGAGTTAAGCGCCTGCAGATAAACAGTCACAGGGTTGCCGTTAGCGGTCACATCGGAATCGGCGATTCCAATGCCAACCTCTTGGCTGCCGAAAGTCTTGATCGAGATATTGGCGGATCCAGCGGCGCTGTTATCGTACAGCTCGTTAGGCCCGCTTTGCGTGCTGTATGGATAAACGACAAGTCCATCTGGGCTAGAAATATTGACGCCCTGCGCGGCATAGGTTGTTGGGTTAAACGTGGTAAGCGCCGTTAGCGAGTCGAAGTTAAAGAGAGTGCCGAAGCTGGGTGAAGGCCCGGTTGGGGGCAGCGTATAGCTGTTCCCCGGAGTGCCCGTCGTTAACACGGGCGCAGCGCTGGCCGCTATGGTCAGAAACAAAGTACTTGCAAGAAAAAGAGAAAGTCGCACCTTTAGTCTAGTCCTCCTGAACTATTCTCTGTGTTAGGTTATCCGCTATTACATATCACAAGTGTGAATTTTTCGTGAATGAAACATGACTTCAGAAGCAACTCGTTTTTAAGTCAGATGCCAAACCACGGTCGAGTACTGTTCCAACCAAGCTTCCGCCAGTGGCCCGTAGAAAGCTTCCAGCGGGGCGCGTTTCAGTTTCATGGTTGGAGTGATAAAACCGCGCTCAATGGTCCAAGGCAAATTCACCAGAGCAATGAACGCCATATGCTCGTGAGTTTCAACTTGGCTGTTGATGGATGTCAGTAAAACTTCAAACGACTCGGTAATCGCTCTACGGCCAGCCTCTGTTGACGCTTGCCTCAACGCCGCTGGCGTTAGAACCACCACGCCGCAAGGAGCCGCCAGATTCGCGCCCAACACCAAACAGTTCTCCACCGCCGGGTGGGTGCTGAGGAACCCTTCGATTTTCGCCGGCGAAACGTATTTGCCCTTGGTTGTTTTGAACTGTTCTTTTATACGACCGGTGATCTTCAACCATCCATCCGCGCTGAGTTCGCCTAAATCGCCCGTGCGGATGAACCCATCTTCGGTAAAGGCCTGGCGCGTATCTTCAGGATTCTTGTAGTAGCCCACCATATTCATCGGGCTGCGCAACAAAACCTCGCCGGTTTCGGAGATCTTTGTCTCAACTTCCGGAGCCGTTTTGCCGGCGTATCCAGGCCGGCTCTCACCATTCGCCGCCGTGTGAGTGATGCCGGTTTCGGTTGTGCCGTATCCCTCCGTTAGAGGAAAGCCCAGCGAGCGGAACCAAACGAGCAGTTCGCGCGGCAGCGGTGCCGATCCTGACGCCGCGAAGCGGACACTGCCGAACCCCATGCTCCGCAGGATGTATCTGCCGATCAAACCTCGAACGATGGGAACCCTCTGCAGCCCCGCCAAAGTTTGCCGTGAGATTGTCTCAAAAACCTTCTGCTGGAACTTGGAGTAGAGCCGCGGCACTGAGAAGAACACCGTCGGTTGCGCCCGCTTAAGATCGGCAAGAAATGTGCTCACCCCTTCGCTAAAGAAAAGATGCCACGAATAATAGAGGGCCATTGTCTCCGTAAGACCTCGCTCCGCAATGTGAGCCAGTGGCAGATAGGATAAGCCGCGCTGGCGTCCTTCGCCCGCCACCTGCGCCACCGCCTTAGCGATAACGGGGAAGGCAGCGAAGACGTGAACCGCGCCCTTGGGAGATCCGGTTGTGCCCGATGTATAAATGATCGTGGCGATATCGTCCGCGGTCCGCAGCGGATTGCTTGCCAGAGGCCCAGTGGTGGCGACGATCTCTTCCCAATTGGAGCCGCTAGACTGAGCGGCGTTGGGAAAACGAATGGTATAGAGGTCCGCTGGTATCGCATCACGCGCCAGATCCGGCGCATCCAGAGCGCCCACGAAACATGCTATGGGATCGCAATGTTCAAATAGCTGCCGCGCCGATTGTGACGTAAGAGATGGGTAGATAGGAACAGTCACATGCCCCGACATCCAGATAGCAAGCTCCGCCATAATCCACCAAGAACAGTTTTTCGAAAAAATGACAATGTGCGATCCGGCCGGCCATCCTCTGGCCGTGAGATGGGCCGCCACTCGCCGCGCCTCATCTACGCTTTGCGCCCAAGTCCAATCGCGCGTCACACCATTTGTCGGTTGTGTCAGGAGGATTTCGCTCGGCCGCGTGCGTTCCCAATGGTAGACACGATCCAGCGGCAGATCGTTCATTTCGGCAGAGACCTTGCGGCAATTTGCGCAATATCGAGCAACTGCGGCGGAGTGTCTGACGTCGCCGACAAAGCGTCGCGCAGCATGGTATTGCAGAACGGACACGCCGCCCCTATCACTCCGGTGCCGGTAGCCGTTAGTTCCTTGGCCCTCGCATGACTCACTCGCTCGCCTTTTTCTTCTCCCAGAAATGCCAACCCGCCGCCGGCGCCGCAGCAAAAACCGCGCTCACGGCTGCGTGGCGGTTCCACCACTTTGCCCGAAAGCCCAATCACCTCGCGCGGCTCGTCATACACATTGCGATAGCGGCCTAAATAACAGGGGTCGTGAAAAACCACATCGCCGCCTTCCCTGCGCGGCAATTTGTCCTTATGCCGCGCCATGAATTCGCTGTGATGTTCAATTTGTGGCGGCGCTCCAAAGTCTCTCCAATCGGTCGAGATGGTCCGCACACAATGCGGGCAAATGGAAACAATCTTCGTAACCTTACTCTGCTGGATGTTGGCCAGATTCTCTTCCGCCAACTGCTGGAAAATCAGATCGTTGCCCAATCTACGCGCCGGATCTCCCGTACACTTCTCTTTCTTCAGCACGCCAAACGTAGCGCCCAGATAACTCATCACTTGTGCAAAAGAGGCGATGATCTCCCTGCCTTGCGGGTCGTAACCGCCCATACAGCCCAACCAGAGACAATACTCCTGTGTGCCGTCGAAAATAGGGAACTGTTGTTTCTGAACGAATTTGCCTCGCTCATTGCTCGAAAGCCCCAGCGCGTTGCCGTTTTTCTCCAGCGCCAGAAACAGCTTGGTGCCGTAATCGTCCTCCCAAGCGCCGGTGTTCACGCTGCCACGTCGTAGGCCGATAATGATAGGCAGGTGCTCAATACCCACCGGACACTGGAACTCGCAAGCGCCGCACGTGGTGCATTGAAACGCCGCTTCCTGCGAAATATATTTGCCTAGCAGAGGCGCTTCAGATTTCGGCCCTAGCTGGTTCAGATAATTGCGAACGCCCAGCACAATTTCTTTGGGATTCAATTCCTTCCCGGTATTGTTGGCCGGGCAATGTTCGGTGCAGCGCCCGCACTCGACGCACGAATAGGCTTGCAAAGAAACTAATTGCGTTAAGTCTGTTCCCTTCACCAGACCAAAATCCTCGTCCCCTTCCAGCTTCGGAATCGCGCTAAATTCGCCCCGAGAAAGAAATACCGTCAGCGGACTTAGCACCAGGTGAAGGTGCTTCGTGTGTGGAATCAGCGGCAGAAAAACCAGGATCGAAAGCGAATGCAGCCACCAGAGAGTTTTAGCAGTGGCTGAAGCGTCTGGCACAAGGAATCCGCCCAGGTAGGTGACCATCAGCAGGAAAATCAGAAAGGCGATGAAACCGGATTCATACGAAACCTTGGTGCCAAGCCAGACCGGCCGCACCAGGAAGCGGCGGATAAACAAGCCCAAAATCGAAACCGCGACCAAGAGGGCAAACACCGCTGCAAATCCAAAATAGATCTGGCCGAAAAAGCCGTTGGGCGATAGAAAACCTAAACCGAACCCCGCCGCAAAGTGATTCAGCGAAACAAGGGCGAATATGCAAAAACCCCAAAACACAAACGCGTGCGCTAACCCTGGCAGCGGACGCTGTTGAATCACCTTGGCTTGGCATAAAACCTCCCAAAAGAAATCCCAAAACCGTCTCCCAACATTGCCGAGCGCAAAGTTTGGATCTTTCTTGGACGCACGAATACGCGCCACCACTTGGCCGAAACGCCCCCAAAACGAGCCGAGCGAAAAAGAGACGAAGGCTAGAAGCAACACCCTCTCAGTCCATGAAAAATAAGGTGGTTCCGCGTAACTGAATATCAATAGAGCCATTGCCATGAAAGATGGGCCTGGAAAATGGCCCTTGCGTTTTTCTTACCGACGAGTAAGATATCAATTGGGAATGCCACTGTCAATAGCCGGCCGTACACGCGCCAAAGCAAGCGAAGCCAAGCTATCGCATTTGGCCGCCTTTTCCGACCGCCGTCGTAACCCCGATGGCAAAAAAGAAGCTGTCTTGCTCACCGCCGTGCAGATTTTCATCGCGAAAGGCTATCGCCAAACTTCGCTCGACGATATCGCGCAGAAGCTCAAAATCACCAAGCCGGCTCTTTATTACTACTTCCACAACAAGGAAGAGATTTATTTGGAATGCTACCGGCGCGGCATCGCCCTGACGCAACAAAGTCTGGATAGAATCCACGCTCATCCGGGCAGCGGACTCGAAAAAGTGTCGGGCTTTATCCAAACGTACACCGTGATTGTCGCGCGCGATTTCGGCCGCTTCCTGGTCCGGCAGGATGACCGCGAGCTCTCGCCCAAAGCGCAGGCCGAGGTGCGCGCCGAGAAACGCAAAATCGATCAAAGCCTGCGCGCCTTTATTGAACAAGGCATAAAGGACGGTTCTATCCGCCCTTGCAACGTCAAGCTGGCCGCCTTTTCGCTCGCTGGCGCTATTCACTCGCTGGCCACGTGGTTTGAACCCCATGGAGTGCTGACGGCGGAAGAAGTGGCTGGCGAATTTGCGCAAACCCTCACACAAGGGCTGGCCAATCGCCGTAGCGCCAAACTGCGTGTACCCGATTTCGAACCCATTCCCCTCTCACCTAAACTTTCAAACGGAGAACTGCGGAGCTAACGCCTTCGCCACTGGATTTCAGCCATGATCGCCGAAACGATGGAAACAATTACCACCCACTCCACCCCCGCCCGAGCCTACCTGATTCGCAAAGCGGCCGTGCTGGGAGCCGGCAACATGGGGTCGCGCATCGCCGCGCATTTTGCCAATGCAGGCATTCCGGTTGTGCTGCTCGATATTGTTCCCCACGGCGCCACCACGCGTAACGCGGTTGTCAACGCCGCGCTCGAAAATTTAAAGAAATCGAAACCCGCCGCCTTTTTCGATGCGTCCCTCATCCGCCTCATCCAGCCCGGTAATTTTGAAGACCACCTGGAGCTGCTGCGCGATTGCGATTGGATTGTTGAAGCCGTGGCCGAAAACCTGGAAATCAAACGCTCTCTCTTAGAGAAAGTAAGCGCCTTTCGCCGCGCCGACACCATCATCACCACCAACACCAGCGGACTCCCAATTGGGCAAATCGCCGAAAACATGGACGCCGGTTTCAAGAAGCATTGGTTCGGCACTCACTTCTTTAATCCGCCCCGCTACATGCGATTGCTCGAAATCATTCCTACGCCCGATGCCGACCCCGCCGCCATCGAAGCGGTAGAGCATTTTGTGGACCGGCGGCTGGGCAAGGCTATCGTCACGGCTAAAGACACGCCCAATTTCATCGCCAACCGCATTGGCACCTTCGCCATGCTGAACGCTGTGCGAGTCATGCAGGCGATGGATATGTCCATTGAAGAAGTGGATGCGCTGACTGGCTCTACGCTCGGCTGGCCGAAGTCCGGCACGTTCCGTCTGAGCGACATGGTGGGCGTTGATGTGTTGGCACACGTCGCCAAGAATTTTTTCGAGAGGGTGAAAGACGAGCGGGCGGACGTTGCGCCACCGCCATTTTTCGCGCAGATGCTGGAACGCAAGTGGCTGGGAGACAAAACCGGCCAGGGCTTTTATAAGAAGGTCAAAGGCGCCGGCGGTGAAGAGGAGCGTCTGGGACTCGATTGGAAGACTCTCGAATACCGCCCCTCGGAGCGCGCCAAATTCCCTTCCCTCGAACTAACTAAGAACATCGATTCTGTTGGCGAACGCTTGCGCATGCTGCTAGCGAACGATCCCAGGAAAGATCGCGCGACGGCGTTTTACGGCCACATCCTGCCTGGGCTTTGGAATTATTCCGCTCATCGCGTGCCAGAAATCTCAGACGATATCGTCGGCATCGACGAAGCTATGAAGAATGGCTTCAACTGGGAGTTGGGGCCTTTCGAAATGTGGGACGCGGTCGGCGTCGTCGCCACCACCGAAAAAATGAAGGCCGCTGGCCGGACGCTTGCGCCCGCCGTCCAAAAGCTTCTCGAAAGTGGCAACACTACCTGGTATCGGGAGGATACCTCCGTTCCTTCCGGCCGCCGCTTTTTCGATATTGCCACCGCAACCTATAAACCGGTGCCCGCGGTGGAAGGCATGGCCAGCGTCCAAATTCTGAAGAAAGCCCATGGCGTTGTGAAGAAGAACGCGGGCGCTTCCCTGATTGATTTAGGCGACGGTGTCGGTGGCATCGAATTCCACAGCAAGATGAACGCTATTGGTGGAGATATCGTCTCATTCATCACTCAAACCTTGAAGCCCGGCAGCGATTCACTCGCTCAGTTCGATGCCTTTGTCATTTCGAACGACAACGACAACTTCTCGGTTGGCGCGAATGTGATGCAACTGCTGCTGGGTATTCAGGAACAGGATTGGGATGAAATCGATCTAGCCATCAAAGCATTTCAAAAGATGACTCAGGCCATCAAGTTTTCTCCCAAGCCAGTGGTCGTTGCACCTTTTGGGATGTGTTTGGGAGGCGGCTGCGAGATTGCATTGCACGCCGCAGCGCGGCAGCCCCACGCCGAACTTTATATGGGATTGGTTGAGGCGGGCGTCGGCTTGGTTCCCGGTGGCGGTGGTTGCAAAGAGATGGCCCTGAAGGCGATTGACGCGGCTGTGGCTCTGCGTGAAGGCGGACGCAACGAATCGGTTGAGCTCATCGAAGCGTTGCGGCGCAATTTTGAGAACATCGCCATGGCGAAAGTCTCCACCTCAGCCGCTGAGGCGCGCACTCTGGGTTACCTCTCTCCTTCCGATCTCATTACTATGAATCGCGAACGTGTCCTTATGGACGCAAAGGCCCGTGCCCGCGAGCTGGCCGATGCCGGTTATTCCGCTCCCCTACCCCGCACCGATATCCCCGCACCCGGCGTAAATATTTTGGCCACTCTCAAAATGGGCGTCCGTTTGATGCGCGAAGGGGAGTTTATTAGCGATCATGACGTGAAAGTCGCCAATCACGTCGCCAGTATATTGTGCGGCGGTAAAGTCACTCCGGGCACTCTCGTGAGTGAGCAATATTTTCTCGACCTGGAGCGTCAATCGTTTTTATCCCTGTGCGGCGAAAAGAAAACGGCCGAGCGCATTGCTCACACTCTGAAGACCGGCAAGCCATTAAGGAACTAATCATGAAACACGCTGTCATTGTAAGCGCCGTCCGCACGGCTGTGGGCAAAGCTCCTAAGGGCGCGCTGCGCTCCACTCGTCCTGACGATTTGGCCGCGGTCGCCATCAAGGGCGCACTCGCCCGCGTGCCACAACTCGATCCGAAGGAAATAGAAGACGTCATCATCGGCTGCGCCATGCCCGAAGGTGAGCAGGGCATGAATGTGGCGCGCATTGCCGCACTACGCGCAGGATTGCCTATTGAATCGGCGGCGTTCACGGTGAATCGCTTCTGCGCTTCGGGTCTGCAATCCATTGCGCTGGCGGCCGATCGGATTCGCGCGGGCGGCGCGGATGTCATTGTCGCCGGCGGTGCTGAATCCATGTCCATGGTTCCGATGGCCGGCAACAAGCCCTCCATGAATCCCTGGCTGGAAGAGAATTATCCAGGCACGTACACCTCTATGGGCCTGACCGCCGAGCGTCTGGCTAAACACTACGGCATCACCCGCGAACAGTCCGACGAGTTTGCGTTAGCGAGTCATAAGAAGGCCTTGGCTGCGCAAGCCGCCGGCAAGTTTGACGATGAAATTGTCGCGGTCCCCATCACTCTGACCGTGCCAGACCAAAAATCAAAACTGAAAACGACTGAGACTCCGTTTACGGTGGATGAAGGCCCGCGCGCCGATACCTCTCTCGAAGCTTTGGCCAAACTCAGACCCGCGTTTCACGCCAAAGGTATTGTAACGGCGGGCAATTCCTCCCAAACCTCCGACGGCGCAGCGGCGGCGATTGTGATGTCGGAGGAGCGCGCCGCCGCTCTCGGGATCAAACCAATGCTGCGCTATCTTTCTTTCGCCTATGCGGGCTGCATGCCTGAGGAAATGGGCATTGGACCGGTCTATGCGATTCCGAAGGCACTCAAGATGGCCGGTTTGACACTCGATCAAATCGATTTAATCGAGTTGAACGAAGCTTTCGCCGCGCAATCCCTGGCCGTAATCAAAACTCTAGGGATTGATCGCGAAAAAGTGAACGTGAACGGCGGGGCCATCGCGCTGGGCCATCCGCTGGGTTGTACGGGCGCTAAATTGACAGCCACACTGGTGCGTGAAATGGACCGCCGTAAAGCCCGTTACGGCATGGTGACCATGTGCGTGGGCGGAGGAATGGGCGCGGCGGGAATTTTCGAACGAGTGAATTGATCACAAGAACAAGGAAGGAATTAGTCATGTTAGCGAGCGTCGAAACAAAAGTGAAAGCGGCCAAGGGCGGCAGCTTTCTCATTGAAGCGCTTCAGGCCGATGAAATTTTCACGCCTGAAGATTTTACTCACGAACAAATCAGTACCGCAAAAACGGCGAGCGAATTTGCCATCAACGAAGTGTTGCCCGCCGCCGCTGAGATTGAAGAGAGAAATTTCAAAGTCACCAGAGCGCTTATGCGCAAGGCCGGCGAGCTGGGTCTGATGGCCGTGGATGTGCCGGAAGCCTATGGCGGATTGGAACTCGATAAAGTAACGTCCGCACTGGTGGCTGAGTCGTTAAGCAAGAACGCCAGTTTCTCCGTGGCCTTCTCCGCTCACACCGGCATTGGCACACTGCCGCTGGTGTGGTACGGCACCGACGATCAAAAGAAGAAGTATCTGCCCAAACTCGCCACCGGCGAATGGGTGGCCGCCTACGCGCTCTCGGAAGCCACGTCCGGTTCGGATGCCATGAATATCCGCACTAAGGCTACGCTCTCCGCCGACGGCAAGGAGTACATCCTCAACGGCGAAAAAATGTGGATCAGCAATTGCGGTTTTGCCGATCTCTATACAGTCTTCGCGAAAATCGACGGCGATAAATTTTCGGCGTTTCTCATTGAGCGCAACACACCCGGTTTGTCCGTTGGTAAAGAAGAGCACAAGCTCGGCATCCGCGGTTCCTCCACCTGCCCGCTCATCCTGAACGATTGCCGCGTGCCCGTCGAAAACCTTCTCGGCGAAATCGGCAAGGGGCACCACATTGCCTTCAACATCTTGAATATTGGGCGCTTCAAGCTGGGCGCCGCTGCGGTTGGCGGAGCGCGCACTTCCTTTCACAACGGTCTGCAGTACGCCAAAGAACGCAAGGCGTTCGGCAAGCCAATCGCCGAGTTCGGGCTCATTCAAGAGAAGCTGGCCGATTGCGCCACCGGCATCTACGTCGGCGAATCTCTTAGCTATCGAACCATCGGTATGATTGACTCTGCCTTGGCCGATGTCGATGCTCACGCACCCGGAGCTTCCCGCGAGATTCAAAAGCGCATCGAAGAATACGCCGTCGAATGCTCCATCCTGAAAGTATGGGGATCGGAAATGCTCGACATGGTGGTTGATCACGTCGTACAGATTTATGGCGGTTTCGGTTACGTGGAAGAGTATCCCGCTACGCCCGCTTATCGCGATGCCCGCATCAATCGCATCTTCGAAGGCACGAATGAGATTAACCGCCTGATCATCACCGGCTGGCTGATGAAGCGCGCCATGGCTGGACAACTCCCGCTGCTGCCCGCTATCAAGCGCATTATGGACGAAGTAATGGAGGGACTATTGCCGGGTGAAGACTTGGACGGACCATTGGCAGCCGAACGCAAAATGCTTGAGAGTGCCAAGAAACTCAGCCTCTTCGCCGCCGGTTGCGCCTCGCAAAAACACGTAACCGACCTCCAGGATCAGCAGGAGATCATGGGTGCCCTAGCCGACACCATCATTGAGGTATTCGCTTTCGAATCGTCTCTCTTACGCGCCGAAAAGCTGATTGCACGGAATGGGGAAGCTGGCGCAAAGAACGCCATCTCCATGACAAAATACTACGCTGCAAAAGCCATGCAGATCGTAGAAGGGTCCGCCCGGAAAGTGATTGCGGCGGTGGCCGAAGGCGATATGCTTCGCACTCAAATGGCAATCCTTCGCCGGTTGACCAAATATGATCAGCTCAATACCGTTGCCCTCAGCCGCCAAATCGCGAAAAGCGTGATAGCTGCCGGAAAATATACGGTCTGAACACTCTAAGAAACGAGGAAGGCCGACTGAACAGCCGGCCTCCTTTTTCGCACTTAGTACGCGCTTGTCGTTTTGGCGGTCGCCGGCTCGGGGTGAGTCCGGTAGAATTCATCGAGTTCTTTCTGCGCCTCTTCTCTCTTGATGCCGTATCGTTCCTGAATCATTCCGACCAGTTGGTCTTTCTTGCCGGCAATCCGGGTCAAATCGTCATCCGTGAGCTTGCCCCATTTTTCCTTCACTTTTCCGCTGAATTGCTTCCAGTTGCCTTCAATTTGATCTGAGTTCATTCTGTTTGAACCTCCGTTTCCTCTCAGGCACGCGTCGTGCCATCTTCAACACGTCCGCCAATTGTTGACTTTGCGGACCTATCGCCGCTTCGACCGGGCAAAAACCTCCCGGTACTGCGAGTTTTTCTCACGGCAGAAAAAACACTCCCGCCGGAATATCAAACGACTGGCCTTCTACCTTGAATCACCCTCAGAAGTATGACAACAATCGCGATCGCTAACAAAATATGGATGAAGCCTCCCAGCGTGTAGGATGTAACTATCCCGAGAAGCCATAGCACCAACAAAATCACGGCAATTGTTTGCAGCATTGGTATTGAGTTTGCTCCTTTTCATGGATGTGTCACAAAGCACATCTACAATTTTGCGCTGCAAGTTTAAATCCATAAGGTGTCATTGACATGCCTAAAACAGCCCGGCTCTTGCTCATCTACATTCCAGCAATTCTGCTAGCTCTTTTACTTACTCTGTTGGTAGCGGCCCGCATCTTCTCTGCGAAAATCGAACCGGAAGTTCGCGCGCTGGCCATTCGTTATCTTGAGCAGCGCTTCAATGCCCGAGTTTCGCTGCAACATTTGCAGGTCCTTCTGCCGAAGGTTTCGGCGGCGCGCTTGCTGTGGCACGGCGGCAGCGGCATCATTGCCGGTGTGAAAGGTGAAGGGCTCTCGCTCAGTTATCAGAACCGTTCCGATATCCCCCCGATTCTCACCGTCGCAACCTTTCAATGCAATGTCGATTTGGGCACGTTAGGTCAACGGCATCCGCACGTCGCACGCGTCTCGCTCGCTGGCGTCACCATTGCTATTCCTCCGAAGAGCGATACCGCTCACGCGGAAAACGACCAGCAATCCGCCGGCGGCGTGATCATCGATAACCTCGATTTTTCCAACACACGCCTGATCGTTTTGCCGAAGGTTGCCGGACGCAAACCGCTCGAGATAGTGCTCCAAGACCTTCATCTGGAATCTGCCGGTATAGGGCAGCGCATGAAGTATCAAACGAACTTCACCAATCCCCGTCCCCCCGGCCGGATTCAGTCTCAAGGAACGTTCGGTCCATGGCAGCGGGAAGAGCCTGGCAACACTCCGCTTGAAGGCGACTATGATTTCTCGAATGCCGATCTGGGCGTCTTCAAGGCTATCGCCGGTACGCTGCATTCCTACGGACACTTCGCCGGAACGCTCTCAGCCGTGCGGGTTCAAGGCGCGGCGGATGTTCCGGATTTCCATCTGAAGAGTAGCGGCAACCCAGTTCCGCTCAAAACACAGTTTGATGCGCTGGTTGACGGCACCAACGGCAATACCGTTCTGCAGCCTGTTCATGCCCGCCTGCTCAACACCGTCTTCCAAACCAGTGGCGGCATCATCAAGCATGAAGCGAACGGCCGCCGCGCTATCGACCTCGAAGTTGTTATGCCCCAAGGCCACGTGGAAGACTGTCTCTTGCTTGCCATGAAAGGGAAGCCGTTTATGTCGGGGCTCATTCATATGCGGGCGAAGATTTCCATTCCTCCCCTGAGCGGCGACGTGAAAGAAAAGCTGCGGCTTGACGGCACCTACGATATCGCCCGTGGCGACTTTCAACAAGAGCGCGTGCAGGATAAGGTTGACGAACTGAGCCGCCGGGGCCGAGGCCGGCCGAACGATGAGAATATCGGGAACGTCTTTTCCCACATGTCAGGCTCGTTCCATTTGGCGGATGAAGTTATGACATTCAGCCGCCTGGAGTTTGAAGTTCCGGGCGCGGCGGTGGCTGTACACGGGCAATACCGCATGGCCGGCGACGTTCTTGATTTCCACGGCGCGCTCAAACTGCAAGCGAAGGTATCGCAAACTCTGGCTGGTTGGAAACACTGGCTGGCCGTGCCGCTTGATCCGTTCTTTGCAAAGAACGGCGCAGGGACATTCTTAAAAATCGAGATTGTAGGCAGCGCCAAGAACCCGAAGTTTGGCAGGGATCACGCTGACTGAGGTTCCGACCTACTTCACGAAACCGAGCTTTTGCAAATCGGGTTGCGGTAGCGGTACGTTGAATTGCGCTTGGGTAAACGTTTCTTTCACCCGGCCGTTCACCAAAGCCACGCCATAGGGCGGATCCACAAACGGAAAAGCCTTCTTCAATTTGTCCAATTCCAAACTGGTCTCGGCATTCAGTCCCGTATCATGTAGAAACGATGCGGCCCATTGTGGATTCACCGTCGGAATGGCCACAATTTTCGTATCGCCCCAGTTCAACTTAGACATAAACTTAGCGGCGGCATCGCAATGCATACAGGAGGGATCGTAGAAAAACAAAAAGACGCTTCCCGCGGTCAAGTTTTGCGGCTTGCCATCCACAACCACCGGCGTGGGCACTTGCGCGCCGCCGTGCATGCGCGCGTTCACCCCATAACTCACGCCGGCCAAAACAATCAGCGCCGCCAGTGCCCTCAAAGGTAACCGCGCACTCACCACCTTTGCCGACCACGCAAACGCCGCCACACCCATGAGCAGCATCACGCCATCGCTCACAAAAAATCCGGGACCAATACTGCGCTTGATCAGAGGAAAACAACCGCATTGCTTGCCCACCAGCGCGCTGTAATAATAACCAATCCAACCTAGGAAGAAAACAATCAGAGCCGACCCCAGCAATCCGCCCCACCGCCGCACCTGTGGCACAAATAACAGGAACGCCGCCAACAGTTCGATGGTGCCCAGCGTGGCCGCGCCCAGCGTTCCAAAACCCGCCGGCACTTTCGCCTGCTCCAGCAGTTCTCCTGTTTTGAATGGATCAAGCACTTTCCAACCGCCCGATACCAGGAAAACGATGCCTAATAAGACGGCGCCAATCGCCGCCGCTGTTCCGCGCCAGCCCGTTTGCCCCATCTGCCGTTGACTCGTGGCCACATCCGCTACGCTTTGCATATCCAACTTAATTGTATTCTTATTCCCGTGGCCCTCACCCTATAATCGTTCAAGGGGGAAATGATGGGAAGCTTTTGCGGCACGTGCGGAGCGTCTACCAATGGCGGAAAATTCTGCCCAAAGTGTGGCAGCCCGCAAACACCTGCTCGCAGGGCGCCTGCCCCAGCCAAAAGCGGATTTCCCACCATAAAAGCCGTCTTCCTCATCCTGGCGGCCATGCTGCTTATGGGTCTCGCCGGTGTCATCGGCGCGCTCTACTGGGCGAAAGGCAAAGTGGAGGAAGCCGCTCATTCCAGCGGCGCCGCCAGTTTGCGCGAAGGCGCCGCCCGCCTGCGCGATGCCGTCTCAAGCGTGGCCAACGCCCAACCCACCCACGCCGGCTGCGACATTCTCAGCAAAGAAAAAGTGGCCGCGCTGCTGCATGCTCCCGTCGCCCGCGCCGATGGCAACGACGCCGGCGATATCAAGGAGTTCTGCAATTACTGGTCAGCCAAACCCGCCGATGCACAAGACACCGGGAAAGCGAACGACGAAAGTCCCGCCGCCTCTAAAGACGGGCCCATCACCCTAAAGGATCTGCAGGATCTGGCCAAGAACGTTTCCGCTTCAGACAATGCCCACACCCCGCTCTTAGAAGTTCAGGTCTTTCGTGGCACCGCGAAAGTGGCCTTGATCAGTCTCAAGACTGCCAATCTGTTCACTGGCCAAAGCCACCAAACCATAGAAGGGCCGTGGGACGAAGCCTACTTCGGCCCTTTCGACGCGCTCTTCTTCGCTCGCAAAGGCAATGACGGGCTCATGCTCAATTTGCATCATGCCTCGCAACCCCGCGACAAAGCTCTCGCACTCGCGGAAGCCATGATGCCGGGCATCTAAAGCTCGCGTTTGGCGAATCAGACGCTTAGCACAGGGCACGGCGATTGGCGAATGATTGAATAAGTGTTTGTGACCAGACGGCCGCCGATTACACCTTCGACCGCATGGCTCCGGCCACGCCCGACGGCCAGAATCTTGGCTCCGATGCGTTCGGCAAAATCACAAATCGAGGCGACAATATCGCCGCTCTGCACACAACAGGCCAGCCGCCCTGGCTCAAAGCTAAGACTGTGTTCAGCCAATTGTTGGGTAACCAATTCTTCCAGTTGCGGCTTCAGATCGCCTGAGTTGGCTTCCTGCGCCGGTTGCGGCCACACGTGAACGACGCCAAGTTTCGAGCCAAAACGGTGGGCGAACCGCGCGGCAGCCAGCAGCGTGTCTGTGCTTCCAGACTTTAGATCGACGGCGCAAGCAATGGCGGGAAATTCTTCCTTGCTGTCATAAGCGTGCTTTTCCATGTGAACGCCCGTGAGAACCGGGCAAGCCACGTCGTCAAGCACCTTAGCCGTTACCGAGCCGATGAGAAAACGGCGCAGCACGCCATAACCGTGCGTCGGCATAATCACCAGTTGCACGTCGTCGGAGTTCGCCATTTCGGCAATCTGCGCCTCGGGAATGCCTTCGTAAACCAAACGGCGAACCCGCAAACCGGTCAGGTCTGAACTGGCGAATTCGTCCATCAACTTTGATTTCTCGTTGATGAGCCACTGGGGCGTGGCAATCACCGCGGCCGGCGCCATGCCTACTTCCGGCGCTACGAACACCGGATTAATCACGTGAAGCAGAATCAGTTCGGCGTCGTACTTTTCCGCAATCGCCCGAGCGTAGTGGATCATGCCCAGGCAGCGTTCCGAAAAATCGACGGGCAATAAGATCCGGGAGATGTTGATCATATGCGAGAATGCTATCCCATTTTTGCCGGCGTTTATCGAACCACGGGAATCCGCCCCAAATCGGCGCGTGGAACATGGCTCGTAGGAACATAGAGAGAGTGGCTCTCCTTATCAGTGTGCGCGACCTGAGCAAATCCTATGGTGCCGATCCGTTATTTCGCAATCTCAACCTGAACATTTCCGAAGGGGAGCGGATTGGTGTGATCGGGCCGAACGGGTCCGGCAAGTCCACTCTGCTGGAGCTCTTAGCCGGTCGAAGGCGGCCCGATAGCGGAGAGGTGGTGCTGCGCAAAAATACGCGCCTTGCCTATGTGGAGCAAGATTCCCGCTTTGCCGCTAAGGCCACCGTGCGCACTGTGATCCGCCAAGCCCTGGAGCAAGCGGGGATCGCTGAGGAAACTCGCGACAGCCGTGAGGCGGAGACGCTAGGCCGGGCGGGCTTCACCGATTTTGATGTGGAGGCCGCCGCGCTCTCGGGGGGCTGGCGCAAGAGGCTCGCGCTGGCGGAGGCGCTGGTCGCCAACCCGGACGTCCTGCTGCTGGACGAACCCACTAACCATCTCGATTTGGCTGGCATCCAATGGCTTGAGAAGCTTTTGCTGGCGGCGCGTTTCGCTGTTCTGGTGGTGAGCCACGACCGCTACTTTCTGGAAAATGTGGCCACCGATGTCGCCGAGATCAACCGCACGTATCCCGACGGCATTCTGCGCGTGCCTGGCAACTATAGTTCGTTCCTCGAAAAGAAAAGCGAATTTCTGGCCGCTCAAGCGAAACGTCAGGACGTTCTGGAAAATCGCGTCCGCATTGAGATGGAGTGGCTGCGCCGTGGGCCCAAAGCGCGCGCCACCAAAGCCAAAGCACGCATAGATAACGCGCATGCTTTGATAGGCGAACTGGCCGACTTGAACTCCCGGTCGCGAACGGCGACGGCCGATATCGATTTCAACGCGTCGGACCGCAAAACGAAACGGCTGATCGAAGTGGGGAACGTGCGCTACGCATATGGTGAGCGTCTGCTGTTTGACAATCTCGAATTCGTGCTCACCGCCGGTACCCGCCTCGGATTAGTGGGGCCGAATGGCAGCGGTAAGACAACCCTGCTGCGTCTGATGCGCGGCGAAATTAAGCCTACCGGCGGCGAAGTGAAACAGGCGGCGGCGTTGCGCGTCGTTTATTTCGATCAGAACCGTCCTCTCAATCCCGATTTAACTTTACGGCAGGCGCTGGCTGGCGGGGGCGATTCCGTGATCTATCGCGAGCGTGTGATTCATGTCGCCTCGTGGGCTTCGCGATTTCTGTTCACCAACGAACAATTAAACCAACCGGTGAGCCGGCTCTCGGGCGGAGAGCGCGCGCGGGTTCTGATCGCGAACTTGATGCTCGAACCCGCCGACGTCTTGCTGCTCGACGAACCAACCAACGATCTCGACATTCCAACCTTGGAGATCCTGGAAGAAAGTCTGGTCGAGTTTCCCGGCGCGCTAGTGTTGGTGACCCACGACCGTTATCTGCTTGATCGCGTCTCAACCACCGTGCTCGGGCTGGATGGCAATGGCAAAGCCGAGTTGTTCGCCGATTACTCGCAGTGGCAGGCGTGGCTTGAGAAGAGGGCCAAAACGAAGGCCGGCGCTTCCTTGGCAACAAGTCCCAAAACACCTAACCTTGCAGTGAAGAAGAAGCTCTCTTACCTGGAGAATCGCGAACGGGAAAATATGGAAGCGCGCATCACCGCAGCGGAGCAAGCCGTCCTGCAGTGGAAAGCCTCGCTTGAAGATGAGGATGTTATGCGCGATGCCAAGCGCCTTGCGGAGTCCTATCGCGAGATGGAAATAGCGCAGAACGATTTAGATTCGCTGTATGCGCGTTGGGTTGAACTGGAAGAAAAAATCGGCTAAAAGCCCCCTACGCCTTGGCCGCTTTGACCTTTGGCGCAATCAGGTCTTTAATTACGGTCGCGCCACCGTTTTTCTTCACGGAAGCAATGCCTTTTTCCATGGCCGCCTTCGTGGTATAGGTCTCACTCTTTCCGATGATCTGCTTGTTGGCGGCGTGCAGATCGAAGTAGAATTGCCCGTTGTGCGCCGTCTTACGTTCGAATTGCCCGTCCATTTGCGAATTCTTTTGCACGGATTCAATCCCGTTCAGCGCCCCGCTTTTTTCTTTGTACATTTGACTGGTCAGAATCACCTCATTGTTGCCTGCCAGCAGGTTGAACATCACTTCGCCGTTCTTTGTGGACTTCAACTCGTATCGAGCCGCCATCGTAATCTCCAAATCAGTAGATTTACCTGAATGCGTTGCTTAGCATATCAAATGCCACGACCATGGCGCATACGTTACCTGTCGCATTCGCGTCTTTGGGCGGCTGTGCTTTAATAGAGGAGGCGTTGATTCGCACCGGCCGGCATGTGGGCTTTTCTTGCGACATTTGACGCATTGCTCCTCAGTAGCTCAACGGCAGAGCATTCGGCTGTTAACCGAAGGGTTGTAGGTTCGAATCCTACCTGAGGAGCCAAACGAAACACCCACCGAGTCTTCCTTGAACTTGCTCCCCGCCTAACCGGAAGCGCAGGCTTGCTGGCCTATCCTTTCGTTCTCGGCTGATCGGCCCGTTTGCCGGGTTAGAAACATCTTTAGGGCGCGATTCGCAGGCTGTTCCAAAGCTTTGAACACAACGCAGGATACGCAGATCACGGCCGCTAAGTAAAAGAGCATCCAGCCGAATCCGCTTGGCTTCACGTGGAGGAACTTCTTAGCGATGGTATTCAACCAAAAAAACAAAGGGACATGCAGAATGTACATTGCGTAGCTCGCGTTGCCCAGAAAAACCACCGGCGAAGTGGAGAGCAGCCGGCCGCAAGCTCCACCTCCTAAAGCAAATCCCAGAATGACGAGCGAGTGAAGGGGCAATAGGAGGCCGTTCTGAACAAAAGGCAGCGGCAGAACATTAGACCGCGTGAGTACCAACAACTCCAACACCAGGCCAGGGACGTAAAGCCAATATCCTTTCCCAAGTAAAGAGCTGTTTCTCCACCGAAGCTCAAAGTAGAGGCGGCAAACCAATATTCCGAGACAGAAATCGGGGAACCGGAGTAGCGGGTTGAAACTGATCAGATTGGCCCAAAAAGGGTTTGCATCCCACGGCGCCGAAGTTGCGGGTGCAAGGCCAAATGGACGCAGCGGGAGGGTGAAAGCGATGAGCGGCGCAACTAAAGAGGCGGCCCAAATCAGCGCGCAGGCCAGTAGGATTCGCCGCAAACCCGATAGTTTCCAAAGGGCCACACCAACGAAGGGAAAGCAGCAATAAAAGAACGTTTCATCGGATAGAGACCAGCCGGGCGGGTTCCAAGAGAGCGCAGCACGCGGAACCCACGACTGGAGAAGAGTCCAATTTAGGAAGGCCTTCGCTGTCTCTCTTATCGCGAACCCTACCGACCCACTTGTAAGCACATGCGCAACGATAAACGGCGCTATGAGCAATAGACCGAGGCAATAGGTGGGGTAAATTCTGGCAAACCTGCCAATTGCGAAGTTAGCCAAGCGAGGCGCGGTGAAACTCGTGGTAAGAGAATGCGAGTAGGAAAGAACGAAACCAGACAGAAGGAAGAAGATACCCACTGCCAGATAGCCGGTTCGCAAAAAGCAGAAAATGGCTTCGGGTAGTTTTGCCATCGACGGCCCCAAATAGTTCTGTGGCGACGTCTGGTGGTAGATGACGACCCAAAGCGCGAGAAAAAACCGCAGGCCGGTAAGCGGCAACAACTGCTTTCTAGAGGTCATGGAGGGTGCGGACTCAATTGGGACAGGCGTGCGTTGCCGAAGGGCGGGACTGGGGTTGAAGCGGAGCGTCCAGGTCGTAAACGTCTATTGAGTACCCGATTTTCTTGACAATCGGGTATGACGAGAGACAACGGTAATCGGGTTTAGGCTGGTCGAGCCAGTCTTCCGTGGCGCCCGCCCCTAGCCCGTAGCGAACGTTCTTGCTGATTGCGAGCAGCCCGCTATTCGAATTGCGAAACAGAGCCGAGGGATCAAGTCCAAACAAGCGGCACAGGCTTTTGTCCGGAAACATGAACAGTCGCAGCGAATAAGGGCGGGCGCGAGCCTGATCGGAATGCAGCCACTCCGCCAAACGCGCGACGTCCTGGCCGAAGTCAATATTGCTGTCGATGAGGTACTGCGCGCCGCGTTCTGGGCCGCCGGCGGCGGCATTGAAGAATTCGGTGTAGTTGGGTGCGATCCAGGCCGATTCGATCATCGCCGTGACGATCAAGACGCCCAAAAGCGAGAAGCCTCCGGCACCGGCGCGCGCGAGCTGAAAACAGACCAGCAGATAAAGAAAAGGCAGCACCGGGAGGACGTGTCGAATGCCGATGTCGAGATGTCCCATCATGGCAGCGGCCAAAAAGACCGCAGGCAGTATCAAAAGTGCCGCCGCCCGCCACCGGTCAGGCCGAAAGCGCCGGACAAACAACAACAGGCCAGCGGCTAACAATCCGGCGAGCAGGGCCAGCGGCTCTTTTATGGCGATCGCTTCGGGAAAGTAATACCACCAGCCAACGTCGCTAAACCTTCCGTTCAGGTAGCTGTTGTTTCCAGCGCGATTGTGCGAAACAAGCTTCATCAGACCCAACGCAAAGCTGGGCATCGGAATCTCGGCGCTGCGGATGCGTAAGGGAATACGTTGAAATTCCGAGCGAGATTCTACGAATATACTCTGATTACTGAGCCGGTCGACGTTAAAGAAATAGGCGCTCCAAAGGGTGAAAAATGCGACAAGAGCCACGGTCGCCATCTGGCCCATCGAGGGCCAACGACGGAAATAGGCCATGAGCGTCTTTGGCAACTCACCTAGGGCTAAAAGGGGCGACAGGACCAACACCAACGCGATTGCAGGAAGAATAAAGAGGCAGGAAAACTTGGCGGCAGTGGCCGCACCTATGGCCATGCCTGTAAGGACAGCGCGTCGATGGCCCCCCAGGAAGATCCAGCGCAGCCCGTGATAAGCCGCTGCCAAGAAACCGGCGCAGGCGGCCACATCTGTATGGACCCAGGAGGAATGACCGAGCAGCGCGGGGTCGAGACTAAAGAAGACCACCGAGACGCCGGCAATGAGTTCGTTGCCGATCCACGCCGCCAATAGGTAGAGATAGAACAGGGCGATCAACGGGAAGACCAACATGCTTAAGCGAGCGGTTGTCAGCACCTGCCGATAGGTCAGGCGGCTATGAAAGAGAATCTGCGTTCCCTGCGAGTAGGTATCGCTCATTGGGACAACCGCGGTGGTTTCTTTGGCCGGCGGCAAGCGTACGCCGCGCAGATGAAGAGGGAGGCCCGCCACGATGCGCGTTAAAGGGGGTTGTTCGACGCCGGAGGCTTCTTTCCCCACATCGTACATGACCACAGCCGAAGCGATGTGAAAAGGCTCATCGCACGTGTTGTTGAAGAGGAAGATGGCTTGTACAACGCGGACTAACATGACCACCGCGGCAATGATTGCGAGCGAACGGCCAACCGTGGCCGAGGGCATAGCAAACTTCGATAGCGGGCCGAAGGCGCCCAGGGGTATGGTCTCCTTCATCTCTAAAGCATCGGCGAATTTCGATGACATAAAGGTATTTGCTGTGCTGAGACGACGCGCAGCCTCTCACCTATATTGTTCCGTGGATGTGACTGCACGGCTTTCTTCGTCGCTGAGACCACACAGCGCCGCGTAGCGAACAAACATTCTTTTGGCAACCTTCTCCCACGTGAGATGCTCGAGGATCCGCCGCCGAGCCGCTCTCCCCATCTCTTCCCGCAGATCGTCGTCCCTGAGGAGCAGCAGCAGAGCCTCTGCCATAGATCGGGAATCGTTCTGATCGACTAAAATCCCAGACCGGCGATCTTCGATAGTCTCGACAATGGCCGGCCGGGTGCCCACAACGGGAACACCCGCCGCCATCGCTTCCAGCGGTGGAATCGGGAATCCTTCATCCCAGATGGACGGAAAGGCGAGGATATCCGCATCGTAATACCGGTCAATCAAATTCTGGCGAACTCCTACGTGTCCGTGAAAGGATACTTTCGCCGCCAACTCGGGCAGCACCCTGGTTTTCAATGAAGATTGGTAAGTTCCGGCGTCTTGCGAAGCCAGCGACAACTTTGTCTTTAGGAACTCAAGCCGGTTTCTGGCATAGAACGGAGCGACGCTTTTGATTAATTGCCGGTCGGCCAAATCAAAGCTTTCCTCCAAGGGATAGTTATCCAGAGATCCGACAAAGTCGAGGCGAACGTCGGGATAGCTGCTGGCAACGAGGTTAAAAGCGTCCAGGAGAACGTGTGGGCCTTTGTGCGGAGAGACAGCGCCCGCGAAGAGAATGCGCTTTTCTTTGCGCACTCTGGCGGCCGCGTAGTCTTTCTCGCGATTGAATTCGCAGGGCTCGATTCCGTTATAAGTTGTCTCGCAGCGGTCGGCGACGGAGGGAAAATCTCGTTTCGTTTTCTCCGCCACGTGGTTACTAACGCAGGTTATAAGATCAACGCCCTCGAGCCGGCGGCGCAGCACCTCGAAGCCGCTCTGAGTAAACCACTCAGCGTGTAAATGAAGGACGATTTTCGCCTGAGGATTGAGCTCGCGAATGATGGGAATGTACTGCGAGCTGTGCTGCACGTGAATTAGATCGCACTTTTGCTCGCGTAGATCGAGGGCAACTTGACGGCCAAAAGCGGGAAACAACCGGGCGGATGTGGAGAGAGGCGCAGAGTATTGGAGGAGTTTCGCACTCTTCAACCGCAGGGAGTGAAGAAGCCGGTCCGCCGGCGCGGAGGGGAAAAACCGAAAAGATACATGCGGCCCCAACGCGCTCGTGTTTCTATCACGATTAAAGTCTTCGAGACCGTAGACGACAAGATCGCAACATCGTCCCAAATAGGGCAGAACTCCATACGTGCAGGCACCTACAGAATTCTGGAAGGGAGGGATGATTGTGTCAAAGGGTTGGTTGACGAAGGCAATTTTTAGTGGTTTGTTCACGGTTCTCATTCAACGGATTGAGGTCGAAGCCAATCTCAGCTTCTCAAACGGGCCAGGAATTGCTTCAGCTTGTTCTGGCGAAGAACGAGGTTTGCTGCGGCTTCGAACAGGAACCTCGGCAGATATATGGAAGCAATCCAAAAGCGGTTCAGCGGTGTCTCCGGGCGCGATTGCAGATCTAAAACGAATTCGCGATGGTATCGGCGAACGTCGGGATCGTCGCCGAGTTTTGCTCTTAGATAACGCAGAAAGAGACCATAAGAGCTACTTTCGAACGGTGTGAGGAGTGCCGCACTGGAGGGTAGGAGCCGGGAAAGGAAGCTTCTCTGAAGCTCCCAAAGCCTCTCGTTGATGGCAATGTCCCGGTCGATTGCGGCAACGCTGATCTTGGCAGTCTCGAAACTATTTTTTCCATGCAGCCGGTATTCGGCGAGCGCATCGTCGATTTTCGCCACTTTTGTCAAAAGAGGCAGCAATCGCATTATGACTTGATCGGGAGCATAGTGAAGCGGACGCTCCGCGGGAACCGGGAAAATGAGCTTCGCTACTTCTCCGCGGATGCTCAAGCCGGTGGTCGGCGGCAGGGGGTTTAGCACCCCGCCGTTCGCTAGCATGTCGGGCGCACACCAGCCTTCCGGTAAAGACACCATCAGAGGTAAGATTCCTTGCTTCCGGCGTTCACTATCGACGCGAATCACTCGGTGGGCGATCATACCGCTGTCCGGATGAGAACGAAAACCCTCCACTACTCTTTCGATTTTGGTCGCATGATATAAGTCATCGGAGTCGAGCAGACAAATCACATCGCCGGTGCAGGCGGCAAAAGCGGCATTAAGAGCGGACGCATGCCCCCCGTTAGACTTGGTGATTAGGCGAATCCGCGAATCTTGTTTGGCAAACCGCTCAATGACGTTAATCGATTCGTCGGTCGAGCCATCGTCGCAAATAATCAATTCCCATTTTGAGTAAGTCTGCTGAAAAACACTTTGGATGCCATCTCCAACGTACTTTCCGTAATTATAGTTCGCCATCAAGACGGAGACGAGCGGCGCCTCGCTCAATGGACTCAGTTTGATGGGCTGTAGAGAAAGGGAAGTTGGAGTGGGCATTAAATCCTGCATGCGCTCCTTGCTAACCGGCTGATTTCGTTAATTGCCGGCAACAGCGTATGGCTGTGAGAGAGTGGCCGCCCGCAAAGCTGCCGATCGTCGTTTTCGCACGGAGGCAGCTTCCGCTTCCTCAATCTTCCGCCGCAAAATGTCAACCAATGGCGGTACGCGGGCGCCGCTGATGCCACTGAGATGACCTCCGGGAAGATCAAGCACATCTATGCCTCCCCGAACGACCGCCCCCCATCCCATGAGCGGATCAGGACCGTACATCCAGGCTTCATCATGGAAGCGAACTAAAAGAGCCGACCCTTTATAGGGCTGGGGATAGTAAGCGCTTTGAGCCAGCCAAAGAGTCTGTTCCATCGTCAGCTCAGTCTCGTTGGCGGCGGTGAATTTCAGTTGCTTAGCTTTCCGCACGAGCGACAAATAGCGCAGACGCTCTGCTACGAATCGCGTGGGCGCGGAAGCATGGTCGCGGAATGTGAAGGCGACTTTACATAGTTTTTGGATCGCGACTTTTGGAAACTCGGCTGGCTTTAATGCCGGTGAACCCGGAACTTTGATGCTTCCGTCGATCAGAGCAAGCAATCCCACTTCATATCCGCGTTCTTGCAACTGCCGGGCCATTTCGAATGCGATTAGACTCCCGGAGGAAAATCCGGTCAAATGAAAAGGGCCTTCTTTTTGTTGATCTAAAATATCGAGAACGCATTCCTGAGCTAAAGCCCCAAATGAGATTGGGTGGGGGCCTTTGGTCAAATCGGGTGTTGGTTGCACTCTAAAGACGCTGCGTTCGGAGGCGAGTTGATATTCCAAGGGCTGGTAAAGATGGGCATCAGTTAGGAGATCGTGAATCAAGAAAAGCGGCGGCCGGGTTACAATGGGCTGCGCCGGCTGGGAAAATTTAGCTCTTACCCGCTCGACCGGAATCGCGGGTTTCGTCCGCTCTGACGCGTTCGCGTGAACAGCCAACAACCGCTCAGCGGCGTCAGGTTCAAGGAGGGGCGTCCCATGTGAAAAAAGCGCCCGCCCCGCATGCTCAATGAACTGAGCGGCGCTGAAGGCAGTGAAATCGCGCGGAAACGAGTACGCTACTGGGCGCTTGTCGCATTCACCAAAGACAACGAATCTATTCGCCGGCTTGCGAACGTGAGAACTGCCGGCCCTTTGCTGGCTATTTTGCCGGGGTCGGGTCTTGCCGAGAGTTAACGCCCGGGTAACGTCGGCCTGCCCGTACAGGCCCACAATGGGTCGAAAATCCTGAAGCGACTCAATAAACCTCCGTTGGGCAAACTGGGAGCGACCTGGAGGTACTCTAGCTAACCCGCCATCCGCTGGACATAGCGGGTCTGGTTGGGTATTGCTCGATTTGTAATCGATAACATACGCTGCGTCGTTGCGCAGCCAGCCGCCCTGGGTAATCCTCATATCCGGGACGGCGGAATCGCGGAGTGTGTCGCTGGTTGTAGATCTGCTCGACCGGCGGAATCGTTTTGCCGCCGTAGCCGGATTCAAAAGCCGATTCGCGATGGTGAGATCAAAAAGTCCCACGGCCGTCAGGATCTTGATCCGTGGTTCGCCCTTCTCAGCAGACTCGTTCGAACTTATCCATTTGCGTGCGGAGCCCAAGAAAGGTGCGTCGAGCGAGCCAGGTGTCTCCGGCAGTTGAGCTGCTGCAAAAAAACTACTCGTGGCCAGAAAAAAGTCCCCCTGTGTCAGCGGTGCGAGTTCAGCGCCGCTGACGGCCACAGCCTTCTCGGGCCCCGCCGGAAGGGGGATTTGGAGATCCTCAGGCTTTGAAAGCCTGTCAGGCGTGTAGAGAATGTAGACCAGACTTTCTAAACTTGAACCCGTCGACAAAGGATCGTTCAACGTGGAAGCCGCGCTGGACCGCTTTTCATCGACTGAGAGCATGGGACCTATCTAAAGTACACTATTAGCATGTCGCGTCAGGCAGACCGGCGATGACCAGTAATACTCGCGCTCTTATCGTAACAATCGTCGTGCTTTGGGCGGTCTTGCTAACGGCAGCGTCGCTTACATCGAACAATTTCCTTCGCGTCGGTATTGCGCGATCGGCCCATTCCAGGCAGATCACGGTCAGGCGGAAGCACCGGATCGCTCACTGCATAGGATTCGGAGTCCTTTCATTTTTGCTCACGATTCTAGGCCGGAAGCCCTCCCAACAATGGACGGCCTTGGTGGGTGTTGTCGCTCTAGGGGCAATGATCGAGTCTCTGCAGCACATGATTTACGGAGCCCCTTTCGAAACTTGGGACATGCGCGACGATGCCTATGGCGCCGTGGCCGGTTTTTTGGGTGCATTCTTTCTGCTTATGTTCATGCGCAAAAGTAAGACGCTGAGGGCTTGATTTAGGCGACCAGAGGTACGCTTTCCTTCTGAACGGAAGGCGTCCTGTGACTCAAAACACGCCAAACCTCTCGAATCTGTATTGGCATGGCAATCAAGAGTTTGGCGCTCGCCATGGCCGCCGCAACACCCGCCAGACCCCAAGGATGCGCCCATAGAAGCGACAAGACGACAACCGCGAGCGCGCAGAGGGAAAGCGATACGGCCAGAATACCGGCCCGTTCGAGTCCACAGAGCGCTTGGCCTAACGGCATACCAGCGGCCGCGATAAACGTGTAAGCACACAGCCACAGCACCAGGCCGGTATCGGGAACCGCGGCGGCGCCAGCCCATAAGTGAATAATCCTCTTTGCCAGGAGAGCGATGATCAGCTGCACAATTAAACTCAGCAGAGTAGAAAGGATTATGGAACGCTTGAATGCGTCCCGAATCCAAGCCCAATCGCCGCGAGCTCTCGCTTCCCCAAACGCTGAAATAAATGGCGCCGTGCCTATAAAAGCCAGATCAATCGGTAACGTTATGATCTTCTGGGCGATCACAAATATCGTGACACTCGCCGGCCCGAGGAGCTGGGTAATAATCATCGGCTGACTTTGATAGATACCAAGGCCGGCCAACTGGGTGATCATATATTTTCCGCCGAGCTGGAATAGACTGCGAACGCTACTCAAACGAACGGCCGTGGGCGCCGGCCGCAGAAAAGGATAGTGGCGAAAGAACATATAGAAAGCGTTGGCCACGCCTACCAGGGTTCTGGTCCCGGACACCGCGGAGATTAGTAGAGGTAGTCCGCCGTGAAAGCGCGTGACGATCAGCAGGCTCAATAACGAAAGTCCGTTGCCCGCGATGGTCCAGAGGTTCCAAAGGAACCCATCCTGATATGCGCTGTAAACGGAATTGAGCATACTCAGGGGCAAGCTGGCAATGAAGATCACAAGGGTGAGAGCGCAAGCGTCGCTCAACTCACGAGCTGAAACCATTTCGGATACACGGAAAACCGACCGCCATGAAATCCAATGAAACACCAGGAGACAGATCGCGCCTATAAGAGCGCTCAGCGCCGCGAGCGTCCAAAAGGCCGAAGCCACAAACTCGCGCGCGGCCTTACGATCATCCCGACCATGGGCGCTTGACAGAAGGTTCACTAAGGCGTTTCCGGTTAAACCGAAATCTGTCAAAGACATCCACATGAGTAAGCTGCTGATTGTGAGCCAGACGCCATAGCGCTCGGGGCCGAGGTAGTGTACAGTGAGTGGCACCGATACAAAACTAATGGCAATCGTCAAAGCTTTCGACAGGAACGATGTGGAGGCCGTTATTCCCGCCCGTCGATAGCGTTCGCGGCCCCGATCGGCTTGCTTCCGCGTGATACTCGCGGCGGCGCGAAGCAGAGTGGCTGATTTGAGCAAAAAGCCACCGGTGGCCGCTGGCGCCGATTCGCCCGACATTTCAGAATCGTTCATAGAGTTAGTGAAGTCAGTTGGTTAATACGTCAACAGCCGAAATTTGCCAACCCTGCATCTGCCCAACCGCGGAAGCGATCTCCTCGCCAATCGCCAGTGACGCGGTGGCGGCCGGGCTGGGGGCGTTGACGACATGAAGAGAACGTTCGCCGTGAATCAGTTGAAAATCCTCGACCAGTGAACCATTGGGGCTAACCGCTTGTGCGCGAACGCCCGCGCCGCCCTGCTGCAGATCGCTGAGCGTAATTTCTGGAATAAGCTTTTGCAGCGACCGGCAAAATAAGTGGCGGCTGAAGGAACGCGCCGTCTCGCTCACACACATTCGATGATGTTTCCGCAGAAACCTGATAAGACCGCCATACGTAAGGGCGTCGATTGTATCTTTCACATTGAAGTCGGTTTTTCGATAGCCCTCTCTCGCCAGTGCGAGAACGGCGTTGGGACCCGCTTCGATACCCCCATGGATTAATCGCGTGAAATGAACTCCGAGGAACGGGAATTGAGGGTCGGGGACGGGGTAAATGAGATTTCGTACCAAGTGCCTGCTCGTAGAACTGAGTTTGTAGTACTCGCCGCGAAAAGGAACGATTCGACTCTTCGGATCGGCGGCCGCCATCTTGCAAACTCGGTCGCTGTATAGGCCCGCGGTATTTAGCAGGAAGTCAGCCGTAAAATCGCCTCGCTGGGTTATAGCTAGCCATTGAGAACCGACGGGACGTATGGCCGTAGGCTTTGCCGCCGTTACAATGCGTCCGCCCCGCGCTTGGACGTTTGCCGCCAGCGTTGCCACAACCGCCGAGTAGTCGACAATACCTTCCTCAGGGACATGGATCGCGGACAAACCGGCGGCGTGCGGCTCAATCTCCCGGATTTGCTCGCTCGACAGTATTCGCAAGCCGGTTAAGCCATTTTCGGAACCGCGTTCAAATAGGCCCCTCAGTCGTCCCGCTTCCGCGGCGTTGGTAGCCACAACGAGTTTCCCGCATATCTCATGCGAAATTCCATGGGTCCGGCAGAATTCAGTCATCTGCCGGATTCCGCGTACGGCCAGCCGCGCTTTGGCAGAACCTGGTTTATAGTAGAGGCCGGCGTGCAAAACTCCGCTGTTGTGAGTACTCTGATGCTGGCCGACCGCGTTTTCCTTTTCAAGAATGGTCACCTGCAAATCGGGCCACATCTGCAGCAATCGATAAGCGGTAGCCAAGCCGACAATGCCGCCTCCAATAATGAGTACGGATGCGGCAGGGTTTCGCGTGACCATCATGAGAGATCGGGGCGGCCTCGTCTAAGTGCTATTTCGGCGCACCCGCCGGCACTAACGCCTCGACCTCCTCAGCTACCCACTTGTAGGTCTTGGCGAGCCCTTCCCGCAGCGGGCGCGATGGACTCCACAATAACTTCTCGCGAATGCGATGGTTATCCGAATTGCGCCCGCGCACACCCAGAGGACCGGGAATATGGCGGATCGAGAGCTTCTTCTCGGCGATCTCCATGGCCATCTCCGCCAGTTGATTGATGGTCACCATTTCTTCCGAGCCAATATTCACCGGACCCGGGAAGTTCGAATCCATCAGGCGCCGAACGCCTTCAATGCATTCATCAATGTAGAGGAACGACCGAGTCTGCTTACCATCTCCCCATATTTCGATTTCACCTCCGGCCGGAGCCTGCGCAACCTTTCGGCAAATGGCCGCCGGCGCCTTCTCTCGGCCGCCGCACCAGGTGCCTTCCGGTCCGAAGATGTTGTGAAAGCGGGCGATTCGCGCTTCCACCCCATAATTGCGCATGTAGGAAAGATACAATCGCTCGCTAAAAAGCTTTTCCCACCCATACTCGCTGTCGGGAGCGGCCGGATAAGCCGAATCCTCGGAACATTTGGGATTGTCGGGATCAAGCTGGTTGTATTCAGGATAGATACACGCTGAGGAGGAATAGAAAAAACGCTTCACTCCCGCCCGCCTCCCGAATTCGAGGACGTTTAGATTGATAGTGGCGGAATTGCGCATGACTTCGGCGTCGTGCTCACCCGTAAATATATAACCCGCTCCCCCCATATCGGCCGCGAGCTGATAGACCTCATCAATCCCGTCCACGGCCCCGTTAGCAATCTGCGGGTCGCAGAGGTCTCCCACGATGAATTCGTCCGCTTGAGTTAGGCTGTATTCATGTTTCTTAATGTCGGCCCCCCGCACCCAGAACCCTTCAGCCTTGAGTCTTCTGACAAGATGGCCTCCAATGAATCCGCCGGCTCCTCCAACTAATATTCTTTTCATGCTCTAGTGTGCTCCGTCCGTTTGGTTTTCGATTGTTTCTTGCACCGTCCTAACAGGTTCCGCCTCATAGCGCTTCATACCTAGCAACTGCATCAGAAAAAAGAGGACGAAACGCGGATTGTGTTTAAGATACCTCTTCCACAGGCGGCGCGGTTCGGTGGCTAAGCGAAACAGCCATTCCATGCCTAAGTTCATCATCCAACGAGGCGCTTGCCGCTTCGAACCCGCTATGAAATCGAAAGCAGCTCCAACGCCAACCATGACGGCTTGCACCTTCGAGCGATGCGCCGCCATCCAGAAGTCTTGTTTTGGTGTATTCAAACCGATGAACAGTATTTTCGCCCCCGATTCATTGATCGCGTCAATCACCTCTTCATCTTCTGCCGGAGTAAGCGGCCGGAAAGGAGGGGAAAAGGCATATGGCACTTGCAGCGTTGGGTTCATTTCCCGTGCCTTCCGAACGAGGAGATCGAGAACGTGCGGCGAACTTCCGTAGAAGCCCACTGGAATGCCGAGACTGGCCGCTTTCTGAAGCACAATCGGAGTTAAGTCCGGCCCGTACACACGCGTCGCCCGTTTTCGGCCAAGCCACCTCAAGGCCCAGACAATGGGCATGCCGTCGGGTGTCACTAAATCGGCCGCATTCATGACGTTTTGGAAAATTTTGGAGTCATACGACTCCATGACATTATTCACCGTTGCGACGCAAACATATTTCGATAACCCATCGTGAGCCCAAGACAGAATGAGGTTGCTCGCCTGCGCGTAGTCGGTGACATCCACCTTCATTCCCAGTATCAATTTCCGGTCAGTGGCTTCCATTTATGACGATTTCCCCGCCGTTTGAAGAAGGCTTTTGACTTCCTCCGCTTGCGGCGCGATGGCGCTCGATGTCTGAACCGACCTATACTTGCCGATCGTTCTTAAGTAAATTTCCATCAGAAGGGCATAATTACGCTCACCGGTATAGTGGCTTTCGAACTCTCCGCGGGCCTCCAGGCGCATTCTACGGGAGACCTGGCTATTTGCATGAAGCTCAGTCACCCGGGCCGCCAACTCCTCAGCATTTTGAGGCTCGAAGTGAAAGCCGGTCCGCCCGTGATCAACCAGGGCGGCCAAGGCGCCAATTTTACTTGCAATCACCGGAAGCCCCATTGCGAATGCCTCCACTACCACCAATCCAAATGGCTCATACCAGAGAGAAGGCACAATGAGCGCGGCGGCGTTCTTCATTCTCTCGTACAACTGGTCCTTCGGCAATCTGCCCAGCCACTTGATACGAGGACAGCGCTCGGCAGCGGCCGCTACCTCGTTAGCAAGATCGCCATCGCCGGCGATCTCAAGATCCAGCGGGGGCGAGAAGCGGGTCCAGGCATCTAACATAGCGTGGATTCCCTTCTCCGGGACCAGCCTGCCGACGAAAATACAATAGCTACCCAAACCAGGGCCACAACCGGGATCAGGTTCGATAAAGTTTGGTTTCACAACTATATTGCCTGCGGGAAAGCCGCCTTGAATGAATTTGGCGCGTGCGAACTCCGAGAGCGCAATGTAGGTGGTTACGTGTTTACCGAATGTTCCCATGATCCTGTGGGCGGTTAACATGGCCGCCGCGGCGGCGCTCGCCGGTCTGCTTTGGCGGTAGCAGGCGTGCTGGATTGCCGGCCACGGCGAATGGGCGTGGATGCACTTCTCGCACACGTTCTTTTCGCGATAGAGAACGGCCGACGGGCACAAGAACCGATAATTGTGCAGCGTTTGAACCACCGGAATTCCCTCTGCGCGAGCGGCATAGTAGACCGCCGGCGACACAATAGGAAAGGTGTTGTGAACGTGTACTATATCCGGCTTGCTATCACGAAGCAGCGCGCGCACGCGATGGTAGGCTCGCTGGTTAAAAACGGTGTCCGCCAGCAGAGCGATTGAGTTTCTGTTAGGTATGTCGTCATTATGCGCTTCGTAACGGACAACTTGGTGACCGTTTCTCTCCAATAGGCGAGCTTCCTGGCGGAATACTTCGTCCTCGCCGCCGGGTTGCCGATAGAAGTTGTGTACCGATACAACGATCATGAGTAGTCGCTCCGAAGCTTAGTGCTTAAACCACTTGCCACATACCAAGTTCCGGTATATTTGTGTCATTGGTTCAAGCCGGCCCATTGCGTTTGCGAGCCCGCCGGGCCGTTAAAAACGGCGATCGGTGTTTTCAGGATGATGCTGAGGTCGAGCAGGAAGGACCGGCGCTTTATATACTCCAGATCGAGCTCGATCATTTCAACAAGTGCCACATTGCCTCGTTTTTCCACCTGCCATAAGCCTGTAAGCCCCGGGCACACTTGCGCCCGTTGTTCCGACCAATCGGCAAATTCGGTGCTCATACCATCGGGGCCCAGGCAATGCGCCGGCAAAGGACGCGGCCCAACCAAGCTCATTTCACCGCGGATGACATTCAAAAATTGTGGCAATTCATCAATACAATAACGGCGGAGAAGCACACCCAGAGGTGTGGGGTGCTGCAGTTCGGACATATCGTCCTCGGCAATATTCCACCCAACAGGCGCCGGCCTGTTTAGATCCTCATAGGTGGTACGGAATTTCAAGCAGGTAAAATGGCGGCCGCCTTTACCGACACGGGGCGCTTTCTCTAAAACAGGACCCTCCGAACTGAGTTTCACAAGGATGGCGGCCAGGAGCATGACCGGTCCGGCCAGAGCTAGAAAAACGCAGGAGAACAAAACGTCGAAGAGACGTTTAACCGAGTCTTCTGTGCGGGTGAAGCCCGTCGTTTGTAGATTGAAGACGCGTAACCCGTTCATCCCAGCCCACTTGCTCCTGTTATCAGGGGTGAATACGATGGACCGTGCGTCCATATGCGGCTCGATACTTAAAGCAAAATTGACGGGCATCCCCATGCGCCGGAAAACGGCGTGGCAACGCTTGAGTTCCGCTTGAGGGCATAAGCCATTGATCATAATCACTGTGTCCAGACGCTCGGTATTGACGAGCTCGGCTATTTGCGAGGTGGTTCCAAGAACTTTGATCTCCCCATGCCTATAGTTGGTATCCGTTCCGTTGGGAAGGATTAATCCCCGAATTGCTTCGCGAACCTGACCTTCCATTCGCGGAATGAAGCGCTTCACGTCCGAAGAATGACCAACAACCGCGATGCGAGGCAAGGAAGACCGCTTCTGAGTAAAAGCAAACGCCGCAAGCGCCGCGCACCGGGTTGCGGTCAGGAAGGCAAATGTGACTGGTACCGTACAGAGTACGAAAATGCGAGACACGCCGGCGCCGAATTGAACGGAGAAGAAGGTTGTCATAACGGTAATGGCGCAAATGATCATCGTATTTTCCATGGCCCATGCCAGCACCTTCCATGGACCAATTTCGCGGGGAACCGTATGCAACTTCAATCTTGCCGAAACTATTAAAAACAGCGGCATAACCAATGCCAGCGGAGGAACCCATCCGGGCGCATCGTATGCGCTTAGTTGACGCTGTGTGAGCGGATCAAGAGCGATACGAAGCTGGATCGAACAGGCCCATATTGGCCACAGTGACAGCCCATCCAGAACTAACTGGGTCACCGCGTAGCGTTTATACCGAAAAATATGCATGTCGAATCAGGAAGACGTTTGTCTGTTCGTTACGTCGGAAAAGGTTTTTGGTAAACGTCGAGAAAAAGAGCTTTCTGGACTGCCGTTCAATTCTCAAAGTGTGGTATCTGCCAATCGAGTTGGCGTGCGCGCGCCCACGATCTCCTCATACACTTCGCTCATATAAGCTGCGCGTCGGTCCCAGGTCTGTTCCTTTGCAAAATTCCATGCGGCGGAACGCATCTTCTCCACAATGTCGCTCGAAGCCGCTAATACGTCCATACTCGCGGCGAGAGCTCCAATCGTCTCCGCCGGGTTTGTGACCGGCACTTTCATGCAGGCCGCGTCGGGCACCAAGGCCGCAATGCCTTGGTGGTTGAGAGCGAGTATCGGAAGACCGAACGCCATGGCTTCCAGAACCACTGAACCGAAGGAATCTCTCAAACTAGTGAACAGAAACGCCGAAGCGCTCGCGAACAATTCCGGCATCCGTTCATGGGGGACTCTTCCCATGAACTTCACTCGCTCAGATAACCCGTGTTTCCTCGTTAGTAACTCCAGATCTCTTTGTTGTGGACCGCTCCCGGCAACGACGAGCCTCACGTTCACGTTGGTTGCTTTGGCGAGCGCATCTAATCCAAGCGCCAATCCTTTCCGGTACTCTAATCGCCCGGCCCAAAGAAGAATGAACTCGCTTGATTGCGGAGACGGGGGTAAACGGGCCGGAACATCGCTGGGAACTAGACCGCAATCAAGCAAAATGCGCGCTGAAGTCGCACCGGCTCTCTCAAGCAAAGTGAGAGTCTCGAAGTTTGTGGCGAATGTCATTCTACAGACTGCTGCATTGCGCCGCAGCCGGCGAGAAAACAGAAGACCTTTCACTCGCGCAGTCCTAACGAGCTCGGCCCAGCGCTGGGATTGGAAGAACCTAAGAAATTGTCCCGGAGCGGTCTGCCCTCCTCCAATAGGCCCCCAGACCGTTGGAACGGGCAAACGGCTAAAAGGAGGGGGCGCGCTAACCGTTCCCAGACTTACGTGATGGGCCAAATCGATACCTTCGGCCTGGCAAATCTCCGCGGCCCGCCGGTAAGCCTTCGCCAGCCAGAACATGTAGTGAATTCGAATTCCGCGCTCGCCCTTTTCGGGCTTCCAAGGGTCTAGCGGATGGTCCGAGGTCAGCCACACGAAGTTCAAATTCGGGTTAGGCTTGCTCGCCAAATGCGCTTTGATCGCGTCTCTGTGCTGCGGATAAGCGATCACCCAGACTCGATGCCGGGCAGACAAGAATTGAGCCCAATTCCAGGTGTAGCCAGGCTCCGAACCTAAGCCCGGTCCGCAAGCGTGGCCAATTAACAGTATGTTCATCGCGGCGAATTCCAAAACTTTTTACGGTAACAACCTATGGGAAGATGCATCCATGTTAGGTAATTAACCAAGCGAGCCATGACGAAGCATCCCTTGCGGCCTTCAATCCACCGGTTTTTTGCGCCATTTATCGTGTTACTCACACTACCGCCTGGATATGGCGCCCACCTGAAGTGCGCCAATAAACATTCCGATAGGTCGTCCATTCAATCGGCCGTAAACGCCGGGGGAACGGTCACGATTCAAAACACTTGTGACGTGAGTAGCGGAACGATTCGTATTAACAAGCCTGTCGCCATCAGGGGACCTGCTAAGCTCGTAGCCGGTCAACATCAGGTGTTTGAGATCAATTCCAACAACGTCAGCATGAACAACTTAATCCTCGATGGCGGCTGGGTGGCTTTCGGGGGAGCGAATAGCTATAGCGATTTTATTTTCACTAACAACACCATCCAGAATATCTTGACGGGTGGCCCTTCAGGTGGTCCCCCAGCACTCAGTGGGCCGGGGCTGATCAGTTCCAATATTTCGAACAATTCGTTCCTGAACATCTGGGGCGGCGGTAGCCCTGGCTACCCGAACGCTCCGCCGCTAGACGGATCGAAGTGCCCTGGCGAAGAATGCTGGGGATCTCCGGCCGTGGTCTTTTCTGGATTGGATCAGACCACGATTAGCGGCAACATATTCGATAAGATCGGGAACGACGGAATGCATATTTTCTGGGAATCTTTCACCGGATATATTAACGCGCGAAGTACCAGCGGCAACGTGATTTCCTACAACACCTTCACTCATATCCGGCGCGCACCCATTGAAATCCAAACGCAACCTTCAGGTCACTGCCCCGGTGGCTGTAACTATAATCCTGCGACGGGGGTTACCTCAGGTCTGCAAGTCAAGGGCAACTATGTTCACGATTATGCGTTCCCGTTCTGGAACAGCTGGGGTGCAAGTTTGGTTCCCGATGGTGCCCTGGGTTCTCAGTACATCAACAACACCTTTATTGCGAATCCCGGGAATGCGGGCGGTTATGCGCCGTGCATGGAGAATTCGTCTCGAAATAGTCTTTCGCAGGGCAACGTCTGCGCGAGTCTGCCGGGCGAACGCTATTACTTCACCGGCGGAATCGCCCAGGGTACTGGCAGTAATTCCACTTTCACATCTACATACCAGAACAATATCTTTTGCGGCAACCCGGCGACCACAACCTTTGCTCAAGAGGGCAATGCTCTCTATGCTTCAAAAGTGGTCTTGCAGTACAACTTTCAGAACGGCAACTCCTGTCCCGCCGGGTCAAGTTTAACAACCAGTGGCATCGCCGTGACGTTTCTCGGCGACGGCACGATTTCAGGCTCGGACGAGACTTGGCATGTCTCGGTTGTTAGCAATCTTTCAATCCGTTACGTGCAATTCTTTTTGGATTCCTCCAACAAACCTGCGTTGACTCAAGAACTGTCAGACGTGAATACGAACTTTTCCGTTGATCGTAAGTGGCTTTATCACCTGACGCTAAACGCGGCCAGCCTCCCCAGCGGAAGCCACACGATTACCGCGTTGGTAACGGACGCATCAGACGCCACACAGAGAGCCGCTGTCGCATTTAGAAGTGGCCCCAAAAACCCTTAACCTAACGCATCCACTGTAATCGCCGTTTGAAAAAATATCTGCTGCCGATCATCAATAAAGCGCAGGTTCGGATGTTGGGGGCCAATCTATAGGCTGCTCCCCTGGCAAGGGAATCGGGATTCTACTTTCTCTCCGGTCGCGATTCCCGGTGGATTGCTCCTGAGGTACCAAGAATAACGGCCCAATACACATGCCCACCAGAATGTATGTCGGCAAGGCTCGTTGGGGGGCCTCGAAGAAATTACCAAACATCGCGTTTTCTATGGCGAAGATGGCGCAGAGGAAACCGAATATCTGACCTGTCTGTCTGAAAGTCTTCCAGAGTATCCTAAGAAGCTGTAGCTCCAACAGCACAAACAGCGCAAAGCCGAGAAGACCGGAATTCGCCAACGTGAAATAAAAAACACTATGGGGAGATCGAATGTCGACATTTCTCAGAGTGGGAACCAGTTGCTGAATCGGATAGCCATAGCCGAACCCAAAGATGGTCGTGACAGGGCTCTTGAAAACGTCCTCGCGAATGGCTTTCCACCAATTCTGGCGCCATGTGATCGTACCGGCGTAAATAGTGGAGCCTGGACTGAGTTCTTTAGCGAGTTCGGGATCGATACCTGACAAGGCTCGCCCTATTGTGTCGCGAGCGGAAATCTCACCGCCGCGCCCGGGCAGACCTGGCATTCTTACATCGGCGATGAAGCCGATGGTGAGCAGCGTCAGGAGAATTCCAGTCATTGCCAACACGCGCTTGATTTGCCCGGTTACCACCGCCCAGATGGCGATGGCCATTCCCAGTCCTACCCAATCGGCGCGCATTTCAGCCGCAATCGTGTCGAAACTGCAGATCAGAATCGGAAACCAGAAACGAGCCAGCTTGTCTTCAAAGCAGATGAGGCCAAGGAGCGCTAGCGAGCCCGTGCTTGGTGCGAAACTTACATCGGTTGCGCCGATTTTGAAACCGACATGACGGAGAAAAAGGTAATAGATCGGCCCTTCAATCGCGTGGAAATAGGCCAAAAATCTGATATAGTTCCGCACAGACCAGGGACGCTGCATCCCTGCGACGATGCCAAGGAACAGAAACCACGGGCAAAGATTGAAAACCAGGATCTCGAGTGCTGAGACGAGCGGGTACCCGGAAAGCAGCCCGTATATGACTTCTACAATGCCGAATAGCGTAGAAACGAGAAGAGCCCAAGTCAGTCCGCCTAGGTATCCGGGCTTGGTTAATGCGCTGTAAACCCGGTCAAAGAATACTCGCGGATCCAGCAAAAGGATTGCAGTAAAGGGGAAAGAAATGTAGACCAGAAGCTTGTCTAGAAAAAAGAACCCGTAAAGCAGAAAAATCGCATATCGCGTTTGAAACTCCACTCTCTGCAATGGCGGCGCTGGAACGTTGTTTTCTAGGTGCATTGCTGCCCAACTGGCTACAGACGACGCAAACCGTCGAACAATTCGTTCGACGGTCCGATCCCGTCTCACTGGTGAAGCGATCTTTGCGAGGATCCGATGAGGGCCTGCGATACCTTTGTTATCGCAGGCCGATATGTGAACCCTATAGATGGTACTTAGCCATCAAGTACTGCTCTACAGCTTGACGTTCCGACACTGACAGCGCGCGGCCGTACACGATGACTTCCGAAACATCGCCAGGGAAAAATGTGCTATCGGGCCCGAGACCGAGCACCGCGGAATTCCCGACACCGGCGATGGCCCGAAATTTTCCCGTGAACGTTGCAGTGCTTTGCGCATTGAACCACATGTAATCCGTCGTTCCCGCATGCATCCACTCGCTCAAACCGAAAGAATTCGTGCGATTGAAAGGCATCTTGAAAACCGATTCGTTTCCATATTGGGTTGTTCCGAACCGGAACTGTGAGGTCGATTGATATGTGCCGAAGAAAGTGGCGCCCCAGGATGCCGTTTCATCCCAGACCAGGATGGGATACCATCCATACCCGGCGGAAATCGAAACATCCTTAGAATCGGAGGACACTAACATCACCGTGAGGCCGGTCTTTCCGTTAATGGGAAGGTTCGGTAAGGACATGAAGCTGGAAGAGCCGTCAAATCGCAGCGCAGATTGTCCGTTATTGCCCGGAACCACAGTTGGCTGGTTCGCCAAATTCGGTTGAACGCTGTTGTTTCCATTGCCGGATTGGTCCTGCCATGCGCTAACTTTGGAGGCTTCCCCCACCACGCCCGAATTAGAAGCAAGCCACAATATCATGCCGCTGGGCAGGTTTTTCGGCAAATTTCCGCTGGTAGGCGGCGTCGAACCAGTGCCCGGGTCGTTTCCGGTGCCATTCAGCGCCACACTTTGCGGCGAATCAGCCGCGTTGTCAGTCACTAATACGGTCGCCGTCCGGGAACCTGCGGCCGCAGGGCTGAACGTCACTTCTATGGCACAGGAATTGTTGGTGGCCAACGAGCTCCCGCATTGAGACGTTAGCCCGAATTCGCCGGCATTCGTGCCTCCTACGCTAATACTTCCAAGGCCAAGCGCCGCTGTTCCCGTGTTGGTAAGTGTAACGGTTTGAGCTTGGGCTGTCTGGCCCATGTTCGTAGTGCTGAAGTTAAGGCTGGACGGCCCAACTACACCCATGGGGAACGTTATCGTGCCCGCGCCACCTACCGTAAAGTTCTCAGTCGCCGTTTCTATCGCGCCGGATGCATCCGTGGCCGACGCCAACATCGTGTGAATTCCATTCGACAAGCCCGACGAATTCACCGTCACATGATACAGCCATTTGTGGTCGGAGCCAAAGTTAGTGTTCACGTCTTGGATTTCTTGAGTTGAAATCGGGGTAGTAGATCCATCCACAAAAAACCGCACATAACGGATGGACAAATTGCTCACGATAGAGACGCTCCAAACGCCGCTCGCCCCATTCTGCAGGCTCTGATTCCCAGCAGACGTAAAGCCCATGTTGATGTCACTGGTTGTCAGATTCGATAGTGCCGGACATGCGTTGCCGTTCTGATAGTTGTACTGCCAGACGACCTTTGACGCATACTGGGGATTCCCCTCGTGGGTAAGCTCAGTCGTTGCAGGGTTGCCGCAAAAGATATTGTTCTGGTATGTCGATGTGAAGCTGGAATTACTGCCGGCGCCCTGCGCGACTCCGGAGCTGAAACGATAAGGTTCTCCCGGCACGCTCGCGCAGACATTACCCTGCGAAAGGTTATTTCGAGACACACTCTCCATGCATGGCGCATAACCGCCCGCATTCCCGGGATTCGCAATAAAGGTGTTGTTAATATACAGGGAACCTACCGCTCCATCCGGTACCAAACTCGCGCCCCAAGTGTCCCAAAACGGAAACGCATAATCATGGGCATAGTTGCCTTTGATTTGCAAACCTGTGGTTACCGTTGTTCTGTAGTTGCAACCACCCGGGCAGTGGCCCGAAGGCTGCGTCTGGATTTCCATTGGTATACGCCGGATGTGAGTGAACGTGTTGTACGAAATCACGTTGCCGCTGGTACTCCGCGCGTCAATATATCCGGTGAAAGATTCCCAGAAAATATGCATTCCGTCGTTCCCGATCTTATCGAATACATTGCCGCTAATCGTCGTCTGATCCAATCCGGAAAAGACTATCGCCGGAGCTCCCCAACAATCCTCACCAGGGCAGTTGGTCCCATCGTGTGGTGGCGCGTTCGGGTAGCCTGGGCTTCCTCCGCCCCAAATATTCAAAAACGAATTGTTCGAAATATTGGAACTGATCAGCCCCGGTCCGCTGAGTGCGGCGGGTCCACCCCCCCTGCCAGAGTTCCACAGGTTCTCTATTGTGTTGTTGGTGAAAACAAAATTGCTGTAGCTGTTCGCTCCGCCAAAAGCCACCCAGCCGCCGTTAATGATCAAGCCATTGATCGTCACATTATTCGAAACAACCTGGAATACTTGGTTCTGGTTGCCGTTTAATCTTGCCCCTCCCTGGTTCGCCGTTTGTAATGTGCAAGATCCCGGAACCGTGATTGCCGAAAAAACTGCATAGTCGCCATTCGGAAAAATCACCTTGCCGGGCGTATTGCCGTTACACGCCGAACTTATGGCTGAGACGATGTCACTCTGATTCGGCCCACCTACAATCGCCGTCTGGGCTCCCGCCGCGGCGGCCCAGGTGTTGATAACCAGTAAGAAAAATAGCGCTTTGTCCCCGGCACGGGCGAACTGCTGTGCTGTTGACGACGCGCGAAATAGTTTTTTGCAAACTGTCAAGTTTTCGTTCATCAACCAGGGAGTGGATGAACTAAAACTTAAAGCTCCATCAGGAAATCCTCTAGTAGATGCTAAAGAAAATCCCCAGGGTAAAGAGCAACACTAAGTGGCCAAACGATTCGCTCTCCTACCCGCTCTTATGGATGCGCGGCCTGCCTTATGAAAACTTTTCGAACGATTGAGCTGTCCCATGCGGCATGGTTTTAACATCCCCATGCTCACTCCAGTCTCCATAAAACCGCCGCCAATTGTCCACAAAACTCTTCTCATCGAACTGCAATGCCGACAAACGCGCTTGCCGGCCCATCTCAGCCCGCCGCGCAATCGGTAACTCCACAAACCGCCTCATAGCGCGCACAAACTCGTCAACCGTTCGCCCCACAATGTAACCGGTTACTCCATCTCTCGCAATGTCTTCGATTCCGTGCAGCAACGGTGTAATCAGAGGCAGAGCTGCACCCGCTGCTTCAAACGTAACCAGCGAAAACGTCTCATAAGCGGAAGCCAGCACGAATGCATCTGCCGCCCACAAAAACGGCCGAACGTCCGATTGCATACCGGCGAAAACAACGCGCTCCTTAACGCCGTGGACCGCGGCACGCGCTCGGTAGTCTTCAATTAGATCCGCTGCACCCCCAATAACCAGGATCTTGGCTGTTTCCAGTCCCGGTCTGGCGAGAGCTTCAATGAGAAGCGGCAAACCTTTTCGCTCAAAGTGTCCCAGCGCAACGAAAACGAACGTAACATCCGATCTGGAAATGCCGATATTTTCACGAAACGCATCTCGATCAAATGAACGTGGTGCCGTCAACGCTTCCACCTCAACGGCATTAGGCAAAACTCGGACCTTTCGCTTGGTCGCGGGAAACTCAGCCATTAATTCCTTGGCCAGCCCTGTCGATGGAACCAGCACTTGCTTGACACGCCGATAGATGCGGGCCTCGAGAAGCGCATGCAGGCGATGATCCAACCAATTTGAGAACCCGCGCCACCCATTCGTCCGGGTCTCGGTCCAATGATTGTGCAGATATGAAGTATGGCAGAAGTGCGTATATGCGAGGTCGCCGAAGCTGAGATTGCTTTCTACCATCTGCACCAGGTCGAATTCCTGTCGCGCTCGCAGTTTGTGCAGCGCATACAGAAGCGGCGCAAGAAGGTGGTAAAGCACAAACAATAATGGCAGCGGCCGCAACGGCGCGGGTACCCGAATCCACTGAATTCTCCCCGGGCAAGGATTGTCGAACTGCACGGAAAACACCGTGAAATCATGTTCGGCAGCTAGCGCGCGCAGTACTTTAAGGTGGCATCCTCCCACGGGGTTGCTATGCACGAGTCGATAGTCGAATAGCGCTATCCGCAATTTGTTCCTTAATTGCCGTTCCAATCACACCGATAGCACTGTCGTGGCCAGGCCCATGCGGCTCAGGTCCCGCTCGACATCCGATTGATAGATGGGATTCATGACCACCGCCACGTCTGGTTTGTAATCGCGTAGAAACTCGGGCGCGACAATTTGCTGTCCTGTCCCGGCCATGAACTTGCCCTGCCGGAAGGGATTGATGTCCACAACGTACTCAATCGTCCCATTCAAATTCAGCGTAGTCAGGAACGCGACGCCTTTTGAACCGGATCCCCAGACCACAGTCCTCCTGCCCGCTCGCTGCAACTCTGTCAGCCGTTGTTTCCAATCGCCTACCAGTATCTTTTGCGCGAGTCTAAATCCCTCGATCATCGCCGCAACCTGCGCCGCTGCGCCCCGCTCCGTGGCGCTGGAATGAGTCGGAGTCCGGCTCGGTTTAGCTGTGATCATTAGGTATTGGTCGTCGTAATCCGTCCACGTCTCCAATACCTCGAAACCGGCCTCGCGGAAAACGCGCTCCAGCGACCCGGCGCAAAAATACGAACAGTGCTCGTAGTAGATATCCCAGAACGCCAGATCTTTCAGCACGCGGATCAGGTCAGGCACCTGGAAAAAGACGGTTGCCTCCAGATTGTCGCCAATAGCGCGCCGGACGGTACGCACAAAGCCCGCCGTATCGGCAATATGCTCCAAGGTCATTTTGCAGCAATAGAAATCCCCCTTGCGATCCGCATACTTCTCGGAGTAAAAATCCTGCACGAATTCTATGTCCAGGTTCGCCGGCGCTGGATTTCGCTCCTTAACAAACGCCGGATCAAAACCAATGCCCCGCCTCGCCCCCTCCTCGCAGAGCAGCGTCAGGAACTCTCCTTTGCCGCATCCAATCTCCAACACCGTCTTACCCCGCAGGCCATAATTCTCTATCAAACTAACCGCCAGGCGTTTGTGAAACGCCCGGAACGTCTCCGAAAAACCCTGTGTTTCTTCGTACTGCGGCGAATACTCATGAACCGTCGGATTGAAAGCCGTATTAGAAACAAAGCCGCAGAGATCGCACCACCCAAGCTTGATATCGCCTTTCGGGTAACTCATCGCGATATCGCGCGAGGGCATCAGAAGAACACTATGCACCGGAACGCCCAGAACCTCGTGAAACACTTGGAGCGAGCCTTCCAGACAATTCGGGCACTTAAGCTTTTCAATCGAACTTGACATAGCACCAGCCTGATTCAGGGTTTGAACACGAGAACGCCTTCGCCGACTGGTTCCGGTTCGACGATGGTGATGACATCTTCGGGCATCGCGCTCAGATCCCGAGCTTTGAGAAAATCGCGCAAAGAAGTGCCCGTACACTCGGAATCGATATTGTGGGGAGCCTTTCTTAGCTTGATATCGCCGGTATGCACCGTTCGAAAATCGATACTGAACCGCGTTTTTCCGGAAGTGTTCGGAACCGTCGAATGCATCTGAGCAGCTGAAAAGAGAATCACTCCGCCGGGCTCGGGAACGAAGCGAATTTGCGGGTCGAGATCCATCGGCTGTTCAGGCTTTGGCTGCTTGCGCGTATCGGTTTTTATGTGTTGCGACGCTGACGCTCGTCCCGTGCTGTTCCACTCGTAATAGTTGAATTCTCCAGAACCGTTCTTCACGCGCTCATTCCAATACCGCGGATGGAAGGCCATCGAACTCTCGGAAGCCATCTCGAAAACCGGGAGCCACCAGTTGATCTGTTGCATTGGGGCGGAATACCAGGTATCGCGGTGGAGATGATGCGCGTAACCAACGCCCGATGTTAAATACGCATCCGAGGTTACCGCCCGCAGCCGCGGCACATCTTGATAGGTCTCATCCAAATCGCAGCCAAACTCGCTGAGAATGTTTCTAATGATTTCCTTCGTGCGCGGATGGTGAATGAATTTCGGCTTTTGCGGCCCGAATATTTCAACAAACCGCTCTACGGAGAGATGGAACTGCGCTGTCAATGGATCAAGCGGGTGGAACGCCTCTCTCAACATCTCCGCCGCAAACTCGCACAACTTGTGTATGCTGGCACGATTAGAGTACGTGAAGATCTGCCCTTGATAGAGCCGCTCTCGCCGCACGTCGTCGCTTGCCGAAGAATCTAGGTACACCGTGTTCATTTAATTAATCCTCCTCAGAATTCCCGTGTCAGGCAGCAACGCCAGCCACAATACTAGGTCTTGGGATCGGAATAATAAACTTCCCTCCCAGTTCCGTATAGGCGCGTTGTTGTCTCATAATTTCCTCCGCAAAATTCCACGCCAGAATCAGTACGTAATCCGGTTTTTCTTCCAGCAGCCGTTGCGGTGCATAAATCGGCAGGTGATTGCCAGGCATATATCGCCCTTGCTTGAACTCGTTCAGGTCAACGATGTAGTCCAGCATGCGGCCGTCGATCTCGCAAAAGGACAGCAGAGTCGTACCCTTGGCTGCCGCAGCGTAGCCGGCGATTTTTTCCCCCGCAGTTTGAGATCTCGCAAAAGGCCGATCAAGTCTTCCCGTATGCGGTGAACTCGTTGCGCGAAGGTTTGAAAATAATCGATTCTGTCCACACCTGCGGCTCTTTCCTGCTCGAGCAGATCGAGAACCCCCTGGCTCGGGGCCGCCTCGTTGCCTACAGTGAGTCGTAACGATCCGCCATGGATCGCTATGCGCTCGACCTCATTCAGAGACAACCCATGGCTCTTAAACAGCCGGTCGAGAGCTGTTACGGAAAAGTAGCACAAATGCTGGTGATAAACGGTATCGAATTCACATTTTTCAACCAGATCGACGAGGTAGGGGCACTCCAAAACCGCGATGCCGTCGGGCTTTAACACCGTCTTCAGCCCATCCACGAACCCGTTCAGATCCGCCACATGGGCCAGCACATTGTTGGCCAGGAAAACATCCGCCAGTTGTCCTTCCCTGCACAGACGCTCAGCCAGACTCTTTCCGAAGAAATCGCAGATTGTATTTACTCCGATCTTCCGCGCATTCGCCACTGGACCTTGCGCTGGATCGATTCCAAGGACCGAAATACCTTTCTCCAAAAACTTCCTCAGCATGTAGCCGTCGTTTGACGCCGCTTCCATCACCAAGCTGTGTGCGCCCAGTTTCCGCTTTTCTATAATCTCCGCCGCGCTGCTCGCGAAGTGAGCAAGCAGCCCTTTCGAGACGGACGAAAAGTATGGGTAATCCCGGCAGAACAATATTTCCGGAGGTACTGTCTCGGTAATTTGCACCAGCGAACAGTGAGGACAAAAAACCAGATGCAGCGGAGCGGTGATTTCCTCGCCACTCAATTGATCTTTGGTTAGAAGTGCGTCCGCAAGGGGCGTCGTTCCGAAGGAGAGAATATCCTCCATACCGGCGCGCTTGCAGGCGCGGCATTGGAAGTCGGATTGCTTCATCGTTTACGCCACCCCTGCCGTTGCTGCCGCCATCGGAGCCATCTTTACGTGCGCCGCCGTCCAGCGCAGCGATTCATCCAACAACCCCTGTTCGATCAGCCATTTTACGTGGGCGATCCTCTTATAGCGAACCCCTTCGAAATCGTCAACTCTTAAGCCGATTTTGCTGTACACCTCATACAATTCCTGCGCCCCTTTACGGGCGTCCCACACCGGCCGAAACGCGGGTACCGCCTTTAGGATCTTGCTGCAATCCACCCGGTAGCATCTTTTATCCGGACTAGCGCCGGCAGCATACTCAACCACAGTTCTGGGAACTGTGGAATGAACGATCTCCGCTAATTCGCGAACGCGGTAGTTATCTTCGTTCCGTCCTACGTTGAAAGCTTGATTGTGAATGGCATCCACCGGCGCCTCAAGAACCGCCAGGAAAGCCCGAGAGATGTCTTCGATGTGAACGATCGGCCGCCAGGGACTGCCGTCGCTCTTGATGAACACCCTGCCGGTGGCGCAAGCCCAAGCCACTAGGTTGTTCATAACCAAATCGAACCGCAGCCGGGGCGATACTCCATAGGCCGTCGCATTCCTCAGAAAGGTTGGACAAAATCGCTCATCCGCGAGTTTGCCAACCTCCTGCTCCACGCGCACTTTTGACTCACCATACGGAGTGACCGGGTTAAAGGGCGACTCTTCATCCAGAAGATCCTCACCTCCTGCACCATAGTTACTGCAGGATGACGAAAAGATAAACCTCCCTACCCCGGCTTCTTTCGCTAATTCAGCCAGCCGCACTGAGGCTTCGCTGTTAATTTCATGCGTCAAAGCCGGATTGAGGTCGCCCAGCGGATCGTTCGACAAACCCGCTAAATGAATGATCGCGTCAAAGCCTCTAAGGTCCTCAACCTCAACATCTCGAATGTCCTTATGAATGGAGGGAATCCTACAAAGTCCTTCTCCGAACGTGCAACGGCTATATAAATTGGTGTCAAATCCCGTTAGGTCGTGTTTGGCCGACAAAAGCATTGGAACCATTACCGTCCCAATGTACCCCTCGTGCCCCGTCACTAATACTTTCATGTTCCTCCCTCCAAATTTTCCAAGGCGCTTTACCGCCTTCCCACATCGCCTCTAGAAGTTTCTTTTCGCGCAGCGTATCCATACATTGCCAGAATGAGTCGTGATGATAGGCCATCAGTTGGCCCTCCTTGGCAAGTTTTTCCAGCGGCTCTTTCTCCCAGTGAGTCAGATCCCCGTCTATGTAATCGAAAACCTGCGGCTCTAGAACGAAAAATGCGCCATTGATCCATCCCTCTCTCGTCTGGGGCTTCTCCGAGAACTCCACCACCCTATCCCCATCCGTCTCCAAATGCCCGAAGCGCGCCGTCGGCCGGACAGCCGTCAGTGAGGCTAGCTTTCCATGTTTACGGTGAAATGCCAATAAACGGTTGAGATCCACGTTCGAGACGCCATCCCCCCAAGTCAGCATGAATGTTTCATCGCCCAGGAAAGGTTGCAGCTTTTTTATCCGCCCCCCGGTTTGTGTATCCGTTCCCGTATCGATCAGCTCGACGTTCCAGTCGCGGTTTTGGCGTTGCGTCATCTTAACCGATCCGGTCTTGAAGCACACGGAAAGATTGCTATTCAACGCGCAGTAATCTACCATGTACTTCTTGATGACTTCACCCTTGTACCCCAGTGCGATCACAAAGTCGTTGAAACCGAACTGGGAATAGTACATCATGATGTGCCACAAGATTGGTTTCCCACCGATCTCAACCATTGGCTTCGGCTTGACTTCGGTCTCTTCCGACAGCCGGGAACCTACTCCACCAGCTAAAATTGCCACTTTCATGCTGTTTTCCTCGCCTCGGTTAACTCCGCCTCTTTCAAGTGCGACATCTGCAGGTTATAAAGCATCTGATCAGCCGCGATCAGCACGTCTTTCATCATGCGCCGGAAATGCTTCACCACCCAAGGAGCCAGCAGGCAAAGGCACCGCACGCGGTCCGGCAAGTTGAGCGGCGCACGCATCACTGAGGTCCAATACTCGCGTAATTGACGCCATTCCGGCATCTCGATACTCTTGGCCTTGTTAGGATCCCACCACTCAGGGCATGGTAAGGTGCCGTGCCGGTTGGTCAGCCGAAATCGTCGTTTTTTCAGGCGAACCGGAAGCGTCTTAGTGGATTGCGAGGAGTGCCGCCGGCTAATGAAAAGGAAGTCCGGATCTTCATAGAAAGATCCCAGAAACGAAAGCTGCGCTAGCAGCACTCCGTCTGAGTTGACATAGCTGCCCTGTGGCGGGATCTTCAGGAGCGCCTCTCGCCGCATCACCCCGAAAATCTGGAAACATAGATGATCGTTCAGCAACATCTCGCGAAAGCGTGTCACAACATGAGCCGAGTTTGTCCGCATCGGCCAGTTGTAATACTCAACAAATGCGCCGTGATCGTCTATAACGCGCGTCCTCGCGTGCGCCAGAACGTAGCTAGGATTGCCCTCAAGAGCGTTTATGCACCTTTCTAAGAACACCGGTTCATAAAGATCGTCGCAGGCGGCCCATTTGAAATACGTTCCCGTCGCGAGCGAGAATACACGCCGGATATTCCACCCCGCTCCCATGTTTGTCTCGTTTCGGGAATAGCGAATGCGAGGATCGGCCGCGGCGTAGGCTTTGCAAATATCCTCGGTTGCATCGGTCGAAGCATTGTCGGAAATAATGAGTTCAAAGTCTTGGAACGTTTGGCCCAGGAGTGATTCCAAGGTCTCACGAAGGAAAGCTTCGCCATTGTAAACAAACAAACCAATGCTTAAAGTTGGTGCTGCATTCATGAAAAGGAACCCTCCGAAGAATCCTTTTGTCAATATGTGGGGTGGCGCAGGCGGTTTCGCCTGCGTTTTCCGAATCTCTGCGGCCCGTACCTAATAGGCGCCCGCCCCGCGCAGAACGAGTAACGGCGTTTCGAGCAAAATTCGAATATCCAGTGCTAACGACCAATTCTGTATGTAGGAAAGATCCAAACGCACCATATCCTCAAAAGACAAGTCGCTTCGCCCGCTCACTTGCCACAACCCTGTCAAGCCTGGGTGTACCTTCGCTCTGCCTTCCGACCACGCCGTGTATTGCTTGCTCATACCATCGGGTTCTAGGTCCGAGGCGGGAAGAGGGCGAGGTCCAACGAAACTCATCTCCCCGGCAAGGATATTGATCAGCTGCGGCAGTTCATCCAGGCTGTAGTTTCGCAGCCATCCGCCAATTGGCGTTACCCGCGGGTCGTTCTTGATCTTGAAAATGTGCCCGCTTTTCTCATTCTCCGCAGCCACTCTTCGCCGGTCGCCGTCCGAATACATAGAACGGAACTTCAAAAACGTGAACTGACGCCCCCCTCTGCCGATCCGGCGTGACTTATAAAGCACCGAACCGGGGGAGGTCGCTTTAATCAATAAGGCGATGACGGCAAACAGCGGAAGCAGTGCAAGAAGCGCGATAACCGATAGCACAACATCGAAAACTCGCTTGATTACCAGTTGGCGCCGCGTAAATTGAATCGGGATCAACTCTACAAACGTCAGTCCGTAGTTGTGGCTCACGTCCACGCGGCTAGGCTCCGGCGTCAAGTCCAGCGCACAGCTAACCGGCATGTTCATCCGCTTGAACACTCGCGAACAATGTTCAAGTTCAACACTCGGCAGGGAAGCATTCAAAACGATTACGTGGTCCAGGCGCTCTTTATTAATCAATTCCGCAATTTGACGGGTCGTGCCCAGAACCCGAATCGTGGAATTTTCCGCGAGCGTCAGGTCCATCTCCGGCACGATGAGCCCCCTGAAAGAATTGCCCGGCGCTCCCTTCATATTGCCCATGAACTGCCTGGCTTTCTCCCAATCGGCAACCAGAGCTACGCGCAGGGGAGTATCCCACTTCTTTCCAGCCAGAGCCGCGAGGGCCAGGGCCGCATATCGAGAAGCCACCAGAACGACGAACGCCACCGGGAGCATCACCGGCACAAACATTCGAGACAGAAATTGGCCAAACCCTCTCGAAAAGAAAGTCACCAGGGCGGTGATCATGGTCAGCACAAACGCGTTCTCGAACGCGGATAACTGAATACTGGAGAAGGTCGTTCTTTCGGGTGTCCGATACATCCCGAACCTCATCGATACCGCCAGCCAAATCAAAACAACTGCTATCACAGGGGGCGACCACGAAACTGAGTTAGACGCATTCACTCGGTGCGCCAAAAATGGATTGATCAAGACGCGCGCCTGTATGCTCCCCAACCAAATCACACTTATGCCGCAGATGTCCAACGACAACTGCACAACATCGTACATTCTGCGGTGAGGGTGGCCCATAGACATTTCCAAAACCAGCCAGTTAGTCCGAGCTACCGACTGACTGTGTTTTCTCCCGTTCCGCCGCCGGCAGCGAAAGGAAGCGCGGCGTGCGCTTGACGTTTGCTAATTTGACGTTCTTAGTCGACACCGCATATTTCATGTACGACGTCAGATAGGAGGGATCTTCGCGTTTCGCATCCCAGTGATTCAGAATAGAACCGAAAACGTAGGTGCCATCTTGTTGGAAGCATTCTTGAATCGTTTGCGTTTGTTCAACGGTTGTCGTCCCCGCCTGGACCACAAAAACCACTCCATCGGCATGTTGCGCCAGCAGGCGCGCATCCGTCAACGGAAGAGCCGGCGGTGAGTCGATCAGCACGAAATCATATTGCGATCTGGCATATGCCAGAAACTCTCTCAAGTCTTCTAAATGAAGCAGTTCAGCGACATTCATGTACAGCGGTCCGCTGGGAAGTAAATCGAGCCCGTCCACTCCAGACTCGCGAATCAACTCGCTCGCCACCACCGGGTGCAGCCTTTCAACCAGTAAATTGGTTAAACCCGGCATATCCTCGAAACCGAACACCTGCCCGAGCCGCGGGATTCTCAGATCGCCGTCGATTAACAGAACCCTCCGCCCGCTTTCCGCCAGACCGAGACCTAGATTGAGAACGGAAGTGGTCTTACCAGCGCCCGAATGCGCACTGGTAATCACCAGGACTTTATGAACCTTGTCCGTTTCTCGGCCCCACAGAATGATCGACGCCACAGCGCTACGGAATGACTCTGCCACAACCGAGCCAGCCGTCTTCCAGTTCCTCACTACATCCTCGCTAGGATTCTTGGGGAGCGACACTTTCTGAAGTAGCTTTCCCTGGTGTGACTTTCCGTTTGCCGAAGGAGCCACAATCTGGGTGCGCATGTCCTGTTTGGCCGCGGGAACAATCGCCAATTCCCGCGTCCTCAGAACTTTGGTCGTCTCTCCCGCGGTCCTTATGCTGTTGTCCGTCCGCTCGCGCACCAATACGTACAGAATCGAAAACAGCATTCCGCACAGAACTCCGATTCCCAGATTAAGCGGCACGTTGGGTTGATAGGGCAAACCAGGCCGCTTTGCGGGATCCACTACTCGAATATTGCTCGCCCGCAAAGCCGCTACTACGCTCGCCTCCCGGATTCTCTGCAACATCGATTGATACAGATCCCGATTCGCGTCAACCTCGCGTTTCAGCAAGTTGTAGCCAACCTGTTTTGACGATTGATCCGAAACGCGCGCCAACTGGCGGCTATACTCCTCTTTCTCGATTCCCTCGCGGCGTAGAGCGGCGTGGTAATCGTTTTTGAGGCGGGCAATCACCAATGCCCTCTGCGCCTTGATCTGCTCCTCTACTGTTTCGATCTGAGCCTTCACCTCAGCAACCTTATAGTGTTTTGGCGTATATAGATCGCTTAGGCTCGCCGCTTGGCGTCTCAGGTCCGCCAGCTTACTCTCCGCTTCCCGGATTCCTGCGTCATCCAGTACCTTAGGCAAGGCGTCCGCCGGGCTCGAATTAACAAGCTCTAGCTGCGACTGCTTATCCGCCCGGTCCGCCTCGGCCTTTTCAAGATCGGCCTGCACCTCTCGCAATTTAGCCGCATTCACGCTCTCCCGTTCCGCATCGGAAGTAAAGATAATTCCAGATTTCTGCGCATACGCTTGCAACGCGTTCTCCGATTCCTGCAACTTACTGCGAAGCGCACTGAGCTGACCACTTAGAAACTCTGTGGTCTCGGTTGCCATCGCCCATCGTGCGTCCTGTATTGCCAGAATGTGCTGGTTCGCCACCGCATTCGCCGCATCGGCCGCCAATTGGGCGTTGGGAGCCGTCAGAGTAATCGAGATTAGGCTCGATTGGCCCTCGGCTTTCACTTTTACGCCTGCCAACGTCTTCTTAATGTCAGACTGCAAAGCGCTCTTGGCAGGCCCGCGCAACCCCAGCCAACGTTCCAGCCTGGCCGCCGCACTCTCACGCTTTTCTAGGTATTCGGCTGACTTGGCCATAAGAACAGCCGCCGCCCGGTCCAAGACAGCCTCGCTCTTTAAAAGTCTGGTCTGCGTCTCGAGATAACTGTCCATCGTCGAAGTGGATAGGTTGGGGTCGATGTCTCGGTTGTTGAGAAAGTCCTGGTTCACCGGCAAAACTTCAACCATCGTTGTCGCTCTGTACGATGGCGTCATCAGACACGTCACGATCCCGCTCGCCGCCAAACCGGACAAAAGAATCACAATGATCGCTTTGCCGTGTCTCCTTAGCAGCGCGCGGTACTTGACCTCCGCGTCGATCCTCGCTCCAGTGGACCGGTGATTGATGACCAGCGCCCGCGAGTCAAACGGCACTAATGCGTGCTCCGAGCCGCCTATCATCCTTCCCTTCGATTGCTGGCCGTTACTTTGCATCCGTTTAAATCCTACCCGCCATTAGAACCGCCACACCGCGACGCCCGCCATATTGATCACCGTTTCAAGAGCTTTGGCGCCAGCCCTCTTTGGCAAATTGCTGGGAACGAACAAAATATCCTCTGCGTGCAAACTGATATCGGGCGCTTTTCCGCTCATGATGTTCCGCAGATTCGCAGGCACCTCGGTGCGATTAGGTTGGCCTTCGTGCTCATACAATATCTTTGCCTTCTTCGGAGCCGCTACCTGCGTGAATCCTCCGGCTAAGGCCAACGCCTGAAGCACCGACACTGAGTCTCTTTCGTTGAGTACGTAAGCGCCGGGCTTTTGGACTTCGCCCACCACATACAACAGTCGTGCTTTTGGAACCATCAGCACATCGTTTGGCTTGATCAGCACATTATCCTTCGTGTCGCGGCCATCCATCACATCGTGCAAATTCACCCGGGCGATGCTAAGGTTTCCGTCCGGACTATCCACTGCCCCCGAAATCGGCAGCCGTCCGTTTGAGCATTGGCGCGTGATCGTAACTGAGTTTCCCGCGTCCGCTTTCAGTCCTCCGGCAAGGGCGATCACTTCAACCAACGTTTTCTGACCTCTCAGTTGCACCAAGCCCGGCGTCGAAACATCGCCTACCACCGAAACCGGTTCGCTCCGGTAGTCCGTTACCAGCACAGAGACCTGCGGATTTTTGACGTAGTCTTTGAGGCGCCTCGTGATCTCTGCTTCCAACTCGGCGACAGACAAACCGGCAGCCTTGACCCGGCCGATCAGAGCCAGGTTAATATAACCCTCTCCATCGATCTGCATTGGCTTATCGGACAGTTCTTCGGCTTGAAAAGCGCGAATCACGATTGTGTCGTCCGCCCCGAGTATGTAATTTGCAACCCTTTGCGCAACCGGTTGCGGAGGTCCCGCCCCGTCGCGGTTCGACGGAACAACAGCGGAACTCGATCCCACTGCTTGTGTCGCCGGATTGTCCGGTTGAACCGCGCCTGCCGCGACGGGTCCAACCGGGCTTTGCGAAAATCCAAGCGCCGCCGCCATCGCCCAAAAGCCCAGCGACCAAATCCAACTCGAACGTAGCTTAACCCTTTTCATGCCCCATTACCAATTTCACGAATTCAATTTGTCTGAGAATCCGACCTCATCGAGAACTGGTGAATTTGTCTCCGCAAATCGCGGACCTTCGCGTCAAATTCGTCCAATGTCTCCATCAGAGCGTTTAACTCGTCTTTTAGGAACTTATCCAAACCGTCGGCGACAATTTGGTTCAGCACCGCCGTCCGGGTAAACTCGGAAAGGCTTCGAGATCCCTTTGTCGCTACGGTCCTCACGAGTTGCTCATATTCCCGGGTACCAAGCCTGAAAGTTACAGCGTGAGCTTTATTCGTTAACGGCATTCTCGTCTTTCGCTCCTCTTGCATCGCTGCCTATCCGGCACTTGGCGATGTCTCGGCGGAACACGCCCAATTAGGCGTACCCTCGTTGATTGTTTTAGTGCGCGACCGCCAAGAGAGACAGCTCCTGCGAGGCGGATAGGTGAGCCAACTCGATCTGTACTCGTACTGATCGACGAAGTAGCTCGACGGATAAAATCACGTGATCGGGTTTCTTCCGATCGCTGATGATGCCAACAATCCCGGCAAGTGGACCACTGCGAATTTCCACTTTCTGGCCGACTTCAATGTACGGACAAGGCTCAATCAGAACGGCGGCATTTACCGCTCGCTCCAAAGCTGAGATCTCCCAGTCTGGAATCGGCGCCGGCGAATTCCCGGTTCTCACGACATCTACCACGCCCGGTGTCTTGAGAATCGGGAGCATTCCGAATCGGTGTGACCGGCAGAACACGTAGCCCGAAATAACTGGCAACTCTAGAACAACCGAGCGCTTCGCCCATTTCCTGCTTTTTTTCACCAGCGGCAGGAAGCACTCCTCGCGTTTCTCGCGTAATTGCTCAGTCACGCTCTTCTCGTGTCTGGCACGAACTCGAAACGCGAACCATTGCATTGCGATATTTACTTCATCGAAAGTGTTGCAGTTTGTATGCGGTATCAATCTCCCTCCAAAGAGATTGGATTTGCGAACTAACCCAAAATCGATTCGAGCGCTGCTTAAACTCGGCAGGGCTGCGGTGAATGGAACTGTCGAAAAGGGCTGATCCGCTAAATGCAAACGGCTAAAGCATTTATGGGAGGAAAATCGAAGGTAGCCGACAAACTTTCTGACGGAACTTCCACGGGGAACTGCCGGTCTCAATTCTAAATCGGACACAGCTACCGCACTCTCAACGACATGGGTGAAATTCGTTGGTCCCAAGGTCAACCGCTTTTCAGGTGCCTGTGGATGACAGTTTGCTTCACTTTGCACCACTCTGTCAACCGAAATGTGGGCAAGTTGGTACCAGCGTGACTAAAGGCGAGAGGTTTCGGAAACCTAGGTCACACTTCGCAAACTTTGTCTGTAAACTTTGTTACGAAAACGCCATTTTGCAGGGCTTTTTATATCAAAGAAACCCTCTGCGGAGCATTCAACAATTTGATTTTAGCCCTGCAAAAAGTTAAGAAAAAGGGGGGACGCTCCGCGCTACTCGGAGCCGCCGTCCCCCCTCTTTTTCGCTATTGAATGGGATTCAAAAATAGCTTGAGCGGGTGAATCATGCCGAAAGCCCCGTGTCCGGAATCCAGAATATCCAAGGCTCCCGTGTCCCTCGCGTTTCCAACGGTTATATCATCCCCGGCGCCGTTCGAGAGGATCTGCTGAGTGAAGTTGCCTTTTCCGTCGTTATGGAAGACAGACACGCGCCGGAAAATGGACTGATCCTGTTCGGCCGTCACCAAATCCAAAGTGCCGTTCTGATCCATGTCAACGACGCGGATGGTCTGCGTGTCGGAAAAGCTTGCGTCGATTGTATGCATGGTCCACGTCCCATTGCGGCGGTCTGCCGGAGCCTCGAACCAAACCAACCCGCCCGCTGGCGGCAGTGCCCCATTGGGACCTTGCGATTGCCCCATAACGATATCCATCCTCTTATCGCCGTCCAGATCGCCCGATCCGTATGCCGGAATGTAAACGTCCGATGTCGGGCAACTGGTGGCCGAGCACGCATAAGTGGGCCCTATGGTGTGCATGATCCAGCTATCTGTCCGCGCATTTCCTCCGCTTTCCCGTGGGTTCTCAAACCAGACCGCGTTGTATGTGGCTGTGGAATTCGCCACGGTGCTGACTACATTGATGCTGCCGTTGCCCGATCCGATATCGAGAAGGGCAACACCGCGAGTCGCCGCGTTATACTGCACCGGAGTCCAGGAATCCGGAGTGTTTTGGAAATAGATGTAGCTCGGGGTGACCACGTCCAATTTCCCGTCTCCGTCGATGTCTGCGAGAACCAGGTCGTTCTCGCCTACGCCGTTCCCGATCGTGTGCATGGTCCAAGTTGCGCTTGTGGGATCCCCGCCCTGACCTCTCGGATTCTCGAACCATACGATGCTGTTGCTCCCGCCCGGCGGAATATAACTGGCCACGATGTCAACCGCCCCGTCTCCGTTGACGTCACGCGCAAGCATATCTCCATACGCGTCGCCGTCACCCACCACCGTGTATTTCGGCCAAGGGTCGGTCAGCACGCCTGACGCGGGATAGCCGTACCAATAGATGCCGTTCGACGGCGTCGCGTTCACCACGCAAGTGGTAGCGAGGCAGCTGCCAAATCCCGCTACCGGGTTCAGGTGCCCGCTGCCCTGAATGTCCGCGAGAGTCTTTTCTAGGAGTGTCGAGGGCGGGTTTGCGTCGATAGTGATTGCCGGAAATACCGCCGGACCATCATTGTTCCCTACTGGGCTCCCAACGTTAAAGAAATAATCGACGATCGCCGTAAACGCCGGAGCGCTGGTGGCGATCGCGTTGAAGTTCGCGGCAAAAGGACCAACTTGGGAAATCGTTAACGCATAAGAAAAGGACGCACCCGTTGTAAAATTCACGCCGTCCGTGGACCATTTACCAACCCAGTTGTTGCCGCTCCTTTCCAACTGAAGCCAGATCGGAGCTTGTGTCACGTTGATAATCGTATCGGTTATGTTGGTGGGGGTCCCGTTGGTCGTTTGCCCCGCATAGATGTGTACATTCGAACCGTCGCTGTAAACCTTGAACGCCAGGAAATTCGTGTCATCCTGCCGCGCGATAATTCCTTCTTGCTGGATGTTAATTTCCACGGTCGATTGGAATCGCGCCTGAACCTTAAAGTCCGTGTTGGTGATGCTCTCCATCAATTGAACCGCCGCGCTCCCGGGCGTAAACGGATCGTGAATGGATCCCTGTGGCACGTTAATCGTCGCGGCCGTGCCATTCATCACAACCGTTGCGTCCGACTTCGGATTAATGAAGGTCCACAGGGCCGTGTTTAGGGTTGGACCGTCAAAATTTTCGGAAACCGGCACACAGTTAACATTTGAATCCCCAGTGCTGCCCGTCACGAAAGTCTGGTCTCCTGACGTCGAACTTTGTCCTGTCGAGTTCACCGAGTTGACTTGATAATGATATGTGGTGTCGCAGGTCAGGCCCGTCAGCGAAGCCGTGTGAGCGGTGACGAGTGACGCGTTGTTCGACGTTTGTCCATAAGATGATGTCGTACCGTAATTCACATTGGTGGAGGAAGCCTCGTCGGTTGTCCAGGCGATTTGAGCGGTTGTTGACGTCGGCGTTGCGCTGATTCCGCTGATAAGCGGTGCGCTTGGCGTGCTGCTGGTACTCCCGGAACTGCTTCCGCCGCCACACGAAACCCCCAGCAGGCAACTAGCCGATAAAATAATGGTCCAAAACGAAATGAGTCCGGCTCCTCTTCTGCGGGTGGCGCCAAGATTGGTGGTCCCTGCAAAGCCAACGCGTGCGCTTTCACAAGCCGATAAATCCAAAGAATTTTTATTGATACCGTATTTCATGCTGCCTCTTATATCGTGAAAACCCACCTGCTAGTTCTTAGCAAGTTTCTAATGGGCCGCGGCGAAATGTCCCGGCACCCCCGCAACATTGCTGGAGCCCGATGACCATTAGAACACGGCGGCTGCGCCCGGCGTCTTAGCCGGTATAATTGATTTCCATCCGAACAATGGAGGGGCGATGAGTACCGAGGCAAAAGTTGCGGGACATTACACGAGAGGCCGGCTCGGAGAGTCCATTCTCCACGGGCTGAAGCGTGTCGGTAAAGAGCCTGCGCATCTCACTCTTGAAGATTTCGCGGGCTTGGACCACTTTCACGTGGGCGGCCTTGAGGCTACCCGCGAGTTAGCCTCTCGAATGGATCTTCGTCCCGGTTTGCGCCTGCTCGATGTGGGCTGCGGAATTGGCGGTCCAGCCCGTTACTTCGCCGCAGAACTGCAATGTCGGGTGATGGGCGTTGACTTGACGGAAGAATTCGTCGAGGTGGCAAAAAGCTTGACGGCCTTGCTGAAGCTGGAAGGCTTGCTGGAATTTCAAAAGGCCAACGCTCTAAACTTGCCGTTCGAACCAGCGACATTCGACCGGGCCTCCATGATTCATGTAGGCATGAATATAGCCGCTAAGGCCGGCGTTTTCCGTGAGGTTCGCCGCGTCTTGAAGCCCGCTGGCCTCTTTGCCATATTCGATATCGTTCGTGTGGCCGAAGGCGCAATTCGCTATCCAGTTCCCTGGGCGATGACTGACGAAACGAGTTTCGTGGCCGATCTGCCAACCTATACCGACGCCTTGCGGGATGCCGGATTCCGTATCGAGGAAGTTCGAAGCCAAAAGGACTCCGCCATCCAGGTGACTCAGCGGGCGATGGCGCGCATGGCGCAAGAGGGGCCGCCGGTTCTCGGCCTCCAGTTGCTGATGGGTGAGAAGACGCCGCTCATGGTAGCGAATGTCTTGACAATGATGCGCGAAGGATTGCTTGAGCCAGTGAAACTGATTGCACGGGCGGCTTAGCCAACCTCTCGCCAATAATCGGGTGGATCGCTATCAAAACGGCCACCAGACTAGAGATTAGACCGGCCACCGACACAATCCTCAGCCACGCCGGAATGCCGCTTCTAAAACCGGCCCCGCCGAACAGCGGTAGTGCGAACAGCGCAACATAAATAAGACCGTAATGGACGTTAGACGCATTCAGCAGCAACTGCATGGTCTCCTGCACCCCCGGATCGCCGGACAACATTGCGGTTTTTGGAACGGCTGCCAAGTCTTGCTAGGATGGCACAACTGCCGGCCACCATTGATAACGAAAACCCTCCATTTCGCTCCGAGGCCCTAGCTGAACCGTGACTGGCAAGGAGCGGTTGCACCCGGGCCTGCTCACCTTGTGCGGCCCACCACTGATGATGAAAAACGCCGAATCCGAGCCGCAAGCGTAAGCGCCCTAACTTGTTTTTTCAGCGGGCGCTAACGACCCCGCTCCAAAGTCTTACCTATGTCCCCGTCCGGTCAACCCAATCCTCTCCAACTTGCTTTTCAGGGGAGCGCCACTACCCGCTCGCCTCGCCCCACTTACCTGTCGCACATCGGGTTCTCAACGGATGTGACATGATAGCGGCATCTATGCGCCCTCATGAAACAACTCTTCCGATACCGAGCTTTCTGGTATACCATCGCAGTTATCGCGGTGCTCATCTTGTTAGGCCTGTCCCACAGTCAAGCTGACTCTACCGCATGGACGCGCCTGTCGAGCCGCTTAGGAGATCTTCCGGCACCCGGTACTTCGCGGGAGCAGACAGGCGCGCTGGCTGCCCATCTCGATCCCGATTCCCCTGCGACCGATTTCGTAATGAGCTTTCGCGTCACTGGTCCGGCGTTGGTCTGGTACCGGCGCGTTCCCACAGGATGGCTACGCTACCCGATTGAACCCGAGTTTCTGCCGATTGAAGCGGGCGGTGCCGCTTATGACATCGACGGAGATGGCGACTTAGATATAGTTTTCGGGAACGATTGGCAGGGTACCAAGCTTTGGTGGTGGGAGAATCCGTACCCGAACTTCGATCCCAGCGTCCCCTGGAAGCGGCACATCATCAAGAACGGTGGCGGCCGTCAGCATCACGACCAAGTGTTCGCCGATATCAAAGGTACCGGAAAGCCGCAGCTCGTCTTCTGGAACCAGGAGGCGAAAGCCATCTATCTGGCCGAAATCCCCAGCGATCCTCGCCACACTGAGCCATGGCCCTATGTGGAGATCTTTAATGGCCACGCCGGTGAAGGCGAAAACGGGGCCGCGTTATACGCCGAAGGCATGGACGCTTACGATATCGATGGCGATGGAAAGGTCGACTTGTTGGCCGGCAATTACTGGTTCCACCATGAAGGCGGCAACCAGTTTCGCCCCATCCGTGTTGGCAAGATGGGTGGGCGCATCAGGGCGGGACGTTTCACCCAGGGAAAGTATCCGCAGATTGTCATCGCGCCGGGAGATGGATCTGGTCCTCTCATGCTTTACGAATGCCAGGGCGATCCTTTGAAGTCAGCCGACTGGCAGGGAAGAGCGTTATTAGATCGCGATATGATCCACGGTCACACTCTGGAACTCGGCGACATAAACCGCGATGGCCATCTCGATATTCTAACCGCCGAGCAAGGCAAGTGGAATCGCGGCCAGGAAAAATTGGACAATCCTAACGCCACCGCTTGGATCCTATACGGCGACGGCAAAGGTGGATTCACGCCCGTCATTCTTGACGAGCATGAGGGTTGGCACGATGGCAAGCTCGCCGATTTTGACGGCGATGGCGATCTCGACATTCTTCAGAAACCCTATGCCTGGGACGCGCCGCGCGTGGACCTATGGTTGAATCACGGCACCGGCGCTTTTCACAATTGGACCCCGAAGCAAGCCGCGAGTGTCGAGCCGCGGCACTTCACCCAACCCGTCGGCATGGAGCTATGGACGTACCGCGAACAGTTGAAGCATGACCTTCCTGCGACGCTTAAGATGATACGCGCTTTGGGCATCCAGACGGTGGAAACCGCAAGTTTCTATGGTCGCAGCGCGGCTGAATTCAAGACTCTTCTCGACAACGCCGGATTACGCTGCACAAGCCTGATCGCCGGTTACGAGCGTTTAGAGCAGGCGCTGCCGGGGGTGATCGATGATGCCAAAGCGCTCGGGGCCTCGTATGTACTGGCATCCTGGATTCCTCATAAGGGCGCTCTTACCGAAGAGCAGGTGCATAGCGCCGCATCCAACTTCAACGATTGGGGCGAACGGTTACGCGCTGCGAACCTAGAGTTCGGGTATCATCCGCACGGCTTCGAGTTCGTACAGACACCAACGGAGACTCTGTTCGACGTGCTCGCGCGCGAGACTAAGCCCGAGTCGGTCTTCTTTGAAATGGATACATTCTGGTTCGCTCAAGCGGGAGCCGATCCGGCGGCGTTTCTTGAACGTTATCCAAAGCGGTTCCGGCTCCTGCATTTAAAGGATCTGGCGCGCGGAACCCAACAGAATACTAGCGGCTCGGCCACCGACGTATCCAGCGTCGCTCTAGGTCAGGGTCAACTGCGCTGGCCTGAGATTCTCCGGCAGGCCAAGCGCAACGGCGTGGCGGCCTATTTCATTGAAGACGAATCGCCTTCGGCAATCGAGCAAGTGCCGGTCACTCTCGAATATTTAAAGAGAGTCCGCTATTGAGAGGCGCCCTCAATTGCATCGCCGTCACGTTTCCAGGCGATCTCTATCTCGAACCCGTGCTGCTCGTTTTGCTCGGGCCCAGCACCACTAGCCTGTCCACATCCGTAAACTTATACAAATCGAGACAGAACAAGTCAGCAGCTTCGTGAAATGGCACGGGCTTGTCAACCAGATATCGCAAGCTCGCAATACCGTGCTGCACGGCCACTTCGGAAAACAGATTCGGCTCAAGCGCGGCCGCCACCAGGGCCGCCACTTGGCTGCGCATCCCGTTCGTTTCCAGGCGCACCCTCGGCGCACCCTGCTGCTTGAGCCAGTGGGCGAGTTCCACCAGATGCGCCGCTTCGATTCCCAGCGGCCTTGCGCCGGTAGTATCAATCATCTGTTCAAACAACCAGGTGTTCTCGTCTTTCCAGGCGTCGCCGTAAAAAGGCAGATCGGCCGCCAACACCTGGTCGCCTCGGTTTACTCTGTCGGTAACCGCCACCGAAGCCGCAGCTTTGCCTTTGTCGTCCAGAACAATGGTGGCCGGTGCGCTCTCAAGCGCGCCAATCGGCCGCAGCCAAACTCCGCTGGTCGTCAACCCGTCCGTCATCGCGAATAAGTGCGTTTTCGTTTCAATGCCTCCGTGCTTTGTGACACCAGTGGTCCAGACACGGCTTGCCTTCGCCGCCTGGTAGCGTACTATCTCTTTTAGTCTGGCGCGTTCCCTATCGCGTGACGACGCCTCCGATGGCAGCGCGTCCCGCTTGACTTGGTCCGCGAACTGCCGCGCCAACCCTACAATTGTGAGGTTATCGGCTGGCAAGCCCACCACCAGTTCGTCGTAACTCTTAACCTCCGATCCTATGCCCGGATCCTCTTCGATAAGAGGAATTTCGAAATGATGACTGAAAAATTCATAGGCCGCCTTGCGATTGTCCAACTGATAATTGTGAGTGCCGGGATCGCGGTTTTCGTGCCAGGCAAAGTCTTCCCGCTTGCCATACAGCGTAAAGAACGGACCGATGGCGTCGAATACTCCGGGCTTGACCATCGCCGCCCGAAAGCAGCAATCGTCCTCAGCGTTGTAAGCCAACAGAGTGGGTCGCGGCGCTCGCAGGGCTGCCAGCCAAGGGTAGTCGCGGCCATTGAAGAGATCGGTCGCGGATTGCTCTATATCTCCAATGTCCCCAAATTCCGTAGCCTCAACACGCGGAATAATCGATGAGAAACCCGCGATGGCCGCCGCTTCCTTAACGCGTTCGTCCAGCGAACTGAGAATAATAGTCTGCCATCCACCGCCCGACAATCCCGTCATACCCACCCGCGCCCGATCGGTATTCGGATGTTCGTAAAGATAGTCCAGCCCCCGGCGCATCGCTAGATAAAACAGGCCCAGCTCATTCGCCCCCGCCAAATCAAGATGCGCCCCATACCAGTGCTGGTTGAACTCCGCACTCAGTTCGCCATACGACAGCCATTCCAGATTCAACGCCAAAATGCCGTTGCGTGCAAACGTGATGCATCGCTTCTGTTTGTATTCAACCGATTTTCCCAATGCCCCTACGTGGCCGTTCACGTTCAATATCGCGGGCACCTTGCCGTGCAGGTTTAGAGGCTCGTACAGAATCGCGGTCGATTGAAACCCCGGGACAATTTCATAGCGCAGCTTACGAATTTGGTATCCGTTCCCGGGCACAACACCTAAGTCCTCAAACTTAGGAGCAGACTCCACCCACTCCTTCGGCCAGCCGTGAAATACGATCCCGCTCAAAATCTCTTCGCGGATGCGCTTTGAATCCGCCGTCCATTCGGCGGCGGTGGCGGGAGCCGACAGTTTACTCTCACTCACTCTGTTCAGAATGTACTGGCGCAATTGGAACAGCGCGACCGCTGGAGGTAAAATCTCCTGCCTTAGAATTTCCTCTTGGTATCTAGGTTCTGTTTGCGCCGCACTCGGAATGCCAAAAACGGCCGCCAGTATTACCGATAAGAGTAACCTCGGCATGAGCGCCGCCGGTATGAGCCGGTTCATGAACTATTATCCTGTGCCAAAACCTTCCCCATGTCAAGCCTTGGGCTTCCCAGCGCTTGCTTTGCGAATCCCGCCTCCGCCCATACTTGCACCAGGCGGGCAGACGCTAATCTAAAGAGTTGGACCTTGCGACGCCACTCCAGTTTGTCAAAGGCATCGGTCCGGCCCGCGCCGAGATGTTAGCCGCCAAAGGTCTTCACACGGTCGCCGATCTTCTCTATTATGCTCCGTTCCGCTACGAAGACCGCACCAACGTGAAGCAGATCGCACAACTCGCGCCCGGCGAGAAGGCGGCGGTTATGGCCCGCGTCTCGTCAGCGAAAATTTCCGGCTTCCGGCGGCGCGCTGTCGGTCTGTTTGAAGCCACATTCAAGGATGAAGGCACAGGCACGCTTTTGGCGCGCTGGTTTCATGGCGAGCGCTACGCCGAATCACTCGTTCCCGATACGCGCGTGTCGCTGTTCGGCAAAATCGAGTTGGATAGAAGCACTGGGCACCGGCTAATGGTTCAGCCGGAGGTGGAGATTCTCTCCGGCGGCGATGAGGCGGACGAAACGCTGCACTCCGGCCGGATCGTGGCCGTCTACGAAGCTGCCGGCAAGATCTCCACCCGCATCTTTCGCTCGTTGCTCGACCGCATTTTGAAAGAAATAGTGTTACCCGAGGATCCGCTTCCCGCCAGCGTCAGAGCGCGCATTCAACTTCCCTCTCTGCGCCAGGCCATCATCGAAACCCACTGCCCTTCCCCCGGCACGGATGTGCGCCTGCTGAATGAATTCCGCGCGTCCGCCCAGCAGCGCCTCATCTTCGATGAATTTTTCTGGCTGGAATGCGGCCTTGCCTTGAAGAAGAACAAAGCGCGCCTCGCCCCCGGCATTTCCTTCGCCGTGAGCGAGCGCGCACGCGAACAGATCAAGCAGATGCTGCCGTTCAAGCCAACCGGCGCGCAGCGTCGCGTCATTCAAGAAATCGTGGACGATATGAAACGCCCACACCCCATGAATCGCCTGCTGCAGGGCGACGTTGGCAGCGGCAAGACAATTGTGGCGGCCGAAGCAGCCGTCATCGCCATTGAAAACGGTTATCAGGTGGCCGTTCTGGCGCCCACCGAAATCCTTGCCGCCCAGCACTTCGCATACTTTAAGCGCTTGCTCGAAAAACCCGGCTATGTGGTCGGGTTTTTGGCGGGTTCATCGGCACCGCGCGAAAAGCAGCAGATGAAAAAGCTGTTGGAGCAAGGGTTGGTCCATATGGTCGTCGGCACGCACGCCATCATTCAGGAGGACGTGGCGTTTTCCAAGCTTGGCCTAGCCATCATCGATGAGCAGCACCGTTTCGGCGTTTCCCAACGTCTAGATCTCATGAAGAAAGGCGATCAGCCCGACGTTCTCGTAATGTCGGCCACGCCCATTCCCCGCACCCTCGCATTAACACTTTATGGCGATCTGGACATTTCCCTCATTGATGAAATGCCGCCGGGCCGCAAGCCGATCGTCACCAAACATGTGCCCGATTCGGCCGTAGAAGGTGTGTACAGTTTTGTGGCCCAACAAATCGCCGCCGGGCGTCAAGCCTACGTCGTGTACCCGATTGTGGAAGAGACTGAGACAACCGCCGATATTAAAGCCGCCGAAAACATGTATCTGCACCTCTCAGAGAAAGTTTTCCCCAAGCTTCGTGTCGGCCTGCTGCACGGCCGCTTGAGCGCCGCCATGAAGGAAGCGGCCATGCGCGAGTTTCAAGCCGGAGAATTGAAGATTCTGGTAGCCACCACTGTCATCGAAGTGGGCGTCGATGTGCCCAATGCCTCGGTGATGGTGATCGAACAAGCCGAACGTTTTGGCCTGGCGCAGATTCATCAACTGCGCGGCAGAGTCGGCCGTGGCGCGCAACAAAGCTATTGCGTGCTGGTCACCGGCAAACTGGGAGACGTGGCCCGCGAACGCATCCGCACGCTCAAGGAATCAAACGACGGCTTTTATATTGCCGAGATGGACATGCGTTTGCGCGGTCCCGGCGAGTTTTTTGGCACCCGCCAATCCGGCGTCCCAGGCCTCCGCCTTGCCAATTTGCTCCGCGATACCGAGATTCTCGAACAGGCGCGCAGTGAGGCGCAGCGATTTATAGAAGAAAACCCGGGCGATGAACTACGCGCCGCAGTCGCCTATATCCGCGAAAATTGGCAGCGGCGCTACGGTTTGGTGTTGGTGGCATAAAAATGCGCGTAATCGCCGGCGCGTATCGCAGCAGAAAACTGAAGAGCGTTCCCGGCCTCGATGTGCGGCCCACGCCCGACCGCTTGCGTGAGACCCTGTTCAACGTCCTGGCCCCGCGCATCGGCGGCAGCGTTTTTCTGGATGCCTATGCCGGCAGCGGAGCCGTCGGCATCGAAGCCCTCAGCCGCGGCGCCAGTCGGGTGATTCTCATTGAGCGCAAGAGTGCCGCCATCCAGGTGATTCGTGACAATCTGGCGTCGCTCGGCATTGCGAGGGAAATTAGCGTAGTGCGCGGGCAGGCCAGTATCCTGTTAGCGAATTATCCCGCCGACATTGCCTTCATCGATCCGCCTTATGAGCTGGAAGCGGAATACCCAGCTTCGTTGAATGCCCTCGCCGGCACGCCTTGCGAGCTAGCCATTGCGCAACATGCTGCCCGCTTCACACTCGATGAGCAATATGGCCGCTTGCGCAAGACGCGTCTCTTGAAACAGGGAGACAACGCGCTCAGCTTTTATGCTTAGCCTTTTTGAAAGGATCTTCGGGCCGGTATTCGAGTTCTCTCGACAACACTTCCACCAACTGTGATAACACCTTCACGCGCGCCCAGTATTTGTCGTTCGCCTCAACCAGTGTCCAGGGCGCAAGTGTCGTGCTGGTCTTCACCAGCATCTCTTCCGCCGCATCCTCATAAGCGCCCCACTTCTCGCGATTGCGCCAGTCTTCATCCGTCAGCTTCCAGGCTTTATAGCCGATGCGCTGCCGCTCCTCAAATCGTTTGAGTTGCTCTTCGCGCGAGATGTGCAGCCAAAATTTAACCACCACCGTCGAGAAATCGTCTAACTGGCGCTCAAAGGCATTGATCTCCTTAAAGGCGCGCTTCCACTCGCTCTCTTTGGCGAAGCCTTCCACTCGTTCCACTAAAACTCGGCCGTACCACGACCGGTCAAAGATCGCGATGGCGCCCCGCTCCGGCAGCCTCCGCCAAAAACGATACAGGTAATGCTTGCTCTTATCTTCGCCATGCGGAGCGCTGATCGGGTAAACCACGAAGCCCCGCGGGTCGAGCTTTTCGGTAATGCGTTTGATCACGCCGCCTTTGCCCGCCGCGTCCCAGCCTTCAAAGACAATCACCACCGGCCGTTTCTGCTGGTACACCTGGAAGCCAAGCTCACGCAGTTGAATCTGTCGGCGCGCCAGTTGCCGGATGTACTCCGGACGCTCAAGCTTGCGCGTTAGATCGAGCGTCTCGAGCATCTTTTCCTTCCAAAGATTCCATCACCTCGCGCAGATCGGCATCGTTCACATCCGGCTCGTTTTTCGGCGGCGCGCTCTCTCCCAAACGGCTTTCCAGCGCCGCGATCACGGTCTCAAACACTTTGCGGCACGCATAGGGCGTGGACGTCGCTTCCACAATCACCCAGGGCGCAAAGTCCGTATCCGTCAGCTCGAACATTTCCTCTATGACGCCTACATACTCGTCATACCTTTTGTGGTGTTGCCAATCTTCCTTGCGGAGACGCCACGATTCCAACGGATCGGCCCGCATGGCCTTGAAGCGCTTCTTCTGTTCCTTCCTGCCGATGTGGAAAAAGAATTTGAGAATGCTCGTGCCATCGTCCGCCAGCATGCGTTCGAAATCCAGAATGTCCCGCCCGGCCCGCCGCCATTCCTCTTCGCTCAGCGTCAAGTCCAGCCGCTCGTCCAGCATTCTGCCATACCAGCTGTGATCGAAAATGAGCATTTCCCCCCGGCTCGGCGCCTTCAACCAGAACCGCCAAAGCCACGGATACTGCTGTTCAAACGTCCGCGGCGCTTGCGTGGAGTGAAGCCGGAAACCGCGCGGATCAAGCCTCTGGCTCAACGCCGAAATAGCGCTGCCTTTGCCCGAGCCATCCCAACCCTCAAACAAAATCACACTCGGCACGCCATTGTCCCAGCAGGCTTTTTCCAGCTCATAGAGGCGCATTTGCAGCGCGGGCAGCATGCGCTTATACTCTTCGCGCGAAAGCTTCTTCTCCAGATTGATGTTCTCCAACATAAGCCGCTCAAACATTATTGTAGGGCGGGCATTCTTGCCTGTCCCCATGGCTCTGCGAGCCACCCAAAGGGATGAAAACCCGATTTGAATCCTAGATGCATCTAATGAATAAATAGGGGTTTTCGAGCGAGCGGGACACCTTCCAGGTGGCCCTTCCTTCGCAAAACGCCCGATCCGAGCCGGAAGCGTAAGCGCCCTAACTTGGTACTTTCAGTCCGCCAGCCTGTTGTTCACCTCCATCACCTTGCTACCCATGGCTGCGCCCGGTTGTGAGGTGCCAAATAGGATAATCGAGACAAGATGATAAGTCGAGTGCTTGGGTCGGTGGTTGCATTGAGCCTGACGTGCTCCCCGATCTTCTCCGCTTCGAGCTTCCCTATGGATGAAGTAGCCGTGCGCTCGGCCTATTCGGCCGTTGTGTTGCGTTCGCAAATGGCTTCTATCCACAGTTCGTACGCTACCGGCCATCTTTCAACCGATCGGCAACTAAGCGCTGAAATCTCCGATCTTCGTGGTGGCGCGATATCCGAGATCCTCTCGACTCCCTTATCCGGCCTTGTGACAATACCTTCCGGCGCATTGCTCGTTAGCACAACAGGCAGCTTTTCTCTCGACGGTCGCGTTATTTGTTCTTTTCTGGAAGTCCAGAATTGGGGTCCGGTGAACAGCCGCTACAACTTCAACAACAATTACGCAATGTTCGATGCGCCGGTCAGTGCTCTTTTGTCAACTGATCTCGCTGGCCCGGGACCGCCGTACAGCCGCTATCTCGCCTTCTCGGTTTCCCTATTCGCCCGCGGAAGAGAACGGAGCTATAAGTCACTTGCACTATTTCGAGAGGGTAAATCCGCAGCTCGAATTATCGACTTTGTCGTTGGCAGCCCCGAGGAACTCATCGGCAGGAACATTGTCGAGGAACTCACCGGGCTCCCAAGCAATTTGGCCCCCGCCAATCTGGCAGCCCGTGACAAAACGAAGCTTGACGAGTTCCTGCATTCGCTTGCCGTGACAAGCTCCTGTTTCAAAGACCCCACCACGGAGCTTTGCTGCGATCCCGCTTCTCATTTGTGTGGGATTCCTGCTGAGGCGCTCACGCCGCAGCGCCGAGAATAGGCACGGCTTATCCTCAGCCCGCCAGCATGATGTTCACATCCATCACGTTCGTCCCCGTGGGCCCGGTTTTCACCAGATCGCCCAGCGCGTCGAAAAACGCATAAGAATCGTTGCGCGCCAGATAATCCGCCACATCCATACCTCGCTCCGCCGCGCGCGCCACAGTATCGCCATCAACCAAAGCCCCGGCCGCATCGGTTGGCCCATCTGTGCCATCGGTGCCGGCGCAGAGCAGCACAGCGCCTTCAGCCCCTTCCAGAGCGACCGCCGCCGCCAGCGCGAACTCCTGGTTGCGTCCACCCTTCCCTTGGCCGCGCACGGTCACGGTGGTTTCGCCGCCTGACAACATACAAGCGGGCCGCTGGATCGGATGGCCCGACGTGATCGCCTCCCAGAGGATATCCGCATGCAGCCGCGCCGCCTCGCGCGCTTCGCCTTGAATGCGGCTCGACAGAATCAGCGGCCGGTAACCAACGCGTTTGGCTTCGTCCGCCGCCGCTTCCAGCGCCTGACGGCTGCTCCCGACAATTACATTCGAGACGTTTTCAAAAATAACAGCGCCCGGCTTGGGAGTCTCGGCGATTTCGCCGCGCGCGCCCTTCTCCAAATGCTTTCTGATCTCACTCCCCACTTTCGGCCACACCCCGCGATTTTCAAGAATCTGTATCGCTTGCGAAAAAGTGGATCGATCAGGCGCGCTCAGCCCCGACCCGATCACATCCAGCGGATCGCCCACCACATCCGAAAGCAGCAGGCTCAAAACCCGCGCCGGATAAGCCCGTGCCACCAGGTTGCCGCCTTTGAGCAGGGAGAGATGTTTGCGGACGCAATTGAGTTCGTGAATGTCGGCTCCGGCGCGCAGCAAAAGATCGGTGGTCTGCTGTTTGGCCCCTAGCGTGATGCCTTCTACCGGAGCGCACAACAGAGCCGAAGCCCCGCCCGAAACCGCCATAACTAACAGGTCCTTCGCCGTCAGTTCATCCAACAACCCGATGCTAGCCAGGCCCGCACGCACGCCGTCCGCATCTGGAACCGGGTGGCCCGATTCAATGACCTCGCAGCGCCCCGCATAGGACGCGGCATGACCATGCTTGGTGACAACCAAGCCGCGTGTCAAACGACCGCCAATAACGTGCTCTACCGCCTCGGCCATTTGCGGAGCCGCTTTGCCTACCGCCATCAATACAATGCGCTCGATGCCGCTAAGTTCAAAGCGCGCCTGGCCGGCACACAGCACTCCTTCGTTGCGTTGCAGATGAAGTCTCACTGCATGATTGGCATTCGCCGCCTCCAGAGCCGCGCGAAAGATCGCCAACGCATCCGCGCGAAGCCGGGCCGTTTCCGACATGAAATTAAATCTACAATGTCATACCGGAAACGTCACGCTGATTGGCCGGACTTCTAAACGACGGGGCTGCGCCGGCGCGCGCTCCCAAAGGCTGCTTGGACTCGCCGTATTTCGCGGAACAAATCGTCTGTGCGGATGGGTTTGGTTACGAAGCCATCCATCCCGGCCGCACGGCAGGTTTCGGCATCCCCGGACATAGCATGCGCAGTGAGGGCGATGATCGGAATATGCGCGCCGTTTGTCCGCTCGCGCAGCCGAATGGCCGTGGTCGTCTCAAGTCCATCCATTTCCGGCATCTGCACGTCCATCAAGATCAGATCGAACTCCTCCTGCCCCCACACCGCGAGCGCTTCACGCCCGTTACCGGCTATCTTGACCATATGCCCGTCTTTCTGTAAAAGGCGAGCCGCCACTTTCTGGTTCACCAGATTATCTTCGGCGAGCAGAATCCGTAAGGGTTGCTGCGGTTGGTCGGACGGCTCGCGCGAAACGAAAACGTCGGCATCCTCTCGTCTATAGCCGCCCAAGGCCACTCGAACGCTCTCCGCTAGCCGGGACTCCTCGATTGGTTTGGCCAAAAACATGAGGTTGAGTTCGCGGCAACGAGCGCCGTGTTGCGGTTTCCCAGGTGAAGTAAGCATGATCAGGGGAACAGGATACGCACCGTCGCGTTGACAAATCTGTTTCGCCAAACTAAAGCCATCCACCTCCGGCATTTGACAATCAATCAGCGCCAAGTTGAAACTTCGATTCGCGATTCGGTCCAGCGCCTCCCTGGCGTTAGCCGCCAATTCGGGTTGCATCCCTTCCCGCAACGCCATCGCAGCCAGAACCCGGCGGCTGGCGGCATTATCGTCTACAATCAGAACCGGCAAATCACCCGTCTTGGTTCGCTGGCTGGAGCAGATGGCGTGATCGAGCGCGGAAAAAGGCGACCCCACGTGTACCTCCACCGTGAAATGAAAATAACTGCCCTGGCCTGGTTGGCTTTCTACCCAGATGCGTCCGCCCATCATCGCCACTAACCTGGCACAGATGGTCAGTCCCAAACCGGTGCCGCCGAAGTTGCGGGTGGTGGACGTGTCAGCTTGCGAAAACGCCTCGAAGATCGACTTCTGCCTCTCGAGCGGAATGCCGATGCCGGTATCGCGCACCACGAAATGCAAGCAAGCCTCGTCCTCTTTGATGCCATCCAGCGTCACAACCACCTCGATCTCGCCATAGCTGGTGAACTTGATGGCGTTGCTCAACAGGTTCGCAAGAATCTGTCCGAGGCGTGTTGGGTCGGCCGCGATCTCGTCTGGGACGTCGGGATTAATATTGCAAACCAGCTCCAGTCCTTTCTGATCGGCGCGCAGCGCGAGCGGTTTGAGAATTCGCGCGATGCTTTCGCGCAGGTGAATCGGTACCATCTCAAGGTCCAGCTTGCCGGCTTCAATTTTGGAGAAGTCCAGGACATCGTTAACCACAGTGAGAAGAGTATCCGCTGAAATCTTCGCGGTTTCGAGCAATTCCCGCTGCTCGCTGGTTAGGTTGGTTTCTAGCGCTAGTTCGGTCATACCCAATACGCCATTCATCGGTGTACGGATTTCGTGGCTCATATTGGCCACAAACTCGCTCTTAGCGCGATTCGCCGCTTCGGCGATCTGTCTCAGCCGCGACGCCTCCTGCAACTGACGTGAGATCACTTCGGTCTGCTTCCTCACGCGGCGCCTCAACATCGCGCCCCAATAGAATGCGCCCAACGCCATCACCGCGACACCGGCCAGCACAAGCAACGCATGGCCGCCCGTCCACCAGGTGGGTGTATCAATCACACCGACATCTTGCGGCGAACGCAACAAAATCCGGAAAGAAGATGCGACCGAAAACCCGGCTCCGGTTACCGAGTCGTCGTGGTCGGCGGCCACCGCACAAATGCCGGTCACGCGCAGCACGCTGCCTTCTTTGAAGTTGGCCAGCATGTCCCTGGCGGCGCCCGGTAACACTGCCGGAAAGACAAACTTGCCGCTCGATAACAACAGAGTCGGATCGGCCGCGGCTTGATCCTTACCGATCAACTGCCCTTCAATCTGAACCAATTGGGCGTCCTGAGCACCGCGAAGAGCCTGCTCTGCGCTAATGAACAAAGCCCGCTCCGGTTCCCGGCGGCCCGTGGACCGGAAGGCGGCGTCACTCAGTGTCGGCTTGAAGTCGCCGGCCATTGGAAACCCAAGAACGTCCACCACTTCGCCCGCGGTCACCGGCGTCTTTTGGCTCGTTTGCCCGCAGACGCCCTGCGTGGAATCCTGGATGCAAATCACCCGTCCCGGCCAGAACATCGTGACTCGGCCCGCCACGTGGGCGCGCCGCCGAAATCCGCCATTTGGATCAAAGCGCAGAAGTTGGTCTACCTTCTCTACCGCGGAGCCGAACGGATCGGGCGGCGCCGCTTCTTCCACCTGAATCGTTTCTTTTCCCGGAAACAGGATGTGAGCCCCTGTCATTTGCCGCATCCGGTTCATAACCGGCGCTGCATTTCCCCGCAGCCTGATTCTTGCGTCGATGAATTCGTCGAAATGAACCCCGGATGACTTCGGCGTAATAGCGCTGATGATCCCGTCGTTCATGGCGATATTCAAAATCAGGTCCCACTTGGACTCGTGGACAGACCTCAAAACGCCCTCCACTTCTACCCATTGGCCATCCTCAGCGCCGCTAAGCAGGTTTGCGAGCGATACCAGCCGCGCGTGCGTGGGAAGTTGCGATTCACCCAGCGCCTCGATATGAGCCCGATCAACGATGGGCGCAAAATCGCCCGCTCCGCTGACACCGATTACCTCAACCAGCATGCCCGCATGCACCGGAAAGGCTGGCAGTTCCGAAAGCGCGACAAAGATACCTCCGGTCTCGTCATGCACAAAAAACGATGGCCGTCGCGGGTCGATTAACGCATCATAGTAGGTCACCACCGCGCGCAAACGTACGGGATAGGCCCGGGCGGATTCGTTCAGACTCAGGCTATGGGCTTCCTGCGCGGCGGTGATGGTTCGCAGCGCTCCAAGCGGATTCTCAGCCCGGCCGCCTCCGGCGCATAAACTTACCAGCCAAATGCTGAGCAACCGTAGCGGCAATCGTGAATTTGGGTAAGCCGACACTCTTAGGGGCCGTTGAACCCTGAGTTTGTCATCGGTTGAGGATTGCCAGGTCTTTAGATGCGCGGTTCAGAAACGGCTTACGGAACCACCCGCCAGGGAGTGTGTGGTGATCGAATTTTCGAGCCGGAAACGACCCCGAACCTCTCTAACGGTCGTTCAGCCCGCCATCCACCGCCATGATCTGCCCCGTGATGAACGTAGGCGCCGTCAGGAAAAAATGCACCGCATCGGCAATCTCCTCCGGCTTCCCTGCCCGGCGCATCGGAGTCGCGTCAATCATGGCCTGTGTCCGGGCATCCACGTCGTTGAAAGAAATAACCCCGGGTGCCACTGAATTCACCGTGATCTTTGGCGCGAACGCTTTGGCCAGCGCTTTGGTCAGCATAATAACGCCGGCCTTGGAAGCACAGTAATGCGCGTGTTCCGCCCAGGGCCGTATGCCGCCCAACGAACTGATGTTGACAATGCGCCCGCTGCCACTCGCCAACATTTGTCGAGCCGCCTCCTGGCAGCAGAAAAAGGTGGCTTTCAAGTTAATCTCGTGGATGAAATCCCAATCCGCTTCGCTAATGTCCAGCGGGTCGAAACGCGTGAAACGGGCGGCATTGTTTACCAGACAGTCAAGCCCTCCAAACGATTCCCGCACATCCTGAAAGAGGCGGCGGATTTCCGACACCTGCGCCAGATCGGCTTGAAAAATCGGCGCGCCGCCGCAGGCCCTGGAGACGTCTTCCGCCTCGGAACGGGATTGACCATAATGAATCGCCACCTGGAAACCGCGCCGCGAAAGTTCAATCGCAATCGTCCGGCCAATGCGCTTAGCTGAGCCGGTGACGAGAACGCGCGGATTACTGGACGGAGAACTCACGGATGGCCTGGACTGTGTGCTCGATATCCCCCGCCGAGTGAACCGCCGAGACAAACAGCGCTTCATACTGCGAAGGTGGCAGATAAACACCACGCTCGAGCAAGTGATGGAAGAATTTTCCGAACAGCGCGGTGTCGGAGCGGCGCGCATCGCCGGCATTCTTCACCGGACCGGCTTGAAAAAAGAACGTAGCCATGGACCCTACCCGGTTCACAACCGCACCTTCCGGCGGATGCGCCACCAGCGCCGCGCTCCGCTGCTCGAGAATGTCATAAATTTCGGGGTGCTCTTCAATCTGCCGCAGCATCGCAATACCCGCGCTCACCGCTAAAGGATTGCCCGAAAGTGTGCCGGCTTGATAAACCGGACCGGCTGGCGCCACTTTGCTCATGATATCGGCGCGCCCGCCATAAGCCGCGATCGGCAATCCGCCGCCAATAATCTTGCCGAGCGTCGTCAGATCGGGCGTTACGTTAAAAAGCTGCTGGGCCCCGCCGCGCGAAAGCCGAAAGCCCGTCATGACTTCATCGAAGATCAGCAGCGCGCCATATTGCTGGGTAATGCGCCGCAAGCCTTCCAGAAAACCGGCCACTGGCGGAATCAGGCCCATGTTGCCAACCACTGGCTCTATGATGATGCAGGCGATGCGCTCGCCTTGTTTTTTGAAAACGGATTCTACCGCCTCAAGGTCGTTCAGTGGCAGCGCAATCGTTGTATCCGAGAATGCCTTGGGAACACCCACGCTATCCGGCAAGCTCAGAGTGGCAACGCCCGAACCGGCCTTCACCAAAAGCGAATCCACGTGACCGTGATAGCAGCCGTCGAATTTGATCGTAAGATCACGGCCGGTGAAGCCCCGCGCCAGCCGCAGAGCGCTCATGCACGCTTCCGTGCCGGAATTCACCAGCCGAACCATTTCAATCGAAGGAACCGCATCGATAATAAGCTCGGCCAGTTCCACTTCCCGGCCGGTGGGCGCGCCAAAGCTCGTGCCGAGCTCAAGCACGTCCGTTAACGCGTCGATAACCGCTTTAGGCCGATGGCCGAAAAGCAACGGGCCCCACGAGCCAATGTAATCCACGTACTCGTTGCCGTCCACGTCGAAGAAATGCGAACCCTCGCCTCTCAGAATGAACCGCGGAGTGCCGCCCACGCCCCGAAAGGCGCGCACGGGCGAATTGACGCCGCCCGGGATTACGTCTTTGGCCCTGGCGAATAACCCTTCGGACTGCGCAACTTTCATACCCGCGTTAAACCCGCGTCTCACCCAGAATGAGCTTGCGGAATAGAAAGCTCATAAAGATTTCGTGCAGCGTTGTATTTACGTTGCGCAAGAGACGGGTTTTGAGTTCAAGATAGGGCTGCGTCCCGGCAAACAGATCCTGCATGATTTCGCAGAACTTCGGGCTGCGGCGCATAAAGTCGATCATGCGGCTGGGTACCGCCCCAAAACAAATAGCTCCGCAGAACAGCCGTTTGGCCAAACCCGCGCCATAGGTAAGGTCCAGGCCGAAATCGCGCGTGATCATCTGCCGGTACGCTTCCGCATTTTTGCCAGGTTCCGAATCGTTGAGCAGCACTTGGCTGGCTAGATCGCCCGAACGAATCGCATAATAAAGGCCTTCGCCGGTAATGGGATCAACCAGCCCGCCCGCATCCCCTACTGCAATCCAGCCATCGCCCGAAAGCCGGTTGTTGCGCCAGCCCCGGCACGCTAACGCCGGCAGCATGTGACCATAGAACTTGGCGTCTCTGCGCGAATGGCCCTTTTCATCCATGTAACGTTCCAGCCGCCCGCGCAAACACTGGGCCGATTCCCCTTTACCGCAAATGCCCACTGACAAATGCCCGGCCCGCGGAAAAACCCAAATATAGCCTTCCAGATTGGGCAGAAACTGTATATCGATGTGCGCCTGATCCGACGGCACCCAATAGCCAAGTGCGTACATCGTATCTTCCGCCGTATATTGCGTGCCCACGTCCCGTAACGGGTTGCGCGCCCCGGTCGCCACCACGCAGTAATCCGCGTCAATCACGCCGGAACGAGTGCGAATGCGCCAGTTGTTGCCCCCCCGCTCCAGCGCCAATACACGTTCCTTCTCAATTTCCGCGCCCGCCGCTTCGGCGCGATCCAGCAGCATGCGGTTCAGGTCGATGCGCGAGTAAATCAAAAGCGGGCGCGTCAAATGCATTTTGTACGCGCCTGATTTCGGCGCAGCCAGCATGGTGTCCGTCACAACTTTTTTCGGCGTATCGTTCTCCAGAAGGTACGGATACTGCGAATACGCCTTGTAGGTAATGCCGCCCCCGCACGGCTTTTCCCAAGCCAGCTTCTCGTCAAGAACAATCGTTCTGAGACCCGAGCGCGCCAATCGTTCAGCGGCGGTAGCACCTGCGGGGCCTCCTCCGAGAACAGCAACAGTCTTCATTGGGTTTGTCCCAGGGGGTGCGCCATCGTGTGCCCGGCCGAATCGCCAACCTTGGTCACCACCCACTTCCCGTCTCGCGCCTCCAACGTGTATTTCATCGACATGCCGCCATTAACCGTTGGATCGTCTTTGGGGTGAAATGTGACCGTCGCGTACGCCATATTGTTCTCAAAAGAAACATTCGTCGTCGCCACGTCCATGCTCTTTAGGTCGAGACCGGAGTGGTTTTGTAGACGATCTAATATAGCGGCCTGCACTTTCTCCTTCGTTTTCAAATCGTTACCACAGGCAGCCAGAACCAGAACGCTAATCAAGCAAAATGACCGCAGCCTGCACACGTTCTGATTATATCCAGCGCCGCTCGCTGCGCCCGCATCCATAAGGTTTAATCAACTATGGCCCTCCCTTCAGATAAGCAAAGCTTTCTGGCATTGTTCAGAAGCGATCACCGCTACAAATATTTGGATACCTTCATTACGCTCTTCGTGGTGGTGCTGGTGATTACCAACGTCATTGCGCCTAAATTTTTCGTAGTGCCGCTATTTGGCCTGACCCTGAATGTGAGCGTCGCCCAGTTGTTGTTTCCTATTACTTACGTCTTCGGCGATATTTTTACGGAAGTGTATGGGTATTCCGCATCCCGCCGGGCCATCTGGTACGGCTTTTTCGCGCTATCGATGTTTGCCCTCCTAAGCTATTTGGCGGTGCTCATTCCGCCCGCTCCTGGATACAAAGATCAGCCCGCGTTCTACACCATTTTTCACCAGGTGTGGCGCGTCGCCGCCGGCAGCATGCTGGCCTATTGGTGCGGCGAATTCTCCAATTCGTTCACCCTGGCCACCTTGAAAATTTTCACGCGGGGGAAATACTTGTGGACTCGCACCATCGGTTCCACCGTCGTCGGGCAAGCCGTTGATACGACCGTCGTCATATTCTTCATTTTTTACGACCAGCCCCTCGGCACGATTTTCAACTTGATCGTTTCCGGTTACTTGTTTAAGGTGGCCTGGGAAACGCTGATGACGCCCGTGACGTACAAGATGGTCGCCTTTCTAAAGCGCACCGAAGGCGTGGATTATTTCGATTACGGGACCAACTTCAGCCCGTTCGCAACCAAGGAAGTCGCGGAGGCCGTCGCCGGCACCCGTGACACAGCCGCGTAGGTCGGCATTTGCCGTGGTGATTTTGGTGGCGCAGCCGGTTCCGCCTAATGCCTTACAGTGTTTACAGCCCAAGCCACCGATCTGCGCAATTGCGGGACTGGCTCGATTTCCGCACCACGAACCTACCCAAAACAACCAATCGCCCGCTTCGGAAAATCGTGCCTGTACCAGCAATGAGTCGCCATGGAATCAACCCCTTCCTTATCCAGCGTAACGAACGATACGCCGAGTTGCCACCAACGCTCAAGTAAGACGGCCCGGAGCGCTGTCACTTTCAGAATTGAGTGACGTACTCGTCAACATTGTTTGGCGTACTCTTCAAAGATGAACCAATTTGCGAGATCGACGGAAGAGGCTCAGGAAACCGCCCTGCGCGTACCGACGTGGAAACCGGGTGGAGGCACACGATGAACATCCTGTTGTGGGTCCTGCAGGTCCTCGCCGCGCTCGTGTACGGAGCGTCGGGTGTCATGAAAGTCTTCATGTTCGACAAGACAAGCCAGCAGGTCCCGTCCTTTGGTGCGTTGCCGCGGGAAGCTTGGACGGCCCTCGGCATCCTCGAACTCGTCTGCACGGTCGGGCTGATCGTCCCCGCCGCCTTCCACTGGCACCCGGCGCTCACAGTGGTGGCCGCCACGGTCCTGGCCATCGAGAGCCTCGTGTTCGTCTGGGTCCATGCCAAATACGGCGAGATCACGCCCATCATCTTAAGCATCGTGCTGGGCCTCCTCATGGCGTTCGTCGCCTACGGCCGGATGGTCCTCAAGCCGATCTTCTAAACGGCGGGCCGGGTCGGATCGCAGCCGCGACTTTTACTCGAGAGCCGGTTGCGCCTCAAATGGAGCACTCCGCTGTTTCAAGATTCATCCGGCAAAGGTCGGTCTGCTTCTTGCCCGGACGGTGGGGGCAGCTTGGAGCGCGGTTCGGCGGGCGGCAGGTTCTCCCGGGCGTTTCAGCAGTTCTTCGCCCAGGCTGTCGTTTTTCACGTTTTCGTTCCTAAGTATTCAGCTACTGTCAGCACTGAATTGCCCTTCCATCTTCGCTCCATGAAGCCGGGGCAAGGGTGAAGTCGTGTTCTCGCTCGGGTCGCGGCTCCGGTAAATCGCGCGTTTGCGCGATCAGGATTGCCGTTTTTGTTCGCGCCATGAACTGCTCACCGGCAACACCGGCCAACCGCACGTCGACTTTATGGCCCGGTTCGGTCGTTGCGATGTAGTGGTTATTCCAAGCAAAGCCGTGTTGCTCTAATGAACCAATCGCTTTGTTCAAAGCGGCAACGCGCACCGGATCGCTGATTTCGTTGAATAGGCGCCTCATCATGGCCGGGTCGTTCTTTTCGTTCCCGGCAATGCTGGCCTGAATCATGCGTTCACGGGTGACACACGAAAAATCAAGCTTATGGCCTGCCTCTTGCGCGAGCTCGGTTATAAACACGCGCTGCGTTCTACCGTTACCTTCGCGGAATGGATGCACACCGTTCAGCTCAACCATAAGAGCGGCGGCGCGGTTGGAAAATTCCTCACGGCTCAGGCCGCGTAAATAAGTTTCAACGCGCAATTCGCCGGTGATGCGCTCAAGCGTATCGGCTATCAGCCGGCCTGGCATGAAGGGCGCACCGTCGAACTTTCGCAAAATAGGTTCGCTTGCAATCGTGCCGTCAGACAACAGAACGCGCTCGTCGCGTGTGCGTCCGGCCTATTCATAAACATCCTGAAACAGATGCCGGTGAATGGCCTTCAAGTGCGCTACGTCAAATCGTCCGTTGGGCCCTTGCCTGCGCTCAAAGTCCAAAAGACGGCTGGTGACAAAATCGCCTTCAGCGGTCTCAAGCGCATCGTGGCTGGTCGCCCCAAGCTTGTTCTTGAGCGCTAATCCGTCCTGTAAGGTGTAACCGGGCAAAGGTCAGAGCTGGCGATGAAGCGCGTGAAGGCGTGGCAAGATTTCATCGCGCTCGATATCACCGCGAACGAAAGCTTCGAAGATCGCTTCCCCTTCTGGGCTGGGATATTGGCCCTCAATGCGGCTGTGCGCTTTCGCCTGCCGCAAAGCCTCGCGGCGGCGCTGCATCTCTACATCGGTGATTTTGCTCTTTGGTTTCACTTCAACGGCGAGATCATTCATGAAAGGCCTCCGTTTATATGGTACGTTTGCCTGATATTTTTTGGCGCCCGGCGTAACGGACGATTATCTAGCAACCGTTTCGAATTCGCAGCAATCCAAAAAAATGCGCATTTTGCGGCACACACCGACTCGCAGTTTACCGCCTCTCATTGCCGAAATCCGCCGCGGCTGACCCTAGCCCGGGTATCGACCGAGCCGCCCGAAACCGCTAACTCTGCTGTTCGCTACCGTCTTCCTTCTTCTTCTCCAGGTGCTCAGCAATCGCGCCCGCGCCTTCAAATCCAGTAATCGCGGCAGCAGCCTCGGTCAATATGGATGCGTTCGGGTCCAGCTTCTTCATGCCTTCCACCGCCGCCACAGCTCCTGCGATTTTCTCTGCTTCATCTAAAAAACCCATGACCGGTCTCCTTGCATTCTTGATTATGAATTCGCACCCCTGCGGGGCCGTCATTCAGGATAACACCCGCCCAGCCTTATCGCTATTATGAAATCATGTCCAGTCGCGCCACACATAGCCGCAAGACGTTAGCCGTTCCGGGCTAGGCGCCTTCCACCACCTGCGCGCTTACACCCGCTGACCCTCACCGCGCCGCTGCGGCCGATTAGTTAAACATGACGACAGCACAAAAACATCCACTCCAGAAAATCCTGGAGAGTCGAATCGCCATCATCGACGGAGCCATGGGCACCACAATTCGTACCTACGGGATGACGGAAGCCGACATCCGCGGCGAGCGCTTCAAAAATTCCACAAAGGATCTGCTGAACAACGGCGACCTCTTCTCCCTCACTCAGCCGAAGATGATCTGCGACATCCATCGTAGGTTTCTCGAGGCCGGGGCGGACATCATCGAAACCAACACCTTCGGCGCAACCAGCATTACGCAAAGCGAATTTTTCGTCGACGATCCGCGCGAACATGGCGGCCGCAAGGATCCCGCGTTTTATCAAAAGATCATCGAAGACCCCTTCCTCCAAAGCCTGGCCTGGGAGATCAATGAGCAATCCGCGCGCCAGTGCCGCGAATGGGCCGACCGGGTCGGAAACGCGACCTCGCGTCAAAGGTTCGTGGCGGGTGCAATGGGGCCGCTCACAGTATCTCTTTCGAACTCGCCCGATGCCGACGATTCCGGCTTCCGGGTCGTCACTTTCGATCAGGTGAAGACCGCCTACATGCAGCAAGCGCGTGCGCTCATCGCCGGCGGCGCAGATCTGCTTCTGGTTGAGACAATCTTCGATTCGCTCAACGCTAAGGCGGCGCTTGTCGCCATCCGCGAAGTCTTCGATCAGGACGGCAAGGAACTGCCGGTAATGATCTCGGCAGCAGTGGGGCGCGGCGGCGAGACCATGATCTCGGCACAGACGATCGAAGCGTTCTGGAACGCGGTCGAGCACGTCAAGCCGTTGTCGATAGGGCTCAATTGCTCGCTCGGCCCCGATCTGATGTATTCGTTCCTCGAAGACCTCGCTGAAAAATCGAGCGCGCCCATCTCCTGCTACCCGAATGCCGGTTTGCCGAATCCGCTCTCGCCCACCGGCTTCGATCTGGAGCCGGCGGACATGGCCCGTTATCTGGGCGATTTCGCGCGCGGAGGCCTGATCAACATTGCCGGCGGCTGCTGCGGCAACACGCCTGAGCACATCGCGGCCATCGCCAAAGCGCTCGAAGGCCAGCATCCGCGCGGGTGGCGCAAGACGACGTCCGCCGTAAGCGTGCCGGACATTGAGACCGGGAGCAAGCCGCTGCGTTTATCGGGTTCGCAGCCCTTTACCCAGCAGCCCGGCGTCTACATCATGATCGGCGAACGCACCAATGTGGCCGGTTCGCCCAAGTTCGCAGGGCTGATTAAGCAAGGCAAGTACGAGGAAGCGGTCAGCATTGCGCGCCAGCAAGTCGAGAACGGCGCCAATGTGATCGACATCTGCATGGACGAGGGCATGATTGACGGCGTAGCGGCCATGACACGCTTCCTTCAACTGCTAGGCAGCGAGCCCGAAGTCGCCAAGGTCCCTTTCATGGTGGACTCCTCCAAATGGGAGGTCATTGAGGCCGGGCTTAAGTGCCTGCAGGGCAAGGGCATCGTTAACTCGATCTCGCTCAAGGAAGGCGAAGACAAATTTCGCCAGAACGCCTCTACCGTGCTCAAATATGGGGCGGCGGCGGTGGTGATGGCCTTCGACGAGCAGGGCCAGGCCGCCACTTACGAGGACAAGATCCGCATTTGCGAGCGCGCTTACCGCATCCTGGTGGATGAGGTCGGATTTGAGCCGGAAGACATTATTTTCGATCCGAACATCCTTACCGTTGCCACCGGCATGGAGGAGCACAACAACTACGCCGTTGATTTCATGAACGCCACGCGCTGGATCAAGGCCCATCTGCCGCACGCAAAAGTGAGCGGCGGCGTTTCAAACATTTCGTTCAGTTTCCGGGGTAACAACAAGGTTCGCGAGGCCATGCACTCGGCGTTTCTGTATCACGCCATCGCGGCGGGCATGGATATGGGCATTGTGAATGCCGGCATGCTCGAGGTGTACGAAGAAATTGAGCCCGAACTCAAGGAGTTGGTAGAGGACGTGCTTCTCAACCGCCGGCCCGACGCAACAGAGCGCCTGGTCGAGCATGGCGAAGCGCTGAAGGCCGCCAGCACCGGCGCAGTGGTGAGTGAAAAGAAGTCCGAAGAGTGGCGCAGCGGCACGGTGGAAGAGCGTCTTTCGCACGCGCTGGTAAAAGGCATAGACGCCTACATCGAGATTGACGCTGAGGAAGCCCGCGTCAAACTCGGCCGCCCCTTATTGGTGATCGAAGGGCCGCTAATGGCTGGCATGAGCGTGGTGGGCGATCTGTTCGGCGCCGGCAAAATGTTTCTGCCCCAGGTGGTGAAGTCCGCCCGGGTCATGAAGAAAGCGGTGGCGCACCTGACGCCGTTCATGGAAGCCGAAAAGCTGGAGATGGCTGCGGCCGGCCAATTGGTTAAGACCCAGGGGAAAATCGTGCTCGCCACGGTCAAGGGTGACGTTCACGACATTGGCAAGAACATTGTTGGCGTCGTATTGGCGTGCAACAACTACGAAGTCATCGACATGGGTGTGATGGTGCCCTGCGAAAAAATCCTCGAACGGGCGAAAACGGAGAAAGCCGACTTGATCGGCCTCAGCGGTCTGATCACGCCGTCTCTCGATGAGATGGTGCATGTGGCCCGCGAGATGGAGCGCCAAGGTTTCAAATTGCCGCTGTTGATCGGCGGGGCCACCACCAGCCGGGCCCACACCGCCATCAAAATTGCTCCGCATTATAGTGAACCGGTGGTTCACGTGCTGGATGCCAGCCGGGCCGTGCCGGTCACTACCAGCCTGCTGAGCGACGATGGCAAGCCCGCGTTCGTAACCCAGCACCTGGCCGATTACGAAGCGCTCCGCAAAGCTCACTCCGCGCCCCGCCAGAAGGCTCTTTCCCTCGATGCCGCGCGCGCCCGCCGCACACCCATCCAGTGGCGTGCCGAAGACCTGCCCGTTCCCACCTTTACCGGCGTACGCGTGCTCGACAATTTTCCTCTCGGTGCCTTGCGGGAGTTCATTGACTGGACGCCGTTCTTCCACACCTGGGGCCTGAAAGGCGTTTATCCCCGCATCCTCGAGCACAAGGAACAAGGTGCGCAAGCCAGCCAGATCTTCAGTGAAGCCAACGCTCTGCTGGATCTCATCATCGAAGAGAACCTGATCACGGCTCGCGGCGTCTACGGCTTGTTTCCAGCCAACGCGGTAGGCGACGATGTCGAGCTTTACACAGATTGCAAACGCCGCCAAGTGCTCGCGCGGTTCCACTTTCTGCGCCAGCAAGCGCACAGGGAAGGCAGCGAGCCGTGCCGGTCGCTGGCGGATTTCATTGCCCCAAAGGAAACCGCGCTGCCCGATCACATCGGCGGCTTCGCGGTCACCAGCGGAATCGGCCTCAAGGAACTGTGCGACCGGTTTAAAGCCCAGCACGACGATTACAACGCCATCATGGCGGAGGCGATTGCCGACCGGCTGGCGGAAGCCTTCGCCGAATGCCTCCACAAGCGCGTGCGCGATGAATGGGGCTATGGTTGTGCGGAAAAATTGAGCAAAGAGGATTTCATCCACGAGAAGTATCGCGGCATCAGGCCTGCCGCCGGTTACCCCGCTTGCCCGGACCACACGGAGAAAGGCCCTCTCTGGCGTTTGCTCGATGTCGAACAAAACACCGGAATGCGCATTACGGAATCGTTTGCCATGTGGCCGGGATCGAGCGTCAGTGGCCTCTACTTCGCCCACCCGGAAGCGCGCTATTTCAGCCTTGGCAAAATCGACCGCGATCAAGTGGCCGATTATCACCAACGCAAAGGGATGAGCATGGCTGAGGTCGAGCGGTGGCTCGGTCCTAACTTGAATTACGATCCGGCGGAGTCAAAGGATTGAGCATGCAAATCGGCCGTTTGCTGATCGCTGCGGGCCTTGGCATTGCCTTGCTTGGCGCAGTGGTTCTAGGTTTAACCAAACTCCACATACCGTTGGGACGGCTGCCGGGCGATCTTGTTTGGCGCGGCAAGACCGCGACGGTTTATTTTCCTTGGGTAACTTGTTTGGTGTTAAGCCTGTTGGGAACGCTTGTGCTGTGGATTTTTAGCCGCGGATCGCGAAATTGAGCCCTCAACTAATGGACCGAGCCGACATGATCCAGCGGCCAGAAGACGAAGACCGCTTTACCATAAATGTAGCCCCGAGGAACAAAGCCCCAGGCGCGGCTGTCGTTCGATGAGATGCGGTGATCGCCTAAAACGAAATAGTCGTTAGCGGGCACAACAGTGGATGGATAGGGCCGATCGTCCCGGTACTCAGCTGGAACGTAATTCTCTTCCAGCTTCTTGCCGTTCACCATCACCCAACCCTCCTTCACTTCAACCGTATCGCCGGGCAGTCCAATGACACGCTTGATGTAAGACTTGGTCGGATCTTCCGGATACCAGAACACAACCGTGTCGCCGCGTTTAATATCGCCTAAGCCAAATTTATAGCTGAACTGGTTTATGAAAAGACGCTCCTGGTCGAAAAGAGTCGGCATCATGCTGGTACCCTCCACTTTTACCGGGCGGTACAAAAACAAGATCACCAGCACGGCGATCAGAACAGAGAGCATCAGGTCGCGAAACCAGGCGATAACGGAAATCAGCGCGGGCCGCGCCACGCTTTCCGTTTTTGCGGAAGGGTTTAACTGGCTTACCGGTTCTTCCATGTTGCTCAATGCTTACTTCTAATCTACTAGTTTGTACAACGTCTCCACTAGCAGAGTGCGCTTCTATACGACGAATCCGCGATTTTTTTGGTTGCTCCCACAGAAAGTTTGCCGCGAAAGGCCCTATCGAACCCTTCAGCAACCGTATAATTAAAGCTGATGCTTCCCAAGCTCGCTCGCGCGATTACATCCGCTGCATGAGCCATGCTTTTCGAGCCACCGCCCATTTGCGTCCCCTTATTCAGTGGCAAAGGATGCAAGGCGAGAAGTACCGACGGCAGTTTTGATATCCGCCACCAAGGGAGTTTTCTGTTTTGTTTCGATACACATTTTCATCTGCCGCGCTGATCATGTTGTTTAGTGCCGCATGCCTCACTGCCAACACTAGCACCAGCTTTACGCAGGCAACAGGGCAAGGTGGCACCATTCAGGGAATTGTGACCGACCCTAGTGCCGCACCCGTCGCCGGAGTAACGGTTTCACTAACCAACAGCGTCACCAGTTACAACCAGACCGTGAAGACGCAAGCCGACGGCTCATTCCGCTTTATCAACATTCCACCGAACACCTACTCGTTGCAAATCGAAGATCCGGGATTTCAAAAATATTCGCAGACCATCGCCGTCCGCACCCAGGTGCCCATTCAGCAGAACGTGGCGCTGATCCTGGCGGGCACGCAGCAAACCGTCACCGTCGAAGCCACTCCGGACACAATTGAGAACGTGCCAACTTCCCACGTGGACGTAAGCCAGAATCTGATGTCCGACCTGCCCATATCTTCGTCGTCACAAGGGTTGAACGAAATCATTCCGCTGACATCGGGCGGAGTAGTGGCCGATTCCAACGGCTTCTTCCATCCGCAAGGCGACCATGGCGAAACCAGTTACGTGGTGGATGGCCAGGTGATAGGCGATCAACAAAGCAAGACTTTTTCAACGCAGCTTCCCTCTAACGCCTTTCAGTCGCTTGAACTAGTAAGCAGTTCGCCGGACGCGGAGTTTGGCGGCAAAACAAGTCTGGTCGTAAATGCCGTGACGCGCTCGGGTATGGGCCAACCGCCGCATGTTTCACTCGATACCTATTACGGCTCGTTTGGAACAGAGGGGGAAGACTTCACCATCTCAACCGGTGGCGCCAAATGGGGCAACTTTTTCCTGCTCGACACCAGCAATACGGGTCACTTTTTGGATAGCCCTGAGTTCTCGCCCATTCACGACCATGGCAACAACGAATCCATCTTCGACCGCGTTGACTATCAGCCCACCGGCCGCGATTCTCTACACTTGGATATTTTCGGCGCGCGCAACTGGTTTCAAATCCCGAACACCTACGACCAGCCCGATCAAGATCAGCGTCAGCAGGCCAAGACCTTCAGTTTCGCGCTGGGTTTTCAGCATACGTTTAGTCCCAGTATGCTGCTTTCCATCAACCCGTTCATCCGGCAGGATCGCATTGACTACTATCCAAGCGACAATCCATTTGCCGATTCGCCCGCAACCCTCGCGCAGAACCGGCACTTGACTAATTGGGGAACGCGCGTGGATTTTTCATACGCTAGCGGTATTCACAACATCAAGGTGGGGACCGAAATAGAGCAGACGCGCTTAGGCGAAAATTTCTCTTTGGGTGTTACCGACCCGTCGTTCAACGCGGTTTGCTTGACTGCTGCGGGCGCTGCCGTCACTACTGGCAATATTCTCGATCCGAACGAGTGTGGCACTGCCGGCTATGTTCCGAATAGCGCGTTCTCGCCGGGGCTTCTGCCGTTCGATCTCACCCGTGGCGGACATCTGTTTGCCTTTCACGGCCAAGCGAACATTAACCAGCAGGCCCTTTACGCGCAAGACGACATGACCATCAAGAATCTCACCATCACCGCCGGTTTGCGCTTCGACAATTACGACGGCATCAGCAAAGACAATCTGCTGCAGCCGCGGGCCGGCTTTTCATATCTGGTGAAGATGACGGGCACCGTAATTCGCGGCTCTTACACGCGCGTGATGGAAACGCCGTATAACGAGAACCTGGTGCTTTCCAGCGACACCGGCGCGGGCGGCCTGGCCACCAACGTGTTTGGAGCGTTCGCCAGCACCCCGCTGCGGCCGGGCCATCGCAATCAATACAGCGTGGGCCTCGAACAGGCTATTAGGAAATATGTGCAAATCGAAGCCAATTATTTTTGGAAGTTCACCAAAGACGCTTTCGATTTCGACACGCTGTTTAACACTTCCATCGCCTTCCCCATCGAATGGCGTCAATCGAAAATAGATGGCGTATCCGTGCGGGTATCCACTTCGAACATTCATGGCTTTCAAGCGTATTCCACCATTGGGCACACGCGCTCGCGTTTCTTCGGGCCGGAAAGCGGCGGCTTGATTTTTAATTCGCCGCTGGATACGGGCGTGTTTCGAATCGACCATGATCAAGCGCTGCAACAAACCAGTTTCCTCCGTTACCAGCGTGGTAAAGACGGTTGGTGGGCCATGTTCACCTGGCGCTACGATTCGGGCGAGGTAGCGGGCGCGGTGACGGATTTGGCCGATGCGTTAGCCCTTACCGGCGATGAGCAGGCGGCCATCGGTTTTTATTGCGGCAGCCAATTCGCTACTTTAAATAATCCGATCAGTTCCTGCAGCGCGAATTATGGCGCAACCCGGCTAGTGATACCGGCGGCCGGAACCTACAACGCCGATCATAATCCGCCGCGCATTGCCAGCCGCAACATCTTCGACGCGGGCATCGGCACCGACAATCTTTTCCACAAAGAGAAGCTCAAGACAGATCTGAAGCTGAGCGTCTTGAACTTAACGAACGATGCGGCGCTCTACAATTTCCTGTCCACCTTCAGCGGAACCCATTGGGTTACGCCCCGAGCGCTGCAGGTAACCCTCGGCTGGGTCTATTGAAGAACGCCGAATCTGAGCCGGAAGCGTAAGAAGCTGTGAAAAATCAAAATTGGAGATGTGGGGCAGGATGGCATCCTGCGCGCCGATTGGCAATCGGCGCTCGGCCGACCTCTAGTACGCCGCCGCTATCTGAGCCGGAAGCGTAAGCGCCCTAGCTTGGTTTTTCAACCGAGTGGTGCGGTGCCGTATTTTCAAACCAACCGTTCGTCCCCGGTTTAGGATAAAACCATGTCTAACAGCGTGGTTCTGATTGCCAGCGGCGATCTACGTCTTTCAGCCAATCGAGTTTGCTGGCCCGCACAAGCGTCCGTGGAAGCGGCGGTTACGAAAGCGATCAACGGGTTCGGCTTTGCTGTCGAACGCGGGCATCCCTTCGATCCCGTTAAACAGCACGGCTTCATCGATTCTCAAAAGTACGGCATGGCGGTCTTCCAGAACATTCCGGAAGATGCGCCGCTGCTCATCGTGGAAGCGGTGTGGCAATACAGTCATCATGTTTTGCATGGCTTGATCACGCATAAAGGCCCCATCCTCACAGTGGCCAACTGGAGCGGACAATGGCCGGGCTTGGTGGGTATGCTGAATCTCAATGGCTCGCTGACGAAAGCAGGCGTCCCTTATTCCACACTCTGGTCTAACGATTTCACCGACAGCTACTTTCTAGAGAAGCTCCAAGCGTGGTTGAATGGCCAACCGGTTACGCACGATACCAGCCACGTCCGGCCGCTTTCCACTTTGCAGTTGCCCGCGCGCGCTGAAGAGCTTGGCGTTAGCCTGGCTCGCCGGCTTAAGCGTGAGAAAGCCATCATGGGCGTGTTCGACGAAGGCTGCATGGGCATGTTCAACGCGATTGTGCCCGACCATTTGCTAAATCCCACCGGCGTTTATAAAGAGCGGCTGAGCCAATCCGCCCTATACGCGGCCATGCGGGAAGTTTCCGATTCGGAGGCTCAAGAGGTCCGCCATTGGCTTGATGCGAAAGGCTTGCGGTTCAAAACCGGCCCTAACCCGGAGACCGATCTGACCGACGAACAGATTCTGGGTCAATGCCGCATGTATATCGCCGCGCTCCGCATAGCGGATGAGTTCGGCTGCCACACCATAGGCATTCAGTATCAGCAGGGGCTGAAAGATCTGGCGCCCGCGTCCGACCTGGTTGAGGGCATGCTCAACAATACAGACCGGCCACCCGCGAAATCGGTCGATGGGCGCGTGCTCTATGAAGGCCAGCCACTCCCCCACTTCAATGAGGTGGACGAATGCGCCGGTTTGGATGGCTTGGCAACTTACCGCGTGTGGAAAGCGCTGGGTTTCGCGCCCGAAAACACCCTGCACGATCTGCGCTTCGGGGAAGAGTACGCGGGCGAGTTTGTGTGGGTGTTCGAAATTTCCGGAGCAGTGCCGGCGGCACACAATGTGGGCGGGTATGCCGGGTCGGTGAGCGAACGTCAACCTCCTATGTACTTCAAGCTGGGCGGTGGCTCTTTGAAGGGCGTGTCCAAGCCGGGCGACATCGTTTGGAGCCGCGTGTTTATTGAAGACGGCAAACTAAAGGCTGACTTGGGCCTGGCTCGCGCCATTGCGCTTCCGCCAGAAGAAACGGAGCGCCGTTGGAAGATCACCACGCCGCCATGGCCTATCATGCACGCCGTTTTGCATGGCATATCGCGAGATCAAATGATGGCGCGGCACAAAGCGAATCACATTCAGGTGGCGTACGTGCCCGATGCCGAGGGAGCACGGCTGGCCCTGGCGGCCAAGGCGGTTTTCTTTCGCGAGGCCGGATTGGAAGTTTTTGTGTGCGGCTCGGAAACGGGGCTGTAACCAATGCGAGTGGGGCTCATTGGCACGGGCGCGATTGCCAACATGCACGCGCGCGCTCATCGCAACATCGGCTTTGAGCTAGTAGCTTGTACCAACAAAACGGCCGCGCGCGGGCGCGATTTCGCCCAGCGCTGGAATGCCGAATTTGTCGAGTCTACGCCGGATTTGTGCCGCTATCCCGGCCTCGATTACGTTGATGTGTGCAGCTTCCCCGATTCGCATTTAGAGCCGGTAAAGTTCTGCGCCGAAATCAAGCGGCCTGTCATGCTGCAGAAGCCCATCGCCACAAATCTTGCCGAAGCGCGCGAGATGATCGCTTTGGCGCGCGGCGCGGGTATCAAACTCGGCGTCATGAGCCAGCATCGCTTCGACGATGCCACCTTGTTCCTGAAGCGCGCCATTGGCGCTGGTCGGCTCGGCAAAATTCTCGAAGCCGATGCCTACATCAAATGGTTTCGCAGCGACGAGTATTATGCCCGTCCCATTAAAGGCAGTTGGCAAACCGAAGGCGGGGGCGCGCTCATCAATCAGGCCATTCATCAAGTGGATATTCTCCTTCACCTCATTGGTCCGGTATCTGAGGTAAGCGGCATGTGGCAATTGGGCGCGCGCCACAGGATTGAATCGGAAGATGTGGTTAACGCGCAGTTCGTTTATGCGGGCGGGGCTACGGGCGTCCTCCAGGCGGCCACCGCCTTCTGGCCAGGCTACACCGAGCGTATCGAAATTCACGGAACCAAAGGCAGCGCCATCGTTTCAGGCGACCGTCTTACCGCTTGGGATGTGCTGAATGACGAGATGGCCAACGCGGCCGATCCTGCTCCCGTTGCGCAATCGGTTGCTTCCGGCTCGTCAGATCCCATGGCCATCTCCGTAACCACTTTCGAGCGTCAGTTCAGCGATTTTGCCGCGGCGATTCGCACCGGCCGCGAGCCGCTTTCAAACGGCGAAGATGGCTATCGCGCGCTCGAGTTTGTGCTGGCGGTTTACCAATCTTGCCGTCAGCGGCGGAGTGTTTTGCTTGGCGCCGCGAATTCTGCAGATTAATATTTCCGCCGGCGGCGTCCCCAAAACCGCCATAGCAAGCGCGGAAGTTGGACCGCTGGGCATCTCTGGCGATCGGCACCGCTTCCGTCTGCATGGCGGACCCGCTAAGGCGCTGTTGATTCTGGCCTCCGAAGTCATCGACAATTTGCAAGCCGAAGGATGGCCGCTGTTTTACGGCGCGCTCGGCGAAAACTTGACCACGGCCGGGCTCGATCATCGCGTCTGGCGCACAGGCCAGCGCTTCAGAATCAGCGCGGTGCTGATCGAACTGACAACTCCGCGCGAACCTTGCCGGACACTCAATCCCTATGGTCGAGGCATTCAAAAACGCCTGCGCCAGAAGCCGGGTGAAAGCGGCTTCTACGCTGCTGTGCTAACCGGCGGAATCCTCACCCCAGACGCTATAATCGAACCAGTGGAGCCCGTTTCCTAAGCCCCGTCCGCAACTTTTATGGAACCCGCGCACAAAGGGCGCGCTTACTCATGAAGTGGAGATATGCCGTCCACAATCGATTCCATCCACCGGTGGACTGACTCTTCGCCCGATCCGAACCGCGTCGCGCGTTATCTCGACGAATTTGCCTCTCGGCACCCCGCCAGCTTCAGTCAATTAGCGTCCCACCCCGAACGGGCCCCTTGGCTACCAACCCTATTTGGTTCGAGCGGATTTCTTTCTGAAGAAATATTGCGCTATCCCCTCTGGCTTTCTGCCATTTCAGATCTACACGAACAAATCTCAACCAACGGTTACAAGCAAAGGCTACAAGCGTTCTTGGACGAACGCCGCGCCCTGCACCCGGCTGCGCTGGACCTGGCCCTGTTTCGGCGCCGCGAACTGGTCCGCATTGTCTTACGCGACCGGCTGGCCTATGCTTCGTTGCTCGAGATCACGGAAGAGATTTCGAATCTGGCCGACGCCATCCTGGCTCGTGCCCTGGCTGCGGTCAGCGCGGAAGTAGAGGCGCGCCACGGGAAGCCTCTTCTCGAAGGGCAAGCCAGGCCTGCCGTTTTTACCGTTCTCGCCCTAGGCAAACTAGGAGGCCGCGAACTCAATTACAGCTCCGACATCGACTTGATGTTTCTCTATAGCGGCAACGGCGAGACTGCCGGCCCGCACACCATCGGCAACAAAGAGTTTTTCAAGAAAGTGGCGAATCGCTTCACGAATCTCCTTTCCACCTACACGGCGGCGGGCGTTTGCTATCGCGTGGATTTGCGCTTACGACCGGAAGGAACGCTGGGTGAAATATGTTTGCCGCTGCCCGCAGCCCGGGAATACTATGCCAAGCGGGCGCGCGATTGGGAATTGCAGATGCTGATCAAAGCGCGCGTGGCCGCAGGCGATGAGGCCCTGGGCCAAGCTCTGCTCGATTTTGTGGAGCCCTCCATTTACTCGACCACCCTTGACTTCTCCACCATCGAGACCATGTCCGCCACCCGCGAGCGCATCACCGAAAAGCTGGCGCGCCGGCGCTTTCGCAAAGCGGGCCTGAATGTGAAGCTGGCGCGCGGCGGTATTCGCGATATTGAATTCCTCGTGCAGTGCTTGCAGCGTTTGCACGGTGCCCGGGAAACTTGGGTGCGCCATGGCGGCACATTGCTCGCCCTACAGCGGCTGCACAACCGCGACTTACTATCAACCACCGAATATTCACGCCTGGTGGACGCGTACGAGTACTTGCGCCGTCTGGAACATCTACTGCAGTTGGAAGACGACCGCCAAACGCACACGCTGCCCGCCAATTCCAGCGACTTGGAGCACATCGCCCGGCGCATGAGCATGCGCGAAGAAGGCCAGCCCGCTTCCGGCCGAGCGGGCCAGTTGCTTCAGGAGTTGAACCACCGCCTGGAAAATGTGCAAGTCGTTTATGAGCGCATCGTGCATGCGCAGCGGCCACTGCAATATTCGCCGGTCACCTCAAACCGCGCTTCGGGCTTTCAAGAGGCCCGCCCTGACGAGCGCGGAGAAATGGACGTTTCCGGTGAAGTATTGGACGCGCTTGCCAAACTTGCCCCACACTTCGCGGCGCGCCTTCGCGAGCGCGGTCTGCATCGTTCCCAGCGGGCGCTGAATGCGTTTCTTTCATCACTCGCAGGAGAGCCTCAGCAGTTGCAGCTGCTGAATAACCATTCGACACTCGCCGATTGGATGTTGCAGGTCTTTGAACTAAGCCCCTATTTAGGAGAACAACTCGCGCGTTTTCCGGAACTGCTCGAAGAGATCCGGCGCGCTGTCGATCATCCCACCCGCCGCTGGGCTTTCGAAGGATTGGCTGCGCCATTGAACGACATTGGCGGTCTGCGCCGTTTTTACCGGCGTGAAATGTTCCGTATTTTAGCGGCCGGCATCTGTTTTCGCGAACGCGTCTTCTGCACCCTCGACAGCGCCTCTGCGCTGGCGGAATTCGTCATCGCCCGCGCCTACCGCATTGCCTTGGAACGGGCCCTCGAACATGCCCGCGCCCGCGCCACCATCGAGAAGCCGTTCTACGATCCCCAGAATGAAATGATGGTGGTGGCGTTGGGACGGCTCGGCATGCGTGAATTCGATCTCGCTTCCGATGCCGACCTGCTCTTCATCATTCCCGATGCCGAAGCGCACCGCCAGCGTTTTTGGACGCGCGTGGCCGAGCACTTAATTGAGATCCTAACCAGCTACACCGGCGATGGAACCATTCTTTCGCTCGATACGCGGCTGCGGCCAAACGGGCGCGAAGGCATGCTGGTGCAAACGGAATCCACCTATGTCGATTACTTCGCGAGCAAGGCCGAGGCATGGGAAGGCATCGCTTATATGAAGGCGCGCGGCGTAGCCGGCGATACCGATCGAGCTACTTCGTTTCTGAACGAATTGCAACAGGTGGATTGGCGCCGCTGGGGGCAAAGCGGACGCTCGCGCCAGGATTTGCGCCAGATGCGCCTGCGGTTGCAGCGCGAACAAGGCGCGGCGGCTCCTCTGAAAGCGTCCGCCGGTGGCTACTACGATGCCGATTTCATCTTGATGTACCTGCGCCTCAAAGCGGCGGGCATGTTTTTCAAGAGCCTGAATACGCCCGAGCGCATCGATGTGGTGGAAAAGACCGGGCATCTGGATCGCATGGATGCCGAGTTTTTGCTCGAAGCGACGACGTATTTCCGGGCGCTGGATCACGCCCTCCGCGTCGTGACCGGCAGACCGGCAGAGCGCATCCCGGCCGCCCCCGAGCAGCGCGAAATGATCGCCGAGTTGCTGCAAAGGTGGACAGGCAACCGCGTGGTGGCCGAGGATCTGGAGAAAGATTTGTTGGCGTTACAAAGCAGAATGCGCCGCGTCTTCGAGGGCATCTTCACGGGCTAGCGCGCGCAAAGCTCCTCAAACCGGGGACAGCCCGCGTGTTTCCGCACGCCCCTACCCCCTCTTCATCACTTCTCCCTTCTCACCCTCTCCCTCCCCCTTCGGCAACTTGAACCACCCCACCACGCCAATCCCCACCAGCATCGCCGCACTTGCGTAATAGAGCTTCGGAATCCCAATCTTTTCCGCCACCGGACCCGCCACGAACATCGAGATCACCTGCGATCCCGCCACCAGCGACATCAGGCAGCTCATCACTCGTCCCAATAGTTCGTGCGGCGTCTCGTGCTGGATCAGCGTCGTCGCCGTAACGAAAATCGCCGCCGAGCACAGGCCCAACCCGAACATTCCCGCCGCCGTCCCTCCCATCGTGCCGAACGCCGCCGTCGTCAATACCGCCAGGCCCATCCCACCCAATCCGTACACCACCAGGTTCTGCTTCGGGATGTGCCGCGCAAACCGCGTCAGCAGCTGCGTCCCGATGATCATGCCAACGCCGATCAGTGTATTCAGCACGCCGAACGCCGCCGACGTCGAGTGCAGCACGTCCCTCACGTAGATCGAAAGCAGTGCGCCGAAGCAGCGCATGGCGAAGCTTCCCGCCGTCATCGCGAGAATCACAAACGAAATCGTCGCGTGTTTGAAGATGAAGCCGAATCCCTGCCGCATCGATTCCAACACCGCGCTCCCTTCCGTGCGCACCGCCTGTCGCTCGATGGTCAGCGTCATCACCAGCGCCGCCGAAAAGAAGAAACTGAAGCTGTCATAGACGAAACAGGAGTTCGCGCCCACAACCTGCACCAGCTCTCCGGCAACGCTCGGGGCCACGATCATCGACCCCTGCTGCGCCTGCGACATCAATCCGTTCACTGCCATCAGTCCCGCCATCGGAGCCAGCGTGCGCACCGCCACCGATTGCGCCGGAACGAAGAAGGCGGAAACCACGCTCATCATGAATACAATGGCGTATATCGCGTACAGATCGTGTACAAACACCAGCGCCAGCACCAGCACGCCACGGATCAGGTCGCTTGCAATCATTGTCCGTTTCAAAGGCCACCGGTCCACAAAGACGCCGGCCAGCGGGCTGACAATCGCCAATGGCGCCATAAACGATACCAGCACCATCGCCACCTGCGTCGCCGTACCGTGCAGCTTAAACGTCACCACCGCGATGATCGCGAACACCGCTAGGAAGTCCCCGAACACGCTCACGATCTGCGCAATCCACAGCCGCCGCACCGGCCGAAGCCGCAACACATCGCTGAAAGAAAGAGATGTCCCTGGTTTAGTCAGAGGCTTAGTAACAGGTGTAGTCATAACTCAGGCTAACCGAATTCGGGCTGAGAAATCGAGTGTTATCATCCCCCAGCTGTGGACTCTATCTGTCTTGTTATCAACTCGTTAGACTTATCGTTGCGTGGCCTGCTATCCTTGAATTGGGGACGGGCGGCACACCTTCTCTCCGCAAACGCGCAAAACGGCACTATGATCGATGCGGCGATGTGTATAACAACGGGTGTGCGATACAGAAATGAGATTCCGTAGGAATACGTGGCTGAGCCGCGAGTGTTAACGAGCGGTAACGACACGCTTTACCGGCTCGATAATTACGGTCGCGACAAGGCTCCACTTCCATGTCGCACACCCTATAACAACGTCATGCACTCCGAAGGATTTATGGCGAATACACAGGCACTTATAGCTCAGGCATACTCTGCCTTCAATAATCGGGACATCGACGGCGCCCTGGCGCTCATGAGTGAGGACGTGAGTTGGCCTAAGGCATCTGAAGGCGGCCGCGTCGTCGGGAAAGAAGAGATTCGGGCTTACTGGACACGGCAGTGGAAGGAGTTTGATCCTCACGTGGAACCGATCGAAGTGATCGACTGCGAAGGGGGTAGGGCCGATGTAAGAGTTCACCAGCTTGTGAAGAGCCTCAGTGGCGACCTTCTTTCGGATACCGAGGTGTGGCATGTTCACACCATTCTGGATGGCTTAATTCAACGCATGGACTTCAAGAAGCACGAAGCAAACTCGGGCGCGGAGCCATCTACAGCCTTTGCCAAGCACCGGTGAGCAACTTACCCGAATGAACTTTTGCGCCTGGCGAAACTCAGCCTTGGCCGAGGAGTGAGAGTAATTCGGTTGCCCGTTTGATGCGTGGAGGCCACCGTCGACCGGTAGAATCACACCATTGATAAAACGGGCGTCTTCCCTTGCGAGAAATACAATCACGCGGTGCGCTGTACCAGCAGCGATCCCGGAGTCGGCTCCTGTGCTGCCGCCGATATTCCGGATGAGATTGAACAGCGCTACGCCATTGCCTAACTGCTCTTGGAGAAGTGTACCCAACGCAGTTCCCGATAACGGCACAAAAATCAGACCCAGTGCTGTGCCACTCAACGGGATCGGCCAGAAAAGACTCCCAAAACTGAGTTGCAGGCTCATCTTCGAGGTCCAATAGGAGGTGAGGCCGAAGATGACAAAGCCGGCGCCGATCAGCTGGCGGGTATCGACACGGCTGACAAGGACGCCCACGGTTATGGACGAAAGCATCGCTCCGAGGCCGCGCGGCGCGACGGCGAGTCCCGCGGACGTCGCATCGCATAGCGACGGCCAGCAAGCCTATGGGGATATTGATATAGAATGCCCAGCGCCAGGAAATATGGTCTGTAAGATAGCCGCCCAGTGTTGGTCCGATTACGCGCGCGACGACCATCCCCAGTGCGTACATGCCCATGGCCAAGCCTCTTTCGGCGGGCGGAAAACTCTCCAGTAAGATGGCCTGGGCAAGAGGTTGCAAGGCGCCGCCGGCAGCGCCCTGTACGGCGCGAGCGACGGGGTCAGCCGACGACGCGTTTTATGCCAACTGGAAAAGGGCCAAAGGAGGAAAAGGATCGTCTGGTTTGGCGCGTCGCGCACCCCTTGGCGCCCCCTCCTATTGCTTTCCCACCAAAGCTGTGGCATACTCTGATGGGATTCCAACAGGAGACGCCATGAACGAGAAAACCGATGTCCAACAAGGCACCCTTGCCTTAATGGTGCTCAAGACCCTCGACGTAATGGGCCCGCAGCATGGCTATGGCATTGCTCGCCGCATAGAACAGATTAGCGAAGATATGCTTTCCGTCAATCACGGCACGCTGTATCCCGTGCTCTTGAAGCTGGAGCAGGAAGGGTCTATCGCATTCGCGTGGGGCGTCTCGGAAAACAACCGAAAAGCGAAATTCTATAGTCTGACGAAAGCCGGGCGCAAGCAACTTGCGAAAGAAGCCCGCGATTGGGAACAAACCGCCGCCATCATCGCGCGCTTCTTGGCCCCCTCGGGAGCCGCGAAATGAAACGTCTGAGGCGGGCGTGGAGTCGTCTGGCGGGCATGGTCTTGCGCACGCGGCGCGAGACCGAATTGGCCGGCGAAATCGAAAACCATATCGCCTGGCAAACGGAAGATAATATGCGGGCCGGCATGGCTCCTGAAGAGGCGCGCAGGGCGGCTTTAATTAAGTTCGGAGGATTGGGGTCGGTCAAGGAGGAGTATCGCGACCAGCGCGGCGTTCCCCATCTTGAAACCCTTCTGCAAGATGTGCGCTTCGCGCTGCGAGCGTTTGGCAAACGTCCCGGCTTCTTTGCCGTTGTGGTGCTGTCACTCGCCATCGGTATTGGTCTCAACGCCACTATCTTCACCTGGCTGAAGGCTGTTTACCTCAACCCTCTGCCGGCCGTGGTGGACGCGCGCCAGTTAGTCACCATCAACGCGTCTTATCCAAATGCCGGCGATGGTTATTCAAACTCGTTCGCGGATTACGAGTATATCCGCAGCCAGAGCCGCCTCTTTTCCGGCCTGTTCGCGCACGAGATGCTGATGCTGGCCGTGAGCGATGGTAAATCGGCGAAGATGACCACCGGCGGCATTGTCTCCGGAAACTACTTCCACCTTTTGGGCGTGAAGATCGCAGCTGGGCGGCCTTTTCAACCCGAAGAGGACCAAGTGCTTGATCGCAATCCGGTAATCGTCCTGGGAGAGCGCTTGTGGCGCGAGCAGTTTGGCGCCGATCCGAACATCCTCGGCAAACAAATTCTGCTCAACGGAATTCCGTTTACCGTCATTGGCGTGGCCGCGCCGGGTTTCATTGGCGTGTACGGCGGCATTCGCCAGGACTTTTGGATTCCTCTTCACATGGCGCGCGCCCTGGATGCGGCTCACCAAGATCGGCTGGCGCGCGGCAGTTGGCTGCAGATCATGGGCCGCCCAAACTCTGGCGTAGCCGTATCGGCATTGCAGGCCGAATTGGATGTGCTTTCCCGGCAAATGCGCCGCTTGAACCACAAAGACGACACGGGCTATCGGGCGGAAGTCTTTCCCTTACACCAAGCGCAGCGTGGGTTTCACTCTGGCATTTATGAAATGGTGCGGATATTGGGTCTGGTGGTTATCCTGGTGCTGCTGCTGGCTTGTTTGAATGCCGCAAATTTATTGATCGGACGCGCTACCGATCGGTCGCGTGAGATCAGCGTGCGGATTTCGTTGGGCGCGAGCAGCGGACGCATCGTTCGCCAGTTGTTGACGGAGAGCTTCCTGATTGCCGCTGCGGCGGGTGCGGCCGGTCTGCTGATTGTGTTGGCGACGCGCTCCCTTCCCGCGATGCTCGCGCCGCCGGGCATGGAGTTGTACCTCAATTTGAGTATTGATTGGCGGGTCGTCGGTTTTCTATTGGGCGCTTCGGTTGTCACAGCGCTCTTGTTCGGGCTGTGGCCGGCTTTTGAAACCGTCAGGGTCAACGTTGCGGACAGTTTAAAAGAAGGAGCCGGCAATATAACGGCGGGACGGCGGCGTGCTTTTTGGCGAGGCGTGTTGGTGGCCGGGCAAGTGGCGTTCGCAATGACGGCGTTGTTTGGCGCAGCGCTCTTCGCGGTCTATCTGCGCAACGAGATGCAGGCCAGCCGCGGGTTTGAAAGCAGGAACGTTTTAACTACCTCTGTCGACCTGTTCGCGGCAGGGATGAACGAAACACGCGGGCGGGCCTTCTATCGGGATTCGGTGGAACGTTTAGAGGCGTTGCCGGGCGTCGAATCCGCTGCTTGGACCACATTCCTGCCGATGAGCGGTTCCGGTGGAGGCAATAGCCGCCGGGGTGACGTTCGCGGCTATGCGGCGCCCGACGGCAAGCCGCTTTCGATTGTGGTGGACACCATCAGCCCCGGATATTTGAAGACTCTCAGTATTCCGCTGGTCGAAGGCCGCGAGTTTGCACGCTCCGACGTCCAGAATTCGGCGCCGGTGCTCATCGTCAACCAGCAGTTTGTGAGTGAATATTTAAAAGGCCGCGACCCTTTGGGCGTGCAAGTTCGCATTGGCGATGTTTGGCGATCCATCGTGGGAGTTCACCGCAACTATATTTACCGCGATCCTACGCAGTCACAGAGTCCGGCGGTTCTTTTGCCCTTGACGCAGGACTACAACACAAGCGCCATTCTGGTGCTGCGAACCAAAGGAGATCCAACGCGGATTGTGCCTCAGGTGCGCCGCGAGATCGTGACGTTCGATCGCAACATTCCTGTTGGTGGGTTCATGACGATGGATGAGAACGTCGGCGCCCGTTTTGCATCGGATGAAATGGGAACGGCGGCGCTCACGATATTCGCAGTGTTTGCGGGCGCGCTGGCGGCCATTGGCATTTACGCCGTGCTCGCGGCGTACGTTAACCAGCGGCGGCGGGAATTCGGTATTCGTGTCGCGCTGGGAGCGCTACCGGCCGATGTGCGGCGAAGAGTGTTACTCGAAAGTGGACGCCTGGCGATCATCGGCGGCGGCATCGGGCTGCTGCTTTCAATGGCGTTGGGGAAGTTGCTCGCGACGTCGGTCGTGGCTCTCAGTCCTTTCGACCCGCGACTGTATATGGCGACCGCGCTCGGAATGGCCGCGATTGTTCTCGTCTCGACGCTCGGGCCCGCCCGGAAGGCTTCCCGGCTTGACCCGCTGGCCGCCCTGCGTAGCGAGTAGCGCCTAATTCTTCAAACTAATCTGAAACGCAACCGGATATTGCGACGCTTCGCCCGCCGCCGAGTGGATCGTCAAATCCTCGCCGGTTTGCTGCCACGTAACCTCCTGGCTCGAGCCCAGCCTCGTCACATTAGCAATGCCCGCCGGCGCATACTTCGCACCCTTCGCCAAAGATTTCACACGAATCACGCCATCCGCCGGAGTCGCCAGTGCAATCGCATATAGCGCGCCATTCTTAGTCGTGAACCGAATGTCCGCCGGCGTGTACGGCTTGGTATCCGTATCTTTGAAAGATCCCGCCGCCGTCTTGGTGGGCCCTTCTCCATAAATCTTCCAAGGGCGCGTGCCATAAATCGCATCGCCGCTCGCCGCCAGCCATTTGCCCATCGCCAGCAGAATGTCTTGCGCCTGCTGCGGAATCACGCCTTCTTTATCCGGGCCGATATTCAACAGCAATGCGCCATTCTTGCTGACAATATCCGCCAACATGCCCAAGATGAATTCCGGCGTCTTGAACGTATCGTTTTCTATATAGCCCCACGACTTGTTGCTGATGGACGTGTCCGTTTGCCAATAGATCGGCCGGATGTCGCCTTCCTGTCCGCGCTCAATGTCGAGCACGGCCGTATTAGCGGGATACGCATTGAATTTGTAATTGATGGCCGCGCCTTGCTGGCGGGCGGCGTTGTGGTCGTAATAGAACGCCGCGAAGCGCTGCAAATAGGTCTTGAACGCAGGCCTTTCAATCCACCAATCGAACCAAACCAGGTCGGGATTGTATTTATCCACAATCTCCGCTGAACGCGCCAGCCAATCGTCCAGATACGCCTTGGTGGGCATATCCGGCAACTCGTCGCGATCCTTGTCCGGATCCTTGTGCGGCTTGCCATCCGACTGCGCCGGTCCGTAAAAATCGCTGTACCGCGCGTCTTTCACATCGGAATCGAATTTCGTCCCTCCGTTAAAGAAGAACCAGTGTTCCGCGCGGTGCGACGATACTCCAAAGTTCAAACCCTGACTGCGAACCGCCTTTTCCAACTCGCCCACCACGTCGCGATGCGGACCCATCTTAGCGGCGCTATACTCCGTCAGATCCGAATCGTACATCGGAAACCCGTCATGATGTTCACCCACTGGGACGACGAACTTCGCGCCCGCATCGTGGAATAATTGCGCCCACCGCGCGGCGTCAAACTTGCTGGCGGTGAACTGCGGAATAAAATCCTTGTAGCCAAATTTCGCCTGCGGCCCGTAAACGTCTACGTGGTGCTTGAAGACGGCGCTGCCCGGTAGGTACATCTGGCGCGGATACCATTCGCTGCCAAACGCCGGAACGGCGTAAACGCCCCAGTGGATAAAGATTCCGAATTTGGCGTCCAGGTACCAGGTTGGAATTTGATAGTGGCCCAACGAATCCCACGACGCGGCGAACGGACCTTTTTGAATGGTTTGCTCCACCTGCTGCAATCGGCTTTCGAGTTTCTGCCGGTACCCGGGCATCTGGGTGCTTTGGGCATAGCCGCATGGAAAGCCGACGACGGAGAGGACAACGATGAGCCGCTTCATTCTAGAAAATTACTCTATCAAACACGGGCGTACCCTCACTTCGGCTTTTCCTCTTTGCCTTTGGGCTGCGGCTTCGCGGCTTCTCTTTTCTGCTCCTGCTGGTGTTCCGCTTCCTGTTTCTGTTGTAGCTGCTGCTGCTGTTGCTGGTGCTTCTGTTCCAATGCCTGCAATTGCTGTTGCTGCTGTTGCTGTAACTGCAGTTTTTTGGCTTCTTCGGCTTTCTGCTGTTGCAATTGCTGCTGCTGTTTCGCCTCTTCGGCCTTCTGTTGTTGCAACTGTTGCATCTGTTGTTGCTGGCGCAGTTCCAGTTGCTGGCGCTCCTGGTCTTGCTGCTTATGCAGGTCGATATTCTGCTGTATGTGCTGTTGTTCCAAGTGTTGATCCGCCGGGAAGGCGGTGGGTGGATGCTGCGGATTGTTGGCTGCCGCTGGTTGCCCCGTGGGTTGCCCCGCGGGTTTATTAGTGTGGGGCGGAACCGGCGTGGAGACTGGCCGGTTCGGAATCGCTGGGTTCGTCGCTGGCACAGCTTTAGTCGCTTGTACGTTGCGTACGGGCATTACCACTTTCGCCGGCGGCGCCACCTTCACTTGCGGCGCCGCCACAGTTTGCGCGCGCACTGGCACAATTTGCCGCACCTGCGCCACCGATAGTGTTCGTCCGCCGTTCGATTGAATGGCCGCTTGCCTTTGTGTGAATGAGGGAGGGGGCGGAGGGGGCGCTGTCTTAGCCACCACCGCGCGAGCTTGAACAGCGGCGGGCGGCTTCAAGTTTGCCGCGGGGCGTCCACCCAAAACTGCCTGGCGTTGCGGAACGGCCGGCGGTGTCATGGCGTTAACCGGTGCCGATGCCACTTCGCGAGCATCCACATGAACCACATTGCGCGCCACCGGCTGCCCCGAACTGAATGCTTGCGGCGATGTAGCGGCTACCGCTCCCGGCACCCGCTGATTTACGTACGTCACATTCGTCACGTTCACCGTTTTATTCACCACCACGTTTGTGTAGTAATTGTTGACAACCGTCTTGTTCACCGTGGTATTCGATATGTTGACGTTATTCACATAGTTCCGGCTCACCGGATACGAAGGGACGTACACTTCGCGCGGACCGAGTGGAAACCAACCCACGCCCACGCTTCCCACCGCTATGCCAATACCGAAGTGCGGTCCGCCAATCCAGGCCACCAGCGCCGGGGCATAGACCGGACGCACATACACGGGACCACCGACCACTACCACCGGCCGCGGCGGGCACGGAACCCAGCCCCATGTTGAACCAACCGCAATCCAGCGCCCGTAATGGAATGGCGCAAAACCCCACGCTGCATCATCCACCCATGTGTAACCCCACGGCGCGATGTAAGCCCAGTGGCCGTAATGATAAGGCGCCCATCCCTCCATGGCCATGTGCGGGAACCACACCATGCCGTAATCCGGCACCGGGCGCCAGCCTCCGTTGTCGTCCAAATCGTCATAACCGATTGCGTCAGTGGACATGTAGCGCGCCGAGAGGGAGATATCTTCGTGGTGGTCGCGCTCTTCACTCCAGCGTTCAAAGTCATCAGTATTGCCGCCCAGACTCTCCACATCCGCGTTCAATTGATAAGTGCCTGAAAATGTCCCCACATCCCCAGGGTCAAGCGTGTAAGCGGATCCTCCGCCCGTCACCTCTCCTTGCCCACGGCGGTCTTCAATCACCGTCGTGTCGCCCGAAGAGTTCACGCTGATCTTGTAAATTCCCGGACGCAGAATGGAGAAAGCCAGATTGGGCGTATCGACTTCAAAAATGTCGTTGTCGCCCATCCACTTCACGCGAATGCGCAGAGTGCCTGTAGTCAGTTGAAGCTGCGCCGTGCTGTCAGTCAGGTTCAAAAACGAAAAGCCTGTATATTCCGAGAGGTGGATAGATGCGGAGCCGATGTGCAAAGCGGCGCGCGATCCCCTATCGGTCCATAGCTGATCGCCCGTCGTCAGTGGCCGGTTCACAATGGCATCAACCCAATCGCCGGTGCCCGCCGGCTGAAAGGATACGTATCCTTGCGTGTAACTGAGCCGGGCCACGCGGCTCGGTGGATCGTCGTAGTCCTGCGCGGCAGCGTGTGACGGCACGAAAAACGCCGCCAGCAGCGCCGCATTGAGCAACGTAGCAAGCGCAGTGGCTTGTTTTCTCATAATTCTCCCTAAGTGTGAAACGGCGAGCTACACCAATTTTGTCTTCTTTACCGGCAATTCCCGAATCCGTTTGCCCGTGGCCGCAAAGATCGCGTTACAAATCGCCGGAGCAATCGGCGGAACGCCAGGTTCTCCGGCGCCTGTCGGCAGTGTGTCGCCGCCCTCGATCAAATGCACCTGCGTGTGATACGGCGCTTCGTTGATGCGCGCAACCGGGTAGTTATGAAAGTTGCTTTGGACCACCCGCCCATCGGCTGCGGTGATCTCCCCCATCATCGCGATGGTCGCGCCCATCACCGCCGCGCCCTCAAACTGCGCAATCACCCGGTCCGGATGAATCACGTTGCCGCAATCCACCGCCAGATGAACGTTTGGAATTCGCAGCTTGCCGTTTTTATCCACTTCTACTTCCACCACCGCCGCTACATAGGTTAGGAAGCTGCGATGCGCCGCAAAACCCCAAGCGTGTCCTTGGGCGGAACGCTTGTTCGCCCAGCCTGAGCGTTCAGCCGCCGTTTCCGCCACGCGCCGCAGACGACCGGTATCCAGCGGATAATCCGCCAGCGGTTTGCCATAGTTTTCGTATTTCGCTTTTTGGGTCGCCAAATCCAGTTTGCGCGGCTCACCCAAGGTAGACAGCCAGTATTCGACGGGATCTTTGCCCGCCACGTGCGCAAGCTCGTCTATAAACGATTGGATGCCATAGGCATGATAAATGTTCGATACCGAGCGCAGCCAGCCAATGCGCAAGTGTGGCTCAGCCGGGCCATTCTCCGCGCGGATGTTTGCAATGTCGAACGGCATGTCCAGGAACCCAAGGCTCAGTTCCCCGCCCCCATATCTGGCACTGGCGTCAAAGGTCGAATCTATAGGGGGGAAAACGGTGCGTTGCAGCCACGCCACCGGTTTGCCGCCGGCATCCAACCCCGCCTTGAAATACATGGCCGAAGTAGCGTGGAAATAATCAAAGCGGATATCTTCCTCGCGTGTCCAACTAATCTTTACCGGCTTGCCAACCTTTTTCGAAAGCAGCGCCGCCTCAGCCACATAGTCGGGCTTCGACTTGCGTCCGAAGCCACCGCCCAGCAAAGTCACGTGACAGATCACCTCCGCCGGCTTAATGCCAACGGCCTTCGCCACCGTCTCTTGCACGGCTTGCGGATTTTGCGTAGCGGCCCAAACCTCTACCTTGCCGTCTTTAAACTCCGCTATGGCCGCTGGAGGTTCCATCGGTGTGTGCGCCAACAGCGGCGTGTAGTAACTGGCCTCAACGATTTTGTTGGCGCTTGTGAACGCAGCGTCCACATCGCCCGCCGTGCGCACCACCTGCTGCGGCTTACCGGCTGTTTCAAGAAGCGTCTTTTTATATGTCGATGAATCGTAAATCGCGTGCGGCCCGGATTCCCATTCAATCTTCAGTTTCTTGCGCCCCTGCGAAGCGGCCCACGTGTTATCGGCAATCACCGCCACTCCGCCCAAAGCCTGAAAGCCATACGGCGGCTGCGCGCCATCAAGCACCACCGTCTGCTGTACGCCCGTCACCTGTTTCGCCGCTGAATCGTCAAAGCCCTTAAGCTTGCCGCCCAACACCGGCGGCCGTTCAATCGAGGCATACACCATGCCCGGCACATGCGCATCAAAACCATAAATCGCGTGGCCCGTGATAATGTCCTTTAAATCCACCGACGGCACGCCTTTGCCGATGTATTTGAATTCGCCGGGCGTCTTCAGCCGCAGTTCTTTCTTGCGCGGCAACGGCTGCTTCGCCGCCGCTGCAGCCAGATCTCCGTACGCGACCTTCTTGCCACTCGGGATGTGAGTTACAACGTGATCGTCCCCTTTGCATTCAGCCGCCGGAACGTTCCACTGCGCCGCCGCGGCCCGTTCCAACATCAGGCGCGCGCTGGCGCCGGTCTGCCGCATGATGTCGTAAAAATCGCGGATGGATTGCGAACCGTCGGTATCCTGCGAACCGTATTTGTCGCTGCCCAGCGCCTGCTCAATCCGCACCCGGTTCCAATCGGCTCCGAGTTCATCCGCCACCACCATCGGCAGCGAAGTGCGGATACCCGTACCCATTTCCGAACGATGCGCCACTATGGTCACGGCGCCATCCGTATCGATGCCCACCCAAATATTAGGATTGAAGGTGGTCTTCGCCACATCGCCCGCCGACCCCGCCTTCGGCAGCGCCCCCACGGCAAAGACCAACGCCCCCGCCGAAAAAATGCCGCCCAGAAAATCTCTGCGCGTCGCCACTTCCAGCCGTTTCATGCCTTCACCTCCGCCGCCGCTGTCTTGATCGCTTGCCTGATGCGTTGATAGGTCCCGCAACGGCAGATGTTGCCCTGCATGAAAACATCGATCTCTTCGTCCGTCGGATGCGGCTTCGATTTGAGCAGTGCGGCCGCCTGCATAATTTGCCCGCTCTGGCAATACCCGCATTGCGGCACATTCGCCGCTTGCCAAGCCCGCTGCAACGGATGGTCGCCCTTCGCGCTCAAACCTTCGATGGTGCTAACCGCCTTACCCTCGAGATTCTTCATCGCCGTCGAGCAACTGCGCTGCGCCTCGCCATCAATATGAACTGTGCAAGCGCCGCACAGCCCCGCGCCACAACCGAACTTCGTGCCCGTGAGTTCGAGCGTATCCCGCAGATACCAAAGCAGCGGCATATCTGGATCGCCCTTATAGTCTTTCGGCGTTCCGTTTACTTTAAGACGGATCATGACAGCGCACCCCCTAAGAGAATAGTGTACAAATTTGTGGCAACAACCATTCGCTAAGATTTAGTACAACACCGATGCTGCTTAAGCGCCTAAGTCTCAAGAAGATCTTGTCGTTCAACGACGCCACGGTGGAACTCGGCGCGCTAAACGTACTATCGGCCCGAATGCCGTCGGCAAGACTAAGTGACTGATTTACTTTGTTCTGATGATGTACCGCCGTGATAGTTGTTTCGTGGTGTGCTGCTGTGCTTGCCTCACTGCCGTGTCACGCTTTCGTAGGGCGGCCATTCTTGGCAGCAGGCCACCTTTCAGGTGGCCGAAGGCGGCTCCGCCGCCTCTACTTGTACCAAAAGGAGCGGTAACGACAGGCTCTACCGCTCGATAATCACCCATCGCGACAAGGCTCCACTTCCATGTCGCACCCCATGGTATAAACGCCTCTTTGAAACCGTTTTGAGTAAGCTTGCCCCTGATCTTCCTCCATCTCACCTCGCTTGAAAGCCATTCTGCTGTAGCAGCTTCGCTATCAAACCCGTCCAGCCCGTCTGATGACTTGCGCCTAATCCCTTCCCCGTATCGCCGTGAAAGAACTCGTAGAACAAGGTGTAGTTATTAAAGTTTGGATCCTCCTGCAACATCTTGCTGTTACCATCCACTGGGCGGCGGCCCTTTTCGTCGCGCAGGAAAAGTTGTGCCAGCCGCACTGAAAGCAATTGCGCCGCCTGGCGAACACTGATCCGCGTGCCCGAGCCGGTCGGAAACTCGACTGTCAGCGAATCTCCGTAATAATGATCCAACCGCTGCAGCGTTTCGATAATCAGATAGTTCATGGGAAACCAGATGGGCCCGCGCCAGTTCGAATTGCCGCCAAAAGTCCCACTCTCTGATTCCGCCGGCTCATAGGCGATGCGGAAGTTGTGTCCATCGAGTTGCAGCTCGTAAGGATGTTCCAGATGATAGCGCGACACTGAGCGAATCCCGTAAGGCGATAGGAATTCGGCTTCATCGAACAAGCGCTGCAACATGCGTTCTAATCGCTTGCGATTGACCACCGACAGAAGCCGCCGCTCCTCTATACCGCCCTGGGTAAGCGACGCTATACCTTCGGTTAGGTCCTTGCGGTTCTCGATAAACCATTGCATGCGCTTCTTGAAACCGGGATGCCGGTCGATGCTTTGTTGTTCAATCGTGTCGGTGGCGAACAACGGTACAAGCCCCACCAGCGAACGTACGCGCAACAGCGTGTGCTCATTGTTAGCCAGACGCAGCCGGTCGTAGTAGAAGCCGTCTTCTTCATCCCACAGGCCGGAGCCTTCATGGTGGTTGATGGCGTCCGAAATATAAAGGAAGTGCTCGAAGAACTTGCTGGCAATGTCTTCGTAACACGGATTTTCGATGGATAGATGCAGCGCAATCTTCAGCATGTTGAGGCAATACATGCCCATCCACGCGGAGCCGTCCGATTGTTCCAAGGTCCAGCCCGTGGGCAGCGGCGCGCTACGGTCGAAAATGCCGATGTTATCCAGACCCAGAAATCCACCCTCGAAGATGTTCGCGCCTTCCGAATCTTTGCGATTCACCCACCAGGTGAAGTTCATGAGCAGCTTGTGAAACACCCGTTCCAGAAAACTCGTGTCCGGCTTCCCCTTCAGCCGCTCATCGATCTTAAAGACTCGCCACGCGGCCCAGGCATGCACCGGCGGGTTGACGTCGCCGAACGCCCATTCGTAGGCCGGAATCTGACCGTTCGGATGCATGTACCATTCGCGCAAGAGCAGCGAGAGTTGCGCTTTGGCGAAATCCGGATCGACCGGAGAAATGGCCACGGCATGAAACGCCAGATCCCAAGCCGCGTACCACGGGTACTCCCATTTATCCGGCATCGAAATGACATCTTCGTTGAACAAGTGGCGCCAGGCGGAATCCCGCCCGGTCAAACGCTCCGCCGGGGGCTTCGGCATGGTAGCGTCGCCGTTGAGCCAGTTCTCTATGACGAAGTGATAATACTGCTTGCTCCAAAACATACCGGCGAACGCTTGCCGCTGCACATGGCGTGCTTCTTCGCTTAAGCCCACGTCAAAGCTGCCATAGAACTCCATGCATTCGGCGATGCGTGTATCGAAGATTGCGTCCCACTGAGTACTCGGCAAATCCGCTGAACCATCGCGCGCCAGACGAAAATGCAGGATCACCTGATTTTGTCCGTCAATGGAAAGCCGGTAGACCGCGCAAGCCTTGGTGCCCTGCGGTTTGGGATTCACGGCTTCGTGCTTTCCGTGGATCAGATACTCGTGGAAGGCGTCTTTGTAGAAAGTGTTCTGGCCGCGCCAGCCCCAAAGCCGTTCGGTGTTGGTTTCGTTTTCGGTGAACAGCATCTCGGGCGTTCCGTCCAGCGTCAAATGAAAATTGCCGAGAACCCCGTGCTCCGCCAAAATCGCGTTGTCGCCAGCTTTGGAGAGCCGCGGTTTCGGGTCGCTGGGCGGATTGGTCCAACACCAGGTATTGCGAAACCAGAGAGTCGGCAGGAAGGTCAGTTCGGCTTTATCGGCTCCGCGATTCACAATGCGGATGCGTATCAGAATGTCGTCAACGTCATTCTTGGCGTATTCCGCGAAAATGTCAAAGTAGCGCCGCTCATTAAAGATTCCAGTGTCTTCCAATTCATACTCTGGATCGTGGTGCGTGCGCCGGCGAGCTTCTTCAACCAAGTCCGAATAGGGATAAGCCGCCTGCGGATACTTATAAAGACCTTTCAAATAAGAGTTAGTGGGGGCGGCTTCGAGATAGTAATAAAGCTCTTTGACATCCTCCCCATGGTTGCCTTGATTGCCGGTCAAGCCGAACAGCCGCTCTTTCAGAATCGGATCTTTGCCGTTCCAAAATGCCAGCGCGAAGCAGAGGTATTGGTGGTTGTCGCAAAGACCCAAGATGCCGTCTTCACTCCAGCGGTACACTCGCGATCGCGCGTCGTCATGCGGCAGATACTCCCAAGCCGTTCCGTATGGGCTGTAATCTTCGCGAACCGTTCCCCAGGCGCGTTCCGAGATATAGGGACCCCAACGTTTCCAGTGCTTGCTACGGTCTTCGGCTTCGGCTAGTCGGACTTGCTCGGGAAGTGGGGGCATCTATAAGGCTCTAAGATTCTAAGGTAGCGGATGGCTTTCACCTGGTCAGCTTTTGACACGGACAATCAGCAACGTCATATCATCGTGCTGCGGGGCTTCTCCGGTAAAGTGATCGGCAGCTTGGAATACCTCGCGAAGAACCGCTTCCGCCGCGCCGTTTGGCGTTTTTCTTACTGCGTCAAGCATGCGTTCCTCGCTCCATTCTTCCTCCGCCGTGTCCATCGCTTCGCTAATGCCATCCGTAAAACAGACGAGAATATCGCCCGCCTGCATCGTCGCCGATGCCGATTGATAAGTTACGTCGGGCAACAGGCCCACCACGGTGCCACCGGCTTCCAATCGGACAGTCGCAGAGCCATCTCCTCTTACGAGCATGGGAGGGTTATGGCCGGCGTTCACGTATTGCATCTCAAGGGTGACGGGGTCGAGGATCGCAAAGAAAAACGTAGCATAGCGGTTAACGGCGGATGACTCATACACCAACTTATTGATGCGGTACATGGTTTTCGCCAAGTCGTCGGAACCGTCAATGGTCATGGCACGCAAAGATGCGCGCAAGCTGGCCATTAGCAGCGCCGCCGAAATCCCTTTCCCCGACACATCGCCAATGGCAACGCCTAGTTTGCCATTTTCGAACTGGATCAGATCATAGTAATCGCCGCCCACTCCCAGGGCCGCCCGGCACATTCCCGCAAACTCAAGCCCGGCAATTTCGGGTAGCTTCTGCGGGAACAGACGCTGCTGAACCTCGCGGGCGATCTCGATCTCCCGATTGATTCTTTCCCGTTGTGAGGCTTCCTTGGCGAGCGATTGCACAAGCTCAGTGATTTCCAGCGCCAATCCGGTCTGGATGGCCAGGAATTGCAGCATTCTCAAATCAGCCGGGCTAAAGGGTTGCTGAGATCGTTTAGGGCCCAAGGTCATCAGCCCCATCAATCCCTCGCGCCCCGGTAAAGGCAGAAGCAGTTCCGCGTTCACTTGGCGCAATGTTTCTTTCTCGGCTTCACCGGCTTGTTGAAACCATGCTTCGGGACGATCTGGATAGACAGTGGCAGGCCGGTTTGTGCGAGTGAGATTTTTGACGGTCATAGACTCTTCGAGCAACAGAACGGGCAGCCGCAGATCCAATCCCAAAGCCTGCTGCAACTGGTAAGCGCTGCTGGCCCGCACCAACACTGCGATCTGCGGGACATGAAGAATCTCAGAGACCCGGCGCGAAATCGTTTCAACCAGCGGATCACGGTCTACAAACTTTCTCGCTTGTTCGGAAAGTTCGTGCAAGACTAATTCGCTGTCATAAGCTTCGCGGAAGAACCTGCGATCAAGCCAACGCTGTGCGCGTTGCCCCAGGTTGTTGTGCCTGCCGAAGACACGAATCATCCCGGCGATGAAAATTAAAAGAAGAGCAAGATTGAGAAACGGATGCTCCCTCTTCTGCATCATTGGCAAGATTAAGCCGAAGATCAAGCCCGCGCAGAGAGCGATTTGAATACCAATGATTGTCGCTTTCGCCAGCAAATACTTTGTGCCCATTCTTAGCAGAACTTTCACATCCAGGGCTCTTTGGACAATCAAGACGTAGGCGAGCGTGAGTGGAAAGAGGGCAACCAACGGAACCACGACGCTAAACCAATCTCCGTGGTGTGGATCGATTCCGAAACGAGGCAGGATACCAAAGATAATGAGGAGCGGGCCTAAAGACAGAGCGCTCCCGATGGTGAGTACTCGCACCCGGCGTTTTGCGTCGGCGGTCGACGAGGTCAAAAGCTTATCGATGAGGGCGGTTAGAAATAGCACGGCGCACAAAACCGCCATCCACCCCGTGGCTATGTCTACCCGATCCATAGCCGCTTGGATTCCAGCGGCCTTTGGGATGTCGTAGAACTGCTCGAAGATCTGCGTGAACTCAGCGCCGAAGGTGCCCCCTGTGATAGCCAGCAGCAGCCACTTGAACCACGGCCAGCGCAAGTCGAAGCGCCACTGTTCAGGAAAGAAAATGCCAAACCATAACAGGCCAATGAACACAAAGTGTTGAAACAACAGATTGAAAACACCGAAAATCGGAAAAGTCCAGCCAATCCAAAAGCGCCAATCTAAATTCCCAAAACCCACTTCAGGGAATGACAAGAGCAACAAGACCAGCCAGGCGTTCAGATCGCGCGGGCGTCCCGCTACAACCCAGTAGCCCACCAGCAACCCCAACAGAGGCACGCCCAGAATTGGCAGCAGGAACGCGATGTATCCAGCTATGGAAAACCCCGGGCCTTCCATGGGCTTCAGGGGGAACTGGAATTGCTTTTCCAATCCTTTCGGGGTTCGCACTTCCACCCTCAGCAAATCTCCCGGTTTAGCGTGCCGGACAATAGTGAGCATCTGCATCAAACCCGTGTAAGGCCGTCCGTTGATGAAGCGCAGAACGCTGCCGTTTTCAAGACCCAGCTTCTTCTTCTGATCTGGGAGATCACGGATGGTTTTCAGGTCGTCCTCTAATTCGAAGGGTTGCCCGGCATGCTGCGAACCATGGAAGAATTCTTCGCGTAGTGCCAGCGCGCCGAGTATGTAATAGCTCATGCTGACTGTTATCCAGATGGCCAGCAGCAGGTATAAAAGCGCGTTCGATTTACTTTTCATGATCAGAAGACACGGCGGTTTAAACGGTCTATGGTAAATTTCGCGGTGTCGGCGACGGCCATCACGGCCATGACGCCGGCCTGCACAGGGTCGGTAACCACAAGATCGGAGGCTTCGGGCACGCTGCCGGCCATATTCAAACTGATCACGAGAAGACCTTCGGCGCGGACCTCGCGCACCGCTAATTCGATATCGCCGCCCATGAGCGAGCCGGCCAGCACCAGTGCGCGCACGCGTGGCAAGCGCCGGCAAGCGCGCACCGCCGACGCCAGCGCGTACTCGCCAACCAGGGGAATGGTATCCACGGAGATGTGTTCCCCACGAATGTTGTGGCGGTCGGCTTCGGAAATCGCGCCCAACGCCACTTGCCCCACCTGCGCGCCGCCGCCCATAATGATGATGCGCTTGCCGTAGATCTTTTGCAGCGATTGCACTAGCGTGACGTTAAGCACCACGTCCAGCGCTCGCAAGTCTTCGGCCAACGAATCCGCCGGACCCGGCAAATCGAGTTCGAAGTAGATGCGCGTATCGGTGGGCCGGTCTTCAATAATGGAGACGGAACGGATATCGCCCTGATGGCGAGCGATCACTCCGGTGAGCTGATGCAAAACGCCGGGCGCAGCTTCAGTGGATAAAACCAGACCAACTTTGCCGGACAACTGCTCGCTCAAAGTGTGACCTCATATTTCTTGAGCAAGCCGTCCCAGTGCCCTTGGGCTTTGAGAATCAGCTCGATGACTTCGCGCACCGCACCGGCGCCGCCCGCCGCCGATGTAACCGCCGAGGCGCAACGTTTCACCTCCGGCCTGGCGTTGGAAGTGGCGAACGATAGACCGGCGCGGCGCATAATGACAACGTCGGTTAAATCGTCACCCACATACGCGATCTCGCGCGAATCCACTTTCGCCTCAGCGCAAACTTGTTCGAAGAGCGGCACTTTTTCAATGTGGCCTTGAAACACCCAGGTCATGCCAACCTGACTGGCGCGTTCCGCAGTGGCGGGCGATTCGCGTCCGCTAATGACACCGGTGCGGATGTTAAACCAACTCAACCAGCGCAGCGCAATGCCATCTTGCGAATCGAAGCCCTTGGTTTCCACCAGCTTGCCGGCGGGTCCGGGCACCAGGTAGAGGCGGCCGTCGGTGAGCACTCCATCCACATCCATGAGCAGAACTTTGATGCCCGCGGCAAAGCGGCGCATTTTTTCTTCGGTCACAGAAGGATGTAGTTGCATAGTCTTTGGTAACTCACGTTCCTTATAGCACGGGGCTAGCGGATATCATGAAAAGGTCATGGGCAGCGGCGGCAAGCGTTCACAATTTTGGGTGAAGCTGGCGATTAGCGCGGGCATTCTGCTGGGGCTGGCGCTGCTGATTGAGACCATCACCACCTACTTCTTCGTTTACGGCAAGCTGATAGCCGAGGAAGCGTTTCAAGAGGCGGAACGGCAAGAGAGCGCTCTCCTGCGGCTGGCGGCGCAATCGGGAGTGAGGGACGTCCACCGGCTGGCTCCCTTTGCGGAGGCAGTGCAGCGCGACTCGCCGCGTCAAGTCGCTTGGATACGGATCCTGAACATGGACGGCGAGATTTTAGCGCAGGGCGGAAGCCCGTTGAAGGCGGCGCCTACCGTGGCGCAGCTCCACCGCCAATTGGATGTTCATCAGCCGCTCAGACGCGAACACATTTCAGATTCGGGGAGGATCTTCATTTCGCTGTTGCGCTTCCGCTTCAACGGCGGGCCGCCACACGGCCCACCGCCGCAGGATCGATTGGGCGGACACCCGCCGGAGCCGACGTTTGCCGAAATCGCGATCTATCAGGACGGCGTGACGATTCCTTTCGGAGACCTGCGGCGCAATCTGATCATCGGCTGCCTGGCCGCGCTGGCGTTGCTCGCCTCAATGATGCTGATTGGCATTCTGTTCCGCCGATTCATCCGAGCGCGGCAACTGGAACAACAAGTGGAATTGGCGCGCACCGTGCAGGCGGGCCTCTTACCCTCGCCACAGACGCTGCTTTCGCCGTCGGCCAACGTGGATTTCGGCGCCGTGTTTGTGCCCGCCGCCGCCATTGGGGGCGATTTCTACGATATCTTCACGAACGAGGACGGCCGCACGTCGCTGGTGTTGGGCGACGTGGCGGGCAAAGGCATATCCGCAGCGCTGCTGATGGGCGTATTGCACGGCGCCATCCGCTTGATGGAATGGACCCGTTCGAGCGGCGACCACGAGACCGCGACGAGGCGGCTAAACCAGTTCCTCTGCGAGAAGACCGCGCGGGAACGATTCGCCAGTTTGTTTTGGGCGAACTTCAATCCCGAGACAGGGCTGCTGCGCTACATCAACGCGGGGCATTTACCGCCGTTGCTGATTCGCGCGCAGGAAACGGAACGGCTCGAGGGTGGCGGTCCGGTGCTGGGCCTGCTGCCGGCGGCACAATACCGCTGCGGCGAAACCAAAGTGGAGGCGGGCGATCTGTTAATTGTTTTTTCGGACGGAATCGCCGAAGCGATGAACGCCCAGGAAGAAGAGTTTGGCGACACCCGCATCGGCGAGATTGCCCGCCAGCACAGAGACCAGCATCCACGGATGATTTGCGATGCCGTCGTGAGCGGCATCGCAGATTTTTTGGGAGCGTTGAAACCGCATGACGATCAGACGCTGCTCATTGTCCGGCTGGCGCCAGTGGCAGCGACGAAGCCGGCTGCGCTTACTAGCGATCGGGCCACGATGCCGGTGTAGGGCTGGGTAGGCCCGGTGAGGAGTGCCCATGGGCCTGCGTCCCACGAATGATGAAAAGTGCTCTTGTCACAAGGCACAGCCCTAGCTATAGCTAACAGAGCCGCGACTGCCAAGGAGCGATCACAGAGCCCTCTCAACTTGTTTTTCAGCGGCGTTGAAACGGTGGTGAACAAACTGAATCCAGCATCATTTGCACTGCAGCGGGGTGGACACGGCGAGCCACTGCCCCCATTTGCGGCCATTATCTATGGCGACAAAACGCAGACGCTTCACGCTCGAACTGAGCGGGACTCGCCAAAGGGTCCACAAGGGATCGTGCTCGCGGAACGGCAACTCCGCCAGGACTCTTTCGCTATCGGCGTCTGTTAGCTGCGCCGAAGCGCCGCCAATGGAGGGACCATGCACGATGGGCAACACCACGCAAGCGTTGGCGGGCGCTAGAAACTCGGCGCTGGCCTGGCCCGTGTTTGAATCGTGTCCGCTCCACGAATATAAAGTGGAGGCGGAGGGTTGCCAGCCAAAGCGTGGTTTCGAAGGCGCCTCCTCTTGGGTCCAGGCGGCATCGTTTCGCCAGGCGATGGCACTGATGGGCGGACCCACTTCGTCTTTTGCAGCGGACTCCAATGCCGGCAAGGCCATGACACCGTTGATCGGTAGAAGGCCAGTGCGCGTCACCAGATAGGCTGAAATGGCGCGGCTGGGGATGCGTAAATTGACGAAGCCCACCCAAGACTGTTTTTCCGGAGTTCGAAAAGTGCGCAAATCGGCCGGAAAGCCGGCGGGAGGTTGCCGCCCGAAGCCCACGATTTTTCCATTTTCATTTGCCAGGAGGATGCGAGGTAAAGGGTCTCTGGTATCCACCGGGTCTACCCAGCCCACCACCTCAACGCCATGCTCAACCGGATACGTATAGACGATCTCTCCAGAAATTGAGGCATCTTTCACGCCGCGAAAGTCCTGTACGTTTCGCCCCAGCCACATTTCATAACTCCGAAAGAAGACAGCCAAATGGTTGAGTTTGAGGATACGGACATTGCCGGCAACCAGTTCGGGCATGGGAAAGAGCCTGGTATCGAGTTGCGAATCAACCAGCCCGAGGTCTAAGCTCATAGCGGCGAACTGATAAACGGCAAACTCCTGCGAGGTTGCTTGCCTCCACGGCTTTAATTTGTAGAGGCCGAACAGAAGGAGCAAAGAGGAAGCCACAGTGAGACTGAGTGTAGCGGCGGTTCGCCACCTCAGTCGGGCGCTCATCCAAAGTCCCAGAAGCACCAGAGCAGCCCAATTCAAGAGCGGGACGGTGAGATATCGCGGCACCTTGGCCGCGGTGAAATTTGGATCAGTTATATCCAACCGGCCCGACATCGTGATGAAGATGGTTAAGAGAGTGAAAAGATAAAAACCGCCCAGCACAATAACCGGCAACGCTCTAGAAACTCCAAACCTCCTTGCGAGAGCGACCAGCGCGCCAAAGAGGGCAAGGTTGATCAATCCGATAGTTACGCCAAAAGCGCCGGCGGGTTTGTAGGCGCCAAAGGGCATGCTTAAATAGCTGCCCAAAAAGCCCGCGGCATAGCCGGGATGCAGAAGCATAGCTCGCAGATTTGTTTCGGGAGAAAAGTGGTACCCCACGAAATAGAGCCCGATGAAAAGCGCCGCCGAAATGCTAAGAGCCGCCATGAATCGCCTGGGCAAATGAATGAAGGAAGCAATGGCGAGAAGGAGCGGCCACAGAACAAGTGCGTTGCCGGACGAGTAAGTGGCCACAACGGCCGCCGCGATTGTACCCGCCAGATAGGTTCGATTCGCTGTATCGGCGGTCTTTTTGAGACAAACGAGCGACAGCGCTGCCGATAACTGCATGGTCGGCCATTGCAGTAGGAATGGCTGCGCGAGGACGATGGCAGATCCCTCCCAGCACGCAACCACGCCGGCGAGTAATACCGCGTTCACACGATGGGACAAACTTATCTCGTTATCGGTAATTACGGTAAATGCTAAAAAAGCCCAGGTCAAGAAATAGCAAACACCGCTTAGAACAATGGGCAAGATAAAACGCCCGTGCGCCGCCAGCATATCAAGGGCAAAGACGATCTCGGGAAAAACGATTCTGTGTTCGTTGTGCTGCCGCCATAGAACGGCCACATGCATGTTTTGGTAATCGCTGAGGGAGTTGGAGACGCGCCAATAATCGGCGGTAGGAAGCGGCACATAGTAAGCGGCTATCCAGCGAATGGTTTGGTATCCGTTGTAAGCGAACCAGGCGAGCAGTAGATAAGTGAGCGCTAAGCGGAGATAGCGGCGGAGTTCGGAAAGAAAATCAGTGAGTGTTCGCGAAGCCAATTAGCCTTTTATACACTACGCGACATAACGGTGGGGCGGACGCCTAGTCCGCGGGTGACCCCCAGGGGTGACCCCAGGGGTGACCCCCGGGGTGACCCCCTGGTCACCCATCCCGCGCTCCACGCCCGCACGGGACTCTCCTCGATGTAACTCTAGATCTTTTCGATCTCACGCTCATTCGTGGCCCCTTGGCGCCCGCTACATCTTCTTCCTTGCCAGCATGCCAACAGCCGCGGGCAGGCCTGAATAGGAGCCGGTGGCGATCTTGTCGCGCACCCTCGCGATGCGGCATTCACCAACTTTCGTAACTACCCGGTCGAGATCTTCTTTAGTAACGGGGTCCTTCACCTCACGGTCAACCCGAAAGATCTCGAACGTGTCGCCGGCGTTCACCCCGTCGCCAGAACCGGCGCTGATGGCCATGGAATCGCCGGTGACATCCGCAACGTAGGCTTCCACTTCGCGTACTTTCTTCCTCAACGCTCCGGCTTGGGCGGTAAGGCCCGCAATCAATTTATTCACGCAATCTTGCGTCGCCTCGCCAATAATCGTTTCCGCAAAATTCGGGCTTGTCATATCGAAGCCGCCTCTGCCTGCGCCGTTGTATCCGCCCGCGAATGCCCCCCAGTTCATGCTGGTTCGCTTCGATTCACCGCGCGCTTCACCGGTGGTAATGATCTCAGAGGTCTCGGGGTCAATCAGGCGATAATCAATGACAACCACGGCTTTTTCTTCTTTCTTGAAACCGCCCGCCGCACCGCCCGCAAGACCGCAAAAAGTGCAAAGGCGTCCCAATGCGGCACCTCCTCCGCCTTTCCTTTTGTCGTCGCGGCCAAATACGACGATGTCGCCCGCGAGAATAACATCCGCTCCGGAGACTCGCCCGATGCGCGGTCCGCTACCTTGTTTCATCCGGTTGCCCGCTGAGTTGTCCTGCTCCTTCAATATCGAATCGATTTTCTCGCGCTCCACTACCACTACCTTGCCGTCCTCGGCGAGTCTGGTCTGGGCCATGGCGCGGATGCCTTGGCCGATATTCGCTTGCGTATTGAAAATCGCTTGCACTTGGGTCATAACCCCCGAATAGTCAAACGGATACACCGCGATTCTTTTCTTCTGCCCATTGGCCAGAGCTTGCCCGGCTGCGGGAGTGGGTGGCTCAGCGGGAGCCGGGGGCAAGGTCGCCGCGGGCGTAACCACTGGCTCTGCTGGCGGCACTGAGGCGCTCTGTTCCGGCTGAGGCGTATTTTTCACGTCGGCAGAAGCTACGTCGCTGGCAGAATCCGGTGTGAAAGGCTTCGGCTCACTGGCCTTGCCTGGCGTCTTAGGATGCGATTTGATTGCTGCGGAAGCCGCTGCGCCTGCTTGAACGGTAGCAGGACTTTCGTTGTTCTTACGGATCGCCTCAGCCGGTTTGTCCGCCTGATTCTGAGCGACTCCGACCACTGGCTGCTTTGTTTGCTTTTGGTGTGTGAGAAACCAGGCCACTCCGCCGAGGAGTGCGATGAGCAGCCCCGCAGCCAGAGCATAGACGATCCGGTGGGAGCCCTGCTTTGGCTTTGCGACACGATCACGGTAAACCTTTGCCAGATACGCCGCCCGAACCGCAGCTCTCCGCTCTGCCGTAACCATGTAACAAGACTCAAACCGCCGCCGCCGCTCAGGCGGGAGGGTGCCTTCCACGTAAGCGTCTACCAGATTCGTTTCAAGCGCATCGAGCAATTCCTCAAAGCGTTCGTCGAAGATGTAACGCTCTTCTATGCGTTCACGCTCCGATTCCGGGAGTTCGCCAAGAAGGTAGCTCACCAGCGCGGCGTGGTCCTCGCTCTGAGTGGTTTTCATGCGTTTCGCCCCTTGAGCCCACCCTTGAGCCCCAGGCACCGCAAGAGGTCGTCAATGCGCTCGGATGCCAGAAGCGCTTCTTCAAATCGCCGCCGCGTCCGGCTGCCCCTTTTTCGCATCGCGGGCGCTTGAATCCCTCTTTCTTGCGCCAGCTCCGCCAGAGTCCGCCGGCCATCGGCATTCAGAACGGTTTGCGTTAAAATTTCACGCTCCATGGCATTCAACTGAGCCAAGCTCTTACTTATAGTTTCCTTCAGTAATTCCAGGCACTCGGCTTCGATCAGGTCCACCGGCGGCAAGCTAAATTCGGGCCGGTCGTCATCCGGCAGAAGCATCTCCCTGGCGCCCGGCCTGCGCCGCCACTCCGACAAAACATTCCTCGCGATGCCAAACAGGAACCTGGTTTTAGATTCCTCTGAGTCAAGGCTTTCCGGCGGCGGACCGTCGGCCAGCTTTTTCGTGAGCCGCATCAGCGACTCCGAAGCCAAGTCGTCCGCCGCAGCGCAGCCGTTAGCGGCGAAATAACGCGTCAACTTAGTAACCAGCCGTTTTGCGTACTCCTGGTAGGACGCTTCGTCACTAATAAGGTGAGGAGCGAGCCAAAGGAAAGGGTCGCGCTCTTTGATGAGCATTCATTCGATTGTACTCGCGCAATTCGCAGGCCAAGACTGATTCCGTCTACTACTAGCCTTCAAAATACAGAGTTGCCCACCAATCGGTGATAGCCACTCATTTGCTCAACTCAATCTGAATTGCGTAAAAGGCGGCAACGGCATCCAGGATCGCCACAACTTGCAGCGCACCAAGTTTACGCCTGCTTCAAACTGCGCCCGATGGAAAGCCGGGTCAACGTTGGAACTGGCCGGCATGCGTGTTAACGAAGAGATTGACGCCATCGAAGCCTTTTCCATCGATTCTTTCAAGCTCCTGGTTGTGCCTCGTATCTTGGCCTGTATTGTGGCGCTCCCCCTCCTGACGGTCTTTATGGACGTGGCGGGACTGGCCGGCGGCTTTCTGGCCGAACGAATCAGTTCGCACATTTCGCTGCATCTCTACCTCAATCGCGCCTTTAGTGAAGTAGAGTGGGGCACTTTCATTCCGCCGACGCTGAAAACGGCAGTCTTTGGCCACGCCCGCCGAATACCTCAAAGCCTGTGAGCGGCAGAGGGACATCGGAAAGCGCGAGTGGCTGGAGGCTGGGTGCGTTTTACATACAAGTGGCGGCAAAGAATCGGCCGATGCTAGCCGACTTACCTGTGAGACGGAAGTGAACCTAAGCTAAATGACCGCATCTAATTGAGATCGAGTTGCAATAAATCTTGGCTGCCCCTAGCTGAAGTTGTATAAGCGAGTCTCCGGCGATCGGGTGTGACGGCAAGGTCAGTGGAGTAATTCGGAGGAGTGGGAGCGATGTCCACCGATTGGCCCGACGCGAACGAGTAGAAGCGAAAGGCGCGCGGCTGGCCGGTCGGCGTACACCCGACGTAATAAATACCGTCGTCCACAACCTCGAAGCCTGTGTCCGGTGGCACGTAGTCTTTCACCAGACGAATTTCCGGATTCTTCAGGGCATCGCCAGAGAGAGATCGGCCATAGATCCCAGGTTGCTCGAGTTTGCCATAGAGCAGCAAACCGCGGCCGGGCGCCTCCTGCGCACAGCAGCCAGACCAAAGAGGCTGCGGCGTGCCGCCAGCCGCGGAAACCTGAGAAACCATCGGTCCTTCTGGACGGGTCTCGGTCATATAGATGACTTTGCCATCGCGCGAAAATATGGGGATCGTAAATCCTGGACTCTCATGTGTGATTTGACGGGTGACTCCATCTTGCGCGCGAATTGTGTAAATTTGGGCCTCGTCGGGAAGGCGCGCGTGAAACACCAGAAAACGGCTATCGGGAGACCAGTGCGGGAAGCCTGCGACATAAGCGCCGATGTGCGTTAATTGACGAGGATTTCGGCCGTCTGCATCGGCGAGCCAAATCTCGGACGCACCGCTGCGACTGCTCCTGAACGCTAACACGCGACCGTCGGGAGAGAATCGCGGCTGAGCTTCAGGCGCCGTCGAATAGACGAAGCGCTTGGCCTCTCCGGTCACCCTCAATCCATTCACGGGCAGAATCCAGATATCGTCATCATCCAAACGGCGGGAAGCAATTAGGTGTGCTCCAGATCCATCGATTGCCAGGCCGCTTAATCTTGCACTGGCAATGTAGGCAAGCTTCGCGGTGCCCCCGATGTGCGCCTGCATAACTCTTGTTCCGTCTCGGTCTAGGAAAAGAATACGTTTGCTATCGGATAGCCAAACCGGCGTTGTTGAGTTCCCGGAAGTATTAAGAACCAGCTGGGGTTCGCCGACGGGCTCGAGTTGAGCCGTAACGCGCTGGATGAATACTCTGCTATTGGCGGGACCGGTGTAACGGGCGAAAGCAAGCCAGCGCCCGTCGGGCGAAAATGCCGGCGAACTGTCGCCGCCGGAACTCGCGGGTCGCGCAAAGAAAGGGAGCACGCTGCCCGACTCGAGGGAAAACAGAAACAGTGCGTGCCGACTGGAGGGGCCAAGTTCGCTGGTGAAGCAAAGCCACTTCCCGTCCGCAGACCAGGCCATCATTCTCCCAGATCCGGAAACGAATTTCCCGACTTGGATCCGGTGCAGAATTCGCTCCGGTCCGCCAATAGACGGAATCAGCATAATCTCGGATTCGGAGTCCGTCCGGCGGCGCATAAAGGCAATCTGCTTGCCGTCCGGCGACCACGCCGGAAAACTGTCCTCCGCAGGGTCCTGGGTGAGGCGCAGTGGCCGCTCTTCGCCCAACAGTTTCACATAGATGTGGCGGCGACCATCTTCACCATCCCAGGAAAAGGCCACTTGGCGCCCATCAGGGGACAACGAGGGTTCACGTTCATCGCCTGGATAACTGGTAACCGGAGAAATGCCGGATACCCTTACCAACACGTCGCGTCTTAAGATCCAAAATGCGAACGCTGCAACAATGAGCATCGCCACAAGCGCGATGGAAACGATCACCCAACGGTGGCGATTTGGTCTGGCGGCTACGTCCGTAATCTCTTGCTTAGGAGGCGGAACGCCACTGTAATCCGATCTTTCCTGTAGGACAACACCTTCCAGCGGTGCGATAAATCGATAGCCCTCGCGCGGAAGTGTTTCAATAAAACGCGGAGCGGCGGCGTTGTCAAGCAATACCCCACGGATCTGACGAATGCAGAAGTTGATGCTTTGCTCCGTATCAATATAAATGTCGTTACCCCACACACGCTGGCGGATTTCGTCACGGCCGACAATTTCGGGAGCGCGCTGAATCAGCAAAGTCAGGACTTGGCGGGGCTGATTCTGGAGTTTCAGCCGGATACCCCGCCGCGAAAGCGTTTGACGATCTAAGTCGAGTTCAAACTCCCCGAAGCGGAGGACGTTCTCTCGCGCTGGTGCTTCCCCCGTGCTCATTTCTCCCGCTTCATTCTAGCGCTTTGCCGCCGCGCTAAATACATTGCTCACAACTAGTTGGCTCCTCATTTTGAGGTGAGGAAGAACTCAGACCCGGCCTATGCCATATTGCTGCGGTCTATGGCAAAGTCAGCCTCACGAAGAAACTTCCGGACGTATTCAATTTCCGGAAGAAAAGAAAGAAGGTCACTTGAAACTAAAACGAATTGCATCTTCATTACTCGCCACTCTATTACCCTCGGCGACCCGCTTGTTTGCCCAGAACGCGATTACCGGGCTTAACCAGCCAAAGGTGAGAACAATGGCCAGGAACCAGTTGTACGGACCCTTGTGCGGTCTGTTGGTGCTCCTATCTATCCCATTGACCGGCAGATCCGATGTCGTTCAGGACTGGGACGCCATCATGCAGGCCACCGTCAGTTCGCAAGCCCCCTTCCCACAGGCTCGATTTGCGGCGATTACCCAACTGGCCGTATTCGAGGCGGTCAACGCAATCACACGAGAATACGAGCCGTACCTCGGAACGATCACCGCGCCCCACGATGCTTCGCCTGAAGCGGCGGCGGCCGCTGCCGCTTATGGTGTCCTTAGCAATTACTTCCCTGCCAGCCTCTCCACACTGAATGCCGCGTATGCAACGTCGCTCGCGGCGATCCCGGACGGCCACAGGAAAAGGGCAGGAATTGCCACCGGCCAGGCCGCTGCGGCCGTCATGATCGCCGCGCGCGCGAACGACGGCTCAAGCCCGCTCGAATTCTTTCTGCCCACCTCGTCGAATCCTGGGGCTTGGCAACTAACGCCCAGTTGCCCGGCTGCCGGTGGAGTGTTTTTCAATTGGCAGAACGTGACGCCCTTCGGTATCCGGAGCGCCAGCCAGTTCTTTCTAGGTCCACCTCCCGCCCTCACCAGTGGCCGATACACACGGGCCTATGACGAGGTCAAAGAGGTAGGTGACGTGAACAGCACCGAGCGGCCGCAGGACCGGACGAATGTAGCCCTGTTCTACGACTATGACGTCCCCGTCCTCATTTTTAACGACGCCGCAAGACAGATCACCACCGCGAAACCGAGATCATTATCCGAGAACGCGCGCGCCTTTGCGCTCATCAACATGGCTATCAGTGACGCGGCCGTTGCCACCTTTTACAACAAGTACCTGTACAAATTCTGGCGGCCGGAAACCGCGATTCACGATGCCGGCGAGGACGGCAATGACAAGACCACTCCGGACCCTAACTTCAAGCCCCTGATCACGACGCCTTGTTTTCCCTCCTATCCTTCCGCCCACGGCACTTTAAGCAACGCTGCGAGAGAAGTGATGGAGAAGATCTATGGCGAGGGCCCGTTCTCGATTACCCTGTCGACGCCGGCGCTCCCAGCCGTGACGCTGCATTACTCAAGACTTGAGGAGATCACCGATGACATCTCGGATGCGCGCGTTTATGGAGGAATCCACTTCCGCACTGATCAGGACGCAGGGGCCCTGCTCGGGACCCGCATTGGCGATTACATCTACAATCACAAGCTCCGGCCGGAACATGGCGGGGACTGTGACAACCGATTCCTAAGAGGAAACGAATGGTAGTCATTCAACGAGAAGAACTCTGCTCGACCCCAGCGGCAATGGACGGAAGATCGGGAGATCAACACTGCTGAGCGGCAGGTGAATCAGTGGTTCCGTTTAACACGGCCGTCTTCGCCGTCGCTGGCTTTGCGGCGCGCGCGTTGTGCTCGGATGCCACGGGGGCCTCTGTTTGATTCGGAGGAGAAGACATGCGATTCGTATTGTGTATGCTTTTGCTGGTTGTTCGGAGCGGCCAACCAAGCGAAACGTCGAAAGGATGGAGTGCCTGGCTCTCGGAGGGCCAGGCACTCAGCCACACCGGAAACTATTCCGCGGCAGCCCATGCCTTCCGGGAAGCGCTGGCGATTGCCGAACGCTTGCAGATCAATGACCGGCGGTTGGTCGAACTTCACTATTCTCTCGCTTTAGCTTATGCAGAAATGGGGCACTTTGCCGAAGCAGAAGGCGAGTACCGGTGTGCGCTCTCGCTGGTGGAGAAGGCCGAGGGCCAAGGCTCACTCCACTATGCTGTACTGCTTGCCGACATCGCCATTCTTCCCACACAATCCGGCAATCGTGAAAAAGTGATCGCGCTCTTGCGCCAGGCAATCGCAGTTAACGAACGAACTGGCTCCATCAAGAACATCACTGTCATCCGTGAATGCTTGGCTCGGATCTTGAGGGGCGAGAAGCGCTACCAGGAAGAGGAGCCATTGCTCGAAGACGCGCTTGCAGATCTCGTCAGACAGAAGGCCGCCGACCCAGCTCTTATGGGTGCAGCCTTGAACAATCTCGCCGTGCTGCGCTTCGATCAGGGGCGTTACCAGGAGTCTGTCGATCTGCAGCTCGAATCGATTCGGGTATGGGAGACAGCGTCGGGCAAAGAACACCCGTCTCTAGTTGCGCCATTGAATGATCTGGCGACAGCGTACCTTAGAATGGCACGCTTTGACGACGCCGACCTCACTTACCGGCGCGCCATTAATATTTGTAGAAAGACTCTCGGTGAGAACCACCTCAAATATGCCGTCCTTCTCAAAAACTATTCAGTTGTTTTGCGAAAGCTTGGTCACAAACGCGAAGCCAAGAAAATCGAAACCCAGGGCGAAGAGATTCAGCGAGCAGTCAACCGCCGCAACGGAGTTGGCTCGACCATAAGTGTGACTGCGCTCCGTTCTGACCGTCTCCTAAGCGACCCTCGGTAGCTAGTTGAATCGACGGTCACCTTATTGGCCTCCGAGGACAAAGACATGCGAATTGTATTGTTCATTATTCTGTTGGCGGTCGGAAGCTGTCACGCAAGTGAACCGTCGAAAGAATGGAGCGACTGGTTCTCAGAGGGCAAAGCTCTGTTCACCTCGGGGAACTATTCGGCTGCGGCCCGTGCTTTCAGGGAAGCACTGGGTGTCGCCGTACATTCTGACGTCACCGATCGGCAGTTGGTCGACCTCCATAGTGCTCTCGCTGGAGCCTATGCGGAAGCAGGGCAATTTGCGGAATCCGAAGGCGAGTACCGTTGCGCGTTAGCCTTGGTCAGAAGAACTGAAGGCCAAGCTTCGCTTAACTATGCAGTACTGCTGGCGTGCATGGCCATTCTCCCCACGCAAACCGGCAATCGTGAAGAAATGATCGCGCTATTGCGTCAGGCAATCTCAGCCAACGGACGAAATGGCCACACCAAGAACATCGCTATCATCCGTGAATGCCTCTCTCGAGTCCTTAGGGAAGAGAAGCGTTACCAGGAAGCCGAGCCATTGCTACTCGACGCACTTGCCGATCTCACCAAACAGGAGGCAAACCCGGCTCTGCTAGGTGCAGCTTTAAGCAATCTCGGGGTGCTCCGCTTCGATCGGCAGCGCTACGAAGAATCGATCAACCTGCAGGAAAAAAGCGATTCGAGTGTGGGAGATGGTGACGGGCAAAGAACACCCAGCGCTCATTGCGCCGTTGGATGATCTGGCGGCTGCCTACACTAGAGTAGGCCGCCTTGACGATGCCGACATTACTTATCAACGTGCAATCGATATCTGTCGAAACACTCTAGGTGAGGACCACATCGAGTATGGTGTGCTTCTCAAGAACTACGCGCATGTCCTACGGAAGCTCGGCCATAGACGCGAAGCAACAAAACTGGAAACGCAGGGCCAAGTAATTCAGCAAGAGGCCATTCGCCGCAACGGACTGGGTGCGACAATCAACGTGACTGCCCTCCGTTCTGACCGTACCGCGAGCGACTCCCGGTAGCTGGTTGAGCCGGCGGTCCAGACAAACAGTGATGAAGACATTTTGGGATTACCGCCACGCCTTGGAAATTGTCAAAATCATGACCGCCATGAACTAACATATAGCGAATGATATGAAAGAACGCGTTAGCGATTTCGCGATTGTGAGATCGCAGTAAAGGGTTGTTTTGTTGAAACGTTGTTGCGTTAATCCTTGTTAGGAGAACCAAGGCGGCGGGAAATTATGGCGTACCAGCAGGAAAGCGTCTCTTCTCATGTAGGCCCAATCGCATTGAACCGACGAGTGCTGTTTGGCTAAAACGCTAGCAATAGCCTTAACATCGGTCGGTTGGCAAACGGCACCGGCGATAACCTCTTTTAATTCCAAGTTCGGTCCGGGCTGAAGCAAAGAAGCGCTGTGTTTCCTTCAAAGCCCGCTACGGTTTCGTTAACCGCCCGCTCTATTCGATCATCTGTAGTGTCGACGGATACTAAGTCGAACGGATCGTTAAGGCCGTCAACGGTGGAAAGTTTAAGGCGCTTAGTTTGGAGGTTGCTAATGCCGTATTTAGCTGAAAGAACTTTATACACCCGTTTGCTCATCAAGATAATCGTAACGGGTCAAAGCGCAGGGGTACTGGTTCGTTGTCGAGGACATTGAACCAAGGTTCCGATCTAAGCATTCCCGGACTCCGCGGAGTCGGAACAGAGGGTAGGAACCCAGCTTCACTAAGGAGCTGAGGCAGTCCTTGAATTGACGCGGCGGCTCGGAGGTTTACTGTTCTCCGATTTCCAGCCGCCAAGTGAGAGTGAGACCTCCGCCGCGGCGTCCCGGAGTCGATCGGCAAGGGTAGCGTCACTGAGCGCACGCGCTAACACCATGCCACCGACGCACAGGGCGGCAATGGCGAGGGCTGCGTCCTCAGGATCGTGGGGCGAGCGCTTCACGCCGCGGCCGAGCATGGCTACCATGGCCTTGAACACACCATTGAAGGTTTCCCTGACCTTCTTATCGCTACGCGCCACATCGTTCGGGAGCGCGACCATGGGGCAAGAATTGTCCACGTCGTCGAAATGTTGACGGGAAAGATAGGCACGAACGATTTGGGCCGCGGCTTCCGATGAGGCAGGGTCGATCTCAACACCCTCCCATCTGTTCTTCCAGTTGGGGTCGGTGAAGAAACAGCCCAGCACTTCCACGTAAAGATCGCTCTTGCTCTTGAAATAAGCGTAAAAGCCGCCGCGCGTCAGCCCGGCACCTTCCATGATGGAATGAATCGACACACTTTCAAAGCCGTTGCGGTTGAACAATCGCCGGGCACTCTCGATAATGCGCTCGCGTACTTGCGCCCGGTGTCCTGTTGAATAAGACATGGGTCCTCTCGAAATATGATCTTGATCATATTTTGTTCACGTGGTTCAATGCAACCATGAACCGTCGAAAAACCGGCGAAATTGCAATTGAATCTCCCACCCGCAGGCGTCTGCTCGTCAGCGCCGGTCTGGCTGCAATCCCCCTAACCCCTTTGGCCTCCGACGGTGATGTCATTTCACGCTCCGCAGAGTCCATTCATCAGGAGCGACTCTTCCGGGCACGCCGCAACCGGATTTACGACGCTCTCACAGACGCTCGGCAATTCGCAAAGATCGTACAGTTTAGCGGCGCTATGCAATTGATGTCGGCGGGAACAACGGCTGCCGAAATCAGCCGCGAGGTGGGCGGCAGTTTTAGCATTTTCGGCGGACACATTGTGGGGATGCAATTAGAACTCGTTCCCAACCAGCGGATTGTGCAGGCATGGCGTGTCGTTGATTGGAACCCCGGTGACTATTCCATTGCCAAGTTCGACCTGAGCGAGCAGAGCGAGCAGACAAAGGTGGTTTTTGACCACAAGGGATTTCCGCAGGGAGCCGCAGCCCACCTTGCGGCAGGGTGGGAAGAACACTATTGGGAACCGCTCAGCAAGTTTCTTGCTTCGAACTGAAGACTGGCATGCAACTCCTGCTTTACGTCATCAAGGAGTAACTCGGCAGAGCACACCTCCGAGATGATTTGGCGCTTGCCATTGCGTCAAAAAAGGACATCCGCTTCCCTACAAATCAGTGGAAGCGGAGATGTCGCGCCAGGCGTTCAGCTCTGTTTCGACAAATGCATTCTTCTCGGCGATGCGTTTCAGAGTGCCCGTGCCAAGCGGAAGCCGTTGTGGTGGAACCGGAGCGTTCGCGAGCTGGATGATCGCCTGCGCAAGCTTTCGGGGATCGCCAGGCTGCTGGTGATTATGACTGCCGGCGAATTCGCGCATCTTCCCCACCGTTTCGCCATAATCCGCTATCACTGTTTTCGTCGAGATGAGCGAACTGCTGTCAAGAAAGTTGGTGCGAAAGAAGCCGGGCTCGACGACGGTGGGGTAGATGCCGAGCGGAGTAAGTTCCATGTGCATCGCCTCCGTGAGACCTTCCACCGCGAATTTTGTCGAACCATAGGCCCCCCATCCCATGAAGCCGGCGTATCCTCCAATCGAGGAGAAGTTCATAATGCGACCCGGCCGTTGCTTGCGCATGGTGGGAAGAACCGCACGTGTGACGTTCAAAAGACCAAAGACATTCGTGCGGTAAATGGCCTCAACCTCGGCAGCACTGCTTTCCTCGACAGCGCCTAGTAATCCATAACCCGCGTTGTTCACCAGGACATCAATATGGCCAAAGTGATCCACGCCCGCCTGCGCCGCCGTTTGGGCCTGCTTCTCTTCCGTTACATCGAGCCCCACCGTGAGCAGGTTATCGTGCCTGCCTAGAAACTCCAGCGTCTCGACTCTTCGTGCGGTTGCGATCAATTTGTCGCCCGAGGCAAGAACGGCCTTTGCGATCTCAGCCCCGAATCCCCGGGAAGCGCCGGTAACAAACCATATTTTTTGCGTCACTACATTCTCCTGCCAGCTTCGATACGTTGCGTATCGTTCCTCTACGAATACGATACGACTACCTGGCACCGGTTTCGAGTTTCTCCCGAGAGCCTGACCTCTGTGGTGTGTGGGCAACCGGAGGTTGGGCCTGCGCAACGGCGTTACTGGAATCTGCGTTGACGAACTCGGCACGCGCGATCGCCCCGCCCTAAAAATCTGCGCTATCATATCCAAAACACGCCGAATGATCGGCAGTTACTAAGATTTGCACTCGGAGCATCTCCGCGTCCTATGTACGGCGCCCTCATCAGTTACTCGCGCAAAGACCTGGCCGCTGCCTCCCAGCTCAAGCAGTGCTGTGACTCCCTCCACCTCAAAGTGTTCTTTGATTCCGCCAGCCTCCGCGCCGCCGAACCCTGGCCCGCCCAACTCGGCGACTCCATCAAAAACGCGCGCGTCCTCGCCCTCTGCTGGTCCGCCTCCGCCGACTCCTCCGACTGGGTCCAAGCCGAAATCAAATTCGCCCTCATGGCCCAAAAGCCCATCCTTCCCTGGCGTCTCGACGACACACCCCTCCCCGATAACCTCAAAACCATTCATGCCCTCGCTCACACCGACCCCGCCTCCAAAGTCGCCGCCTGGGTCGCCGCCCAACGCCGCCGCCAACAAATCCGCAAAGCTCTCATCACCACCGCTGCCGCCGTCATCCTCGTCCCATCCACCTGGTTCGCCGCCGACTACCTCACCCCCAAAACCACCACCTTCCAAGGCGCCATCCACGACGAACAAAACCAGCCCATCCCCGGCGTCGCCATCGAAGCCGCCGGCCAACACACTGCCACTGCCGCCAACGGCGAATTCCGCCTCACCCTCCCCATCCCGCCCAACACCCACCAAGCCCTCACCGTCCTCGTCTCCAAACCCGGCTACCGAAGCCAAACCATCAACACCCAAACCGACGTCCCTCTCACCCGCATACTCGAAAAAGGTAACTGACCATGCTCCGTCGCCTGACCCTCGCCCTATTCGCCGCCGCCCTCGCCCAATCCCAGACCCTATTCATCGGCCATCTTCTCGACGCCAGCCACACACCCCCCACCCCTCTGCCCGCCAATACCAAAGTCACCATCCTCGCCACCGGCCAGGAAGCTCTCACCAACGCAACCGGCGTCTTCCACCTCGCCCTTCCCAAAACCTTTATCCCTGGCACCGAAATCCAACTCGAAGTTAAAGCCGGCAGTCTCCGCATCTACCTTCCACCCGGCGGCGTCCTAAACGTCCCAGCCCAAAACTCCAAACCGTTTGCAATAAAACTGCTGCCCGCCGGCTCCAAGCTCTTCCTCGAACCTGCCGTCATCGAAGGTCTACTAGCCCAAGCATCCAAACCCGCTCCCCAATCGCCCCGCGAAGGTCCCAACCAAAAAGAACGACGAACCACCCCTCCAACGCTTCATAAAGGATTGGGCTATCAAATATGGCCTTGGCTATGACCAGGTTCAAAAAGAGGTCCAAACCTGGGGCGACCAAATCCGCGCCAATCCCCAAAATTCCACCCTCCGCCAACAGGCCCTAGCCGCCTTCGAGGCCAAAAACTTCGGCAAATCCGCCGAACTCTTCCGCGAATCCGCCCACGAAGTCAGCGCCGAACTCGATTCTGACGACGCCGAGGCCAAAGCGGCGGAAGAAAGTAGGCGCACCCACCTACGTCAATTCCTCGACGACGAAATCCGCGCCGCCGAATCCCTCACGAACGCCCTCAAGTTCCCGGCGGCCGTGGATGAATTAACCACTGCCGCCCAACGCGCCTCCCGCGAAAAGTACCCATCATGGTGGGCAGAAATGCAGGATCGTATCGGACTCGCGCTCGCTGACGCCGGCGAGAAAGGGGAGGGCGGCGGGAGCGTCGCCTCACTAAGCAAGGCCGTGGACGCGTATCACAGCGCCCTGCAGGTTTACAAGCGTGAAGACTTGCCGCAGAATTGGGCCAGGACGCAGATGTATCTGGGAAACGCCTATATACGTCTAGGCGAGCGGCAGAGCGCCGAGGAAGGGATGAAGAGCTTACAGGCGAGCGTCCAAGCCCATGAGCAGGCGCTCACCGTTTATACCAAAGACACCCTGCCGCAGGATTGGGCCAGGACGCACATGTATCTGGGAAACGCCTATATAAATCTAGGCGAGCGGCAGAGCGGCGAGGAAGGAATGAAGAGTCTCCAGGCGAGCGTCAAAGCCTATGAGCAGGCGCTCACCGTTGATACTAAAGACACCCTGCCGCAGGCTTGGGCCATGACGCAGATGAATCTGGGAAACGCCTATATCGATCTAGGCGAGCGGCAGAGCGGCGAGGAAGGAATGAAGAGCTTACAGGCGAGCGTCAAAGCCTATGAGCGGGCGCTTACCGTCTATACCAAAGACGCCCTGCCGCAGGCATGGGCCACGACGCAGATGAATCTGGGAGTTGCCTATATCGATCTAGGCGAGCGGCAGAGCGGCGAGGAAGGGATGAAGAGCTTACAGGCGAGCGTCCAAGCCTATGAGCAGGCGCTCACCGTTTATACCAAAGACGCTCTGCCGCAGGCATGGGCCACGACGCAATTGAATCTGGCAATCGCCCATGTGGATCTAGGCGAGCGGCAGAACGGCGAAGAAGCCACGAACACCCTTCTCGCCGCAATAACCGCCTATCAGTCCGCACTCACGGTATTCAGCAAGGACTTCGCACGAGACAACTGGGCAAGCATCCAAAACGGCCTCGCCATAGCGTACTACAACCTGCATCGTTGGCAAGAAGCCGCCGCCGCCGAAGAATTCGCACTGTCCATGGACCCCCCATGGTCCGAAGCCCTCGCCCGTGCCACTTCGATCTATCATGAACATCTCTTCCAATTCGACCGCGCCTTCGAACTAAACACCCGCCGAGTCTCAATCGGCCAAGGCCAAGACGACTTCATCGAAAATCATCTCACTACCGCCCGCTTCTCCGACTGCGCGTCCAAAGCCTCCGACCACCTCACCCAAACCAACGACCCCGGCGAAAAACTCGCCCTCACCGCCATCCGCCTAGCCTGCCTGTCCGCCGCTGTGGGCCCCGCCGACGCCCGCACCACCACCGCCACCTCCGACATCTTCACCCAGATCCACAACCTGCAAAAGGTGGGCTGGTCCTTCTCCGGCACCAAACACTTCATCGGCCAAAGCCCCGCCTTCGCCGCCCACTCCTCCGATTGGGTCCACCTCTTCGAAGCCCTCGAAGAAGGCGACGAACCCAAGGCGCGCGCCGCCCTCCTCGCCCTCGGCTTCCACGAATAGAACACTCTTGCCCGTGGCAACTTTCCGGTCAGCTCCCGAATCACGGGGGTATCCGGAAGTTGGGAAGGTCAAGCCCGCACAACCAGCGCATTTCGTTGCGATAGTGGCAAAGTGGCGCTACCTAGGGGATAGGACAGGCTTGAAACCGCGCAAACCACATAGCGGGAGCACAGCTTGGCGCGAGCTATTTTGCGTCTAGATCTTCAACCGCCTCCATTATCTGCGAATCGAGTGTCTGCCCGCAACAGGCCATTGTTTTGGGGCGGTCGTTAATGCGGCCAACGCGAGTATGGAGATCAACAGGAGACCGGTCCGTTGGTTCAGATACATGACGGACGACGTTGCTTGGACAATCGATTCTGTCACCATCGTCATTCCGCCCCAAGAGCAGAATATGGCAAGAGCCCTGACAGACTTCAAACCCAACTTGCTCCTTGGCATCCACGGTAGCCAACGAGAGATGTACCCTCCGGGGTCTCTGCACGTCTTCCGTGCAAACCAGACGATATAGCTTCCAAGAGCGACCCCAAAGGCTAGGCCAGGAAGCGATGTTCTGGATTGATCACGCACTTCTATTGAACTACGTCCATGCTAGCGTCCAGTGGTCACCTCAAAACCGGCCCACAGAAAGTAGCCAGGACAAGGGTCGTTATCGCGTCGGTAGGCAGTCCGGAAAAATTGTTTTTGGAGGATTCTTTTTTGGCGGGGCTGTGGCAAACTGACGCTACCTGGGTGGAGGATACAGCAATGCTGGGTTGCGACCGGAGCGCCAACTCAGAGGCAGACAGAACCGGGTGGCAGCACCACCCGGCTTTGGGCACCTGTTAGGGGGAGAGCGCTAAATCTGAGGTCCCTATGTGTGGCCAACTCGATATGAAGCTCGTCATTGGGCGTCAATCCATGGTCACGGCAAAGTTTCTGAACTGGTCCGTTCACCACTTCAGCAGATGCGTGATCGTAGACGGGCCTCAGTCCACTGAGAGCGTCAAGAAGGTCCGCGTCTGTTGTGAGGAAATCCTCCAGCGCCTCTCGCCAACCAAGAATGAATTCAAACTTCAAGGGTCCACAATAACGGAACAACGGCTTGATCGCCACCATTGAAGACCCCAAGAATTTGAAGCGACAGAGGCGTTTGCTCGTCTGTAAAACACCACGCCGAGGTTATCGATGCATCGATAACGATAAGGTTCAAGGCCGCGCCTCTTCGCGCTATTCACGGATCGACATGCCGCCAAGCGTAAGACCATATGTCTTGCCGAACGCCATAAGGCAGGTAATCGCCTACGGCGCTTTTCGTCAGCGACCTGTACTTCAGGCTCGGATGACTTGAGCGCGTAAAGGATAACATCCTCGGCTTTGTTGAACGGGCCGGTTTCGAGACGCCGGTTGATAATCATTTCTACTTCGGGTCTGGTGATTTGGATGGTCATAACAAGCCTCAACCGCTATTATCTCGTGTATCGCAATGTACTCCAGAATACCGGTCGCTGTCATCCGTGGAATGTTTGCCTCCACGCCGGGACAACAGCCTAGCTTAGCTCTCCTAAGACGTTGCTCGGCCTAACCGCCGCCTGCTTATGTATCACGGCGAGCCACGTCAAAACTCCAAGCATCCAGGAGCATTTCGTGGTTGAAGAAAACGAATGAGGATGCCGAGTTGGCTGAGCCCACCAGCGGCGATGTCAGCGATCATCCAAAAACGTATTTTCTTGAACGGCCGCCGATTAGGCCAACATAATCCGCGCCGAAGGCGCAATCATCCGTCCGATTATCCGGTGCGCGTGGCGACTGCTCACAACCTCGCTTCAACCCATGGCCACGCTCGTCTGAACCTGCCGCCGGTGCCGACGTCGCCCAACTTCCAGATTGCCATCCGCTCGGAGTCGACGGACCAGACGCGCGTTTCCAGGGACAAATCCCTTTTGGACGTGCTGGACGTCCTACTCTGAGCTAGTTTGCCCTTGCGGCATCCACAATCGTCGACCAACAGGTATGAGCGTCAAGTCTGACTTCTCTTATCGCTACTTTTCGGTGGGTCGTCTTTCGAAATGCGTGCAACTCCCCGCTGAAAGTTGAAGTCTGAAAATGTCTTGGCTGCAAAAGCTAGAATTGCCAAGAGCAATAGCGTCAATGAATTTGGTTCCGGCACGGATGAAATTGGGGTGACTGTAGGCGTGATGAAATTGAATTGCGATTCTGCTGAGTAAGGAGCCGGAACGGCATCTGCCTGAACGCCATCCAGATTTGAAATTAATGATGCCCCCAGCGATGGCCCCAGCGGGTCTGCAATGGTCGCGGGAGCAGTGTTGGACGATAATGGCAGGGCGCAAGTCTGCGAGCTGGGATCGCAATACTCTACTGCCCAGAAGAATGCGTCGGGCGTGCCCGTTCCCGAAAACTTATTGGTGTAAGTCATATCGAAACTCACTTGTACCCCTGGTGTGAAGGCAAGCAGCAATTCACTGACGTTATCCGCTCTCAGGTTGGACGAGTCAGTCAATGTGTATTGAGTGGATTGAGTGCCGATGACACTGCCGCTCAGCGTTTCGCTGCCCACGAACGATCCTCCGGCAAAGCTGAAGTTGCTGAGGCTGACCGAATTCTCGCCCGGCAGATCCGATGCCACCAATTGATAATCCAAATACCATTTGTCGGTCGTACTTAAGCCGCTGGTATTCAGCTTGATTTGGTAGCTGGTGGCGTTCGCCGTTGCAACAAATCTTGCAGCAAGAACAAGCTGAATGGAAAGTCTGTGAAGCAGTTTCATGGTTTCCCTCCTGCAAGAATCCGAACACCGGCGCTCCAGGCGCTGGTCGGAGTTTCTGTTGTGACCTCAATCGTCACCGTTTGCGTCGTATTCGCGGGCAGATCCGGTATCGAAATATACCAGCTTCCTTCAGGCGTTGTGCAAATTGTGGTTCCGGTGCTTGAGACCAGGGCGGTGACATTTGTCAGCGGGGGATCAAGCACCAGATAAACGTTCCCCAATGCGTCGCCGGCGTTCTGCAAGCTGTAAGACCGAAGCCAGTTGTTTGTGTTTGTGACGCGCCGGTTCAGCACAGCCGACGCTATGACCTGGCCGGACGCGCTGCCGCCGACTGGTAACAGGCCCACCTGCTGAGCGGTTGCGTTATTGAATGTGGCAGTCACCGTAGCCGGACCCGTCAAAGTTATTTGGTTGTTTACGACGTTGCTGCTGAAGCCCGCAAACGTCGAACACTGGCCTGGCGTGGCAGTCAGCGTGATGGGTGTCCCAACCGGTTCCAGACCGCTGGGCGGCTGAACCGTTCCACTGCCCGTGCCAGCCGTGTTGATGGTGAGCTGATACTGCGTCAGATCGGCCTTGCAGCTGTTATAGTCGGCCAGGGTCACGGTGCCGGAGTGGTTCGGATCTCGCGGATCTTCGGGCAGCGCGGGCATTCCCAATGCAGCTTGTATTAGGTCGAGGTCGGTCTGGTTTACAACGCCGTTGCCGTCAGCATCGCATGGCTTGGCAGCTAGCAGCAGTACGTTGCGGTCACTGGTTTCAACTCCGTCGGAGACCTCTAACTGGAACGTGTAATAGCCGGGCACGTCCGGAGTGAATTGCAGACTCGACGACTTGCCAGAGGCTATCGCGGCTGCGCTGGCCGGCGGGGCGCCGACGATGCTCCAGGCATAAGTCAGCGTGGCCGGGCCATTGTCCGGATCAAGGCTGCCGCTGCCGTCAAATGTAGCGATAGTCTTCGGTACTGCGTCCACCTGCTCCGCCGTGACCGCATCTGGCGGCGAGAAGCCTTTATACGCCTCGATGGTAACTGTATCGGACGACGTGGACGCTCCGTCGGAGACATTAAGCGTCAGCAGATAATTGCCCGCCACATCCGGTACAAAGCTTGGTGTAGCCGATGTCGCTCCGGTGAGCGAAGAACTAGCGATGGTGCTGCCGGCAGGCACCTGCGTCACTGCCCAGCTGTAAGTCAGGGGCGAAGGACCACTGTCGGGGTCGTTGCTCAGCGATCCGTTCAGCGTCACCTGATGGCCAATCTCAGTGGTCTGAGGATAGCCCGCGTTCGCATTGGGCGGCACGTTCTCACTGGTGACGGTAACGGTGACCGCGTCGGGTGTGCTGGATGCCACACCGTCGTTCACGGTGAGATGCAGTTTATAAGTGCCAGCTACATCGGGCTGGAAGAAGGGCATGGGCGTAGAACTGTTGTACAGCTTCGCCGATGTGATCAGGCTGCCCTGTGGAACTGAATCGACAAACCAGGCGAAAGTAAGGGGCGCGTCTTCCGGATCGTATGAGTTCTTGCCGTTCAGCAGAACCCACGCGCCGGTTTTCGCGTTCTGGGGTTTGCCTGCCGCGGCCACAGGCGGGAAATGAGACGCAACCAGCGTCACCGAAGCGGTGGAGGTCTTCTGGCCGTTTGAGACGGTAAGGGTGAAGCTGTAGCTGCCGGGGACGTCTGGAGTGAAGGCGGCGCGCGGATAACTGGGGAAGGAACGGATGCTGCTGTTTGTGATGGAGCTTCCCGCCGGAACGCTAGTCACGGTCCAGGCATAGGTCAGAGGCAACGCGGGCGAGTTGGGGTCGTAACTGCCCGTTCCGTCCAGAACAGCATTGTGGTGAATGGGGATATTCGCAGTCGGCCCGGGATTGGCGACCGGCGCTTCAATCGGCAAGGCCGGCGTAATGGTCGCTGTGGCCGTGGCAGAAATGGATGAATTTGTGAGCGAGGTGATTTTCACAGTCGCAGTTCCATTCGCAGAGCCGGTGAGTGTCAGGTTCAGGAACAATTGACCGGTGGTGACGCCGGGTAAGCGGAATTGGGCAATGCTCTGGGTTGGATTACCATCCAGGCCGACAAGGCTGGCCTGCACTCTCCCTGTGGTTCCGCTGATGACAGCGCTATATCCGTCTTCAATGGTGCCAGTGTTCTGAACCACCAGCGGGAAAACAGCCGACCCGGATGACGCCGCGCTTTGCGAGGCGGGTTGGAAGCTGGCGGTGACACCCAGAGAGGAAGGAACGGTAACGGTGCCGTTCACGAGCGCCGTGATAGCGGAATTAGACTTTGATGTGCCGATGACCTGGAGCGCCAGATTGCCGAGCGTGGCGAAGGTTGGATTTCCGATGGCGATGTTGAGTGTCTGACTTGCGCCTGCAGCCAGGGTGACGGAAGTGGCGGGCAGTGTGGCGACCAGCGCCGCTGGGCCGGCCAGGCTCAAGGTGAAGGTGTCGGAGATTGTTCCGGTATTTTTGACGGTGAGGGGAAGTTTGCCGTTTGGAGCGGTCGCGTTGGGATTCAGGCTCAAAGTGATTCCGCCGGAAACGACGCTCAGCTTGCCACTAGCCTGGCCGGAGACCGAAGGAGTTGTGGATGAAGTGGCAGTCACAGTGAAGGCCAACGTTGTTGGAGCAGTTCCCGGCGCGACGGTCAAGTGCAAACCTGTCTGCACGAAACTGTCAACTCCGGGCAACACTTGCACGCTGCTGTTATCAAAACTGCCGGCCACTCCAGGGGGAAGCGCCACTGAGAGGTTGTATGTGTCTGAGGCCGCGCCGGCGTTGGTCATTTGCACGACATAATTCGCCGTGGTTCCTTGCCCGGCGGTGGCTTGCGCCGGCGTGAGCGCAACCACAACTGATGACTGCCCCCCGATGGTTCCCACGCCCTGAAGCACCAGGCTTCCTTCCACCGACCCGCTGCCGGTCGCGCTGGTCGCGGTCACGATGAAACTATACGTTCCGGCCAGATCAGCGAGTGCGGAACGCAGGTTTAGAGTGACATTGGATGAACTGTTGGCCCCAACCGTCGCCGTCAGAGGCAGCGTGACCCAACTGGACGTAACGCCTGCAACGGACAAGCTATATGTGACGGGAGCGGCGGTTGGATTGGTCAGTGTCAGTGTATAGGCGGTCAACTGCCCAGGCGCAGCCGTCTGCGAAGCGGGATTAAGTCCGATGATCTGGCCGCTGTTAACATCCACCTGCGGAAGAGGAATGCTTCCTGAACCAATGGACACATTGAAGTCGACCGTCCCCCCCAGCGCGACAGGCAAGACATCGGCCGGCTGAATGCCGGTGACTTTTGACGTCCAGGTGATTGTGTTGGTGCCGGGGTCTGTCCAGGCGGCTGTGTCGAAGGATGTGCCGTGCGTAATAACAGGCGCAACGCTGAAGGATTCGGGATTGTAGATTGCCTTACCAGAGTTGGGAAGCTGAACGGACGCTGTGTAATCCAGCGCGGTGCCGTTGATGGCGGTGTAGATGTTGAGCCCTGAGCTGGTCGTGGCGTAAAGATAACCATTCTGGAATGCAACGCTCTGTAGTCCAGGCACACTGGCGCCCGTTGTGACGCCAATCTGCATTGGGTTGCTTATGTCGATGAGCACAATTTGCGGCTGGGTGGTTTGGCCGTCGCCAGGCTGAACCGCCATTGCAAGCAAATTGCCGCCCATCGAGACGAGCGTCCGCGCTGGTATGAACGTGGTTGGGATACCAGTGTCAATTGCGCTCAAAATCGTCGGACTTCTGTGATTCGTAATATCCAGCGTGGCGATCATCAAGTTTCCGCCGGCGGAGTAGAAGTCCGGAGGGTTGCCAGGGTTGTCCGTCCAGCCCACGGTTCTTCCTGCCACTACGGCAGTGTTTCCGACGATGGCGAAGTCTGTAGCCCATACTCCCTGCGGAATAAGAACTTCGCCCACCGCTTGCAAGCTCAACGGATTTGAGATATCGACAATCGAAACCTTTGCCTGTCCGGTTTGCGCGTTCGCTCCGCTTGCCGTGGTCGAGCCAAAGTACAATGTGGTCGCATCCACTTGCGTTATGCCGAAATGAGGCCCGGTGTCGGCGGCTGCATCGGAAGAGCCTGCAAGAACATTCAACACACTCGGACTGGCCGGATTAGCAAAGGAGTAATCGAACAACTCTCCATCTTGGCTAATGATTGAGCTGCCGTAACGTAGCGAGCGGGCGGTGAAATAACCGTTGCCTCCAGCCATCAAGTAATCATCCAAAAAAGTGAGAAAGTTAAAACTGTATCCGGCGCTGCCAAGATGAACCGGTGCTGTTGGACTTGATAGGTCATAAGTAACAATGCCGTTATTGCCCACAAATCCGAGGTCTGCCCCGTTGCTCCCGTTGAACTCTTGGCACAAAAATCCGCCGATGCTGCTCGCGTCGCCAGCCCCGAATGTCGAAAGAAGGTTAGGTTGCCTCGGGTTCGAGACATCAACAATGCCAATTCCGCCGCCGCCGCACACATAGGCATAGTTGCTGTCAAACGCTAAGCTGCTCCCGCCGGTTCCGCTAACCGAGCCCAGCAGCGTAAGGCCGCTGGCTCCATTCACTTGGGAAACCGTGAGCGTATTTGTGACGGTGCCGTTGCCGGGAACAAGGCTTTGCGGGGTCGCTGTAAGTGTTGCGGTCACCGGTGAACCAACCAGCAGCGTGCCCGTTCCCGTGCCGCCGGGCAGTTGAGGATTGCCATTGGGTCCGGTGACGGTCACGTTCAGCGCATAGTTGCCATTGGCCAGCCCTTGCGTCGAGACCATGCCGAAATCGACGGTGGTGATCAGAGCCTCCACCGACAGCGTGACATTCTTTGTGACCGCCGCATAGTTGATGCCGTTTTTCTGGACGAGAAGCTGCACCTGGACGGCCTGGCTTTCATTGACGACATTCGCGATATGAGTGACAACGTCCACCGATCCGCCCGAGTTTGTGAATCCCGGTGTTGCCGTGACATCCTGCACCTGCAGAAACTGACTGCGGGCGGTGAGCGTGCCGGGAATGGTTCGTGCGCTGTTGCTGACTCCGTTGACTGCGACCGTGACGTTGAACGTAACCGCTGCTCCGGTGGTCGGAGTAATGAGAAGATTGACGCTGCTTTGCGGCTGCCGGGGAGCGACGGTCGATTCTCCCGGAGCAAGCGTTAACGATGTCTGCGTCAGGCTTCCGGTAACGCCGGCTGGAAGGCTGCCCAGCGAGAGCGTGTAGGTGTTTGTGACCGAGCTTGTGTTGCGAAGGAAGACGCCGAAGGTGGAGGTGCTGTTGGGTTGCGCGGTGGCGCTGTTTGGCAGCAGTTGGAAATCGAATGGGTAGGCGGCTGGCGAACTGAGCGCCGTATTAAGGCCCGAAAGCACATTGCTCAGGTTGTTTAGCGCTGTCGTAATATTCGCGCACGTACTCCCCGCGATCGCTGAACTCGCGCTGCTGAGACTGGAGGTAAAGTTGGCCAAGAATGGCGCATTCATCTCCGCTGTGAGATTGTTCACGTAATCAAGAACGAGCTGCTGGGAAGTGGTGGAGCAGGACGAGACGACAGAGTTAATCGCTCCCGAAAGCCCAGAGAGCGTACCCGCAATGTCGCTGCGGCCGAGTTCCATCGCGTCCTGCGATCCCGTTGCGGCGGCCAATGCCTGGGTCGTCGTAACGTCGACGGTAAATGTAACGCCGGCCGTTTGTGTAATGGGAGCTCCGTATGTAGCAGTTACTGTGGCGCTAAGCGGGGAGCCCGGTGCGACCCCGGCCCTAGGCGTGAGCGTCAAGATCTGCAGAATGCTTTGTCCTGGAGCAAGCGTGACCGGACTTGACAGTCCGCCGACGCTTAGCCCCGGCGTGGAGGACACGGAAAGGGTAGCAATGCTTACTGTGTTACCAACTCCCTGAAGAGTGAGCGTTACCGGCACGGCCACGCCAGGCTGTGTGCTAACGCTGGTGCCCTGGCTGCCCGCGGACGGCAAAGAGACATCGCGAATGGTTGGAAATACCGAAGAGTCGGAAATCGGCAGGATAGACGCCACGGTTGGCGCTGAAGTGGACGACTGTGAGACCCCTTGCGGAGAACTCAGAATCAGTGCCTGAACGGCTGGAATTGTTATAGTTGCTGACCCCGTTTCTGTTGTGGCAGGGTTGGTGGCGCTGCTGACGTTTACAGACAGATTCGCAGTGCTGCCGGACGGCGGCAGGACCCCCGTGGGATAGACGCAGAATCCGGCTTCGCCCATCGCTGCTGCGCCGACGGTCACCGAGGGCAGCGCGGGCTCGATCGAAAATCCGGCGGGCGGTGAGGGAAAGCTCAGCGAAAAAGTGCCCGTACTCGAGCCTCCGTTGCCAATCTGTGCACGGTTGACAAGTGGCAAGAGGCTGCCTTGAAATGCAAGTCCATAGGTTGGATCCGGTACTACGTTGACGCTCAGACCTGCGCCGGGTGCGGGGAGCGTGTCTGTAAGTCGAACTGCGAAAGGGGGTGCAGGGATCAAAGAAGTGCTATCGAGTGGAGCGATAGCGTGTGCCAATGTTTTGACATTAGAAGGGGGAAATAGGCTTGCCAGGCAAGAGAGGTAGTTTATTAGGGCTTTCGCACGGCACTGACTTACTCCTCCTAAATCCCCGGATTCTGGGTTCTGGCAAGTAAAGTCTTGCGCTACGTATACTGGCCTGCACAGATAATTCTTAATGACTATGTAAGATACGCCCAAGGTTAAAAAGGTCAACCATATCGTTGCGCTGAAATCAACGATTGATTGGTGGCCGCCGTCTTCCGTGACTCCGATTGACTCTCCCGAGCTAGGATCTATTTCGTACCATGCGATCGTAGACGCAGAGCCAACCATCACCATGGACGCCGGGGTAACCACGACTTTTCCCTGTTGGAGTGCAATAGAAATGCGGGCATGGGCATTAGCGGTAATCGGCAAGCTATC
>CAWAVY010000005.1:0-1226820 GCA_963785595.1 Bryobacterales bacterium | reverse complement strand
GGAGGAGCAGGCAGCCCGCTGGTTGCTGGCAAACCTCCTTGATTGGCATCGACGCGAAGAGAAAGTAGCTTATTGGGAAAAGTATCGATTACGCGATCTCGGGGACGAAGAGTTGCGAGATGAGCGGGCGGCGATCGGCGGATTGGACTTCATAAAGGAGATTCCGCCGGACGGTCGAAAGAAACTTCCAATTCACGAATATTCCTTTCCACCGCAGGAGACCAGCCTCGGGGTTGGGGACAAGGTCTACAATCGCGGTCTACAGATTGGAACAATTGAGTATATCGATCCTGTCGTAGGCGTTGTGGGAGTTCGGAAAACGGGTAAAGCAATCGAAGTTCACCCGCAGTCTTTCTATTCTTATGAAATCGTAAGAACAGAGGAACTAGCCGATTCCCTTTTTCGGTTTGCCGAGCATGTATCCACACGTGGCCTTGATTTTGCTCCCCCATATCAAGTTGCATGCGCACTCTTACTACGAAGGCCTCCTTCGGTAGCTCTCTTGCGGGCAACTGAACCAGTCGTTGAGGCGGCGAAGCGCATAGTGCTTGAGATGAGTGATTCCGTTTTGCCAATTCAAGGTCCCCCCGGCTCAGGCAAGACATTCACGGCGGGGCAAATGATTATCGTGGCCTTGGCGGCGGGAAAGCGTATCGGAGTAACGGGTAGCAGTCACAAAGTAATCAGGACTCTGTTGGACGACGTGCAAAAGGCGGCGAGATCTGCGGGCAGAGCAGCAGTCACCTGTGTTCACAAGGTCACAGACAAATCTGTGGATACGCTGCCCAACTGGCTTTCAGAGACTACAGACAATGCGTATGCGGTCGGCGCGATCAGTACTGAAAAGTGTGAAGTGCTAGCAGGGACTGCCTGGCTGTGGGCGCGCGAGGAAGCGGCAGGGATCGTAGACGTACTGTTTGTTGATGAGGCTGGGCAGATGTCATTAGCTAACGCAATCGCGATAGCGCCATCGGCGCGGAATGTCGTTCTGATTGGCGACCCGCAGCAATTGGACCAGCCGCTGCAAGGTTGCCATCCGGTAGGTGCGGAAGTGTCGGCCCTGGAGCATTTATTGCAAGGCGCCAAAACGATTGATCCACGAAAAGGGTTGTTTCTCGACAAGACCTGGCGAATGCACCCGGAAATTTGCCGCTTCACTTCGGAGTTGTTCTATGAGAACCGTCTTGAATCGCGCGCTGGCCTTGAAAACCAGAGGATCGAAGGACACCCCTGGCTAGGCTCCGCGGGATTGCGCTTTCTTCCTGTGAGGCATGAGGGTAATCAGAATTCTTCGATTGAAGAAGTGGAGTTAATGAGACGATTGTTGAAGGACTGCTGACTCCTGGTGTGAGGTGGATTGCCGACGGCGTCGAGCCGCAGGTGCTTACACCGAACGACATTCTGATCGTCGCGCCTTATAACGCCCAAGTTGCAGCCCTTGCGCGGAGGTTGCGGAGCGGAATGCGGGTTGGGACTGTCGATAAATTCCAGGGTCAGCAAGCGCCGGTCGTCATCTACTCACTGACGACGTCCGCGCCAGAGGATGCGCCCCGGGGAATGGAGTTTCTATATAGCCTGAACCGGCTGAACGTGGCGACGTCGAGGGCGAAGGCGCTCTCCATTATCGTTGGCAGTCCGAAGCTTCTTGAGCCGGAGTGCAAGAACCCGAGGCAGATGCGATTAGCAAACGCCCTTTGCCGTTATGTGGAAATGGCGGCGGCCGAGTCGGCCGCGGTGGGTGGCGCTACTTAACAAGTTCCATTGTTTTGGAATATTCGAGGCGGATGGCGATATTAGGGACGCGCGGATTGTTCGAGTCGTTGAGGATGATTAAAACCGGAATTGATCCATCCTTTGTTAGAGAGCACGTGCAAGGCCAGCCTGATTTGGTCTGGTAGGAATTGGCGCTTACGTTCGTTCCAGTTGTGCGTCTGTTGAACTACTTGTTCGATGCTCGGATTATCGTTCTCTTGGACGACCCAATGGACGGTGGATAGGAGTTCCAGGCCAAATGGCGTTTCGAAGCCTTCCACTAGACCGGCAACGCGATCAAAGCGCTGGCGTACTTCCGGGTCATGCTCTAGGATCGCGACGGCGTCGGCAACGGCGCCTGGGACAAGCTCCAATTGCTTGTCGGGAGCGTCGCCACTGTCGGCGTAGCCGGAAATCCAGTGGCCTTCGCTCTGTTTCAACACGTGCCTGAGATTTTCGGCATAGGGACCATAAGGAGCTTTTACAAACCTGAGGCGGAGTGGTTGACCCGCAGCCTGCATGAAGTACATCAGCTTGTGAACTTCGAGGAGGGTTACGAAGGGATCGAGCAGCCCCGCCAGATAGCGGTCCATCAAGCCGATCAAGGCCGCCTTGCCTGGCGACATTTTCGGTGCGGGCTGAAGCGACGCCATGGCATTGGAGGCAGGAGCGCCATTCGGTTGGTAGATGACGATGTGAACTTCGTTGAGGTCACTCAAAGCGCCCTCTATGCGGGGCCGAACGGCGGCCCAATCCAGACCGCCGAGGCCACTGCCTAAGGGCGGGATTGCAATGGAACGGATGTTGCGCTGGGCAATTTCTTTGCGGAGCGATTGCAATCCTGCATCAATGTCTTCGATCCGGCTCTTGCCACGCCAGTGGCGCTTGGTGGGGAAATTTATGATGAAGCGGGGATTGCCAAGCCTGCTGTTTTGAAACACGAGCATGTGTCCGGGCTGCACTTCGTGAAGATCGCAGGCTTGTTTGTAAAATTTGAAATTTTCCGGGAATGCATTCTTGAACTGCAATGCGATACCACGGCCCATGATGCCTACACAATTCACCGTGTTGACGAGGGCCTCGGAGTGGTCTGAAAGGATGTCGCCCGACTTGAATTCGATCATGCGAATGTCTCTCTCAAAAATACCAATCTGAACGGACTTCGATAATAGGTCGGTGATCGGCTGCGTCTAAGGCGGCATAAGCTCGCGGCGCAATTTCTGGGGAGTAAATGCCAATGCGGTCGACCAGCTTCCACGGGAACCCACCACGTAGAAGAAATTCTGCCTGTTTTCCCTCCTTGACATCTGAGGGCCGGAAGTCGGCGGCTACTATAGCGGGCCAATCGAGCCTGTCAAGCTCGCTCAAGTTTTTGCAAAACTGTGTATAGGCAGCGCCGGCGTTCGAAAGAGAGAACGCCCATCGCCACCCTTTCTTTTCTGCCCATTCGACCGTTGCCTTCATATCTGCTTCTAGGTGAACGATTGGCCCTTGTCCGCCCCGGTAGAGAAGATCAGGATGGTTCGCTCGATAGATTAAATAAAGCATAACCGAACGCGGACAAAAGTAGAAGGGCACGTAATCCCCAACGCGATCTCCCGGATTGCAATGGACGGGAAGTGACAGCCGCCGCTGCTTAATTGCGGACATTCCGATTGTGATTGATGGGCCGCCCTTGGTGGCAATGGTTGAATCAGGCCGAAGCCCCCCTTCTTTGATGATCGACGAAAGATTGTCCACATGGGTTATGTGGTAGATCTTCGGTTGTTCTGGAGGCGAGGGCATGGGCGGGAAACGGTTTTACTTGACCAGCTCCATCAGCTTTGCGTAGCTGTCGATGACGTCATATTTCACTTGGTCGGATGTGATCTTGGCGAAGAATTTGCGGGCACATGCAATCTTGCTTTTCTCGATCTCGCGCAGATCCATGGAGGATAGGGAGCCCTTGGTTTCAGCGACGAAGTAGATGTGCTTGACGGAGCCTTGCTTAAAGGCGATGGCCCAATCCGGGCTGTAGTTGCCAACCGGGGTAGGGATAAAGAAAGAGCGGGGGAGTTTGGCGTAGACTTCCACGTCGGTTCCAGTGTCGAGCTGTTCGACGAAGTCTCTTTCGGTTTTGGCGTCGGTGAAGACGTAGTCCCAGATGTGGCGTTCGACTTTCTTGCCCTTGCTTAGGTCTACCTTCGTTTTGTCTTGGGTGAAGATGTCGGTAGAGTATGTGTCGTCGACAGGATTGTAAGCGAGGTGCTCGACGATGACGGTGGCCTTTTGTTCGTTGATCAGTTGCGCGGCTTTGCGGATGAAGTCTTCCGGGTTGGTTCGGTATTGAGCGAAAACCAGGGGCTTGATTTGCTGCAAGATGGTTCCGATGCTGGCGCGGGTAAGTTGTGTTTCGGAGGCGATTTTGCCGATCAGGTCGTACTTGACGGCGGACTGAGCTGAGATTTTGAGGTGGTCGGTTTGTGTTTTGGCTACCGGAAAGGCGATCCCCTTTTTCAGTTCTTCGTACGTGGTCGTCGTGGTTTGTTCACCGCTTTGGATGGTGTATTGGAGAGGCGTGACTTTGAGATCGGCGTTGATGGCGGCAACGCATTTCTGTCTTAGCTCGGCTGAGTCGAAGTGGACCGTGTAGGCGGCTTTGCGGTTGATGCGTGCCCAGAGATCCTGGAACTCCTTCTTTTCGAAGTTCTTTTGGTTCAGCGGATTCGGTTTGTTCTTGAGCTCATCATCGGGTAGCGGAATTTGGGCATCGCCTAATAGGGCGTCTATGAGGCGCTGGATCTGCGGCGCCCATGGCTGCAGATCGGGCGGCAGGGGCGCGAGTTTGCCGTCTTGTTTGGCTTCGTGATAGGAGGCGGTGATGCGGTCTGCGTTGTCGACGTAGTCATTCTTGATGAGATAGCGATGGATTGCTGTCGCCATTTCGCCAGTGACCTTCGTTTCGCCGGAAAAATCTGTTTTGAGGACTTTCCCAACGAAGTAGTTGGGGTTAGCGCTGACGGGGCGCGCCGAGAGCGCTGCGATGGTGTCCTTTTGAAGCCCTGTTACGAAGTCCTTATAGCTTTCGCTCGCCACGACGGTGAGGACGTTTATTTGATGGACAGTGGCCGGATCGTCCATGCGGTCGCCGTCCTGGTTGACGGCGAGGCGCAAGCCGCGGCCGACTTCCTGACGGCGGGAAACCGTGTTGTCGCTGTGCTTTAGAGTGCAGATGACGAAGACATTGGGGTTGTCCCAGCCTTCCCGTAGGGCTGAGTGCGAAAAGATGAAGCGCACTGGTTCGTCGAAAGACAGTAAGCGTTCTTTGTTCTTGAGAATCAGGTCATAGGCGTCGATGTCGTCGGTTTCTTTGGTTTTTGCGGACTCGACTGGGTTAACCAACCGCCTGGTTTTCTTGTCGATAGAAAAGTAGCCATCGTGTGTTCGAGAGATTTCAATTGATCGGAGGTAGCGGTTGTACGGGGTGTCCTCTAGTGTCAGGATCTCGTTCAGGTGCGCTGTGTATTCCTCTTCGAAGGCTTTTGCGTATTCGCCGACTTGCTCGCCTGCGTCGGTGTAGGATCGATACTTTACTACTTCGTCGATGAAAAATAGAGTGAGAACCTTGATACCTTGTGGGAAAAGAATCTGTTCTTTTTCGAAATGGGCCTTGATAGCTTCGCGGATTTGAATGCGGCGTAAGGCTGCTTCACTGACGTCGCCGGCGGCTTGGCCTACTTCCAGGACGTTCCCGTTGGTGAAGCTCATGGTGTTGTTGTTCGCATCGATATCGGAGACGACAAAGCCCTTATACTGATCTAGCTTCCCGGATAGTTCGAAGAGGTTTGTCTTCTTGTCGACTTTTCGTGTTGCTTTCTTAATACCGGTCTTCTGCTGGAATTCGATTTCGATACGGGCTTCGGGCGGCTTTTCCTTGGATGTCTGGATCGACTCAAGGTAGAGATACGCGTTCGTGCCAGCGAGACCTTTTACCGAAATGCCGCGAACACCAATTTTCTTCACAAGCTTTTGGTTGTAGGCGTCCAGAGCATCAAGCCTGTAAACCTTATTGTGTTCTTGCTTGTGCGTGGCGGAGTAGCGGAGCACCATAAGCGGGTTGAACTCCTTCAACGACTCGAGGGTTTTCGCCCCTTCCATCTTTTGTGGCTCGTCGAGAATGAGAATAGGACGATTGCGAGCGATCACATCGATTGGCCGTCGAGATTGAAAGTCGTCAAGCTCGATGCGAATGCGGCGGGCGTCTTCGCCGCGTGCGTTAAACGCCTGGACATTAATGACCATGACGTTGATTCCCGCATCGGACGAGAAGCTCTCCAGATTGTGGAGTTCTTTCGAGTTGTATATAAAGGCCCTAGCCTTCTTGCCATACTGTTCGAGAAAATGGTCGGCGGTGATCTCCAAAGATTTTTGGACCCCTTCGCGGATTGCGATGCTGGGGACAACGACAATGAACTTACTCCAGCCGTAGCGGCGGCTGAGTTCAAACATCGTTTTGATGTAGCAGTAGGTTTTGCCGGTACCAGTTTCCATCTCGATGTCGAGGTTGATTTCACAGGCAGCGGTAGGCTTCAGTTCGTTCGATATTGGGAGGTTCTGGCGATCCTGAACGGCCTTCAAGTTCTTGAGTAGCTCAGCGGGCGGGATACCGAGGTCGGGATTTCTAAAACCGGTTGAGCCGTCGTCGATGCGAATTTGGCCAGTCGTCTCTACGGCGCGACCGGGGTCGATCCGGTATACGATCCCGGTTTTGAGTGGTTGACCTGCGAAGCAGTCCGATATGGCGGCTACGGCGTCGTCCTGGTAGGACTGTTTCTTGAATTTTAGCTTCATAGATGCTCTCGGTTCGGCTAGATGGACCGGATCTCCGTAGAGGGCGAAAGCAGTTTGAATATTTGTTCGGCGTTAATTTTGGCGCTGTCGTCGCCGAAGCTGCCGTCGCGGAATACTACGCGTAATGGTTTGCGCCTAGCGAGTTCCTTAACGAGGTCATCGCTCACATCCGAATCAAAGCAGGCGGCAAGTGCGTTTCCGTCTACGAAGAAAACGGAGCTTCGGCTTATTGTCTCCGCCGAGATCGGAAGAGCCGGGTCAACACCCCAATCTAGTAGTACTTGAAAGAGAAGGTCCTCTGGCGTTCGGTCTGCCTTAATGTTGTCCGCCTGCGCCAGCAGGTCACCCTGCCGGGATTCATTTGGCGCGTAGTAGACGTCTTTCATATTCGAGGTCTCGATCTTGAGAACGCGGAACCCAGAGTCTAGGCCAGGCGCCGTTAGCGCGCTCTGGAGTTTGATTTTCTGTCCGGCACGTCGGAGACGTTCTTTTGCTAGCTCCGCGATTGTGGTGTAAGACGACTCCTCGGTTGGCTCTGCGGTCTGAACTAGGAGGTATCGCCGGTTCCCGCCATCGGCCGCGTTCGCCTGGAGAACAGCGTGACCTGTTGTCGCGCTCCCCGCAAAGAAGTCCATAACGATCGAGTTATCAAGGGGCATCGTTGTTAGGGCGATAATTCGCTCTATGAGGCGCACCGGTTTTGGCGTCTCAAATACCGCCGCTGAGTCTTGAAAGGACATCAGCTCGACCAGGATTTTTTTGGCCTCCTGTGTGTGGCCGACTTCGTCGTATTTCCACAGCGTTTGCGGTACGCGGCCGTCTTTGACTTCCGATAGGTAGATTTTAGGCGACGGGACATTGTTTCCGTCCAGTCCCCACCAGACTCTTCCTTCAGCATTAAGTTGCCGGAGCTTTTCTTCCGAGATTGCCCAGTATCGCCCGCGCGGTGGGCCTTCGATTAGTCTCCCGCCTGGGCATTTAATTGAGTACGTACCCTTGCTGTAGTAGTTTCTTGCTGATAGATTATTCGCTTTCCATGGCCCGCGTTTGTCGTTGTCGGGATTCTTATAGTCGGCGTTCTGGTCGGCGGTCCTCGGTAGTAGATTTGGCACCCACTGTTGTGCGTTTCTCGCATAGACGACGAGGTAATCGTGATCCTCCGAGAAGTGCCTTGCGCTGCTCTTAGGCGCGTACACTTTCTGCCATATTATTGTGGCGACAAAATTTAAGTCTCCGAAGATTTCGTCGCAGAGTCGGCGGAGGTTTGCAATTTCGCCGTCGTCGATGGAGATGAAGATCACGCCGGTCTCGCTGAGCAGGTTCCTCGCAAGTCTCAGACGTGGGTAGAGCATGCTGATCCAGTCGGAATGAAACCTGCCGTTCGCCTCAGTGTTCGCGGTCATTCTATTTCCGTCGTCGTCAGCTTGGTTCGATTTCTCCAAGTAGGCCGCGAGATCCTCACTAAAGTCGTCGTCGTAGAGAAAATCGTTACCCGTGTTGTATGGCGGGTCGATGTAGATTGTTTTAATCTTGCCTAAATAGGTCTCCTGCAGAAGCTTGAGCACTTCTAAGTTGTCGCCTTCGATGAATAGGTTTCTCGTTGTATCGAATTGTTCGCTCTCGTTACGAACCGGTCTGAGAGTTTTTGCGATCGGCGCGTTCGCTAGGAGTATTGCTTCGCGTTTGCCGGGCCAGTCGAGGTGGTATCGTTCCGACGGCCCTTCGACGATGTGACCTGACAGCTCTTGACGGAGTTGATCGAAGTCTATAGACCGGACGAGCGTGCCTTGCTCATCTCGGGTCTCCGATACGCAAGTCGGGAATAGCTCCGCGAGCTTTTCGATACTCTGTGCGACGAGGTTGGGCGTGTGAAGTTTCAGCTTTTCCATGCTTGGTATTTCTTTTGCTTTGGTTCCTAAAGGCAAGCGGCGCCTCTGTTCTTGTCTTGTTGAAGCTGGGCGAGTTCCGCACGGCGGTTGCGGAGGTCGGCATTCAGTTCAACCTTGCGATTGAACTGGACCTCTTTCTTGAGTTGCGATTCGAGTCTCTGACATTCTTTCTCTTTAGATCGAATCAGGGTGGCGCGGTCGAGCAATTGATCCAGCGTTTCATCTTCGCGCGGGGTGATCGCCAATGAGCTCTCTCGCATGATTTGATGGAGCATCCGTTCGTAAAGTACAGCGAGATTAAGAACTGCCGGCAACGGCGGCCGGGCGTTGTCTGTGGGTTGCCACGATGTTTCAAAGTATACGTCTGTCACGGTTTTCCGCTTGTTGGCCTCACTGGGGCGCTTATAGGTAGCGGCGAAACGGACTTTGTGCTGGAATGTGATCTCAAAGAATAGAAGTGATGGTATGGCGCTATCGAGCGTGCGGAGGATGTCTTCACTAAGTTCGCAGGTTTTAAGTGCGATTTCGAAAACTTGGATTTCCTGCACCGGACTTTTTGCTGGAATATTGATTGTTTCAGGCGCGAGTTTGTATTTCCAGATGATGTCGCTGACTTGCGCAATGAAGCGCCGACGCAAGGCGCTGCCGGCTTTGGCGGCGTTGTAGATTTTGCTTTTCGGTACTGGCCGGTTGACTTCGGCTTGCGGGGGGTAGGAAAACATGGGGCTAGGGCGCCGTTTCCTGAACGACTAGAAACGCAATGAGTTCGAAATCATCCACTCCGTTGATTTCGTCAATTAAGGCAGTGGTTTTCTGGCCGGTGAAGAGGCTGTCGATATCCTTTTGTTCTTTGCTATCGATGATGGAGCGGATGGCAAGGGATAGCAAGTTGGAATAGGCCTGCATGTTGCGGCCATCGTTAGTGGCGAGGTTGAACGGTTTGTATGCGGCGGCGTTTGGCTCGGGTTGATCTTTGCAGGCGGAACGGAAAAGATCAAGCAGCCGTTTTACGTCTGTGTGGTTGATCATGGTTTCGCGATCGTTGTCGATATAGACCAGGTAGTAAGGATGCAGGCGGTTGAGTTGGTTGAGATTCACGCCAGGGTCGCGGTTGCGCATGGCGAAAATGACTCCAGGAACGAGATCGCGGTCGGGATCGGCGGGTACTACGGCGTGCATGCCATTGGGAACGCCCGCGAGGTCGCCGTTGGCACGGACGTAGTTTAGGAGGTCCATGCGGAAATCGTTCAGACCGAGATCGGTAATTGACACGCCCGTTTTCAGGTCTTCCATTTCGACCACTTCGTCTTGAAGGCGACGGAGTTGCTCCTTGCGATAGGAGAGGTCGTTTGAGCGCGAATCGAGGGGATTGTCGTCGCCGGTGGCGGTGACGTCGGCGATGACCATGCGGCTTTCGACACGTTCTTTCAGATTGATGTATTCGTCGAGCGTGATATCTGGCCAGTAATTGACGAGTTGGATGCAGGCGTTGCGGGAGCCGATGCGGTCAATGCGGCCGAAGCGCTGGATAATGCGCACAGGATTCCAGTGGATGTCGTAGTTGACGAGGTAGTCACAGTCTTGCAGGTTTTGGCCTTCGGAGATGCAATCAGTTGCGATGAGAAGGTCAATTTCGTTCGGTTCCTCAGGGAAGAGGGCGGCTTTCTCTTTGGAGATGGGGGAGAACAGCGTGAGGAGGGATTGGAAATCGTGGCCGCGGCCGAGCGTGGATTTCGGATTTGCGCCGCCGGTGACGAGGGCGGTGTGAATTTTGTATTTTTCGAAGACGGTGGGAGCGAGGTGCTGGTAGAGGTAATTGGCAGTGTCGCTGAAGGCGGTAAAGACGATGCACTTGCGGTTGCCGGGATTGATGGGCGAGGCGATTTTGCTGAGGATGAGTGTTTTGAGGTGCTGGAGTTTGGCGTCGTCAGAAGGTGAAATCTTGCGCATCTCTGTGAGCAGGGTTTCGATGATGGCAAGGTCGGCCCGGAGATTGTGTTCCCAGGAGGGGAGGTCCATGTCGGATAGTTCGATGCGGACTTTGCCGCCGATTTCGTCGTCGTTGGGCTCCTCAAGGGCATCGTCGAAATCTTGATCTTCGTCTTCGGGTTCGGCGTTTTCGAAGGCGGGAGAGCGGTCTATGAATGTAGCGTCGCGACCGGTTTTTTGGAAGTTTTCGATTTTGGTAAGGGTGGCGAGGTGGAAGCCCTGGAGCCGCTGGAGTGTTAGGCGGAATGCTTCGACAGAACTTTCGAGGCGCTTGAGAAGGTTGACTATCATGAGGGCCTGGAGGCTCTTCTCACGGTCTTCCTGTTTGAGCGTTCCGCCGCCGCCGCGCACTTCGGTGTCGTAAAGTTCTTCGTATTTGGAAAGGCGGCTGGGAAGAATGTAGGTGATTGGTGCGTAGACGCTGAGGTTGAGCAGCGAGAGGTTGTTGAAGATTTCGTTGAAGCCGATGACATCTGTGCGTTGCGTTAACGGCGAGTGGATGGAGAGTGGTTTGAGGCGCTCGGGGAAGTTGCCGATGTCTTTGATGTCGTAAAAGCTTTGGATGTGGCGGCGGGAGCGGGCGATGGTGACGGAATCAAGCAGTTCGAAGAAGTCAAAATCGAGAGACTCCAGAATGGCGTGGGGCGTGCGTTCGGCGGGCGAAAGTTCGGACCAGGTGTTGAAGGCGGATTGGGCGCGCCGGAAGATGTCGTTGATGTCGCGTTCGGTGCGGAGTTTGGATTTGAGGTTTTCGGGTTCGCCTTCGTAGGCTAGGGCGAGTTGGTTTTTGAGGTCGTTGAAGCGATTGTTAACCGGAGTGGCTGAGAGCATCAGCACTTTGGTTTTGACGCCTTCTTTGATGACGCGGTTCATGAGGCGCTGGTAGCGGGTTTCGTGGTCTTTGAAAGCGTCGTTATTGCGGAAGTTGTGGGATTCGTCGATGACGACTAGGTCGTAGTTGCCCCAGTTAACGCGGTTGAGAGGGATGCCGTGTGAGTAGCCGCGGGTGCGTAAGAGATCTGTGTGATAGAAGACGTCGTAATTGAAGCGATCTTTGGCGAATGGGTTGGTTTTGAGGTTGCCTTTGTAGTTGACCCAGTTATCGGAGAGTTTCTTGGGGCAGAGGACGAGGACGGAGCGGTTGCGGAGTTCGTAGTATTTGATGACTGCCAGAGCGGTGAATGTTTTGCCAAGGCCGACGCTATCGGCAAGGATGCAGCCGTTGAAGGTTTCGAGCTTGTTGATGATGCCGGTGGCGGCGTCGCGCTGGAAGTTGAAGAGCTTTTGCCAGATGAGGCTGTCTTGGTAGCCGGTAAGGTCATTGGGCAGGACATCGGCGCTGACATCTTCGAGGAATTCGCTGAAGATGTTGTAAAGCATCAGGAAGTAGATGCGCTGCGGGGAGTTTTCGCGGTAGACGGAGGCGATGTGCTCGCAGACTATGTCTGTGACGTCTTGCAGTTTTTCGGCGTCGGCCCAGATTTGATCGAAGAGGTTGATGTAGCTCGCCGTGATGGGCGGCATGTCCATCTTGTTTACAAAGTTGGAGACAGCGTTGCCGGGCTGATAGCCGAGGTCAACTGCGGTGAAGCCGTGGAGGGGCATGTAGACGACTTCGGACTGGGGATGGTGCAGGCAGGCGAATTGCTGCATGGGCGCTGAGCCGCGGTTGGAGCGGAAGGCGGCTTTGCGGCGCATCCAGGCGGCGCATTCCTTGGCAATGGCGCGCTGAGTGAGTTTGTTTTTCAGGCGGATTTCGAATTCGGTGCCGTAGAAGCTGCGTTCGCGTTCGAGTTTAGGAATGTGGAATTCGCGATGTTCTTTGCGGACTTTGTCGGTGACTTCTTCAGGGACGAAGGTGGGAGTGGTGAAGATGAATTGGAGTTCGTCGATGGATTCGAGTTCGGTTTTGAGGGCTTCGAAGGCGTAAATGGAGAAGCAGGAGGCGGCGATGCGGAGTTTGGCGCCGGGTTGGATGGATTGTTTAAGGTCGTCGCCTAGCAGGTGGTTGATGTTATCGAGGATCTTCAAAGTGTTAGTCTAGCGAGGCAAGTCTTAACGTATCCGACGGCGAGCGAAAGACGAGCCCTTTTGCGGTGTAGCGGTTGACAAGATGGCGGTCGAGCCATCGCTCGGCTGCGACGCCAGGCTCCTTGTTACCGTCTGCGGCGGCATTGCATACCGCGCGCGTGAAATCGTCTATTTTGTTGAGGTCTTCTAATTCCGGGTAGAAGAAGCGGAGCCAGTGAAGTTCAAGGCGGCGCCTGTATTGTTCTTCGGTCTCATCTAGAGTAATCTGGGCGAGCGGGGGAGAAAGGAAGCGGAAGTATGCGGCAATCCGATCATGAGCGGACTGAAGAGTCCTGTGATCGAAAGAATCCATGAGCTGGAGTTTGGCGGAGAGATCATTGTCGGTTTGAAGCAGAGAGGCGGCCTCTAGATAGCGCTGTCGGGAGGCACCGCAAAGGTGACCTACGAGTTCGGAGTATGCATCGTGTTGGACGCGCATTAAAGTGTGGTTGTTGTCGCGGAGGAGAAACTGACTGCCGACCATCATAGGAACATCCTGAGTCTTTGTCGAAAACTTCCCGAAGCGCGTTCGGAATTTACTTGCGCCTCATCGATTCTCGTCGACATAATACCTGGCGCACCACTGCTTGGTTTCTCGCGAATAAACCGACTACGGAAGAGTGGTCAACTTCTTTGGTAACCAATAGTCTAGCCAATCTCGTGTAGCGCGGTCCCTGCATACGCGGACACTAAAACAGTGGAGATCTGCGACTCTTCCTTTTTGGGTAGGTCAGTTGATTACGAGCGACTGTCCTTGGACCGTCAGCGTACCGGCTTATTGCGATTCTTATCGAGAACGGCAAATAGCGACGTTGCATCGCGCATGAACATTTCATTTAGATTGGAGGCCAGAAACAGCGTGCCGGAATGATGGGCGCAAGCGGCTCGGAGCACAGCAGGGATATTCCCAATGTGAAGCCAAAATGCCATTCCGGGTATTGCGAATCGGTATTGTCTGACGCCGTTCATTCCTCTCAAAGTTTTACCGCCGTAGGGGTAGATAGATACCACATCCGGCTTTGGATCGCCAGAAACGCTTATTAGCAATGCCGCCCTATTGGGAAAGGGTCCATTTCCAAGAAGAAAATCCCGAAACTTATGCTCATACGGACCAAACTCAAGTTGCGTCGAATGGTCAAGTGCTTTCCACTTTCGCGCACTCGCCTTCCAAAAGATTGCTGTCGCGAAATCGACGAGCCGGGGAAGGTTGATTGTGGCCATCGAGCGAGCGTCGAACATCCGGGCTTTTTGCAGCTGACCAAGTACGTGTTTTGAATCAGCCCTTAATAGGGCGTCTTGAATTGGAAAATCGGAAGCACCACGATAAGAGTTTTTTAGTGTCCAATTCTCACCGCCCTTGTTTAGCCTGTCTTCACATTGTGGGCAGAGAAAATATTCCGCCACACGATAGTTCACAGTGATTGAGGTGTTTTGGGTCACCATGATCGGATTTGGATTTTCCTCCCCGGCCACGACGCCAGCCATTCTAATCCAACGGGAGACCGCTTTCGGGAGGAGATCGGAATAACAAAGGCCTATCTCGGCGGTCCCACACAATCCGCATGTACCGATTACCGAAGAGGCTTTTTGAGCCATAGCCATGTCAACATATATCGGCGCGTTTTCCCGTGTCAAGTGAGCATACTCGAAGAAAGCATTCCGCGACTCTCAGTTCTTTATGTGTGTACACCTCGAAGGTTGTTATGACAGCCGGGGCAGATAGTATTTCAGCGCTTGATCCGATCAAGAAACTCTTTGCGGTATCCGAATTGCGGCTTCTCGCTGCTGGCGTCGAAACCAGAATGGTGGCGCATCAGATCGTCGAGTGTGTAGTGGCGTCTGCGTAGCAATTCCTTCATGCGCCGGTTGTTGACCCAGATACATTCATTCTCAGCGTCATGCTTTAGTGCTTCGCCAAGGTTCTCCCTGATCCATTTCCAGGCGAGATGCTTTTCGGTTTTTGCAATACGGTTTTCCTCTTGCCAAAATTCGGGGGGATGGGCCGACCACTTCCCGTCAACTTCCCTGGGCCGGATCTGGGTGTGGAGGAGTTCGTGTTTGAGGATCAACGCGAAGACATAGCCAGGCGTGTTTTGATCGTTTAGGGAGTGGTGGAACCAGATGGCTGCAGGTCTATCGCCGCTTATCTCTTCGATGTGGGCCAAGGTGGGGGTATAGCCAAAGAAGACTGCAGGCGTGGTGAGATTTTTTCCTGGGAAGTGTGTGGCGAGAATCTGGGTCAGTAAAGTGTCAATTTCAGTCCCACAAACTGGCAACTGACGTCGGAGCAGGCGCGGATTCAGGATCTTTCGTTTTTGCCAGGTTTCGAAAGTCATTAGCGCTCCGAACTGGCGGAATGTCAGCCCTTGCTTCTTGCCGTCTACCAAACCTTCGGAAACGGCGTGGTCTGGTCGTTGAATCTGGCAATTGCTGTCTTGATGAATAGATCAATCGAAGGGGGACGTTGTTTGACCGAAGGCTTGTTCGTAGGCTGCTTGGGTAATGAGCCCGGAGGCGTATTGGGCCTTGAGGAAGTCGGTAAGCTTTTGTTTGATGTGCTCATAATTTCCCTCTGACTCAAGTAGCGAGATCGCATCCCAGCCAGTTAGCTCAACTACCACTATATCGCGCTTATCGATCACGGTGAACCGAAGTTCACGGCCAAACCGAGCTTGAATTTGCCTCAAACCGCTTGGCAGGTAACCTTGAATTCGAGCTAGCGCTTCCATCGTTGCTCCACGGCCTTCCCGTTCGAAACGAAGAAGCGTATTCGCCATGGCCTGCTCGGCGGGAAGGTGAATGGTCATAATTTCAACGTTCAATCCTTCGGCGAGGGCTGCTTCGAACTTGGGCAGGGCATGCACTGGATCCGAAAGTTGTCCTTCATAGACGATACGGGCGTCTTGCGGGAACTGATCTCTGTTGGCAAGTACGGCAGTAGTCTTGCCCGCACCTGGCACTCCCGTTAAGAACAAGGCATTCGTCCGCTCTGGAACGGAATCATCGGCAATGGCTGCCCGGAACTGCGCGGCGGCTAATACCGCAGCAGAGTTGTGGACCGGCAAATTGTAGCGATTGCGATGTTCTTTTGAAGCACTATATTCAGGGAACATTTCCTTCGTCAGGTCCGAATTGACGTAGCGGCCTTGAAACGAGCGCGAATCCAGACGATAGGCGGTGAGGAAGCGCACTGGATCGGCTTCGACAGCCAAGCAAACCTGTTCCTGGACGGCGGCGCGATCCGGCTGTGAGAATTTTCGTCGAATGATCGGTTCGATGTATATCATGCAGATTTGCGGCGGCTCGCTTCACGGGGCGATGCTGCCGTTCGCGAATTTGGCGCGGTGCCGCTAGTGCCTCGGCGACAGCGCTCATTGTCTCAGACGTCGGTCCCGCTCGCAAAACTCCACCTCGGGCTGCACCCAGCGGCCTGATTTCGTTTCCGCGGCGGGACGAGAAGTTCGGCCGTCATGTCGCCCGTTGCAGCAAACTCGGCGAAGTAGGCAGTTCGTCCCGCATCCTGCAGACCAAGCACGCTTGTTTTAAGGCGGACAATTCCGCTATCGTGACTTCACTTGTGGTAATTAGGAGGAGTCGCTTGTACCACGTCGTCAGAGTCGGTCACCACAGATTCGAGTGGCGCGGCAAGGATCTCGTCGCTGCCCAACCGGCATTCAAGCATGTCTTCCAGCGATATAGAAGCCCCCCGCTTCGCGCCGGTGGCAGCAAATATGCTTAATTCCCATAGGATATTCCCTTTACCGCCGTTTAGGGGATTGACAAGAGGGTTACCCTTGGGTAATCATCAAGGTGATTCCGGTGAGTTCTTAATTGAGTTCACGCGGAAGGGATCGAGCGGGAATGGGGTTGAAATTCGTTGCTCGCATAGCGAATTAAGATCTCATACTGGCTGGTTTCCGAAAGAAGCCAAAGCATCCTGCATAGATCAGACGCGAGCATTTTAAGTTCTTGCTGATATTAGAGATCGGCAAAAAAGGCTGCCTGAAAGGGCAGCTCTTTTTTTATTGGGCTAAGATACTGGCATGCCAGCCCTTGACCAAGAGCGAGCTCGCGAGTTGCTCAAGCGAGTGGTCACCAAATACTATGGAGAGCGCCACAGCCCTTTGCCTGGGGCTTTTGTGAAGGCGCAGATGCTTGAAGAGGCGAAGGAAAGCGGAGCCGAATTCAGCGAGCATGAACTTGGATTCCGAAGGTTTATCGAATTTGTGAAAACAGTGCCCGAAGTCGCCATACAGGGCCGATCAGGGAGCGACGTCTTGCTTGCTCCTTCAACCGCAACGGATCTGCTCGCTGCCTACGCCTCCCCCCTTCCACGGCTGCGGCGGGATTTTTGGCGCGCATTCATCGAGTTCCCGGTGCCCAACACCGTTCGTCTCTACGACAAGGTTGAAGACAAGATCTTTCATGAAGAGGCAAGCACGCTCCGCCAAGGAGTGGTCGTCAATCCAGTCGCACGTGAAACCCAGCTTCAATGGAGAAGGACTTTTGCAGAGGAGCAGCCTGAGGCAATTCGCAAAGACCTCTTAGCAGCATTAGGGGGTGACGGTTCGACCGTCTTCAACGAATTTTCTCGGAGGCTGCGCGAGAATCCCTCCGTGATGCGTGTCTGGAATCGTTTTCTCCAAAAGCAAATAATAGATCACGTAGCGACCTGGGCCGTGGCGAATGGAGTTCCCCGAGAACGTTGGCAAGCGCCGCCTCGCCAGATTGAGCTATTTCGCACCGCCGGCGAACCACCGATCTCCGGGGTGCCAAGTCTCAGTCAGCGCGCCGAGCTTTACAATCTTTTTGACCAACTGCCGATCGAAGACCTTCTTGAGTTGCGTATTCCGCTAGCCTGGGTACTGAAAATGACGGGCCGGAGCACTTCGTGAACGTCCATCTCTTCGGTCTTCCCATTAGTACCCACCGCCGGTTAAAACAAGAGTCCGATGGATGGCAGGACGCGGTGCCGACACCACATCTTTTTCGTTCTTCGCCGATCTCCACAAATGAGTACGCCTCCTTTACGGCAGGCGAAATCAAGGACTTGATCGGAGCCGTAGCGGAAGGTTTCACTCATATTGTTATTCCCGCAAATCGGGATTGGAAGGTGATTCAATCTCAATTCCAATTCGATTGCCGGGTCCATATTGCACGGCTTTGGGAGCCGCTTAGGGATATCACATGGGAGCTTTTGAAAGAACGCCTCCACACGGTCACGAAAGTTGACGAGCTCTGGCTTCAAAAAGTCTGTCCGCCCGACCTTCGGCACGCGTTGCTGCTTCCGCCGACGGTGTTTTCGACGACGCGAGATACCAATCGCTATTGGCACAGATGCGATGTCTATTCCGAAGACAGGATAACGGAGGCAGAGCAATTGCTAGACAAGGTGGAAAGAGAGCACAGAAAGCCAGATCGCGACGGCGGCCGCTCATGGACTGATGGAAGGAAGTGGCGATATCGAATTGATCCTTCTAAGCACGGTCTGTCAACTGCTGATCGTGCAAAGAGCAAGGCCTACCGTTTCTGCTATGAAGTGCCACCCGGATTCCACTTCGACGTCACTGATGACGCGGGGCGCGCCTTCAGCATTCGAATAGATGGAACGCCACAAAGGGTGACACATTGCAACGTGACACCTTGGGGGCATGTGCGGCGAGGTTGAGAGTCTGCAGCGCTGTTGCACAGGACAGCGACCATAGTCAATTTTGGAGAACGACGCCGAGCTGCGCCAACTTTTAGATCCATCAGACCGACCGGCGCGCGATCGCGAAAGCCCGGATTTCGACCGACTACGGAAACGAGAAAGCCGTTCGAAATGCTTGCGCTATTCGAAAGACTCGGTGTTTGTCCGCCCGCCGGGATGGACCGGAGCGGCGGGTACAGGCGGAAGCGCCGCAGGCGCGAATGGCGGGAAAGCACCAGAAAATGGAAGCTGCTGTACCTGGATCGCTATATTGAACGAAACTGCGTTCTGATTTTCGATGATCTTCACTACTGGCGTCTGCAACATGGTGTTAACACACGCATGATGGACTGAGAGTACCGCGTCCTGAAGTGTTTGGTCATCTTCCAAAGCGATGACCTTGATCCCGAGATCGTTGATTTTATCGAAGGCGATATGGCGAGCATGAGTCTTGGTCAGGTCATGACTTCCGAGATCCGCCACAATTCGGGCGGCTTTGGCTTCAGCTTCTGGATCATCAGCGAACATGCCAGTTCGAAGCCACTCGGCCACCATACTTGTTGACCAAGTAATCGCGTGTTGACACTCTCCGATCAAAGTTGGATGATATTTTGCGATTATCGGTTGCCAAACGGCAATCTTTGCCGCCCGTTCCGCGTCGTTTGCGGCACTCTGTATTTCGAGAGTTGCCCGTCTGAATTCCTCGATGACGCCATGAGCAGGTATGCCTCCAATCTGCGGGTCGATTGGCCCGAGGTTCGAATGCTTTCCCATCAAGATCTCTTTGCAAGAGAGAGCAATCATGGTTCCGGCTGACATGGCGATCTGGGGAACGATAGCGCGGATATTAGTGCCAAACATCTGGCGCAAATACTGGACAAGCGATTCAGTAGCCGCCGCGTCGCCGCCTGGAGTGTGTAAAAAAAGGTCAAGCCCTTTGGTTTTGTCCAGTTGGTGGATAGTAGCCATCAGCCCGTTCTTGTCGCTATCCGAAACTTGCAAGAAAGGCCTCAGTTGGTCCGGGGATGGCTTTTGCAGAAATGCCGAGTAATAGACAATGACGTTCCGACCGGTCAGTTCGAATAGTTGTTTGATGTATTTCCGGCGGACAACATCGAATTGATTGCCGATTGCTACCGCTTCGTTTACGATCTGACTGAAGTTTGGCATTCAGTGGGCTGTAGCGACTTATTTTCCGCGTTGGTAGTGTACCTAAGTTGAATCGCCGGTTGTACTGACGGGATTAGATCGAAAGAAAGGGCGCGGCGCTGCTCTCCAGTCTCTAAATGAAGAAGTCGAAACACCTGTTCAATTTCTTCTGCTGACAGATCAGATGGCGTATTCATTTTAAGAATCGTATCACTTTCCACCCGTGTTAGATGATGCGGACTTGGCCACTCTTCGAAGTTCACGGGCTACCTACGCAAGTAGTGTCCGGAAGGATAGAAGTGTTTCAGGCAAGAATCGTATTCCCGACGGAATTGCGAACAAGCTTCAAACCGAGGCCGACAATCAATTTCGGCATGGCTTTGTCCGGCACGGTCGCACAAACGTGCTTCTGAACGGCCGTGTGATCCTGCTGTGAAATTTTCGTCGAATGATCGGTTCGATGTATGTCATGCAGATTTATGCGGCGGCTCGCTTGGGAGGACGGCGCTGCAGTTCGCGCATTTGGCGCAATTCCTTTACAGCTTCCTCGACAGCGCTCATTGTCTCAGAGATCGGTCCGGCCCGTAAAGCGCCGCCTTCGTGCCGCACCAAGCGGCCAGCCCTCGTTTCTGCGGCGAGACGGTTCGTCCACAACAGCCGATAACAACGCGCTCGGTTTCTTCTTCGGTCCGTGTAGTATTCAAGATCCAACGCGAACAAGCCTCCGTCCGCTTGGACGAAATCGAACGACTCGCAGAGCAGTTCGTGCCAGGGCGTTTCAGAGTCGGATGGTTGCTTCTTCATCAGAAGACCTTCCTTGCCGCGGCTGCACGGATTTCTTCCGTCATGTCGAACCGTTCTCGCGGTACTGTGGCGGCAACTTGCGCAAGCGTTTCGGGAGGGGTCTGCATTGGCGGTGGCTGCTTTTCTTCCGCTTCTGCCAACTGCCGTTTCAGAATTTCGTACTCCTCTGCCGCCCGGCGTTGCTCCTCGCGCCTTTGCAACACACGCCGTTTTACGAACCAATCCGCGATGCTACTGAGCAGCAGCCCTACCGGGCTCTCGACTCTGCGATTGCGGAATACTGTATGGGCCCGTTCGCCGAAGAAGTGGCGCACTTCTTCCGGAGTTGCATCGGGCACGATCTGGCGCGCATCCCTCCACAACCGACGCAAAGCGCTCTCGTCGAGTTCGATGTAAGCATCCATGATCTGCAGGAATTCTTTCGGCGGATTGGCGGAGGTTGACTCAGCACCTGCCGGCGCCGTCGTCGTCGACGATTTAGATAAATTACTTAGGGAACTATATTCCTTATATGCGCTGTCAAAAATTTCACCCGTCGCCGCAAAAATTTCACCCGTCGGTGCGGCAACGGGTGAAGAATTTTCGGGGGTCACGGGTGCAGAAACTTCACCCGTCGCCGGAACAAGGGGTGAAATTTCTTCACCCGTTAAACGGGGGTCGCGAGTCCTGCCGCGCTGATTAACCGTGCGATCCGCGGCGACACAGAACAAGCACGGTTTGCCGTCAGGATGAAGGTGATAAACGACTCCTTCACGTGCGCCGCCAGTGTCGCCGAAGGGCGTGCCGATCCAGCCGGCCAAAGTCAGGTCTTTTAGCGCAGTTTGGACGGTCCTAACCGTCACTTTCATGCGCCGGGCGAGCGTGTCGACTTTTGGCCAGGCGAGACCGGTGTAGGCGCTATGGTCGAGACAGTCGCAGAGCGCTCCGTAGAGCTGGCACGCGGTCCTCTTGAGGGGTGAGCTTTCAACATCGCGCCGATGCGCGCGTCTCGGTCCCCCTTCAGTAGCGGGTGGCTTCTTCAAAATGCAGCGCACCCGACTGGTTGTTTTTTCTGTTGAAGCACCCAGGCCAGTCGGCGTATACTGCGATTGAGAGGTTCGTAATCTCTCCGATAACACAGATCATCCTTTCCGCCCGGGTCAGGCCTTAACTGATCCGGGCTTCCGTTTTTCATCCCTCACGCGGCGGATCGTTTCTTCTCCCGACTGTCCTCCGTAGAGATTTCTTCGTCCGCCTTTGCAGGCCATTCGATATGGAGCTGGCGCCCACAGGCTGGACAGACCAAATCACGACTTTGACTGTGCAACTGCCGCCCGCAAACACAATCCAAGGAGTAGAGCGAAGTGGCCGTCATGGCGCACCTCTCGCGGCTCGGCTCCGTTTGAGAATCAGACGTTCGCGACGATCCCGCTCAGCCTGCCGCATGGCAGCGGCTTGATAGATGGATTCATAGGTTGCGGTCAAACTCTCGCGCTTGCCGAATCGCCGTAGTTCCAGAAACTCGGCATGCAGAGTGACAACGAGCGCTTTGTGTTGGATCGTGGCCTTGGTCTTGCGCGTGACGCTGGCGCCTTGTTCGATTGTTGTCATGACGTCACCCCTTTTAGGGATGGAAGCCGCTTAAGCGGCCTCCCCTTTCTGTGCTGTCTTGCTATGGATTACACTAATCGTCGATACGACAATCTCGGCCACCGGCCACATGACCTTCACTGGTCCTTCGGGCGTCTCGATTTCGCGTTCATAGTCGCGATAGGTGATCTCGCCTTCGAGGAAAACCAGCGAACCAGGCTGAATGCGGGACGCATAAGCGGCTGAATCTCCCCATACCGCTAGCTTGTGCCAGATTGCCTCAGTCGTCCATTCGCCTGACGCGGCATCTTTGTAGCGCTTGTTCGTCGCGACTGTGAGCCGAGTGACTTGCTTGCTGTTAGCGGTAGCGGAATGTTTGGGTTGATCCTTGCCGGTGTTACCGAGGATCGTGATTCTATTGAGATTCGTCATAGGGGTTAGTACCTTTCTTGATTTGAAATAGGAAGCTTGCATTTTTCTGCGGCTTCACCTTCCTATGCAGAGCGAAGGGCGAAGTGTCCGAGGTTCGCCAGGGTTGCGAAGTCGCGGAGCGACTTTTTTGGGGGACCGCTTGCGGTGGAGCCAAAACCTGCAGGGCGTCGCCCTGGCGAACGCAGGACCGGAGCGATAGGTTCGCGGGAGGAAGGAGAAGCAGCCTCAATCGCGGAGCCCACCTTGTGACAGGGAGAGCGTTGCGGGAGGGAACGGCCCGCTGGGGAGGGGAGCCGAAGACTCTGTGAGGCTGAGGCGCGGGAAGGGCGTCGCTTCGACCCCTTTCCGATATCGAGCTAGGCGTTATAAACATTGGTGACCTCATAGCGATTCAAATCAGAAAGAAAGCCGTGCACCTCGATCACTTCAGCGACGAAGCGATGTGAACCTTGCAAGCGAACATGTACGGAAAGGTCGATCAAATCTCCGACTTCACATTGAAGGGCATGATGAGGAACTCCTGAATCTGCGCGAATGGCAAGCGAAGCTAACCGAGACAATGCGTGCTCAGCAGAATTCGCATGCAAGGTAGAAATGGAACCAGTATGGCCTGTATTGAGAGCATCGAGTAAATCAAAGGCTTCGGGACCTCGAACTTCGCCGATGATGACGCGATCCGGTCGGTGGCGTAGAGAGGCTTTGACTAAATCCCGAATCGTAATGGCAGAGGTGAGAACGTCGCCATTGGAAGCGCGGCCTTCAGGCCGGGCTTCGAAACGGAAAACATTGGGGTGATCAATTTTGAGCTCTCGAGTGTCTTCGATGACGGCCAGTCGCTCACTGAGCGGGACTAAATCAACCAGCGCTTTGGTGAAGGTGGTTTTGCCGGTTCCCGTTCCTCCACTGAGCAGAATATTCTTGCGCCTCTGAACGGCCTCGATCAGGAAGTCAGCGACGGATTGCGGCAGCGCCTGTGCTCGAACCAACTCGTCGAGACTAAACCAGTGAGGGCGAAATTTTCGGATCGTCAAAAGAACGCCTTCAGTGGCCGGCGGCATGGCGGCGGCAATACGCGAGCCATCCGCCAAACGGCAGTCTAGGAGCGGCGACGCTTCGCTAATGTCCTTACTGAGCGATCGCGCCATGTTCTTGACCGCCGTTAATACATGCCGTTCATCCAGCTGCGTCTCGAAAGGTTCGATCGTCCCAGCGCGTTGAAAGAAGACGGTGCCGTTCGCATTGACCATGACTTCAGAGATGTCGGGATCAGTGATGAGCTGAGCGATAGGCTTCAAATACGGGAGGATTGCTTCGAGAGACATGGTCGTCCGTTCCTTACATAGAAATAAATTGAGATGCTTCTTCGGTCTGCTGCCGCTGGGCGGGCTGGCGCTTACCAGGCTGAACAGTTTCTAAAGCCTGCTCACGGCTGAGCGCCGTCGCGTTCTGATGCTGGCGGCCCAAGGCCCGGCTGAGATCTTCGGCATTGTCCGTGAAGATCTGCATGTCGTAACGCGGCCGGGAACCGGCGACGTATGCCAACGCCTGGTCAATCAACGCGCGAGCCTTGCTGTCCGACGTATCGACATGAATCAAGGCGCGGTCTACCGTGACGCCCTGCGCCGAGTGACTGGTCATCGTATAGGCGTAATCGACATGGGCGTAGTCACGGAGATTCCAGCCCACAGTGCGACCCGAATCGTCAAGACTGGTGCGGATGTTGCCGCTTTGGTCAAGGTAGGTCACAGTCGCCAGATCACGATTCGCAATCGCCTGATCCTTCCACGGCGCAGTGAATTGGATTCGATCTCCTACCGCGAGAGGCCGCGACTCCGGCGTATAAAGACTGACGCCGCGTAGCCGGGCAGGGTCGTAACTCACAACCTTGCCCTCGCCGAGCTTGACAGTAACTTGGTTGGTTTCGTGCTCCGCGGCGATCACCGTGCCGTAACTCTTGGGAGCAATTCCAAACACATCGCTGCCATTTCGGTAACGAATCGCATCACCAGGCCGGTAAGTAGTGGCACGGCCCTTGTCGGCGGCTGTGACGTCCTGCCGGTGGATCAGGATGGAAGCGCTGAACGCATCATCGTTGACATGCCCCTCGCGACGCATCGCCGCGCAAATGGCGGTGTTCAATTGCTTACGGCTTTCGTTATCGGGCGAGATGACAAGAGTGCCGTCCGGACTGGCGGCGTACTCGTTAGCAATGGATACGAACCGCTGGTCACGGTGAGTGACTTCCTTGATTCGCTGCTGGCCTTCGAGCAAATCGAGCGCGTCACTTGTCTTGCCAACGGCCAGTAATTCTACAGCCTGCCGGAGGCCCTCGTCCTTTTGCCGCATGATCTTCGACAGAGTCGTTGTTTGCATGCCGGCGTCTTGCAGCTGATCGAAGATCCGTCCAGCTTCGACACTCTGGTGTTGCCGGGTGTCACCGATGAGAAGGACACGATCTTGCGGTTGGACGGTCCGCAGAAAATCACGAACACTCTTCGTGGAAGTGAGCGAAGCTTCATCGACAAAAAATAGCCGTGGCCGTGCATCTTCCGAGGCAGCTCCGCCGCGTGCCAGATAAGCGGCGAGGTTCTCGGCATCCATCCCGGCTTCTTTCAATCCCTTGGTGGTCTTCGACGTCGGCCCGAGTCCTATTGCTTTGTAACCCTGTTCTTCGGCCAACTCGCGAATGGCCGCCATTGCAGTGGTCTTGCCGGTGCCAGCGCGTCCTTGTATTCCGCTAATCTGATCGCGGGATTGGAAGACGGAAACAACCAGCGCTCGTTGATCCTCATTCAAGGAAGAAAACCGGGCATCGACCGCGCCAGGCGTCACGGACCCCAAGGCTTGCGACTGACCCTGCTCGGCGCGGACTCTGTCAATAATTTCCCGCTCAGCCGCGATGGCCTCGGGCGTCGTGTAACGGTGGGCGGCCGCGAAGGGTCGAATGTGGTCGATTTCTTGCAGCTTGCCATCGACCCGATGAACCGAAATCGCCGCCTCGACGTCCTGCAAACCGGCTCGGCCCTGAACGTAGCGAAGCGCATCGCGAACGAGTTCGAAATGTTCGAGCACTTGCGACCGTTCGCTCAGCCGCTCGCGTGCAAATGCAACGGCAGCGGTTGCCTTAGCAATCAATTTGTCGAGCGAAAGTTCGCGCGGCTGACGCTGAGCCGCTTCCGCGACCACTTGTGAAGGCTGGTTGCCAAATTCCGCAGCGTGCGTTTGATGCAGCTTCTTCAGTTCCGATGGCGAAAGCTTACGCTTTTCCTCCCGTCCGGCGTGCGCGGCAATACTTGCCGCTTCGGCGCCGCGCAGCCCTTTTGCCTCAAGCGCCTGGCGAATCAGTGCCGAGCGCTGGCTCTCGCTTTCCAGATATTCAGGCGTATAGCCGTTAATCTCCGGCGCATGATTTTTGCCGCGTTCGATCTGATAACCCAATGCCCGCAAATCGTGTTCGAGAACATTCTGATAAACGGCCGTGGCCATCGATTGCACGCGAAAGAGTTCATAGGGCTGAAGGGAATGGGCGAAGCCCTGCGAGTCTTCCGTCATATTGAAGACGATGACGTGCGTATGGAGCTGCGGGGCCGGATAGCCATTCACCGGCCTGGCGGTGTCGTGTTCGAACTTGGCGGCAATCCATTTGCCCGTGGTCTCCGGCGGCCCAACGGCAGACATGCGCGCTTGAACATATTGTTCGAGAGCATCAAGGGCCGCACTGACGGCACGGCGATGGGCTACGCGAACACGATCATCCTCGCCCACGAGCGCCGATATGCTAACGGACTTGCCTGGCTTGAAGGTAAAATCCCAGCCGGCGCGATGCCCCAACTCCTCGCCGCTTTGCGTTTTGATCGTGTCCTTGTGCTTGATCAACTGCTCGCCCGTGAGCGGATGCTGACCTTCCGCGAGCCGATTGAAAGCTTCGCCTTCCACCGGACCACTCAGGCCGAAGGTGTGGGCCAATTCGCCCTGCCACTCACCGCGAATCGTTCCCCCTTGGCTGAAGTACGAATTCTCGGCAGCGCCGTACTCTTCCTTGAAGTACTCTTTGATCTTGCCGGCGGTGAGAGGTTTAGATAGGTCGAGCATGGCGGTTTAATTGGCGACTCCGATATTGGTGTGCGCGGGCTGAGTGGCGGCTGGAACTGTGGGAGCGAGCGTGGCGGGCTTCGGCTTCGCCGACTCCCACGCTCTTCGAACAACATCGTGATTGAAAGAAGCGGGGTTCTCCTGATTGGCTTCTTTATGGCGGTACTCGATCGCGGCCAACGTGCGGAAGATGGCGGCCGGACGCCGGTTCGCATTCGCCATCGTGACGATGAAGAGTGCCACTGTATCCGGCGACGCTGGCAACGCAGGGAGACAGCGCCCCTCGCACCAGCTTTCGAAGGTGCGCCAGACGGCATCCGGGGAGCGGTCCACGACTTCTTCCACCGATTTCGCCTCCGGCTCTACGGTGCTCTCGGGGGGCGCGGGAATCACGCGTTCAATCAAATCGGGCGCTAGAGTGCGAGCTCGTCGCGGCTTGAACCCAATGCGTACGATCTTGTCCTGTTGAACGAAGAAGCCTTGCAAGTCATCCAGCGTTTGGATTTCCGAATCCATCACCACCGGATCTACTACTCGTTCGGTGTAATAGGAACGGGAGCGCCACTGCCAGAAGAAGGCCGGCTTCGACTCCCGCACACGTTCAATCTGCGCTTTGCCAATCAGTTTGCTGAGATGCTCCGCAGCCCGCGGCTCGCGCGTGCGAAGCACAAAGTTGGTAAACGCCTGGCTGAGGATTGTCTCGGCCTTCTTTCCATAAAGAGCGTCGAGTTGGCTCATGCCCTGGAAGCCGAGACAAATCGGGTTGCCACTCTTGCGCTGTTTCGTAAGCGCCTTATGCAGTTGAGGTAGCGCATTCAGATCGGCCAGCTCGTCGATCATGAGCCAGACGCGCGGCTGGATCGGCATCGCAGGGCGGAAGCCACAAAATCGTTGCGCGCGACCGAACCAATTGAGCAACGCCGGCCGCTTGCCGCTTTGCAGCTTCAGAATGAACATGTCCAGCCACAGCGATTGCAAAGGACGAACCGCATCGATCGTGTCGGGCGTGCTGGTGATGAAGATCCAGCCACGGCGATCCTTCGCCCACTCCGTAATAGTGAAGACCGGACGATTGTCTTCCGGTCCCGGCATGAGGCGAAACGCTTTTCCTGCCTCGTTAAGGTTGCCGAGAACGCCAGCGCGTTGTGGAGCTGCGTTCCGGGTGAGCGTGACTTCATGCTCAGTGCCTTTGACGCGAACATCGATCTCCTTGTCGTGTGCCATCCAATAAGCGAACTCCTGCACAGTGGGCGTAAACTTGGCGAGCAAGTAAGCGAAGATGGCGCGCGTGTGATTGACGAAGAACTTTTGCGTCGTCGGTTCATCCGGAAAGAGACCCACCGCCAAAGCCGTGGCCTCGGCTTCATCTTTGGCTTCGCCGCCGATGTACCAGTTGGGACAGCGGTCGTCTTTGGGATTGAGAACTACGTCGCCGCGATTGGCGCGGTAAAACTCTTGAATGTATTGGCGGTCGGGATCAAAGATGATCGCGGTGTCGCCCCGTTGCTCGACCTGATACAGGATCTCGCGGAATAATGTTGACTTCCCGGAGCCGGTATCGCCGGCGATTTGGATGTGGTGGGCTTCGCGATTGCGACGGACAATCAGTGAACGGCCGCGTTCGCCCATGAGAGTCTCAATGGGATTGCGCCGGTTGGTGAGCGGGAATCGGAGACCGGTCCCCCTGGTGCGGAGGTTGAAAACAAAGCGAGAGACTAAGCGCGGTCCGCGAATGAGTCGCCCGTTCCTGGCGGCATCGTTGCGGCGGCGGTCGAGCCACGCTCCTAGCAAAAAGAGACACAGGAAAGCGACACCAGCAGCCATGAGCGCGGGGCGCAGGAAGTCAGTAAGGGAGGCGTGATAGACGTGATCGAATAGCCACGCGTCGAAGGTTGCTGGCTGCAGGCGGACTATCTTGACGCTCAACTTTCCGTTGCCCGACGCCAGCAGCTCCGGCGTCGCGATGAAGTCGTCCGAGAAAACCATCTTGAAGGTTTCGCGGCCATCGCTCGGCTTAGCGCCGTGGAGCGAAGGAAACTTGGGGAACTGTCGAGCGAGCGTTAGCTTGGCGTAAGTGGGAAGGTAGAACTGTTCAAGCGGACTGGCGTTCCAAATCGCGAGACGAAGCAGACCGAACGTCGAGGTTGCAGCAAGCAACAGAGCCAAGACTCGATAGAAAGGCAAGATGCGGGGCCAGGTGGTTTCGGCGACAGGCTGGCTCATTTTCCTTCTGCCTCCTTTGCCGACCGAAGGGTTGCAATACGTCCGTCCGCAAGCGCAAACTTGCGTGTGTCTGCCACTTCGAGAATGGCCTTTGTGCGTTCGGTCGAGGGCTTAACTCCCTGCATGAGATCGCGTTGAAGATCAACGACCACGCTGCGCAGGGCGAGAAACTCGCCGAGCAAGAGACGCGCCCAAGGCGGACAGTCTGCAGCCTCCAGGAGCGAGCGGCGGACCCACTCACTGACGGTTACACCCGTCGCGGCTGCGGCATGGCTGATCTGCTTCGCCTCTTCCGGAGTCATTCGCGTGCCAACGCTGTTGTGGAGTTGGCTCTGTCTAATGTGAGGTTTCATACATTTCAGTAACTTCTTTGCTTTCAGGTAGTTAACCGCCGTTAACGCGTAGAGGTTAAATGGTTCATTTTCAACATGTTCACCGGCGTCAACACATAGTGGGTGGCCTGTCGTTGTAGCTGATGGGCTGCGAAGCAGCATTTCCCCCTGGGTCCGATCTGCCGCTCGCGAAGCGCCACTGTTTTGCTACTTTCTGGCTCACTTCTGTGCAGATTTTCGGCGCGATTCTTGCGCGTTTCGTGCAATTTTTTGGCGAACTTCGTGCACGATTTGCGCCGATTTCTGGCGCGATCTGTGCACGATTCGTGCAAACTTTTGGCAGAATTTCTGCACGAGCCCTGATGCTTTCGGCTATCGTAAGTGCAAATTTTGAATGAGAAGTTCGTCATCTTTATACCGCCATGCCGAAGGATTGGTCAGCGCTTTCCTCATCACTTTGTTGTTCTTTTTCGCGCGGCCTGCTGATCTCGTTCAACGTTTGGCGGTCGCTATTTTGAGTTTCGATTCGAGCTGGGGCCTGGGCAACTTGCTGCGCCTCTGGTTGGAGTTGGGTCTGATTCTCTGTGCGGATCTGCTGTTCGAACGCGCGGTCAGTCATCCCGGCAGTGAACCGATCTAGGTCCATGGGCGCAAGATGATGTGGAATACCTTGCGCCGGATCAGCGGCGAACTGGCGTCCCAATTCGTAGTCGCGATCACTACTGAGTAGTTGCGAGTAGAAGTGTTCTTCGGTGACAGCTGGGAGCGGACGGGGCGAGATGTTGTTGGCGGCGGTCAGCGCGGCAATCTCCTCCGCCATCCCTGTGTACTGATGCTGGATCGAGCCGTCCAAATTGTATTCGCGCAACGCTAACCACGGTTTGCCGTTAACTTCTGAAAACTGTTGGAGGGTCCAAAGGGACTCGGCCTCTTCCGGACTTTGATCGGCAGGACGCACTTCCGGCGCTCCAAAGAGTTGTTTCGCCGTGAGTGGCGGGGTTGTATCGAGAATGAATCTGCTGTCGGGCATGTGAGTTTCCTATGCTGCGGAGAAGCTGTTTTCCGTGGACGATTCACCGCTGGTTTCGCCATCGGATTGACGTTTAGATCTTGTGCGTTTGCCGGAGGTAGAGGTCGTCGCGACTATCTCCGTTGGTGCGATCACGGGAGGAGCTTCGAGAAAATCCCTGAATTCTTTGTCAGCCGCAAACAGCCTTTGCAGCGCGGCGTTCACGACGTGCTGGTCGGAACTGTCGACGAATTGGCAATAGGATTTGAGCTGTTCGGCTACGGCTGGTTGAAGGCGGATTCGGAGCGGTTCTTGCTCGCGTCGGTCTTCTTTTTCAATGAGTGGCATTACAATTCTCCTGTTGTTGGTTGAGGGTTATGAAGCATAGGGAACGCTCCCGATGGGAAACTGAGAGAAGGAACTACTGTGACGACGCCTCTGCCGATTGCCATTCCCCGCGTGCAGATTGCCGCGTTTTGCGAGCGGAATCACATTCGCAAACTGTCTTTGTTCGGCTCGGTGTTGACGGAGCGGTTTCGGCCGACAAGCGACATCGATATATTGGTCGAGTTTGAGCCAGGCAAAGCGCCCGATGGCTTTACGTTCGCAGGCATGGAACTGGAGTTGACGGCGTTGTTGGGCCGGAAAGTCGATCTGCGCGAGGCGGAGGAACTGAGCCGATACTTCCGCGATAAGGTTGTCGCTTCGGCGGCTGTCCAATATGAACGAGCGTGACGAAGTTCGCATACGCCACATGCTGGAGGCGGCTCGGGAAGCGCTTGGGTTTGCCAAAGGCAAAACAGAGGAAGACCTGTTGAAAGATCGGATGCTCCTGCTTTCTCTGGTGAAAGCAATCGAAATCGTTGCCGAGGCGGCTCGCAATGTTTCGGAAGAAACAAGATCCCAGTTGCCGGGCGTCCCGTGGCCCCAAATCGTGGGGATGCGAGACCAACTCACGCATGGAGACTTCAATTGGCTTCCGCAGCCGATATGGGAAACGGTTGCGTCGCGTCTACCTGAACTGATCGGCCAATTGGAAGCAGTGCTTCCGCCGCTGAGTTGACTAACTCGATCGCGGAGGGGCGCGTTTTCGATGAGCGGCATAGTATGTTTCTCCACTGGTGCAACGATTTACTCAAACGCCTGGTCCGCATGAAAGTAGGTAATCGCGAGACCGAGCGGGTTATGAGGAACCACATTGTTGGGAACCTCGGGGTTAAAGCGAAACTGAAATTCGGCGGTCCAGCGTTCGCGTTTGTCTTCCGAACCGGAAATCGTCGTGAATACCTTGGTGAACTCCACGCGCGCACGATGCGGTTCGCTCGCCAACTCCTCAATCACAACGTTCGAAACAGAAACATCGACGTTGTCTTCATTGCTGGCAAGAAACTTGGGTAACCAGTTGGTCTTGCGATCGCTGTTGTCGACGATGTCGGCGACGCTGCGCTCTAGAAAGTAAATTGATTCGACGTACCGGTCCTGCACGGTTTTGCGATTGCGGCCATAGAACCCAGTGACAAACTGTGTCAGGAAGTAGCGAACTTCCTTGGCCTGAGGCTTGTAGTCGGTTTGCGCATAATTGACTGCCTCGGCCCGGCCGATATCGTCAATTCGAACAACGATGGGTTTGATGTGCGCGATCGCGCGGGAAACCCGCAGGTTGTTGAAGCTCAGGATCGCGATGACACCGAGGGCGGCGAGCAGCGCGATCTTCAGCGCTGTATTCGTCGTCAATGTTGAGCCGTAATACTCGAAGTGCTTGGCAGCGGCGTGCTCAATCGGGGGAAGCATTGCCGGGTCGAAAGTGGTCTCTGGTTTCATTTGAAAATCCTCATGACTTGGGTCTTCACCGATCCGGCGATGCCACCGCCGGCGTGGGCAGCGCCCGTGAAAAGGTCGTTTACGAAATGCGTGATCAGCCAGATACTCGCGAGCATTCCGGCGGAGAGCAGCACCAGCGCGCCGATCTCGGTGACGGCTTTGGCGGGGTTGTAGACACCGCCGAATAGGTTGTTGACGACAAAGACGAAGGCGCCCGCCCAGACGAAAACCAGAGCGTTGGCGACGACCTGATAGAAGCTGTACTTGATGGTGTAGGAAATCCAGTTGTAGAAGATCCAACTGAACCGCGGTACGAGAATGAAAGGCACCATCAGAGGGCCTAGAAGAGTTCCGATGCCGATCGCCACAAAGCCGATGATGGTCAGAACAAACAGAATGCCGGTAATGACAGTAAGCAATCCGGTGAATATGAAATAGAAAACGATTTGCGTGACTTGCAGTGGGCCGGGAATCGGCGTGTTCGTGAGGATCGTGTCCACCTGCGAAGTCAGGAGATTGAGCGAGTTGATATTGATCTTGTTGGCTAGGCTGTAGGCAATGACGGGAATGAGTTGATGCGCGTTGTAGCCGCCGAAGAGCGCGCTGGGAACATTCCAAAACCTCAGCAAGGTTTCGGCCAGGACGAAGAGGAAAAAGAAGTGCACCAGTTCATCCAGCGGCAGAACCAGATGGTGGGCTGCGAGCGAAGCGCGCGCCACGCGCAGCCCAAGAATGACGAGCATGATAACGGCAATGCTGGTAAACACCGTTTGCCCTTCCGCCAGGAACAGCGGGCTGAAGTTGGTCGTCATCTGATCGATCTCATTGGTGATAATGCCGGAATAGTTCTGGAGCGCACCGCCGCAGGCGAGTGCGGCGGTGGCCAGGAACAAGCCGATGAGTTTGTGAAGTTTCGTCATCGCGGTGAGTCTATTTAGGTCGGTAGTTCTGGACTGTGTGCGCGCTGTTGCCCCAGTTCAGGTTTTGGGTTGCCTGATAATGTTTCACCTGCTGGACAAAGCGCTCGTGCTCGGCTGCCAAGGCAGCGCGTCGAGCGGCTTCTTGTGAGGCAAGGCGGTTCTGATAAGCAATTCCCCCCGCGATGCCGACTAGAGCGAGAATAATAGCAAGCAGCAATTTGGTGTTGATGGCGTTGAGCATGTGTGGTCTCCTCTATTGCGGAACGTAGGTTGTGAGGGTGGCTACCGGGTCACCCCAATTCAAGTCGGCCGTGGCATAGTAATCGTGAACTTGCCCCTGAAAGTCGAGCGCGTCGGCGATTTGATCGCGCTGCACTTTGTTAGCGAGCGTCTGTTGTTGGGCGAGACAAGCGTTAATCGCGCCTTGGGCCCGCTGTTCGGTGTTGCTTTGCTCCTGGTGACCGTTAATCATGTTGAGTTGCTCGATATTGCTATTCGTGGCTGCAGTTCCGTCGAGATGGGACACGGCGAGTTTCAAGATCGACGGCAGGTTGAGCTGCATGTTGGCGTGGTAGTTGGCAACGTTTTGGAGACAGGCGACGGAAGCACCATCCATGGCGTTGAGCGTCGCCAGCTGGGCGAGTGTGGTGCTGTTGCCGGGCACTTGGCCCGCCATGAAAGCGCTGTGCGTGATGGGATAAGTGGCGGTGGCCCAGGCCTGCGGAGTGAGGCCGGGCTGGCCGTTGATCATCTGCGGCCAGAGGATGGTCTCACCGTATTTGTCTTGGGTGAGATCATTGGTAGCCATCTGCGCGATGGTTATCCAAGCGCCTTTTTGGGCATGGGAGAAGTTCATCGCCATCGCCATGCCGAGGTTGTACATCTGCATGCCGGTGGTCCAGATCTTGACGAGTTCGTTGTACTCCTGAACGAGCTTCGCCCCGTTCGAAATGTCTTCGCTCCAGATCTTGCCGAGGGACGCAAAAGTGGAAGCATCAAAGACCGCCCACTGACCATTGCTCACACGTGGCGTGACGAATGGCAGAAAAAGAACAATGGCTGCGGTGATCACGCCGCCCCTCAGATAGGGAACAAGCCGTTTTCTCATTTGTGAGAACTCCTTACTTGGGTTGGGGGTTGATGATGGTGCAGCCAGCTTTCGACCAGCCGCAAAACAGAGCCGCAGAGAAAGGCGACGAGGCACATGCCGCCCATCAGCAAAAGGAAGAAGCCATAAAAGCGAGACTCAGCACGTTGCTCGCGCAAATGGTCCCGCAAGAGGCGTTCGGTATCAGGATGCATGCTTACTGCCCTCCTTTCGGCTGGTAGGCAGGCAGCGCCAAGTCATCGGTGAGTATGATCTTGACGCGCGTGCCTTCGCGAATGGTGATCGTGGGTATACGATTCAGGAACCGGTCGAGAATGCGGTCGGCTGACTGAGCCGTACTGGCCGAAACGCCGTTTCTGAAATCGCCAAGAGTATTGAGAGAGGCGGCATTGTTGCCGATTTGCGCCAGACCCCCGATCGCGCCGACAGCAAGCGCCGCGCCGAAGATGGTTGCGTAGTGATTGTTGACTTTGTCATGCAGTCCTGCTTCGCCAGCCTGCGCCAAGCCTGGCTCAGGGTGGTCGAGAGGAATGCCGTAACCGCCGAGGCCCGGCGTTAGAATCCGGTGAAAGGCGACTGCAAGGCGCTGCTGGCCGAGCAAAGAAACTTCATGCGCTTCACCTAGGCCGCGCGCACCTTGAGGGATGAGTACCAGCCGTGTGCCCGGCTTGTAAACATCGTTGGTAATCATGACATTCACTGGACCTGGCTCGTCGCCGTCGAGCCGGTTGGTGAGTTCGGCTTCAATGACGGTGCCTTCCGGTAGCCAATAAAGCGGTTGTGCAGCGGGATCGAAGTCGAGTGGCCGGCGTTTGCGTTGCGGGTCGCGTTCGCCTTCTTGCTTTGCTTTTGCCAATTCTGCGGCGGGGTCTGAAGCGACCACGGTACTTGCTTCTGGTGCTGGTTTTGGACTCACACCGTTCGCGGTGAACGAAACCGGCTGGCCGGTTTGAGTCACGCGATTGTCGGCAAAGAGCGATTTGTAAGCCAACTCGGCATGTTGAAACTGTGCTTGTTGCCGTGCATCCCCAGGCGAACCCGCCACACCATGCGTTGCTTCGAACATCGCTCGCTGCTGTTGCGCATCGCGCAGCGCGTCGGCGGCTTGCAGTTCAGCGAGCGTTTGTTTTTGCTGGTTGCGCTGAGACGCTACTTCGTTATCGCGATCCAGGTTTTCTTGCAGGATTCTGCTCGAGTCGTCAATCGACTTCTTCAAGTCGTTCACTTGCTGGACGGTCGGCGTTTGCGCGGTGCGATTCTGCTCGCGCGCCGCAACCGGATTCTTCGGCGGCGTATTCGGGCTAAAGACATTCGCCAGAATGACAACGACAAGCAAGCCCACGATGGCAAAGAAGATTTTGCGCTTCGAGGCGTCGCTGATGCCTGGCGTTTGGATCGTCTCCGGGTCTGGAATGCCGGGCGTACCGACGTTGTTTGTATTAGTGGCCATGAACTCCCCCTCAAAGGCGGCCGGAACTAGCTCGCCTTCTCCCGCTTGAATTTGAGTATGGTTTTGCCAACGCGCAAATAGCCTTGATCGATGACCTTCGGGATCGTGTAGCGATGATGAGCTTCGTCGAACTCAAACTGAATCAGCGAATCTTTGCCATCCTTGACTTCGTAAACGGCGGGTGGCTCGCTCGGCGTCGCTTCGATGTAAGTGAACCGATCGTCGTGATACACGGCCATCACGTTGAAAGGCTCGCGCGCGGCAGTCGGCTTGTACTTATAGTCGTGTTCGATCTTCGCTGTAACAGTCGCCAAAGCTTCTACCCGCTCTTTGGCAATTTCCTTGTGCGCATCTACTTGCTGACTGGTGAGGCGCGCCTCGGCATCATCGGCGCGTTTCTTCTCCTTTTCGAGGTCAGCGACTGGGACGAAGCGCGGTTTGTCGCGCAATGTGACGATCGCACTGTTATCCGACGGAACGATAAACAGCTTCAAATCCGCCGGCGTCGGCGTGCCTGACACTTCCGTCGCAATGAAACTGTAGACATGGCCTGCCTGGGTAACCAGATTGATATTCGTCCGGGCTTTTTCCTTGGCAGGTTTCACGTAGGCGAGATTGCCGGTCCAGTTCACCGCCCAATACTCTTTGTCGCCGCAAGTGGCCTCTAAGATCGTCTCCGCTTCCGGCAGTTCGATCAAAGTGGTAAAGCGGATCGCCGTCGCCATTGGGACGATATCGGTTTTCTTGTACTGCACCTCGCGGCTAGTGCCCGACGGATCTGCCGCAGAGAGCAAAGCGCTGAGCATCAGGCCGAGCGCGGAAATGTTGATTAATCGAGTCATAGTGTGCTCCTTAGTGCGCCGCCCCGGCGGCGAGAACTTGTAAACCTTCGGCTTGGCCGTGCGCGGCAAACGCAGCGTCGCGGCGAGCATTGTCATAAGGCGAATTGGTGTAGGTCCAGTACGCAGCTGGGTCGAGTTCGACATTCAGCACGGCGGACCGGGTTGGAGTCTTGAGCAGGAACTGCTTTTTGGGAATCAGTGCGGCAAAGCGATCCAGTTCACGCTCGTTCAGCTTGAACATCGCGGCATAGCTGGCCAAATCGGCCCCAGGATTCGACAGCAAGAGTTTCATCGGACACATCTCGTTCACCAGCTTCGAAATGCCTTCCACTGCCAAATCGTCGGCGGACTGCGTGATCAGGGCAACACCGCCGTTGTGTTTACCCCAGGTCTTGCCGGCTTTCAGCAGGAAAGCGCGGGCGTCACCATGCGCCAGGAAACGCCACATTTCGTCGGCCCATAGCTGTTTGGGCTGAGTCAGCAGCGCCGGGTCGTACACGATCTGGCTGATGCGACGAAAGATGTAGAACAACAACGGCGGCAGCACTTGCGGATAGGTTTCATCCATCCCCTGAAAATCGAACGTCTGGAAATGGGAGAAGGTGAGAGTGTCTTCGGAGTTATCGAAGATCGAACCATATTGCCCGCGGCCGGTCCAAGGCTGCAGAAAAGGCTTCATCTTGGGTGGCAAGCTGCGCGTCAGTTGGCCGAGCGTTCGCATGCCCGTTTCTAGAACGTAAAGCGCTCCAATCGCGTCGACGAGTTCGGTGGTATCCTCCACCGTTGGCTGGAAGTCATGCACCGCCATGAGCGAGAGGACAAACGAAAACAGGAATTCCTGGTTGTCGGGCGTCGGATCGAGGACGAACGGGTTGATGCGAAACGTTTGGCGGCCCTCGCCGAACCTCATACTGAGATAACTGCCATCATGGTTCGCAGTCAGTGTTTGGTAGCTGGCGCCGATGTCCAGAATGAAAGTTCGCGGATTGTCCTTTTGCGAGTGGTCGATCAGGAGGTTGGTAGTGACAGATTTACCGGTCCTGGAAGCCCCGAAAATCAGCATCCCGAACCGGTCGCCTTCGTAAGCGTTGAAATAGTAGGGTGTGTGATCCTCTGTCGTCAGCATAACGGTGGCTTCGCTGCTCAAATGACGGTTGCGTTTGTCACCGGCGCCGGGCGCGTACACCAGGCTCAAGTCGGCATAGTTGCCGCTCGGCAGCCAGGCGCGGCGAAGGTTGAACGATCCATTGCCAGGAACGATAGAGAGACAAGCGTTTAGTGCGTTGTAGCTCTCTTGGATTAGCGCACCTTCGTGAGCGCCGAAGATCTTCATCACGTCGGCTGCCGTGGTTCGCAACTTGGTCCGGCTGTGCTCGCCGAACAGTACGACCGTAAAGGAAAACTCTCCCAAATACTCGCCGCCGTTTTTCACGCGTTTCAGCGTCTGAGTCAATTCGGCGACATCATCTGTTTCCGATTCATCGGCCACCAGTTCGTCTTTCTTCCCAAAACTCAAAATCAGATTGAGCAGAGCCATGGGATCGGAGATCCATTGGCTCCAATAGTGGTGAGACTGCGCGCTGCGAATCTTGGCGATGGCATCGTCATTGAGCAAGCGGCGAAACTCAGTCGCGAGAATGAACTTGCATTCCAGCTTGAGCAGATCGCGAGACACGTTGGGGAATGTCTCGGTGGGGAGTTCTCGCAGACTCAACACTTCGACGTTCTGGTGTCCGATCCGCAGTCCGTCGCGATGCGGTGCGGCAGCCGAACTCGTCATGTAAAAATCGACATGCGAATCATGACGAAGCGTTTGCATCTCCGCCGTCTCGCGATCAAGATTTGCTAAGACACGGAAGAACTGGAACGCATCAGCCTTGGGCAATAGCCGCAGGCCGATCAAATCACCGATGCTCCGCTCGAAGGCGTGCGTCTGCGCGAGTAACCGCTCTCGGTTTTCCTTCAGCTCGCGGGTCAGCACGCGTAGGGCCTTTTTGTTTAGGAAGGAACTCGCGGCCTTCTTGCCGATCGCCCCTGGCTCCAGCACAACGGCCAAATACAGCCGGATGGAATAGAGACCCTTCTGTTCGAGAAACTCCCGACGGTTGGTAACCGTTTCCTGGACAGCCGGGCTGTCGTACTGCGTCTGCTGGTCAATCCCAACACTGTCGTGCTTGACAACGTACTGATACAGTCGAATGTCCTCATGGAAGATCCGCCAAGCAGCAGCCAGGCGTTTTGTGTTCGAGTCCATCGTGGCGTCCGTCAAGCACTGGGGATCAATGCCGGATAGTTCAAACACCACGCCGATAGCACCGGTTTTGGTGAGGAAAATGTGCTCGTCGATGAAAACGGATGGAGCGAATAGCGCATTCGCTTCACCGGCATCTTTCCAAGGCTTGATGAATTTGGGTAGAGGCAGCATCGTTACTCCGTTTCGCGATCTCGGACAAATAGGACCTGGAAGTGAGTGCGCTTCGCTGGGTCGTAGAGCCAGTGATGCCGACGAGCCAGAGTCCAGACCAGAAGCAAATTGGGGTCGCGGCGCGTGGCAATCCGCGCGCCCGTACAGACCGCAAGGAAGAGAGCGATCGCGATCCCCTTGTAAAGAAGCGCGTCATTGACAGCGCCAACGACCGTCGCAGTGACAAGCGCGAGACCGGCTAGGCGCATATCCACGCCTGCTATGAGCAGTGGTTTGTTGAGGGCTTTCGCCGTTGGCCTAGTCTTCTTCATGGCCTTACAGACTCTGCACCCAATTGACGATGGGACTGGCGAAGAGGGCTAGTGTCAGCCCGATCAACAGCCCGGTGATCTTGGCGCCCATGTGCGCGCCATGCGACCCGCCGCCGGCGAGACTGAGCCCGACGACCACGGCGATGATAATGCCGACCCATTTGACGATGGCTACGACTTCCACAGAGACGCCTTGCGCCACCTGGCCAAACGGGCTCGCTTGAGCGAAACAAAGCGTGGCTGCTAGGCCGAACAGCAACAGTGGCTGGACGGCCTTTGAGAAAAAATGCGCGTACTTCTTCATTTGAATGACTCCTCGAATTGATTTGGGAACAAATAAGCTTTTAATGGGCTTGTCGCTGTCTTGATAGCCTCGAAATATGCGAACGGTTGTGGATCTTGATCCGGACGTGGAAGAACTGCTTCGTCGGCAGGCTCGCGACCGTGACCTTGAGTTCGACCACGTGCTCAACGACGCAATCCGCGCTGGGCTGTTGTCGCGTGGGACAAATAATGATCGGCGAGTCGCGCAGAAAGGATATCCGCTCGGTTCTGAAGGCGTCGATCTAACCAAAGCTTTGGCGCTGTCAGATGACCCAGAGGACGAAGAAAGACTTAGGAAGATGCGCGAAGCGGAACAGGAAGAGCGTCGCAAAACCCTGCTATCTCTGGAAGGCTCGCTTTCGAGGAAGGAAGGCGAGGAACTCAGAACGACCACTAAGGAATTGCGTGAGAGTTGGCGATGATCCTTGCCGATACCGTCTTCGCTTCGTGCTAATTTCAGGGATATGACCGTCAATCTCACGCCCCATGCGGAGGAGCTTCTGCAACAACTGATGCATGCTGGTTCGCCTGAAGAAGTTGTGGAAGAAGCTCTGGAACGTTTAGTTGCCGAACAAGGCGGCAGAAAGAAGGGCATGACGGCCCATGAGGCAGTCGACCGCATTCGCGAACTGCGCAAGGGCATCACACTCGGCGGTATTTCAGTTAAGGAGCTCGTCAATGAAGGTCGGAAGCATTGAGCCTTCTGGCGATCGATGCCTCTGCAACCGTCGCATGGTGCTTTGCCGACGAAGCCACTCCCCAATCTGAAGCTCTCTTGGAGCGCTTGCGCTCGGGCGATCAAGCAGTCGCCCCCGCTCATTGGCCTACGGAAGTCATGAATGCACTCGTGATGGGCGTCCGGCGCCAACGCCTCACCTTCGACCAAGTGCTTGAATTCGACGAGGCTCTGGCAGCGCTTCCCATTCAGATTGCAGCGCCAAATCCTGTGGCTAACTGGGCTTCGCTTCTGACTTTGGCAACCCAGACACAGTTGACTATCTACGATGCGGCCTATCTGCAATTGGCCATTCAACATCGCGTGCCACTCGCAACCTTGGACAAGGAACTCAAAATGGCCGCCCGAACCGCCGGCGTCGTGTTGATTGATCTCGCCTAGCAAGTCTCTTCCCGTGACTGGATCTAGGCGGTCATAGGCGAGCCAATTGCTGCCTAGGTTGTGTTCAGCATGCACACAAGTTTCGAGCCGTCTTCGTCGTAGCTTTGAGCTCTTGCTCACGCGCACCGCTTTGCCGAGAAACACAGCCACCTTGAGCGCATGGAAGAGCTCGGGGTCAGTCTGACTAGACGCTAGAGGTTCGACGGGAACGAGAGCGATTGCCGGCACGCGCCGACAGGTTTTGACCCTGGCCGTGCAAATGCCGGTGCAAATGGGCGGGATAAATTTTGGCGATTTTAGACGAAACGGCCCGAGACGAAAATCGCCGTAACTTATTGATTTAAAATGGCAAAACGATAGTAGACGTGGCGGTCCAAAAGTGCCTGTGACGGACTCGAAAACCGTTGAACCTGCAAGGGTTCCGTGAGTTCGAATCTCACCCTCACCGCCATTTAGAATCAACTTACATCGGTTTTAGCACTTGAGCGGGCAATAGCTTCTCCGGGACCTCAGCTTGAGAACTAGAGACTCTAAACGCCGCAGTTTAATCTGTGCGGTGGGCGCAAGAGCGCTGAATGGAGGTGAATCGTGTCACAGAAACTCGCAGGTAAGATCGCTGTGGTTACCGGCGGCAGCAGTGGAATCGGGCTTGCCACGGCCAAGCGATTCGTAAATGAAGGCGCATACGTATTCATCACAGGCCGCCGAAAAGCTGAGTTGGACGCAGCGGTGAGTGAGATTGGGAACAATGTCGCCGCCGTTCAGAGCGACGTGGCCAAATTAGCCGACATCGACAAACTATACACGGCGGTCCAGGAACACAGGGGCGCACTCGACATTGTTTTTGCGAATGCCGGCACCGGCGAATTTGCGCCGTTAAGCCAAATTACTGAAGACCATTTCGACAAGCAGTTCAATGTAAACGTGAAGGGACTATTGTTCACGGTACAGAAGGCATTGCCCTTAATGCGGCCGGGAGGGTCAATCGTTCTAAACGCCTCGATTGTTTCGATAACCGGTAACCCCGCCTTTAGCGTTTATAGTGCAACCAAGGCGGCGGTTCGTTCATTTGCGCGGACTTGGTCGGTCGATCTAAAAGAGCGCAAGATACGAGTCAATGCGATTAGCCCTGGAGTTGTCCCAACCCCGGGGTATAACACATCGCTAGGAATGACCCAGGAGCAGGTTGATCAGTTCGTGCAGAGCCAAATCGGCAGTATCCCTTTAGGCCGTCCCGGCACGGCCGATGAGATCGCGAAGGCTGTTTTGTTCCTTGCCTCCGATGACAGCAGTTACGTCAACGGCATCGAGTTGTTTGTGGATGGCGGCTTGGCTCAGATCTAACTGGCGCGAAGTTAATCGCTGTCTGGGTTCGCCGCAGTTCCGTCATTTTCGAATACGGAGACGGTCTAGGCTCCCCTTACGATCTTCAAAAATCGCTGCCACGGCATCCTCTGTGGACGCGGCGCCGCCAACAAATGAATGACGGGAGGTGCATCGGAGTTCTGCCAGTTGCCATCGTCCCCTAGCATCTTGCCAGTCTCAAAACCTTCTCACCACCGGTTCCGGCACTTTCGCCCCAAAGTCATTCCGTATCGCGCAGAGGCTCGTTAACCTGCCGGTATGAGGATGTCTTCCCTATGCAAACTCCTGGCCTTGGCGTGCTTCGCGCTTACTAACGTCTACTCCGCCAACTGGGCCAGCGAGCATACTCTCGCCATCGGAGCCTACGAGCGAGGGGATTATGCAACGGCCGAGGAGCACGACCGGGCAGCTTTGGCCGCGGCGGCCTCGTTTGACAAAAACGATCTGCGTCTCGAAGCCACCCTAACGAACCTGGGAGCTGTTTTGCAAGCCCGCGGCGAGTGCTGCGATGCCGCGCGTTTTCTGAGTCAGGCGCTCGCCATACGCGAAGCTCATTTTGGCGAGAACACCATTGAAGTTGCCATGGCCAAAAACAATCTCGCCGCTGTCTGGCTGCAAACCAGGCACACCGAAGAGGCTCGCAAGCTACAAACAGAGGCTCTGGCGATTGCCGAAAAGGTCTTGGAGCCGAACAACCCGGCGTTGATTCCATACCTCACGCTGGCCGCACTCTGCGAACGGGATTCCGCACACTACGAGCGGGCGGAAGAACTCCTGCAGCGGGCGCGCCTCATTGCCGAAAGCCACCCAACGGAAGATCCACGTCCACTGATTCAAGTGTGGAAGAATCTGGGTTCGGTTTACCGTGTCGCCGGTCACTTCGAGAATGCGGAGCAGGCTTATAAGACCTTGCTATCGCTTTCGGAATCTCGCCGTGGTCCTAATACTTTGGATACCGCAAACGCTCTCACCTTCCTGGGCGGCGTACTGTGCGACCGAAAATTTTATGCCGATGCTCGGCCCTACCTCGGAAGGGCAGTGGAGACATTCCAGCGAATTCACGAGTTGGGCGCGCCGGCCTTTACCGTTGCCCTGCAGTCTCTCGCGACGACGGAACTCTATCTGGGCCAAACCCACGCGGCCGAGCAGCATGCCTTATTGGCGTTAAACACTTTGAATCAGCGGCGGGATGTCAACCGCGAAGACTTGGCCGTGGCCAACAACAATCTAGGCGAGGTGTACGCTGCCCAGGGGCGTTTTAAAGAGGCTGAACAAGCCATCACAAAAGCGCAGGAAATTTGGATTACGATGGCCGGCCCGGAACACCCCAAAGTAGCCGCCGCTATCTCTAATCTCGGAGCCCTCAAAGTTCAGCAGCATAGGTACAAACAAGCCGAAGCTCTATATAAGCAGTCGGCCAGGATCGACCTGAAAGCTTCGGGGCCATTCAGCGTGGCCTATGCGCGCGATCTGAACCGCCTGGGTGTTCTTTACAACTGTCAGAAACACTACGCCGAAGCTGAGGAGATACTACGCAGAGCTTTGGAAATCGACTCCGAAAAGATCGGCTTCAACAGCCCCATTTTGGCCGAGCCGTATCTCAATCTTGCTGCCTCGCTGCATAGCCAGGGGCGGCGCGACGAAGCACTCGAATACTACCGCTTGGGAATCGAGATCATGACAAACGCTGGACAGCGAGACGCTCCGAACATGGCGGTTGTTCTGGATCAGTACTCTCTCTTGTTGCGGGAGATGCAGCACTGGGCCGATGCCGAAAAAGTTTCTACAGAGGCTATGGGCATCCGCGTCAAAGAAAAAGTGAACGGAGAGACGTATCGCTGAGGCTGCGAACCATCATGAGTTAGTGGTTCAAAATCCGCTCTTCGAGATTCTTCCGGTAACCACGGCTCAGGGTCAAAGTCGTCCCGGTTGACAAAACGACGCGATAGTCACCGCGAAACCAAGGCTGCAATGCTTTGACGCGATCAAGGTTAACAATGGCGGAGCGGTGAATGCGCAGGAATTTTCGCGGATCAAGCGTCTTCTGAAGCGCATTCATGGTTTCACGCACGGTGTGGGTCTCGCCGCCGCAATGCAGATTCACGTAGTTGTCCGCCGCTTCTATCCAATCCACTTGCTCGGTGCGCAACAACACCAGACCGTCTCCCACACGCACGGCCAACCGGTCGCGATAATATTCCATCGGCTGAAAAGAGTGAACCGCCGGCTTGGACGTGTCCGGCGGCTGGCTCGTTCGCAGTTGCGCCAAATGGGCCTTGGCCCGCCGCACAGCTTCCCGCAAACGGGCGTCCTCATAAGGTTTGAGCAGATAGTCCAACGCTTGCGCATCAAAAGCCCGCAACGCGAAATTGTCGTAAGCCGTCACGAAGATCGCGCACCAATTGCGACTGGGGCCAATCGCGTCAAGAAGCGCAAAGCCGTCCATGCCGGGCATTTGAATGTCCAGAAACACGATATCGATGGCGCTGTGCTCCAAGCAATGCAGAGCCTCCTGCGCCGTCGGGCACTCCGCCACCACTTCCAGGCTGGCGTCGTCTGTCAAGAGCCGTCTCAACCGCCGGCGCGAGAGTTTCTCATCGTCAACTATCAACACGCGCAATATGTTCATGATGCCCCGCTTCCGCCGCGGCCACTCTGAAGGGCAGCCGCATCACCGCCTCTGTGCCGCCTGGCCGCCGCACAAAATGAAAGCTTTGCCCTGCCCCGTAAAGCTTGTTGAGCCGGGCTCTCGTCGTCGTCAAACCCACCCCCTCAACGATCGGGTGCCTCTCCGTATCGAAACCTGCGCCGTTATCCCTAATCGTTATCACCAGGCAGCCGCCCTTTCTGGCTGCCTCTACCCCGATGCATCCTTGCCCGGGCCGGTGCGCAATCCCGTGCTTAATGGCGTTCTCCACCAAAGGCTGCAGAATCAAGTTAGGCACCAGCGCATCTTCCGTTTCTTCCGCAACTTTGACCGCAATTTCCAGCCGGTCGTCAAAACGCATCTTTTCGATATTCAGATACAGCCGCGTCAACTCCAATTCATGTCTGAGCGGCACTTCAAGAGTGGACGAATTTGCCAGCGAACTTCTCAACAAATCGCTCAGTCCTATGACCATTCGCTCGGCGGCCGTTGGGTCGGCATGAATCAGTTCGGAAATCGAGTGCAGAGCGTTAAAAAGAAAGTGTGGATGCAATTGCATTTTCAGACTTTGCAATTGCGCCTGCGCCAGTTGGGCGTTCAGATCCGCCGCCTTCGCCGCGCTCATCTCGTACCGTTTGTAGTAGTAGCTCGCGTTATGCACAAACACGATGACCCAGTAGAGCGGCGCTCCGTCCGAGAGGCCCCAGGCCAGAGATCGCAGCTCACCGGCTAGACTGGATTCCAATGGCATCATCCCGCCGAGGTACATCGATACCTGCCACATTACGTAGGCGCTCCCTGAAAACAGCACGCTCGCCAAGGCATGCAGGGCAATGTTCCGCAACCAGTGGGGCGGCTCTATCCTGAAACGGCCGGCCAATCGTATGGCAACGGGAGACAGCAGCGCCGCCAGGTACGCATAACCGCACTCGAAGATAAGCGCCCGCGGCCAGGTAAGGGGTTTCGAACCTGTCGAACGATAGAAGTGGGTAATGGCGCCCGAAAACACACCGTACGCCGTCCATGCGCCCAGCGCCCAAAAAACGCTTGGCCACCCCGTCGTTCGCAGTCTCCTCACCAGGCCCGTAGTGGAAATCCTCTCTGTATTGATACGCACTAGCTGGGAAAATGGTGCAAACAATCTCACCCCTCGCCAGGCGCATTTCGCCCCAGAGGCCTGTTTCGCAAATTGGCAGTATGCAGGATGGCGATTGCCCCAGCCGGATTGCAATTCGCCACCCGGATCTAAGCGTTCGCCCCTTCTTACTTGAAATGAGATTCCCATCAACCTAACATCGGGCTCAGTAGTTTTCTTCGCTGTGGGAGGCGGAGCTTCTTACACGCCAAATCTTGCAAAAAAGGGGCCTTTATGTTTCAGAGCTTTTTGGGCGGCAAAAATCTTCTGGCGGTTTTCTGTGCGTTTTCCCTGCTCTGCGTTCCGCCGTTGTGGGCGCAGGCAACCAGTGGTGACGTAACCGGCACCGTTTTTGACCCAAGCGGCGCCGTGGTGGCCGGCGCCTCTGTGACCGCCCGGAACGAAGCCACTGGAGTAAACACTTCGGCCACAACCGGCGCCGACGGATCATTCCGCATCAATAACTTAGCAGTGGGAATTTACACCCTCGAAGCCGCAGCCACCGGCTTTGTCTCAGTCAGCGTAAGAAACGTGGCAGTTCAGCTAAGCACCACAATCACTCAGAATCTGAATCTGCAAGTCACCGGTGCCTCAACCACCATTGAAGTAACGGGCGCGGCTGCCGCCCTAGACACAACCACAGCCCAAATACAGACCTCCTTCGAAACCAAACAGATTACCGATTTGCCCACTGCGGCTTTTTCGCGGACAATTAACGGCGCGGGTATCTGGAACTTGAGTCTGCTGGGAGCGGGCGTGGCATCGCAAGGCGGTGTTGGGCAGGGAACCGGCCCCGCCATAGCTGGTCAACGGCCCGATAACAACACGTTTAACATTGACGGCGTCAGCAACAATAACCACTACACCACGGGGCCGCTTGTTTACGTCTCTAACGAAGCCGTTGCCGAGGTATCGCTACTCCAAAATCACTTCAGCCCGGAATTTGGCGGGGCCTCGGGTGGCGTATTCAATGCGGTCGTCAAAAGCGGCGGCAATGCGCTCCACGGTTCAGTTTTCGAATATATGCAAAACCGCCTGCTAAATGCTGAGGACGCCATTTACGCAGTGGCTGGATTGAGAAGCAATCCTCGTTACGATAACAACCGGCTGGGTGCCACAATCGGCGGGCCAATCCTGAAAAACAAGCTCTTCTATTTTGGAAATTTCGAATATAATCCCCTTGGCCAAGCAACGGTTCCGGGTTCGCCTGTCTCCTCCCCCACCGCGGCAGGCTATTCTACGCTGGCTTCCATGCCACAAGTTAGTAAAACCAACTTAGCGGTGCTCCAAAAGTATCTTCCAGCGGCGGCGGCGAACGACGCCGGCTTCACCACGGTCGGCAGTGTGAACATCCCATTGGGAAGCCTTTCCTTCAATAGTCCCTCTTATACCAATAGCTACAACGCATTGGTGTCTCTCGACTATAACCTAAGCGACAAGGACCACATTCGTGGCCGTTGGATTTATAACAAGAGCAATGGACTCCAATTACCCGCTTCTTTGCCGGCCTTTAATCTCAATTCGCCGAACAATAACTATCTGCTCTCCGTTTCCGAGTTCCACAACTTCACCCCATCTCTGCAAAACGAATTCCGATCGTCCTTCAGCCGGAACGTCAATTATCTGGGCGTGCCGAACATTACTTTTCCCGGCATGAACGTTTTTCCGGTAATCACCATAGACGATCTCGAAGCCACTATGGGACCAGTTGGGCCCCAAGGTTCAATCCAAAACCTCTTCCAGGCGCAAGACAACTTGAGCAAGGTGGTAGGCCGGCACACCCTTAAAGCTGGGTATCACTTCACCGACGTCATCCTGACAAACTATTTCATTCAGCGTGTACTCGGTAATTATGACTATTCTTCCACCCAGCAGTATCTGTTCGATCTAACGCCCGACGTGGTGGGAGAGCGTAGCGCTGGACCCACCAGCTTCCCCGCCGGTTTTTTGCAGCACGAAGCGTTCGTCAATGACGATTTCCGGATCAAGCCGAATCTCACACTCAACCTGGGAGTTCGTTATGAATACGTAACCATGCCGGTGGCTTCGCGTTATCAGATCTATAGCGCTCCGGCGAACGTGCCCGGCGCCATTACTTTCGGATTACCGAAGTTCAGCCCAAATGATTGGTCGCCGCGATTGGGCTTCGCTTACTCGCCGGGAAAGGATGGGGTCTGGTCCATCCGCGGCGGCTTCTCGCGCGCTTTCGACCTCAGCTACGCCAACCTCACGTCTAACGCCGCTCCGGCTTACTTCGAACAAACCACCGACGTCAATCTTTCCTCGAATGCGCCTAATTTCCTCGCAAACGGCGGTCTGTCGGGCGCTTTGGTCCCTCTGCCAGCCGACCCACAAGGAGCCCTGAATGTGGCCACCAATTACACCTTTGGCGGAAAACGGCCCTATGCTCTTACCTGGACACTCGGCGTGCAGAGGGAGTTTAAGAAGGATTACATCTTTGAGGCCCGCTACGTCGGCACAACGGGTGTTCACCTGTGGAACCAAACGCGCCTCAACATCGCTCCACTTGTAAACTCCAATAACTTCATTCCAACTTACTTCAGCATGCCGTCCGCCGCGACACTCGCTTCGCTGGGTAAAACGTTAGGGCAAGTCGGCTCTTACATCGTTCCGGGCGGCACAGCTGATTACCCTAACAACTCGCTCGCAGTCTACGGATCGACTGGAAACATCACTGCTTATGCGCCACAGGCGTACTCATCGTATAACGGCCTTGCCTTGCAGTTGAACAAGCGCTTCTCCAACAATTTCTCGTACATCATGGCCTACACCTGGAGCCATCTCCTTGACGATGCAACAGCTACTAACTTCTCAACCTATCTGACGCCCCGCAGGGCTCAGGATTTCCAGGATCTGCGCGCCGATTGGGCCTCGTCCGCCCTCGACCACCGCCAGCGCTTCACGTTTACGTCGATTTACGATTGGAAGCCATTCAAGAACCGGGGTTGGTTCATGAAAAATATGCTGGGAAATTGGAACGTTTCCGGAACCTACACCTATGAGACGCCCGAATACGCCACCGTGCAGAGCGGTCTGGATTCTAATCTCAATAACGATAGCGCGGGCGATCGGGCCATTGTTAATCCCGCCGGCGCTGCGGCAGTGGGAACCGACACGACGGGTTACAACGCTCTAGGCCAAGCGGTCTGTTTAGGAAGTCAATCGGGCAGTGCCGCCTGTCCCAATGCCAGTACCATCGTTGCCTATGTCGCAAACAATCCGAACGCCCGCTACGTGGTGGCGGGTACCGGCGCCCTCGCCAACGGCGGCCGCAACACCTTCCCTATGAAGCCAACGAACAACATAGACGCCGCCTTACGCAAGCAGTTTGATTTGGGCGAGCGTCTCCGCTTCAACATTGGCGGACAGTTCCTAAATCTATTCAACCACCCGCAGTTCACCGGCGGCTATATCAACGATGTCAGTCTCAACGCGTTCGCCGCCATCGCGCGCAACGAACTGGTACCCAGCGATCCGCTCTTCGGCCGTTTCGATCAGTTCTACACCAGCAATTCCCGCCAACTTCAGGTCTTCGCAAAGTTCTCGTTCTAGTTGATTGAAGGCGAGGAGGGTGTTTTGCAACCATGGCTGCGTCTCTGGCTGCTGCTAGCGGCCACGGCTTCCTACGCCCTGTTCGCCCAGTCCAACACGTCTGGAGACATCTTCGGAAGTGTAACTGACCTGGCCGGCGCGGCCGTCCCGAATGCTTCGGTTGTGGCCCAGAGCGCCGCCAGCGGTTTTCAGCAAGCTACAACTACATCCAACAATGGAACGTTTCGTATTCCGCTCCTGCCAGCGGGCAGTTACGACGTAACCGTCGCTGCCGCCGGCTTTCAAACCGTTAAGACCAGGGCCACAGTGACCATCGGCGGCGCGGCGCAAACTACGACCACTCTGCTAGTGCGAACGAAGACCACTTCCATAGAAGTCTTGGCGGAAAGGCCCTTCGACCGAACCGGGAACGGCAATACGCAGACCATCTTCGACGCAACGGCGATTCAAAATCTCCCGAATCCCGGCGGTGACATTACGTTTTACGCTCAGCTTGCGCCCGGGGCTGTCATGAACACCAACGGAGGATATGGGAACTTTTCGATCTTTGGCCTTCCCGCCACCTCGAATCTCTTTACCTTGAACAGTCAAAACGACAACGATCCGTTCTTGAATGTCAACAAAAGCGGCGCGACGAACCTTCTGCTAGGCGCGAACGAACTGGCTGAGGTTTCGGTAACTGTGAATGGCTACTCAGCCCAGTACGGCCAGTTGGCCGGCGCCAACGTCAACTACGTCACCAAATCGGGCACAAACACGCTGCATGGCAACGCCAGCTATTACTGGGATGGCCGCATCATGAACGCCAACGATTTCTTTAACAACGCCAACGGCATCCCCCGGCAATTCGTCAACGCGAATCAATGGGCGGCATCCGTAGGCGGCCCCATCAAAAAGAACAAGACGTTCTTCTTCGTCAATAACGAAGGGCTCCGGGTCGTACTCCCCACCGTCACGTCACCTGTGCGCCTTCCCAGTTTGCCATTTCAAGACGCCACCTTGATGAACCTCTCAAATACCGGATTGGGCACGGAGGTCCCTTTCTACCGCCAGCTCTTTAAAGCGTTCAACTCCGGTACGGGCGTTAGCCGCGCGTCGGCCGAACCTCAGGCGGCAAACGATCTGCAAGGCCCTGGCTGCGGCGATCTCACCATTCTCGCTCCTGGAGTTCCGTGCATAGTGGGCTATTCGGCTGCACCCAACGCCTTTGCTCGTGAATGGCAACTGGCCGTCCGCGTCGATCAAACCTTTGGTGGAAACGACCGGATTTACGCGCGCTTCCAGACGGATCGCGGGGTGGGCCCCACTTACACAGACCCCATCAATCCGGTGTTCAGCGCCATCTCACATCAGCCTGAGAATCAAGGACAGTTCGGTTGGACCCACATCCTCTCGCCACGCGCTACCAATCAGTTCATCGGCTCGGGACTTTATTCCAACGTGCCGTTTGGGCCGGAAAATCCCGCCGTTACAAACGCCCTGCTTCCTTATTATTTCGGCATGAACGACGGTTCACTCTCAAGCCTCAACGCCACGGAGACATTTACTCCCCAAGGCCGTGAGTTCACACAGTTTCAAATTGTGGACGACCTTTCGTATACGGCCGGCGGACACACGCTGAAAGCGGGGCTGAACTATCACCGTGTCCTTCTGAACGATTATGATTTCGGAATCAATACGGGCGGTGAACTCGTATTCGGTTCTATCGACAATCTCTACAACGGCATGCTCGGCGACTATGGCTTTTTTGCGCAGAACTTCCCGGCCAAGCTCGAGCAAGATATTCGCACGTATCAGTTAGGTTTCTACTTCGAAGACGACGTGCGGATCGACTCGCGCCTGAATCTGACCCTCTCGTTGCGTGCCGATCACAGTTCCAACCCCACTTGCCTCGCGAATTGCTTCACCTCTTCGGTGGCGCCCTTCACAGAGTTAAATCACGATCCGGCCATTCCATACGACGCTGTCATTCGAACCGCTGGCCGGAAAGCATATCCAGCCTACGACAATATTCTGTGGGAACCTCGCCTCGGTTTCGCGTATTCGCCTTCCAGCGGAAAAACGGCACTTCGCGGTGGTATCGGCCTATTCGGCGATTCTTTCCCCGCCGGTGGCGTGGATGGCTTTGCGGAAAATATTCCACGCTACAACAGCATCGCGTTGGTAGGTACCGCAGGATACAGCGCGACCCCGGTTGCCTCAGGCGTCTCAGGCAGCGTTTTCGACATCGCAAGCTCTGCTAGCCAATCTCTCAACTCGGCCTTCGGCTCGGGAGGAACCCTCGCCTCCATCTCGGCATCCAATCCGCTTTTCAGCGCCCCAAACTTGACAACCTCCGACAGCAAGGTCCACCAACCTCGTTATTACGAGTGGAACCTAGAGTTTGATCAACAGCTTCCTTGGAGCGTCACCTTGAGTGTCGGCTACGTGGGCAACCGCGGAACGCGCGAGATGATCGCCAATAGTGGCCTGAACGGCTTTTGCAGCGCTTGTGCCGCAAGTTTCACGGCGTTTCCCTCTGTTCCAGCCGACCCTCGCTTCTTTCAAGTCACCCAATATCAAAGCTCGGGAGTTTCGCGCTACAACGGTCTCGTTGTCTCCGCTCGCAAGACGCTCAATGAGCATGCTCAATTCAACTTCAATTACTCGTACAGTCACGCCCTGGATGACGTGTCCAACGGCGGCTTGGCCGGTTTTGCTGGAAACAGTATCCTCGCTCCGGTCGACCCATTCAACATCCGCGCATACAACTGGGGCAATTCCGATTATGACGTCAAGCACTACCTAAGCGCGAGCTATGTCCTGAAAGACGTCGTTCGCGGCGCCGGCTTTCACCACGGCAGCGATTTACTTTTCGGCGGCTGGACAGTCTCCGGCACTGTTTTTCATCGAACCGGTTTCCCCTTCTCCGTAACGGATAGTGCCACCAATCTGGTAGCCGATGGTGGGCCCGCTCTTGCATACTCTACGACCTCGGGTCGGCCTGCGTGTAGCGCTCGGGCCGTATATACGAACGGCACGCCATGCCTCACATTGGGCGAATTCAGCCCCGTGGTCGATCCGCTGAGTGGCCTGATGCTCGGCCTGGGAAACCAAAGCCGCAATCAATACCGCGGTCCCGGCTATTTCAACACGGATTTGAACGTGCTGAAGTCTTTCCGAATTCGGGAACGATTGAGATTGTCCCTTGGGGCGCAGTTCTTTAACCTTTTCAATCATCCGAATTTTGCGCCACCGGTAAGCAACAGAGAGAGCTCTTTTTTCGGGCAAATCACAAGCGCGGTGAGTGTACCCACGTCGATGCTTGGCTCGCTCCTCGGTGGCGACGCCTCCCCGCGGCTCATCCAGTTACACAGCGAAGTTCGATTTTAGACACCTCCCAGCTATAGAACATGCGAGGGCGGCTTCGGCCTATCCCCGTGCAGAAAATCCTCAATGTCTCCCACTTTGTCCGCAATCATGTTCAGCTTGCGCGCCAACCCCTGAATCTCCGATTCCGCCCGCCGATTCACCTCGTAATCCAATTCGCCTCGTAACCGGTCTTTTGTATCCTGCCGGTTCTGGCTCATCATGATGACCGGCGCTTGGATAGAGGCCAACATGGAAAGAAACAGATTCAAGAGAATGAACGGATACGGATCCCACGCCGACCTGCCGAGCGCAATATTAGTCGAACTGTACGTCAGCAGCACGACACCGAACAGGATAATAAACGACCACGAACCGCCAAAGCGCGCCACCGCATCGGCAATCCGCTCGCCGAACGTAGACTCCTCTTCGATCACTTCATTCGGGTTGCGGGTGGAGCGCAGACGCACCAGTTGTTGAGCCGCATGGAACTGCCGCCCTAGCACCGCCAGCATATCCATGCCCGCGTGCGGCTTGCGTTCCAGCAAAACGGAAATGTCATGCCGGTCCACTTCGATACAAACCGCTTCCGACATTGCCGTCGCTTCGGTTTGATGAGGAGTGCCATCTAACATCGACGCAAAACCGAAGAACTCGCCTTCCGCAGGCTCGTCAACCACTACTTCCTGATGGTCTTCGTCCACCGTGCTCACTCTCACGCTGCCCGAGACCAGAATGAACGCCTGTCCCGACGCGTCGCCAATCTTATAAATGCGTTGTCTCACTGCAAACGTTTTCACTTCTACCTGGCTTGCCAAAACGGCGCGTTCGTCGTCGTCCAGAAGGGCGAATAAAGGAACGTTCTTTAGGGTTTCCACATCACAAGGCATAATTCACCTTATTGATTATGCCGTGGGCATCAGTCGCAGAGTGCCGGCAATTGCGGTTGTTCCGCAAATGGAAACAACGCCCTCAGTTGAGACTCCGTTACCCGCGAAGTGGATAGCTCAATGGCGCCTATCTCGCCTTTCCCGAACCAACGCGCGCCGGAGGTTTCGCTCGTTTCCTGCTGCAACGAACCGCCGGCAATCTCGCACCGGATAAACACCTTGTAGACGTACCACGGTTCCGGTGGATGCGAATGCTCGCGCTTATCCAACAGCGCCAGCAGCCGCACGGCTTTCACAACAAGCCCTGTCTCTTCCAGCGTTTCTTTTACGGCTACCTCGAATGGCGTATAGCCCACGTCGGCCCAACCTCCCGGCAGGGTCCACCTTCCCCCGTCTATCTTTTCCTTAACCAGCAGCACCTCGTCTAATCCTCGAAAAATCACCGCTCGCACGTCTACCTTAGGAGTTTGATACCCGGTCTCAGACGCGAACACACGAATGATTTTCTCGAACTCTTCGTCGGTGAGCGCTTCCAGAAATCGCGCACTCAACATCCGAATTTCCTGGTATCGCTCAAGATCGTAGGGCGACGTCGCATACGCCAGTCCAGCTTGCGCGATAGCCTGCAGCCGCTGCGCGTATAACAATAATTCTGTAGCTTTCACTTCACCCATGATGGAAAGCTTTAAGGCATTAGAGGGGCATCGCCACGACTTTGGCCGCGCCGTTCAAGTGCTCCATTTCGTAGGTGATCTGTGCTCCAGGGCTTTGAACAAACCCGGCGTGCCGGCTCTTAATACCGCACGAGCTGAAGCTTTGGGAATCGTCAGCGCCCATACTCACCGGGGGAAGGAAGAGCGAAAAGGTAACTGACCCCTTGTCGTCTTGCGGTTTCAAGGCAACCGATAAGAGTTGCCCCGCGGGCGTGTCGTCCTGGGTAATCTGCTCACCCCGGAAATTCAGGCTGCCTTCGGGACCATCGTATTGCAACGAAGGACCAGGCGTGCGCCCTTGAATGAGCGGGCCAGGAGCAAACGGGTAATAACTGACTTTTGTCTTACCGGAGTGAGTGCTGAACTCAAAGAGATTGGCGCTTCTCGGCTGAGGAGCGGGTGCGGGACTTGCCATGTTGTTATACCTCCGGCAAGCGAACTGCGTCGTCCACTTGCCAGAGTCGTAGTGACGAAAAGAGCTGCACCGTTTCACTCGCCACAAATTGCATTATCACTGGGATGAAACAGTCGAATCGCCTGCTACGGCTGCGGTATTCGCTCTTCCGAGGTGAACGGCGAAGCCGGCAGTCCCTTGGCGTTATAAAGATTCACCACCGGCGCATTCGCCCAGCCATAACGGACAAATTTGGGATTACCCACTCCCTCGCACGCAACCACCACACTGTTTCCCTCAATGCGCGCGTTGGCATTCATGAAATGGTGATCGTCGCCCGCAATTTCAAACCCTTGCAGCGTGCCGCCCTTCGCCACCAGCCCTCCCGCAGCATGGTCGAACCACACGCTCAAGCTATTCCCTTCCACCGCCGTTTCGCGATACGCCGGACCTGAATATTCCACATCCTCGCCGTAAGCCAGTTTTCGCGCCGCCAGCGCCAACCGCGCTCCCACGTCTTGCTTGTTAGCGGGATGAACATTATCCGGGTCGCCTATGTCAATCGTCACAGCCATCGCCGTATTCGCCACCGCTAAGGTTCGGCGTTGCGCCTCGCGCACAATGGGCCACGTTTCCGGCGGTCCTGTCTTGAAATTCGCAATCTGCACAAACAAAAACGGAAAATTCCCCTCACGCCAGTTCGCGCGCCAATCCGCAATCAACGCCGGGAAAAGTTTCTCATACAGGTTGGCGCGTGTCGCGCTGGCGTTTGATTCGCCTTGATACCAGATCACTCCCTTGATTCGAAAATTCAGCGCCGGCACAACCATGGCATTGAACAAAGCCGAGGGCTGCCATGATACCGGGCTCGGATGCCAACTATGCTTCGGCAAGGGCTGATTGGCCTTTCGCGCGGCTTCGTCCTGGCGCTTTTCCGCCTCAATCAAACGCGGCAGTTCCCCTTGTTCCCGCGAAAACGAAGCCCATTCGGCAAACACGGGCATGAAGGAAGCATCAGCCGACAGCCCGGCCATGCTCATCCACGCTTCAGCCGGCGTTCCGCCCCAGGTGGAATCAATCAAACCAATCGGCACGTGTTCACGCTCGGCCAGTTGCTTGCCAAAAAAGTAGGCGACAGCCGAAAACTTCGCGGCCGTCTCGGGCGTGCAGGCGGTCCACGAGGTCGGCTCATAATCGCGCAACGGAAACGCCGACGCCTTTTTTTGAATCAGCAGCAAACGCAGACCGGCTTGGTTCGCGTTGCGAATTTCTTCCGCCGAATTTGCAATAACCGCCGACCCTGGAAAACCAGCCAGCGGCATTTCCATGTTCGATTGGCCCGAGGCAAACCAAACATCGCCCACCAGAACGTCTTCAAGTTGAATGGTATTTTCCCCGCGTATCGTCAACGCATAAGGGCCCCCGGCAGGTTGAGCAGGGAGAAAAAGCTCCCAGCGCCCAAGCCGATCCGCTGCGGCGCTACGCTGCGCCCCATTGAATTCGGCCGACACTTTCTCTTCCGCATTAGCCCAACCCCAAAGATGAATCGGTTGGTCCCTCTGCAGAACCATGTGGCTGCTGAGAACAGCCGGCAGCTTCACTTCCGCTCGCAGCAAGGAAGCCGGGCCTGAAAGTAGCGCTACTGTAAGCGCCGCAAAACACCAACTTCGTGTCAAATTCAACCCCCCATTTGTCTCTTATGAGCTTTAGAATAGGGCGGCGCAGGCCGTTTCGCCGTCGCCGCCCCATCCGAATCAATCGCCCGACGTCGTGGCCTTCGCCAATTCCTCCGCTTCGGTCTTTCCCCAAATGGCCGGGTAAACCACGCCCGCTAACGCCCCACCGGCAATCGGCGCAACCCAAAACAGCCACAACTGCTGCAGCGCCCAACCACCTACAAACAGCGCCTGCCCGGTGCTGCGCGCCGGATTCACCGATGTATTCGTCACCGGAATGCTGATCAAATGAATCAGCGTAAGCCCAAGGCCAATAGCAATCGGCGCAAAACCCGGAGCCGCCCGCTTATCGGTTGAACCGAAAATGATCAGCAAGAACATGAACGTTAGCACCACCTCCGTCAGCAAACACGCCAGCAACGAATAGCCGCCCGGCGAATGAACGTCATAACCGTTGGCGGCGAAGCTACCCAAGTCGAATCCTGGCTTGCCGCTCGCGATCACATATAACAGCCCAGCCGCGATGATGGCCCCTACCACTTGTGCCCCGATATAAGCGGGTAATTCGCTCATCGGAAACCGCTTGCCCACCGCCAAACCAACCGAAATCGCTGGATTCAAATGACAACCTGAAATATGGCCAATCGCAAACGCCATAGTCAGCACCGTTAGCCCAAAAGCCAGGGCTACCCCTACAAAACCGATGCCGAGATTCGGAAATGCCGCCGCTAACACAGCGCTGCCGCATCCCCCAAAAACCAACCAGAACGTGCCGATCAATTCAGCGCCGGCTTTCTTACCGAGAGACATAGTTTCTCCTTTTCTTTTTTGATCGCGTCTCGCGCGACTTATACCGTTCGGTCCATATCGTATCAGCGGACGCCTGCAAGGGGCAAGTCGTTCACCGCTTCCCTGCTAAACTAACAAGTACCTTTCGCGTGAGCACCACCTCCGTATCCCCAGCATTTGACGAAGCCGCGCTCGTGGCGCGAGCCAAGGCGGGCGACCAGGAAGCCTTCAACGAGCTGGTCCTGCATTATGACCGTCGCGTCTTCCGCATGGCCAAGCAGATCACCGAGAACGACGACGACGCTGAAGACGTCCTCCAGGAAACGTTCCTCAAGGCTTACACCCACTTGAACGATTTTCAGGGAAACTCAAAGTTTTATACCTGGCTGGTCCGCATCGCTGTCAACGAAGCCCTGATGAAGCTTCGCAAACGCCGCTCCGACAAGACTGTCCCATTGGACGAACCCATCGATACCGGCGAGGACGAGGTGGTCCGGGAAATTGCCGTTTGGGACCAGAATCCTGAAGATGTTTACTCTCGTGAGGAGCTGGCAACCATCCTCGACCAGGCCGTCCAAAGTTTAAAAACAGCTTATCGCACCGTTTTTATCTTGAGAGACATCGAAGAGCTGTCAATAGAGGAGACGGCGGAAATGCTGGGATTGTCAATCTCGGCTGTTAAGAGCCGCCTTCTTCGAGCCCGGCTTCAGCTTCGTGAGAAGCTAACCCGGCAATTCAAGAAAAAGGGAGAAGACGCATTTGCTTACCTGTAAGCAATTTCTGCAGGAGCTGAACAGCTATATCGAGAAAACTCTCGATCCTCAAGAATTAGCTGAACTTCACAGGCATGTCAGCGAGTGCCCCAATTGTTTTGTAGTGTGCGATACCACCGAGAAAACGCTGCGCGTCTTCAAAGGAATGGATTGCCAACCGGTGCCCAAAGGAATTCAGGCCCGATTGATGGCCGCCATTGAGAAGCGCCTCAAAGATAAAGGTGGATGCGGTTGCTCCGGCGAAACTACTCATCATTAAAATGAAGACGGCGCCGTTTTCAGATACACAAGGGTATCAAGTTTAAACTTCTAAACTAAGGTTGCCCGGCTCTTTCCGGCTGACCGAACAGATCGTTGAACTTTCGTTTCTGCCGTTCGTTAAGCCGGTCCAATATCCTCTGCCTGCCGTGTTCTGCCACATCGCGCCGTTCATCCTCAATGTTTTGGTAATACTTGCTGTAATCGTCAAGTTCCTGGGTCACAAAATGTTCCTGCTCCGGCGTCAACCCAAGTTCGCTCCTGAGCCTTTCCAGCTTCATGTGACTGGCCGATTCAATCGATAGGTAGTGCGGGTCGCGCTGTAAACGGTGCAAATAGCTGCGCATCACCGCGCCGCCGAACGCCGCTCCGCAGAAAAAAATCAAAGCGAAAATTGTCAGGACTTTCGGGTTTGACCACCCGGCTTCCTCTTTTCGTTCCATGTTGCGGTGCGCGCGGGCCTATTTGTGCGCCGCGAAGTTCTGCAGCACGGCGTCTCTTTGCTGCGCTTGATCGCCTTCCACCGGCACGTCGTAGTGGACCTGTTGAACCGCCGATTCAGCCGTCAGATGTCCGTCCAGTTTTTCCTCGGCCACCACATAAGAGCACAACAGGACCGCCAGCGACAGCGAAGCCAGTGCCAGACGCTTGCCGGTGGGAGAGTAAACGAATACGGCCCAGATAGAATCCTTAGCCCGCTCTTCAATGCGCTGCATCACGCGCGCATAGAATCCTCCTACCGGCTCCACTTCCTCACCGGCTCGCAAAGTGCGAAACAACTGATTTTGATTCAGCATGGCGTCCACTTCCGTGGCGCATGCGCCGCAGGACTTCAGGTGCTGTTTCACCTCGCCCGCGCTAGCTCTGCCTTCCAGCAGATTTTCCAACTCGCTGCGAATAGATCCGTGCATATTTCCCTCTGAAATATCCCCAAAACCCCAACCAATCCGCAGATCTTTGTCTGCTCTAAAAAGTTAAAGCGCGCTAGGCAGCGGCCCTTTATCCAATCTTTGCGCCGCCTTCACTAGTTTCTGCCGGGCGCGAAACAACTTTACCTTAATCGTATTCTCGTTCATGCCCGTCATCCCAGCCAACTCTTCCACTGAATGCCCTTCCACTTCCTTCAGCAAGATTAAGGAACGGTCCTCTTCCGAGATTTTCGACAGCAGCTTAATGATCAAATCGTGCTGCGCCAGCCGCTTGTCCACTGGCGCCGCCTGATCCGTCGCAGGATCGGACGTCTCCATGCGCTGCGAATCCTCCGCCGAAAAATCGCTTTCGTACACCAGCTTGCGCACCCGTTTCTTACGCAGATAGTCGTAACACTCGTTTACCGTAATCTTGTAAATCCAGGTGAGCAGCGAACTGCGGAAATCGAAGTTCTTGATCGAAAAGTAGATCTTCGCGAAAACCTGCTGCGCGATATCCTCCGCGTCGTTCCGGTTCCGCAAGATACCGTAGATGATTGAAAACACCTTCGCCTGGTAGCGCTCCACCACCTCGCGAAAAGCCATTTCGTCCTGCGCCTGAACCCGGCGAACTAGCGCCGCCTCTTCCGTAGACCGGTGATCCAATTTGCTCTTTGTCCGAGTTGCGTCGCCCGCTACTGCCGGAAAGGGGATGGCCGCGCCATAGCCGTTCATATCCCGTCGGACGCGTAAGATTCCAAAGGGGTTCCAAAAAACCCGCGCTTTAGCCATTATGGCGCAAACCCCTGATTTGACTAACTCTTAATTTGACGAATTATGGATATGACTTGATATGTATCGGGTTTGTGGCGGGCCTAATACTCATTTGTCCAGCCGTACGTTAGGCCCCACCGCCCTTGGCGGCAATCAGTAAATCGAAAGCCCGCCCCAATGTCTCTACAGTCTGCTTGGCGGAGAGGCGCTTAGGATCGTAAGAGTGCTCAAGAACCAATCCTGCCAGGATAACCTCCAGGAGAACCTTGTCAAGTTCGTTCCGCTCGGCCATCTGGTGCGACGGCAGCAACTTGGCGAGGGTTTCATACTTCAACGAGGCCCGAATGCGCCGGTGCGCCGCGGCGAGGCGTGCTCGCATTTTGGGATGCCTGAGCGCGAAGAGCTTGAATTCGAGGGCGAGCAGGACAGACCGGGAATCCTTGGCTCGCTCCATATAAAACGCGCGCAGCATTCCCATTCGTTCGGCTACCCCTTCGAATTTCTCGAGACGGCGCCGCAGGTCTGCAATCCGGTCATTGGCGTTTTTCTCCAGCAGCGCCAGGAACAAGTCCTCTTTGGTATCGAAATTCGCGTAGAAGGCGCCGCGGGTATGCCCCGATTCTGCCGCAATATCTTCAATACGTGCCGCCTCAAAACCGTCCCTGGCAAAAACGCGCAGGGCGGCATCCAGTAATTTACGGCGCGTAGCTTCGGTTCTTTGCTGATGCTTGTTTGCCGCCATCTCTCGATTTAATTATATACACGCATGTACGTAATATGATACATTTGCGTATGTATTATTCATCATGAAACGCGGTATCGCCATCTTCTCATGTCTTATCGGCGGTGGCCTGGCTGTCTGCGGCCAGACGGCGAGTTCCGGCGCAGCGCCTAGCACGCGGGCAACGCCCTTGCCTATGTCCGCAGCCGGCAACCAATCCAGTGCGGTCGCCACGCAGCAGACACCGGTGGCTGGCAGTGGACCCGCTACGCTGAACAGCAGCATTCAGGTGAATGGAGATTTCACGGGTAGTGTGCCGGGCAGAGATTTGCCGCCGGGACCCGTGACGCTCACGCTCGCCGGTGCCGTCAAGCGCGGATTAGCCGCAAACCTAGGACCGATCACCGCAACCAATGCCGAACGAGCTTCGCGGGCCGCACGCATCCAGGCTCTAAGTTCGTTGCTGCCGAACATAGCGGCCAACGCCAGCGATACCGTCACGCAAGTGAACTTAGCGGCGTTCGGCTTTCAATTCAACGTACCGGCATCGGTGGGTTTTTCCATTCCCTCGGTGGTAGGGCCCTATAATTATTCATCGCTGCAAGGGACGCTCAGCCAATCAGTTTATGACGCAGTCGCCCGTCGTAATTGGCGAGCTTCGCAAGAGACGGAAAAAGCAGCGCAGTTAAACGCGAAAGATGCGCGCGAGTTGGTCGTGCTGGCGGTCGGTGGCAGTTACTTGCAGACCGTAGCCACGGCGGCGCGCGTGGATTCTCAACGCGCCGAAGTCGCCAATGCGGCAGCCATCAACCGTCAAGCCGAGGTTCGCCGGGAGGCCGGCACAAACGCGCGCATTGACGTTACTCGCAGCGCGGTTGAATTGCAGACCGAACAACAGCGGCTCAGTACGCTCGAAGCGGAATTGCGCAAGCAGAAAATTGCCCTTGCGCGGCTGATCGGATTGCCGCAAGACCGGGAGTTGATCCTGGCCGATCCGTTAGCGCTCCAACCCGGAAGCATGCCCGACACAAACGCCGCCATTCAACTGGCATTCGAGCGGCGCGCCGATCTGCAAGCTCTGGCGGCCGGGGTGAAGGCTGCGCAAATCGCGCTATCGGCCGCGCGCGCGGAACGCTTGCCTTCGGTGTCTTTGAACGGAAACTATGGAGTGATCGGGCCGAATCCCGAGAAGACGCACGGCGCCTTTGCTGTGACAGGTGCGGTGAATGTTCCTATCTGGCAGGGCGGCCGGGTGAAAGGCGATATTCTTCAAGCACAGGCTACGCTCGATCAGCGGCAGGCGGAACTCACCAATGAGCGCGGCAAAGTGGAGCAGGATGTCCGCACCGCCTTGATTGAACTGGAAGCGGCGAGCGGCCAAGTGCGCTTGGCGGAATCCAGCCGGGCGCTGGCAAATGACACGCTGGCGCAGGCGCGCGATCGTTTTGGCGCGGGCGTAGCGACTACGCTGGAAGTAGTGCAAGCGCAGCAGCAGGTGGCCAGCGCCGATAGCGACTATATCTCGAGTCTATTCTCTTACCAATTAGCGAAACTCAGCTTGGCGCGCGCCACGGGTGAAGCGGAAATCAGTCTCACGAATCAGCAGAGCGAGGGGCACAAATGAGCCTTTTACAAAAAGACGCGGAAAAGCAGCCGGCCGGCGGGACGGTAAAGCCGGAGACGCAGACTCCACCGGCGAAAAGCGGGCGCGCCAAAGCGTTCGCTATATTTTTTGTGGTTTTGGCCGTCCTGGCAATCGGCGGCACTCTCTATTGGCTGCACGTGAGCCAGTTCGAAACCACCGACGACGCGGAAGTGGATGCCCACTTGAACCAGATCAGTTCGCGCGTGGAAGGCACCGTGATGCGCGTCTACGTAGACGACAATCAGTTGGTAAGAGCGGGCGATGCGCTGGTCGATCTTGATCCGCGCGACTATCAAGTGGCGTTAGACGAGGTGGAAGCGAAACTGGCGCAGGCGCGCAGCATGGTATTCGCGCAGCAACCCAATGTACCTATCGCGCAAGTGCAAAACGTGACGAACATTTCAGGCGCCGAAGCCGACCTGGCGAACGCACAAGCGGCCCTCGCCACCGCCGAGCGCGATGTGGAAACGGCGAAAGCCAAGCTGGCGGAGGCGCAAGCCAATAACGAAAAGGCGCAATCGGACCTGGAGCGTTTCAAGACCTTAATCGCAAAAGAGGAGGTCTCGAAGCAGGAATTCGACGCCGCCTCTTCAACCGCCAAAGCACAGGCCGCCGCGGTAGCAGCCGCACAAGCCACCGTCGAAGCGGATTTGCAGATTGTCAATCAAAAGCGCGCCCAAGTGGCGGAATCGCAAAGCCGGTTGGCGCAATATGAGCGCAACGCGCCGGCGCAACTGGCGGTGAGGCGCGCAGCGGTCAATTCGGAAGAGGCGGCCGCTAAGACCCAGGAAGTGCAGGTTGAAAAAGCGCGTCTCGATCTCGGCTATACGAAAATTTCCGCCCCGGTATCCGGTGTTGTGATGAAGCGCTCGGCGGAAGTGGGCGCTCACGTGGCGGCCGGGCAGCAACTGCTCACCATCGCGCAGATTGACGACGTTTGGGTGACGGCCAATTTCAAAGAGACGCAACTGCGGAACTTGCGCCACGGGCAAAAAGCTCTGTTGCATGTTGACGCGCTGAAGCAGGATTTTCAAGGTTATGTGGAAGACATTGGCGGCGCTACCGGAGCCATTACCAGTGTGCTGCCGCCCGAAAACGCCACCGGCAACTACGTGAAAGTGGTGCAGCGCATTCCGGTACGCATCCGCTTCAACAAGAATCAAAGCGGGCTCGATCGTTTGCGCCCCGGCATGTCGGTTGAACCGGAAGTCCGCATCGACGGGTAACGCATATGGCGCTCTCGGCTCCTCCCGCCTATCGCAATTGGAAACCTAGGCATAATCCATGGGTCGTGGCCATGACGGTAACTCTGGCCACCTTCATGGAAGTGCTGGATTCTTCCATCGCCAATGTGGCATTGCGCAAAATCGCCGGTTCGCTGGGCGCGACTTACGAAGAAGCCACCTGGGTGTTAACCAGCTATTTGGTTTCCGCCGCAATCATATTACCTATCTCCGGCTGGCTTTCCACCGTTTTGGGGCGCAAGCGTTTCTACATGCTTTGCGTTTTCCTGTTTACCGTAAGCTCGTTCTTATGCGGCATCGCACCCAGCCTGCCGATTCTGATTTTCGCCCGTGTTTTGCAAGGCGCAGGCGGCGGCGGATTACAGCCATCGGAACAAGCCATTCTAGCCGACACGTTTCCCATTGAGAAGCGAGGACAAGCCTTTGCGATGTACGGCATGGCAGTGGTGGTGGCGCCAGCCATTGGTCCCACTCTGGGTGGGTGGATTACCGATAATTTCAACTGGCATTGGATCTTTTTCATCAACATCCCCATCGGACTCATTTCGCTCTTTCTCACCCAGCGCCTGGTGGAAGACCCGCCCTGGCTAAAAGAGGAGAAGAAATCCGGAATTCGCGTGGATTACATCGGCCTGGCGTTAATTGTGATCGGCCTTGGCTGCTTGCAGATGGTGCTCGATAAGGGGCAAGAGGACGATTGGTTCGGATCTCACTTAATTACCACCCTGTTCTGTATCGCGGTACCGGTTCTGGTGGCATTCTTCTTGTGGGAGTGGTATCACGATCATCCAATTGTGGACGTGCGCCTGCTCAACAACCGCAACTTCGGAACCGCCGTCTTTCTATCGTTCGTGCTCGGCATGGTTCTGTTTGGATCAACCGTGCTGATTCCGCAGTTCTTGCAGAGTAGCCTGGGCTACACAGCCGAGCGGGCGGGCATGGCGCTCTCGCCGGCAGGGTTCGTGCTGGTGGTGATGATGCCGATGGTGGGCCTTCTCTTGGGTACGAAGGTCGATCCAAGATTGTTGGTTTCTATCGGCTTTCTGGGCACAGCCATCACCTTATATGGCATGACCGTGATCAATTTGCAAATTCCTTTTCAGACGATGGTGCGTTTGCGCATGGTCCAGGTGATTTTCATGCCGTTCATCTTCATCCCCATCAGCACGTTGAACTATGTAGGCGTCCCGCGCGAAAAGAGCAATCAGATTTCGGGCATGTCGAATTTTGCCCGCAATTTGGGAGGCAGCATTGGAACGTCCATGCTCAGCACGTTTCTGGAGCGGCAGAATCAAACCCATCTGAATAGCTTTGCCAGGCACACCGGCATGAACAATCCAAACTTTAAACAAATGCTCGATGGCTTGGTGACGACGTTCATTGCGCAAGGCTATGACGCAGTTACGGCTTCGAAAAAGGGCCTCGCGATGATGTATCAAATCGCGCAAGCCCAAGCGGGTACGGTAAGCTTCGTGAACGCGTTCTTCGTGATGTCGATTGCCGTGGCTTGTTTGGTGCCGTTGCCGTGGGTGATGCGGCGGGCGAAAACGGCCAAGCCGGTAATGGACGCGGCGCACTAGCTCTCCCTAATGGTCCTGGTTCCGTAAGTTGCCGATAATCCCGAGACTGTTTTTCTGAACCGCGCACGGTAGTGAGCGGATCTGGAATTTTGCGCTGGAAATGCGAAAATGAACGGCAGTAGAGGGCACGGTCGAATTTTATGCCAACTCAATCACTGTCGAACACGAATGGCAGCGGAACCCTCAATTGGGTCCCCATATTCGGTCAATGGGAGATCTCGGGAGCGAGCCAGAAATTTCTCGGCGAAGGTCCAGAAGCTGCCACTCAAACCCAGTCGTTTCCACTCGGCTTGGCGATTAGCAGTGCGTCCATGCAGACCGGGCAATGCCGGGTACAGGTAAAGTTCTCCGCTGCTTTCGACGGAAAGGAGCAGGCTGGTGGGATTGTCCTGGGGTACCGTTCGCCGGAACAGCATTATATCTTCGTTGAGATCGGCGGTGTGGGTGGCGCGTACTTAGTCGGAGAGTACGTGAGCGGCTTCGGCCTCAGACCACTCGCAACGACGGGCCGCTATCAGAATCTTCAAATGAACCGGGACTATTTGCTTGAGGTTAATTTATCCGGCCAGGAATTACGGGTTCTAGTAGACAACGTGCCTATACTCCAGCAGTTGCTCGCGCAGCCCCTCGAAGGCCGGCAGGTTGGCTTAATGGCGAAAGGAAACCATGATGTTTCGTTCTCACACTTCACTTACAGAGGCAGCAGCCCTAGAGCTTTCGTGGTCATGCAATTCGGTGAGCCGTACGACAAGCTTTATAAGGAAGTCATTCAGAAGCAGGCAGAGCAAGCCGGATTCGAAGTGTTTCGAATCGACGAGAAAGCTGGACCAGGAGTGATTTTTCAGGACCTCCAACGAGAGATCCAACAAGCCGAGGTTGTGATCGCCGAAATAACTCCAGCGAATCCAAACGTGTTTTATGAAGTAGGGTACGCTCACGCATTAGGCAAGCCGACTATCTTGTTGGCCCAGAGAGGCGCACAGCTACCCTTCGATATTCGAAGCTTCAGAGTGGTTTTCTATAACGACACGATCGGCGGCAAGGCGGAAGTTGAGCGGAATCTAAGTCAACATCTGGGAGCGATCACGGGACGATAAGGCTCGTTCCCAAGAAATTTCTAACGGACGCCGCGTCTCTGTATCAGCTTTTTGGCCCGCAGCCTGACCGTGCCATACGCCGACGACCCCACACTTTCAACCGACTTGGGCCGTTTCCGCTGAAAAGCGGTATTAAAGCGACTCGGTGCCCAAGGGCGTCTTCGATCTCTCGGCTGGAGAAACTCTGACGAGAGCTGCATGAGTTGACATCGTTTACTCCGGCGGTTAGCGCAAGACTCGGAAAGGCGTCTCCGCAGCCGCCTCTAGATTCGCCCGCTTAGATTTCCTTCGGCCAACACGGAACGAGAGATCGAAAATCGACTTTACCGGAATAAGGCCGCCGAGTCTATGAGCACCGACGGCCGCCAAGCCCATCGAGGCGATACAACCACATTGGGAACAGTCGGGATTACCACCGAACTGGCAAGGCGTGATTACGGTCGAGAGGTCCGCCGACACGGTTGTGGTGGTGCGGGCAAAGATACATTCTTCCGGAGAGGAGGGTGGATGGGAGAACTGGCGAATCATCCCCTCAGGCATGTCGAGTTTAGGGTGTGTTTTCCGCAGCTCGCCTAGAACGCCTATTACCTTGGCACGCTCTTGTTGCGACAACATTTCAGGAAGAGTGTCGCCCCTTTGGGGCGTGAAGATACTGAACCATACCTTCTTCACCTCCGGCTTGGCGCTCCAGAAGTCTAGGAAGTCTTCCAGGTAAAACAGTTGCTCCATCATCTGCCCGGTTATCGTGCAATGAACGGTGATTCTTTGGCCCTCTATATGCGAAAGTATTCTTTCGTAAGTGGCGGGAGCCCGGCGCAGGTCGTGCTCAGGCTGAAGGCCATCAATGGAGACAACCAGGTTCACCAGCGGGTTCTCGCTCCAACTCTGCGGGAACGGGCGGAAGGCGCTCGTGACAATTTGAAGGTGGATGCCGCGCGCGGTTATGAGCGGCACCAGTTGTTCGAGTTCACGGTAGCGCACCAGCGGATCGCCTCCAACCAGCGAAAGGTGCAAAGGGCGGTGCAGATCGACACACTCCATGATCCGGTTAACCAGTTCCTGTCCCTTGAAATCGGAAAGTTCGCGAAGGGTAATGCCGCCGCCCAAGTGACCGGGTTCGTAAGCATAACAACCCGGGCAGCGAAGGGGACATTCCCGCGTGATCTCAATGGAGAGCGAAGGAGTTTCGCCTTGCAAAATCTTTCTCCAAGCTTGCAAAACTTCAGAAGTACGCATTTCAATTCCTCTCAGAAGGCACGAAAGATCTGCCGCTGGCGCGCGAAAAGAGCTGCGCATCGCAAGCGGTTCACTATTCAAAAAACTGGGGGTTAGAGAATCTGGAAAGGAGGAGAGGAATCGGATGCGCGCCAGATCTTAAGGTATGGCGGGAAAGACGGATTCCGCGAAATAAGTTCACGGGAATGAAGAATCAGCGTCGGAGATGTAAACGAAGAGAAAGCCGTCTGAACGGCAAAGACCGGGTCGCGGTCGGGAAAACATTTTGTCGCAAGCGGCGAGTACGCGCAAACGACCGAAGCTTTGTCGCGATTCGGCTTAACTACCGGTGGATCGGGTACGCGGTCCAGAGATGCAAAGAGAATCAGAGCGCAAAGCAGCCCACTCACAAAGCGATGCATCTTGAATCCTGCTTTTAGCACTGGATTATATGTTAACGCAAACCGGTGGCCCATGCCATACTCGGATTTTGTCCAAATATTCTATGCCTTTCATAAGACTCTCCTGCCTTGCAGGCACACTCGCGTTTTGCGCTCTATTGCAGGCGGACGAAACAGTAGCCGTGCATTGCGGCGCCTTACTCGACCCTGAAACGGATACTGTCGCGCACGATGTCGTTGTCCTAAATGGGGGTGGTGTCGTCAAAGAAATCCTAGCGGCAAACGCCACAGGTCAAATCCCTCCTGGAGCCAAACAGATTGACCTGTCGAAAGCCTTTTGCCTGCCCGGCTTGATTGACGTCCACGATCATCTGACCGGAGATCCGAGCGACTCCGGTTATCAATCGCTAGGCGTATCGGTCCCGCGTTCTACCGTTAAGGGCGTTCGCAATGCGCGCGTGACGCTTCAAGCCGGTTTTACAACCGTGCGCAATGTGGGCGCGGCCGGTTTCAGCGATGTAGCCTTGCGCGACGGCATCAATGCGGGAGATATTGCCGGTCCACGCCTGTTTGTATCAGGCCCGGCGCTGGGGATTACCGGCGGCCATTGCGACAACGATTTGCTGGCGCCGGAGTTCAACGTAACTGAGTTCGGCGTAGCGGATGGGCCGTGGCAAGCGCGTAAGAAAGTGCGCGAGGTGATCAAGTACGGCGCTGATTTGATCAAGATTTGCGCTTCTGGCGGCGTGCTGTCGAAGGGCGATTCGCCGGGCGCCGAGCAATATACGCTCGAGGAGATGAAGGCCATCGCCGAAGAAGCGCACAAGCTCGGCCGCAAAGTAGCGGCGCACGCGCACGGAACCCAGGCGATCAAAGACGCGATCCTGGCGGGCATCGATTCTATTGAGCACGCCAGCCTGATTGACGAAGAAGGCATCGAACTCGCCAAACAACATCACACTTATCTCGTGTTCGACATTTACAACGACGATTACATTCTGAAGGAAGGCGCAAAGGCGGGCATGCTGCCGGAATCGATTGAGAAAGAGAAGGCGATCGGCAAATTGCAGCGGGCAAATTTTCGCAAAGCCTATTTAGCGGGTGCGCCGCTGGCCTTTGGCACAGACGGCGGCGTTTATCCGCACGGCGATAATGCCAGACAGTTCGCCACCATGGTGGAGTTCGGCGCAAAACCGATTGACGCCCTCCGCATGGCTACAGTAAACGCGGCCCGCCTCTTAAATCTGGAAGGCAAAGCGGGCACGCTGAAAACAGGATCTTTCGCGGATATCATCGCTCTCGATTCCGACCCGCGGGCGAACGTGGAACAACTCCAGCATGTGCGCTTTGTAATGAAAGATGGAAAAGTGTACCGGGACGAATGGGCGCCGTTAGTGGCGCTACAGAACTGATGGCCGAAAAGCGGGTGATTGTCGCCATTGACGGGCCGGCGGGCGCGGGCAAGAGTTCGTTGGCCAAACGTGTGGCCGAGAAGCTTGGCTTCGTCTACATCAATAGCGGAGCCATCTATCGAGCCATCGCGCTCTGGGCCTTGCGCTTGGGCGTGGCTATGAGCGACATGCATAAGCTGGAGCAACTGGCCAAGGAAGCGAATATTGAGCTGCCGGCGGGCGACCGCGTGCTCTTGAATGGCGAAGATGTGAGTGAGGCCATTCGCGACTTGCAGGTTTCGCAAGCGGCGTCGCAAGTGTCTGCCATTCCCGCCGTACGGCGCGCGCTGTTGCGAGTGCAGCGTGAGATGGCGCAGAAGAGTAGCGTGGTGATGGAGGGGCGCGACATTGGGTCGGTCGTGTTTCCCGAGGCGCAGGTCAAGATCTTTCTGGACGCCGATCCGATTGAGCGGGCCAAACGCCGCGCGATTGAGTTGCACGGGCATGAAGAAGAGGTGGAGTCCATCGCCGCCGCATTGCGCCAGCGGGATCAACGCGACCGCACACGCAGCGAAGCGCCGTTGGTGCAGGCGCCCGATGCGCAACTTGTCGATACCACTGGCCTTTCGCTCGATGAGGTGGAGGAGATTGTGCTGAAGCTGGTAAGATCTCGCGTCTCGAACGGCAAAGCGGCGACGAGCTAACAGCTGCTCGTTTCTGTGACATGATAGCCGAACATGGCTCGTTCAGCGTCAGCTCGACCTTTGACTCTTGCAATTTTATTGTGCGCCGGCTTGGAATGCCAAACGCCCTCGGCAGGGCCAGGGCTCTTCGAAGGGCAATCCGATATCGGAACTCTGCTGCACCCAGGCTCCGCGAAGTTCGATGCGTCCCAAGGCAGTTATTCGATTACCGCAAGCGGTGAAAACGTGTGGGGCACCGCGGACGCTTTCTATTTCGTTTGGAAGAAGTATTCCGGCGACGCCGCGCTCACGGCCGACATCGCATTCCCAACGCAGACCGGCAATCCACACAAGAAAGCGATGCTGATGATCCGGCAGTCGCTGGATGCCGATTCGCCGTATGTGGACGCAGCGCTTCACGTAGTAGGGTTGACGTCGCTGCAGTGGCGCGCGGAAAAAGGCGGGGCAACGCATGAGGTTGGAACCGATGCGGCCTCGCCCACTCGTCTTCGCTTGGAAAAACGCGGCGCCGATTTCTTCCTGTATTTCGCGCGCGCGGGAGAGGATCTCCATTTCGGCGGCGGATCGATACGGCTCGCTCTGACAGAACCCTTCTATATTGGGTTGGGCGTGAGTGCGCACGATAAAGACGCCATCGAAACGGCGGTGTTTTCGAACGTAAGCATTGAGTCGCCATCTCATGGGAAGGCGAAGCTTCATAGTACGCTCGAGACAATCTCAGTTTCCTCCACCGACCGGCGCGTAGTTGCGGTATTGGAGAAGCTCATCGAAGCGCCGAGTTGGACGCCCGAGGGAACGTCTTTACTATTCCGCGATGGTCGGCGCGTTGAAAAGATTCCCGTGGCCGGAGGCGCGACTCAGGCCGCCTCCGGCTCACAGTCCTTAAGGAAAGCTCGTGGCGAAGAACCATCGCCCGACGGACAGCGTATCGCCTTTTGGTCGCGCGAAGCGAACGCCATAACGCTGAACATGAAGACCGTGAGCGATGGCAAAGTCAAAACTTTGGCTACGTTCTTTGCCGGGCCGAGGCCGCGATACCCGCCGGCTTGGTCGCCCGACGGCAAGCGTCTCGCCTTTGTCAGTTATCAGCGGGTACCATAAGACGCTCCGCCCTCCCATCAGCGAGGCGTCTTATCATCGGCTTAAGTGGTTGAACCTTGCGCGGAAATATGCGCGCGCCTGTTCTTTTGCCAGCAGTCTTCCGTATGATCCGTGCAAACGGGTTTTTCCTTGCCGAAGCTCACGGTCAGCAATTGGTCGCCAGGCAGACCGAGAGTGACCAGAAAATCGCGTTCAGTCTTGGCTCGCTCATCCCCCAATGCCAAGTTGTATTCGTCGGATCCGCGTTCGTCGCAGAATCCTTGAATCGTCAACTTAGCGCCTGGAAACTGTTTGAAAATCTCTCGAAGCGCGATGGCATTCGCTTGCAATGTACTCTCCGCGTCAGGGCGAATCGCGTGCTTGTCGTAATCGAAATAGACATCCTGGATTTTCGCCAGCAATTCTTCCATCGTCACCTTCACTTCCGGCGGGGGAGCGGGGGGCGGCGCCTCCACTACCTTGGGCTCCTCACGCTTCGGAGGTGGCTCCGGCGGCGGTGGCGGAGCTTTGGCCACTTCGGGTTGCGGAGCCGGCGGCAATGGGGCTTGCGCTACTTTCTTGTGGCATCCGGCCAAAACGATCAAAACTGCAAACAGGCTTAGCTTTCTAATAGCCTCCGACTTCATGAACTCTCCTTTTCCGGCGTCATAAACACATAGATGATCACAACCCACCGCTGATTCCATCCTAATTGGAATAGCTAATGAGTTTACAGGATGCTGTGTCGCCTAGTATATCGAGAGTGCATGCCACGCTGCAACTACTCACGGGAATCCCCATCCTTTGCTGTAAACTAATCCAGAGCGCGAGCCTTTCAGTCTTGACGAAACCTTCTTGCCCAAATTAAGTCTCTAATCAATGACTTAGCTTGCGTTTAGGTCAACGCCCTTCGCCCCTACAAGCGTGAAAGAAGAATCACAACAACCATTCCTCGGCGCTTGGAAAGACCGCCTTCGCGCACTCAAGAACGTCCCGCCGGTATTGCGCATCGTGTGGGATTCGGGCCCCGCCGTGGTGGTCCTTGGCTTGATTTTTCGCGCCTTTGCCTCGCTCATTCCGGTGAGCACGGCGTGGGTGACCAAGCTCATCATCGATCTCATCAACGCCATCGTTCACCACCAAGCAACGTTGTCGCCGAAACTCTGGTGGTTGGCGGCGTCGGAATTTTCCCTGGCAATCGCGGGCGGCATTCTCGGGCGCCTGATCGATTATTACGATTCCGTGCTGGCTGATCGCTATAGCCGCCACGTCAGCATAGAGGTCATGCGGCATGCCTCTTCGCTCGACCTGCAAGCTTATGAAAATCCGGTCTTTTACGACCGCCTGGAACGCGCCCGGGTCCAAGCCACCGATCGCCTTGGCATGATTCAGTCCATCGGAAGGCTCTTTCAGCAAACCATCACTGTGGTGTGGCTTTCGGCAGCCATACTCTGGTTTTCCCCTTGGTTGCTGCTCATCCTTGTGGGCTGTCTGCTGCCGGCCTTTCTGGGCGAAAGCCACTTTGCATTCCTAAGCTACGCCAAGAACTTCCGGCAAACCCCTGCGCGGCGTCAGCTTGATTACCTGCGCCAGGTAGGCGGCAGCAAGGAAGCCGCCAAAGAACTCAAGCTCTTTAACCTCAGCGACTTTTTCACTACCCGTTTCACCACCATTTGGAACGGCATCCTGGACGAAAACCTGGCCCTTTCGCGCAAACGCCTCATTGCGGTTGCCCTGCTGTCAATTTTGAGCACCGGCGGCTACTATGGCGCCTATCTCTGGGTCATCTTCAAAACCGTCACTGGAGTGTTTTCGATCGGCACGTTCACCTTTCTCACGCAGTCGATCATGAACGCTTCAAGCAATATTTCGCAGATCTTCTCCACGCTCTCCAGTATTGCCGATCAAGCGCTGTTTCTCACAGACCTCATCGCCTTCTTCGCCATGAAGCCCACCGTGTCGTCCAAGCCGGATGCGTTGCCCGCTCCGCGCCGCATAGAGAAAGGTTTCGAATTTCAGGATGTCTCCTTCAAATATCCAGGAACAGACCGCATCATCTTAAACCGCCTCAATCTGCGCGTTGAGCCCGGCGAACGCATCGCACTCATCGGTCAAAATGGCCAAGGCAAGACCACGATTGTCAAACTCATTACGCGCCTCTATGACCCAACCGCCGGTCGCATTCTTCTGGACGGTGTTGATCTCCGCGACTATCAGATTGAAGACCTTTGCCGGCACACCGGAGTTATCTTTCAAGATTTCATGCGCTATGAAATGACCGCTCGTGAGAACATCGCGGTTGGCCGTATTGAGTTTTTGGATGACCACCGGCGCATCAGAGAAGCCGCTGAAAAAAGTCTGGCCGACGGCGTGATCGAGCAGCTCGCCGGCGGTTACCAACAGATGCTCGGACGGCGCTTTGAAGGAGGCGTGGATCTGTCTGGCGGCGAGTGGCAAAAGCTAGCCCTGGCCCGCGCCTATCTGCGCGACGCGGAGATTTTGATTTTGGACGAACCAACCGCCGCGCTCGACGCCCGCGCCGAGTTCGAAGTTTTTCAACGCTTCAACGAACTTACTGCCGGAAAAATGGCCCTCTTCATCTCCCATCGTTTCTCAACCGTGCGCATGGCGGAACGCATTATCGTTTTAGAGAACGGCTCCATCAGCGAGCAAGGCAGCCACGACCAATTGATGTCGCGCGGAGGCACCTACGCGGGCATGTTCGAACTCCAGGCGGCCAGTTACCGTTGAGCGCCATTATGCCCGAACCTTCTCCCAAACTCGATTCAGCCGCGCTCGAACAGGATCGCTTGACAGATCATGCCAAGCGAACCGCTCGGTCGTGCGCCTGGCTCAGTGATCGCGGGAGAACCGGCCGCACAGCCGAGATCTATCGGAAGAGCCTGCGCCGTCTCAAGGTTCTTGAGAGGGAGCTCTATGGGCTGCGTAGCGGCGAACCTACGGAAGACCTGCGCTGGATCTACGACAACCTGCGCCTTGTCCATGCGGAGTTGCACGATTTTCATGAATCCGTCCGCGGGCTGGGCCGATTGCCCGCCGTCCGGACCGAAACCGAAGAAGCCATTCCCCGCTGCGTCGTTTTGGCTCGCGGCCTCTTAGCCGCCACCGGCTGCCGCCTTACTCAAGCCAAAGTAGCCACCTACCTCGAAGCTGTGCAAGAGGTCGATCCGCTGCGTCTGGCCGAAATCGATAACTTTTTGATGTGTCTGAAGCTCGCTCTGCTCGAACTGCTGGCCGAGCGCGGGCAGCAGGCGCTCGATGCTTTCCGGCAAGACGCTAATGACAAACAGTCCTTCGAAGTAGGGCCGGTGATCACCGCCCTGCGCTTCATCGGCGAAGAAGATTGGCGCGACACGCTCGAAGAACTTTCCATCGTGCATCGCACGCTGAGTCTCGATCCAGCCGGCGTCTATCCGCGCATGGAAGCTGAAACGCGCGGCGGCTATCGCGGCCACGTGGCCGATATCGCCCGCCATTCCGACGTTGGCGAGGTTGAGATTGCGCGTCTCGCCGTTGAATTTGCGCAAAAGACCGCCGTTGATCCCGCGGCGCCTGAAGCCCTGCGCAACCGGCTGCGGCATGTGGGCTACTTCCTGTTCGACGAGACAGGCTCGCCCGACTTCCTGCAACGAGTCGGCTACCGGCCAGCGCTCAATTCAATCATGGCGCGCCTCTTTCGCAAATATCCCGATGAGGTTTACATCATCGGCATTGAGTTCGTGACTCTCATCACCGTCGTGGCCATTCTCATGAGCTTGGTGACGCATCACAACGCCTGGGCCCTGATCATGAGCGCTCTCATCCTACTGCTCCCGGCCACCCAGGCCGCCGTCGAACTAGTGAACTACCTGGTCACCACGGTTCTGACTCCGCGCCCGCTTCCCAAGGTCGATTTCTCTAAGGGCGTCGATCCGTCCAGCGCCACTATCGTCGCCGTACCTACTCTGCTGATTAACGAGAAGCAGATCCGTCAACTGGTTGACGATATCGAGATTCGCTATCTGGTGAATCGCGACCCAAACATCTACTATGCGCTGCTGACCGACCTTCCCGATAGCGCTGAGCCGGTGGGCGAGAACGATCCACGCATTGACCTCGCCATTCAACTCATTGACGCGCTCAATGAAAAATACAATTCCCTGCCCTACGGCGGCTTCTACTTGTTTCATCGCCACCGGGTTTTTAATCCTCGTGAAGGCGCCTGGATGGGTTGGGAACGCAAACGCGGCAAACTGCTGGATCTGAATCAGTATCTCCGCGATAGCTTCGATCCATTCGCCGTCAAAGCCGGTCCCATCCATCGTCTTCCGCGCGCGAGCATCCGCTATGTGATCACGCTCGATTCCGATTCTCAACTGCCTCGCGGCACGGCCCAGAGGCTGATCGGGGCTATGGCCCACCCCTTGAATCGGCCGCTGGTAGACCCCGACCGCAAGATTGTCACGCGCGGCTACGGAATACTGCAACCGCGCGTGGGCATCAGCGTTCACACCGCCACCACCTCGCGTCTCGCGCGCATTTATTCCGGCCAGACCGGATTTGACATCTATTCGCGCGCCGCTTCAGACGTCTACCAGGATCTCTATAGCGAAGGCATCTTTACCGGCAAGGGCATATACGATATCGACGCTCTGCGCGCGGTGTTAGAGCGGCGTTTCCCGCGTAATGCTCTGCTCAGCCACGATCTCATTGAAGGCGCCTACGCGCGTGCCGGTCTCGCCTCAGATATTGAAGTGATTGACGATTACCCGTCTCACTACAGCGCTTACAACCGCCGTAAACATCGCTGGCTGCGCGGCGATTGGCAGATTGTCCGCTGGATCTTCAACAAGGTTCCGGACGAAAGCCGGCGCTTGGTTCCGAACCCGATATCCCTGGTCTCGCGCTGGAAAATCGCCGATAACCTTCGGCGCAGCTTGATGGAGCCGGCCACATTTCTACTTTTCCTCGCTGGCTGGTTTTTCCTGCCTGGCGGTCCGCGCTTTTGGACTGTTGTTTCCCTGGCCCTCCTGTTCCTTCCTATCTACTTCCGTTTGCTCTTCGCTTTGACTCGCGCCGCCCTCGCGTTTAACTGGCAATCCATCCGCGAATCGTTCGAGGATTTCGTTACCTCACACGCTGCCATTCTGTTGAATATCGCTTTCCTCGCGCATCAGACACTCGTTTCCATTGACGCTATTGTGCGCACCATCGTTCGCACGCACTTCACTCATCGCAGCCTGCTTGAGTGGGAGACGGCCACTGAGGCGGAACTCGGCATTCGCAAGCGTACTCCGGTAGACATCTACCTGGATTGGATCCCGGTCCTGGCCATCGCCTTGGCTTGCGCACTCATCCTGCGCCCGGAGGCCGCGCCTTATGCCGCGCCGTTTATCATCGCCTGGGGCGGTTGTAAATTACTCTCGAAATGGCTGAACAGATCGCCCAGGAAAGACGACTTCGTCCTCTCGAATAAAGAGCGCCGCCTGCTGCGCGAGACAGCTCTCCGCACCTGGAAGTACTTTGCCACTTTCAGTACCGCCGCCAATCACTGGCTCATCCCGGACAACGTTCAGGAAGAGCCATATCGAGTCGCGGAACGAATCTCACCTACCAACCTCGGCTTACTTTTGAACGCCCGGCAAGCGGCGTTAGAGTTCGGCTACCTCACTCTGCCGGAATTCATTTCGCTCACGGAAAAGTCTCTTGCCAGCATCGGCAAGCTGCCGCGCTTCCACGGCCATTTCGTCAATTGGTACGACACAACTACTCTCGAATCGCTCGCTCCTCCTAACATCTCAAGCGTTGACGACGGCAATTTCATTGCCTCTCTCTGGAGTCTCCGCGAAGGCTGCCTTGAATTACTCGAACGTCCTATCATCCTGCCAAGCGCTCTGGAAGGCCTTGCCGATTACGCCGGAAGCGAACGTTCGGACGACTCTTGGCGTAATCTACTCCACCTCAAGGAACCTCAGCAATGGCTGCCCGAGTTACTTGCCCAGCAGCATTCAGCCGGCTCCAGCTCCTTTCAGGAACGTATAGACGCTATTAAGAACGTAGCTCTGAACTTTCTGCCCTGGTATGCGCCGCAGTATAAACCTCTCTTCTCACACGACACTTTCCCGAAAAACCTCCCGACACTCGCTTCCGCGGACGCCTTCTACTCCGAACTCAGCTCTCAAGTGGAAGACCTCAAGCTATCGGAAGCGCTGGCAAACGCCCGCGTCCAAGTCGAGTCTCTCGCAGTGCGCGTGCGCGCAATCGTCTCCCAATGCGATCAGTTATCGCAGCAGATGGACTTTAGTCTGCTCATCAATCCGCGCCGCAAGCTGATGTCCATCGGCTACGACACGGCGAAGGAGAAACTCAACGACTCCTGCTACGATCTGCTGGCTTCCGAGGCGCGTATCGCCGCCTTTATTGCGGCCGCCAAAGACGATGCCAGCCAGGAATCATGGTTCCGCTTGGGCCGCCAGCATACCGTTTGCGAAGGCGAATTCGTTCTCATCTCCTGGACCGGCACCATGTTCGAATATCTGATGCCGCTGATCTGGATGCGCTCCCACCCCGATACGCTGCTGGCGCGCACGCTGGATGCCGCCGTCCGGGCCCAGCAAAACTATGGACGACGCCGCGGCATTCCATGGGGCATCTCCGAATCGGCTTATGCCAAGACGGACGAACAGGGCAACTATCAGTACGCCGCTTTCGGCGTCCCCGGCCTGGCCCTGAACGTGGCGCGCGCCGGCTTCCTGGTGGTTGCGCCGTACGCCAGTTGTCTGGCGCTCATGGTTGATCTCTCCGGCTCGGTTAGCAACCTCGCCCGAATGTCCCGCCAAGGCTGGCTGGGTGAATACGGCTTCTATGAGGCGGCGGACTACACTGCTTCGTCAAGCCGCGCCTTTCGGGGGCGCAAGTACGAACTTGTCCGCTGTTTCATGGCCCACCATCAGGGCATGACTCTCGCCTCTATCTGTAACGTCCTCTATGAAAACCCCTTTCAGCGCTGGTTCCACGCGGCGACTCTGGTAGAAGCCAGCGAACTGATTCTGAACGAACGGCCGCTACGTGTCCGTCCGATTGCCGATCTGCAACCGAGGCGCATCGTGACTTTCGACACGCCGCACGCCCCGGCAGTTTAGCCGGAACTATCGTCGGATACAATCGGCGCATGAAGACCAGCCCGTCTTTGCCCCGCCGGCGCTTTCTGCAAGGCAGCGCCCTTGCCGCCGGCAATCTGTTCCTGTTAGAGGACGCGCTTCCCGCTCAAACTCAAGCCGCGCCCAGCGACCGCGTGCGCTTCGGCATGATCGGCATTGGGATGCAAGGTTCCGGCCTTCTGCCAAGCGCCATCAGTTTGCCCGGCATCGAATGCGTGGGCGCGGCCGATCTGTACGACGGCCGGCACACACTGGCCCGCGAAATCACCGGCAACGCCAATCTGCCCGTGAGCAGAAACTATCACGATCTGCTGAACCGCAAGGACATCGATTGCATCGTCGCCGCAGTGCCGGATCACTGGCACATGCGCGTCGTGGTGGATGCTTGCAACGCGGGCAAAGACATCTACTGCGAGAAGCCCATGTCGCATACCATTGCGCAGGGCTTCGAAATGGTCGACGCCGCCCAGCGCAACAACCGCATCGTGCAAATCGGCTCCCAGCGAGTGAGTTCGGCCCTGTGCGCCAAGGCTCTCGACCTTTACAAAGGCGGCGCCATTGGCGAAATTGAGTTAGTAGAACTCAGCATGGGGCGCAACGATCCGAACGGCGCTTGGCAGTATCCTCCCCCTCCCGACTTGTCTCCTCAGAACCTCGACTGGGACACTTGGCTCAACGACGCACCCAAGATTCCCTTCGACCCGATCCGCTTCGCCCGCTGGCGCTGCTGGAAAGAGTACGGCACAGGCGTGGCCGGCGACTTGATGGTTCACCTCCTTAGCGGCATGCAGAAGACGCTGGGCTGGAATGAGGCACCGCGTTCGGCTACGTCGTTAGGCGGCATCTTCCGCTGGAACGATGGCCGCAATATGCCCGACACGCTGCTGGTCATTTTCGACTATCACGGCATTCCCGTCTACGTACGACTCAATCTGGGTTGCGCGACACCGGAGACCGCCCGCTTCCTAGGGCCGAAGGGCGTGATGGAAGCGAACGGCTCGCAGATTCGGCTCTCGCGGCAGCGCGGCATCGACACCAGCCCCAGTTACTACTCCGGCGGCTTTCCCGCCAAACTACGCGCCGAGTATGTCAACAAGTGGCTTGCCGAACATGAGCCGCCGCTGGGCAAGGAACCCATAGAGGACGACACCATATTTCGCGGCAGCGACGATTGGGACGACGTACGCCCCCATCTGTGGACATTCTTCCAGGCCGTCAAATCGCGCAACGCCGTTACTGAAGACGCAGTGTTCGGCAATCACGCGGCCATTGCTTGCCACATGGCCAATGAATCTTACTTCCGAAAAGCGCCAGTTTATTTCGACGAAGCCTCCAAGGGGCTTCGATCTTGAGAATTTACTAGCGTACTGCTCCGTTGAAAAAACAAATTGAACAGGCCTGTCGTTACCGCTCCTTGGCAGTCGCGGCTCGGCTCGGGCTCTGCCTGCGACAGGACCACGGAAGAGAATAAAAGGCCAGGCTAGGGCGCTTACGCTTCCGGCTCGGATTCGGAGATGAATGAACGCCGAGCGCCGATTGCCAATCGGCGCGCAGGATGCCATCCTGCCCCACATCCCGGTCAGGGTTGCGACTCGGATTCATAGCGGATCTGGCTCTCCGCCGAAGTATGTTTGAAATTCTTGTTCTCCAGTGAGACGGTAATCACACGATTGATAAAGAAGAGCGCCTTGAGCCGGAACTCCGTGCCGAAACTGTCGGGGAACCAGATACCGCGTAAAGACGGTTACCGGCTGAAACTCTTCCGCATCAATCAACGCCTCGCCCGCCCAATCGATATCATGCGAATCCTTGGGCGCGAATGGTAAGCGATACGCCTTGCGGCCTTCCACCACCTGCTCTCCGGCCAGTTCGAAACGCAAGTCTTTTTGTTCCTTGGTACCGAGCGGAAAAAAGTCATTACCGAGACCATCCTTCGAATCCTTGTCGAAGAGCGACTCTCGAAACCCGCCCACCAAACCGGCATCGAGGCCACTGTCAGGCGACGGTTCGGCGCTAAACTCCTTATATCCTCCGTGACTAAGGTAACGCCCGCGAATCGCCGTTTGCTTCCGTTCGGCGCCTTTGGAAGCGGGGGTAACGGAGTAATCCGCCACTTCTTCCCGCGCCAGTTTCCCATTGGTGTGGCGCGCGGTGACTTTCACATGCTGCTCATATAGATAACTTAAGCGCTCCTTCTGAGCGCGATCCTGATTTTCGGCGACGCGCTTCATAATTTCATCGGGCGAAAGCTCAGCCGCTGCGCCGATGTTACAAAAGCAGCAGGCTAGCAGGATAATCAACGCTGATCGCATCTGTAGGCAGAATACGAACGCGCAAGCCAACGCGATTCAGAAACTTGGGCGATGGCTGCGAAAATAAATAATCTGAACCCCGGGCGACAAAAAAAGCCCGCTCATTTTATGCGCATCTTCTTTCTTTTCCTCTTCGCCCATTTGGCATTCGCAGATTTCACCCCGGCCTGGAACAAACCCATGCCGCCGTTTCGGATAGCCGGAAACCTCTACTACGTGGGCACGAATTATCTTGCCTCCTATCTGATCGCCACGCCCTCAGGCAACATTCTGATCAACACGGATTACGAAGAATCGGTCCCGATCATCAAGCACAATATCGAAGCGCTGGGCTTTCAATTCTCCGCAATCAAGATCATTCTGATCAGCCACGCCCATGACGACCACGCGGCGGGCTGCGCTCGCGCCAAGGAACTCAGCGGCGCCAAACTTATGGTCATGGAGGCCGACGTTCCGCTGATCGAACACGGCGGCGAAGGCGACTTTCAATACAGCACTCGCTGGACTCCCGCCAAGGTGGATCGCATTTTGCACGACTCCTCCGAAGTAACGCTCGGCGGCACAACCCTAACCGCGCACCTGACAGCCGGCCACACCAAAGGTTGTACAACGTGGACCATGGTGGTGAACGATTCCGGCAAGATGCTGAATGCCGTGATCGTAGGGAGCGCCAACGTAAACTCCGGCTACCTGTTGGTGAACAACCCCAAGTATCCGCAGATTGCCGCCGATTATGCAAAGGGCTTCCAAATTCTGCATGCTTTGCCGTGCGACATCTTTCTGGGCGCCCACGGCGTCTATTTCGGTATGGACGAAAAACTGGCTCGCCTCAAGCCTAATGCGCCGAATCCATTTATCGATCCGGCCGGTTACCGGGCCTTCGTTGACGATCGCGACCAAGCCTTCCGGCTAGAACTGGCCCGGCAGCAAGCGGCGAAGCGATAGACTCTTTCCATGTCAAAAATACTGTTATTCATTTGCGCACTGGCCACTGCGTGTTGCGCGCAGACGCTGCCGGTGAAATGGGAAGAACTGACGGCTGAGGATTTCCAATCGGCTTTAAAGCAAAGCCAGGGCACGTGCCTGCTGCCGTTCGGCATTATTGAGAAGCACGGTCCGCAGTTGCCGCTGGGCACAGATTTGATCAACGTGCGGTTTGTTTCGGAACACGCGGCGGCTGAAGAATACACCATTGTTTTTCCTCCTTATTTCTATGGCCAGATTTTTGAAGCCCGGCACCAACCAGGCACGTTGGCGTATAGCGCCAAACTGCAACTCGAACTGCTGCAAGAAACCACCGACGAAATGGCCCGTAACGGCTGCAAAAAGATCCTCATCGTCAACGGCCACGGCGGCAACAATCATCTTCTTCCCTTTTTCGCGCAAGCACAACTGGCCACGGCGCACGACTACGTTGTCTATGTTTACACCGGAGCGGACTATCCGCCCGGCCGGCCGACTTTGAAGACCAAGGTGGACGCCCACGCCGGGGAATCCGAAACGGCGCACGTCATGATTTCGCGGCCGGACCTGGTTCACTTGGACCGCTCGGGGCGCGAATCCGGCGCGGATCTAAACCGGCTAGACCTGCCCGCTGGCGTCTACACCGGTATTTGGTGGTACGCGAAGTTTCCCAATCATTACGCGGGCGACGGCGCGCCAGCCAACACCGAATTGGGTGCGTTCGACATGAAAGCCTGGTCGGCCGGAGTGGTAAACGCCATCCGCGCCATTAAGTCAGACCAGCGAAGTTTATCGCTCCAACGCGAATTTTTCGAAGAATCCTCGCACCCGGCGGACACCAAGCAATAAGAGCACTCATGGCTTGTTGAATGGCCAGTGTGCTCCAAGCAAAATCAGGATGCACATAGCGCCAACAGGAGGCGCGGCAGGCACCGGGGTTTCCGAAGCGAAACTCACGCCTAACACTGGCCAGGCAGGGCCGGCTGCCGGAACTGGCGGAACGTCACCAGCAACTTCCATTCAACCGGCGCTTACCCCGGACACGGCCATCATTCGCGAACTGGCCGTAGCGGACCTGCTGAAACTCGCGCAAATTTTGCAGCCGCCCAGCCCACCCGAGATCGTTGCCAGGGTGGAGGCCCTGCTGCAGGCTACCATTCGCGCGATTGAGGAAGACCGGCGGGAATGGGCAGTGGGCCGCTTCATTGAAGCCGTGACCACCGACCCTTCGCGCGCCGAGGAACTTGGCTCGGCTCCCGAACTCCAGCCGATTCGCAACACGATCGATCAACTGCTGGTGCGTTTGACGAACGTGGCCAAGATGGATGCCGAAACAAAACTCACCTCAGCCGAGCGGGTTATAGAAGATGCCGGTTGGCAAAAACTACCCCATTGGGAAACGCCGCCGCAAGCGCTGATTCAAATTGGCCATCGCTTGTTAGAAGCGGGCGGGTATGCCAACTTCGTGAGGGCGGCCGAACTGGCGACTACCCTGCAATCGGCCTATTGGGGCGCGACCGTGATCCAGCCGACGAGCGGGACGAGCGCCTTGAAAAGAGAAGACGCCGTTCTGAAGCGCCGGGATTCCGGTTCCACAGCGATGGAACTCGCCCATTACTGGTGGGACAAGCTTCGCGAAAAACTGCCACGCCGTTTAGAAGCTCTGTGGCGACGGGCTCCCTTATTGGCTCTGTTGGGAGCATGGTTCATTCTCGGAGTGGCCGGCGGTTTGTTTTCCGCACTTGCCAAAAAAATCTGGCCAGATTCCTGGATGGTGGCTGCCAGCGATTTCGGTTTCCAGGTTTGGGGCGTGGGATTTCTGGCGCTGGTGGGGTTCGGCTTCTGGGCGAGTTTTCGAAAGCCGCGACGTTAGCAGACGAAGAGCCCCCTTCCCGTTACCATCGCTATCACTATCATTCAGGCGGCGAACGGCTGGGCGGCGCGTCCGATGGAGGGTAATACGGCCTTTCGACGGTGTTTTCGACGCCTTTGATGATTTCGTGAAGGACGATGTAGCCGGTGGGACTGTCGGGATCTTCCCCAACGAGGAGGAAGTCGGAGTCCGGTTCGGGAGCAGGGGGGGCGGGTTTGGTGGAAGCGGGGGCGGCGGGGCGAGTTTCGCCAGAGGGGTGGAGTTTGCAGAACTGTTCGAGGAGGCGGAATTCGCGTTGAAAGGCGCGTTCGGCGGAGGTTTTGTAGCGAAGCATGAGGTCGTGTTTCTTAATTTGGTCGGGGGTCCAGTTGAAGGGGGAGAAGCCCTGCGTGAGGGCCATACAGGAATCGAAGTTGCGCTGGGCGCGGATGCGGAGCCATTCGGCCTGCGCGGTTTTGAGAACGAAATCATATTGGAGGGAGTCTGCGGCGGGTTGATAGGTCTGGCACCAGCGGCTGAGGAGGAGAAGCCAGGATTCTTCGGATTCGCAGGGGAGGATAAGGGTTTGGGAGCAGGAGCCGTGTTTGGTGGAATTTTTGGAAGAGGTGGCGCGGCCTTCGGGGGAAGTGGGGCCGGTGCGGCCACAGTTGCGTTTTTCGGGTTCGGCGTCGGAGTTGAACATTTGATTTCTGAGCCAAGTGTGAGGGGAGGGCGTTCAGGGTGGCGGAAAATTTTGGGGTAAGTTGTTGATTGCGGGGAAGAAGATTTTTATGCGACATCTGTGATTTCGCCGGACGGCCCCTTTGGGGGCCGTTAGGAACGAAGAAATTAGCCACAGATGAACACGGATAAACACAGATAAGAAAACGGAGTGTGGCGTTTTTGCGGAACGAACTTGGTGGGTTCGTATTTTCAGATTTAGGATTACGACGGTTGCCGGATGCTGTCCTCTCTAGGAGGGCTGGGCGCGGCCTTCACACTACCGTAATGTTTGTTGGCGAGATGCCGGTGATTCTCAGGGGGTGCGGGGGGAAGGTTTGAGGCTGTTTGAGATGGGACGTTCCGCGGCACTCGCTGGAAGGGGATGTACTTCCTGAGGTAGGCATCGTTTGGGGGGGCGATTTTCGCGGGACTCCCTGGCATGGCCGATCTAGGTACGACGGGCCGGATGGTTTAGCCGTCTGGCAGAAAGTTGGGGGGTGAGCTGCGTTTCAGTCCCCTTCTTATCGGGGCCTCAGAGGATGGTTCGACACGGAATTGGGCTGTTGGCTTCCCCAGTGGTTCGGCATCACGACCCAAGCGCAGAGATCGTAGAACCGCCTCTCGTCGGCTGCGATCAAGACGGCGTGCGAGACCAGATTGGCAATTTGCGGGTCTTTGAGCCATAGCGGACCGGAAGCCAGCCGGTCGAAGCTACGATCGGCAGCGGCAAAGACTTGGCCGGGAGTCAGATGCGGCGCGGATTTTTCTCTTCCGCGAGGTAGCGAGCGCCATAATCGGGAAGTTAGGAACAGGTAGCTATCGTTTGGATGAAAGTGCGGGAGTCTTCGTCTGTATTCGGGCACTGAAAAATTAGAGGTGGCCCGTACCGAACCTCTGGCCGCACGATGGCAAATCAGTGTCTCCCGAGACTAAAGATCTCAACGAATCTGCCCACGAAGTTAGAGGAGGCGGCCGGTGGATTGGTGGCCGATGAGGGGCTTGAGGGGAAAGGCCTGGGAGATGTAGTAGCCGAGGGCGTCGCTCGCGTGAGTGCGGGCGCGATCGGACTTATCGAGCTCGGTCGTGACGGCACCGGTGGAATCGGTGGCCCAGGCGACCTGCTCCAAATCCTTGATCAGTTCGCGGCAGCGGGGATCGATGAAAAGACGGTTATCCTCGAGACTGTTTCGCAAGCGGCTGTTGACGCAGTTGATGCGATCGCGCACGGGGGGATTGGCCGAGAGGAGCCGGAAGGTTTCCTGGTATGTGCCTTTCCAGCGGCGGAAGAACTGGCGGACGATGGTCCAATCGGTGTCGGCGGCGGAGGTGCGTTTCTGGTTGCCACTGGAATCGCCATACACCTCGACACTCATGGGCCGCTGGTAACCGGGAACCAGTTTGTAGAGTGGTTCGGCCTTTTCCAGAAAGGCCTGGCAGGCGGCCTCGGTGTTGGCGTTGGGAAGAACAATTTCATCAAAAACGTACACCACGTCGCCGATGCGCTGCAGCAGGAGCATGCACATGGGATTGACATTGAAATCGATGGACCAGATGACGGGGTAGAGATCCTCAAAACTGAGGGAACGCACATGCAGGGCGCGATCGAAGGTGTAATAGACGCGGTGGCGGTTGGCGCTGACGAATTCTCCGCCAAACTCCTGCTGGTAAGAGACGGGGTCGAGTTCGCGGGCGGCGTGGCAGAGTTCCTGGTCGTCCACGAGTCCGCCTTGCGCAGTGGCGAATTGGAAGGCGGCCCAGGCGGGGTCATTGTGGGCGTACTCGAAGCGCTCATAGAAATGGTTGCGGCCCTTGGGTGTGCCGATAAACAGGGCGCGGCCTTTGCGGTCGCTGAGGGCGGGCCGAAAGACTTCGGTCCAGGCCTCGGCCTTCATGGACGCGCACTCATCGAGGACGATCAGATCCAGTCCGACGCCGCGCAGAGTATCGGGATGGAAGGCTCCGTTGACGACAATGGTCGAGCCGGATTTGAGGTCGATGCGCAATTGGGTCTCGTTGGCGCGCTTGGCCCAGTGGGGGCGAGTGAGGGCTTTGAGGCGGTCCCAAACGATGCGTTTGGATTGGCGGTCGTTGGGACCGACATACCAGACGAGGCAGTTTGGGCGGAGGGCCGTGCTTATGATTTCGGTAAGCGCGAGATGGGTTTTGCCGAAACGGCGGCCGGCGACCAGCACGCGGAAACGCGCTTTCGACTTGAAAACCTTGGTTTGATTCGGCTTGAGCGAGAGGTGGGGCGTGGATTGTGAGTTCTGTTCCATAAGACACTTTCGAGACAAGGATGGAACGGTGGCGTTTGGGGCGATGGGGAAAAAGCGGGGAAGTGGTTGAAAAGAGTGGGAGATAATTTTTTCGGGAGGTTTGTGATCCGCCGCACGGCCCCCGTTGGGGGCCGTCAGGAGGACGGATGAAAATGGGGGGACTTGACAGGTTTGGGAGGCTGGAAGTAGATCCCCAGCGAAGCAAGAGACCGATTTCTAGTTGGAGCTTTCGAGCCCGTTTGTGATCCTGGTCAGGACGCAGCTACTGGAACCTGGAACTGTCGTCCCGCTACGGCGGTGAACACGCATAGGAATGTCTTTACGTCGTCCCAGGCGTCCCTCGCTCGGTGATCGAACGAGGAGTGTAACAGGTGAAAGAAAGACCAAAGCGGCGGTGCTGCGGCATTGACGTGCATAAAAACAGTGTGAGTGTTTGCATCTTGCCCCCCAAAGGACAAGCGGATCAGAGCATCAAGAGGCGGAGTTTCCCGACATGCACGCGCGATTTGCGGCAACTGCGGAACTGGTTGAAGAACTGCGGTGTGACCGAGGTTGCGATGGAGTCAACCGGTCAGTACTGGCGACCCTTATGGAATATTCTCGAAGGCGAATTTGAGAAGCTGCTGCTGGTCAACCCGCAGCACAGCAAAGGGTTGGATGGCCGCAAGAATGACCGCCGCGATGCGCAGTGGATTGCCGAGTTGCTGGAGGACGGACGCTTGAAGGGGAGTTGGGTGCCGCCGCGCGAGATTCGCGAGTTGCGAGACCTGACGCGGCAGCGGGTGCATACGCTGGAAGACCGCACGCGGGTGCGCAACCGGATTGAGCAGTTGTGCCAGAGCAACAACATCAAAGTGTCCTCGGTGGCGACGGATCTGTTCGGGCTGTCGGGGCGGAGCATGCTGAAGGCGTTGGTGGAAGGTAAGCGCGATGCCGGCTGGATGGCTGATTACGCGCGCGGCACTTTGCGCAACAAGAAGCGCCAGTTGGAAAGCGCGCTGGACGGCACGTTCACCGCCGAACAACGCTGGCTGCTGGGCCGCGAGTTGGCGCAGATGGAGTGGCTCGAAAAGCAACTGGAAGCAATGGAGGCCGAGATCGAGCGGCGGACCGCTCGCTTCAGCGAGGAGCTACGCCGTCTGGTTACCATCCCGGGCGTGGACCGCATTACGGCGTGGACGATCATCGCCGAGGTGGGAGTCGATATGAAGACTTTCGAAAATGCCCGCCACTTGGCCAGTTGGGCGGGGCTTTGCCCGGGCAATCGCGAAAGCGGCGGCAAGCGGATGAGCGGCCGGACACGCAAGGCGAACTGCTATGTGAAACGCGCTTTATGCCAGGCCGCTTGGGCTGCTTCGCACACCAAGAACAACTATCTGGCGGCTTTCTATCGCCGCCTGTGCCTGCGCAAGGGTGCGCCCAAGGCCGTCATGGCATTGGCTCATCACATCATGACCATCGTGTATCACATCCTCGCCCATCAGACCGAGTATGTGGAATTGGGCGCCGATTACTACGATCAGCGCAACAAGCCGAGGGTGGTGAACCGCTTACTCAAGCGCCTCCAGAACCTGGGTTTTGAAGTAACTCTCAAGCCCAGTTCTCCCGTCTTGATTGAGCCACCTTCGACAGACCCGTCCGCTTGCGTCCCTGAGTCGAACGCCCTTTCGCTTGACAATCCCTCGTCTCCAGCGCCCTTACACAAGCGCAGGAGAGGCCGTCCTTGCAAGTGCATGGAGCGCGGAATTATTTGTAAACATGCCCCCGTTGCCGACCTGAACTCGTTGATTCCACAACCGTCTGCGACTCAGGAATTTTCATAGGACCGACCCAGGACCGGCCTTTAGGCCGCCGCAACGAGGGACTGCGGTGGCTTTCTTATGAAACGGCGTGGACTTCCGCCTCACTACTCCTATTGAAAGACTTGCGGCCAACGCGCCAAGCCGGTTGCCGCAAAGAACGTTAAGGAGACTTGAATGGCGATCCATTACCAACCGCGAGGCTTGGCTGTCATTGTTCTTGACAGCATTCCCAACCTGTTTCATCACCCGAAAACCAAGGCAATTGACACTCATCTGATTGGCAAGAAATTCATGTGCCGCTTTCCCGGCGGTCAATTGTATTTCGATTCCAAGCTCGAGCTTGATACCGATGGGTCGATCTACAGCGCTCACATCCACGACAAAACGGGCCAGCCCACGACTTCAGCTAAGAATCCCGATGGAAGCTCTCTCGATGCCGATCTAATTAACTATTTCGTTTTGCCCGGCCATTTTTACCACCATTACGGAATTCGGATTGGAGACATTGGTGTTGTGATATACGGCATGCGGAAGGTCTTCGCCTGCTTTGGAGATGTCGGCCCGTCCAACAAGCTCGGCGAGGGGTCCATCGCTCTTCACCGTGAGTTGGGCCATGAAACCATCGTCGGCCGCGATACCCAATCCGGTGGGCGTCTGATCAATTCCGGAATCTCGTCGGATGTCATCACCATCGTCTTCCCAGGCTCCGGCAACGGCTTCGGGCGCAAGAACGCCGATAGCGCCGCCATCGGTGAACCCCTTCTTCAAAAGCTCATCAAAGAGGCTGACTCCCTTGGCGACTTTCCAATCGTCCGAAGATTGTCTGCATACGCCTAACTACAGACAGACCGTTCGCGGCGATGCGCCGAATCGCTTTTGATCCAGCGTTCTTATTCCCCACTCCATTCGTATCCTATTGCCTGAAAAGAAGATAGCCGCATCCGGCAAATTTTCGACCTAGTACCAGTTTGCCGTGATTTGTGTTGATTCAATTACTAACTCTCTGTTATTCTCGGCAACATGTATTGGGGTGGATTACGGGGGGTAAGATATGCATTCTAAAGGAGACTCCAATGCGAATGAGGTTAGTTTTTCTTTCAGTGCTGCTCACATCTTTGCTCTGCCAAACGATGTTCCCGCAATCCAACACGGCCGGCGACATTTCTGGAACCATCACGGATCCAACGGGCGCAGTTGTTCCCGGCGCCAGCGTACTGGCCGAAAATGCCGCCACTGGTCTGCATCAAACCGCCACCACCTCGGGTAACGGAACATTTCGTATCCCTCTGCTGCCACCCGGCGATTACAAGATAACCGTCACCGCTTCAGGATTCCAGACGGTTGAGACGAAAGCCAGCGTCGTCATCGGCGGAACGACGGAGGCGAATATTAGTTTGCCCGTGAAAACGCAGTCCACCTCCGTTGAGGTGATGGCCGAGAGTTCCTCGGTCCAGACGGAAAACGGCGATATTCAATCTGTCTTCAATACGAAGGCCATCCAAAACCTGCCGAATCCCGGCGGCGATATTACCTTCTACGCGCAGCTTGCTCCTGGCGCCGTCATGAACACCAATGGCGGTTATGGGAACTTCTCGGTTTTCGGCCTTCCGGGTACTTCAAATCTCTTCACGCTGAATGGTCAAAACGACAACGATCCGTTCCTCAATCTGAACAATAGCGGCGCCACCAACCTTCTGCTCGGGGCCAACGAACTGGCGGAGGTCTCGGTGACCACCAACGGTTACTCCGCCCAATATGGGCAGTTGGCGGGGGCCAGTGTCAACTATGTGACTAAGGCCGGCACCAACTCATTCCACGGCAACGCCAAATATTATTGGGACGGCCGTATCATGAACGCCAACGATTTCTTTAACAACGCCAACGGCGTTCCCAGGCAATTCGTGAACGCCAACCAATGGGCCACGTCCATCGGCGGACCCGTCATTAAGGACAAGACCTTCTTCTTCGCCAATACCGAAGGCCTGCGCGTGGTTCTTCCTACCGCCACGTCCGTGGTTCGCCTTCCTAGCCAGGATTTCCAGAATGCCACGTTGGCCAATCTCACGGCTACGGGTATGGGCGCTGAGGTTCCCTTCTACCAGCAAATGTTCAAGGCCTTCAACTCCGCCACAGGCCTGGGCCGCGCCTCCGCGGTGTCGGACGGCGGTTGTGGAGATCTAACCGTTCTGCCTGCTGGCGACGCCTGCACGCTCCAATATTCCGCCGCGCCCAACGCCTTTGCTCACGAATGGCAAATGGCCGTGCGCATCGATCAAACGTTGGGCGATAAAGATCGAATTTACGGCCGCTATCAAACCGATCATGGCGTTCAACCGACATTCACCGACGCGATCAATCCAACCTTTAGCGCCACCTCGATCCAGCCGGAAGATCAGGGCCAATTAAACTGGACTCACATCTTCGGGCCAAGCGCCACTAACCAGTTTGTCGGCTCGGCGCTCTACTATAACGCACCGTTTGGATCCGCCAATCCCAAGGCCACCAACGCGCTGCTTCCTTATTTCACCGCCACCAACGACGGTTCTTTCTCCGCCCTGAACACCATAGACACCTTCACGCCTCAGGGCCGCGAAGTCCTGCAATACCAGATTGTGGACGACTTTTCGTACACCGCGGGGAAACACACGTTCAAAGCAGGCATGAACTTTCACCGGGATTTGGTGAACGATTTTGATTTCGGCGTCAACACCGGCGGTGAGCTTATATTCGGCTCGATTGACGATCTGTACAACGGCGTGCTCGGCACCTATGGCTTTTTCGGCCAGAATTTCCCCGCCAAATTGGCGCAGGATATTCGAACCTATCAGCTCGGTCTCTACGTGGAAGACGACGTGCGCGTAACCTCCAAGCTCAAGCTGGTGCTTTCCTTGCGCGCCGATCACAACTCCAATCCCACCTGCTTGTCGAATTGCTTTGCCACCTCGACCTCGCCCTTTAATGTCTTAAGCCACGATGAAACCGTCCCCTACGACGACGTCATCAAAACCGGTTTGCACCAAGCCTATCCGGCCTCCGACAGCATTGTATGGGAGCCGCGCCTGGGTTACGCCTATTCGCCGTTCTCCAGCGGCAAGACCGTTGTGCGCGGCGGCATCGGAATTTTCGCCGATGCTTTCCCCGCCTTTGTCGTGGACGGCTTCGCCGAAAACATTCCGGCCTACAACAGCATCGGTCTGGCGGGCACGGGCGGCTACAACAATACGCCGGTAGCTTCGGGTGTTGCGGGCAGCGTCTTCGATATTGCGAGTTCAGCGAACGCCGCCATCAATTCTGCATTCAGTTCAGGCGGAACGCTCGGTTCCATCACAGCCTCGAATCCGCTTTTCAGCCCTCCCAACCTGGTTACCTCCGATAGCAAGATCCGCCAACCGCGTTACTACGAATGGAACGTCGAAGTGCAGCAGCAGCTTCCTCAGAATGTTATTTTGAGCGTAAATTACGTAGGTAACCGCGGAGTGCATGAAGCCATCGCGAACAATGGCCTCAACGCCTATTGCTCGGCCTGCGCTTCCAACTTTACGGCCTTTCCAAGCTCCGCACCCGACCCCCGATTTTTCTCGGTTACGCAATATCAGAGTCCGGGCGAATCCCGTTATAACGGCCTCGTCATCTCTGCCCGCAAAACCCTCAGCGAGCATTTTCAATTCAACTTTAATTACACCTACAGCCACTCGCTCGATGATGTTTCGAACGGTGGGCTGCTCGGCTTCAACGGAAACACCCTCAGCCCGATTGATCCATTCAACATAAGAGCCTACAACTATGGCAGCTCCGATTACGATGTCAGGCACTACATCAGCGCCAGCTATGTACTGGATGATATCGTTCGCGGCGCTGGCTTCCACCGTGGTCCCAATTCCGTCTTCGGCGGCTGGACCGTTTCGGGAACCATCTTCCATCGCACCGGCTTTCCCTTTTCCGTCACCGACAGCGTGAACAATCTAGTCGGTGGCGGAACCGCTTTCGCCTATTCCACTACGCCCGGAAGGCCAAACTGCGGCGCATCCGCGGTGTACACCAACAACACGCCCTGCCTCACTTTGAGCGAGTTTAGCCCGGTGGTGGACGCTACCAGCGGCCTTATGCTCGGCTTCGGCAATCAAAGCCGCAATCAGTATCGCGGCCCGGGTTACTTTAATACTGATCTCAACATTCTGAAGTCTTTCAGGATTCGGGAGGGAATGAAGGTGGCAGTAGGCGCGCAGATGTTCAACCTGTTCAACCATCCGAACTTTGCACCCCCAGTGAGCAACATCGAGAGCCCTTACTTCGGGCAGGTGACCAACACAGTGAACGTACCCACCTCTATTCTCGGGTCGTTCCTGGGCGGCGACGCCTCTCCTCGGCTCGTTCAGCTCCACGGCGAGTTTACTTTCTGAGAGATAGGCAAAACAATGAGGCAGCATCCCAACGCTGCCTCATTTTCCTCGCTGATCGAAGGGCCGCGATATTTACTGAGCGATCGCTCCAGGCACTTCAAGAATCTCGAAATCTGTGGCCGCTAATTCGACTATATTCAATTCAGCCAAACCTTTGAATTCGCGCACGAATCACGGCAGAACCGGTACAATAAAGGTGTTATGGCACGCCAGTTCGAGCCGTTTATGAACAAGGGATTTTCCGCCCGCTTGAACCGCTTGTTCTGGCCGAGCATCAACGCGTCCGTTTGACGATGGAAGAGAAGCCTGGACGGTTGAGCTGGGCATCGGCCGAGGCCGTGAACGAGCGGCGCGAAGAATTGCGGTGGCTCGCCAAGGAATCTGGTCCGTACGCAGGCGAGTGGGTGGCTCTCAGTGGGCCCTGCTTGGTCGCGCACGGTGAAACACTAGCGAGTGTCAGCGCGGCGGCCAAAGCAGCCGGAGTGATCGAACCGTTCTTCGCCAGTGTTCCGAAGGACCAGGACACGCCGTTCGCCGGCTGGTAGGGCATGCAGCAACTGGAATTTGCGCGGGTGTACCGTAAGTAGCCCGGGAGCGGTTTCTCACCCACTTCACCCATCCGCTGCCGCTGCCAATATTAATTCTGCCGGCTGATCTGCACGCTGCCGTTCACCGTGTGCGCCTCAATCTTTGGCCCACCCGCGCCCAGCGTAAACGCCGCGCTATGCCGGTCGTCCGCGTTCGCGTCGGCCGAGAATTCTGTCCGAATCCTCCCGTTCACCGTGCTCGCCGCCACGTCTGCCGAAATGCCTTGCGGTAAATGCAGTTGAATGGAGCCGTTCACGGTGTTCAGCTTGAGCCCTTTACCCTGCCAGGGGCCGCTCGCCAAGTCCACGGAGAGGGAACCGTTCGTGGTTTCTCCCTCCACGCCGCCGCTCACGTTCTTCAGCTTGATCGAACCGTTTAAGGTGTTCGCGCGAATCTGCCCCGCAATGCCTTCCAAACTGATGCTGCCGTTATTGGCGTTCAACTGCAGATTGGCCGACACAGGCGCCGAGATTTCATACGAAACGCTCCACCACGAATGATCCGCCGCCGAGGGGCCTTTTGCCACCATCCGGCCCGGACCGTCCGTAATCGTCACTTGCTTGGCCAAGGCAGCCGCCGTGCCTCCATCTTGCGCAGCCGCTTGTACACAGGCCCTAACCTGAATATCCGCATTCGCCCAGCCGTGAACGCGAATCGAACCGTTCATCGCCGGGTCAACCACGTTCTCCCCTGCCGCGGGCAACCGCTCTTCGCGCACTTCCGAATGGCTCACCATGCCAGCGGAATGAAAGGAACGGTCCGTACACCAGTTATCCTGCGCCGCCAACGGCAGACCAGCCGCCATCATCAAGAACGAAACCAGCCAATTCATCTTCTTCATAGATCCTACCTCGTGGGCTTTGACGCAATCCCCGGCCTTCGGTTAGCCTGCATTGCGGCGAAAAACCACCACCGACGCGGTAAACACCTGCAAGACCTCGCCGTTCTGATTCACCGTCGTATTCCGGATCTTCACTATCGCTTGCCGAGGCTTCGAACGCGACGGTATGATCTCCAACACTTCGCTGTCCACCTGCAGCCTATCGCCCGCCCTGGTGGGCCGTGGCCAACTGATCTCACCGCCCACTCCGACAATCCCGTGCGACAAAGCCAGTTCCCCTTCCACCAGCAGCCTCATCGTCGCCGCCGCGGTATGCCAACCGCTCGCCGCCAGACCCTTGAAGATACTCTCTGCGCCGGCGGCCTCGTCCAGATGAAAGGGTTGTGGATCAAACTCAGCGGCGAACTCCTTCATGCGCTTCTCGTCCATCTGATAACGGCCCGACATGAAGCGCCGGCCGACATAGAGATCTTCGAGATAAATCGCCGATTTCATCGCTATCTCAGCGCCTCCATCAACTCCGTTGAAAGGGCCGTGGGGCTCCAATATGTCTCGATATATTCCACCACCAATTCCGTGCCGCGTTCGTGGCTTACGTGCGGTGCGTCCTTCGGGTTGTACATCGCATCCGTCAAATCCCTCAGCAGGACGCAGCGCACGCCCCACTTCGTCATTTGCCGGATAGCAAACGATCTGTTCAGAATGCACATATTCGCATGCACGCCGGTATAGAAAACGGTCTCAATTCCGCGCGCCCGCAGCAGGTTGTAGATCTCTTGCCCGTTGTCTGAGATATAGTCCTCCGGCGCAAGGCGCAGCCCTGGATTCTCGCATTTCCAAGCCTGGTGTTCGGTATCGCCCGGCGTATCGCACCCTCCGTCTGCATCGTCAATCGGCAAAGGGGGCGCGCTCATCTGCAATTCCACCGGCGGCGCAACCCGGGGCAGCTTCAGAATTCGTTCGCGCTGAGGCGCGTTCGCGTAGTAAGCCATTGTGTCCGATGGCGCATGCACCACAATCATTCCACTCTTCCGCGCCGCCTCTAACAACGGTTCAAGTGTCTTCACCAGGGCCGCCACACGTACATTCGCGCCCGTACACCAGTGGCGGTCCCACATATCGCAGATAATCACCGCGCTCTTTGCCGGATCGAATCGGTAATCCGCATGCACTTCGCTCCACTCCTGGCCTGAGCGGAATAGATGCACGCGCGAACGGAGCGTAACCTGTGGCTCGTCCCGACCGTTCAGTGCCGCCACGCTCAAGATCAACGCCGCCCAAGCTGCGTATTTCCGCATCACCCTTCCACCTGATTCGACTGTGCATTCCATTGCAACCTCCGCCCGCGCTTCAAAGACAAGTTTGCCATCTGAATCACGAGCGCCGCCTGAAAGCCCAGCCGCATTGGAGCCGCCGGCGTTTCGCGCGTCTTCACGCATTCGAGGAAATTCGCGACATGCAAATCGGTCGCATGCGCAAATCCGAATTCTGATTTCTGCGTTACCTCTGCCTGCTCCTCATTCCCTTGGCGGTAAACCTTAAACTGCTCGCGTCCGATATCCAGCCGCGCCGCGTCCCCATCCAATTGGCTCAATTGATCGTTCTTGGCCTGGTAGTGCATCGCCGCATAGTTGATAGTGAAGACCGCCAAAAAATCCTCGGGATATTCCGCAACCACCACCACCGATTCGGGCGTATCGACGCCCGTCTTATGCACCCTCCCCGCGGAGGCGTTCACCGCCAGCGGATAGGCCGCCTGCATCAGCAAGTGAATGCCATCGAAGACATGCGCGCCTTGGTCGGCCACAATCCCGCCTGAATACTCCGAATACTCGCGCCAATTACGAAAGCGGTTCGCGTCGAACGGCCGGTGCTCCGTTGGCCCCTGCCACTGTTCCCAATCGAGCTTTCCATGCAAAGCGGTTGCCGGCGCGGCACTCAGCGAGTTATTCAGCCACCAGGAACGGACCATGCGGACTTTGCCGAGCGAGCCCGTCGCCACGATCTTGCGGGCTCCCAGATACAAATCGTAGCTGCGCCGCTGCATACCTACTTGGATAATGCACTTCGTTTTCTTCTCCGCCTCCACCAGCGCCACGCCTTCCTCCGGTGTATGGCAAAGCGGCTTCTCCACGTAGATGTCTTTCCCCGCGGCAATGGCATCCACCACCATCTGGTAATGCCAGTGTTCGGGAGTCGCAATCAGCACCGCCTGAATGTCTTTGTCGGCGAGCAGATCTTTGTAGTTCCGGTACGCCTTCGGGCGAGAGCCCGCTTTGTTGGCTTCCGATAGCGCCCGTTCCAGGTTCGGTTCATACACGTCGCAGATCGCCGCGACGTTCACCTCGGGGTGTTTCTGAAACACCGCCATCACCGCTGTGCCGCGGCCGCCGCTGCCGATTACGCCCAACGCCAATTGATTCGCCGGCGCAGCCGCGGCTAGCAGCGCGCCGCTGCTTGTCATCAGAAATGTTCTTCGGTTCATCTCCCGGAATTTTACGCTAGTCGTGGCGGAGTGCGTCAAGCGGTTCTGTGCCAGCCGCCCGGCGGGCCGGAAACCAACAAGCGATCAGCGCCACGGCCGCCAGAAAGAGCGGCACCAAAGCGAACGTCGGCGGATCGTGGGAACGCACGCCATACAGAACGCTGGTGAAGAGCTTCGCTACCGCCCATGCCGCCGCGAGTCCTGGTAGGACGGCAATGCCGGTGAGAAGCATCCCCTGCCGGATGATCAACCACTGCACCTCGCCAATACGCGCTCCTAATGCTAGCCGTATGCCAATCTCACGGGTCCGCCGGCTCACCCACGAATTCATCACTCCATAAATTCCCACCGCCGCCAGTGACAGGCCGAGGAAGCCGAAGGCTCCGAACAGTGTGCCGGCCAAGCGTGGGAGGAACAGTGCATCGCGGAGATGCTCCTCGATGGTCTCAGCGTCGAAGATGGCGAGAGCAGGGTCAAGTGAGTGAATCTCCCGGCGCATGGCGCTGGCAAGCGCGCCAGAGTTGCCCGTGAATCGGGCCAGAATCCGGTATCCGGAAAATGACGGGTCCTCCGCAATGTCCTGTGCCAGAGAGCGGTACAGAACCGGCCTGAAATCCTCGCCGAGAAAACGCGACTTGATGTTTTTGACAACACCGACGATTTGATAGGTAACGCCGCGGCCTGTGACGCGCTGACCAATTGGGTTTTGATTCTTGAATAGTCTTTCCGCGAAAGCCTGGTTGACGATAGCCACCTTGGGCGCATTGGGGCTTTCGTTCACAGAATCGCGGCCGGAGAGAACGGGCGTTCCGATGGTCTTGAAATAATCGGGGCCGGTCATATAGAGTTCCACGCTGACATCAGCCCCGTGCGAAGCTATCTGACCATCGGCGTGAAACGCGTCGCTGCGGTTACCGCCGGACAAAGGCACGCAGTCGGTGTAAGTTGCGGAACTCACCCCCGGAAGAGCGGCCACCCGCTCCCGCAGGGTGTTCATGAATCGAGAGGTGCGCTCTGGAGAGTAACCATGCAGCCGCGGATCGACGGCCATCATTAGTACACCGCTCGAGCGGAAGCCAATATCAATCTGGGCGGCGTTCTCGAGGCTGCGCAGAAATAGGGCAGTGGCGCAGAGCAGCACAATCGACATGGCGATCTGTGAAATGACCAGGACGTTGCGCAGGCTCCAAAAGCGGCCCGGGCGCGCCAGCATATCTTCGCCTTTCAACCCATTGGCAATGATGGGCCGCACGACAGTCCACGCTGGCGCTAAACCAAACAGAATCCCGGTGGCCACACTCAGCGCAAAAGTATAAAGCAGCACTCTCCCATCTACATTCACGTTCAGGTCGAGCGGAACCGGCGCGGGAAATCGGAACGCGGCCAACGATTGCGTGGCCCATAGCGAAAGAGCAACTCCCAGAACTCCACCGCCGAGCGCCAGCAGCACGCTCTCAGTAAGCATCTGGTGAAGCAAGTGGCGGCGAGTGGCGCCCAGTGCGAGGCGCACTGCCATTTCGCGCTGCCTTCCCGAGGCTTGTGCCAGAAACATGTTCGCTACATTCGCGCCGGCAATGCAAAGAACGAGCAGCGCCACCAGCGTAAGTGCGCCCAGAAACATCATGACCGCCGCTTTGTCTCTTGGTGGCAACGAACCGGCCCGCTCGAAGCGGAAGCCATCGTCGTATTGCGCGTCGGCATGGGCTTTGGCGACTCTTCGTGCCAGTACCTCGAGTTCGGCCGCCGTCTGTGCTTGTGTAACGCCCGGTTTCAGACGCCCGATAACCGCAAGCCAGTGATAGTTGTAGGATACGCGGTTGCTGATGTTGGGCAACAGTTGATCGATGTAGCCGAGCGGCACCCAAAACTGGCAATCGAGGATGAAGTCAACGCCGCGGAAGGAGGGAGGCGCGACACCAAGTACGGTGAAGGGGCGCCCTGAAAGAGTGACGGCCTTGCCGGCGATATTCGGATCGGCTCCGAAGCGGTGGCGCCAGAGTCCGTAGCTAATAACAAGGACCGGGAGATTTTCCTCCTCGTTTCTGAAGCCGCGGCCGAGAGTCATTCCCAGTTGCGCGACATCGAAAAAGTTCGCCGTTACCGCTTGGCCCCACACTCGTTCGGGCTCACCCTGTCCGCCAATGGAAGCGGGCACGAGTTCGTTATAGGCCGCAACGCCGGAGAACGATTTCGCTTGTTCGCGCACGTCATTAAAGAGGGGCCACGAAAACTGATTGCAGCATTCAGCCTGATGGGAAGTGTGGAGGGCCATCAACCGGCTGGGGTTTCCCACGGGAGCCGGACGCAAAACAAACCTGCTGACGATGGAAAAGATGGTGGCATTCGCTCCTATGCCAAGCGCCAGCGTGGCGACGGTTACCAATGCGAACGCCGGCGCTTTGCGCAACCTGCGCAGAGAATAAGCCACATCGCGTGCAAGCGAAGAAATGGCTGCGCCCGCGCGAGCGTCCCGAACCTGTTCCTTCACCTCGTCGGGCGAACTGAATTTCAAACGCGCCCGGCGGTGGGCTTCTTGCTCGGGCAAACCCTGTTCCCGATAACGGTTCACCATGATTTCAAAGAATGCCCGCACCTCTTCATCCAACTCCGCTTCCACGGCGTCACGCCGGAACCACGATTTCAGAAGGGCGCGCAGGCCGCCAAATGCGAACATCGCTATACCTCCTCCGCCAGGACGCGATTCATGGCCGTAAAAACGCGCTTCCAATTGCGTTTTTCTTCCGCTAGTTGCGCACGTCCCGCCGCAGTTAGCGTATAGGTCTTCACCCGTCTTTTGTTTTCAAGCTCGCTCCACTCGCCCTTGATCCAGCCATTTTCAGCCAGCCTGTGCAATGCCGGGAACAGCGACCCTGGCCCAACCACGAATACTCCTTTGGTTACTTGTTCCACCCGGTCCGCAATACCTACTCCATGCAGCGGGCCGCATTCAAGCGTCCGGAGGATCAATAAATCCAGAGTGCCCTGTAAAAGTTCCGCCGGTTTCGCCATTGCCAACAGCATATCGACATTCGATATCGGCTGTCAATAGAAATGTTCCTGCCGTATAATTGACCATGCTTTCAAGGCCCTGGCACGCATTGTGCCTCTTCGCACTTCTCTTGTCTTTCAAAACGGGCGCCCAAACGCCCTCAACCTTTGTTCTGAAAGCCGCTCACGTATTCGACGGAGAAACCATGCATGAAGGATGGGCCGTGCGCATTAAGGGAGATCGCATTGAAGCCGCCGGTCCAACTGCGCAGATCGACGCCGCCAGAGCGGAGGTAATCGATCTGGGCGCAATGACGGTGCTGCCTGGGCTGGTGGAGGGACATTCGCACGTTCTTCTGCACGCCTATAGCGAAACACCTTGGAACGACCAAGTGGAGCACGAAGGATTAGCCTTGCGCGCCGCGCGCGCCACAAACCATTTGCGCGCGACTCTCATGGCCGGCTTCACCACCATCCGCGACTTAGGCACCGAAGGCGCGGGCTACGCGGATGTGGAACTGAAGCAGGCGGTGGAACAAGAGATTATTCCAGGACCGCGTATGCTCGTGAGCACGCGCGCGATAGTGGCCACCGGCTCCTATGCCCCAAAGGGTTTTGTTGCCGAGTGGAGCGTGCCGCAAGGAGCCGAAGAGGCCGATGGCATCGACAGCCTGATTCGTACTGTGCGCGATCAAATCGGCCGCGGGGCTGATTGGATTAAGCTCTACGGCGATTATCGCTGGGGGCCGCACCCCGGTTCGCATCCCACGTTCTCTCTCGAAGAGATGAAACTGGCGGTGGAAACGGCCAAGAACGCCGGCGTCCCGGTGGCGGTCCACACCAGCACGGTGGAAGGAATGCGGCGCGCCACTTTGGCCGGCGCCGAAACCATCGAGCATGGCAACGATGGCACGCCGGAAATCTTCAAGCTGATGGTGGAGCATCACGTGGCACTGTGTCCCACTCTGACCGCGGGGGGAGGAATGCCGCATCCAGGGCAGCCGGAATCGCCCGCCACCCTTCGCAAGCGCGCTTCGTTCAAAGCCGCGTTGGACGCCGGCGTGACCATCTTAAACGGCAGCGACGTGGGCACATTCCCCCACGGCGATAACGCTCGTGAACTCGAAAGAATGGTGGATTACGGCATGAAGCCATTGGATGCTCTGCGCTCCGCCACGTCCATTGCAGGCCAGGTTTTGCACATGGAGATTGGCCAAGTCAAGGCCGGTATGTTGGCTGACTTGATCGCGGTGGATGGGGATCCCGCAAAGAATGTTTCGGCGCTACGCAGTGTCAAGTTTGTGATGAAAGGCGGCGCCATCTACAAACGCTAGAAATGACGAAAGGTTTCCGTGGATTCTTCCGGGATCCGGCCCGCTTGCCGTTCGAGCGACCGGCTTACCAGATCTCTGGCGCCCAAGCCCACGGCTAACGCCAAGGTCAACACGATGCCGCCGAAAAGAATGGCAAACGCCTCATCCACAATCTTGCCGCCTATTTCTAAATGGTTCAGCGCCATGGCGCCGGTCAATACCAGGATCAACCACTTCATCCCGATGCTCAGCAAATGCGCATATTGAACATTCAGGTTCACCGCGCCAATCAGCACGCTGCGGGAAAAGAAACGCGCCGCCGCGCCGCCAACCAGCAGAACGATAATGGCCGCGACAAGGTTTGGCAGATAGGCGAACAATTGGGACACGAAGAGCGACGTCAGGGTAGCTTCGAAGGCCGTCACACCTACGAGGAAGCCTACAAAGATGATTGACCAACTGACAATTCGCACGGCCCAATCGGCCGGGCTTCTCTCCGCTTCGCTGCGGAACCCGGGCAGCCCCCAGCCCGCCACTTTACGGTCGAAATCCAAACTTCGCAAAGAACGCCGCAATATAAACCCGACTGCCCATGCGACCAGCGCGGCAACCAGCAGCGCGACCAACAGCGCCAAAAAGCCCGGCAGTAAGGATGCGATTCTTGTCATGACCCTGGTCAACGATTGATGCAAGGCTTGCGATATCTGTTCCCACATAGACTTACTCCTCTTTCAGGTGACTTACGGATTAAAGCGGTCGGGCCATCGCCAGCGCGATAGCAAATACGGTTTCTGGCTTTCGTAGGCGAGCGCGAGGCGCTCCAGTCTGTTCTGAAAATCGCCAGCAGACGCTTCCTTTGTTTCCAGCGCGTAGGACGCCACCCACGCCAAATATAGCGGCGTCATAGCGCGCAGTAAATGCTCGCGGTTCATGGCACGTTGACGGTGGGCCAGCGCGAAATCATAAACCACGCGCACCCAGAGATCGTCCGCCATGCGAAATTCGCTCATCGTAGCCTTGGTCAACTTTTTCAACCCCAAGAGCGTACCGGGCGGCAGCGCTACAGCCCAGATCTCGGCCAAGCTCCGGTAACCAAGTTGGAAGGTTTCAATCATCCGCTGCACCTCCGGCGGCGCAACCTCATCTTCTTTCTTTAAACCCAGCGCGCCGAACGTTTGAACGGGTTGCGACTCGCCCGACCTTTGCCAGAAGGCGGTGTTGCGTTCCAAATCGGCGAACAGCCGTCCGAGCACCGTCGCCAGAATTGAGCTTAAGTCAGCAGAATCCGGCGGCCGTGGTGTTTCCATGGGCAAGCCGACCTGGGACACGGGTAAGCCTGCGCAGATTGCTTCGGTGGCAATCCACTGCGCGGAGCGAGGCTGCCGAGTGTGTGGATCGGTTTGTAGCAGGCGGTCGACGAATTGCCCTGAAAAGCCGAGATCAATGGCCATAGGGAAATGAATTCGCCGCCCGTACAGCGCTCGCGTCATGGGGCTAATGATGCTGCTGTTCACAAGGGCGCCCAGTTTCGCCTCAATGTAAACGGGGAAAACCAAGTCGAAGTTCTGGTCCAAGACCGGCCTTAACAGTTGTTCGACCGCTTCCATGGAAACGGCTTGGAGGGGCGAATTCCAGACGCAACAAGCTTTCGACCCCGCCTTTTGGCTGATCTGAAGCACATCGTGAAAGGAACCGTAGATACTTGTGGGACCGGTTAAGTAACGCTCTGGCGCCGAGATCGGATAACGCACCAAGCGTCCGGCGGGGAAGCGGTCCGGCTCCATCGCTTCAGCGCTGCCCGGATAAGCAATCAGAACATTCAAGCCGCTGAATCCGCCCGCCGCCGCCCAGTTTAGGTCTTGAGTTGTCTTAAGAGAGGGTAAGCCAATCACTACGTCGGCGTTGCCGATGTTTTCCATCTGCTCTTTGACTTGCTGTGGCAGGCTCTCTGTTTCAGGCATACTCACGTCGCTTTAAGTCTGGCGCTATCCGTTGGCTTGTGCAATTCAAACCACAAAAAATCGTAGGCTCCCAAGTTGAGCGGATACGGTTGTTTGCCGATGGCGGGAAACTCAACGTAGCCCATCATCTCAATCGGCTTCATCCCGTCGAATTGAGCCAGATCCAGCGCAACCGGCTGGGGAAAGCGCGATAAATTCGCTACGCAAAGGATTTCTTCATTCTCCATGCGCCGCAAATACGCGAGTATCTTCTTATTCTCGGGATTGAGAAACTCGATTGACCCTCTCCCAAACACGCGAAAGATCTTGCGCAGGGCAATCATGTTGCGCATCCAACTCAGCAGCGAGGATGGATCGGTCTGTTGCGCCTCCACATTGATAGTGGCGTAACCGTAGATGGGATCCATAATCACGGGGTTGAAGAGCCGTGCCGGAGTTACTCGCGAAAAGCCCGCGTTTCTATCGGCGTTCCACTGCATCGGCGTTCGCACGCCGTTTCGATCGCCCAAATAGATGTTATCGCCCATGCCAATCTCATCGCCGTAATACAGAATGGGTGTCCCCGGAAATGAAAACAACAGGCTGTTCAGTAATTCGATGCGGCGCCGGTTATTATCCATCAACGGGGCAAGCCGCCGCCGGATGCCCACGTTGACGCGCATGCGGGGATCGGCACTATAAGCCAAATACATGTAATCGCGTTCTTCGTCGGTCACCATTTCGAGCGTAAGTTCGTCATGGTTTCGCAGGAACAAGCCCCATTGACAACTTTCCGGGATGGGCGGGGTCTGCGCAATGATGTCGGTAACGGGTAAGCGGTCTTCCAGCCGCAAGGCCATGAACATGCGCGGCATTAGCGGAAAATGAAACGCCATGTGACATTCATCGCCATCGCCAAAATAGGCGCGCACGTCACTGGGCCATTGATTCGCCTCCGCCAGAATCATGCGGTTGGCATGGTGCTCATCCATCCCCCGGCGCAATTGTTTCACAATGGCGTGTGTCTCGGCAAGATTCTCGCAATTTGTTCCCTCCCGCTCCACAAGGTAGGGAATTGCGTCCAGCCGCAAGCCATCCACGCCCATGTCCAGCCAGTAACGCATGGCCTTTTGCACCTCTTCCAAGACCAGCGGGTTGTCGTAATTCACGTCTGGTTGGTGAGAAAAGAAACGATGCCAGTAATACGCATTCGCGACCGGATCCCAAGTCCAGTTTGACTTTTCGGTGTCTGTGAAGATGATGCGGGCCTGTTGATATTTCTTGCCGGTCTCGCTCCAAACGTAAAAGTTACGCTCCGCCGATCCGGGCGGCGAGAGGCGCGCGCGTTGAAACCACGGATGCTGGTCTGAGGTGTGGTTGATCACCAGCTCAATCATCACCTGCATGTTGCGCTCGTGCGCCGCGTCAAGAAAGGCGCGGAAATCGTCCAGCGTTCCGTAATCGGGGTGAACGTTTAAGTAGTCGGAGATATCGTAGCCATCGTCGCGCAACGGGGATGGAAAGAACGGCAGCAGCCATAGACAAGTCACGCCCAAATCCTGCAGATAATCCAGGCGCTGCGTCAGCCCTGGAAAATCTCCGACTCCATCGTTATTGCTGTCAAAGAATGCGCGGACGTGCAGTTCATAAATAATGGCATCTTTGAACCATAGGCGGTCCTGTGCGCTGCCGGGTGTTTTCATTCGTCTTTAAAGTTCGAGAGCAAGGCCACTGGAAATTTATCAAACAACTCGTCAAGCCGAACGCGGCCATCCTGCGTTCTCACTGTTTGGCCCGTAAATACGTTGTGGAACGAGCGAGCGCCTAATTCGCCGAGGTCCAGTTGCGTATCGCCCCACGCGCTTCCGAGCGGCAGCCCTTGCTCAAAACCGGTCACGCCTGTTATCAGCCGGGGCGCCACCGCGATTACCGCGTCCTCTTCAAATCTTCGTCCAAATGCCACCACATTCGCTGCGTTCGAACCCGACGTAGCGAGCGGAAGATACTGTCCTTTCAAGAACACTTCCGGTTTGCGCCTTCTCACGTTCAGACCTTGGGAAGTCAGGAAGAGCTTTACGCCACCGCCCTTCCATTGTTCCAACAGCTCTAGGGCGGCCATCAGCTTTGCGCAACAAGGCGGAGTTTGCGCCAGCCTTTCGGAGATCTCAGAAAGTGTCCGCTGATGGGCCGCATAATCGACGGGCCGGCGATTGTCCGGATCCACCAGGTTCAAATCCCACACCTCGCTGCCCTGATAAAAATCAGGCACTCCGGGAGACGCCATCTTGAGCGTGACCTGCGAAAGCGAATTGATCATGCCAAGCTCCGCTATTCTTTGCTGAAACGGCAAAAACTGTTCCAGGAAAGGCTTGGCGCGGGGACCGGTTAACGTTTGTTCTACGAAGTGGGCTACTGCTTCATCATAATGCGGGGAGGGCGTAATCCAACTTGTGTGTATCTTTTTCTCTTTAGTCGCCTTAGATAGATACTGGCTCATTCGCGAAACAAACTCGGCGGTAACCTCCGTTTGCCCGGCCGGCCACGCTCCCAGCAGGGCTTGATAGTAAATGTATTCGTCGGACCGGTCGGGCGCCGGCTCATCGTTCACGCTGGTGCGCGCCGAAGCGTTGATGCGCATCCAAAGCTTGACCTTTTGATCCCAGAGCTTAGGTATTTCCGAGAGAATATTTAAGCGGGCGCGGGCATCCTCGCCGCGTTTGGCATCGTGTGTCGAAGTGGCGGACATGGCAAGCGGGTGGCGCTCTGAGCGTTCACGGTTCGCCTCATGAAACTCTTCCGGATGGCACCCAAATCGCGTAGGATTGCCGCCTACTTCGTTTAGAGACAGCAGCGGAGAGTAACGATAAAACGCCGTGTCCTCCACACCTTTCGCCTGAACGGGTCCAGTGTACTGCTGCACTTTCATGGCGAAGCGCAGCCTGCGCGCATGTTCTTCGGCGGAAAGAGTTGCGCGCGGCACCGGCAACAGCATCTTTCGAATGAAACGGAAGATAGATGTTTCCTGCGCCGGGTTTCGATGCACGGCGTCCCGAATGGCCGCATCTATGTTGCGTTTATCGAATTCGCTCCAGCCATTGTCACTCACATAGGTTCGATAAACCGGGAAGCACGAGACTACCTCCGTTAGAGCTTCTTGGAGGCTCAGCAGAGTAAAGTCACGATAGTGGCGGTCGCTTTCCGAGATACGGTTTAACTCATGCGCCAGCACATGCATTTCGCTCGCCATCGACGTTTCGATGATCAATTTCTTGCCGCCGTACACAACCTCCTGGAATGACCGCCCGCTGCCGGTGATTCGGCTGTACAACTTTTGAAATTCGCGGGCTGCCTCTTTGTCCACATAAAGGGAGTTGAGCATGTTCAGAAATTCGTAGCCGCTCGTGCCGTGTACTGCCCAGTCTTCCGGCAGTTTCTCAGCTTCCGTCAAAATTTTTTCGACCACCAGATAGATTTGCCGTCCCGGCCCAACGGCTTCGTGCAGCCGATCATAATAGGCACGCGGATCGAATAAGCCATCGACATGATCCAGTCTCAAGCCGCTAACCATGCCCTTGGCAATCAACTCCAAAACGAGCGTGTGTGTGGCATCAAAGACCTGGCTATCCTGCATGCGAATGGCGGCCATTTCATTGATATCGAAGAATCGCCGGTAGTTAATTTCGTGAGTCGCGGTGCGCCACGAGGAAAGGCGGTAAGGCTGCTTTTCGAGCAGATTATGAAGCAGATCGAAAGTGGCCGGTTCTCCGGGTTTGCCGTTGAAATCCCGAATGTTCGCTTCCAAATGCTTAGTGATCTCCGCAGATCCACTCATGAGCGCCGCCAAGCGGTGTTTAGCCACTTCCTTTTCGCGGCTGCGCTCACTGACGGACGTCATGTCCGTCTGTTCGGATGAGGGTAAATGTTCCAAGTGGAACAGAATGCTGAGAAACTCTGTCAGCTGCGGGCTCTCTTGCGGGTGCGCGGCCTTCAGTTCATCCAGGTTGTGCCGCAACAGGGTGCAGAGCTGCTTTGGATTCAGCGGCAAATCGCGGTCAAAGTAATGCAGGCTGAAGAGCCCATCGGTTGAAAGGGCAATTTGCAATTTTCCGCTATCAAGCGCCACCCCATACTGTTCCCCCAAAATCGGCAGTAAGACTTTATCCCGCAGTTCGCTCTTCAGCGGAGTCCAATCGATATCGAAAAAACGAGCGTATTCCGAGGATGGGCCGTTTTCCAGAACATCGCGCCACCAGCGGTTCTCACGTTCGTTGATGCCCATGTGATTGGGGACAAAATCGAGAATCAGCCCCATGCCACGGGACTGTAGCTCCGCCGAGAGTCTGTCTAATGCCTGGCCACCGCCGATCTCGGGATTGATTTGGCTGTGATCGCAAATATCATAACCGTGCATGCTCCCGGGTGTTGCTTTCAAGATTGGCGAGGCATAAACATCCGTGATTCCCAAATCGCTGAGAAATGGCGCAAGGCGGGCGGCGTCGTCCAACGTAAATTCTTTGTTGAACTGCAACCGGTAGGTGGAGACGGGAGGCCGGCTAGGGTATTGAAGTGTCATATCCGGCTCTCTTGCGTGACGCGAAAGACGATCGCGCCAGGGCGCGCGAATTCGATTTTAGAGCCATCCCCCCGAACATGGATCGGGTGGCTATCGACGACGAATTGTGGGTCTTCCGAGTTCCACACCGGATCGCCAACGATAGCCCGGTTCTTTAGACTTACCTGTCCCGATCCGCGCAGACGAATCACTGCAAGTAACCCAGAGGGTTCGTTGCCGGCGCCGCGACCAAGAAGAAGAGTGTCATCGTCAAGCGCCTGGATATATAAATTCGGAGAAGAGCCGGCAGCGCGAAGAGCAGGCTCAGAGCGCCGCAAATGTAAAAGGCTCTTGTACAGCCGCAGGGTGGCGGCGTGTGGCTCCGCTGTCAGTTCGTCCCAATTGAGACGGCTGGCTAAGAAAGTACCCTCGGCTTGCGGATCGGGAATGCCGTCATCTGAAAAGACGGAGAACTCCGCAAACTCGCGGCGGCGCCCTTCGCTTACCAGCGCGCCCAATTCCGCATTGTGATCCGTGAAGAACTGAAATGGCGTGCTGGCGGCCCATTCCTGACCCATGAACAGCAATGGCGTTTGCGGCAACAGCAGTAACAACGCGCTGACTGACCGGTAGGTTGCCGCGTCCACGCCGTGATGCAGGCGGTCTCCTAAAGCGCGATTACCCACTTGATCATGATTCTGAATGCAGTAAACGAACCTGGAGTACTCCACGCCTGTGGGATCGCTGCCGCGCAGCCATCCCCGTCTGATCGTCTCGGCTATGGATCGCGTAGACCCATTGAACGCCGCGAAGTAACCTTCGCGATCGCCCGTGAGCGCGCGCCGCATCTGATGATGGAAATCGTCGGCCCAGACTCCGGCGAGGCCCATTCCGCCGGCACATTCAGGCTTGACAAGCTGCGCCAAATTTCTGGCGTCCTCCGCAATGATATGCACTCTGCGCCCCAGTTCAGCCGAGGATTCAGCTACCGCAGCCGCGATCTCAGTTAGTATGTTAGGCTCACTATCGTCCTTAATGGCATGCGTTGCATCCAACCGCAGTCCATCGACATGATACTCGTGGATCCAGCGTAGCGCGTTTTCAACAAAGTACAGGCGAACGTCCGTACACCAGGGCTGATCGAAATTGATGGCATCCCCCCAGGGTGTTTGATGTTTCTTCGTGAAATAATGGCGGCTGAAGCACCCCTGATAAGCGCCGTCGGGGCCGAAGTGGTTGTACACGGCGTCAACGAATACCGCCAGGCCGATTTGGTGAGCTTGATCGACGAAATAACGAAAGCCGTCAGGCGTTCCATAACACCGGGCAGGCGCGAAAGGAGCCACTCCGTCGTAGCCCCAGTTTCTATTTCCAGCGAAATCGGCAAGTGGCATTACTTCAACCGCCGTGACGCCAAGATCCCTTAAATATTGGAGTTTCCCCGCCGCGGAACGAAACGTGCCGGCCGGCGTAAAGGCGCCCACGTGCAGTTCATAAAAAACTATGTCTGCGAGCGCCAGGCCAACCCATTCTTGATCGTTCCAGCGATAGCTTGCCGAATCGACAATAGCCGAAGGCCCGTGGACGCCCGCGGGCTGATAACGCGAGGCCGGATCGGGGAAAGGACCACGGTCGTCCACATAAAATTGATAGCGTTCGCCAGGCGAAACTCCAAGAACGGATGCGGTGAAATAACCATCTGGCGTTTTCGTCATAGCGCACGTTGTTTCCGTATTCAATCCAGCGCCTACAACGATACGCATTTTGTTCGCCTCGGGCGACCAAACACGAAAAAGTACTTGGTTGTTCTGGTAACTCGCCCCCAAAACGGGCTTCCAAATGGCCACTATTTAGAAAGAGTCCAGACGGTTGTCAACTGTTTCAGAGTTACTTGTAGCGAAAGCCGCGAATTCCCGGACCGAAATTATTTGGGAAAAGTGAGTCCGATAGAATGGCGACTGGAGCATTTTGGAATGAGCGAACAAAACTCAAGACGCGGTTTCTTGCAAACGGCCGCGGGCTTAACCGTCGCCTTAGCGTGGCCATACGGCTCGGCCGGCGCTGGCGCGCCCGTCGATTCTTTCTCCGGGGAGTTGGAATGGAGAAACAAACAGCCGGGAATGCATTACCGGCGGCTGGGCCGGACCGGACTGATGATCTCGGAAGTGGTCTCCGGTGGGGATCCTATCAGCAGCGGCAACTATGAGCATCTGAATCTGGCTCTTGAGATGGGGCTCAACTACTTGGACATGGCGCCGGCTTATGGCAATGGCGATTGCGAAATAGCCTACGGAAAGTTTTTGGGCGGTTCCGCTAAACGCGACAAGGTTTTCCTGCAGACGAAAGTGAGCGCATACGGCGGTTTGCGCAGCAAGCTTTACCAGCAAGTGTTTAAGGACCTGCCGAGTGAGAAGCAGAACGCCATCATGGCGCGCGTGGAGGAGTTAAAAGGTTCGAACCTGGCGGAAAAGCCCGGCTACTATCTCACTTACTTTCCGGGCCAGCATAATCAGTTCGCTGGCAGTTACTTAGCCAGCGCGATGCTGCCCGAATACGGAAAGCTTGTGGAAAACAGCGCGGAGTTACGCCAGTGCATCATCGATTCCGTAGAAGGGAGCCTCAAGCGGGTGGGTACCGATCACTTTGATTTATTAATGTGCCCGCACGGCGCTAACATCGCGGACGAAATGGATAGCCCGATCATCTATGAAACTTTCGCCGATTTGAAGAAGCAGGGGAAAGTGCGTTTTCTCGGCGTGACGTCGCACAACGATCCCGCCGCGACGTTGCGGAAGGCCGCAGCGCTGGGCCATTACGACGCCGTTCAGATGGCGTATAACGTAATCAATGCGGGTTACGTGGACCAGGCCATTTTGGAAGCATCGGCGAAAAACATTGGCATGATCGCCATGAAAACCGCGCACGCGGTCGCTACCCACCACAAATCATTACAGCCGGTGCCACAGTGGCGCATCGACAAGGTGAATCGTGTCATTCCAGGCGACATGAAGCCTCCTTTGAAAGCCTATCTCTGGGTGCTGCAGAACCCGCATATTTCCGCGGTGAATTCGAATCTGTGGGATGAAACGTTTGTGCGCGAGAATCTCGCCCTGGCCGGCCAGAAAGTGGAAATTCAACCGGCGTGACCGTGCGAATTAAAGTCTGGAAAAGGGCCGGAAGCGCGGGGCAATGGCATAATTGAACTGCACCAGCACAATGAAGCCAATGCTCCAGTAGGGATTGAACACGCACAATAAAGCGCCGAACGCGTAAAGCGATTGCGCAATGAGTATCCGCCGTTCGATGGCACAACTCACTTCTAAAGACGCTGTCTCAACGAAACCGGCGTGACGAGCATACCGCCAGCTCACATACAAACTGACGCCCAGCAAAAGTATGTTGGCCCAATACACAACCAGCGCCAGGCGAAAGGCAATGAATTCGGCCAGGAGGCTGGTGGAAAACGGCATCACGGACACCAGTCCCAGAAACGCAATGTGTATCCAGGAAAGATGGCGGTCCGATTGTGAGAGTAGATTGAACTGGGTCTGCTGCCCGGTCCAAAAAATACCCAGCGTCATCAGGCTCATCAGGTAAACGAGAAAGCGCGGCGCCAAAGATTGAAGCGCCACCCAAAGGTCGTATTCGCTATGGATGGAGTGCGCGGTGGGAGCGTGAATATCCAAAACAAGCAGCGTCATGGCGACGGCGAAAATTCCATCGCTTAAGGCGGCAAGACGTTCAAGATTCTGGCCGGCAATGCGGTTGTACCAGGTAGCCATACGCTAACGGGGACTCAGCAGGCCCCCCGCGCGGCCCCGCAAAATCGACACTTGGGCGATGAGTTTGTCCGTTAAATCCGCGGCCAAGTCCATTTGGACACGGACGGTTTGCTGGTCGGTAGAGATCGATATGGCGTCCCACATACGAAGCAGGTCCAACTCATTGTCGTGCGTACTGAGGCGCGCCAGACCGATCAGGCCGCGAAACGTATCCTGGATGCGTTGCGCGCCTTCGGGTGATTTGCAGATCAGGCGGGCCTGCAAATGCGTACCGCCATCGAAACGCAAACCGAACGATGTCGCGCTTACAAATGCGGCAATGTTCGAAAGAATGGATGCTATATCCGAGCGCAGCGGGAAGTTCGCCAGAGGCAGGCCGCCTCGGCTCACCTCCCAAATTTGCGAATCGGCGGGAACCTCCGCCAGCCGTTCCTTTAGCTCGGCTGGAACGTCTCCTGCCCCGGCAGACCGCAAATCAAGCGCCGCTTGCACGCCTGAGGTGGGGCCGGCTATCGCCAGACCGCCTTGTGGAAACGAGACCGAATCGGCACCCCGCGTAAAGAGCGTGAAGTTTTTAAAAGAAACGCGTTGCGCTCCGCCAGCCGTCAATTTCGCTTGTAGATCTGTAGCCGGAATAGCGCCCTGGGCAAGCAAGAGCGGATTTTTTCCGTCCCACACCACCAGGACACTGGAGAGATCGCGGCGCGGATCCAATCCCACCCGCGCGGCCATCTCGTCAAACTGCGGAAGATTGAGTTCCTGCTGGTGCCGCCGATATACTCCGGTGGCCTTCAACTTGTCAAGTTTGACGGAAACCAGACTTTGCGCGTCTGGAGAAAGGGCGGAACGGAAAGCTTTATCCACTTGCGCACCCGGCCCAACATGACTGCAGCCGACGGCTGTGATAAAAGCGGGGCCGACGAGAAGCGCGAAGCAGTATTTCACTAAAAGTCTCTCTTACGAAAAATATAAATGGCACTCACCAGAACGAAGAGGCCGAACGCGGATGAGGTCCAAACCGGTGTAACCCAATCAACCTGTTTGTCTAAAAGGATTGTCTGACGCAGGGCGCTGCCAAGGTCGAACACTTTTGGAACAATCCAGTAAAGCATCATCCAAAGGTGGCGCGACCATTCGGAGTCTAACAATTTAATGATGACCTGATACTGCGCCAGCAGCGCGCTGATCAAGCCCAAAGCCACCGGCGCCATGACCGAAAGCGCCGCACTCTCGGAAATGACTCCGACGAAAACGACGACGCAGAGCAAAACCGCGAAAATGAAGATGCTCACGGGAATCGCCAGCAGGAAGCGGTAATCCCAGATGTTCGTTTTGACCGCGAGAATCAGCCAGACGGCACCCACAAGATAGACATGGTTTAAAGCCACAACGAGAAGGTTGCCCAGATAACGTCCCAGCAAAAGAGTGGTTCTGCCCACCGGTTTAGAAAGCAGCAACGCGATACGGCCCGCTTCGAGAACCCCCGGTATTAACCCGGCTGAGGCGAAGACGGCAAGAAACGTGCCCCACACGTACAAGACGATTGAGACCCAGGAGTAAGAGACGTTGACGAATTTTTGGAGGTTAAAGATACGGCGAGAGGTGGATTGCACGCCCAGGAAAGAAATGGCCCCGGCCGCGAGATCCACCTGCAGAACGAATAAGAAAATCAGAATGAGCAAGCTCGACAGCGCAAACAAGCCCCAGAACAGCCAGCGGGCACGGGCCTCTTGGAACGTATCCGCAATCAGAGACAGCAGGACGTTAGAAGAAGATCTGCTGCGTTCGCCGGTCAAGCGGCTCTCTCGGAAACAGTGTCATCGGAGGCGGTGGCCTTGAGAAACAATTCTTCCAGGCTGCGGCCGGAAGGCTTGAGTGCGTCGATCCAGCCGCCCGCTGCGCGAATTTTATCAATGATGAGATTGGCATGGTCGCGGCTTGGCGATTGAATGCGGACTCCTTGCGGAGTTGACTGAATCGCTGCGCCTGTTCCGCGGATGTCGTTCAATGCGGCATCGCTCAAGCTGGAAGCGTTGATGGAGTAACCGCTTCCCGCCAGCAGATTACTGATTTTTCCTTCGAGCGCCAGTTCACCCTTCCGCATGATGGCGACATAATCGCAGAAAGACTCGACCTCACTCAATAGGTGGGAATTGATGAAGACGGTTACGCCCTTACCGGTAAGGCGATTAAGAATATCGCGGACTTCGAGCCGTCCCGCCGGATCGACACCGTCCGTCGGTTCATCCAGAATCAGAAGCTTGGGATGATGAATGAGCGCTTGGGCCAAGCCTAGACGCTGCAGCATGCCCTTCGAATATTTCTTGATTCGTACAGGCCCCCAGGTCGAGAGGCCGACAAGATCCAGAAGGCCAGGTATTCGGCGGCGGCGTTCGTGCGACGACAATCCGGAGAGCGCGCCGTAGAAATCGAGCATTCCAGCGCCCGTCAGGTAAGTGGGAAAGCGGTGATTTTCCGGCAGGTAGCCAACCGGGCGGCGCGATTGCGGCAAGCGGGCGTCTTTGCCATAAAGGCGAGCCGAGCCAGCGGTGGGATGCACGGCCGATAACAACATCTTGACGAAAGTTGTTTTACCAGCGCCGTTCGGGCCAAGCAACCCAAATTTTGCACCGGCAGGCACGCGGAGCGATAAGTTGCAAACGGCTCTCACTTCCCTTCCGCGGAAGCGTGATCGATACACCTTCTCTAAGCCGTCTGTTTCAATAGCGTAATCGGTAAGCACCTAACTCTTAGGATACGGTAATGACCGGTGCCCTCACTTCCACGGTCTTGCCGCCAAGCAGATTGCCGATCTCACGTTGGCGAAAGCGGAAAATCGCTTCCAGTTGCTTTTTCACCATAACCGCGTGAGCAATTTCGCCAAGCTTTCCAAACGGCAGCGCATAGGTAACGTGATCTCCCACCCTGGTGCCGGCAGCGGCAGATTCAAATGTATGGCGATGCACCCACTGGGCGTACGGGCCCTCCGCCTGCTCGTCCACAAAAGAGTACGGCGGCTGGTATTCTGTAATCAGCGTCTTCCAATGCATGGGCAGGCCTAGCCAGCGGATGTTGTATTCAATCTCCGCCCCTTTCCGCATAACCACGTCTTTAGTCAGGACCTGAAAATTGAGCCAGCTTGGCGTAATCTTCGCCAGGTTCAGCGGATTCTTGAAGACGTCGAACGATTCCTGCAACGGACATGCGACGATGAATTCACAGCGGAGGTGATAACTTTGCATACGCAATCGTTAGATGCCGCCGTTTGGATAGGTGGAGCAGAACGTTCAGAGGCGCCAACCTTTGTGAGCGTTCTTCTGGTCATCTCGACTCCAGGCGCCGCGGCGGTTACAATTTCGACGGAGCGCGCGACGAGTTTGTCGTTCACTTTGGCAGCGTGGATGACAATGCGATCTGCGACTTTGATGATGCCCTTGTCAATGGTCACTTTCGCACGGAGATAGGTGGTCTTTTCGCCGAACTTCGCCTGGCGGGCATGCCAGTGAAGCGGATTCCGTTTTGAATGATGTAAAACAATTCCCCGCCGGTTAAAGCCGGTGTACCCAATTGCCGCGTATCCGGAGCCGGTGGATAGAGGTGTGTTCCCATCTCTACGTCACCACTGCCGTTATTCGAGTGACAGCCAGCGCAGTGGCCGGCCCAATGAACCCGTGCGGAGGCGAGAACTTCAACCGATTCCGCCACCGGGTTGCTGGGTGACTTTGCGCTTTCGGGAACAATCAACGCTCGAAACCGCCGGGCAGCCCAAAGCTCCATGGCGCTCGGTTGTTCGCGACAGCTAAAACCCGCCACTGGTGTTCTCAAAAAAAGAATCACGCTGGCACTGAAAACAATGGCAAGCGTGATCATCCCAGCAGTAAACCAAATCAGCTTGCGCATCATTGGAAATCGTTATCGCTTAGGCAAGTATCGAGTTTACGGCAGGAAAGGATGGTAGGCAATGCGGCAAATTGCCGCAGGCAGTCGATCTCGGCTACAAGTTTTGGTCTTTCATCCGTTTGCGGTAGTGCGACAATTTGCCGCGCGACAGACGATGGGGATTGTTGCGTAATGGAGGAATGCTTTCGCGCCCTGGCGATAACGCAAGACGAATATTGGATTGTGTTAACCGGCCGGCACGAAGGCTACCTGTTCTGCGGAGACCCATGAAGTTAACCGAGTGCTGTCGCATGATTGCGGCGGCGGCACTATTTATCCAAGTAGTGTGTGCGCAGACACACCTAAGCACGGACGGCGAGGGCAGTTTGTTGGGAACCGTCCGGGATTCCTCGGGAGCTGCCATCGTGGGCGCGCACGTGGTGCTCAAAGACCAGGGCGGCGATGTCAGGGTCACTCAGACTGATCGCGAGGGAGCTTACCATTTTTCGCCGCTGAGTACCGGACACTATTTGCTGAACGCTGAAAGTAAGGGCTTTGAACCGAAATCAAGCGAAGTGAATGCGAACGGACAGGAAGCGCTAACCCTGAATTTTGTGCTCTCGATCAGGACACAGCGTCAATCCATGACGGTGACCGATCGTCTCGATCGACAGACCGACTACACCCCCTCTGCAACGAATTCGACCGCGATGAAGACGGACACGCCTGTGTTGCTCACTCCGCAGTCGGTGCAAACCGTTCCCACGGCTGTTCTGCTGGAGCAGAACGCGGTGCTTTTGTCGGACGCTACGCGAAACGTGGCGGGTGTGGCTCAAGACTTCGGCTTTAATGGCGGCACGCAGCCGTCACTGATTCTTCGCGGTTTCCCCGCGAATTTTTCGATGGCCGCAGGAGGCGGGAGCGGGATGACAGGCATGGGGACTTACTATCTCGACGGCACAAAGTTGGTGGGAGTGCCACTGAACATGTCGGATGCGGAGCAGGTGGATGTCGTGAAAGGACCGGATACCGTACTTTACGGGCGCGCAGAACCCGGCGGCTTAGTTAACGTCGTGACAGCGCCTCTTCTTCCCGTATTTAACGTGGGCCTGGAGGAGATAGCAAGCCAATGGGGTTCTACCCGCACTACAGGGAAAATAGGTGGCCGGCTCAAGCGGAGCGGTTCTTTGTTGTTCCGAGCCTCCGGGACCTGGTTCGCAGACAAGACCGGACGCGCGTTCGTGCGCGACCGTCTTGGCTCGGGCGGCCTCACTCTGAACTGGAAAGCGACTCCGCGAACTGTACTGACGGTTTCATTGAACTACCAGCATCAGGCTTATCGAAACGATTTTGGAATTCCAGCAGTTGGAGACCGGCCCGCGAGCTTGCCTTACAATACTCAGTTCAACAACGCACCCGACTTGTCGAAAGCGCAACCTCTGTCGGCGCGGGTGAATCTGGCACAGGCGATTGCCAGTGGGTGGCAATTGAATGTGCGCTTCGATGGAATGGTCTCCAATACGCATGAAGTGGATATCTGGCCATACCGGTACGACATCCTGAGCGGCGCCCCTTGCTTTCCCAGTGAGTGCCTTTCCTATTTCTACGACCGTCCCTATGGCAGGGATCGCCTTGTTCATGGAACGGCCGATCTGACTGGCAAGGTTAAAACCGGACCGATTCAGCATTCGGTGCTGATCGGGCTCGATGGGTATGCAAACAGCAGAAATGGCACGCTCTACCTGGAAGACCTGAACTACGCGATTAATATCTACAATCCCGTATACATCACGCAACCCGCGCTGGATCCTTCGCAGTCGATAGTGTCCCCTACCAATGACAAGATCCGTTGGGTCGGGCTGTACGGACAAGACATGATTACTTTGCCACGCCGCCTGATTATTGTGGCCGGATTCAGGGCCGATTGGACAAGCGCGATTTACGGACCACCCGGCCTGACGCCGAATGTTCAATCTTTCGTTAAGCCACGGATGGGCCTGGTATGGCAATTCCAAGACGGGCAATCCGTCTACGCACAGTACCAGCAGGCGCTGGGTACAAATAACGGACGCAGTCCGATAACAGGCGTGGCATTGGCTCCAGAGATCGCCAATCAGTACGAACTTGGGTACAAAATGCGAGCGCGCGGGGGCGCGTTTACAGCCACCGTAGCCGGGTATCAACTGGTAAAAAACAACTTAGCGGACTACAGCTTGTATCCGAACGTTACAACAATCGGTCAAGCGCGCTCGCGTGGCCTAGAGGTGGATGTGCGAGGCGGTTTCACACGACACATATCCGGCATCGCGTCGTATGCTTACACTGACGCCGTCATTACCAAGGACCCCACATATCAGGGGCAGCGCGTTCCCGAAGTCCCGCGCAACAGCGGCAGTTTATGGCTGCACGATTCGTTCGGCGAAAACTGGACGGCTGGTGCGGGCTTGTTCGCGCAAGGCTTGCGTAACGGTGATTACGGAAGCGAGTTCGGGTTGCCTGGTTACGCTCGAATAGACGCCATGGTGTCTCGCAGATTTCAGACTGGATCCTGGTATAACTCAGTCCAGTTTAATGTCTTGAATCTGACAGACAAACGATACTACCCAGCAAGTCACCCTATCGTTGAGGACTGGATTCAGGTTGGTTTAGCGCGCACGTACGAAGTCACGCTCCGGCTGAACCGATAGGGGTTCGGAGTTGCTTCGATCTTTTAAAGGAGAAAAGAAAATGACCGAAATAAATCGCCGCCAGGCAATGCAGTTAGCGCTCAGCGCGCCCCTTGCCCCTCACGCCATCGCTGCCGCTGGCGAGCAGGCGGAAATGCCCCACCATAAGATGCCCAGCTCGGGTAATGTGCATTGGATGGGTGACGAACAGATCGCGATGCTCATGTACCCCGGAATGACCGTGATGGACCTGATCGGGCCGCACTGCATGTTGGGCGGACTCATGGGTGCAAAGATATTCTTCGTTGCGAAGTCGCTCAATCCAGTGACGAGCGACACGGGGGTAACAATCACGCCGAACGCAACTTTTGCGACGTGTCCGCGCGACCTCACCGTGTTGTTCACTCCTGGCGGCACGGACGGCACTCTGGCGGCAGCCGTGGATCCTGAGACGCATGCCTTCATGGCCGATCGTGGGGCGAGGGCGAAGTATGTCACCAGCGTCTGTTCGGGCTCGCTGATCCTTGGGGCGGCGGGATTGTTGAATGGCTACAAGGCGACCTCGCACTGGTCGGTGCGTCATGTATTAGCTGGGTTTGGCGCAATTCCAACGGATGCTCGCGTCGTGCGCGACCGCAACCGCATTACCGGCGCGGGCGTAACTGCTGGGCTCGACTTTGGTCTGACTATGGTCGCGGAACTGCGAGACCGGACCTATGCCGAATGTTGTCAGCTTATGAGCGAGTACGACCCCGACCCGCCGTTTCACGCCGGCTCGTTAAAGACGGCTCCCGCAGAAGTGAAAACTCCTATGGTTGAGATGCTTGCCGAGTTCGTGAAGAGGTCCGAAGCGTTGGCCGCCGCAAAGAAGGGGTGACCGTAAGGTAACGGTGTGGACGACCTCCGGCCGAGCCTGCTTGCCGGCCGGTGCGTAGAGCGACGGGTGTGAGCGCCCTTCTCTTCTCTGATGCTTCCCCCTTACCGCCAAATCCCAGTTCCGTAAGTTAAACTCAGCCTTGATGCGCGGCCCGAAGGCAGCGGGCAAAAGGGATGAGCATGCGGCAAATTGCCGCACCCGACGCGGTGATTTTCGCGCATACGATGACAAAAGAGATGATTTCAGAGCAAAAGATTGCCGTTGAGCAGGCAAGCGGCGCCACCGCCGATCTCGCCCCGAATTTGGCCTTGCCCTGGGTGCTGCGGTTGCGTTATGGGATGGTTGCCGGAGAGGCGGCCATTGTTCTCGGGATGTTTTACGGCTTTCATCTCGGCAACACTTTCTTATGGACGCTCGCGCCGCTCGCGTTGATGCTCATCAGCAACGTGTTGCTTGGCCGCTTGAGAACGCTGCCCTTTCGCTTTCCGCAACAGAGGCTGGGCGCGGTCTTTTGCCTCGATACTCTTTGCCTGACGGTCATTTTGGGACTCACGGGCGGCACCATGAATCCATTTAGTCTGCTGTATCTGGTGCAGATCACTCTCTCGGCGGTCGTGCTACGGAAGGTTTGGACGCGAGTTCTTGGCGCGTTGTCCACGGTCTGCTTCGGCTTGCTCTTCTTTTTCTATATTCCGACCGCAGCGTTTCAAATGCATCATGTGGAGCAGGGTCTTTCGCCCCATTTGGTGGGCATGTGGATCGCCTTTGTTGTCGCTGTTACGCTCATTACTTTTTTCACTGGAAAGATCGCTGACTCACTGCGAACTCGAGAGCAGGAGGTTTTTGTACTGCGGGATCAAGTATCTAAGAACGAACGTCTGGCTTCCCTGGTAACGCTCGCCGCCGGCGCGGCGCACGAACTTGGTACGCCGCTGGGTACGATTGCCGTTGTGGCCAGAGAGCTAGAACGGTATGCGGCGACCTCTGCCAACAGCACTGCGGTTCTGCAGGATGCGAAGCTGATTCGCTCTGAGGTTGATCGCTGCTGCCGCATTTTAGAGCAAATGAGCGTTCGGAGCGCCGAACCGCTCGGGGAAACTCCCACAACGATTCGTTTGTACGATCTACTTGCGCAAGTAATCGACCAATTCCCAGAGGCAAGCCGCAACTTGCTGAAGATCAGCGTTTCCAGGGACACGCTCTGTGCGATCCTTCCTCGAAAGGCGACAACTCAATCGCTGGCGGCACTCATTCAGAATGCTTTAGACGCCAACGTTGCGGAACGTCCTATTCACATCCACGCCAGCGAGGAGTCCGGACTCTTAGAGATCGCGGTTCAAGATCGAGGAGAGGGAATGCCTGCGCAAGTCTTGCGGCGCATCGCTGAACCGTTCTTCACGACGAAGGAGCCAGGCAAAGGGATGGGCCTTGGAACATTTCTGGTAAGTACCTTCGCCGAACGCTTGGGTGGACGCGTTGTGTTCAGTTCGACCCTTGGCGAAGGCACCACCGTTATTTTGCAATTGCCTCGACAGTCAGCAAAGAGAGTTCATGCCACAGCCTGAAGACCTCCCCTTGGCGCTTGTAGTGGACGACGACGAGATTTTTCGTAGCCGTCTTTGCCGCGCGCTATGCGAGCGGAGATGGGAGGCGGAAACGGCCCCCGACGGCGACCAAGCTCTGAAGTTTGTCCGCGAGCGAAGCCCTGATCTTGTTTTGGTAGACCTTCGCATGCCCGGCAAGGGCGGAATCGATGTCGTCCAAGAATTGCGTGCGATCGATTCATCGATGACCATAGTTGTTCTTACCGGCTACGGCAGCATCCCGACTGCAATCTCAGCAATGAAGAAGGGCGCGGATCATTACCTAAGCAAACCGGCTGATGCCGATCAGATCCTGGCTATTTATGAGACGTTGCGCTCAACCGCAAGTGAAACGCCCGAGGCCCCGGAGACAGTGCCCACTCTAGCGAGAGTCGAATGGGAACATATGCAACGCGTGATTGCCGATTGTGAGGGCAACATATCGCAAGCGGCGCGACTGTTGGGTATACACAGGCGTTCGCTTCAGCGAAAACTGTCGAAGGACCCACCTGTGCGTTAACGCTACTTGATTTTCCACGAACCGTCCGCAGCTTTTTCGCGGTGAGCATTATGGCAACCGCCGCAGTTGGCAGAGGTAGTCTTGAGCGTTGCCGCCGCCTCGTCAAACTTTCCCGCCATAGACTGATCGGCGACCTCGCCGAAGCCCGAACTGGCCGCCATGGCGAATTTCATGGCGTCTTCCACGTGCTTATCGTTCCAGTAGCTGTGGACGTGCCCGAAGATTTCCTGTAGCTTCTTAGCGTCGGCGGCAGCGGCGCCGCCATTCTTGGCCTCCAAATTCTTACGCAAGCTACCTGATGTGGCACCCGCCGCTTTCATCCAGCCTTGGTATTCAGAATCATCTTGTGCGACCACGGTCATTCCCAAAACTGCCACGAACGCAGCCATCAATAAAAAAGCTTTCATCTATGCACCCTCTCCTTCTGCGGCCGAGCAACTAGGCCTTGAACGATCCTAGTTCAAGATCCGTCTGCGCAGGTGCGGCAAATTGCCGCAACCCCCCGGTTTTGGTGTGCGTCAATTTGCCACATTCCCACAGCGCTGATCGTTCAATAGACCGTTCCGTCGGGGATCGTAATAACGGTGAAGGGTATTTGCGCCGCAGTAGCGCTTAGCAGCTTGACTCTTCTGGCAAGCCTTGGGTGGGTGCTCAACAGGCACCTGTCGTCATTCATTTTGCCGTGCAGGTGAGTGGCAAGCCGTTCGCTTGTGGCGAAGCCTATGAAGGCATCGGCATCACGAAGAATCCAGCCTGCGCTATCTTAGCGGTATTCCATGGCCGAAGATCCAACCGCAATTAAAGTGCATCCCGTGACTCCGCCGAAGAAAGTGCCTAAGCCGAAAACAGCGGCGGCCCGGAAAGAACGGCTCGAGCGGATTTTGGACCAATTGGACAAGCTCTATCCCAATGCCACCTGCGCGCTGCATCAGAGCAACGCCTGGGAACTTCTGGTGGCTACTATTCTTTCCGCGCAATGCACCGACGAACGCGTGAATAAAGTGACGCCCGGCCTTTTCAAAAAGTACCCAACGGTGAAAGCCATGGCAGCGGCTTCGCAAGACGAACTCGCGCAAGATATCCGCTCCACTGGCTTTTTTAACAATAAAGCTCGCTCGCTGATTGGCGCAGCCGGCAAACTGATGGAGGTTCACAAGGGAGAAGTGCCGCGCAGCCTTGAGGAATTGCTTCTTGTGCCGGGCGCGGCGCGCAAGACAGCCAACGTCGTTTTAGGAACCGCTTTTGGCATTGCTTCGGGCGTCGTGGTGGATACGCATGTGCAGCGAATCACGCACCGGCTTGATCTCACAAAGAATAAAGATCCGGTAAAGATCGAACAGGACCTGATTAAGATCTTGCCGCAAAGCCGTTGGATACTGTTCTCGCATCAAGTGATCCACTTTGGGCGCGGCATCTGCGTGGCGCGCAAACCCAAATGCGGCGAGTGTCCACTTGATCCGCTTTGTTACGCGAAAGACAAAGCGCTGGCATAAAGGCGAGCGGAATATGACGCGCCTCTACCTTGGAATCGACGGCGGGCAATCCAGCACGAAGGCACTGCTGGCTGATGGCACGGGCAAAGTGATCGGGCGGGGACGCGGAGGTCCGTGCAATCACGCGGGCTCGGCGGAGGGACGCGCGAAGTTCTTGAGCGCCGTTGGCGATTGTCTTCGTCAGGCCTACCACGAGGCTGGCGTGGACTCCCATTCCGCACACTTCGCTTCCGTATGTCTTGGGCTGAGCGGTGGCAGCGAAGATAAGGAAGCCTACGCCAAGGAATTGATTCGCAGCGACCGCTATAAGCTCACGCACGACGCCGAAATTGCGCTGCTCGGCGGCACGGGCGGCGAGCCGGGCATCATCATCATCGCCGGCACCGGCTCCATCGCTTTCGGGCGAAACGCGCAAATGCAAACGGGTCGCGCGGGCGGTTGGGGTTATATCTTCGGCGATGAAGGCAGCGGGTTTGATCTGGCCAGACGCGCTCTTCGCCACGCTCTTCAATATGAGGAAGGTTGGGGTCCGGCCACCGCGCTGCATCAAGTATTACTTGAAGTATCGGGCGCGCCCACCGCCAACGCGCTGCTGCACCAGTTCTACAATCACTTTGATCGGACGCACATCGCGACGTACGCAAAACTGGTTACCACGGCTGCCGATCACGGAGATCCCATGGCGATTAGCATTCTAAAGACGGCAGCGGAAGACTTAAGTCGCTATGTATTTGGTGTTTATACGCAACTTTTCCAGAACAAGGAAATCGTTCCGATTGTTCACGTTGGCGGAGTTTTTAAAAGCGTTTACTTACTGGAGGAATTAAAGCAGCACATCAATGCCAAAATCGGCTGCCCGGTCGCTGGCCCGCTCTTCAGCCCAGTGGGCGGAGCTCTCATCGAGGCTCTGCGCCGGGACGGAAACCCCAGCACTCTGGAAGGCTTGACGCAAGAGGATTGACCGTAACGCATTCCCTTTCTGGCGGTTTCCAACCAAATATATGGATGCGGTTTTGGCATTCATGGCGGCGCTTGTGATCGCATAAACGCGTAACTGTTCATCTCGGTGAGGACCTGCGGCCATCAACTTAATCTGACGCAAACGGGACTGGCGCTCGTGGGACAGTGCTGATAGCCCCGTCGTAAGTTTATTCGGCACCAGACCCAAGTCCTCGGACCCGACTTGGGTCTTCCCTTGATCCGACAATTGTATTCATTGCGTGCGTTTCCTGCTTCGAAACGCAAGTTCTAACCCTATGGTTACAATTCCCATGAGGCCCAGGGTAGCGGGCTCGGGTGCAGGCGTGATAAGCAGACCATCGGTGTTCGCGATACCATCGCCGCCAGTGCCGCCATCCATAAGAAGCCGACAATATCACCCTGGCCGTTAATACCATTCAGCGTTGTTGCCGTCGCGCCATTCGGATCTATCGAGTAATATTGACCCGTGCTAATCAGGTAAAGGAACCCGTTCAGCACGCCCGTTGCATCCATATAGTCCCCGACGACTTCGCCGGTATTGTTCAAACCAAAGGCTTGCGTAAAAGTAGATCCGGGAAATTGTAGGATAGTTGCCTTGGAGCCATTGATAAGAAATCCATTCGCGGCAGTGTGCGAAGCGTTGGTAAAGGTGAATCCAGTGACTATCCCTGAATTGTTGATATCCGCCGCCATGCTGTTCGCCGGGCCGACGGACATAAAACTGAACGCCCCGGTGAGGTTGTTCACCACGTAAGCGTGGAACAAGCCAGCCGAATCTTGATAGAATCCTGCCGCTTGATTCTTATCGTTCACGCCCAAAAGTTGATTCACCGGCGGGGTGACACCCCCAGGGCTGTCGTCAATGGTTGCGAACGATCCGGGAATCGGCGACACGAATCCATGTTGCACGCCAGCGGCATCTTGATAGAAGCCCACCGTTTCCGTACCACTGCTAGTGATTCCAAAAACCTGGGTTTGCGTGGATCCGCCAGGATTTTGATGACTAAACGCCGGAGCGCCGCCGCTCAGCCCGTTGGGAATCGTAAAACCGCGGTTAGGATGATTAGGATCCATACCGCTTCCGTAATACCCGGCAATCATACCTGCATTGTTGATACCAAGCAGTTGAGTGAAGGTCTCGCCGGTCGGCGTCGTGGGTGGATTGTTATCGGCCTGATCGTTGATCGTTATGCAATTGAGACTAAGTGCCGAAATGCAGGCACCGGCTCGAAGTTCGCCCGGAAGCAGAACCAAGGTGATCGCAGTAGCTGTCATACCGAGAAAAGTATTTACACGAGATATTGAAGTCATAGTTACTTAACCAGCGCTCGCGCCGATTGTCCCGCAATATTCTACGGCGTGGAAGTGAATGGGGGTGACGTTAACGGTTAACAACGAAAAGTGAGGTCGATACTTTGCTCAGTAATGGAGGCGGGTTCGAACGTTGTCAATGGGTCTTAAAGTCCAATACATAGATTTCTTCAATGCTGGTATCTCGTAGCACCATCGGAGAGCCGTCAGGCGTTAGGCCCATCCACCAGCCCATCACGCCCTGCGATCTCCGTATCTCCCTTAATCCAACAACCCTTTCAAGGCGGCGGTTGCTTAAGCGAATGCGAAAAACGGCTGGATCGTTGTTAACATATTTGTCAAAGTAATAGTACTCGCCGTCTCGGGAGAACATTTTGTTGTCTAGCCGATGTAAACCGCGCCCCTCGGTTGAGATCTCCCATAACGAGCTCTGCCCGTCTTGGTCCCGAGCAGTGAAACTTAGCCATTTGGCATCGGGTGACCATCGCGGCCAATAAGGTACGCCCTCTCCATGAAACACCCTGTGCGAATCTGAAGCGTCCTCACGAGCAATATAAATGTCATTCCCGCTGGCATAAGCGACACGGCTTCCATCTGGAGACCATGCGCCATCATGGCCCACAATCCGGCTCAGTGGATAGGGATTTCCACCAGGCAAGGGTAGGATCTGCAGCGGCAAGTCCGGCGAAGGGCGATAGAAGTCGGTAGCTAACAGCCTAGAATTGTCCGCGGAAATATCCTTCAGAACGAGGTTGCGATTCGGATCGGTCTGCAAAGGAATCATTTCCCCACCCGAGACAGCTACCTGGCTAGCCACAACCCGTGTTCCCGAGATCTCAGTGAAGTAAATGCGCGATCCATCAGTTAGCAGCTCGCCATAGTTCCCAGCCCAGAACGGCACAACCTTGCCTTCAGCATCATGTGTTAGCTGAGTGTACTTAGTGATTTGTGGACGGTAAGAATTAAAAAAACAATTTGTAGGCGATGGCTCCCGTGGTTGCAGCCGCCACGAGCACCGCAACCAATCCCCACCACAGTCGTGGCGCGCCGCTCCTCGAGCGGCCAGCCTTCTGATCCTCCTGAATGCGCAAGAGTTCGGCTCGAATATTGGCTGCGCTGATAGGGGTGTCGGCATCGCTCATCACCCGCGTGATCAGCACATCGAGCGCAAGTGGTATCCGTAGATCAAACCGGAACTGCCCTGCGCGATCAGTTCCAGAACTTCCTAGTGAGAAATGGTGAGTCCTAAAAGGCTTCCGCTCCCTGGAGGCGAATGACGCTCGGGTGAAGGTGGAGGTGCAACTGACGCTTCCGGCTCTTGGCGCGCTACGAATGAGGGAATGTAACTACCCGGAGCGAGACGAATGACGACTGAGTCGGTTCTTCCCCCCTGGGTGAAATATTCCGCCAACCGCTCGCGCACACGTCTCGCCACCACGCGGACCACTGAATCGATGCGCGGGTCGAAATCCTGCCCGCGCCCGAAAGCATCGGCGCCAATCGCATACTCTTTAATCTCATCGGATCTACCTGCAAGCGTACGGTCTACAACGAAAGTCAGAAATTGCTTTTGAAGTTCGGATGAACGGAACTGTTTCGAAGCGAGAACGCGGCTTAACTGATCGCGGACAAGTCCCGGCGACGGACAAAACTCGGGCGATGTTCGCCCTGAATCGCCCGCGTCGGACAAGAGCAAAGCCCTCCCTGTTGTCCGGCCGCTGGCCTTCGCCGATTACGCCTATCGGACAACTGGTAAGTCTGCGACCGCACTGGCGCGTGTGGTTGGGATCGCGCTGGTCATCCTCGCGGGCCATGCACAAGCGTCCTCCATACACGAGTAATACATTACAGATAAGTTTTGACTTCACCGGCAGTTCCATCAGTTTGGCCGCCGGGACAAACATAACCCCGAACGTCACCAACTTTTCCATGAAGTATCCCGCTCCACCAGTGGATTTTGGTGGGTTCCCGTTGGGCTCTACCTCCTTCACACTTACTTCGTTGGCTATTGGGACGGATGCTCAGGGGAACATCGTGACATGGGATGTTGTGGGGGATCAATTTGCTTTTTACCCGGAAACCCCGACTGGAAATCAGAACGCTTTTTCCTGCGAGTACAAGACAGCTTTCGCACCGACTGGCGGCAGCGGGTCGTTGGTTGCGGACCAGGACTTGGGCGTTTGTCCATTCGCCACGATCAGTGAGGCCGCTAACGGCTTGTGGCCGGTTCAGCAGATTGCACAAACGCCGGGCCACCACTCCGGAGCCGAATAGCATAGCCCTCTTGATCCTTGAATTTATTTCGCTGATAGTACTGCCTTATTGGCGCAAGCTCCTATGTCGTTCAATAAAAAATCGCTCGAAGGAAACTCTTGGCTGGGCTTCACACTCAGAACACATAGCTACAAATGAGCCCTGGGTGGATAACCGACAGCTCGATTTCGGACACTTGAGCTACCCCGCGCGATGATAAGGACCTGCGGCTTGAAGTGCTCAGGTTAGCTGCGTGCTTGCATGACCACGCGCCACTACCCATATCACCCCTCAATACCGCTGTGTTCGCTGCCGTTGAGGCGCAGGGAACGAAAGCAAGCCATCACATCCGCCATGCCGCCGTAGGGTGACCGTGGGAACAAAAAGTAGACCCGGCGGATTTGAATGAAAACTGAAGTGCTTTCCCGCCGCTCGCAGCTTTGCGAAGTTGGTGAGAGCCGATGCGGGTCGACGTAGGCGAGATCAAGGAAAAGCATCCTGAAATAGCACTGCAAATGCTTTTCCGGAGCATATCCGTTGGTGTCGCCCGAAAGGACCACCCGCTTTTTCGCGGCTCCATCACAGCGAAGAAGTATGCCGCCTATCGCCATGTAAACGCGTTTCGTCGAAGAATCGGTCGCACGCCAATCGATGGGGAACTGGAGAAGCTTAACGTGAGAAGAATAGTGGCGCTGATCGTCCCAAGCATCCGCGCTACGACGGCGATTCCGCTCACCGATTCATCCGGGAGTGTGTTCGCAACGCGTGCAGGTTGATCTTGATGTTAGCGATCATCTAATAACGTCTTTTTTTGAACGGCCGGCCGACCGGTATCGCCGCGCGGGACAGAGGGAAATGGATCAATCCAGATACTGTGGCGACCGCAGATCGCGCACTGGCATACGGTCGCCCTCTGCGGCGGCGCCGGCGAAGTGATCGGCACGATACCTTGATCTGTCACGGAAGGTTGCGACGCCCGCTCTCGATAGCGCTGCTGACAACGCCGATGGGAATCCCTCCCTAGTTCACTTTGCTGGTAGCGAAAGTTGGCGTCATGTCGCTGCCGACGCCGCACTTCCGACCGGCATTGCGGAGTGCAGTAGCGCTGACCACGGGCGCAGCTGACACAGATCGTGAATAAGGCCCGGCAAGCCGCGTGGCCGCAAATCCGAAGGCGAAGAACAGCGTTGTCGTCGATGTTCACATCAGCCACAAAGAGATTATGCCACCGTAGACAGTTGAATTCCATTTGTAGGCACCAGCCACAGGCGCTGGCTGGTGCGGGCTTGGCCGTCCCAACTTCCGGATAGCCCGTAAACCGGGAGTTGAGCGGAATGACCAAACCGGTCACTTCGGCGATATGCCGACTTTACGTCAAAGTGAAATTCGATGGTTCGCTACCCAGAAGTCCCAGTAAAATGAGAACGTGAAACGGCTGAGTTTTTACTTTGACACGGAGCGCGGCCAGCTTGATGCGTTGGAAGCGGCCGAAAGCGATGCTTGGCTAGACCCACTCGACAATGTCGTGCTTTACACTTTGTCGCGCCGTGCATTCGACTGTGGGTTGCCAAAGGAAGAAGCACAGAAGCACTTTGACAACATCTATCATCGACTTTCTGAGGTCCGTTGGGGGGTATTTCGACCTGCGGGGCGCGACTCGTGCTGGAAGGCAGACAAAATTTTCCAGACGATTCAAAGTGAGTTCCGAGGGCTGTCGCGGTCAAGCACTATTAATCTACTGAATTTCGTTCCTGCCGAAACGGACAATAATCTAAAGCTGAGCCTCGAAAAGATGAAAGACATCAAGCCGAACAAAAGCTACCCAATCATGACAGTCTCAAAATTCCTGCACTTCTACAACCCAAGCCTCTTCCCAATCTTTGATACGGCAGTAGTGTGGAACAAAGTCTGCAACGGTCGTTTCAAGGGTGACTACCGTGAGTTCGGGGAGCGAGAACAGATCCCCCGGGAGGTGTGGTTTGGCGATAGCACTCTGAAATTCATTCCGTACTATATGCGTTGGGCAAAGTCGCTCCTCTCAACTGCGCACCCTCGATTCATGCTTGTCTTCGCAGAGTGGTTCGAACATCGGTGCTTCGGTCTTGTTAGCAAGCAACTTGACCTCACAACCCTTTACGCCACCGCTTTTGAATGCACCGTTATTGGCGCCGCGTCGTCAGGACTCAAGGGTCTTTGAGCAGACCTCACGATGGTTAGTCCAGGTCTCGGCTCTCCAGTTCCTTCAGGCTTCAACCGGAGTAGTCTAAAGCTCGGATCGCCAAGTGAAGGTTGTTGATTCTTGCCTTCTTATCACCTTGCCGTAAAACGCGCTACACGTTGAACTGAACGTGCTGATTGTTTCCGGATGGTCGGCAATCCGGAAGTTGGGCGACGTCGGGCGCGGGCAGCAGATTCAGACGAGCGCGGCCATGGGCTGAACTGAGGTTGTGAGCGGTCGCCACGCGCACAGATAATCGGACGGATGATTGCGCCTTCGGCGCGGATGATGCTGCCCTATCCGGCGGCCGTTCAGAAAAATACGTTTTTGGATGATCGCTGACATCTTGAAGAACTAATTCAATAGGTTCCTATCGGTTGCGAGAAATGCCCGCTGATCCTGCGATCTCTGAAGTGTGGGGCGCTTAAGATTCCAGTCGACAAGCCGACGTCCCATTACAAAAACAGTTCCTTTTCGGTAGAGCTTACCATGCGGAGCTTAGCCTGAGCCGGATATTTGGCCGGAGTTTGGGCGCGAAAACCTGTGGATTCTGGCAGATTCGGCAAGCGATCATAGCCGGCCAGTGGCGCGATAGAAATTCCCAATATACCGGCCGTCGATGTCGGTAAATCCGTACTCTTTTGCAGCATCTCCCACGAAGACCAGTTGACCAGACTTTGCAATCACATTCGGATCGGAGGCTATTGCGACGACTGCGCGACCCGTGTATTCCGGCGACTCAGCGAGATCGTAACGGTAGAGCTTCTGAAGCGCCTCGTCCTGCATGTGGACCTGTACGCGCTCGGTTTTCATGAATCCCGGCAGCAGACCCAGAAGCGTTATGCCGGCTTTGCGGGATTCAGGAGCTAGACTCACGACCAAGCGGTTAAGAGCGTAGTGCGGGAGGTGCTCGAATAGATCGAATTGCACGTTGCCACTGAGCTTGTCCGCTTCAATCGTCGGTTCACTGATCGCGACGATCAATCCGGAACCTTGTTGGAACATAAGCCTCGCGGCCTGGCGGGCGACCAGCCAGAACGCCTGCGGACCTGCGCCCATGAAGTCCTCCCAGAATTCGCCGGGCAAGTTCCAAAAGGGCTGCTTCCATATCGGATCTACGAACCGCTCATTGCCACCCCAAACTGCACAGGCGAGAATGTCGAGGCGCCCTTGTTCGGCCTGAACGCGATCGAAGAGATTCTTGTTCTGTGTTGCGTCCGTGTGATCGATCTGCATTGGAATGCCAACGCCGCCTCGTCGAGTCACCTCCGCCGCAGTATCTTCGATGGTGCCGGAAATTAGATCGATCGGCAGCGGACCGCCACGGATCGAGCGCCCGGTAACGTACACTGTGGCCGACTGTTCACCAAGCGCCACAGCGATGCCACGGCCGCAACCACGGCTCGCTCCGGCCACCACCGCGATTTTACCTTTCAGCCTGTCAGGCATGAAATCACAATATACCGCCGAATTTCCGTTAACAAACGATGCAGCCAGCGGGGTTCCTTCCGTTTCTTTAACCGCGATTCGAATTCGTCGAAGGCCCTGTGCGGAAGTTCAGCGGATACAATCCGACTTCCCCTTCTTAGTCGCGGCCTACTTCCTGACGCCGTATCTCGGGAGCGAGAACCGGAACATGGGGAGCTTGGCTTGGGCTCCTGATCGTCATCTGTCAACCATGCATGGGGTTTTGAGCGCCGGGCAATTCCGACAACTCGCCGGCGAGCCTATCGAACAATTCATGCAACTGGAAAAACTGCATTCCTTTGACGTTCCAGTGAGCCTGTTTGATCTGACTGTACGGATCGGCCATGTCGGCCAAGTGTTGGTTCAGGAGAGCGATTGCAGTTACGTGGGTCTCCTGTGCGAGGCCGTTAATCGTTGCAAAGGTATGTGAGTTAGTCATGAGATGTCTTCCACTCGCCGGGAGGATCTGAGGACCTGTTCCCCGAGTTACCTCTCGGACCTTCCGGCGAGGCGGAGGCTTCACGGGTGCGTCAGACGCTCCCAAAGCCTCCTCCTGCTCGGTTCAGTTGGGCTAGCCTATTTTGCTGCTAATGTACCGGACGCGGTCTTCTGTTGCTCTGCCGCGACGGCGCCAGCCGCAGCTTTTTCGATGAAATGAGCGACGGCTTGCGGCTGCGACAGAAACACGGAGTGGCTGGCTTTGACCTCAATAACCGTTGAGCCTGCGCGTTTTGACATCATCCGCTGGGCATCAGGCGGGATCATCTTGTCTTCAGTGGTGACGAGGTACCAGCTCGGCTTCGTTCTCCACGCTGCCTCGGTGATCGTTCCACCGACTGCTTCGACTCCCCACGGGACCTGGGAATCCGCCATGAACGCGGCCGCGTCTGGACTCACGTCCGCAGCGAATGCGGCCGGGAACTTCGCTCGATCGAGGAATAGGTATCCATCCTGAGGTGGAAGGATCGGTGGAGCAGTCGCGCCGGGAGGCGGATCTTTGAGGAGGGACGCCACGGATTCGCCCTTGTCCAGCGCGAACGCTGTGACGTAAACCAAGCCAACGACCTTGGGGTCGTTGCCCGCTTCCGTGATTACTGCTCCGCCATACGAGTGACCGACGAGGATTACGGGGCCGCTCAGCGAGGCGATCGCACGCTTGGTGACGGCCACGTCGTCTGCCAGTGAAATGGTGGGATTCTGGACGATCGAGACCGTGTAGCCCTCCTTCTTCAGAGCTTTGTAGACGCCAGCCCAACCGGACCCGTCCACAAAACCGCCGTGGACAAGAACGACGTTCTTTACATGCGTCGATGTGTTTGTTTGTGCCATAGTGTTTGCTCCTGTGCCTAACATGATTGTCATGAGCGCCAGCGTACCGTAGATGGATTGCCTTCTGACGCTTAGTGCCGTTCCGTTATTCTTCATCGGATAGCCGCCCTTTCATCGAATTGCTAAGTCCTAAAGTCTGCCAACTTTGACTATGCTATTCGGATCGCGGATTTCGAGAAACCTGGGAATCTACAGAGACAAAGCTGTGTTTTTCTTCAGGTTCGCGACTATTGAAGAGTGGCTGGGGTGTCGCGGATAGAGGGGGGTTTATTTTGTCACGCGAAACGTGGACGCAATCTTCTCGATCAGGGACCTACCGGGGCGAAGGAAGATAACTCGTCCCGGAATGACAACGGCGATCTCTGTTCCAGAATTTGCGGAGCTGGTGACCTTCAACTTTGCGCCTATGCGTTCGGCGCGCTCTTGCATTCCTTGCAAACCATAGTGTCCGTCTTTCCCGCGGCTGATGAGCGGAGCTGGAATACCGGCGCCATTGTCGCTCACGCGGATTGAAAGGCCGTGCGCATATTTCAGCTCCACGCTTAGTTCACTGCCCTTGGAATGCACAGATGCATTGCGGATAGCTTCGTACGCAATCCGGTAGATTTCGTCCCGAACCACAGGGTGCATTTCCCTGGTTTCACCCTGCAGGGTGAAAGAGGTCTTCATCGCGCTGATCATCCGGCATTCTTCCGTTGCGCGACGCAGGCTTTCTGCAAGATCGTTGGTTTCGGTCGTAGAAGTACGCAGGGAGTGGAGCGCCGCCCGCCCTTCCTGAATGGCTCGAGCAAGCCACTCAGACAGTTGCTCCATAGCCCGCCGCATTGGGGTTGGATCAGATGACTGATCCAGCGCATCATCCGCAACCAGCTTGCTACCTTCGATGGTCTGGAGCAGAGTATCGTGAAACTCTCTGGCAATACGAGTGCGCTCTGCCAACCGCTCGTCGAAACGGGCGCTCAGGGCATGGGCAGCCTGGCGCATACGGAGCCTGTGAAGTAGAAGGACGAGCAGAACTCCGGCTATAAAACAAGAGGCAAGGAAAGACTTCGTCTGATACCAGGCGGGAGCGATGAAAAACGAGAGGGAGGCTCCCGCTTCGTTCCAGACGCCGTCGTTATTACAGGCGATGACCCGAAAACGATACAGCCCAGGGCGGAGGTCGTTGTAGAACGCCTGACGGCGCGTCCCCGCTTCCTGCCATGCTTGGTCGCGACCATCCAAGCGATAGCGGAAGCGTACTTTCTGCGGCACGACAAAGCTGAGGCCTACATAGTCGATCTCCAAATCGCGGTTGCGCGGCGGCAGCCGCAACATGCCCTCAACTGGAAGGGCGGTGTGGTCCGCGACCACCTGTTCGATGAACACCGGCGGCGGAACGGTGTTTCGCCTGAGATGTTCCGGGTCGATGACCTGCAGGGACGAATTGTTGGCGAACCACAAGCGGCCATCGGGCGATCGCGCAGATGCTGCGAACGCCGCCAAGTTGGGTCGCACGCCGTCGAGCGCGTCGAAGGTTGGTATCGTGACGGCGATATCGGGGTTGTGCTTCCAGGCCTGGAGGTCGGCGCTCCTCAGCACGCCCAACGCGCAGTTCATGTAAAGCCAGAGGTTGCCGCGAAGGTCGAACGCGATGTCGTAGACCCGTTCGCACGGCAGGCCGTTCTTCTGCGTCAGCGTCAATGTCTTCCCGTTCCGCCACCCGATCAGCCCGTAGGTGGAGGCGGCGATGACAGAGCCGTCTGCCTCCGACAGAATCTCTGAGATCACCGCGCCTTCGGGATGCTGGAAGGCATGGACAACGGTCTGCCCATCGCGGACGTGCGCCAAGTCGCCATTAAACAGCCCGAGCCACAGTCCGCCGGTGGAATCTGGCGCGACGCGGCGCGGCATCGGCGGCTCCAGAACGTCTTCGCGCACCGTCAGACCGTCGATGCGCATCATGATCCGCGGCGGCCCGGCCACCGTTATCCAGATGCGTTGCTCGGCGTCCTCGGCGATCCCGGTAACAAGGCTGACCGGACGAGCGTCCGGCCGCGTGACCTGCTGGAATCGGCCACGGCCGTACACCCAGAGGCCCTGGTCGAGGCCGACCCAAAGCCGGCCGGCATGATCCTCGAACAAGGAGGTGACTTGCGAGCCAGGCAGTTCGCGTCCGCTGCGAAAGCACGTTACGGCGCCGTCGCGGAGACGGGTCAACGCGCCGTCACCGCCTGTCCAGATGCTCCCGTCTCGAGCGGCGACCACCGACTCGGCTTCGGCCGAGCACAATCCCTCGGCCACGGACACACTGGCGACCGGCGTATCGGCGAAGCGGTCCACACCTTCCGACGTCGCTACCCACAGGTCACCCTCCCGATCCTCGGTGATGTCGCGAACCCAGTCACCAGACAGACCGTTGGTCCGGTCGAAGTGGTCGACGACGACGCCGTTGTTAGCATGGCAAATGCGGTAGATTCCGCGATCATAGGTGCCTACCCACAGCGTGCCTCGGCGATCCGTGTGGAGCGACGTTACCACCATGGAGCTGCCGTGGAATGAGGGAGTATCGAACGACTGCCATTGGCCGTCGATGAATCGCTGGAGGCCGAGACCGCGCCCGACTTTCGCGATACCCACCCACAATCCGCCGTCCGGTGACGGCGCGAGCGCCGCAATTCCTTCCATTCCGCTGTTTGCCGCTAGCCCTGGCGGACGGTATACCGTCGGCGCTCCATGTGTCCAGCGCAGTAGCAGGGTGTCGCCGCCGACCCAGAGCGTCCCGCCGCTATCCGCCAGGAAAGCTCCAGCGTTGAAGGACGGTATGCCGTCGCCCGGACCGAGGCATTGCAGGTCCGTCGCCCGTACCTGACAGAGCGGTCCGGTTCCCGGCTGCGGATAGGTTTGTCCGAGCCATAACGTCCCGTCGTTGTCCTCGGCCACCCCGGAGACGATGCCCCTCGAGCCGGTGGCGTAGTTCGTGAGCGTGTGCCCCTTCCACCGGCTCATGGAGGCACGGGCGCTGATCCATACGCTGCCGTCGCGCGTCGTCATGAGTCGATGCACCTCGGAGTTCGATAACTGCTGTCCGTGGCCGGGCGTCCACCGCGTGAAGCGGACGCCATCAAATTGCATGACGCCGTCGGCAGTGCCCACCCACATGTAGCCGTCAGGAGTCTGCATGATCGTCAAAGGCGCGCTGCTGAATGCGCCGTCCTGTATCCGCCAGACGGCATGGGCGTACTGAGTGATGTGTCTCGCGGGATCCAGCGCCCAGGCTGACGCCGCCGCCTGCAACCACACGAATACGAACATGGGCAAGAGACGTGGCAACATGATGCGCTTTGATGTCGTTATATGTTACACCGCTTAAACTCCGGACAGCCCCATCGAGGTCTTGAGGGGTGGACCTGTGTTTTTCTACAGGATCACTCCACGGCTAGCAGCCCACGCCGGACAGCAATGGTGACCGCGTGCGTGCGGTCGTTGGCGCCCAGCTTGTCCACCAGATTCTTGATGTGGAAGTTGACGGTGGTTTCGGCGATCGACAGCTCACCTGCGATCTGCTTGTTGCGGTGTCCGTCTCGAATGAGCCGGAGAACTTCCAGCTCTCGATCGGTAAGATTTTCGTCTCCCAGATGTTCGGCAAGGCGGGCCGCCACTTCCGCGGGTACGTGCCGGTTTCCCGCGTGAACCGCGCGAATCACAGCCAGCAATTCGTTTTTGGGCATACTCTTCAGCATGTAGGCGGAGGCGCCTGAACGCAGGGCCCGTTGAATCTCGCCGTCGGCGTCTGAAGTAGTCAAAACAATGACGCGCGCATGGGGAAACTCACCGCGAATGGCGATGAGCGCGTCGGCGCCATTGATCCCGGGAAGGCGGAGATCCATCAAGGTGATATCCGGCCGGTGACGGCGGAATTCTTCCAGAGCTTCCGCGCCATTGCTGACCTGGGCGACCAGCAGCATGTCGGGCTGGGACGCGATAATCGTATTCAATCCCTCGCGGAAAACCGGATGATCCTCGACGCTCAGAATGCGAATCGGGGGGCTAGCTATCCCAAGTGCCTTCTCCAATGCGCCGATTGTACTAAAAACCATCCAATATGTGGATTGGGCGCCCATACCTGGGTGATCTCGCTCCGCGACATCGGTCAACGACGTTACGAGGCGGCCCCCGCTGCCCAAAAGGCCGTCCGGAAGAGTTTAGCCACGGCCTTCGGTCGAATTCCGCGGATGACTGGTCCAGAAGCGACGGCGTGACAAGAACTAATCATGGAATTTGTTTGCTTTGTGGCAAACGGTCGGCAGTTGTCGGGGAGGGCGTCCACTTCCGAAACTTCTCCGCGAGCGCCTTCCGGTTGATGGGCTTGGACAAATAGTCGTCCATTCCGGCCGCCAGGCAGCGTTGCTCGTCGCCAGTCATGGCGTGCGCGGTCAAGGCGATGACAGGGATACGTCTGGCTCCTGCCTTCTCCCTCTCACGGATGGCCTGAGTCGCGCCCAAGCCGCCGAGGCGCGGCATTTGCAGATCCATCAGCACCAAATCGAAGGAAGTGTCCAATGCCAAGATCTCTACCGCCTCTTGGCCATCGCGAGCACTAACAACCTTGTGGCCTTCCTTTTCCAAAAGTCGAGTTGCCAGCATTCGGTTCACTTCGTTATCTTCAGCCAGTAGGACGCGTAAAGGCACAATTGTTTCGGCATCGGCCGATCGTGGCGTATCAGCCGCAGGTATTTCAGCGGCCGAAACCCTACACGGTAGCGTGAAACAGAATTTGCATCCTTCGCCGAGCACACTATCAACCCAGATTCGACCGCCCATCAATTCCACCAGGCGCGCACAGATGGTGAGCCCCAAACCGGTGCCTCCATATTGCCGGGTGATTGAACCATCCGCTTGTGTGAAGGCTTCGAAGATCGATTTCAGTTTGTCCGCCGCAATGCCGATGCCCGTATCTTTTACCGCGAAAAGGAGCACTAAATCCGTTTCCGCGCTCGACGAAACGCTTACCGTTAGTTCCACATAACCGGCCGAAGTGAACTTGATGGCATTTCCAAGAAGGTTGACCGCCACCTGACGCACTCGATCCAGGTCGAGACAAAGCCGGTCGGGAATCGTGCCGTCCACATTCAAACGCAGATCCAAGCCTTTTTGTGCAGCTCTAACGGCCAGTGGTTTCAGCAAATCGTTCAGTCCTAGTCGCAGATCGCAGTCAACGGGCGAGATCGTCAACCGGCCCGCTTCAATCTTCGAGAAATCCAGAATGTCGTTGATAACCGTGAGCAGCCACTCGCCGGAACTCTTCACGGCGCGCAGATATTCGCGCTGTTCGGCGGTAACAGCGGTGTCCAAAACCAAATCGGTCATCCCCAAAATACCGTTCATCGGGGTGCGGATCTCGTGGCTCATGTTTGCCAGAAACTCGCTTTTGCTCCGGCTGGCCGCTTCCGCCGCTTGCCGCGCCGTGTCCAGTTCCGCTGTGCGTTCCGCCACGCGCCGTTCCAAAGTCTTGTGCGACTCTTCTATGGCTACAGTGGCGTCGTTAAAGGCGCGCGACACAATCGCCAGCTCATCTTCACCTTCTACCTCGATGCGTTGTCCGAAGTTTCCCGCCGCTAGTGCCTGCGCTCCTTTCTCCAGGCGCCGAAGCGGGCGGGAAATACTGCGGGTCACTTGTGCCCCGAGAATACACGCAATGACCACGCTCAGCAGGCCGCACAGCAACCAGCTCCACAACATGTGAAGCCGTGTCGCCGCAATGCTCCGCAACGCCGCTTCTCGCTCCGTTTGGCCATAGATCTCCAATGCAGCACTCAATTCCGATACGGCCGCACTCTTCGCGGCAAACTGGTTCTTAATGCGAAAGCGCGCTTCCTGCCAATCGCCTGCCTCCGCTAACGCCGTGATCTGTTCAATCTCACCAGGGACCGTTACCTCAAAGTGCGAAAGCAGACTCGCCGTAAAGGCCTGTGCCTCGCCATTAACGCAGTCTCCCCTAAGGAATTTCACCGCTACTTGCATGTCGTTCGACATCTGGCTGCGTAGCGGCGGCATGACCGCCTTGAGATGCTCTAAGTCTTCGGCGTTGCGAACTGCTTCTGAAAAACGTGCCACATCGTTGTTCACATGCAGTACCGCGATAATCCCGCGGTCTGCTTCGTCCAGTTGTGCCGTCTGGATTCCGGAAACGCCTAACTGCCACGTGGCGAAACCTGCCGCCGCCGCTGTCAGCAAAATGAGAAACGCAAAGCAGAGCGAAAGCCGCGTTCCGATCCGCGAAGACGATCGGAGCGAACGGATGCTTTCGGTGTCTCGATTCATATTCCAGGTTTCGTTTCGGCTGGGTCCGCACTATCCCTTTTCGACAAAGTGACTACTCTACGAGCGAAAAAATCGACTGAGAATCTACTTGTCTTAGGAAGACTTCCGATGATTCGGCACGAAACCAGCCCTTTCCCCAGGGCCCTATTCCAACAAGGAGTACTTCTATGCCTTATCGTGGGTGGCCTCGAAAGCTGTGATGGTAAGCTGAATCTCCTGCTAAAACCAGGTGCGCGCGCCCAGCCAACGCTGCAAACGATGTCGCTCGCCTGGGAGAAGAATCTGTTATTCGAACAGGCCTTTTTTCAATCCTTTGGCCAACGAAATACAATCAAGACGCAATACGTAATCAACGCCAAGTTGGCGGAGTATCGTCAATTGCTCAAAGCTCGTGTCAGTAAACCTGATTTGTTGGAAATTGACGTGGTCTGGCCAGCGATTCTAGCTGACGATCTGGTCGATCTGCGGCCTTATTTGAAAGACGCCGTCAACGGCTTCGCGCCCGATTTGATCGCCAGCTATACGGTCCGCGGCCGTTTAGTGGCGTTGCCGCTTTTTGTGGATATGGGGGTGCTTTACTATCGCAGCGATCTGCTGGCGAAATACGGTTTCCAGCACCCGCCACAGACTTGGGAAGAACTGGCGCAAATGGCCGCACGTATCCAAAAAGGAGAACGCCGCGCCGGGAATCGCAATTTCTGGGGTTATCTTTGGCAAGGTTCCCTTTCAGAGGGTGGCACTTGTAACGCCCTGGAGTGGCAGGCCTCTTCAGGCGGTGGCATTTTTATTGAACAGACGGGTATGGTGCATGTGAAGAGCCCATTGTTCCTGGGCTCACTGCGGCGCGCGACGCAATGGATGGGTAGCATTTCGCCACCGGCCGAATACGTTTATTGGGAAGACGACGCCATGAATATTTGGGACGCAGGCCAGACGGTCTTCATGCGCAATTGGGCGAGCGCCTACGGACAGATAGCGGACCGCTCTTCAGCCAAACACCGCTCCTTTGGCGTAGCGCCATTGCCGGCAGGACCGGGTGGGCACCGTGGAACTCTCGGCGGACTGGGTATGGGCGTCTCCAAATATGCCGCCAATCGGGAAATGGCGATTAAGGCATTGCTTGAACTCACCGACGAACACCGGGACTTGCAGCGTTTATTGACAACCGGCGGAATTCCTACCCATATCGCCGTGAGTCATCGACCCGATGTGAAAACCAGAACTTCGTTGCTGGCAATATCGTCCACACTGATGAACAGTGTTGTGGCGCGGCCGTCTACTGTGGCCGGACAACAATACGACGCGGCCTCGCTTGAGTATGCCAAGGCCGTGAACTCGGTTTTACGCGGCAAAGTAACACCCGAAGCCGCTATGACCGATCTGGAAAAGGAACTTGTGAAGCTGACAGGGTTTCCGGCCCAACACGATTAGGCCGGTTAAACGAACCACCGGCCCTAGTACAGTCCACAAACAGGTGGGGCCAGCATTTGGATAGTAGCTCATAATATTCGCGCGCGACCGCATCATCCTTCTGTTTCGCCACTTCGTTCAACGGTCCTACCAAGATCAAAGCGTCATTCAGAACGCGCTGAACTGGCAACTTTCGAGGCCGCATCTACGGATTAGGAATGACAAACGCTAGGGCGACTTTGGATTAGCCCAGAGCGGACCGTAGCCGACGCGGATGTTGGCCTGAAATGCGTTTGTCATTCTTGCGACCTGGGATTGAATGGGTGACGTGCTTGCGTTCATGGCCTATCAGCATGCGATTTCCAACCAGTCGAATCAAAACCCATTCCCGCAGGCAGCGCCTCTATTGTCCATTTTGCTACTCCAGGAAATGAAGCCAATAATCCGAAAACATATAAGCGAACGGTTGTGAGGCGGCTTCGGTGTTAGAACAATTTTGTGCGAACATGTTTTCAAGGGTAATCTTTTGAGTGAGCATTCAAAGATCGAGTGGACCGAGGCCACCTGGAACCCAGTTCGTGGCTGCGTAAAGGTCAGTCCGGGGTGCAAGCACTGCTACGCCGAAACTTTTGCCGAACGGTTTCGCGGTGTGCCTAGCCATCCATATGAGGATGGATTCACACCGCGCCTCGTCCCAGCTAAGCTGCTAGAACCGGTTCGATGGCCGGAGCCGAAGACGGTGTTTGTCAATAGCATGAGCGATCTTTTCCAGGATGCTGTTCCCGATAGCTATATCGTGGCTGTCGCAGAAGTTATGCTGCGCGCCAACTGGCACACGTATCAGGTGCTCACAAAGCGCGCTGAACGACTCTGTTCCTTGCTGAACACGAAACTAAAAGATGCGGCAAGGGCTTCGCACATCTGGTGGGGCGTGAGCGTGGAAGATCGTAAGTACGGCGTGCCCCGGATCGCTCAGATTCAGCGCGCTCCCGCCGCCGTTCGGTTTCTGAGCGTCGAGCCTCTCCTAGAGGATCTTGGCTCTATCGAATTGCGCGGAATTCACTGGGTAATCGTTGGCGGGGAAAGTGGCGGCGGCGCGAGACGGATGGAGCCAGAATGGGTGAGAAACATCCACGCTCAGTGCACTAGGGGAAAGATCCCATTTTTTTTTAAACAATGGGGGGGCGTGCAAAAGGGGAAGTTTGGCCGTTTGCTCGATGGGCGGACCTACGACGAAATGCCGGGTCGTGACGGTCGGACGATATCATCGCGCGAGGAGCGTCAGAAAATTCTGGACACACTTGCCCCACTTGTCGGGAATGAATTGTTTGTGCAAATTCAGACAGCTAAAAAGCCGAAATTATTGGCTCACGCGTGACAGCACACGATGAAGCCCCCACTGTACTATCGAGGCAAAGAACAAACTTACGTAAAACACTTTTTCTCGAGCAGTACTTGGAGACGGTCGCATTTCACATCGGATACACACAACGTGAATTTGTTTACGTTGACTGCTTCAGTGGGCCGTGGCGGCACGCGGATGAAGATCTCGCAGACACCAGCATCCGCATTGCTTTGGACAAGCTGAACTACGTCAGAGACGGACTTGCGGCACAACATCGGAATCCCGTTATCAATGCGGTGTTCATCGAAAAAGACCCGACATCTTACGCCACTCTTGAACAGGCAGTCGAGCGTTTTCGCGGTGCGGTTAGGACGCTGACGCTGCCCGGAGAATTTGAGGCCAACATCGCGCAGATCATTTCGGCCATTGCGGGAAAATTCGCATTCATCTTTATTGACCCAACCGGATGGAACATCCCGATGGATAAGATCGGCCCGCTGCTAAGGCACCAGCCGGGAGAAGTCGTGATCAATCTTATGTACGACTTCGTCAATCGATTCCTTAACTCTACGGACATGCCAACCGAGACTTCCCTCGACCGTTTTTTCGGGTGCAAGGACTGGCGATTCTTACGCGAGCAGCCGAATCGTGAGGCTGCAATCGTTGAGTTCTATATCGAGCGGATTCGTGCAATGGGCAGTTTCCCATACGTAACCTATACGAAAATACTAAAGCCGCTTCATCAGCGCGCTTACTGCCACCTTATTTACGCCACCAGGAGCGCTAAAGGCGTGGAGAAATTCCGCGATGTCGAGAGACGGCTGGTAATGGCGCAGGATCAGGTACGCGACGCCGCGCAGAGGGAGCATCGGATAGGCAAAACCGGTCAGGATGAGCTCTTTTTCGGCGAGCCTGAATCGCTCTCCTCGGCCGTTGAAGGAGAGCGTGCGGCGCAGCGAGATAAAGCACGAGCGAAGCTTTTCTTAACTCTTGAAATGGGACCCTGCCGATGCGGGAGCTTGCTGCCAACCATCCTCCAAATACCGCTGTTCTGGAAAGCGGATCTGAACGAGATGATCGAGGAAGAACGGCAAAATGGGCGAATCATCATCGAGGGAATGATGCCAAGGCAACGAATCCCAAAAGACGACTGTCTTCTACGGCTGAAGCGGACATCATAGCCCAGCGGCGGCTCGCTAAAGCCGCCGAAGATCAGGACTGATAAACGCCCTGGCGTCAAGCGGTTCGAGCCACCATGCCGGTCGGTGATTTCTAAATCTTGCGTCTCGCGCAACGGAATTATGTCTGGTTCCGAAGCGCGTTCTCTTCCATTAAGAATGGCGCGGCTAAGAATCGTGCGGCGCTCTGTGGGCACAGCAGAAAACTTACTCTTTTCGGTTTGGTACGCATGCGAAGCTCTCGGCTGCATTCGTATCGCCGGCGCCTTCGTATTTTGCGATGTTTGGGTACGCACACAGTGGCCGTGTTAAAGCGGCTCCTGCAACCTTGCCCGTTCCAATCAGTTGGTCCGGAGCAGCACCCGTCATGACCCAGCGATCCAAGGCCTTGAGTACATCGTGTTCGGCGTCAGCGGGAATTCGGGAGTCGTCATTGCCGAAACTGGTTGGTCCCGGCCCACCGGCGCAATGCCCCATTCCCGGGACCATAAAGAGACGGTAGAAGTCGCGGACATCGGTCGCGTTCGTGGAGCGCGGATCGGGATAGTCTCTGAAAAATTCTTCAACCTTTTCGTAAAACTCAATGGAATCGCGCGGCGCAATGGCGGCGTCCCCCCAGCCGTGGTACTGGATCAGTTTTCCGCCGTGGGCGCGAAACGTTCGGAGATCTGGATTGTAGGCATTGAGAATCGCGCCCGTCTTCTCGTCGGCCAATTGGAGTTCGCGGTGCAAGTCGGCGTTCTTCCAATCCCACCGCGGGTTCTCATGCACCGCCTGGGCGTACATACTATTTCCAAACATCGCTTGAATGGAGGTAGGAATACCCATGCCGGGCACAATCCACGGAATCCACGCGCCCGGCTCGCCTTCCGTGCCGGGTTCATAGCCGGGATAGATTTGCATCCCCGTCACCGGATCTTTGGGGCCCGCATAGATCTTCTTAAAGGCGTCAATCTGCAACTGAGTCAGACAAGACGAGCCCGCCGGCGCTGCTCCTTGGCACAACAGCGCGGACGGGTCGAAGTGGCACTTGCGCGGGTCGTCGATCAAACCATCCTTCACCCCATCCAAAGCATCACAGGCGGCGAGCGCGGCCTTTTGAACATTTGCCATTTGATCGGCGTTGAGTGGACGGTCCTTTATGGCGGATAGCGCCATCTCATTCCAAAGGAAACCGGCAAAATGGTTGGTCCAGTGATTGGCCGGAGCGCCGGCGATGATTCCCACAAAATCCTCCGGATAACGCTCCGCCTCCATCAGCCCTTCCCGGCCTCCGTCGGAGCAGCCTTGAAAATAGGCTCGTCTAGCGGGCTTGCCGTAATACGCACTTACGATTTCTTTGGATAAGGCGACGGTCTCATGCACCGCACGAAACCCGAAGTCAATCAGCTTTTCTGGGTGACCAATGGCCCAACTGGCGTCGGGCAAAGGACCGGCGGTCGCCGTGTGCCCGTCGTCGGTCGCGGCGACAGCATAACCTTGAGCAAGCGGTCCAATCAGCTGAGAGATCGAAATCGCCCCGGCCCAACCGCCGTTCCCCCGCTGCAAGTACTTGCCGTTCCAGTCCTCCGGCGCCGGCAGCCACAGCGAGAAATGGATCTCAGAATCCGAAGTAGGACGGGACACGGCGTCAACCTCACAACGCCGCATCACAGATATGTTTTGCGGTTTGGGCGGAAAACCCATCGGCACTGGCACGGGCCCGGCTTCCATCCACTTGGCCGAAGTCACGGCAGCGTGGTCCAATTTCAGATCTTTCAGCGCGTCGCAGCCATTTTGCGCGTGGGCGAATGTCACCCAAATCACACAATTCAGAATCACGCTGCTTAATCGCATTGTCTTGTTCCTTCCACCGAATTGTTATACAACAATGCCTTGGAATGTCCGGCTTCACATGATACAGCGGAGAACAATCTCAACCATGCCCTGGGGTCTAAGTGTCTCAATCCGGGCTTAGTAAACGCCCATGTGACGCCAAGCGCGACCGATTTGCGCCATGCTTTTGGCTGCGGCATGTGGAGGCCGCAGCAATGGCAAAGCGTAAAATTAAGCGCGTACCCAAAACGTGCTCAAATTGGCCGACTTGGAGCAATCCAAGTCCGCCGTCCTGACGAGCCTTTCGTCTGCCAGTTCTCAACGCTCCTACGACCACGCCATCAGAGAGTTTGTGGAATGGTATTGTTCGGAGCCTGGTTTGGCATTTAACAAAACTGTGGTCACTCGATACCGGATTTCACTAGAGCAGCGAAATTATGCGCCGTCCACCATTAACCTGCGGCTCGCTGCCGTACGGAGGCTGGCCTATGAAGCCGCTGATAGTGGTCTTCTCAGTTCAGACTTAGCAGCCGGAATTCGCAGAGTGAAAGGTGTGAAAAGTTGGGTGTCAGAGTCGGCAACTGGCTCGCGGCAGAACAAGGGCGCCGATTATTAACAGCTGCGGAATCTATCGAGGGAGTCAGCTATCAGGGCGCCGTAGTGTTCAAAACGCGCCATCGCTATCTTCAGCGTTGCGGCTCCGCCACGCCATCCAAAACGCTGCACAAATGAGCGACAAAGTAGCGCAGATATAGACTGCCCAAACGGACGCTATGCTCCCAGGCGTTAACCAGAAAGGCTTGAAAGCGGAAAGCCGGTTCAGAACTTCACCCATTCCAAAGCCGCGTAGCTGAACGAGGTGGAAGGCTTGAAGAGCATCACTGCCCGGCCGGTGAGCGGTTAAGCCCACGTAATAGGGAATGCTGACAAAATCGACAGTGTAGAGATCGAGCGCGGCCATGGAAAGAACCATCGTGGCCAAAGTCCACGCCCGGAAGCGCGCGGGCGTCAGCGTTTGGAAGCCAATCACCAGCAGCGTGAGTTCCGCCCCAACCACGCTGTAAAGGTACCAACCCATGGACATATTCGCGCCTCTGGCCAGGTACATCAACACCACGTCGTAAAGCTGACCCAACCAAAAACATCCGTAGATTGCCAACAGCGGAAACAACAGTTTTCGGCCTTCGGGCTTACGCCCCATTGCGGCCGCAACTCCCACCCCGCCTACCGCGGCCACCAAGAATATAAGGTGATACATCCAGGAGCGAATGCTCAAAAAACTCGTGCCCCCAATCCAAACATGAGAGACCAGTATGGAATCCAGCGCGTTCCGCCACTGGATCTGGATGGCCCCGGCCAGATACTGCGGCAAAGTGTAATGAGCCAGCTTGACCGATTCCTGCACACCTGACCAAGTCCCTGTTGCCATACGATTCAGCGCATACCACCAACCCGCAAGGAGCAACGCGATGCCAAAAACGAACCCCGCGAATACACTCCATTCGCGGCGGTGGGTAGTTCGCCACATCCGCGAGAGATAGAGAATTCCCAAAGCGGGCACGGCGGTCAGAAAATAAGCCTTCGTCAACAACCCAATGCCAAGAGCTACGCCGGTCCAGATTGCGCGGCGGACGCGGAAGTCGTCATTACCGCCTGGAAGAGCCAATAGCGTCAGCCACGAATATATGAGAATGCCGAGACACTCGTTTCCTACACGCGTAAAATCGATCATCAGGCCCGGCAATGCCGAGACAAGCGTGATGACGAACATTGCAGTGAGCGTACTGCCGGAGGCGCGCCGGGCCACCAGGTAGATGACGGGAATAGCGAAGGAGCAAACAAACACGCAGAGATAGCGGAGTAAAAAGACACGCTCCAGCAGTGGACGCGTAGCCACAAGTCTGTAAACAAAAGCGAAGATCCAGTAATAAAGCGGCGGTTGTTGCGCCTCATAGATCAGCGCGCCGGCTGGGTCATACCGTTGCGCCCAGCTAACGGGAATGGCCGTCAACTTGCGCAGTCTTTCCGCTCTTTCCGCCGCAGGCAAGCGCCAATACTCATCTTCGCTGATGAAAGACTTGCCCGAGTTCCAAGGTTCTGGCGCCAGGGCCATAGACGCCTCGACGTCAAGCGCAACCGGTTCATTGCGGTCAACCAGCAGTTCGTTATCGGTAGCCATTCGCTCGATGACCGCGAAATGCGCCCACTCATCGTAGCCCTCCCACACCGGAAGGAACGAACAATAAAACAGACCGCGGACAAGAAAGCAGACCCAAACGATTGCCACAAAGAAAGAGCCGGAACTCCGCAGATACCGCACCATTCGCTCCCAAAATAGCAGCCGATTGCACACTTCTAAACCGGCGGCGGATTGATGGTAATGGATTCGGCAACCGGCACCGCAAATCCAACCCCATGCCGCTGGCCGGCTTCCAGCAATTTGAGCAACAACTCAGTCTGCACTTTCAAATATTCGTCCAAGTTCGGCGTAGCCACATAAGCAAAGACTTCCAGATCCAGAGAATAGTCTGTGATCTTGGTGAAGCGCACGGGTAGATCCCCCATCTGAACCAGCGGATGATTGCGCAGGATGGCAACGGTGGTGTCCATCATTTCGCTCACTTTCTCTGGAGTCGTATCGCGCCGCAAACGTAGTGTGGGGTGAAACCACATGCGGTCGCGTCTTGAAAAATTTTCAATGGTCATGGTGGAGAAGCTGGAGTTGGGAATGGTGACCATGGTGCGGTCGTTCGTGCGAACGCGGGTCGAACGCAACCCAATGTCTTCCACGGTTCCACTAAGACTGCCGAACTGGCAGAAATCGCCCACCAGCACCGGGCGGTCGGTAATCAGCGACACTGCGCCAAACAGATTCTCAATCGTCTTTTGCGCTGCCAATGCAACCGCGAGTCCGCCCACGCCCAGGCCCGCAAGAATGGCATTTGTGTTGTAACCCCACGACGCTAAAATCACCAAACCCGCCATCAGAAAAATGCCGATCCGTACAATCCGCAGACCCAGCGGAAATACCGAATACGCCAGGGCGCGCTCCGTGCCGCTGCGGCCTTGTATATGCGTTGACGCAATATCGATCACGCGCATGGCTAACGCCGCCACGCCCAGCGTTGCCAGAAACGCCAGCAGTTTCAGAAGGTAATCGCGCAACAACGCTGCTGGCGTAGCAAACTCCATGGCCGCTCTGAACACCGCCAGCGAAATCAGCAGACGGAGCGGGTCGGTAAGGCTTTCCAAACGGTAGCTCCTTAACGATTTCGCGAAGCGATCCGCCACGGGAGTAAAAATGGTCAGGAACAAACGGGAAAGCACGCGTGAGAGCACGAACAGAAGCAGCGTCAAAGCGATGAGGGCGAGCCAGATCCAGACAGGCGTATCCAGTATCTTGTGCTTCACCAAAACGCTGGGCATCTTCTTCTCGATTTCCGATTCGCTCTCCATGGCGTCTACATCGGCGATGCGGGGCACGCTGTCGCTCGAAACAACCCACACTTCCATTCCCTGCAGTTGAACCCGCTGAAGCAGCAGCGCCGACGAGTCTTCCCCGCTAGCGAGCTTCACCAGCGGATCAAACTCCGGCGCCAAACCGTCGTTCAGGTTGCCTACGGCAGCATCGCTCAACAGATCCACTTCAAAGCGCGGATCTCTGTCCAATATGTCCGCCAGTTGTTTGGCAAGTTCCGGACCTTGCTGATCGCGCTCATCGGCCCGAATTTTGCTCAGGTCGAGATAACGGGCCGCCAACCGGTAACGTTGCGAATGACACGCTTCCAGGAAGTTGAAGACCGCACTTCGCGGCGTGCTCCGGTTCAATGGGTCCACGGGAGCTTGGCTGGTAGCGGCGGGCGCGCTCTTACCCAGCAGGTCGGAAAGCGCTTGCGCACCCGCCGGGCTGGGCGCTAGAAGTACGCCGATAGATAAGACCGCCAACCACCCTCGACTGAGTCCGCAGTGCCAGTCACAAAAGTTTGAGATTTTTTTCTGGAAAGATAAGCCTAACTTTTTCATTGCATTACATCACATTTCATAAAGCTATAGAGCAACTGCGCCGGCGGCGCTGAAGGCTACTCTTCGACTGGAGAATTTCATGTCTTCTCATGTCATATTAAGCGGTAGCCACCGCGAACATCCCGCCGATGCAGCCTTCCTAGGCAAGCCGTCGCCGGATGAGACTTTACAGATTACTTGCATTTTGAGGCGTAGGGGCGATGCACCCAATACGCCAAACGGGCGAGTATCGCACCAGCAATTCGAACGAATGCACGGTGCGGATCCGGCCGACGTGGCGGCGGTGGAGAGTTTCGCCAACGAACACGGCTTTAGCGTGGTTCGAATCAATCAGCCCGCTCGCGCCATCACGCTCGCGGGAAAGTATTCGGCGTTTGCCGAAGCTTTCGGCGCGGATGTGGACATTCGCCGCATCGGCGATCAAACATTCCGCACGCGTCAGGGTTCGCTTTGGTTGCACCCATCGCTCGCAGGGCGGGTCGTTGCCGTATTCGGGTTCGATCAACGGCCTGCGGCGGAAACGCGCCATCGGGTGTTGCCGCGCACCCAACAGAGTGTTGCTCACACACCTCTTCAGGTTGCGCATGCTTACAATTTCCCCACCAACAAGGGCGCGAAGCAAACCATCGCGCTCATAGAACTGGGCGGCGGTTTCAGCAACTCGGATCTGACTACGTATTGGCAACAACTGGGCTTGCCCCGTGTCGGCGTCACCGCCATTGGAGTGGATGGCGCAACGAACAGTCCAAGCGGCGATCCGGCCAGCGCCGATGGCGAGGTGACCCTCGACATTCAAGTGGCCGGTGCCGTGGCGCCGGCTGCGCGTATCGCGGTCTACTTCACTCCCAACACCGACCAGGGCTTCTACGATGGCATTAGCGCGGCCATTCATGACAAGACACGCAAGCCTTCCGTGATCTCAATCAGTTGGGGCATGCCGGAAGACCGTTGGACGCCGCAAGCCCTAAACGCTTTCAACGCTTTGTTCCATGATGCGGCGTTGCTCGGTATTGCGGTGTGCGTGGCCGCCGGCGATAGCGGGTCGTCCGACGGCGAAACCGACGGCGCTAACCATGTTGATTTCCCCGCTTCCAGCCCCTGGGTGCTGGCTTGCGGCGGAACCAGCCTCACGCTGATGGATGGCCAAATTGCCGGCGAGTCGGTTTGGAACGACGGCAGCCAAGGTGGCGCGACGGGCGGCGGCGTGAGCCAGCATTTCTCTAAACCGGCTTATCAAGCGAAGATTAAAGTGCCGCTGCCCATTGATTCCAATCCCACCGGGCGGGGCGTGCCGGATGTGGCCGGCAATGCCGACCCCGCTACCGGCTATGTCGTGCTTGTGGGAGGCGAGGGAATTGTTGTGGGCGGGACAAGCGCGGTTGCTCCGCTTTGGGCTGGATTGATTGCGCTGCTCAATGAACGAATGGGCAAGCGCGTAGGTTGGCTCCATCCTAAGCTTTATGAGAAATTGGCGCCAGGCAAGACCCTGCACGATATCACCGTTGGCAACAACGGCTCTTTTTCAGCAGGTACGGGTTGGGATCCTTGCACTGGTCTAGGCACACCGGACGGAGAGGCCATTCTCAAGCTTCTTCGTTCCTAACGACTCAGGCAAAGGGGACGGATTTCTGTGTCCCAACGCAATCCTACCGACGTGCAGTAAACCTCGGCGTGGACACAGATGTCCGTCCCATAAGCGTTAAGATAAGGCTGGATCAAATCCACAGGCGGTCAACACCCCTCTCCTCACCTCGTGCCGCGGATCAACGAAATGCTTCCCAACCATCTGCCTCCCAGGCAAGCGGATCTTCCTCGTCCGAGAACTCTTCGCTGGTTGGTGGCGCCGCCGTGTAACCGGAAGCATCGGTGCCACGGGGCGAGGCAAGCCACCGCAGTAGCCGGATGCGTTCACTGTCGGTCAGAGACGCTACAAGCGGCATAATGTCGTCGGCGGTGAGTAGCCTTGGCATCAGTTGAATTTTACCAAGCTCCCTCCGGGTCCGTCCCCTTTACGATCCACCGCTCATCATGCGGCGGAGAGCGGCGCTAAGATCTCCGCGAGAATCTGCTCACAAGCAGCCCGCGGGTCGCTCGCGCGCGTCACTTGCCGGCCAACCACTAGATAATCCGCGCCATCCCGCAGCGCTTCCGCCGGGGTCGCCACGCGCTTCTGATCGCCTTTATCCGCTCCCGCGGAACGTACGCCGGGAGTCACTAATTTCATCTGCGGCCCCGCCAGCGAACGCACGCGCGCGACTTCCAGCGGGGAACACACAATTCCGTCCATGCCACTGTCGCGCGCCTTCTTTACCCGCAAGGAAACCAGATCCGCAATAGAACAGCTATAACCAAGATCGGCCAAGTCCTCTTGATCGAAGCTCGTAAGAACGGTCACCGCCAGCAGCTTCGTCGGCGAATTTCCCCGTCCTTCCACCGCCGCCTGCATCACCGAACGGCTGCCATGCACCGTCAGAAACTCAGGCGCGGCATCACTGCAGATGCGCCGCGTCGCGCGCTTTACAGTTTCGCCGATATCGTACAGTTTCAGATCGAGAAAGACTTTGCGCCCGCTCGCAGAAATCTCGTGTACCAGGCTCATGCCCGCCGCGGCGTACAACTCCATGCCCACTTTGTAGAATTCGGCAGCCGGGCCGATCTTCTCAATCAGCTTCAACGCCTCGTCCGCGCTATCTACATCCAAAGCGATGATCAAAGGGCTCTTCACGTCGCTCAATGCTTCACCTCCAGAGGTTTCGTCCGCCGTTCTGTCACTTTACCGATTGTATATGCTTCCACGCGCGCCGCCAGAAACGTTTCGGCATCCACCGGCGCGAGCGAAATCAGCAGGCCGCCGGAAGTTTGCGGATCGTACAACAGCGCTTCGATCTCAGCGGGAATATCCGGGTCCATCGCCACGCAGCTTTCCACAAACTCGCGATTGTTATGCAAACCACCCGAATGCGCGCCCGCCTTCGAGTACTCAATGGCGCCAGGTAAATAACGGATGGCACCGGCTGCGATCTCTAAAGTCACTCCGCTCGCCAAAGCCATTTCGCGCGCATGGCCCAGCAGGCCGAACCCGGTCACATCCGTGCAGCCATGCACTTCAAGCGGCTGCATCGCCTCAGCGGCGCCACGATTCAGCGTCAACATTTGTTCTATCGAAGCATCCATATCCTCCGCTGCGACGATGCCTTTTTTCAAAGCCGTGGATATCACTCCCGTGCCGATGCGTTTTGTAAACACCAGAACATCGCCAGGCCGCGCTCCCGCATTGGTCAGAATGCGGCGCGGATCAATCAAGCCCGTAACCGCGTAGCCAAACTTGATTTCATCTTCGGAGATGCTGTGGCCGCCCAGGATCACGCAACCAGCTTCGTGAATCTTGTCAGCGCCGCCTTTCAATATCTGCTCCAATTCGGTAACGTCACCCTTGCCCGGAAACACCACCAACGAAAGTGCGGTGACAGGCCGGCCGCCCATGGCATACACATCGCTCAACGCGTTCGCCGCCGCAATGCCGCCAAAGGTGTATGGGTCATCCACAATCGGCGTAAAGAAATCCACCGTCTGCACCATTGCCAAAGGTGTTTCGCCCGGCTGCGTCAAATCGTAGACGCCCGCATCATCCGCCGTATCGTAGCCCACCAGCACACGCTCATTCGTCATGCGCGGCACCGTGCGCAGGGCGCGATCCAGAATCTTCGGGCTCAGCTTGGAAGCACAGCCGCCGGCTTTCACATTTGCGGTAAGTTTCGTTGCCATCCTGTTCCAGTTTAAATATCGGCTGTGATTTCCGCCGCAAAGCTCCACTCACGCCAGGCGTCTAGCAGCGGAAAATACAGCCCGAGCATGATTGGCCCGGTCTTCACCCGCTTCAGCAGCGTCGCGTAAGTCTCTAACTGGGGCGTGTAACGGCGCTTCTGTTCATCCAGGAACGCTTCCTTCCCTGCGCCCTTATGCTCGCTGTTCTTGAAATCCACAATCCAAAAACGCCCGTCTTCGTCGCGGAAGGTTCGATCAACCGTACCGGCAATCCGTTTATCTTGCACCTTGCCGCCTATTGGATATTCCGAACGCGCTTCCGCGTGTGCCTCTAAGAGCCATCGCCCCCGCGTGCTGCCCAACGTGTTAACCAGAGCCCGCACCACTTGATTGCCGGCGTCCGGCTCTTCCATCGCCGGCACGCCCAGCCGCAGCAATTCATCGCGCACGAGTGGCCGCGTTGCCTCTATGCGTGCAACCGTCCATTTCTCCAATCCCTCACTCGCAATTCTCATTAAAAGCTCATGAATCACCGTACCGGCATGCCGGCTGGCATCGCCCACCCATTCGAAGGTGATTTTCCGCGCCGCCGCCGGAGCCTGCTGCATCTCGGGTTGCCAAGCGACAGACATTTCAAACCGGGGAATCCGCCAAGCCTCCGGCAAACGGTTCAACACCGTGCCACCTGCGCCATCCGTAGCTTCGTAGAGCAGGCTCTGTTGCTGCGGAACGCGCCGCCGCAATTCGCTCTCAAACAAACTTTGCACCGACGTCCATATCAAACCCAGAAATGTATGGCTGCCGGCCTTGGTCAGGCCGCCGTCTTTTTTGCGCTTCACACTTCCGAACAGATGCAACTCATTCTTAGCGCGCGTGCAAGCTACATAAAACAGCCGCTTGTTCTCTTCCTCGTCTTTCTTGCCACTTTCCTCCAATATCTCTTTATAAGCGGCGGACGTTGCGCCTTTGCGCGGCTGGGCGGCAATTCTCAAAAGCGTTGTTCCGAACTCCGCCGTCTCTTCCGTCCAAACCAGCAGTTCCTGCTCGGACGTCCGCGCCGCTTTCGCCGTTCCCGGAATCAGGACAATATCGAAATCAAGCCCCTTCGCCTCATGGATAGTCATGACATCCACGTTGCTCTCCGCCACTGAGGGCCGCGCAAAGGTGATCTCCAGCCGCTCATTCAACAGGCTGAAGTCGCGAATCACGCCGCCTTCCTCCAGACTCTCCACCAGATCGAGTAACGCCGCCACATCCTCGCGCCGGTTCTTTTCCGGCAGCGCCGCCGGACCGCCCAAAGCCAGCCACGCTCTTTCCACTAGCTCACGCAAGGGCAAACGGCCCACGCTTTCAACCGCTTCCAAAAGAACTTCCTGCACGCGTACTAGCCTGCCCCGACCGCTTGCCGAGAGCGCGGCTACTCTGGCCGGACTGGACATCAGTTCCAAAATTGTGCGGTCTGGCTCACCCTCCGCCAACGCGGCCAGATCTGCCAGGGTGAGGCCGCACCACGGCGCGCGCAGACAGCTCAACCACGACACTCTGTCGCCCAAATGCAACACCGCGCGCGTCAACGCCAGCACATCCATCACATGCTGCTGTTCCTTAAGAGGCTCAATCTTAGTCGCTCGATAAACAAGGCCTGCCTTTCTGAGCGCCGGCAGAATCTCGCTCACATGCGAGCGCGCGCGCACCAGAATGGCAATGGACACATCCGCCGGCGCGCCTCGAATCACCCGCACAATCTCCGCAGCTTCCGCCGAGCCGCTCTTGTCCTCTATAAAAGGCACGACCCGCGCCCGAACCCCACTGGGCTTGCGCGCTGCCGTCGATTCGCGAAATTTCACCGCGCCCAGGCGTAGATCTTCCTCAAGCATAGTTGGCCCGATATTCTCTCGCACCCACTCAATCAACTCCGGTGTGCTGCGGAAGTTTGTGGTGAGCCGCACTTGCTCTAAGCGCACCGCGCCCAACCGTTGCTCATGCCAGCACCGCAGAAATAAGGCTATCTCCGCCTCCCTAAACCGGTAGATGCTCTGCATGGGATCGCCCACCACAAACAACGAGCGGTTATCTCCCTCAGACCACTGCTCTGTCAACGCTTTCACCAGATCGTATTGCGCCCGCGAGGTATCTTGAAATTCATCCACCAACAAGTGCTCAATCCGGTAATCGAGCGAATAGAGCAAGTCAGTGGGACTCTCCGGCGTGCCCAGCGCTTTTCGAGCGGCTCGCGCCACCTCCGTAAAATCTACCGTCGCTGCCCGCCGGAACACCGCACGCAAAGATTTCCGGGCCAGCTCGAGTAACTCCGCGAAGTCGTTTACCAGCGGGTCGCCGGAGCACTGCGGCAAACCGGCCCATTGTTCCCTCTTCCGCAGCATGTCCGCCACCTGCTGTTCTAACCTGGACATTTCGTTATCGAAGTGCAGCGCAATTCGCCGGAACAAATCCTGCTCGCTTGTGCCACCCTCCGTAAGCGCCCGCAATGTATTGCGCGCCGCCAGCTTGTACAGCTCCCGCGCATCCTCCTCCACCCTGCCCACACCTCCAAATTCGGAGATCACTGGCATTTGGCGTGTCAGCATTCCACATAGTGAGTCGATCGTTTGTATCTGCAGTTGACCCGGATCTTCGAGCAAATTCCACCCACGCTCCCTGCTCCGCGCCAAGGCCGCCACCGCGAGTTGGCGGGTCTTCACTTCGTAGTCGTCCAGACCCAGCGCTTCAGGCGCATCGGCATCCGCCAGTGCTTTTTGAATGCGCTCTTTCATCTCCGATGCCGCTTTCCGGGTGAAGGTCATGGCCACGATGGTTTCCGGCCTCTCAACCACTCCCAGCAGACCTAAGAACCGCTGCGTCAAGAGTCCCGTCTTGCCCGATCCGGCCGGCGCTTCCACAATGAATGAGCGCCCTGGGTCGAGTGCCCTTTCGCGCGCCTCCGAATCGGAGATCATTCCTCTTCCTCCCCACCGGCGCCGCGTTCATTTACCCGGCAGAACGGCTTACTCGCACAGTAGCCGCATGCTCCTTTGATAGGATCGACCTCCGCCACCCCGCGCACAAAATCCTTCGCCAGTTTCTCAACAATGCCGCGGCTGGCTTCAATATAGGTATCCCAGTCTTTCTTTTCCTCAGCCGTCTGCGCTTTGAAATGCTTCTTGCGCGAAAATCCCACCGCCTTCACTTCACGCGGCTTCAACTGCCCAAAGAAAATCCCATCAACCTGCGATTCAACCGACGCCGCGTACACGAGCAACTGCGGTTCTGGTGGCCGCTCCCCAACAAGCTTTCCCCTGGTCTGTGCGCCGCTCTTGTAGTCGATCAACACCAGATTCCCATTATTTAAACGATCAATCCGATCCACCCGGAGCTGAACGCTTAACCCCGGCACTTCATAATTGCGAATCTGCTCAACCGTTTCCACCGTAAACGGCTCGTTGCGGGCATGCTCTAGCGCCAGCCATTCCAGTATTAAGTCTTCCAGCCGTTCGCGCTCCGTACCCACGCTCAGCCGGTGCAGCGGACCCTCTTCCCTTGTCTCTACCGCATCCGCAATCGCCTCGCGAACCAACAGCCGCAGGTCTTCGGGCGAAGTACGGCGCAGTTTGCTTTGCGATTCCAGCCGCTGCCAAACTTTCTCTAACGCTTTATGCACAAAACCGCCCCGCTCACGCGCGTCAAACCCAAACGATGCGTCTTCCGGGCTGCGTGCATTCAGCCGGTATTCCGCAAACGCCCGAAACGGACATTGCGATTGGGCCTTGATGATCCCCGTTCCGCCGCGCATTTGTCCGCGCGCCACAAACGCCGGAGCCTGCCCGTCTACGATTTGCTCTAAAGTCTCCACCGAAAAAGATTCCCTTGGCAATCGACCGTCCCAAACCTCCGCCTCCACGCTCTTCTCTCCGACAAAACCCTTGGTCATGACTGAGAGCCGCCCATTGTAGGTAACCAGCACCTCAGGAGCGGACTCAAACAACGATTCAGTCTGGCGCACGCGTTCTTGGCGCGCACTCGCCGGCGTGCTCCCAGGAACGTGATGAAGGCGCTGCAGCTTCAGTGGCACGAGGGGCGAGATGCGGAGCGGAGGTGGCCAACTCTCCTCCGAAAGACCTATGCCGATCGCCGCATCGAACTCAACTCCCCCCGCCTGCGAGACATCCAGCACCTGAATGGGAGACGACAACTCCCCTCTTTCCAAACGAACTGACAGTAGCCTGCGCAACTGCCCCAATGCACCTTCAAAAGTCACCGGCGGACTCACCAATCCAAGACTCGAAAGAGTGGAAAGCTGTTTGTCCCACTGATCGGTAATTTGTTCTTCACCCACGCTGAGCGATCCCTCGCCGGGCCAACCCATCAGTTTCAATAGACTGGAAATAAAGCTAGTCCACTGGGAAAGATTCTGCTCATGGGGAGGATTTTCCACTTTCTTCAAAAGCGCGTTGAGAACAGGACATGCGCGGGTTGCCGCTTCCATCTCGTACAGCGAAACGTCCAACTCCCGGCGCTTGCGAAGCTTGATATCCGCCAAAGCCCGCTGATCTCTCTCAGCCGCCGCGCCCGTTACAAAAGGAGAACGTAAAATGGCGCCCGCCGCCGCATGATCGATTCGCGGAGACGCCAGGTTCAGCAGCAACAAAGCGGCCGCCACCAGCGGGTGATCCATCAACCGGCCTGTGGCTTCCACCCGGAACAAAGATTCAACGGCCACACTCTTGGAACCCGAAAGCATCGCGGCCGAAGAAGGAAAGAAAACTGAGTCTAACGTCCGCTCCACTAACCCATGCTGCTCGCTCAGTTCCGGTACAAACAACGCCAATGACCGTTCCGGCTTCTCTTCAAATAAATGGCGTAGACGGCGCGCCGCAAACTCAATTTCACCCGTCAGATCTTCACAGTTCTTCGCAGCGGCCTTTTTTGTGGCGGGGTTGTGATGGAAGCCTACCCGCATGCTCAAGCTGCCCAACGCGCCCTGGAGTTTTTCCAGGGCCGGCGGTGTAACCTCAAAACCCGCAAACACCGTAAGCTTCGGCTGAATCAAGCCTTCCGCAATCCATGCCGCCACCCGGCGCGCCAAACCCGAACGAAGCATCCAGCCGTTCTCCCGGCATTTGCGCCGCAGCAGCCGATGCCAGTTTTGGAATTGCAGCGCGTCCGCATGGTCGTTCCACAACTCGCCTTCAGACGGAATATGCCACTCCGCCAGCAGTTTCGCCGCCGCGTGCGCCAACGCCACAGTTGCCGATACATCAAACAATTGAGGATGTTCCTGTTCGATTATGCCGTTCCACACGGCGCGCTCCTGAGCGGGAGACAGCAGCGAAGGTATCTCGGCGGAAGCATAGCGGGCTTCTCGCCAGCACGAGACGAGCCACGCTTCCAATCCGAAGATGGCTGGCCGCTCCCACGTTTCTATTCCTTGTTTCAGTTGCTCGCGGGCAAATTGTTCGTCCCCCACTTCAGCCAGGAATGGAGTAGGAACAACAACCGCAGCGCCTCTCTCAAACAACGGAGACAAATCACGACAAGCCAGCCGCATCGGGAGTTACCGCTTACTCCGCCGCCGCCCTTATCATCAGCTTGCCATCGTTCTGGCCCGTGAACAGCATTAACAGCGTTTCGGGAAACGTACGCAGCCCCTCCACAATATCCTCACGCGTTTTGAGTTTCCCTTCTTTACGCCATTGCGCCATTGCCGCCCGCGCCTCGCCTGCGCGCGCCATGAAATCCGATACCAGCATGCCCGTCATGCTGGCGCGGTTCACCAATAGCGAAAGATAATTCGCCGGCCCTTTGATGGGCGTTGTGTTGTTATATTGCGAAATCGCGCCGCAAATCACCACGCGCGCATGCCGCGCCAAGTTCGCCAAAGCCGCGTCCAGAATTTCCCCGCCCACGTTATCGAAGTACACGTCAATCCCGTTCCGGCAATCCTTGCGAAGCGCCGCAAACACGTTCTCGCTCTTATAATCAATGGCCGCGTCGAAAGCAAGTTCGTGCGTGAGATAATTGCATTTTTCCGCACCGCCCGCGATGCCCACGACTTGGCAGCCTTTGATCTTGGCGATCTGCCCCACCATCGAACCCACCGAGCCCGCCGCGCCCGAAACCACCACCATATTGCCCGCCTCAGGCTTCCCAATATCCAGCAGCCCGAAATAAGCGGTCATGCCCGGCATACCCAGACCACCTATATACACCGGCAATTCGTTTGCCGGCGCGTCAATCTTATTCACGGCCTTGCCGAGGACAACTGCGTATTCCTGAACACCAAACATGCCGCCCACGTAATCGCCTACCGCAATACCTGGAAACTTTGAGGCCATCACCTTACCTGCGCCCAGGGCACGCATCACTTCCCCAATCCCTACCGGAGGAACGTACGATTTGCCTTCGCTCATCCAGCCGCGCATGGCCGGGTCGAGCGAAACGTACAGTACTTTGACAAGGACCTCACCCTCCTTGGGCTCCACAATCGCCTCTTCTACGTAGTTCCAATTGCTGGCGACCGGCATTCCCACCGGGCGCGATGCAAGGCGAAATTGATGATTAGTAATTGCCATGACTCTTGTTGGATTTTATCTTGCCGTAGAAGCGGTAAGCCGGTAAGGGCCGGCAAACCCCCGGGCAAGCGAGAATCATAATAATGGCCGAATCCAGAATTACTCCGCGCGCCCAAGACTTCGCCGCCTGGTATCAGGATGTCGTTCTCCAAGGCGACATGGCCGAACCCGCCGAAATTGTCAAAGGATGTATGGTGATCAAGCCCAACGGCTACGCGGTTTGGGAAGCGTTGCAGCGCGCTTTCGACGATCGCTTCAAAGCCACTGGCCACCAAAATGTTTACTTCCCATTACTCATCCCGCAAAGCTTCCTCAAGAAAGAAGCCGAACATGTGGAAGGCTTCGCGCCCGAATTAGCCGTAGTCACCATCGCCGGCGGCAAGCAACTGGAAGAACCGTACGTCATCCGGCCCACATCGGAAACCATCGTCGGTCACTTCTTCGCGCGCTGGATTCAGAGCTATCGCGATCTTCCGCTTTTGCTCAATCAATGGGCTAACGTGGTGCGCTGGGAACTGCGTACCCGCCTGTTTCTGCGGACCAGCGAGTTTCTCTGGCAGGAAGGCCACACCGCCCACTCAACGCATGAGGAAGCCCGCGAGGAAGTGTTGCGCATTTTGGATATCTACGCGGAGGTGGCGCAAGATCTTATGGCCATGCCCGTCATCAAGGGCATGAAAACCGGCGCTGAGAAATTTGCCGGAGCCTTGCGCAGCTTCTCCATCGAAGCCATGATGCAGAATGGCCTCGCGCTGCAGGCGGGCACCAGCCACGATTTGGGCCAGAACTTCGGCCGCGCGTTCGACGTTAAGTTTCAAACCAAGGAAGGCAAGCTCGATTTCGTGTGGCAAACCAGTTGGGGCGTCAGCACACGGCTGATTGGCGGCTTGATCATGACACACTCTGACGACAAGGGCCTTGTTCTTCCGCCGAAACTCGCGCCTGTTGCCACCGTGCTGGTGCCTATCTATCGCAAGGAGGAAGAGCGCTCATCCGTTATGGAAGCCGCGTCCAAAATCGCCGCGGATCTGAAACTCAAGGTCGATAACCGGGAAGGCCAAACTCCCGGCGCTAAATTCTTTCATTGGGAGCGGCGCGGCGTCCCCATCGTCTTAGAGCTTGGTCCGCGCGACTTGGCTTCAGCTAACGTTGTTCTGAAACGCCGCGAAACGGGAGCCAAGGAAATCGTCCCGCAGAGCGATCTCAAGGCCAAAATAGAGGCGACTCTCGCAGCGCAGCAAACCGCTCTGTACACGGTGGCGAAAGAGCGCTTGAAGCTGAATTGCGTAACCGCCGATTCCCTGCCCCAGGTGGAAGAAATTCTACGCGACGTCACCGCCGAAAAAGGCGGCGGGAAATTTGTCTTCGCGCATATCAAAGACGATCCGCAATGCGACGCCCGTCTCAAAGAGTTCAAAGCCACCGTTCGGTGCATTCCGCTAATTGATGAGCACGATGGTCCTGGCAAATGCATTGTGACTGGCGAACCGGTAGACCGGCGCGCCGTTATCGCGAAAGCTTATTAGGCGGTGGGTCGGTTTGAAAAAGACGCTCACTTGGCCACGATCCGAAGGCAGAGAGAAAAAGAAAGGAAGTAACTAGCATGACCAACCTTGAACGAATAAGAAGGGAACTGAGCCCTGACCGTCGCAAGAAAATTGCGGTCCGCGCGACTCAGCTTATTGCCGAAGACGAACCGGACCCACTACCGCTTATTAGGGTGCATCGCGCACCGAAATATCCGCACAAAACGGTTCGCAAACAGCGGCTCGCGCCGCCACACCCGGTTGTCTAATCCACCCCAAACCGCATCGGTATCTTTGACAATTACAAAATCAATGGGCATCGCACTGCAAGCCGCATCGAGCGCGCGCGCTGGAGATTGGCTCGCAAACAGCGGCTGAAGCTCTTTTTGCAATGGTTCGCATTCCTTAGGATCGCCGCCAAACTGTGTCGCGCACTGAATGTCTTCCGCCACAGAGCTTCGGTTCGCATAAAGCTCATAAAAAGAATCCTGAACCACGGGAACCGGATTCTGCTGCACAATCGCCGCGGGCTCCGAATGGGCGCGCAGCCACTCATAAGCCTCGCGACTCGCATTGGTGCGCTCGCCCAGCTTTTCATCCTGCGTCAGCCAAGGAACCTTCGGTAGAAACTTGGCATCGGAAAGCGGCGGATAAAATCGCAATAAAGCTTGGTCGTAAAGGGTCCCCGCTAGGCCCAGCGCCGCCAGCGCCAGCAGCTTCTTCGATTTCGCCGGCGGCAGCAATTGCGCCCCGCGAATCAGGAGCACGAATTGCGCAATCAGGAATCCGCGCCACCCCAAATCGTTATTGGCGATTACACCCGACCGCAGAAATGTGCAAGCTAAAACGGCCACCAGAGCCATCATTCCCAGCGCCAGATCGTCTCTCGATATCGGCTTCGTTCGCCGCAATCTCCGCCATTCCAGTACGGCGACCGCGAAGAACAGGCCGAGTTCCATAAAATAGTTCAATGGGAGAAACAGCAGATTCGCCAGGTACTTCTGCCAAACATGAGTAAGGTGGAATGCGCTGGCGAGGATATCGACCAACACGAATGACCGCACGGTGAAATGCAGGAACGCTCCGCCCGAGCCCGGCCCCCGCAACCCCGCTAAGAATGGCAACGAGCATAGAACCGCCGTCACCCCAGCCACGGCAAGCACTGCGAACTCTCCGTACCAGCGCTTCACCAATGCAACAACACTCCAACTCACCAGGAAGAGAGCGAACACAAAAGCCACGTAGATAGCCGCGCCCACGCTGGTGGCAAACGCCAGCCCTGCAATTATCCCTGCCAATATGCGTTTCCGCTTGCCTCCGCACGGCTGCGAGATTACCAGAAACCCAAACAAGCATGCGATCACACCAGCCACGTAATGCGGCTCCCAGAGCACCGAATACACCCAGCCATCTACCTGCTCGTTCCACCACTCCATAGATGGCGACATCACCCCGATCAGCCCACACTTCACCAGCAGCAGCAGGAAAAGAGCGGGAACTATATCAAGACCCGTCACCGTGAGCAAGCCAATCGCGATAAGCGCCTGCCGACGAAGCCCTTCCGCGCCCAGCCGGAAGAACCGCAGATACAAAACGATGGTGGAGATCAGCCCAATGCCGCACCACATGGTCCCGCCTATCAGTGCCTGCCTCGCGTCAACGTATGGTGCCGCCACCTTATGCACCAAAGCCGCTTGAATCAGCCAGAAATAGTGATAGCGAAGCAACACCGGATGGCCCGGATAGAAGAACGGATTCAGAGCCGGCAATCCGAACGTGCTGATTGAGCTGATAAACGCCGTCCGCACCGCATAATCGAAACCAATAATCGAAAAGTAAAGCCGGCGCCCGATCTGCATATCCGCCAGCGCAAGCATCGCGAACAAGCACCAGGGAACCATCACCCACGCGCCGGATTTCCGGGGTAAGCGCGGCGGCTGGACGATGAGCAGCGGAACCGCCGCCAAGCTCAAGACCGCGTAGAAACCGCACGCCGCACCGAGCGAGATCCAGCGCCCGATGAAATAGCTCATCACTGGCCCCAGCGCAATCGCAAGCGGCACGCTAATCGCGAAACGAAAGAGCACATCGCCTTGCCGGAAGCGCAGCACATCCAGCATCCAGCCCAGCGTGTAGCCCGGCAGCACGGTCAGACAAGAAAATAATAGGAACGCCATGCCTATGCCCGCAAAATCGGCCAGCATGAAGTTATGATTGCCCGCTGATAGCACCAGGAAGGTAGTGCGCCAACGCGGGCGTTTCGCGCACACAAACAAAAAAGGGCGGCCCCGGTTGGGAGCCGCCCTTCCTATCTATTAAATCGCGTATGGCAATTCGCGCTTTTATTCTTCGCTACTAGTCGCGCCCAGCACTTCTTCGGCGCCCAGATCTTCCGAAAGCCCGCCCGTATAAATCCCCGGCGTATCGTCCGAGTAGTCTCCCAATCCTTCGCCGAACGAAACTTCCTGCTCTGGAATCGGTTCTTCTTCCACTATGTCCTCACCCGCAATTTTCACCTTGCGGTAGAACTCCATTCCGGTACCGGCGGGAATCAACCGGCCCATAATGACGTTCTCTTTCAAGCCGCGCAGATAATCCACCTTGCCGTTAATCGCCGCTTCCGTGAGAACACGCGTGGTCTCCTGGAAGCTGGCGGCGGAGATGAACGAATCGGTTGATAGCGAGGCTTTCGTGATGCCAAGCAGAATCGGCTTACCCATGGCGGGACGGCCGCCTGCTTCAATCACCCGATTATTCTCTTCGCGGAACTTGAACTTATCCACCACTTCTTCCGGCAGGAATTCGGTATCGCCAATGTCCTCTATCCGAACCCAGCGCATCATCTGGCGCGAGATCACTTCCAGATGCTTATCGTTAATGTTCACGCCCTGCAGGCGGTACACTTCCTGGATCTCGTTCACCAGGTATTTCTGCAGTTCCTTTTCGCCGAGCACCGCCAGAATGTCGTGCGGGTTGCGCGGGCCATCCATCAAAGGATCGCCCGAATGCACGCGCTCGCCTTCCTGCACGTTGATATGGACGCCGCGCGGAATCGAATATTCCTTCTGCACTCCGTCGTCCCCCACCACATACAGTTTGCGCATGCCCTTGCTCACTTCGCCGTACTTTACCGCGCCATTGATCTCGGCAATCACCGCCGTTTCGCGCGGCTTGCGAGCTTCAAACAACTCAACCACGCGGGGCAAACCGCCGGTAATGTCTTTCGTCTTCGTCGTCGCACGCGGAATTTTCGCAATCACGTCGCCCGCGTGCAATTCCTCGCCATCGCTCACCATCAAGTGCGCATGCGTCGGCATCAGGTAGCGCTTCTCTTCCGATCGCGAACCGCCATCCGGGCGCATAATCACCGTCGGAAAGCGTTTCTCGTCCGAAGATTCGGTCACCACCACCTGCATATTGCCGGTAATTTCATCAACCTGCTCTTGCGTCGTCACGCCGTCAATCAAGTCCTTAAAGTGAACGGCGCCCGTTACTTCGGTCAGAATCGAGAACGTGTAAGGGTCCCATTCCAACAGCACTTGGTTTGCCTTAACCTTGGCGCCGTCGCCAACGTTAATCTTGGCGCCGTACACCACCTGGTAGCGCTCGCGTTCGCGCTGCTTTTCGTCCACAATAATCAGGATGCCGTTACGGTTCATGGCGATCAACTCGCCCTTGTTGTTCTTCACCGTATTGACGTTGTTAAAGCGCACATAACCGTCGCTCTTCGCATCCTGCGTAGACTGCTCGCTGATACGAGTCGCCGCGCCGCCAATGTGGAAGGTGCGCATCGTAAGCTGCGTGCCCGGCTCACCAATAGATTGCGCCGAAATGATGCCCACCGCCTCACCGCGCTCAACCATGCGGCCCGTTGCCAGATTGCGGCCATAGCAAAGGCGGCATACACCGCGCTTCGATTCGCACGTCAGCACCGAACGGATCTTTACCCGCTCAATGCCGGCCGATTGAATGGAGCTGGCCAGTTCTTCTGTAATCTCCTGGTTCACGTGAACGATGACGCTGTTCTCGTAATCGCGTTGGTCTTCGAGCGCCACGCGGCCCACAATACGGTCGCGTAAAGGCTCAATGATTTCGCCCGATTCCACAATCGGCTCCACGTAAATGCCGTCTGTGGTGCCGCAATCGTCTTCCGTAATGATCACGTCTTGCGCCACATCGCAAAGGCGGCGCGTCAGGTAGCCCGAATCCGCCGTCTTCAATGCGGTATCGGCCAGACCCTTGCGGGCCCCGTGCGTAGAGATGAAGTACTGCAACACGTCCAGCCCTTCGCGGAAATTCGCCGTGATAGGCTGCTCAATAATTTCGCCGGATGGTTTCGCCATCAAGCCGCGCATGCCCGAAAGCTGGCGGATCTGCTGCTTCGAACCGCGCGCGCCAGAATCGGCCATGATGTAAATCGGGTTGAGCACACGGCCCGTGCGGTCGTCCTCTTCCAGATTCTTGAACAGCTTATCCGAAATCGCCTCGGTTACCTTCGACCAGATTTCGATGATCTTGTTATAGCGCTCCGATTGCGTGATGGCGCCTTCCTGATATTGCTGCTGAACCTCAATCACCTGCTTTTCAGCGTCGTGTACCAGGCCCGCCTTTTCGTCGGGAACCACCATGTCGTCGATGCCGATTGAGATGCCCGCGCGCGTGGCATACAGGAAGCCGAGCTTCTTGATCTCATCCAACATCCCTACCGTCACCTGCAAGCCAAACTTCAGGTAGCAGTATTGAACGAGTTGCCCCATGCCCTTCTTCTTCAGCAAGCCGTTGATGAACGGCATCTGCTTGGGAAGAACGTCGTTCAAAATGACGCGGCCTACCGTGGTGTCCATGTACTGCTTGGCGAACTCAATGGGCTCCGTGTACATGATGTTCTGGCTATCGAACGCCTTCGTCAAATCAATAACGCGGCCCGTGTAGCGCAGCTTAATCGCGGTGAGCGTTTCCACTTCACCCATTTCAAGCGCAATCAAAACATCTTCAATGGATGCGAACGTACGGCCCGAACCCTTGGAATTCGGGCGCATCTTGGTCAGGTAATAGAGCCCCAGCACCATGTCTTGCGTGGGAATGGCAATAGGCGCGCCATGCGCCGGCGACAGAATATTGTTCGAAGCAAGCATCAAAGTACTGGCCTCAATCTGCGCCTCGGGCGAAAGCGGAATATGCACGGCCATCTGGTCGCCGTCGAAATCCGCGTTGAAAGCGGTACAGGTCAGCGGGTGCAGCTTGATGGCCTTGCCTTCTACCAGCACCGGCTCAAACGCCTGGATGCCTAAGCGGTGCAGCGTGGGCGCGCGATTCAAAAGAATCGGGTGATCCTTAATCACTTCTTCCAGAATGTCCCAAACCACCGGGTCCTGTTGTTCAACGAGTTCTTTCGCCTGCTTGATCGTAGTGCAATGGCCGCGCTGTTCCAGCCGGTGATAGATGAACGGCTTGAATAGTTCGAGCGCCATCTTCTTGGGCAAGCCGCATTGATGCAGCTTGAGCTCCGGACCCACCACGATCACCGAACGGCCCGAGTAATCCACCCGTTTACCTAGCAGGTTCTGGCGGAAGCGGCCTTGCTTGCCTTTGAGCGTATCGGAGAGTGACTTCAGCGGACGGTTATTCGCGCCGCGGAGTACGCGTCCACGGCGTCCGTTGTCGAACAGCGCATCCACCGCTTCCTGCAACATGCGCTTTTCGTTGCGCACAATCACATCGGGCGCATGCAATTCCATCAACTTCTTCAGGCGGTTGTTGCGGTTAATCACGCGCCGGTAAAGATCGTTCAAATCCGACGTCGCGAAGCGGCCACCGTCCAGCGGCACCAGCGGGCGCAACTCCGGCGGAATCACCGGAATCACATCCAGAATCATCCATTCCGGTTTGTTGCCCGATTTCCGGAAGCTTTCCACCACGCGCAGACGCTTGGCGTACTTCAGCTTCTTCTGCGCTGAAGTTTCCGTCTTCATCTTCTCGCGGATTTCCAGGCTCAGCGATTCAATATCAAGCCGGTGCAGCAACTCCTTAACGCCTTCCGCGCCCATCATGGCTACAAACTTACCCGGAAACTCCGTATCGAGCGCGCGCTTGCGCTCGTCGCTAATCACTTCACCCACGCTCAGGCCCGTGGCTTCGCCCGGATCGATAATCACAAAGGCTTCGTAATACAGCACTCGCTCCAACTCGCGCAGCGTAATATCCAGCAAATAGCCAATACGGCTCGGCAAGCCCTTGAAAAACCAGACGTGCGAGCAAGCGCTCGCCAGCTCAATATGGCCCAGGCGTTCACGGCGCACGCGCGATAAAGTCACTTCCACGCCGCACTTATCGCAGATCACGCCGCGATGCTTCATGCGCTTGTATTTGCCGCACAAACATTCCCAGTCGGCCACCGGTCCAAAGATCCGCGCGCAGAAGAGGCCATCGCGCTCCGGCTTGAACGTGCGGTAGTTGATAGTCTCCGGCTTGGTGACTTCGCCATGCGACCAGCTCCGGATCTTTTCCGGAGATGCCAAGCTGATTCGAATCGAATCAAAATCGGCAATAAGATTGGCTCTTTCGTACGGAGAGGAACGATACATGAATAGTCCTTAGTTAACTTTCAGTTCGGGCCCATTTCGAAACTTCAGCAAGCGGGACGTGGGGCGCCACAACCGCCCCGCTTGCCTAACATTCCGCAGCTAATCCGCGGCGTGTGCCATGTCCTGCAATTCGCGAGGCTTTTTCATCAGCTCCACATCCAGGCACAAACTCTGCAACTCGCGGATCAAAACGTTGAACGATTCCGGCACGCCCGGCTCGGCGGCGGCTTCTCCCTTCACAATGGCTTCGTAAATCTTGGCGCGTCCGTAAACGTCGTCCGATTTCGCGGTCAACAATTCCTGCAATATGTAAGCGGCGCCGTACGCTTCCAGCGCCCAAACTTCCATTTCGCCGAAACGCTGGCCGCCGAACTGCGCCTTGCCGCCCAGCGGCTGTTGCGTAATCAGCGAATACGGTCCAATCGAGCGCGCGTGTATCTTATCGTCAACCAGGTGGCTCAGCTTCAGCATGTAAATCATACCCACTGTCACCGGCTGCTCGAACTGCGCACCCGTCATACCATCGTGCAGCGTAATTTTCCCGGAAGTCGGCAACCCGGCCTCCACCAGCCGCGCCTTGATATCCTTTTCCGTCGCGCCGTCAAACACCGGCGTGGCAAAGTGCAGACCCAATTTCGCGGCCGCCCATCCTAAGTGCGTTTCCAGAATCTGGCCCACGTTCATGCGCGAGGGCACACCCAGCGGATTCAGCACAATCTCCACCGGCGTTCCGTCAGGCAGATACGGCATGTCCTCTTCCGGAACAATGCGCGCAATCACACCCTTATTGCCGTGGCGTCCGGCCATCTTATCGCCTACCGAAAGCTTGCGCTTCATGGCAATGTAGACCTTCACCAGCTTGATCACCCCGGGCGGCAGTTCGTCGCCTTTCCGCAGCTTGGCAATACGCTCTTCGGTGATCTTTTCCAGCACCGCTATCTGCCGCGAAGTCATTTCCTCAACTTCGTCAATCTGTTCGTTCAGGCGTATGTCTTTCGTGGAAAGACGCATGCGCTTCAAATCGCGCGCGCGTAATTTCTCCAGTACGTCGCGTGAAAGCGGCGTGTCTTTCGAAAGCAGCTTCTTGTTGGTCTTTTCGTCGTGGAGATCCGCCACTAGCTCCTTACCCGCTAGCAACTGTTCCAGGCGCTTGGCGCGTTCGTCGCTCAAAATACGCTTTTCGTCTTCCAGGTTGCGGTGCAGCCGCTCTTCCTGAAGCGTAAGAATCTGCTTCGAGCGCTCGTCCAGTTCCGCACCCTTGCGCGAAAACACCTTGCAATCCACAATGGTGCCTTCAATGCCCGGCGGACAGTACAGCGATGCATCCTTCACATCGCCGGCCTTTTCCCCGAAAATCGCGCGCAGCAGTTTCTCTTCCGGCGTAAGCTGCGTTTCGCCCTTCGGCGTCACTTTGCCCACCAGAATGTCGCCCGGCTTTACCGTCGCGCCAATGCGGATAATGCCGCTCTCATCCAGATTCTTCAGGAAAGACTCGGCGATATTTGGAATATCGCGCGTGATTTCCTCCGGCCCCAACTTGGTATCGCGCGCCTCGATCTCAAATTCTTCAATGTGAATCGAGGTGTAGTAATCTTCCTTCACCAGCTTTTCGCTCACCACAATGGCGTCTTCAAAGTTGTACCCGCGCCATGGCATGAACGCCACCAGAACATTGCGGCCCAGCGCCAATTCGCCGGCTTCCGTGCAAGGTCCATCCGCCAGCACGTCGCCCTTCCTTACCTTCTGCCCTTGCGCCACAATCGGCTTCTGGCTGATGCAGGTGTTTTGATTCGAGCGTTTAAACTTAGTGAGCTGATAAATGTCCGCGCCTACTTCGCGCGACATCTGCCCTTCATGCGCGTTGCCTTCCACCCGGACAATGATGCGTTCGCTATCCACCGAATCCACCACGCCCGAGCGTTTGCAAATCACCACCGCGCCGGAATCGCGCGCCGTCACCCGCTCCATGCCTGTACCCACGAAGGGCGCTTCCGCCCGCAGCAACGGCACGGCCTGGCGCTGCATGTTCGAACCCATGAGCGCGCGGTTTGCATCGTCGTTCTCAAGGAATGGAATGAGGCTAGCCGCCACGGATACCAGTTGCTTCGGACTCACGTCCATGTATTCAATTTCGTCGCGATGTTTCAGCACGAAATTCCCGGCCTGCCGGGCATTGACCAGGTCTTCGACAATCCGCCCCTTTTGATCGATAGCCACGTTTGCCTGGGCAATGATGTATTTGTCTTCTTCCCAAGCCGAAAGGTAATCCGAATGGGCTTCAATCTCAGCCTGCTGCTTCTTGCCCGCGACCGCGTTATTCGCCTTATCGATCGCCTCGCGCAGCACCACCGCGCCCACTTTGAAGTCCGTATCCCCAGGATTGAGAATCCGCACCTCGTCCACCAGCGCCCCTTCGCGCACACGCCTGTACGGGCTCTCGATAAACCCATACTCGTTAATCCGCGCAAAGCAGGAAAGCGATGAAATCAACCCGATGTTCGGGCCTTCCGGTGTTTCAATCGGACAGATGCGGCCATAGTGCGTCGGGTGTACGTCGCGCACTTCAAACCCGGCGCGCTCACGCGATAAACCGCCCGGCCCAAGAGCCGACAAGCGCCGCTTATGCGTGATCTCCGACAGCGGATTGGTTTGATCCATGAACTGCGAAAGCTGGCTCGACCCGAAAAATTCGCGGATCGCCGCCATCACTGGCTTGGCGTTCACCAGATCGTGCGGCATGGCCGTTGACATTTCCTGGTACACCGACATCTTCTCTTTGATCGCCCGCTCCATCCGCACTAACCCAATGCGGAACTGGTTTTCAAGCAATTCGCCCACCGCGCGCACGCGCCGGTTGCCCAGGTGATCGATATCGTCCACCCCGCCAATACCTCTGCGCAGCTTTAAAAGATAAAGAATGGTATCGATGAAGTCCTTCTGATCGAGCGTGCGCTTGTCCAACGGCGCCGCGTCAGCCTTGTCGTACAGCTTGATGTTGAACTTCATGCGGCCCACCCGCGAAAAGTCGTATTTGCGGGCGTCGAAGAACATTCCTTGAAACAACTGCGTGGCCGTGTCCAGCGTCGGCGGATCGCCCGGCCGCAGCTTGCGGTAGATCTCCAGCAACGCGTCGTTCTGGCTCTTCACCGCATCCTTACGCAGGGTGGCGGAAATGACGTTGCCCGCATCGTCGCGCTCCGGGAAGAAAATCTCGAAGTTCGTGATGCCGGCCTCGGCCAGCTTGCCCAGCGTCGTGGAAGTCAACTCATGATTCGCTTCAACCAGCACCTCGCCGGTGGACATGTCGATCACATCCGCCGCTACATAGGCGCCTTCCAGATCGTTCGAGGCAACTTCCACCTGTTCGATTTTGGCTTTCTGAATTTCCCGATAAACCGAATTGGTGATCTTCCGGCCCTGCGGCACCACTTGCTCGGATTTGGCGGTGATCGCGTGCGAAAGCTTCATGCCAATCAGGCTCTCGTTTACGCCCCACAAAATCTTGCCGTTCTTCAGCGTGATGTTGCTCAGCTTGTAAAACGCTCGGATAATGTCGGAATCCGTCTTTAGTCCCAGCGCCCGCAGAAACACCGTGCCGTAGAATTTGCGCTTCCGGTCAATCCGCACATACAACAAATTCTTGTTGTCGTACTCAAACTCCACCCAGCTCCCGCGATACGGAATAATTTTGCCCAGGAAGTAACCCTGCGTCTGCACGCGTTCAAAAAAAACGCCGGGCGAACGGTGCAGCTGCGAGACAATCACGCGCTCGGTACCGTTGATAATGAAGGTGCCGTTTTCCGTCATCAGCGGAATTTCACCAAAGAACACTTCCTGCTCTTTGATATCGCGCACTGTCTTCGTCCCGGTTTCAGCGTCCTTGTCGTAAACGGTTAGCCGTATAGTCACCTTTAAGGGCGCGGCGTACGTCATGCCGCGCTCTTCGCACTCGGGCACGTCGTACTTCAATTGCAACGCCACCGGGTCGCCGCAGCGGTTGCAGAACGTGACTATATTCTTATTAAACGTGCCGCACTTGTGGCACAACACATCGCCGGCATGAAATGGATCGGTACGGATTTCCGCCCCGCAATGCGGATTGCGGCAGATGGTGCGCAGGTGATGCAGGCCCTTCAGATTTCCGCACTTGCACTCCCAGTTGCCAATCGAGTAATCGACGAACTCGAGCTGGCTCAGCCCGCGAAAATCCGAAATAGGAAACACCGAGCTGAAGACACTCTGCAATCCGGCGTCTTCACGCTCCTTCGGCAACAATTCCATTTGCAGAAAACGCTCGTACGAACGCTTCTGCACCTCAATCAGGTTAGGAATTGGTATCGAAGTTTTGATCTTCGAAAAATCTACTCTCTGGCGGAGAGCACCGCTTGACACGTTGGGCATCTTACGCTTGTCCTTTTAGGAAACCAATGGCAAAAAACGGCATTCAGCAAATTCGCTAAACGGGACGCGGCACTATCGGGCCGCGAGGATGAGCGGGCAACCAAACGATCCGCCCGCATGGACTTGCGCGAAATTCGAAAAACTTTTCGCGCCGGAAGAAAAACTCTTGAGATCGTCGACAAATGACGATAATCTTTGTGTAGACCTTTGGCGAAAAACAGCACTTTGCAGCCACTGTAATTGCGTGTTTGGGGAAGTTCGAAAAATAAGCATGCTAAAGCCCCGCTCGACCTATCGAAGATCTGCGGGGGATAAACTGACTGATTGCTGGAATGATCAGGCTTGACGTCAATTAGATCCTAGCACATTACAATTCAGCCTGCCAGTACGGACAACATCGCCGTCTCTGCGCGGCCACCTCCTGGCCGCGCTCTTACTCAGGGACGCCAAATAAATCTATTTCACTTCTACGGTCGCGCCCGCATCAGTGAACTTTTTCCTGATGGTTTCCGCTTCGTCCTTGTTGACACCTTCTTTAATGGGCTTCGGTGCGCCGTCCACCAAATCCTTGGCTTCCTTCAACCCAAGGCTCGTGACTTCACGTACCGCCTTGATAACGTTGATCTTATTTGGACCCGCCGCCGCCAGAACGACCGTAAACTCAGTCTTCTCTTCAGGTGGAGGCGCTGCCGCCGCGCCGCCGCCCGCGCTCGGAGCCGCCACCGCCACCGAAGCCGCCGCCGCCGAAACGCCCAGCTTCTCTTCCAGCAACTTAACCAGTTGCGAGGCTTCCAACAGGGTCAAACCCTGGATCTGTTCTGCAATTGCGTTGATATCCGCCATATTCTTAACTCCCGATTCCTCGATAAAAATTCAGTGCTGGCGGATGATCCGCCCAAAACATTACTGCGTAAACTTGTTTTCCTTCGATGCCTGATCCAACACCACCGCCAGATTCCGGCCCACCCCGCTCAGGGTGGTCACCAATCGCGTAGCCGTGGCATTGATCAGGAAAAGCAACTTGCCAAAAATTTCTTCTTTCGGCGGCATGGTGGCCAACTCGCCAATCGCCTTGATATCGATCACGCGGCCTTCTACAATGCCCGCCTTAAACGTAAACTGCGCGTTTTCTTTGGCGTATTTCGACAAAGCCTTCGCCAAAGCCACTGGGTCTTTCGCCGTGTACGCCAGCGAAGTCATCCCCTTCAAAGCCCCTAGCACTGCATGCGCCGAAGTCCCTTCCGAAGCTTTATCCGCCAGGTTGTTTTTCACAACTTCATAGCTGCCGCCTGCTTCGCGAATCGTTTTGCGAAGCAGGAAATCCTGCTTTACGGTCATCTTCTCGTAGTTGGTCACGAAGATGTTCTTGTTTTCCGCCAGGGTCTTCTTCAACTGCGCGAGATCTTTTTTCTTTTCGTTTTTGTTCTTCATGCCGCCCTCTCGACTGCCGTCTTACGCGATCGCTTTCGCGTTAAACGCCGTCACGTCCAGTTGCACGCCCGGACCCATCGTCGAGCACAACGTCGCGCTCTTAACATATTTACCTTTGGCCGCCGATGGCTTCGCCTTGATCACCGCCTGGATCAAGCTATTGGTGTTCTCAAGCAACTTGTTCGTCGCGAAACTCACCTTGCCCACCGGCGCATGAATCACGCCCGTTTTATCGACGCGGAATTCCACCTTACCGGCTTTGATCTCCAACACCGCATTCCGAATGTCGGTCGTCACCGTGCCAGTCTTCGGATTGGGCATCAATCCCCGCGGCCCCAGCACTTTACCTAACCGTCCTACCGAACGCATCATGTCCGGCGTCGAAATCACCGCATCGTAATCGATCCAGTTTTCCGTCTGGATCTTATTGACCATATCGTCGCCGCCCACAAAATCGGCGCCCGCTTCTTCCGCTTCCCGCAATTTGTCGCCGGAAGCAATCACCAAAACCTTCTTCGATTTGCCGAGCCCATTGGGCAGCACCACTGTGCCACGCACCATCTGGTCTGCATGCTTCGGATCCACGCCGAGGCGCATATGCACCTCCACCGTTTCATCGAACTTGGAATACTTGATTTTTTGGACGAGGGGAACAGCGTCGGAGACAAGATAGGGCTTAGCCTCTACCTGCTTCGCCGCAGCCTCATACTTCTTACCGGGCTTTTGGCTCATATTTTTGAATGGTACAAACGGCTCAGGCCGAAAATCGGACCCTCGCCTCCCAAAGTGGTTTGAAAACCTTCCCGTAGGATAGCATAGGTGCAGGCAACGGCAAAACTTTTTATTCCCGTGATATTCCCTTGACCCAGCCCGCTATATTGTCGCTCAGCCAATTCTTGAACTCCGCCTCGGCGAGACTTCCAGCCGCCAGCGAAAGAACCGCCTGTGCCGCGTCTTCTTCTTTCGCAATAAACTCCAACTCATTCAACTCAAGAAACAGGACGCCCAACAAAAAGCCGGTCCGCTTGTTGCCGTCCACAAACGGATGATTGCGAACCACCCCCGCTATAAGGGCGGCGCTCAGGTCTGCCCAATCGGGACTATCCGCATAAGCGTAAATTTGGCGTGGACGCGCCAAGGCCGATTCCAGTAAAGTCTGATCCCGAATACCAGCGGCGCCACCGTGCAAAGCAAGCATCTTATCGTGGATAGCTAGCGCATCGCGCAGATCTATCCAAACGGGTTCTTTCACTCAGCCAGCGCCTTGAGTGTGTTCCGATAGCGGGATATGATTTCCTCCGCCTTCGTCATTTTCCCTTCGAAGGTTGGGTCGTATGGGGTCAACTGGTAGGTTCCGTCCGGCGCATCGAACAAAGAAATGGACTGACCATCACCCGTTTGCAACCGCTCAATCACCTCTTTCGGCAGTATCACCCCCAGGGAATTCCCGAATTTTCTCACCTTTAGCTGCGACATACGTTATCACCTATGTAACAACAATATCACCTCACCGCCGAAAACGTCAAGGGCCTCAAAATCACATTGCTGATATTCGCCACAATCTCCGCGTCTTTCAACTCCGCCCGCCCGCTCAGTTTCCGCCACTCCGCATCGGCCACAAAATCATGCCACAGCTTGTCATGCGCCGCCAGATCGTCGTAGGAAAGCATATACATCAGATTCGGCTGCTTCGGCCCCACAATCGTTTCACCAAAGAAAACCGGCCGCATCCCCAGCCGTTCAAAAATCTGCATCTCGCCGTGATTGAACATGCCCACCTTGCGGGCCAATGTCACAAACGACTGCGATTCATAGGTCCGCAACTCGAAAATGCGCGGCGGCCGCTTTTCAGCCGCATCGGACATCGCCACTGCGGGCATGCCATCAAAACTCCGCAGCAAACTGCTCTCCACTCTCACAAACGGCAACCCCGCACCCGCGCTCAACTTTCGCAATTCCTGTTGGTGCGCCTCATCGGACTCGAGTTTCATCAGCGCATCCTGCATCGCGCCCAACGATGCGAATTCGCTCAGGCTCACATAGTAAGGACCGTCCGGGCCAATTACGTTCGAAAACACGCCCGCTAATTTTGCGCCGGCCCTCCCCAGCGCCGGCCCAGTCCCGCTTCCAGATAATCCGCCACGCGCGCCGGTTGGTTCTCCGCGCTGTTGTGAAAGCGCCAAGTCTTCACCTCTAAAAATGTATTGGGTGTTCCTGCTGCGCGGCTTGGCGAACCCACCAAGGCAGACGCGCTCAACGCGGCCAGCAATTCTCTGCGCTCCATCTTACTTTTCGCGAGCCGCTTGAATCAACGCTTCCATATGATTCAGGTAGCGTTCAAACGCCTTGCGGCCCGGTGCGGTTAGCCGGTACTCGCTCTTTGGCATCCGCCCCGCGAAGCTCTTGGTGCAAGTGACGTATTCGGCTTCTTCCAACCGCCGCGCATGGACGCTCAAATTCCCATCGCTCGTCTGCAAAAGTTTTTTCAACTCGTTAAACGTCAGCGAATCGTTCACCGCCAGCGCGCTCACAATGCCCAATCGCATGTGCTCGTGAATGATCCGGTCCAGATTCGGCAAAGTCGTTTCAAGCGTATCCTGCGGCGCCCCTTGCTTGGCGGCCTTCGACGTGCGGGCTTTCACCGGCGCCGCCTCAACCGATCGTGCAATAGCTGGTCTACCCACCGTGCCTCCTTGCAATCAACGCTCCGAACACAATATGAATCGCCCCGAAACCTAACATCAAAAATACGTTGCCCCAAAGCGCCGGCGCCAGCAGGGAAATACCGCCCAGCATCATAAAACAAATACCCATCACCGGCACGATTCGCACCGAAAACGCCCCACCCGTCACCACCGCCGCGCCATAAAGCAAAAGCCAAAGTCCGGGCAGCACCATCAGCATCTCCGCCCGGTAGAGCACTGTCGTCAACACCGCGCCCGCCAGCAAAGGCGGCACAAAGCTCAGCAACGCGCGCTGCGCCGGACGTGAACTAAGCGACAACGCCAGCCGCTTCGATTTCCTTCGGACCGCTACGCAGCCAATCCCTAGCGCCACCGCCGCTTCCACCAGCCAAGCCGCAAACTGTTGCTGCGCCGCCATGTGCCAGGCCACCGCGCCGGTCAACAAAGCGCTTATTCCAATCGCCACCCCGCCCCAGCCCGGCACGGCGGTAAACGATACCGCGCGCTCCATCGTGTCCCGGATGAAACGCAAGTTGTCGGCCGCCCGCGTATCGATCGGGATCGGTTCAGCGTACTTATTAGCTCTCTGCGCAAAAGCCATGTAACCAGTCTGCCCTAAGAGTCAGTATACGAGAGCGGCAAGTGCTTTGCAATGTAAAGAACAACGTGTCCCCAAACATCCACTTCAAAACGAGATTCTTACACCCGCCACCGCCCAGCGCCCCGGCGTCGTGAATCCTTCCGCAAAGTAATTCTGCCCAAGCGCGTTCGAAACTCGCGTATACAAACGCACGGTCAGCCGCTCACCCATCGGAAGCGTATAACCGCCCGCAAGCCCCAGCAGTTTCGGACCCGCAAACCGATACGCGAACGGCTGATAATTAAACGCCGCATCGTACCCGTAAATCGGATACAGATAGCTGCTCCCACCGCTGAAATCGAGCGCCACATCAATGCGCCTCGTCACTTGCTGCATCGCCACCAGGCTAAACATTTGCGGCGAAATCCGCGGCGTCTGCAGCGGATCGACCGCCGTGCCGGTATAGTATTGCGACATTCGGTCGCGCGCGTTCGTATAAACATAAGAGCCTTTCACGTTCGTCTTCCGTGTCGGCCTCACCTCCGCGCTCAACTCCACCCCGCGTGCAATCCCTCCTGGCAGCGAATAATAGCCCCCCGTCCTTCCATACACGTCCGTGTAGTTCGGTGGAAAGCTCGCATAACCCACCACCTGCTGTAAGCGCGAATAAAAATAACCGCCGCTCACCTTCACATGCTCGCGCCACAAATATTGATCCACACCCGCATCGAACGACACCGCCCGCTCCGGCGCCAAGTTCGGATCGCCCAACGGATAGTACACGCCGCCGTAAAAATATCCGCCAAAGCGCTCGTAAATCGACGGCGTCCGAAAACTGTTCCCCGCGTGCGCCCGCAGCTTGGTCCCCGTTCCCTTAAAGAAATACGAAACGGCCGCATCGCCCGTATAAGCTTTCGGCGGCGTCGGCAACGGCACCGCTGCGTACGGCGAAGCACCCGCCCCCACAAACGCCGGCTCATCCAAAGATAGTTGCGTAAACCGGCCCGCCAACAAAACCTGCAGCCGCCCTTTGAGCAAACGGATCTCATCTTGCGCAAACACCGCATTGGTCTGCTGCCGCGCCCGAGTCTTATCGTAAGTACGCTGGCCCAAATCCGGATTCTGGCCGGTCGCCAGTTCTTGATAATTCTCGCGCTCAAACTCATAACCGGCCGTCAGCGTCTCATGCCCGCCCAGCAAATAGTTCGCGTGCGCTTCGAGAGTATCTAACCGGCCGGAATAGCGGTCCGCCGTATTGAACCCCGGTTGATACGTGTACTCATTCTCCGGTCCTCCGGGGCCATTCGTATAGTCCCGCACCGAATCCACAACGCCGTAGCCAATGCGATAAGAGAAGCGCGCGTTCACGTCCTGCTCAAAACGAAACAGCGTGTTGACGAAATGTGAATACTCCCCATAATCCGCATCCCCGAGCGAAGGAATCAAAGTCGCGTTCACGCCACTCGCAACCGCCGGAATAATGCCCAAAACCGGCGCATCCGGCGCAGGGGAAGGGCTGGTGTTCAATTGCAGATAGCCCCGATTGCCCAGTACCGTCGCGCTCGCCCGCATATTCGGCCGCACTAAAAACTCGATACTCCCCTGCCCCGTCCAATCGCGCGCCGCTCCGGCGTCCGCCACTCCCTCCGTCACGCTCAGGTTCGAGAATCCCGCCGAATAATTCAGCCGCTTCTTCCACCCCTCCCCCGCCACCTTCGCAACCCCGTGAAACAATCCAAGTCCCCCGCCTTGCACATCCAAATCTCCGTGCAGCGCGCCGCCCCCTCCATCCGTCAGGATATTCACCGTTCCCGACATCGCGTTTGAACCATATAACGACGATCCCGAACCTCTCAGCACTTCAACATGCGAGCAATCCACCAGAAACAGATCTCCGATATAGGCGCTCGCCTCATCCTGAATGCTGGTTGGATCGCGGAATGGAAAGCCGTCTATCAAAATCGCCGTATCGGTCGCCCGTAGGCCGCGCGTTTGAATCGTGGTGAATGCTCCCGGCCCGCCCTCCGTAGTCACCTGCAGCCCCGGCACAAACCGCAGCGCGTCCGCCACGGAAAACAAACCGCGCTGTTCCGCTTCTTCCGCATTCACTACGTCCAGCGCTTTCGCAACTTGATCCACCGGCTGCGGCTCTCCGCTGCTGGTCACGCTCACCAGTGTCGTCACGGCCGATACCGTCAAGCTAAGACTTACTTCTTTGTGTTCTCCGCCTTGTAACTGTAACTTCAGAGCCTCACTTAGAGTAAGACCCGGCGCGCTCGCTTCCAGCCAGTAATCGCCCGCCGCCAAGCTCTCAAAAACAAAACGGCCATCGCCGCCGGACGCAGCTCTTAAACTCCCAGATCCATTGGCTCTGTGCAGAATGAGTTTTGCGTCTTTGACCAATGCGCCGGAGGGGTCCGTCACTTTCCCCGCAACCCAAGCTGGTTCACTGGAAGCAAAAAGCGCGCCATTAGCAATGGCGCACGCCAAGATAAATTGTCTGAACACCTGTCCGCCCTCCCTCGAGGCTAGAGTCGAAATGCCGCGCCTATCGGGCGCGGGCCAGGGCAGGTCTTCGGACTTACAGGCTCAACGTGCTTCTCTAATCGCCCCTCTTCCCATCCCACCGGGACAGTGATGTTTGGGCTTTCGTTCCTGCTTACCGCTGCGGGGCAGTCCCGGATTCTCACCGGGTTCCCTTTTCAACGTGCTTCCCAAAAAAGAAGCACGTACCACCAGCGCTTTTTAGGGTAACTGAACAGGCTTAAATTCGCAAGCACAAAATAAAAGACGCCCGGCTGACTGGGCCGGACGTCTCTATCGATCTCGCTTACTTTCCGGCTACTTATTAACGGGAAGCCATCGTGAGCTTGCGCTCCTGAATCGTGGACGTGTTCACCGAGCGGCCTACTTCGCCTTCGACCTGAACGCCCACCAAATGATACTCACGCCCATCGTTGGAAAAACGCAGCGCTGTGGCAGCGCCCGCTTTCAATTCCGTCGGAGTCGTGAGGACAAGCGCCCCACGTCCACCGCCGCTAACGGTAAGTAGACCGCTGCTGCTCTCGTCTACTGTGTATTGACCCGGCTGAAACTCAAGCCCGGCCAGAACGAACGAGAAAGGAACATTTACTCTTAGGTGTTCCGCCGCTGAGGCAGCCAGACTGCCACCGAACAAAACACCGGCCACTGCTACGCATTTAAAAAAGTTACGCTTCATTTGTGATCTCTCCTTTAGAGTCTTTTGAAACTATCGACTGAAGGGGGCGCGAACGAAGCACCAGTTACGAACTAGAAATAATGACCTAGTCCTCAAAACTATAACTGTCTACTGTGACGGATTGATTACGCCAGCTTAGGCGAGGTGTTCCCGTATGCTACTGCCATGCAGAAACACTGTGCTGGCTTACTGATCTAACAAAACCAGAATAACCGACTTTTGTTCTTGAATCAATAGTGGAAAGGAGTGAGAATGTCGCTCTGCCCGACCGGATAAATCCGAGGCCTTTACAAGCCCAAGCAACCGATTCGCGCGATTGCGGGACTGGCTCGATTTCCGCACCAGCAACCCACCCAAAACAACCAATCAATCTCGCCCCCCAGGAACGCCGCCTCGGCAATCAGCGCAAGGCCGATATCGCCGAACTCCAACAACTCCAGCAGGCACGTATCCAGCAGCGCCTCAATCTCATAGAACACGCCGCCAACGCTGCTCCAAACTCAAACGCGACTTCCACCCCGCCGCCCCAAAAGGAGCCCCAAGCCGCCTGATCCCAACCACCACGGTCGGCCTTCGAATCATGCCTATACCGGCAGCGTGCGCATCCCCTCCGCCGAGCGGTCTCAACCGACTTGGCATACTATTTCCAAGAGGGATCGTTTTGAACCAGTCGAAACCAGGTCGTTTACTTGGCAGTCTTTTATTTCTCGTTTGCGTCTCAGTCACCGCCCAGCAGCAACAACCGCCGCCCGAGCAAAACGCCGCCGAGAAAGAGGCTGTCCGGAATTTTCTAGCCATTGGCGCGCCGCCTGATCCGGCCGCCGTCAAGCGCGGCCAGGCGCTCTTTGTTTCCACCTGCGGTTTCTGCCACGGCTCAAACGCCGGCGGCGGCGCCACCGGTCCAGATCTCGTGCGTTCCGTCTTGGTGCTGCACGATCAAGGCAGCGGCAAGGAAATCGGCCCGGTCATTCGCAACGGCCGCCCGGCCCGCGGCATGCCCGCCTTCGGCCTGACAGATCCGCAAATTTCTGACATCGCCGCATTTCTGCTGTCGCGCACCCAAGCGGCCGCGAATCGCATGGAGTACAAAATCCTGAACGTCGTCACTGGGGATCCGAAAGCCGGCGAAACCTACTTCACTGCGCATTGCGCCAGTTGCCATTCCCCCGCCGGAGATCTGGCCCACATCGCCAGCAAAATGGACGCTGCCGCGTTACAATCGCGCTTTCTTTACCCGCGCGCGCGCCAGTCTTTTAGCGCCGCTACTCCACCCGACCCCCGTGCTCAATCTACCGTCTCCGTCACCCTCGCCTCCGGCCAAACGTTCACCGGCAAGCTCGACCGCATTGACGATTTCAGCGTCTCTCTCACCGATCAAGCCGGCGAACATCGTTCCTGGCTGCTTGAATCCTCACCTGGCATCAAAGTGGAAGTAACCAATCCCTTGCAGACCCACATCGACATGCTCAAGCAGTACACCGATGCCGACATGCACAACATCCTCGCCTATTTGGAGACGTTAAAGTGAAACTCCACGCCCTGCTATTCATCAGCTTTTCGATTTCTCTGGGCGCGCAAGGGCTCGACCCCTCCGCCATTGTGAATCCGCCGAAAGGCGCCTGGCCCACTTACAATGGCGATTACTCCGGCCGCCGTTTCAGTCCGCTCAAGCAGATCAACTCTGGTAACGTGCGCGATCTCAAGCTCGCTTGGCTCTACCACACCAACACCGGGCCAACCGGCGGCCCCTTGGGAGTGGATATCAAATCCACCCCTCTCCAAGTCGATGGCGTTCTCTATTTCACCGTGCCCGATCACGCCTGGGCCATCGACGCCCAAACCGGCCGCGAGATCTGGCACTATAAGTGGGAAAGCAAGGGAGGCATCCACACCGGAAACCGCGGCGTGGGTATCTATCACAATTGGCTCTTCTTCGAAACACCCGACGACCATCTGATTTCGCTCGAGAAAGATACCGGCAAGCTCCGTTGGTCGGTTGAGATTGCCGATCTTGCGCAGGAATATTTCTCCACGCCTGCGCCGCTGGTCGTTGGCAATCATATTCTCATCGGCGTCGGTGGCGATTCGCTCGACGTGCCCGGCTTTCTGGAAGCTCGCGACCCCGAAACCGGCGCGGTGCAATGGCGCTGGAATACCGAGCCCTTAAAGAAAGGCGACCCTGGATCGGAAACTTGGCCGGATGAGCAATCTATGACCCATGGAGGCGGTATGACGTGGCTCACCGGAACCTATGACCCCGAGTTGAATCTTCTTTATTGGGGAACCGGCAATCCCAATCCGGTGCATGCCGGGCAGGGCCGCTTGGGCGATAACCTATGGACCTGTTCCATTGTGGCTCTGAACCCCGATAGCGGAAAGCTGGTTTGGGCCTTCCAACCGTCGCCGCACGATACCCACGATTGGGACGATATCGAAGAACCTGTCCTGTTTGACGCCGAGATTGACGGCCAGCCACGCAAGCTACTCGCGCAAGCCGCCCGCAATGGCTATTTCTTCGTCCTCGATCGAACCAACGGTAAGAGCGTGGTGACTGTCCCGTTTGTGGACCTCAACTGGTCGAAGGGAGTGGACAGCACCGGAAGGCCAATTCCCAATCCTGCGAAGGAACCGAAGACCGATGGCACTTTCGTGATTCCGGCCTCTGGCGGCGCCACCAATTGGCTTCCGCCCAGCTATAACCCGGAGACGGGATTGTTCTATGTCAGCACCTCGACGTCTTATAGCGTTTACTATTTGACTGACACCAGCCCTCACCCGGAAGGCTATGGCGGGCGCGATAGCGGTTTGTGGTCGCAATCGGTTCTCAAGGCCATCGATGTGAAGACCGGCAAGATCCGCTGGAGCCATACGTTCCCCGGCCAGGGAGGTTCGCTCTCGGGCATTCTGAACACGGCCGGTAAGGTTTTGTTTACTGGCGATCCTTCCGCCAATTTCATTGCCTTCGATCCCGCCAACGGAAAAATTCTTTGGCATGCCGGTTTGACCTCGAATGTCAGCAACGGTCCCATGACTTATGAACTGGCTGGCCGTCAGTATTTGGTGGTTGGCGCCGGCGATATGCTTTACGCATTCACCCTCCCCTAGTGCCGTTTGCTTTAGGCCCTAAAGGCGGCTGGAAAGCCAGGCTGGAAAGCCGCACTACAACAATGAATAATGAAGGTAAAGGCGGGGGTTAGATGGCGGAGCCGCCGGAGACGTAGATGGTTTCGCCGGTGATCCAGCGGGCGTCGTCGGAGGCGAGGAAGGAGACGGGCGGGGCGATGTCCTCGGGCTGTCCGGCGCGGCCGAGGGGGGTGCGGGCGATGGCGTCCTTTTCGAAATCGCTATCGATCAGGCCTGCCGAGTGGGTGCCTTCGGTGACTACCAGGCCGGGGTTGATAGCGTTGACGCGAATCTTGCGCGGCGCGAGTTCCTTGGCGAGCGACTTGGTGATCGTATCGACAGCACCCTTGGTGGATGCGTAGACGGAGCCTCCGGCCGGGGCCAGTGTGCTGACTATGGAACTGATGTTGACCACGCTGCCACCTTCAGCGGGAAAATGGGGAAGGGCGGCCTTGGTGGTGAGCAGCAGGCCAAGCACGTTGGTATCGTACTGGCGTTTGTATTCCTCCGCAGTGATCTGATCCAGGGGAGCGAAGCCATAAACGCCGGCGTTGTTGACAAGAATATCCACTTTGCCGAAGGCCTTACTGGTTTCGACGAAGAGAGCCTGAATGTCAGCTTCGCGCGCCACACTTGCACCTACGGCGATGGCATTGCCGCCGGCTTTGTTAATCTCCGCCACCACTTTATCTGCCCCTTCACGGCTGGTGGAATAATTCACCACTACGTTGGCGCCATCGGCGGCCAGTTGTTTCGCAATGGCCGCGCCAATACCTTTCGAGGCGCCGGTGACGACGGCAACCTTACCATTCAATTTACTCATTTGTTACACGCTTTCCGGCGAAGCTGCGCGCTTCGTCATTTCTATTGCTATCGAATGGATGAAGCGAGATCAGGGAAGGATTCGTGTAGCGCAATCGGGGAAACTCTCCCATGCCATGCGGCCGGTCCAACCCAGTTCACGGAGCCCGTTTAGCGAGGACCAGTATGCATCGGCCATCCACTCTTTCACCAGTGCGAATTGGGTGTGGAGTTTGCCGCCTCGTGAAGCAATCGTGAGAATTTCATCTTGCTGGTCAGGACTCAGTTCTTCAAAATGGTTGAACGCAGCCAAAGATTGCAATAGCTCGGCCCTGTTTTTGTCCGTGTCGATTGTCAGGAAAGAATCGATCAGACGATTGCACAAAGCCGCGGAGCTTCCAGGAATGAGGCGCTCGCCGAGCGCAATCAGAGTCTCATTCTGACCGGCACTGAGGACGCTCGGAACCCAGGCCGGCGCAGTCGAAGGAACTATACCCAACACAGAGCCGGTCTGCAAAACGGCGATCATCCAGTGGCGGCGACTGACTTCCAATTTCTGAGCGGGCTTCAAGATTAGCAATATATCATCGAATGTATGGCCGAGACGAAATACGATGTGATCATAGTAGGCTCGGGTGCTTCGGGAGGTTGGGCGGCGAAGGAACTTGCGGAAAGTGGCGCGCATGTCCTGGTGCTCGATTGCGGCCGCGCGCAGAGCGATAAAAACTTCAGCGAACACGTGCCGGTCTATCGCCTGCCCTACCGTAATCTGAAGTTCCGTGAGGCGGTATCGCCGATCATCCAGCAAACCAGGCCCGTTCAGGGGCAGTGTTACGCCTGCACGGAATGGAATTACGAATGGTTCGCCAACGATCACGACGAGCCGTACACAACTGCTGAAAACATGCCCTACAGCTACTTCGGGCGGATTCGCATGGTGGGTGGGCGAACGAATGTCTGGGGCAGGCAATGCTATCGGTTGAGCGACCTCGATTTCAAAGCGGCTTCGCATGATGGCTTCGGGGAAGACTGGCCCATCAGCTACAAAGACGTTGCGCCTTATTACGACAAAGTGGAGCGTTACGTGGGGATCACGGGGATGCTGGAAGGCCATGCCGCGCTGCCCGACGGTCAATTTATGCCACCGATGGGCATGAGTTGCGCGGAATGGAGTATGCGCGGGATGGTCAAAGAGAGGTTCGGACGCACGCTGACACTGGGCCGATCGGCAAATTTGACTCGACCGCTGAATGGCCGCCAAGCTTGTCATTACTGCGGACCGTGCGAACGCGGCTGCATTACCCATTCGTATTTCAACTCCTCATTCACGACCTTGAAGGACGCGCTAGCTACGGGTAAGTGCGAGTTGATCACGGACGCCATGGCGTACAAGGTGTTAATGGATGCGGAGAAGAACCGTGCGAGCGGCATCCTTTACATTGATCGCCAGACAAAACAAGCGAAAGAGGTGCGCGCGCGGGTAGTAATTTTGGCGGCGGCTGCGTTGGAATCAACACGTATCTTATTGAATTCGGCCACCACCGCATACTCGAACGGTTTGGCAAATTCAAGTGGAGTGCTCGGTCACTACTACACGGATAGTTTGAAAGGAGGCGGGGCCGAAGCCACCGTTCCCGAACCGGTGAAGGGGTTCTCTATAGATGGGCCACATCGTCCGAACGGTATCTACCTCATCCGCTTCAGAAACGTGCCAGGCAGCCCAAAGATGAAGGATTTTCTGCGAGGGTACGGCATGCAAGGCGGCAGCGGGTTCGGATTCGATGCAGCGGCACCCGGGTTCGGGGAAGCCTACAAGAAGGCTGCCAAGGAGCCGATAGAGACGTTTCGGTTTCTGGGTTATGGCGAACCTCTCCCGCGTTTTGAAAACTATGTGGAACTCGATCCGCAAGTGAGAGACGTGTTCGGTATCCCGGTGTTACGTATGCACATCGCTTGGGGAGACAATGAGCGGAACCTGGTTAAGGACGCTGGAGAGCAAGCGGCGGAAATGCTGGAAGCGGCCGGCATGAAGAACATTAAAGTGCATTCGGACGTGCATCTACCAGGCGACGCAAACCACGACGTGGGCACAGCACGCATGGGCAGCGATCCGAAAAAATCGGTGTTGAATCAATTCCAACAGACACACGATATAAAGAACCTGTTCGTGATGGATGGCGCATGCTTCAACGCGCCGGGTTGCCAAAATCCGACCTTGACAATCATGTCGCTGGCTGTGCGCTCTTGCGAATATTTAACAGACGCGATGCGAAAGAATGAAATTTAGCTGCGCCGATTTCCAACAGATGAGGTTTATTGATTCAGGACGAATGCGAACAGCTTGTCGCCGGCGCCCACAACCACGTATTGGTGGTCATCCAGTTGGTAAGTGATAGCGCCATTGGAAACAGATTTGCCTAGGTTGGCATGCCACAGCGGCTCTCCGGTGGTGGCATTCAGCGCGATAAAATTGTTGTTCGGATCACCGGCAAACACTAGGTTACCGGCTGTGCTGAGCAAGCCGCCACGAATGCCAGGCGTCTCCCATTTATGAGTCCAGCGGACTTGGCCAGTGCGGTAGTCCAGCGCCTCAAGCATCGATTCCGCCCAGCCACCCTGGTCGTTGCCGCCCCAGCCTTCGGGCTTGTCGTCGGTATCGAAGATGTAGTAGATGCTGAAAGCGCGAGTGGCGTTAATGTAGAACAAGCCGGTAGAGGGACTGAAGGTGGGCGGCATCCAATTGGCGGCGCCTCCCTGATTCGGTGAAAGCAGAGCACCGGCAATTTGGGGTTCCTTGGCGGGATTTGGTATGGGCTGACCTTTGGCATCAACGCCCTTGGCCCAATTCGTTTTTACAAACTGAGAGCTGACATAGTTCTTTCCGGTTTCGCGATCAAGGACAAAAAACCACCCATTACGGCTTGCCTGGGCCACCAATTTACGCTTCTTTCCATCGATCTCGCCGTCGAACAGAACGGGCGTCTGAATGGCATCCCAATCATGCGTGTCATGAGGAGAAGGTTGAAAATACCAGACCAGTTTTCCGGTATCGGCGTTGAGCGCCACAATCGATTCGGTGAAAAGATTGGCGCCCGCTCGACCCTTGGCGGCGACAACTGGCTGGGGATTACCTGTGCCGACAAAAAGCATATTCAGATCCGGGTCGTACGTAGAAGAGAGCCACGTCATACCACCGCCATGCTCCATGGCGTCCGCGTTGGGCCATGTTTCCGAGCCCGGTTCTCCAGGCTTGGGTACGACCGACCAGTGCCATTGCAGATCGCCTGTTTCGGGATCGCGCGCTTCCAGATAACCGGGACGGTCCAGATCATCGCCGCTAACGCCTGTGATGATGTGATTCTTGATGACGACGGGAGCGACGGAAGCATAATACATCTGATCAAGGTCGCAGATGGCCTGATTCCAGCGCTTCTTGCCGTCGTTCAAATTCAGCGAGACAAGATTGCAATCGGGCGTTTCGAAATAGAGCGAATGGCCGGAAATGCCGACGCCCCGATTGCCCAGGTGAATGCCTCCTTTGGAGGTCCAGGTGTAAGTCCAGAGCTCGTGGCCGGTGCGCGCATCAATGGCCCAAACTTTATCGGGGACGGTGAAATACATGATGCCATTCACAACCAGAGGAGTGGCTGAAATTCTCCCGCCGGAAGGGTCGCCGCCGGCTGAGAGCTCATACATCCAGGCGAGACTCAACGATTTAACGTTCTGATCGGTGATCCTGGTCAGAGTGCTGAAACGCCGGCCGGAATAATCGCCGTTATAGGTTGGCCAGGAGTCAATAGGTGGATGCGCCAGCGTGGAAGGATCGAGGCCACTGTCCGGAGCAGGGCCGGGCGCGGGGACAAGGGGAAGCAGAGCTAATAATATTGGCGTGAGGAACTTCACTTGAAGGTCTCCAGATAAGCGACTACGTCGTGAATATCTTTGTCGGTGTATTCATCGAGCAGAGCAACGTGAGCGGCGTAAGGATCGTGTTTCTCGACTTTCAGTCCGGGCGCGCGTTGAAAGCTACGATAATGGCCGGAATCGTCGCGCAATGAGACGTTGAAATCGTCGATTTCGTCGAGGACACCCGTTACGCTTTCGCCGGAGGCGGTTGTGACGGTAACGGTGACAGGTTTGCGAGAGTTGGAGGCACTGCGGCGGCCAAAGGCGGCAGTCTGAGGAAAGACCACTTTCAATTGCAAAACGGGGGGCTCGTACTTACTGGCGATGTGGGCGAAATCACCGGTTGTGGAGTGACATTGGGCGCACTTTCCGGCGCCGTTGAAGAAGGCTTTTCCTTCTTTGGGATCTCCGACGAGAACATTGAGCACACTGTTATAGGGTCCGGTCCGCAACGTGTTGCCCACTTGCTGGTGCAGGAAGTGAGAGAGATCGACAGTCTGGTTCTCAGTGAGTGCGATCGATTTTCCGGGCGGATGGCCTTTGGCAAGAAAAGGTCCGATAGTGCTTCCGTAACGATCGTGAAGAACCACCAATGATCGCACTAAGTCAGCCCCTCGCTCGCCGCCACGCGCTTTGGCGCCATGGCAGGTGATGCACTGAGCGATGTAAACAGTCTTTCCGCGGGCGGCGGCTTCTTCATCCACTACCTGCTTGTCATTGGCGCCGGCCTGGTCAATCAGGTTTCGCGGACGCGGTGCTTTGGTTTGGGCAGCCGCCGTGGCCGTCTTCCCAGGCGGCAAATTCGCCGCGAGATAATCGACAACTTGCGCGAACTCTTCGTCGGAGCCCTTCGCGCCGCGGCTGATCATATTGGAAACAATGCCGCCCCACTGTTCACGCGTCATCCCGCGCCCGAGAACAATCTGCGCCGGATGACACGCCGAGCATATGCGTTGAACAGTCTCTCGATTTGGTGCGTCCGGTAGTTGAGGGCCTGCCGATTGTCCGAAAGCGAAACGCGGCAAGAAGCCGACAAGCAGCAGGACGCAGGTACTTGTGAAGGTCATTGAATATCCTTACGTTATCAACATTGACGCCGGGCGTTTACTTCCCCGCCAGAGTCAACGCATATAGCGTATCGCCCGCTCCCGCGACGATGTATTGTTTACCATCGAGCATATAGGTGGAAGGGCCATTGCTTAAGGCGGCCATCAGCCTCTGGTGCCAAAGAATGTTGCCGTTGGCGGGATCGAAGGCAACAAATTGCCCGGAATCTCCAGTGAACAAAAGATGACCCGCCGTGGTTAAAATCCCTCCGCTCATGCCCGCGTCGTTTCGAGAAGTGCCGCTCTCGTGCGAATGCTTCCAGCCGATTTTACCGGTGCGAATGTCTATCGCGAACAGAGTGGACCGTGTGTCAAAGTTTCCCCCTCCTCCACCGCCGTAACCTTCGGGTTCGGGAGATGTGTCGTAAAGGTAAGCGAGTCCGTATCCTTCCGTTCCATTCAAATAGAACAGTTCCGTCTGCGGATCGTAGCTGGGGGGCGGCCAATTGGTGGCACCCATGGCCGGCATATCAATCATGGAACCGTCTACTTGTGGCTCCTTCGACGGATCGGGAATGGGCTGACCTTTGCTATCCACTCCCTTTGCCCAGTTGCCGGTGCCGGTAAACGGACGCGAAACCAGGTTCCGGCCATTGGTGCGGTCGAGCACAAAGAACCAGCCGCAGCGCGCGCCCTGAGCGAGAAGTTTGCGCGGCTTGCCATTGATGATTGCGTCGAATAAAACCGGCGTCTCGACGTTGTCCCAATCATGCGTGTCGTGCGGAGAGGCTTGAAAACACCAGGCCAGTTTGCCGGTATCGGCATCGAGCGCGACAATGGACGCGGTGTAGAGGTTTGCGCCGGGCCGGCCTTGGCCCGCGAATACAGGATTCGCGTTGCCAGTTCCCCAGTACAGTAAGTTGAGATCCGGATCGTAGGTGCCAGGAAGCCAAGTCATGCCACCTCCATGGTCCATGGCAGCCTGGTTCGGCCAAGTCTCCGATCCCGGATCTCCCACCTTTTGCGGTTCGCTCCACCAGCGCCACTGTAGCGCGCCAGTTTCGGGATCACGCGCTTCGAGATAACCGCGCACATCCATGGCATCGCCGCCCACCCCTACCAGCACATGGTTCTTGACGATCAGGGTAGACATGGTTGTGAAGTATTGCAGCTTCTCATCGGCAACCTTATGCCGCCAGCGCTCCTTGCCGTCCTTAGCGTTAAGCGAAATAAACCAGCCATCCGGCGTCAGGAAATAGAGCCAGTTGCCATACATGCCGACGCCCCGCTGGCCAACCAAATGTCCACCGTGGTCTTCAAAATCAAACTGCCAAAGCAACGCGCCTGTTAAAGCATTTAGTGCGAATACATGGTCGGGAATGGTGAAGTAGAGAACGCCATGCACCATTAACGGCGTGGACTTGATGGTGGGCGCTCCCACGCCGCGTTGTGGCCCGATACCGGCAATGCGAAAGGCCCATTCGATCTTCAGCAGGTTTACGTTCGATTGATTAATCTCAGTCAGGCTGCTAAAGCGGCGGCCGGAATAATCTCCGTTATAGGTAGGCCAAATGTCCGGCGGTTGGTTGAATAGAGTGAGAGCGGCGGGGTCGAGAAGTTGCGCAAAGAGACTGCCACTGAGTGCTGTGACAAGGATAGGAACGCGCAAAAGGCCGATCACTTCAGGGTCTCCAAATAGGCGGTTACGTTGTGTATGTCGGCGTCGGTGTATAGCGGCAACAGCGAGCGATGGCCTTGCAAGTTATCGACAACGCTAACCTTTACCTGCGATCTGGCCCAGTAATGAAAGTTTCCAGCGGAATCGCGCAGAGCGACATCGAAATCGTCGAGCTTCACGACCGCGCCAGTGATGGTTTCACCCGATGGCGTTAAGACGGCAGCGCGCGGCGGTTCTTTGGAGGTGGGCCAGAGGAAGCGACTCCGCATCAAGGAACTTTCGGGGAACTTTGCGGCGATCTTTGCCAAGTCGCCTGAGGCAGAATGACAACTGGCGCAATGAGCTTGAAAGAACTCGTTTCCTTTTTGTGGATCGCCACGGACTGCGTTCTTTGATCCCGCGTAGATCTGATTGTAGATGCCGCGGTTGGCTGCCTGTTCCACCTGCAGCTTGATGTATTCGGAAATATGGTGGATGTCGTCCGCCGAGAGTTCGGGAAACGGTGGCATTCCGGCTTGTGGGCGTCCATTGCGCACAACGGGCCCGATTTCATTTTCTTTCTCGTCGTGGAGGACAACAATGGACCTGAGCAAGTTGGGGCCTTGCGCTCCGCGGGCGGTCTCTCCGTGACAGGCAGCGCAATTCTGTTTGAAGAGCGGCTCTCCTTTTTGGGCAGCGGCGGGGTCGGGAGCGGGTCCCAAGCCGAGAAACTCGCGCGTAGCGCCGCGTCCGGGGGAGTGCTGACGGGCGGCGTCGGGTTCTTGGGCGGAAAGAAGGGAGATGGCGGCGACGAGGCAAGTGAAGCGAGTGCTGGTTAGACGGCGGCTACTAAAATCCGTGCCCTTTGCGCTTGTCATGATCTCTCCGAAAGAGTTACTTGCCGGGCAATCGACGCCCTTTCGATAGTCTATCTACTCAAATGACATTCTCCATCCCTGGCCGCGCCTGCACTTTCGCGAGCTGGCGAAAACCACCAACGCCGAGTGGCCTTTCCGGTGAACCCGCAACCCTCACGGTCAAAAGCGGGGCGGCCTCGCCACAGGCATGCACATGGTACAGTTGGGCATCGTAGCAACGGACGCTTGTGCCCTTTCTTCAAACGCGCAAGGCGCCACGAAGACGATGAGCCTCGTCTAACGGAGATCACCCATATTTGCGCCGCAGCCTCTCCGCATTCGCCGTCTTTTTATTGCTTCTGCCGTTCCCGGCTCGCTGCTGGCGGGAGGAAGGCCATGAGATCATCGCGCGCCTGGCCATGCGTCACCTCACGTCCGCCGCCTTGGCTCGGGTAGCGGAGATTCTTGAGGTCGAGAACACCCCCGAATCCGTCGCCAACGCCATGGCTGCCGCTTCCCTCTGGGCCGATCAAGTAAAGACCGACACCGGTACCGCCACCTGGCACTTCCTCAACCTCACATTGCAAGACAGCCGCGCCAACATGGCCGAACGTTGCCCCGACGACGGCTGCCTCACCGCCCGCATCCGGCTGTTTGCCGCTCAACTGAAAGCCGCCGACCCAGACGCGGATTCCGCCTGGAGCGATCAAGACGCGCTTCGTTTCCTTATCCACCTGGTGGGCGATCTTCACCAGCCCTTGCACGCCATCTCAAACGCCGATCAAGGCGGTATCTGTGAGTTGCTCGAGGAACCAGTTGGGGAAGCTAAGAACCTGTATGACGTTTGGGACGGAGCGCTGGTAAGCCGCCTGGGCACCGACGATGCCGCGCTCGCCGAACAACTTGATTCCGAAATCGCCGCGCTGTCGGATGACCAACGCAGCGGCTTCTCCGCCGGCGACGAAAACGATTGGGCCTGGGAATCGCACCGCCTCGCCGTGGTCAACATTTACAAACGCTTGCGTATTCCTAAGCAGGACATTGCCTTCCCTGATACCTGCGTCCAAGCCCCCGACGAAATTCGTGAGCTGCACCTTCAAATCGACGAAGACTATTTAGACGCCATGCAACCCATCGTCCGCGAGCAACTCAAGAAAGCCGGTTTGCGCCTCGCCGCGCTTCTGAATGAAATCTTCGGCTAAGCGCATAACTTCACGCCGCCTTGCGCCTTCTGCCGCTATTGCTTCGCTGCTTACTTAGCTTTGGCGTTGGCGCGTTGCAAAGCCCAGCGCTTCTTGGTAGCGGCGATGATGCGGCGCATGCCCTCTTCGCTGATGCGGCGTTTCTTTTTGGCGGGCGGGGGTGCCGCAGCCTTTGCAGGCGCTTTTGCGGAGGATTTTGCCGGCGCCGCTTTGCCGCCCACCACGTAGTAGCGGCCAGCCGATTTCCGTACTCTTTTCTGCTTGAACAGCGAACTCAAAACGTTGTAGACAAAGTTCTTGCTGATGGCCACCTTGCGAGCCGCGAACGCCGCTGAAATCTCACTCGGCGTCACACCTGCTGAGCCGCTTTGCTCCACTACCGCCGTGACGAAATCGGAGCGGCTACCTCTAGACTCTCGCGCGACGGCCCGGGCAGGTGTGTGGCTCGCCGCGAGGGCCGCCACAGCCGGCGGCGCAATGGCAACTTCGGCGGGTTTGCCCGACTCCAGGGCAAGCACCTGCTCATACGCTGCCAACTCCGTCGATTGAGCTTCTATCGACGCGCGAAGCTCCTTAATACGTTTTTCAAGTGACTTTGTTAGAAAAGACATTTAGCTGCTTTCAATCTCGCAATCATAGGTCGTAGGTTAGTACGCGCTCTATATCTTACACAATTCGAACACATTACTGAACGGCTGTGTACTCAGACAACGCTCCACTCCCAAACTGAGGAGGCGCCGGGCAAACTCCACCGGTGGAATGTTGTGATGCAGGGCATCCGGATAGACGTCGCGAATCACCGCTAAGCCCAGCGTTTGAGCGATTTCAGCCAATTTACCGCTGTGAGAGGGATGCACCCAATCATCCATCCCGGATGTCGCTATGTGAAGCGCCGTCGGAGCGCTCAGTTCGCGGAGGAGGTCGGCGGTATAGAAGTGATTCCTGAGTACGTGGCGGTCGAGAGCGGAGGCCGAGAGCCGGATTTTCAAAGAACGTAAGAGCGGGAACTTAGAAACATAGCGCTCGCCCACCTCAGCCATACAGGTAAAAGGATTCTGCAGAGATACTAACGCCGGAGGATGGTTTTGGCGTGTCATGACAACCGCCGCTTCGACAGCGGCCCAAGTGCCTAACGACTCACCCGCTATCACCAGCCTCGCGCTATCTATGCCGCTGGCGAGCAAGTGCTCTGTCACGGCGCCAATATCAATCACGAAGCCTTGTTCGCAAGGTTTCCCGCGGCTCTTACCAAAGCCGCGCAAAGTCACGGCCGTCACTCCCGCATCGGCGGCAGCCAGTTCCTCTATAAACTTCAGGCGGGCGTGTCGGTCTCGCTGAGGGCCACCACGGCCAGTGTCGCCCCAATGCGCGCGGTTCCCATGAAACAGCAGAAAGTGAGGCTGGTCCGGGCGGCCTTTCCGTTCCCACACGGTCAATTCCACTCCGTCCGCGGCGGCTAATTGCAATTCGCTAAAACCGAAAGGCCTCAATTCGGGATACTCGGACGGAGATTTCAGGTTCTCAAGCCCCGGCTCATTAGGCCGAAAGAGTAGGTCTTGCTCACTGTAAGACAGGCACGCCGCCAATAAGGCAGCCGCCGTGGCCCGCGCCTTATTTGGCTTCAGCAGACTGAGGAGTTCCCTGGGAAAGTCAGTGATGGCAACGAACCTCCTGTGGTGCAAGCGTGCGGCCAAAAGTTCGCGTTCCGCTTGGGAGAGACGGTTGGGATTCATTTCATTCGGCGTCCAAACTACGGCCGTCGCCCCCGCATCTTCGATGACACGGAGCGAGGCTGGAGTGAGAGAGCCGAAAGGGATGACAATAGCGGCCGGTTGGAGATCGGCCGATTGGGTAACCAGTGGAGCTAGATCTTCCGGCGAGCATTCAAAAAGCGTTCCAATGGGGACACCAGGGAGCAACACTCTCATCTCCCTGAGACAACTCATGTCGAACGAGCTAACCAGAAAGTCGTCTAATTTCCAACCTGCCGCCACGCGCTCGCGCAGCAGGGTTGCCACGCCTTGCACGGCCCGCGCGTCCTTCAACTCGATATTGACGACGAAGGGACGTTCCCGCTTGCGGCGGCTCACCAGATCGAGCACCTCAGCAAGCGTCGGAATGGTTTCCGCGCTGTGGCGCCCGGCGGCATTCAGCAACCGAAGCTTCCGAAGGTCGGCGAATGTGAGAGCGGAGACTTCGCCCTCTACGCCCGTCATGCGCCTCAAACTCCCATCGTGAAAGACAACCAAAACGCCATCTTGGCTGAGTTGCACATCTAACTCAATGCCGCCACAGTGGCAATCGAGAGCCGCTCGAAAGGCTCCAATAGAGTTCTCAGGTGGGCTTCCCTTCCCCCTGCAGCCGCGATGGCCCCACACCAAATGACCGCAAACCAACTGACCGCGCGCGGGGCGATTCATGATGGCCTCCACTTGAATGGATTACTCCGTCGGATTAAAAGTGACAGTACGGTGGGGCGCCGCTCATCTCAAGATGGGCCGATTTCACGGGGTATTGGATGAGAGTTCGTTCATGCCGGGTAGCTTATAGAAGGGTAAGCAGCTCCGAGACTGCTCACCCAAGGGGCTCGATACGGCATGCCGGCTTAATTGCTTTAGTGCTCCCATAGTGACGGTCGGGAGCGAACCGTTTCATATGGTGGCGAAAAAATACTGGTACTTTGGAATTAAATGTTGACCACCGCTATGAAACGAATCGCGCCGCCCAAGCGCCTAATTTTTGGGCCCGGACCATCGATGATCGATCCGCGCGCCTACGAAGCCATGAGCCAGCCTTTAACTGGCATTCGCGACCCCTATTTTCTTTCGGTGATGACCGAAATCCAGGCTGGCTTGCGGGAAGTGCTCGGCACACGAAACACCAAGATGCTGTTGATTCCCGGCAGCGGCACCGGAGCCATGGAAGCGGCGGTGGGTAACTTTGTGAGGGCCGGCTCCAGGTTTGCCGTTTTTATCGCCGGTCATTTTGCGAATCGCATCGCGGCCATGGGCCAACGCCAGGGCGCTCAGGTGGCGCGCTGCGAGAAGGAGTGGGGTGAAGTTTTCACCGAGGAAGAGGCGGCGGAGTTCATCGAGCGGCAAAAACCCGATGTGGTGGCTTTTGTACAGGCCGAAACCTCCACCGGAGCTTATCAATCCGGCCGCGCGATTGCCGGGGCGGCGCGCCAGGCGGGCGCACTCGTCCTGGCCGATTGCGTGACCTCCATGGGTGCCATGCCGGTGGAACTCGATGCCGTTGGTATCGACATCGCCTACAGTTGCGCGCAGAAAGGCCTGAGTTGCCCGGCCGGCCTTTCGCCGCTTTCCCTGTCGCCCCGCGCTTGGGAGTGGTTGGAGAAACGCCAGGATGAGCCGGTCACCTGGTATCTGGATTTGCGCTTGCTGGCGAAGTATTTCGAAGAGCCGCATGTGTATCACCACACGCCTTCGCCGCCGTTGTATTACGCCATGCATCAAGGTTTGGCGGTGATTGAGGAAGAGGGCTTAAGAGCCCGTTGGGAACGGCATCGGGTGGTGGGACAAAAGCTGGCTTCCGAACTGACGAAGCTAGGCTTTGCCCCATTGGTGAAGGATGCGGCTCAGCGAATTTGGCATCTCACGGTGGTAGTGCCGCCCGCCCACGTGAATGAAGCCGAACTGCGGGACCGGCTTATGCAGAAATACGGCATTGAAATTGCCGGCGGCCTCGGCAAGCTGGCCGGCAAAATACTGCGGATTGGCACAATGGGCCCGCTTTCGACCGAAGAACAAGCCGAGTTTCTGCTGGACGCGATCGCCGCCTCCATTTAGCAATGTGTCGCGGGCGGCGCCGGGCCCGCGGGGTCGGAGAGCGTCGCCGCCTCGGGCCTAATGGACGTTTCTAGCTCAGAGATATCCCCCGTGAGAGAATTGACCCAGATCATTTAATGCTGTACTATTTGAATGTGTACGGCAATTCAAACAGGAGTCGCTCCAGTGCCGAGAATCGCCGTTGAAGACAACAGCCGGATGCAGTTGCGGATTGGGGCTGAAGAAAAAGCGCTGCTCTTGCGTGCAGTGGCGCTGAACCACACTGACCTCACCGATTTTGTCCTTCGTCACGCGTTGCTTGCGGCCAAGGCCGTCATTCAGGAGGCTGACCGTGTACAGCTATCAGGCAGAGATAGCTTGCGGGTTCTCGATCTGCTGGAAAATCCCCCCAAGCCGAAGGCTAAACTGCTGGCCGCCGCGCGGGCGCTGCCAAAGCGTTCGTAATCGTGGCCTCATGGCACGAAGAGCCGATCGGTAAGAAACATTCTCGAGACGCGTTCGACTGCGGCGAAGCGGCGCTGAATGAGTTCCTGCGGCGTTACGCCCGCAAGAGCCACGATCTTGGCGGCGCGAAAACCTTCCTTGCGGTCGATGATAGCGATAGCAAGACCATTATCGGTTTTTACAGCTTGAGTCCGGCTTCGGTTGACTATGCCCGGACGCCTGAAATCGTGAAACACGGCTTGGCTCGTCACGACGTTCCAGGTTTCCGCCTGGCCCGGCTGGCCGTGGATCGAAAGCTGCACGGGCAGGGCATTGGCGGACAACTCCTGCTCGCGGCAGGTAGACGCTGCCTGCGGGCGGCCGCCGAGATCGGCGGCGTCGTGCTTGTCATCGCCGCCAAGAATGAAAGGGTGGCCGGGTGGTACGAGAGCCATGGCGCTCTGCCGCTGCTGGACGCACCGTTGTCTCTGCTGCTGCCTCTAGCGACAATTGAAGCTGCGCTTAGAAAGGCGGGGAAGTACTGAAGGGCAGGAAAGCGCCGATTCGCAAGCCGAGGCCAAAGGGGCCCAGCCTCACGCCGCATCATGCGCTCTTCCTCCAGCTAGAATGGAAGAGTCGAATGCAAGTTCTCGAAGCCGGAAAAAACAAATACCTATTGCTGGAGCTGGACCCCGAATCCATTGGGACCATCGCGCGTCAGGCGGGCTTCGAGTATAAGATCGACGATCGCGGACGGGTGATGTCGCTCGAGCTCTCAGTGACCGACAGGACGGCCCCCCTGCTGCTGTTCGATGCGGCCGACCCGGGCAACCTGGGCTGGTTCTCACGCTGCCAATTCTACGTTGATGGCAAGTCAGGCAGCGTTCTGCAAACGCCGCTTTGGCTCGCCAATCAAAAGGATCGAACGGGCCGTACCTTGCCGCACGCCGTGCGCCTGCAAATAGCCAAAGAATTGCCGGGTACCTTTCGGATGCCGGGGAAACAACCGGTCTCCGAGCAAGTCGTCTACGCCGTGTTCTTTAATTTGCTGAACGCTCTGTTGAAGACGGGCGTCGGCGTCTGCGGAGGGCCCACGGTTAAGCCGCTGGCGGGACGTACCGAAACGGTCGGGACAAAGAATTAAGCTTCCAGCGCGACTGGAGATTTTGTCTTGCTACCCGGCGGACGGCCGCGGCGCTTGGCTTCGCTCGAATGGCCGTTGCCATTCAAATCGTCCGTACCCTCTTCGGATAGGAGGGAGGCTCCATTCGCCGCATCTTTCAGCCAGCCGGGAGGCCGCCCTCTTCGCCGGCCGCGCCCACGGGCTAACCGCTCCAAGGTCAGAATCGCTTCCTCAAGCTGTTCACGCTCAAGTCGTAGCTCCGCCAGCATCTTGTCCACGTCCAATGGGCCGACCTCCACAATACGAAATTGAATACCTAATTAAGCGCGATTTAAGAGAAACGTGCGCTTTCCCTTAACAGGCGATTTAGACGAAGTTTACAAGCTGAACGGTATGAATTACAAGGTAAGTGGAGTTTTAAGAAACTCGATTGGTTCTAGAACTAAAGCTTTTTTGCGACCGCTTTTGCGATTTAACGCAAGCGTGCCCGGCTTTTCCAGTAGTAGTAGAACGGAACCCCTAACGCCATTAGAAACAACCCCATAAGCGACTCTCGCGGACGAGTCTGGAAGGTGCTCACCAGCAAAAATGCGGCCACGGCCACAAAAAGTACTGGCACGATTGGATAACCAAGTGTCCGGTACGGACGCACTAAGTCGGGTTGCTTTCTGCGCAAAACAAACACCGAAACTGCCGTCATTAGGTACAAAATCCAACTCCCGAATATCACAAAATTGTATAGATCGTCGTACCATCCGCTCAAGACGACCAGGGACGACCACAGGCATAAAACGATCACTGAATTCCCCGGCGTTAGGAATCTTGGGTCCACTTTCGCGGCGGTTTTGAAGAAGAGGCCGTCGCGGGCCATCGCATAGGGCACACGCGATCCCGTCAAAATGGACCCGTTCAAGGCGGCGAAAATGGAAATGAGCACCGCTATGGAGACCGCTGCCGCTGCCGTATCGCCATGCAGGTGCGCCATCATATTCGAAGCCAAGCGCTCCGACCCGGCCACTTCCGAGGGCGTCAGCACGTAGAAGTAGGCAACATTGATAAGCAGATAAGTAGCGATCACGGCCAGCGTCCCCAGAATCAAAGAGCGCGGCAGGTTGCGGCCGGGATCGCGAATTTCCGAGGAAACCATGCCTACGTTGTTCCAGCCGTCATAGGCCCACAGGGCGCTCACCATAGCCGCGAAAAATCCCGCCACGCCACCCAGACTGGGTATGTGCTGCCCGAAATGCGAGTAATCGCCCTTGCCCGAGACCAAGCCGACCACGATGATGGCAAAGATCAATAGCAGCTTTACCGCCGTCACCGCAACTTGCAGGTTGCCGCCCACGCGAACCCCGATGTAATTCACTCCGCCCAGGAACAGGATTACGCCAATGGCCACTAACTGGCCGTAATGTATTTCAAACGCGGTGTGATTGGGCCCAACCATAAGAGGCGTCACGATAACCGGCCGTCCCAGCACCGGCATAAACACAGTGAGGTAGGTGTAGAAGCCAGCCGCTAAGGTAGCGATGGAGCCGCTTTTGGCCACTGTGAACTGGGTCCAGCCATAAAGGTAGCCCCAAAACGGACCATATGCCGCGTTGAGGTAGACATACTCACCGCCTGCTTCCGGCATGGCTGCGGCCAGTTCGGCGTAAGTGAGCGCGCCAAAGAGACTCAAAATGCCCGCCACCACCCACACAACAAACAGCATTTTGACCGAGCCCACCTTGGAGATCATGCTGGAGGGCACCAGGAAAACGCCGCTGCCGATCACCGTGCCAATCACAATGGAAGCAGCGCTCCACACGCCCAGCACGCGCTGTAAATGCGGGGTTGAAGTTGCCGGTTGATTAGATGCCATAAAGGTTCCGCGCCATGACTACGGGATCACACTTCCCCGGTTTTCGACGTCTCAGAAAACGCGAAGCTGGCGACATAGCCAACCACAAAGGTTGCTACCGAACCTATCAGAACGTACCACGTATATGCTACGTGAGTGCGCAAGGCAAGCGTGGCCAGGAAGCCCGCGGTCATGCCGGTAATCGCGGCCCACTCGCCGGGCCGCTTGGTGAGCACGCCTAGCAGGAAGACTCCGAGCAAAGCGCCGTAGATGACTGAAGCAATGGACAAGCCAGTTTCCAAGACGCTTCCCCAATGCCGCGCCGCCAAACCCACTGTAAACAAAATCACCCCCCAGGCGACGGTTGACCAGCGCGCGAGTTCGAGCAAACGCGCCTCAGACGTGTTGGGCCGCAGGGGCCGGAAGAAATCCATCACCGTGGTGGAAGACAGTGCGTTGAGAGCGGCGCTTAGGTTGGACATAGCGGCGGCCAGAATGGCGGCGATGACCAATCCGGCCAGACCCACCGGCAAATGGTTCCACACAAATTCGGGATAGGCGCGATCAAGCGTTTTCGGAACGGCCTGGCCGCTGTCGTGCTGGTAGACATAAAGCAAAACGCCGATAAATAAAAACAGGCCGAATTGAAAGAAGACCACCAGCCAGCTCGAAAAGAGAGCCAGGCGGCTGTCCCGTATGTTGCGCGCGGAGAGCAAACGCTGCACCAGCAATTGTTCGGTGCCGTGGCTGGCGGTGGTCAGGAAACAGCCGCCCAATAAGCCCGCCCAAAAACTGTATTTGTTTTGAAAGAAGGCCGCCGTAAGCGCAAAGTGAAAGTCGAAGAACTGGAACTTGTGAGCGGCTTCGCCCAGCGCGGCGGCATGCGGCCAACCTCCGGGAATCAATTGCAGGATGAGAAAAAAGCTGGTAAGCGCACCGCCAACATAGAGGAACATTTGCACGACGTCGGTCCAGATGACGGCAGTCATGCCGCCTTCGAACGTGTAGAACAGAGTGAGGCAGACGATCACCGCGATGGACAATATTTCGTTGCTCCCAAGCACAATAGAGATCACAATGGAAACGGCGAACACTCGCACGCCTTCCGCCAGTGAACGTAAGAGCAGAAACGCGCCCGCCGTAAATTTGCGGATGCGGCTGCCAAAGCGCCGGCCCATCAGCTCATAAGCGGTGTACATTTCGCCCCGGAAATATTGCGGGAGGAACAACACGGAAATCACAATGCGGCCCAACAGATAGCCCAGAATGAGTTGCAGAAAAGTGAAGTTACCGGCAAATGAAATGGCAGGCGTGCCAATAACCGTCAAGGTGCTGGTTTCCGCTGAGACAATGGAAAACGCAATGGCCCACCAGGGAGCGCCTTTGCCGCCCAGAAAATAGTTCTTAACCGAGGCGTTGCGTTCCTTGAAACGCGCGCCGAACCAGGTAATGAAGAGCAAATAGCAAGCGATCACCGCCAAGTCGGCTAAACGCATGGGTTATGGATCTGAACAGGTGGATGATAGCATGCGTTGTAGGTTACGCTAGTTTAACGGTCGGCGCTGGAACTGGCCAAAGCGGCTTGGCATCCAACGTCATAGGAATTAAGAAATCTTGAAATATGAAAGATACAGTTGCAGGCCGGGATGGCGTTCGTTATACTCCGGCTTTGTGACTCACTTGCAATTCTCGTGTTCATGAATTTGTCTGCCAAGTTGCAACCGGTTGTACTCCGAACTTCGGCGCGTAGAAAAACCGCGGAAGCTTTCGATTTGTAGAGTTAAATATGAAAAATTCCTCTGGGGAGGTTATCGTGGATTTTTGCTTTAAACGCGCACAGGGCACGCCCGAGCCGATGAAGAGCGGGGCTGTTTTGCGCATCCTCAAAAGAACCGGGCGGATCATACTGGCTGCCGGCGCTCTTGTCATAGTTCCAAGTCTCTTCAGCGTGCCTGCCGCCAAAGCGCAGGATACCGCCGGCCAGAAGAACTGGAAGGACCGCGAAGAATACGACGCGTTCCAGAAGGTTCAAACCACCACCGACCCGAAGGGCCGCTTGGAAGCCCTGAAGGCTTGGGAAGATAAGTATCCGGCGTCGGACTACGCCGGCTTGCGCCTCCAGTATTATCTGGATACCCTTTCGAAGCTGGCTGCCACCGACCCCAGTATGCGCCCGGTGCTGTTAAGCAAAGCGCAGGACGCGCTGAAGGCCGATCCAAAAAACGCCAACGCCATGTATTTGATTTCCCTGTGGGGGCCGATCTATGGGGGCGCGAATCCTTCGCCCGACCTGGTGAGCCAAGTGGAAACCGGGGCGCATGGTTTTATTGCCGGAGCGGATGAAGCGTTCGACGATAAATTTAAACCTGCCAATTTGGCCGAGGCCGATTGGCAAAAGGCCAAGATCTCTCGCGTAGCTCTGGCGCATAACGCATTGGCCTGGGCCGCCGCTTCCAAGAAAGATACCGCTACCGCGGAAAGCGAATACAAGGAGAGCTTGACCGTGAACCCCGATTCGGGCCAAACCTCAGCTCTATTTGCTAAGCAACTCTACGAAGATAAGAAGTTTCCCGAAGCTCTCTTCCAATATGCCCGCACCGCGCAGTATAGCGGTCCGGGGCCTTCACAATCGGCAACCGGCCGTCAGCAGGCGATGGAATTCTTCAACAAGCTGTACAAGTCCTATCACGGCAGCGACGACGGCAAAGATCAAGTCTTAGCTGCGGCTAAAACGTCCGCGCTTCCCCCCGCCGGCTTCACCATCAGCAGTATCGAAGCCAAGATGAATGCCGACGCCGAAGCCATGAATGCCCGCATCAAAGCCGATCCCGGCTTCGCCCTCTGGTATTCCATCAAGACGAATCTCGTTGGAGACCAAGGCCCCACTTTCTTCGCCAACAATGTGAAGGATGCGGAAATCCCCGGTGGCGCACAAGGCGTAAAGGCTTTTAACGGTACGATTTTGACGGTGGAGCCGGCCGACAAGCCGACCCGCGTAACCGTAGGAATTGAGGATCCAACCAAAGCGGATGCCACTCTGCTTTTCACGAATCCCATTCCGGCGGCGGCCTTGACCAAAATCAAAGTGGGCGAAAAAATCGACTTTGGCGGCGTTGCCGACAGCTTCACCAAAGACCCCTATATGCTCACTTTTAAAGACCCTGACGTGCCTGGTGTCGAACTAGCGCCTGCGCCGCCTCGCAAGAGTCGGAAGAAACGTTAGCCACTTTTGCAGAGCCGCACGGGGCGGCCATTCTTGCCAGCGGGCCACCTTTTTAGGTGGCCCTTTTCTATCGGAACGGCCTACATCTTATAGCGGCCCAGATCCTCGTCGTTCAAACCTTCCAGCCATTTCCGCAATTCTTCGTTGTTCACCTTTTCAGAGACATTGGCGGAATTTTTCGACGACTGTAAAACTTTGTCATCCACAAAAATCGGGCAATCGTGACGCAGCGCCAAGGCCAGCGCATCGCTCGGCCGCGAATCCACACTCATCAGACGGCCTTCGCGCTCCAGCCAGATCAGGGCATAAAACGTATCGTCCTTCAGCTCGCTCACCACCACTTTCTTGATAGAAGCGTCCAGTCCCATCAACAGCACTTTGATCAGATCGTGCGTCATCGGGCGCGGCGTCGTCACCTTCTCAATTTCCAGCGCGATGGCATTCGCTTCATAGATTCCCACCCAGATCGGCAGCACCGAATCCCCGCTCATATCTTTGAGCACGACAATGGGCATGTTGGTCATCGGATCCATCATCAGACCGCGAATTTTCATTTCTACTTCCAAAAGAACCTCCATTCCCCTAACTCCACGTTACTCGAAAACGCTTTCCCCCGCGAGACTATTTGGTCCAACGCGCGTCACCAGCACGTCCAAATATTTACCGCTTAAGGTATTCTCACCGGCAGGCGCCGGCATCGCCGCATCGGTAAAATTCAGAGTCTTATGCTGGCTGGTGCGCCCAATCCACTGGTTTGTGGCTTTATTGTAGCCCTCCACATGCACCTGCTCACGCTTGCCTAAGTAGCGCCCATTGCGCCGCATTTGAATCGAGCGCTGCTGTTCCTGGAGCAACGTGAAACGGCGCGTCTTTTCTTCTTCGGGAATGTGATCTTCGTATTCGAGAGCCGAGGTGTTGGGACGCTTGGAATACTTAAAGATAAAAATCGCGTCAAACTCCACTTCGTCCATCAGCCGCGCTGTTTCATTGAAATCGGCTTCAGTTTCTCCCGGAAAGCCCACGATGATATCGCTGGTGATGGCAATATCGCGATGCGCGTTCTTCATCCATTCCACGCGCTGCATATACTCGCTCCGGTTATAAAGCCGCCGCATGCGCTTCAAAACCGCATCGGAACCCGATTGCACCGGCAGATGAACATGATTGCACAGCGCTTCATTTTCGTCGATCGCATCAATGATTCCCTTGCCGAAATCACGCGGATGCGAAGTGGTGAAACGCACCCGGCGCAAACCTTCGATCTTGCCCGTTTCATCCAGCAGCTTGGCGAAATCCCAACCGGCTGGCGATGGATCGCGATAGCTGTTAACGTTCTGCCCCAGCAGCTGCACTTCGCTGTAGCCGGCTGCGGCTAGCGAACCGGCCTCGCGCAGCACACTTTCGCTGGTGCGGCTGCGTTCCGGGCCGCGCGTGAAAGGAACCACGCAATAGGCGCACGCCTTGTCACAACCTTCAATGATGGTGATGTAGGCGCGGTGCTTGTTATCGCGCAAGGTAAAGGGTGTGTCGAAGGTCTCCGTCGTATCCAGGCTCAACCCGGTCACGCGGCGGTTCCCCGCTTCCAGTTGCAGCAGCATTTCGGGCAGCTTGGTGTAGCTTGCCGAACCAGCCACCAGGCTCACGTGCGGCGCGCGCTCGAAAATACGTTCGCCTTCCTGCTGTGCCACGCAACCCAACACGCCGAAAATTTTGCCTTTGCCCGCCTCGCGCTTGAACTGTTGCAGCCGGTGAAAAACTTTTTGCTCCGCTTTGTCGCGAATGCTGCACGTGTTGTAGAGCACCAGCTCGGCGCTCTCTACCGCATCCACCTGCTGGTAGCCCTTTTCAAGCAGCGTGCCCACCACTTTTTCAGAATCGTGGGCATTCATCTGGCAGCCGAACGTCTCTATATAGAACGTCTTCATTGAGGCTCGGGCCAATTGGTCTTAACCATGGAGCAGGCGCATGGCCCAACCAATACCAAACAGCGCTGCCATAAAGCAGCCAAAGCAGTACAGGCCATAGCGCAAGCGTTCCTTATCGGTTCGTTTCGTCACCAGACCTAAGATCACACTGCTCACCAAAGCAAAAAGAAAGGTGGTTTCAAAGTGGTCGAGTTGCATGCATTAATCCTTTTGCCGGGTGCAGATTTCGTAGGCGTCCACAATAGCCAGAATGTTCAACAAACCGGCCGCGACAATAAACTTAGATCCGTAGTCGGGCGAATAACCGGCGACATCGGGCGGCGCATAGCCCATGAAGCTAGCGGCGAAGTAGAAAACCCCCGCAGCCATATCGCCAATCCAACCGCCGAATTGGATCAGACGCGACAAAACATCGCCGCCATCGGCGCCTGGGTGATAGAGCGGACCGCGCATCGCCACGCCAATCAGAAACGCGGCCAGCACCGTGCCAAACACAATGGCTCCGCGGCCTTTCCGCCCCACTAGAAAATGGCCCGCGCCCGGAATGAACCAGGCAATCGGAATCAGAAGAATCGGCGACCACAAAGGCTTGCTAGGGGTTACGCTCGCGGCATTAGCTGACATCACTTCATTTTATCTTGTTGGTTCAGAAAAATATGCGCTTCGCACCTGCCCCCACCGCCAATTTCTGCGGCGGCTCGCTCACCAGGCCGGAAATCAACTCGCGCACGCGGCTCACTTGATCTGGTTTGAGCATCAGGAAACGGCACTTGCCGTTCTTGTCCGGCGTGAAGACGGTTGTGTTTTTCTCGCCTAAAGACACGTTCCCCGCCTGCGATAGATCGAAATAACCACGCTCCGGCCGAATAGCCTGCAACACCGCGGTGGAATCCCAATTCGGATGATCCACCGCTTTCCCCACATACACTTTGTACGCCTCAACCACCGGATGATCGGCCGCCCACGCGAAATCGTTCTGAATGCTTTCGATCGGATACGTGATCGCCAGGCCGATTTCAAAACCGCTGAAAATCATCGGCGTCGGCCAGTTCTTCATGAGATCTCCGAACGCCTCCGCATCGGTAACAACGTTGTACTCCGGTTGCGCCTTTTGAAAATTGCCAGCCATGAGATACAGCTTGCTTACCTTGCGCTCGACCAATGCGCGCCCCGCCGGCGTCGAGACCAGCCGCGCCAGGTTCGTGCTGAAACCGATTTGGGCAATGGCCACCGACGCATCCGGTTGCTCGCCCAGAATGCGCGTGAGCAGCTCCACCGCTTCCGGTGCTTGCAAACCACTTTGCAGACGCCGCGGATAAACCAAATTGCCATGCGCGTCACGCCGCTCAACGGGTATCTTCAGCATCGGCGCGTCCTGCGGCGTTTTGCCGTTCCGCACCACCCCAATCGGCACATCCGGCCGCCCATAGAAATGATTCACCAGATCGATAAAAGGCGCGGCATCGGGATTGTCTTTCGTAATCGTCACCGCCAATAGCCGCACTTCATTTCGATTCTCAAGCGCGTGAATCATGCCAAGCGCCAGCGCGTCGTCCACATCGTTCCCCATATCGGTATCGAGTATGAGGCGCACGGGTTCAGCGGCGAAGGCCCGCACGCCCAGACACAAGGCGATCAGCAAGACCCGGCAAGCGGCAAGCGTTGGTTTGTCCACAGGGGTAGATTACAATAGTGTCGTTCTCCTCATTTTGCGGATGTGGCGGAATTGGCAGACGCGCTAGATTCAGGTTCTAGTTCTCGCAAGGGAGTGGAGGTTCAAGTCCTCTCATCCGCACCAAAAGAATCGATAATTTAGCGATAATTGGAAGCGTTGGCACAGCGGTTCGTGTCAGCGTACCCTATTGTCCGCGAGCATCGAGGCTTCTACAACGAGTTGCCTGAATGCGCGTGCTTCAAACACTGACTTTGCCGCAGTTCGGTCAATGATCTCGCGAACAAGCGCACGAAGGCTTTCGTGAACGATGCGAAGATCCTGAACTGCAGGCTGCCTTGCGGTGCGGACTAACGCATTTCCAATCTCCCGAAATATACCTTCGGAACTGCCGTCATGAACGTAAGCGTCCATCCCAGCCAGATCGCTCAGAGACTTGAGCAACCGACGAGGCTCGGATTCCATCACAAACCACGTGTGTTGACGCGGAGCTAGCCGGTCACTCGCGACGGCGAGGCCAAGTTCGAAGGGCATATTGAACCTGGGCGTCGCTGGCGTCGCGGTATCCAGTTCCACCCGCGAAAGATCGTGGAATGAGTAGCGGCATTCTCGGATTAAGTCGATGATCCGATCCAGCCGCCGGGCACCACCCGGAACCTCCAATGTCGCGCGTGGGGTCAGACCGTGGCTGGCGAGGCCTGCTATGTACGCCAGAAACAAATCGGTGAAGTCCCGGTCGTATGGGACATTGAGAAAGGCAGCGCGTCGGCGGACGCGCCGGTCAGAGGTCATCTGTTTTAGTAGTACGTTTGCTGGAGTGTGCTCTTTTTTTCGCAGATGCACGATCGTTCGGGACACCTTTGGGAACTGTGGCTCCAGTTGGTAGCACACGCTCAGCCAATGCACGCAACCACTTTACGTCTGCCTTCGATACGCCCATTATTCGGGCGGTCTCTTCGACGGTCGGAAAGGGAGTTCTGATGACGACTCTGCTCATGACACAATTATTATCCACCGCCTAGGCTGAGGCTCTTTCAGTGTGGTCTGAGAGGCTGCCAGTCGACGGCGGATTTATACTCGCCTGCTTCAATCTTCCCGCATGAGTTTGGATGGATCAACGCCCAACGCTCGCCGGGCTGGAATGACAGACCCTCCCATACCTAACAGTGCCATCGTGAGCACCGTGCCACCCACGACCGCCGGATCGCGCGGGTTCGCCTGATACACGATCTGCCCCAACAGCCGGCTCGCAAGCATTCCCATCAGCAGACCCAACGCCGATCCGGCGCCGAGCAGCATGAACGGCCGCCCCAACGCCGCGGTCATCACTTGCGTCTTGCTCGCACCCAATGCCACGCGAATGCCCAGTTCCTTCATTCGCCGGCTAACGCTGTAGGCCGCCATTCCGAAGAGGCCCGTCACCGCCAGCATCGCCGCCAGCAGGCCCATCACACCCAGCGCCACGGTCGCCGCCCGTGCCGGGAACAGCGCACTCTCCACATCGTCAGACCAACTCCGCAGCGTGACCGGCACATTCGGCAAGAGGCCGCTCAGTATGCGTCGCAACGCCGCCGCCATCTCGCCCGGCGCCCGCCGCGACCGCACCACCAAAATCGTTTCACTCTGCTCGCTCTGCGCCAATGAAAGATACACGGCGGGTTGCGGAGGCTCTTCTAAATCGTGGTACTTGCCGTCCTCCGAAACGCCCACCACTTCCGTCAAATGGCCCGCCACAATGAAATGCTGACCGATCATCCGCGTTTCGCCCCACCGCATCTTGCCCCACATCTGGCGCGCGAAGGTTTCGTTCACAATCGCCACCTGCGGCGTGTTTGCGGTGTCATGCCACGAGACATCCCGCCCGCCCAGCAGCCGGGTACCCGCCGCCTCCAGGTATCCGGGCGACACCTGATACACGTACGCCGCCAGCACAGAATTCTTCAGCTTGAACTCGGTCGTCCCTGCCCGGAAAACCGGAATCCCACGTATGCCGCCGGTGAAGGGCGTGTTGTTAATCGTCCCCGCCGCCGTCACACCCGGAATGCTCCGCGCCGCTTCAATCATTTCTTGCTCCACCGCTACTTCGCCGCCTTTCCCAATCTGGCTCAGGTCCAAGTCAGCCAGCATCGCCCCCGGCGGCTGAAACCCCAAAGGAGCGTCGAGCGCCCGCTCCATGCCGCGCACCGCCACCAGGGAAGCCGTTACCAGAAGCGTGCAGATTGCAATTTGTGCGCCGAGCAATAGGTCGCGCAGGGCAAACTTGCGAAGGTGCGTTGAATTCACTGATCCGCCCTTCATTGCTTGCAAAGGGCTGCTCTGCCAAGCCTGCCGCGCCGGCACCATCCCGAACAGCAGGGCGCTCGCCAGTGTTAAGGCCAGACCGGCCACATAAACGCGCGCGTCCACGCTGGCGCCCAGATGCACTTCCGCCCCCCGCGGCCACTGGTTCAGCACACTCAGCAAAAGGTTCGCCCCCACCAGCCCCGCAGCTCCGCCCATCAGCGACACAATCACTGCCTCGGTCAGCAGTTGCCTCGCCAGCCGGCCCCGGCTCGATCCAAGCGCTACCCGCACCGCCAGTTCCCGGCTGCCATCGGCCGCCCGCGCCGCAAATAGACTCGCTAGGTTCGCGCATGCCGCCGCCAGCACCAGCAGCGCCATCACGTTCACACCGTAAAGAAATCCACGAATGACTTCACCGTCGTCCCCCCACAGCCCTGGATGGATCAGCCGCAGCGCCTGTCCCTCGTCCGTCGTCGGATACTCCTTCGCCAGCTCCGTCACAATCGTATTTAGATTCTCGGTCGCCTGCTCCGGCGTTACGCCCTTCCTAAGCCGGCCCACAACCGTAACGACGATGGATGTTCGGCTACCCAGGAAATCAGACCCTTCGTTCACAATGGGCAGCCAGTAATCCGGCCACACAAACCTCTCTGTGCCGTGAAACCGCTTCGGCGCCACGCCCACCACCGTAAACGGATTCTTGTTGAGTTCCACGGTCGTGCCGGCTATGCCCCGATCCGCTTGAAACGCGCTTCGCCACAAAGCATCGCTCAACACCACATACGGCGCTGAATTTGGCCCGTGCTCGTCTGACTCGTGGAAGAACCGCCCTGTTTGCGGCTGCACTCCCAGCAAATCGAAATAATTGCCGCTTACCTCAATGCCGGAGACATTCATCACCGCATTACCCGAACTCAATACCCCGTGAGAATATCCATAAATGGCAGTCATGCCGCTGAAGGTGGTGGCTCGCCGCCGAAAGTCTTCAAACGCGGGATATGAGTGAGTCAGCAACCTTCCACTCGTCCACGGCTTATGTCGAATCTGGTATAGGCTCTGTGGGTCGCTCACATCCAGCGGATGCAGCAGCGCCGCGTTGAGCACTCCGAAGACGACCATGTTCGCCCCAATCCCCAGCATCAGGGTGAATAAGGCCACGACCGTGAACGCGGGAGATTTCCGAAGCGCGCGTAGCGCATAACGAACGTCTAACCGGAGGTAGTCCACGAATGATGCTGTACCTCTGTCCTGCTCGTTTCGCAAATTATTAACTGCATGAATCGGTCGTTCAGTCCTCAAGGCGATCTTCGACGTATTATGACCAGTTATCTTGTGGCTGGTTAACCCACGCGCCACAGGGAAGTTGACGGATGGGGGCGCCTTCGATAGAACTGGAAGAAGATCGCGGGATAGCCGAACCTTTCCAATTGTGTTCTCGCCTCCTGGAGCCTCTATTCGCCCGCTTCAATTAGGATGCTTTTTTCCAACTCAGGAGCGATAAAAAATCGGGCGCGGTTCTTCAGCATCTTGATCCATGGCTTGATGGCGGACAGCCTTCCAGTTTTCCTGGCGCGAAGCAAGATCCCAAGGATTCCGCGAACCGTCAACCCAGCTTCGCGGGCGATTCGTCGTCCGTCTCGCTCGTCAATCAACAGAAAGCACGATGTCAACGCTACCGAAGCGTCGATGACAAATTCCGTCACCTACGCCCCTCGTTGACGAGTTCCTTAATCGTCATGTCACCCAGAGAGAAGTGATATTTCTCGCCAAAGTTAAGGAGGCGCTCAGCCGCGGCATCAATCTGTTGCTGCCTGGTGCGGGCGCTGTCGGAAGACTTGCTGGACTCCAAGCACTGACGAATTGCTTCTGTTCCGACATCCACAACTTCATCGCTAGTTCCGATCAAACCGGCGCGAATTGTCTCGCCAACAACTTGCGCTTGCTCTGGCCTCAACGTGACAGTCATAAACAACCTCACTTGCCGTATTGTCTCCTGGCGAAAGTCTGTTGCGGCTGTTAACCAGCAACGCGTATATTGCACCCAGTTGACATAGGAACAATAACCGTGTACGCTTTAAATGAGTACACATAAAATCAACCGGGGGAATCACCATGCCCAGAATTGCCATCGATGTCAACAAGCGGATGAACCTTCGGGTGTTACCGGAGCAAAAGGCCACGCTTATGCGTGCGGCGGCCCTGAAAAACACAGACCTTACGGATTTTGTGCTTCAACTGGCCCTGCGCGAAGCCAAAGCAGTGATAGAGGAAGCGGACCGGGTGACGCTCTCCGAACGTGACACGCGGCTTTGGCTTGATCTGCTGGATAACCCGCCGAAGCCGAATGCACGCCTGATCGCGGCGGTCAAGGCTCTGCCGAAGGCATGACGGTCCAGCCATGGCATGAAGAGCCTATCGCCAAGAAACACGACCGCAAGGCCTTCGACTGTGGCCAAGAGGATCTGAACCGCTTCTTACAACAATACGCGCGACAAGCCCATGAACACGGGGCATCAAAGACCTATGTGGCAGTCGATGATGCGGACGGCGCAACCATACTCGGCTATTACACCCTGAGTCCGGCTCAGGTGGATTTCTACCGTGTTCCTGAAGTGGCGCGGCTCAACCTTGGCCGTCATGATGTCGGCGGTTTCCGGCTCGCGCGCCTTGCGGTAAGTAAATCTCTTCGGGGCCAAGGGGTCGGCGGGCAGCTCCTCGTGGCCGCCACCCGCCGGTGCATGCGGGCATCGCAAGAAGTTGGCGGCACGGCCTTAATGATCGATGCGAAAGACGAGAGGGTGGCGCAATGGTATGGCTCTTATGGAGCAGTCCGCTTGAACGACGCGCCTCTCTCTTTGTTGCTTCCCTATGCGGTGCTCACGGCGGCGCTGCGGAAGGCCGGCAAAGAAGAAGAGTGGTTCGGAAGAAAGCCAAAGGCCAAGAACAGGTAGGTTAAACGTCTCCTGGCTCCCAGATTAGGGTACGAATATCTTTTTACCGGTTAGCATATGAGAATGCCAACCGATACTCTTATCGTCGGCGCAGGCCCCGTAGGTCTCACCATGGCCATCGAACTGGCGCGCTACGGCCTGCAGGTGCGCATCATCGACAAGGCGCCTCAACGAACCGACAAATCCAAAGCACTCGTCATTTGGAGCCGTCCGCTCGAGCTCTTCGAGCGCGCGGGTTGCAGCGCGGCTCTCGTCGATGCCGGATATAAAATCAGTTCACTCAACATCTCGGCCGGCAAGAAACCCATCGCCCACCTCACCCTTGATGGATTAGCCAGCAAGTATCCCTTCGCCTTGATGATTCCGCAAAGCGAAACCGAGCGCGTCCTCGATGAGTTCCTCAATACGCTCGGAGTCAAGGTGGAACGCTCCGTCGAACTGGCAAACTTCACGGAATCCGCTGGCAAGGTCGTTTCCACACTGCGCCACTCCGACGGCTCTGAAGAAACGTTCGAGTCTCAATGGCTCATCGGCTGCGACGGCGCCCGCAGCACCGTCCGCCATTCGCTCGGCATGGAATTTAGGGGCGAAACGTCGCTCATCGACTGGATACTCGCCGACGTTCATCTTGAAAACACGCCGCGCACCCCCGAGATCCACATCGTCTGGCACTCCGACGGCGTGCTCGCCATTTTCCCCATCGCCGCCGATCGCTACCGGATCATCGCCGATGTCGGGATCGCGAACGAGAATTCCACCCGCCCTCCGGATCCAACTCTTGCGGACGTGCAGGCCATTCTCGACAAGCGCTTGCTTGGGGTGCAAGCAGCCAATCCAATATGGCTTTCCTCGTTTCGAATTAACGAACGTAAGGTGGCCGATTACCGCGCGGGCCAGGCATTCCTGGCCGGTGACGCCGCGCACGTCCACAGCCCCGCCGGCGGCCAAGGGATGAATACCGGCATGCAGGATGCGTGCAACCTTTCGTGGAAACTCGCTCTCGTGATGCGCCGCGCAGCCTCGCCCAGCTTACTCGACAGCTATAGTTCCGAACGCAGCCCTATCGCCGCGCAAGTCCTGAAAGTCACCGGCCGCATTACCTCGCTGGTCACATGGACGGGCGACGTGGCGCAGTTCCTGCGCAATCACACCGCCGCTCTCATTCTGGGTCTGCCGCCGGTTCGCAAATTTGCGGTAGACATCGCGGCGGAAATCTCCATCGGCTATCCCCACAGCCCCCTGAACGCGCCCCATCCATATCGAAATCCGCTGCCAGGCGAGCGCGCTCCCATTCGCGCCGCAGAGCCGCCAGTGGGCGCCGGTGACAGCCCTCGCTTCGCGATCTGCGCCGCAGCCGTCGGCATGCCCGCCGATTTGCTCGAACGCTATACCAATTTGCTCGAACCGGCCCTACGCGAGCCCTACCATCCCGCTGGTCTATGGCTCATCCGGCCAGACGGCTACGTCGCCCTTGCCGCCAAGACCGGAGATTGGGACGCCGTCGCAGCCTACCTCGATGGGCTCTCTTCCACTCGCTAAACCCGCCCGACACGCTTTTTTCATCCCCTCGTTCCCGCGACCTGAAGGGCCGTCCTAGGCGAGTCACAACACTTCCCACTTTATTTTTTGGCCTTCGGGCTTGACCGCAACCCTTGCAGAATCAGCCGGTTATGGCACGGTCGCGCTCAATCCTAACTTCCCGAAAGCCGCAACCGCAAACGGCACCCCCACCCTCGCCAGCTAAATTCGGAACAGAAGAGGCTTGCTGATTTTTGAGTGCCTGAACCGGGCCGCCCCGGCGGCAGACCGAACGAATTGACTCCTAAACGCCGTATTAGAGGTACTTCCATTGAAAACAAACACTGTTTTAGGCCGCAATAAGCGCCCCGCCCAATCAGAAGACTCAGGCGGTTTGGCATCGCGTCTGACCGAATTGCTTGTCGGACAGCCGGAAGCCATTGAGACCATCGTTCCCTACGTGCAAATGCACCAAGCCGGACTCGCTCCGGAAGGGCGTCCCCTAGCCGTCGTGCTACTACTCGGGCCCACGGGCACCGGCAAAACCCGAACCGTTGAGGCGTTGGCGGAGGTGTTGCATGGCAGTAACAAAAACCTGCTCAAAGTGGATTGCGGCGAGTTTCAAATGGAACACGAGGTCGCCAAGCTCATCGGCGCGCCGCCCGGCTATTTGGGGCATCGCGAAACGCAGCCCATGTTAAGCCAGGCCAAAGTGAACGCGGTAGGCAGCGACAACAGCGATATTTCCCTCATCCTGTTCGACGAAATTGAGAAAGCCGCTCCTTCCATGACTCGCCTGTTGCTCGGCATTCTCGACAAGGCCATCTTGCGCCTGGGAGACAACACCACCGTCAACTTCGAGCGCTCGATGATTTTCCTCACCAGTAATCTGGGATCGCAATCGATTCAAAGAGCAAGCAAACCTGATTTCGGTTTTGAAGCCATGCTGCCGGTGATTTCCTTCAATCCGCACGGCAAGCTGCAAAACATCGGCATGGGGGCGGTGCGGCGTAAGTTTTCCCCCGAATTTGTCAACCGCATCGATTCCGTCATCACCTACAATCCGCTCAACCGCGCGGCCTGTGAAGTGATTCTCGATCAAATCATGAACGATTTCGCCCGATTAATCCAAACCCGCCTGGGCATGCGCGGCTTCCGTCTCATCTACACGCCCGCCGCCCGCAGCCAGATCCTCGACCTCGGTGTAAGCCTCGAGTTCGGAGCGCGCGAATTAAAACGCACCGTGCAGCGCAACTTCATTCAGCCGGTAGCCGCGCTGGTATCCCAGGGTCAAATTCCGCCAGGCTGCACCGTTATGCTCGACGCTAACAAGAATGGCGAATTCAATGTTCTCTTACGCCAATGAGCGCTACCTCCCAATCCAGTCGAATGTCTGCGCTGGAAGAGCAGCTTCGGGAGTGTCGATCGTCACCGATATATCAACCTTCTCGGTCTGATGCTGGTAATCCACCTCCCCCAGCTTCAGTTCGTCGGGGCCAAGATGAATCTCCCGGCGGCTGCGGCCGTCCACAATGGTGATCACGGCCCCCTTCGCACGAGTCACAAAGGGCGCGCTATGATCCCACGAAATTTGCAAGACGCCCCCATCGCTATTCACCGCCAAATCGAGCTTGTTCGAAGCCGGGCGGAACAGGCGCGAGATCCCGCCGGCAAAGGCGCCCAGAATCAGCAACAGCGCCAAAGCGGCGATGCTCGCCACCCCCAGCCAGCGGTAACGTTGATCCACCGCTCCCGGCTGGCCCGCGAAATCCTGCGGGCGCGCCTCAATCTCCTCGCCCGCCACTTCCGGCAGAAATTTGAATTCCGAATCGTCGAAAAAAAACTTGCGAACCGAGGGCTGATCGGGCAGTTGCCCGTTCCCCGCCAAAAAGAACGCCGCCGTGCGCGGCTCGCGGCTCTGAATCAAGAGGAACACATACAGGCTTTGGCCAAACTGCTCCGCCATTAAGGCTCTGTCCGCTAACGAGGGCTGTAGCGGGCCGGGGCGCAAGTGGCTCCGAAAGAAACCTACCGGCACCCGGCCGCGGCTCTTCGCGGCTTCGCGTATTTCCGTGAACCGATGCTGCTGGCCCGGCTCAAGCATGTAGATCGCGCCATCTTCAAAACGCCGCCCGATCATCGCCACTTCATCAATCCGCAAGGTGGGCGAATCGGCGCCCGGTAGCGTCCCTAAAAGCATCCCGCCAATCTCAATCCCGATACGCTCAGCCTGCGCCAGATCGCCGCTGATCTGCGACACCAGCTCGAGCCGCAGTTCTACCGCGTGCGGCGATCGATCCGGATTCCAGCGGACATATAACGGTATTTGCTCCCTGAGCGTCAAGGAAGACGAGTTGGTCATCTACTTAAACATTAGTTTACAGCGGTTTCGCCGGCATCTGGACTTTCTACTTTCGTAGGGCGGCCATTCTTGGCAGCCGGGCGGCTTTCCAGCCAGGCTTTCCAGCCGCCCCACCAAAAAATGTTCCCATCTTAATCCCGATCCCACCCCGCAGTACACTTTGAAGTGCTTGCCCGGAATTCTTTATCTGGTCGCCACGCCTATCGGCAATCTGGAAGATATCACCCTGCGGGCGCTCCGCATCCTGCGGGAAGAGGCAGCGGTGGTGGCCTGCGAAGACACGCGCCAGACCGCAAAATTATTGCACCATTTTGAAATTCGTAAGCCCATGATCGCTTGTCATGAGCACAACGAAAGCGCGCGGGCGCAGGAAATTGTCGAAATCTTGCAGCGCGGCGAGGCGGTGGCGCTGGTAAGCGATGCCGGCACGCCGCTGATCTCCGACCCCGGCTATCGCGTTGTGGCGGCGGCGCTGGCGGCTGGCATCGCCGTTGTCCCTATACCCGGCCCTTCCGCGGCATTGGCGGCGCTCGCCGCTTCTGGATTGCCCACCAACGAGTTCCGCTTCATCGGCTTCCTGCCGCCCAAGCAAACCGGACGGCGCAAAGCACTCGCGGCGCTGGCGCATGAGCCGGCAACTTTGATCGCTTATGAAAGCCCGCATCGGATTCTGGAATCGCTCCAGGACATCGCGGCGGAACTGGGTACGCGGCCCATGGCGCTGGCGCGTGAGTTGACCAAGATACACGAGGAATTTTTGCGCGGTTCAGCGGCGGAAATTCACGCCCTACTCAGTGCCCGCGATTCAATCAAAGGCGAAATCACTTTGGTTATTGGCCAACCCGCCGAACAGCCCAGCGAGAAAGATCCGCTGGAAGAAGTGGCCCAACTCGAAGCGCAAGGTATGGACCGCATGGAGGCCATCAAGATGGCCGCGAAACGCCTGGGGCTTCCGAAGCGAGAGGTCTACCGGCGCGCTGCGGTGCGGGACAGCAATCGCGCGGGCACACATCGTGATTAGGCCCGAACCGGCCAATGGCCAGCTTTTCTTCGCTGGGCGCAAGGCGTTCGGCAATGAGCTGGCGCAGCATCCCGACGAAAACCGGATGCGTGCCCACCGTGGCGGCTCGCACCATGCGCATACCCAGTTCGCCGGCCAGAGCTTGCGCTTCTGTATCAAGATCGTACAGCACCTCCAGATGATCCGAGATAAAGCCCAAGGGTGCAACGATGACATCACGCACTCCGTCTGCGTGAAGGTTCTTGAGGTGGTCAAGGATGTCCGGTTCAAGCCACGGCTGTGTAGGCGGTCCGCTGCGGCTCTGATAAACCAAGTCCCAGTGAGCAAGCCCCGCCCTTTCAGCAACCAGGCGGGTGGTTTCGCGTAACTGTTTTTCGTAGTCGCTGCTTTGTGCCATCGAACAAGGGATACTATGCGCGGTGGCTGCGAAACACACCGAAGATCGTTCGCCTTCCGGCCATTGCGACAAGGCTTCTCTCACGCGCATCACCGAAGCCTCCACAAAGCCCGGGTGGTTATAGAAGACCCGCAGTTTATCCACCGCTGGCGCGCCCTCGCCCACTTCGGCTTGCGCGGCGGCGACGTTCTCGCGATACTGTCGGCAGCCCGAATACGAACTGTAGGCGGACGTCACCAGACCCAGCGCGTGTTTTACACCGTCGTTCCGCATCTGCCGCAAAGCATCGGCAAGGAATGGATCCCAATTGCGATTGCCCCAATAGATAGGCAGATGAATGCCGTGTTCATCCAGATCGCGCCGCAGCGCCGCTATCAACTCGCGGCACTGATCGTTGATCGGGCTCCTACCGCCAAAATGGTAATAATGTTCGGCTACTGCAAGCAGACGTTCGGCTGGAATATTCCGACCGCGCGTCACGTTTTCCAGAAACGGCATGACGTCCTCGCGCCGCTCCGGGCCGCCGAAGGAAATGAGAAGAATCGCATCGTACATTTACAAACTTCGGATGCCCGCCACCCGATGCAGCTTCAACATATTCGTAGAGCCGCGCAATCCCACTGGCTGACCCGCAACAAATACAATGTTATCGCCCGGCTTCGCCCTGCCCGTCGAGATCAGCAGCTGCTCCATCTGGGTCAGCATATGATCCGTGGATGTCATTTCTGAAGTGACAATCGCATCCACTCCATAAATAATCGAGAGTTGACGCGCCACATGATCGGTTAAGGTAAACGCATAGATGGGAACGGGCGGGCGGTAACGCGCCAACAGCCGGGCGGACGAGCCCGAAGTGGTTCCCACAGCCAACGCCACCACCCCGGCCGTGCGCGCGCAATGATACGCCGCATCCGCGATAATCTCCGGAATGCTTTGATCCGACGCTTCCCAGGCGCTGCGAAATCCTTCCCGCTGGATAGAACTTTCCGTCTCACACGCGATGCGCGCCATCATCCGCACCGCTTCAATCGGGTGCTTGCCCGCCGATGTTTCGGCCGACAGCATAATGGCGCTCGTACCATCGTGAATGGCGTTGGCCACGTCGCTCACCTCCGCGCGCGTCGGCAACGGATGCTCAATCATCGATTCAAGCATCTGCGTCGCGGTAATGACAAAACGTCCCCGCGCGCGCGCTTTTTCGATGATGGCCTTTTGAATGGCTGGAACTTTCTCCAGCGCCATCTCCACACCCAGATCCCCGCGCGCCACCATCACGCCATCGCATTCTTCCAGAATGGAATCCAGGTTTTGCCAGCCTTCGGGCTTCTCAATCTTGGCGATGATGGGCTGCTTGGCGTCAACGTCGTCCAGCAGGTGGCGCAGCCGAAGCACATCGCGCGCCTGCCGCACGAAAGACAGCGCCAGAAAATCGACCCCTTGCGCCACCCCGAAATGCGCATCCGCCACATCTTTCTTTGAGAGCGAAGGCGTACTCACCTTGACACCCGGAAGATTGATGCCCTTCCGGTCGCTAATCACGCCCCCGCTCACCACCAGGCAGCGGGCAGCCACGGCATCGCTTTCAATCACCCGCAACTGCAGTGAACCATCGGCCAACAGTACCGCATCCCCCGGTTTCACGTCGCGCGCAAAATCCGCATAACTGGTGGAGGCCACCTCGGCCGTTCCCTCCACCACCTCTGTCGTGATCGTAAACTCGGAACCGTCTTTCAAAAATTGCGGGCCGTCTCTAAATGTTCCAAGCCGGATCTTGGGCCCTTGCAAATCCAGAAGTATGCCCGCATGGCGTTTCAGCTCAGCCGCCAGTTCGCGAACTTTCTGGATCCTTCTGGCGTGATCGTCATGCGTGCCGTGCGACGCGTTCAGCCGGAATACATCCACACCTGCCTCAAACAGCGAGCGCATCACAGCGTCGGAATCGGTCGAAGGCCCAAGTGTGGCAACAATTTTAGTGGCGCGCATTGAGAAATGTTTTGTTGGATTGGTACGTTAGAGGAAACTGCCTACACATCCAATTATGCCCTTATACCAAGCAATCGTACTCGCGATTATTCAAGGTTTAACCGAATTTTTACCCGTCAGTAGCACCGCGCACCTCACGGTGATTCCCGAATTGTTGCATTGGAAAGACCCCGGACTTTCCTTCGATGTAGCCCTCCACGTAGGCACACTGGTGGCGGTTTTGGTTTATTTCTTTCGCGATTGGGTGCAGGTGATTCTGAATGGCATCGGCATCTCCTACAAAGGCTCGCATCCGGACGAAAACAGCCGCTCCCTCTTGTGGCTGCTGATTTTAGGCACTATACCCGCGGCATTGGCAGGATTGAAGTTTGAGAAATACGCCGACGAAATGTGGCGCACCCCGTATATCATCGGCGGCGCAATGATCGTCTTTGGCATTCTCATGTGGGTGGCAGACCGGGCCAACGCCGTGAAAAACGGCCTGGATGAGATGACCTGGAGCGATGCCCTGACCGTCGGAATTGCGCAAGCGCTGGCCATCATACCGGGCGTTTCACGCAGCGGCGTAACGCTCACCGCGGCGCGCTTCCGCATTTTCGGCCGGGAGGCAGCCGCCCGTTTCTCCTTCCTTTTATCGACCCCCATCATTGCCGGCGCAGCCGCCAAGAAGGGTTGGGAGTTGCACAAAACTGGTCTGCCGGAAGAGATGCGGCTGCCCTATCTGGTTGGCATCGTGGTGAGCGGAGCGGTCGGTTTGGTCGTCATTGCGTTCTTTATGAAATATTTGAAAGCCCATAGCCTGAACGTTTTCGTGTGGTATCGAATCGCATTTGGCATAATAGTAATCGCTCTGGCGTTCTTCCGCGTAGGCGGATGAATTTCCTATCTCCCACTCGCCACACCCGGCTCAATGAGGCGGTCGGCTTCTTATTGCTTCTCCTCTGCTTGGCCATTTGGCTGAGCTTGCTTTCGTATTCCTCGACCGACCCGTCTTGGGACACAGCCACTGGTTCGCTCCCCATCCACAATCTGCTGGGACGTGCTGGCGCGCAGTGGTCCGACGTCTTGCTTCAGATCTTTGGCCTGAGTATTTTCTTGTTGCCCATTCATCTGGGGCTGCTCGGATGGAAATGGGTGCGCTCGGCGCCGGTGGAAGCGCCCTGGTTTCGGATCTTCGGCAGCTTGGCTTTGTGGTTCTGCGCGGCAACGGCGTGCGGCCTCGCGCCCCGGCACTGGCTCATCGGCGGGGCCGTGCGTCCCAGCGGAATCGTCGGCCTGGTCACCGCCGATTATCTGCGCGCGCGCTGCGATCTGATGGGTGCGGCCATCATCACGGCTGCCGCCGGCGTAATTGCCCTTTATTTTGCCACCACTTTCGAAGTGGCGGTCCTCACGCGGCTGTTTGGCGGCACCATCGCCAAAATAAAGGAACGCTTCAAAGCATGGCAAATCGCCCGCGCCGAACAGCGTGCGCGCGCCGTCGAGAAAGCCAAGGCCAAGGCGGCGGAGCGCGTCGCCAAGCGCAACGAAAAACGCAATCTCGGCATTCCGGATCAAGGCAAAGCCGCGGTCAAGTCGCGATTGGAACCGGCTATTGTCGAGGATCTCTCCCTCCGCTCCACCCGTAAATCCAAGGAACCGGCCGAAGAACCGCCTTTTGACATGCCGGAGCCGATCGACGCGGAAGAGGTGGAAGAGGATATCCCTATCCGGCCCTTGGTGGAGCAGCCCGCTGTACAAACTATGCCGGCTCCCGCACCACAACCAATACGGCCCAGGCCCTTTGAAGCGCCCCACACAGAGTTACGGCGCCGCAAGACCTATGAGCTGCCATCCACCGATCTGCTGAATCAGCCCGCGCCGGGCAACGGTTACGACAGCTTTGAATTGAAGGATGTGGCCGCCCGGATTAAATCGAAATTGGAGGAGTTCAACGTTCTCGGATCGGTGGTGCAAATCAACCCGGGCCCGGTGGTAACAACCTTCGAATACAAGCCCGAAGCGGGTATTAAGTATAGCCGCATTACGACGCTGCACGAAGACTTGTGTTTGGGTTTGCAAGCCGAATCGGTGCTGATTGAGCGCTTGCCCGGCAAATCCACCGTGGGCATCGAAGTGCCGAATTCGCGCCGCGAGGTCATTAGCCTGCGCGCCATTTTGGAATCGGCCGAGTTCAACGATGCGTCCTCGAAGATGACCATCGCCCTCGGCAAAGATATTAACGGGCGCATCAAAGTGGCGCCGCTCGAAAACATGCCGCACTTGCTGATTGCGGGTTCCACCGGATCGGGCAAGAGCGTGATGCTCAATGCCATGATCATGTCGTTTCTTTACAAAGCGACGCCCGATGAAGTACGCATGATCATGATTGATCCGAAGCGCGTGGAACTGGGGATCTATGAAGGCATCCCCCATTTGCTGACGCCCGTGATCACCGAACCGAAGAAGGCGACCTACGCGCTGCGTAACGCGGTGCTCGAAATGGAACGGCGCCTGAAGCTGCTGGCGGGTCAAGGCGTGCGCAACATCGACCAATACAACCGCAAAATGGCCCAGTTGCGCGCCGAGCCCCGCAGTCTTTTCGACGAAGCGGAAGAAGATGAAAATCTGCGCAATTTGCCATATGTGCTGATTCTGATTGACGAGTTAGCGGATTTGATGATGCTGGAACGCGCCAACGTGGAAGAATGCATAACGCGGCTGGCGCAAATGGCGCGAGCGGTGGGCATGCACCTGGTTCTGGCAACGCAGCGCCCCAGCGTCGATGTAATCACCGGCTTGATCAAAGCCAATTTCCCTTCGCGCATCAGTTTCCGCGTGGCCACGCGCGTAGATTCGCGCACGGTTTTAGACAGCATGGGCGCCGAACATTTACTTGGCAAGGGTGACATGTTATTTCTGCCGCCCGGCTCTTCACGCTTGACGCGCGTGCATGGGGCCTTTGTCACTGAGCAGGAAACCAACTGCGTGGTCGATTTCTGGAAGAATCAGGCCACCCCCGAGTATGACGAAAGCTTCCTGATGGCGCCGCCCTCCGATGAGGAACTCGAAGCCGCCGGCGACGAAGAAGAATTTGACGGCGATCAAGATCCGATGTATGAAGAAGCGGTGCGCGTGGTGCTCGAAGCTGGCAAAGCTTCCACCTCCACGTTACAGCGGCGGCTGAAGCTTGGCTATGGCCGCGCAGCGCGCATTCTCGATATGATGCAGCGCGACGGCATTATTGGGCCGCCCGATGGACCCCGCCCGCGGGAAGTTTTGAAACGCCCGGATTGGCTGAAGGAAGTGGAGTTGCGGTAAGGCAAAGGCAGCACGGCAATGAGACACACATAAAATCCGATAAGGAGACTTTCCAATGAAACACACCACGATGTTGACCGTCGCGTCTCTGCTGTCGCTGCTCCTACTGACGCTTCACATTACGGACGACATCGTTCGTGGGATATCGAAGGCGGAAAGCTCAAACACTGCGCTGCTCGTCCTCGCCGCCCTCCTGTACGGGACACTCGTGCTCGCCGAACGGCGATCCGGGCACGTCATCATCCTGCTCATCGGATTGCTCGCGGCAGCCATGCCCGTCATGCACATGAGAGGGGCACATTACGGCGAGATCGCCAAATCCCCCGGCGGCTTTTTCTTCGTCTGGACACTCTGGGCTCTCGGCGGGCTAGGGGGCTTCACCGTGATCCTCTCGGCGCGCGGGCTGTGGGACCTGCGACGGAGGCGGCCCTAAGCGCCCTAACTTATTTTTTCAAGGAAGTGCTCATGGGCCTGCGGCCCACCCATGATGATGAAAAACCTCTTATTTCACCCGACACCCGTAGCCAAGCCGCGACTGCCAAGGTGGCTGCGCCGCCTCTACTTGTGCCAAAGGAGCGGTAACGACAAGCCTGCTCAACCTGTTTTTTCAACGAAGCGGACGTGGACTCTCCTGTAAACAACCCACAGGCGAACACGCTTATGCTCGACTGCTGGCTGCCTTCGCTGAGGCACAGCATGGGCGCGGAACATTTGCTGGGCAAGGGTGACATGTTATTTCTGCCGCCAGGATCCTCACGCTTAACCCGCGTGCATGGGGGTATGTCACCGAGCAGGAAACGAACCGCGTTGTCGATTTCTGGAAAAATCAAGGCACGCCGGACTACGACGACACCTTCCTGATGGCGCCGCCCTCGGACGAGGAATTGGAAGCCGCCGGCGAGGACGAGGAATTCAGCGGCGACCAGGATCCGATGTACGTAGAAGCCGTGCGCGTGGTGCTGGAGGCTGGTTAAGCTTCCACTTCAACGTTACAGCGGCGCCTGAAGCTTGGCTATGGCCGGGCAGCGCGGATTCTGGACATGATGCAGCGCGACGACATTATTGGACCGCCGGATGGACCGCGGCCCAGGGAAGTCTTGCAACGCCCGGATTGGTTGAAGGAAGTGGAGCTACGCTAAGCGTGGGCGTGGGCCGGGCCCAAGCATGAGGGGACGGACTTCTTCTCTGTCCCAACCCCACAGATCTTCCACCGTCCGAAACACTCCTCCGTGGACAGAGCAGTCCGTCCCCTCGTGCGCTCTGTGATTTAACCCTCACGCCGTTTTGGCCCCTGCTCGCCACAAGCATGAGGGGACGGACTTCTCTGTCCCAACCCCACAGATCTTCCACCGTCCGAAACACTCCTCCGTGGACAGAGCAGTCCGTCCCCTCGTGCGCTCTGTGATTTAACCCTCACGCCGTTTTGGCTCCTGCTCGCCGTGAAAACGTACACAACTCCAGAAGGCTGCGGAATCGGGCGCGGGCCTCTAGTGTCACAACCGGCAAACTGGCAATTCCAGTCACAACTCTTAAAACTTTCTTCAAAACTCTCTAACCCCACCCCCATCAGCCACTTAACCTCAATAACTCACTTTCGCCGAATCCCCGTCTCAAATCTTCTTCCTCTACGCTGGAACCGAAATGCAAAGCTCACTCCACCTCCACTTGACCGTTCGTTTTCTTATCTGTCCATCTGTGGCCATTCTTCCGTTTGCCCGCGCGTCAAAAACCCCAAACGCATCTCTCCGAAATACCCACATCTGTCCGCGCAAAACCAGTACTATTAATAGCGGGCCAATCGCTGCTCCGTTTCGCCTCCGCGCCACGCGACAAAAACCCCATGCGAGAATTCGGCTTATGACGAAACATTCGCTCTTTGCCGCCTTGCTGCTCACGGTCTCCGCCGGCGCCCAATCGAAACCGCATCAACAGATCCTTGCTCTCGTCAGCGATAACACCCCGCGGTATCAACAAATCTCCAAGCAGATTTGGGACTACGCGGAGCTCGGCTATCACGAACAGAAAAGTTCCGCGCTCTTGCAACAGGTTTTGAAAACGGCCGGTTTCACCGTGGAAACCCCAATGCCCGATATGCCTACCGCCTTCGTCGCCAGCTATGGCTCAGGCAAGCCTGTCATCGGCATCCTCGGAGAATTCGATGCGCTCCCCGGCCTCTCGCAAGAGACTTCGCCCATCCGCCAGCCCATAGTGGCCGCCGCGCCCGGCCACGGTTGCGGGCATAACCTGCTGGGGTCGGCGGCCGCGCTCGCCGCTGTCTCTCTAAAACAGTATCTCGAGAAAAACCACATTTCCGGCACGCTTCGCTACTACGGCACGCCCGCCGAAGAGGGCGGTTCCGGCAAGGTCTACATGCTGCGCGCCGGTCTGTTCAAAGACGTGGACGTCGTACTGCATTGGCACCCGGCCGATCGCAATAGCGTCTTCAACGGCGGCACCCTGGCCGATAGCTCGGCCAAATTCACCTTCCATGGCGTCGCCGCCCACGCCGCCTTTGCGCCTGATCGCGGACGCTCTGCCCTCGATGCCGTCATGCTCATGGGCAACGCCGTCGAGTTCATGCGTGAGCATGTGCCCAGCAACACCCGCCTGCATTACATCATCACCAAAGGCGGCGTCGCGCCCAACGTGGTGCCTGATCTGGCCCAGCTCTTTCTCACCGCCCGCAGTCCTTCCGGCGATGTTCTCGGTGGCATTTGGGAGCGCGTCCAGAAATGCGCTCAGGGCGCTACTCTCATGACTGAAACCACCGTCGATCTGAAAGTCGTCAGCTCCGACGCCAACGTCCTCCCAAACCAGCCTCTCGCCGAACTCGCCCAGAAAGAGTTGGAGGAAGTCGGAGGGTTCACCTACACGCCCGAACAAAGACAGTTTGCCGAAGAGTTGCAGAAGAGCCTGCCTTCTTTCGCCGCCGGTCACTTTTCACAAACCAGCGCCATCGTGCCGCTCCTCCCGGCCGATCCAAATGCCCCGGCCGCTTCCACCGATGTCGGAGATATCAGTTGGTTCGTACCAACCATCGGCTTCACCTCGGCCACCTTTGTCCCGGGCTGCGCGCCGCATACCTGGCAATCCGCCGCCACCGCCGGTATGAGCATCGGGCAGGAAGGCATGCTCATTGCCGCCAAGTCAATCGCGTTCATCGGCGCGGATCTTTATTCACATCCCGAAGTTATCGCCGCCGCCAAAGCCGATCTGCAATCACAGTTGAAATCCATGACCTATCGAACGGCCATCCCGCCGGATCAAAAGCCGCCGCTCAGTTATCGCGAGGATTGATCGTAGACGGCTGATCGTACACAACTTTTCCTTGAAACAGCGTCATCATGCATTTCATGTCTTTCAACTGACTGGTGGCAACTGTGTACGGATCGCGATCCCAAACCGCGATATCGCCATCCTTGCCAACTTCAATCGAACCGGTCCGCTCGTCCAAAAACAATTGATGTGCCGCCCAAATCGTGTACGAGCGTAAAACGTTATGAATATCAACCGATTCCACCATCCCGAACGGCTGCTTGCCATACGTGCCGTTCAGCGTCTCGCGCGCGATCGAAGCCCATATACCCAACCTCGCCGGAAACGGCGTCACCGGATAATCCGAACCGCCCGCCCAACGAATGCCCCGTTCCAGATAAGTGTGGAATGGCATCAGCCGCAAACAACGCTCCGGCCCAAAATTGCCTGCGTAGGTATCGCCAATCCAATACATGAACTCCCCCTGCGCTTCCGGATAACCCGCATCATACTGGCTTTCGAGCGCCGCCATCGTCTCAATCGCGTGGTCGCTGGGAATATTCGCGTGGATAATGCTGTGCCGCAGGCCCTTCGTCGGCTTATCTTTCAGCACCTCCGCGTATGTGTCCACCACCCAATCAATAGCCCTGTCTCCAATCGCATGCGTGCCAACATGAATGCCGGCATTGTGAATCAGCCGCACCTGCTGCCGATACACTTCCGGGTCGGTCAGCGGATAGCCGCGATTCCCCGTATCGATCTCCGTCGAATTCTTGTTCCAATCTTTATGCATCCAGGCCGTGCGCGCTCCTCCGCTCCCATCCATAAACAGCTTCACCCCGCCCGAAATCAAGACGTCGTCCTGCGCTTTCGGCATGCTCAACATGCGCTCTACCACTGCCTGGCTTTCCTTTATGCTCGTTCCTCCCCGCCACAAGGCGAACAGGTGAATAGTCAGCTTGTTCTGGTCGCGCAGTTCCTGGTACACCCTCCAATTCACCGCAGCTATGCCGGGGTCCTTTACTCCAGTGATGCCTTCCCTGTTCAGGGCCGCCATCGTCGTCAGATAGCCATCACGCAACTGCCCATGCGAATACGGCGGAATCAGCTTCGTCACCAGCAGCATGGCCGCCTCCTCTTTCAATACCCCGGTCGGCTGTCCCTTGGCATCCTCGTCTATCGTTCCAGCCTGCGGGCTTTTGGCGCCGCGCTCGATATGCCCCATGTGCAGCGCTACGCTATTGGCCACGCCATAATGCCCCGTCGTGTGAACCAGCCACACCGGATTCCGCGGCGCCACGCGGTCCAGGTCCGCCGCGTAAAGATAGCGATGCTCGGCCAGCTTGCCTTCATCCCAACCTTGGCCTTGAATCCATTCGCCCGGCTGCGCTTTCGCCACTCGCTCGCGCACCAGCCGCAGCACTTCGTCCACACTGCTCACCTTACTCAGGTCGATCGAGTAGACCGGCTCCACTCCCGCAAAGTGCAAATGCGCGTCAATCAATCCAGGCGTCGCCGTGCGCCCTTGCAAGTCGATGACGCGCGTCCCATTTCCTTTGCGCTTCAGCACCCTCTCTTTAGCCCCAGCTTCGATAATCTTCCCGCCGCCTATCGCCACCGCTTCCACAATGGAATCGGCCGCATCCATGGTGATGATCTTGCCGTTGATCAGAATCGTATCGGCCACTTGCGCCCGCGCGCTCACCACCCACGAAAGCATCACCAACGCCATCACCCATCGTTTTTGCATTGCTAAACTTTACCAAACAAGACCATGAAAACCATACTGCTGTACCTCGCGCTCTGCATCCTCTTCGCAGCCGCCCTTCCGGCCCAAGATGTAACCGGCGATTGGCACGGCACCCTCAAAAGTAGCGGCCCTGAATTTCGCATCGCCATCCATATTTCCAAAGGAGACAATGGCTCGCTCCAAGGAACATTCGACAGTCTCGATCAAGGAGCCAAAGGCGTTCCCTTGACGTCGGTTACCCTCGATGGCGCCAACTTCAAATTCACCATTGCTGTAGCCAACGTGACCTATGTGGGAAAGATCAATGCCGACACCATCAGCGGCACATGGTCGCAAGCTCAGTCCCTTCCGCTCGAATTCAAGCGTGGTCCGTTTGAGACTTCGTCCTCCGCGCGTGACTCCGCGCCACGCGGACGGCAGCGCCCGCAAAACCCCGTAAAGCCCTATCCTTATAAGGAAGAAGAGGTCGGCTACGACAACCTGGCGCAAAGGGTTCATCTCGCGGCCACCATCACCATTCCGCCTGGCTCAGGCCCGTTTCCCGCCGTTCTTCTCATCACCGGCTCCGGACCGCAGGATCGCGATGAAACCCTGCCCTTCCAACACCGCCCATTTCTCGTTCTCGCCGATTACCTGACCCGCCACGGCATCGTCGTTCTCCGTGCCGACGACCGCGGCGTCGGCAAATCGAGCGGAGACTTCGCCACCGCCACCACCGCCGATTTCGCCACCGACACCGAAGCCGGGCTTGCCTATTTAAAGAACCGCCCCGAAGTGAATGTTCACAAACTGGGCCTCATTGGCCACAGCGAAGGAGGGATTATCGCCCCAATGGTGGCGGCGCGCAATCCAGACGTTTCGTTCATCGTGATGATGGCCGGCACCGGTGTGCGCGGCGATGAAGTGCTGCCCGCCCAGGCCGCCGCCATTCTCGAAGCCGGCGGCAAGACCCACGAAGAAGCCGAAAAGACCGCCGCGCAAAACCGCGAACTGCTTCTATTCTCGGAGCACGAGAAGGACGATGCGTTGCTAGGGAAGAAAATACAGGAACTGGCCGGTGGCCAATTGAACGACGCGCAGGTGGCGGCCCAGGTTAAGCAAATCCGCTCGCCGTGGTTTCAATATTTCCTGCAATATGATCCGGCTACCGCATTGCGCAAAGTCAAATGCCCCGTGCTCGCAATAAACGGCGAGAAAGACCGTCAGGTGCCACCGGCTCAAAACCTACCCGCCATCCGTAAGGCGTTGGAAGAAGGTGGTAACACCCACTTCGAAGTGGATGAACTGGCCGGCTTGAATCACCTCCTCCAGACCGCCAAGACTGGCTCTCCCATGGAATACGCCGAGATCGAAGAAACCATGTCTCCCGTCGCGCTCGACAAGATCTCCGCCTGGATTCTAAAGCAGTAATACTTGGTGGCACGACGGTTCCGGCCTTCCCCGCATCGCCACCGCGTAGGGCGGGCATTCCTGCCAGTGGGCCGCCTTTCAGGTGGCCAAGGCTGCGGAGCAGCCTCTAGGCGGCTTCTCTGCCGCCCGCGGTATTTCGGGGTCAGCAACCAGAACCCATCCGCCGATGAGATATATGAGGATAACCGTCTTTGCTCTTAACGAAGGTGCGCGTGACTGTGCTCGTCACGTTTTACCTTTGTGGCCTCTGTCTTCGGGCCGAGCCTTTACCTACCTTGACGACGGCGGCCGCCGTCCATAAACAAACCACCGATCAGGCGAAGCGCCACTATCCCGTTCATTTGCGGGCTGTCTGCTTAGTCTGCTTCACCGGCTGGCATGGTCTATTCGTGAGCGATGGAGCGAGCAGCATCTATGTCGAGACAAAGGATCAAGTACCCTTAACTCCCTCAATCCATCCTGGATCTTTGCTTGACATCAAGGGCGTCAGCGGTTCAGGAGAATACGCACCGATCATCGATCAGAGTTCCCTGACTGTCCTCGGCGAAGGAGTAATCCCACTCGCACGCCCCGTGGGCCTAGACCGGCTCTCAAGCGGGGCTGAGGATGGCCAATGGGTTGCGTTTGAGGGTACCGTACGTTCCGCCGAGATCCGCGATAGCATGCTATCTCTCGTCGTGGCCTCGGGCAGTGTGCAAGTCGAAGTCATGACGGTGCCAGCCATGGAGCGGGTTTACAACTGGCTGATCGACGCAACCGTGCGCGTGCGCGGCGCGGTCGGTCCCGTTTTCAATAAGCGCGGCCAGATCATCGGCGTTAACGTTTACAGCCCGGGGTTTCAATTTATCGACGTTCTTCGACCCGCTCCTGCAGATCCGTTCTCACTACCCATCACCAAGGTAAGAGATGTGTTTGGCTACGTCCCCGGCGTCGGTCCCGACCACCGCGTTCGAATCCACGGCGTAGTGGAAGCCCGCTGGGGGCGATCCGTCTTCATTACCGATGGCGTCCAAGGAGCCAGCGTCTTGGGCAGCAAAATGACTTCGCTGCAACCGGGCGACCTTGTCGATGCCGTCGGCTTCCCGATGCTCGGAGACTTCGCGCAAACCATTCAGGACGCCATTTTCCGGCGGCTCGGAGCGGCGCCGCTCCCAACGCCACGATTGATTAGCCCCAAAGAGGCGCTCACCGGCGATCACGATGGCGATCTGGTCCGCATAGAGGGTCGCCTGATCGAACAGAACAGAACAACCGATCAATACACTTTCTTGCTTAACGCCGGCGGCGCCGTTTTCTCAGCCATCCTGCCATCCGATACGGCAGACCAATCGCTAGAGGATCTGCGCGCCGGCAGCCGCTTGCAACTCACCGGCGTCTGCACCATTCCCGAGACGCAAGCCACCCGGCACTACCGAGTGCCGAAGTCTTTTCAGATCCTGCTGCGTTCCCCAGGCGACGTGATCGTGCGGCAACGGTCGTCTTGGTGGACGCCCGAACACGCGCTCTATGCTTTTGGTGTGAGCGGCTTAATCGCTTTGACTGCCCTTTCCTGGATTGTCGCTTTAGGGCGCCGGGTGCAAAGGCAGACCGCCACCATTCACGCGCAACTGGCCCTCGCCGCGTCGCTTAAAGATCAAGCCGAATCCGCCAATCGCGCCAAGAGCGAGTTTCTTGCCAACATGAGCCATGAGATTCGCACGCCCATGAACGGCGTCCTGGGCATGACCGATATTGCGCTCGATACTGATTTGACTTCCGAGCAGCGGGAGCTCATCGAGACTGTCAAAACCTCCGCCAGCGCGCTCCTAACCGTCATCAACGATATTCTCGACTTCTCAAAAATCGAAGCCGGCAAACTCGATTTGGACCTCATCCCCTTCCGTTTGCGCGACTGCATCGCCAGACTCATGAAACCGCTGGCGTTTCGCGCTGCCGATAAACGCCTCCAACTGTTGTATGAAATTCAGCCTGAAGTGCCGGAATGCATCGTCGCCGACCCAACCCGCCTCAGCCAGATCGTCATCAATCTGGTGGGCAACGCCATCAAGTTCACGAACGAGGGGGAAGTCGAGGTGCGTGTCGAACTGACGGGTATGGAAAACGGGCGCGCGCGGCTGCATTTCTCGGTTCGCGACACTGGCGTTGGCATTCCGCTCGAAAAACAGAGGACCATCTTCGAAGCGTTTGCCCAAGCCAATTCAGACACGACTCGAAGGTTCGGCGGCACGGGATTGGGGCTGACCATTTCCGCCCGAATTTTGGATTTGATGGGCGGGCGCATCTTAGTGGAAAGCGCGCCCGGCGCCGGCAGTTGCTTCCATTTCATATTGGACGCCGCCATTGCCGACAACATACACGACAGCAAAACCCGTCACAACCTGCCCGCCCATCTGCTAGGGTTACGCATCCTCTTGGCAGAAGACAATCCGGTGAACCAGAAAGTTGCGCGCCGCATGCTTGAGAAGCAGGACCATTCAGTCACCACAGTTGCCAACGGGCGTGAGGCTCTGCTGGCTTTTGAACAACGGACCTTCGACCTGATTCTCATGGACATACAAATGCCTGAGATGGATGGTTTCGAAGCCACTGCGGCCATCCGCAAGCGCGAGCGGGCGGTCGGCCACGTTCCCATCATCGCGCTTACCGCGAATGCCATGACCGGCGACCGTGAACGCTGCCTGGCAGCGGGAATGGATGGTTACGTCACCAAGCCGATCCGCATTGAGGAACTGATTAAAGAAATGAACCGCCTGCTGGGCGGAGTCCCGCAAACCGTCCAACTCGAGGATGCCCGCTAGCTCACCGTGCGGTTCGCCAAGTCTATGGTCACCACATCGTCCGGTGTCTTCGTGGTGCTGCCGTCGCTCTGCGGGTGAAATTCTACGGTCATCGTAGTGGCATTCACCACAACGCGCAGATACCCATAATGAGTCTGGTCATAGCTTTCCAGCGTAAGCGTGCTGTCGATCTGGTATGGCGTGCGGTACGTGGCCCGCATCGTAGACAGCGGTGAGTGGCCGCCGCAGCCCGCCACAATGTAGGGAATCTGGTACTTGTTCACAAGCCGGGTGAATCGCTGATAATTATGCGAATGGCCCGAGAAAACCGCATGCGGCCAAACCCCGGCGGACTTACAAGCGCTGTCGATGTCCTCTAACATCAAAGGACTGCCGCCATGCGTCATGCCTCCGGTAAAGGGAGGATGGTGAACCGCCACAATCAGCGCGCCCGTAAACTTGTCGCTTTTCGCCCGCTTGAGCGCAGTGGTGAGAAAGGTGATTTGCCGGTCGTCCAGTATTGTGTTGTTGCCGTTCTCGCCCGAGATAACGCCCGGATCTTCCAGCACGTTACTGTACAAGCCGAATATCCGCACAAACGGCGCTTCTAGAGTGAAGTAAACTCCCGGCTGAATCATCGTAGTGCGCAGCAGCCCGCCCGCATCCTGGGATTGCGTTGCGCCGGCCGCGCAGAAGTTGCGCAGAAAGGCATCCAGCGTTGGTTCCGGATCGCTAGAGTAGACCACGCCGTCATGATTGCCGGGAATCGCGATAATCGGCGCCGGATAGTCGCGATACGGTTCGAAAAACTGATCGTAATAGTAAGTGGCCTCGCCGAAGTAATACACTACATCGCCCAAATGAAAAAGGAACGACGGTACGTCCGCCGCATCCGCTTCACTGAAATCACTCACCATCTTGTCGGCGACCAGCGATTGCGTGGTGGGGCCGGATACGCTGCCGGTATCCCCAACGGAATGGAAAACGATCTGTCCCGCCTTTTGAATCGCTTGCGTTTTGGCCGCGCCGGCGCTGCCATATACTTGCGCCAACGTCAGGACCGGTTCGACCGCGCCCCCCACCGGCGCGGGCACCGCGCCCAGCATCGTGAGTTCCTGCTCGCTCTGATCGGTAACGGGATCTTTGAATCCACTCGGATCGGGCGATGGCATTGGCTGCGCAAAAATCGGCTGACCGCTGTCGTTCCCGGGATCGACCGGAGGAACAGGATCACCCGGTTTGGTCGGCTTCTTGGGATGCTTCTTCGATTTCTTCGATTTCTTCTTGGCCATCGGCTAATCTCCCGGTAATGGATGCGCCGGGGGCCAAAGGTGTTGCTTAATTCACGCTCGCAAAGCCGCCGCACTTGGGCGCGCGAAGTCACCCATTCACCGGCTCAACCACCAAGCTCTTCATAATTTCAGCCGCAATCTCGAAGGAACGAAGCCGCGCTGCATGGTCGTATGGCTCGCATTGCAGCATAATCTCGTCGGCCTGGGTTCGATCAAGGAACTCCTCCAGCTTGCGGCGGACAGTGGCCGGTCCGCCGACAATCGCCGCCTGAAAACGGCTGGCAACCAGTTCCTTTTCCGGTGCGCTCCACAAACCGTCCATGCTGCGGACCGGCGGCTCGAGCAGGAACGGCTCGCCGCGAATGAGTTTCAAGAAACGCTGACTCGAAGTCGTGGAAAGGTATTGCGCTTCCTCATCGCTTTCGGCCGCGATAACCGCAAGCGCCACCATCGCGAAGGGCTGGCGCGCATAGGGAGAAGGTTCAAAGTAGCGCCGGTAAATGGAAAGAGCAGCCATCATCTCTTGTGGCGCGAAGTGCGCCGCGAAGGCGAACGGCAATCCCAATTCGGCCGCGAGTTGCGCGCTGTAAGTGCTGGAACCGAGCAGCCAAACGGGAACGTTCGTTCCAGACCCTGGAACCGCATGCACGCTCTGCCCGCGATGTTCCGCCACCGGCTCCGGTCCCAGATAGGCGAGCAACTCGGCAACTTGCTCGGGAAAATCGATAGCCGGCTGGTTCATGTGCCGTCGCAACGCGCGCGCCGTCATTCCGTCGGTTCCGGGCGCGCGCCCGAGTCCCAAGTCGATGCGGTCCGGAAAGAGCGTCGCCAAAGTCCCAAACTGTTCCGCGATTACGAGCGATGAATGATTGGGAAGCATGATTCCCCCCGAGCCCACGCGAATGGTTTTGGTGCCGGCGGCGATGAAGCCAATGAGCACCGACGTGGCCGCGCTGGCTATACCAGGCATATTGTGATGTTCGGCCAACCAAAATCGCGTGTAGCCCCAGGCTTCCGCATGGCGTGCCAGCTCGAGGCTATTGCGAAAAGTATCTGCAATGCTGCCGCCCTTGCGGACGGGCGCCAAATCGAGTATCGAAAATGCGGCCATACCTGTTGTTAGATGCGCCAGGGCGGCGTTGCGCCGCAACTTGCGCCGGAAATGGTAAATTAGCATGGAATGCTAAGTAAAATTCTCATCTCCACCGCGTTTACCGCGGCTTCCATGCTCGCTGCCTCAAGCATCTATGAATTCACGCTCAACTCAATTACCGGCCAACCAGTCCCGCTCGCCCAGTACAAGGGCAAAGTGGTGATGCTGGTAAATGTGGCCAGCAAGTGCGGCTACACGCCCCAGTACAAGGGTCTGGAGGCGCTATACCGAAAGTATGAAGCCAAGGGCCTGGTGATTCTGGGCTTCCCGGCGAACAATTTCATGTCCCAGGAACCGGGCAGCAACGCCGAGATTCAAGCATTTTGCTCGCGAACCTATAACGTGACGTTCCCGATGTTCTCTAAAATTTCGGTAAAAGGTTCAGACCAGGCGCCGCTCTACCAATACCTCACCGACAAGAAGACGAATCCTGAAACGGGCGGCGATATTGGCTGGAACTTCACTAAATTCGTGGTTGATCGCGATGGCAAAATCGTAGCTCGGTTCGATTCCAAAGTAGAACCCGAGTCTGCCGAAGTTACCAAGGCTATTGAGTCCGCGCTACAGTAACTCAGGGCTTTACGGTTACAAAAACTTTCAAGATCATATCGCTCGGTTTAGAAGGCGCGGCGCCGGAATTATAAGGTGCCGCGCTTTTGTTATAAGGGAATTGAAACGGGTAGGCTCGAATGCCGCCGTAGATGTAGCCGACCAGAGTTTTTCCGGATGGCAGCGCATCGAGATCCAAAATAGCTGATCCCGCGCGCGCCCGCGCGACACTCGGCAGCGGAATGAAAACGGCTTCCGCACCCAGGAACGCGGGCAGCGGAGCGGGCTGCACGGTCTCAATCGTTTTCTCCTCGCCGGCCGCCATCGTTTTGCTGATAGTTGAGATCTGGTCGCTCCACTGCATGCCGTCCAGATAGACGGAAGCCGATTTATTTCCCACTTTGGCATTCTCCACAAACTCACTGGCCGAGGAGTTCCAGGAATAGCGGCTAATGCCGCCAAACAGCGTTGTATGCATGGTTTGCGATGCCTTGCTGTAGAGGAGCAGCCGTGGACAATTGTAGGCGTTCATCTTTTGCTCGAAACTTTCGTCAACTATCGGGGCTTTACCGGGCATCAAGTAAATAGGTTTGCTGTAACTCAGTTGTGTCTCGGGAGTGAACACCCCTCCGTAAACGGCCAGTCCCGGCCCTTGCGGAGAGAGGAACTCAGTGGCATTGAGATCGCGCCGGTGAAACTCCTGATCGTCCTTGAACGCCTCCATCAGGCGCACGCTTAACCCGCTCTTGGCACATTCAATCTTCAACCGTCGAATCTCATTCAAGTACACCTGCGACACTCTTTCCCGGCTCTTTTCTCCTTGTCCTTCGAAAGCAGTGTAGGTTCCTGTAAAAACGTGGCCCATTACCAGATAGAAATTGTTGCCGGCCAGTTTGATTAGCTCCCCGCCGGCCGATTGCACCAAGGATGACGATGTGAACATGATGTTGGCAGGGGAAAGCTGGCCTTGCATCACGTTGTCTATCAACGACGGCAGATCCACTTGAGAGATTACGGGAAACGTCACCCACTTTCCGTTATGATCCCGTCCATACCCACCCGCCACGTAGAGTTTGGACCCATCCTGTACATAGAGGAGAGCGGCGGCTGCCCACTGATCTCTGACGAGGGCGAGGCTTGCAGGCAATTGCGATAACGGCGCATGATAGGTCTTGGCGGGAGTGACATTCGTATCTACCACCCAGACATTCTGATTGGCGTCCTTCTCTAAGAACTCCGCCGCGCCGCCGCCCACGCTGTGATAGCCGGCAATACGTCCCCCAATAAACACCCAGCGCCCCTGCCATTGGCCGAACGCGAAAGATTGAACGCGCGGAGCGCCGGGAAACTGGCTGCTGGCATCCTCGCACGCTTCCACGGTGAATGGGAGTTGAGCGGGAGGCGCCACAGAGGCGAACAGGAGAAGGAACAGGGGGATGAAGTTCATGGTCTAAATAGAAGCCTCTGCCAGCAGAGCCTGACGAACACTCTCGAAATCTCGCACGGGCAGGGTTTGACAGGCGCGCGCCACAAACGCCGTCATATTGGCAACGGCAAAACTCACGCCATTCAAATTGCGGGTAGGCGGAACGCCCGGCAAAGAGCGCGGGAAGCCTGAGGCGAAAAAGGCGCCATCCGCGAAACGAAACTGGTCGCGCGAGAGAGTCCAGTCCACCTCCACGCCGATGACGCCGTCCAAACTTCCCGGTAGCACCGGCATGGATGGCCCGGCATTGCGCGCCGCCACCAGCAACACGCCCGCTTCATGCGCACGGTCCACTAGCTCTTCCATAGACCGGCGATGGTCGAAATTCGGAGTTCCTAAACTTAGATTCACAATGGCCACGCGCGCCTCAATCGCCCACTCAATGGCCTGCATGAGTTGCATGCTGCTGGCGCGCAGCGAGTTTCCGAAGAGCTTGACTGCAAAATACTCGGCGCAGGGGGCTTTCTCTTGAATAGCAGCCATCACGGCGGTGCCATGGCCCACGGTGTCTTCAAAAGATTCATGGCTGACGCTAGCGAGCAGAATGCCATGAGTGATCGCGCATATATGCGGATGTTTGATATTGACGCCGCTATCGACGACGGCGATTTTGAGTCCTTGACCGATGGCGACAGAGGTCATGCCGTCACCGGGCTCTCCATAATGCGCCCTTGCTCGATATAGATGACTTGATCCGCGACCGAAGCCAGCAGCGGCTTATGGGTAATGGCAATGAGCGTCTTCCCGCTGAAGTTACGCCGTAAGCTCTCAAGCAAGTCGCGTTCGAGTCCAGGGTCGAGGGCCGCGCTTGGCTCGTCCAAAATCAGCACGTCGGGGTTTGCGAGGAATGCCCGGGCAATGGCCACGCGTTGACGCTCTCCCGCTGAAAGAGTGAGCCCGCGTTCTCCGGCCACCGTATCCAGACCAAGCGGGAGCCGCTCCAATAACTCCTTCAATCCCGCTGCCTCAGCCGCTTGCATCACCCGTTCCCGCGCAATCCCGCTCTTCGCGTAAGCGATGTTGTCTAACAGCGTCCCTTGCAGCAAGTGCGGCGATTGCTCAATCAAAACCACGGCATGGCGCAGATCTTTCAACCGCAATTCCCGTGCGTCGATGCCGTCGATCAAGACCACGCCTGAGTCCGGATCGAGCAAGCGCACCAACAGATCGGCGATGGTGGATTTGCCGGAACCGCTGTGTCCGCAGATGACCGAAAACTGACCTGCGGGAAGAGTGCAAGAAAACCTGTCGAGCACCCTGCGGCCTTCATGCAGCAGCGTGACATCGCGTAGCTCAATGCCTTGAATGACATGCGCAATGGGCAGAGGATTGGGAGACTCCACAATCTCCGCGGGAGTATCGAGCAGCTCGAGAACTCTACCGAGCGACACCTTCGCGGTGGCTAGCGCACCCGACAAACCTAGCAAGCTCTGCACCGGCGACAGCAAGCGCGCATGATAAGCCATGAACGCTACCAGCGTGCCGATACTCATGTGACCCAAAATAATTTGCCGGCCGCCGTATAAGAAGACTACGATGGTGGCGCCGGTAAAGATCGTGCCGGGCAGCGTTCGTCCCATAAGAGAAACGCCTTGGAAGCGCATCAGGCACGACACAAACGAATCATTGCGTTGCCGGAAACGATCGAGCTCATACTCGCTGGCGTTGAAACAAGCCAGCAGGCGCATGCCGATGAGTGTTTCCACAAACAACGTGCCAATTCCCGCACTGTGTTCGCGCAACTCCAAGGCGAGTTTGGTAATGCGGATTTGATAGTAGCGGAATAACGCGACGGCCAGCGGAATGAGGATGACGCCCAGGATGAAGAGTTTCCAGCTCAGCAGAATCATCATTCCGAGGCTCCCCACGATGAAGACAATATTGGTAAGGAAGCTCAGAAAAGAGTCGGCTGAAATGCGCTGCACCTCGGCCACATCGCTGTTTAGCCGCGAGACCAGATCGCCCAACCTGGCACGCGCATAGAAGCGCGGCGAGAGTGTGTGCAGGTGCCGGTAAACCGCCAGCCGCATGTCAAACAGCATTGCGGCTGAGAGCCGCATGTAGCCGTAGCCGGAAATGTAGCTCATTCCAAAACCTAAAGCTGTGGCCGCAAACATGAGCAAAGCCGCCAGCCACAAGGCGTGCATATCGCGCCGCAGCAACGCGTTATCCACAAGATATTTGGACAGGTATGGTTGCGCCAGCCCTAACAAGCTACCGAACAAGCTGAGGGCCAGCATGAGGAGCAGAGGAGCGGCATAAGGCCGCAGAAACGGTTTAACGCGAAGAAAGTCACGCCATGGGCGCGGTGTTTTTGCGGGAGCCACTCCGCTACTGGCCATGCGTGACTTCCTCCGTCATTCAATGCTGAGTGAGCCGCGACTTAACGGCTAGCCATAATCAGATTCGTGGTCGTGTCCTTATTCAGGTATATCACCTTCTTCGATTCCAGCGTCTTGGCGTCAAATATTTCGACAGTTGAGCCCGCGCCGTAAACGTAGAGCTTGGAACCATCGCCGCCTACCGAGAACCTGAAAGTAGGCCTGCTATCGAATTCCTTTTTCTTAATCACGGTGTGAGTGGCAATATCCCACACCCACCATTCCGTGCTCCGGTTCGCGCCCGAATTCATGGGCATGATCGAGTAACCGAGCTTGTGATCGGGCGAGAGCAGGAAGCCCATCATGGGTAACAGCGGCCCAATCGGGAAATATTGAATCTTATGCGTGGTGAGATCCATGGTGGCCATACCAAGCGTCCCTTTATGCACAACCTCATCTACCGAGGTGAAGACGGAGGTGACGGTGTTAGGGCTATCGAAGGTATCGCCGCTCTCCGCCAGACGGTAAGGCGTAGCGCCCGGATAGGAGGGCTTCGAGAGCGCAATCCTGTCTACTTGCTGAAAGTTCAAGAGGTCAAAAACCAGGATGTCCTCTTGAAACACATAAAGCAGCTTGCCATCGGGCGAGACCTTGAACGTGGCATTGAAACCGAAGCCTTGATCCTGACTCTTGGGAAAGGGCCAGCTCTTGGCGATTTTCATGTCTTGCACGTCGATGGCGACGAATTGCGGAGGTTCAATGCGGTACTGGTCAATGTCCTTGACCACCACTCGCATGGTGGTGTAAAGGTAACGGCCCAGCGGATCCACGGCCAAGCCGGAATAGCGGGCATTCGCGCCGATGTTCACTATATCCGGGCCGCTGGCGCTGATGCGGGGACGGCTTCGCGCATCGGCCAAGTCGAACGAACCCACCACCTTCTTGGCATCGAGATCGACAACTTCAAGAACCATCCTGGTAGTGAAGAGATACAGCTTCTTGTGATCGGCTGAAAGGGCGGTTACACGAGGTATGCCGCCCAATTCAATCTGATCCACCACCGCCTCACGGTCTTCATCGAACACCAGCAGCTTCTTGTCGAGCGTGCCAATGTACATCATATGACCGGAAGAGACGGCCTGAGCGGACGCGGCAACGCTCGCGCCGGCGGTGAGTAAGACGAGTGCGAGGGCTTTCATGGAGTGTGTTGTCCCAGGGTCTACGGAAATACGATATCCACTTTGCGCCAGTCGTTCGCGGCAGAGGCGCATTTGTCCGTCCAATCCACGGCGTTGTTGAGATGGTCGGGCACTTGAGCCGGCCAGCCGCAACCCAAATGGCAATCGAACAGGTCGCGTTCGACAGGCTGACAAAGGCCGGCAGTACCGCCGGAAGCGTCAACCTCCCAACCAGGGGTGAAGTTCAACGTACATCCCATTGGATAATAAATTTTTCCCTCGCCGCCTCTGGCTTGTAGCGCGCGCACGTCGCCCGTGGCCGCTTCGACTGACTTTTCCACTTTCTTTGCTTTGCGATTTACTGCTCTCATTGAGTTCATTAACTAGCTCCTTAAGTTAGTTAGTTTTCATTGAAACGGTCTAAGAACGACGGATTCTTGACGCTGATTTCGCCGTAAATCCGCAAACAGAGGTCATTCCAACCGCGAATCCAATCGCAATAGTGCAAGTTCGCGGCGGAAGTATTGCCAAAATGAATAAAAGCTTCGTGATAGCAACCGCCCGCACAAGTGGGCCGAGCCCAACAAGTGTGGCAATCGTAACGCGCGCCTAAATGATGTGTCTCAAGAAAGTTATTGCGGGCATCGTGATCAACTCCGCCGTTTTGCACATGGCCCATTTTGCCGACGGGTGAATCCACGAAGCGATGACACAGGCTCACGTCGCCGGCGGTACCAACACCCAGCAGCCCAAGTCCCGCGCCGCAGGGATACGCTTTGCTCATGCCGGAATGCAGTTCTTTCAGCGTATCGTTGGCGTTAGTGAAGCCATGCTGCTTACCCGCGATGGCATAGTCGCGATAGATCCAGGCCAATTCTTCGAACCCTTCCAAAACGTTACCCATCTTTTGCGGACCCAGATGGTAGAGACGGTTCGGATTGGCGGTAGCGGGTGAAAAACCCACCGCGTCAAAACCCACTTCCTGCGTGAGGTGATCATAGATGCGCTTCACATGCTGCACGCCGGAACTCAGAGTCACACGCGCGCCAATCGAATTAGTGCGATGGCGTTTCAACAGCATTTGGATTTTCGGCACGATGACGTCGTAGCTGCCGCGCCCATCGTGGAAGATACGCATCTTGTCGTTCAATTCGCGGTCGCCGTCGATACTCACGGTGACGCCGACACGATGTTCAGAGAGGAAATCGACAATCTCTTCGGTGAGCAGCGTGGCGTTGGTGGTGAGGCTGAATTCAACCGTCTTGTTGGCTTCGGCGCATTTCGCGTTGGCGTAATCCACCGATGAACGCAGCAAGGGAAAGTTCATCAGTGTTTCGCCGCCAAAAAAAGTGACATGCACCGCCGGGCGTTCGGCCGATTCCTTAATGAGCATGTCGATGGCCGACTCAGCCACGTCATGATTCATGTACTTCGGCTTGCCAACGGTGTTGCTGATCTTGTCTTCGCTGTATTCGTAGCAATAGCCGCATGACAAGTTACACTGGTTCGTCACGTTCAGCACGATGCGCTGCAAAGGAAACGCTTTGCCGGGCATCTTCGGCTGTTCGGCGCGGAATTCGCCGCGCGAAATCACCTCCGCCTGCTCCAACTCCGTAAGTGCGACAGCCGCTTCGCCCGGATCGTATCCGCGCCTCAGCAGTAACTCGAAGAGGTCTTCCTTAGACAGCGATCTGACGGACAACTCCGCCACGATCTCTCGCCCCATCTTGTCTAGCGAGAAAATGGCTCCGCTGGGAACGAGATACAGAAACTGCTCGCCCACCGATTCAAAGGGATGAAACTCCCGGAGTTGGTAGGGCGCCAGCGCAGCCCCAATCGGTTCGGCTACGGCGCTCATTGGCCAACCTCGGGCTGGTCGTAACGCACATAGGTCGGAATGGTAACTACCAGGTAAGAGCGTGCTTTCATTTCAGTTCCTTCGGGAGTCGTGTAGGTAGCGGCCACCCACACATCGCCCCAGTTATTGGTTGGATAGTTATTGGCTTGTTTTTGCCGTTCTGGATTAGGTCCTTCCAAACTCGGCGTGAACAAACCGGAATCATTGAGTTTTCCAACATACTTGATGTCATCGTCGCCGGGGGTGGAGACAAATTCTTCCATCGACCAGCGCGCTGAAATTGGGCCTAACGGAATGTCGTCGGCGGTTTGCGTTTTACCGTCAGGTCCGGCGGCGTAGGCAATCGCTTCAAACTGGGCGAACTGTTTGGCCGAAATTGTACCTCCCAGCCGCGCCATGCTGGCGTCCGGCATCACTTTCACATAGGCAACTTTGTCGTACACCGCAATAGCACGCTCGGCTGTCGAGTGGCGCACGGTCAAATCGCGAATGCCTGGCGGCAAGCCATTATCCACCTGCACGGTGACTGTCGCCACGGAAGGCTCACGGTGAACAACGCCGGTCACTTTGATGCCCGCGCCCAAATCGAAATCCGCCGGCTTGAGATCCGCCGGGAAATTCGCGCCGTACACTTTCACTTCAGAAGTGGATGGCGATTTGAGAGCGAATGTACTGGCGCCGGCTACTAAAGTCTGCGTACCGATGCGTGTGAGGTGAGCGTCAATTCCGAATTCCTGGTATCCGCCCCAGAAAAAACGCCCGTCAATCGTGTTGCCATCGCGCGCCACAATCATGGCCTCACGCCATTCCGCCGGATGCGAGCCAGGATCGGCGCTGGGTGCTTCCTTTTCGCCCCCAGTGGTGCGGCCACGCCAGCTATAGCCGGTATAAACGATGCCTTTACCGCTGCGCGACACAGTGATTCCGCTGGTGGCATAAATCAACTCGGTCTTGGTTACAAACTCGTCGGCGGCCGCGCCCGCTTCAATGGTAAAAGTGCCATAAACGCGGCCCTTGCCTGCCTGATAGCCAGTAAGAAGATACTTGCCCTCAATCTTGGGAGTGCGCATCACGGCCTTCCAGGCAGACCACTCGGGTGTAATCAGCGGCTGGGCCTTCGATAAATAATCGATAGCGATATCCGCCGGATAGCGCCCATCGGTCCTGGCGGTTGGGTCAGCCGCCGGCGGCACCACGTAAGGCATACCGGCTCCTGCCAGTGTATAGGGGGCTTGCTCCGTTGACACGCTGGGCCGCCGCGGACGCAAAGTATATTCCGCGCCAGGGAACAAACCTATATGCATGGAAATCAGCTTTTCGTAATCCTCTTTCGTTCTGCGTTGGTTCAGCACGCGGCCAATGGTGTGGCAATAGTTGCAGGTATGCTGCAGCGCCTGGTCTGGAATCTTGTCGCTTTGATCGCGCGAAAGACGGTGTTCCGCTTCCCAAAACACCGGTTTGGCTTCCTCAGGAGCCAAGCCGTTGTTGGCGCTCAAATACTTGAGAATGGCGCGCGCCTCTTCCGGCTTAAGAGCCACGCCATTCAGCCGCACCATGCGCTTAATGGCCTGCTCCCACACTTCCGGGCTTGTCCTTATATAGGAAAGCCGCCGCATCATCCCATGGGCGTCGCGCTGATGACAACCGCCGCACTTGGTGATGGTGAGCTGGTCGTCAATCGGAATTCCTTCCGCCGCGCCCGCCTCTTGCGCAAGCATGGAAACGCTTCCAGCTAGCGCTGCAACCACTAAGAGGATCAACTTCTTTACGGAACCTGTCGTCAAATGAACTCGCCTCACGGTGTATGCTCCTGTTTGCTAATAGTTGCGCTAATGGATACTGTCAAAGACGTTCCAGCGCTGAAATAACAGTTTTCCGTAGGCAACGTTGCCAGGAGGAGACAGGATTTAAGATTGGGTGGACACCAGCACGGGATGCCGCTACTGATGTCCGCTGCGAACGATGCAGCGCATGTGGGTTAAGTATCAGTCTAACCCATAGTCCAGGTCAAGCATATAGGAAATCTATTGCTTTTACGTGCGAGTCGATTAAAGTCATATTGTTCAAGCACATAGTCGAACTGGTTACAGTAACCGCTAACTGTTTATGCGACTTGGCAGACAAGAATCTTAAGAGAGTTTCAAGCGCCGCAACAACATCGTGTAGCGCGTGTCGGAGCGAAGTGGCTCGTAGAACGAATCCCATTTGAGCGTCAAGTCCAGGTCTTTTTGATCGGCTGCTTTCCCCAACCATTCAAAAGCACGGTCTTTGTCTCCTAGGCCAATGTAGACTAGCCCAACCGCCAAGGCCGGAAATCCCGGACGGCTGGCTTCCCCCAGAAAGCGATTTAGAATTCTGCGCGCTTCTACTGTGTTACCGATGCTCGCGTAAGCCCATCCCAACAAAGCTTCTCTGCGCGGTCCGGGCATAAGCTTGCACGCCGTTTGTAATTCCGCGATGCCTTCGGTAAAGTCGCGGCCCCGCAAAATATAGGCAACTCCCAACCCTTGATGACTCAATCCGAAGTTAGGTTCAAGCGTGATCGCATTGCGGAACTGCGCGATGGCCTCATCATACCGGCCCATAACGGAAAGGTAGCCGCCAACGGCTTGCACCGCGTACGGCGAAACAGGGTCAAGTTCGGCCGCGATTTTGCGCTGCGTCAAGACGTCCGGCCTGCGCCCTACAATCGCCAGATATTTCGCGTACCACAAATGCGCCACCGCGTTATCGGGGCTTAAGTCCAGGCCTTTCTTGAATTCCAGACCCGCTTTGTTCCAATCAAAGTCATACTCGGCGCAAATCGCCAAATCGATGTGAGCTTCCCCCAACGAGCTATCCAACGCCAGCGCTTTGCCGGCCGCCGCTCTGATTTTTGGAACAATCTCAGTGGGCGGCCAAGCCGCGACCTGCGGCGCCATAACGTAGCAATCCGCCAACGCCGTGTAAGCTCTAGCAAAAGAAGGGTCGGCGGCGATAGCCTTTTCAAAATAGCCGATCGCCATTTGCAGTTCATCCACTTTCAACTTGTTCCAATGGTAGAGGCCTTGCAGGTAATTTTGGTAAGCGTCGTGAGTTGGTGACGTATTCACGGTGCCGGGCGCCTTCTCATCACTACCGCCGTGAAGAAGGCGCGCGCCCAACACGCCGGCCACTTCCGTCGAAATATCCCGTTGGATCTCGCGGGCATCGCTCGTGGCGCGCTCGAAGCTGCCCGACCACAAATGATGTCCATCGGACGCGTTGTTCAGTTGCGCGGTGATGCGCAGATGGTCGCCCGAAACGCGCACCGTGCCTTTTAGAACGGCATGCACGTTCAATTGCTGACCGATCTCCCGCACATCCAAGGTCTTTCCTTTGAAACGAAAGGAAGAGGTTCGGCCAGCCACCCGCAGACCCGGCGCTTGGCCGAGCGATTCAATCAGATCGTCAGTCAGGCCGTCGCTCAAAAACTCGTTCGCACTGTCGCCGTTGAGGTTGACGAATGGCAGCACAGCAATAGAAGAGGTAGCGGGCAGCGCGGGTTCCGCCGGCTTGGCGCGAAGCAAGTAGAAAGCGAAACCTACGCCAAGCGCCAGCGTTATACAGATCGCGGCGATTTTCCAGGTTGACTTAGAACCATGCTGCAACGCTGCGGGGTCTTCGCTGGGCGGGGGCTCCGCCGTCTCGGCGTCAGCCACGTCCACTCTTTGCGTTACCTCTACGGTTGCCGGCGGATAACCCACGCGTTCAAATGTGGGAGCGTACGATCCTTTCCGAAACTCGATGCGAACCGGATCTTGCGCGCCTTCCGTCAGGTAATATTTCGCCAAACGCGCCCGCAATTTTCGCGCTTGCGTGCGCACAATCGGATCTAAACGCGGATCGAACAAGTCGCCGCGTCCGAAAGCTTCTACGCCAATGAGGTATTCCTTGATCTGGCCGGCGCGGCCCGCCAGCACCTCTCCCACCGCATATTTCAAAAACGCCTTTTGGCCTTCGGCTGTGCGGAATGTCCGGCTCGCTAACATGCGTTCGAGTTGAGTTCGAACCTCTACGGGCGAAACAGCGGCGTTATCGGGCGCGTCCTGCCCGCCGCCCTTGATCGTTGCAGGTTGTGGGGTCATCGAGCTCTATGATCACTGCAACAGGCGGGGTTGCCGGAGCGACTGGGCGGGGCGAACGAAAAAAGCGAAAAGACTTACAGGCTGGTAGGATATCATGCTGTTCGCCAGCGGGTGTGGAAGGCCATTCGCGCGGTTGCTCTGAAAATACTTCTCGACGCTTACTAACGTGCGCGGTTCAACAAACCGGCATCGGTTTCTCAAAGGCTTACGGAACCACGACCGCCATGGAGTGTAGCGTGATGGAACAGACCAGCGTCCGCTACAACTCGCCCCGGAACATCTGCTTCCCGCCGCCCTTCAGCCAATCGTCGCTCCATTTGACGTTGTCTCTGCGCGGGCGAAAGTCATAGAATTGCAGCCGGCAGAACCAGCAATGATACAGCTTACCGCCCATAATCTTATGAATAAAATTAAAAGGTCCGCCCCGCATCCGATCGATTTTGTCCACACGCCTTAACGCGGTAATGTCCTGGTAACGGCATTTAGGACACTTAGCGAAACGCGCCAGTTGCATCCGTGAAGACAAAGTCACGTGGTAGCGCGTATGACACCTCTCGCAGCGGTAGGCCTCGAGGTAATGTAAGCGTTCAAACCACCGGCGCTTGGAACGACGTAGACTAGCGCCACACTCCCTACATGTTAGGGTATACATGGATTCTCAGGAATCAAGGAACATTTCTACAATATTTCTACCAGATTACAACCGGTTCGGCAACCTCTCTATTTGGAGCCCGGCTGTCTAACCAGGAACTCCGGAATAATTTAACCTGTTCACTTACTGCCAATCCAGCTTTTTCAAACGTAACCAGCTCAAGCGCCGGATCTTCCGCTACCATCACGGTAGCCGTTTTCGGGCCGCCGCGTGATCGGTATTCCAGCACCAGATTCTCCCCAGGCGCGTGTTTCCCTACGCAGGATTCAAAATCGTCCACCTTCTTTACCGCCGTGCCATCGCATCGCGAAATCTCATCGCCGCGCTCCAGTCCCGCACTATAGAGTGGCGAACCACGCAGCGCCGCCTCGCTCAGTTTCACGCTATCTCCGGACAACTCCGCCTCCGTGTTGCCAATCCACGGCTTACCCGCGTGAGCTTTGCGAAGCTGCAGGCCGGCCGCCGCCACCAGCGCCCGGTAATCCAACGGCTCCTTTCCATAAATATGATGCTCGAACACCGCATGCGCAAATTCGGCATCCCCGGTAGCCTCGCCTAGCGCCCCCTCTAGATCTTTAAGCGTGTATGGCCGGTCGATATCGGCATGACGATGCCACATCACCTTCATCCAATCGTCGAGAGACTTGCCGGGAAAGCGTCCGCGAATTGCCAGATCTAGGCCCAAGCCTAAAGCCTCGCCATAACTGTAGTAGGAGATGAATGTATTGCGGAAATTCGTGGCGTCAATCGATCTGGCCGCATCCACAAACGGCGCCTGCCGGCTCATATCCACCACTGAGAAAACCTCCCGCCCGGGCGCGTTCAAGACGCGATTCAGCGGCCCACCCATCTCTTTTACGAAATCGTCCAGCGTTGAGAGGCCGGCGCGTTTGATCATCAGTGGGCCGTAATAGCTGGTAAACCCTTCGGCAAACCACAATTCGCCCGACATGTTGGCGCGCTCAAAATCGAACGGCTCCAATGAGCGCGGGCGAATGCGCCTTACGTTCCACGCATGGAAGAATTCATGGGAGACGGTGTCCACCGCGCGCGGCCCGGAGTCTTTCAAATCGCTGGTGTCGGTAATAGATGTGGAATCGCGATGTTCCATGCCATCGCCGAACACGTAGGGAAGATAATCCACCAGAAACGTGTACGATCCGTTATCAAACTTGGGGAATCCGCCGAACACGCCTTCGGCCTCAAGCGTAACGGCTTGGCACAATTTGGCGAACGACTTGGCTTCATCAACCGACCCACGGTGATGCAGCGCAATCCTAAAGCGCTGATTTTCAATCTGCCATTCGGCCATCGTATGCGCGCTCAGTTCAACCGGGCTATCCATCAGCCATTCCAGATTCGGCGCTGTCCATGTACCGTTCGGCTGCGGAATGAGCTGCGTGGCCGCACGCCAACCGGAGCCAGGCGGAACCTCAAACGTCAGCGTACTGGGCGCATTCTCAAAGCCGTGAGCCCAAGCCAACACAGCGGGCAGATTCATGTGCGCATGCGTCTCGTCAATGCCGGCGTACGTGCCATCGGCATGATCTCCGAAAACCGTATAATGCACCACCACCGTGCCGTGATGGCCTGAAATATTCCAGCCATATGGATTCGGACGCTCAATCACAAGCGGCCTTCCCGCCACGTCCGTGGCCGTGAAGTGATACACGTTCTTCACGAACTCATGCAGCGCATAGCGGCCGGGCGACGAGCGGCTCATCACTACTTCAAGGATCGGTTGAGACACCTCGCTAAAGGTGGCGCTGATTTCCACCTCATGATGCACCGCGTTCGGGAAGCTCAGGCGATATTCTGTGGAAGGTGTCGCGCCCAATGGAAGCGCGAGCAACAAGAAGCTTATTATCTTCACTTTAGAGCTCTATATTCCCGTGATACTTCATGCTGGCGAGGCGGAATTTTGCCTTTACATTCAGGCCGCCAAAGTGAGTGGTGAACAGCACTTCTTTCTCGCCCGTATCGATGGCCCGTTCCCGCGAAAAAAACACCCCCACCGTGCCCGTCGCCGGGTCCAGTTTCACATTATTCGGTTGCAACGTGAGGCTGCCTTTCACCACAATCTTCGAGTAAGCCATGAAGGCTTCCAGCACTTCCTCGGGGTTGCGGGCATCAAAGGAACCATCGCTGGATGAAGTGGTTTCAGTCTGCCCGGTAGCCCGGTAACGGTTGGCCGGTATGAGCCCCGTCAAGCTGATCACGTAGGCGCTGGCGGGTACGGCCAAATCCTTCTCGGCCTGACGAATAGGCAGCGCGCTTTCCCAGCGAACAGTCACCGGAATGGTTGCCAGGCGGCCCATGCGGTTGCGGCCCGGTTCTCCATCCCAACGCGGTTTATTCGCGCCGACGCCTCTTTCGCCGGTGTCCGGCGGCCCGGCGGGAGTGGGATCTCTTGCGGTATCGGCCGGATCTTCCATCACCGCCGCAGCCTGGATCGCCCAGGGCGAGTTGTGTAGAAGCGTGGCCACGTCCTCGGCCGACCACGTATCGACCGGCTTTTCCCAGACCGGCTGCGATGCCAAAGCCGCTGCCGCCAGCAGCAATTCAGCAACGAGCAAATTCGCATTCTTCTTCATATTCCTTATACCCCCAGCCGTAGTTCTTTAAAAAGAGCAACATCTGGCCCACTCCACTCGTCCTTCTATTATGAACTTGCCATTCTGATCGGTTTATCATTGGGCAAGCATTTAAAATGACCAATTCTCCCACCCTCCGCCTCCTGATGGGGCTGCTCATCACCTTGGCAGCGGTGGCCGGATTTTCCTCCTACACTCTGTTTCAACTGGATCGCCTTCGCAAGCTGCAAACCGATACCATCGATTTAAACCGGCACGATTCTCGGCTGCTGGTTCGCGTGCAAGGCGATATCAACACCATTGGCCTGAAGCTGCGCGACATGCGCGACGTGAGCGATGGCCCGGACACGCACGCGATTGTCCAAATTCGCGACGATCTGAACCGGGTGCGCGCGGACCTGCAGGAATCCATCGAGGAAGAGGAGAAATTCGATCCCGTGACGCGGCAAGCCCGCCAACACGCGGGACTCATCAGAGCGCTGAAGGAGTTCTGGCAGAATTCCGACGATGTGTTCGCCGCCGCCCGGCAAGGGCATGCGGGCATCGTCAGCGTATTGGCTTCCACCAATCTCTTCGTCCGCCAGGAAGAACTCGCCGCGCACGTCTCCAAGCTGCTCGAACGCAATAACGACGCCGAAGAACGCGCCGATCAGAAAGTGGCTGGCATCTACGACCGCGTGGAGCGCGACATTTACGCCTTCCTCACCGCTACCATCCTGGCCATTCTCATCACCAGCTTGTACCTGATCTATTCCAACCGCGAAATTTTCGACAGGATGGAATCTCTCTCCGGTCAGAGACGAATTCTGGCCGCCCGGCTCATTGACTTGCAGGAGGAAGTGCTGCGTTCCATATCGCGCGAACTGCATGACGAGTTTGGCCAGATCTTGACCGCCGTCAGCACCATGCTGGCGCGCGCCGAACGCAAAGGATTGCCGCCCGATTCGCCGTTTCGCACTGAACTGAGCGAAGTACGCCAAATCGTTCACAACACGCTCGAGAAAATGCGCAGCTTATCGCAAATGCTGCACCCGGCCGTGATTGACGACGACGGCTTGGTCAAGGGGTTGGAATGGTACGCCGACGTGTTCACCAAACAGACGGGCATTGCCACTAAGGTTGTCATTCATGGCGTGCCGGTGCGCATCACCGGCCAGCCGGCCACCCACTGCTTTCGTATTGTGCAGGAAGCCTTGAACAATGCCGCCAAACATTCGGGCACCAAAAACGCCTTGGTGGATATGACATTTTCCCAGACCGTCCTCACCTTGAAAGTGCAGGATTTCGGCTCCGGCCTGCCGGAAAGCAAAAAGCCTTCGCAGCGCGGCTTGGGCTTGATTGCCATGCGCGAGCGCGCTGAATTGCTAGGTGGTAAAGTGGACATCCAATCGGAGCGCGGCGAAGGGACCACGCTGACGCTCGAGATTCCACTTGATCGAGAGGGTGTACTCAAAGCAGGGGAACAGGAGATACAAAGGGAGGCCATCGGCTCCAAAAGGTAGATTTTATGACTGAAGAAATTAGCGTACTACTCGTAGACGATCACAGCCTGGTGCGCCGCGGTTTCCGGCGGATCCTGGAAGACGAAGAGGGCATGAAAGTGGTGGGGGAAGCAGCTAACGGCGTGGAAGCCATCCGCATGGCGCAGGAGTTAAAGCCGAATGTAGTGGTGATGGACCTCTCTATGCCCGAATTGGACGGCGTGCAAGCCACCAAGGAGATCGCCAAGCATTTGCCCGATACCAAAGTGCTGGTGCTGAGCATGCATGCCGAAGATAATTATGTACGTAACGCCTTAGATGCCGGCGCCAAGGGTTACCTGCTCAAGTCCGCGATTGATGTGGACCTGGTGGGAGCGATCAAGGCGGTGGCCGACGGCCAGCGTTTCATGGGAAGCGGCTTGAAGTATGTGGCGCATGAAGCGGACGATGAATTGAACCGCCTGACGCCGCGCGAAAAGCAAGTGCTGCAATTGATTGCCCAGGGGAAATCGAACAAGGATATCGCCAGCTTGCTTGATTTGAGCGTGAATACGGTTTCAGTGCATCGCGCGAATCTGATGGAGAAAATGAATATTCACCGGACGGCGGAGCTGGTGTTGTTTGCGATTAGGAAGGGTTTGGTCGCCCCGCAGTAGGGCAGACGGCAGGGAGCGTCCGGTCACAACCGGGCCGCTATAATCAGGATTCCGCACACATGCATGAGCCTCCCGCCTTCGATTGACTGGTTCCCTTTATGGCTCAGCTTGCGGGTCGCCTCACTGGCGACACTGTTCGTCCTGGCTCTGGGGACAGCCATCGCTTATCTTCTTTCGCATAAGAATTTCCGCGGCAAGGAAGCGCTCGATTCCCTCATTACCCTCCCTTTAGTTCTCCCGCCCACCGTCCTCGGTTACTATCTTTTGGTCCTATTAGGCCGCAGTTCGGGCCTCGGCCAAATCTACGAATCCGTCTTCGGACAGCCCTTGGTGTTCACTTGGCAGGCGGCGGTCGTAGCGGCCTTTCTCCATTCGGCGCCCATCTACATCAAAGGCGCCCGCACCGTTCTCGAAAGCGTGGATTACCGCTATGAGTGGGTAGCGGCCAGCCTGGGCGCATCGGAAGGGCGGACCTTCTTCCGCATCACGCTCCCGCTCGCGTGGCGCGGCCTCAGCTCGCTCGCCTCCCTCTGCTTCGCGCGCTCCCTGGGAGATTTCGGCGTCACCATGATGGTCGCTGCCAACATACCCGGCCGAACCCAAACGCTTTCTGTAGCCATTTTCGATGCCGTCGAATCCGGCAACGGCCAAATGGCGCGCATGCTGGTACTCGTTATGTCGGTCACCGCCTTGCTCTTGCTGTGGGTGGCCGCCCGCTTATCCCGCCAACCCGCGCGCGCGAGTCACAACGAATGAGCGGGCCTGTAAAGATTGACGCACGCCTGCTAAAACGCTTGCCTGCCGCCGGCGATACAGAAGCCTTTGAACTGAATATCCATCTGAAAAGCGACGCGCCCGTTACCGTTCTCTGGGGCGCGAGCGGTGCCGGCAAAACGCTCGCCTTGCAGTGTCTCAGCGGGTTCTCCAAGCCCGACGAAGGCCGCATCCTGGTAAACGACGAGTTATTTTTCGACGCCGCCACCCGTGTCAATCTTCCTCCGCGCAAGCGCCGCTGCGGCTATATGTTCCAGGATCATGCACTGTTCCCGCACATGACCGTGCGCGAAAATCTTAAGTTCGCCGCCGCTTCGGCCCGCCACAGTTCCCGCCTCAACAAGCACCGCAGAATGACTGAGCTTCTGGAAGCCTTTGAGCTAGCCGATCTCGCCGGCCGTAAGCCCGCTCAACTCTCAGGCGGTGAAAAACAACGCGCCGCTCTCGCGCGCATGCTCGTCGGCGAGCCTCGCCTCCTTCTGCTCGATGAGCCCACCCGCGGCCTCGATGCCCGCCTCCGCCAAGCCTTCTATTCCGTATTGCGCACCACCCGCGAACGGTCCCAAGCTCCCATTGTTTTGGTGACGCACGATCTGGAAGAATGCATGCAGTTGGGCGATTTCGTCTGCCTCATCGAGTCCGGCCGCTTTGTGCAGAGCGGAACCCGGGAGCACGTCTTTGCCCGCCCGGCTAATGCCGAGGTCGCCCGCGCTCTCGGCATCTACAACCTCCTGCCCGCTAAAATCGCCGCACTCGACCCCAGCCGCGACACTTGCCTGCTCAATGTCGCTGGCTCAGAAGTGCAGGGCCGCTATCTCAAAGGCCGCCTCATTGGCGATCAAGGCTATTTGTGCATCCGCCAAACAGAGGCTCGTCTCATGCCCAACATTGGACGCCGGGAACTCAATCAAATCGTTCTCCGCGTCGCCGGCGTCAGTCCCTCCGCGCAAGGCACCCGAGTCTTGCTGGAACAGGGCGCGGCCGCCATCGTGAGTGAAGCCGACTACGAACTGCTGCGCGGCGAAGATACCCTCAAGCTCGATATCCCCTCCTCTGCTATATACTTCATTGCGAAATGAAACGGTATTACATTACCGACCGCAAGGCCGTGGGCGGCTTTCGGCCCTTGCTCGACGTCATCCGCGACCAAATGCACTTAGGCGTTGATTTCATTCAGATCAGAGAGAAGGATTTAGCCGCGCGCGAACTGTTCAATTTCACACTGGCGGTGCTCGAAGTCCGCGCACGGGAGATCAATCCCCACGCCCACCCGAAGATTCTGATCAACTCCCGTGCCGACGTGGCGCGCGCCACCGGCGCCGATGGCGTCCATCTCCCCTCTTCCGCACCACGCCAAACTTTGCCCGGATTATTGATCGGCCGTTCCTGCCACACGCTGGAAGAGGTGCGCGCGGCTAAAGCCGACTTCGTCACGTTCGGGCCGGTCTTTTCATCGCCCGGCAAAGGACCGGCCCTCGGCTTGGACTCACTGGCGGAAGCCTGCCAGACCGGCCAGTCCGTTTTCGCATTGGGTGGCGTCACTTGGGAAAACGCCGCCAGTTGCATGCAAGCCGGCGCCCTCGGCATTTCCGGCATTCGCTTATTCCAACAACCCGACCTGGATTGAGAACTCGTTATCGCAAATAGTGTAAATCGCGTGTGCGGGCAATCGCACAGCCAGGCGGGATGGAATGGCTCAGCTTGTATTTACGCAGGTAGGCACCCGCCTGCCGACCGGCTTCTTCGTATAAGAATGTCCGAATCGACGAGGACGGTCATTCTTGGTGTAGGCGCTCCAAACGATCACTCCAGCGCTGACTTTGGATGTACTCCACTGCATCCTGGGGCTCAGCTGCGCTGCGGGCGGTGGCGTGAGCTGGTTTGCGCTCCGTAAGCCGATAGTTGTGTCGAGATCCCTTCGCAGAAGCAAAGCGGAAATAGATCCTCCTTGACAGCTCACTGGAGAGTTTTCCGCTCGCAGGCACTTTGGGGCCACTCGTTAGCCTTAGCTTGCGTGAATTGACCAGTGGAGGAGTGACCCCAACTACATCCGAGCCTACGGGATGCACAAGTAGTCTTAGGCCGTATAGCCCGGCGGCACAGCGAATCCGCCAATCTCGTCCGCTAGCAGGGCCGCGAATTCGATCGGAGTCGCATCTTCCCACATCGGGCCCATTACCTGAATCGCGACCGGCAGACCAGTCGCGCTCAGCCCAATCGGAGCTGTCGTTGACGGACAACCTGTCAAGGTGGGTGTCACGATCCATGGCATGAAATCCATATAGGGTCGCTTGCCTTGGGGAGTATCCACTGAACGCGTGTTCATGTCGCCGTCGTGAATGTGCCGGAACGCAACCGAAAAGGCGGCGGGCATCAGGAAAACGTCGAGTCCCTCAAAATAGTCCTGCCATATTTGCCTATAAGCGAGTTGCTGAAACCGCTGCTTCTGCCACCGCTCATAGGACGCCAGCGCTCCGTCGGCCCAGGCAGAGCCGCCCTTCTCAAATGTCTTGCGTTCCCGCGCCTGCTGTTCGGCTCGCTCTTGTGTGAAGTTGAAGGCCGACAACAGAAACTGATCGGTGTAGGCCGCCTCGTTCAATTCATAGCCCGAAGGCCACCCTGCACGAACTTGCACTCCGGCGCGTTCGACAGCCGCCACAGCTCGTTCAAGAACCGGCTTCACCTCGGAGGTCGGCCGCGCCATGGGGTCATCCATGACAAAGCCAACGCGGAAGTCTTTCAACCTACGCTGCCTCGGCGGTGGCATCTTCCAACTCCAAGCCTTCTTATCATAACCATCCGGGCCGCCCAGCAAAGCGAGCGCAGCCGCGAGATCTCGAGCACTCCGGGCCATAGGCCCTGCTACCGCCAATCCCGTCGAAAAGCCGTGCAGACCCGCAAAGCCGCCGGGGATCTGGCCTCTCGTAGGCACAAGATCGATGGTGGGTTTATGCGAGTACACTCCGCAGAACATGGCGGGAACTCGCAGAGAACCGCCAATGTCGCTCCCTACACTGAGATAGGTCAGTCCCGCCGCGAGCGCCGCCGCGCTTCCGCCCGAAGATCCGCCCGGCGTCCGGCTCAGGTCCCATGGATTATTCGCCGTGCCGTAGATTGCGTTGTAGCTTTGCCAATCCATCAGATTCAAAGGCACGTTCGTTCCACCAGTCAGCACCGCGCCACCGGCTTCGAGCCGCTCGACGGCGGCCGAGTCCGCCGGAGCCTTCGTATTCCTCAATTCGGGGATGCCCCACGTGTCCGGCTCACCCTTGACAGCGAACGACTCCTTGATCGCGAACGGAACTCCTTCCAACGCCCCGAGCGGTTCGCCCCGCGTGACGGCTTCGTCGGCCTTGCGCGCTTCCCGGAGCGCCCGCTCCCTTGTGACGTAGACGAAGGCATCGAGCTTCGGGTTATACCGCTCGATGCGTGCGAGCATGCGTTCGGTCAGCTCAACCGAAGAGATCCGCTTGCCGCGGATTGCGGTCGCAGCATCCAGAGCCGACGCAAAATCCAAATCAGGCGTGCCCGAGGCAAACCCCGCGCTTTTCGATCCGGTCACGGCCACGGTGGCCGCTAGCATTTCCCGCCTCGTCATGTCAGCATTCTAGCTTGCGATCCGAATCCGATGCTGCCGCTCGCGACTGGCCGTGCAGTGTCTTCTGATCAAGGAGGGTCGCCGCTTTAGAATTGCCGTAGAACGCCAAGACCTGAGATCTTAGGTCTCTGGCATGAATTACCCGAGAGTAAGGGCGCAGGGTAGATCTACCCTTCGCGACTACTCGCGTTTGAGCAACGCTCTGCGGGACAATGTGGGTGTAAGGAGATCGAATGGCACGACAGATTGTGTTTACTTCACGAGCCGCAAAGCCGCCAGCTACATACAGTCAAGCGGTCAAGGCCGCTGGTTTGATATTCGTTTCCGGCACCGCACCGCATGATCCTGAAACAGGCACAATCAAAGGCGCCACGATTCAAGAACAAACTCGACAGTGCCTCGCGAATGTCGCGGCCATCCTTGAGGAAGCTGGCAGTTCGCTCGACAAGGTCGTAAGTGCGACTGTTGTGCTGGCCGAAGAGGACGATTTTCCAGGTATGAACGAGGAGTGGTTAAAGTGGTTCCCCACAAACCCACCATCTCGCCAAGGCGCCAAGCTTCCTGTTAAAGTTGCAGGGCTGAAGGTTTCCATTGCCGCAATTGCTGAGGCCTGACAAGAGGTACGCGTTGCGCAAAGGACCGTTTGTTGGACTCTAACCACAGGCTTCTAGCCCGTATTTCTCACGCCAAATTGGCAAAAAGCCGTCCAATGTGGCATAACTGAGTTTCCAGACAACAGTTAGCGTCAAAAGAGGACGGCCTTCGCTATGACAGAGTGTAACCAATCGAGATTCGGATTTGAAGCCTGCGGGCGGCGGGAAGTGGTGGGGAGTTTTGACGGCGGGACGATCAGTTCCGACGGCGGCGCGTTTCTGCTGCGCCAGACCGACAAGCGGCTGAATCTGTTGCCGCGCTTAGCGGCCTGTTTTCTAGACGGGCGGAAACAGGAACGGGTAGAGCACTCCATTCTGGAGATGCTGTCGCAACGCATCCACGGACTGGCACTGGGATACGAAGACATCAACGATCACGAGCAACTGCGCAAAGATCCAGTGTTCGCCGTCTTGGCCGGGAGCAAGGAACTGGACGAGCCGCTGGCCGGTAAGAGCACGCTGAACCGGATGGAGTTGGGAACGGGCATCAACGATAGGTACAAGAAGATCACGTATTGGAAAGAGTCTGTCGATGAACTGTTGGTGAGTCTGTTCGTCGAGTCATATCAGACGGCGCCCGAGCAGATCGTTCTGGACGTGGACACCACCGACCTGCCGCTGCACGGCAAGCAGGAGGGGCGGTTCTTCCACGGCTACTACGACAACTATTGTTATCTGCCGCTGTATGTCTTCTGCGGAGAACAAGTATTGTGCGCGCGTTTGCGGGAAGCCAATCACGACGCTTCGTTCGGCTGCTTGGCAGAAATCCAAAGAATCGTGGCCCAGATTCGGCTGGCCTGGCCGGAGGTGAAGATTGTTCTGCGCGGCGACTCTGGCTTCTGCCGGAACGAGTTGATGAACTGGTGCGAAAACAACGAAGTGGAATATGTGTTCGGGATGGCGCGCAATCAGCGCTTGCGCAAGATCATTGGGGCGCAGATGCACGAAGCCACCGAGCAGTGGCAAAAGAGCGGTGAACCAGCGCGGGTGTTCAGCGAGTTTGAATATCAGACAAAGAAGACGAAGAAGGGTGGCTGGGATCGAGCGCGGCGCGTGGTGGCAAAGGCGGAGCATATCGATGGCAAAGAGAATCCGCGTTTTGTGGTGACCTCATTGACGCGCCAGGAATGGGCGGCCCAGCTTTTGTACGAAGAACTGTATTGCGCGCGCGGCGACATGGAGAATCGCATCAAAGAACAATTCAGTTTGTTCGCCGATCGGGTGAGTACGGAGACGATGCGCGCCAATCAAATGCGCTTGTATCTGTCGGCCATGGCCTACGTCTTGGTGAGTGGGCTGCGACGGCTGGGTTTGAAAGCGACGGAACTGGCAACGGCGCAGGTGTCCACCATCCGCACCAAGCTGTTGAAGATCGGTGCGCAGATCCGAGTGACAGCGCGCAAGGTCTGGGTGTCGATGGCTTCCAGTTATCCGTGGCAAGATCTCTATCGGCAGGTGTGGACCAACTTGACCTCCTAAAAACGAGGGTTTCAACCTCAAGTCAAACTTTAAGTGACAAACCTCGCCGGCGGCGAAGCGGAGCCGTGCGTCGAATCGAAATACGGATGAGCGAAAAACGTTTTTTCAGTCCTCTTGGGACAATCTGGCCCCGTATTCAGTCCAACGATCACCAGCTTGGGAACGATAACCGATTTGCCCTGTGGAAAAGCTCATCAGTTTTTGATTCCTACGGCCAACTGGGGGTATTGTGAGATATCCGGGCTAGTCCGACGCCAGGCCCGCACCTCGATCCTTCGTAGGACGGACGCCAGGTCATCTAATTGTCAGAGGCGTCGGTGGGGCGTCGTCCAGTCTTTTCTGTAGCTCCCTGTAAGTAAAAACACCAAACGCCTATCCCCACGAGCAGGCTGATAATTGCGACCGCTGGAATGATGAAGAGGGTGGCCATGCCCAACCCCCATAAGCCCCCGCCGGCATCGGAGAAGTGCTGAGGAATGACAATGACGGCCAAATTCGTTAGCCAAGCAGGACAATCAAGTTGCTTGCACGGAGGATAGGGCTCTCCGGGGATGGAACCCGAGCGCCGGGGCAAGTCCGGACTGTGGCGGCGTGAAAGCCGCCCCACCCTATTCTTCCTCTGGCCTTCAAGGCGAAAATCGTGGTCGCCCGCTAAAAAGGCCGAACAATAAAAGCCAGCGTACACTCGTAGCTGGCCGGATTGTGTTACCTATGATTTCGGACTAAACTGTTACCCATGTAGGAGGCCATACACTCACGAATAGCTTCCCGTACGAGCTGCGACACCGTGGTCTTTTGGCTGAGCGCGCGAGCGTGAAGGGCATTCCAAAGCTGATCGTCTAGGTACAACTGTGTACGTCGCATCATGTACATTATACATCGCTGGTGAAAACCCGTGACAGTGTACTCAAACACAGTTTCCCGGCCTCTCCGCCTTCCTCTTCCCAATCAAAACGCCTGTTTAGTAATGCTCCCATCTCACAAACCAGTGTTCATCCCGCCTGCCGGAGGCAATAATCAAATTCCCGTTTGCGCTAAACCGATACACTCGCTCTAGATCCTTACCAACCAGCTGGTCCCCTGTGTTCGATCCCATTACGTGATGCGTCAGCGTATGAGTCGCCTCGTTAATGTCATAGCTGCCAAACGAAGCTTCATAGCCCTCGTGGACGTACTCATTCGAAAGAGCTCCCGCCGATTTCGGATACATCAACTGCACCGACAAATGGCCGTCGCGGGTATAAATCAGCATGCCTGTAGGCAGGCCGGCCGTTATCGGCTGTCCATCGGGCCCTGCCATGGCGGCAAGGTGCCAAGCGCCGATCAATCGGTCCTTGTCACTCTTATCCGCCGCGCGTGTCGGGCAAACCATCGTGAACCCCGCCACAGCCGCCAGAATTGCTAAACCAATCTTCTTCATTGTCGTGTGCCCTCCAACCGGTCCTATGAAAAATAGTGACGTAAATCCCCTATCGAATCAATCACATAAAAATCTCGTAGGTTCCAAAAATTTCGACAGCACCCCGAATTAAACGGCCATTTTTCATCCGTCCTCCTGACGGCCCCCAACGGGGGCCGTGCGGCGGATCACAGAAGATCAAGAAAAAACAACTCTCTTCTTTTCTCACACTTACACGGATTTTTCACGCCATTCCGTTCGCCCCGCTTCTAACATGGGACCAGAAAGGAGTTTTTCATAAATGACCACCTATACCCTGCTCCGCTGCCAGACCCGATCCAAGCACTTACTTATTCCCTTTTTCACTCAACTCAAGGAGAGAGGGTTTTTGATGCGTTTCCCCACTTATATTTATATAGGGACAGATTGGCCCCCTCGCAACCCACATTTTCACGGTAAAAACTCGCGCGCCGCCCTCGAAAGCCGTCCCCGGGTCGCAGCCGCCGAAATCGCTTCCCAATTCCACCACTTTGACTACAATGCGGTATGAAGAAAACACGCCGAAATTTCATCAAAAATACCTCTTTGGGCTTGCTGGCCAACGCTGTCGCCGAAAGCCAAACGCCCGCTCCCCCGCCCGGCGCCCCTTCCGCCTTCAACACTGCTCCGCCCGTCGGACCGCCCGTTTCGCCCGCCACTTTTATCGAAGCCGAGAAACTTGTCCAAGTGACCATGACCGAGTCCCAACGCCAAATGGCCGCTGAAAATTGGCGCACCTCCCTCGCCTCCGTCTATGAACGGCGCACCGGTCCGCGCAGAGTGGCGTTAGAACCCTCGCTCTCTCCCTATTCGCAGTGGAACCCGGTCCTGCCGGGTCAAACCACTGCTCCGGCAAATAACAGATTTGTCCGCGGCGCCACCGATCCCGGCCCCCTCCCGGCGAGTGACGAAGAGATCGCCTATGCTCCCGTCACCAAGCTTTCCCGCTGGATCGAATCCCGCCAGTTGTCCTCCCAACGACTCACAAACATCTACCTGGATCGTCTGGATCGCTTTAATCCAAAGCTGCATTGCGTCATTACCCTGATTCGTGAGCGGGCCTTGCTCCAGGCGCAACTCGTCGATCAGGAAATCGCCGGCGGCCATTACCGTGGCCCGCTTCATGGCATCCCTTGGGGAGCCAAAGACCTGCTCGATACCGCCGGGATCCCCACCACCTATGGCGCTGAACCCTTCCAGAACCGCATCCCCACACAAGATGCCGCTGTCGTGAAACGCCTCGAGCAAGCCGGCGCGATACTGATTGCCAAGCTGAGTCTCGGAGCCTTGGCCCTCAACGATATCTGGTTCGGCGGCCAAACCATGAATCCTTGGTTGCTCGAAGAAGGCTCGTCTGGCTCCAGCGCCGGTCCAGGCGCGGCCACTGCGGCCGGCCTCGTAGGCTTTTCCATCGGCAGTGAAACCGGCGGCAGCATCGTCAGTCCTAGCATGCGCTGCGGCGTCACCGGTTTGCGCCCCACCTATGGCCGCGTTCCTCGTACCGGAGCTATGACGCTCTGTTGGTCTCTCGACAAGCTCGGCCCCATGACGCGCGGAGTCGAGGATACTTTGCTCATCCTCAACGCCATCTCAGGCCCCGATCCCGGAGATCTCGCGAGTGTGCCCAGCAAACTCGATTTCGATGCCGGTCAATCGGTTGAGGGCCTCCGCGTCGGTTACTTCCCGGATTGGATGAAGCAAGACCCCGCCACCGATGTCGATCGCGCCGCTTTAGCAACCATAAAGAAAGTTGGCATGGTTCCCGTGGAGGTTTCCATTCCCGACTGGCCGTATGACTCGCTCAACATCATCCTCTTTTCCGAGGGCGCCGCCGCGTTCGAGGAGTTGACTCTCAGCGGAGGCACCGACAAGCTGAAGGCGCAAGTGCCGGACGCTTGGCCTAACCTGTTTCGCGAATCCCGTTTTCTCTCCGCTGTTGATTTTGTTCAGGCCGACCGATTCCGCCGAAAAGTAGCCCAGGAAATGGCGCGTGTCTTCTCCGAAGTGAATCTCTTACTTGTGCCTTCCTTACGCGACGAAATGCTCACCATCACCAATTTCACCGGCCAACCCTCGCTCACTCTGCGCGCCGGCTTCGTCAATGTTTCGGAAGCCCGCAGCGATTGGGCGCCCAACCCCCAACATCCCTTGCCCCGCTTCTCACCGCCGCGGCGCGTCCCGCATGGCGTTACCCTCATCGCGCGCCTCTTTGACGAAGGCACTCTCGGCCGCGCCGGTATGGCCCTCGAGCGCGCCTTCGCCGTTCAAAACGAAAGGCCTCCCGGTTTCTAAATGACCATTCGCTCGTTCGTTATCCTGGTCATGCCCTTTCATACTCGGAAACTCATCATGCACTTTAAACTTCTGGCAATCTGCGCTATCGCGTCCATCGGCTGCACCCTGGCCTTTGCCGACGACCCAACCGCGCCTCCCAAATTCGACCCCGCCTCTGTCGAGCGCGGGAAACAAAACTTTGCCTCCACCTGCGGTTTTTGTCACGGCTCCAAAGCCACCGGCGGCGAAAAAGGTCCCGACCTTCTTCGTTCCGTTCTGGTTCTCGACGACGATCATGGCAAGAACATCGGCCCCGTCATTCTCAAAGGACGCCCGGAACGGGGCATGCCGCGTTTCCCGCTCTCGCCTGAGCAAATCGGCGATATCGCCAACTTCTTGCACCACTCAATTGAAGCGGCCAAAGATCGCGATAATTATAAAATCCTCAACATCGTCACTGGCGATCCTAAAGCCGGCATGGATTATTTCAATGGCGCAGGCAAATGTTCGTCCTGCCATTCGGTCACCGGCGATTTGCAAAAAATCGCCGCTAAATATGATCCAGTCACGCTGCAAACCAAAATGCTCCAGCCTGACGACCATTGGACCGAAGCCGGCAAAACAGTCTCCGCCATCAGCATCACGGTCACTCTGCCATCGGGCGCATCCTTCACGGGCACACCCACCTATCTCGACGATTTCACCGTCTCCCTCCGCGACGCCGACGGCGCCTACCACTCCTTTAAGCGCACAAATGATGGGCCGCGCGTCGAAGTCCACAACCGCCTGCAACCTCACTTAGATCAATTGCTGCATTACTCCGACGCCGACATTCACAATCTGACCGCGTACCTGGTGACTCTCAAATGAAAAACCCCCGTCTGCTTTTCACCCTCGCATTGGCGTTCTTACCCGCCGTTCTCCCGGGACAGTTGCTCGACCCAACTCTTCTCACTAAGCCCGCTACTGACTCGTGGCCCACCTATAACGGAGATTATTCTGGCCGCCGCTTCAGCACTCTTAACCAAATTAATCAATCGAACGTCAAGCACCTCGCTCTGAGCTGGATTTTCCGCGTCCGCGTCGGCCCTACTCCCGGCTCTATCATTGGGGGCGAAGGTCCTATGCCCGAAGGTCCTCCCTCCGATCCCGGAGTTTCCACTGTCAAATCCACCCCGCTTATGCTGAACGGCGTGCTATATTTCGCCACGCCCGATAACGCCTGGGCCATCGACGCCCATTCTGGCCAGCAGATCTGGCACTATTTCTGGAAAACCAAAGGCGGCATCCACATCGGTAACCGCGGCGTGGGCATTTATGGCAATTGGCTTTTCTTCGTCACACCCGACGATTATCTGGTTTCCCTCGACGCCCGAACCGGCAAAGAGCGCTGGCACGTTGAGATTGCCGATGTAAAACAAGAGTACTTCTCTACCGCCGCACCCATTATTGTCGGCAATCATGTGCTCGTAGGCACCGGCGGCGACTCACTCGACGTCCCAGGCTTCTTTGAATCTCACGATCCCGAAAATGGCTCCATTCAGTGGAAGTGGTGGAGCGAGCCGCTCAAGCGAGGCGACCCCGGTTCGGAGACTTGGCCCGATGAATACTCCATGCGCCACGGAGGCGGCATGACTTGGGCGCCGGGCACCTATGATCCTGAGCTACATCTCTATTACCTCGGAACCGGCAATCCGAACCCGGTGCTAACAGGAAAGAGCCGCCAAGGTGATAACCTCTACACTTGTACCATCGTTGCGCTCAATGTCGATACGGGTAAGCTGGCCTGGCACTTTCAACCGTCGCCGCATGACACGCATGACTGGGATGCTGCTCAAACCCCCATCCTGATTGATGGCGAGGTAGATGGCAAACCTCGCAAACTGCTTGCGCAAGCGAATCGTAATGGCTATTTCTTTGTGCTCGACCGCACCAATGGTAAGGCGATCACCACCGCTCCCATCCTCGATAGCATGAATTGGTCGAAGGGCGTCTCGGCCACCGGCCAACCCATTCCCGACCCCGCGAAAGAGGCGACCATCGACGGAGTTTTGGTTTCTCCGAACACCAGTGGCGCCACCAATTGGCCGCCTCCCAGTTTCGATCCGGAGACTGGCTTCTTTTACGTGGGTACCTCTCAAACCTTCAGCATGTTCTATCTGACTGACACCGACCCACACCCGGAAGGTTGGGGTGCGGCCGAAAGAGACGCCGGTTACTTCGGTGGTTACCTGAACGCCATTGACTACAAAACGGGCAAGATCGCCTGGCGTCATCACTATGTCTTCGGTGGCGGTCCCGTCGGCATTCTCACTACGGCGGGCAAGCTGCTCTTCGCGAGCGACGGCATACAAAGTCTCGTTGCCTTCGATCCCGCCAAAGGCGATATCCTATGGCACGCCGGCTTGGCCGACGGCGTAAGCAACGGACCTATCACGTACCTGCTCGATGGCCAGCAATATGTCATAGCTGGAGCCGGCGATTCCCTTTACGCCTTCGCCCTGCAGGACTGAACCGCGGCTGCGAAGGAGTGCTCATTGGCCCTCACTCTCGTAGGGCGGGCATTCCTGCCAGCGGGCCGCCTTTCAGGTGCGGCCCACCGATGATAATGAAAATCGCCGGATCCGAGCCGGAAGCGTCAGCGCCCTAGCTTGGTATTTTCAAAGCAATTACGCCCGAGCGCCCACTAATGCGTATGCCTGACTTTGTCTTTCAGCGCCAGTCGATACGCACGGCGTTGTGCCGCTTCATGCCAGCGCCGCTTTTCCTCTTCCGTCTCCGGCACAATTTGCGGTAAGACCAAGCGGTCTCCATGCTGATCCACACTCACGAAAGTCAGATAGGCCGAAGACGTGTGGCGCAGCACGCCAGTGCGCAGATTCTCCACCCACACCTTCACGCCCACCTCCATGGACGTCCGGAAAACACGGTTCACTTGCGCTTTCAGCATCACCAGATCTCCCAAGTGTACCGGGTGGAGAAACGTCATCTGGTCCACTGACGCGGTTACAATCGTCGAGCGTGAATGGCGCGCGCCCGCAATAGCGCCGCATAGGTCTACCAGGTGCATCACATGCCCGCCCAGCATATTGCCGAGTAGGTTTGTGGAACTGGGCAAACACAGTTCGGAATACTCGGATTGCGATTCCCGAACCGTGCGTACTTCAGTGGAAGTTGATTCTTCGTTTGTCATTTGCGGAAAAGGCTAACTTGGGTAGCGGCGCAGATAGCTGCGGCAAAACGCCAACGCTTGCGCACGCTGGCAAGCGTCCGGAGGATCAGGGTCAAGACGTTCAGAGTCGATCAGAAAAGTAAGAGGCCGCCACAAGAGCGGCATGTAAAGAGACTCTTCCACATAAAGGAGATCCAGATTGGAAGCCGATCGCCGCAGCACATCAAAACGGATAGACGTCCGTTTTTCGTCCGCCGGAAACTGCGCGCATTGGCCGCGCACGTTTCCGTGGTTGCACAAGCGCATGCGCGATGCTTGCGGTACCGGCAGTGGTTCCATCGCCGCTCGGCACACGCCGTCGAATTCGTCAATCAGCGGCAACCTCGCATTCAGATTCGTAGGTTCCGCCACAACCCGCTGGGGCTCAAAAAACGGACACGGCATTCCTTCAAGTATCGCAGCGAAGCAAGTGGGAAGGGACGGTCTATATTTGTGAAGGAGGTCTCACCTCATGATTTATCCGGAGCGCTGGGGTCAGCTTAAAACCAGGTACGAAGACACAGCCAAGCCCAGGAAGATGTTGGCCATTGACGGCGGCGGCATCCGCGGCCTTCTCACTTTGGGCATGCTGCAACGGATGGAAAAGTTACTGGCCGACGATAGCGGCGCCGGCGCGGATTTCCGCCTTTGCCACTATTTCGATTACATTGCCGGCACCAGCACCGGCGCTATCGTCGCCGCCGGATTGGCCCGCGGCATGTCTGTCGACACGCTCATCCAGTTCTACCAAAACTATGGGCGAGAGATTTTTGAGCCCGCCAGCATTCTGAAACGCCTCTCAAATCTGTACACTGCCGACCCTTTGCGCAAGCATCTGCAACAGGCATTCAATGCCGACGACGATGGCAACTGGCAGGAACGCGCACCCGATCGGAATCTGTTTCCCCATCATTTGAAGTGTCTGCTTCTGGTTGTAACCCGCAACGTCACCACCGATTCCCCCTGGCCCATTTCATCGAATCCAGACGCCCGGTATAACGATCCCAACCGCAAAGACTGCAACTTGAAGATTCCCCTCTGGCAACTCGTGCGCGCCAGCACCGCCGCTCCCATCTACTTTCCGCCCGAGGTGCTCAACTGGGATACCGACGATCCCAGCAAGAGTTTCACCTTCGTGGATGGTGGCGTAACCCCGTACAACAATCCGGCCTTTCTGCTTTACCGCATGGCCACGCATTCCGCTTATCGGCTCGGCTGGAAAACCGGTGAAAGAAATCTGCAAATCGTCTCCCTGGGCACCGGTTCGGCCGCCACGCCTAGCTTCAAGAATCAGATCATCCCGGCAAACTTGGCCGGTCTCCCCGGAGCGCTGATGTACGGCATACAGATCGATCAAGACACCAACTGCCGGACCATCGGACGCTGCGCCTACGGCGAGCCGCTCGATCGCGAAATCCGCGATCTGACATTTCGCAGCGCTTCGGAGGAGTTGGCGTTGGACGAGTGGTTGAAGGCACAAACCATCCCACTGGATGTAGATCAAGGACGCGCTTTTCTCTATGCGCGCTATAACGCGGACCTATCGTCGGAAGGCTTAGTACGTCTGGGGTTCCCCTCCGTCGATCCTGAAAAAGTCCAGAAGCTCGACGCCGTCGATCAAATGGACAATCTGCTAGCCATTGGCCAGGCCGCGGGCCAACAGATCCAGCTCGACCACTTTGGAAGCTTTGTAAAAAGCAAGAAGGGCACCGCGGCATGAGAGCGTTCATCGTGCGGCCCTTCGGCGCGCGGAACGGGATTGATTTCGACCGGGTCGAACGGGTTTTGATCGCCCCCGCGCTGAAAGACATAGGCGCAACGGGCGGCACCACCGGCGAAATCATGGAAGCGGGTAACATCCGCATCGACATGTTCCAGCAGCTCTTGGCGGCTGATTTGGTGGTGGCCGATATCTCCACTAACAACCCGAACGTCTTTTATGAACTCGGCATCCGCCACTCCCTGCAGGAAAAGCGCACGTTCTTGATTCGGGCCAAAACACGCTCTCCGCAAGCGCTCGCGGAAGACGCGAAGAAAGAAGAAGTGCCGTTCGATCTGAAGACCGATCGCTACTTCGAATACGATCCCACCTGCCCCGAAGAGTCAGCGGATAAACTCGCGCAAGCTCTTCGTCAAACGGTTAATAGTGAGAAGCAAGACAGTCCCGTCTTCCTATTGCTACCTGAGCTCAAGCCGCAAGATCGCCAACACTTCCTCCCAGTGCCACTCAGTTTCAGCGAGGAAGCACAAAGGGCGCAGATCGAAAACGATCCGACTAAACTGACGCTCTTGTGTTTTGAAGCGCAGGGATCTGCTTGGGAATCGACCGGCCTCCGGCTTGTCGGACGCACGCTGCTCGCCATCAACCAGACCCGGGTATCGAGAATAACCTGGGAGATCCTGCTCAAATTGGATGAACTCGATCTGGAGGCGAATATAAATCTTGGCAACATCTATCAACGGCTGGGCGATCTAACCGCTTCCGATCAAGCTTTGGACCGGGCATTACGGCGCGCCAACAACCCCAAAGACCTTGCCGAAGTTCATGGGCAAATGGGACGGAACAAGAAAGACCGCTGGACGAGAGCTTGGTCTAAGGAGAATCCCGCCGACAGGGACAGGCTGGCGATTCAATCGCCGTGGTTGGTGGATGCTTATGAGCAATACTGCATGGCCTACCGGCAGGATCTTGATTCCTACTACCCAGGCTTGAATGCCTTGGGCTTGGCCGTCATCGCGCTCGAACTGGCGGCTAGATTCCCAGACCTTTGGAGCACTGCTTTCGGCGATGAGACCGAGGCTTCGCATAAGCTCACTGATATAAAACGGAAGCGCGACCAACTGGCGAGCGCGCTGCAGTTGCGTTTCGATTCCGCCCTTGCACCAGACGCGTCGGCACAGGATAAACAAGACAAATGGCTGCTGAGCAGCGCCGGAGATCATTGTCTGCTCACCCTACCCAACGCGAACAGGGCCCTCTTCTTTTATCGCAAGGCCTCGGAAACCTGGGGGCCCTTCATCCTGGATTCGGTGCTGCGGCAATTGAAGATTTTCCGGGAATTGGGAGTGATGAAAGAGAAGGTGGAGCAGGCGCTGACCGCATTGCCGCCAGCGGCCGCGACAGCGGGAACATCTGAAATTGAACGCGTCATCCTTTTCACCGGCCATCGCGTCGATTCGGCCAAGCGGAAAACGCCTCGTTTTCCCCAGTCCAAGGAGCCTCTGGCAAAAGAGGCCATTCGCCACGCTTTACTCGAGCAGAAAGCGATCACCTCAGGTTCCTTATTTGGCGTTGCCGGAGGCGCGAACGGAGGCGACATCCTTTTTCTTGAACTATGTGAGGAACTCGCCATACCCACCGACATGTTGTTAACTCTGCCTGACGATCAGTTCGTGAATGCCAGCGTGGTGAGCGACGACCCAAGTTGGGAAAAGCGATTCTACGCGCAACTGCAAAAACATCCCGACGCGCCGGTACTGGCGCAATCTCCCGACTTGCCGAAATGGCTCCGGTTTAAGGATGGGTACGATATCTGGCAGCGCAATAATCTGTGGCTTCTGAGTCAAGCGCTATGCAAAGGCGCCCGGCAGTTTACGCTGATCGCCCTGTGGGACGGGGAAGTGGGCGATGGTCCGGGCGGAACTGAGCACATGGTGAACCTGGCCAAAGAACGCGGTGCGCGCGTGGTCCACCTGAATACCAAAGAGATTTTCGGTTTGAGCTAAACGTCCGCCAGTTTGCCCGACTTGCGCTGGCGCGACCACCACCACCAATTACGCTGCGCCGCCGGGAGGCGCGGATTGCGGGCCTGCGCGACGGCGCAACGGAAAGTATCCAGAACGCAAGGATCGTGGCGAGTGCCAGTCTTGGCGCAGAGCCCGCGGTAGAGTTCGTCGCCATCTCGCAAGGCCAAGTCCGCAACGGAAGCCACACCCAGAGAGTGCAGGTTGGCTTCAATGGATTTGCCGATTCCAGCAAGATCGCGCAGTTGGCGCGTATCGGCGAAGACAGCGTGTGCAGCAGACATGTTGGAATTATATCGAAATAACGGTGCGAGGTTGAGGAACAGAGACTGCGGCGCCCGCCGGTATCACAACCTCGAATCGCGAGCCCTTGCCCGCTTCGCTCTCGACATGAATCTCGCCGCCGTGCGCTTTCACAATGGCAGCTACGAAGCTCAGACCCAGTCCCAACCCTTTCTCGGGATTCGGGTCAGGCACGCGGTAGAAACGGTCGAAAATGTGCGGCAAATGGCTGGCCGGGATGCCTACTCCGGAATCTTCCACAATCAGCCGCACCTGATTTCCCAAAGGTTCCACGCAAGCTTTCACCCACCCGCCGGCGGGTGTGTATTTTACAGCGTTCGAAAGCAAGTTCGTAACCACCCGTTCAATCTGCGTGCGGTCTACTTCGCACGGTACCGGCTGGGTGGTGGTATGCATGAGCTGCAAGCTGCCGGCTTCGGCCGGAATCTGAAACTGATCGACAATGTCTTCGACCAAGCGGCCCAAATCAAGAACGTTCTTGTGCATGGGAATCTGGCCCGATTCCGATTGCGAAAGCAGCAGCAGGGCGCGTACTAGATTGGCCAGCCGCTCCACGTCCTGCAGTGCGTTCTCTATGGCTTCGCGCAACTGCTCTTTGGTGGTTGCGGTCAACAGCGCCACTTCCAATTGCCCCTGAATCGCGGTAAGCGGTGTGCGAAGTTCATGCGAAACGTCGGTGGAGAACTGGCGGACTTGTTCGAAAGACGCCTTCAGGCGGCGGCTCATCTCGTTGAACGAATCAATCAAGCGATCAAGTTCGTCGTCCGCGCCGCGTCGGGGAATTTGCAGCCCCAGGTTCGACCCCGTCACCTTCTGCGCCGCGCTATCCACAGACTGCAAGCCGCGCAGCGCCCGGCCGGCCGAGTACCAGCTCACTGCCGAGCAAGCCAGCAAGGCGAGTGGCAAAAAGATCAGCAGATTGCGCCGGAACCTGCGGCGCACCGTGTTGTCGTCAACAAGAGATCGCCCTTCGGCCACGTACCAATGCGCTCCGGCATCGTCGCGCAGCGTGCTGCTGATGATCTGGTACGGAACCCTATCGCTGCTGACAATGGTCTTGAACACCGGCTCCTGCGTTTTGTGGATCTGCGCAAGCTCCGCCACAATCGTATTGCGGTCGCCCAGTTGCGCCAGCGTGCGGTCAAACGAGGAAAACGAATCCAAATTGCCCGCCTCGTCGGCGATAACGAAAACATCGTTCAGCCGGGCGCGCGTACTGGCCTCTTCCGGGTCGCTAGGATCGTAGAACCAGTAGGGCCTGTGACCTTCGAAGTGAATATAGCCTTTGAGGCCGCCCAATTCGTCGAGCAGCGTCTGTCTACTTTGGTTTTCGAGAATGTAATTCAGGGTGGCTGTACCGGCTATGGCTACCAGAGTCAGCACCAGCGCGAGGAGGACCAGAAATGTTCCCGCCAGGCGGAAGCGCAACGTACGAAAGAGCTTGAGCTGCGGGAGACGGCCCCAGAACATGCGTCGCCTAGGCTGTTTCCGCAGGGGTGGCGGTTTGAGCAGCTTCCGGCGCGTCGAGCATATAGCCGATCCCGCGCACCGTGTGGATCATTTTCAGCGGAAACTTATCGTCGATCTTACTGCGCAAATGGCGGATGTAGACATCGACGATATTGGTGAGTCCGTCGTAATCCATGTCCCACACATGCTCCACAATCATGGTGCGGCTGAGCGGGCGGCCGCGGTTACGCATCATGTATTCGAGAATGCTGAACTCTTTCGGCGCCAGCTCAATATTTTCATTTAAGCGCGTCACTTTACGCCGAATGCAATCGAGAGTTAGATCGCCTACCAGGAGTTTTTCGGGAGTCGGCTGGCCGCGCCGCAACAGCACACGCGCGCGCGCCAGCAATTCGACAAACGCAAACGGCTTGACCAGGTAATCGTCCGCGCCTTGTTCCAGCCCTTTCACGCGATCGTCCACTGAATCGCGGGCGCTCAGAATCAACACCGGCGGAATCACTTTGCGGTTGCGGATTTTCTGCAAAACCTGCAAGCCGTCGATATCGGGGAGCCCGAGATCGAGCACAACCAGATCATATTCGGTGGAATGAACCATCTCCACCGCATCGGCGCCGGTGTTTACCGTATCCACGGCGTAGCCGGCACTTTGCAAGCCGCGCGACAGAAAGTCGGCAATCCGTTTTTCGTCTTCCACTACCAATAAGCGCATGTTTGTTTAAGTCTAGCCAATTCGGAGGATGTCACGGAAATGGGCGAACGAGGCTCAATCGCCGGAGGCGCGCCGCGGTTCTGGCAGGGGAGCTGGTTTGAAGATCCAGCCCAGGGTCTGGTAGCGGGTCTGCAGGAGGGAAAGCGCAATCATAAGAGCGAGTAAAACGGCGGTGAACAGCAGTACCCCGGCAACGCTCAAACCTTCTTTCCAAATGCCAAACCAGCGGCCGTACACAATCTCAATATGCACCCAGTAAACCAGCAGAGAGGTTGTTCCGAGCTGGCGGAAAACGCTCCAACGCTGGCTTTCGAGGCCGGCATTCACCCATAAAAAAGCACCCGCCAGCAATGCCAGAACCACACCCAGTTTGGTTAGCGCTAAGGCGGGACTGTTCAGCCAGAAATCGGTCTTGGGATAAATGGAGTAAGGCAGTTCGGCAGAATAGCGCGCGGCCATAATGAGACCTAAACCAATGGCCAGCATCCACAACATGGACCGCGGCATGTCTTCCTGCTTGGTAAGGCGAATGACGCCGCCGGCCGCCATGCCGAAGGCCAGAAAGGATGCCCAGGGGAAGAAGCCGAAGGTAGTTAGACTGGGAAACAGATAGCCGCGCAACAGCAGCGGAATGGCGGTCGAATCAAGTAGGCTGACGAAGGGCGCCAACCCGCAAACGACCACGCCCACTATGGTGCAAAGCCGGACCCGTTCGCGGGTAGTAAACACCGCCATGGGCGCAAGCACCAACATTGCCAAACCCATACAGTTGAGAATGTCCACGCGCAAGAGTTCGCTGGCCGGGCTGGTGGGAAAACCGAAGACGTAAAGTTGGAGACGGAACAAGAAAGCCAATAAGAACAAGTAGCGCGAACGCTTCAACGCAGCCACCACACGCTTCCAGCCCGAGGGCTCCTGCTTGTCCTGGCTGTCCATCAGGAAGGAAAATGTAATCCCCGTCAGAAATAGGAAAATGGCCGGCGGCATGCCACCCAGAAACTGCGACAGCATAAACGGCCCGCCATTCCTTAGGCTGGTGTCGGTGAAGGAATCGAAGGTATGGCCTTGAATCATGATGACCGCCGCCAGCCCGCGCGTCCAATCGATGAAAGCAAGTCTATTGGTGTTTGGTTTCTTCGCGGTCATCCTACTTTGTCAAACAATTCGGTCTATTGATTTATCGGCAGGGCACGGGAGTTCTTCATGAACCCTGTTTCTTAGTGCCCGCCGGTAGCTTGAATTCTAAAGTTCCCTTGATGGCTGGATTCAATTTAACGTTGCTATAGAGAACTGTTACGTAGTTTCCCGATGGCTTAAAGAATTGTTGCTGAATGGGGTAAGCGACTCCTTTAGGGATCCAAACCTCCACTTTGATCAGCGTCTCTTTGGCGTGCGCGGACTTTGGCTCCAGCATCAACTTGGTTGTCTCTTGCCCCGCTACCGTCTCAGTGCCGGAGCTGCTCATTTCGTAGTTTTCCGTCAATTCCTTGCCCGACGAACCGAAGCCGAGCAGCAGAAACTGATTCAGCACGTCACTACTCTTTCCGACGTCGATATCCTGATAAAGTTTCAGTTTGGGATAGTAGAAGCGGACGGTGTTCTTGAACAACCAGATCACCCGCGAATCTTGCTCGCTGGAAAAATCCAGAATCGCGCGCGTGCCTTTGCCTTTTTGACGCTGCATCGTCAACTTGCCGTTCTGTACCGCCGTTTCATCTATCACCTTGGTGAAGGTGGTTGTCCGGACGTCGGCCGTCATCGCCTTGAACGTCAGAGACGCTTCGTCCATGCGCGCCAGAATCGTCTGCAAATCTTCAGCGGACAAGTGAGCCGCGGCCAACAAGGAGCACAGGACTGCTGTAGACAGTTTCATGGCGGTTGAGCGATTCAATTAGCGAGCCAGCGCCTGGTCGGTATAGGCGATGAAACCCTTGATTTCCTGCGCCGCTTCGTCGCGAATTGGTTCTACTCTGGCTACGTGCCAGGACTTACCGGTGCGCTGCTGAATCAGTAATTGTGCGCGGCGCGCGCGTTCTGCTTCAGGCACAGTGTCCAGTAGATCGGTCGCGATAAAGACGCGATTCGATCCATGCTGCGATGACATCAAAATGATGCTCGAAGCTTTCGGCTGATCGCGAAACCAGTCTCGAGGCGTGGCAAAGATGAAAACAAGAATGATGCCAACGACCAAGTCGTACTGCCAGGACGCGCGCGCGAAATCCCAAAAAATCAGCCGCCGGCCGAGGCTGCCGGAAGCTGCGCCGCGCTCAATAATCTGGTCCGCCACTTCAAGCTAATTTTAGCATCGGGACCGCCGGCTAATACTTGCGCATGACGGCTAGCACGCGGCCTTGGATCTCCAAATCCGCTGGGTTGACAAGAATCGGCGCCATTGTGGAATTGGCGGGCTGAAGCCTGATGCGCCCATCCTGTTGCTGATAAAAGCGTTTCAGTGTGGCTTCACTTCCCTCGACTAAAGCCACCACAATATCGCCATCGCGCACCTTATCCGTCTTTTCCGCGAGCACAAAATCGCCGTTGCAGATGTGATCTTCAATCATAGATTCTCCGCGCACCTCCAACGCAAAGGTGCTGCCCTTGCCCACAAAGTCGGAAAAATGCAGCGCCGCCTGGTTCTGAAGGGCCTCGGACGGCGCACCGGCCGCAATCCGCCCCATCAGTGGAATCACTTGCTCCGGGGACGTGTTGCGCCGCCTTGTCCTCTCTTCGCTGTAGAAACGCTCAGCTACTTCCAGGGAACGGCTATGGTTGTAGCTCCTCCGCAAATACTGTTTCGTCTCCAGCGCCTGGATGTGCTTATGAACAGTGGCCAGCGATGCGAGTCCCAGCCCCGAAGCGATCTCTTCATAGCTGGGACTATAACCATTGCGATCAATAAAATCCGCAAGGAAGTCCATTACTTCTTTTTGCCGACGCGTTAATGCCATGGCTAAGAGACTCCTTCCATATAGTGTTGGCGAATAAAGACCGAAAGTCAAGTGAATTGTTAGCTTCACGTAAATTTGCAAGTTGTTCAAGTTGACGAATTGTGGGACAACAGGCTAGACAAGATAGAGAGGCTGGGTTCGGGGTTCCCCCCTGGGGGAAAGGTTCTTAACTGCATGGAACAATCGTTTCGCCGGACAGTTAGCCTTATGGCGTGCTGAGCGACTCAAGGTTATGACTGAGCGTGTTTTACTGTACGTCGAAGATGAAGACGCGGCGGTGTTCTTGTTGGAGACCGCTTTGAAAGAAGCATCTATAGACGTCAATCTTTATAGAGTGACCGATGGCGAACAGGCATTGGCGTTCTTGAAGAAAGCCGGAGCTTATCAGGAGATGCCCCGACCGGATCTGGTATTGCTCGACTTGAATTTGCCGCGCAAAACCGGGCTGGAACTGCTGTCCGATATGAAAGAAAATAAGGACTTGAGTTCGCTGGCGGTGGTGGTGTTTACATCGTCGTCGCTCGCCGCCGACAAACGGAAATCGCTAGCGCTGGGGGCGCAGGAATACATCACCAAGCCCGCGTCCTTCGATGGTTTCGTTGCCGCCGTTAAGAGCGCATGCTCACACATGACGAACGGCAACCACAAACACTTAACGCCCAGCTAGTTGTAGTTCATGCCGCACATGCCGCTTTGGCAGGGGCCTGAGCCGCACATGCCAGCGCCGCAATCGGCCTGCGCGGGGGCCGCCGTTTTGGCGTGAGCGGCAAAGGTGGAATATTGGGTGGTCAAATGTTCCTGCCCGCACGAAGGGCAACGGACGCCGTCCGCTTCGGAAACGCGCCGCAGGAGTTTCTCAAATCTGCTTCCGCAATCGTCGCAAGAGTATTCGAATATGGGCATGATTTTAGGTTAGCAAGAGAAGGCTGACTGGTGTCGGGGCCCCTCATGCCGTCCCCGTCTTCGGCAGCCACTTCGCACTATCGAGCAGCCGGGGCGTTGTCTCGATCGCTACGACCTCCTCGAGCTGCCCAGCGTTCGCCGGCCGCAGATCCTTAAATTTTCGCGCCGAGGTTAGGACGTTCTTTTCCAACGACCCGACGGTCTGGTTGTACGTCTCAACGGTTTTGCCAATCGCATCGCCCAGCTTAGAGAAATGCTGGCTCATAGTGAGCAGTCGCGTATAAAGCTCCTGTCCTGTGTCGCGAATTTTATCCAGATTCTCCATCACCGTTTGCTGCCGCCAGCCGTGCGCCACCGTCAGCAGAAGAGTAATCAGCGTCACCGGCGTAGCGATCACCACTCGCCGTTCCACTCCGTAATCCAGCAGAGCCGGATCATGCTCGAGCGCCGCGCTGAATAGCGATTCGAGAGGCAGAAATGCCACCACGAACTCGGGCGAGCCCGGCAGCCGCTCCCAATACGCCTTTTCGCCCAGGGCGCGAATGTGAGTTTTCACTTGGCCGGCGTGATCTTTGAGGTGACGGAGGCGGTCCGGTTCATGCTCGGCTTCGATGGCCCGCAGGTAGGCTTCGAGTGACACTTTCGCATCTACCACCACCATGCACCGATTCGGCAGGTGGACGATCAGATCGGGCCGCTGATTGGTCTCTCCGAAGAGCGTTTTCTGTTCGAAGAAATCGCAGTATTCGAGCATGCCGGCAAGCTCCACTACCCGCCGCAATTGCATCTCGCCCCAGCGTCCGCGCTGAATCGGTGAGCGCAGAGCCGTCTTAAGCTGATCGGTGGATTGACGAACGCGTTCCTGCAATTGCGTAAGCGCGTTGACCTGCGCAGTGATTTCTGAATACGCGCCCGCGCGGGTGCGCTCGATGGCTTGCACCTGCTCTTCAAAACGCCGCAGCGACTGGTTCACGGGTTCGACAAGGTGCTGGAGTTGGTCGCGGCTGCGGTCCAGAAAAAGCTGGCTGTTGCTTTGCAAGGCATCGGACGCCAGGCTGCGGAACCGTTCCTCCAATTGCTGCTGCGTTTGGGTCAGCAGGCGGAGTTGTGCTTCGGCCAATTCGCGATGCTTGTTGCTTTCGGCTTCTTTTTGGACGATAAGATGGCGCGCTTGTTCGAGTTCAGCGGCCTGCCGGCCGGCTTGCGCGCGCGCTTCCGTGGCCGATTGCCGCCAGCGCCGCGCGTCCGACAATTGATACGCAGCGAACGCCACGGCCAGCAGTAGAGAAAGGGCGAGCAAGATAGCCAGAGCGCTCATTTCCTAAACCCCGTTTCCGGCTTCCATGCTTCGAGCGTGTTATAGACGATTGGGCAATAGACCGCACGATCGGGCATATGCCAGAGCCGGCTCAACAGCGAACCATTCCCTTTCACCAGGTGCGGAAACAGTTCGCAGGTATTAGGGCGCGCCTTGTAAACGGAGCAAAGATTGCCCTCCAGAAACACACAGCCATTCTCATCGCGCTTCAGAATGCGGCCTTCGTCTTCTGTTTCTTCGGTGTAATCGCGCAAAAAGGCGGCGACTTTGATGCGCAAAAAACGCGCCAGACGTTCGGCATCGCGCTCGGTTACTTGTGTGGTGGCTACGCGGCAGCAGTTGGCGCACATAGTGCAATCGATTTTTTCCTCGACATCCTGGGCAATCGCTTTGAGCCTGCGCTCGACAAATGTGTGGTGTTTCAGCCAGGCGCGAAACTTTTTGTTCTCTTCGCGCTGCTTTTCGCCAAAACGTTTGATCTGGACAAGATCGGTGAGCACTGCATCCAGTATCTCAATAAATCATTCTGGCGCAGGTTTGTTTTTAGGCGAAGAGTCGCCGTAAATCCAAGAGTCCCAAGAAGCTTAGGCGATCTGCTGGGTTGCGGCTGTATCCGCCACCACATCCACTACTGGATTATAGGTCAGTATGCGCGAGCAGCTCTCGCAGAACATGATCTTGTCCTGGCGGCGCAGATCTTGAAAGAACTGCGGGCGCAGAGCCATCTGGCAGGCGTTGCAGCGGCCGTCCGTGGCATCGGCAACAGGGGTGTTCTTGGTCTTCTTGCGGACCCGCTCGTATTCGGTGTAGAGCTTTGGTTCCATCTGTACCGCTATTGCCTTGCGTTCCGCCGATTGCTCGGCCAGCTCTTTCTTGTCGATGGCAGTGCGGTCGCGGGCTTGAATTTTGGCGGCTTCCACCTGTTGCTGCTCGGCTTTTAGACTGATTTCGGCGGCCTTCACGTTCCGGTCCAACGGTTCCGACTGCTCCATGAGCCCCAGGATCTTGTCTTCCGCCTTGCGAACCTCAGCTTCTATATAGGCAATCTCATTCTGGAAAGCTTTGTAGTGCTCGTTGGTTTTGGCGGCCGCCATCTGCTCCCGGAGCTTGGACATTTTCTGCTCGTGAAGCTGGTTGTCGCCTTCGAGTTTTTTGCGCTCGCGCTGATTGGCCGCCAAGGCGGCCCGGTCGGCTTCGAGGCGGCGGGTGTGGGCTTCCAGCCGCTTTTCAATTTCGGCTATATGTTTGGGAAGTGTGGCAATTTCCGCTTCGAGAGCCGCGATCTTGCGGTCTAGCGCCTGAAGCCGCAGCGCAAGAACCAAATCTTGGATCATCCAATTGGAATTTTAGCATGCAGGGTGCGCAGACGCTGCCAGGTGGGAACCCAAAAGGAGTCGTAGGCAAAGCGGATTTCCTCAACCCCAAGCGCACGGGCCGCAGCTAGGAAACTGCCGAGTGCCAGCGGCAAGGCTACGGCGAGCTCACTCAGGTAACCGAGGCGAGTTTGGGGAAACACACCAGCGAAGAGGTTGCGGAGGAATAGGAGGGAGAGGGCCATGATCGCCGAAGCAAGCACGATGCGCAGAAAGCAGCCGCGCAAATAGCGGCCTTCTAAACCGCCTAACTTGCGCCGTAAGCATTCGGCCAGGCACAGGCATTCGAGGCCTACAGCCACAGCCGTGGTAATCGCCAGCGCCTCAAAACCGAAATGCCACAGACGCAATAGCAGCAGCGGCATCGCCACGTTGACGGCGATGGAAAACAGGCCAATCACCATCGGAGTGCGAGCGTCCGCCAGCGCGTAGAATGCCGGGATCAACACACGCTGAGACGAAAAAGCCACCAAGCCAGCGGCATAGCAGCTCAATGCCAGAGCGGTTTGCGCGGTGTCGTATGCATTGAAACGGCCGCTTTGATAAATGGCGCCGATCAAATCCTGTCCCAGCACCATGAGCAGCAGGGAACAGGGAACGGTCAACAGGAAGACCATTCCCAATGAGCGGGCCAGAGTTTGGCGAAATTCGTTGAGGTTACCGGCTGCGGCGCTGCGCGCCACGCTGGGCAAAAGGGCCGAGGCAAAAGCCACGCCGAACAGGCTTAGCGGCACTTGCACAAATCGCATGGCATAGCTGAGCCAACTCACCGGGCCATCGTGCCCACGCATCGGGTCGCTCAGTTCGGAGGCGAAACTGGTGTTAATAATCAGACTTGCCTGCGCGGCAAGGCTTCCGACCAAAGCCGGCAGCATCAGGCCGGCAATGCGGCGAAGGCCGGGGTGCGACCAGTTCCAGACGAAACGGAAGCGGTAGCCCAGCCTATGCAACTTCGCCCGCTGCCAGCCAAACTGAAGAGCGCCCCCGACCACCACGCCGTACGCCATGCCTTCAATGGGAGCAACGCCGAAGTGGGGCCCAACGACGTAGCCAAGCAACAACCCAAAGCCGACCGAGCCGATATTGAAGAAAATAGAAGCGACGGCAGGCATGCCAAAACTTCCGTGCGAGTTCAACATGCCGGTGGCCTGCGCGGCCAGAGCGATCAACAGGAGGAACGGGAACATGATCCGGGTCAACCGGACCGCCAGATGAAATTTGATTGGAGTGGCGGCAAAACCAGGCGCCAGCAGCCAAACGAGATGAGGTGCCTGCCACATACCGAGCAGGCACACCGCGCCGACAATGGCGAGGATCGCGGTGATGACCAGATTGGCCAACTCGCCCGCGTGGCGCTTATCCTGGCGCACTAACGACGTGGTGAAAGTGGGAACGAAGGCGGAAGAGAGCGCGCCTTCGGCAAACAGATCGCGCGAAAGATTAGAGATGCGGAACCCGAGCAGAAACGAATCGTGAGCGAAGCCCGCGCCAAAGCGGTTGGCCATAACAACTTCGCGAACCAGTCCTGTGAGGCGGCTGAACAACACGGCGGCGGACACGATGCCCGCAGAGCGCACGACTTGCGCTTCAGGCGGCTGTGCGACAGCTAGGGAAGAATGCTCCGCGAGCCGTTCGCTAATTGTCGGTACCGTCATCTAGTGCCCGCGATGGAGTAAACACACAACTCCACCGCAATCGCTGAGTGAACTACTTATCGATCAGAAGGCTTACTTCTATGAATTAGCTGGTTTTTGCGTACTCGTCAAGAAAGTAAGCTATCGTTTTCATACCACAATAGTAGTTACTAACCCGGTACTTCTCATTGGGTGAGTGAAGTCCATCGTCCGGCAAGCCAAAACCCATTAGGACGGTGGGGATGCCCAACTCGCGCGCAAAATCGCCAACAATTGGAATGGACCCGCCGCTGCGTGTGAAGACGGTAGGCTTTTGAAGCTTATCGCTGAAGGCTTTAGCGGCCACCTGGATGGCTGGATGATGGGGATTGACAAGAATGGGCGGCCCGGCACTGAGCACCCGGACCTCAATTTGAATACCTTTGGGAGTATGTGCGCTGACCCACTCACGAAATTTTTGTAGTACTTTTTCATACTTTTGTTCCGGTACCAAACGGAAACTTACTTTTGCCACGGCCGTGGCCGGTATCACCGTTTTTGCGCCCGCTCCGGTAAATCCGCCCGCAATGCCATGAACTTCCATCGTTGGGCGAGCCCATACGCGAGCCAGCACAGTTTGGTCGGGCTCACCTGTCAATGCACTCGCACCGACGACCGTTTCAAGAAACTCTTTTTCGGAAAACGGCAACTGTTTCCAGCTTTCGACTTCCGCCGTATCCGGGGCCGCAACATCGTCGTAAATGCCGGGAATTTGGATGCGCCCATCGGCGTCTTTAGCCTTGGCCAGGAGTTCAATCAATCCGAAGACGGCGTTTGGCGCAGCGCCTCCGAACATGCCGGAATGCAGATCGCGAGCCGGCCCGCGCGCCTCGATTTCCAGATACATCAAGCCCCGCAGTCCAATGCAAAGCGTAGGCAAACCGTCGGCAAAGAGCTCGGTGTCGGAAACAAGAGCTACATCGGCTTGGAGTTTCTCTTTGTGTTGCGTGACATACTTGGCAATGGATTCGCCGCCAATCTCCTCCTCGCCCTCAACCAGAAACTTCACGTTCAAGGGCAGCTTGCCCTGGTACACACGGTTCAAGGCTTCAATGGCTTTGATGTGCATGTACATTTGCCCCTTGTCGTCGCAAGCGCCGCGCGCATAGATGTTGCCGTCGCGAATCTGTGGATCAAAGGGCGGCGATTTCCAGAGCTCGAGCGGATCGGGCGGCTGCACATCGTAATGGCCGTAGCACAAAACCGTTGGCTTGCCGGGTGCATGGAGCCAATCAGCATAGACCAGCGGGTGATTCGCCGTGGGAATAACTTCCACATGCTCCAGGCCGGCATTTGTCAGCGCACTGGCCACGAACTCGGCCGCACGAACCACGTCCTGCTTATGATCGGGCAGGGTGCTGATGCTGGGTATCCTTAAGAACGCCAGCAATTCGTCAAGAAAACGAGCTTCGTTGCTATCAACGTATTGATCGACGGGTGTGGACAAAAGGAACCTTCCGACTTCAAGTATAGAAGCGGCGTGGATGGCTACTGGCTGAGATTAAATTTGACGACGATGGCCTGCGTCACTTCCACCGGCTCGCCATTCAGCAGCGCGGGCCGATATTTCCACTGTGCGACGGCTTCTTTAGCCGCGACATCGAGCAGCGGATCGCCGCTCACAATCTGCAGATTTTTCACTGCGCCGTCTTTTGTGATCGTAGCCTCGAAGCGAACCACGCCCTGAGCTTTTCGCTGCAGCGCCGCAGGCGGATAGATGGGGGGAACTGAGTGAACGAGGACGGGCTGGCTAAACGACCCACCCACTCGCACGGCGGCCGCTTGGACGGCCTCCATGCTTTGCGGAGGCTTCGCCGCTGGGGCGGGATCTTTCACCATCAGCGTGCTCGCGGCAGGCAGCGGGCTCGCGGCGGGCGGCGGGCTCGCGGCGGGCGGCGGAGCATTGAGTTCGCTTGGAAGGCCAGCTAAATCGGTGGCCAAGGTATTGTCGCCCAAGGACGGTGGTTTAAAGCTAGGCGGCCGCTGGCGGACCGGCAACTTAGGGAGGGTTACGGGCGCGGTTAGCGATTTCGGATCGAACGGTTTTGGATCGGCTGTGTCTGCGGACGGGTCAGGAGCAACGAGACCGGTCTCAGTCGCGGTTGGGGTGGCGTCGTGGGCTCCGACCATCTGACCGGGAACATCCTGACTCGTTTTGATGGCCGGGCCGCCCGGACTGATCGCCTTGGCTTCAGCGGAAAGCTCACCTTTGCCCACGACGCCCGAATACGGTCCCCAAAGGAAGAACAGCACGCCCGCCACCAACAGGGCGGCAACGGCAAACGCGGCAATTTTTCCCCAGGGAAAGCCATTCGATTCTTCCATTGCGAGAATACGTACGTTAGGCCGAGGAACAGGAATCGGAAGCGCGGATGCGACATCAGCTGGTGCCGCGCGTTCGGGCTTCAAGGGCGCCCGGGGTGGAACAATGGGTGGAACAATGGGTCGAACAATGGGCGGAACGGCGGGCGGAACGGCGGGTGCCGGGACGACGGGCACACGGGCCACCGGCGGTGGTAACACGGGTTTCGACGTGACGGGCGGTGGCGTGACGGGCGGAGTTTCGACCGCGGTGCGCGCTGTCATGCTCGCTGCGGCAACAACAGCGGCGGCAGCCACCGCCGGCGAACCGGCAGGCTCCGCAGGGCGCGGACCCGGAATAACTGGAGCGGGAACGGGTTCGCTTCTTTCAATCAGTTCTTCTTCCTGCTCTGGCTCGGAAATGCCAAAAAATTGCGAACTTGGCTTTTCCGGTTTCCGTTCGCCCATTTGCCTGGCAATGCGGCGCGCTTCGTACCACTGTCCACTATCGGTTTGTTTCAGCGCCTCCGCCAACATCGCGTCGCTCTCATCGCGTTGTAGCTCGCCCAGAATCGGCTTCAGATCGTAGATCAGTTCCGAGAAATTCCGATAGCGGCTCCCCGTATCCTTTTCGAGAGTCTGCCGGATGAGCCGATGCAGCGATCCATTCACGCCATCCAACTCGGCGGGAGGATTATCCATGATGTTGCCAATCATGCGATCACCGTCATCGTCATAGAACGGATGGCGGCCGGAAATCCATTCGTGGAAAGTGACGCCAAACGACCATATGTCGCACTGCGCGTCGGCTGTGTCAATGGCCAGCAGCCTCTCCGGACTCATATAGAAAGGCGAGCCGATCAAGTAGCCCCGGTCGGTCACGCGCGACTCGTCGTAGGAAAGACGGCCTAAGCCAAGATCCAACAACTTGGCGGTTCCATCATCGCTCAGCATGATTTTCGATGGACGAACGTCCAAGTGGAAGACTCCGCGTTCGTGGGCGCTTTTGAGGGCCTCGCCCACTTGCAGCATGACACGGATGCGCTCTCCCAGCGAAAGCTTAACCTTGGTTTGGATAATCTGGTCGATGTCTCGGCCGTCGACTAGCTCCATCACCACGTATGGAAATTCATCTTCGAATCCCAAATCGTGAACGGATACCAGATTGGGATGGAGGACGCTGGCCGCCGCCACCAGATCCCTCTGGAAATCACTGAGATGCTGTTGCTCAGTTGGAGTGGTGGACATCTTAATCGCCACCGGACGCCCCTGCGGATCCATGGCACGATAGACGCGGCTATACGTCCCGCGCCCTATGCGATCACTTATGGTGAACTTGCCGATCTGCTTAAGCATCGTGTCACGAAGCCGCAACTTGCCATTAGCTACTTCGCTCGACTGTAAAAGTTGCGCTTACCCTAGTATGTAACCACCAACAGGTATATTTTACTACCTTAGCCACGTAATTTGGAAACTCTTGCGGCCGAAATTCATCTCTTTGTGTCCGTTAGTCCCAGTACAAAGGTTCTTTGCGGCAGCGGCGGGTGGCGAGCGGTCATCCCTGCTGCATCATCCGCCGTATGTACATCAGGTTGCGCCGCATATCCGCTTCCAGCGTTTGCGGGTGCGCGTCGGTTTCCAGGTTGGCGTAGCCTGAAAAGCCGATATCGCGAAGCGTATGCATGACGGGCGCGAATTCAATTTTCCCCTCGCCCAGATAGTGCGGATTGTCTTTCAAATGAATCTGGCAGATACGGTCTTTGCCGAGCCAGCGAATTTCCTTGACGATATCGAAACCGGCTTCAGTCGAGTTGCCGACGTCGTAGTAGACCAGCACATTTTTCGACCGCGCGCGCTCGATCATGCGCCAATTGTCGGCGGCGGAAATGGTGTCTTCAACGCCAAGAACCACGCCCGCCTTTTCGGCCTCGGGAGCAAGATCGCGCAGGGCGTCGCCGGTGTAATCCATCTCGGCCTGATTGGTGAGGGCCCATTTGCCGAAGAAAGGGACGAGGAGAACTTTGCCGCGGAGTTCTTTCGTGAGGCGGATGGAATCGAGGACCCATTTGGGCGCGAGCTTATCGCTCTTCAGTCCGTTATCGTGCAGCCTGTCGACGCAAGTGCCGTCAATGGGGATGCCATATTGTTTCGAAAGCTGCGAATAACGCGCGATGATTTCCGGATTATCAACGGGCATCTTGTCATCCACAAGTTTGCGGCCGAAGGAGATTTGCACGCCTTCGAAACCGAGTTGTGCGGCCAAGGGCACGGCTTGCGGATCTGCGCCGAGTTCGAGATTCCAATCGGTGACACCAATACGCAGTTTTTCGCGGGCGGCGAAGGCGACACGGGAAGTCAGGGCCACGGTGGGGATTGCGCGCAGCCAGCGGCGGCGAGTGGATGTTCTCATCAAGCGCTATCGTACACCTGAAACGGCCTCACGAATGACGGCGGCCACCAAATGGGGACGTTCGAGTTGAAGCCAGTGTCCAGTGCCTTCCACTGGCATGTGCCGGCCGTTTTGATTAGCTGCGGCCCAAGCGGCTCTTTCGGCCAATTCTTGCTGGGTGGCGTTAGCGGCCGACAGAATGGTGAGCGGGATTTCAGGAGGCAGTGGCATGCCAAGGGCTTGGCGCGCGCTGGCCGGGAGGCATTCCAGATAGGCGGCGAGCGCCGTGAAGGAACGGGCACGGCTCCAGTGCGCCGCCACGATGGGTTGCACGGCGGGAGGCAGTTTGCGCACTTCACTGATGAGGCGCTGGATAGCGCTGTTTCCCTGCCCTGCCGAAGCGCGCGCCACAAGTTTGGGAAGTCTGGTACCGCCGGCGACGAGCAACGACAACGCGGCACGCACGACACCTAGACGCGCGAGCCAAGCGCCACGCCGCGCCAGACGCGCACCGGCGTCGAGGCGGCGAGTCTCTTCCGCAGTGGCATTCGCCCAACCGGTTTGGGTAACGGGATCGACCATCATCACAGCGGCGGCTTGGGCGGGATGAGTATGGGCGAAGGCTTGCATGAGCAGGCAACCGAACGAGTGACCAACCAGAATGTAAGGCGGCATGACTTGCGCGGCTTCGAGAAGGGCGGCGAGTTCAGCAACCATATTGGCCACCGTGCGCGGCGTGAGCGGTCCCGTACTCCAGCCGAGTCCGGCGCGATCATAACTCACGGCGCGGGCAAATTCGGCAACCAAGGGCTGCACAGGCGACCAACTCAAGCAGCTTCCGGCAATTCCGGCCTCAAAGACAACAGTTGGACCGGAATGGGGACCTTGGGAGTAAATGTGCAAATTCGGGCCGCTGGGAAGCGTGATGCACTGACCCGGCGGCCGATAGCGTGGCACTGGAGGTTTATAGTCTGCGACCTAGTCGGCAACCATGGCTTCACCCGGAAGAATGGGCCGGGTGCGCGGCAACAAGCCCAGCACAGACGCCGCCCCAAAGGAAAGCAGCGAAACCGCGAAGGCACACAGCTTGACGATATCCGTAAGGTGATTTTTCGGCAGCGTTTTCCAGAGAATCAGCAAAACAGTTTGCGAAAAAGTAACGGACCAGACCGTGCCGTAAAAGTAGCGCCGTTCCATACCTTCGCCTTTAGTAGAACGGCGAACGCGCGGGAGTAAACCGACGGTGCCTAAAACAACGACGACGGCGAGCAATGGAAAGTAAAAGCGGGAGTAAATCGGTTTCATGTGCCACTGCCCGGTGATCACGGCATCAAGGGAGCCGCCCAGATTCAGCAAAGCGAAGTTCAGCAATGCATTCCACGCAAAGGTGTAACAAATACGCCGATAGAGTGGATTCGGTTTGTCTTCGGAGAAGAAGAGAATGTAGGGGCGTTGTTCCACACCTGGCAATTGGCCATAGAATCCAGCGATGCCGGTACAGACGAGAACAACCAGCAACCAATACCAATGGCGCAGACTACCGCCGTGCGCGAAGAGATCGAAAGTCAGAGGGCCGGGCGCGAGAAAGAAAACCCAGATCCAGATGGGCCAATGGGCAACGCGATACCAGAATTTGTTGCGATCGCGAATCTTGCGCTCGGCGGCGAACTCTACTTTCAGCGCGTAAGGCATTGCTTCTGGTTGATAGTACTACGATGGGTCTCATGCGTTCCTTCCGATTGAGCTTTATCGTGGTGGGTAGTCTGACCGCGCAATTTTAGTTGATCTTATGCCGGCCGAAGATCAGCGTGGTTTGTTCGCGGCTCTGTTAGGCGATGGCCGCCCGCTGCTTTCCCTTACGGGAACCGCGCTGTTCTTAAGCGGAGTTTTCGGCATTCTGCAATCCATCAGCGGTTATCTGTTGCCGCATGATTCCCAGGCTATTGGAATGGATGCGGCCGCCTTGTCGCATGCCGGCAATAGCCATCTCGTGCATTTCATGTTTCATGATCGCGTCGCTTTCTGCGGAACACTCTTTGCTATTGGCGCCGCCTACTGGTGGCTGGCCGAATTTCCGCTGAAAGCGGGGCGCGCCTGGGCTTGGTGGGCTTACGTGATATCGGGTTCCACAGGGTTCCTCAGTTTTCTGGCGTACCTCAAGTTCGGATACCTTGACGTTTGGCACGCCTGGGCCACATTGCTCCTGTTGCCAACTTTCATCGCCGGCGTATGGCGCGCGCGCTCCTGCATTCCCGGGCCGCTGCATCTTCGGCAAGCATGGTCCAAAACTTGGCCCGAAAGCTCCAACGCCAAATTAGGGCGGCTGCTGATTCAAGCCTGCGCGGCTGGACTCACCCTAGCCGGCATAACCATTGTTGGGGTTGGCATGACAGTGGTTTTCGTGCCGCAAGACCTGGCGTTCATGGATCTCAGCCGTACACAGTTGCAGGCCATCTCACCCATGCTCATTCCAGTCATCGCCCATGACCGCAGCGGTTTTGGCGGTGGGCTTCTTTCGGCGGGGCTGCTCATCGCCATCATCGCGAGAAATGCGCTTCTGACGCGCAGTTTCATCGAAGTGATCGGAGTGATGGGATTCTGCGGGTTTGGCGCCGCGCTGGGAGTGCATGTTGCCATCGGTTATCTGGATTTCACCCATCTCGCCCCCGCCTACGCCGGACTATTGCTGTTTGCGGTGGGATTGGGATTGTGCGTGGCCGCCTTGTCTCGCCAAAAGGCCCCCGAGATTTTTGAGTCGCCAGCGCGTTCCTATACGTAATTAGCTGGTGAAAGGGCTGAATGGCGGCATTGTTCGCGGCGACCTCATCAATTACAACAACCCGGGAAGGCCAAGCCGCGATCCCACCGTTTCCCACGGTGGTTGAGGCGCACAAGGCCATGGTTTACAGCATTGCCTGGCAGTTTCTGCATGACCGGGTGGCGGCGGACGAATTGGCGCAGGATGTTTTCTTGCAACTGCACAAGAACTGGGCAGGCATCCAATCGCCGTCGCACCTGTTGTTCTGGCTGAGAAAAGTGGCTACCCACCGGGCCATTGATGCGGCACGAAAACGGAAAGCCAAAGCGGAGACCAGCTTGGAGGAAACAGATGAGCCCACAGTTTTGGAACGGGTGCATGATTCGTTTCTGGCCTCGTATTTGAAGCGCATGGTGGCGTCGCTGCCGGAAAAACAGCGCAGCGTGATTGTGTTGCGCTATCAGGAAGACATGGAATTAGAAGAGATAGCCAAGGTTTTGAGTATGAACGTGAGCACGGTGAAGACGCAGATTTCGCGGGCGCTGGAAATGCTGCGCGGGAAAGTGAGCCGCCGCTTGGGAAAAGAGAACGTATTATGACGCCATTTGAAGAAGAACTGAAGCAAGCGTTAAAGCCACAGGAGCCAAGTGGCGATTTCACGGCGCGGGTGTTGGCGCGCTGCGCTGAAGAGGATGCTAAGAGACGCAGCGGATTTTGGCAAAGCTTTTGGACGGCGCCGGCATGGCGCTTGGGAGTGGTGGGCGCCGCTTTGTTTTTGGTGGCGGGCGGAACAGTGTACGAACAGCATGAGCGCGAAATCAAACGCGAAGCGAGAGGAATGGAAGCCAAACGGCAACTGCTTATGGCGATGCGGATTGCGGGAACGAAATTGCAGCAAGTGCGGCAGCGGGTTCAAGAAAGCGAGCAAACAGAACAATGAAACGGCCATTCTTAAAACTGGCGATTATCGCCATATCCTTGTCGCCGGTTTGGGCGGCGGACGATTTGAAACTACCGTTCAATTTGGATAAGCTGGCCGAGCGGGCTACCGAATCAGTGGACGTGACACTCGATCAAGCCACGCTGCAACTCGCCAGCGGCTTCCTGTCGAAGGACGATCCCGACGAGGTGCAGGTCAAAAAGATGATCGGCAAGCTTAAGGGGATCTACGTGCGCAGTTTTGAATTCGACAAAGAGGGCCAGTATTCCATGGGCGACGTGCAAGCTCTCAGAGCGCAGTTAAAAGGGCCAAACTGGTCACGCATTGTGGGCGTGAAGTCGATCAAAGGCGAAAACACCGAAGTTTATCTGCTGAAGAATGGCGATCAGATTGGCGGCATCGTTGTGCTGGATGCGGAACCGAAAGAGCTGACCATTGTTCACGTGGACGGCTCCATCAGCCCCGAAGAGCTGAGCCGCTTAGGCGGACATATGGGAATTCCGGAATTCAGCAAACGCAAGAAGCGGGACAAAAAAGACAGCAGTGGCGATGCCAAAGAAGATGAGCAAGACGAGCAGTCGGAGCGATAACGATGAAACGCCTATTGGGAATTGCACTGCTGGCCATGTGGATACCGTCGCTCCTGCCCGCGAGCGAGTTCGATGCCCTGGTGCGGGAGTTTTCGCGGCAAACCGGATCGGAACAGACCCGCATACCGTTCTTTGGGCTAGCCCGCTTCGTGGTGGCGGTCTCGCACCCGGCGGGCACCAGCGATCTGCGGCTGGCGGTGTTTGAACATGCGAACGTTCAGCCGCGGAATTTCGCCAAGGTGGCGGATGAAGTCGTGGGCGGCGCTTGGAACCGGATTGTGCGGGTGCAATCGAGGAAGGGCGAATCCACCAATATCTACACCCGGCGAGACGGCAATCATTTGCGAGTGCTGCTGGCGACGGTGGATGGCAAGGACGCCACCTTCGTGGAAATGCGGATCAAACCCGAGACTTTAATGAAGTTTGTGGACGAGCACCGTTGTGATCGGCACTGAATACCTCAGCCCTTTGCCGCCATCTCCTCGTACGACACGTCTTTGATGTGAGTGGCGATCCACCACTTGTAGCCAAATGGATCGCTCACGCCAGCTCTTCAGCTAAACTCAGCCGATCAAGCCGTCACCGAGAATTCAGCTTGATCCTAAGGGGCGGCCCCGTGTAGGGAATGGTCAGCGGGCGGCTGGCCAAAATTCCACTTTCCCCGACAACCAATAGTGAATACTTGCCGGCTGAAAGTCCAAATAAAGTAAACCTGCCGTCGGCGTCAATCAATGAATCGATAGCAACGTTAGCATAGATGCCGATAAGTCTCGCGAAGGAGTTGGGTCCCGGCATCTGTCCGACGATTTGCCCAAGCAAATCGGGCGGGATCGCGGGAAGCTCGGGCACGAATGTTAATCCTACGACAGCGCTAACGTGCGGCCCGTAAATTCTGACAGTCTTCGAATCCGATGCATATCCCTCCAGCCACGTTTCGATCCTGTAGTCACCGTATGGAATGCCGCGGGCAACCCCGTCGCGAAACTTGCCGGCAAGATCGCTGTGGTCTTCCTCTGATTCGAACAGTTTTATCCGGGGCGGTCCCAGTGGGCGTCCGGACGTGTCGAAGGCCAGCACACTCACCGTCGAATAAAGCGCCCTTCCCTCGCGGATCGCCGCAAGGCTAGCAGCATCCTGGCCTAGAAGGCATCCTGGGAACAGTGCAATGAACAAAATCGCAAGTGACGGGGTTGACATTATAGTTGTCATTTCAGAACTATACTGTCCTAGACTCCCGAGTGGTCTTCCATTAGGGCTCCAAGTGGGGCGCGACAGCAGACACGGTTGCTTTATTCGGATATTCATAGACGAACAATGGCGTGTGGTTCGCCAAATCTTCCGTATCGAGAAGCCTAAAACTGTAAACAAAGTCAAAAACTCTGAGCGCATTTGAACCGCAGTTACTTCCCGCTTCATCTGAGACGCATGCAAAGCGCCATGTCATGAGATTCCTTCGAGCGGCCGATACTAGGACCGGATTGCCACTTATGGCGCTCACCTTGACAACCTCGCCCTCGACATTAACGGCGATCCTTAGCCGCACGACCCCACTAATCCGCGCCTGTAGCCCAAGAATGGGATACTCGCAGCTGGCTGACCGAACCGGAATCCAGCCGCTAACTCCACGGGCCGCCACCTTGGTAAGCGACGCAAATATCAGGCAAGCAGCAGCCTTGCGAAATAAGGCATTCATTGACGGACTCATTTGCGAGTGCTGCTGGCGACGGTGGATGGCAAGGACGCGACCTTCGTGGAAATGCGGATCAAACCCGAGGCGTTAATGAAGTTTGTGGACGAGCACCGTTGCGATCGCCGCTGACACCCTCAACCCTTTGCAGCCATCTCCTCATATGACACGTCTTTGATATGTGTGGCGATCCACCACTTGTAACCAAATGGATCGCTCACGCCGGACATGCGATCCCCATACGGTTTATCCGCCGGTTCGAAAAGACTCTTCGCCCCGGCGGCAACGGCCTGTGCGTGGACCGCGTCGCAATCCTCGACATAAAGGAGCAGCCCAACCGCTGAGCCGCCGAAATGCTCGGCGCTGAAGCAATCCATCTCAGGCGCTTCGTCGGCCATCATCACAGTCGAATCGCCGATTTGAATTTCCGCATGGCCAATGCGGCCGTCGGGCCGCGGCATACGAAACTTTTCCTTCGCGCCGAAAGCTTTCTCGTAAAAAGCGATCGCTTCAACGCAACTCTTGAACATCACGTACGGCTGCACGCTGTGGTACCCGTCTGGAATCGCTTTCACTGGTGGCACTGACGTCTTCTCCTCACACCGCTATTCTCGCTTAAGTCAGGGCTGCCCGATGGCCTCCGCCTCATCGTGCAATCTGTTGCGAAGCAGTTCAATCCCCCGGCTCGTATCAAACAACGGTATTAACGCAATCAACGGGCAGAGGCCGGCAATCGTCACCGCCGGAGCAAAATGTTTCTCCGGCCCCAGTATGCGGCCCGTAATCATGGGCGCTGCAACGCCCCCCAATTGTGAAATCGTGTTCAGAAAGCCGATGATCCTTCCTGCTTTCTCCGGCGGCGCCACGTTCTGCGCCACCGTCCAAAAACTCGAGCTTGCCATGCCAAACGAACAAACCGAAACGAATAAAACCGGCATCACAAGCGCGTTACCTGGAAGGACGTTGAGCAGCAGAAGCGCGGAAGCGCCCACCGATCCCGCCGCCGCAAACCATAAACGAACGCGAAAGAGCGACTTCGCGTTTTTTAACAAACGGTCGGCATAGAAGCCAGAAACCAGGCTCGTAATCCCCATCGCCACCAGTGGCGCTGCGAGAATTCGTCCCATTGCCAAAGTAGAATAGCCACGTGCGCTCGTCAGGTAAGAAGGCACCCAAGTCAACAAAAAATACCAGTAATAAGATGCCAGGCAAATGAACGCCGCCATCGCCCAGAGCGTGGAATTCCGTAAGATCGTCAACCAGCCAAGCGGGACACGGACGGCCGTTTTCCCGGGGTGCGGCGCGAATGCCAGCCAACCCGGTACCCACAACAAAGCAGCCAATCCCGTGACCGCAAACATCGCGCGCCAGCCAAAATGCACCAGCAGCGTTGTCCCTAAAAGCAAACCGGTTGCCGGCCCAAGCGTCTGCCCGCTAATATAAATGGCCGTCGGAATCCCATTCTCCCTGGGTGAAAAGCTCGCGCGGATCACAGCCAGGCTCGCCACCGGTCCAATCGTTTCCGCAAATCCGAGCAGTAACCGCGACGCAATAATATCGCCGGGCTCACGGCTGAGCGCAATACTCGCCGACGCCAATGACCACAAGACGAACGCCGCCGCATAGACTCCGCGCACGCCGAATCGATCCACCAACAAACCCGCTGGAATCTGGCACACCGCGTACGTCCAAAAGAACGCCGATAGCAACACGCCCATCGTCGCCGGTGGCAGGCGAAGATCCCGCATGATGCTTTCCGCCGCAACGCTCAGATTGCCACGGTCGATGTAACTAACCAGAATCCCGAGAAACACGAATGCCAGAACCAGCCAGCGCCGTTTGCTCATGCAAAAGCGCCGTTCTTGATCACGCGCAAAATGCCGCGTGGCTCCCGATTCGGCTCGTCGTATGTCGCCGGGCTGCTGATTTCGTCCGCATCGAAGACCACCAGATCCGCCACATTTCCGGGCCGCAACAGACCTCGATCCGCTAAGTTTAAACGCGCCGCCGGCTTGCCCGTACTCTTATGTACCGCATCGCTCAACGAAAGCCAGCGCCGCTCACGTACTAACTTACCGAGTAGCTCCGGATAGGTCCCATACAGCCTGGGATGCGCCTTCCCTTTCACGTAAAACCCATCGGTGATCACTGAGCAAAGCGGGTGCGTAATCAGTTGCCGCAAATTCTCTTCGCTCTGGTTAAAGCAGACAATATTAACCGCCGCCGCCTCCTCCATAAGCAAATCCAGCGCGCAATCTTCCGCATCCACGCCGCGCAATTCGGCAATCTGCGAAACCGTTTTCCCCACCAGTGGTTCATTCCCGCCGCTGGCTACCGAAGAAATCGTGATATCGCTCCAGTAGCGCGGAGTTGCTTTCATCTCTTCCAGAATCGCTGTCCGCTGAACGCGATCACGCAAGCGCGCCAACAGCGCGCCATTGCCGCCATCCAAAGCCGATTGCGGCAAATATTGCGTTAGAACCGTGCTGCCGCATTGATAAGGATAAATGTCAAATTCGATATCTATGCCGCGTGCATGCGCAGCCTCAATCTCAGCAAGCGCCAGTTCCTGCAGAGCCCAGTTCGCGCGCCCGGCTGCCTGCAAATGAGAAATTTGCAGCCGGCAACCCGTCCGTTCCGCCAAGCTGATTTGCTCGCGCGTCGCTTCCAGTAGTGTGTTCGAATAGCTCCGCATGTGCGTGGCATAAAACTTTCCGCGCCGCGCCACCACCTTGCACAACAACTCCAACTCCGGCGCCTGCGCGCTCGAACCCGGGGCATACATCAAACCCGTGGAGAAACCCGCGCAGCCCGCCGCCAGCGATTCATCCAAAACCTCCGCCATCTCCTCTAACTGCATTTGCGAAGGCGTCCCCTGCCCCGGCCCGCAAACCGCAATGCGCAAACTTCCATGACCCACCAGGGACAAGGCACTGTCTTTCGAAGGGCTAGCCGCCAGCACTTCCAAATACGCAGCCGCGCTCGGCCAACCCCACCCGTGGCTGCGCCCCAGAATGCCCGCTCCGAACTCATGCAACTCCGCCACATCGAACCCAAAAGGAAAAGGCGAAAATCCACAATTGCCCACCACCTCCAGCGTCACGCCTTGCCTCAACTTCTCTTTGCGGCCTTCCAATACCTGCAAATCGGAGTGGCTGTGAATGTCTATGAATCCCGGGGCGACGGCAAGCCCTCTGCAATCTAAGGTCTGGCAGTCGGTGGCAGTAACCTCTGGCCCTATGGCCGCAATCCTGCGCCCGTCCAACAAGATGTTCTGGACCTGCGGCGCCGCACCACTCCCATCAAAAACCGTACCCTGTGAAAGCAGAATCATTCTTCGCCCTTGCTCGATAGAATAGCGGGATGACAAAAGGCGACCCGGTAGCCTCGCCCCTCGCCGCCGCGCCGTCAAACAAGGTAGGCCACGTTCGTTGGTTCATCTGCGGGCTGCTGTTCTACGCCACCACCGTCAACTATATGGACCGTGTCGTCCTGGGTCTCCTCAAGACTACTATCTCTCACGATCTTCATTGGACCGATAACGACTATGGCACCATCACCGCGATTTTTCAATTTGGCTATGCGTTGATGCTTCCCATTGCCGGGCGCTTGATCGATTGGCTGGGCCTGCGCATCGGCTACGCCTTGGCGGTCTTGATTTGGGGTCTATCGTCCATGTCGCACGCCTTCGCAGGAAATTTATTTCAGTTCAGCTTGGCCCGGCTCGGTCTTGGCTTGGGTGAAGCGGCGAACTTCCCCGCGGCGATCAAAACGGTGGCCGACTGGTTTCCACGCCAGGAGCGTGCTTTGGCCACCGGCGTTTTCAACAGCGGAACCAATGTAGGCGCGCTCATCGCCCCGCTGCTTGTTCCTTTCGTGGTTGCCAAATTTGGTTGGCACTCCGCCTTTCTAGTCACTGGTTGTTTCAGCCTTTCCTGGATCGCCGTCTGGCTGTTGTTTTATCGTGAGCCTGAAAAGAACCCGCGGCTGTCTCCCGCCGAACTCGCCTTCATCCGCTCTGGCAGCGCCAAAGAATCAGCTGGCAAGATTCGCTATCGCGCCTTGCTCGTCAAACGCGCGTCGTGGGCGTTCCTTATTGCCAAGTTCTGCACCGACCCCGTCTGGTGGTTTTATCTATTTTGGATTCCAGGCTTTTTGCAAAGCAAGTATCACATCGATCTGCTGCACACGGGACCGCCGTTGGTTGCGATCTATTTGGCCGCCGATGCCGGTTCGGTTGGTGGCGGCTGGCTCTCGTCGGCACTGCTAAAGCGTGGCTGGGAGGTAACCCGCGCGCGCAAAACGGCCATGTTGGTGTTTGCGATGGCGGTTCTCGCGATTGCCTTTGTGCCATTTGCCGCCGGGCATCTTTGGCTCACCGTCACCCTTATCGGTATCGCCGCCGGATCTCACCAAGGCTGGTCGGCAAATCTTTTCACCATCGTCTCCGATTGCTTTCCCCGCAAGACAATCGGCTCGGTGGTCGGCTTGGGGGGATTGGGAGGCGCTGTCGGCGGAATCATCGTCTCGAAAGCCATCGGCATTTGGCTCGATTTATCCCACCAATCTTATGCGCCGCTCTTCGTAATTGCCGGTTCCATGTATTTGTTTAGCCTGCTTGTCGTGCATTTGCTGTTGCCAAGATTCAAGCAGGAGACGTTTTGATTCTATCTGGCAGCAAAGCTCAGAGCTTCCCGGATGTCTTCGGCCTGAAGATATGGAAAGTCGATCAGCAAATCACCTACGGTGCGGCCCGCAGCAATAGCTTCTACGATCATTCCAACTGTGACTCGCATCCCACGGATGCACGGCTTACCGCCCATCACCGCCGGATCCATGGTGATTCGCCGAAGTTCCTGCACAGGCTCATCATAGCTAATCTCCCAAATGGAACACTTCTTCTAATGGCATCATCGCTTGATCCGGTGCGACTCCGGGCGGATTCATAAAAAACTCCGCCATTTCTTTTTGCCAGCGGGCGTTCACTTCGCGCGCGGCCATGCCGGTTCGGGCTCGCTCGAAATCTTCTGTCTCCACATAGCCCACCAACATACCGTCTGGCCGCAGAAACAGCGAATAGTTGCCCCAACCTGTTTCGCGCAAAGCTTGCCGCATCTCGGGCCAAACCTCTTTGTGACGCTCCTTATATTCGGCGATTCTTTCGGGCCGCACCTGCAAAACGAAGCATACGCGAGTCATGCCGCTAGCGGAGAAAAGCCTCGTGCAAACCGCCGTCTACCGGAATAATATGCCCTGTTGTCTTCGCGCTCTCGTCGCTCGCGAGCCACACAATCGCAGCCGCGCAATCCTTCGGCAAAATGGGCCTGCGCGTCAACGTGCGCTGCGCATAGAAATTCGCGAGTTTGTCGCGCAACTCCTCAGTTGATTCACTTTCGGAAAAGTCGATCTTATATTTCTGCAGCGAGCCGATCACCCGATCTCGGGGGAACATCGTCGAACCCGCCACCACCGTCGCGGGAGCGATACCATTTACTCGCACCAGCGGCGCAAGCCCCACGGCGAGCTCATGTATTAAATGATTCAACGCGGTCTTACTCACATCGTACGCTTCACTGCCATGCTTCGAAACCACCGCATTCGCTGAGCTCGTGAGCACAATCGACGCCGGTAGTTTCTGGTCGCGCAACACCCAGCCGCACTCACGCGCCAACACAAAGTTCCCGGTCACGTTCACCAGAAACGTTTTGCTCCATTGGGCTTCGGTCAACTGCCCGTCCGTCCCCGCCACCGGAAATATAGCGGCGGTATTCACAATGGCATCGATGCCGCCAAACTCCAACACCGCCGCCTTGGCCGCCGTCGCCACGCTTTCGGCCGACGAAATATCTACCAAGGTTGTGGCGACTGCATCGGCGGACGAAACTTGCGCAGCTTCCACCGCAACCTCCTTGATGGCCGCTTCGTTCATATCGGCCACTACCACGTGGGCGCCCTTTCGCGCCAGCAGCAAAACCACTTCCCGCCCAATGCCGCTGCCGCCGCCCACCACCATCACAATCTTGCGGCTGAATTCAGCCTCCGGCGGCATGCGCTGCAACTTTGCTTCTTCCAGCGCCCAATACTCAATGCGGAACGCTTCACCACGGGGCAGCGCTACGTAATTCTCAAAGCTCTTGAATTCCTTCGATTGCTCCGGCAGGCGCGCCTGCGGATAAGGATGCGCCACCTCACCCGAATCCAGCGCATTGGCGCCCGACATCACGTGAATTGCGTTGATGAAGAATTCCGTGGTGATACGCGCTTCCTTCTTATTCTTGCCGAAGCCAAAAAGCCCAAGCCCGGGAATAATCACCACCGACGGATTCGAATCGCGAAGCTTCGGTGAATCCGGCAACGCATTCGCCGTGTAATATTTGGCGTATTCGCCGCGATAGGTCACCGCTTCGTCTTCGATCTTCTTTTTCAGAACATCGACGCTCTCTTCGCCTGCTTTCCAATCGATAAACATTGGGCAAATGCGGGTGCGCAGAAAATGGTCAGGACAGCTTGTGCCCAAGTTCCCGAGCTCTTTCGCCCACTTCGAGCCGGCGAAGGTCAATGCGTCTTCATGGTCTGTGTAGTGCGCGATCACCCGCTTGTTTGAAGAAACGATCCCGCGCAGCGCGGGCAAAATCGCCGTGGCAATGGCTTTCCTGTCGGTTAGAGGTTCGAGCTCAATGCCGCCGAAGATGGCCCCGGCCTTTTGCCCGCGCTCTAAAATGAACTCGCCCATTTGGTCAATGGTTTGCAGGCTGCTCAAATAACATTCACGCTGGGTATTGCCCCAGGTAAACAAGCCGTGGCTGCCTAACAGCACGCCATCGCAACCGGGGTTTTCCGCAACCGCCTTTTCCAAGAGCAGCGCCAGTTCAAAACCTGGCCGCTGCCAAGGCAGCCATACTACTTTGCGCCCGTACTGCTGGTTGAACTCCTCCAGCCTCCGTTTGCCATTGGCGCTGGCCGCCAAGGCAATCGCCCAGTCGGGATGCAAATGATCCACATGCGGGTAAGGCAAAAATGCGTGCAGCGGCGTATCAATGGAAGCCGCCACTTTGTTTTCACCGAAAGCCGATAGGGGGTAAAAACGCACCATATCGTCTTCGTGCGCTTCGCTCTTATACAGCGCCTTTAAGCTTTCCAGGCGATCAAGATAGAGCAATGCGAATCCCGATTCTTTGATCGAGCCCAGATCGCCACCGCTTCCTTTTACCGCCAGCACTTGAACGGCTTTGCCGGTGAACGGATCGGGCAAATCGATCTTTGAACTTGTATTACCTCCGCCGAAGTTTGTAATGCGAAGGTCGGCTCCCAGCAGATTCGAGCGGTATCGCAGCAGAGCGAGTTGATCTTTTCCAAGGGCGCCGGCAGCGCTGTCAACCCAAAGATCCTGTAAGTGGCGAAGAGACGAAGTGACTGGCATAAGATATAGACTATCCTTTCTAGGCGTACGACGCAGCGGCTGACATATTTCGCGCCCCGCGTTCCTGCACGACCCGCTCCAAATATCCACTGTGCCGGAAAGCCTCCAGCGGATTTTCCGGCAATCCCTTAGAAGCGCGCCACTCGCGGATGGCCGGCCTCACATCGTGCGCGAACGCATCCTGCAGGCAACTCTCCGCCCTCACAATATCCATGTTTTGCTGCGCCGCCACAAGGGCTTCATAATTCACCAAAACCGCCTTGGCAAATAGTTCCTGCGCCATTGTCACGGTCTGAATCATGGCCTCCATCTTGCCCTTCAGGTTGTGGCTTTGGTCGATCATGTACGCGATATCGGCGCGCTTGGCTTGTTCCCACTCAAAGAATAGAATCTCGTGAAAAATGCGGAACACTTGATACGGGTCAATCGAACCAATAGTCAAATCGTCGTCGGCATAGCGCCGGTCGTTAAAGTGAAAACCGCCGAGCATGTCTTCCGCCAGCAGCCACGCCACAATCTGCTCGATATTTTGCGACAGGTAATGATGTCCGGTATCCACCAGCACTTTGGCTTGTGGCCCGGCTTTGCGCGCCAACAAAAGCGCCATGCCCCAGTCGGCAATATCGGTGTGATAAAACGCCGGTTCGAAAGGCTTATATTCCACCAGCATGCGTTGGTGCGGATCGAGAGATTCGTGCAATGCCTGCAAACATTCTTCAAACCATTTCTTGCGCTGGCGGATATTCGCGCTGCCTGGATAGTTTGACCCATCCGCAAACCAGAACGAAATATCGCGGCTCCCCAAACCGTGCGCAATGGCAATGCTGTCTTTGGAATGTTCCAGCGCCTCATCGCGCGCCTTGGCGTCGGGGCTTCCGAAAGAACCATACTTATAGATCTGATCCTGGAACAAGTTTGGATTGATGGAACCGGTCCGCACGCCGTATTTGTTGGCCAGCAGAGCCACTTCACTCACGCTGCCGAGCCCGCGCGGGAAATCCCACAGCACATGCAGCGCAACAGTCGGGCAGACACCCGTCAGGACATGAACTTGGCCCGCATCGCTGAACTTCTCTTCAATCGTGCCGGCCGCGCCGGGCTGCATGAACTTTCCAAAACGCGTCCCGGTATTGGCGAAGCCCCAGGACGGAATTTCAATGCGGAAATTCTCCAGCGCTTTAAATACTTTTTCAGTCAGTTGCGATTCCATTGCATTAACTCAGCTAACCAATATCACATCTAACGTGCGCGGTCCATGCACGCCCTTCACCCGGATCATTTCAATATCCGCGGTGGCCGATGGTCCGGCGATTGTCGTAATCGGTATGCCCGCAAACGCGCGCATCTGCTCAATCCCCTCGGGGACCGTTTCCACCACTTGACTTCCAAAAACGACACACAAATGATAATCGGGAATCAGGCTCAAGGCCCGCCTCGCTTCGCCCGCGCTATGACGCAAGACGATGCTCCCCGTGATGGCAATCGCCAGCGCGCAATCCGTCAACACGCCTTCGCTGCGGTCCACCTCTTCATAACTCGCGCCCTCGCGAAAAAAGCTGAAGCCGTCGGGCAGCCAGGCGCGCGGCAAATCGCGTGGAATCAGCAGCGATCTCTTCTGGCGAATCTTCAGTGCTTGCCCCACCCAATCGGCTGCTTCGCCCTCGCGCGAGTGAAATACCGTCGCGCCGTAATCGTGCAAGCGGTCCACCAGCAAATCGAGTTTCTCGGCGGCGTGCAGCAACCCGCTTCTCACATACTTTCGCGGGATGGCGGCATACTCGGCTTCTCTGCCCGGCGTTGAACCGCCTGTGGCATCGCGGATACGCTCCAGCATCTCGTTGCGCGCGGAACTCATAACCCCGCCTCTCTTTCGCGCTTCACCCACCACTCACGAAACGATTCATTCGCTATTGCCGGCAAATCCCGCACGCCCGTCCAAGCGTCCAAGCCGAACGGCAAATGACTGATGACGCCGTTCTTCACAAAGGGCCGTTGCGCGAGCCGCCCCAACTTTCGCGCCCGGTCCAAATGCTCCGGCGATTCAAGTGCGTAAGAGGCCGCTTTCATGGCCATCTTTTCTATCCAAGGCGCATCGCCCTGTTCCACAACCTTGTTCCGCAAATGCACCAGGATTTCGGGAATGTTGATTTTCACCGGACAAACTTCATAACACGCGCCGCACAAAGACGAGGCATACGGCAAGCTCTGCGAATGTTCCATAGATTGCAGTTGCGGCGTGAGAATGGCGCCAATCGGGCCGCCATAGACCGAACCATACGCATGGCCTCCGGTCTGACGGTACACCGGACAGGCGTTCAAGCACGCCCCACAGCGGATACAATCGAGTGTTTCCCGCGCCTCGCGGTCAGCCAGCACTTTCGTCCGCCCATTGTCCAGCAGCACCACGTGAAACTCTTGCGGGCCATCTTCCGGCGTAACGCCCGTCCAAATCGAATTGTACGGATTCATACGCTCACCCGTTGCCGATCGCGGCAGCGTTTGCAAAAAGACTTCCAGGTCTTGAAACGTGGGAATAATCTTCTCAATACCAACAAGGCTGATCAACACTTTCGGCAAAGAGACGCACATGCGCCCGTTCCCTTCCGATTCAACAACGCACACCGACCCGGTTTCAGCAATAGCGAAGTTGGCGCCGCTGATGGCCACCGGAACGCGCAAAAACTTTTCACGTAAATAAACGCGTGCCGCCGCCGCCAAGTCTTCGGGGCGGTCGCTCAGCTCGACCAAATTCATCTTGTCGAGAAAGATCCGCCGGATCTCCGCGCGGTTCCGGTGCAGCGCCGGGACAACAATGTGAGATGGCTTGTCTTCTCCCAACTGCACAATCAAATCCGCAAGATCCGTTTCATAGGGCGTAATGCCCGCTGCCTCCAGCGCGACATTCAGCCGGATCTCATCCGAAGTCATGGTCTTCACCTTAATGACTTCCTTGGCCTGCTGCGCCTTCACCAGATCGACAATAATGCCGTTCGCTTCATCGGCGTCGCGCGCCCAATGCACCGTCCCGCCGGCCGCGGTACAGGCAGTCTCAAACTGCTCGAGATAGAAATCAAGGTGCCGCATGACATGCTCCTTGATCGCGTGCCCGCTTTCTCGCAGTTCCTGCCAATCCGCCATCTCGCCCACGACCTTGGCGCGTTTCTGACGAATCACTTCAGTGGCATGGCGCACGTTATGGCGGACCTGCGTATCGGCCACCAGGCCCTTCGCCGCCGTTTGAAACTTCGGGGCGTGCGCCGCCTCGCCTACGTAAGTGCTCATGAAGACATTCCTTTGCTATCCCGCGAAGCCAGAATCTCCGCCAAGTGCAGAACGCGCACGCCGGCGCGCTGACGGCTCAAGGCTCCGCCGATGTGCATCAAACATGAATTGTCAACCGCCGCGCAAATCTCCGCACCGGAGTTGAGAACACAGCGGATCTTGTCCGATAACATCGCCGCCGAAACATCGGCATTTTTAACAGCGAACGTGCCGCCGAAACCGCAACACTCTTCGGCTTCCGGCAGGTCTACCAACGTCAATCCCCGTACGCTGCCCAACAATCTTGCCGGCTTGTCGGCCAGATGCAGCGAACGCAACGAATGGCACGAAGGGTGCAGCGCCACCGTATGCGGAAAGAACGCGCCCACGTCGGTAACCCCCAATTTATCCACCAAAAGCTCAGTAAATTCGTAAATGCGCGGCAGCATATTTTTCACCGCGCGCCGCAGCGCCGCGTCTCCGCTCACCTCCGCCATTTTCGGATAGTGGTCGCGAATCATGGCCACGCACGACGAAGACGGAACGCAAATGGCTTCCGCGCCGCGGAACACTTCCACAAAGTGTTTCATCATAGGCAAAGCCGCCGCCTGATAACCGGTGTTGTAATGCATCTGACCGCAACACGTTTGCGCGGGCCGGAACTCTACGGTGTGGCCAAGCTTTTCCAGCACGGCAACAACGGCCTTACCGGTTTGGGGGAAAAATGTGTCGTTGTAGCAAGTGATGAACAGTGAAATCTGCAAGATTTACCCGTGACTTCAGGGTATATTAAGCGTCTGCGATAAACACCGGCTTGATGTGCCTCTCGTATAAGTTTTCGGTTACGTTCTTGCCAATGGTCTGCGAGAAATGGTCGAGCATATGCAAATACTTCGACCCAAGTTTGGCAGCAACCTTGAAACCGACGTGCAACAACTGACGAAGATCGCTATTGAACTCGGCATTGGTTTGTACATGCCGCAGCGCGTTCTGGTATTGTTCTGAATTCCAGCCGCGAACGGCTGAGGGCAAGGGCAGCCTTTTGACATCAATGCTGATGACGGCGGCATAGGGCGCGCAAAGTGCATCGCGCTGTTCGTAGGCTTGGGCATAGATGTCTTTCGCCATTTCCAAACCTTCGCCGCCCGCTTCCGCCAAACCAATCAGCTCTTCCAACCACGTCGTGCCGGCTGTCTTCAGATGGACGCCCGCATCAAAGAGCGTCAGAGCCTGCCGCATGGGCTGGTAGATGGAAAATTTGTCGCTGCCGGAGTGGACGCTCAATTTCAAATTTGGCGGCAGATCGTAATGCTTCACGGCAAACGCGATGGTCGCGACATCGTCGGCAAACTCCTCGCTGAATTTTGCGAGATCGCCTTGATAATCCACGCCCTTGTTGAAGCGTCCGGTGAACTTCGGTGCGATGGTTTGAATCGGAATTCCTTCAGCGGCGATGGCGGCCAAAATGATGAGCAGTTCCGCAGGGGTTTGCGGGCTGTCGGTTTCATCCATTGAAACTTCCGGGATGAATTTTCCTTTGCCTTTGAGATCCTCAATTTTGCGATAGATGCGTCCCGCTTTCTTTACGGCGGCGAGATACTTGGCGGCGGTTTTCCCGACAAAGGCGGCGTCGATACTAGATGGTTTTGCAATGCCCGGAATTTGCAGCTCGCCCGACAATTCAGGATGACCTTTGACAAAGGCTTGAATCGCAGCGGCGTCGGCTGGCTTCCCAATCCAATCCGCCACGTCGATCGTATAGAAATCACTGGCGGCAACAAAGCGATCGACTGTGTCGAAGTTGATATGGTCGGCGTCCACATAGTACGGCTTGGGCCAGGCGAGCTCGCGCACGGCCCGGTCGGCCTGTACCCGCACGCTGTCTGGTTCGGATCCGATGATGTTATGTTCGCGATTCGATTTATTCCAGACAGGCACTACGGTAACGCCTTGCTCGGCGGCCATGGTACATGCGCGCAGTTGCGCTTTGGCTTCATGAGCGAAGCGGTCGCCAACGCCGATGGAGTTTTTATTGAGGATGAATGTGTCAGGCATAACTAATTCGTTTCCTTTTTTCTGTTTGCCTCCCGGCCCCGTTCTGCTGTTCAACATGCTGTTCAAGATGGATCTGCTGCTCTAAAAAAGAGGCGATCGAACTCGTGAGAGCGCGCGGGTATTCGGTTTGGGCCATGGCGAGCGCCTGCGTGCGCACCAGCCGCCGCCCGGCCACACGGAAGGTCTCAAAAAAGCGCGGCTTAGGGCGGAGGGCGAACTCCGGCAACATCGAATACCCGAACCCCGATTCCACTAATCGCTTGATGGCTTCCGTGTCATCCGCTTCCATAATCACTTCAGGCGCCACGTTCAAGCTACTGAAAAAACCGTCGATCATAGTGCGCATATTACTGCGTTTCGGATACAACAAAAACTGCGCGGAGACAACCTCTTCCACGGCGATGGTACCCACGCGCCACGCCGTTTGACTGCGCGGCGAGGGGCGCAGAACCAACAGTTCCTCTTCAAAAAGCCGGATGACCGTTAATCGGTCTTCCGGATAGGGTAGCGAGATCAACCCCAGGTCGAAGCGCCGGTCCAACAGGCCCGCTACAATCTCCTCGGTAGGCAGGACCGTTACTTCCACGTGCGTGTGCGGATATTGCCGGCGTAGCGCGCGCAGCGGCTTGCCTAAGCGGTGAATTAACGTGGTGGCTCCAGTGGCGAAGCGAAAGGGCAGGTCGTCGCGTGCCGGGTCGTTGGCAAATTCCTGGCGAATCTCGCGCATCCGCTTGATCAAAACGCGGCCATGCTCCGCCAGCCTTAGGCCCGCCGGCGTTGGTATCAACTGCCTTCCTTTCCGCGCAAAAAGTTCGGTATTCAACTGCGCGGCCAAGTTGTGAAGCTGTAAGCTCACGGCGCCTGGTGACACGTGCATTCTTTCGGCCGCTTTGGTGACACTTGACAGATCCACTACCGCGACCAGCAATTCTATTTGCCGGATATCCATACGCCCATCCCTGAGCATCGTATCTGATCGGGATTTGGCAATTGTTTAGTTGACGAGAACGCTGTGTTTACTTTTTTCTGGTTGCTCACGATGGCTGCGCGAAATAACATTATCGTTTGGCATACAAGATGACTCAAGATCTCCTTTCGGCTGTTACAGAGGAACTGGCCGCCACACGCATTATCGACATGCATACCCATTTGTTCAAGCCCTCACTGGGAGCGGTAGGACTTTGGGGCATCGACGAACTGGTTACCTATCACTACCTCGAAGCGGAGCTTTTTCGATCGAAAGACATCTCGCCCAATCAATATTGGGCACTTTCCAAACGTGAGCAAGCGGATCTCATCTGGCGGACCTTGTTCGTCGAAAACCAGCCGGTTTCCGAGGCGACGCGTGGCGTGATCGCGGTTCTGCAAGCTTTCGGCCTCCCCACCGACAGCGTCGATCTCAGCGAGGCGCGAAACTTTTTCTCCTCTCAAACGCTGGAAGCGCATATCGCGAAAGTATTCCAGCTGGCGGGTATCAGCGAAGCCGTCATGACGAACGACCCGTTGGACGAAGTGGAAGCCCCGCTTTGGCGCGATTCCGCACCGCACCCTCTGTTCCATGCGGTGTTGCGGCTTGATCGTGTGCTTGAAAAATGGCCCGGCCACTGGCAACAACTTCAGAGCAAGGGCTATCGGGTCGAAAAAAACCTCACCCCGGCCACCGTTGCGGAAATTCGCCGTTTCCTGGCCGATTGGTGTGCCGCCATGAAGCCGGTCTACATGGCGGTTTCGCTCGCGGACGATTTTCACTTCCCCGAAGACTCCATTCGATCGCAACTGTTGAAAGAAGCCGTGTTGCCGGCTTGCCGAGAATTTGCTATTCCCCTTTCTCTCATGATTGGCGTGCGCCGCCAGGTGAATCCCGCCATCCGTCTCGCCGGAGATGGCGTGGGGCGGGCCGATCTGCGGGCGTTGGAAACGCTGTGCGCCGAATTTCCGCACAATCGTTTTCTGGTGAGTCTCCTGAGCCGCGAAAACCAGCATGAACTCTGCGTCTATGCCCGCAAATTCAGCAACCTGATGCCTTTTGGCTGCTGGTGGTTCCTGAATAACCCATCTATTGTAGAAGAGATCACGCGCGAACGCATTGAGATGTTAGGCATGTCTTTCATCCCGCAACACTCCGACGCCCGCGTGTTGGAACAGGTCATCTATAAATGGCGCAATACGCGGCGTACCATGGCGCCCATTTTGGCCAACAGCTACGCGCTGCTGGTGGAAGACGGACGCCCGGTCACGCGCGAGCAGATTCGCCAGGATCTGCAACGTTTGTTCCGCACGAATTTTCAGACGTTCTGCGGAGTGTCTAAGTGACCACCCGCTATGAGATGCTGGGAAACGAGGGGCCAGACCAGGACGCGGCTTCTGAATTCTCATCGCCCTCGCCTTCGGTGCGATAGTCATTTGCCGACGAATGCCGCGAGGCGTAAGGGATCGATGCCCGCCCGATAGAAGCGCGGGCCGTCATCATGGCCGCGCCTCCGTTTGGCGACAACTTCTGTCGCAAAACCTGTCGCGAAACTGTCGCAAAACCACGTGCATGTTATTTCGCCAGGGAATACGAGAGATTGCGGGTGGCCCCGGTGGCCACGAACACGCCTTGATCGAGAAGCTCTTTCAGTTCGCGCTGCAACGTACGGCGGTGGACCCCCGGTAGAATCGCTTCCAAGTCCTGGATGCCGAACGCCGGTTGCCGCAATGCTATTCCGACCGCCGCTTTCTGGCGTTCCGACAAGCCGTATTTGAGGGTGAGAACATCCTGGCGAATCAGCAGCTCCCCCTTGTGCTGTACTTCGGCGAGCTGTGTCGCCAGCCCTTCGGTGAAATACTCCAGCCAGCCGGTCAGGTCCAGGTTTTGCTCGCGCACCGTTTGCAGGGCCCGATAGTAGGCGGTGCGATTGCGGTCGTAGTATTCGCTGATGGTGAAGAGGCGTTTGAAGTCGTAGCCGGACCGGTACAGACACAACGTGGACAGCAGGCGTGCGGTGCGGCCATTTCCATCAACGAACGGATGGATCTGGACTAACTGAAACTGGGCGATGGCGGCGACCAGAACTGGATGGATGCCGGTATCGGCACCGAGCCACAACACCAGCTCCGCCATCAGCGCCGGCACATCGAGCGGAGACGGCGGCGTATAGATGATTTCCCTAGTGAGGGAGTTGGCGACGTAGTTCTGAATGTGGCGGTACTCACCGGGCGACCCGGCATTGCCGCGCACATTCTGGACCAGGCGCTTGTGAATCTCGCGCAGCAGGCCCTCGGTGATCGGTTCGCCACTGCCGAGGTAAGCGGCGACCAGGTCAAAGGCTTCGCGGTAGTTGAGGAGTTCGCGAGCGTCGTCGGGATCGACCTCGCCGCTGAGCGATTCACCGGCCAGCAGCTTTTCCGACTGGTCGAGCGTGAGGTGGGTGCCCTCAATATGAGTGGAATGATGAGCTTCGAGAATCAGCGCACGCTGCTGCATGCCAGTGAGCCAATCGTCGGACAAGCGCGCCGCTTGCAGGAATCCACGCGCCCGCTCGACCCGAGTTAAGGCCGAAGTGACGGCATTGGTGATGGTGAAGACGGGCGTCATTATGAGTATGCTTATGGGGCGAAAGCGAAATAAGCCAAACGAATGAAAGGAGTCACTATATCAGCGCCGGTAATTCCGGCGGACGATTGCACAATCACAGCAGTAATTATTCATGTCTTCCTCTTTTTCATTCCCAGAAAACGTTGCGATAAATCTCAACCAAAGGGATATTGAGCGGAAGGCCGGCAAATGCTAAAGTGTCCATCCGTTCTGTAAACGTGGCGTTCAACATCCACCTTCCAGCCAGTAGCACGGAAGTGCCATCACCAATCACCGACCATTGCTGCACTTCAAATTTGTCTTGCGCGATCGTGATGTACTCTCTAAGCGATGGAATGGAACGGTAACGCGCGAATTTCGTTCCACGATCGTACTGCTCGGTTGATGGCGACAGCACTTCAATAATAGTCACAGGATTAAGTAAAATACTGCCAGCCGCGAACTCTCTATTCCCACAGGCAATGACCAGATCCGGATAGGCGCATTCATTGGCCGCCGGCATATACACGCGGAGATCTTGGATATAAACACGGCAAGCCGATTCTTTTAACGCCAACCCGACTTCTCTTGCCAGATTCGCCACAATGGTCGAATGATTTTCTGTCGCTCCTTCGACTTCAACCATATGGCCGTTCAAAAACTCGCTCCGTCGTTCGGCCCCATCGTCGAATGCAATGTATTGCTCAAGAGTGATCGTGGGTAGCGATTTTGTTGCCATTTAATCATTTATACCTGGGCGACACCTCGCGCGTTAATCATTCGTATTTTTTATACTTTCATTCTCTTGCATAAAAATCGCTTCTGGGCTAACCTAGTTTCAAGACGGCATAGGCTTCGCTCTTACCGGAGTTGGTCATAACTGTCAGTCGTGATATGTATCGGCTTTCCATAGTCGTCGGTCTCCTCGGCCCGGTCGTTATCGGCTCTGCTTAGGGACGCCTCACGAGTTGAAAATCGAGGGCCACCTGGCGGAAACTGAATCAGCCAAGTGGCCCTTTTCATTTGTAAAGTCGGAAAATATAGGAACGGTATGTCATCAAACTTGTTATCTGGCGCGAAGATTCTGCTGCATTGCTTGACTGCGGAAAATGTCGAATGCATTTTCGGCTATCCAGGCGGCGTTACCCTTCCGCTCTACGACGCGCTGTACGACTATCCCATCAAGCACATTCTGGTACGGCACGAACAGAACGCCGCCTTCGCCGCTCAGGGTTACGCGCGCACCACTGGTAAAGTAGGCGTCTGCTGCGCCACTTCCGGTCCCGGCGCCACCAACTTGGTCACCGGCCTGGTGGATGCCATGATGGACTCCATTCCCATCGTCGCGCTTACCGGGCAGGTATCCAGCAAGCTCATGGGCAGCGACGCGTTTCAGGAAGCCGACACCTTCGGCATTACGCGTTCAGCGACCAAACACAATTTCCTGGTTAAGAACATTGCCGATTTGCCGCAGGTGATTCACGAAGCCTTTTACTTGGCGGCGTCCGGACGGCCGGGCCCGGTGCTCGTAGATATTACCAAGGATGCGTTTCAAGCGCAGGCGCGTTACCTGCCGGTCACTGAAATTCACTTGCCCGGTTATAAGGTTTACAGCGAAGGCCACGCCGGGCAAATCAAGCGCGCGGCACAAATGATGTGGGAAGCCGAACGGCCCTTTGTCTATGCGGGTGGCGGCGTGATTGCCGCCAACGCCAGCGCCGAATTGCGCGCACTCGTGGAAGCGCTGGATGCGCCAACCGTTTGCACTTTGATGGGCTTGGGCGCGCTGCCTTCCGAACACCGCAATTTCATCAGCATGCCCGGTATGCACGGCAGTTACGCCGCCAACATGGGCATGTCGGGCACCGATTTGATCATCGCCCTGGGTGTGCGTTTTGACGACCGCGTCACCGGCCGCCTCGCCGCTTTTGCGCCACATGCCAAAGTCATTCACGTTGATATCGACCCCGCCGAAATCGGCAAGAATCGCCAAGCCGATTTGCCCATCGTCGGCGATGTGAAGAAGGTCATGCCGAAACTGCTGAGCGAGTTGAATGAGTTGGCGCCCGCCATGAAGGAGAAAAACGCCGCCGCCCGCCACGCCTGGTGGAAGCAGATTCAAGATTGGAAAGAGGAGCATCCGCTTGTCCCTGAGATCTCCGATACGGAAATCAAGCCGCAGCATTTAATGGCTGAGATTGACAAACTATCCGGCGGCCGGGCGATTGTCACCAGCGACGTCGGGCAGCACCAGATGTGGTCGGCGCAACTGATTCGTTTCAATGAACCGCGTTTGTGGATCAACTCCGGCGGCCTGGGTTCCATGGGTTTTGGATTGCCTTCCGCGATTGGCGCGCAGTTCGCGCGGCCCGACAAACTGGTGTTCTCCATTGTCGGCGATGGCGGCTTCCAGATGTCTATTCCGGAGTTGGCCACCATTGCCAATCACGCGCTGCCTATCAAAATCATTGTCATGAACAATGGCTATTTAGGGATGGTGCGGCAATGGCAGGAACTCTTCTACAACAATCGCCTGAGCGAAGTCGCGCTCACTTCTTTCCCCGACGTGGAAAAACTCGCCGGCGCTTATGGCTTCAAAGGCCGCACGGTAAGTTCGGTGGATGAACTGTCCAGCGCATTGAAAGCGGCCGTTGACGAACCCGGCCCGTTCCTGCTGAACGTGAAAGTATCGCCATGCGAAAATGTCTATCCGATGGTCCCCGCCGGCGGCGCAATCAACGAGATGGTGTTGCGGCCCCCGCAGCCGGTGGCAGTATAAGCCCTTCAGAGCCGCGCGCGTCAGCAAGCAGATCAGGAAAAATCTATGCAACAAATTATCTCTCTACTCATGGAAAACAAACCCGGCGCACTCATGCGCGTTACCGGGTTGCTGAGCCAGCGCGGCTATAACATTGAATCGCTCACGGTCGCTCGCACGTTCGACCCAACCCTTTCCCGCATGACCATTACCGTCGATGTAGAACCCAGCACGCGCGCGCAGGTGATCAAGCAGATGTCTAAGTTGGTGAACGTTCTGCAAGCCACGGATGTCACCGACGGCCCGGCGGTGAATCGCGAACTCTTGCTCATTCGCGTCAAGACAACCCAAGCGAATCGCACCGCTGTGCTTAAAGAAGCTGAAATCTTCCACGCGCGCGTGGTCGATTCAACCACCGAAGGCTTTTGCCTGGAAGCCACCGGCGACTCGGAAAAGCTGGACGAATTTGTAGATGTAATTCGCGGCTACGGCGAGATTGAAGTCACCCGCTCCGGCATGGTGGCCATGTCGCTAGACAACAAAAAGCTGCGCCTTTCGGCTCCCGTGCCTTTGGGCGCCGCCGCCGAAGAAGTTTTAGAGCTTTCAGAAGCACGCGCGTAAGCAAGTGCAGTCTTTCATAGCCGCACGCGCACGCAAGTGTTAACTTAACAAAGGATTTTATGCCACGTAGATTTTATGAAAAGGACGGCAGCCTTGCGCCGCTCCAGAAGAAGACCATCGCCATCATCGGTTACGGAAGCCAAGGTCACGCGCATGCGCTCAACCTGCGCGATTCCGGCTTGCATGTAGTCGTAGGTTTGCCTGCCACAAGCAAGAGCATCGCCAAGGCCAAAGCCGCTGGTTTGGAAGTGTTGAGCGTAAGCGACGCCGCGAAGATTGCCGACACCATCATGATTCTAGTGCCCGACCACGTGCAAGGCGATAGCTACCGCACCGAAGTCGCGCCACACATGAAAAAGGGCAAGACCCTGATGTTCGCACACGGCTTTAACATTCACTTCAACGAGATCAAGCCGCCCGCCGACATCGACGTTTCCATGATTGCCCCCAAAGCGCCCGGGCACCGCGTTCGCGAGTTGTTTACTGAAGGCGTGGGAGTTCCCGGGTTGGTGGCCATTGCGCAGGACGCTTCCGGAAAAGCAATGGAGAACGCGCTTGCTTATGCGTTCGCGCTCGGTTGCCTGAAGGCTGGCGTCATTGAAACCACCTTTAAAGAGGAAACTGAAAGTGATCTGTTCGGCGAACAGGCCGTGCTGTGCGGCGGCGTCAGCGAATTGATTCGCGCCGGATTCGAAACCTTGACCGAAGCGGGTTATGCGCCCGAAATCGCCTATTTCGAGTGCTTGCATGAGTTAAAGTTGATTGTCGATTTGATTTACGAAGGTGGCTTGGGATATATGCGCTATTCGGTGTCGGACACCGCCGAATATGGCGATTATACTCGAGGCCCGCGCATTGTCAATGCGGAAACCCGCGCTGAAATGAAGAAGATTCTCAGCGAAATTCAGTCCGGCGAATTTGCGCGCACCTGGCTCAAAGAAAACCGCGACGGCCGCAAGAAGTTCCTGGCCATGCGTGAAGCCGCTAAAACTCAGCCCATCGAAAAAGTGGGTGCCGAGTTACGCGCTATGATGCCCTTCTTGAAAAAACGCAAGGAAGCCGGAGTACCGGAAGAAGCGGCGGTTTCCGCCTAGTTGTTCAGCAGCGAAGAGGCAATTCCTGGCGAATGCAAGTGAATGATGCCACGGCGCAACGCGATGGTAACGGCGTGCGTTCTATCCTTTGCGCCCAGCTTGCTTAGGATATTCTGCACGTGAGCTTTCACCGTACCGGGGGCGGTGCCCAAAATATCGCCCACCTCTTTGTTTCCCAAGCCGCGCGCTACTAAGCTCAAAACTTCCACTTCCCGCGGCGTAAGCGCGACGTCCGGGAAAAACCCGGTGAGTTGTTGCGCCACTTCCGCCGGAATGAAACGCTTGCCGGCATGCACTACGCGAATGGCCCTTACCACTTCGGTGTGAACCATTTCCTTCAGCAGGTAGCCTCGCACCCCAGCCTCAAGCGCGCGATAAATATCCTGGTCGCCATCGTAAGACGTCAGCGCAATAATCCGCGCTTCCGGAAATTCCTGCCGAATCGCCACCGTCACTTCGCTGCCGCTCATATCGGTCAGGCGAAGATCCATCAACGTTACATCCGGCCGGTGTTGCCGAAATAATGCGAGCGCTTCCGCCCCGCAACTGGCCGCGGCTACCAACTGAAAATCGGGCTCCACGGAAAGAATCGCCGCCAAGCCTTTGCGGACCAAATCATGATCGTCCACCGAAAGAATGCGGATTGGTTTTGCGGGTTCCATGATCCGGCAGCTAACCAATAAGATGCTCCACTTTCGGGTGAGCGTCAACTTCCTCAGCTCTCGCAGGCCGCCTCAGCGGAACCACCAACAACAAGGTAGTTCCCTGCCCCACTTTACTGTCGATGGACAAGTTCGCGCCAATCTCCCGGGCGCGTTCCGCCATCCCCACAAGGCCGAAGTGGCCGAAACGCGGGCGATCGGCATCGAAACCGGCGCCATCGTCTTTGATACACATGGTTATCTGGCTGGGCGTTTGGTCGAGTTGCACTTCCAGACGGCGCGCGCCCGCATGTTTCACCACATTGTTAATCCCTTCTTGCGCAATACGCAGAAGCTGATATTCCACCTCTGGCGATTCGGCGAGTGACACCGGATTCACGCGGAGCACGGGCGTCAGTTTCCCACTGTCGGCCGCATCGCGCACCAGTTTTTCGAGCTTTCCGGAAAACTCCAGAGACGTCACGCCAATCGTCCGCAAGCCCCATAGCGATTGGCGCGCTTCCGTAGAACAGCGAGCGGCGTCTTGAATAATTTCACCCAGCATCGTGCGCTCTTTTGAAGCCGGCAGCTTTGTCCAAACGGCCTGCAATTGCATGGTGATGCCCGAAAGTCCTTGCAACAAAGTGTCGTGCAATTCACGCGCGATGCGGCTGCGCTCCGCCAGAACCTCGTCAAAACGATGCTTGATGCGCGCAATGCGCAACCGCACAATGCCAACGACGATGCCCGTAATGAGCAAGCCGAGGGCGGGAAAAAACCAAGTCCGTTGATAAAGCCGCGGTTCGACCGTGAAGCTGAGCGCCGCGTCATTAGTGCTCCAAACGCCATCGGCATTCCGCGCCATAACACGAAAATGAAAATGCCCGGGCGGCAGGTTGGTGAAAAAAGCTTCGCGCCGGGAACCGGCATCGGTCCATGTTTTATCGAAGCCGCCGAGCATGTAGCGGAAAGTAACTTTCTCAGGCGAAACGAAACTCAAGCCGGCATAGCGTACTTCAAGATTGCGTTCGGATGGCTGTAGATGCAGACCCGGCAACGGTTCGCAGCGCTGGCCGTTCACAACAATCGACGTAATTTGCGCCGGCGGAGGCGTAGTGTTGCCCGCGAGATGAAGCGGATCAAGCATCACCAAACCATTAGTTGTAGAAAACCACAAGCGCCCATCGCGCGTCCGGCAAGCGGCGGGCTGCACGCCGGAGCGGCACTCAAAGCGCAACTGACCGGTGCTGAAGGGAATGCTGGTGACATAGTGCAGTTTGCCGCTGCTGAAATCGTCAATCTCGCGCTCACTCACCCGAAAAATTCCTTTGCTGGAAGCCATCCAAAAACTACCTGCATCGTCGCGGAGCACGCTGTAGATGCGGTTGTCGAACAAGCCGTCCTTCACCCGCAAGCGAGTGACTGCGCCATTCTTCCAATGCAGCAAACCAGAGCCGTTAGTACCCAGCCAAGCCTCTTTACGATCAAAATCAATATAGGAACAATCGACCGGATGGGTAACATCCAGAGAGTAGCGGAGTTCCTTGCCATCTTTTAAATAGGAGAAGCCCGGCGAATCGGTACTGATGAACAAGCGCACTGACCGTCCCGCATTCAGGGCCACAATTCCGCCCGGGGAGGTCAACGGGACATGACGAAAGCGCTTGCCATCAAACCGGTCGAGCCCGCCGTTTGAACCCGCCCAAAGAACGCCTTGAGCGTCCACCGAAAGAGCGCGTACTTCCACCCCCGAAAGGCCCTCCCTCTCGGTGAATGAAGCTATGACTTTGCCGGCGCGCAGCCGGTTCAATCCGCCCCTGGAACCCACCCATAGATCTTCCGAGCGATCCACTTGCAAGCTCAGAATGTAATCGTCCAGCAATCCGCTTTTCTTCGTCAGCGCATGGAAATGGCGGCCATCGAAAAGATTGAGCCCGTGGCCAAGCGTCCCTACCCATAGGCGTCCAGCGCTATCTTCCAGCACCGGACCCGCATCGTTGCTCAACAACCCTTCGTTCGTGGAATAGGGTGTTACTTTGCCGTCTGTGAGTTGATCAAGCCCATCTTTCGTTCCTGCCCACAAGCTACCTTCGCGGTCGAAATAGAGGGAAAGAACCACGCTATGCGAAAGGCCGTCGCGCGTCCGGTAAACACTCAGTTCGCTGCCGCGCGCGCGCGTGATGCCGTCGTTCGTACCAATCCAGATCGTCCCATCGGGGCCTTCAATCAACGAGAGAACTTCGTTATCGGGCAAGCCATCGCGGACGGTAAACCGCCGGCTTTTTGCCTTGTTGATCTCGACAGCGCCCGCTGCCGTCCCAACCCAGACGCTCCCGTTCTTAGAGCATTGCAGCGCGGAAATGCTTTCGCCGGGCCGCAGTGCCGCTGCACGCTGAAAGCGCGTGCCGTCCCAAGAACCCAGCCCAAAATCCAGCCCCGCCACCCAACGCGTTCCATCCGCCGCCACACAGGTATCGCGAACCTGATTGCTGGGCAGCCCATCGGCTTTCGAGTAAATCCGCAGGTTTCCATCTTTGCCGATACGGACCAAGCCGCGGGCCGTGCAGACCCAGGTTGATTCCGCCGCGTCCGGTACTACGCAAAACGCGTCGTCAGACGGCATTCCCTGTTTGGTGGTGTACCGTTTGACTTCAATACCGTGCCGAATGCGAACCGCGCCGGCGCCCAGCGAAGCCACCCACAAATCGCCCTCCGCATCTTCCGCCAGCGAACGGATCAGAGTGCGCTGCAAGCCAGCCTCGGCGGCGCCTTCGAATTCCCGGAAATGAATCCCATCAAAGCGAATTAAACTATCTTGCGTAGCCAGCCACAAAAACCCATCGTGGCTTTGCAGAATGGAATAGATGGTGGGCTGCAGCAGTCCTTCCTCCTGCCCCCAAATACGATGCGCGTATTGCGTGAGTGTCTTGCTGGAATCAAGCGCGTACAACCGCGCCGCAGCGGCCAGGCAAACCGCCAGCCCGGCCGCACGGCAACCCGAAGACCTTCGCGCTGGGCTTTCCATAACTATCGCTTCGTACCTATCTTGATAGTATTCCCGCTTAACGCAGCGGCCGCCCTTCTCTGTAGCCATGATTGAGCCAATGCTGCACCGGGTCTACCTTGGCGCGCTTTACATCCGGATTGGCTTTCAAATAGGCCTTCGGATCGAACCCCTTGGGCAACTCCGGCTTGGACTGCGAGATCTTCTTGCCATGGTCGATTTGCGTTCTGGAAACTAACTGGCCGGAGATGATGTTCGGCACGTTCTCCCCGGTGGAAATATTCAGAATCTCGCGATAACTGATAGGACCTAAGAAGGGGACGGAATGAACTGGCGTGTAATAGCAGCAACCTTGAAAGTAATAGTGAGTGACTTGACTATAGCGCGTCCGGTTTAGGTCGTTTTGCGCCGCGCCACCATGCAAAAGGTTAGCGGCCCAGATGAGCGCTTGACCCTTCTTGGCATGAAATTGCATAGGCTTAAGGTTGAGAGACTCCACTATTTGCTCCCAAGCCTGCATGAAAAGCCCATAATGGCTGGACGGATCGCCCGCAAAGTCCGGATTCACTCCCAGTTGCTCATTGGTGTAAATAGGTAAAGCGTGCGATCCGGGATAGTAAATGAGCGGGCCGTTATCGGAATCGATATCTTCCAAGGCCACCCAGACTCCGGCCATAAACCGTTCTGGACAGCAGCTGAAATGCACGCTGTCGGTATGAAAATGCTGCTGCGTCCCTACGGGAAAATTGAGAGTCTGAAAGGGAAAGGCTGGGCGGCCATATAAATCGGACAGAAGTTGCAGAACCGTTTGGTTACAGGCAAGACGTTTCACCTCAGGCACGTCCCGCCAAGCATCTTGAATGCGCAAGTTGCGATTGGTTCCGTTCCGCCACCCATTCCAGTCATAGCGGCCATCCAATTTCTTGATGATCGTATCGGCCAAATTATGAAAATCGGGGTCGGGAAAATCGATCACGGCAAACCCATCGCGCCGGAGATTTGCGGCTAACTCGCGCGTTTCGGAGGAGAGGTTTTTTTCGTGAAAAATCAAATTGAACAGAGGCGACTCAACATCCGGGATGCCGGGCAACCTATTCGTAAACTGACTCATCCAAGGCGTCCTCCAACAAAACAATTAGTGTCTCATGAATGGCGAAGACCCCTTCGAGTACTATGCCAAACGGCATAGCGGACGCTCTTTCTTTCGGCAGTAGTGGGTGGCCGCCGCTTCAGTCATAGTCGAGTTTGGCCCTATGATCTCCGAATCGAATCGTCCGTCCAGCCTTAAGAGTGAAGTGGTCAATGTGGAGAGCAAGCCCGTTGACCACAAGTCGGGAAGCCACTGGGTTACCTGGATTGTGGTGCTGGCGCTGCTGGTAGGCGGCGGCTATTTGTTATCGCGGCGAGCCGGTAGCGGGGACGCGGCTAAAGGAGGCGCCAAAAAGAGTGGCAAGGGGGGGGGCGGCCCCATTCCGGTGGCAGCCGAAGCCGTGAAGCAAGGCGACATGGGGATCTACATCAGCAATATCGGGACAGTCACTGCTATGTACACGGTCTCCATCACCAGCCGGGTGGCCGGGCAATTGATGGAGGTCGATTATCGCGAAGGCCAACCGGTGCATAAGGGTGATGTCCTGGCGGTGATTGATCCGCGGCCTTACAATGCGGCCCTTGAGCAAGCTCAGGGACAGTTGGAAAGAGACCAGGCTCTTTTGAAGAATGCCCACACCGATCTTGACCGTTACACGGCTGCCTTCGCCCAACACGCCATTCCCGAGCAGACCCTGGCGACGCAGCAAGCCACCGTGAATCAGGACGAGGGCACCGTGAAGTTGGATCAAGGCAACGTGGACGCCGCCAAAGTGAACGTGGACTACACCCGCATTACTTCACCCATTGACGGGCGCGTGGGATTGCGTCTGGTTGACCCCGGCAATATCGTGCCGGCCAACGGCACCTCAGCGTTGCTCACTGTTACTCAGCTGCAACCCATTACCGTGATTTTTCCAATCCCCGAAGACTTCATAAGCCAGGTGGTTACCCAGCTTCGCGCCGGGCATAAGCTCGAGGTGGACGCTTTCGAACGCGATAACAGCACGCTCCTGGCAAAGGGAACGTTATTAACACTGGACAACCAAATCGATACCGGCACGGGAACCGTAAAAATTCGCGCCGAATTCACGAACCGCGACAATCACCTCTTTCCGAACGAGTTTGTCAACGCGCGGCTCTTAGTAAGAACGCTCACGAATACAAATATAGTTCCTAGCGCCGCGCTGCAACGCAACAACGACGCTTCCTATGTCTACGTGATTAACACCGGTACAGGTACCGTAAAATCTCGTCCGGTGACAGTGCTCGCCGCAGATGGCCTGCAATCCGCGGTAACAGGCGTTGAACCAGGCGAGATGCTGGTAACCGACGGCTTCGATAAGTTACAAGACAACACGAAAGTGGTGGTGCGGCAGCCGAGACCGGCACAAGGGAGTGCCGCGCCCGAGACCACGCCCGCGGCGCACAAGGGGCATAAGCAGTGAGTCCCTCACGTCCATTCATTCTGCGGCCGGTGGCCACCTCACTATTGATGTGCGCCATTTTGCTGGTGGGCATTGTCGCCTATAAGCAACTGCCGGTTTCTGCTTTGCCCGAGGTGGATTACCCCACCATGCAGATTGTCACGTTCTATCCGGGGGCCAGTCCGGATGTGACGGCCTCGGCGATTACCGCCCCGCTCGAACGGCAGCTTGGTGAGGTGCCGGGCTTGAATCAGATGCGCTCTACAAGCTCCGAAGGCGCATCGGTAATCACTTTGCAGTTCGCCTTGAGCTTAAACATTGATGTGGCGGAGCAAGAGGTGCAAGCCGCCATCAATGCCGCGCAGACCTTCCTCCCTGCCGACCTCCCCTTGCCTCCCATCTACAGCAAGACGAACCCCGCGGATGCGCCTATTCTCACGTTGGCACTCACCGCCACGAACATGCCTTTGCAACAATTGGAGGATTACGCCGACACCCGGCTGGCACAGAAAATCGCTCAGCTTTCCGGTGTAGGCGCCGTTACCATTAGCGGCGGGCGTAAACCTGCGGTGCGCATTCAAGCCAATCCCTCGCAGTTGGCCTCCTACAGCTTGGGCATGGAGGACCTGCGCACGGCACTGACCAGCACTAGCTTGGACGCGGCCAAAGGTAGCTTTGACGGTCCACGCCAGGATTTTCAGATTAACGATAACGACCAATTGCTAAATGCCGATGACTACCGCGACGTTGTGGTGGCGTATAAGAACGGCTTGCCGGTCAAGCTCAAAGATGTAGCCAACGTAGTGGATGGTATCGAGAACGAAAAGCTCGCTGCCTGGCGCAATGAAACGCCCGCCGTCATCGTAAATATTCAACGCCAGCCCGGTGCCAACATTATTCAGGTGGTAGACCGCATTAACGCGCTGCTCCCAAAGCTAAAAAACACCATACCCGCCGCCATTAACGTGGCCACTTTAAGTGACCGCACGATTACGGTTCGCGCCTCTGTGGAAGACGTTGAGGTTGAGCTCCTGATCTGTATTGCTCTGGTGGTGATGGTGATCTTTGTCTTCCTCAGAAACCTCGCGGCCACTTTCATTCCCAGTGTGGCGGTGCCACTCTCGCTGGTTGGCACCTTTGCCGCCATGTACATGCTAGGCTATAGCCTCAACAACCTCACACTAATGGCACTCACCATTTCCACCGGGTTTGTTGTGGACGACGCCATTGTCATGATCGAAAACATCATGAGGTATGTGGAGGAGGGTGAGGCCCCGCTCCAGGCCGCGCTGAAAGGGGCCGAACAAATCGGCTTCACTATCATTTCGCTCACCGTGTCGCTGATTGCCGTTTTGATTCCCCTGCTTTTCATGGGAGACATCACAGGCCGCCTTTTCCGTGAGTTCGCCGTTACCTTGGCAGTCACCATTATCATTTCGGCGGTAGTCTCATTAACACTCACTCCCATGCTATGCGCCAAGCTGTTGCGGCACAAGGAAAAGGCCAGCGAGGGACGCCTATACCGGGCCTCCGAAAGAGTGTTTGAGGGTATCATCTCGTTCTATGGGAGAACGCTCGAGTTTGTGCTGCGCTTCCAAACAGTCACGCTTCTGGTGGCGGCAGCTACCCTGGGCCTGACGATCTACCTCTATATCATCATTCCCAAGGGATTCTTTCCAGTTCAAGACACCGGTGAAATTCAAGGCGTTTCCGAGGCGGATCAAAGCGTCTCATTCACCGAGATGACGAATCTCCAACAACGTCTGGCTACCGTGATCCTCAAAGATCCGGCGGTGGACAGCCTTTCATCGTTTATTGGCGTGGATGGCACGAATACGACCCTCAACTCTGGCCGTGTTCAAATCAACCTGAAACCCATAGAACAACGTGATGGCAGCGCTTCCGATATCATACGGCGCTTGCAGCCGCAGCTCGCCAAAATCGAGGGCATCACACTCTACATGCAACCCGTGCAGGATTTGACCGTGGAAGACATCGTAAGCCGCACGGAGTTTCAATACAGCATTGAAGACCCGGACGCGAATGAACTCAATGCCTATGCCGCTAAATTCACCGAACGGCTGAAGGAACTTCCCGAACTTGCCGACGTCGCCAACGATCTGCAAACAAATGGGAAGCAGCTCTCTTTGAATATCGACCGGCAAACCGCTGGCCGCCTCGGTATCACGCCATCCACCATCGATAACACTCTGTACGACGCCTTTGGCCAGCGCCAGATCTCGACACTCTTTACGCAGCTCAATCAGTATCACGTAATTCTCGAAGTACCTCCCTCGTTCCGCATCAATCCGGAAAACCTTCGCAGTATCTATCTCACTTCCACCAGCGGCGCCTCTGTGCCCATGAGTGCTTTCACCACTTTTAAGAACTCATCCATCCCCATACTTATCAGCCATGTTGGCCAATTTCCAGCCACTACCGTGTCATTCAACCTTGCACCGAACGCGGCGCTAGGAGAGGCGGTGGATGCCATTAAGGAGATCGAGAAAGAGCTTCCTCCGCCACCCGCCATGCAGTCCTCCTTTCAAGGGACGGCGCAAGCGTTCGTGGCCTCTCTCACAAACGAACCCTTACTGATTCTGGCCGCTCTAGTTACGGTTTACATCGTCCTGGGCGTGCTCTACGAAAGCTACATTCACCCAATTACCATTCTTTCGACTCTTCCCTCCGCCGGCGTGGGAGCCTTGCTGGCTCTAATGGTTTGCCGGCAGGAGTTGACAGTGGTGGCCATTATCGGCATCGTGCTCCTCATTGGCATTGTGAAAAAGAACGCCATCATGATGATTGACTTCGCGCTGGAAGCCGAGCGTAAGGAAGGCAAAACACCCTACGATTCAATCTCTCAAGCCTGCCTGCTGCGTTTCCGCCCCATTATGATGACCACCATGGCCGCGTTGCTGGGCGCTGTACCACTCGCTTTTGGGCACGGCACGGGCTCCGAATTGCGGCGGCCTCTGGGCATTACCATTATCGGAGGGTTACTGCTGAGTCAGCTACTCACGCTGTATACAACTCCGGTGATCTATCTGTTCTTTGACGGCATCGCGCGCAGAATCTCCGGCCGCGATAGGGAACAAGGTGTCAGAACAACCCCAACGCCGGGCCTGGAACACGCGCCTGCGCAGGGCGATTGAACCATGAGCCTCTCTTCCCCTTTCATCCATCGCCCCGTCGCTACTGCGCTGCTCACTATAGCCGTCGGTCTGGCAGGTGCTGTGGCTTTCACCCTATTGCCTGTTTCGCCCCTGCCGCAGGTGGATTTTCCCACTGTCTCGGTGCAGGCATCCCTGCCAGGCGCAAGCCCTGAAATCATGGCGTCATCCGTGGCCACTCCATTGGAACGCCAGTTCGGAAGAATTGCTGCTGTTACGGAGATGACTTCCTCCAGTTCGCTCGGCCAAACTAGCATCACTTTGCAATTCGATTTGAATCGCAACATCGATGCGGCCGCGCGCGACGTGGAAGCAGCCATCAACGCCGCGCGCGGCTACTTGCCCGCGAATCTCCCCGGTAATCCCACCTACCGCAAGGTCAACCCCGCCGACGCGCCCATTATGATTCTGGCGCTTACCTCCGATAAGCTGGCGCCGCCCCAACTTTACGACGCCGCCTCAACCATCTTGATGCAGCGCATCTCACAGATAAAGGGGGTGGGTCAAGTCATGGTGGGCGGCAGTTCCGCGCCCGCCGTGCGCGTCGACCTCAATCCCACCCAGGTGAACCATTATGGCCTCAGTCTCGAAAACGTGCGAGCGGCCATCTCCGCACAAACCGCTAATCAAGCCAAAGGCAGCTTTTCCGACAACCAGCATAACTGGCTGATTACCGCCAACGACCAGCTTCTTCACGCCGTTGATTACGAACCCATTCTGCTCAAGTATCAGAATGGCGACGCCGTGCGCCTCAAAGACGTTGCTAAAGTAACCGATTCGGTGCAGACGGTAAGGTCGCTCGGACTGGCTAACGGTCAACACGCAGCCTTGATCATTATTTTCCGTCAGCCGGGCGCGAACATCATCGATACGGTAGACGCTATCCGGGCGGCTTTGCCTCAACTCAATGCAGCCATAGATCCCTCTATCAGACTCACCGTAACGCTCGATCAGACAATAACCATCCGCGCCTCCGTGCATGACGTCGAACGGTCGCTAATGATCTCCGTTGCCTTAGTCATTTTGGTGGTGTTTCTTTTCCTGCGCGAAGCGCGCGCCACGTTAATACCCAGCGTGGCGGTTCCGGTATCGATTATTGGAACCTGCGGCCTCATGTATCTGTTTGGCTTCAGCATCGATAATCTGTCACTCATGGCGCTTACTATTTCAAGCGGCTTTGTGGTTGACGACGCGATTGTAGTTTTGGAGAATGTTACACGCCATCGCGAGCAAGGTTTAGGTCCTATGGAGGCCGCTCTGCGCGGCGCCGCCGAAATCGGGCCGACGGTACTTTCCATAAGCATCTCTTTGGTGGCTGTATTTATTCCCATTTTGCTGATGGGTGGTGTGGTGGGACGTCTGTTCCGGCAATTCGCAATCACTCTCTCGGTAACCATTGTTCTGTCCATGATCATTTCGCTTACCACCACGCCCACGATGTGCGCGCGCATCTTGAAGGATCAATCGAAACATGGCTGGCTGTACCGCAAGACAGAACGTTTTTTCGAATTCATTATCGGCGTCTATGAGCACATGCTTCGCTGGGTATTGCGTCATTCCGCCATGGTTCTGGCCATTGCCATCGCAACTCTCGCTCTTAACGTGTACCTCTTTGTGATTGTGCCAAAGGGCTTTTTTCCGCAGCAGGACTCGGGCAGACTCAACGGTAACTTTATCGGAGATCAGAGCATTTCATTCCAGGCGATGCAAGCCAAGATTACAAGGCTTTCAAAAATTGCCCAACAAGATCCGGATGTAGCCACGATACAGGCGTTCAGCGGCGGGGGCGGCGGCACCACCATGAACACGGGCCGCTGCTTCCTAACGCTCCGCCCCTGGGGTATACGTAAAACCACCGCGGACGAGGTGATTGCCAGGCTGCGGCCCAAAATGAACTCAGTCCCAGGAGTGACTCTTTTCCTGCAATCGGCGCAGGATTTGCGAGTGGGCGGCCGGCAAAGCGCCGCCCAGTATCAATACACCTTGCAAAGCGATAAACTGGAGGATCTCACGCACTGGGCGCCAGTACTATTGAACCTCATGCGCCGGCTGCCCCAACTGACCGACGTCGTCAGCGACCAACAGAACAGCGGACTGGAGGCAGGCGTGTATATCGACCGCCCCACGGCCTCGCGGCTCGGCATCACTCCCAGCGCCATCGATAACATCCTCTACGACGCTTTCGGAGAACGCGAGGTGGCCCGCACATTTTCTCCAATGAACCAATACTACGTGGTGATGGAAGTAGATCCAGCGTTCTGGCAAACACCCGATGGCCTTAACCAGGTTTATGTTCCCTCTACAACGGGCGCTCCTGTACCGTTAGCCGCCTTTACCAGCATGCGGCCATCCACCGCGGCCCTTACCGTGAATCACTCCGGCGTATTCCCCTCCGTAACAATATCGTTCAACCTCGCATTGGGAGTCGCCTTAGGAGACGCAGTCTTGGCGATTCAACAGGCTGGACAACGCGCCGGCGTACCCACCACAATCAACACCAGCTTTACGGGAACCGCGCAAGCCTTTCAAGCCTCGCTCGACTCACAGCCCATTCTCATCGCCTCGGCGCTGGCGGCGGTCTACATTGTCCTCGGAATATTGTATGAGAGCCTGATTCACCCAATCACCATTCTCTCCACGCTGCCTTCCGCCGGAGTGGGGGCTTTGCTCGCGTTGCTCATCACGAAGAACGACCTCAGTGTCATCGCTCTCATCGGCATCATTCTGCTGATTGGGCTGGTAAAGAAAAACGCGATTATGATGATAGACTTTGCGCTCGCGGCGGAAAGGCACGATCGTAAGTCTCCTGAGGAAGCCGTGTTTCAGGCTTGTTTACTGCGCTTCCGGCCCATTATGATGACCACCATGGCCGCGCTGTTGGGCGGATTGCCGCTGGCGCTGGGCACAGGCACGGGCGCAGAGCTGCGCCGTCCGCTGGGAATCACCATCGTGGGCGGACTCATAGTGAGTCAGGCTCTTACGCTGTTTACCACTCCAGTGATCTATCTCTATATGGATCGCCTTTCGCGATTCTTGCGCAGACTGCGCGGTGGCGCACCACTGATGACACCCGCGCCGGCGCCGGCGGGAGACTAGCCAGCTTTGCAGCCGCATTACAAAATTGTCAGCGCGCGCAACTCGGCTGAGCCATCGGTCACGTTGTCCCTGAACGGCAAGTTTAGCGAGGATGCCATTCCAGAGCTCGAACACTCGATTATAGAAGCGCGTCAGTCGCACCGGAAGGTCTACATAGATCTTAGTGAAGTCACTCTGGTGGACCGCAAGGCTGTGCAATATATTTCCGAACAAGCCGCGCGCGACGTCAAGTTGGTGAACTGTCCAGTGTATTTGCGGCGTTGGATCAAACAGGTTAGCGATGACAGTGAATAATAAACTCTTTTCTATAGCGGTACTCTGGTTGCTTCTGCTTAGCGCTTGTAATCCAGCGCCGAAATACGTAAGACCGCCGGCCCCCACGCCCATGGCCTACAAGGAGGCTCCCGGCGATAAGGAAGGTACTGGCTGGAAGCTCGCCCAACCCGGCGACGACAAACTGCGCGGTAAATGGTGGGAAATCTATAACGATCCGCAACTCAACGCCCTGGAAGTCCAAGTGGCTATTTCCAACCAAAGCATTAAAGCGGCCGAAGCCAACTTTCGCGCGGCGCGGGCGTTGGTGGTTTCAGCCCGTTCTGCCCTTTTTCCCACCATTGGCGCAACGCCTTCTTATACGAATTCACGCGTTTCCGACACCACCGGCCACCTCGTGTCCGGCAACGGCACAGTCAACGAGTATGCATTGCCATTCGACATCTCTTACACGCCTGATTTCTGGCATCGCATTCGCAACACCATAGACGAACAGGCTTTCAGCGCCCAAGCCAGCGCTGCCGATGTGGCCACCGCCCTACTCACTACGCAATCGGAGTTAGCAACCTACTACTTCGAATTGCGCGCGACCGACATGCAGCGCAAAATCTTAGATGATACGTTGGTGAACTACCGGCAGAATGTGGATCTAACGAACACCCTCTACAAAACCGGCATCGATTCTGAGCAGGATCTCGTGCAGGCTCAAAATCAACTCGATACAGCCACCGCGCAAGACACGGATTTGGGTGTCGCGCGCGCGCAGTATGAGCACGCCATTGCCACACTTATTGGCAAACCGCCTGCGGAGCTAACTATCGCGGTCGGAACCTTTAATCCCACGCCTCCACCGGTCCCTCTCGGTGTCCCTTCTACACTGCTGGAGCGCCGTCCCGATATTGCCGCCCTTGAACGCACCATCGCCGCAGCAAACGCCAATATCGGTGTGGCTCGCGCCGCTTACTATCCCACGCTCACACTCTCCGCCAGCGGCGGCCTCGAGTCCTACAGCTTCACCAAATGGTTCGGTTCACCGAGCAAATTCTGGTCTATAGGGCCCTCGCTCTCGCAAACCCTTTACGAAGGTGGAGCGAGACGCGCGCAAAATGAACAAGCGCAGGCGCAGTATGATGCCGCCGTGGCTAACTACCGCCAGACCGTTCTCACTTCTTTTCAGGCCGTGGAAGACCAACTCGCCGCACTGAGGATTCTTTCGCAAGAGATCGTTGAGCAACAAACCGCTATCAACTCTTCTCAACGTTATCTTGACCTGGCCACCATCCGATATAAAACGGGCGTTGACAGCTATTTGAATGTGATCACCGCTGAGAATTCTTTACTGAATAATCGTGAGTCGCAGGTTTCTTCGGAATTGCGGCTTATGTCCGCCAGTGTAAGTTTGGTGATGGCGGTGGGTGGGGGCTGGGATCCGGCCTCGCTGCCGCAGATGAAGGATCTGATTGCGAAGCCGCCTAAGACAAGCGGAGCACCAGCGAATTCGACAAATTGAAACACTTCATGACGGAGAAGCGAGCTCGTACACTCGGACTCGCTCCTCGCGTCAAAAGACTACTGGCCGGCCTGCATGGGAGCCGCTTCTTCAAATACGATTCGAGTGTGAGTGCCTCCCACGCGGATCTGTTGCAACTTCGTCCCATCCTTATACAGCAGTTCAGTGGATGCAACCCTGGTCTGTTCGTTTTCCTCTCGCGCGGGAACTTCAATCGTCTGGCTGCCCTGCTTTATAACAGCGTTGCCGTTTTCCACGGTGATTTTGTAGTTGCCCGCCTTGATCGTTTTGCCGTCAACCATGGAATCCTGAAAGATATCTACCTTAAAAGTATTGCTTGCCGCGAAGGCCGTCCCAGCCGCCAGCACGAAGCTCGCAAGTAGTGTTTTGTTCATATTTCTCCTTTCAACTCGGAAGCGCTTTCGTAAGCGTTCACAACATAGGAGACGGCCCTCCGGCGCGAGTTAGTTACCCCAACGGAGTGAAGTTATGTAAAGCTATAGGGGACTGAGCAGATTATGCACATCGGTAGAGCATTAAGAGTATTGGCCTTTAGCGGCGTGCTGTTGCCGATCCATCCGCTGCGCGCTCAGGAATCTGAGACCCTCATTCGCGCCAGCTCTCGTCTCGTGCTTCTCGACGTCGTCGTGACCGATAAGGCCGGGCGTCCCATCCGCGGCCTTACCCAGGAAGACTTTACGGTCTTGGAAAATGGGGCCCCGCAGAAGATCACATCGTTTGAAGCGGTGGCAAGCCCATCCAGCGGCAGCGGAACGGCGGCGAACGGTTCGCGCAACATCATTCTTTTGGACGAACTCAATATCGCGTTTTCCGATTTGAGCTATGCTCGCGATCGCATCGTCACGTTTCTTGATCGCAATCCGGTTGAGAAACAACCTACGGCGTTGATGGTCATCGGACCGCGCGGCCTCACCATGGTTGAAGACTTCACTCAGAATAACCAGGATCTGAAGGATAAGCTAACTCATCTCAAACCTGTAAATGTGAATTCCAAGGGTGGTACCGACTCCAAATGGGCGCAGGAGCATGCGCAGGCAGCTCTTCGCGCTCTCACAGAGATTGCGCGCGCCTCGGTAGGATCGCCATACAGCTTCAACGTGATTTGGGTCACCAGCGGTTTTGCCGACTTGGTTGAGACACCCGGTTCGAACAATCAAGTGGAGGCTGGTTTGCGGGGTGTCGCCAATCTGCTGATTCGCTCGCGGATGAGACTCTATACAATCGACCCCGCCGGAGTGATGCCGTTCGACAAGCCTGCCGGGCATGCAAAAGTCTCTCGCGGCGCAATACAGGATGGCCACGATTCCTCCGCGGTAAAACTACAAACCTCCGCTCATGGTGAGCAGCGTACCGCCGACGGGCAACTTGGCCACATGACCGCCATTATGGGAGGTCTTTCTTACTATGGCCGCAATGACGTCGAAGAAGCCATTCGCCAGGCGGTAGAGGATGGCTCAAGCGCATACGTCATTTCCTACTCGCCCTCGAACACGAGCTTCGATGGCGGTTACCGCCAGATTGAGATTCAGATGAATCGCCCTGAGGCCACCGCCCGTACGCGAAAAGGCTATTATGCGGTGGCAGACGACGCCGTTACAAGTAAGGCAATGGCGGAAGCACTTTGGGAGGCCGCCATCTCCAGTCCTCTCACTTACACCGGTCTCGATGTCTCGTGTCCCGCGACCTATGACGGAACCAAAGATAGGCTCACCGGGAAACTCATTGTCACGCCGCAGCGGCCCACGCTCGAAACGGACCAAAGGGAGCAAGTGATTCGCGTAGCCAGTTTTTCAGCGGATCAGAAGCTGCTGAACAATTGGCTTTGGCGTGTTACCTGGAAAACTCCGTGGACAAACCGCGTTGTCAGTGCAAACTTTGATAAGGTACTTTCTCCCAAGGCGCGCGCCGTGCGTTTCCTGGTCTCCGATCCGGACGCTGAGCATGTGGGCACCTGCGAATACCGGTTGCCTTGAATGACCAACCGCTGTTTCTGAACCGCGACCGCGAGGGAGCGTCCCCCATAAGCGCTGAACCACTTTCCCATCCCAGATGGTGTATAGTGAAAAATTATGGTACTTCTCCTTCAGGGCGAAATCCTTATTAGCGTGGCCATTAGCGGCCCTGCCTGAGACCTCGTCCAAGTTTGTTTGTTAAGAGGCCACCGGCGGGGAGATCCAGCCGGTGGCTTTTTACTTTTATTCAAGGGAATTGCATTCAATGAAGATCGCAACATTCGATACCACACTGCGTGACGGCACCCAAGGCGAGGCCGTCTCCTTCTCGGCGGAAGACAAGGTGCTGATCGCGCAGAAGCTGGATGATCTTGGCATCGATTACATTGAAGGCGGCTGGCCAGGGTCGAATCCGAAAGACAAGGAGTTCTTTGAACGCGCGCGCGGCTTGAAGTTCAAACACGCCAAGCTCACCGCATTCGGCGCCACCCGGCTGGCCAAACACCGGGTTGAGGAAGATGCTAGCATTCGCGAGTTGATAGCCGCCGATACCCCGGTGGTTTCCATCTTCGGCAAGACCTGGGATTTTCATGTGCGCCGGGCGCTGGGCATCAGCGAGCAAGAGAACCTGGAGTTGATTGCCGATACGGTTCGTTTTCTAAAAGCGCACGGCCGCGAAGTGGTTTATGACGCCGAGCATTTCTTCGACGGATATCACGCCAATCCGAGCTATGCGCTGAAGACCCTGGAAGCCGCCAAGAATGCGGGGGCCGACGTGCTGTGCATGTGCGATACCAACGGCGGCGCCATGCCCATGCGGCTGGCGGAGGTGGTGGCTGAGGTGCGCGCGCACTTCGATGGCGTCCTGGGCATTCATACCCACAACGACGCCGAACTGGCAGTGGCCAATACGCTGGTGGCCGTGGAAGCCGGAGTTACGCACGTGCAGGGGTGCATCAATGGATACGGCGAGCGCTGCGGCAATGCGAATCTGTGTTCCATCCTCGCCAATCTCGAACTGAAGCTGGGGCACACAACCGTCGGCCCGGAGAATCTCAAGAAGCTGACAAGCGTGGCGCGCTTCGTGGCCGAACTGGCCAACTTGCCGCTGCGACGCGAACAGGCTTATGTCGGTCCCAGCGCCTTTGCGCATAAAGGCGGGGTCCATGTAAGCGCCGTTATGAAGGATTCCGCTACCTATGAACATGTGCAGCCGGAGATGGTGGGTAACCGCCAGCGTGTCTTGCTGAGCGATCTTTCAGGGCGCGGCAATGTCGCTTATAAATTGAAAGAACTTGGCTTGAAAGACGAAAACCTCGCCGAAACGGCGCGCCGTGAAATTCTGCAGCGCATTAAGCACATGGAACACCAGGGCTACGATTTCGAAGCGTCGGAAGGAACCTTTGAGCTGCTGGTCCGCGAAGCGGTCACCCCCGGCTTTCATCCCTTCGATGTGGTGAATTATGAGGTGGGCACCAAGCTCCAAAACAGCGGCGACACGCTGACCACCGCGAGCGTAACCCTGAAAGTGGGCGAGGGCGTTCATTCCTCTACGGCCACCGGCAGCGGGCCCGTGCATGCGCTCGATATCTGCCTGCGGCAATGTTTGTCCTCTATCTATCCAGCGATCACGCAAGTGCGTTTGACCGACTACAAAGTGCGTGTCCTGGGAGCCAAGGGCGGTACGGAATCGAAGGTGCGCGTGCTGGTGGAATGGACGGATCACAAGCAGAGCTGGGCCACGGTTGGGATTTCCGATAACGTGATTGATGCCAGCTGGCGGGCGTTGGTGGATGCTCTGCGGCTCGAGCTGATGAGGTTGCTCGAAGGGGATAAAGCCAGCAACCCAGCTGTACGGGATTTTAGTTGGGCGGTGTGAGGAAGAACGGCGCTACGCGATGTCTCTTGGATGAACTGCCGAAATGAAGTCGTATCTCTTGAAATCTCGCGGGTTGTAGGTCAAAATTTGCGCGATCCCGTGAACCTGCATGGCTGCGGCTATCCTGGCGTCGTGAACTTGAACACCCCTCACCGAATACCGGACCTCGAGATCGCGCCAACGGTCATAAACGGCTGGCCTGTCGTGAAGGACCGTAAGTATGGAATCGAGTTGTGTCAGCCGGCGCCCGGTTTCCCCGGGTGTTAAGCCAAGGCCGTTGTTATCAACCGGCCGAGTGCAGACGTTCCAAAACTCCGCGACGTTCTGCAAGAGGACGCAGACACCCTCCTCTGCCGCAAGCAGTCTTTCTATCGCCCTGATGGATTCTTCATGCCAAGGGTGGCCTTGCTGAACGCTAAAGATCAGCACATTGCTATCAACGAGAACGGCCAATCGTTAGTCCCGTTGATAAATACTTTCGCGGCTAACGCTCTCAAGAGAGAGAATAGGCAAATCAGCCGGAAAGCTCTTCGCCCACCGGTGGAAGGCCCTGGCTTTTTCGGACCCTGTGGCTTCGCAAGAAGAGGCGCTGGACGCAGCTTCACGTTCGATAACATCTTGAATGAGACTTTCAACAGAGCGCCCGGTGGATCGAGCGCGAGCGGTGAGACGCGCTTCGAGTTCGGGGCTGATGTTAACGCTGACGGTCATGCCTTTTGGTCGCTACGCTTCAATAATAGCAGCTAATTTACGCTGCGGGATGACGGCTTCGCTTGGCCGTTTTATTTCAAGGTCGCGTCACTATGGGCATCGCTCCACCCAAAGCCCGCTAAGAAGCCACCTCCACATCTTTCGTATTGTCGTCCGGTTGACGGTCAATCAAAAGCAGAAACGGATCGATCCCCGCTTTCTCCGGCAGTTCATCCACCGTAAAGTGAAACGTACACTTGCCGCCCTTCATTAACAGCCGTTCGCGATAAAGAGTCTTGCCATATTTCTTATCTTTTGCCGGCTTCGCAAACGCGCCAATCTCAATCCAATCGTTCACCGCCACCTCCGTCTCATTCCCTTTTTCGTCGGCTTTGAACTTCTTGGATTCAACTTCTATGGTGACGTCATACTTTCCATCGGAACGCTTCTTCGCTGTGGCCGAAAGAGCACGGTTTGAAAAAAGCGTAATGTCTTCAAACAAATCCTTCAACAAGTATTGGTATTGCGGCGGAGTTTGCTCCCGCAAGGCATCCACTAAAGCGTAGGAAGTCGGATACGGCGGTTGCGCATAGCCGTATTGCGCAATAACCTTTCGCAGAGCTCGATTCACGGCCTCTTCGCCTATCATTTCCTTCAGATAATACATAACCACACTGCCTTTGCGGTAGTGGATATAACCTTGATTCCCTTCCACGCGCATGAGTGGCCGCTCCTTCAGCAATTCCCGGCCCCTTGATCGCAAATAATTATCCATCTCGTATTTCAGGAACTTACGCATAACATCGCGGCCATATTCTTTCTCCATCACCATCAAAGCCGAATACTGCGCCAACGTTTCTGAAAGCACTGTGGCGCCCTGCATGTTGGCGCCAACCACCTGATGCGCCCACCACTGGTGGCCCATCTCATGCGCCACAACGTAGTAAACCATGTCGATATCTTCGGGGTCTTTTAGGCGCTGGATGAACCCAATGGCTTCCGAATACGGCATGGTGCCGGGAAAGGCTTGCGCGAACCGTTCAATGCGTGGAAACTCAATGATGCGCGCTTCTTTATGCATGTAAGGGCCGAAGTTCCGGGTGTAATACTCAAACGATTTTTCTATCGAGCGCTGCATCTTATCTACGTTCCACGGCTGCTCTTTCAGGTAATACACTTCCACTTTAATGCCGTTCCAATCGGCGCGTTTGACGGTATAAGCGGCGGAGAGAAACGAATAGAAATTCAGGGCAACATGGTCCAATTGGTATTCAAAATAGCGGCGTCCATTATCGCTCCATTCGCGTTCAAGAGAACCGGGCGCAATCGCGATCTGATCGGGCGAAGTACTAATCACCGTATGCACGTTTACCCAGTCGGAGTTATTGCTGATGTAAGTGTTCATGCAATCGGCGGCGCAGTTGCGCTCCAACGGGGGCATGAGGTCCTTCTCTTTTAGGCCGTACTTCTTGCGCCGGTTTTTGTTATCGAGTTCGTGGCGAGATTGATAGCCGATTTGCGGCGCAACCGAGTTGTTGAAAAAGGTTCCGTTCTGCACGACTTGTAGAACCGTAGCGGAGTTCTCGAAGCCTCGCGGCGCGCGCCTCACAGTGAAACGCATGTGGCGTTGCTCGCCCGGCTGCAGCGGCGGGTTGAAATTGTAGATCCGGTATCGCAGACGCTCGTCATCTTTTTTCAAGATTGCGCCGTCAATCGAAACTTGCGTTGCATAGTCGCTCTCGGCGTATGTCAGATGAAGGATCGAGATCGGACTGGCCGTTTTGTTCTGAATGATCTCATCGCCGCGCATGGTAGCGGCGCGCCTCTCGGGATAAATATCGATTGTATAATTCACATCCACAACGCGCGGTTGCGGCAAATATTCGTATTTCTTATACGTCTTCTCGTAATCGACGGCCATTTTGTCGCGGTCGTTTTCGCCCAGAACCGTGTTGAGGATCTTGGTGTTGTAGAAAATCCAAGCGCCGGAGCCGAGAAAGACGGCTAGGCTGGCCAGAGCGGCTACGCGCAAGCCCCCGCTGAAACGCCCGGCCGCCTCACGAATGCGGAATTTCCACTCCCGTTCGCGCCCTCTCTGCCAAAAGGCTACGCTACCCACGCATAGTAGGGCGCAGAAGGCGAACCAGTAGAGTGTGAACCATCCCCAACTCTGCCAGTAAGGCGCAAAGCCGAAGAAATCGGAATAAGTGGTGTTCGGCCTCCCGGCAAACTGCAAAAGATTCGTGCTGACATTCAGCGGCCTCCAGACGAATAAATTCGCAATGGCGAAGGCGATGAACGCAAAATAGCCGATGTATTTGTTCGGCGCCACCACATGGATGAAAAAGGCCAGTATGGTGAAGAGAATGAACATGGTGAAATCCATTCCCAGCAATTCCTCCACCCACAAAGCGAGTTGATAACGGTGGTAGCCAAGGAAGAATTGCGTGACAATGCCGGATGCCGCGGCAAAACACACGATTAGAAAAATGCTGCCGAGCAATGCCGCGAGTTTAGCGGTGTAGATGGGCCAGTTACGGTTGGGCAGCGCATCGTGAATCTCGTCCATGCCCGAATCACGCTCTTTCCAGACCAGCACGCCGGCATAAAAAGTAATCATGCCCAGCAGAAACATATAGAGCGTGCCCTGAATCACTTCAATCAGGCGGTACGTCACCGGGAAGAATGTGTTGCCGTAGCCTTCGGTGTTGCTCAGCGCAAGACTGGGAACACAATTGAGCAAAGCGGCTACGGTGATGACAATGAACGAAGTGGACTTAACAAGGCCGAAGAACTCAACCTTCAGCGCGCCCCAGCATTGTGATGCTTGGGCCGCCAAACCGAAAGATTGGTGCAGAGACGATGGCGCAAGCACGGTTGCGGTGCCCGGTTCCAGAGCTGTCAGTTTTGGCTTTTTCTTCGATGCGCGCTCTTCGAACCGGAAGCGGTAATAGGCGAAGCCAAAAATCACCGCACCGGCACCCATCCAAATCAGGCGGTTCAGCAACAGTAAGTGATCGCCATAGCCGATGGTTGCGGTATTCTTTTCGGCCACGGTCCAATATTTGGTGGCGAGCTCGAAAGTGCGAATGGCGAAAGGATCAAGCAGGGCGGCGGCGGTTTCATGGCGTATGTCGGAGGTGAGCGCTTGCCCAACGCCATAGCCGGTGAGCAAAAAAAGTCCGCCGATAAAGGATGTGACGGTGCTGCGTGTGAGTACCGCAATCGCGAAGATGATGGCGGCGATGAAAAAAGTGTTAGGAATTGCGAACACGAGAATGCCGTCCAGATGCGCTGGCCAACTAACGGGACCCCAGCGCTCATGATCGATCCAAGGCATAAATTTCCCAACGATAATGCCCAGAGAAACACCCAGAAAGGGTATAACCGCAACGAGTGTCGATCCCAGATAACGGCCCGCCAGATAATCAAACTTGCGAACGGGCGTGGCGAAGATCATCTGGTGAGTGTTCGATGCGAAATCCCGCGAAGCAGCGGAATTCACAAAGGCAACCGTCATCAACAAAGTGAGAAGGCAGATGAACGAGTAATAGTTTTCAATGACAAATGGCGCGTTGCGAAAGGTGTTTTCAAGTGCGCCGCCTATCGTGACTTGATCCGTTGCCGTCGCTCCGAAGATCATCAGGGCAATGATGAACAGGAAAATCCAGAGCATCCACGAACGTAGCCAATAGCGGATTTCGAAGCTTACAAAATGTAGAAACATAGTTGTCGCGTCCCGTTATTGAAGTCCGGCGATGCGCGAGAAGAAGACGTCTTCGAGATCGGCGGGCACGGGTGCGAAACCGTCCCCCGGAGGCTCGGCGCTGTAAACGTGAATCAGCGGCCGGCCCGCAATGAGCTTGGTGGAGATGACGCGGAAGCGTGAATCCAGGTCCTTCAGTTCGGCTTTCTGCACGAATTTCTGCCAAATTCTGCCGCCTAACGCTTCAACGGCATCGTCCGGCGCGCCCGCGAACAAAACACGGCCTTCGTGAATAATCGCCATGTTAGTGCAGAGTTCCATAACGTCCTGCACAATGTGAGTGGAAAGAATGACAATAACGTTTTCGCCGATTTCCGCCAGCAGGTTATAGAAGCGATTGCGTTCGCCCGGATCGAGCCCCGCGGTGGGCTCGTCAACAATAAGGAGCTGCGGATTGCCAATCAGCGCTTGCGCAATCCCGAAGCGCTGGCGCATGCCGCCCGAAAAACTGGTGAGCGCTTTCTTGCGAACCTGATGCAAGTTGGTGCGGACTAGCAGAGACTCGATAAGACTGCCGCGCTCTTTCCTATTGGTTACGCCTTTCAGCAGCGCGAGATGATCGAGCATGTCCTCTGCCGACACGCGCGGGTAAACGCCAAAATCCTGCGGCAGATAACCCAGACGTTTGCGTAATTCTTCCTTCTGGTGGAGCACGTCCAGCGAACCGAGCCCGTCAGGCGAATCGAGATGGATTTGGCCGCTGTCCGGTTCTTGCAGCGTGGCGATAGTGCGCATCAGCGTGGATTTTCCCGCGCCGTTCGGTCCCAGCAAACCGTACATCCCGCAAGGGATCGTGAGAGAGACGTTATCAAGGGCTCGGACGCCGTTGGGGTAGGTCTTGGATAAATTCTCGATGCGGAGGTCCATTGGATATTCTTAGAGTATTACGGTACTCGCTGGGGTGAGGTTCCAGAAAGTGGTTCATGGCCGCCCCAGCTCGTTAAAATCTGTTTTGACCTCCAGAGTCCTGCTGCGCGGGGGCGCGTCACCGGCGAAGATGCCGGTTATCTTCAGAGTGACACCTCCCGCATGTGAACAAATGCCGTTTGGGTGAATTGACCCGAGGAACCACCGTGTTGCGTTGGAGCGAGTCGGGCTCAGAGAACGAACCCAAAGCCGGGTTGGGTGAATCGGGCGCTGTCTGTGCTCGATCCAAACGTGAGGTTCCAGATAGTGATTCCCGCCGCGCCAAGCGCCCACTAGAGCATCAACTGGCCGCCGTTCACTTCAACGGTTTCTCCTGTAATATAGCTGGCAGCGTCGGAAGCGAGAAAAGCGATGACATTCGCCACCTCCTCCGGCTTCCCAACGCGCCCCATCGGGATGCCCTTTACAAAGCTGGCCATCATTTCGGGAGTGGAAAACACTTCATGAAAGGGCGTATCGATCACGCCGGGTGAGACGGCGTTTACCCGGATGCCATGCGGCGCCAGTTCCTTCGCTTGCGCCTTGGTTAGAGTAATCAGACCGCCCTTTGCGGTGGCATAGGCACCCGCGCCAGGGCCTCCGCCATTGCGTCCGGCAATCGAGACAATATTGATCACCGTGCCTTCCTTGCGCTCAATCATGCTGGCCGCCACGGCTTGTGTCGCCAGCATCGCGCTCTTGAGATTCAGATCCATCACCTCGTCCCAAAGCGCCTCGGTCATCTTTTCGAATTTCACCCGCTCGACAAGCGAGCCGGCATTATTCACCAGAATGTCGATGGGGCCGAGTTTGCCCGTTGTCTCGTCCACGAGCCGGGTGATTTCGACGGCATGCAACATCTCCGCCTGAACCGCAATCGACGTCCCCCCTGCCTGCCGGATAGCTTCACCAACTTGATCGGCACCTTGCACATTTCGGTTGTAGCCGATAGCCACGCGCGCTCCCAAGCGTGCAAACAGCTGCGCAGTAGCGGCTCCGATGCCGGAGGATGCGCCGGTGATGAGTGCGATCTTGTTCGAGAGGCTGATGAAGTCGGGCACGCTCCATCCTGACATAACGAGCCGCCTTTTTTTCATGGAACCTGAAGACACCGCCGCTTACAACCGATGACTACTTTGTCAGTTTCCGGGGATTATGTCATCGCAACTTAGCACGATTTATGAGTTTGGCCGATTCCGGTTAGATCGGCGGAATAGGCGATTAACCCGCGATGGTTTACTCCAGCCTATACCAGAGAGTACGCTACAAATTCTGATCATGCTGGTGGAGAAGCCCGACCAGATTGTGTTTACGGAAAGATTGGTGGATCGATTTTTTGCGAGATCGAATTTTGCGGAGGAAGAGCTAACCGCCAAGATCCTTGAACTGAGACGAGTGCTGGAGGATACCTCGAAAGAAGATCCTATGGTGCGGTGGCTGCCAGGGAAAGGCTACCGATTTGAGGCCCCGGTTACCGAATATTTGGGTGATCCTGAAAATGACCATTTAGGCAGCGGCTCACATGACAAAGCGGAAAGTGACGACGTGGCGGCACTGCACAAACAAAACCCGCTGTCGTTGGGCAAAACGCTGGGCAGGATGCTGGGGATTGCTGTGGCGGCTATCCTTCTGACAACGCTGGCCCTTTGGGGTTGGCGATTCATGCACGCGCGCTCCGCCAAAGCCGCCGATGGCAGCCGGCAAGTTCCGGCAGTGGCGGGGAGTTCAGAGGTTGCGGTGTTGCCCATTCGATCCATGAGTGGATCGGTGGAGGACGAACGCTTTGATAGCGCCCTGACGGCTGCGGTTATTGATGCGCTCGCCCGGCGGTCTCCAGTGCCCGTTGTGCCGGTAGCCTCGGTCGTCGGCTACACCAAATCCGCCCCGGTGGATCAACTGGCTGCCGGACGGGAACTGGGTGCGCGGGTCATTGTCGTGGCGGTCGCTCAGCCGTTGGCCGGGCGGGTGCGAGTCAGGGTCCAAATGGTGAGGACTGAAGATGAAGTCCAGATCTGGACCGGAGACTTCGATGGCGATACGAAAGACGTAGCCGGCTTGGCGGCGGAAATATCCGAGAAGATTGGCAAGCAAATCCACACTTCGGAGGCCGAAAAAGTCAGCCAATAAAAAGTAATGGCGCACCCCTTGACAGCATTGTTAGACTGAGGAAATGAGGCACGGCGGTGCAGTATCTAAAGTCCCTCATTTAGTAGTAAGCTACGGTTTTGGCAATCTGGCAAGGTATGATAGGCCGCGAAGATTTCGACCCGCTGGCCCCGCAACGCGAGGCGGCGATCTTCTACGGTTTGTTCCTGCGGGGACATTCCGCCGACGATTTGCGCCGGGACATCGATGTACCCCGTCCGCTGCTCCATAAATGGTTGCAACCAAGGCGGTATGAAGATAATTTCCGTAATTCATTGCGGCAAATGTACACCTACCGCAAGAAGGTTTTGGCGATCTTTGACGAGCTTGTTCTGAAGGAGAAGTACCGGGCGCGAGTGAATTAAACTGGGTGGATGGAACTATCCATCTTCCAAGTCGATGCATTTTCCAAGAACGTTTTCGGCGGCAATCCAGCCGCGATTTGTCCGTTAGAAAACTGGCTCCCGGACGCGACACTACAGTCGATTGCCAGCGAAAACAACCTGGCAGAGACGGCTTATTTTGTAGAAAAGAATGGGCGCTATCATTTGCGCTGGTTCACGCCGGCAGTAGAAATGGATCTGTGCGGGCATGCGACGCTTGCATCCGCACACGTTTTGTTTCATGAACTTAACCTGCCAGGCGAGACAGTTTACTTTGATACTTTATCGGGAGAACTTAAGGTAAAACGCGAAGGCGATTTGCTGGCTATGGACTTCCCCTCCAGACCGCCAGTTAAAGTGACAATTGAACCGGGATTGATTGCGGCGATGGGCGGGAAGCCACGGGAAATATTGGCGGCTCGCGATGGTTTACTGGTCTATGACAGCGAAGAAGAAGTGCTTGCACTACAACCAGATATGAATTCTTTGTTAAAGCTCAATCAGTCGGCATTTATTGCCACGGCTCGCGGGAAAAACTGCGATTTCGTGTCGCGCTTCTTTGCGCCCAAGCTGGGCGTTCCGGAAGATCCGGTCACCGGTTCGGCGCATTGCACGCTGATTCCATATTGGGCCGAAAAACTCGGCAAGAACACGTTGCACGCCCGGCAAGTTTCAGCCCGGGGCGGCGAATTATTTTGCAAGCTCGCTGGCGATCGGGTTGAGATTGCCGGGCACGCCGTTCTGTATCTCAAGGGCTGTATTTGCGTTCCGGGCGTGTAGCTCTTGGAGGCTCCAGACGCGCGGCAGCGGATCGCGGCGGCGGAACGCGATGGCTTCGGCAGCGGCACGAGCGCCGCTCATGGTGGTAATGCAGGGAATTCGGTAAGTGACGGCGTTGCGGCGGATGGTTTGTTCGTCCGGGAACGAGTGGCTGCCGGTCGTGGTGTAGACGACTAGATTGAGGCTGCCGGCTTTGAGAAGATCGACAGCGTTGGGGCGGCCTTCGTTGACTTTGAAGACGGTCTTCGAAGGTATGCCGGCGGACCGCAACGCGCCGGCAGTGCCGCGCGTAGCGAAGAGGGAGAAACCGAATTCGCGAAATTTCGTGGCTATTTGAACGGCGGCTTGCTTATCGCGGTCGTTGACGCTGATAAAGAGCGAGCCGCCATCCGGAATCGGAGACCCGGCGGCTAGCTGGGCCTTGCCGAACGCTTCGCCAAAGCTTTCACCCACGCCCATCACTTCGCCGGTGGAGCGCATTTCGGGTCCAAGAGCGGGATCGACGCCAGGGAATTTATTGAACGGGAAAACCGGGCTTTTGACGAAGAAGTTGCGAACCGGCAGAGTGCCGTTGACGATGCCGCCCGTGAGCGACTTGAATTCATCCAATTTCTTACCGAGCATGAGGCCGACGGCGATTTTGGGCAGCGGAACGCCGGTGGCTTTGCCGACGAAGGGGACGGTACGCGAGGCGCGCGGATTCACTTCGAGTACGTAGACATCGCCGTTTTTCAGCGCGTATTGCACGTTCATCAAGCCGACCACATTCAGGGCGCGAGCGAGTTTGGCGGTGTATTCTTCGATGGTCGCGAGAGTCTTTTTCGAAATTGAGATGGCCGGCAGAACGCACGAGCTATCGCCCGAATGAACACCGGCTTCTTCGATGTGCTCCATGATGCCGGCGATGAGAACGTTGTGGCCGTCGCAAAGAGCATCGACATCCACTTCAGTAGCGTCTTCGAGAAATCGATCGATCAGAACAGGCCGCTTGACTGAAAGATTGGTGGCTTCGTGCATGTAGCGGCGCACGGTTTCCTCGTTGTAAGCGATGACCATATTGCGGCCGCCGAGAACGTAGCTGGGGCGCACGAGAACAGGGAAACCCAAACGCGCGGCCACGTCGCAGGCTTCAGCGGCGTTGGTAGCCGTACCATGCGGGGGCGAAGGGATGTTGAGATCGTTCAGAAGTTTGCCGAATAGCTTGCGGTCTTCGGCAAGATCGATGGAGCTGGGGTCTGTACCGATAATGGGCAGGCCAAGCTGCTTGAGGGGCATGGCCAAATTGAGAGGAGTCTGACCGCCGAACTGAACAATGAGGCCCTCGGGCTTTTCGGTGTCGTAGATGTTGAGGACTTCTTCCTGCGTGAGCGGTTCAAAGTAGAGACGGTCGCTGGTGTCGTAATCGGTGGAGACGGTTTCGGGATTGCAGTTGACCATGATGGATTCGACGCCGAAATCCTGCAGAGCGAAAGAAGCATGGCAGCAGCAATAATCGAACTCAATTCCCTGCCCTATGCGATTAGGACCGCTGCCGAGAATCATGACCTTCTTACGATGGGTGGGCGCCGATTCGTCCTCCGATTCGTAGCTTGAATACATGTAGGGCGTGAAGCTTACAAATTCAGCGGCGCAGGTATCGACGCGGTTGAAGACGGCGGTTACGCCTAAATTCTTGCGAGCTTCACGCACAGCCATGGGTTCGACGCCGAGAACATCGGCGATTTGCCGATCGCCCAGACCATCGCGCTTGAGCCGGCGAAATTCACGCGTGGTGATGGAGGACAAGGGCCTGGCCAGACTTTTTTCCTCTAATACGAGTTCGTAGACCTGCTGGAGGAACCAGGGGTCGATATTCGTCATTTCGAAAACTTGTTCGACGGTGTGACCCTGGGCAAAGGCGAAGCGGATGTAATCGAGACGGTCGGGATTGGGCGTGATGAGGCGCTTGGCGATGAGAGCGGGATCGAGCTTGACGGAAGACTTGCCGGTTTCGAGACTGCGCAGACCCTTGCCAAGAGCCTGTTTAAAGGTCCGGCCGATGGCCATGACTTCGCCGACGGATTTCATTTGCGTGCCGAGGACGGGCTCAGCGCCAGGGAATTTTTCGAACTGCCAGCGCGGGATTTTGACGACGACGTAATCGATGGTGGGCTCGAAGCAAGCGGGTGTGGCACGGGTGATATCGTTCTTGATTTCATCGAGACGGTAGCCAACGGCGAGTTTAGCGGCAATTTTCGCGATGGGAAAGCCTGTGGCTTTTGAAGCCAGAGCGGAACTGCGCGAGACGCGCGGATTCATTTCCACAACAACCATGCGGCCATTTTGTGGATTGATGGCGAACTGCACGTTCGAGCCGCCGGTATCGACGCCGATTTCGTTCAAGCAGCGCAGAGCGGCGTCGCGCATCATTTGATATTCGCGATCTGTAAGGGTTTGGGCAGGGGCGACAGTGATGGAATCGCCCGTATGAACGCCCATGGGATCGAAGTTTTCGATGGAGCAGACGATGATGCCGTTGCCGGCCAGATCACGCATCACCTCCAGTTCAAATTCTTTCCAACCGAGGACGCTTTCTTCGACGAGCACTTCGTGAACGGGAGAAAGATCGATGCCGCGTTCGAGAATTTCCTCGAGCTCTTCGCGATTGTAAGCGATACCGCCGCCGGTGCCGCCCATGGTGAAACTGGGGCGCAGGATGATGGGATAGCCCATGCGCGCGGCGAATTTGAGACCGTCGTCGATGTTATTGACGAGCTGCGACTGCGTCATATCGAGGCCGATCTTGCGCATGGCGTCTTTGAAGAGCAGACGGTCTTCCGCTTTTTTGATGGCTTCGACTTTGGCGCCGATGAGTTCGACATTGTATTGGTCGAGAACGCCGGCTTCAGCTAGATCGATGGCGAGGTTGAGAGCAGTTTGGCCACCGACAGTGGAGAGCAATGCATCGGGGCGCTCTTTGCGGATGATTTCGGCGGCGTAGGGGACGCTGAGAGGTTCGATGTAGGTGCGGTCGGCCAGTTCGGGATCGGTCATGATGGTGGCCGGGTTGGAATTGAGGAGGATGACCTCATAACCCTCCTGACGCAGGGCTTTGCAGGCTTGGGCGCCGGAGTAATCGAATTCGCAGGCCTGGCCGATGACGATGGGGCCGGAGCCGAGGATCATGATGCGGTGAAGGTCGGTGCGCTTGGGCATGGAACAGAAGACAGAATCTCGAATACAGAAGACAGAATGGCGCCGCAGGGGAGTGCGGGTGACCGGCGGGCCGATCACCCTATTTGACCATAGGAGGGACTTTCTTCCCGGAACAGCGAGATTTTGGCACTTTTGGGCGGGCCCTTCGATAAAGGTTTCCATGGGGCTAGCGTAGAACGGGGCGAACGGGGATCGCGGAAATTTTTGGGGAAGTCGATGAAAGGAAGGGAGATCATTTTTATCACCCGTTTGTGATCGGCGAAATTTGGAGCGATGGGCGGAGGGCGAAGAGATGCGCTAGATGGGTGTGGGAGAGCGATGGGCGGCGGAGTTCTTGGGACTTTCCGGGGACTTTCCGAGAGTTATCGGAGACTTATCGAGGAGATTACTAAGACGGTGCGGTTTATGCGATTGGTTTGAGATATTCTAGTTTCCGTTGTGGCTGTTTGCGATATTTGGGTTGATCAGAAGCGAATCCTGCGTGCGAAGTGACGCGAGCGACTACGTGAGGAAGAATAGGCGGAGCCTGCTCGCGAGGCTCTATCTACGTGTGGGCGAGAGACTTGTATGATGAGAGGACGTCATGCTCCTGTCCGAAAGGATCAGCTTGAGGGCGGCGCTCGCAAAGTGGCGCAGAGGTGTTTGAAAATAGAATAGTTAAAGGGTAGGCTATTTCCGCGATCAATTGATCGCGGCCTCATTGAAGCCCGATGCTGGCTTGGCTTGCCCGCGTGTTTAAGGTTATTTCCGCGATCAATTGATCGCGGCCTCATTGAAGCGTCAAACTGCGGGCGGTTGCTCGCCGCCGTGAGCCATTTCCGCGATCAATTGATCGCGGCCTCATTGAAGCCCTGCACTGAAACTCGTTACCGTACCGCCGCCCGTGGATTTCCGCGATCAATTGATCGCGGCCTCATTGAAGCAAAACATGCGCCGCCGCCGTCCGCGCATACGAAGCCATTTCCGCGATCAATTGATCGCGGCCTCATTGAAGCTGATCAAATCTCAGCGACAACCTTGGCGGATCTGCGCCATTTCCGCGATCAATTGATCGCGGCCTCATTGAAGCAACAATCTGAACATCAACGGCACGCGCGAGCAAGTGGATTTCCGCGATCAATTGATCGCGGCCTCATTGAAGCACGACCCACGAAGCCGAGGCGAAAGAAGCGCTAGCCAATTTCCGCGATCAATTGATCGCGGCCTCATTGAAGCTAAAAGCCCATCTACGGACTTGGCGATGGCTCGCGTTATTTCCGCGATCAATTGATCGCGGCCTCATTGAAGCCAGCAGAAGGCCCGGAAGTCGATTGATGAATCCGTGGCATTTCCGCGATCAATTGATCGCGGCCTCATTGAAGCAGTTTGTTGCATGTTTCTAGTACATACTTGATATCACATTTCCGCGATCAATTGATCGCGGCCTCATTGAAGCACTGCTGCAACGCCGCTATCCCCAATCACCTTGCCTATTTCCGCGATCAATTGATCGCGGCCTCATTGAAGCATGATGGAGCAACGGGTGAGCACGGCTGGCAGCACATGCATTTCCGCGATCAATTGATCGCGGCCTCATTGAAGCACGTCAGCACTTGTAAACGGCTTGCTGACGTCGAAAATTTCCGCGATCAATTGATCGCGGCCTCATTGAAGCGCGTCCATCCCTGCGCGATAAATCCGGCCAACTTTTCATTTCCGCGATCAATTGATCGCGGCCTCATTGAAGCTTACCGCAGCCAGACTTACCGCAGCCCGACGTTGATCGATTTCCGCGATCAATTGATCGCGGCCTCATTGAAGCTTCACTTCAGCTTGCTATTCCCCTCGTTGTCAGAACGATTTCCGCGATCAATTGATCGCGGCCTCATTGAAGCGGATGCGGTAGATACCGGAGTTTGGTTTTGGCTGCCGATTTCCGCGATCAATTGATCGCGGCCTCATTGAAGCGGCTCCATCTGGATCGGCTCCGGCGGGCAACCGGATACATTTCCGCGATCAATTGATCGCGGCCTCATTGAAGCCTTCGCCTGGGCCAGCAACAGCCGCGCATCCGGCTCCATTTCCGCGATCAATTGATCGCGGCCTCATTGAAGCTGGCCGCTCGGTTTTGTTCCGGTCGCGAACAACGGATATTTCCGCGATCAATTGATCGCGGCCTCATTGAAGCGGCAGCGCCGCCATAATCCCCGGCGAATCCGCATACATATTTCCGCGATCAATTGATCGCGGCCTCATTGAAGCACTCGCAAAACGGGAGCCCTTGGCCGTACACGGTCATTTCCGCGATCAATTGATCGCGGCCTCATTGAAGCTCGGCGGTGAAGCCTTCACTTTGCGCTACCGTCCCACATTTCCGCGATCAATTGATCGCGGCCTCATTGAAGCTTAGCGCCGTCCAGGTACTCGTCCAGGTAAGCTGTCATTTCCGCGATCAATTGATCGCGGCCTCATTGAAGCACATTCACCGACTGGCGCTTGGGCGTTACCCCATAGCATTTCCGCGATCAATTGATCGCGGCCTCATTGAAGCCTGGTCTACTGGCAGCACGATCCTTGCATCTTTACCGATTTCCGCGATCAATTGATCGCGGCCTCATTGAAGCAAACTCGGCGGCGCAGAGTTCGGAGCCACGGTGAGCTATATTTCCGCGATCAATTGATCGCGGCCTCATTGAAGCGTCCCATCCGTTGATCTGGATACCACCTACGCCCGTATTTCCGCGATCAATTGATCGCGGCCTCATTGAAGCTCGCGTTCGCGTTCCCGGACGTGTTGAACAGGCCCACATTTCCGCGATCAATTGATCGCGGCCTCATTGAAGCGTCCCCAAATCCTGCATATCCCACTCGAAGAAGCCCAATTTCCGCGATCAATTGATCGCGGCCTCATTGAAGCTGGTATCTGCATGTGAACCGGGACCGGCCTAAGATCATTTCCGCGATCAATTGATCGCGGCCTCATTGAAGCCGAGTTCGGCGGCGTCAACATCCGCGACGTTCCCGAATTTCCGCGATCAATTGATCGCGGCCTCATTGAAGCGTGGAACTTTCCGTCGTTCTGCGTATTGGCGAGGCTATTTCCGCGATCAATTGATCGCGGCCTCATTGAAGCTTGGCGTAGTGCTTCATCAACGGGTAGGTGAGGTCGCATTTCCGCGATCAATTGATCGCGGCCTCATTGAAGCCTATATCAGCCTTGCGGGATGAAGCGGCAAGCCTGGGCATTTCCGCGATCAATTGATCGCGGCCTCATTGAAGCACTCCTGTTCTCGTGCTTAATAAGCACGCCCAAACCCCAATTTCCGCGATCAATTGATCGCGGCCTCATTGAAGCTTGTGTCATTTCCTCAGTCCCTCCTTGGGACACTTTATTTCCGCGATCAATTGATCGCGGCCTCATTGAAGCGCATGAAAGCCATTGCTTTCCTCCTTTGTCTGGTTTATTTCCGCGATCAATTGATCGCGGCCTCATTGAAGCGAGATGGAAAATATCAGGCCAGCGCTGGAGCGGGTTATTTCCGCGATCAATTGATCGCGGCCTCATTGAAGCCGGCCCCAGGGTTGATCGCGCCCCGAACGTAACGCCATTTCCGCGATCAATTGATCGCGGCCTCATTGAAGCGGTAACGGGGTACTAGCCTCTTGGCCAAGATATCGTTTATTTCCGCGATCAATTGATCGCGGCCTCATTGAAGCATTGAGCTCGTCGTACACGTGCGAAATAAACACCCGCATTTCCGCGATCAATTGATCGCGGCCTCATTGAAGCTCATTTTCATTTACAGATCGTCCCGCCAACGGCAAAGATTTCCGCGATCAATTGATCGCGGCCTCATTGAAGCGCGCAGTGCAGTTGTTGCCGATAAGCCTAAGTCGGCAAATTTCCGCGATCAATTGATCGCGGCCTCATTGAAGCGGACGCTTGGGCTGAAATGCCGCGCTGAGAGCAAGTTATTTCCGCGATCAATTGATCGCGGCCTCATTGAAGCATCTCAGATGCGCCTCAGCCTGTGGGGGATGCTACCCGGATTTCCGCGATCAATTGATCGCGGCCTCATTGAAGCATGACGCCATCTATGAATCTCTCAAGTCTCATTTGGTAAATTTCCGCGATCAATTGATCGCGGCCTCATTGAAGCCTGGAGATCCGCCATTGCGCCAGGAGCCAAGTCCTGATTTCCGCGATCAATTGATCGCGGCCTCATTGAAGCCAAAACTTCTTCACGTAGCCCGCGACCGAACTTTTCATTTCCGCGATCAATTGATCGCGGCCTCATTGAAGCGTGTTACCACCAGTGACAGCATTGGCCGGTAGAAGTTATTTCCGCGATCAATTGATCGCGGCCTCATTGAAGCCGTAACGAACGGCTCCCCCACCATCACCTTTGTCAGCGCATTTCCGCGATCAATTGATCGCGGCCTCATTGAAGCGGACATTCCGCATTTGGCACAAAATAACCCGGAGGGAATATTTCCGCGATCAATTGATCGCGGCCTCATTGAAGCTGCGGGCAATCTTTAGCCCATCCGGCAGTAATCCGGATTTCCGCGATCAATTGATCGCGGCCTCATTGAAGCCCAGCCAGACCTCAAACTCTTGGTTCGCAAAGGCTTGATTTCCGCGATCAATTGATCGCGGCCTCATTGAAGCTCATCCGTAAGGCGCTGGCGAATGCTTCGGCAAGGTCCATTTCCGCGATCAATTGATCGCGGCCTCATTGAAGCGTCCGTGCGCGCGGCGATCTTGAAGGCCTCGCTCGCCAATTTCCGCGATCAATTGATCGCGGCCTCATTGAAGCACCGCTTCTGCCACTCGCGCCAACGCTGGGCAACCAATTTCCGCGATCAATTGATCGCGGCCTCATTGAAGCATGATCCCTTACGGCGCGACCGGCAACGTGACGGCATTTCCGCGATCAATTGATCGCGGCCTCATTGAAGCGAGCGCGTCGAGTTGGTTCATGCTGGCCACCCTCCCGGCATTTCCGCGATCAATTGATCGCGGCCTCATTGAAGCTCCCGATGCTGCCGGTCGTCCTCGAGCCGAAAGGCGTGGTATTTCCGCGATCAATTGATCGCGGCCTCATTGAAGCAACTCCGCTTGCGCGGCACGCATTTCCTCCAACACATTTCCGCGATCAATTGATCGCGGCCTCATTGAAGCGCGAGAAACTGGAATATCTTTGCGGCATATCGCCGATTTCCGCGATCAATTGATCGCGGCCTCATTGAAGCGTCGCGACGGTCAGGCTGTCAACATCGAGCCTCTCAAATTTCCGCGATCAATTGATCGCGGCCTCATTGAAGCATTGGACCCAGCGGGGGCGGAACGGTAACGGCCAATGGATTTCCGCGATCAATTGATCGCGGCCTCATTGAAGCATCTATCTAGGCTGGAAGCCTACAGACGTAGTATGCACATTTCCGCGATCAATTGATCGCGGCCTCATTGAAGCTTGTCAAAAGTTGACTCTCTGACTGTTCCGCTGGAATTTCCGCGATCAATTGATCGCGGCCTCATTGAAGCATCAAGTATATGGAATGGGGCCTATGGCGGCGGCCGCATTTCCGCGATCAATTGATCGCGGCCTCATTGAAGCTCCAACGATAAAAAATGGAACGTTGGCGAGATAGTTCGGATTTCCGCGATCAATTGATCGCGGCCTCATTGAAGCTGGGTAAGTTCTACCGCCCCATCAAGCAACCCCTTGAATTTCCGCGATCAATTGATCGCGGCCTCATTGAAGCTGGATCAATATAATTGTCTTCCAAGGCTTAACTCGTATTTCCGCGATCAATTGATCGCGGCCTCATTGAAGCTCTTCGTATACTTTTTCTACATCACCACAAGCATCTAATTTCCGCGATCAATTGATCGCGGCCTCATTGAAGCTTGACATAGTTAGACTCGATGGCCTTTGAGATATCCGCATTTCCGCGATCAATTGATCGCGGCCTCATTGAAGCGGATACCCCTGCCTTTAGGCATGGGGGGTAGGTGGCGTATTTCCGCGATCAATTGATCGCGGCCTCATTGAAGCGCGCCAGCGACACGGACGACCGCGAAGAACAGCCGCGCATTTCCGCGATCAATTGATCGCGGCCTCATTGAAGCTCCAACGATAAAAAATGGAACGTTGGCGAGATAGTTCGGATTTCCGCGATCAATTGATCGCGGCCTCATTGAAGCGCGCCATGCAATCCGACGACGGGCAAATGCTCTTCCAATTTCCGCGATCAATTGATCGCGGCCTCATTGAAACTCCACTCCTTTCGACTCTTTTCTGCTCGCCCTGCTGCATTGCCGGTACAGGTCAATACCCCGCGATGCTGTACTTGGGCACTAACAAAATCAAAGGAAATCTTGGGCAGTGGGATCGCCGCGGTAAAAGTTGGCGGCAACCCACGTTAGGAAAGTCGCGGGTCGGCTGCACATCTCATGCTCTTGATCGAAGCCGACTGACATCATTTTCAAATGGATATCAGATTCTTAGAAGAGTACATCGCGGGTGTATCTGGACTTCCTCAAGTTGAACTTGTCTGGCCGCTGGGCTGGAACATTGCCCGCGGCGGCGAAGGAATAATTTGATTGATCTCGTCGGCGAAACTGCACTGCAATTTGCTGCATATTGCACAACTATCCAGCGGCCGGTTGCAGCAGAGTTTAATGGCACTCCAGGGCGAGGATTTCGAGGAGATTCAGCGGGAAGCGCCGGCAGCGGATTCGTATAACGAAACATTACAGCTTTAATTGGGGCTTGTCAGAAAGATAGTGAAGCGCGATTTACCCAGCTTTGGCAAAATGTTTCCCATTTGGTCTGGGAATGCCGAGGCAAGCCCAAGACCCGATTCACTTGGGGCGAACGTGGGGGATTGCGAGGAGCATACGCTTGTGTTGATCGGTGCGGAGGATCATGAGACACGAGTTAGTGCTGAATCGTGGTAACTCTACTACGCATTCGGCAAGATTGGAGACCGGGAAGGCACTCCGCAAGGACTGGGAAGAGCGCCCGTGCGCGCTTCAGCGTTCACGATTCAGATACCGCCAGATATTCGTCGGCAGGTATGTTTCAAGATGCCTCCAGTGGGAATGGCCCTCACGGCCTCAAAGAATTTTGTTGACTGCTCGGTTGAAAGACCAAACTAGGTCGCTTACGCTTCCGGCTCGGAAAATCGTAGACCAATCTGAACAACGCGGTGTTCGACCTCCCCGGCGGCGAAAAAGAGGGGACACGGCTGCTGGAGTGGTTTGGGTTGGCAGCTTTGACCAGAGCCGGGAGTGTCCCCCTTTTTCTTCGGCTGCGGGACTAACTCGTTTAGGCGAATTTTTCACGGCTTCTTACGCTTCCGACTCCGATACGACGATTTTCATCATTATTAGTGTGACCGGTGGGAGCGGCGCGAATTGGTCGATTCATCAGCGCGTGACAAACACGGGGTATTGGGGAATGCTGCCTTCGACGTACTTGGCGAGAAGGCGGGTTTGGACGTCGAGCATGCGGCGATAGGAGAGCCGATAGTCGAAGAGCGGATGGGAGACGAGCGAATCCATGCGGGATTCGTAGGCGTTGTAGAAAGCTTTGCGACCGTCGGGGGTGAGGGCGACGGCGTTACCCGCTTGGATGAAATTGCGCGGGGTGATCATGCGTGTGTTGATGGCCTGGAGGACGGCGGACTCGGCGATGAGCGGGCGGAATGGCTCCATGAGATCGAGAGCGAGGGCGGGGCGGCCAAAACGGGGCTGGTGGTAAAAGCCGATCATAGGATCGAAGCCGACGGCGTAACAAGCGATGGTGAGATCCTTGGCCAACATACTATAGGCGAGGGAAAGAAGCGCGTTCACGGGATCGCGGGGAGGGCGCCGGTTGCGGGATTGGAAATCGAAGGAAAACTCGGTGGAAGGGGCGGCCGCATCGTCGGCTTTGAGCATGGCGTTGAATTCGCCGAAATAGAGGCGCGCGCCATTGCCTTCGATGCCGAGGAGTTCATCGAGCGAGACCGCCTCTTCGGCGCGGGCGATCATAGTTTTCATCTGATCGAGAACCAGCGTAGGCGGCTCGTCGTGATTGCGCATGAGCATGGTGCGATGGTTGCGGATCTTACCGGCGACGAGCTTGCGGGCCAGGCGAAGGCAGAACCAGTCTTGCTCGGCGTACTTGAACTGGGCTTTGCGCAGGAAAACGTTCTTGGTTGAGAGGCCCTGCGTGATGCCGTAAAACCAGCCGCCTTGCGAGAAGTAACAGACGGGAATCTCCGCTTGCGTCAGAGACTGAATGGCTTGTGTTGAAACCTGTATGTTGCCCATGATATTGAGCTGATTAATTTCGTTGAGGCGGATTTCCTGGCGCAGAGCCTCCTTTTCCTTAACCTGGAGGACATCGCCAGATTTGCCCACGCGGAGGCCTGGCGTGTTGATGTAAGCGGCACGGAGATCGTCGCGCGGGGTGACCAGACGGCGAATTTCGGAGCGAGGTGGTTTTTTGGGAAGGCCGGATGGGTCGAACAGAGTGAGTTGACGGTCGGGATCGGAGGTTTCGGAGTGGAGCAGCGCATTGGTTTCCTCAGGCAGGCAGATGGGCGCGAGGGAACAACCAGGACATTTGGGCGAATCGTCGAGAGGCGGAGGGATGATGCCGTTTTGTGCCGTGGCCCAGGCGGAGTTGACGGCGGCGATGGTATCGGCAATGACGGCGGCGTCGATCAGAAGGCGAACACGTTGTTTGGTGGCGGCGTAGTAGACGATGGCTTCATCACAGGTGTAGCCGTTTTCGCGGAGGAGCATGGCTTGCAGGGCGAGTTGGACGCGGTCTGAAGGCCACAGTTCGAGACCGGATTCGAGCTCGCGCGGACGGCCGTGTTTGTAATCAACCGGGATGGCGGCGCCGGCGGTGATTTGCAAGAGGTCGATTTTAGCGATGACGTGGAGGGATTCGGAGGAGAGGGTGATGGCGCGGGTTTTGAGATCGTCTGGGAGTTCGGCCGGGGGAGGGAGAGCGGCGCCCTCTTTATCGACGCGTTTGTGCTGGTGGCCGCCCTCGATGGTGTCGGCGCTTTCGCGGAAGATGCCCTCGACGAATTCGTAAAAGAAGAGGCGCGGGCAGTAGACGAATTCATTGACCATGCGGGCGGGGAGGTAATCGGGAAGGTTGGACGGGAGGATGTTGAACAGGGGGGATGCCATAGGAATTAGCCACAGGTAAACACAGATGAACACAGATAAATGGGCGTGTGATTAAACGACAATGCAGGAAGAGTCAACGCGGGTGTAGGGGCGGCCGAGAGCGGTGATGACACGGTCGCCACGGCCTTCGGCGGGACCGAGGTTGACGAAGATGACCTGGTCTTGATCGTGGTGGATGACGCCACCGAGTTGGATGCGGAGGTTGATGAGATCGATGGGGGTGAGCTGGCACTCGAAGATGGAATATTGGAGGTGGTCGCCGAAGCCGCGCATGATTTTGAAGACTTGGCGGAGGCGTTTGTCGTTAGAGATGTCGTAGGCGACGAGGTAGGAGATGCGCATGGGGGCTGAGACTATTCAAACAGAAGAAGGGGCGGAGGGCAAGATAGGAATGGACCTGGGGGCGGAGCGTTAGGAGATGAGCTTGAGGCGTTTGAGGTCGGCTTCCGTCCAGCGGGCTTGCTCTTCAACGATGCTGCGCAGGGTTTTGGGTACGAATGTTGTGTTGGAGCCGTGGAAGGGAACGGTGACGCGGCGGCCGTCTTTATGCTGATAGCGACGATGGCTACCGCCTTTGCTTTTCCGCAATGCGAAGCCATCGGCGAGAAGGGCGCGGATGATTTCGGCAGCCGTGAGCGCTCGGGTTTTCGAGAAATCGATCGGCATTTGGCGCCGGTTCTACTTATACGGTTACGGCGACGCGAGTGCCGTCGAAGACTTCGACGTCATTGTCGGCGGTAGAGGTGGGAAGAGCGATGCCGTCTTCTTGGAGTTCGTCCATGATCATTTGGACGACTTCGTTGATGTTTTTGAGAGCTTCCTCAGCAGTGGCGCCTTGGGTGACTGCGCCATAACGGCGCAAGGCGGGGCAATAGGCGTGATAGCCGCCTTCGTCGGGCTCGACAACGACTTTGAACGTGTAGGTCTTCATGGTGGATACGGGACGGCGTGGGCTCTTCTCTTAAGTTAGCGCGTGAGAAAAGGGAGAATCGATCTGGACGAGATTCGATACTTGGCTTTCGATGGCGCGAATCTCGTCGGGAGATTTGTGCTGGGCTTTTAGGATATCGGCGACGGTAATGGGGAAGGCGCCGCCTTGGGGGTCGTGCCATTCGGGGAGGGTGTGGGCGAGGTCGCGGATATGCCAGCGAGTGAGGTGGCCGCATTTGGCAGAAATTTCGTCGAGGAGCGCGTCTTCGGCTTCGGGGAGGTCGCCGGGGACATCGGGCTGTTTGAGGCAGATTTCGTAGCGTTCAGGTTCGGAGATGTGGTGGGACCAGGGCGATTCGGGGGCGGAGGGGTCGGGCTGCTCGTTGATGAGATCAAGGATTTGGCTGAGGACGGGGCCGTGGGGCATGGCGGGGTAGGAAGCGGTGGTGATGGGGCGGCCCCAGCGGGCGAGGGCTTCGCGGTCGGCCAGATAGAGGAGTTTGATGAGCTTCATGTAGTTCATGCGGCTGCCGCGGGATTTGAGAAGGCGGGCGGCGGCTTGGGTGGCCTTGGGTTGGTTGAAGCGCCTGAAATGTATGGCAGCGCGGAAAGGGTGGGCGTGCATGAGCCGAAATGAGACGGTGCAAGTGAGGTTTGGGAAGTATATCGAGGGGACTGTGCCGCAGTGTCCGTTCATTGTGGCGAGGTGAGGGGGCTGGCAGCGTGTTTCACAAATGGGGCCGCGATCAGTGATCGCGGAGTAAGCAGAAGCGGTGGAGATGCAACATTTTTCCTGGCTTCAATGAAGGCTGCCCTGCTCCAGAGTCGACTTCATTATACATGAGTCGAGCGGACCGGTTGTATGCGCGAATGCAGGGCGCGATTGCGCCGACGCGGTGCATTGTCGTACTGCCTCGCCAGAACCTAACTTCTCAAACGGCAAAGACGGCGCGGTGGTTAGTGGAACGGGCCGGGCTAAAAGACCGCGTTAGGGTGTTGGAGCTGATGGGCGGGAGCAAAGAGGACAACGACCGGAAACTCAGGCCGGATCAGCCAGCGGTGATTGTTTGCACGCAGGATATGTACTTTAGCCGAGCGCTGAACAGAGGGTATGCGCGGCGACCTGCGCATTGGCCAATTGATTTTGGGCTTTACAACCAAGACTGCCTGATTGTGTTGGACGAGGTGCAGTTGATGGAAGATGCACTGGCGACTTCCGCACAACTGGGGGCGTTTCGGCGCAAATTTGGAATTTACGGCAGTGCGCCGTGCGTCTGGATGTCTGCGACGGTCGGGCCGGGGTGGCTGCAAACAATCGATTTCGACACGCATCCCCGGGAGATCCGGCTGGGGATCGATGATCGCGCTCATCCGATTGTGAAGGAGAGGATTCACGCGAGGAAGGTCGCGCGGCCTGCGCCAGTGGTATGCCGGACGCCGGAGGGCTGCGCCAATTTTGTGTTGAACCAGCATCGGGCGGGGACGCGAAGCCTAGTGATTGCGAATACGGTGGCGCGGGCGCGGGAGATTGCCGGCGGGGTTCGGAAGGCCAAGAAGCTGAGTAGTGAAAATGTCTTGCTGGTGCATTCGCGCTTCCGACCGCAAGAGCGTCGAGAGATGAATCAACGCCTCTCAGCGACGGGCCAGTTACCCGCCGAGGGCCAAATTGTGGTGGCGACTCAGGTATTGGAGGCAGGCATCGATATCAGTTCGCGGATGTTGGTTACCGATGTTGCGCCATGGGGAAGCTTGGTCCAGCGGTTTGGGAGGGTGAACCGAATGGGGAAAGACGAAGGCGCGGAAATCTGGTGGGTGAGTGAGCCGACTTACTGGAAGCAAAAGTACCCGTATGCGCCATACACGCAGGACGAACTCGAAACTGCGCGGCTGAAGCTTGAGGATACGAACTCGGCGGCACCGGATGACCTTAAGCAAGAAGATGGGCCGGAACCTTGGCAGAATGTGCTGCGGAAAGCGGACTTACTGGATCTGTTTGACACGTCTGCGGATTTGGGGGGAAACGATCTGGACGTTTCGCGGTTTATCCGCTCGGCGAAGGAGCAGGATGTTTACTTGGCGTGGCGAGGGTGGGAAGGAGACGGAGCGCCGCCGGACGAATGGGAGGAGTTACAGGATGAGGAGTTGTGTCCAGTACCGTTGGGAGAGTTTCGAGAGTTTGCGGAGAAGAACGACGTTTATTGGTGGAGCTTCGCGGAAGACGCTTGGCAGAGGCTGGATGGGCGGCGAGCGCTGTTCCCCGGAATGCTCCTCTTGACGCGTTGCGAGGCTGGGGGATACACGACTGAAGAGGGATGGGCACCGGAAAGCAAGGTGAGGGTTGAGGGGGTCGTACTAGGAGCAGAGGAGCCGATGGAGGGGGACTCGAGCAACGCGACCAGTTACCGGAATTACCGGCAAACTCTCGTTGCGCATACGGAGCGGGTGGTCGAGGAATTGGAAGAATTACTAAAGGTTGCGGCGGTGGATAAGGAGTCGGCGGAAGCCTTACGGGTAGCGGCCCGGAAGCATGACTGGGGAAAGGCGCACCCGGTTTTCCAGAAGACGCTACAAGGGGAGGAGCGGCCGGAGGTTTTGCTAGCGAAGCAATGTGGCAACGGCACGCACGATAGAAAGCATTTTCGGCACGAGTTAGCGAGCGCTCTGGCGATGGTTGAAGAGGGGGACGCAGACAAGGCGGCTTATTTGGCAGCGGCGCACCATGGGCGCATTCGAATGAGTATCCGGTCAATGCCGGGAGAGTTTGAGGCGGGTGGAAAGGCTAGGGCGCGCGGCATACAAGAGGGCGACCGACTGAATAGGGCCGAGTTGATAAAGGGGAAGCTTGAGGTTGATCACGAATTATCGCTCAAGGTCATGGAGTTCGGCGGGCGTGGGGAATGGGACTCGTGGACGGCGAGGATGCAGCGGCTGTTGAAGGAGATGGGGCCATTCCGGCTGGCCTATTTGGAGGCGCTGTTGCGAGCGGCCGATGCACGCGCGAGTGAAGAACCGAGAAAGGACTTCGAGGAATGCGCATCCTAGTTTTGGAGAATTGCACGAGTGAGCCGTTGGGAAGTTATCTGAAGGCTTTGGCGGTCTTGCGGCTCGTGACTGAACAGGCCGATTGTGAAGCGCGCGGGCATTGGGATGCTGGCACTTTTGTGCTGGGTTCGCGTTTTGGGCGGCAGGAACTGGTTGATTTTTTTCTGAGTCAGTATAGGCCGACGCCGATTTTGGGGCCGTGGAATGGCGGCAGCGGCTTTTATGAGAAGGACAACAAGGAAGGAATTGAATTAATCGCGCGTTCGGGTGACGCGCGGTTTGCCGAATATCGAAGCGCGATTGAATTCTGCAAGGCGCTGCCGGAGATCTTATCGGTAAATGAAACGAAGCAGGAAGAGCGGCGGACCGCGATTTTGCGAAAGTGCCGTAATGGGCTAAGCGACGGGGCGGTTGAGTGGCTGGATGCGGCGGTGGGCATTTCGGCGGATGGGAGCCGGGCGTTCGCGCCGATTTTGGGAACGGGCGGGAATGAAGGGAGGCTGGACTACACGAACAACTTCATGGCACGTGTGGGCGGTTTGCTGCTGACGGAGGGAGGACGCAAGACTGCGGGGGAATTGTTGCGGAACGCGTTGTTTGGCGAGCCGACCAATGCCTTGCAAGGAGATGCAGCCGGACAGTTTGATCCTGGCCGAGCGGGCGGGGCGAATCAGGGGCAAGGCGTATCTGGCGGGCCGGCAACAAATCCTTGGGATTTTGTTTTGACGCTAGAAGGTGCGGTGGTTTGGGCGAGTGGGATTTACCGGAGGCAGGGCGTCGGGTATCGACGGCTTTTGTGTAGTCCGTTTACGGTCAACGCGACACGAGTTGGGTATGCTACGGCGTCGAATGAGGATGTCGCGCGGGCGGAGATCTGGACACCGCTCTGGACGAATGCGGTTGGCTATGGAGAGTTGAAGGCGCTGCTGCGAGAGGGACGAGCGACTGTGCAGGGGCGGCCGGCAAAGAATGCCTTGGAGTTTGCTGAGGCGGCGTGCTCGTTGGGCGTGGACCGAGGGATTAAAGAGTTTGTGCGGTACAGCCTTTTAAAGAGGCGCGGCGATAGTTATGTCGCGCTCCCGGTAGGTACCTTCAGGACTGGGTACAAGAGCGAGACTGATCGGGTTCGGGAGTTGCTGGGGTATTTGGAACAGTTAAGGGGATTGGACGACGTTAAGGGAGTGGGCGAGTTGATGCGTCCCGTGGAGGCGGCGATCTACCAGTTGCTCCTTCACGGGAACGAGGACAAGTCTGGGAGAATGCGAACGGTTGTGGCGGCGTTTGGACGGCTCTTGCGAGTGTTTGCGCTGCGGAATCGATTGCGACCGTCCGATTTGAGTGCAAATGAATGGTTAGGCGACTGCGGGTTTGAGGGGAGCGTGGAACTGCGAATTGCGGCGGCACTGGGTGCTGTGTTCGATGTGGAAGCGGGCCCGATTCGGGAGAATCTTTCGCGAGAGAGCCGGCGGTTCGCCTGGGAGGGCGGAACGCTGGAGGAGCGGATGATTTCCGTTTTGGCAGTGCGGATGAGGGGAGAATCGAAGGCGGTGAATCCTTTGGGAGGGCGCTGTTCAGTTGATGCAGGAGATGTGACGCGGTTCATTGAGCGCGACATCGATGACGATCTCCTGGAAGATTTGTTTTTTGCGTACGCCAGTTTTCGCTGGGACGATTTTGTAACGCGTAAACTTTCACGCGACACTGAGCCGCTGCCGGTTTATTGCTTGCTTAAGCATTTGTTTTTGCCGAGCGAATTGGAGCGGGACGGAGAGGAGAAGGCAGTGCGGGGCGATGTGCGAGTGATTGCGCAATTGCAGGCGGGGCATGTGGACGAGGCTGCTGCGTTTACTTTGAACCGGCTGCGAGCGCTGAATTTCCGTCCCGTTGACGTTGCCTACCGAGACGGTGGTGCGCTGGGCGCTGGGAGGCTGTGCGCGGCGTTGTTGATCCCGGTGCGCTACAGTTCGCTGCAACCGGACGCGTTATTTCATTCTGAGCTTGCGATGAAACAGGCGATGTAGCAAGGAAGCACCTTTGGGCCGGGTTCGAGATAGGAGAGATGGATGCATTACGAGAAATTGGGAAAAGCGCCACGGATTTTGATTGAGGCGGATTTGCGCCCGGTGGCGGGAAATCGGTTTCAGCCGACGGGCTTTGCCGATATTGGAGCGGCAGAATACAAGCTACCGGGCAGCGGGACACGGATGCTGCTGGTGGAAAGCGCTCAATCGGTTGCAAACCGGCTTGAGAAGACGGTGATTGCCGGAGATGGGCCAGGATTGGGTGCTGAACTGAGCGGATTGCCGTATGTGGTGGCAAAGCTGGAAGGCGATGGTGTCTCATTGGAGACGAGTTCGCTGTTGGAGGCGCACCGCATTGGGTCGCCGTACTTTTTGTTGAACGACGAGTTTGTGGCGAAACTGAAGGAGGAGATGGCGTACGCGGCCAAGCTGCCATTGAACTGGAAGAGGATTTACGCCACGCTTTTTAAGTACGACGTGAATAGCTTGGTTCATGGGGTTTTCTTGTCTCTGATGGATGGCGGAAGGGTAAAGGTTCCCCGGGCGGTTACGGGATTTATCGAGGCAAGGGACGTCGAACGAGTGTTATCGGGCGGAGTAAAGAACAGTCCGATCGATCCGACGGGGCAGACGCAGGTGGCGGGCGCGAAGGCGAGTGAATCCGGGGTGTACAGCAACGTGCCTTATGCGCGTGTTGAATATACGGCGGCGCAGATCACGGCTTATTTCAGCTTAGACCTGGCTTTGATTCGGGGGTATGAGTTGGGAGAAGCAGCGACTAAGCTTTTGATTGCGCTTTGTTTGCTGAAGGTGAGGCGCTTCTTGGATAGCAGCTTGCGGTTACGGACGTCATGCGATTTCGAGATGACAGCGGTTAGGGGGATTTCGCCGCAAGGTTTTGTGTTGGAGGAAGAGACGGGATTACTGAAGGAAGTGCAGCAAGGGATTAAGGGATGTGCCGGGCAGTTTGCGAAGCCGGCGGTGACGGAGTTTGAAACGAAGGTGAAGGTGGTGGACAAGGAAAAGGAGAAGAAGGAAAAGAAAGCGGCGATTTCATGATTACGGTTCGGCTAACTTTTCCCGCGGGCCGGTATCACGCAACCCCGTGGGGACGGAATGTGAATGAGGGGGTGGCGGAGTGGCCACCAGCACCCTACCGGTTATTGCGGGGACTCTACGACACATGGCAAAGAAAGTGCTCGGCGCTGCCGGCGGCGACGGTAGAGAGTGTGTTGAAGGGACTTGCGCGGGTGCCACCGAGTTATAAGGTGCCACCGGCAGTGACGGCGCATACAAGGTCGTATTTATCGGCGAACGGAAAGGACCCGGCTGATAAGAACTTGGTGTTTGATTCGTTTCTGGTGATTGAGCGTTCGCAGCCGTGTTACCTGATGTGGCCCGGGGTGGAACTTTCGGCAGAGGGCGAGAAGGCTCTGGAGGCGCTCTTGGAGAGTTTGCATTACCTGGGGCGATCGGAATCGTGGGTGCAGGCGGAGTTGTGGAAGGGGGAGGCTGCTACGGAGGGGCTGTACTCGTGCGAGCCGGGTGTGAGGAATGGGCAAACCGAGTTGGCGACGGTGGCGTGCGTGGAACCGGCAGAGGAGTTTGTTGGTAGCAGGGATAGTGGCGCGTGGATTGACGCATTGACGATTTCGACCGCGACGATTTTGAAGCGGAAGCTGAGCCAGCCCCCTGTGTTGAGGAAGGTTCGATACAGCTTGAGTGAAGGCGCAGTGATGACAGATATTGTTATGAGGCCCATCACAAGGAAGGCTCCGCAGGTGGGAGGGGTGTTGCTTGGTTTGGATGCTAAGGTGTTGCCGTTGGTGACTACGACGTTGGAGGTAGCGGAACAGATTCGGACGCGATTAATGGGCTCGCATAGCAAGATTGCGGGTGGGCCGCAATATGTTTCAGCAGTGTTTAGCGGAAAGGAGCCGGATGGGTCGAAGCGAACGGACCATGGGCACGCTTACATTTTGCCCTTGGCGTCACGGGATCCGTTGAGAGAGGGAAGGATTGATCGGGTTCTGATTGCGACACGGAAAGGCTTTTTCAGCCAGACAGAACTGGACGCCTTTCGGAGAGTGACGGAGTTATGGCAGGCGGATAACCGAGGGACGGTGAAATGTGTTGTGACGTGGGAGGGGCGCATTGAACAATTCGGGGAGAGAACGCAGGTGGTTGAGAGTTTGACTCCGTTCGTGCCGCCGCGGCACAGGCATAAGAAGCAAAGCGTGGAGGCGTTCCTAGAGGCTGAACTAAGGCGTGAGCTTTTGAATCATGGCCTGGGGGTGGAGTTGGTAGACGTTCACACGTCGGGTCCGATGCCTGGGCGGTTTGCGGCGGTGGAGTATCGGAGAAATCGGGAAGGTGATCCGGTGAGGCCCGGGTATGCCGTTAGGTTGAGATTTGATCGGGAGGTGGCGGTCCCGTTTTCGTTGGGGTATGGGGCGCATTTTGGGTTGGGACAGTTTGGGAGGGTGAGGAAGTGATCGAGTTTACGACGTCACGAGTTTACGACGAGTTTACGAGTTTCTCGAGTTTCGAGTTTCGGGCCCGAGTTTCGGCCCTGGAGGCTGCTCCGCAGCCTTTAGCCGGCGGAACCGCCTGCTCCACCAGGCAAGCAAATGAACAAGGAAATGAAGGCAAAGGGAAGGCAAGACAATCGAGAGAATTGCGCGCCAACTTAGACCACCCGGCCGGAGGATTGGAAGCCGGCGGGGCCGCGGAGGGGGAACTCTTGCGAGATGAAGTAGCCGAGGGCGTCGCTTGCGTGAGTACGGGCGCGGTCGGATTTATCAATCTCGGCAGTGGTTTGGCCGGTGGCGTCGGATGACCAGACCACCTCTGCTAGGTCGCGGATGAGTTCGCGACATTTGGGGTCGATGAAGAGGCGGGCTTCGCCGGAGTGATTGCAGAGGCGGCTGTTGACGCAATTGACTCTGTCGCGGACGGCGGGGTTGACGGAGGCGGTGCGGATGGAGAAGTTGTAGCGGGATTGGTAGTGAGTAAAGAATTCGCGGATTAAACCCCAGTCGGTAGCTGCGCCGGAGGTGCGGCGCTGGTTGCCACTCGAATCGCCATAGATGAGAAATTCGAGTGGGAGGTGGTGAGCGGGCACGAGAGGATAAAGAGAATTCAAACGCTGAATCACGGCTTCGCAGGCGCGCAGAGTGTGGGCGTCGGGCTGGAGGACGATTTCGTCAAACACGTACACGTCATCGCGAATGCGCTGGAGTAGGAGCATGCACATAGGATTGACGTTGAAATCAATGGACCAAACGACGGGATAGTAAGGGTCAAACGCGACAGGTTGCACGTTGCTTTCCTGGTCGAAGGCATAGTAGACGCGATTGCGGGCAGTGACGGTAAATTCGGCTTCGAGTTCCTGACGATAGGTAGCGGGATCGAATTCGTGGGAGGCGGCGGCGAGTTCGGTAGGATCGACATTTCCTCCTTGCGCGGTGGTGAACTGGAAGGCGGCCCAATCGGGAGCGGTTAGGGCGTATTGGAAGCGCTCATAAAAGTGATTGCGGCCTTTGGGGGTACCGATTAAGAGAGCGCGGCCCTTGCGATCGGTGAGAGCCGGGCGGACGATCTCGAGCCAGACCTCGGGGCGAAGAGAGGCGAACTCATCGAGGACAACGAGATCGAGACCGTCGCCACGAAGGGAGGAGAGATTGTCGGCGCCGCAAACGGTGATGGTGGACCCACTGAGGGTCTCAATGCGGAGTTCGGTCTCGAGCGGGCGCGCGGCCCAGAATAAACGCGTGGCGGCTTTGAGGCGTTTCCAGACGATGCGTTTGGCCTGACGATAGCTGGGGCCGAGATACCAGATCTTGCGGCCGCCGGTTTGGGAGGCTCGCAGTATTTCGGCAAGAGCGAGGCGGGTTTTACCGAAGCGCCGTCCGGCCGCGAGGATGCGGAAGCGGGCGGGGGACTGGAAGACCTCCATTTGATGAGTGCGGAGGCCGACGATGTGCGAGTTCTTTTTACCACTCTTCAAGGGGGTCTCCATCATTGTTACGGAAGTGGAGGTTGGTGGGAGAGCCGGGAGAGGTGGGAGCGGAGGGGGAGGTTTCGTCATCGAGAGGGGAGCCACCGTTGCGGAAGTTGCAGCGCGTGCGGGCCCAGAAGGTGGCGGCGCCAGCGTGGCCGTTGATGGCCAGCTCGAAAATTTTGGCGAGGACCTGGCGGTTGGCCTCAATGGCGGAATCGTCAAGTTCGTCGCGAAAGTGCTTGCGGAGCGTCTTGGCGCTGATGCGCAAGGAGCGGGCGATTTGATTGACCGGGAGGCCGAGCTTGGCAAGTTCGGCGACTTTGGCTTTTTTGGCACCGGTGACCTCAAAGGGAGGACGGCCCGTGCGTTTTGTGGGTTTTCGCGAGAGATCTTGAGTGAAATCCATATGCTTCTTTCTGGCTCAAGTTTGGCTGGGGGCGGTTCAGGGTGCGGGGAAAAAGTAGTGGAAGTTGCTGATTTCAGGTGAAATATAGTTTTTGTCACATTTGTGATTCACTCGCGAGGGGTCATTTGCGGTTACAATCTTCGTTATGCTGACGTCAATCTCCGGCCGCTCCGTGATCGTTACCGGCGCCAGCAAAGGCATAGGCAAGGGAATCGCGCGCGTCTTCGCCGCTAAGGGCGCCAAAGTTCTGCTGGCGGCGCGCGACTTAACGCAAGCGCAAGCGACGGCTGCGGAGATCTGCACAAGCGGCGGAATCGCCAGCGCGGTTGCCGCCGACGTAGCAATTCCGGAAGACGCCGCCCGCATGGCAGAGGCAGCGCTCGAACGATATGGCGGCATTGATATCGTCTGTTGCAACGCCGGTATCTTTCCGGCGGCGAGGCTCGGAGAGATGAGTGCCGCCGATTGGGATCACACACTGGATACCAATCTGAAGGGTACGTTTCTTACAGTGAACGCCAGCCTCCCAGCGTTGAAAGCCCGCGGGCAAGGGCGGATCATTGTCACTTCCTCGATTACCGGACCCATCACCGGATACCCAGGCTGGAGCCATTACGCCGCCAGCAAAGCGGGGCAACTCGGCTTCGTTCGCACCGCCGCTATTGAACTCGCGCCCCACAACATAACAGTGAACGCCGTTCTGCCCGGCAACATTCTGACTGAGGGTGTTTCCGCGCTGGGCCCCGAGTACATCGCCCGCATGACGTCCGCCATTCCTCAGCGGCGCCTCGGCTCCGTTGAGGATGTTGCGTACGCCGCACTGTTTCTCGCCAGCGACGAGGGCGCTTTTATCACGGGCCAAACCATTGTGGTGGATGGCGGACAGGTGCTTCCGGAATCTCACCTCGCCCTCGAGTGAAAATGTGTTCAAATAAGGTAATCGCAAATCACATTTAGGAGCCTATCGGTTGGAGCAAGCAGTTCTCGTCCTGGAAGACGGCAGCGTCTTCGAAGGCGTTAGTTTCGGTGCGCCCTCGCAACGGACAGGTGAAGTAGTTTTCAATACGGCCATTACCGGCTACCAGGAAATCTTCACAGACCCCTCGTACACTGGGCAAATTGTCGTTCTCACCAACCCGCAAATCGGCAACTACGGCGCCAATCACTCCGATAGCGAGTCAGGCGGGCCTTATATTGAAGGGCTGGTGGTGCGCGAAATTTCGCCTGTGGTCAGCAACTGGCGCGCCGATGATAAAGCTGAACACTTTCTCTCGAAGAGCGGCATCCCGGTAATCGCGGAGGTCGATACACGCCGCCTGGTCCGCCATCTTCGCGATCAAGGCGCCAAGCGCGGCATCATCGCCGTTGGGCCCTCGGAGTCCGGCGCCTTCGACATCGCGGCGCTCGTCCGAACCGTCCAAGCATCACCGTCCATGGCAGGCCAAAACCTCGTTTCGCTCGTCAGCTCCTCTGAGACCTACCAATGGAGCCAGGGCATAGACGCGGTCTCTCCCTCCGACAAGCGCGCCGCCATTCCCGAACAGCGCTTCCATGTGGTCGCCTACGACTACGGCATCAAACGCAACATCCTGCGCCACCTTGTCGAAATCGGCTCGCGCGTTACGGTCGTCCCAGCCGATACGACTGCGGAAGACGTTCTTTCTCTTAAACCCACGGGCGTGTTCCTATCGAACGGCCCAGGCGACCCCGAGCCTCTGGAACATCAAGCTGCGCAGGTCCGCAAACTCATCGGCCGGGTGCCGATCTTTGGTATCTGTCTGGGTCACCAAATCCTCGGCCTCGCGTTCGGCGGCAAAACCTACAAGCTTAAATTCGGCCACCACGGCGCCAATCATCCTGTCGTCAACTACCGTACTAACAAGGTTGAGATCACTTCGCAAAATCATGGCTTCTGTGTCGATCCTCATTCCTTGCCGGATTCGGGGGTCGCGATTACACACTTGAACCTTAACGACGATACGGTAGAAGGCATGCGCCACCGGAATCACCCGGTGTTTTGCGTGCAGTATCATCCGGAAGCCGCGCCGGGGCCGCATGATTCGCACTATTTGTTTAACGATTTTGCGGAGGCGATGGAGGAGGGCTAGGCGCGCGCCGCGCTTGCCGCACCACCGAACCGTTCAATTTCTTCTCCCAAACTTATCAAACGGTATGGCGTCTTCCACGTGTATCCGGAAGCTCACCACGTCCACCGGACCTCTCACCTGGTTATAGCCGGGGTTTGTCACATGCTGATAGTCGGCCGCGAAGTAGATCCCGCGCCAAAGGTGCGCCGTATAGTAGGTCTCAAAAATCTTTTCCAGGCCATAGCTCAGGCCGCCATCGCCCAAAATAAAACCCAAACCTCCCAAGGCCAGATAGCGGCGGTGATCGGCCGAAATTCCGTTCACCACAAACGCCGCGCCCACTTTGTCCTGTGAACGATGCCAGGGTTTCCCGCGAACATCGCTGCCAATCTGCGCCGATCGGTCAATCTCCGTGTAAGCGTAAGCCTCTGTGGAAGCGTTATTCCACCCAAGCCGCCCAAACGCCCGCCACAACGAAGTAAGTTCCTGTTCCGCGTTTAACCCAAACCCATACTTCACCCTTCCTTGTTTCCGGGACAGAGTAATATCGGGAGTAACATCCTTGCCTGCAAGATAAGTGTTGATGGCTTCCTGATAGCTGCCCATGTTGGCATGATTGACGAAGGCCAGCGCCCGCACCACACTGGCGCGCTTCGGCAGCAAAGCCGTGTGATACTCAAATTCGAAATTTTCCCCACGCGCGCGGGCAAGGTCCCAATCGAGTTTAATGCCGTTGGCCACAGTGGGCATCAACATCTCGCCGAAGCGCGCTACCCAAGCCTTGTCGTAGTACTCGGCCACCAAGCCATAGGTGTAACCGCGCGTGTCGGCGGCGTAGTCGTACGCGCCGTTGTTCACAATGGCCCAGTTCATGAACTGCAAATGGCTATCACTGCCAATGGCATTGAGATCGAAAAAATCCACCGTGCTCATCTTTCCCAGCCGGAGTTCCAAACGTCTCACGGGCACGGTGGAGGCGAGCGCCAAAGGATTGCGCGTGGCCTCGGTGGTCTCTTTACCCAGAGGGATGGTGTAATGCAGCATGACTCGCGACACATAAGGCGCTTCGCCCAAAGTGGGGTTGCGCACCACGTCCACGTTCGTAAATCCCGCAATCCCCAGCGCATTGCTCAAGCCGGCTCCGCCAGCGCTTTCCACGTCGGCTAAAATTTCAAGCTGCCTGGTGATTTGAAAGCCAGTGTAAAGCGTCTCTATGCGCGAGGTGGCGTGTTCGCCTGCAGCCTGGAAACTGTTCGGGCCGGAATACCACGCATAGAACGTTGGATGTTCCTGGCGGATGAAATTCGCCTGCATCGAAACCCAAAAGCGGTTCCAGAATGGTTCCCCTTCGTCTAGTGACGGCGCTGGCGGATCGCCGGCTTGCGCGAATGCAGACCACGATGCAGCCAACAGAAAAGCAAGAATAAATCGCAATGTCCTACTATGGTTAGGCACCGCTGAAGCCGCTGTCAACAGTCCATTCCCGAGGGTGCGGCATATTCATCGCTTTGTCACATTAAACGCATTCGATGCAGGCATGAAAGATTACCTTCCCATCACCGCCCGTTTCGCCTGTTCCTGCGCCTTGGCCGCGGCGCTCCTTGTTTCGCAGCCAGAAATGTCCGCCGCCCAACATCTCTACGTTGAGCCGTTCACCACTGAGTCAAACTCACAGAAGCTGCGCGAGAACTTAGTCGGGGAACTCGGAAGATTGACTTCGCTTTCATTGGTCGCGGCTGAACGGGACGCCGACCTGATATTAGGCGGCGGCGGCGCGATTTGGATCAAAGGCTACCACAGTCTCAACCCCAGATCAGGCCGGCTTCCCTCCGACGGAACGCCCGTCTATGATGGCTATCTTTCCGTGGAGCTCAGAGACAAAAAAGGGCAGACGGTTTGGTCGTATCTCCTCACACCGCGCGCCGGCGCCGAAGACGTTCCCAAAGACCTTGCCAAGCGAATTGCCAAACACTTGGAGGCAGCTTTGGACCAGGGGGATCTGGCTTCCGAAACAGCGCCTTTTCCGCAGGCAGCTATCGTTCTAAAAGGAGCGGGCGCCACGTTTCCGTATCCTGTGTATTCAAAATGGCTCACGAACTACCGGCGTCAAAACCCGTTGGTAGACATAACCTATGAACCTATCGGTTCGGAGGCCGGCGTCCGCAAGTTACTCGCGGGGGAAGTGGATTTCGGAGCATCCGACAGCCCTCAGGCTATCGGCGATCTGGCGCCCGGCGAACAAGGTAACTATTTACTGTTTCCCTCCGTTGTGGGCGCGGTGGTACCCATCGTCAACCTGCCCGGCCTTCCAAACAACATTGCCATAACGCCGCAAGCCTTGGCGGGCATCTACCAGGGCAAAATCACCAACTGGAGCGACCCGGTATTGCGGGAGGCGAATCGCGGAGTTCGGCTGCCCAACCTCGAGATCACGGTGATTCATCGCGGAGACGGCAGCGGCACCAGCTACGCGTTTACCGACTATCTTTCCCAGACAAGCACGGAGTGGCGGGCGCACGTTGGCACCAGCCTCACTCCTAGGTGGCCCACCGGCCGCAGCGCTACGGGTAACGAGGGAGTAGCAAAGCTGGTAAAGGAGTTAGGCGGATCCATCGGCTATGTCGAGTTTATCTACGCGCTGGAGAATCATATGAGCGTTGCGAAAGTGCGCAATCGCAATGGCGAGTTCGTGGCTGCAAGTTTGGAGAGTATGACCATTGCGGCCGGCCAGTCTCTGGGGAGCGACGACGATTTCAAGATCTCCCTTGTGGACCCTCCCGGCAGGGGCGCTTACCCCATTTCCACATTTACCTGGTTCATCATTCCGGCGAACATTCACTCGGAAGCCAAGAGGAAGGCGGTCACCAACTTTCTGGAATGGATGCTGGGGCCCGGTCAGCGTCAAGCCGCGGCTCTCGGTTATCTGGCGCTGCCGAAGGATGTGATTCGCAGAGAAGAGGCTGCGCTTCGCAGGATTCATTAACCGCGCCCGCATGGCACTCCACATACCACGCACGTTCCTCGTTTTTTCGCCGCAAGCGGATACCAAGCGCCCCTCTTTGGGATTGGCCGACGTTGCCATCGGGCTGGGAGTTTTGACGCTGCTCTACGTGGCGTCGCGCGTGGGCGCGCAATCGCTGGTTAAATTCAGTCCGCCCGATATTATTCCGGCGGTGAATCTCGATCCTCGGAATCTGCCGGATTACGCGGCGCGCTCTACCCTCCGCATGTTCATTGCGCTGGCTCTTTCCACTGTCTTCACGTTTGTTTACGGCTACATCGCGGCCCGCAACCGCCGCGCCGAACGGCTGCTGGTGCCCCTACTCGATATCCTGCAATCCATTCCAGTGCTGGGGTTCCTCTCAGTGACGGTCACTGCTTTCATCGCTTTGTTTCGCGGGAGTCTTCTGGGCTTGGAGGCGGCCTCGGTCTTCGCTATCTTTACCGGCCAAGCTTGGAACATGACCTTCTCGCTTTACCAATCTCTTCGCTCCCTTCCCAGCGAGCTTGCTGAGATGTCCACTCTCTACCGCCTCTCTAAGTGGGAGCGTTTCACCCGCTTAGAGTTACCGGCCGCGGCTATCGGCTTGGTATGGAACGGCATGATGAGCTTTGGCGGAGGCTGGTTTTTTCTCGCTGCCAGCGAAGCCATCAGCGTGCTCAATCGCCAGTACACCTTACCGGGCATTGGCTCCTATGTAGCAGCCGCCGTGGCCGCCCGCAACCTCCCTGCTCTCGGTTGGGCCATCGCCACGATGGTGGTTCTGATCCTGCTCATAGATCAATTTTTCTGGAAACCTCTGGTGACGGTGGCCGACCGATATAAGCTTGAACTGAGCGCGGGAGAGGAGCGTACGTCGTGGCTGGTTGATCTGTGGCGCTCCGCTTCCCTGCCCCGCCACGCCGCATTATTCATGCGCCCCTTTGTGCGCTGGTTGGATCGTTCGCTGGCCAAGGCCACCGCCGTGGCGCCCAAGGCGCCTATCGCCAAAACGTCGAAATACGGCGAAACGGTTTATAACGCCTTTCTCATCTTCCTTACCGCCAGTCTTTTGGTAGAGGCGGTGCGTTTCGTGTTGTCGGAGGTGGGCATTGGCGAAGTAGGGCATGCCGCATTGCTGGGCCTGTTAACCGGCGCCCGCGTCATTGGGCTCTTGCTTTTCAGCACCCTCGTTTGGACACCCATCGGCGTGGCCATCGGATTTAGTCCAAAACTGGCCCGCATCTCCCAACCCATCGTACAGATCCTCGCATCCTTCCCCGCCAATTTCCTCTTTCCCTTCGCCACTTTCGGTTTTATCAGGCTGGGTGTGAGCCTCAACTGGGGCAGCATGTTACTCATGGCATTAGGTGCGCAGTGGTACTTGTTGTTCAACGTAATCGGTGGCGCGCAGAGCATTCCCAACGACCTGCGGGAGATGGCCGCCAGTATCGGCCTGCGCCGTACGCGTGCGTGGCAGACGCTCATCGGTCCGGGCGTTTTCGGATCGTGGGTCACGGGAGCTATTACCGCCTCGGGCGGCGCTTGGAACGCCAGCATCGTTTCGGAGCTCGTGTCGTGGGGCAATACTACATTACAGGCGAACGGGCTGGGCGCCTACATCTCGGAAGCCACCGGCAAAGGCGATTGGCCGAGAATCGTTCTGGGAGTGGGGCTCATGAGTATATTCGTTGTTGGATTGAATCGCCTAGTATGGCGGCCTCTCTATGACCTAGCCGAGACTAAGTACCGGCTCGGATGATTTCTATATGGAACAAACGTCAAGTCTCTTGCTAGCCGAAAAGATTGCCAAGAGCTTTCCGCTGCCGGCGGGCGGCGAACAAACCGTGCTCGAAGAAGTGACACTCAAGGTTGCTCCGGGCGAAGTGGTGGCGTTGCTCGGACGCAGCGGCTCAGGCAAGAGCACCCTCTTGCGCATCCTCGCCGGCCTCATTCAACCTAGCCGCGGCCGCGTGCTGGTGAACGGCGCGCCCTTGGCGGGCCCGAATGCTCAGGTGGCGATGGTGTTTCAAAGCTTCGCGCTGCTGCCTTGGCTCACCGTGCAGGAGAATGCCGAACTCGGCCTCTTCGCGCGCGGCGTGTCAAAGGAGGTTTGTGAGAAGGAAGCGACGGTGGCCTTAAGCATGGTGGGCCTGGAAGGCTTCGAAGGAGCGTATCCCAAGGAGCTATCGGGCGGGATGCGGCAGCGTGTTGGTTTTGCGCGAGCCTTTGTCATGAAACCCGACGTCTTAATGATGGATGAGCCCTTTAGCGCCCTGGACGTTCTCACCGCCGAGAACCTGCGCGGTGAAATCAGCGATATGTGGGAGCGCAGCGCCTTTCCCGCCAAAAGCATCCTCATTGTGACTCACAACATTGAAGAAGCGGTGCTGCTGGCCGACCGCATAGTTGTTTTGGGGGCGAACCCCGGCTGTGTTCGCGGCGAAGTGCAGGTTGACATTCCCAGGCCGCGCGATAAAAAAGCCGCGCGCTTTGTGTCTTTGGTGGATTACATCTACACCGTAATGACGAACCCGCAAGCGCCGGTGGCGGCACTCCCTCAGCAAAAGCAATCGAACCGCTTCCCAATGTTGCCGCACGCCCGCGTTGGAGGAATCAGCGGTTTACTCGAAATTGTGAACGACCGGGGCGGACGCGAAGACTTACCCAAGCTCGCCGAGACTCTGCGGCTGGAGGTGGACGACCTGCTCCCCGCCGTGGATGCATCCGCCCTCCTCCGTTTCGCCGATGTTGTGCAGGGCGATGTTACGATTACAAACGCGGGCAGAGAGTTCGCCACCGCCGACGTTCATCGGAGCCACGAAATCTTCAAAGAGCAATTGGTGGCGAACATTCCGTTTGTGACAACGGTTATCGAAGCCCTGAGTCAGAAAAAGAACGGCCGCATCGGCAAAGATTTCCTGCTCGATATTTTGGACGAGCACTTCTCCGCCACAGAAGCCGAACGCCAGTTCGAAACTCTGGTGGACTGGGGCCGTTACGCGCAGTTATTTGAGTACGATGCGAACGAAGAGCGGCTATACGCGGTGGAAGAGGAAATCCCTTCATCTACGCTCGATGGCTAAGCCCGGCAGTGCTATGTTGACAACTCCGCCCAGACGGTCAGCTTCCAGTCTTAGCGGATGTCGAACACAAATGCCAGTCCTGCTCCAACTGAAATGATGGCAGTCTGGGAGAAGCGGTCAATTTTCTGTTGAAGCCGTGATTTATCGATGACACGAGCTTGATCCGTTTTCGCAACGCTAAGGGAGATTGGACCGCGGTATGACGGGTCTCTCGTTATCGCGGAGATGGGAATTGCGATTCTAAAAGGCGGCTGGTTCGATATAGACGCTGGAGTTACCTGGGCGCCGAAGGTCGTTAGCGGAACAACGATTACCGTCTTTAGCCGATTGTTAACGCCGTTGCGCGACACCACTATAAACGGTCTGCGCCCATGTTGTTCAGAACCCTCTGTTTGAGCGGAAGGAACTTCTACCCAGTAGATCTCGCCCTGCTGTGGGTCCATCGCCTACGCTGATTCTCTCTCCAGGTCTCGCATGGAATCCGCGAGTAATAACTCGTCGTCAGCCTCCCACTCAATTGGGTCAAAGTCTGGTTCTTGTCTCGGACTCTTAAGATCGGCCCATTGACGGATACAGGCATAGGTATCGACGGCCTGACGAAGTCCGTCGCGGATGTCTACGACCACTTCGGGGTAGATCGGCGTCTGATCCCGCATCGACTTCGTCAAGCAGTCGAGATGGAATCGAGTCCACATGGCTCTCGTGGCGAAGTCCATGGCCATCTCCTCGTCTTTTCCAGCGTCTTGCATGGGCGCCGTCGATGCCTGAATTTCCTGGCCTAGATCGTAGATCTTTCGCAGCGTCCAAACCGTAAAAATTCCACGTTCTGTCAGATCCATCCCAAATGCCGAGGGACCAAGCTTTCTGAAATCGCCCTCCAGTCCTGAAAACCACTCGGCGCTCTGGCGAACGATGGTTTGCCGTGGAAGCACAATTTGGGTAAGATCGCGTAAAGCCCGCATTGCCGCAAAACACTGTGGGAATATCTGCATTCGCACCTGAGTGAAATTAACAGCGGTGCGCTTCTCCAGGCTTGAGGCCACCAAATCGTCAACCACGGAAACCACGGTACGGACCAATTCGTTAGCTCGACCGGAAGTCTCCCCGGATAGCCCGTTTTCGCCGGCCTTGGACGGAAGGCCGACGAGCTTTAGCAACTCGCCCGGATTCGGCCTTGGGATGGCAACAGCCGCATTAAGCATGAATCGCTTCCTTCCTTGTTACCGCCGGTGGCACGCAACTTTATTTGACCATAGTGCTCGACTCAACTCCACCAATCACGCATAACCATGACTCGCCTGGAATTTATATTTGCCCCTCTAAGACGAAGTTGCCGCGCTGGCCGATTGGCTGCGCATCATCTCGGTCATTTTCTTTTTCATCTCTTCAGGGGTGGGCTCGGCCACGTGTGTGCCAATCATCCAAGGGTTACCCTCCGGATCGATAATGGTGCCGCACCGGTCGCCCCAGAACATATCCATCACGGGCCCCACTGCAGTGGCGCCGGCCTTGATCGCTTTGGCCACGACTTTATCGACCTCCTCGACTGTCAAAAACAGCGTCGCCGGCGAACCGCCGATTGTTTTCGCGCTGCGCATACCGCGCTCGGCATTCTCGGGTCCCAACATCAATGTTGTTCCCCGCAGCGTCAGTTCGGCATGGATAGGCTTGCGGTCCGGCCCATTCAGGATTCCGCGTTTCGTAAAGCCAAAGGCCTTTTCATAGAAACGCATAGCGGCCTTCACATCGGCTACATTCAGCATCACTGTGACTGCGCCGTACAGTTTCTTATTGAGGGGATCGATCTTCTTTGCCATAACACTCCTTTTAAGCAGTGCCCGCTATTGTACATGACCGGGATCGTGAAAGTGTAATATCTATGGATGACTTCTATGGATGTATTACGGAGTTAACCGGATGCTCGATGTTGCGGGCCTTGCTCAACCCGAAAGTGATCGTAGTGCTTTGGACGGTGGCCCGTTCTACCACGAAAGACGACATCGGAAAGTTCATCACCACGGCCGATATCAATCTGGTTCCACATCCCGGCCGCTCATTCTGATTCAATTTTTCCCCTCGCCAGAAAGGGGCGCTTTTTAAAGAAAAAGGCGACGACACGCTCAAAGGTTAAAGTCGAAGTGCTCTTTGCCCTAATATTGGGACAGATGTCCTCGCGCACCGACTGCTTTTCCGGCGGAAAAAAAGCACTTCGGACTCTAGCTTTGGTTGCCATGGGATTGCCGGCCTTCGGTCTCACGGCCTTCTCTCACGAGCAACCTTCCGCTCAGAGTCCGGCCTCTCAAAACAGCGCGGCGCCGCCAGTTCCAGCGGAAACAGAATCGTGGAATTTGTTTTATCAGGCCACATCCATCGGCCAGTATCACGGCACATTTCATTCGCCGTATGCCAGTCCGTTCAGCCTGCAAGACTATCCGGAACGCGATGTATCGCTAACCACCACTCTCTTCTTCGGCCTGCGGCTGTGGGGCAATACTCAGATCTACTTCGATCCAGAAATCGCCGGTGGCCGTGGATTCAGTGGCGTCAACGGATTGGCAAATTCGTCGAACGGTGAGTTACCGCGCGTTGAAACCGCCACGCCCAAGCCTTATCTGGCGCGCCTTTATCTCTCTCATGATTTTGCTCTCGGCAGCGAAAGGGAACATGTGGAGAGCGGCGAAAATCAGCTCGCGGGTGAGCGGCCCGTGAACCGCTATACCATCACCGCCGGACGTTTCACCCTTACCGATTTTTTCGATAACAACGAGTACTCGCACGATCCGCGCAGCCAGTTTATGGGCTGGGCCGTGATGTATAACGGCGCTTGGGATTACGCCGCCGATGTCCGCGGCTATACCTGGGGTTGGGTGCATGAGATCCAAACTCGCAACTGGTCTTTCCGTTATGCCAGCGCCGCCATGCCGAAAGTTGCCAATGGGTCGCATCTCGACCGTCGAATCTTAGTCAACCGCGGCGACGTTTTCGAGGTGGAGCGGCGCTACACCGTCCGAAAACATCCCGGCACCCTCAGACTGCTGAATTATGAGAATCACGCCGCTGCGGGAAATTACGCCGCGGCCATCCACCTGGCGCAACAAACCGGCGGTGTGCCGGATATTATTGCCACCCGCCGCAATGGCACTCTGAAATATGGCTTCGGCGTCAACCTCGAGCAGGAGATTGGGAAGGATGTCGGTATCTTCGGGCGCTTAGGATGGAACGATGGAAAAACCGAGAGCTTTGCGTTCACAGCCATCGACCGCCTGGTTACGAGCGGTATCTCACTCGGAGGTTCGCACTGGCGCCGGCCCACTGACACAGCTGCTACCGAACTGACAGTGAGTGGACTTTCCGGCGTTCACGCGCTCTATCTAGCCGAAGGAGGTCACGATTTTCTGATTGGCGATGGCCGCCTACAGTATGGGCCTGAGTACGTTTGGGAGTCCTACTATAACGCCCGCCTCTTCCGCGGATTCTTTGCCACGTTCGATGTCCAGCACGTTGCCAACCCCGCCTACAACCAACAACGCGGACCCGTTTGGATTTCTTCGCTCAGGCTCCATCTTGAGTTTGGAAAGAACGACTTCATGAAGCATGCGTTAGGACCGTAAGCCCCAGACCGTTCCATATTCCTCCAAAGCCACCCTCACCAACTGGCTGCGGGTACGCACGCCGGTTTTGGCGAACAGTTGTTGCAAGGCCGATTTCACTGAGGCTTCCGAGATCTTCAACTGAGTGCCGATCTCTTTGTTGCTCAGTCCCGCAAACACTCCTTTGAGCACTTGCCTCTCGCGCTCGGTCAGTTCATCGCGGCGCGCCTCTCCTGCCTCGCTCGCCAAGGCTTGGACCAAGGCCTGAACGCAGCGCTGATCGATCCAGGTCTGGCCGGCCATGACTTTGTGGATGGCTTCCACTAACAGCTCCGGAGAACTATGCTTGAGGAAAATACCGCACACTCCCTGGCCGAGCGCGGCTACGCAATCGGCATCGGTCATGCCCGCGGTCACTATGAAGATCCGGGCTGTATACCCAGCCGCTCGAGCCTGCCGGATGAAATGGAATCCGGTATCTTTATCGCCCAGATCGTAGTCCAGAAGAACCAGATCCACCTGCTCCCGCTCGAGCGTATCCAGAGCCTCGGGTATCGTAGAACAGCCGGCTACCACGTGACATTCGGCATCGGTCTCCAACAGACGGCCCAGCATCACTCGAAAGAGTGTGTGATCGTCGAGCAAGAGGAGGTGTACTTTGGCCATCGTCTCTCACATATGATCTCTCACATAAATCTTGAGTGATGATTGCCAGGCAGCGCGAGAGTGACGGCGAAACAACTGCCCTCCGGAAGGGGCTCATACTCGATGTCGCCGCGAAAGGCGCGAACGAAAGTGCGAGAGAGATAGAGCCCCAAGCCCGACGCCTGCGCCCCATCTTGAAACGGCGCAAAGAGCCGCTGCGGGTTGGCAACGCCCGGGCCGGTGTCAATGAATCGAACCGCGACGGCGTTCGTGTCAGTCGAGGCCTGCACGATGAACTCCTTCCGCGTGCGGCCTTCCAATGCGCGCTGACTGTTCTTGGCGATATTCAGAAACACCTGCAGCAGAGCTTGCCGGTCGGCCCAAACGCGCGGGAGCGAAGCCGACTGCTCCCAACGAATCGTTATCCCTGAATCGTTGAAAGACGTTTCGATAACAATTCGCAGCTCATCGAGAACCGAACCGAGGTCCACGCTTTCCGCAGCCGATTTCGTGGTTTGCCGTAGTTCGAGCCCGGCCATCTTTTCCAGTCCTTTTACCAACGTCCCGAGCGCTTTGAAATCTTCATTCATCGCCAAGCTTCCATCGCGTGTAATCTTCGAGTGGACTACAGAGATAGCGCCGCATATGTTGCGAATCTCGTGGCACAAGGCACCTACCAGGACCTTGGATCCCGTTAAGATTTGCTGGAGGTTGAACTCCGCGCGATCGCGCAGTTCGTCGGAGGCGTCGAACACGACCGCGGCCAAACGCGGACCGGACATGGTGCGGTAAGTGGAGAACCAGATGTGAGCCAGGAACATTTCACTGTCTTGGCGGCGCCCGCGGCACTCCATCTCCGTATGAAAGAATGGCGCTTCTTGAGAGGGCGGTACACTCGCCAATGCGGGAAAGAACTGGTCGATGGCCTGCCCTTGCAGTTTGTCTTTCTCGATTCTGAGTAGTTGATGGGCCGCGTCATTGGCAATTTGCACGTTCCCGGCGGCGTCAAGAGTAAAGATGGCGGCGGGACTGCTGGAGATGAGAAAGGCTAACTGCTCTTCCGTTTTGCGCAGCGATTCCGCTTCTCGCTCGATCTGGCCCAGATGCTCACTGGCGGAGCGTCTACTCCGTGCGGATACGACACCGAAGAAGCCCGTGCCAAAGAAAGCCGCAAAGGTGAGCACCAATCGAGACAACCCTACCGTCATCACCCAGGGAAAGGGATCGAACGCCTCGGTCAACCCGGTACATAGCGCAGCCACCGCGGCCATTGGTAAGGGGGAGAGACAACTCCCCACCATGAGCATGGGAAACAGATACAGGAATCCGAAGGAGATATTTTCCTCGAAATGCCAATCGAGTATGGCAATCACGGCGATTAGGATTCCCGCCCGCACAAGCACCGCCCGGCGGCTTGCTTGAAGGAATCTGAGAATGTCTAGGTGGCCCATGAGCGATTATTCTTCATAGAATTCCGCCTCCGCTTTAGGCAGCTTGTCGCCTTCGCGCGCAAACCAAGTATAGAGAGTCGGCAGCAGGAAAATGCTCAACAGCAATTCGCCGATCAAACCTCCGACGATGACAAGCGCGAACGGCCTTTGCGAATCGGACCCGATGCCGTGCGAAGTGGCGGCCGGCAGCAGTCCGAGAGTCGCCACCAACATGGTCATCATGATGGGCCGCAGCCGCAGCACCGCGCCCTCCACGGCGGCGTCTTCGGCGGAATGCCCTCTGGCACGTAACTGGTTGATGTATTCCAGCATGATGACTCCGGTTTGAACTGAAACGCCGAAAAGCGCGAGGAAGCCAACGCCTGATGAAACGCTAAAGTTGGCGCCTGAAATCGAGAGTGCGAGGATGCCGCCGATGGGGGCCACCATCACATTAGTGAGGATCAACATGGCCCACTTCAGCGAGGTGAACATGGTGTAGAGGATGATGAAGATCAACAGAATGGTAAACGGAACGATGATCATCAGGCGGGCTTGCGCGCGTTTTTGGCTCTCGTATTCGCCTTCCCAATCGAGCCGATAGCCGCGGGGCAGCTTTACCTGTTCGTTTACTTTTTTGATGGCTTCCTCCACCGCGCCGCCCAAATCGCGCCCGCGAACGCTATATTTAATGGCGATATAGCGCGAATTGCCTTCCCGATAGATTTCGGAAGCCCCATCGGCCACGCTGATTTTGCAGAGTTGCGCGAGCGAGACACGCTCGCCGGGCGGCGAAAGCAAGCGGATATTTTCAATCGCTTCCTTGGTGCCGCGGTAGTTGGGGAGATACCGCAATACGAGATCGTAACGGGCTTCGCCTTTCAGCACCTGCGTGAGCGCATTGCCGCCCACGGCGGTTTGGACTGCGTCTTGCACATCCGAGACATTTATCTGATAGCGCGCGGCCGCAGCGCGGTCAACCACAACATTGAGATTCGGTTGGCCTAGAACACGAAATACACCGAGGTCCGCGATGCCCGGAATCTTGCGCATGATGGCAACAATTTCGCCGCTCTTTTGCTCGAGCACTTTTAGATCGTCGCCAAATATTTTAGTAGCAAGCTCGCCTTTCACTCCGCTCACCGCTTCTTCCATGTTGTCGGAAATCGGTTGGGAGAAATTCCAGATCGCTCCCGGCACCTTTTCCACTTCGTTATCCATGGCGGCAATCAATTCCTCCTTGTCCTGATGAAAAGCGGGACGCCACGCTTCTTTCGGTTTTAAATCGACGAAGTATTCGGTATTGAAGAAGCCGGTGGTATCGGTGCCATCATCGGGCCTGCCCACTTGACTGGTGGTTTGAATAACCTCTGGAAAACGAGCCAGCAGAATTCTCACCTGATCCGCCACGCGAACACCCTCGGTTGGGCCGGTGCTGGGCGCGAGCGTACCGCGCACCCAGAGTGCGCCTTCGTCGAGATGCGGCAGGAATTCAGAGCCAATGGAACTCGCAACCCAGAAGGCTCCCAGCATGCAACACGCCACCACTCCGATCGTCACATAGCGCGCCTCAATGGCTATTCGAACGGCCTTACGATAGCGGTTGAGAAGCCAAATCATCACTGGATTGTGCCACTCCCGCGTGCCCTTTGGGAAAAAGAGACTGGCCAAAACCGGCGCAATGATCATCGAAAATAGCAGTGCGCCTAACAATGCGAAGGCCACAGTCCAGGCCATGGGACGAAACAAGCGGCCTTCGACGCGTTGCAAGGTGAAGATCGGGATATACGCGGTAATGATAATCCCAATGGCATAAAAGACGGGCCGTTGCACTTCGTGAGCGGCATCGGCAATCTTTTGCTTAGGCGTCCTATTGCGAGGATCGGGATGACTCAGATGGCGAACGATGTTTTCGACCATCACAACCGCGCCGTCCACAACCATTCCGAAATCCAATGCTCCCAAGGACAAAAGGTTGGCCGGGATTCCTTTCAATCGCAAGCAAGTGGAGGCGAATAGCAAAGCGAAGGGAATGGTGAGCGCAACAATCAGCGCGCCGCGCACGTTGCCCAGAAACAGGAATAAAATCACCACCACCAGCAGGATGCCCTTGCTGAGGTTGTCCAAGACGGTGTGAGTGGTGAAATGAACCAGATCGCTCCGATCGAGGAAAGGCACAACTTTAACGCCGGGAGGCAGAATAAAGCCGTTCAGTTCTTTCACTTTTTCGTGAATACCCTTCAGCGCGGTGTCGGCGTCGGCTCCCTTGCGCAAGAGAACGATTCCGGAAACAACGTCGGGGTTATCAATTATTCTTCCGTCTTTTCTAATGATGGCGCGGGCGAACTGACCCAGGCGGATTTTCGGTCCTTGCGCCACAACGGCTATATCTTTCACCCGCAAAGGCGTGCCGTTCTTAGCCATGAGCACGGTCTGCTCAATATCATGCACTCGATCTACCAAGCCGACTTCGCTCACGTTGATCTGCTGTAATCCCGCTTCGATAAAGCTGCCGCCGCCATTGGTGTTGTTATTGGTGAGTTGCTGTTCCACTTCGCCAATGCTCAAGCCGTAAGCCACGAGCTTGTCTGGATCTACGCGGGCTTGATACTCGCGAGTGGGCCCGCCAAAGCTGGCGACATCCACCACATTCGGAACCGCTTTAAAGTTCTTTTCCACGGTCCAGTCTTCAATGGATTTCAACTCCATAGGGTCGAACTGCGGATTGGTGCTGTGCAGTGTGAAGAAGTAAATTTGGCCAACCGGGCTCCAGTCAGTACCCATTTGCGGCTGGACGCCATTTGGCAGAGTGACTTGCGAAAGCCTTTCCAACGTGCGCTCGCGATTCCAATCGTTGTCCGATTCGTCGTCGAAGATCAGCTTAATATCGGAGAGCCCGAAAAGGGAAAACGAGCGCAGATGAACCATATGCGGTATGCCGTTCATGCCGTTTTCCAGCGGAACCGTGACCTGCCGTTCGATTTGCTCGGCTGAGATCCCGGGCCATTGGGTGATAATTTCAACGTAATTGTCGGCCACGTCCGGATAAGCTTCCACCGGAAGCTGGTGGAAGGATATGGCGCCCCAAACAAATAACAGCAACGCAATGGCTACGATAAGCAACCGGTTGTTCAGGGCAAAATCAACGGCGCCACGCAGCATCTACTGTTCCACCGTATTTTGGAGGACTAAAGCATTCGACACGACTCTTGTGCCGGGATTGATACCAGAAATGATTTCCTGAAAGTCGCCCGGAAGCATGCTGCCGCCGGTCACTTCCACACGCTTGAAGACTCCCGAACCGGCCGGCGAGTAGACCCAGTCGCGATCATGCAAATGGAGGACGGCGCTGGCCGGCACACTGGCGTGGGTTTCCAGTTTCTTGCCGTGAAAGGTTGCAGTGACAAACATCCCCAAACGCATGATTGAGGGATTTGCGACTTCCAGCCGGACTTTGGCTGTGTGGATGCTGGGATCCATGATTTCACCAATGTTGCCGATGCGCGCCTTAAGCACGCGATCTGGGTAGGCGTTCAAATGAATATCCGCGAACTCACCTAGATGCACCTGGGCCAGATCGTTCTCATACACGTCACAGATTACCCAGACGTGAGACATATCGGAGATGGTAAACGGATTGGGTGCGGAAAGGGCCTGAACGCCGGAAGCGGCGGTGATTTGCTGGTCGGTAATCACTCCTGAGACGGGAGCGACAATGGGAACGATTCCCGTGGGATGACTGAGATCCGATCCCAATACCCGAAGGTGCTCGGTGGTGGTATCGACATCCACCTTGGCGTTGTCTTCGGCCGTCTGGGCGATCTCGACCGAACTCCTGGGCACAGCGCCCTTGTCGTACAAAATGTTAGCCCGATCCAGTTGCACCTTGGTCAGTTCTTCGTTCTTGACGGCCTTGCGGTAATCGGAAAAAGCCTGCGCGATATCCTCACTTCTGACTTTAAACAGAAGCTGTCCTTTACCGACGAAATCTCCCAGTTTGGCGTGGATCTCGATCACGCGGCCGGAAGCGAGCGAGATAACGGGCACTTGCCGCGAAACGTCGGGACTGACGACGCCGGTTACTTTCAAGTCAGTGGTGGATTGGCAGGAACCAGCGGTAGCGATTGGGAACCGATCAGGATGGTCCACTTTGAAGTTATTGGCATCCATGTCCTGTTCGACGACCGCTTGGCGAGGACCGGTGTCGGCCGCTGCGTAGACGTTCGACCTCCTGCCACAACTTGAAAGAAGGGCGCTTGCGGCCAAACACAAGATTGCAAGCGAGACTGTGTTGTTCATTGAATCACCTCACGTCCAACAGCTAAATTGAGCTGGCTCGCCGCTGCCAAGTACGAGCCAATCAGGTTTACGTAATTCAGTTGAGTATCCCGGTAGGACTTCTGGGCGTCGAGGAAATCGAGCAGAGATGCGCCACCTCTTTGATAGGAGAACGTGACGATGTCGCGCACCTGTGTGGCCTGCGGGATGTACTCCTGTTTGTAAGGGCGCAGCAGCTGGATGGTGCCGGCCACGGTAGCGTGAGCGGTATCCACATCGCTCAGCACTTGCGCTTCAGACGCCATGCGCGATTTATCCGCACGGTCGATATCGAGTTTGGTGCGCAACTTCTCGCCCTGATTCTTGTCGAAGATGCGTAAAGGGAAGCTGACGCTGAAACCGATATAGCCAGGCAAAGGGGGGTTGCGGCCGATATCAAAGCCCCAGGTAGGATCGGATGTGCCATTGGCGATGGCCAGTTTATTGCCGGTCTTCGCTTTGTCGATGGCCTCGATGGCGGCTTGCAGGTCGGGCCGGGCATCCATGGCGATTTGGCGGAACTCTTCGAGATCCATAAGGCGATCTTGAAAATCGTACGTTCCCGCAATATCGAACTTTTCGACAGGCGTGCGGTCGTTGAGCAACATGAGCAACGCGATTTTGGCGGTGCGGAGATTCACTTGCGAGTTGACAAAATCCGCCTGATACTGGGCTCGCTGCAGAACGATTCGACTGAGATCCACTTTGGCGAGATCGCCGGCTTTGAATCTGTCGGTATTGATGGCGATTTCTTTATTCCAGTACTCTAAATTCTGTTTGGCGATTTCGAAGAACGCTTTCGCCTGCAAAGCCTGAACAAAGGCGTTGCGGAGAGTAAAGAGAAGATTGCGCTCAAGATCGGCGTGAGTGGAAACCGCGACTCTGGTAGCTTTTTGCGCGCTCTGGAGCCGCAGGTTGCGTTTGTGCTGGCGTTCATACAGATAACTGAACGAACCGGCTTCCAAGACGCCCGAGAGCGGACGATAAGGAGTGTTGGGAGTGCGAAAGACAGTAAATTGATCCAAGCTAAACGACAGGTCCGGGTTGGGGCGAAGAAAAGCAGTGATCTCTTCCGCTCGCGATTCGTCAATGTTCACCTGGCCGGCAAGCAGAGTTGGATTGGTTTGCTTGAACCGGTCGCGAATCTCGTTCCAACTGAAGGCTTTTTGGGCTTGCGTCTGTTGAGTGAAGATACACACCAGCAATAACCAAGCAGGCGGCGGCCAGAACTGCAATCGCCGGGGATTCTTGTTCGTCAGGTGTTCCTTCGTCTCCGTAGTCATTCGGTAATCAGACTTCAGAGTCCGGAAAACTATGCAGGTAGCTCTCTTCTACAGTCTAAGCGCCGGAAGGAGCGATCACAATGGATCATGCCGCCATGGTGTGGGATCTTTCGGCTAGATCTTTTGGCTAGCTACGTTCGTTGAAAAACAAGTTGAACAGGCCTGTCGTTGCCGCTCGTTCACACTCACGGCTTGGCTCGAGGCTCTGCGGCGTGGCAGGGAAATTTTCATCATCATTCGTGAGCCGAAGGACTGAAGGGGCTGACCGGTCCTTGCCAGTCGCGGCTCAGCGTAGCGCGGCGGCGGAGTTGGTGGCGAATTGTAATAGGGCGGAGGGGAACAGACCTAGGCCAAGAACGCCGATGGCGCTGACCCACATTGCCAAGCGCAGGCTGAAAGGAGGGGCCTCAAGCTGCATAGTGGCAACATCGGGTTCGCGCATGTAAATGGCGACGATGATTCTTAGATAGTAGTAAGTGGCGATGGCGCTATTCACCAATCCGAGAATGGTGAGCCACACCAGATGAGAATTCAAAGCCGCCTGGAAGACGTAGAATTTGCCGAAGAACCCGCCGGTGAGGGGCACGCCGATGAGAGAGAAAACGAAAATAGAAAGCAACGCGGCGGTAGCGGGCTCCCGGCGCCCTAAGCCGGCAAGGTCTTCAATCTTTACAAAACGCTCATGCCGCGAGGCGACATAGCCGATGACGGCGAAAGCGCCGATGTTCATGAGCGCGTAAGAAACTAAATAGAACATAGCCGCCGATACGCCAATGCTGGAGGCGGCCGCCAGCGCCACCATTACATATCCCGCGTGGGCGATGGAGCTGTAGCCAAGCAGGCGTTTGACATTCGATTGGAGCAACGCGCCTAAATTGCCGACGAACATGGTGCCCAGCGCACAGCCCCACATCAACCAGGCCCAGCGATCGTGAATGGGCAGGAACGAGGTCATGAAGAGGCGGAAAAAAACGGCGAAGGCGGCCGCTTTGGGGCCGGCGGACATGAAACCACTGGCGGGAGCGGGCGCACCCTGGTAGACGTCGGGCGCCCACATCTGAAACGGAGCCACCGAAACCTTAAACGCTAATCCCACAAAAACCAGAGCCACGGCAACCGAAATGATGGCGGTTTGATTTTCCGGCATCCACTTACGTATGTCCTCTAAGTTGGTAGAGCCCACTAAGCCAAAGATCCAAGCCGTTCCATACAAAAGAAACGCGGTGGCAAATGAACCAAGCAGGAAATATTTGAGCGCCGATTCGTTGTTGCGGCGGTCGTCGCGGAGGAAACCAGCCATGACATAAGTGGCAATGGAGGAGATCTCAAGGCCGATGAAAACCATAATGAGATCGGAGGCTGTCACCATAATGCACTGCCCGACCACCGAAAAAAGAATAAGGCAATAGAACTCGCCGTTTTTTGAGCCTTCGCGATCCAAATAACTTAACGAGGCCAAGATCGATAAGAATCCGACGCCGATGACGACAGCGCGGAAAAACACGCCATAGCCATCCACCAGTAGCATTCGATGAAAAGCCGATTCCGGCTGACCTAATGGTCCGGAGATCAATCCGGGCACGTTCGCGAGGAAAGCGGCGGCCATACCCACCAGCGAAATCAGACCCAAATAGGTGCGCTTGCCGCGGCTGACGGCTTCGAGCATCATGACGGCTATGCCGAAAACGGTAAGAAGGATTTCCGGCAAGATACGCCAGTAATCGGCGGCCGGCGGCATGAGGCCAGCAAGACTAGCGGGCATGCGTCACCTCAGCTACGTCCCGGCTTGCGCGATCCAGCTTCACCCGGTATTGATTATTCATGTTGGTGTTGTCGAGCAACTGAGAGGTTGCCATTGAAATACTCGGCATGAAACTTTGCGAGTAACAGCCCAGCCAAACCATCAACAGAAGTAATGGGACGATGGGAACCCAATCGCGCCACTGCAGATCGTGAAAATGTTCGATGGCCGCATTGAGCTTACCAAGAAACGTCCGCTGATACATCCAAAGCATGTAGGCGGCGGAGAGAATGGTACCCAAGGCACCCCAAACGGCCCAGGTGAAATGGGAGAGGGCCGCGCCTTGGAGCACAAGAAATTCGCCCACGAAATTGCACAGCGTGGGTAAACCAATGCTCGCGAACAAGGTAATGGAAAAAACGGCCGCGAGGTGCGGAGCTAAGCTAGCGACTCCACCGAAATCGGCAATGTCGAGCGAATGCCGCCGCGATTCAAGATAACCGGCCAGCAGAAAAAGCGCGCCCGTCGATATGCCGTGGGCCAACATCTGGTAGACCGCACCGTCGGCCCCTTGCTGATTGAACGCGAAGATACCCAATACGATGACGCCAACGTGGCTAAACGACGAATAGGCGAGGAGGCGTTTGATGTTCGTCTGGGCCAGCGCCAAAAGCGCGCCATAGACGATGCCGATGATGGCGCAAACCGCGATCCAGGGCGCTAAGCGATGCGCCGCCGCGGGAGCCAGCGTAATGGCATAGCGCAGCAAACCGTAGGTGCCCATTTTCGACATGACAGCGGCTAATAAGAATGTGGCCGGCATGGGCGCTTCGGCGTAAGTGTTGGGCAGCCAGGTGTACAGCGGAAACACCGGCGCCTTGACGGCGAAGGCGGCGAGTAGTCCCACAAAAATGAGCATCTGGTCGCGCGCGCTGAGCGAAATCTGGCCGGACGAAACAGCTTTGAGGATCTCGACGTAATCGAATGAACCGGTCAAAGTGTGCAGATAGATAATCGAACCCAGCATGAGAAGCGATCCGGCCATGGTGTAGACAAAAAACTTGACCGAGACCTTGAAGCGATTGGGGCCGCCCCAGCCGCCCACCAGCAAGTACATGGGCACCAGTGCGACTTCCCAGAACACATAGAAGACAAACAAATCGAGGGCGGAAAAAACGCCGATCAAGCCGAATTCGAAGAGCATGAGCATGGCAAAGAAGCTCTTGCGACGCTCTTTCACCATCTTTTCGGTGGCCCAAACCGCTATGGGAATCAGCAGGGTTGTGAGCAGAATGAGCCATAGGCTAATGCCATCCACTCCCATGTGCAGGCGGATCTTTAAGCTTTCCACCCAGGGTGAATCAATTTCCGAACTAAATGTTCCCGCGTGGGCGAGAACGGGGGGGATCAGCCGTAAGGCCGCGACAAAGGCAGCCAGGGATGAAACCAAAGCATAGAAAAACGGCAGCCGTGAACGGCGCGGCGCCGCGGTGACGACAAAGAAGCCAGCCAGGGGAATGAGCAGCGTGATGGCCAGGTAGTTGGCAGAGAGAATAGCGGTGAGAATGGAATCCATACTTACCGCGCTCCTTGCGTGGCCAGGCCCAGCACGAAAATCAATAAGAGCGACCCGGCCAGAATCCAGGTGGCATAGTTGCGAATGCTGCCGGATTGCCAGCGCCGCAATACAGAACCCAGGGATTGAATGGCACTCCCGAAACCGTTCACCAAACCTCTATCGATCAAAGCTTCGTCCACTCCACGCCAAAGCACGGTTTTCGAGAGCAAGTTGAGAGGCCTGACGATTGTGGCGGAGTAAAGCTCATCCACATAATACTTATTCACCAGCAAAGTGTAGATAGGTCCGGCAGCCGATTTGAACGAATCGCTGAGCGACGGCTGAATGACATAAATCAGAGTGGCAAGCAGAATGCCAGCGATACCAAAGGCGGACGAAATGATCATCGGCTGCATGGCTTCGTGCTCGGCGACAGGGAATAGAGGCGCGAGCCAGTGGGGAACGCTCAAGAATCCTCCGCCGAGCGAGAACAGAGCGAGCACCATCAAGGGGAATGTCATGACTAAGGGCGACTCATGCGGGTGATGATGTCCGCGGTACTTGCCGAAAAACGCGAGGAAATAAGCGCGGAAAACATAGAAAGCGGTAACGCCGGCGGTAACCGCTCCGGTCCAGAACATCCAGGGAGCGCTTTCGTAGGCCGCCGCCAAAATCGCGTCCTTGCTGAAGAATCCGGAGAAGAACGGGAAGCCCGAGATGGCCAAGCTAGCGATCCCCAAGGTGATGAATGTGACGGGCATTACTTTGCGGAGTCCGCCCATGTGGCGTAGATCCTGTTCGCCGCTAAGACCGTGAATGACACTACCGGCGCCCAGAAAGAGGAGCGCTTTGAAGAAGGCGTGGGTCATCAGGTGAAAGATGCCGGCTGAATAAGCGCCTAAACCGACACCCAGAAACATATAGCCGAGCTGGGAAACAGTGGAATAGGCGAATACTTTCTTGATATCGTTCTGAGCCAAGCCAATTGTCGCGGCAAACACCGCCGTGAGTAATCCAATGACGGCTACCACATGCATGGCAATAGGCGAATGATCATAGAGAAACGAAACTCGCGCCACCATATATACGCCGGCGGTTACCATGGTGGCGGCGTGGATCAGAGCGGACACCGGCGTGGGACCGGCCATGGCATCGGGCAACCAGACATAGAGAGGAAGCTGGGCCGATTTGCCACATGCGCCCATGAAGAGCAGCAACGTAATTAAGCCAAGGGCGCCCAGCGAAGTTTCCACCGGCAGATCTTTCACAGCGGCGGCAATGGCGGCAATATCGAGCGTGCGGAAACGCGCCACCAGCAGGAACATGCCGAGCATAAAACCAAAATCGCCAATGCGGTTGACGATAAAGGCTTTGTTGGCGGCATCGCCGGCGAACTTTTCTTTAAAGTAGAAGCCCACCAGCAGATAACTGCACAAGCCCACGCCTTCCCAACCGACGAAGAGCAAAAGCAGGTTGGCGGATAGCACCAATAAAAGCATGAAGAACATGAACAGATTGAGGTATGCGAAAAAGCGCGCATAGCCTTCCTCATGTTCCATGTAGCCGATTGAGTAAGTGTGAATGAGCAGGCCGACGCCGGTAACCACCAACAACATTACGGCAGTGAGCCGGTCAACCGTAAGATCGAACCCCACCTTGAACATGCCGCTTTGAATCCAGGTGAAGCCGTGTTCGGTGGCGGGTGTATCGACTGGATAGATTTTCAAAAGTGAGAACAGAACCAGCCCGAAAGAGGCGGCCACAGAACCGACCGCGATGATGTTGACGAGTTGTTTGGGGAAGCGCTTACCCAACAGGCCGTTTAACAGGAAGCCGATCAGCGGACATAAAGGAATGAGCCAGAGGTTCATGATGGGTCGGGGTTACAGCTTCATCGAATCGATTTCATCGATTTGCAAGGTGCCTCGGTTCTTAAAGACAGTCAGAATGATAGCGAGCCCGACGGCAGCCTCCGCGGCTGCCACCACCATGACGAAGAACGAATAGATGTGGCCATCGATATTGCGGTTCTCGTAAGAGAACGTGACAAAGCTCAAGTTGACGGCGTTCAGCATCAGCTCAATCGACATGAACACGGTGATCACGCTTTTGCGGTAGATGAAACCGGCGACGCCCAGTCCAAAGAGAACAGCGCTGAGAATCAGGTAAGCGGAAAGCGGAATACGGTCTATCAATCGATCTCCTTTTGGGCCAAGACGACAGCGCCCAGAATGGCAATGAGAATGAGGACGGAAATCACTTCGAACGGCAGCAGGAATTTGGTAAAGAGTTGTTTACCGATTGCCTCAGCGGTACCGCCCACCCATTCGCCAAAATTCACTTCCGATACGGTGGAAGGGAAGGTTTGCCGGATGAGGAACGACATCAGGACGACCAGAACCGCTAACAGCGGGAAGCCGGCGATCTGAGCGAACAGAGACTTGTCGCTGCGCTTTTCGGCACCGGCATTGAGCAACATGATGACAAAGATAAACAGCACCATGACGGCTCCGCCATAGACAATCATCTGCGCCATGGCGATGAACTCCGCGCCCAGCAGGAGATAGAGCAAAGCGAGCGACGACATGACGCCAATCAGGGAGAGCGCGCTTGAGATGGGGTGGGTTTGCAGCACCAGGTTCAAGCCGCAGCCGATGGCGGCAATGGCGGCGATGATGAAAAGAATCGAGTCCATTGGTTTCGCTCTACTTTTGATCGGGGAAGACGGCCACCATCAGGGCCGTGAGCAGCAGGTTGATCAGGGCGCACGGAAACAGAAACGTCCAGGCAAAGTGCATCAACTGATCGTAACGGAAGCGCGGCAAAGTGCCACGAATCCAAATATAGACAAACAGGAGGAAACCGGCTTTTGCGCCGAACCAGAAGATGGGAACCAGGTAGGTTTGCAGGAAGGGAATGGCGAACAGGAACGCCAGCAAAAATGCGGCAATGCCAAAAAGCGGGAAGGTGACATGATCGCCTTTGCGGCCGATCTTATTGCCTTGCAGGAACAGCAGAAAGGCGGCGGCAACAAAAACCAGCGAGGGGACCCAATCTGAATAGGGGGCAGGAAAGACAGGATGCCAGCCGCCCAGGAACAGCACGGTGGCCACGCAGGCAATGGTCACCATATTGGCGTATTCGGCCATGAAGAAGCAGGCGAACTTCATGCTGCTGTACTCCGTGTGAAAACCGGCCACGAGTTCGTTCTCCGCTTCCGGCAGATCGAAAGGAATGCGGTTGGTTTCCGCGAAGCCCGCGATCATAAAGATGATGAAGCCGAAAATCTGCGGAAAGGGCAATTGAAAAATGCTCCAGCGCGGAATCAAATTGAAGTAATAGCCGGCCTGCGAATCGGTAATAGCGCGCAAGCTCAAATGATTGGCCAAGAGCAGGGGGGAAATGATCACCAACGTGAAAGGCAGTTCATAGCTGATCATCTGCGCGCTGCTGCGCAAACCGCCCATGAGCGAATACTTGTTGTTCGACGACCAACCGGCGAGCGCAATTCCATAGACGCTGATGGAACTGACGGCCAGAATGAACAAAATGCCGACGTTGAGATTGGCAATCTCCATAAAGGTCTTGCCGAAAGGCACGGGCACTTCCGGGCCGAAGGGAATGATGGAGATTGATACCAAGGCCAGACTTACGGCGATAAAAGGCGCGAGCAAATAGAAGAAGGTATTGGCATGCGGCGGGAGCAGGTCTTCTTTGGTGAGCAGCTTAAGGACGTCGGCCAAGGGCTGCAGCAGGCCGTGCGGCCCTACGCGCAAAGGCCCGGTGCGAGATTGAATATGCGCAAGCACTTTTCGCTCCACCCATTGCAAATAGGCGAGCGTTGTCATGAACACGCCGAAAACGATGGCGATCTTAACGAACGTGACGATAAGGAAGAAGCTCATTTCTTCTGGCCCGTAGGCTGCAACGGTTTGGTCCTCTGAGTCTGTCCCAATCCGACGCCGTTAGATTGACCATAATACGGGCAACTCATAAATTCCTGGTCTTGGTTTCCAAGCCGGCGATACGCTCAGCATGATCCACCATGTAAGTTCGAAGTTCATTTATTGTGGCCGCAATCGGATCTATTTTGGCATCGATGTAATACTTCACAAAACCAACACCAATTGCTAACGTCAACATAAGACCAGCTAGTTGGTTAATCGACATAATTGATTACTTTCTCGTTTGGCCATTACCGTTGTTCGAATCATGATATAACGCGCCGGGAGACTCCATCACCGCATTCAACATATTGGAAAACTTGCTCATGGTGCCGGAGGTGAACAGCGTGTTGCCGGCAGACCGCACCAGTTCCGGCTGCGCGCGATAGGTGAGTTCGCCGGTGGCGGGGGTGGTGGTGGCCACTCCGCCGGTTTCAATGGAAGCCAAGGGCAGATCATATCCCAACACCAGCCGCTTGATTTCCTGGAACACTGTTTCCGTTGTTGGCGTGACCCATTCGGTGCGCATTTCCTTGGCCAGCAGGGCGATGATGTCAAGATCGGATTTAGCACCCATGGTCTTGGCCGCACGGGTTAACTTCTGCAAGCCGCCGCAGACATTGGTCACGGTGCCGTTTTTTTCATAGGCCGAGGCGGCCGGCAGAACCACGTTCGCACGCTTGGCCGTTTCAGTCAAAAACAGATCATGCACGACGACGAAAGCGTTGGCAGAGGCCAAAGGGCGGCGCACAAACGGATTCGCCCCAACCACCCACAAAGCATCCAGATTGGGCGAAGAAAGCATTTCATCGTAATTCAAGCCCGGCGATAATCCGCCGTCGGCAATATTGTGATAACCGGGCAGCAGATCGGGAAGAACACCCATATCGGAAGCGCCGCGGGAATTGGAGTAGTCCAATAGGCAAACGTACTTTACTGGAATGGATAATGAATCGCCGAAGGCAACCAGCTTTGCCAAGGCCAGGCCTTTGATGGCGGCACCGAAAAGAATGACCAGTTCGGATTCCGCACTAAGCGCGTCTTTGAGTTCGCCTAACGCTTTGAATTCTTCTCCCAAGACGGCGCGTTTGGTGGTGGCGTAATCGTCTTCGCGCACAGGGCCTGGTGTCACAGCCCAAACTTTGGCTTTGTTCAAACGCCAATTGGTGCGGAGCAAATAAGCCAAGAGGGGATGCTCTTGCGAAAGGTCGGCATCTACGATCAAAGCGGCTTTGGTGGTGGAAAGATCGGCCGTAGAGGCAAGCGTATTCTTACGGCTGCGCAAGGCCGCCAACAAACCCAATAAATCGCCCGTGCGGTGATGGTCAATATTCGAAGTCTTTAAGACCTGCCGGGTAAACTTCTGCAAAAGATAGTTCTCTTCATTGGTGGTGTGGTTGGAGCCAATGACACCGAATTTTCCACCTTTCGCGACAAATTCAGAGAAGCGCTTGGCCACGGTAGCCAAAGCCACAGCCCACGATACAGGCCGGAGTTCGCCATTGGCGGTTTTGAGCAGCGGTGAAGTTAAGCGGCTAGGATGCTCGTTGAAATCGAAACCGTAGCGGCCTTTGACGCAAAGGAACTCGCCGTTCAAACCCGATTTATCGCGATTGTTGGCACGGATGATTTCGCCATTGCGAATACCGAGCGTGGTTTTGCAGCCATTGGAGCAATGTGTGCAAATGGTGCCGATGTGCTCCATCTCCCAAGGCCGGGTTTTGTAGCGATAGGTGCCGGACGTGAGGGCGCCGACCGGACAGATGTCGATGCAAGCGCCGCACTCGTCGCATTCCAGATGATCGCCGTGGTTGGGAATAATCTCGGCGGAAGAGCCGCGATTGCCGATGCCCAAAGCATGCACGCCCAGGCCCTCATCGCAGATACGCACGCAGCGGTAGCAAAGAATGCAGCGCGGCGCATCGTAGAAAACCACCGGCGACCACTGTTTCTCTTCCACATGCTGCTTGGTTTCGCGGTAGCGACTCTCGCCGGCCCCATAGCGAAATACCATGTCCTGCAATTCGCATTCGCCGCCTTTGTCGCAGACCGGACAATCGAGCGGGTGATTGGTCAACAAAAATTCGAGTGTTCCTTTGCGCGCCTGGCGAACGGTGGGCGAATCGGTATGCACCACCATGCCTTCAGCCACCGGCAGCGTGCAGGCTACTTGCAACTTCGGAGTCTTCTCGACTTCCACCAGACACATACGGCAGGCGGCCTGCAGGGAGAGTCCGTCGTAGTAGCAAAATGCCGGGATCGCGATGCCGGCCTGTTTGGCGGCGTTGATCAGCAGCACGCCAGGCTGGCTCTGCAGTTCCTGTCCGTCGATCGTAAGCTTGATTGGGTCAGCCATCATGTTCCTGTTTGGTTGGGCCTAAACCACCACCAAATCCGGCACCTTCCTAGTAGCGCGGGTCTGTTTGAGCTTGGCTTCGAATTCATGGCGGAATTTGGCGACAAACGCGCCAATGGGCATGGCCGCGGCATCGCCCAGCGGGCAGAAGGTACGTCCTAGCATGTTGGCGGCGAGTTCGCCAATCAGGTCGATGTCGCTAGGTATGCCGCCGCCGTCTTCGAGGCGGCCGATAATTTTTTTCAACCACGTTGTACCCTCACGGCAGGGAATGCACCAGCCGCAGCTTTCGTGCGCGTAAAACTTAATGGTGCGCAACGCTACGGCCACAATATCGGTATCTTCATCCAGAATGACAAGGCCGCCTGAACCGGCCATGGTCTTTGCTTTGGCGAGAGCATCGAAATCCAACGTGAGATCGGTACACTCCTCGGCTTTCAACACCGGCGAGGAAGACCCTCCTGGAATCACCGCTTTCAATTTCTTCCCGCCGCGCATACCGCCGCACACCTCGTTGATGAGTTTCATCATGGGGAAGCCCAGCGGCAATTCGTAAACGCCGGGCTTGTTGACGTGGCCGGAAACACAGGTTAGGCGTGTGCCGCCGCTCTTGGGAACGCCCAAACCGGCGAACCATTCGGCGCCCTTGCGGAAGATGACGGGGACGGACGAGAATGTCTCGGTATTATTCAGAATGGTGGGACACTGGAACGCGCCTACCACCGCCGGGAAGGGCGGCTTCAACCGCGGGATGCCGCGTTTGCCCTCCAAAGATTCCAGCAGCGCCGACTCTTCACCACACTCATACGCGCCCGCTCCGGTGTGCGTATGGAGATCGAAATCCCAACCGCTGCCCAGAATGTTCTTTCCCAGAAAGCCCTTCTTGTAAGCTTCGGCAAGGGCTTTGTCCACGATGTCGATGAGGTAGCGATACTCGCCGCGAATGAAAATATAACCTTTTTTCGATTTAATGGTCCAACCCGCGATGATCATTCCTTCGATCAGTTGATGCGGATCTTTTTCCATCAGCAAACGGTCTTTACAGGTGCCCGGTTCGCTCTCATCGGAGTTACAAATAATGTAAGTGGGCTTGCCGGTAGTGCGCGGCACAAAGCTCCATTTCATACCGGTGGGGAAACCCGCGCCACCGCGCCCACGCAAGGCCGAAGCTTTCAAGGTGTCGATAATCGCTTCGGGCGTCATGGCAATGGCTTTCTTGAGCCCGTCGTACCCTTCGGTAGCCAAATAGGTATCGATGGAAGCCGAGTTAGGGGTTTGGAAGCGCTGCGAGATGATCCGCACTTCGAGAGGACTGGGATCGTTATACTTGGTTGCCATTTGGTTAAGACGCTTTCTTGCCGTAACTGCCGTCGCGCAAGGAGGCCATAAGACGGTCAAAATCTCCAGCGCTGACGAAGTGATGGAAATCGTAGTTAATCTGGATGGCGGGCGCCCATGAGCAGGCGCCCATGCATTCCACTTCTTCGAGAGAAATCAGGCCGTCAGCCGACACCTGTTTGTTTTTGAGCTGCAGCGATTGGCAGGCATGTTGCCACAAGTCTTCGGCGCCTACGGCCTGGCAGGCAATGTTTGTGCAGACCTGGACATGGAACTTGCCAAGCGGCTTGCGGTGAAGCATTGAATAATAGCCGATGACTTCATCCACTTGTAAGGGAGAAACGCCGCAACGGCGGGCCACTTCTTCCACCACTTCCCGATTGACACAGCCGACCTCATCCTGGGCGTAAAGGAGCATGGGAACGACAGCCGAGCGCTGCCGGCCTTCCGGGTAGATGGTTAATAGCTTGGCGAAGCGCGCTTCCAGCGCGGATGAAAAGGTCATAGCGGTTAGCGGTCAACGTCTCCAAGAACAAAATCCATGCTGCCCATAATAGCGATGGAATCGGCAATCGGCACGCCCTCGAGCATAGCGCCCAAAGCCTGCAAATTGCCGAAGCTGGGGGTTCGCATGAACACGCGATGCGGTTTCGCGGTGCCATCGCTCACCACGTAGTAGCCTAACTCGCCGCGCGGCGATTCGATTACCTGGTAAACCGATCCTTCCGGAACGCGGAAGCCTTCGGTGACGATCTTGAAATGGTAGATGAGAGACTCCATTTCGGTCTTCATCTTCTCGCGCTCGGGCAACAGGACGTGGGGCGCGTCGGCCTGCCAAGGGCCGGACGGCATGCCATCGAGAGCTTGCTGCACAATGCGCAGGCTCTGGCGCATTTCTTCCATGCGCACTTCGTAACGGGCGTACACATCGTTTTCCGTGCGGGTGGGAATGTCGAAATCGAACTTTTCGTAACTGGTGTGCGGGCAGTCTTTACGGGCATCCATTTTAATGCCGGCGGCGCGAATCATGGGGCCGGTAATGCCCAGGTCCAACATCACGTCCACCGGCAATCCGCCAATGCCTTTGGTGCGGTTCACAAAAATAGGATTGCCGGAGAGCAGGTTGTGATATTCCTCAATGCCCTTGGCCACGCGGCCGACGACATTTCCGACGACCTTCTGCCAGCCGCGCGGCGGTTCCAGAGCTAGGCCGCCGATGCGTATGTAACTGGTCATCATCCGCTGACCCGAGAACATCTCGAAGATCTTGGCGATTTCCTCGCGCTCGCGGAAACAATAAAAGTAAACCGACATCGCTCCCAGATCGAGCGCGTGCGTTCCTAACCATATAAGATGGCTGCTGACTCGCGACAGTTCGCAGAGGAGGACGCGCATCCATTGGGCGAATGGCGGAATTTCCAGTTGGAGCAAGCGCTCCACCGCCAGCGCGTAGCAAAGGTTGTTGCCGAGGTTCGAAAGGTAATCCACGCGATCGGTGAGGGTGATGCCCTGCTGATACTTTTTGACCTCGAATTCCTTCTCAATGCCGGTGTGGAGATAGCCGATTTCGGGCCGTGCATTGAGAATGGTTTCGCCATCCAGTTCGAGCACCACTCGCAGCACGCCGTGAGTAGACGGGTGCTGGGGACCCATGTTTAGGGTCATGCGGCGGGCCGTGCTGCCAGGTTCGTGTGGGAGTTCGAGGCCCGATGGATCCGCTACCTGCAGTTCATGCTGAGGGTCGAGGGATTCAACGTGTGTGGTGCCTTCTTTCATGAGTGGCTATTCGTCCTGATACGAGTATTTGTGCCCGTGAACAGGATAATCCTTCCGCAGCGGATACCCTTCCCAATCAGCCGGCAGCATAATGCGTTCCAGATTCGGATGATTGAAGAACTGCACCCCAAACAAATCGAAGACTTCGCGTTCGTACCAATTGGCGCCGCGCCAGATGCGCGAAACCGATTCGATGGAATCGGTTTCCTTCGCTCGAATGGCCACCCGCAGGCGGGCATTGGTCTTAAGCGAGTGCAGAAAATAGATCACTTCGAAGCGCGGCTGGCGCGGCCACCAATCGACCGCCGTGATGGCCGACAATCGGCTAAAACCGCCCGCGTCCTTTAGAAACTGTCCAACGGAGATGATCGAATGGGCCGAGACATATAAGGTGGGGCAATCCGCCGCAGTCTTAAAATCGACAATGGCGCCGGGCACCGCTTTTTCCAATTCAACTGCCGTGGGATTCTCGGCCGCAACGTCAGGCAGCACGCTTCGTCTCCCTTCGCACTGGTTTGCTGGCATCATCGGAAGCCCAGTTCAACACACCCTTCTTCCAGATGTAAAAATAGCCGGCGAGCACTAGAACGATGAAGAGTAACATTTCGAAAAAGCCAAAAAGCCCCAACTTGCGATAGACCACCGCCCAGGGATAAAGGAAAATGGCTTCAATATCGAATACGATGAAAACCATGGCCACGAGATAGAACTTAACGGAGAAGCGTTCGCGCGCGTTGCCCACGGGCTTCATGCCCGATTCGTAAGGACTCGATTTGACGGAATCGCGCAAGCGCTGGCCCAAAATGGCGGACAAGCCGATCATGGCGCCCGCAACGGCAACAGCGATCAAAATCTGAACTAGTACAGGAAACCAGGTCTCAGGATAGCTGGGCATTGTTGTGAGATAACGTTGACCACAAAAAGTGTAATTATTAGAGTAGCAATGAATCCCGCGCAAAAGACAAGAGGCCGGCAAAATGCCCGCTGAATCCGTTCGCATCTATATTAACGGCGAGCCGCACGAGATGGCGGAAGCGCAAACGGTGGCGGCGCTCTTGGCCAAGCTGAATGTTCCCGCCGAGCGGGTGGCGATTGAATTGAACAAGTCGATTGTCAGGAAACGCGAATGGGAAAGTGTTCTGGTTGGCGAAGGCGCACACGTGGAGATTGTGGAATTTGTGGGCGGCGGCTAAAACCTGTTGACATGCGCCACAGGTCTAGTACAATTTGTTAAGCCGTAACATTTCACAACACAAAGTGGCAGTCATGTTCAAAACAAGGAAAGTCCGTCTTGATTTACCCCGCGATGAGCGAACGTTCACCAGCACAGATGTGGCGAAGATCGCTCAGGTGAGCCTGAGGCAGTTGCAGTGGTGGGATGAGCGCAAGGTTGTTTCGCCGCGGCATGAAGGCCACAAGCGGATCTATCTGGCGGAAGAAGTGGTTGAGATTACGGTCATCGCCGAGCTGCGGCGCAAGGGCTTTTCGCTACAAAAGATTCGGCGCGTGTTGCGCTTCCTGCAAAGGGAGATGGGGCGGCGGCTGGCTGACGTTATGGCGACCGATTCCAGGCTGCACTTGTTGACGGACGGCAAGGCGATCTATCTGGAAGACCAGCAGGACCGGATTATCGACCTGCTAAAGAACGCCAGGCAACCGATGTTCCTGGTTTGCGTAAGCGACCAAGCGAAGCGATTGGATGAAACACCGCCAAAAAAGGGCGTACGGAGTGAAACGGTTGCGCGCCGGGCCAGGGCGGCGAGTTAAGGCTTCCCGTCTTAGCGGCGTCTCCTCGGGCTCGGGCACCAATGCGAGTCCGCTTCAACCACTTTCAGCTTAACCGGTCCGCCAGTTCGTCCAGTTTCGCTGCCGCTTCAGTGAGCATTTGGAGTTGGTTTTCGGCGTAGGCCCGCACTTGCTGATCTAATCTCTACCTGATTCTTAATTCAAGGCCGAACCCGACACTGGCGCAAATCCCCGTGCGGGTACGGTGGTTCCGTCACCCAGCAATTGGGAGCGCAACAGGCAAAGGCTTTGCAAACCGGTGAGAATCTGATGCACCTTAATATTCAACTCCCAAACGCCGCCCGTTCCGCGCCGACAACTAATCACTTCGCCTAAAAACATCGCATCGCTATATTCGACGCTGACGGGCGCCGAGAGAACGATCCGTTCCGGGGCCTCCAGCTTGAGATTTTTCCCGTCAATGCCATCAAAGGTGCAGGGAATCTCATGCTTGGAACCATTCGGTTCGCCGGAGGGAATCTTGAGGAGAGCGGTGTGGGGGTGGTCGCCAAATGAAGTGGTCACACCAGCCTTATCGGCAGCTAGGCGGAAATGTTTATGCCAATCGCCATCAGAAAAGCCTCAATTCCCAAAACGTCCAAAGCGTTGCGCCCGCCACTACCGGCAATAGCACTTCCAGCCATAGCCGAACCGATCTAAGAATAGACGGCTTTTCTTCCCTTGTTTCACTCTCAGGCTGCCGCGACCGTATATTATCCACCAGCCGGCACTGTACTTCGCTAGGGCGCCCCTGCAAAGCTCGCACTAATTCCTCGCGCCCTTGCTTATCGGCAATCAAAATCGTCGCCGAGTTCATGCCGCGCGTGCATTCCAGGAGCTTTTGCCGCAATACCAGCGGGACATCTTCCACCGAGCGGTAAACTTGCGTTCGCTCGCTGGTGGCAATAAATATGGTCGACGTGCGCGCCGTTAACTGTGCCATTCGTTACTCAACTCATCGTCCGCGCCGCTTCTAGGTTCCAGAAGGGCGGAGCCTCAGTGATTGAAATATACCAACTTCATTTCCAGCATGGTCTAAGGTAACTTGAATAAACCCCAGAGCCGCCTTGGATAATGACTTGTCTTTCCGGTAAATCAAGCCAACCCGGCGGATCATGGGTTCCGGTCCCAGCGGTACGCAAAAGAGTTTACCGGCCGCTTCCTCTTCTTGGCAATGCGACGCCGCCAGAAAAGACAAGCCTAAATTCGCCATCACGAAACGTTTGATCATTTCCGTGGAATCCAGTTCCATAGAAATGCTCAATTCGTCCTGGACCGAATCGAGCCACGAGTTCAAGCGCGCGCGCGTTGTGCCGGTTTTGGGCAGCAACAATTGCTCGCCTAACAGGTCCGCCGGCATCACGCGCCCTTGCCCCGTCAAACGATGGCCTGGGGGAACCAGCAGCTTAATCTCGTCGGAATGGATCTTGACGACTTGCAACTTCTTCTCTTGCACCGGGAGCTGGGCGAAGCCGAAATCGGCCAGATTGTCTAAAACGGCCTGCACCACGCGCGTGCCGTACGAGCGGTCTACCAGAAGCTGCACGTTCGGAAACTGTTTCTTGAATTCGGCAAACACGCCGGGCAGCACGTAAATGCAGGTGGCCTCGTTCGCCGCGATCACCAGTTCGCCGCGCGGCACTTTCTCTAATTCGTTGATGGCATCCTGCGCGCGCCGCCGCAAAGCGAGAATCTGCTCCGCGTGCTCAGCCAGTATCCTTCCGGCGACGGTGAGTGAGATCCTGGTTCCGTACCGCTCGAACAGCGTCGTATTCAACTCTAGTTCCAGTTGACGGACCTGGGCGCTGATGGCAGGCTGCGTACGGTAACAAGTCTGAGCCGCTTTTGAGAAACTCTTGAGACGAACAATTTCAAGAAACGTATGAAGCTGATCGAGATCCATGGCGCAAACGCGCTAACAACTTGAGATCAAATTGTATCAGTTCACCTTCTTTAAGATCTGGGCCCCTTTGGGAAACTCGAAGATGTTGGCGGGCAATGCGGCGTTCGCCTCCACTTTATTGGCGAACATCTGGTAAACCTTATAGCCGTTGCGCTCGCGCTCAATGGTGAACGGCCACATAATACCGTCCCCCGCATCGCGCCATTTGTCGAATTCCGTCACCTCGTCGTTGTGCTCTTTGGTTTCCGGATCGAGCCATTGAAAACTCTGGCGCACCGGCAGCTTGGTGTTGTAATCGAAGTAAACGCGAATGGTCTTGCCCTTAGCGTCTGTAATATCGACCACTTCCACGTGATTGGTAATAAACACCTGATTGCCTATGTAGTCAAACTCCATGCCAGGCTCGCCGTAGCGGTAGCGCAGCAGGTAGAGAATGTCGTTGGTGGTGGTGCGCACGTAGCTGGCCCAGCGATCGTCCGGAAGTGGACGTGCGCCGCGGAAGGTTATGTCGAACGCTTGGTCCTCCAGGAACAAATACGAATAGTCTTGCTTCTTACCCAAAACTTCGCGTTCGCGCAATTGCAGGCCCTTGGCGGATTTGTCGTAGCGATATTCGGTATAGATATTCGCAATGTCGTAGCCGCTCATCCGGTCGTGGAAAAAAGAGTAGAGGCGGGCGTTTATATGAAGCGCATGCAGGTTCAGAAAGCGCTCGCCGCCCAAGGCTTGGACGGCCTCATCCACTACCTGTTTGCCTTTATTGGGCGCGGCGCTTGGCGCCTGGGACGCGGTTAACAGAAGAAGCAAAGAAAGAAATTTTACGGGCATGGATCTAGTTCAGGCACAGACAATGGATTGCGTCCAAGCCGACGCGGGGTCTGCGTCGCGCGCATGGATTGAGCCATCGCGCGTGCGCAGCGCGCCGCCTTCCCGGCTATTCAGAGTGGCCTGAATTTCCGCAGTCACCGCCAGGGCGACTTGCTCCGGACCATCGGCGCCTATATCCAATCCCATGGGCGCGTGCAATTTTGCGGAGATCCGCGCCGGGTCCAAGCCGGCATCCTCAAGAAGTTGAGCGGTCCTTTTATTAGGACCTAAAATACCCAAATAGCGCAACGGCAGATCTGCCAATTCGCGCAAGGCTTGCAGATCCTGGCTATAGCTGTGCGACATCAAAACTGCGACGGTCCAAGGATCGATCGCCGGTGGCGGCGCTCCGGCAACGCGCACCGTGACTGCATCGGCGTTCGGGAATTTTTCGGGTCGGGCGTAATGTGAACGGCCATCGAAAACATCGACGCGCCAACCCAGATATTTTGCGAGATCGGTCAAAGGAATCGCGTCGTCGCCCGCTCCAAATATCAAGAGACGTACCGCCGGCACTAGCGTTTCGATGAACACTTCCCGCTCACCCAAGCGCATGAGCCGGCTCGCTCCGGCCGCTAGCGCGCTGCGAGTTTCGGCCTCGATTTCGGCAGGCAAATTGTGGCCGCCCAAAATAAACCGTTCGCCTACTGGGTTAATCACGTGCGCCACAGCAGCGCCCTGGCGGCGCGTTCGCACGTCTCGAATCAGATCGAGAATGGCGGCGTCGCCTGGTCTGACCCGCTCCATCAAAACGTGGACAATGCCGTTGCATCCTAAGCCATAACCGGTAGTGGCGATTTCGTTATCGGGCGTGGTGTCATAGCGTTTCACAATCGGCCCTTTCTCAGTAAGCCACCACGCCTTTTTCACCAAATCGTCTTCCAGGCAGCCACCGCTGATCGAGCCGACCCGCCGCCCGTGTTTGGTCAGCAGCAGGCGCGCCCCGGGCAAACGGTAGGACGATAACTGCGTCTTGACCACGGTGGCCAGCACGGCCTCTTCGCCCGCCGCGGCCACCGCCGACCACAACTCCAAAATTTGCGAAATCTCCTTCATTTTAAGAGCCGCAGGAAAGTCGTGGCACTCCGGTGAAAAACAAGTTGAACGGAAGAGAACAAAACGGAAGAGAACAAAAGGCCAAACTAGGTCGCTCACGCTTCCGGCTCGGAGTCGGCACGCTGTCATTTTTATCATCATTGGTGGGCCGCAGGACCATGAGCACTCCCATCATTCTCCTATTCTCCGCCAAGTCATACCGCCGTCCGTCGATCTCCATGGGCCCAACCGCGTTCTTAGGGTTACCTGCGAACCTTGCGGCTCTATGCCAATAATGCTCTCTGTGAGACGGTCGTCCCCCGCACCCACCGTCACTTCGGTCCAATGCAAACCGTCGTCATTCGAATGGAATAACACACCGTCCTCACCGCCCGCCCAGATTTCGCGTGCCGACACCGAAAGCGCCGTGAATTTCACCGGGGCATCGAAAGGAATCGCGGTCCAAGTCTTCCCACTGTCTTGCGATTTCTGCAACACTCCGCTGCTCGAGGCAATACTCCACAAACTCTGCCGCCTCGCGGTGCTAAAGAAAGACTTCATCGGCGCAACTCCCAGAGAGCGAAAGGCCGCCGCAGCCTTGGCTGGGGGAGCCGGTTGCGGAGCCACCTGCAAGATCGCCAAAGAATCGCTGGCCGGTGTAGCGACTGGCGTGATCTGCTCGGCTTTGGCCGGCTCATCCATGGAGAGTGGCGGCGGTTCGGCTGCCACCAGCGGGGAGCGGGACTGAGCCGGCTGGATCGTCAATATCCGCTTTGCCTTCGGGCGCGGAACTGCCGCCACAATAGGCTTCTCCGGTTTTGGCGCCTCCTCCTTTGGCGCGCTCTGCGGGGGTTGCAGCGGCTTCGGGGGAATCTGCACCACGTGTGATGGAACGGAGCTCGAATGCCAAATCACTACGCCCACTATGCAGGCCGCCGCCAATGCCGTGGCCCAGCGCAAATTCCACCAGCGAGCCCGCGATTCTTTAGAAGCAGGTTCCAGGTGCATATCACCTGAAGCCAGCGCCACCACCTCCCGACATTCCGGGCAAATCGACAAATGGGTCAGCACCCGTTTCCTTTCGCCACTCGATATGCTCCCTTCGGCGAACGCCGCCAACAAATCGGCTGGCGGATGAGCGCCACCCTCCTCCTGCTGCCCCGCCAGCCGCGCCGTCAAGAATTTTCGAAAGTCTTCCATGCCCTTTTAATGAACGCTCAAGCGCGCCTTTCTTGCGCCAGCTTTTCGCGCACGTTCACTCCCAAATCGCGCACATCCAACGCCAGCAACTCTTCGGCCGCTCTCTTCGTCATGCCACTATTCGAGAGGCGCGCAACGACATTCTTGCGCAAACGCGCGGTGATTTTCTCGATCCTGCGGCTGACCGTGGATTCATGCGCTCCCAGCATGCGGCCTACTTCCGCCAAGGTCCGTTCATCCAGATAATAAGCCGCCAGCAGAAATCGCTCTTCTTCACCCAGAGCCGCCAGCGCGGCATCGGTGGCCGCAGCCAGCGCCGTTTGTTGGGCCGCCAAACTGGGATCGTCCGAAGCCGGATGTGGCGAAACCGCCAGCGCATCGTCAAAAGGCACAAACTTACGCTGCCGGCGAAAGCGGTTCACAAACTCCTGCGCCAGGATCGTCTTGAGCCAGCCCTCGAGAGAGCCGCAGCCGCGGTAGGATTCCAACTTCGAGACGCGCCGCCCATCCTCCCTTACGCGCGTGCCATACAGTTCCGCATATAACCAATCGGCCAATTCACGCCCTTTCGCTTCGTCCCTCGTGATCGCCTCAGCAGCCAGATAGAGCTTTTCGCGATAAGCCGTCAGAAAGCAATCCCAGGCTTTCTCATTCCCACGCGCACACCCCTGCGCCAGCGCCCACTCTTTCACTCGCAAAGTTTGGAGAAACTCCGTCTGTCCCTTTAGTAATCCGGCAAACTCACTTTCGGAAATGCCATACGCCGCCGCGCCGCTCTCCGCATAGAGCCGCGCCGCCATCTCTCCGCTTACTGACTTCTCTCCCACGCCAGTCAACATTTAACACGCGGCAAAATTCTTTGCAAGAAAGTTTGTCCCAATCGTTCTCTTTGACGAACAGCGCGCTGCCAAGTTGCGCTGGACGAAAGAGATTTCTGGAGGATTGCCACATGAAAGGTTCTCTGAGCCAGTTAGGAATTGCTTTGTCTTTTGGGATGCTGATTCCCGCTTTCCAATGGAACGACGCCTTGCATTACAAAGTGCTGCCGCCCACCTCGCAGGGGAACTTAACCGTGTTCCCCGTCGTTTCCGCCACGTCTTTCGATACAGGTCTTTTTCTCACTCTGGACGAAGGAGTTCGTTCCGGCGAGGTGATTGTCACTGAGACCAGCCAAGCGACCGGTCTGGTGCGTCCGCGCGCCGGTATGAGTGACGGCGTCTGGCGCGAACGTCCCATCCCTGCTCCCGTGCCCCTCCCTTTTCCGCAAAGCGGCGGACGAGTGAATGAGCTTTCCCTTATCAACAACTCAAACCGCCCGCTGCTTCTGCTGGCCGGCGAAATTGTCACTGGCGGCAAGCAAGATCGCGTTGTGTCGAAAGACCGCATCATCCCCGCTCACAGCCAGCCTGTGGCGCTGGGCGTCTTCTGCGTAGAACCGCATCGCTGGACCGAGACCAGCGCTCATTTTAAATCGTTCAGCTCAGCGATGGCGCAACCCAGCGTGCGCTCGAAAGCTATGGCCGATAAAAACCAGCAGCAAGTGTGGGAGCAGGTCGCCAAATCGCGCAGCGCCGTAATTGACGGGCTACCCCGCGCCGCCGCCATGCCTTTGCAGGCTTCCTCCTCTTATGCGAACGCCATGCAAAGCAACTCTGTGCAAGGAGAGATCGATAAAATCGCCAAGCCCTTGCAGCAGTCGTACGAGACTCTCATTCAAAAACTCCGCGCCGAGCACGCGGTGGGCGCCGTGGTGGCGGTGAACGGCGAAATCGTCTGGGCCGACGTCTTCGCCAGTTCCGAGCTTCTGAATCGCTTCTGGCCTAAACTCATTCGCTCGTACGCCGCCGAATCGTTCGGACAGATTGAACCGGTTGAGGCAAAACGTTGGCCGACTCAGCAAAGCGCGCAACAATTTCTTGATCGGCTTGACGCCGCGCATGAAAGCATCGATACGGAACCCGGTCTTTATCGCGATACGGAGATCAGCGGCGAGGGCTACAGCGCCTTTATACTCACTGCCCTTTTGCCGGGGACCGGGTTCAACGTGCATTTGGCGAAAATGAAACGATAAGTGCGCGGGCCGCGCGCCAAACCGCCTGCCCATCTGTTCAGCCGGTAGCCCTTCGCTATTATGGCGGCATGGCTCGCCGTTCGGGAACTCTCACTGGTTCAACTAAGACCTTCAACGGCAAACTACGCTGCCGCGGCAAGCTGATTATGGGCAAACACGGTGTCTATATGGTGCGGGGAGAAGGCAAGCTGACGAGCATACAACTCGTGCCCTGGGAAATGATCGTTTGTCCGCTGCCGCCGGCGCGGACGGCCTTTTAGCTGGCTCTGGCGGGTCTTAACACCCCTTTGTCAGTGTTGGCGCGTTTGCGGGAATGAGACGGCTCCTCATCTTCGGCGAACTTCGGTAAGAGCTTGCTCATGCCTTGCGCCGCTCCGCCAATCGAACGCGGCTCATAGTTCTCGTAAAGCCACGTTCTCTCGCCGTCTTGCATGACGATTGGATCTCCCGTGAAGCAAGCGATGCCTTGAATGCAGCGGTAAGCTTCTTCCTCACTGAGCCCTGTTGCTTCCGCAGCCCGCTTTATAGTCAGGCCCGGCGCTTGATTTGCGGCATCGCTCATTTTGACAAGCAAGTCAAAAATCAAATTCGTTCTTGCCCCGCTCAGGTAAACACTTTGCAGGTAGCGAGCACAATTACCAGCCAGCTGTTTCTGTTGGCCGCCAGAAACGGAAACGGGTTCTTCATCAGCGTATTTCATGCCGGAGGACCCTCCGCCTATAGCTATACCGCCGAAGCGCTTGCTTTTCAAGTTAATTTTTGTGATGTGATTCTTTCCACAACATTTCCACACAGCTATCACCGAAGCGAAAGAGTGGCTGTTCCGATCGGACCGGTATATTCAATCTCGGCGCTCTTGATTCGTTTTAATTTTCCGGTCCACAAGTAGAACAAGTATCCGCTGATGGGTGTGGCGTGAGGACCCTCCGGAAGAGCGGCGTCACTCACAGCTTTAACCGGATCGATGGGTTCCTTTTGAATCCCATCGGAAGGCTGGGTCTGCGGAGGTAGAGGGATATCGGCGGGATTGCTGTCACCGGGAAACTTAGGCTGCGCCGGGTCTCTGCCTGTTGAAACGGTTATGGGGCCGACGCCGGATTGCGTTTCGAGTCGTGGGCCTCGCTTACGCATGTCGGGGATGAGGCTGCCAATGGTAACAAGGCCAGGCGAATTAGGCGTCAGCCGCTGGCCATTTACCTTCAGTACGAACTGGCTGGCGCTCAAGACAAGCTTGGCGCTGGGCGGCGCAAACAGCGCGACTTCCACCACCAGATAACTATCGGTTTTCAATGCCCCATCTTCGATGGGAACAGAGTGACCCCAGAAATCCGCACCGAATCCAATAGAACCGATTTGCGTATGTGCGCTGTATTTCGCCGGATCTTCGCGAGGCTTAGTGCCTTGTGCGGTTAGAAGGCTAATCGGGAATGCAAAAAGCAAAGACACGATTCCCGGCAGAGATCTCATGGATAGATGATACGTCAGGAACTTGGGAAAACACAGGCGGAACCGCCTGCGCCACGATGCATATATCAGCAATCATTATCCTTCCGGTTAAGGCTAAGGTAATGTTTCTTCAGCGTAGGGGATTTAAGACGGGGAAATCGGGCCAAAAGGGGCGAATGGAAGATTGGCCCTACAAACGCAAGGGAGTAACGTGAACCTTGCGGAGGATAGAATGGCCACACACGTAATTGCATTTCCGGCGGCTTTACAAAGCAAGACCGCGCAGCCGGCAGTCAGCTTCGGCGGCGATTATCTCGCCCGATTGCGAAACGGCGACGACGAAACTTTAAAGCACTTCAACGATCATTTCCGCCGATTGCTTCGTTTAAAGTTTTGGGGCCAGTTCAATCGTGAACAAGGAGAAGAGTTGGCGAATGGTGTGCTGGCTGCGGTGCGGGAAAAGATTGCACAAGGAGAGCCGGGCGATGCCACCCTTTTGCCGGCCTTTGTGCTGCGGATTTGCGCGGCGCTAGTGAACTCGGCGACGGCTTGCCCGGCAAAGCAATGCGGTGTGACGCGAGAACAGCTTCGAGCGTTTTTGTTGCGGCGAAGCCGGTAGCGCCGCACCGGTAGTGAGCCACGTATTCTCCTGGTGGAAGCGATAGACTGTTTCGAGGGAAACGCCATGACCGCAAGCGAGCGCGAGGATCTTGATAAACAAGGCTACGTTGTCTTGACGAGGTTCCTGGATGGCGAAACACTCAAGCGAGTCCGTGACCGGGTGGAGGAACTCTACGAGCTTGAGGGCGAGAATGCCGGGTCGGAGTTCCGCCAGGAGCCGGGTTCGCGAAGACTGGCCAATCTGGTGGATAAAGGCGAGATTTTTCAGGAACTCGCCGCCAAGCCCAGAATCCTCGAACTGGTGGGGCATGTGCTGGGCGAACATAAGCTGAGTAGCTTTAACGCGCGCTCGGCCAATCCGCATTCGAGTGAGGCTCAGCCACTGCATTGCGATTCGGGCGCTTTGCCTGACGCTAAGGGCTATTCGGTCTGCAACACGATTTGGCTTTTGGACGATTTCACCGCCAGCAACGGCGCGACGCGAGTGGTCCCCGGATCGCAGAACTGGGGCGCGTTTCCGCAGGATGCCATGTCGAGTGCTACGGAGGCGCACCCGGACGAGGTCATTTTGTTGGCACCGGCTGGATCGGTGGTGGTGATGAATACGCACGCCTGGCATGGTGGAACCGCCAACCGTTCGGCGAATCACCGGCGCGCGCTGCACGCGTTTTACTGCCGTTCGGATATGCCGCAACAGCAGTATCAAAAGAAGCTATTACGGCCTGAGACGCAGGCTGCTCTTTCGCCGGAGCTTCGAAAGATTCTGGCGCTTGACGATCCGCTCAACGATCAAATCAGTTCTGGAGAAACGCGGCCCAGCGGGTTTTTGAAATAACTGTATGAATCTCAACCGCCGTAGTTTCCTAAGTGGGAGCGCTGTTGTCCCACTCGTGCCACTGACACCTCTACGGACCGTCTCCGAAGAGCCGGCACTCCGCCTGGTGATGGATGCCATCATTCCCGCGGGAGACGGTATGCCGTCGGCGAGCGAGGCCGGCGGCTTGACCTACATTTCACAACTGATGGAACACGAGCCTGCTATGGCGAAACAGCTACGTAGTGCTCTGCAATCTTTAGCAGGATGCTGAAAAAGTAACTGATTTCGGAGAGTTTCTATCTCCTCAAGATTCTCGAGATTGGTGGAACGACTTAGCACCGAAGACTAACTGCATTCTTCAGTGCTCCTGAGTGCCTGAGCACCCGCAACGGCGCCCTCCAGGCACACTTCTCCCCCGAGTTAGGCAGTTTGAACCGCCGATGGAAGCAGCGTCCTCATCCGCACCAGGTTATAAGCGGCGGCCGCGAAGGTAAACATCCAGCCCACCCTGGACACGCCCCGGTGCCGTGTCTTGCGCATCATCCCCACGGTCTTCATCCAGCCAAACACTTCCTCAATCCTTTTCCTTTTGCGCTGGCTGATCTTATAACCTTCATGGCGCGTCGTGCGCCCATCAATGGCGCTGCCGCCGCGCCGCTTGTCGTTTTGTGCCACATGCGGTGTAATGTTCAACCCGCGCATTGCCGCCACGTAGCCTTTCGTGTCGTAGCCCTTGTCCGCAGCCATCGTCACGCGTCCTGTGTTCCCAATATTCTCAGCCATAGCCGCGGCTGCCTCGCGCTCCGCCTTGCCGGTGGCCTGCCGCAACTCGGCGTCCACCACCAGACCGTTCCGGTTTTCAATCAGCACGTTGCCGCAAAACGACAGCTTTGCTTCCTTGCCGCTGCCCTTCCGCGCCAGCAGCGCTTCCGGGTCAGTCTTGGATTCATGCGTATCATTGCTGCGCGTCTCGCCGTGAAAGTCCACCGCGGGGTTGCTCAGATCATCCGTATCGGAGGCCGGTTCATCCGCCTGCTCCTTTCGCTGAAAGCTTTTTTGGCTAGCCCAAGCTTCAATCAGAGTTCCGTCCACGCTGAAATGCTCATCCGAGGTGAGGTTTGCTTTCCGGGCTTGTTCCAAAACCTGCTCGAAGAACTTCTGTGCAATATCCCCAGCCAGCAATCGGTCCCGGTTCTTGCTGAACACTGTCGGCACCCACACCGCATCATCCATGTTCAGACCCACAAACCAGCGGAACAATAGGTTGTACTCCAGCTGTTCCATCAGCATCCGCTCGCTGCGCACTGAATACAGAACCTGCAGCAGAAGCGCCCGCAGCAGTTTCTCGGGCGCAATCGACGGGCGTCCGAAGTTCTTATACATGGCGTCGAAAGACGAAGACAGACCGCGCAGCGCCACATCCACTATCGCCCGGACAGGTCGAAGGGGATGATCGGCGGGAACCCGCGCCTCGGGTGATACGTAACTGAACATCGCGCTCTGTTGGGTGTCTTGTCCTCGCATGGCTTATAAACATATAGACGTAGTTATGTTTTCGCCGGTAACGAGGCCGAGTTACTTTTTCAGCATCCTGCTAAACCAGCGGAAATGTCGCGGGCCAGGCTCTATGCGCGTGTCTCCACGCTCGATCAGCAAACTCTTCCCATGCAGATGCGTGCCATGCGTGACTACGCTGCGAGCCGCGGCTGGACCATCGCCATGCAAGTCAAGGAGGTTGGCTCCGGTGCCAAGGCCCGTGAGCAGCGTCAACAACTCATTGATGCCGCGCGGCGGCGCGAGATTGATGTCGTGCTGGTCTGGCGGCTGGATCGGTGGGGACGTTCGTTACTCGACCTGGTGGCCACGCTCCAAGAACTGACTGATCTCAACGTTGGCTTTGTGTCAATCAGCGAGGCACTCGATCTGACCACATCCACTGGCAGAGCGATGGCCGGCATGCTGTCGGTGTTTGCTGCCTTCGAACACGACATCCTCCGCGACCGCGTTCGCGCCGGACTGGACCATGCCCGGCAAAGCGGCACGCGTCTCGGCCGTCCCGCCACAGCGGTAGTCAAGGCCGCCGAAGTCCGTAAACTGTTCCGCCAGGGAATCAGCAAATCCGAAATCTCCCGACGGCTGGACATAGGGAGAACTTCCGTCCGCCGAATATTAGCCCAAAATAAATCCTGATTTTTCCCTTTTACGCACGGTCGCCGAAAACTCACGGCTTCAAAAGCAATTTCAGAATGGGCGACCCGTGTTGTTGGCTGAGAGCCTGGGTGACGCAGAAAAGCTGTTGAAACGATGGCAAGTATTTCCGGGAAGCAGCACGGAAGGGCATCATTGGCGTCGACCCGGCAGCCGATCAAATCTGGGTAGGCTGGCTTGGGCGTTACTACAGAAGGATGGCGTCTGCTAGTCAGGAGATCTCAAAGAAATTGACAGTCAAAATGGAGCGTTAAATCGGGGAGGATACACACCTTGGGGGATCGGTCGAGCATTGTCTAACGCTCAATAGAGCGATTCACCCCAGCACCTTGCGGTAGAGAGTCTTGGGGTCGACAAGGCGAGTTCTCTCTGGTGTAACTGCTTTTCCCGAATCGTAATCTCTTAGTGCAATTGCCGCAAATAGGCGACTAAGTCTTGAAGCTGCTCACCTTTGACCTCGGTCAGATCAGGCATCTTAGCGTCTGGCTTGAGCGATTGCGCATGCGAAATCCAGACCGCCAGATACACATCGTTATTTGGAAATGAATTCGAAGCAATCATCTGACGGCTTCCAATGTGTGTCAGATCGGGTGCAACATGACCGCCCGCCAGCGTTCCGCGAATCTGGTGACATAGGGAACATGGACCAGCCAGAAATACCTGGCGTCCCGCCAGCGCGGCAGCCGTAGCCGGATAAGCCGCAGGTTTTCGCTGGTTCGCCAGCCATGCTTTGAAATCGGCCGGCTCCTGCGCCACCACCAAAAGTCCCATGTGGGCATGCTCTACTCCGCAAAACTCGGCACACTGCCCTTTGAAGGTGCCCGCCTCACTGGCCTCGATGCGAATGAAGTTGGGGAATCCGGGAATCAAATCCACCTTCCCATGCAAACTCGGCACCCAGAACGAGTGCATCACGTCTGCCGTCTCCAGTTCGATATTTACCGCGCGGTGCGCTGGAATGTGGATTTCGTTCGCCGTCGTGAATTGCTGATCCTGGCTGCCGGTGAGGTATTGCACTTCCCACCACCACTGGTGGCCCACAACGCGAATGTCGGGTTTGGGAGCGGCCTCCCCTGTGTTCATGGCCATGCCATCATGCATGCCGCTGCCGCGCGTTCCATGGATCGGAAAATCCGCCAGCAGTTGCAGGCCCAGCACAAAGATAACAGTGAGGATGAGCAAGGGAATAGCCAGTCCGCCAATGGCGATCCAAGCCTGCCCACCTCCGATGTCAATGGGGGCGTGATCCTGTAAGCTGCCGCGCCGCTTGGTAAAGGCCACTGCTAGCAATACCCACATGATCAATGTCACCAGCAGGAACAAGATGGTCATAAACCATGACAGGCCAGCGATGCGCTGAGCAGCGGGTCCATGGGCATTGAAAGTGGACTGCAAGGCGGAGAAGAAAGGCATCTGAATTCTCCTCTTTTCAGCGCGGCTGCGCGGACCGGTCAGACGGAGGATAAATGTCACTGCTGGGGATTTGTTCTTCCGCCGGTGTGACGGGAGCATCCGGTTCCATTGGGGTGTTCAGCGACTTGATATAGGCCACCAGCTTCCACATCTGGTTTTCAGGGATCTTGCTGCCCCAGGCCGGCATGCCGTTGGAGCGGCCATGTATAAGCGTGTCCATAATCTGATCGTCCCGATTGCCATAGATCCAGACTGCATCACGCAAACTCGGACCCATGCCCCCGCCGCCGTGGATTCCATGGCATCCGGCACAGTTGTACCAGCCAAAGAGGCGCTTTCCCTCTTGCAGAGCGGCAGCGTCCTTCAGGAACGGGTCAACAGTCGTGTGTAGCATGTTCACGTCTCCAGGTATGGGGCCAACGCTTGCTGTGTCCGGGAATGTTGAATCACCGGGGGCAGAATGGGAGGAGGTTTGGCAACTGGTGATTAGCAACAGTGATGCCACCAGCAGACCACTAAAGCGCGAAGACATAAAGTGCGCCTCCTGGCAGTGTTTCTTTCTTCAAATTCCGAACCGCATTCACCGCGCCCAGGCTGGCCGTGGGGTCGTCCAGCGAAATGGAAGGAAAAGCAACCGAGCCCACCGCTCCTCCAACACCCGCGTACACAGCCACATATTGCTTGCCATCGGGACCGAGAAACGTCATGGGATTACCGACAATGCCGGACTCGGTTTTGAACTGCCAAAGCAATTTACCGCTGCGTGCGTCCAGGGCGCGGAACCAGCCGTCCAGCGTGCCGTTGAACACAATATCGCCGCCGGTGGCAAGCACTCCGGCGTAATCAGGCAGCGTCTTACCGCTCACTGCCCACACCTGTTTCGCCTTGGCCACGTCCCAGCCAATCAAGCCGCCCGCATCCAGACCTTTGGGAATAAAGTTGATCACATCAGCGCCCAGAAATGGCGTTCCCGGAATGTAATTTACCGGCAGCCCTTTGTAATCCATACAGATGTGCGTCGCCGGAATGTAGAGCAGGCCGGTTCGCGGCGAGAAGGCGGTGGGAAACATACTCTTGCCGCCCACGTTCGCCGGACAGATACCCAGAATGTTTTTGCCAGCATGCGTTTCCTTCTTCTCCACCATGTTCGGCAAGCCCGTTTTTAGGTTGTAACCGGTGGACCAGGTCACCGGCACGAAGGGTTCGGCTGAGAGCAGTTCACCCGTCTCGCGGTCCATCACCATGACATAGCCGGTCTTGCCCGAATTGATGAGCAGTTTGCGCATGCGGCCGCCCCATGTCATGTCCACCAGGACGTCTTCCGCTTCCTGGTCATAATCCCAGCCCGAATGCGGCACTACCTGATACGCCCATTTCGCATAACCGGTGTCTGGATTTCTCGCAAAGATGGTAATGGCCCACTTGTTATCGCCGGGGCGCATATCTTCGTTCCAGGGGCCCGGATTGCCGCTGCCATAGTAGATAAGGTTCAGCGTTGGGTCATAGGAAATCCATCCCCAGGTGGTGCCGCCGCCTGTCTTCCACTGGTCGGGACCCCACGATTTAATTCCGAGGTCCTGTCCTTGATCCTTCTTATAAAACGGCCTAAAGTCGGGCCCAAAACGCATGTCGGCGTCTGAGCCCGTGGTAAAGGCTTGCCAGGTGATCTTGCCCGTCTTCAAATCCATCGCGGTAATTCTGCCGCGCGCTCCCATTTCGCCGCCGCTAATGCCCACCAGCACCTTATCTTTGACAATAATGGGAGCCATCGTCTCGGTTTCAGAAAGCTTGATGTCGCCCACCTGGGTCTTCCAGACAAGTTTTCCGGTTTCTGCATCCACCGCCACGGTAAAGGCGTCCAGCGTGTTGTAGATAATCTTGCCGTCGGCATAACTGGCACCTCGGTTAACGACATCGCAACAGGCAATACCAACCGCCCGATTGTCAGGATTCGGAGTAAATGTCCACTTCTGCGGGAAGCCGGGTTTGGTAATGTCCAGGGCAATCAGGTCATTTGGAAACGGCATCACCATGTACAGCGTGCCATTCACCACAAGCGGTTGGCCTTCATGGCCATGCGCGATGCCGGTGGATTGAGCCGCCACCAGGTGCAGATTCTGAACGTTGCCGGTGTTGATCTTATCCAGTGGACTATAGCGAAGATTGCCATAGTCGCCGGCGGGCATGGTCCACTGACCATTCGCCAGGGGCGCCACCGGTTGAATGCCTGGCAACGAACCGGGGGGCGGGCTTACCGGCGTCTGGGCCGCTAAGGAAACAGTGATGAAAACAGCAACAGAGATTCGCATTATCGGGTCCTCACGCACATTTCAAGAATGAAGAGCGGCATTCCAAGCCAGATGATGCCGGCACCCAGAGTAAAGCTGATGTAGAGGCCGGCCAGCGATAGGAACTCGCTGCGCTCTCGACCCTCGGCCCGCAGAAGTGCAGTTAAGCCCGAAAGCTTATGCCAAGTGCGATAGGACATGCCGCCGGCCAGCAGCGTCAGGCAGAACAGGAGCCCCGTTATCGCAAAGTAAGGAATGCCGGCGCCGCCCTGTGGTGTCTCATGAATGCAAGCGCGCCAGGTAATCAGCACGTCAGCCACACCAAGGCTTACCCATGCCACGGCGGAAGCCCCTACCTGAAAGACAAGCCGGCTTACCGGCATGCCCCTAGAAGCCTCCGCATTGCCTGGAAGCCAGTCCGAAGGAAGCGCATTTGGGAAGTTAGTGGACATAGGCTTGATAGTTAGGGATGAGATAAAGCAGAATGACTACAAAAATCCAGACGATATCGACAAAGTGCCAATACAGCGCGACCACCCGGTAAGGACGGTGCGGCGGAAACTTGCTTGGCCCATAGTTGGGCAGAATCGCCAGATAGCACAACATCAGAATGCCCATCACCACATGCGCCGCATGGAACGTGGTGATGGTGTAGAAGATCGACCCGTAGGAGTCGGTCAAAGGTGTTAGCGTCTTCCAATGATCTTTATATTCGGCAGTTTGGATGGCCACGAAAATCAGCCCCATGACTACCGTCAGAATCACCGCGAATCGTGCCATGGAATAGCGGCCCAGCTTTACCATGCGCTCGCCCCACATCATCATCAGGCTGCTGGCGATCAGAATAGCCAGCATCACCAGCGCCAGCGTCAGCTTCGGCGGGATGTCGATAGCCCATCGGTCTTTGTTATTTCCAAGGAAGTAATAGCTGGCAAACAGACAGACAAACAGGGCAGCCTCGGTGATGATCAGCATCGAAACGGCGTACACGCCGCGATCCGCTTCCAGCGGCCAGATACCGGTATGCGGGACTTGCTGAGCCACTAACGGTTCGGAGGAGGAAATCATAGCTCACCCTTGATGGGCTTGGGCCACACCCATACACAGCCCAGCAGAAAACTGGCCATGAAACCGGCCAGCGCAAGCCACAGGAACTGGAACACCAAAGCAAGAAAAAACGCAAACAGCGCCAGCGCCACAAACAGCGGGACCAAGGTCTCGCTCGGCATGGCCGCCGCTGAGACGGGTATGGCGTCAAGCACCGTTGATGTGATGGTGAGCCTGGCGTGCGATAGCAGACGGTGGTTGTCCGGGTCTGCCCGCTCGTCATAGTCGTCCCAAAGGGGATGCCGGGTCGTGACGGTGGGAATATGCAGCACCTCATAATCCGGCGGCGGAGAACTGGTGGCCCATTCGAGTCCGTCCGAGTTCCACGGATTGTCTCCGGCGATTTCACCCGAGCGCAAACTGCTAAACAGATTTACGATGCTGATCAAAATGCCCACACCCAGCAAGAAGGCACCGAAAGTCATGAGTTCATTCATTGGCTGGAGTCCGAGATTGTCGCCATAAGTGTAGATGCGGCGCGGCATACCCATCAGGCCGACAATGTGCATGGGAAAGAATCCCAGATTGAAGCCAACAAACATCACCCAGAAGCTCCACTTGCCCAGCCGTTCGTTCATCATCCGACCGGTCATTTTCGGCAGCCAATAGTAGAGGCCGGCGAAGACCGGAAAGACATTGGCACCAATCAGGACGTAGTGGATATGCGCCACCACGTAATAGGAATTGTGCATTTGCCAATCAACCGGGATGATGCCGGTCACGACACCGCTAAGGCCGCCGATGACCAGAAGGGCCACTGAGCCCAAGGCGTAATACATCGCCGCCGTCGGCACTGGTCGTCCTTTCCAAACGGTGGCGACCCATGCGAAGACGGTAACGGTGGTGAACAGCGAAATGGTCATGCTGCCCGCGCTGAAGAAGCTCATGGCCAGTTCAGACAGGCCCACGGTGAACATGTGGTGAAGCCAGACGCCGAAACCCACCAGTCCGGTGAGCACCGTGGAAATGGCGACGTAGGTATAGCCGACGATGGGCCGCCTTGAAAAGACTGGAATGATGAGGGATATCATGCCGGTGGCCGGCAGAAAGATGACGTAAACCCACGGATGGCCGAAGAACCAGAAGAGCTGCTGCCAAAGCATGGGATTGCCTCCGCTGGCGATACCGAAGAAGTGCATGCCAAAACGGCGTTCCAGTTCCAAAAACACGCAGGCTACGGTCAGGGCCGGCATCGCAAACAGGATGACGCAGGAGATAGTCAGGGTGCTGAACAGGAACAGGGGCATTTTGCTGATGGCCATTCCCGGCGCGCGAAACCGGAGGATGGTGACAATGAAATTGGCAGCGCCGCCCGTTGTAGAGATCGTCAGGAAAATCAGCGCCAGCGCATAAAAGTCCATGCCGTGCGTTGGTGAATAGACGATATCGGTATAAGGCATGTAAGAGAACCAGCCCGCGTGCGGGGCCTGCCCGATGAACGGGCCGACGTACAAGAAAATTCCTGAAAACAGATAGGACCAGTAAGTGAAGGAATTCAAGCGGGGATACGCGATGTCGCGCGCGCCGATCATGAGTGGCACCAGATAGACGGAAAAGCCTGAGAGGATGGGTGCCGCGTACCAGAAGACCATCGTGATGCCATGCATCGAGAAAATCTGGTCGTAAATTTCCGGAGTCAGAAACGTCTTGTTAGCACCCGCGAGTTGAATGCGCATCAGCAGAGCTTCCACCCCGCCAATCAGCAGGAAGATGAATGCGGTGACCAGGTAGCGGATGCCGAGGTCTTTATGATCGACGGAAGCGAACCATCCGTAGACGCTCTTAGGTGTCTTCCAGAGCTGGTCCAGGCGCTGCTCGACCGCTGCGGTACTCATTCATTCTCCTCGGAAATGTAGTCTGCCGTCCCGCCGCTTGGTGAGGTAACCGCGATTCGGGGTTACCTCTTCGTCCAGGTCTGCCGTTAACCGGACCAAAGCAGGGATAAGTACTCTTGCTATCCCTGCATTATAGAGGTAAACAGCGCCTAAAAGTGAACAAAGCTTTTTCAGAAAGTTGGCAATGACTCCTAGTGTGGACAGGCGAACCGTCACCTCGTTTCGCTTCACGGTTATTTAGGAGCTTCACAATTCTCGAAAAAAAGTGTTGGCGGCTGTCACAAACCATCGTGCTGGTCGCTTACAGAGTAGGGGCCCAATTTGCCCCAGCCTAAAGGAGGCGCATGGAAAAGCAACAGCAATCAGAATTGCTCACGAACATCGGCGAGACCGAACACCACATCGTCCAGAGCGTTTCGCCGTTGACAGCCGTCGCGCACTTGAAGCACCTGGTCGAAAGCGCACCTGCAATCAATCAGAACGTCGCCATCTCCTACCCCCCGTCATCGATCCCAGCAATGGCGTCCTCTATGTGGAAGCCAAATCATCGTTGAATGGCCACACCATCCACCGTCTTCATGCGATCGATATGACAACCGAAGCGGAAGAACCCAACTGGCCCGTTACTTTGGCCGGATCGGTCCCAGGCAACGGTGATGGCTCCGTCAACGGAACTCTTACCTTCAATCCTGACGTCGAACTTAGCCGCCCGGGTCTGCTGCTATCAGGTGGAGGAGTGTATGTTGAGTTTGCATCCAATGGCTGCGATTCTGATTTTGGCGACGTCTACCACGGCTGGATCTTTCGGTTCGATTCCGCCACTGCCGCCGGCACACTTCTCTCACTCACGCCCAATGGCCACGCTGACCCCACCGGTGCGCCTGCCGCCGGAGGCATATGGATGTCGGGTGCCGCTCCTGCTGCCGATGCCTCAGGCAACGTGTTCCTCTCCACTTCAAACGGGACTTTCGATACAACTCTGAATGCTAACGGCATGCCATTCCTGGGCGATTATTCAGACAGCATTCTAAAAATTCCAACCGGCGCAGCCATTTCAATCGCCGACTACTTCACACCCGTCAGCGAACTCACGTTGGACGACGGCGATATCGACCTTGGTTCTGGTGGCGTTCTTCTCCTGCCCGAGCAGACAGGCCCTTACCCTCACCTGCTCGTCGAAGCCGGCAAAGAAGGTACCATCCGCCTTGTCAATCGTGACCAGATGAATCATTTTTGCGGAACCTGCTCGGCTGATCAGGTGGTCCAGTCCTTGATCGGCGCTCTCCCCAATGCCGAACTTGGAATGCCGGCCTACTGGAACGGCCATATTTACTTCGGCAACACACAGGACTACATCCGTTCTTTCTCCATCAATCAGGGCGTCCTCAGCAAGTCGCCAACTGTGATGGCCACCGATACTATACCTGTCTCTTACGGAACAACACCTTCAGTTTCAGCAAACGGCCTTGTCAACGGAATCTTGTGGGGCATCCAGTCCTGGTCCGGGCCGCCGGATGGAAACGCCGTGCTCAAAGCCTGGGACGCACTTAGCCTGAATAGCATTTACACCAGCAATAATCAATTTGGAACCGACGATCCCGGCGGCTACGTCGAATTCACCGTCCCGACCGTTGCGCATGGCAAAGTCTATGTTGGCAGCAAGAGCAACATTTCTGTTTATGGATTGCTCCCTGCTCCGCGCTCGTCACCAACCCAGGTTTCGAAACCGGCAGTTTCAGCCAGCCTTGGAATTCCTTCATCCCCGCTGGCGGGACTGGAAGCTTCACGGTTACTTCGGGTGCGCTCGCAGGCACCTACGCGCTTGAAGAGGCTCCAAACTCCAGCGATGAAGTCGCTACCAAACAGTAACCGGCTTAACTCCCGGCCAAAGCTACGTGGCGTCGGTGTGGGTCACGCTTTCGTCCGGTGCGCGGGAACGGTCTTTTTGTACACCGACGATACCACTGGAGCGAACGCCTGCTCCACTCCACCCATTGCGCCCGCCTCTTATTGGCAGCAGATGAGTTGCGTCTATACAGTGACTGGCGGCGCATTCACAACCTATTGGGACGATGTCGCCGTAATTCCGCTGCCGCCCGTCAACCCGGGCTTTGAAAATGGCTCACTAAAACCCTGGACGCAATTTATCCCCACTGGTGCAACTGGCAGCGCTACCCTCAGCGCTGCTGCCGCTCATTCCGGTATTTCTGGGTTGGTCGAAGGTCCAAACTCAAGCGGAGAATTTGCCAGCCAGTTCGTTGAAGGTCTCATTGCCGGCGAGAATTACACCGTCTCTGTCCGGGTAAAACTCGCATCTGGCACCACCGGTCAAACCTATTTGTCAGTTGACGACACATCAGGGGCCAACGCCTGTCGCACGCCATCTGCCCTGCCCACGGCCCAATGGCAGGAAATCAGTTGCGTCTTTACGGCGACTTCCACTCAGGCCATGAACATCCGGCTGGCGGAAACCGTTGGCTCTATCACTACCTATTGGGACCATGTTGTGATCGCCGGTCCATTCATGTCTAGCGCCTGGGGAAACTTTGCGCCAACGAACACCTGGATCAACTTTCTAGAGAGGCCTTCAGCATGCGGCGCTTTGATCGCCCGTTTACTCAGTTGGCAGAACAGGACAGAGTTTCAGGGTTGGAAGACTTAGAGAGAGACGCTCCGCCTCAGTTCGCTTTGCTACGGGACACCGTCTACGAAAGCTATTACACTCAGCCCGCCATCTGGAAGCTCATTGGCTATGTACCCTATCCGACGGATCATCAAGGTCCTCATCTGAAACCTTTCGATGAATCGTTGCTCGCGGATGTGCGCAAGAGAGCGAAGCTGTACCGCGACGCATAAAACATATGCCGCCAGCCACAGTGGATGTTCTGGTGATCGGTTCGGGAGCCGCCGGCGCAGCGCTCACAAAACGGCTTACCGATCTGGGCGCGAAGGTCTTGTGTCTCGAGCAGGGCGGCTGGATCAAGGCCAGCGAATACCCTTCGTCCCGGCCTAATTGGGAAGTGCAGATCCACCGGGGATCGTTCCACTTCAGCCCCAATGTGCGCAAACGTTGGGAGGATTATCCGGTTGCCGAGACTGGAGCAAACCCGCCCGGCGTACTCATGTTTAACGCGGTAGGCGGGAGCACTCATCACTGGGCGGCGCATTTCCCCCGGTTCCATCCATCGGACTTTCGCGCACGCACGTTGGATGGCGTGGCTGACGATTGGCCCATTCGCTACGAGGATCTGGAACGCTATTACGAAATGAATGATGCGGAAACGGGAGTCTCGGGATTGAACGGAGATCCGGCCAATCCGCCACGCTCCCGTCGTCCCACACCGCCGCTGCCTATCGGAGTTTTGGGAGAGACCATCGGCAAGGGGTTCAACAAACTAGGTTGGCACTGGTGGGTGGCGGACAACGCGATTATTTCCGAAGCTTACGGCTCACGCCCGGCTTGTGGAATGCACGGCAAATGCTTATTTGGCTGCCCGATAGGTGCAAAGGCGTCCACAGATGTGACCTACTGGCGCAAAGCTCTGCGCAAGGGCGCGCGGGTGGAACCATGGTCGCGGGTGCGTGAAATTACGGTGGACAAAAAGGGACGCGCGCGCGGAGCACTCTATTACGACCGCCAAGGGGCGTTGCATGAACAACTGGCGAAGGTTGTAGTGGTCTGTTGCAATGGCATTGGTACGCCGCGCCTGCTTCTGAATTCGAAATCGAATCTCTTTCCCGACGGCTTGGCGAATTCGTCGGGAATGGTGGGGAAGAATTTCATGATCCATCCCTTTCGAACTCTGGAAGGAGTTTTCGAAGCGCCGATGGATGGGCATGAGGGGCCGTTCGGCATTCCCGCCATGAGCCAGGAGTTCTATGAAACCGATACGAACCGGGGATTCGCGCGCGGCTACACGCTGCTTTTAGAGCGATCCTTCGGCCCGCTGCATCAAGCCTGGGGCAGTTTCGCCAACCATCCCGTGCCTTGGGGAAAGGCGCATCACGCGGTGATGAAGAAACGTTTTCCTCACTTGATTCGGGTAACCGTGATGGGTGAGGATCTACCGGAAGAACATAACCGCGTGGAGATTGATGCGGAGTTAAAGGATACCAGCGGCATTCCGGCACCGCGCGTGGTTTATAGCTACGGCGGAAACAGTCTGAAGATGCTAGAACATGGGCGGGCGATGGCGCGCCAGTCTTTAGAGGCCGCGGGAGCCATTGAGATTCTCGATAGCGGCCCGGTCACTCCGGCGTATCACTTGATGGGAACGGCGCGTATGGGAAACGATCCGAGACGTTCGGTGGTTGACAGTTCGCACCGCGTACACGATGTAAAGAACTTGTATGTGGTGGATGGCAGTTCGTTCACCACCAGCGCCGCCGTGAACCCAACCTCAACGATTGGGGCATTGGCGTTGAGGGCGGCGGATCAGATTTGGGAAAGACGAAGCGAGTTTTCCTGATTTTGACGTAATTTCGTTTTCTCCGCGCGGAGAATGGCAAATGAATTGCACCATTTGCAACGCGATTGCGCATATGTGCATGAGGGGCGGAAAGCTTCTTGCCAAAAAAGGAAATCAGCATGAGAACCCGACTGTTTGCGGCGACGATCCAGATTTTGAGTTATATGGTTTTAGGGGGCTGCCTTGCCGGTGCCGCTTCACCCGGCGTCAGCGCTATGGCCGGCATCGATCAGGCGCTGCACGCCAAGAACCCGGATACGCGCAGGGAAGCGGTCAGGGCGCTGGCTTTGATCGGTTCGAAGCCGCCATATCGGGAACGCCTCGAATCCATGCTGAACGACAAGGACGCCCAGGTGAGAGTGGCGGTTGTGGGGAGCCTGGCGGAAGTGGGCGACGCCAAGGCGCTGCGCGTAGCGCTGGATGACAGCACTCCGGAGGTTCGCTTGGCAGCGGCAAAAGCGTTGTTCGAGATGAACGACCCGGCGGCGCGAGTCGCGCTGATAAAGATGCTGAAGGGCGACGCGAAGACGGCCTCGAATTTCATGGGTAGAGAAGAGCGCGACGGGCGGCACACTCTTGAGACGCCAAAGCCACTGATGCTGACGGCAGTACGGTATAGCGGAGCCCTGGCGCCCGTACCCGGAGCCGGCATAGGAATCGCGCTGGTATTGAAAGCGATGTCGAAACCGGGTGCTTCGAACCGGGCGGCGATCGCGCTTTTGCTGGCGGGAAAGAAGGACCCGGACGTGGTTGCCGCGCTGGAGCAGGCGTTGACCGATAAAGATGCAGTGGTGCGGGCGGCGGCAATCCAGGCCATTGCGATGCTGGACGACCCCGCATTTGCAAGGGACGCGGAGTTGATGCTGAACGACAAGAATCAGGCTGTGCGGCTGCGCGCGGCGGCTTGCTACCTGCGACTGAGTTCGCTGGGCGTGAGGGGATCAAGCACGGTGATTCGCAGTTGGCAAGACTGAGTAACGCCGTTCATCAATACGGTAAGGTAATGGAAATTGTTGTTAGCGGTTCGTTGAAAAACAGGGCCACCGGAAGAGAACAAAAGGCCATTCGATTCTTCTGAAGTGGCCGGACCAAGGGGTCCGGCCGAGGGCCGACCAGGGGGTCGGCCAGCGCACGGGGGCGTCCGCCCCACCAAGGCTGGATATTTGACGGCTTCTGGGGGCCGCAGGGCCATGAGCACTCCTTGCGTCGCGCCGGCAAAACTTTTTTGTGGTTATTTTGCCCGAATGCGTTCGTTTTTGCGCATCTTCAAGTGAGAGGGCCTGAGTGGCGTTCTCGGAGGAGGAAGTCATGAAGGTGAGAGCCTTTGCGGTGTTTTCGGGGTTCATGATCACGGCGATTGCGTCTTTATTGCTGTGGCAGCTCCTGGTTGTGGGCGTGTTAGTACACGGAGTGGACGAAGTGATTGGAGCCTTTGGATGGCTGTTATAAGGATGGCGCGAGTATAATTGCAGGTTTACTTATGTCCGACACCTCCAAGATCCCAAGCCCCGAAGAGTCACTCATCGAAAGCTACCGGGCGCGGTCTGAATCGCCCGAGGTTTTGTTCGGGCTAGTCTACAACGAACTGCGGCAGGTGGCGCGCGGATACATGCAGAGGGAGCGCGCCGACCACACGCTGCAAGCCACCGCATTGGTGAATGAAGCCTACCTTCGGCTCTTCGACGGCCAAGCGTTTCAATGGGAAAATCGCAAGCACTTATTTTGCACGGTGGCCCGCAGTATGCGCCGGGTGTTGATGGACTATGCGCGCAGGCGTGGAGCCGAACGCCATGGCGGCGGGTTTCAGAAGGTTCCGCTGGACGAGCAGGCCCCGGCGATTTTTCGCGATTTGGCAGGATTTCTAGCGCTATGCGAGACGCTGGACCGGCTGGCGCGCATCAGCTCACGCCAGGCGCAGGTGGTGGAACTGCATTGGTTCGCGGGATTGACGGAAGAGGAAACGGCGAAGGTGCTGGATTGTTCGGTGAAGACCGTGAAGAACGATTGGCGGTTTGCGAAGGCTTGGTTGAAGACCGAGATGGGATAGGCTCTCGGTGACCTAAGTTTTCGCTGCAAGAGTTTTAGCGTTCGAGTAAGTCAGACGCGACATCACCGGAGGCGATCCAGCCAGCAGGCGAGTAGCCAGCAACGCCCAAGGTATATCAAACCCGCCGTTGCTATCTTCCAGGGCGCTCTTCTCGGCATCCAGCAGAGGTTGGCCCTTTGCCAGCGCGTCGGCCACTTTGCCCATCGCTTGCGCCCACCAATCGATACTGAAGAAATCGGTAGGGGAAGCCAGATTGGCAATGCCCTTGGTTTTCAGAAGACTTAGGACATTTTGCCTGGTGCCGCCGTCCTGTCTCAGCGTTTTCCAGAAAGCAAGGTCGAGAGAGAACAACGGTAAGCGGCCGGTGCTGTCCGGGTCGGCTGCCAGAATCGTTTTCATGGCATTTTGGCCGGCTATTACAAAATCATCGGTGGTGCGATTCTTGAAAATGGCAAGGCTGAGGTCTTTATCTAAATCCAAACTCAAGTAAATGGCTACATCGTGGACGGCACTGGCCGGCACAGTGAGCAGCGCCTGGGCGCGGGCCGCATCGGGCGACAAGACGGATTTCAACACATTAGAAAACTGGCGGAGGTCGGACGAACTCACCTTTGCTTTCTTCAGGAAGAAAACCGATTTGAATTTGAAGTTTGGGATTTGCGGAGAACTGACAGCGGCCGTGGTGATGATGCTGCTGCGGGCCAGGACTTCCCGCAGGTGATCTGTATCGATGCTGTTCTCACTCACTTTGATATCGGAGGAGGTCAGGACAATTTCACCGGTGTCGGAATTCTGGGCGATCTTGGACTTTTTCATAAAACTGCTTACGTCGCTGAAGTTCAAAATCCCCAGCAAATGAATGGTGAGCGTGTGGGTAGCGGTTAGAGTCAGCGTGGAAATGGAATCCACTTCCTGTATTCCCGCCAGCGCTGAGCCGGCGGTTGAAATGGCAATGAAATCACCTTTGAGGGCGGCTCCCAAAGCCGCTGTGCTGGTAGCATCCAAAGCGCTCAGATCGGCATCGTACACGAACAGATACTTTCGTTCTTTGCTTTGTTTGAGGGCGTCGTGTAACGTGGCGGTGATTCCCCCTTGCATCGCGCCCTGGAATACCGTCTTAATCTTGTCGCTCAGTTCGGTCTGCTCGCCGGGACTCAAAGAAGTTCTAATGTCCTGTAGCTCCCGTTCCGGTGACGGGCTGATGTGTTGGATCAGGAAGGGAAGCGCGTCGCTCGCACCGATATTCCCAGAAACACCAATCGAGACGTCAAGGCTTTCTTCAACAGAGGACTCCTGAGCCAAGCCCACGCTCAGGCGCACCTTATTGTTTCCCAAGCCTGCGATTGTCAATTGATGAGTGTCGCTATGTTCGACCGTGACCTGGAACATAGGCCCCGATTGCGCCTTTACACTCAGAGTGGGAGAAATGGTTGTGAGAGGCGCGGTAGCCAGCGTGTTCGTGAAAACACTGTACTGCACGGATGCTTTGAATTTGAGACTTCCCTTCCCCTCAATCCGGCAAATATGTCCCTCTTCCAAGGCGCGCAGATCGTCTAGCGAGTGTGGAAGAGTGACTCCCGAAATAGCGTTCTGCGTGGCAGCCACGAACCGGTCGGTCATGGCAACCGGAACGTAGCCGGTAACCGCGATCTCTTGAACTGAGGTTAAGCCAAACGAAAAATCGCCGACGGTTCCAGAGGGACCGCTCTCCAGGGTGGTGTCGAAAGCAAACGACATCAATCCCGGCGTAAAAGAGCTGTCGAGTTTCAAGCCCTTTAAGAAATCTTGAATCTTGTCGCCCGTAAAGAGATCAAGCGAGGCAGTCTCACCGGGCTTTATGTTCAGCGTTGCCTCCGAAACCGCGAAGCTACCGGGGATTGTGGCCGCGAGCTCGAGCGGGAAGTCGCCGGCATCGAGATCGCCGATCGTCTTGTTTTGTAGTTCTCTGAATTCGGGCTTAAGGTTGCGGAATAGAAATTCCAGGGCGGTTTGGAGATGCGTGGGCGAACGGATTGAGAGGATCTCGAGTGAGGAGTTGTCGATGAGTTTGATAGGAGGCATAGCGTTCTCCGAGCGACTATTAGTATAGTCCGGTAGCTACTGCGGTCAGAACCCGAACTAGGTCGCTTACGCTTCCGGCTCAGATGATCCTGCTATAGCGCCGCTCGACGGCTTTCGGCCACCAGGAGCCTGGTGCGAAGAAGTTTCGCCAATCCAATTTGCAGTCTTCGACCATTTGCAATCCGAATTCGCAGCGTTTCAACTCCGCCGCCGTTTGGTTGCCGGTGCCGAAAGCGAACTTACAACCGGCATCTTTGGCGAGTTGAATAAATTTCAGGGTTGGCAGTTGCTCCTTAGTGTTTAGTTCGACGGCTACCTTATTGCGCACCAGGGCATCAATCAGTTTGGCCATTCGAGCTTCGGTCCACAGTTCGGCGGCTCGCTCTTTCAGCGCTGCGGGCAGGTAGGTTGGGCTCGCATATATATCGATCGGTTCCGTGTCGAGGCGTTTTATAGTGTGATCGATGAGGGCATCGATAAACGCGTTAGCGTCTGTAGTGGGTTGCGCAGTGCGGCCGTCGCCCAGGATGTAATCGAATTCAAGGGCTGTCTCCTTGGACAAAGTTCGCGTCCACTGGCCGTCCGCAGTCGAGAGTGCCAAGAACACCGGCTTGCCTTTGAGTGGACGCAACCAACGCTGGGCATCGCTGTCATTCTTCACGCTGGCGGTGATGCCGTATTGAATGCCGTCTTGCCGTGATTTTCGCAATGCGGCTTCCAGTGTCATGCCGTCACGGAGGAAAACATGATAATCCACCAACGGCACATTATGACGGCCGATGTTGATTATTTTGCGATAGACGTCGTCTACTTGCGGCGCGGGTCCAACGTACGCCGGAAGATCATCGGGCAGAGCACGCACTCGAACGCTCCGGAAAGACGCCTTTGAGCCATCGTTGTGACATTGCAGTGCAAACGTGCCGTGATCGAGGAAGCGCTGCTTCTCTCCGCCAGTAGGAATGACGGGTGGAGTGGGCTCGACATAATCCACCAGCAGTTCACCATTGAGACGGATCTGCACGTTCTTGCCGCGCACGGCTGCGCGAATCTGAAACGGCTTTTCGTCCGGAACAAGTTGCTTATAGATGTTTCGGATGCCGTAGAGCGACGCGGTCTTTTTCCGCTCCAGATAGCCACCATCGCCCTTGGCCGTGTTGTTGATTTGAATTTCGAAGCCCTTTTCGGGGAAGCCTGTTTCCTGGTATTGAGTATGAAAGTAGATGCCGGAATTGCACTCTGGCTTGGTGGTGACGTCCACTTCGATTTCGAAGTTCTTAAAATCGGCGCCATGCACGGGCCCGGTGTAAAACACATGCGAACGCGGGCCATCAGCGGCCAGCAGACCATCGACAACCTTCCAGGAGCTTTTGTTTTCACTCGGCTGCCAGCCGCTCAAGCTCTTGCCATCGAACAGTTCGACCCATTCGCCCGATGCGGTTTGCGTTGCCAATGGAGCACTGATAGCCGCGGCCACGAACGCCCGCCGGGTTACATCTTGATTGAGCAAGGGTGATTCCTCCAAATCAAATACAGCGTAGCCGCCTCTGAACCGATTGGCGCACCTGAACCAATCTACACCTGTTTTGTAATTGGGGGCTGCCTTTGAGCGATCAATTCATGTTAAGTTTGGGTGTTGAAAAAACTATTAGCGTTGAACCGCGGCGAAATCGCGACTCGCATTTTTCGCGCCGCCACAGAACTGGGCCTCACCACCGTAGCCGTGTATTCACAAGAGGACCGCCTTAGTCTGCATCGCTTCAAGGCCGATGAAGCGTATCTTATCGGGCAAGGCAAGGGGCCCGTCCAAGCGTATCTGGACATAGACGCCATTGTTGAACTGGCGGTCGAAAAGAAAGTAGATGCGATTCATCCGGGTTACGGTTTTCTGTCTGAAAACCCAGCCCTGCCGAGGGCCTGCAAGAAAGCCGGCATCACCTTTGTTGGGCCCAGCGCGGAGTTGCTTGAAAAATTAGGGGATAAAACCGCGGCCAGAAAGCTGGCGCAAGCGGCGGGCATTCCGGTTGTTCCCGGAACCGCGGCCATTGAGGGCGATGTGGAAGCGGCGGCGAAAGAAATTGGGTTTCCGCTCATTATCAAGGCGGCCTTTGGGGGGGGTGGGCGTGGCATGCGCGTGGTTACTTCGCGCTTCTCGCTCAAGGCCAAATTGGCGGAGGCGAGCCAGGAAGCGGGTGCGGCCTTCGGGAACGCGGCAGTTTTTCTGGAGCGCTACATTCGCCGCGCCAAGCATGTGGAAGTACAAATCCTGGGCGATGCGCAGGGCAACACGCTGCATCTGTATGAACGCGATTGTTCCGTGCAGCGGCGTCATCAGAAAGTGGTGGAAACAGCGCCCGCCATCGGCTTACCCGAAAAAGTGCGCGCGCAACTGTGCGCGGCGGCAGTGAAGCTGGCGCGCAGTGTGAACTACTACAACGCCGGCACAATTGAGTTTCTGGTGGACGCAGATTCGTTGGAATGGTATTTCATCGAAGTCAATCCGCGTGTGCAGGTAGAACATACCGTTACCGAAGTGGTAACCGGCATCGATATTGTGCGCACGCAGATCCAAATTGCGCAAGGGTTGAGCCTGCATGGTCCGGAGATTGGCATTCCGGAGCAGGACGCGATTCCGTTGCATGGAACGGCGTTGCAATGCCGCGTGACTACGGAGGACGCCGCCAACCATTTCGTGCCAGACTACGGGAAGATTCACACATATCGTTCGCCAGCGGGTTTTGGCATCCGGCTGGATGCTGCGTCGGCCTATGGCGGCGCGGTGATTTCACCTTATTACGATTCGCTGCTGGTTAAGGTGACGGCGTGGGGCAGCAAGTTTCCACACGCCTGCCAGCGCATGGATAGGGCGTTGCGCGAGTTTCGCATTCGCGGTGTAAAGACCAACATTCCGTTTCTGGAAAACGTGGTGAATCATCCAACGTTTCAAAGCGGTGGCGCTACCACGTCGTTCCTGGACGAAACGCCGGCGCTGTTTGAATTCGTCGCACGGCGCGACCGGGCCACCAAGCTGCTCACTTATCTGGCTGAAGTAACGGTGAACGGCAATCCTGAGGTGGCGGGACGGCCGAAGCCCGCCATTATGCGCGCGGCTCCCGTACCGCGTTCAGCCGTACAGATAACGCCGGAAGGGACGCGGCAGATTTTAGACAGAGTGGGTCCGCAGAAGTTCGCTGAATGGAGCCGTTCGCAAAAAGGTTTGTTGCTGACGGACACCACGTTCCGCGATGCTCACCAAAGCCTGATGGCTACGCGCGTGCGGTCGTATGATTTGCTGCAAATTGCCGATTACGTAGCTAAAGAGTTGCCTCAGCTCTATAGCTTGGAGATGTGGGGCGGGGCCACGTTTGACGTAGCCATGCGGTTCCTGCTGGAAGACCCCTGGAAGCGTCTGGCGGAACTGCGAGCACGCATTCCGAACATCTGTTTTCAAATGCTGCTGCGGGCCTCAAACGCGGTGGGTTACACGGCTTATCCCGATAATGCCGTGAGCGCCTTTATTGTGGAAGCCGCCGCGCAGGGCATCGACATCTTCCGCATTTTCGATTCCTTGAATTGGCTGCCCAACATGAAAGTGGCAGTGGAGGCAGCGGTGAAGACCGGGCGGGTGTGCGAAGCGGCCATCTGCTACACGGGCGATATCTTAGATCCGGCGCGCAGCAAATATTCGTTGCCATACTATGTGCGCCTGGCGAAAGAGTTGCAAGCAATGGGTGCGCATAGTTTGGCGATCAAAGATATGGCTGGATTGTTACGGCCGTATGCGGCGTTCCAACTAGTAAAAGCTCTGCGCGAAGAAATAGGGCTGCCCATTCATCTGCATACACACGATACCAGCGGCATCAACGCGGCCACGATTCTCAAGGCATCGGAAGCAGGCGTGCATATTGCGGACGCGGCGATCTCCTCGATGAGCGGGACAACCAGCCAGCCTAATCTCAACTCGATTGTGGCCGCGCTGGCGCACACCGAACGGGCGACCGGCTTGAACTTTGACGCTTTGAACAAATGCTCCGATTACTGGGAGACGGTTCGGACCTATTATGCGCCCTTCGATGAAGCGCCGAAATCCGGAACGGCCGAGGTATACATCCACGAAATGCCCGGCGGCCAGTACACCAACTTGAAAGCGCAGGCGGAAGCGATGGGCTTGGGCGGACGTTGGCCGGAAGTGGCGCGCACATACGCCGATGTGAATTTCGCGTTTGGCGACATAGTGAAGGTGACGCCGTCGAGCAAAGTTGTGGGCGATCTAGCGCTGTACTTATTGAGCCATGGGATAACCGTAAAGGACTTGGAAAACCTGTCGGCCGATCACCACCTCACGTTGCCGAACTCGGTGGCGGATATGTTCATGGGGTCTTTGGGGCAGCCCGAAGGAGGATGGCCCGCGAAATTGCAAAGCGTAATCCTGCACGGCAAAACACCGATGAAGGGAAGGCCGGGCGAAGCTCTGGCTCCGATTGATTTTGCGCAAGCTGCGGCGGCCGTAAAAGAGAAGACCGGGTCTGAGAGCAAGACGGATCTGCTGAGTTACCTTATGTATCCGGAGGTTTTTGAAAGCTTTGCGGCAGCGCGGGCACGGTATGGAGAATTGGAGGTTCTGCCCACGCCGGCATTCTTCTACGGACTGGATCAGCGCGAGGAAGTGACGGTTGAACTAGAGCCTGGTAAAACGCTGATTATAAGGCTATTGACGATTGGCGATCCGCGCCCTGATGGCATGCGTACGCTGTTCTTCGAATTGAATGGCCAGCCTCGGGAAGTGGAGGTGCGCGATAGGTCGATTAAGGAAGAAGTGGCGGCCAAGCGCAAAGCCGACGCGGGGAAAACCGGTGAAGTGAGCGCGCCTATTCCTGGTGTTGCCACACTGCTTCATGTGGAGGCCGGGGAACAGGTAACGAAGGGCGACCGCCTACTGGTTTTGGAAGCGATGAAGATGCAGACTACGATTTACGCGCCGGTGGGCGGCACCGTGAAAGAGGTTTGCGTGAAGACGAAGGACGCGGTAGAGGCGCGGGATTTGCTGCTGGTGATTGAGTAGACTGGCCTCAGCATAAAATGAAGAGGATGCGCGCCGAAAGCAGGGGCGGTGTTGGGGGTGTAGCTCATCTGGATAGAGCACCGACCTTCTAAGTCGGTGGTAGCAGGTTCGAGTCCTGCCACCCCTACCAGTTACGCCGAAAGACCTAGCAAGCGCGCGGCATTCTCGAAGTAAATCTTGCGCAGCACCTGAGCGGATAGACCGATACCATAGATTTTCCAGCGGCCTTGCGGCGGTACGCGAGCGGGCGCGTAATCAAAATACTCGTCTTTACTTTCCAGGAAGCGATAGTAGATCTCGTACAACTGGTCGTTGAACACTTGCTGCGGGGTGTCTTGGCCTCCTGGAACGGCGTCGGTCCCGAACAGCACCCGGTCGTGATATTTGTTGATGAATTGGTAAGCGGCTTTGGGCTGGCGGCCTAATTCCCCAATGCGAGCGGCAATCTCAACATGCATGTTGGGATGACTGTCCAGACATTCGGCGACATAAGGGAGATCTTCGGAATCCGCTACGTGCAGACACACGAACTGCGTTTGCGGATGGCGGCGCATCACGTTTCGGCGGGCTTCCTGTAATTCCCGATTGCCCGGAAAATCTTTGCCATAAAAAGACCAGTCGGGATGCGCGTGCAACTCCTCCCAGCGTTCGTTGAAGCGATCAACGGGAAGGAAGAATGCTTCGGGATCGGAGGAGTGGATGGCCACCGGCATCTTCAGCGATCCGGCGGTTTCCCACATCGGATCAAAACGTCGATCGTCAATACGGATCAGGTTGCCGGTGGTGACGTTCTCTCGCAAGTACAGGCCCAGAGTCTTGAGAACCTTTAGCCCCTTCGCACCGCGTTTATGGGCGTCTTGCAAAAGATCCGCCTGCGCGCGCGGATAATCCGGTTGGGCCGCTTTGCTCCACGCCGGTTCAGTAAACACAAGAAAGCGGCCAGGGTGGGCGGTCTGCAACTTGTCGATAGCCTGCTGCAAATTGTTGCCATAACCGCCGGTTAGATTCACCATCGTGCGAATGTTCTTGCGATCCATAACGGCCAGGCACTCTTCCGCGGTTGCGGCAAAGCGGATTTCGCCAGGACCGTCTAATCCTCCGGCGTGTGTAATGTGAGTGTGGAAATCGATTACCGGATACGCGGCGCGCGGCACCTTTGTCTCGGCGGCATGCAACATACTGCGAGGTTCGAACTGCTCGATGGGCAACCCCTCCGGCTCGGCTTCGCGAACGTTAGCGCCTGAATGGAATTTTGGGGCAAGGAAGGCGCTCGACATCGACAAGATTTGTCTGCGATTCATGAGTAATGAAATTGACGATAGCATTTGAAGCCACATTCATCTTCGCCCTTTTTGACAAAAACTGAGCCGGCAAGGACAGCGCCAGATACTTGTAAAAGAAAGACAGTGCCGAAACACGGTGGTTGATGGTTTGTGTGCGGCACCGATGGTGGCCAGAGAAATCCCGCCGTGCCGGACGAAGGACACAACCGCGTCCCAGTTGCAGCGTCGGGTGTGGACACGCTTGGGGCGGTTCACCCAGCGCTCGAAGATTTCATAAATGGAGGAGTAGAAGTGCTCGACCGGCGGCGGATCTCGGGCATCCGAGGCACAGGATCAACCTGGCTGATTAGAGAAAATTGAACGATTTTTCTTCCTACACCGAAAAAACCGTCCCCTGCCCTGTTATACAGGCACCTAGCATGCGAGACGGCAGGTCACAGAAGGGTTTCCCCCAACCCCAAGTGCAACTCCCCAAGGAGCCCTTTTGTGACCCTCGCTTATCGCGGGGCTAGGCCGGATCGCCTAAACTAAGACTGACAAATTATGGATCAAGGGAACCTTCTGACTTTGCCAGCGGTGCCTTGGAGGGTGGAGTCTGTGGGGAAGAACGGCCACGGCCAGTTATTGCTGGAATACTACGACCGTGAGCAGATTCCCTTAAAACGCTACGTGGCGATGCTCGGAATCGATCCGGAAACGGCGCGGGACATCGTGCAGGACGGCTTTTTGAAGCTGCATGAGCACCTGCTGGCGGGCGGCGACCGGAGCAACTTGCGGGCTTGGCTGTATAGGGTGGTTCACAATAGCGCACGCAACCGGCAGGCATCGTTTGGGGAAAGAAAGACCAGCCGGCTGGACGATTTGACTCCAGCGGCCATCCCGTTATCTAAAGCTCCTACCGCTGAAGAAGAGTTGCTGGACAAGGAACGGAACGAGCGCATGCGTGAGGCCATCGGGAGCCTGAGTGAGGCGCAACGGGCCTGCGTGGTGTTGCGCGCGCAGGGATTGAAATATCGCGAGATCGCGGAAGCATTGGATCTTTCGGTGTCTACAGTAGGCGAAAACATACAGCGTGGCCTAGAGAGGCTGAGGGAAATGATATGAAGTGCGACGGTTTAAGTTGGGATCTGCTGGTGAGGGCGGTGGACAAGGAACTGTCAGCGGAGGAACAGCCGTTGGTGGCGGCGCATCTGGCCGAATGTGAACCGTGCCGCCGCCGGTACATGGAGATCGAAGACGTTTCCTTTGGGATCGAATCGGCGGTAAGCGGTGTGGCCGTAGTGGCGCAGGGTTGCGATCGGGAAGAGTTGGCGGCCCGAATGCGGACACAGGAGTTACTCAAACCAATCCGGCAGGCTCCCGAAAAGGTGATGCGGCGCTTTGGGTGGGGTATGGCGATCGCGGCGACGCTGGCGCTCGGCATTGTTTTGGCGCCGCGGGAGAAAGCTTTGGTGAAGGAAGGCTCACCGTCACAGGAGAAGACGGCTGCGGTATCGAGCGCTATTGAAGTGGATGGAGAAACCTTTATCGCGCTGCCCTATTCAAACCCGGATCTGCCGGCGCCCGCTCCGCGAATCGTGCAAATGCAGGTTCCGGTTTCTTCACTGGCGGCTATCGGGATTACGCTGGAGCCGGTAGCCAATGAAGTCTTGAATCAAGACCGTTCGGTACTGGCGGATGTGTTACTCGGCGCCGACGGACAGCCACAGGGCGTGCATGTAGTGAGCTGGGAATAAGAGTTTTTGGGAGTTGCCGCAAGGAGAAAAAAGCGAATGAAACTGACGAAGCATATAGTGATCGGTTTGGTTGCGGGCGCTGCCGTTCTGGCGCAAGGGCCACCACCGGGTGAAAGAGGTTTCGGTCCGGGCTTCGGGCGAGGCATGGGACCGCACATGGGTAAGGTCGTCAAAGGCGCGCCCTATTCGGCCGAAGTCAGTTCGACCAGAGTGGAAACGCTGGCGGACGGCAATAAAATCCAGCAGACGATGACCGGCAAGATCGCGCGGGATAGCGAAGGCCGCACCTATTCGATTGAGACATCGACGGGCGGACCGCTAGGCCAGACTGGACCTATCACGCGAATCTCGATTTTCGATCCGGTGGCCGGATACGCGTACGAGTTGAATCAAACCACAAAGACCGCGACGCGGCGAGCCGTTCGCGTGCCGACCTCGACCGGTGTTCCCAAAGACCACGAACGTAGGGCCGAGGGGCCCGAAGCGGTGAAGACCGACATGGGGACCTCGACCATTAACGGCGTGTTAGCGCAAGGCACTAAGACGACTCGCACGGTGCCCGCCGGCGCTATTGGCAACACAAACCCGATTATTTCCACCACCGAGACCTGGTATTCGCCGGACCTCCAAGTGGTTGTGGCTTCTAAGCATTCCGACCCTCGCGGTGGGGAAATGAGTTATGCGCTTACGAATATCGAGCGGAGTGAGCCGAGCGCGGCGCTTTTCCAGGTTCCGGCTGGCTATACGGTTACCGACGCGCCGAAAGGACGGGGCGAATTTAGCCATGCGGGGCCCCCGCCGCCACCGCCGTTCGAATAGGATTTGGTTGAAAATTCATTCCTCTGATTCGCCCTTCGGTTCGCGCCGAAGGGCTTTTTTACGGGCCAGTTGACTCTCTGAATTAGTTAGCGGTGGGCGCATCCGGGCCAACAACAGGGGCGTCGCTTTCCATCCTTTAAACTTGAACAGCCCCACTCGATTCGGCGGCTTCTAGTTTCTGCTTTCTTGGCTGACTCAATCCAACAGATCCACTCGTTGCGCGCGAGCGGTGTAATATCCTCCCACGCTGATAACGCTTCCGGGTCGCGTGCAAGCGCTTTTTTCAAATCCGCCGGGACTTTGTGAACCACACCGTTAGAAATTGTTTCTTGCGACATGCCTCGAGCGCTTGACAATTACGAAAACTCATTCTACTATCGTTGTGTGAACGTCACTCTCTTATCCAGTTCCTGTTTGTCGAGCCTCAGCTATCGGCTGAGTGCGGCGGCTTTGGCTGGATTGGATGAGAGACTACTGTAAGTCGCATACAAATCCAAGTTTTCCAGAAAGCCGCCGGTCACAAACCGAGCGGCTTTTTTCGTTTTATGCACTGAAAACCAAGCGGTTAGGTGTCAGCCTGCAAAGCTGATTTTGATGCGTTCGACTCGCATTCAGTGCTCCATGGCCGAGTGGTGTAAATGGGAGCCACGCTGGTCTTAGAAACCAGTGCCTTCGGGCGTAAGAGTTCAAATCTCTTCTCGGCCACCAAAGTTCCTCAGTTCTTTGACATGCGGGAGGTGCCGGTGATTGGTCGCCGAGCGGTCTTGAAAACCGTGGACTGGCGCTGAGTCAGTGGAGTTCGATTCTTCCACCTCCCGCCATAATTTTCCGAGAGCGCGGGGCATGGCGTCCCAGCGGTTTGCTAAACCGCCACTAGTCGAAACCGGCTAAACGCAGTTCGATTCTGCGGCTCTCGGCCATGGGTGTCACGCGGATACGGTTGGCCGCACTGCGCTGTAGACGCGGATCTCCGTAGAAGCGCAAAGGGCGCGGATGCGCGCCGCAAGACAGTGAGACACTCCGGCGGATCTTCGGGAGGCGCGCTCGACACCGCGACCGTCTTGCGCGAGGTCCTTGAGGAGACGTTCAGTGTTCGAATCACTGGGCACCCACCAGACATAGGGCCGTGGCGGAACGGTTTACGCAGCACGCTCAAAACGTGTGGTCTCCGGACATTGTGAGTTCGACTCTCACCGGCCCTACCAAACTTTTTCCAAAGTTTTCAGTTGGCAATCTCCGAAAACCTGTGTATCATAAATGCAGGTTTATGTTGTTTACACTCACAACCCGTTGCGCGATGCCAGCCAATCAACCGGCCGGACAGGGTACGCACGTCATTATGGGTTCAGGGTAAGCAAGAGAACAACCGAATGTTTTCTAGACCCCGGCCCTGAAGAGGTGCCGGGGTTTTTCGTTTTTATGCTCCGAGATCGCCAAGCGGTAAGGCACCTGACTGTTAATCAGGTCATCGCAGGTTCGAATCCTGCTCTCGGAGCCAGATCTTTGAAATGTTGGCTGTTAGTGAAGCGGTATCACGCGACTCTCTGAAAGTCGAATGCCTGGTTCGAATCCAGGACGGCCAGCCATAGTTTTTGGGCAGTCGCCAAGCAGGTAAGGCGCGGGGCTTTGAACTCCGTTACGCGCTGGTTCGATTCCAGCCTGCCCATCCAATGTTTTTGCGGGGTTAGTGTAGCGGCTAACACGGAAGAGCGCCACTCTTTCAACATCGGTTCAAGTCCGATACTCCGCTCCAAGTTTCGTGGCTCTCTGGCGTAGCTGGTGCGCGCATCGGTCTGAAAAGCCGAAGGACTCAGTTCGACTCTGAGGGGAGCCACCATCAGGTTTCGGGGTGTGGTGTAGTGGCCGCATCCGTGTCTTGGGCACACGTGGACTCAGTTCGATTCTGAGCACCCCGACCATTCTTGTTTGAAGTTTGCCGGAGTCGTCTAGCTGGCTAGGACCACTCATTCGTAACGAGTAAACCGGGGTTCAAATCCCCGCTCTGGCTCCATGCTGTTTTGTTTCCGGAAGGTTGTAAGCCTTAAAGCGAGAATCATCATGACTATTCAATCGCCAGTCCTCGTGCTGAATGCGAGCTACGAGCCAATCGCCATCTGTCAGGCGCGCCGCGCCTTAACGCTGCTTGTCAAAGGCGCGGCGGCCATGGAAGAGAGTCATGATGTTTTGGTTTGGCGGAACATGCGGATGCCCTCTGTGATTCGCCTCAGCAGATACCGCAAGGTGCCACAGAAGCGGCATGCGGTGACGCGCCGGAACATTTTCAGCAGGGATTTGAACGTTTGTCAGTATTGCGCCAAGGTGTTTTCCAGTAGCCGGCTAACGCTGGATCACGTGATACCTCGTTCGCGAGGCGGCAGGGACACTTGGGAAAATCTGGTGACTTGTTGCTATTCCTGCAACTACCGGAAGGCGGATCGCACGCCGGACGAGGCGGGAATGACGTTGATTCGTCTCCCGCGAGCTATCAATGTCCACACCGCGCGGAGTTTGCTGAGGACGCGGGCCGAAGATTGTCCCGCGTGGAAGAAGTACCTCTACTTTTGATTTTTTTTGGCCGCTTTAGCTCAGTGGTAGAGCACTGCCTTGGTAAGGCAGTTACCACGGTTCGATTCCGTGTTGCGGCTCCATTGCCGGATTAGTTCAATGGGAGAACGCCTCTTTTGTAAAGAGGATGTCGTGGGTTCGATTCCCGCATCCGGCTCTTTATCTTCGTGGTCGTAGCTCAATGGCAGAGCGACGGGTTGTGGCCCCGTATATAAGAGTTCGATTCTCTTCGATCACCCCACTGGGTACGTAGTGCTAACGGGAACACATTTGGCCTGCAACCAAAAGTTGAGAGTTCGATTCTCTCCGTATCCACCAACTTTTTTGATAGAACGTTATTGCCTTTCTTTGTGTTTGATGCTAAATTTGAGACTCAAGGAATTAAACAGTTCAAGTGAGACACCTAATACAAATCGCCGTCGTCATGGTTCGCGGAAGCCGCGAATGGAAAGACGCGTGTGCATCCGGGGAGTCTCCTTTGGCTGAGTAAAGCAATCAAAGCTTAGTGAGTCAAAAGGCCCCGGACTGAAGAGTTCCGGGGCCTTTTTGCTATTGGTTCTTTGACAATTGAATAGTCATTGCATTTGCGCCGGGATCGTTCAGCGGCTAGGACGGCAGATTCCAGACCTGCTTACGAGGGTTCGAGTCCTTCTCCCGGTGCCACGCGGTTCCGTCATTCAGCGGCCAGGATGTCCGGCTGTCTACCGGATCACGGGGGTTCGAGTCCCCTCGGAACCGCCAAGGGTCTTATTGCGGCTAGAGAAACGGTGCCTGGGAAGTCTCATAAGCTTTCTACAGTCGGTTCAATTCCGACAGCCGCTACCATTTCTTGCTGGATAGCTCAGGGGAGCGGGGAGGTTTTATAAACCTCCGAAAAGCGACTAGATTAGTTGCAGTGCTAGCCGCACGGCCAGTGCCTGGGATCGTTACCCAGATCCAGTACCAATCGAGGACTGTAAGCTTTGCCGGCGAAGCATCCGGTTTTTACCCGGAAGAACAGGGTTCGACTCCCTGACGGTCCACCACTTAGGCCCGATTAGCTCAGCGGAAAAAGAGCAGGTGGTTTCTACCCACCAGGCCGGCAGTTCGAGTCTGTCATCGGGCGCCAAGTTTATTTTATGAGGCCGTGGACAAGAGGCTAAGGTGCTAGCCGCACGGCCAGTGCCTCCCTCTCAAGGAGAAGAGCGAGAGTTCCAAATCTCTCCGGCCTTACCAGATTTTTACGGCGCATTCGTCCAGCGGTTAGGACGCTTGTTCTTCAGGCAAGCTACCTCGGTTCGAATCCGGGATGCGCTACCAAGTTTTGTCAGTGGCCGCGTAGTTCAGTGGAATCAGAACGCAGCTTTCCTAAAGCTGATGCCGCCAGTTCGAATCTGGCCGGGGCCTCCAAGAGTTTGCTCCTGTGGTGTGAATTGGATTAGCCCGAACGTTACGAACGTTTAGCCCGCAAGGGGATGCAGGTTCGAGTCCTGCCAGGAGTACCAAGTTCAAGGGTGGTTAGCTCAGTGGAACAAGAGCGCTTGATTCCGAATCAAGAGGTCGGGGGTTCGAGTCCCTTACCACCTTCCAGAGTTTCCTCAGCCGGTTAGCTCAGCCTGGTAGAGCGCCTGTCCTACAAACAGGGTGTCGTGAGTTCAAATCCCACACCGGCTACCAGAGTTTTTGAGGAGTCGTCTAGCGGCTAAGACGCTCGCCCGATTAGCGAGATATCCAGAGTTCGAGTCTCTGCTCCTCAACCAAGTTCGCGGTGCATCAAACGGAGGGAAGAAAAATGGCGATCAACACATTATTCGGAAGCTACCGCGGCGCGATGATTGCGCCGGCGGATTCCCTGAACGAAGAAGGCGCCCCGGCGTACGCTCTCACGCCGAAGCAAGCGCTGGCGCAGTATGCGGCTACCGGCTGCTTCGGCCGCACGTTCTACGTGTCGGAGCAAGAGCAACTGGGCCGCGTGCTCCAGTTGTGCGAGGCGGTCGGTCCGGAGTTGGTGGCCAAGGCCGCGATGTACTCACGCCGGCATTCGTTTATGAAGGATATGCCCGCGCTTTTGTGCGCCTGGCTTTCGCTTCGTTCACCGCAACTGCATGAGGCCGTCTTCACCGGCGTGATCGATAACATGAAGATGCTCCGCAATTACGTGCAGATCCTCCGCTCTGGAACGGTGGGGCGCAAGTCTCTCGGAACCGCTCCGAAGAGGCTGGTCCAGACCTGGCTAGCCACCACCGATGAGGAAACCATCTTCCGTTCCAGCGCGGGCGCGAACCCGTCGGTTGCCGACATTTTGAAAATGGTCCATCCGAAGCCTTCCAGCAAGACACGTGACGCGTTCTACGGCTACATGATCGGCAAGACTATTGACAACTCGGCTTTACCAGGCCTGGTAACCGAATTCGAGCGGTTCAAGGCTGGCGAGACAGGGGAAGTGCCCGACGTGCCATTCACCTTGTTGACTTCGTTACCGCTATCCCAACGCGACTGGGGAACGATCGCGCGGCGCGCTTCCTGGCAGACGGTTCGCATGAACCTCAACACGTTCGCGCGTCAGGGTGCGTTTCAGGAGGCTGGTGTTACCGAGCGGATTTCCGCGTTGTTGCGCGACCGGGCAGAGATCCAACATGCGCGCGTGTTTCCCTATCAATTGATGGCAGCCTACCGGAATTGCGTGGAGAGTGTGCCATTGGAGGTCCGTAATTCGTTGCAAGACGCGATGGAGATCGCTCTTGAGAACGTGCCTGCGGTAATGGGGAAGGTCTACGTTTGCCCGGATGTTTCGGGCTCGATGCGCAGCCCAGTTACGGGATATCGTAAAGGCGCAAGTACGGCGGTTCAGTGCGTGGATGTGGCGGCCTTGGTAGCCGCCTCTATCCTGCATCGGAATCCCGCGGCGGAGGTGCTGCCATTTGAGAGCGATGTTGTTCCGGTTGATTTGAATCCGCGCGATACCGTGCTCACGAACGCCGCCCGTCTCGCAGCTGTGGGTGGAGGCGGGACGAATTGCAGCGCTCCGGTGCGGCTGCTGAATCAGCGGCGGGCGAAGGGCGATCTGATCGTGTTCATTTCGGATAATCAATCCTGGGTGGACGCGGGACGCGGACTTGGCACAGGGTTGATGCAGGAGTGGGCGGGGTTTCGCCAGCGGAACGCGGGTGCCCGCTTAATTTGCTTAGATGTTCAGCCGGGTTCCACTACACAAGCTACGGAGCGCGAGGACATACTCAACATCGGCGGCTTTTCCGACCATGTGTTCGAAGTGATGGCGTCCTTCTCAACGGGCCAGTTGGAGCCCGGCCATTGGGTGGCCGCCATAGAAGCGATGCAAGTTTGATTAGTGGCGGCCGAATGCTGTTCGGGACTACATCCTGCAAAGATCAACGTCTCGATGTTGTTTTTGTCGGCCGCTTGAATGAGCCGGTGAATGCCGGCGGGAGTACATGGTGGCTCGGCGGGTTCGAATCCCGCTCTTTCATTGTGAGATGAACGACAGAGTAAACTCTCGCTCCTCTTGTCACCGGCGTTGGCTGGTCTGTGGCGAATGCCTGAGGAACTACATTATAATCTGCAATTCCCGGTTCGATTCCGGGCGGGCGTGAAAGCGTCCGTGGTTTAACGGTAAAACAGCAGAACAACGTTTCTCTGCACTCTTGTCGCCACAGACCTGTAAGGAAAAAGATACGGGGCGCAAATTGAACGACCTTACACTTTCAAATCGCTCCCGGGCAGCGGCAGGGCGACACCGCCGACTAATCCTTTGGGACCAGGTTTTTGCTTGGCTGGCACACCGATCGGGTGCTCCGGATCGTCACCGCCCAGTCTCCTTTCGATCTGTTCGAGGCTGTCTGGGTCGTCTGGTAGGCCCTTAGCGAAAGTCATTTCTTTCAGTAGTCGCCGCGCTTCCTCAATATCCGCTTCGGCTTCGGCCCTTAGCCTCTTCATTGTTAGGTCAGGAATCGCGGTCTCAATGCAGTTGACGAGTTCGACCAAGAGGCCATGTACCGAACGAAACTCGCCCGGCTCTGTCTGATCGTCAATCAAGGCGAGCTTGGTCTGAAGCTGTCGAGCCAGTTTTAATATTTTTCTGTCCACTTTTTACCCGCCCGCTCATTCTACACGCTCGATTGGGCCGATTCTCGACAGGGCATGAATCGCAGCAACAAGCTGGCGGATCAAGATATCCCGAATCGCACAGCACACCCAGGCATGGTGGTAATCGGCCAGGGTCACGTCGATCATCTCGTAGTGGGGTTCGCTTTCGCACGCGGCGGTGCAGCAATTCACGTCGAAATGAGCGAAGCCCTCACACTGAGATACATATCTTCATTGAGCCGCTTTTCGAGTTCGGCTTGAATTATGTTTGAGTACGCGTCTGGCCCTCCGCACACCGCTGCATGCTCTCTTAACTCGTCCGTGATGATTTTATGCCTCGTCCGCATGTTGGCAGTTCTTCTGCTTCGTCTGGCGCGGCCTCCCTACCTTCAATCTATCGGCCAGTCGCCACGAAAGTCGATTCGTTCAGAAACTGCAAGAAAATTTAATCGGCGGCATTCGCTTATCGCCGATTTGCAATCCCGAAGGGCACATGGGCAAACGGCGCTTGGCTGGCGGAGCCGGTCACGTGTGTCAGCTGATCGTTGAAAAAGAGGTGCGATTTAAAATCCGTTCAGGACGCCCGTATTTGAATTCCGCCAAGAGGAAAGACCTCATCAACTTGGATATCCCGCTCCGCAGCGTAGTAACAAACCGCTCGTGACCGATGATCAAGCATCGCCACCCACGGTTGCCACTTCCACCTCCGCCATCTCCACATAACGGCACAGTGCGTTTGCTAACTGCATCTGCCTCGGGTTCTTGCACTCCGGCTCAAGGAGCTTCGGACTGCCCACGATAATTGAGAGCGCCTTCGCTCTCGACGTCGCTACGTTCAGCCGGTTGAGGCTATACAGAAACTCCATACCTCGCGGCGTATCTTCGGGAGACGACGTGGTTAACGAATAAATCACTATAGGCGCTTGCTGTCCCTGAAATTTATCCACAGTCCCGACACGCATTCCGCTTCCTAAACGCCGCGCAAGCGCGGCAACCTGGGCATTATAAGGAGCGACGATCAGAATGTCGCTGGGCGTAAGAGGTTGCGGCTCGCCGCCGCTGGCAACCCACTTAACGCCACGAGTCAACAGCTCGTCCACCAGGGTCTGAATAAATTCGACTTCCTCAATTGATGAATTCTGGTTGCCTTCATGCTTCACAGGAAGAAAGCGCAAACCCGCGGAGCCTAGCCATGGGTGTCCATCGATCCTCTGATTTTCAAGGCCAAGCCGCGATTCAAGGCGGTTCTCATAGAACAGTTCCGAGGTGAACCGGCAAATTTCCGGGTGCAGTCGCCAGGTCTTATCCAGGAACAAACCTTTTCCTGGATCAATCGTTTTGGCCCCTTGCAACAGATGTTCCAGGGCGGACACTTCCGCACCCTCCGGATGGCAACCCCGCAGCGGCTGGTCTAATTGCTGTGGATCGCCAATCAGAACGACATTCCGCGCCGATGGTGCTATTGCCATGGCGTTAGCCAATGACATCTGTCCAGCCTCATCGACAAACAGTAAGTCTACGATTTCCGCCGCTTCCTCACGCGCCCACAGCCAGGCCGTTCCTGCCAGCACTTCACACTTCCTGGTACTGATTGCGCCGACGGCGTACGCGTTGTCTGTGGTCTCTGAAAGCCAAGGAGGCAGCCCATCTTCAGATTTATCTGTGACCTTATGCACACAGCTGACGGCAGCTCTCCCCGCTGACCTGGCGGCCGTTTGCACATCGTCCAATAGGGTTCGGATCACTCTGTGACTGCTACCCGTCACTCCAATACGTTTTCCCGCCGCCAAGGCAACGCTGATCATTTGCCCCGCCGTGAATGTCTTGCCCGAGCCAGGAGGGCCTTGAATTGGTAGAACGGAATCATTCATTTCAAGCACTATGCGCTTCGCCGCCTCAACCACTGGTTCCGTCGCCTGCAACAGAGCTACCGAAGGAGGCCTCCGCAGTAAGAGTGCGCACGCAGCTTGATAGGGACGAGCAAAATCAAGGCCATGTGTTGATACATGTTCGGCAAATCGAAAAAGCGAATCAGCTAGTTCCTCGGTTCCTACGATTTCATAAGAATAGAAAGACTGCGGATGAAATTCGATTGCTTTACCCATTTTCCGAACTCCCACAACGCCTTGCACCGGATCGATAGACTCAATTGTTCCAATCTGTAGACCGCGGTTGTAAACCTTGTCCCCAACCCCAAGGCTGGTCTCCTGTGGCGGAAAGGAATATTCGTGAATCGGAAGTTTCTTTTTACCGACCGGCGGAATCTCCTTTATGTATTCCAATCCACTGAGAGCAGCGCGCTCATCTCGTAGCTCTTCGTCCCCGAGATCGCGTAATCGATACTTTTCCCAATAGGCTACTTTCGCTTCGCGTCGATGCCAATCAAGAAGGTTCGACAGCAACCAGCGGGCTGCCTGCTCCTCTGAGCGCAACGATTCGTCGGCGGGAACATCTGCCGTGAGATTCTGCATCAAAGCGGCGACGCGCGCTTGGCGCTCGCCCAACGTGTCGGATGGGGCGCCATCCTGCGCAACCGGCCTGGGAATGGCTGCGCCTGCTTCGACCTGGGCGCGCCGCAGATTTTCAAGCCAATTTCTCAGTGCCAGGGTTGAGCGGCAATCGTCCGAGTTGTAGCCTTCGACGGCCTTCCTAACCCAGGGATCGACGCTGGTTATGCGATTCAACTCCAAGCCGTGTTCAACTTGCCGCAAGGCCACTCTGGCTTCATCAAGCGCAACGTCTCGCTCAAAGCCATGAAACTCCTCCAATGCCTTCAGCGAATATTGCTCCACGCTCGCCCGGACTGCTTGCTTCGTAATTGAATGAAGGTCAACCAGAATGCCCGCTCTCAACATCCGGTCCATAGCATCTTCACGCGTGGCATAAAGCCCCATCAGCGCCTTCAGAGTTGAAGGTTCCTTGTGCCCGAAATGATAGATGTGCATGGATGGATGTGCCTTCCAATGTTCCATCGCAAAGTCAATGAACCATTCAAACGCGGCCCTCTCTTCGGTCGCGGTCAACGCCCACCGTCTCTCGTATGTGAATTGGCCATCCGGAGCCGCAACGCCGAAACCGAACAAATACTCGCGTCCCCGTGTGTCTACGTACGGATCACTTTCCAGATCAAAGAAAATATCACCGGGTGATGGCTCTGGCAGCCGCAGGAAGCCACGGTCCGGCTCAAGTGTTAGCAATTCATGCACTGGCTGCTTCTGATACCGCGCGGAAACTTGTACGCGGGCCTGTTCACGGACCCGCACATACCCTTCGCGTGAGCCGTAGCGAGGCTTGTTTACGAGCGGAACTTTCATGCGAGAAAGCAGCTCCATTGTGGAGATCTCCCACTCAACCAGCTGCTTGCGCTGCAGCCGGCTAATTCCCGCCGTCAAAGATAAATGATCGTCTCTTCGCCACTGACGATCACAGTCCTGCCACCAACGGCACACGTCACAATGCTCAGTTGGTTCAGGATAGGTTTCCCGATTGCCAGCAAGAGCATCATCAAGACGCCGCCCGACCGCACGGTAGTATGCCGCATAATCCAGGACTCGGTATGGCTCCGCCCGAAATTCGCTGGAGGGCGGAACAACGTACATGTTCTCCGGTTCATGACCATTTATTAAGCCGATGAGCGCGGCATAGTGGGAGAGTTGGAGAATCGTGGCGGCCTTTGTTTCCCGGGCCAGCTTGCAATCGTATGGTTCGTAGCTCCACGCGTTGGCTGCGCCTGACATCTCAACCTTTCGCAAAACGTCCGGCCGCCCAAACCAATTCCCGCTCCTTAGTGCGCCTTGAACAATGATGTCTATACCGGAGGCCATGGCCGCCAATGTTTCCGTAACCGCATAGTCTTCGGCGTGTGTCCCGCTCAAGTCTCTGATAGAAACACCCGTTACTCGAAGAGTTTCGATGTAGGCCTTTTCGTGATCGAGACCACGCTTTTGGAGCACCACCAGATCTGGCGCTCGAACCGGCGGTGCTTTGCGCACGCCCCGAACCTCGGCCAAGTTGAGGGCCGTCAGATGACTACAGAAAAGGTGATTGCTTAAGTCGGTGGCCGCGAGCCTCACCGTTCCACCAACGATCTTCATTTGACTGCCAACATATCAGCGCTGAATGCCTGTTTGCAATAGGATTCTTCCTCCCCGCTGTTTGGCCGATCTTACTTCCGGTGTCAAGGGTGAAATGCACTCGGCCGCGCTCCGGCTTTGACACTCTATTCGTTTCCTCCGGGTGGTAGGCAGGGCTTATTTCCTCACAGCGTAGCTATTCCCTCATTCACCCCTTCGTCGATTCCAACCGTTTTCCAGTTCTTCACTTTCATCGCCGCCTGTTCCTCTTACTCGTTCCCAAGCCTGCCCATGCCGCCGCCCATCCTTCCGCCCTCTCCACTTATATTGCTGCCATCCCATGAAGCCGATAGCGCCGCTATAAAGCAAAAGCTGCGACGCAACGATCGTGACCAGCACATTTTTCCGGCTGAGATAAAAAACACCGACAACCCCGCCCACAAGTCGGGCCAGCGCGATCCACGCGATCATGATAGATCTGATCACGTAAACCACTCGCCCCCTATCCGTTAGGAGCCTCGGCGTTCTCACTCCCCACCAAGGGCAGAACTGCCCGTCTCGCCGCCTTTATATCGGCCGCTTCCACCGTAAGCAGTTCATCAATGGTTGGCTCTTCCACGGGCGAGAGTCTGTTTGCGTGCTCTTGCTGAACGTGCTCCATCAGGTTGCGCACGGCGCGTGCATTCCCAAAATGCGCGCCGGCCATCTCGCACAAACTCTGCATGGTGGGTTCAATCTCGAGTAGCGCCTCTTCGGTCGGCCGGTACTGCGCCTTGTCCAACATGTATTGAAAGATCGGCCCCAACTCTGCCACGCTGTAGTCGTCAAAATGAATGAATTTGTTAAAGCGCGACTTCAGCCCTGGATTGCTTTCCAGGAACGCCATCATTCGGTCCGTATAACCAGCCACGATGATGATAAGCCGGTCCCTGTAGTCTTCCATCAGCTTAAGCAACGTGTTGATTGCTTCCGGCCCAAAGTCCTTGCCTTCGCCAAGCAGCGCGTAGGCCTCATCGATAAACAACACGCCGTCCAGCGCCCGTTTCACCACTTCCTTAGTCTTAAGCGCGGTGTGCCCGACGTAGCCCGCAACCAACCCTGAACGGTCCACTTCCACCAGATGACCCTTCGAGAGAACGCCCAGCGCTCGATAGGCGCGCGCCAGAATCCGCGCTACGGTTGTCTTGCCGGTGCCCGGATTGCCGGTGAACACTAGATGGAGCGACAGCGGCTCCGTGATCAATTCATTCTGCTGGCGGAGTTGGCGAATCCGCAACAGGTTCGAAAGGGACAGAACGTCTTTCTTAACAGCCTCCAAACCTACCAGGCCCTTCAACTCGTCCTTGACCTGCTCCAAAGTCTCTACGCTTGTCGATTCGTCTCCGGCTTGCATGTCCTTCCGGGCTGGCTCCATCGCGTCAACCGGCGCGTGGGCCGCACGCTCCCTTTCCGTATCGACTAGCCAATAAAGCTGTAGTCCAACACGCTTGGCCATATTGGCGCGCTTGCCACTCTTATCGCCATAGACCGCGGCGGTCGAGCTGGCAATCGTTTCGAAGTTGCGCACGATCGAATCGCACGGATCGTAGATGCGAATTTCCTGTCCGATTTTGCGGCGCAGGAGTTCGGGAAACATAGCATCCAATTCCGCCGGAGATCGGGATCTGAGTTCAGTGCCGATCTTGCTGAGTTGATCGAACTGAATGGGGAATCCCAGCACCTGTTCCAAACAGGCTCGATCCATCTCCGTCAAGGCGCGCTTTTGCCCGCCGATCATGCGGCCGCACACCAGCAGGCAGCAACGGCAAACATCGGCATCGCAGTCCTGCCCTGCTGAATCCGCTTCCGCGTCAAGTGTTTTGGCCTCTCTTCGCAAGCTGCGGACCGCATCCCGAACCTGCTTGATTTCCCGAAGATCGTCATTGTCCGCCAGCAGGTCGGGTATTTGTAACGGCTCCGCTGGGTTGCCATCCTCCGGATCGCGATCCTCACGATCAAGCCGGCGCGTTAACCAATCAAGCCCTCGAGTTCCTGTCCACATTGTCTCTGGCCGTTCCGCAAAGGGAAGGAAGCCCACGTCCAAATCCCCATCGTATCTCGCCGCCGTGCGATCAAACGTCACAATCTTGCGCGAACCAAGGCGGTCAGCGGCTGCCAATATCAAATAAAGTGACCCAATATTGGACCGATTGCAGCGTAAAGCCAATCAGGATCAGAGCGATTCCCACAACACCCATACGCCTCGCCGGCATATGGTCCGCGGTCCATTCGATAAAGGGCGTGCAAGCGCCCGCAACCGCCGTCACCCCGCCAATCAGTAAGCCGGTTTCCAGCCCCAGCGCCCACGCGCTCTCGCACGCTGATCTCCCGCCAATGCGCTAACATATCCGGCAAACGCGTAACCAGCCGTTCGATTAACAGCAGCCAGCAATTGACGCTTCGTCAACCGTGGCCGGATTGCCGGTGCATAGTCGATTTCCGGCCGAATTCCGGCGCGGTAGGCTATCACTTGCCCCACCGTGCTCAGAGTGCCAAAGGCGATTCCGAATTTCCCGCCAAACAAGAAGGCAGTTCCCAATCCGAAGCCGCTTCCTCGGATAGCGCTCATCGTCAGGTCATACCAGAAGCCCGGTTTGGGTCGGTGCCGTGAGGCGCGGGAAAATTCCCAAGCCAGCGTGATTCCGTGCGCAGCGCCACTCGCCAGACCAAAGATAGGCCCCAGCACCAGGCCGTATCCTGCCCCGAAGAGAACCCCATACGTGATTCCTCGCGTCAGCGTTCGCAATGGCCCGTGCTCCGCGCCCAGCAAATCATACGCCAGATAGATTGCCCCCAGCATGTCGAGCGAACTGCCAATGATACTGATCACAGCCAGCACATGCTTGTCGCTGTAATTCATGCTTTGACCCATTTATGCATAATAATGATCCATAGCCCCGCAAGGAATCGTCTTGAACGTTCATTTAATTGATGGTACGTACGAATTGTTCCGGCACTATTACGCGCTGCCGCCCGCCTTGGATCGCGAAGGTTTAGACGTCGCCGCCGTCCGAGGCGTACTCGCGTCGGTGCTGGGCCTGATTCACGATGGCGCTACGCATGTCGCCGTCGCCACAGATCACGTGATTGAATCGTTTCGCAATGATCTGTGGCCCGGCTACAAAACCGGAGATGGGATTGAAGCCGCGCTCCTGGCGCAGTTCTCTCTTCTCGAAGAAGTTCTTTCGGCGGCCGGCGTCGTGGTTTGGCCCATGGTGGAATTTGAAGCGGACGATGCCCTCGCCGCGGCGGCAACGGCAGCAGCCCTGGATTCGCGCGTCGAACAAGTGATCGTCTGCACGCCGGATAAGGATCTGGCCCAATGCGTGCGCGGAACCAGGGTTGTTCAGCTGATCCGGCGGACGCGCGTCACGCTCGACGAACCGGGCGTGGTGAAAAAGTTTGGCGTTTCGCCGGCTTCCATCCCCGACTATCTTGCGCTCGTTGGGGATGCCGCCGACGGCTATCCCGGACTATCCGGGTGGGGCGCTAAGTCGGCGGCCGCCGTTCTTGCCAAATACTCCCATCTCGAACTCATTCCCCCCGATTGGCGAGAGTGGCGCGTCAGTACCGCCAAGGCCGGCGCTCTCGCCAACACTTTGTCGCAACACCGCGATTTGGCGTTCCTGTTTCGAAAGTTAGCCACTCTACGAACCGACATCGCGCTTTTCGACGATGTAGAGCAACTGCGCTGGAACGGACCCGCTGCGGCGTTTTCCGAACTTGCGGCGCGGCTCGACGCAGCCGTTACACAAAACAAGCGTGTCCGCCCCGCCGCATTCTAAAGTGCAGCATACTAATGAGAAATGCGAATCGTCGGCATCAGTGCGTATCGAGTCGAATTGCCCCTCCATGAGGGGAGCTACAAGTGGTCGGGCGGCAACTCAGTGGACGTTTTCGATTCCACTGTAGTAGCGATCGCTACCGATGCCGGCCTGACCGGTTACGGCGAGATCTGCCCGCTAGGTCCGGCCTATCTGCCGGCCTATGCCGCGGGCGCGCGGACTGGCATCGCCGAAGTGGCACCGCACCTTCTGGGGCTCGACCCAACCCAACTGCAAGTGATCAACCGGCGCATGGACCAAGCGCTGCGCGGCCACCCTTATGTAAAGTCGGCGCTCGACATGGCGTGTTGGGATCTGCTGGGTAAAGCCAGTGGCCAGTCCGTCGCGGTCCTATTGGGCGGGCGCTATGGCGACGATTTCCCGCTTTACCGCGCCATCTCTCAGGACCTGCCGGACGCAATGGCCAAGAGCGTAGCGCTCTACCGGTCTCAAGGGTATACAAAATTTCAACTCAAAGTCGGCGGTAATCCAGACACCGACATCATGCGCATCCAAGCGGCGGCGGCCATGTTGCAACCGGGTGATGTATTGATCGCGGACGCCAATACGGGCTGGACCCAGCATCAGGCTCTGCGCGTGGCGCACGCTGTCCGCAATATAGATGTTTACCTCGAGCAACCCTGTCGGCACTACGAAGAATGCCTGGCGGTTCGGCATCACAGCAACCGTCCCTTTGTGCTCGACGAAGTCATCGACGATTTGCATATGGTCCTCCGCGGTTATGCCGATAAGGCTATGGACGTGATCAACCTGAAGATCTCAAAAGTGGGAGGTTTGACGAAGGCGCGCCAGATTCGCGACCTCTGCGTTTCGCTCGGCATCGCCATGACCGTCGAAGATACCTGGGGAGGCGACATCGTCACCTCGGCTATTGCGCATTTGGCGCACAGCACGCCTCCCGAATTGTTATTCTCGGCCACCGATTTCAACAGTTATGTAACCGTGAGCATTGCCGAAGGCGCGCCGCAACGCAACCATGGACGCTTGGCCGCCTCTACCGGGCCCGGCCTTGGCATTCAGCCCCGCATGGATGTGCTGGCCGAACCGCTGTTGCGCATTGGCAAGGTTTGATGGCACATCACGTCCGCCAAACCCATTCTGAAGCAAACGCAATGAGACTATTCCTTCTACTTATTTCTTTAACCGCGTCTAGCTATGCCACGACGCTCGATTCCATACAAGAATCTGCCCGCATCATAGACGCTAGCGGTGCGCCGCTATCTGGCGGACAAGTTTGTTTTCAGGCGCTCGGCACCAGCGGCTCTACCCCAATCACGTTTCATACGAGCGAATCGTCCAGGCCCGGATTGATTCGCGCCGAGTCGCTGTGTTGGGCGAGCAATGCTTTTAATCTCGATCTGTTCAACCCGGGCGTGGGGGCACCGACGCTCATCCAAGCGGAACCAACTGAACCCTCTAATCCTCCGGTTGCGGGCTGGCCGAGGCCGTTCAGAGGCGCTGCCGTGGTGGGAGTCGATTCGTATGGGGCGCTCATACCCGGGCCCGTCGTCAACATCCTCGACTACGGAGCCAAAGGTAATGGATCGTTTGACAATTCCCAGGCATTCGCCGCCGCGCTCTTGGCATTACCCGCGACCGGTGGCGAGATCGACTTACCATGTGGATCGTTTTATGTGGGATCAACCTGGGTGATAAGCGGCTCTAATGGACCAGTCAATGTGAGAGGTCAGTTTGGCTGCTCGATCATAGCGGCTACCGGTATACCGGCGGTGGAAGCAACCGGCTACCGGAACATCCATTTTGAAAACCTGACCTTTGCTGAATCGAACGCCAACGGCAACCCTTCCACGGTTGGCCTATCGGTCGTTAACGCCGCGGAGGTCGGCGGCCAAAACTTGCGTTTCATCGGACCAAGTGCGTTCCATACCAATCTCGGCTCCGGCTTGCAGATTACCGGCTCCACTTGCGGAACCTGGGTCAACATCGCCGCCAGCGGATGGCACTATGGAGTTTCTACCGTTCCAAGCGCCAATGAAAGTACCTGTCAACAATTTATAGGTGGATTCCTGTCTCAGAATAACTGGGGTGCGTACATTCTTGACTCCGAAGTAAATCTGTCGAGCATGGCCATCTACGACAACGTAATGGGCGGCGTGTATTGCGGCGTGCAGTGCTATCTGACCGACCAGGGCATGCACTATGAAAACGGGCAGTACGGGGCTGCTTATGACGTGCATATTAGCGCCGGACGATATCAATCGATAAACTCCGCGTTCAACTCACACCCGGTTGTGGCGGACGGGCCTCAGTCGGCCATCGTGATCATCGGCGCGGTGGGCAACCTGGTCAATAACCAGGCAACCGGCGGAGCCTATCACTGCTACTACGGCTTCCCGGCTGGCCCGTACGGCGGCGGTATCTCCGGCACGGGCAGTTGTGTTTATCAGGATTGGGAGAATTACACCGTCCATAACCGCCCGGGAAACTATAACATGGCGCCTGGTGGCGCCCTAACTGTCACTGGCCATGTTATTTCATCCAGCACTGTAACCGCCACTGGCTTTGTCGCGGGTTCGCGCCCTGGCGTAACTGCGACCGTGACTTGTCCCCCAGGTAAGCACCTAACCGGCATCACTATTGTGGGCGGTATTGTCACGGCTACTCCTGGATGTAAATGATGAGTTATGTTTGCCAAGCCGGTTCTCCTGCTGCCGCTCGCTGGGTTCACGCTGTTCTACTTCTTCGTTTTTTTGCGTGCGCTGACCAGTGCCAGGCGTGATGGTCCGGTTTCGCCTTCTTGGGCGCAGGTAACGGTTGGCTTCGTAACTAACTTTCTGGACACCCTCGGCATCGGTTCGTTCGCCACCAGCACTGCGATTTTCAAACTCTCCAACATGGTCCCGGACGAATTGATTCCCGGAACCCTCAACGCGGGGCATACCCTGCCCGTCATCTTGCAGGCTTTCATTTATATCTCGGCCATTAAGGTGGACCTCCTGACGCTCACTCTGATGATCGCTTCCGCGGTGCTAGGCGGCTGGTTTGGCGCTGGTCTCGTGTCTCGGCTACCGCGGCGCGCCGTTCAATTCGGTATGGGCTTCGCTTTGCTCACCGCCGCCATCGTGCTGCTGGTAACACAACTGGGGCTGTTTCCGGCGGGAGGCACGGCCACCGCGCTGCGCGGACCGTTACTCGTGGCTGCGGTGGCCGGCAATTTCGTGTTCGGGGCTTTGAGCACGCTCGGTATCGGCTTGTACGCACCCTGCATGACGCTGGTCAGTCTGCTGGGCATGACCCCGGCCGCCGCCTTCCCCATCATGATGGGATCGAGCGCGTTCTTGATGCCCGTCGCCAGCGCCCGCTTCATCTGGAGCAAAGCCTATTTTGTTCCGGTGGCAGTAGGGCTGGCCTTGGGTGGTCTGCTGGGCGTGCCCTTAGCGGCGTTCGTAGTGCAATCCCTGCCGCTCACCACACTGCGCTATCTGGTCGTCGGGTTGGTGCTTTACGCTGCCGTTTTGATGCTGTGGCCGGCCGTGCGTTCGCGGCCATTATGATCGCTTGAACGGATTTCGCCTGCCGTGTCACACTTTCCTAGGGCGGCCATTCTTGGCGGCGCGGCGGCTTTCCAGCCGCCTCTACTTGTACCAAAGGAGCGGTAACGACAGGCTTTACCGGCTCGATAATTACCCGGTCGCGTGGCCTTCGAACGGCCCAACCCTGGACGTTATACGATGTTGAGCGTGAACCTAAGAAGCCAGACCGTAAAGCTGCTGGCGTTTGCCATGTTGCTTGATGTGCCGCCTTTTATCGCCGCACGCGCCCCGGATAGCCAGGAGACAAATTGCCCGGCCGCTTTTCGGACCTACTCTACCGCGGGAACGCCACTGCTCGATCTCATGCTGAACCCCGCCGCCAAGGCCGTGGTTGATCGTGATCTTCCGGGCTTTCTTGCCGGGCTACCCAAAATTCTGACGGGCGCAACTCCGCCCACCCTTGCGGACATTCTGACTATCAGGGTGATGTCGTCAGAGTTCATGCCCATCCCGCAATCCACCCTCGAGAAACTGGACAAAGACTTGGCGCTTGTCCCGCTCACCCACGAGTCCGCTGTGGCCCGCTGCGCCCGCTACGACCACACGCCGCCCACACTGCCCGAAAAGCTCGGCCATCCGGCCATACTGGTTTTTTCCAAGAGCAATGGATTTCGCGACGACCCTTCCGTAAACGCCGCCGAAGCAGCGCTGAAGGCGATGGCCGAACATGAACACTGGAGCACAGTCTTCACCGAAAATGCCGCCGTCTTTAACGCGGCGGACCTGAAACGGTTTGACGCCGTTGTTTGGAATAACGTCAGCGGTGACGTGCTCACTCTTGAGCAACGCGCCGATTTCAAAGCCTACATCGAAAAAGGCGGAGGCTTCGCGGGCTTCCACGGCTCCGGAGGTGATCCCTATTATGACTGGGATTGGTACGCCGACACCCTGCTGGGCGCCCGCTTCCTCAGTCACCCTATGTCACCTCAGTTCCAGCTGGCCAAACTCAAGGTTGACGACAGTCATGATCCCATCGTGCGTGATCTCCCGGCCGAATGGACCATGACAGACGAGTGGTATTCGTTCAAGACAGACCCGCGCGCCCATGGTGCTCACGTTCTCGTTACCCTGGACGAAAGCACCTACCAACCGATGACCGGGAAAATAGACATTCGCATGGGCGATCATCCGATTGCCTGGACCGAGTGCATCGGCGACGGCCGCTCCTTCTATACCGCGATCGGACACCGGCCCGAGAGTTACACCGAGCCGAATACCAGGAAGCTGATGGAGCAAGGTGTCGCCTGGGCCGCTGGTCTTGGAAAGAGTCATTGCCAAGCCGGAAAGGAGATGCCTGCTTCCCACCCCTGAGATGGTGGGAAGGATGGCTCACGCCAACCTACCAATCCGAATCCGCATCCGAGCCGGAAGCGTAAGCGCCCTAAGAACCTAACTATAACTAACTGAACCACGACCGCAAGGGAGTCTGCAAACAACCTATTTTTCACCATCCCGAGCTAAAGAACCTGCTCGGGCGTCCCGATTAGCGTGTAGGGTTACCTCGCACGGATGAACAGAAACGCTCCGCTCGCCATTTTGTTAGGTGTTTGCGCCGCATCGGTTCAGGCGTCCGAAGTGCGCGGAGAGATCGTGCTCAACCACGATATTGTCAAGAAAGATCTCCCGGCCGCGGTTTACGACTTGCGCGGAATGGCCGTCCATGAGCAGGCTAGCCCTTTGGCCAGTGCTGGAAGGTTTAGCCGCGTGGCCGTCTGGCTTGAAGGTGGGTCTTCTCCGTCCGCTCCGCTCAGCGTCATTATGCAGCAGCGCGGGCGGCGTTTCGAACCGGAGCTACTGATCATTCCAACCGGTTCGAAGGTCGGTTTTCCGAACCTCGATCCAATTTTCCACAACATTTTTTCCTTATCGCGGATTCAGCCGTTCGATTTGGGATATTACTCGGAAGGGAAAACCCATGAAGAGGTGTTCTCGCACCAAGGGATCGTTCAGGTCTACTGCCACGTACATCCTGAGATGTACGGAATCATCGTCGTAACTTCCAGCCGCTGGACCGCCCGGCCCGCTCCCGATGGAACCTTTTCCTGGACCGACGTCCCACCTGGCAAGTATCGGGCGACGGTCTGGCAGAGATCGTCCGGGCTGATTTACAAAACAATTTCGGTGCCGGAAGCCGGCTCCGTTCGGGTGAAGTTTAACCTTCCGAAAGACGATATCGACAAGTAGGCATGTACCGGTTCACACTTGCAACTCGCACGTTCTTGCTCTCGTTCGTGCCAATTTGTATCTTGCTGATCTCTAGCTTTCTTGGCATTCACAGGGTAGTTCATCAGAGAGTGCGGCAGGATTTGCGCGCCGCTCTGCAGGGTTCGGATGAGTTACTGAATCGCGCGAACGCGGAATTCGCGCGTCAGAACTCCGCCCTGCTCGCCAAACTGACAGATAGCGCCGGTCTAAAAGCGGCCATCGGCTTGCTCGCTGAAGCTAACGGTGACCCTTCGCTCGAGCGTCAGGTGCAAGCGACGATTGAGGCGCAGCTTTGGGAGTTGCGGAATGCCTCTCCTTACGATTTCCTGGCCGTCCGCGACTTGCAAGGGAGAACGCTGGCCGAGATTCCCCGATCAGCGGACAATTCCGATTCAACTCTTCCTCCACGGCCCGCCCCTCCCCAATCTGGACTGGTCGCAAAGCAGGGTGTCTTTTTTCAGGTCCAGTCGGTGCCCGTCGAAATTGGCGGCGAAACGGCGGTATTTCTAACGCTTGGCCGCCGCTTCGACCTTGCACGTTTGGCCACGGGCGGTCAAGCCATACTCCTCAAGAATGGCAAAATCGTCAGCGCCACATTTCCGGTGCCGGAACCGCGCGAGCTTGAACACGAGCTTGCGAGTCATTGCCCAAAACCCGAGGATAGCTGCGAAGTATCGGTGGCGGGCGATGCCTATGTGGTCTCCGTACTGCAGCGCGAGCAATTGGGCAACGCATATCAGTTGCTCGGTCTAAGGTCGCTGGATTTACCGCTGCGCGCCTTCAATCGCGGCTTTTTTCCGGTGTTGGTCGGGCTGGGTCTGAGCGGCGTGGTTCTCGCCTTGCTCTGTGCCTTGGTCACCGCGCGTTCGGTCGCGCGGCCCTTGGGTCTTCTGGCCGCACAACTGGAAACCGGCGCTGTTTCAGGAACGCTCCCCGAAAGACTGGATGCGGGCGGGGGTGTGCGGGAAGTACATCTGGTTGCCAGCGCCTTCAATCGCGTCGCCGAAGCCGAGCGCTATTCCCGCGGGGAACTCATTCTGGCAAAGCAAGCCGCCGAATCAGCAAACCGGCTCAAAACCGAATTTCTCACTAATGTGAGCCATGAGCTTCGGACGCCTATGAACGGTGTGCTTGGAATGACTGATCTTTTGCTCTCGACGGCGCTCAGTGAAGAACAAGTTGAATACGCTGCCATGATACGAGATTCGGGCCGGTCCCTGGTCGTTTTGATCGACGACATACTCGACTTCTCCGAACTCGAAACCGGACGGCTGCGGCTGAAGCCTTCCGAAATGAATCTGGGCGGCGTCTTCGACGATGTGGCGGCGGCAACTCGGGCGCGCCTGGCGAAGAAGCCGGTGTCCGTTGAAGTGGCCTGCGCCGGCGGCACGCCGCAGGTCTTCATTGCCGATGAGACACGTATCCGCCAAATCCTGATGCATCTGTGCGACAACGCCGCGAAATTCACCGACACCGGGTTTATCCGACTTACCGGCCAATACTTGGCCATAAACGAGTGGGAGGTGGAGTTAATGCTCAGCATTGAGGATAGCGGCATCGGTATCGCTCCGGAAAATCTTGATCTTGTATTCCGGCATTTCACCCAAGTCGATGGCTCACTCACGCGGCGGCAGGGAGGAACCGGTATCGGCCTAAGCATCGCAAAGGCGCTCGTCGAGCTAATGGGAGGACGCATCGGCGTCAAAAGCAGTTCCGGTCTGGGATCGACATTCTGGTTTACCGTGCCGGTGCGGTTGTTGCAGGCCATTGAGTCGAGTTCCACCGCGCACCAGACGGTGGGTGCGCCATGATTCGCAAAACCGCTTGCCTTCCGATCATGGCCGCGCTGCTACTACCTGCAGCGGTGCAGAGCCAAGAGGCAAACTCTGGCTTCTCAGCGCCGTTAACCATCAGTGGCGACGCCAGGTATAGCCGAAGCTCGGACGATGGAGGCGCCGGAGCGGCCGGCTTACGAGTGCTCCTCGCACCATCCCTACGGCTGGGAAGTCATTGGTTCGCTTATTCTGTTTTGAATGCGCAATCGTCTTCATACCTGCCCTATGAGAGCGGTTTGGATACAGACCCAGCCGTTAGATTCACGCTCATGCAAGCGTACTTAGGCTACAAAGTGGATTTCCATTCCGCGTCTCTCCTTATTAAAGCGGGGCGGCTCGCTTCGGCCTTTGGTCTCTATCCCGTCGAATACGACGACGCCAAATCGCCTCTGATCGAGCCGCCGCCCCTTTATACGAGCAACCTGTTATTGCGCCCCGATCAAATTCCGTGCAACCTCGCGGACGTGATTTCGCAAAGCTACGATGATGACATTCAGTTTCATTGCGGGGGCTCGAACGTGGAACGCTATGGCATGGTTCCCGCTACCTTGTATGGCATTCCGGGCGTCGAGGCGCAATTGTCGTGGAATCGCTTAGATACGCGGCTACAGATCACGAACAGCTCACCGGGGAATCCCCAGTCGTTATTCTCGCGGAGTCAGTTCGCTCAGTGGACGGCGGGCGGCGGATACAGTTTGCATGGAGGCCTGCGTTTAGGCGCATCCGGATTTCGTGGACCGTATCTTGACCGGGTTCTTAGTCCTCTCTTGCAGACAGGCAAGGGGTTGGCCGATTTTATGGCTGCTGGAATCGGTGTGGATGGCCAATGGTCGGGCGGACCGTGGTCGCTCGAAGGCGAATGGCAGCGTTTCCGCTTTGGCGTGCCAGGATTTCGCGCGTCCCCGTCCGGTCAGGGCGCCTATGTTCAGGTCAAACGCATTCTTTCCCCGCGCGTCTTCGCAGCCATCAGAAGCAGCGTCGAGCGACCCGGCGGCGCCACCGACGCCTACGGGCAAAGGGCAAGCCAAATCGATTCGCAGCAGGAAACTGAAGAGTTTGTTGTCGGCTATCGCCTCAATCGTTTGCAACTGCTGAAAACCGCGATTACTTACGTCAATCGCAACAATTGCTGGCTAGGTAACGAATATAACCCATCCGAGCATCACTTCGGGCTTGAGTTCCAGCTTGTGACTTCATTGAGCGCTTTATCGAGGAGCTTCCGCTAAATTAGCCCACCGCCCTACTCTTTCACTTTCAGCTTGCTCGAATTCTCCACAATGAATTTCTTGAGATCCTCGGCAACCCCCAGCAGCCTGCTCCATTGCTCCTGGTAGAGCGTCACGGGAAAACGCCCAAGTCCGTACACGCTTACCGCGCCCTTCTCGCTTACCTTGAATGACAATTCGCCGGTTCTTACTTTGTCTTTCTGCGCTTTTACTTTCTCAAGCTCGGCCTTCAATTCCTCGTAAGTTGGTTCTGACATCGGCTCTCCTGGTTCTTTCGCTCCTGTGTTATTCTAGCGTTTCACTTTAATGGCGACTGTGTCGGTAGTGATACCAGCGTACAACGAACAAGCTACGCTGGTTTCGGTCGTAAAGCGTGTCTTGGCGCTTCCTCACGTCACGGAGATCATTATCGTAAACGATTGTTCGACAGACGCTACCGGCCGGCTGGCCGACGAACTGGCGCGCGCGGAGCCGGGTGTTCGCGCCGTGCATCAGCCAAGAAATCAAGGCAAGACCGAAGCTCTTAAAATTGGCTTTCAACACACCACTGGCAATATTGTCATAGTGCAGGACGCCGACTTGGAGTACGACCCCGATGAAATTCCCGAAGTCATCGGGCCCATACTCGACGGCGAGGCGGATGTGGTTTACGGTTCACGGTTTCTGGTTCGCAAACGAGCGCGTGTTTTGTACTTTTATCACTATTTGGCGAATCGTGGATTGACCTTCCTGTCGAACATCTTCACGAACATCAATATGACCGATGTCGAAACCGGCTACAAGGCTTTCCGCGGCGAGATCATCCGTAACATGATCATCTCTAGCAACGGCTTTGGGTTCGAGATCGAGGTAACGGCCAAGGTCGCCAAACTTCGCTGCGCCGTTTATGAAGTTCCCATCAGCTACTGTGGGCGAACATATGAAGAAGGGAAAAAGATCGGCATGAAAGACGGTTTCGCCGCGCTATGGTATATCGTGCGGTTCAATTTGTTCTGCAGCCTGGCTGACTCTTACCGCACGATCCCGACCCTGCCCTGATGGCCGCCCCCCTCGTTCGTTGTCCCTGGTCTATTTCCGACCCTCTTTCAACCGCATATCACGATACCGAATGGGGCGTTCCGCTCAGAGACGATCAAGCCCTGTTCGAGTTCCTCATTCTGGAGGGTGCGCAAGCCGGTTTGAGTTGGTTGACCATCCTCAAGAAACGGGACGCCTACCGCCGGGCGTTCGATGGATTCGACGCTGCCAAAATCGCCCGTTATCGCGAAGCCAAGATCGAGAAGCTGCTTGCCAATAAGGGCATCGTGCGCAACCGCCTCAAGATTTATGGCGCAGTTCAAAATGCCCGAGCTTGTCTGGCCGTGGCCAAGGAATTCGGCTCGTTCAGCAACTATATCTGGGGATTCACCGGCGGTGAACCGATTCAGAACGCCTGGAAAGGCCGCCAGGCCATCCCGGCGAGCACCGCTGTCTCAGACGCGATGAGCAAAGATCTGAAAAAACGCGGCTTCACGTTTGTGGGCTCCACCATCTGTTACGCGTTCATGCAAGCCACCGGCATGGTGAACGATCATCTGGTTACTTGCTTCCGTTACCGGCAGGTGCGTAAGTAAGCGCCGCTCGAATGGCGCCTATGGTTTCAGGCGTGGTGCGGCAACAACCGCCTATCAATAATGCGCCGCGGTCACGCCAGCCATGCACGGCATGTTCAATCATGCCGATTTCACTGGCGGATTTCCAACCGCAGGTTGCCACTTCGTACAATTCGCCGCTGTTCGGATAAGCGACCAGCGGCTTGTCAGATACCAGGCGAGCCCGGTCGAGCAGGGCGTTCACGAATCGCGGAGCCGTGCAATTCAAGCCCGCCGCAACCACGGTCTCCGATTCAAGCACGGCCTTAACGGCAGCGGAGAATTTCGTGCCGTCGGAAATATGCGTATCGTCTTTGCAACTGAAACTGATCCATGCCTCTATTTTCTGAAGGTGGCTTAACAACTCCGTCAAGACTTCGGCCTCCTCTAGGGAGGGAATAGTTTCGCAGGCGATCAGATCGGCGCCGCTATCGGCAAGGACGGCTAAGCGATCGGCGTGAAAGGCTTTCAGTTCGCCACGAGAAATGCGGTAATCGCCGCGATACTCGGAGCCGTCATGCAAGAACGCCCCGTAAGGCCCCACCGAGGCGGCTATCAGAGGTCTCAGACGTCCCACGCGATTCTCCCGGCCGCTCCAAAACCGCTCGCGCGCTTCAAGTGCCACGGTGACGCTGTGCCGAATCACGCGCTCTGCTTCTGGGATGGTGAATCCGGCCGCGCGAAGGCCCGGAAACGTGGCTTGGTAGCTGGCGGTGATGGCGACATCGGCACCGGCGACGAAATAGGCGTAGTGAACCTCGGCGATTTTCTCAGGCGCGGAAAGCAGGACTTTGGCCGACCACAGCGGGTCTTTCAAAGATTCGCCGCGACTTTCAAGCTCGGTCGCAAGACCGCCATCTAAAACAAGAAAGCCTTGCCGTTCAACAAAGTCGTCGAAAATGGCCATAGTCAAGATGCTCCAACGTTTCGGAGCGCGGCGATTTTGGGCGCTCGGCTTTTGGGGCTATCCAGACTAAACGTGCGCGCATCGCCCAATTGTGTGCGAATGTATTCTTCGGTTTTAGCTATGGCTTGTTTGAGCAGCGAATCTACCTTGCTAAAGGTCATGTAAGCGATGGATTCGCCGGCGGGGTCGTATTCCCAAAGACCGGCGATCCGGCCACGCTCGAGAATCACCGGGCTTTGCATCGGCGCAAGCGAGTCGGGTGGAAGCAGAGGATGTTTGACGTCTTTCGGCTCGAGCAGGATTGAGAGATCGCGGCGCAGAAGCACGCAGGAATCGAGATTAGCGACAAGATGGTAGCAGGGATCTTTCGGAGGTACGAACGATTCAAAGGCGTCGCGATCCGACGGCAGTAGAAGCAGGTCGCTGTCTTTGGAAATCGGTTGCAGCTTGAGTGGCTCGACGGCCGCTTTGGCGGCCTTAACGCCGATACCGGCAAAGGTCTGGAAGTCGGCGATGGTTGCCGGAGCGATCCAGCGGAAAAAGCGTTTGGCCAGTTCCATCGCGGCCTGGCTTGCATCGAACGTGAACTTCGTTAGGGGGTTGGGACGCCAGAGCGTATATTGATAGCGTTGCTGGTCTAGCCGGCCGTTGGCGGGCATGCGGCGAATGTCGCCCGATCTCTGGAGTTGGCCAAGAGCCAAGGGAAGCGTCGAGGAGAGACCTTTTTTCTGACCCTCCGGACCGAGACTGCGCGCGGCCTTACCCGTGGCTTCACGAATGCCGTCGGGATCGAGCGGGCCTTTTTCAAGAACAGCGAGGACGGCTTCGCGGAGTTTAGCGATTTCCTTAACGGTGACACCGAGTTTTTCCGCGACGCGCATTTCTCCGTCGCCGGAGCTTTGAGCCAGGGAAAGACCCAGCGGGAAATCTTCGGCTGGCAGAACATAAGTGCAGGCGCGGGCGCTGGGAAGTTCGTGAATTTCAAGGGACGCTTGCGCGCGGCCGGCCGCTTCCCGCGAAAGGGCGGCGCGCGAAAAGAGGGTGAGATACGGGCCGCAACCACCGAGCGAACGCGCCCAACCGGATTTGGCAAGTACGGCGGCCGGCGAGGCGGGGTGCGGTTTGGCGTTGAACCCTTGCCGATGGAACCACCAGGCTCGAAGCTTATTCGTTTGCTGAGGTGTGCCAGACATGAAATCCAGGCTATATGATAAGGCAATCAAGAATGGCGAACGAATCATTGGAGAAGCTGGTAGAACTGTCGGCGCGTGTAGGGCGCGATTTGGATCTGGTGCAGGCGGGCGGCGGTAATACGTCGATTAAAGAGAATGGCACGCTGTGGGTGAAGGCGTCGGGAAAGTGGCTGGTTCACGCGGGCGAGGACGATATGTTTCTGCCGGTGCCCATGGTGGATATCGCGCGGCAACTGGCGGCTGAGGATGAAAAATTTCCCGAGTATAAGACGCGCACGGGTAGCGCGTTACGGCCCTCGGTTGAAACGGCGGTCCATGCCGTGATGCCGCAGCGCGTGGTGATTCATGTGCATTCGGTACGGACGATTGCGTGGGCGGCGCGGGCGCACGGCGAGGAAGGAGTGGCGGCGCTGCTGGAAAATCTTCGCTGGAGTTGGATCCCGTACACTCACCCGGGCATACCGTTAGCCATCCGCATTCAGCGCGAAATTGCGAAACGCCCCGACGTTTTGATTCTGGAGAATCATGGTTTGGTAGTTGGAGCGGACGATTGTGCGGCAGCGGAGGAACGGTTGCACGACGTTGAGCGCCGTTTAAACGGCCCAGTGCGGCCGGCCCCGGCAGCCGATTTGGATCGTTTGAATACGCTGGTGCGGGACGCGTGGGAGATCGCTGAAGACAGCGAAGCGCACGCGTTGGCTACGTTAACCAAATCCTGGGAGATCGCGCAAGGAGGAACGCTCTTTCCGGATCAGTGTGTATATTTGGGACCGGGAGCGGCGGTTGTCCAACCCGGCGAGACGTTGGAGGCGGCGGCGCAACACTATCGGGAGAGCTATCATTTCGAGCCCGTTTTCCTGATTGTGGCGGGAGCGGGAGTTGTGACCAGGCGCGATATGAAGCGCGCGGCGCGGGAGCTGCTGCTGTGCGTGAAGAGAGTGATTGAACGCATTGCCGGCGAAGCGCAGCCGGTGTACCTGCCGCCGAGCCAAGTGGCACGGCTGATGAATTGGGATGCGGAGAAATACCGGATTGGCATGGCAGTGCTGCAATAGGAGGAGATGAGAAACATTGTTGTGCTGGTGGCCGGCAGCCTGCTCGCGCTATTGGTGAAAGGCCAGACCACAAGCGGTATTCCGCTCAACGAGCGCGTAATGGTGATCTACGACGCCGCCAATCAGGACTCCCACAAAGTAGCCACGTATTACATGGAGAAGCGCAACATCCCGAAGCAGAATATTTGCAAGATAGACACGTATAACGAGGGCATGTGGGAAGGCAATTGGTACGACCCGGCGATGAAGAAGCCCGTGCGGGCTTGCCTGGAAAAACTGGGCAAACAAAAGATTCTATACATTGTGATTTCCTACGGAACGCCTTACGAGGTTGCCATCGGAAGCAACCGGCAAGCGGCGGATCAGATGCTGGCGGATATTTGGGATGAGTACGCGGGTCCGCATGTGATGGGAAGACAAGTGGGCAATCAGCCTTACTACGGAAATGCACAAAGCCAAGGGAACGCTTATGAGCCGTATGTGCCGTTAGCGAAATACCGCGAGCAGGCCGGAGCAAAGACGATCTATTCGGTATGGCGGCTGGATGCGGCCACACCCGAGCTATCAAAAGGACTGGTGGATAAAGCGCTGTACGCGGAGAGCCATGGGCTGAAGGGGAACGCGTACTTCGACATCCGCGGCGCGATTGAGGGTTATGTGGACACCGGCTATGGGGCAGGCGAGTGGGACATTTACCGGGCAAGCGTCTTCGCCAAGAAGGCGGGATTCGATACCACGCTGGACGACAAACTGACGGAGTTTGGCACGGCGCCTTCGCAACTACGCTGCGAGAACGCCGCGCTGTATGCGGGTTGGTATTCGTTGCAGCATTACAACGATGCGTTTAGCTGGGTTCCGGGAGCGATTGGCTTTCATCTGGATAGCGCGTCGGCCACGAATCCGCATACGACGGACAACTGGTCGGGCGCGGCGATGCTGAAAGGGATTACGGTGACGAGCGGCGCATTGACCGAGCCATTTTTGGAAGGCTTGGTACACCCGGATCAAATCTTCCTGTATTTGTTTCAAGGCGCGAATGTGGGTGACGCGGTGCTGCGGGGAACGAGATGGCTGAAATGGATGATTATGAATTTTGGAGATCCATTGTACACGCCGTTTCCCGGCGGGGTGGGGCCATTCAAATCGGCGAGTTATCACGGAAGCTGGTTTGGCATTGCTCCGAACGAGATGGTGGGAAGCGGCACAACCACCGGCGCGTTCATGTTGAGTGAAACGGAAGGAAAGCAAATCACGGTGAGCGCGAAGAGTTCGAATCCGGAATTGGTTACGCTGCCGCCCGACGCGACCATGACGATACCGGGAAAACCGGTGCGCTTTCCGATCGTCGCCAAAGCTGTTAAAGAGCCAACGGGCGTGACGATTTCAGTGAAGGCGGGGGCCGAAACGATGACCAATGTTTTGATGCTCTATCCGCCGCTGGTGGAGGTGACGTTGAGCCAGCCCAGCGTGAAGAGCGACGGAACAGTAACCGGAACCGTGACGCTCTATGTTCCAGCGCAGAAGCAGGCGGTGACGGCGAAGTTAAGCAGCTCGGTTGCACAAGTGACCGTTCCCAGCGATCTGACAATCGCGCCGGGCGCGCTAAAGGCAACCTTTCCGATTAACGCGAAAGGCGCGAAGGCGGAAACAACCGCGACAATCAGCGCCACCATTGATGGCATTACCAAGACGGCACAACTGAAGATCACGCCGTAGTGGCGGCGCTGGATTGGGCGAAGGGGTTGAGGGTGAGGCCGAACATATCGGCCAGATCGTAGTAGATGCCATGCACGGTTCCGGCGCCGTTAGCAACGGTGAGTTTGCGCGTGCGGACATCATCGACAAATTTGGGGCCGGAGGAAGCGGCGCGGCGATTGGCGACAATCGCCATCTTGGCTACTTCGTTGCCGGGGTCGTTGGGAGGAAGATGGGCGAAATCGGCCATGATTTGCGCTCGAACAACGCTCCCGATGGAACCGCCCTGGGTGGCGATATCGAACATGAGGGCGAGGGCGCGTTCGGAGACGAGACCGTAGTCGCCGCACATCTGCAGGGCCTTTTTGAAAACGCCACTGGCTTGTTCGGTCTGAATGCCTTGACACTCCGCGGTGCGGCCCAAGGTGATGAGCATACCTTGCCAGGGTTCGTGGAGGATGCCGCGCGTTTGAATGGAGCGAGTGAAGGCGAGTTGTTCGGCGACGACCTCGCTGGCAAGCTGGGCCATGGTGTCGAAATATTCGTGAAAAATGTTGCGGACGACATCGGCATGCCGCGAGTACATTTGCTGAAGGATAGGTTGCAGAGTTCCCTGGCCGACGTTCCATTGCAAAGCGCCGAAGCTAATGCCCATGCCATCGAAATCTCCAGTGACTCCCCAAAAGCAATCGGGCGGATACCTACCGGTTTCAAATGAACCGGTGAGAGCGAGGCAGCGCGCGTCTATAGGGAGGGAGGCGATCTGGGAGACTGGCGGCGGATCGTTTGGAAACATGCGGGACCAAGTGGCTGGATCGACAAGACCGGAAGGCTGGATGTTCTGCTGTTTTTGAAACGACTTCACAGCGCTGGCGAGGCCGCCGCCGAAGGATGAGTCGATGGGTCCGAGATAGAGTCTTAGGTTGGCCAGAAACTCTTCTATGCGCTTGACGGCGTCGCCGCTCATACCGGGGCGTAGAGTCATGTTTTGTGAGGATCTCCTAGCAAGATCGTAGTGTATAACGCAGGGGCGCGCTCGCTGGCGGTCAGGTATAACGCGGACAGGGAGGGACGGGGTGTTGATAGGCTTACCAATATGACGAAAGCGTTTGCCCTTATACTTTTGGCTGGTGTTGTGGCGCCGGCGGCGGACCATGAGGCGCCGTGGAAGCAGCTTTTTAACGGCAAGAACCTGAACGGTTGGAAGCATGTGGGCCCGGGCGGCGATAGCGTCGAAAACGGGCTGATTCGGACGCACGGCGGCATGGGACTTCTTTATTGGACGGAAGCCAAACTGGGCGATTGCGTGATCAAGATTGTATATAAAATGCGCGATCAGAACGATAACTCGGGCGTGTTTGTGCGGATTCCCATTGCGCCCACCGAGCCGTGGATGCCGGTCCACTACGGCTATGAAGTGCAGATCGATAATCACCCCGAAACCAGTAACGAAGACGAGTATCACGTGACGGGTACGCTGTATTCGCTGACCAAGCCGCTGGCAAAACCCGGCAAGCCCGGTCCGGAGTGGAACACGATGGAGATCACGCTGGATGGGCCGCGTACGGTGGTGGTGGTGAACGGCGAGAAGGTGACCGATTACACCGAGGGCGAGCCGGTTCCCGAGAAGAAATTCGATTTCGAGCCGGAGCGCGGGCCGCGTCCGAACTATGGCTACATTGGCCTGCAGAACCATAGCGACAACGACATCGTATTTTTCAAGGAAGTGGCCGTCAGAGCGCTGCGCTCGGGCAAGTAGCCGGCGGACAGACGCGTGAACGCACCAATCGCGGGAGAGGCGAGCGCCGGATTGAAGCGGGGCATGGGATTCTTCCCGGCCCTGACTTCGAACATGCTGAACATGGTGGGAATCGGGCCCTTCGTCACGATTCCGCTGATTCTGGGGGCGATGGGCGGACCGCAAGCGCTGCTGGGCTGGGTCTGCGGCGCCGTTATCGCGCTTTCGGATGGGTTGGCCTGGGCGGAACTGGGAGCAGCGATGCCGGACACGGGCGGCTCCTACGAATATTTGCAGAAAGCCTTCGAGCCGTTGGGCGTTGGGAGGCTGATGGGCTTTCTGTTTCTGTGGCAGGTGATGTTGGCGGCGCCGCTGACGGCTGCTTCGGGAGGCGTGGGCTTCGCCGATTACACACGCTATCTGATTCCTTCGCTGAGCGCGACGGAAGGCAAGCTGGTGGCGATGGGCGTTTGCTTGTTGGCGACATTTCTGCTGTATCGCGATATCAAATCGATCGGCAAGATCTCGAACGTCTTGTGGGCGGGGCTGATGTTGGCGATCGGCATTATTTTGTGGGGAGGCGCGCGGCACTTCAATCCGGCGGTGGCTTTCCACTTTCCGCCACACGCCTTTGCATTGACACCAGCGTTCTTCAACGGCCTGGGCGCCGCAGCGTTGTTGAGCATGTACGACTACAGCGGCTATTTCAACGTGTGCCTGATTGGCGGCGAGGTGCAAAATCCGGTGCGCACCATTCCGCGTGTGGTGGTCCTTTCGATTGTGATTCTGGCGGTGCTGTACGTGGCCATGAGTCTTTCGATTATCGGCGTGGTGCCCTGGCAGGAAGCGGTTAAATCCACCTCGATTGTGTCGGATTACATGGAGCATTTGTACGGCGGGCGGGCGGCATCGTTGATGACGCTGCTGATACTTTGGGTGGCGTTCGCCTCGGTGTTCTGTGTGCTGCTGGGTTATACGCGCGTGCCGTATGCGGCGGCAGTGGAGGGACACTTCTTCAAGCGCTTTGGGAAGCTGCATCCGACCCGCAACTTTCCGGCATTCTCGGTAGTGTTCTTTGGCGGAGCCTCCATGCTGATGTGCCTGTTTCCGCTGGACACGCTGATCAAAGAGCTGCTGGTGATTCAAATTGTGACGTGGTTCGCGGCCCAGTGCGTGGGCGTGGTCTTGATACGGCGGCTGCGCAAAGACATTGCGCGGCCGTTCCAGATGCCGCTCTATCCGCTGCCGGTGATGATCGCGCTGCTTGGGTGGTTTTTCATTTTTGGCACAAGCGGCTGGCCGTACATTGTGAGCGCGTTGGCATTGGTGTTGTTTGGGGTGATAGCCTTCCGAGTTTTTACCGCGCGTTGAAGCGGCCGCGGAAGGCGCCGTTTCGCCCCATATAAATATAAGTGGGGAAACGCACCAAAAACCCCCCTCTTTTGCGGGTCGCACGGAGGGTTTTGCCCGGGTAAAAAGTCGCGCTTCCAGGGCGTTCGGATATTGGGATTTGCGGCCGGCGATTCTCATGTTCAAATTGAAGCTGCGTTGGTACGCAGGACACCTTTCGAGTCGATCTTAGAATGAGGGCGAACGGGGCGATGGGTAGAAATGAGGCAAGTTATTGGAAAGAAAGGCAGATGATTTAGTTTGATTTTCCGTGACCGTAGAAGATCGCATCAGCTTTTGCGGATTCCGATGTGCGGGAACGGAGGAATAGCCGGGGCCACAAAAGGTGATGTGATCGCTCGGTAAACTAAGCCCCCAAGGCGGTTTGGCGGAACGATTGCTTTTTGTGATGCAGAATCGATACTCCTTTTCTTCGTTTTTGCCCGGGTATCTCACTCATAGGGCATTGAACGGAATAGACTGCAAATGTTTTATGGCCCGGAAAAGCGTGATGATCGGGGCAAAACGGGACAGGCAGCGCGTTTGCGGTCGAGCATCAAATAAATCCGTGCGCCGCGGTCTGGATAAGTTTTCGCAGGCTGGCAAGGAACGGCCCACCAGTTGCGAGAGCGTATCTCCGTCGATCAGTGCCAGCAATCCCACTTCGTGTCCGGCTTTTGCTAGCTGGCGAGCCATTTCGAAAGCGATTACGCCGCCGCTGGAGAATCCAGCCAAATGAAAGGGCCCCTCCTTTTGCCGTTCCAGAATCTCACTTACATATTCCGCCGCGATTGCGTGCAAAGAGGGCAGGCGGCGCTCGGTGAGGTCAACGGGCGGGTGAATTCCGAAGACCGGACGCTCTGCGGCAAACTGGTTCGCCACGGATCGATAAATGAGGATATCCGCTAAAAGATGATGGATGAAATACAAGGGGGGCCGGGCGCCGGTTGTTTGCATGGGCACAAGACATTGAACGCGACCACGCTGGATATCCCGAATCCGGCCAGCGAGCAAGCGCGGAGTGGGAGCTTCGGCGAGCAAGCTCACAGGCAGTTTGTGCCCTAATTTCTCGGCGATTTCGGCAAAAAGCCGGCCTGCCAACAGCGAGTGGCCGCCAACTTCAAAAAGTCATCGTCGAGCCCAAAATTTGGAACGTCGAGGACGGATCGGCAGCAACCAAGCAGCAGCAACTCCAGACCGTCTAAGTGAGTCTCCAAAACCTCGGTCCAGGGCGGGTTCTGGCGGGGAGGCGGCGGCAGTGCCTTTCGATCCACTTTGCCGTTGGCAGTCAAGGGGAATGCCCGCATGGTGACGAATGCGGCGGGGACCAAGTAATGCGGTAGACTCCGCTCGGCAAACTGGCGTAGCTGTCTTTCGTTAACGTTTGCGGTATCGCGCGGAACGATATAGGCGGCAGGCGTTGATCGCCTTCGCCGAAGTCAATGATATGGGCCACCGACTTTCGAACATTGGGATGACTGTCGAGCAGGGCCTCTATCTCCTCGAGTTCGATTCGACAACCGCGCAGCTTGACCTGATTGTCCGTCCGGCCAAGCAATTCGATCTCGCCGTTTGGCAGAAATCGGGAGAGATCGCCGGTTCTGTATAAGTTCCCTTGGCACCCGCTAAAAGGGTGCTCAATAAACCTCTCCCGAGTAAGTTCCGGACGGTTGAGATAACCGCGGGCGGCACCGATGCCTCCCAGATAGAGCTCGCCTATAGCTCCGACTGGAACACGCTTACGATTGTGGTCAAGCACGTAGGCTTGGTAGTTAGTCAGCGGCTTGCCCACCGTGATCTTGCCATCGCCTTTGGCGACGCGGCAGCCTGTAGCGTAGATTGTGGTTTCCGTTGGGCCGTAGCAGGTTCCAAAGCTCTTCGCCACGTTCGAGAAGTTCATTCGCCAGTTTGCGATCCAGGGCCTCGCCGGCCGAAAGCATCCTAAGCCCTGGTTTTCCTTCCCAGCCGGCATCGAGCAGAATCCGCCATCCCGAAGGGGTCGCTTGCATAACCGTGGCGCCACTCGTTCGAATGGCCTCTGCTAATCGCTCTCCATTGGCGGCCACGGAGCGAGAGGCGACGACCAAGTTAGCACCCGATATGAGCGGCGCGAAGATTTCAAACACGGAAATGTCGAACGAGATGGTAGTGGTGGCGAAAAGAACGTCAACCAGGTTTTAGCCGCAAAATGGAAGTAGCACCGATGAGAAGGTTCGTCAGCGCAGCATGAGTGATTTCAACGCCCTTCGGTGTTGCGGTGGAACCGGATGTGTATATGACGTAAGCTAAATCGTTCGCACTAGACTGCTTACGGGGGGAAACTTCAGGGACGAATTCCGGACTTCTTCCAGCTTCCTCGCCTTCGATATCGAGCGCCAGCACATGGGGGGCGCTGAAGGAAAATCGCTCGCGCAAATGGGACTGCGTCAGCATAGCTAAGGGCCGAGCGTCTTTGTCCATGAACGCGATTCGGGCGGGCGGAAAGGCAGGATCGAGGGGGAGAAACGCCGCCCCGGTCTTAACCACGGCGAGCAGAGCGACGATCATTTCAATACTGCGGTCCATGCAGATCGCCGCCAGCGCGCCGGGTCCGACTCCCATTGCGCTTAATCGTGCGGCCAGGCGAGTCGACCCTTCCGAAAGCTCCGCGTAGGTCATACTTCTGCCCTCGAATGTCACCGCCGGATGTTCGGGTCTATCGGCGACTCTGTCTTCAAATAGCCGATCGACGCGACGCCACGGATGGAGGGAGCCGGTTTGATTCCAGGCGTCGAGTTGTTGGGTTTCGGAGTCAGTAAGAATGTCCAGCCAACCTATAGGCGCGTCAAGGTTGGCAAGGGCTGAGAGGAGGAGGTTCCGGTAAGATCTCAACAGCCTTTCAGCCACTTCGAAAGGCCAAATCCCGGATTCGAATTCTAGAGAGCCAGTGAGGCCGGATCGCAATAGCGAAACGACAAGTAAGTGGAAGAGATGAGACTTTGTGGTTCGCGATCAGATGCTAAGTCGCCCGCTGCGACGAATGAGAACTGACCATCCGAAGCCATCGTTTGTCTGTCTGCCACATTACTAAATTCACTTATTCGCCAGCTCGCTGAACTAAGAGCCGTAGCGGTGGGTTGCCGTCGAGCGTAGCACTGGACCATTTGCCGGCGCCATGATGAACGAAAACGGTCACGCTTGTCTGCCCCGTATAGCGCCGCAGAACTTCCTGAAACACCACCAGAAGAAGAGCAGCTTTTTCTATGCCTTCTGAGGATTCTGCGGAATCGAGGCTACTTTGCAAGTCACTGCCGGCGATGAAATCGAGCGTAGCGGCATTCTTCGCGGGCACATTGCGCAGAAGCGCGGTTTTGACGACTGCGGAGCTATTGTTAGCGAGTCCATTCCTCCTAGATTGGACTTACGTGTAGGCCCCCTAGAAAACTTTCTACCAACTCAAGCCAGTGCCACGATTGTATGGTCTAGAGCGACATAATGCAACACGTTTGAAGGCAGATCCAGTACTAACCCAACTTTCGCAGCACACCCGAAAAATCGTAAAAGATTGAGGGCCGCGAGGAGCTAACTGCTTTGCCTTGAATAAAACATTTCCGGTAGCGCGTGTAGTGGAGACCTACCCTCTAGGCAAGGAGGAAAGATTCTGGCAAGCTCGAAGAGAGCATGTATCTGCGCAGCAACCGGCGGCGGAAAGACGGCAAAGAGCACCGCTACTACACGGTCGTGGAAAGCCGGCGGCTAAGGACCGGCAAAGTGGCGCAACGTGCGGTGCTGTATTTAGGCGAGATCAACGACAGCCAGCAAGCGGCATGGCGCCAGACGCTGGAAGTGTTCGACGAAGAACAGCAGCGCTGTACGCCGCTCAGCTTATTTCCCGAAGACCGGCCGGTACCGGGCGACGCGCTCGACAGCGTGCAAGTGAAGCTGAGCGAGATGAAGCTGGAACGGCCACGGCCTTACGGGAATTGCTGGCTGGCGTGTGAACTGTGGCGGCAATTGCGGCTAGACGAGTTTTGGGCGCAAAAGCTGCCGGCCGGCCGGGAGAAAGTGGCCTGGGCGCAAGTGCTGGAACTGCTGGTGGTGAACCGGCTGATCGAACCGGGCAGCGAGTTTCAAGTGCACCGGCACTGGTTTGACCACAGCGCGATGGACGTGTTGCTGGGACAGGATTTTGCGGTGGCGGAAAAAGACCGGCTGTACCGCTGCCTGGACCGTTTGCTGGCGCACAAACAAGAGTTGTTTACGCATTTGCAAAAGAGATGGAAGGATCTGTTCGCCGCCGAGTTCGACTTGTTGTTGTATGACCTGACGAGCACATATGTGGAGGGCGAAGCGGAGCAGAATCCGAAAGCGCGCTACGGCTATAGCCGGGACGGCAGGCCGGATTGCAAACAGGTGGTGATCGCGCTGGTGATGACGCCCAGCGGTTTGCCGCTGGCGTACGAAGTGTTGGCCGGCAACACATCGGACAAGACAACGTTGAAAAGTTTTCTGGACAAGATGGAAGCGCAGTACGGTAAGGCGCGGCGCGTCTGGTTGATGGATCGCGGTATCCCTACGGAAGCCGTATTGAAAGAGATGCGTGCAGACCGGCCGGAGACGTTCTATCTGGTCGGCACGCCGCGCGCGAAAGTGAAACAGGACGAGAAGAAGTGGCTTGATTTGCCCTGGCAGAAAGTGCGCGCATCGGTGCAGGTGAAGCTGTACGCCAACGACGGCGAGTTATATGTGCTGGCCAAGAGTGAAGGGCGGCAAGCCAAAGAGATGGCGATGCGGCGCAAGAAGCTGGTGCGGCTGTTATTGAAGTTGCGAGCGATGCGGCGCAGCGCACCCAAGCGCGATCAGTTGCTGATGCGCATCGGCGCGGCCAAGACGGAAGCGGGCCGCGCCTTCGGCTTCGTCAAGATGAATCTGCCGAAAGCGCGGGAAGCGGTGACGCGCGAAACGTTTACCTTTCAACTGGACAAAGCCAAACTCCAAGAAGCCGAGCTGCGCGACGGCCACTATTTATTGCGCACCAATTTGGTCGCCGAAGATCCGACAGTATTGTGGGATCGCTACATGCAACTCACCCAAATCGAAGCGGCGTTCAAATGCTTGAAGAGCGATCTGGGGATTCGACCGATTTATCATCAACTCGAGCATCGCGTGGAGGCGCATATCCTTGTCGCCTTTTTGGCTTACTGTTTGACTGTAACGCTCAAGCATCGTCTGCAAGAGCATGCTCCGGGTTTGACGCCGCGTGCGGTGCTGGAAAAGCTGGCCGGCATTCAGATGTTAGATGTTTCTTTTCCGACTACCGATGGCCGTTGTCTGACCATGCCTCGCTACACGGAGCCGGACTCAGAACAGAGGCTTCTTCTGCATCAACTGAGACTCGCGCTGCCGCAGCAACCCCCGCCTCGTATCCGCGTTGCCGAATCCCCCGCCGATTCTTGCCCACTCAAAATGTAGTGGAGACCTTTGCTACGCCTTCGTTGAAAAGAAAGGACTTCGCCGTTTGGTATCCGCCTAACTGCGAAAGCTGGGCTAACACCCATTTAAGTCCGGAGTACCAATTGGCGATTCGGCGCGGGGAAGCCAGAATGCCCCTTAGAGGGGTAGTTGTTTCCAAAAGATAGTGGTGTCGCACAATCCGCCGTCTGGGAACAGCGCATAGTTTGGGATTATGCCGGCTTTGGTCCAGCCGAGGCGGGTGTATAACCTCTCGGCGGCGCCGCCAGTGACGGTGTCCAGCACGAGCAGGGTTTTGCCCGCAAGACGGCTGGCTTGTTCGGCGTGTTCCATCAGACGGGCGGCTACGCCTTGCCCGCGCGCCGATCTTAAGACGAGCAACTTGGCGACATCGGCGCGATGGGGTTGGTTGGGAGGCGTGGCGAGATGAATTTGCACGGTGCCGACCAATGCGGAATCGAGGAAGGCGGCGAGCAAGATGCGATGGCCCTGTTGCACATCTAGGAGAACCTTCTCGAAAAAGGATTCGGCGGTGGCGCTGGGGAGTGGCGCCATGAAACTGACAGAGGCTCCGCCTTCAACGCAATCGAGGAGAACTTGGGCGAGGGCGGGTAGATGGCGACGGCCTTCGATGGCGTTCAGTTGGCGGATTTCGAGCATGTGACCACTTTCGGTGGAGAGTTATTCTTCGCGAAGGGCTGCCCTCATATTGCCTTTATATAAGGAGCAAAGAGCGCCAGTTCGGCGGAAATTGGCTGCGGTGTTGGACGCGGAGCTCTCGGTTTGACCGATCAGAGCTGCTCCGCTATGCCGCCCCACTCGCGTGGATCGACGTTCGCCACTGACTGGGAAAAGGTCCACGCGTGTCCCGCGAAGTCATCCGCGTTGTATTGCCGCTCGCCGTATGGCTGAGTGGCTGGCTCTTGTGTGATGCGCGCCCCGCGATCCTTGGCCCGGCGGCAGTGGGCATTGACGTCCTCGACACGAATGAGGACCGAGTGTCCCAAGCCCAGCGCGGCGTCGACCTCAGGCGGGCGCATTTCCCTTACGATCACCGATCCATCGCCAACATTCAACTGCACGCGATGGTTACCGATGCGCAGGCGAACAGTAAACCCGAAGGCATCGCAAAGCCACGCCGCAGCTTGATTCACATCTGGATACGCCAGCACCGGAATTACGGTGGCGGGCGGTATGGATTGGTTCGAGATCATGGTGTTCCTCGATTCCATCTGCCGGCCTATTGATTGGCATTAGCGACGGCCACCACCACCGCCATGAAAGCCTCCGCCGTGGAAGCCACCGCCGTGGAAACCGCCACTTACACCGTTTCCGTGGACGCCAACAAAGGCATGTCCTCCGACCGGGTAGCCGTGCCGAAAGCCGCCATAGAATCCGTGGTAGAAGCCGGGATAGAATCCGCCGTAAAAGCCAAACCCGAACGGGCTGTAGAAAAAGCCAGGCCCCCAGAAACCGTAGAAGCTCGTGTATGGATCCCAAAACCAGCCATCGCCCAAAGGATAATAACCGGCGGGATTCTGCGAGACTAGTTTGTTTTGATCGGACTCGGATTTGCTGCGGGCGGCACTCCAGACGTAGAGGGGATCCTGCTTTGCCTGGTTCTCATCAAAGCTGGACTTCTTCAGCTTTGGGTTATCGTCGAACATCATCTGATCGTGTTTACCGACGGAACCATGGCTGGTCTTTCCAACCACGTCCGCTTTGCCGTCGAAAACCTTCACGCCGGGGGGTGTAGCGGTAAAGCCATAGAGGCCTTTTTTGATGAGGTCCACGGAGGTGGATGCCAAGGTAACTTCGAGGTGGGTGCCCGAAATGAATTGATCGACTTCAACCAACGCGGTGCCCCGTGCCAAATTGATTCGAGTATCCGCAAGGCCAACGCCGGTTAAGCTCAATTCGCTGTTGGGACCGACGCGAAGAAAGGCGCCGGGGGTGAGAAGCACTTCGACGTACCCGTCATTGCCCGTCTCAACGGATTGGCCGGGTTGCAGCGAAAAGTGGCCAACGGATTGAAGCGTCAAAGGCTGGCCGGCCGACGAAACCTGACCTTCGACGTAATTCAGCGAACCCGGCCTTGGCAATGCCGCGGGCGGCATCCCTCCGGGCGGCATTGAACCTGGCTGCGTTTGTTGCGCGGGTGGATAGTTGTAGGCGCCGGGCGTCTGGGCGAAAGTGGAGGATGTGGCAGCGAGCAGGGTGACAAGTAGTGTCACGCCTAGTGTCACGCGATGATTCGAAGGGTTTTTCATTTCTGTCCACTTCTTTGGACGTGTGGTAAGCGAGCGGGACTCCGCGTAGTTGTACGGAAGCCACGACGTGCGGAGCTCACCGATGATCGGCATTATACTGAGGTTATGGACGTCCGGCTCGGTTGCAAGGCACTGTGGGCTCGCGCAGTGGAGGTTTTTGGTTCGGAAATCAAAGCCGAGAGGTGGTTCCATACCAGGCTTTCAGAGTTGGCTGATCGAACCCCCGAGGAAGTTTTGGAGGAAGATGCCCACACCGAGGCGGTTGCGGCGGTCCTCGACCGAATCGATTACGGCGTTTTTAGTTGATTACCGTCTTTCGGCTTTTCTCCCCGCGCCACGATCCGTGGGATGCGACTGGTGCATTTAGACGAGGGCGATATTTGGATTCGCAACCGCCAGCGCCAACCGGTTCAACACAGGAGCTACCGGCCAGGAGGAATTCCAGAGATTGAGAGATCCTATTGGGCTCCGCCTCTTCCCGTTCGGCAGGTACCCTCCGCGGTTATTGTTCAAGAATGGAACTACCTAATTGATCCTGACGATGACACTCTTCGGGGAGGATGGATAGCGCCAAAAGAGTTCCGTATAGATCCTCGATTACTCGATCCCAGCCTAAGGTAGTTGTTTTTGAATTATCGGCCATCCGGAGGGTAGAGTAGAGTTATGACGGCAGCGGAGGTGTACGAATTGACGACACAAGGAGGGGCGACGGATTTTGTCCGTCTCGTTCGAGCTTGTGAGTCGTTCGGACCCTATTGTCTGATCGGGGGCCTGGCGGTTAACTGTTATGTTGAACCGGTTTATACGCTCGATGTGGACGTCGTTGTGAATTCCCCTGTTTTGGTTGATTTTGCTGGAAGCGCGCTACGAATTCAGTTCACAACCGATCTTCGTTATCAAGAATTTCTGGCCCGTAGCGTGGAGGCGGAGGTGCTTGGAATGCGGGTCAGAATTGCGTGCCTGGAAGATGTCACGCAAGGAAAGGTTTGGGCTTTTGGCGACCCCGGGCGGCGTTTGAGTAAACGCAAAAAGGACGAATTGGATTTAATTCGGCTAGCGGAGGCTTATCCTCACCTAAAGAGGATGCTCCCGAGCGAACTGCGGGATCTGATCGAAAATAGTTGACAGCCGTAAAACGCCCCGCGAACCTGCGCTTGTTCCATTTGCGCCTGAGAGGTCTGCCTTTGAGTAAGTACTTCTATTTCTATGAGGTAGCTAATAACCGTCCGGTGTTGACAGACGCGGCCTTGATTGATAGAGTCATCGTGAGTTGTATATGTAGATACTAGAAGGGGGATTTTGCTCGAGGAGGGCCGAATTCGCCCAAATCTATAACGTTTTGAAACAACTAGGTCTGCAAAGATGAAATCATTCGCAATCTTACTCCTTTCTTTCGCCTGTCTTCTGTCGGCTCAGAGCACCCGTCCGCTTTCCGTGGACCAATTCCCCAATAGCGATCCGGCGGCGCTTTCGCCGTTGGTTGACGTCAAGCCGCAAGCGCCAGCACCCATGGAAGGCGCCGACGCCCTGCCCTTACAAAAGATTGGCCCGGGCGACCTCATTTCCCTCACGGTTGCCGATTGCCCGGAGATGTCGCACAACTTTCGCGTCAGTTCCACTGGCCTGCTCAGCTTGCCGCATTTAAAGGAACCCATTGTGGCGGCGGGAAAAGAGCCGGCCGAGATCGAGACGGAAGTGACCGACGCGCTCATCAAAGGCGAAGTGCTGGTAAGCCCGGTGGTGACCGCTTCGGTTGTGGAGTATCGCAGCGTTCCGGTAAGCGTCATGGGCGCGGTGAAGCGCCCCATCACGTTTCAAGCGATTGGGGTTGTGACTCTGGTGGATGCACTGGCCCGGGCTGAAGGACTCAGTGCCGACGCGGGCGCCGAAATACTGGTAAGCCGCCCAAACGCCTTGGGAGCCAACGGCCCCTCATTGGTGCAACGCATACCGGTGTATAAGCTGACGGTGGAAGCCGATCCGGCTTTGAATGTCCGGCTGTTCGGCGGTGAAGTCGTGCGTGTTCCGCCCGCCGGCAAAGTGTATGTGGTCGGGAACGTGAAAAAGCCGGGCGTTTACCCGATTCAGGATGGGAACGAATCGAGCATTTTCAAAATGGTTGCGCTGTGTGAAGGGACGCTGCAATACACCAATAAGCAGGCGTTTATTTATCGGCGCGAGGCGGGTAAGGATCAAAGCAACGAAATTCCGGTGGAAATCGGCAAGATCATGGAGCGCAAGAGCCCCGACATTCTGTTGCAGGCCAACGACATTCTTTATATTCCCGATAACAAGGGACGGCGGCTCACGGCGCAAACCATTGAGCGCATAATTGGATTTGGCACTGCCACCGGCACTGGCCTTTTGGTTTGGCATTAGGAGAAATGAAGCGAGCATCCGATGAGAGAACTTGAGAGGCCGCCCTCAGATTTGGCTGAATACGGACGGCTCCAGCCGTATGTGGTCCCGGGACAGTATCCGGAATTAGAGGCAGCTCAGCCGGCCGTTTCGCCCACACACTATCTGCTGGTGATCTGGCGGCAGCGCTGGAAGATCATCGCGTTTGTCGCCAGCTGTTTACTGGCCACCTATTTAGTTTCCGCGCGGATGACGCCGATCTACGAAGCCACCGCGAAAATCGATGTGGACCGCCATATTCCAACCAATGTGGTGGGCTCGGACACCGGTCAAGTCTCGGCGGGCGAAGATTCAGACGCGTTTCTCGCCACGCAGATGGAAATTATCCAGTCGGACGCGGTCTTGCGCCCGGTGGCGGAGCGTTATAACCTGTTGCAGCGGGAAAGCCAGCTCGACCGTTTAGGCAGTGAAAGCATCCGCCGCAAAACCGATGCTCCCATTTTCCTGAAGCAACTGAAGGTTACTCGCCCCATTAATACATACCTGTTGGACATTTCGTACCGCTCGCCCGAACCGGCGCTCGCGGCCGACGTAGCCAATGCCGTGGCGTATTCGTTCGTGCAACATACGTTCGATATTAAGGTTAAGAACTCCGGCTCGCTCTCCGATTTTATGGAGAAACAACTGGACGATCTGCGGGCTAAAATGGAGCGCTCGAGTCAGGCGCTCGCGCAATTCGAAAAGGAAATGAACGTCATCAATCCGGAAGAGAAGACGACGTTGATTAGCGCGCGCATCCAGCAACTGAATCAGGAATACACGCAGGCACAGGCCGACCGGGTTAAGAAAGAAGCGGCTTTCAACGCGGTGCAGAATGGCAGCGTGGCGGCGGAGCTGAATTCGCCGCAGGCCGACGAACTGAACCGGCTACAGGACCGCGTGAATCAGGCCAAGCAGCGGTTGGCTGACGTGGCCAGCATCTATGGCCCGAACCATCAGGAGTACCGTAAAGCGGAGAACAATCTCGAGGAACTGGAACGCCAATTCGAAGAATCGCGCAAAAGCGTGGGCCAGCGGGTGGATGCCGAATACCGCGAGGCCGTCAACAAAGAGCAAATGCTGGCCAAGGCGGTGGCCGCAGAGAAAGCCGACTTCGACAAGCTGAACTTGCACTCGTTCGATTATCAGCAGTTAAAGCGCGATGCGGAAAACGATAAGTCGCTTTATAACGATCTGGAAAAGCGCATTAGGGAATCGGGCATCAATGCGGGCTTTCAAAATAATTCCATTCGCATTGCCGATTTAGCGCGGCCACCGGATGCTCCGGTTTTTCCGCGCACCAAGCTCAATCTGCTGCTGGCCTTCATCGCCGCGTTAGTACTCGCCGTTTGCACGGCGATTCTGACGGATGTGATGGACAACACCATTCGCGATCCGGAGCAGGTGGCGCGCGCCCTGGATACCAGCGTTTTGGGTACGTTGCCCACCGTCAAGGAAATGCGCCGTTTGATTCATCCGGGCGCCAGCGCCAATTCGCTGGAAGCGCCCGATCCCATTCCCGAAGAGATGCTGTTCGGCCAGGGCATCATTCGCTATAAGAAGGAGGAAGCCGACAAGAAGAAAAAGAAACTACGCGGCGCCAGCCCGAACTCCGGCTATGAGGGTATTTCCTCTTATGAAGAAGCCATCCGCACGCTGCGCCATTCCATCCTGCTGCCCGATTTAGACCGATCAGTCAAGTCGCTGCTCATCACCAGCGCCACACCGGGCGAGGGAAAATCCACCGCCATCATTCACCTGGCCATTGCGCACGCCGAACAAGGCAAGAAGACGCTGATTATCGACGCCGATTTGCGCCGCCCCAGCATTCACAAAAAGCTGAACCTGAACGGTTCGCTGGGCCTTTCGAATGTGCTGCTGGGCGAGTTCCGCTGGAAAGAAACCATTGTGAAAAACGAACAGTGGCCGGATTTGGATGTGGTGCCCTCCGGTACCGCGTCCCGGCGCGCTTCCGATCTGGTTGGTTCGATGATGATGGATATTCTCGATGAAGCATCGAAGGAATACGACCTGATTCTGGTGGATGCTCCGCCGCTGCTGGGGTTCGCGGAAGCCATGCAAGTGGCAAAGTCGGTGGACGGCGTGGTGGTGATGGCGCGCGCCGGCCAAACCAGCCGCCGCGCGGTGGCCACGGTGCTTGCTACCTTGAAACGGCTGCGGGCCAACATCATTGGCCTGGTGTTGAATGAAGTGGATAAAGGCAGCACCAACGATTACTACTATTACAGCGACTACCGCAAATATTATTCGAGCCCAGAGCGCCTGGACTGAAGCGATCTTGTGCATTCGTGCGCGGTCCTGGTGGTTTCGTCCGACGGGTACAAAGACCTGTGGCCGGCGTTTTTTGAGAATTTTCGGAAATTTTGGCCCGATTGCCCTTTCCCGGTGTATCTTGGCACGCAAACCGCTGCCGCCGATTTTGCCGGCGTGACGACGCTATTGACGGGAGCGGAGGTAGCGTGGAGCGGCAGTCTAAGGCGGTTCTTGAACCAGCTGGATACCGAGAATGTGTTGTTGATGCTTGAAGACTTTTTCCTTTGCGAAACCGTTTCAACGGCGAATGTGCTGGAGCAACTGGCCGCGCTGCGCAGCTTGGATGGCGTGGTTCTGCGGCTGAACCCCGATCCGCCGCCTACCATCAAGCTCAAGGGATTTCCAAAGCTGGGCGAGCAGCATAGCTTGGCGCCCTTTCGCGTGTCGCTGCAGGCGTCCATCTGGAACAGGCGGGCGCTGGCGGCCTTGTTGCGCGATGGCGAATCTCCCTGGGAGTTTGAACAGCAAGGCACGCTTCGCTCGCAGACGCAGCCCCGCGGCTTCTACTGCACGCGCAAGAAGGAGCTTCCCTACCGGCACGTCCTGGAGCAAGGAGAATGGTTCTGGACGGCGGCGCGGCACTACCGGCAAGGCGACAGTTCGCGGCGCGTGATGGGCCCTTTCACAGCTGGGCGCAAAACGGCAGTCTTGGCCTTGCGGCGTTTGCGCGGGCGCGTGCTCATGCTGCCCTTGTACGCGCGCCGGCTCGCGCCGGGCCGGAATTTGCGCGTCGCATTTCTCACCAACGTGATTCCGCCTTATCACAAACCCGTTCTCGATTTCCTTGCCCGGCGCTATGCGGCCTTCCGGGTCTTGCTTTCGACGCCCATGGAATCCAATCGGCCCTGGAAAGTAGACTGGGACGGTTTGGACGTGGCCGTTCAAAAGACCAGCACCGTTCAGGGGAACTGGCGTCATCCGCGCGGCTTCAGCGAGCCGCTGGCCATCCACATTCCACTGGACACGTTCCCGCAGCTAAGGCGATTTTCGCCCGACGTAATCATTTCCGCCGAGATGGGCGCACGCACCTTGTTCGCGATCGTCTATCGCAAACTCAATCCGGCGAGCCGCTTGATTATTTGGGCGGAGGCCGCCGAATCCACCGAGCGGGGCCGCGGGTTGGCGCGTCACCTTGCTCGCAAATTGTTCGTAAAGAATGCCGACGCGTTCCTGGCGGTGGGGACGAGCGCGGTGAGGTATCTGGAGCGCATGGGCGCCAAGCCGGCCAGAATTTTTAAAATTGCTTACACCACGGATATCGCGCGTTTTGCCGCGAGCCCGCTGCCACGCGCGTGCCAGCAAGCCCACCGGCTGCTGTTTTGTGGCCAGTTCGTGGACCGCAAAGGGCTGGTCCCGTTCCTGCAGGTTCTATCACGGTGGGCCAGCGACCATCCGGAGCGAAGCGTTGAGTTCGTTTTAGCCGGAGACGGGCCATTGCGTCGGCAGTTGACGCAGCTGGCGGTGCCGGGCAATGTGAAGCTGGAATTCCCAGGCGTTTTTCAATATCACGATCTGCCTCAAGTTTACGCTTTCGCCGGGGTCTTCGTTCTACCCACGTTGGCCGATACGTGGGCGGTGGTGGTGAATGAGGCGTTGCTTTCGGGCTTGCCAGTGCTGGGCAGCGTTTACGCGCAGGCGGTGGAAGAACTGATTCGAGACGGCTATAACGGTTGGACGTTCAAGCCCGATGACGCGGAAGACTCATACCGCGCGATTGACCGCATGATGAATACCAGCGGCCCGGAGTTGGCGAAGATGCGCGCACAGGCTCGTGAGGCGGCGTCCGAACTCACGCCTGAGCGCGTTGCCGATTTGATTGGAGCCGCCATCGATTCCTGCACAGGCGTTTAAATGGAACTTCTCCCGCTGGTTATTTTCTACATACTGTTCGCGGTGGCCATCTTCGCGCCTTTGCGCTGGAGCATCGTGGCCTACGTGATGCTTTCGGCGGTGGATTTCAGTTCGGGCGATAGCGGCATTGGCATCTTAAACGCCATGAAGGGCCTGGGCTATCCGCTGGTGCTGATGTGGCGCTTGAAGAACTATGCGGGACATGGCAAAGTGGTGCTGGCGCCGGTGATGTGGCTGCTGCTCATCATTTATGCGGGCATTGCCAGCTTTTGGTCGTACTTCCCTCTCTCGGCGGTGAAGCTGACGGTAGAGATGTTGGGATCGTTCCTGATCTGCGTGGCTTTCATGCGCGCCACCAAAGCCGGCTTTCTGACGCCGTCTTCGATTCTATTCCCGGCCACCGCCGGGGTGCTGGCGCTGGGTGTTCTGCGAGGGCTCTTTCTGCCGAACTGGGGCGATTCGCCGTATCGGTTTACCGGCTTCACTACGGCCCAGGGCTATGCTTCACTGCTGGCCTCGCTTTTTGCTTTAGCGCTGGGCGCACGCACGCTACGCTCGTGGGAGCGCTGGCTGCTTTGCGTTGGTTTGTTCGTGGCGCTGGTGCTGGATGGCAGCCGCATCTACGTCATTGGCTTGATTGTTTCCACCGTCGTGGCCCTGCTGATTTCTTACTCGCGGCCCTGGCTCAAAATTCTGGGTGTGGCTTCCATCGTGCTTCTGGTGGTTGGCTTAGTAGCCGAGAAAGACGTCTTGTTGCGCATGATTTCCCAGGGCGCGCGCTTGAATCGCGTGGCCGACACCATCAACGCGGTTTATGAAGGTAACTTCCGATCCACCGGCTTGGGCACCTATCAGTTCAGGCGCGGCCTTTACCAGCGGACCTTCAAAGCGCTTACGGAATCGTCGCTAGCCGAACTAGCCTTTGGACATGGCACATCAAACGGAAGGCTGCTGCTGGGCACAATGGCGCGGGCGGCCGACGCCAATCGAGCCGTTCACAACGAATGGCTGCGCATTCTGTACGAATGGGGCGGCGTGGGCCTGGGCCTGTGGTTTGTTTTTATTTTTTCGATTATCTTCTACGCGTTTCAGGGCGTGCGCAAAGACCGTCTGGGACATGCGCGCCCGCTGCTCATTTTTCTGCCTGCGTTCCTGGGCGGATTCTCAACTGAGAATGTTTTGGCCGGCGCCGGGCATGCTGAAAATATCGGCTTCGTGTTGCTGGCGGCTTTGGCGGCCGTCTCGCACCGCAAGCGCATCATGTATTTGCCCAGCTCGGTTCCCATCCCGTACTTGCCGTCCGATCCGCCGCCGCGCGCCGCTCATATCCGTCCCTATCTTCTGCCCAGCCCGGTGCGCCGCCAGGCGTTATGAGGATTCTGCAGATCCACAATTTTTATCAGCAAGCGGGTGGAGAAGACCGCGTGGTGGCGGCGGAACGAGCGTTGCTTGCGAGCCATGGACACAAGGTGTTTCAATACTCCGTTCACAACGACGCGGTAGAGAAAGTGTCGGTTGTGGAACTGGGGGTGAAAACGATCTGGAACGGGGCAATGTACCGGAACGTTCGCCGGCTGATCGCGGAACAGTCCGTTGACATTGTTCACGTTCATAACACGCTGCCGCTGATTTCGCCCTCGGTCTACTACGCGGCCGGCGCGGAGAAGGTACCGGTGGTGCAAACCTTGCATAACTATCGTTTGCAGTGTCCCGCCGCCACCTTTTACCGCGACGGCAAGATTTGCGAACTTTGCATAAAGAAGACCATCAAGTATCCCGCCGTGCTGCATTCCTGTTACCGGGAAAGCATGGCGGCGAGCGCGGCGGTTTGCGCGATGCTGGCGGCGCATACTCTCGCCGGGACTTACCGGCAAAACGTACACACCTACGTTGCGCTAACGGAGTTCGCCAGGAAAAAATTTTGCGAAGGGGGTCTGCCTGCGGAAAAGATAGTGGTGAAGCCGAATTTCCTGGCGCAGGATCCGGGGCCGGGTGGCGGCCAAGGAGGTTACGCGCTGTTCGCCGGGCGGCTTACCGCCGAAAAGGGCGTGAAGGCGCTGCTCGATGCATGGGCCGCTTGCCCGGGGGCGATTCCGTTAAAGATAGCCGGCGACGGCCCGATGCGGCTGGTGGTTGAAAAGCGTACGGCGGTGCTGACAAACGTGGAATATCTGGGCGCTTGCGAGCATGAGCGCGTGCTGACGCTGCTTAAGGACGCGGCATTTCTGGCGTTCCCTTCCCGTTGGTATGAAGGCATGCCCATGGTGATTTTGGAAGCCATGGCTTGCGGCACGCCGGTGGTGGGTTTTGCGGTAGGTTCGGTCAACGATTTGATTGTCGATGGAGAGAACGGCATTAAACTGCCGCTGGAGGGAAACGAGCATTTGATTGATTTCCTCGAAGACCGTGAGCGAGTGGAGGCGGTGGGCCGCTTGCGGAACGGCGCGCGCGCGCATTTCGAGCGGCATTTCTCGGCTGAAGCAAACTACCGGCTACTTAGCGATATCTACCGGCGGGCTTTGGGTGTTTGAAGAGTTAGTAAACGCTCCGTTGACAAACCAAGCTAGGGCGCTTACGCTTCCGGCTCGGATTCGGAGGTTTTCATTATCATGGGTTGGCCGAAGGACGAGGGGCGCGGCCAGGAAGCCGGGCCCCGCTGCTGATCGTTCGTTAAGCTAATGTTGAAAACGGTGACGGCGGCTCAACAAATCCTGGTATTACCGGAAGTGAAACAGCGTTCCTGGGCCACTGGCGCGCTCGTGTTGATTGACATGATGGCGCTGGAATTGGCGCTGTTGTTGGGCTGCATTGTCCGCTACTATCTGCATGCGATTTTTCCGATCGCTCTTGAGCGGCCGCAATATCAGGGCTTAGCGTTGGGTGTACTAACCCTGCCACTGGCATATTACTGGATGGGCTTGTATCCGGGCTATGGCCTGGGCGCAGTGCAGAGGATTCGCGGGCGCGTTTATTCAACATTCATTGTGTTTGCGCTCCTGTTGTGTTGGAATTACGCGTTTCAAGATCATCAATGGTCGCGCGGCGTTCTCCTGCTGACCATGTTTTTCGCGCTGATTCTGGCGCCTGCGCTCGAGGCGCCGCTGCGCAGAATATTGATTGCGCGCGGCATTTGCGGCGTGCCAATGGTGATCTTGGGGGCGGGCGGCACCGGCGCTTTGGTGGTAAAGACGCTCAAGAAAGAAAGCGATCTGGGATTCGTGCCCGTTGGCATTCTCGACGATAATCCGGCCAAGTGGGGAACGGAGATTCACGGCGTACCTGTGGTGGGGCCGCTGGCCGCGGCGGAAGCTTTCGCGGGACGCGCCAAGGTGGCGTTGATAGCCCTGCCAGGCATCGGGCGAGAGCACTTGTCGCAGTTAGTGCAGGGATTGTCTTTCGCCAATATCATTATAGTTCCCGATCTGTTTGGCATTCAGAGCCTTTGGATTACGTCGCGCGACTTAGGCGGCGTGTTGGGGCTTGAACTGAAGAAGAATTTGCTGGTGCCCGGCAATCGCCTGATCAAACGCGTGCTGGATTATGCCATCGCGGCGCCCGCGTTCATCGCTTCCCTGCCCTTGCTGGCCGCCGCCGCCCTCTGGATTAAGATTGTCAGTCCCGGCCCGGTGCTTTTCCGCCAGAAGCGCGAGGGTCCGAACGGGCGGCAAATCGTAGTCCTCAAGCTGCGGACCATGCACCGCGGCGCGGAGCGTCTGCTCGAGGAATATCTAAACGAGAACCCCGAAGAGAAAATCGTCTGGCTGCGTTTTTTCAAGCTCAAGAGCGATCCGCGCGTAGTGCCACGCATTGGGGCGTTTTTGCGGCGCTATAGCCTGGATGAGTTGCCGCAATTGTGGAACGTTTTGCGGGGGGACATGAGCCTGGTTGGACCGCGCCCGTTCCCTTACTATCATCTTGATCAATTTCCCACTAGCTTTCGTAACTTGCGGGGCAGCGTGATGCCTGGTGTAACCGGTTTATGGCAGGTGAACGCGCGCAGCGACGGCGATCTAAAAGTGCAGGAAGTGGAGGATACTTACTACATTCGCAACTGGTCGCCCTGGCTCGATCTTTATATACTGCTGCGCACGGTGCAAGCTGTTCTCACCGCCAAAGGCGCATATTGAGTGAGCAGACTTAGACCGCTGTTGGAAGGCGTTTTCGCCAGCATCGCCGATCAGGCGGCCTTTTCCGGAACCAATTTCGTATTGAACGTGCTGCTGGCGCGCTGGCTTACGAGTGAAGGCTATGGAGCCTTCTCCGTGGCGTGGTCAGTGTGCCTGATTCTAACTGCGTTGCACAATGCGCTGATTGTGGAACCGATGACGGTAGTGGGGCCGGCCGAATTTGGCACTCGCCTGGGCAGCTATCTTAAATTGGTGAAGCGGCTGAATTGGACCGCGGTGTGCGTGCTTGGCTTGATCGCAGCGGGCGCTTCCCTGTTCTATCGCGGTCTGGCGGTACAGGACGCATTGTTCGCTTTGGGTTTCGCGCTGCCGGGCTATCTGCTTTTGTTGACTTGCCGGCGCGAACAATACATTACCAATCGACCGATCCGCGCTTTTTATTTGAGCGTTGCCTATGGCGCGCTGCTGTTCGCCACGCTAGCGGCATTGCACGGCGCGGGGAGATTGGTGGCCTGGAAGGCGGTGTTGGTAACCGGAGTAAGTTTGCTGGTGGCGCTTTGGGCCATGCCGCGGCGCGATTTGCCGCCGGATTACCAACCTTCCCAACATACTTTGCAGGAGGTCTTGAGCGCCCACTGGGGCTACGGCAAGTGGCTTTTTGCATCGGCATTGCTGGGTGTCGGCATTCCCGACATGCAGGTTTTGCTGCTCTCGAAAATGGTAAGCCTCTCTTCCGCCGGGGCGCTGCGGGCGTTGATGAATTTCATTCTGCCGCTGGGGCAATTGCTCACCGTCTTGAGCGTCTTTTCGCTGCCGAAGCTGGCGCGCCGCATGAAGGGTAGCGGCTTGCCGGAGGGCTTGCGATGGGCGGCGTTCTACTCGGCCGGCATCATTTCGATCGCGTTGATCTACAACGCCGTTCTAGTGCTGGCGGGCGCGCCGCTTGAGCGTTTGCTCTACAGGGGGCGCATGGCGGCCTATGTTAACGATCTGCCGTGGCTGGCATGGGCCGCTGTGCTTTCGGGAGTGGCCATCGCCTTTACCTCGCCGCTACGAGCGGCACAAAACTCGCAGCATACGCTCTTCGCGGGCGTGGCCGCCACACTGGTAGGCTTGGGCGCTTCTTTGATCCTGCTGCCGCGCTATGGACTGCGGGGCGCACTCATCAGTTTGGTGCTGGCGAATAGCGCTAGCGCGCTGGTGGTCCTGGCCACGTATGTTCGGATGTTGGGTAAACATCCGGTCGATTGGACGCAGCAGGACCGGACCATGGTGGTCTTCGACGAAAATTTAATCCCCTCCAGTCCAGCGGGCAGTTGCCTCTTGAAAGTGGTGCAAGATAATGTGGCGCGCTTCCCACTGCACGTGTTTTATAACCGGATTGACCTGAGTAAGAACGCTATCCCGCGCCGCACACACATCCCTTTGCCCGCTGGACCGGTGATCCTGCGATCGATTCTATTCACAGTCTTCGCCGGATTCGCCTACTGGCTAAAGCTGCGCGGCCGGCCTTCGTTTCGCATTGCCGCGCAAGGAGTTTTTCCATTCGGCCAAATCTCGTATGCGCACTTCTGCCACCGCATCTTCTTGCGCGATCACCGGGCGGATATCGGCGGCGCACCCCTGCGGCGAGTGGCCCGTTACCTGATTCATATCTGGGGTTCGCTCACCGAACGGATGGCCTTCAAATGCGCTAAAACCGTCGTGGTTCCCTCAGAAGGCTTGGCTTACGAATTACAAATGGCCTATCCCGAACTGGTGGCGGGGAAAATCGCGATTATTCCCAATCCGGTAGATACGGCGAGGTTCCGAAGGCCCGCCGATTTTCCCGCAGACCCGCTGCGGCTGGATCTTGGCTGCACAGCGAAGGATCTGCTGCTCTGCTTCTGCGCTTTGGGCAACTTCGAGCGCAAAGGACTGCGCTACGCGATAGAGGCTTTGAAAGAGCCGGGCACATCAAAAGCGAGGCTGGTGGTGGTGGGCGGCGGCCCAGGCGAAATCCGCGAATTCGAAAAGATCTGCTCGGAAAGCGCAGTCGGCTCGCGCGTGCGGTTTGTGGGTATGCAGCAGGACATCAGACCGTATCTCTGGTGCTCCGACGCCTTTCTTTTTCCATCCGGCTATGAATCGTTCTCACTCGTTTGCTTTCAAGCGGCGGCGGCGGGTTTGCCGCTGATTGCTTCGCGCGTTTATGGCGTGGATGAGTTAATGATTGAGGGGAAAACCGGCTGGATTGTGGAGCGGAACACGAAAGCGATTGCGTTTGCCATTGCCCAGTCGCTACATCATCGCGAGCAACTGGCAGCGATGGGCGAGGCGGCCCGGCAACGAAGTTTGGAGTATGGAGAGGAACGGTTCTGCGCGCGCTGGCGCATGCTGCTGGAAAAGATGTGGGACGAGGAAGGTTGACTGAGATCTTCCGCAGTCGCGAGACCACAAGCGATCAAGAGCCCGGATGTTATTTAACTGCTGCTTCCTGGTTTTGTGACCCTGGTTTTGTGACCCTGGACATCGACTTCATCCAGCAATCGCTTCCAGGTCATGCTCACTTCCTTTTACAAAGTGTTTTATATCCTTCAATACAGTGGTCAGAAAATGGTCGTGGCCTTTAACTTTACGTCGGAATTCAGCTTTCGAATAAACGATTGGATTTACCGGCCGTCTCAAACTTCGCTCCGCACGCCGCACGGCCGGTGCTAGATCGGCTAAGCCGACAGCACCAACTATCATAAGGTCGATGTCGCTTCCCGACTCTTCTTCTGAGCGGGCAATCGAGCCGTAAATAAACGCCAACTGGATCCGGTCACCGAACGGCTCAAGTTCCTGCCCAACAGTAGGAATGAGACCAGCCGTTTTATCAAAGAGATTTCGGCGATCTGGATAGACGGGGCAGTTTGGATCCGCCTTGAAATAGATGCGTCTTCCGTGGTGCCATTGTTGCAAGATTCCCGCTTTGCCCAGCGCATCGACTTCCCGCTGGAGACTAGAAGGTCTCGTATGAAGGAAGGCCGCCAGTTCACTCAGGTACCACTGTTTCCCGGTGCGAGTCACAGTGGCAGCCAGTATCTTCGTGCGTATTTTCGGGAAGAGGGCATCGAGAACAGGAGAGTTACGCATCCTGCGTAAATAATTACGCAAAACGCGTACTAATGTCAAATCGATGCCCCGACCCGCCGATCCCGGGCTTTTTTAGCGCCTCAATTTTGGCGCAGACTTGCCGGACGCCGCAAGCCGTGATTTTCCTTGAATTGCAGATGGCGTATCCCGGAACCTCAAAGGCTTTTTCGACCCGAAACTTTTTTGAGACGGTCACACCCCGAACTGCCGCATATGATGGTCAAGGTGTTTGTACATTAAGATCGCCCACTCCTCCGGCGTCAGTCGCCCAAAGAAACCGTGCGGATTCCTTGTACACCTTGCGGCCCCTCCCTCCGCAAATTTGTCGATGAGTCGCGATAAACGGTCCCGTTCAGTGCCGAAATCTCGTTCGTCCGCCACAATGAGGCTCTTGGCCGTCGGCGAATTCTTCCGTAGCGGGTCTTCGTTCCGAAGCACCATCGGCTTTACCAGCCGCCCCATCAGACGTGCGGGTAACGCTACCTTTTCGGGCACCAGTTCTCCCGCCGCCCACTGCATGCTCACCGAGCAATGTGCCAGCATCTGCGCCGCGGTCATCTTGCCCCAGAGCCTCTCACTCTGAGGTTCCAGTTGTCCCAGCCGGGTCCGTACTTCATTCGCCACCGCCGCATCGAACAGGTTCTTCATGATCACGTGCCTCCCCTCAATGAGAGTAACCAAGGGCCAGCGTCGGAAAGGTCATTTCTCCGCGGTCCACCGATTGAATATCCGACAAGCGCAGTTTCGCGACGGACCCTTTTGAAACCCGGTGGTGCGGTGGGCGAAAAGCGGCACTGCGCGGCATCTATGGGTTACGCTGAGTTACATGGAACGAGCAGAGCCGAATCTTCCAGCCGACGACTTGGCAGTTGCAAAGGCATTCTATGTCGACGGGCTTGGTTTTCGCGTGACATTCGAGGTTTCGGAGGACGGCCGGTCGGGACTGCTCGGCCTTGAGCGCGGAACAATCCAATTGACCCTCAATAGTCCGATGGAAGGTCATGGCCGAGAAGCGTGCGTAACGCTCCATGTGGACGACACCGATGCATACTACCGTGAATGGAGCGCAAAGGTGACCGTCCTTCGATCGCCACGCGACGAGCCGTGGGGCGCTCGCACGTTCGACCTGCTCGACCCTTCCGGCAACACTCTCTTTGTGATGGGACCACTCAGTGAGAGCGAGCCATCACCGTATTTCTCGTAAGCGTGGAAGGTGTTGTCAAAGAATACCAACAAGCGATCGCTTTTCTCAAAACCTTCGTGAGAATGAAAAACCGTGGGCTGTTACCGGTTTTGCGCGGTGTGATAAATTCGCACGACTTCAATAGTCTTCTCCTTCACGCGGTACACCGCTATATAGGGCGTTGGAGGAAACAAAATCTCGCGGGTTCCGGCCTCGGCGGGTCGCCCGCGTCCCGGCCATTGTTTCAAATCGCGGATGCCCTGCAAGTCCGCTGCGGCGGCGGGCGTCCAGCGGATACGCATTTAGGAGCGCAACATCTCTTCCAGGCGGGCGTCCATTTCTTCTTCTTCAATGAACTCGCCCCGGTCGGCCTGTGCGATGCCTTCCCGGATGGCGGCGCGAAAGCCGGCCTCGTGGTCAAGCAAGCGCAAGGCTGCATCCTTCACCAATCCCTCGGCGTCAGTACCGGCGCGGGTGGCGATTTGGGAAAGCTGTGTTTCCTGCTCTGGTGTGAAATTTACTTGCATGCTTTCCAGAGTACGGAAAAAAACCCCGCGAAGGCAAACGTAAGTTGCGAATGCTCAATCGAACGCTGATTAGTTGCCCGTGCCTGTCACAACATTCAGTGTCTGTATCAAAAACTCGTTTTCTTCCGGCGTCCCTACCGATATGCGCAAACAGTTGGCGAGCCCCGTGGTGGCCAGCGGACGAATAATCACGCCACGCTCCAGCAGGCTTTGGAACATACTCTGCGCCTGCTGCTCGTCGTGCAGCACCGTCATCACAAAGTTGCCCGCCGAGGGCACCACGTCGAAACCCATCTCACGCAGGTTGTGCGTGAGAAAGGCCAGCCCCTTGGCGTTGTTGGCTACCGATCGAAGCATGAACTCGCGATCTTCCAGGGCACCCAGCGCCGCCGCTTCTGATGGGCCAGCCGGCTCAAACGGCAGCTTCACTTTCAACAGCACCGAAATCAGGTCTTCATGCGCGAATCCGTAGCCCACGCGCGCCGCCGCTAAACCGTACGCCTTGGAAAACGTGCGCAGCGTGATCACGTTATCGAAGCGGTAGTGCATTGAATCGGGATAAGACTGCTCCACCACTCCGAACTCGTAATAGGCTTCGTCCAGAATAATCAGCACGCGTTCCGGTACGCGTTTGTGAAACTGTTCGAACGCCTGCCGGCTGAAAAATGTGCCCGTCGGATTGTTCGGATTCGCCAGGTAAATGAGTTTGGTCTGCGGACTGATGGCTTCGGCCAAGGACGGCAGATCATAATGCCAGTCGCGATAAGGCACAGTCCGGTACGCCACACCGCGCCCGCGCGCCAGCACTTGAAATCCCAGGAACGCCGCCTCGGTGGTCAGCACTTCGTCCTCGTCGCTCAGAAACGTGCGCACGATGTTTGAAATAATTCCCTCGCTGCCGGATCCCGCAATCACGTTCTCAACATTGACGCTATAAAGCTCGGCCAGCCTGCGGCGCAGAGCCAGACCGCCGGTGGGATAGCGTGCCAAATTGGCCAGCGCTTCGCGCGCCCGCTCGACCGCGATCGGCGAAGAACCCAACGGATTTTCGTTCGACGCCAGCTTCACAACACGATCCAAACCGTAGCGCTGTTTGATTTCTGCGGCATTCAAGCCCGGCTCATATGCCTGTAAAGCCGAAATATGCGCTGGAACGAGAATTCCCGTGGTTGTGCCGGACACTATCTGTAGTATCGCGTGCCAGCTATCATCAAATCGTCACGCTTATTAAAGGACCCCGTTTGATCCCGCAATTGCTTCTCGATGGCGAACACCTGACCGTCGAACAACTGGTGGAAGTGGCTTACAGTGAACCGGGCCAGCCGCCCATTGCCCTGGCCGATTCCGCCCGCGCGCAGACCGAGCGCTCTGCCCAAGCCGTCCAAACCATGCTCCGGGAAGGCCGCGTGGCTTATGGCATCACCACCGGTTTCGGCGCGTTCAAAGATCGCGTTATCCCGCTCGATCAAGTTGAAAAGCTTCAGCGCAACATTTTAGTGAGCCATGCGGTAGGGGTGGGCCCTCCGTTTGATCGCGCCACCACCCGCGCCATTATGCTCATCCGCGCCAATACTTTGGCGCGTGGCTTTTCCGGCATCCGTCTCGGAACTCTGCAGCTCTTATTGGATATGCTGAACGCCGGCATTCATCCGGTCATTCCCAGCAAAGGCTCACTGGGTGCGAGTGGCGATCTTGCCCCGCTCGCGCATATGAGTCTCCCTTTGATCGGTGAAGGCATGGCTGAATATCATAGTGAAATTTTGGCCGGCAGGGAAGCGTTGCGACGCGCCGGTCTTGCACCACTCACGCTAGCCGCTAAAGAAGGGCTGGCTCTCACCAATGGCACAGCGGTGATGTGCGCGCTGGGCGTTTTGGAGACCGTTCGCGCGGAACGCATCAGCCGCATGGCCGATATCGCGGGCTGTCTCAGTCTGGAAGCGCTGCATGGCACGGCGCTTGCTTTCGACGAACGCATTCACGCCCTGCGTCCGTTCCCGCGCCAGATGCAATGCGCCGCTGGGTTGCGCGATCTGCTGGCCGGCAGCGAATTCCTGCGCTCCAGTTCTTCAGCGAACGTGCAGGACGCTTATACCTTGCGCTGCATTCCGCAAGTTCATGGTGCCGCGCGCGATGCCATCGCTTATTGCCGCTGGGTGTTTGAGATTGAGCTGAATGCGGTTACCGACAATCCACTCATCTTCTGCGATGGCGACAAGACTGAAGTCCTCTCCGGCGGTAATTTTCACGGCGAACCGCTGGCCATTGCCATGGATTACCTGGCCATCGCCATCAGCGAACTCGGCAACATTTCAGAACGCCGCACTATGCGCCTGACAGACGAAGCTTCTAATATCCAAACCCTGCCGGCATTTCTCGCGGTAAACGGCGGCCTGAATTCGGGCTTCATGATTCTGCAATACACTGCCGCCGCCCTGGCCACCGAAAACAAAGTGCTGTCTCACCCCGCCAGTGTCGATACCATTCCCACTTCCGCCAACGTAGAAGATCACGTCAGCATGGGCTGTACCGCCGGCCTAAAACTGCGGCAAGTAGCCGCGAATGTCGAACACATTCTGGCCATTGAACTGATGGCGGCCGCGCAAGGCATCGATTTTCGCCGCCACGTCCTGGGCGCACACACCCGCCTGGGCAAGGGCACGCAGCCGGTTTACGATCAGATTCGCCGGTGCGTGCCCTTCATCGAAGAGGATACCGTCTTATCGGAATATCTGGCCGCGGTTCACCGCATCGTCGCAAATTCTCGCGAGGGGCCCGAAGCTTGCTAGCACCTCATTCGTGGCGCTCGCGCTGGAAACTGGTCCGAGTCACATGCTGTGCCACAGATTCGCCCAGCTTCGCGCCGTCTTCGACCGAATGTAGGAAATGGAAGCCGGCAACGACCCGCGCCCAGGAGACTTCATCCAGCCAATCTCCGGTGTTCTCAAAGGTGTGAGTGTGCACGCCGTCGGTGAACGCCAAGCTATCAATGACGACATGCACTTCTGGCGTTCCAAAGAAACTCTCCACCATATGAGACACTCCCGATGAAATGCATACGTGCGCAGCCGGGTATTCAGGATGATTCGGAGTTATCCCCAGCGACGTCCAAGCCGGATCAGCGGACAGTTCAGGATTACCGCCGCCCCCCGCTTGTATCGCCGTCACCGGCCGCCAGAAGTTGTAGGTGTACTACGCGTTGTAACAGCCGATAAATTGAGTCCGCCGCGCCGGTCCACAACATGGCCATCATGCGCGCCGAGTCCATTAGGTCTAGCCGGTAGTATTGAACCAGATAGTTAAACGCGCGAGCATATTGTTGCGACGTGTTCTCCGTCCAGAACAAGCCGATCTCAGTCTGTCCGGCCGTCCGAACCGAGCTGATCTTGTCACCTAAGAGGCGTGTGACGTTATAGTTAGCAGCCCATTCTTCGCCGGATAGTTTAGTGGGGCCCGGCGGTAGAAATTGGGAAGGAGAGCGGAGAATAAAGGGGCGCATTTGCCCCAACCAAGGTGTGGCTGCTGGCAGAAACCTGGCGGAGTAGGTTGCCAAACGCCCGGGCCACTGCCTGGTTGATACGGAACATCCGCCAGGAGACCATCTCCCACCCGAGCGGAAATCAAAGCTTGCGCCGAAGCCTCCCCCACCCGCACGCCCTCTCTCTTGGCGCGCGATGTTGCCGTCAGTTTCGCTAATGACGCGTCGTAGCTTGCATCCAGTGCCGCCTGCTGTTGCGGGAAGTAATAAACCAGGACGCGATGAAGCATCCCGAGAGCAACGGCCGTCGTAATAGAACGGCTTGAATTCTCGATGAATGCTATTGATGGCGTCGTAAATGGCGATGCTTTCATAAGCAAACCATACGGAGGATACCCCCGGACCGTTTCCTCCATGGGCCACGATCGTACTCGATGCGATCATGTTCCAATCTGTGACAACATTCTGACCCACCAGGCGGGTTGCCAGTGGCAAGGCCGCCGCTATGAATAATAAAGACCGAATCGCCAGTTTCATTGTTTTTCTCCCTGATAAACTCCGATTGCCGTCCCTGCCATGAGGTTGACCCGTGGCCGCTTCCATTCTCAACACCAAACCGACAGTGAGAACAACACCGCCATCGCTGACCTCCAGCACGCGGTGGCCATTGACCCGAGCTTCGCTTCCGCCTATGCGGAACTCGCCCAGACTTATGTGTGGCGCCTTTTTCTATTCGCCCCGGAAGAAAACCAGTGGGAAGAAAAGGCTTACGTGGCGGCGGAGCGAGCCATCACGCTAGAGCCCGATGTAGCGGTGGCGCATGTCGCGCGCGGCCGGCTTCTCTGGACACCGGCTAACCATTTCGCGCACGAAAATGCCATACGCGAGTATCGCCGGGCCCTGGACTCCGACCCTACCCTGGATGAGGCGCACAATCAACTCGCCCTGATCTATTGCCACCTCGGTTTTTTTGATCAGGCGTTCGAAGAAGCGAAGGAAGCGGTTCTGACGAATCCGAATAACAACTTGGCTGTGTATCGAATCGCGCAGACGTTGGCGTTTCAAGGACAGTATCAAGAGTCGTTGGCCGTCCTGCGCGGAATTCCGGAACGGGTGCAACCTTCGCTGGTTGGCTATCAAACGGCCTGGGCCCTCTTTAATCTCGGGAAGAAAGAGGAAGCGGCCGCGAAAATCGTGGAACTGCTGACACACTATCCGAAGGACAGCGGCGGCCTCTTCAACAGTGTGCAAGCAGTGTTGGCGGCCTCGGTGGGCGACGAACGAACCATGCATGCGAAGATCAAGCTGGCTATTGAAAAGGGCAAAGGCTTCGGCCACTTTCACCACACCGCGTATCACATTGCCACCGCTTTCGCCCTCATCAATAAGCCGCAACAAGCAACACATTGGCTTGAAGCCGCGGCGGACGATGGTTTCCCCTGCTATCCTCTTTTCGCCACCGGCCACAATTTGGATAGCCTTCGGCAAAATGCAGCGTTCATCGACTTCATGGAGAAGCTGAAACATCAGTGGGCTGCGTACAAGAGCCTGTTCTGATCTGGTCTAACATCATTCACGCTGTAGAGAGTTAGCCTTTGGTAGAGGCCACTTAGGGCGGATAAGAACTCAGGGCAGCCAAATTCGCGAACCCGAAAAGGCCCAGAAATTCCGCGCCGAGCAGTCGGCTCTCGCGCGCAATTAGCTTGCGAAAATCTTAGTCATACGGTCGGACAGATCTTTCAACCCCTCCGGCGAATCCGCGCCCGGCTGCTCCGCTATGCCCCAGGCGTGGTAGCCAACCTCATCCAAGGCTTTCATGACGGCGGGCCAATCGTTATCGCCCTCCAGAAACTTCACGTCGAAGCCCGAGTATGGTCCCGTCTTGTCGCGTTTGGCGAGACTGTATTCCTTGATGTGCAGCTTTTGAATGCGCTTGCCCAGGATGCGAATCCACTGCTCCGGCCAGCCGAACGTGATGACGTTGCCCACATCGAAATGCCAGCCGATGGCGCTGCTTTCAAACTCGTCGATATAACGAGCCGCTTCCAACGGACTCATGAGGAAATGGTTCCAAACATTTTCAATCGCGATTTTCACGCCCAGTTCCTGCGCCATCGGCAGCGCTTTGCGGATCTCCGTTTGCGACCGGACATAGGCATCTTTATAAGAGACTTGTTTGCTCACCACCGCCGGCACCAGCAGCACCGATGTTGCGCCATACGCTTTCGCATCGCGTAGTGCCTGCTCCAAACCTCGTAGCCCAATGGCTCGCACGTCCGCGCTGGGATCGGAAAGCGGATTCCTCCAGTGCGTGGCGCAACACACGCTCGCCGCGGACATACCGGTTTCTTTGAAGGCATCCAAGACTTCCGCCTGCGACATCTGGCTCATCGGCTCGATGCCGTCGAACCCCGCCGCCTTTACGGCCTTGAATTGGTCGAGTACGCTGGCCTTAAGTTCGATGGTGGCGTACATGATGCCCTTGCGGATTTTACGCGGAGGGACCGTGTCGGCGTGCGCGCTGCCCGCCATGGCAGCGAGACCGCTGCTTGTTTTAACGAAAGTGCGTCGATTCATAGGAAGAGTTCTTTTGCATGATATCGGAACGATCCCTTACAACCCGCCATCGAACGGGTGTGCGACATAGAAGTGGGGCGTCCGATCAGGTTTCCGGGTGGGGCGGACGCCCCCGTCCGCTGGCCGACCCCCTGGTCGGCCTCTACTTGGGTGAGAAACCCGGCCTTCTCGCCGAACTATCCGGGTATGGCCCTCTATCGGCGACCACTTGCGCACGATTATGAGACGAACGAGCCCGTCTTCCTCACCTGGCGCCTCCACGACAGTCTGCCCTGTCACCGGCCTTTCCAGGCGGCAACTGTCAATTCCGGACAGGCATTTGCCGCCATGGATCGCTTGCCGGATGAAGCTCTTTCTGGGCCGTTTTACCTACGGCACCCGGCCCTCGCCGACATGGTAGTCGAAGCCACAACGCCGCGAAGCTAGAACACTAAGTTTTGCATGCCTTCGTGGTTTTGCATGCCTTCGTGGTTCTGCCCAACCACGGGCGAACGCCCTATTGGCAATGACGGGAAGCTGTTTTTGGCAAGGAGAGAGCTACGACCACCTGGTGCGAAATGAGCGTGAGTTCGAAAGGATCCAGAGTTACATCGAGGAGAATCCCGTGCGGGCGTGGAGCGCGGGATGGGTGACCAGGGGGTAACCCGCGGGGTCACCCGGGGGGTCACCCGCGGACGGGGCCGCGGACGGGCGTCCGCCCCACCGTCGGCTGTAAGTACGCGGCGGTCAGCCTCCCAGGAGTTTTCATGCAATCAAATTCCCCGCTGTCTCTTTCAGCGCCACGCCCGTCAATCTCCGTTTCCTCGCCTCATTCACCAAAAACGCCAGCTTGTGCGCCGCCTCCTCATACGAAAGCCCATGCCCGTGAATATTCGAAATGCAATTGCGTTCCGCGTCGCTGCGCCCCACCCGCGGCGCCCATGTCAGATAGATCCCCAAACTATCTGGCGTACTCAGCCCCGGCCGCTCGCCCAAAATAACGATGGCCAAGTCCGCCTGGAGACTCTCACCAATCTGATCGCCCACCGCCACCCGCCCTTGCTGCAGAATCCAAAACGAATGCTGTTCATCGGGCGCCATTGCCTTCAATAATGGAATGGCATGCCTGTGAACGGCCAGCGCGGACAAGCCATCGGCCACTATGATCGCGGTCCCGCGCGAACCCTTCACCAATCGGGCCGATTCCTCATTCAGCCGCCGCCCCTGATTCGGATTTCGCAAATACTCATCGCGATTTGCCGCCGCACTCCGTAGCACTACGGCAGGCCATCCGCAAGCCGCCATCTCTCCGGCCAACGCTTCCGCATCCAACGGAAAATGTACCGCGTCCCGCGCCCGCGCATGCGCCAAACGAAAATCCAGCAACGCCTTCGTCGGCACACTCTCGCCCGTAATACCCAGCCCCACACGCGCCGTCGTGTAATCGCTGAGCTTCATCCCGCTTCAACCAGCGCCGCCATCTCAGGCAACGCAGGCCGCCGCGTCAGCCATTCTTCAAACTCCGGTGCAGGCCGCAGACCGAATACCGAACGCAAATACAGCGCGTCATGAAACGAACTGCTCTGGTAATTCAACATGATGTCATCCGCGCCCGGCACGCCCATAATGTAATTCACGCCCGCTGCCGCCAACATTGTCAATATGGCGTCCATATCGTCATCGTCCGCCTCGGCATGGTTCGTATAGCAGACGTCGCAACCCATCGGCAAGCCCAAAAGCTTACCGCAAAAATGATCTTCCAGCGCGGCGCGCAAAATCTGTTTACCGTCGTAAAGATATTCCGGCCCGATGAAACCCACCACGGTATTCACCAGCATGGGACGAAAGGCGCGCGCCACGCCATACGCCCGCGCTTCACACGTTTGCTGGTCTATCCCGGCGTTCGCGTTGGCCGAAAGCGCGCTGCCTTGCCCGGTTTCAAAGTACATGATGTTATCGCCCACGGTACCGCGCTTCAGTTCGCGTGCCGCCTCGTGCGCCTCGCGCAGCAGCGCCAGGTTCACGCCGAATGAAGTATTCGTTCCTTCCGTCCCGCCAATGGATTGGAACATCAGGTCCAGCGGCGCGCCCGCCTTCAGCGCTTCAAGCTGCGTGGTCACGTGCGCCAGCACACAGCTTTGCGTGGGAATTCCATAGCGCTGGCGAATGGTATCGATCATCATCAACAGCTTCTTCACGGTTCCTGGATTGTCGGTTGCCGGATTGATGCCAATCACCGCGTCACCGCTGCCCAGCATGAGCCCATCTACAATGCTGGCCGCAATGCCGCGTGCATCGTCCGCCGGATGGTTCGGTTGCAGCCGTGTCGACATTCGGCCCGGCAAGCCCACCGTTGTCCGAAAGCGCGTCACTACCCTAATCTTGCCCGCTACTTTCACCAGATCCTGCAGCCGCATCAACTTTGAAACCGCCGCCGCTTGCTCTGGAATCACGCCGGGCGAAATACGGGCGAGCGTTGCGCCGTCCACCGCGCTGTCCAGCAGCCAGTCGCGAAACTCGCCCACCGTTAGATGCGCAATTTCGCTGAAAGCCCGGTCATCGTGCGAATCGAAAATCAGCCGCGTGACCTCGTCGCTCTCGTAGGGCGTCAACGGCTCTTCTAGAAATCGCTTCAAGGGCACGTCGGCCAGCGCCATCTGGGCCGCCACGCGTTCTTCCGCGCTCGAAGCCGCTACGCCCGCTAATTCGTCGCCAGATTTAGGCGGCGTGGCCTTTGCCAGCAGCGCCTTCAAGCCCTCGAACTTGTAGACAACGCAGCCAATCGTAGTTTGCAGGCGCACAGGTTTACCCAATCATTATCGCTACACTGCGTTTATGACTCGCTTCGTGCTTTTGGCGGCCTTGCTTCTCACTCCGGAGGCGGCTGAGAAAGTAATCACTTCCGAAAACCTTTTAGCCCATATCAAAGTGCTTTCGAGCGACGAGTTTGAGGGCCGCGCCCCATCCACTAAAGGTGAAGAACTGACCGTCAAATATCTCGTCGATCAATTCAAACTCTTCGGCCTCAAGCCCGGCAATCCCGACGGGTCATACCTGCAAGACGTGCCGCTGTTTGGCATTCAATCCACGCCCACCTCGCACGTCGTCGCCAATGGCCAGCGCATTGATCTTGAACCGAAGAAAGACATCGCCGCGTGGACCATTCGCCCCGTTCCCGAAATCAATGTCCATGATTCGGAGGTGGTCTTCGTGGGTTATGGTGTCGTGGCGCCGGAGTACGGCTGGGACGATTACAAAGGCGTTGATGTGCGCGGCAAAACCATCGTCATGCTTGTGAACGATCCCGCGGTGCCCGATCCGAAAAACCCCACGCAGCTTGACCCCAGCATGTTCAAGGGCAAGTCCATGACCTACTATGGCCGCTGGACTTATAAATATGAGATCGCTTCGGAAAAAGGCGCGGCCGCCGCGGTCATCATTCACGAAACCGGTCCCGCCGGCTATCCGTTTGAAGTAGTGGTGGGCAGCAACACGCGCGAAAATTTCGATATTCAAACGCCCGATCGAAACGCCCATCGCGTTGCTGTGCAATCGTGGATTCCTTATCCCACTGCTGAGAAAATCTTCTCCGCCGCCGGCCAGGATCTTGCGGAACTGAAAAAGCTTGCGGTGCGCAGAGACTTCCATCCTGTGGCACTCAACGCCCGCTGGTCGTTCGATTTGAAGAATCAGTTTCGCGAGGTGAAGTCGAAGAACGTGATCGCCAAACTGGAAGGCAGCGATGCAAAGTTGCGGGATCAATTCGTTGTCTTCACAGCCCATTGGGATCACCTCGGCAAAGATCCTTCCCTTAAGGGCGACCAGATTTATAACGGCGCAGTGGATAACGCGTCCGGCTGCGCAGGTCTGCTCGAACTGGCCCACGCTTATGCGCAACTGACGCCAGCGCCCAAGCGCTCGATTCTCTTTCTGGCCGTGACGGCTGAGGAAAAAGGATTGCTCGGTTCCAAATATTACGCGGCGAATCCGCTTTATCCGCTCAAAAATACTCTGGCCGATCTCAACATGGATTCCATGAATACCTGGGGCAGAACGCGCGATCTCGTCATCATTGGTCTGGGCAATTCAACTCTGGACGATGTGGCGAAGCGTGTTGCCGATGAACAAGGCGGCCGAACGCTCAAGCCCGATCCCACGCCCGAGCGCGGGTCTTTTTATAGGTCTGACCATTTTGAGTTCGCCAAGCAAGGTGTGCCCGCGCTCAACATCGATCCGGGCGAAGACTACATCGGCAAGCCTGCGGGCTTCGGTGAAAAGAAGCGAGAAGAATACACCACGAACGACTATCACAAGGTCTCCGATGAGATTAAACCCGGCTGGGACCTGTCGGGCGAAGTGGAAGATATGCGGCTTCTCTTTGAAGTTGGCCGGCTGGTTGCCAACGCGCACACTTTCCCGGAATGGAAGCCTGGTACCGAATTCAAGGCGCGCCGCGAGGCAATGCTCAAATGAAGATCGCCAACGTTGTCAAAACCATCACGTTTCTAATCGCCTCTTTCGGTGTCGTTCGTGCCGAATCCCCGCTGGTTGAACGCGTCGATAAAACCGCCTTCATTCAAATCGAAGCCGATAGCTTTCGCTCGCTGACTCCGCGGCAACAGGCTTTAGCGTACTGGCTCACGCAAGCCTCCATTGCCATCGATCCGATCATCTACGATCAGCTCTCGCGCTTCGGCCTTCAGGAAAAGCAATCTCTCGAAGCAGTGGTCACTGCAAAAGACAAGGTCGATCCGCAGATTTACTCGCAGGTTCTCGCTTTCACCAAGCTCTTCTGGGCCAACAAAGGCAACCATCATGAACAAACCGGCCAAAAAATCATGCCGCAATTTACAGCGGCAAACCTGAAGGCCGCGTTGTTGGCGGCTGGCCGAAAAGATCTAGCGGCGGGGGTTGATGCGCTCGCCCCATCGCTTTTCGATCCAAACTTCGAACCAATTCTCACCGCCAAAACTCCTGGAGGCGGTAAGGACATCCTTGAAGCCAGCTCTAATAATTTCTATTTGAACGTCAAATTGGGCGATTTGAAAAAGCTCACTGAGCGTTACCGCCTCAATTCGCGCGTTGTCAATCAGGGCGGCAAACTCTCGGAAGAAGTCTACCGCGCGGGCACGCCCGACGGCCGCATCAAGCCTGGCCTTTACGCTGAGTATCTGCGCAAGGCCATCGGCTTTCTGAGCAAAGCGCGCGAGTACGCGGAGCCTGACCAATCCGCCGTGATGGCCGCTCTGATCCGCTTCTATCAAACTGGCGACTACTCCGATTGGGTCAACTTTGGCATGGCTTGGGTGCGGAATAATCCGCCCGTCGATTTCGCCAACGGTTTTATCGAGACTTATCGCGACGCGCGCTCCGCCAAAGGCACTGAGCAGAGTTTCGTTTGCGTCACCGACCAAAAGCTGTCCGCATCCATGTTAAAGATCGCGGCGAATGCCGGCTATTTCGAAGCCCTCGCGCCGTGGGATGCCCGCTACAAGCAGCAAAACGCCCGGCCCCCGATTGCGAAGGCGGTGGAAACCATAATCGAAACCGGAGATTTTCACGTCTCGACCATTGGCGACAATTTGCCGAATGAAGACGAAGTTCATCAGAAGTACGGCACCAAGAACTTTCTCTTCTCCAGCGCCACGCGCGCTTTTGCGGAAGCCGTGGGAAATAAGGTAGTGCAGGAATTCGCGGCGCCCGAGGATATCGCCCGCGCTGAAAAGTATGGCGCCGGCGCGGAAGAACTTTTGACGGCCATGCATGAAGTCATCGGTCATGGTTCCGGCAAGCTCAGCCCAAAGTTGACGCAAGAGCCGGCATCGTATCTCAAGGAATATTATTCAACGCTAGAAGAAGCCCGCGCCGATCTTGTCGCGCTGTGGAACGTCTTTGATCCCAAGTTGAAGGTATTAGGCCTGGTCGTATCCGATGAAACCGGCCGCGCCATGTACGATGCATCGGCCCGCGTCATGCTCACGCAACTGGCGCGCATCCCTAAGGGCGAGACGATTGAAGAAGATCATCAGCGCGACCGCCAACTCATTGCCCGCTACATCATGGATAAGACCGGCGCCATCGCGTTCGAGTCTCACAACGGCAAAGCTTATGTGGCGGTCAAGGATTACAAAAAGATGCGCCAAGGCGTTGGGATGCTGCTCGCCGAACTGATGCGCATCAAAGCGGAAGGCGACTACCCGGCGATCAAAGCGCTCATCGATCAATACGGCGTCCACTTCGATCCCAAACTGCGCGACCAGATTGTGGAGCGCTATAAGCAACTCGACCTGCCGACGTATTGGACCGGCATCAATGCCGATCTTACCGCCCAATTCGACAAGGATGGCAAAGTGACGTCTGTCGAAATATCTTATCCGCGCGATTACGTGAAGCAGCAGCTCAGTTATAGCGCCCTCTATCAGGCACATTGAGAATGCGCTTCGTCTTGGCCCTCTGGTTGGTCGTCTGCCCGCTGTGCTCGCAGTTTGAGACGACGCTTGCGCCCGAAACAGCCGCGGCATTCGAAAGCTACGTAAAATCGGTCGAGCAAGAACTGGACGGCCGCTGGTCTGGCAGCGCGCCTTTTCTCTCGCTGAACGCTTCGCCGCAAGACGCACGGAAGCTGCTTAACGGTGAGCTATTGATTCATCCCGCCATTTCGCCCAATCCCAGAGACGTTCCGAGCGGGCTGATTCACGATTGGGTGGGCGCGCTCTACATCCCGGATACCAGCATCGATAAAGTGCTGGCCGTGCTGCAGGATTTCGACCGCCATTCGAAAATCTACCCGGAGATCGTTCGCTCCCGCTTGATTAGCCGGCGGGGCAACGATATCGTCGGCTATTGGCGCTTGGAACGCAAGCAGCAATTCGTGCCCGCGGTCTTTGACGTTCGGGACGAAGCTCATTATAAGGAGATTGCGCCGGGTAAGTGGATCTGCCGCGCTTACGCGAATGACATTCGCGAAGTTGAGGATGCGGGCTCGTCGAAGGAGACGGTGAACCCTCCGGGCGAGGCTCTTGGCTTGTTGTGGCGCCTCAATGCTTTTTGGAGCTTGGAGGCGAGCGGTAGCGGCGTGTTGGCTGAATGCCGGACGATTTCGTTATCGCGCAGCATTCCGGGCGGCATGGGCTGGATCATCAAGCCATTCATTCAGAATGTGCCGCGCGAGTCTCTCGCTTCGACTTTGCAGAACACGCGCAAGACCCTCAGATGAGGTTCGAGCAACACTCGCAAGACGGGCTCGGTGATTAGGCGGTCGGTTCTATCAGAAGGTGCTCTCGCTCGGACCCGTCCTACCGGAACGTGTGTCCAAATGCCTTGAGAGCTTCAACGAATAGGATGAGGATTCTCGATTGGCGACGAATGCAAAATAGGTGGCAGCTAGTACTTGCCAGAGATATTCCTCGCCCATAAGATAAGAACCCACGGTAAGGATTCGTGTCGGATTGTCACACAGGCGCCTAGGCAGCGGTAGCCGAGCCCGCTTGGCGCGGTGGCGTCCATTCGAACACCATCGTACAGGGGCGGGAGGTTGTCGTCATTCGGTACTGACGTCGTCGTTTGTGCCTTCTGATGGGGAGCCAAGCTCTGCTTCGAGATCTTCGACGGTGGGTAGTTTTCCTTTGAACCCTTCCGGCAGCACTTCGAGGTATCGAAATTCTGCAACACCCATGGGAGCCGTCGTGTTCCGAAGGGCGTACTCAACTGTAAGCTTCTTTTTGACTTGCACAAAATCAGCCCAATGCTAGGCTGATCGCTCGGATGCTTAAGAAGGGCATCGACGGCTGACAAGTAAAAGTTCATCTTCCCTCGCCAGCAGCGATTGGGAACAGGAGCTGCGATCCGATGACAAGTGAAAGAATCCGTTTGGGCTTAGATGACAATAAGGTTGGCACCATGCAAGGGCTATTGTGACGCGAACGGCGGAATCGTTTTAGGTATAAATACTTTAAAGGCTTCGGGACCCTGTGCTGGCGGCGGTCGTAAAGCCGCGTGGGCAACGAAGCGTTCCGCTATGGAGCAGGGGTTACGTCTCCGTTCCGCTGTGCCCCTCAACAAACCCGCGCGTGCAGGCTTTGCCAAACGCAGGGGTTCCCTTCCCTGCTGCGCTTCCAGCGCGGTCATATTAAGGAGGTGCAGCGCGACAGGAGGAACCATCATCCGACCAATTCGCCCCTCCAGATCGCACCCGTGGCGGGGCGGTGTTGTGCGTTAATCAAGCGTCAACGATTTCACTGGCCATTTTCAGCAAAATTCTTAATCCTCGTGTACCATGCGTCATTGATGTCAAATAGCGCTTTATGGTGGGAAACAATGTTGCGCAAGCTAGCGATTACGTCCACGCTCTCGTGTCCACGCCCTGTGGCGCGCATTTTGGAAATCTGTGACAAACGGGCCATGCAGAGGTATTCAACAACAATTTTCGAGTAAGGATTAAGGTCGTAAGCTTGCTCAACCCAGATGAACGGATCTTCACCCATTTGATCGGCAATGACCGCCAAATATAAGAGGCAGTCAACTCGCACAGACTCGGGAACGCTGTGGATTTCTAGAACCCTTCGGAAGAGATCTTTTGCCCCGCTCCAGTCTTGTCGATACATCCGGAGCAAGGCACCGGTGAAGAGCACTACTTCCGAGCGGTCGCGAGATAGCGTCGGCAGCCGCACCCAACCGATCTCACCATTGGGCAACTCGACCTTCGCCGAATCCGAATACTGTTCCAAGGCGTGAAGCGAGTTGCCGACGGTGTCGATAATCTGGCTTCCGGTAGAATTCGCGTATAGCTTGAGCCCGGACGGATCGCGTAATTCCGGTAGTAAATCGGAACGCAATACAAAAGGTGCAAAATCGATCTGACGTTCGGGCACATCTACGGAGAAAGGCTTTGTGCCGGCGGCCGGCAGTTTCCAAATATGGTCCGCCGCGTAAATGGAAAGGAATGCCTGGACTAGGTATTGCTTGCCGTACGGCAAGGCCTTGCCCCAAAGTACAAGTTGCGGCTTGTCGGGCGATATGGCGCTTGCCAGAGCGCTTGCCTCAGCGAACGAAGATGGCGGTCGAGAGGAGACATCCCAATACGTGAGACCGCGTGTATTTCGGCCGGGGCCGCTAGGCGGAATCCGTAAGGTCTGCCAAATCTGAAGACTGAGAATAACTCCGACCCTGTTTCCAATTTCATTATCCAACCCGGGCATCGACTTTGAAGGGTCCCGAAATGGAGCTATGAGAACGGCAACCGTCTGGGATAGCGCGAGCACGGTACAAGTAGTGAATAGGCAAATGCCGCGTACATGGGAATTCATACTAGAAAACCATCTTGTCTGGAATTCGAAACTGCGCGCGTACCGCCTCAATGTTGTCCCGCAAGCGCTGGGCGGACGGACCCTTCTCCCGAGCGATATACTCGAGCGCTTTCGAAACATATTGAGCCGCGAGGGCAGAATCTTGCGCTCGAGTGGCCGCATCCCGTGCTAAAGTCAATAACATTGAGGCGAGGTGTACATCTTGCTGGGCACTAAATTGTGTGACGTCACAGGGCGACTCTAATTCAATGAAGCTTTCTGCCGATCCAGTCTCGACTGGTCCAACGTACACCCGGCTATGCATCCATTCCTTGCCCCCCTTGACGAAGCACATTCCGGTCAGCAGTTGCAGAGAATTAGTCTCTTTCCAATAAATTAAGAATTCGTTAAGTGACTGAGGTGTCTGAGCAGTGTCATCGGTGATGACTTTCAAATTAGCCAAGTAATCGAATCGAGATTCCGCCGGAAACTTTTCCCGAAGTGATTGGACTTTTGCGGACAAGATCGCGTGGAAGGAATCGAAATCACTATCTGATTGACATTGACCTTTCGTATACTTGAACAGCGAGACACGTACGCGAGCAGGGTTTGCAGTCTTCACGAACGCCTCCCACCTGGCCACTCCTAAACTGAAAATGGCGTCCGAACTTAACTCGTAGGAGCCAGCATTTTTTAGGAAAAGCGATACTCCGGCCCTGCGATCTCCCGAAACGCTGAGTTCGCCAACGCATCCCTGCAATTGCCCGGAATAAATCGTGCTCCCAAATTGTTTTATTTCGATACGGGTTTCGGGCGGAAAATATGGGCAATCGTTAGTGTGTAGATCATGGAATGCGACCGTAATTCTCCGCTCAGACGCATCGCCATGACCTGTCCGCTTGAACGTCCGCCAATAGAGAGCCAATCCGGCTACGAGGGCTAGGGCTGCTATGACAGCAAAAATCCGAACGCGTAGCCCTATTCTTGCCTGAATCCGATCCGTCTTTTCGTCTGGCGGTAAGGGGCCTGCGATTGTAGCAGCGATACCCTGGCACAATTCTTGAAATCCGCTATGGGAAGTTGTGCCGTCCCAGCCGTTTAGATTAGCGGTCTGCCGCAGGAGGAAACCCATTGGCAGCTGGACATCCTCGATCATAGCGGGTACCAAAATGTTCCGCTTGGCAGCAGCCGTTGCCTCGTTTTTCACCCATTCAGACTGAACGGAGTGGCGTGACCACAGAACCACCACACTCTTCGCCGCTGCTAATTCACGTTCGATCACCTCATCGAACGCTTGCCCAGTGAGAATCTGGCGGTCCCACCATACGGACCAGCCTAACTCCTTGAGAGCTACCGCCATCCAGCCCGCTCGTTCGCGATCCTCTCTGGCGTAGCTGATAAAAACGTCAGGCATTTATAGATTCTTAAGGATAATACTCACGATTCGAGTCCCGACAGGAAGAAATTGTAAGTTTACGCATAGCCAGCCATGATGAGATTGGACAAAAACGGCGTTGTCTAGGCGTTCTGGGAAGCATCACAGTACGATTCCGGGACCGGCTGCAAAACGACCGTGGTCGGCTTGTATAGGGTTGAATCAGGTCACGCAGAAGGCCGAGTAACATTAGAATGTGATGGCCGAACAGTCTGATCGTTGCCCGGTGTGCAAAGGAAGCCGATGGGTTTGCGAAGATCGTCGCGATAGGCCGTGGGATGGCGCATCGGATTCTGCCAGGGCATGCCGTTGCGGAGGCGCCGGCGCGCCATGTGTCAACTGCAATCCATGCGATGGGAAGGGCACCAGCCCAAACTCCGCCCAATATCCTGTAAGACTTGGCAGCACGCTGTCGAGGTTTGACGCGCCATCCGTAGATCTCGTATCCCCTTGGGGTGGAATATTCTGTTTTTCTCACGGGGCGCGTGAAACGTTTTGGGGAAGGAGAGCACTTGCGTGGAGAAGAACCATATAGCAACGATTACGTCACCAAAGCGTAACCAAAATTCAAATGAGATGGCGATGAGATGATATGGCATTGTGGGCGCAAAACCGAAGGCGCAGAATAGCGTCCCCGTCGATATTCACCTGAGCCACTCCGAAGATTATGTCATCTGATCGACTGGCGCACCGGCGTTGACAGTGTGATCACCGTGCCGCCTTTTGGATGACGTAAATGAAAATGAATGGTGGTCGGTTGACGATTACTAAATACTTGGCGACTACGGGGGGTAATCGCGGAAGTGACAGAGTTGATAACGATCAGCAAGCCTTCAGCCCGGATAAAGCCTGCGAGTCTCTCCGCGATCAACGTCAGTCCGCAATCCTGGTCCCGCCGGTTTATCCGCTCGTTTATGAATTTCTGATAGCATCATCCGATGATCTTTCAAAGTCCTTCGCCACCACTCGATCTGCCACCGTGTTCGATCTGTGATGCGGTGCTATCCGGGGCGAGCGAACGAGGTGACAAGGTCGCCGTAATCGAAGGTGATACCGGACGGACGCTGAGCTATCGGCAATTGGTGGAAGGCGCTGATCGAGTCGCAGCGAGTCTGGCTCATGCCGGCTTGCGACCGCGTCAGCCGATTGCACTGACGTTGCCAAACTCCATCGATTTTGTTCTTGCCTGGTACGGTGCGTTGCGTGCCGGCGCTTGGGTGGTTCCCATTAACCCTTCGTATACGCCCGCAGAAATGGAGCGTCAAATCCGCGATTCGGGCGCGCGCTTCGTGATCACCGTTCCAGATCGTGGTGATGCCCTGCGTGGAGCGGTCGACCGCGCATTTGTTGTGGAGGGTGGGAGCAACGAGCTACTTGAGTGCGAAGATCCGCCGCCGGATGTGCGGCCTTCAGCGTCAGACTTGGCAGCTTTGCCCTATTCGAGCGGTACCAGTGGGCAGCCCAAAGGCGTCATGCTGACTCATGGCAACATTGTCGCTAACATGCGACAGGTGTGTTCGACCGGTTACTGTCGGCGTGAGGACGTCATCGTCAACATGTTTCCGCTGTATCACGCAGCCGGGCTGAATTGCCATCTCAATTCATTCCTCGCGATTGGTGCAACCGTAGTTTTGATGCGTCCGTTCGATCTGGAGGGCTGGTTGGCGTTGAATGAGCGATATCGCGCAACAAGGATCGGTGCTCCGCCGCCCGTCATACTCGCCATTACAAAATCTCCCTTGTGGGGTCGGTTCCAACTCGGCAGCCTGGAATACGCGATTTGCGGGGCCGCTCCGCTCGGTGCCGATCTGCAAGAGGCATTTGAGCAAAGAACTGGCCTGGTGCTAAAACAATCTTGGGGAATGACCGAGGGTGCCTGCGCTATTTCAATGGATTCAGGCGACCGGACGAGACGGAAACTTGGATCATGCGGCCGTTTGCTGCCGTCCTGCGAGGCGCGAGTGGTCGATGTGGCGTCTGGTGCCGAACTGGGCGTGGGAGAGGTTGGGGAGATGTGGCTGCGCGGGCCGAACATCATGCGGGGATACTGGAACCAGCCTGTCGCCACCGCAGAGACGCTGCTGGAGGATGGCTGGATGAAGACCGGAGATATCGGCTACGTTGATTCTGACGGCTACATCTTTTTGGTCGACCGTCTCAAAGAGTTGATCAAATATAACGCGCTTCAGGTCGCGCCGGCCGAATTAGAGGACATCATCCAATCGCACCCCGCGGTGATGGACGCGGCAGTCATTGGCACTCCCGACGAATCGGTAGGGGAGATCCCGACGGCCTTCGTCGTGGTAAGGCCTGGTGCTACCCTTGACGCCGCGGAATTGATGCAGTATGTTGCGGCCCGTGTGGCGCCCTATAAGAAGGTTCGCGCCGTCGAATTCATCGATCAGATTCCAAAGTCACCAACCGGCAAGATTCTGCGGCGCGTCTTAAGGGAACGTGTGCGCGCACAACATGCGGGCAATTGAATATATCGTTAGTTTCATAGGGTCCTGTTATTTACGAAGCCGCCGCCGCGATCCGTTCACGCGTGGCCCTCGCATTACACGCTTACGTAAGCTGTAGGTGTCCGCAGATCCTTAGATCCACTGACGGCGCAGGCTTTACTAATCGCGTCCATCTGCTCGGCTACTTGGAAGTTGGGCCGCCTAGAAGGCTTCGACCGCTTTAAGGTCCAAGATTATGAAAACCGAGACACCCAGCGAGGAGCTGAAGTGAAGCTGTCGGCACCAACCGCAGGTACAGATGATCGAACCGATGATTGCGCCTCCGGCGCAGATGATGTTGCCGTGCCGGCCCAAAGTTCAAATTTCTACGTTTTCAAATGACCGTTAACACGCTATTGCCGCCTTTGTAATTCCAGGGGGTGAGCGGCAATGAAAAAAGCAGCGGATTTCCCTTATTACGTGAGCAAGTTCCTTGCCCAATATCTTCCCGGCGAGGCAGGCGCCAGCCCAAATACAGTCCTGTCATACAGGGACACTTTTTTGCTGCTCATAAAATACTGCAAGTCGCAAGAGAATACGCCTCCGGAGAAGATGACGCTCGAACTGCTGACAAGGGAACTAGTATGCGCGTTTCTCTCCTGGCTCGAAAATGAACGTAATTGCAGCGTCTCAACAAGGAACCAGCGTCTTGCGGCGCTTCACTCCTTTTGCCGCTTCATGCAGACGGAAGATGTGATGCGCCTCAACCAGTACCAGTTGGTGATTTCGATTCCCAAGAAAAGGGGGAAATCTGGAACCGTCAATTACATGTCACCACAAGGCGTTAAGCTCATCCTGGAACAACCGGATGCAACAAAAATGTCTGGCCGCAGGGCCATGGTTTTGCTGAGTCTGATGTACGATTCTGGCGCTCGTGTTCAGGAGATGGCTGACCTTTCCGTCGGGGATTTCAGGGCGGAGCCACCGGCAACTATCAAGATTACTGGCAAGGGCGGTAAAACCCGGATAGTCCCGCTCATGGAGCCGACAGCTGCCATCGTGCGCCAGTACATTTCTGACGCTGACTTGACTGGCGGCGGCAAGCACTCGTATCCGCTGTTCCCGAATCGGCATGGAGAAATGCTCACGCGGGCAGGCATAAAATACATCCTTGATAAATGCGTCAAGTCTGCCCGCAATAAAAATCCCGGTATCCTGCCAGAGGTGATATCGCCTCATACTCGACTTTGACACCATATTTTCGGAAGTGGTGCATTGTCAGTGGTTTGGCGCTTCAAAAAAAGTGTAGTGACACGCCTTCGCTCCGAGAGCACCGGACTGGGGACGATCTCAGCACGAGCGCAATGTGGGCGGCAAGGCGACACCGCATGCTTGAAAAACCTTGCCCGTCGCTCCGGAAGCCTGGCCGCGAAAGACGTGGCCCTTACCGTTGATTGAGACCTCCATCTCAACCAGGTTGTCCAGATCGCGGATCACGTCGGCCCATTCCAGCTTCCATTCCTTGCGCGCCAACCTATCTTCCAGTTCGCGCCGCAACAGCAGCGCCAGAAACGAGCAAAACACATGTCCCCGGATGGTTTCGTCGCAACGATGGAAGATCGGCCTTGTATCCAGCAAAGACTTCATGGACCGGAACACTTCCTCCACCATCCATAGTTGCTTGTACTTCAGCGCGACTTCATGGGTGCCCAGATCGGTATTCGTCGTCAGCACCCACTTGCCGTCGTAGCGAGCTTCCTCCTTGATCTTGTCCTCGTCCACGGCGAACTGCTTGCCGCCGGCCCGCAGAAACTTGCGGTATCCCTTGTTGCCCACCAGCGCCTTGTCGCCGTTTCCTAGCGCGTCGCGCAGCGAGGCCACCACGGCTTCGCGGTCAAAGCGATCCTTCGTGGCTTGATCCTCGTTCACACACACCACATACCGGCGCGCGTCTTCCACCCAGACTTCCTTCACCTTTAGCGGCGAAGGATCGTCGCGGTTCTCGCTCTTGGGATGCACTTCCGCATAGCGGCCCGCGCGCGCTACCACCGCCTTGGCTTCGTTGGAACTCCGCATGCGCACACCCAGAATGTACTGCCAGCCGCGCTTCTCCAATTCCGCCAGCGTGGCTGCGCTGATCATCCCGCGATCGGCGACGATGCAGACTGAGCCAATCCCGAACCGCATCTTCAGCCGCTCCACGATGGGAACCAGACTCTTGACATCGGCTGTGTTGCCCGGCCAGAGTTCGCTACAAACCGGATGGCCATTTTGATCCAGTACTACGCCTACCACGATCTGCTTCAAATCGGGTCGATGGTCTTTCGAGTGGCCGCGTTGGCCGATGGTCTCGCCCCCTTCGCCCTCGAAGTAGAGGGAGGTGGTGTCGAAGAACACCAGATCCAAACCGGAGAACAAGTCCCGGCGACGGGCGAACAACTCTTCCTCAACGAGGTCTTTGTTGGTGCGGGGCGCAAAGGGCGTCGCGCCAGTCTGTTGGTCTTTGGGCAGGACTTCTCCCAGCCAAGCCATCGCACGGTAGAGATGATGCAGGCTCAACTCGCCGATGCCTTCGATGGCGTAGTCGTCTTTCCATTTCTCGGCGGCGCGGTCGCTGCCGGGGGCGAAGAGGCGATGCAGCACGGTGAGGAAGATGGCCCGCTCGACGGGAAACTCGAAGCGGCGGTCCTTAAGCAAAGCGTTCAGAACCTGCCCGATGGAGCAAGCTTGCCATAGCCGCTGGAAGATCAGCGCCGGGCCGATCCGAGCGCTCTTGGTGGCGATGCTATCGCCGCGAGCGTGAGCGCCGAGGATGGCCAGTTTCTCTGAGAACCGTCCTAACGACTGGACGAGGGCATCTAGTTTGCCGTTTGCCAGAAGTTCGTCGAGCCGCCCCAGGCGGAACAGAACGCGCTGCTTAATCTTGCCGCCCACGCGCACATTATCGACGATTAAGAGATACGTCCGGGAACCGTTCGTCTGCGTGCGAACAAACAGATGTTTCGCTCCTATGGCACTATCATGGCCACATACTTTGCGAAATAACAACAGCAAATTAGGATTTTCGCAATTTTGACGTGACACTACATTTTAGCGCTTGAGACCATCGCCGCCATCAGAATCAATGAGTTACGGTTTTATTGGGCGAGTTAACTGTCTAAGATGAGTCATAGTTTCCGACACTCGAAAGCAATGCATCTGCTTCATGCCGGGGTTAACTTGGTTTACATTAGACATTCTCGGTCACGCAGACTTAAAAACCACTGAAATATATGCGCGCATTGATGGTGAGATGAAGCGCAAGGCACTGGAAGGAGCGTTTACAAACACTGTTCCCTCCGAGGCTCTTCCGTTATGGCAGCAGGACGGAAAACTGCTGAACTGGCTTCAAAGCCTTGGCAAATAGGATATGGCGGGACGTTATGTTAAGAAAGGCATGGGCACGCCTCGAATTTCCGGCAAGTCTATGCTGCACTTTTCATAACGTCCGGCTTTCCATAACCGGTATACTCTGGCTTGAATGCTCTCGCCTTGAGTTCGATGATCACAAAAGCCCGAAGGCGTAAATGATAAAAGAGCAGGTCAAGTTTGTAGTCCACCCCATCTACCTCAAGCGGATACTGGCTACCGACGAAGGAAAACTCAATTCCTAGCTCAATTAGGAAGCTTTGTAAGTGAGCCAAGAGTCCGCGCTCCAGTTCGCGCTCGTGAGCATCCGATGACATTGTGAGAAAGTCAAAGTGGTAGGGGTCTTTGAGAAGCTGATGAGCGAGATCTGATTGGAGCGCTGGAAGAATCTGCTGAAAATCAGTAATGGCCTTTCCCTGGCGGCGATAGAGGTCGGCTTCAATTTGAAGGACTAGAACATTTCGACTTCAACCGTTTTGGATCGTCTGCTCGATGTACCAAGCGCGCTCGACAGGATCTTTTACCTTGTCGATCAGAACGCAATTGTGGAACCAAGGCAATTTTGCAGCAGCTTGCTGCAAAATTGATTCCTCTGGCCAAGCTTCCGCAAAAGCCTTCATATAGCCGAGATTCCGGAAGGATAGACCCTTCATGTCTGGAAACGCTGATCGGAGGTCCTTCGATAGCCGTTCGATGACCCTTGTACCCCATCCGTCTTCCTTCTGCCGCGCGAGAATTTCTCTGCCGATTCCCAATAAAGCAGCACGAGTTCACGGTTCACGGCGAGAGAGGCCCGTAGCTGCGCGATTTGTTTGCGCTGCTTCAGTCCGGCCAGGAAATCAGCATAACCGGCGGGGACGCTTGGCTGATTTTCACTCATCGGTGTTCTCGTTTTCGAATAGCAATTTGTTCCACACTTCTCCGAGCGTAATGGTAGCGGATCGTCGGTTCCAAACCATTTTTTCAGAGTGGCATTTTGTGCGAGGCGCCCTCGCGGGCGGCGCGCCGGCGAGGCCTGAAGAGCGGACCGCTCGTGAGTTCGGCGCGTTGCATGTACTCGTGGATGGCCTGGGCGGCGGCATAATGTGTCCGGCGCTTGCCTCCTTTCGCGCAAGCGCAGCGTGGCCTCTTGCGGCCACATAATTCCGCGATGGCGGACGAAGGACAAAACCTGTCGCGCTAGGAGCGGCGGGTGTGGACGCTTTTGGGCCGGTTGACCCAGCGCTCGAAGATTTCATAAATGGAGAAGTAGAAGTGTTCCACCCGGCTGCGGATCTCGGGCGTGAAGGAACCAGCGACGATCGGCGGCAAAGTCAGCGCCACGCGAGAGGCGGCCGGAATGACAGCGACGGCCTTCGATCCGGCGGCTTCCAGGCCGGTATCCGCTGACAGAGCGCTTATTCGATATATACTTAAGTTCTAGATGGATCGCAAACCCCACTCCTTTCAGCCGCTCGCCGTTGTGATGACCGTGCTGGCCGCGCTAGTCCGGCTGGTGCCTCACCCGCCCAATTTCTCTCCTATTGGCGGGGTGGCGCTGTTTGGCGGCGCACGCTTGTGCGGTTGGCAGGCTTATCTGGTGCCGTTGTTGGCTATGGTTCTGACTGATCCGATTCGCAGCCGTCTGGAAGGCGGGTACCCGCCGTATTCAGCCATGACGCCCATTATCTACGCCTCGTTTCTCATTAGCGTTTTCCTCGGGCGCACCTTCCTGCGTAACACAAACAACCCGGTTCGCATCGGAAGCGTTGCCTTAGCCGGCAGCCTCCAATTCTTCCTGATCACCAACTTTTTTGTGTGGCTGGGCGCCGCCGATATGTACCCGCAGACTTTTGGTGGATTGACCGCTTGCTACGTGGCGGCCCTCCCATTCTTTGGCCGCACGGTGTTGGCCGATCTCTTCTATGCAGGTGTTTTGTTTGGCGCTTATGCGTTGATAAGCCGGCGGCTTGAATCCGCGCGAACCATACCCGCCTGATCCCTTTGCCGCGAATCTTTGTTGCCCTGCTGATCTGCGCAGCCGCCCAATCGGCGGTTACGCGCGTCGATCTGGCTTTTCGCGACAGTGTCAAGAACGGCTTTCCAGCGGAAGTCAGCTACGGCAAGGTCTACTTTGCCGTCGATCCGAAACTCGGCCCCAATCGCATTATTCGCGACATTGATCTGGCTCCGAAAAACGCCCAGGGCATGGTTGAGTTCTCGGCGGATTTCTATATGGTGCGTCCGCGCGCGGCTAACGGCACCGCTCTGGTGGAAGTCTCGAACCGCGGCGGCAAGGGCCTCACCAGCGTTTTTGATTTCGCCCAGCACGGAGGCGATTTAACGTCGCCCGAAGCTTTGGGCGATGCATTCCTGTTGAAGCAAGGCTTCACGCTGGTGTGGCTTGGCTGGGAGTTCGACGTGCCCGCTGAACCGGGCATGCTGCGTGCTTATCTTCCGGTTGCCACGAAGCAAGGCGAGACTATCAGCGGCATGATTCATTCCGAATGGGTGGGTGAGAAACGCGAAGATATCGTTTCTACCGGCGATAGAGCGCAAATCGGTTATCCCGCCCTCGACCCCGCATCGCCTAACAATCGGATTTTCGTCCGCGATGCCGTGGCCGGCCCTCGCACATTGGTGCCTCATTCAGAATGGCGGTTTGTTGACGGCACCCATGTAAAGCTGGATAGCGGCTTTGCTCCCGGCCGGCTGTACGGAATCTCCTATGAAGCCAAGAATCCCGTGGTTGCCGGGTTGGGTCTGGCGGGCCTGCGGGATTTTGTCTCCTATCTCAAGTATTCCGGCACCGAACCCACTGTTAAGCTGGCCATCGGGTTCGGCGTCTCGCAAAGCGGACGCTTGTTGCGCGAATTCCTCTACGACGGGTTCAACGAAAGCGAACTCCATCGCAAGGTCTTCGATGGCGTCTGGGCGCATGTCGGCGGGGCGGGACGGGGCAGTTTTAACGAACGCTTTGCGCAACCTTCCCGCGACGGCCAACCTTTCGTAAACGTTTTTTACCCGGTGGATATTCCGCCGTTTGACGAACGGCATCTTACGGAAAAAGCCCGCGCCGCCAACGTTCTACCCAAGCTTTTTCTTTCACACGGATCTTACGAATATTGGGGACGTTGCGCATCGCTCATACACACCACGGCCGATGGAACGGCCGATGTCGCTCCGTCGGTAAACACGCGCATTTATTTCTTATCCGGATCTCAGCATGGAGTTGGTTCGATTCCCCCGGTCAAGGCGCCGGCGCAAAATCGCGCCAACACGAACGATTACCGTTTTGCGTTGCGCGCTCTGCTCTTAGCGATGGATCGCTGGATCAAAACGGAAGCCCCACCGCCTCCGTCGCGCTTTCCACTTCTCGCGAAAAATGAGCTCACATTGCTCGAGGGCTTGCGCTTCCCCAAGGTGCCGGGCGTCGAACTGCCGAGTCACAAACGCGAAGCCTATCGCCTCGATTTCGCTTTGGAGCCGCCGCAAATGGGCGCGGCGTTTCCCACACTCGTCCCGCAAGTGGATGCCGATGGCAATGATCTGGGCGGTATCCAAATGCCCGAAATCAAAGTGCCGCTGGCTTCCTACACCGGCTGGAACCGGCGCAATGCCACCATCGGCGCACCCACTGAGATGTTGAGCTATACCGGTTCGTGGATTCCATTCCCGCTTACCAAAGGAGACCGTTTGAAAAGCGGCGACCCGCGCGCATCCATCGAAGAGCGTTACCGCGACCGGCAAGCCTATCTCGAGAAGATCGATGCGGCCGCCCGGGCACTGGTGAATTCAGGCTTTGCCCTTGAATCGGATCTTCCCTTGCTGCATCAGCGCGCCGCTCGCGAGTGGGATTTCATTCATAACGCAGCGCCTCGGTCGGATTGAGTTGGGCGGCCCGTTGCGCCGGAAGTAGGCCGAAGGTCACACCTACTACGAACGAAACCACAAACGCCACCAACACGGAGATGGGCGATACGGGCACCTTTACCTGTGACGTGAAGAAGGGCACACTCAACGGCAGCGCCAAGCCGATGAGGATGCCCAAAGATCCGCCCACCACGGACATCACCACCGCCTCCACCAGAAACTGCAGAAGCACTTCGCGCCGGGAAGCGCCTACAGCCATTCGCAAGCCAATCTCGCGAGTGCGTTCCGTAACCGTTACCAGCATGATGTTCATGATGCCGATGCCCGAAATCAGCAGCGCAATGAACGAAACGAGAATCAGAACAACGGTGAGCACCGTAGCAATTGTGTCCGCAGTTTCCAGAATCGCCACCAGGTTTTGCACGTCGTATTTCGCGCCAGGCCGGTGGCGGCTCTCCAAAATGCCGTTGACCTTTTCGGTAACCGCTGGAACGTCGGCCGCATCGCGGACCTGCAAGTAAACCGGCTCAATCTTTTCATACTGCATGAAGTACTTCATAACGGTAATGGGAATCAATACCGTTTCGTCGTTTATCTCGCCCTGGCCGAACGTGCTGGTCTTTTCGCGGAATGTGCCAATGACAGTGAACTGCAACTGGCTAATCTTGATGGTCTGACCGATGGCCGCATCCTGGCTGCCAAAAATCTTCACCGCCAGTTTGCCCGTCAACATGGCCACGCGCCCGCGCAAAGCCACATCGCTCGCATCCAGACAGCGCCCGTCTAAAATCACCAGGGGCCGAACCACGGGATACTCCTCGTCCACGCCGTTCACCGTCAATTCGCGCACTTTCCCGCGCACGACAATCTGATCGTGCGAAGTCATCACCGCGGTGGCCGCCACAATCTCATTGCCCAGCGCATCACGGAGCGCTTGCACATCGGACAGTTTCACGAAGTCGGCTTGGATTTTAGCGGTGTTCTGCCCGCCCGCCTGGTAATAGGCATAGACGAGATTCGACCCAACGCCGCGAATCTGATCGAGGATCAAATCCTTGCTGGCGAGAGAAATCGTAACGACCAGAATCACCGACGCGTTGCCGATAATCAAACCCAACGCCGTGAGAAAAGTTCTAAGTCTGTTTGCCTTGAGTGCCTGAAGGCTGAAGCTGATTGCTTCCGAGAGATTCATTTACCGGCGGGTCAGTTTTACGCCCCGCCCACTTCCTTCAATAAGCGGCGGGCTTCCTGCTTGGGCGGGTCGTCGGGTGTAATCGAAGATTCCATGTATTTCTCAAGCATGGTCCTGGCTTGCCCAAGATCGCGCTTTTCTTTGACCAGAACGGAAGCCCAGGCGAACAAAACTTGCGGCGAATCAGGGTGATTGGTCTGCGCCTCCAGGAAAACTGCGTCGCTCTCTTTATTGCGGCCCTGGGTCGCCAGGAATCGGGCTAAAGCAAGGAAATGACCAACCTCTCTAGGCGCCACGCTGATGGCCTTGCGCAGATGGTCTTCCGCAGCCTGGAACTCTTTACGCTTTTGGGCGAGTTTGGCCCGCTCGAAATAGCCCTGCGCCGGATCGAACCGGGCGGTATTTTCAGCGATCGCCATCGCCTTGTCGTAACCACCGCCTAGAAAGCCGGGCGCTTCCAAATAGTAGTCAAACAGATCGCTTAGGGCATCGCTATTCTTCGGATCGAGTTCCACGGCCTTTTCAAAGGCTTGGCGCGCTTTCGAAGCCAGCCCTGGCGCCATTAACGGATTCGATGTTTCCGCGCGCTTGCCATATGCTCTTCCTAGCCAGTCGAGGTAGTCGGCATTTGACGGGTCTTCCGCCATAGCCAACTGCAGGTACTCGGTGGCCTTCTTGAAATCAACCAACATGAAGTAATCACGCGCGATTAAGAAATTGGTGGCGGCATCGTTTGAATGCTTGTCCAATTGCTTCAGCGATGCTTCAAAGTCGGTGTGCTTATACAACTCTTCGGCTCTTGAGAGATCGGCAGCCTGTACATCGAATGCGACCCCGCTCAGAAGGACAAGCAAAGACACAAACTTGATTGGCCGTCCGAAAGCGAATCTCCCCATAGTCAATAGCTTAGCCTGTTCCCGAAACCCCATCACTTGTTGAGATGACTCGTGGCTCGACTGGGTTGCGAAACCTTTCGAATAGAGCTAAATGTTTAATTCTTCTAGTAGGTTTGGATTGCTTCGGGATTAGGCTCGGCGCGATAATGGCCCGATAATGGCAAGGAGGTTTGCCGTTTGGAAAACAACGTTTATGTTCGCCATGAAGTTCTGGAGGCAATGCGGCAAGAGGCTCAGGTCGACGGCAAGGACGTAAACGGGCTTTTCGAGGAAGCGGCCGAACGCTTGCTGGCGCACAAGCGGTTGGATGAATTAGCCGTGAACGGACGCAAGTACGCTCGGGCGCTTGGCCCTAAACAGTCGCTAAAAATGAAAGAACACAGGCGAAAACGCCTGCGCCACCCTGCATAGCAACGTTCGCAACATTCCGCGCAAGCAACCCAACAGGGCGGAGTATAGTATCTTTGAAGGTTACGAATTTCACTCTAAAGGAGGGTGACGCCATTATGTTCGCCCAGTTGCGAAGTTCTTTGCTTTTGAGCGGTCTGGTACTGATGACGGCTGGGGGCGCTTGGGCCCAGACCACCACCATCGAAGGGGACGTGAAAGACCCGAACGGTCAGCCGCTCAAGGGCGCTGTAATCGTTTTGGACCGCACCGACATTAAGGGTCATTACAGCGTTAAGTCGGACAAGAAGGGCCACTGGCTCTACACGGGTTTGCCGTATGGGAAGTTTGACATCAGCATCCAGGTGGATGGCAAAGCAATTGATGCGCTGACGATTAAGGGCGTCCAATCCAAGTACGGTGAAAGCACTACCGTCGATTTCGATATGCGGAAGGCGGCGGCGGAGCAGGCCAGTCTGCAGAAGGCCGCAGCCACCGGCGAACTCAGCAACGATCAAGCGCGCGGCATGAGCAAGGAAGAGAAGGAAAAGTTCGAAGCAACGGCCAAGAAAAACGCCGAGGTCATGAAGAAGAACAAGGCTTTGAACGACGCTTTCAATGGGGGCCAGGATGCCTTGAAGGCCGCCGCGGCGGAACCAGACAAGGCTCAAAAAGTAGTGAAATATCAGGCCGCGGTTGATAGCTTCAACAAGGCGGGAGAGCTTGACCCTTCGCAAGTGGCGGTTTGGAACGCGTTGGGCGAAGCGTACACGGGTTTGGGCGATGCGCAAACGGGCGACGATAAGAACAAATCGTACGAGCAGGCCATTGCCAGCTACAACAAGAGCCTGGCCATCAAGCCCACCGACGCGGGCGTCTACAACCAAATGGGCAACCTGTACGGCAAGGAGAAGAAGATTCCGGAAGCGACAGACGCTTTAACGAAAGCCGCGCAGCTAGACCCCACGATGGCGCCGAAAGCTTACTTCAATATGGGCGCGAACCTGGTGAACAGCGGCCAGCCCGAAAAGGCTACGGATTTCTTCAAGAAGGCCACCGATGCCGATGGGAACTACGCCGAAGCCTGGTATCAATATGGCAGCTTGCTGATGATGCAAGGGAAAGTGGATCCGAAAACGGGCGCGCAGACTTATCCGCCGGATACGGCTCTCGCCTTGAAGAAGTATTTGGAACTACAGCCGAATGGGAACCATAAGGATGAGGCCTCGGCCATGCTGCAGGCCATGGGCGAGAAGGTGGAAACCAAGGTAGTTGTGCCGTCGGCGAAGAAAAAGAAGTAAACACGCTCTACAATAGGAACTGGGGGCGTTTAAAAGCGTCCCCGGTTTAGGACCTTCCTGGCATGTTCTTCCGCGCAATTCTCGAGTTTCTTATCCCCATTCTGGTTTTGCTGGTAGCGAGAGCTATGTTTGGAAGTCTGATCAAAGGGTTTGGCGCCGCTGCCTCGAGTGCGTTCCAAAATCAGCAACAGCAGCGGCCTGGACAGGCTGAGACGCCCAAGGAGACATCGCGGGCGGGCGAGTTGCATAAAGACCCGGTGTGCGGCACATACGTGTCTGAGTCTACTTCTTTCCGCCGGCAGCTTTCAGGCAAGACAGTTTATTACTGCTCAGACGCTTGCCGTCAGAAGCATGCGGTTTGATCAGGGAACAGCCCGACGCCCGCCGTCTCCCGATCAGGAAGACATTTCCGGGGGAAACTCAGTAGAGATCGTTTTCAAGTCATGCCGCATGATCGGACGAGGCGCTACGTGGCGGGCAACGATCTTAAACCCGGCGCCCGCGAAGGTTGTGGTGTAGCCGGTGCCTGAAGCGCTTGGCGTCTTGACCGCATCCAGCGGATAGGCTTCGAGCGCCCGCGCCTTGGCACGTTTGGCTGCTTTTAAAGCGGCTGCGATCAGCGCGGAGGTGATGCCGCGTTTGCGATAACCGATCCGTACATAGAAACAGGAAAGAGACCACACCGGCAATTCGTCCACGCGCCGAAGCCGCCATACCCGATCTAGCCACCGCAGAGCGTCGCGCGGCGTGAGTTGGCACCAGCCCACCGCTACATCGCCGTGGAAGGCGAGCAAGCCTGGAGGTGGACCCTGGTTTACGATTTCCCGGAAAGCCGCCTTGTTCCGCTCGCGCGTTCGTTTGCGGTAGCCCGCGCTCACGCGCCAATACATGCACCAGCAGCCGTTGCACCCGCCCTTCTCGCCGAACAAATCCTCGAACGCGGGCCACAGATCGGGCGTGAGCGGGCGGACCGTCAGCTGAATTAAACTATTTGCTTCGTTGTGTTTCACTTTACAAATGCCGGCAGTCGACGCAGCGCGCGAGATTGAATGCGAAGGATTAGGATAGCTTATGGTTGCACTCGCAATCGGGCCGCGCTTATCCGAAACGCGCCACTGGCTTTACGCCCGCCATACCCGCAGCCCCCACCACCACCGTGCCGCCCGCCACCAGCCACGCGTGAGCAATCAGTTTGCCTTCGTTGGCAAAACCCGCGCCCAGGTGGAACGACGATCCGCAGCCGCGCCGCGCCAGCATCGCTTTGGCCGCCATCGCCTGCGGTAGGCATACGGCGTTCCACGGCACATTACGCGCCGCGATCATCACCGCCCGGCGCACCCGCAATACCAGCCTCTTGTGGCCTGGAAAATCGGTTTCCGGCATGCGCTCGAGCCACGGAGCCCACCGCCGGAACGGCACCGTAAGCACCAGTACCCGCGCTAGGCCCAGCATCAGCATCGCCTCGCAAACAAAGCGCCGCTCCTCGCCCGGCATCCGCAAAAAGGTTCCCAGTTTACGCCGCAAGATAAGACCCACTTTGCCTCGCTCAGCGGAGGCTCCATCCATATGGTGACAGAGAACCGCAAACTTCGCACAATAAATTCGGAACCCAACGAATATCCGTGCCCTAATAACTACGCAACCTTTCCCCGCGCGGCTGCCTTCTTCCCCCGTGCTCCGGTTTTCGAAGCGCTCAGGCTGCGCTTAAGCGCATCCATCAAATCAATCACGCGCGCTTTGCGTGGCTGTTCCACGCTGGTCATTTTCCGCCCCTTCCTCTTCTGCTGAATCAACCTCTCAACATTCTCCCGGTAGGTATCCGTAAACTCCCGCGGCTTGAACGGCGCTTTCAGATGATTCACCAGGCTGATGGCCAACTCGAACTCCTGGGCTGAATATTTCGTATTCGGAGCTGCGCGCCGATGCTCCGCATGCAGTTCATCCGGATAGTAAAGCGTATGCAGCACCAGGCTTCCCTCGGCTGCCCGTATCAGCACAATATGTTCCCGATTATGCATGGCAATCTTGGCAATCGCAGCCTGCTTGGTCTCTTTCAGCGCCGCCAGAAACAGAACATAAGGCTTGGCCGTTTTCTCCTCGGCCGCCACATAGTACGAACTCTCAAAATAGATAGGATCGACCTCATCGTTCCCCACAAACTGCAAAATGTCCATGCTGGTCGCGGTCGCAGGCGCGGCCTTTTTCAGTTCCTCATCCTCCACCACCACATACTTTCCTTTCGCTATCTCGTAGCCCTTCTCCATGTCGGAACGATCAATCGGTTTGTTCTCGTCAATGCAATACCAAACCTCTTTCACCCTCGATTGGTCTTTGCGATGCAACAGGTGAAAATGGACGCTCTCCGCCCGTGCCGCTGAAAAGAGGCGCACAGGAAACGAAACAAGACCGAAACTCAGGAACCCTTTCCAAACGGTAGCCGGCACGCAATTCCCCCTTTTCGATAGAGGCATGCGGCGCGCGTGACGTTTCGCTGAAAGGCCGCGCTCAAAGCAACGCAATGACGGCGTAGTAACCCGCCAGAACCAGCGTCGCCGCCATGATCGCGCGGGGGCGCGGCGCGAACGCCTTACGCTCCACAAAGCCGATCGCCACTCCACACGTCATTGCAACCAGACTATGCCCCGCGAATGCGCAGGCCAGCATGATCGGCCAGCAACTCCACACGCAGGCCACGCCGATGCTCCCTCCAAACCTGAGGCAATCCCAATCCGCACGCCAACCCGATGGCGCCAGGGGCCGCGTCCTATGGCACGCCGCCAAAGCACGCCGGTGCATCGGCGTCCATTGCCACAGGGCTGCCGCCGCAAAACACGCCACGACGGCCGCCGGTCTGTGCGTCCACGTCCCTTGCCGCACCACTGCAACCACAACACCCAACGGCAGCCAGGGCGCATGGTAGCCCAAGGTGAACTCCGCCATGGCGCGGTGCCGCCTGCGCCATAGGCTGCGGGTCGCCGTCAGCCGCACTGCGTTGAGGTCGAGTGGCAGCATCATCGCAGCGATCATCCACATCCAGTAAGCCAGTTCTTGCAAGAAGCTCATCCGGTGCCGCATGCCGTGGGCGGCCATCTCACCCATATGCCGCAGCATCACCGCCCACGCTAATCCGCAAAGCCCCGCGGCCCACCATTCTGGATGTGCCCAGAAAAAGTATTGTGCCGAAGTGGCCACACGGTTGCGCTGTTCAAGCGGGAAGGCACTCACATGAAATAAATGCTGACCCGGCCCACCCGCACCTTCGGCACCGGCGCATCCCAAAAGCTGGGAGCGAAGGAAATCCTCAGGTTCTTGGGATCCCAGTTTTTCGTTGCCATTAGATGGCGAACCACGTCGCTCGCGTTCAGCTCGAAACTCATCCCGCTTCCTCCATCCTCCGAATCGGGATGGCTTGCCCCCACCAAGCCGAACAGCCCCAAACCTCCCGCGCTCAATTCGGGATGTTTTGTCGGATTAGCTCCCGGCGGCAAGTTCAGATAAACGCTAAACGGCGGTGCCGGCTGCTTACCGGTAACGTTTTCGACCTGGATGGTCACGCTTTTCGGTTTCAAGTCCCCGGCCAGCCGTGCCGGGCCGCTGGGCACATGAAGTGCCACCGATATCTCCGTGACGCCGGCTCCTATATCGAAAGGGGCGCTCGTTGCACCCACCATTTCAAGAACCGGCGGCTTGCTTTTGTGTTGATCTGCTGGTGATGGCATATTCAACTCCTTTAAGACGGCGGGCATCGCGGCCGCGGGCGATTCTCGCGCTAAAGTGCATCCCGAAGGCATAACACCCGCCACAAATATGAAAGTCGAGAGGGCAAGAGCCGGTCCCCATCTGCTAGAGATTCGGCGCTCCCTTGAACGGATCGCTTGTGTCCTCATACTCATATGACAACGGCGCCACCCGGGTATCCATCACTTCTTTCGGAGCCATCTTTTTAGGCGCGCCCGTTTCGTCATGAAAATCAAACGGTTCATCGAGCCAGCCTCCCGCGCTCGCCAGACCTCCAGTTTTTGGGTTGCGATCCAGATGGCCCAGTTGCTTTTGGCGCTGCACCCACACCTCCCACAACCTGTCAATATTCGAATGGTGAAGCCAAAAGATCGGGTCGAGCGGCGCGGTTGTGGCGCCATTCATGAAGCCGCTACTGCCCCCAATCATGGCATGCACCATGTTGTGCGGCACATTCTCTAAAGCGCCCGAGCCTCCGCCCAACTCGTGCCGTAACCGCACGGGGCCGCCAAAGTTGCCCGCAAACGGCGCTCTCCTCAAGCAATTCAGGTTCGTGTGGGGGAATCCGGGATCCGGATTCCCTCCGCCATCTACATCAAGAAAACGTAACCCTTTATTGGCATTCGGAACCCGCTGTGAGATCCACAGATGATTCGGTGAACCATCGGGCATTAACTCATTGCGGAAAGCTGGCGGCAGCAAAGCCGCCTCTGCGGAAGCACTGTAATTCCAGTAAGGAAGCGCCCAGTCCTTGGGTCCGTTCGGTAAGCCGGCCACAATTTTCATGATCGTCTTCTCGAAAAAGTGCAGGTAGATTCTATGCCACGGCAGAAAAAACCAGCAGGCGTGCGCGCATTTCCTCCAGAACGTATCTCGATCGCCAGGAAGCGGTTCGTCGCTGACCGCTGCGGCTGGGTCGCCCCCATCCGGCCCCGGATCATTCGGCGGCACGCCCCGCCGGGCGGCCGTGCTTCCAACGGCTGTGGGATAACCATGAATCGCGGCCTGGTACCGCCAACTGGTCGGAACGTCCAGCGGCCTCACTCCTACGTTCTTCATCACTCCAATGGCATCCCGATAGAACTTGATGATCGGATCGTTCGCACCCAGGTTATGCACGTCCCGGCGTATGCGCACCGGTGAGGGCACAGCCGGCCGCCTCACGATTCCCCCATTAGCCATCCTCAGTTACCTCTCTAAAGCAATGTCGCTGCCCGCCCGCAGCACCGGGTTGTTCGCATCGTGCGCCGCCTTGCTGTCGTCAATGGTCGGTTGATTGAACGTTCCATCCACCACCATGTCCGCAAACTGCGGTTTGTAGTCGTTTTGGAATGCCTTAATAGGGTCGCCCAATCCGGGTACCGCTATCTTCGGCTGGGTGTCGTATCCCAGATTCTTCAGCCGGCTCTTGGTTGCCTCAGTGGCGTCGGTCTCACTGATATCCACTGTCACGTCCATTTGAAATTCGAAATCTTCCAGGTCCGCCGGGTTTGGCAGCGCGGCCGTTGAGCTCTCGGTTGCCTTAGGCCGGCTCCATCTTACTTTCGCCGTCGCTGGAAGGTTCTTCACTCGCAGCGTGACAAGGCCCTCCTCTTGTTTACCGCCGGACCTACCGCCCGGTGCCGATCCGGCCGTTGTTCCCAGTGGGCTCGGCGGCGCACCCGTCGCCCGCACGGCCCGCGGCGGTTGTCCGCTTTCCTCGATCACGCACGGCGCAAAGGGAAGCGGCCGCGCCTGCGCGTCAAACAGCCGGATCTTCACCAGCGTCATGGCCGTTTCGCAAGGTGAATCCGTTAACAGCTTCTGATAGAACCGGCAGGCGAATGTGTCCTGCTTGTCGTCGAAGGTGCGGTCCTTGTCGGGCAGCCGCCGGCTGCGTCGCGAGTCGCCATTCGCAAAAAACCTCGTCCGGCAAACGGCCACCCCGTCCGTAGCTCGCGGACAAGGCCACTTGGCGGGTTCCACTTTGCTCCCTTGCTGGAATAGCAGAACAATCACTCTTCGGTTAATGGAATTGGCGTCGTTCCGGGCGGTCTTATCCGTGTCTTTCTCAAAGGCGTCGTTCCTCTGTTTGGAAAAGATCAACTGCGGATTGAACTCGCTGCACCCCTGATAGTCGCCTTTCCCCTTCGCATCCTTGCCTTGGCCAAGAAAGTCTTTCTTGCCGATCTTCAAACCGGCCGGCGTCAACTTCTCCATGTACGCCTTAAAGAGGGTGGCATCCGGCGTCCCGTCCGGCAACCCCGTCAACGATTGCATCTTCTGGCGTTGGTCCACGCCCCAGTTCTCCGTTTTCGCCACCTCCTGCCATAACTTCACCGCGCTGTCCGGGTCGGTCGTCGAAATCAGCAGCGCGTAGATCACCGTCGCACGCCGTCCGCTCAGTTGCTTGTTCAAGTCGTCGTTCCCCACCGGGTCCGCATGCCCGAAAACGGAAAGCGGCGACTCCGGGTTAGATTCGAGAAGATCCACCAGCAATTGCAACTCCGTCCGTATGTCGTTCTTGCTGTCGGCATCGGATGTGACGAACGAGGAATCAAAGGCAAACCGTATGTCGTCCACCCGGAAACAGGCAATCGGTACCAGCCGAAACTCGACTGTATTAAACTGCTTCGCCGTCGCCGAGCCCACCCGCACTTCGGGCGTACCGGGCACCGCATGCTTCCCGGCAATTCCGCCCTCGCTCGATCCGTGGACTGTCCCCTTATCCTCGCTATCGCCCATGAGAAAATTATTGTCTCACACGTTTTGCACCCATAAGTGATAGACCTTCAAATCCTTGCGAGCGGCGTGGCTGAGCCGCGACTGTAAGGAGCGGTAACGAATGCTACCGGTCGCGACGAGGCCCCACTTCTATGTCGCAACACCCGCCGCTTTCGCACCCCGCCCGACACAAGCCGTGATACCCTATCGTTTCCTCACTGCGTCCGAGGGCTTCATGGCTGGATACTACACTGTCAAACAGGGCGATCATGTACCGGGCATTGCATGGCGATCCGGATTCTCCGATTACCTCACCGTCTGGAACCATCCGAGCAACGCTGAATTGAAGGAAAAACGTCAGAATCCCAACGTCCTCCTTCCTGGAGATTCCCTCTTCATTCCAGACCTCGACTCAGGCGAGTACTCGCGTCCCACCGAAAAGAAGCATACCTTCGTCGTAGACAAGAACCCTCTCAAGCTCCGGCTCACACTGCGAGATCAATATGAGAAACCCATCGCAAACGCCCCCTGCCTTCTGATCGTCGATTCCGATTCTCACCAACTGACCAGCGACGCAGAGGGCAAATTGGAACTGGAGATTCCTCCGTCCGCAACCGAGTCTCGACTGGTCGTTCAAGACACCCAGCAGACCCCTTACGGAGGCCTATCCATTCCCATCAAAATCGGCCACTTAGACCCAGTGGACGAAATATCCGGTCAACAAGCGCGCCTCAGCAGCTTGGGATATTTTATCGGCGACATTGACGGAAACGACGGGCCGAATTTTGAAGCCGCCGTCGAGGAGTTCCAGTGCGAGCACAGCCTGACCGTCGATGGCGTCTGCGGCCCCCAAACCCAAGCGAAGCTTAAAGAGGTTTACGGCTGCTGAGTATTCGCCTGCATCTTTACGCCGTTTCATAAATACGCTAGCGACGGCCGCCTTGTTATTCTAAGCGTGTGGAGAGCCCATCACCAACTCAGGGAACAGCCGAAATCGCGGCAGTTTCACCGTCATTCGAGGAACTCGCCATGCAGCAGGGGGTGCACCCGGTTCGCGAGTTTTCCGAATTGCTCGGTGATCGTCACCCGGCGGACGAGTCCGTGGAAGAATTTTCAAAGCTTCTACAGGGCTGGCGTGCCGAAGGAACAAGTGCTGGACCAGAGCAGTGAACGCCGCGGTCGTTGACACCGATGTTATCTCGATGCTGTTCAAAGGAGATTCGCGCGCTGCTGGTTTCCGCAACCACCTTACAGGGAGACTCCTTGGAATCTCGTTCATGACCCTCGCCGAGTTCGAGCGTTGGTCGCTGGAGCGTCAATGGGGCCCTCTTCGCAAGGCGGATTTAGCCCGTTTCATTACAAAATACGCAGTCCTTCCGGTGAGTCGAGAGCTTTGTCTTCAATGGGCGAAGGTCACTTTTTCGGCACGGCAAATCGGTCGGCCAATCAAGACGGCCGATGCGTGGATCGCTGCTACCGCCATCTATTACCAAGTGCCTTTGATCACAAATAACACCGCCGACTACGCTATGATCACGGGCCTTTCCGTGCTTTCGGCATAGGTTGCCGAGCGAACCTCATAGTCCCATCCCCGCCGGAATTTGTTCGCGCCTCACAATGGGCGACAGGAGCGCTCGTTGGGCCGCTTCATCGTTGGACTCCTTCGCGACCCTGAGTCTCGGGGTGGGGAAGGACGACATCCTTTGCCGTAGCTGCGGAAGCCGCCGTGAGCCAGCGAAACAGCGCAGTCGCCGCCGCGGCGCCGAGTAGTTCCGCCGCATTGAACGCCATAGCACCGGCACATCGAGCGGCGCCGGTGGCGTGTAGAGATTTCCTTTGGTGAGGGAGTTGGCGACGTAGTTCTGGATGTGGCGGTATTCGCCCGGCGAACCGGCATTGCCGCGCACTTTCTGCACCAGGCGTTTGTAAACTGCCGAGGTAAGCGGCGACCAGGTCAAAGGCTTCCCGGTAGTTGAGGAGCTCGCGCGCGTCGTCGGGATCGACATCGCCGAGCGCTTCACCGGCCAGCAGCTTTTCCGACTGGTCGAGCGTGAGATGGGTGCCTTCGATGTGAGTGGAATAATGCGCTTCGAGAACGGGCGCGGCGGTTACGCTGGATAAGGAAGGGCTGATTCCATGGCAACCTTACATATTGAGATTCCTGATCAAAAGGTCGCTGCTCTCAAAGCGTATGCGCAGGCGCAGGGCCTCTCGGTCGAGCAATGGCTGACGCAGCTGCTAGATCAGGCCGCGCCCGGTGCGCCGTTGGATACACCGGATGAGGATGATCGTCCCCTATCCACCATGTTTGGTGAAATATGGGCCGACATGCCGGATGAAGTCCGGGCGAAGCTGCCGAGCGATGGCGCCGATCAGCACGACCATTACATTTACGGCACACCCAAGAGAGTGCGCATGGTCCTGCGGCCCACCCATGATGATGAAAAACGCCGAATCTGAGCCGGAAGCGTAAGCGCCCTAACTTGTTTTTCAACCGAGTGCTCATGGGCCTTCGGCCGACTGATGATGATGAAAAACCTCGCATTTCGCCTCGACGCCCCCTTCCACGGCAATCCTCCAAGACTGGCATCCGCTAGGGTCGCGGCAGGGTTGAAATGGGCGCCGGAGATGGTCCGAACGTAAGGATTTAATACCGCCAGCGTAGCCCCCGTGGCAAGCGTGTTCGCCGCCCGCCCATAATGCCGGAACCAACCACCGCAGCCAGAAGCAGCGCCGTTCCCAACGCCTCTGAAACGATTTTTCGCTTCATATGTTACCGGGCTGCCCCACTGCGGCCGACATCCACCGGCTTCTTCGCACGATTAAACACGCTTACGATTTTGCCCTCCACCTGCGCGCAAACCGTATCCACATCAATACCCTCTGCGGTCAAGAACGCGCGCGCCTCTTCCATCCTGTAAGCGCGCGTGACTTCTAGATCGATCGCCTCTAAGCCTACCTTCGCCAACGTTTCACGGTATTCCGTTTCCTCCAAAGCGCCCGCAATGCAGCCCACCCAAAGCTCCATGTTTTTTCCAACCGCCTCCGGCATTTTGCCGCGCACGATCACATCCGATACCGCGAACCGGCCGCCGGGTTTCAAAACTCGAAAGGCTTCAGACAGAACACGGTCCTTGTCGCCCGACAGATTGATCACACAGTTGGAAATGATCACATCCACCACGTTGTTCGGGAGCGGGATATCCTCAATCTCACCTTTCAGAAACTCCACGTTCTGCATCCCGGCTTTGCGCTTGTTCTCGTTCGCGAGCGCAAGCATCTCGTCAGTCATCTCAAGACCGTACGCCCGCCCATTCGCACCAACGCGCTTCGCCGCGAGAATCACATCGATTCCTCCTCCCGAGCCGAGATCCAATACCACCTCGCCGGGAGCGAGTTGCGCCAGGGCCGTTGGATTGCCGCATCCCAACCAAGCTTTCAAAGCCGTATCTGGTAGTTCGCCGGCTTGCGAGTCGTCATAAAGGTTTGAGGTAATCGGGTCGCAGGAGGCCGCCGCCGTTCCAGAGCAGCATCCCGTCGATGCGCAGCAATCGGCCGGCAACCCTTCCCCTTCAGACACCCGGCGCGCCGCTTCGCCATACTTTTCTTGCACAAGGTCTTTCACATCCATCGTTTTTTGCTCCCTACTTGCACATCTCCATCACGCACCCTGGGGCAACGATTACAGGTTTCTTTGGTACACGGCGAATACGGAGGTCCAGGTGATGCGACAAACTGGAAGGAGGCATATCAAGTTCGTTGCCGATATCCGGCGGCACCATGCCTTCCGGGTGCGCCGACAGCAACAGACGCGCGTTTCGTAGGGCGGCCATTCCTGGCTGCAGGGCGGCTTTCCAGCCGCCCCCAGGGCTGCGGAGCAACCTTGCGCGAACTTATCCATAACCCTATGCACGGGAACTTTGCGAAGAATACCTGCGTATCCTCATCATGCTCTTACCGCTGCACATCGTCGCGGGCGGACTGGCCATGATCTTCGGCTTCACTGCGCTGGCGGCCCCCCAAGGAGCAACCCTACACCGCCGCAGCGGCCTCCTCTTCGTCTATGCCATGCTCACCATGGGCATCAGCGGTTCCATCCTGGCGCTTCACAAAAGTCTCACCAACGTCAACGCACTGGGCGGCTTCATGTCGGCCTACTTCGTCATCACCGCGCTCACCACTGTCCGTCCTGTCTCTACTTTTACGCGATCGCTGAATTCGCTGGCTCTACTGGTGGCCATTGCCCTCTTCGTCATAGAAATCGGTCTCGGGTCCACAGCGCTCGCCAGTCCGAGCAGGGCCGTCAACGGCGTCCCGTTCTTCATGTTGTTCTTTCTCGCAACGGTCACGGCTCTGGCGTGTACGTGCCCGGCGGCCTTTCGCACACGCCCGATAACCAGTGAACTAATTGCTCAAGTGCAACATTGATAATGTCCGCGATATCTTCCAAAGTGCTCGCAGCGTCACGGCTGACCTTTTCAAGCGTCCGTTGACCCTCTTCGCCCCAGCCCTTCACCCCAAAAGCATGTGGCGGCGACGTGCCGAGCTGGCATCGTAGCGCGGGAGATCCTGAGGAACTGCTTCATAACCAGCGCATCGGGCTACGTGTTCCAGTAGCGCAACATACGAAATACCGGCTGTTTTTGTGGGACCGCTATGCGCCCCTTTTTGGCACAGCAGCAGCTCGGGCCGCTCGCGGTTCGTTTTCTAACCTAACTTTCGCTGCGAAAGTCAGGCTAACAAAGACCGCTAACACACATCGCCGCGTTACTCAGGCGGGAGCGGTTTTAGTCAAGCACCTATGCGGGTTTGATCCACTCCATCACCAAGAACCAGCGCACCCGCCGATAGCTTGCTGCTCTTTCAGCGGCAGCTTCGGCGCTGGGTAATGGTTCATCGAAATAGGAGAGGCAAAGACCGGCGTCAAGCAGAGTACGCATGTAGGTGCCCATTGGCCGATGATGATTCCGCATGCGGATACCGCGAAACGCCGCCCACATCGGGCGCTCTTCAAGGTAGTTGTCAAGCGGATAATAAATTCGGCGTCCAGCGCTATCTTTGATCCAACCCGTGTCGCAGCATGCCGTGTTGAAACTGTTGAGATTGGCGATTAGAAGTGCTCCACCCGGCACCAGCACCCATCCCATCTCAGGGATGGCCGCTTCGATGTTGGGAATATCGATTAGGGATAAGTAGCTCACAACAAGATCGAAGGTATCGTCGCGAAATGGGAGATGTTCAGCGGTCCCATTAAGATATTCTCTGTCGGCGTCGCCCGCGCGGGCGGCTTCAATCAGCTCATGCGTCGGATCGATGCCTGTTACCTCGATACCATGCTGCTTGAGCATCCTGCAGAACCGGCCTTCGCCACAGCCCACATCGAGCGCTGTCTTGGGCGATCGCGCCGTCGAGCGCTGAACCATAACCGGGTCGAGCACGTAGCGTCGCCCGAAATCCCCTTGTTCGCCCATATTGGCGATCCAGGCATTCGCCGACGCCTGCCAGCCATTGTCCATCTCAAACATGCTACCGGAGGTAGTTTGAATTGAGTTCTTAATCCACTGGTAGGCCAGCGCGTCCAACCCGCTGGAGTTCAACTCTAGGGCTGCCCTCTATCGCACCCGCTCCCACGTTCGCAGGATCGTTTTGGCGTATGTGAAGACCCGCCCGGTGGCGGAGCGCATTGAGGTCGCCCAACTGTTGGGTGACGACATCATGCGATCGCCAGAAACGGCTAGGTCGCTGCGGCTGCTGGAGATCGAGCAAACCGCCATGCAGTGGCATTTGGGCGAGTCGCTTTCCAGTCACAGCTCGAGAACATTTATTTTTCACCCGCATCCCCAATCCTCCCCATCGTTTACCCGTTATGTAATATTTCGTACAGTTCGTTTCCCGTCCCTCGCCTGCTATCTTTCAATCGAGCTCGCCCGGGTCCTCCCGCGGCGGGCTTTCTTATTTCCAACTTCTTAAGGAGTTTCAATCACATGTCCGAATCCTCTTACCGCCGCGCCGTCGAGCAAGCTGCCACCGCATCCCAAACATCCGCAACCGCCGAAGAATCCAAACTCTCCGACGCCCGCCTGGCCGCCAACCGCGCCAACGCCCAGTTCAGCACCGGGCCTACCAGCCCCGAAGGCAAAGCCAAAGTCTCACTCAATGCCGTCAAAACCGGGCTCACCGGCCGCACCGTGATTCTCTCGTCTGCAGAAGGCATCCCCTACCAGGCTCTTCTCCACGAATACGAAAAAGCGCTGCAACCCGTCGGCCCCGAAGAACGTGCCCTGCTCCAATCCATCATCGATTGCCGCTGGCGTCTCGAACGTATCCCCGGCCTCGAAATGGCTCTCCTCACCCTCATCCGCAATGAGTGGATCGCTCGCGACCCCAAATACAACACTCCCGTCACCGCCATCCTCACCGAAATGGAAATCCGCCGCAAGCACGAAAAAGAATTCCGCAATCTGCAAATTCAGGAAGCCCGCCTCGCCCGCCGCCGCGAAAAGGAAATGGCCGAATTCCTGCGCCTCCAACAGGCACGCAAAGCCACGGAAGCCGCAGCCCTGGCACAAGCCGCCCAGGCTTACCTCCTCGCCGCTCACCGCAATCAAACCTTCGATCTCGCCGCGCTTGGCTTTGAATTTTCAACTCAGCAGTTTCAGAAGTATCTCGCCACCCTAACCGCCGCCCGCAAACAACAACTGCTCGAAGAGGCCCTGAAAGACGGCCCAGCCGCCTCTACTGCTACCAAAGACGCCTCCGAAACCATGCCAGCCGCCGCCTAACGCTGAAACTGGGCTGCCGAAACGAAACGACGATATGATGTTTCACCAGGAGTTTGTCCAAGCATGCAAATAACCCGCCGAGCCTTCTCGGCCATCGCCGCCGCGGCAACTTTAGATCCGTCTGCTAGGCCCAAATCGCTCCAGCCACTCTCTCCCGGCATCAAGATTTCTGTCCAGGTTGACGAAACCGTCAGTGACGAAGATCTCACCTGGATCAAGCAGATGGGTGTCGACTATCTGAACGTCCAAACCGGCAGCGGACGCGCCACTCTTGACAACTTTCTCGCCATCCGCCAGCGCGTCGAAGCCGCCGGCCTCAAGGTCTGGAACATTTCTAACAACGACAACCGCAACATTGAGGAGATCACTCTCAACCTGCCCGGCCGCGATCAAAAAATCGAATGGCTCAAGCAATATATTCGAGATACTGGCAAAGCCGGCATCGGCTATATCACCTATGCGCACATGGCGAACGGCATTTGGTCCAGCGATCCGGAAACCATTCGCGGCGGCGGTAAAGCGCGCTCGTTCCACTTGAAAACCGCCAAGGGCTACTGGAACGGCAAGGTGTATGAGGGGCCGCTCACCCACTCACGCGCCTATTCGCAAAACGAACTTTGGGATAACTACACTTACTTCGTCCGCCAAATCGCGCCTCTAGCCGAACAGGCCGGCGTGCGCATCGGCATTCATCCTGACGACCCTCCCGTTCCCGTGTTAGGCGGCATACCGCGCCATATCTTTGGGACCTTCGATGGCTATGTGAGAGCTCTCGAGATAGCGAATTCGCCGAATATCGGCGTCTGTCTTTGCTGCGGCACTTGGATGGAGGGTGGCGCCGGCATGGGTAAAAATGTCTTCGAAGCGGCGCGCGCCTTTGCCAAAATGGGTAAGCTTTGGAAAATCCATTTCCGCAATGTGAGCTCTCCCATTCCCGACTTCGTGGAAACCTACATCGATAATGGCTACACTGACATGGCAAAGCTCATGAAGACGTTGGTTGACGTCGATTTTCGCGGAAATCTGATTGCCGATCACGTGCCTGCTATGGCGGGCGCCCGCCAATCGTCATGGTCGTATAGCATGGGTTACATCCGCGCCCTTTATAAGTCCGCCTCCGAATCATAATGAGCACCCCACACGCCTCCCCAATCACGCCCACCCCGGCAACCAAAGATCGCGTTCACAGAAGTCTCGAACTGCGCCTCGCCGAAGCACATCGCGACGCCTCGGTCCACGCTCCGAAACAGATCGACAATGGCGACGAAGCTCGCTACGCCGACAAGTGCGGCACCTACACCAAAGGCGTTAAACAAGCCGCCATCGGCCGCGTCGATCCCGCCGCCTGGGAATCCTTCCGAAGGGCCTTGGACAGCGGAAAGCCCCATGATTTCGATCGCATTATTCTAGGTGGACCGCGAACCTTGAACGGCCCCCAAGGCGGCTTGGCATTTCCTATGGAATGCCTCGACAGCAGCCAGTTCAGCGTTCCGCCTGCTCCGCCCTTAGCGAGCGAGACCTACGCCACGGAGCTGGTGGAACTCTATTGGGCCTCCTTGCTGCGCGACGTGCCTTTTACCGGCTACGCATCCAACCAAATCGCCGCAATGGCCGCCAAAGAACTCTCGGCTTTGCCCGTTTACGCTGGCCCGCGAGACGACAGCCGCCAGGTGACAACCGACCTCCTTTTCCGGGGAGGCTTCCCAGGAGAGACCGCCGGCCCCTATCTATCTCAGTTCCTCCTGCAAGACACCGCTATGGGAGTTCTGCCCATCACTCAGAGATACGTCACCAATCAGCCCGGTGTGGACTTTATGCTGGACAAGCAGACGTTCCAGGAGGTTCAAAACGGCCAACCCACTCCCGGTCACTCGCTAACGCCGCTGTCTTCTCCTCTGTATCTCCGTAACGGACGCGGACTCGCCGCCTATACTCACGTGGATGTGCTTTATCAGGCTTACCTTACGGCTTATCTTGTCCTGAACTCCCTCAACGCGCCGCTGAATCAAGGCAACCCATATAACGGCGATAAGACCCAAAACGGGTTTGCCACCTTCGGTCAGCCGGACATTTCTTCGGTTCTCACCACCGCGGCTTCGGCCGCTCTGAAAGCGGTTTGGTACCAGAAATGGTTTGTGCATTTGCGCCATCGTCCTGAATCCGGCGGCGCTATTGTTTACCTCAGCAAGACACCGTCGGCTCCCTCCGTGGAAGGGCAACTCTCTCCAACCGTGCTCAATTCCCAGGCGGTCGAAACCGCCTTTGCCACCAATAAGAGCTATTTCCTCTCGCAAGCTTTCCCGGAAGGCTCGCCCACCCATCCCGCTTATCCCACCGGCCATGGCGCTGTCGCGGGCGCTTGCATCACCGTTCTAAAGTTCTTCTTTGACGGCGGCTTCATCATCCCCAATCCCGTCGTCCCGTCGACCACGGGCGCCTCAACGAAACCCCACCAGGGGAGTGATGCGGGCGCGCTAACTGTCAACGGCGAGCTGAACAAACTCGCGCACAATATCAGCTTCGGCCACGGCATCCTCGCGGGCATCCATTGGCGGAGCGATACCGATACCTCCATCCAACTCGGTGAAGCCGTCGCTCTGAGTTTGCTCCAGGACCTCGCACCCACCTACAATGAAAAGTTTACTGTTCACCTGCAAAAGGTAGACGGCCAAACCGCCACCATCTCCAACCATCTCCACGCCCCCTGAGCAATCTGTCACCTCTTGCGCTCTGTCACCTCAATACGCAACCCTATTCTCACTCTTCAACCACGCTTCAAACGGCCTAAATCCCTCTGCCGCCAGCAAGCGATACCCCGGAATTGTCCGCCTCTCCATCGGCTTCTCCAACTCGCCATAGATAAACGAATCGTCAAATTGTCCGCGCGCCGCGTCTTGCTGGTTTCCCGCAAAGTAGAAAGCCTTGACTCGCGCCCAATAAAGCGCCCCCAGACACATCGGGCAAGGCTCGCAACTCGTGTAAATATCGCAGCCATCCAACCGGAAGGCGCCAACCTCCTTGCAGGCCGCTCGCAGCGCTACGATTTCGGCATGCGCCGTCGGATCGTTGCTGGCTGTCACGCGGTTTGTGCCGGTGGCAATCACTAAACCATCCTTTACCACCAGCGCGCCAAAAGGCCCCCCGCTTCCTTGCCGCACGTTATCCACCGCCAGATCAATTGCCTGCCGCAGAAAGTCTTCATGCTGAATCTCCATAATCCGAACCCGCCGAAGTATAGCAATTCCGCCAGTGCGACAATACATCTATTCACGCTCAGAAGCTAGTAATTCGCTCTTCCGGTGTCGTTCTTCCCGGCGGCGTTCGCCCTGCCTGCGTGGTCGTGGAAGATGGCCGCATCTCCGAGATCACAGGTCATTCCGCCCCGCCCGATGACGCGCTGCTGAAGGATTTCGGAAACTACTTTGTATTACCCGGATTGATCGATACCCACATCCACATCAACGAGCCGGGCCGTGCCGATTGGGAGGGTTTTGAAACCGCAACCCGCGCCGCCGCCGCCGGCGGTTACACCTGTCTGGTTGATATGCCGCTGAACTCTATTCCCGCCACCACCAACGTTGCGGCCCTGGAGCAGAAACGCGCCGCGGCAAACGGCAAGGCGATGGTCGATTACGAGTTCTGGGGCGGCGCGGTGGAAGGGAACGCAGCCGATCTCAAACCACTTGCCGAGGCCGGTGTCGCCGGCTTCAAAGCGTTCCTCGTTCCTTCTGGCGTTGCTGAGTTCACCATGCTGGATGAAGCCGGCTTGCGCGCAGCGCTGCCTATCATCGCCGCAACTGGTTTGCCGCTACTGGTTCACGCCGAACTACCGTATGCGCTTCAACCCTTTGCTGGCAATCCGAAGCAATATGTCAACTACCTTGCCTCGCGTCCCGACGAAGCAGAGTTGCAAGCCATCCGCCTCATGATCGACCTCGTCCGCCAACACCGCTGCCGCGTCCATATCGTCCATCTCGCCACTTCATACGCCTTGTTTGACTTGCGGCAGGCGCGCGCCGAAGGCCTCCCTATCACACTTGAGACTTGTCCTCACTATCTCTATTTCTCGGCCGAATCCATTCCCGATGGCGCCACTCAATTCAAGTGCGCCCCTCCTATTCGCGCTGCCTTTCACCGCCCTCTTCTTTGGCAGGCGCTGCGCGACGGCGATATCGATCTCATCGCTACCGACCACTCACCCTGCCCGCTTGAGATGAAGCAACTCCCAACCGGCAACTTTCAAACCGCGTGGGGCGGCATCGCCTCCGTCTCCCTTGCTCTCTCAGCTATCTGGACCAAAGCGCGTTTGGCCGAAATCCCCATCTCCGAGATCGTCAAGTGGATGTGTGAGCAGCCCGCCCTGCTCTGTGGATTGTCCGGCCGGAAGGGCTGCATCGCGGTCGGCGCGGATGCCGATCTGACCGTCTTCGATCCTGACCGGACATGGCATGTTACCGAGACTCAACTCCACTTCCGCAACAAGATCTCTCCCTACCTGGGAGAGCGTTTCACCGGCCAGGTGAAAACGACGTTCCTGCGTGGCGAAGTCGTTTATGAAGATGGCCGCTTCCCCGCACCACCCAACGGCCGCGAGTGTGAAGCGAGGCGGATATGAGCTACGGCGTGGTTGGCTCATCCGTCCTCCGAAAAGAGGTGATGGGCAAAGTCACCGGTCAGGCCGATTATGTCGATGATCTACACGTGCCCGGCATGTGGCACGGCATCACTGTCCGCAGCACCATCCCTCGCGGGCGAATTCTGCGAATCACATTTCAGGATGGCGTCCCCTGGGATGAATTCACTATCGTAACCGCTGCCGACATTCCCGCCAAGAATATGGTTTCACTCATAGTGGAAGATCAACCCTATCTTGCTTCCACTCAGGTGAACCACTTGCACGAACCCATTCTCCTGCTCGCTCATCCCAATAAGAACCTCCTGGAGAAGGCTCGGTCACTCGTAAAGATCGACTACCAGGCCCTTCCTTCTGTCTTCGATATCAACTCATCGCTGCGCGCCGACACGGTCATTTGGGGTGAGGATAACCTCTTCAAAACCTACCTGATGGAGAAAGGCGATGTGGATGCGGTCTGGTCGCACGCCGCTCACATCGTTGAGGGCGAATACAGTACCGGCGCTCAGGAACAACTCTATATCGAAACCAACGGCATGCTAGCCACAGCTAATCCGCAGGATGGCGTTACCGTGCGCGGTTCCATGCAGTGTCCGTATTACATTCATAAGTCGCTCATGAGCCTGTTCGGCCTGCCGGCAAGCCAGATCCGCGTGATTCAGCAGGAGACCGGCGGCGCTTTTGGCGGCAAAGAGGAGTATCCCTCCATGATCGCCGGTCATGCGGCCCTGCTCGCGTGGAAGTCGGGCCACCCCGTTAAACTGATCTACGACCGCGAAGAGGATATGGCGGCCACCACCAAGCGCCATCCCTCGCGCACACGTCACAAGACGGCTGTCGCGGCTGACGGCACTCTGCTTGCCATGGATATCGGATTCACTATTGATGGCGGCGCTTATGCCACGCTTTCCGCTGTTGTGCTTTCGCGTGGAACCATTCACGCTCCCGGCCCTTATCGCTGCCCGAACGTGCGCGTGCGCAGTACCGCGGTGGCTACCACTTCCCCGCCCCACGGAGCCTTTCGCGGTTTCGGTGCCCCGCAAAGTATCTTTGCCCTCGAGCGCCATATGGATAAAATCGCCCGCTGCCTCAATCTCGAACCGGCGCACTTTCGCGAGCGGAATTTCCTCCGTACTGGCGACACCACCGCCACCGGCCAGACCATCCGGCAGCCGCTTCATCTACCCGCGTTGCAGCGGCGCGCCCTAACTCACACCGGCTATTCCGAAAAGAGAGCCAGGTTCCCGGTTGACAATCGCAACAGCCTGGTAAAGAAGGGCATCGGCTTTGCCACCTTCTTCCATGGCGCTGGGTTCACCGGCTCGGGAGAGCGCTACCTTCAGTCGGTCGTCACCTTGAGTGTCAGTGCCCAAGGCCGAGTGGAAATATTGAGCTCCATGACGGAGATGGGCCAAGGCACTAATACCGTACTCACTCAAGTAGCGGCGGAGACTCTGCGCATTCCCTATGAGTGGGTGAGTATTCCTCGCCCCGATACTTCGCGAGTCCCCAACAGCGGACCTACCGTTGCCTCGCGGACCAGTATGATCATCGGTAAGTTGGTTGAGACTGCTTCCCTCGAACTCAAGGAAAAGCTGCGTCTCCCGGCCGATTACTCTCCCGCGCAGTTTGCCGAAGCTTGCGCCTCCCATGCCCCGCTCGAAGTCTCTGCCCAATACCAGGAGCCGGAGGCCATCTTTTGGGACGACCAGAAATATCGCGGCGATGCCTACGGCGCATACTCGTGGGCCGTTTATGTCGCGGAAGTGTCGGTCGATACACTCACCGGAGAAATTCACGTCGATCGTTTCACGGCCCTGCAGGAAGTAGGTCGAGTCCTGCATCCCCTACTCGCTGCCGGACAGATTGAAGGAGGCGTGCTGCAGGGCATTGGCTTCGCAATCTATGAAAAAGTTCTCTTCAAAGAGGGCGCCATGGTCAACAACCAGATGACCAACTACATCGTCCCTACGTCTATGGACGTGCCTCCCATTGATGTTCTGTTCGAGGAAATCCCATACGAACACGGGGCTTTGGGAGCCAAAGGGATTGGTGAATTGCCGATGGATGGCCCCGCGCCCGCCATTCTCAACGCGGTGGAGGATGCGCTTGGTATCCCATTCAACCATGTGCCGCTTCTGCCTGAGGATGTACTGTTTGCCGAAAGGCCCATTGCTTAATGGCCGATACGCCAATCTCGATCACCATAAACGGCACGCCGCGAACCGTCACTGTGCCTTCCATGAAACGTCTACTCGATGTATTGCGCGAAGATCTGCAGCTAGTCGGCACCAAAGAGGGTTGTGGAGAGGGGGAGTGCGGCGCATGTTCAGTCATCCTTGATGGAGAGTTGGTGAATAGCTGCCTTGTGCCCGCCAAACAGGCGGATGGGGCCTGTATCGAAACCATTGAGGGGTTGGCGCAAAGCTCGCAGCTTCATGCCATTCAGACCGCATTTGCCGAAACCGGCGCGGCGCAATGCGGTATCTGTACTCCCGGTATGATTATGGCCGCTTGTTCGTTGCTCGCCCGCCATTCGCATCCGTCTCCTTTACAAATCCGTGAGGGTTTGGCTGGCAACATCTGCCGTTGTACCGGCTATCAAAAAATCTTCGACGCGCTCGGAAGAGCCAGCCGCCGCGACGCATGAGGTCGTACCTGCCTGATTACGATCTGGTGATTGCCACTGACTTGCCCCATGCTTTAGGATTGCTCTCCTCGGGAGATGGCTGGCGGCCCATGGCGGGCGGTACGGATCTCATGGTGCTTCTCAACGCTGGCCGGTTGCCTTACCGCAGGCTCGTCTCTATCGCGAAGCTCGCCGAACTCTCTGCTATCACTATCTCTCCCGAAGCAGTCACAATCGGCGCAGCAGTGACTTTCTCCCAAATCCAAGGAGAGCCTGTGCTACAAACTGAGTTCCCCTTGCTGTGTCAGGCGGCCAGCTGGACCGGCGGCATAGCCAATCAGAACAGAGGCACGCTGGGAGGAAACATCGTGAATGCCTCTCCCGCCGCCGATACCCCTCCCGCGTTGTTGGTTTACGATGCCGAAGTCGAACTTGTTTCGGAACGTGGACCGCGCTGCCTCCCCTATAGCCGGTTCCACACTGGCTACAAACTGATGGAGTTACAATCTGACGAACTGTTATCGACTATCCGCCTTTCCCGGCAACACCGCCAGTTCACCCACTATGCCAGAAAGGTAGGCGCTCGCCGGGCGCAAGCCATTTCCAAGGTCTGCTTTAACGCTCTGGCGGAAGTGGATTCGTCCGTTATCAAACACATTCGTGTCGGGCTGGGCAGCGTTGCGCCCGTTCCCCTGCGCTGTCAAACACTCGAAGCGGCTCTGCTTGGCCAAACTGTCACCAGCACCCTCATCGCACACGCGCGGGAAGTGATCGCCCAGGAAATTCAACCCATTGACGATATCCGCTCTACTGCCCGCTACCGCTCGTTGGTGGTGCAGAACCTGCTCAGTGAGTTCTTAGGCCACCTTTATGACACTCGCAGAACTTGATCAATACGATGAAGCGCACATCGCTCCGAGGCTGCTCGAATGCTGCGGATCGCGCAATTGGGTAGCCCGCATGTTAGCGGCGCGACCGTTTCGCAATCTCTCCAACCTTGAAACGGCGGCCACTGACGCTTGGTGGCAGCTCACGCCAGCAGATTGGTTGGAAGCGTTTGCCCAGCATCCCAAAATAGGCGAAAAAGGTAAAGTGACTCAGTGGTCTTTAGAGGAACAGAGCGGCATGAATGCCGCCGCCGCGGACACAGCCGCCAAACTCGCCGCCCTCAATCAAGCCTACTTCGCTAAGTTCGGCTGGATCTTCATCGTCTGTGCCACCGGAAAATCCGCTAATGAAATGCTGGCCCTCCTGGAAGCGCGTCTCCCTAACCTGCCCGCTGAAGAGTTGCGCATAGCCGCGGTGGAACAGAATAAAATCACACTTCTACGTTTGCGAAAGCTCCTTGCCGCATGAACCGTCTCTCCACGCACGTTCTCGATACATCCTCGGGCAAGCCGGCTGGCGGTGTGCCTGTGCAGCTCTACCAAGGGAACCGTCAAATCAACGCCGGCGTCACCGATTCCGACGGCCGCTGCCAAAATCTTCTAGCGGAAGGGCACAGCCTCATTCCAGGCATCTATCGCATCGTGTTTGATGTCACGGTGCTTTTCCCGGACGGCCTCTATCCTGAGGTAGCCGTATCGTTCAAAGTGACTCCGGGAGGAGCGGCGCACTATCACATACCGCTGCTCATCAGCCCATTCGGATACACCACTTATCGCGGTAGCTAACCATGCCAAATCTGATTTTCGACACTTACGGAAAGACGCGCGTCCGGCTGACTTACGTGCAGCGGCTCGAAGACCGCCATGAAGTGAAAGAATTGTCCATCGATGTTTTTCTCGAAGGAGCCTTTCAGGAAGCGTTCACCAAGGCCGATAACAGCATCGTGCTGCCCACCGACACGATGAAGAACACGGTCTACATACTGGCCCGCCAGAAGCCCATTTCGCGTATTGAAGAATTCGCCCGCGATCTGGGCCGCCACTTTCTCGATACCGTGCCCCACCTGAGCCAAGCGCGGATCGAAATCAACGAAGTGCCCTGGGCGCGTATCGATGATAGCCCCGCTGCGTTCATCCAAGCGGGCCTCGAACGCCGCACGGTATCGCTCGCCGTCACGCGATCCGCCGAAACGCTTCGTTCCGGCATCAGCGGCTTGCAAATTCTGAAAACCGCCGATTCCGGATTTGCCGGATTCCGCAAAGACAAATACACCACGCTAGCCGAAACGAACGACCGTTTGCTCGGCACAGTGCTCGAAGCCGATTGGGTCTACAACGCGGCGGACATTGACTACAACCAAACTCACGCCGAAATTCGTCGCCTCTTGCTCTCCGTTTTTGCCGCCCACAAAAGCCTATCCGTTCAGCAGACGTTGTACGACATGGCCGACGCCGTGATGCAACACTTTCCAGCAATAGCCGAAATTCATCTGGTGATGCCGAACAAGCATTGCCTGCTGGTTGACCTTTCGCGCTTCGGCCTGGATAATCCGAATCAGGTCTTTCAGCCGATCGATGAGCCTTCCGGCTATATCGAGGCGCGCCTTTGCCGCTAACGCTTGGCTTGTCTCTTCGTACCCGTCTTCGCGTTCTTATCGAGACGCAGTTTCCAAGCGGTCCGCAACGCTCCCGCCAGTAGGTCCTCATTTGCTTTAGCAAGCCGAACGTGCGTCGCGCCCGCCTTTCCCCAGCCGCCTGCAACCGGCAGGAAAACATCCGGTTGATTCTCAACAAACTCAGCTTGCACTTCCGGCGTCAGCATCAGGTTTCCAAAACCCTGTTTCTCCGAAGCAAGCGTCGCGAAGATTCGGCCACCCACCCTGAAATCCGCCGCCCCCATGTGTGACGCTTCCACCACACCCTCTAGGCTCAGCGCAATGCGGCGGAAATCTGCGACCTTCATCATTCGACTCCTCGATTGATATCTTGACCTAGAATGAATCCATTTCTCCGGCTGGTTCCTTTCATCTTCTGCGGGGCTCTTTTGTACTGCGCAGCGCCACCCCCGAATATCGAGCAGCAACTCAATCAACTCCGCCATAGCCCGCCGGAATTGTATGCCTTCCTCCTGCGCATGCCCAAAGGCGGAGATCTGCACAATCACCTCGCGGGCGCCACCTACGCGGAAACTCTTGTCGGCGCCGCGGCGGAGAGTGGCTTTTGTATCGACAAGCACACCCTTGCCATTCTCCGTATTTGTCCCGCTGCCGATCCGTTGGAGGCTTCCCGCGCGAATCACGACAACGCACAGTTGAGTTCGCTGATTGACACTTATTCCATGCGCAACTTTGTGCCGGGCCGGGAATCCGCTCACGACCATTTCTTTAACACGTTCGGGTTGTTTTCCGCGGTCGATTCCCCGCACACGGGAGAGTTCGTCGCAGACGTGGTTCGCCGCGCAGCGGAGCAGAACGAATCTTATCTTGAGTTGATGGCGATTGCCGGAAACGGTCCCATCGCACAGCTCGGCGGCAGCACGGGTTTCGACGGCAATTTTGAGGACACGGCGGCCAAACTGAAATCAGCCGGGTTGCCCGATCTGGTCGCGGCACTGAAAGCGCGTGTGGACGAAATTGAGCGCGTCCGCCGCACGAACCTGCATTGCGATAGCGAACCGGCGTCGCCGCCCTGCAGAGTGGTGGTCCGCTATGTGTTTCAGGTGTTGCGCGAGTTTCCCAAGGCGCAGGTCTTCGCGCAAACGCTGGCCGGCTTTCAGTTAGCGGCTAGCGATCCGCGGGTGGTGGCCGTCAACTTCGTCCAGCCGGAAGATGGCATCAACTCCATGGGCGATTATCACCTCCATATGCAAATGGTTGATTTCGCCAAACGGCTTTATCCCAAGGTGCATATCACGCTTCATGCCGGCGAACTCACGTCAGGGCTGGTACCGCCGGAAGGATTGCGGTTTCATATTCGGGAAGCGATCGAGACCGGGCATGCCGAGCGAATCGGCCACGGGGTGGACATTATGTACGAAACAGGCGCGGTCGAGTTGCTACGGCAAATGCAAGCGAAGCGCGTGGCCGTGGAAATCAATCTAACCAGCAACGATTTGATTCTGGGAGTGAAAGGCGGCGATCACCCGTTTCCCATCTACCGGAAGTACGGCGTGCCTGTGGTTATCTCAACCGACGACGAAGGCGTGAATCGCAGCCATCTCACACAGGAATACCAGCGCGCTGTCCTCACATACGGCCTTACCTACGCAGATTTGAAGCAGATTGTCCGCAATAGTCTTGAATACTCGTTTCTGAGCGGAGATAGCTATTGGAGCGACGCCACATACCACTTTCCGGTGAAGGCATGCGCCACAAACCGGACCGGTAAAGCTTGCGCGGCATTCCTCAGCGGTAGTGAAAAGGCCACCGCCCAGGCGGATCTGGAAAGCCGCTTTCTCGCGTTTGAAGCGGCTACCATCAAAAGGTGAGTGCGAAACCGCAATCCGGCATGCCCGAGAATGAATCGGTAAGCGCTGCGGATTTTCGTTCCGCCTGCGGATTGTTCGCCTCCGGCGTTACCGTAGTCACACGCCTCCTTCCTGGCAATTCGCCTTACGGAATGACGGTCAGTTCGTTTACCTCCGTCTCGCTTCAGCCCCCGCTCATTCTGGTTTGCATTGACCGGGCCGCCCGCTTCCTCGACGGGCTATCGGCAGATGAGCCATTCGCGGTCAACGTATTAAGCGAACGCCAGCAGCAGATGGCCGCGCGCTTTGCCAGCCGTGACGAAGAAGATCGCTTCACCGGCGTCGATTGGACACCCGGTTGGAACGCTGTTCCGCTGTTGGCTGACGTCCTGGCTACCTTTGCCTGCTCATTGCATCAAACCTTTCCAGGCGGCGACCACCTTATCCTCGTGGGGCATGTCCGGAACATTCAAAGGCACAAAGGAAGTCCGCTGATCTGGTGCGATCGCGGCTACCATTGCCTGCCAGCGCTAGGGCGTCCCTAGAACTTTTCCCGGCTCGTAAGGTGTATCACTTTTTGTGATTTTTTGTGAAATGAAATACCGCCCCGGTCGATGATACAAACGAGTGCGCGCGCGCACTTAGATGTTGAGCAAACATGTTGAGCAAACCATGCAAAAGGTGCTGGCGGTAACGCTTTTTATCTCTTCGCAAATTCTGTGGGCGCAGCACCCTGGCGCCCGGCGCCCGCTTGAATACGCAACTAACGATAGCGAACGGCGGATGACTCAGCAGTCGTTTGAGAATTGGGCGACTAAACCTGAAGCGGAACGGCAAGCGGCGCAACGCCGCGAAGCTGAACAGAAGTTCCACGAGTTTTATACAAAAGCCGAACGTTTTGTCAATCTCTGGAGGAAACTCACAACAGAGATGCACGACCAGAAAACCTTCAACATGAAGTTGGCCAAACAAGTTTCCAAGGCCTTTCACGATCTCGAAAAGTCGGACGGTTGGCCAGCGGAACGCACAAAATAGGCTTTCGTGTTCAGCGGACGGTTTCCGACAAGAACCAGGTTCTGCGCTCGGTCTCGTCGATCCAGTTTTCGATCAAACTAGCCGTGGCCACATCTTTGTGCCGATCGCAGACGTCATGCGTCGCGCGCAGGAAGCGCGTGAGGTGCAGGTTGTCTTCGTGCAGTTCCAGCAGCATTTCCTTTGCTTCTACTATTTCGGCGTCACTGTCCTTCAGCCGCTGATACCGGGCGATCTCGCCAATGGAATGCAGCGTAGACGCACCCAGTTTGCGCGCGCGTTCGGCTATGTCGTCCGACATGGCAAAAATCTGATCGGCGTGTTCATCCAGCAGCAGGTGGTAATCCCGAAAGTGCGGCCCGCTCATATGCCAGTGGAAGTTCTTGGTTTTCAAATAGAGCGCGAACACGTCGGCCAGCAGTGGACGCAGACTGTCGGCTATCTCCGCCACGGCGTCGCGGCTCAAATCGGTAGCAACCTCAGAACCATGGTTAGTCGGCTGATGTTTTGATGGCGTTAAGTGTTTTGTCATCATTCTCCCTGAAAAGTATATCTATTTGGTGGCATAGTGGAGAGGTTGGTTCCTCCATGAGTACAGAAACTTCAGAACCGCTGTCGGCAACGGATCGGCTTAAGCAGGCGGCGGCAAACCGGGCGGCGGCGGATTTGGAGGATGGGCTGATCGTAGGATTGGGATCCGGCAGCACAGCGCGGTTTGCCGTGGCGGCCATTGGCCGGCGCGTGCAAGAGGGTCTTCGGCTGATCGGTATTCCCACCTCAGAGGAGACGGCCCAGCAGGCGCGCAGCCTTGGGATACCTTTATCGACGCTCGGGGAATATGCGCAAATCGATGTGACGATTGACGGCGCCGATGAGGTGGAACTGAATACCCTGGATCTCATCAAAGGCGGCGGCGGAAACCAGTTGCGCGAGAAGATTGTGGCCACCGCCAGTAAGCGGCTGGTGATCATCGTGGATGAATCCAAACTGGTGCGGCAACTGGGTACACACGCCAAGGTGCCGGTGGAAGTGGCGCAATTCGGCTGGCAGGCCACCGCCAGAATCTTGACCAAGCTGGGCGCGATTCCAAGTCTCAGAATGCGTCGCAATGCGGACGATCCGTTGGTTACCGATGGCGGGAACTACATTCTCGATTGTGCGTTTGGGCCGATCAAATCCGCCGCCGATTTGCAGCGCGAGTTGGATAGCGTGGTGGGCGTGGTCGAACATGGTTTGTTTATCGGGCTCGCTAGCCAGGTATTCGTGGCAACGCCGAGCGGAGTGAATCGGCTGGACCGGGGCGCGTGAGATCGCCAGGACATCGATTTACGGCCGGCGAAGGTCAAAGAAGCGAGTCCTTTGAACAGTTCCTGCTGGACGTGATAAGCAAAGGCGAGGCAGTAAACACCTTGTTTGAAGAAAAGTTATTTCATCTGGCCGGATTGTTGCACAAAATTACTGACACTTTCAACGCCCGTCACATCCCTCATGAACTTATTGGGGGTCTTGCAGTGTTGATTTATGTCGAAGAGGCGAGCCCGGAGCACGCGGCCACTACCCGCGACGTAGATCTTTTGGTGCATCGCTCAGATCTGGACCGGATTCAGAAAGCCGCTGCCGAGGATGGCTTTCGGTTTCGTCACGCCGCCGGACTCGATATGTTGATCTACGGTCCAGTCGAGAGCGCGAGGAACGCCGTGCATCTTCTATACGCCGGCGAGAAGGTTACTCCGGCCCAAGCCACACCCAACCCTACGATCAACCCAGCACATAAATACTTTCACGGTAAGACCGTGCTCGTTATTCCCATCGCCGATTTGCTTCGGATGAAGCTTAGCTCCTATCGGCTGAAGGATCAGGTTCACGTCAAAGCGATGGAAGCTGCGGGTTTGATCACACCTGATGCCGAAAGCGCGTTAACCCCGGAACTGGCCGCCAGGTTAAAGCACGTTCGAGAAACGGAGTAGAGACAGCCCGTGGCGCAGGCCAACGTACACTGTCCATGAGACAACATGCTCGCCTTTCTTTTGCTCCTAGCCGTGCCAAATTCGCTAACCGCCGATCCCTCTCCCCAACGCGCTCCCAGCCAACGCGCCTGGACCATGCTTAAAGAAGGGGCCGCGGATAAGAACGCCGGGCGCCGCGCCAAGGCGATTCATGGGCTTGGTTTGATCAAAGACCGTGAGGCGCAGAAAATGGCCGAGGAAGCGCTGGCCGATCCGGATAAAGGCGTGCGCTCAGAGGCGGCCACTTCTTTAGGCCGTATGAACAGCGCGGCGGCTCGGCCAAAGCTGCGCGCCTGCCTGAACGATAAGGAAACTCAGGTGGTGCTGGCGTGTACGAATTCGCTCTACCTGCTGAAGGATCCCATGGCGGACGAGGTCTATTACGCGCTGCTCACAGGAGAGCGCAAAAGCTCGAAAGGGCTTTTACAATCGCAACTCGACACGCTGCGCGACCGCCAACAACTAGAGAAACTGGCCTTCGAAACAGGCATCGGCTTTGTGCCTTACGGCGGCATGGGATGGGAAGCGATCAAAACCATTCGGCAAGACGACGCTTCTCCTGTGCGAGCGCTGGCGGCGCAGCGGTTGGCTCTGGATCCGGACCCCAAGAGTGCGAAGGCGCTGAGCAAAGGTTTGAGCGATAAGAAGAGCCGGGTGCGCGCGGCGGTGCTGGAAGCGATTGCGAAGCGGGGCGATCCGGCCTTGCTAAACGACGTGATCCCGCTGCTGAATGATGAAGACGAGGGCGTGCGCTACGATGCGGCGGCGACCGTTATCTGCCTTTCGGAGCGGCGGGTGGCGCCGAGGGCTAAGGCACCACGCACCGCCGCCCCACACTAACTAAGATGGACGCGCTTAAACGAGTTGCTTCCTATATGCGCGAGCGGCAGATGCTGACGACCGCTCAGCGCGTGGGAGTGGCCGTTTCCGGCGGAGCGGATTCGGTTGTGCTGCTACATATGCTGCTTCGCCTGCGTAGCGAGTTTGCCTGCGAACTGAGCGTGCTGCACGTGAACCATCGTTTGCGGGGTGATGAGTCCGACGCGGACGAGGCATTTGTGCGTGAACTGGCCCGCGAACTGGGGTTGGCGGTCATTGTGGAAAACTCGGCTGTGGCGGAGGGCAATGTCGAACAGCAGGCGCGCGATCAGAGGCGGGCCTTTTATCAACAGGCCATGGCCGAACACGGCTTCGAGCGGATTGCGCTGGGCCACACTCGCAGCGACCAGGCCGAAACGGTGCTGTTCCGGCTGCTGCGTGGATCGGGGTTGACGGGTTTGGCGGGAATGCGGCCGATTACGGCCGACAATTTGATTCGTCCCCTGCTGAGCTGTAGCCGGGACGAGATCAGAGCTTGGGCCAGGGAAGAAAGTATCCCGTGGCGTGACGATTCTTCGAACCTGGATACGTCGTTTACCCGCAACCGGCTGCGCCTGGAGACGCTGCCGGCTCTCAAACAGGCGTATAACCCGAATGTGGAAACTTTGCTGGTGCAGAGCGCGGATTTGGCGCAAGCGGAAGAAAGTTATTGGCACGAAGAGATCGAAGGGCTCTTTCGGCGAATGGCTGGGCGGACGCGTTTTGGCCTGCAGTTTGACGTTCGGGAGCTTGCTTTGCTCCATCTGGCGCTGCGGCGGCGGCTGATTCGACGGGCCATCCATGAGGTGCGCGGCGATCTACGGGCGATTGAATTTGAGCATGTGGAAACCGTGATCCGGCTGTGCGGCAGCCTGGAGGGACATGATCGCGCGATTATTCCGGGGGTGGATGCCTGGCGTTCGTTTGGGCACCTGCTGCTGGGCCAAGATGGCCAGCGGGCGTCGCAGGAACGGGATTACCAGATAGCTTTGAAGGTAGGCGAAGAGTCCGAATTGCCCTTCGGGGTGGGGCGGATCCAGATCAATTTGCTAAATCCGGCTGAAAGGCAAGATATTTATGCTAATTTCAAGACAGAACAGGAACATCATCTATTAGAGGTTTGCGATTGGGATTGTGATCTTCTTGCCGCAACGGGCGGTTTGCCTTCGTTGAGTGTGCGAAATTGGCGGCCTGGGGACGTGTTTCAGCGAGTAGGCCATGCGGAGGACAAGATTAAGTCGCTCTTCCAATCCGGCAAAGTCCTACTTTGGGAGCGAAAGCATTGGCCTGTGGTAACGGCGGGTGCGCAGATTATCTGGGTCCGGCAATTTGGCGGGGCCGAGCCGGTGAGCGCGACGGCGGGAAGCCGCGAAATTCTCCGCTTGCAGTATTGCCAAACTTGAGTACAGGTAGCTCACATCATCTATGAATCAAAAGCTACGATTGTTACGTCTTCTATACAGGGAGTTCCTGTTTCGGTAGAGTGGTTCTAGGTCGCCTTTCGGTTTGAAACACGGTGATCGGGTTGGGAAAGTGAATTTTCATGAGTTCAAACGTTAAAACAGCAGTCTTTTGGGTGGTTATCATCTGCGCCGTGGTTTTGGTTTACATGGCCGTTAAGACCGGCAAAGGGCCGACGCCGACCATGCTGAAATCGGGCGATTTCGTCAGCCTGATTGAAGCGGGGAAGATTAACGACGCCGACATTACGGGCTCGGATGTGACGGGTACCTACGATGATGGCAGCGGCAAGAAATCGCAGCCTTATCATACGGTGATTCCCACCAACTATCCCAAGATTTACGATCTGCTCTCTGAAAAGGGAGTGAAGTACACGGTTGAGAAGGAAACGAGCAGCGGCTGGATTGGCGTGCTGTTCAACTTCGTGCCGATTCTGATTTTGCTTGGGCTATGGATCTTTATGATGCGGCAGATGCAGAGCGGCGGCAACAAGGCGCTGAGCTTTGGCAAGAGCCGGGCGCGGCTACACTCGTCGCAGCAGAAGAAGGTCACTTTTAAAGACGTTGCGGGTGTGGACGAAGCGAAGGAAGAGTTGCAGGAGATTATCGAGTTTCTGCGCGAACCGCAGAAATTTCAAAAGCTGGGCGGCCGCATTCCGAAAGGCGTGTTGCTGATTGGGCCTCCGGGCACCGGCAAGACACTGCTGGCGCGCGCCATTGCGGGCGAGGCGAATGTGCCTTTCTTTTCGATATCGGGCTCGGATTTTGTGGAGATGTTTGTAGGTGTGGGAGCAAGCCGGGTGCGCGACTTGTTTGAGCAGGGAAAGAAGAACGCGCCCTGCATCATTTTTATAGATGAAATCGACGCGGTAGGTAGGCATCGCGGTGCGGGCTTGGGCGGCGGTCACGATGAGCGCGAGCAGACCTTGAATCAGTTGCTGGTGGAAATGGATGGCTTCGAATCGAACGAAGGCGTGATTCTGGTGGCGGCCACAAACCGGCCCGACGTTTTGGATCCCGCCCTGCTTCGCCCCGGCCGTTTTGATCGGCGCGTGGTAGTGGACCGTCCGGATGTGCGTGGACGCGAAAGCATTTTGAAGGTGCATACCAAGAAATCGCCTTTAGCGGACGACGTGGATTTGAGCGTGATCGCGCGCGGCACTCCCGGTTTCGCCGGCGCGGATCTGGCCAATCTGGTGAACGAAGCGGCGTTGGTGGCGGCCCGGCAGAATCGCAAAGTAGTGACGCAGTGGGATTTTGAACTCGCTAAAGACAAAGTGCTGATGGGCGTGGAACGCAAGAGCATGGTGATCAGCGATAAAGAAAAGAAGATGACCGCTTACCACGAAGCGGGCCATGCGCTGGTGGCCGCCGTGATTGAGCATTCCGATCCGCTGCACAAAGTAACGATTATTCCGCGGGGCATGGCACTTGGTTTGACCATGCAATTGCCGATAGACGATAAGCTTTCGCACGACAAGAAGTATTTGGAAGCGCGGTTGGCCATTCTTATGGCTGGACGCATTACCGAAGAAATCTTCTTGGACCAGATGACGACGGGCGCTGGCAACGATATTGAACGGGCCACCGAAATGGCACATAAGATGGTGTGCGAGTGGGGCATGAGCGAACTGGGCCCGCTGAGTTTCGGCAAGAAGGATGAGCAAATCTTCCTGGGGCGCGAGATAAACCAGCATCGCGATTACAGTGAAGAGACAGCCATTAAGATCGACCAGCAAGTGCGCAAGCTGGTGGAGGATGGCTACGACCGGGCGAAGAGGATCATTTCCGACCGGTCTGACGCCGTGGTGCGCATTGCGGAGGCATTGCTTGATCGCGAGGTGCTGGATGGGGCTGAGGTGCTGGCGTTGATCGACGGCAAGATACTACCGAAGCTGGCACCCACGAATCAGAAGCCCAGCAGCCCGGACGGCGGGATGATCGCTCCCACTCCTATTTCCAATCCACTACCGGGATTGATGGGAGGCGAGAGTCCGCAGCCTGCTTGATTCCGGCCTTTGAAGTTTATCTATTCGACGTAGACGGCACCCTGGTTGATTCCGCAGCAGATATTTGCGGAGCCATCCAGGGTGTTTTGGCGTCTACGTCTCAGAACAACGTGCCATTCGATTTCTTGAAGGGTTATATCGGCCGCCACCTGGTTGATTTGTTTAACGACTTGTTCCCGCACTATGCGCCGGAGCAGATTGAGGCGCTGGTCATGGAATACCGGCGGCTTTATCCATTGCGTGATCACGCGGCGACAATGGTCTATCCGGGCGTTGCGCAAGTGCTGGCGAAACTGGGCGGCCGCAAGTCTACCGCGACGACCAAAGGCACGCCCACCACGAGGCTGGTGCTGGAACGATTTGGATTGTTATCGTATTTCGATCATGTGCAAGGCACGGACGGTTTCCCCGCCAAGCCGAATCCCGACGTGATTTTCAAGGCGCTGGAAGGCTTAGGCGCGTCTGGAAAAGATTGCCTGTTCGTAGGCGATTCTCCGGCCGATATGGAGGCAGCCCACCGCGCGGGTGTGAAGAGTTGCGCGGTTACTTACGGGTATGGGAAGCGTGAGGAACTGGCCAAATGGCAACCTGACTATTGGGCGGCCGATCTGGCGGAGTTGTTATGACGGCGCTTCCCGAGTTGCTGAAGAAACAGCGCTGGTTCGGTGCGAAATCGCGCACGATTAGCGAAGTAGAAATTCTTGACTCAGGCGAGTTGCCGGACAGCGGGGCGCTACTCACCATGGTCTCGGTTCGCTATACAGAAGGGCCAGAGGACACCTATCTCGTGCCTCTCCTGGGAATCTCCGACGCAGTCTCCGACCCAGCTACCTCGCAGGCGCTGCTCGGGCTGATAGAGAAGGAGACGCACCTACCCACGGAACGGGGCTACATTCAAGGGAGACGCAGCACTGGTTTCATAGCGAGTGCCGTGTCGTTGGCGCCGCGTCTGGTGAAGGCGGAACAAAGCAACTCTTCGATTATCTTCGGAGACAGTCTCATCATGAAGTTGTTCCGGCGACAGCAGCCGGGAGAGAACCCGGATTGTGAGATCTCTCGCTATCTGACCGAGCACACGGAGTTTCGGCGGATTCCACCGTTTGCGGGATCGATCGAATATTACGACGGCACAGGCGAGACATACACGCTGGCCATGCTGCAGGGGCTGGTGCGGAATGAAGGTGATGGGTGGGAATGGACGTTGAGGCAAATAGCGGCCGGAGTTTCCATGCTGGACGCGGCTGCTATCCTGGGCCGCCGTACGGCTGAGATGCACAAGGCGCTAGCCGCTTTCGCGCCCGAACCCCTGGAGCAGGCCGACCTCCGAAAGCTGGGTAGCGAGATGACTGAGCGCGCGATGCTGACCTTCGCGCGCCTTGATCGCGAAGTGCCGAGCCAACGCGCGCTTGCGACCTATGATCGTCTGAAGGCTTTAAACCCCGGCTCACTGCGCATTCGCATTCATGGCGATTATCACCTTGGCCAGGTGCTGCGTGTGCCAAACGATTTTGTGATTTTGGATTTTGAAGGCGAACCAACGACTTCGTTGGCCGCGCGCCGCGCGAAACATAGCCCGTTGAAAGATGTTGCCGGGATGTTGCGCTCATTCAGTTATGTCTCCTATACGGGTTTGCCTAATGACGAAGGGCGGCGCCGACAATGGGAACAAACCGTTTCCGGCGCGTTCCTGGGAGCTTATCGAAAAGAGGCAGGCAACGCATCCTTTCTACCAGCGGATGAAGAGGCATTCCATACGCTGCTGGAAGCCTATGTGTTCGATAAGGCTTTCTACGAATTGAACTACGAGATGGATAACCGTCCCGATTGGCTGGGCATTCCGCTGGCGGCGATTAGTTCGCCTTCGTAAAACGCCCACTCCTTGGCAGTCGTGGCTCTGCTAGGGCGTCTCGACTTTGGCAACCTTCTTCAGCGCTACCGCGTTCATGCAATAACGCAGCCCGCTTGGTTTCGGACCATCGGGGAAGACGTGCCCTAGATGCGCGTCGCACGTATTGCAGACAGTTTCGACGCGTGTGCCGTAGCTGGTATCGAGATGATAAGCAATGGCATTCGTCGTCACCGGCTGGGTGAAAGAAGGCCAACCGGTGCCGGACTCGAACTTCTCTGAAGCGTCGAACAGCAGAGTATCGCAACAAAGACACGAATACAATCCAGGCTCGAAGAGACTGCACATTGGCGAACTGAAAGGCCGCTCGGTACCCGCTTGGCGAGTGACCAGGTATTGTTCAGCGCTGAGTTGGCTGCGCCATTCGGCATCCGTCTTGATCACTTTATGATCGGGAGGGGGGTTGCCATCTTTGGCGAGCCGGAGAACGTCGTTCCACTGGAGCATAATTACCTTCCCATTATGGACTCTCGGGTTGGGGCCTTGCGAGGCCTTCGCATGGGATAATTTGGTATGCCGGATACCAGCCAAGCGGAAAAAATTGTTCGATCCGCTTGGGAACGGCGTCTGCTGGTGCTGGCGGTCGAACGCGGGGCCATTGTGGCGGCCCTGGTTTTGGGGGCTCTGGTCCTGATGCTGCTCGTAGGCACGCAAGTGTTGGACGGGACCTGGCTGGCGGTATTGGCGATCATTGGCCTGGGAACAGCCGGCTACCAAGTGCGGGGCAGGCTCTTGGAACACTATAGGGTGGCGCAACTGCTCGACCGGCGGCTTCAGTTGGCAGACTCTCTTTCCACCGCGTGGTACTTGCGTTCCGCTCGCGCTGAGAGGCAGGACGCCATCGCCGAATACACGCTCAAGGGCGCGGAGCGAGCGGCCCGGAGCGTAGACGTAGCGCGGGCCTTTCCCTTTACCGGCAGAAAATTGTGGTCCATCGCCGGGGCCCTGGGTCTGGCGGCGGCCAGTCTCTTCAGCGTGCGCTATCTGGTGACCAACAGTTTGAGTCTGCGGCAATCCTTGATTCCGCTGCGGTTGAGCGAGGTGCTCGAACGGAGCGATAAAGACTCCGACGAGACGAAACGACAGCGCGAGGAAGCGCAAGGGTCTGATCAGCGCGGCCAGAAATCCACTCCCAAAGCAGACGGGGAAAAGGCCGCCAAGGAACCACCGCGCGGAGACACCCCTCCACTGGCAAAAGGTGAGGGCGCTGGCGCGGGACAGAATCCAAACGAGCCCAGCGAAATGCAAGACTCGAAGACCCAGGACGGCCAAAGCAAGGAGCGGAAAGACGGCGACGCCGGCGGCTCACAACAACGCGCCGGGGCGAAACAAGGCGATGAGGCGGGGCAAAACGGTACTTCGCCTAAGCCGGGGGCGGACGACCAGGCGAATCATCCGAAGAGTTCAAATGGCTTGTTTGACCGCATGAAAGACGCGCTCTCAAGCTTGGCGGCAAAGATGCGCCCGAACAGCTCAAACAAGCAGGATGCTAACCAACGCTCGGGCGAAGACAAGAAGGGCGATCAGCAAGGCGCATCGAACGAGCAAAACAACCAACCGCGCCAGGACGCCGATAAGCGGCAGTCAAGCGAGCAGCAGCAATCGTCCGAAGGGCAAGGACAGGGGCAGACGCAGGAAAAAACGCGCTCCGGGCAAGGCAAGACGGCCGATCAATCCGCCGACAAAAGCAAATCGGACGCGCATTCGGGCATTGGCAGCCAGGACGGCGACAAATCTGCGAAGGACGCGGAACAGTTGAAGGCCATGGGCAAACTGGCTGAGATCATCGGCAAGCGCAGCGAAAGCGCCACCGGCGATGTGATGGTGGAAAACCCTTCGGGCAAGCAGCAGTTGCAGACGAATTACTCGCAACGGGTGGGGCGCCACGCCGATTTGGGCGGCGAGATCAATCGCGACGAGATTCCGGTGATGTATCAGCAATATATTCGCGAGTACATGAGCGAAGTGCGGCAGCAAGCTACACGGCAGCAAGCGAAACGGCGGCCGCAGTAGGAACCTAAAACAAGAGTTTCAAGCCAAACTGGATTTGCCGTGAAGTGCTGGAGGTTGCGGTGATCACTCCCGCCGTGGGCGAGGGCGTCGTTCCAGCCGCAGTGAACACCACCGCGTTGGGCGTGCTGAAGTTCACGTTGTTAAACAGGTTGAACAATTCCGCGCGAAATTGCAGACTCACCCGTTCCGTGATAGCAATCCGTTTGGTGGCCGAAAAATCGACGGTACGCAATCCCGGCCCAATCAGCACATCGCGCCCCACGTTGCCGAATGTGCCGGTCGCCGGATTTACGAAAGCGTTCGGGTTGAAGTACTCGTTCGGGCCGCCTAAAATTATCGGGCCGCTGAAGTTCGGATTCCAGGAAGGGCGTATGGGGTTGCGGCTATCGCCATTGCCGGTCGGGTTATAGCCGAGCTGCGGGGTAAACGGCAAGCCGCTTTGCAAGGTGACAATGGCGCTGCTCGACCATCCGGAGATCAGCTTTCCGCCCCACCCGCTGGATGACCCGCCAAACCGTTTGCCCGCGCCGAAGGGCAATTCATAAGTGCCGTTCAACACCGCCAAGTGGCGCACATCTGTGGTGGCGAGGCCGTAATCGATCTTAGGATTCAGCGGAAACATCACAAAGCCGGGTGCGTTCGAGGCCACGCTGCTATTCCACGCGGTCCCATCGTCAAGGTTCTTCGACCATGTATAGACACCTCTGATTTGGAGACCGTGGCTGAATCGCCGGTTCACATCCACTTGCAGCCCGTTATAGGAACTAACTCCTTCGGAGAACCAGTGAGTGGTGTTTGCCAGAGCCGGATTGGCGTTGGTTGCGCCTTTGGGATAGTAGATCCCGCCCAGCGCTGTATAGCTCGGAAATGGCTCATTCGCGTCCAGTGAAAGCATTTCGTGATAGCCATGCGAGCCCACGTATCCGACACTAAGGCTTGTGTCATGCGCAATCTCCTGCTCAATCTTGAAGGTCCAACTCAGAATTGTAGGCGTATAGGCGTCAGGCTGAATTCCGCTCGGGGAGATTAAACTACTACCGCTCAGCGGCGCGCCCGGCACAAACAAGATGTTGGCCAGCGCTGCGTTTTTCACCGTCTGCGTGGTATTAAACGGAGCCGCGTTGTCAATGCGGTAATCGATGTTGTCGAGTAATGCCCGATACATGCCGAATCCCGCATGGATGACTGTCTTTGACTTGCCACTCGGATCCCACGCAATCCCGGCGCGTGGCTCGGGCAAAAACTTCGCTCGGTTTTTTGTGAAAATCGAACTACCCACCTGCGGATTTGTTTCAATCACGCCGCCAGAATTGAACAGATAGGTGGAAGCTCGATTATGCGCCTCGTGCCAGCCATCTGTGCCTTCATAGCGGAAGCCTAGCCGCAGTTCCAGGTGCGAAGTAAGATGAATGGCATCCTGCAGAAAGCCCGCCGTCTCAACCGATCGCCAGCCGAGAGACGCCGGTGACGGCACAACGGTGAACGTGCCGACCGTGCCTTGCAGGAAGGACGTGAGACTTCCAAAAGAAGCTTGTCCGTATTGGTACTGCGCGAGGTTGTCGTTAGCCTGTATGCGCTGCACCCACACGCCCGCCTCTATCTGATGTCTGCCGCGAGTGATGGCAACGTGGTCATCGTAAGTGAAGAGGTTCCTCACGGCGGAGAGATTGCTGCCGGCATTGGCGCCCGCGAGGCTGATAGAAGAAGCGCCATTCAGTGCGGTGCCGCCACCTATGACAACGGCTCCGATTGGATCTCCTTCCACCCAGCCGGGCAAATCGCCGGCCACTTCCCCAGTAAAGAAATAGCTGGCGCGCGAGTAACCGAAGCGCGCCGTATTCAGGACGGTGGGGGAAAAGACGTGCTGTTCCTGCACGCTCGCTACCTGCTCTCTGAGGGTTTCAAGCACGGTGCTGAGGGGATTCACCGATGGCGTGTTCGCTTGGCTATCGTCAATCGTGTAAACCCCAAACAACGTATCGTTCTCGGAGAAGTTATAGTCGGCCCGCATCGTGCCGAAATCCTCGCGGATGCGCTCGAGCGGGTTGTTATAGCTGATGCCGATACCACCGCCCAGATCGGGTCCGTTTTGAAGCGGCCACAGAGAGAGCAGCGCCTCCGACGCCGGCGACGCTTTCACCTGTGTCGGCTTGCCGCTCGCGTTCGGAAGCAAACCAAGCCTGGCATTGTTGTCGGGAACCAGCGTTACGTTGCTGAGCGACAAATGTTGCCGAAAGCCTTCATAGTTTCCAAAGAGGAACAGCTTGTTTTTCTTGATGGGACCTCCCGCCGACCCTCCGAATACGTTCCTCTGGAAAGGCGGCGTGCTCCGCTGGTCGAAAAAGTTCCGTGCATCCAGGTCGCTGTTGCGAATAAATTCATACAAAGCGCCGTGCAATTGATTCGTGCCCGAAGCTGTAACGATGCTCACCTGCGCGCCGGGCCGTTTGCCGTATTCCGCGCCATAGGTATCCGTCACGACGTTGAACTCCCGAACGGCATCCACTCCCAGCAACTGGCCGCTCGTTCCGCCTGGCGTGTTGTTGATATTGGACGCGCCCGTGTATTCAATGCCATTCAACAGAAAAAGATTTTCCTGCGGACGGTGCCCTGAAACCGCGAACATGTTGCCCACCGCCGAGTTCGAAGTGCCGACGCCGCCAGACCGTTGCGACGTGTAGTTCACCACTGCCGGGTTCAACGTCATGAGGCCGTCAAAACTTCGCCCGTTCAGCGGCAGTTCCTTCACTTGGCGTTCATTCACTAAACCGCCCGTCTGCGCGGTGGACAGGGTAACCGGCGCCACGTTTTCTTCCACGGTCACAACCTGCCGCACCTCGCCTACCTTCAGCGTGAAGTCGATATTCGCCGTCTCACCAACCGTAAGCTCAACGCCCGTCTTTGTTTCCGACGCAAATCCTTCTTTGCTCGCGGTAACTTCGTAGGGGCCGACAGCCACTGACGGAACCGCAAAATGGCCCGCCGAATCGCTAACTAGTTTGCGCTCCGCTCCGTTCTCAGCGTTATGCACCGTGACTGCGGCGCCCGCTATGGCACTGCCAGTCTCGTCGCGAATGGTCCCTGAAAGCGCCCCACCTACAACTTGCGAGAAAACAACGCTTGCGAAGAAGACAGAAATAACGGCGCTGCGTAGAAAGGCTAAAACCAGCATTTGATTATTAAATACCTGTATTCAGATAGAGATTACTATTATTCGTGGGATTTGTCAAGCGCGCAGGTGCGGGGGCCGGCCGTAACTAAAGCTCCCGGCGGTCGCGGTTCAGAAAATGCTCCTGGGTCTAGCTCTATAATTGCCCCCATGAGCGCCTCCGCTCCGTATCTCCGCGTTCAGTGCATAAACGTTTTCGTTCGCGACGTCGACCGCAGCTTGCGTTTCTATATCGATATCCTTGGATTCAATCTCGCGTACGATGCTCATGTCGACTCCGGAGAGAGATGGGTGGCGGTCTCACCGCCCGACGGTTCCGCGTTGCTCGCCCTTCTCGGCCGGCAGCCGGAATCGGACGAGTACCAATTCATCGGGCGCCAACATCTTGTAGCTTTTGCGACCGACGACGCCGTGGCCAAGTTCGACGAATGGAGCAAACGCGGCGTACGTTTTGCGCATCCTCCGCGCAGCGAGCATTGGGGCGGAACCTTTACCATGTTTGAAGATTTGGATGGTAATTCGTTCGCGCTGGTCAGTCACGACTCAGTGAGTCAGGCCATCGAAGCGCAACGCCGGGCAGCCGCTGAGAAGCTCGAAGGGGAACGCCGCCTTTCCCAAGAACTGGAAATCGCCAAACGGGTGCAGGCGAGGCTCTTCCCGCAAATGCAGCCGGCGCTTCAAACCTTGGAGTATGGAGGCGTTTGCCGGCAAGCCCGTCAGGTGGGCGGCGATTATTACGATTTTCTGGATCTCGGCAAAGGGCGGCTCGGGCTTGTCATCGGCGACATTTCCGGCAAAGGAATTGCCGGGGCGCTATTGATGGCGCATCTGCAGGCCAATCTACGCGGCCAATCCGCCATCGCGTTGGATAACCCGCGCAAACTATTGCAGTCTGTGAACCGCCTATTTTGCGAGAATACCGCCGACAGCGCATATGCGACACTCTTCTTCGCCGAATACGACGATCAAAGACGCAGCTTGCGATACGTCAACTGCGGACACCTGTCCGCCCTCCTCGTGCGCGGCGACGGCCGTTTAGAACAGCTGGATTCCACTGCGACTGTACTCGGGCTCTTCACAGAATGGGATTGCTGTGTTGAGGAACGCGAGCTCTTTCCCGGAGACACCCTTGTCCTCTATACGGACGGCGTGACTGAGTCGTTTAACGAGGTCGAAGAGGAATTCGGAGAAGAGCGGCTGGTCGGAGCCTTGCGGCGACACCGGCACGAGCCTCTGCAAACATTAATGAACTCCGTCATCGCGGAAGTTCAGGGCTTCGGCGCTGGTGAGCAACACGACGACATCACTCTGATTGCCGCAAAAGTATTGTGAGTGGCCATGAAGAAGTTTATAAACCGCCCGGAAGACGTTGTGGAGGAAATGCTGCAAGGTTTGGTTATGCTGCATCCAGGCTTGGCGCGTCTCAGTGGACACAAGGTCCTTATGCGGACGGATGCGGAGAACGCCCGGCACGAAAAGGTGGCCATCATCTCCGGCGGCGGCAGCGGCCACGAACCCGCGCATGCCGGCTATATTGGCGCAGGCATGTTGAGCGCCGCGGTGGCTGGAGAAGTCTTCACCTCGCCGAGCAGCGATTCCGTGTTTGCCGCGATTCAGGGTGTCGCGGGAAAACCCGGTGCGCTGCTGGTGGTCAAGAACTATACGGGCGACCGGCTCAACTTCGGCTTGGCGGCGGAAATGGCCCGGGCGGAAGGCATCGCGGTCGAAATGGTGATCGTGGATGATGACGTTGCGCTCAAGGGAACTGATCACCCAACCGGCGCGCGTGGTCTGGCAGGGACTGTTTTCATTCACAAGCTTCTGGGCGCCGCCGCAGCCGAAGGTAAGAGCCTCTCCGCACTGGCGGCTTTGGGAAGAGCGGCGGTCAAATCGCTCTCGACAATGGGCGTTTCGTTTTCGGCTGGGACGTCACCCGCCGTCGGGAAGCCGAGCTTCGAACTGGGTGAGCATGAGATGGAGTTAGGCCTAGGCATTCATGGAGAACCAGGCGTTGAGCGCACAGAATTGCAGTCCGCCGCTTATCTCACTGCGACGCTCTTGACCCGGATTCTCAAGCACGGGAATTTCGGAGACGAGAAGCGGGTCGCTCTGATGCTCAACAATCTGGGAGCAACCACTGAGATGGAATTGGCGGTTATGGCTCGCGATGCCACGTCTTTCCTCGCAAGCAAGGGATTTGTCATCGAACGGCTCTATGCCGGAACGTTCCTCTCATCGCTGGATATGGCTGGGATTTCAATCTCCGTTCTAGGTGTAAACGATGAGTGGCTTCGCTGGCTGGATGCGGAGACAAAAGCTCCCGCATGGCCCAACGTTTTGAAACAGCGCCCTGGCGAATTTCATGCGGAGGTGACGCCATCTGTAGCACAGCTGAGTGCGGCCGCGGGCAATGACGCCCTATCCGAGACCGGGAGGAAAAGCAAACAAGCCATTGAGGCGGCCTGCCAGGCACTCATCGCGGCTGAACCGGAACTCACCGAGCTAGACCGCATCGCTGGCGATGGCGACCTTGGCACCGGCATGGAGCGCGCCGCGAAAGCCGTGGAAGCCGTGGCAAGCTCCTATCCGTTGAACAATCTTCCCGCCACCATCAAAGCATTGGGCCACACCTTGCGCCGCGAGTTAGGTGGGTCGTCGGGACCGCTTTACGGGGTGTTGTTCCTGCGTGGTGGAAGTGTTCTTGAGACGGCGGGGCCAATCGGAATCGCAGAGTGGGCCGAAGCGCTTGAACAAGGTTGCCAAGCGGTCTCCGACCTTGGTGGCGCCAAGCCCGGCGATCGAACCATGCTGGACGCGCTCATTCCATTAGTGATTGCCCTCAAGAATATCCCAAGTGGAAAAGCGTCGCGCGAGGCGTTGTTGGACGCGTTAGCGGCCGTTGATCGCGGCGTCGAAGCGACAACTCAAATGAAGCCGCGTTTAGGCCGCTCGAGCTATCTCGGAGATCGCGTGCTCGGTCATGCCGATCCTGGAGCCAAGGCAGTCAGTGTTTGGGTGCGCGCAGTTGTTGGGGCACTGCTCGTCAGGTAGGTCTGAGCAGTCGTTGCCCGCGTTATCCTCGAAACATGCGCCTCGCCGTTCTTGCTTTACTCATCTCCTTATCCATTACTCCGCAATCGGCAACCCAAATCCCCGATGGTATTGTCTCCGGCTACCGCGCCATCCAAGAAACCACCCTCCGCACCAACCTCGCCTTTCTCGCCTCCGACGCCCTGCAGGGCCGCCTCTCCCTGCAACCCGGCGACGATGCCGCTGCTGAATGGGTCGCCTCCGAATTCGCCAAAGCCGGCCTGAAACCCGCTGCCAATGGCAGTTTTCTACAACCTGTCCCACTGATTGAATACCGTAACGACCGCTCTCAAAGCTATGTCGCCCTCACTCGCGCCGGCGCTGAAAAGCGGTGGCAGTTTCCGGACGCCTACGGAACGTTCCCGCAAGATGCCGACCTTAAAGGCGACGTCGTCTTCGCTGGCTTCGGCATTACCGCTCCCGAACTTGGCTACGACGACTACAAAAACATCAACGCCGCCGGCAAAATCGTCCTAATCTTCGACCACGAACCCCAGGAGAACGATCCGAAATCCATCTTCAACGGCACCGGGAATACCCGCTACGCAACCACGCGCGTGAAGGTCCAGAATGCCCAGGCACATGGCGCTATCGGCGTTCTCATCGTAGCGGAGCCAAACCGCACGCATCCGTCCAATCAGCAGCGAATCGCCCGCATTGGCGGCTCGGCCACACGCGCGATTCCCCTGCCCTCTCAAGCGTTGGCCGATGACTCGCTGCACACCCCCGCAGCGGTTATCTCCGATGCTATCGCCGTCACTCTCTTTGCTACGGCCGGGGTGACTCCCACCCAATTACAAACGGCGATCGACCGCGATCTTACCCCTCAGTCGCGCGTTCTGCCCGACACTCAAATCGCCATTCACCTCCGCAACCTCTTTTCACACACCGGAACCACCTACAACGTAGCCGCCCTTTTGGAGGGTTCCGATCCGCAACTGAGTCAGGAGACGTTGATTATTAGCGCGCATCATGATCACGACGGCGCCAGTGGAAAGGAGATCTGGCATGGCGCGGACGACAACGGCTCCGGCACCGTGGGCGTGGTCGAACTGGCCCACGCCTTCGCTCTCAATCCCAAGAAGTCTAAGCGCTCCATCCTGTTCGTGGTTTTCGCGGCTGAGGAACGCGGCCTGCTAGGCGCGTTCTATATGACCGCTCATCCGCTACGCCCGCTTGCCACCACACGCGCCATGATCAACTTCGACATGATTGGCCGCAACGAAACGGAGAGCGAGCAAACGAAGGGGCTGATTGACATTCCCGCCGATACGTCAAACCGTCTCAATCTGATTGGTGGAACCTACAGTCCCCAATACCGCCGTATCGTCGAGGAGGAAAATACCCGCGTGGGCCTTGTCTTAGACGACCGTTTCGATCATGAAGCGGCCTTGAACGTCTTTTTTCGCAGCGATCAGTTCCCGTTCGTCTTGCACGATGTTCCCGCGTTCTGGTGGTTCACCGGCTTTCATCCCGATTACCACCACACCACCGACACGTATGACCGCATCAACTATGTGAAGATGGCGCAGATTCTGCGCTTGGCCTATCTCACCGCTTTCAGAATAGGCGACGCGAAGGTAACGCCTGAGTTCGTGCCAAATCCTCGCGGCGCATCTTAACCTACTGCCACAATCACCAATCCATCTAACCTCCCTCTCTCGTATATTCACAGATGATGAATCCGATAGCCCGCCCCGTTTGCCTGCTCTTGCTGCACGCCGTCATCCTTGCCGCGGCGGAACGGCCAGTCTCGCTTTACAAAGGACTGGGAAGCTGGCACCATCCTGCCGGAATGAAGAGCGCCGAAGCGCAGCAGTATTTCGACCAGGGCTTGACGCTCACGTACGCCTTCAACCGCTATGAAGCGCTACGCTCATTCCGCAAGGCGGCCGAACTTGAGCCCGCTGCCGCCATGGCGTACTGGGGCATGGCGATGGCGCAAGGTCCGTACATCAATATGGACGGTGATCCTACTTTCGATTTGCCGGGCGCCTGCAAAGCCATAGACGCCGGGCTGCAACTGCGCACTGCGGACGAGCGCGCGGCTGCTTACCTGCACGCCGCCTCCAGCCTGTGCCCTGCGTACCGGCCAGCAGATTATTCGGCCGCGATGCGTAAACTAACCGCCGAGTATCCGGACGATCCAGATGCTCAAACGTTCTATGCGGACAGCCTGCTCATTCCGGTTCGGTGGCATTGGTATGACGCAAAGGGTATGGCAGCGCCCGGCGAGAGTGAAGCTGAGAACGTTTTGCTTGAGGTGTTGCGGCGATGGCCGCAGCATCCAGGCGCCAACCACTTGTATATACACGCCGTTGAATCCTCGAGAGATCCGGAGAGAGCGGTCCCGAGTGCGCAGCGGCTGATGGGCATCGTGCCCTGGGCGGGCCATATCGTGCATATGCCCGGTCATATATGGCTGGTGTTGGGAGATTGGGAGGCGGCGGCCAGTGTGAATGAACGCGCAGTGGCTGTCGATCGCGAATACTTCGAAGCTACCGAGGAGATGGGAGGAAGTTACACTCCTTACTACATTCACAATTTGCATTTCGTGATGTATGCGCGAGCCATGCAGGGGCGCAAAGCAGACGCGCTGAAAGCCGCCGGCGAGATGAGTGCCGCTATGCAACCTATGGCGGCGGCTATGCCGGAAATGGCCGACGCCTTTGCCGCGCTGCCGACGTTGACTTATGTGCGGTTCGGCGATTGGCAAAGAATTTTGCAGTTACCGCAGCCCGATTCGGCGATGAAGAGTAGTCAAGTCATATGGCGCTATGCGCGCACGATGGCTTTCGCCGGCGTAGGAGACAAGGAGAACGCCGCGCGCGAGCGACAGAGTTTTGAAGAACTCCGTGAAAAGATCCCTGCGGACGCTATGTGGGGACAAAACAATGCACGCCAAGTTACATTGCTGGCCTCCGAGACTCTGGCCGCCAAGCTGGCCAACTCCGGAGAGGAGGCTGAACGGCATTGGGCGAAGGCAGTGGATTTGCAGGAAGGCTTTGTCTATGACGAGCCGCCCGCTTGGTACTACCCGTTGCGAGAATCTTGGGGGGCGGCGCTGCTGCGGATCGGCCGAGCCAAGCGTGCCGAAACGGTTTTGCGCGAGGGACTTCAAAGGTCTCCACACAATGGCAGGATGCTCTTCCTCTTACTCCAAAGCCTCGAGGCGCAGAAGCAAGACAGCGGCGCCGAGTGGGTGAAGCGCGAGTTCGTGGCAAGCTGGGCAAAGGCGGATATCGCGTTGAAGTTGGCGGACTTTTAGATCCGCGCATTGCTATTGAATGGCCATCGCGCGCGACTCGGCAGACCCCGGCGCGCCCGTCATGGAGGGACTCCCGGCAATGGGCGCGGAAAGCCCATCCATGAGGCCAAAGCCGCGAATGGCGAGCGAACTTTGCCAAGCCTCTTCGAGGGCTTGAATGTAATCGGCTTCCAACTGAAAGAAAGTCCGCTGAGAAATGAGAACCTGCGGATAGGCTGCCGCCATGTTTTGGTAATTTTCCTGGTAGAGGCGATAGGCCTGTTCGGCGCGCGGAAGCATTTCTTTTTTGTACTGCTCAACCGTGGCGCGGGCGGAATCGTAATCGCGAAACAGGCTTTCCAAATCGCGCTGCAGTTGTAGCTTGACGCGCGCCAAATCCTGCTTTGCACTTTCCATTTCCGCTTTCGCGCCGGCAATATTACCCTGATTGCGATTGAACACCGGCAATTGAATCCCAATTTGCGCACCGCCTTCCAAGCCTGTCTGCCGTGGGGAGGGTGCGCCTAATGGCTCATAGTTCTGGGCCAAAATGGCTGTTACCTGCAAGTCGGGAATGGGCGCTTTCTTAGCCTGCGCCAACAAGGCCTCCGCCCGCTCGAACGCCTGCTGTGACAGTTTCACTTGCGGACTTTCCCGCAGTGTCGTAGCTATCCACTCTTCGTCATGCAGATCCGGAATCGCCTCCAGGTCGCCCTCCAAATGTGCGCTGGGTAGATCGGGCTTTCCCATCACGGCCGCCAGCATTCTCCAGCATGCTTGCAGATTTCGCTGGGCAATCCTCAGACTGACCTTTGCCTGTTGTTCCTCCACCTCAGCCTGCAAGATGTCGGGGCGGTCGGCTTGACCGATGTTGCCGAGTTGATGGGAAGTCTGCGTCGCATCTGCCGCGAGCTTGGCTAAATTTTCACGCACTTCCACTAATCGCTGCGCCGCCAGCGCCTGGTAGAACAACACCCGCACATTATTCTGAATACGAAGGCGTTGAATCTCAGCGCTGGTGCTAGCTTGCTGGGCGGCCAGTTCAGCAACACGCCGCGCCGCGTGAAGTTTTCCGCCTAAGACGATGGTCTGGCTGACGAATCCGCCCTGTTTTCCGCCTTCAATCGAGCCGCCGCGAATTTCGTCGCCGTAGTAGCCAATGGTGGGATTTGGATAAAGGCCGGCCTGCGTGGCGAAAACCGTTGCGGCTCGCAGGTTAGCCTGCACTTGCGCCAGGGTCGGATTGTTGGCCAATGCCATCTGTTCCAGATCTTCCAATCGCATACCGGTTGGAGTTGCCGCATTTCCAATAGAAGCGAGCAGACAAACGGCGACGGCTGTGATGGGTCTCATTAAGCGCCGCCCTTCACTGAGCTTCCTGCCTGTTTGCTTTTGAGGTCCATGATCTTCTCGTACTGGTCGGCGGGCAAGACCCTCACCAGAGTCATCATGCCTCCCATAAATCCGCTCCAGCCGACTGGTAGCCCGTACGTCTCCGGTTTATCGACCTCGCGATCCATCGCCATCATTGCGCCTTCCATGTAGGCATCTTGGGGAAAGAGCGGCACTTCATTGGCGTTCCTCAGTAAGCCCTCCGGGGTCATTTGGTGCATGGTTCCGTGATCCATCCCCGGCATGTCGGGCATCGTGTCTTGCTGGCCGTTCTGCGAGAGAGGGCCATTCGTGCGCGCCATGTCAGCCGCCGACCCAACGCCAAGGCCCCGCCCAAGGCTCGGAGCCTTGTTCTCCGCCATGGCGTGACCTTCGCGCAACATGCCCATCGCTTCTTCCATGCTTCCACCGGCCTGCATACCCCGCCCTAGACGTGTCATCGGACCGGCGTTCGAAGACATCTGGTTCATCATGTGGTGGGGAAGGTGACAATGCAGCATCCAGTCGCCTGGGCGATCCGCCACAAACTCAATATCGCGAGCCTGCGCGACACCAACGAGTACGGTGTTGCCGCGAGACCAGGTCGCTTCGGGTTGCCGCGCGCCTTCCCGTCCAGTCTCCCAAAACGTGAACCCATGCAGATGAACCGGATGATGGTCCATGCCCATGTTGATAAGCCGCACGCGAACCCGTTCTCCCACGCGAATGATAAGAGGTGTGGATGCCGGGCCGGCCTTGCCGTTGAACGTGAGCCAGTTGAACTCCATGTTCATGCTGTTAGGAACATTGCTATTCGGGAGCACCGCGTATTCCTGAAGCGCTAGCAAGTAGTCCTTATCGGCACGCGGTGAATAACTTGTTTTCGGATGGATAATGAAACCGCCCAGCATTCCCACCATTTCTTGCATGGCCATGTGTGAGTGGTAGAAGAAGGTGCCGTTCTGATGCAGTTGAAATTCGTAAACGAACCTTTCGCCGGGCATCACCGGCTTCTGCCCTATGCCCGGCACGCCATCCATCTCGATGGGGAGTTCGAGGCCATGCCAGTGGATGCTGCTGGGCTCGGGCAAATGATTATCAAAGAGGATGCGAACACGGTCGCCTTCATTCGTCTGAATCGTCGGCCCGGGCGCGCTGCCATTGAAGCCCCATAAATCAAAGGTCCGCCCGGGGACGACGGTCTGCTTCACCGGCTCGGCAATCAGATGAAACACTTTGACGCCGTTATCGAGGCTGAAGGGCAGATCGGCTACGTCGGGCGTCACTACAGGTACCGCGGCGCCACTCTGAGACTCTGCTACCCCTCTTGCCATGGCTGTGGCACCCGCGCTGATTCCCAGGACGCCACTCAAGAAGCTCCTACGCGCATTCATTTTGCTATTTTTCCTTTCCATTGATACACTCCTGCGCTCTTTCAAGGCAAACGCACAGCGAGACTGCTATTGGATTGAGAAAGGAAACGAGCTAGATCCGAAGAACGGCAATGGTTCGGTGCCGCTGGCTACAGGGGGGAGAGCCCGTATCGGGCGGCAAAGGAAGCGATCTTTCGAGGAAGACGCCGGCTGCTGAGGCGATTGTGAAGATCGGTTCAGCGGCAGGCGCTTTCACAACCTTTTGCGCGCCGATGAATGATTGCGGACAAGTGAACTCAGAGAAATGATGCAGGCAGCCGGGCTGATTATGATGAGACGATTTGTGCTGAGGGCAACCCTCCGGCTCGGCTTGGGCAGAAGAGCAGTCCGTGATAGCGCAACGCGCGGCACACTGAACGCTATCGAAAAGCAACGCGGCCGCGACCAAAACCAGCGCGCGCGTCAGACCGGCAGACATACTCTTTTTTAACGCTAGCAAGAATCCCCACACACCGCAAGCGCATTTGCTCTTCGGTCGCGCGTTACGACTACCACGCTCAACAATACCAGCGCGGCGCCGAGCATCGTGCGCAACCCAAGCGCTTCATGACCGAGCCAATGGCCGAGGAGCAACGCCAGCACCGGATTGACGTAGGCGTAGCTTGTGACGGCAGTCGCTCGCATTCTGTTGAGCCAAATTTAGGCAGTGAAAGCGATGATTGAGCCCGCAACAGAAACGTAGAGGACCGCTAAACCCGCGCGTAAGGGCACCTGCGGCAGAGGGCGAATGGCCACGAACCTGGAACCCCAGATGAAATAGATAGCGGCGGAGGCCAGGATAATAACGATGCGTGCGCGCGGCATTTGCATTTCTAATCGCGCATCACAACAACCACGCTTAACAATATCAGCGCGGCGCCCAGCACCGTGCGGACTCCCAGCGCTTCGTTCCCAAACCAGTGCCCGAGGAGTAGCGCCACTACTGGATTGACGTAGGCGTAGCTTGTGACTGCCGTAGCTCGCATTCTGTTCAGCAGCCAGACGTATGCCGTAAACGCGACGATGGACCCTGCAATAGCGAGATAGAGGATGGCTAAGCCGGCGCGCAACGATACCTGCGGGAGCGGGCGTAATTCGCCTGCCAGAGCGGAGCAAGCCAGCAGCATCAAGCCGCCCAACAACATTTGCGCTCCAGAATTCATGAGCATATTTTTCGGTAAGACGAGAACCTTCGAGAGAACGGTGCCGGTGGACCATGAGATTTCGGACCCCAGCACGGCCAAACAGGGAGTAAGTGCGAGGCTGGCGCCTGGATCAAAGGCCAAAACCGCCACCCCCGCTGATCCCAGCCCGATGCTACCTATTAAGCGCCAGCGAAATGTCTCCTTCCGCAAGATGCAGACTTGCAGCAGCGCCGTCCAAACCGGAATGGTGGCAACCAGCACGGAGGCGATGCCGGAGGGCAGAGTTTTTTCAGCCCAAAAGAGGCCGCTGTACGCAATCAAAAACAGGAGCACGGCCTGAATGGCCAGATTGCGCCATTCGAGACGGGAAGGCAGAGCACAGCCGCGCGCCAGCGCCCAAATAAAAAGCACTGCGCCGGCAAACGAAAAGCGGGTGCCGGCGGCGAAGAGCGGAGGAACGGTGGCAACCGCGATGCGAATGGCCAGAAAGGTGGAACCCCAAAGCAGATAGATGGCGGCGAATGCCAGAACTGTCAGAACCCGGGCGCGAGGCATTCGTCGTTAGATGGAACGGTGTCGCCGCGAGATGCAACCTATAATCGAAGAATGCAGCGTAATGAATGGATTGCGGCTAGACAGAACGATCCGATTCGCACTCAGATCTATTATGCCCGGCAAGGCACGATTACCGGTGAGATGGAATATGTGGCTGAACGCGAGGGATTGACGGCTGAAGCGATTCGCCAGGAAGTGGCGCGCGGGCGCATGATCATTCCCGCCAACATTAACCACCGCAGCCTGGAGCCGATGTGTATTGGCGTGGAATCAAAATGCAAAATCAACGCCAATATCGGCAATTCCGCAACAACCTCGAACATTGACGAAGAACTGGCTAAGTTGCAGTATGCGGTGAAATATGGCGCGGACACGGTGATGGATCTTTCCACCGGGGGCGACATTCCGCGCATCCGGCAGGCCATTATCGACGCTTCGCCGGTGCCGATTGGCACAGTGCCCATTTATGAGGCGTTGAATCGGGTGCGGCGCGTGGAAGATCTGAACATTGCTGTGATGCTTGAAGTGATAGAAGAGCAGGCGCAACAGGGCGTGGATTACATGACGATTCACGCGGGCGTGCTGGTGCAATATGTGCCGCTCACCCGCAACCGCATTACAGGAATTGTGAGCCGGGGCGGCGCGATTCTGGCCGAGTGGATGGTTAAGAATCACAAGCAGAATCTGCTGTATGAAAACTTCGATGCGATCTGCAAAATTTTTCAGAGATACGATGTGAGTTTCTCGCTGGGCGACGGCTTGCGGCCCGGATGTCTGGCCGATGCCAGCGATGCGGCGCAGTTCGCCGAATTGAAAACGCTGGGTGAACTGACGAAGAAAGCCTGGCAGTACGATGTGCAGGTGATGATTGAAGGGCCAGGGCACATTCCGCTCGATCAGATCGCGCTGCAGGTGGAAAAAGAAAAAGAGATGTGCTACGAAGCGCCCTTTTATACGCTCGGGCCGCTGGTAACGGATATCGCGCCGGGGTATGACCATATCACTTCGGCGATTGGAGCGGCCATGATTGGCTGGTACGGCGCTTCGATGCTCTGCTACGTGACCCCGAAAGAGCACCTGGGCTTACCTAATCGCGAGGATGTGAAGCAAGGGATTATTGCTTACAAAATCGCGGCGCATGCTGCCGATGTGGCGCGCCATCGCAAAGGCGCGCGCGATCGCGACGACGAATTGTCGCGCGCACGATTCAATTTCGATTGGCGGCGGCAGTTTGCGCTGTCGCTCGATCCGGAAACTGCCGAGGCGATGCACGATGAAACACTGCCGGAAGAAGGATTCAAAGATGCGGCTTTTTGTTCCATGTGCGGGCCGAAGTTTTGCTCGATGAACCATTCGGCCAAAACACAGGAATTTACGGAAGCAGATGCGGACGCGGTACTCGCCTCAAACGCCGCCGCTGAACCGTTTGTCAAATTAGCGTGAACGCGTACCGGGCCGATGATCGCGTTTTGCTTTTGGCAATCCCTGCCCAGCAGGAACTGGCGGCTTTGGCCCGCATTTTGATTCGCGGCAGCGTGGTGGCATTGGGAACGACGGAGGAAGTGGCGGCGGCACGTCCCCATTTCGCCGAGTTCGATAACATCATGTTGCTCGACGCTCCGCCCGATCACGTTCCCTGGCGGGCGGCGGCGTTTACCAAGATTATCGTGCCCTACCAATATGAACGCATTCTGCCGTATCTAGCGCACGAACTTGATCGGCTCCTGGCGCCCGGCGGTGAAATCATTCACAAAGTTGCCAGCGTGTCGTGAAGCGCTTTTTGTTTATTGCTCTTCTCGGCGTGGGGGCTTGCGGGGCGTCGAATGACGCGGGTGCGCATTACGTCGGGCCGGAAACTTGTGCGCTTTGCCACAAAGACATTGCCGCGAAGCAAGCGCGTACGGCCATGGCGAATACCTGGCAGGGAAGTCTCGCCTCGTGGCTTCCGGCATCGTTCAGCGCTTCGGTGGCGGACGATCTTGCCTACGAAATCAAGCTTGCTGGTGGAGGACTCACTAACCTGGTTGAGTTCCCGGCAGGCACGAAAACAAGTTTCCCGATCGGCATTGCGATGGGAGGACGGCGGCATGGGTTGGGGTTTCTGCTCCCGATCAAGGAGATTGAGGGAATCCCGCTGGTTCGCCCAGCTCTGATTCAGGCGCGCTATGCCTGGAGCCCTGAAAAGCAAAAGCTCTTGATTGCGCCGGGTTGCACGCCTGGCAAACCGCAATCGCTTGAAGCCGCGCTTGGCTTGGTGCTGAGTCCCACCTTTGAAGCGCGCTGCCTGGAATGCCACGGGCAACGGGAGTCGCTCGGCACCGGAAAAAACGGCGGCGTGCATTGCGAGAGCTGCCATGGACCGGGCTCGGCGCATCTTGCGGCGATTGGCCAAGGCAAGCCAAAGCAAGGCATTATCAATCCGAAGCGTTTATCGGCGGAAGACAGCATCGCCCTCTGCGCGCGCTGCCATGTGGGTTTGGCCCGCTTCTCCGATCCGTCCCCGGATGACCTGCTGGTGGCAAATCAGGCGCTCGCCATAAAGAGTTCGGAATGTTTTTTACAAAGCCGCGCCGCATTTTCCTGCACCGCCTGCCACGACCCGCACAGCGACAACGAAGCGAGCGATACGCGAGCCGTCAACGCGTGCCTGGGATGCCATAGCAGCAAAACGAAAGTGCATGCGGCGATTTGTCCCGTGAACGCGGCCGCGGGTTGTATCGGTTGTCACATGCCCTCGGTCGAGATGGGACCGCTTCATTTAGTCGATCACGTGATCCGCGTTCATCCGGAACAGAATATTCATGCGGCGAACGGCGGCTCCGGGCTTAGGACGCAAATCCAACCGATTAGTGAATACCTGCGGATGATTGCCACCAATACGACGGAAGCTGCCACCGGCGCGCGCGAGCGTATTCGCAAGGGCGAATCTTTCTACCAAGTTGCGCGAGAAACTTCCGTTGATCGTTCAGCCGATATAGGCGGCTATCTTGGGCGAAAGACACTGGCGGAACTGAGTGGCGATTTGTCCGGCGAAGCGGCGCGGCTGGCATACGGCGAGATGAGCCCGGTGGTGCAAACCGGCGAGAGGTGGGTGATTCTTGAACGGCTGCCGCGCGATTTCAGGTGGGACGCTGAGCAACTTCAAACGCAAGCCGAAGAGTTGGCCACGCGGGGCGATGCGCGATCCGCTATTGAGCAGGCGCAGCAAGCATTGATGGTCTACCCGCAATTTCTGCGGGCCATTCGTTTCATCGGCATCACTTTCGCGCAAAACGGCAATGCCAAGAAAGCCGCCGCCGTACTGAGAACGGCCAAGCGTCTTTATCCGGAGGATGCCGGCGTCGAATTTGCGCTGGCTTCGACTCTGGACTTGCTTGACGATAAGGCGGGAGCGAGCGAAGCTTACAAGCGGGCGATTTCGCTCGAAAGCGATTTGACGGCCGCTTACGCCAATCTCGGAATGATTTCGTATTCGTCGGGCGATTGGCAAAGCGCGATGGCAAATTTCCGCCAAGGCCTGCAGATAGATCCGCTGTCCGCCGAACTCAACTACGATTTGGGGCTGGCGTTTAAACGCACGGGCGACACGGCGGCCGCGAATCAGGCCCTGGCTCTGGCTCGCCGCCTTGATGCCGCGCTGGTTGAAAGCAAAGAAGCGGGACGATGAGAGACATCAGGCTAGGTGCGTTGCTCGCTATCGGCGGTTTTGCCATTGCAGCGTTCCACGCCCAGACTGTTCAAAGCCAGCAATTCCTGAACATAACCGAGCGCTCGAAGATCGGTTTCGTCAATCACTCCAGCCATACCTCGCGCAAGTATCTACCGGAAACGATGGTGGGCGGCGTTGCCATGTTCGATTACAACAACGACGGGCTTCTCGATCTTTTTTTCGTAAATGGCGGCGAGTTGAAAGATCCTATGTCCGCTTCCGCGGTTCCAGATAAATCCAATCCAAAATATTGGAACCGCCTCTACCGTAACAATGGCGACGGCACCTTTACCGACGTCACCGAAAAAGCCGGCGTTAAGGGCGAGGGGTTCGGCATGGGAGTGGCCGCCGCGGATTACGACAACGACGGATTTACCGACCTCTACGTCACAGCGGTTGGCCGTGGCATTCTATATCACAACAATGGCGACGGCACGTTTACGGACGTCACGAAAAGCGCGGGAGTGAATGCAGCAGGCTGGTCGGCGGGCGCTATGTTCGTTGACTATGACCGCGATGGCCTGCTGGATCTGTTCGTATCGCGCTATTTGACTTGGGATTTCTCAAAAGACATATTCTGCGGCCAAACCAAGCCTGGCTATCGGGCGTATTGCCACCCGGATCAATTCCCTCCCATCGCTCATCTTTTATTCCACAACGAAGGGCACGGGCACTTTCGCGACGTTTCGGAAGAAAGTGGAATCGTTAAATCGCCCGGAAAAGGTTTGGGAATAGCGTTCAACGATTATGATCGCGACGGTTGGCCCGACATTCTCGTCGCCAATGATTCCGTAGCGCAGCAGCTTTTTCACAACCTCAAGAACGGCAAATTCGAGGAAGTGGGAGTAACTGCCGGGTTGGCTTATGACGAAGACGGCAACGCCTTCTCCGGCATGGGCGTGGATTTCGAAGACTACGATAACGATGGTTGGCCCAATGTGTTTGTGAATGCCCTGGCAAAACAGAAATACGCGTTATTTCGCAATCATGTTGGAACGTTTGAATATGTTTCCGGGCGAATAGGCTTAGGGGCGGCCAGCATGGGGCACTCCGGGTGGGGCGCGAAGTTTTATAGATTACGATAACGATGGCCGCCGAGATATTTTCGTCGCGCAAGGCCACGTGATGGATAACATTGAACTCACCCAACCAGATGTACGGTATCTTGAACCGCCCTTGCTGCTGCGAAACGCGCCGCCTCTTTTTCTGGATGTTTCAAAACGCAGCGGTCCGGTGTTTTCGTTACCTCTAGCGGCGCGCGGGGCGGCGTTTGGCTATCTGCACAATAACGGCGTACTGGATGTTGCGCTTAATTGCAATGAACAGCCAGCGGTGCTGATGGAGTGGTCTGGAAACGCCAATCATTGGTTGCTTGTCGATACGATTGGCAGCCGCAGCAATCGCGCTGGAATCGGAGCGCAAATACGCATCGTTACTAGCGACGGAAAACGACAGTATGCCTTAGTGAGCGGCGCTGGCAGCTATTTATCGGCCAGCGACAAACGAGTCCATTTCGGATTAGGCAGCAACACCATCGTAAAATCGCTAGAGATCCGGTGGCCGAGCGGCATTGTGCAAACGCTCGCCAATGTGAAAGCCGATCAGTTGTTGGTTATCCGTGAGAATGCGCCATAAACACTACGTGGGCTGTTCCTTGACGATTCTAGCGGCGGTTGCAATGGGGAGCGGCACGCTTAGAGCGCAGGATGCCGATACTATTGTTCTTAAAAATGATGGCCGGAAGTTCACAATCCTCTCGCAGATTCAAGATCCGCAAGAAGCGGCAGCGTTCGTGGCGGTTCTTAGCGCCGTTGAACCTGCGGTGCGCTACAAGCTCGCGAATGATTTTTTGAGCGCGTATCCGCGATCGTGGCTGCTGCCGCAAGCCTTTGATGCCGCAGCCAGAAGTGCCATCGACTTGGCCCAATACGACGACGCCCTTGCCGCTGGCCGCTTTTCGTTGCGGCTACTTCCCGAGAATGCGTCGCTTCTTATTCTTCTTGCGAATATCGAAGCTCAGAAAAACTTGTTCGAGAGGGCCTTGCAAGATGCGAACGATGCGCTTGAATATCTGGATTCCATCGAGCGCCCACCCAACATGAATCAAACCGAGTGGAACGTTCTGAAGCCTCAATTAAAAGCTTCGGCGTATTTCGCGAAAGGCAGAGCCGAGGTTTCACGCGCCCATGGGAAAGACTTGCAAGGCGCGCTGGCCGACTTAAATAGGGCGGCCGCATGGAACAATGAAGACGCTGAAGTGTTCTACCTCCGGGCAATCGTGGAGTTGCGGCTCCAGCAGAAAAACGCCGCCGCCTCAGATCTCGCTTTCGTTCTGGAAAGTACTCATACGCTTCGTGAGAAGGCGAGGGACGTTCTGGCCGTATTGTGCAGGCAAATGGCGCCTGGCGGTACATCGCTCGATGCCTTTGTAAAGACTTTGCCGGCAAGAGTAATCGACAAAGATCTGCGAGCCGAACAAGTACCGAAGACCAATCCGGCAATCTTGGCGGAGGGCTATGCCGGGCCAGAGGCTTGCCGTGGTTGTCATGCCACTGAATACGCGGCCTGGCGCAAGACCGGGATGGCGCGGATGTTCCGGCCTTATCAACCGGAGAATGTGGTGGGAGACTTTTCCTCAGGAAGCGAATACAGCGAAAACCCCGAGCTTGGAACTATTCGGATGGGCACCGATACACGAGACAAGCGGCCTTACTTCGAGTTTTCAACTCACGACAACCGGCAGCGCTTCTCTGTGGATTTCACCATCGGTTCGAAATGGCAGCAGGGATATGCCACGAAACTCGCCGACGGCCGCATACAAGTTTTTCCCATTGAATACAACCTTCTTCAGAAAAAATGGATTAATTATTGGAAGGTTATCGATCCGCCCGGCAGCCCGCGCGCCGTGATTCAAGATTTTCCAAAGCTCACCGCGGCAACTAACTACCAACAGAACTGCGCCATCTGCCATACCAGCCAATTGAAAGTAGATGCTTCGGCGAATTCGGGTTCAATGGAGCACGCCGTCTACCTTCAGCCGGGTATTGATTGCGAAATGTGCCATGGGCCGGCCGCTTGGCATAGCAAGCAAGCGGCAAATCACTCGTTCGAGCACGCAGACCCGGTCCAGCCGCCCTTCGATTTTCATAAAGCCACCAATCGGGACGCCGTGCGTGTGTGCGCGCAATGCCACCGGCAAAGCGCCGTGCGCGAAATTGGCGACGGCGGCGAAATGAACTACTCAACCAAGGGAAACTTCATTCCGGCAACCTGGCTCCGTCCCTATGATGCCTTCTCGAGAAAAGCTTTCTACAAAGATGGGCGGTTTCGCGAGACTACCTTTATAGTGGAGTCTTTCACGCGCTCCGCCTGTTATCTGCGCGGCACCGCGCAATGCGCCACTTGCCATTCCCCTCACCTGGCAAATTTCGAGACCAACCTAACCTCTCTGAAATACTGGAACAATCCAAATGAGATGTGTCTCCCCTGCCATTCTCAATACCGCAATCGCATCGCCGAACACTCTCATCACTCAGCGCAAAGCGAAGCCAGCCAATGTGTCTCGTGTCACATGCCGCGCATCGTGAACGCTCTTCTTTTCAAAGCCCGGTCGCATCAGATAGAAATCCCTTCGATCGATCTAACCGAGCGATTCGGGCAGGAGGAGAGCCCTAATGCCTGCCTGATGTGTCACACAGATAAGGGCGCGGGTTGGGCGAAGGAACAACTGACTGCATGGCGGCACTAGACCAGCGTCTGTTGCTTGTCCCCCTCGTCGTCTCGGCTTTGCATGCACAGCCTGCTGCCAGTTCTTATGTAGGTTCGAAAGCTTGCTATGGCTGTCACAGCGCTATTTATCGGTCATTCCAGAGAACCGATATGGGGCGTTCGATGTCGCTCTCGAGCGATTGGAAAATTGGCGAGCTGCCCGCTGAAGCAACCCTCTCGCAACCCGGAACCTCGCATACATATTCCGTGGCGCACAATGAGTCCGGCTGGCATCAAAGCGAGACCGAGCCCGGCGTCTTTTCGGTGGAACACCAACTCGAATACACCGTTGGTTCAGGCGCGAACGGCTTGACATTTTTGATTCGGCGCGGCAATTATCTGTTTCAAGCTCCCATCTCTTACTATTCGCGTACGCGGAAGTGGGACTTTTCGCCAGGTTACGAGCAGGTGGATCTCGGTTTTAGCCGGGTGGTTCCCGAGGAGTGCATCAACTGTCATTCAGGCCGCGCCTCGCCTTTACCCAAGAGACCCGGCGCTTACGCCGACCCCGCGTTTCAAGAGCTGGCCATCGGCTGTGAGAACTGTCATGGGCCGGGCGAAGCGCACGTCAAGTCGCTTGGGAAAAAAGCTGGAACTATCGTGAATCCCGCGAAGCTGGCTCCTCGTCTGGCCGAGAACATCTGCATGAATTGTCACCAGGCGGGCGATACGCGCGTATTGCAACCTGGCAAGACGTATCAAGATTTTCGTCCCGGGCAATGGCTGTTTGATACGGCCGTCATTCTGAAGCAACCGGCGCGCACCAGCGAGGAGCGGAATGCCGACCTTTTAGAGCACTATTCAGCCATGCAGGCCAGCCGCTGCTTCCGCGAGAGCAGCGGTAAGCTCAGTTGCCTCACCTGCCACGATCCGCATGTCGAACCGCGCCAAACGGAGACCGCCGGCTACTTCAGGGCAAAGTGTCTCACTTGCCACACTGAGCAAAGCTGCGGGCTGCCGTTGAAAGTCAGAGCGGCGCAAACGCCTGCCGACGACTGTGCCGAGTGCCACATGCCGAAGAGGCAGGTTCAGCAAATCTCGCATTCCGCCTTGACAAACCACCGCATTCCCGCACGTGCGGATGAGTCTGCTCCGGTTTTCCCGCAGAACGAAACGGACGGCGTTATCGTTGTAAACCCGCCAGCCGGGCGCGCAGTCCAGCTTTCCAAGGTAACCTTGCTGCGTGCTTATGAAGAGCTGGCGCTGAAGAATATCGATTATCAGCGCCGTTATCTTGACTTATTGAATGAATTGAGCAAGACACAGCCCGAAGACGCGTATGTGCAAGCCGCCCTCGGCCACAAAGCGTTCATTGAAGACCGCGGCGAAGAGGCGGTAGCGCATCTTAAACTCGCGTTGCCACTGAACAATGCCGGAGTCTTTCTTGAGTTGGGCCAGGCGCTGGCAAAGCTGGGGCGCAGTGACGAATCGATAGAATATCTTAAAAAAGGCGTTGCGATGGAGCCCTACAACGCGGTTATGCAAAAAAGTTTGATACTCCAATACATTAGTGCAAAATCGTATTCCGACGCCCGGATTCTTATGGAGCAGTACGTGGCCACTTTCCCGGAAGATTCGCTCATGCGAAGTTTACTGGCGCGGGTGAGCAGATGATTGGGCGCATAGCACTCTATGCCACGCTCGTTCTGCCGGCCGCCGGCTTCGCTCAATGCACCGGTCCGGCCAAGATTGAAAACGCCATCAAGAATGCGCCGAGCGCCGAAGCCTTTGATGCCCTAGGCGCCTATTTCGCGCAGAACAACAAATTTAATTGCGCCGTGCCGGCGTTTGAACACGCCATCAAGCTCAATCCGGCTTCGTGGGAAGCGCACTTCAATTTCGGTCTGGCCCTGATGAGTGGCAACCAGCCGGAGAAAGCGGCGATTCAGTTTCGCCAAGCGGCGAAATATAAGCCCGATTCGCCCAAGGTTCGAAATGCGCTCGGCGATGCGCTGCAGGCGACCGGCCGCATGGACGAAGCCGAGTCCGAGTTCAACAAATCGCTGCAACTTGATCCTCGCTCGCCCGACACGTTGGAACGGCTGGGCGCGCTCTATTCGGCGGAGCGGCGTCACAAAGCGGCGATCGAGAAGCTCCAGCAAGCTAGCACCCTAGCGCCGGGCGATGCAGATTTGAAAATTGAACTGGCTGTGGCGTATTCGAGCAATGGAGATTCGGCCCACGCGATCGAAATTTTGACTGCCTTAACGCAAGCGCAACCGAATCTCGCCCAAGCCCATTTCAATCTCGCCACGGTCTACGCCAACGACAAACGGTTTCGTGAGGCCGCAGACGAATACAGCGCGACGCTTAAACTTGAGCCGGATAACGAGACTGCACGCTTGTCGCTGGTAAAAGCCTATGCGAGCATCGCCGATTTCCAAAGTGCTCTTCCAATTGCTAAGGAGTATGTCGTCCGCCAGCCCCATAACAACGAAGGGCACTATCTGCTTGGGAACGTCTATCGGGGTCTGGCGCAGTATCCCGAGGCTGAGAGGGAACTCAACCTCGCCGTTTCAGGAAAAGACGAATACGGGCCGCAATATGATCTAGGGTTTGTGTTGTCCAAAGAAGGAAAGCTGAAAGAGGCGTTGCTGCATTTAAAGCGCGCACTCGAAATCCGGCCCGACTCGGCTGAAGCTCATTTCCAACTGGCGAATGTCCTAAGATCTCTCAACCTACTCGCAGAAGCCGAGAAGGAGCTGGACGAATTCCGCAAGGAAAAACAGCAAGGTGTAGACCAAAATCTGGCGATCGTGGCGGGCGACGACGCCAACAGGCGGCTCGCCCAGGGAGATGCGAAATCCGCCTCGGAGCGATATCGGAACGCCCTCGCTCTCGATCCTAAGGATGCCAAAACATGGTTCAATCTTTCAATTGCTCTGGGAGAACTCGGAGAGCGCTCGGAACAACGGAACGCACTCGAAAAAGCCGTACACTTCGACCCTTCTTTCGCTTCGGCTTATAACCAGCTCGGTCTCATAGATGCGAGCGAAGGGAAGGAAGGGTCCGCCGAAGACGAATTCAAGAAGGCGTTTGCTCTGGAACCAGAATCGGCAGAAGCTCCGAGCAACTTAGGAACGCTTTATGGCAGAACCGGGCGGATGAAAGAGGCCGAAGTGTTACTCAGAAAAGCGATCGAAAACAACCCTCAACTGATGGAGGCCTCTCTGAACCTGGGCCTGATCTTAGCCAGCGAGGATCGTCTCGCCGAAGCCGAAACCTACTTGCGCGCCGCGCTTGCCTTGTCTCCCACCAACTCAGCGGCTGTGAACGCCCTGGGAATGGTGGAAGCCAAGTTGAAGAAAGCGGATTCCGCCTTGGCGGACTTCCAAAAGGCGGTTGACTTGGAGCCCGGCTCCGCTCAGGCCCATTTGAATCTCGGCATTGCATTGGCGGATCAATTTCAGCTTGCCAAGGCGTTGGCGGAGTTCACGAAAGCTGAGAGCTTATCGCCCGAAACCGCCGCTCCACGTTATAACCGCGGCAGATTGCTGGTTGATCTGAATCGTTATGAGGATGCGCTCCCGGAGCTGAAACTGGCCTGCGAACGCAGCCCGAAATTTCCAGCGCCTTTTTATCTGTTCGGACTGGCCAACACAAAACTCGGGAATTATGAGGAAGCAGTGACGGCGTTTGCAAAATTCATTCAACTCGATCCACACAACGCCGACGCTTACTTCCTCGCGGGCCAAGATTTGCAGCGATTAGGCCGCGCGCCTGAAGCTATCGAATACTGGAAAAAAGCCGTTGCCGCCGACGCTAACCAAACCGAAGCGTTGTACAACCTCTGGCGCGCGTTGGCGAAAACCAATTCTCCCGAAGCCGCCGCCTATGGGGAGCGATTCAAACGAGCGCAGAAGTACAAGCAGATCGTTGGCCAAGCGGGCCAGCTCGGTAATTTTGCCCTGGCTTCCGCCAATCGCGGCGATTATCAGGCGGCCATTTCCCAATTTCAGGAAGCGGTCAAAGAGTGTGGCGATTGCCAGTCGCGCGCCGATCTGTTCAAAGATCTGGGCCTGATCGAATGCAAAAGTGGCGACCTCGAACATGGCAAGGAGCATTTGCTTCTGGCCAAGTCGCTGAAGCCCGACGACCCCGATATCGCCAAAGCACTCATGATCGTGAGCCGCATTTTCTGAAAACTGGATATAGTATTGTTGAATTCAGTTTGCCTTAAGAGTGGCGGGCTAACCAAGGAGAGCATTATCTGACGGGCACATGTCAGTTCGGCTAAAGGATATCGCGCGCGATCTGGGCGTTTCCGCGGTAACGGTTTCGAAGGTACTGCATAACCACCGCGACATCGGTAAAGAAACGCGAGAGAGAGTCTTGCGCCGCATCAAAGAGCTGAATTACCAGCCAAATCAAAATGCCCGGGCGCTGGCCACCGGCAGAACTCACCTGGTTGGACTCATCGTTCCAGATCTGCTGCATCCGTTCTTCGCGCAAGTCACCAAAGGTGTATCGCGCACGCTGAGAAAGCATGGTTACGGCCTGATCATGGCTTCTTCGGAGGAAAACCCCGAATTTGAGAAGCAGGAAATTGACCAGATGCTAGCGCGCCATGTAGAAGCTTTAATTGTCGCTTCTACGCAGAAGACCGCGCAGTCGTTTGGCCGCATCACCGCCCGGCATGTGCCTTACGTTCTGGTTGACCGGAAGTTTGATGGGCTGAACGCCAACTTCATTGGAACGGACGATGTCAAAGCGGGCATGCTCGCCACCGAACACTTGGTGTCGAAGGGTTGCCGGCGCATTGCGCATATCGGCGGAGACTATCTCAGCACAGCGGCTGATCGTCTAGCCGGATATCGGGCGGCGCTGTTTCAGCACGGTTTCGAGACGCCGCCGGAATACATTTGCCTGCGGACGCAACTGGACGATGCCGCCATGAAGACTGGTTATCGAGCCATGTTGGCGCTTCTAAAGCTGAAGCCCCGGCCCGATGGAGTCTTCTGCTTTAGCGATCCCATCGCGGCGGGCGCTATGCAGGCCATTCTCGAGAGTGGGTTGCGAATCCCGGAAGACGTGGCCATAGTGGGCTGCGGCAATGTCCTTTACGCTCCGGCGCTGCGGGTTCCCCTCAGCAGCATCAATCAAAGGAGCGAAACCCTGGGGGAGCGGGCTGCGAAAGTGGTGCTCGATCTGGTAGGCCATGATGGCAAGGCTGGACTGCGCGAAACTCGTTTGCGGCCGACGCTGGTCGTCCGTGCCTCGAGCGACCGCTGAGGGCTTTGCCAACGGCGGATAGCCCCACCCAACCAAAGGACGATTGACATTCGGTCTGGAAACAGGTGTGAAATCGCTTGCACACCATCTCCAAAGTGTGATAGGATCGCATTACTTTAGCGCGAACGTAAACGCGAAAGTAGGGGTAATTCGATTAATTTCGGGCCGATGTGAGGCCGTCCAAGAGGGAACCATGTTGCGATTCTTTTCACGATTCAATTGCAGTCTCGTAATTTTTCTAGTGGCCGTCACGACACTTCTGCTGCCGCCCAAGGTCCATTCCCAACAATCTTCCGCCACCATCAACGGCACGGTAAAAGATTCCAGTGGCGCGGTTGTGGAAGGGGCTGCAATAACTCTGACCAATCTTGATACCACCGTCGCGCGATCGACCGTAAGCAATTCGGCGGGCGATTATGTTTTCATCGATGTCCAGCCCGCTGCCTATGCATTGAAGATATTCAAGCCCGGTTTCAGCACCCAAACCCAGCAGCCGGTGCGCTTGAGTGTCAACCAGACCGCCACCTTGAACTTCACGCTCTCGGTCGGTTCAACTCAACAAACCGTTACGGTTGAAGCGGCTGCCGTCGCCATTGAAGCGTCCACGTCCGAGCTCGGAACCGTAATCAACGAACAGGCCGTTCAGGATCTGCCGCTCAATGGCCGCAACTTCACCCAGTTATTGACGCTCACCCCAGGCGCCAGTCCCATCAGCGTGGGGCAGAACGCGGGCGGCGGCAGCGGTTTCGCCGGCAATGCCGTTGGCTCCTTCTCATTCCCGGCTCTCAATGGCCAGCGGAATCGCAGCAACATGTTCCTGATGGATGGCGTGGTTGACTTAGGATCGTTTATCGGCAACTACAACGTTTCACCCATCATCGACACCGTGCAGGAGTTTAAGGTTCAATCGCATAATGACCTCTCTGAATTTGGCCAAGCAGTTGGTGGAATTATCAATGTCGCCACTAAATCGGGAACCAACGCCTTGCACTTTACCGTCTGGGAATTCCTGCGGAATAGCGATCTCGACGCGAACGGATTCTTTGCGAACAAATTTGGCGACCAGCGCAATGCTCTAAAACAAAATCAATTTGGCGTCTCCATCGGCGGCCCAGTGGTGTTCCCAAAGCTGTATAACGGCCGTAACAAAACCTTCTTTTTTGGGGGATATGAGGGCTACCGCCGCAGCGTAGCATCCCAAAGCACGGGGCTCGCCCCAACAACGGATCAGTTGGCCGGCAATTTCCAGGGCTTCAATACCATCTACAACCCGGTCACCGGAGCACCGTTTCCCAACAACACCATCCCAGCCAGTCAAATCAATGCGATAGCCGCCGCTTACGCCAAAGTCAACTATCCTACCGGCCCCTACGTGGCAAGCGGCAATAATTATATTGACAACTCTCCCACCCACCTGCAGCAGGACACTTACTCGGTGCGCGTGGACCAGACTTTTGGCGAGCACGATAGCCTTTTTGCCCGAGTCTCTCAGTACTGGGAACCCCAAACCTCATCCGACGGATATGCCGGTGCCACCAGCTTCGCTCACGACTACGGTTCCAATGGCGTGATTCACGAGATTCATACCTTCGGTCCAACTACCGTCATGGATGCGTTTTTCGGACGGAATCTGGGTGATGCCGACGTCGGCAATAATCCTTTGGGCTCGACCACGGGACTTGGGGCAAGTTTGATCACATTAGGCGCCAATCCTAACTTTCTCGGCAGCTTTCAGGGCTCGTCAGCCGTGTTTACGCCTGGTATGGGCACTTCCTATCTCGGGGGCTCGGGTCAGAGTTTGCAAGACACTCGTTACGCCGACGATTGGACTTTTGGCGGGAACTTCACCAAAATTCTAGGAAGGCACACCCTCAAAGCCGGCGCTATCTTTGCTACCAACAATACGCGCTCGCCGATCTATAACACCTCGGAAGGGTTTTCCGCTGTACCGACGCAAAATCCTAACAGCCCAAGCGGTACCGGCGATTCGTTCGCGTCTTTTCTGCTCGGTCTTCCCGATAATGCGAGCCGCAGAAACGTCCTCGAAACCGAGCACGGCGGCTGGGTCAACGGAGGCTACTTTCAGGACGAATTCAAAATCAATTCCAAACTCACTTTGAATCTCGGCCTTCGCTACGATGTGACTCTGTGGCCAATTTACGGCCAAACACCTGCCCCCGACGCTTACGTAGGCGATGTCAATTTCAACAATGGAACTTATGTTCTTGCCCGCGTTCCCGGCCCTTGCAGCGCAACGCAAGGCTTCCCGTGTATCCCAACCGCTCAATACGGGGCCAGCACGGCAGACGTCACGGCCCAAATAGCGGCACTTGGCTTAACAGGTATCGTCCCGGTGTCGGATTTTCTTGGCAGCGGAGCCCTGCCGCCGCATGTGGTCGTAACCAGCCACGGCAACGGCTCCATCTACACGAACGATCACAACGGTTGGCAACCGCGTGCCGGCTTGGCTTATCGGCTGACCGACAAGACCGCGCTCCGCATAGGATATGGCCGCTTTTATGATAGCTGGAACTCGATCATTCAGTTGGCTCAAAACTACGAAGGAACATGGCCCGACATAGGCCAACTCATCGCCAACACCCTGAATCACCCCGGCACCACCAAGGCCAGCATTGGCAATCCTTTCAACCTGGCTTCCGGCGGCGTCGTTTATCCAACTGCTTCGCCGTTCCTCAATCCTGGTTTTGAAGATTGGCAGATCGATCCGGGCAAGTACAAGATGCCCTATTCCGATCAATGGAACGTCGGTGTCGAGCAAGGGCTCGGGAACAACATCGTTCTCTCCCTTGCGTACGTGGGCGCCCATGATTCGCAGCTCAACCAGGGAACCGTCGGCAACACTGATCCAACCCCCGGCACCACTTCCACCGAGGTCATCCGCCGGCCTTATCCATACATCCCTGTAACCTTCTACGACAAGAGCGTCGGCCAGAGCAAATATAACTCGTTCCAATTCCGCTTGCAGCAGCGCGCTTCCCACGGACTGACCTATATCATTTCCTACACTTATTCGAAGTCCATGGACAAGGGCTGCTCGGGTGATTTCGGCTCCGAGGGCTGCGAGACGGAAACACCGTACAACACCAATAACGACCGCAGCGTCTCGGGATTTGATTTGCCCCATATCTTCTCCGGTAGCTTCGTGTACGACATACCGGTCGGCAAGGGCAAGCAATTCAGCACGCACAACAATGCTCTGGATTATGTCGTAGGCAACTGGCAATTGGGCGGTATTCTCACGCTGCATTCGGGATCGCCGTTCGATGTGACGGTGGCGAATGGAGACGCGGCCGGAACCGGCAACGACGTGGACCGGGCCAACCTCCTGCTGTCCAATCCTTATGCTTCCGGCCAAGGCCCGCTTCAATATTTGAACCCCAACGCATTCGGCATTCCGATTTCCGCCACCACCACCCAGGTCGGGTCTTATGGAAACTTGGGGCGCAACAGCCTGAGAACAGATGCGGCGCATAACCTGGATATGTCGTTGACGCGCATGTTCCCCATAAAAGAGCGCACCAATCTTCAATTCCGTTGTGATTTCTTTAACATCAGTAATTCGGTGATATTTGGCGGACCGCAAAACACGTTGGGGAACGCCAATTTCGGAATCATTACCGGAACCGCCAATGCCTCACGCGAAATTCAGTTCTCGATGAAGCTTCTCTTCTGACGAATTTGATAAACGAAAAAAGGGCCCACGACGCGCGTCGTGGGCCCATGCATGGCTAGGTTCCTGAATTAAACTCTTGCGGCGTCTTGACAAGACGACTCATCTCAGGTCCGAATCGGACGAAATCCTTCTGGTTCAGAGTTAGCAGAATATCATGGCGCAACGGCTGAGATGGCGTCGTAGACGCTCCCACCGATATTTCCAAGACACGAGCCTCACGTTCCCGGCGCATTGCGTCGAGGGTATCATCCACCAAACCAACTGGCATAGGATCGCCGGTTCTGTAGACCCAAATGCCATGCTCCTTCTGAAACTGGATGGGACCAAGAAGCGCGTCTTCCGCCGAAGTCTCTAGAAGTTCCCGCTCAACCAGAGACTCAAGGTAATCGCTAATTGAAACCCCTAGCTCCGCAGTATGGGCCGCGAGTTTGGCTTCGGTTTCCGGTCTCAGGCGGGGCGTCATGTCTTTCCTTTATGCTAACGGGAGGGAATATAGAGCAGTCCGCAACGCCGCCGAACAAGACTTCACTCTCTGATGAAACTATCTGGTACTGGAGGTGGGGGTCGAACCCACATGAGAAGTGAATCCCGCGGGATTTTGAGTCCCGTGCGTCTGCCAGTTCCGCCACTCCAGCGCAAAAAAGCGAACCTCTTAAGTATAACAACAGTACTGTTTTCCTACCTTACTGCTTTAAACCTGAGATTTGGGTATATTGGGTTGAAGGTATGAGCCGCATTACCACGCAGAGCCTTTTCGAAACGTCCGTGCATAAGTCGTCATGGAGCAGTTATGCCGTAAGCATGGCCGTTCATTCAGGCTTAGCCGTGCTGGCTTTCGCGGTGGTAGTACCGGTGGCCGTAGAGGTTCATGAAACCTTGAGACATTTCACTTTGATCGCTCCGGTGCTGCCTGTCAAGTCTACGCCCGAAGTGCAGCACTTAGTGGCGCCCAAGGTCATCGCGCGCACCACCACGAAGCCCCCCGCGAAGGTTTTTGTACCGCCGCCAGTGGTGGTTCCGCCAGTCAAACCTCCGCAGATAGTGGAAGCTCCCGAGATTAAACCCGTTCAGCCGCCCGAACTGAGGGTGGAGCTGCCGCCGGCGCCCAAAGCTATCATGCAAACCGGTGTATTTCAGCCCAGCACTGAACTCGCCAAGGCGACGCCCGAGGCAAAGGTGCAGGTCGGCGGATTTGGCGATCCCAACGGCGCGCACCCATCCGACCATTCACGCCAATCGCCGGTGCCGCTTACCAAAGTGGGCGCATTCGATCTGCCTGACAACACGGGGCGCAACGGGGGGGGCGGCAGAGTGCAAGGCGGAAACACCATTCGGGAAGCCGGTTTTGGTAGCACAGGCGACCCGGGACGGCCCAGGATAAGCACTGCTGGAACGATTCGCTCCACCGCCTTTGGCGACGCAACCCACACGCCTCCGCCTGCCGCAAAGAAGATGGAAATGGGGGCCAATGGCTTCATTCCGGTGGAGATTTTGTTTAAGCCGAAGCCCGCGTACACCCTGGAGGCGCGGGAGATGCGCCTGGAAGGCGAGGTTTCGTTACAAGTGGTATTCCAGGCGAGTGGAACCATACGCGTAGTGCGGGTGGTGCAGGGCCTGGGCCACGGTTTGGACGAAGCCGCCCAGCAGGCGGCGTTGCGTGTTCGCTTCAAACCAGCCATGCGCGGCGGTGTGCCTGTGGACACTAACGCGACCATTAAGATCAGTTTCGAACTTACATAAAGGACAGTCCGCGCAATGATGCAGCAACCAGCACTTATACGAACGGTCAAGCTAATTTTGACGGGAGCGCTCATCGCCCTGTGGCCGGCGCTTGCGCAGAATGAAGTAAAAGGAATCCCGACGACGGTCGATCCCGGCAAAGAATTAGAACACATCATTGAGCATCCGTCGTCCGAGCCAGCGAAGTCATTTGAAGACGTGATTGACCGTGCGGTGAACAGCGAACGGATGCTGATGCGGCAATTGCGCGATAAGTCGCCGGTGATTGAAACTTACATCCAGGAAACCAAGGGCGATCCGGATCTGGGTTTCGTCCCCAAAGACGACTTCTACTTTCTGGGTCAGTTGAACATGCGCGACGGCGTAGTGGACATGTCCTATTTGCCGCCGCGCTCGAAAGTGAAGGCGGTGACGCATACGCTCGCCGCGTTGTTTACAACTCAATACAACTCACACGGGTTTTCCGACCAGCTTTTCATCGATGTGAACGACTTCGACCGGGCGCATTATTCGTTTGAATATATCCGCCGCGAGTTTTTGGGGGACGTGCGCTGTTTCGTGGTGGATGTAGCGCCGCAGGAAGGCGCGGGTAAAAGGCGATTCAAAGGGCGGATTTGGATTGAGGACCGGGATTACAACATCGTCCGTTTCCAAGGACAGTACCAGCCTTCCAACTATCACGAGCACATCCATTTTGAGTGCTGGCGCGTGAACAGCGGTGGTATGTGGCTGCCGGCCTATATTTATTCGCAGGAAGAGGAATACCGGTCGGCGCTGGTGAGGACCGCGGCCATGCGAGCGCAAACGCGTCTCTGGGCCTATGAGCGGGCGCGTGAAAAAACCGATGAAGCCTTCACGAATATGACCGTCGATGTGCCCCAGGGGGTGAAGGACGATAGTGACGCCGCCGCCGATTATTCGCCGCTGCAATCGTATCGAATGTGGGAAGAGGAAGCGGCCCAAAACGTGATTGACCGTCTGCTGCGAGCGGGCCTCATTGCCCCTCCTGGAGAAGTGGATCAAGTGCTGGAAACAGTGCTGAACAATCTGCTGGTGAGCGCCAATATCAACCTGGATTTCAAAGTGAAAGCGCGCATTCTGCTGACGACACCGCTGGAATCCATGTCGTTGAACCACACGATTCTTTTGAGCCGGGGATTGATTGACGTTTTGCCCGATGAGGCAAGCCTGGCGGCGGTGCTGTCGCATGAATTGGCGCACATCGTGCTTGGGCATTCGATGAACACGAAATACGCCTTTGAAGACCGGCTGCTCTTCGACGATCCGGCGATTGTGCGGCGCGTTCAGGTTGGAAGAGACCGGCAAGAAGAAGCGGCGGCGGATGAGAAGGCCATCGAAATATTGAAGAAATCGCCCTATAAAGATAGCTTGCCGAAGGTGGGATTGTTTCTGCGCATGCTGTCGGAGCGCAGTGAGGAAGTGCCACACCTGATCAAGCCTCTGCTGGGGAACAGAATGTCGGATTCGAAGAAAGACTTGCGGTTGTCGGGCCTAATGGATCAAGCGCCCACGCTGGAGTTGCGCGATAAGGATCAAATCTCGGCACTGCCGCTGGGATCGCACATCAGGATGGACCCCTGGTCGGACCAACTTCACTTGATCAAGACAACGCCCACTCAGCGTTACGCGGCACGCGACAAAATGCCGTTCCAAATCACGCCGTTTATGTTACATCTTACCCGCGAGGATAAGTCAGGCGGCGGGAGCGCCACGCCCGCCGCGGAGACGCCTACAGCCGCGCCGTCGCCCGCTACGAACAGCAGCGTTGCGCCGAACGCCAATCCGGTGGGCCAGCCTTAAAGGTGGAATTCCTGGCCGATCGAGCGAACACAAATGCGCTCGGTCGCGGGACCGACGGCCGCCAGTGCGCGTTCAATCGGCTCGAGCGTAGGCTCGCGGCTCAGTTGAAATGTTTGATGGTGGACTGGTAAAAGAAACTCGGCGCCGGCATCGCCAGCCATTCTCACGGCTTCTTCCGGATTGCAGTGGACACGGATCCAGGGATCGTAAGCGCCAATTGGCATGATGGCCAAATCAACCGCTTGCGCACTGCGCAGACTCTTGAAGCTGTTGGTGTAAGCAGTATCGCCGCCAAAGACGATGCGGCGTTTGCCGATCTCCAGCAGGTATCCATTGAAGCCCCGGTACGTATCGCCGCGCATGCGAGCGCCCCAATGCGCCACTTCGAACGCCTTGATTCTAGCCGGACCCACGTTCACCGATTCGTTCCAACGCAGTTCATCGACATGGGCATAACGGCGGACGCGCAACAGGTCTGAAGTGTGAGAGGCGGTCACTATCTGCGTTTGCCGGTTTTCCAAACGCCGCAGGGTTGGCAGATCGAAGTGATCCATGTGGGCGTGCGAAAGAAGAATGAGGTCGATGGGCGGCAGATCCTTCTGCGCCAAAGGGACATCGACCAGACGTTTGATGCCAACTGTGAGCGGTCCAAGACGGATGCCGACGCGGGCGCTAAAGACGGGGTCGGTGAGAATGGTGAATCCGTCCACGGTGAGCAGGACGGTGCTGTGGCCTAACCAAGCGGCATGAAGACCTTCGGAGCGCCAAAGCTTGGGTTGTGGAACGAAGGTGGCGGGTAGCGTCTCGCGGTAGTACTCTTTGGAGAGCTCGCGGAAAAAAGCGGGGGCGGCTTGCCGCAAGAAGCGTGCTGTGGCGGGCACGCGACCGCCGCCCAAGTTGGAACTCCCATGGCGGTTGGCCGGCCGGGGGTGTCGGCGAATTTTGGGATGATCCACCAAGAGGCTTAATCGATCCGGGCCGGAGAATTACTCACCTATACTTAATATTCGCAAATCGCGATGAAAACGAACGCGGCGCGAGTGCTGGACGAGCTCAAAATTCCGTATGAGCTGCGGGAATATGCAGTGGATTTGGAAGATTTGAGCGCCGAAAGCGTGGCGCGGAAAATCGGCCTGGATCGGGAGCAGGTCTTCAAAACGCTGGTGGTCAGGGGCGAGCGGGCGGGTGTATGCCTGGCCGTGGCGCCGGCGAACGCCGAGCTCGATTTGAAAGCGCTGGCGAAGCTGGCGGGCGATCGGAAAATGGAACTGGTTGCCTTGAAGGAAGTGCAGCCGTTGACCGGCTACGTGCGCGGCGGCGTCACTGCGCTGGCCTGTAAAAAAGACTATCCGGTTTACATTGACGAGACGGCGATCTTGTTCGACCGCATTTCTGTTTCGGCGGGCGTGCGCGGCACGCAGATTCTGTTGAACCCGGAGGATTACGTGAGGGCGGTGCATGCCGTGGCCGGCGAGATTGTGAAAAGCGCCTGAGCGAAGTGTTTATGGGGCACTGGCCTCGTTGAGTTGCTGGATGGACTCCGCCGAAAGCTTCAGGTGAACGGCTTCGGTCAGATCCTTTAGCTGTTCGAGGCTTGTGGCGCTGGCGATGGGAGCGGTAATGCTGGGGCGTGCCATGAGCCAGGCGAGAGCGACGCGCGTAGGATTGGCGTTGTAATCTTTGGCGACGCTATCGAGCGCAGCGAGGATGCGAAAGCCGCGCTCGTTCAAAAACTTCTTGATGCCTTGGCCGCGTTTCGCGCCGGCGGTATCTTGTTCGGAGCGATATTTGCCGGTGAGAAAGCCGCTGGCCAGCGAATAGTAGGGAATAACGCCGACATCGGCATTAAGGCAAAGAGGTTCGAGGTTGGTCTCGAAATCTTCGCGCTCGTAGAGGTTGTAATTGGGCTGCAGACTTTCGTAGCGCGGCCAAGCGTTTTCCTCACTGAGGCGAAGCGCTTCGGCTAGACGGTCGCGGTTGAAATTCGATGCGCCGATGACGCGAACCTTGCCTTGCTTGACGAGTTGGCTATAAGCCTCGAGCGTTTCCTCGATGGGCGTCGAAAGATCGTCTTTATGCGATTGATACAGATCGATGTAATCGGTCTGCAGGCGCTTCAAAGACGCTTCCACTTCACGCAGAATGTAGGCTTTGGACAAACCCTTATCTTGCGGACTCATCTCCATGCCCACCTTGGTGGCGACGACAATTTGGGAGCGTTTGCCGGTCTGCTTGAGCCAGTTACCAACGATGGTTTCGGATTCGCCGCCTTTGTTGCCGGGCGCCCAGGCGGAGTAGATATCGGCAGTATCAATGAACGTGAAGCCGGCGTCGACGAAGCCGTCCAGAATTTTGAAAGAGGTGGGTTGGTCGATGGTCCACCCGAAGACGTTGCCGCCCAGGGCCAGAGGAGCGATTTCGATGGAGGAGTTGCCGAGTTTGCGTTTGGTCATAGGGATTGCATGCGCTTCTCCGAAATATTGTAGTCGATTCGGTGAGGCGAGTTTCCGGTTCGCTATGATCGGCTCAAAAGGAGAAAGTCTCTACGAAGCTATTGGGCAGTCTGTTGGGGCTGTTGCTGGTGGGCTATGGCGGAATCCAAGCCTGGCTCGGCAATCTGAGTTATGACAACGCTCTGAAGCGGCGCTATTGCGCGGCGTGGCAATGTCCGCAGGAGTTTTGGGATAACCGCACCATCATCATGCTGCAAGAAAGTGCGTCTGGCGGCTCGGCCGCGCTGGTACCGGAACTGATCCGCGGGCTGCTCTTTGATTCGGCGTCAGCCTATGCCTGGGCGAACGTTGCAGAGGCGGAGCGGGACGCGCGCCAAATGGAACTGGCGAAATACTGCTTCGACAGAGCCTTGGCGGCGGGTCCAAGCAATCCGGCGATCCTATTCCGCGCAGCCAATTTCGCCTTTTTGACGGGTGATCGGACGGCCGTACTGCGCCACTTATCGGGCATTTTGCGAAATCCCGATTTGACCAGCTATTATGCCGCGGCGTTCCTGACCTACAGCCGGTTGGGCTTACCCGTTAACGAACTTTTGGACAAGGGCATACCGCCGGTCAGCACCGCGGCGGAGCCGTTCCTGCAGTTTTGGATGGACGACAACCGCCAGTCAGAAGCGGCGGCCACGTGGCACTGGATGGTGGAACACTCGTTGACAACGGAGATTTCCTGCGGCAAATACGTTTCGTTCCTGGAACGGCATAGCGATATCGAAGCGGCTGCACAGGAATGGCGCCGGGCGTATGGGAAGCGCGCCACAAACTATCAGGTATTGAACTGGATCTTCAACCCGGGTTTTGAAATGGACCCGAAACCGGGCCCCTTCGATTGGCACATTGAAACCACGCCGGGCGTGGAGGCCACACGAGTACAAGATGTGTCGCGGGACGGGCAATGGTCGGTGAGGCTGGCATTCGGCGGCAGGAGCAATTCCGATTACCACGGTGTTTATCAGGAAGCGGCCATTTTACCCGGGCGATGGAGCGCGCGAGCATTCCTGAAACTGGATGATATTAGCAGCGATCATGGAATTGCTTTGCGGGTCTACGATCCGCAAGATCCTGGACGCTTGGACGTACGTACGGAGCCGAGAACGGGCACTAACGAATGGACGGAGGTTGCGCGGGAGTTTGTGGTGGAACGGCAAACCAAACTGGTTCGAGTGGAAATCATGCGCGCCCATTCAACCAAAGGGAATGATACGATCCCGGGGCGGGCGTGGGTGGATTCACTTTATCTCACTCCAATCCATTGACGGACGCCACGCCGGCAATCCACGCCAGAACCATGGCATTGGCGGGTATATAGAGGTTGAAATCGACGATGCTGTGCAGCGCAATGGCGACGAAGCTGCCTGCGCAAGCGACCAGCAGGAGGCGACGCGGCTCATCGGTGATCTGAACAATCCCCTTGGCCACCGGGATGCAAACGCCTACGATAGCGGCCGCGAGGATCGAGAAGCCGATTGCGCCCAGTTCGGCCAGATACTGCAAGTAATCGTTGTTGGCCATTTCAACGCGATATTCGCTGGCGGTGCCTTGATATTTGAGGAAGGTGGATTCGAAGCCGCCCAAGCCGCAGCCGAACCAGCGGAATTCACCAATCAGTGAGAGCGTCTCCTTCCAAAGATAAAGGCGGGTATCGGTGGAGATTTTGCCGGAAGAAGACATCTCGGCGAAACGAGCCAACAACTGATCGGGAGGGAGGAAGATGAAGAGCGCCAGCGAGGCGACGGCGGCGAGAGTGAGAGAGATCATGCGGATGTTCTGTGAGGGCAAGCGAGGACCGAAGCTGAGGGCGGCAATGACGAACAAGCTGCACAGGGCGACGAATAAGCCCATGCGCGACGACGAATAGATAATGGCCACAAAAATAAGCGCCGCCGCGCCCCATACCAAACAGATTGGGATAACCGACCCGAAAGAGTGTTCGAAGTTGTCGCGGCGGCGCTGAAAAATCGTCCACCCGTACATGAGAGCCAGTGGCAGGATCATTTCGAGCATGCCGCTGAAGTGATCGCGATTAGTGTAAGTTCCGCTGGCTTCGGCGCTTGGAATACCCGCGGAGACTTGAATCATGCCAATGATCGCTTCCGCCGCGCCCGCGAGGATCAGGGGCAGAAAGGCGACAAAGGGGCGCTCGGCGAAACGCCACCCCAGTTCGCGCATTAGAAAAAAGACAACGATGTAGCACAGCAGACTGAAGCCCCAAACGATGGCCATGGGTGGATTGACGCTAAGGGGAGCTTTTGTGACGCCCGGCAGAATGGGTGTTAAAGCCAGGGCCAGTTGAGCGCGGGCGGGCGAAAGAAATCGGAGCAAACCAAGCGGCAAGGGCAACAGTTGTAAGGCGCAGTAACAGGGCAACGCCCAGATGACGCAACGGAGCCATAGCGCGGGTTGGGGCGCCAGATGGCGCTTGCGGACAAACATCCAGTAGAGCGCTGCAATGCCGCCGGTAAATAGGACGGTCGAAACCCAATCGGACGGATAGACGCCGGCGCGCAGAAACAGAGCCCAGGCAAGCGAAAGACCAAGCGCCACAAGGGTGACGGTGGGCCAAGTGAATTCGCTCATTTCCAGAACTGCAAGCGCGACGCCTTCCTGGCCGGTTTGGGCGGGGAGGCGAAGATGGGTTCGTCCATGACGACGGCCATGGGGTTGTGCGTGAAAACCGCATCGGCGAAGTCGCTTCCCCAATGCTGGGTGACATGCTGGTAGGCCGGGGACAGATTCGGCGTTCGATCGATGCAATCGTGAGCGTCGCTGGCCACGAAGTGGACCATACCGGAATTCATTAGCGTTTCCGTTGTGCGCTGGGCCGTAGGACCGAAGCGTCCGCTGAAAGACAACGCCGTCACTTGCAACAGGCAGCCGTCGCGCACCCAGGCTTGCAGTTCCTGAAGATTGGCGCAGAGGGGGCTGTTGCGCTCGGGGTGGGTAATAATCGGAACGATGCGAACCGCGAGCAGGCGATCCAACACCGTCCGCATGACGGGGAGCGATGCTAAATCCGGCAGTTCCACCATGAGGTAGCGCCCGCCGTTCACTGTATAACTAGCGGGTGTTTTCAAAGCGTTTGAGAGATTGTCGAAGTTGAGGTGGAAATCGCAGCCGCGGTGGATTCTGATGGCGGCCCCTGCTTGGCTCGCTAGCTGCCCAATCAACTTGTCTACGGCTTGCTCATCGTAAGCATAGGAAAAGTTGGCGTGCGGTGTAGCGACAATATCCGTGGTGCCTGAGGCGGCGGCAACTTCCAACATCGCAAGGCTCTCGTCCATGCTTTGCGCCCCGTCGTCAATGCCCGGCAGAATGTGGCTGTGGATATCAACCAATTTGGAACCCGCTCCTTTGTCCGGTGCCGCTAAGCACGTTCGAGATAACTGCCGTCGGTGGTGCTGACACGGATGCGCTCACCGGCGCCGATGAAAGGCGGCACTTGCACCACCAAACCCGTGTCGGTAGTGGCGGGCTTGGTCACGTTTGAAACCGTGGCGCCCTTTAGGCTGGGTTCCGTTTCCTTAATGATCATTTCAACACTTGGCGGTAATTCAACGCTAATCGCCTTGCCTTCGTAAAACTCCACATTCACCCTAAGTTGCGGGGTCAGATACCACACGCCGTCGCCCAGCATTTCTTTTGAGAGATGCATTTGCTCGTAATTCTCGGTGTTCATGAAGTAGTAAGAATCGCCGTCATCGTACATGTACTCCATCTCCTGCTCGTCAAGTGAAATCCGCTCCACTTTGTCTTCGGAGGAGAAGCGGTGCTCCATCATCGAACCCGAACGGATGTTGCGCATTTTCGCCTGGACAAAGCCACGCAGATTTCCGGGCGTGCGATGGACCATGCTGAAAACGGTGTGCAACTCGTTGTTGAACTTCACCACCATGCCGGGGCGCAGTTGTGTTGCTGGAATCATGAAACCAATTCACTCCCTAAGGCCGGCGCACTCGATGTGGACCGCCCAAAGTATGAGTTTATCAGTGAGGAGCAACGCAGGCCCGGTCCTCAACGTAAGCGCTGGGATGCCAGACTCCCGCGGCATCGGCTGTGCTCGTGCGCTGCTCTTTACCTTTACCGTAGGTCATCTTTTGGCCGGGCTTTAGCTTCCAAACTAAAACGGATTCATTATTGGCGGCGTGCGGAATGTCCACACAGCGGGCCGTCATGGGGATGAGAGTGAGGTGGCCAAACGTAACGGTTTCGTTTTGCCAGTTGGCCGGGCAATTTTCTTGCTTTACCGCTTGCGGCGAAATTTCGATCCAACAACTATTCGGGTCCCAGCCTGAACGGGCGAAGAGGCGGCCGTAATCGTCGTAAACCCAAGTGTCCATGTTCTGATAGCCGACACCTGGAAGATAGGGATCGGCCCAAAGAAGTTCGTAGGCAACGCCAGGGCCTTCGCGGAGAGTCTGGTTGTCTTCGAGGGCCCAACTTTGGAGGAATTGCGAACCGGGGAGATTGGGATCAATCGCCACCAGCGCCAACGCCGCGACATGCAGCATCCAAGGGGGAGAATTAAGCTCGCGCGGTTTGGCGGAAAGCAGGATCTCGGAGGGTAAGGTGGAAAAGAAACGCGGATTGCTATCGCGGAGATCGGTCTGGGTGGCGGCACGCACTGCGTAGATAAGTTCACAAAGTGCGTACAGCTCTTGAGGTTGACCGCCCAGGATGAAGGAATCGAGCGGCGCGGTCACGCTCGGGGTGCCGGGTTCTCGGCCCGAAGCGATCTGGTTGAACCAGGAATCGCGCAAGAGTTCGTAGGAAGCGTGCCCAACGATTATGAAGTGAAACAGTGCGAGCTTCTTTTTTTGGTCTTCGGAGATCAGCGATGAGCACCAATCCAAAACCAGGGCACTTTGCCGGGGGGAGTTGTGATTGAGGGCCCATTGAACGGCCTCGCGCCCTTTCGCTTCATCTCCCGTAATCGCATAATAGAGTGCCAGTTCGAAGCCGCGCTCGGGCGAATCGGGCGCGGTATTGATCCGATTCTCGAAATTCACCCAGCGCGCGGTCTTCCGCTCACGATCGCGCTTCAGGCGACGGAGGCGTTGAGCGTTCAACAGGAGTTGCGGAGTATGCGGTGCCTGTTGCGCGATTGCCAGAACCGCCGGCGCGAACAGCAGCAGCCAAATGAGGAGGACTTTTCGCACCAAGCGATTATTGTTCCATAGGTCGGCAACCGGTCTGATAACCTATAGTCCTAATCGGCTGCAAACTGCTTGGCAGCAGCCCTAAAAGCGATGGCGGCTCGGGTGAGTGAAACCTACGTTCTACGTACCTACCCGTTTCGCGAGTCGGATCTGATTGTCAGTTTTTTTACGCGCGACCAAGGCAAGCTCCGGGGCGTGGCCCGCCGGGCGAGAAAGCCGAAGAACAGTTTCGGGTCGGGATTGGAACGGCTGTCGCTGGTGAATTTGTCGTATTCGCAGAGAGAGACTCGCGAGCTGGTCAACTTGAACTCGTGCGATCTGTTGCAATCGCAGTTTGGCTTATTGGGGAGCTTTGACGCCTCATTGGCACTTGATTTTGTGGCCGAAGTGAGCGAGCAGGTCTTGCCACCCAATGAACCGAACGAACGCTACTTCCGGCTGATGGCGACGATACTCGATCATATGCATTCGGGTGCGCCCGGCGCCATTTGGCGCGCTATCACTTATTTCTCACTTTGGGCGACGCGGCTTTCGGGTTTTCTGCCGGATTTAGCAACGTGCCCCGACCGTGCCTTGTCCGGGGCATCGCGCGAAATGGCGGCCGGAATGCTGCGCAGCCATATCGCCGATCTGCCCGCACGCAACTGGAACAAAGACACCGCCCTGGATTTGCGGCGTTTCCTGATTCACCGCCTTGAGGAACATGTGGAGCGCCGGTTTCACACACCCTCCCTGCTGGAAGCGCTTTGAAGAATGCCCTTTCAGCCGACTCAGATTGTTCCGACATCTGCTAAATAGCCGTAGATTCGGGCTATGCTTGAAGTTCTGCCGACAGTTGTTCGTGTTGCTGGAAGCGCTCTCTGGGCTTCACATAAACAGCAAACCCGCCTCTAGAAAGGCGGGTTAGCTCGAAGCAGAAAGGAGGTCATCTTCTATGATGCACCTACTTGGCGTAGTAGTTGCCGTCTTGGTTCTCCTGAGACGACGACCAATCAAGTTAAAGTTTGAAACCGAGCTCTAGCTTGAATTGCGGGACCAGCAGCACGAACTGCTGGTCCTGATAAGAATGATACCATGAGGACTCGCTGGAGTAACCGGCAAAACCGGGAACGAAACGATTGCGGCTGTACAAACGTTCCGCTCGTGATTTGCCCTGCGAAGTGCAAAACGTACCGTAGGTCCCTGAGAAATCGATAGATTTTTTGCAAGCAATGGATTCTTTTCAAGAGACAATTTTCAGGCTCAAGCACTACTGGGCCGACCGGGGCGCCATTATTCAAGAACCCTACGATTTGGAGGTAGGAGCGGGCACAATGGCGCCGGAGACGTTTTTGCGCGTGCTTGGTCCGAAACCATACAAGGTTGCTTATGTGCAGCCGAGCCGGCGGCCAGCCGACGGGCGGTATGGCGAGAATCCGAATCGTTTGTATAAACATCAGCAGCTGCAAGTGATTCTGAAGCCGACGCCCGAGGACGTACTGGAGCAGTATCTGGGCAGCCTGGAAGCGATTGGCATTGATCTGCGGAAGCACGATATCAAGTTCGAAGAAGATAATTGGGAAGCGCCAACATTGGGCGCCTGGGGGATTGGCTGGCAGGTGATGCTGGACGGGCTGGAGATCACGCAGTTCACATATTTTCAGCAATGCGGCGGAATGGATCTGGAACTGGTGCCGGCTGAGATTACCTACGGGTTGGAGCGCATTGTCGCCTTTCTGCAGAATGTGAACAGCGTTTACGACATCGTGTGGACGCCCGGATTCAAGTATGCGGACGTGCGCTTGGCCGATGAGCAGCAGTTCTCCGTTTACAACTTTGAGATGGCGGATGTAACCATGCTCTGGCGGGAGTTCGAGCTGCATGAAAAAGAATGCCAGCGGCTGCTGGATTTGTTTCGAGCGAAGAAGAGCGGCTTTGCACGTTTTCCAGTGTTGCCCGCTTACGATCAAGCTTTGAAGTGTTCAAACTTATTCAACTTACTGGATTCGCGCGGCGCGATTAGCGTTACCGAGCGAGTGGGCGTGATTGGGCGGGTGCGCAAGTTAGCGGTGGGCGTGGCGGATGCGTGGGCCAAGCAGCAGGCGGTAGCGTAGATGGCCAATTTCCTGCTTGAAATAGGCGTGGAGGAGATTCCGGATTGGATGATTGAGCCAGCGCTGGCCGATTTGCAGGCGGGGTTTGCGGCGGCGTTCGGGGCATTCGGTAGGTCGGCGTTGCTCACCGACGCGACACCGCGGCGATTAGTCTTGCACGCGAAAGATCTGTTGCCCCAAGCGCCCGATGTGGAAACGCTGGTGCCAGGCCCGTATTTATCGGCGGGTGAGAAAGCGGCCGAAGGGTTCGCTCGCAAGCAGAATACCAGCGTGGACAAGCTCGCCAAGACGCAAGACGCCAAGGGTGAGCGCTACGTCTTTGCGCAACTCGTGAAAGGGCAAGCGGCGGTGGATGCGTTCAGCGAGAAACTGCCGGAGATCGTGACGAGTATTCGTTTTCCGAAGACGATGTATTGGACCGGCAAAGGCGGCGTGAAGTTTATCCGGCCGATTCGCTGGATTGTCGCGCTGCTGGACGATCAAATCGTGCCCTTTGAAATTGCCGGCGTGAAGGCGAGTAACACGACGCGAGGGCATCGCGTATTGGGCGCGAAAACACCGCTATTAGTGGGTATCTCGAGTTACGCGGACATCTTGCGCGCGAATTACGTGATTGTTGCGGCGGATGAACGTAAGGCGCGGATTGAAAAAGCGCTGGGCGCGGATGTGCAGAAAGATGAAGAACTGCTGAAGACCCTCGTTTATCTCACTGAGTTCCCTACTCCGATCCGCGGCAGCTTTGATCAATCCTATCTGGAATTGCCGAGGGAAATTCTTTCGACAGTGATGCGGCATCATCAGCGTTATTTCTCGGTGGTGAACGCGGATGGTTCGCTCGCGCCGGAATTTGTGGCCGTCACCAATACAGATGGCGACCCGGAAGGGTTGATCCGGCAAGGCAACGAGCGTGTATTGCGGGCGCGGTTCAACGATGCGCGTTTCTTTTGGGAAGTAGACCAACAGAGGAAGCTTGCGGAACGTGTGGCTGACTTGGAGAAGGTGACATTTCAGGCGAAGCTGGGGAGTTATAAGGATAAGGCCGAACGGGTGCGCACGCTGGCGAAGCAGATCGCGGAGGCCCTGGGAGCCGACAAGAAGACTGTCGATCGGGCGGCGTTGCTGGCCAAGACCGATCTGACGACAGATATGGTGAAGGAGTTCACCGAACTGCAAGGCGTCGTGGGGGGACTTTACGCTAAGGCGCAAGGTGAAGGCGAGGGAGTCGCGACGGCGATTTACGACCACTACCAGCCCGTGAGCATGGAAGGGCCGATTCCGCGAACGCTGGAAGGGCAAGTGGTTTCTTTGGCGGACAAGCTGGATACTTTGCGGGAATGTTTTCGAGTAGAGATGATGCCCACCGGATCTAAGGATCCATTCGCGTTGCGGCGCGCGGCGCAAGGTGTTGTCAAAATTCTCTTTGAGGCGAGGCTGCCGCTGGAACTGGCGAAGTTTGTGGCTGATGTGCCGCTGCTGCTTCCTTTCATGCAGGAGCGAATTCAGTTCTACTTACAGACAGTGCGCGGCTACGCTTACGACGAAGTGAATGCCGTCACTGTGCCGCCGCTGACGACTTTGGAGGATTTATTCGAACGGGCGGATGCCATTCATGCTGTGAGGGCTACGGACGATTTTGAACCGCTGGCGGCCAGTTTCAAGCGCATCAAGAACATACTGAAGCAAGCGCAACCCAATGAGGCTAACCCGCCTAAGCCGGAGTTGCTGGTGCCCGGTCCTGAACAAGAGCTTTACCAAGCCTTTGAAAGGGTTCGGGCGGCCACCCAAGCTACCGCTATTTACCGCGAGAAACTCGCGCAAATCGCTTCGCTGCGCCCGCAAGTGGATCTGTTCTTCGATAAGATTCTAGTGAACGATCCAGATCCGGCGATCCGTGAGAACCGCTTGGCTTTGCTCCATAGCTTGTTGACTGAGTTCTCGACGATTGCCGACTTTTCCGAAATCGTAACGCAAGGCGCAAGCGCCTGACATTTTAGAGCGGCGGAACTCCGCCAGCAGGAGACAAAAGACAGAAATGACGAAATATGTTTACTCGTTTGGCGGAGGCACGGCCGACGGCGACGGCAAGATGAAAGACATTCTCGGCGGCAAAGGCGCGGGCCTGGCTGAAATGAGCAAGGCTGGCGTGCCTGTGCCACCGGGTTTTACCATCTCGACGGAGGTCTGCAACCTCTTCTTCGATAACGGCAACAAGGTTCCTCAGGAAGTGGATGAGCAAATTTGCGAGGCCGTGGCGAAGCTTGAAGGACAAATGGGCAAGAAGCTGGGCGGCGTGGAAGATCCGCTGCTGGTGAGCGTTCGCTCCGGCGCGAAGTTCTCTATGCCGGGCATGATGAACACCATTCTCAACCTTGGCCTGAACGACGCGACGACGGAAGGACTGGTGAACAAGACCGGCAATCCGCGGTTCGCTTACGATTGCTACCGCCGATTCATCCAGATGTTCGGTGAAGTGGCGCTGGGTGTGGACATGGCAAAATTCGACCACATTTTCGATGCGCGCAAGCACAAGATCAAAACAAAGCTCGATACCGATCTCAGCGCTGAAGATTTGCAAGCGATCATTGCCGATTACAAAGCGCTGGTGCGGAAAGAAACGGGCAAGGACTTTCCGCAAGATCCATATCTGCAACTGACGCTAGCGCGCGATGCGGTTTTCAATTCGTGGAACACGCCGAAAGCCATTTATTACCGTCGCATGGAAAAGATTCCGGATTCCATCGGCACGGGCGCCAGCGTGCAAGCCATGGTGTTCGGCAATATGGGGAACAACTCGGCCACTGGCGTCGGCTTCACTCGCAACCCTTCGACGGGTGAGAGGGTGTTCTACGGTGAATTTCTAGTGAATGCGCAAGGCGAAGACGTGGTGGCGGGTATCCGCACGCCGCAGCCCATTGCCGAACTGGAGGCCGTGATGCCGGAAGCTTACAAGCAACTGCGCAAGATCACTTCGAGCCTGGAGAAGCATTACAAGGACGTGCAGGATTTTGAATTCACCATTGAAGAAGGCAAGCTATACATGCTGCAAACCCGCAACGGCAAACGGACAGGACCGGCGGCGGTGCGCATAGCGGTGGACATGGTGACGGAACGGCTGATCGATAAGAAAGAAGCGGTGATGCGGGTTGCCCCGAATCAGCTTGATCAGTTGCTGCACCCGGTGCTCGACCCGGCCTTACGGAAAGATCTGGAGAAGATTGCGACGGGTCTGCCGGCATCGCCAGGAGCGGCGGTGGGGCGCGCGGCGTTTTCATCCGAAGACGCGGTTGAAATGGCGGAGAGTGGTCCGGTAATTCTGGTTCGCAAAGAAACCACACCCGACGATATTCACGGCATGGACGTAGCGAAGGGCATTCTGACGGCGGTTGGCGGCTTGACCAGCCATGCGGCGGTGGTGGCGCGGGGGATGGGACGGCCGTGCGTGGTGGGCGCGTCGTCGGTGGCGGTGGATGAAGGCAAGAAGATTGCCACCATTCTCTTCGAAGGCAAGAAGCTGCTGGTGAAAGAAGGCGAATGGATTTCGCTCGACGGCACGCTGGGCGAAGTATATCTGGGCCAGTGCAAGACCAGCGAGCCGGATCCGAAATCGCATTACTTCGCCACGTTCATGAAGTGGGCGGATGAATTTCGTGGCAAGTTTGGCGTGCGCGCCAATGCGGATGTGCCGCGCGATGCAATTGCCGCCCGGGCGTTCGGCGCGGAAGGAATTGGCTTGTGCCGCACGGAGCACATGTTCTTTGCCGAAGACCGTTTGCCGTTTGTGCAGGCGATGATTCTGGCGCGCGATGAAAAGACGCGCAAGAAAGCGTTGCAGAAGCTGCTGCCAATGCAGCGCAAAGATTTCGCGGGACTGTTCAAATCGATGGACGGCTTCCCGGTGGTGATCCGCACGCTCGATCCGCCGCTGCACGAGTTCCTGCCAAAACGCGAGAATCTGATGGTGGATATCGCCAAACTGCCGTACGCGGGCATAAAAGAAAAGAAGGAAATGGCGGCCACTTACCGGGTAGACGTGGGTGAACTGAAGAAGTTCCTGCCCGAACTGTTGAGCCGCGTGGAAGAGTTGCATGAGTTCAACCCAATGCTGGGCCATCGCGGTTGCCGTTTGGGAATAACGTATCCCGAGATCACCGAAATGCAAGCGCGCGCGATTTTCGAAGCGGCGGTGCAAGTGGCCAAGAAGGGTGTGAAGGTGATTCCGGAAATCATGATTCCGCTGATAGGCAGCGTGAAGGAGTTGGAAAATCAGAAGGCCATTGTGGTGAGGGTGGCGAACGAAGTGCTGAAGGCCGCGGGGATGAGGCGGCTGCACTATATGGTGGGGACGATGATCGAAATTCCACGGGCTGCATTGACGGCAGATCTGGTTGCCAAGGAGGCGGAGTTCTTCAGCTTTGGGACCAACGATTTGACGCAGACGACGATGGGTCTTTCGCGCGACGACTATACGAAGTTCTCCAAGCACTACGAAGAACTAAAGATTTTCAAGGCCGATCCGTTCGCGGTGTTGGATCAGGAAGGGGTTGGCAAGCTGGTGGAGATGGCGGTGAAGCTGGGGCGCGCGTCACGGCCTAATTTGGAAGTGGGTATTTGCGGCGAGCATGGTGGCGAACCGAGTTCGGTGGAGTTTTGTTACCGGGTGGGCATGAACTACGTTTCGTGTTCGCCATACCGGGTGCCGATTGCAAGACTGGCGGCGGCACAGGCGGCGCTGACGAGTGGAGAGAAGAGCGAAGTGGCCAGAACGGCGTAAGGCGGGTGGTGCGAGCGCGGGGATGGAAAGTCCCTGCGCTCAGATAGGTCCCAAGAGGAATCACTAGACGCTTCGCGGGCGGGTCATCGCAGACTGTAGAGGGGCTACTGCGTGGGTCCACCGGCGGCAATCCAGTTGTTTCTTCGGCAGGGCAGCTCAGCATGGCCGTCCGCTCCATAGGCAATTACACGACCTATGTTGTTTGTGATTAAATGCTTGTCCGGTTTGATTTCAGGCTGGACTCCGCGCATGAACCACCGCAGCCGGATGTCGGCCACAGGTGCCTTCGTTCGGACATACAGCTCTATTCCACTCCAGTTTAGGGTTTTACCCCAGACTCTGATGAATTCGTCAACGGGTGTTGCCCTGCTGGCGTTGTAGTCGGCGTCGGTCCGATCCTTCAGTTGTACGAATGTCCTGCGCTCGATCGCTATACCATCTATAGCCTCCGCCTTCCCTGTGAGGAGGAAATGTACATTTTCGGCTTTGCAGATGAGCTCAGCGAAGCCAATCTCGCGTCTTGCATCAACCTCATTTGCCCGCGAGCGGAGCAGAAGCACCCGGTTACTAGACGGAGCGAATATGACGTCGGCCGATGCGATTTTCAACGTTGGCAGATTTCTGGACAAACAGCCCGATATGCTGGGTGCGGTAATTGCCGCATCGATTGCTTTCAGTAGATTAATGTCCGGTTGCGCAGCAGGCACGATTTCCTAACCTCCGTGTGGATTATACGCCGGGAGGAGTGGCAGGCGATCCATTGACTGCCGGTCTTGAAGCAGAGCGGTAAGCCACACGTCCAGCATTACTGCAGGGAAGCTTTTTGCGTTTCAAAAGACTTCATTGCATCTTTGATTCGATCCTTTTTCACAAACGGCGTGCGAAAGAAGCGATCTACGGTAGAGTCGAAAAGCTCCGGATCATCGTAAGGAATCGCGTGCGTGGCGTTTGGGAAAATGCACAGTTCGCCGTTGGAGATGTGATGGTAGATCTCAAGCGTGTGCTCGTCCAGAATCAAATCATGATCCGCCGCCAGCACCAGCGTGGGCGCGGTGATGGCTTCCAGGGCCTTGGGTTCGATATGCGGTTCGTCCAACATCATTTGCGTGACCTTGAGCGCGCGCTTCCCTTCCGGAGTCTCTTTCTGAGATGGCGGAATTGCGGCCAGCATAAACTTCACGAGTTCAGAGGCTTGGGGGTGAAGACCTTCCGGGTAGAGATTAGCGGCCATGGCGGCAATCTTCTTTACCTTCTCCGGATGCCGGATACCGAGCAGCAACGCTTCAACAGCTCCATCGCTCCAGCCCAGCACGTACACTGGCGGAGATTTCAGGTGATCGAGGAGCGCCGCCAGGTCGTCCGTCATCTTCTCGTAAGTGATCTTGTCAGGGCTGTCGCCGGACCTACCCTGGTCGCGGCTGTCCATGGCGATCACCTGGTAGTGTTTGCGAAAATAACCAATCTGCGCCGTAAGCGAACCAATGCTGGACCCGTTTCCGTGAATCAGCAAAACCGGCTCGCCGGTTCCATATAATTCAAAATAGAGTTGAACGCCGTCATGGACAAACGTTTTGCCGGCTGCGGGGTTTGCCCCGTAGTGGACGGCCTCGGTGGCCGGTATTTGTGCATCTACATTGGTACCGCAAAACGGGACTACCAATATCACGAGAATCAATTTCGCCAACACGCTTCAACCTCCGGACACGCCATTTTAAAACCTCAGCTGTAGCAAGGCTAGAGCGCTCCCGATCATAACAAAACAGCCTGTGATCTGTGTCGCCCCCAACGAGGCGAACAATAGCATTGGGGACGCCGGCGTTTTCGTGTTCGCCGTACCGGGTGCCGATCGCAAGACTGGCGGGGGCACAGGCGGCGTTGACGAGCGGGGAAAAGAGCGAAGTGGCACGAACGGCGCAAGGGCGAGTATCGGGAAGTTCGCGAACGGAAGGAGGCTTTCGCAGCGGGGGCAAGCGGCGGAAAACGGTGCCGGGCCACGGTTCCATGGAAGTTCGCATCCGTGATAGACTTCCGAACACTACGCGCCGGCGATGGAATCCCGGCTCAATCCAACCGGCGGAGGGTCGATCCCCATGAAGAAATTCTTTCTTTGGGCATGCACCGCTATCTTATCGATGGCCGCGGTCTCTCCCTGCTTGGCTGCCGATTCGCTATTCAACGGCACCTGGAAACCCAACGAAGCCAAAAGCAAACTGACCGGCGGTACTTTCACCTACACCATGAAGGCCGACGGAACGTATCATTACTCAAACGGAAGCATCACGGAGTATGACTTTGCCTGCGACGGCAAGGGTTACCCCGCGGTCGCCGATCGCACCATTACCTGCACGGGCGACGCGGCCGCCGGCTTCGACTTTACGTGGATGGCTAACGGCACGGTTCTCTCGAAGTCGCATGAGACGATTTCGGCCGATGGCAAGACGATGACAAGCATCGGCACGAGTATGCACGCTGACGGAACGACCGCCAAATTCGAGGATAGCTACAAGCGACTTTCCGGGACAACCGGCATGGCGGGCAAGTGGAAGGACATGAAGGATAAGGTGAGCGGAGCTAGTGTGATGGTGATCTCGGTTTCCGGCGACATGATCCACTTGGAGTTTGCCGCCAATAGGAGTGTGCGCGATTGCAAGCTGGATGGTAGCGATTGCCCCGTTACGGGCCCCCACGTGCCGCAGGGAACATTGAATTCCTATAAACTCCTGGGCCCGGCCCAAATCAGCTACGACGTGAAGTACAAAGACAAAGTCAAGGCCGAGGGTATTATGACGGTGAGCGCCGATGGCAAAGCGCTCAGCGATGAGTCTTGGACCCCGGGCAAGAAGGCCGAGAAGACGACTATGGTCTTCGACAAGTAGTCGATGTGGCGAGGAACACCAGCGTTTAGAGCTTTCGAGTGGATCTAGCGCGGGTTCGCTTCGACGTAATGGCCTTTAGGAGTATCGCAGACGAAGTCTGCCCGCATTTCTTTGACCGGATATTCGGATATTAGGCGGCTTGACGGCGCGTTTTGGCCCCCCATGCCCGGTCCCACTTGGGCAAATCTTCGGCGGCGAGGTGGGTGGATGCTTCGAAACGGGCCGTGAGATACTCTTCTGAAAATTCGAAGCCAAATTTGGCGGGGTCGAAGGGTTCTTTGGAGGTGGCAGCCAGATGGGCGGCTACCGCTTCGTTGCGGCGGGGGATGGCGAGAATTTCGCGCTGCTCCTGCAGTTGTTTGAGTTCGGCGACATGCTTTTCAAGCTGACTGCGGAGGCGGCGTTCCTGGACGTGCAGATTGTTGAAGTCTTTCTTGTAGGCGCGGACGATGACGGCTTCGAGGGTGAGGGCGTGAGTTTGCGGATCGATAGGCGCGTCAGATTCGGAGGAGCAGACGGCGAGTTCGTTACGGCCGAGGGCGAGGAAAGCAGCTTCGAGGGTAGGAATGCGGAGCAGACGCCATTCGGTGTCGGCGATGGTTTGGACGAGGTGCTTTTCGTAATCGTCTTCCGGGGCGTGGCGGCGATGCATGAGGTCGACGAATTTTTCGTAGGCGGCGACATCGTCGGTAGGCAGGACGATGGTGCGGCCGGTGAGGCCGGTTTTAATGGCGTTGTGAGAAGACTTGAGCTTCCCTTCCGGCGACGACGGGCCGGTAGACAATTGCGCGTTCGCGCGGTTGGCAGTGATTTGAGATGGGGTAGCCATAGATGGTATTTCCGATTCGATTGGAACATTGGGGCGAACGGGGAAAACAAAATTTCCGAGTTAAGTAGTTGATAAGAAGGGAAAAACTTTATTTTGAACTTTTGTGATCCGCCGCACGGCCCCCGTTGGGGGCCGTCAGGAGGACGGATGAAAATGGGGGGACTTGACAGGTTTGGGAGGCTGGAAGTAGATCCCCAGCGAAGCAAGAGACCGATTTCTAGTTGGAGCTTTCGAGCCCGTTTGTGATCCTGGTCAGGACGCAGCTACTGGAACCTGGAACTGTCGTCCCGCTACGGCGGTGAACACGCATAGGAATGTCTTTACGTCGTCCCAGGCGTCCCTCGCTCGGTGATCGAACGAGGAGTGTAACAGGTGAAAGAAAGACCAAAGCGGCGGTGCTGCGGCATTGACGTGCATAAAAACAGTGTGAGTGTTTGCATCTTGCCCCCCAAAGGACAAGCGGATCAGCGCATCAAGAGGCGGAGTTTCCCGACATGCACGCGCGATTTGCGGCAACTGCGGAACTGGTTGAAGAACTGCGGTGTGTCCGAAATTGCGATGGAATCGACGGGCCAGTACTGGAGACCGTTGTGGAACATTCTCGAAGGCGAGTTTGAGAAGCTGCTGTTGGTGAATCCGCAGCACATCAAAGGACTGGACGGCCGCAAGACCGACCGCCGCGATGCGCAATGGATTGCCGAGTTGCTGGAGGACGGACGCTTGAAGGGGAGTTGGATGCCGCCGCGCGAGATTCGCGAGTTGCGAGACCTGACGCGGCAGCGGGTGCATACGCTGGAAGACCGCACGCGGGTGCGCAACCGGATTGAGCAGTTGTGCCAGAGCAACAACATCAAAGTGTCCTCGGTGGCGACGGATCTGTTCGGGCTGTCGGGGCGGAGCATGCTGAAGGCGTTGGTGGAAGGTAAGTGCGATGCCGGCTGGATGGCTGATTACGCGCGCGGCACTTTGCGCAACAAGAAGCGCCAGTTGGAAAGCGCGCTGGACGGCACGTTCACCGCCGAACAACGCTGGCTGCTGGGCCGCGAGTTGGCGCAGATGGAGTGGCTGGAAAAGCAACTGGAAGCAATGGAGGCCGAGATCGAGCGGCGGACCGCTCGCTTCAGCGAGGAGCTACGCCGTCTGGTTACCATCCCGGGCGTGGACCGCATTACGGCGTGGACGATCATCGCCGAGGTGGGAGTCGATATGAAGACTTTCGAAAATGCCCGCCACTTGGCCAGTTGGGCGGGGCTTTGCCCGGGCAATCGCGAAAGCGGCGGCAGGCGGATGAGCGGCCGGACACGCAAGGCGAACTGCTATGTGAAACGCGCTTTATGCCAGGCCGCTTGGGCTGCTTCGCACACCAAGAACAACTATCTGGCGGCTTTCTATCGCCGCCTGTGCCTGCGCAAGGGTGCGCCCAAGGCCGTCATGGCATTGGCTCATCACATCATGACCATCGTGTATCACATCCTCGCCCATCAGACCGAGTATGTGGAATTGGGCGCCGATTACTACGATCAGCGCAACAAGCCGAGGGTGGTGAACCGCTTACTCAAGCGCCTCCAGAACCTGGGTTTTGAAGTAACTCTCAAGCCCAGTTCTCCCGTCTTGATTGAGCCACCTTCGACAGACCCGTCCGCTTGCGTCCCTGAGTCGAACGCCCTTTCGCTTGACAATCCCTCGTCTCCAGCGCCCTTACACAAGCGCAGGAGAGGCCGTCCTTGCAAGTGCATGGAGCGCGGAATTATTTGTAAACATGCCCCCGTTGCCGACCTGAACTCGTTGATTCCACAACCGTCTGCGACTCAGGAATTTTCATAGGAATTTTCATAGGAATTTTCATAGGAATTTTCATAGGACCCGCGATTTTGGCGCTTCGCAACCGGACACTTGAGGGGATGAAAACAGTATGGATGCAGATAAAAAGGGCTGCTCATCAGCCCTTGGCAGGCGGAACCGCCTGCCCCACCCGCCGTCTGGGAAACTGGCAGAATGAGATTCATGCAACGGGTTGCGGTCTTAACGAGCGTTTTTCTGTTTTCCTTTCTGACGCGGGCACAAACTGTGTCGCCAGAACTCAGCAAGAAGGTGGATCAAATCTTTGAGAAGTGGAACAAGCCGGACTCGCCGGGGTGCGCGGTGGGTGTTTACCGGGATGGGCAAATCGTTTACAAGCGCGGCTATGGAATGGCGAATCTGAACGACGACGCCCCCATTACTCCGGCCACGGTGTTTCACGTGGCCTCGATGTCCAAGCAGTTTACGGCGGCGTCCATCCTGCTGTTGGCGCAGCAGGGAAAACTCTCCCTGGACGACGACGTACACAAGTACATCCCTGAGCTGCCGGACTTCGGCCAGCGCATCACCTTGCGAAATCTGGTTCACCATACCAGCGGGCTGCGGGATCAATGGGCGCTGTTGGAGCTGGCGGGCTGGCGCTATTCGCAGGATCTCATTACGGACGACGATGTCATGTCGGTGCTGGTGCGGCAGAAGGCGCTGAATTTCAAACCCGGCGAAAAGTACATGTACAGCAATACGGGCTTCACGCTGCTGGCGATTGTTGTGAAGCGGGTGAGTGGCGAATCTTTCCGTGAATTCACCACGAAGAATATCTTCCAGCCGCTCGGAATGACACACACGCATTTCCGCGACGACCACGAGGAGATCATCAAGCACGATGCGCTGGGATACGAACAGGACGGCAAAGATAAGCCGTTCCGCATGAACCTCACCAACTTCGACACGGCCGGAGCCACCAGCTTGCACACCACGGTGGAGGATTTGCAACTGTGGGATGAAAATTTCTACCATCCGAAAGTGGGAGGGCCGGCCCTGATTCAGCAGATGCTCGAGCGAGGCAGGCTGAACAGCGGCGAGCAGCAGGATTACGCGTCCGGTTTGGTTATAGGGAAGTACAAGGGATTGCGGACCGTGGGCCATGGCGGCGCCGATGCCGGTTACCGCTCGGGCATAATGCAGTTCCCGGAGCAACATTTTTCCGTCGCGGTGCTCTGCAACTTTGCGGATACCAACCCCAGCGCGCTGCTTCTCCAGGTGGCGGATATCTTTCTGGCCAAGGACCTCAAGACACCCGAATCCACCGCTACGAAAGAGCCGGCGAAAGAAAGCACGGGGGTCATGAGCGCGAAGCAGTTGGCGGCCATCGAGGGGACGTACTGGAAACAGGAGGACGACGTTTTTCAGAGAATCGCGCTGAAGGACGGCAAGCTGCAAATCGACCTCGGCGACGAAGGTGTTCACGCGCTGAAGCCGTTTGGCGCATCACACTTCCATGTGGCCGATGTTCCGTGGGGCGAAGATATCGACATCCATTTCGTGGCGGCCGAGGCGGGAAATCCCCGCCATCTGGAGCTGACGTTCAGCGGAGGCAAAGCACAGGTCTATGAGCCCGTGACACCCTTCGCTCCCGGCGCTGCGGAGCTGGCGGAGTATCCAGGGGCGTTTGTGAGCGAAGAGATTGACCCGGTCTACCGCATCGCTCTCGACGGTGAAAAGCTGACTTTGCTGCGGCTAAAGCACAAACCGGATACGCTTCGGGCGGCCACACGCGATGTGTTTACCGGCGAGATTGGCACGGTTCGATTTACGCGCGATGGGAACAAGCGGATATCAGGCTTCATTTTGGATGCTGGGCGGATTCAGAATTTTCAGTTTGTGAAGACGGGGAATAAAGCTGAATGAGGCTGCCAGCGCACGGCGCCAACCCACGTTTGCCGGTTTAGGAGAATAAAAACTTCAGCGCCATGGGCGCGCGGCCACCCCAAGCAGACTCGTTGTGCGCCGCCCCTTCCTCTTCGACATACGCCAGATCGTCGCCTAAAACCCAACCTTTCTCGATGAGCGCATCGCGCAGATTTCTGACCTGTTGCACGCACACGTCGGGCCGAGAGTCTTCCTGCGTACCCACATCGAGCCAGATTTTTTGTCTGATCTTGTGACGGACTTTCGAGACCTCCCGCAAGATCGCCGCATTCGCCCACCATACGGACGGCGACATTACCAGCAGCTTACCGAAAAGCTCAGGATGCTCGAGACCAAAATACAAGCTGACGAGACCTCCCAGAGACGACCCGCCAATGCCGGTATTGGCCGGATCGGGCAGGGTCCGGTACTGCTGGTCAATCAGCGGCTTCAACTCTTTGACGATCAGTTTGCCGTAAGCGCGCGCACGGCCGCCACGGCCGCGCTTGTCTTTCACGTGTGTGTACTCGGCCAGGCGCTCATAGCCAGCGTTGTAGATACCCACGATGATGAGCGGTTGAATCTCGCCGGTCTTGATCAGTCTCTCGGCCGTTTCATCCAAGCCCCACTCGTTTCCGCCAAAGGCCGTGGCGGCATCGAAAAGGTTCTGCCCGTCGTTCATGTAAAGGACGGGGTAGCGAGTCTCTCGCGAGGCGCTGTAATCCGGAGGAAGATAGACGATCACGTCGCGCGGAATTTTTAGGAACCGGGAAGTGAATCCTGCGTGATATTGAAAATGACCGGTTAGGGTATGGTCCAAACGAAGCGGCTAGCCTTTTACAAAGTCTAGCGAGGCGGAGTTCATGCAGTAGCGCAGGCCGGTATGCTCGCGCGGGCCGTCGTCGAAAACATGGCCCAAATGGGCGTCGCACTTAGCGCAGCGGACTTCCGTGCGAATCATGCCCAAACTCATGTCGCTATGGTTCTGCACATTTTCTTTGGCAATGGGCGCCCAGAAACTGGGCCAACCGGTACCAGATTCAAATTTCGTCTCGGATGAGAACAGAGCAGTAGCGCAGCAAATACATTTGTATAAGCCGTGCTCGTGATTATCCCAATACTTCCCGGTAAATGGCCGCTCGGTGCCTTCTTTGCGGGTTACCTGGAACTGCTCGGGGGTGAGTTGCTGCTGCCATTCGGCGTCCGATTTTTGCAACTTCTCCACTTCGATGACTGCCTTGCGCTGGCCGGAATCTGTAAACTCCACGATTTTAACTAGTTTGGGGCCTTTGGCGAAAGCTTGCGCGAAGCGTACACCTGCGGCGATTGAGAAACTACGGCTAAGAAAAGTTCGGCGTCGCATATCTGCATTGTAATTCGTGGCGAGCGAGCGCGGGGTTATGGTCTTCTTTTAGACCGCAGAAATTTTTCCGTGGTGGATTCGTTGGCCGGAACGAATTGCAAGGCGGCAGCTCGCAAGTACGGACGAAATTGCTTTCGCCAGTATTCGATGAACCCCTGCTGCGAAATCTGATTCAACGCGACAACGTAGTGATCGAGCAGAGTTTCGCCTAGCAACTGGCCGGTACGTTTGGCGGCGGTTTGCGCGGCCCGCGATAGCCAAAATACGTTAGAAGGCAGTTCGGCCAGTGCGCCGACAGCGAGCGTGGAGCAGAGAACGAAAACCGATTGATGTTCGGCGGCGGACGCTGCCAGCAATTTGTTCCATAGGCTTTCGAGCGTAACCAAGCTGGGCATGTTCGCCTGCGGAACGGAAGGCAGTGCCTCCTTAAACCGCTCCCATTCGCGCCGCAGCCCTGCCAGGGTAACGGGCGGCATGTTGAGAGTATCGGCAAGGTGAGAACTTGTTTTCTCGAGGCCATTGAGCACTTGGTCCAACGTTTCAAAACTGGCGTTGCGCTCGAGAAGGCCCTCGTTCTTAAGCGACTGGGCAATCTGTTCTATGAGCGCGTGGCCGGCGCCGGTGGCATCGGCCAAGGCGGCCAGCACCCAGATGGGTGAGACGTGCAGTGTGAGAAGGCCGAGCAGTTCTATGCCATGGCTGGCGGTCCGCTTGAGCAGGAAATCCTCAAGCTCCTGGTTCTTGGCGTAGACTCCCGGGACACGTCCCAGTTCCGCGATCAGGAAACGGAGGGTTACTTCCACCATGACGCGGTAGAGCGCTGTCCGGCGGATGCGCGCGGGAAGAAGGATCGCGCCGGCTTCGCGCAAGAAGCCGCCGGTTAACGCGCCCAAAGACCGAACCAGCCGTTCGGGCAAAGAAAGGACAAACTGATAGCTCACGGTGGGCTCAAATTGCAGTATCGCGCCTATATAGGCGAATAGCGTGGGCGCGGCATAGCGATTAAAAAAACCCAATGCGAAAGCATCATCGCAACGTTCACAAAGAGGGCAGCGCCAGGAGGCCGCCCACGAAGGCCACCTCGAAAGGAGCATTTTGGGCCTGCGCGGAAAGCTGCCGGGCAGTAATCCGCGAGCGTTGGCGCTTGGGCAATGTAATACGTGTAGAGTTCGTCGAACCAGAGATGCCGGTGATTCGCCATCGCCACCAGGACAATATAAAAAATCGAGAGCCCGGCAAGGGCAACGCGCCTGGTCATTTTCTGCCGCCTGCCAGCGCTTCGCGCGCCCGGTCGGCATGCTGCTCATAATAGACGGAAGGCCACCAATTACCCCAGATCAGGCCGGCTTCAGCGCAGCGTCGCGCGTTAGCGGCGAACAAATATTGGCGATCGATTGCGGGCTGATCTTTGGAGACCGGCAAAAAACAAAAAGCGCCGTAGTCGGCGGTGAAATATTGGAGCGGCGCTAATCCGCCGCCATGCGCAAAGGCGTCGGCGAAGAGGATGCGCTGGCCGAGTGCTTGAGAACCGTGCTCCACGGTGGGCCCGATCTCCACAATATAGGGGAGCGGTTCCTGGGATTCGTCGCCCGCCAGCGGCTTAACTTTGCCGGCGGCCAGCCAGTGACGGACCAGGTCTTCGGCCCCAGGATGCGTTAAATACGACAAGCGAGAGTAGCCATTGAACAGCATTACGAAACGAACGGGCTGCAAGATATCGTCTCCCGGAAGATCGATGCTTACCGGCACGCTCGCCCGCGCAATTCCGCGCTCCTCACAGATCAGATTGAGCATGTGATCGTCGGAAGAGCCGATGACGAGCATGGGACGGGGATCGAGCGTGAGACTGTGAAGGACGATCTCCCAGGTCCGCATCAGGTTCAAATAGCGGACGCCAAAAAAACCGTCATGCACATGCTGGTAGAAGGATAGGTAGGATCCAAATGCGACGGGCCCGTGTCCCGCAGGGGCGACCCAATGCCCACCGCGCGTTGGGCCAAACACGCCGAACGGTGTTACCGAGACAAACCAAAAGAACGCCGCAACCGCGACCACCAAAACTTTGAACAGCCGGCCAGACGCCGCAATCGCCCAAGCGGCGCAGAGTGTGGTTCCGAAAGCCAAACCGAGAATATACTTGGGCGAACCCAGGTTGGGGAAATAGTACAAAAGCGGAGCCCCGGTGCTCAACGGCAAGAGCCATTGCAGCTTATTTCGGCGAAAGAGGCCGAATAGAGCAAGGGCAAATACCAGGGGACCGAAGCCGAACAACAGGTACACTGCGAAAATCCGCCAATCGATGATCCAAGGGAACCCAGCTTCCGGCGGGATGGAGCGGACCACCAGCGCCCAGTAAGAGAACGCGGCGACTGTGGCACTGAGTCCCGTTGCAAAGAGACGCCGCCAGTCCCACCGCAACGCAGTTCCTTCCGTGGCAAGCAGCAGGAGAATGAACGGCGCCATCAGAACGACATCGGGCCGGCAGAAAAACGCCAAGCCAAGCAACAGACCGGCGGAGACATCATACTTCAGGCCACGGCGGAGAGAGATGAGCGCAGTGGAAACGGCCGCGAGCGCCATGGACAGCGAAGCTTCATTGCCGTACAGGAAGTTCACGATCAGTGCCGGGGTGTTCAGGAAGAGAAACAAAGACCACCAGGGCCCGATTCCGGCAAGCCGTTTCAGATAGATTGCCAGCGCAATTAAATAAACAACGCCGCAGAAGGCCGCTGAGTAACCCATGCTGGCCAATGCAGTGCCGGGGAAAACCCGATGAATCAGCGCTTGAACCTGATAGTAGAAGCTGAAATACGCCTCGCGATAGTAGAGTGGTTGGCGCATGGGCGAAGCGAAAACTGGCAGCTTGGCGAGGCTTTCGACTTTAGCGGCTTTGCTGCCGAGATCCTGGTCAAGCGGCAATCGGGTGCTGGCAAAGCCGAACAGGAATAACGCTGCGATGGCCGCCACAGCGATGAAGTTCCAACGATGAGCCATAAGGATCAATCAGGTGGAATCCACATCTTGTTGGGGGGGGTGTATCGCGGGAAATGGTGGCCAGGGACGGAATCGAACCGCCGACGCCAGCCTTTTCAGGGCTGCGCTCTACCGACTGAGCTACCTGGCCGCAACGCGTCGAAACCTTGAGCTTACCAAACCGGAAAATCGTCGCTGCCACTTCGCCAATCGTGGGGCCGACCCTGTTATACTCCCTAAGTCGGAAAAAAATGTTTGGAGAAAAGCGATTAGGTGACATCATAGACGACTTTTGCATCAAATGCCGTCGCCTCACCAATCATTCCATTGTCTCCTTAGTCGGCAACGAGGCGGCAAAAGTACGGTGCCGGACCTGTTATCACGATCACGATTACCGGCATGAGCAGGCTCCTCCTTCCAAAAAGGAATTGAAAAAGCTGGAAGAGGAAGCGAAAGCGGCCCGCGAGGCGGCGGAGCAGGATGGCGGCAAAGCGCCTGGGGAACCGGTTATTGAGGCGCCCGAACCGGAGTAGTGGAAGAGCAAACTGAACGCGAGGAACTGGCGGTTGGTATCATACGCCAGCTGCGCGGCCACGGACATAAAGCTTGGCTGGTGGGCGGTTGTGTGCGCGACCGGTTGTTGGGTATTCAGCCCAAAGACTTCGATGTTGCTACCGATGCGGCGCCCGCTCAACTGACGGCCTATTTTCCGGGTGCGTTACTGGTCGGCGCCCATTTTGGAGTTGTGCTGGTGCAGGACGGCCCGGCTCAGGTTGAGGTAGCAACCTTTCGCAGTGAGGGTGTTTATAGCGACGGACGCCGTCCAGACCAGGTGCGGTTTGAAACCGAGCCTGCTTTGGATGCCCGGCGGCGCGACTTCACCATCAACGGGTTGATGGAAGACCCGCTTACGGGCGAAATCTTCGACTACGTGGGCGGGCGCGCGGATTTGGCAAGCAAGACGATTCGCGCTATCGGCGATCCGCACCGGCGCTTTCAGGAAGATCACTTGCGCATGCTCCGAGCGGTTCGATTCGCGGCGCGGCTTCATTTTACGATTGAGGAGAACACGCGCGCCGCCATCCGCGAGCATGCCAGTTCCGTGAGCGGCGTTTCGGCGGAACGCGTGCGCGATGAGTTAAGCAGAATTCTCACCGAAGGAGGCGCACGCCGGGGAGTGGAATTGCTGGACGAATTGGGTTTGCTGGGGTACGTTTTGCCGGAAGTGAAAGCCTTTCAGGGGGTGGAACAGCCGCCGGAATTCCATCCTGAAGGCGACGTTTGGACACACGTGCTGCTGATGTTGGAAAACATGAGCGCTCCGCCGATTTCGCTGGCGCTCGGCGTTTTGTTGCACGATGTGGGAAAGCCTTCCACGTTCCGGAGGGCTGAACGGATTCGGTTTGACGGCCATGCGGAAGTGGGCGCGGCGATGGCCAAAGGACTGCTCGAGCGGCTGCGTTTTTCCAACGGAGAAGTGGAGCAGGTGACGGCGCTGGTTGCCAATCACATGAAGTTCAAGGATGTAACCAAAATGCGGGCTAGCACACTGAAACGCTTGGTGCGATTGCCCAATTTTGCGGAGCATCTGGAGTTGCATCGCTTAGATTGTCTGGCCAGCAACGGACGCAGCGAATCGTACGAGTTCGTCCGGCGGAAGTTGGCCGAATTGAGCGCCCAGGAGCTTCACCCGGCACCTTTGATTTCAGGACAGGATCTTATTTCCGCTGGGTATCGGCCAGGCCCGGCGTTCGGCAAAGCGTTGGAAGCGGTGGAGACGGCGGAACTCGAGGGAGAGGTTCATAACGCCAGCGAAGCGATGGAACGCGCCAAGCGAGTGCTTGACGGTTGATGTTACGCTAGGGGAGGCTGTTTCGGTACGGGCCGGTAGCTCAGTTGGTAGAGCATCGCACTTTTAATGCGGTGGTTGCGGGTTCGAGTCCCGCCCGGCTCACTAAATAACTGCTTTATAATCAGCAATATAGAGACTCAGAAAGGTCTCTGTCGTTAGGGTGGCCCTGCACTGAAGTAAAGTGCGGCATGCTGAAGCGTATCCGCCCTCACCGAAAAGGCTGCTCCCGTTACTGCCAACCCGGCATCAAAGAGTGTCCCTCGGCCCTGAAAACAAATGTCCGCTGGTCGTCCATTACTATGTTGACCGAAAAAGGCGGGAGCGTAGCCTCAATACCAACGATCTCAAGGTGGCCTGGGAGTTGGTCGGCAACATGGTTCTCGAAGGCAAAAACGAGCCAGAAAATGCGCCCAAAACCGTGGCGGAAGCAATCGACAGCTGGCTTGAGTCGGAGAAGTCGCGCGGCATCCGGATTCCACTTTGAAGAGCTTCAGGAAGTTCCTTAGAGGCAATCCAAAGCGGAAGGACGATCCAAACTATTCGCTCACGTTGCTCGATTTCGCTAAGCAGAAAGAGATCGTCTAGCTTCGAGTTTTCACACCGGAGCTTTGCGATAAGGCCCGGCAAGAATGGAAGTTGAAAGGACGTGCTCATGAAGTGCAGGCGGAGCGGTTCAAGCAATTTTTCAAGGCACAATTTGAGATGGGCGTCATTCCTTCGAACCCCGCAAAAGATTTGAAAAAGCCGAAGGTTGACAAAGACCCGGTGGTGGCCTTCGACCGCGATCAAAGGGATCGGCTGCTCGATGCAGTAGAGGGTGATCCACGATTGCTCGCCGCTAATTTGGTCTTTGCTTATACCGGCCTCGCTCCCGTCGATCTGGTCCACTTAGGCCCACAGAAACTCCGCGAACGAAAAGGTTCCTGGTATATCAGCACCCGCCGCATGAAGACGAACGCCAAAGTCCAGATTAAACTCCCCGAATTCGTCGTGGGCCGGCTGAAGGACTTGGAGACGTATCCAGGCGGTCTGTGGTTCTGGAATCAGGAGAACGGAGAAGCCAAGCATGAAACTGGGACCGGCAACTTGCGCCGGAGATGAGGGCGTATTTTCGTCGGGCCAAGGTTTGGCTGAAAGATGAAGATGGGAACGTGGTATACGGCGACGATGGCGAGCCGGAACTAGGTTTCCTTTATCAGTAGCGGCATACCTTCGTGCATACGCATCTGATGGCCGGTACACCAATCGAGCCTCTGCCCGCCAAAGGTGTGATATCAAATAACCGAACAACGGGTTGGCTCCATCCCGACAAGATGGCTGAAGCCCTCAAAAGCCGCTCCCCCACGTCGATACGCTGGTGGATCTCACTGCCGTACCGATTGTCGTTTTGGTGCTGCTCGGCCTTCTCTTCCACTAGGGCCGGGACTACACAAATGAGATCGAGCCTTCGGTGATTGGCGGCAGGAAAATCGCGGCGGCGATTTGGCGGACTATTTCCGGGCAAGACTACATCCATAAACCGGGGAAGTCGGCGGCACGGTTATGAAGAAGGAAAGCACCCGGATAAGGCTATACAAACTCAAAGGAATAGGACGCATGTCTCTTGAGAAAGAGCGGGCGATCTTGGAAAGATGGCCGGAATGGTTCCGAACGGCGGGCGATGTTCGCCGGTCACGCATGGGCGAACGCTTCTGCTTCTGGTGCGGTGATGGCTGGTACGACATTATTTTCCAGTTGTGTGAGCGCCTTGAACCGCTGGTCGCCAATTTGGACGACGCAGCGCAGTTTCAAGTGTTGGAAGTTAAGGAGAAATTCGGCGAGTTGCGATTTTACGTCGAGGGTTCCAGCGACGAGATCGAAGCACTGATCGAATCGGCCTGTGAACTCAGCCGGCGAATATGCGAGGTGTGCGGCAATCCGGTAGGCAGTTTGGCGCAGCACGGGCGCCTGCTGCGCCTGCCTGCCAACGGGTTATGGAATACCCTGTGTCCGTCTTGCAGCGAATTGGTTCTATCGGTTGCGCGGACGTGATCGGGTAGTTCAATTGACGGCCTTTAGGCAAGAAATTTGTTATGTTTGATTGCACGGCCGCCTTTACAATTAGCCAAATCAGACGATGCGGCCCCGGCAACCGCATTAGCGGCGATAAGCGGAGACTGCGGACTTAAGAAGACTTACAATTTCGCTGCGGAGCGTTTCCGGCGAAATCACTTCAACCGCGTCACCCCAACCTAGAATCCAGCGGCGGATTTCAAAGGGACCACCCGCACGAAAGGTCAATTGCAGTTTCCCTCCGGGCAGCTCCGCGATTTCTTGGCTGGGATGCCAAAGTCGCTCGCGCACATAGGGCGCCTGATCAGATCGAAAGCGAAGGACGATCTCAATTGGATTTTCCCGGGAAACGCCGAACGCATCCTGACGGCACTTTTGCGGATCATACTCCGGGTCAATTTGGAACTCAGTCTCTGAATGAACTACCGATTGGAGGCGGTCAATCGCGAGCGTCGCCGTCCCCTTATGTGCCGGTACTCGTCCAATAACATAGAGACCGCCGCCTACGAAGAGCAGGCGATAAGGATCAAAATCGTAGCTCTTAGACTCCGAGCGATCGGGTCTGCGATAGGCAACGCGGCACCGCCTTTTTCGCAGAATGGCCTCAACCACGAGCGCAATAAAGCTTTCGTAAGCGCGGTAAGTTTTCGAACCGGAGCTCCAGGTCTCGATCATTTCGCTGAAACTGGGTTTGAGAGGGTGAGGCTCTGATTCGGCTAGAGCGTTCAGCTTGTATGCTGCAGATGCCAGCGCGTCGGCGTTAATGGGCGCAGTCCTTGTCTGCGCCGCGGCAAACAACAAGGCATCCAGTTCGGAAGAAGAGAATTGAACATTCGGCACGCGAGATGGCAACAGGCGTGGTCTTGACAAGCGGCCGCGCTCGTCTCCCGCAATGGGATACCCGGCGTCTTGGAGCGCGCGCAGATCGCGGTAAATTGTTTCGCGCCTGGTGTGGAATTGAGTCGCAAGTTCCTGGACAGTAACGGCGCGTTCCTGCCCCAGCACGCGGAGCAAAGTGAGAATTCGAACGATCTGGCGGTCGCGCCGGCTCCGGCTAAGATCTCGTTTGGCTTTGGTGCGGTGCGGTTTATCCGGGTCTGAGGAGCGAGCGGCCATCCAAACCTTTACATCGGCGCCCAGGCGGCGGCCCTTTATACGCAAGTGCCGACTTTGTAGCGCTTGACCGGGCCGGTCAACTTCGAAACTGGCGCGCACGCTGCTTCGGCGACTTGCTGCAAAGCTTCGCACGGCCACGAGCTCCGTCCGACGCCGGATTTGCCTGGCTGCGCTTTCGCTGATGACCGTCAGTCTTTGTGATAGAGCTGCACCCCAGAATACGACTCTTTCAAAACATGCCGAACGAGCCAGTTTTGCTCTGATTCGGTGGCCGTGCCGTCCTGCGTTGCTTGCCCGAGCCGCTGAACCCGCCGAAATTCCGCTGCGTCGAACTCCGTGACCATTTTTTCTTCCATACCTGGGCGATAGCACTTGCCGCTGACCGAGTCGGAAGTCACCTCGCTGGAAATATCTGGCCCGTCGTAGACATCTGAAAAGTTGTAGTCTCGTTCTTCCTTCGTCTTGTAGCACATCGGTAAACAGTACTCGTCCATAGCATGTTCCACAACCATATAGGGAGGTCCGCCGTAGTTTCTGGGATCTTCCTGATCAAGCTTAATTGCATTGATCGTACGTTTCCCGACATCCGTACAGCGCCAGTGGCCACCGTCTGACCAAAATTCCATCCCGATGAAACAGTCCCCGGGTTTTAACATTTGTTTTTGTCCACCAGCAGTCGGGTGGTTCGACGTTAAGACTTAACCTGCTTGGAAGCGCCAAGCAAAGCGTCTGCAATCGGCGTTCGGCCGGTCAACTCTTCAAGAGCATTTGAACTCATGGTAGCGAACCTTTGAAACGCTGTGCAGCCGTTGTAATGAAGCATAGCCGCCGGCTGTGCGATCTAACGCCACACTCGCGGGAATTTTCGATTGGGCGCGCCGGTTAAGGCGTTGGCGAAACGAGAAAGGCGCTTGGAAGGTGGCAGCACCCCCTCTTCCACGAACGCGCACCCATCTCACGGGCCCTCACCCGCTATCCTGAAGATTCACCATGCTCAACCCCGATATTTTCCGCGAATACGACATTCGCGGCATCGCGGACAAGGAACTGCTCGATCCCGAAGTCGAACTCATCGGGCGCGCCCTTGCCACTCATCTCATTCGCCAAAGCGGACGCCTGCTCTGCCTTGGCCGCGACTGCCGCCTCAGCGGGCAGCGCATTCACGACTCCTTATTGAAGGGCATGCTCGCCGCCGGTGCGAACGTTCTCGATGTCGGCGTCGGTCCAACGCCCGTGCTCTACTTTTCCGCCGTTCATTTCAAGGCCGATGGCGCCATCATGATCACCGGCAGCCACAATCCCTCCGAATACAACGGGCTCAAAACCGTGTGCGGCAGCGGCACCCTTCACGGCGAACAGATCCAGCACGTTCTCAGACTAATTCAAACCCGCGATTTCGAAACCGGCCAAGGTTCAGTCAAGGAAGTGGACGCCACCACGCCCTACGTGGAACAAGTCGCCTCTCAGTTCACTGCTTTGCCTCGCAAGGTCAAAGTTGTTTTCGACGCCGGCAACGGCACCGCCGGCCCCACCATTCACCGCATTCTCGAAAAGCTCAACATCGAAGCTATCGAACTGTTTTTCGAGATGGACGGGCGCTTTCCCAATCATCATCCCGATCCTACAGTCGTCTCAAACCTAAAACATTTGCAAGACGCCGTCTGTGCCGACAAGGCCGAACTCGGCATTGCCTTCGATGGCGATTCCGACCGCATCGGCGCGGTGGACGAAAACGGCCAAGTCGTCTACGGCGACATGCTGATGCTCATCTTCGGCCGTGAGATTCTCACCCGCAAACCCGGCGCAACCTTCATCGGCGAAGTGAAGTGTTCGCAAATCATGTACGACAAGCTGGCCGAACTCGGTGGCAATCCCATCATGTACAAAACCGGCCACTCTCTCATTAAAGCCAAGATGAAGGAAGAACACGCCGAACTGGCGGGCGAAATGTCCGGCCATATGTTCTTCGCCGATCGTTATCACGGTTTCGACGACGCGCTCTACGCCGCCTGCCGCTTGATCGAAATTGTCGCCAAATCCGGCCAGCCGCTTTCCTGCCAGATGCAAGGCATTCCAAAACTTGTTTCCACTCCGGAGTTGCGAGTAGATTGCCCGGACGACAAAAAATTCCAAGTCGTCCAGAAGGTTGCCGCCGCCGTCCGCCTGCGCTATAAAGTTGTCGATGTCGATGGCGTGCGCGCCATTTTCGAACACGGCTGGGGACTCGTGCGCGCCTCTAACACTCAGCCCGTTCTGGTGATGCGCTTTGAAGCCACCAGCGACAAATTGCTTTCCGAATATCGCGCTGAACTGGAAGGCGTGGTGGAAGAAGCCAAGCGCCAAGCCGGAATCTAGCTGTTGTGGGGCGGGATGGCATCCAGGATGGCATCCTGAGCGCCGACTGCTAATCGGCGCAACGGGCTAATAAAGCAGATACGCTTTTCTTCTCTCCGCAAACTTGCTCGCATCCCCTTGCGCCGCCGTATAGATCTCGATCGCCTCTTTGCCCTGTTGCAACGCTGTGATCGTCTCCCGATTACCAATCAATCCTTTACACTTCTCAAAATCAATCTTCCCCGGATACAGAGTCTGCAGCGCGCTCGCAATTTCGATGCCCAGCCGCGTGCTATCGAAACTCTCCCGATCCGTGATAACGAAGCGAACCCCCTCAATCGTCTGACCCGCGAAATTAGACGCCGCCGGTTGAAACTTAGTGGGATACGCGCGCACACCCGGAATGAACTGCGCGTTCAGCGCCGCCGCCAGCCCCTGCCCTTTAATCCAATCGGCCCCAATCTGTTCAAACGGCGCGTCGGTTCCCCGCCCTACCGAATAATTCGTCATCGCTTCCAGCATCGCCACGCCCGGATACAACAGCGCCGCGTTCAAGCTGCGAATGTTGGGCGAAGGATTGACCCAATCCAAGGTAGTCGCATCGAACCAATCTCCGCGCAGCCAATTCTTCAGGTGAATCACATGCAGATCCGCGCCCCAATACCGCTCCTGGTTGGCCATGTTCGCCAGTTCGCCGAACGTCATACCATGGCGCAACGGCATGTCATAACAGCCGACGAAAGATTCCAGCTCCTTGTCCAGCAGCGGACCTTCAATGTGAGTGCCGGTAATAGGATTCGGCCGGTCAAGTACATAGAATGGCTTCCTAACCTTGCCGGCTTCCTCCAGCGCGTACAACATGGTGCAGGAATAAGTGTAAAAGCGCGCGCCTACATCTTGAATGTCGAACACCACCGCGTCCAAATTCTCCATCTGCGAAGCCATCAGCCGGCGGCGGTTCGGCTCGTACAAACTCACCACCGGAATGCCGCTCTGCGCGTCCTTGGTATCGCCTATATCCGAATCTTGCGTACCACTTAGCCCATGCTCAGGCGAGTAAATCGTGGTGACATGAACGCCGGCGCTAAGCATGACATCGATATTTCTGCGCGCCGCGCGATCCAGCCCCGTCTGATTCGTAATCAAGCCGATTCGCTTCCCCTTCAGTTCGCGAAAGCCACCAGCCTCCATCACGTCGAGCCCCGTCAGAGTATCGGCATTGCGTTCCACCACGCGATGCACGCCTGCGCCGGAAATCGTTTCGTTGTACCCGGTGATGGCCACATCATGCGGGATGTCCATGCCGAAGCTGGCGGCAATCGCCGTGGCCAAGCGTCCGCGCAGCGAGCTCAGCGAATTGCCGCGCTTCAAATGCACAACGTTGCTGAGAAAAATCACGAACGAGTGACTGTTCGGATCGATCCAAAGAGACGTTCCCGTGAAACCCGTGTGGCCATAAGAGCCGATAGGAAACAGTTCGCCGCGATTACTCGAAAACGGCGAATCGATATCCCACCCCAGACCGCGCAATACCGGCTGGTCCGCCGGGCTGGCAGGTTCGGTGAACTTCCGCACCGTCTCAGGAAGAAACAAACGGCTGCCGTTGAAGTTCCCCATATTCACCAGCATCTGCGCATATTTCGCGAGATCGTCCGCAGTGGTAAAGACTCCAGCATGCCCGGCCACTCCGCCCATAAACCGGCTGGTTGGATCATGCACCACGCCGCGAAAGGGCATGCCGTTTTCTTCTTCATATTCAGTGGGTGCAATGCGCGGCAAAAGCCCGGGAGCGGGCAGAAATTCCGTGTCATGCATGCCCAGCGGCGCATAGACTTGATCCCTCGCAAACTCCGCCAAAGACTGCCCGGAAAGCCGCCGCACAATCTCACCCATTAATATGAAGTTGATGTCGCTGTAAACGAAGTGAACACCCGCGGGACCAGTGGGCTTGGCAATCAACGCTTTATCAATGCCGGTTTGATAGCCGCTCCATTTGGGAACGAGTTCCAAATCGGGCGCGAGGCCCGAGAAATGCGTCATCAAAAGCCGGATCGTGATGTCGCTTTTTCCTCCTTGAAATTCGGGCAAGTACTTCACTACCGGATCGTCAATCCGCAGCTTCCCTTGTTCGAACAAACGCATCACGGCTGGCGTAGTGGCGATGACCTTTGTAAGTGAAGCGGCATCGAAAATAGTGTCGAGCGTCATGGGCTCGCGCTCGGGCAGCCAAGCTTTCAAGCCGTATGCTTTGCGATAAACAATCTCGTCGTTATGGCCAACCAGCAGCACGGCGCCCGGTATCAGGTGGCTCTGTACGGCTTCGTCAATCAGCGGATCGACGGCGGCTAACGTATCGGTGGCGCCCGGCGACAGAACCGCCGCCATGCCACCGATCAGTAGCACTCGAAACAAAATGTTCATTAAAAACTAGGTTAGCTTGAGCGCGATTTTTTCCAGCAAATGCGCCAGCTCGATATCTTTTTGCGTGATGCCGCCCGAATCGTGCGTCGTTAAATCAACAGTCACCCGATTGTAAACGTTGAACCATTCGGGGTGATGATCCATTTTCTCAATGCCGATGGCGGCGGTGGCGATGAAGCCAATCGCGTGCGCGAAGTCGGCAAACCTATATTCGCGATGCAGCTTGCCATCTTTGACCAGCCAACCCGAAAGCTTCGGCAGGGCGTGTTGAATTTCGGCATCGGTAACCTTTTGAGCGGCCATGCAGCCATTCTGCCAGATCGTTACCCCCAACCCAAACTGCGCAAGCCGCACCTATTCGTCCGAGCCAAAAAACGCCCCCAAATTTCCACTCGCGATCGCGCCCAACGGATTGCTCATCTCCTGGCTTGCGCCGCGATGTTCAGCCGGCGCCAGTTCGTGCCGCAGACGTTCCAGCGTCATGCTCTGCAAGATCACCCGGCCAGGACCGGTTAACGTAGTGAGGAACAAGCCTTCGCCCCCGAAGATCGCGGTTCGAATGCTGCCCACCATCTGGATGTCGTAGTTCACCGTCGGCTCAAAAGCCACCAGATGCCCGGTTTGCACCTGCAAAGTTTCGCCGGGAGCGAGGTTATAATCCACATGATCGCCGCCCGCGTGAATGAAAACCAAGCCAGGCCCTACGAGTTTCTGTAAAATAAAGCCCTCGCCGCCCAGCAGGCCTGCACCCAGACGGCGCACCATGGCGATATCAATGGTGACCGAACTCTGCGCAAACAGAAAGCCGTCGCGCTGAACCATAATCACCTGCCCCGGCGCCAGATCAAACACTTGAATCTTGCCGGGATAGTGTCCGGCAAAACCAACCTCGCCGGCCGCGCCATTGGCCTGAAAATAAGTGAAGAACAGTGAGGCGCCCATCATCTTCCTCTTCAGCGCGCCCAGAATCTTATCGCCAATGGATTGGCCCGTCATGCGGGTATTCCAATCGACGTTTGCCGTTTTATAAATCATCTTTCCGGCTTCGGCGTAGATTTCCTGGCCGGGCTGCAGATGAACGCGCGCGATCTGCAGATTGTGTCCCTCCACGTCGTACTTTAATGGGATAAGTGGAACAGGCGACGCCGCCGTATAGCGCCCGGCAGGCGCCGCACCGCCCATGGGCGTGCCACAGTTTACACAGAATTTTGAAGTATCGGCCACTTGGGCGCCGCAGTTGGTGCAAAAAGCCATAGGATTGTTTAGCTACTCCGCTTTCACTATGCTACGAAAATGAGGTGGCAAGAGTTCGCATGTTCCGGCGCCGGCTGTTCCAAAGCCGATTTCCGGCGGCCGTTTTGTTCTCCCTCTCGCTGGTTTTTTTCATAGAACGCGGACCCTACCGCGCGCTACGCGATTCACGCACGGGCGATTTCGCCACAATCTACGCGGCCGCGCGCTGCTGGATCCATCGCGAGAATCCGTACGTCCGGGCAAATCTCACGCTCGAGTTGACCCGCGCCGGCGCGCCCGCCAGCTTGATTCGCGAGCAAGATCAACATGTCTCCGCCTACCCCATTTCCGTTATGCCGCTGGCGGCGATGTTTGCCTGCCTACCTTGGACAGCGGCAAACGTAACGTGGTGTCTATTTTCGCTGGGCTGCTTTGCGGGTTCGCTTCTCGTCCTGCTACGGGACTTCAGCGGATTTCCAGCCAAGCTATGGGCGGCTAGCGGCTGCCTGTTTTTCTCGCCTACCTATGTGGGAGTCGTGAACGGAAATCCAAGCGTTGTCGCTATTAGCTTAGTCATCTTTTCCCTGTACTTCGCCCGCATGAATTGGCTATGGGTCAGCGGGATATTGCTCGCGCTGACACTCTGCGTGAAACCGCAAATCGCGCTATGCGGTTTGCTGGCGTTTCTGCTCTGGAAGCGCTGGCTGTCGCTGTTCGCCGGCTTGGCGGGAGTAATAGTCATAACCTTGTTCGCAGGGTTGTGGATCTCTTCTTTTGGCAAAGATTGGGGATGGTGGGAATCGTTCAAGCAGAATGCGGCGGCGCTGGCATTGCCTGGCGGCCTAATCGATCCACGGCCGGGCAGCCCCTATGCTTGCGGATTTCTGAACAGCCAGACGTTATCGTACTTGCTGACGCCGAACGCCGCTGTTGCGGAGGGCCTCGTTTTGGTTTTGACGGCGGGGCTGTTGCTGCGCTATTTCTGGCTGACGAGAAAAGATAAGGCGGCGGACCAGCGGATGGATGCTGCTTTTCTGGCGGCCATCACGTTGGCGATGGCCTACCATCGCTATTATGACGGGCAGTTGCTCCTGCTGGTGTTTCCGGCGGTGGCGGTTTTGTGGCGGAGGGGCCGAGTGCGAACGGCGTGGGCGCTGGGAATATGCCTGGCGATGGTAGCGTTCCCATTGCAATCATTTTTCGCGAAACACTTCGAAGCGCTAGGGGCGCATTTGTCGCTTTTGCAAGTCGTCCTCTTTCGCCACGAGCCGGCGGCGGTTTTGGGGATCGCGCTGATTCTCAGCTTGCGTTTCAGAGCGCCGGTCTCAAAGCCTGATTCGCCCAGTTATGATATGTAGCGTCCGCATGCGAACCACCATTCCATTCGTCTCTACCGCGTTCCTAACGGGCCTGCTCATCATCTTGCCAGTGAGCCGTATGACGGGAACATTGCGGACGCATGTCTTGGCCGACTCCGCCCATTCACCGGCTGCGGCAATCTTCAAATTGCAGCAGGACATTCCCGCACAGATGAAGAAAGGAAACGTGCCCGGACTCGCGATTGCGCTGATTCGAAAAGGCAAGACATCGTGGATACGCGGCTTCGGCGTGAAGGAAACCAAAACCGAAATCCCGGTAACGGAAGATACAATCTTCGAAGCAGCTTCACTGAGCAAGCCAGTATTTGCCTATGGAATGCTCAAGCTAGTGGAGCAGGAAAAATTGGGGCTGGATACGCCGCTGAGCACCTATTTGCCCCAGCCGTATATTCAGGGTGACGACCGCCTTGACAAGATTACAGCGCGAATTGTACTCAGCCATCGGACCGGCTTTCCGAATTGGCGGGGAGATGGAAAGCCGCTTACGATTCACTTCACGCCGGGCGAGCGGTTCAGCTATTCGGGCGAGGGATATATTTACCTTCAACATGTGGTGGAGCAGATCACGGGCAAAGCCCTGAACGATTACATGACCGCCGCCGTGTTCGCCCCACTCGGAATGACGAGCAGCAGCTATGTGTGGCGTCCCCCCTTCGATGAACGCACCGCCACGGGTCACGATGGAGATGGAAAGCCCGTTCCATTGTGGAAGCCCAAGGAGGCCGGGGCCGCTTCTACCCTGAACACGACGGCCAAGGATTACGCACTGTTTGTTGAGGCCGTGCTCAACGGAAAAGGCTTGAAAGCCGCTACAATCCGCGAAATGGAGACGCCGCAAATCGCCCTTGACCCGGAATGCAGGATTTGCATAGACCGTGAGCCCAAACAGCTATCGACCCATCTGTTCTGGGCTTTGGGGTGGGGCGTTCAACGCACAAAAGAAGGCGACAATCTGTGGCATTGGGGCGATAACGGCGCATTCAAGAGTTTTGTGATGGCGGATCTAAAAACCAAGGCAGGCGTGGTGATGTTCGCCAACGGCGAAAATGGGCTGGCTATCGCGCAACCTATAATCGCCGAAGCGATGGAAGCGGACCCTCTACCTTTTGCCTGGCTCAAGTATGAGAGTAAATGACTGGGCTCAAAGAAGAAATCAGGAAACATGCGGGCTGTCCCCGCGAAACGCCCGCACATCCCGCAGCGGCGGCTGGCCGAAGAAACGGCTGTATTCGCGGCTGAATTGGCTGGCACTTTCGTAACCCACCTCGAACGCCGCACTCGCCGCGTCCAGCCCATCCGCGAGCATACGTCCTCGCGCCGCGTGCAGGCGAAGCTGCTTCTGATACTGAAGCGGGCTCATCGCGGTCAAGGCCCGGAAATGGTGATGCAGCGTGGAGACGCCCATGCCCGCGACTTGTGCCAGCTCCTCTACCCGTAGGGCCTTGGCGTAGTTCGTCCTGATCCAGGCGATTGCTTTTGCCGTCCGGTGGCTGTGATCTCCCAGCGTGACAATGGCTCGCAGGCGCTGCCCTTCGGAGCTTCGCAGGATTCGATAGATAATCTCGCGTTGCACCAGGCCGTTGAGGAATGGAATATCCTGCGGCGCGTTCAGCAGATCGATTAACCGGCAGAATGCGCTGAGGAACTCCACGGTGGTCTCACTGGTCGCCATGGCCGGACTGTCAGGCGCCACTGCTGTCAGCGGAATCTCGTCCCGGCTAAGAAGCTCGCGGACCATGGGCATTTCCAGCTTGAGCCGCAAGCACAGATACGGGCGCTCTTCACTGGCCTCGATCACCTGGCTGGTCACCGGCAAATCCACCGACGTCAGCAGGAACCGCGTCTCACCGTAGATGAAAGTCGTTCGACCGAGATCCACGCGCTTTCGGCCTTGGACGACTAAGGCCACACTCGGCTCATAGGTCACCGAGAGTTGACCCGTCGGGGCGGTTCGGCGATGGAGTGTGAGGCCCGGAATGGCTGTCGCCAGCGTCTCTGCCGAGCCTATGAAATAAGCAACTTTCCGCGCGAGCTCAGCGCGCAGATCCCGCATCCGGCTCAAAGGTAAAGAAACGTCTTTCCTAATGTTTTTCGCCATACTCTATTCCATCACCAGGATAACCGCCAGAGGCACCCCGAAATCGTTTTGTGGCGCCCCCGGTTTCGCAATGCGAACTCGCCAATTTGAACTTGACCCGCGTAATCTCGTCGCGGTAAGCTAAGAATTCTTGGTATGGGACGCAAGCCGCAAAAAAACGATTCGCTGCCCGGTTCACTGGACATGTTAATTCTGCGTATGCTGTCGCTGCGCGCCCTCCATGGATATGGCTTAGTCCGGTTCATTCAGCAATCGTCCGACAATGAACTGCTCATCGAGGAGGGCTCGCTGTACCCCGCTCTCCAGCGGCTGGAGCTAAACGGCTGGATCGACGGTGTCTGGGGCGTGACGTCGAATCATCGGCGGGCGAGGATCTACAAGATCACGGCGGCTGGCCGCAAACAACTGGCCGTTGAAACCCGGAAGTACGCCAGACTTACCTTGGCCATCGCGCGCGTGATGGGAGCAGAGTGACGGACCTGTTACGACGGCTGAGGTATTGGATCGGAAGCGCCCAGCGCGGCCAGGCGCTGCGTGAGGAAATGGAACTCCACCTTGCGGAAAAAGCCGCGGAACTGCAAGCAGACGGTATGACGGTGGAGCGGGCCCGGGCTGAAGCGCGCCGGCGATTTGGCAACGTTGGACTGAAGCACGAAGAGTCGCGGGAGATTTGGATCGCACGGTTTTGGTCGGATTTTGGCCAGGATGTCCGCTATGGCTTTCGCGCCATGATCGCCAACAAGGCATTCAGCGCCCTGGCCGTCTTATTGCTGGCACTCGGCATCGGAGCCAATACTGCGATCTATAGCTTGATGGAGTCGATTCTGTTGCGCTCGCTGCCGGTGGCCGATCCTGAGTCGTTGGTGGTCGTGAATTGGCGTAGCCAGCCTCCCCAGAACGCCAGCAAGGAGTGGGTCCACGTCGTCCACGGGCTACAAGGCATTTTCTGGCCGGGCGACAAGGGCACCCTGGTCAGCGGGATATTCCCATACGGCGCTTTCGAGACGCTTCGCGAGGAGAATCCTGTCTTCTCCACGCTCTTCGGATACTTCAATGGACTAACCCGTACCCTGGCCATCCGCGGGCTGGCCACCAGCGCCAGCACGGAGTACGTCACCGGCGAGTATTTTCGCGGCCTGGCAGTGTCACCCGCCGCCGGACGTCTGATCGGCTCCGCAGACGATCAACCAGGCGCAGCGCCGGTCGCCGTGATCAGTTTTGCCACAAGCCAGAACCGCTTTGGGGGACCGTCGAATGCAATTGGACAACCCATTCTCGTCGATAACATTCCCTTCACGGTGATCGGCGTCGCGCCGCCCGAATTCTTCGGAGTCGACCCGGAGGTGGCGCCGGACCTCTACCTTCCGTTGCACACGAATGTGCTCCTGGATGGCGCCCGAGCCGCTCGCATGTATAGCGACGGAAACTTCTACTGGATTGAAATGATGGGCCGTCTGCGTGCCGGCGTAAGCATGGCGCAGGCGCAGGCCGCTCTAGCTCCGCGTTTCCATCAATGGGTTACCACTACGGCGAGTACCGACGGTGAGCGCGCCAAACTTCCCGCACTGCTGCTGAATCCCGGCGCCGCCGGCCTGGGTAGCCTGCGCCGCGAGTATGCCAAGCCTCTGTTCCTGCTCCTTTCGATGGTGGGATTGCTCCTGGCCATCACGTGCGCGAACATCGCCAGTCTGCTGCTGGCCAGGGCAGCCGCGCGAAGCCGCGAAATGGCTGTCCGGCTCAGCCTGGGAGCGGGACGGTTCCGCCTGGTGCGGCAGTTGCTTACCGAGAGCGTGATGCTCGCATCGCTCGGCGGAGCATGCGGAGTCTTATTTGCGCTCTGGGGTGTGCGATCACTAACGCTTCTGCTCTCCAAGGGCCAGCAGAACTTTACGCTGCACGCGCAATTGAACTGGAAAGTGCTGGCTCTGACGGCGGCGCTCTCAGTAGTTTGCGGCCTGTTATTTGGCCTCGCCCCGGCAATTCAGTCGACGCGTCCAGACGTAATCCCCGCGCTGAAGAATGCCCGCGGGGGCAGACCGCGTCACCGCGCGCAGCACGTTCTGGTGGTTGCCCAAATCGCCATCTCTTTTGTCATCCTCGTCGCCGCCGGTCTGTTTGTCGGAACACTCAACAAGCTGCGCTCCGTGCAACTGGGATACGCCCGCGACAACATCCTTCTGTTCTCGTTGAATGCGCGCCAGGCCGGCCATCACGACCCGGAGATCACGACGTTTTACGCGGACCTGCGCAAGCGCTTTGCATCAATACCAGGAGTGAGCAGCGCGACGCTTTCGCAATCCTCGATCGTCAGCGCCGACCGCGCTGGGAGAACATACAGGGGAACCATGAAGATCGGCGCTGTCACCATCGCAGGCGCAGGTGTCATGGTCGTTGGGCCCCGTTTCCTCACGACGATGCAGATTCCCATTCTGGCCGGGCGGGAGATCGACGGCCGCGACCAAGCGAGTTCCCTTCCGGTGGCAGTAATCAGCGAGAAGCTGGCGCGGACATACTTCGGAAACGAGAATCCAGTGGGCCGGCGCATCACGTTGGTGGACGAAAAGCGCGATCTCGAAATCGTCGGCGTGTCTGCTAACGTGCGGTACGGTGGTCTGAAAGAGAAGAGTCCGATGACCGTCTTCATAGCGGTCAGCCAATTTTCTCCGGACGGAATGACCTACGCGCTGCACACCGAGGGCGACCCGCTGACATATGTCAAGAGCGTGCATGAGATCGTGCGAAAGGCAGATTCACGCATACCCGTCACGAAGGTGGTCACACAGGCGGCGGAGCTTGATCGGACGATTAATCGGGAACTCACGTTCGCGAAACTATGCACGGGTTTCGCGATTCTCGCTCTCCTGACCGCGTGCGTGGGCCTGTACGGGACAATGTCCTACAGCGTTGCGCGGCAGGTCGGCGAAATTGGAATCCGCATGGCCCTGGGTGCGCGGCGCGGCGCCGTGATATGGATGGTTCTGCGCCGCGTTCTACTACTGGCGGCAGTGGGACTCGCGCTGAGCGTGCCCGCCGCGTTGATCGCGTCCCGGCTCGTCAAATCGTTTCTGTTCGAGACGCAACCCAACGATCCAGGAACCCTGGCGCTGGCGGGTGTCGTCCTCCTAAGCGCCGCCATTCTCGCCGGCTATGCGCCGGCAAGGCGAGCGTCCCGAATTGATCCGCTGGCTGCTCTGCGGCACGAATAACACATATTCCTTGGTACCGCAACGAAGGATGAACTCCTCGCGCATCTTCAAGAGAAATAGGCAATAAATCGGAAGGATCGGGATACCGTTTGCAAAGCGTTCAAACTTACCCTGGATAGGAGGGAAACAATTCCGAAGGACCAACAAATGAATCAGCGCGAACTTGGGAAAAGCGGCTTGGAGGTTTCAGCTATCGGGCTGGGCTGCATGGGTATGAGCTTTGGCTACGGGCCGGCTCAAGACAAGCTGGAAATGATTGCTCTCATCCGCTCGGCCGTCGAACGCGGCGTCACATTCTTCGATACCGCGGAAGTCTACGGCCCGTTCACCAATGAAGAACTGGTGGGCGAGGCGCTTGCTCCGTTTCGTGGGCAGGTGGTCATCGCCACTAAATTCGGATTCAAGCTCAAGCCCAACGCTGAGCAGGGCTACCTCGGCCTGGATAGCACTCCGAAGCGCATTAAGGAGGTGGCAGAGGGCTCGCTCCAGCGCCTAAAGGTCGATGCGCTCGATCTGTTCTATCAACATCGTGTTGACCAGGACGTGCCGATTGAGGACGTGGCGGGAGCGGTGAAAGATCTGATTCGGCAAGGCAAGGTGAAGCATTTCGGACTGTCTGAGGCGGGAGCGAAGACCATTCGCCGGGCGCACGCCGTTCAGCCGGTTACCGCGCTGCAAAGCGAATACTCGCTGTGGACCAGAGGCCCTGAGGCCGAAGTGCTGCCGGTACTCGAGGAACTGGGAATCGGCTTTGTTCCTTATAGCCCTCTCGGTAAAGGATTTCTTACGGGGAAGATGAACGAAAACACCAAGTTCGACAGTTCCGACTTTCGCAACATCCTGCCGCGCTTCACACCGGAGGCGCTTAAGGCGAATCAAGCCTTGGTTGATTTGCTGGGCGCCATGGCACAACGAAAGAATGCAACGCCTGCGCAGATCGCACTGGCATGGCTGCTCGCGCAGAAGCCCTGGATCGTGCCCATCCCAGGCACCACGAAACTAACGCGCCTGGAGGAGAACATCGGCGGAGCGGCAGTGGAACTGACACCGGACGATCTCGCTGAGATTGAAAGCGCCGCTTCAGAGATCACAGTGCAGGGAACCCGTTATCCGGAACACATAGAACAGCTGACCGGCCGCTGACGGAACATAAAAGTATGGAGATCAAACGAATTGGTTCGCAAGCCTCCGCCAAGGGGCCGTCAGACTGGTTCACTGGCACGGTAAGAATCGATCCACTGTTTGAAGCGCCTGCTCCGGCGTTCGTGCAAGGCGCGAGCGTTACTTTCGAGCCAGGCGCGCGAACCGCCGGGCACACGCATCCGCTGGGTCAGACGCTCATCGTCACGGCGGGTTGCGGCTGGGCTCAGCGCGCGGGCGGCCCCATTGAGGAGATCCGTCCGGGCGACGTGATCTGGTTCGCGCCCGGCGAAAAGCACTGGCACGGGGCGACGCCGACTACGGCCATCACCCATATCGCCATTCAAGAAAAGCTCGAAGGAAAAGTTGTCGATTGGATGGAACAGGTCAGTGAGGAGCAATATAGGAGGTAATCATGCTGCGCGACCTGCGATATGCCCTCAGACTCCTGCGCCAGAATCCGGCGTTTGCCGTCACCGCCATTTTGTCGCTAACCATCGGAATTGGCGCGAACGCGGCCATCTTCGCGGTCGCCAAGATGGTGCTCTTCGACACTCTTCCGGTCGAGGAACCTCAGCAGCTGCGAATGTTGACCTGGGTGAGTGGCGGCCCCGAACTACCTGTTCCGCCCGTGTGGGGTGACGTGAATCAGACGAAAGAAGGCGCTTTGATGAGCCCTGCCTTCTCTTATCCGGTGTTACAGGAGTTGCGGAAAAAAATAGACGTTTTCCAGAGCCTGATCGCCTTCAAAGACGTCGAGATGGCGGTAACGATAGACGGTCATCCGGAGTTAGCTCTGACGGAATTGTTGAGCGGCGATGCACTCAGCGCCCTGGGTGTGCGGCCAATCTTGGGTCGAGGCCTCACTTCTGCCGACGACACTGGTCCGACGGCGTTTCCGGTCGCCGTCATTACTAAAAGCTATTGGACCGAACGATTCGGCCGCTCGCCTTCCATCCTCGGCAGTGTCATTTCGTTGAATGGAGCGGCCGTTACCATCGTCGGAGTAACCCCGGCGCGCTTTACTGGCCTCACCATGGGCAGCCAAGCGCGAGTCTTCGTTCCGCTAACGATGCAGCCATGGCTGGCGCCTCGTGCTCAGATCATCGGAGATGGTGGCAATTCCTTACTCAACAGCCCGCAATCCTGGTGGGTGCAGATCTTGGCGCGCTTGCGCCCGGACATGCCCGAGGCGCAAACACAAGCTGCTCTCGATATTGTGCTGCGCCAGACGGCCAAAGCCACTCTTCCCCAAACGAAAAATCTGGATCAATTTCACCTCAAGCTGCAACCGGGAATTCGAGGAATGGACGATTTAACCGGCTTTGCGAAACCTTCGCACATTCTGCTGGCGCTCGCCAGTCTGGTGTTGCTGCTGGCCTGCGTAAATCTGGCGACTCTGCTGGCGGCGCGCGCGCAGAGCCGGCAGCGAGAGATAGGTACGCGGCTCGCCTTAGGGGCTGGCCGAGGCGGCATCATCCGGCAATTGCTGACCGAGAGTTTACTGCTTTCCGGCATGGGCGGAATGGCCGGGCTGGCTTTCAGCTACCTGGGCCGGAACATCATCTCCGCCGTGCTGGCCGAATCCTGGCATCGTGACGGCGTGAGGGTTGATTTCGATGGGAGCGTTCTCTTGTTCACGTTGGCAATCTCGCTTCTGACAAGCATTCTTTTTGGCGCGGTTCCCGTGTGGCAAGCGCTGCGGGCCGATGTGAATACCGTACTGAAAGACGCCAGCCACGCCACCGTGGGCCGCCGTAAGGTTGGATTTGGCAAGGCGCTGGTCGTGCTGCAAGTCGCCCTCTCCACCATTCTGCTCATGGGCGCCGGGCTGTTTGTGCGCACGCTGATCAACCTGAATCAAACGCCGCTCGGATTTCGCACAGATCACATGCTGGTCTTCAAACTCAATCCACCGCGCACCCGCTATACCGATCGGCAGACGCTTGCACTCTTTGCGCAATTGGAGGAGAAATTTGCAGCGATTCCCGATGTGCGCTCGGTGACACTGAGTAACATCGCACTCATCGGCGACGGCCACTCCGGATCCACCTTTCACGTATCCGGCCGCCCAGTGGACAGACTCGAGCCGCGTGTTCAAACCAACGGCGTAGCTACCAGCTTCTGCCCGTTCTGCGAACGCGACATTCGGTTGACCTGGCCGGCTGATGCTGAACCAGAGCCAAGGGTTGAGCCGGTGAAGCGGTTGAGCGCGGCGTCCTAAAAGGGAAGCGCCTCCGCTGGCATCGGGAGACGAAGTCGGACTGTCCCAAAAGGGTTAATTAACTGGCCAATCGTGATGCCCGCGCGCACCTAAGTCCAGTAAAATGAGGCGCGTGCACAGATTGGACCAGTTAGTTACGCATCTACCGGCCAATCGCCTTTGTTTTCAATCGCTTCGCTGTTTTTTGGTGAAGGCACGAATTGGCCGGTAGATTTTTAAGTTTCGGGACACCTTTTTTCTTCACTCGCTACGATGGTGCACATGCAGGAAATTGCACAAGGGAAAGAGGCTGTTCTGGAGTTTCTTGAGAACGAAGCCTTGAAACGAACTAATGAGCAACCCGGGGTTTACATGTCGATGCGTGACGACGCGAACCAACTGGTGCTCTATTGTTCCGGCTTTACCTTCATTGGCTCCGGCACTGTCTCTCTTGGAGGCAACCTAATGAATGTGGTCGATGGTCGGTTGGTTGAGCTTCAAAAGCCGTCGTAAGCGCCAACCTTATGGTTGCTTCTGCTTGGTAAGCTGGTCAAGCTTCTGTGCGGCACTCTCGTATTCGAGAACGCCAAGCACCGCGCCGCAATTGCTGCACCACACAAGCATCACGGGCCTTACCAGATTATTAATTTCGCGCTTGTCAGCGGTGAATGAGATGGTCTTGCAAAATCCGCACATCGGTTGAGCCATAGCGTTTTCAGCGTAGCAAGGAAGTCATTCCCGCTCCTCTCAAGCCTCCGTGAGTTTTGGACTGAAGTATGAAAAATGAATGGACTCGATACGCTCCCATGCAATCTGTCTAATGGGGAAACTAACGTTCGATGTCCTGTTTCCCATTCGTGAGGCAAATCGCAAAACGGCTGGATCTCCCACGTGAACAGTGCCGCTTATTGACCAAAATCGAGTACGACCATGCCCATATCTCAGTGAGAGTTTCGCCGATCTTGTCTCAATTTTGCAGGCTAACCTTTTCCCAGTTGTCAAACTATACAGATGCTTTCCAAGATGCGCTCCGGGGTCAGGCAAAAGATGATCGCGTAGCAACTGAACCCAGCCTTCCCTGAGGGTTTTCACAATATTACCTACATCAACGATTTCGCAATCTCCCAGTGTTTTGACGACGCGCCTAACAAGGAATAATTCATCATTGAGAAAGCCACCACGCGTCCAGCCGTTTTCATGCATAGCCTTAATCGCGCGGGTTGCTACTCCGGGGTCTCCAGACCATTCAAAGTCTCCATTTTGATTTGCAGTGACTGTGGCAACGCGCCCATGCCACTGGAGGCTTACAGGCATTGTTCTCAATTTACTATTCACGTCCACCAAATCATTCCGCGCCGCTTCTTTAACCAGACTCCCCGTTTTTCCTGCCTTCACCTTCAAGGAATCGTTCCGGCGCGCCTTTTGGCCTGCAAGTTGCCGCTCGCCTGGCGCGCCGCTTTTGATTCCTTCAGTTGTTGGCGTCAGACGGTGACGCGCGGCGCCGCATACGGTGCCGCTTGCGATACAACCGGTCCTTTGTAAGAAGCGCCGCGCCTAGCTACAATGCCTGTGAATGCCTGTGGAGGTACCACGCCGGTGAAATCGTGCGCTGAAGTGTGACATCGGAGCGTTCGTGGTTGTTTGGTTCGTGATGATGCTCTACTCAGGAGACCAGGCCTACGCGAACGTTAAGTGGGATAACGTCTTCCTGCATTGCTTGGGAACCGTGGTTATGACGGCGCTGGGTTCCGCACTGCTAGCGGGGATGCTCTGGTGCGTGTATTATGTGTTCCAAAGCATAGTAGGCGGTTGGGGTCGCGTCCTGGTCGTACCTTGGATTGGTATCAGCGTACGGCTCTACCCGCATGTTCTAAATCAAGACTGGCCCGATACAAATCCTGATCCAAAGGGAACGGCGGCATTTTTTGCGACCTTTGAAGGGGCGGGAATCGTGCTATTGGGCCTGCTTTTGGGTATGGGCTTATACGCACTGCTTCGGGGCGCGAGGTCAGCTTTCGGCGAACACCCACCCTTCCTTGCGGCACCGGCACCGTTTGAAGAATCCCAACCGATCGAAGTGCCGAGTGATCTGACACCGGACACCGCCACTCCCACCGCCCCGCAACCCGCGGAACCCGACAATCTGGTCATGTGGGAACCGCAAATGCGGCAACTGATGGAAGGGAAACGCCGAGTAGTGATGTACCCCAAAGGGACAGAGCCGCCAATGACCTTCCCCCCAAACAGTGGGGTCACGTCGGACAACTACGGCAATATCTACGTGTTCCGTCCAGATCTCATAACCCGATCTAAAATCAAGGAAGCCGTCGAGAATAACACGCTTCTCGAGATCCTTGGGTGGTGAGTGTTACGCGGATTTTCCATCAAATGGGTGGACTTTTGAGGCGCGATTTTGCCCCCGCGCTAGCGCGCCGGGTTCGGGGTCAAAACTCTGGCAGTGAAGTAATTGCGTGAGTGATATGCTCTCCCGATGTGGGAATCGCTGGCGAAAATCGCCATCCCTTGGTTGGAGAAGCCTGCTCGAATCATGGGAGCGATAGTAATTGCAGGCGTTCTGTTCTTTGCTCTGTTTCAGTATCCCTGGTTCTCGTCTGCCGTAAAGGACCATCTACTGCGTTGGCCACTCGGCGGGGTGCTCTTTGCTGGGTCGTTTCTCCTTACTTATCCGATAGAGCTCGCATGGAAAACGATCAGCCATAAACGGCAGCAGAGAAGAATGATCTCTCGACTAAACAACCTAACGCCGCATGAAAAGAAAGTATTAAACAGGTATCTTGAAAACGAAAGCACCACGGAGAATTGGGGTCGCGGAGTAGGGACTGTGGAGGTTTTGGCTCGGGATGGGATTCTATCGCTAATTGCAAGTGATCCTGACGAGCGCAATATGGAACCCGATTGCTACGCACTGGATCTCGGAGCGTGGAAGCATCTAAAGAAATACCCCGAGCTTCTGAACCATCGTCTTGATGCGGGATGACAAACATACAATCCCGCCGCCGCTCACGGCCCCGCTCAAACTGAGCGATATACCATTCCCCACGCCACTTGCGGTTCCTCCATCGAGATTGACGTTCAATAACAAGTTGCCCGTCGTCAACTAGCGTCGTCAGTTCGTCGAAAAGTAATATGTCGGAATTGTCCAGACAGATTAGTATTCGATCCGCCCGGCGTGGTGCTCTGAAGCGTAACGCCCACGGCTGAAGCGAACGAGATGCTCAACACGCAAATGTGAACATTGCGGCCGGCAGTCACCGGAATAATAATTGTGGAGCCGCTGGCGCTCACACTGACCGGCGCTGAGCCGATGTTTGGCGCGGAGCATTGCGCTTTCCCGGCGATGCCAGAAACGCTCAACAATGCGAACGCGAAAAGCAGATGTTTGATCGTATATGTCATTCGATTCCTAAGTAATGGTTTATTGCGCGGCCCGGAGCAACGACACTCAACAGGCCGCGCATCTCAGCCGGGCGGAAAGTGGTGTTTCGCTGATCATTGGGAGACCAAAGAGCGGCAAATCAGTCCTAAGCATGCAAATCGCTTTAGCCGTTGCGAGCGGCCGAGCGGTGTTCGATTGTTATCGTGTCCTGCATCAAGGTGGCGTTCTGGTGCTTGCTCAAGACGATCCAGGCAGTCCGGGTTCTGTCAAAGATATTCTTTGTAAATGTTCCATGCCCCTCGCTGACTTGCCGTTTTATTTGGTACCGCAAGTTGATTTCTACTTCGGCATTCAACTGATCGAATGGTTACAGAAGAAGATCACTGATTGTCACCTGCGACTAGCGATACTTGACTCTTATACTGCATTGCGCGGCCATCGAAAGGGCGGCTGCGACATCGTCAAGATCGAACAGGATGACTTGCGTATGTTAGATGAGTTGGCGAAGCGAACCGGTTGCGCCATCGTGCTTTTGCACCATTGCAGCAAAGGGTCCGCAGCAATGGACTGGGCGCAAGAGGGTGCCGGAACCTACGCAATGGGCGCAACACCAGAAGCCACGATTCATATTTCACGTTTTCCTGACTTAGCCGACAATGCGCCCGAACGCCTAGTGCGCGTCCTCGGGCGGCATCTTTCCGGTACGCAATTCGTCTTGCGGTTCGTGAAGGACTCAATTAGCTACGAGCACCTTATGGAAGGCGAAGAATCTTCTGTTTATCCGCTAATCCGCGACATTCAAGCCGGTTTTGGATCGCAGCAATTCTCCGCGAAGGACCTCTGCATGCACACCGGCGTTTCTCGGGCCACCGCCCATCGGCAGCTTGGGAAACTCTACCGTGGCGGGATTTTAACCAAAAAAGGGAATGGCGATTACATATTTTCGTGATTTGCTCTGAGACTCGTGAGACAGATGAGACTCGTGAGACTTTTGCGACAACTGAGACGGCACTATACGGGGGAGTGGTGAGACTGGTGAGACACTTCATTCGTCACAAGATATGCCCGCTAATAGAATCAACAAGATAAGTCTCTCACCTGTCTCATCACTCTCATCAGTCTCATGAAACCCTTTTGTACGCGCGCGCGAGGGCACCAGCTTTTCGCATCGGCGACGTATTGGCGGTTCGCCCCGCTCTTTTGCGCCGCTATCTCGGCAGCCTTCCCTTCATTCCGATCTATCCGTGAGTCAATTTTTTGACTAACGGCGGGTGGCACTGTTCCCCGGTTCTGTTTCAGTGTTGCCAGTTGCGAAGGGCAGAATTTCTTGCGCTAGGCACGCCCGAAACGCGCTCTAAGCCGTCTGCCAATCGAACAGGCTGCCTTGCTCCACCGGCTGCCCTGCAGCCGGAAGGAGCGCGAGCAGGCGTTGCTCAGCTAGATCCTGATTCACTTCGCGCCAGAGCCGCCGCAATAGTTCGAATGTCAAGAATACAAACGACGGCCGCCAGGTCCGATGAATCCGCACATGACAACGCCGGCAAAGCGTGATGAGAAACCGCATCTCGTCCACGCCAGGCTTGCGATGGTGAACCAATAACATATCGAGATTCGCTTCACCGCAGATCCGGCATGCGCGCAGCCATCGCGGATTAGCACGGCCGTGCGCAAGCCGCTGAAGTTTTCGCGCGACAACCGTTCCCGCCGTTCGCAACGGGCGCACAAGGCGCCGCGCAGCGCTTCAGCCCCGCATCCGCAAAGTAATGCCGCTTGCAGCATTTCAACTAGCTTAACCGAATAATCGGGCGAAAAATTTACTCACCGCCGTGATCGGTGGGAAAACCAATCGGGCGTTTCGGCTCTGGCTCCGGCGCCTCGATCAGATGTTGTATGGTTTCGAATACGTATTGCACGCGCCCATCGCGTTCGCTCTCGCGCCATTCCAACGCATCCAGCCGGTGCGCCAGATCCGCATGCGTGGCCAGCAGTTGACGGAGTTTCACAAACGTCCGCATGATTGTGATATTCACTTGAACGGCTCGTTCGCTCCCCAGGACAGAAGAAAGCATGGCCACCCCCTGCTCGGTGAAAACATACGGACGGTATCGCCGGCCACCACGCCCCACGTTTGAGGTTGCAATTTGCAACCTCAAAGATTCTATCTCTTCCGGAGTGAGTTGAAACATAAAATCCTCGGGAAACCGGCTCAAATTGCGACGTACCGCCAGATTTAAGTTCTTCGTGAGCACTTGATACAGCGCCGCCAGATCCGAATCCAGCAATACCCGTTGCCCGCGAACAACGAGAATACGGCTTTCAATTACGGCGACTGGCGCAACATCTTCGGGCATTCACAGGCAAGTGTACTGTAGCCGCACAACGCTCAGGAACGGCGCGCCAGGCAAATGGCCGCCACGGCGTCTCTCTGCCGGGCCAGGTCGCGCCTACGGAGCCCTTAGAGGGTCACGGCGGCGCGGCTAGGCGCACGCGCTCGAAGCAAGTGCCACAGGTACAGTCGCTCATTACGATAGCCAGTTCAATCTCGGCTACACGCGCGCCGCAAACAGCATAACCAGTTTGCCAATTTTGGAGATGGATCTTCGGGATTTTCGGCTCGTCATCGCGGGGCATGTTCCGATTATCAAGCAGCAGTTCCCTGCCCTGGTTTTTGCCATCAATTTCAGACTATGGGAATACCCATCCTCCAGGGCCGCGCGTTTGACTCACATGATACAGCTAAGTCACCCAAGGTGGCCATCGTCAATCGCGCTTTGGTGCGGCAATTCTTTCCGAAAGGAGATCCCATCGGCCAAACCTTTGAATCCGAGGATGCGGATACGCCGCTTCAAATTGTGGGTGTTGCCGCCGATACAAAATATGCCGATTTACGCTCCGAAACGCCGCCCACCTTCTATGTTCCTTACCAGCAGCGGGACTTCGCCGGGCGAATGATGGTCGAGATTCGCACTATGGCGGAGCCCTTCACCGTGTTGAGTGGCGTGCGGGCGGCCGTGGAATCGTTGGATCGGACCTGCCGCTGATCGGGGTACGCACCCAGGATCAGCAAATCCAACGCAGCTTATCCAGTGAACGAGTTTTTGCACAACTGACCAGCAGTTTTGGCTTGGTTGCGGTGGCTTTGGCCAGCATAGGAATTTATGGCCTGATGGCTTACAGTGTGGCGCGGCGCACGCCGGAAATCGGCATTCGCATGCCGCTCGGCGCGCGGGTGGAACAGGTGGTAGGTGCTGTGATTCGCGAAGCACTTTGGTTATCCCTCGTCGGCTTGACTCTAGGTATCGGCCTGTCTCTCTGGCTGGCTCGGTTCGCCGCTACCCTGCTCTACGGACTCAAGAGCAGCGACCCGATTACCATGGCCGCGACAATTGTCCTCTTGCTTTGCATGACTCTGCTGGCCGGGATGGGTCCAGCCAGACGAGCGGCGCGCGTTGATCCAGCAATCGCCTTGCGGCATGAGTAGGCCGCGTAGCCATCCCCTTCTCGTTCACGTTGAGCGACCATTGAACTATGAGCACTAAACCGCAACGAGATTATTCGGAAGACGAAGACGAAGACAATTCCGATCTTGGGCCAAACTCCGCCGGCCAATCGGGCGATACACAGGGACTATCCACCGACGAAGACACCGAGTCGGAAAGCGTGACAGAACTGCTCGAAGAAGGCCAGTATTTCGAGGCGTCCGTGCTCAGCGGCATAGAGAATGCGCCACCGGCGGACGTGGCCGAAGTGACCACCAAACAAGTGCCGGAGGACGACGTCCCCGAAGAATATCTTAATCAGGACTAGGATTTCTCAACGCGTTTGACCCTGCTCATGTGCGTTTGCCGGTTCCACCCGAATCAGCCCCATCATTCCTCCATCCTCGTGTTCCAGCAGATGACAATGGTAAACAAACGTACCCACCGCATTCGGATCGCGAAAATCCATCCGTAGCCTGACACTCGGATAGCTGAGCGCCCGGTCAGTATAGTAAGGCACATTGACGGTATCTCTAAGGAACGGCTCATTCACCGGCAACCCTAAATAGTCAAGCAGCATGAAATGCAGTTGGTGGATATGGAATGCATGCAGCTCATTGGAGCGGTTTTCGATAACCCAATCTTCCACCGTACCCTGTTTGGCAACGATGTTTGTTATGCCAGATTTTGGATCGAACGGCGCAGGCGTCTGGCCGTCAACGGTGATATAAAACTCGGTGGCGCTGGTAGGGCTGTTGGGGTCGAGCAACTTCTCCGAAAAGTAGAGCTTGCGCCTACGCACCGGAGTCACCTCTCCTAGCCACGGAAGGCCGTTGGGCGGAAGTGGCGTCGGATAGGCAGCGAGCTTTGAGCGCAGCTCCGGCGCATCCTCGGAAACGGTGATGGTGGCCAGCGCGCGGTTGGGATCGTTTTCTCCACTCGGCCCGGTATCCACGGTTCGCGTCACCAGAAGTCCACTCCCTCCCAACGGAGGTCCCTTCACAATAAACTCCACGCGCGCACCCGGTGGAACTCCCAGATGGGTTTGCCAGCTCACCAAATCTCCCGAGGTCCCATTCTCGTTCAGCGGTATGCCGTCCAGTGCCACCAAGCCAAGCTGTTGCGGCACACGATTAAACAGCACCGCTAAATTCAGATAAGTAATGGCCGAGGCGTTCAAAACCCTCCATAGTTGCCGCTCCGCTGGTTTCATCTTAATCGCAGCGGGCGGATAGTTAGGATAGGGCACGGGAACAAAGTTGATCGATAAATCCTTGGCGGGCTTTCCGAATCCAGTGCCGTTATTGGCGGCGTCTCCATCGCGGTCAATCAACATTTTGGGCAGTACGGGCTCCGATTTGGAAGGCGGCGCGTCGGGGTTGACTAAATCCTGGTCGCGGATAATCAACACTCGTTCCGGCAACCCCGCCACTTCCTTGTTCGCTCTCTCAATCCCTTCAACGATCAACGCGCCGGAAGCTCCTCCCAAAACCGGTACCTTCGTAAATCCGTGAATGTGGGGATGGTACCAATACAATCCCGGCGGCTGGTTTTCCGGAATGCGAAAGCGATATTCGAACGGCGCATCGCCCGGGCTGATGGCTGTCTTCAGAACATCGTCCTGGTGGCAAACCGGCGGGACGGTCAAACCATGGAAGTGGAGGTTGGTGGAGGTGGCCGTCATGGCATCGCTCGGGCACGCCTTCGCTCCCCTGGGTGCCGTCATGGGTGCAGTCATGTGGTGAGAATGAATCCCAGCCGTGCTCGCCGTTTCCCGCAACTCGTTTTTCAAATGCAAGATCAGAAGGTCGCCCGGCTTTAATCGCAAATTCGGGGACTGGTTGCCGTTCGCGTCAAGATAACAGTAGCGCGTCGTGCCATCGGCGGCATAGTTGTGAATCGTCAGGTCAACTCGCAACTCGCCGTTTCGGCTGCGCAAATCTTCCGGCTCGGGAACGGCACTGCCCTGCGCGGGCCGCGGGCACGTGTCAGCGCCCGCTGCCCATGGTGAAACAATTGCGCCGCTCAACGCGATCAGTACTAACTTTCTCAAAGCCACTAAACTCGCTTCTTCAAATTGCCTGTTCAGGTTACCAGCGCACTGTTTCAAATAGGTTACAGTTCCTTAATTCATTAAGCAGAAATGTAGTACTGATAAAAATAACGGGTACGGTTTAAGATCCGTCACAGAAAGAGGAAGAATGTCAGTTAAGCATGTAGCGAACAATGCTATTCAATGCGTGCGCGTGGGACTCGTCTCCCTGGCGCTTGTCCAATTCGCGCTAGGCGACGTAGTGCCCGCCGCAACTTCGGGAGGACCGGGCGCGGAGTACCGCACCAGAACGCCCATCAAGCACGTGATCGTCATCATCGGCGAAAACCGCAGCTTCGACCACGTCTTTGCCACGTACAAGCCCAAGGATGGCGAAACCGTTTGGAACCTGCTCTCGGAAGGAATCGTGAAAGCCGACGGCGCGCCCGGACCCAATTTTTCAAAGGCGCAGCAAAAGGCCGCGTCCGACCTGCCGGCGGATTCGTTCCTACTGAGTCCAGCCAAGTCTTCGTTTCCCAAAGACGTTCTGCCGGCCCCGCTGGTAGGCGGCCCCAAAGACTCCTACATTCCGAAGGACAGCCTAACGGTGGCGAAACAATCCGAAAATGGCCTGCCCGACGATTACTATCCCTCTCTCATCTCGGGAGGCACCGGCCTAACTTCTCACACACCGGATACGCGCATCTCGGATGTGAGTAAGTTGCCCCCGGGTCCTTTCCAGTTGACCAACGGTAATACGTTTGTCTATGGCTCCTATGCCGCCAGTCCGGTTCACCGCTTTTACCAGATGTGGCAGCAGTTGGATTGCAGCGTGGATCACATCACTTGGAAGAATCCTTCCGGCTGCGATTCCCTGTTGTTCCCGTGGGTGGAAGTCACCGAAGGGGCGGGCGCCAATGGCCTGGGACAGCCGTCAAACTTCAGCACTGAGTATTCCCCCACCGCGATCACAACCGGCGAAGGGTCAACGGCCATGGGTTTCTACAACGTTCAGAAGGGTGACGCGCCTTACTTCAAGAAGCTTGCCGACGAGTATGCGATGAGCGACAATTTTCATCAGTCGGTAGAAGGCGGTACCGGCGCAAATCACATTATGCTGGGCCATGGCGATGCTATCTGGTTCAGCGATGGCAACGGGCATCCGGCCGTTCCACCGAGCAATGTTGAGGTGGCCAAAGGAACAGCCAATGCTGGCGTGGTCAATGAGATCGAAAATCCGAATCCCGCCGCCGGCACCAACAACTGGTACACCGAAGATGGTTATGGCGGTGGTTCCTATGGCTCCCCGTCTTATGGTGGAGGGTCTTACACCGCTTGCGCCGATAAGTCTCAACCCGGAGTTGAGCCCATCGTGACCTATCTCAAGTCCCTTCCCAACCCCATCGACCCCCGCTGCGAGAAGGGTCACTACTACCTGCTCAACAACTACAATCCCGGCTACTTCGGCAACGGCGCCAATGCGTTTACCGATACCAACGCCAATAATACCGTCTTCACCATCCCGCCCTCCTCCACTCCTAGCATCGGCGACACGCTAATTAAGGCTAAAATTTCATGGAAGTACTACGGCGACCAGTGGAATAACTATGTGCCCGATCCCTATCAACTGAACTATGGAGCGATCGGCACCGGCACAGACGAGTACTGCAACATTTGCAACCCATTCCAGTACGACACGTCCATCATGGCCGATGCGGCTGTCCGCACCGCGCACATTCAGGACACCGAGAATCTCTATGCCGATATCGCCAACGGAACCCTGCCGGCCGTTTCCTTCGTGAAACCCAGCGGCTTGGTGGATGGCCATCCAGCGTCCTCTAAACTCGATCTGTTCGAAGGTTTCAGCAAGAAGATTGTCGATGCCGTCAAGGCAAATCCCGCACTGTGGAAGGATACCGCCATCTTCATCACCTTCGACGAAGGCGGCGGTTATTACGATTCGGGCTATGTCCAACCTCTCGACTTCTTCGGCGACGGCACCCGCATTCCTCTCATGGCCGTCTCTCGCTTTACCTGCCCAGGCCACATCTCGCACGAGTATTCAGACCACGTCTCCATCCTCAAGTTCATCGAGAGAAATTGGGATTTGCCGCCGGTCACCCACCGCAGCCGCGATAACTTCCCCAACCCAAAGACGCACTGGAGCAACCCCTACGCGCCAACCAACAGCCCCGCGATTAGCGACCTCTTCGACCTGTTCGACTTCGAACATCCTCGAGACTAGCCGGGAATAATGAGCGAGGCGAAGTACTTAACCCGGCTTCGCCTCGCTAACTTCAACGCCCCGCCGCCCAAGCCAGACCGTCTGTCCCCTTGCCCGCGTCAATCAACGCGACACTCCAATCGTCCAGTTTTATGGCCGCCACCTGGTGGCTCGCATCGCACGAAACATAGGCCACTTTGTCGTCAGGCCGGATCAGCACTTCTTGCGGCGCTTTCGGCACATCGATACTGCGCACTACTTTCAGCGTCTTCAGATCCACCACCGAAACTTTATTCACCGTCGGCACCGCTACCACCAGCCAGCGGCCATCGTGCGTAGCCGCCGTGCCGTAACCCAAACCTGGCAACTCTATCCAACTCGACACCACATGCTTTTGCGCGTCAATCACCGCCAACTGCGGCTTGGTTTGATCCGCCGTAAAGGCCCACTTGTCGTCAGGCGACAACGAAATGCGCTGTGTGTTCTTAGAAATCGGAATGATGGTCACCACCTTCCTGGCATCCAGATCCAATACCGAGACCGTGCCTGGACCCACGTTCGCCGTGTACCCATAATGGCCGTCTTTCGAAATCGCCAGCATGTGCGATTCTTCCGAACCGGTGGGCACGGTATCGACAATCTTCAGCGTTTTTGGATCGATCACGCTAATAGTTTTATCCAGTTCAGTAGTGACATACAGCATGCCGTTCTTCGGATTGAAGATGGGACAATGCGGGCGCACACCGTGCCCGAAATCCACATCGCCGACAACTTTGTGCGACGCAATGTCGATCACCACCATGTTCCGGCCATCGGTGCCGGCCTTACCCACGCCGCTGTTGCCGTAGATAGGCACATAGGCGAAACGCCCGTCGGGCGAAGCAATCACTTCGTGCCCGGTAACGCCGCCTTCCGCCACCGTGGCCAGTTCTTTGCCTGCCTGCCAATCGATGATGCCCAGCGAGTGATCGCCTTTATTGGCGGTCAAAAGGTAACCGGCGCTCGAACCGGCGGAAGAAGAAGGACTCTCGGAAGCGAACATAGCGATCACTAAAGGTAGACAACAAAATTGAATTTTTCGCATCACATCTCCAGTTGGGCGGACTGTTCCGCGCACAACCGCTTTCGCGAACACGATATCACGAATCCCTTCGGCCTTCGCCCCTAGCACAGTAAGCTGAAGAAGGAGTATTACCATGAGCCTCGAGATTTCTACCGAAACTGAAGCCCGAATCACAGGCGAAGCCCGTAAACATGGTATCTCCGTGGATGCACTGCTCGAACGGCTTATGAACGAACGCACGACGATAACGCCCACGCCGGACCCTGCTTTGCGGCCCGAGTTGCCCGTTCTCCATATGGGGCCGATCGGTTCCCTACGCCGGCGGGACATCTATGACGATGTCAGTTGATCCCGGAATACTTGATGCCAATATTCTGGCGTACGCGTTCAATGCCGATGCTCCGCAGCACAGGGCCTCACGCGCTTTGCTTGAGTCGGCGCGCGATCCGCTTTCCGCGCTGTACGTAACCTCGCAAATCCTCTGCGAGTTCTATTCCGTTATCACCAACCCGCGCCGCGTTGCGATTGCTTCTTCCTCGGCAGAAGCTTTGACCATCATCTCGGCATTACTGGCGCTTCCTGGCCTCCGAGTATTGCCGATCCCCGCCCAGGCGGTCGCAGGCTGGATGGATTTGTTAAAACGTCGCCCGGTGACAGGCAGCAACGTATTCGATTTGCAGATCGTCGCGACGAGGCTCGCTAACGGCATCAATCGAATTTACACTTACAACGGCGGCGATTTTGAAGTCTTTCCTGAGTTGGCAGTGGTAGAGCCGTAACGGTGGCAAGGCGTCGGTCTACGGAATAGCCATGATCGGAGACCTCAATTCCCCATCCGAAATCGCGCCGCCTTCTCCGGCTGATTCAGCGCGCTGTAAACTTCACCCAGATCGCTTTGTGCTTCCAGCGCCGCCGTAGACGCACTGCTGCTGTCCCTCAAAACGACTTTATAGCCAGCCGTCAGCAACGGCTCCGCCTCAGCATAACGCCGCTCCTTCACTAAAACATCGCCCAGTTCAATTCTGGCGATGGCGGTCTTAAGGCTATCGCCAGACAGAGTCTCCGTGAAAACTTGAACCGCCTGCTGAAACCGTCGTTCGGCCTCGCCAAATTGTTTCTTCGCCACAGCCAGTTCGCCCATGCGCATCTCAACTGCGGCGAAGTGGGCGTTCTTCTCGCCGTAAACGGACTTACAGATCTCGCTCATCCGGCCAAAGTCGGCTTCGGCTTCGGCCAACCTCCCCTGCTTGAGCGCCACCGTGCCCATCCAACTCATGCCCGTCGCCACAAATGGATGCATCTTCCCCATGAAGCGCTCTTCTACCGGTATTGCGTGTTTCAACAACGCCTCGGCTTCCGCGTCTTTGTTTTCCTGAACCAATGCCTTGGCAAGGCCCACCTCCATCAGCGCAAACTCCGGATTATCGGTTGCATACCAAACACGATCAATGGCCAGAGACTGGCGGTAGTGGCGCTCCGATTCAGCGTATAGTCCGCGCTGCTCTTCAATCTCACCCAAATTGCCAAGATCTTCCGCCACGTTGGGGTGTTGCTCGCCATAAAGCCGGCGGTCGATTTCTAATGCCCGCCGATGCAAAACATTCGCCGCCGCCAAGTGGCCCATGAGCGTCTGGCAGTTCGCAAGATAGACGAGGCCATTCGATAGGTCTTTGGGATTGTCCGGATGCTCCGACTGAATGCGCACGGCTTCTTCCAACACCTTGATTCCAGATTCATACGCGCCCGTATGCTCGTGTACTGAACCCAGGGCCGCCATTGCTCTCGCCAGATCCGGGCTGTCTGGCTTCAGCACGCGCCGGTCAATCGCCATAGCCCGCTCGGCTAGCCGCTCCGCCTCCGCAAACCGCGCTTGGTCTATGCGCACGTAGCTGAGCGCCACCATACTATCGGCAGCCTCCGCGCTCTGCTCGCCGAAGGTCGCCCGCCGTGTGTCCAGGGCCGCTTGAATCAGCGCTTCGGCTCGATCGTCTTTTTCCAGGCTTTGGTAAATTCCTCCTACAGTCTGCAAAAGATCCGCCTGCACCTCTGGTTCGTTTTTCAGCGCTTGCGCATCTCGCACGGCGCGGTCCAGAACGGTAACCACCCGTAGATCGTCCGCCGGCGCGGCATCGCCCGTCGCCCCAAACATGCCCAGCATGAACTGTTCGGTCCGTTGTGCGCGTCGCGCTTGCAGTAACGCCGCGTCACGCGCTTTCGCCAAGCGGATCGTATAGAAACTGATCAGACCGGCCACCAGCGCCAGCACCGCGGCACAAGCCGCCAATACCTTCCAGTTCCGCCTGACAAACTTGCCCGCGCGGTAGCCGAAAGCATCCGGCCGCGCTTTCAAAGGTTCGCCTCTCAGATAGCGGTCGATGTCCTGCGTCAACTCCACACACGACGAATATCTCCGCCGCGCATCCTTCTTCATCGCCGTCAAACACAGTACATCCAAATCGTTCCAATCGGCTTTCCGGGTTTTCCAATCTCCCGCCTTTCTCGCAACCTCCGAAGGCTTGTCTGGCTCGCGATCGCCAGTTACCATCAACTCCGCCTGCCCAGGCGTGCAATCGTCCAAGTCGTACGGCAACCGCCCGCTCAGCAGTTGATACAAAATCACTCCCAACGCGTACACATCCGTATGTACTCCAACCGGCTCCCTGCGAAATTGCTCCGGAGCTGCAAATGCCCGCGTAAATCCAACCTCCGTCTGAGTTTGCCGCGCTGGTTCCCCGGCACTCGCCAGTCTCGCCGCCACGCCAAAATCCAACAGCTTCGGTGTGCCGTCTTCCTTCACCAGAATGTTCGAAGGCTTCAAATCGCGATGCACCACCAGCAGCCCGTGCGCATACTGCACCGCCTCACACACCGCACGCAACAGCCTCACCCGCTCTGTCAATGACAATTTCTGATCGCGGCAATACCCGTCCAGCGGCTTGCCGTCCACAAACTCCATGGCAAAATACGGCGTTCCATCCGGGCATACTCCATGGTCGTAAAGCCTCGCAATGAACGGATGCTCCAGCTTCGCCTGGTGTGTCACTTCCGTCGCAAAACGCCGCCGCAAAGCCGGATCGGAGAGGTAGCGCGGAATCTTGATCGCCACCTCCCGGCAGGCTATGTAGTCAAACGCCCTCCACACTTCACCCATGCCGCCTTTGTCAATGCGCCCGCGAATCTGATACGGCCCGAAATCCTCCAGACCCTCCGGCTCCGGATACGCGTCGAATACCCGATCGGCCAGTTCGAACACATCGTAATCCAGAATCGACGGGCTGAGGCTCCTCTCCGCTCCGCTTTCCATATGGTTTACGCTTCTCCTACTGGATGGATTCTCCGGCTCAACCGGTCCCGCGCCTCCCGCCACTCACGCTCCACTGTGGTTCGCGAGTGTCCGGTGGCCGCTGCCGTTTCGTCCACCGTCATGCCCAACAAATAGCGGCACTCTACGATCCTTGCCCCGCGCGGATTGTCCTTCTCTAAATCTTCCATCGCTATGTTCAGTGTGAGCGCATCTTCCACCGGCAGCGCCGCTTCTTCGGCCTGCGCCACCGCCACCCGTTTCGCAGCTCCCTTGCGCCTGGCCGCGTCCACCAATATCTGCCGCATGGCATGCGAAAACACGCGTATGACTTCGTCATAGTCTTTCGCCAATAGGTCCGGCGGGTTTTCCCGCAGTTTCACATAGGCTTCATGTGCCAGCGCGGTGGGGTTGAGCGTTGGATTGGCGCCCGGCCAACGCACGCGCGCCGCCAGTCGCTTAATCTTCTCGTAGCGTTCGCCGAATAACTCGTCCAGCCGCTGCCGCGCCGCTAAATCCACAATGTTGCTCCCGAAACGGTTTTCTAGTAAGTGAAAGGCCGTCTACCGAACAGGTTACTCCGCCGCCATTTTGTGGGCGGGATGGCAAATCGCCGCAACCCCTTGGCTGAGAGAACATCCAACGCCGCGGCACTAAAAGACACACGTGTATATCTCTTCTTTCTTCGCGCTGCGGGATCAACCGGGAGGTAAGACGCTCTGGCCGCTCTTCTTCGTCAGCTTCGCATCTTTATATATAGAGGTGCTATTGATTCGCTGGATCGGCACCGAGGTTCGCGTCTTTGCCTACTTTCAGAACCTGGCGCTCATTGTCTGTTTTCTCGGTTTTGGCCTGGGCTGCTACCGCTCCGCGGCCCACAAACCCAGCCTTTTCAATGGCGCGGCGCTGGGCGGTCTCCTCATTCTCGCCGGATGGCCGTCACTTACCTGGCGCCATACATTAGAAGGTATTTCGTCTTTTCTGTCGTTCTCGCCCGACGCGCAAACGTGGGCAATGGTGCCAAACGAGAATCACTCGGTCCTCCGACCATTCTTGGGAGCCGTGGCGGTCATCTCCATTTTCTTGCTGCTCATTGTGGTGACGATGATCCCGCTCGGGCAGTGGGTTGGCAGTTATCTCCGCTCCGCCAGGAATCCCGTGGCGGCCTACTCGGCAAATCTGCTGGGAAGCCTGGCCGGGATTTGGTTCTTCGCCGCCCTCTCTTATTTGGGCCTCCCACCGGTCTATTGGTTCGGCTTCGCGCTACTCTTATTGCTCCTGCTCCGCCCGTCTCAGCAGAAGTTAGTGTACCCGGGCACCGTCTTGCTGGCCTGCGGCGTCGCGCTGCTAACTTACACAGCCTCGTCAAAAAATGAAATTCACTGGTCGCCCTACCAAAAGATCGAGGTACAGTCGCTGCCCAACCAACAGTACAATATTCTCGTCAACAACACCGGCTATATGGTGATTTCCAACCTCTCACCCGCCCGTCTGGCGGCCGACCCCGTTCTTGCCAAGACATACCAGAATGGTTCATACGACATACCCTTCCGGCTCATGGGAAAGCGCGACCGCGTTCTCATCGTGGGCGCGGGCGCCGGCAATGACGTGGACGCCGCGCTGCGCAACGGCGCGGGCTGGGTGGATGCGGTTGAAATCGACCCGGTCATCTATGCCCTTGGCAAGCGGCTTCATCCGGACCATCCCTACGGCTCGCCCCGGGTACTTGTGACCATCGACGACGCGCGCGCATTCTTCCGGCAGGCGCGATATAAGTATGACGCTGTGGTCTTTGGACTACTGGATTCCCACACTGAGTTCTCAGGCTACAGCAACCTCCGCATCGATAGCTACGTTTATACCGAAGAGTCGCTCGCTGAGGCGAAGCGCTTGCTCAAGCCTTCCGGCGTTCTCATAGTCAAGTTCGACGTGCGCGCCCCTGCCCAATGGATGGGACAGAGGTTTTTTGCTCTCTTCGCGCGCCTCTTCAACCGGCCGCCGGTGGCGTTCCATGTGCCTGGGGTCGGGCCATTCCTGCCGGGTACGATCTTTGCCGCGTCCAATGATGCCGGCGTCTGGGAACGGGCGGCACAACCGGACTTCGCGGCTATGGTTCAGAAAAACCCGCCGCAGTTCTCTCTGGATTTGCGGCAGTCTCCCGCGCTCACTACCGACGATTGGCCCTACATCTATAACCGCAGCCATGCCATTCCGCGCACCTACTTGACGATTTCGTTGATCGTGCTGGGCATAGCGTTTTTATTGGCGCGCGGGTCGCTGAATCCACACCAGCCGGCCACCTGGAATTTCTTCTTCCTCGGCGCCGGGTTTCTCCTTTTGGAGACACAATTCGTCAGCCGCCTGGCCTTGTATTTCGGCTCCAACTGGTGGGTGAACTGCATCGCGCTAACCGCCATTTTGAGTGTGCTGGTCGTCGCCAATGTTTCCGTGGACCGCGGCTTGCGATCGGGCCGGCTTTGGTATGCCTTTTTAATCGCTTCACTCTTGGCGCTTTACTTCATTCCTTGGCAATCTCTGCCCTACGGAACCATTCAGATAGGCATGCTGTTTGCGGCCGCTTATTCTGTGCCTTTCTTTTTTGCAGGCGTGATTTTCTCCGCCACGTTCCGCGCCTGCGAGGACCGGTCTGGCTACTTCGGCAGCAATATTCTCGGCGCCGTGGCCGGGGGACTCGCGCAAAACGTATCTTTTATTGTTGGCATGAAGGCGCTGCTGCTGTTGACAGCGGTGTTTTACACACTCGCGGCCGTATTTGGAGGGCGATCGCCTAAGCCGGGGCAACCACCCAACCCGCCGAATTCCGCCGAGTGGGGTTATAGCGCAAGCGTCCCAAACAACCTTCACGAGCCGAGTTCAGCTAACGTGCGGTAACCTCGCGCGGTTGATACCGGGTTCCGAAGCGTCCAGGCGGTTGGTTTCCAAATGGCCGACCCGCTCGCCTCATGCAACCTCTACCCTCGCCTGTGTTCCAGATGCCAGATATTCAGAAGCCGCGCGCAGGCTTCGTCAAAGTCTTTTCGAAAATCGATCGATTCAATGGCTGGCAGCGTCCACGAGAGCGCACCTGGATTGCAACTCTCGTAAAGCACCGGAATGATGCGGCCCCTATACCGATTCGATTGAAGAGCGTAAATCAATTCATGTTTCACCCATGCTGAGCGGACGGATCGGGGCGTCAGCACGAGCAGAAACCAATCGCAACGCTTCAACGCCGCGCCAATTTCATCGTGCCACTGCTGGGCTCCCTGAATGCTAGTTTTGCTGACAAAACTCTTCACGCCATGATCTGTTAAAACGGTCTTTACGCGATCGACAAATACCGAATCCTTGCTGGAGTGCGAAACGAAAACCTCAAAAGGCGCGGCTTTTCCCTTTTGCGGCATCTCGAGGCTTGCTCAAAAGATCTACAAGCTTCCGCCCTGTCTTGCTTGGGCCTTGATATTTCACTGATCCAATTGAATCCAGTATCCAGGGCATATCCTTCGTTGGCCGGATTAAGACCGGGATCAGCCGGCTGCGTAGATGCCGGGCGCCGAGCGCATACCCGATCTCATACGAAACGGAGCGCGACGCCATGCCTTCGGGTGAGATGAACACAATCAACGCGCCGGCCGAATCCAACGCCACTTTCAAATCAGCCGCCCAATCCGCGCCCGGAAGAATTTCCTTGTCGGGATCCCACACCTCAAATCCCGCCTCGCGCAGTCGATGCCCAATTTTTTGGGCCGGATCTCGATCGCTCCTCGCGTAGCTCAGAAATACCTTGCCGCTTTTTTTGCTCATTGGGGATCCGGTCTAATAGCCTACTTGGGCCACCCAGACCACTACGTTTTCATATCTCCTAAACACGCTAACCGCCGCATCAACTTCGTGCAAATTCGCTTGTTGGCTAACGTGAATACCTCCGCATGCCGATGTTTCTAGAGAGACTATGAGGCAGTGGAAGTGTCACACCCAAGGCAGCCGCGAGCTATGTCGAACACGAGAGGCCATCTGTCGGTCCTTCTCATGGCAGCATCTTCGTTCTCATGGGCCGCTGAGGCCCCAGCCACCCGGCCCCTAACTTCGGTTCAACAGATTCGGGGTCTTACACCCGAACAGGCCAAACTTGGTCTCCCGATTCATGTTCACGGTATTGCCACCACCCTATCCGGCTGGAAAAACTCATTCTTTGTCAAGGACGACACCGGTAGCATTTCCGTGAATCGCGACGAGCCGGATAGCAAGATCCGCTCGGGGGATCTTGTGGAGATAGAGGGCGTCACTGACCCAGGTCTCTTTGCCCCAACCATCGTCGCCAAACACGTCACCGTGATCGGCTCGGCACCCTTACCCTACGCCCCCCTTGTAGCATTCTCCCGGTTGCAGGGGGGTAGCCTCGACAGTCAATGGGTTACGGTTCGGGGCACGGTTCGTGCCGTAGACATCGTCAAAATGTGGGAGCACACCGTTGCGTCCCTCCTGGTGGACACCGGCAATGGCCTGGTCAAGGGTCTGGTATTGGAGTACTCCAGAGATCCGTACTCACTTTTGGACGCTGTCATAGAAATGCGCGGAGCCTGCGGCACTGCCTTCAATGATCGGCGGCAATTCGTAAGCGTCAGCCTTTTCGTTCCGTCCCTGGCCTCAATCACAGTGACTGTGCCGGGCAACCCGGATCCTTTCCAATCGCCCTTGCGCCCCCTTGATTCTCTCCTCAACTTCGCTATTGATGATAGTCCTCGCCGCATCAAGGTTCGCGGCACTGTGACATATCAATCGCCCGGTCAAAATATCTACATTCAGGAAAAGGCACGCGGCTTGCTTATCAATACCGCGTCAAAAATTGTGGTTCCGTTCGGTTCTGTGGTCGAGGCGGCCGGCTTTGCGGCCAATGGCGTCTACTCCCCTTCGCTGGACAATGCCATCATTCGTGTTGTCGGACAAGGCATGCCTGTCGCTCCGCTCGCAATAGAGCCGAAGAATGTGATTCAAGGAAATGGCTTTGGCGCCACCGTACCCAGCGATGGCGCACTTGTCAGGCTTCCTGCAACTTTGGTGGAGTGGACCGAAAACGGCACTGAAACTACTTTGCTTCTCCGGGAGGGAGGTGTTGCTTTCAGTGCCGCGCTGCAAAAGACTAACTCGGCAGCGATCCCTAAATACGCAATCGGGTCGGTTCTGCAGATCACAGGGATCTGTGAGGCACACACTGCACGCCTCAGCGGGGCGCCTAACTCATTTCGGATTCTGCCGCGCTCCCCGGCCGACATCGTCGTGCTATCCGGTCCCTCCTGGTGGACGGCCAAGCATGCCATTACCTTGTTCACGAGTGCCCTGGCTCTGACGCTGGGCATTCTTTGCTGGGTGGCGGCACTGCGCAGCCGCGTTAAGCAGCAGACCCAACTCATACGCTCCCAACTAAAGGAATCCGCGGAATTGAAAGAAATTGCCGAAGCCGCCAACCGTGCCAAAAGCGATTTTGTTGCTAATATGAGCCACGAAATACGCACCCCCATGAACGGCATCATCGGCATGACCGAGCTGACCCTCGAGACGGATCTCACGCCGGAGCAGCGGGAGTTTCAGGGGATGGTAAAAAGCTCGGCGGAATCTCTGCTTTCATTGATCAACGATATCTTGGACTTCTCAAAGATCGAAGCTGGAAAACTGGATCTGGAAACCATTGATTTTATGCTGCGCGATACCTTGGACGACACCGTCAAAGCCCTTGGTTTGCGTGCTCAGGAAAAAGGACTCGAGCTTGCATGCGAAATTCTGCCGGATGTGCCAGACAGCCTGGAGGGCGATCCTACCCGCCTTCGCCAGATTCTGCTGAACCTTGTCGGCAACGCCTTAAAGTTCACGGACGCGGGTGAAGTCGTTGTCAAAGTCGAGATCGAGGAAGAGAAAGACGACGCAGTAATGCTGCATTTTGCCGTCAAAGATACGGGAGTCGGCATTCCATTAGAGAAGCAGCAGATCATCTTCGAAGCCTTCGCGCAGGCGGACAATTCGACCACGCGGCACTATGGCGGCACAGGCTTGGGCCTCTCCATTTCCTCCCGGCTCGTCAACCTGATGGGTGGAACAATCTGGGTCGAGAGCGAAATCGGCCGCGGCAGCACGTTTCACTTCACCGCGCAATTCGGCATGCCGAGGAGTTCATCCAGAAAATATCAGCCCGTTGGCGTGGAATCGCTGCGCGGCCTCGAGGTCTTAATTGTCGATGACAACGCCACCAACCGCCGAATCCTTCAGGAAATGACACTCAGCTGGCACATGAAGCCAACCATCGCCGGCCGGGAAGCCGAAGCGCTCGCGCAGATTGAACTGGCGAACACCCGCGGAACTCCCTTTTCCTTGATTCTGCTCGATGCTCAAATGCCGGGAATGGACGGCTTCAGCGTTGCCGAAACAGTGAAACTCTACGCGCAGCCGGATACCCCTCCGCTCATCATGCTCACCTCCGTGGCTTTGCGCGGTGACGCGGCGCGCTGTCGAAAATCGGGCATCGACGCCTATCTCACCAAGCCGATCAAGCGCTCCGATCTTCTTCAGGCCGTCAGGACGGTGTTGGGGCCAAAACCTGGAACTAGCGAGCACGCGCCCGTCGTTACTATCCACTCGCTTCGCCAGAATCTAGGACGGCTGAGAATCCTGCTGGTCGAAGATAACCCTGTCAATGAAGTCTTAGCAACCCGCCTGTTAGAGAGGAGAGGCCATGAGGTGACCGTCGCGAGAAATGGCAGGGCGGCTCTTGAATCTTTGGAAAAACAAGCTTCCGATTTAATTCTCATGGACGTCCAGATGCCGGAAATGGATGGCTTCCAGGCCACGGCCGCGATTCGTCAGGGCGAAACAAAAACGGGAAAACATATCCCGATCATTGCCATGACTGCCCACGCCATGGCTGGCGATAAGGAGCGCTGCCTTGCAGCCGGGATGGATGGATACGTCTCGAAGCCCATCCGGGCGGACGATCTCTTTTCCGTTGTCGAGCAAGTCCTCTCCATTCGTTTAGTCACCAGCCGCGCCTGACTCGCTGTCGTCAACCGTTCGTAGGGCGGCCATTCTTGGCAGCCAGGCGGCTTTCCAGCCGCCTCTCCGCTCCGCTCTCCTGGCTCACTATGCTACCCCTTGCCCTAGAACCCGTCATAAGCCGCCGCCGCGATTTCTCCCACCGCCTGACCCACCATCTGGGTACTCTTTTCATCCATATCTTTGAGTGGAACAAAATTGATATAGGCTGCGAAAGCAAGATGGTGGCCGTCTTTCGTATCTACGAAACCCGCTAGTCCCTTACCCGTCACAACACCACCGCGGGTCAGCGCGTTGCCCGTCGCGTAGGTGCCGGTCTTCGCAAATACATGTCCGGCGGCGGGCGAATCCACCTGGATCTTCACCAGCGTCCCATCTCTGCCGAGAATCGGCAAGCTCTTCCTGAAGTCGGCGCCGAAGGGTTGCCGGCTCAGGTGCAGCAGAAACCGCACCATGAAATCCGGAGTGAAGAGCGCCGCGCCACCCGCCCCGTCGCTCTGCACGGCGGCGTCGAGATCCAGATCCGCCTTTTCCAGCAGCGCACGTTCCTGGTCGAACCCCGCTTGCAAGGGGTCGCTCGCGCCTTTTTCCCGATAAGCGCCCACAATCGAGGGCAGCATACTGGCGTGTAGATTCTGACTCACCTTGAGAGTGACGGTCGCTTCCTCCTTCAACGTCGGCGATATGTGTTCGGCCACCGCGTTTTCCTCCTTCAGCGATCGCGGCCCGGGAACCGATCCGGTACCAGAGGCGTCTACGCGCACGCCGGCACTTTCCAGCGCTTCGGTAAGCGCCACCTCGGCAAACCTTGATGGCGAGGGCACCTGGTAGGCGCGCAGCTTCGGTCTGGCATCCAACGCGATCGTACCGCTCAAAATTACGCTGTGCGTGCCATCCGCCGCCTCCTTGTCATCGGTCCAGTGCAAATCCATTTTGCTGCCCGGAGCGCCCGTCTTGACTTCGTTGCGGATAGTCACATAACGGGTCCGCGGCGCAATGGCGAGAGAAGCCGCTGCGCCGTTCCGCCCTCCCGGAGTCACCATCACGTCGACCAGGTTGTCGTTCACCACCATGGGCGAAATCACTACCCCTGTTCCCAACTCGCGGTCTCCTTCCGGAAACAAGGAAACGTCCACCAGCACTCGGCCTTGCACGCGCTTAATGCCTGCGGAGGCCACCTTCATTGCCAGTTCCTGAATCACCGCCAGCGGATCGCCAGGAACAGCTTGCGCTTCCGCGAAGCCGTCGTAAGAGTGATCTTCGTCCTGAAACGCCAGCGTTCCGTCGGGCCGAATGCGATTTGACAAGTTCGGATCCCCGCTCGCTACCACTACCAAATTGCCCTGCAATGTGCCACCGCTAATCGGTCCGGTTCGATAAATTTTGGTGTGAAACCGAAAGTCCGCTCCCAGCAATTCGAGCGCCGTGCCCACTGTCAGAATCTTGGTGGTCGATCCGGGTACGAACAATTCGTCCGCATTCCAGACGTAGATGACCTTACCTTCGTCAATCGAATAAACCTCCACGCCAAACCGGGCATGCTTGTACTCAGGCCGATTCATGATCGCGTGAAAGCGTTGATCGAAACCGTTTGGCTTCTGCGCGAAGCATGGCGCGGAAACGACAAAGGCCGCCACCACCAAGATCTTGCGGGACGCGAGGGACATGTGTCTCAGTGTATCCCGCAAGTCTTTAAATTGAGATTCGTTCGCTGGAAATACTTCAGGCGCGGCGGAGCCGGACCCAGCCAAGCACCGCAAGGCCCGCGCCTAACAGGCAAACCGGCACGGGCTCGGGAACCGAGGTCGGCGTCGTTGGAAGCAAGTTATATCCAACCGCATCCAGGAGGTTGATTTCCGCTCCGCCATCGTTTGAGATGTCGAGGCCGCTTGTGTCCGGGCAACCCTCCGCGTCCTGTACGCTAAACGGCCCGCCCGGGCACGTGCTCACAAAATCCGCATAGTCGTCGCCATTGGACAAGGTGTTGTAAACGTTCCCATCCGCTCCATTCGTCGCGCCGCCGTCGTATGAGAAGTAAGCGCCCGGCGTGGTGTTCTCAAAAACCCGCGTCCCTTTGCTCGAGTAACGGAATAGATCCACCGCGGAAGCATTAGGATCGCCGCAACCATTTGCCAGAGATGCTCCATTTGTATCGACGCAGGAGGCCGTCCCCAACACTTCGTCGGTTTCGTGTTCCACCGTGGTGTACAAATCGTAGGTCCCCGAAGGTTGGGCTCCCACGCGATTATAAAAGGTATCGGGGGAGTTCGTTAGCGTAATAACCGCGTCGTAGCATCCTCCAGAACCCACGGTTGGGCAGGCGCTGCCCCCCAGTGTGGTACCGGTAACCGCGTTCCCAAAGGCGTCCGTCGTAATTCCAAGAGCGGCGGCCAGCGCGGTGGTAATGTTGATATCTCCACTATTATAAAGTGCTGGTTCAACGCTGGGCAGACTGGCCACCGCGCCCGCGCGAACGGCGCCCGGCCCATTCTCCGCCTTAAGCGCGCTTAGGTATGTGCTGTAGGTAACAAAATTCTGGAACTGCGAACTCTGGCCAAGGTCCGTGGCGCCGTACTGGATGTAAATATCGGCGTTGGCGTTACTGAAGGTGCTGTTGTACAGCCCCGCCACGGTCGTGTTCAAATAGCTGCAGGTTGCTGCGCCGATATTCGAAGCGCAAGTATAATCAATGCCGCCCGCGCTAGCCAGAGCGGCGCAAAACGTCAGCCCCACGGCTAAACGCAAAGAACTTCCCAACTTCATGTATGATCTCCCAAAGAAATAATGTGTTGAAGCCCGAAGGCCGTCTGACTTACCAAATCGCTCTAAGTTATCACACAGATCATGAAACTTTTGTGAACTGTGCTTAAAAAAGCAGTAAGGGGAATTCAGTCTCGCTGATTGCAAGGTCAGACGGCGATAAACAAATTCTCCGCGAACGGCCACTCGTCATCCATCCATTGCGCTTCACACTGGAAACCCGCGGCGTTCGCCAAGGCCGATAGTTCGCTTGCCAGATATTTATGGCTGCTTTCGGTCCAGATCGTCTCACCCTCGAAAAACCGCACCATGAGCTCAGCGCGCGGAATGGTAACCGTCTGCGAAATCTTCGACCGCAAGTGCATCTCCACACTCCCGGTATCGGCGTTAAATCGGGCGCTATGTTCGAACTGACGCAGGTTGAAATCGGCGTAAAGTTCACGGTTGATGCGCGCCAGTATATTCAAATTGAAAGCGGCGGTGACGCCGATTGGATCGTCATAAGCGGGAATTAATTGACTCAGCGGCTTGCGCAGGTCGGCGCCCAGCAGCAGCGAATCGCCCGGCAGCAGAATCTCGCGAACGCGCTCCAAGAACCGCCGGTCCGCGCCGGAGTCGAAATTACCAATCGTGCTGCCCAGAAAGAGAATCAGCAAATGAGCGCCGGGCGCGCGGCGATGGGCCACTTCGCGCAATCCATCCAGATATTCGCGCTCGATACCGACAATGCTGATGCAATCGATGCCGGCCAGTTCGCGTTCACACGAGGCCAGTGCGGTGGCCGAGATTTCAATGGGGTAATACGAAATTGCCTCGCGCTTGCACAAGGCTTCCAGAATGCAACGGGTTTTCTTGCCGCTGCCGCTGCCTAATTCGGAAACAATCAGCGGACTGGGCAAAAAATCCGCGATCTCGCTCGCGTAACGCCGAAGGATGCGTTCGTCCGCGCGCGTGAGACCGTATTCCGGCAGCAAACTGATGGCTTCAAACAGCGCGGAACCAATGGAATCGTACAAGTATTTGGAAGGAAGTTCCTTCTGCCCCGCGCGTTCAAGACCGGCCCGCACTTCCGCCGCAAACTGGGCCACAGACGAATGGATTGTTTCTAAGTGTTCAACTGGCATTGGGTTAAATTCTCAAGTCTGTGTCAATGCGAGACGCAGCGGAAACCCGCATAGACGTATTGATAATGCGCCTGAAACCAATTACGAAAACTAACTCGCAGCATGCAGGCGGCGGTACGCGTGCTGCCGCCTTTCATGACGAAATGTTTGCCGTCGAAGAAGTTTGCGGAATAGCCCGGATAGGCGGGCACAATTTGAAAGCCTGGAAAGGGCGCGAACTCGCTCGAGGTCCACTCCCAGCCTGTTCCGAACAGATCTTCCACACCCCAGGCGCTGCTCAACTCCGGCACTGAACCCACCGCTGCCGCGTCCCATAACCTCCGAGTGGATTGCGGCGCTTGCGCACCCTCAGCCGCGCGCTGCCACTCAGCCTCAGTCGGCAGAACCTTGCCCTCCCAACGAGCGTATGCGCAAGCTTCAGCGTGGCTGACATACACCGGAATCTCGAGCGGAAGAGGTATTTCGCCGAACATATTGCGGTCCCGGAAACCGCGCTCCGACGGCACCCAGAAGACCGGATGCGAAATCTCCGCACTCGTGACCCAGTCCCAATCGGCCTCTAACCAAAGTGAACGGCGAGTGTATCCACCGTCCTCAATAAAGTTCGCAAACTGGCCGTTCGTAACTTTGTACTTATCAATAGAGAAGCCGCCAACTGGTACGTTATGCGATTCAAATTCGTTATCCCAACCAAACTGGCCAGAGTCTCGTTTTAACCCCAGCGTCACGGTGCCCGCCGGTACTGCAACCATGTGCGGAGTCACTCGAACGGCCGCCCGCGATTGCTCTAAGCGCGGGGGGATCTTAGCTTCGTAAGGAAGCTGATGGAACATATATTCCAGAGTTTCCGCGTGCATCAGGCGATGCTCTATGGCGATATTCATCAGTTGCACCAGTTCTTCGCTCTCACTCGCGCTGGTCAAGGCTGCGTCCAGCTCCCGGCGAATGCGGTTGCGGTAATTCTCGATCTCACTCATCGAAGGCCAAGCCTCCGGTTGGTCGTTCGGCAGACCGCCATCCACGGGATCGATTCCAAAAGCGAATAGCTGGTCGAACTCCGCGTGGAACCGATCAAGCGACAAATGATTTCGCAGCAGATTCCAATCGAATGCCTCAAGATGGCCGATATAAAAGACGATGCGGTGTCGCTCAGGGATGGGACGTTCGTAGAGCGCCGAGGGAGTCAAGATCGAAAATAGACGATCGGTCTCAACACGGCTTTCCGAGTAACGCTTGGTGAGTTCCACCCGAAGAGTCGTTGCTGTTTCAGTTAACATAGCGGCGTTAGATCTCCTAGCATGGTGGGAATCAGTTCTGAGACGGTGGGGTGTATGTGGACGGCTCTTTGCAATACAGTGTACGGAACCTTGGCGTACATCATATCGAGAAAACAATGAATGGCTTCATCCCCCTCCGTGCCGAGGATGGCGGCTCCTAGAATTTCCCGGCTCTGTGCATCCACCATCACCTTCATGAAACCCTGCGTCTCGCTCTTTTCGTACGCGCGCCCCACTCGCGTCATCGGGCGCTTGCCGATCAGCGCTTTTCGACCCGAGCGGCGCACTTCGCTTTCCGTCATGCCGGCGCGGCCCAACGGTGGATCGATATAGACGGCATAGGCGGTGATTCGATCCGTCACGCGCCTCTTGTCGCTGTCCAGCAGATTGGCCGCGACAATCTCATAATCGTTGTAAGACGTATGCGTGAAAGCGCCGCGCCCGTTGCAATCGCCGATCGCCCAAACTCCGGCGGCCGTGCTGCGCAACTCGTCGTCCACTTCTATAAAGCCGCGCTGGTCCCGCCGAATTTCAGTGTTCTCCAGACCAAGGTCGTCGGTGTTGGGCTGGCGGCCCGTGGCGATAAGCACGTGCGTACCGCGCACCGCCGGGCCGTCCGGCGAACCGGTTCGCGCGCCGATTTCCCCGCCTTCTCCGAATAGCTCAATACATTCGGCGTTCAACTCGACTTTGATGCCTTCATTGACAAGGATGTCGCGAATATTATTGGCAATATCCTCATCTTCACGGGTAAGGAGGTGCGGGCCGCGATGAACGATGGTGACGTCACTTCCAAAGCGCTTGAACATCTGACCCAATTCAAGCGCAACATAGCCTCCTCCCACAACGATGAGACTCTTCGGCAAAAAATCTATTTCCAGAATCGAAGAGTTGGTGAAATACGAAAGATTACTGAGGCCCGGAATCGGCGGGACCACGGCTCTGGCGCCCACATTGATAAACGTCTGTGGCGCCGTGAGGATGTCTCCTCCTACTTGTACCTCGCTATTAGATACGAAGCGCCCTTGGCCGCGGTAGACGGTGCAGTTCGGCGCCGCATTCAACATTTTTTCCACCGCGCTCCGCGATTTGCCGGAAATCTCGTCCTTACGCGCTTTTACGCGTTGCATATCGACGCGCACTCGGCCGTCAAGCTCAACGCCGAAATCGCCGCCACGCCCGGCCACATACGCCGCCCGTGCGCTGGCCACCATCGCTTTGGTCGGAATGCAGCCCGTGTTCACGCATGTTCCACCAAAACGGGCGCGTTCAATAATCGCTACCTTCTGCCCCGCCTTGGCTAGCTTCACCGCAAGCGGAGGTCCCGATTGACCCGTTCCGATGATAATTGCGTCGTAGGATTTTGGCATTCTTTCTTAATGCCATAGATGTTCCGCAGCCGCAACCATTTCACGCGGCGCATCAAAAAAACAAGGCCCGCTGCCTCCGATTGCAGCGGGCCTACCTCCGGCAAAACTGAGATCGGACGGAACTTGGTAAATTTAGCGGACGGGAACCTTGATAGAAACCAAGGCTGCCATTCCCAGCTTGTGGGGGAAGTTCTTCTCAAGCGACGCCGGGCTCAACGAATAAGCGGTCTCGCTGCCGGGCGGCGTGATTTTTGCCAGCACGCACTCTTTGCCGTAGCAGGCGAAGGTGAGGCTTGGTTCCGCCGGCTTGCCGGTCTCGTTGTCCGAGAAACTCGCCATGATGGACGAGCCTTGGTCGTCGCGCAGCGCAAATACCGGCGCGATCGAGCTCATCCGTTTCACGCTATACGTGCCCGCCGGCATAGTCTGATGCGCTACCACGAAGGCGAACGGGATTTTCGCTACCGCCCCGTTGTCCTGGGCTGCGAGGTGAGCGACGAATGGTCCAGTGATTCCAACTGCCATCAAGAAAGTTGTGATGATGCGTTTCATATTCAAATCTCCTTTGCGTTCCTTTTCGGAGAGCCGTTAGCTTTCTCCGCGTCATTCACGTTTCCGTGCGACCTATGCCAGTCTCTTTTGCGCGTTTGTGCCCAGCCCAGATTTGGGCCTAATTTTGATGCTTTTTGATTATTTTTCGGGCAGAAAAGCCCTCTTGATGGAACCGAAAGTATAAAACGCCCTTAACCGGCAGGATAATCCGCGCGAAAAATCTGGCGGCCGTCGCCCTATTCGAGCGCCCAAGGCTTACGCATCGGCCGCGAAACCATCTGGCTCGCCGTTTCATCGCCGATGATTTTCTCTTCTTTCGGATCCCAGCGTAGATCGCGCCCTAAACGCAGGCTGATGTTCCCCAAGTGCGCAATGCTGATCGAACGATGTGCCTGCTCAATCGGCGCAATCGGCTCACTCCGCGAGATGACGCAATCAATAAAATTGCGCTGATGATTGTCCGACCGATAAAGATGAACCTCATTCGGCCCGGGCTCGAACTCCAGCAACGCGGAAGGGCTCGCCTCAATCGCCCCGCGATTCACCCACACCCAGCCATCCGCGCCTTCAAACGTTACGCCCGAACGCACGCGGCTGGAAACCACCAGCTTGACTCCGGTTTCATAATGCGCTTCGAAGTAGTAATCGGTGGCCGTGTTCCACAGCTTCTCACGCGCCCACTCGGCTTGCCCATTCTTGATGGCGATCGGCCCGCTCAGTTCGGTGCCCATGCCCCACTGAGCGATATCGGGATGATGCCCGCCCCAATCCGTAATCTGCCCGCCGGAATAATCGAGAATCCAGCGAAAGTTCACAAAACAGCGCGCTGGCGCGTACGGTGCCTCCGGCGCCGGTCCCAGCCAAAAATCGTAGTTAAAGCCGGCGGGAACCGGCTCCGGATCTTGCCGGTCTTGATCCTTGCCGAAATCGGGCGTGCCGCCGGGCAGGCCACACAACACGCGCTGCAATTTGCCGATGCGCCCGTTGCGCACGATTTCGCAGGCTTTGCGGAAGCGCGGATCGGAACGCTGCTGGCTGCCGCATTGAAATATTCGATTGTTCGCCTTAATGGCATTACTCATGGCGCGGCCCTCCCCGATGGTCAACGATAAAGGCTTTTCGCCATAAATGTCTTTTCCCGCCCGCGCCGCCATGACGGCGGGAATCGAGTGCCAGTGGTCCGGCACCGCGATCAGCAAGGCGTCAACATCTTTGCGTGCGATCAGTTCCCGAAAATCTTCATACGCCGTGCAGCCCTTGAATGTGCCCGCGCGTTTTTCGCGCGCATAATGCCATTCAACGTACGCGCGCGCCGGCTCGCGCCCCGCAACCGCGCCGTCCCAATAGCCCGGCGTCTCCTTGTTCACGTCGCAAACGGCCACCATCTGCACTCGTTCGTCGCGCAGGAAACCCAGCATGTCGCCGGTCCCCTGGTTGCCCGTGCCAATCACGCCCATCGCGATGCGATTACTCGGCGCAACATGGCCATCGCGCCCAAGCGCCGAGGCCGGAACGAACATCGGCGCAGACGCGGCGGCGGCGCTGGTTTTCAAACTGGTTTTCAAAAAGGTACGGCGGTCCATAGCTTTCGATCTTATCGAATACGAAGCCCGCTTTCCGGGTAGGGCGGACGCCTCGTCCGCTGGCCGACCCCCTGGTCGGCCCTCTACTTTGGTGAGAAACCGGCGTTCTCGAAGACCTATATCCCCAAATTTGACACCCCCCTCTCCCCCTTTGCTACACTTAGGTGTTCGAGTCTTTCGACACGAGAGAATAAGTCTGTCTATGCGCACCGAAGTTCCGTCCAAGTTCGAAATCGTTCGTTCTTGGCACGTGATTGACGCCAATGACGCGGTCCTGGGTAGGATCGCGAGCAAGGCCGCTATGCTCCTCATGGGCAAGCACAAACCTACCTACGCCCCCATGCTCGATACCGGCGATCACGTCGTCATTATTAACGCCGCCAAGGTCAAGATGACCGGCAACAAAGAAGATCAAAAACTCTATCGTCGGCACACCGGCTACCCCGGCGGGCTGATTGAAACCGGCGCTCGCCGCATGCGCGCGACCCGTCCCGAAAGAATGTTGGAGCTCGCCGTTTCAGGCATGCTGCCCAAAACCAAGCTCGGAAAACAGATGTACCGGAAACTCAAGGTCTACGCGGGTGAGCACCATCCCCATCAGGCCCAGCAGCCGGTCCCGCTCGCCGTCGAGGCTTAATTTATGAGCGCCCAACAGATTGCCGCCAAACAGATTGCCGCCAAACATATTGCCGTCAAACATATTGCCGTCAAACATATTGCCGTCAAACAACGGAAAGGATTGTAGTGCCTGTCGCGAAGTTAGTTCAGCAATTAGCCACCGGTCGCCGTAAGACCGCCACCGCCCGCGTTTTCCTGCGCCCAGGTAAGGGCCAGATCACCGTTAACAACCGGCCTTTCGAACATTATTTTGTCAACGAGTCCGCCCGCGCCTATGTCAAGCAACCCTTGCTTGCCACTGAGTTGGCAGATCGTTTTGATGTCTTGATCCTCGCCAAAGGCGGCGGGGTCAGCGGTCAGGCTGGGGCGGCTCGCCACGGCATTGCCCGCGCTCTACTCGAATTCAATATCGAACTGCGCGGTAAGCTCAAGCAGCTCGGTTTTCTCACGCGCGATGCGCGCGCACATGAGCGAAAGAAGTACGGTCAAAAGGGCGCGCGCAAGCGCTTCCAGTTCTCCAAACGCTAGTCTTCTTCTCGTCTTTACCTTTCACCACCCGCGCACCGGCGGCGGCTCCCCTGCCCCGGTTCGCCCAACCATGCCGGGTCCGCGCCAGCGCAAATACCGCTTTGGGCCGCGTCAACGCTTTCTTGGCATGCCAATTTAAACAGGAGGCAGATTGCCATCGATTTCGATGAAAGAATTGCTCGAAGCCGGCGTTCACTTCGGGCACCAGACCAAGCGCTGGAATCCCAAAATGAAGGAATACATTTTTGGCGAACGTAACGGGATCTATATTATCGATCTCCAAAAGACTCTCAAGCTCTTCAAAGATGCCATGCGCTACGTCGGTGAAATGGCCGCGCAAGGCAAAACCGTTCTCTTCGTCGGCACCAAGCGCCAGGCGCAGGAAGCCATCGCCGAAGAAGCCGGCCGCTGCAGTCAGTTCTACGTCAACCAGCGTTGGCTGGGCGGATTGCTCACCAACATCACCACCGTTCAGCGCTCCATCAAGCGTCTCAAGGAACTTGACGCCATGGCCACTGAAAACGCCTACGAAGGCCGCGCCAAGAAAGAGGTCGGCCGCCTCGAGCGCGAACGCAAGCACCTCCAGCAAAACCTCGCCGGCATCAAAGACATGAACGGCCTGCCTGATCTGCTCTTCGTCATCGATTCGAACAAGGAAGCCATCGCCGTAAAGGAAGCCCGCAAGCTCGGCATCCCCGTCGTCGCGGTGGTCGATACCAATTGCGATCCCGACGAAGTCGATTACGTTATCCCCGGTAATGACGACGCTCTGCGCGCCATCCGCCTCTTCACCACCAAAATTGCCGATTCCGTGGTTGAAGCCCGTTCGCTCGCCACTGAAACCGATTTTGCCGCCGACAAGATCGTGCGCGAAGATGAAACCGCCGCCGAAACGCCCGAAGAGTACACCCAGTATCTCGATCCCAAGTACGCCGAGCAGTTAATGTCGGAAAGCTTGGCCACCAGCCTTGAACCCGATCTGCCGCCGCGCAAGGGCCCTGGCAGTGAAGCACCCGAAGAGGTCGCCACCCCCACTCTCGTCGAACACTAAGCCTCTGCTGTCGTGAAAACCACCGCCGTTTCTGAGCCGCGACCGCGAGGGAGCGTAAGCGGTCGTAGTACGGCAGTATTATTACGGGCGACCAGCGCAAACAGGCTCGGTCGCCCCTTGTGTGTATAGAAGGAACAAACAAAATGGCTGAAATCAGCGCACAACTCGTTAAACAACTCCGCGAACGCACCGGCGCGGGCATGATGGATTGCAAGAGGGCTCTCGTCGAAACAAACGGCGACATCGACCAAGCCGAAATCGTCCTCCGGAAAAAAGGCATCGCCAGCGCCAGCAAGAAGGAATCGCGTTCCGCTAAGCAGGGCCTCGTCAGCGCCTTCATCGGCCGCAACGGCAAACTCGGCGTCCTCGTCGAAGTGAATTGCGAATCCGATTTCGTCGCCCGCACCGAAGACTTCCAAACCATGGCTGCCGATATCGCCGCCCACATCGCAGCCTCGAAGCCCAAGCACGTCCGCCTCGAAGACATCACCGAGACTGAGCGCGCCCTCATCGCCGCGCACGAAGCGCTCTATGAACAGAAATTCGCCAAAGACGGCAACACCATCGGCGAAATGGTCAAAACCAAAATCGCCAAGCTCGGTGAAAATATCCTCGTCTCCCGCTTTACCATCTTTGAATTGACCGGCCATGGCGTCATCGGTCACTACATTCACACCGGTTCGCAAATCGGCGTCTTGCTCGAAGTCAATACCGGCAAAGCGGAGACTCACACAAAGGACGAATTCAAAACGCTGGTCCACGATCTCGCGCTGCAAATCGCCGCCGCTCATCCCCAAGTGGTCAGCCGCGATCTGTTGCCCGCCCCGCTGGTGGCTAAGGAACTCGACATCCAGCGCGATCGCGTCCGCGCCGAAGGCAAGCCTGAAAAGATGCTCGACAAAATCGCCGAAGGCCGCATGAGCAAGTTTTACGAAGAAGTCTGCTTGCTCGAGCAGCCTTTCATTCGCGAGAACACCATCACCGTCACCGATCTCATCAAAACCGCCGCCTCCAAAATCGCCGACACCATCACCGTCGCCCGTTTCGTTCGCTACAAAGTGGGCGATACCGGCGATGCCCCCGGCGTCGAGGCCAGTCCTCTTCCCGTCACCGCCTAAACGGCAACCGGCATGGCACGCTTCAAACGCATCCTCCTAAAAATCAGCGGTGAGGCGTTAGCCGGCCCGTTGTCTTTTGGATTAGACGCCGAACGCGTCAAGTCCCTGGCCGGTGAAGTGGCTGAGGTCGCCCGCGCCGGCGTGCAAGTCGGCCTCGTGCTCGGTGGCGGCAACATCTTTCGTGGCGTTGCCGCTGCCGCCAACAACATGGATCGCGTCACTGGCGACCACATGGGTATGCTCGCCACCGTCATCAACGCCCTCGCCTTTCAGGACGCTCTCGAACAACTCGGCATCCCCACCCGCGTCATGACCGCTATCGAAATGCATCAGGTGGCCGAGCCGTATATCCGCCGCCGCGCCATTCGCCACCTCGAAAAAGGCCGCGCCGTGATCTTCGCCGCCGGCACCTCCAACCCCTACTTCTCCACCGATACCGCCGCCACTCTCCGCGGCCTCGAAATCCATGCCGAAATCATCGCCAAGGCCACCAGCGTCGATGGCGTCTACGATAAAGACCCTAAAAAGCATCCCGACGCCATCCGCTATCACGAAGTCAGCTACCTCGAAGTTCTCTCTAAAGCCCTCGGCGTCATGGATGCCTCCGCCGTTGCCATGTGCCGTGATAATCATATGCCTATCATGGTTTTTGACCTTAACGTCGCCGGCAATATAATGCGTATGGCCATGGGTGAATCCATCGGCACTATGATTCGCTAGCGCGGGCGGCCCACGAATGATAACGAAAAACCGCCGAATCGGAGCCGGAAGCGTAAGCGCCCTAGCTTGGTCTTTTCCAGAGCCGGAAGCGTAAGCGCCCTCGCTTGGTCTTTTCAACGGAGCCATTTATGAAATCAGAACAACACGAAACCACCGCCGCCGTCAGCGGCAGCCCTTTTAAAAACGTTAAGGAAATCGAAGCCAACGCCCGCGCCAAAATGGACAAAGTGCTCGCCGACATGCAGCATGAAGTCGCTCACTTCCGCACCGGCCGCGCCACCATCGGTCTCCTCGATAGCGTTCGCGTCGATTATTACGGCACGCCCACGCCCCTGAACCAGGTCGCCCAATTGCACGTCCCCGAGCCGGCGCTCATCACCGTTCAGCCCTACGATACCTCCATCATCGGCGCTATCGAAAAAAGCATCCGGACTTCAGACTTGGGTCTCAACCCGTCGAACGACGGCAAAATCGTCCGTGTCCCCGTTCCGCCCCTTACCGAAGAGCGCCGCCGGGAACTGGCCAAGAAACTCAGCCATGTCGCCGAAGAGCGCCGCGTCGGCCTGCGCAACATTCGCCGCGACGCCAACGAACATCTCAAAAAGCTCTTCAAAGACAAAGTGATCAGCGAAGACGAAGAACGGCAGGCGCTCGACACCACCCAGAAACTCACCGACAGCCAGATCGCCAAAGTCGATCAGATCGCCAAAGCCAAGGAAAAAGAAATCCTCGAGTTCAAGTAGGTGCTGAGCGCTGAGGAACTCGCCGCCATCTGGACGCTCGACGATTTTGAACGCCTCGCGCCCAGCCACATGCCCCCGGCCGCTCTCGAATATATAGCCGGTGGCGCCGGCGCCGGCCTCACCGCCGCTGAAAGCCGCCTCGCCTTTAACCGCATCAAGCTCAATCAGCGAGTCATGGTTGATGTCAGCCACATTGACACTAAACTCCGTCTTCTCCGCCGTGAACATGCCTTTCCCATCCTCCTCGCTCCCGCCGGTTATCACAAACTGGTGCATCCCGAAGGCGAACTCGAAACCGTGCGCGGCGCGGATCTCAGCGGAGCCACTCTCGTCGCCGCCACCTTCTCTAACGTCACGTACGAAGCTATGCGCGAAACATCCCGTCAGCCGCTCTGGTTCCAGCTCTACGTGCAAACCGATCGCGGCTTCACTAAGGAATTGGTGCAGCGCGTACTCTCAGCTGGCTGCGAAGCCATTTGCGTGTCCGTCGATGTGCCCGTCAACGGCCCGCGCGATCGCGAACTCCGCGCCGGCTTCAAACTTCCCCCCGGAGTCGAGCGCGCCAATCTTTCTGGCTTAGGCGCAGCCATCGCCGCCGGTTCTCATCGCCCCGCCGGCCGCAACATCTACTCCGTCACCCACGGCGCCGACGTCACCTGGAAAGACATCGAGTGGCTCCGTTCTTTTGTCACCGGGCCTTTGCTCATGAAAGGGGTACTGAATCCCGGCGATGCCTCCGCCGCCGTCGACCTGGGCTGCGATGGCATCGTGGTTTCCAACCACGGCGGCCGCAGCCTCGACACCGTGCCCGCCGCCATTGACGCCCTACCCGCCATTCACAAGCGCGTCGGCAAACGCGTCCCGCTCATTCTCGACGGTGGCATCCGCCGCGGTATCGATGTCTTCAAAGCCCTCGCCTTCGGCGCAACCGCCGTCATGATCGGCCGCCCCTATCTCTATGGCCTCGCCGCCGGTGGCGCATCAGGCGTTGCCCGCATCGTCGAAATCCTCCGCACCGAACTCGAAATGACCATGGGCCTCGCCGGCTGCCCCCGCCTCTCCCAAATCTCCCCCGACTTCCTGCTCAGTTAAGCCGAGGTCCCATGTCTCCATTGCCTTTCGCAAACATTTCGCGATCGAAGGGCGAGGGCCAAGGTAAGAAGCTGTTAAAATCAAAATTGGAAATGTGGGGCAGGATGGCATCCTGCGCGCCGATTGGCAATCGCCGCTCGGCGGTCACGTTTCTCAATCCCAGCCGGAAGCGTAAGCGCAACACGTTCCCCAACATGCAGAGAAGCGAAAGCCTTCGGCAGATCCCCAATCATAATCGGCGACGACGAGCCCCTTAGCGGTCGATTCCGGCTTCCCGGAACACGGCACGTTCACGCTCAAGATCTTCCCATTTGTAATCGATTTCAATTCCGTGCTGTTTCAAGAAACCATCAAGTGCATAGCGGTCGTCGATACCCAGGATTCGGCCTGCTTCCGCTTCACCTATTCGCTCTTGCCGCAAGGCTTCCAACGTCAGAGCTTCCAGGGCTACACGCGGCAAATCAGACGCGTCCTTAATGCCAAGCCGCTCGGCAAAGTCGGCAGGAATGTCAATGGTAGCTGTCATGCTGATCTCCCGGCGCCATCACTATTCTCGCCCATGGCGCTGTCAGGTCAATCACAACAGCCACCGGGTTTATCCCGCTTCTCCGCCGGAACATCATTCGCCGGATTCGCATCGAAGAACCCGTTCGGCTTCAGCAAGAACCCGATATAAGAGGTCGGCATCACCGGATAATCCTCCGGCCGCGGAATATGCGTGTGTCCAAACGTATACCAGAACACCACGTCTTCATTCGCAATCGCGCGGTCCTCCGCCGTCCATTTCGCCAACCCATCCCCGCCGCTGCTCTGATTCGGATAATCGCCCGCCGCATATTTCTCGTCTTCCCGGTACGGCGTCACCCACACGTGATGATCCACAAACCGCGCCCGCTTACGCCACCACGCATTCGGCGACGCCATCGGGAACGAATTATCCCCCGGCAGGAACTTATAACCAACCGGCTCTCCCACCGCATTCTTCACCGCCGGATTCACAATTTTCCACGTCCGGGCCGTCTCGAGCTTCAGATGCCCCAACGCCTGCTGCTCGCTCGTCAACTCCGTAGCCTCCACATGGAACGCATTCTCGAACGAGTTCGTTTCATCCACCGGGTCGCCCACTACGTCCAATCTCTGCACCGTATTGCGCACGCCATCCAGATCAAAGTCCAGCCGCACATTGAAAAAGTGTTGATGATTCGGCCCGTACAGCCGTGGCGCAATCAACGCTCCATGCTTCGGCTTTTCGCCATCGCGCACCGCGCCCAACGACAGAATGCCCGTTAGCTTAATCTCAAACTGCACGTTCCCGTCTTGATAGAAGTACCAAAAGAATCCGTATTCGTAGTTCTCCACTGTCGAAATGGAAGAAACCACCAATCGGCGCGACCGCCGCACTTCAGGGCTCTCCGGCAGCCGCCGGTCCGTATGCTTCCATAAAATCCCGTAGTCTTCTTCGTGAATGCAAATCGCGCTCGGAATCGTCAAGGCCCCGCCGCGGCTGTCGCAGAAATGCGCGTCCAGATACGCGATATGGCCCACGCAGTCGCATCCCAACCGCAGGCTGTTGGCGCACATCCCCATACCGTATTCGCCCACATCGAAGGCGTTCTTTCGCACCTGCTGCGGCTGCGGATCGCCATAAGGAACCACCATCTCCGTCAGCGACCCGCGATAGAGAATCGACCGGTGGCGCCCCCCGTCCCTATACCGCAAGTGATGAATCGTCAACCCTTCGCGCGCATTGAAGCCGATGACAAACTTCCACTTCTGCCACTCGATCTGATTCCCTTCCAGCGAAAAACTCGCCCCTTGTGGCTGCGTAATCGAAAGCGGCTTGATATCGTTGCGTTGCCCTGAAACTCGCTCGGCCGAGTAATTCCCCGCATTCGGCGGCAGCGGCCAGTACCCGTACTCTTCCACCCGAATCACTTTCATCAGGTTGAGGTCCACCACCGGGCGGATACCTTCAATCGGCCGCGCATAACCGTTATCGCTCGGATCGGACCTCAGGAAACAGAGGGGCCGAGTCAATCGCCGCGTGCGATCCTCTTCCGATCCATAATTACCCGCGCTCCAGATATCCACCATCACCAGCGACGTGTCTGTAATCCCATACTGCTTTTGCAACGCCTCCAAAAACTCCGGACTCGCCAAAACAGCTTGCTCACATTCAATCTGCTCATCCATCGAAAGCGTGGGTTGCGAACCCGGCGGCGCTTTCCGCACGCCCACAATTTCCGACCGGCTCAGATTGAGCGTAACCTCAGAAGTCGCGTTCGCCGTATTATCCAACAGCACCGCAAGCGCGCAACGATCCGGCACACCCCCATTCGGCCATTCATGCACAAAAGTCTTAGGCGGCTCCTTCAGCATGATGCTGATAATCCGCGTGCCCGGGCCAAACCTCGACTGCGCCTTGAGCAACCTCACAGCATGCTCCACTTCCGCCGCCGTCAACGGTTCCAGCGGATGGCGCACCTCCACCTCCTCGCGCACCTCCGCGCCATTCAGTGTTTCAACGCTAACGTTCGGCAAGATCGCACTCCTTTCGCTCCTTCGAATGTTCGCAGTATAGCCGATTTATCTTTCCAAGGCGCTGAACCTAAGCATGCCCTAGAGTTTCTACATTTCGCTTGCCGTGTCACACTTTCGTAGGGCGGCCATTCTTGGCAGCCGGGCGGCTTTCCAGCCGCCCCCAGCCCGCCGCCTAAGCACGCCCCCCTGAAACGATCCTCAGTGCTTCCTCGAACCGCGGTTGCCTCGCGTTCTCTAACAGCCGCTCCCAATGGATTCTCCCGTAGACAACTTTCATATGCCTGTCCGACAGATCTACTTCGCCCGCCCACATCTGCCGATTGAAGTCTCTCCATGCGGGCACGCTCTCACTCCGGTTTATCGCCGTGCCACACGAACCAATCAAGAGAAAGCCCAAAGCGTAGAAAGCATGCGCCTGCTGCTGCATCAACAAGAATCGCGCTAATTGGTAGTCGTCAGGCTTTTGTCCAAAATACTCCTGAAGATAAGCTTGTTCCTCGGCTTCATTGGTGACAATGAGATTCGCCACAACCGCCAAATCCGCATAACGATCGTTCAGGAAAGCAGCTTCCCAGTCCACGAGCCACAGGCGTTGTCCGTCGAAAAGCATGTTATCCGGTTTGAACAAGTCGTTGTGACTCGACACCATGTCGGGATCGTGATGCGGATAGACCGCCGCCAATTGCGCGTACAGCGCGAACAGTTCGTCACTCTCGCCTTTCGTCAGGATGTTCGCCGAGTGAAAACTCTGAATGAATGCGTCCAAGGCAGGCCCTTTGTGCATGAGGAACATGCATGAGTTATTGAGATGGTTTGGCACTCTTGGAAACGGCGGCAGAGCGTGCAGGGTCCGCAACGTTGCGGGTATTCGAACAAGCGCATCGGCCACGGGAAAGGGCCGCTCTTCGACAAAATCGGTAATGAAAATCCGATCGTCTAGGTTGCTGTACCAGACATGCGGCGCCAGACCAGCCTCTGCCCCCGCTTCCATGCACTGGCACAGGCGCCTAAGATAAGAGTCTCCATATCGTAGGGACGAGTGATGATCTTCAACAGAAAGGGAGCACCCCTCACAACGATGCGAAAGACAAGGGACGAGGTCTGGCCCTTCGTCAGCATGCTTATGTCCTCAAACTCGGTTACACCGAAGGCTTCGCGCAGCCCGCGAGTTACTGCTGTCGTGTTCTCTGGCGGAATCATAGAATCCTCCAAACCAATAAAGTGTCACGCGCCGGTTGTTCGGTGGGAATCGCGGAACAGACCAACCGATGTCGGCTCGGGCGCGGAGACCGCCGCCCCAGTCAGGCTTCCACTCCCCGCTTCCGTGAATCCGGTGGCTCCTCCAGACAGGCGCCTGAAACCTATCGGCCAGCGCTGGCGAACCCACCAGTTCCTCCAGCTTGACGCAATCCCGTTACTGTGATCAAGCCAATGCCTGGCAGGACCTCGCGCACTTATTCGAGTCTTAGAACAGTGACGGGCTCAATCAAAGTAGCACGAAGCGCCGGCACAATCGACGCCATCAGTGCGCAGGCTGCCAGCGAAAGAACCGCCACTGCTAGAGGAACCGGATCCCACAAGCTCACACCGTACAACTGGAACGACAGCACCTTCCCTGCCATTGGGACAAGAGCTATCCCAAGACCTAAACCTATAGCAACATTCTTAAATGCGCCCAGCAATACCAATCGGATGACCTCCCTTCGATCTGCGCCGAGCACCATGCGAACTCCAATCTCATTCGTGCGCTGCAAGACCGTAAATGCCGTCACGCCGTAGAGCCCGACACCCGCCAGAATCAGCGCCACTATGCTGAAAATTGTGGCCAGTGTCGCCACGGCGTGCGGCTGGCTGAGGGCTCTATCGACATGCTCTTTCATTGTTCCGATACTGACTACTGCGAGGTCCGGATCGATCTTATTGATCAATTGCTTGAGAGCGGGCTCCAATGTGCCGGCCGGCAGATGTGTGACCACGACAAGGCCAGCCAGCCGGTGAGAAAAATGGTCGGGCAAATCGGGATTCAAGGCGGCCTCCTGCGATTCCGGAACAAAATACATCGGGTGGGCCGGCGTCTTCGCTTCGTCGTACTTCGCATCGCGCACAATCCCCACAATTCGAAACGTTTTCGAGAGGGCAGGATTGAAAATGCCAAACCGCTTGCCGACGGCTTCCTCATGCGGAAGAAATTTGTTTACGAACGATTGGTTCACAATCGCCACCAGTTCGCCGCTGTCATTATCGGATTCCTTGAATTGCCTGCCCCGCAGCAAAATTTGACCCACGGCAGACAGGTAGCGCGGGGTGACCCGCGCCCACGATGTTTCGAGTTCGCTCCGTGCTTGCGCAGGATGTCCCTCCACAAATACGCGATCACTCATGTTAAACACGTTTAGAGGCGCATTCGTGGCAAGGCCGGCGTTCTCCACACCAGGCAGCTGATTTACGCCGTCCTCGATTTTTCGGAAGAGTGTGGCAATCTTCTTGAAATCATACGGACTGGGCGCGGCGTCCAGTTTCACGTTAATGCGATTCGCCGTTTCGAACCCGAAGTTCTGCCCTTCCAGATTCTTCAGGCTGCGCGTCAAAAGGCCGGTCCCCGCCAGCAGGAGGACGGAGAGTGCCGCCTGCAGCACCAGAAAGCTCTGGCGTGGGGCTGAGGCCTCGTCCCGTGTGCTCCGGCCCATTCCCCGAAGAGTTTCGGCGGGGTCCGTATGAGAGGCGAGCCAAGCTGGAACTGCCCCAAACATGATGCTCGTCATCCCGACCATCACGAGAGAAAAGAGGAGAACGGGAGCTGACAGAGTTTGCTCCGAGGACAGAAATTCAGAAGAAGGAAACGTGAGGGTGACAATGAGGCGGGCGACTGCGTCCGCGACAAACAATCCCACCGCGCTACCGAGCAACGCCAGGAGAATGCTTTCGATCAGCGATTGCCGGACGATCCGCATTCGAGATGCCCCCACAGCGATCCGCAAAGCCGTCTGCCGGCGGCGCGTCAACTCGCGGGCCAACAGCAGATTGGCGATATTGACGCAGGCGATCAGAAGAACTAATCCGCAAACGGCCAAAAGGATCTGCAGGCTGCGTTGATAATCGCCCTTCATCTCGGTTACGCCGCCGGTGGCCGGAATCAGGTTGATCTCCTGATCGGCAAGAGCCCGTTTGATGTCCGGCATCCAGGCGGGATAGCCACTCTCATCAAGGAGCCACCGTCTAAGAATTCCGGTTAATCTAGGCCCGATGCCCGCGATGTCCGCTCCGGGACGCAAGCGTCCGATAGCGCGGACCCAGAGGTCTCCCGGGGCGTTCAGTGCTGAATCTGTCGGGTTGACCAGGCGTTCCTGTTGCATGGGAAGCCACAACTCAGTTGGTTCAGCGCTGAGGGTGTCGCCGAAAAAGCCGGGCGGGGTGATGCCAATCACGCTGAAGGGATGGCCGCCAATGAATACGCTGGAACCCAACAGCGCTGGATCGCCCGCAAAATTCTTCTGCCAGGTTTGATAGCTCAAGACAGCCACTGGTGAGGAGCCTGCACGGTCATCGGACTCGCTGATGAGACGGCCAACCTGCGAGCGGATGCCTAGTGTCCTGAAATAGTTGCCCGTGACAAATTCCTTGCGCAGCGATTGGCTCAAAGCGTTCCCGCCCTGCCGCCGTACGACGACGCCCCAAGGCCTTGCTTCAAAGGCGGCGACGTCCTGGAACTCGGGAAGCGCGGCCTTCAGGCGTGTGTAGAGAGACATCGAATACAAGCCCCAATGCCCTTCGAGTAAAGCGGTAGGCCCAACCTCGTAACCTTCGCCAATGCGGTACAGACTGCCCGGCTCTGATACCGGTAACGACCGCAGCATTACCGCATGGATCAAAGAAAAAACGGCGGTGGTGCCACCAATTCCTAAAGCCAACGTCAAGACAACGCTTACTGTGTGGACCGGGCAGAGACCGAATTGCCGAAACGAATATCCGATCTCGCTGATGAGTTGCCGCATGGTGGACCTCCGGGCTGGAAACTACCCAATATCATCTAGGCACTTTGCTGGCCAGTGCCACCTTGGCGGTCGATACCAAGCTTTTGGAACTATCTTACTCAGAAAAGTGTTCGGGACTGTTCGATTACGAACAGTTCAGTTCCCTTCGAGGGAAATACCCGCTCTTTGCCCGAAGCGACGGATGACTTCCTGCCAAGCGTTGCTGTAATTCCGCACGAAATGCTTGGTGCGGACAAGTTTCATCGAACCAGGCGCTTCGTTCTTTTCTCATCGAGCTTCCCGGCTTGCTCGTGGAGTGAGTCGATAAATTCTTTATGGCTGGAAAATGGACCTTCAAGACGTCCGTGCTTGATGTCGTCCAATCCTTTGGCAATCGCACGGTCAACCGTCCGTCGCTGGGCTGGGGTGTATTCGTCGTCGGCAAGAGGCTTTGCAAGGATGGTAATCACCCGCCCCGAGACGCTGAACTCAAACTGATCGCCAGGGCAGCTTTTTAATACCCGCCTTCCGGCGGATGCTTTTTGGTACCGTGATTTCACTTTTAGGTTTATCAGTCACAACCGTTCAAACTTTCTTCAAAACTCTCTAACCCCATCTCCATCAGCCACTTAACCCCCATTACCCACCTTCGCTAAACCCTCATCCCAAATCCCCGTCCTCTACTCTGGAACCGAAATGCAAACGTCTTTCCAACTCCACTTCACCGTTCGTTTCTTATCTGTGTTTATCTGTGTTCATCTGTGGCCATTCTTCCGTCGTTCGCCGCGTCAAAAACCCCTCCCTCAAAACTCAAAACAACTGACATCTGGCCGCGCAAATCCACTACTATTAATAGCGGGCCACTTGCCGTCTCCCAGCGCTCTCCCATCGCACGTCAAAAACCCCTCGTTCCGCCTACCGATCCTGCCTGCCGCCCGTCCGGTCCAGTTTGTTCTTAATCGGCACCAACGCCCGCAACGCCACCAGATTCAAAACCGTCAAGCTCACGCCAATGCCAAACCGGTCCATCGCCACCGCCGCGCCAATCGCCGCTGCGCTCAGCACGCTGGCCGCTGTGGCCGTGCCCTTGATCGTCGCCCCGTCTTTCATAATCGCGCCGCCGCCCACAAACCCGATGCCCGCCACCAAGCCCTGCAAGACCCGCGATTGCGCCGCCACATCCCCGCCATACGAAGCAATCGTCACGAACGTGCAACTCGCCATCGCCACAATGGGAAACGCCCTCACTCCCGTGTTGTGCTCTTCCTGTTCCCGATTCCAGCCAATCGTGCCGGCCAGCGCGAAGGCCGCGCACAAATGCCAAAAATCCGCGAAAACCGCTGCCCAGTTCGCCATGGCTGTCATCGTATCGCTTGTTACCATAAAGCACACAGAGCAATGCTGCGTTTTGAAACCGCTGGAGAATCGCATGGCGAGTGCCTGGTTGCCACTCTCACTGGTTTACCGGCGGGCATTCCTGTCTCTGTCGATTACGTAAACCATCAACTCTGGCGTCGCCAGCAAGGCTTTGGCCGCGGTGGCCGCATGAAAATTGAAACCGACCAGGTCCGCGTCGTCTCCGGCGTCCGCCATTCCCAAACCATCGGCTCCCCTATCGCCCTCATTGTCGAAAACAAAGATTGGAAAAACTGGCAGGGTATTCTGCCGGTCGAAGCGAAAGACGCCGATCCGGGCAAGAGCAAGCCGGTCTTGCGTCCCCGCCCCGGCCATGCCGATTTGCCGGGCGCCATCAAATACAATTACGCCGACGCGCGTTACATTCTCGAACGCGCCAGTGCCCGCGAAACCACCGCGCGTGTCGCCGCCGGGGCGTTTGCTAAAACATTTCTGCGTCAGTTTGGCATCGAGATTTTGAGTCATGTCATCGGCGTCGGGCCTGTGCGCCTCGAACGTCTCGCCGAATGGGACGAAATTCTCGCTCTAAGCCAACACCCCGAAGTCTTGCTTGGCTGCGTCGATGCTCAAACCGAAAAGCGCATGAAGGAAGCTGTCGATCATGCCTACCGAACCGGTGATACCGTGGGCGGCGTTTTCGAAGTGGTCGCGCACGGCTTGCCTCCGGGCATCGGGTCCCACATCACTTGGGACACCCGGCTCGACGGCCGCCTCGCGCAAGCCATCGTTTCCATTCAAGCCGTGAAGGGTGTGGAAATCGGCCCGGCCGAACAAGGTGCGCAATCCTATGGTTCGGCAGTGCAAGATACCATACATTACGACAAAGAGGCGCATGCCTTCGAGCGCGGGTCCAATCGCGCCGGCGGCCTCGAAGGCGGCATTACCAACGGCCAGGATCTGATTGTGCGCGGCTTCTTGAAGCCCATTTCTACCCTTCGCCGCCCCTTGGAATCGGTGGATCTGCCCAGCCGCGAGCCCGCGTTGGCCGCTTATGAGCGCAGCGATGTGGCCGTGGTTCCGGCCGCCGGCGTCATTGGCGAGGCTATGGTGGCGCTGGTGTTGGCTCAGGCGTTTCTCGAAAAATTCGGCGGCGATTCGTTACTCGAAACCAAACGTAACTTCGACGGCTACGCCGCCCAGGTGAAAGGTTTCTGACCCGCCCCGAATCGGAGCCGGAAGCGTAAGAAGCTGTGAAAAATCAAAATTGGAGATGTGGGGCAGGATGGCATCCTGCGCGCCGATTGGAAATCGGCGCTCGGCCGGCCTCTGGTACGCCGCCGCTATCCGAGCCGGAAGCGTAAGCGCCCTAAATTGTTTTTTCAGGGGAGCGGTACGCTACTGTGTTTTCAGAGCAACCAGGGTGTAAGCAAGTGGTCAGTCGGTTGAAACGAAAATGGTTCGAAAAATTCTAAAATACGGCGAGCCCGTCCTCGAACGGGCCGCCGATCCCGTAGCCGATTTCAACAGTCCCGATCTAAAACAATTGATCGAAGACATGTTTGAGACCATGTACGCCGCCAAAGGCGTCGGCTTGGCCGCGCCGCAAGTGGGCATTGGCCAGCGCGTCACCGTCATTGACCTCAGCGTCGGTGAAGACGAGACCAAGAAACTGGTGCTCGTCAATCCTGAAATCGTCGCGCGCGAAGGGTCGCAGGTGGGCGAGGAAGGCTGCTTGAGTATCCCGGGCTTTCGGGAACCCGTCACGCGTGCCAACAAGGTCACGGTCAAGGCTCATAACGAAAAGGGTGAGCCGGTTGAGCTGTCGGCGGAAGAGTTGCTGGCGCGTGCCTTGCAGCATGAGGTCGATCATCTCAATGGCAAGCTGTTTATCAATCACTTGAGCGCGCTCAAACGGGATATCATCCGCCGCAAGATCAAGAAGCTGCAAAAAGCCGGCGAGTGGGATTAGGCATCGGCCATGCGCGTAGTGTTTCTCGGCACGCCTGAGTTTGCCGTGCCATCGCTCAATGCTTTGGCGGCTCATCATCAGGTCAAAGCGGTCTATACGCAACCCGACCGCCCTAAAGGCCGCGGGAATCAGTTAACCGCGTCGCCCGTGAAGATCGCCGCCGCCGAATTGGGTATCGAAGTCTTTCAACCCGAACTCATCCGGCATCCAGAGAACCTGGCGCCACTCGCAGCCTCGGAGGCGGAGATCATGGTGGTTGTCGGCTACGGCCAGATCATTCCGCAGAGCATTATCGATCTGCCGCGTCACGGCATTCTGAATGTGCATGCCTCGCTGCTGCCAAAATATCGCGGCGCCGCCCCTATACAGTGGGCCATCGCCAACGGTGAAACGGTAACTGGCGTTACCATCATGCAGATCGACGCCGGTCTCGATACGGGCGACATGCTGCTGAAGGAGAGCTTGCCGGTCAGTCCAACTGAGACCGCGCCGGAGTTGAGTGTGAGGTTGTCGCTGATGGGTGCGGAGCTATTAATTGAAACGATTGCGCAGATCGCGGCTGGCACAGTGAACCGAGAAAAGCAGCGCCCCGAAGACGCCACCCTCGCCCCCATCCTGAAGAAGGAAGACGGCCTGGTCGATTGGCGGCGCAGTGCGCAAGAGGTCTATAATCGCTGGCGCGGGTTCAACCCTTGGCCTGGCGCTTTTACTTTCTTTCGCGGCCAGCAACTGTCCATCGTGCGGGCGCAGCCAGTGAATCGCGTCTCTGGCGCGGCCGGCCGCATCTGGGGCGAAAAGCGCCAGTTGTTTGTATCTTGCGGCGGCGCCACGACGCTCGAACTGTTAGATGTGCAATTTCCGGGTAAGAGGCCCACAAGTGCCGACAACTTTCTGAATGGCTATCGCTTAATGGAAAACGAAATGTTGGGAGAAATATCTTGAAGCTTCCTTTGGGATTCCGCTACGCCGCTGCCTACGCCGGCATTCGCAAACTCGAGAAAGACGATATCGCCATCATTGTCCCCGACAAGCCCGCTCAAGGCGCGGCGGTTTTTACCACGAACGTGATGCAAGCGGCGCCCGTGAAACTCGCCCGCCAAAACCTCAAGATATCCAAAGGCAAAGTAACCGGAGTCTTAATCAACGCGGGCAACGCCAATTGCGCCACGCGCACCGGTGAGCGGGTCGCGCTCGCTTCTTGCAAAGCGCTCGCGAAGGCTCTGAAGACGCGGCCCGAATACATCATCCCGGCATCAACCGGCGTGATCGGTGTCGAGCTTGAGGCCAATCTGCTCACCGCGCCCTTGCCGAAATTGGTCGAACAGTTATCGGCTGATCGTTTTCAAGCGGTAGCCGAAGCTATGATGACCACCGATACGCGTGTCAAAATCGCCTCTGAGGAAGTGCCCTTCGCCGACGGAACCATACGCGTCGCCGGTATGACGAAAGGCTCCGGCATGATTCATCCCAACATGGCAACCACGCTCGGCTTTGTCATGACTGACGCCCTTGCCTCCGCTGAACAGCTGGCGGAAATTTTGCAGCCCGCGACGGAGCGCTCGTTCAATTCATTGAGTGTGGACGGAGACATGTCCACCAACGACACCGTGCTGCTTTTGGCGGGCGGCGCTTCCAACGTGCGTCCTTCCGGCAAAGAGCGCAAGGTTCTAGGGGAAGTGGTTGCCTGGGTCATGGAGAGTCTGGCCGAGCAGATTGCCGCCGATGGCGAAGGCGCGAAGAAGCTGGTGGTCGTCCGCACCGTTGGCTTCAAGTCGCACGAAGACGCCCGTAAAATCGCCCGCGCCGTTGCCAACTCGCCGCTGGTGAAAACCGCCATCGCGGGCAGCGATCCTAATTGGGGCCGCATCCTCGCCGCCGCCGGCTATGCGGGTGTCGCCTTCGACCCCGCGTCTATCGATATCGAAATGCAGCGCCTGTTGGTTTGCCGCAGCGGTCTCGCCGCTCCCTTCGATGAAAACGAACTCAAACAGAAACTCGATGAACCGGAAGTGCGCATCCGCATCGTCAATAAAAAGGGAGGCAAAGGGGAAGCCCGCTTCTTCACCTGCGACCTGACGGAAGGCTATATCCAAATCAATGGCAGTTACCGCACTTAACCGCCTCGTCCCGCTCTTCCTTCTCGCCGGAACTCTCACCGCGCAGCAGAGCAAAGCCATCTACCGGCAAGTGGCTAACGTGGCCACCTCTCTCACCGCCGGCGACGCGCTCGAAGCCATGACGTCTTTCGACAAGTCTTTCGACGGTTACGCTCGCTTGCGCGACGATTTTAGCGCGCTGGTGAGCGCTTATCAATTGGTCAACCAGATTGAGGTTTTAGACCAGAACATTGTCGCCGGAGATGCCACGCTTACCGTTCATTGGGTGCTTACCCTGAGCGATCCCGTAACGTCACTGGGCGAAACGCGCACGCAGGATGTCACCGTCAAATTGAGTTTCCTCAAATATCAATGGCGGATCGTCGGCTTCTCCCCGCTCGAGTTGTTCGACCCCCAGCTTCAGAAGTCGAAGAAGTAATCCCGCAGCTCGGCGTAGTTCTGCTGCGTGATGAGTTGAAACTCCACCGTGAGCGAGGTAAACCCTTTGATGGTTTCAAGTGCATCCCCCGCGGGCACTTGGCTGCCGGCGATAATCAGACGCCCTGCTCGCATATCCACCGGTATGATGCTGAATCGGTGCGCCAGATGCAGCGGCAGGGTTCGCCGCACGCCCTGCTTAACCGCCCTCGCGTCGAAGCGCGCCGCCGGTACTCCGCTGCACAGGCTCATCGCGCTGCACAGGTCTTCGTCTGCGATCAAACCCTGAGCGAAGAGATACGCGCCCAGGTCGCCATCCTCCGGCATGTTCTGCCTCGCCGCGGCCACGTCTTCCTCGGAGATGAACCCGCAGTGAACGATAATCTCAGCGAAATCGCGGCGATGTTCCGCCAGCGTGGCGTGCGCCGGATACGCGTGCTCGGTCTTTTGCCACACCAGTTTCCGTTTGTCGCGTTTCGCCAGAAAGTATCGCCAGGTAGCGCGCAACGAGGCGAAGCAGTTCAGCAAATTGGCGTGAAACGATCGCATCGGCACCCCCAACGCGAACAGCGGGCCGAAGATGCGGCCCACGCAAAGCATGCGCACCGATAAGCGCAGCCATTGCAGCGCCATGGTGAAGCCACACAACACAGCGACGTGCGGATTATCCACCGCGAACGTCCAAGGCCGGTGTCGTAGCGTGCTGACTCCCAGGTCGATCAGTCCGGCCAGGAAAAGAAAATTGGTGAGCAGGCTGATTGGATTTGCGATCAGCCCTTTACGGTCGCGCCAAAACCAGTAACGCGTGCGGAATGAGCCGCGCCAGCCGCGCCGTTCCCAGCACTGCAGTGCGATGCCCGTTACCCAGCGTGTGCGCTGCCGGATGGCCGTGTTCGTGGTGCGCGGAAAATACTCGCGCGTGGCGACAAAACCGCTCTCGCCATGCGTGATCGGCGCAAACAATTGCCGGTAGCCATGGTCGTGAATATATACGCCGATTTCGTAGTCTTCCGTCAAGCTCTCGGCGTCGAAAACCTGACCGCGCTCAGTAGCCAGCCGTTCCAGTATTTCGCGCGCGAACCCCGTTCCTACTCCGCTCGAAGGCACGAACGAGCCGCTATACTGGCGCGCCCGCATATCGATCTGTTGAAACTCCGAGAACTCATCGCAGTACACCCCGTGCGTGGCTTCAAAGAACGGCGTAGGCAGCGGCAGCACCGGCACTTGCACCATGTCGTAGGAAACCCGTTCTCGATTGATGAGCGACAGCGCATCCGGGTGAATCATATCCTCGGCGTCATGCAGCACGATCGTGCCGAACCGCACCTCGTGCTCCTGTTCAAACGCCTGCATACCGCGATAAATCGAGTTCAGGCAATCCGCTTTCGACGTGGGACCCGGCTCTGGACACACCGCCGCATGCACGTTGCTAAACGTTTCAGAGAGCTGGCTCGCCACTGCCACGGTCGGCTCGTCGTTCGGATAAGCGCCCAGAAAAATGTCGAAGTTCCGGTAGCGGATGGCCGTCAGGTTATGCCGCACCATGTTGCCGATCACGCCGGATTCTTTCCAGCACGGCACGAAAATCGCAATGCGGCTCTCCGGCGGATCGCCGTTCCGCTCGTTTGCCGGCTGGCGGCGCAAGCGGTAGATGGCGGAGTGCAAGAGAACGATACTGAGGGGGATCAGGTCGTCAAGCCCACTGATGAGCAGGGTCACGGCTAAAGCGCAAAAAGTATAAATCCAAAGTGAATGCACAGGAAGTAATAGATTGAGTGGCGGATCAGGCGGCTGGTTCGCAAAAATTATTAAGAGCTTTCAACTCACTCATCCACTTATGAACTTGAGCGCAACCTCTTTAGAGTGGATTTCGTTTATCCAATTGATCCAGGAACTCGCGGTCGGAATAGTCCGCCGCAATCTCTTTACCCATTGGGAACTTGATTTGCTGCTTGATGTGCAAATAGCGAGGCTGCGAAAATCCGCGCGCGCAGAAGCGCTCCGGCGGTATTTGCGGACGGTGCAGCAGAGCCAGTCTGCCGGCGCCGCGGAACCGCCCAGATTCTCAGCGTTTATGGCGGAAATACCAGCCCGAAAAGCAGCGGCTGGAGGCACAGTCGCATAGCGGAGTGGGCTATCCTCAAGGTGAGCAATTTACGAGGAGATTTAGCCGATGGGCAGTACTACCGGGCCAGCCCCGCAGACTGAGCGAATGGTCCACTGCGTCAAATTAAGACAGGATTTGCCGGGGTTGAGCGAGGTGCCGTTTGACGGCCACCCGCTGGGACAACGCATTTACGACAACGTTTCAAAGCAAGCTTGGGCCATGTGGGTGGAGCAGATGAAAATGATCATGAACGAATATCGTCTCAATCTGGGCACGGCCGAAGCGCAGGAATTCCTGTTGAAACAGATGGAAGAATATTTTTTTGGGGAAGGCGCCGCGCATCCTCCAGGATACGTAGCTCCGGGCCATTAAAGCTCTGCCGTGCCTCAGCCGTTACCACGAGTAGGAGTGAATCCGCGTCTTAATAATATGTGGTGGCGGCGAGTATTGATTTTCGGCGGGCTCGCTTTGCTTGCGTTTGGCGCCAGCGGTCCCGATATTGCCAAACGTCTAGCCGAACGCGCTCGAACGGCGCGCGATGCGGGCGAGATCGTGCGGGCTTACCTGCTTTATAACGAAGCGGCGAAACGCGATCCTTCCAACCCGTCTTATCCGGCCAGCCGCGATGGTCTGGCCCCCACGGCCAATCTTCTGATGAAGACTCAACTGGAAGAGCCTGTGGTGGCGGCGGATATCGCCGCAGTTGAGAAGGAGGCAGCCGCCGCGGACGCCGAAGCCCACCCTCCCCCGCCCGGCACGCTCGAACTGCAGCGCAGCCTCGCGTCGTTTCCGCACGTTCAGCCCAAAGACGTCAAGCGCGATTTCGATATAAAGGGCGGCGAAATTTCGTTGATTCAACAGGTCGTCTCGGCCTATGGCGTGCGCGCCGCATGGGATCCGCAGCTAGACCCTAAGACTAATCTGCAAATGCAGATTTCGCAAGCTGATTTTCGCACCGCAATGGAAGCGCTGACTGCCGTCACGAACACCTTCGTTTTTCCGCTTTCTACCAACACGCTATACTTCGCCCGCGATACGGAAGCCAAGCGAAACGAGCTTGAGCCGCTGATCTTATTAACGATTCCACTGCCCGACTCGATGAACGACAAAGACTTGATTGACGTGGCCAATGCGGTTCGCGGGGTCTTAAACCTGCGTTCTTTCGGTTGGGATTCGGCGAGCCGCACCGTGTTTATCAAAGACCGCGTGACACGCGCGCTCACCGCCCGTTCGCTACTTGAGGCCCTGCTTCTCCCCAAAGCGCAAGTTGCCTTGGAAGTGCAGATCCTGACCATAGATACGGATTCGAATTATCAATACGGCATTTCCCCGCAAACCAGCCTAAGTCTATTCAATCTGGGCAAACTTAATGCCGGTTCGCTTGGTTCCGTGGCAAGCACTCTGGCCACATTTGGGCGGCTGTTTACTTTCGGCGGCGGTCTCGGCCTTTTCGGCATCGGCGTGGGCGAGGCATCCCTGCTCGCAACTTATACGAAGTCCGACGCCCGGGCCACTTATGACGCCGTCCTGGTGACGGACGATGGCCAGCCGGCCAGCCTGCATTTCGGCGAGAAGTATCCGATTCCGCAATCGTTATATACCGGCTACGCGCAAAGCGCTTCGAGCATTTACACGCCGATTCCGCAGTTTACCCAGGAAGACCTCGGTTTAGCGCTCAAGGTGACGCCGAAGGTGGACGCGGATGGCAGCGTCGCCCTGGATGTGGAAGCGGAGTATAAGTCGCTGGGTGCTATCTATTTCAGCACCGTCCCCTCCATCGCGCAACGAAAATACACCGGCACCGTCGTTTTGCGCGACGGCGAGTGGGCTGTTATCGCGGGTCTGGATCAGAAAGCGGTAACCAGCAGCCGCAGCGGATGGCCGGGCATAGGCGATATTCCCGGCTTACAGCATTTGCTGAGTTCCAACACTCACGACAATGCCACCAGCCACACTTTGATTTTGATTAAACCTCGCGTTACGCGCTTGCCCATGTCAGCAAACATAAGCCCGCAATATCTGGTTGGACCTGTCCGGGGCATCAAGGTACTGCTATAGCTAGTGCATCCATTGCGCGCGCGCCAGCCAGCTGTTCCGAAGGTCATTAGCCCGAGTAAACCCACCACGCCAAGCCCCAAAGCCCCCGGTTCCGGCACGGCTACCGGTGTGAAGGCCGAAGGCGGTGCGATCACAATACCCGGATCGCCATCGACGATCTCAACCTGGGTGTTGTTTGGGAAATAAATGCCACGCGGATCCAAGGGGTCGCCCACCGCGCCTTGACTCAGAACCGCTAGCAACGCCCCTTCGGGGCTGAATACATCCACCGCGCCGTAGGTGCCGCTTCCCGTGGTGCTCGAGGCAACACTCACGAACAAATCGCCCCCGTAACTGCCGAACCCCTCGGGCGCGATGGCCATCTGGCGCAAGCCCACTTGCCCCGCCTCTAGTTGAATGGTGGCGAACGTCGTCACGCTGCCCGCCCCGTCCACAGCTAGAATCGATCCTGTGGTGTACCCGCTTACCAGCAAATCGCCGCCCACGGAGCCGAACCCGGCCGGCGCAAACAATTCGCCGAACGGGGAAATGGGCAAGTGCGCAAACGTCGATAAGGACGCCGAACTCGCGGAGGTTGGCGTCACCACCTGAATTGCATCCGCCACATCCTGCGTGACCAGAATGTCGCCGCCTAATTTCCCAAAACCAGTTGGGGCGATGATAGGACTGTAAAAACTCCCGCCGGTTGTGGAGGAGTTCCCGCCAGCCGTCTGCAGAATTACCTGCGTTGCGCCCGAAGGCGAGGCCGTAAAAATTGCGCCCGAATATGCGCCGGTTGCCGGATTCGTAAAGTTGTAGCCGGTGGCTAAGTAATCGCCCGCTAACGGACCCGAAGTGAGTATAACCCCGCCGGAGACTGCGCCTGTCCCCTCGCCGCCGAAATAGCTCGACGGCGTCCCGAAGGTTGCGATTGTGGTCGACGCGCCGCCGCCGGCCGGGACCGCGTAGAGATAGCTGGTTTGCGGGTCTGGAATCAAGAGTTGATTCTTGAGCGTTCCAAAGGACGAAACATAGGTAATGGATTCAGGCAGAACCCACCCGTCCTGCGTAATAAATTGAATGCCGGAAGCGCTAGCCGTGTGAGCGGCCCCGGATAGAACGGCTACGGCGGCAAGAGCGGCAGTGAACCGGAAATGAAACATTCTTTTACCTCCAGGCTGACTCTACGGCTTTTGCTACCTCCAAAAAAGTCACTAACGCACGTTACTAACGCGCTTTTCTTGCTCGCGGCCCTGTTTTTTCTGTCCGAAATCGTGCTTTAATAATGTGTCGGGATTGGCCATGACTAGCAATGCAAGCCGTGACGCAATCGTCTGTCATTTAGGTGAGATCCTGGCCTCGCCCACCTTTGCGAGGTCGAAGCGCCTTGCCGCGTTTCTTTCGTGGGTTGTCACTCAATCGCTCTCGGGAGACTGCGCCTCGATCACCGAACGCAACATTGCCCTCCGGGTGTATGGCAAACCTAGTGATTTCGACGCGAAGATCGATGGAATTATCCGTGTCGAAGCCATGCGCCTTCGCCACAAGCTACGCGAATACTACGAATCGGCGCCAGGCGGTCGGCGGATTGAGATTCCGAAGGGCAGCTACGCGCCCGTTTTTAGCGGATTCGAAAATGCGCCAACGTGGACACAATCCATCGGCCCGCCGCGACAATTTTGGATGCCTCCCCGCGCCGCCTTTCTGATGGTTACGGCTGCGCTTTTACTGGCTTATATCGGCTGGTATTCGTTTTCGCGCCCCTCAAGGTCTGCCGGCGCATCCCACTTGGTTGCCGAAGCCAACCGGCTTCGTCTGATTGGCGAGAATCTTCCGGCGTCAGTGCTCCTCGATCAAGCCATGGCCCTCGATCCCGACTCGTCCGATGTGCATCTCGCCCGGGCCGCCGTTTTTCAGAGTCTGGGTCATTACAACCAAGCTCGCGTGGAAGCCGTACAAGCCGAGGTGCTGGCCGCTCGTCACGGCCGAACGGTGCCAGATGCTGAAGCGCGCATCAGCGCGCTCGATTTCGACCTGCCTTGCGCCATTGAAAGAGTGCGCGCGATGCTAAGGAATCAGCCGGAGTCGATGGATCTGCTCCAGGAACTGGCGGGGCTTGAACTTGAATCGAGCGATGTTGCGGCTGCCCTGGCAACGATCGACGCTGCGCGCCGGTTGCCCGACGCCGCGCGCAATCCCGAACTGGACCGTCTCGAAGGTCTGGCGCTTGCCGCGCAGGGTATGTACGGCAATCTGGACGCGGTTCAATCCCGGCAGAAAATGGGCGCGTCGAGCGCGCTCGTTCTCCGCGGAGAGCAGAAAGCAGCCGCGTTGCATGCCACCTCCGCCCTGGCGCGGCTGATGGTCTTGGACAGCGGCCTGGAAATAGGTCGGACTGAGATTGAGTCCGCTCTAATCCTCAAACGCGCTCGCGACTTGTGCCTCTCCATCCACGACGATATTTGCGTTGCCAGGACGTACCGCATACGCGGTAACCAACTCGTCGGGGCTCACCAATTCCAAGAAGCGCTCCGCTTTTACCGCCAAGGGTTGCCCCTCGCTCGTGAGTGGCAGAATTGGCGCGAAATCGAACATTTATTAGGGGGTATTGATACTGCTATGGAGAACCTCCACCTAAAGCTAACCCCGGCCAACTTCCGTTATCAATCCTTCGAACTACTCCCCCAACCCCAGCACTAGCCATGAAAAAATCCATCGGCGACAATCTCATCCCCAAGGGCTGGACGATCGAGAACGGATTGGCGCTAATTCGCAAGGCTGGTTTCGATGGCGTTGAGCTGTGGCTCGGAGACAAGCCCGGGTTTCAGTTAGACACGCCCGACGCCCAGGTGCGCGAACTGCGCCGGAAGGTGGAAGACGCGGGACTGATCGTCTCGAATGTCTCGAACACACTCGATTGGGATGTGCCCATCTCGTCGCGAGACCCGGCCATACGCGACAAAGCAAAACGCCACATCACGCGCCAGATTGAGACTGCGAATATTCTGGGGACAGACGCCATTCTGGTGGTTGCCGGGTTGGTCACGGAGGACACGCCGTATAACGAGGTCTATCGGCGCACGGTAGACAACATACGGCAGTTGGCTGAAACAGCGTCCCGCGCCAAGGTTCGTATCGGCTGCGAAAACTGCTGCTCGGAACAGCGCTTCCTGATCACGCCGCGCGAATTTGAAACCTTTCTGAACGATGTGAACAGCCCTTGGGTGGGCTTGCATCTGGATGTTGGCAATATTCACGACACCGGATTTCCCGAACAGTGGATTGAGATTCACGGCCCGCGCATCACGCGTATTCATGTCAAAGACGTGCTGCGACACCGGGGCCGCTGCGGCAATCAGAGCGTCTATACCAACCTGTTTCTAGGAGACAATAACTGGGTTGCCATTCGCGCGGCGTTGGAAAAAGTGCGCTACGACGGCTGGATTATCGCTGAAATGGAATCGGCTTATCGCTACGCGCAAGACCAGCAGTTCTTCGATACGTCCGCCGCCATGAGCCGCTTCATCGAAGGCCGCATGTGAGGGCAGTTTCGCGGCGGGCATTTCTGGGTTCCTCCGCAGCGGTTGCAGGTCTTAGCCTTCCTGGCCTATCGGTGGTTTGCACGTTGGAAGAATCGCGCAGCGCCTTTCGCCGGTGGCCTTTGTTCGCGGGCGCGGTAAAGGGCAGCCCGGTGCTGGTGGAATCAAGCGTCGGCTTTGCCTTTGAGGATCTCGCCTGGCTGCGTGGGTGGGGCATCTCCGTGCATGAGCCGGTAGAGATTCGCGGTCCCGCCTGGGTGCGTTTCGATTGGCCCATTTCCGCCATGATTCGCGATTTTGGCCGGGCATCTTGTATCAGTGGAGGCTCTGTCATTGCGCGGCTGAACGGCATGCCCGTTGCGGTGCGCAAAGGCTCGCTAGTCGTGTTAGGATCTCCGCTCGGCCCTCATCTTTATGCCGGGGATCGCGACGCGCACGCGTTGGTTCGAGCACTCTCCCGCGGCGGTTGCTGAGTTAAGATCGGTGATTGATTTCCGTACGTTGTGAAAAAGGACTCATGATGTTTCGTCTTCTCAGCTTCGCGTTTTTGATTAGCCTGACGAAAGGCTTTTATCCGGCCATGGCCCAAGCTCCAGCGGCGGCTCCGCGTCCAGCGCGTCCGGCTCCTCCCACGCGCGATCCGAATACGCCCGGTTATGTCACCGCGAAAGAGTTGCCTGACGGCGCCAACGCACCCGCCAACGCCGATGGAAACTTCATCCTCGGCCCCACGCACAACCCCGCGCCTGAGATGACACTCCACGAAGGCGTGCCGCAGGGCACGGTCTTCACCTTTACCATGGCGTCGGCGGATAGCAAGATTTATCCCGGCATCGCGCGCGATCCGAATACATTTGGCACGGCCGACCCCACTGATCCCGCCAAGCTGATTGTCACCACCAGCCACCCCGCCGCGTACACTCGCCAGGTGGCTGTGTACGTCCCCAAACAATATATTCCCGGCACAGCCGCGCCTTTCATTGTGGGCGCAGACGGACCTGACCGGGCGCTGTTCACGGCGCTCGACAATCTGATTGCCGAGCACCGGGTGCCCGCGATGATTGCCATCTCCCTGGGCAACGGCAGTGGCGATGCGCAAGGAAGCGAACGCGGCTTGGAGTATGACACCATGTCAGGGCTGTATGCGGAGTTCGTCGAGACAGAAGTGCTGCCTCTTGTCGAGAAGCAATACAACGTCAAGCTGACCAAAGATCCCGAGGGCCGCGCGACCATGGGTGGCAGCTCCGGCGGATCGTGCGCGCTCATTATGGCGTGGTATCACCCGGAGTGGTACCACCGCGTTCTCACTTACTCAGGTACTTATGTGAATCAGCAGTGGCCGCCGAACGCCCAGACCCCACACGGCGCATGGGAGTTCCATGAACACCTGATCCCAAATACCCCGGCCAAGCCGCTGCGCATTTGGATGGAAGTGGGCGACAGAGATCTTTTCAACCCGAATATCATGCACGACAACATGCATGATTGGGTGGTGGCCAATGAGAACATGGCCAAGGTGCTGGCGGCCAAGGGCTATCATTATCAGTTTGTGTTCGCGCGCAACGCCGGGCATACCGACCGCACCGTAAAACAACAAACCTTGCCCGAGGCGTTGGAATATCTATGGCAGGGCTATCCTATGCAAGCGGCAGGGCATTGATTCGTTATGGGCCTATTGATCGAGCCTGGTTCGATAATAGCGAGTGTGACCGAACGATTTCATCCTTATGAGGATTTGGCGGCTGCCTTGTTGCCGCACGCGGTGCAGCATGACGATGGGGCGCACGACGCCGCGCATTTGCTGCGAGTGTGGAAGACGGCGTATGAGATTCAGCGCACGGAGGGTGGGGATGCGGAGATTCTAGCGGCAGCCGTTTTGCTGCATGATTGCGTGGCGGTGGAAAAAGATTCGCCGCAACGCGCGCTGGCTTCCTGGTTGGCGGCGGAAAAGGCGTCGCGGGTCTTATCGAAGCACGGCTGGCCCGAACCGCGGATTTCTGAAGTAGCGCATGCCATTGAAGCGCATAGCTATTCGGGGGGAATACCGCCGGAGAGCTTGGAAGCTAAGATCTTGCAAGATGCGGACCGGCTGGATTCTATCGGCTTGGTTGGCGTGGCACGCTGCTTTTACACGGCCGGGCGAATGGGAAGCGCTCTTTACGATCCGGCCGACGCAATGGGTGAAACGCGCGGAAGGGATGACAAGCGTTATGCGCTCGACCATTTCTATACCAAACTGCTGAAACTGGCGGGGAGTTTTCAAACCGCCACGGGTGCGCGTTTGGCGCGAGAACGGGATACGCGCTTGCGCCAGTTCTTGGATGACTTCCGCGCGGAGATATAAGAACGCTTGCTCGGGCGGTTCTGCAAGCTGATTCTAATCGACGGGAACTCGTGTTCCCTTGGTATCGGTCTGAGACATCTTTTGAATGCGGTCGTCAATCAACTCGCGCAGACCCATAAGCATCTGCTTGCGGGCCTCGCGGAAATGACATTCAATCTTCTCGGGCGGCACCATGGCTTTTCCAAGCTGGTGAAATGCCGTGCGAAAAGCTCCACAAACAGATTCCGCGGTGGCGCGGGCGTTTTCTTCGCTCATGCGGGCTCCTTCATCTCTACGACTAGCATACGCTCCGTTAGGCGAGCTTTCACAGGCACCAGGCTGGTCATGGTTGTGGGCAGCCCAATGTGCCGGCGGATGGTGCCTACTTCCACCACCAGTTCGTCGTTCTTTTTGAACAAGCCTACCTCCCCTTTGACGGCGAAAGGCATTTGAAGCCTGACTTCATAATGGTCTGCTTCGCGGATAAAAGAATAAGGCGGCGTGTCGCGCGTGACAGCGGAGGGGTCTTCGCCCTCAGCGTAAAGCTGCTTCGCCATGCCGCGCAGGCGTTCGTAGCCGAGCACCTCCTGCGCGAAGAGCGGCACCTGCTTGGTGGGTACCGGATCAAAATAGCGAATGATTTCGGCCAGCGTTGAGCGTTGGGAAGCGCGCCAGGCGGCGAAGAACGTATCATGCACTGCATCGGGCAACAGCCGGTTGACGATAATGTGATCGACCGTAAGGCCGTGCAGCGTGAAGTAGACGAAAGCGCGTTGGGTTTCGCGCAGCACCATTTTTTCGGCATTGGTCACCAGCCGGACGCTGGTAAGCTGCGGATCTTCCATCACAATATCAATACCTTCGATTTTCTGAAACAGTTCCTGCACGTTCCGGAAATAACTATCGGGCGGCAATTCCACCGGTGAAAGGCGGTTCAACACCGGGCGCGCCGCCTTAAGAAGGCTCCGTTCGAAGCCGAAGACGTGCTTCATATACCAATCGAGCGTGGACGGGAGGCTGATGAAGCGCAGCGATTCGGCGGTGGGCGCGCAATCGAGAACAATCACGTCGTATTCGTTCGATTTGCGGTATTGATTCACGTACATCATGGCGCTCATTTCTTCCATACCGGGGAAGATGGCCATTTCCTCAGCTTCGACGCCCGACAAACCGGTGGTGCGCAGAACAGACGTGATGTAGATGGAGATGTCTTTCCAGTGGCGCTTGAGTTCGTGATTGATGTTCACTTCCTGCAGGAAGAGACCGTCGGCGATTCTGACCGGATCGAAAGTGGCGCCGTGGAAGAGCGTATCTTCCAGATCGAACGAATCGGCCAGGCTGTGCGCCGGGTCAACGCTCATGATGAGCGTCCTTTTGCCATGCTCGGCGAGATGCACGCCGGTGGCGGCGGCTACGCTGGTTTTACCGACACCGCCTTTGCCGCTGAATAGAAGAATCCGCACACCGGTTTAGATGCGGCGCGCTCCTGTAAGCCGTAGACTTTTTCTGGCCAAATAGCGGCGAGCTTACTCCCGCTGCATTCTGAAACTGATATTCTGAGCGCTGGCGGCCCCTGGATTGGCACCCATTGAGCGAAATACTCAAACCCGACAGACAGTCTTTCCCGGGCGGGTACGGGTTCACCGACCTGATCGTGGCCGTGAAGCTAGCAGCGAGTAAGCACGTCGCTAACGTTACCTTCGGCACGGTGGAACAAGCGGTTGTCCAACGCTTTTTGGTGGAACTGGCGGCAAGGCATCCGGAGAGCGTTCCATTCGAAGATCCATTTGGCCTTCGAAGCCGGGAACTGTTCAACGAACGGCGCAGCTTCCTCAACAGCCACCTGCGCTTCTCCTGGTTCTGTTTGGCGTATTACGTCTACGGCCTCTTGGCAATCCGTTCCGGTATCTCCATCGCCGAGTACGACCATCTGAACATCTTCCTCACGCCAGTGAAGCGCACGCTTCTCGAGCTTGGTGTTCGCGTCACCGATGAAGAGTGTCTTGCTGAGGTTGATCGCTTCGTACCCGCGAAGGTCTCCCCGTGGAGCGTCGAGGCGTCGGCGCACACCTTTCTCTCGTATGCCCGTTTTCTCCACCACAGCGCCCTCCGCCGACGCGAAGTCGTGACGCCAGGCTTGATTCTGCCGGGCGTGTGTCTGGTATTTGCCGAAGAGGACGCTCCGCAGGCGAACTCCATTCTCACCTTTATCACCACCCACGAGATTTCAGTTCGTCAACAGCCTGGGGAGTTCCAGCCAACGGACCGCTTGCTGGTGCTTCTCTCACGGTCGGCAATGAAATCGGGACTCTTCTGGCGCGGCCTGGCCGATTGGAAGCAACGCCAGGCCGTCCCCATGGTCATTTGCTTGATACCCAAGGCCGAGCTCTACCGTGAGCCTCCCTCCGATCCGCACCGGGAAGTTTGGGAATGGCTCGCTGCCAACATCGCTGTCGAACTCGGCTCTGAGAATAACCGCTACATCGCGATACTGCGGGCCCTCGATTCACCCGATCCCAAGCAGTGGTGGTGGAACTACGGAGACTCGGTGGAACTGGGGTTCGCGGTGGATGTGCTGAGCCTCGGCATCCCACGTCCTGCGGCGACCCGCAAAGCCAGCAGTCCAACCCGCGAGCCCTATCCTTACACCTTCAGTGGCACTCTCCTGGCGGCCTGCCTTCTCGCCAGTGACCGTCTCAACCGCGACCAGGCAAACGGCCCCGACGCGCGCTATTTCGCCATCTGCGAGGATCTCTTGCAGCTTCGGCTGAAGCCCAATGGCGAGCCATACTCAATGCCCTGGTTCATGCTTATCTACCGGGCTTGGCTGTCGTTTGCCGGCCAGTTGCCTGGGATCATCTACTCCGGTCAAGACCCCATTCACGCACAGCAAGAGCTCCAGTCGGCTTTGTTTGCTCTCGGAATTGGGACCAACAAACTCGCGCTCGCGGCCTTCCTCGAGGCCTTCATGCAACTCCCCTGGACGGCGCCTCCCTCCACGCCATCTGCTGTAGACGACAGGGCCTGCTCGTTCATCGTCCTGATCCATCGGCTGTCCCAGTCGGCGCTGGCGGGCGCCCAGCGCGTGTGGCTACAGCATCCGTTTTCTCCTTCCTTCGTGAGTTATGCGCGGCAGGACGAGGACTTCGCCCGCGAACTGGTCGCCCACCTCGAGGGCAAGGGTGCCGACGTTTGGTGGGATCTCAACTCGATCACCTTGGGCGCGCCACTCGATTCATCCCTGCGCTCCGCCGTCGCCGATGCCCGGTTCCTGTTCCTCGTGGCAACGCCCGCCGCCGACCAGAGCGCCTACGTGCGCCTGGAGGTCGAAACCGCCCTCCGGCAAGGCTTGCGCGTCATTCCCATGTGCTTCGAAGGCCGAGTGCCGGCAGGGCTCCAATCCCTCCTTGATTCCGCGCCAGGCTCTATCGAGCCCGCCATTCCCGCAACAGATTCCGACCATGCTAGCGCCCTGGCCTCGGCCCTCGCGCGCCTTGAACGCTCCCCCTCCGAACAGTTGAGTTGGCTGCAGTCCCGCGCAGAGTACCAAAACCTCCGCCAAAACCTCGCCCATGCGCGCGCCAATCTCACCCGTTGAGGTTGCAGTCGACCCTTATACAAACCGTTTGCGGACGTGATGTAAACGGAGATGTCGTTCCAGTGGCGCTTGAGCTCGTGATTGATGTTCACTTCTTGTAGGAAGAGCCGGTCGGCGATCTTTACCGGATCGAAGGTGGCGCCGTGGAAGAGCGTGTTTTCCAGATCGAACGAATCGGCCAGGCTGTGCGCCGGGTCAACGCTCATGATGAGCGTCCTTTTGCCATGCTCGGCCAGATGCACGCCGGTGGTGGCGGCGGCTACGCTGGTTTTACCGACGCCGCCTTTGCCGCTGAACAGGAGAGTCCGCACAAAGTTTAGATGCGGACCATTCCCAGCGGGCCGTAAACTTTCTCGGAGCAGCCCCATCTGATACAACAAACGGAGATGAGAAGATTCGCTTCATTCGCTTGTTACGCCTTGCTGTTTAGCCCAATCTTTGCGACCGCCTTCCAAGCCGATCCGGCGGGACCGGCGCGCTGGACTGCCGAAGCCGCTAACAAATGGTACGCGCAAGAGCCGTGGCTGGTGGGGAGCAATTACCTGCCCGCGAACGCCATCAACGAGCTCGAAATGTGGCAGGCGGATACGTTCAGTCCAAAGCGCATCGACACGGAATTAGGGTGGGCGGAAAGCATCGGCATGAACACGATGCGGGTGTTTCTGCACGATTTGCTATGGCAGCAAGACAGCGACGGCTTCAAGAAGCGCATTGACACATTCTTAACCATCGCGAACAAGCATCACATCAGGCCGATGTTCGTATTATTTGATTCCTGCTGGGATCCGCTGCCGAAGCTGGGTCCGCAACGCGAGCCTCGTCCCGGCGTCCACAATTCGGGCTGGGTGCAAAGTCCAGGTGGGGCCGCATTGCAAGATGAAGCGCAGTATCCGCGGCTGCGAGCTTACGTAGAGGGCGTGGTAGGCGCATTTGCCGATGACCGGCGCATTTTGGCGTGGGATGTTTGGAACGAACCCGATAATACGAACGCGTCATCTTACGGTGAGCCGAAGAACAAGGCGGAGTTGGTTCAGGCTCTGCTGCCACGGGTCTTCGCCTGGGCGCGCGATATGCACCCCAAGCAGCCGCTCACCAGCGGTATCTGGCATGAAGATCCGGCCACGCCGGAAAAGCTCTCGCCCATGGCGAAAATCCAACTCCAACTCTCCGACGTGATTTCGTTTCACAACTACGATCCGCCTGAGAAATTCAAAGCCGAAGTGAAGTGGCTTCAGAGTTTTGGCCGGCCCATCTTATGCACGGAATACATGGCGCGACCGCGCGGCAGCACGTTCGCTGCAATCTTACCGATTGCCAAAGAAGATAAGGTTGCGGCTATCAACTGGGGATTCGTGGCTGGGAAATCGCAAACCTATCTGCCGTGGGATTCCTGGCAACACCCGTATGTGGACCGCCAGCCGCCGGTGTGGTTCCACGACATCTTCAAAACGGATGGCAAGCCCTACAAACCGGACGAGGTGGCGTTGATTCGCCGCGTGACGCTCAATTAGCGCAATCGAACTGGACCGTTTGCACGAGATATTCGAAAACCGGCGCGAAACGTTCGATTTGATCGGCGCGGCAGTCCATTTCGAAGCGATACACAGTCTCATGGCGGTTTACGAAAAGGACTTCTTCCATCCAAGTGGCGCGCTCCTGCGGGTCGTAGTAGCGGTGTTTGGTAAACAAGGCGGCGCTTCCTTGCACCTGCATTTCGCGTTTTTCGAGGATCTCCATACGCTCCGCCCGCTCAAACTTCTGGAGACCGGCCAAATGATCTTCCAAGCTTTCCGCCAGGCTCGCCGGAAGCACACGGGCGTCCTTCGGCGCAGCGGATAACACCTCGAAATCAATAGCTCCCATGGGCCGCGAAAACTTCTTCAAACCGGTTTCTACAAACAGGCCAGCCCCTTCGAAAGCCTCGCCTCTGACCCAGCGCGACGGGTAGCTAACGCAGTAACCGTATTCGGCATTCCGATAGCGCTTCCAGGAGCGGTCTAACTTTTGCTCGAAATCGCCGCTACCCCAAGCTGCCAACAGAGATGAAAGGGCGAAGCCACACAACAGCGTCTTTCGCCAACTCGAAAACAATGCCATTACAGAAAAGGATATTGAATTACGGCGGCTTTGGCTAGTACTATTACGTCACTTGGCGTAATGGAGGATAAGTTTTCCGCTTAAGGCATGATTTTATACGGGATAAGAGTATTTCTTTGGGCGGGCGGATAGAGAGACTATGACTCGCGGCGTGACTTCTTCCCTTCATGGACGAACGTCGAAAACAAATCATCGCCACTCTGGCACAGATGGATAAACAGTTCGGCAAAGGCTCAGTGCTGATGCTGGGATCGCGCGCCGCGCTGCCGGTGGAGGTGATCTCCACGGGATCTATATCGATAGACAACGCCCTGGGAACGGGTGGCTTGCCGCGAGGACGGGTGATTGAAGTGTTCGGGCCGGAATCATCGGGCAAGACAACGCTGGCTCTGCATGTGATTGCGGAGGCGCAGCGGGCGGGCGGACACGCGGCGTTTATCGATGCCGAGCACGCGCTCGATCCAAAATACGCGGCGAACCTGGGCGTAGACGTTGAGAACCTGGTCGTGTCCCAGCCCGATTATGGAGAGCAGGGCCTAGAGATTGCACAGGCCCTGGTGAATTCACAAGCGCTGGATGTAATTGTGGTGGATTCGGTGGCGGCATTGACGCCCAAAGCCGAGATCGAAGGCGAAATGGGCGACAGCCACATGGGGCTGCATGCGCGCATGATGTCGCAAGCGCTGCGCAAACTAACAGCGTCGGTATCGCGGGCGAATACCTGCCTGATTTTCATTAACCAGTTGCGCGAAAAGATTGGCGTGATGTTCGGGAATCCGGAAACCACCACGGGCGGACGAGCGCTGAAGTTCTTCTCGTCAGTGCGCATAGACGTGCGGCGCGCCACGCCCATCAAGGATGGTGAAACCGTGATCGGCAATCGGACAAAGATCAAGATCGTGAAGAACAAAGTGGCTGCGCCTTTTCGCGAAACAGAAGTGGACATTATGTACGGAAAAGGCATTTCACGCGAGGGCGATGCGCTGGATCTGGGCGTGGCGCAGGGCGTGATTGAGAAAAGCGGATCTTGGTACAGCGTCAAAGGCGAGCGCATCGGGCAAGGGCGCGATACGGCGCGGCAGGCGCTCATCGATCAGCCGGAGCTATGCGGGCGGATTGAAGAAGATTTACGCAGGGTATTGGGATTTGGCACGGAGAAAAAGGAAGCGGAGTTTGAGCTGATACCGAAAAAGGCGTCGGCGGGCGGTTAGCCGGGAAGCCGTTATTTGTGTCACATCGATACGCAAGTATGGGAATGAAGGATGGGTTTCCTTGCCGCCTTGGGCCATGAAATCGATGTCGCTGGCAAGGCGCCGCTGACGACAAAGGACGGGCTGACGAAGGCGGGGCGCGACCGCATCTCGCAGCTCATGATCGGGCGCTATTTCTCCGATGCGGCGCAAATGGATTCGATCCCGTTGTCCGTGCGCGCCAAGGTCGAACGACTCGCCGCACCGCTCGCGCAGGTCGAGGCAAAGCCGGGCTGGAATCTCACGCCCGACATGCAGACCGCCATCGGCCTGGTCGATGACGCCAAGCGCGCCGGGGCGGCGAGCATCGACGATTACATTCGCCAGCAGGGGTTCTTCGGCAAAGACCAGTATTCGCCGAATGCGATCACGCTCGCGAAGGCGATGAAAACCGCGAAGTCCACCGAACTCACCGCTGCCGCGCGCCAATACGCGCAGGACGCCGCATACGCGGCGAAGGGCACGCAAACGCTCATGGGCGACGCGCCGACGCCGGCGGAATCGTTCGCCGATTCGTTCGGCAAGCTGAAGAGCGGGGCGCAGAGCGATGCGGAGAAGTTCGGCGAAACGAAGAGACGAACGCCGCCGGCGCAGGACACTGTCGGCTCTGAAAAGGAGGAGCCGAGTCGCTGGCTTTTCCGGGATGCGCTACGCCAGCCGCGTTTTGAGCACGCCGCCGATTATAATTCGCTGAGTGCTATAGCCGAGGACGCGGAAGCCATTTATCACCGCCCGGAAGGTGGGACCGAGAACGGCATCCTCATGGTTAATCGGCCCGCCGCCGAGGTTCTGCGCCAAACGCTTGGCGACTCTACTGCTTTTTAAGGCCGCCACATCGACGCGGACGACGTGCCGCAAGTCCTAGACCAACTTGAAAACTCTCACCCCGGCTCGCCTGAAGCGCGGCAAGCCATTCTTTCCCTCAAAGATCAGGTACGAGCGGCGGCTGTCAACGACGGAGCGGTGGAGGTCGTGGTTGCCAAAGAAGGCTTTGGCGGACGCAGACTAGAAAAGGTCGTGGCCACGGCTCGCCATGAGTTGGCTCACCGGCTTCAGGATGAACTCGGAGGCGCCAAGGGCGTTGATGGCGCGATTAACTGGGACCGGTTTGCCGAACATCCGCTAGTGGCGGACGCCGCGGAACGGGTAGCCGAGATGCAGCGGAAAGGTGGCCAGCAAGTGACTGCAGAAGACACGCGGCACGAAGTGCCCGCTTATATCGCGGGCGGCGAATGGGACCGCATCGGCCTTACTCTGGATCAAGCCGTGGACGTTTACGACCACTATCTGAAACTGATCGAAGAGAAGCATGGTACTGATGGGGTTGACCGCGCGCTCGTTCGGGTTCATGCTGATATCAGGAGTACAATCCGTGACACTGGCCGATCCGCGCGACAAGAGCAATCTGCAACTATATCCCCCGGAAGTGGCGGCGCAAATCCGCGCGCGACGGGAGAAGCGGGACGCGGAGAAGCGGCGTCTGCGGGAGGAAGCCACAGTAGCCTATCGGGAGGAAAATCGTCTGCGGGAGGAAGCGTCCCCACCCAATCCGGAGCCCGAACCTTCGATCCTAGGTTAGAGATCTCGCACCTCGAATTCTTTCCTAAGCAAAAAGGCAAGCCGAAATGAAACCGAGGCCTGTAGTGTCCGGCGGTGACTTGCAAAACCTCGCGGCGCAACTGCGCCTGGCGCACGCTTGGAGGAAGGGCGGCAAGCAAGGCTTGCGCGCCGCGCTACAGAAACAACACAGCCGTCCGGATTCTAAACCGCACAGCGATTCGAAAACGGTGCGCGTTCGGGTGCCTGAAAAATCGCTCGGCGACGCCGGCAAGCCGTAAACGTATCGCTCGTTTTCTATTCGCTCCATCCCTCCCGTCCCGTCATTTCCCCCACTGAAGGTAACCCATGAACACCGCTCTCCTGCCCGTCCCGCGCATTCAATTCTCGGATGCGAACGGCGTCCCGCTCGCCGGCGTCGGGATCCTCGCACGCGACGGGCCTCGTGCCCGATCCGGGCGCGACGGCTGGCAGCACGCGCTATTTGCGCGGCGCGAACGTGGCGGCGAGCGCTCTTTCGTTCTCGAACTCGTATTGGAACGGCTCGGCGGCAGCTGCGGATACGTGGAGCTTGACGCCGACCATTGGTACGGGAACGACGCCGACGAGTACGCTGGCGCATAGCGGATCGAGCGGCGCGGCGGCGTTGGCGGTTAATGCCATGTTGCCGTGGCTGGCACGGCGGCGAGAAGCCAGCTCAGTGTGGGAGCGGCGTTAGATGCACCTAAAAAGACCCGGGGCATCGGTAGGCTACGCTTCAAGCTCAGGAGTGATGGGGTACCGTTGCGCTCACGGGCTGCTACGCGAAGGTTAACGTGAAGTGTGCGCCATTGCGGTATTCATAATGCAAAACGCCGTGGAGTTGTTCGGCCAAATCGGTGACCAATTGCAAGCCCAGGGTGGCCGGATTCCGCAGATCCACCTTGTCGGGGAGCCCGATGCCGTCATCGCGGTAGAGCATTTGGAATTTGCCGTTCACCGCGTGAAAATCGATCTGAATCTGCCCGGCGCCTCGGGGGAAGGCGTGCTTCACGGAATTCGACAGTAGCTCTTGCAAGATCAAGCCGCAGGGGATGGCTTCATCCATGCTGAGGCGCACATCCACATCCGAGGAAAATCCGATGGCCGATGGTTCGGCCATGTACGAATTGAAGAAATAGCGCGCCAATTCGTTGACGTAATCCTTAAACTCAATGCGCGCCAGATCGTCCAGGTGACAAAACTTTTCATGCATCAGGGCCATGGAACGCACCCGGTCGCGGCTTTCATTCATCGCCTTGTGAAATTCGCGATCTTGGAAGCGCTGCGCCTCGAGCGAAAGCAGGCTCGAGACCACTTGCAGATTGTTCTTCACGCGATGCTGTACTTCCTTGAACAAAACATTTTTCTGTTCAAGCAGCCGCTCCAACTCGCCATGCGCCAGCCGCAGGCTCTCCTCGCTACGGCGCAGCGCCAGTTCAATCTGGCGCTGTTCCGTGACATCCACCATCACCGAAACCGCCCCCTGCAAATCGCCATTGGCGTCGCGCACCGGCGAGGCCGAGTTGAAAATCGTGGCCCGGCTACCGTCGAAGCGTTGTACATCGATAATTTCGCCGCGTATTTTCTCGCCGCGCAAAGCACGCGCCTGCGGCCACTCGTCTACCCGCAACGGCTCCGGCGAACCGGCGCGCGACCCCTGCAAATCAAAGCCCCGGTCGGCCAAGTCCTGGAAACTGGCGGCCCGCCAAATCTGAATCGCCTCGGCATTTCCTTCCAAAACGCGATTACTGCGGTCGGCCAGCAAAATTCCAGCGGGCATAGTTTCAAGGAGCGCCGCCAAGCGCCGCCGTTCCTGGTCGGATTCCCGGAGCGCGACAGCGAGTTCCTGCTCGGCGCGCTTTTGATGTGTGATATCCATGATGACGCCCAAGACTTTTACCGCGCGCCGGCGCGGAGCTTCGCCTTCAAAATAGACGCGCCGCCTGATGATCAGCCAGCGCACGGCCCCGTCCGGACGCATAATTCTGCACTCCACTTCCCCAGGGTCGCTGTTTGACCCTTCGAGATCGGCGCTCCTGGCGACGAGGAGCTTTTCTCGATCGTCCGGGTGGATGAATTCGAACAGCGACGCCAGCGAAAGTTCCGCCGCCTCGATGCCCACGAGGTCTCTAGCGCGATCGTTGAGTTCGATCTTGCTTTCCAAAGGGAAGTCGTAGAAGATCCCGATGCGTCCCGTTTCGAGCGCGACGCGCAGGCGGTCTTCGCTCTCGCGCAACGCAGCTTCCACACGCTTGCGTTTGGTGATATCGCCGTTGACGCCGATGACGCGCACCGGGCGCCGCACGCCGTTCGCTTCCGCAAAGTAAACGCGCCCATACGTCGCCAGCCAGCGCACGGTGCCATCCCGCAGCGCAATGCGCATTTCCTGCGAGAAGCGGCCATCGTGCGCGCTCGTACTTTCGCCGCCCGACATGGCGCGCAGAGCCGCCGTCCGCATGGTTTCGCGCTCATCGGGGTGAACCACCTTGAGCGCTTGTTCGAACGAAGCCGGACCCAAGCCGGGAAGTCCCATGATCTCGCGGCAGCGCTCATCCCATATCACGGCGTCCTGGTCCACGTGGTAGTCCCACGATCCCAACTCCGCCGCATCCAGCGCCAGGCGGCGTTGTTCCGCCACCTGGGTCAACAACGCCTCAGCCCGCTTGCGCTGGGTCGCGTCACGGCCGATGTTGAGCACGCCCACCGGCTTGCCGGCTCGATTATGTACCTGGACATAGCGGCTTTCGACAACCCGCGCCTGCCCGTCTTTGGATGTCTGCTCGAGTTCGCCGTCCCAACGCCCGGTCTTCGCCAGTGCGTCTTCAATATCTGCCGCGAAGGCGTTTGTCTTCACGATTTCACGCAGCGAATGGCCCACGGCTTCCGCATTGCTCCAGCCGTAGATTTCCGCCGCCCCGGCGTTCCAGCCCGTAATCACCCCGGTGGGATCGCAGGTGACAATGGCATCGTGTGAAAAATCGATGAGATCGGCCTGCCGCTGCAGAGCCTCAAAGGCCATCGCCCTGGAGCGCGCGTCACGCTCAATCATGGTGCCCGCAAACAGCAATGCCAGCGCCAGCAGGACGGAGGTGAACAGCAGCATAAAGCGGGTTTGCCCCACGGCATCATTCGCGGCGGCTGTGCGCGATTTCAGCAACGTGTGCTCTTCTTCTTCAAACTCGCCCAGGCGGGACGTCAGATCGGCCATGAGGCTTGAGCCCTGGCTACTCGGGATGCTGCCGGAAGATAAATCGAATTGGCCCGCATCCACTTTTTGGCGCGCCTTGTCCAATACCGCCAACCTTTGCTCCGTCAAAACCTTAATCGCTTTGAGCCTTGCCAGTTGCCCGGCATTATCGCGTGTAAGACTTTCTAAATCCGCCATGATGCGCGCTTGCGTTTCCAGAGCGGCATTGTAAGGCTCCAGAAACTTGCGGTTGCGCGTGATCACGTAACCGCGCATGGAACTTTCCGCATCGCGCAGTGTGGAAAGAAAGCGTTCACAAGAAACCAAGACCCGGTAAGTATGCTTCACCGATTGGCCCGCTTCTTTCGACTGCTCAAAGCTGTTCCACAAAACGTCCGCCGACGCAACAATCAAAACCAGTGTGGCAAGCGGACCAACCCACCGCCGCCATTGCGAGTTGACAATCACGGTTGACTCTTAACAGCGGGCAGCGTAAAGACAAATTTCGACCCTGCGCCGGGTACCGACTCGGCATGAATCGCGCCACCGGCCCGTTCCACAATGCGCCGGCACACCGACAGTCCAATGCCCGTGCCTTCAATCTCGCGCGATTGAAGGCGCTGGAACACCGCAAAAATGCGCTCGCAGTAAGCCATGTCGAAGCCGATGCCATTATCCGCCACGACAAACCGCCACCATGCGCCCGCCGGTTCGGCCGAAATCGTCACCCGCGGTTCCACGTCTTTGCGGCGGAACTTCAGCGCGTTGCCGATGAGGTTCTGAAACAACTGCACCGCGCTATGGCCGGAAATCGCCACTACCGGCAAAGAAGCGGCTTCAACGCGGGCTCCCGATTCTTCTATCAGCGCTTTTAGCAGTTGGGTGACGGCCAGCATAACTTCATTGCAATCCGCTTCGGCGGCGGGCTCATCGTCCTGTCCCACGCGGCTATATTCGAGAAGTCCGGCGATCATGCTGCGCAGGCGTTCGGCACTGCTCTTCACATAAAAAAGCAAGCGCTCGTCGGCATCGCGCATCTTCTCAGCCAGGCCGCGCTCAATGAGTTCGACACCGCAGATCAGAGTTCGCACGGGCTCCTGCAAATCGTGCGCGATGGTGTAGGCGTAGGCTTGCAAGTCGGCGTTCGAATGTTCGAGCTCCCTTTCTTTATTGAGCAGCGCCTCTTCCATCTCTTTGCGGCTGGTGATATCCACCTCCGTGCCGATGATGCGCCGCAAGCGCCCTTGCGGGTCTCGATATGCTTTGGCACGCACTTGCACCCAGAGCGAGGCGCCGTGTTCGAGGGGAATGCGATGCTCCCAACTCGACTCGGCGCGCTCGGAGTTGGCCCATTCCTCAAAGCGCTCCTGGATGGCGTGCTGGTCGGGCTCATTTACGCCTCGACTCCACAAATCGTCCAGGCCGCGCAAACTGCCCGGCGCGGCTTGATGCAGATTCTCCAATTCCGGCGTGACGTGAAATTCGCCGGTCTCGCCGTTCCAATCGAAAACCCCGACTCGCCCGGCCTGTTGCGCCAGATGCAGCCGGTTGTTGGCTTCGCGCAAGTGCGTTTCGGCCCGGTGCTTGTAGACGGCGGTTTCAATGGCCGCCAGCAGTTCGCGATTCTCAAAAGGCTTGAGGATATATCCAAAGGGCTGGGTGGCGGCCGCCTCGGCCAGCGTCGCTCCATCGGAGTGGCCGGTCAGGTAAATGACGGGCAAGTTGAAATCCTCTTTCAACTCGCGCGCCGCTTCAATCCCTTCCGCGATGCCATTCAGCCGGATGTCCATCAAGACGACGGCGGGCCGTTTCTGGGTGGCCGACCTGAGTGCTTCGGCCTTTGATGAGACGATTTCCGTGACCTCGTAGCCCATGCCGGCCAATCTGATTTGCAGATCGCGCGCCACAATGCGCTCGTCTTCCACCACCAGGATGCGCAGTTTCCGGCCGCCATCGAACTGATCGTCAATGACCCTGTCCACTTGCCGGGAGAGCAAAATCTCCGACAAGGAGGCATGGTTGCCAGCGGTAATCACAGAAACCTTCGTCCAAAACGGGAGAATCGCCGGCGGCCGAAGAAGCATGCACGAGTGCAGCTTAACCCAAAAAATACAAAAATGGCGAGGACAACTAAACAGCCGATTCCCAGGGATCGCATGAAACCGCTGCGGGATTGGGGCGCGGGGTTAGGGGTAACGACAGGCGCGTAGGGCGGAACCACGGGGGGCGCAGCCGAACTTTCCAACGGCGTTCCGCAATTGGCGCAAAATCTGACTGCCCCTTCGTTGGCCGTCCCGCAGTTCGGACAGTACATAGAGATAGTCTACCCCGCAGTTTGCCCAGCTAGGGCGGAGGGCGCTTGGTTAACGCAGCAGTTCTGAGTGACGATAAGCGCGGCGGCGGCGGAGAGCTTTTCGTCTTGGGGTCCATGGCGGTCCCGGTATTTTGCCCATGGCGGCCAGACGCGCCGACAGTGCAGCGAGCGGAGTGTTTAAGGCCGCCGCACACTGTTCGAACACTTCGCGTTCCTTAATGCCGGTTACTGTTAGGCTGCACACTTCGCACGCGCTCTTTAACGCATCGCGAAAAAACACGCCCTCGGCCGTGTGAATCAAAGGATGCGCGGCGAGAATTCGGGCGAGTTCGGGCAGCGGCTTGCCGGACCCGAGAAGCACGGCTGCTCCCATTAGCTTGTAACCTTCCTGGGTTAGCGAAACCGCGGCTTCTTGCAGGGACGCAGCCGCCTTATCGACTGCAATTTTCCGCGCGCGCGTGACGAACGTGTCGGCTTGCGGAAGTTTCATTTTCTCTGCCGCGTGGTAGGGTTGACCGGCGCGGAAACCGGCGCCCTCTATCATCTCTATCCGGCCGCCGCCACAGTGGGGACCCGTCCGCAACAGCGACCATTACTGCCCAGCCCGAATGGGCACGCAAGCCGAGAGCCGCGTTAGCCCGGCCAACCGCTCTCTTGCTCACACTTTGGGTTTCGGCGGCGGCAGTTCCCTAGCTTTGCATTCGGAAGTGAATCCGTTGCGGCCATGCGAGCCGTCGCAAAAGGGCTTGTTCTCCGCCAGGCCGCAGCGGCACAACGAGATCACGGTGCGGCCCGCCAAGCCGAATTCGTTGCCTTCGGCATCGTGAATGGTGAACTCACCCTCGATGCGAATAGGTCCGTTGTTAAAGATCGTAACTTTGGAAGACATCAAGAAGAGATGGTAGCATCGCAGGTAGGTCAGTGATTCAATTTATACACGAGTCGGATAGAGAGCTGTTCGAAACAGCCATCAACTTTGGGCAGAAGCAAGTGAAGCGCCTGATCGAAACTTATCCCGACTTCTATCCGATGTATACGGCGGGGGGCGCCTGGAAGCATGCGGGTCCGGTTTGGGCGCATTGGTGCGACGGGTTTCTGCCGGGCATGATGTGGCTTTTTCTGAAGCACATGGGTACCGATAAACCCGAAGCGAAATACTGGATGGAACAGGCGATTCGTTACAGCAAGCCGTTGGAGTCGCGCAAAACGGATCGCGAAGTACACGATCTGGGCTTCATCTTTTTTTCTACTTACTACCGCTGGTATCAATTTACGCGTGAGCCGGCCATTCGCGACGTGGTGATTCAAGCGGGCCGCACGCTGGCGCAGCGCTTCAATGACGCCGGCCAGTATCTACGCTCGTTTGTGGCGGAGGATTCCATTTTCATCGACATTATGATGAACGTGGGCATCATCTTTTACGCCGCGCGAGAGACGAACGACAAGCGACTGCGCGATATCGCAGTAAGGCATTGCATCACCACGCGGCGCAGTTTGGTGCGCGGGGATGGCTCAACCGCGCACGAAGGAATTTTCGATCAGGAGAGCGGAGAGTTTCTGCGGCAATCGACGCAACAGGGCTTCCGCGGAGATTCCTGCTGGTCGCGCGGGCTGGCTTGGTCGCTATACGGATTTACGGTTTCCTACGAATACAGCCGCGATCCGCGTTTTTTGCAAACCGCCGAAGCGTGTGCCGATTACTACATCACGCACACACCGAGCGATGGCGTGCCGCCGTGGGACTACAATGCGCCGGCGGAAAATCGCGGTGTTATCGATTCATCGGCGGCGGCCATAGCGGCGGCGGGGCTGTTTCGTTTGTGCCGGCACAGCGGCGATCCCATGAAAGGGCATTTCTATTGGTCAACCGCGATTCATATTCTGCGAACGCTTTGCACCAAGTATCTAGCGAACGGCGATCCGAAATGGGGCGGCATTCTGAAGGGCGGCGTTTATCATTTGCACAAAGGGCTCGGTGTGGATGAATCGGTGATGTGGGGCGAGTATTTTTTTATTGAAGGTTTAGAGCAGGCTTTGCGCGTTATGCGCACCGGCAATGCGCGTATTGTGAGCGCGATGCCGGTGCTGGTGAATTAAGATTGGCTGTATGGACACGCCTCTGACGACCACTATTGTCAGTACCAGTGGCGCCGTCATAACCGGCATCTTTGGAATGTTCTTCACCGCGAACTCATGGACTGCGGGTCGTGACGATTTTTCTGATCACAACGCAAATAGCAGAAATTCACGAGATCACTGTTCGCGGCGTTTTTCAGCCGCGCGTCTGCGCCAGCGCGACCTGTGGGTTTAACGTAAGTTGTGTTGGACTGAGATACTGGGAAATCCACAATGGTCTCGAGCCCTATTATTTATCCGCCTCGGCCTTGGACCGATCAAGATATCATCCTCTATCACGGTACAGTAGACACTGCCGCTGCCGCGATAGTGGCCGGCCCGATTCAAACCTGTTTCGGCAGAACGCACACCGACTTCGGACCAGGTTTTTACACCACCACGCTGCGGCGTCAGGCTCATACCTGGGCAGCACAGATTGCCGCGACAAAACCTGGCGTGCTGCCGGCAGTAGTGCAACTACAACTTGCGCGGAATGATTTGGCGACTCTGCAGGGTTTGACCTTCGTAAGAGGAGATTTCGATGCCGACGATTTCTGGAGCCTCGTCCACTACTGTAGGAACGGTGCCACCGACCATGGGCGGCCGCCCCCTCTCGCGTCATATTACGACGTGGTGTACGGTCCGGTTGCTGCGTTCTGGAACCAGCGAATGAGCATCGCAGATGCCGATCAGCTGAGTTTCCATACCCCCGCTGCCGAAGCGGTCTTGAATAAAACGTCGCGAAAGCGGATCATATAGATATGGTACAGGCGAGCGCAGCGGCTCACTTCTGGTCTGCGGTGGAAGATTGTCTCGTCCGCTTTCATCAGTTCGAACGGGAAAAGGCTGCAGAGAAAGTAACGGTAATGTGGCGGCAACTGCCCCGCGGACCCGAAACGAAATGCAATGAGCCTTCTTTTGACGACATGATCTACCATGCCGAACCTTGGCATATCGCTTGCAACCTAGCCGGAGAGGATCTGCCGCTTAATCCATACCAATCGGAGTATCGCGAAGTCCTGCGCCAGAATCAGCTAGGCTGATTGGAGATTCAGCGGAGATGCTGGCCGATTTGCATTTTCGACGCGACGCGAAAAAGGTGTTTGAGTATACTCCGAGTTTGGAGTTTCCCGAGTTTTGAGTTTGAGATCCTCTATATATACTCGTTAAGTGACTGATCTCGATATTCTTCTGCACGTTTTTTCGCGTTTTACTCACATCATTTGCGCTATTTTTTTGCTGGGCGGGTGTTTCTACGCGAGGCGGGTTTTGACTCCCGTATTGAATGTTTTGCCGGAAGACAGACGCATGCAAGCCGCTGCGGGAGCCCAATTGAGATACCGCGCAATCCTTTTCACGATCATCGCGCTGAGCTTGCTTTCGGGTGTTTACAACTTTCTGCAGACGCCGCATTCGCGGGTGTATCACATCGCATTCGGCATCAAGATGCTGGCTGTTTTGCACATTTATGCGACGGCGGTTCTTTGGGCAACATCCCCTTATGGGGACGTCAATTTCGCGGGCAAGGGCAAACACCGGCTCTTGAGCATTACCATTTCGGGTGTGATTGTGGTTCTGATTTCCGCTTATCTGCGTTCGCTGAGTATGCCGGCTTTTGGCTCGCTATGACAGGCTATGAAGCGCTCCGCTTGGCGGTAGCGTGGTTCGACGTTTCCGGCCGCGGCAAGATTCTGGTGACGGGCGAAGACAACGCGCGCCTGTTGCACGCGATGAGCACCAACGATGTGAAGAATCTGGCGGAAGGCGCGGGCCTCTATGCCTTTTTCCTGACGGATAAAGGACGCATCATTGCCGATTCATACATCTATCACCGGCCCGACGGCTTCCTGCTCGATACAGAACCGGAAGGCGCGGCCGTTCTGCGCGATCACCTTGACCGGTACATCATTGCCGATGATGCCACGCTCGAGGATGAGACCGGCAAGCTGGCGGCGATCGCGCTGGAAGGGCCTGCCAGTCTGGAGACCGTTGCCGCCCTGGGGCTGCCCATCCCCACTGAGGTGTTTGGCACGGCGAGTTGGGAGGACGGCTTCCTCGCGCGGGTTTCCGTTACCGGAGCGCCGGGCTTGCGCGTGTTTCTTCCGCCGGCCGAAAAAGCGGCCTTGGTCGACCGGCTGAAAGAGGCGAATATACCCGAAGCGCTACCGGCGGACGTGCGAATCGTGCGTTTGGAGCATGGTACGCCCCGGTTTGGCGAAGACATGAGCTCACGCTACCTGGCGCAAGAGACGCAGATGACACATGCTGTGCATGCGAACAAAGGCTGCTATCTCGGCCAGGAGATTGTGGAACGCGTCCGCGCGCAGGGGCAGGTGCATCGCTTGCTAGCGCCAGTGCGCATAGCTGCAACAGAACCTCCCGAACCGGGTGCGAAGCTGCTGGCGAATGGCAATCCAGTGGCGGAGATCACTTCGGCGGCATACTCTCCGGCGCTTGGCGAGGTTGTGGCGCTGGCTTATGTGCGGCGGGAGGCGTTGCGTGATAAGCCCGCGTTGGTGGTGGCGGGTTCGTCACCGGAGATCGCTGCGAGTTTTGTGACAGAGCGCGGCGCATGATTCTAACGAATCAAAGCGGCATTTCTTCGCGCCTCAAACGTAAAAATTCATCAATCGTCACCCAACAAGCGGCCGTAGTCCTGCAAGGATTCCACGTTATCGCAGACGGCCTTAATACCCGCCGTTACCGGAACCGCCAGTAAAAGCCCGACACCGCCCCAAAGCATGCCCCAAAACATCAGCGCAACGGTAACGATAAACGGATTAAGCCTGACCCGGCGGCCAATGATCTTGGCATACAAAAAGTTCATCGCAATCAGGTGTAGCAGCGCCGTGATCACCACAATCAGCGCCACCACTTTGAATTTGTTTGGAATCGCCAGGGCCGCCAGCACCGGGGGCACAATCGAGAGCGGCAGGCCGATGTAGGGCACCAAACTGAAGAAAGCACTGACGGGCCCCACCAAAGGCCAGTAAGGCACTTGCAGCAGAAAGAACGCGACGGCGCTTACGCTGCTGACGAAAACCCACAGTAGAAAATTGCCCAACACATAACCGCGTGTCGATTCGCCGATGCCGGACCAACTCCTGCCCACGACGTAGCGCGATTCTCCTTGAAACAGGCGTTGAAATGTCCGGCTGATGTGATCGCGCCAACTCAGCATGAAGTAGACCAGGAACGGCACAAACGAAGCCATGACCAGAATGTGAAAATACTGCGCCGCATAACTGTAGACGGTTGAGATGAGGGGCTTAGGCTCGCTGTGAACGCGCACTTCCTGAATCACCGGGCCAGCTTGCTGCACGGGCGGCGGTAAAGGAATGCCGGCGCGGCGGCGGCGCGCCTTCATGGCTTCTTGCGGCTTTTGTTGTATCTGCTGCTCCTGCTGGCGCAGCGTTCCAGGCACAATCAGGTCCACCGTCTTCTTCTCCAACGCGTCTAATTTATCGTTGGCCTTGTCCACCAACTCGGCCACGCGCGAGCTATAGGTCGGTAAATCGTCGCTCAAGGTGACAAGCTGCATCCAGATCACCAAACTCAGCAAATACACAGCCACTAATGCAAAAACGATCACGATCGCCGTCGAAGGAGCTCGGGGAATTCGCAGCTTCATGACCAGAATCACCAGCGGATCGAGGAGAAAGGCGAATACCGCCGCCACAATGAGCGTGATGAAAAAATCTTTGCCAAAATACAACAAGGCAACGGCGGCCGCTAACGCAATCACCGAAATTGCCAGGCTGACGGCCTTGTCCGTAGTGGGTGGTGGGGTCTCTAACACTGCCAAAGCAGAAGTTTCGTCCAGTGCGCTTCTGCTATCAGTTTCGCACCTTCTATAATCCAAGATGACGGAAAGAAAGCACAATGACAAGAATGGCCGAGTGCTTGCGCTTGATGTGGGCAAGAAACGGATCGGCTTAGCGGTTACCGATGAACTCGGGTGTACGGCACAGGGCATTGACACACTCGTTCGAACGCGCATTCGCGACGACCTGACCGCGCTTGAGCAAATTGCCGCTCAATGGAACGTTCACACTCTGCTGGTGGGTAAGCCACTGCATATGAGCGGGGACGAAAGCCGGCAAAGCGAATATACCCGCGAGTTTGCGGAGCGCCTTTCCCGCCGCCTGCATCTTCCGGTGGTGTATTGGGATGAGCGGCTGACGTCCAAGGAAGCGGAACGCTTGATGCGCGACGGCGGAGCAAATCTGGCGCAAAGCCGCCAAGCTGTCGATCGTATGTCCGCCGTCCTGATTTTAGAAAGCTACCTCGGCTTTCTGGAAAATGAAAGGCTCTCGGAACCGCTTCGCGATGCGGGGGAATGCAGTGGCTAGCCGTTCGCGCTGGTGGCGGTGGTTCGTCTTTCTAGTCGCTCTGATGATCCTGGGCGGCTTGGGCGCGGCGGGGCTCTGGTATCTCGGGCCCGTGCGCGCTTCGCAAGATGAGACTTTTGTAGAAATCGAGCGCGGCATGTCCAGCCGGGCGATCGCCGATTCGCTTGCCGCCGAAGGTCTGGTGCGCTCGAATTGGGCCTTCCTGGCGGTTCGCTTGCTTCATCCGCGCGCCAGGCTGCAGGCTGGTGAGTACCGCTTTGGCGCCGAGCAGACGCCCTTTGAAATTTTCGACAAAATCAGCCGTGGACAGATCTATTTTGTCGTCGTCACGATTCCCGAGGGCAGCAACCGGTTTGACATCGCCGCCATTGTTGAAAATGCGACCACCATCAAGGCGGATGACTTTCTGGCGGCCTCGGGCGCAGCGGAAAGCATCCGCGATCTTGACCCAAAAGCTCCAAGCCTGGAAGGCTATCTCTTCCCTTCCAGCTACGAAGTGACGCACACAACCACCGCGAAGCAGTTGTGTCGCATGATGACGAACGAATTCCGCAAGGAATGGCGCGCAGTGGCACCTACCCTACCGGGCGGCGAGGTGCATCGCGTGGTCACTCTCGCGTCATTGGTTGAAAAGGAAACCGGGGTGGCTGCGGAGCGGGCACTGGTGGCCGGGGTGTTCACGAATCGCCTCCGCCTCAACATGCCGCTGCAGTGCGATCCTACAACGGTCTACGCCGCCATGCTCGACAGCCGTTACAAAGGCGTAATTCACAAATCGGACTTAGCCAGCGTTAATCCTTACAATACGTATGCGCACACCGGTCTGCCTCCGGGACCCATCGCTAATCCGGGCGCGCCATCTTTGAAAGCCGCCTTACATCCATCCACTGAGAGCTACTTGTTTTTTGTGGCGCGCGCCGATGGCTCAGGCGGCCATCATTTCAGTGCTACTTTGACGGAGCACGAAAAAGCCGTCGCCGAATTCCGCAAAGCTTCGCATTAAAAACGCGCTTCGCCAGAATCGCCTCAAGCCCTTCACGTTTCCGCCGATGAAATTTATGAAGGGCAATTAGCAAAACGTACTTCGCTGGCTTCCTTAACCGGTACTCACTTTGTGAATACGTTGGCTAAGCTCTTCGCGGAGGATCGCTTGTTTCTGCGTTCGGCTTTTTGTTTAGCTTCATTCGCATTCGCAGTGTGGGGTACGCCCGCGGATTCTATTCCCAGACCCGAGTCAATGCCGGCCCTTTCCCCCGAAACAACGCCGCAAACTCAGCTTCTCGAAAAATCGCGCCTGGCGAACAACCGCCTGTACGCGGACCTGAAATCCTTCGTATGCCAGGAAGAGATTCAACGCTTCAAGGGCGATACGCGCGGATCGAAGACGCGTTCCATCGATCATGTGTCCGCCAATCTCTCGTTTGAAAACGGCGTGGAACGCTATTACGATGTCCGGCAAAACACGCGGAGTTTGCCCAGCATTTCAGCTCTCTCGGGCGCTTGGTCGGAAGGGGAGTTCGGCACTTTGCTGCAACAAACCGAGCAACTGTTAGAAAGCCAGTCTGTCTCTTTCATCGACTCCACAACTCTGGCCGGCACTGCCGCCGCCATCTATCGCTTTAGCGTAAGTGAGGATGATAGCCCCTGGGATCTTGAGGTCAGTTCCAAGCATTACCGTCTTCCTTTTACCACCGACGTGTGGATCTCAACCGCAACCGGCGAGATTCTCAAAATCACGCGCAGGTCCATCTCCATACCGGAAGAAACGCGCATTTCCGAAATCGATTGGGACGTGACGCTAGCGGCAATCGATCTGAATGGCAAAACCTGGCGTTTACCCAGCGCTGCCGCGTATTCGGTATCCTATGCCGAATCGAAGCGCCGCGAATGGAATCAGATGAGCTTTACAGGCTATCACCGCTACGGCTCCGAATCGTTATTGCGATTCGACGGCTTTAAATGAACTAACTGTTATTGAGAGCCCTTGCTGAGCACCATCACCTTCAGCGTGTGAAAGATGATGTAAAAATCCAAGGCTGGCGCCACGTGCTTAATGTAGTAGAGGTCGTATTCGAGTTTGATCATGGCGTCTAACTCGCTATCGCCATACTTATGGTTAATCTGAGCCCAGCCCGTAATGCCCGGTTTTACGGCTAGCCTTTGCCGGTAGTAGGGAATCTGTTGCGCCAGCAGATCGACAAATTCCGGGCGTTCGGGACGCGGCCCCACGATCGACATATCGCCGCGCAATACGTTCCAGAATTGCGGTAATTCATCCAGCCTTAGCTTTCGCAGCCACTTCCCAACGGGCGTGATACGCGGATCGTCTTTCACGGCCCAAACCGCGCCCGTCCGGGCTTCCGCATCCACATACATCGAGCGGAACTTGTAAACCGTGAAAATCCGCCCACTCAGGCCCACTCGGCGTTGGCGGTAAAGCACCGGGCCTTTTGAAGTCAACTTCACCGCCAGCGCGGTGAGCAGCAGCAGCGGCGAGGTCAGCAGCAAGCCAAGCAAGCTAATCATCAGCGAGTAGAAAGTTTGCAGCGCAATGGCATTCCGCCGCGGACCCAACATGCTGGAAAAAATTAACTGCGATGGTTGAATCTTGCTGCTACAGACGCGGTGCAGCGCCACTTCGTAGGTATCGGCCGCGTCTTCCACCAGAACGCCGCCGAAACGGACTTCCAGGAGATCCTGCACCGGCAAACGGTTGCGTCTCTCGGCCATACCCACCACCAGCCGCGTGGGCCGATGCTGCTCGCAAACCGCCCGGACATCGGCTAGCGTCCCCAGGCAAGGAATCGGAAAATCGGCGGGCTGGTCTTCGCACAAGTAGCCGATTAGCTTATAACCAAACTCCGGCCGCGCCAAAACAGCAGTAATCACTTCGCTTAAGATGCTTGAATTTCCCATCAGCAGCACGCGCTCTGAGCGCAAGGCTGAGATGACGTATCGCCAAAAGAAAATTCTCCACAATGGCAAAAGAATGACAACACCAAGGCTGCCGATCATCATCATCCAGCGGCCCAGCAACGCGTTCTGGTCGATGTAGCCGATAAAAGCGGAAATCAAAAGCGCGAGGCCCACCGACAGACAGACCTGCTGCACCAGCAGAATATTAGAGATGATGCGCAGGTCGCCATACAGGTCTTGAAAATAAAGGCCCAGGATGATGACGGCGGCCACAACCAGAAACTTCCAGTAATTCCGCTCTTCGAAGAGGTAGAAAGCCGGATCGATCCCAAGGAAAAACAGCGCAAGTACATAGCACCCCAGAATAAGAACGATCTCTGAAATGAGGAGCGCAACGACGCTAGCAGGAATGAAGACGCGAAAAAGGCGGATCACGCGAAAAATTTTCGGAAAATGTCGGGCCGTAGCACGAAGCTACAAGGTAAGCCTAGCAAACTAGTCGCCGATTTCCCCTTCGCCTCTCTTTAATACTTGTCCGTCGCGCATGGAAACAATTCGATCGGCGAAGGCCGCCGCTTCGGGATTATGCGTAATCATGAGAATGGTCTGACCGGTTCGCTTGTTAAGGTCGCGGAGTAAGTCTAACACAGCATTCGAGTTAGCTGTGTCCAGGTTGCCTGTGGGCTCATCGGCCAGCAGGATGGCCGGTTGATTAACCAGCGCGCGCGCAATGGCGACGCGCTGCTGTTCTCCGCCCGATAGGGCGCGCGGCTTGTGGTCGAGCCGGGCGGTGATCCCCAGCATTTTCAACACGTTGTCAAAACCCGGCGGCGGTGTCTTGATGCCGGCGATCGCTTGGGCGAGATAGATATTGTCACGCGCGCTGAGCGTCGGCAGCAGATTGTATTTTTGAAATACGAAGCCAACCTTGCGCTGGCGCATTTCCGTGCGCGCCGATTCTGTCATTCCGCGCAGATCCATGCCGTCGATCCATACCTCGCCCGATGTGGGAGGCGTCAACCCTCCAAGAATATTGAAAAGCGTGGATTTACCTGAGCCTGAGGGGCCCACCACCGCCACAAACTCGCCGCGCCGAACGTCCAGATCGACTCCGCGCAACGCCTCCACGTCCACGCCGCCGGTTCGATAGATTTTACGCAAGTCTTTGACGCGAATGATCTCGGGCGCTATTTGCACCTGCTGCTGGCTACTCATAACTGAGCGCCTCAATGGCATCCTGCCGCGCCGCTTTCAAGCCCGGATAAAGAGCGCCTAACACGGCTCCTGACAAGGCGATGGCAGCGGCCTTGGGCCACCAATCGGGCACGTTCACCACGTTGAGCGATGCGGGGAACATGCTCACTATGAGTGACCGCGTAACCAAGGCCAGGACGATGCCGATCACCCAGCCGACCAAAGCCAGCAGAATCGCCTCGCGAATGAGCAAATCGAGGATGGTCCACGGCTTGGCGCCCAAGGCCTTCAATATTCCAATCTCGCGGGTGCGCTCTAACACGGCGGTGTACATCGAAAGGCCGACCACCAGAAAGATCACCACCACCCACATCACGGTAATGATGTTGATGAACAACTCCAACTGGGGAAATGAGCTGATGCTGAATTGCGAAACGAAATCCGCGATCGAAATGGCCTTCAGGTCTCCGGCTAGCAGTTTGTCGAAGTACGCCACCATTTCATTGGTACGAGCCGGGTCGTCGAGTTTCACCAGGATCTGCGATATTTTGCCGGTATTGGCCGTTACCTGTTGCAGCGTGTCCAAGCGCACAACAAAACGCGCCAACATCCCGCCCTCAACGATACCGGCCAGACGCCAATCGTGGCCAAAGATGTTTACCGTGGCGCCCACGTGCAAGTGCTTTTGCCGGGCGTAGGATTCATCCACCAACATATCGTCAGGCGCTTTCGGCGGGCCGCCTTCCAGGTAATGAAACCCGCCGCTGATGCGTTCGAATTCCGCTGCGTTCACTCCATTCATGGAGGTAATCAATTCCACCGACTGCACCAGCACGCCCACAGCTTGCTCGACATGCGGCTGTTTGCGGACCAGCGCCACAAACTTTTCTGAAACCGGGCCGCTGGCGAAAGATACGGTGCCGTGCGTGTCGGGCTTCAGAAAAATGTCCGCCCCTGTGCCTTTGGCGCGCGCCGCCCGCTCCTCAAGCAAGCCGCGGCTGAGACCAATCAACGTAGTGATGGAAGCCACCAGTACACCCACCAGCAAAGCACCCAAAAGTGTGCGCACCCAGCGGTGTTTCAAATTTTCGACTACCAGTTTGTTGATCATCGTTTTAGATCGGGCGCCGCTTCAAGCGTTTCCAGGAAGTTCCTAATAACCTGGGCGACCGGCTCATGCGCAATCGCCACGCGGCGGTTCATATCCCGCATCGCTTTGTCGTCAATCCGGTCGTGCAGCAACTCAAGAGCCCAGGCCACCTGGGGTTGACGGCTCAGTAATTCTTCCCGCACAACAAAGCAAGCGTTGTAGGGCGGGAACGTCTTTTTATCATCTCCTAAGGCGGCAAATTTCGCCTGTGCCAATTGCCCGTCGGTGGAATTCGCCGCGCCCATATCAATCTGCTTCTGCTCTAGCGCACTGTAGAGCAAGCCCAGATCCATGCTCCTGGGCGTCCCATCCCATTTCAAATCGTAAGTCCGATCCAGACTCTGCAATCCATCCGCACGCGTCAAAAATTCGTAGCCGACTCCAAGCCGCCACGCACGCGCCTTTGCCGCCGAGAGCATCGGCTCGCTCAGGCGCGCCGCGTCTGCGCTTCTCACAACCATGGCGAAAGTGTCGTTGAAGCCGAGCGGCGGGAGCCAGCGCAAATGAAAACGTTCTTCATAGGCTGCCCGCACTTGCCGATAGACACTGGCTGGGGCGGCGGTGCCGCGTTGGCGCAGGACAACCGTGATCGCGGTGCCGGTGTATTCGGGATAGATGTCTATATCGCCTTTGACAATGGCATCGTGCGCCAATAACGTACCACCCAGGTTGAACCGGCGGTCCACCGTTATGTGCAGTTTGCGCTCCAACTGCTGTGCCGCTAATTCACCTAACAGCAGTTGCTCGACGAAATTCTTCGAACCGATGGCAATGGTCCCGCTCCGTCCACACGCACTCAAAACAAGGATTGCGCCCGCCAGGCCCAAGGCCGCGCGCCTCATCGGACCGCCACTTTCTTCTCGAGGTAAGACATGGCGCCATCCGCTACGAGTGCCATGAGAGCGGCCGGTACCGCGCCCGCCAGAATCAGCAGTGTGTCCAACGATTCGACACCGCGGAAAATCAGTACGCCCAATCCGCCTCCACCGATGATGGCGGCAATGACCGCCGTGCCAATATTGGTTACAAGCGCGATCCGCACGCCCGCCAAGATGGTGGGCGCGGCCAATGGCAGTTCCACCAATTGCAGCAATTGCCTGTCCGTCATTCCCATAGCCACAGCCGCTTCGCGCAATGGCGCATCCACACCCGCAATGCCAACCACGGTGTTTCGCAGAATCGGCAAAAGTGAATAGAGCACCAGGCACAGAATGGCGGTGTGCTTGCCGATGCCTCCTATAAAAGGAATCGGCAGTAGAAAGCCGAACAACGCCAAGCTGGGGATGGTTTGCAAAACATTGGCGACCGAAATTGAGATGTTGCGCAAAGCTTTACGGCGCGTGCCGAGAATACCCAGGCCGACGCCGATCACAACCGCAATCAGCGAAGAAACGGCGACCAGGACAATGTGCTCGGCGGTAGATTCCACGATGTCGTGGAGCAGCGTTTTGAGAACGTATGGGTCCAAAAGTCAACTCTTCTTAGAATTATTGCTTAAGCGACCCTTTTTTGTGCGTGCAAAAGGCGCATTAAAATGCCAGGCTCCCGTTTCGCGAATCTCCGCGTTAGGTTGGGACAAGCTCGAAGTATGACACTGTCGATGTAGAAGTGAAGTGTGCCAACATCGAAGTGTCTAACTTGCGCGATGCTTCGAGAACCGATTGTTTTGTACTCAACCAACACTTGGCTCGCCTGCATAATCTCGGAACGTTATTATCGAGGAGAGCATTACGTTTGGTGCAGTCCGCATTTCGACCCATATTCTGTACCGTCTCTGAACTACGTACTGCCGCCATCATCTAGCCCTGTTGAGATTTATCGCGGCCTCAGAAAAGACATTTTGAGCGGCGACCGCCACAGTGCTAAAATAATTGCAAACAAAGCCGGTATCTTGCGAGGCGTTGAGTCAAAGCGTCTCGGCGACATTATCGATGAAGATGGCGCGGCGGAGATAGCGTCCGTAGTTGAGGCGTCCGACATTCGAGATTTTAGGCCGATGTGCTACGTGATTCCATTTTGTTTGATTCGAGACCGAGTTAGGCCAGTTCCAATCGGCCAGCGTGCGCACCCCCTGTCCGCCGAATTCGTTATAGAGGCTTTGCCACGCGACTGTTTCGACGCGATTGGGCTGGAGGGAATTTAGGAATGTTTGATTTCGTCGAAAGCTTCAGTTCTGATCAGGCGATACCCGCGGGCTACAATGCCATCCAGTTCATCCGACAGTGGGCGAGATCATCGGCGGCTGCCGGGGAATCCGCTTCATTCGAGCCCCTTCCACCTCTACAAGTTGAGTTGGCGAAGCGAATAGTGGCCGAGATCGAAGCTCAGGAGGGGCAACCCGTCGCGGCGATACCACTGGTCAAGATTGACGAGTACACCAAAATCATCGCCCGTAAGCTCCAGGAGTTATCACGGAGGGATCTGCACGCTGACGCAGCGAGAGGCAAGATCCTGCTTGAGGAATTGCGGCTATTACGGTAGCTTCGGCGCTTGCATCTTTTGCTGAGTATTCACCGAGAAAAGATGGCACTCGCCCAATTCCTCGCGGAATCGAAAGCGCTGCCTCAGAAAAAGCACCGCGCGCACATCGCCGCTTCCTTCCGCTACTTTCGTCAGCCACACGCCGTCGGGTTGCCGCTGTTGCAGCAGGTGTAATTGAAATCCTTTGTGCAGGTTCGCCGCCACTCCGCCGGCAATCTTTACGTCGCGCCCGGTTTCCACTTTCAACTCCCGGGGTACGCCTGATTCTTCGTCCATCCAAATCCTGCCCGTAAGCGCCTGGGCGAAGCGTTCCTCCAATTTTTGCGGATGGAAATTCGGATCGCCCGCCAAATCGTACACCACCGTGCTGCGGCTGTCCCGCTGTTCGCGATGGCCGTTGCTGAAGCGCAAAGCTCTCAGGAAAACGTCGATCTGCCGCTCAGTTTGCTCTTCCTCTTTATCCGCCTTCTTCGTATCGCTGAACTTCTTCACTTCTTTGTCGGTTCGATCCTGCTCTTTCTTCGCGTCTTCGCCGCTCAATGTTTTGCCGTCGCGCGCCAGCACATGGTCCACCGGCCAGCCGTTCACGAAGAATCGCTCTTCAAGAACGGTCTTCTTCTTTTTCACCGAACCATCGCTATTCAACTCGTAGGTCTCTTCGCGAACCGTGCAGGAATAGTTCTCGCGATCCTTTCTCAGCTTTTGCGAACTCACAATGGCGCGCTGGCGGAGCGCTTGTGGATCGGCCAGCGGCGCGTCGGGTGCGCCCGCCGTCACACTGCGAATCAAAATACCAACGGCTAAGATCGCCCACTTCACAAGGCCGTTCCCCGATTTGGCAGCGTATCTAAGAACGCGCGCGCCACCGGCGTATTCACCTGAACGAATTCACTGGGAGGAAGCACACATTCCAGGTTGCCATTGGCCAGAACCGCAATGCGGTTTGCCAGCATTAACGCTTCCGCAACATCATGCGTCACAAACACCACCGCCACGTTATAACGTTTGGTCAAAGCCAAAAGCTGCTGCTGCATTTCGCGGCGGGTCACAGGATCCAGCGCGCCGAACGGTTCGTCAAAGAGCAAGAGGTCGGGTTCGGCCGCCAGCGCGCGGGCCACCGCCACCCGCTGCCTTTGGCCGCCGGAAAGCTGGTGCGGTCTGCGCTGCGCCACACCATCCTCTTCCAATCCAACCTGCCTCAGCAGTTCGTGCGCCCGCGCGCGCTGCTTTTCTACCGGCCAATCCAGCAGCCGCGGCACCAACGCCACATTCTGCTCTATGGTCCAGTGCGGTAGTAAACCAAGCTCCTGAATCACGTAGCCGGTTCTCCGGCGCAGGGCAATCAAATCAAGATCGGCGGTGTTTCGTCCATCCAGATAAATCGTTCCGCCGGTGGGTTCAAGCAATCGGTTCACCAAGCGTAGAGCCGTCGTCTTGCCCGACCCGCTGCGCCCCAGCAGGACTAGTATTTCTCCGCGCTCAGCCGCAAAGCTAACGCCGTTCAGAATATTTCGTTCAGCGGTAGCGTATGTCACGGAATCGAACGATAAGAATGACAAGCCTTCTCCTCGGTATCTATTATCCGTCGTGCGAGAATGTTATCTAGGTTGTTAAACGTTTCAAAGTTCCGAGTGTTCACGAAGGAAATTTGGGATTCCTATAGAATTCCGGCAATCTGCGTACACCTTTCTTGATAGGACTACTTCGTGGTAATCCCATGCCTTATCAAATTCAACCACTTAAAGAATTCCTGGTTCGCCCGGCGCTGCCCCAAACTCTGAATCGCCTTTCTGAGATTGGCTACAACTTGGTATGGAGTTGGGATCATCAACTCCGCTCGCTGTTCCGCCGGCTCGATCCGCAATTGTGGAAAGAGTGCAATCACAATCCCGTGGAACTGCTAGGGCGCATCCCCCAAGAGAAGTTGGACAGGGCGGCAGCCGACCCCCGATTCGCGCTGCTGTACCGGCGCGCCTGCGAACGCTACGATGCCTACCTGCATTCCAGCGTGCCCACGGAGGCCACGCCCCGCATCGCGTACTTTTCCATGGAATACGGCTTGCTCGATTGCATGCAGATTTATTCCGGTGGTCTGGGCCTTTTGTCCGGCGACCATATGAAAGGCGCCAGCGATAGCGATTTTGCGCTTACGGGCGTGGGTCTGCTCTACCAGCGCGGCTATTTGCAGCAATATCTGAATCCCGATGGCTGGCAACAGGAACGCACGCCGCTCAACGATTTCTACACCCTCCCTGTTCGCCCCGCGCTCGACGCGAACGGCCGCGAAATTGTAGTGAGCGTCAACCTTCCCACCGGCGAGCTCTTTATAAAAGTCTGGCGCATCGATGTGGGCCGGGTCAGATTGTACCTTCTCGATACCAACATCCCGCAGAATCGTTTGGTGGAGCACCGTGAAATCACCGACCAGTTGTACGGCGGCGACATCCTGAAGCGCATCCGCCAGGAGATTGTGCTGGGCATCGGCGGCCTGCGAGCTCTGGCCCGGCTGGGCGTTACACCCACCGTCCACCACATGAACGAGGGCCACTCGGCTTTTCAAGCCATTGAACGCATCCGCGTATTGATGCAGGAGCATGAGCTTTCCTTCGACCAGGCGCTTGAGGCTACCCGCGTGAGCAACGTTTTTACCACCCATACCTCGGTGCCCGCCGGTATTGATTTATTCGATTCCAGCCTGGTTTACGAGCATTTCAACGACTACTGCCAGAAGGCGGGATTTTCATTCGAAGCGCTTCTTTCCCTTGGCCGCACCAACCTGCAAGACATGTCGGAGCGTTTCTCGATGGCGGTATTGGCGTTGAAAACCTCGGCTTTCCGCAACGCGGTCAGTGTGCTGCACCGCACGGTATCGCAGGAAATGTTCCAAAATCTGTGGCCCAAACTTCCGTTGGAGGAAGTGCCCATTACATCCGTTACCAACGGCGTACATCAGCCCACATGGATCAACGGCGACTTAGCCAGCCTGTACGACCAATACTTGCAGCCGGATTGGCGCGAGCGCCTGGACGAAGTCAAAATGTGGGAAGCGGTGCAGGAAATCCCCACTCAGGAACTGTGGGAAATGCATCGCAAGCGCAAGCGCCGCATGGTCGCCTATGTCCGCGAGCGGGCTTTTAATTCCGCTGTCCAACGCAAGGCCTCAACGGCGGAAGCTCGCCGCGTGCAGGAGGTTCTCGACCCTGAGGTGTTCACCATTGGTTTCGCGCGCCGTTTCGCGACCTACAAGCGCGCGACTCTGCTTTTTCGCGATGTCGCCCGGCTCAAGAAAATCCTCAACAATCCTAAGATGCCGGTGCAGATTGTTATCGCGGGTAAAGCGCACCCCAAAGATCATCCTGGCAAAACGCTAATCCGTGAAATTGTGACCCTCTCGCGCGATCCGGAAATTTCCAAACGTCTTATTTTCGTCGAAGACTATAGTATTCAGGTGGCGCGTGAACTGGTGCAAGGGGTTGACCTTTGGCTCAATAATCCGCAACGCGGCGAAGAAGCTTGCGGTACCAGCGGCATGAAGGCGGCCATGAACGGCGTGCTCAATCTGAGTGTGCTGGATGGCTGGTTCGATGAAGCCTACGAGATCTCCGGCGGCTGGGCCATTGGCGACCGGCAATCATACGCCGAAGACCAGGACGATATGCACGCCAGCGGCATCTACTCGATGCTCGAAAACGAAATTGTCCCGCTCTTTTATCAGAACCAGGATTCCGACGACGAGATTCCCACCGGCTGGGTACAGCGCATGAAAACCTGCATCGCCAATCTGACCCCGCGCTTTGGCTGCGGGCGGATGCTTGCCGAATACATGTCGGAGCTTTATCAGCCGGCGCATGCGCTGTGGCAAAGCGTTTCGAAAAATAGCTTTGAACTGGCCCGCAACAAGACGGGCTGGGACGCTCGCATCAATAGTAATTGGAGCGCCGTTCGCTTCCTCGAACTGGCCGATGGTCCAGCCGATCAAGTGATGAGTGGCGCCGCTGTGCCCATTAAGGCCCTGGTGGACCTGGCTGGCCTGGATCCCGCCGACGTTCGCGTGGAAGCGGTGATGGGCCACATTGGCGTGAATGGCCAATTACTCGGCACCTTTACGCTGCCGTTGAAAGCCACCGAAAAGCGTGGCGCCGCCGTCTTGTTCGCCAACGAATTTACCGTGCAGCAGACGGGCCGCTTGGGTTACTCTGTGCGGATCAGCCCCAATCATTTCGACAATCCGCTGACGCGTCCCTGCAATGCGCTGCTCAAGTGGGTTTCCGATTAGTAAAAGGTCACAAGAAAGGACCAATGTCTAAGGGCGGGAGTAGTACCTTCTTGTATTTTAACGGCTCACAAAAGTAAAAATTCATCGAATAGCGCTAGTATGCTCGTTCAATCCGTGGTAAATACAAGATAGGTGCAAGCGGGGAACTTAAATGCACTTAACCTTCCGCTTTCCCGCAGCACTTTGAGTTTCTTAAGATTCAACATGTCTTGTTCTTGGGAATCCCGAAGTATGCACTTGTGTGACTTTTGCCAGTCCGCGGTAGTAAATCGTTTTGAAAATATTTCCTAATCGCCGGACTGGATTTCCCAAGGAGTCGATCAACGCTCATGGACGGAGATCGCAAATACCGCCAAAACGGTTATCAAGATTCAGAACGTGGCAGCAACGGTTCTTTCCGAGCTGACCGCCCCAAGCCGCAAGGCCCCAGATTGCCGATTGACGTCACGGGTCCAAAGCTTCCCAGACTCGTGCAGAATGTCGTCGCCTCACGCTGCTTTAGTTGCGCCGTGACTCTGGCGGCGGACACCGATTTTAGAGGAAACTGCCCCAAATGCGGGGCGGCTCTGCATTGCTGTAAACAGTGCGTCCATTTTGATTCCTCCACGCGCTTTCAGTGCCACAAGCCGGTGCCGGCCCGCATTCCCATCAAAGATCAGGCCAATACCTGCGAATTCTTTGCGCCCATATTTACCGTGGCCCGCGACGCCGTGCCGCCCGCTTCCGCGCACAGACTGGTGGAGAACACGCCCACGCCGCGCAACGCCGGCGATGCCCGCGCCGCTTTCGATAGCTTGTTCAAGAAGTAGCCGCCGCGCAATGGGTTCCGCAAAAATCAAGAAGAAGTCCAGCGCCTCGACGCCAGCGTCACTGATCCCGCGCCAGGGCGCGATTCCCTGCCTTATTATTATTGTTTTGGGTCTTTTGGTGTTGTCGTTGATCGTGTACTTCTCGTTGCGTTCAGCAGGCTGAACGTGGAGCTTATACACACGCGTTGTGTATACTGAGTTGGAGGCCTTTCTTATGCGGAAGCGTATCAATATCGTTCTGCCCGAGACCACAGTTAAGGCCATTAGCCGCATGGCGCGGCCCGGCCAGCGTAGCGAGTTTATCAACCAGGCGGTTAAGCATTTCGTGGCGCATCACAGCACTGAAGCCCTCAGAATGCAATTGGAAGCCACCGCGATTCGCGACCGGGACTTAGACCGCGAAATCGCCGCCGACTGGTTGGCGGTAGACGAACAAGCATGGCGAAGGCTAGACATACAAGAAGAGAAAACCCGGATTACCCCAGACGCGGGGAAATCTACCTCACGGCGCTCGACCCGGCAGTAGGCCGCGAAATTCAGAAGACCCGGCCCTGTCTCATCGTTCAAGCCGATGTTTCGAACCGCCTGTCGGACATGACGATCGTCGCGCCGATCACTTCAACGGTGCGTTTTCCCCTCAACCCTGTTCATGTTCTGCTGGCCCCTACCGCTGGCACCGGACTGTCGGTGAATTCCGTGGCGGTCTTCAATCAAATCCGCGCCGTGGATCGCGCCAGATTGGTGAAGCGGCTTGGCAGGGTGGACGATGAAACGATCGAACGAGCCGATCTAGCCATTAAGATCAGCTTGGGACTAACGCCGATATAAGCGCTAACAGCCGTCCCTTACCATAGAGGTTCATGCGTAAAGACGGCCGCCGGCTCGACCAACTCCGACCCACCAAAATCACTCCCGACTATTTGCTCACCGCCGAAGGTTCGGTATTGATCGAGGCGGGCTACACGCGCGTGCTGTGTGCGGCTACGGTGGAGGATTCCACGCCTTCCTTCTTGCGGGGAACCGGCAAAGGCTGGGTGACCGCCGAGTACTCGATGTTGCCGCGCGCCACCGCCACGCGCACGCCGCGCGAACTTACCAAGGGCCGGCCCTCCGGCCGCACGCATGAGATTCAGCGTCTGATTGGGCGTTCGCTGCGCGCCGTGGTGGATTTAGCCGCGCTCGGGGAACGCAGCATCATCATCGACTGCGACGTTCTTCAGGCCGACGGCGGAACGCGCACCGCCGCCATCACAGGCGCATACATTGCCCTAGCTTTCGCCGTGCAGACGCTGGTGAAGTTCAAGGCCATTCCGAGATCGCCTTTGCTCGATTCCGTCGCCGCCACAAGCGTCGGGTTGGTCGGGGGTGAATTGATGCTCGATTTGGCCTACGAAGAGGATTCCCGCGCCGACGTTGACATGAACATTGTGATGACCGGCTCAGACAAATTCGTGGAACTACAAGCCACCGCCGAACACACTCCTTTCGCGGACGAACACCTGGCCGGCATGCTTTCGCTGGGGCGTTCCGGTATTGCGGAATTGCGAATCCTGCAACAACAGGCGCTCGCCAGTCATTCGCGTTGAGGTTCACATGCCTCTTCTATACGTTTGCTCGAGCAATGCGGGAAAGCTGCGCGAGTTCACGGCTCAGGTTGCTTCGCCAAAGCGCTTTGAAATTCGGCCGCTCCCCGGTCTGGCCGATCTGACCCCACCGCCGGAGGACGGCGCAACCTATCAGGAAAACGCCGCTCTCAAGGCACTCTACTATGCGCGTTTCACCGAAGAAATGGTCTTCGCCGACGACAGCGGTTTGGAAGTAGACGCGTTGGGCGGCGCGCCGGGCATCCATTCCGCGCGATTCGCCGGTCCGTTCGCCACCGGCGCTCAGAACAGTGCGCTGCTGCTTTCCAAACTCGCAGGTGTCGCACATCGCCAAGCCCGCTTTGTCACAGCCATTTCTCTGGCGAGGCAAGGCAAGCTCATGCAGACAACTCTTGGGACGGCGGCTGGTGAAATACTCAGCGAACCGCGCGGCTTCCTGGGCTTTGGCTATGACTCGCTGTTTCTTTTCACGCCGTTGGGTAAGACATTCGCCGAGTTGGAAGATGCCGAGAAGTTCGGCGTAAGCGCGCGCGGGCAGGCTTTTCGGCAACTACTGGCATGGCTAGGTGGATGAAACCCGCCGTTTCCGAGCCGCGAGTGTTAACGAGCGGTAACGACAGGCCTGCTCACCTGTTTTTCTGAGGGAGTGCCCATGGGCCTGCGGCCCACTAATGGTTGCGAAAAACGCCGAATCGGAGCCGGAAGCGTAAGCGCCCTAACTTGTTTTTCAACGGTGCGGTACGCTACGGCAATATTTTCAGAGCACCGCGGCCTATACGCCAATATCTTCATTCCACAAATTCGGCTTCTCCGCGATAAACTTGCGCATCAGCTCTATGCACTCGGCATCTTCGAGGACATCCACTTTGATGCCGTTCACCCGCAAATAATCTTCGGCGCCGAGGAACGTCCGATTCTCACCCGCAATCACATGCGGAATCCGGTATAAGAGGATTGCGCCGCTACACATCGGACAGGGCGAGAGCGTGGTGTAAATCGTGCAGCGTTGGTAGACGGAGGCGGGCAGGCGGCCGGCGTTTTCAAGACAATCCATTTCGCCGTGAAGGATGGCGCTGCCTCGCTGCACGCGGCGGTTATGCCCGCGGCCGATGATGGCGCCGTCGCAAACCAGCACGGAGCCTATCGGAATCCCGCCCTCCTCTAGTCCCAGGCGCGCCTCGGCAATTGCCGCATCGAGAAACTGATCGGAAGCCATGTAGGTTATCGTATCGTTGAATCTTTCAACTTGGCCCATTAAGACGTCCAGTTCACACCCCATTGCTGCCGGAGTTCGCTTGGAATCGTGAACGTGGGGCGATTTCCTCCGCGTTCCACCAGAACAATGGAGTTGATCAACAGCTTGCCAAGTTTCTCGGCCAGATCGGCAACCGCCGCTGAGTCGTGAATCAGATCGGTCAGAACCTCGCCGCCCAATTCGAGCGGATGCGTGAGCAAACTGCGCAAGCCCGCTTGCTCAAACGCGGTCTGCTCCACGCCCAGCATCGCAGCATGTTCTTCTCCCAGGAAGAAGCGCATGAGCAAGCTGGGAGCCTCAGCGAACAGATTGCCCGGAAGCTGATATTGAATGGATTGAATGAGAGCTTTCGTCATGAGCTTTCCTTCAGGACACGCCCCAAATTGGCGCCTGGCAATGGCCGCGCATAGCGCTTCGGCGGAGGCGTTATCGGCGGGAATCATATCGTCGCGCACGCCCAGTTGATGGCCCACGATCTGCCAGCAGTGTAAATAGGCGTCCCATTCGTCTTTGGTCAGTTCAACGCCAATCCGCCGCAAGCCATCGAGCGAAATCCAGGAGAAAGCCATCAGCGTCCCAGTCAGATCCTCTTGATTCACCGGAAGGCCAAATTCATCGTTCCAGCCAGGATATTGCTTGACCAGGTGGCGTACGGCGGCATGCATGAGACGAACTTTTTGGATCGTGCGGCGAGCGCGGCCTTGCTCACCGGCGAGACCACCCGGAGACATAACGTCTACCAGCAGTTGCGCGGTTTCGAGAACACGGCGCGTGGAATTACTACTCAAACGGCCGGTCAGCGCCAGAACCTGCACCCCGTTGCGGCCCACGTAGCAAAATGGCAGAGCGTAGCAATGCAGAATCAAGATCAGCCTCGGGCCATACTTCCAAAAAACCTGCTGCGCGCTATCGATTTTGGCGGAATCGGCCCAATCCGGAAGCCGATCCAACTGCTTCATGTAGTCTGCCACGACGGGCGGGAAATTGGATGGTTCCGGATACTCGTTGAGCACCAGGTCGCGCATCAAGCCGTTTACCGAATCAATCGAGTGCGTAGCAAAAAGATCTTCGATCACGGCATCGGCCAAGGGGTCGCCGACTTGGCGCATGGGTGAGAGAAAGGAATCGGTCCAAGAGGCAGCGGTTTGAAAGGCAGGAAGCATCGGACCAAAATTATACAGGACAGCGTTCGCGGTCCTTCTAATCCTCTCTAAAGAGCTTTGACTGGGACGGTAAAAACGGTGGTATTCACGACTTCGGCACGCTGGAATTGGGTCCAAATGCGGTATAACCCTGGGCGCGGGAAGACAATATTGAATTGAATATCGCCACCCTTTACCAGGAACGGATGAACGTGCAGCAGGTCGATGAGATCGCTGCTGGCGGCCAACATGTGTCCCCAGGTTCCCAGGTACAGTTGCAGATCCTCAGCGGGTGCGAGCGAAAAGGTCAGCCTGCTTTCCAGCCCGGCAAGTAAATCCTCAGGCTCGGTGTGAAGGGTGGCGGCCAAGTTCGCCGCTTTGCAAGGGGTGAGCGAGGGTGCCAACTTCCCGGCGGGAGCTTGGCCGGCAACGAATAACGTGGCTAGCGCAAGCTGCGGCAGCGCGCCCGCGGGGTAGAAATCGGCTAACAACCGATACATTCCGCCATACGGAACCGTCAAGGGCAGGCGAAAGGTCCCGCCGCTTTCAAGGACAGGATGCACATGCGCGAAATACTCCAGGTTTTCACTCACAACAAACAGGTGCATCAATTTTTCATGAACGATTTCAAACTTATCGACAGTTTTGCCAGTGTCTGGATCCAGCACACGAAACGTGAGTTCGAGCGGCTTATCGGGCTGAGCGAGTTCCGGCGAGCAGGTCATTTCCAGCGGATATTCGATCCGCTCCGGAATTTTGAAGACCAGCTTCATGCCGCAGCGGGGACAAACGCCCGGCTTCTCGGAACGCACGTCGGCGTCCATGGGACAGACCCAGTCCTTGTTGGCAGCGGCGTCTTTGGAGGCGGAGACTTGCCCGGCGCGCAAGCTTGCCATGCCGATTCCGGCGAGAGACAGCAGGCATGACCGGCGATTTATGGGAACCAAAATGTAAGGACTCCATTCCAGCATTCGCTAAACTGAAGGTTAGCAATTTCAAGGAGTTTCATGGCTGAAGAGAAGCACACCACAACCGGCAAGCAGGCGCATGCCAGCTCGCCCAACATCAAGCAAAAAGAAGGCATCTACCAGGCGGAGTATCTAGGCAGCGGCACCTTCCATATTGTCAAACCTAAACGGCAAGATGAGAAGCGGCGGCAATCGGCGCTCAAAGGCACCACGCGCGGGTCGCGAAAATAGACTTAAATCGTCCGGGTCACTTTACTCAGCGTCCTCGGCTGATCTGGATTCAACCCTTTCGCCACCGCCAAGCTCGCCGCAAACAACTGGGCCGGGATGATGTAGGGGATGGGCGTAAACACCTCCTCCGGCAGTTTTGATTTTCTGGCTAAGTCCGCGGGAATCGTAAGCGTCGTGTGCGCCGCGCCCTTGGCATTTGCCGCCTTGTTGCTGTTATCGGTAATGGCCACGGTTTCAGCTTTGATGGAGTGCAGTCTGGTCAGCAACTCGCCTGTGGCCTTCCAAGTCACGCCCGGTGGGCAGAAAACAAAGGCCGGGAAAGTGGATTCGAGCATGGCGATGGGGCCGTGCAGCAAATCGGCCGAAGAAAAACGCTCGGCGACCACGTAGCACGTTTCCATGAGTTTCAACGCAAACTCAAACGAATTGGCGTAATTCAAGCCGCGTCCCACACAAACGGCATGCCGCATAAAGCAATAGCGTTGCGCGCGGCCGGCAATCTCCTGTTCGAGCTTGAGAGCAGCTTCACTCCATTCGGGTATCCGCTGCAAATCCGCCAGTTCCAGCGGAGCGCCCAACGCGTAGGCCAGCAAGTAGAAACAGAGGAGTTGGCCGGTATAGGTTTTCGTGGCGGCAACGCTTCGCTCTTTGCCCGCGCGCACCAGGAAGGTATGCTGAGCCAGTTGCGCCAGGCTGCTGCCCGCTTCATTGGTGATGCCGGCGGTAAACGCACCCGACGCTTTCGCTCGTTCGAGAACAATATTGGTGTCGGTGGATTCGCCCGACTGCGAAACCGCGATGACGGCGGCGTCTTTCAGATTCATCTGGCCGCCATAAAGCGTGAACACGGAAGGGGCCGCCAGCGACACCGGTATTCCGGTTGAAATCTCCAACAGGTAGCGGCCGAATTGCGCCGCATTATCCGATGTGCCCCGCGCCGCTAAGACGATCAGCCGAACCGGATGATCGGCAAAATACTCGCGCAGTTTTACCGCATTCCGCCACTCGGCCTTGAGCGTTTTTTCGATGACCGCCGGTTGCTGGCGAATTTCCGCCGCCATGGTTGACATGTTGTCGAAGATAGCAGTTCGCGCTTGGGGCCAGCGGAACGATGTGGATCAGGTTCTGGGTGGGGCGGACGCCCCCGTCCGCGGGCCGACCCCCTGGTCGGCCTCTACTTGGTCGCGAATCGCCCACTTTTATGTCGCACCCTTGCCCTCTCCCGGTTGATCTTTGGCTTACCCCCGTGTTATCCTCGCGCTTAAAACCTCAAGCAGCGCCGCTCGTTTTTCGGCCATCTCACCATGTAGAGGGATACCAACTGGAGAGAACCCTATGACTTTTTTCCCAAAACATTCAATTTATTTCGGAATGATTTTATGTTCCGCGCTACCGCTTTTGGGCCAAGTGGACACCGGCTCCATTCAAGGCGTGGTCCGCGACACCAGCGGCGCCATCGTACCAAGCGTCAAGGTCACCCTGGTGAACGAGCACATGGGAACCACGCTGACCACAGCCACCGGTAACGCCGGCGAATATCTCTTCTCGCCGCTGAAGATCGGTACTTATTCCGTCACCGCTGAAATGAAGGGATTTCAGCGCGTCGATCATTCGCACGTCACAGTGGACGTGCAGCAACACGTCGTCGTGGATTTTCAGTTGAATCCTGGAAGGATGACGGAAACCATTGCCGTCACGGGTGAGCCGCCCGCCCTCCAAACGCAAGACGCTTCCGTCGGCCAGGTGATCGGCCAACAAGCGGTGAACGATCTGCCGCTCAACGGCCGGAACTTTACTTTTCTCGCGCAACTCTCCGCAGGCGTCACGCAGGATCAGCAGGATACCCGTGGCCTGGGCGCGAGCGGCAGTTTCGCCGCCAACGGCACTCGTCCCGCGCAGAACAACTATTTACTCGACGGCATCGATAACAATTCGAATCTCGTCGATTTTCTCAATGGAACGGCCTTTGCCGTACGCCCTCCTATCGATGCCATCGCCGAATTCAAAATTGAAACCAACGATTACAGCGCCGAATTCGGCCGTTCCGCGGGCGCCGTTTTGAACGCCAGTATCAAATCTGGCAGTAACGATTTTCACGGCAATCTCTGGGAGTTTCTGCGCAACGACGCGCTGGACGCCGCCAACTTTTTTGAAAATTCCGGCGGCATTCCTAAAGGCGAGTACCGGCAGAACCAATTCGGCTTTACCTTCGGCGGACCAGTCAAGAAAAACAAAACATTTTTCTTCGTGGATTATGAAGGAACCCGCATTCGCCAGGCGCAGACATCGTTAAATACCGTGCCAACTGACCTTGAGCGTAACAGCAGCTATACAAATCTCTCGGAACTCCTCTCGCAGGGCGGAACGCGCACCGATGTTTTAGGACGCACATCGGCGTTGGGACAAGTGTTCGATCCTTCCACCACACGTGTGGTCTCGTGTGGAACCCCCGACACACTGACCGGCATTACTGTACCCTGCGATGGCGCGGCGCCAGGAAGCCTCGCAGGATATGCCCGCGAACCATTTGCCGGCAATATTCTCCCCGCCTCGCGCCTCGATCCAAACGCCATCAAATTGCTCAATCTGTATCCCGCCCCCAATTCGTCGGGACTCTTTAATAACTATGCCAGCGACCGCGTTTTGCAAAACAATGTAAATCAGTTTGATGTCCGGCTAGACCAGAACATCAGCGACAAAGATTCGATTTTCGGACGCGTCAGTTACGTCAATAACCCGGCGGTTTTTCCCGGACCCTTTACCGGGCTCGCGGACGGCGGATCGTTTTCGCAAGGCGACCAGACTTCGCTTTCCTGGAATGGCGTTATCAGCGAAACTCACTCCTTCACCTCCACAACGGTAAATGAAGCGCGCATTGGGTACAGCCGTATTTCGGCTACCAGGCTGCAACCGAATGCCAGTGACCTCAGCGCCTCCTCGCAATTTGGCATCCAAGGTGTGCCGGAGGTCTCCTCCAACGGAGGTTTGGGTTCGTTCTTCATCTCTGGCTTAACGACACTCGGGAGCAACGAATACCTGCCCTCCATTGAATACAGCAACACCATGCAGTTCTCAGACAATCTGACCAAGGTTTTGGGCAAACACTCTTTGAAGGCCGGATTTCAATGGCAGCAGCTCGGTATGGCCATTCTGCAACCTCCCGCGGGCCGGGGAGCCTTTACTTTCAGCGGAGCCTATACAGAGGTGCCGGAAACGAGTGGCGGCAATACCGGATTGGCCCAACTGCTTTTGACTCCCATGCCGGGGTCGGTTCCGGGGGCTTCCGATTATGTGGGAGGTTCGGATAGCATCCAAGCGTCGAACATCGCCAATACCGATCAGCGGCACAATTACTATGGCGCATATTTTCAGGACGATTTTCACGTGACGCCGCAATTTACCGTCAACCTCGGCTTGCGTTGGGAGTATTTTGGACAGCAGCGCGAGCGCTTTGGCGCTCAGTCGAATTTCCTGCCGTCGGGTTCCAGTTCGCCATCTGAGTTTTTGATCACACAACGCCGCTGCAATACGCCTCTCTCAGCCGATTTCACGGCCGCCGCTGCCGCCGACAATATCGCGATTGTCTGTTCCGGCCAGCCCGGCTTGGGCCATTCCCAACTTACAAATTTCTCTCCCAGAGTTGGGTTTGCTTTTAAATTCACAGATAAACTGGTGGCGCGCGGCGGCTATGGACTCTTCTACGGTGGGTTCGAGAACTCGGTAGTAGAGACTTACGTCGATTTCCCATTCCAGTTTGAACTGAGCTATCCAAATCTCGTCCCGAATGCGCCGGTCACTTATCCGAACGGCGCCATCGGCACCATCGAGACTGGCTTGTCTGCCATCCCTCTGACTCCGTCGGCGGTTGAACCGGCGGGTGTCTCACTCACCGGAGAGGATTACCACGTGAAGACTCCCTACACGCAGGGCTACAACTTCACACTCCAATATTCGCTTTCGAGTAATGACACAGTATCGCTGGGTTTTGTGGGAAACACGGTGCGCCACCTCGGAGTTTACATTGGGCCTAACTCGCCTGGTGAAATTCTGCCTCCCGGCCTGAATACATTGAACTATTCGCCCTATCCGGACTTTGCGCCCGGTGGTACCTACTCGAGTTTTGCGGGGAATAGCTTCTACAATTCCCTGCAAGCAAATTATGAGCGGCGCTTTAGCAAGGGCCTCAGTGTATTGGCTAACTTCACCTGGTCGCAATGCCGAACGGATGCCTCTGACGTATTGAATGAAACTGCTCTTTATTACCGTGCGGCCTTGCTGCCTGGTTTTGGCATTCACGGCGATTACGGCCTATGCGATTTCGATATTCCCAAAGTGTTCCATCTGAGCGGTTCGTATGACCTGCCGTTTGGCAAAGGCCGGTCTTACCTGGCCAATAGCAACGCGTTCGTTGACGCTTTACTCGGTGGTTGGAGCACCAATTGGATTCTCACCCTGCAGAACGGACAACCGGGAACAGTGGGTTGCGTGATCAGCACCACTTCCGGCTATGGCTGCGACGCCCTCCTGGTTCGCGGTAATAGTGTCTATGCCGCCAATCGTGGCGTTAACGATTGGCTCAACCCCGCGGCGTTCGCCAGCCCGCCAGTGGCAACAACCGTTGGACAATCCGACTATTCAGTCTTAGGAGGTTCGCCCACTCAGTTCTTAGGGCCCGGCTATCACCGCTTAGATTTCTCCTTGTTTAAGAGTTTCCGAACTACCGAACACACTCATCTGGAGTTGCGTGCTGAGGTTTTCAACTTGACCAATACGCCAAACTTCTCGCCTCCCGGTTTCGGTGGCAACGGAGTGGTAGCCGCGCCCGGCTCGCTCGACTATACGTCTTCCACTTTCGGTGTCATCAACTCCACACGCGACGGCCAGAATGACCAGCGTGAAATACAGTTCGCGTTAAAGTTCTATTTCTAGCTTGCCATGGCAAACCGTTGTCCGCACTTGGACAAGATTCTGGGCTTGAATGAGCCCATCTCACGGCGCGATTTCCTGGACGGGGCGCTCGTTGCTTCCTCCGGTTTAGTCGCGGCGGGCACGCCCCTATTCGCACAAATGCCCGATCATGCCTGGGCCGGATACACCGGCGAAGGCGATTATAAAGGCTCCGCCGGTAATACCGAAGAGGTCATCCAAAACGCTCATGCTGTTCGCGACGGCGCCTATGACAAACCCCCGTCCAGCGTCACTGAGACTGGCGAGGTTTATGACTGCGTGGTTGTCGGAGGTGGTTTCTCTGGCTTATCCGCCGCCTTATTCTTTCAGCAGAGAGCCGCCGCCAGCCGCACCTGTCTCATCCTCGACAATGCGCGCATTTTTGGCGGTGTCGCAAAGCGCAATGAGTTTGTCGTCGATGGTCATCGCCTGTATGCGCCTCAGGCATCGGTGCATTTCCAACCTCCTTATCCGAACAGCTTTTTGAAGAGCGTTTACGATGCCATGGGTTTGGATTGGGATTCGTTCCGCTCTTATCAGGATTGGCAAGGCCCTTCGCCGAAAATCTCACTCGCACGGAGCGCCTACGGTGACGGCACCATCGACGGCAAACCAGCTTCCGGCTTCTTTTTCGGAGCAAAGTACGGCTTTCGTCCCGGGATCTGGATCACCGATCCTTGGGGCAAGAGGCTGGAAGGTACTCCATTCTCCGAAACTTCCCGTAAAGAGCTATTGGCTCTACACAACAACCAGGCCGTTGTTCCTCCCTTGGTCTATGACTATCCTGGCGACGCGGTGTCCCGGCAACTCGATAGCATGACCATTGAAGACTACTTGGTGCGCACCTATGGAGTCAGTCGTGAGACCGTCCGCTTATTAACTACCGCCGAGACCACCGAGGGGTTCGGCATGAGTCCGGATGTGCTTTCAGGGTTCTTGATATATGAGTGGTCAAAGGTCATTCCCACCGTGGACGACAGTATGGATACGGGTCTTCAAATGTTTCCCGGCGGTAACTCGGGCATGACTCGATTACTTGTCAAAACGCTGATCCCCGGAGCCATCGAAGGTCCGCGCACTATGGAGGCCACGTGGAAAAACGCCGTGAACTTTGCCGCTTTGGATCGATCCGGGCAGAGAGTGCGGCTGCGCCTCGCCTCCACAGCTGTGCGGGTCGAGCACCTGGGGGAGGTCGGCAAAGCGGATCTCGTGTCCATCACGTACGTAAAAGATGGCCGCCTCTTTCAGGTAAGGGCCAAGACCGTAGTGATGGCGGGCGGCGGTTGGATCACCAAGCACGTGGTGCGCGACCTCGACGAAAAACGTAGAAACGCCTACGCCCAGTTCCACTATTCGCCCTATATGACGGTGAATGTGGCGGTGCGGAATTGGCGTTTTCTCTACAAACTAGGCATCTCCGGCGGTGCGTGGTTCGATGGCTTTGCGCGCGGCGTGCATGTGCGCAAAAGCGCTAAGTTCGGAGTGGATTCGCCGGTGGTTGGCCCGGACCTTCCCACTGTCCTTACCTTCTTCGTTGACTTCGCCAAGCCAGGTCTCCCGGCGCTAGAGCAAGGCCAGAGCGGGCGGGCAGAACTGTTATCCACTTCCTTCACTGACTACGAACGCCGAGTGCGTGAACAAATGACGGAGATGTTTGGCGCTTCCGGCTTCGATGCCAAACGCGATATTGCGGGAATTGTTTTGAATCGCTTCGGTCACGCTTTCATCAATCCCCAACCCGGCTTCTTTTTTGGTTTGAATGGCAATCCGCCGCCGCGCGACGCTTTACGTTCCGGTCCCTTTGGAAGAATCGCTTTCTCGCACTCCGATCTCGCCGGCGCCATGGATCATCGCAATGCTTTCATGGAGTCACACCGGGCCATGAGCCAACTGCTCGATTCAGTGCTCACCTAACAAGAACCTCAGGCGCGGCCGAACAGGTTTTTCAGGTAACTCAAACTTGCGTCCAGCGCTTCGCGTTCGCGTTTCGCCTCGTCGCCTTTCTCCCAAGGCTCATCTTGACACGGCTTACCCCGCTCCGCTATCTCTAAGAAACGTTCGAACTCCCACGCCGGCGTCGTGCGATACGGCTCCCAAAACTTTGCATCCCGGTAGGGCAAAACGCGCGGCCCGAAAATAATCGATTCTAACGATAACGCCCGCCCCGGACACAGTTCCACATACTTCTTCACGTAGCCATCTATATCCACATTCCCCCGGCCCATTTCTACCCATGACACTGCCGCGCCTTGCGGCACCTTCCAAACCGCGCTATCGCGCACATGGCTCGTCAGAACATATGGATGCAGCACTTCAAGCGTCAAATGCGGATCTTCAATTGTCCACAACGGATTGCCGGAATCCAGGCACACACCCACAAAATCGCGCCCGGCGCCTTCCACTAGCGTCTTCAACTCGCGCGCCTGCATATCGCCCGCATGGTTCTCAATGGCGATCTTCACGTTTTTATCGGTCGCCTTGCTCCGCACGTTCTTCAGCACGCGTACGGTGTCTTCAATCCGCGCCTCAATCGGCCCCGGCTTCAAGCGGTCTTCAGCGCTGCCTAAAACTGCCCGCACAATCCGCGATCCCACTATGTCTGCGGCGTCGATCATCCGGCCTAACTGCTCCTCCGCCGTGCCTTCCTTCGCATCGAACATGGTGGATGTGGGGCAAATGGAACGCATGCCGATCTCAAGTTCCAGCCCCAGTTTCGCCGCCTGCGCCCGCACCTCGCGTAAATGCTCCGCCTCCAGGCTCCCAATAAAACGAATCTCCGAAAAATGCACCACCTGCACCTTGCGCGCGGCGCAATAATCCAGCGCCTCAAACGGGGTCCACGTTTGCGCCCGCAGGCTGAATAAATCAATACCTAACTTCACGTTCTGGTTTGTGTCCGCCATCATTGCCACCGGCATCGCCGCTCCCATTGCCAGAAATTCACGCCTCTTCATAGTGTTCAGCATCGTACCAGTTTGTGGCATCCGCCTTCAGCTATGCTAATTGGCGTGCGAAACGTCTCTTTCTTAATCCTCCTATTCTTAATTCCGGGCTCTCTTTTTCCTCTCGCGGGCCAATCGGCCAACAGTGCGATTCTGTCGCAGATTCCGCAACGAATCCAGCACTTCATCGATGAACAAACGGTGGCGGGCGCGGTCACTCTCGTCGCTCACGGCAACGACGTCGTCGAATTTCACGCTTTGGGCATGGCCGATGTGGAAGCCACTCGCTCCATGCGGAAGGACACGATTTTTCAGATCATGTCGATGACCAAACCTTTCACCGCCGTCGGCATCATGATGCTCGCCGAAGAGGGAAAGCTCGCCTTGCGCGATCCCGTTGAACAGTATATTCCCGAGTTTAAGGACCAGCGTGTGGCCACCAACGTTGGCCCGGACGCCGGTCGTCTCGGCACGCCGGAACACGCCGTAACCATCCGCGATTTACTAACCCACACGGCCGGCATTCAAGACACTGCGCCCGCCGCCATCCACGATTATCCGCAGCTAATGAACGTGCCCCTCGATGAAGTTGTGCGGCAGCTCGCCCGCCAGCCCCTACTCTTTCAACCCGGCACGCAGTGGAGTTACAGCAGCCAGGGCATTGAGATTTTAGGCCGCTTGATTGAGGTCTGCTCCGGCCAGAAATATGAGGATTTCATCGCCACCCGCATCCTCCAGCCTCTCGGCATGAAAGACTCATTCTTCTTTCCGCCCGCCGACAAGGTGGCCCGCATCGCCATGGTTTACGTGCGGAAGGAGGGCAAACTGGTGCGCGCCCCCGCTACCATTCTCGGAGGCGATCCCGCGAAGTACCGCCAAGGCGCGGTCTTCCCCGCGCCCGGTTGGGGCTTGTACTCTACTGCGGAAGATCTGCTTCACTTCTACCGCATGATGATTCACAACGGGGTCTATGAAGGTCGCCGTTACCTATCGCCGTTCTCCGTTCATCTGATGACCGAGTCTCACACCACCGGCATTCAACGCGTAGGTTGGATGCGCGGAGCCGACTACGGACTCGCATGGGAAGTAGTGACTGATCCGCTGGGAGAGTTGGCTGGGCATTCCAAGGGAACCTATGGCCACGGTGGCGCTTTCGGCACGCAGGGCTGGATCGATCCGCAAGACGATCTCATTTCGATCCTCCTGATTCAACGCGCAGATGGCGGAACGGACGGTATGCGCAACGTCTTTCTGAATATGGCGGAAGCCAGTGTAGACAAGTAGCAATGTACTTGTTTCCATTATTCCGTTCTTTCCTGCCCACGTCGAATCCATTCGGCTTCGGTGCCAGCGACTGGGTGGTGCTCGCGCTGGCGGTTTTACTCGTTGGCTTACTGCTGCTCACAAGATGGGTCGTGCCTTATGCGCGCGAACTCGCTCAGCGCACACTCCTCTGCATGGCATTGCTGTTTGCGCTGACCATTCTATTGCGTATCGTCTTGCTGCCGCAAAGCCCGGTTCCCATTCCAAGCGGCGCTGACGATTTCAGCTTCCTTCTCCTCGGAGACACACTCAGTCATGGCCGTTTGGCCAATGCCGCCCACCCGCTACCTCAGTTCTTTGAGGCCGTGTTCATTTTGCAGGAGCCGACCTATGCTTCCATTTACCCCCTTGGCCAAGGCATCGTTCTTGCCTTAGGGCAACTGCTCTTCGGATGCGCTTGGGCCGGCGTTTTGATTTCCAGCGGAGTGTTTTGCGCTCTGTGCTATTGGATGTTGCGAGGCTGGGTGCCGCCGTTGTGGGCATTAGCGGGAGGCGTGCTCGCCATTATGGAATTCGGCCCGCTCAATCCGTGGGTCAATAGTTATTGGGGAGGCGCAGTCTCCGCAAGTGCCGGCTGTCTTGTGTTTGGATCGCTGCCCCGGCTTAAGCAGTCGGCTCCCGTGCGCTACGGGGCCTTGCTCGGCGTCGGCTTAGGATTGCAGATCCTAACGCGGCCTTTCGAAGCCTTGTTTCTTGGCATCGCAATCATTGCGTATCTCGCTTTCGCATTCCGCCGGAACTTGCGCACCCTTTACAAACCCGTGGCTGCGGCAAGCGCCCTGCTAGCGGCAGCCCTGATCTTGACTCTTTTTCAAAATAAGGCTGTCACTCACACTTGGACCACCATGCCTTACATGCTCAGCCGCTATCAATACGGAGTGCCCGCCACGCTCACGTTTCAGCCGAACGCTGTCCCGCATCGCCAGATGACAGCGGAGCAGCAACTTGACTATGAAGCTCAAACAGCGATCCATGGGCCGGGAACGGACAGCTTTGCCTCCTATTTCAGCCGTTTGACCGACCGCTTTCGTTTCTTGCGATTCTTCTTGCTGCCGCCGCTATATTTCCCCATCGCCCTGTTTGTACCGAGTCTCAGGGAACGCCGTTACCTCTGGGCGGCAGCGACGGTGGCCCTCTTTGTGCTCGGCACAAATCTCTACGGATATTTTTATCCGCAATATATTGCGGCGCTCACTTGTCTCTTCGTACTCTTCAGCCTGGTTGGTTTCGAGCGGATGGCACGCCAGGCAAGACTCTATGTGTGGCTTCTATGCGTAGCCTGGTTCGTCTTCTGGTTCGGACTCTATGCCAGCGCGGATTCCGATTTGCTTTCCATCGCTCGTTACCAAAGTTGGTACTACATCAACCGGGGCGATCCTCAAGGGCGCGCCGCGGTGGAAGAACAACTGACTCGCACCCCCGGCCCCCATCTCGTATTCGTGCGCTATGCCCCCTCCCACCGTTTCCAAGAGTGGATTCATAATGCCGCCAATATCGATTTAGCTCAAATCGTATGGGCAAATGATTTGGGATCGGCGGCGAATGAGACACTGCTCCATTACTATCCCAACCGCAAAGCTTGGCTATTGGAGCCGGACGCTCACCCTCCATCTTTGACGCCGTACGTCACCGAGTCCAACCCGTTCCTCACCGTACATTGATGCCTCCCAATAGTTCAGTAGGCTTCGCTCCGGCGGATTGGGCATTGCTGCTCATCACCGCAATCCTTCTGCTTGCAGGCTCCCTATGGCGCCCCTCCATAGAGCAAGCGTTCTCCGTCCTGGCGCGAAAAACACGCAGCTGCCTGTCGCTGCTGTTCCTTCTCCCCATTGTGCTGCGGATCCTACTGTTGCCAAATCATCCTGCGCCCACACCCGACGCGTTCGAAGAATTCGGCAATTTGCTGGTGGCCGATACCTTTTCGCACGGTCGTCTGGCAAACCCTCCGCATGCCATGCCTCAGTTCTTTGAAACTCCGTTTGTGCTGCAGAAGCCAACCTATAGCTCAACCTCGACTCCCGGCATGGGATTGATGTTGACGGTGGGCCGCTTAATCTTCGGAACACCCTGGGCGGCTATGCTCATCGCGTGCGGGGCGTTCTGCGCCACTTGTTACTGGATGCTGCGTGTCTGGGTTCCACCCACCTGGGCCTTCTTGGGAGGAATACTCGCGATCATCGAGTTCGGCCCACTCTGTCAGTGGACAAATAGCTATGCCGGAGGGTTTCTGGCGGCGCTCGGAGGTTGCCTGGTTTTCGGCGCACTCCCAAGGCTAGGTCTGTGCCGGCCAAGGGATGCCATCTTGCTAGGCGTGGGCTTGGGGCTGCATCTGTTAAACCTCTCATTCGAGTCACTATTGCTGCTTTTGGCCATCGTCATTTTCTTCGCCCTTGGACTCGCGCCGCGCCCAAAACACTGGTCGCTCGCCTTAGCCGCTGTTTTGCCTGCCATTCTGCTGGTGCTGTTGCACAACCACGCCGCCACGCACAGTTGGATGACCTTGCCCGAGCAACTGGTCCGTAGCCCGGCCGCCGATTCTCTCTCGAAGTTCATGCCCCGCCTGGAATACCGTGTGCGCTTTTACCGCTTTTTCTTTTTGCCTCCTTTATATCTCGCATTACTGGGCTTCCTCTTCTCCCTGCGCGATCGTCGCTCGCTTTGGCTTGCGATGACTCTCGCCATCTTCGCGTTGGGAACGAATCTCTTTCCCTATGTAGCGCCCAGTCACCTTGCTGGTGTCACCAGTCTCTTCGTGCTGGCCGGCGTTGTCGGCTTACGGCGCTTGTCCAAACATCCGGAAGTCCCCCGGATTTTGATTGTTTTGTGTTTAGCGGAGTTTGCCGCATGGTATGCGCTGCACCTCTTTGAAAGCCCCAACCTGTCTCCTCTTCTGCAATATGAGACCTGGGATTCCATCAACCATGCCAACCCTCGTAGCCGCATTCAGGTGCAGCGCCAGTTGGAGGGCATCCAGGGGCCGCTATTGGTGTTTGTCCGCTACTCAGCCCAACATCCCTATCAGAACGAGTGGATCTGGAACAACGCCGATATCGATTCGTCCCGCGTTGTTTTTGCCCGCGATCTTGGCCCGGCGGAAGATGAAACGCTCATCCGCTACTACCCCAATCGCCGCGTGCTCTTGCTCGAACCGGATGCCGCAAATCCGCAGCTGTCACTGTATCCGCCAATTCACTAAATTGAAACACGTTATACATTTCTTTCTGCTAGCTTTCGACAAGGGGGGGTCATATGCAACGTTTTCTCGGGATATTGGCCATCTGCGCGCTCGCGGCCGTGCCCGCTCTTGCGCAGTTCGACACTGCGGAAGTGCTGGGAACGGTTCGCGATCATTCGGGCGCGGTCGTGCCTGGCGCAGCCATCACTTTGCTGAACGTGAACACTGGGATCGAGGCAAAAACAACCGCCGACCAAAGCGGCAACTATACATTTTCCGACGTAAAAATCGGCGCCTACCGAGTCTCGGCAGAGGCGAAGGGTTTCTCAAAGGAGGTCGCCTCCGATATCACGGTCAACGTGGGCGCGCGCCAGCGTGTCGATTTTGAACTGCATGTGGGCGCGGTCAGCGAGACCGTGGAGGTGACCGGCGCTGCGGCGGCTCTCGAGACCGATTCGAGCGAGCACGGCCAGGTCATCAACAGTGCCTCCATCGTAGAACTGCCGCTCAATGGGCGCAACTATGCCGACCTCGCTCTGTTATCCGCCAACGTGGTGAAGTCTCCCATCGCCGTCTCGTTTTCCCCCAGTGGCACCCCGCGCGAAGGGTCGTTCAACGTCAACGGAATGCGCAGCACCTACAACAATTTTCTGCTCGATGGCCTTGATAACAACGCCTACGGAACCAGCAACCAAAGTTATTCCTCCCAGGTGGTGCAGGCCTCTCCAGATGCCATTGCCGAGTTCAAAGTGATCACCAGCAACTACAGCGCCGAGTATGGACGAGTGGGCGGCGCTGTCGTGAACGCCGTGATGAAATCGGGCACCAACGCCTTTCACGGCACGGCTTACGAGTTTCTTCGCAATACGGATCTGAACGCCACCGGCTTCCTCTTCAGTCCCGCCGTCTTCGTCAAACCCACTCTGCAACGAAACCAGTTCGGGACCACCATTGGCGGGCCGCTCATCAAGAACAAGTTATTCTTCTTCGCCGATTACGAAGGTTATCGCCAGTTGCAGCGCTATCTGAATTTCGATTCACTGCCAACGCTCACCGACCGCGTCGGCAATTTGCCTGTCACCGTTGTCGATCCGCTCACCAAAGTTGTCTATCCCGCCCACACCCAGATTCCTGTTTCCACCCTCAATCCGTTCGCCTATGCGCTGCTAAGCGGACTGCCCACTCCGAATGGCTCCGGCCGGTCGAATAATTATGAAGCGCTCCTGCTCATTCGCGATTACAGTGACAAGTTCGATGCGAAAATCGACGGCCAGATCAATGACCGCATGACCGCATTTCTGCGCTTCAGCCAACGCAAAGATCTTCAGTATTACCAACCTTCGTTCCCAGGCCCCTCCGGCGGCGACGGCAACGGTCATATTCATTCCATCGATCAGAACGCATCGGCCGGCTACACCTGGACGGTTTCATCGAACTCCATTCTGGAAGCGCGCCTCGGCTGGACACACGTTCTGGCTGGCAAGGAGCCGGCCCTCATCGGCGGCGCCAGCCTGGAATCGCTGTATGGCATTGAGGGCCTCCCCACAACCCCAAACCTCACCGGCGGTTTCAACACCCAAACCATCAGTGGATTCACCGCTCTGGGCCGCCAAACCAGCAACCCGCAGTTTCAGAATCCAACCTCATGGGATCCGAAAATCAATTTCGCCAAGAACCTCGGACGTCACTCCATCAAGACAGGCTGGGAGTACTTAAATATCCATACTGAGATTTTGGATGTCAACCCACTCTACGGCCAAGACGTCTACTCAGGCCAATTCAGCAAACCCACCTGCGCGGAGTTGGGGAAGGCCTCCGGCTGCAGCATCGCCTCCGACGCCACCAGCTACAATTTGGCCGATTTAATCTTCGGCACACCCAGCCAGATCAATCAAGGCAGCTACACGGTGGTGAATCTGCGGCAATACGTGCATGCTCTGTACGTGCAGGACGATTATCACGTGAGTCCGAAGTTAACACTGAACCTGGGTTTGCGCTGGGAGTTTGCCACGCCTCTGTTCGAACGCGACAACAACTACTCGAACTTCGACCCAACTACCGGCACGATGATCCGCGCCACCGGCGGCAGTTTGTATAACCGCAGCCTGGTTCATCCGGATTACAAAGACTTCGGGCCGCGCATCGGCTTGGCGTACAGCGTCAATCCGAAGACAGTTGTGCGCAGTGGATACGGCATCAGTTATACGTTTTTTAATCGCGTGGGGAGTGCGCTCGAAGGCATCAACGCGCCGCAGGCGCTTTTTGGCGTGCTCAATCAATCCATACCGGCGGGCGGAGCGGTGCCTGCTTCGTTCCTAACCACGCAGAACAGCTTTACAACCGGCATCGCTAATCCGTCCAGCTTCAATCCCGCCAATTCAAACGTGGTTTACATTCCGCCAAATACGAAATGGCCCTACGTGCAGAACTGGTTCCTCTCGCTGCAGCATGAGCTTGCCAAAAACACGCTGCTGGAACTCGCCTATAACGGAAACCATAGCTTGCGCCTGCCCATTCTGGCCGATTACAACCAGGCCTTTCCGAACGCCCTCACCGCCACCTGCAACCCACCCGCCATTACCTCCGGCTGTTTGGGAGTGCAGGCGCGCCGGCCCATTCCAACCTTTGGTCCCATCACCTGGGTGGACCCCGCCGGAGACAACGATTACAACGGCCTCTCCGCGCGCCTCGAGCACCGCTTTGGCGGCGGCTTGTATTTCCTGAACTCCTTTACCTGGGGGAAAGCGCTCGGAGATTCCGAGCAGGCTCTTGAGTATTATGCGGGTTATTTCGAAGCCAATCCCCAGAACATTCACAACCTGGCGGCCGAGCGCGCGCCCTCCAGCTTCGATGTGGAATTCAATAACGTCACCAGCGTGGTCTATCAGATTCCGTTTGGCAAAGGTCGAAAGTACGGTGCCGGCATGAATCCACTCCTCAACGCCATCGCCGGCGGATGGGAGTTGAACACCATTAATACCGCGCACACGGGCACCCCGCTCGATGTGGTCTACACGCCCTCCACGATTAACGACAACACCGGACTCTCGAACGATTATCGCGGGCAGGCGTTCCTGCGCCCCAACGTCTCCGGGCGCGCCGCCAGCCAGAGTACATCGCAAATGCTGAATACTTATTTCGCCGGCTACACCTTCACCACTCCTTTGGCCACCGAACCGTATGGCAACCTGGGGCGCAACGCCTTCCGCTCACCCGGATTCGAGCAGTGGGATTTCGCCGCCGACAAAAGCTTTCTCGTTCATGAGAGCATCCACCTCCAGTTCCGTTCGGAGTTCTTCAATCTCCTGAACCACACAAATTTCGGAATTCCGGATACGAAAACCACGGATGCCGCATTCGGCACAATCCGCGCCACCTATCCTTCGCGGCAAATCCAGTTCGCGTTGAAGTTGCTCTTCTAGTCGCGGTGCGCGAACTGCCTGCTGAACGCTCCTAATTCCACTTCTATGTCGCGCACGCCCGCCCATTCCGGGGCCCCGCACTCTTATAATATGGAAACTCCGGGTAAACCACCGCATTGACTTACACAGGCAGGCTTATCAACGAAGATGCGCAAGTCTCCATCGAGGGCGGCCCCATTCTGGCCGTCCGCAATAGCCCCAACCCCATCGCCACCGCCGCCGGCCAATACGCCGTCTGGGGTCAAACACAACGCGTCACCGTAACGGGCGTGCCCGGCACCGTGGATAATATCCCGGTGCTCTATGTCACAAGCATTCAATGGGCCGCCCAAGCACCCGCAGCCGCGGCCGACGACGATTTTTCCCAAGGCGGCGTCACTAGCCTAGACGAACCAATAACGCCCGCGCCAGTAAAAATCAAGACGCCCAAGAGATCAGCCTCGAAGAAGCCCGCAAGGAAGCGTGCCTAACGTGATCCGCCTCCCTACCATTCTTTTGCTCGTTTCCAGCTTGGGCCCAGGCCAGAGCGAGCTGGTTGTCGAGCCACCCCAACAAGCCCAAAAGCTACTCAGCTACGCGGCCAAAATAGACGCGGATGCCAAACGAGCCGTCGCCGCGGGCAAGCTTCACGTCGTACCCGACGCCCGCGGCGCCTGGCCCAGCGCGTCCAACACCTCCGCCGAACAACTCATCAGCCAACGCGCCTTCTCAAGCAACGGCATCTACGTTGACCAGCCAAAAGTCTACGATGATTCCCTCCTCGAGCAAATGCTCGGCTCGGCGCAAAGCCAGTTAGCCTCCCTGCAAGGGTTCGATCAAAGCGGCCTAAGCAAAGCTATCGGTAACATCACCGGCGCCAATCAACAGATAGCTAGTTTCGGAGTGTCGGGAGGTATTCAGCCTCCCATAGTGGCTACTGCCACCCAGACAACCTCGTCGCCCTTCACGCTCCCCTCCGCCACGGCCCCCGCTCCCACCACAACCCTGCCTTCCTCGCAAGCGCCTTCGGCTTCGGATGTTCTGAACGAACAATTGCAAATCACCTCCGAGATCGCCAACCTGCGTTTATTGCTGGAGGGTTCGCTCTCTGACCAGATCATGGTGGCGCCGCACGAAACGTTCGCCAAGCCGCGCGTCACCCTCGGCTTTCCGGTGGTTATCACGCCTGCCAAACGCTACCGGAACGCGGTAGCGGTAGTGGAAGTGTTCGCCGACACCAACAAAACGAATGACGCCAGTCCAAGCGGCGAGCCACCTTCCATTACCGCCCTGCTCCCTCGCGAGAAGACCTACAACGTGGCCTCCATTTCCGACAAGAGTGCAGCGCTAGGCACGGGTATCGCCAGTGGTTTGGCCGGAGTCTCCGCCAGCTTCCTGTTTGGCCACAAACAATACTTCATCGTCAAAGATCAAGATACCCTCGGTCTACAATTCGAGCCATCGTCCGCCGAACGCGACGCGTTGGCCGCAAAAGGCGTGGATACCCAGCGCCTGCGCGCCTTTGCCTGGCAATTCCGCCCCGTCCTGGGACGGCAGTTTGTCCAAGCCGGTTCCCGCCAGGTCTTCGTACAACTCGCCTTTCCCGGTCGCGGCAGCGTTAGCGTTAAATCGTTCGGTAACATTCGCGTGCGAACCTATTGGCGCCGCATCGATCCCAAAACCGGCGTGCTTCGAGATGTCGTTCCCGGATCGCTCGAAGAAAACGGCGTCAGCCCGATTCCGAATTACGACATGCGCCAGCAGTATGGCGCGGTAGCCGCCTTCAATCCAACCTGGATGGAAGATTTGGGCTCGGGCAAGATGCTCGTCAAGCTCGAAGGTCGCCTGTTGCCCGGCAGCTATTTCCGCGTCGGCTCAAGCATCGTTCAGCCAGGCTCCAACGGCCTTCCTTCCGATCTCAAAACTACCCGCTTTGTCGCCGCCATCGCGGATCTCGCCACCTTGAAAACGTTTATCGTTTCGCGCGATGGCACGGAATACCCGCTCAAAATCCCGCGTCTCGAGGGCGCCAACAACTTCTACGTCGATCGCGCCAATGTGAAAGTCAGCGCCATGGACGATGGTACTTCGCTGCTGGAGGTGCCCATTAATCAGTTTGTTGCCAATCAAGACATTCCGCCCGTCCTGTTGATTGGCGGCAATGTGTTTGGCTACTCCGATGCGCCCATTGACCGCAAATGCGTTCTGAACACCAACTACTGCTTGCTTTCCGTTACGTTGCCCACCGCGCTGCTGGCTGCCAACCCGGTTGTCCAGGTCAAAGCGCTCATGCTTGACGAAGATGGCCTTCCCCCGGCGTTAATTCGCACTTTCAATCTCTACCCTAAAAACCTGGAGCGCGAAGAACTTATGTTCCTCACACAGGATAAAGACAGCGCCACCTATTTGCTTTTTGGCCGCGACCTCCACGAAGTGGAACTCCTCTGGCCGGCAGTCCCGGGCGGATTGCAGCCGCTGCCTCAATCCTCGGGTATGAATTCGCGCCGGCTCCTCAAACTCCCGCTCGATGTGGCCAACAGTGCAACCAACGTGATTCTGCGGCGATCTAGCGTGGCTGATCGTCCCTTCCTGCTTCCCCTAACCCCTCCCCCCAAGCCCGACGCGACTTCACCCACCGCCGCTGCGGCTTCTACGCCCAAGTTTCAGGACGGTATCGTCGTGGGTGCGGATGAAGCCTCCATCGTCGGCCAAAAGCTTGATTCCATTGCCAATGTCCTCTTTGGCGATCAAAAGCTCAAAATCGCCGAACAAACGCCCACTGTGATCAGGCTACAGGGTTTGGCCGCCGCCAAAGTCTCGGCTGCTCCCAAAACTCAGGAAATCACGTTGGTACCGAAATCTGGCGGCGCCAACGTCAAGATCCCGCTTGAAGTACTAACCGGCAAAATCGAGGTAATTCAGAAGTAGCCGCCCGTGTTACCATCGAAAGAGTGTCTGGAACTTGCAGCAAATAAAGGGTCATGACTATAGTTTTCCCGTTGGGCAGGCAGTAAATCGTTAACACCTCGTGCTTCACATTCTTCCATCCATTTTCGCCGCTGATTTCACACGTTTGGGCGAAGACGTGCGCCGTGTCGAAGCCGCCGGCATTCAAATGCTGCATGTCGATGTAATGGATGGCCACTTTGTGCCGAATTTTACGGTTGGTACGCCGATTACTGAATCCCTCCGGCGCTTCACCAACGTCAAACTGGATCATCATCTTATGATTGAAGATCCCGATACCTTCGCTCCTATCTTCATTAAAGCCGGCGCGGATTGCGTAAGCGTGCATTACGAAGCCTGCCGCAATCTTGACCGCACGCTGCACATGATTCAAGATCATGGCGCCAAAGCGGGTGTAGTCGTCAATCCGGCCACTTCGGTCGGCTTGCTGGAAAATGTACTCGATGTGGCCGATTACGTTCTGGTCATGAGCGTCAATCCGGGTTACGGCGGGCAAAAGTTCATTCCAAATGCGTTAAATAAAGTTCGCGCTCTGGCGCGCCTGCGTGCCCAACGAAAATTGGGGTTTGCCATCGAAATCGATGGCGGGGTAGGACCGGAGAATATTGCCGAGGTTGCTAAAGCGGGCGTAGACTGGGCCGTAGTGGGTACCCATGTTTTCCGCGCCGCCGATCCGGGGCAGGCCATTCGCGATATGCTCAAAACCGCCGATCAGGCGTTGTCAGTCAAGGTATAGCTTTCATATGCTTTCATCTCTTTCCATGCCGAAACGTGCGTTGTACGCCGCGCTGTCACTCGCCCTGCTCTCTTCTTGCATTCACAAGAAGTACGAAACGCCCATCGCGAAACAAACCCAGCAGCCGGACAAAATTCTCTTCGATTCCGCCATGCACGACATCGAACGCGGCCGCTATGAAATCGCCCGCATCTCGCTGCAGACTTTGATGAACACCTATGAGTCGAGCGAATATCTCGCCAAAGCGAAGCTGGCTATCGCCGACAGTTGGTTTCGGGAAGGCGGCGGCAATGGATTAGCTCAAGCCGAAGCTGAGTATAAAGACTTCCAGCTCTTCTATCCGCAAATGGAAGAATCGGCGCAAGCGCAAAAACGCATTTGCGACATCCACTACAAACAAATGGATAAGAGCGACCGTGACGTCATACAAACCTTGCGCGCGGAAACCGAGTGCAAAGATCTCATCACCCAGTATCCAAACAGCAAGTTCGTGCCGGAAGCCACGCAAGAGCTGCGCGAGGTGCAGGAATCGCTGGCCGCGCATGAGTTCGTAGCCGGCGATTATTATCACAGCCGCCAAATGAATCCCGCCGCCGCCAATCGCCTGAATGCGCTGGTGGATCAGTATCCCTTGTATAGCGGTGCTGGATTGGCGCTCTATGAAGCGGGCGATTCATACTCGAAAATGGGTCCGCGCTTCCGCAAAAATGCCGGCGACATGTTTACGCGCATCGTGCGTGATTACCCGCTCAGCCCCCAGGTGAAGCTGGCAACCAAGCGGTTGCAAGACATGGAAATGCCAGTGCCCGCTCCTAGTCAAGCCTCACTCGAACGCGCCAAATGGGAACAGGAAAACGCTAAGCGGGTCGGCATGGTGGGCAAGACTATGGGCTTGGTCAAAGGCGGTCCCGATCTGACTCATGCGGCGCGCTCGGGCGCACCTACCATGACCGATCCTAAAAAGACCATGCCTTACAGCATTCCCATTGTGAACACTGCCGCTGGGGACGCCGCTGCTGCCGCCAATGCCGCCGCTCCCGCCGCCACTAAGACCGATGTCACCGTCGAGCCGACCACCGGATTGACACGCGACGGCAAGCCTGCCGATACCGCCGCCGCGCCACAGCAGCCCCTGCCTACCAATCGTGATAGAGAGATTGCCGCTTTCAAGGCGAAGCAGGAGAAATTGCAAAAAAAGGCGGCCAAGAAAAAGAAGAAGCCTGAGCAGGCCGCGCCAACGGCCATCACGCCGGCTGTCCCCGTACCTGGTTCCACCACCCCCACCACTACGACGCCCGCTCCCACCACGCCCGCTCCGCAATCATGAGCCGCCGTGAATCCCGCCATCCACCGTTATCTCAAATATAAATTCCCCCCCCCAAGAAAATGTGTATAATAATTGCAGGCAATACACACCATGCGTACAAACATTGTAATCGATGATCAGCTTATGCGCGATGCTCTCCGCGCTACTGGTTTGAAGACCAAGCGCGAAGCCGTCGAGTTAGGCTTACAGGCCTTGACGCGTTTAGGTAAGCAAACGGAAATTCGTAAATTGCGCGGCAAGTTGGCATGGAAGGGCGACCTTGAGGCCATGAGGACCGACCATTGATTTTGGTCGATTCCAGCGTCTGGATCGATTACTTCAATGGAGCGATAACTCCAAAGACTGAGAAGCTCAACAGCTTACTTGGCCGCGAGCTGCTTGCCATCGGCGATCTAATCTTAACCGAGGTGCTACAGGGATTCGGCAAAGAAGCCGACTTCGAAGTTGCTGAGGAACTGTTGACTTCTCTGACGGTTGTCACTCTAGGCGGTCGGGAGATAGCGATACGGGCGGCAAGAAATTTCCGCCTTCTACGCGAGATCGGCGTCACCATTCGCAAGACCGTCGACTCGGTGATTGCCACCCGTTGTATTGAGAGCGGCTATGAGTTATTGCATAACGATAAGGATTTTGCTCCGTTTGTGAAACACCTCGGCTTGCGCGAAGTGCGCACCCAGTCCCCGTCCTAACGGCGCGCCGCAAACGCGCAAAACGGGACTGGGCTTCGCGTTTCCGCGCACCCAACGCTTTATCGAGGTCGCCCATCTTCTATACCGGGGAAACGCGCTGCCTGTCCCGTTTTGCCCCGCACTGATGCGATCTTTATCAGCCAGTCACCAAAGTTCAAAATAAATCTTTTCCCTTCTTATCAACCACTTAACCCCAAAATTTTCCTTCCCGCGTTCGCCCTCCTGTTCCAATCGAGTTGGAAATACATTTATGTCCACCGAAGCTCAAATCAACGCTAACCGCGCTAACTCTCAATCCTCCACCGGCCCGTCGTCGCCGGAAGGAAAGCTCAAATCCTCCCACAACGCCGTCAAAACCGGCCTTACCGGACGCACCATCCTCCTGCCCAGTGATGATGTCGCCGCCTACGAAAACTTTATCGAAATTCTCAACCGCAAATATCAGCCCAAGGATGACTACGAAAAACATCTCACTCAATCCATCGCTGATACTGAATGGCGTCTCCTTCGCATCCCCACTCTCGAAACCGGCTACTACGCCCTCGGCCGCCACGAACTCGCCGCCGAATGCGCCCACGAATCCAATCCCCAAGTCCGCGCCGCCATGCTCGACGCCCTCATAGACCGCACCTTCAAAAAAGATCTCCGCAACCTCGCTCTGCAGGAACGCCGCTTACGCGCTCAACTCGCCAAGTTCGTCGCCGAACTCGCCCAACTGCAGGAAGACCGCGAAGCCATTCAGTTTCAACGCCGCAATCGCATCATGATGCGTCACTCCGAACGTATCGGTGGCTTCAAACCTCCACCCAACGCCGTCGAGCATTTTGGCTTCGTATTTACCGATGAATATCTCGATACCCGTTTCGAAGCTCAAAACCTGGGCGGCCAAGCCGCCGTCAAGCAATTTGACCGCTCCTGGAAAGCTCAAATGATCAAAAAAGCCGCCTAACCCATCACCCATTACCTACTGCCCTCCTAGCCTTGGTGGGGCAGGCATTCAGTCTGCCGGGTTCTTGATTCGCCGCCATCCCCCCAACCCAAACTGCGCCCATTCTGCGTGCTATATATTTTGTTCCCTCGCGCCTTGGTTGTATGCTGTTGCTAATCGGTAACCAATCGGGAAAGGCAAGACATGGCAAAAAAACAGGCGCCTCTGCGGCGGACCGACGTTGCTCGGAAATCCGCCAGGAAACCCGCCGCTTCGCAATCTGAAACGCCCGCGGCAGCTCAGCTCATCCCCTTCGAACCCGTGCCAGCCAAGAGCTTTCCCATCGTGGGCATCGGCGCTTCAGCCGGTGGTCTGGCCGCCTTCGAAGCTCTTCTCACCGCCATGCCGCCGATCACCGATCGAGGCATCGCACTCGTCCTGGTCCAGCACCTGGCGCCCGATCACAGAAGCATCTTGTCCGAACTCATCAAGCGCTACACCAAGATGCAGGTTTACGAAGTCGAGGACGGCATGGAGGTCAAACCCAGTTGCGCCTACATCATCCCCCCTAACCGCGACATGGCTCTGCTGCGTGGCAAGCTCCAGTTGTTCGAGCCCACCGCCCCGCGCGGCATCCGCCTGCCCATCGATTTTTTCTTTCGCTCTCTGGCCGCCGATCAGCGCGACCGCGCCGTCTGCATCGTACTCTCCGGCACCGGCAGCGACGGCACCTTGGGCTTGCGTGCCGTCAAAGGCGAAGGCGGCATGGCCATGGTGCAGACCCCTGAATCCACCGAATTCGACAGCATGCCGCGCAACGCCATCTCCACCGGTCTGGTCGATTACATTTTGCCGCCGTCCGAAATGCCCGACCAGTTGATTGCCTACGTCAACCAAATCTTCGGCAAGAAAATCAACCTGATCCCCGCGCCACCCCAGAAAGCGCAGGATACCCTCGCCAAAATCTGCGTTCTGTTGCGCGCTAAAACAGGACACGATTTTTCCCAATATAAAGAGAACACTCTCAATCGCCGCATCCAACGCCGCATGGCCCTCCATCAAATCGAGAGCCCCGCCGATTACCTCCGTTTCATGCAGCAGGATCCCAGCGAAGCCCAGGCCCTCTTTCGCGATCTCCTCATTGGCGTCACCGGCTTCTTCCGCGACCCCGACGCCTTTGACTCTCTCGCCAGCGTAGGCATTCCGAAGCTATTTGAAAACGTGCCGCCCGGTGGCGCCGTGCGCGTTTGGGTCTGCGGCTGCTCCACCGGCGAAGAAGCCTACTCCATTGCCATCTTGATTCAGGAGTATTTGGAAAAGCTCCTCCAGGTCTACAAGGTCCAGATCTTTGCCACCGATATCGACCGCCAGGCTACCGATCAAGCCCGCACCGGCGTCTTTCCCGCCAGCATCGCCGCCGACCTTTCCCCCGAACGCCTCAAGCGATTTTTTACCCAGGATTCGGGCGGCTCTTATCGTATTCACAAAGCCGTTCGAGATCTCCTCATCTTTTCCGAGCAGGATGTCCTCAAAGACCCACCCTTTTCCCGCATAGGCCTTATTAGTTGCCGCAATCTGCTTATCTATATGAACGCCGACCTCCAGAAGCGCCTCATGCCTTTGTTTCATTACGCGCTCAAGCCCGGCGGCATGCTGTTCCTCGGAAGTTCCGAAACCATTGGCGATCAGCCGGGGCTCTTTGACGCCCTCAACCGCAAATTCAGGCTGTATCTCCGTAAAGACGATGTCAGCGGCGTTTCCCGTCCGCTGCAGGGCACGTTATCTTCCGCCCTTGATTCGTTGACTCCCCTTGCTGCGGAAACCGAGGCCCCCAATGAAGCCAAACTTAACGTTCGCGAACTCACCCAACAAACCCTGCTGCGGCACCTGGCCCAAGCCGCCGTCCTGGTGAATGCCCGCGGCGAAATTTTGTTCTACCACGGCCGCACCGGCAATTTTCTCGAGCCCGCCCCTGGTGACGCCGGCGCCAACGTTCTTACCATGGCGCGCGAAGGCTTGCGGCGCGATCTTACCTCCGCCCTTCACCGTGCGGTTGCCAAAAAGGAAGCCGTGCATGCCGACGGTCTTCAAGTGAAAACCAACGGCAGCTTTGTCACCGCCAATGTAGCTGTTTATCCCATCGGCATTCCCACCGCTCCCGATCTCTATGTCGTCACCCTCGATGAAAAGCCGCCGCTCGAAGCCGTGGCCGTTGACAAGACTCCCAAATCCGCTAAATCCATCGCCGGCGCCGCCGCCTTCCGCGCGCGTATCGCCGCGCTTGAGCACGACCTCCGCGCCAAAGACGAATACATCCAGACCATTATCGAAGAAATGGATACCTCCAGCGAAGAACTCAAGTCTTCCAACGAGGAAATGCAATCGGTCAACGAAGAAATGCAGTCCACCAACGAGGAACTCGAAACGTCCAAAGAAGAACTGCAATCCGTCAATGAGGAATTGGCCACCGTTAACGCTGAACTGCAACAGAAAGTCACCGATCTCTCCCGCGCCAATAACGATATGAACAACCTGCTCGCGGGCACCGGCGTGGGCACCCTGTTTGTCGATCATCAATTACGCATCGCGCGCTTTACCCCTTCCACCACGCAAGTCATCAACCTGATTCCCACCGATATCGGCCGTCCGCTCGCGCATATCGTTTCCAATCTCGTGGGCCATGACGATCTTTTGGCCGACGTTCAATCCGTACTCGATACTCTCGTTCCCGTCGATATTGAGGTTCAGACTAAAACCGGCGGCTGGTACATCCTCGGCATAAGGCCTTACCGCACGCTTGAAAACGTCATCGAAGGCGCGGTGATCACTTTCGTCGATATCACTATGCGCAAAACCGCCGAACAGAAGCTGCAGGAAGCCGAACGCTTTCAGCGCGCCGCTGAAATCGAAACGGTGGGCATCGTCTTCTTCAAGACCGATGGCGCCATTACTTCCGCCAACGCGGCCTTCCTTGGCATGACGGGCTACACCCCTGCCGATCTGAGCGCCGGAAAAATCCATTGGGAGTCCGTCACTCCTCCCGAATGGACCGAAGCTTCCCAGCGAGCGCTCAAAGAACTCAAATCCTCGGGCCGGGCCGTTCCCTACGAGGGCCAGTATTTACGCCAGGATGGTTCACGCGGCCTTGCTCTGTTCGCGGCTTGGCGCATCGCCCCGGACGAAGCGGTGGTCTACGTCATCGACGTCGCCCGCAAGGATTCGGCCCATGCCGTCGGCCGGTCGTTGTATACTTAACGTTTTAAACACTTTGTAACCGCGCCCCGTGTCTTCCGGTTTGGCGCGCCTGGAGACTATGCACTGAGGTCGTTGCCACCTTCAACCGGGTAGTCTTCCCTTTTGGAGGCAACATTCATGGCCTTGTCGCGTAAAAGCGGCATTTCTGCCGATTATTCACCGAACTTCTTGCTGGAACTCCGCGAACGCGCCGTTCAGAGGAAAGCGGAAGCCAATCTCAACGATGGCCTGCCAGGGCTAAATGGAACCGCGCTTAATGGCGACACGCTCAACGCCGCCGCCCCACTTTCGGACGCCGCTCCGGAGCTCTTAGAGGAACTCCGCATCCATCAGATCGAGCTCGAGATGCAAAACGAGGAACTTCGCCTCGCCCAAACCGATCTTGAAACCTCCCGTGCCCGCTACTTTGACCTTTATGATCTGGCGCCCGTCGGCTACGTCACGCTCGATAACGAAGGAGCCATTGTCGAGATGAATCTGCGCGCCACCGCGCTCTTGGCCGTCAATCGCGGCGCGTTAAATGGCCGTAGTTTCTCGCGCGCCATTGCCGCCGAAGACCAGGACACTTATTACCTCAGCCGAACGCGTTTGCGTAAAACTGGCGAACCCCAATTCTGCGAGCTGAGAATGATCCCGCTCGGCGCTCCGCTCTTTTGGGCCCGCCTCGAAATGAGCCTGCGCGACGAAGGCGCCGGTACTCACGTCTGCCGCATCGTCATCGTCGACATCACGCAGCGTAAAACCGCCGAATTGCAGGTTCAGGAGAGTGAGCGGCAGTTGCGCCAGCAGGCGGACGCCATGCCCCAGATCGTTTGGACCGCCCTGCCCACCGGCCAGGTGGATTACTTTAACGAACGCTGGTTCAACTATACGGGCTCTACTCCCGAACTGGCCAAGGATGACGGCTGGCAATCGTTGTTGCATCCAGCCGATCTGCCCGCCTGTCTTCAGGTATCCGCGCGAGGCTTTGCCACCGCCACGCCATTTGAATTTCAGTGCCGTCTCAAGCGCGCTTCCGATGGCGCTTATCGCTGGCATTTGGCGCGCGCTGTTCCCTATTGCGATCCGCGCGGCGCACTGCTTCGTTGGTTCGGCACCTTCACCGATATTCATGAGCAGGAAACCACCAAGGAACGCCTCGAAAGCGAAGTCCGCAATCGCACCCGCGCCATGCAGGAGCTAAAAGCCAAGGAGGACGACCTGCGCCGTTTGCTCAACGAAAAGGAAACGCTCATCAACGAAGTCCATCACCGCGTGAAGAATAATCTGCAGGTGATTTCCAGCCTGTTGCGCATGCAGGGCGACCTCCTACCCGATCATCGGGCCGCCGCCGCGCTCAAAGCCAGTCAACACCGCATCGCCTCCATGGCGCACATTCATGAATTGCTTTACTCCAGCCAGTTCATGGATGAAATCGATTTCGCCGAGTACACCCACACGCTTGTCAACGAGTTGATCCAATCCTATAGCGTGTTCGGCAACGCCGTGACCGCCCGCTTTGATACCATGCCCGTTTTTCTGAAGGTCGATCAGGCCATACCGTGCGGCCTTATTTTGAATGAGCTCGTTACCAACGCCCTGAAATACGCTTATCCGCCCGGCATGACCGGTGAAATTATGGTTGACCTGCGCGAAAACGCGGCCGGACTTGTCACACTATCCGTGGCCGATAGCGGCGTTGGTCTGCCCGACGGTTTCGATTGGCAGAACTCGAAGTCCATGGGCTTGCCGATTGTCGATCTTCTCACCACACAGATTGCCGGAACACTCCAAGTCCGCACCGCTTCAGGCAGCACCGCTTCAGGCAGCACCGCTTCAGGCAGCACCGCTTCAGGCAGCACCTTCGCCGTAGAATTTTTGAAAGAGGGCAAAATGGCCAGTGCCGCCGGCGCTCAATCCTAAGCCACCCGGTTTCGCCGCCTGGAGATTGCCCATTTACGGGTCGTTCACCGGGCCAGGATTTTCTTTCACCGAAGATATACCTTGTTCAGCGACCCTAAAAGGTGTACCATAACTGCACGAGTCGGAGGGGACGCTCATTAGCCAACTCAATGTAGCGCCGCCTCCGGCACCGTAGCTATTGCAATGGCATCGGCGGGTGAGAAGAAAGACGATCGCCTTCTGGGTTCGTCCACCGATACCTTTCAGGAACTGCGCAAGCGAGCTCTTGAAAGAGCCACGGTAACTCCGGGCGGGGTTCTGGACAGACCTGTCGCGAGCGTTGACCTCGATTTGCTCGAAGAGCTGCGAATCCATCAGATCGAGCTCGAGATGCAAAACGAGGAACTGCGCCGCGCCCAAGCCGATCTCGAACAGTCGCGCTCCCGTTACTTCGATCTCTACGATCTCGCGCCGGTCGGTTACATCACAGTGGACGATAGGGGCGCCATCGTCGAAATGAATCTCCGCGCTTCGGCTCTCCTGGGCGCAAATCGCTCGGCCTTCGGCCAGCGTAATTTCGCCCAATCCATCGTTCCTCAGGATCAGGACGTTTATTTTCTGACTCGCAAGCGCCTGCTGCAAACCGGCGACGAGCAAGGCTGTCAATTAAGGATTATCCGCCCCGACCTCACGCACTTGTGGGTCCGCTTGAAAATGAGCTTGGCGCACGACCAGGGGGCGGCCGTTTCCCGCATCGTCATCGTTGATGTCACCGAGATTAAGCTTGCTGAAGAACGCTTTGAGGCTTTCATGCGGTTTAGCCCCGCCGGCGCCTCCATCGTTGACGAAGATGGGCGTTATGTGTATCTCAATCCGGCCATGAATCGCCACCTCGGTCGGGACGTCGAAGGTTGGGTGGGCAAAACGTTTTTCGAGGTATGGCCCCTCCCCGCGGCCGAGCGTTTGAAAGAGCGGCATGCCGTCTGTTTAAAGAGCGATGCCGTTACCACCGAATCGGAAAATCTTCTGGTCGGCAGCCAGCGGCGGGCCTACCAGGTTCTGCGCTTCCCGTTTGCCGGAGCCAACGGAAGAAAGCTGGTCGGCTCGCTCTTTCTCGACATCACAGAACGCCAGCGCCTCGAAGAGCTTCGCGTAGCCAACGTCAAGTTGGCGGCCGAGAAGGAGCTGGCCGAAGACGCCACGCGCGCTAAGAGTCAATTCCTGTCCGCCATGAGTCACGAAATCCGCACTCCGCTCAACGGCGTGGTTGGCATGACTGGTTTGCTCTTGCACACAGATCTGACCGATGAACAACTCGGCTATGCGCGCATCATCGCCGATTCGGCGGAAGCTCTTCTCGGCTTGCTTAACAATATCCTCGACTTCTCGAAAATCGAAGCCGGCAAGCTGGAACTCGAGGAAACCTCCTTCGACTTGGAGTCCCTGATTGACGATGTCCTCGACACCATGTCCTTCAAGGCGCATGAAAAATCTCTCGAATTAGCCTGCTGGTATCCCTCCACGGCGTACCGCCGTTTTGTGGGTGACGCCGGTCGTCTGCGCCAAATCTTGACCAACTTTCTTTCCAATGCCGTTAAGTTCACGCCCTCCGGCTACGTTCTAGTCGAGGTGCAATTAAGCGCGGCGGACGCGCACGTCTATAGTCGTGGAGACGGCCGCTACGCCACGTCTTCGGGCGATCCGCTCGACACGCCGCCCGGCTTGCGCGCGTTCCGCGAGATCGATCCGGCCGGAGGCCGCGCAGCCGTGCGCATCTCGATTCACGATACCGGCATTGGCGTTTCCAAAGAAACGCTAAGACACCTCTTTACTCGCTTCAGCCAGGCCGACCCAACCATCTCGCGGCGCTTTGGCGGCACCGGTCTTGGGTTGTCCATCGTCAAACAGATCGTTGAATTGATGGGTGGACAACTCGGTGCTCATAGCATAGAAGGCGAGGGCTCCACCTTCTATTGCGAACTGCCGCTCAAAGTCGATGAGGCGAGGTCCCGTCCGCAACTCAACGACGGCCGTCTGGCGGGCACTTCCATCCTCGTGAGCGGCTCCCAGCAGATTGCCCGCTTTGTCGTTTCCCAGTGGTGCCAGCGTTGGGGAATGAATGTCAAAGAGAGCGCTTTGCCCGGCGTCTCGGAATCTCTCGATATTGCCGCCGCCGCAGGCAGCCCTTTTCAAATGCTGATCGTCGATGGCCCTAGGGACGCCCTCCTGGAAGTGATTCGCACCGTTCGCACAAACGGTTCCGCTCCGCCCAAACTCATTTTGCTCAGTTCCGATCCGCTCGAAAAAACTAGAGAACTCGTGGCCGATGCGGTGCTTCCTACGCCAGTTAGGGCAAGGGTTCTTTGGGAGAAATTATGTGAACTCGCTCCCGGTGTGCATGTGATGCCTTTACCCCAGCCCGTCTCCTCTCGGGTGCCCGCCTTGCCCGCCAAAGCCGGAGCGTTCAAGGTCCTGGTGGCCGACGATAATGCGGTCAACCAAAAGCTGGCTTGTGCGCTGCTGGCGAGGCTCGGTTGCGAAGTCGATACCGCCGACGATGGTTTAGCCGCTCTGCGCAAAGCCAGTAAACAGGATTATGGGTTGATCTTGATGGATTTAGTGATGCCGGAAATGGACGGCTTTGCCGCCACGCTCGCGATCCGTAGTCTGGCCGGTAAATGCTCGGCGATTCCCATTGTGGCCCTCACCGCTTCGGCTACCCAGGAAGACCGCGACCACTGTTTTGCAGTCGGCATGGACGACTTCATCACCAAGCCCATTCGTTCTGAGCAACTCGCCCAGTGTCTGGCCAAGTGGTGGCTTAAGGATTGATTTCGCCCCAACTGACAGGGAGTGCTCGTGGTCCTACGGCCACCCATGATTATGAAAAACCTCTTATTTCACGCCGACACCCGTAGCCGAGCCGCGAGTGCTAACGAGCGGTAACGACAGGCCTGCTCAACTTGTTTTTCAAGGGAGCGGTAACGACAGGGTCAAAAACTTGGCGGGATCCAAAATTGAAGTGAACCAACATTTCCATGTGAATATGTTGTAAGCTTTCTCTAAGCAGACCGATGAGCGAAATGGGGAGAGTTTAAATCGTCAAAATTTGTATTCTCGCGAGCAGCAGCTCCGGCAACGCGGTGTTGGTGGCCACCGACCGGACGCGCATTCTAGTGGATGCGGGCTTGAGCCGCCGCGAAGTGTGCAAACGATTGGCGGCCATCGGCGAGGATCTGGCCGGTCTAGACGCTATCCTCATCACGCACGAACATTCCGATCACGTTTCGGGCTTGGTGCCGCTGTCCAAGGGCGCGAATGAACGCCCGGTTCCCGTGTATATGACGCATAAGACCGCTCCTTACATCGATTGGGCGGAAGCTACGCCGGTGGTGGAAACCTTCCAAGCCGGCTGCGGATTCAGCATTGGCGATTTTGATATCGGCAGCTTCACCATTCCGCACGATGCGGTGGACCCCGTCGGCTATACGCTTTCGGCGCAGGGCATTAAGGTTGCCATCGCTACGGATCTTGGCTACGTCACCGATTCGTTGCGTGTTCATCTGCGCAATAGCAACCTGCTGTTGCTCGAATCGAACCACGATGTGGAAATGCTGCGCGTGGGTCCCTATCCTTGGTCGGTGAAACAGCGCGTCATGAGTCGGCGCGGGCACCTGTCGAATGAAGTGGCGGCGAAGTTCATTCAAAACGATCTGGATACCAGCGTGTCCACGCTGGTGTTGGGCCATATCAGCGAGCACAACAATCATCCGGAGCTGGTGCGCAACCTGGCGATGAAGGCGCTGAAAGGCCGCGCGCTCTGGACGCGGTTGGTGGTAGCCGAGCCTGGCGTGCAATCGGAAGTCTTCACCTACTAATCGGATCTACTAACGTGGTTAAGGAATGATCGCGCGCTATACGCGCCCTGAAATGGGCGCTATCTGGAGTGAGCGGCACAAGTATGAGTGCTGGCTGGAGGTAGAACTCGCCGCTGCGGAATCTTTGGCGGAATTAGGTGAAGTGCCGCGCGAAGCCGCCCAAGCGCTACGGGCGCACGCCGCCTTCGATCTCGATCGCATTCAAGAGATTGAGCGTGAAGTGAAGCATGATGTGATTGCATTCACCACCGCTGTTTCGGAGCGCATGAAGGCGCAAGGCGCGGGTGAAGCGTCGCGCTGGCTGCATTTTGGACTCACTTCGAACGACGTTGTGGATACGGCGCAGGCGCTACAGATCAAGAACGCGTCGGCCATCATCGCGCAAGATCTGGAGCAACTGCTGGCGGCGTTGCGCAAGCTGGCTTTCGAACATCAACACACGGTACAAATTGGGCGCACTCACGGCATGCATGCGGAACCTATTACGTTTGGCCTGAAAGTGGCGCTGTGGTGGGACGAACTGGCGCGGCAGCGGAAGAGGTTTCAGGCGGCGGCGGAAGAGATGCGTGTGGGCAAAGTCTCCGGCGCCGTGGGAACGTTTGCGCATCTGTCGCCCGCAGCGGAAGAGAAAATTTGCGCTCGCCTGGGCTTGCGCGCCGCGCCCATCAGTTCGCAAGTGCTTTCGCGCGATCTGCACGCGCACTACGTAGCGACTCTGGCGGGCATTGCGGCCAGCCTGGAAAAAATTGCGCTCAAGATCCGCCATTTGCAGCGCACCGAAATACGCGAGGTCGAGGAACCGTTCGCCGCCGGGCAGAAGGGTTCCTCCGCCATGCCACACAAAAAGAACCCCGTGACCTGTGAGCAAATTTGCGGCTTGGCGCGGATCGTCAGATCGAACGCGCAAGCGGCCTTTGAAAACGTCGCCCTTTGGCACGAACGAGATATATCGCATTCCTCCGTAGAGCGGGTGATTCTGCCCGATTCCACTATTTTGATCGACTATCTGCTGACGAAGACCACCTGGCTCATTGGCGGGTTGGTAGTGCATGTGGAGCGGATGAAACGTAATCTAGATAACACTCAAGGCCTGATTTTCTCGGGCCAGTTGCTTTTGGACCTTGCGGCGGCAGGAATGCTGCGCGAGGATGCCTATCGGCTGGTGCAGGGCCACGCGTTGCGGGCTTGGCAGGAAGAAAGCGATTTTAAGCAAGCGATTCAGCAAGATAGCCAGATTGCCAAGTATCTGAGCGCGACTCAGTTAAGGCACGCGTTCGACGTGGAACGGCAATTAAAGAACGTGGACGCCATCTTTCGCCGCGTCTTCGCCGCCTAAACCCTGTAGGACCAATACAAATTGGTTATGGGTATTTCGGCGGTTTTCGATTACACTATATTCACTAGCCGACCGACTGAGCCAAGCCGCTTGGGAGCCAGGCACCATATTCGCCAGTTCCGGCCTTCTGCGTTGCTGGGCGATGACTATGAGACGGCGAAGCCGCCAGAAAGCTACGTGAATGCAACAAGCTACCTTACAAAAAGTACCGGGGCGAAAGCCACCGGGTAAGGAATTGGAATTAGCGCGCGTGCTGTTGGTTGATGACGATCTGACTTCCAGACTGACGCTCAAGGCGATTTTGGAGGCTGGAGGATACGTTGTCGATTCCGCCGCCTCAGCTGCCGAAGCGGTCGGAAAATTGGACGAGCGGCAATATGAACTCGTTCTGAGCGACCTGCGGATGGAATCACCGCAAGCCGGGTTGAAAGTGATTGCGCACGCGCGGCTCATGGAATACAAGCCAGCCACTGCGATCTTGACGAGCTATCGTAATACTTATCCCGATCAACCCCACCCGGTTTTGATTGAACCGCAAGATCTGCCCAGCCTGTTAAGCAAAGTGGCGGATCTGATTAGCCAGCGGGCGGCCCGCATTGTGCATAGGCAACTCAAGCAAGCCTGTAGTCAAGTGAGTATAAAGGAAGCGCGCTCAAACCCGATGCGGACGATCGCCGCTTCATAAACGTCCAGCGAATCCTTAAAGAAGTGGTCGGCGGCTTCAATCCAGTCAAGCCGTTTGGGTTCAGGGACAGTTTCGAAAAACGCTTGAAAGTCCGGCTTCGGCCCATATTCATCGCGCGTGCTATGTACGAAGAATTTGGGAATGTGAACCTCATTCACGAAGGCGCGATCGGCGATCACGGTGGGAAAACCCACGGCAATCACTCGCCGGATGGCGGTTTCCTGGGAAGCAAGCCGCAGCGCCACGCGTGAGCCGAAAGAGAAGCCGGCGGCCATCAGCGGCAGATGTGGATAGCGAGCCGCCAGTGCGCGCAGGCCGGCGCGAGCGTCGTCGGTTTCGCCGATGCCGTGGTCAAACTCGCCTTCACTTAGATTCACGCCGCGATAATTGAAGCGCAGCACCACGCAGCCTGCTTTGCGAAGGCCGCGCGCCAGACGATAGACCACTTTGTTATGCATGGTGCCGCCGCCTTTGGGATGCGGATGGCAAACCAGCGCGGCTTCGACAGGCTCCAAGTCTTCGGGTTCTTCGAGCAGCGCTTCCAACCTGCCCGCCGGACCGTCCAGGAAAAGAGTCTCAATGCGACGGGGCATTAGTTCGACCGGAAATTGGTGAACTGCATGTCGATGCCGAAGTCTTTGCCCTTGAGCAGGGCGATCACCTGCTGCAGAATGTCGCGGTCTTTGCCGGCGACGCGTACCACATCGCCCTGGATGCTGGCTTGCACCTTAAGTTTGCTGTCTTTGATGAGCTTGATGACGTCCTTGGCCTTTTCCATGGGAATGCCTTGTTGCAGTGTAATCTCCTGCCGGACAGCGCCCGCCGAAGCGGTTTGAAGAGCGCCGTAGGTCAACCCTTTGAGTGGCACATTGCGTTTCACCAGCTTTTGGCCCAGGATTTCCGTGACAGCCTTTAGCTTGTATTCGTCGGAACTGGCAAGCAGCAGTTTATGCTCTTTCTCATTGAGTTCAACCGACGATTTGCTGTCCTTCAGGTCGTAGCGCGTCAGGATCTCTTTCGAGGTCTGTTGAACGGCGTTTTGAACTTCATTCAGATCGATTTTGGAAACGATATCGAAAGTATTATCGGGCATGGATGAATTGTTGCAAACTTCCATAGTATCCAGACCGGACTTCGGGTACGTGGCTGAGCCGCCACTGTAAAGGAGTGGTAACGAAAGGCTATGGATGCACGAGTTGCTATAGCGAGCCACTCCTTCACAGTCGCGGTTCTGAAAATCATCGTAAAGAAGTTGCGCAATCGTACTCAAATTGAGTTACGATTGGAAAACGTTAGTTAAGAAATAGCATTCTTTAGCCACCCTGTAACACTACGTGGTTTTGCCCTGTAAGCTTTGAGCCAAAAGCTCTTTTACGTCCTACTTTCTCGCCTAGGACGAGTTGGATTGAAAATCTCGCACAGGGAGACCTATGAGGATAAGATGTTTAGCGGCGCTTGGGTTACTGGTGTTTTCGCTGGGTTCACTTAGCTTCGCTCAAACCGCCGGCAAGCTGATTGGACAGATCAACGACTCATCGCAGGGTTCCGTTTCCGACGCCACGATCACCGCTGAGAACGTCGCCACCGGCCAGAAACGCACCGCCATTAGCGACAAGAAGGGCGCCTATACGATTCCCGATTTGCCTATCGGCACCTACAAGGTAACCGCCGAGCACGCGGGGTTCAGTAAGATCGAGAAACCGGATATTCAACTTACTGTGGCGTTGACGGCAACCGTAAATTTTGTGCTGCAACCTGGCGCAGTGACGCAGGTGATTGAGGTACAAGCCCAGGCGGAGGCGGTTGATGTGCAGCCGGGCGAAACGATGACGACCTCGCAGGTGGCGGACTTGCCCATTAACGGGCGCGATTTCGCGCGCTTCGCGTTCCAGGCGCCGGGCTCGGTAGCGCGGAGCAACTACATCGCCGATATGTCGTTCAACGGCCAGCACACAGTACACAATCAATTTGCCATAGACGGTGTGGATTCCAGCCGCGTGGACCAGCCTTATATGTCAAACGGCTTCGAGCGCGGCTCGCGCCTGTTGACGGGAAGCCAGGAAACGGTTTCCGAGTTTCGCGTGCAGACCTCCGACTACCAGGCGCAATACGGGCGCGCCGCCGGATCATTCGTCAACATCGCTTCGAAAAGCGGAAGCAACGATATTCACGGCACGCTGTTCGATTACTTTCGTAACAACTTTCTGGATGCGCGCAACTTCTTCAACGACAAGCCAGACCCCCAGGCGCAGTTCCGCTATAACGATTTTGGCGCGAATGTGGGAGGACCGATTAAGAAGGACAAATCATTTTTCTTCGTGAACTACGAAGGCTCGCGACAATCCATTGGAGTCACCGGAACCGGGACCACCCTGAGCGCCTTGGCGCGGCAGGAAACCGTGGCGACCTCGCCGGCACTCACCTCGATTGTCAATCAATACCCCATTGGCACCAGTTCGACATCGAATCCGCTGGTTGACAACTACACCACCGTGCAGAGCCTGTCCGTAAAGGAGGACACCGGCAGCGTGAAAATCGACCACTACTTCAGCGATAAAGACACTATGTTCGTGCGCTTCAATATGAACGAAGGCGATGTGAACGGACCGCTCTTCGGCGTTGATCCGAGCGCGCTAGGCCTGGGCGATCATCAGAATGTTCCAACCCGTACGACGAACATCGCTTTGCATGAGCAGCACATCTTTAGCCCGCATTTCATCAATGAGGTTCTGATTGGCATGCAGCGCTTCGCCAGCACCATCGGTTCCGAAGAGCCCTATCCGGAGATTTACCTGAATGCCCTTACCATTGATCCAGGCACACGCGGCGTGTATGGTGAGGTCAACTCAAGCTACCAGATTGGCGACACGCTGAGCTTGACGAAGGGAGCGCATACGATCAAGTGGGGAACTACCCTTTACCGCATTCAGATCGACAACCACTCGACCGATACTTCCTCCATCAACTACACAACCATGCAGGATTTCATCAACAATTCAGCGTCGAGCGCGAGTCTCTCAGTCGGTAATCCGGGCAGCGCAACCTGGGCTTACCAAGTTGGATTGTTTGTGCAGGATACCTGGCAAGTACGGCCAGGCTTAACGATTGATTACGGCCTGCGCTGGGATTACGAGACGCCTCCGTATGATCCGGGCAACGCCGCCCAAACATTCGACACTCGGACCAATACTTTGGCTTCTCCCGGGGGCGCTTATTTCAAACCTAACCATAAAGACTACGCTCCGCGTTTAGCAGTGGCTTGGCAGGCGGCGCCGCGGGTTGTGGTGCGCGCGGGCTACGGTATCTTTTATCAATCGTATCCAGTAGGTTTCGGCGCTTATAGCATTCCCACAAACAACCTGCCGGGCAACACAACGTTGTTACAGCAGCAGATACCCAACCTTGGGTATCCACTCACTCAATTCGTGAACCAGGGGACGGCTCCTCTGCCAACGGTTTCAGGTTTCAACTGGACAAAGCCCGATATCTACGCGCAGCAGTGGAATTTTACGACTGCGCTTCGACTCTCAGAAGACTCAACGTTGCAGCTAGCTTATGTGGGTAACCATGGTTTGAACCTGCGCCGCGACGAGAACATCAACCTTTACGATCCGGCCATTGCGGCTAGACCGAACCCGAACTTTGCCGATATCGACATTGAGACAGCTTCGGGACAAAACATTTACCACAGTCTTCAAGTCAGTTTCAGCAAGCGGTTTAAGGGCGGCTTGATGGCGACCGGGAACTACACATGGTCGCACGCCATTGATAGCGTTGACGACCAGGGGCTCTTCGACGGAGCGCCGCAAAACATCAACGACTACAAGGCGGAGCGCGGGAATAGCTCCGGCGACGCGCGCCACAGTGGATCTTTCAACCTGTTCTATCATCTTCCCGTGGGCCGTGGGCAGCGGTTTGGGGGCAATATGAATGCCTTCACCGATAAATTGTTCGGCGGTTGGGAGATTGCGGGCCTGGGTACGATTCGTTCGGGCATTGCGACAACGGTGTACATCCCCGTCAGCGCTACGGGCAACGGCGATTATTCGAACCAGCGGCCCAATGTGGTGCCCGGCGTGAGCGTATATCCGGTGAACCAATCCATAACCAATTGGATTAATGCGGCCGCTTTCACGGAACCCTTGCCGGGCACCTTCGGAGATGGGGGCCGGGGCGATGTCTATGGCCCGGGTTTGGCCAACATCGATATTTCCGGCATCAAGAACGCTCACCTCACCGAGCGGGTCACGTTTCAGCTTCGGGCCGAGCTATTCAATTTCCTGAACCATCCCAACTTCGGCCAGCCCGCTACCACGATAGGCAGTTCCGGGTTTGGAGAAATCTTCAACACGCTTGGACGCACGGTGGGGTTTGGCACCTCGCGCCAGATCCAACTCGCCGCCCGCTTTACTTTCTAAAGTGGGCGCGGGAATGGTAGAACGCAAAGGTGCCGTAAGGCTGCTGGGCCTCTTCGTCCTGGTTAGTTTGCAGGTTCCGGCGGCGGACCGAACTGATAGTGCGCTTACCATGAAGGCAACGCGCACAGTCTCTTTTGCCACCGACGAGGGAACCTGGATGTCAGTCACGGTTTCGCCTGACGGACAAACGCTGGTGTTCGAGTTACTCGGGCATCTCTACGCTATGCCCATAGGCGGCGGACAAGCGACACCAATCACTGAAGGGCTTAGCTTCAACAAGCAGCCGCGCTTCTCACCCGATGGCAAACGGATTGTGTTCGTGAGTGATCGCTCCGGCGATGACAACTTATGGGTCATCAACGCAGATGGGTCAAACCCAATGCCACTGACGCACGAAGATAACGCGATGTTTACTTCTCCGGTGTGGGGTCCCGAAGGGCGTTCAATTCTGGTATCAAAGAAAAAACCTCATTTCTATGGGGGAGCATTCGAACTGTGGCAATATGACCTGAATGGGGGCGCGGGCGTACAGTTAGTTAAAAGCAAGCCAACGGCCGATGCGCCGTGGGAGCAGTGGCACAACTCACTCGGCCCGTCGCTGTCGCCGGATGGGCGCACTATTTACTATGCGAGCCGGTTGGGCGTTTGGGCCTCCGAAAAGCTCCCGTCGTGGCAGATTACGAAACTTGATCTGCGAACGGGTGAAGAGGAGACACTCACTTCGGCGCAGGGCAGCGCTTTTCGTCCTGAGCTTTCACCCGACGGCCGCAAGCTGGTGTATGGCACCCGCTACGACGCTGCCAGCGGATTGCGCGTTCGCGATCTGTTGACGCAGGAGGACCGCTGGCTGAAGTTTCCGGTGCAGCACGACGATCAAGAAGGAAGTATTTCCAGCCGCGATCTGTTGCCCGGCTACGCGTTTCTGCCGGGAGGGAAAGAGATTGTGCTTTCCTATGGCGGAAAATTTCACCGAGTCAACATAGAATCCGGCGACGACAAGCTGATTCCGTTCTCAGCCACAATCACGCGGGGCCTGGGACCGAAGCTGAGTTTTGCGCAGCGGGTGGAGACCGGACCGGTGCGCGCGCGCTTGATTCAGGGCGCCTCCCCATCGCCCGATGGCAGACAACTGGCGTTTTCCGCGCTGCGGCATTTGTATGTCATGGACGCGGGAGCGCAAACGCCGCCGCGCCGCCTCACGGCATCGAGCGACGGAGAATTCCAGCCCGCCTGGTCGCCCGATGGGCGCTGGATTGCTTATGTCACATGGGAAAACGAACACGGCGGGCTTTGGAAGATAGTGAGCGACGGCTCCGGGCCGCCACAGCGCCTAAGTACGGTTTCGGCGCGCTTCAGTCAGCCCGTATGGTCGCCGGATGCGTCGAAGATTGTGGCGCTGAGAACCTCCGACTATCAGGCCATGAAGCAATACGACCAGTGGGGCCGCGACATGGACATGGCCGATCTGGTCTGGGTGCCGGCCAGCGGCGGCTTAGCCACCAAGATCTCATCCGCGGTTGGCTTCAGCGGGCCGCATTTCGCCGACGATGCAGAGCGGGTGTACTTCACCATGAAGAAGTCTTCCGGCCCGTTGAACGCCGAGTATCTGCTCGAATCCATGAAGTTGGACGGAACAGACCGGCGAACCTCGTTCACGCTAAAAGGCAAAGATATTTGGGGCGCGGAGATCTCGCCGGTAGTTCGAATCTATCTCTCTTCAGACGGCCATAGCGCTGCGGCGCTGTTCCGCAATCAGGTGTACCTGATCGATATGCCGATAGGAGGCGGGCCGGCGACGATTGATCTGAGCGCTCCGCCCATGGGTTTCGCCCGGCTCACAAACATCGGCGCCGACCGAGTGGGCTGGACAAATGGCGGCCGCACTGTGTATTGGACCGTGGGCGCCAGTTACTTTCAATTGCCTTTTGACAGAGCGGGCTTAGAATCCCCGGCCCTCAGTATCGATCCCGCCGATTTGGTTAAGAAGACCGGTAGCACCTCTTGGCCCAAGCAACTAACGCCGTCAGAGACCAAGGTGGTTGTGGAGGCGCCCCGCTATACTCCGCATGGCACGGTTATTTTGCGCGGTGCTCGCGTGATTAGTATGCGCGGCGAAGAGGTTTTGGACAAAGCCGATGTTGTTGTAACCGATAATCGCATTGCCTCAGTCGGCAATAGGGTTGCGGACCGCTCCTACCCTGGCGCGAAGATTATCGATGTGAGCGGCAACACGATTGTGCCGGGTTTTATCGATACCCACGCGCATTGGATTCAGATCAAGCGCGATCTGCTGGATATCCAGAACTGGGATTTCCTGGCCACGCTGGCGTTTGGCATTACCGCCGGACGCGATCCGCAAACATTTACCAACGATATGTTTGCGTATCAAGACCTTGCCGATAGCGGCGAAATCATTGGCCCGCGCGCCTACTCGACGGGGCCCGGAATCTTTTTTGTGAACGACTTTCAATCGGTGGATGAAGCGTCGGATGTTATCTCGCGTTACAAAAACTACTATCGTACTTGGTTGATCAAGTCTTATGCCGTAGGCGACAGGCGGCAGAGGGAGTTTGTCACGGAAGCTTCAAACCGGCTTCAAATGATGCCGACTACCGAAGGCTTCTCCGACATGGCTCTGGACCTGACCCACGTAATTGATGGCTTCGCTGGGGCTGAGCACCAATACCCTATTTTTCCTCTCTACAAAGACGTGATCGAACTAGTGGCACGCTCCGGCATTTTCTACACGCCGACGGAAATTATCGATTATGGTTCGCCCGGCTCGGAAAATCGCTACTTCGAAAGCACAGAGATTCACGACGACCCGAAGGTGAGACGCTTCATTCCGCATGAGTATCTGGATTCGCGCACGAGCCGGATGATGTGGTATCGGAAGGAGGAGTACACTTATCCATCTATTGCGGAGTCGGCGACGGCCATTGTAAACGCCGGCGGCAAAGTGTGCGTGGGCGGCCACGGTGAGTTACAAGGATTGAGTTTCCACTGGCAACTCTGGTCTTTGCATGAAGGGAAAATGAGTAACATGGCGGCGCTGCGGGCGGCCACGCTGACCGGTGCGGAAGCGCTTGGGCTTGCTCAGGACTTGGGAAGTATCGAACCGGGCAAGCTTGCCGATTTGGTTGTTCTGAATAAGAATCCGCTCGACGACATCCACAACTCGACGGCCATTCGTTTTGTTATGAAAAACGGCGAATTGTTTGATGGCAATACTCTGGACGAGATTTGGCCGGAACAGAAGCCGCTGGGGAGTTTTTGGTGGTCGAACGATCATCCGTAAGCGCCGGCGCTCCGCTCTAGTTATCGCAGAAGAACGCGGCGGCATTCTCCGGATTACCCGTGCCATTGTAGTGGGGCGTCTGCGGATATGGGCATAACGGCCGCGTGCGCCCCGGAAACGCGTTTCCACGGGCGACGACACGATCCGGCGCAGAGCCATTTTCCACCCAGGCTTCGAGGGCGCTGAGGGAATCGAAGCTATCAAGCCCAGGTCCGCCTCCGCAGTGATTCACTCCAGGCAATAGGAAAAGCCGGGCGAAGCGGAGGGTCTGTTCGGCGCCGCCGTTGGCGCGACTAACATCCAGGTAATAGCGGATCAAATCATTCGCCGAGAAGATGGGATCGCTCATGCCGGTGTACAAAATCAACTTGCCGCCATGGCTGCGGAACGGCGCCAAATTGGTGGCGTCGGCATTCAGCTCCGCGGCGGCGGCTTTGTTCAGGCGTGCGGCATCGGCGTCGAAATCGAAGTGGAAAATATCAAGGGGCGGCGGCTTGCCGGCCAGGGCCATGCTGTTGACGGCGGGCGGGAAAATGAGTAAGTTGATGGCGGGCGCGGTTTCATTGCCTAATATCCAGGCGCGCCAACCGGGACCGGCAATACCGCTATCGTAAGGAAAATTGGAGTACAGGGGTTTGCCGTGGGAATCCGCCGGACCGCCCATGGCCTTCTTGAGCGCAGTGACTTGAGCCCCGGAAAGACAGCTTTCCGTTTTCGCGCCAGGACACCGCAGCTCGGCCGGATCGTATTGACAGGCGGAAGGATTGAATATGAGATCGTCCTTAACGCCATCGAGCGCATCGCACTTTGCGAGCACGCCCCGAGCCAAGAGTTGCAGGTCGGATTCGGTCAGGGCATTGTGCAAATTTTGCGGCGCAATCGCGGACCACTGCATGGTGGCCCAAGCTTCGGCAATCATGGCGCGTGTGAGATGGAACGCGGGTGCGCCGGCGATGACACCATCGAAATAGCGCGGATAGCGCTGGACGGCGATCAGCCCTTCGCGGCCGCCATTGGAACAACCCCGAAAGTATGAGCGTGCCGGAAGGCGACCGTAGTGGCGAAGGAGAATCTTTCTGGCAGCGTTGGTCACCAAGGGAGTGGAGCGATATTGATAGTCGGCCAGCGCGCCTGGATCGGAGCCGAATGAGCCATCGATGGGGGCCTTTGGATTGGCCGCGTGTCCGCCATCGGTAGAGACGACGGCGTAACCACGCGCGAGTGCCGGCCGCTCGCCCAAGCCACCCGCGCCGATGGCTGGCTGAACGACTCCATCTAAGCCTCCGCCACCTTGAAAAAGCAGACGCCCGTTCCAAACGTTGGGCATGCGCAGTTCGAAAATGTCACCGTAGGATTTGCCATCGGCGCCGGTGTGCTGGTTGACTTCCCCGCGCAGCAGGCAATGGGCCGGTAGTGTCAGGTTTTGCCCCGGTAGTTGGGCGCCATCGGCTTGGTCTTCAGAAGAGATAACGATTAAAGCGGGGATGGCGAGTTTTTTGAGCGCCTGGCAACTCACTTGCGGTGAGGGTACGGAAGCGGCGGGCAGGTTGAGAGAGCAGAGAAGAAGAAGTAAGTATTTGTTCACTGCCGCTCGAAATCATTGGCGGAGGAAGAGGGATTCGAACCCCCGTGCACCTTTCGACGCAAACGGTTTTCAAGACCGCCGGTTTCAACCACTCACCCATTCCTCCGTCTTCTATCTTACCGGATTCCTTCATGTTACTCGCACGCGAAAAATCAGGGAGCCTTCGGATCAACACCCTCGATGCCGTCGTAACGCGCGAAGTCACTGGCGTTAAACGTAAAAATCCGGTTCATGCCGTGTGCTTTCATAGCTGCAACAAGCCATGCATCATGCACCTTGTGGCGGCGGCAGCGCGCCCGTTCGACGAGAACCGCTTGGGTCTGACAGTTGATCAAACCGAACGTAGCTTGCCGGTCTCGCGGCGGAGAGCGGTCCTCCGGTCGGCGTCCACCGTTCTAAACCTACGCAAACCCCACGCCAATCCCATCCCCCACTTTCCGTATATACCGCTTCCCTTCCTCATACTCTTCCGCTGTCTTTAAATGCTCCAGCATCAGCGGCGCATCCACCGGCAGCTTTGTCAACTCACGCAAATAAGCCTTGTAATCGATCTCCCCGCGCCCTGGAATCACTTCCAAAAAATGCACGTTCAATTCGACGATCCATTGCAGATCCTTCGCATGGCAAGACGCAATCCAGGGCCCTAGTTTGGCGAAGCACTCCTCAATATAAGCCGTGTTTTCATAAAAGCGCGCCGGGCAATTTACGCCGTTGCAAACATCCAGATGCACCCCGAACGCCTTCCGGTCCACCGCTTTGATCAACTGCAGATAAGCGTCCGGGCTATCGGGCAAATTCCAGCCCATCATCTCGATAGTGAACTTTGTGCGGGTGGGTTTCACCGCGTCAATGATCTGCCGGCAATTCGTCACGGTGGCGTCGAAGAATTCGCGAGAGAGATTTTTCGGATTCGGCCCGTACCAAACGGTTGGGTTGTAAGAGCCGGCGATGTCTACGCAACAGCGCGCCCCCACTTCGTCGGCAAGCGCACAGCGGGCGGTCACGTAGGCCAGATTGTCGCGCCGCTTTGCGTCATCCGGATCGAGCATGTTTTTCCATGCGCCTACTTCGGCAATCACCACGTCCTCTTTGGCAAAAGCGTCGCGAATGGCCCTGATGCGGTCGCTGTCTTGCACTTTAGCTTCTGGGCAGTAAGCGGCACTATAGCCTAGGCGGCGGTGTTCGCGCGCCAGTTCCGCCGGATCGGCCGACTTGAGAAAGATGGGTCCGCCCAGCCGCACTTTACCGCTGACAGGGCGCTCCGCCAGCACGGAAGCTGCGCCCAATCCAGTGCTCAATAAGAATGCTCGTCTGTTCGCTTGCTCAACCATTCAGTTGTTCGTCTCCATTTACTACGGTTAGCTTATCCGGTTCAGATGGCGTACCACCTAGGCTGTTGACTCTGCATGCCCTTCCAAAACCTGCCGATAAGAGATTCGTCACTTATGACCGTTCGCGAGCAACCACTAGCCCTATCCCGTCTCTCCCCCGATGCGCGCACCAAAGCGAAGAATGAGGCCGGTAGTCTGATCGGTAACCGTCTGCGCAGCACGGTCTTCGTCCAGGCACTGATTCTCGCCGCTCTCTGGACATCCACTGATTATCCTCGGGATTATTACAACGTCCTTGGGGCGGTAAGCGTGGCAATGGCGGTCGGCGAGATCCTTAAGGTACTGGCCATTTCCGCCCGCAAGCGGATTTGGAGTCAATCGAGTAACCGCTGGTATGGCATGATCACGGTTGCCACGCTGGCAACTGCCGGTTCCTTTGGCTTCCTGTTGGCGCATTCCCTGGCCACCTATGGTTTTGGAAATTGGAATTCCACAACGCTCCTGGTCTGGAACACTGTGGCGGTGGCGAGTTCTATTGTGAACCTCGCTCCCAATACCAGGATCTTCAGATTTCAGGTGAGTTTATTGCTGGTGCCAGCCCTGGCATACTCTCTGTGGCTGCACACTCCCACCGCCCTGCATTATGCGCTGGCCAACATAGCCCTGTTTCTCTTCAGCATTTTGCAAGGAAAACAGGTCAACAGCGATTTTTGGGAACAACTGGCGAACCGCTTTCTGGAAGAGCAGCGCGTCAAAGAAATCGATTCGGTGCGGCGGACCGCTGAGCAGGCGTTGTCAGGAGCGAAATTTGCTCGTCTTAAGGCCGAAGAGGCCGCGAAAGCGCGCAGCGAATTTCTAGCCAATATGAGCCACGAAATTCGTACGCCTATGAATGCCGTCATGGGCATGACAAGCCTGATTCTCGATCAGAATCTGCCGCCCGAAACCATCGATTGCGTCAACACCATCCGTTCTTCTTCCGACGCGCTGCTGACCATCATCAACGATATTCTCGATTTTTCGAAAATCGAATCCGGCAAACTCGATTTGGAAGAAGAGCCCTTCTGTTTGCACGATTGCATCGAAGAAGTGCTGGAGCTGCTGGCGAATCGCGCTGTCGAAAAGAAACTGGAACTGGTATCCCATATCGATCCGAAGGTTTCTGAGTGGATCGTGGGCGATATTACACGCACCCGCCAAATCCTGCTGAATCTGGTGGGAAACGCCGTCAAATTTACGCAGTATGGCGAGGTGGCGGTGTCTGCGGCCATACGCCAGCGGGAAGACGGCAACCACATGTTGTACCTCGCTGTGCGCGATACCGGTATCGGCATTCCGCTCGACAAGCTGGGCGGTTTGTTCCAATCGTTTAGCCAAGTGGATTCATCCACGTCGCGCCGCTTCGGAGGAACGGGGTTGGGCTTGGCGATCTCGAAGCGGCTCACCGAACTGATGGGCGGCCGGATCTGGGCCACCAGCCAGCCGGACCTCGGATCGGTATTCCAGCTTGAAATTCCTTACCGGGCAGCGTCTGCGGCGCAAACCGCGCTCCCCGTAGCCGCGAAGGAATTAATCGGCAAGCGAGTTCTGCTGGTAATTGATAACGAAACCAACCGGCTTAGCATTGTTTCGTATCTCAGTTCGTGGAAAGTGGCCTCGCGCGCCGTCGCTACACCGAAGGCGGCTTTGGACGCCATGCGCGCCGAACGCTGGGACGCGGTCATATTGGATGAGCGCTTGCCGGAGATGGATGGCGCCGATCTCGCGGTGGTTGTGAAGCGCGAGTTCGGCATAGACGCGCCTCCGGTAATCTTGTTGAGCGCGGGCAGCGTATACAAGAAAGACACTCCCAGCAGAGATGCGGACCTGATTGCCGCAACCGTGACCAAGCCTATTCGGCGGCGCCAACTTGAGCGCGTACTCAACCACGTTCTTAACGGAATATCCGTAAAACAAATGGCGCCGAGCGCCAAAATTTTCGATTCCGAGTTCGCCAAACGAGTTCCCCTGCGCATACTGTTGGCGGAAGACAACCCGGTGAATCAGAAAGTTGCCATACGCATGCTTGAGCGCATGGGCTACCGCCTTGACGCGGTTGGCAATGGGCTGGAGGTTTTAGAAGCCTTACGCCGCCAGACGTATGACATCGTTTTGATGGACGTGCAGATGCCTGAGCTGAACGGTCTGGACGCCACAAGGAAAATCATCGCCCAGTGGGGAGCGGAGCGCCCGTGGATTACGGCCCTTACGGCCGGGGCTATGAAAGAAAACCGCGATGAGTCCCGCGATGCGGGCGTGGACGATTTTCTGACGAAGCCGATTAACGTACAAGAGATGGAAGGGGCACTCGAGCGCTGTTTTCAAAAGATCGCAGCGGCGAAAAACAAAAAAGCGGTTTCACCGGAACTCATCGCGGCGGAAACTTGATGCATTGCCTTACTGCCTTAGGAATTCTTTCATCCTCTCTACTTCGCTTTCAAATGACTGCCGGAAGAGGCGATCGCGAGGTTGCTGTGTCACGAAACCACTCTCAACTTCAACTCGATTACCAACGCTACTGACGTTCGCCCACCCGATGACTTTGTCTCCCCAGAGCAGCGGCATTGCATAATAGCCCATCCGCCGTTTCACGGGCGGGGTGTAGGCTTCAAACCGATAAGCCCAACCCCATAAATGCTCGAACCGGTAACGGTCCCACACCAGCGGATCAAAGGGCGCAAGAAATCGAACCAGCGGCGCTTGACTCGGATTCAGAGGTTCCTGCGCTGGCCAGAGATATCGTACATCTTCGACGGTAGCCCAAGCCAAATCTCCGGCCGCCGTCATTTCCTTAAGAAGCGATGGCCGCAGCCTGAGCGCCGGCGCAGCGTGAGCGAGATGCCGCAACGCAATTCGTAAGCTTCGCTCGGGCACGGGCGCTAGAATCCGCGCTATGAGCAGGACAAGTTTGCGCAATCGGTCCTCGGGCGCGAGGCAGACTTCCTGTGGCCGGGCAGCTTGATAAAGGCGCACGCCCTTCTCACGCCCCGCCACACGCAGCAAGCCTCTGTAATGCAAGGCCTCCAATGCGCGCGTGGTGGCTTTCGAATAGCTGCCCCAGGCGTTCAAGCGCCGCCGCCGGCCTAAGTGAGCTTCCAATTCTCGCGGATGCATTTGCGGCTGCGCGCAAACCAGCTCCCACACGCGCTGCTCGGTTTTACCCAATCGCTTCGCCACTCGGGGATGCAGCAGCCGCCAAGTGGTTTCTGGCACAATGCCGTAGGCGTAAAGGTAGTCCTCTTCCAAATGCAACTCCGGATAACACCGCTCCAAGTCTCCGGCGCGATAGCCGTTGACACGGTGGCGCAGAATGAGATCCTGGGCCCGCGCTGGGGAGCGAATCGGATCGCATTGGACAAAACCGAGCTGCTCAATCGCCAGTTCCAGTGTTGTCGGCGGAAACAACGTTGCCGCCACGGCATGTCGCCTAAGATCGTTGAGCGTTGCTGAGGGCACTCGAAAATCAGCTTCTCACAGCGTGGCGCGAGCGGCTTCGCGCCTGCCATACGGTATATTCACGTCAGAAGAGAGTGAAGCCTGTTTCCATACTACTCGTGGACGACGACGCGGAACTTGCCGCGCTCATGGCGGAGTATTTCTCGGCCCATAAGATTCCGCTCACCCTGGCACGCGACGGTGAGCAGGGCCTTGCGCGCGTCCTCGAAGGCAACTTCGACCTGGTTCTGCTGGACGTGATGATGCCCCGCATGGACGGCTTCGAAACCCTGCTGCAAATCCGCCGCAAAACCGCCGTCCCGGTGATTATGCTCACCGCCCGCACCGAACATAATGACCGCATCTCTGGACTCAACGCCGGCGCCGACGATTATCTGGCCAAGCCTTTCAGCCCCGACGAACTGCTCGCTCGCGTGCAGGCAGTGTTGCGGCGCGCTGGCCGGGTGCCCGCATTGAAACCCGACGTTCTCGAAGCCAACGGCATTCGGCTCAATCCGACTACGCGCCAGGTGCTGCGCGACGGCAGCCGAGTGGAAGTGACCTCCCTCGAATACGACATTCTGGAAATCCTGGTTCGCTCGGCGGGGCGCGTTGTTTCGCGCGACGATTTGGCGCGGTCCTTATATAACCGCCAAGCCAATCCGCTCGACCGCGCCCTGGACGTGCATGTCAGCCATCTTCGCAAAAAACTTGAAAGAGACCGCGCCCTGATTCGCACGGTGCGCGGCGTTGGGTATTTATTCGCCACATGAAATCGATTTTCGTTCGCATCCTTCTGCTGTTTTGCGCCACTCTGTTGGTCTGTTTCGCCGGCATCGAACTGACAAATTGGGTGCGCAACCGCTTTGCCCCTGAACGTCACGATTTCTTTTCCAGTTCTCTTTCATTGCAAGCAGCGGAGGCAAGCCACGCCTATGAGAGCGGCGGCAAAGAAGCGTTGCAAGAGTATTTCAGCCGCTTAGAACGAATGTTTCCGGGCCATCACACGCTGGTTGATGGAAACGGCATGGATGTGCTGACTGGCACGGATCGGTCCGCCGATTTGCGGCACGCCGGACCGCATTGGACGCCTGGTTCGCAAAGCCGCATGCTGCTGGCGTGGCCTTCACACGACGGCCGGTACCGCGTTATCATTGACGGGCCCGCTCCGCCGGGTCCATGGAGCCAGATTCCCTATTACCTTTGGATAGGCGCAGCGGCGTTTGCGTTCTCCTATATCCTGACGCTCTTGCTAGGCTCTCCTCTTAGGTCTCTGGAACAAGTAGTGGAACGCTTCGGACGGGGCGATCTTTCCGCCCGCGCCGAAAGCCGCCGCCAAGACGAATTCGGCAAGTTGGCCGGTTCGTTCAACCTGATGGCGGAGCGCATCCAAACCTTGCTGACTGCCGAACGGCGTCTGCTGCAAGATGTTTCGCACGAACTGCGGTCGCCTCTCGCGCGTCTGGAGTTTGCAGTTGAACTGGCCCGCACCAGTTCCGACCGCGGAAAGGCGCTGGACCGCATCAAGAAAGAAACTGATCGGTTGAGCGCGCTGGTGTCTGAACTGTTGCAAGTGACACGAGCCGAAAGCGATCCACAGAGCCGCAACCTCTTTGCGATTCCACTGCGCGGTTTATTGGAAGATGTCATAAGCGACGCCCTGGTGGAAGCGGACGCGCGCGACATTACGCTGCGGCTTGCGGCCGGCGACGCACTTGAATTGCTGGGCGACCGGGAACTGTTGCGGCGCGCCGTCGAGAACGTGTTGCGTAACGCCATCCGCTATGCGCCGCCGGACACGGCCGTTGAGATTTCCTTGCGCAAGCAAGGCGAGCGTGCGCTGATTGCGGTTCGCGATTACGGGCCGGGCGTGCCGGAAGAAAGCTTGTCAAACCTGTTTAGGCCGTTCTTCCGGGTAGAGGCCGATCGCAACCGCGATAGTGGCGGAGTGGGGCTCGGCCTCTCGATCGCGCAACGCGCCGTGGCGCTTCACCAAGGCGACATCCGCGCGCGCAACGGACAACCGGGCTTGCTGGTGGAGATCGAACTGCCCGGAATAACGGCGATAATGGAAGCATGCAAGACGTATTGAAAATTGCCGGGCGGGTATTTCATTCGCGACTTTTTGTAGGCACCGGCAAATACCGAAGCAAGCAACTGATGGCCCGCTGTCACACGGCGGCGGGAACGGAGATGGTGACGCTGGCCGTGCGGCGGGTGAATCTTACGGATCGCAGCAAGGAATCGGAGCTGGATTTTATCGACCGCTCTAAGATCCAAATCCTGCCGAACACCGCAGCCTGCTATACGGCGGACGAAGCTATTCGCACCGCGCGCCTGGCGCAAGAAGTCGGTTTGTCGAATTGGATCAAGCTTGAAGTCATCGGCGATCAGAAGACTCTGTTTCCCGATAACGAAGGCCTGCTGAAAGCCACCCGGACATTAGTGAAGGAAGGCTTTGTGGTGCTGCCCTATACCACCGACGATCTGGTGAACGCGCGTAAGCTGATTGATGCCGGCGCCGCGGCAGTCATGCCTTTGGCCGCCCCCATCGGTTCCGGCTTGGGGATTCAAAATGTGACGAACCTCAAGATTCTGCGCGAAGCGATTACCGAGGTGCCGCTGATTGTAGACGCTGGTGTGGGCACCGCTTCGGATGCGGCCATTGCGTTGGAATTAGGTTATGACGGCGTTTTGCTGAACACCGCCATTGCCGAGGCTGAAGATTCCGAACGAATGGCGCTGGCGATGAAGTTGGCGGTGGAAGCCGGGCGTGCCGCATTTTTGGCGGGTCGCATGCCGCGCCGGGAATACGCGGTGGCGAGCAGCCCGTTGGCCGGTAAGATTGGCGCAACGGTCTGACGTTTATTTGGCGACGGTGTACTCCATGCTGCGGGTACTCATGTCCTCGTTCCGGTGGACTTCCACCGAAATATTCCATTGGCCGGGTTGAGGAAAAACTGGCTTGGCCAGGTAGACGCCCGCCGCTATGGATGGGGCCTTGAACACCTGGACGTTTTGTCCATCCTTAGTTTCAATTTGTAGCGTCACTTTCGCTTCGCTCACCGGCTTTCTAAGATCATCGATCACCGTAATCTGAAATGGAACTTGCGCCGCCGTTTGCAGGATAGCTGTCGGCTCGAATCGAATGGTGAAGTTCCCTTCGCGGCCAGCGAAAGCCAGCATGCCCAATGCCAGAAACAGAAGTGGTCTCACGTTGTTCATTTTAGTATTTCCCGGTATTGAAGATCGTCTTGCGTTCTTCTTCGGGCAAATAAGCGGCCTGCAGCCGTTTCGGTTCGCCAATGTCTTGAAAGAGCAGATCGCCTTTGCCTAAAAGTTGCTCGGCGCCTGATTGGCCCAACACAACTAGCGATTGTCTGGCGTCTGTCATCCGTAAGCAAACTCTGCCCGACAAGTTAGCTTTAAGTACGCTGGTTACCACATCCGCTTTCGGATATTGCGTGGCAATGACTAAGTGGATGCCCGACGAGCGCCCCTTCGAGCCCAACCGCGCAACCCGCGTCTCAATGTCCACACGGTTCTTTTTGTCGGCGATTAGATCGAAATATTCGTCGCAAAACAAGAAAATGCGCGGCAGCGGCTTGCCTGTCTTAGTGACATAAGCGGTCAGATCGTCCGCGCCCTGTTGCTTGAACAACAGGTTGCGATTGTTCATTTCATCTATTAAAACGTCCAACACTTCCGGCATAGACCGATCAAGCGGATGCAAGACATCCCAATTTTTATAAAGATACGGCGAGCCTTCCAGGCCGTTGAAAGCGCTTCGTTTCGGATCAATCAGAACCAGCTGCAACGATTCCGGCGCGTTTCTGAGCAGCAAGCCGGCCAGTGCGGTTCGCATCCACTCACTCTTGCCCGAACCAGCCGTACCCGCCACCAGCAGGTGCGGACAATTGTTTTGCGAAACATCCACCGAATGCAAGTGCTTTGTCAAATCTACACCCAACGGCAAGTATGCCGAACCATGAAGCGGCTGCCGTTTAGGGAGTTGGCTCGCGACATTCGAGAACATGACCGGCTCCGGCTTGTCGCGTTTCACGTCGATCACCAACCGGCCGCGATCGGTGTGGATCATGGGAGGCGTTTCGAGGTTCATATGGATCTGTAGTTCGCCGGCAAGCCTGAGAATGTCACTCACCCTCACGCGCCCAGTCGGCATCACACCATATCGAATGAAAGAAGGCCCGACAATGGGATCGCCGAGCAGCATGATGCGCACACCGTATTGCGCATAAACCTCTACCAGCCTCTGCCCGACCGAGGCCGCTTCGTCGTTGACCTCAGAAGAAGAAACGCCCGCAGCCGCATCTCCCGACACTCCCGCCAGACTTCCAATCAGTTGGCGCAGCGCCGTTTCCACACCGCTTAGCTCCGCGCTTTGAAAGAAAGTTTCCTCGCGCTCGGGTTTGAAGGCTATCAGCGCGACCGCTCCGTCGTCATCCGCCAGACCGGACGCCGCCAGCATTTCGTGATAAAGGCAGACTTGCACCAGATCGAGTTGGCGCGCCCCGCGGCCCAGCTTGTACTCGACTACACACCAGCGGCCAGTCAGCGGATTTTTCCAAAGCGAATCGGCGATGCCGGAAACCCGCACCGCGGCCTGCCAGCCGGGCTCGCAAACATCCCAAGTCAACGCTTGCTCAGGCAAACAAAACTGTTGATCGCCGCTCCATTGACGAGTGGCTTTATCGAACTGAATCCGCCCGGCCTGAAGCGCGCCATTCAGCAAAGTGGTTAGCCAGCGGCTGAATTCAGTGGCGGCTTTCCACAAACTAAGAACTTGCTCACCCGATTCACGCAAAGCGGCTTGGCGGGCGGTGAGCCGAGGGCCTAATAGCTTCTCATAGATGTGTTCGTCGAGCGCGGCGGAATCGGCCACCGTCTCATTGTCGAGCGCCGCTTGCCACTGACTCGATTGATCGTCGCCCAGCAACTCCGCCGTTAACTCATGAAACATTTGACCGAGCAGCGGCGTGGATGGCTCACCTTGGGAGGCGACGCCGGGCGTTGCGCGCCAGAGAGCACGCCGCACATCCGAGATAGACAACTCGACCATGACCTTAATCTGGTTGGTCTCCCGCCGCCGGTTGCCAGTCAACAATACGGAAAAGAACGCGCTTGCTCCCGCCAGCAAAGCCCACGAGCGATGCATTACGCCGTCCACACTCTTCCACCTCCTCCGCCGTCTTGCCCAGCTGTGACGCCGCATCCTCCACGGCCATTACTTTTGTCTTTGCCAGCAGCGCAGTCAACATGCTGAGCAGTTCATCCGGCGCTACTTCCCGCTCGCCGCCTATTTCGTCGAGCAATTCATCTACCGCGCTTGGCATATGATTCGCGAGCCATTGTTCGACTGTGGCGGCTGAAACAGAATCGCCACGGTGCGTTAGATCTCCACTGCGAGCATCGGCCAGCAGGCGGCTGATGGCCTCGAGCGCCGCCAAAGCTTCCGTGGAAACAGGCACCATGCGAGCGCCGGCTTTTTCGAGCTTGTCAACGGCTTCGCGAGTTCTCCTGGCGCCGACACTAATGCCGTTGCGCGCGTCTCTTAGGATCAACAAGCTCGGCGCGCCACTCGATTGCCAATCGGCATTCACGCGTTCCAAGCGCCGTATCAAAACTTGCCCCGGTTTTTGATTGCATATAGCGAGCGCGGCAGGTTTCTTTCCGGCGAGAACCCCATCGAGAACGGAATTGGGGCGTATCGCTTGGGCTTGTTTGATGCCGCGCAGGCGGAGCATGGCAGGCAACCCAGTACGGAGAATCCCTTCGGCGTCTTCAACGCGGGGCGTGCGCTGCAGGTTGCGATATTTGCGTTCTAGGGCCGCATCGAGGGATTCAGGCGGAGCCGGCGGGGTTTTCTGCCAGGCATCGAAGAGATCCTGACAACGTACGATGACTTTGCGAGCGACACACAGCCCCTCTGGCTCAAAGAGATCTTTCAGGTCGGCTTCATCAATGGGGTGTTGGTCCCGAAGTTCGGGAACGGTAGCCAGGCGGGCGTTGATGAGTTTGCGGGCCTGGTCCCAATCGAGAGGCAGCAGTTTCGCTTGGCGATTGAGCATGCGGTCACGATCTGCACCGCGAACCGTGGATTCCAGTTCAGTTAGAAGCGACGTCTGCAAGCAAGACAAGAGGGCCACGTTGCTGGTGCTGTCGTACATGTCGGAGATGACTTGTCCCAACTTGAAGAATCCAGCGGTATCGCCGGGGAAGCTTTGCAGAGCTTCCAACTGATCAAAGCAAAAAACAAAGGGCACCGGCTCACTCAGGCTGCAAATCATCATCACAATGCGCCGGCTCGCTGCTTCAAGCTCATCTTCGTCACTGAGCGCGGAGATACCCAGCGTTCTGAATGTCTCCTCCGGCAAATCGTCCCCGCGCAGCCAAGCCGCCGAATCGCCGAAGTGCGTACCGTCGTTGAGGTTTCCGAGCACAATCGCGAGGTTCCGATCTTCTTCCGCTATTTCCTCCCTGCTAGCACGCACAACCCGGGCCAACGCGCGTGTTTTGTCGCCACGCTGGCGGAGCAACGCCGCTGCCAGGTGCCGTCGGAGGAAGCGCCAGAGCATGGTGGCGGTTGTGACCATGCGAATCGGGATGAACAAGGATTCCTGGCCTTTCAGTGAGTCGCTCTCCAAGCTCTCGCGCAGCCTGCTCAGTAGGTGAGTCTTACCGCTTCCGGGATCGCCGAACAGAGTCAGCGATTGAGTAATGTTCCGCTCTCTGACATCCGCAACCAAGCTCCGGCACTTTTCAAAGGCCGCCGCGTTGATCTCACTGACATCGGCGGGATTATGTTCGAGCGGGCTGCCAGATACTGCGCTTAGAAAAGGGTTCGGCAGGCGTTTGGGAGTTTCCGTGCTAACGCCGTGTAATGGCGACATAATAACTCCCATCCTTCCCGTCAATCAAAGCCTCCCGGTCCTCCGTACTGAGGCTTTGTGGATCGTCATGCTGGCTCAGGTGAATGCGGCGCTGTTCCCGCAGCTTCAAGACGGCTTCATCAAAGCGCCTCTTGTCCGCTATCGCTGCGGCTTTGCGAAGGCGAGCGGCCGACACTGGGGCGTCATTCTCAGGTTCGAGCTTAACTAAATGATGCCAAATTTCTTCTTCAACACTCGCCTCTTCGATGCCGGCTTTCTTTAACTTTTCGGCGACGAAGGCTTGCACATAAGCCCAATAAGCTTGCGGCGACCCGGCAGACACAAAGAGGACCGAACTTCCGGCCAGGGCTGGGTATTTCAATAATTTCTTACTCGCCAGCAGGCGATCCACGGCGGCAGAGACATCTTTTGCCGTGCGGCCTTTGAGCTTGATCTCCGTCTTCTTGCGAGCTGAGGCAGCGCAGAGGGTCAAAATTTCGGTTTCGATTTGCGCTTCGGGATCGATGTGCCAATAGCGATTCTTCGGCCACGCGAAAATGCTGCCGCCCTTGAGTTCGGAATCGAGTGCGGCACGCACGTCCGCTTCCGAGACGCCGGCTTTCTTGTTGACGTGAGGCTTTTTCAGTTTGGAGAAGGTAACCGGAGCGGGTTCCGATTGAAGGGTAGCCCGGAGTTGCGTGGGATCGAGTGTCATGGAGGCAAAATTCAGAATACAGGAGCCAGGCGCGCGGTTCTGACCGCAATTCATGTGATATAGCATCTGCAGGAGCGGTCATGACTAAATTGCGGGTTCAGAGCTTCTCCCTTTCCCTCGACGGCTACGGCGCGGGCCCAAACCAGGACCTTGCCAACCCGTTAGGCGCCGGCGGTATGGCGTTGCATGAATGGGTCTTCGCCACGCGGACGTTTCAGCAGATGAACGGACGCGATGGCGGCACAACGGGTGTGGACGACGACTTTGCGGCGCGAGGTTTCGCTAACATCGGAGCCTGGATTCTGGGCCGAAACATGTTCGGTCCGGTGCGTGGGCCTTGGCCTGACGAGAGTTGGAAAGGGTGGTGGGGCGACAGCCCGCCCTATCACACTCCCGTCTTCGTCCTCACGAACCATCCCCGCCCATCCATTGCCATGGAGGGCGGCACGGTGTTCCACTTTGTCTCCGATGGCATGCACGCGGCCCTGAAACGTGCGAGGGAAGCCGCCGAAGGGCGAGACGTCCGTGTGGGTGGTGGAGTTGCCACCGTGCGGCAGTACCTTCGGGAAGGGCTTATTGATGAGATGCATTTGGCAATATCGCCCGTCCTCCTCGGTTCAGGGGAGAACCTGCTTGCCGGCATCGATACACCGAAACTAGGCTACCGATGTACCGAACACGTTGCTACGGCGAGCGCCATGCATGTGGTTCTGACAAAGAGGATTTGATGGCTACTTTCGGGCCCAACTGACTAACTATAATGAATTACGCATTTCTATGCCTTACATTCCCGGCTGCAGCGCCGATGTCTTTATCAGCTATGCACACTGCGACAACTTAGACGGCTGGGTGACCAGGCTCAAAGACAAACTCACTGAAAAGCTGAATCCTTTTCTAGCGGGGCGCGCTGAAGTGTGGTTTGACGACCGGCTCAAACCCGGCGTTTACTTCAAAGACGAAATCCAACAGAAACTCAAAGACACCCAAATCTTCCTGGCTGTTATTTCGCCCTCCTATTTGGATAGCGAGTTTAGTATCTCTTACGAATGGGATTGCTTTCAGAACCAGGGCGGCAAGGATATCATCCAATTCCTCAAAGCACCGCTAGAGGCCGGCCAGGAACTTCCCCTCCTTGATTCGCAATGCCGAGTGTTGTTTGACCCAAGCGACGGTCACCTATTGAATGGCTTGGCGCTTGACAAAATTCTCGACGAAGTAGTCGCTGTCATAACCAGAAAACTGCGTGAATCGTGGGAGCTCCGTCCAAAGATTTATCTTGCGCAAGTGAGCGGTGAGGATGTCAAGAAGCATTGGAGGGAACTGGAGCAAAGCTTGCACGCCGCCGGATACGCCGTGGTGCCAAAGGGTGTTCTGCCCGCGCGTGTGCCCGACAACCGGATTCGCGACTGGCTGGCCGCAGCGCGCCTCTCAGTGCATCCCTGCACCGTCTCCGACGACTCACTCGCGGAGCGCCAATGCGAGATTGCCAAACAAATCGGCCAGCCCATGGTAATTGCGCCCAAGCTACTGACTGAGCAAGCCATCGCGGATGTTGTGACCGAGGTACAGAGTAAATTGGAAGCCGGTTACAAGCCCGCCGTCTATTTCATTTATGACTATTACTCTGACCGTGGGCGCGTTGCTCAACTGCCCGATCTCATCCGCCAGAAAACCGGCTATGAAGTCTTTCTGCCGGAAGCGGGCGAAGCGTATCACAAGTTCCGCCTCCGCGTAAGTGACGGCGTACTTTTGTTTCGCGCCAACGCTCCGGAGGATTGGCTCAAAGCTCAGGACCAATCGCTGCTGCAGGCTGCGGCGCTTTCCGGGCGGAGGGCGGTTGAGGCGAAGTACTTTACCCGCCGCGCGAATGGCCAACCCGGTTCACCGGTTGTTCGCAGGGGAGAGCGCCAGGAGTTGGTTATTGAGCGGAGCGGCGAGCCGGATATTGAAGACTTGAAACCCTTCTTCGATATGCTCCCGCTGCGCGCCCTACCTGCTCGGGGGGTCGTCTAGATTATGGGGGCTCCCGCCACCGCACATTACACCGGCCGCATTTATCCAGGCCTCCGCCCGTTTGAAACAGAAGATGCGCTGCTATTTTTTGGCCGGGACAAGCAGGTTGATGAATTGCTGCGCCGGCTTGAGGACACTCGTTTTCTGGGCGTGGTGGGTTTATCGGGCTGCGGCAAGTCTTCGCTGGTGCGCGCCGGACTTCTACCTGCATTGCAACGCGGACATCTCACAGGCGCGGGTTCCGAATGGCGCGTTGCCATGATGCGTCCGGGCGGCGACCCGCTCGGCCGCCTCGCCAGAGTGCTGGATCAGACGCTCGGCAATCGGGATGACCGTCTGGCCACTCTACGCTCGGGCAGTCGCGGACTCATGGACGCCGCCAGCCAAGGGCGCCAGGCGGACGAAAACCTTCTGCTCGTCGTAGACCAGTTCGAAGAGATTCCCCGTTTCCAGGATTCCGGCCATATCAAAGCGGCTGGGGCCGCCGAGTTCGTTGAATTGCTGCTGGCCGCCACGCGTGACTATGAGCCGGTCTACCGTATCTACGTCGTCATCACGCTGCGCTCCGACTATTTGGGAGAGTGCGCACGCTATGAAGGATTGCCGGAAGCGCTGAATGAGAGCCAGTATCTGGTGCCGCGCATGACGCGCGAGCAATTGCCTGAGGCGATTGAAGGCCCGGCGGCATTGGGTGGCGTTGAATTGAGCGGCGGCCTTCTCAAGGAATTACTCGATAAAACAGACGACGATCCTGATCAGCTTCTCGTTCTGCAACACCTGCTGATGCGTATGTGGGATATTCGCGAGCACGACGGCGTACATTCCCGTGTCGGACGAGCGCAATACGAAAAAGTGGGCGGCTGGGATGATGCCCTCAATTCGCATGCCGACAAGGCCTGGAAGGATCTCGGCGACCAGCAGGAGCTTGGCAAGCGTATTTTTCAACGCTTGACCGAACGCCGCCAGGCAGGCCGCGAGGTGCGGCGGCCTGCGGCTGTGCTTGAATTGGCCAGCGTGGCGGAGGTTACACCTGATGCCGTTAAACAGGTGGTAGAGCACTTTCGCGAAGAAGGATGCAATTTTCTGACCTCACCCGACGCGAAATTGACCGACGACTCGGTGATCGAGATCAGCCATGAGAGTCTGATTCGTCGCTGGAAGGCGCTGAAAGAGTGGGCAACAGAGGAAGCGGATTGGGGCGAGTGGTATCGTCGTCTCGAGGACAGAGTCGACCTCGGCGCGTCTTTCGTTATTGATCCGGAGCTTGAGTCTGCCCTTCAAGCGCGTGAAAAAGGGCGCTGGAATGAGGCATGGGCCTCCAGATATGCCGCCACAAAGGTATCCTACGCCGACGTCCTTCGTTTTCTCGATGCCAGTAAACAAAGACGGAGAACCGAACTGGCCCGCTCGCGACGAAGACAGTGGCTCTTCGGGCTAGCAGCGCTTGTTTCCGCGGCATTGTCTTTGTTTGCTACCGACCTCTGGCTCTCTTCCAGAGAAGCGTGGCGCGAAGCGGACGTCAACGCCCAAATAGCCCTTGCGCGTCAATTGGCCTCTGACTCCGCCCTTGCGCGAACCGTGAATGCCGACAACACAGTGCCCGCTCTGCTTGGCGTCGAGTCGGCCCGCCGCGCCAACACCGTTCAGGCCTACGAATCCCTGTGGAGTGCCAGCAGCGGAATGGCTAGGGCGGTGGCGGGACTGCCGCAAGCCGGCCCCGTCTACGCGGTGGCATTCAGTCCCGGCGGGGCGTTGGTGGCAACGGGCTCACAAGACGAAACCGCGCGTGTATTTGAAGCTCGGACGGGCCGCGAAGTCGCGCGCCTCACTCATCAAGGCATTGTCTTCTCGGTGACATTCAGCCCGGATGGGACTCGGGTGGCCACGGGATCATTTGACAAAACCGCGCGGGTGTTTGAAACCCGGACGGGGCGGGAGGTGGCCAGGCTAACGCACCAAGGCGCAGTGTACTCAGTCGCGTTCAGTCCCGGCGGGGCGTTGGTCGCGACGGGGTCGGCAGACAAAACCGCACGAGTGTTTGAAGCGCGAACGGGCCGCGAGCTGGCGCGTCTGGTCACCGAGGGCGAAGTGAACGTAGTGACGTTCAGCCACGACGGCACGCTCGTAGCAACGGGCGCCAACGACAAAACCGCGCGGGTGTTTGAAGCGCGAACCTGGCACGAAGTGTCGCGGCTTACGCTCCGCAGCCCGGTGCGGGCGGTAAGCTTCAGCCCGGACGGCGCGTTGGTAGCTGCGGGATCCGACGACAAAACCGCTCGGGTGTTTGAGGCGAAGACGGGGCGCGAGCTTGCCCGGCTGGCCCATTATGGCACCGTGTATGCCGTAGCGTTCAGTCCGGACGGGACGCTGCTGGCCACCGGATCGGAAATCGCACGAGTGTTTGATGCGCGCACATGGCGCGAGGTGGGTCGGCTGGCCACCGATGGTCTCGTGATCGCGGTGGCGTTCAGTCCGGATGGGACATTGATGGCGGCGGGCTCAATGGACAACACCGCGCGCGTGTTTGAGCCACGGACGGGGCGCGAGCTTACACGGCTGGCGCATCACGGCCCAGTGTTGGGAGTAGCGTTCAGTCCCGACGGGCCGCTGCTGGCGACGGGCTCAGTAGACCACACCGCGCGTGTGTTTGAGCCGCAGACTGGGCGCGAGTTGGCTTCCCTGCCGCTTCCGAGCGCTGTCTACGCGGTGGCGTTGAGCATGGACGCTGAACTTTTTGCAACCGGCTCACGTGACAACACGGCGCGGGTGGTTAACGCACGGACGGGGCGCGTGGTGGCTCAGCTCGCGCATCAAAGAATTGTGGATGCTGTGGCGTTCAGCCCGGACGGGACGCTGGTTGCCACAGGCTCAGCAGACAAAACCGCGCGCGTTTTTGACGCGCGAACGGGAGGCGAAGTGGCTCGGCTGGCTCATCGGGACCAAGTTTACGCTGTGGCGTTCAGCCCGGATGGGACGCTGGCTGCGACGGGCTCAGCAGACAAAACCGCGCGCGTTTTTGACGCGCGGACGAGGCCGCGAGGTGGCTCGTCTCACTCATCTCGGCTCGGTGGGAGCGATAGCGTTCAGCCCCAACGGGTCGCTGTTGGCTACGGGCTCAGATGACTACCCACAGCGCGGGTGTTTGAGTGGCGCACGGGACGGGAGGTGGCTCAGCTGGCGCATCATCACGGCTCGGCGTTAGCGTTGGCGTTCAGCCCGGACGGGTCGCTGCTGGCGACCGGTTCAGACGACAATAACGCGCGGGTGTTCGAGGTACGCACCGGCCGCGAGGTGGCTCGGCTGCTGCATCAGGGCTCCGTGTACACGGTTGCCTTTAGCGCGGACGGGACGTTGGTGGCAACGGGTTCTTCCGACCGCACCGCGCGGGTGTTTGAGGCGCGAACGTCCCGCGAGGTGGCGCGACTGCCACTCGGCGAAACTGTAGTGAGCGTTCGGTTCGTTTCCAACGGCCGTTTACTGAGATGCCTAGGAATAAGTAAGGAAAACAGTGCGCTACACATCACCCAGGACTTCGTCTACACCTCCGACCTCATCGCCGACGCTTGCTCCAAACTCGACCGCAACCTCACTCGCGAAGAATGGAAGACCTACCTCGGCAACCTCCCCTATCGCAAGACCTGCGAACACCTCAACCCAGCGATTGGGCCTGCCAGGAAATGACGGTCACCGGCATACTCATACGCGACACCCCCATCACAGCGCCACCGCGTTTCGCGAAATATACTCTTCGAACGCCACATCCGGGCCGATGTAATGAAATTCCTCGGCGTAGGGCAGCCCATACTTCGCGCCTACCGCGGCATCGCGCGTTTCAAACGCCAGTTTGATGTACGCTTCCTTCGCCTCGGCATCCGTTCCGCCCAACGCCGGCAGGCGCAACTTACGCGCCGCCAGCGAATCGGCCAAGTCCTTCACCATGTGCGTGATCATGGTGTCGCAAGTACGAATCGCCGCGAGCTTTTCGGTATGGCTCGCAGCAGTATCCACCACGCGATTCACCAACTGCGGGCCACGCGCGAAATAATACTTCTCGGCAACGCTATGCGGCGTCAACCCGGCGGCGAAGTGCTCGGGCAAATCCAGATTCCCGCCCGCCATCCAACAGGCCGCCTCCACCGCTTGCGCGGTCACGTAATGGTCCGGATTCTCTTCGTAATGCCCCCACGGATCGTAACTCAGCACGGTATCGATTTTCAGCAAGCGGAACAGAAAAATCAGCCGGCCACGAATCTCGGTGCGCCCCACATCGTCCATGCGGTGGTTGCGGTAACTCAAGTCGAACGCTCGCTTCAATCCCATCGCCTTGACAAACGCTTCCGTATCGCGCTCATTGGCGAGCACAGTCTCGCCCAGCGTGCGATGGTACGAATCTTTTTCATCGTTGCTGGTGCGGATGAAATAGCCCGTGTAGCCTTCCTTCAGCAACTTGGCCATGGTGCCGCCCGCGAAAATCGGGCCGTCGTCCAGATGCGGCGTCACCAAGGCAAAGCTCTTTCCGCGATGCGGCAACCCCTCCGCCGCGCGCTCAATCACAAGCGCGGCATTCGCCCCGGTCTGCTGCCCCGCTCCGCCCGCCGCACTCAGGGCCGCGCCCAGGCCTACTGTCAACATTTGCCGTCGTTCCATAGCGCTGACTCCTTATCCTTTGGAATCTTAGAATACAAGCATCTCTCGCTTGCAACAATAAAGAAGCGTTGCCCACATCATCTTCCCAACACCTGGCCCTCATCTTCGATATGGATGGCGTACTGGTCCATTCCATGCCGTTGCACACTCTGGCCTGGGAGCGCTATCTCGCCAAGCTCGGCATTACGGTGGAAAACCTGGAGCAGCGCATGCACGGCAAGCGTAACTCCGAACTGGTTCGCGACATGATCGGCGCGAACTTACCCGCAGACGTCGTCTTCCATCACGGCGCGGAGAAGGAACGCCTCTTTCGCGAAATGATGATCGCCGGCGGATTGAGCCAGTATGCGATTCCCGGTATCCGCGAATTCCTTGACCGTTATAGCGGCGTACCCAAAGCCGTGGCTTCCAACGCCGAGCCGCAGAACATCGATTTCGTGCTCGACAAGTTCGATTTGCGCCGCTATTTTCCGGTCGCCGTAAATGGCATGCAGGTGGCGCGGCCCAAGCCGTTTCCGGATGTGTATCTGGAGGCAGCCCGGCAGCTCAACACCCCGCCGGCGCTCTGCATTGTCTTCGAAGATTCACCTACCGGCGTCGAAGCGGCCCGTGCGGCGGGCATGCGCGTGGTGGCTGTCGAAACCACGCCCACCACATTTGAAGACGTTCAGCTCAAGATCAAAGACTTTCTCGATCCAGCGCTCGACCCTTGGATGAACGCGCAGGTTACAGCCTGAGTGCCACCTGTTACAATCCCGATCATGTTCTCAGGTATTGAACATTTTGCCATCGCTTCGCCGAATCCCAAGTTGCTGGCGGAATGGTATGTTGCGAATCTGGAGTTCACGCTCATTTTCGAATACGCCGGCAATTACTTTGTGGAGGCTAACAACGGCGCGATGATTGAAATTGTTCCCAGTGAAGGCGAGCGCGGCGCGCCCACGGCCAAGACGCCGGGCATGCGCCACATTGCGATCTCGGTGGACGATTTCGACGCGGGCCTGGCGTTATTGAAAAGCCAAGGCGTTGAGTTCGCCGGCGAACCTTATGAAGCATCCGGCAATCGCCTGGTCTTCTTTCGTGACGCAGATGGCAATCTGATTCACCTGATCAAACGAGCCAAGCCTATGCCGCGGCCGGGCGCTTAAAGAGCATTGCTTGTTGAATAAGGTCTTCAAAGCATTCGCATACCCCGATTTCCGGGTGATGTGGTTTGGCGCATGCACCTCGAGCATCGGCACGTGGATGCAAATTCTGGCGCAAAGCTGGCTGGTCTACAAGCTTTCGAACTCGCCTTTCTATTTGAGCCTGGATACATTTTTCGGCCAGGCTCCCATCTTTTTGTTTTCATTGTTCGGCGGAGTTTTCGCCGATCGCATTAGCCGCCGGCGCTTGCTGCTGGCGTCGCAGGCGATTCAACTCACCTGCGCGTTTACGCTTTCCTTCCTGGTGAAGACGGATCTGGTGAGGGTCTGGCAGATCTGGTGCCTCTCGTTCACCGTGGGCTTGGCGCAATCGTTTGGCGGCCCGGCCTATTCGGCTCTGGTGCCGTCGCTGGTCAAGAAAGAAGATTTGCAAAATGCCATTGCGCTCAATTCCATCCAGTTCAATCTGGCGCGCGTGGTGGGTCCGGCGCTGGGCGGAATCGCGCTGGTCAAGTTGGGCGCTTTTTGGTGCTTTGCGCTGAACGGCGTCTCCTTCCTGTTTGTGGTTGCTTCGTTGCTTTACATCAGTCCCACCTTTGTGCCCTCCGGTTCGCAGGAATCCGTAATGAACAGCATGCGGCAGGGGATCGACTTTATGCGCAAACGCGAAGGAATGGTCAGCCTGGTTACGCTGGCGTTTTTCATCTCGATGCTTTCCTTCCCGCTGATCACTTTTCTTCCGGTGATCGCGCGCGACGTGTTTCACGGCACGTCGAACACGTTCACGTTGTTTCTGTGTCTTTCGGGCGCGGGCTCGGTAACGGGCGCGCTGTTGATCGCTAGCCGGGGAGCGCTTGCCGGGCAAGCCAGAAAATCGTTAGAGGCTTTGGCGGTGCTGGGCCTGACGGTTTTCGCCGTGGGGCTTTCTCGATTTCTGCCGTTGACCACCGCTTCCATTTATCTGGCAGGCGGCCTGTTGATGGTTGTGTTTACGCTGAATACTTCGCTCGTGCAATCGCATGTGACGGACGCCATGCGCGGCCGCGTGATGAGCGTTTACAACGTTGCCTTTCGAGGCGGCATGCCCATTGGCAGCGTAATCTGCGGCTATCTAATTGAGAAGTCTTCCGTACCGTTTGTTATGGCCGGCAATGGCCTGCTGCTGGTAGTTCTAGCGCTGTACTTCCTGTTCATCCAAAAGAAACTGGCGAAACTGTAAGCCGGGCCAAACGTCACTTCTAGAATGAAGGCAGTGCCATTGAAAACTATTCTTATTTCTTTTTTCGGCTGCCTGCTTTTAGCGGCGCAGTCCAGTTCGGAACTTGTTTCGGCCAGAGACCATCAGGATCTGGCTACCTTGAACCATCTCATCGCGCAATACGAACAAACGGCCAAGGCCAACTCGCAATGCGTCGAATGTGCTTATAAACTCGCGCTGGCCGATTCCTATGCGGCTGAAGTCGCCATGGAGTTGCGCGACAAACGGAAGTCGGAAGCTTATGCGGAAGCGGGTATGGATTTCGCTCAAAAAGCGGCTGCCGGCAATGCGAACAATGCGGAATATCACCGGCTGTTGGGCGAACTCTGCGGGCAGGTGATTCCCGCTAATCCGCTTTTCGGAGCGCTCAAATACGGGCAATGCGCCAAAGAAGAAATCGACAAGGCCATTCAACTCGATAACAACCTGGCGCTGGCTTTTGTGAGCCGCGGCGTGGGGAATTTCTATCTGCCTTCCTCCATGGGCGGCGGCCTTGATATCGCTTTGAAGGATTTCGACAAGGCACTGTCTCTCAACCCAAAGCTCTCTGAAGCGTACGTTTGGAAAGGCGTGACGTTGCGCAAGGCCAACCGGAATGCGGAGGCTCGGCAAGCGTTTCAAAAAGCCTTAGAAATCGATCCGCAAAGACTGTGGACCAAACAGCAGTTGGACAAAACGCCGGCGAGCTGATGTTGCGTCTCGCGCTGCTTTGCCTCGCCATCGTCGCAGCCACCTGGCTTGAATTTACGGTATTCCCAGGGCACAGCTACCTGGAAGCCGACACGCAGATTTATTTGCCGATGGTGGAACGCGTGGACGCGCCGGGATTGCTGGCGCGCGACCTGGTGGCGACGAATCCGACGCTCTCGCTAACCGCCTACGACGAGGCCACTGTGTTTTTGCACGAAGCCGGGCGCCTACCGTTCCGCCGCGCGCTGCTTGGACAGCAGTTCGTGTACCGAATGGCGGCGCTGGTTGGCATATTCCTGCTCACGCGAGTCACCGGCCTTAGCGATCTTTTCGCGTTGATTCTGGCGATGATTGTCAACTTGGGCGCGACGCTGGCCGGGCCGGCCGTCTCGTTGACCGAGCGTGAGCCGCTGCCCGGGGCTTTCGCCTTTGGGTTGATATTGCTGGCAATGGGCTTGATGGCGCACGAGAAACCGCTGCTGGCAGGATTAGCGGGTGGAGTTGGATTTCTCTACGATCCGGTTGTAGCGCTGCCCTTTTGGATGGTGTTGCTGGCGGGATTTTTTTTTGCCGGGAACTGGCGGCGGGTGATCCGGCCCACGCTTCCCATCTTTCTGGTTTTTGTTTTGCTGCTGGCAAATCTAGCGCAACTGCAACCGGGCGCCGGGGGCGACACTATTTTGTCGCGCGTTTCGCCGCAGCTTGCCGTGTTTCAGCACGCTTATACGCCGTATCTGTATGTCAGTTCCTGGCCAAAGGGGGACGTGTATCAATTCCTGGCGGTGTTTGTTTTTGGGCTGTGGGCGGCGGCGCGCTGCTGGCCGTTGCTCAACACCTCTTTTCGCTGGCTGGTTTTGGGTTCGGGTTTGTGCGGTCTTCTCTCCGTAGCGGTTTCCTATCTATTGTTGGATGTGAACCATTTTGCGTGGGTGGCCCGGCTGCAGCCGGGCCGCATGCTGTTGTTTAGCGTTGCCGCTTCGGCCTTGCTGTTCGGACTGGCGGGTATGCGCGCGATTTTGCTGGCGGCGGCGTGGGAGGCGCTGGGTTGGTTCTGGCTGCTGTTTGCGTTGCCGGTCAGCAGTGGCATATTCGATTTTTTGCACGTGACCAATAGCCAGCAACTCAGTCAGTTTGCAATGGCGTTCGCGCTGGCGGCGTTGCTCACCGGCTTGCTGTTGGGCTTCGCCTTTGGGGCCGCAAGATTTGTGACACTGGCCGCGCCCGCTTTAGCATGTTTTGCTTTGACGCAAGTGCCGGGGCTTCGGCCGCCGCCGATTCCCTTGCGCGAATCCATCAACAAGATGGCGCGATGGGCCGATGGAGGTACCTGGGGCAGTTCGGTTTTCCTATTCGCCGACGCGGGGCGCGCCGCCTACCCGGGTGTTTTCCGGGCGCAATCGCGGCATGCGTTGTGGGCGGATTGGAAGAGTGCGCAAGGGGTCGCGTTTTCGGAAACTGCGGCAGCGCGCTGGCAGGAGCGCTGGGACCGCACAATGGCAAGTCAGTTTTCGGCTGAACGTTTGGAAAGCTTCTTGCCCCTGCCGATTGATTACTACGTGCTGCGAAGGCAGAACCAATTGGCGCGCGCGCCATATGTGTTTGCGGATCGCGATTTCGTAGTGTATGACGCGCAGGATTTGCGCAACGCGGCGAAACCGCTTCGTTAGTGTCCTTTTGCGGGCGCAGGTTCAACCCGAGGAATGGCGATGTACAAGGATGTCTGGCTAATTTACAGCAATCTGCTGCGCTGTTGACCCAGCGGAAGTACAATGAAGGCGGTTTATGGCTTTGGACGATTATAAAGTGGTGTTATATCGTAATCAACCTTTCGGCTGGGTTGCCGAAATTCCATCCATTGCGGGCTGTTACGCTTTGATGCCAACAAGGACGGAAGCATTGGTTGAACTGGAGCACGTCTTCGCGCTGATTGAAGCGGAATACCGCGAGATGGGTGCATCGCTACCCGCCGACACCACCGAAATTGTGCATGCCTAGCGCTCGAGCGGACGAATTCCGTCGCGCGGCAGCACGGCTTGGTTTCGTTAGGTTAAGGCAGACCGGCAGCCACGAGCGATGGAAGCATCCCGACGGCCGCGCGGTGACCATTCCGATCCATGGCGGCCGCGAGATTGGGCCGCCTTTGTATAACAAAATATTGGGGCAGCTAGGCCTCAGCTCGGAAGAATTCCGGCGACTGCCCTAGGCGTAACCAGTGCGCCACGGCCAATCTAAGCGTTCAAGTTAATCCCAAGCTTTTTCAATTCCTCGGCGTAGTAACGTTTATGCAGGAGATCATACTCTTCCCCGCCCTCGGTAATCTCGCGCTTTTGGGTGCGGATTTTTTGGCGCGCGGCTTTGTCGATCTTCTCCTCAAGCTGCAGGAGATCGGTCATCTCGCGCACGATGGAGAGGCGCAATTCGTTGGGGTCTTTGCGCACGCGGAACTCACGGGATTTGCGCAGGGCCGAGACGAGCTTGTGCGACAGGTCGTTCACTTTGTCGCGCGAAAGCTTCATGGGATCGCCGGTATCGCGGCCGGCGGCGCGCAAGATTTTGCGCTGCGCCAATAACTGATTCTTGATTTTGCGGAACATCTCCTGATAGGAGACGTTTTCGCGGCGCATGTAGTCGCTGTACTGATCCAGCATGTCGCGCACTTCGTCATTGAGCTTATCCTCAATCGACAGATCCTCTTCTATGATCTGAGCGATGGAGGAGGCAGCTACCGCCGGGTCGGACGTCTCAAACGCTGAGGGGCTCAGCCGATTCACCAACTGCCGCGACAAGTAGCCTATGAATTCCCGGGCTAATAGCATCCGTGGCTAGTTTAACAATTCAGTACGCCAAATCGGATCGGGCGCCCGTTATGCTGGCAGGGTGCGCATCGGCATTCATTCGAACACGGCCGGTTCTTTGGAACGGGCGGCGGTCCACGCTCACGACATTGGGGCGAATACGCTGCAAATCTTTTCAGCCAGTCCGCGGATGTGGCGCGCCAAACTACCCGACACCTTGCAAGTCCAACTGCTCAAGAATGCGCGCGCCAAGCACGATCTCACGCCGCTGGTGATCCATTGCAATTACTTGATCAACTTAGCGGCTCCGGCCTCCAATGTTCGCGAGAATTCGATACACGCCTTCCGGGGCGAATTGGAGCGCGCGCTCATCATCGGCGCGGATTACCTGGTGGTGCATCCAGGGAACCACAAAGACGTAGGACTAGAACAGGGGTTGCTGAACGTGGCTGAGGCGATGGCGCTGGCCTGGCGCGAGGTGGGCGATACGTACAAAACAAAACCGGATCTCACGGTTCTACTCGAAAACACAGCCGGGGCGGGCGCGCAAATGGGCGGCGATTTTTCGGAGCTGGCCATTATTCAGCAACTGGCGGCGCGCTATCTGGATATCCCGATCGGCTTTTGCGTGGACACTTGTCATTGCCACGTTTACGGGTTCGATCTGGCGACGGAAGCCGGTTTCGAAAAGCTGCTGGCGGAGGCGGGCGAAACCCTAGGTTTGGAACATATCCCGGTTATCCATGCGAATGACGCGAAAATGCCCTGTCATTCGCATATCGACCGGCATGCCAATATCGGCGCTGGTTATATTGGATTAGAAGGCTTTCGGCGCATCCTCAACCATCCTGACTTGCGCGATAAGGCTTTCATTCTGGAAACGCCCGACGACGAACCGGGCGGCCACCTGCGCGATATTGCAACACTGAAGGAGTTAGTATCCCCGAAAAAGTCTTCAACCCCAAGGAAATCGAGCCGAAGTGGCAGGAGCGCTGGACTCAAGACGCGGCGCTCTACGTAGCCGATTCAGCGGATAAGCCTAAATACTACGTGCTGGAAATGCTGCCTTACCCAAGCGGCAAGCTGCATATGGGACACGTGCGCAACTACTCGATAGGCGACGCGCTGGCGCGCCATATGTGGATGCGCGGTTATAACGTGCTGCATCCGATGGGCTGGGATGCGTTCGGACTGCCTGCCGAGAATGCCGCGATCAAGGAAAACCGGCATCCGCGCGATTGGACGCTTTCAAACATCGCGCACATGAAGACGCAGATGAAGCGGCTGGGCTTGGCGATTGATTGGAATCGAGAGCTAGCGACGTGCGAGCCGGAATTCTATCGCTGGAACCAATGGTTCTTTCTGAAGATGTTTGAGCGCGGACTGGCGTACCGGAAAGAGTCTTTGCTGAACTGGTGCCCGGAATGCGGCACGGTGCTGGCGAATGAGCAGGTGGTGGATGGCTGCTGCTGGCGGCATGAAACCACACCGGTGGAACAGCGCGCCATGGAGCAATGGTTTCTTAAGACGACGACTTATGCACCGGAACTGCTGGATGCGATGAAGCAGTTGGAAGGCGGCTGGCCGGAGCGCGTTTTGGCCATGCAGCGGAACTGGATTGGGCGGTCGGAAGGCGCGGAAGTCGATTTTGCACTTGAGGAGGGTGGGGGGAAGATTCGCATTTTCACGACGCGCATCGACACGATTTACGGAGCGACGTGCTTGATTCTGGCGCCGGAGCATCCCTTACTGGAAGAGCTGGTAACGGAAGAGGGCGAGCGGCTCAAGCTGAAAGAGATGATCGATTTCACGGCGCGGCAAGATGCGGGCAACGTAAAGAAGATCGGCCAATTCACCGGGAAATACGCCGTTCATCCGTTTGATGGAACAAAGGTGCCGATATGGATTGGCAATTTTGTGCTGATGGGGTATGGCACGGGCGCAATTATGGCGGTACCGGCGCACGACCAGCGCGATTTCGAGTTCTGCCGGGAGTATGGGATTCGGGTGACGCCGGTGATTCGGCCCGTGGATGGCGCTATTGGCGACGGCGCGACGATGACAGAACCGTTCGAGGAATATGGAGTTCTGGAAAATTCCGGCGAATGGTCAGGCCTCGCGAGCGCGGATGCACGTAAAAAAATGGCGGCGTTTGCGAAGGATAAGGGCTTTGGCAACGAATCGGTTACCTATCGCATTAAAGATTGGGGCATCTCGCGCCAGCGCTACTGGGGCACACCGATTCCCATGGTGTATTGCGCCGAATGCGGTCTAGTGCCGGTGGCGGAAAAGGATTTGCCCGTGCTGCTCCCGCTGGATGTGAAGATCACGGGGAAAGGGCGCTCGCCGCTCGAGAGCGTTCCTTCTTTTATGAACGTAAGCTGTCCGAAATGCGGCGGGGCGGCGCGGCGTGAAAGCGACACGATGGATACCTTTGTGGATTCGTCGTGGTATTTCTACCGCTATTGCGACCCTCATAACGACCAAGCGCCTTTCAATTCGGCAACCATTGGTCGCTGGTTCCCGATTGACCAATACATTGGCGGCGTGGAACATGCGATTCTGCATTTGATTTATTCGCGCTTCTGGACGAAGATGATGCGCGATATCGGTTTGATTCAGAACGATGAGCCAGTGAAGCGCCTGTTTACGCAGGGAATGGTGATTAAGGACGGCTCTAAGATGTCGAAGAGCGTGGGGAATGTGGTTTCGCCAGACGACATGATCGCGCAGTTTGGGGCCGATGCGGCGAGACTGTATTCATTGTTCGCCGCGCCGCCAGACCGGGACCTCGACTGGCAGGAAGACGGAGTATCCGGGATTCAACGTTTTCTCGGCCGGCTATATCGCTTTGTTACGCGACACGCTCAGCGCAATGGTTTGGGAGAACAGACCGACTCCGACCGACGCGCGCTACGGAAACTGCACCAGACGATTGGGAAGATCACGGTAGATTTCGATAGCCGCTGGCATTTCAATACTTCTATTGCTGCGCTGATGGAGTTGGTGAATGAACTGTACTCATTGGAAGCGGGGCTATCCGATGGGGCAGTAGGCGAGATCTGCCAGAGCGTGACGCTTTTGCTGGCGCCGTTTGCACCCTATACCGCACAAGATCTTTGGGCGGAGTTGGGTAATCAAGGCCCGGTGTTTCGCCATGCCTGGCCGGCGTTTAACGCCGAATTGGCGAAAGAAGACCTAATTGAGATTCCGGTGCAGGTGAACGGGAAATTGCGCGGGCATATCCATGCTGCGCATGGCACGCCGAAGGAAGAACTCGAGAAGCTGGCGTTTGCGAATGAGAAAATAAAGCCGTTTGTTGAGGGAAAGACGGTTGTGAAGGTGGTGGTTGTACCGGATAGATTAGTGAACATAGTGATTCAGTAAGCTTCCTTTGGCCGGTTGCTACTCATGCCGGAGTGCTGTCATGGGGTCCAATTGGGCCGCACGGCGAGCCGGAAAATAGCAAGCAAAGAGAGCTGCAATGATCAGGCAGAGCGAAACGGCCATGAATGTCAACGGATCGGTCGCGCGGACGCCGTAGAGGAGGCGCGAGAAACTCGAGAGCATCCGGGTGAGCGCCAGGGCCGCGATGGCTCCGATCGCGACACCGACAACGGCGAGGCGAAGGCCACGCTTAAACACCATCCGCAACACTTGCCGCTTTGTTGCTCCAAGAGCCATGCGAATTCCAATCTCCGGCACAGCCAGGGCCGTGGAGTAGGAAATTACGCTATAGATGCCAACTACGGCCACGAGTAGGGCCAAAGACGCGAAAGCAAACAGCAGAATCATCGCAAAGCGCCGGTGGCCCATTGAACCCGAAACCAGATCGTGCATAGTTGTGATGTTGTAGAGCGGCTGATCGCCGCTCACTCCATAGGCTGCCTTCGTGATGGCAGGCATGATAGCGGCGGGAGTGAGCGCACTGCGAACTGCGAATTTGACCTCATCGCGGAAAATGGGCTAAGCCTCATCGGGAAGCTGATACAAAGAGTAGTAAATTTGGGGCTTCTCGCCTCCCGAGCCGTCGATCCCATACTGTTCGACGTGGCCGAGCACACCAACAATCCGAGCGGCACCCCAATGCGGAATCGTAAGGGTCTGCCCTAGAGGGCTGCTACTAGGAAAGTATTTCCGCGCCATCAAGCTGTCGATGAGAACGACCGGTTCTGAACGCACGGTATCTGCTTGCGTTAGAAAGCGCCCGCGCAGAAGGGGAATTTGCATAGTCCGGGGGTAATCCGGACCAATCGGATAATAGATCGCTCACGGGATCTCCGCCAGCGATGCAGGCTGGTGTGGGCCAAACCAGAACGGGCCGGAGTTGTCACCAGGGCTCAACGGCAAAAGTGCTGTCAAATCCGCAGACTCTGCGCCCGGAATCTGCCGGATTTGCTCGGTAAGTTGTTGGTACGCAGCCCGCATGCTTGGCGCGGTCTTCGTCACGGAGGGCGAAAGTCCAACCTTAAAGGTGATCACGTGCTGCGTGCTAAAGCCCGGGTTGACCGCCCATAGGTTTTGGATGGTGCGAAAAAGCAGTCCAGCACCTGACAGCAAGACCAGAGCGAGCGCGATTTGGGCAATTGCCAGAATACCTTGCGTGCGCCGGTTGCCGCCCACGGAACCGCGACCGCCCTCCTTTAACCCCGCTTGTAGATCGCTATTCGCCTGTTTGACAGCTGGCCCGAGACCAAACGATACTCCTACCGCCAGCGAAACAACGAGCGCAAATAGAAGGACATACGCGTTGACACCAATGTTCTCGATTCGTGGGAGACTGCCGGGAACTAACGCCAGCACTGCGCCGAGACCAACTTTTGCAACCAATAGCCCAAGAGCTCCGCCGGCCAGCGACAGCAGAACACTCTCTGTAATCAATTGCCGGATAATTTGCATTCGGCTCGCGCCCAGCGTCCGGCGAACCGCAAATTCCCGCATCCGCGCTGTAGACCGCGCGAGCAAGAGATTCGCGATATTCGCGCAGGCGATGAGCAGCACGAGGCCGACAGCACCGAGCAGCAACAGAAGTGTTGCGCCGATATCGCCGACCAGGATTTGCTTGAGCGGAACAATCGATATCCCCAACTCTTTTTCTGTGGCGGGGTTGAGTTCGTCGATATGCTGCTGTAGCGTGTTCATTTGCGCCTGCGCCCGACCAATGTCAATTCCGGGCGCCAAGCGGGCAATACAGAGGATGTCATGAACGGTACGGTCCATACGGAACGATCGGTCGCTACGTCCGATCGGAGTGTACACATCCGCTAGCGGGTCTTCAAAACGAAAGGTAGGTGCGAGAACGCCAACGACTGTGTAGCCGGACCCATTTAACGTGATGGACTGACCGATGGCGGCTCGACTGCTGCGAAACCGTTCTTGCCACAGACGACTGCTAATGATGGCCGCAGGCATGCCGCCTATTCGGTCTTCATCAGCGGAAAAAGAACGCCCTACGGAGAGATTCACACCTAGAGTGCCGAAAAACCCGAAAGAGACTTCGTAGCCGTTTACGTGCGACGCCGAACCGGGATTCGTCAAGTCGAAGCCAAGCGGCTTATAGACGGCCATCTGCTGAAACGAGCGTGCAGTGCGCTGCCAATCGAGAAAGTCGGGATAGGAAAGGTCGGTTGCGTATCCTAGGCTCCGGTTGTAGAGCGCCACGCCTGTCAAGCGGTCTGGTTCGCGATAGGGCAGCGGTTCCAAGATCACACCGTCTAACGCACTGAAGATGGCAGTATTTGCTCCGATACCCAAGGCGAGAGTTAGGATCACTGCCCCGGTAAATCCTGGACTCTTTCGTAATGAACGAGAGACATAAGGAACATCCCGGAAAAGTTGATGGAGCGGCTCCAACGCTCTTTGGTCCCTACATTCTTCTTCCGCCAACTCAAGCGGGCCGAACTCACGGCGAGCCCGCAATTCCGCCTCTTTTTGGGTGAGCCCTTGTTGAACATACTCGCTAATTTGGTTGTCTAGGTGAAACTGAAACTCGGCGTGCACATTCTTTTCCCAACCCTGCCGTCTGAACCAGGAGAGCAATCCCATTTTCTTTCCTCATTCTGCGGTTTCGAGAACCAGCGAAATCGCCTCGCAAAGGCGCTTCCATCCAGCCCTCTCCACTTCCAGTTGGCGCCGGCCTACCTTCGTCAGGCTGTAATACTTTGCGTCACGGCCACCGTCGGTGGACTTCCACTCGGACTTGAGCCAGCCTCGCTTCTCCAGCCTATAAAGCGCGGGATAGAGAGATCCCTGACGGATCTGGAGTGCATCCTTCGAAAGCTGTTGAATGCGCTTGACGATAGCGTATCCGTGAATCGGCTGGAGAGCCGCGACTCTCAGGATCAACATGTCCAGCGTTCCTTGAAGGAGTTCCGCATCGCCGGATGCGCCCTCGCATTGCCTAGGCATTCGAGATATTAGTGTAGAGAGGAATGCTTGGGGAGTCAAGGTATTGGTAGTTCCCCATCATAGGTACTGGCGGCGTCCTCTATACCAACAGCGCTAGATAAGCGCGCACCCATAAAAGCTGCGGATAGGCTGGTTGGCGGGCGCGTGATCGACCGTTCTGCACAAAACGCACGGCGGCCACCACGGCTGCGGCTTCACGCAAGGTTCCAAAGGAGGTTTCGATGACATCCGACTCCACGAAAAACAAAATCGACGCCCGGCGCGTGATTTGAGCGGCGGCTAACAACGCGAGTCCCACTAGAGCGAACGGGATGGAGGCTCCGCATGATTCCTTTGAGCATTGGGTGGCCACAGCCATTAATAATGATCCGGCTGCCCACGCCAGGTAAAGGAGATGAATTGTTTTTGACGTTTTGACCTTCGAGAGGCTTTCGATAGAAATCAACGATTGAGCCTGAGAGCCCGCTACTCGTACCACGATCCAGTTGTCTGTGACCGTAGCGAGTGAATTTTGGTGGAATACCCTCTCGGATAAAGCTGATAATATTGTTGACGCCATTCTTCAAGTGAGTTGGCGGCGGAACCGCAAATCTCATAGAAAAATCGGATCAAACTGGGTGTAACTTTAGCGGATGGATCCCGCAGCGCGGACGGTTCACATGAAACGGATTACAGTTGCGGGAATTTTGTTGGCCACGCTGGCGCCAGGATTTTTCCAGCCAGACGAAGCCTTGCGTTTTAACGGCAAAGGCGAGATGGTCTTCCCGGAGAACTATCGCGAATGGGTGTGGTTGAGTTCCGGGCTGGGGATGTCTTATACCGCATCGCAGGAGGACGCCGACCCGAGTTTCGACAACGTGTTTGTATCGCCCAAAGCGTACCGGTCTTTTATGGCGAGCGGTGCCTGGCCGAACGGCAGTGTGTTTGTGCTGGAGATTCGCAGTTCGCACGGGCAAGGCTCCATCAACCGAACCGGGCATTATCAGGGAGACCGGCAGGATGTGGAAGCGCATGTGAAGAAAGCGGATGGCGCGTGGGCGTTCTACGGATTTGGCGACGGAACAAAACCGGCGCGTGTCATTCCGCAATCGGCCAATTGTTATTCGTGCCATGAACAGCATGCCGCGGTGGACACTACGTTTGTGCAGTTCTACCCCACGCTGTTGAAAGTGGCGCGGGAGAAGAAAACGTTGAACGAAAAGGCGTTGTTGGAGAATATCAAGTGATGGCCGCAGCAACCAACCCCTACGCGAAGTATCTAGCCGGACGAGACGCGCTAGGCGTGCTGAGTGAAACGCCGGCGCGTTTGAAATCGCTCGTGGATACGCTGGGACCCGCGCGCATGCATGAAAGCTACGCCCCGGGCAAGTGGAGCCTGAATACCATAGTTTGCCATTTGGCCGATTGCGAGTTAGCATTTGGCTATCGTTGGCGGCAAGTGGTGGCGGAAGCACATCATATGGTTCAGACTTTCGATCAAGATGCCTGGGCTGCCAATTACGGCGGACTGGACGCGGGGGTGGCGCTGGCGGCGTTTTGCGCCAATCGCCTTTGGAGCGTGAACTGGCTCCGCTCGCTTACCGCCGATCAACTGGCCAAGCCGCTTTCCCATCCCGAGCGCGGAGAGCTGACGTTGCACCAGCTCCTGCAGCTTACGGCGGGGCATGATCTCAATCATCTTCGCCAATTCGAACAGGTTGTAGCCGCGAAGGCAGGCTATTAGATCTGAACGAAATTTTGCGGATGTTCCGGCTGGCCGCCCCGGTGGTGCTGGCCGAATTAGGCTGGATGGCGATGGGCACGGTAGACACGATCATGATTGGGCCGTTGGGTCCGGCAGCGATTGGCGCCACTGGCATCGGCAGCAGTTTGTACTATCCGCTCGCCATATTCGGGGTGGGTTTGCTGCTGGGTCTGGACACGCTGGTTTCGCAAGCGCATGGCGCGGGAGATAAGCCGGATACCCATCATTCGCTGGCACAAGGCGTTTATGCCGCAGTTGCCATTGCACTGCCCCTTACAGTTCTCTTCCTGTTTTTTGCGCCAGTGTTTCGGTGGTTGGGCATCAACCCGGAAGTAAGCAAGCTGGGTGCGCCCTTTGTCAGCACCCTTGGTTTGGGAACGGTACCGCTTTTGCTTTACGCGGCGTTTCGACGATATTTGCAGGGCATTGGCCATGTGCGCCCCGTGATGTTCGTGCTGGTAAGCGCTAATCTGATTAACTGGCTGTTCAATTGGCTTTTCATCTTCGGCCATTGGGACCTGCCTAGATTGGGGGTGGTGGGCTCGGCTCTCTCCACATGTTTGGCGCGCGCGTATATGGCAGCGGCCCTGCTGATTTGTATCTGGTGGTTTGAGCGGGGAAACGAAACAGGAATTCGCGGCATCGTGCGCCCGCCAGACCCGCAGCGCTTGTTTCGACTCATGGCGTTGGGGCTGCCGGCGGCGACACAAATCCTCATGGAAATTGGAGCATTCGGCGCGGCGGCGGTGTTAGCGGGACGCTTGTCGCCGGTCGCTTTGGCGGCACATCAGATTGCCATCAACTGCGCATCGGTGACTTATATGGTGCCGCTGGGCGCTTCCTCCGCTGCCGCAGTCGCGGTGGGTCAAGCGATTGGCCGAGGTGAACCCGCAACGGCGCGCCGCACTGGATACATTGCAGTGGGCCTGGGTTGCGCGTTCATGGCTTGCGCGGCGGCCGCTTTTCTATTATTCCCGCTGAACATACTGCGAGTCTTTTCGAGCGACCCGGGAATCCTGGCTACCGGTGTTAGTCTGTTAGCGATTGCGGCCGCTTTTCAACTCTTCGATGGGTTGCAAACGGTTCTGACGGGAGCGTTGCGCGGCGCGGGCAACACCAGCACCGCCATGTGGATTAATTTTGCCGGCTATTGGCTTTTAGGTTTGCCACTTGGATATTTTTTGTGCTTCCAGGGCGGTTACGGGCTGCTGGGTTTGTGGTGGGGTTTGACCGTAGCGCTCATTTTGATCTCGCTTGCTCTATTGGGCGCGTGGAACCGGCACTGGCGGTTGGCGTTGGTGTGATTCCTGTGTTACCTTCAATCGAACAAGGAGATTTATGCATCCCTACAAACTGTTGGCATTGGCAAGCGCACTGAGCGTGGGCTTGTTGGCGCAAGCGCCGCCCGGAGCGCCGCCCTCCAGCACGCTGAAAGTTGGCGATCAGGCTCCGGATTTCACGCTGCCTTCTACCGATGGCGGATCGGTTCATTTGGCCGACCTTGTGGGCAAGAGCAGCATTGTGCTGGCGTTCTTCCCGGCGGCCTTCACCGGTGGTTGAACGGCGGAAATGAAAGCGTACCAGGCTGGTATGCAAAAGTTCCAAGATGCGGGCGCAAAGGTGTTTGGCATCAGTACCGATAACACCCCTTCGCTCAAAGAATTCGTGGCTAAGTTGAGTTTGCCGTTTCCCTTGCTCAGCGATTTTCTCGATCGCAAGGTAACGCAGGCTTATGGCATTTACCTTCCGAAATATGGCATCGCCAACCGCGTAACGTTTGTGATCGATAAAGAAGGCCGAATCGATTTTATCGAGCAGGGCGGCGATGCGATGAAGATCATGGGCGCGGGCGATGCGTGCAGCCGGCTGGCCCATAAGAAGGCTCAATAGCGCGCTGTTTCAAAATACGTATCCGAGCTTCTGAAATCACGCCTTAAGTCATGGCCTGAAAGCCGGATTTTAGATCTTCGGCAGTCATACAGGGTGTCAACTCCACTTCCGCGTGGAGTTCCAGCATGACGGGCTCGAACGCCGGAACTATTTCACTTGGGTGATTCAAATGGAAAACGGCCCGCATGGTGCGCTTGCCGTTTTCAAAGAAGAAATAAACGCACTCCGGCTTGATGTGTTCCAACGTCTTTTGAATGATTGGGGGCAGGGTTCCGTCTTTGATTGTCCGGCTCCCTGTTTCGACGGGTATACGAACCGTTGCCATCATCCGCATCGCTTCTCCTTTTCGGTGGCGCTTTGGCGGGCGTCTGGAAGAGAGATACGTGGGCTGGCGCGGGTTTGGATTGGGGGGTAACGACAGTACGGCGGGCTATTTTGCCGCGGCTTGGGCGCGGGTGCGCCAGGTTTCGTAGATATAGTTGTCCTGCTCGGCGTCCCAGATGACGTCAGGGATGGCGCGAAGGTCGGTGCGCGGGATGGCGGGAATGCCGGTTCCTGGGACGAGCAAGCCACCTTCGGGTGCGGGGGTTTCGGGCATGGCTTGTAACTGCTTCCTGGTCCAGTTCGGGAACTTCAGCTTTTCGTTCAGCCAAAGGGCCACAGTTTTCGTCAGGAAGTAGGGCTGGTGACCACCGCCGGCGAGGAATTCGTAGTCGAACACATCCTTCTTGCTGCCGAGCAGAGCCACGGTTTGCCGGCGCAGGTTAGCGAAAAAGTCTTCCGAGTGATTGGGAATATCCACCACTTTGTCGGCGGAACCGTTGTAAACAAGAGTGTGACCGCGCTTGGCGTTGAGGGCATAGATCGCCGGTCCCCGATCGCCCAGGAACTGCAAAGCTTGATACGGGACGCCCTGGCACATGGGCGCGCTGGTGTCCCAGTAGCCGCCGGTTCCGTCGAGGTCCCCGCCACCCACCAATACGCAGGCATGCACGGAGGTATCGAGCGCGCAAGCGATAGAGGAAGTAAACGATCCCATAGAGAAGCCCACCACCGCGATATTCTTGGGGTCCACATCGGTGCGTTCCGCCAAATAATGCGCGGCTTGCATGATATCGGTGATCATCAAACCGGTGAGACGAAGAGCCATATCGCCGGGCATGAGAGGCGTATCGTGTTGGCGGGTGCCGGAACGCTTTTGCCAGTTGCGCTCGAATTCGCCGATGGGGTCGTAAGTAAGCACCACGGCGCCGGCGCGAGCGTACAGAATGCCCGCGGCATAGGCATACCAGGACGATTTGTCGCCGCCGTGGCCGTTGACGATGACGATGGCGGGATGTTTGACGATGGTTGCGCCAGCCTGATGGTAGACGATAGCCGGCACACGCAGGTCGTAGTCCGTGCGGAAGGAGATGCGGTCGGCCGCAACATCCTTGGTTGGCGCGAAGTGGCCGTACATTTTTTCGGCAAGCGTCGGCAGCGGATCTGGGACGTGCAAGGTTTGGCGGATTTGCTGGCGTAAGGCGTCCCAGTCGGGCTGGGCGGCCGACCCTGAGAAAGCAGCGAGGATAAAAAGTAGTGAATAGCGCACTCGTCTTTATTCATAGCAACCTGTAAGAATGGAATGTATGGCCAAGCGCGTACTCATTCCATTCCGGCACGCTAAGAAAGTAGTTCCCTACGCCGATGCGGCGCGCGCGGGGGGTGCGGAACCGGTGACGGGCAACGTGGAACATAAGCTATCGCTGGACGGTTTTGACGGGCTGCTGCTAATGGGCGGCAGCGATGTAAACCCAGCCCGTTTCGGAGAAACGCCGCGTCCGGAAACCGATGCTCCCGACGACCAGCGCGATGAAGTGGAACTGGCACTGATCCACGAGGCGATTGAACGCGATGTGCCGATTTTCGGCATATGCCGCGGCTTGCAAATTCTGAACGTATATCACGGCGGAACGCTGGTGCAGCATCTGGAAGGGGTGGCGCGCCACGCTCCGGAGAAGGACGATCATTCGGGGCCCGCGCATGAAGTGGCGTTCTTACCCGAGAGCAAGCTGGCGCGGATTGCCGCCGCCCAGACATGGCCCGTGAATTCACGCCATCATCAAGCGGTGCTAAAGCTGGGAGCGAACCTGGAGGTTGCGGCTCGCGATCTGGAAGATGGCACGGTGGAAGCGATTGAACGGCACGACAAGCGGTTCGTGGTTGCTGTTCAGTGGCATCCGGAAGATCAGACGAAGAAGCATCCGGAGCAACTGCGGCTGTTTGAGGGATTTGCGGCGGCGATTTAGGCGGGGCGCTTGGCTCCCGAACATCCCTTGGGTTAGGCTTTCTCCTCGCCGTTTTCGCCGGACAGGTACGCCTCGAAGGCTGCCATCATGGCGCCCCGAAGGCGTTGCTGTTCGCGCTCGTGTCGCTCTGACACTTCGGCTAACGCGTCGATGCGTTCGGTCAGTTTGCCGATTTGCTCGTTGTTGGACTCAGAGAGTTTGAGTGCGTATTCCCAGCGTTGAATGTCGCCGTTTTCGTTGGCCATGGTTTCAGTCCTGTTCCTTCATCATACAAGCGGAGCGGAACTCCACCGAAAGGCGGCTGGAAAGCCTGGCTGGAAAGCCGCCCTACGAAAGGGTTGCCGACAGCCGGAGCGGAGCTCCGCCGGAAATGGCAGGAGGGGGCGGTGAATGGCGCAGCCGCAGAAAGACAAACAGCAGGAAAGCCAAGCCTCCGCCTAGCAGGGTGGCCGAACGCGGTTCGGGGGCGGCCGAAAGTCCGACGTTGTAGCCTGCCGTGCCGTCTTGAATGGAGACTGCGCCGCCGGTGTCAGCGCCGCGGGCATTGGTGTACACGACCAAAGTCTCTACGTCGCCTGGCGTCAAGCCGGCGAAGTCGTAGCCGATCACGGCCCCGAGACTGTCGCGCGTAGCAAGGCTTGAAATGGCCGAACTGCCGGCAAGGTAGCTCACCGCGGTTTCGAAGCCGCCAAAGTATCCAAGGGTGGCCCTCTCTATTGTGGCCGTGCCGCTATGGACCGTGATCTTAAGAACAATCGTCGTGTCGTAAATTCCACTGATTGTATTAAAAGGGTTGGTGGTATCGGCGTACGCGGTTTCAACGTAACTCGCCGAAATATCGGCCGGTAAAACGTTGAAGTTGTAATTTCCGCTAATCGTCAGCAATGCGGCACTGCCCAAGCCGACGGCGGTAACAACTGCATTCGGAATAGCGGTCCCTCCGGAGCTTATCACCGTTGCGTGGGCGACGACTGCGGCAAAGGTCAGGCAGAGTAACGTCAGTTTCTTCATTCTCGGTAATCCTTCCGAATAGCAGCCAAAATCTGCACACTCTACCTGGGATATCCAGATATTGGCGACTATATACCAGAAATAAGTGTAGTATTATCGTACGGCGAACTTAGGTGTAAAGCAATAGGTATAAGAACGAAGATTTCCCTGGGGCTTACGCGTGTTCTGAGCGCTTGAACTCGAACATCACGATTTCTGGAGGACAATTGAAGCGCACCGGCACGGTTGAGCAACCGACTCCGGAGGTTGTATAACCCTGCATACCGGCATGTCTCCAAAGGCCGTGCCCATATTTTTTGGGACAGTGGGAGTTGTGTTTGATGGCGCCGATAAGCGGGAAGCGTATTTGGCCGCCGTGGGTATGGCCGGTTAAGTACAGATCTATGCCTTGGTCTGCAGCGGTTTCATAGATTTCCGGGGCGTGCGCCAGCAGCAGTTTGAAGGCAGCGGGCGGAACGTCCTCCAGCGCCGCCTCCAGATTATCGCAGCGATAATCGAACGGATCGTCTACGCCCGCGACCCAAAGCGAATCGGGACCGCGGCGAATCTCAACCGCTTCATTGACGAGCATGCGAACGCCCAGTGCTTCAAGCCCCCAGACTATTTCGGCCGGATCGTGGTTGCCCAAGATGCCGAAGATGCCATGTTGGGTCGAGATTGCGTCCACCACTTTACGCATCCTGGGACAAACATCGGGATAGGGGCCGCGATCTTCAAAGCGGTAATCTCCGGTAAAGACACACAAATCGGCGCTCAAGCCCGTCAGCACCTGCGCCAATGCCTCGGCCAAACCGTCCACGCCGTCTATATGGAAATCGGAGATTTGCAGCAGCTTAAACCCGTGCAGACCGGCAGGCAGATTAGGGAAATGCAAGGTGATTCTGCGAACGACCGGGCTTAGCGCATTGCTTCGACCGGTCCGATAGAGGCCGACGGCGCGCAAGCCTACCGTGAGAGTGGGGCGCATTACGCGGTGCTCAAAGACCCGAAAGGCCTTTCCGTGCCGGTAGGTATGGCCAAGCCGGGCGAAATGCTCTTCCACCGCTATTCGGGGCTTAAGCCGTTCGGCGAGCGAAGTTTTGGCGCTGCTGCGCTCGTCGATACTGCTATTGGTCATACTCTTCAATATCGGCGAAATCGAGGTAAAAGTAAAACAAGTCTGGCGTTACAAAATCAAAACACCCCAGTAGCTTGCGCTACTGGGGTGCGTTGGAACTGCTTTAAGAGATTACTTGTTGCGGCGGAAACGCAGCATGCCAAGAAGGGCCAAACCACCGCCCAACAGAGACATGGTCATCGGCTCAGGAGTGCCGAGGGGAACTTCCAAGTTGCCGTCGCCTTGATCGGCTGTGTTAAGGGACGTCTTAATGGCTTGATACGAAAACCAGCCAAGAACTTGGGACGGAGCAGCCGAATCAGCACCGAAACCATTTACGACCGATCCACCGGGAAGAGTGGTGGGCGGGCCGACGTAGTAGAACGTCAAGTTGACGAGCGATCCACTGTCCGGCACACTGGTCGTGCTCGGAGTTTTGCCCACGAGCTGCGCGGAATCGGTCCAGCCAGCCGGGGCGAAGATCGACCCAGACTCGTAGCCGACAAAGTCATAGATGGTGAAGTACGAGGTCGAGTTCAGACTTTCGAGACTATCAACCGATATCCCGTAGGTCCACACGCCAGCAGCTTCTGTGTTTAAGGCAACCGTGATTGAGGCGTTTGCAATTCCCGAGGCAGCAATTGCTAAAGCAGCAGCGCTAACCAGGGTGAGTAGAGATTTCTTCATTCTTTTAGATTCCTCCGTAAGCGTTCGAAAATTTACAAGCCCAATCCCAGAGCAGATCTTTTCCGTCTGGTCGCTAGATATGGCCTAGAACTAAGCTATACGGACCATTCTAAGGTGAACCTTAGAACAAATCAACCGGAAAACCCTAATTTAGTACTAATGGCCTCGTATGGTACTAGGGTGGCTTTTAGAAGTGCCTTCGGGAGAGCACCCTCGGTAGCTGCGGAATGTGACTCGGGGTTAGGGATCGAAGTCTATGGCGTTATTGTAGGAAGATTGGAAAACATGAAGATCAGAAAAACATTGAAGTTTTATGGACAAGCCCGGCGCAATTTTAGACGAACGGGTTTATTGTTGGGGAGCGTAGCGGCATTAGCATGCACGCTGTGTGCGCAAACGCCGGCCAAACCGGAGCCGGACGTGCTGGAGTTTGGGGACGGTGAGAGATTGGTTGGACATTTGGTGAGCGCGACGGGAGGAACTTTGACCTTTCATAGCGATGCCGCCGGCGACGTAAAGGTGGATTGGGCCAAGGTAAAGAGCTTGAAATCGTCAAGCAAATTTGCGGTGGCGGAGAAAGGCGTGGTGCTGGATAAGCACGCCGACCCCAGCCAGACTCCGCAGGGAACGGTTGCCTTGACCGATCAGAAGTTGAGCGTTGACCCGGGTACGGGCGCCGCGCCCACCGTGATCCCGGTGGCCAACGCAACCAATGTAGTACCGCAAGGGAGCTTCCTGAACGCATTTAAGACACCGAAGCTGTATGAAGATTGGCACGGATCGGCCGGTTTTGGCGTCGATCTGATTGAGGCAACGCAAAAGAGCAGGAACATTACGGCCGGCGTATCGTTGCAAAGAGTGGTATCGGATGAGAGCTGGATTAGCCCGCGTTATAAGACGCTTTTCAATTTGAACTTCGCGGATGGGCAGTTGTCGCAGAGTGGGTCGCCCACGATCACGACAGATATAGTCCACGCGAATCTGGAGCACGATATATTTCTATCGAAGAAGCTCTTTGTGGATGTTTCGGCGGACTTTTTGCATAGCGTGTCGCAAGGCATGAAGCTGCAACAAACGTACGGTGGCGGGTTGGGCTATGTGCTTTTGAAAGGGGAGAATCAGGAATTGGACGTCAAGGCTTCCATAGTTTACGTTCGCCAGCAGTTTGAACCAAATGGAAGTTCACCGGTGTTTGCCAGCAAGAGCCTGGTTGCCGCCGCGTTGGGAGAGACTTACACCAGGAATTTGAAGGGTGGTATCGCATTCCACCAAGGCCTTTCCTTTGTTCCGGCGTTTAACGACACCAGCGCCTATACGGCGAATGCCTACGCGAACTTTGCGATTCCGGTAAAGAAGCGCATCTCGATCACAATTGGGGGAATCGATTCTTATATCAATGAGCCGCCTGTGGGATTTAAGAAGAACTCTTTTGAGTTCGTGACGCAGCTGACTTATAAGGTGAATTAGGGCTGAAGCAAAGTTTGGGATTAACGCAGAATGAATTGCTCGGTGTGCTGATTGCGCGGTTGGAAGAGCCCGTCATCGTGCTTTGCGGCTGCACGGGGATTTTTGCGTCCTGGCATCCGGCTGTGTTGAAGCAATTTGGCTATAGCGAGCAGGAGTTTATTGGACAGGGGATGGAACTGCTGGACGTCATCAGCGATCCGCTGCCGGTAACGCACGAACTCAAACAAGCCGAGGCACTGGGCCAATTCCGGCAAGCGCGTTTTCTGAAGCGCAAAGACCGCTCTTGCATGGAAGTGGAGATGGTAACGACGGCGCTGCGCGGTGAGAACGGAAGTCTGGAGGGGTTTGGACGGGTATTTAGCGGCGTCACGCCGGAGATGGAACGGAAGCTGGATCTAAGCAACGAACGCTTCCGGCAGATTGCGGCAGAACTGGAGCGCTCGAACGAGGAGTTGGAAGAATTCGCGCGTATCGCCTCGCACGATTTGAGCGCACCCATCACGACGGCAAGATGGCTGACGGATTTGTTGGCCAGCCGGCACGCGCAGCAGTTGGACCAGGACGGACTGACGTGCCTGCGCCAGCTTTCGTCGAGCCTGGAGCGAATGTCGGAACTGATTGAGGCGGTTTTGGCGCATGCGTTGGCGGGTAAAGGCGCGATTTCAGCCCAAAAACAAGCCGACGCCGATGCCGCCCTGAGTGCCGCCATCGAGAATTTGCGGCGCGATATTGCCACCTCCGGCACCACGCTGGAACACGGGCCGCTGCCCAAGCTCCACATCCAGCCGCAGGCGCTGACTCAGTTATTCCAGAATTTGCTGTCGAATGCAATCAAGTACCGCCGCCCGGGAGTGCCGCCGAAGGTTGAGATTCAGGCGTTCAGGGAAGGCGCCCACTGGAAGATAGCAGTTCGAGACAACGGCTTGGGGCTTGAGAAAGACTGGTTCGAACGCATTTTCTTACCGCTGCAGCGGCGGCATGGGTCTCACATAAAAGGAAGTGGTATTGGTTTGGCAACCTGCAAGAAGATTGTGTCGCGGGCCGGCGGTGAGATCTGGGTTGAATCGGAGGTAGGGCGCGGCTCGCAATTTTATTTCAGCCTGCCGTGCGCGGATGAGCAATAATACGGTTATTCGTAATTTATGGATGGCTAACTCAATCTTTGACCGGTAAATTTGCGTACCTTATTTGAAATTGCATTTTATGGAACAAGACACCCAGACAGCGGAGCCGCGGCCTAGACTGCTCTTTGCCGACGATCATCAACTGGTGTTAGACGCGCTCTCGCTGATGGCTTCGCCGCACTTCGATGTGCAAACGGCGGATACATTGAAGGCGTTCGAAGAGTCGGTTGATTTGTTTCAACCGGATGTGGTGATTTTGGATGTACGTATGCCCGACGGCGATGGGTTTGAGGTGGCACGGCGAATTTTAGCAAAGTATCCGGCGCTTAAGTTGATGTTTCTTTCGATGCATACCGAGACGGCCTTCATGAAGCGCGCGTTGGATATGGGCGCGCGCGCCTATTTATCGAAACGGGCCCCGATGGACGAACTGCTGACGGCCATTCGCACGGTGTTAGGTGGCGGGCAGTACGCCGGGTCAACCATGCAAACTGAGCATGATCTGCCGGCGGACGGTTCATTGACGGAGCGGCAGATTGAGGTTTTGCGGCTGATTTCGCAAGGGTGTTCGGCAAAGGAAATCGCCAGCCGGCTCAGTATTTCGGTCCGAACGGCGGAGTTTCATCGAGCGGCGATTATGGATCGGCTTAAGTTGCATTCGACGGCGATGATTACGCGCTACGCGATGGAACATGGGTTGACGTGAGCGTCCAGGGGATCTATGACGACTGTACAAATCGAAATTCCCGATCAGCAGGCCGACGCTCTCAAGGCATATGCGCTGGCGCGCGGTCTGACCGTTGAGCATTGTCTTGTGCAACTTGTCGAACAGGCCGCACCCCTCGCAGAGCACGCCCCGCCCCATGAGCAAGAAATCGTGAGTGGTCCAAAACGGCCGATCTGGGACGTTATCGCCGAGCGCGCGAGGGCGCTGCCTCCCGAGGTGTTTGAACGCCTGCCCCGAGGATGGCGCCAGCCAACATGACCATTATATTTACGGCTTGCCAAAGAGAGAGCAGTGAAGTCGGTTTTTGCCGACACATTTTACTGGATCGCGCTCACAAAATCCCCGCGACGCTTTTCATCATAAGGTTTTGGAATTTAGCCGCTCGTTGCGTCCACAATCCATCGTCACTACGGATGAAGTGCTCACGGAATTGCTGACGTTTTCCGCCGCCGATCAACATTTGCGCGTCGAAGCCTCTCTTGTGGTTAACGATCTTCTTGCCGACGAGAATGTGCGCGTCATTCCGCAGACGCGGAGGAGTTTTCGTGCGGGGTTTGAACTTTACCAAGCCCGCCCCGACAAAGGGTATAGCTTGACCGACTGTATTTCGATGCAAACTATGCGCCACTCAGGCTTGACCGAGATAATGACCAACGACCGGCATTTTGAGCAAGAAGGTTTTCGTGCTCTGTTTCGGGACTAATGAAATCAGCTTAGCCGGTCATGACGAACGCGCCTCACTCCGAGAGGATGGGTTCGGAAAACTCTTCAGTGTGGGGCTGAAGATTTTTGTGCCGTTCCAGGAAGCGGACGCAGGCGTTCCAGCGCAGGATGGAGTCGTCGTTGGCCGCCGGCCGCAAGCGCTCGGCTTCCTCGAAGTGACCCAGGGCTTTGACGAGCCAATCGTAAACACAGCCGCCGGATCGATGGCCGCCCGCCATGTGCAACGCTTTGGCACGCCGCTCCCAAGCCAGCCCGGAATAATAGGCGCGATCATAAGCTGTTTCAAGGCCGGAAATTGCGGTGGCGGCGCTCGAAAACACGCTGGCGTCATGTTGAATCTGGTCGGTGAGGGCCAGGATCAAACTTACGCGCGCCTGACGGTTCGCCGGGTCAACGGCCAGAATGTCGCGGCAGATGCTTTCCGCTTCGTTCGGTTCGTTCAGCAAGCGATAGCGTTCGGCCTTTGCCAGCGAACCGTCCACGCTGTCGCGAGAAATGGGTTTGAGCGTGAACATATAAACCTCCTGTTAGATGATATGAAACAGTTGCTTGAGAGGATCGAAGAAGCGATCCACCACGCGCTCCTTGAGCGGAATGATCGCGTTCTCCGTAATGGTAATCGATTCCGGACATACTTGCCGGCAGCACGTCGTGATGTTGCAGTAGCCGATATTGTGCTTACGCCTTAAATCGCCGACACGGTCTTCGGTATCGAGCGGGTGCATTTCGAGCGCGGCGGCGTAGACAAGCAGGCGAGGGCCGATAAACTCCGCGTGCTTATGGTGTTCTCGCAATACGTGACACACATCCTGGCAGAGGAAACATTCGATGCACTTGCGAAATTCCTGCACGCGTTCGACGTCGGCCTGTTGCATGCGCCAGGTGCCATCGGGCGCGTCGGGCGAACGCGGCCTGAACTTCCTGATCGTCTTCTTAGCCTGGAAATTCCAGGAAACATCGGTGACCAGATCGCGGATGACGGGAAAGGCGTGCATCGGCTCCAGAATGACGGGCATATCCAAGTTCAGATTGCTGAGGCGCGTCATGCACATGAGTTTAGGCATGCCGTTGATCTCAGCCGAGCATGAGCCGCACTTGCCGGCTTTGCAGTTCCAACGCACGGCCAGATCGGGCGCCTGCTGAGCCTGGATGCGGTGAACGGCGTCCAGCACCACCATGCCCTCTTCGACCGGAGTGGGGAAATCGTGGAATTTGCCACCGTCCGAGTCTCCCCGCCAGATTCGAAATAACGCTTGCGTAGCCATCTATTTCATCTCCTCAACCACCGCCTTCAACTCAGCGGGCATGGGATCAAGCGAACGCTTTTCCACTTGCATGGCTCCGTCCGGGCCGCGCTTGACGATGATGCTGTATTTGCCCCAGTCGGGATCTTTATTAGGAAAATCTTCGCGAAACTGCGCACCCCTGCTCTCGGTGCGAAGCAGCGCGGCGCGGGTGATGGCTTCCGACACGTTGAGAAGATTCGCCAGATCCATGGCGGTATGCCAGCCGTTGTTATATTGCCGATGACCGCCGATGCCCGCCCGCGCGGCGCGCCCACTCAGTTGGCCGATGATTTCCAGCGCGTGTTCCATTTCGCCGCCGGTGCGAACGATGCCGACCAGATCCTGCATGGATTCCTGCAGGTCGTATTGAATCTGATAGGGATTTTCAGCCCCCGGGCCGCGATCAAAGGGTGTAAGCGCGGCGTGAGCAGCCGCCTGAAGCTGGGCATCGTCAATCGCAGCTGGTGTATGGCCCTTGGCGAACTCAGCCGCAAAGCGCCCGGCGCGCCGCCCGAACACCAGCAGATCGGAAAGCGAATTTCCGCCCAGCCGGTTCGCGCCGTGAAGTCCGGCCGCTACTTCTCCGGCGGCAAACAGGCCCGGCACGGTGGACATCTGGGAATCGCCATCGACGCTGACGCCGCCCATCATATAGTGAGTGGTGGGCCCCACTTCCATGGGCTCTTTGGTGATATCGAGATCGGCCAGTTGCTTGAACTGGTGATACATGCTGGGTAGCTTGCGCTTGATGTATTCCTCCGATTTCGGCATGCGCTCCTTGATCCAGGCAATATCGAGAAATACACCGCCATGAGGCGTGCCGCGGCCAGCCTTAACCTCGCGATTGATGCAGCGGGCCACATGATCGCGGGTGAGGAGTTCGGGCGGTCGCCGCGCGTTCTTATCCCCCTGCGTGTAGCGCCAGCCCTCGTCTTCGTTGTCGGCGGTTTGCTCCTTGTAGAGATCGGGAATTTCGTCGAACATGAAGCGGCGGCCTTCTTTGTTGCGCAGCACGCCCCCTTCACCGCGTACTCCTTCCGTTACCAAAATGCCGCGCACGCTAATGGGCCACACCATGCCCGTAGGATGGAATTGGACGAACTCCATGTCCTTCAGTTCGGCTCCCGCGTGATAGGCCAGCGCGTGACCATCGCCGGTATACTCCCAACTGTTGCTGGTGATCTTGAAGGCGCGCCCGATACCGCCGGTGGCCAGCACGATGGCCTTGGCCTGCCATAGATAAAAGCGCCCTTTTTCGCGGTCGTAGCCGCAAGCGCCGGCGATGCGCCCGGAGTCCAGGAGGAGGGTTAGGACAGTACACTCCATATGCACTTCCATGCCGCTGTGAATGCCTTGATCCTGGAGCGTGCGGATCATCTCGAGTCCGGTGCGGTCGCCTACGTGGGCCAGGCGGGGATAGCGATGGCCGCCGAAGTTGCGCTGCAGAATCCGGCCGTCGGCAGTGCGGTCAAAGAGCGCGCCCCAGGACTCAAGCTCATGCACACATTCAGGCGCTTCTTTTGCGTGCAGCTCCGCCATGCGCCAATTGTTGAGATATTGGCCGCCCCGCATGGTATCGGCGAAGTGGACCCGCCAGTTATCGCGATCGTCAACGTTCGCCAGTGCCGCTGCCACGCCGCCTTCAGCCATCACGGTGTGCGCTTTGCCGAGCAAAGATTTGCAGACCACTCCTACCTTGACGCCATTCGCCGCCGCTTCGATGGCGGCACGCAACCCCGCACCGCCCGCGCCGATAACCAACACGTCGTAGGAGAAGCGTTCGAACTCCGGCATCTACCAGAGTCTCCAGTCATGCCAGATACCCATAGAGCAGAGGCGGACATAGAGATCCGAAAAGCCTACCCAAAAGAGACTCGCCCAGGCCCAGCGTTTGTGCCCGGCGTTTAAACAACTCACGCAATCGTAGAGCTTATGCCGTAAGGGGTGTTCGGAGATTTGATCGAAAGTTCCGCCCACCAGGTGGCGGAAGGCATGACAACCGAACACATATCCGCCCAGGAGCACCACGTTCAGCGTTAAAACGAGGCTGCCGATGCCGATGCCGAAGCCGTTCGGAAAGAAGAAGGATTCCACCGCGTCATAAGCCAGGAATCCCCAAACCAGGTAAGAGATGCGCAGAAAGTAGCGATGGAAATTCTGGAGGATGAGCGGGAAGCTGCGTTCGCCCAAGTATTTCTGGCGCGGCTCGCTGACGGCGCACGCTGGAGGATCGGCCCAGAACGATTTGTAGTAAGCGCCGCGATAGTAATAGCAGGTCAACCGAAATCCACCGGGTATCCAAAGAATGAGCAACGCGGGGGAGAACGGCAGAAAGCTGGGAAACCAGTGCGGCTTGGGGCCCAACAGCGCATGCGGAGAACCGCCGAAGATCTCAGGCGAATAGAAAGGGGAAATATAAGGGCCGAAAGTGTAATAGCCGTTCTGAAATGCCGCCCAGGTGGAGTACACCAGAAACGTGCTCAAACCTAAGAGAACCGCGGATGGGGAAAGCCACCAGGCATCACGGCGGGACGTGGTGCCGAATTTGCCGCCTTTCCAGACGATATCGGGAGATGCCATGTTCTTCTGCTGGCATGGCAGTATATAACACTCAAGGCAAAGCTGCTTGAGATAAACAATAACGGCAGTCAGCGCCGGGTGGCCGTCAGATGCGTTCGCGGAATAATCGGCAAAATGATGGCCGAGGGGTATCCTTTTTCATGCAGCACTGCCTGGCGCGCTTTCAGTGGTTTGATCTGATTGGCGTTCGGTCCGGTGGAGTTCAGGTTGCGATCAAAGCGCGGGAAGTTACTGCTCGAGACCTCCAGCCGGATTCTGTGCCGCACGCCGAAGACGTAACTGGTGACGCCTGTATCGATGCTGATTTGATAAGCCTGATTGCGTTTTACAAATACCGGAGTGCTGAGCGAAAGGCGGTAGCGCAGGCGTTGAATGCCGTCGGTGATGAGCAGCGGTTTGCCATCGGGTTCAACGTCGACAAGCTTGGCGGTGAAATCGGTATCGTTGGCGCTGGTTGAGACGTACAAAATCGTGCGTACCGGACCGGTGACTTCAATTTCCTCGGATAAGGGGGGCGAGGTATAGACAAGCACGTCCGGACGTTCTTCAACGGTGCCTTGGTCAAGCGGACCGGGCGGAAAGAGATTGGGCTCGCAGCAGACAGAGCCGCCGGTGGTTGGGACGGGGTTCTTCGGATCGTAAGTAAAGGTATCGGCTTTCGATTTCCTGCGCGACTGCCAGCTCAGAACGCCATCGCCGGAAGACGTGTTGGCATCGCCCTCACTTGCTAAATACAGCGGCGTGTAACGCGTGCGGGCCAGCGGCCATTCGCGTTCCTTGCGCCAAATATCGGCACCCATGACGAAGATGTGAAGCAGCGACGGCTCAGCTTCGAACGCAGGGGGGTCCGCTTTTTTCACCCAGCGATCAAACCACTCGGTTTGTTTCGTGCGGATGGCGATGACGGCTTCCGGACCGAAATCGAGCGTGGGGAAGTGCAAAGCGGGGTTATGCGACCAGGGACCGATCCAGGTTTCGACATGCTTGTGAGCTTTCGCCAGACGGCCGAAGGCATCCAGATCGCTTTCGGCATATTCGTCGAACCAGCCGCCGAACGAAAGAACCGGCGCGCTTACGCGATTGAGGGCGTTGCGCAAACTCTGCGCTTGCCAAAAGCTATCGAAGGAGGGATGATCGAGCGCTCGCTGCCACAGGGGCAGCGTCTTCCCGGTAGCCGCCACATCCGACGTTCGTAGCGGCAGGTGAGTGATGTAGTTGTTCAATGGAACCGGGCCTAAAGGCGTAGGCGGAAAATTCTCCGCCAGCCAAAGTAGCCGGTGACCAAGTTGCAGCGCGCCGCCTTCGGAATAATAGCGGTCGGTATATTCATCGTCGCCGGAAAACATCGGCGAGAAGGCGCGCAAATGAGGGTTGCCTTCAATGGCGGCCCACCATTGCACCAAGCCGAGATAAGAGCTGCCGGCCATAGCGATGCGGCCGTCGGACCAGGGCTGAGAAGCGATCCAGTTGATGGTATCGTTCCCATCGGGCGCCTCTTGGCTCATCAATCCAAAGGTTCCCTGCGAACCCCAGCGGCCGCGGAGATCTTGAACGACCACGGCGTAACCACGCGGCACGAACATGCTGTAGCCGCGAGCAGCGGAGGAATGCCGGCTGTACGGAGTGCGGACCAGCAGCGCGGGCCAACGGCCGGACGCTGAAGGCAGATAGACGTCCGCCGTGAGACGAACGCCATCGCGCATAGGAACACTGACAGCGAGTAAATCGGCGGGCAACCCCTTGCGGGCGGTTTGGGCACGCACAGGGCAGGCGCAAAGATACAGCGCCAACGGTGCGCCGTATTTGAAGAAGCGGCTCATGCGGACGGCGGTTTGGGCCTCTTGCCGAACAGGGCAGTGCCCACCCTTACCATAGTCGCGCCTTCCTCAATCGCGGTTTCCAAATCTCCTGACATACCCATGGAGAGCTTTGGCAAATTGTATTGGCGGGCCAGACTGGCTAACTCACGGAAATAAGGCCGGGCCTGCTCAGGGTCTTCGGACCAGGGGGGCATGGTCATCAATCCTGTTAACGCGACGTGCGGACATTCGGCGGCGGTTTCGAGCAATGCCTGAATCTGCGAGGGATCGGCACCGCTCTTGCTCTGTTCGCCCGAGAGCTTGACTTCAATCATGGCTTCGATTGTTTCACCGCGCTCGGCAGCGGAGCTATCGAGACGCTTCAGGAGTTTCGACGAATCGACGGTTTGGATCACCTGGAAGAGTTCGCACGCGAGCCGGGATTTGTTCGATTGCAGATGGCCAATGAGGTGATAACGGGCATCTTTCAGTTCAGCCAGCGCGGGATGTTTTTCGGCGAACTCCTGCACATAGTTTTCGCCAAACTCTCGCAAGCCGGCGCGGTAGGCGATAAGCAGACGCTCAGCGGCGAATTTTTTCGAAACAGCCAGCAAGGTGATGTTGGCGCGCGGGCGGCCACTGCGTTCGGCGGCGCGCTGAATGCGTTCCTCAACAAGCGCCAGATTGTGCGCGAAGTCTGCTTCTAGCGAGGGCAAGATTCTATTCTAGTGGGGCCCCCGCGCGATGTGATAACGTCGTCTACTTTGGAGGATGAATGAAGAATCGTGGAATCGCAGCCGCATCTCTGATAGCCATAGCAGCGCTGGCCAGCGGATTGTATGTAGGCCGGGCGAAGGCGCAGATGCCGCCGAACCGCATGGCTCGCGTGCTGGTGGTGGCGCAGACGAATGGTTTTGAGCATGATTCGGTGCCGGATGCGATGGCCGCCGTGTACCGCATGGGCCACGAATCGCGGCTTTGGGAAACCACGCTGCGCACCGATACCGAGAACATCACAAAGAAAGATTTGAAGAAGGGCAACTTTAAGAACCTGAATTACTTTGATGCGCTGGTATTCGCCAGCACGACCGGCGAGCTCGATCTGACCGACGATCAGAAGGCCGACATGATGTCGTTCATCAAGGAAGACGGCAAAGGCTTTGTGGGCATCCACGCGGCGCTCGATACCAACTATAAGTGGCCGGAATATGGCGAGATGATCGGCGGCTGGTTCAACGAGCATCCGTGGAGCACGTTTAATGCCCCCATCATTCTAGAAGACCCAAGCTTTCCGGCAGTCAAACATTTCCCGGCGGCTTTCGTGAAGCTGGATGAGATCTACCAGGCAAAAGAGTGGTCGCGCGCGAAAGTGAACGTGCTGCTGCGGCTGGATGAGACGAAGCTGAATTTCGATAATCCACGCGTGCATCGGGAAGATCACGATTTTGCGGTGGCTTGGTCGAAGATGCACGGCAAGGGCCGGGTATTCTATTCGACACTAGGTCATACCAAGGAAGCTTGGGACGATCCGGATATTCAGAAGATGTATTTCGAGGCGATCAAGTGGGTGTTGGGCATGACGGAAGGGCGCACCACTTCGCATGCCAGCCATTATTAAAGCCCTTATTGAAGGATGACTGAGGTTGCCGCTTGCGTGATTTGTGGAGGCGAGATCCGCCGGCTGAAGCGCGCGCTGGTGGCGCCGTTTTTGGCGACCCGCATATGGGCCCGGACGCCGTTTTGCGTGGATTTGGTCGACTGTAAGGCGTGCGGATTCATGTTCTACAATCCGCGTTTAGACGCCGCCGAGGAAGCGCGTCTTTATGCGAGGTACCGTTCTCAGGAATATCAGCGAATGCGGCATACCTCCGAACCTTGGTACAGCGTAGAGTTCAATGCGGATTTGGCGTCGCCGGGCTCTTATGAAATCCGGCGGGGCAAAGTGGGGGCGATCCTCCGGCAGCACTTAGGCGGGCGTGAGATCAAGCGCGTTTTGGATTATGGCGGCGATCACGGGGATTTGGTGCGCGGGTTGTTCGATGGCGCTATGGCGTTTGTTTATGACATTTCTGGCATGCCCGCCGCCGATGGCGTAACGGCCACCTCCGATCCGGCCGGGTGCCAAGCCGATCTGATTATCAACAGCAACGTATTGGAGCATGTTGGATTTCCACGCCGGTTGGTGGAAGAGATTTTGCGTGCTGCGCCCGCGAACGGAATGATTTTTTTGGAGGTGCCGTGTGAATCGCCGTTCGGTTTGACGAGGATTGCGAGGCGGGTGGCTCAGATGGGGATCGTGACTTTGACGCGGCCGGCTCTGGCGGGGACTGTCGCCCGCCCCGCTGGCCTTTACATGATGCATGAGCATATCAACTACTTCACAGAGCATTCGCTGAGCACTCTGATGCGGGTCTGCGGATGCGCGCTTATCGCGGCGGGAAGTTATATCTTTGCGGGCCGGGCGGGCAAAGGCGCTTTGGCATGGTGCCTGGGAAGGGTTGAGCGCCCAGATGGCTCGTGAGCGGAAATCCCACAGAATGCTTAGTGCAGCAACTTCTCCAGCCGCGAACCAGGAATAATCATCGTCTCATTCCGTTCCGGCCCGTTGGATACAGATCCAATCTCCACGCCCGTATGCTCCGCCAGGAACTTCAGGTAGTTCTGCGCGGCCTTGGGCAGCTTGTCCATTTGCGCGATACCTTGCGTTTTCGTTTGCCAGCCGGGCAGCCGCTCGAACACCGGTTTAATCACTTCCATCCGTCGCGTACTGGCGGGCATCTCGTGAACCACCTTGCCATCCACTTCATAAGCAACGCAAACGGGAACTTCTTTGAGTTCGTCCAGCACGTCGAGCTTCGTGATGATCAAGCTATCAAAGCCATTCACTTCGGCTGTGTAGCGCAGCAGCGGCACATCAAACCAGCCACACCGACGCGGTCGCCCGGTCACCGACCCGAATTCATTGCCGCGGCAGCGGATCTGTTCGCCCACCTCCGTCAAATCCTCGGATGGAAAAGGTCCGGCGCCCACGCGGGTAATATAAGCCTTCGACACGCCTACAATGCCATCAATTTTATTGGGCGGCACACCCGTGCCGGTGCAAGCGCCACCCGCTGCCGCGCTCGAACTGGTAACGAACGGATAGGTCCCGAAATCGATATCGAGCATAGTGCCCTGCGCCCCTTCGAACAGTACGCTCTTACCGGCGCGAATCAAGCCGTTCAGCAGGTTCTGGGTATCGCACACCAGCGGCCGCATCTCTTCGGCGTATTGCTTGTATTGCGCCAGGATCTCTTTGAAATCCACCCGGTCGGTCAGTTTAAACGCATCCGCAATGAGTTGCTTGTCTTCAGCGAGGGCGCGATAGAGCTGCTCGAAATCGCTATCCACTAAGTCCGCCACGCGAATGCCGCGGCGCGCAACCTTGTCCTCGTAACAGGGGCCAATGCCGCGCAAAGTGGTGCCAATGGCAATGCGGTCTTGGCGCCCCTCCGAGATCTTTTCAAGTGTGCGGTGAAACGGAAAAATCACGTGGGCGCGATTGCTGATTTTCAGTTGCCGCTTGACGTCAACGCCCATGGCCTCGAGACCGTGAATTTCTTCGAGCAAAGCCGCGGGATCGATCACTACGCCATTGCCGATAACCGCTTGCACCCCTGCGCGCAGCACGCCGCTTGGGATCAGCTTGAGGACAAATTTGCGGTCGCCGATATAAACCGTGTGTCCGGCATTGTGGCCGCCCTGGTAGCGCGCCACTGCATGAAACCTGCTGGAAAAGAGGTCGACGATTTTGCCTTTGCCTTCGTCGCCCCACTGCGCTCCCAGAACTATCAAATTACTCATGGATTTGGCTGTGCCAGCCCAAAACTCTCGATTGTACCGCAGCAGGCGGCGCGGGCGCTTGTGTTACCCTTTTCACGATGCAGATGTGTGGCGTCTTCAAGGCGCTAGGTCCCGATGTTTTTCACAACCTTGTGCGGGGCATCTCGATTGGCAAGTTGAAGACCTATCAGGTTTATGAGCGCTTCAAGGCCCGCGCCCGGCTGATAAAGCTCAATTCCGAAGCCTTACGCAAGGCCGAACCAAAGTTCTGGGCGCGCCTGGAAGCGGACGAAGAAGATTTCGCCACAGACCTTTCGCAAGTGCTGCTGCTTTCTCATTTGGAGATGATCGCCGACATTTTGAACTCACTCGGCATTCCCAACGAGCAGGGTTTTTTCGACAAGGATTTGAAGCCCGAAGAGTATTTAAAGGAGGGCTGGCAGAAGCGCGTGTTTGACGATTTCGCGGGCAAGTATCAGCGCGACATTGTGCTCTTTTATATCAACCACCTGGATTGGGAGCTGAACAAGACGGAACAGGTATTTCTGCCCGCAGCCTAAGTTATGACGGATATCAAAACATTTCACGAGCATGTTAAAGCAGGCGAGGTGGACGCTGTGCGCGCGGACCTGAAGGCCGATCCGGCTTTGCTCAACGCCACCAACGAAGCGGGGCAGTCCGCCTACTTATTGGCGAAATATTACCGGCAGCCCAAAGTGGCCGACTATCTGCTGGGACTGAAGCCAGACCTGGATGTGTTCACACTGTGCGTGGCCGGGCACGCTTCAGACGTGTTGGCGAAAATCGATAAAGACCCCGAGCTGCTGGAGGCGCATAGCACGGACGGCTGGACGCCTTTGCATCTGGCTGCGTTCTTTGGCTGGGCCGAGCTGGCGAACACGCTCATTGACCGGGGAGCGGATGTCAACAGCCGGTCTACCAATTCGATGAAGAACACGCCGTTGCATGCGGCTGCTGCGGGAGGCCACGTTCTGTTGGTGGATTTGCTGCTGAAACGCGGCGCTCATCCAAACGCCACGCAGGAAGGCGGCTGGACCGCTTTGCACACCGCCGCGCAATCCGGCAACCGCGCCTTGGCTGAGATGTTGCTGGCCAACGGCGCCGACGTAAACCAACGGGCCGAAAACAATCAATCGCCTTTGGACATGGCGCTGCTCAAGGGCCATCAGGATATGGTTGAACTTCTGGAACAATTGGGAGCCAAGCTCCAATAGCGCCCGCCGCCATGCCCGAAACTCAACTGCTCGAGGTGAAGCTGGAGGATTTGCGCCGCTCCACATTGGCCGCTTTCGCCTCCGCCGGCTCGCTCGATACCTTGGAAGAGGCTCGGGTGGAAGCGCTGGGCCGCAAGGGCACGCTCGCGCAGATCAGTAAAGATTTCGGCAAGCTTTCACCCGAAGAGCGCGCACGGCTGGGCAAGCTGCTCAATTCGGTGAAGCAAGACCTGGAAGCGGAATCGTCGGCCAAGAAGGAACGCTTTGAAAAGGCGGCTCTGGCGCAGCAATTGGCGGGCGAATGGATTGACGTTACACTGCCCGCGGCGGGCGTGCGGCCCGGGTCGCTCCACCCCATCACGCAAATTCAGGCTGAGATTGAAGACCTCTTTACGTCCCTCGGATTCGCCGTTTTGTACGGGCCTGAAGTGGAAACGGAAGAACACAATTTCGACGCACTCAATATTCCGCCCACGCATCCAGCGCGCGACATGCAGGATACGTTTTGGCTTTCGAACGGACAGTTGTTACGCACCCACACTTCCCCGGTGCAGGTGCGCGGTATGCGCGCTTTGGGCGCTCCGCTGCGCATGATCGCGCCGGGCCGTGTGTTTCGCAACGAAGAAGTGGACGCTTCGCACGAACACACTTTCTATCAACTGGAAGGCATGATGATCGACCGCGACGTTTCGGTGGCCAATCTGATTTACTTCATGAAAACGCTGCTCAGCGGGATCTTTAAGCGCGCTGTTACGGTGCGCCTGAGGCCCGGTTATTTCCCGTTCGTCGAGCCCGGATTCGAGCTTGACATTCACTGCCTGATTTGCGATGGCGCGGGTTGCCCGGTCTGCAAGCACAGCGGCTGGGTGGAACTGCTACCCTGCGGCCTGGTACATCCAAACGTGTTGCGCTTGAGCAACATAGATCCCGAGCAATGGGGCGGCTTCGCCTTCGGCCTGGGCCTGACGAGGCTGGCCATGATGCGCTACGGCATTGACGATATACGGCACCTGATGGGCGGCGATCTGCGTTTTCTGAATCAGTTCTAAAGTTCTTGCATGAAATTTTCGTATCGATGGCTGCGCGAATTGGTTCCCGGTTTGGACACCGACCCGGCTGGGTTGGAGCGCCTCATCACGATGAAGACGGCGGAGTGCGAAGGCATTGAGCCGGTGGGCGAACACTTTTCAAGCGTCGTCGCCGCGCGCGTGGTGAGCATAGCGCCGTTGCCGAAAGGCAAGAACCAACTGGTGGTGGCCGAAATTGGCGGCGGCCAGTTTGTGAATGTGGTGTGCGGCGCGCCGAACGTGCGGCTGGGATTGCTTGCGCCGTGGGTGCCGCCCGGAACCAAGCTGGGTGAAAAGTTGATGGGCCGCGCGACCATTGAAGGCGCTGAAAGTGAAGGCATGTTGGCAAGCGCCGCTGAACTCGGCATCAGTCGCGATCATGCCGGTGTGCTCGAGCTTGACGCTGCCATGAAGCCGGGCGATCTGCTGCCGGGCCTCGAAGCCGACTTCATTATCGAGATCGATAACAAGAGCCTTACGCACCGGCCCGATCTATGGGGCCACTACGGTATGGCTCGCGAGGTAGCGGCCATCACGAACTTGCCGCTGATCGATCCGGTGAAGCCGAGCCTGGTACCGAGCGGCGATTCACCCGTCAACGTTGAGATTGCCGACCACTCGCTCTGCCCGCGCTTCAGTGCGCTGGTGTTTGAAAACGTTAAAGTGGGCCCTTCGCCCTTGTGGTTGCAGGCGCGGCTGGAACATCTGGGCCTGAATCCCATTAACAACATCGTCGATGTGACCAACCTGATTATGGCGGAACTACCCCAACCTTCGCACGCCTACGATGCCGCGAAACTAACCGGCAGCACGATCTTTGTGCGCTCGGCGTTCGAAGGGGAAACGCTAGTAGCGCTGAATGGCGAAACCTATACGCTCACGCCGGCGGATTTGGTGATCGCCGATGCGGCGGGCAGCATTGGTTTGGCGGGTGTGATCGGCGGCGCGGCCAGTGGAATATCCAGCACCACCACACGCATCGTATTCGAGGCGGGCAACTTCCAGGCATCCAACCTCCGCTTGACTTCGGCCAGGTACAAACTCCGCACCGACGCCTCCATGCGTTTTGAAAAATCGCTCGACCCGGAAAACACTGTCCGGGCCGTGGCGCGAGCGGTTGAGTTGCTGCGCGAGGTGTCGCCTGGGATTCGAGTGGTGGGCGGAGTGGTGGATCGTCGTGGCCCGCCACCCGAAAGCAGGTTCATCGAAATGCCGATGGCTTTTCTAACTCGCAAATTGGGCAAAGATGTACCGCAACCGGAGGTAACGCGTATCTTAAAGGCTCTCGGGTTTGGGGTGAACGAATCCGCACCGGCGCTTTTGTCCGTCCGCGTGCCCACTTGGCGGGCGACAAAAGACATTTCACTGAAAGCCGATTTGGTGGAGGAAATCGGCCGCATGCTGGGCTACGATTCCATCGCGCCCGTTCCGCCGCTGATCGCATCTACTGTTCCTCCCGCCAACCCTTTGCGTGTATATCTGCGGCAACTGCGCGCGGAGATCGCCGCGCAGGGCTTCACGGAAGCGCATAATTATTCGTTTGTCACCGAAACAGACATCAAACGCTTCGGCGGCGATCCTTCCGCGTATATTGCCGTTCAGAACCCCATCGCCTCTGAACTGACTCACTTGCGCCGCAGCCTGCTTCCAGGATTGTTTAAGAGCGTGGTGGCCAACGTCCGCTTTTTCGCCGAGTTCCGGCTATTTGAAATCGGCAATGAAATTCATCCCGGCCCGCTCGAGAGCACGCATCTGGCGGCGGTGTTCTATAGCGCCCACGGCGAAGATCAGGAGTTTTTCGAATTGAAGCGCGTGTTGGAGTGCGTGTTTCCCGGCGCCCGTCTGCGGGCCGCCGAGCCACAGGCTTACGAACATCCGGTGCGAACGGCGGAAATTTTCTGGCCGGAGAAATCGATAGGCCGCTTTTTCGAATTGCATCCCTCACTGCTGAGGAGCGAAGGAATCGACGGACGCGCCATGTTCTTTGACGTGGATGTGGATGCGGCGCTTCCTCTGGCGGCGGCACGCGTCCCCAAATACACACCGCTGCGCAAGTTCCCCACCAGCGGATTTGATTTATCGGTAGTAGCGGAGATTTCGACGCCCGTGGAGAAAATCCAGGATGAACTCATTCGCCTCGCCGGCCCCGACCTTGCCGCCATCGAATTCATCCGCCAGTATGCGGGACCGCCATTGCCACAGGGGCAAAAGAGCGTTTCCTATAACTTGAAAGTGGGCGCGCTCGATCACACCATGAGTGCCGAGGAATCCACCGCGATCCGGCAACGGATCATCGATGGCATGCAGGCGCTGGGCTACGAACTGCGTGGCATGGACGGTTAGCTCAGAAAAAGAACCCGCACGTCTTCCCAATGATTCACTCTTCGGAAGCGCGTTTCGTTCACGTTGTGCGGCGCAGTGTAGATGATCCCCTCGCCGTGAAACTTGCTCAAGTGGCGCGTATTGTCGTCAATTAAGTAGTCCGCCAAAATAATGCTTTTGTCGCCGCAAAAAACGATGTTGCTGGTGGGAATGAACGGGAAATGCCGCCGCAGCCAATCGAACTTCGGAGTGAAGGAACAGGGAACATCCATCGCCGCCGTTGTGATGAACACTTCATAGCGCTCCGTCAGCGCCTCAACAACCTCATCGCTCCCCGGCATTACCGGAATCGTGGCGAAAAAAGCTTCCTGCTGAAAGTAATCGCGCGCGGCGGGCTTATGCGCATCGGCAATCACTTCGAAGACGTGCCGCCCCTGGAAATGCTCCGCCTTTAGGCCTACGCCGAAGTTGTCGTTATACTTTTCCAGGAAGTGGCTCATGGTATCGGCCATTACTTCGTCCATGTCGATTGCAATTCGCTTCACTCCTTCTAGGCTAACCTTGTGGCTCGCCGTCTGTCCGCGATAATTGCTGTTTGAGCCTTACCCCGCTTCTTCCCGGTATGTTTGCGCATCCTTCGGGCGCTCTCTGGCTACCTGCTGCGCGAACGGTTTTGATCGCCGATCTGCACCTGGGCTATAGTTGGGCGCAGCGCCGCAGGGGGGAACTCGGGCCGCTCGCCGATTTTCAAGCGCGCGACAAACTGCTGCGGCTCTGCGGGGAACTGTTACCGGCGCACATCGTTTTCTTGGGCGATTTGGTACATGCTCCCAGGCCGTGCATGCCCGAACGCGCGTATATCGAAGAGACGCTTGCGCTTCTCGCCCAGCAGGCGCAAATCACCGCAGTGCGAGGCAATCACGATCGCGCCTTCGCTCGTGAATTCGGCCATCTGGCGGTCACGACGGCGGAAGCATGGACCAGCGGCCCGATTACGGCCATCCACGGCGACCGCCTTGATCAGGCGCCCATTCCTGAATCTGGAACTTTGATTATGGGACACCTGCATCCTTGTCTGAGCGTCAGAGAGGCCTCAGGCGCGGGACGAAAGCTGCCGGTGTTTCTGGTGACTCCGCGCTGTATGGTGCTGCCTGCTTTTTCGCCATTTGCGCGAGGGTATGATGTCGCTGCCGGATTTCCGCCGGCGATGGAAGTTTGCTTTCGGGGATCGGCGATTCAGGCGTATGTGGCCACGCCGACGCGCGTGATTTATTTGGGCCCGCTGACTGTGGCGATGGAGCGCCTTGCGGAATCGGACGCCAGCCCACCGGCCCGATTCCGCCGTTTCCGTAGTTCGTAGCTCGCTTCGGGTTGGAGAAAGCGTTTTCCCCGCAGATGGTCTAAGCTGAAAGGTATGGAACAGATCAAGGATCTGGAATTTACGGAAGCCGATTCGATTCTCAACGAGGAAGACGAAGCAACTCTCGCGGCGATTGACGAGGGGATCAAGGCCGCAGATGAAGGCCACGTCGTGTCAGAGGAAGAAGTTCGCAAACTCATTCCACAGTGGATTTCAAAATTCTCTACTCGGAAACCGCGCTAGCCGACCTGGAAGCTCTCATGTACTGGTCGTGGTTGAACCACGAAGACAAAGCAGAACGGTTCGGAGCGGCGCTGCTCGACCATGTAAGTACTTTAGGTTCGTTCCCTTTCCTTGGAGCACGCCTCCCTCTCAAACCAGAAGTGCGGAAGCTATTCCACAGCCCGATTCGCGTCTATTATCGTGTCCACGAGAAACGGAGGGTGGTTGAAATATTGCGGTTCTCCCACGCTGCTCGGAGAGAACCGAATCTTTAAAATGAAATCGCGAAATCATGCCGCTCTGGGGCATGCCAGGAGTGTCGTAGGGGCGTCGTAAATTTCGCGAATCAAATCCTCCGCTTGTCCCGGCGCGTGCTGGAATAAATAGTCAGTGATCCGTTCGAGATCGTTGGCGGCGTCCTCTGTCCAACGAAGCTCCATCTATAGGTGCGATTGCTTCCTGGTCAAGAGCCCCTCCAGGCGTACCCCAGCTTCCCTATGACTGAGAAACTCCCCCTGCTCGATTTGCGTCAAGCCCTTTTCTACCTCGCGAATAAACCATTCGTCGTAGTCTACAAAACGCTCCATGGCTTCTCTTGCAAGCATTTCGGCGTTGCTGCCGCGCGCTGCGGCCAGTTTGCTCAGCTTCGCTTGGACGTCGGGGTTAAGGTGGACTTCCATATCGCTAAACCTAGATTCGCATAGCAAAGTTCGCACGGTGAGTCCAAGCTGGAAAACATGGCACAAATCAACGATCTGGAATTTACCGGACCCGATTCGATTCTCGATGAGGAAGACGAAGCGACTCTCGCGGCGATTGACGAAGGGATCAAGGCCGCCGATGAAGGCCACGTCGCGTCAACGGAAGAAGTTCGCAAACTCGTTCCCCAGTGGATTTCAAAGTTCCATGAGCGGAGTATGGAGATCCACGGAAACTAACCCCTCCCTACAACTCCAACTCCGCCTTCTGCCTGATCTCCAAACATCCCTTACCCGTCGGCAGCAGCTTCCCCGGATTAAAACTACAGCCCGGATCGAAAAGCGTCTTGAAATCTCTAATCAGATCCAGCGTCTCGTCGGGGAACAACTGACTCATCATCTCCATCTTCTCCATGCCCACGCCATGCTCGCCGGTGATTGATCCGCCCACCGAAATGCAATACTGCAGAATCTCTTCGCCCGCTCTTTGCGCGCGCTTCAGATCGCCTTTCTTGCGCGGATCGAACGGCAAAATCGGATGCATGTTGCCGTCGCCCGCGTGAAACACGTTGCTGATGGGGATGTTATATTTCTTGCCGATTCGCTCTATGGCTTCCAGCGTATCGGCCACCTTAGTGCGCGGCACCACGCCATCTTGCACGTAGTAGGTGGGGCTCACTCGCCCAATGGCGCCAAAGGCGTTCTTGCGCCCCTTCCAAAGCAGCAGACGTTCCTGGTGGCTCTGCGCCACTCTCACTTCGGTGGCGCCGCAACCCTGGCACACTTCGGCAATCGCGATGGTTTGCTCTTCCACGCTCTCCATCAAGCCTTCCACCTCAATCAGCAGAACGGCGGCGGCGTCTTTGGGATAGCCGGCATGCGTGGCATCTTCCACCATGCGGAGCATAGGGCCGTCCATCATTTCCAGCGCTACCGGAACAATGCCCTGCGCCGTCAGAGCGGCCACCGTGTTGCCCGCTTGCCGCACCGTTTTGTACACCGCCAACATGGTCTGCACGGCTTCCTGCTTTGGCATCAGGCGCACGCCGATTTTCGTCACCAGCGCCATGGTGCCTTCCGAGCCTGTCAACAGCCCCACAATGTCGTACCCGGGAACGTCGAGTTCGGGGCCGCCAAAGGTCATCACCGTGGCATCGGGCAGCACAACCTCCAGGCTCACCACATGATTAGTTGTGACTCCATGAGCCAAGGTGTGCGGACCGCCGGCGTTTTCCGCCACATTGCCGCCAATGGTACAGGCCTTTTGGCTCGATGGATCCGGCGCGAAGAAATAGCCAAAAGCGTCCACCGCGGCGGAAATGTCTTGATTCACAACGCCCGGTTCCACCACAGCCCGCTCGTTTTCCACGTCAATCTCAAGAATGCGGTTCATCCGGGCGAACGAAACTACAATGCCGCCCGCTCGCGGAATGGCACCGCCGCTCAGCCCGGTACCGGCGCCACGGCCGACAACGGGGACGGCATAATAGCGCGCAATTTTGACAATCGCCACCACATCCGCCGTGCTCTGCGGAAACACCACCGCGTCCGGTCTGGACTTGTCCACACCGCCATCGAACTCATAAAGCGTCAAGTCGAACGGTTCGGATAGAACAGCGTTCCTGCCAAGCGCTTCTTCCAGCGCGAGCACTACGTTTGGGGTAAACGACATCTTTCTGTTAGAGCAAACTTTCTACGTACTGCGTAATGTCTTCGTTCGTCCAGTTTTCCGCGTTGGCATATTTGTGAACCACCCGCCCGTCCTTAATCAAATACGTCTCCGGGTATTGGAACGTGCCGTACTGGGTGCTGATATCGGCGTTCGGGTCGCGGGCGGTCGCGTAGGAAACTGGAATCTTTTCGAGAAACGACCGGTATTTTTCAGGATTCTTGTCGATGCTAATCGCCACCACCACCACGCCTTTATCGGCAAACTTGCGCTGGAAAACGTTCAACGAGGGAATCTCCTCGACGCAACCGCCGCACCAAGTGGCCCAGAAATGGAGCAACAGCAGCTTGCCGCCGAAGGAAGTCTGGGTAACGGTTTTTCCCTGGTCGGTAGTGATGGAAAAAGCGGGCGCCGGGCCGCCCTCTTTGGCCGCGGAATCCTGCAAACTAAAGACGATGAGCCCGGCAAAAGTCAGGCTGAGGACACTGAGCAGTCCAATCAGAGCGCTTTTCATAGTTGAAATGGCTGGTTGTCCCAGCGGCCCCAAACGTGGGGTAAATTACAGTATCTAATGCTTGGCTCGGCGCATCAAACGAGTTAGGCATGTTCATCACCCGTCGAGCTGAATTTTCGGCCTCTCACTTTTGCCGTGCCGAGTCTTTGAGCGAACAGCAGAATTGGGAACTTTTCGGTGAGGAATCGCATTCCGCAGGGCATGGGCACAATTTTGTGGTGGAAGTCAGCGTTGAGGGCGAGCCCGATCCCGTTACCGGGATGATTGTCGATCTGAAGGAGCTGAAAGACATTCTCGAGCGGGAAATTGTCATGCCTATGGATCACCGCTTCTTGAATTATGAGGTTGAGCCTTTTGCCAGGGTGATTCCCACTACCGCTAACATCGCGCTTGAGATCTGGCGTCGTTTAGAAAGGCAATTGGGAATGGCGCGCTACCGCCTGGCGCGCGTCCGTCTTTTTGAAACAGCCGATCTGTATGTAGACATCGTGCCGCCGGTCCAAGCATGATTTCCGTTACCCGCCGCTATCATTTCCCGGCATCGCACCGCCTGCATTCCCCCTTGTTGAGCGAGGTGGAGAACGCGGGGGTGTACGGCAAGTGCAACAACCCGTTCGGCCACGGTCACGATTACACGTTAGAGCTTACTGTTAGCGGCGAACTGGATGGCTCAACTGGTTTGCTTGTGCCGCTAGCCCGCCTCGATGGCTTTGTGCGGGAGAAGATTCTGCGCCAGTTTGCTTACCGCAACATCAACACTGATGTGCCGCAGTTTGCGAATCTGGTGCCGACTACTGAGAATGTTCTACGCGTGATGGATGAATTGGTGCGCCGCGACTGGCGAGAGTCGTTTGGCGACTTGAAAATCCACGTCTCCAGAATGCAGCTACAGGAAACCGAACGCAATGGATTCGAATTGTTTCTGCCGGCGCCCGTAATCGAAAACTCCTCCGCTGAGCGGAATGAAAGTGTGATGGTTCATGCCTAGAAGTAAATCCGCAGCCAAGCTCAAGAACACTCCGGGCCAGTTGATCGAAATGAGTCCGAAGATGGACCCGGATTCCATCGCCGCGCATATGGAGAGCGTCCTGCGCCAGTTGGGTGAAGACCCTACGCGAGACGGCCTCATTCGCACGCCGGTGCGCATCGAAAAAGCGCTGAAGTATCTCACTAGCGGCTACGCGGCCGACCCGCAAAAAATCGTGAACGGCGCGCTCTTCGACGTGGATTACGACGAAGTGGTGATTGTGCGCGATATCGAGTTCTTCAGCATGTGCGAGCACCACATGCTTCCCTTTTTCGGCAAGGTGCATGTGGCCTATCTGCCGAACAAGAAAGTGATTGGCCTGAGCAAGATTCCGCGTTTGGTGGACGCTTTTGCCCGCCGCTTGCAGATTCAGGAGCGGCTCACCCAGCAAATTGCGCAAACCATTCAAACGCTGATTCAACCGCGCGGCGTAGCGGTGGTGTGCCAGGCGCGCCATTTCTGCATGATGATGCGCGGCGTGGAAAAGCAGCATTCCGATGCCATCACCAGCGCCATGCTGGGCGCTTTCCGCGAACGTAAGGAAACGCGCGACGAAGTGCTCTCGCTCATGAACCAGCGCTGACCTCATATTCGGCTTGGGCGCGTGTTAGCATCTGGTCATGAGCGACCAAAGCCGTCTTTTTGACGCCGGTCCCGATCCATTCGGCCGCATGTGGAGGGTTCAATTTCGCTGGCTCCAAACCGGCATCTCCATCCGTCACGCCGACACGGTGGACGTAAAGTTTTTCGTTACGCCCGATGGCGGCGAACCCGAAGAAAAGGTAATTGCGATGCCGCATCCCGTTTTGTTGTCGATTGCCCGGGAAGGCAGCCGCAAACTGTCCGATCCGCTGTGCATGCGCCTGGCCGCGGCTCATGTAAAGCACATGATCGAAACCTCGGAAGACATGGATAAGACGCTGGTTACCGTCTCCGCCAAGGAACTCACCGCGTACGACAGGCAACTGCATTCGGCTGCCTTTTCCAAACATCGCTAAGCTGAAAGCAAATGCCGCTGGTATATCGGTCAATCCCATGTTAAGAATAAGGTTTCACCCTGCGCTTTGACGCGAACACTCAGCTCATGAGGTTAATTTCTATGGTCAGTTGCCCAAAATGCGATGCCGCAATCGATGTGGAAGAAGAAGAATTGGACGAAGGAGACGTTCTTTCCTGTGACGAATGTGGAGCTTCTCTCACCGTCGCCAGCGTAAATCCAGTCGAACTCGGCGCGGAAGATGAAGACGACGACGATGACGATGATTTCGATTACGACGAGGATGAAGAGGACGAAGACGAAGACGACGATGACGATGAGGAAGAAGCTGAAGAGGAAGAGGATTGGCGTTAGCAGCGCGCTGGCAATTTTGCTGGCCGTTCTTCCCTCCGGCCTTACGGCACAACAGAGCGGAGTCGCCGTGGCGCGGACCGTGGAGGGCATGGTTCTCGATCGCGCGGGGAGCCCAGTCCCAGGCGCGGTCGTTCTAATTGAAGACCTTAAAAGCCTGCAGGTGCGTTCATTCATCGTGCAGCAGGACGGAAAATACCGTTTTCACGGCCTGAGTTCCGATGCCAATTATGAGTTGCGCGCGCAGTTCAAGGGTGAGGTGAGCGGGTCAAAGACAGTTTCGGTTTTCAAGAGCGGCAGCACCGTTGTCGTGAACCTGAAACTGACTGGTAAAACCAAGCGTTCCGCGCCGGCTAACGAACCGGTGAAAAATCCCTCGTGACTCATTCTGAAATCATTCGCAGAATCAAGCAACTCGCCATCGTACCCATTGTGCGTACCCGCGACGAAGCGAGCGCGCTGGCGGCGGCGGAAGCAGTGCTCGAGGGCGGCATCGATTGTGTCGAGATCACCATGACGGTGGCAAACGCTCTAAAGGCAATTGAGGCGATCGCCGACCGCCACGGCGAGAAAATTCTGCTGGGTGCCGGTACCGTGCTCGATCCGGAAACGGCCCGCGCCTGCATGCTAGCCGGTGCGCAGTTTTTTGTGACGCCCGCCCTCAACCACCGAACCATCGAAATGGCGCGCCGTTATAGCAGGCCTATTTTCCCCGGTGCGCTCACGCCCACCGAAATACTGACCGCGTGGGAAGCGGGTGCCGACGGCGTGAAAGTTTTCCCTTGCAATGCCCTGGGCGGAGCGAAATACATCAAAGCCGTTAAAGCGCCTTTGCCGCACATCGATCTCATCCCCACGGGCGGCGTGAATCTTGAAACCATAGGCGATTTTTTGGCAGCCGGCTCAACCGCCGTGGGCGTTGGCAGCGAATTGATCGATGGGCAATCTATCGCCAGCGGCGATTATGCAGTGGTAACGGAGCGCGCCCGCAAGTTTCGCGAGATCGTGGCCAAGCATAGGCCCCAGCTATAACTCGCCTGTTTTCCAAACCGGCAGCGATATCTTGAATGTGTGAATGCAGCGTCAGTAGCGGTTGATTCGTACCTGGAAGATTCCTCCGGCTATCATGGCTCGGCGGAATGCGCCTATCTTCCTTCGAATGTTGAAGAACTCCGCGCGATCGTCAAGGCCAGCGCCGCGCGGCACATCCCACTCACGGTGGCCGGCGCGGGAACGGGACTAGCCGGCGCGCGCGTGCCTCATGGCGGCTGGGTCGTTTCGCTCGAGCGCTTTCGCCATATAAAAGTGGAGGCCGGCTGCGCGCGCTGCGGAGCGGGCGCGGTCCTCAAAGATCTACAGAAGGCGGCAGCCCGCACGCAGCAGTTTTTCGGACCGAACCCCACCGAAGACTCGGCGGCCATCGGCGGCATTCTCAGCACCAACGCGGGCGGTGCGCGCAGTTTTCACTATGGCTCGGTGCGCCGCCACGTACTCGGATTAGAAGTGACATTCATGGACGGGCGAACCGAATGGTTTCGGCGCGGCGATAGAGTCGATTTCCCGGTGCAGCGGGTTCGGATGCCCGCGACAAGCAAGAACGCAGCGGGTTATTTTCTGGCCGAAGACCTGGAATGGGTGGATCTGATTGCCGGCAGCGAAGGAACGCTTGGAATTGTGACGGAGGCAGAGTTGCACCTCCTGCCCGAACCCCCGGCGGTTTTGAGCGGCGTGGTGTTCTTTCCATCCGATGCGTTGGCAATGGCCGCCGTTCGGGCGTGGCGTCCTATTGAAGAGTTGCGGCTCCTCGAATATATGGACAGCATGGCGCTCGGCTTGCTGCGTACGCGCTATGCGGAGATACCCGCGCAAGCCAAGGCGGCGTTGCTGATCGAACAGAATTTGCCAGGCGAGGATGACGATGAAGTGGACGCCTGGACGCGCCGTCTGGCCGCACAAGAGGCGCTCGAAAACGAATCGTGGTTTGGCTTCAGTGCCGCCGATCGGGAGCGTTTTCGCGAGTTCCGGCACACGCTGCCGGCCACCGTCGTGGATAGCGTCCGCAAACTTGGTTTTCCTAAGTTCGGCACAGATTTCGCGGTCCCTTTGGAACATGAGGGCGCGTTGCATCACTTCTATCAGGCGAGGTGCGAGGCAACGTTCCCCGGTCAATATACAATCTTCGGCCACGTGGGCGATGCCAATAATCATGTCAACCTGTTACCTGCCACGCGCGATCAGGCCGAGCGTGGGGAAGCTCTGATTTACGAATTTGCGGAGTTCATCGTGGCTCATCAAGGTACCGTCGCCGCTGAACATGGCATCGGAAAGACTAAGAAGGATTTGTTGCGGCTGATGTATTCGCCCGCTGAAATAGGCGCGATGAAAGCAGTTAAGCGCCGTCTTGACCCAGACTGGCTGTTAGGTCAAGACACCATTTTCGCCGAATAGCATCGAAGACATGCGCGCCTTGGTGCAGCGGGTAGCGGAAGCAAGTGTCACGGTCGAGGATGTTATTACCGGACAAATTGGGCGCGGCGTACTGGTATTCCTAGCTATCCACCGGGACGATACTGAAGCGCACGCGGACTACTTAGCGAGCAAGGTTATTCAGCTACGGATATTCCCCGACAAAGAAGGCAAAATGAACCTCAGTCTGCGGGATGCGGCGGGGGAAATGTTGGTTGTATCGCAATTTACCCTTTACGGTGAGACAAGGAAGGGTAATCGGCCGTCCTATTCCCAGGCTGCTAGACCAGACGTCGCAGTACGACTTTATGATTACTTTGTGAAAGTTTGCCGGGAAATGGGAATGAGCGTATTTACAGGCGTTTTTCAAGCGGATATGCAGGTACGGCTCATAAACGATGGTCCTGTTACTCTAATTTGCGACTCAAACAACTAATTAGCTCTAAAGCTGTGAAAAGGAAAGCCCGATGTGTTACTAAGAAGGATATATGGCAAAACAATCAGCAGCTCCACATCGGGAGATTCTGGAAGCTGCCCTGCATGGTCTCGAGGCTCAGAAGCAGCGGTTAGACGAACAGATAGCTCAAGTGCGTTCCATGTTAGGAGGCCGCGCCGGAAAGCCGAGTAAGGCTCCTGTGTGGACCCCGGGTGCCACAAACGGCACGCCGCGGAAACGCATACTAAGCCCTGAGGCTCGTCAGCGGATTGCGGCGGCGCAAAAAAAGCGCTGGGCAGCGTATCGCAAGAACCGCGGTTAAATTAGTTTCAGTAGCCATGATTCTTGGCGTTGGCACAGATCTGGCTGAGGTCGCGCGAATCCGCAAGAGCGTAGAACGCTTTGGCGACCGATTCCTGACCCGTGCCTTTACGGCGCGCGAGCGTGCTTACGCTATGAGCAAGGCGAACTGGGCTGAGCGTCTAGCCGCGCGCTTTGCCGCTAAAGAAGCCGGCATGAAGGCGATTGGCACCGGACTGAGCCGCGGCGTGAGTTGGCAGCATTTCGAAGTAGCCAACGAACCATCGGGGCGGCCCACGCTGCGCTTGCACGGCGCCGCGCTCAACGCCGCAAACGATATGGGTGTGAAGCGCATCTCCATCTCGTTAACCCACACTAAAGAAATGGCGTTCGCGGTGGTAGTTTTAGAAGACTAATTGCGCGCCGAAGAAGACGTAGGCACGCCTCTGGGGCGTAACTGGGCTTCCTCAAGCCGTTTCGATTCCTGATAAGTGAAGATCATTCTGTGGACTACGGTCAGGTTGCCTAAGACCGCTATCACCCAGAGCACCTCCGCCATGCGATCAAACAGCGCGCCTATGATAAGCAGCACCACTCGTTCCGGACGCTCCAGAAAACCCACTTTGCAAGTGGGAATGATATTCTCAGCGCGCGTGCGGGTGTAACTGATCATGACGGAAGCCGTCATAACGATGGCTGTCAACACGACGTAAAAAGGCCGGTTGATAGTACCGTAATAGACCAAAAGACCCATGAGCAGCGCTAAATCCGAGTAACGGTCTAGTACTGAGTCGAAGAACCCGCCGAAACGCGTAACCTGGTTGGTGGCGCGCGCCACCCGGCCATCTACCATGTCGAACAAGCCGGCGAAGATGATAATTGCGCCAGCCCAACGGAAATTACCGATGGCCAGGAAAGTGGCGGCCACGATGTTGATAACCAGCCCCAGAAAAGTCAAAACGTTCGGATTGATCTTAGAGAGCGCCAGCCGGCGAACGATCATCCGGATGATCTTATTGGCCCCCAATCCAATGGCGCGCGTGTATGTCATGCCCTATCTTTCCTCTTTAAGAAGATGCGGGCGCGTCGTGAATAGTTGTCAAACTAAGAATTTCCATTTCCCTCAAACCGCCGGGGATTTGGATTTTCACTGTATCGCCAACCTTCTTGCCCAGCAAACCTTTACCGATGGGGGAACTGGTAGAGATTCTGCCTTTCGCTACATCCGCTTCTTCGCTCGTAACCAGATTGTAGGTGTGTTCCTCGTCTTTGTCTATGTCCATTACCACCACTTGCGAGCCAAGGCCGACGCGGTCGCGCGGAATTTTGGTGACATCCACCATGGAAAATTCACGCAGGCGCGCTTGGATTTGGCCTAACCGGGCGTTCACAAAAGCCTGCCGTTCTTTGGCGGCGTGATATTCGGCATTTTCGCTCAGATCGCCATGGGCGCGTGCCTTCAGGATTTCTTTTGGTAGTTCGTTGCGGAGCTCGTATTCGAGCGCCATCATTTCGTCCTGGAGTCTTTTCTTAAGGTCTTCCATCCGGCTGCAACTATTATAAGGAAATGCTGTACCTAGAGCCACTTGCGGGCTTTTTCGCAGCCGCCCCCAGGCTACATTAGGGCGCGGCTCGACAGGGGTAAGTCAAGCTGTTACAATAACCTATAGAGGATCTGCCCGCCCCATGGCCAACAAACCGCCATTTGCCACAGGAGCCCAGGTTGAGCACGGAAAATTCGGTCTCGGCTCGGTTATCTCCTGCAACGACGATTACATTGTAATCAAATTCGACGACCATGGTGAGAAGAAATTTGTCACCAGCATGGTTCTTCCGGCTCTGAAGAAGAGCGATCGCCAACCACCCGTAGAGAAGCGCCGGGCAGCCCGCAAGAAGGCGGCGCCGGCAGTGGCCACCACCGCTTAGGCGCGCAGCGGGGATTTCAGAATCGTGAAAATTGGCATCGTTGTTTTCCCCGGCAGCAACTGCGACCACGACGCCTGGTACGCCGTGAGCCAGAACTTGCACCAGCAGGCCGAATTCATCTGGCACGAAACGGCATCTTTGGGAAACGTGGACGCCATTATTCTGCCGGGTGGATTCGCCTATGGCGATTATCTGCGTTGCGGGGCCATTGCCAAGTTTTCGCCGGTGATGGCGGCTGTTAAGCGTTTTGCTTCCGGCGGCGGCTTGGTACTGGGCGTTTGCAATGGATTCCAGGTACTGACCGAATGCGGGCTTCTGCCAGGCGCTTTGGTGCGGAACGCCAACTTGAAGTTTGTTTGCCGGCCGGTGGAACTGGAAGTGGCTACCGCGAATTCCCCTTTTACGCATCAAGCGAAGAACGGCCAGCGGATCACATTGCCGGTGGCGCATGGCGAGGGTTGTTACATTGCCGACGAAAAAACGCTTGACCAATTGCAGGCGGAAGATCGCATCGCTTTGAAGTATGTCGATAATCCAAACGGCTCGTTGCGGAATATCGCCGGAGTGTTGAACGAGCGGCGGAATGTGATGGGACTCATGCCTCACCCGGAGCGCGTGGCCGATCCGCTGATGGGCTCTACCGATGGGTTGGCGATCCTTGCATCGCTGGTTCACGCAGCCACCCCCGCTTCCCGCGCATGACCAGCCAGATCACCCCGGACGTGGTCGCGGCGCATCAGCTTTCGCCCGCCGAATATCAGAAAATTTTGAGCCTGTTGGGGCGCGCACCCAGCTTGACGGAGTTGGGAATTTTCAGCGTAATGTGGAGCGAACACTGTTCGTATAAGAGCACGCGGGTTCACCTGAAGAAACTACCCACCGAGAGCGCGCTCGTGCTGCAAGGCCCGGGCGAGAACGCGGGCATTATCGACATTGGCGACGGCGTGGCGATCGCGTTCAAGATCGAATCGCACAACCACCCGAGTTTTATCGAACCGTTCCAAGGCGCGGCCACCGGCGTGGGCGGCATTCTGCGCGATATTTTCACCATGGGGGCCCGGCCCATTGCGGTAATGGATTCCATCCGCTTTGGACGGCTGGACGATCCGCAGACAGGCGCGCGCAACCGGCGCATTCTGGAAGGCGTGGTCAGCGGCATCGCGCATTATGGAAACTGTTTCGGCGTGCCCACCGTAGGCGGCGAATGCGTTTTCGAGAAGAGCTACGCAGGCAACCCGCTGGTGAATGTGTTCGCGCTGGGTGTGTTCAAGCACAACGAAGTTTTCTTCGGCAAGGCCTCCGGCGTGGGGAATCCGGTGATTTATGTGGGCGCGAAAACGGGGCGCGATGGCATACACGGCGCGTCCATGGCCTCGGCTGAGTTCACGGAAGAATCGAAGCAGAAGCGACCCAATGTGCAAGTGGGCGATCCGTTCATGGAGAAGCTGTTGCTCGAAGCGTGTCTGGAAGCCATGAAGACCGGCGCGATTGTCGGCATACAGGATATGGGCGCGGCCGGGCTGACTTCCTCCACTTGCGAAATGGGTAGCCGGGCGGGCACGGGTGTTGAGATCGATTTGGCGCAGGTGCCGCAGCGCGAAGTGGGCATGACGCCCTACGAGATGATGCTTTCGGAATCGCAAGAGCGCATGCTGTTGGTGGCAGAGAAAGGCCGCGAGCGGGAGGTGCTCAGCGTTTTTGAAAAGTGGGGGTTGGACGCCACGGAAATTGGCGTGGTAACGAACGATGGTATGTTGCGCGTGAAACAGCATGGCGAAGTGTTCGCCGAGATTCCAAACCGTGCGCTGGCGGACGAAGCGCCGCGTTATCACCGGCCATTCAGCAAACCGCTGCGAACCGCGCCTATCACAGGACCGGCGTTGGTTAGCCAAAATCTGGCGGCCGATTTGAAAGCGCTGTTGAGTTCGGGCGATTTGTGTTCCAAACGCTGGATCTGGCAGCAGTACGATTATCAGGTTCGGACGAATACGCTGGCGGGACCCGGCGCGGAAGCGGCGATTGTTCGCATCAAGGGAACCAACACTTCCGTGGCCATGGCGTTGGATGGCAATGGGCGTTACTGCGCGCTTGATCCGCGCGAAGGAACCAAGCTGATCGTGGCGGAGTGCTGCCGCAACTTATCCACCGTGGGTGCGCTGCCCGTTGCGACCACCAACAATTTGAATTTCGGCAATCCGGAACGGCCTGAGATTATGGCGCAGATTGTGGAATCTATTGAGGGCCTGGCGGAAGCGTGTAAGTTTTTTGAGGTGCCGGTAACGGGCGGGAACGTCAGCCTCTATAACGAGACGCTGGGCACGCCCATTTTGCCGACGCCGGTGGTGGGCATCGTCGGCACACTGCCGACAAAGCTGCCGGTGCCGCTGCGCTTCCAGAAAGCCGGTTTGACAGTAATGCTCATCGGCAGGTTGGGTGCGCCGGAATTGGCAGAGATGGGTGGCACACAATACGCGAAGGTGATTCAGGATGCGCTTTGGGGGACGCCGCCGAAGCTGGATATGGCGTATGAGAAGCGAGTGCAGGCCACCATTCGCGAACTGGTGCGGGCGGGCGAAGTGGAATCGGCGCATGATGTGGGCGAAGGCGGCTTGGCCGTAGCGCTGGCCGAGTGTTCGTTTGGCGATGGAAACGTGGGAGCAGAGATTAGCCTGGATGCGCAGTTGCCGCGCGAAGTGCTGCTTTTCCATGAAGGGCCGTCGCGTATTCTGGTTTCGACAGAGAAACCCGAAAATGTTTTAGACGCGGCGACAAGAAATTCCGTCCACGCGGCGGCGATTGGCGTTACACTTGAAGCAAGGATGACAATTCGTAACGGAAACGACATCTTGATCGATAGCACAGTTGAAGATCTGAAGGGCCTTTGGGCTCATGCGTTAGAACACCTCCTCCACAATCCAGTTCTGGTGTAAACAATAATGCATTCTTTTGATATCGATAAGTCCGAGGAAGTCCCCTTCGACAAGCTGCATGAAGAATGCGGCGTGTTCGCGCTGTATGGCCATCCGGAAGCCGCCAACCTGGTGTATCTGGGGCTGTATGCCTTGCAGCACCGCGGACAGGAAAGCGCGGGCATCGCTTCAAGCGATGGGCGGACCATTTATTGCCACAAGAAGATGGGGCATGTGGCCGAAATCTTCACGCCGGATATTTTGAATCAATTGCCGGGGCAGTTGTCGATTGGGCATACGCGCTATTCGACAGCGGGCGATACGGCGTTGCGCAATGCTCAACCGCTTTCGGTGGCATGCAGCAAAGGGCAGGTGGCGGTGGCCCATAACGGCAACCTCACGAATGCGGTGGAGTTGCGGCGCGAGCTGGAAGAGGACGGCTCTATTTTCCAATCGACGAGCGATACGGAGGTGGTGCTGCATCTGGTGGCGCGGTCGCGGGAACGGACGCTGGCGGGCGCGCTGCGCGATGCGCTGCTGCAGATTGAAGGCGCGTTTTCGCTGGTGTTTCTGGCGGAAGACCGCATCATTGTGGCGCGCGATCCGCATGGCTTCCGGCCGCTGGCGATGGGCCGGCTCGAGTTGCCCGATGGACAAGTAGCCACCGTCTTCGCTTCGGAAACATGCGCGTTCGATTTGATCAACGCCGAATATACCGGCGACGTCGAACCGGGCGAGATGGTGATTCTTGGACCCCACGGCATGACGCGCGAACTGTATACAACGCCGCGGAAGACGGCGCACTGCGTGTTCGAGCACGTATATTTTTCGCGGCCGGACTCGATTGTTTTCGGCAAGCCGGTGGCGGAATCGCGCGAGCGGATGGGCCGATTGCTAGCGCGCGAGCACCCGGTAGATGCCGATCTCGTCGTGCCGGTGCCGGATTCGGGCGTGGCGGCGGCCATTGGCTATGCGGCGGAATCGGGAATACCGTACAAGCAGGCCTTGATCCGTAACCATTACGTGGGCCGTACTTTCATTGAGCCTTCGCAGGCGATTCGCGATTTCGGCGTGAAGCTGAAACTGAATCCGGTGCGGCATTTGCTGGAAGGCAAGCGCGTGATTCTGGTGGACGATTCGATTGTGCGCGGCACCACCAGCCGCAAGATTGTGCGCATGGTGCGCAACGCCGGCGCGCGCGAAGTGCATGTGCGTATTTCGTGCCCGCCCACCATTTCGCCCTGTTATTACGGAGTGGATACGCCGTCTCTGCGGGAATTGATCGCGGCGAACCATTCGATTAAAGAGATCGAGGCTTTCGTGGAAGCCGATTCGCTGGCGTTTCTGGCATTGGATTCGTTGAGCGACGCGGTGGATGACGCCAAGGGCAAGTTTTGTTATGCCTGTTACACCGGACGGTATCCAACGTTGATTCAGATTGACGAACGGACGTTGGAGCGCGCCTTGCGGTAGAAGAACGTAGAAGAACGAAGACAGACGCCAAACCGCCTCGCCCCCTTGCTACAATCGCGGCGTGTCCGTCAACCACCTCAAGCAACTGATCCGCGAAGTTCCGGATTTTCCCAAACCCGGTATCAACTTCTACGACATCACCACCTTGCTCAAGGACAAAGCAGGCTTTAGCGAAACCATCGACGCCCTGCGCGACCATTACAAATCTACGCCTATCGATATCGTCGTCGGCATCGAAGCCCGGGGTTATTTCTTCGCACCCGCTATCGCGCTCGCGCTCAATGCCGGCTTCGTGCCGGTCCGCAAGCCCAAGAAGCTACCCTACACCGTTCGCGCTATCCAATACGATCTCGAATACGGCACCGACCAACTGGAGATGCATGCGGACGCCATCCTGCCTGGCCAAAATGTGGTGATTATCGATGACGTGCTCGCTACCGGCGGCACTGCCGGCGCCGTGGCCAAGCTAGTTGAGATGTCCGAAGGTAAAGTGCGCGGGCTTGGCTTCGTCATCGAATTGAGTTTCCTCCACGGTCGCAAGAAACTCGCGGGCCGCGACGTGTTTTCATTGATCACATACTAAACGTGCGGGTAACGGTACCTTCTTTCGCCAAACTCAATCTCGATCTCCGGGTGCTGCATAAGCGCCCCGATGGCTATCATAATCTGCGCACCATCTTTCAAACCATCAGCCTCAAAGATTCGCTGCGCATCGATTTCAATTTCGCGAAAGAAACACGCATTGAATTGGATAGCTCCGTTGAGATCGCCGACAACCTGGTGATTCGGGCCGCCAGGCTGGTGCTCGGGCAGTTAAAGGTCGAGGCTCACGTGCGGTTTCAACTGAAGAAGCGAATCCCCATGGGCGCTGGACTGGGCGGCGGCTCGAGCAATGCGGCGGCCGTTCTCATCGCGCTACCCGCGCTGATTGGCAGGCGAACGGCTCCCGGAACCTTATCGGCCTGGGCGGAAGCGCTAGGTAGCGATGTGCCGTTCTTCCTGCATGGCGGAACCGCAGTGGGAACGGACCGTGGAACTGAATTATATCCGCTTCCAGACTTATCACCCCACCGGATACTAGTAATTTCCACTGGCATACACGTTTCTACCGCCGACGCGTACGCGGCATTGGGGCGCAGGGTTACAAACGCGTTGACTTCAGCCCGCGAGTCCCCTATCCTGAGAGAGTTTCAAGCAATTGCATGGGCTCTGAACAGCGCCCGTCTGGCACACGTTCCGCTCAAGAACGATTTTGAGTCAGCGGTGTTTCAGACACACCCCGAATTGGCGGCGGTGGCGAGAAAACTGCGGCGGCTGGGAGGGAAACCAGCCATGATGACGGGCAGCGGGTCGGCTCTATTTGGCGTCTTTGAAAATGACGCCGGGGTTCGCCGGGCGGCTGCCGAGTTTCGCGCCGCACAATGCTACAGCGTTCGTTTTTTGAGCCGGCGGCAGTACCAGGCGCAGTGGCGCCGCGCCCTTGGAACGGCAGCCGCGGCCAGTTGTTTCAACTAGCGTTCACCAGGAGAGATGTGAGGAAATGGCGGCAACCATGACAGCACACGTGAAGCCCGTTCGCGCTTTGTTCACCGATTTCAAAGTGTTTAGCGGCACCGCGAACCCCGTCTTGACGGCGGCGATCTGCCAGGCCCTGGATAGTTCCGTGGGGGAAGCGATGATCAAACGTTTCGCCGACGGAGAAACGCACTTGCAAATACAGGAGAACGTCCGTGGGGCGGATGTTTTCGTGGTGCAGCCAACCTGTACGCCGGTAGACCAGCACCTCATGGAATTGCTGCTCATGATCGACGCGTTCAAGCGCGCCAGCGCCGAGCGGATCACGGCAGTGTTACCCTATTATGGGTACGCGCGGCAGGACCGGAAGGACCGGCCGCGGATGCCGATTTCCGCAAAAGTGGTGGCCAGTTTGCTCGAGAGGGCGGGCGCGAGCCGAGTTTTGGCGGTGGATCTGCACGCGGCTCAGATACAGGGCTTCTTCGATATTCCAGTCGATCACTTGTTTTCCGCGCCCGTGATGGTCGAGTATTTTGAGAATCGCTTTCCGCGTGGCGAGTTGATTATTGTTTCGCCGGATGCGGGCGGCGTGGAACGGGCCAGATCTTTCGCCAAGCGGCTGAATGCGCCGTTAGCGATTATCGACAAGCGGCGGACCGACGCGAACGTGGCCGAGGTGATGAACATCATCGGTGAAGTGGACGGGAAGCATTGTTTGATGGTGGACGATCTGGTGGATACGGCGGGTACGCTGGTCAAGGGCGTGGAAGCGCTGTTGAGCCAGGGCGCAAAGAGTGTGCGGGCTTGCGCGACGCATGCCGTGTTGTCGGGGCCGGCGGTTGAGCGCATTGGTTCGTCGGATTTGCTGGAACTAGTGGTAACGGATACCATTCCGCTGTCGCACGCGGCGGCGGAGTGCCAGAAGATTAAGGTGCTCTCGGTGGCTAATTTGCTGGCGCGGGCCATTCAATCGATTCACGAAGGTGGATCGATCAGTACTTTGTTTATATAGCGGGCCGAAACCGAGCGGTAGGGGCAAGCGCCCTAGTTCGTGCTCGGAGCGGTTGAGGTGAAAAGGTGAGAAAAGATATTACGGTAGCCGCCGAATCGAGAGATTTGCGCGGCAAGAATGAAGCGCGCCGTTTGCGCGTAAAAGGCTCCATGCCCGCCGTCGTTTATGGCGGTGAAGCGGGGCCGTCCGCGGTCGCGGTCAATCCCAAAGACCTGAATAAGATTCTGCACAGCAAAACCGGCCATAACACGATTTTCAACTTGAGCATTGGCGGCAAGGAAACCGTGCCGGTGATGATTGTGGATTGGCAGCACGATCCTATCAAGGAAAATTTGCTGCATGTGGATCTGAAGCGTATTGATTTGAGCAAGCGCATCGCCGTGAAAGTGCCGGTGGTGACGCATGGCGATCCGAAGGGCGTCAAGCTGCAAGGCGGCATTCACGAAATCATTACCCGCGAAATTGAAATTGAGTGCTTGCCGGACGAAATTCCGGAAGAGTTTGTGGTGAATGTGGCCGAATTGATGATTGGCCAGAGCGTGCGCGCCTCTGAAATCGCTTTAAGCGGTTCGGTGAAGTTGCTGAGTCCGGGCGATGCGGTCATTTCGCACGTCGTGTCGCTGAAGGCTGAAGAAGTGGCGCCCGCCGCCGATGTCGCCGCCACGCCTGCCGCTGAGCCGGAAGTCATCAAGAAGGGTAAGAAAGAGGAGGAAGGCGGTGAAGCCGCCACGCCTCCCGCTAAGAAGAAATAGCGCCCGGCTCGTGTATGCACTGGCGTCCGCATCATGCCTGACGAAGCGCTTCCGCAAGGAAGCCATGTTGTGCTTCCGCAAGGAAGCCATGTTGTGGAACAGACGCTTTGCATCGCCGGGCTGGGCAATCCCGGGATCCGTTATGCGGCCACTCCGCATAATCTGGGGTTCCGGGTGGTAGATGAACTTGCGAAGCGCCATTCCCTGCACATTACAAAAACGGAAGACGCTTCGTTGACGGGCGGCGGCCGAATCCGGGAGAAGAAGATTTTCCTGGTTAAGCCGCAGACCTTCATGAACAACTCAGGTGTGGGCATCGCTGGTTTTTTGAAGTCCCATAACCTGACGCACCGCAATCTGATTGTGGTGTATGACGAACTGGCGCTGCCTTTGACCGCGTTGCGGATCAAGCTCACCGGTTCGGCGGCTGGGCACAACGGTGTCAAGTCGATCATTGCCGCTCTGAAGACGGAAGTCTTTACGCGCGTCCGGGTTGGTATACATCCGGGCCGCGAAATTGATGCGGTCGAATACGTTCTCGCGCCTTTTGAGCGCGGGATGCGGGACCAGGTGGAGGAAATGGTGTCCTATACCGCGGACGCTGTCGAAACCATCCTTGCTGAAGGCGCCCATAAGGCCATGGCGAAATTTAATCGTCGCGCCCAAGGCACGAACGAAGAGGAAGAATGAGAATCTACGAAGAGTTGTTTATCGTCCGGCCGGATGCCACCGAAGAAGAAGTGGATCCGCTGATCGAACAAATGAAAGCCGTGATCACACATGCCGGCGGCACCATTGAGAAGGCCGACAAGTGGGGTATGCGCAAGCTCGCTTACCGCGTTTCAAAGCACAATGAAGGCCAATTCGTTTTGCTGGTGTTCAACGCCAAAGCCGATACCGTAAAAGAGCTGGAGCGGCGTTTGCGCGTATCGGACATGATCATCAAGTTTCTGACTGTGCGCATTGACGAGAAGTTGAAGCGTATTGAAAAACGCAAGAAGGCGCGTGAAAAGCGTGCGCTTCGCAAGCCCGCGCCGCAACCGCCGCAAGCCAGTGTCAATTCGGTGTTTTTGCCTGGCGAACCACACTCCGCTGTTCCCGGCGCCCCCGCGCCAGCCTTGCCCGCCACACCCGCCGCGGCGCCCTTGACTCCCCCGCCCGCAACCGAGGGGAGCGTCCCCGCCTAACCGGCGATCAGGAGAACAAAAATGCCAGAACAAAGAAGCGGCCGCCCCATAGCGGCATCCCAGCGCCCCACCGGCGGCGACAAAGCAATTGCAACCGGCAAGAAACAATATTTCCGGCGTAAGAAAGTGTGCCGGTTTTGCGTTGACAAGGTTGACGACATCAACTATAAAGACGTGAAAACGCTGATGAGTTATCTTTCTGAGCGCGGCAAAATCACCCCGCGCCGAATTTCAGGCGTATGCACCCCCCACCAAAAACGTTTGAGCGAAGCCATCAAGCAGGCGCGCAACATTGCGCTGGTGCCGTTCGCTTCGCGCATGTAAGGGAGCAGGAGATAAACCATGGAAGTCATTCTAAGAGAAGATGTCGATAAAGTGGGCGCGCGCGGCGCACTGGTGAAAGTGGCCGATGGCTACGCGCGCAACTTTTTGCTGCCCAAGAAGCTGGCCGTGCTGGCCACCGCTTCGAACAAGAAGATCGTTGAACAGGAGCGCGAAGGCTATCTGCGCCGCGAGGCGAAAGCTCAATCCGAATCCGAAGATTTGGCCAAACTCCTGACTGGCGTCACGCTAACCTTCCGGCATAAAGTGGGTGAGAACGACCATTTGTTCGGCTCGGTCACCGCCAAGGATATCGCCGAAGCGCTCGAGGCGCAACGCTTTCACATTGAGCGCCGCAAGGTTCAATTGGAAGAGCCCATTCGCACGCTGGGCGAACACAGTATAACGCTGCGCTTGCACCGCGACGTGTCAACGCAAATCAAAGTGGTCGTTGAAGCCGAGTAAACGTTGCTTCTCGATCCCGGTAAATTACAGGAAGCGGCTCCGGGCGCGGTGCTCGAGGCGGCGTCCAAGGCGCGCCTTGGCCTGGATCATCGTTTTCTGCACGCCCTGATAGACCGGCAGACGGAAGCTCTGCCGGCCGTTCTGGCTTTTGGCGCGCGCGACCGCGGCAGCGACAAAGTAGACCTGGCGCTGGAATTGATCGCCATTCTCCGCTACTGGAAAACGCCCGAAGCCGTGCCCTTCCTGGTCGAATTCATCAAGGAAGATCCGGAAGATGTGCCGGACGATGTGGTGATTGCTTTGGTGGACAATGCGCCGCACGCCCTTGAACCCTTGTTGCAACTCTACAGCGAACTGGAGGAGAGCGATGGCGGCGAAGTAGCGTTCATCCTGGCCACCCTCGGCATACGCGATGAACGCATTCTCAATCTGCTGATCGAACGTCTGGAATACGATCTCTCCGACACGGTGCTTTTATTGGAGATGTATGGCGATCCGGCGGCAGCCGGGGCCATCGAGGAACAGGCTGCCACACTGGGCGATGCCGACGCTGAACTAAAGCAGGAGATCGCCGTCATGTTGGCGGCGCTTCGCTCCGAGGCTCAAGAGAATGCTCCGGAGCGCGAGCCTTTTGATATTTGGGAACTCTATCCCGAAAAGGCCGACTTGCCGGTGGATTTATTGGATGAGGATGAGCGTCAGGAATTGCTCGAGCATCCGGTGGCGGCGGTACGCGCCATTGCCGCCAGTTCTTTTTTCAACCAGTCGTTAACCGTGGAACAGCGCGCTATGCTGCTCCGTTTGGCGCAGCACGACGAAGCGACGAATGTGCGGGCCCGCGCCTGGGAAGCTCTGATTGACGCCACCGAAGAGCCGGAGGTGGTGGCGGCTATGCTGCGCGCGTTGCACAATCCGGACTTGCCGGTGGAAGAGCGCGGTGGCCTGCTGGTAGGCTTAGCGCCTGAAACGGATCGCAATGAAGTCCGCCAGGCCATTACCGCTCTCTATGAGATCCCGGCGGGCCGCGCCAAAGCGTTAGAAGCGATGTGGCGCTCCATTCATCCCGGCTTTCGCGACTATTTTGCCAGGCATTTGGACGATGCCGATCTCGAAATCCGCCGCGCGGCGCTCTGGGGCGTCGGTTATTTCAGTTTGAAGGGCGAACTGGATAAGGTGCGGCGGCTCTTCGACGACGAAGATTTGCGAACGGATGCGCTGTTCGCCTACGCGCTCGCGATTCCTACCGACATATCCCGCGGCCGCATGAAAGCTTTGCTGCACCGCATTGAAAAGGATGCGCACGGGCTTTCGGAAATCGAAGAGGAATTGGTCAAGGCCGCGCTGGACGAGCGCCTGATGCTGGCCGGCAAAGAGCCCGTCTTTCGGCAGCAGGACGACTAACTTATTGGCCGCCGCCAAGCGTTGATTTTCAGTGCCGTATCTCGCCACGAGCACGAGCATCTTTTCCAGTCACGAGTTTTCAAAAAAAGTTTCAACCTGCGCCATCCCCAACCTATTCAGCAACTTACCGGCAATTTCTACCTTCCAACAACGTGCATTCCGCACGCGGCCTTAACCCGCTTCGCCGTATAGTCGAGCCGTGAACAGGAAACAACTAGCACTGCTTTTTGCCCGCGTCTCCCGGCGTTCTCCGGGCCACGCCGCCGACGTGATCGACACACTCGTTTACCGCATTCTCAAAGATTTCAAACGGCCCGTGACCCGACCTGTTTCTCGCTCTACGGCTGCGGCTTCGACTGAGACGAAGCCGGTGGAGCACCCGTGAACTCGCAATCGCGGGATAAAGCCTTGCTGCAACTCATTGACCGCCGCCTGCGCGAAGGCGCTTCCATCGAAATTGGCGGCATGGGTTCCTTTAAGCTGGGCAGCAACAACCAGATCGTTTTCAACCCCTCTGGCGATCCGCTGGTTTTTCTCGGCTATGCGCGGGAGGATCGCGCCAAAGTGAAAAGGCTGTTTCGCGCTTTGCGAAAGGCCGGCGTCAACCCCTGGATGGATTGTCAGCAATTGCTCCCCGGCCAGAACTGGCGGCGGTCCATCGAACAAACCATTGAGCTCTCTGACTTCTTTCTCGCTTGCTTTTCGAACCACTCCGTAATCAAGCGCGGGCAGTTTCAAAGTGAGCTCTCGTTCGCCCTGGATATCGCTACGCGCTTTCCACAAGACGACGTGTTTCTCGTCCCGGTGCGTCTCGACGAGTGCCAACTCCCGCACCGCATCTCCAGCACCACTCACTATGTCGATCTGTTCCCCGATTGGAAGGCCGGCCTCCGCAAACTCCTCTCCGCCCTACGCCGGAAGTCGCCCGCCTGATGACACTCATCGCTGGCGGTCTGCGGGCACCGATGGTATCGAACTTTGCGCCAGGAAACAACTAATCCATAGTTTCAATATGTCTCCGCAGCCGGTCCACCAGCGCCGCCAACTCCCGCTCCTCCTTCTCACTCACACACGAAAAGATTTTGGCCATGAAGTCCCTTACCAAGGGAACCACCTTGGTCTCTAAGTTCGCACCACGCTTTGTCAGCCAGATCCGTGAAATTCGCCTGTCGGTCTCGTCCACCCGGCGCTCCACCAACCTTCTTTTCTCCATTGAGTCCAAACCAACCGTGACCGTGCCGCCCAACTGGTCCAGTTGATCTACAATCGCTCGCGTCGTCAACCCATCCTCCCGCCAAAGGCACGACAAGATGCCCCAATGCAAGGGCGTGATGTGATAAGGCGCGATAACGTCTTGAAATCGCCGCGTCAGTAACTGGACTAGGAGCCTCATCTGGGCCGGCAGATTGTGCGGCGCCAGCACGGCTCCGTTATATCCTTTCCCCGGCACCTTCGTCTGCGCTCGCTTGAGGCTTGCTTTCATGGCTTTCTGCCTCAATTTAACAGCATCGTCAAAATCAAACAAAACTACTTCAAGCTTGAAATATTTAGCAACCGCTCGCTCGTTTATCGAATCGAACTGAAAGTCCGCTTGTGGAGAACTCATGAATGAACCAATAGGCGTCCTGGTGATCGGCGCAGGCCCGGTCGGCTTAACGTTTGCCTGTGAAATGGCCCGCTATGGCGTCCCTTGCCGCATCGTGGACAAAGCGCAAGGCACAAAGGAAATCTCGAAGGCTTTAATCTTGCACGTGCGCACGCAGGAGGTTCTGGATGCAATGGGCCTCACCCGCGAACTTCAGCAGGCTGCCGTTCCCCTGCGACGGGTGGATATCATCGGCTATGGCAAGCACCTGGGCCAATTTCGGTTGAGTGGCAAACGGAAGCCACCGGCGTTGAACAGGACAGCCGCGGTGTATCTGTCACGCTGCGCCACGCTGACGGAAGCGCGGAAACAGTCCGCGCCCAGTATGTCCTTGGCGCAGACGGCACTCACAGCATCACTCGGCAGCAGGCTGCTATAGAGTTTCAGGGCAACCCGTACGCAGGCCAAGCCTTCATCCAATCCGATTCTAAAATCCGCTGGTCGCTGCCCTCTGGCAGCAGCTATCTGTGGTTTACCGAAAAGGGCTACATGATGGTGATTGAGATGCCGAATGGCATCGTACGCACATTCATTTCAGTGCCCGATCCCGGGCCGGCCGTTAAGACCACCACTCTCGAAGAAGTAAATCGAACGTTGAACCACTTAGGAGGCGTTGACGCTGAACTCTACAACCCGGTTTGGGTAGCTCTCTATCGTGTCAACCACCGCGCTGCCGCCGCGTTTCGAAAAGATCGCATCTTCATTGCCGGCGACGCCGCTCACGAGCACGTTCCCATTGGCGGCCAAGGCATGAACACTAGCATCCAAGATGCCTTCAACCTTGCCTGGAAGCTAGCTTATGTCATGCAGGGCAAAGCGCTGCCTCGGCTCCTCGATTCTTATCAAACCGAGCGTCACCCCGTTGCCGAAAGCCTTCTGCGGGGCACCGACGAGGCGTACACCAAGCTCCTCAAAGCCGGCGATCTGGGCCGCGCTTCTGTCCGCCTGCTTGGACCGCTTCTCCTCTCCAGCGAATTCGTGCGCGAGAAGATGCGCGACACGCTTGAAGAACTCGAAATCAACTATCGGCAAGGTCCTATCACGTCGGACCACGGGGGCAGTGACGGGCCCCGTGCGGGTGATAGGATTCTCGACGCGAACATAGTCAAACTGCCTGCCAAAGAAACCGTCCCGCTGCGTGAAGTCCTCCGCGGCACATCTTGGAACCTGCTCCTTTTCTCGGGAACTCAGCCCCAAGCGTCGCGCTTGAGTCCTCTTATCGAACGCGCCCAAAAGCTAGCGGCGCGGTTCCCACAATCATTGCAGCCACACCTTGTCTTGGGTGGATTCCCGGTCGCGCCCATCGCCCACTCTTCCCTGCCCGCCCTCCTCGACCCGTTGAATCAGCTTCACCAGCAATATGGCGTTAAGAGTGCCTGCCTGTATCTAATTCGTCCGGATATGTACGTCGCCTTCCGCTCCGGCATTGAACACCAAGCCGACCTCGACGCCTATCTCGATACTATCCTCGGTACTTAACTATTTGGTGTAGTTGACTGTTGGTGTGGTGGATTGGTGGAGCAGGCGGTTTCGCCTGCTAAAGGCTGCTGAGCAGCTTCTCGGCCAAACTCCCAATCAGCCCGCCCACGCTCGCTTCACATCGCCGCCATTTCGAAAATGATCGGCACAAGCGCGGCACCCTCGGCGGCGCGAAAATCTCCTGCCAATTCGCCCGCAAGCGTCATCACAGAGATCAGGCCGCCACCGTTTTGTTGTACGCGCTCAAGAGCCGCGTGCTCGGTTCGCTCGCTTATCCCGCCGCAGGCATCCACAACCACGAACGTACGATAGCCCAAGTCCACGCCGCTCAACGCCGGCAGTTGCACCGCGAGTTCGGTGGCAACACCGGAGATAAGAATCGTGCGGCGGCCGCTCTCTTTTATCGTGGCGGCGATCGCATCGTTGAGCATGGCATCGGCTGTGGTGCGGTACATCGTTGGCAGATCGCCCAGAGCCTGACCGATTTCCGGAATAATCCTGGAAGGCCCCTCCCCTTCCTGCACGGCCGTTACGATCACAGGCATGCCGAGCATCTTCGCCATCCGCGCCAGCGCGGACACGCCTTTCTTCAACCGGTCTAGTGGCAGCGTTCGCGATAGCTCCGCGATTCCCTCCTGCAGGTCCGCGAACAGAACGATTGTATCTTTGGGGTCGATCTTCGATTTGATCATGTTAGTTCTCCTTTCCTTGATGACAAATAGGATTCAATTTCCTCTGTATGATGCGCCGGCATCGCTCAAGATAGAATTGTTGCGCTGCTCATGGCGGCCCGCTTCGCAGACTGAATTCCCCTTCACGTGTGTTTTTTCTTTCCGAGCAAGGAACTGCTCGAAAGGTGTACCGTCACACCTAAACCTTTCGTGGTTTTCGGCTCTAAAACCGTGTTCCGCTGCAAGTAGAACAGATCCACCGACAGCGCGTCGTTCAACGCCTGATGGAACCCCGCCTCAAGACGGTTCTGGTTCCATTGATTTATGCCGAATTGATAAAAAGCCTCATCGTTGGCAATAAGGTGCAACCGCGGCAAAACCGCATAGCTGACATCCACTTTTTGGCGGTATCGGTAGGGTTCTCTACCAACCCCGTACAAACGCTCGCCGCGGTTTCTCTCTCCGACCGACCAACGGCCGAAAGCTCGGCCGAGCGAAACCGCAGTCAACGGAGCATCCACCCTCAATCCTCTCCCTGTATTGGGAAGACTGGCATATATGTAACCAAGACTAAACGTCACAAGCCTATTAGTGCGAAAATCAAGGACAACGCCCGCCCCGCCAAGCTGCGGATTGGCCAGCTGCACGCTCGAACGGTCCACACCCAAGACAGTCAGCGCCATCGAGTCGCTCAACTTTGCCGATACGTCCAATTCGCTCCAGAATTCGACGTCGGACTTCACTTGCGCCGATCCACCGCACGCCGCCACGCAGCCCAGAAGGAGTGAGCCGGCGACAGCCCTACGCATGATGGACCTCAATAGTAATCCTCTTTTCGCGGAACGGAAAGAGAGCGACATAGCCAAAGTAGAATCCGAGCGCAGCGCATATCGCCATAATCAACGCAACCGGTAGCGGCGTCGCTCCTGCAAACAAGCCGGCAGCACAAGCGCCCAGGGCACCCGTGAAGATCTGCATGGCGCCTAAAAGTCCCGCCGCCGATCCGGCAATCTGGGGCATTCGGGACAGCGCGCAAGCAGCCGCGGCCGGGATCACAATCCCCATACCGGCGGAGTACAGCGAGCTGCAAAGAACCAACTCCCACGCAGCGGGCAGTCGGAACACGGCGACAACCATTGCGGCCGATGCCGTAAACGAGAGTCCCAGACCCGTATAGACCATCGCCGGCGCGCTGATCATCTTCGACAAGCGCGCGGCTAAGAGAGTGCCCAGAACATATCCGCCCCCTATCACCAACGCCAACCGTCCGTAGCCATCCGGACTAAGACCGTATTGGGTCACAAACACAAAAGGCGCAGCCGCATTCCATGCGAAGTTGCCCGCTGTCAAACAGCCGCCGCACAGCACAGCCGACGAATACTCCTTGTCGCGGATGAGAGTCGCATAACGGCCGACAATCGTTTTGAGTTGCGTACTGGCGGGGTCCCGCTGCCGGCTCGTCTCAGGCAACAAAAACAGCAGGGCCGCGGCCAGAACGACGCCGGCGGAAGCGAGCGCGAGGAAAATCGCCCGCCAGCCGAAGGCCACCGCGATCGCACCTCCTGCAAAGGGTCCCAACATAGGCGAAAGGGCCACTGCCGCGGCTACCACGGCCAAAGCCGATGTTAGTTCCGAGCCTTCAAAAATATCGCGAATGACTGCGCGGCCGAGCGCCGGCCCAGCGCTTGCGCCAACCGCCTGCACGATACGGGCGAGCAGCAGTGCGCCAATCCCTGAAGCGCCGGCGCAGGTGGCACTCCCCAGCACATAGATTCCAATGCCCCACAGCATGGGGCGCTTCCGGCCGAAGCGGTCGGCCAGCGGCCCGTAGGCAAGTTGTGTCAAGGCGAAGACGAACAGGAAAAGCGTTAGCGTGAGCTTGGCCCGTCCGGCGCTCGCGTGTAGCGTGGATGCAATCGCCGGCAGCGAGGGCAGATAGACCGAAACAGAAATCGAACCGAGGGCTATTATCCCGGTCAAGATAGGAACCACGGCTCGCGAAGGCTGCATGACGGAGTACAATCGAAATCTAGCGTGAGCAGCATGCTTTGTCCAATGCTCATGGGACACTACCTTATGCCCGAAAGACATGAACCAAACGGCGCCAAGACCGAAGTTGAGTTGCGGCATTTGCGCTATTTCGTGGCGCTTGCGGGTGAAATGCACTTCGGGCGCGCGGCGGCTCCACTGCGCATCACGCAACCCCTATTGAGCCGCCAAATCAGGCAACTGGAAAAGATTCTCGGGCTGACTCTTCTGGAGCGCACTCGACCGGTTGTCGTGCTCTCGCCCGCAGGCAAGGACTTCAGCGCCCATGCCCAAAACCTTTTGCAGGAAACCGAAAAAGCCATTCGATCTGCGCAACGCACCGAGCGCGGCCGCGAGATTCTCAAAATCGCCTTCGAGCCGTGCTCTGTCTTTCATAACGTGGCCGGGCTGGTCCGCAGTCTGACGAAAGTGCTGCCCGATGTTCAGTTTGAGTTGCTGGACTTGCCGGTCACCGAACATGGACACGCTTTGCGAACCGGCCGGATCGATATCGCATACGCTCACCGCAACGAGGAACTGAATGGAATCGAGTTCAAGCCGCTTACGCAAGAGCCCGTTTTGCTGGCGCTGTCCGCCGAACATCCGCTCAAGCCCAAAAAGAAGATTTCTCCGGCCGACCTAGTCCAGGATCCCTTTATTTTTTGGCCGCGCAGTTTGGCCCCAAAATGCCACGATGGCATCCTGACCGTCCTCGCTTCGTACGGCCCGGTCCCCAAAGCGAAACATCAGGCAACCGACCATCGCAAAGCCCTCGAACTCGTCGCCGGCGGAGCAGGATGGACGGTGGTTGCAGCCTGCGCCCGCCGTGCGTCTCGCGGCGGAGTTTTCTTCCGCTCCTTGCCCGGCGTCCATCTCGAGGTTGGTATTTCGCGGCTCAAGGGAACTTTCCGCACGCCAGTTAACACAGCCGTTCGCGTTTGGCAGGAACTCGCCAATGTTTTCGCTTGAAGACGTTGCGAATCAGAACAGGCTCTTGTACGCAGTCCACTGATGTTTCAGCTTCTCCATGAAGTCGATGAACGCTGCATTTTGCCGAAGGCTATCCAAATTGTGGCCGGTGGCGAAAAGAGGATAGCAGGGGAAACCATCGTCCGCCGCGGCTTCAAGCCAATGTGTTGCTTGTTGCGGCTTATTGATGAGGGCGAAAGCGGTGGCAATGTGATACGCGGTGTGGTGAAAGTGGCCGAAGCCTTTGCCCTTTTCAATAGCCAGCTTGATCTTCGCATGCATGGTTCGTTCGTCGCCCACCGAGGCCGCCAACACTGCTTGCACACTGTTGAAGAGGCCGCCGCTGTCCTTCGGATAGTGTGTCAGCAGTTCCACGATTTTCGCGGCCGCTTCCTCTTTCTTCCCGAGATTAAAGAGGGCCCAAGCCGTTTGATAGCCAACCAGCGAAGGTTGCACCCGTTCCGGAATTCCGCGCAGGACGGCCAACGACTCTTGATACTGTCCTTGAAACGCCAATGTCTGCGCGATTCGATACACAGCCAAGTTGTTATTCGGATTCGTCAGAACCGCTTCCTTCGCTTCTTCGAACGCCTGATCAAAAAACCGAGGTGGCAATAGATCAGGGCGAGTTGATTGTGCGCCTCATCCAGGGTAGGGTCGGAGTCCAGGGCCCGGCGATACTCGCGTATGGCATTTTCGTGCGCGAAATGGTTAGCCGGTGTCCAGAGAAGCCGGCCGCGCGCGACATGCGCCACCGCTAGATCGGGCTCTAGCGTGATGGCTCGCTCCGCCGCCACGTAAGCCTTTTCTTCCCACTGGTTTTCTTCCGGGGCGAATAGAAAAAGGCGCCACACATAAGTCTGGGCGAGTTCCGCATAGGCGGAAGCGAAGCTCGGGTCAATGGCCACCGCGTGCTGGAGGTCAGCGATGGCGGTGTTGTTCTCACTGTCGGTTTGGTGTTGAGAATGGAAGCGGCCACGGGTCAACCTCATGGCAGGGACGGCAATCGGAGTTTATCAGGGAGAAAAACAATGAAAGTGGCGATTCGATCTTTATTATTCATCGCGGCGGCCTTGCCACTGGCAACCCGCCTGGTGGGTCAGAATGTTGTCACAGATTGGAACATGATCGCATCGAGTACGATCGTGGCCCATGGAGGAAACGGTCCGGGCGTATCTTCCGTATGGTTTGCTTATGAAAGCATCGCCACTTACGACGCCATCAATAGCATTCATCGAGAATTCAAGCCGTTCTATTACGACGGCCGTTGCTCTCGGGATGCTTCATCGCGTCCTGGTTTATTACTTCCCGCAACAGCAGGCGGCACTGGATGCAACCTACAACGCATCATTAGCGAAACTGACGGCAACATCGCGCGCCAAGAGAGAAGGCGTGCGGGTGGGGGAGGCTTCGGCACAAGCTTTGATTTCTGCTCGTACGGGAGATGGTCTCCTGGTGGATGTTCCGTATCAACCAGGCAGTGGCCCGGGCGTTTGGCAACCTACTCCGCCAGGTTTTCTGCCAACAGCCACACCTTGGTTGGGGCAAATGCGCCCCTTTATTCTCCGCTCTGCTTCCCAATTTCTACCGTCCGGCCCCACTAAACTATCCGGCGAAGAGTGGGCGGCTAATTATAACGTCACACGCCTCTTGGGTGACAAGACCAGTTCGGTTCGGACGGCCGGACAGACTGAGATTGGCTTGTTCTGGACGGAGAACACGTCGCAACAATATGCTCGGGTGTTTAACTATCTGGTTCAAAACTACCGGCTAGACCTAATGGACTCGGCGCGCATGATGGCCATGTTGTGGACCGGCGCGGCGGACTCAATTTATCGGCTGTTACAACGCGAAGTACACCTACAACTTCTGGCGGCCGGTGACGGCGATACAAGCGGGGGGCGGCGGTAATCCTGAACTGTCCGCTGATCCGGCTTGGACGTCGCTGGGGATAACTCCGAATCATCCTGAATACCCGGCTGCGCACGTTTGCATTTCATCGGGAGTGTCTCATATGGTGGAGAGTTTCTTTGGAACGCCAGAAGTGCATGTCGTCATTGATAGCTTGGCGTTCACCGACGGCGTGCACACTCACACCTTTGAGAACACCGGAGATTGGCTGGATGAAGTCTCCTGGGCGCGGGTCGTTGCCGGCTTCCATTTCCTACATTCGGTCGAAGACGGCGCGAAGCTGGGCGAATCTGTGGCACAGCATGTGACTCGGACCAGTTTCCAGCGCGAGCGCCACGAATGAGGTGCTAGCAAGCTAACAGATTTTACCTGACACGCTATCGAAAACCGCTTCGTAGGGCGGCTTTCCACCCGCCCTCTGGAGTTGTACATTTTCCTGCGCAGTGGTGCCAACGGGGAGAAGCGCTCGACTATTGTCGTGGGAACTATTCCTCGCTGCCGATAAAGATTTCCAAGAGGAGGGTGGGACCCTCGAACTAAAAGTTGCGATTGGCGCGAGCATCATCACCGTACTCTTCTTTCACGAAGCGGCAGAGTCTCGAAGCAGCGACTTTTGCTCGTAATTGGTGGAGATTGACTCGACCGGATCGGACAGGTCGATGCGTGCCCGCCGTCGTCCTACGGCGCGAACATAACCGAGGTTCGTGCCCCGATCAGCTTCCAAAGCGTCAATTTCATCCTTATTGTCCGGAGCTATGAGCTTGTGCCATTCCGCCCACAAGCGCCAACCGTCGGGCATCGTATCTGCCAGTTCCACGTCAACTACCGCGCTTCGATTCCAGTGCCTACTCCACCAAGCCGCTGAATGAAGGCAATTAAGATCGGGAGTCCACCACTGTCGCAGGTGCTCCGGAATGGGATCTCCCATCTCTTTCGTCAGACCGGCTTGGGCCACGCCCAAATGGCCGCCCGGTTGAAGAAAACGTGCCAAATAGTTCGGATACAAATCGTCGGTCCCATAGTAAACGAACGAATCGATAGAAAGAATCGCATCAAAAAACTCTACCGCAAAAGGTAGCGAGCGCGCGTTGGCCCTGATAGGGAAGACGTGGCGTGCCACGCCGGCATCTTGGATGCGTCGCAGGTTCTCGGAAGCGCTGAACCAAAGGTCCGTTGCCCAGACCTCAACGCCAAATTCTCGATGCAAAAAGATCGACGAACAAGCCCGCCCGCAACCCAAGTCTAGTACCCGCATTCCGGGCCGCAAATCGACTGCGTCCGCTAGCCATTCCGCCAGCCACAGAGGATTGGCGCCACCGCTGAGACTGGCGATAATCCAATCGGGATTATACTTGCTCGCACGCGGAAATTGATTCGCATTGAGTCTCTGATCGTTGAACATATTGACCCTCTCCCTATCCGACTAAAAGATCGGTTTCTGCATTCCGCCGGCCTTGGTTGTGCCGTTGCGTAGGGCGGGCATTTTGCCTGCAAGCCAACCTGTCAGGTGGCCCTTCATTCAGCCCGTAGCGCCTGCATCGTGTCCACCCGTGCAGCACGCGCGGCGGGCACTAATGATGCCAGGACTGCTGATGTAACAACGACCGCTGCCGATCCTAGCAACGGAATCAGGCCGGGGAGCTGAAGTTCCGAAACGTAGTTGCCAGCCAATCTGGACAGGCCCCAGCCCACCAGACCGCCGGCCGCAATGCCAACAGCAGCCGTTGCCGCCCCGTCCATCAGCACGTTAGCGAGAATCCGCATCGGCTGGGCTCCCACGGCGAGCCGGATTGCGAACTCGCGTGTGCGCCAGCTCACTGAAAAAGCCAGCACGCCCGCAATTCCAATCACCGAAATCGCCAACGCGAGGATGGCAAACCCCCCGAACACGATCGCATTGACACGGCTGTTCGCCAGAACCTCCGTGCGGACATCTTCCAGCGTGCTGGCGTGCTCGACAGGTTGAGTCGCGGCGGCGGCACGAATGGTTTTCGTTATGGATGGGATCAGGGCGATAGGATCTTTGCCCGAGCGCACGAGTAGGCTCGCCCCAAACAATGGCCCCTGCGTGAACGGCTGATAAATTGTCAAATTGTGCTGTGGGAGGATGTTCGCGTCGTCCACGTCGGCCGATATGCCGACGATCCGGCGGCCCTTTGGGCTGATGCCCGCAACCTTAATCAGCGGATCCGTCCACAGAATGTGCCGGTTTACCGCGTCTTGTCCGGGGAACAACTGCTGTGCGACGCTCTTGCTGACGACGGTTACCAGTTCGGATTCCTTGCTGTCGGCCTCTGTAAAATCACGCCCCTCTAAAAGTGGAATCCCCAGAGTGGCGAAGTAGCCGGGCGAAACAAACCGGAACCGGGCGCGCAGGTCGTCCCTGCCGCTTTCAACGTTTCGACCCTCTACTGCGAATTGCAAAGTGAAGCTCAGATAACGCCTGTCAAGCCACGGGGCCCACATGGCGGTTGCGGCTCCCTCCACTCCCGGCAGCGCGCTTACATTACGCTGCGCTTCCTGGTAGAATTGCGCCACTTGTTGCGGCGTTCGTCCATCGGAGATCAAAGGCAGATTCGCAATCAGAACGTGCCCGGTTTCAAAGCCCGGCTGTGCTGTTTGCATTGAGCGCAACGTGGTCAACAACACGCCCGCGCTGGCAAGCAAAAGGAATGACGCGGCGATCTGGACGACGGTGAAAACGCGAATCCGGCGGCGACTGCCGGCGGTGACTCGGCTACCGCCGCTGCTAAGCGCCGGTCCGCGCGAACTGTCGTCGGAAGGCAGGCGCGGAGCGAAGGCCAGAAACACCGCCGCTGCCAACGCCAAGGCCAAGCCCATCCAAAGCAGGCCAAATTCCACCGTCAGATCCGCCGCCCTTACTGAGAATCGCAGCGCATAACGCGCCAGCACTGTCACCATCGGGATGGCAACCAGTACGCCGGCTAGGCCTCCGCTGCCACATAGAATCAAGCTTTCGGCCAGCAGCGACCTGCGAATGACGGCTACGCTCGCTCCGAGCGCGGCGCGCACCGCCAGTTCCGATTCGCGGCGGACGGTCCGCGCAAGGATCAGGTTTGCGACGTTCAAGCACGCAATGATGAACAGCAGGCCCGAGGCGCCAAACAACAGCCACAGCACCGTGCTCGCTTCCGCGTTGATCTGGTCCCGCAAGAGCCGCGCGCCAATCTGGAAGTGATGCTGCGGCTTGTAAACTTCAGGATGGCCCGCAGTCATGTTTGCATAGATGGTGCTCAGTTCCGCGCGCGCGGAGGTAAGGCTCACCCCAGGCGCCAACCGGCCGAATACGTCGGTCATGCGATGCTCGCGCCCCTGCACCATCGTGGCCGAAAGATGGTGCGGGCTGGTCACAATGTTGGCAATCAGCTCCGTTTCCGCCGGATAGGGCACCGACGGCTCTAGAACTCCGACCACCATTGCTGAACGGACTTCCATCATGCTTCCCAGCCGTATAGTCTTTCCAATCACCTTCGGGTCGGAATGCAGCACGGTGGCCCAGAACTTGTATGTCAAGACCACCGCGCCCGCGGCGTTCGGCCCATCGTCGCGCTCGTCCAGCAGGCGGCCTAAGATGGGCTTCAACCCCATTACTCCGAAATAAGCGCCGTCCACCACTCCGGCATGGATTTCCCGGCGCTCCCCAAATCCCTCTACAGAAAAGTCGGTCGTGGAAAACGTGCCGAGTTTGCTAATGGTCTTCAGGCGGGCGCCTATATCGCTGATCTCAGGAATTGAGAACGTAGCGTTGCTCACTTGAAGGCCGGGCGCACTTTGCTGGATGTAAATGAGTCGATCTTCATCCCGATTCATCAACGGTCGCAGCAGCACGCCGCGCACCACACTGAAAATGGCGGTGTTCATCCCAATGCCCAACGCTAGCGTCAGCGCGATGGTGGCCGACAAAGACGGATTCCGGGCCAGTGAGCGGACTGCAACCCTTAGGTCGCCTAACAAACCGCCGGCATAGCTGAGCGCGCGAGCCACGCTTGCCGCTTCTTCTGGTCGATTGATCATCGAGATCCTCACCTTGTCTAATTTGCTAAAGCATACAGCAAAACGATGGCCAACACTACTCTTGAAAATTCCCCTGCCACGCCGTACCGCCTCGATCCGAGACGCGAGTGTTAACGAGCGGTAACGACGAGCTCGCTTTGAGGTAGCAAGTTATGACTCAATCTGAAAATTCGAACCCACCAAGTTCGTTCCGTAAAACCGCACTGTTCCGCTTGTTTTATCTGTATTCAGCGCCGATCCTATGAAAATTCCTATGATTCACTTCACGGCCCCTTTTGGGGCCGTGAAGTGATCACAGCTTTCCCATAAAAATTTTCTCTACCGCAATCAACAACTTAACCCCAATTTTCCGGAAACCCCGGGACGCCCTCCCTCCACAATCGGTTCAGAAATGCTCGACTCCGAAAGTTTCGAATCCGAAAAACGCAACTGTGGCCGCACCGGCCCCACTTCGCCCGAGGGCCGCATCGCCTCGTCTAAGAACGCCATCAAACACGGCGCGTGCTCCCGCACCCTCATCCTTCCGTGCGAATCCGAAGAAGCCTGGGAACTATTGCTCAGCCACTTTTGCAAAACGTATCAACCCGCGGAAGACTCTCTCGAATACGATTTCGTCCTCAAAACGGCTCAAGCCGAATGGCACCGCATCCGCGCTCAGCGCAATTACGATTCGTTTATGTGCCACACCCAAGGCTTATCCACCTTCAACTGGCTCCCTGAACAAATCAAACGGCACGATCTCGCTCTGCGTTACAAAAACGCCGCCGAACGCGCCTTCCAACGCGAATACCGCCTCCTTGAACAGCACTACAAAATCCACCGGCCCGCCCAAGCCGTCCCGCCTGCCTCCGCTGATGCCGCCCCCCAGGAACTCAAGCCCCAGCCGGGCGCCAATTTCGCCTTTATTGGCGAAGATCCAGACAGCCCCAGCGGCTATACCCTGCTTCGCGAGTTCGTCGACGGCGTCGAGAATGACGTCCCAAGGCCGTTCTGGCCCTCCGCGGAATCATCGCCTTTGGTCGAAAAAAGCGGCTAACAGTTCCGCCGCGTCCGCCGCCAGCAAACCTTCCTCCACCTGAATACGATGATTCAAGAGGTCGGAATCGGCCAGTCGGAACTTGCTGCGCACCGCGCCAAAACGTAAATCGCGCGCCGCGAATACCAGACGTTCAACGCGGGCCGTCACCATAGCCCCCGCGCACATAACGCACGGCTCCAGCGTGACGTAAAGCGTGCTCCCGCCCAGCCGGTAATTCTTGAGCCGCAGGGCCGCTTGGCGGAGTGCCAAAATCTCGGCGTGGGCCGTAGGGTCTGCCCCGGCAATGGGCTGGTTCCAGCCTTCGCCCAGGATGCTTTCGCCCTTTACCAACACCGCCCCCACCGGTATTTCGCCTTGTGCTTGTGCCTGCTCGGCCAGCGCCAGGGCGCGCCGCATGTAAATACAATCCCACTTTTGTTGAACGGCGGAATCTAACCGTTCGTATCCATTTTGGGGTGTTTGGTCCACGCTTTTAGACCCGGGTCGCCTTTTAGGTTACCCTACTGGAAAGGGAGTTGCCTGATGTTCAAATTTTTTCCGCTGGCCTTCAAAAACACGTTTCGCAATAAACGGCGCAGTATTCTCACCATTTCCAGCATCGCCGTTTCCCTATGCTTATTCGGCGTGCTCATCGCCATGTACCACGCTTTGTTCATGCAGCAACCTACCCCCGGCCAAGCCCTCCGGCTCGTCACCCGGCATAGAGTATCGCTCGCGCAAGCCATCCCTTTCGCCGACGAAGCAAAGGTGCGGCAGATCCCCGGTGTCAAGGAAATTTCGGTCTGGAATTGGTTCGGCGGAACCTATAAGGATAACCGCGACCAAAAGAACTTTTTCGCCAGGCTGGGCGTCGAACCCAAAGCGTTTCTGAGCATCCGCACCGATATGAAAATGCCCGACGCTCAGCGGCAGGCTTTTTTGACAGACCGGACGGGCTGCATCATCTCCCAGGACTTGGCCGATAATCTCAAGCTCAAGCTAGGCGACCGCGTCATGCTAAAAGGCGACATCTATCCATATGACTTAGACATGAAAGTGGTCGGTATTTTCAACGATCCCGATGCGTCCCAATCCCTCTTTTTTAACTGGGAATACCTGCGCGACCTGCTACCGGTTGGTCGCCGCTCGCTCATCAGCACCATGGCGATTTTGGTGAACACCACCGAGGATTCACCCAAAGTTGCGAAAGCCGTGGACGACATGTTCGCGGAATCGCCGTACCCAACCAAAACGGAATCGGAAGGGCAATTCGCCCTGTCCTTTGTCGAGTTCCTGGGAAACATCAAACTATTTCTGATGATCGTTTGCGCGGCCGTCACGTTTACCATCTTGCTGGTCTCGGGCAACACCATGGCTATGTCGGTGCGTGAGCGCATCAAGGAGGTGGGTGTCTTAAAAACGTTGGGCTTCAATAAGGAAGCCATCCTCGGCATTATCGTCGGCGAAGCCATCTGCATCGCCCTCATTGGTGGCGTTATCGGGCTGCTATTCGCCTCGGTGCTTACCGTGGGCGTCGGCAAAGGGGCCGGTTCCTTCATGCCGCAGCTCCATAATCTCTCTATCACTCCCTTCACTGCCATCGCAGCCATGGCGCTCGCTTTTGTAGTTGGCTTAGTGAGTTCGTTCATACCCGCCTGGAATGCGGCCAAGACCAACATTTTGGATTCTCTACGCTACGCGGGTTAACACAATATGGCCATCCCCATCTCCTATAACATTCGCAATTTGATTGTGCGCAAGACTACCACCCTGATGACCGGCGCCGGCATCGCCATGACTGTGGCTGTTCTGCTGGCCGTGCTCGGCTTGGTCTCCGGCTTGCAATCGGCGTTCGAATCCAGCGGCGACCCCCTCCACGTGTTGGTGCTTAGAAAAGGCGGCAATGCCGAATTGACCAGCCTCCTCACCCAAGAACAGTTTCAGATTGTCAAGAATTTCCCGGGCATCGCCGTAGGTAAAGACGGCCAGCCCATGGCGTCGCTCGAAATTGTCACTGTCATTAATCTGCCCAATATCGAGAATCCGAATGGATCGAACGTCACCTTGCGGGGACTTTCCGCCCGCGGCGTAAAAATGCGCAAGCTCACCATGCTAACCGGAACGCCCTTCCACGAAGGCCAACGTGAAGTGATGGTGGGCAAAGGCATCGCTAAACGTTATCCGAACGCCCAAATGGGCAAGCAATTGCGTTTCGGGCGAGGGCTCTGGACCGTGGTGGGCGTCATGGATGGCGGCGGCAGTTCCATCGACAGTGAGATCTTTGCCGATGGTCCGCAGGTGGCTGCCGATTACAACCGCCCGGACACTTATAGCTCGGCGCTCTTACAGGCCACCGACGAGGTCGCCGCGGCCGCGCTACCGAAAGCCCTCGAGAGCGACCGGCGGCTCAACGTCACCGTGCTCAGCGAGAAGGATTACTACAACGCGCAAACGGCGGTGTCTTCGGCGCCCATTAAGTTCTTAGGCTTTTTCGTGTGCATCGTCATGGCCGTGGGTAGTTGTTTCGCCGCCATGAACACCATGTACGCCGCCGTTGCCCGGCGTGCGAAGGAAGTGGGCACCCTGCGCATTTTGGGCTTCACGCGCGGCAGCATACTGCTGAGTTTCTTTCTGGAATCGCTGCTGCTCTCGCTTTTGGGTGGCGTGATTGCCTGCCTGGTGGTTTTGCCGCTCAATTCCGTCACCACTGGCGTCGGAAATTTTGCCAGCTTCAGCGAGACAACCTTTAATATTCATATAGGCCCGGAGGTGATGGTGATTGGGCTGGTTTTCTCTCTGATCTTAGGAGCCGTCGGTGGCCTGCTGCCCGCCAGACAAGCCGCCAAAAAGGAGATCCTCACCGCCCTTAGAGAGGTGTAACGAACGACCCATGACCGTGACAATCCAGAATCCGAGCCGGAAGCGTAAGCGCCCTAGTCTGGCGGCTGTGGCAACACCATGGAACTAGAACTCAAAAATCTAAAAATCGATCGCACCGCGCGCCGCCAGAAAGAATCGAAATCCCTAGTCGGCCTCATTGCCATCGCGGTCCTCGTGGCCCTCGCCGCCATCGGCGCCGTCATTCTCTATAAAAAACTAAACGCGCCCGTAGTGGTGCAAGTTGTGGAAGTGCAATCTCCCATGAGCGTTTCGGCCGCTGGCGAACAGGTTGTTCTCAGCGCCACCGGTTATATCATTGCCGCCCACAAAATTGAAGTAGCGTCCAAAGTTAACGGCCGCGTGGCCTGGATTGGCGTCGATAAAGGCGACAAAGTGAAGGCGGGCCAAGTCCTCGTCCGCCTGGAAGACGACGAATATCGCGCCCAGGTAACCCAACAACGCGGGCAACTGAATAACCTGTTAGGGCGCGAACTGGAAATCAAGAACGGCAACCGGCCTGAAGAGATCGAGAAGGCTCGTTACGACGTCAGCCAAGCCAAGGCCGATCTGGATAATGCTAAGGTTTCGCTCGACAGAACCAAGCAGCTTGTCGATCAGGGTGTCTTCTCCAAGCAATCGCTCGACGATGCCCAGGCCAAATACGATAACGCCGTGGCCAAGGTGGCCAGCTTGCAGCGATTGCTCGATCTGGAGGTGCTGGGTCCTCGCCATGAACAGACAACCCAAATAGCCGGTCAAGTCGAGCAAGCGCGCGGCGCACTCGAATATGCCCAGACGCAATTGGACAACACAATTATCCGGGCGCCCATTACCGGCACCATTCTTGACCGCAACGTCGAGCGCGGCGAATTCATTACCACCGGCTTTGTGGGCGACAAAGGCGCCAAAGGCTACATCGTGACAATGGCCGATTTGAACGATCTCCAGGTGGAGCTCGACATCAGCCAAAACGATTTTCCCAAGTTGGGTCCCAAGCAAAAAGGCATTGTCACCACCGACGCTTATCCCGATAAGAAATATCAGGGCTTCATTGAGCAGGTCTCGCCGGAAGCCGATCGCGCCAAAGCCACCGTTCAAGTGAAGGTGCGCGTGTTGAAGCCGGATGACTTTTTGCGGCCCGACATGAACGCCACCGTGCAGTTCTATAACGATGCGCCCGCCGAACCGGCCGCCTCGGGTGAGGCCAAACGCGTGGTCGTGATTCCGGCCGGCGCGGTTCAGGGCGACCACGTATTCGTTATGGTGAAGAACAAGGCCATCAAACGAGCCGTCACCACCGGCGGTTCTTCCGATAAAGGGGTAATTGTAAATAGCGGACTGAATGGCGGCGAGGATTTGATTCTAAGCCCGCCGGCTGATCTAAAAGACGGACAAAAAGTTGAACTGAAGCAGTAGGAGCGCAAACCAATGAGCGAACAAGTCGTAGTCACCAGCAAGTTGAGTAAAGAGTATGTGCGCGATGAATTCCACGTAGCCGCGCTGGATGCCGTGGATATCGTCATCGACAAGGGCGATTTCGTCGCACTGATGGGGCCGTCGGGCTCCGGCAAATCGACGCTTTTACATTTGATCGCGGCCATGGATAAGCCGACCGATGGCGAGATTCGCGTGCTTGGCGCGAACCTGCGCGATATGAACGACAAGGAAATTGCCCACTGGCGCAATATCCACATCGGGTTCATTTTTCAATCGTTCAATTTGATCCCGGTGCTCACCGCGCTTGAGAACGTGGAACTCCCCTTGAAGCTGACAAAGTTGAACAAGAAAGAGCGTTTCGAGCACGCTGAGACCGCCTTGAAGCTGGTGGGCCTGGGCGACCGCTTCGGGCATTTGCCGAAGCAGTTGTCCGGCGGCCAGGAACAGCGCGTAGCCATTGCGCGCGCCATTGTGACCGATCCCGACCTCATTCTGGCCGACGAGCCCACCGGAAATTTGGATGCGGCCGCGGCCGAAGATGTGTTGACCATGCTAACCCGCCTCAACCGCGAGTTCGGCAAAACCATCATTATGGTGACTCACGATCCCCACGCCGCGAAATTCGCCAAAACCATAAGGCATTTGGAGAAAGGACAGTTGCTGCCTCTCGGAACCCTGCCCGCCGATTGGGCCGCAGCCATGGCGGGACGCTGAATCCGAGCCGCCAGCGTGAGCGACCTAGTATGTTCTTGAATCCATGCGAATCGGCATAACCTGCTATCCCACTTATGGCGGCAGTGGCATAGTCGCAACGGAGTTGGGCATGGAATTGGCTCTACGCGGCCATGAGGTCCATTTCATCAGCTATGCTAATCCCATTCGGCTTGATCCGGATACGCCCAACGTTTTCTACCACGAAGTAGAAGTTTCAAACTATCCGCTCTTTGTCTATCCGCCCTATTCGCTAGCCTTGGCGTCGCGGATGTATGAGGTGGCCGAACGGCAGCGGCTCGATTTGCTGCACGTGCATTACGCGATTCCGCATTCGATTTCGGCGTTGCTCGCTCAGCAGATGACCACCAGCCGCTTCCTGCCGTTTATTACTACGCTGCATGGCACCGATATCACGCTGGTAGGGACCGATCGTTCGTACTTTCCGATTACTAAGTTTTCGATAGAACGATCAAACGGCGTTACCACCATCAGCGAGTTCATGCGCAAGCGGACGGAAGAGTTCTTCGGGATTCGGCAGCCCATCGAAGTGATTCACAACTTCGTCAACTGCACGTTGTATCGGCCTGACGAAGAGGCGCGCGCGAAAGGCAGCAAGCGTATCTTGCACATTTCGAACTTTCGCCCGGTGAAGCGGGTCTTGGATTGCATTCGGGCGTTCGCCAGAGTGCGGCCTGAAGTGGATGCGGAACTGATCATGGCTGGCGATGGGCCGGACCGCGGACCCGCTGAAGACCTGGCGCGCGATCTGGGCGTGGCCGAGCATGTGCGATTCCTGGGAAAGCAGGACCACATGGAGCGGCTGATTCCGCGCATGCACGCGCTGCATCTGCCCAGCGAAACGGAAGCGTTCGGCTTAGCCGCGCTTGAGGCCATGGCGTGCGGCGTGCCGCCGGTGGCAACACTGACGGGCGGTGTGCCGGACCTGATTACGAACGGGGTGGACGGCTATATGGAGCCGGTGGGCGACACGCATGCGCAGGCCGCGCGGCTGATCGGCCTGCTCACTAATGCATCGCTGCATGACCGCATGGCAAATGCGGCCCGAAAAACGGCTTTGACGCGCTTCTGTACCGATCTGATTATCCCGCAGTATGAGGCGCACTACGAGCGGGTGTGCGGCGCTGGGGCGCCGGGAACTTCCCTTCCCGTACCGGTGTCCAACTAAGTAGCTAACCGCTCGCCGCCGAATAGCGGTAGAATTCATTCAAATGGCGCATCCGTTTTTTGCGAACTCGGGAAAGCTTTCCATTCTGGCCGGCGCCCAAAGCGGCGTATCGGAAGAGGACGCGCGCATCCTCCGAGGGCTGAGATCCGGCATCGAGGGCGCGTATGAAGAGCTCATAGAGCGGTATGAGCAGCAGGTTTTCGGCATGGTTTACCGGCTGTTGGGAAACCAGTCGGACGCCAGCGACGTGGTACAGGAGGTGTTTTTAAAGGTTTTTCGGAATGTATCGACATTCCGGGAACAAAGCAGTTTGCGGACGTGGATTTACCGTATTGCGGTAAACGAGGCGAATAATCATCGGCGTTGGTTTGTGCGCCACTGCAAGTTAGAGGTGCCGCTTGAAGAAACCCGCTCTGAGCATCCGAACTCAATTGAATACACGCCCGACCCCGGCCGTTCCCCGTTTGAACAAGCCATGGACAGCGAAACCCGCACCATGATTGAGCGCGCGTTGACGCAAATCAATCCGGTATTCCGCACAGCAGTGGTGTTGAGAGATGTCCAGAACTTAAGTTATGAAGAGATCGCGGAGATTCTGCAGGTCTCTTTAGGTACCGTGAAATCTCGAATTTTGCGTGGCCGGGAAGCCTTGCGCCGCGAACTTACGCAGCGGCCCGATCAAGGCTTGGCCGAAGCAATCGCGTAAACGGGCACGAAGAATGGAAAACGCATGACCTGTTGGAGTGTAAATCGCCGGAGTACCGATTACGTGGACGGACGTCTGCGCGGCGCCGAGAAGGCTCGCGTGGAATCTCATCTGCGTGGTTGTGCCCAGTGTGAAATGCGCTTGCAAGATCACGGCTCGGTGCGTTCCAGCTTGCAAGAGTTGCCCAAGGCGAAGTCGCCTTTGAGCCTGCGGACGCGCCTGCGCGTGATCGCTTCGCAAGAACGGAAACTGATCTTGGAAGCCGACGGCTCGCGGCTGCGTTTGTTGTGGAGCGAGTGGAAATTCCGCATGCGGCAAGTGATGCGGCCATTCACCATTCCGGCGACCGGCGGGTTGTGTTCGAGCTTGGTGCTATTCGGAGCGCTCGCCTTTACCATTGGCAATACGACGCGTGGCGCCGCCTATGAAGTGCCTGTGATGTATGCCAGTCAGATTGACGCCAATCTAGTGCCGATGGAATTGCGGTCATCGATTGTTCTTACCTTGAGTTTGGACGGCAACGGGCGCATCACGGATTACGCCTTCCGCAACAATTCCCGTGCGGTGCAAGGCGATACCGCGACGTTGCAGCATCACGATATTTCAGTACCGGAAATTCCGGGCGTGATGGCCTTGGCCACACCAGTCAGCAGCGATATTCAGATTTCCGTAACGCCGATGATTTTCATTCGGTAGAACTCACTCAGTAGACTCCAACGGAGGTTTTGAGTCGAGTTTCCCTATCGTGACGCTGGCAATGCGGTTGCGGTCCATTTTGGCGATCGTGAAGCGCCGGCCACCGTAGTCCAAATGTTCGTTCAATTTAGGAATGTAACCGAATTGGAAGAGCAGAAATCCGGCCAACGTTTCAAAGCCAGCTTCGGTGGGCAGCGCGATGTGGTAGCGCGTCTCGAGGTCGCGAATGGTGGTGGTGCCTTCCAACTCGATGGCCTTTTCGCCGCTAACCGGCTCAACGCGCACCGCGTCGTGTTCGTCGCCGATATCGCCGAAGACTTGCTCCAGAACGTCTTCGAGCGTAACCAATCCGGAGATGGTTCCAAACTCATCCACCACAAGCGCCAAGTGCGTGTGGCTCTTGCGAAACTCGTCGATCAACTGATTCAGCGGCTTCGTCTCCGGCACAACCACCGGCTTGCGAACGAAGCGGCGCAAACGGAAGGGCCGAGTGGCGCGGCGGCTATCGTGCGCGAAGCGGCGCTCGTCCCAGACGCGCATGAGGTCTTTATAGTGAACAATGCCGATGATCTGTTCCGGCCGGTCTTCATAAACGGGAACGCGCGAGAACTTGTTCTCGGTCATCACGGCGAGTACCTGATCCAGGGGCGCGTCCACCGGCAAGGAGACGATGTTGTGGCGCGGCGTCATGATCTCGCGCGCCGAGTAATCGGAAAGCTCGATCAAGCGTTGGATGGCGTCCTGTTCAAACTGCTGCAAGTGACCCTCGCGGCGGCTCGATTGAAGAATGTATTTCAACTCCTCGGTTGAATGGCCGCCACGGCCTTGCCCCTTGCTCAAGCCAAGCAGGCGCAAGGCGAGGTCGGCCGAACGTTCGATTACGATGATGAGCGGCTGCGATAGGCGATAAAAGATGAGCAGCGCCGGGGCGGCGAGCACGGCCACGCCATCGGCGTTTTCAATGGCGAGATTCTTGGGTACAACTTCGCCGATGATGACGTGCGCATAACTGATGACCAAAAACGCCAGGGCAAAGGCCACGCCGTGCAATAACACTTGGGAAACGGGCAGCTTGAAACCTTCCAGGCCAGTGCGCAGCAAGCGATACATAGTATCTTCGCCAGCCCAGCCCAGACCGAGACTGGCGAGCGTTACGCCGAACTGTGTAACCGAAAGTAAGCGGCCTGGATTCGCCAACAGACTGAGAGCGCTTTGGGCGCCCGCCTGCCCTTGTGCAGCCAGTTCGCGGAGACGCGATTGGCGGACGGAGACAAGAGAAACCTCGGCGGCGGCAAAGAATCCGTTGGCCGCGAGAATGAAGATGAGGACGAGGAATCTTATGCCCATAGCGCGCGCCGAAGAAGCGAAGCCGGCATAGCGAGAGCCTTGGCAGAGTAAAATCGATGGGTGTTATCCCGCTTGGTGCGAATCGTCAATATCAGTGTTGCCGCCGCCGTTCTTCTTTTCCTAGCCATTGTCTATTGGTTCGCGATAAGGCCGCTGCCGCAAACGTCGGGTGAAATCGCCGCGCCGATTTCCGCTGCTGCCACGATTCAGCGCGATGCGCGAGGCGTTCCGCATATCGAAGCGGCGTCTTGGCAGGATGCGATTTTCCTGCAAGGTTATGCGACAGCCCAAGATCGATTGTGGCAGATGGACGGACTGCGGCGCTATGCCGGCGGGGACTTGGCTGAAATTTACGGCCGTGACTCAGTGGCGCGCGATGAGCGTGCCCGCGCCCTGCGCATGCCCGAGATTGCGGAGGCGGAGGTGGCGCGGCTCACACCAGAGGACCGCGACGTCATGGTGCAATATGCGCGCGGCGTGAACTATTTCATCGACACGCATCGCGGAGATTACTCACTCGAGTTCTCGATTCCCTTAAACTCCTATGATCCACGCCCATGGACACTCACTGATTCCATGCTCATCGGACTCTTGATGTTCCGCGATCTGACGGCCGATTCGCTGGAAGACGACATGCGGCGAGGCGCAATTCTGAAACTGGGCGCGGACCCGGCAAGGTTCAGCACGCTTTTCCCCGCTACAGGCATCGGTGTCAGCCCAGGTTCAAACGCCTGGGCCGTCTCCGGCGCGCATACGGCGGACGGCAAACCTATGGTGGCGAACGATCCGCACTTACATTATTCGGTGCCGGGCACTTGGCATCTCGTGCATTTGAAAGCGCCAGGATTAAATGTCTCGGGCGTTGCGCTGCCGGGCTTGCCTTGCGTCATCAGCGGACACAATGAGAACATCGCTTGGGGCGTCACCAATCTTGAAGCAGATGTGCTTGACGTGTATTCCGAACAGATTGATGATCAAAGCGGCCGCTACCTTTTCCAAGGGAAGGTTGAGCAGGCAACCCTCGACCGGCAAATTATTGCCGTGAAGGGCGGCAACCCCGTAGACGTGCATTTTTGGGTGACGCGGCACGGGCCAGTGTTCAAGGAAAACGGCAAATCTTATAGCGTGCGCTGGAGCGCCACCGACGGATTTGGCTTCCCGTTCTTCAAACTCGATCAAGCAAAGAATTGGAATGAATTTCGTAAAGCGCTGAGCACCTTCTGGGGACCGGGCCAGAACTTCGTCTACGGCGATCGCGCGGGCAATATTGGATATCAAGCCACGGGGGCCGTGCCCATACGCAGGAATTTTGACGGCAATGTGCCGCTCGATGGCGCCAGCGGCCAGTTCGAATGGGACGGCTATATTCCGTTCGACGAACTGCCTAACGTTTACAATCCGGCTTCCGGCATCGTGGCAACAGCCAATCAAAATCCATTCCCGAAGGACTATCGGTACCGCATGGCTGGCAGCTTTGCCGATACGTACCGCGTGCAACAGATACGCGCGCGGCTCACCGCCAAAGCCAAGCTGAACGTTGACGATATGCTGGCCATCCAGAAGGACGTTTATTCCGCTTATGACCTGTTCTTGGCAAGACAGGTCATCGCGTCTTACGCCAAACTCGGCAGGCCTGAGAAAGACGCGCTGGTAAAGCCAGCAGTGGACATTCTTAGCCGATGGAACGGCCAGATGGAGGCATCCGAACCAGCGCCGGCGATAACTGAGTTGTTGAGCAATGAATTGCGCTTGTCGTTACTAAAACTGCTGATTCCCAAAGCAAAGGAGGTGCCCGATATACTGCCGCGTCCACAGGCGGTTCAAGCTCTTTTGCGTGATCGGCCTGGCTGGGTGCCTAACGATAATTGGGGTCAATGGCTTATTTCCGCCTTTTCGCATGCTTTGGACACAGGCCGCGCCAGAATGGGAAGCACGTTGACCGAGTGGCGCTGGGGCCACTTGTTGCATTGGAAGTTCGAGCATCCGGTGATCAAGCGCCTGCCGCCGGTGGAGTGGTTTTTCGATGCCACCTATCAACGGAACTCGGGCCCCTTTGAAATGAGCGGCTCAGGCACAACGGTGAAGCAGACTACAGAGAGCCTGGGTCCATCGGAGCGCATGGTGGCCGACATGGGAGATTTGGATCACTCCGTGCAAAACCTGGTATTGGGAGAATCGGGCTTCGTTTCATCGAGTCACTTTGAAGATCAGTGGCCGGCGTATTATTACGGGAAAAGTTTTCCGATGCAGTTTGATCACGTGGATGGGAAAGATGTGTTGAGGGTGAAGCCTCAGTAGTAGTTTTTTCGTTAACTATTGGAGGAGGATATTCAGGGTTATTCTCAGACGGCGCTTGAATATCGCCTGCCGTCCATCCCCGAACAAAATGGACCCCGTATTCAGGTCCTCCGGCAATTTGGTGTTCTTCACCGCGCCCAACCTCCACAGCTAGAGCTATGTGGAGGCGCAATTGCGAGCATTATTCAGGGGCTTGCAAGGGAAAAGAAGGCAGGCCGCCTGGACCGCCTTGGCACTGTCGTTAGCGAGTCTGGGCCCAGACTATTTGAGGAAGGCCCCATGGATCTAAGAGATGACGATCTCGTCATCTTGCATCTGTCGGACCTTCACGTCGGTGACAATCACCGTTATCGCCTGACATGGCCGGGTGGTCAGATCAATCCGAACGAACAATCTGCGTCTGAGTTGCTGCTGGAGGACCTACAGGCTTTGGGCGTTATGAACCGGGTTGATGGCATGGTTCTATCGGGCGACTTCGTGTGGAGAGGTGCGCCGGACGAATTCCGGAGAGCCTCTACGGTTGTGCAGTCGCTTGTCGCGGCGGCCGGCATTGACTTAACTCGTGTGGTTTTGATACCTGGCAATCACGATGTTGAATGGAATCCCGGAAGCCTCGGTTCTAGAAGTTATGGCAAGGCGGTAAGTCGCGAGAGCTATGATGATTTTGTCCGCCTGCTCGGAAAGACACTACAGGGCGAAACAGATGATGCCCGAATTATAAGTCGTTCCGGTAAGTTCGGAGTGCACATCGTTGGCTTGGACTCTAATCGTGTTGAAGGCCCTAACGCTGCAGGTATCGGATTCGTCTCGCGTGACGCGCTGCTAGCAGCGGGTAAGTTAGTAGCAACGTTTAAGGCCGAGCTTCCATGTCTCACCGCATTCACTTGGATGGCAGTTCACCATCACGTTTTCCCTGCGACCTCCTCTCCTTTAAGAGAGGCTGAGGGAGCCAAGGTGAGTAGTATGGCGAATTCTGCGGAGATTCTTGAGTATGCAAATCAATGGAAGGCTGAGATCGTTCTTCATGGCCATGAACATCAACCGTGCGTGACAGTAGCGCGCCGTTGGCCAGCGGACGTGGGAGACGTGTTCACGCCGATAACATCTGTTGGCGCGGGAAGTTTCGGAGTGAAACGGGACTATCTTGGTCCGTTTTCTCGCAATCATTACTTCATGCTGGTTCGAAGACCGAATGGCATCCTCATTCGGTCACGCTGCCAAGGGAGCAGTGGGATAAAGTTTGTTGCGCATTCGGACATGTGGCTACCGCGCTAGTTAGTTAATCTAAAACCATCGTATGATTACGTTTCTCTCGTTGGGAAGTCGGCTCGACCGCGCGAGTATTACCGTTCGTCGCCATAGCCGGATTAGCGGTAAGCTGATGGAAGCTCTTTATGGCTAACCGATCCTGTTTCGGAGGCGTCGTTCTCGACGTTGATCCTTACCAAACCGAGCCGGAGAGTGAAGCTCTACGCGAAGTGGATGCCCGGCCGTCTCTACGCGTCCTTGTGATGGGAGATTTTAGCGGGCAGGCCACCGGTAAACTGATACGAGTCGACCGTGACAATTTTGAAGCAACGCTCGCAAGCCTCGCCCCGCATTTCGAACTTGCGATGGGCAGCGGCCAACTAGGGGATGAGGTTCTGACGTTCACTTCGCTGGAAGACTTTGAACCCGACAATTTGTACCGGCGTAGTGAACTTTTCGCGCCGCTGCGCGACGGGAGCGGCCGGCCGCTTTACTCAGAGCGCGAGGAAAGCGAAGCGGAGACGCCGTTGAAGCCCACGCCGGAACAGATAGAGCGGCTCACTGCGCCCGGCGGATTGCTGGATGCGATCGTTGAGCAGTCCTCCGGGGAGAGCGCAGCCGCTCCTCCCAAACGTGTGGATGAGTTCCAATCAATGGTGGAGCGCATTGTCGCACCGTACGCTTTGCCCGCTGAAAGCGCCGAGAGCCGGCATGCTTCGACTGAACGGCTGCGGCGCCTCAACCTTTTAATGGCGCACATTTTGCATAACGAGCAGTTCCAGGCGCTCGAAGCAGCCTGGCGCGGCCTGGATATGCTGGTGCGCGGCTTAGAGACGGACGAACTGGTTCAACTCTACCTGCTGGATTGTTCTAAAGAGAAGCTTTGCGCACAGCTCAAGAGCGTGGCCGGCGACCGGCCGGGCCGCTGGGACGTGCTGATCGGCAACTTCGCCTTCGACCGCGCGATCCTCGCCGACGTGGAACTATTGGAGCGGATTAGCTTGCTGGCACAAGCGCTGGGCGCGCCTTTCCTGGCCGAATGCCTTCCCTCGCAGCAGGACGAGGTCAAAGCTGCGGCGGCGTGGGACGCGTTGCGGAAGGCGCCTGCCGCTCGCTACATTGGCCTGGCGCTACCGCGCTTTTTGCTCCGGGTGCCGTATGGGAAAGATAGTGCGCCGGTGGAGGCATTTTACTTCGAAGAGATGCCGGGAGATCCGGTCCACACCAATTACCTTTGGGGAAATCCGGCCTTCGCTTGCGCCATGGCGCTGGGCGAATTCTTTGAGCTGGAAGGCTCATTAATACGCTTGCCCGCGAATCTGCTACTCAGCGCCATGCCGTTTCACGTTTTCCGTTCAAAAGGCGAGACCTGCACGCGTCCTTGCACTGAGGTTTTACTGACAGAGAGCGATTGCTTGAGCCTGCTGAAGGGCGGCGTGCTGCCACTGGCGGCTATGAAGTCGTCGGACGAAATTGTGTTTCCGCGCATGCAATCCATCGCCAACCCATCGGCCGGGCTGGCCTTCAGTCTGTGAGCTGGTAATCGCGCCGTCAGCATAGCAGAGGTGGAACTCTTGGTTGACAGCGCCAGCCAAACCCTATTCATTTAGACTGCGTGATGCAACCAACCCAGATAGACTCGCCATGAACTCATCAAGTTTCACCGCGCCTTGATCGCCCAGCTTGCGATTGCGGACAGCCACTTGGCCCGCCGCGGCTTCTCGCTCCCCGATCACCAACATATAGGGAATTTTCGCCATTTGCGCTTCGCGAATCTTAAAGTTCACCTTTTCGCTGCGGTCGTCCAGTTCCACACGGAAACCGGCCGCCTTCAACTTGCCGTAAACCTCTTTGGCGTATTCGGCTTGCTTATCGGTGATGGGCAGCACGATGGCCTGAACCGGGGCGAGCCACACCGGGAAAGCGCCGGCATAGTGTTCAATCAGGATGCCAAAAAAGCGCTCGATTGAGCCATACAGCGCGCGATGCACCATCAACGGCTGGTGCTGCTTGCCGTCTTCGGCAATATACTCCAAGCCAAATCGTCGCGGTAGCGTGAAATCAAACTGCACGGTAGATAACTGCCACAGCCGGCCGATGGCGTCCACCAACTTAACGTCTATCTTCGGACCGTAAAACGCCGCTTCATCGGGCGAAAACTTAACCTTCATCTTGAGACGGTCGGTAGCGCGATGCAGAGCTTTCTCGGCCATGTCCCATTGGTCGGCCGTGCCATCATACTTGCCGCTGGCGCCGCCGTCCCAAGTGGAAAGTTCAGCTTCGTACTCCGTGAAGCCGTAAGTGTTCAGGGTGTCGATGGCGAACTGCAAACAATCCACCACTTCGTTTTCGATCTGATCGGGCGTGCAGAAGATGTGGGCGTCGTCTTGCGTGAAGCCGCGCACGCGCATCAAGCCGTGCATGGTGCCGGAACGTTCGTAACGGTAGACCGTGCCTAGTTCACCCAGGCGCACCGGCAAATCGCGATAGCTCCGCATGCGGTCGCGATAGATCAGGATGTGGAACGGACAGTTCATGGGCTTTAACTGGTATTCCGCGTCGTCCAGTTCCATGCGCGCGAACATGTTGTCCGCATAAAAGTTGTAGTGGCCGGACGTTTTCCACAAATCGCTGCGCGCTACATGGGGCGTGTACACCAAGGAATAGCCGCGCTTCACATACTCATCGCGCATCCAATCTTCAATCACTTTGCGAATCGCGCCGCCTTTCGGGTGGAAGAAAATCAGACCGGGACCGCCCAATTCCTGAATGCTGAAGAGATCGAGTTCCTGGCCGAGCTTACGATGGTCGCGCTTCTTCGCCTCTTCGAGCTTGTTCAGGTAGTCGTCCAGGTCTTTTTTAGTAAAAAAAGCAGTACCGTAAATGCGCTGCAATTGCGGATTTTTTTCGTTGCCCTTCCAATACGCTCCAGCAATGGAGAGCAGCTTGAACGCTTTGAGCTTTTCAGTGGAAGGTACGTGCGGGCCGCGGCAGAAATCGATGAAGTGCGGGCCCAGCGTGTATTCGGAAAATACGTCACCGGCGCGTTCTTCAATCAATTCGCGCTTCATCCAATCGTCTTTGTATTTCTCAAGGCCGACCTGTTTGGTCGTCATCTGGCGGTGGAACGGCAAGTTGCGCGCCTGAATCTCGTGCATGCGCGCCTCGATCTTTGCCAGATCGTCGGGGGTGAATTTCGTGGCGCGGTCAAAATCGTAGTAAAAGCCTGTATCGGTAGGTGGGCCAATGCCGAGTTGAGTTTCGGGATAGAGTTCAAGCACCGCGGCTGCCAATAAATGCGCCGTCGAATGACGGTAGACTTGGAGGGATTCGGGATTTTTGTTTGTCAGAATTTCCAGCTTCGCGTCGCTTTCGAAAGGGCGGGTCAGATCGTAAAGCTCGCCATTGACGCGTGCCACAAGGGCGGCGTCGGCCAAACGGGAACTGATATTTTTGGCGACATCGAGGGGCTTGCTTCCGGCCGGCACCGTTTGTTGGCTGCCGTCGGGTAAAGTGATGACAAAACTGCTCATGTTTGGGGGTAATTCGAGGTTATCAGACGAAACTGGGCAGGGTCGGAGTTTAGAATGGAAAGAAGTAGCAAATTTACATTTCGCCATTCACATCTGTGGCATAATGTCCCTAGGTGGCAATTATGGAGACCAATCTAAAAATCCGTTCGTTCGTTGGCATCTCGCCGCAATCGGAATTCGATCTGGCGCAAATCGTTGAACAGGGTATCCCTACTGAGAGCATTGCCCACTTGCGGCACAGCGGCTTGACGTTCTCGGAAGTCTCGTCCATTGTCATCTCCCCCCGCACGCTGAAGCACCGCAGAGCGCGGGGCGAGAAACTCTCTAACGAAGAGACGGAACGGGCCATCCGCGTGGGACGCGTTCTGGCGCAGGCGGATGTGGTCTTTGGCAGTCACGACAAGGCGTTGCTGTGGTTGCGAACTCCGGATGGGCGTCTGAACAATCGCACACCACTGAGCATGCTGCCCACGGAAGCCGGCGGCCGCCTGGTGGAGAGCATGCTCTGGCAAATTGACGATGGCATCTACACCTGATGCCCCTCTTTGGCGCATTAGCAACCGCTGCGACCTGCAAGGTCTAGGCGGTGAAAAAGCAGATGGCCGCTGGCATACGGCTGAACGCGGCAAGAGAATCGTTTATCTCTCCGAACACCCGGCGGTGGCGTTGCTCGAAGTGTTGGCTAACCTTCACATTAACCCGAGCGTCTTCCCCGAAGCCTATCAACTCATTAAAGTAAGCGTTGCTGATCGCTTGTCAAGGGAGGTTCTTCCCGCAGGCCGCCTGTCAGATGGCTGGCAAAAGAATTTGATGGAAACCCAATTCGTCGGAGATGCGTGGCTGGCCAAACGCTCCGGCGCTTTGCTAGTCGTGCCCTCCGTGCCATCTCCCGAATCGTTCAACTGCCTGCTAAACCCTTTGCATAGGGATGCCAAGAAGGTAGAGATCGAGTGGTGCAGGTGGATCAAGTACGACCAGCGGCTTTTCCGGGTTGCGGAGAGTTGAGCCGTGCCCTTTACCCTTTCAAGGAACTCGCGCAAAACGGCCACGGTATCAAGCGTGCCGCCCGAAGATGCGCGGGAGTTCCTCCCCATGTGGCGGCGGGCAGCCGCGCCCTTTGCGCTTCAATGCAAGGTCTTTTTCGTACACTAAGACTTCATGATACGGGTCCGGTTTGCTCCCTCGCCGACGGGTTATTTGCACATTGGCAGTGCCAGAACATTCATCTTCAACTGGTTATTCGCGCGCAAGTCGAAGGGCGTCATGGTGCTGCGCATTGACGATACCGATGTTGACCGCAATACGCAAGCGTCGTTAGATTCTATTTACGAAGGGCTGGAATGGCTGGCGCTGGGATGGGATGAGTTTTACCGGCAGTCGGAAAGGCTGGACCTGCATCGAAAGCTGGCGTATGAGTTGCTGGCCAAGGGGTGGGCGTATAGAGATTTTGTGCCGGCGGCGCTCGACGTCGATCCTAAAGACAAGCCGCATGGGAGCGGTCCCTGGTTGTGCAATCCGGAGATGCGCGCGCTGACGACAGACGAAAGCGCTGCGCGGGCCTCGGCTGGCGAGCCGTTTGTGATCCGGTTTAAAGTACAGCGCGATCCCGCTCAGGAAGTGGCGTTCCACGACGAAGTGTATGGGGAGCAGAGCAAGCTCACGGCGGATATCGAAGACTTCGCATTGCTGCGAAGTAATGGGATGCCGACCTATCATCTGGCGACGTGCGCCGACGATATCGACCTGAGGATTTCGCATATCATTCGCGGGCAGGATCATCTTACGAACACGTTCAAACATGTTCTGATTTTTCAAGCGGCGGGAGCGCCGGTACCGCGGCTGGCGCATTTGCCGCTGCTGATCGCGCCGGATGGCTCGAAGCTTTCCAAGCGCCGGCACGGGCCAGTGGTGAGCGTGACAACCTATCGCGATAACGGTTTCCTGGCCAGTGCCTACATCAATTTTCTTTGCCTGCTGGGGTGGTCTCCCAAAGATAACCGCGAGCAGATGACGCTGCTTGAGTTGCAGAATGCGTTCAGTTTTGAAGGAGTGAACCGCAGTAACGCGGTGGTGAACTTCAGCGATGCGGATCCGATTGACCCCAAAGCCCTGTGGCTGAACTCGATGCATCTGCGCGCCATGCCGGTAGAGATGTTGGCTCCGCTGGTGAAGAAGGCATTGGCGGCCCGCGGTTTGGAGCCGTATGGCGATGAAGCTTTTTTCGCGCACGTGGTGGATACCATCCGTTCGCGCTTCGCAACGCTGCTGGATTTTGCGAGTAAAGGGCGGGCTTACTTTAGCGACGATTTCGAGATTGAGCCCGGTGCGCTCGAGAAATTGAATGCGCCTGGGGCACGCGCCTTGATGCATGAACTGGCTGATCGAATTGCCGGCAACAGCGAGTTTACGGAATCTAGCGTAGAGGCGGATTTGCGGAAACTGGCGGAAGAACGCGGTGTGAAAGCGGGCGTGTTGATCAATGCCAGCCGCGCCGCGCTCACCGGTCAACCAGTGGGCCCCAGCGCCTTCGCAGTGTTCCGCTGCATTGGACGAGAGAGAGCGATCGCACGGCTGCGGAAGGTTTGAGCATGCCGCGAGTGATCGTTGGCCTGGGCGGGTTGCTGAGCGACCCGGGGTGCTGTGTGTTGAAAGACGGCCAGCTGGCGGCGGCCGTAGAACAAGCAAAGGTTTCGCGGCAAGACCGGCCAGGGTCGTTTCCAGAGGAAGCGTTTGCGCTGGCATTGGAGGCGGCCGGGGTAAAGCCGGACGAAGTGGAAGGCGTGGCTCTGGCGCGGCCGTTTACGCCGGGAGCCGAGAGCGGCACCCAAATCGATTTGCGGACACGTTTTCCGCGCAGCGAAGTTATCGTGGTTGAGCATCATCTGGCGCATGCCGCTTCGGCGTTTTACGCCTCGGGTTTTGAGCATGCGGCGGTGTTGAGTCTTGACCGGGCCGGCGATTTCCGCTCAGGGGCGTTGTTTCAAGGCCGGATGAATCATTTGCTGCCGGTGCGGGAGATGTACTTTCCGGATTCGTTCGGAGACTTGTTCAACCGGGTGACCGAAATGCTGGGATATGAGCCGCGGGCGGATGAGCACAAGGTGCAGTGGCTATCGGCGTCGGGGGAACCGGCTTATGTGGAAGTGTTCCGCAACATTCTACATAGCGGTTCAGCGGCGTGGCCGAGACTGGACCGCAGCTATTTCGATGCAGACCATCTAACGCGCGGCGGTTTCAGCCGGAAGTTTTATGCGGAGACGGGGATTAACGCCGACCAGCCCTTGAGCCAGCAGTTGAAAGCGGATATCGCCAGCAGTTTGCAGAACGCGGTGGAAGAAGCGGTGTGCGCCATGCTTGAGCCGGCGCAGAATGTGTGCGTGGCGGGCGGGTTGGCGCTAAATGCGCTTTTGATTCGCGCCTTGGAAACGAAATTCGCCCGGGTCTTTGTGCAGCCGGCGGCGGGCAATGCGGGAACGGCTTTGGGCGCGGCGTTCCACGCTTGGCACAATTTCTACGGCCAGACAAAGCGCACGGCGTTCGACACGCTTTGCCTGGGTCCGAGTTACACGCCGGCGCAAATCAAAGGAGTGCTGGAAAATTGCAAACTGCGCTTCCGGTATTTGTTGACGGAAGGCGAGTTGATTGAACGGGCGATTGAGGCGCTGAAAGACAACAAAATTGTCGCCTGGATGCAGGGGCGCATGGAATTTGGGCCGCGCGCGCTGGGGAACCGAAGCATTCTGGCATCGCCGTTGAATCCTTACTCGACAGAGAACCTGAATGCTTACATCAAGCGCCGGGAGAGTTTCCGGAAGTTTGCGGCTTCGGTGCCGGAAGAGTATGCCGGCGAATATTTCGAGGTGGGGGCCAATGCCCGCTATCTGGCGACGGTGGCTAAAGTGAAGGCGCAGCATCGGGATGTTTTTTCGGCCGCGTTGTTGGGGCGCGATCTGATTCGCGTGCATGTGGTGAACAAGGCGGAGAATCCGTTGTATCACGCATTGCTTGAGGCGGCGGGAAAGGCGAACGGCTTGCCGGTGCTGTATAACACGAGTTTTAATTTGTTTGGCGATCCGCTGGTTTGCACGCCCAGGGATGCGGTCAGAAGCTTTTATTCGTCGGGGATTGACGCACTGTTTGCGGGAAGTTTTTATTTGGAGAAGTGAGGCGGGCTAAGGTGAGTGGGGAATGCCGGAACCGCCATTTCGATGCTAAGATTTGTATTGCATTGCGATGAGACTGTTGTTCGCCATTCTGGTTCTTTCGGCGGGATCGGTTGCCGTTTGGGCGGCTCCGGTGCGGCCTGGGGTGCATAAAACCAAGGCTTCGGTAGCAGTTTCGCCAAGCCACCGGAGACCGGCGAGCCGAAGCGATGCTTTGCAGCAGGAAAAGGGCGTACGCGCGAGCAAGCCCAGTGTGCGGCGTGTGATGGTGACGCGCATGGTGCATGGCCGATTGGTTAGGGTTTCACGCGTTGTGCGGGTACACGCGGGGCCAGTGATGCCGGCGCATCCCGAGCCTGAACGTCTGAAGGAGATCCAAAAAGCGCTGGCGGACAAAGGTTATTTCAAAGGTGAACCCACCGGCGAATGGAACGCCGATTCAGTAGCCGCTTTGAAACAATTTCAGACCGAACGAAATTTGACGGCCGACGGGAAAATTAGCGCGTTGTCGCTGATCGGGTTAGGGTTAGGCCCGAAGCATAGCGGGAGCGCCGCGGCGAGGCCCGATCAAAACGCTCCACAATAACGCGTTAATTGCTAGCATCGTCTTGGTGGAAGAACATGAAGTTTTTGCGGCCGTTGGGCAAGAAGGTTTCACGCGGCTGATTGGTGCATTTTATAGACAGATTCCGGCTGACGACATTCTTGGACCTATGTATGAAGGGCGCGATCTGGCAGCGGCCGAGAACCGTCTGCGAAACTTTCTCATTTATCGCTTTGGCGGGCCCCAGCAATACATTGAAGAGCGAGGCCATCCCAGGTTGAGAATGAGACACGCGCCATTCACGATCAACCAAGCCGCGCGCGACCGCTGGATGACGCTCATGACGAAAGCGCTGGAAGAAGCGAATCTGCCCGAGCCGGCGGCGCAAGTGTTGGCAGCGTTCTTAGATTCGACGGCGAGCGCTATGGTGAACCGGGGTTAACAGGGTGATTCGCGTACAATTTCGATATGAATCGCGCTTGCCTGACGGTTTCCCTCCTGACTATGCTTTCCGGCGGAGTGGCTGAAGAGATCACCACCTATCAAAAACCGCCTCATGAAATCGCGGACGCCATCAACCAGCCATTGCCACCCGTGATTTCGGTCAGTCCCACAAAGGATTACGCCGTGTTGATGGAAGCGCCGGCGCATCCATCGATTGCGGAATTAGCGGAACCCATGGCCCGGCTGGCGGGATTGCGTATCGATATACGGACGAATGGGCGGCATTTGGAACGGCACTTCTCGCGGTTTGAGTTGATGAAGTTGCCGGAAGGCAAGGCTCTGCCCCTGGCGCTGCCGGCGGGACCCTGCAAAATGGGCGCCCCCATCTGGAGCGCGGATGGAAAGCATTTTGTGTTCACGAACACAAGCTCGAACGGAATCGAGTTATGGGTGGTGGATACGGTGAGCGGGCAAAGCCGCAAAATTTCGGGCGTCGAAATCAATGGGACGCTGAATGGGCCTGGGCGAAACGTGGTCGAGTGGTTGAGCGATAACCGAACACTATTGGCGCGGCTGGTGCCAAGCGGACGCGGCGCGCCACCCTCTGAGAGCCCGGTACCCGAAGGACCGCATGTACAGGAAGGGACCGGCAAATCAGGCCCGATTCGAACTTACGAAGACATGCTGGCCACTCCGCACGATGAGGCGCTTTTCGACTACTATTGCGGCACTCAGCTAGCCTATATCGATACGGCCACAGGCAAAACGGAACCAGCGGGCAAGCCAGGGATCTTTGTAACCGCCAAGCCTTCGCCCGACGGGAAGTATGCGCTGGTGGCTCGGCTGCATAAGCCATATTCTTACCTGCATCCTTACGCGGATTTTCCGACGGAGGTTGAAGTATGGAACAAAGCCGGGCGCCCGGTAAAGACCATTGCGAGTTTGCCGCTGGCCGATCGAGTGCCGATTGACGGCGTGCGCACCGGGCCCCGCTCTTATCAATGGCTGCCGGCGGAAGGCAGTTCGTTGGTTTGGGTGGAAGCGATGGATGGCGGGAATCCAAAAGAGAAGGCGCTGTTTCGCGACCGTGTTTTGAGGCTGGACGACCCTGCCGCCGGTCAGCCTGTTGAATTGACAAAACTGGAGCAGCGCTTTGCCGGCATGCAGCCGTTGGCAAAGGGCGGATTGGCGCTGGTGGAAGACTACGAGCGCGACAAGCGTTGGGTGCGGACGTTCGTGGTGGATTTGAAAAATGAGAGTTCGCCGGGGAAGTTGTTGTTTGCCAGGAATGCGCAGGACCGCTATAAAGATCAAGGCTCGCCGGTGACGGAGGTGCAAACCAACGGTCAAACAGCCGTGAGGCAAGAGGGCGATGCCATTTTTCTTGAAGGGGCAGGCGCAAGTCCTGAAGGAGACAAGCCGTTCCTGGACCGCTTCAACCTCGCAACCGGCAAGAGTGAGCGGCTTTTCCAATCGAGCGGAGACTGTTATGAGGAACCAGTGGAGATGCTGGATGCGTCCGGCACGCTGCTTCTCACGAGACGCGAAACCCCGACGGAGCCTCCCAACTATTACCTGCGGACGCCGGAAAAGAGCACGATGCTTTCGCACTATCTGGATCCGCTTCCGCGCTTGCGACAGGTGAAGAAGGAACTTGTGAAGTATCAGCGCGAGGATGGCGTGCAGCTTTCATTTACGCTGTACCTGCCGCCTGATTACAAGGCGGGGACAAAGCTGCCAACGTTTTTGTGGGCGTATCCATTTGAGTACAACGACGCATCAACCGCCGGGCAAGTAAGTGGGTCGGTGAAACGCTATACACAATTAAGTGGTCATCTGTTGCTGGTGCTGGGTGGCTATGCCGTTTTAGAAAACGCAGCCATGCCGGTGATTGGCGATCCGGAGACGGTAAACAACACGTATCTGGAACAGATTGTGATGGACGCAAAGGCCGCCATCGCCAAGGCTTCCCAGATGGGAGTGACTAACCCGGAGCGAGTGGCGGTGGGAGGACATAGTTATGGGGCGTTTATGACCGGGAACCTACTGGCGCATTCGAATCTGTTTCGAGCGGGGATAGCGGAAAGCGGAGCCTATAACCGTACGCTCACTCCCTTTGGTTTTCAGTCGGAGAGGCGAACCCTGTGGGAGGCGCCGGATTTGTACATCAAGATGTCTCCCCTGATGAGCGCGAATACCATCAAAGCCCCACTGTTGCTGATTCACGGAGAAGCAGACGATAACACAGGTACGTTTCCCATAAATTCGGAACGGTTATACCAGGCGGTGCGTGGTAACGGCGGAACGGTGAGGTTGGTGATGCTGCCTTTTGAAGCGCATGGATACGCGGCAACGGAAACACTGGAGCACGTGCTTTGGGAGGAGTTGCGCTGGCTGGAACTAAATTTGGGACGCCCGTGAGGCTTCGCTACGTCGCATTGTTCGTGGCTGCGGCAATATTGGCGGCGCGACAAGCTGAGCAGCCCGGCGGACTGACGATCAGTCACGCTGTAGAGCTGGCATTGAAAAGCTATCCCTCCATCCGTGTTTCACAAGAAGAAATGAATGCGGCGGCAGCGGGAATTCGCTTGGCCAGAACTGCTTATCTCCCACGGGTGGACGTAGGTGCGCAATTGAACCGGGCCACACACAACCAGGTTTTCGGCTTGCTTTTGCCGCAGAGCACGGTTCCATCCATTACCGGACCGGCGCTTGGAACAAACGGTTTGGGAAGCGTGTGGGGTAGCGCGGCCGGCGTGCTTGTCAGCTGGGAGCCGTTTGATTTTGGCGCGCGTCAAGCTAGCGTAGCAGCTGCGAATGCGGCGAGAACTCAACGCGAAGCTACCCTCAAACGAACCGAATTCGAAATTGCGGTAGCAGCGGCCGACGCTTACATCACGCTGGTGGCGGCGCAGGAGACAGTGAAGGCGGCGCAAGCTGGAGTCGATCGCGCGGCCGAGCTAAACGGCACGACGAGTGCGCTGGTAAACGCGGAACTGCGCCCGGGGCAGACGGCTCACGCGCTCAGGCCGAGTTGGCAGCCGCTCAGACGCAATTGATACAGGCCCAAGAGGCGACGGAGGTTGCGCGTTCGAACTTAGGGCGATTCGTCGGTTTGGAACCCGGGCAGATTGAGGTTGCGGCGGTCAATTTGATGCAGTTGCCGCCGGAGCGGAATCTAGCGCCGCAAAATACGGCTGCCGATCCGTTAGCGTTGGAGCAGAATGCAACGGTGAACCAGTTGATTGCTCAGCTCAAGATTCTTGAACGTAATATCGAAAACAGTGTCGCGCACAGTGGAGTTACCGGGCGAGTTTCTGCCTTTCCTCAGCGTCTCCATACACGCGAGAGTTGCGGGCTATGTAGAGCGGGTGCGGGGAATGGCGATGGCTCACTGGCTCCCGGCATGTATCCCACTGTGAAGTGGCCGGTGCATCACAGGCGCTCGGCGCTGGTTGTACCAAAGACAAGCATGGTCACCACTACTGAGCGCACGTTCGTCATTCGCGACTTGAAGGGAAATGCGGAATGGGTGGATGTGAAGAGAGGCGCGAGTGAGGGAGATCTTGTGGAGGTGCTAGGGAATTTGAACGTAGGCGACAAAGTGGTGCGACGCGCAACGGATGAGATCCGGCCGGGTACACGTTTAAGAACTGAGTAGCGCCTCGCGCATAACGGCGCGCGGGGCGGTTTCGCGGGTCCAAATTTCGAACTGGTGAGCAGCTTGTTCAAGCAGCATCTCGATGCCGGGAACAACTGTGAGACCTTGCTCGGCGGCACGTTTGAGCAGCAGTGTCTCGCGGGGATTGTAAACCATCTCAAATACGACGTCGGCGGGAATAGCGTCGTTGAAGAGACAGCTCTCGGTGTTGGGAAGCATACCCAAGGGAGTGGCGTGAACCAACGCGTCGAAGTGGCGAAGCGAGGCTTCGCGCAGAGTGATGGCTTGGCCTTTGACTGCGGTGGCCAGCGCCTGCGCTTTTTTCATATTGCGGCCGGTGATGGTGATATGAGCCGAAGCATCGCCCAAAGCGATGGCGGCGGCGCGGGCCGCGCCTCCATAACCCGCGATCAGGATGGAGGAGCGCGCCAAACGTAAGTGACGGGAGAGAGGTTTGAGAACACCCTCGGCGTCGGTATTAGCGCCGCGCCACTTCCCTGCCTTGCGCCAAACTGTGTTAACGGCGCCAATACGCTTGGCGAGTGGTGTAACTATATCCAAATGATTCAGAATGCGCTGCTTGTGTGGAATGGTAACGCTGAAGCCGTGGACCGGCATCTTAGCGGCGAATTTCATCCAATCAGGTAGTTGCAGAGTGGGCACCAGAAACGGCAGGTAAACAGCGTCGCAGCGCCTTGCATGGAAGGCGCGATTGTGAATGAGCGGTGACTTCGAGTGGGCCACGGGACTCGCAATCACGCCATAAACGCGAGTCTGTTTGGTGAGTTTCTCCGAGCGGTAAAGGCCGCGCATGAGTTTCGCGGAAATTTGGCCGGGCGCGGTGCCGTTCTCAGTCATAGGCGACGCATAGGTAAAGAGACTGCCGAAAGGGGAGACAAGAATGCGCGAGGCTAAGCCGATGTCAGACATGCCGAGGGCGATGACGGGATGATCAAGATGGGCGCGCGCGAACTCGCAGAGGCGCAGATTGTCGGTAGGCTTGCGGGCCGTTGTGGCGATTTTGTAGACATCGGCGTCATGTTTGCGCAAACGGTGCAAAATAGGTTCGAGCGCCGGAGTCTTTTCGAAATTGTGATAAGAAACACACACCGGGCCCAGTTGACGGAGTTCGGACACGGCGCGTTTGAGTTTCTCGGCGGATTCCACTTCCAGATCGACAAACGTAGAACCGGCGCGCAGGGCGTCTTCCAGGAACTTAACCTGATGATCGAGCGAGCCTTTGAAGCGGCCCGCGGCGCCGTGGTGGCGGCAAGTGACAAGAACCTGGGCATCGGGATAACTCGCGCGGAATTTACGCAGAACTTCAATGCCGGCCGCGGGATCGGATAAGTAGTCCAAACGGAACTCGGTAAAGGTACTGCCGTCTTTGTATTCGCGCTCGGCGGCACAATATAACTGGCTAGCGGAAGGCAGACCCAAGGCCACGCAAATACGCGGCAGGCTTCTTGGAAGAGAGGACATTGGAAAAATGGGCGCCGAGTGAACGCGCGAGTTGCTTAGATTAGTATGCTATACCTCGTGAGCGAATTGTTGAGCGCGTTGGACGCGGGAAGCAGGAGAAATTTGCGACGTTTCATGCATGTGGGCCTGATAACTTTAGCTGGGCTGCTGTGGGGGCAAGCGGGAAGCAGCGGCTACGACCAGCCGTTCAGGCCCCAGTTCCATTTTTCGCCGCGCGAGCATTGGACGAACGATCCAAACGGCTTGGTGTTTTTTGAGGGCGAGTATCACTTGTTTTTCCAATACAACCCGTTCGGCGACGTATGGGGACACATGAGTTGGGGACACGCGGTGAGCCGCGATTTGGTGCATTGGGAAGAACTTCCGGTGGCGCTGGCCGAAGAGAACGGCGTGATGATTTTCACCGGCAGCGTGGTGGTGGATAAGACCAACAGCAGCGGGTTTTGCCAGGGCGGCAAGCCTTGTATGGTGGCGGTGTGGACCGGGCATACTTCGGAGACCGGGACAAAGCCGGCGTTGCAAACGCAGAATGTGGCCTACAGTAACGACCGCGGACGAACGTGGAGGAAGTATAGCGGCAATCCGGTTTTGAATCTCAACATGTCGGACTTTCGCGATCCGAAAGTGTTCTGGTCTACGCAAGGGAAGCGCTGGGTCATGGCTGTAGCGCTGCCGAACGACCACAAAGTATTGATCTACGTCTCGGCGGACTTGAAGAAGTGGAACCGCCTGAGTGAGTTCGGCCCGGCGGGAGCTACCAGCGGGCAATGGGAGTGCCCGGAGTTATTTGAGTTGCCGGTGGATGGCAAACAGGAAACGCGCTGGGTATTGAAAGTGGGATTGAATCCGGGCGCGTTGCAGGGAGGGTCGGGCGAACAGTACTTTGTTGGACGCTTTGACGGAGAACATTTTCAGAACGAGAATTCCGCCACAACCACCTTGTGGACCGATTATGGCAAAGACTGTTATTGCGCGCTGACGTTTAACAATCTTCCGAAGACTATTACGCCGACGATGATCGGTTGGATGAGCAACTGGCAATATGCGCGAGACGTGCCCACGAATCCCTGGCGCGGGCAAATGACGCTGCCGCGGAAACTAGCACTGCGTACGACGAGCGAGGGGATTCGACTTACACAGCAGCCGGTGGATAGCTTGCTAAGTTTGCGAGAAGCTCCTGTTCCGGTGCATGAGGCGATGAGCGGAACCGGGCACCAGTTCCAATTCACTTCCATCGTTCCTTTGGACACCGCTCAGGAAGTCGGTTGGAAAGTGCTCGCAAAGAACGGCACATTCACCAGCATCGGCTATGACCGGCAAAAGTCTGTGCTGTATATGGACCGGACCCAATCGGGCCAGGTGGGATTCAACAAAGACTTTCCGGCTAGAACGGAAGCGCCACTTAAGCTGAACGCCAATCGCTTGCGCTTAGACGTGGTGGTGGACAGGGATTCGGTTGAAGTGTTCGCGGAGGGCGGGCGCGTGACGATGACGAACCTGGTGTTTGCGCCCCCCGATGCGGATGGGTTGGCTTTTTATGCGAACGGCGGGAAGGCGGGAGTGGTGTCGGGCAGTCTGTGGAAGTTACGCTCCGCTTGGGCAAAGTGACCCACTCTAGCTTGGCAACTGGGCGGCACGCCGTCAAAGCTCTCACTTACAAGGCGGCGGGCATGGGCAGTCCGCACTTAGCTAGCGCTTTAGCGATTAACCCAATCGCTTCCGGTTCGCTGGCGGAGCGGGCGACGGAGGTCTCTAGAATCAGCATGCTGCGTGCGCGTTCCAGCATCTTCTTTTCACGGAAAGAAAGGGGCTTCGACATCTGAATGATGAGAAGCGCTTTGAACACTTCCGCAATCTCCAGCAAACTGCCGCCTTTCATCTTGTCTGAGTTTTCTTTAAACCGGTCTTTCCAATCCGCGGCGCAACAAGGGCGGCCGGCCGACAGGTAGGTCAATACCCGGTTGATCTCACTGCACTTGGTGACTTTACGCAGTCCAACGTCTCCCACATGGGAAAACGGGACCATTACCGTCATGCGGTTAGGAGAAAGTCGAAGCAGGTAGAAGCGCTCCAACTGACTGCCGAAGGCACGAGAACTAATATTCTCTATCGTGCCAACTCCGTGGTTTGGGTAAACCACCTTTTCACCGACCTGGAAGGTCATGCACGGACCTCTTTCATCGATCTTAAATAACGTCGAGCCTGAAGAGAATAGTAAACCTACATTAGGCTTTCGTCAAGCGAAAAATACAAAGCTATCCGAAAACGGAGTGTATACTAGTTAATCGTTTCAAGCGGCGAATTAGCGACGATTGAGAAGACAGTCCACCTGGGGCCGGTGTATAGCAAGCCGGTTTCCAAACAAACCCAAACTAGTACTGTTACAAGATATCCGCCGACCAGTTGTCGAGAATTCCTTTGACTTTCTGGCAGAATTGATCGGCCAGTGCGCCGTCAATCAAGCGATGATCGAAGGTCAGCGCTAAATGGGCTTGGGAGCGGATGGCAATGGCATCGCCATCCACGACAACAGGCAGTTTTTCGACGGCTCCCACGCCTAAAATGGCCACCTGGGGCTGGTTGATGACCGGGGTGGCGAAAATGCTCCCAAAACTGCCGAAGTTGGTGATTGAGAACGTGCCCCCCTGCACTTCATCCGGCTTCAATTGACGGGAACGGGAGCGCGCGGCCAAGTCTACAATCGCACGCTGCAGGCCGGCTACATTCTTTTCGTCGGCGTTGCGAATGACGGGCACAATGAGCCCGCCCTCCAGCGCAACCGCGATGCCGATGTTGATTTCGCGGTAATAGACGATGTTCTTGCCATCTATGGACGCGTTGAACAGTGGGAATGAGCGCAGCGCCTCCGCTGCAGCGGCGGTGACAAATGGCAGAAATGTCAGCGAGAAGCCATTGCGGGCGTGGAATTCGTCCTTAGACTTGGCGCGCAGTTTGGCTATCTTCGTCATGTCCACTTTGTGAACCGTGGTGACATGCGCTGAGGTGCGCTTGCTGTTGACCATATGCTCGGCGATTTTCTGCCGCATATTGCTCATGGGCTCGACACGGGTCTTGGCAGCCTCAGACAGGGCCACGGGGGCGGGGGCGGCGGGTTGGACCACAGGAGGCGGAGGAGCAGCTTGCACAGGCGGTGGAGGAGCGGCTATCGGCGGCGGGGGAACGGCGGGAGCAGGCGGGGCGGGAGGCGGTGGGGTAGGAGCAGGTGGAGGGGGCGCTGGCGGAGCCACGGGTTGTTGCGCAGCGGGTGCCGGTGGGGCCGGTGCAGGCGCTGGTGGTGGGGGCGGTTGCTGAATCGGGCGCGCTGCCGGAGCTGCGGGAGGGGCGGAATACGTACGCGCCGCTTGCGTGGACATGTAGGTCTCCACATCCTGCTTCGTGATTCGGCCGCCGGCGCCGGTACCCCTCACCTGGGAAAGATCAATATTGAACTCACGCGCCATCTTGCGGACCAACGGCGAAAGCAGGCCGTATTCCTCTTCCCCTTCAGCCAGTGGGGCGGGAGGAGGAGGAGGAGCGGGCGGTTCGACCGGATAGGGGCCAGCGGCGGCTGGTTGAGGAACCGAAGGAGGAGGCGGTGGCGGGAAACCTCGGACGGGGGGCGGCAGCGGCGGTGCCGCGGAGGGCATGGGGAGCGGAGGAGGGGGTGGAGGCGGAACGGCGGGTCTCGCGTCTGGAACCGGAGCGGGCGTGGGCTTGACCGCGCCATCGCCAATCCGCGCCACAATGGTTTTAATCGCCACCGTCGCCCCTTCCTGAACGAGCACTTCACTCAGCACCCCAGCCGCCGGTGATGGAATTTCGGTGTCCACCTTGTCGGTCGATATTTCAAAGAGCGGTTCATCCCGCTCCACCCGGTCGCCAGGCTTCTTGAGCCACCGTGTGAGGGTTCCTTCGACGATACTCTCGCCCATTTGGGGCATTTCCACGTCAATCATCGTGTCTCCTGCAATTGCCATACTCGGTGGGGTTCATACTGGAACTCGTTTGCCAGGGCCGCGGTAACAGCCGCCATCACTTCATCGCGGCCGGCGTTGCAGCCCACGCTTCTCAACGAGCAAACGGGCTTAGCGAGCCCGCACGGAACTATGTATTTGAAATAGCTCAAGTCGGTTTCCACATTCAGCGCGAACCCGTGCGAAGTGATCCAGCGGCTAATATGTATGCCTATCGCGGCGATTTTTTCGCCCCTCACCCAAACACCTTCGTATCCACGTTCTGGAATCCGCTGCGCGGCTACGCCTAGAACCGCCAATGCATCGATTAAGCATTGCTCGATGCCCTGGAAAAAGGCATGGACGTCGCGCTTCCATTCTCGCAAATCCAGAATGGGGTAGCCAACCAGTTGGCCGGGCCCGTGATAGGTGACGTCGCCGCCGCGGTCGCTTTCGAAATACTCGATGCCGGAGCGCGCAAGCACTTCATCGCTTGCCAAAACGTGCTCTTGCTTGCCGTTGCGGCCCATGGTAACGACGTGCGGATGTTCCACAAACAGCAGCGTATCCACGCCTTGGCCGCGTTGCCGTTCAGCCACCAGCCACTGTTGCAGAGCGAACGCTTCGGCATAGCGCATACGGCCGAGATCCAAAACCTCTATTGGTCTCTTCATCTCAGATGTTGATGGCCAAACCGTACACGTTGTTGAAGGCTTCGCCTACCGCCTCGTAGATGGTTGGATGAGCATGAATGGTGTGCATCATCGTCTCAACTGTGGCTTCGGCCTGCATGGCCGTCACGGCCTCGGCGACAATCTCGAACGCCTCGGGGCCAATGATGTGTACGCCCAGAATTTCGCCGAACTTGTCGTCGGCAATCACCTTCACAAAGCCTTCATGCTTGTCCAGAATGGTGGCTTTGCTGTTCCCCACGAAGGGAAACTTGCCGACCTTCACACTGCGGCCTTGAGCCCGCGCTTGCGCCTCGGTTAGACCCACGCTGCCGATGCCGGGGTCGGTATACGTGGCGCCCGGTATGCAATTTTTGTTGATGGGCCGAACGTTCTTGCCGGCAATGTGCCCCACTGCTATCATTCCTTCGGCTGTGGCTACATGGGCCAGCTGCGGTGTGCCGGCCACAATGTCGCCAATCGCGAAGAGGCCCGGCTCATTGGTTTCCTGGAACTCATTTACCTTGACGAAGCCGCGGTCCAGCTGCGCGTGGGTGTTCTCAAGGCCGCAGTTTTCGGTATTCGGTTTGCGGCCCACGGCCACCAGCAGCTTGTCGAATTCCAGACGCTCGGTTTGGCCGTTGTTGAGGGTCACGTCTACGCTCACGCTATGGGCGTGGCGGGTAATGTTCTCGGCGCGCGCGCCCGTTTCCACGCGAATGCCGGCCTTTCTGAAGCTCTTATCGAGTTCCTTCGAGATCTCTTCATCTTCCACTGGCACAACGCGCGGCAGCATTTCCAGAACCGTAACTTTTGACCCGAAGCGGCTGAAGATCGAGGCAAACTCAACGCCTACTGCTCCGGCGCCAATAATGCCGAGCGATGCCGGCACCGCGGCCAGGTCGAGAATTTGAATATTGGTAAGAATCAGGTCGTTGTCGGGCTCCAGGCCGGGCAGCATGCGCGCTTCTGAACCAGTGGCCAGAATGATGTTCTTCGCTTCCACGGTTTGGGTGCCTTGCTCGCCCGAAACTTCAATACGGCCCCCGCCTAAAAGCCGCGCGTTCCCCTTGATGACATCCACCTTGTTCTTGCGCATCAGAAACTCGATGCCTTTGGAATGCTTCGAAACGATCTTGTTTTTGCGCTCGACAATGCGCGGGTAATTCAATCGGACGTCTTTGCATTCAATGCCCTGTGCTTCGGGATTCTTGAAATAATCCCAAACATCGGCCGAATGGAGCAGACTTTTGGTAGGGATGCAGCCTACCAGGAGGCAGGTTCCGCCCAGGCGGACTTGGCGCTCAACCAGAGCCGTTTTCAGACCGTATTGACCGGCGCGAACGGCAGCGGAATAACCCCCAGGACCGCTGCCAATGACTACAACGTCGTATGCCATTTTCGCTTCAAGTGTAGCATTCGGCCCTTATTTTTCAGCGGTTTCAGGTCCACCAGTGCATGGCCGTGGATCTGGTCTGCGAAACTCGATTCGTTTGGCGCACGTATGATTGACTTAGGCGTATGCGCGTTCTTGTTTGCACCGTGATTTTCGCAAGCTTCGCCCTTGCTCCAGCGGCACAGACGTCCAAACGTGAACCGCCGCCGGGACCCCTGCATTCTATCGTCGTCAAGGGCAATAGCGTGTACCAAGCGGAAGCGATTGCCGCCGCGTCGGGTCTAAAAGTGGGCCAGCGGGTATCCCCAGCGCAGATTGAGCATGCGCAAAAGAAGCTGCAGGATCTGGAACTCTTCACCAAAGTTGATTTCGCATACCGCACCAGCCCCGGCCCTGCGCCGCAGTACGATGTCACCTTCGAAGTGGCGGAAAATCTGCAAACTTTCCCGATGCGTTTCGAGCGGCTGGGAAATCCCGAGGCCATTCGCGCCTACCTCAAAGAGCATGTGGATCTCTACTCAGACCGCATTCCGGGCACGGATGGCGCGTTGCAGCGTTACCGGTCGGCGGTGGAAGCGTTTGTCGCGCAAACCACTCCGAATACCAAAGTGCGCAGCGTTATTTCGAACGACGATCCGCAGGATCTAACGGTCCTCTTCACGCCGAACATCCCCGCACCCACTATCTCGCAAGTGCAGGTAAGCGGCAACGAAGCGGTGGATACCGGCACCATTCTGCGCGCGGTGAACGCGGTTGCCATTGGCGTACCGCTATCGGAAGTGCGGCTCCAATTGATTCTGGATGGCGCGATCAAGCCCGTTTACGCAGCCAGAGGCTATGCGGCGGTGAGTTTTCCAAAGGTGGAAGTGGAGCCTTCGAAAACCAATGCCGGCGTGGTGGTGAAAGTGGAGATCAAAGACGGCCCGTTATTTAAATTCGGCACAGTGCGTTTCCGTGGCAAAGGTTTGGAAGAGGATGAAGTGCGTTCGGCCATTACCTTCAAGCCGGGCCAGACCTTCAACGCCGAACAGATGGATAACTTCCGCATCGAACTGATGCACCGCCTGAAACGGCGCGGGCTGTTAGACGCTAACATCACCAACGAAACCCAGGTTGACGATTCCAAGAAGGCCGTCAACGTGATTTATAACGTGGTGGCGGGCGAACCCTACAACTTTGCCAAACTCGATATTCAAGGGCTCGATATCACGTCGCAGCCTGTGATTGAAAAACTTTGGGGCGAAAAGCCAGGGCATGTTTTCAATCCCGAATACCCGGATTTCTTTTTGAAAAAGGTGCAGGAGCAAGGGCTATTCGACAATTTGGCCGATACCCATTCGGATTACACGACGGACACCTCAACGCATACGGTGACGGTGCATTTGTATTTCAAAGGCGGCAAATCGAAAGAAGATAAAGAACGGGAGAAGAGAGAGCGGGATCAGAAGCAGAGCCCGTGGTTTAGATAGATAGCTGCGGTCGTTTGCAACCGTTCTAAGAATCGTGGTTCACTAGGGAATGAGAGTCTCGTTACTCCTGTTTGTTCTAAGCACTGCTGCCTTGGCTGGCGGGCAAGGCTGGCACTTCGAGGCGATTGATCCGCATAGCGGCGCTCGAACGGTGACAATCGACGCCAAATCGTTCGAGTCCACGAACGATCCATCGATCTTCCTGCTTCGCAATGTGGCAGCCCACGTCTATAACAACCATGGGTCCGCCTACCAAGAGCTGACGAGCAACCGAGCGCTTTTCGATCGAAAATTATTCACCTTGACTTATGGGCCGCAACTATCCAAGGTCATTCGATTGGGCCCGGCTGCTAAAAAGGAATGAACGGCGCGGCGCTCCTCTCAGCGGGTGGAGTTCGCACGACTTAACTAACGTTTTCCTAATCGACCCATAATTGCGTTTACGTCGTAAACACAACCTCCCCAAATTCCTCCGCTCGCCTGCTGCAAGGCGGCCCACAAACGTGTATCGTCGGGCAAGTTTGGATCGGCGCGCAAATCCTCGCGCATGGGACGCGCGGCAAAATTTTCCTCGCTGTCTCCGACAAAGTTAACGGTTCCTTCCAGCTTGTTCCGGTCGATGATAATTTCAATGAGATCGCCATCGCGCAGCTTGCCGACCGGCCCCTGCGCGAGCGCTTCCGGAGAAACATGGCCGATGCAAGCGCCCGTCGAAACTCCGCTAAAACGGGCGTCGGTAATTACCGCCACGTGTTTTCCAAATGGCAGAAATTTCAACGCGGAGGTGATTTGGTACGTCTCCTCCATGCCAGATCCAAGCGGCCCGCGGCAAATGAGTACCAGCACGTCGCCTTCTTTAATTCGGCCTTCTTTGATCGCCGCAATGGCATCTTTCTCCGCAAGGAAGACTTTGGCCGGACCGCGCTTGCGATAAACGCCGTCGGCATCGACAACAGACGGATCAATCGCGGTCGCCTTGACAACGGATCCTTCAGGTGCAAGATTCCCACTGGGAAAGCAGACGGTCGAAGTGAGTCCACGCTCGCGTGCCTGGGCGGGAGCAAGAATCACGTCGTCGGCGTCGATCCCATCCAGCGTCTTGAGCTTGGCACGCAGTTGCATACGCCGCTCCGATTGCTCCCACCAATCGAGCGACTCATCGAGCGTTTCGCCCGACACTGTTAGCGCTTTGGTATTCAGCAGGCCCGCCCGGCGCAGATGCAACATCACCTCCGGCACTCCGCCAGCCAGAAAGACTTGCACCGTCGGATGGTTTCGCGGGCCGTTGGGCAACGCGTCCACTAAGCGCGGAACGGAGCGGTTAATACGGCTCCAATCGGCAACCGATGGTCGTTTCAATCCGGCGGCGTGCGCGATAGCCGGCACATGCAGGAGCAGATTCGTCGAGCCGCCAAAAGCCGCATGCACGGCCATGGCGTTTTCAAGCGCCGCCGCCGTGAGTAGATCGCGTATCTTCAAACCTGCTTCAACCAGGCGTAAAGCGGCGCGCGCCGAACGCCGCGCCATATCCAGCCAGATGGGTAGTCCGGACGGAGCCAGCGCGGCATGCGGCAGCGTCAAGCCCAACGCTTCGCCCACCACTTGCGAGGTTGCGGCCGTACCCAGGAATTGGCAGCCACCCCCCGGCGAAGCGCAGGCGCGGCATCCTTCCAGCGCGGCTTGTTCCAAGGTGATCTTGCCATGCGCAAAACGCGCCCCGATGGTTTGCACTTTGCCCGCGTCCTCACCTTCTTCGGGTATCAAGGTAACGCCGCCCGGCACCAGCACGCAGGGCAGATCATGCATGCCCGCCAGCGCCATCATCATGGCCGGCAAACCTTTGTCGCAAGTAGCCACGCCGATCACCGCATGCCGGGTAGGCAGCGAACGAATCAAACGCCGTAACACGATGGCCGCGTCATTCCGAAAGGGCAGCGAATCAAACATGCCTACCGTGCCTTGGGTGCGCCCGTCGCAGGGATCTGTGCAAGCGCCCGCGAAAGGAATGGCCCGGAGCGCTTTCAATTCGCGCGCCGCTTCGGCCACTAACAAACCCACTTCCCAATGGCCTGTGTGATAGCCCAAAGCGATAGGTGTTCCATCTGGCGCTCGCACCCCGCCATGCGTGCTTAGAATCAGCACTTGCTTCCCGCCCAGCGCCGCCGTTTCCCAGCCCATGCCGGTGTTCTGCGTCAGTCCGAACAGATTGCCGGAAGGCTGTTCGCGCAGCATCTCCTCAGTCACCGGCAACACGCCCGCCGGGCCTGCCGCATGAGTCTTCACATCGAAAATACCGCTATCGCCCGAATCGAAAATGCTCTGTGAATTCACAACAACTCCGCTACACTCAAGTTTTCAATATTCCATGCCCAACAGCGTCACCGCCATTTTCCCGGGCTCCTTCGATCCGCCCACTAACGGGCATCTGGATCTCATCACGCGCGGCGCCCGGCTGGTCAACCACCTCATAGTAGCGATCTTGCAAAACACCCAAAAGCAGCCGCTCTTTACGACCACCGAGCGCGCCGATATGCTGCGCGAAATCACCGCTCATCTGCCAAACGTGGAGATCGATCTGTTCGACGGCTTGCTGGTGGATTATGCGGCTCGGCGGAGTGCCGATACGATATTGCGCGGCATTCGCGCCGTCTCCGATTATGAAACGGAATTGCAGATGGCGCTATTAAATCGGCGCATGCGGCCGGAGATTGAAACTATCTTCCTGATGGCCAGCTCGGAATACTCGTTCCTCAGCTCGCGCATGGTGAAAGAGATCATCACGTTAGGCGGCGATGCCGCAACCTTTGTGCCGGAAGCCGTGTTTCGCCGCCTTCGTGCGCTCTGACCCTGAATGATGAAACCACCGTTTCTGAGCCGCGACTGCCAAGGACCGGTAACAACCACTATTTTCGGGTTACCAAGCCCGCAATGCAAATTCCCCGCCATCAACAAAAGGTAAATTAGAAGGTATCAATTTATGCAAGCAACCGCAGAACTCGCAGAACGTATTTCCACTATTAGCGTTTCATCCACCATGAAGGTGGCGGCGGAAGCCGAACGGCTCCGCAAAGAAGGCGTCGACATTGTCGATTTCGGTGCGGGCGAGCCCGATTTTCCGACGCCCGCCAACATCAAGCAGGCCGCCATCAAGGCGCTGGATGCGAATTTCACGAAATACACCAATACCGGCGGCACACTGGAACTGCGTGAAGCCATTTGTGAACGCCACCAGAAGGATTTCGGCACGAACTACACCGGCGCCTCCGAATGCATGGTGACAGTGGGAGGCAAGCACGCCATATTCAATCTAATTCAGGGGCTTATCAATCCAGGCGATGAGGTGATCATTCCCGTTCCTTACTGGGTGACTTACAAGGATGTGGTGAATTATGCGGGCGGAGTCTGCGTGTTTGTCGAGACCGACGAAAGCAGCGGCTTTGAGGTGAGCGCGCGCCTGATTGAAAAGCATTTGACGCCGAAGACCAAACTCGTCATCGTCAATTCGCCCTGCAATCCCAGTGGAGGAGTTTTGTCGAAGGAAGAATTTCGCGCTATTTTCGAACTGACTTCCAAACGCGAGATTTTCTTGATGACCGACGAATGCTACTGCCAGTTCGTTTACGATGCCGCGCCCTTTTCAATAGCGGCAGCGCCGGGCGCGAAGGAAAGCGTAGTGGTGGCGGGCTCGCTCTCGAAAACGTACGCCATGACCGGTTGGCGCATTGGCTTCGCGCTGGCGCCGGCTCCCGTTATCGGCGCGATGATGAAGTTGCAGAGCCATAGCACCTCGAACCCGACCTCAATCGCCCAGAAAGCCGCCGTGGAAGCGATGCGTGGGCCGCAAGACTCTGTTCCGGTGATGCTGGCCGAATATCGCCGCCGCCGCGATTTCGTCATCGGCCGCCTGCGCGAGATTCCCGGCGTGTCTATCGTCATGCCCAAAGGCGCGTTCTATGCGTATCCGAATATTAGCGTGGCATTCAAGGGCGGCAAGGTGAAGAATTCGCTCGATTTTGCCAATCAATTATTGACGGCGTCGGGCGTGGCTGTTGTTCCGGGTGAGGCGTTCGGCACGAATGAGCATGTGCGAATTTCTTACGCGACCTCCATGACGGAATTGGAACGCGGGTTAGAACGGCTGCATAAGTTTATCGATAGCGTCCGAAGCTAAGTACTCCGTTTCATAAATACGCATCGCTCTCTCGCGGTAACCGCTCAACCGCCACTATTCGCGGTGCGGCGGCATCCGCCTCCTCAGTTCAGTGTCCACGTTAAGCAGCAGGCGGAGAAGTGGCTGCGGCTTAGTTCCCTCAGCAGGCAACAAGGCTAGCACTCGGTTCCCGTCCGGCGCGGGGTCGAAGCCGTAGAATAAGCCTGTGTCAACCAAGCGCGTCCCCGACCAGGCTCGCGGCTTTCCCACAACTAACGAATCGCCCTTGACAAAGCAGTCAGCCACCTGAACCCGCCGATCGGGGCTTTCATAGAACAAGCTCTTGCCGTCGTGAGACCAAATGGGACTCCATCCTCCCCCACTGGATACTGGCCATTTTCCGCTCCGCGCTTTGCCCGGTAGCGTAAACGGTCTCACATAAACCTCAAAGCCGTCCGACTCGTTCGAAGTGTAGGCAAACCAGCGGCCATCGGGCGATAAAGCTGGCGCGCCTTTCGATGCCACCTGCGCCAGCAGAGGCTGCGGGCGTCCTAACCGCAGTTCGCCTGGCGACCGTTCTACCGGCACAATCCAAAGATCCGAGTCCGGCTGAAGCGGCCAAAACGCCAGCCACTTTCCATCAGCCGAGAATGACCAAGGGCCTGCATTGGGGCTAACATCCGCCAGATGTTCCACCTTCCCGCTGCCATCGGATCGAGTCCATGCCAGCGTATTGCCGGAGCGGAATGCTACGAACTCGCCGTCGGGCGTCCAGGTGGGCAGCATCTCCGTATCCGCGCCGAATGTCAGCCGGGTCCAAGTCTCTTGTCGGAGATGGTAAACCCAAATGTTCTGTTTGCCTTGCTGGAACAGCGCTAGCGCCAACCGCGTTCCATCCGGTGACAGACGAGGCGTAATGTAGTTATCGGGATCGCGGATCAGTGGCTCGATTTTGCCCGAGGAGTAAAGCCAGGAAACGACGCTTGTTCCCGCGTTGCCAGATCGGTAAACCAGCGCGCCCGAGGCCGAGAGGTCGAAGTCCGCTCGGCCGCCAGTGCTCGACACATCTTGAACGAGAGGTATGGCCGGGCCTGTGGACTCAAGCCGGCGCGGATCCATGTGTGCGGCCAACAGCTTCCCCCGCTGATGGTAGACCAGATATCCACTGGACAGATAGTGGCCCTGGGTGGAATTCTCGACCACCGTTCTGAACTTGCCATCACTCGGAGTGAGTATCTGCAGCGAGCCTCTGGCGCTGCCATCGACCGCCGCGAACAGCACACCACGGTCGCCGGGAAGCTTTTGCGGCCACATACACATCAGTGGGCGCGAAAGGTCCTTTGCGTGCGTCAACCACTTGGGTACCCCACCCGCGGCAGGTACAACCGCAAGTCCATCGCCCAACGCCGCAACTATGGCGTCGTCGTCACCCCAATTTCCGCCGCCGGCGTGTGGAGCGTCGCACAAGGGGATAGGAACGCCGCCGTCGATGGCAACCTTCTGCAGCTTGCCGCCGGCAAAAAACGCGACCCACTGCCCATTCGGTGAAAAAAATGGAAAGGCCGCGCCTTCCGTTCCGGCAACCCGCGTCATCTTTTCCTGATCGAGCCGCCGAATGGCCAAAGCGCCTTTGGAAACAAAGGCGATGCGCAGGCCATCCGCCGAAATTGCCGGCTCCGATAACTCGTCGGGGCCGACATCCAGATCCAATTGCAAAAATGGACGGTCCACTAAAGCCGGCGCGGGTCGCCAAGGCCGCCAGAAACCAATCGCCGCGAGCGCCGCCGACACGACAACCAAAGCCCAGGGCAGAACCTCTCGCCTATGCACCGCTGAAGAGGTAACGGCCTCTGCGTTTTTAGCCGGGCCATCGGCTACCGTCTCGACCGGTGCCAGGAAACGATAGCCACGCCGCGGCAATGTCTCGATAAAACGCGGGCTCTCGGCACCATCCCCTAGCGCTTCGCGGAGTTTGTTGATGGCCCGGTTTAGACCGCGGTCAAAATCGACGAAAGTGTCGGCAGGCCAAAGCTTTTGCTGCAGTTCTTCCCGCGTCACAACTTCGTTCGAATGCTCCAGCAACATGACTAAGATCTGGAACGGCTGTTCCTGTAGCTTGACCTTGAAGCCTTTCCTGCGTAATTCACCCGTCTGACGATTAACTTCGAAGATGCCGAAGCGCATTGCCGCCGGCAGCCGAGGTATCTCTTGCATGCGGAGCCAACTAACCAGCCAGCCTACCACGCCGAACCCTTTGCGATGCTATTCTCCAACAGACTTAGCCTCGCAAAACCATGATTCTCTTAACCTTTTCAAGAGACAGCGGGAAGACACACGGAGAAGGCGCCGGCGCTTGAAGCTGCCGCCAAAAAACGTCATAGTTCACTCGTTCAAGGAAAAAGAGATACCCAAATGACTAAACAGCGTTCCAGGTTTTCCGTCCAGGCCGGCAGCCTCATTCTCGTCGCCGCCTGCGCTTGTGCAGCTCACGCAAATACCATAGTCTTTACATTCAGCGTTACCGCTGACGCATCCATTTCGGCGGCGCCCACTCAGCTCGCGCCAACCGTTCCCACGACAATAACTGGCCCGGGATCGTTCGCCCCATTCGGCAATGCCATTTATTCAGAGGCGGGCACCATCACGTACACCCAGATCCAACCCGGTATTTTCGTCCCGGCCGTAGCCCTGAACGACTTTACCGTCTCATTCAATGCAGGAGACAGCATTACCGGAACAGACTCTGTCGCCTTTGGGCCGCTTAACGCGATGGGGTTGCCGACATTCTCAAACACTCTAACCATCACCGGCGGAACTGGTGTTTTCAGCGGTGCAACTGGCTTCGCGAACGCTCTCGGTGTCGCCATGCCATCCGGACTACCCAGCCCGACCGTACCAACACCGGTGTCTTTTTCGGGCACAGGACAAATCGCAGCACCCGGATTAACCGCCGCGCCCGAGCCCGCCGCTATGCTGTTTTTGGGGGCCGGATTGTGTGGCCTTCTGGCGCTTCGCAAAAGCCCCGGCCGATTTCGCTACTTGACTATAGGTGCTTTGTCCAGCGTTGACCATAACTGGCGGTCCAAACGTCCCCATTATTTCGACACCCATTCTGCTTGAAGTAGGTCGCCTCGTGAACCGCCCAAATGTCAGAGCAAGGCGGCTTGCGAAGCTAAGTACGCCGTTTCATGAATCGCATCCTCCCGTTTCCGACCCGCCACGCCCTGGCTGAGTTGGGACTGCCAAGGAGCGCTTAATGGGCCTGCCCGCCCACCGACGATAATGAAAATCGACAGCGTGCAAAATCTGAGCCGGGAGCCTAAAACGCCTCCGGCTCGGATTTTTTGTTATCATTCAGGCGGCATGGGGCCTTATTCAATCGGCGTGGATCTTGGGGGCACCAATTTACGTGCCGCCGCAGTAGATGCAAACGGAAAAGTGCTGGAGCGCGTCTCCGTTCCGGCTAACTTTCACGCCGGTCCAATCAACGTGGTAAATGAGATCGTCGGCGCCATCACCAAAGTCCGTGATCGGCTAGATCCGGTGCTGCTGCGCGGTGTCGGCATCGGCGTTCCGGGCTTCATTGATATCGATACCGGCGTCATCATTGGCTCCTCCAATCTCCCCGGCTTCAACGATTTCCCGGTCCGCGACGAAATCCAAAAACATCTGGGCATTCCGATCATTCTCGAGAACGATGCGAACGCCGCCGCTCTGGGTGAAAAGTGGATAGGCGCCGGCCAGAACGTCAAGGATCTTATATTGCTCACCCTTGGCACCGGTATCGGAGGCGGCGTGATTACCGATGGAAAAATTCTGCATGGCTCGCATGGCATGGCCGGTGAGTTCGGGCACATGACCGTGTTCCCCGACGGCAACCCGTGCGGCTGCGGCAACAACGGCTGCCTGGAAAAGCATGCCTCGGCCACCGCCATCGCCGCCATGGGCCGCATGATGCACTTTGGCCAGGAAATCAATTCCGCTGAAGATGTGTACAATCTTGCGCTGGACGGCAACGAACGCGCGCGCTGGGTCTTCGAATATGTAGGCCGGGCTTTAGGCATTGCACTGGCCAGTCTCATCAACGCCTTCAATTTCCCGCTTTACCTGCTAACGGGCGGCCCTTTGCCGGCCTGGGATTTTTTCGCTCCATCGATGTTCGCGGAAGTCCGCAAGCGTTCCTTCACCTTTGCCCGCACCGCCACGCGCATTGAGAAAGCGCTGCTGGGCGGCGATGCAGGTTTACTAGGCGCCGCCTATTTGCCCTTTCAGCAAAGCGCTGTGCGCGAAGCCGTCACAACCTGATCATATGTACTGGCTTGGCTTAGACGTTGGAACTGGCGGCTCGCGCGCTCTGCTTGTAGATGCGGACGGCGTGGTCCGCTACTCATTCACTGCACCGCATCAGGACATGAAAATGCTCAAACCCTTGTGGGCTGAGCAAGACCCCGACGATTGGTGGCACGCCAGTCAACTCGCCATTCAAGGCGTCATTCGCGAAGCCGGCATTACAGGCGCGGCCATCAAAGGCATAGGCCTCACGGGCCAGATGCACGGCTTGGTGATCCTCAACGACGACGACAAAGTCATTCGCCCGGCTCTGATCTGGTGCGATCAACGCAGCCAGCCGCAAGTTGATTTCATCGAAGCCAAACTAGGCCGCGCCGCCATTCTGCAGCACATTGCGAATCCCGTTCTTACGGGTTTTACTTTGCCAAAACTGCTTTGGGTGCGCGATCACGAACCACAAAAGTTCGCCACCATTCGCAAGATCCTTTTGCCCAAAGATTACTTGCGCTTTAAACTCACCGGCGAGTTTGCTACCGACGTCTCCGATGCCAGCGGCACCGCTCTGTTCGATGTGGTCAACCGCTGCTGGTCGTCGGAAATGGTAAGCGGCCTCGGTCTGGACGCGCGTGATTTGCCCAAAGCTTGTGAATCTCACGAACTCACTGGCAGAGTGACGGCGGTGGCGGCGGCGGCCACCGGTCTGGGTCTCAACACTCCTGTGGTTGCCGGAGCGGGTGATCAAGCTGCCAGCGCCATTGGCAACGGCATCGTCGAACCCGGCAAAGTATCTTGCACCATCGGTACCTCCGGAGTTGTTTTCGCCTATCTCGCCCAGCCTGCCTATGATCACGCCGGGCGCGTCCACACGTTTTGCCACGCAGTGCCGGGTGCCTGGCATGTCATGGCGGTTACGCAGGGCGCCGGTCTGAGCCTGCAATGGTTCCGCAATCAGTTTGCTCCCGAAGTGGCCTATGACGATCTCACCGCCGATGCCACTCTATCGGCCCCCGGAGCGCACGGCCTCTTTTGGCTGCCCTACTTGATGGGCGAACGCACGCCGCACCTGGATGCCAAGGCCCGCGCCGCGTGGGTCGGTCTCACTGCGCGCCACCAACACGCGGATCTGATTCGGGCGATCTTGGAAGGCGTTTGCTACAGCCAGAAAGACGGTCTCGAAATCATCAACGCGCTGGGAGCCAAACCGCGGCAAGTCCGCTTATCGGGAGGTGGCGCCAAGAGCCCGTTCTGGCATCAGCTTTTTGCCGACATCTTCGCGCAGGACGTGGCGACTCTTGAAACGCAAGAGGGTTCGGCGTTTGGCGCAGCCCTGCTCGCGCTAATCGGCACCGGCCAATTCTCGAGCGCCACCGAGGTCTGCCGCGCCGCGGTAAAAGAGGTGGAGGTCAAGAGGCCCGCCCCACAAGCTGCGGATTTCTACGCCAAACGCTACCAGCTTTATTCTTCCCTCTATCCTGCCTTGCGCGAGGTATTTCATAACATCGGCGATTTGGATGAATGAAGCTGTTTTCCGCTATTGTGATGTCGCCCTGCCGGTTCCCCTTGATCGACTCTTCACATATGAGCTGCCGCTCACCCTTCGTCATCGGGTGCAACCCGGTTGCCGCGTGGTGGCTCCGCTCGGAACGCGTAAGCTTACGGGCTTTGTCTTGCGTCTGCATGACGCTGCTTCGGATGATCAGAATGTCCGCGAAGTTCTCAGTCTCACCGATGAAGAACCTGTTCTTGATGGCGATCTGCTAGCTCTTGCGCAGTGGATCGCCGAGTACTATTGCGCTCCTCTTGGCGAGGTACTCAAGGGAATGTTGCCGCTGGGTGGAGAGATGCGCCGCTCTACGCAATACACCCTTACCGATGCGGGCCGCCAAGTCGCGCGCCAACTCATCTTGCGGCCGGAAAGTGACGCCGCCTTGCATCTACTGGCCATGATCGAGCAGCGCGCCCGCACGGTATCACAACTCGCCTCCAAGATTCCCAACGCCCGCACCCTCCTTCGCCCATTAATCCAGCGCGGCTGGGTGGTCGCCGAAGAGAAAGAGGAAGAGCGCGACCCCATGCGCGCTTCTGCGGAACGCCTGGAAGCGGAGTTCCTGCGCCGCGCCGACGAGACCGTTAAACTCAAGAAAGCCGAGCGCGAACTCCTGGCTTTTCTGGAGCTTCATCCCGGTCCGCACAATTTAGGCGAACTTGGCGCCAAAGTAAAGCGCGCCAGCGAAGCGGCCCGGGCCTTGGCCAAACGCGAATTGATCAAACTCGAAGTCTTCGGTGTGCGTCCTCCTTCCGGCTACGAGCGGCCTACGCCGGTGCTGAACGCGTTTCAGGAAGCGGCTTTCCAGCGCGTGCAAACCGCTCTCAAGAAGGGTGAATTTAAAACATTTCTGCTGCAAGGTGTTACGGGCTCCGGCAAAACAGAAGTCTATCTGCGCAGTATCGAAGCGGCTCTAGCCCTTGGTAAGAACGCGCTCCTGCTGGTTCCCGAGATCGCCCTCACGCCCGCCGTCGCCGGACAATTCTTCCAACGCTTTGGCCAGCAGGTAGCTATTCTGCATTCCGCTTTCGGCGACGCCGAGCGGGCCGATCAGTGGCGCCGCATCCGGCGTGGGCAGGCCCGCGTCATTGTCGGCACCCGCTCCGGCGTTTTCGCCCCAGTGCAGAATCTGGGCCTGGTCATTATTGACGAAGAGCACGATGGCAGCTATAAGCAACAGGAAACGCCGCGTTATCATGGCCGCGATGTTGCCTTAGTGCGCGCGCGGAATGCTGGAGCGGTGGCCGTTTTGGGTTCCGCCACGCCCGCCGTCGAAACGCGCTACAACGCCGAACAAGGCAAGTACGAAATGCTGCGTTTACCTGAACGCATTGCGCAGCGTCCGATGCCGGCGGTGGAGATTGTCGATATGCGCGTCGAATTCCTGGAAACCAAGCGTCAAGCCACTTTTTCTCGCAGCTTATTGAACGAAATCGCAAAGCGCTTGGCGCAGCATGAACAAACCATGTTGCTGCTCAACCGCCGTGGCTTTTCCAGTTTCATGGTCTGCCGCAAATGCGGAGACCGCATGATGTGCGAAAACTGCTCGATTGTGCTCACTTATCATCGCAGCGAACGCCGCATGCTGTGCCACCTTTGCGCGTACGCCGCCAAAGTTCCCGCCGTTTGTCCCAAATGTTCCAGCGACCAGATTCAATTTCTGGGAACCGGTTCCGAGCGCGTTGAGAATGAGTTGCACGAATATCTGCCGGCTGCCCGTATCGCCCGGCTTGATCGCGATAGCGCTGGAGCCAAGGGCGCCTTCGAAAATATCCTCAGCGACTTTCGCGGCAACGTGATCGATATTCTAGTCGGCACGCAAATGATCGCCAAGGGCCACGATATTCCGAACGTCACTCTTGTGGGGGTGGTGCTCGCCGATATCGGCCTCAGCCTGCCGGATTTTCGCGCCGCCGAGCGCACGTTTCAACTCCTGACGCAAGCCGCCGGGCGAGCAGGCCGCGGCGATACACCGGGCCGCGTGGTGATTCAAACCCTGAACCCGGATCATTACGCGATTCGCTTCGCCGCCGAGCAAGATTATGAAGGCTTTTATCAGAAGGAGATCGAATTTCGCAAGTGGCTGCGTTACCCTCCCTTCGCGGCCTTTGCCAACATCATCGTGCGGGCCGATAAGCAGGAGGAAGCGCTTCGCATGGCCACGCAACTGGGCTACCTGCTTGACCCGCAACCTGAAGGCATTCGCGTGATGGGTCCAGCCGAAGCGCCGGTTTTGAAGGTGAAGAGTGAGTTCCGCTATCAAATTCTGCTGAAAGCCGCCCGCCGCAGCGCGCTGCGCGAGGTTTTGAAAAAACTCCGCACCTTCGCCGAAAAGGAAAAATGGAAAGCCACCGCGCTTGTGATTGATGTCGATCCGATTAGCCTGATGTGACTGGCGGATGTTACGATCAAGGAATGCGGCGGCTGTAGCTCAGTCGGTAGTAGCGCCAGATTGTGGTTCTGGATGTCGTGGGTTCAAATCCCACCAGCCGCCCCAGCCCAATCGTCGTAGAATCCGTTTTCCCCTTCGGCTCTTGGCAACAAAGCCAACTGTTTTGGAAGAAAGAGATTCCCCAAACCTAGACTCCTTCTTAAGCAGCCGTTAGAATCGTGACCATGAAATTCGTACTTGCCACTTCCGGGACACATGGCGACTTAAATCCCTGCCTAAAATTTGAAGCCCTCAAAAAACGCCGGGTCAACCCGCGCATCACTTCGCTGAGATCTCCGGTGACATATTAACCGTGATCCATTCCGTTTCAAACCCCGCGGGAATTTTGTACCGCGGCGGTACATCGGGAAAGACAAAGAAGCCGACGCCGGGTGAGTCTGGCCGGAAGGTCGCGTCGATCTCGGGCCACTGCGAACGCACCATCGGGAGCTTTGTGGAACCAGCCACCGCGGACTTCACCAGCAGGTCCAGCGGGTGGTGTGCGCCATTCAGCGTGAAGCCCTCCCATTTCAGCCCGAATTCCAACACCGAGGCAGTGCCGCTGTAAGACAAACGCAGCTCAAGGATACGCCCTTTCAGTTCGGTGCCTTTGGGAAGAATCAGATTGGACGAAGGGTCTTTGACGGTGCGCGTGAGTTTGCCCGCCACCGGATCGCCCGCCGCCGACGCAGCGGGGTCGATATGCTGCGCCAGCGCAACCGTCATTCTGATACCGGGCACAAGATTGACGATTTGAACGGGCGTGGCAGAGGCTGCGGCGTTGGCCGTGTTTTGGTCATCGAAGATGAGCTTCGATTCACCCAGAAACTGGTGGCAACCGCTGAATTGCGTGCGGTTATGGCTCATGCCGCCATCCATGTCGACGATTTCCATGTTGGCTTCGGATGGCAGCAAAAAATCGACGCTATTCATGCGGACTTGAGTGTAATCCAACACCGTTCTGACCTGGCACATCCCCAACTCTGGCGGCAAAGGGTCGGTTTGTATTTCGAGCTTTAACAGGTCGAGCGTCTCGGCGTCGGCTGAAAACGAACCGCTGTAGCCGGTGAGCCGCCCCACGGTTTTGTTGCTCACTGTGTAACCACTCCGCGAAAGTGGAACGCGAAAGGAATAGTTTAAGACCTTGCGCCCATTCAACTGCGCCTCGCCGTTAAAAGAAAAACTGGCGGCGTTGGCTTCAAAAATCGCTCGCACATAGGAGGCGAATTCGCCGGTTGAAGTAGCGCCGTGGCGAACCAGATCGCTCAGGGCGCGGTCGCCAAACTTCTCTTCGCGCACCCACGAATACATTTCGGAATCGCCCGCGATGGCCACGTCTAAACGCAAGCGGTCGGTGGACGATGGGTGTACTTTGGCCTTTGAAGGCTCAGTGGTCTCCGCGAGTCCGGAACAGGAACCCCTTTCCCGTCTGCGCATGTCAACGGGCCAAAAATCTGTACGGTCGATCGTTTCGGTACACATATAGCGCGGCAGACGGCTGATGCCCGCCAGTATCTTATGGCGGATTTGGGTGAGAAATTCGACGGGATCTTGCTGTGCCAGGCAGCTTAGAGCGCACGCAGTCCCTAGCAAAATCACGCGCGTTCTCATCTACAGAGAATAACTCCGATCATTCCGAAATTGATTTCGCCGGCAGACTCACCCAAAGCGACTCAAACCCAGCGGGAATGCGATAGCTCTTTTTGACTCCGGAAAAAAGGAAATAGCCAATGCGGTTTTCGGCGGATTGAAATCCTCTGGCATGCGGGCTCGCCGATACACTATCGGCTCTCGCCGTGCCGGCAACGGCGGACTCGACTGTTAACTCTAACGGCTGCTTGACGCCGCCGAATTCCATATTTTCCCACTTAATGCCGAATTCGACGGCCGTCGTATCTTCGCCAAACAGCATCAGCAGTTCGCAAATGCGGCCATTCAATGGCGTGCCGTTGGGAATGGTTACGCCGGAAGCAGGCAGGTTAAGAGGTTTCTTCAGGGTACCTTTCACCATATCGCCGGCGGCATCTTTTGCCGGATCAATGCTTTGCGCCAATGCAATGGAAAGCGTCAAACCCGCTGGAATTTTTATGGATTGGGTGGAGAGAGGAGAGACTGGCGAGTGAGCCGTAGCCGAATCGTCGAAAATGAGTTTCGATTCACCCATGAACTGGTGGCACCCACTGAACACGATCCGGTTGAGACTTTCGTGGCCGTCCGAGTTGATCAGCAATGAATTGGCCTCAGAGGGAAGAAGAAAATCCAGATTGTTCATGCGGATCTGCGTGTAATCGAGTGTTGTCCTTAACTCACACATCTGCAGTTCAGGCGCTAACGAATCGGCATGAATTTCCAAACGCAACAAATCCAAAGTCTGAGCGTCTACGCTGAAGGTGCCGCTGTAAGGAGTGAGGCGGCTCACCGACTGATTGGCAACCATATACGAACTACGCCCCAGAGGAACAGCGAAGGCATAATCAAGGGCGGGGCGGCCCTGCCTCTGAGATTCGCCTTGGTAACTATAGGTAGCGCTATCGGACATGAAAATAGCGTTTACAAACGAGCCAAACGCTCCCGTGGCGGTGGCGCCCACTTGTACAAGTTCACTGAGCGATTCGTCTTTGAAACGATCTTCACCCACCCACGAATAGTTTTCGTTGTTGTCGATGATGGCGACATCCAGCCGCAAACGGTCGGCTGTGAGTAACTTCAGTTTCGATTTATGATTCTCCCGAGCGGCGACCAGCGAGGCGCAGGACTCCGTTTTGGCGCGGCCAAAGAAAATATCCGGCCCGCGCGTTGTGCGGTCTACTGTTTCGGTACACAAGTAGCGGGGGATATGGCTCATGCGGTCGGCCACCTTGTGGCGGATTTGAATGAGCAATTGCATAGGATCTTGCTGTGCGCAGCCGCTTGCAGCAACGGCGGCACACAGCCAGAATCCTTTTACTCCCATTCAGGAAGCATACCCTGAGTCTCCTAAATAACTCGCGGCAACGCACTGCGCGGAGCCTTGGCGAGTTACGGCATGTGTTGACCACGCACCGCTTGGCTGCCGGCTAGGAAATCGCTGGCGGCGCGGGAGTTCGAACTGGACGAACCAACAACGTGAGCAGAAATCCAATGGCGAGCAGTGCGGCGAGTACCGCGAGAGGGGTGTCGTAAATATGAACCTTACTGGCGCCCGGTTGGAGGGCGGCTTTCGCGCTATTGGATAACTCCGTAATGATAAAGGGACCGGCAACGGCGGCAGCGCTCCAAGCGGTTAGAACGGCTCCATGGATGGCGCCCACGTTATCGGAACCAAACAAGTCCGCCAGGAACGCGGGGATGGTGGCAAAACCGCCGCCATACATAGTGAACACGATGAAGAGGCTAGCTTCGAAGAGTATCCATTCGCCGCGTGCTGCCAAGCCGGGAATGAGCAGAAACAAACAGAACTGGACGCCAAAGAACACCAGGTAGGTGTTGCGCCGGCCAATGTAATCGGAGACGGAGGCCCACACAAAGCGGCCGCCCGCGTTGAAGAGACTGATGATGGAAACCACCGCGGCAGCGGCCAGCGGAGTCTTTTGAAATAAATCCTGCATCATGGGCGAGGCTTGCGACAAGATGCCGATTCCAGCGGTAACGTTGATGAACAAAATACCCCACAGCAAATAGAACTGAAGGGTGCGCACCGCCTGGTTACGGCTCAAGCTTTCATCCGCGATCAGCTTCCCGCTGCTCGCTTTGGCCGGCCGCACCCAACCCTCCGGCTTCCAACCATCGGGCGGACGGCGCAACAGTTGCGCTCCCAGTAACATGACAATCAAGTAAGTGACTCCCAACGCCATTACGGTGTAGGCCACACCTAGCTTCGCAATGAAGAACACATTGAGGAAGCCCGCCAGGAAAGCGCCGCCGCCGAAACCCATAATGGCCATACCGGTAGCCATACCGCGCCGGTCGGGAAAACATTTAACGAGCGTACTCACCGGCGCAATGTAGCCGAGGCCGCAGCCGATGCCGCCAATGACGCCCATTCCCAGAAACACCAGGAGCGATTGCTTGAGCGCGAGGCCGATACCGCCAATCACAAGTCCCGGTCCGAAAAATAGGGCGGCGGTGGTGGCGGCCACGCGCGGGCCGCGCCGCTCCACCCACGGTCCGCGAAAGGCCGCACTCAGGCCAAGCAAGAGCAGGGCCACGGTGAATGTGGTGTACGGAGGGCTGAACCACCACGGATCATTAGGGAACAGCGCTTTGATGGGGCGGTTGAAGGTGCTCCACGCATAGACCGACCCGATACAGAGGTGAACCGCGACTGCGCCGATAGGCACGAGCCAGCGGTTGAATGTTTGCGAAGGTCCCACAACGCTGGGGGCAGAGGTCACGGCGCGATTATATACCGTGGCCTAGCGGGCAGGTAGGATGTGCGATAGGGTGAATACTAATGACACGCCGCGATACGCTCAAGATTGGAACAGTGGCCGCAATTTCCGCAGCCACAAATCCGTTAACCTCACAGACCACCCAAGCGGGGCCGGATGAAATCTGTTTCATGCGTGCCGTGGACATAATGGAGGCCATTCGCAAGAGAAAACTCTCCTCCCGCGAAGTGATGGGAGCGTACCTGAAACAGATTGGCCGAGTGAATCCGAAGGTCAATGCGATTGTCACTTTGGCTCCCGAGGAGCGGTTGATGGCGGAGGCGGCGGAGGCCGACGAAGCGCTCGCGAGAGGGAAATGGCTGGGGCCGCTGCATGGGCTCCCAGTGGGAGTCAAAGACTTGCATGAAACAAGCGGCATGCGAACCACCTACGGTTCGCCGCTACACAAGGACTACGTACCCGATTTCGATTGCCGCGTGGTGCAGCGTGAGAAAGCCGCCGGGGCCATAGTGATTGGCAAAACGAATGTGCCGGAGTTTGGCTTGGGTTCGCAAACCTTTAACAAAGTATTTGGCGCTACACACAATCCTTACGATTTGACGAAGACCTGCGGCGGGAGTACAGGCGGCGGCGCGGCGGCCTTGGCGTGTGGGATGGTTCCGTTGGCGGACGGGAGTGACATGGGTGGGTCTCTCCGCAATCCTCCGAACTTCTGCAATGTGGTGGGAATCCGTCCCTCCGTCGGGCGAGTTTCGAATGTACCTACGCACATGGGATGGTTCACGTTGGCGGTGCAAGGTCCGGTGGCGCGCAACGTCACAGACTGCGCTGTCTTTTTGAGCGTACTGGCGGGCTATGATCATCACTCGCCCATCTCCATAGACCAGACGGGTGCTCAATTCGCTCAACCACTTGGGGAGAGGAGTTTCAAAGGAGTGCGCGTGGCCATGTTCAAAGACCTGGGTTTGCCGTGGGAGGCGGAGGTCAGAAGTGCGGTTCAGGCACAGCGCAAAGTCTTTGAATCGCTGGGGTGCATTGTTGAAGAGGCTGAGCCCGATTTCAGCGACGCCAACGAGTGTTTTGTGGCTCTTCGGCATTGGTCAACCGAACTCGCTTTTGGAGATTTGCTGGCTGCGCAAGGCAGTCAGTTGAACGAATATATTCACTGGCACGTTGAGGAAGGCCGCAAGCTGACCGGGCCTTATCTTGCGCGGCTAGAGGCAAAGCGTACGGCGTTGTACCAGCGTTTGTGTGGTTTCAAAGGCGAATACGAGTTTTTTATCATGCCGGTCAATCAGGTTCTCCCCTTCGATGTGAACGTCCACTACCCAACCGAAATCGCCGGCGTAAAGATGGAGAGTTACATTGCGTGGATGAAATCGGCGTATTACGTCTCGGTAACCGGGAACCCGGCGCTGTCGGTGCCGTGCGCCTTTTCGGCCAGCGGTTTGCCCATTGGGATGCAGATTGTCGGCCGCCAACACGATGACTTTGGTGTGCTGCAACTGGCCTATGCGTTTGAGCAGGCAACGAACATTGGGAAGCGCAGACCCGGGGTTGTGGCGTAGGCTATGATGCCATATAGCTATGGCATCCAACGACCGCGACCTTGGGATGCACCGCCGGATACGGCGGCGTGACTTCCTGAACGGCGTCGCCATCGCAACCGGAACAACTCTTTCACCTGCCGCCCTCCGTCGCGCGTTTGCAGACTCGCTTGAACCGGAGGCGATGCCCGACTATTACCCACCCGTGCTGACCGGCATGCGCGGCGATCACGACGATATTTATAAGGCGCCGCACGCTCTGCGCGACAAAAACTTCTGGCAGACCGCGGGCACTCCTAACGATACGGGCGAGAGTTATGACCTGGTGATAGTGGGCGGCGGCATCAGCGGCTTGGCTGCCGCGCGCTTCTACCGCCAAGCGACTGGTCCCGACACGCGCATCCTGATTTTAGAGAATCACGACGACTTCGGAGGTCACGCTAAACGGAACGAGTTCCACCAAACCGGGCGCATGCTGCTGGGTTACGGCGGCACGTTCTCAATCGAGAGTCCGTGGCCGTATAGCAAGGTTGCGCGGCAGGTGATTGACGAATTGGGGATCGACGTAGGGTCATATCGGAAGGCGGTAGACCGGAAACTCTATCCGTCACTCGGGTTAAGTCCGGCTGTGTTCTTCGATAAGGAAACGTTTGGGAGCGATGTGTTGGTGACTGAGCCGCGTCCCGACTCTTACAACGAGCCGTCTAAGAGGCAAACCACTGAGGAGCGGTGGAGTATTTTCTTGAGCAAAGCGCCTTTGGCGGAGCAAGCGAAGAAGGATCTACGGCGGCTTTATAGCGAGCATAGAGACTACCTGCCGGGCTTGTCATCGGACGAGAAGAAGGCGCGTCTGGCTCGGATGAGCTATGCGAAATATTTGACCGATGTGGCCCAGTGCCATGAAGATGTGGTGAAGTATCTGCAAGCCAGGCCCTATTCGTTGTTCGGGCTGGGCATTGATGCGGTTTCGGCCCAAGACGCTTGGGGCCTTGAGTTTCCTGGCTTCGCGGGGCTGAAGCTTGATCCAGCGCCTGGGCCTGGACAGAATCGGGACGCCATTCGCAGCGACGAGGCGGAACACTACTTTTATCATTTTCCCGACGGCAATTCCTCCATTGCGCGTATGCTGGTGCGGGGCTTGGTACCGGACGCTGTGCCGGCAACAAACGCGACAGATATTGTCATGGCGAGAACTAACTTCGCCGCCCTTGACAGGAAATCGAACAACACGCGGATTCGCCTGAATAGCACGGTTGTAAAGGTGGCGCAACGTGGCGAGGCGGCAACGGCCACGGATGTGGATATCGCATATCTGCGGCGGGGGCAATTGCAGAGTGTGCGCGCTAAGAACTGCGTGCTGGCTTGCTGGCACGTGATGATTCCCTATATTTGCAGCGAATTGCCGGAACCGCAGAAGAAGGCGCTGGCTTTCGCGGTAAAAGTGCCGCTGGTTTACACCAACGTGTTGCTGCGCAATTGGACTTCGTTTCAAAAGCTCGGAGTGAGTGGAGTGTATGCGCCCGGCTCGTTTCACAGTGAGATGAATCTGGACCTGCCAGTGAGCCTGGGAGATTACAAGTTTCCACACAATCCAGCGGAGCCTATTGTGGTGCATATGCAGCGGGTGCCCACACATCCGGGTTTGCCTTCGCGCGATCAACACCGCGCAGGAAGGCTCGACTTATATAACACCAGCTTTGAGACCTTTGAAAGAAACATTCGCGATCAAATGGGGAGAACGCTGGGCGCGGGAGGTTTCGATCCGGCGCGCGATATCGCGGCGATCACCGTGAACCGCTGGCCGCATGGTTATGCGTACGAGTACAACTCACTGTGGGATCCGTTTTGGCTGAACGGAGGAGAACAACCTTGCGTTGCCGCGCGCCAACCATGCGGGCGCATTACCATTGCCAACTCCGATGCGGGCGCTTACGCCTATACGGACGGCGCGATTGACCAGGCTCACAGAGCCGTTACCGAGCTTCTGCATCGTTCGTAAGGAGTCGTGATTGAAATGACTAGTACAACTTTGTCCTCGCAAGAGATCTCTGAACTGACCCGGAACTTGAATTATGGGACGTGGCGCTTCCAAAAAGGCTGGACGCCCTTGCACATCGCCGATGCGGAGGGTTGCTACTTCATTGATGGCAGCGGGAAGCGTTATCTCGATTTCTCTTCGCAACTGATGTGCGTGAATCTGGGGCATAAGAATCGCGTGGTAATTGAGGCCATTGCCGCACAGGCGCGCGCGCTGCCATATATAGCGCCTGGCTACGCGACTGACGTTCGGGTGGAACTGAGTCAACTTCTTTTGGAGGTTTTGCCGACGGGGCTTGAGAAGTTTTTTTTCACCACGTCGGGTACGGAAGCCAATGAAGCGGCCATTAAGATTGCCCGCCTGTTCACGGGAAAGACGAAGATTCTGGCGCGCTATCGCTCTTATCACGGTTCGACGATGGCGTCGATTGCAGCTACCGGAGATCCGCGGCGCTGGCCTGTCGAACCGGCGGCGAAAGGCCAGGGAGTGATCTTCGGGCCGGAGGTGAATTGCTATAAGTGTCCAATCAAGCATCAGTATCCGCAGTGTGATGTCGCGTGTGCCGATTATTTGGAGCATATGATTGAAAACGAGAGTGACGCGGCGGCCGTGCTGATTGAGCCGGTGGTAGGGACGAACGGAGTATTGGTTCCGCCACCTGAGTATTTGCCGCGATTGCGAGAGATTTGCGACAGACATGGGGTTTTGTTAATTGCCGATGAGGTTATGAGTGGATGGGGACGAACGGGTGAGTGGTTCGCCGTGGATAACTGGGGTGTGAAGCCGGACATTCTAGTGACAGCCAAGGGAATCACTTCCGCTTACGTGCCGCTAGGGCTCTGCGCGACAACGAAGCGCATCGCCGACCACTTTGAGGATCACATGTTTGCTCACGGGCATACCTATGAGGCGCATCCGATGACACTGGCGCCCGCCATTGCGACCATTCACGAAATGCGCCGCCTCAATCTAATAGAGCGGGCCAAAGAGATGGGTGGGTATTTAGGTGAGCGGCTTAACTGGCTTAAGGAGCGGCATCCATCCATTGGCGATGTGCGGGGGCTTGGCCTGTTCTGGGCTATCGAGTTAGTGAAGAATAAGGCGACGAAACAACCTTTCAATACCAAAGAAGACAAGATTTCCGGAAAGCCATTGCTGGTAGATAAAATTGCCGCCGAGATGGCGAAGAACGGCGTGACGGTGAATAGTTGGATCAGCCACTTTGTCATTGCGCCGCCACTCATTATTGAGAAGCCGGAAATTGATATGGGGATTGCGGCGTTTGACAGTGCCCTAAAGATGGCGGATGATTTGGTGGAGCAATAGCGTTAGGCCTCGATTGAAGATCCGCGCAGTTTGTGCCACACGACGATTGTGACGACTGAGAAGGCAAAGATGAGTGTGGAGACGGCGTTGATCTCAGGTGTTATGCCGCGCCGTAAACGGGACCAGATTTCCAGCGGCAGCGTATTCTCGCGGCCCACCAGGAAGAACGTAACGGCGATTTCATCTAAAGATAAAGTGAAGATCAACAGAGCCGCTGCGATGATAGGCAGCTTGAGGCTTGGCAGGGTTACGCGGCGGAAGGTGTACCACTCACTCGCACCTAAGTCGCGCGAAGCCTCTTCCAGTGCGCGGTCAAACTTCTGAAGACCGGCCGAGACCTCTGTTACCGCAACTGAGATCAAAGCCGTTCCATGACCTATAGCAACGGTAATCAGGCTCAACTGCGCGCCGGCGGATGCAAAGAGCGTCAACAGAGACAAACCTGTGATGATGCCAGGAAGAATGAGCGGCAGGAGCACTAGCCTGCGAAAGACGTGTTTGCCGGGGAAATTTGCGCGGTCGAGCGCGAGGGCGGCGGGAATGCCAAACAAGAGCGCCAGTGCCACCGCAAACGCAGCCACCAGCAAACTGTTGCCGACGGAAGACCAGAGAGGGTCATCGGCAAATAATTCGTTGTACCAGCGTAAAGTCCAGCCATGCGGTGGGAAGCCGGCGACGCTTTCGCCGTTAAAAGAATAAGCGATGAGAACCACAATCGGCAGGTAGAGGAACGCGAAGACCAGCGCCGCATGCGCGTGGACCCAAGTGACTCGCGGACGCATCAGCGCGCTCCTCCCAAACGCAAACGATTCTCAATGGATTCAGTGGCCGAGATCACGAAAACAACGAGAATGAGTACGCATAGTGAGATAGCGGAACCCAAAGGCCAATCGTAAGCCGCTCCGAAGAGGCTTACGGCGATGTTCGAGATCATGATGCCATTGGGGCCGCCAATCAGCAGCGGCGCAATAAAATCGCCCAGGCTGAGAACGAAAGCGAAGGTTGCACCAGCGATGATGCCAGGCAAGGAAAGCGGAAAAATGATCGTCCAGAAAGAGCGCGTGGGAGAAGCTCCAAGATCGTCAGACGCTTCGATCAGCGCTTTCGGAATATGTTCCATAGACGCGTAGGCGGGGAGGAAGACGAAGGGTGTATAGATGTGAGTGAGTGTCAAGATAACGGCAAACGGACTGTACAGAAGAAAGGTGGCCGGTTCGTGCAGGACACCGAAGTGGATGAGCAGCGTATTCAGGACTCCGTTGCCACCAAGGATGGTTCTCCAGGCATAGGCGCGTACGAGATAGCTGACCCAGAGAGGAATGACGACGAGCTGGTATAGCAGACCTTTGTAGCGGCCGGCGCGCATGGAGACAAAATAAGCGAGCGGAACTCCCAGGAGCAAAGCCAAAGCGGTAACACTTGCTGCAATGCGTGCGGAACGCCCCAGAACCTGAAGGTAGACAGGATTTGTCGCTAGCTGAGCATAATTGTGAAGAGTCCAATCGTGAACGATCTGCTGTGAGTGGACTTGCCAGAAGGAGATCATGAACAAAGAGGCATATGGAAGTAAGAGGAACGCACTCACCCAAAGAAGCGGGGGGATTGAGACGAGTCTCTGGTAGGCGCGCGAGTACATACGTTAGGAGAGCGGAATGAGATGCTCCGGGGCGACAAGAAGCTGGACGATAGGAGGATAAGTGCCTCCGCTGGGCACGCGAGCGTTAAGAACGATGCCGTTGGAACAATCAACCTCAATCAAATCGCTAGCGCCGGCGAAAACAATTCGCTTCACAGTGCCGCTCCAAGCTTCCGTGCCGTTCGCCAGTGGCATGGAGCCCGGGACAACCACCTGCACATTTTCCGGGCGGACCGCCATGCCGTTGGGGAGAAGATTCGCCTTTCCAATGAAAGACGCAACATAGGCGGTGCGAGGTTGATTATAGAGGGTACGCGGCGTATCAATCTGTTCGAGACGCCCATTACGTAGTACGGCGATACGATCAGAAAGGGTAATAGCCTCTTCCTGGTCGTGTGTGACGAACACAAAGGTGATGCCCGTCTCGCGCTGTAGAGCCTTCAGTTCTCCCTGCATGTGGACGCGAAGACTGGCATCCAGGGCTGAGAGTGGTTCGTCGAGAAGCAGTAACGCGGGCCTGTTCACCAGCGCACGAGCGAGGGCGATGCGTTGTTGCTGGCCGCCACTGAGTTGTGCGGGGCGCCGGGCAGCCATTTCGGACATGCGCATTTGCGCCAGTGCCGAATCCACGCGAGTCTTAATCTCAGAGGGCGCAACTTTCTTAGCGCGTAAACCGTAAGCGATATTTTCAAACACCGTAAGATGCGGGAACAACGCATAATGCTGGAAAACTGTGTTAACATTGCGCCGATTGGCGGGGAGGCGATCAATCAGATTCTCCTGCATGGTCAGCGTGCCGCTATCGGCGCGTTCAAATCCAGCTATGATCCGCAACAGTGTCGTCTTCCCTGATCCACTTTCGCCGAGAATCGTCAGAAACTCACCGTTCGCTATAGTGAGCGATACATCTTGAAGCACTTTTGTGCGCGCGAAGCTCTTACTGACTCCGGCGATAGTGAGAAGAGGCTCAGACACTATTGGGCGGCCTTAACTTCGTTCCAAATCTGGTTGTACTTATCGCGGCGAGGCACGTTCTCCCAAAAGTAGATGCGTTTTTGATAGGCGTTGAGATCGTCCAGATGCAGATTGTGGCGTTCTTCAGCCGAGAGAAGCGGTCCCACTGCGGGATTGGCGGGAAGGTATCCAGTCACCGCCGAAACTTGCTTCTGAGTGGGGGCTTGGCTGAGATATTCAATCAACTGGTAGGCGAGATCTGCGTGCTGGCTGGCGGCGGTGATCATAAGGTGGTCAATCCAACCCGTGGTGTTTTCCTTTGGAATCGTCTCGCCGATTGGATAGTGGCGGGCGCGCAACTGATTCGTCATAAGAGGCCAGCCCATGGCAATAGAGACTTCGTGAGCTTCAAAGAGGTTCGTCAATTCACCGCCGGTTGACCACATCTTGCGGATATTAGGCTTTAATTCCAGCAGTTTCGCCTTTACCTTCGCTAATTGATCGTCAGTCAGGTTGTAGAGTGCGCTGGGTCCGGACTTGTCGTAGCCCAGCACTTGGGCGGCCATGTAGACGGTAGAAAGATCGTCCCAAACGGAAACCTTGCCGCGCAGAGAGGGCTCCCATAGGACGCTCCAACTGTCGGGAGGTGTCTTGAATTGAGTCGTGTCGTAGAGCAAGGGATTGGGCCCCCACTGATAGGGAACGCCATACACGTTGCCATTGTTTTTCACCAAGGGCAATGAGGTAAGCGCGGGCATCAAGCCGCCATAGGAGGGGAGTTTGGAAAGGTCGAGAGGGGCAGCGAGACCGGCAGTGGCGATTGTGGTGGCCACGTCGCTCGAAGGCGAAATGACATCGTAGTTTCCGGCGCTGCCGCCGCGCAGTTTCGCTACAAGCTCATCGCTTGAACCCATATAGGCGGCACTGACCTTGCACTGACATTTCGCTTCGAACGGTTTGATGAACGATGGGTCGGCATAGCCTTCCCAAACAAGGAGCGACAGCGTGGGTTCAGACTTGTGGCAGGCGCCCGCGATTGTGAGGAGGCAAACCGCGGCGGCGATGCGCTTCACGATATGGCCACCGGCACTTCGCTGTGAACTGGTTCGTCCTGACGGGCAAACGTCAAGGCTGATTCGATCACATCCAGCGCTTCGTCCAGTTGCTCGTCAGTGACGACCAAAGGCATAAGCAAACGAATGATGTTGCTGTAGGTTCCGGCGGTGACAAGAATGACGCCATGCTCATAGCAATAACGGGTAATCCGCTTGGTTGTCTCGGCATCAGGCGTTCGCGAGCCATCGGGCTTCACGATCTCAAACGCTTGCATGGCGCCAATACCGCGTACGTCTCCCACGCTAGGAAGTTTGCGCTGCCATTCGTGCGCGCGTTTGCGGACCCGGTCGCCCAGCAGCATGGCGCGGTCGTTGAGATGGTTGTCTTCAATAGCTTTGATTGCCGCAAGAGCAGCGGCGCAAGAGAGTGGGTTACCGCCAAACGTGCCGCCGAGCGAACCCGGCACCGTCTCATCCATAATGTGGGCCTTGCCGGTGACCGCGGCGATGGGAAGGCCACCGCCTAAGCTCTTGGCGCTCAGGAGTAGATCCGGCTCCACTCCATAATGCTCGCAGGCGAAGAACTTGCCGGTGCGGCCAAAGCCGGTTTGAACTTCATCGGCAATAAGCAGAATGCCATGGCGGTTACAGATGTCGCGCACGATACCGAGCCACTCAAGGGGAGGTGTAACGAATCCGCCTTCTCCCAAAACCGGCTCGGCAATGATGGCCGCCACCGACTCAGCCGCCACAACACGCTTGAAAATATCTTCCAGGTGGCTGGCGCAATGAACCTGGCAAACGGGATATTTCAGGTTATAGCAACAGCGGTAGCAATAAGCGTAAGGCACGCGGTAGATATCGGAGGCGAACGGCGCGAAGGCCGCTTTGTAAGGTTGAGTCTTGCTGGTAAGTGACAGAGCCAGTAGGGTGCGTCCGTGGAAAGCGTCCTCAAAACAAATGACGGCGGGGCGCTTTGTGTAAGCTCGTGCCATTTTGACGGCATTCTCCACAGCTTCGGCGCCGGTGTTCAGCAGAATCGTCTTTTTAGGTGAATCACCGGGCGCGAGTTGGTTTATCTTTTCAGCCAATGCGACGTAGCTCTCATAGGGAGTCACCATGAAGCAGGTGTGAAGGAAGCGGTCAACCTGCTCATGCAGCGCGGCGGTGACGCCCGGATCGCGCTGGCCCACGTTCAAGCAGCCAATGCCGCCGGCCATATCAAGAAAGGTGTTGCCATCGACATCTTGAATGCAAGCGCCTTCCGCGCGCTCGACAAAAATGGGCGTTAGCTGCGACACGCCGCGCGGGACCGCCGCTGCTTCGCGCTTTGCTAAGGCGGCCGACTTAGGGCCCGGAATACTTGTTTTCAAATGGATTGAATTCATTTAGTACCAGCCAATTGGTTGTTCGTTTAAGTTGATATGTACTTGCTTAGTTTCGAGATACTCTTCAATGCCCCAGGGACCTAGTTCGCGGCCGAAGCCGGACTGTTTGTAGCCGCCCCAGGGCGCTTCCACATAAGTGGGCTGCATATGATTCACCCAGATGACGCCCGCCCGAACCGCTTTGACAACGCGCAGGGCACGGAAAATGTCGCGAGACCAAACGGCCGCGGCTAGGCCATAGGGCGTATCGTTGGCAATGTGAATGGCTTCAGCCTCATCTTCAAACGGAATGAGGGCGGCGACCGGACCGAACACTTCTTCACGCGCAATTCGCGCGCTGTTATCGACATCGGCAAAGATGGTTGGCTCAACATAGTAGCCCTTGGCGAAAGACTCAGCCCGTCCGCCACCGGCGACTAACTTGGCTTCGCCTTTCCCAATCTCCTGGTAAGAACGGACGCGTTCGTATTGCTCCTTACTTACCAGCGGACCCATTTTAGTCGAGCGGTCGAGCGGCGGACCCAGCTTGATGGTCTTGGCTTTGGCGGCCATGGCATTTACGAACTTAGTGTAAATCGATTTCTCGACGAGAATGCGGCTGCCGGCGGAGCAGACTTCACCCTGGTTGATAAAAATGCCGAACAACGCGCCATCGATGGCGGCGTCGAAATCGGCGTCGGCGAAGAAGATGTTGGGCGACTTACCCCCGAGTTCCAGAGTGACGCGCTTAATGGAATCAGCGGCGGCGCGGAGAATGAGTTTGCCGACGGCCGAGCTGCCTGTAAAAGCTACTTTATCGACCAAAGGGTGAGTGACAATAGGCGCGCCCGCACCCTCTCCGAAACCGGTGACAAGGTTGATCACTCCTTTGGGGAAGCCGATCTCCGTGAAACTCTTGGCGAGTTCCAGGATACTCAGAGGGGTTTGTTCGGCGGGCTTGAGAACACAAGTACAGCCTGCCGCAAGGGCTGGCGCCAGCTTCCAGGAAGCCATGGCCAGGGGATAGTTCCAGGGAATGATTTGACCGGCAACTCCAATAGGTTCACGGAAGGTGAGGCTGAGCGCGTTATCGGGCACAGGGTTGACGTGGCCGAGAACCTTGGTGGCCAAGCCGCCATAGTATTCAAAGCAGGTGGCGGTGTCGTTGACATCGTATTCCGCTTCAACAATAGGCTTGCCGCAATTGCGCGATTCCAGTTCAGCCAGTTGTGGGGCCAGTTGGCGAATGCGATCAGCCAATTTGAAGAGCAGGCGTCCGCGTTCCTGGGCGGATGTTTGCGGCCAAGGGCCACTATCGAAAGCGGCGCGCGCGGCTTTCGCGGCGCGATCTACGTCAGTAGGATTGCCGTCGGGCACCTCGGCGATCATTTCCTCAGTCGAAGGATCGTAAACGGGAAACCAGCCGCCGCCACTGCTTTCCACGAACTCACCATCGATATACATGCGAACCCGATTCATGATTGTTGGCACCAGATCATATTCTAAGCTTCGACGGGAAGCGCGGCTACGGGCACACGCTGGCGCGAGTAGTAGGAGAACAGGGCGGCAGCGAGACCAAGTAAAGCTGCAAAACACGCGATCATTTTGATTTCGAAGCGCCAAAAGGAATCTACCTGATGAGAAGGAATGAATGCGACAACCAAGCCACACGCGGTAGTTAGCATTCCGCTTATCGAGGCAAACCGAATGCGCCATCTATTCGGAGACGAGGAAGCGCGCGGCGAGAAGGCGATGCGAAATAGCGAGGCATAGACGTAGCTGTAAGAGATCATTTGAAGGACAACCGCCAAATCGATCAGCGTGACATAGGCTTCTTTAACGGTACTGCTGCCTGCAAAGCTCATGGCTATCAAGCAAGACGAGAGCGTGGCGATGGCGCACAGGGCAACGTAAGGAGTCTGATGTTTCTTATGAAGCTTTCCAAAGACCTTGGGCAAGTATTGATCAATGCCTGAGACGAAGAGGATGCGGGCCGATCCGCTGAGCCAGGCAGAGGTTGCGCCAATGACGGATACGGCAACAAGGATGGCAAGCGGCATGAGCATCCAGTTAGTTCCCAGCCTTACAGTCATTTTGTCAACGCCCTGCAGCACGCCTTGCAGAACCTTCATGTCCGACTGCGGCACTGCCAGCAACAGCGCCAGCGTTGCGCCTACATACTGAAAAGCGGAAAGTCCGCCTCCGTAAAAAACTCCGCGCGGTACGCTGCGCCGCGGATTATCGATTTCGTCTCCCATCACACAGCCGAGTTCAAGACCCACAAGGGCGAAACAGACAACTCCAAACGAGGAGAACGTTGAGAAGTCCATGTGATTCAAGCGGAAGGCAGAGGCGGGCAAGCTGACGCCGAATTTCCAAACACAAGTGGCTCCGAGGACGATGAGAGCAAGCGCCGCCGCGAGCGTGCCCAGGCCCCCGATGTTATTCACCCACTTACCGATACCCACGTTCTGAATGTTGGCGAAGGCGGTAAGCCAAAGAAGAGCGATGGTAACACTTCCAAAGAACAGAGGATTTTCGGCAAGCCTAGCCAGCCCGGGTCCGCCGATGTAAGCGAACACTCCCAACAAGTAGAAGAGCAGCGATGGAATAAAGAACATGTTAGAGGTCCAATAGCACCAGCCGCATATGAAACCGTGAAAGTCTCCAAACATCTCTTTTGTCCAGACATAAACGCCCCCCTCACTGGGGAATTGCCGCGAGAGCTCAATAACGGCGATGCCTTGCGGTACGAAGAAAAACGTCAGCGCCGCAAGCCAGAGCCACATCACTGGCGGCCCGCTTGCGGCGACGACGGGAAGAACGTTAAGGTTTGCAATGGCAACGACGGAGAGCCATGTTAAATCCCACACTCCCAAGGCTCGCTTGAGATGCGGAACAGGAACGTCAGCCATTGCGGTAGTGGTTGCCATTAGGTTCCTGTACACCCTATGAAACGTGCGAACCGGCGGACCCTACGGCCATGCGCTCTTCTTGCGCGGCGGCCAAGGCAGGGGCAATTTCGGCAAACACCTGCAGATGCTCGTCAATGTCTTTGGGAGTGTGCTGAACGGAGATGGTCCATTGTTCATCCCACCAATAGGGTTGCGCCAGAATACCGCGATTGGTCATGGCAAACCAGTAATGCGTCCATAGATCTTCGTCCACGTGATACCAGTCGCGGTAATTGCGGATACGATGCGGATAGAACAGCAAAGCGCCGTTCGCGCCCGCCCCATCGGCATAGGCGGCCAGCCCTACTTTTTTGATCGTTGCCTGATAGCCATCCACCAGCTTCTTGTTCAGGCCGCCTACGTAATCAAACGCCTCGCGAGTGAGCACTTCCTTAAAAGTGGCGATGCCCGCGGCCATAACCGTAGGATTTGTGTTGTAGGTGCCGGCGTGGAACATTTTCTGCTCGGCGATAACGTTCATCACCTCGCGGCTGGCGGCAAACGCGGCCAGCGGGAGGCCGCCTCCGATGGACTTACCCATGCACAGAATGTCGGGTTTCACATTGAAGTATTCGCAGGCGCCGCCGTAGGCCAGCTTTCCGCCGGTCTTTACTTCGTCCATAATGAACAAAGCTCCGTGCTTCTTCGCCAGAGCGCCCAGTGCCGGCAGATAGCTTGCATCCGGCATGCAAAAGGCAATGTTCATCATGATGGGCTCGACGATGACGGCAGCGATTTGGCCGGGATTTTCCTCGAATAGCCGCTCGACGGCCGGGAGATTGTTGAACGGCGCAACCAGAGTCGCATCACTGGTGCCGCGCAGGACTCCGGCGCTGCCAACGTGCGGAGTGGGACGCTCAGGGTCGCCGAATTGTCCCTCTTTCGGTTTGACGCTGACGGAAACCGCGTCGTGGCCGCCGTGATAGCCGCCCTCCATTTTCATAATTTTTGAGCGGCCGGTCACCGCGCGGGCTAGACGCAGGGAATGCATGGTGACTTCCGAGCCGCTGCTGCCGAAGCGAACCATTTCCACCGGAAACCGTTCGCAAATAAGTTCAGCCAACTCAAGTTCCAAGCCGTGGGGCATGCCGAAAAGAGTGCCGATCTTCAACCGCTCCGCCACAGCCTTCATTACCGCTGGATGACAATGGCCGGCGAACAACGCGCCATAGCAAAGATTGTGGTCGAGGTATTCATTACCGTCCACATCGTGAATGCGGCTACCTCTGCCATCTTGCACAAAGAGCGGATAGGGTGGATAAAAACGATAATTGCTGCCGACGCCTATGGGGACACGGACGCTGGCTCGCGTATGGGCATCGCGCGATTTCGGGGTCCGCTTCTCATAGGCGGATAGTTCTTGCTGGAGCGCTGGGTACATCTTTTAGTTTCCTTTGGGGAATCGTCACGTTCTGACGGCGTTGAGTGCGAACTACGTGGTTCTCAAAATTATACGGCTTGCCTATGGAAGCACGCAAGCCAAGAACGAGAGGGTATCCCGCGATAGGAGGTTCGTTCTCGCTCAGGATGACAAAATCTCGCGTAGCGGGCGGCAGGCAGACTCACTTTTTCACTCGGAATGACAAGCAAGAAAAGCAATAGACGTGCGATCAACCCTGCTTCGCCTTCGCGAACACATCTCTGGCCTTCGTTGTTCCAGGCCGTTTCTCCGTACCGTCCGCGCCGAAGTCGATCCAGCCGGAGTTCACGCTCTCCATCATCTCCTCATAGGCCCATGTCGAGCCTTTCGGTAGGCCCATGTTCTGAATCGTTGCGGCCCAAGCCTCCCTGGGCAATGCCTCTGCCTTCACCTCGCGCCCCAGCACTTCGCCGAGGGCGTCCGCAATCTCATCCGGCGAGACCGGCGTACCCAGCTCGATCACCCGCTGGCCGCTCCACTCCGTGGTCAGCAGCTCGGCCACCAGCGCCCCAATGTCCGCAGTCGCAACATGCCCGACTTTGCGGTCCGTCGGCTTGAAGAACACCGGCAGCGTCCCGCCCTGCGCGGCCTGCAAGCCATACGTAAAGTTCTCGAAAAACCCGCCCGCGCGCACAAGCGCCACGGGAAACCGCATCTCCTTCAGCGCCTGCTCCAAGAGCCGCGTCGCGGTGATCAAGCCGAGGCCGCTTGGCTTCTCTGATCCGAAAGACGACAACGCCACCAGCTTTGGCGGCACGCTCTCTCGGAGTGCTTGCACGTAATTCGCCACTACAGCCTTTGCCTCCGGAAACCCGGGCGAGGGCGTCTGAGTCGGCGGCATCATGATGTACGCGCCCTCCACGCCTTTGAGCGCGGCCGCAATCGAAGCCGCATCGTTCCAGTCCCCCTGCACTAGTTCCACACCCTTATCAGCCCATGCCGCGGCCTTCTGCTGATTGCGCACCAGCGCCCGCACTTGTTTGCCCCTCGCCAACAGACCCCGCGCGGTCGCCCCGCCTACATGCCCCGTAATCCCTGTCACCAGAAACATTTTTCGTTTTCTCCTGTCAGTTCGATGTCCTGCAGCCTGATCCGGCACAGCTATTTGTAGCGCCTTCAGAACGTAAGCGATTCAAATTGAGAACATCCGTTTTCCCGTTTCGCATTTTCTAGCAGAAGGGGTGGCCTTGTTGTCCGCTAAGATGGCTTATTCCGCATCCGTTCGTAGCGTAGCGCGACCGACCCGTTCGAGTAGGGCTTGCATTCTGTGAGCTTGAAGTCGCGCTGCGGAAACTTGCCCGGGAAGCCGGGGATGCCATCGCCTAGCAGTAGGGGAGAAACGCCGATGAAGAGTTCATCTACCAAATCCTCTTCGAGGAAGCTGCGGGCCAATTCGCCTCCACCTCCCAGATAGATATCTTTCCCCGCGCGGCGTCTTAGTTTCCTCACAAAGGTTGTCAGAGATCCACTCACCACTTCGAAGCCTTCGCGTTTGCCTGGCTTCCAGCGCCGCGAAATTACGTAGGTGGCCATGCACGGGGTGTCAGGTATCTCGCCACTTTTACGCATTTTCGCCGCAGCTGCCGCAGTCTTTCGGCCCATGATGGTGGTATCGACTTTCGAGAAAAAGTCCGCCATCAAAGCTTCACCTTCTTTGTCCATGACCAGAAAATCGAGAGCACCGTTCCGCCGCGCAATATAGCCGTCGATGCTGATTCCGAATTCCAGGATGACTTTCCTTGGCATGTAGCGACTGTAAAGAGTACTCCCTGACGTACCTATATACGAATATTGTTTTCCCCAATAACCTGCAGAACGGATAGCAGATCTGTAATCCCCAACAACTGCCGCACCCTCCCGCTGATATTCGCGAGTTGGAGAGTGCAACCGGCGGATTTCGCCGAAACGAAAAGCCGCACGATCATTCCGAGCCCACTGCTATCCAGATAAGTGAGCTCCTTCAAATCGAGCACAATTCGGTTGACCGTGGGAATCAGTTCCTTCACGGTGCGGTAAAGAACGTCGGTAACGCCCGCCACTAATTCACCCTTGCATTGAACGACGGCGGCTTCCCCTGCGCGCTCAATATTCAAAGTCAAGCGATCTTCCATAAGGCGTCATTCTCCCACAGCCAGTCTTCGGAAACGGGGCCATTGTTTTCCAAGGTATCGATTCCAGTACATGAGCAGTCCTGTTACCGCAAGGGCGGGTAAAGCCAGTCCGAGAGCCGACCAAAGACACTTGATTCCAAGACCCCAATGCGTTCCAAAGTGCAAGGGGACTTGCAACCAGATGAACCAATCGCCCACGCTTTTGTTAACGCCATACTGCCAGAGGGAAATATATTCGCCATTGTAAGGATTAAAGTAGATGGTGTCTTCATCGTCGCGGCCCATGCCAGGCGATCGAGACATAAGCATCTCGATCGGACTCCTGCGGCTGGAAGGGAAAACCAGGCCTTTCCATTGTGTGCCCGGGTCAATCGCATAACTCTTAATAAGAATAGAATGAAAATCGAGTCGGGCCAGTTCGCTATTGGGATCCACCGTGATGACGGGAGGCCGCGCATTCACAATGGGAGATAGACGGTTCACGGCGGCCGAAACCCCGGCCGGCCAAGTGAAATAAATTCCGCTCCCCGCCCAAACTACCACGAAAACGAGGCTCCAGAAACCGATCGCGCTATGTAGGTCAAAGTTAATTCTTTTCCATTTTCTGCGGAAATCGACGCTCAAAGCGCGGCGCCAATTCTGCAATCCCGGCCACCAGTTCACCAATCCAGTGAATGCCAGTAGCAAGAGAAAACCCGCGGCGGTGCCGTTGACTACGCGGCCGGTTCGACGGGCAAGAAGATCTTCGTGAAGGTCATAGACCCAATCCAGCTTGGAGGCTTTTCGATGCATCTCGCCCAATACCTTTCCGGTCATGGGATGGCAGGCGACCGTAATGCGTTCGCGGCTTTGCAAGATTGCGGTAAACACCGGCTCCGCGGTCGTGGGGGCCATTACGGAAACGATATGAGTATGCGGGTAACTCAGCGCCAGATTGCTTATAACCATGGCGAGGTCCGCGACTGAGCCTTGCGGCGCTAATTTAGGCCAAGGGCTTGGATTTTCGAGGCGCTCTAACTCGCCGCCAAATACCAGAATCGACCCCGTTACACCGATGACAATCGCGTAGAGCGCGAGAACGATGCCGGTCCACAAATGAACCTGAAAGTTGAGGCGCCGGATCCAAAGCTGCTGAGGACGATGCAGACATTGCCTCAAAAAACCCATTCAATGTCTCGAAAACGATTGGAGTAAGTGAGCCGCTTGCCCTCCCTGGGCGGAATCCGACTCACTCGTGAGCGTCTTTCCATCCCGCGAGACGGTGAGGTGGCCCGAACTCTCGCGCCCGCCTCCGCCCTTCAATACAAAGCTATATTGCGAAGGTTTCGTGCGGGTAATCTTAACCGTACCCACCTTTACCTGTTGGGCGTTTTTCACATCGGCTTCGCTGCCGTCAAGCTTCGCCGTGTAACTCATACTTACAAAATCAATGTTATTCACGGGCACCGCAAAGGCGAAGAGGAACTTATCGCCATCGGGAGAGATACGAAGAGTGAGTTGTTCGACGTCTTTCTTCTGGCCGTTTAGCTCCTGATGGTCGAGCCGCCATATTCCTACGAGAGGTTCGGCGGCCCCTTCGCCGCCGATGATCGCCAACGGGAGAAGTGCCGCCGCTAAGAGAACTGCGCGAGTCATTAGAAGGTAATGCGTCCGGTCAACTGGATCTGCCGCGGCCCTGCTCCCTCGGCGGTTTGTAACGCCGTGATCTGCCCGAAGGCGGCAACACCCAAAGTCAGGTTATTGGGCGGCGCGTAATTGGCATGGTTGAAGGCGTTTGCCACTTGCATTCCAATCTCGGCGTGAGCCCGTTCCGCAATGGAAAAACGCTTGATCAACGACAGGGAAACAGCCTGCGTGCCGGGCCCGACGATGGAGCCTGCCCCGGAATCGCCGAATCGGCCGATATTGTCGGCGGGATCGACAAACGCGTTGGGATTGATCCATTGACTGATCGATTGGCCCGAGTAAGGACCTACGCCCGCGACAGTATCGGCGCGGCCGCCATTGGCGTTAAAGACGTTATAGCCTGTGCCGGAGGGATCGTTGAGAGTCGCCACCGACATAAAAGGTCCGCTTTGGAAGAGGGCCACGCCGCTCAACTCCCAGCCGCCGATTGCGCGATCAAGGAAAGCGTTGGTATTTAAGAATTGCCTGCCTTTGCCAAACGGCAACTGATAGAGGAACGTAGCCAGAACGCGGTTGCGGCGGGCATAAGGCGTGTTGCCATAGTCCGTATTTGGATTGTAAGGATTGCTTAAAGTGTTGCCAAATTCGGTGGCGTAGCCACTGGCGGAAGCGATGGGAGCGCCGTTAACATTTGTCAGGTCGCGAGTGTATGTGTAGCTGACCTCGAATTGGATGCTAGTAGCTCGCTTGTGAACCGAGACTGTCCCGGCGTTGTAATTTCCATAACCCAATAGAGTTGTCCCCGTTGCTATGTACGCCATGGTCGGGTAGGGGATGGCGGCTTGGGTCGCGGGATCGTTAAAGCCCAAAGTATTCGGTTTGACCTGATCGGCGTTCACCACAGTGGGAACGTTGTAGGAGTGGTTGCCATCGTAAGAGAGGCGCAGTCCAACCCCTTTCCCTAAGTCCTGTTCCAAAGTAAGGTTCCATTCTTCAACGATAGGATCCTTGTACTTGATCTCAGAGGCAAGGTCGAAAAACTGGGTACCTGGTTGCGCGATGTCAGAGGGCCAAGCATAAGGCAGGGAAAAAGCCGGCACTCCATTGGTGATGGAATTGGAGAAATATCCCACGTCGCTGGATCCAACGGACCAGCCGTTGATGGCCGTGCCGCTTAGCAACGATTCGATGAAGCGTCCATAGCCGCCGCGCAAGACCGTTTTATTGCCGCCGCCGACGCGCCATGCGAAGCCCACTCGCGGCGCAAAATCCAGCTTTGAAGATTGACGCAAAGCGCTGGGAACGCCCGCCTGCGCCGCCGTGATCAAAGGAAGCGGAGCAACGGATTCGGTAAAGCCCGGATTGACATTGGCGAAGCCGCCTTTGTCCGGCAGAATGATGGCTCCTTGCACTGTTTGGCCATTGACGCTGCTGCTGTAATAAGGATCGAAATTCACCACGTTATCGTTCTTGTCTTTGAAGCCGGGATGATATTCCCAGCGCAAGCCGTAGTTTAGAGTAAGGGACTGCGAGATCTTAAAATCGTCTTGCGCAAAGATCGCATAAGACTTCGAGTAAGCGTCGGTGTTCGGGTTCACCACGGTAGAGATGGTACTCAGGTCTGGATAGCCCAGCACAAAGGATGCGAACGGTACGGCCGACCCCTGCCCGAGCAAAGCGCTTAAGGCCGAGCCATTGAAAGTATAGTCGCCTAGCCGGTAGTTGTTAAAGACTTGCGTATTGAGGCTGCTGAGATATCGCCAGTCGGCGCCAAATTTGAAGGTATGTTTCGCCTTGGTCCAAGTTAAGCTATCGACGGCCTGATAGGTACCTTCATGCGGATTGAGGTCGTTCTGTTGACCCTGAATTCCCATAAAACCTTCGAGGGACAGGGTGGGAAGGTTATCGCCGGCGGGAAGGGCCTCCGGCAGCGCTCCGGGCCCGACTGTCAGTCCTAAAGCGTTGGCGGCTTGTTGAGACGTTACGCCAAAGGTGGTGTTTCTATGAACCACGCTGAAGCCGCCGCGCAGTTCATTGACGACGGATGGAGAGATCACCCAGTTATAGGAGGTGGCCATGGAATTATAGATCTCCGGCTTTGAGACGCCACCCAAAAGCGGGCTGCTCGGGTTGGAACTGGAACCGTAGCCGTCTCTCTGAGAGTCCGTGATGCGGCGATTCTTATAGGTATAGCGGACGAAAATCATATGCTTCGTACCAAGGCTCTGATCCATACGTATGTCGGCCTGGGAGCTGTTGATGGGATCCGGATAATTCGCCAGATAATTATTCGCGATGTCGCCAGGAGCGCCGTAGTTGGGCAGCGGATAGATGAAGTTCATCAGCTTCTGCGAGTAGGGATTGAGCTGGCTCGTGGGAATGATATTGCCCGGGTAGCCGGTCAAGAGGTTCGCCGCGCCGCCCTGGCTGGGGTCAAGATACGCCGAGAGATCGCCATTGCGCAATGATTGCGTAGGCACGCTGAGGACGTAAGTGAACGACTTTGGTAAGCGGAGAACTTCATAACTGCCGAAGAAAAACGTCTTGTTGCGGCCGTTGTACAGTTTTGGGAAGATGACGGGACCGCCCAGGTAGATACCGAAGTTATTCAGTTTATCTTCCGTGACCACATGGCTAAAGGTGTCGGCGGCGTTGAAGGCGGTGTTTTGAAGGTTTTCAAAGCCGCCGCCATGTAACTGGTTGGTCCCCGACTTTGAAATGGTGGTGATATCGGCCACGCCGCCAAACTCGGCTGGATTCAACGTTTCGCTGATCTTGATTTCTTCGATCGCGTTAAACGAGGGAAACATCTCGGAGAGCGCGCCCAACGAGCCAGGTCCAATGGAGCTAATGCCATCCACGGTGACTGAAAGCTGGGAAGGTCCCGCGCCCGCCACCATAATGTTGTTGCTGCTATCGGTCTGCACCCCCGGCTGCGCCGTCAGGGTTGAATAGGCGCTGGTGGAGCCGGAGGAACGAGTCGCGATGGCCACCGGCAGATCTGTTAACTCCAGGCTCCCCTTTGATTCCGACACGTTGGAAACTTCCGTTTGCACAACGGAGACCGCCTCCACATTTACCGTGGTGGCTTGCGAGGCAAGTTTCATATCCACGTCTAGGCGCACGGTGGCGCGGGCGGCCAGATCGAAGGGCTGAAACTCGGTGGTTTGAAAGCCGCGGGACTCCACGGTGAGTTTGTAATTGCCAATCTCCGTGTTGACGAACTCATACCCTCCGTTCGTGTTGGTTGTCGTGGAACGATCCGCATTGGTGCCGGTGTTAATGAGATGCACGATCGCCATGGGTACGACGCTACCCGAAGGATCTTTCACCGTGCCAAGCACGGTACCGAAAGTGGACTGGCCATAAGACGAGACAGAGAATGCCACCGCGCAAAACGCGGACAGGACGAAACGTGAGGCGCTTCGCGTCAACCCACGTTCGCCGGACATCCGAAACTCCATACTTTTTGAGGAGCATGAATACATACGCGACCTTCCTTGAATTTAAAGAGTTGAGAAGAATCCCTGATAACCGACGTGGGTTGACGTTAAGTGTAAGACGACTGTCACGCGGAGTCAAGACGGCTAAGTCCTGTTGAGGCAGTAATCTAGAGTACTTGCAGGCGGGGAAGTTGTTGAAAGGATAAGCCACGCTACGCCTCATCGATTGCGCTTATTAGGGCTATAAGCAAAGTCTACGCTGACTAACGCGTTGGGCGGCGGATGTGCCAATCGGTGGCTTGCTGATATGCGTACGCGACAGCAAGCACTCGCGCCTCGCCGAAAGACGGACCAACGATTTGAAGTCCAATAGGCAATGAGTCTCGTGAGAAGCCGCAAGGAATGGAAATGGCGGGTGTGCCAAACCGGTTAAAGGCTGATGTGTTGCTTGCGGGCCGATGATAACTTTCGTCCACCGTCGCCTGAATGGTCGGAGCCGTATCGCGCTTGGTTGGCAGAATGAGGATGTCTACTTGTTCAAGAATGCGGCGGATCTCGCGCCGGCACTCGCGCAACCTCCGCAACGTTTCCACGTAGTTGATGGCGGTCACCTTTTCGAGTTCGGTCAGCTGGCGCCGCGACCAAGGGTGATAAAGCTCAGGCGATTTGAGAAAAAACGGCGCCTGGTAGTGAAGGAGTTCGACATCATAACTGCCGTTCTCCACAAACTGGAAGCGCGGAAGCACGATATCTTGCACCTGGCGAACCTGGGGACGAATCACAGCAATCGCTTTTTCGACGGCGGCCTCGACATCGGAGTTAAGCTTTTCGAAAAAGTAATCACGCGGGATGCCTACGCGAAGGCCGGCGATGCTTTCTCGGAGCGCGGCTGCGTAGTCGGGCACAGGCACGTCGGCGGTGATCGAATCCGCTGGATCGAATCCGGCCAGCACCTGCAACATGAGCGCGGCGTCTTCTACTGAACGAGTCATGGGTCCGATGGTGTCGAGCGAATAGGCCGATGGAATGACGCCGCGGGTACTGACGCGGCCGTAAGAAGTTTTGAATCCGGTGATGCCGCAGAAGGAGGCGGGGATGCGTACGGAGCCGCCATCGTCACTGCCTACTGAGGCGTAGCATAGCCCGGCACTCAGCGCCGCTGCGGAACCGGCGGAAGAACCTCCCGTGATGTGAGCCAGGTTCCATGGGTTATGAACCGGACCGAAGAAGCTGGTAGTTCCCGTGCCTTCAAACGCGAATTCATCCAGGTTGAGTTTACCCAGGCAAACCGTTCCCGCAGCCTTCAATCGAGCGGCCACTTCCGCATCTTGCACCGGAACGCGCTGTGCAAAGACCTGGCTGGCGGCAGTGGTTCTAATGCCGGCCGTATCGATGTTGTCTTTCAGGGCGATGGGGATGCCATGCAAAGGGGTGAGCGGAACTGTTTTGTGCAAGCGCTGCTCATCGCATGCGCGGGCCTGAGCCAGAGCTGTTTCCGCAGTAACCGTGATGAAGCTATTTAGCGCGGGGTCGAGTTTCGCGATACGGGCCAAGCACAGCTTGGTTAATTCTTCACAGGAAATGACACGCTTTTGAAGCGCGGTCGCCGCCTGGGTGAGTGTCCAATATTCCGGCGGCGTTTGCGGTTGGGCGGATGTCAGAAGCTGGCTGGCGGCGGCGCTGGCACCTACCAGCCAGGAACGCCGTGAAAGGTTTGTCATGTGAAACTCCTTAACGCCGTGTCGAGTTTGTTACTATCGCAAAGCGTGGCCGGGCGTTCCCGAGCCCCACCTATTGTTATGCCTTGTCTCTTTCTGATCGGTCTCTTGCTGTTTCCGCGCATTGTCCTCCTTTTGTTGTGGTTCTTCTCGACATATTTGCAGCGCGCTTTCCACGGCGGTCTGCTGCTCCCTTTACTGGGCTTCATTTTCTTGCCGGTCACCACGATCGTATATGCCTGGGAAGTTAATAATGGCATGCCGATGGCGGGCATCAATCTGGTGTGGCTGGTGATTGCGGTGGTTATTGACTTGGGCGGTGTGGGCCACGGCGCGCGCAGCCGCTCGCGAAGTTGAGCTTTGCGTCTCTTCATCCTGTTTATCGCCGTGGGCGGAGCGGGACACGCAAACGTCGCGCAGCTAGCGAGTGGAAGAACAGTTGTCTTTTTGCAGGCCACCGCCGAATCGCCGCGCCTGTCCGGTCTCAGGCTTGATAGCAGGACTTGGGACAATCGCGCGCCTGAGGTTTTCATTGACCATGTTGAGATAAAGGGCGCAATCCGGCCCTTGCGATGGCGATTCCAGCCATCGGCTAGCCGCGCCGATCGATCTCTGGTGCGCTTCGTTTATGATTCGGTAACGCCGCGTCTCCGGCTTACCTGGGAGTGGCGGGTGCGTGCCTCCCCCGGTCCGCTTGAGCATACGATCCACCTCCAGAACCTGAGCGGCGCCGAAATCTGGCTTCCTTTACAGGATAGTTTTCGCTTTGATTTTCAGGTAGCGCCTGAGCAGCCATTGAAAAAGTTCTGGGTGGAGAAGGGCGCCAGTTCACCTTCAGCCGAGGGCACCCACGAAGTAGTGCTGCACGTTGGAGACGAATGGATGGGCAGCTCGAGCACCTACGCGCATCCGGCCAAGGGCGAACCGCGCGAAATCATTCCTTACTTGCTGGTGGAGCGCGCGGGCGCGGAGGAGAGCGGTTGGTATCTGGGCATAGAATTCAGCGGCCGGACGCGAATCACCCTGCGAAGGGGCGGAGACTCAATCACGGGCGAAGCCGGTCTCAACCCGACTCCAGGACCGTATCGCACAAGGTTAGCGCCGGGAGAGAGATTTGAGACGCCGACGGTTTTTGTGGGCGCGTTCGAAGGCGGCCCGGATGGAGCCGGCAACATCTTACGCCGCTGGGTTCGCAGTGCTTTAAATAATCCGCTGACGCTGCGTAATGCTTCCTATCCCATGCTGGTGAGCAACAGTTGGGGCACCGGCATGGCGATTCGTGAGGAACAGGCGCGCCACATGATTCAAGACGCCTCGGCGTTAGGTCTGGAGATGTTTCATCTGGATGCGGGATGGTTTCGCGCCGTGGGAGATTGGGTGTCGAATCCTGAGAAATTTCCCCATGGGGTGGATTCCGTTGCGGACTACGCTCACAAAATGGGGTTGTGGTTCGGGCTTTGGACCGATTGGACTCAAGCCGGTGAAAGCACGCAACCGGGGGCGCTGAGCGTGCATGATCCACACGTGCGCGATTGGCTCACCACCGACCCTCCCACGCAATGGAAGCAGGAGGAATTTAAGGGAATCACCACTGATATCGGCTATCTTCCAGCGGCGCGATGGGCACAGGTGAGAGTGGCGAAAGTGATTCGCGACTTTCATCTCGACATGCTGGAACACGATGGCTATCTGGTGGCGCAAGGGTGTGACCGGCAAGATCATCCGCATGCTCCGCTGGACGCGGCGGGCGCCAAGCGCTATGTGGACGAGGGGTTTCCGTGGGTGGAGGGTGCGAATTCAACCGACGTAAGCTATCACGCCGCGCGCGCCTATTACGAAATCCAGGCGGCGTTGCGGCGGCAGTTCCCCGCCTTGCTGTTCGAGATCTGTAACGACGGAGGCCGCATGGTGGATTTCGGCAGTGCCGCGCACGGGGATTACTTTTCCATCAGCGATGCGTACGACCCGCTAGGCAATCGCCGTGGGTTCTTTGATGCCAGTTACGTGCTGCCGCCGGCCATGCTTGAGACATATGTAGAGAAATGGCCTACTCCACGCACGGAGAATTTTCGCTATATGTTGCGGAGCGGCATGCTGGGCTGGTTCACGTTGATGCAGGATTCAACCAATTGGACAGCCGAACAGCACGCCGTAGCCCGCGCTGAGTTTGCCCTTTACAAAAGCAAACTGCGGCCGCTGATTCGCCAAGGGGATGTCTATCACGTCTCAGACCGGCCCGATGGAGTGCATTGGGACGGCATGGAATATTTCGATCCTTTAACCGGGCGCGGCGTGTTGTATGCGTTTCGCGGATCGACACAAGAAGAACGCAGCCATGTATTCAAGTTGCGCGGCTTGCGCGAAATCGGCACCTATAAGATTACGTTTCAGGATCGCAGTTCGGAGGCTTATGCGACGACGGGCAAGCAACTGATGGGATCGGGAATTAAGGTCGAAGAGCTGGTTTCGAACTCGTCGGAGTTAGTGTTCTTTAAGGAAGTCGCGCACTGAGATCTCACACCTTGGCCAAGGAAGATCCAACACTCATCTCTTCGAGTGAGGGGCCGTGCCCGAAAAAATTCCCCAAAAAGCTTAGATCAATCTCCGGGTATACCGGGTAGCGTGAGATCAAACCGGCAACCCTTTCGCCGGCCTCTTGTTGCGCGCTTTCCTCTATCAGGAACTTGGCTTTACTGCCGGAAACGGGGGTTGTATTCTTCAACACCAACGCTAAGATTTGGGCGATCTCCGTCATCTCGGCTGGGCCCATTCCTAATGTCGTTACCGCCGGAGTGCCGAGCCGCAGTCCACTGGTGTACCATGCGCCGTTGGGGTCTTTGGGCACGGTGTTGCGATTCAGGGTGAGCCCGCAATCCCGCAAGGCGCGCTCGGCTTGCCGCCCCGTTAACCCGAGACCCGAGACATCCACCAGAACCAAATGGTTCTCGGTTCCGCCGCTGACAATTGAGAATCCCAAAGAAGAGAGAGCTTCCGAGAGCGCCTGAGCGTTGCGCACTATGTTGGCCGCATACACTTTAAATTCGGGAGACAGCGCTTCCGTAAAACACACCGCTTTGGAAGCGATCACATGCGGCAGTGGCCCTCCTAAAACTAAGGGGCAGCCTTTATCCACCAGCTTGGCGAACGGTTCTTTGCACAGAACAAGCCCGCCGCGCGGCCCGCGCAGGGTTTTATGCGTTGTGGTGGTGATTACGTCCGCATAGGCGCATGGGTTATATTCGCCTTCGAATACCTTGCCCGCTACCAGGCCGGCGAAATGCGCCATATCCACCATCAAAACAGCACCGGCGCTATCCGCAATCTCTTTCAATTTCGCGAAGTTCAGGCGGCGCGAGTAGGCGCTATAGCCAGCCAACAGAATGAGGGGCCGAAATTCCTTAACGATGTGACTGATCTCTTCGTAACTGACAAGACCGGTGGTGGGCTCAACACCATAAGACCGAACATCGAACATGCGCGCGGATACGTTCTTGCGAAACCCGTGGGTGAGGTGGCCGCCGGCGCTGAGTTCCATGCCAACCAGTCCCTTGTTCCCAAGCCTTTTACGAAGCTGCCGCCACTGCTCGGGGGAAAGCTCCGCCGAATCCGCCACCCCGAACTCCTCTAGCGCGGGTAGCTCAACTCGTTTGCTCAAAATCGCCCAGAAGGCGACTAAGTTTGCATCGGCCCCGCTGTGCGGCTGCACGTAGGCGTGATCAACCTTAAAAAGTTTCTTTGCCAGGTCGCAGGCGTGTTGCTCGATCAGATCTACGCTGTCGCAGCCGGAATAGAATCTGGATCCCGGGACTCCTTCGGCATACTTATCGGTCAGTAAGTTCGCCATGGCGGATTGCACCGCGGGCGAAGAATAATTTTCGCTGGCAATCAGCTTGATTGTGTTTCGCTGACTGCGAAACTCGCCAATCACGGAAGCAACCGCCTGAGGCGAAACCTTCGACACGCATTCAAGATTCGCCAGATAGGCAACGAATGCGGGATGAACATCAGCCAAATTCTTGCCTGATGTCTGGAGGTAAACCTGAAGAGCGGATTCGAACATAGTTAACTTTTATTGTAGGCCCCCAGCCATCCGTTTCAGAAGCATCAGGCATAGTCTTAAATCCCTTCCGAGCTAGATAATAGCCAAACACCGCGCATCTACTTCACTCTCAAATACCCGCGGTAAACGCCAGTGGATCGAAAAGCTCAGGCGCGGGTGGAGGCGGCGTCGCAATGTCGAGCCAAAAATACGCCGCCCAACGAATAATTTGAAAGAAGCCATCCAAGTTCGCCGCCTTGGTCAGATAACAATTGGCGTGCAGTTCGTAAGCTTCCGAAATATCCTGGCTCGCATCGGAAGAAGTCAAAATCGCGATCGGAATCAGGCGCAGCGCCGCATCCGCTTTAATCTGCCGCAGCAGATCGCGCGAGCCATACTTCGGCAAATTGAAGTCCAGGAAAACGAGACGCGGGCGGGCAACGGTAGCAAACTGGCCTTGGCGGCGCAGGAAGCGCATGGCTGTGTCGCTTTCTGTCGCTACGTGGACGGTCACGGCCGGCTCCAGGGTTCGCAGCGCTTCCTGCATGAGGCGCACATCGGCGGGGTTATCTTCGACGATCAGAATGTCGCGATTGAGCGCCAAACCGCCTCCTTGCACCACAGCCGGTGAAACTTCAGTTTAGCGTGCGGGAGAAACAAAGTCAGCGGGAAAGGCGTCCTCCAGAGCGTCAGCCACCTCGTTGGCCATAGCCGCGTTGGTCAGGCTTTTCATTTTGGCCAACAGGGTGGTGCGCTTGATCTGCAGCAGGTCTGCCGCGCGCGCCTTGTTGCCGCCGGAAACCGTGAGCGCTTGGTTGAGAAGCGAGAGCTCGAAACCGCCCACCACTTCGTCAAAATTGAGCCCTCCCTTCGGAAGCCGCACCAACGGCGCCGGGGCTGCCGTTTCGGCCGAGAAGGAAGAGACGGAAGAAGTGGGGCGGCGAACAATAAAATCGTTTGGACACAAAATCCGCCGCTCACCGCTCAAGGCAAAGGCCATTTGCACGGCGTGTTCCAGTTGGCGAACATTGCCGGGCCAGGGTAGTTGTTGGAGGCTTTCCACAGCTTCGGCGCTGATCTGCTTAGGCGCGGCGTTTTCGGCTGCACGGATCTTATCCAGGAAGAATTGCAACAAAAGCGGGATATCTTCTCTCCGCTCGCGCAAAGGCGGCAAATGAATCGGCACCACGTTGAGCCGGTAATATAAGTCTTCTCGGAAGCGCCGTTCGCGCACTGCCTGCTCAAGATCGACATTCGAAGCGGCAATCACCCGCACATCAACCCGCACCGTTTCCGAACTCCCCACGCGCTGGAATTCCTGTTCCTGTAGCACACGCAAGATTTTGGATTGGGCTTCGATAGGCAGATCCCCGATCTCGTCTAAAAAGAGCGTGCCGCGGTGAGCCTGCTCAAAGCGCCCCAGGCGGCTGTTCAAAGCGCCCGTGAAAGCGCCCTTCGTGTGGCCAAAGAGTTCGGATTCAATCAGTGTGGCGGGCAGCGCCGTGCAATTTACGCAAACCAGCGGTTGTGAGGCGCGGTTGCTGGCGGCGTGAATGGCTTTGGCAATCACCTCTTTCCCCGTTCCAGTTTCCCCGCTGATCAGGATGGTGCAGCGTTTAGCGGCAACCAGTTGAATGATTTCGCAGATTTGTAGCATGGCGCGGCTCTGGCCTATCAAGAAGCGCCGCCACGGGGCTGTTGTCGAAGATGGTTCGCGCGATTGCGATTGTCGCGCCGCGCGGCCCACCGCGTCGGCCAGCGATGCGGGTTCTATATGGCCCAGCAGCACATGAAACGCGCCCAACCGCGTCAAGTGAATCACATCGTCGATGCTGCCCATGCGGTGATGAACGATCACAGGCACGTGCGGCGCGGCGGCAAAAAGTCTAGCCAGAACCTCCTCGCCCGTCGAATCGAGCGAGGCTAGGCTGACAACCGCAACGTCGTAATCCGCCCGACACAAGCGCTCGCAGGCGGCGCCAATCGAGTTTTCCGCGAGAATCTCACTCAAATGCAGCGCGGCGCGCACATCAGCGTCGATCACCGCGGTGTCGGGTCCAATCCAAAGAAGTTTCTTGCGCAATTTGCTCTCGCAAAACACATCGGCCCAACATGGCAAAACTTTGAGAAGATGATGGCAAATTTTTGGCGCAAGCAGAATGGGACGGACTGCCCCGCCAGCGCTATGATTCCCCGGCTTAAGTCGGACTACAGGTCGCGATCAAAGTGGACCGCATTCCACGATTCCTGAGCCAGCACTTCCAGCTCAAGGCCGGCGGCCAGTTGCCATTCAGCGCGCTGGTTTGCCTTCAACTTAAGCAGCAGCCGTTCGTCGCGGTCGGAGGCCACTACCCGTTTCCGTTGTTCGGAGGCGCGCAGGCGAGCGGCTTCGAGAGAGCGCCGCAATTTGCTTTGGTTTGCCTCGTAGCCCAAAAGGTAGGCGGAGAGGGCGCGCAGCTCGGTACCGCCGGGTCCAGCCTCATTTTGGACAAACGCGACGGCCGTGGCGCGTTCGTTCGCAAGGGTGGCAAGCGCCTGTTCCGCGCCGGCGACTTCTTTCAAAGCGCGCGCCAGTTTCTCGCGCTCCATCGTCAGCCGAAGCGAACGCAAGCGCAGCACCGAATCGAGGCGGAAACTAAATTTCTGCATAGCCTTACAGGGCGGCGGCGATTTCGTTCAGCGCCGTCAGCGTGCTGGGCAAGGGATTCGACTCGTCCGGACGCTGCTTCAGGAAGTTGAGAATGCGCTCGCGCGAGCGGATACTAGCATCCAATTTGGCGTTGGCACCCGAAACATACGCGCCCAGAGAAATGAGATCCTCCGATTGCTGGTAGCTAGCGAGCGCCTCGCGCAGTTTGGCGGCCGCCTTGAGATGCTCGGGCGTGGCAACCTTGGTGGCTACGCGCGAAATGGAACTCAATATGTCGATAGCCGGATAGTGGCCGGCGGCGCCCAATTGGCGTGAGAGTACGATGTGCCCGTCTAATATGCCGCGCGCCGCGTCGGTGATGGGTTCGTTGAGATCGTCGCCCTCCACCAGCACGGTGAAGAAGCCCGTGATACTCCCGCGGCGGAAATTGCCGGCCCGCTCAAACAGTTTTGGCAGAATGGCGAAAACCGAAGGGGTATAGCCTTTCTGGCTGGGCGGCTCACCGGCGGCGAGCCCAATCTCGCGCTGCGCCATAGCCAGACGCGTAACGGAATCCATAACCAGCAACACATTCTTACCCTGATCGCGGAAATATTCGGCGATGGCGATGGCCACAAAGCAAGCGCGCACCCGCAAAGGCGCCGGCCGGTCTGACGTGGCAACCACCAGCACCGAACGCTTTAGCCCTTCCGGACCAAGCTCGTCTTCGATAAAGCCGCGCACTTCGCGGTTGCGCTCGCCAATCAACGCAATCACCGTAACATCGGCCGAATTGTGACGCGACATGGCGCCAAGCAAAGTGCTTTTGCCTACGCCGCTCCCGCCGAAGAGGCCAATCCGCTGTCCGAGCCCGCACGGCAACATACCGTCGATGGCGCGGATGCCGGTAATCAGAGCAACGCGAATGTGCTCGCGCTCGAGTGGCCCGGGCGGCGAAGCGAAGAGGTCGTACTTTGCAACGGGCTCAATGGGTGGCCCGCCATCCATCGGTTTGCCAAAACCATCCAGCACCCTTCCCAGCAGCGACGGCGACACGTTTACCTGGGCGTCATCGGCGCGCGCGAAGATGGGATCGCCTGCTTCCAATCCATTAATTTCTTCGAGCGGAATCGATAGTACCTTGCCGTGCCGGAAGCCGGCCACTTGGGTGCGAATGGCACGCCCGGACGCCGTTTGAATTTCGCAGAAGCTGCCAATCGGCGCGGCCGGCCCCTGCGATTCAATCAGTGAGCCCGTCACGCCGGTTATCACGCCGCGCCAACGCAACAAATCGGCATTCTTAAGCGTGGAAAAATAACCGTCCAGGCACAGGCGCGGTTCGGGTTGAATGAGGTGGTTCATTGTATGGCCAGGCGGTCTGCAAAACCGCGTTGAATCTCCTGCAGTTGGGTATCGATTGAGGCATCCAGCTCGCCCACCGAAGTTTCAAACAGCAAAGCGCCGCTCGAGAGCCCCGCATCGGCTACGACCTCCAGGCCTGAGCCGGAACCAACCCGGTCCAGCGCCGCGCGCACAGCCGCCACCGCCTGCGGGCAGACCCGCACCCGTGAGACTTCCCTCTGCTGAAGCTTGTGCAGGGCCGCATTTACAATGCCTTCTATGGCGGAAGGATCGGTGGAAAGTTCGCGATGGAGGATGCGGCGCGCCACCGCCAACGCTAATTTCACGAGTTCCTGCTCGGCTTCCCGCCGCAACTTGCGCTTCACCTTGGCCAGTTCGTCCAGCGTGTGCGCCATCTGGTCAAGCGCTTTCTTCATTTCGGCGGCGGCTTCTTCGCGGCCGCGGCGCAAGCCGTCCTCCACACCCCGGTGGTGCGCCTCTGCCGTCTCGAGTTGCCGCAAACGCTCCACTTCCGCCAATCGGCGTTGCAATTCCAACGTTTCCGCGCTGTTGGCGGCCGCTTTGCCCGGAGTTGCCGCTGCGCGTTGAGCCTGCTGGAGAGCCGTTGGGCTGCCGCCGGAATGACGGTCCGGCCAGACCACCGTCTCTACACTTGCAGCGGGGTTGCTGATGCGTTTCACCACTTAGTCTTCCTCCAACCAACCGCGCAAAATGTTGGCCGCGAAGGCTGGGTCCTTCGCCACGTGGTCCTGAACTTGGTGCAGCATCATTTGCGTCGCGCTGTCCATTTCCGGCAAAGCCAGAGCCGAGGAAACCGGTAGCGCTCTGGCCGCCGATGCGCCGCCCTCTCTGGAGTTTCCACTTTCTCCACCTGCGTCCTTCCCCTCCGTTAAGCCGCCCTGAGCAGCCGGTAAGGCCGCAGGTCCCACATCAACCGTGCCCTTCTTCTTGCGCTTCATGAGGAAGACAAGCGCGAGAATCAGCAGCAGGACGCCGACCCCCGCACCGATCTGGAATCGCCGGTCCGCGAGCAGTTTGGCGCCCGGCGTGAGCGGAACGGTCTTATCGGCTTTCGCGCCCCCTTCTGTCCCTGCATCTTGCTGCACCAGCGTCTGTTCGAACGGCAGACTTTCGATCACTACCTGGTCCCCGCGATCCGCCTGGATGCCCAGCGCGCCAACCACAATGTCGTGAATGGCTTTGATGCGCTCGGGCGGCGGCGCGGTCAGCACGCGCTTGCGTTGCTTTCCTTGCCCCTGCCAAACGAAGTCCTGATCGAGCAGCACGGCCACCGAAACGCGTTTGATGGAACCGCGCGGCATTTTCACTTGCCTCACGCTGCGCGAGGTTTCAAACGCCATGCTTTCCGTGCGGCGCGACATACCGCTCCCAGACCCCGCTCCCGCCAGCGGTTTGATGGTCGAGCGCGGCAGGTTCGAAGGAGTGCCTGGCACGCCGCCCGGGGCGCCCGTGTTCGAAAGATCTTCCGTCTTTTGCGAAGTGGACATCACCGAACGACTCGGGTCGTACGTCTCATCAGTCTGTTCGCTGGTGGAAATATCGCAATCGGCAGAAACGCCAACGCGGAAGCGCCCTTCGCCCAGCAGCGGCTCGAGCGTGGATTCCACCTTGTTGCTCAAATCCTTTTCCACTTCATGGCGATAATCGAGCAACGCATCGCCGGATTCCGACCCGTCGCCCGATCTCTTCCGTTTACTCAGCAGGTTGCCCTGCATGTCCACCACTGAAACAGCATCGGGCGCAAGGCCCTCCACCGCGCTGCCTACCAAGTTGCTGATGGCCAGCACGTTTTGCGGAAGCAAGACCGCGCCCACACGAAGCTTCACCAACACGCTGCCTTTGGCGGGCTCACGGCTATCCAGGAAAACCGAGTCTTTGGGAAAAGTAATATGCACGCGCGCCGATTCAATGCTGTTTATGGCTTTGATGGTGCGCTCGAGTTCACCCTCCAGTGCGCGCCGGTAGTTTACCTTCTCGCTGAAATCAGTGACCCCCAGATTGGTTTTGTCGAACAACTCAAAGCCGATGCGCCCACTCTTAGGCAAGCCCGCCCCGGCCAGTTCCAGCCGCACATCGTTGACTTTCTCCTCGGGCACCAGTACCGTCATGCCGTTATCGGCCAGGCGATGGTCCACCCCGCTCTCCTTGAGCTTTTGCAAAACGGCCGCCGCATCTTCGGGCGCCATATTCGTAAACAATGGCTTAAAATCGCTTTCTTTTTGCCAGTGCGTGAATAGCGGAAGGCCCACGCCGACGGCCAATAATGCCACCGCCAGCCCAATCTTCTGAGCAAGGGTCAGCGCGGCGAAAAGCTTTTTGAGTTGATCCATTCCAGGTGCCAGGCTCAGATTTGCATCTTCATAATTTCGTCATACGCCGAAACTACTTTGTTGCGAACTTGCAGTAGCAACTCAAAATCGAGCGAGGCCTTTTGCGTGGCCAGAATCGTGGAATGCAATTCTTGCGTGCCGCCCGCCAAATAGTTCGAGACGGCGCCGGAAGCGGCATCGGAAGACTGACTCACGTTTGAAATAGCGGAGGCCAGAACCTGCTGGAAGGTGCTGGCCGGGGCGGCGGCCACCGGCAAGGAAACGGGCTTGATCGCTGAAGGTAACGAAATGGGTTGAATAGGCGCCATAGAGTTCTAATGGAACAGGTCCATCGAGCGGTTGATCATCTCTTTCACGGCGGAGATGGCCGAAACGTTGGCCTGGTAAGCGCGCGAAGCGCCCAGCAAATCAACCATATCTTCAGCCGGATTCACCTTGGGAAACGCCACATAGCCATCTTTATCGGCATCCGGATGCCCGGGCAAGTAACGGCGATCGGGCTCCGATTGATCGGTCACAATCTCGCTGATGGCGACACCCTCCGGCTGACTATCCATGCGGTTCTGCAGAACCGAGGAGAAAGGCTCGCCCGTCGTTTGCGCTTCGAAAACCACGTCTTTGCGGCGATAGGGGCCGCCACCCGCCGTGCGCGTTGTATCGGCATTCGCAATGTTTTCAACCAGCACTTCGGCGCGCTGGCGTTGCGCGGTTAAACCCGAAGCGCTCACTGAGATCGAATCAAAGAGGCTCATGCGCTCGCTCCACCGGAAATGGCCGTGTGAAGATCTTTCAAGTTACCCCGCAGAAACTGCGCCGCCATGTTAAAACGCATGGCGTTTTCAGCGAGCAAACGCGATTCGCGGTCGAGATCGACATTATTGCCATCGTTCTTCACGCGCAACCCCGGCACAGCAATGGCCGGCAGCGGCGCGGGATTGACACCACCTGGTGTCGCGAGCGCGGCATGCAACTGGGCTTCGAAATCGACATCCTTTGTTTGATAGCCCGGCGTATCGGCGTTCGCGATATTAGCAGCGACCAATTTCTGCCGCTGACTTAGAATCGTCAAATAACTGTCAAGTTGATTGGAAAGTTGATCTAACATGGCATTTCAGCATTGTTAGAGCAACTGACGGGCCAGTCAAAAGGGTTGGCTTCCCGCCATTTCAACCGTCAAAGCGCCAAGAGTTTCCTGCGCGGTCGGACGCTTGGTGGTATAGAAACACCGCCGTATTGGCTTGCGCCTGGCTCGCGAGGTGGGCGCGCAATACGCGGGCGAAACTCAAATGCTCTTGCAAACGATTGAGACTTTGCCTTACGTAAGCCGCCTGATCCCCTCGATCTAATGTGTAGGCTTGGCGGATGATGGCCTGGCCGAGCGTCACGCTCAGTTGCCTGACACTATCAAAATCCCCCGCAAGCAATGCCTGATGAACCGCTTCGTGCAGCAAATCGGGGCTAGGGTTAGTCATAGGCATATGCGTGGTGGGGCAGGCGGTTTCGCCTGCCATCCGGCACTGGACCAAGGCCAACGTTCCGCCGATCCCCAAGGCAAGCGAAAACCCATGCCCCACCACCGCAAATGAGTGCCTCGCGAGATCAAAAATCCGCCAGCGAAATATCAACCATAGCAGTGTCCTTATCCCACCGCGTTCGCTTGCGTCTGCACTTGCTCGGCGGCAAACATGGCCGAGATCTCCGTCGCTTGACTTTGCAGCGAGGCCACCGCGGCATCGGCGGCCTCCATTTGCGCCGTGAGATTCGATTGCAGCAGAGTGACCCGTGCCTGGTCGTTCGTAATGGTTGTGCCCAGGTTGGCTATCGTGCCCGCAAAGGAGCTGATTTGCTGAACAACCAGCCCGCTGGTGGTATCGGTAACCGCGCTCAGAGCGGTGTTAGCCGCGCCCAGGAAACCGCTATTGGCGCTCTCCGAACCGAGAAAGCTCATAACGTCATTCAGTGAGCTGCTGGTTGCCGCCGAGAACACCGTCGAATCGAACTGCAAATGCCCATTCGTGTCGAAAGAGAGGCCAAGATCGGTAAGCGAGTGGATGCTGCCGGAAGAAGCGCTCGAGTAGTTGGCGATCCCTTGCAGCACGTTGCTGAGTTGCTGAATCACCGAATTCCCGGCCAGTGCGCCGCCATTCTGGCCGCGGTTCGAGGTCAGTTCGTCGGCCGCGGCGTTATAACTGGTCACCAGCGAGGCGAGCGCGTTCTGGATGCCCACCGAGCTTTGTTCAACGGTTACGTCGGCGGTGCCTGTGGCCAGCGCGTTCACCGTGAGTCCGGTCGAAATCGAAAGTGAACGCGTGTTGCTCGTCACCGGCGCCTGGCCATTCACCGCATACGTTACAGGCGCCCCTGCGCTCATGGTGGTCAGCAGATTGTGGCTACCGTCGTTCAATTGAATCGCCGCGCTCGCGTATTGATTTCCTTGAATCGAAAGCTCATAGTTCGGATTGGCCGAGCCGCCCACGTTCACGAGCGTTGCTTGCACATTGGCGCCGCTCGCATTGATGGCGGCAACCAGCGCATTCAGAGTATTGCTGGCGGGCGTCAGCGAGTAAGACTGGGCGCCCACCGTGAGACTAAACGTCGAACTGGTGGAGATACTGCCGGCGCTTGGGTCGGTCACGGCCAACACGCCGGTAGGGCTGGCGGTATTCGTTGTTCCCAGAAGATTAGAGGTGCCGTCGTTCAGTTGAACGCTGCCGGCGGTTGCGGCCGTCCCCTGAATCGAAAGTTGATAACTGGGCGAAGCGGTAGAGCCGATGTTCACGACGCTCGCCTGGACGTTGGCGCCACTCGCGTTGATGGCATCTACCAGGCTGTCCAGAGTGTTGCTGGCGGTCGTGAGGGAATAGCTCGTAGTGCCCACCGTCAGAGTGAACGTTGAACTACTCGACACACTGGCGGAAGTGGGGTCGGCGACGTTCGCCGTACTGACGGTATTGCTATTGGTGGGCGTGCTGATTGTATTGGCTTGCGCCCCCAGATTGGTAATATTTACCGAGTAAGAGCCGGCCAGCGCCCCCGCGCCGATCGAAGCGCTGGCGACGGAAGTGTTGGCGACCGAGGCCGCAAGCGATCCGGAACTGACGGCATGATCGATTGCGCCGATCGCCGTTTGAAACGTCGAAAAATCGCCTCCTAACTTTTGCAGTTCCGTTTGCTCACCGGTGATCGTGCTCTGCTGGTTTTGTAATTGCGTGATAGGCAAAGTGGCAACCGCCACGGCGTGCGCGATCCGATTATTTAAGTCGGCCGAAAAAGTGCTATTGCCCGTGAAGTAAGTGCCTGCGGACGACGAAGCTGAACTGGTTGCGCTGGTTGCCATAAAAAGATTCCAAAAAATCGCCTATTAGAGAAGAAGGGGTCCAGTGATCGTGGCTTGATGGCCTGGGCTCGCTGGCTTGGTGGCTAGGTAGCCTGTTGGTCTAGCGGCCTGGTGGCGCAGGCGCTTTCGCCTGCGCTCTTCCAGTCTCGCGGCTTTATTGCAGCAGCTTCAGAATTGATTGCGGCGCCGAATTCGCCTGCGCCAGCGCGGCCACAGACGTCTGTACCAACACTTGCGCTTTGGTTAAGTTAGCGGCTTGCGCGGCCACATCGGCGTCGCGGATCTGGCTTTCGGCGGCCGAGTAGCTGGTGATCTGCGATTGTGCCAGGTTAGTGGCGTATTGCAGTTTGTTTTCGCCAGCGCCGATAGAACCCTGTACTAGGCCGAGATTGGCGATGGCGTTATTGATGGCCGCGATGGCCGCGGTGCCGTTGCTGGTGGCGCCTGAGCCGGCAACCGGAGCGGTGGCCGTCGCGTTCTTTTGCGCGGTCGTGGCAGCCGCGCCATAGAAGCCCTTGGCGGCTGTGGCCGTGGTATCGGCCATCGAAAAGCTGTTGGCGCTTTGCAGCGAGATGCCGGTGCCGGCGGCGTTCAGAACCGCTTCTACACCCAAGCCGGAGGTGGCATTATTGATCTTTGTCAGAGCGTTCTGCAGCGTGTCGCCGGACACCAGCGTAACGGTGGCGGCCCCTTGGCTGGTCTCAAACTGCATAGTCTCCGCCCCCGTCTGCGTGACAAACGCCGCCGCGCCGTCCAGCACGTTGTTGGCGGTGTTTTCCGCGGTAGCGCCTACCGAGGCAACCCCGGTACCGGCAGTGGCGGCGTTGGTGGGCAGCACTGTGAAAGCCGCGCCGCCGCTGAATTGCAACATCCCGTTGCTATCTGTACCCGCGCTGATGCCGTATTGATTCAATTGACCGTTCAACTGGCTGAGCACCGTGGCTTCCGATATGCCGGTAGCGCCGCTACTGGTATCCGTGACAAGCGCCGTTACCGTTTGGGCGGAACCGTTGGCAAATACGTTGAAGCTAAAGGCCTGCAAACCACCCGCCACGAACAGCGCGCCCGGCGTATCCAGCCGCTGCGTATTGGCTATGCCACCGGTGAGGCCCACGCCGCCGCCCAGCACGTTGGTGCCGGTCAAGCCCAGGCTGGTGGCATCCACCGCGTTCGCCGAGCCGCTTAGATCGATGTGCACCGAAGCGTTAGCCGCCTGCCCGGCGGAAGCCCCGCCAATATAAACGTTCAGATTCGTGTTGAAGCTCCCGCCCGCGTTCAAGTTGATGTTTGCCGCCTGGCGGTTGATTTCATTCTGCAGACCCGCGTACTCCTGATTTAACGTGGCGCGGCTGCCGGTAAACGTACCCGAAGCCGACTCCGTCGCTAAGGTCTTCATGCGGTCTAGAATCGTCGAAATATTGCTCAACCCACCGTCAATAATTTGCAGTTGGCTGGTGCCGTCGTTGGCGTTTGAGACGCCCTGCGTCAATTCCGCAACGCTTGATCGATAGCTGTTGGCAATGGCCAGACCAGCCGCGTCGTCGCCGCTCGAATTGATGCGGTAGCCGGAGGTCAACTGTTCGATGGTCTTGCTTTGAAAGGCGTTATCGGTATTCAAATTCTGCTGAGCCATCAGGGAGGTTACGTTGGTTTGAAGAGAGATCATGGTTTTTTCTTTTTCCTTTTTTCGTTTCGGCCTGCCTTGCGGCTCTCATTCGGCCTCACTTACTATGTCGAGCGTGTTTGGCGGAGATTCTAGTGCATTTTAAAAATCATGTGCCGGTTCCGCCTGCCGCTTTCAGTTAAGCGGGTGAAATTATTGCAGCAGCTTCAGGATGGCCTGGGGCGCTGAATTAGCCTGCGCGAGCGCCGCCACAGACGTCTGCACCAGCACTTGCGCTTTGGTTAAGTTAGCGGCCTGAGCGGCGACATCGGCATCGCGGATCTGGCTTTCGGCGGCCGAGTAGCTCGAGATTTGCGATTGCGCCAAACTGGTGGCATATTGCAATTTGTTCTCACCGGCGCCCACCGATCCCTGCACCAGACCAAGATTGACGATAGCGTTATTGATGGCCGCGATGGCGGCCGCCCCGTTGCTGGTGGCGCCCGAGCCCGCGACAGGAGCGGTGGCCGTCGCATTCTTTTGCGCGGTCGTGGCGGCGGCGCCGTAGAAGCCCTTGGCGGCGGTGGCGGTGGTATCTGCCATCGAAAAGCTGTTGGCGCTTTGCAGCGAGATGCCGGTGCCGGCGGCGTTTAGAACCGCCTCTACACCCAGGCTGGAGGTGGCATTATTGATTTTGGTCAGAGCGTCCTGCAGCGTGTCGCCGGCGGCCAGAGTAACGGTGGCCGCCCCTTGGCTGGTCTCAAACTGCATGGTCTCCGCGCCTGTCTGCGTGACAAACGTGGCCGCGCCGTCGAGCACGTTGTTGGCGGTGTTTTCAGCGCTAGCGCCTACCGAAGCAACGCCTGTGCCGGCGGTGGCCGCGGTGGTGGCGCCCACCGTGAAGGCCGTGCCGCCACTAAATTGCAACATGCCGTTGCTATCGGTGCCCGCGCTAATGCCGTATTGGTTTAATTGACTATTCAACTGACTGAGCACGGTAGCTTCCGATATACCCGTGCCGCCGCCGCTGGTATCTGTGACGTTCGCCGTTACCGTTTGCGCGGAACCGTTGGCAAATACGTTAAAGCTAAAGGCCTGCAAACCACCCGCCACGAACAACGCGCCCGGCGTATCCAGGCGCTGCGTATTGGCCACGCCACCGGTGAGGCCCACGCCGCCGCCCAGCACGTTGGTGCCGGTCAAGCCCAAGCTGGTGGCATCCACCGCATTGGCCGAGCCGCTGAGATCAATATTGACGGAGGCGTTGGCCGCCTGCCCGGCCGAAGCCCCGCCGATATACACATTCAGATTCGTGTTAAAGCTGCCGCCCGCGTTCAAGTTGATGTTTGCCGCCTGCCGATCGACTTCGCTGACGAGCCCAGCATACTCCTGGTTTAAGGTGGCGCGGCTGCCGGTAAACGTACCCGAAGCCGACTCTGTGGCTAGGGTCTTCATGCGGTCCAGAATCGTCGAAATATTGCTCAATCCACCGTCAACAATTTGCAGTTGGCTGATGCCGTCGTTGGCGTTAGCTACTCCCTGCGTGAGCTCCGAAACGCTCGAGCGGTAGCCGTTGGCGATGGCCAGACCCGCTGCATCGTCACCGCTCGAATTGATGCGATAGCCGGAGGTCAGTTGGTCAATGGTCTTGCTTTGAAAGGCGTTATCCGTATTTAAATTCTGCTGCGCCATCAGAGACGTAACGTTGGTTTGAAGAGAAATCATTGTTTTCCTTTTTCCTTTCCGGCCTCGCCTGGTTGAGGCTTGTATCCGGTTCAACGCTAGATAGGAAAGCACGCCGTGGGCCAGACTTTTGTCGGCACTGACTTTTTCCAATTTCCGGGAGGCTCGTGCGCAATACATGCATCATTTGAAAGATGCGCGCAGACCTGCCTTTATCACCTTCGCCTGATCAGGCGAGAACGTTCTCAAACTTGACGTTCGCTGGCGGAAAGACTATTGTTAACGTCATGCACCGCAGACATTTCTTTGGTACTTCCGCCGGTTTATTCGCCACGCTCCAAAGTGGAGCATTATTGAAGGCCGATAAGGCGGTGGACGCTATATCGGGCCGCCCGGCCGATACCGTAGCCCGCGATGAAGATTTTTGGTTCAATGTGCGGCACGCTTTCACCGTTGATCGCAACATGATCAATCTCAATAACGGCGGCGTATCGCCGGCGCCCAAGACGGTCATGGATACCGAAATCCGCTATCTCGAAATTGAGAACATGAGCCCGTCCTACTACATGTGGAATGTGCTTGATCCGGGTGTTGAAACGGTGCGGCGGCGTTTGGCGCAGATGTTTGGCTGCGATACCGAAGAGATTGCGATCACCCGCAATGCCAGTGAAGCAAACGAGATTGTGCAACTCGGCATGAAGCTCAATCCGGGCGACGAGGTGATTACCACTAACCAGGATTATCCGCGCATGATCACCACCTGGCAGCAGCGTGAACGGCGCGATGGCGTTGTGCTGAAGCAGCTTAAGTTTCCGGTGCCCCCGCCAAGTATGGACTATCTCAAGAAGATGTTCGAAGAAGCCATCACGCCGCGCACCAAGGTCATCTCTATATGCCACATCACGAACCGAACCGGGCAAATCTTTCCCGTGAAGGCGATTTGCCAGATGGCGCGGGAACGCGGCATTGAGGTCACGGTGGATGGCGCGCATGCGTTCGCGCAGTTCCCATTCAAACAAGCGGATCTCGATTGCGATTACTACGGCACGTCGCTGCACAAGTGGGTATTGGCGCCCATCGGCACCGGCATGTTGTATGTCAAGAAATCCAAGATCGACAAGATCTGGCCGATGATGGCCGCCCCGCCGGAGATGAACGGCAACATCCGCAAGTTTGAGGAGATTGGCACGCATCCGGCATCGCAGCGCAACGCGATTACGGAGGCGCTGGATTTTCACGACAGCATTGGCGGCGACCGTAAGGCCGAGCGCTTTCGCTATTTGCGGAAGAGATGGTCGAACCGATTGCGCGATTTGCCCGGCGTGAAGATTCTGAACAGCGAAGATCCGGAGCAGTCTTGCGCCATCGGCTTCATCAGCGTTGATGGCCTGGATGCCCCGAAGCTTTCCGCGTATCTTTGGTCGAAGTACCGGATTTGGACGGTGGCGATTGTGACGCCCGGCGAATATCAGGGTTTGCGGATTACGCCGAACGTGTACACGACGCTCGAAGAGATTGATACTTTCGCCAATGTAATGGAGAAAATCATCAAGACGGGAACGATTCCGTCGTAGCGCGTTTATTCATAGCGAAGGGCCTGAATCGGATCGATTCGCGCCGCGCGCAAGGCGGGCAGCAAGCCAGCGCAGATGGCCGCAAGAAGTAAGATCCCGGCGGCAACGGCATAAGAGAGCGCATCATGCGGAGCCACTCCAAAAAGTAAACTCTCCAGCGAGCGGCTGACGTACCAGGCTCCCGCCAAGCCCGCTACAAGCCCGGCGACCGCTAGTTTGACCGCATGCACAATGCCATCCCTGGCGATGCTGCCGGGTTCGGCGCCCAGCGCCAGACGTACACCGATTTCCTGGGTGCGGCGCGCAGTTTCGTGAGCCATCAAACCAAAGATGCCAAGAGCGGCGAGCGCCAGAGCCACCACCGCGAAACCACCAACCAACAGCGCGGCTGTGCGCGGCGCGGCGCGGGTTTCCGCCGTGCGTTCATCGAGCGAGGCGACCGGCGAGAAAATCTGGCTGCTGTTCCCATTTTGGATTTGATCATGGACGTAGCGCGAAACATCGGCCAAAGGCCGTTCGGTGCGGAGCACGAAATTCATCAAAGGCCAATACGTTGCACCCCATGGCACGTAAACTTCAGCGGCGGGTTCAGAGTCGGTGGGGCGCGAAGCAACCGAACCGATAACGCCTACAATGCGAAACCAGCGGAGGTCTCGAGCGGGGCCACCGGCAGAAATCTCATGGCCGACGGGATCTTCGCCAGGAAACAAAAGCGCCGCGAGGCGCTGGGAGATCACGGCTTCGCGGGTTCCTTTGATGCCTTGCCAGTCGCGATAGACGGAGCCGGCCAACACTGGGATACCGGCAGCGGCGAAGAAGCCCGGACTGGCGGTACGAAAACCGAACTCTTTTTCGCTAAGGGAAGGAGGGAGAGGTTTGCCGCGCACAACAAGCACGTTCGACTGACTACCGCCGTGCAGCGGTAAGCGATCGACAACGCCGCTGGAGATGGTGCCGGGAAAGGCGTTCAGACGGGTGAGCGTATCGGTTGCTACCGAGTTCAAAACACTGGAATCTGTGTCCCAAGGAAGCCCTAACGCGAAGCTATAGGCATGGGCGGAGTTGAAGCCCTCCGGCTGCGAACGCAGCGTTAGAAAGCTCGTGCCCAAGAGCGCCGCAGTGACCAGCAGCACAGCGGAGAAGGCGACTTCCGCCATAACGAGGACGGCTCGCAAGTGGCTTCGACGCGAACCTACGCTCCCCGCGCCCCCATCTTTGAGTGCAAGGTTTTGTGCGCCGGAGGCAAATTGCCAAGCCGGGAGGGCACCAAAGACGACGGCGGCGATCAGCGACAACCCAACGCCTCCAAGCACCACACGGGTATTCACCGAGACAGCGGCAAGATGCGGGACTTCCGCCGGCAGCACGGTTTTGAGAAGCGCCACTCCGGCCGCTGCCAGCGTCAGGCCAAGCGCACAACCAGCACCCGCGAGTAACAGGCTTTCGGCGAAGAACAGTCTCACCAGCCGCGCATAACCCGCGCCTACCGAAACGCGAATGGCCGCTTCCCGCCGACGGGCCAAACCGCGCGCCAGCAGTAAGCCGGCAATATTCAAGCAGCCAATGAGCAAAACACTCGCGACTGCGCCGAACAAAACGAGCAGCGGTTTGCGAACGCTATCGGACACGTGGCTGGCTAAAGGTGCGAGCGATGCGGATCGGTCGCGGTCGGTAGCAGGATATCGGCTCCGAAGACGGGCAGTGAGAACGTCGATTTCGGCTTGCGCCTGCGCGACCGGAACGCCTGGAGCGAGGCGCGCGACGATGCCGAGAAAGCCCGCAGCGCGCGAGGTTTTTTGAATTTCGCGCGGAGCGGGCGCCCAAACATCGATCTCTTCGGGATAATCGAGCTCGGGCGATAAAACGCCGACCACCTGGTAAGCCGTGCCGCCGAATCGAAGGACTTGATGTAAGACCGCGAGATTCGATTGAAAGCGGCGGCTGAATGCGCCGGCGGTCAGCATGGCCACCGGTTCGCCCTCTCCGCGAATTTCCGCAGCCGTGAAGTCGCGTCCCAATTGCAACTTGGCTTCGAGCACGCCATTCATATTGCCGACCATGCGCAAAACCTGTAGCTGCACAGGACCGTTCGGACCCACCCAAACCGCACCCTCAGAATAAATGCCCGCAGCATTAAACGAGCGCGCCGTCTGCCAATCGGCCAAACGCGCCGGGTTGCTGCCTGATTCGCTGTGGCCTTTTGAAAACTCCTGCAGCCAGACCAGACGGCCGGGCTCGCGGGCGCTGATCGGATGGAGCAGCGCGGCATCGACCACGCTGAACAAGGCCGTGGTGGCGCCAATGCCCAAAGCAAGTGTGACGATCCCAATGCCCGTAAAGCCAGGATTGCGGCGCAGTGTTCTAACGCTGTGGCGGAAGTCCTGCGCGATGTTTTCAAGCCAGGCTAAATTGCGCGCGTCGCGGCACTCTTCTTTGTAAAGCGTGGTATTGCCGAACTGTCGCCGCGCCATAAGGGCAGCTTGCGATTCCGGTATGCCCCGGCGGACCAGTTCTTCCTGCTGCATTTCGATGTGGTGCCTCACCTCGTCGTCGAGTTCGCGATCTAAGGCCGGGAAATGAAACAGGCTGCGCAGGCGGAGTAATAGCTTATGAATCATGAGTTAGATCTCCGTGAGCCGGACAATTTGGTTAATCGCGCCCGACAAACGCTCCCAGCTTCTCCTTTCGCGCTCAAGGCCGCGCTTGCCGGCGGCGGTCAGCGAATAAAATTTGGCGCGCCGGTTGTTTTCGGTGGTCTGCCAATCCGCCTTGATCAAACCTTCCTGTTCGAGCTTGTGCAAGGCCGGGTATAAAGAGCCGTCGCTGACTTGCAGAACTTCGCTCGAGATTTGCCGCAGGCGTTGGCTCAAGGCCCAGCCGTGTTGCGGCTCGAGCGCGAGAATTTTCAGAATCAACAGGCTCAGCGTGCCCTGCACCAAGTCGGACGGCTTGCTCATATCGGTTACCAAGGGTAGAATAACACAAGCTCCACAAAAAACGCCGGATCCGAGCCGGAAGCCTAAGCGCCCTAACTTGTTTTTCAAGGGTGCAGCCCACGCCGTACAACCTCGAGCCCAGCCGCGAGTGTTAACGAGCGGTAACAACAGGCCCGGCTGGCTAGATAATTACCCAGTCGCACACCCAGGCACACCCGGTTGCGACTCCGTTCACTTAGTCTTTGGCGAACAACGTGCTAAGTCTGGTAACTATGATCAATCTGTCGGAAGTGGGGGCGGTTTCAACACTCGATTCATCCGGGGTGTTCAACGTTTCCTTTGGCCTGTATTTGCCAGGCGTGCATCCGCAGGATGGCTTTGATGTCGTGGTCCGCGTGATCCATGTGCAGGATCGTTTTGACCCTGACATACACACCAAAGATTTTCCCCTCGTCTATAGCGGCGGCCCACTCGACCTTTGGAAGGCTAGCGTCGCCTTGCTGCCCAGCGCCGTATCGAACTTCGGCCAAGAAGGCACTTACGTCTATCGTTACCAGCTTTTTTGGACTCCCGCGAACGGCACGCGCCGAGTCGTTACGCAATGGTTTACCGATCCATTTGCGCGGCTCACCGACCTTGGCCTTCTCTCCGCTTTCGAGTTAAGCCGAACTCCCTCGGCGTTTAGCTGGACCGACGCCAGTTATAAGACGCCACAACTGGATGATTTGATCGTTTATGAACTGCAAGTGGAAGAGTTTGGAGATACCTTTGACGGCGTCATCGGCCAGTTGACTTATTTGCAAAGCCTGGGAGTGAATTGCCTTGAACTGATGCCGGTCACCAGTTCTAAGGTTGATTTCGATTGGGGTTATGGCCCTCTGCACTATTTTTCACCGAGTCATCGTTTTGGCGGCCCTAGCGGATTGATGCAGTTAGTAGATGCCTGTCATGCGGCGAACATGGCGGTGATTATTGACGTCGTCTACCAGCATGTGGACGATCTCTTCGCCTACCATCGCGTCTATGCCGATATCGCCGCAACTCCCGGTGCGCCGGCGATTGCCAGCCCGATGATCGGCGGAAGCGGCGATTTTGGTCCGGAGTGCGACTTCTCCCAACCGTTCACGCAAGAATACTTCCTGGTTGCCAATAAAATGTGGTTGGACGATTACCACGTCGATGGCTTCCGCTATGACGAAGTAACCGACTTGTATTCTGGCCCAACTGACACAGCGTACGCGCAGCTCTCCTACGATGTCTACCAATACTCAACTCGAATTCCGAGATTCCAATCGAATCCCGCTAGTTACAGCCGTCTTATTCAAGCCGCCGAGGCGCTGGGGAAGGCTCGCGATGTGCTTCGTAACACTTACACAAGCTGCGCCTGGCAGGATGAACTGCTGAATAAGTCGGAAGACATGATGGTTTGGAAGTATGCCGATGCAAATTTCGCGCATTTGCTTGATCCCTACTTCAATGGTTATCCGGCTACCAAGACGGTGACGCATGTAGACTCGGGCGCATCGTTCGACATGCCGGTGGCCCCGTTTCAGTATTTGGAAACACACGATCATAGCCAGCTCATTGTCTTTGCGGGCACGGCGGGAGACGCCGTCCTTCCACCCGGCGATCGGTCGCTCTACTACCGCCTGCAACCGTTCGCCATCGCGTTATTCACCTTGCAAGGCGTTCCCATGTTGTGGCAAGGCCAGGAATTCGGCGGCGATTACAATCTACCGGGCAATGGGTCCGCGCGTATTCAACTGCGCCGCGATGTGCATTGGGAACAGTTTTACGACGTTTATGGCGTAGCTCTGATCCGTTTGTATCGCATTCTCGGGAATCTACGCCGCACGCACCCCAGTCTGCGAAGCCGCGAATCGTTTTTCTACTTTCAGCAGTCCTTGCAAAATAACAACGGCCTGGTCGCCTATCATCGCCATGCGCCCTCAGCTAGCGGCCAGCCGGAAGAGTACGCTATGGTCCTGCTGAACTTTTCGGATAATACGAATACCATTTCGGTTCCATTCCCGATAGCCGGTGTCTGGCGGGAACTGATTGATAACGACATACGAACGCTGATTGTCAACGTTCCATCGGACGGAGCGGTGCAGACGATTACCGTCCCCTCGCATTATGGCTTTGTATTCGTATTGTGAACACTGCCCCACTTTTTCTGAAATCTCCGAACGGCATAGAACAATATCAGCCGCAACTGGGCGTTCGTCACCGCATGTTTTTGGCAGACCTCCTCGCGGCTCAGTTCGTGATAGAAAAGGTCGATAAGAACCTCCCGGTCGCGGCGGCTCAGCGCGCTGAGAGTCTTTCTGACGGCTTCCGCTTTCTCTTTTTCCTCCATCCGCCGCTCAGCGGTTTTCGCGCCGTCTGAAACGCGCTCCAGATCGAAAGGAACGAAAGCCGCGTCTCTCCGCCCAGGTCGCACCGCCCGTTTCATCGAATTCGAAAAAATTCCACAAACGTAGGCGGCCAAACGGCTGGCATCCCGTGGCTGCCCTCGCATGATGTTTTCGATAGCCGCCGCCATCACATCGTCCACCAGATCTTCCTCCCGCTGGCAGGTGAATTTTCCCCAGACTTTTGCGCGGACCAGGCGTCGGAAGTAATGGTCGAAATGCTTTGCGGTCTCGTCGTCACCGTTTCGCAAGCGTTGCAGATAGGCGGCGTCAAATACCGCCGGGCCCGGATCGCTCGCCCCGTCTAGGTCGTCTCGATTGCGATTTTGCCTCAATTCACGGGTGGTTTCCCGCACGATGGTTGCTGTTGCTGCCATAGAATTCCAGCCCTCACACTCCCCGAGCCCGTGTCCGCCGAGCCATAAAAATCTCGCTTCAACCTGTATAAGCGTTATAATTCGTCGGAAGACACTACGAACATTGAAAAAACCTACAGAGCCGGAGGATTACGAGCCTGTCACGGAATTGCTGCTCCGTTGGAAGGCTGGCGACCGGGAGTGTCTCGACCGGTTGATTCCGCAAGTGGAAGGCGAATTGCGCCGTATCGCGCAGCGCTACATGCGGGCGGAGCGGCGCGGCCATACTCTGCAAACCACCGCTCTGGTTAATGAAGCCTATGTCAGGCTGGTGGACCAGGCGCGAGTCGACTGGCAGAACCGGACGCAATTCCTCGGCGTCGCCGCCCGGCTGATGCGTCAAATTCTGGTGGATCATGCGCGCGAATTGCGCTGCGAGAAAAGAGGCGGTGGGGTGCCGCTGCTTCCGCTGGAGGAAGCCTTGCTCTTTTCCCCGGCGAAATCGGCCGCGCTGGTGGCGCTGGACGACGCGCTCCACATCCTGGCGGCCTTCGATCCGCGCAAGGCGCAAATTGTAGAACTTCGCTATTTCGGCGGCTTGAGCGTCGAAGAGACTGCGGCCGCGCTCGCGGTGCATCCCAACACGGTGGTGCGCGATTGGGGTCTCGCCAAGGCTTGGCTGAAGCGCGAACTCTGCGCGAAGGGCGCCCATGCAGGCTGAACTGTGGAAAAAGGTCGAAGCCCTCTATCAGGCTACCTTGGCCCAACCCGTCGACCGGCGCGCCGCGTTTCTGGCGGAGGCCTGTCAAGACAATCCCGAACTCTATAGCGAAGTGCAGTCCTTGCTCGATCAGCAGGCGGAATCATTCCTGGAAAGCTCGCCTCTGCGGCAGATCCAACCGCTTGGCGCGGGAGCGAAACTGGGCAACTTCGAAATCGTGGAACTGCTGGGCCGCGGCGGTATGGGTGAAGTCTACCGGGCCCGCGATCTCCGGCTGAAGCGCGAGGTTGCCATTAAGACGTTGCCCCCCGTGCTTGCGGCCGGTCGGGACCGCCGGGAGCGCTTCGAACGGGAAGCCCGTGCCGCTGCGGCCATAAACCATCCGAACATCTGCACGCTGTATGAGGTTGGCGAACACGGCAGCCATCCCTTCCTGGTGATGGAATTCCTCGAGGGCGCAACGCTGCGCAAGCGGATTGGCCATAAGCCCGTACCGCTCGAATTGTTGCTCAACTGGGCCATCCAGATGGCCGAAGGGCTCGAGGCGGCGCACGCCCGAGGCATTATCCATCGCGACATCAAGCCGGCGAATCTCTTCATCACCGCCAGCGGCCACGCGAAGATTCTCGATTTCGGGCTGGCGAAGTTGGCCGGTCTAAAGGCCGACGCAGACGGCGCCGAGCACACAACCGTCTCCGGTGGTGGACTGACCACCGTGGGCACTGTGGCGGGTACTCCCGGCTACATGTCGCCCGAGCAGGTGCGCGGCGAGGATCTCGATGTACGTACCGACCTCTTCAGTCTGGGCGTGGTGCTGTATGAAATGGCCACCGGCCGCATGCCCTTTCGCGGCAAGACCTCCGGCGCCCTGATGGCCGCCATTCTGCACGACACGCCGGAACCGGCTTGGGATGTCAACCCGGAAATACCGGCGAAGCTCCAAGACATCATCGCGCGGGCCATCGAGAAAGACCCCGATCTGCGCTATCAGAGCGCTGCCGATTTGAAGGCCGATTTAAAACGCCTCAAGCGCGATGTCGAATCGGGCAATTCCCTTCCCTATGTGAGCCCGCCGTCGGCGATAAGCCAGAAGACCGCCAAGCGACCGTGGTGGAAATGGTTACTGGCGGCCTGCGCCGTTATCGCCTTTGGCGCATTGTGGTGGCAATTTCAACCGGCGCCGGTTCCTAGAATTACTAAATCCACTCAAATCACCAACGATAATGACACTAACCCAAAGCTGCCGCCCATCATCATCGACGGTTCTCGGATTTATTTCAACTCCGGGGAGTCGATGGTCCCTGCGGCGCGTCAAATGTCAATCAGCGGTGGAGATTCTCTTCCCTTCGTAACGGCACTCAAAAACGCCTATATAGAGGATATTTCGCCAGATCATTCTTCCCTGCTGATTGCCAGCAAGCCCACCTATGGTGGCGCGGCGGAGCTTTGGGTGACGCCCACGCTCGGGGGCTCCCCGCGCCGTCTGGGAAACTTACTTTGCAGCCATTCGGCTGGACCTTGTGCCGGTTGGTCGCCCGATGGCGACGAAATCGTCTACGTGTTAGACAATCAAGTGCGCATTGCGCAGAGTGATGGGAAGGACTTATTGACTCTGGCGACATTGGATGGCTCGCCATTTTGGCCGCGCTGGTCGCCCGATGGCCGCAAGGTTCGCTTCAGCCTTTCGGCGAACAAAGGCCTAACGGTGCATCTGTGGGAAGTGTCTACCGACGGCCGCCGCCTGCACTCCCTTTTCCCCACGCTGGATTACGCGCACTGTTCGGGCGGTAATTGGAGTTCCGACGGAAAATACTTCCTGTTCAATGTCGATTCGCAGGTTTGGATGTCGCGAGAGCGAACCGTCGCCTTTAGCGAAGCAACACCGGTCCAGGTGACCAGCGGACCCACCGAATCGTCCGCCCCGGCATCTGTGCCGGCACCCGCACCGCCAGACCAGCGCTTGTATGTAACCCAGTATCAGCAGCGAACGGAGGTAGTGGAGTACGATCCGAAATCCGACCGGTTGACTCCACTGTTGGGGGGCTTGTCTGTCGATAGCTTGGAGTATTCGCGCGACGGCAAATGGGTCGCCTTTGTGACGGGTTCCGGGCTTTGGCGCAGCACTCCCGACGGCAGCCAGCGGCAGCAGTTAACTCCAAACGGTTTCTCAGCCGTTCTGCCGCGCTTTTCCCCGGATGGTACGTCTCTCGTCTTCAGCCGCTATCTGCGTGGCTCCGATTCAAGAATCTACGTTGTGCCCTTTGCGGGAGGAACGCCCGAGGCCATAACGGACGCGAACCACGGCAAAGGTGGCGATTGGGACCCGGCTTGGTCGGCTGACGGCAACTCCGTTATCTTTGGCGATACCTATGAAACGGCCGACCAGCCACAGCAAAAGCGCAGACTTCATCAGGTGGATCTCAAAACCCGGAACGTGTCGGACATAGCGGGCACAGAAGGAATGTGGTCGCCTAAGTGCTCCCGCGATGGGCGCTTTCTCATCGGCCTCTCCGCGCCCGGTTGGAAAATCATTCGCTATGACTTCAAGACAAAGCAGCAGACTGAGCTTTCGAAACTGCACGCGACGTTTCCAACCATATCGGTGGATGACGAATATGTTTACTTCGCCACGGCGGGCGAGGGTCGGGCGTGGTGGCGGGTGCGCATCCAAGATCACAAACTCGAGCAGATCAGAAGCCCAAAGAATTTCCCGGTTGGCAACGGCCGTTGGTTCACCGTGACCCCCTCTGGCTCACTTGTAGCGAATCGCGACGTGAGTTTGAGCCAGATCTACGCCTTGGACCTGAAAACCCACTAACCCCCCCCAGTTTCTACATTCTGCTCCAAACCTGTTCGCCTTTTTTGCCTCTCTCCTATCTGCCTTGGTGGCCTTGGTGGAGCAGGCGGTTCCGCCTGCTAAAGGCTGCGGAGCAGCCTACTGCAGTTTCTACCATTTTGCCCACCTCGCGGCCCTCTCACGCTTTCGTAGGGCGGCCATTCTTGGCAGCGGGCGGCTTTCCAGCCGCCCCAAAGCCTGCGCATTCGCCCTCTGTCTTTGCCTTCGTATATGATCTATATTCCAGCTTGGGAACTATGCAAAACGGAACGTGCGATATCGGGTTGATTGGCTTGGCCGTCATGGGCCAGAATCTGGTTCTGAATATGAACGGCCACGGCTTTAAGGTCGCGGTTTTCAATCGTACCGTTTCCAAAGTAGATGAGTTTCTCGCCAATGAAGCCAAGGGCACGCAGGTGCTGGGCGCACATTCGATTGAAGAACTGGTGGCCGCGTTGAAAGCACCCCGCCGCGTGATGTTTATGGTGAAGGCCGGCGACACCGTGGATCAGATGATTGACCACGTGGCGCCGCTTCTCAGCAAAGGCGACATCATTATCGACGGCGGCAATTCCCTGTTTACCGATACCAATCGGCGCACCAAGAGCTTGGGGGAAAAAGGCATTTTGTTTGTCGGCACCGGCGTTTCAGGCGGCGAAGAAGGAGCTCGCCACGGCCCGTCCATTATGCCGGGTGGCAATCCCGAGGCTTGGCCACACGTCAAAGATATTTTTCAAGGGATTTCGGCCAAGGTGGAAGATGGTTCGCCCTGCTGCGATTGGGTGGGCGAAGGCGGCGCGGGCCATTACGTAAAAATGGTGCATAACGGCATTGAATATGGAGACATGCAGTTGATCTGCGAAGCCTATCAGTTGCTGGAAGAAGGCTTGGGCCTCAGTTCGGAGGAGTTGCATGAAGTGTTCGCCGAATGGAACAAAGGCGAACTCGATAGCTTTCTGATTGAAATTACCGCTGAAATTTTCACGAAAAAAGATGAAGACGGAACGCCGCTGGTTGACAAAATTCTCGACACCGCCGGCCAGAAGGGCACCGGCAAATGGACGGGCATCAGCGCGCTCGATCTTGGCATGCCCGTCACGCTTATCGGCGAGGCCGTCTTTGCGCGCTGTCTTTCATCGATCAAGGGTGAGCGGGTGGCCGCGTCCAGGGTTTTGAAAGGTCCTGAATCGGCCGCTTCAGCCGTTGACCGAACGGCGTTTATCGAAGATGTCCGCCGCGCGCTTTATTGCTCGAAAATGATTTCGTACGGCCAGGGCTACATGCTGTTGCGCGAAGCCGGCAAGGAGAACGGTTGGCACCTCAACATGGGTGGCATCGCCTTGATGTGGCGCGGCGGTTGCATTATCCGCAGCCGCTTTTTGGGCAAGATCAAAGAAGCTTACGACAAAAATCCAAAGCTCACCAATTTGCTGATTGACGATTTTTTCGCGGGCGTTCTAAACAAATATCAGCAATCGTGGCGGCAAGCGGTGGCCGCCGCAGTGGGCTTAGGCGTGCCCACTCCAGCCTTTTCCACGGCGCTGGCGTTCTACGACGGTTACCGGACCGCGCGCCTCCCGGCCAACCTGCTGCAAGCCCAACGCGATTTCTTCGGCGCGCACACGTACGAGCGCGTGGATCAGCCGCGCGGAAAGTTTTTCCACACTAACTGGACCGGCCGCGGTGGCCGGGTCGCTTCAGGAACTTATAACGCTTGAGTCTGTATGCTAATTCGAGAACAACATGAGCTACGGTTTTGATATTCGCAAAGATGGCGCTTTAGATTTCGTTTCGATTGGCGGCTTGGTCATCCGCCTCGATCCGGGCATTATCCCCTTTCGCAAGGCCACGGAGTGCATTATCCACGTGAGCGGCGGCGAGTTCAACGTGGCCGCCAACCTCGCAGACTGTTTCAAGTTAAAGACGGGCGTAGCGACCGCGATGGTGGATTATCCCATTGGCGACCTTGTTGCCGAGCGCGTGCGCGCCATGGGTGTGCAGGGCTGCTATAAGAATTTCAAGCACGATGGCGTGGCCGGGCCAAACATCGCCACGGTTTATAGCGACCGGGGGCAAGGTGTGCGCGCGCCGGTGGTTTTCTACAATCGCGCCAACGAAGCCGCGGCTCTGCTGAAACCGGGCGATTTCGATTGGAAAACTATGTTTGCCGGAGGCGTGCGCTGGTTTCATAGCGGCGGTATTTTCGCGGCGTTGTCTCCAACCACCGCCGAGGTCGTCATTGAAGGCATGCAGGCCGCCAAGGCCGCCGGCGCCATTGTCTCTTTCGATTTGAACTATCGCGCCAAGCTTTGGAATGTCGTCGGCGGTCACGAGAAGGCGGTTGCGGTAATTGACCGCATCGTCAAGAATGTCGATGTGCTGGTGGGCAACGAAGAGGATTTGCAAATGGGTTTGGGCATACCCGGCCCCGAAGTCGCGGCCAAATCGAAACTGGACCCCAGCGCCTTCTTCGGCATGATTGACAGTGTGCGGAAGAAGCATCCGCAAGTCAAAATCGTGGCCACAACCCTGCGCGAAGTGCATTCGACCAATCGCCATAGCTGGTCCGCGGTGGCCTGGATCAACGGCGAAACGCATATGGCCCCCACCATGGAGCTGGATGTCTATGACCGGGTAGGCGGAGGCGATGGCTATGCGGCAGGCTTCTTCTATGGCTTGCTTACCGGGCAGCCCGCCGATGAAGCGGTGAAGTTAGGCTGGGCGCATGGCGCGCTGCTCACCACTTTTCCGGGCGATACGACAATGGCTTCGCTCGATCAGGTGATGGCGCTGGCGAAGGGCGGATCGGCGCGCATACAGAGGTAAGTGACGCCGATCCGCTCGTCGCTCGCCCGATGCTATCATCGATTCAGAAAGCATCACCATGCGGACGCTGCCCGGATGCATTTGCGCCTTCCTTTTCTTGTGTCCAATCCTGCCGCCCAGGCTTGCTGCGCAAGCCGTGAACGATTCGAGCACCGTCGAGCAGCCGGCAAAAATCACGCCGCCCGGAGCAGTCGCTTCTATTTCCACCACTCGCCGCCCGGTTGACATTCGTGTTGACCGCACTCTCGTCCTGATCAATGTCACCGTCACCGACCCGCTGAATCGCTTCGTGACCGGTCTAGATAAAGAGCACTTTCGCCTGTTCGAGGACAAGGTGGAGCAAGAGATCCTGCAGTTTTCAAGTGAAGACGCTCCTATTTCCATCGGATTAGTGTTTGATACCAGCGGTAGCATGGGCGCGAAATTGCAGAAATCGCGCCAGGCGGCGGCGGAGTTCTTCAAGACGGCCAATCCCTCCGACGAATTTTTTCTGGTGCAGTTTAACGACCGTCCTGAGTTGGTAGTGCCCTTCACCACCGACACCGACAAGATTCAGAGCACTCTCACGTTCACTCAGTCCAAAGGCCGCACCGCGCTGCTCGATGGAGTTTATCTGGCGATGCACGAAATGAAGAAGGCGCATAACCCCCGCAAGGCCCTGCTGATCATCTCCGATGGCGGCGACAACGCCAGCCGCTACACAGAGACGGAGATCAAAAATGCCGTGCGCGAGGCGGATGTGCAGATCTTTGGCATCGGTATTTTTGAATCCATGAGCGGGCGTTCGCGCACGCCCGAGGAAGCGGCCGGACCGAGTCTGCTGAACGAATTGGCCGAGCAAACCGGCGGGCGGGAATATGCCGTGGATAACATTGCGGAGCTTCCCGACATTGCGGCTAAAATTGGAGTGGAGTTGCGCAACGAGTACATTCTGGGCTACACTCCCAAAAACCGTGAACGCGATGGCAAGTATCGCAAGGTTCAAGTTAAATTAAATCAACCCCGTGGATTACCGCCCCTTAAAGCTTATTTCCGTCTCGGCTACTATGCCCCCACCCAATAGGCGCGGCCTGCTTTGGCCGCTGGTCCTGGTCCTGCTCTTAGCTGCTGGCCTTTACGCTCAATTCCGTTCGGACACGCGGCTTGTTGTTTTACATGCCAGCGTGGCCGATAAACATGGCAAGTTGCTGACCGGTCTGAAGCAGAACGCCTTCAAAGTTTTTGAGAATGGCCAGCCTCAGCAAATGAAGATCTTTCGGCGCGAAGATGTGCCCGTCTCGCTCGGCATCATTATTGACGATAGCGGCAGCATGATGACGAAGCGCGCTCGCGTGGAAGCCGCCGCCATCGCGCTGGTGCGCGCGTCTAACCCCCAGGACGAAGTGTTTATCGTCAATTTCAACGACGAATGGTATTTGGATGTGCCCTTCACCGATGACATTCACAAGATGGAGCAGGGTATCGCCAAGATAGACTCGCGCGGCGGCACAGCCATGCGCGACGCCATTAGCGCCTCGCTCGACTACATCCGCGAGAAGGCAAAGAAGGACAAGAAGGTTCTGCTCATCATTACCGATGGCAACGACAACGCCAGTAATACCTCCCTCGAAAAGATCGTCGCGCGGTCGAATCAAACCGAAACCCTGGTCTATGCCATCGGTCTGTTTACGGAAGAAGAAAAGCATGAAGGGGCTAAGGCGCGCCGGGCTCTCAATGAGCTAACCAACACCACCGGCGGTTTGGCCTTCTATCCGAAAGATGTCTCGGAAGTGCAGTCGCTCGCCGAGGAAATCGCCCGCGACATTCGCAGCCAGTACACCATCGCCTACACGCCAACGTCGCCCGATGATGGCAGTTACCGGCAGATTAAGGTAACGGTCGATGGTCCTGGTAAACCCACCGTTCGTACCCGCTCCGGCTATTACGCCACGCCCGAAACCCGCGCGAAATCGGCAACCGCCGGCGGCTCCTAGACTTCCATGCTTCGTTTTCTTTGGAGCAGCGCACGAGGCTACCGTTTGCGCCCGTGGCAATCTCCCTATCTGTGCTGGCGGATTGAGACTTATTCCGGCATACCCGCAGAATCCATAGACGCCGCAGCCTTTTTCCGCTTCCTGTGGGCAGAGCGCCGATCATTAGGCAAATACCTTCACTGGGTCCGCAAGTTTCCCATCCACCAAAAATGATGCAGCCTCGACGTCCCCGCTTGTAACGGTGAGGTGCGGGAACTCACTATTTAACAAAAGGAGTCCCACATGCCATTTGCGCCTAGGAAGGCACCGCAGGGCACGAATCCCGCAGTCCTGCTACTGGAGAAAACCGTGGTTGGCGCCTCCAGGCGTGGAATCGAATAACGGCGTCGCGATGCTGGTGAGTTTTGAAGAACAGGCCGATGCACAGTGTCACACGTTCGTAGGGCGGCCATTCTTGGCAGCCGGGCGGCTGCGCCGCCATCTGGAGTTTCTACATTTTCTGACCCACGACTAACTCCGAAACCGAGCCGGAAGCGTCAGCGCCCTAATTCGGCGCGCAGCTTTTGAGAGAAGGTACACACTTGGGTGAGCGGGAATGTCTTGAGCGGCTACATTTCTCATATGGCGCCGCCACTGGCATATTTCATAACATTTTCGAGCTACGGCACCCACCTTCCGGGGTCGGAAAAGGGGTGGGTCGATGCGAAACACAGCAGACCCGGTTAAGTCCGGTTTTGGGAAGGCTCGATTGAACGAGCCGCCGCTCGTGTTGGAGCCGGATCCACGGCGCATTGTGTTGGAAGCGGTTTTGGGCGTTTGTGGGTATAGGGGATGGATGGCATATGGAATTCATGTGAGGACCAACCATGTACATGCAGTGGTTGGAGGAGAAGCAAACCCAGAAAGGATGAGGGCGGCTTTTAAGAGTTATGCCACGAGGGCGTTACGCGCAAAGGCGAATTACCAGCGTGAGAGGTTCTGGGCGCACCATGGGAGCACAAGATATTTGTGGAATGAAATGAGTTTGAAGGCGGCGGTGGAGTATGTTTTAAACGGGCAAGGGATGAAAATGGAGTGTTTTCCGGAAACACGCCAGATCTGGTCGTATGGACCGCCGCCATCCATTGGGTGAATGGCTCGCAGGAATATTCACGAAGCGGCCGGCACGCATGTGACCCTGGGTAACACGGAGTGCTGGAATGTCGGGAAGATAGGGCACGTACTGGAAATCTAGCAAATCATGGCTGTCCTGCTTTGAATTAGCCGTCGGCTTAACGAGGAAAGCCACGCTCTGCGCGCAACTCTTCAAAAAACTCCTCCATCGGTTGCACACCACCGGCTTTCATGTCCTCATAGCCGCGCTGAATGCCTGCAACGGCTTCCCGGTAGTCCTGCTGCTCCCACTCGAAGTAATCAGCCAGCACATCATCCAAAGCCATCGCGGCGTCTTGTCCATGCCGTGCAGCATAAGCATCGAGCTGCGCCTTACGTTCGGGTTTCATTGGCATCATTTCCATAAAACGGCCTCTGTTGTTACTTTAGCGAAGCGGATAGGCCGGGCATGTTTCCACGCCATCGATCCGCCTGTGTGGGTATCTCGTTATTCAGTACCAACCGGGCTTTAGACCTAATGACGGCTTGCGGATCACCCGATCTACAGGTAGCTGGCGAGTCCCCGCATGCGGGCTTGATCGCCGTCAATGAACCCAAACGGAGGAGATTTCCTGCTGCTTCAGGACCAAAATGTAAAGCTCGGTCTAATAGAATGTTATACGTATCGGAGAAGAATGTACCCCTATCAGGAGTCGCTAGCCGTGCGTTTGGAGCTACTGCTTGACGACCGTCGGGTGGGGTTTCCTGCCTTACCGTCTTTAGAAACAGCCTGACAAATATGAAGAACCCAGGCAGCCAGGAAGAGCCCGGGCCGACAGCGTCTACCATCAGCGCTGACTTTCTTACGGGAAGCACGGAAATCGGCCTCGACCGCATACGGACGCGGCTGCTTGATCTAACAAACCGGAACAAGCTTCTTAACTTCAGACATTCGAACGCATCCTCAATCCGGGTGGTGAACGCACCGATTGATGCGGTGTTCGCTCATCTGCGCGATGGCGGGAAACTCGCTTTCTTGCCGGTGCCCGAACCCGGCTTCCAGCTCGCCGAGGGGCTCACAGCGAAAGACTACGCCGATGAAATAGGGTGGAACACTTCGTTCGATCTTGATGCCACGGAGAAGGAGAGCGCCCATTCTCTCCCGGTCTTGCTCTACCCCGAAGCCCTTGATAGGGTAAGCCGCAAAATCGTCACCGCGGCAAGAACCGCAATTGAGGAATCTGGCACGAACATGTTGTATCTGGTATTCGGGTTCCTTGAATGGATTGAATCCGACGATTCGAGCCTGCCCCACCATGCACCCCTCCTTGTCCTCCCGGTAACGCTCGAACGCCGCGGCGGCAAAGGCAGGGCCATCGAAGCCATTCTTGAATATTCCGGCGACGACGTAGAGACCAACCTATCTCTTGTTGAGAAGATGCGCCGTGATTTTGCGTTAGAGATTCCCCTTTTGGATGAGGACGACACTCCCGAAGGGTATTTCAGCAAATTCACCGAAATACTGAAGTTGAAAAAACGCTGGTCAATTAAACGGCAGATGACGCTCGCCCTGCTCAGCTTCGGCAAGCTACTCATGTACCTAGACCTCGATCCCAAAAAGTGGCCCAAGGAACAAAGCATCGCTCTCCACCCCCTCGTGCGCGAATTGTTCGAGGGCTCAAAGAATTCAATGATCGAAATGGCTGAGGAGTATCCGATCGATGAGCCGGAGCTAAAGCCTCATGTGCCGCTTCTCATTCGCGACGCCGACAGTTCCCAGCACAGTGCGCTGATTCATGCCCTTCGCGGGCAGAACCTTGTCATCGAAGGCCCGCCGGGAACCGGTAAATCCCAAACTATTACAAACCTGATAGCCGCCGCTCTTGCAAAAGGTAAGACGGTACTCTTTGTTGCCGAAAAACTCGCCGCCCTTGAAGTCGTGCGCCGCCGCCTCGACGATGCCGGCCTCGGAGTCTTTTGCCTTGAAGTGCATAGCCACAAGACAAAAAAGAACGCCATGATCGGCGATATCAAACAGCGTCTCGCAATGAAAGGCACCTTCCAAGATCCGCGCGATCTTGATCTCCATCTCTCCATTGTGGAGGAGAAAAAACACCTCCTGACCCAGTATGTGTCGCTTATGAACAAAGCCATCGAGCCGTTCGGTGCGACTATTTTCCAGATTCTCTGGGCGCGCGATCAATTTGGCCAGGAGATAGGGCTTCATCGAGGGCGCCTGGGACAGCTGCTTCTGCCAATCGTCCGGCAATATAGCCGTAGCAAATACATCCAGGCGGAGCAGACCCTTTCAATATTCGTGCAAAATTTGAGCCTGCTGCTGGCATCTGCCGGTGATTCACTTGACCGGCATCCCTTCGCCTGGATCGCGCGGCCCCTGGGATTCGAGGACGAAGAAAAATTGCTCAGCCTTTTAGAAGCAGTTCGCACGACTCTCAACGAAGCTGAAGGCTACGGCATTAAACTGCGGGACAACTGCGCAATAGCGCTTGCACAGAGCATCCACGGCCTTGAATCGGCAGCACTGATGCTTGCCCGCTTGCCGGAATCGGGCGCATCTCTCATAGACGGCCTGCTCGCACCCTGCCAGAATGCCGAAACAAGGCTGGGGCTCGCCACATTTGTCGGGTATGCGGAGAGCTATAGCCGCTTCTCACAACGGCTTGCATTATCCGTCAACAATGTGGCTCCTTTGCTGGACCAAAGCAACGCCGCCGAGTTGTCCGGTGCATTTCAATGCCTGCGCCGTTGGGGCCTTGAAGGACACCCCGTCACAGAAATCAAAGACATTCTTGCGCTAAGCCGCGAGACCCTAAAGCACCTAAAAGAGGCACATTCTTCTTTTCGTGCGTTGCTCAGCATGACCGGATGCGAGGCCCCCGCAACGCTCGCGAGCGCCACGTATGTATTGGAGACAATCCGCATCCTGGAAGCCTCGCCGTTCGAACTGCTTCACATGCGCCACCCGGTATTTGAAGAGGACGGCATGCGGCCCATTGTTGAAACCGCCCGCAAAGAAGCGGCCTCTCTCAAAGGCGCCGAAGCTTCGCTGGGGCGGGAGTTCGATCTCTCTCTGGGAGTTGCCCATCCGCCGTCCCACTTGCTTGAATGGGCTGGCATCATCGACGGAGCCTCTCTTTGGCAGAGATGGTTCGGAGGCGACTATAAGCGCGCGGTATCCGCCTATCGCCGGATGGCCACCGCAATCAAAAAAGTCCCGCGCACGGATATGAGCAGGGCGCTTAGAAGCATCGCCGAGTATGCAAAGTCGCGAGATCGTTTTGATAATCATTCCGTCTACCGGCAGACGCTCGGCAGCCATTTTCAGGGCGTAAACACCGCATGGGACGATCTGCATCAGTTAATCGTGTGGTACGAAGAGGTTTTTGTCGCTTTACCAGAGCATCACCCCCCATCCGAACCGTTTCGCCAGTTACTCTTCTCGGCGCGAGTCGAGAGGCTCAAGGCTTTAAGAGCAAACACCGTGCCCGTAGAGGACCAACGCGAGGTGTTAAGCCGGATTGTCACGCGCGTTACCGAGTTCACGCGCTCGGTGCCAAGCCAGCAATCCCTAATCCTGTCCGGTTCGTTCGAGGATATTCTGGCCTGCCTGCTTCAGATAAGCCGTGATCTGGAAGACGTACTCTACACCGTGGCCCAAGCAGAAATCCGCGACGAGGTGGTGTTGCGCAACATCCCGGATATCGTGGCCTCCGCCCTCGAATGCCACCGCACGCTCATGGCGGTGCAATCCGCGGATGACTTGCTGGCTCTCCTTGGCCAAGCCTATCGCGGCGTCAATACGGACATTGAACCCATCAAACATACGCTCGCCTTCGCCAATTCCGTGGCCTCCGGCATTTTGCCACCCCAGGCGGCCCAGTGGCTCCTCTGCCCGGAACATAGCCAGCGGTTGAACGATCTGCGTTCATGGCTTACTGCCGCTCACGACTGCTCAGTGCGCATCCGCCAGCTTGCGAATGACCTGGCGACGCTCTCGGGCTCACCTGTCTGGTCCATCAACCCCGAAGCCCCGTGGGGCGGCTTGCAGGCACTGACTGAACATGCGCTTTCAAGCCCGGAAGAATTAAGCCGCTGGAACCACTTTCTGCCTCTTCAGATCCACAACCACGAAGAAGGCTTCCAAAGGCTCACCGCACTCGCCGAAACCGGAGTCTTGCAGCCCCACGAACTGCTGCCGGCCTTTCGGTTTGTTTTTCATAACACGCTCGCCCGTGGCGTCTTTGCCGAATATACCGACCTCGCCCTGGCGACCGGTGTCACTCAGGATCTGCTGCGCCAGCAATTTGCATGGGCGGATAGGCAAGCCATCAGGCTATACAGCGAAAGGGTAGGGGCCTTGATCGACCAAAGGACTGTCCCCGTCGGCAACGCAGACGCGCCATATACCAATCCGCCAACTCATTCAGCGATCCGCGAATGCCCTGGTGGCCCTCAAGCCGTGCTTCATGATGGGTCCAATGTCCGTAGCTCAGTACCTTACACCAGGCAAACTCAAGTTCGATCTGGTAGTAATGGACGAGGCTTCCCAGCTTAAGCCCGAAGACGCCATCGGCGCGCTGGCGCGCGGCGGCCAAGTCGTCATCGTAGGCGATCCCAAACAACTCCCACCAACAAGTTTTTTTGAGCGCGTGTCTCTCGACGCAGAAGACGACGCGTCCGAAACATCGAAGGCCGCCGTGGAAGATGGCGAGAGTATTCTCGACGTCGCCAGCACCCTGTTCCAGCCGGTCCGGCGGCTGCGTTGGCACTACCGGTCGCGCCATCACAGCCTCATCGCTTTTTCCAATGAGCAATTCTACGACGGCAATCTCATCATTTTTCCATCTGCCTACCATCATGACGATTCCCTCGGAGTCAAACATCACTTCATCCATAACGGCGTTTTCGAAAACGGACGCAATCCGCCCGAAGCCGCCGCAGTTGTCGAAGCCGCCCTGGAGCACATGCGGGAGCATCCCGATGAATCCCTCGGCATCGTAACACTCAATTTTGGGCAGATGGAATTGGTTGACGAACTCCTTGATCGACGGCGAATGGAAGATCCCGCCGCTATCGCTTTTGAGGAGAGAATGAGCGGCGGCCAGGAGAAATTGTTCATCAAGAACCTCGAAAACGTTCAAGGCGACGAGCGCGATGTTATCTTTATCTCCACTACCTACGGGCCGGTAGTGTCAAGTTTTTTGTGTAAACGCCCTCAAATAAATTCCACTTAGTTTTCCGCTTCGCCCTCCTATAAGGCGTCTTTGGGCAGTGGAATCCGTCCCGGCCAGAGAATGCGACGGCGCCAGCTATCACTCGGGCCGCTCAGCACGGGACCGCGACCGCCTCCGTCAGGAAATACTCGAGAACCTCGGCTGGAAGATCCACCGAATATGGTCCACGGACTGGTTTAGGAGCCGCGAAACCGAGATCAAAAGGCTCCTCCGTCGAGTTGAGGAACTCCGGCGATAACCGTGATCGGTTTTCAATCACAACTCTTCAAACTTTCTTCAAAACTCTCTAACCCCATCCCCATCAGCCACTTAACCCCAATAACTAACCTTCGCCGAACCCTCGTCCCAAATCCCCCTCGCCTACGCTGGAACCGAAATGCAAACCTCGCTCCGCCTCGCGCTCATCGTTCGTTTCTTATCTGTGTTCATCTGTGTTCATCTGTGGCCATTCTTCCGTAGTTCGGCGCGTCAAAAACCCCTCCCTCGCGCCCCAAAAAATCCGGCTTCTGGCCGGATTTCTGCACTATTATTAATAGCGGGCCACGTGCCGCTCCTTGCCATCTCCAAACCACGCGTCAAAAACCCCAGTCACCATCCTTTCTGTGCTGTCATAAAGACAGCCGCCCGTAACCTCATGCCCTCGCCAAACCGTCTTGTCTCTATCCCGGATTTGCACACCCTAAAACACTTCGCTCGAGCCCTACCCGCGCTCGCCCTGTTCGCCCTGCCCCTGTGCGCCGCCCAAACCGCGCCGCCTGACGCCTTCGCCCAAACCGTCGCCCCATTCGTTCAGCAGCACTGCGCCCTCTGCCACAACGAACAAACCAAGAGCGGCGGCCTGGTCCTCACCAAATATCGCGATACCGCCTCGCTCATTCACGATCGCGATGTTTGGGAAAAAGTCGTCACTCGCCTGCGCGCCGGCGAAATGCCGCCCAAAGGCCTGCCCCGCCCCGCTCCAGACCAAATCGCCGCTGTCACAGATTGGATCGACGCCCAATTCGCCGAACTCGACCGCACCACCAAGCCCGACCCCGGCCATCTCACCGCGCATCGCCTCAACCGAGTCGAATACAACAACACCATCCGCGATCTTCTGGCCGTCAAGTTCAAGCCCGCTGCCGATTTTCCAGCCGACGATTCCGGCTACGGCTTCGACAACATCGGCGATGCCCTTTCCGTCTCGCCCGTTTTGATGGAGAAGTATCTCGCCGCCGCCAAGAAGATCGCCACCGAAGCCATTCCGCTCGCCCTTGTAACTCCTAAACCCACGCGCCAGCGCTATTCGCCCGAGCATCTGGCCAAGGAACCTCGCCCTGAACTCGACCACCCGTTCGATCTGCCCTCGGAAGGCGATTATGATCTGCGTGCGTCGGTCAACGGCCGCCGCGATGCGTTACGCCTGCAACTCCTGCTCGACGGGAAGGAAATCAAGGCCGACGACGTTCTGATCGAAAAAGACAAACCGCGCGGCTATGAACTTCGCTTACATTTGCCTCCCGGCGAGCACAATTTCCAAGCCATCCTGACTCATCGCGACCCCACGCCGCAAGAAATCAAAACCGCCGAAAAGATGAAAGCCGAGGAAGATGCCGGCATCGCCAAACAAATCGCCAAACATCCCGAGGACGAAAAACAAATCCGCTTGCAGCACGCGCTTGATGATATGCCGGCTTACGTCGATGCGGTCGAAATCAAGGGGCCGTTCAACGCGCTGCCCGTGCCGCTGCCTGAAAGCTACAAACGCATTTTCCTTTGCGGCCACCCTATCGGCCAGCACAACAAGCAATGCGTGCGCGGCAACCTGGCCCAACTTGCGAGTCTCGCCTACCGCCGTCCCGCTACCTCCGCTGAAGTCTCTAAAGTTGCCAAATTGGTTGCGCTCGGTGAGAAGAATGGCCTGAACTTTGAACAGTCCATGCGCCTGGGTGTCGAAGCGATTCTCGTTTCGCCGCAGTTCCTCTATCGCCTCGAACACGATCCCAAGGGCGATCCCGGCGCCGTACATCCCATCGGCGATTACGAACTCGCCTCGCGTCTTTCTTATTTCTTGTGGAGCAGCATGCCCGATCCCCAATTGCTCCAGCTCGCCGCTGAAAAGCGCCTCACCGAGCCTGCTGTTCTGCATGCTCAGGAACGCCGCATGTTGCTCGATCCCAAAGCTGCCGCCCTCATCGATAACTTCGCCGGCCAATGGCTCGAACTGCGGAATCTCGATAGCATTCATCCCGATCCCGTTCAGTTCCCCGAATTCGACAACCAGCTTCGCCAAGCCATGTACACCGAGACGCGCACCTTTTTCGCCTCCGTAGTGCAAGAAGATCACAGCATTCTCGATTTCATCGACGCCAAATACACCTTCGTGAACGAACGTCTCGCCCGGTTCTACGGCATCCCCGGCGTGGAAGGCAATCAGTTCCGCCGCGTCGAACTCGATGGCACTCAACGCAGCGGCGTCCTCACGCAGGCAAGCGTTCTCGCTATCACGTCTTATCCCACGCGTACCTCGCCGGTCTTACGCGGTAAGTGGATCATGGAAAACGTGCTCAACACGCCGCCCCCACCTCCACCGCCTGGCGTCGGTTCGCTCGACGAAAAAGGCGGCCCGCTCAGTGGCACCATGCGCCAGCAGATGGAACGGCATCGCGCCAATCCAATTTGCGCCGGCTGCCACGTGCGCATGGATCCGCTCGGTTTTGCGCTTGAAAACTACGATGCCGTCGGCCACTGGCGCACGCAAGATGCTTCTCAACCCATCGATTCCACCGGTGTTCTGCCCAACGGCAAAAAGTTTACCGGCTCAGCCCAGTTGAAATCCATACTAGCCGCCAATCGCAATGCCTTCGCTGAATGCCTCACCGAAAAGATGATGATTTACGCGCTCGGCCGCGGCCTGGAAGTATATGATAGGGCAGCCACCCGCAAGATCGTGGCAAATCTCGCCGCCCACGATTATCGTTTTTCAATCTTAATTGAAGGAATTATTGACAGCGCCCCGTTCCAACTCGGGCGCGCCGACGAAGGAAACACCACAGAATGATTCTCACTCAAAAGCATCTCTCTCGCCGTGGCCTGCTGCGCGGCGTTGGTACGGCCGTCGCTCTCCCTATGCTCGATGCCATGTTCCCCGCCTTGAGCTCCGCCGCCAAAACGGCCAAGCGCGTCGCACCCAACCGCATGGTTTACGTCTATGTGCCCAACGGCATCGATATGCGCAATTGGCGGCCGGATACCGTCGGCAGCGCTTTCAATCTTCCCAAAATTCTGTCTCCGCTCGCTCCCGTGCGCGAGAATGTGCTCGTCTTCAGCGGCCTAAAAGATCACAATGGCGAGGCGCTGGGCGATGGCCCTGGCGATCACGCGCGCGCCGCCGCCAGTTTCCTCACCGGCGTCCATCCGCGCAAGACCGCCGGCTCCGATATTTCGGTCGGCATTTCCGTCGATCAGGTCGCCGCGCAGAAGATCGGTTCCGCCACCCGCTTGGCATCCCTCGAACTTGGCTGCGAGGACGGCCATTTAGCCGGCAACTGCGATTCTGGCTACGCCTGCGCTTATGTCAACAGCATCTCGTGGCGCACTCCCACCGTTCCCAACCCGCCTGAGATCAATCCACGCGCGGTGTTTGAGCGCCTCTTCGGCACCGATGAAGATGCCGCCGATCCTAGCGCTCGCGCCCGCAATGCCAAACTCGATCAAAGCATTCTAGATCTGGTTTCGGACGACACCAAACGCCTGCAGCGCGACCTCGGCCCAACTGATCGCCGCAAGCTCGACGAATATCTCACCGCCGTCCGCGAAGTCGAACGCCAGCTGCAAGTGGGCGAAAAGCAGGCCGCTGAAAACAACGTCGCTGTCCCGAACATGCCCAAGCCCGATGGCATTCCGCTCGAATTCGCCGAGCACGCTCAACTCATGTTTAACCTCATGGCCATCGCCCTGCAATCCGACATTACCCGCATTTCAACGTTCATGCTCGCTCGCGAAGGCAGCAATCGTTCCTATCGTGAGATCGGCGTCCCCGAGGGCCACCACGGCCTCTCGCATCACCGCAACGACCCTGCGCTCATGGATAAAGTCGCCGCGATCAACCACCATCACATGGAGCAGTTCGCCCTATTCCTTCAGAAGCTTAAGGCGACGCCCGACGGCGATGGCTCGCTGCTCGATCACACCATGATCGTCTACGGGAGCGGCATTAGCGACGGCAACAAACACAATCATGACGATCTGCCGGTGCTGCTCGCCGGCGGAAGCCGTCTTTTCAAAACCGGCCGCCACGTCAAGCTTTCCGAAAGTATTCCCGTGGCAAATCTCTACCTGAGCATGCTTGACGCCATGGGCGTGCCAACCGACAAACTCGGCGATAGCCAAGGCCGCCTAAATTACCTGACTGACCTCACGTGAGGCCGGTATGTGCGGCTCTTGGTGAAACGGATTGCAAATGGTCAGGCTTTCTATCACTTGGCCATGATGCATGTCTTCTGAATAAAGCGTCTTACACTTGGCATCCTGCGCCGCTGCGATGATGAGCGAATCGAAGATCTGGTAGCCATACCGCGCCGCAATCTTCAAAGCTGCCTCATGCACCTCGGCTGTGAGAGAAACAACGGTAGGGCAAAGCGTGCGGACGGCTCCCACCGCCTCCTCCACCTGTTCCCCGCTGAAGTGGAGCTTGCGCCTTAACACGGCGACAAGCTCATTCAGCACTTGGACGCTTATAATCCCGCCGGTCGCGAGCAAAATTCGCGCCACCTCGCAGCGAGGATCTTCATCTTCCGCACGAAATGCGTAGACAACGATATTCGTGTCGAAGAACGGCTTACCCCTCATTCAAGTCTTCACGGTCGAACTTGAAGTCCTTAGGAAAAGAACGCGATAACCGCTGAATGGTTTCCATGGCTTTCTCACGGCTTCGATCGCGCGCCACCGTAAATTCACGAGGTCCGGCAATGCCGATTTCGATCTGATCGCCTTCTTTTAACCCCAGGGCGTCTACCACTGTGACGGGAAGGCGCACCGCCAAGCTGTTACCCCACTTCGATACATTCATAGATCTACTTCACCACAGTATATCCCTTCCCCCAAACTATTTCGCAAATCCCCGTTCCACCATCCACTCCCATAGCCGATCAGTCCACCTCGAGACGGGCATCGTTGCTGGCGCACGGAGGCCAAATCCGTGCTTGCCGCTCGCGTAAATATGCATCTCCGACGACACTCCTTGCTTCTGTAAGTCTAAGTAAAAATTCACTGTTGTCACCACATGCGACGGGTCGTCATCGGCGCACACCAGAAACGTCGGCGGCGCATCTTTAGGTACAGTTATCGCTCCAGGCTTAAAACCAGGATAGACCACCACCGCGAAATCCGGCCGGGTATCAGCCGAAAAATGGGTCTCCATCAAAGCCGCCAGTTCGCCCCCGGCAGAGAAGCCCATAAAACCCACGCGCTTCGGATCTATATGCCAGTCCGTCGCCTGTTTCCGGACCAGCCGCATGGCTTGGCTCGCGTCCGCCCAGGCATCTTCCGCCACCGTATAGTGCGAATTTGCCGCCCGCGCCAGCCGATATTTCAACACAAAGGCGGCCACCCCGTGCTTGTTCAACCAATCGGCCACTTCCCACCCTTCCTTATCGATGACCAATTGCGAATGCCCGCCGCCCGGCGCCACCACTACCGCCGCGCCGTTCGCTTTGTCCTTCGGCGCCAGAAACACATACACAGACGGATGATGAACCAACGTGAACTTCTTCGGCAGCGCCGGATCGTCCGAAGGCTCGGAAACATCAGGCGCGTCTTCCGCGCCCGGCGCGCCATCCACCCACAAAGGAATCTCCATCCCTCGCGGCATTTGGCCCACCGCCGCTCCCGCAAATAACAACGCTAAAATCGTGGTCTTCATAAAAAACATGGAGTGTATCATGCTCTTGTTATGCCCCACGCCGTTGAAACGCTCGCCATTGCTCCGCTCACCATACTGCACGAAGAAGAACGCCTGTTCCAGTCTTCCGTCCGCCAGTTTGCCAAAGAACGCCTGGCCCCCCATGTGCGCGCCATGGACGAAGAAGGCCGCTTTCGAAAGGATCTGCTCCATGAGATGTTCCAGCTCGGCCTCATGGGCATCGACATTAAAGAAGAATACGGCGGCCAAGGCGGCTCGTTCTTCCAATCCATCCTTGCCATCGAAGAACTAGCCAAAGTCGATCCCTCCGCTTCCGTCATTGTCGATGTGCAGAATACGCTGGTCAGCAACGCCATCGAAGCCTGGGGCACCACGCACCAAAAGAAGACTTATCTTTCCCAACTCGCTAAAGATACCGTCGGCGCCTACGCTTTATCCGAACCCGCCTCAGGCTCCGACGCATTCGCCCTCACCACCAGAGCAGCCGCCACCGGCCATGGCTTTCAGCTTTCAGGCCGCAAGCTCTGGATCACGAACGCAGCCGAGGCCGGCATCTTCCTGATATTCGCCACTATCGATCCCGCCGCCGGCTACAAAGGCATCACCTGCTTTCTGGTGGAACGTGGCACGCAGGGCTTCAGCATCGGCAAGAAGGAAGACAAGCTCGGCATCCGCGCGTCTTCTACCTGCGAATTGATTTTGGACGATGTGCCCGTCGCGCAAACCCAAGTCATGGGCGAAATCGGCAAAGGTTACAAAATCGCCATTGAAACGCTGAATGAGGGCCGCATCGGCATCGCCGCCCAGATGCTTGGCCTCGCGGAAGGCGCTCTTGAGCACGCGCTGAAACATGCCCGCGAGCGCAAGCAGTTCGGCAAGCGTATTGGCGATTTTCAAGGCGTCCAGTTTGAACTAGCCGAAATGGCGACGAAAATTGAAGCCGCCCGCCTGATGGTTTACAACGCCGCGCGTCTGCGCGATGCCGGCCAGCCCTTTGTCACCCAAGCCGCCATGGCGAAGTATTTCTGCTCCACCATCGCCGAAGAAGTGGCGTCCAAAGCGATTGAAGTTCTGGGCGGGGTTGGGTTCACCAAAGACTACCCGGTTGAAAAGCTCTACCGCGATGCGAAAATCGGGCGAATCTACGAGGGCACCAGCAATGTACAGCGCATCACCATCGCCAAAGCCCTGCTCGATGACAAGTAAGGTAACGCAGTCCCTTCAAAATCCGTCACAATAGAGGTAATGCTGCGACGCTACTTTAGCTTTACCCTGGTCTTGTTGTCGTCATCCTTGCTGTTAGCTGAAATCGACAAAAAGGCCGCCCCCACACCCGAGCAAGTTCAGGATATTATCAACAAGTTCATAGAAAAAGAAACTGAGTTTGCCAAGGCTCGCGAAAATTACACCTACCGGCAAACCAGCAAGCTCATTGAAACCGTGCCCGCCGGCGGCACCTATGAAATCGTGGAGGAAGTCAGTTTTGACGACCGCAACCGCCGCATCTCGCACGTCACGCACGCCCCGGTTCAATCGCTTGAGCACATCGTCATGACCGGGGAGGACGAGCAGGATTTACGCAACGTTATGCCTTTTGTCATGACTAGCGACACCCGTGACGAATACAACATCACCTATAAAGGCCGCGAACAGGTGGATGAAATCTCCTGCTACGTTTTCACCGTCTCGCCGAAGGAGCTCACCAAAGATCGCAAACGCTACTTCGACGGCGACATCTGGGTGGACGACCAGGATCTGCAAATCGTCAAGACCTTCGGCCGTGCCACCGGCCACCTAAGAAGGGGAGAAGATCAGCAGTTTCCGAAGTTCGAAACCTATCGCGAGCAGATTGATGGCAAATATTGGTTTCCCACCTATACCTATGCTGACGACACCCTGAACTTCAAAGATGGACAGTCGCAGCGCATCAAACAAATCGTAAAGTACGATCATTATAAGAAATGGGAGTTCAAGAGCGAATCCACCATCACCTATGGCAAAATTGATGGCAGCGATGCGCCCCCGCCCGCGCCCAAACCAAAGAATCCATGATTAAGTATGAGGCTGTTTTCGCAAGTCTCTTCCTGCTGGCAAAGCTTTCCGCCGGTGCCGACGCCGCTCCCGCGCATGTCCGCAATTTCGGACAGGTGAACGAAAACCTATTTCGCGGCGCCATGCCGACCGACCAGGCGTTGCAAGAATTGAAAGCGCTGGGGGTCACTCTGGTTATCGATCTGCGCGAAGAGAGCAGGGCCCGCCAGCAGGAAAAGCAGAAGGTCGAACAGTTAGGCATCCGCTACGCGCATTTTCCGATGCGCACACTTGCGGCTCCCCCAAAGGCGGAGATTGAGCAGGTTCTTTCGCTCATTCTTCGCGAGACGTCCGCCAAGGTTTACGTCCATTGTCTGCGTGGAAAAGACCGCACGGGCACGGTCATCGCCTGCTACCGCATCCAGCACGATGGATGGGATAACCAGCGCGCGCTCGCTGAGGCGAAAGGCTACGGAATGAGCCGCTTAGAAATCGCCATGCAATCCTTCATTTTACATTTCACTCCCGTAGCCTTACCTACTACTTTCGCCTCCACCTCGCACTAAGAAGATCCCCACAAACTTGGCATTTTCGAGATTCAACCCCAATTTGCCGCACTTCACTTGCACAGGGTCGGAGTAAGGGCCTCTTTATGTTTAAATGGGGACAAGGTTTTTCTTCGCATGTCCGAATCACGCCTGAACAGGGAACGGCTCACCCGGAAGCTTGACCGCACATTGCGGGAAGCCAAGCTGGTCGCCAAAGGCACGGTTGACACCAGTCACCCGATCATGGCGCATATCATTCCCATCCGGCGCTGTAATCTCTCTTGCACCTATTGCAACGAATACGACGATTTCTCGAAACCGGTGCCGCTGGAAACCATGCTCCATCGCATCGAACTGCTGGGAAAACTGAAGACGGGCGTGATCACCTTAAGTGGCGGCGAACCGCTACTCCACCCGGAATTGGACGAAGTCATCAAGGGCATTCGTAAACATGCCACCTTAGCGGGTCTCATTACGAACGGCTATTTACTGACTGCCGACCGCATTCGCCGCTTGAACGGTGCGGGGCTGGATTATTTGCAAATCAGCATCGACAACGTCATGCCCGACGAGGTTTCGAAGAAGAGCCTGAAAGTTCTCGACAAGAAGCTTCAATTACTTGCTGAACACGCTACGTTCCATGTCAATATCAATTCTGTTTTGGGCGGAGGCATCAGCACGCCGGAAGACGCGCTGATCGTAGGCAAGCGGGCCATGGAATTGGGCTTCACCTCAACGGTCGGCATCATTCACGATGGGGACGGCCAGCTTCGCCCCTTGGCCGCTCGCGAACGTGAGGTCTTTCTTGAAATGAAGAAGTTCGAGAAGAAGCATTTTTCGCGGCTCAATTATTTTCAGGAGAATATTGCAAACGGCAAGCCCACCAATTGGAAGTGCCGCGCGGGCTCGCGCTATTTGTACATTTGCGAAGACGGCCTGGTTCACTATTGCTCGCAACAACGCGGCTTCCCCGCCAAGCCGTTAGAAGAATATTCCGTGGCGGACATTCGCCGCGAATACATCACCGCCAAATCGTGCGCTCCCCTGTGTACCATTTCCTGCGTGCATCAGATTTCCTATTTCGATTTCTTCCGTGGCGAGCAGACTCTTTCGGTCGAGCCAATCCCCGCCGAACGGCTTGTCAGCATTAAGAGCGCGCACTGACACACCCGCAGCATGGTTCAGACGGGTTTAGTAGCCGATTCCCGGGTAAATAAACACGCGGCTCCCGCAGGCCACCCCGAACGAGCTGCGCGTTTTTCCGCTGTACTGAACCGTCTGGAGTCAAGCGGGCTCACACGCGATTTGGTTCGGCTGCCTTCGCGCTTCGCCACTGACGACGAGTTGGCTTTGGCGCATACGCGCGAGTACATTTCGTTAGTGGATCGCGAAGTGTCGTCTCGCAGAACGCAGTTGAGCACTGGCGACACCGACATCTGCCCTGAAAGCGCCGTTGCCGCGCGCTTGGCCGCCGGTTGCGTGTTGTCGGCGGTGGATGCCGTTTTCTCACGCCACGTTTCCAACGCCTTTTGCCTGGTGCGCCCGCCGGGCCATCACGCCAGCGCCGCCAGGGGCATGGGATTTTGTCTATTTAATAATATCGCGGTAGCGGCGCGGTATGCCCGCCACAGACACGCGGCTAAGCGTGTCTTAATTGTCGATTGGGACGTGCATCACGGGAATGGCACGCAGGACATATTTTATGAGGATGGCCATGTCCTGTTTTTCAGCACGCATCAATCGCCTTGGTATCCCGGAACCGGCGCGCGCAATGAAACGGGCGAAGGCGCGGGTGCCGGCAAAATTATCAATTGTCCGTTCTCCGCCGGGTCTGGCCAAGCTGAAATCGCCGGCGCCTTTCGCGAGCAATTACTGCCCGCCGCCACAGTCTTCGAACCAGACCTGGTGCTGATCTCCGCCGGCTTCGATTCGCGCATCAACGATCCTTTGGGTCACTTCCTGCTCACAGATGCGGACTTCGGCGAACTCACAGCGCTGTTGCTCGAGCTTGCCGGTAAGTTCTGCGATGGGCGGCTCGTCTCCGTCCTTGAAGGCGGCTACAACCTGGAAGGCCTGGCCCTTGCTTCCGAAGCGCACGTTCGCGCACTCATGGGCGGCATTTAGATCCACTTAACGGTCGCTACTCGTATCTGCGCAGTGAGACTGAAATTTAACCCAAATTCGGCGCGGTCAAATACCGGTCATGCAATGCGCTGACACTTCGCGCATCGGGGTGGCATCAATCTGTTGTGAGTGGGAGGTTATTGTTTGAGAGCTCGCATTGCACTATCATTGCTGCTGACGTCCGCAGCTTACGCAGCATCGTTGAAACCCGAAAGCGTTCAGGCATGGAACCGCTACATCGCCGCAGCCGAGGCCAAGCTCGAAAAACGCGCTCAAGGACGTGAAACTTTTTTGTGGGTCGATGAATCGCCGGAGCGGCGCCGCCAAGTTCAAAATGGCGAAATTGTTGTTTCCGAAACTTACTCTGGGGTAAGTAAGAAAGCACCCTCCGCGCTGATTCACGATTGGACCGGGGCCGCTTTCATACCTGGAGCAAGGATTGAGGATGTGGTGGCCGTTGTCCGGAACTATGCCAACTACCCGGAGTATTACCATCCCGGGGTGGCGGGCGCAAAGGTGCTTGCCAAGGACGGTCTGGATGATAGGTTCTCATTAGTTCTAGTGAGTCAGGCGGCGCTAGTGAAGACAGCCGTTGAGGCGGAGTGTCGCTCCATTCTCACTCGGGTGAGTGACAAACGCTGGTACGGTGTGATGTCGGCTACGCAAATCCACGAGATCGCGGACTATGGCCGCACCAATCAACATCGCCTCCCGGAAGGTGAAGGCGGCGGCTATCTGTGGCGGATCGCAAGCTATACACGTTATGAGGAACGCGATGGCGGCGTCTATGTCGAACTGGAAGCTATGGCGCTCAGCCGCGATATACCTATGTCGCTGCGCTTCGTAGTTGACCCGATTGTGCGCCGTGTTTCCAGAAACTCGCTGGCGGAATCATTGCGCCAAACCGATCAAGCCGTGACAACGATGGTAGGGGCCAACGCAACGACCAAGCTCGCTAGTGATCGCGAGGCTTCCCACGCGCGCCCGCTCGCTAACCTTGGCGCGGCGGCCTTTCACCCCTGAATCGCGAAATATGCCGTCCGGCTGTTTTCTGCGGCTGGACTGGGACTGGACAAAATTCGCGCTACTTGTGATTTTCCCGGCGGCTCGTGCGAATAACAAGTCGAGCGATGGAAAACATGACGCGGCCGGCATCGCAGGAGCATTTCCAAAACCTCCTGGAAGAACACAAAAAACTCCTGTATAAGGTCTGCCACCTGTACTGCAAGAACCGTGACGACCACGAGGATCTGGCACAGGAAATTGCCATTCAGCTCTGGCGTTCGTTTGGCTCATTCGACCAGCGCTGCCGGTTTTCCACCTGGATGTACCGCATAGCCTTGAACGTCGCCATTTCCTTTTACCGCCGGGAAGACGCGCGAATCCGCCATGTATTTTCGGACGACGAACGGCTTTTGAGCGCCATCGACCAAACCGCAAACCAGCCGGCGGAAATGCAGCTACTTTACCAGCTCATTGCCGGATTGGAGCCCTTAGACAGGGCGCTTGTCCTGCTGTATCTGGAGGGCAACAACTACCTGGAGATGGCGGAGGTGTTGGGCATCAGTGAGACGAATGTGGCCACGAAGATCGGCCGATTGAAGAAGACGATGAGACAGGAAGTTCTAAGAAAGGAACAAAAGCATGTTGGACTTGGATGAGATGAAACTGAAGTGGGCGGAACACGACACGAAACTCGATCAGAGCATCCGCTTAAACCGGCAGGTGTTGAGCGCGCTGAACCTGCAGGAGACACGCTCAGCACTCGAACGCGTGGCGGCCTTGCTTTCTTTGGAGGCGGCAGGCTGGTTGGCGGTTGTTATGGCTCTGGGCGGATTTATCTATGTGTACGCTGGAACGCCCCGCTTCGCCTGGGCGGCCGCAGCGGTTGACCTGTTTGCCATCGGTATGCTCGCCGCCACTATAAGGCAGATTGTTGCAGTACGGCGGATCGACTACGGCCAACCGGTCGCCGTCATTCAAAGGCAGCTTGAGGGGTTGAGTGTATTACGCATCCGTATCACTCAGTGGGCGTTACTCGCGGGAGCGGTGGTTTGGGCGCCATTCGCCATCGTGATGTGCAGGGTTCTGTTTGCACTCGATGACTATAGCCAGGCTTGGCTGTGGGTGAACGTGCTCTTTGGACTCTCGCTCATTCCTTTAGCGGTTTGGGTGTCTAAGACGTTTGGGGAAAGGATGGGCCATTCTCCCTTCATACAACGTGTGATGCGGGACATTGCGGGACACAATCTGACGGCCGCCAGAGATTTTCTGGCGAAGCTCTCGCAATTCGAGTACGAAACCCAAGCCGAATAGTGCATGTGGGCTTTACCAAACTTTACTGACACCCACCGCTTCTTCTGCCTAACATAAGGCATGAACGACCATGTAAAACAGGGGCTGATCCTAAGCCGCCGCGGATTTCTAGCGAGTGGCGTGGCATTGGCAGGAGCACTGCGGGCCATGCCCTCCACACCCTCGTGTGTTTTGACCACTGAGCAGGAAGAGGGCCCCTACTATGTCGACTACGGGAAAATGCGTAACGACATCACAGAGGGCAAACCGGGTGTGCCGCTGCGTCTCAAGATTGCCTTGATGCACGCGAAACGCTGCACCCCATTGCCGGACGCGGCTTTGGATATCTGGCACTGCGATGCGCTAGGGATCTACTCTGGCTTCACTGAGAGTCATCTCTTTGGACCGGGAGGCGGCGGTGGACGCCCGCCCGGTCCACCTCCAGGTCTACCTCTGGGTCCTCCTCCCGGCGGTTTCGGCCCACCGCCCGGACGCCGAGTTACCGATGCTACGCGCTTCCTGCGTGGCATGCAATCCACTGACAGTAACGGTATGGCTGAGTTCACAACCATCTACCCAGGTTGGTATGAAGGCCGAACCATACACATTCATCTAAAGGTTCATACCGGCGGCCACGTATCGCATACCGGACAATTGTTTTTTCCCGAAGACATCACGGCGCGCATTGCGCAGTTACAGCCTTACGCCAAACATCGGGATGTCCATCTCACCACGCAAGACGAAGATTTTGTCTTCGATGACCAGCATGGCGCGTCTGGGATGCTGACTCTCAGCAGAATACAAGCAAAATCGGATGCGGCCGGTTTCCTCGCCACTGTCACACTGGCGGTCGATCCCGATGCCATTCCCGAACCAGTGGGAATGGGCGGCCGGGGTTTCCCTCCGCCGCAACGCCGGTAGCTCGAAGCCAGACAGGTGTGCCAGTGCCGGTACAATTCGGCTATGGATAAACCCGTAGAACAGGATCCGCGCATCTACCTGGCCGCTGAGAGAACGTTCCTCGCTTGGCTCCGTACTGGACTCGGTCTGATAGGTGTCGGCTTCGCCGTCAGCCGCTTCGGTCTGTTCCTGCGCCAATTCAGCAGCGGAACGTCGCATCTCTCCGCTCCCGCCACTGGTCTCTCCATGTGGTCGGGGGTCGCGCTTGTCTGTTTAGGTGTGGTGGTGAATGTAGTTTCTGTGGCAGGCCACTTCCGCTTGGTGCGTCAGTTAGCCACAGGCACTTGGAAACCGGGCGTTTCGGTAGAAGCGGTGACACTGGCGCTGGTCCTGTCGGCGGTTGGACTCGGCATGGTCGTTTACTTGATCCTGGTACGTTAGGCAGATTCCCCGTGCGACTTAGTGAACGCCGCCACCGCCTGCCGGATCGTCGGCGATTTCACCAACGTACACCACGTTATCGCCTTTCTTCATCGTCGGCACCGAGCAAACCAGTGTTATCACACCTGTGAGGGGCGCCGTTACATCGGCAATCCTGTTGCCGAAATAGTCCGTGATGTAGCCCACCGTCATCCCCTTCTCTACATATGCTTCCGGCACGATCAATGGATAGAAAATACCTTCCTGCTCGCTCTTAACGATAGTGAGTTTGCCGATCCATAGGGGATGCTGCAACGACATTGCAACTGGCCCAGCGAGCATCTTCAGATAACGCATCACGTTCAGGCTACCGTCAATCAGCGCGCCTATATCGGCGGGGTCGGACGTGCCGGCGCGCCCGGCTTCCACCGTGATGGAAGCTTTTCCCAGCTTCAACGCCGTACTGTCCAGGCTGGCGCTCAACTGCTTGATAATGATGGTCCTCAGACCGAAGGCAAAGAGCATCTCGCGAGACATGCGATCAAGCTCCGGCTTGCCGGTGTTCGTCCAGTAAGAATAGGGATGCAGGTTTTCATCGAGATCGCCGCCGTGATAGTCGATCAAATGGTCGCACTTTTCAATGACCTGGTGATACACGGCGTAGGCGATTCGTTCCGACTGAGTTCCATCCACTTTGCCCGGGTAACCGCCGACCCTCTTTTGATCGATGGGATTGATGTGAACCACTTTTTGCAGATAGGAAGCGACGTTCAGCAAGGGGAGAATGACCAGCACACCCGATAACTCGGATGGTTCCACTCTTGTTGCCAGTTGAGCTAAGGCGAGGCTCGAGGCATATTCTGTGCCATGCACGCCGGCGATTAAGGCAAGGGTGGGACCGGGCTTGGCTCCGTTGATTACAATCACGGGAAGATTCGTGGCTGCATCAACCCCGGCCGGCACTTCTATGTAGCCAGTAGCTTTCTGCCCGCTTTGGGCGGTAGCTGTTCCAATCGTGACGTCCGCCGCCTGTACCGCCGCGGTGAAACACAGCAGCATCGCGAAACTCGTTGCTTGAAGATTTTTTGGCCGCGTCATATTCCTAAGATTCTTGCAAATGAGTCTTTTTCCCTCGTTCAAAATACTCCTCGATTTCTTCCAGAGTCTTGCCTTTGGTTTCCGGCAGGAAGAAAGCGGCGGTGATGAAGTAGATCACCGTGAATCCCGCGAATAGAAAAAACATTGTCGAATAACCGTAATTACTGACGACAGGCAGAAAGATCGCGGCCAGCGTGGTGGAAACGATTTGGTTGATAACCAAGGCGATGCTCATGCCGTTCGAACGGATACGGGTGGGCATCAATTCCGAGAGCGCCAGCCACACACAAACACCGGGCCCGATAGCATAAAATGCCATGAAAACGTAGAGCGATAGGGCGACAAACCGGCCATTGCTCACATCGGGCACGGGAATAATATTGGCTTTTTCAATTTTGAGCGGAGCGGTACGGGCAGCGTCAACGTTGGCAAACGGGTTCTTGAAGAATGCCTCCACTTTGTTAGCCGGTACGCAGCTTGCGCGCGTAATGTTTATGGGTGCCGCCGCCGGGTCGTCTGACCGTGCGACGTTGGTGGCCGCCGAGAAATCGCCATAAGAATAGACGACGGTTAAAGAGGCGCGCCCGGCGTTGATGGCATTGCCGCCGGTTTGGTCGGCGTGTTCGGCAGCCATCAGCGCGCTTGCCTCCGCCGGATCAAAGCGTAGCGTAAGGCTTTGGTCCGGCACGACCTTGGCTTGCAGGGCATCGCGGGAATCCACGTGAAGCTTCTCACCACGCCGGAACAGCACGCCGGTAGCCGCCAGCGAGACGATGATGCCGGCGGTGCCGAGAGTGAGCAGGAATTTGCGCCCTTTCCGGTCAACCAGCAGGACGCCGCCAATCGTTAGCAGAAAGTTCACCAGCGTGAACAGCACGTAACCCCAGTGCGCCTCAACGTCGGAGAGACCGCTTTGCAGAAGAATATTGGTGTTATAACCGATGATGGAATTGATGCCGGTAGCGGTGTTGCAAAAAAGGATCACGCAGGCCAGCACAAAGGGAATCACATATTTCCGGTGCAAGAGAGATTCTTTGACTTTCGCGCCTGGCGAACCTTGAGCACGCTCGGCAGCCAGAGTTTCTTCCATCTCCTTCATCTCTAAATCCGCCTCGCCTGCGGTACGCGAGCGCAATAGCGCGGTGCGGGCGGCTTCCGTGCGGCCCCGGCGAAATAGCCAGCGCGGAGATTCCGAAACCAGCAGGCTGCCGATTACGAACAACAGGCCGGGCGGCAGCGAAACCCAAAAGATGCGGCGCCAAGCTTGGTCCTTGAAGGCGAACGTGGTGGCGGCGTCGGCCACGGCGGTGACATCCGCCACGCGATAACTGAAATATATGCCAATGAGAGCGGCCGCCAGGATACCGAGCGTCAGCAACCATTGAAAGATACCGGTTCCTTTGCCGCGGGTGGATGCCGACAGGCACTCCGCCAAATAGAGAGGCACAACCACGCCGATCACTCCGCCACTGATGCCTTGCAGCAAGCGCCCCAGGAATAATGGCCCGTAGCCGTGCGAAAGAGCGATCACCGGAATGCTTACCACAAAGGTGATGCCGCTCAGCACCATTAAAGGCTTACGCCCCAGCCAATCCGAGATCATGCCGGCGAATAAAGTGGAGATCACGCTGCCCAGCAGCACCGCCGCCACGATGATGGAAAGCTGTCCGGCATTCAGGCCCGAGGTGGCTTCGAGGTACGGCAACGCCCCGCCGATGATTCCCACATCGACTCCGTACAGCAAGCCGCCCAGCCCTGCCACGAGCAAAAGAAAGCGATTATAACCGGCTGATTTGTCCTGAGCCTGCATTGAAACAACACTAGCAAATGGCCGGACTTCCGTAAACGTGAAGACAAGCGGCCGGAAGACGAGATACGGACACGTGGTAGGGTCTTTGCTATGGCGACCACCAAGATCACCATCACGCTTCCCGACAATCAGCTCGATGAAATTCGCTCGCTTGTCGCAGCAGGAGAGACCGCCAGTGTGTCCGCCTTCGTCAAACACGCCGTCGGATTAGCTCTTTCCGATCAAGCCGGATGGAGAGAGATGCTAACAGACGCGCTCCGCCAAACCGGCGGACCACTCACCGCCAAGGAAAGGACCTGGGCTGACACAATTCTGGCGTCTCCCGATCGCAGAGGTTCCGGAAAACGCAAAGGAAAGGCCGCTTGAGCGGCATCACGCTTGAGCGGCATCACCTTGATGCCCGCGGCCTCAGCGCCCTCGAGCGGAATGATCGCCGGGTGCTGGCACTCCTGGCGCGGGCGAGCGAGCGTGGAATGCCCACTACAATTCCCGCAACAGCGCTCGCCCAGTCATGCGTAGCCCTTCCCGGCAGGCTCGTCTTTCGCGGCTCATTCGACAGGCGAGCACTCACCTCATCGCCCTCGACGCCGCTGATGCCACAGCAGTGGGTCTCTTGCTGGCGCGAACGGGAACGGCGGATATCGTGGACGCCCACGTCGCGTTTTGTGCACAGCGTGCCGACCAAGCGGTTCTAACCAGCGATGCCAATGATCTGCGGCGGATTGCTCCCGGACTGCTCCTGGTCGTCGTCTGACATTGCTCAGCGCTTGGTCCCGGGTTGTTCGCCGTTCGGACTTTGGACAGCAACTTCAGGGGCTTGCCCCATAAGCGCTACTTAGAATAATAGCGATTGGCCGGTAGATGTGTAATTAACTTGCCCAATCTGTGCAAGCGCATCATTTTATTGGACTTAGGTGCGCGCTGGCATCATGATTGGCCAGTTAATTAACCTTTTTGGGGCTCCAGCATTTCCCACTTTGAAGGTAAAGGCTAACGCGCTGTCTGTCGAAGTGCTTTGCCGGTTCTGGATGGATGGTCGGCGACTCTTCTGAAGCTTGAATGCCGCGGGGCTGATCTCTCCGACTTGCGCGTGAGCCAGGAGTATTTCGGACATCCGCCGTAGCGCGAGTTGTATCAGTACGCTCGCCGCATCTGCCTCTCGCGTACCCTTGCTGACCGGTTCATCCGCAAGAGGCGCACGGTAACCCTGCCCGGCGCGGTCAGCGGAAAGATTTCGCCATCGCGGATCTGATACTGCTCGTCCCAGCGATCAACCCGTGGATTAAACAAGCGTGTCAGCTGTCCAGTTTCGAGATCAATAGAAGCGATATCGCTCCCCTTGAATCGATTGCAGATGGAGCAACAAAGAGCAAGATTCTCAGAAGTTGTCTGGCCGCCATGTTTGAGAGAGATGATATGATCGATCTCGTGTTCGGCCAGCGTGAATTGTTCTGAGATCCGACAATATTCGCACAAACCGGCAGCACGCAGCCTAACTTGTTGCCGAAGGACGGCATCGATGTCAGCCATTGCAAGCGGAGGACACAAGTTTTAGTTGAGCCGCCGATTTGGCGATGCGCACCAAGTGCTCGAGATATTCGTACCTCTCCCAATCCTCTTCGTCAGCCGCTGACATCGTGCCGGCTCGGCTCTTCTCGATAAGCTCGGCCACTCGGGCGGCCAAGCGGGGAGAGGGGCGAATGTTTAGGATTTGCTCGGGTGTGGGGAGTCCGGCGAGCAGTTCAAGGACATCGGCAGCTCCGTCGAAGCCGGATTGAGCGCCGGCATTTAGTTCGCGGAGGCCCAACTCCAGGATTCGAGGGAGTTCTTTTTCTTGTGCTCGAATTTGCGATGCTAAATCGTCCGGCAGGCTAACGTTGAGCGACGCCATCTCATTGAAGTATAACAATTAATCGTCATTTCGCGGATTTGATGGTCGAAACTTGGCATTGTTCTCCCAAAGAGCAAAAAGAGCGCGACGCATGATCACCCGCGAGCAATCGCAAAGGGTAGACCGATCTTTCGGCCGCCACATGTCCGTAGAACGCGCGTTGCTGATATTTGCAGCCTCCAGTGAGTAGTCTATTGCTGGAGCGGCAATTTTCCGAGCGGCCGGTCGGCAATAGGAAGCTGATTCACCCTAAGTTAGCGCTTATGTGGGGCTAGCCCCGGCAGACCGACTGGCAGCGCACCGCCACCACCGCGTACGCGGCCCATGGCGACCTATTCGTCAATCGACATCACGGATCCGCAACTTTCGCGGCGGGGGCAGAGGTTCGCAATGGCGGTTGCCAAACGAGGCCAAGCTGAAAGGATATCGACTGGCTGTTGCGGCCATTAGGCGGCTGAAAAGTCCGAAGCGATGCTATGATCAAGGCCGAAGAAGCATAGATGGCAATCTCGTCGTGGCGATTGTGACGAGCGCATGCACGGCTCGATCTTTGACGGGTGCTATGCACGATCTCGATAAACCGTTATTTATTATCGAAGATCGCGTTGGCCGCTGACCACTGACCGCAACCTTTCTTCCAACTCTTTTCGCGCGCTTTCCAATTCAGTCCCGAACCGCCTCACCAATTCCCCCACAGTCGGCACATCATGAATTGCGCCGATTCCCTGCCCGCATCCCCAGATGTCCCGCCAAGCCTTCGCTTCCATGTTTCCGCCAGATGCGAAGTTCATCTTCGACGGGTCGCTTTCCGGCAGATTCGCGGGATCGAGTCCGGCCTTCACCACCGATGCCTTTAAATAGTTGCCATGCACTCCCGTAAATAAATTCGTGTAAACAATATCGTCCGCGGCCGATTCCACAATCATCGCTTTATAAGCATCCGGCGCGTTCGCCTCTCGCGTCGCTATGAAAGCCGAGCCAATATAGGCGAGATCCGCCCCGCAGGCGAGCGCCGCCAGTATCGACCCACCGTTGGCGATCGAACCCGATAACGCCACCGGCCCATCAAACCATTCGCGAATCTCCTGCATTAACGCGAAGGGCGATAACGTTCCAGCGTGCCCGCCGGCGCCCGCTGCCACCGGAATCAGCCCGTCGGCGCCTTTCTCAATCGCTTTGTGGGCGAACCGGTTGTTGATGACATCGTGCAGGGTGATGCCCCCGTAGCTATGTATGGCCCCATTCAACTCCTCGCGCGCGCCCAGCGACGTAATAACCAATGGAACCTTATGCTTCATGCACAATTCCAAATCCTGCTCCAGCCGGTTATTGGATTTGTGAACGATTTGATTGACCGCGAACGGCGCGGCTGGCGTGCTGGGATTCGTTTTGTCCCACCGGTCTAACTCTTCCTTGATCTGCTGCAGCCACTCGTCTAACTTCGACGCTGGCCGCGCATTCAAAGCGGGAAACGCGCCTACGATTCCCGCCTTGCATTGGGCCAAAACCAGATCGGGCCTCGAAATGACAAACAACGGCGCGCCGATCACCGGCAGCCTCAATTTTCCACGCAGACTCTGCGGCAACGCCATACCCTGCTATGCTGGCATGCCACGCCCGCGTCTTGGCGACTAAGCTACTTGCGCCTCATACATCTCAACGTCAACCGCTTCAGACAGGGCCTTTTTCGCTTTCGCCGCCAAGCTGCGCAACTGCACATGCTTTGAACGATTCAACCGCCGCTCGACGCTGCGCCGCGCCCGCAGCAGGCGAATGCGCACGGCCGTCTCCGACCAACCATATTGCCGGGCGATCTCCTGCACTTTGTAACCTTCAATGTAGTGCCCTTCAAGCACTGCTCGATCATTCGGCTTACACGACTCCAGAATCCGCGTGACATCAATAGCGGCGATATTCAGTCTCGGCGGCGCCTGCAAGTCCGGCAACGTCTGCGTTTGCGGTTCACGCCGCAAGTATGTTCTGTGAATATTCAATGCAATGCTATTCGTCCACGTCAAAACCAGACTTGGATCGCGCAATTGCTCACGCCGTTCCCAACCCTTTGCCCAAGCCGCTTGCGCCGTATCCAACGCCGCATCATAGGAAAGGCCGCGAGAAACCAGGAATCGAACTGTTAGGTTGAACCCTTTTTGATATGCCCGGCCGTATTCTTCGTTTGTCATTTTGCTCTCCGCTCCTGGATTTGGTTTTTTTGAAACCGCGCTTCACCGAAGGCGTGCCTATGGGAAAGCAGTTTGATGACCATATCCAAAACGATAGGCGGATTATGACGTAAGTTGTTGTTAAGAGTGATATTAAGCCGCTGTGCCTAAACCGGGCAAAGGCGCAATTCTTGCCGAGCGAGGGCAAAAATTGCTGACCGGGAAGGGCGGTACCTGACCGCCAGCGGTCACAGATTAAACCGAGTTACAGTTTCGAGGGAAAGGTACACCCGTTGCCAGGCGGGAAAAACGGAAGGATTTCGATGAGTGCAATGATCCCTAAACGCTGATCGCTAAACGCTGATCGCTAATCGCTAAACGGTTTCCGCTTGTTTCTTCTCGGCCGTTTCCGGCTGCTTCGCCGAAGCGGTGTCGATCTTTTCGTGATCGGCGGTCATTTCGCGCATGCTGTCCTTGAAAGACCTGATGCCTTTGCCCAGGCCCGCGCCCAATTCCGGCAGCTTCTTACCGCCGAAAAATACAAAGGCAACGATCAGCACAATCACCAAATGCCCGGGTTGAAGAAGTTCGCCCATATAAATATCTCCGCTCTTAGCGAGACTACAAGTAGTTCGCTCTCCTTGAGTATATACGAAGTCAGGCGGGTTGGCGTTTAAAATCCTCAGACAAGCATCGCGTTGCGGTTGACATCCTGAAAAGGGTCGGCTATAGTTCCTAAAGTACTGAACTATCAACTAGTTGACGTCCCACGCCTGGTCTTTCCATGAGAAAATTCAAAACATGTCTGCCCGGCGGGTTTCGCGTAACAGGTGGCTGAATCATGCCCGAGGATAATTCGAGTACCAAACCGACCTCGCGCGAAGCCGGGAATCAACCATCAATGATTAGCCCCATTGACAACATGACCGATGCGCCCGCTAATGTCGATACCGCTGACTATCAAGCATTCCTCGACGATTACAGCAGCCAATTTGCCCCCAGCCAAGGCGAGGTTCTCCACGGCCGTGTCTTGAGCGTTTCCGATAAAGAAGTCATCGTTGATATCGGCCGTAAAACCGAAGGTTTAGTACCCGCGTCTCAATTCCCATTCGTCGATGGCAAGCCCAGCGTGCAAGCCGGCGAAACCATTGAGGTGATGATTGACCGCAGCGGCAATCAAGTAGAAAGCTACATATTGCTCTCTTATGAGCGTCCCCACCGCTTACACATATGGGATCAACTCGAGAAAGCAGTGGCCGAAGGAACGCCCGTTACCGGCAAGGTCGTCAACAAAATCAAAGGGGGCCTCACCGTCGATATTGGCGTCATCGCCTTTCTGCCCAGTTCTCAGGTTGAGGTGCGGCCGATTCATAATCTGGATAGCTACCTGGGCCGCGAAATCGAAGTACGGGTTCTCAAACTGAACAAACGCCGCGGCAACGCCGTGGTGTCGCGCCGCGTCCTGCTCGAAAAAGCCGCTGAAACGCGCAAGGCCGATGCGCTCGCGAACATCCAGGAAGGCGCTACGGTTTCGGGCACCGTTAAGAATCTTACCGACTATGGCGCCTTTGTCGATCTCGGTGGTATCGACGGTTTGCTGCATGTGAGCGACTTGAGCTACGGCAACGTAACCCACCCCTCCGCTGTGATTCATGTCGGCGATCAGATTTCCGTGAAGGTCCTCAAGTTCGACCGCGAAAAGGAACGGATTTCACTCGGCCTCAAACAACTTCGTCCAGACCCGTGGCTTGATATCGAAACGCGCTATCCGCCGCAAAGCCGCGTTCTTGGACGGGTAGTCAGCGTTACCGATTACGGCGCCTTCGTGGAACTTGAACCAGGCGTGGAAGGCCTCATTCATATCTCGGAAATGACCTGGAGCCGGCGCATGAAACATCCCGCCAAGGTGGTGAAAGCCGGCGACCAGGTAGAAGCCGTTGTGCTCGAGATCAAATCAAAGGAGCGGCGCATCTCCCTCGGCATCAAACAGCTCGAAGCCGACCCCTGGACCACCGTGGCCGACCGCTACAGTATCGGTTCCGTGGTCGAAGGACGCGTCCGCAAGTTGGCCGACTTTGGAGCGTTTATCGAGATTGAAGAAGGCATCGACGGCTTGGTCCACGTGTCCGATCTTTCCTGGACGGCGCATGTCAAACACCCTTCGGAATTGCTGAAGAAAGGCCAAGTCGTCCAAGCCGCCATATTGAATATCGATGCGGCCAACCGGCGTCTGTCGCTGGGCGTCAAGCAACTCCAGCCGGATGCCTGGGAAACGTTTTTTCGGACCCATCAAGTGGGCGACACGGTGCGCGGGAAAGTCTGCCGCGCGGCCCCCTTCGGCGTCTTCGTTGAACTGCTGCCGGGTGTCGAGGGCCTCTGCCATCGCAGCGAGATTGCCGAGGAGGCAGGCAAACGGCGCAACCTCAAACAGCCCCAAGCCGACGAACCCGGGCTTCCCATGGGCCAGGAATTGGACTTTAAAATTATTAAATTAAACGAAGCGCAGAAACGCATCGGCCTGAGCGTGCGCGCCGTTTCCGACGAAGACGAGCAAAGCCGTCTGCAAGACTATAAGCGTCAGGCCGTAGCCGCCACTTCGACCGTGGGCGACGCCATAAAGCAGCACCATTCGGAAGACAAGAAGGATCAAGCAGGAACTTTCAGTGCGGACTAAGAGCAACAGAATATGACTAAGGCTGAGCTTATCGAAGAAGTGTCTAAGGTTGTCGAGATGACCCGCAAGGATTCTGAAACGATAGTGGAGACTATCTTCGACAGCATTGTAAACAGCCTGCACAAAGGTGACAAAATCGAGATTCGCGGATTCGGCAGCTTCCGCACACGTCAGCGGCAGCCGCGCGTCGGGCGCAATCCGAAAACAGGGTCGCGCGTTGACGTCCCCTCCAAGCGCATTCCGTTTTTCAAGCCCAGCAAAGAACTGCGCGATCTGGTGAATGGCGGCGAAAAGCCCGAAGAGCCGGCCGCCATTCCCGTGGCCGATGGCGGCCCTCCCCACAGTTAGCCGTGATGGATCATCTGTGGACGCCCTGGCGCTCCACCTACATGAAAGAAAAGCGCGATCAAGCCGGCTGTGTTTTCTGTCTCGCGGCCGCTTCCGCCGACGATGAAAATACCTTGATCGTTCATCGCGCGCGCCTCAACTTCGTTATCTTAAACCGCTACCCGTATACCAGCGGCCACTTGATGATTGCGCCTTATCAACACGTCTCGCGCCTGCAGCAAGCGGCCGAAGAAACCGCCGAAGAGATGATGCGGCTGGTACGCCTGGCCGAACGCCTGATTGAGCAAACCTACCAGCCGCAGGGCGTCAATATTGGCATGAATCTAGGGGAGGCTGCGGGCGCCGGCATTGAACAACATATCCACATGCACGTCCTGCCCCGCTGGTTCGGCGATGCCAACTTCATGACCAGCGTCAGCCACACCCGCATCATTCCCGAAGAGCTTGCCGTCACCTTCGGCAAACTCAGCCGAGCTTTCAAACAGGTGCATTGACCTGCCTAACGGATATCGATCTTTAATACGGAATCCGGGTGATCGTGGCGCCAATCCCAGTAGCGCTGCCGGTCGCGCGCCGATGCCCGGTTCCAATCAACGGCCGCATGGTGACGCTCCTCCCAGTACATGTGCCAGGCGCGGTCTTCATGGTCGTTCCATTCGTGATAGTCCTTGTGGCGTTTGTCGTAAAACCGGTGGTCGTCGCGGTCGTGATCTTGCGCCACAAGTCCAAAGGGAATCACCAGCGCTGCCGCAAAAGCAGTCAATAGAGTTCTTCTGTTCATAAGGATGTTTGGGTGTTCAACCGCTTGTTTGAGTCAAACACCCCAAAAACATTTCTTATGAAAACTTACGCGGCGGCCGTCTGCGCTTTCACGAACTGCAACTCGAACTCTAGCTTCACGTCGTCTCCAAGCACCACCCCGCCGGTTTCCAGCGGCACATTGAACGATAAGCCGAAATCGCTGCGCTTAATCTTGCCTTTCGCGTTCGCGCCAATCCGCACCTTTCCATACGGATCTTTCGTTTCGTCCGTCACGTCTTCCACCGTAAGCGTCACTTCCTTGGTTACGCCATGCAAGGTGAGATCGCCCGTGACTTTGTGCGAGTCGCCGGATCTTTCCACGTTCTTGCTCTTAAACGTCATCACCGGATATTGGGCCACGTCGAAAAAGTCCGGGCTTTTCAGATGCCCGTCCCGTGTCGCCTCGTTCGTGTTCACTGTGTTGACGTCTATAGTGGCATCAATCGCGGTTTGCTCCGGTTTCTCGGGGTCGTAGACCACCGTTCCCGTCACACCGCTAAACGCTCCCTTCACGTTCGACAACATCAGATGCCGCACGCTGAACTGCAAACTCGAATGCACCGGATCGATTTCATATGTACTTTTCATTTGGTTTTCCTTTCTAAACACTTTCGCGGATTTGTTCCAACCACTCAACCAACTGCCTCAACTTCTTGTCTCCTAAAGCGGCGAATTGCCGGCGATGGTGCGCCGCCAGAGACGGCTCAATCTCCTCCAACAGACTCAGCCCTTTAACGCCGATTTGGGTTTTTACCACCCGCCGGTCCTGCCCGTCTCGCTCGCGGCTAATCAGCCCGCGCCGTTCCATGCGATCTAACAATCGCGTGATGTCCGGATCGCGGCTCACCATCCGCTCCGCAATCTGCCCGCACGCCAGCGCTTCTTTCGCGCCGCGTAAAATCCGCAGCACGTTATATTGAGCGGGACTGATATCAAAAAGCTTCAGGAGATCGCCCGCCCGCTGCGATACCACATCGGCCGTCCGCACCAGACTGAGCATCGCCTCTTCCTCAATCAGCGAGAAAGGCTTCGTCATTTTTATCTCTTCCGCCAGTCTGGCCATTTGTCTTTCATTATATCCGTTGCAACGAATATCGTCAAGAGGAATAGTTCAGGCGCAAATTCATCCAAATTAACCTTCCCGCGCTAAACCCAAACGCGTTTCTCCCGTTAGGCGGGTGTATAGGTAACGTCTAATGTATCCCGCTCTTTGTTCGCTTTTTCTTTGCGGTGCGCCGCTCTGCGCGCAGGTTGTTTTTGGCAATCTGGAAGGCACGGTTTTCGATCAAAGAGGGGTCCAACTCGGCCACGCCGCCATTACCGCCAGAAATACGGTCACAGGCGTGGAGAGTTCCGGAGAAACCAGCGGCCAAGGCGGCTATCGGATTAGCGACATCCGGCCGGGAAATTACTCAGTGCGCATTTCCGCCTTCGGATTCGCCGCCGTGCAATTCAACGATGTGGAAATTCAGCCAGCTAAAACAGTAAGACTTGAGGCAACACTGCCGCGTGCGGAATCCACGGCCGTTTCACTAGTGAAAGTAACCGAGGCTGTGCAAATATCCGCCTCTCCCGAAGATGTCAAAATCAGCCAGCGCGAGGTCGCCTCTCTGCGCGACAGGCTAGCCCTCAGCGCCAATCAGCAACTCACAATTAGCGCCATTTTCGAACAGCGTCAGGCCGAAATAGCTGAGATCCGCGACGATGGCTCACTCTGGCCCAGCGAGCGCCGCGAAAGAATACAGTCCATCCGCCGCGAGTTCGAAGCAAAATTCCGAGCTGTCCTAAATGAGAATCAGCTTGACGAATACGAAGAGATCTTACGGGAACGCCGTGAGCGATCTAAATCACTTGCCGTGCCCGCCGCCCGATGAACCACCACCGCCGCCGCTGTGCCCGCCACCGCCGCCGGAGAAACTACTGCTACTGCTACTGCTACCGCCGCCGCCATGCCCGCCGGCACTAACCGACCCGCCGCTAGAATGGGCACTTCCCGACGAAGAAACGCTGGCCCCCGAGGCGGTGTGAAATCCACCGCTTGAGGCTATGGAATGAGCTGTGGCAACACGCGCCAAGTTATATTGCGCGGGCGAAGCCGAGACCGCCCCAATCGCCGGAGGCGCTTTCGGATTCACCGGCACCGTGATGCCGCCCAATCCCGTGCCCGGGCCAGGATGTGGATGCAGTACCGAACCCAATCCACCGCCGCCGCCCACTCCTATGGGCACGAACACCACCGGTGCATACGAAACAAAGCCGGGCCCATAGAAACCCCAACCGAACGGACTGAAGAACTGGCCACCCGGCATCCAAAGCCAGGAATTGAAGCCATTGCTCCAGTACCAGCCGTTGCCATAAAAACCGCCGAAGCCGCCATTATAAAGCCCGCCATAGCCGTAGCCCCCGCCGCCAAAACCGCCGCCGCCACCGCTGCTGCTATACGCGCTACGAGCCGCTTGATACGTCAGGCTGGCGTTGTATTCCGCCCGGATGTTGCTCCACGCATAAAGCTCGTCCGGCTGATTTTTGTCGAAATCCCGTACCGTCAAGGCATCCGCCAACAAAGCTTCGCGGCCTTTGCCAAGGCTCTTACGCTTTTCGCCAAACGAAACGTCCAACTTCCCGTCAATGACGGCCACCGACGCTTCGCCGTCCGCCCTGAAACGATACAGCCCGTTTTTCGCAACCTCGGCCAAACCGCCATGCACGCTTACGGTGGTATGGCTATCTTTAACAAACTCGTCCACCTCAAGCATGCTCTCGCCGCCCTCAATCGCAATTTGCGTATCCACCAGCGATGGCTTCAGCATCCGCACCCGGCTGTTCTCTCCCACCCGCAGAAACACCCCCGGCGTGAGCAGCACCTCAACCTTGCCGTCGCGCGTTTCCAGCAAGCTTCCGGCGTTCATAAACACTGCCTTCAGGCTGGCAAGTGTCAGCGCCTGGCCATCCAACTGCGCGTTTCCTTCGATATAATTCACCGCTCCCGGCTTCGCCGAAATGGTGTAAGCCTGCGGAAATGCGTACAGGGCAGCCACGAAGAATCCCCCCAGGACCTTCGCGCCCAGCGGCAACCATCTGTTCATGATGCACTCCCCAATCTGAACGGCGCGAGCCCTTCGACCCCCGTTTCCGTTCTACTCATCACAACCATAATTATTGTACGCCTGTTTCGGCCGCCCCTGGGGCCTGCGGTTCATCAATGCTCAATATTTGATCCGCTTTCTCGTTGTGCATCCGCTGCACAATCCCGCTCGGCCAGCGTATTTCTATTGTCTCTATCGTGCTAGCCTTTCCCAAACCGAAGTGCAGCCTCTTGTCGCTCGAAGAAAGATAGCTGCCGGCCGTCGATACGGTTCCCCACTGCGCGCCTTGGGCCGTCGCAATCTTTACCACGGCTCCAATGGCATCGCGGTTGCTCTTGTGCCCGGTCAGCTTCAAAATAATCCAATGGTTTCCTGTGTTCGTTTCGTTCCGCAACACGTGCGCCGCGCCATCATTGGTCGTCACCACGGCATCTACCCGGCCGTCGTTATTTAGATCGCCCGTCGCCAACCCCCGTCCCGCCCATGCCTCATGGAACACGCTTCCCGACTTTGCCGAAACGTCCACAAATCCTTTTCCCGTATTGCGCGCCAACAACATTGGCTCACGGTAGTGCAACTGCGGGTTGGTCAGCTCAATCGTATCCAGGTCGTGCCCCTGCGCTACCAGCAAATCCTTCCAACCATCGTTGTCGTAATCAATCGCCCGCAGTCCCCAACCCGAATGCAGCATCGTCATCCGGCCCACGCCCCAACTCTTCGTTATATAAGTGAAGCTACCGTCGCCATTGTTCTTAAAAACGGCATACATCTGATTCGCCAAGTCGTCCACCAGAATGTCCGGCAAACCATCATTATCGATGTCCACGAAGTCCGTGCCCATGCCTGCAAACGTGCGCCCGTCTTCATCCACCGCTACTTGCGAAAACAGTCCCTTCTCCTCAAAAGTGCCATTCCCTTTGTTGTGATAGAGGAACTCCGGCATCGAGTCATTGGCCACAAACAGATCGATATGCCCATCGCGGTCGTAATCGGCCAGCGCGATGCCCAGCCCCTTACCCGGCACATTCAACCCCAGCTTCGCCGCCACCTCCGTGAAGTGTCCATTGCCCTCGTTGTGATACACCAGCGGCGCAATTGCTTTGAACGTGTCCGGATGACAATACGCGCGCAATCCTTCTTTGTGCTCGCCACACCAGATATCGTCGAAATCCCACTCTACATAGCGCAACACCACTAAATCGAGCAATCCGTCGTTATCCAGATCCACCCAAGCCGCGCTGGTTGACCAGCCGCTCCCTCCCGTCCCGGCTTTCTCGGTCACATCGCTGAACGTGCCGTCGCCATTGTTGTGATACAGGCGGTTGCCCCCATACGCCGTGACATACAAGTCTTCCAAGCCATCGTTGTCGTAATCTCCCACAGCCACGCCCATGCCATACCCAAAACCCGCCAGGCCAGCCTTTTCGGTGGTGTCCTCAAACGTCCCATCGGCTTTCTGGTGATAGAGCCGGTTTGCCTGTTCCGGACCCGTCTTCCGCGGAATGGTGCCCTTCGGAGTCGGATCCGTCAACGGCGCGCCGTTCACCAGAAAAATGTCGAGCCGGCCGTCGTTGTCGTAATCAAACAATGCCACGCCCGAACCCATGCTCTCCAGCAAGTACTTCTTTGTGGTATGGGAGGCGACGTGCTGGAACCGAACACCGCTGGCGCCGGTCACGTCCACGAAATCGTCCGCCGCCAAGCTTACGCACAGCGCCGTCAGCAGCAGGCCCAGCCTAGCGTTCTGTTTCTTCAATGGTGTGGTACCCATTCACTCCAACATCTGTCACAACCTGCGTTTCCCCATGCGGCCATTTCACTGTGACGCGATCCACTTTGCCGCAGGCGCCAAGACCGAAATGCAGCCGCGGGTCGTTGCGCGACAGATAACTGCCGCCATTGCGCACTGTGTCGAATTGCGTGCTACCGCAGTAGGCGATCTGCACGCTCGCGCCAATCGCATCGCGGTTACTTTTCCTCCCGCGCAAGCGCAATCCCATCCAAGCATTGCCGTTCGCACTCTCGTTATGCAGCAGCAGCGGACTGCCCGCGATCGGCAAAACCGCCACGTCTATCCGCCCATCATTATCGAAATCTCCCGCGCAGCCTCCTCGATAGGAATTGGCAGGCACTTGCGGAAATTGGAATGCCCGGGAAAATCGCCCCCCTTGATTTCGCAACACCACAAAGGGCTGGTCATAATTCGGCGAGAGCGGATACACATGCCCGTTCGCCAGCCACAGGTCCTTCTGTCCGTCGTTATCGAAATCGGCAAACCCGCACGCCCAGCCCAAATAATCTTTCGTGGCCGCCGCCAAGCCCGCCGCTGCCGCCACCTCATCGAAGAACCCGCCGGCGTCCTGCTGGAACAATGGAAAATAATCGTGAAAAAACGTTGTGGTGAGCACGCCAATCCGCCCGCGATGATCAAAATCGCCCACCGCTACGCCCATATTCGATTGCGCGCGCCCATCCGCATTCATCGCAACGCCGCGCTCCAGGCCCGTCTCCTTAAACGTCCCATCCCCCTGGTTGATGAACAGAAAGTTGGGATCCGAATCATTCGCCACAAATAAATCAATCTTCCCATCGTGATTGAAATCATCGAACACCGGCGTGAATCCATGCGCCGGACGCACCCCTCCCAAACCCGCTTTCTTTGTTACATCGGTAAAGGTTCCATCGCCATTGTTGTGGTAAAGAACGCCGCGCCCTCCCGGCATACCAATGGGCCCGCAGAACGCATCGAAGCCCATGTACGGGCACACCGGCGCAGGCTCCTTCAAAGTGAGCGAGTGCAGATCCATGTAACTCGCGATATACAAATCCAGCTTGCCATCGCCATCGAAATCGCCGAACGCGCTGCCGGTATGCCACTCGACAGTACGGCTCAACCCCGCCGCCGCCGAGACTTCCTTAAACGTTCCATCGCCATTATTCTTATAAAGCAGATCGACGCCAATGTTGGTGATAAAAATATCGGTGAACCCGTCGTTGTTGTAATCGGCCGCGTTCGCGCCCGTGCCCCAATACGCGTTCGCCAAACCGGCGCGCCGCGTGACATCTTCGAACTTCCCTTTGCCCAGATTGTGGAACAGATACACACCCGTGCTGGATGAGTCGGGCGTGCCGCCGCCCACCACCTTGCGCAACTGCTCCATGGTCGAACCGTTGACAATCAAGAGATCCATAAGCCCGTCGTTATCGTAATCCAACCAAGCCGCGCCGCTGCCGTTGGCCTCCGGAATCCACTTCTTCTCCGGACCGCCACAGCGCATCTCAGCCCGCACCCCGGCTTCCCTGGCCTCTTCGCTGAATTGCACCCCTCCCGGCGCGCCAGCCAGCGTGACCATCGCCACCACCAAATTCGGGACAGACACCACAACTCCCCAATTCCCGTTATTCAGTCCAGTCCGCCGTCCCATTTTCAGAACCGCGCGCGCCAGCGAGTTTTTTTCAGCCTTCGAAACACCCAAATCGGATAACACCTGCGTTTATCTTACGGCTGGACCGAACTTCAAAAACCTTAATGGATGATGTCCGCCTCGCCAGTCCCAAGTTTCCCCGTTCACAAGTGGTTCTTAAGAGACATGCAGCGCCGAAGGGATCAGCGGAAACTTAAGCCACGTCTTGCTGAGACTACAGTTGTGGCAATGGAGATCCCATCTGTGGTACCTTGAGAGGTGGGAAGGAAACCACCAAAGCAGCCGCGAAAGGTCACGAAGACCGTCGATTTGAAGAAAAAAGTGACCCTTGCAACCGGAATGCTTGAAGAGTACCTTGAACGATCCACAGAGCGGGCCCGGAAGATTGACCGTGGCGAAACAATAGAGCCTGATATCAGCATCACATTTGCAGATCCGGCTGATTTGTTGCGGGTGCTTTCCCAGGAGCGTCTTCGAGTTCTTCGCACAATTCGCACCAAGAAGAACCCAACCATTTCAGGTCTCGCAATAATTCTCAAACGAGATCGTAAAGCCGTGACCCGAGACGTGAACCTCTTGGAGTCGTTAGGATTGTTAAGGACGCGTCGTGAATCGAACCCAGGACATGGCGTGAACACCGTTGTTGAGCCTCTTGCGAAAAAGTATCATCTAACGGCGGTACTCTGAGGCTTCCCTGAAGAGGGAATCCGCGCCCATCATTCAACAAACATCTGCTAGCTTGGAAAGTGCCGGTCCCTAGTGCCCTAAGTCTGCGTCCCGGTCGACATCACGGGTACTCGCCCGCCACGCCCTTTTTAGATGAAGAGACGCCAACCACAAAACAAAACAAGGGGCAGCGTGTGCCGCGCCTAGTCTGGCTTATCCCGGCGGCCCTCCTCAACGCTGCAGCCTGCCTCCCTCAAACGCCCCCGCCCGCCCTCACCTGGCGCGATGTGCAACAACGCTTTCGCTCCAACAACCCCACCCTGCTCGCCGGCCAGGTCTCCATCGAAGAAGCCCGCGCCCAGGAAATCAGCGCCTTCCTCCGCCCCAACCCCGACATGACTTTCGGTTGGGATCAACTCAATCCCTTCACCACCCATCCCTACCGGCCACTCTCCCAGTCCTACATCTATTGGGAGTTCAGCTATCTGCATGAACGCCAGCGTAAACGGGAACTACGCCTGGCCAGCGCCAAAGGCGCCACCGAAATCGCCGGCTCCTCCCAAGCCGACCTCGAGCGCAACCTCATGTTCAGCCTGCGCGATGCCTTCGTGCGCGTCCTGCAGGCCAAAGCCATCGTCGCGGTCGCCAAGGAGAGCCTCGATTATTACGATAAAGTGCTTGCCATCAATCAAGACCGTTTTAAGGCCGGCGGCATCGCCCGCGTCGATTATCAGCGCCTCGAATTGCAGCGGCTCCAGTACCTCTCAGATCTGCAAACCGCGCAGGTCAATCTCCGCAGCGCCAAAATCGATCTGCTCCAACTCCTTCACGACCGTTCGCCTGTCGATCCGTTCGATGTCTCCGAAACCTTCGATTATGTCGAGCCGGACATTCGTCTGGAAGCGCTGCGCACTGAGGCTCTGAACAACCGGCCCGATCTAAAGGAGGCGCAGCAGACCCTCGCCAAAGCCAAGACGGATTATCAGTTGGCCGTGGCCAACGGTTCCACAGATCCAACCTTCGGCTTCGACGCTTCCCATCAGGCCGCCCCGCTGAATACCTACATCGGCTTCAACGTATCCATACCCTTGCGCATTTTCGATAAGAACCAGGGCGAAAAACTGCGCACACAACTCGACGTTGGTCATGCGCGAAAATTGGAAGACGCCGCTGAAACGGCCGCTCTGCACGATGTGGATTCCGCCCAGGCCGCGCTCGAAAGCACTCTCAATCTGCTGCGCCCCTACAAGGAGAAGTATCTGAAAGAAGCCGAAGAAATCCGTTCCACCATCGGCTATTCCTACGAACATGGCGCAGCGTCGCTGCTCGATTTTCTCGATGCCCAGAATCAATATCGCACCACCCGGCTCAGCTACCTAAACCTCGTCGGAGCCTACTTTTCGGCCGCCAACCAACTGAACTTCGCCGTCGGCCGCGAGGTCATCCAATGACATCCCCCTCTTGTGCGGCAGGATGGCATCCTGCGCGCCGATTGCCAATGGTGGGGCAGGCGGTTTCGCCTGCCGTGTTGCTGGCCGCCCTCTTCACCCTCAGTTGTACCGGCCCCAAACCCAAAACCGACGAAGCCGCCTCCGCCCCACCCCCCGTCCAAATCGTCGAACAACACCCTGATCTCAACATCGTCAAAGTCGATCAGCCCGAACGTTTCAAAATCGTCACCGCCGCCCAGCACGAAGAAAAGCCCGAAGTCCACGCCACCGGCACCGTAACCCCCGACGTCGAACGTTCCGTCCCCGTAGTCTCTCTCGCCTCCGGCCGGGTCGTCGCCATCTACACCAAGCTCGGCGACGACGTAAAGAAAGGCCAGCTACTCCTCAAAGTCCAAAGCAACGACGTTGTCAACGCCTTCCAAACCTACGAGCAAGCCAAAGCCGACGAGCACCTGACCGCCACCCAGCTCGAACGCGCCAAACTTCTCTACGACCGCGGCGCCATCTCCCTAAACGATTTGCAGGTTGCCGAGGACGCCGATCAAAAAGCCAAAGTCGCCGTAAAATCCAGCTCCCAACAAATTCGCACCCTGGGCGCCGACCTGAATCGCGAAGATCCCGTGGTCAACGTCTACGCGCCCGCATCCGGCACCATCGTCGAGCAAAACGTCGTCAACGCCTCCAGTGTTCACACGCCCGACAATCAGCCCAATCTCTTCACCATTGCAGATCTCTCCCGCGTCTGGATTCTCTGCGACGTCTATGAGAACGATCTTCCTGCCGTCCGCTTGGGCGAAACCGCCGACATCAAACTGAACGCCTATCCCGATCAAGTCTTTCACGGCCGCATTACCAACATCGGAAAAATATTGGACCCCAATCTGCGCACCGCCAAAGTGCGTATCCAATTAGCAAACCCCGGCATCATGCGCGCAGGCATGTTCGTCACCGCCACCTTTTATGGCTTGAAAGGAACTGTGCGCGCCGTCGTTCCCAGCACCGCCGTTCTTCATCTGCATGACCGCGATTGGGTCTTCTTACCTATGGGTGGCGGCCAGTTCCGGCGCAACGAGGTGAGCGGTGGAAAAATCGAGAACGGCTCGCAAGTCATCTTGACAGGATTGGCCCCCGGGCAACAGATTGCCCAAGATGCCCTGGCGCTCAATGCCGAGAGCGAGCAGTAACCGCCCATGATTCGCGCGTTTGTTAACTATTCCCTCGCCAACAAGCTTCTGGTTCTCGTCATCGGAGCCATCTTGTTGGGGTGGGGCGCCATCTCGTTCAAGAATCTGCCCGTTGAAGCTTATCCCGACGTCGCCAACAACTACGTCCAGGTCATCACTCAATGGCCCGGCCGCGCCGGTGAGGAAGTTGAACAGCAGGTCACCATCCCCATTGAAGTGCAAATGGCGGGCATTCCGCAGTTGACCACCATCCGCTCCATTTCCGAATTCGGCCTGTCGGTTGTCACCATGAATTTTGACGACGAATCGCTGAACGATTGGAACCGCCAAAAAGTTCTCGAACGCCTCTCGGAGGTCACGCTGCCCAGTGGCCTGCAGCCTTCCATGGGTCCAGACTACAGTCCTGTAGGCCAATTGTATTGGTACACGCTCACCAGTACCAATCCTCAATATGACCTCATGGAACTCAAGTCGCTGCAGGATTGGGTCATCACCAAGGAACTGAAATCGGTGCCTGATGTTGTCGATGTTTCCGCCTTCGGCGGCGTCACCCGTGAATACCAGGTGCCCATCGACCCGAATAAGCTCATCTCCTATGGCCTCAGCATCGGCCAAGTGGAACAAGCCCTGACAAACAATAACGTCAACGCCGGTGGCAGTTTCATCCAGGCGGGCGAGCAGCAGGTCAACGTGCGCGAATTGGGCTTATTCCGCAACGTCAACGATATTTCGCAAACCGTTCTGAAAAATCAAAACGGCACGCCCATCCTGGTGCGCGATATTTCACTCGTAACGCAAGGCGCCAAGATCCGCCTGGGCAAGATCGCCAAAGCCACTCACAAAGAAGCCGGCAAAGTGGTGGACGATCCCGACACCGTCGAAGGCATTGTCCTCTTGCGCAAAGGTGCGAATGGCGATGCCATGCTCACCGCGCTCCATACCAAGATCGATTATCTGAACAACCATTTCCTGCCGCCGGGCGTGAAGATTGTGCCGTTTCTCGACCGCAGCGAACTCGTGCATTTCACCACCCACACCGTGATGCATAACCTCACCGAAGGAATTTTGCTGGTGTCGGTCATTCTCTTTCTATTCCTCGGAAATCTTCGTTCCGCTTTCATCGTCGTCCTCACCATTCCCTTCGCGCTCCTCTTCGCTTCCATTTGTCTCGACCTCGACAAAGTGCCAGCCAACCTGCTCTCTTTGGGCGCTTTGGATTTCGGCATGGTGGTGGATGGTTCGGTGGTCATGGTGGAAAACGTCCTCCGGCATATCACCACCGTGCGCCATCGCGAAATCACTCTGCCCGAATTGATTCGCGAAGCCGTGCAGGAAGTGCAGCGCCCCGTGTTCTTCGCCCGCGCCATCATCATTACCGCATACCTGCCCATCTTTACGCTCCAGCACGTGGAAGGGCGCTTATTCCGCCCCATGGCCTTAACCGTAGCCTTCGCCCTCTTAGGCGCTTTGTTGTTCTCTTTATCCATTCTGCCCGTTCTCGCCGTTTTGATGTTTGGCGCCAACACTAAGGAGTGGCACAACCCCATCTTGGAGGCGCTCATCAAGGGTTACCGCAACTCGCTCGAATTCTTCATGAGCACCATGCCCCGCCGGCTCATCGTCATCGGCCTTGCAGTGGGGCTCCTGGTTGTCTCGGTCGGCCTCATGGTCTCCGGCGCAATCGGCTCCGAGTTCCTGCCCCACTTGGATGAAGGCGCCATCTGGGCGCGCGGAACCTTAGCGCCCTCCACCGGACCCGCCGAAGGCGAGGACGTTATGAACCGCGCCCGCTTGATCTTCGCCAGCTTTCCCGAAGTAACCAAAGTAGTCAGTCAGGTGGGCCGCCCGGACGACGGTACAGATTCCTCTCTCTTTTCAAATACCGAATACTTCGTCGATCTGAAACCCAAAGAGCAGTGGCGTCCCGTCTTCCGCGAGAACAAAGAAGAGTTGATCCGCGCTATGGATCGCGAGGTCACAAAAATGCCCGGCGTGATTTGGAATTACTCCCAGCCCATCGCCGACAACATGGAAGAAGCCGTCAGCGGCGTGAAAGGCGAACTCGCCATCAAAATCTTTGGTACCGATCTGAAGGAGTTGGAGGGCAAGGGGGAAGAGATCATCCGTGTCATGGGGTCCATCAAAGGCGTCCAGGATCTCGGTTTGTTTCGCGTGGTGGGCCAGCCCAACCTCAATATTTCCATCGATCGGGCCAAGGCCAGCCGCTTCGGTTTGAATGTAAGCGATGTGCAAGACGCCGTGCAAACAGCCGTCGGAGGCAACGCCGTCAGCCAGGTCCTACAGGGTGAACAGCGCTACGATTTGGTCGTTCGTTACCTGCCTGAATACCGCGCCAGTGTCGAAGCCATCGGCAACATCCGTCTGCTCGCTCCCTCTGGCGAGCGCGTCTCGCTGCAACAGGTGACCGATATTAAAATGCGCGACGGCGCATCGCAAATCTATCGCGAGAACAATTCTCGGTACGTCGCCATCAAGTACAGCGTCAGAGGCCGCGATTTAGGCAGTACCGTGGACCAGGCCATTCGCGAAGTGGATCGCAGAGTCAAGCTCCCGCCCGGCTATCGCCTTGAGTGGGCTGGTGAATACGCCAGCGCCAAACGCGCCAACGCACGTCTGGCGTTAATCGTGCCTGTCACTGTGCTCGGCATCTTCTTCCTGCTCTATTCCATGTTCAAATCGTTCAAGTGGGCCGCGCTGGCCATGGTCAGCCTCGCGCTTTCTCCCATCGGTGCCCTATTCGCTCTCTACTTCACCGGCACTCACTTTAGCGTCTCGTCGGGCATCGGAACTCTGGCGCTGTTCGGCGTGGCGGTCGAAACCGGCGTCATCATGATTGAATACATCAATCAACTCCGCTCGCGCGGCTATCCCATTCGTCAAGCGGCGCTCGAAGGAGCGGTCCTGCGCTTGCGGCCCATCATGATGACCATGCTGGTCGCCACCTTGGGCTTGCTGCCCGCCGCTATTTCTACCGGCATCGGATCGGATTCGCAAAAGCCCTTCGCCATCGTGATTGTCGGCGGATTAAGCGCTACTCTGCTGCTGAGTATTTATGTGCTCCCCACAATTTACACTTGGATCGCCCGCGATGGCGACGTGCTTCCTGTTTACCAGCCGGGGTTGGTCGAATCCGAGTAAGGCGCAATCAATGTTTATGGAAGAACTTGTGGTTCAGATCCGGCCAAAACTCCTCAACCACATTGCCCACGCCGTCGTTCACCAACTGGCTTAGCCATCTTTCCAGAATTTCGCCTCCCCTTCGTTCCATCCGCGGATAGTAACGGCTCGAAACTTCCGCCGCCACCCCGCTCCCGGCCACTTCCGAAAAGTTGAATGTTCTGTTACCGCCGTCGTTCTTGGTTATGCACAGCCGGCTGATCGCGTAGCCTGCGCGCCGCAGGAACCCTCCGCGATAAAGCGTATAGTAACGCGGGTCTTCGTGGGTGATGGCCGGGAAAATGGCCCCGGCCAGATAGTTCTCCACCGTGGCATCGGCGAATGTGTGCCAATAGTAGCGGCCATAGCCCCCCGCCCCGTGATGAAATTCCGGGTACGCATTCGTCGCATGCTCCACGGCAGCTTCTATCCCAACCGATACGAACGACGAATAATCGAACGTCCCTTCCGTCGCAAGCCAGAACTTCTGCTTAAGTGAGAGCGGCGGAAGATACGTGTTGGCGCTCACCGCCTCAAAATTTGGCAGTATTCCCAGAATGCGCTTCGTTTGCTGGCCGTTCAATCCGTCGGCGGAAGGCGCAAGGCCGTCCTCCGCTTGCGCAAGGAGTTGCGAACCGGCGATGATCAAAAAGAGAATCGGCGCCAGCCAGTTCGTCACAATTCTCCGCGGTTTCCCGTCTTCTGAAACAGCCAAGGCTTCTACTTTTCCGGCAAAAATTCCAGGATTGCCGCCTTTCTGTAATCATCAGTGCGGTCTAGCGCGCCGGTTTCTCCACCTCCTTCTCCGGCCGCACATCGTATTCCGCATGCGGCACCCCCATCATCCACTTATCGAACCAATTCACTATATGGTCGAGCCGTTCAATTCTGTGCCACGGCTCACCCGAACGTGAAAGCTCGTGGCTCTCTCGTGGAAATACCACCATCGCCGTCGGACGCTTCATATACTTCAGCGCCCGAAACAGTTGCTCGCCGCCCGAATCCTGCGGCGTCCGATAATCCGCTTCCCCCAGCACAAAGAGCACCGGCGTATGGATATTCTTCACAAACGTAATGGCCGAGCGGTTGGCATAATCCTGCGGATCTTCAAACGGCGGCGCTCTAAACCAAGTCGCCTGAAAGAGCGTGAAATCGGCCGTGTACCACCACGAAGCCCAATTGGAAATGTCGCGTTGTGAAACCGCCGCCGCGAACCTGTTTGTGTGCGTAATCGTCCAATCGGTGAGAACGCCGCCCCCGCTCCCGCCCGTGACGCCGAGCTTCTTCTCGTCAATGTAGCCGCGTTTAACCAGTTCGTCCACGCCCGCCATCAGGTCGCGATAATCGTCCCCCGGATAGTGATACTGAATGATGTTGCCGAACTCCTGCCCGTAGCTCGTCGACCCGCGCGGGTTCACATACAGAACCACGTACCCCTTCGCCGCCATGTATTGAAACTCATGATCGAAGATCCAGCCGTACGCCGCGTGCGGTCCGCCATGAATGTTCAGAATCAACGGGTACTTCTGTTTCGGATCGAAATCGGGCGGCTTCTGAATCCATCCCTGAATCCGTTTGCCGTCGAAGCTCGTGTAATTGATCTCTTCCGGCTCAGTTATCGTAAGCTCCGGCCACAGCTTCCGGTTGAAATCCGTCAGCCGCCTTTGCCTTCCGTCATCTGTAACTTTGTAGAGATCCCCTATCTCGGTCGGCGTTGAGATAAGCGCCACCATCGCGCGCATATCCGCAGTCAACGAATAGTCAACCACCGCCTGATTGCCCTTCGTAATTTCAGTCACCACGCCCGATTGCGCATCCACCTTCACCACGCTCGTCTTGCCTTGCTTCTCCACTGCGTCGAACAGCCAGCGCCCATCCGGCGACCAATGCAGTGTCCGCCCATTCCCTCCGCGCGGCGCGGTATTGTCCCCGCCGACCAAGCCTCCCATGTCGAAATCGTAATCGGCGGTCAGGTTTTTCGGCTGCGCATTCGCCACCGTATCCATAACCCAGAGATCGGGTTGCGCATAAGAGCGAACTGGTTTGGATACCGATCCATGGAATGCGAACTTGTGGCCATCCGGACTCAGCGCCAAGTCACCGATAAACATGGGAACGGCAGCTAGCTTTTCAGCGCTTCCTCCCGCTGCCGGAACCGAATAAATATCCGTCGCCGGCGATTCGTAATAAGGTTCGTCAACGCGTTGCGTCAGGAAGTAAATGCGCGCGCTGTCCCCGCTCCAAACAACGTCGCCTTCATCGAAATCTCCACTCGTCAGTTGCCGTGGTTTGGGAACTTCGTCGGATGCGGTAGGCAGATTCAGCACCCAGATATGCTCATGCCGTTTCGCGTCCAGATAGCCCTCGCCATTGCTCCGGTAAACCGCGCGGCTGATCACGTGAACGTCCGATTCGTGCTCGCTCTCCGCCGCCGGCTTCTTGCTCCGCGCCTTTTCAATGTCTTCCAACGTGGTGGTGCTTGAGAATGCAATCTGCTTGCTATCCGGCGACCAAACCGGACCGGCCGCGCCTTTCGGCAGATCCGTGATGATCCGCGCTTCCCCGCCCGCCAATGAGAGCAGCGCAATTTGCGGCGGCTTGGGTTTACCGCTATCGTCTTTCTCGCCGCTGCGCACAAACGCGATGTATTTTCCGTCGGGCGACCACCTCGGCGCCGCGTCATGCTTGCCGCCCGTCATCCTTACCGGCAGATCGCTGCCGTCCGTCCCCACTGTCCAAATGGAAGTTTCGTAACCGGCACGCTTCTCATCCACGTTGACCCTCGTGAACGCCACCCGCCCGCCGTCCGGCGATACCTGCGGGTTCGCCACCCACACGAATGCAAACAGATCCTTCTCCGTGATGCCACGCTTCGGCCTGGCGTCCTGCGCTCCCAAGGAACCTACTATGGCCACACCTGCCATCACAATTGCAAAGCGAGTTCTCATGCCCACGCAGTCTACTATATGCCCGCTGCCGGCTTCTTCTTCTCTGGCTCATCCACCGCATCGGCTGGCCGGAACCGTTTCGGAGGAACAGGCTTCGCACTCGCCAACTCCACATAGGTCTTCAGGATTCTATCTTTCTGCTCCCGATCAAAAATCAGATATTGATGTTTGCCTTTGTCCGAGTTCTCAAACGACGTGCGCCCATCGTCGTGAACAACAATGGTGCCTGGCCCGGAAAGCTTGAAGTAACCCTCTTTGGGCCGGCCGCCGTAAAGCGCCGCGGCCATGTCCCAAGAGGGCGCATCGTAAGGCATGGCATGATACGCCCGATACGCATCCGACACCGGATTATCATGCACCTGTTCCGCAAACTCCTTATCGATACTCGCTCCCGGAAATGGCAATTCGCCGCCAATCTCACGCCCGCAACCCACAATCGGCGTCGGCCACTCAGCAAACACTTTCTTGGCCGCGGCCGTATCGGCCATGATTCGCCCGTCGGCTGGCCCGTTCGGAAACCCGCCTGCCGAAACCACCAGATACTTGATTTTCGCCGCAATCAATTCCGGCATTCCCGAAAAGTCCAAAGCCGCCGCCAGATTCGTCGCCGGTCCGCCTAGAACAACAAATGCGTTTTCATCGTATTGCGCCTCCAGGTAATTTCGGAGCAACGTATTCGGATCGCCGGTATCGATCTCGCTCTTTATTTGGTTTCTATAAACAGCCGCGCCATCCGCGTTCTTCTTCTGGAATGGCGCAGTGAATGCCGGCGGCGTCTCTCCCGGCGAGCCCTCGGTCCGCATCCCGATGGGAGGGATCTGGGAGAAGTTTCCCGCCGGCCCTTTATAAAAACGCTCGACCGCATCGGCAAAACCGGCAACCGCCAGATTCGGCCGGCTCATACTCACAATCGCTACTCGACAATCGTTCTTCCCTTGCAGCCCATAGAGCAGACTCATCGCCAAGACGCTGTCGATGGTCAAAAAGTCGCTGTCGAAAAAAACTCCCGCCGGTGGCTTTCCCTTACTAAACTGCTGCACTGCGTTAACCCAGGTCCAAGCCCTGTAGGCGGCCTGTGGAATCTCCAAACTTATCCATATGCACACCCATCCGGTCCATCATGGTCAGAAAGAGATTGCACATGGGAGTTTCCCTCCGCACTACCATCCTGCGTCCGGTCTTAATCGTGTTGCCGCCGCGCCCCGCAATCAGAGTCGGCAGGTCTTCATGTAAGTGCGCATTACCGTCTGAGAGGCCCGCGCCATAGACGATCATGCAGTTATCCAGCAAACTGCGGTCGCCTTCTTGGGTGCTCTTCATCTTCTCCACAAAGCCCGCGAACTGACGCACATGATACTCGTTAATCTTCCGCACCTTCTCCATCAAATCCGGTAAGTTCCGGTGGTGAGTCAGCGGGTGATGGCCATCGGGTATCTCCAACTCTCTATACGGGCGCGAGCTCCCTTCGCGCGTCATCAAGAACGTGACCACTCGCGTTTGATCGGCCTGAAACGCAATGGCCACCATGTTCGACATCAGCTTGAAATGCTCGCCAAAATCGGCGGGAATTCCATACGGCTTATCCATTCCCGGTTCAATGGGCGTGCTGTCTTTTTCGGCCCGTTCAATCTGCACTTCAACTTGCCGGATGGCGGATAAATACTCATCCAACTTACGGCGGTCAGTCGGCCCGAGAGTCGATTCCAGCTTGTGCGTATGCTCGGTCACAAAATCCAGAATGCTGCGGCGGTAAATGGATTGCCGCGCACGCTCTTCCGGAGTCATGGGTTGGCCCGTACCAAACATCCGCTCAAAAAGAGCCCGCGGATCGAGCATGGGAGGCAGCGGCTGCGATTCGCCGCGCCACGCCAAATTGTTCGTATAGGCGCACGAATATCCACTGTCGCAATCCCCTGCCTGGCGCGCATCTTCCATGCCCAACTCAAGCGACGGAAACCGCGTTTGCTTGCCGATTTCATTCGCCACAATCTGGTCGAACGAAATACTACTCTTAATCTCCGTCAGCGACTTCTTCACCTGCACACCGGTGAGATAGCTCCCGCAACAGCGCCCATGGTCGCCTGCTCCATCCAGCAGCGCCCTCCCCGTATTGTGAGTCAAGTTGCCAATTTGCAGAATGTCGTCTTTGAACGGCTCCAGCGCCTTGAGTGACCGCGGCATCTCCTGAAACTTACCTTCATAATCGGGATTCCACCCATCCATAATCATGCCGTTCGGCACGTAGAAGAACGCCATTCGTACCGGCGCGCCTCCCGGCATTGAGCTGGCGGCGAATGCCGGCGTCATGGCATCCAGAAACGGAAGCGCAATGGCCGCCGACCCCATCCCTCGCAAAAACGTCCGCCGCGGTAACGCTTTCTTGGTAATCATTGACTGGCTATCTCCCTCGGTTTTGGGTTTGTGTTCTCTTGCTGCGTAGTCGTCACAAGTTCGCCGCGCCTCGATTGAAACGGCAGGCTTCGCACAACTTCATAAATTAACGTTTGGAAGCGCATTCCATCCGCAGCCACCGCCTTGCTGATTTCGGTAATTGTCCGGTTGTCGTAAGCTTGCAATCCGCGGCCCAGCGCGTACGTCATCACCTTCTCAGTCAGACAGCGAGTCACTTGCGGCATGCTGCCTTGTAAAACCGCGCGCATTTCAGCCGCCGTCTGGAACGACTTACCGTTTGGCATGGTGCCGCCCACATCCACCGGGAACTTGCCATCCATCGTCCGCCACTTTCCAATGGCGTTGTAGTTCTCCAAGCCAAAGCCGAGCACATCCATTTTGCTGTGGCACGAAGCGCAAACCGGATTCGCCCGATGCGCCTCAAGCTGTTTCCGCAAAGAGATATCGCTGCCTACTTTCGAAACATCCAGCGCCGGAACGTCCGGAGGAGGTGGCGGTGGAGGCGTTCCCAGCACGTTACTCAGAACATACTTCCCGCGAATCGTCGGCGAAGTGCGGTTGGGATAACTTGAAACCGCCAACACCGCGCCTTGCGTCAGAATCCCCCCTCGCTGATCTGTGGTCAGATCAACCTTGCGAAAGTCCGGGCCTTTCACCCCCGGAATCCCATAAAACTTTGCAAGCGATTCATTCAGAAATGTGTACTTCGCGTCGATCATCTCCGAAATAGGCCGGTTCTCGCTCAGCACGTACTGAAAGAACATCCGAGTTTCCGTTCGCAAGTCCTCCTTCAACTCCGGCGTCCACTCAGGGAATTTGTCGGGATCTGGTGTGATCGAATCCAGGTTTCGAACCTCCAGCCACTGACCCTCGAAATTATCGGCAAACGCCGCCGCCTTCTTATCCGTCATCATGCGCTTCACCTGCGCATCCACCACCGCCGGCTCGTGCAGCTTCCCCGCTTCCGCCAGATTCAACAGCTCATCGTCCGGCATCGAACTCCACAAAAAGTAACTCAGCCGGGTAGCCAGCTCGCTGTCCGATACCCGATGCACCCTGGCCGGATCCAGCGGATCGGGATCGCGCTCAATCCGAAACAGAAACTCGGGCGACACCAACATCGCCTCCAGTGCAAGCTGAATTCCCTGCTCCGTGGATTGCCCGTGCGCCTTCGCCATGCCGACAAACTTCAGGTATCCCGCCACTTCGGTTTTCGTCACCGGCCGGCGAAATGCATGCCTGGCCAAATTGCTGACAATCCGCTCCACGCAGCGTTGGCCGCTGGCTGGATCGCAAATCAGAATCTTTTTACGGCTGGCTTTTTCCACTTTCGCCGGGAACGGTCCCACAAACGTAATGGAACCTATGTACTTGTTCTTCTTGTCGTCATAAGCTTGTTTGTCGCTGGTAAAGCCCTTGACGAAATCGTCGTTCAAAAACGCCGCGCGGAAAACATGATCGCCCTCCGGCAGATACACCCGCATCTCTCCATCCGAGAATGGATTGAAGTAAACCAATTTCGAAGGCTTGGTTTCAACGTCGATCGTATTGAGCAACTGGCCGTCCATAAAAAACGCCATTTTCACAGGTTTGGCGTCGGCCGCACGCTCTCCTGGAAATCCGAAACGCACATTGTATTCGCCGTCGAAATCCACCCGATAGCTTGCCTCCACCGTGCTGTAGTCCAAGCGGCGGAGCGTCCTGCTCTTCCGGTCGCAAGTGCTCTCAATCGGTTTCTTGGGCAGCGGATCGGCACCCATCGCACGCGAGGCGATTGTCTCGGCCGCGCTCAGATACTTCTCCATCAGAATGGGCGAGACGCTCAGAATGTCGCCAATGTTGTCGAACCCATAGCCCGAATCGTCGGTCGGCAAATCCTTCTCCGCGCGAAACTCCACCGCCAGCAGATCGCGAATGGTGTTGCGATATTCATTCCGGTTCAACCGCTTCGCCGTCACCCGGCCCGGATCTGGCTTAATAGCGGCATCGGCCTTATCAAACGCACTGTGAAGGTATTCGACTAACGCCGTCATCTTCGCTTGCGGCGGCCGCGGAACGCCTTTCGGCGGCATCTCTCCCGATTCCACCTTTTGCAAAATCCGTTCCCACGATGAGCGGTCATCGGAAAGCGTCGTCGCGTCCAGATAGGGAACCAGGTTGACGCCGCCGGATGTGAGCGTTGCATTATGGCAGCCGGCGCAGGTGTTCTTGAGAATTGGCTTGACGTTCGCGTCAAAGCCGGCTACATCAACAAGGGGCCCGCCCGATTTCGGAACCGTCCCCGTCGCGCCGAACACACTTCCGGCCGAGACTACCAGCACTGCACACATCCACCACGATCTTCGTTCGGCCCAGCGGCGCAACTGTGGCTCCTTCAGAAATTAGATAGCGTGGTTGTATTATATAGCGTTTTACCGCGAGACCAGCCTGCTGCCAAGCGGCACAGGCGATATCGCCCAATGCCATATAGTTTTTACAGTCCAAGCCACCGATCTGCGCAATTGCCGGACTGGCTCGATGTCCGCACCACCAGCCCACCCAAAACAACCAATCGCCGGTGCGGAAACTCGAAATCCGGAAGTTCTGCATCGAACACGGCGTCGGAAAACAGACGATCACTCTCCTGTTCGTAGCGGCGCAGCACGATACGGATGTCGTGGAGATCCTTTGCGCGCCGGTAGGTGTCAGCCACCCAGGCGATGATCTTCAGAAGGGCCGTGACGATCGGCGGCGCGACGCGGATGGTCATTCCTCCGGGTAGATGAACTTCAATGGCGTGCGCGAACACGTGTTCAAATCCGGCCAAGCTCATCTTGAATCGACTCGCGGGCCAAGTGATGGAACCGCTGCGTCGGAGTTCGGCACCAGCTGGCAAGAGATCTATAATCGTCCGGCGCGGAGCGGTCCAGCGGTGCTCCAGCTCCGGTGAGGGCGTCCATCCGATGGCGGCGAGCCGCATTGTTAATCGTTCGAACTCATCCAAGTCGAGCGCAACGGTAAGATCGACATCGCGTGTAAAACGCCCAAGATCGCCCATGATAATCAACAGGGAGGTGGTGCCGATCACGACAAGGTCAGCTCCCAGCTCTTCGCAAATTTGGCTGATCCCCGCTAAGTCAGCGATCTGATCGGGAGTGAGGATATCGTTCACTTCAGGAATTCCCTACGGAGTTCCTCCGCCGCTTCTCTCGCTCGCGGATCGCTGCCGGTCAACAACTCCGCATAGACCAGCCACGGAGGTGCCACCATTTTGCCGTCAAATTCACGCCAATGGACCAGATTGCCAAAAGGCTTGAGCAACACTAGCGGGCCCGCCCGGTCAGGGAGCAGCCGTAGTCTACGGTGGTGTTCCACGCCCAGAAAAACAGGAACGTCTGAACCGCGATAAAAGTGTTGCATCGCATCGGCGGCGGGACCTCCGGTGAGGGCATACGGAATTTTCTGCGCTGCTCCTTCATGCGCAAGGCGAGCCACAAATTGATCGATGGATGGTTCTTGAAATCGATAGCGGCCGATCATCAGCTTTGGCCGCAGAATCCGGTCGTAACCGGAGATGAGACGGTCTCCGAGTTCGCGGGTGATACCGGGAGAGTTCTCACTTCGCCGTGCCGCAAATATTCCTTCATGCGCAAACTGGAGGCGGAGTTCAGCAACCTTGCTCTTGCTTAGTCCAACGGCGGCAGCAAGGTCACGTACAGTCCAACTCGCGGACTCCGGGTTACTGGCAAATTGAAACAAGAGTTGGACCGCGGCCGGGGTCATCCGCTCCGACTCGGGTGGTTTGGGCGGCTTGCGTTCACCAATCACAGTCCAGTTGTATTCATCCCCCAGAGCCAAATGTATGTTGCCGGCCTCGTCCGCGAACGAAATGCCCGCGTCGATGAAGTTCTTAGCAGTGGGCACGGCCAGGTATGGAGCCAGCACGAGTGTTTCGCCATTCCTGCCGCTCTGGCCGCCACCCTTTGCAGCATTCCTTTCACCCTGGATCTGACCGATCACAGCGTTCACCGTGCTGCGGTCGAGATAGGATCTCTTCACAATGAAGGCAAGGCGGTACTTGCGTCGAGGCGTCGTGATTTCGAGAATGCAGCTGGCGTTCCGATCACCGGATTTTGACGGAATCAGCTGGAGATGCCGCACGAAGGGCACAGCCCGAATCTGATCGAGCAGGGATTCGTCGTGTGTTGGATCACCGGCCATTTGTCCATAAATATAGCATGTCCATTACTAATGGACAGAAGCATCTACGGGCCAGGACGCTATTCAAGGTACAAGAGAATACTTATATATATAAGTATTTTCCAAGCCGCGCTAGTTGTCCCGCCGGTACAAACAAAAAGGGCCTACCGGAATTGCGTTCAACCTTCACCGGAATAGACAGCGTGAAGTCAATCCGTGTGTTGCTGAGCAGTTGGCGTTGCCGCTTTGCGGCCTGGCCATGCCGCGACGTAGCAGCAAACGGTGGTATTTTAGACTTTTCGAAGCTGTCCCGAAATCGTTAGGTTTCGGGACTGGCGCTTTGCGCCCTTCCAGTCGATCCCTCTAGCCTCCGCGTGTGCGATCAATTTTTAGCTCAAACGGTGCCGAGTGTTTCTTGCCCTTCGTATCGTAGACGACAAGGCGCATTTGCATCCTGTCGCCGTGCAGAAAATCATTGGGTATGGAAGCCAAACTTTTAACCATAAGTAACCCGCGTTTTGAATCACCCGGCCCGAGCTTCCCCTGCTCATATCGATGATGATTCAACACCATGTCCCTTCGATAACTCAATAAGGTTCCACCGTACATGTATGATGAGCCGGGAAGCCACCATCGCTGCCGGGTCTGGAAGCCAGTCCAACTCGTCATCCTTTCCAAAGCAGTTCCACGTCGAAATGACGAATGACAATGGTTGCCTTCGGCGAGTCATTCGTGATTACCGTTTCAGCGTGAGGGCCAGTGCTAAAACCACGTTCTCAATATCACTGCCGGTTTGCCTGACACTCAAACCTGCCGATTATCGCGCCGCCAAACGTATATCCCCCAAGCAAGCGCAACTATCGTCAGCACCCAACTACCAAGGGGAAACAGTGTCACATAGGGTGTAAGAAACTTGGTGAGGGCATCCATCATTTAGCGTCGCGGCCCTTTACCACGTCCACCGCCAGACCGATTTCCAGCCCGGTTTCCCTTTGGCGCTCGATGCTCGTAACACTTTCTCTTTTTCCCCGGCAGCGGGGCGCCGCAAACCACACATTGGCCCATATGCTATTTAATCGGACGAGCTCCTTTCAGGAGCATTGCCCCGGAGCCGGTAATTTCGTAGTCTGGAACCATGGAAGTTCAATTCACACCAGAGCAGCAAGCACAGCTTGCGCAGATTGCCACCAAAGCCGGAACTGTGCCGGAACGCCTGGTAACAAGTGTTGTCACTCGTTATCTTGACGAAGAAGCCCGCTTCCTTGCCGCCGTGGAAAAAGGAATAGCAGCAGCCGAGCGCGGCGAGTTTATTGAAGAAGAAGAGATGGACGCACGGCTTGAAGCGATGTTCAAAGTCTGATGCGCATTCGTTGGACTATACCAGCCGCCGACGATTTAGAGAGCATCAAAACCTATCTTCAACAGAACTACCCGCAGTTTGCCGAGCCGACCGTGCGAACAATTTATCAGCGTATCCGCACGCTTAGAACGACACCCCACAAAGGCAGATCCGGCCACCGTAGCGGCACAAGGGAATTGCCGCTAACGCCCCTTCCCTATATTGTCGTGTACGCAGTGAAGCCGTAAGCCGTTGAAATTCTTCACATACACCACGGCGCGCAACACTGGCGTTGATCTATCCGCGAGAAGTGAAAGGACGGGATGCTATCGCATGGGTTCTTGTTTGACAGGGACGTTTCAAACGTTGCACCCTCTTTCCAAAAAAGCGCACCAAGACGCTTGCCGATATTGCTTTACCACCAAATGCTACGGACGCCGAGATCAACGGTGGCTTTTTCATTTCTGCCAGCCTGTATGAAAGCCTGGCTTTCGATTGAGAATGAAGGGGCCGCACCATTGGACGCCAAGCGCGTTGCATACATCAGGAATTTTTCTGTTTTGCGGTTGACGGCTTGGTTTGGAAACTTCAATTGTCATGACGCATCTTTCCGCAGAGTTCGCAAGAGCATGAGCGATCAAGAACGGATCGCGGCCAAGATTTTCGATTTGATCGTCCGTAAGATTGTCGCTGTGGCCTTCGGAAACAACGTGCCGCTCTAAATCAGTGTCAACGTCCTCGTCGAATAAGAGCGCGGCTTCGATCTCATCTTGTGAAATCCAGTCAATCAGAAGGTCGTTATCTTCACGGCCCGCTTTGATCTCGTCCATGATCTCTAGCGGAATTTTGACGTAGCCCGATGTGGCCTGAAACTGTAGCCAACTCCAAAATTCCGGTACTTGGTCAATTGGATAGTAGGTATTGTTGGCTGTGATCGGCACGTTTGCGTCGAGAAGATAGGGCATTCGCGCTCACCCCTGCACTTGGGCCGGTGGGCCGTTAACAAGGGGTTCCACATTCCTTGGTTTGACGCCTAGCACATGTCCCGCCTTCGTGGGCGTGATTGTGTTTTCGATCAGTGAACGCCGCACAAGGTCTAAAAGAGCATTGCCTAGGCGGTGTCGTTTAACAACGTAATAGCTTGGGCCTCCGGCCTCTCTTTCGTCGGGCTCCGGTTGACGGTTGCGGCTGGCAATCCATTCTTGCCGGAAATGTTCTTGTACTTGCCGCCACGTTGCATCGGCGATTATATTGGCTCGCCAGAGCGTATAGGCAACCATCCGGCGGCTGATTTTCCGAGTGTTAGCGAATGCTGAAAGGGTATCGATCAAGGCGGCAAAGCGTGCGTTACGAAGATGCGCAAGCTGGCGCATCTCGGCCAAAGGAAGTAAGACTTCTGCGGCCGCCTCATTGCAATAGCGTTCAATGCGGTTCTCTGCGCTGCCGCCACTAACGCCGGTTGTTCCTAGCCAGAGGTGGGCCAGTTCATGAAGGGCAGTAAAAGACCATGCAGCATGTGCGTCTTGATCGTTGATAACAACGAATGGCGCAAGTTCGTCGGATATTGCGAAGCCCCGAAAAGTTTCAACGGGAATATTTGTGTGATGGCTCCCGAGATTGCCGAGAAGCAACACAGAGACGCCGTTCGCTTCTATTTTTTCCCGTAGCTAGCCGGACGATTTTTCAATGGTCGGCTGACTGCGGAATTCAGAAAGCGTGAACCCCATACGTTCGACAATCCGGGCGGCAAGGGCCTCTGTACCTTCGCGCATCGACACCGAACCAATGAAGTTTACAGGTTGCTCAGCATCTTCCAACAAATCCCTGACAATCGTTTGCCGGCCGCGAATGTCGCGTATGAGTGCATCGAGTAGCGGATTGAAAAGCGGTGGTGGGGCTCCCCGCACAGTGCGGAAGTCCTGTCCTCTGTCGCCGGTCTTGTCTTGGGTGGCTCTGAAAAATAGAAGACCAGAAGCGAGCGGCGATAAGCCTTCGCCATTCGTAAAAGAACGCTGCGGGATGGTTGCTCATCGCCTGCCTCTAGGGCCTTGAGCCGGTCAGCGGCAGAACGCTCGCTGGTATTGTTGAAACGCAATGCGTGCGCGGCCTGCTCCGGTGTTAAGCCAGCTTCTTCTGGCCCACTGAAAGATTTCAGGGTTAAGGCTCATGCGTATTTGATCCAAACCGTGCAGCGCATTATTCCGAGCATACTCGCACAGTGAAATTGAAAATTAAACTCTTGCACAGGTACTAGTAATTCTTGGTTAACCGCGGCGAAGCCGGGACGACAAAAGCCAGTCCCGAAACTTTGTGAGACGGAGCGCCCGGTACTACAATCAGGGTCTTCCCGGTCTCGAAAGTCAGTCTCAAAAGCCATGGCGTTTCGTCGTTGTCGAGTTCGTCCGGCTGCCTTAACCCGCTGACGGAAACTCTGTCTCGAAGCCAGATCCCCCGCCAAGTGCCTGTCATGATGTGTTAGACCCCTCTCAAAGGCCGTTGGCCCGCATATTTAACTCGCCGACCCGTGCGCGTCTTATTGGGTTCATTCAGAATTGTCCGCCTACTCCGTCCGCCGTGTCTTGCTCGCAGACGTAAGTGCGGTGCCACAGAGCTTGGCCGTCGCTCAATCGCCATGGCACTCTTGCCTCCCAGAAAATCACCCACTCCACCGGCCGTTTCCGGCCACCCATCCTGGCGGGCCGCCTTCACAATCTGAATCAAGTGCGGTTGTGTCCACCGCTGCTACCCTCACCAATGCCGTCCCGGACCCCGCCTTCAACCCAAAACACGCCACCCAAAATTCGGGTCACAACTCTTCACCGAAACCTAAAATATATTTAACTCAAGCCGTATCTATCGCTTACCGCCCCTTCGCCCCGCCCAAAATCCTCCTCCTCGTTCGCCCCTCCCCTCTTTCTCTGCTAATTTCAAACCGGCTCGCACGGGTTCTCACTCGTCACCGGCCATTGCTTTTCGAAAGGAACCGAATTACCAAATGTCAAACCGTGCCATCCGCCGCGCTGTTGAGCGCCAAGCCGAAAAGCTGGCCGTCAAAGCCAACAAAACCATACTCACCGAACAGGCGCCCGCCATGGCCGCCACCGCTTCCGTCGGCGGCGCCTGCCCACCGCCACCCGACACCTTCCACTTCCAGGACTCCCCTGACGAATTGAGCCAAACCTCCGACGCCCGCACGCGCGCCAATCGCGAGAACGCCCAGCACAGCACCGGCCCGCGCACCCCGGAAGGCAAAGCCAAATCATCCATGAACGCCGTCAAAACCGGCCTCACCGCCCGCCGCGTCCTTCTCCCATCAGACGACGCTCCCATGTACTACGAGCATCTCGACCGCCAATTCGCCGAATACGCCCCCGCCACCAACAAAGAAAAAGCTTTAGTCCAAACCATCGCCGATACCGAATGGCGCTTGCTCCGCATCGCTCCGCTCGAAGCCGGCATCTACGCCGTCGGCCGCCGCAAACTCGCCGATCAATTTGCCGACGAACCCGATTTCGAAAATCGCCAGGATCTCATCACCGCCGAAATCTTCCTTACCTATCGCAAGGATTTCAGCAACCTCGCCCTCCAGGAACGCCGCCTTCGCAATCAGCGCAAGGCCGATATCGCCGAACTCCAACAACTCCAGCAGGCACGTATCCAGCAGCGCCTCGATCTCATAGAACACGCCCGCACCACCGCCAACCGCTGCGCCAAACTCAATCGCGACTTCCACCCCGCCGCCCATGGCTTCGATTTTTCATTTGCCGAATTCGCGCATTTCTACGACCTCAATGGCGCACAATACCCCCTCACTCACCGCGATCTCGATTTCGATACCGTCGTCGCCGCCTATCGCGCCGCCCAAAAGGAGCCCCAAGCCGCCTAACTACTTTCCGCCCTCGCTTTGCCGCTATTTAACGAACTTGCGGTTTTTCCACCACAACTCCCAGTCCGTTGAGCAGGGTCCAAGTGGCTTGCTGATAACTGATGAAGGCTTGTTGATAGGTGACGTAAGCCCCCAGTAAGGCGTTCTCAGTCGTGGCCAGAGTTGTTTGAGAATCGAGGAACTCAAAGGCCGTGGTAAGGCCCAGCGAATATTTTTGTTGTTCGGCGTCCACGTTCTGGCGTGCCAGGTCGCGCGAGCGGATGGCGGCGTTAATGGTTGCCGTTGCCAGCTCGATGTTGGTGATGGCTCGGCGCACATCCAGGACAATTTGTTCCTGCGTTTGACGGCGCTGATAGAGATCGCGCGTTTTGTTGACCAGGGCTTCGGCCAAACCGGCTTGCGCCGTGCTGTTACGAAACGGAACCGTCATATTCAGAGTCAGCCCGTAAGTGGGATAGTTAAATCCCAAGACTTGCTTCAGCGTTTGGCCCAGACCCGGATAGGCAACGCCGGCCGCGCCAAAATTGGCGGCCGGGCCGCTCGAACCTCCGTTGAGGCTGAGGTCAAGCCGCGGGACAAACCCCTCGCGGGAGATGCGCGCATTCAGATCGTCCATTGAAATCCGCTCCGCCGCGGCTTGCATCTCAGGCCGCGCCGCCAGAGCTTTGGTCAAGGCGTCTTCAAACGGCAGCACCTCTGTCCTGGCCGGGAGAGCGGCGGGATCGTCTTCCAGTACGATCTCGGTGGCGCGGAGACTCGCTGTGATGTCGGCGCCAATCAGTCGGCGCAAGCCATCCAGCGCGGCTGTGTATTGATAACGCGCGGCTATGAGATCGCGGTTGCGCTCGGCCACCTGCGTTTCCGATTGAAAAATGTCGAGTTTGCTGATGGCCCCCAGATCTAAAGCTTTCTTGTCGCGCTCAAACGCCTTCTGAGCCAGGCCGAGGGTTTGCTCTTGCACGCGAATGCTATCGCGCGCCAAGACCGCGCTCCAGTATTGGCGAGCCGCGTCGGCCACGCCGCTGCCAATGGTAGCTTCGCTGATTTGCGATGTGACGTTCAATTGCGAGCGCGCCAGAGTGAGCGGCCCGCGATTTTCAATGTTGCTTCGGTTGCGGAGGAGCGGCTGAGTCAGTGAGAAAGTGAGACTGCCGAACAACTCGGGTGATGAGTAGCCATCGCCGGAAATGCGCAGAATCTGAAGGCTGGAACCAATGGTCTGGCCGGTTGGCAATAGTTCGGTGTACTGAAGATTCGATTCCTGATTCAGGTTGCTGAAAGCGCCCTGGGAAAAGAAGAAGGCCGAAGGCGGCGTCAGCGTGCGCGAGGCGGTGAAGCTGGGGTTGAACAGCGGATCGAAGGGCGCTTTGGCGGCGGTTACCGCGGCGGCGGCGGTGTAGACATCCATCCGGGTGATCTGGATATCAGCGGAGTTCTTGAGGACGAGTTCCAAAAAATCGTGCAGACGCAAGTGCAGTTTGCCATCCACAATATGCTGGTCAAGCCCCTCCACGTCATGCACCTTGACTTGGCGGCTCTCGCTCTTACGGCTGAAATAGCTGCTTAACAGATCGGCGGCGCCGCACGGCACTATAGCGGCCGCCACCAGGAATACAGCCAGCGTTTTATTCATAGCGAAGAGCTTCAATAGGATCGATTCGGGACGCCTTTCGCGCCGGGTAAATTCCAAAGACCAGACCCACTACGGCCGATACGCCGAACGCGATCACGATCGAGGCCGGCGTGACGATGGTGCTCCAGCCGGCGGAAGCGGCAATGAGCCACGCCAGAAAGTAGCCGAAGCCGATACCCAGTACGCCTCCGCCCACCGAGATCAGGATGGATTCGAAGAGGAACTGGCGAACGATATCGGCACGCTTGGCTCCGCTAGCGCGGCGGATACCAATCTCGCGAGTTCGTTCCAGCACCGTGGCCAACACGATATTCATGATGCCGATGCCGCCCACCAGCAACGAGATAGCGGCGATCGCGACCATGACATAGGTGAAGATGGCTTGCGAGCGCTCCTTTTCCGCAAGCAACTCAGCGGGAATCGTGACGGCGAAATCGGGCGTATTGTGATGAGTGGAATTGAGGATGGCCACCACTACTTTGGAAGATTCAACGCTATCGGCGCCGGTTTTCAGACGGACGTCTACACCGTCTAGCTCATCTTTCAGATAGCCGCTGGTATCGAAAAAACGGTACTGAAGGGTTCGCAGCGGCGTGTAAATAACTTGGTTGGGATCTTGCGAAAGGCTGGAGCCGGAGGCGGTCTGCTCTTTGAGCGCGCCGACGACGCGCAGCCAAGTATCGTTGACTTTAACGTATTTGTCGTGGGCGGAACCATAGCCGAACAGCGAAACCTTGGCGCCTTCACCCAGAACGCACACGGCGGCGCCGGCTTCGTTATCTTCGGGAGTGAATACACGCCCTTCGGCCAGTTGCCAGCTATGGATCAAGGCATAGGAGGGCCGCACGCCGTAAAGTTCCGGCATCTCTTTAGAAGGCTTGGGAAGAACTGCAGCCGGATGCAAACCTTTGCGGGGAGAAAGAGTTTCGAGCGAATCGACATTGCCTTCGAGAATGCGTACATCGCGTTCGGTGAGGCCAGGGGAAGATCGGCGGCGTTGCGAGAGTTCCTGATCGCTGGCAGACGGGCGCGATTCCACCAGCAGATTGCGCACGCCCAACTGCTCAATGAAGTGGAGAGATTCAGCGCGCGCGCCGGCGCCGATGGCGAGCATGGCGATGACCGCGCCGACGCCAAAAATGATGCCGAGCGCCGTGAGGATGCTGCGGGTTTTTTGGGCCAGCAAGTTCTGGCCGGCCTGTGCAAGGTCTGACCCATAGCGGGAAAGCGCAAGGGCCTGGCTCATCTGGGCACCGATTGCAGCGGATTGGCGGCGGAGTCCTTCTTCTTGTCTGTGTCGAGCGGGTTCGAGAGAGCGACCTCCTGTCCTTCGGCGATTCCTGAAATAATGGCGCGGGTCTCATTGCGGCGCAGCAGCTTCACATCTTTCGCGGCGAAACTCTTGCCGGCGCGAACGTAGACAAAGGTGCGGCCATCCGCTTCAAACAAAGCTTGAGCGGGAATCCACAGAACGTTCTTCAATTCGTCGGTGGTCATGACAATCATGGCGCTCATACCGGGCCGGAGTTCGGGAACAGGATCTTCAAGCGCAATCTTGCATTCGAAGTGGCGGTCCCAAAATGAGCCAGTGGTGCCGCCCAGATTGCTCACATGGCCGTGGAACTGACGGCCCGGCACAGCGATAACTGAGATAGCCACCTTGTCGTTGAGCGCCACATGGCCGCGATCCATTTCGTCCATGCGGGCGGCCACTTCCCACTTGTCGAGATCGGGAATTTCGGCGATGGCCAAACCCGGACGAACGGTATCGCCCACCTGGAACGGCGGCAGCACCATGCCGGGACCAATCATATTCGGCTCAGTGGCCTTAATGGAAACGTAACCGGCATGATGCGTCCGAAGCGTCATAGATTCGATATGCTCCCGGGCCGTTTTGATGGCTTCCAGGGCTTTGGTGCGGGCCGCGTCTTGAATGGCGATAGCGGCGGCGTTGGTGGTTTGACGGTTGCCAATGTTGTGTTCCAGTTGGGCTAGTTTGTCGCGCGCCGCCGCCAGCGCCAGATCGTTCTGGCGGGCCCCGATGGCCGGCAAGAGAGGATTCTTGCGCACGTCCAACTCAGCCACTTTCAGGTCGGACTTGGCCTTCGATAGTTCATAAGCGCCTTCTTCGGTTTCGGCGTCGCGCTGTGCTTTGGCCTGTATGAGATGTTGTTCGGCCTCCGCCAGATCGGACTCGGCTTCTTTGAGCTTGAACTCCTGTTCGCTGGTGTTGAGCTGGACGACCACGTCGCCCGGTTTGACGTTGTCGCCGGATTTCAGCATCGAGGTGATGTGCTGTTCGGCGTCACCGGTCATGGGCGCGGTTAAAGTTTCCGGATCGCCGCCGCGCAGTTCAGCGCGGGCGGTGAGGGCAAGACTTAAATCGCCACGCCGCACCTTTACGGTGGGAATAACGGTTTGCTTGGCGGCCGTGAGAACGCGAGACCCCCAAAACGCCAGCGAGACGAGAAGCCCAAGAGCGATAAGCCACAGCAGGGCGCGCAAGGCGGCCTTGCGGGCGGGAACCACCGCTAACGGGTGTACAGCGGCGCTCATTTCTTCGCTTGCTCCGGATCAATCAGCGCTACGATGCTGCCGGCCTGCAAGCCCGCCACGGCGACTTCATCGGTATTGCGGGCGCGCACACTCACCGGAGTTCTGCGATATGCGCCGTCAACTTTCACATAAACCACGGGCTGGCCCTGGTAGGTGAACAACGCTTTCGCTGGGATGCCGATGGCGTTGGGGAGTTTGGTCTGGATGATATCGGCCGCGGCGTTCATGCTGGGCCGTAAGCGCGGGTCGGGCGGGCTGATTCTGGCAAAGGCGCGAAACGTGGAGACGGGCGGCCATTCGTCAAAACTCTGTTCGGTCAGCGGGGAAATGGAAAGCAGCGTTGCGTAGAAAACCTTTTCGGGAAAGGCATCTACGTGTACCTTGACTGAATCGCCTTCGGCAATGCGGCCACGGTCAGTCTCTTCCACTTTGCTCTCCATCTCAAGGGTGGAGAGATCGGGAATCTCAGCTATGGCTGCACCGGAAGCAACGTGATCCCCCGCTTTGTAAGGTTGGGCGTTCATCCAACCCTGCGAGCGGTTGTTCAAGTAATTGACCACGCCATTGAGGGGAGACTTGAGTTCCATCAGACGCAGACGCTGCTCGGCGCGCTCAAGTTCCCGGCGGGCTTCGTCACGCAGACGCCGGGAAGAAGCATTCTTGGCCTCGCCGGACTTCTGATGGAGATCGGAAGCAGACTGTTGGAGGGTGACTTTCTCCTCCGCGAGCCGCAGATCAATGGCGCTCTTCTGCCCGTCTGAGACGCTAACGATGGCCTGCTTCGAGGCTTCCAGGCGGGCCTTCTCCATCTGGTAGCGGGCAGAGGCGAGATCCACTTTATCCTGTTCCGCCTGCATGTGCGCCTGGGCTTCGCCTTGATCGAGCGTTGCCTGCGCCTGGCGAAGAGCGACGCGCTTTTCGGCGGCTTCCTGTTGCAGTTTGCTTTGATCGAAGCGGATGACGGGCTGGCCTTCTTTCACTTCGCCGCCGCTGGGCGCAAGCCAGACGATTTGCAAATCCTGCACACCTACGGGAGCCGTTAACTGCACGGAGCGACGGGCGCTGAGCGCACCCCGGCAGTGGATCATGACGGCGAACTCGCCTTGGCGCGCCGGGGCGGTGGGTACATCGACGCTGTCGTGCTGGCGGTGGGTGTATTCTTTCCAGGCAAAGGCCGTTCCGGCGATGGCTAACGCCACGATTCCCAGGCGAATCCAGATGGTGCGCGGGTTGGGCGTAAGTTTCGGCATTAACGGTTCACCTCAATATCGACGGCGGCGGACAGGTCGGGCAACAAGTGCGCGTCGGATTGGTCTAGAACAAAGCGGGCTGTAAACGTTTTGACGGAACTGGCAAAACCGGAGGTGGCCACGGGGCTGGCGGAATCGAAATGGGCGGTGAAGTTGAGGTCGGGAAAAGCGTCGAGATGGACCAGGGCTTTGGCGCCCGGTTTCAGAATGGCGCCGTCGGGCTCGCCCACGGAGACCAGCACGACCATGCTGGAGGGATCGAACACCCGGAGTAGCGCCTCGCCCGAATAGAGGCGATCTCCCTCTTGCGCGTGACCCATGGAGTTACCGCGCCAGGTGTTTTCGAGAGCAACCATGCCGGCGATGGCGGAACGAAGGGTGAGGCGCGCGGCGTTGTCTTTCTGGCGTTCGACGGTAAGCTTTTGACGGTCTCGCTGCAGTTCGAGAATGCGCAGCTCGGCCGCTTCGGCTTGATCGTGAAAATGATTCGAACGCTGCAAGCTGGCCACATGGGCGCGGGCGTCTTCCAGCTTGACGGTGTTCTTCTGCTGCTCGAGATCGCTAAGGACTGGACCTTTCTGAATATCGATCTCGGCTTTCTTAAGATCGGATTCGGCCTGAATCAGGTCGGAATTGCGCTTTTCAGCGTTGTTCTTCTGCTCGGCGCGCTTTTGATCCACTTGATGGGAGAGATCGTCGAACTTGGCAAGGGCGTCGCGAGCTTGTTTCAATTGGTCGGTGGCGTCGAACTCGGCGAGGAGATCGCCAGCCTTGATCCGCGAGCCGTTTTCAACGATGCTGAGCAGGGTAAGTTGACCGCCCGAGCCGAATTGGCGCGGCACCTGGAGCAGAAATGAATGCAGGGCGATGGTGCGGCCCGTGCAGCGGACGGAATGGCCGGCGGCCGGTGTTTCGGCAGGCGCGAACTGGGCGGCCAACAAAACGCTCAGGACGACTAGGAGCGTACGAAAATTCAAACGGAAGCCTCCGGGCACACGCTACAAACAAGGTAGACGTTCCAGGGTTGAGTAATGTTGAATGTTGACATGCTGGCCAGTAACCGCTTTTTGGATTGTGCCATGGTTAGACGGACGCCGGGACGAAATGGGTTGCGCGAGTATTTTCAGAGCGACCGCGAGAATCGATGTTAAGCTTGTCTGGTCAACCGGAGGGGAACAAACGTGGCAAATAAGTTTGGCACGGACATTTTGATTCAATCGGAAGATCCAAAGAGCGCCGCCGCCTTCTATGTCACACAGTTCGGGTTTGAGATCACGGACGAGACGGCGAACATGATCAGCCTCCATGGCAAGCATATCAATCTCTTCATTGAGCGGGGCCCGGCGCTTGGTCCAGTGCTCGAAATAACAGTAGGCGACGTCGCAGAAGCCAAGTTGCGGCTGGTTAAGAACGGCTGCGAAATCGTAAAGGACGAGCCGGATTTTCCGCGATGCTACGTTAAAGATCCGCTTGGCCTCATCTACAATTTGACGACTTGAGACTCAGGGCCTCGCCGGCGCTACATCAATCCGTTGCGAGATAAGCGTGCGGGCTGTGGCACGATCCAGGTCGGCGACAGCGCTTCCCACATCCGCCTTGGCTCTAATTTCTCTCGACCGCGCGGCGATCAGATCGGTTTGCCGCTGCAGAACCAGGAACACGGAGGACGTGCCAGCCTGAAATTGCCTCTGTTCACTGAGATACTGTTCGTTCGCGAACTTGCTGGCGGATTCGGCCGAAGCGAGTCTGGAGCGGGACGCAACCACTGTCTGCAAGGCGTTACGGACATCGGCCTCCACTGCCATTTCCACCGACTGCTGCTGCGCTGCTAACCGTTTTGCTTGCGCCGCACTCACCGCCACCTGTGCCAGCGCGGTACGGTTTCGGATAGGGAGCGACATCTGGACGCCCACCTGAACGGTTGGGAAGATTCCATTCGCCACATTGTTCAATGATTGTGAATAGCCGCCCGGAAAGATGATGGGGAGCGTACCCGCCGTCAAGCCGAGTTCTGTCAATAGCGGGCTGGCCACGAAAGGAATGACGCGTCCCGCCAACCCCTGGGCACCCACCTTACCTACCGCGTTGATCTGCGGCTTGGCTTGCTCGCGGCTCAAGCGCAGGTCGAGTCCGTTGATGTCGATGTTCGTTTTGGCTTCGGCAATCTCGGCGCGGCTGCTCAACGCTTCTTTCAGAGCGTCGGCCAGTGGCGGAACGTCGTCTTCCAAATGGAGAGGTGTGGTGGGAACCAACGCGGCGTTCCATGCGGGATCCTGCCGCACCGCTAGAATCAACTGCTTGAGAACGTTCTCCGCGCGAGTCAATCCGGCTTGGGCGGTGAACACATTCTGCTGGAACGTGGAGATCTGCGTCTGAGTCTGGATGACATCCACCGGCGCCAAAATACCCTGCTGCACCTGCCGTCGATTGCTCAAATCCTGCTGCTCCGCCAAGCGTACCGCTTCAATTTGGACGGCCAGATTGCGGTAGGCATAATCGAGTTCCCAATAAGCCTGAATCGCCTGCGTGACAATCTCAATCACCCGCTGTCTCAGTTGTTCATTGCTGAGGAGTACATTTTTGCGGGCCACTTGGAGGCGATAGCGATTTTCGTCAAAACGCAAGCCTCGCCAAAGCGGCTGGGTCAGGTTCAGATTCAGCGATGTGGGAAATTGCGGATTGAGAGTGGTGAAGGTACTGTCGGTGGATTGCCGGGCGGACGCCAAATCCAGCGCGTAGGTGCCCCCCAGCCAGGGGAAACTGCCAGTCAGTTGTGGGTCGGCATACAACTCCTTTTGAGTCAGTTTGCCATCGGAGGAACCGCCAATGAGTGAGGCGACGGGAGTGACACTTTTCAGCCGAAAGGCGTTTAGGCCAAGGGTGGGATCGTAGTAACCCTTCGCGCCATTGACATTAAAGACGGCCTCCTCAGCGGCAATGCGCGCCACTTCCAGGTCACGATCGTTCTCCAGCACTTTGCGAATTACTTCATCCAAAGTGATGTTCATCTCACCGCTGATGCCTGTGCGGACCGGCACTTCGAGCGGCTTCACAGAGGGCAGGGTGGGCGTGGCCGGTTCATTCGGCGCAATGGGCGGCGGTGGATTCTGAGCCAGCACAGAAACCAGAGATAGCGCGACCGGCAGGCTGGAACGCCATCTCATGCCACATCTCCTGAAACCACCGGCTGGGCATCCACGGTTTTCCGAGCGGGAAGCAATCGCCGAATTCGAGCAGTTAGATGGCCGAACTTTCGCAGGGCTGGCCATTGCGACGCATCTTCAAAGAACGAGTAGAAAACCGGAACCGCCAACAGTGTCAGAATCAGACACAGCGATTGGCCGCCTACAACCAGAACTCCGATGGATCGGTTAGTAGCCGCGCCGGTTCCGCTGCTGATCACCAGCGGCAACATGCCGGCCACCAGCGCAATGGTGGTCATGAGAATGGGCCGTAATCGGTCGCGGTTGGCCTGCAAAATCGCTTCGTAACGAGGCAATCCCGAGGCGCGCAAGCCGTTCGTATGGTCAATCTGAAGAATGGCGTTCTTCTTCACAATTCCGAAGAGAAGCAGCAGGCCCAGCCCCGAAAAAATGTTTACCGTTTGCCCCGTTAGCAGCAGCGACACGATGCCGAACGGAATGGCCAACGGCAGAGTGATCAGAATCGTGATTGGGTGGATGAACGATTCGAACTGGGCGGCCAGCACAATGTACATAAAGATAAAAGTGAGCGAAAACGCCAGCAGGAAGTAATACCCCGTGCGTCCCAGTTCCTTCGAAGCGCCCGCTAGACCGGTATGATAATCGGGCTCCATTCCAATCTCTTTAGCAGCCCGGCTTAAGCCGGCGAGGATGGCGGCTTGCGATCCGCCGGGCAAAACATTACAAGTCAAAGTGACCTGCCTTTGACGGGCGATGCGGTTTACGGAAGACGGTCCGGTGCTGGTCCGCATGTGAACGACTTCGTCAAGGCCGACCGAACTCCGCTTGTTGGCGGAAGGTACCGTCATTTTACTGAGGCCTTCCACAGTGCCTCTAAACTGCTCTTGCGCGCGCACGCGAACGTCATATTGCTCGTCGCCGGCGTTGAAGGTGGAAGCTACCTGCCCGGCTACCAGCGTGTTCAGCGCCTGCTCAATATCCTGAACTGAGACGCCCAGATCGGCAGCCCGCGCGCGATCTATATCCAGACCAACCTCTGGCTTCCCACTGCGCAAAGTGGTATCGGCGTCGGTCACGCCGGGAATCTGCTTCATCTTTGCCAGCAGCGCATCGGAGTATTTCGCGAGCTTGTCCAGCTCGGGCCCTTGGATGAAGTATTGAACCTCCGCGTTGCTCTGATTGCCTCCTATAGCGGCCACCAACTCAACGCCTGTATGTATATTCGGCGGGAAACTACGCAGCAGCGCGCGCGTCCGCTGCATGACATCAATTTGCGAGAGACTCCGCTTATCAAGGTCCGTGAGCTTCACGTAGATGGAAGCATTGTTAACCGAGGCATCGGCGCCGCTGCCATCGGTCATGAGAGTGCTCTCCACACCCGGCACAGCGCGGATCTGCTGAGCGACGTTTTCGGCAATCTGAGTGGTGGCCGCGAGGGAAGTACCTTCGGGAGTGCGGATGAGAACATTGAATTGCGATTCATCGTCAGCCGGAAGAAAATTCTTGCCCACAAACATGAATAACGGCACAACACTGAGCACCGTGAGCCCACTGCCCAAAATGATTGTATTGCGGTGAGCCATCGCCCAAGTGAGCATGGTTGTGTAATGGCCATCGAGCCACTTGAAGAAACTGCTTTCTTTAGAGACATGGCCGCCGGCTGTCTGTTGGGGCGCCTTTACAAAGCGTGAGCACAACATGGGCGTGAGGGTAAAAGAGACCAGGAGTGATACGGCGATGGAGAAACCAGAGGTGAAGCCGAAGGAACTCATGAAACGGCCCACGATACCTCCCATAAAACCGACTGGGAGAAAGACCGCGAGCAAGGAAAGTGTGGTGGCCATCACGGCCGGCCCAATTTCTTTGGTCCCTTCTATGGCTGCCTGAAAAGGCGTCATCCCTTTCTCTTCAATGAACCGGTAGATATTCTCGAGCACGATAATTGCGTCGTCAATCACGATGCCCACCATTAGGGTGAGCGCCAGCATGGTGATCTGATTCAGCGTGAATCCCATGGCGGCCATCAGGGCGAACGCCGAAATAATGGAGGTGGGAATGGCAACGGCGGCAATCAGGGTTGTGCGCCAATTCGCCAGAAAGAGGAAGATGACAATGGATGCGAAGATGCTGCCTTCAATCAAGTGGCGCTTAATGGAATCGACTGCGGCTTCGATGAACATCGACTGGTCTCCGATGACTTGCGTCTTCACATCTCTGGGAAGGGTGAGGCCAATCTCGCGCAGCCGTTCCTTAACCTCAGTCGCAGTGGCCACCGTGTTTTCACCAGACTGTTTGGCCACTACGAGGGTAACGGCCGCAACCCCATTGAGCCGGGCGGTGGTTCGAGGCTCTTCATAACTATCTTCCGCGTAACCTATATCGCTCACTTTGACAACGTAGCCGTCTCGAGTGGCAATGGCTATCTGGTTGAACTGCTCAATGGTTAGAATTTTGCCGGTTGTGCGAATGGTCAACTCGCGCGCGCCGGCATTCAAGTTTCCGCCCGGCAGTTCCAGATTCTGCTGTTTTAACGCGTTGAAGACGTCGTTCACGGTTAAGTTATAAGCGCGCAAACGGTCGGGATTGACAAGAATATGGATCTCGCGGCGGGCGCCTCCCACAATGGTGATTTGACCCACGCCCTGCGCGTTCTCCAGTTTCTGCTTAATCTCCTTGTCGGCGATGAGTGTCACATCCCGCAGGGAACGAGGCGCGGATACCGCTACCTGCAGAATGGGCGCCGCATCGGGATCGAACTTCTCCACAATCGGAGTTTTGGCCGTCTGTGGCAGATCGTTTACGATCAAATTGACTTTATTCTGTACTTCCTGTGCGGCCACGTCTCCGTTCTTAGAGAGCTCGAAGGTGACTATAACCAAGGACTGGCCCTCCGAAGAGGTAGAGCGCACTTCGTCCACCTGACTGATGGTGTTTACCGCATCCTCTATCTTCTTGCTCACCTCTGTTTCAATCTCCTCAGGAGACGCGCCGCGATCTTCCACCAGCACTTGCACGGTGGGAATGTCAACTTTAGGGAAAAGATCTACACCGAGACTGAAGTAAGAAAAGATTCCGACCACGACCAGCGAGACAATCAGCATAGTGGCGAAAACAGGGCGGCGGACACAGAATTGAGCGAGTGCTTGCATGGAGGTTCCTAGAGACTCGAGGTGGCGGCGTGTTCCTGAACCGCTGCACCATCGAAGAGTTGCGACTGATTTGTGACAACAATCGATTCATTTCCGGAGAGCCCGGACCGTACCCTGATCGAGTCGCCCAGCGCCTCGCCGACCAGCACAACGCGCATATGGGCTTGACCGTGATCCACCACGTAGACGAAATTCGAATCCGTAGTTTTGTCTCGAACCACCGCTTTGCTGGGGACGAAGACGGCATCTTCGCCTCCTGGAAGAACCACACGCGCGGTGGAAAACATACCCGGCCGTAGCGCATTATCCGGATTGGCGAAGCGCGCTTCCAGCACAAAAACGCGCGAATTCGGATCGACCGCTGGATTAATCGCGGAAACTTTGCCTTCAAATTGGCGGTCGGGATAAGCGGAGACCTGCGCGAGAACAGGCATACCTAACTGTGCCCTGGCCGCCCGCTGTTCAGGAGTTTGCAATTGAAGTTTTAGCGTCTTTACTCGGACCACGGTGGCAATCTTATTTGTGAGCGCCACGTATTCGCCGGCGGAAACGGGCCGGTCGCTCACGAAGCCGTCAAACGGCGCGCGGATATAGGTATCGGCTAATCCCTTCTCCGCCTGCGCCACCTGCGCGCCCACCGCATCCAGAGAAGATTGCGACGACGAAATCACCTGGTAGCTCTGCCGCGCGGCGTTTAAAGCGCCTTCCAATTGCTGCCGGCTGGCATTGGCCTGCGCTTCCGCAGTCTCCTGCTGGGTACGGGCTTTCTCAAACGCACTCCGCGATACATCCCCCGATGAAACCAGGTTGGCATAGCGCTGCGCATCCGCCGTGGCGAGCCGCGCCTGCGCTTCCGCCGATTCAAAGTTGGCCCGGGCGGCCGCCACTTCCGGCACCTTGGCTGGATCGAACTTACCTGAATCCAGGCCGATCCGCAGTTGGGCTTGGCGCACCGTTGCCTGCGCTTCGGCTAGCTGGGCCCGCACCTGTTGCAATTTGAGACCGGCGTCGCGATGGTCTAGTTCGCAAATGATTTGCCCTTGCTTGACAAAGGCTCCCACGTCCACCGGAGTGCGCAATACCCGGCCGGCGACAGGGGGCGCAATGTCGGACGACTCTTCCGCGACAAACGTGCCGGTTTCATCGAAGGCCGCAGGAACGTGCCTCACCACGGAACTGGCGGTGGTCACGTCGATCGGCTTGCTGGCTGCCGATTCGGCCGTAACGGTTTGCTTCTTTGTTGCACAGGAACAGCCTAAGATCGCCAAGGCGCAGAGCAGCAGAATGGTGGTTCTGTTCATTATTTCTTCTTCGATAGCGAGCGGCTTCGCGGCACCCGCATGCTGAGGCCATCCATGGCAATACGCGTAAAACTTTCCAATGCTTGCTCATCCGAGACGCATTGATCTTTCACCTCGTGAACGTATTTTCCAAGCGCGTAATGCTGGGCCATGCCAACGATGGCGGTTAAGGCAACCTCCGGCATGCAGGGGCGCAGGTAGCCTTGTTTTTGGCGGCGGAGAAAGTATTTCCGGTAACGATCGACGATGGACACCGTGACTTGGCGCAGGTAGCGGTGCGCAATCTTATTGCCTTCCAGTGCGGCGTATAGCATCAAGCGCTCGAATTTGGGATCGGTCTTATGCGCGGAGATGATGGCGTTGATGAGTTCGCGGACCACGGCCTCATCGTCATCGCGGTCCATGGCCGCCCGCAAGCCGGCGATCCACGCGGCGGCATCCGGCGTGTTCAGTCTTTGATCGATGATGGCGGTGTAGAGCTGTTCTTTGGTTGCAAAGTGGCGGAAGATAATGGCTTCGGTGACGCCCGCCGCCGCTGCAATCTCGCGGGTGGTTGTGCCCTTAAAGCCCTTGCGCGAAAAAAGATCCACCGCCACCTGGATTAACTGTTCGCGGCGTTGGCCGGCGGAAAGACGAACTGGGGCGGCGTCTTCGTTAATCGCGTGAGCCACTGTCTAGATTGTAAGTGAGTGCTTACTTACTTGTCAAGGACTCGACATCTGACGCCAAGTGTGGGCCGGCACGTCCAAGATGGCCGCTCAGTTGAAAACACGTTGAACAGGGCTGGGTACAACCACTCCATTAAAAAAACAAGTTGAAATTGTCGTTACCGCTCCTTGCAGTCGCGGCTCAGCTAGGGGCGACGGGCTGGATTCCTCAGGAACCCCTACTCGCCTTGCCGCTCACCAGGAGATCTTTCAGTGCCGGCCCTATCTTCAGAAACTCTTCTAAATCGGGGGGCTTGGTAATGTACATCGCGATATGGAAATCTTCGATCTTGGCCCGGTCTCGCCGCGATGACGAGGAACTCAGAACTGTCACCGGCACAGCGGCGAAGGCTTGATTCGCGCGTATCGCCTCCAGTATTTCCAGGCCGCTGTGTTTGGGCAGATTCAAGTCGAGAAGTACCAGATCGGGCACACGCTCGCCGGCGCTATCGGGTTGCTGCTGGACGTATGCCATAGCGCCCTCACCCTCATCAATCACCTGCAACTCGCAATCAATGCCGGCAAACTCGAGTGCCATGCGAATGAGTTCCACGTCTCCCGGATTGTCCTCAATCACTAGGACGCGGACCTTGCCGGCGGCGTTATTCCCCATCACTGAATTCTCTCATCGCCGGAAGCCAGCGCGGCAGGCAGTGTGAAGATAAACTTCGATCCCTGGCCGTCCTGCGATTCAACCCAAATCCGCCCTCCATAGCGTTCCACCACCCGTTGGCAGATCGCCAGGCCAATGCCCGTGCCTTCAATATCTTTGCCGTGCAACCTTTTGAACGGGCCGAAGATTTTCTGATGATATTCAGGTGCAATGCCAATACCGTTGTCGGTCACCGCAAAACGCAAGTAATCCTCGCTTTCTTCAAAAGAGATTCGCACGCTCGGTGGCTGTTCGCTCCGGTACTTTAGCGAATTCCCAATCAGGTTCTGGAACAGGGGGATAAAGTGTCCCTGGAAGGCGCGCAAGGTCGGCAACGGATCCACCGTGATCGCCGCATCGTTCTCATCAATGGCAGCTTTCAAATTCTGCATGACCGTCTCAACCACGGCGTTTAGATCGACCGCCTCTACCGGCTCCTCCACCCGTGCGCCGATTTCCGCGTAGGCTAGCAAATCGGCCAGCAGTTCACGCATACGTTTGGTGCTTCCCACAATGTTATCGACGTACGTTTGTGCTTGCCGGTCGAATTCCCCGCGGTGTGTCTTCAGCAGGAGTTGGGAATAGACGGAAATCATGCGCAACGGCTCCTGGAGATCGTGACTGGCCACGAAGGCGAAGCGTTCCAGATCTTCGTTTGAGCGCCGCAGGTTTTCATTCGAGCGCTGCAGATCGGCGTTCAACTGCGCCAAACGCTCCACGCTGCGAACTTGCTCTGTTATGTCGCGGGCGATTTTGGAGGCACCCACAATCCGCCCGAGCGAATCGTGCAGCGGTGAGACAGTAATAGACACATCTATGATCTTGCCGCTTTTGGTCCGCCGCACAGCCTGGTACTGAGCGATGGATTCGCCATTGGCGATGCGGGCCAAAATCGCCGGGGTATCGTCGATTCGATCCGGAGCGGCGATGAGTGAAGCTTCCTTGCCGATCGATTCTTCCTGTGAAAACCCAAAAATTCGTTCAGCGCCGCGGTTCCAACTGGTAATGACGCCATGCAGATCGATTCCGACGATGGCATCGTGCGAAGATTCAACGATGGATGCGAGACGCTTGCCGGTCACTTCGGCCGCGCGCCGCGCCGTCACGTCCCTGAAAACCAGGACCGTACCCAAAATCCTCCCGCCTTTGCCGCGAATCGGCGCGCCGCTATCGTCCACGGGAATTTCCGTTCCGTCATGCGCAACCAGAACCGTGTGATTGCCCAATTCGACAATGGCCCCTTCGCGCAAAACCTTGCTCACCGGGCTTTCCACGGGGGTCCGCGTAAATTCGTTGAGAATCCGCATCACCTCACCGAGATTCCTGCCGACGATTTCCGGTCGTCTGAGCATGGCATGGGCCACGGGGTTGGCAAAGACGACACGGCCCTCTACATCAGTGGATATAACCGCGTCTCCAATACTGGCCAAGGTTGTTTCAAGAGATTCTCGCGTGTCCTGCGTTTCCCTGAGGGCCTCCTCCCGTTCGAGCAGGGCCCGCTTCAAGTTATTGTCGCGAGACTGGATGCCCGCCAGCATTTCGTTGAAGGCATCCACCAGAATGCCCAACTCGTCGTTTGATAATTTGCGAACGCGGCTGCCATAATCCTTACTCTTCGAAACAGCGATGGCCACGTCCGCCAGTTGTGAAATCGGGGTCACAATGAGAGCACGCAGGCGAGACGACAATACGAAGGCGATCAAACTCGAAACCAGCAGCACGCCCAAAACCGTGGTGCCATAGAGTTCGATCCGGTCGTAGACTTCGCCTAGATCATAAAGCATCACCAGCGTGCCAACCCTGCGGCCGCTAAAAACGATAGGATTCGAAAGCAGAACCTGGCCGCTGTTGAATAACAATTGCTGCCGCGCGCCAGCCGCGGGACATGCGGAACCTGCGCCAGGGCGAGAATAGCGCGCGAGCATAGTGCCGTTCTGCCGGTAAATGCAGGCCCTGATGAGATGCGGTCTGGCGCGCAAAGCCGCGAGCGTTTCCTGGGCCGACCGGGGATCGTCGAATAGCAGCGAGGCGGTGCTGTTGTCGGCAATGATCCGCGCCAGCGCGGCCAAGTCGCGCTCCAGGTATCCGCGAAAGAAAATGGAGTCCGCCACCACGATGCCGGCGCCGGCCAGCAGGAGCGCGGCGGTGGTGGTCACCATGATGATGGCCACCAGCTTTTGCCCAATGGGTCTATCGCTGAAACGCAGCATGGCTACTTTTCAACCGACCTCGCTACTCTCAGCAGCCGCGAGCTCAGCTTCAGACCCGCATTCTCCGCCGCGCTCTGGTTGATGTCGAACCGCACATGGCGATTTTCAATGACGAACGAGATCACACCGCCGTTTCGCAGGAAGCTGTCGGGCTCTTCCCCAACCGTGAGAACTCCAGGGCCCACGTTACTGAGCAATTGTGGAACGTCCTTGATCATTGGGCTCACGAAGACAACCTGACACTGTTTTGCCGCCGGCACCTCCTTCATCCTGCGAACGACGACTCTTCGCCCACCCACCACTTCGCCTTCTACAATTTGATCCAGCCCACTGCCAAACGGATCTTCACCCAGCACGCAAATGGCGATGGGTGAGTGCTCGTCGCTGAAGGCCGTTTCCGGCCACTCAACGAACTTCGTAAAATTAAGCAGGAAGGCCGCTTTGACCTGACGCTCTAAAACTTGTTCTTCCACGGCTTGGCATGGAAAAGATGCGAATAGGTAAACGGCTGTCAGCAGCCATGGGAGAACCCTGCCGTGCCCCGCAACCTTGCTAGAGCGTTGTCGCGATCGTGTGTAGGTGGGCAAGCCCATTCACTTCATCCACCTTACTTCCACGTAAGCACTTCGCTTGATGCCAACCAATCCACCCAGATCGCCTCCGTATTCCGGGTGCGCCGGTTGCAGGAGGTTTCGGCCAATGAATGACAGTTCGAACTGGCGATTGGCTCGCCACGCCAGGCGCGCATCGCCGGTGGAATATTCCGGAACCAACTGGCCCGGCAAAGCGCTCACGTAACGATAATCGAGATCAAGCTGGAGGCCTTTCGCGAAATCGAACGAAGCTTGAATCATGGCTTGGTGTTGCGGGCTGGAGCCTTCAATCCCCGGTGCCGTGCCGACATCTCCGGAATTGGGCGATTTGCCCAGGTTCATGTGGAGATAAGAGTACGATCCCCGCAGCCGCCAGACATTCTTCGGCTCCCACTCCGCGGCAATTTCCCCGCCCTTGGTGTACCCAAACAGACCATTGCGGAACTGCGCGGGAAGCAAAAGATGTACCGGCGGCGGATCGCTGTCTAGAAACGGCGCGCCGGTGATGTCTTCGCTAAAAAGATTGTGATAGTGGTTGTAGAACGCCGCAACATCGGCATATATTTTCTTGCCAAGGAGCCGCCGGTAGCCGAGTTCGTAGCCGTTGAGTTGCTCAGGCGCGAAGTGCGGGTTGGCCATGAATTCGGCGAAAAATGGAATGCCGGCCGGCGTGGTAGCGATATACCCCGACAGATTGAAGGCTTCTTCCACATCCGACGGCGTTCGCACGGCGTGCGTGTAAGCCGCCCACACGGTTTGTTTCGACGTGGGCGTCCACAAAAGCCGCGCGCTGGGTTCCAATTCGAGGCCGGTGAAATTAGTGCGCAGAAACTTGGTTCCCAGAGTCAGGGACAAGCGGTTCTCTAGTAGGCCAATCTCGTCCTGCAAGAATGCGGTGTAGAGTTCGTCGGTTCTCTGCCAGGGTGAAAACGTCAGGCCGGAGATGACGGGAAGATCGTCGCCGCGGCTTAGGCGTGCCCCCAATCCCCAGGAAACCTGTTGCCGGGCGGGAAAACGAAGGCGCTGCAGAAAATCCAGGTCAAACGTGTTGCGAATCTCGCCGAAGTTCGGCTCGTGGCGGCTCGTCCGGTCATAATAAGCCTGTACCTGGATATCATTCCGCTCGCTGATGATCTTCGTCCAACGGCCGGTAATGTTTCCGCCTGAGAGTAATGCATTCGCATCGATGATTTGCGAGTAAGGCTGCGTGTAGTTAACGGCCTGGACACTCTCTCCGGCTTCTTCGTCGTACATGTCGCCCTGCACGGTAAAGGTATCCTTGTGGTCTCCTTTCCAATCGATCCTGAAGCCCGTTTGGCCGGCACGCCAGTCGTCGAAATTGTGGTTATCCGGATGATTTTCAGGGCTACGCGTGAACGCCTTGACGTAGACCCGGTAATCGATGCTGTGGCCATAGGCGCCTCCATAGCGCAGATTCACGAATCCTTGTTCTTCGTTGCCGCCGCCCGCGGAAACCAAAGTGCCCTGCGTGTCCTTGGCATTCTTGGTGATGATGTTGATCACGCCGTTCACAGCATTCGGGCCCCAGATCGTTCCGCCCGGTCCGCGTATGACTTCAATACGGTCAATATCGTCCATCACCGTGTCTTGCACCTCCCAGTAGGTGCCGTCATAGAGGGTAGTGTAGACCGTACGGCCATCTATTAAAACGAGCACCGACCGCGAGAGCCGCGTTCCAAAACCGCGAATGCCGATGGACCATTTATTCGCGTCGATGCGGGCTACCTCCACGCCGGGAGCCAACCGCAGCGCCTCAGGAATGGAAGTGGCGCCCGAGCGACGTATCTGTTCCCCGGTGATCACAAAGATCGCCACATTAGAACGAAAGGCTTCCTGGGGTTCCTTAGACGGCGTGATCACCTCGATTTGAGAAAGCTCTTCCAAACTCAATTTCTTGAGCGCCACGGGGCCGGCTTGGCCGGAATAGCCCTGTGGCAGCTGATCTCCTTTCAGGCCAGGCAATGCCAGAAGGAGCCAGAGGAGGCATACCTCCGGCCGCATTCCGCGGTAAGAACACCTCCTTACCTGACGCACGTGATCATCCCCCTGGGTGGAAGTTCATGAAAAACCCCGTATTCGCTTTTCAGAGCTTTAAAACAAGAGATTGTCCATTGTCCCAAAGCGTTTCTCGCCCTCGCCACAAATGCCGGCAAAAAGTTTCGGAAGGAGGGCGCTGGTCCATCTTTCGTTCCTCCACCCGTATATATTCGTATTCGGCCTTGGCCCTTTCATTCATCCGCCGCGGTACAAAATAGAACTGATGACCGCTTCGCATCGTACCGAATCCGACAGCATGGGCAACATTGAAGTTCCAACCGACCGCTATTGGGGCGCGCAAACCCAGCGCTCGCTTCACCACTTCGACATCGGTGAAGACAGGATGCCGCCAGAGCTTATTTCGGCCTTTGGCATCCTTAAGCGCTGTGCCGCCTTGGTAAATCACGACCTCGGCAAACTCGACCGGGAAAAGACCGATCTGATCGTGAAGGCGGCCGACGAAGTGATTTCGGGCGAACGGAACGATCAGTTTCCGCTCCGAATCTGGCAAACCGGCAGCGGCACCCAAACCAACATGAACGCCAACGAAGTCATTTCCAACCGGGCCATCGAATTGGCCGGCGGCGTGATGGGCAGCAAGAAGCCCATTCATCCGAACGACCATGTGAACATGTCGCAATCGTCCAACGACACGTTTCCCACGGCTATGCACATTGCGGCCGCCCGGGTAGTGGACGCGCGCTTGCTGCCGGCCGTTCGCGCCTTGCGCGATACCCTCGACGAAAAAGCTCTGGCATTCGCGGATATAGTGAAAATTGGCCGTACCCACCTGCAGGATGCCACCCCGCTGACCGTGGGGCAGGAATTCTCCGGTTGGGTTTCGCTGCTGGACCGCGATCTGGAGCGTCTGAAAACAGGTTGCGATGGCTTGTTCGACTTGGCGATTGGCGGCACAGCCGTCGGCACCGGCCTCAACGCGCACCCGGAATTTGCAGAACGGGCCGCCGCGAAAATCGCCGACTTTACGGGCTTGCCGTTTCGCTCGCATCCGAATAAGTTCGCCGCCCTTTCAGCGCACGATGAGTTACTGTTCGCGAGCGGCGTGCTGAAGACACTGGCGGCGTCGCTCATGAAAATCGCCAACGATGTCCGCTGGCTCGCCTCCGGCCCACGCTGCGGATTAGGCGAAATTACCATCCCGGAAAACGAACCTGGCTCCTCCATCATGCCGGGCAAGGTAAATCCCACCCAGTGCGAAGCGATCACCATGGTGGCTGCGCAAGTCATGGGCAACGATGCCGCCATCGGCTTTGCCGGCTCGCAAGGCAACTTCGAACTCAACGTCTTCAAGCCGGTCATCATCTACAATTTTCTTCACTCCGTAAGACTGCTCGCCGATTCCTGCCGCAGCTTCAACGAGTTTTGCGCCACCGGCATAGAGGTTAACCGGGCGCAGATCGACCACTACGTCCAAAACTCACTGATGCTGGTAACCGCCCTGGCGCCAAAAATCGGCTACGACAAGGCGGCGAAGCTCGCCAAAACCGCGCACACGGATGGCTCCAGCCTGGAGGCGGCTTGCCTCAAACTGGGATATCTCACGGCGGAAGAGTTCCGCAAAGCAATCGATCCGAAGAAAATGACTGAGCCCGGTTAGTTTGCTTGGACAAGTTCTAAAGCCTGGGACGACTTCCGCCGATCATCCTGGTTGACGGAGAGTTATTACACCGCCGACAATCTAACGCGAGGGACGACGCTTGCCAGCCGCACGCGCATTGCGGGGACAAGTGCCGAACGCCGCCGCGGCCTGCTGGCAACCGAATCGTTAAAAGCGGGGGACGCTCTCTGGATTGCGCCCTGTGAAGCCATCCACACGCTGGGCATGCGGTGGCCTATTGACGCAATTTTCATGGACAAGAGCTATCGGGTTCGCAAACTTACACGAGGTTTGCTGCCGTGGCGCATTGCTGTCTGTTGGACGGCCGAGTCGGTGCTGGAACTGCCCGCGGGAGTTCTGCTCCAAACCGGCACACGAGTAGGTGACCGCTTGGCCTTTCACCTTAACTCCCATTAAACTTTCCGCCTTCTCTCACCGATATAAGGTACATTGCCTATTACCCTCACATTGAGTCTGCTGGCACTCGCCGCAGCCGGTGGATTGGCGGACTTGCGCACTCGGCGGATTCCAAACTGGCTCAACCTGAGCGGATTGGTTTTGGGCGTTGGCCTCAACACCTTTTTCGATCAGGGCAAAGGCCTCAGACTGGCGCTCATTGGATTTGCCTTGGCGCTGCTAATCTATATCCCGCTCTATTTGATCCGTGCAATGGGGGCGGGAGATGTCAAGTTTATGGCGGCCATTGGGGCGATTGTCGGCGCGCAGAACTGGCTCACCTTATTCCTCATTACCGCCGTTTTTGGGGGCGTTGCCTCCTTGTGCCTGGTCATCGTGCGCGGGCGGCTGCATCTCACTCTTGGCAATTTGTCTACCATCACCACCGAATTGCTGCATGGGCGCATGCCGTACCGCAAAGATCCAAGCCTCGATGTTCATGATGAGCATGCTGTTGGTTTACCGCATGGCGCGTCGATTGCCATTTCGGTCATCCTGTGGCTCGCCTTTTCGGGTCGCTGAAGGTAGGCACGCTTATCACGGGCGGCCTTCTTTAGTCTCTTCTTAAACGACGGATTACAGTTAAACTTTTCCCTTCATCCAACCGATTTGTATTTCAGATGCAATCCGCCGTCACTAGCGTCGATACACTCAGCATCCCTTCCACGCGCTGGGCCTGGCGGTTTATGCCCTGTCTGATCGATGTCGCGTTTATTTTGCCCGCGGCGTTTCTCTTCTTGAAGTTGGGGGGTACGGAAACCATCTTTGCGGACGGTGACACAGGTTGGCATATCCGAACGGGGGATTGGATATTGGCCCACGGGATGGTCCCCACAAAAGACCTTTTCTCTTATACAAAGCCCGGCCAACCTTGGTTCGCCTGGGAGTGGCTCTGGGATGTCCTCTTTTCGTCGATTCACAGCGTCTTTGGCCTAGCCGGCGTCGGCTTCGCTACCGTTCTTCTGCTGGGCGTAATCGCTGTTCTTCTGTACAAACTGGTGCTGCGGGCTTGTGGCAACGATGTTCTTAGTTTTGCGCTCGCCGCTGTGGCTCTTTGTGGCTCTTCCATTCACTGGCTGGCGCGCCCGCACTTGTTCTCCTGGCTCTTTTTACTCGCTTATCTTCACCTGCTGCCCGAACTGCAAAGCGGCTCTAAGGTCGCCTTTGCGGCCCTGCCAGTCTTAATGGTCCTTTGGGTCAACATTCACGGTGCATTCCTGATTGGCATTTTTATATTGTTGGTGGCCAGCGGCGGTGAAGTCCTGGAAGCATTGCTGCTTCGGGGTGAAAGCTTCGCCATGGTCTATCAACGGAGCCGCCGTTTGTTGGCGTGTACGGCTTTGTGCATTGCTGCGACATTTGTAAATCCATATACCTGGCGTTTACACCGCCACGTTTTCGAATTTCTGACCGACAAAAAATTGATCGACCAGATTCAGGAATACCAATCCATCAGCTTTCACAGTCCGCCCGCCATCTTCTTCGAAATCATGCTTTTGCTGGCGGCAGCGGCGGCCCTTTGGTCGCTGCAAGAGGGACGCATTACGCCGGCTCTGCTTTCGATCGCGTGGATTCACTTGGCGCTGATTGCCGCCAGGAATATCCCCCTATTCATGTTCATTGCAGCTCCCTTGGTGGGCTGCTGGATTCAACATGTTTTGCTTCGGCTAAGGCCTATGCGTTTCGTAGGCGTTGTCTCCAGCACCATCTGCGAAATCTGTGAGGAGCTAAAGCCGCTGGAACGGGCGCCACGGTCGTTTCTGCTTTCAGCGTTGTCGGTATTGCTGATGGCCGGGCTATTCGCGACGGGAGCCAAGGGGTTCCAAGGCCAGTTCAACCCGGAGTTGTTTCCGGTCCAAGCCATCTCTTTGGTGGAACGCTCACCCGCCCGGCGGATTTTCACCTATGACCAATGGGCCGACTACCTCATCTACCGTCTTTATCCGCAGAAACCCGACTTTATTGATGGCCGCAGCGATTTCTTTGGCATGCCGATTGTGAAGGCCGCCCAGGACGCCCTGTTTGCGCAATACGACTGGAAAACTCAACTCCAGCGTTTTGGCGTAGACATGATTCTTCTGAAACCCGATTCCCCTTTGTGCGCGGTCCTAAAGTTATCGCCAGATTGGGCGATGCGTTTTGATGACGGCAAAGTTCTGGTTTTCGAGGCTGTGAGTCTCCACCGTTTATCCCGGAAGTAAGAGAAGCAACTCAAATCAAATGACTACACCAGTTTTAGAAAGGAGAGCCCAACATGATTAATCCTGCATTGCAAGCGTTTTGGAATGGAGAAGATGGACAAGATATGGTCGAGTATTCCCTCTTGCTCGCATTCATCGCCCTAGCCGCCGTCGGTCTGCTCAGCGGTATCAAAACAACGATTAGCGGACTTTGGAACAACATCAGCAGCACTTTGGCCAGCACTAGCACCGCTGCTTCCTAGACGGACCCACCGGGGAATCGTCACGGTCTGACCGGGTCGGGCCGCCGACGATTCCCTTTCACCCACTACCCGTTTCCTTGAGCCGAGAAAGACATCCTCTATGAACCGACGTTTGATTTCTGTCCTTTTATTCGCTCTCATTGTCGCCAGCCTTACGAGTTACGTCTTGTATCGCGTGATTCTGGTTCGCGTGCAATCCCAGGGTCAAGGCCGCACCGTAGCGACCAACCGCCTGGTCGTTGCCAAGCACGACATTCAGGTCGGCGCGGTCATTCAGGCTTCCGATCTTGACGAAGTCGCCTGGGGCGCGCCCATTCCCGACGAGGCCCTGAAGACCGTCCAGGAGGTTGTGGGCCGCGGCGTGATCTCGACCATCTATCAGAATGAACCAGTCCTGCTCCGGCGGCTCGCGCCTACGGGTGCCGGTGCCGGGCTCGCCGCCACGATCCCGGTGGGAATGCGCGCCGTCGCTTTGCGTGTCAACGAAGTGGTGGGGCTGGCGGGGTTTGTCGTGCCCGGCATGCATGTGGATGTGCTGATGGTCGGCAATGCCCCGAGCGCCGATCAGGCTCGTTTCGGCACTCTAAGCCGAACTATCCTCCAAAACATCGCCGTTCTCTCGGCTGGCCAAAGCCTCGACAAAACCAGCGACGGCAAGCCGCAGTCCGCACAGGTTGTCAATCTTCTCGTCACGCCCTCGCAAGCCGAAATTCTAAATCTGGCGATGAGCGAAACAAAAGTCCAGTTGGTGTTGCGAAACCCCCTTGACACGCAGTCGCAAACACCGCCCGGAACTTCCATCGCTGGGCTGTTCGGCGTCCCCGGGCACTTCCCCGTCTCATCGCCCGATGGCCCGTCCTTGCGTCCCCCGGCGGCCGCTCCCGTGCCCTCTCCACCCACTTCGGCGGCCGTAAAGCTGACCGAAGTAACACACATCGAAGTATTTCGCGGAGTAAAGAAATCCGACGAAACATTCGATCTTCCAACAGGGAAGAAATAGATGACTACCAAAGTTCTGTTCTTGCCGCTCCTGATAGCGGCCACCATAACGGCCTCCGACCTTGCCGGAACTGGCCTCAGAGTTGACGCGGCGGTTAGTAAATCGGCCATCTCCGTTTCGGTCAACGGATCGACGGTGCTTGATCACTCGGTGGGCATACGCCGCATCTCCATCGCCAACGCTGAAATTGCCGAGGCGGTCGCGGTCAGTACGAATGAGATCGTTGTGAACGGCAAAGCCGTAGGGGATACTTCGCTGATCGTATGGGATCTCAAAGGCGCCCGCAGCATGCTTGATGTTCACGTTGTCGCCAATACCTCGAAAATAGATACCGTGCGCGCCGAACTCCTCAAGGAGGCGGGCGCCGATGTGACCATCGATTCACAGGAGGGCACGGTCTTTTTGAACGGCAACGTGGCGAGCGAAAACGCCGCCCTACGCGCCTTCAATATCGCGTCCACGCTCGGCAAGGTGGTAAACCTGTTGCGCGTCGCTACTCCCCTCAGCGAGCCCCAGATCCTCTTGAAGGTGCGCTTCGCCGATATTGATCGAACGGCCGCCAACCAGTTTGGGATCAACCTCTTCACAATGGACGGGCTCAAGGGAATCGGCACGGCCACTACCGGACAGTTTGGCCAGAACCCAACCTTCTCCACTCAAGGCAATACGGCCACCTGGAACCTAAACAGCCTGCTGAATATCTTTTACTTCCGTCCGGATATCAATCTCGGCGCGGTGCTGCAGGATCTCGAGAGCCGCAATGTGTTGCAGATTCTCGCCGAACCCAATCTCCTCACGTTAAGCGGTAAACCGGCCAGCTTCCTCGCGGGCGGAGAATTCCCCTTCCCCACCATTCAGGGTGGCGCTTCCGGAGTGGGGCAGATTACCATTCAATTCAAAGAATTTGGCGTCCGGCTCAATTTTCTCCCAACGGTGACGGCGCGCGGAACGATCCGCCTAACCGTGACCCCGGAAGTCAGTTCGCTCGATTACGCGAACGGCCTCTCGATCAGCGGCTACACAATTCCCGGATTGGCGACGCGCCGCGTATCAACGGAAATCGAGTTGGAGAACGGCCAAAGCTTCGTTATTGCCGGTTTACTCAATAGCCAGGTGACTGAGCAACTTTCAAGAATGCCTGGACTCGCCAACATACCGCTGTTGGGAAAGCTTTTCCAATCGCGCAACACGACGAAAACCAATAGCGAACTATTGATTATGGTGACGCCGGAACTCGTGGTTCCGATTCCGGCGGGCGGCAAAGTGCCCGAAATAAAATTCCCTCTAAAAGACCTCAAGGACACTCCGTCTTCCGCCCCTCGGCAACCCGCCCCCGGACCTGAGAACGCCCCCATGCTCATCAAGCGCGATCTCGTCCCGATCGAAGATCTGCAAACGCCGCCGCAGGCGACCCAAGCGCCGGCTCCGACGCTTCCTCTGATTACGCTGCCCTCGGGAGCCAGTCCATCTACTCAAACGCCCGGGAACGGCCAACCTGAATAAACCAAAACGGTGAAATAAACATGAGCTCCGTCAAAGTCCTCCTAAAGATCAAAGATGAAACCCTGCGGAGGGAAGCGGTCGACGCCTTGCGGGAGTCTTCCCAACAAGTGCCTTTCGAGCAGCACGACTCCGATTGGACCAACCTGCTTGAGCATCTCGGCAAATTGAAGCCGGAAGCATTGCTCCTTGACCTAAGCGCGGTGCCAACCGATCTTTCCGTCGCTATGCGGCAGATCAAGATCCACTCGCCGCGCACCAAAGTTATCGCCTTGCACGCCATCGACGATCCGAAAATGATTTTGTCGGCGATGCGGGCCGGGGTCAACGAGTTTCTTCACCCTCCTCTCGAAGACACTCTGCCGGCGGCCCTCGATCAGATTCTCAGTTCAACGGAATCCGATCTGGGCGTCTCCAGCCGGGGAAAAATTATTGGCTTTCTTTCTGCCAAGGGCGGGTGTGGCGCCACCACCATCGCCTGCCACATTTCCTGGGAGCTTCAGAACCAAACGCGTAAACGAGTACTGCTGGCCGATTTGGATCTTACCTCGGGCCTTGTCGGTTTCTTAATGAAAACGCCGAGTTCCTACTCCATCCTGGACGCCGTTAAGAATCTCGCGCGGCTGGACGAGAGCTTATGGAAAGCGTTGATCGTCGAAAACCGGCCGAACTTGTCGGTCATTCCCGCTCCCCCTTCGTACTCTCGCTGGGACCACCCCGATGAGAACCAACTGAAGCAGGTTCTGCAGTTCATGCGTACGCAACACGATTGGATCGTGCTCGATCTCGGGCGCAGTCTCAACTCGATTGCGACCGCCGTGCTGGACGAAATCGATCAACTCTTTCTGGTTTCCACGCTCGAGGTCGTCGCTTTGCACGGGCTGAAATCCATCGTTCACGGCCTGTTCGATCAGGGTGAGAAATTGCAGCTCATCCTCAATCGCACGCCCAAGCTGATGGACATCAGCACGCAGGAGCTTGAAAAGATTCTCGGCCGTTCCCTCTATGCGGCCCTGCCCAACGATTACATGGGGTTGTATCAGTCCTATTCGAGCGGCAACCTTTTGAATTCGAATACCCGCCTGGCCCAACACTTCGGGTTGTTGGCGTCGAAAATCGCCGGCTTGCCACCCGCCAAAGCGAAGAAGAAGTTTGCCTTGTTCGGCTAAGGGTGTTCGGCTAAGGACCTCTCATGCTTACTACAGAATCTAATCGCAACGATAGCCGGTTCGCCGACCAACTGAAACCAGCCGCCCGCGAAACCTCATCGCAATATCAAGAGCTGAAGTTTTCGATACACCGAAAACTATTGGAGCGCATCAATCTCGAAGCTGTTTATGCCACTCCTGGCGATAGGGTCCGGCAGGAGATTCGTCCGTCCGTAGCCAAACTGGTCAATGAAGAGAAGACGCCGCTTAGCCTCACTGAGAAAGACCGCCTGATCGAAGAAGTCCTGGATGAAATCTTCGGTTTGGGTCCGCTCGAGCCCCTATTACGCGACCGCACCGTCTCAGACATCCTTGTCACCACGCCCCGCCTCATCTACGTCGAGCGAAACGGCAAACTAGAGCGGACACCTGTCGAATTCAAAGACGATGCCCATCTAATGCGCATAATTGAGCGCGTGGTGTCGCGCGTTGGCCGCCGCATTGACGAATCCTCGCCCATGGTGGATGCCCGGCTGCCTGATGGGTCGCGCGTAAACGCCGTCATTCCGCCGCTCGCCGTGGACGGACCGCTGCTCTCCATCCGCCGTTTTGGAGGCGACCCGCTTCAGCCCGCCGATCTTCTCCGCAATCTCTCGCTAACCGAAGGAATGATGGAACTGGTGAAAGCTTGCGTGCGCGCCCGTTTGAACATCATTATCTCGGGCGGCACCGGCGCCGGCAAAACAACGTTCCTCAATCTGTTATCCGGCTTCATCCCGGCCACCGAACGCATCGTCACGATTGAGGATGCGGCCGAACTGCAGCTCCGCCAAACGCACGTCGCGCGGCTCGAGACCCGGCCCGCCAATATCGAGGGCAAAGGCGCCATCATGCAGCGCCATCTGCTGATTAACGCCTTGCGCATGCGCCCGGATCGCATCGTGGTGGGCGAGGTCCGCGGCGAAGAAGCGCTGGATATGCTGCAAGCCATGAACACCGGTCACGATGGTTCGCTCACCACCATCCACGCCAACGCCCCGCGCGATGCCATCAGCCGCCTCGAAGTGATGATCGGCATGGCTAACTCGAATCTCGGCACCAAATCCATCCGGCAACAGGTCGCTTCCGCCATCGATGTCTTCGTGCAAATTTCGCGCCTCAACGACGGCTCCCGCAAGGTCACCTATATTACCGAGTGCTTGGGCATGGAAGGCGAGGTGGTCACCACTCAGGACATTTTTGTTTTCGAGCGCACCGGGCTAACCGCCGATGGCCGCGTGGCCGGCCGCTTCAGGCCCACCGGAGTTCGCCCCAAATTCTGCGAACGCATCAAGGCGGCGGGCATCGAGCTGTCGCCCAACATATTCCAAAACGTCACCGACGTGAAATAGGAGCATTCGTGGCGATTCTGATCCCCATTTTCCTGGTCGCCTTCGCCTCCATCACGCTGGTTTTCGCGCTCGCCGCGTCTTATTTCAAATCTAAACAAAAGCAGCAGATCCTCTCCATGCTCCGCAATGCGGAAGCCTCCCCTGCCGAACAGCGCGCCAGCAAACTTCTCAAAGAGAACGAGGAGCCCAACGCCTTCGCGGACCTCCTCCAGCGTTTTTCGTTCGCCTCCCGTCTCGACCTCATCATCCTGCAGTCCGGGCAAAACACCACCAGTTCGAAACTCATACTATTCTCTCTGCTTCTCGCGGTGGTGGGATTGATAGTCGGCTCGCGCATCTCCTTCCTGCCTCCAGGTGTTGCCGCTGCCGCTTGTGCCTTGCTCTTCGGCGCTTTTCCCCTCCTGCGCTTGCTCCGCAAACGCACTCAAAACCTGGCGGACTTTGAAAAACAGCTCCCCGAAGCTCTCGACTTTCTCTCCCGGTCCATGCGCGCCGGGCATGGCTTCTCGATTGCCATGGAACTTCTGGCTGAGGATTCGCCCGACCCGCTCGGCTCGGCCTTCCGCCATGTTTCGCACGATATGCAACTCGGCTCCGCCTTGAATGCCGCGCTCGGCAAACTGATGGTCTTAGTGCCGCTCTTGGATGTACGCTTCTTCGTTTCCTCCGTGCTCCTGCAGCAGGAAACGGGCGGCAACCTCAGCGAGATTCTTGCCAAGCTAGCGCTGATTATTCGCGAGCGCTTTCGCCTGAAAGGCCAGGTACAGGCCGTCAGCGCGCATGGCCGGATCACTGGGCTCGTGCTGGTTCTCATGCCGGTCGCCGTGGCCGTCATCATGATGATCACCTCGCCACAATATCTGATCGATCTCGCCGCCGACAAATTGGGACGCATGATGATCTACGGCGCGATCGGCGGCCAGATTATCGGCTACTTCGTGATCCGCAAAATTATAAACATCAAGGTCTAAGTAAGCATGCTCATCGCCATCGCCATTGTTCTTTTTCTGCTCATTCTTGCCGCCGTGGGCGCTTTTGGCTACTATTTCTACGTCAAGCCGTCGCGCATGCTTGACCAACTGGAAAATGCCAAGGAGAACTATTCCCAAACGTCCCAGCGCACCCCGCGCGAGCGCTCCGCGCTCATCCCCCAGTTACTGAGATCCATCGGAACGCTACTCCCCCTGTCTCCGCAAGATACCGCGCTGGCCCGCCGCGAACTCTTGGCCGCCGGCATTCGCAACGAGTCCGCCATCCAGATACTCTTTGGCTCCAAACTCCTCCTGGCGGGCGTTTTGCTGAGCGTTGCGCTCATTTTTCGTTCCGAAATTACCAATCCGATTCTCAAACTCGTCTGCCCGCTCGCCGCCGGCGCCATCGGTTTCTCCTTTCCGTCTTTCTTGCTCAATCGCCGCATCGGACGCCGCCACACTGAAATCCGCCTCGCCCTGCCTGATGTGCTCGATCTGCTGGTCATTTGTACGGAAGCCGGCTGCGGCATGGATCAAGCGTTGGTCAATGTCTCCCGCGAACTAAAATTGGCCCACCCGGCGGTCAGCGAAGAGTTAAACATAGTCAACATGGAGATCATGGCGGGCACTACGCGTTCTGAGGCCATGCGAAGCTTTGCCCGGCGTGTTGGTGAAGATGAGATCAAAAAGCTCGTCGCCATGTTGATCCAAACCGACAGGTTCGGCACCAGCGTCGCCGACGCCCTCCGCACCCAGTCGGATTATCTGCGTATCAAGCGCCGCCAGGAGGCCGAAGAACGCGCGGGAAAGGTCGGCGTCAAGCTTGTTTTCCCAATTTTTTTCTTCTGTTTGCCTTCTCTGCTTATCGTTACCGCGGGCTCGGGTATCCTTCAGCTCGTCCACAATCTTGGTTCGATTAATGCGCGCTAGCCGAAAAATTGACGCGCCTAACCCTAAACTTCCGGGCGGTTCCTGCCGAAAAAGTATATAGGCGGGCAAAACGCTCGTAACTCCCTGAACGAAAGAGGTCAATATAATGAGTGACGTAATCCTTCAATCCGCAATTTGGATCGGCGCTGGAGTTCTCCTGGTTTTCTATTTGAAGCGCCGCCGCAATCGCAAACTACAGCCCTAGACTGGGGCAAAGAGTGCCCACAGCCCTGCAAAAATACCCACACCTGTGGAGAGACCTGTGGAGACCAATGCCCAGTGCGGATGAACTTCTCGCGTCCATCCTTCGTTCCCAGAATGCCGACGGCGGCTGGCCGTTTCAGCAACGGAATTTGCCCGCTCGTTCGCCCGGCAATTCGCCAGGTAATTCATGGACCGAACCGACAGCCTTGGCGCTCCTCGCTTTGCAGTCGGCAAATCATTCCGGTGAAGCCCGTCTCCGTGCTGCCGCGTGGCTCGCCAACCATCAATCTCCCGACGGTGGCTGGCCCCCTTGCGCCATCGTCCCCCAAAGTAGCTGGGTTTCGAGCCTGGCACTTCTCTCTTTGGCGCAAGAGCTCGCCCTCGCTAGCGGTTGCCCTAAGGGTGTTCAGTGGCTCTCTCGCCAAGTCTACCCAGAGCTTCCCCCCATTCAAAGCTTCGTCGAGCGCAGCCTCGGAATCAGTCCATCTCAGGCCCCCGGCAGTTCGGCTTGGTTTCCCGGAACCGCCGGCTGGGTCATTCCCACGGCCCTCAGCGTTCTAGCCCTGTCTTGCTGGGCCAGCCGATTACCAGACAGACAGCTAACCAACACCATTAGTCGCGCCCAAACTTATTTACTATCGCGCCGCTGCCCCGATAGCGGTTGGAATCATGGTGGGTCTTTGCAACGCAGTGAGGCATCGGCCTCCTACCCGGAAACCACCGGCTTGGCTTTACTCGCCTTAGCCACAAACCCTTCTCCCACCCTGGCGCCGGCGCTCCTTCTGGCTGAAACGTTCTTGCGCCAACCAACCTCGCCCGAAGCCTCTGCCTGGCTGCTGATGGGCCTAGCCGCCCACGGTCGCAACGTGGAAGAAGCGCCACCGCCCAGGCACCCCAAAACAAACCGCGACACTGCCTTGCAGCTCATCGCTTTCCATGCTCTTCGCGGCCACAACCCATTTCTTCAAGCGCCCTAACCTCCATGCAGACATCCCTCAATCGGCGCTATTTCTTTCTCGGATCCTTGGGGCTAGGGTCGCTCGGCATGGCCGCCGCTTGCTCACGGCGGGTCGCCGTTCCGCTAAACCCGCCGCCAGTTTCCATTGTCCGCGTGCCTTCCTACTCGCACGAGCTAGCGGATGTAATCCGCCGCATCCTTTGCGACCATCGTGTGGCGGTCGCCGGCAAGAGAATTCTCCTGAAACCAAACTTGGTCGAATTTAGCGCGCAAGCGCCCATCAATACTAACCCCGCTTTGGTTTCCGCGGCGCTCGAGGCCTTTCATTCGCTGGGCGCTGCCAGCGTCACAATCGCCGAAGGGCCCGGCCATCGACGCATGACATTAGACATGGCGGAAGCGGCCGGTTTCTTTGCCGCCATACCGCGCTTTGAAGATCGTTTCGTCGATCTCAATACCGCCGACGTTCACCGCGTCGCTCTCGCCAGCCCCGTCTCCACGCTTAGAGAGTTATACCTCCCGGACGCCGCTTTCGACTGCGATTTGCTCGTGAGTCTTCCCAAAATGAAAACTCACCACTGGGCCGGAGCCACCCTCGCCATGAAAAATCTTTTCGGCGTCGTCCCTGGAAGCGTTTACGGATGGCCCAAAAACATTTTGCATTGGTCGGGTATCGACGAATCTATTGTCGATCTTCAAACACTCTTTCCCCACCAATTTGCCATTGTGGACGGCATCGAAGCAATGGAAGGCAATGGCCCTATCCTGGGCACCGTCAAGCATATGGGCTTGATTATCGCCGGTGCGCACCCGCCTAGCGTCGATGCCACCTGCTGCCAAATCATGAAAATCGATCCAGCTAAAATCCGCTACCTAACTTTGGCAGCGGAAAAACTCAACTGGAATTGGACCCGCATCCCGCAAACGGGCGAAACCATCGCCTCCGTCAGTTCCGCCTTCGCCCTGCACCCAGACTTGCAAGGGCTCAGACTCGGTTAGAGCTATCTCAAATAAACATCTCTTCGTCCGACGTCACGTGTTCCACCGTCGGCCGACCGCCGCGGCCCAAATGCGAAACCGCCGTGCGAATCCCGCTAATCACCCCGTACACCCCGCGCACTGGCGTCAAAACCCCGCGCTGTATAATCCCCACCGTTTCCTGGACGCGATTCATGGTATCGTCCAGCACCATCTCTGCACGCTCTAACTGAATCTTGGCGCGCGACCCTGCGTCGGTAAGCAACTCGTCCACCTTTACCAACTGTTGCTTAGTAACATCCAGAATCGCCACGCTCGAAGTGCCAATACTGCCCAGATGATGTTCCGCCTGCTCTACGGTCCGCCGCGACGCCGCAATAATACTCTCAATTTGCGGCCAAGCCCCGAATATTTTGGTTCGCAAATCCCGGGCCACCATGAATAGCCCTACCAGCGCCACCGCCTGGCCAAGCAAAGCAATGGCCGCGATCGCCACGAACACAATCAGGATCGAGAGCAGCGTTGTCTGGTCCATCTAAGTCGCGTCAGACTCCGTCCCCAGGATGCCCCGACCCAGTGGCCGCAGCCGCCGTGCGCACATCGCCCATCGCGTCGCGATAAGCCTGTTTGCCCGCCTCCACTGCCGCATTCAACGTGTCCCGATGCCGCGAAACTTGGCTTTTACCCTTCTCGTAAAGGTCCGCCGCCGATTGCCGAACCTCGTCGCTCCGCTGCTTCACGTATTCGGTGCCATCCTGTGCGCGGTTTTTCAAATACTCCGCACCTTCGCCCGCCTTGTCGGCCAGCAGGGCGCGCGTTTCGTCTCCTGACCGCGGCGCCCACAAAATCCCGGCCGCCACGCCGATTCCCAGTCCCAAGAGGAAATAACCAAAACTGCTTCTGTCCTCCATCACATTCTCCTTGCTTCTATTGTTGAATAAGAGCTTTAATTGCAGTTTACAACTATTTGGACTATGGCAACGAAACAAACGTTTCCCCGAAAGAATTTCGCGCGCCCCGCGAAGCTCGCCGAAGACGCTTTGTGGGATCACGCGCTGAAGCAGTTGAGCCGCCGCGCTCACTCTTCTAACGAACTGAGGAACAAACTCACGCAACGCGCCGAATCACCCGCCGCCGTCTCAGCCGTGATGCAGAAACTCCGCGAGTATGGTTATACCGACGACCAGAAATATTCCGAGGCCTTCGCTTCCGCCCGCCTCCAGAACGAAGGCTTTGGAAAATTTCGCGTTTTGCGCGATCTGCAATCTAAGCGCGTTTCGTCGAACATCGCAGCCGAAGCCGTGGCCAAAGTCTTCGAAGGCGCCGACGAAAAGGAACTCATCGATGCCTACCTCGCCCGCAAATATCGCTCGGTGGTTCTGCGCGACTTTTTGCAGCAGGATAAAAACGTCGCCTCTGCTTACCGCCGCTTGCGCGCCGCCGGATTCAATTCATCCGCGACGCTGGCGGCTCTCAAACGACACAGCCGTCGCGCTGTCGATTGGGAAGAGCCGCCCGAGTCCGATTAAAACTTCACCTGCGGTACCTTCTTCTCTTCATCGGTTGTCTTGAAGTACGCATCGTCCCTCTTGAAGCCGAAAACCGAGGCAGCTAAATTCTTCGGGAACAGTTCCACGTCCGTGTTGTATTTCTGAATCGCCACGTTGTAATCGCGTCTGGAAACGGCAATCCGATTCTCCGTGCCGGTCAGCTCATCCTGCAGCCGCAGAAAATTTTCATTCGATTTCAGGTTTGGATAGTTTTCCGTCAGCACCAAAAGGTGCCCCAGCGCTCCGGTCAATTGGTCGTTCGCTTTAATCTCGCTCGTGCGGTCCCCGCCGCGCGCTCCCAATAGTGCCGCGCGCGCGTTCGCCACCTCGCTAATCACCGTCTGTTCCTGTTTCGCGTATCCTTTCACGGTCTCCACCAGGTTCGGTATCAGATCCGCTCGCCGCTTCATGTCGTTATCCACCTGCGCCCACTTGCCGTCAATATCGTTCTTTTCGGTCACCAATTCGTTCCGCGACCCAATCAATGGCATCACAATCAGCAGCGCCAGCACAACCAAAACTCCAAAACCCACAAGTATGGTTTTCATCGGTCTCCCTCTTCAATGGTACCTACGTCTTAAGCCCGTCAACAAAGCGCACCAGCGCATCGATTTCCAGAAGATATCCTTCCAGCAAAGCCGCCGCCGTCTGGCCCGCAGCCGGTTTCCCGCTCTCACGCGCGGCTAGTATCGCCTGAAACGAATCCAACTTCCGCCCCATCGCCACTTCCAGGGCCCCCACCACCTCGGTCTTCTTAAAGCGCGGCTCGTGGCCGCTCAAAATCAGGGCGTGCCGCCCAAGCACGCAAAACGTGGAGATCGAATGCGTTAGCAGCTTGAGCAGGCGGTCTCCCTGCTTCAACAGTTCAGCCGCCTTCTGCCGCAAACGAATCTGTTTCGCCCGCAGTTCATGCTCCACTTGCGTCCGGTAAGTTGAATTGTCAATCTGCAGGCTCTGAATCACATCGGGGCCATGCAGCACGCGGCGGTGCTCCCGCATGTCGTGATATTCCATTGGGAAACAATCCGCCGAGGTCCCCACTTCTTCCGCAGTGAGCAGTAGCGGAGCCGGATTCCCACGCTCCAGCCACCAGCGAAACACCGGTTCCGACACCGCCAGTTCCGCCGTTGTAATCCGGTCCAGCACGCACAGAACATTCAGGTCGGAAATGCGGTCCAGCCGGTCGCCCATCGCGGCGGAGCCGTACAAAATAAGCGAAACAAACCGGTCGCCCAATGCCGATTTCAAGCGTTCCGTTAAGTCTGCCAGCAACGCTTCCGCTGACCCTTGTGGATTACCAGTCACTGCTCGCTCCCCCACCACCGAAATCACCTCCGCCAAACCCGCCAAAGCCGCCACCGCCTCCTGACCCGCCGCCAAAGCCCCCGCCGCCGCCCCATCCGCCACCCCGTTCACCCCGGCCGCTGTTCAGCAGGCCGCCCAGAATCATGCCCGTCCAAAAACCGCTCCCGCTCCCACGTCCCCCTCCTCCGCGTCTGCTCAGAAAGAAGATCAGCAGGAACACCACTACAAAAACAATCGAGGAAATCGACGTTCCGCGGCCGTGCTCCTCGCGCGGTGCGGGCCGTTCTGGCAGCAGTGGCGCTTCGGAAAATTGAATGTTCTTTCCTTCGGCTATTCGCCCGGCCAGTGCGCGCACGCCTTGCAAAAGCGCCTCACCATAGTTACCCTGGCGCATCAAGGGCCGCATATCACGCAGCGTCCCGCCCGAAAAACCGTCCGTAATATAAGGTTCAAGCCCACGGCCCACCTCAATGCGGTCCTTGTGGTCCTGAATCACCAGCAATAACAACAGCCCTTCGTTCTTTTTATTGCCAACGCCCCACTTGCGCCCCAAGTCCAGCGTAAACTCTTCTATCGGCTCATCGCCCAGCGTGTTGATCGTGACAATGGCGAACTGCGCGCTCAATTCCTGATCCACTTTGCCGCAAAAGCTCTCCAAAGCTTCTTTGTCGGAGGCGTCCAGCACATTCGCCAAATCGCTAACATAGCCGGTGGGCTTTGGGACAGACGAAAGATCCACTGCGCAAACCGTTCCCGCCGCCGAAAGTATGAGGAGCAGGAACAGGCGCAAGCGACCGCGAAGACAGTCAGTCATGCTGGACTGAGCTTATCAGCTTGGCGCCTCCGTTTTGATCGCGTCCAGCCGGTCCAGCGTTCGCAAACTGGGGAAAAGCCACGCCCACAAACAGACAATCGCCATGGTGCCAACACCGCCCAACACCACTGCGGGCACCGTGCCGAACCAATGCGCGGTTACCCCCGATTCAAATTGCCCCACCTCATTGGATGCGCCGATAAACACCATGTTCACCGCGCTCACCCGGCCTCGCATGGCATCCGGCGTCGTCAATTGAATCATGGTCGAGCGCACAATCACGCTAATCGTGTCCGCCGCGCCCAACAACAGCAACATGCCAACCGAAAGCGCTACATTGTGCGACACCCCGAAAACCACCGTGAACAATCCGAAGGCAAACACGCACGTAAACATCGAGTAGCCCGCTCTTCGGCGCAGCGGCCAGTGCGTAATGAGCAAACTGGTCAGAACCGCGCCAATCCCCGATGCACTGCGCAGTAACCCCAAGCCACTCGCCCCCACCCGCAATATCTCACGCGCATAGACAGGCAGCAAAGCGACCGCCCCACCTAAAAGCACGGCAAACAAATCAAGCGACAAAGCGCCCAAAACAAGCTTGTTGCGCCAGATGTAGCGCAAGCCCGCCAGCACCATGCCGGCCGGATCCGCCGCTTGCAACGGTTCGTTCAAACCCGTCGGCAGCACTCGGCTCAGCGCCCATGCGCCCGCCAAATATGCGCCCATCGCCAACCCGTAAACGATGCCCGGGCTGCCTGCGATTCCATAGAGTATGCCGCCAATCATAGGACCGGCGATCGTCGATATCTGAAACGCCGACGAATTCCATGTCACGGCGTTAGCGAACACTGCGCGCGGCAGGATCAGCGGTAAGAACGATTGCGCGGCTGGTGCATTGAACGCCCGCACCGCGCCATTCATCAGCAAGACCGCGTAAATGGGATACACACTCGCGACGCCGTGCAGCGTAAACGCCAGCAACAAAGCCGAGCACACCGAGAACGACAATACGCACACGACCAAAATCCGTTTGCGCGGAATCCGGTCCGATACTTGCCCCGCCCACAGAAACAAACAAAAGGCCGGCAGGAATTGCGCCAGTCCCGCCAAACCTAAATCCAGCGGCCGGTGCGTAATCGAATAAATCTGCCACCCCACCGCCACCGACTGCATTTCCGATGAAAGAGTGGTCAGCATCCGCGCCAGCAAATAACGCCGAAAGCCAGCGTAGCGGAAAGCCTCCCGGCTGTCTCGAACAGGTTCGCTCATCGTCTCCCCTAGCGTAGCCGCCCTCTTCTTTCTTATGCTTATTCACCGGTGGCCGTTCCCTTATGAAATAATTCATTCGACTCCCTATGAAACGTCGAAACTTCGTGCAAAGCTTGCTGGTTGTTCCAGCCGCTTCCGTGGCCGCCGAACAAGCCACTCCGCCGCCACCCGCGCCGCAAGCTCCGCCGCCCGTGCAAAATCTTCGCAGCGCGCAAAACGTCCCCAAACTCGCCCTCGTTCAACCCGATTCCGCCGCCGAAACCACCACCGGCTTCTTCACTCCCGTTCAATTCGCGGCACTCAACAAACTCGCCGAAATCCTGGTTCCTCCCATTAAAAACAATCCCGGCGCCCTGGACGCTCACGCTCCTGAATTTCTCGACTTCCTCATTTCCCGCTCCCCTGCCCCTGACCAAAAGCTCTACCGCCACGGTCTCGACGGCCTCAACGCCGCCGCTCAACAACACTTTCACAAACCCTTCGCCGAACTCGACGCCCAGCAAGCCGATTCCATCATCCGTCCCCTGCTCATCGCGCGTGCTTGGGATCGCGATATCCCCAAAGACCCCATGCAGCACTTCCTCGCCCAGGTTCACGAAGATCTACGCACCGCCACCATGAACTCCGCCGAATGGGCCGCTGCCCCCACCAGTGGCCGCGGCCGCTTCAATCAAGGCCGCCGCTTCTATTGGAAACCTATCGATCCGCGAGTAGGAGGTTAACCCATGCCCATCAAGCAGTACGACGTCATCATTGTGGGCTCTGGCCACTCGGGCGGCATGGCCGCGAACATTCTCACGGGCCACGGCATCTCCTGCCTCATGCTGAACGCCGGTCCGCAAGCCGACTACGATCAAGACCGCGCCATGAAGGCCGCCCACGAGCTTCCTTACCGGGGCTTCAATGAACCCGGCCGCTTGCCACACGTCTATCAGGCCGACGAATTCAACGCCAACCAGTGGGTGGATGAAAAAGAGGTTCCCTTCACTCATCCGCCCGACGCCGTTTACAACTGGGTGCGCGTCCGTCTCCTGGGCGGCCGTTCGCTCTTCTGGGCTCGCCAATCGTTCCGTCTCAGCGATTACGAATTCAAAGCCGCCGATATCGATGGCGCCGGCGAAAACTGGCCCATCAGTCATGCCGATCTATCGCCCTTCTATTCGCGCGTTGAAGAAATCTTCCGCGTCACCGGCCGCAAAGAAGGCTGGCCGCAATTCCCCGACGGCAACTTCGTCGAATTCACCCCGTCGGAAGATACCGCCACCATCAAGCAAGTTACCGCCGCGGCCACCAAGCGCGGTATTCAGGTCTCGAAGTGGCGCAACGCCCTGGGCCGCGACGGTCTCGCCAGTTCCATCAACTTGCTTCTGCCCGATGCGCTCTCCACCGGCAAGCTCGATATCGTGCAGAACGCCATCGTCCGCGAAGTAACCACCGATAAAAACACCGGCCTCGCCAGCGGCGTGCATTTTGTCGACCGCCATTCGCATCGCGAGATGCACGTGAAAGCCAAAGTCATCGTGCTCGCCGCCGGCACGCTCGAAAGCACGCGCCTCCTGCTCAATTCGAACATCGGCAATTCCAGCGGTGTCATGGGCCACTATCTCGTCGATCAAATGTACGGCGTCAATGTCGTCGCCTCCGTCCCTGAAGCACGCGACCACAAAGGCCCGCCGGGGCTCATGGGCGGCAGCGCCTTTTGCCCGCGCTTCCGCAATCTTTCGAAAGCCGACAAGCGCAACTTCATCAAAGGCTACTGCCTTCATCTGAGCAGCGGCGGCAGCGCCAGTCCCAATTATTTCCCCCTTTACGGCGAAGAACTGCAGGCGAAACTTGATAGCTATGCCGGCTCCTGCGTATCCGCCGGTATCTTTGGCGAACGGGTAGCGCGCTTTGAAAACCACGTCCGCATCAACAAAGACGTGGTGGACGCCTGGGGCGTTCCCGTGTTGCACATTGAAGCGCGCGACGGCCAAAACGAAGTTAACCTCCGCAAAGACGCCGCCGATACCGCCGAAGAGTTGTTCCACGAATGCGGCTGGGAGATCGTTTGCAAAACCGACCAGGTGAACCCGCCCGGCTATAGCATCCACGAAGTCGGCACCTGCCGCATGGGCGACGATCCAAAGAAAAGCGTCCTCAACAAATGGTGTCAATGCCACGACATCAAAAATCTCCTGGTCGTCGATGGCGCCAGCTTCGTCACAGCGGGTTGGCAAAATCCGACCATGACGATTCTCGCGCTCTCGATGCGCGCCTCCGAGCATCTAGCCGAAGAAATGAGCAAAGGGACTGTCTGAGCCTCGTCCTTGCTCGCAAGCTCATCGCCGAAGCGCACAGCCTCGCCGTCCTCACCGGTGCAGGCATCTCCGCCGAAAGTGGCGTTCCCACCTTTCGCGGCGCAGCCGGGTTGTGGCGTGAGTTCAAGCCCGAAGATCTCGCCACGCCCGAAGCGTTCGCGCGCGATCCAAAGCTGTGTTGGGAATGGTATAGCTGGCGCCGCGGCCTCATCGCGCGCGTTGAACCAAATGCGGGCCACGCCGCTATCGCCGAACTCGAACAATGCGTTCCATCGTTCACTCTAATCACCCAGAATGTCGATGGCCTTCATCAACGCGCCGGCAGCAAAAACATTTTGGAAATTCACGGCAGCATCTGGCTCTTGCGCTGCACAGTCTGCGGACGCGAATGGAGTGATCTATCGCCCGCGCTCGCCCTTCCTCCGCTCTGCGAATGCGGCTGCCTCGCCCGTCCCGGTGTCGTCTGGTTTGGCGAAAACTTGAATCCGAAAATCTGGTCCTCCGCCGAACACGCAGCCGTAACCTGCAATGTTTTATTGGTTGTGGGCACGTCGGCTGTTGTCTATCCCGCCGCCGGGCTGGTCCCCTTGGCGCGCTCGGCAGGCGCTAAGATCATTGAAGTTAATCTGGAAGCCACGCCGCTTTCGCACTCCGTCGATTTTGCATTCCAGGAGTCCGCAGGCAAGATCCTGCCACAATTATTGGAGCGTGAACGTGGCCCAGCCCGAAAACATTGAAATTCGCCAACTCCACCAACTGGAAGAGTTCGCCGCCGTCGTGCGCCTCCAGCGCGAGATCTGGGGCTATGACGATGTCGAACTTCTCCCACAACGGCTCTTCGTCGTCGCCGACAAAATTGGCGGCCAAGTCCTCGGCGCTTTCGCCGCCGGCAAAATGATCGCTTTCTGCCTGGGCATCCCCGGCCTCAAAGCCGGCGGCAAATATTACATCCATAGCCACATGCTCGGCGTCTTGCCCCAATATCGCAACACCGGCGTGGGCCGCCGTCTCAAGCTCCAACAGCGCGAGTGGGCCTTAAACAGCGATGTCGATCTGATCGAATGGACCTTCGATCCGTTGCAAATCAAAAACGCTTTCTTCAACATCGAGCGACTGGGCGTCATCGTCCGCCGCTACGTTCACAATCAATACGGCACCAGCAGCAGCGTCTTGCATGGCGGCTTGCCTACAGATCGTTTGGTGCCCGAATGGTGGCTTCGTTCCCCGCGCGTCGAAGCGATTATCGCCGGCCAACCGTTCCACCGCCCGCCTGTGGAAGCGCGCATCGCCGTCCCTTCCAATATCAACTCACTCATCGAAACTCATCCAGCACAAGCCCTCCAAATTCAACAAGATATCGGCCAACAGTTCGACCAACACTTCCGCGCCGGTCTCGCCGTCATCGGTTTTGAAAAAACAGAAAGTTCAGGAACATATTTACTAGCACAATGGGAATCAAAGTAGACCGCCTCATCTTGCGCCACATTCGCATCCCGCTGGTGCATTTCTTCGAGACCAGCTTTGGCCGCACCTTCGATCGCGACATCGTTTTGGTGGAAGCCTTCGCCGATGGCGTATCCGGCTGGGGCGAAGTCACCGCCGGCGAAAACCCTTTCTATAACGAGGAGTGGACGGGCTCAGTCTGGCCGCTGCTCATCGATTACATTGCGCCCCGCATTCTCAAACACGAGTTCGCCGATGCCAGCGAAGTCAACGCCCGCACCGAACATATTCGCGGCCATAACATGACGCGCGGCGGCGTTGAGACGGCCATCTGGGATCTTCAAGCGCGCCTTAGCAACGTGCCACTCTGGAAAGCCATTGGCGGCGGCGCGCGTCACGAAATTTCCTGCGGCGTCTCCATCGGCATTCAGGATTCAGTCGAACAACTCCTTGAAAAAATCGAAACCGAACTCGCCGCCGGCTACCAGCGCGTCAAGATGAAGATCAAGCCCGGCTGGGATGTGGACGTCATCCGCCAAGTCCGCGAACGCTTCCCGCAAATCAAATTGATGGCCGACGCCAACTCAGCGTACACGTTAGCCGACATCGATCATCTGAAGAAGCTCGACGATTTCTATCTCATGATGATTGAACAGCCGCTGGCGCACGACGACATCATTGATCACGCCGTGCTGCAAGCCGCGCTCGAAACGCCCATCTGCCTGGATGAGTGCATCCGTTCCGCGCACCAAGCCGAACAAGCGATCCGCATTAAGGCCGGGCGCATTATCAACATCAAGCTCGGCCGCGTGGGCGGCTTCGGCGAAGCCAAACGGGTTCACGATATCTCGCAGGCGCACAACATTCCCGTCTGGTGCGGCGGAATGCTTGAATCGGGCATTGGCCGCGCCCACAACATCGCGCTCTCCACCCTGCCCAACTTCGTCCTGCCCGGCGACGTATCCGCCAGCAAGCGTTACTGGAAGCGCGATATCATCACGCCTCCAGTCGAAGTTTCGCCCGCCGGCACCATCAACGTCACCAACACGCCCGGCTTCGGCTACGAGATCGACAAGGAGTTTCTCGAAACTCTCATCATTCGCCAGGAAACGCTGATCTAACTCCGTGTAGAGAGAAGGCGCGCCCAGTACGGCGGGTTTTCCCGACTCGAAAGCCCTCGCGGCACAACCGCGATATCTTATGAAGACAGTGTTTATATCCGCCGTACAGTCTGCAGGCCGAGTGGGATTGCCAGCGCCCATACGGGAGTTGGCCGCCAAGCGCTGGGACGCCATCATCGTGGGCGCTGGCCATAACGGACTGACTTGCGCGGCTTACCTCGCGCGTGCCGGCAAGCGTGTGCTTGTTCTGGAAAGCCGCGAACGCATTGGCGGCGCTTGCACTATCGAAGAGCCTTGGCCGGGCGTTCGCATGTCGCCCTGCGCGTATCTCGCGGGCCTCCTTCATCCGTTGGTCGTAGAAGAACTCAACCTCGCTGCCCTGGGATTCACTTGGACGCCCGCCATCAATGGCTTGTTCATCCCTTTCGAAGACGGCAGCAGCGTGCAGCTTTACGAAGAGGATGAGCAATGCGAAGCGGAGATTGCCCGTATCTGCCCGCGTGATGTGAGTGGTTGGCGGGCCATGTGCGGGGTGATCCGCCGGACCCGCGACAAACTGCGGCCCGCCAACGAACACGATGCGTGGATTGGCGAACCACCCACCCGCGATCAGATTGAAACGCTTTTAGGTAAGGACGAAGATGCCAAGCGGCTGCTCTTCGAATGGTCGATGGCTGAGATGGTGGAGAATTTTCTCACGGACGAACGCTTGCAAGCCGGCTATCTGGGCCAGGGGGTAATTGGCACGAATGCCAGCCCGTTCGATGCGGGAACGGCCTCCATTCGCTTTCATCATTCATCCGGCAGGCTGGGCGGAATGCCCGGAATGTGGGGCTATGTCAAGGGCGGCATGGGTATGGTGTCTTTCTACCTAGCCGACGCCGCGATGAAGGCCGGCGCAGTCATTTCGAGCGGCGTGCCCGTGGAGCGCATCCTTCCGGCCGAGGGCGTACAACTGGAAAGCGGCGAGACGATTCATGCGCCCGTCGTCATCAGCAATGCCGACCCGCGCACCGCCCTGCGCCTTTTGGGAGATCATGCCGATGCCGCATGGCGTGGGCAGGTAGCAGGCGTCCCCATGCGTGGCTGCACTCTAAAAGTGAATGTGTGGCTAAAAGAGTTGCCGAATTTTCGCGCGCGCCCGGGCACCCTCGAACCACATCACTACGGCCAGATCAACACGCCTCTCAACAAGCGGGAATGGAAGGATAGCTATGCAGCCGCCCGCCTGGGAACGCTCCCCTTGCGCCTCTGGACGGAACTCTATTTCCAAAGCGTTCACGATTCGGGCGTAGCGCCCACCGGCACCTACACCATGAGCGTCTTCGCACAATACGTGCCTTACCAATTTCTGGAGGGCGATTGGAACCAGCATCGCGAAGCCGCCAAACGGCTGGCGCTCGAAGCCATTGCGCATTACTGTAGCAACATGCCGGCAGCCGTCATCGATTGCGAAGCGCTCGGCCCGGCGGATATCGAACAGCGCGTAGGTCTCACCGGCGGCCACATTTTTCAAGGTGAGTGCCTGCCAGATTATATGTGGAGCAAGCGGCTCAGTTGCCGCACGCCCATGCCCGGGTTCTATTTGTGCGGAGCGGCCACTCACCCCGGCGGCAGCGTGATTGCCATCAACGGACGCAATGCCGCCATGGCTGTTATGGCCGATTCACGGCGCGCCGCCGCCTCTTTAGCCGTTGGTTGAGCGCAAACAGCAAAGCCACCACCGGCAGCGCCACAAAGTAGGGCCAATGCGCCAGCAAAGGCGGCTCGGGCGGCAACACATCCAAATCGCCGGTAACCAGCGCACTATCGCGCGTAGTCTGAACCGCTATTTCGACGCGCCATTTTCCAGTGCTAGTCAAATCCACCGGCGCGGCATAAAGAAGCTTGTTCGTAGCTTTGTCATGCCGCGCCGGCGCGCTTACTTCGGCAATCGAATTAGCCTCGCGTTGCACAAAATGCAGCCGCACGTCGGCGTTCATCACTAGCTCGGGGCTGGCTACGTTTTGCACCATCACGCTGAAATCCGTTCGCCCCACCCGCACCGGCGAAGGCGTGCTAAACAGCGTTATGTTGAACGCGCCCGCTTTGCGCTGAAACTCCACTTTGCCGCCGTCAGCTCGAGTGAGCGTCGTGCCAAGCGCCATCAAAATAACGATTCGCCGAATCAATGCATCATCCCCCGCATTTGCATCGGCTGAAAGAAAATCCAGATACCCGCCACAAACAATAGGCAAGCCACGCCGGCCCAGGGTGCGAACAGTTTCACATCGCTCCGTCCTATGCGCCAGGCCAGGTAAAGGGTGAACAACAGGCCCGCCTCCAACAGTAATATCTGCAGCCACACAACTGAAGCGGTCGTCAAAACCGAGGCTGCATGAAACAGCAAATGTGCCGCCCACATGCTAACACCAAGCGGCAGCAGCGAGAAGGCCAGACGCCGCGCGGAGCTGGCCGATCCATTTAGAGCCGCGCACAACCAGAACACGGCGAGTGGCAGCAGCACTCCGCCTGCAACGACAAGCGCGCCTACAATGAATGGCATGGCATGAATGCCCAGCCGCCGGTGCCAACCGTGCTCCCACATCATCACCGGCGCAACCATCCCCGCCGCATTGACAAATGCGCCACACACCAGCAGTAGAACAAGCGCCACCAGATCCGCGCGTTTCGACAAACGGCCGATGGAAGTCCGGTAGGCGTCGGAAAGCAGAGTCTTGCCGGGGACAACGGAAATCAAGCCCACGTTGTCGTGCGGGCACGCCTTGACGCAGTCCAGGCAAAAGGTGCAATCTAAATTGCTCGCCTTCTTGGGTTGAAAGAGGTACAGTTCGCAACCCCGCGATGTTTCGTTACCCCGAATGCAATCGTAAGTCCGGCAGCGCTGGCAAGTGCCTTTGTCTCTCACCGCAATCTCGCGCGGCGAAACCAGCGATACCACAAAATGATACTGGCCCACCGGGCAAACGTACTTACAGAAACTCGCGCCCTTAAAGACCGAATCCACCAACAACGCAGCCGCAAAGTACGCCGTGATCAGCCAAGCCGTCAACCAGGGGCTGTCCCACAATGAAAACGCTTCGTAAGCCCACAGATAAGCCGCGATCAGACCTGCGCCCAGCCACTTGTTTCGCAACGCCCCCGGCCATCGCAGCTTGGGTGCGAGGAAGCGGCGCGCCCCATCGCGCACCAACATGAATGGACACGCCGAACAAAACACGTTCCCCACCACCAACAGCGCCGCCATCGATAAAGTCCGCCAATGAATCCAAGGCCAAACACCCGCCAGGTTCAAAGCCGCCACTTGCGGGCCACGAAAACCATCCCCCACCACCGCAATCGCCACCAGCAGCATTGCCACCTGAGCAACGCGGCGCAACAGCGGAGCCCGCTTCCACCAAGCCGGGCTCGCGCACACGGCTGGCATGCGCACCCGTCGCGGCGCCGTCCCCGCCTGCATGCGCGGCGTCGTGAACAACCCCATCACCAACACGACGGCGGGTACTAGAAAAACGATCGAGCCGGGCACCCACATAATCAATCCCGCCAGACTCTGATCCTCTAACGCCCCCAACGTGCTCGCCCGCACCACGCCATAGCTGGGATAGAGCAAGTGCCCCGAAAATACAAACACCACCGAAAGCAGTGTATTCAAGATATCCGCGAACAGCAGATAAGGGATCGCCATCCATTTTGGCCAGCGCGGTTTGCCGGGTCCCGGCTGAATCACAGGCCACCAAAACAACACGCCCGACCAGAAGAAACAAGCATGCTGCACGCCGTGCCAGGCTGGCGAGGCGAGCGCCAGTTCATAAAGCGCTGGTACATGCCAGAGCACTGTGCTGGCCGCAAAGACAATCCAGGCTGGAATCGGAGACGTGAGCCAGCCAAAGAACTGCTTCAACGGCTGCCACGCCAGGAACGGGCCCAGACCTTCTTTGACAAAAGGCTTGGGCAAGCCGCGCAGCAGCGGGAGCAGCGGATGAGAAAGCAGCAAGAGTGGCGGGGCAATCATCATAAGCAGCAGATGCTGCGTCATATGCGCGGCCAGAAACAGACTGTCGAACGCGTCAAGCGGCGAATCGCTTGCCAGAAACAGCACAAGCAAGCTAGCAAGGAAGGCGGTCAGCCGCAACCCGTCATTCTGATCGCGCAGCAACCGCCGGCCGCGCAGCCAACCACGAATGTAAACAATGGCGCTCAGCAGTAGCAACGCCACCAGACGCCCATCGATCGCCCAAGACTCAAATGCGGCTGAGGCGGCCGATTCCACGCTAATGCCCACTCAAAGCGGGCGGGCGCAAGGCCGCTACGTCACGCGGCAAATTGTTTTGCGGCTTGCTTGAGGGCCGCACCGGCGCAGTGGTATGCAGCGTAGCCATGAATGAGACCAATGCATCCACTTCCGCCGGACTCAATTTTTTCCCGTAGGCCGGCATGTTGCCGCCGCCTTGAATCACCTGCCGGACCAATTCTTCTTTGGTGAGCCGCGTGGCTACCTCATCCAGCGCCGGGCCACGTTCGCCGCCTTGGCCGCCAAGGGCGTGGCAATTGCGGCACTGCTTATTTTGGAAGACCAACGCCCCGCGAAGTTCCAGGGGCGTGCGGCCTTTGATAAACTTCTGCGGAATCGCATCTCCGCTCCAGGCATCCATCTTCGGCGACCACGGCGACGTCTGCCCCATATACGTCAACACTCCGATGATCAGCATGACGAAGATAACGGAGAGCACGGCCACCGGCCGCCGCAGATAGCTCTTCTCACCGGTCGGCGAGATGAAAGGCAGCGCCAACAGAAGCGCAATGCAGACGGTAGGTGCTACAAACAGGATAAGCACTTCCATCCAATCGGGCAGCAGCGCCAGAGCGGCAAAGATCGAAAGGAAGTAGAAATCGGGACGCGGGTTGGTGTCAACAATAGTGGGATTGGGCCGACCTCCCGGGCCTTCTGGTCCGAAGATGAACGCGGCGCCTAGAATGCCAATCACCACCAAGGCCGCGAAAATCAGATCTTTGTCGATCGCGTGCGGCACGAACGGAACGCCCTCTTTGCGGAGAATCTCGGCGTACTCCGCATCGTAGGTGGCTTTGCGGACGGGCCTTCCTGCCTTGGGATACTCATTGATACCCTTCGTCAAAACAAGCCGCAGGTGCATGCTGATCAGAGCGATAATCACCCCCGGAATCATAAACACATGCAGCGTGAAGAAACGCGAAAGAGTCTCGCCCGCAATGATCGGCCCGGCGAGTAAAAGATGCACGAGCTGAGCGCCGATAATAGGCACTCTTCCCGTAATGGAAGCGCCAATCGTGAGTCCCCAATAAGCGTCTTGATCGAAACGCATCACTTGGCCGGTAAAGGCCATGCCGAGAGTGAGCAGCAGCAGAAAGATGCCGCTTACCCAGGTAAGCTCGCGCGGATATTTGTAAGCGCCAAACAAGAAGACCTGAATCATGTGCAGCGTCATGATAGCCACCATGAAGTTCGATCCCCAGTTATGCACAGCCCGCAAATACCATCCCCAGAATTGGACATGGTTGAGGTATTGCAAGCTCGTCCAAGCTTCGTTGGTGGAAGGAATGTAGACAAACGCCAGGCACGCGCCCGTAATCACTTGAATCACGAAACAAAGCAAAGTGGCGCTGCCAAAAACATAAAACCAACTGCCGGCGCTTTTGGGAACTTCGTGCCCTGCAGTTGAGGCGTAGATGGCCGTGATGTGCAGGCGGTCATCCAGCCAAACGGCCACGTTTCGGAGAGTATTCATTCAACGTATCCTAAACCGGATTTGACAGCGTGGGCATTTGGCCGCCCTTCACCCATAAGATGTTCTTTTCCACTTTGTAGGCGTATTCAAAAAGTCCGCGCGGCGGTGGACCCGCGGCGCGCGATCCGTCCTCTAAATACGCACCGCCGTGGCAAGGACACAAGAACAAGCCCGACTCTTGAAACCAGCGCACCGGGCAGCCGAGGTGAGTGCAATTGATGGCGAACACCTGAAACTGATTGCCGCCGATGCGCCGCACCCAGCAAGGAATCTCGGCCGTCTCGCCGTCCCACGGCCGAGTATAAGGATTGCGGTAGGTGGCAAGACGTGTCGTCTTCTCCGGGAAATGATCGAGTGGGCCGAGCGAGATCCAGTCGCGCGGATCTTTCTTTTCGGCGAAGCTCGAAAAGACAAAACCCACCAACGGTATGGCCAGCGCCGCGCCGGCAATCACATTCAGCGCCATGCCGATCTTCAAAAGCCAATCGCGGCGGGATGGGTTGCCGTGCGCCGCTTCTGGTTTGTCTGCTTCTTTTGGTTCACTCATTGTGTACTCCCCGTAACCGGCTCCGCGGGACGCAGCGACACAAGGTAAGCAACCAGATCACTGACGTCCTGATCCCCCAAAGGATGGCCGGCATTTAGAGCCCGATAGTTCGGCATGCCCAAATCCAAGCGCCCTACGATAATCGAAGTGCGCAAATTTTGATTACTGACGAGCGCCAAATAGGAAGGATCGGTCACCGATCCTACCAATGCTCCCGGACCATGACAGGCATAGCAACCACGTACAAACAAGCGCTTGCCGTTTACCGGATCTCCAGGTGTAGTCTCCGCATAGGCGGGTAGTTCGGCGCCGGGCGGTGCGCTCACCGGCTTCTTCCAACTTTCAATCCCATCTACCAGCGCATCCACTTGTTGAGGCGTCAGCGGACCTCCCTCACTGTCCTGCCAGGCAGGCATGGCTGTTCCAGTACGCCCGTTGACAATGACGCTCTTCAGCGCCTCGCGCGGGATAACAGCCAAGTACACGGTATCGTTCAAAATTCGCCCGGGTCCTCTTTTTCCGTCCACGCCATGACAGCCGGAACAGTTTTGACTAAAAAGCGTTTTGAAATCGGTCACTTCCGATGCCGCCAGCTCCTCCTTTTTCGGCTTGCCTGGCGGATCGCAGGCCGTGAGGCTCAAGAGAGCCATGACAAGCGCAAAGACCCGCATCACTCGTGGTCCTCACGTTCCGGCGTTTCGAGAAACGCGCGCTCGGCCAACGTCCAGGTTTGCATTGTTCGAATCTGCGTGCTGCGCCCAATGAGATAGCCGCCCACCAGACTAAAACCAAGCTGGCAAATTACGAACCAGGGCCAGCTAATGCGCGAGTTCAATGCCGGATTGATGAAATTCAAACTTGTGGCCACCAGCCCACTCCAAATGAGTGGCATCAATATGCCTGCCCAGAACGGCGCATACTTGGGAAACATCGGCAGCATCACGGCGTAGAGAACTCCCACCAGAATGGAAATCACTCCGTGCCCGACAAAAGCCGCGGCGAACGCCAGTCCATTGAATTTGCGCAGAGTCTCTATCGACTCACTGCCCAAATCGGGAATCACCACACCGGAGAGCAGATTGATGGGATACCAGATGCTGTGTTGGGCAACCAAACCATATAAGCAAGCCAGAGCGGCCATGACCGCGCCGCCGGCCAACCCACCCCACAAGCCCGCCGAGTATGGATGAATCTCTTCCGGCACGCGCACCCGATGGCCGCCCTGCCCCAGCTTCAACCTCACCACGGCACGCTCGCCGACCTTAATCGGGGCGGGCCGTTTGTGTACTTCAATGGCTACTTCCTCATGCAGTTCGTGCGGAATAACCGCACTCCACCAGCCGGTTGCAGCCTTAAGCGCAATCAAGAAACCAACAATACTCACAGCCCAATGCGTGACGATACCGGCCAGCAGCAAGGTGACGCCAAAGGCAAACACCATGGGCCAAAAGGTAGGCGCCGGCAATACGATGCGCGTTTGATCACCAGTGGAATGTTCCGACATGCCGCTCATCTCCCAATCACATAAACAACTGTGAATACCACAATCCAAACGCCATCCACAAAATGCCAGTACCAGGAAAGAAACTTCACGCGCCGCTCCTGGGTATGAATGGGAAAGCCAAACAGACTGACCAGCATCACCAGCAGCAGGAACATCATGCCGACAATCACGTGACTCGCATGCAAGCCTACCAGCGAGTAGAACGTGGTGCCGAACAGATTGGTGCTCACCGTGAGATGATCTTCGTGGATCAATTTGCGCCATTCAAGCCCGGTGGAAACCAGAAACTCCAAGCCCAGCAAAATCGTCGCCAGCCACCAAAGCTTAAATAAACCAAGCCGCTCGCGCTTCAAAGCATGTTCGGCAAACACAATCGTCACGCTGCTGGAAAGCAGGCAGATGCTGGCCAGAATCGGCAGGTCGAGCACGTCTTTCGGATACGGCCCGGTTAGGCTTTTTCCGATATAGACCAGATAGGCGACCACGAAAATCGTGAACAGCGCCGTTTCCGTGACAATGAGGAAAATCACTCCCATCGTTCCGCGGTCAGGCAGTTTCCATTCGCCGACAGCAGGGGGTGTGGGTCCCGCCAGAGCCGCATCCATTACTCAAATCTCCAGTCGGGATCGTTGGGATTCTTCAGGTCCCACAGGGGTCGGCTGCTATGCACTTCGGGGATGGTTTCAAAGTTGTATTCGGGCGGTGGCGAGCAAGTGGCCCATTCGAGCGTCCAGGCGTCCCACGGATCGTCGCCGGCTTCCTTGCCCTGCAGCGCTGAATACACCACGTTCCAGACAAAAATGAGCGTAGCCGGAAGCTGAAACAGAAGACCTGAGCTGGCCACCAGGTTCCAAAACTCCCATCCGCGGCCGGGCGCGTAGGTGTATATGCGGCGCGGCATTCCCAGGAAGCCGAGAAAGTGCATGGGCACAAATGTGAGTTCCACTCCAATCAGAAACAGCCAGAAATGCCACTTGCCTAATTTCTCGTTATACATGCGGCCGCTTACCTTCGGGAACCAATAATACATGCCGGCAAAGAGCCCGAACACCAATCCCGCCACAAGCGTGAAGTGAAAATGGCCAACCACAAAATACGAATCGTGCAACTGCCAGTCAAAGGCGCCCACGGCCAGCATGATGCCGGTGAGTCCGGCAATCAGGAATTGGAACAGGAACGCGCAGCAAAACAGCATGGGTGTATCCAGGCGCAATTTGCCACCGTACATAGTGGCGGTCCAGTTGAAAATCTTAATGCCGGTGGGAATGCTTACGATCATCGTAGATGCCGTAAAAAAGGTGTTGGACCAGGAAGTCATACCCACAGCAAACATATGATGCGCCCACACGCCGAGGCTGATAAAGCCGATGGAGGCGACCGCGCCCACCATGGCGGGCCTGCCGAAAATCGGTTTGCGCGAGAAGATGGGGATCACTTCGGAAAGAATTGCGAAGGCCGGAAAAATCAGAATGTAGACTTCGGGGTGGCCGAAGATCCAAAAGAAATGCTGCCATAGGACGGCAGAACCGCCGGATTGCGTGTTGAAAAAGTTGCCGCCCAGGAAACGATCGATCAGCAGCATAATCTGGGCGGCGGATAGCGGCGGCAGCGCGATAATAATGAGCCAGGAGTCAATCAGCATCACCCAGACAAACATGGGCATGCGGCTCAGCGTCATCCCGGGGCAGCGCATGGAAATGGTGGTGACGATAACGTTCAGCGCGCTGGCGATACTGCCGATGCCGGCAACCAGAATGCCCAGTATCCAGTAATCTGTGCTGGCGCCGCGCGAAAACGCTTTCGAGGTAAGGGGTGCGTACGCAAACCAACCTACGTCGGGGGCCGAACCGGCGCCAGACAATCCGCTGCCGCCAATGTAGCTGAAGTAGAGCAGAAAACCGCCGAACAAAAAGATCCAAAAGCCAAACGCATTCAGCCGTGGAAACGCCATGTCTCTCGCGCCAATCATCAGCGGAACAAGATAATTCGAAAGTCCGGCGACAAACGGCATACCCACCAGGAAAACCATGGTTGTGCCATGCATGGTGAAGAGACGGTTGAACGTATCGGGATCTACGACATGGCCATTCGGAAATGCCAATTGCAAGCGGATGACCGAGGCCATCAATCCAGCGACCACAAGAAAGAACAGCGCCGAAACGATGTACATCAATCCCAAGCGCTTGTGATCGACGGTGGAAACCCATTCGTACAAGTGGCTTGAGAAAGAAAACTTGGCTTCTTCCACCTGCGGACGCTCTGCCGGGTAATGAATCGACGCCATATTTATTTCAGTGTCTCCAGAAAATTCACAACCTTGCTCAACTGATCGCGGGTCAGCTTCATGCTGGGCATGAGACAGCCGGGCTTATCGACCTGCGGATCGTTCACCCAGGCGCGCAAGTTTTCCGGCGTATTCTTGAGAACGCCCGATCCTAAAGTCTGGCGGCTCATTAAATGCGTCAAATCGGGGCCGAACTTACTGCCCGCGCTAGCCTTGCCCAAGCCGGAAATGTTGTGGCAATTCACACAGGCGAGCGATTCAAACACCGCGCGGCCCTCGCTCACATCCGGATCTTCCACCGCGCGCTTTTGTTGCCCCAGGGTCCATTGCTTAAAGGCGGCGGGATCTTCCGCCACGACCCGCAGCAGCATGTTGGCGTGTTGGGTTCCGCAATACTCAGCGCAATTGCCATCGTAAATTCCCGGTTCGCGGGGGTCCATCCACATGAAATTTGTGCGATTCGGAATCAAATCGGTTTTGCCGGAAAGCTGAGGCACCCAAAAACTATGAATGACGTCGGCGCTCTCCAGTTGCAAATAAGTTGCGTACTTCCCGTTTCGGCTAGCCGGCATATGAACTTCATTCGCGGTGACGATGTTGTAATCGGGATAAAGAACCTCCCACCACCATTGATGGCCAATCACGGTAAGTTTCAAGGCTGCTTGTGGCGGGCTGGCATTTTCTACGGCGGCGATGACGCGCGCTGAAACGCCAATGAGTACAAAGACAATGAGGATGGGCAACACCGTCCAGGCAACTTCTATCTGATTGCTGCCGTACACCTGCGGAGGTTCCTGATGCTCAGCATCGGAGCGGCGGCGAAAGCGCCAAATGGTGAACGCAATGAGCCCGGCCACGCCCACGAAAATAACGCCGGTAATGGCGAACACCAGCAGGGCGATGTTATATTCCGATTCCGCCGGCGTGGCGAGGGGCTTAAAGATGTTGGTGACGTGATGCTCCGGCTGCGACGCCGCCAATTGGAATGCCGCCGCAACCGTTATGGTTATTACGCGCCTAGCTCGACCGCCAGTCATAAATTCCAACTATCTACTTTACCCCTCCCGAAGCGAGGCCAATTGACAACTGCATTACAATACAGCAAGATCCTACAAAACAAGAAGTTCAGCCGGAGGGCTTCATGGCGCTTATCATTCGAGAACGCGAAGTGGAAGGAATTTTGATTCTTGATTTGCAGGGAAGGCTGGTGGCGGGAGAAGCGGCGGGCGCATTGCGCGAGCGTGGCAACCAAGCGGCCAGCGCCGAGAGCCGCAGCATGATTCTGAATATGCAAGCTGTGGACTATATAGATAGCTCAGGGTTGGGAACGCTGGTGGCCGCCCATTCCACGCTTGGTAAAGCAGGCGGCGCGATGGCGCTGATGAATCTTTCGAAGCGCAGTGCGGAGCTTTTAATCCTGACCAAACTCGCCACCGTGTTCCGCATTTTCGACGATGAAAAGGCGGCCGTGGACAGTTTTTTCCCGAACCGCGAGGTGCGGCGGTTTGACATTTTGGATTTTGTCAAGAACTCGGGGAAGGAATAAGCGTCCTCGTTCAAAGGCGTAGCAGACCGCCATAGATAGGTAGTTTCATGCCGATTCTGCGGTCGTTCGTTTCCTGATGCTCAACGATGTACCCGCAGCCGCTTCCTTTGTGATGTTTCGCCCGATAGCACCTCAACGTTGCTCTTCGGCACTTTGAACCACTCCGCCAGAACCACCCGCAGCTCTTCGTTTGCTTTGCCTTGGTCGGGCACGGCTGCCACACGCACCTTCATTGCGCCATCGGTAGTTACGCCCACCACTTCGCTGCGCGCCGCACGCGGCACGGCTTTCACGTCGAACACCACCGCGTTCTCTTTCGCCAACGCTTTACGGAGTAAGGCCAACTTCGGTTCCGCGCTGCCAGCCAGTTCGCCCAACTTCTTCATCAGGTAAGCCGTGGACGCGCCTTTCACAAACACTTCGTCCACCAGTTTCTTTTCCAGCAAAGCGTTGACGCGCTGCGGGTCGCCGCCGGTGAGAACGAAAACGCGCATCGCAGCGTCCAGCTTTTTCAGTGCGCGGATGAGGCTCAATCCTATCGCTTCGGTGGGCAACTTCAGATCAACCAGCGCGCATTCGGGCCGCTGCGCCTTGGCTTCATGCAATGCAGCCGCCGAAGTACTAACGGCGATGGTTTCATAACCGCTACTGGAAAGCAGCAGGCTCCGCAATGCAAGCTGGTCTTTATCGTCTTCGGCGATCAGGATTCGCATGAGCTAGTTCACGAAGGTGATTTGCGCAATCACCATTTTGGGCAGAGCTTGATTCCAGCCATCGGGAAGGCTGTCGAACGGCATGCGAAACGCTCTGGTGGCGCCGGGCTTCAGAGATCCGCGCGTTTCAACGCCGCCTACGATGCGCAAACGCTCGCGATGCAAGGGACGGCCATCCACGCTGTAAAACAGACAATAGACATCAATCGATTTTAATTCGCGCGGACCATTGTTTGAGATGTTGCCTAGAACCTCTACGACCTTCTGGTTCATGAGGTTCTCCGACGCTTGCATGGTGACATCGCTGAGCGCCAAGTTTGCCAAATAGGCTTTGGCTTCTTGTGATGCCGCGCTAACGGCGGTTTTCGGGACCGGGCGGCTTAGATAAACAAAGCCAGCGAAGGCTAGCAGAGCAAATGCGGCGGCGGTCAGGATTGCGGCGAGCGGTGGCGATTTTTTATTGATTGCCGCGCTCGAAGGTGACATGCTCTACAGCAAGTTTAACCTGCCCGCTACAAGTATGCGAACGGCAAAAAAGAGAGCCCGGCAGCGGTAGGGAGGAAATCGCGCGGGCTCCCTTCGAACTCAACTAAGCAGCTTGACGGCGAAACGAGAGCGTCTCAGCCTTCTGATCCGCAGTGAGGGGCACGGTTTCCTCGGTAAGGGTTTTGCCGTCGTCGCTCAGAGAGAAACGTTGTTTGACGGTTTCGCCGCCGCGTTCCCGTATCTCCACCAATTTGGCGCCGTTAAAGTACAGCATGACTTTTTCAGCATGCCCGCCCTCTTTTACGGTGCATTCCTGGCCGTTCAAAGCGCACGTGAAATCGGCTTTGAGCTTATCGCCCTCCATCTCTTGGACGTGCATCTGATTGTCTTTCTGATCGAAGATCAGTTTCAGCGACGAATTGGAATCGGCGAGCCAGATGCCCGAGACATTCGGCGCCTGGCCACCGAAAGCGTTAGCGAGGGCCACTGCCAGCAGCAGCCCGAAGGCCGCGTAAATTGAACGCATGTGGGCCTCCTTAACTAGACTGCTCTTGCGTGATGTGCGCACGGCGGTTTTTCTGCCAGCAGGATTCGGTGTGCTCGGTGCAGACCGGCTTTTCTTTGCCATAGCTCACGGTACGAAGTTGGGAAGCGGGAAGGCCAAGCCGTTCCAGAAATTCCTCGGCATTTTTCGCTCGTTGATCGCCCAGCGCAATGTTGTATTCGTCGGAGCCGCGCTCATCGCAGAACCCTTCCACAGTGAGCTTATAAGTTGGATAGTCCTTCAAAATTTCGCGAAGTGTTTTAGCGTCGCTTTGCAGAGTGCTTTCGGCATCAGGCGTTAAATTGTGCTTGTTGTAAGCGAAGTAAACGTCCTGGATTCGATCAATCAGACTTTGAATGGTTGCTTTGGTGGCCTCGCTCGGCATGGCGGGGCGGGTATAGCGCGCCACGGGACGCTCGGCTGGTTGAGTCTGGGCCGGGGGCGCGGCTTTTGCTGTCTGCGGCTGCGGCGCCGCAGGCGGATGTACCGCCGCAACTTGCTTGTGGCAACTGGCCAGTAACGCCAGAACTCCGATCAGCGTGACACTTGGAATGGCTTTCATTTGCATCGATAGGTGCTCCCTAATCAAACTCTAGGGAATGGCGCTCGCGAAGGATATCGGGCCGATACGGTATTTTTTGCCATTTGAAATACAGTCTCGACGGGATAGCAGAGGCAGACGGGTTTATGTCACGCTAGGAAGTTAACCTATGTGGCGGCATCCCTGGCTGGCATTAGCGGGCGGATTTGGCGGGTTGCTGCTCATTATGGCCGCCGCCGAATTAGGCGCGTTAGTCATGATCGGCAGCCTGCGCACTAGCGATGCCCGAGTGGAACAGCACTTTCTGGAGCGCAGCCGGATGTTGGAACAGATTCGCTCTTCCATATATCTTTCCGGCACCGTGGCGCGCGATTCGTTGCTGGCTCCGTTGGGGGGCGCTTCTTCGCAACTGGCGGAGGTGAACAGCCTGCACAAGCAAAGCGATGCGGCGCTGGAGAAATACCAGACATCGCTTGAGCCGGAAGAGACCACGGCGTTCGCCAAGTTGCGCTCGGAGATAGACGGGTATTGGGAGGTGTTGAACCGCACCTTTGCTTGGACCGAGGAAGAGCGCGCGAAGTATCGCTATCAATTTTTCTATAGCGAGCTGATTCCGCGGCGCACCGCCATGTTGCAGATTGCCGACCGCGTGGGTCAATTGAACGAGCGGGGTTTGCAACAGGGCGACCGGCAGCTAGCGGGTTTCTTCGAGAGGCTGCGGCTCGGCTTGCTTGGCGTGATTGTGCTGACACTCATGGGAGGATCAGCGCTGGCCATCTATACCAGCCTGGTGATTCTGCGCCTGCAGAACGAGGTGCGCAGCAGGCTGGAGGAAAACATCGAGGCGAAGACGAGTTTGCGGGAATTATCGGCAAAGCTATTGCGGGCGCAGGAAGATGAGCGGCGCGCTCTCTCGCGCGAGCTGCACGACGAAGCGGGACAGTCTTTCTCAGCGATCTTGCTGGAGACGGAAAATCTGCTCGAGGTGGAGCGCGGCGCTGAGGCACGGCTACGGCTGGAATCGATTCGTAATCTGGCGCAGCGAGGATTGGCGGGCGCGCGGAATATGGCGCTTCTGCTGAGGCCCTCTATGCTGGATGACTTTGGACTGGTGCCCGCTTTGAACTGGCAAGCCAGAGAGACGGCCAAGAGGACGGGCTTACGGGTGCAGGTATCGGCAGCCGAACTCGGAGAGTTGCCGGAGGAACATAAAACCTGCATTTACCGCGTGGTGCAAGAAGCTTTGAACAACGTCGCCAGGCACGCGCGGGCGAGCGCGGCGCAAGTACGCGCGCAACGCTCCGCGTATGGAATTGATCTAACGGTACAAGACGATGGCAGTGGCTTCGACGCCGAGCGAGTGCGCGGTCTTGGTTTACTGGGAATGGAAGAGCGCGTGCGCCACTTGGGAGGAATGTTCTCGATTGATTCTCACCCGGGCCGCGGAACGCTGTTAAGGATCAACCTGCCGATAGCGGATCTGGCTACGGAAGCAATACATGAAACCAACCCGGATACTGTTGGCCGACGATCATAACTTGCTGCGCGAAGGGCTGCGGTTATTGCTCGAGAGGCAAGATGGGTTCAAGGTGGTGGCGGAAGCGAGCGATGGGCGTGAAGCGGTGCGGCTAGCCGGCGAGCATCGTCCCGAGGTAGTGGTGATGGATGTCGCGATGCCCGTTCTAAATGGCATCGACGCCACTAGACGCATCACCGAAACGTGCCCGCCGGCGGCGGTAATCATATTAAGCATGCACGACGATGAGAGCTATATTGTGCGGGCATTGAACGCCGGCGCGCGCGGATATTTATTGAAGGATTCGCTGAAGGCCGATCTGATTGCCGGGGTAAACGCCGTGAGCCAGGGGCATTCGTATTTCAGCCCTAAGATCAACTTGCTTTTGCGGGAAGATTATTTCCGTCAGATGTCGGACAAGCAGAAAACCGATAGCTTTGAATTGCTGACGGCACGCGAGCGGGAGATTCTGCAACTGGCCGCCGAAGGCCGCGGCAACAAGGACATTGCGCATCTATTGAACCTCAGTTTCCACACTGTGGAAACGCACCGTTCGCACATTTTGCAAAAGCTAAACCTGCATACTGTGCCGGAGTTGATTCTTTACGCGGTACGCAAGGGGATCATCCATTGATTGAAAAATTCCGCAGGAGTCTGGAAAGGCTCCGCCAGAACGACGATCAGTTGGCGCTGGTGCTGAGTCTACTGATTGGCGCGCTGGTTGGATTGGTGACGGTGGCGTTTATCCTGCTCACGGGACGGCTGGCGGCGCAGATGTATCCGGCGGGAGGAGCGGGCTGGCGGCGCGTCTTAGTGCCGGTGCTGGGATCTCTGAGCATGGGCTATGTGTTGTGGCGCTATTTTCCGTTCGCGCGCGGCAGCGGAATTCCGCAAACGAAAGCAGCCATCGTGATTAACGACGGACGCATTGAATTTCGCACCGTGCTGGGCAAATTCTTCTGCTGTTCGGGATCTCTGGCCAGCGGACTCGCATTGGGCCGCGAGGGCCCATCGGTCCATGTGGGTGCAGGATTGGCCTCAGTGGTCACGCGCAATCTCGGACTTAGCCCGAAGCTGGTAAAGGCTCTGGTTCCGGCCGGGTGCGCGGCAGCATTGGCGGCCGCATTCAATACCCCTATAGCGGCGGTACTGTTCTCGCTCGAGGAGATCCTGGGAGATCTGCACGCCACTGTGCTCGGTTCGGTGGTGCTAAGCGCCGCCACATCCTGGATGGTGTTGCACCTGGTGCTGGGCGATGAACCTCTCTTTCATGTGGCCGGCTACCACTTAGTCAATCCGGCCGAGTTCGCGGTGTATGCGGTGCTGGGCGTGGTGGGAGGACTGGGTTCGGTTTGCTTCGTGAAACTGCTGCTGCGATTGCGCGTCTGGTTTATGCGCCTGCCCAAGAAGACAGTGTGGTTCCAACCGGTGGCCGGCGGCCTAACAGTGGGCGTGCTTGGCTATTTCGTGCCTGAGGTTTTGGGAGTCGGCTATAACTACGTCGAGAAAGTCTTGAATGGCAATATCGTCGTCCAGATGTGTGTCCTGTTCGCGGTTCTCAAAATTATCGCCACGGCCGTTTGTTATTCGTCCGGTAATGCGGGCGGTATCTTCGGCCCGAGCCTGTTCATCGGAGCCATGATAGGAGCAGCGGTAGGAGGAGTGGCTCACTCCCTGTTCCCCGCCTCTACCGCCGGGCCCGGAGCCTACGCGCTGGTAGGCATGGGAACGGCCTTCGCGGGAATCGTGCGCACTCCGCTTACCTCGGTCATCATGATTTTCGAGATTACCAGAGATTACACCATCATCGTTCCATTGATGATCTCGAATTTGATCGCGTTCTTTATTTCCCAAAAGCTGCAGCCAGAGCCGATCTATGAGGCGCTGTCGCAGCAGGAAGGCATACACCTGCCAAGCGCGCAATCGCGTTCGCAGAGTGGCAACATCCAAGTGCGGCATGCCATGCGCGCGGCACCACTGGCTTTATCGCCAGATGCGCAGGTGGGCGCGGTGCTAGCGCAGGTAGAAGCCAGCCCTCTGAATGCGTGGCCGGTTGTGGCTGAGGACGGTCTGAGAGGCTTGGTCAGGAAGAGCGAGATCGAAGATGCAGCGGCCAAGGGAGGCTCAGACAAAACTGTTGCGGACATTCTGGACGAAAGCCCCCAACAGAGTCAAGCGAGCGGCGAAGACTTGGCACATGTTCATATAGATCACAGTCTGGCCCTGGCGCTCGAGCGGATGGGAGCGAGCGGGCTGAATGTACTGCCGGTTGTGAGCCGCGCCAATGTTCATCAATTGGTAGGAATCGTTGTTTTGGATGACATCCTGAACACCTATGGCGTTGTGAAGCGCGAGAGAAAGGTGGAGGGGCCCGAATGACGGCAACGAGCATGAAGGGGCGGTCGTTCCTGGGAACGTTTGGGCTGGTCTTGTTGGCCATCGCGGGACTCTGGATTGCGGACACATTTCTCGCGCGGGCCGAGCAGGCCGACAGTCAAGCGCAAGCTGAGCGCGCTTTTCAACAAGGCCGTGCTTTGATGCGACGCGGAGATAATAAGCAGGCGATTGAGCGGATTGAAGACGCGATTGCCATTGAACGCAGCAATCGCGGTTATCTTCAAACGCTGGCGGAGGCGCAGTTCGCGGCTGGAAACTTTGACGACGCGCAAGCGACTCTACTCGACTTACTGGCAAGCGATCCCACCGACGGCGCAGCCAGCCTGTGGATGGCTCGCATCGCGGGCGAAGAGGGACGCTTTAGGGATGCTGTCTCATACTTTCACCGCGCTATTTACGGGCACTGGAACGATCATGAACTGGAGAACAGACGGCGGACGCGTTTTGAGCTGATTGATTTCCTGGCGAAGCATAACTCGAAAGAGGAGCTATTGGCGGAGTTACTGCCGGTTCAGGATTATGCTCCCCAGGATCTAAAGACTCGCATCAAACTGGGGCGGCTGTTTCTGACGGCTGGCTCTGCCACCCGCGCGTCGGATGAGTTTCGTGAAGTTCTTCACGACGACCCAGCGAACGCGGAAGGGCATGAGGGACTGGGCGAAGCCGATTTCGCACGCGGCAATTACCGTGCGGCGCAATACGATTTTCAAGCTGCTTTGCGTCTGGCGCCAGACGATCAAACTACGCGGCAGCGGTTGGACCTTTGCAACGAATTATTGCTCTTGGATCCCACTGTCAGAGGCCTTGATTCCGCGGAACGCTACCGGCGCAGCGTCAAACTGGTGGAGCTGACGTTGGCTGAAGTGAATCGCTGTACCGCGAGCGAGACGCCTGAGGTGCAGGAGTTGTTTGACAAGGCGAAGACCGCGCTCGAAGCGAAGGTGAAGCCGGCGCGTGAGAACGAAACGGCCGAAGCGAATTTGGATCTCGTGGCACAACTCTGGCAGATTCGCAAAAAAGAATGCAAAGCCGCGCCTGCGGCGGATAGCCCGCTCACGCTGGTTTTGGCACGGATGGCCCAGTAGCACTGTGGCCAACCGGGCGGCTTCGCTAAACTGCTTGCAATGATCCTGATGAATCGACGCAATTTCCTGGGCGGCGTGGCGGCGCTGGGTCTGAACGGGTGCGCCCACAGGGCCGGGCCGATCGCTAAGATCGCGCCTTTGCCTCCCTATGATGCGGTTCCTAAGCTGATGCCTGTTCGCGCAGAGGTGGATCGCATTTTTCGCGTGACGGTTTGTCTCCGGCCGTTTCGCGCAGCTGGGCCAAGGCTTGACATCGAGCGAGTGGGCGATAAGACCGTGATCCACAACTACGGACACGGCGGGAGTGGCTGGTCTTTGTCGTGGGGATCGAGCAGTGTGGCAGTGGAAAAAGCGCTGCAACTCGCAGAGCGGGAGGTGGCCGTGGTTGGGTGTGGAGCCCTCGGGTTGACCTCTGCCACTCTACTGCAACGCGCGGGCGCCAAGGTTACGATTTATGCCAAGGAGCGTCCGCCGGAGGTGCGCTCCGCACGCGCCACCGGATCCTGGACGCCCGACTCACGCATCGCGTTGACGAACTCAGTGTCGCCGGATTTTCCAGCCCTGTGGGAGAAAATGTGCCGATACTCGTTTCACACCTATGAGAGCTATCTCGGCATGGCTGGGAATCCCGTGGAATGGACTGATCGTTACACTCTCTCGGACACACCTGCCGATGAGATGAAGGCGAGTCTTCGGCGCGACGATACGTTGGGCTTTGCGCACTATCAAGATCGAGTCAACGATTTGACGCCGCGCCAGCAAGATCTGCCGCGCGGCAGCCACCCGTTTCCGACACGTTATGTGCAACGCACGTCGAGCCTCATGTTCAACATCGCGGATTATTCCCGGCAGCTCATCAACGATTTCCTGGTGGCGGGCGGCAAGATCGAGAGAGTGGAGTTTCATGCGCCGGCCGAGTTAAAGCAACTGGCGCAGAAGGTGATTGTGAACGCGACGGGTTACGGAGCGAGGGCGCTGTGGAATGATGAATCGATTGTTCCGGTGCGGGGACAGATTGCGTGGCTGATCCCGCAGCCTGAGGTGAATTACGGAGTGTTCTATAAAAACGTCTACATGCTGGCGCGGCGCGATGGAATTGTGGTGCAGGATGCCGGCAAGCTAGGGGAGATGGAGGGCTATAACGACGCGAACGAACTGCCGGATCGGCCGGCGGCGGATGCGGCGGTTCAGGTGATAGCGGAGTTATATGGACAAATGGGGCGGCGCAGGTGGCGGCGCACTTATGCTTGATTTTGCTTGCTTTGTACAATAACGTTTTTACGACTGAGGTTGATCATTTTGCGGAAGCTTCGAAGCGCCTATCTATGGGCCGTGTTTTCCTTGGCGGGAATTGCGGCAGGCCAGACCACGCCAGCCACGTCCGTGCCTCAGGCGCCGGCCGTTGCCCCTCCCAACGAGCCCGCGCGCCGCGGGGGATTCGTGCCCGGACAGAAGCGGCCGCCGGGCGACCCGGTGCAAATCGCACGCGGCAAAACGTTGTATGGCATTAACTGCCGCGGTTGTCACGGGGCTGATTTGCGCGGAGGCGATCTGGGAGGCCCCAATCTGTTGCGCTCGCAGGTGGCTCTTAGCGATCGCAATGGTGAGTTGATCGTGCCGATTATTCACGGGAGCCGCCAGAACATGGGAATGCCCGCGATTGAGTTGAACGATGCCGATGCGAATGCGGTGGCCGCTTATGTGCGCAGCGTGATTGGGACCATCAAAGGACAAGGCGCCCCGCCGTCCGCCGGCCGTGAAGTGCCGAGCATCCTCGTAGGGAATGCCAGGGAAGGGAAAGCCTACTTTGCAACGAAGTGCAGCGGATGCCATTCCCCGGCGAACGATCTGAGTCAAATTGCGGCACGGATTACCGATCCTAAGCGACTGCAAGACGCTTGGCTGGCCGGCGGCACACGGCAAGAGGAAGAGGAAGCGCGCGAAGGAACCGCACCTAGCGCGCGCACGGTAACAGCCACTGTGTCGCTGCCCTCTGGAGAAACAGTGGAAGGTAAGTTGGTGCGAGTGGACGATTTTTCAATCACGCTTACTCTCACAGACGGATCGCAAACCACTTTTCGCAGAAACGGGGAGACACCGACGGTGGAGATTCACGATCCGCTGAAGGTTCATCGCGACCTCTTATCGCAATATAGCGACAAAGATATTCACGATGTGACGGCATACCTGGTGACTTTGAAATGAAACTCAGCCCAATCGTTTGCGCCGTTGCGCTAAGCCTGATCGCTGCGCCCATGCTGGTTCACGCGCAAGGCCACGGTTTGAATCCGGACGACATCCTGAAACCTCTCGCCGATTCCTGGCCAACCTACAGCGGCGATTATTCGGGCAAGCGCTACAGCGCGCTGAAGCAGGTGAATCGTTCCAATGTGCAGCACCTGACTCTTGCCTGGACGACGCAGGTTACTGCGGGAACGGGTGAGAGCAACACACGGTTTCGGAGGCGCTTTCGGAGCGCGCCGGTGATTATAGGAGGCGAGGGTGCGGGCGATATCAATCTGCGAGGTGGAACCATCAAAGCTTCGGTGCTTGAAGTGGATGGCACGCTCTATTTCACCATGCCCGACAATGCCTGGGCGGTGGATGCGCGCGACGGCCACGAACTCTGGCATTACTTCTGGAAGACCAAAGGCGGCACCCACATAGGCAATCGCGGATTGGGCATGTGGAACAACTATCTATTCATGGAGACACCGGACGATTATCTGGTATCGCTCGACGCCAAGACGGGCAAGGAGCGCTGGCACAAAACGATCGCCGACGTGGATGACGGTTATTTCTCGACGACAGCGCCGGTGGTGGTGGGCAATCACGTTCTGGTGGGAACGGGCGACGATATCGACGCTCCCGGCTTTCTGGATTCGTTCGATCCCGAGACCGGCGAGTTGCAGTGGAAGCACTACACGGTGCCTATGGAGAAAGGCGATCCGGGTCTTGATAGCTGGGCTAGTCTCGATGCCGCTAGACACGGCGGCGCACAGACATGGATTTCAGGGGCATACGATCCGGAAACGAAGCTCTATATTTTCGGCACGGGCAACCCAACGCCGGCGTTTACCAACGGCACGCGCGGTTTGGGCGACAATCTCTTCACCTGCTCGATGATCGCGTTGAATGTAGATACGGGCAAAATGGCCTGGTATTACCAGACGTCGCCGCACGACATGCACGACTACGATTCGGCGCAAACTCCGGTGTTGGTAGACGCACTGTTTGACGGCAAGATGAGGAAACTGGTACTGACGGCGGCGCGCAATGGATATTACTTCACTCTTGATCGGACGACCGGGGAACATCTCGTTACCAGTAAGTGGGGCAAGTTCACCAACTGGGCGGAGGGCCTGAACCAATTTGGTGGGCCGAAAGTAAACGCCGAAAAGGATGCGACTGTGGGTGGTTCATTGGTTTCACCTGGATCGGACGGCACGGTTAACTGGGAGCCTCCCGCCTTCTCTCCGGATACAGGTCTCCTATACGTCTCCGAGCACAACACTTTTTCGGAGTTTTATCTCACCGATCTAGATCCGCGCGGTTCGATGGGTCTCGGCGGCAAGGAGGAAGCCCAGATCGGCTCTGTGGGAACCTACCTGACGGCGATTGATTATAAGACCGGAAAGATTGTGTGGAGGCATCCATACTACAGCGATGGCGGAGGTGGCGGCGGCTTGCTAGCGACGGCCGGTGGACTGATCTTCGGCGGCGATGGAGCCGGCAGCTTGGTGGCTCACGACGCGGCTACGGGCAAGCCGCTGTGGAATACTCGCATTGGTTACGTGAGCAATCCTCCGCAGACCTATATGCTCGATGGCCTGCAGTATGTGATCGCAGCTACCGGCGATACGCTGTGGGCGTTCGTGATGTATTAAAAGCATGAAGCTATTTACAAAACCGGGTGGATTTTATTGGCTCTGGCAATCGTTGGATGGGCGGCTGAACCTTCGACAGCGGTGAAGGAAGGCGTATTGCATGCGGAAGAGCAGTGGAAGGGCGCCGTTCTGAAACAAGACCGAAGCGCGTTGGAGAAGCTTCTGGCGGCGGATTTGAGTTTTATACGCATTCCAGCGGCAAGACACAAACAAAAGAGCAATTCATTGAAGACGCCACAGGGGGCGCAACGGTTTATAAGTCGATAGAGTTCGAAAACACGCAAGTGCGGCAATATGGGAGCGTGGCGGTGATTACGCATTCGGCAGTGATTACTACGGTTCAGACGGGCACAAGCCACTTGTACCTGACGGAAGTTTGGGCCCGGGAAGAAGGCCGCTGGCAACTGGCATCGCGGCAGGCGACCAAGCTGCCGTAGCGGCGTGCTGCCCGAAGCACTCCCTTGAAAACCGAGTTAGGGCGCTTACGCTTCCGGCTCGGATGCGCCGAGCGCCGATTGCCAATCGGCGCGCAGGATGCCATCCTGCCCCACATCTTCGATTTTGATTTTTTCACACCTTCTTACGCTTCCGGCGCGGATTCGGCGATTTTCATCATCATGGGTGGGCCACAGGACCATGAGCGCTTCGTTGAAAAACAGGTTGAGCAGGCCTGTCGTTACCGCTCGTTAGCACTCGCGGCTGTACGGAGGTCAGCCCCACTACACTAACTGGTCTATTTTGGAGAGGAGTTCACTCTCTCGAATCGGCTTTGAGATATAAGCGTCCATGCCGGCTGCCAGGCACTTCTCGGCATCCCCTTTCATGGCCAACGCCGTGACGGCGATGATGGGGATGTGACATCCGGTGGTTTTTTCGCCGGCGCGAATGAGGCGGGTTGCCTGAATGCCGTCCAGTTCCGGCATGTGGATATCCATCAGGATCACGTCGAACGCATCTCGAGTTAATGCGGCGATGGCTTCCTGGCCGCTGGCCGCGATCGTAACGGTATGCCCCTGTTTCTCCATGAGGCGCTTGACTACCAACTGGTTCAGCGGATTGTCTTCCGCCACCAGAATGCGCAGTGAGCGAACCGCGACCGGTTCATGCTTGGCAACAGTCACGCTTTCGACTGTGCGGCCGGAGCCCGATTGCGCCACCGCTTTCGCCAGTTGTGTAATGCCGTGCGTCTGGCTTTCACCCACGCCAAAGCGGACTTCAAAGGAGAAGATACTCCCGGCGCGGCTTGATTCAACGCTGAGTTGGCTTCGCATAAGCCCGACCAACTCGGAAGCAATGGTGAGTCCGAGGCCAGTGCCGCCAAACCTGCGGGTGATAGAACGATCCGCCTGATAGAACGGCTGGAAGATTGCTTTCTGTTTCTCCGCTGGAATTCCGATGCCGGAATCAGTCACACTGAACCTCAGGAGCACCTCATTTTCAACCGGCGGTCCTTTGGGCTCCAGCTGTAACAACACACTGCCCTTCTCAGTGAATTTGATGGCGTTCGAAAGCAGGTTCAGCAAGACCTGACGCAGCCGCCCCGGGTCGCCTAAAACAATACCCGGCACGCCCGGCTTAATTTCGTAAATCAGCAGCAGACTCTTTTGCTGGGCGCGCAAACGCATCAAGCGAACGAGATCTAAGATCAACTCGGTTGGGTCGAACTCGATGTCTTCCAGCGAGAGCTGGCCGGCCTCGATCTTAGAAAAGTCGAGAATGTCATTGAGCACCAGCAAGAGCGACTGAGCGGAGGTACGCACTAACTCGAGGTTGTCGCGCTGCGGCGAAGTCAGGCCGCCAATATCGAGCATCAAAGAGGCCATGCCGAGAATGTCGTTCATGGGCGTGCGAATTTCGTGGCTCATGTTCGCTAGAAAATGGCTCTTGGCTTCGCTGGCGGCCAGCGCGCGGTCTTCGGCCCGGCGGCGCTCCGTTACCTCCACCCGCAGCAGCTCTTCAAGGCTTTCGAACAGCAATAAAATCATGCCGAAGGCCACGGCATATTTCGGTAGATCCCATACGACGTGATCGTCGGGAATGCCGGCGTGAAGGTAATCGGCGAGGCTTCCCAAGGGAAACACCAAGCCCCATAAGAGGAACGAAACGCAGGTGAGAGCGACGCCGGGGCTCAATCGCGCATAATGCTTCCAGAAGAGGTGCGCCGTGGTGGCAAAGGCCGAAAACAGGATCAAGTCAAGACCGTATTCAGGCACGGTGCCGGCCTTTGAAGCTGCCCAGCCCGTCACGCTGGCACTGATGAGCGCCACTCCCAATCCCACGAAGCCAGCCCGCCATAATGACGGGCGCGCTAAATAGAATCCGGCACTCCACATTAGGCCCAAAATCAGCGCGTAGGCGAAGGCACTTTGAGCGCCGGCGGTGAGCAACCCAGCGTATACCAATGCGGGCGCTACCAGACCAGCAAGGAATAGCGAGCGCCAGAGCACGGTGGCGCAGTTCGGGCACACCGAAACCAGAAAACTGGCGGCCGCGGAAATCAGCGTCGCATAGGCGAGCCAATCGGCAAGGCCGGATCTGATGAGATGAAAGCTATCTAGAAGAGCGGCTCCGAAATGCACCAGGATGGCACTCCAGCCGATCATCCAAAGCCTCACGCGCTGCTGTTTATCGCGGTGATAAATCCAGGTGAACAACGCCACCAGGATCATCATCACGGACACCGATACCAGGCGTCCAAACTGCGGAACCACTTATTGTTGGCTTTCGGAAAGGACGAACTCAATCTGAGTATACCTACAAGAAGACAGAAGACAGGAGACAGGAGACAGAATATAGAAGACGGAAGGGTTAGGCGGCTTTTTTGATCATTTGGGCTTACCTACAAGAAGACAGAAGACAGGAGACAGGAGACAGGAGACAGAATATAGAAGACGGGAGGGTTAGGCGGCTTTTTTGATCATTTGGGCTTACCTTACAAGAAGACAGAAGACTGGAGACAGGAGACAGAATATAGAAGACGGAAGGGTTAGGCGGCTTTTTTGATCATTTGGGCTTACCTACAAGAAGACAGAAGACAGAAGACAGGAGACAGAATATAGAAGACGGAAGGGTTAGGCGGCTTTTTTGATCATTTGGGCTTACCTACAAGAAGACAGAAGACTGGAGACAGGAGACAGAATATAGAAGACGGAAGGGTTAGGCGGCTTTTTTGATCATTTGGGCTTACCTACAAGAAGACAGAAGACAGGAGACAGAATATAGAAGACGAAAAGTTAGGCGTGTTCCGGTTCAGCGTGAAATGGAGAGATGAGCGCTCTCCGTTAGTGAGTATTCCGCCCCTGCGGGGCGGGGATTTTCAAGGCATAAGGGTCTACCGATCCGATGTGAGTTTTGGGTGGAGCGCGAAAGGTGAACTTCCACGCCCTCAACAATATCGTCTCGATGAGCCCACCAAGTCATCCCTCAGCATGGTTGCATCCCTGCAGAGCCCGCTTCCGTTTCACCTGGCAAATTTAGTGTATCTCGCTTGGCCGATGCGGTCTCCTGGCGGCGGATTTGCCGCTGCTGACGCGCTACTTCCAACTTGTGATCCCGCGCGGTGTGGATTTCTTCCTGGCGGCCCGCCAGCATATCTGCCGGCGTGACAAAGCCTATGGCGCTGTGCAGGCGCACGGTGTTGTAGTGATCCACGTACTTTTCAATGAGCTGCCGCGCGTCCTCTTTCGTCAACGGCGTCCCGGGCCGGATGCATTCCCCTTTAAGCGACTTGTGCCAACGCTCGATCTTACCGTTGGATTGCGGGTAGTACGGTGACGTCCGCACGTGGGTCATCCCCGAGATACGAATAAACTCGTTGAAATCCCGCGCGATGAACTGCGGCCCGTTATCGGAGATGATCCGGGGTTTGGCCTGCGGGTGCTGCTCCTTGGCCCCCTGCAAGATGATCTCGATCTCAGCCTCGGTCATTGATTCACGCAAATCCCAGTGGACGATGGAGCGGCTGTAGCCATCCAACACGCTGCACAGGTAGTAGAACGTGCCGCTGATGTTGATGTAGGAAACGTCAATATGCCAGTGTTGGTGCGCTTGCGGCGGCTGCTCGAACCCGGTACCTTTCTTGGAAGGCTTGCCTTTCCACTTCCCCAGCAGTCCAGCCTGCCCCAGCACCCGCCACACACTCGACGGACTCACCGCCGCAATGTCGGCGTCCAGCATCATGAATGTCAAGCGCCGATAACCTTCCAGCGGATTCTTCAAATGAAAATTGACGATGGCCTTCTTCTCCCACTCTTCCAACCAGAAATCCCGCGGAATCCAACCGTTGTGTTCATTCACCTTGCCGTAGCGCTCCCGCCAGTTGTAGAACTTGCTGGCGGCGACGCCGAGCCACCCAATGAACCGCCCGACGCTGATCTCGGTCTTCTCCGACCAGCGCCGGACGAAATCCACGATCTGGTCCCGCAGGTCATGCGGCACCCAGACCCCGTTCAGATCTCCCCAAGACTTTTTTTTAAAGCGACGTGCTCCGCCATCAGTTCGGCCAACACCTCGTCCTTGGTCTGGATCTTCTTGGTCAGATACTCGATCCGCTCTTGCTCGGGTTGCTGGTTGGTGCGCACCTTGGTCTGGAACGCGGCTGCCCCGTTCTCGAAGAACTCCTTCTGCCAACGGTAAAAGACCGTGGGCTGGAGCCCCACATCATCGCAGAGCTTAGAAATCGGCTCTTGCTCCAACAAATGCCGCCTCAGGATGGCGACTTTCTCTTCGGCTGTGTAATGCTTTCTTGTCTTTTTCACGCGTTCTCTCCGTTATCTTAACGGTAGAACGCTCTTTCCATTTCCAACTGAGGCGGAACAGGCGGCTTTTTTGATCATTTGGGCTTACCTACAAGAAGACAGAAGACTGGAGACAGGAGACAGAATATAGAAGACGGAAGGGTTAGGCGGCTTTTTTGATCATTTGGGCTTTCCAGGAGCGGTCAAATTGCTTGACGGCTTCCTGGCCGCCGATGTGTTGGGCTTCGAAACGGGTATCGAGATATTCCTCGGTAAATTCGAAGCCAAAATGCTCGACGGCGTTGGGTGGAGGTTTGAAACCACCGATGCGTTCGGACTTGCGCATCATGATGCGGTTGCGGCGTTGAAACTGAATGGCTTCACGGTCTTCCTGCAGTTGGGCGAGTTCGGCGACGAACTTGGCGAGTTGGGAGCGTAAGCGGCGTTCCTGCAGAGCGAGGTTGCGGAGATCTTTTTTGAAGGTGCGGTCTATGAGGGCGTCGAGCATGGCGGCGCGGACTTGGGGATTGGATTCGTGAGCGCATTCGGCGGCGAGTTCGTGGCGGCCGAGGGCGTAATAGCCGGTTTCGAGAGTGGGGATGCGGAGGAGACGCCATTCAGTATCAGCGATGGATTGAGTGAGATGTTTCTCGTAGTCATCCTTGGGCTGATATTTGCGGTTGAGGATTTCGACGAAGTTTTCGTAGGCGGCAACATCATCACTGGGCAGGAGGATGGTGCGTCCGGTAAGGCCGGTTTTGACGGCGTTGTGAGAGGATTTCAGTTTTCCTTCCGGCGACGACGGGCCGGTGGAGGATTGCGCATTGGCGCGGTTAGCGTTGATTTGAGCTTCAGTGGACATAAATGTATTTCCAACTCGATTGGAACAGAGGGGCGAACGGGGGAATAAAAATTTTGAGCGTAAGTGGTTGATAAGAAGGGAAAAAATTTATTTTAAACTTTGGTGACCGATAAAGATCGCAGTTCGACCGCGCCGTTTCCTCGTCCAAAGTGTCGGATCCGCCGGGTAAGCTATTGGAATGTCCACCCCTTGGATGCGAACGCTTCTGATCCTGATCTTCCCCACCCAATTGCTTCTGCCGCAGGCGCCAGCGCACGACCCAACGCCAGAGAGCACAACCAGTTCCGACGTAGGCATGAAGTATGTTCGCGAAAACTACTCGAAATATGAGTACAAGATCGCAATGCGCGATGGCATCAAGCTTTTCACAGCAGTCTACATCCCGAAAGATGTTATGGAAGGAAAGACGTATCCCATTCTGATGGTGCGCACGCCTTACAACGTCGCGCCGTACGGAGAGGATCAGTTCCCGGTCACGCTTGGACCGTCCGCGTTGTTTGCACGCGAGAAATTCATTTTCGTTTATCAGGACGTGCGCGGGCGCTACATGAGCGAGGGCGATTTCACGCTTACGCGTCCGCAGAAGCCGGTGAAGAAGAGCGTCAAAGATACAGATGAAAGCACGGACGCTTACGACAGCATCGATTGGCTGGTTAAGAATGTTCCGGGCAACACCGGCAAGGTGGGAATCTGGGGTATTTCGCAGCCTGGATTCTTTGCCACGGCTTCCCTGATCGATGCGCATCCAGCGCTGGTTGCCGTGTCTCCGCAGGCGCCCGTCACCGACTATTACCTGGGTGACGATTCGTATCACAACGGCGCATTTATGCTAGCGGCGCGCTTCAACATGTACCAGGGTTTCAAGCCGCGCGGTGATGAGCCGGCTCCGCCGCCAACAACCCTGCCGTTCGATTACGGAACGCCGGACGGCTACGATTTCTATCTTTCACTGGGAACGCTAGCGAATGCGGATGAACGCTATTTCAAGAACATGCAGCCGTATTGGAGCATGAACGTGAAGAACCCAACCTACAACGATTTCTGGCAGGCGCGTTCCATTTGGAAGTATCTGAAAGACGTAAAGCCAGCGGTGATGATTGTCGGCGGTTGGTATGACCAGGAAGACCCGCAAGGTTTGTTTCGGCAGTTCTATCAGTTGAAGAAAGAATCGCCCGGGACGGCGGACATGCTGGTGGTAGGGCCGTGGGTGCATGGCGGATTTTCGCGCGGGGACGGAGACCGCGTGGGGAACGTGACTTTCGGTTCGAAGACGGCGGTCTATTATCGCGAGAAAATCGAGTTTCCTTTTTTCATGCACTATCTGAAGGGCAAGGACGAAAGCAAGCGGCCGAAAGCCTGGGTGTTCGAGACCGGGGTAAATCAGTGGCGGCAGTTCGACGAGTGGCCGCCCAAGCAGGCAAAGACCACGGACCTGTTCCTGAATGAGAATGGCAAGATCGCGTGGCAAACGGCGACCACCGCGGGTTTCGACGAATATGTTTCAGACCCCGCCAAGCCCGTTCCCTACATTGGCCATATTTTGATGGGTGTGCGCTACGACTTCATGACGGAAGACCAGCGCTTTGCCGCGTCTCGAACGGATGTTCTGGTGTATAAAACGGAGCCGCTTGACCACGACGTAACAGTAGCCGGACCCATCACAGTAGATTTGAAAGTTTCGACATCGGGCACGGATTCCGATTTCGACGTGAAGCTGATTGACGTCTTCCCGGCGAAGTACCCGGATTATGAGGCGAAGCCCGATGCCAAGCCGCCCGAGCCGCACACTTTGCCGGCCAATTTGATACAACTGGGCGGCTACCAGGAACTCATTCGCGGCGAGCCATTCCGCGGCAAATATCGCCAGAGCCTCACCAATCCGGTTGCGTTTGAACGTGAGCTTTCGGCAAGCGTGCGTGACTTGAGGGGTTGAAAATTGGTACGGTCGGCTGAAGGCGGGAGGCCGGAAGCCATGACGAGAGAGATTTACAGCAGCGGATATGACGATCTGGAAGAACTGCGAAAACGTTTTGCGGAGTTTCGTAGCAAGCATCCACCGCGTACCCACTTCCCGGAAGAGTTGTGGCATGCGGCGGCGGAGATTGCCAGGCGGCGCGGTGTCAATCCTGTTTGCCGCTGTTTGCGGCTGGATGCCAACAGCCTGAAGAAGTGGCTGGGAGAGCGCGCCGGCGAGACACAGCCGAAGCCGGCCAGGAAAGAGCATGCATCGATCGCGCCAGCGGCCTTCGTGGAACTGCTGACGCCCGCGTCTGGGGCCGCTGCCAGTTGCATCGTGGAAGTGGAATCGCCGCGCGGCGGCAAGCTGCGCCTGGAGCTGAAAGGCATTACCACCAGCGAGATTACTCAGCTGATTCACACCTTCGCAGGCCAGTAGGCGATGCTACAGATCACGCCGCAGATGCGCATCCTGGTCGCCATTGAGGCGGTCGACGGGCGCAAGGGGATTGACTCACTGGTGCAACTCTGCCGCGAAACGCTCGCCGCCGATCCGTTTTCAGGATGTGTATTCGTGTTCCGCAGCCGTAGCGCTACTTCGATCCGGCTGTTGGCCTATGACGGGCAAGGGTTCTGGCTCGCGCAGAAGCGGCTCTCCAAGGGACGGTTTCGCTGGTGGCCGAGCGGCCAAGGCCCGGCGCATAAGTTGGAAGCCTACCAAGCGCAATTGCTGTTGGCGGCTGGCGATCCGGACACACAAGCGGCGCCCATGTGGCGGCGAGTGAGCTAAACACTGACCTCGAAAAAAGGTCTTGCGTTCCCTTAGGGTTTCTGTCACACTGCTGCTGTGGCGGTACAGTGGCGTTACCGGGGACGGAACATTAGCGACGAAGAGATTGCCTTTTTGCGCCGCTACATCGCCGAACATCCATACCTGAGCCGCTGGGCCTTGTCGCGGCAGCTATGTGAAGTGTGGCAATGGAAGCAAGCCAACGGCGTACTGTGTGACGCGCTCTGCCGAGGATTGCTGTTGCTGCTGGCGCGCGGCGGCGCGATTGAGTTGCCGGCGGTGCGTGGCCATTTTCCCAAGCGATTAGAGCAGCGCCCAGAACCTTTGGTGCCCGACAATCGACCTGTGCGCGGGCCTTTGTGCGAACTCGGGGTGCTGGAGTTTCAGCAAGTGCGCCGCACACCACAAGAACCACTGTTCAACAGTTTGTTGGAGCAGTATCACTATCTCGGATATCAGCAACCGGTCGGCGAACACTTGAAGTACTTGGTATATGCCAAAGGGCAAGCGATAGCGTGTCTGGCTTGGTGTTCCGCGCCGCGTCACTTGGCGGGCAGGGATCGCTTCATTGGCTGGAGCGCCGAGGCACGGCAACGTAACCTTCGAATGCTGGCCTACAATACGCGTTTTCTGATTTTGCCCTGGGTGCAAGTGCCGCATCTGGCTTCGCACATTTTGGGACGCATGGCGAAAATCGTGCCACACGATTGGCAACAGCTGTATGCGCATCCGGTGTATTGGCTGGAGACCTTCATCGATCCGGCGCGCTTCAAAGGCACCTGTTATCGCGCGGCCAACTGGCAGTGTCTGGGACGCACCACGGGCCGCGGTCACAATGCGCGCACGAAGAAAGCAACGCAGCCGGTGAAAGAGCTGTTCGGACTTCCACTGACACGAAGGTTTCGTCAGCTATTAGGTGACTGAGATGAAGCAAACCAGGCAGCGGGTTGATGTGAATCTGCCGGAATTAGATGCCGTTTTGGATCAGGCACGGCACGAACCACTTAGCGAGCCAGACTATCTGAAGTTGAAAACAGCGTTGCACGCGTTGGCAGGATTGGCGGCGCCGCCCCGCAGCACGGAAAAAACGAGTGCGGTGGTTGGAGACTCTGGCGACACGTCGGATAAACCGGAAGAGAGCCAGGATGTCCAGCGGCAGTCGTCTTCAAAACGCGGTCATGGGCGCAACGGAGCGGACGCCTATTCCGGCGCGGACAAAGTCAAGATCCAACACGCAAAGTTGAAGAACGGCGATCGCTGTCCGGAATGTGAAAAAGGGAAAGTGTACGTTCAGAAAGAGCCGAAGCCGCTGGTGCGAGTCATCGGACAAGCGCCGTTGGCGGCCACAGTCTATGAGCTGGAGAGGCTCCGTTGTAACGGCTGCGGCCAAGTGTTTACCGCCGAAGAACCCACAGGCATCGGGCCCGACAAGTACGACGAAACCACGGCAGCGATGATTGCGCAGTTGAAGTATGGCAGTGGTGTTCCGTTCTATCGACTGGAAAAGTTAGAACACAATCTGGGGATTCCAATGCCGGCCGCGACGCAATGGGAGATCGTGGAAGAAGCAGCGGAGGTGCTCAAGCCCGTGCTGGAAGAGTTGATCCGGCAAGCAGCGCAAGGCGACGTGCTGCACAACGACGACACCAGCATGCGTGTGCTGCGACTGGCGCGCGAACCGGCCGACAAACGCACCGGCGTATTCACCAGCGGTATCGTAACAGCGGGTGAAGGACAGAAGATCGCGTTGTACTTTACCGGCCGCCAGCATGCGGGCGAGAATCTGGCGGATGTGTTGAAGCGCCGTGCGGCGGAACTACGCCCTCCCATTCAGATGTGCGATGCGCTGTCGCGCAATGTGCCGAAGCTAGCGGAGGGCGTCGAGATTCTGATCGCCAACTGCCTCGCGCATGGGAGGCGGCAGTTTGTCGAGATCATTCAGAACTTTCCCAGCGAGTGCCGTTACGTTCTCGAAATGCTGGGGAAAGTTTATGGTCACGAAGCTGACGCGCGTGAGCGTGGGCTGACCGCGATGGAGCGGCTGGAGTTTCATCAACAGCACAGCGGCCCTGTAATGGAAGAACTGCACGGCTGGCTGCAGGAACAACTGGCGCAGAAGAAAGCAGAACCAAACTCCGGCCTAGGCCAGGCGATTACCTATCTGCTGCGGCATTGGAAGGGCCTAACGGCTTTCTTGCGCGAGGCCAATGCGCCGCTCGATAATAATCTTTGCGAACGCGCTCTCAAGCGCGCCGTGCTGCATCGCAAGAATGCACTGTTCTACAAAACGCTAAACGGCGCGCAGGTAGGCGATCTGTACATGAGCCTGATTCATAGCTGTGAGTTGTGCGGGGCGAACCCGTTTGACTATCTGACACAACTCCAGCGCCACGCTCGGGAACTGGCGGCCCAGCCGGCGGAATGGATGCCATGGAATTTCCGTGAGACACTTGTGCGTGCGGGCCCCAGCGTCAACTCGGGCTAGCGTTATGATGATGTCCACGGCTGGCCGGAAACGATAGTATGCGGCCATACTAAAACATCACGCGAAAATGCCCGCAAAACGCACTTCTAATAACGCAAAATCGCAGAGGGTTTTTGGCCAGACACGAAAACCGGAGAAAATGTTTCGCGCTGGCCTGTACGCCCGTGTCTCCACGCTTGACCAGCAGACGCTGCCTATGCAGATGCGCGCTCTGCGCGACTATGCCAACAAACGCGGTTGGACCATCGCCATGCAGGTGAAAGAGGTCGGCTCTGGCGCAGTAGAGCGCGAACTGCGTCAGCAACTGATCGACGCAGCGCGGCGCCGCGAGATCGACGTGGTGCTGGTTTGGCGATTAGATCGCTGGGGCCGGTCGCTGATGGATCTGGTTGTGACGCTCAAAGAACTCACCGAGCTTGGCGTCGGTTTCGTGTCGCTCACCGAAGCGCTGGATCTGACCACGCCAACGGGCCGCGCGATGGCGGGCATGCTCGCGGTCTTCGCCGAGTTCGAACGCGAAATCCTAAGCGAGCGTGTTCGTGCGGGTCTCGCCGAAGCACGGCTAAAGGGACAGCGGTTGGGCCGCCCAACCACAGCGGCGCGCAAGTCCGCCGATGTGCGCAAGCTCTTCCGTCAAGGCATCAGCAAATCCGAAATCGCCCGGCAGTTGGATATCGGTCGAACGTCTGTCCGGCGCATCCTCACAAAACAGTAAAATGTAGAGCATGGCAAAAAGCCGAGCGCTCTATCAACTCAAGGTCACGTTGCAGGATATTCAGCCAGCAGTCTGGCGACGCGTTCAAGTTTGGGAGGACGCGACTCTCGCACAGTTGCATGATGTGCTACAGGTCGTCATGAACTGGCAGGACTATCATCTGCACGAGTTCATGATCGGCCGCCGTCTCTTCAGCGTTCCCGATACCGACGACGATATATATGAGCGCAAGGTCATTGACGAGCGTCGGCAACGGCTGTCTCAGGTCGTCACGCAGGTAGGTACGCCGTTCGTCTATCTCTATGATTTCGGTGACAGCTGGCGGCACGACTTGTTATTGGAGGCCATCCTTCTGCCGGAGCCGACTGCACAATATCCACGATGCATCGCGGGCGCACGCCAAACGCCACCCGAGGATGTCGGCGGAACGCCGGGATATGAACAATATTTGGAGGCGCTCGCCGATCCGCAACATGAAGCGCATCAAGACATGCTGCAATGGCGCGGCCCTTTCGATCCCGAGGCGTTTTCGTCCGATGACATCAACGAGCGGCTTCGAAAGCGATTCCGCTCAACCCGCAGAATTGCAAGCACGGCCTAACACGTTATAAAACTAAACTCCGGCACCCCAGAGCCTTCATCCCATCAATCAGGGCTATTCTACGCATGTTTGCCGAAAGGACACGTTTGAACCGGGCAAGCCTGAGCGAATCACGTTCCAAATGCCGGATGTGCTGCATACGTTTCGAGCGGGGCACCGCATTATGGTGCAAGTTCAGAGTTCGTGGTTCCCGTTAACCGACCGGAATCCGCAGAAGTTTCTGAATATTCCGGACGCGCATTCGACCGATTTCGTCAAGGCGACGGAACGGGTGTATTGGGGCGGGGCGGACGGATCGAAGATTGAATTTTCTTCTATGCAGTAGGCTTGGTCTGGCGCTTGTAAAAGGCGGCGGTGAATTCGGCTAACGAAGGCTCACGCCAAGCGGTGGGCAGATGTTTGAGAATGCCTTCTTTGTCCGCCTCGCTGCGTTCCTGGCCCACTTTGCATTTGCCTTCCAGTTCATCAATCTGCATCTCGAAACCGATGATGTGTTCGATCATCGGGTAGACATAGCTGTCCGGTAGTTTGGCGAAATCGTAGGTCGATTGCGGGTAGCGGCCTTCGAACTTATGGATCAGTTTCGCGAGCAGATCGTGCAGAGCGGCTTTGTCGGTGATTGGCTTGAGCTTACCGCTGGCGTGGACGACGGCGAAATTCCACGTCGGGACGGCTTCCGTCTTGGCATACCAAGTGGGTGAGATGTAAGATTCGGGCCCGTGAAACACAATCACCGCCTGCGACTTGCCGTCAAACGTCTGCTGCTGGGGGTTGTTCCGGGAGATGTGACCGATGATAGTACCGTACGGTCCTGAGGCGCGATCAAGCAGGACGGGAATGTGGGTGATGCGGATGGATGGGTTGGCGGTCACCAGATCGACGAACGAAAACTCGTCCATGAAATCGTGGAGGAACTTGCGATCCTCCACTTTTTGAACGGGCGGAATATAGACCGATTCGGGGCTGGGTTGCTGGCTTTCAGCGGCGGTGGCGGCGAGAGCGAGTCCGGCAAGCAGGTCGCGGCGATTCATCCTTACACCTTACACCCGTTCGCTACACTGAAATATAACCCCCATGCTTTCGATTGTTATCCCAATCCACAACGAAGAGCCGGCGATTCTGCCGCTCTATGACCGGCTTTGTACCGTCTTAGAGAAGCTCCGCCGGCCCTATGAGATTATCTTCGTGGACGACGCATCGACAGACAAGAGTTTTGATCTTCTTGCCAATCTGGTTGAGACCGACGGGCATTTGAAAGTGCTTCGCTTGCGGCGCAATTTTGGGCAGACGGCGGCTCTGGCGGCGGGCTTTGACGAAGCGCAAGGCGAAGTCATTGTTTCGTTGGATGGCGACTTACAACACGCGCCCGAAGATATTCCGTTATTGCTCGAAAAGATAGACGCCGGTTATGACATTGCGAGCGGCTGGCGTAAGAACCGGGTGGATAACGCCTTTACCCGGAAGCTGCCATCGCGCATTGCGAACTGGATGATGAAGCGGGCCTCAGGGGTGGACATTCACGATTTCGGCACAACGTTCAAGGCTTACCGGGCTGAGGTATTAAAGGACGTCAACTTGTATGGAGAATTGCACCGATTCATTCCGGCGTTAGCCAGTTTCTATGGAGCGCGCGTGGTGGATGTGCCTATCAAAAACATTGAACGGCCGAATGGCGCGTCACACTACGGTTTAGGCCGGACGTTCCGCGTATTCTTCGATATTTTGACCATCAACTTTCTGCTGCGCTATCTGACTCGACCCATGCACTTCTTTGGCAAATGGGGCTTAGGCGGTATCGTGCTGGGCGGCGTGGTGCTGCTGGTGCTGTTGGTTGAAAAGATAATGGGGATGGACATCATTGCGGAGCACGGGCCCTTGCTAGTTGCGGCGGCGATGCTGTGGTTCGCGGGTTTAATGTTGTTTTGTGTGGGGCTGATCGGCGAGGTTCTGATGCGCACCTATTTCGAAAGCCAAGGGCGGCGCATCTATGCGGTGCGCGAAATCCGCTGCCGCCGGGAACAGGTTGTGGATGGCGCCCGTTAAGAACTTCGACGGCTACATCTTCGATTACGGCGGCGTGCTGGTTCATCATCAAACGGAAGCGGACCAAGCGCGCATGGCGGAAGCGGCGGGCATCGCCACTGAGCTTTTCATGGAACAGTATTGGGCGAAGCGCACGGATTACGACCGGGGCGATCTTTCGGGCGTGGAATACTGGGCGGCGATAGGACTCGCTTCCGGCAAAGTGTTGACGCCGGCGGTGGTGGAAGAGCTGACGGAAATCGACAATACAAGCTGGATGAAGTTCGATGAACCGATGTGGCAATGGATAGGAGAACTACGCCGCGCGGGGAAGCGGGTGGCCATGCTTTCGAACATGCCTTCTGATATGGGCCTGGCGCTCAGGCACACAGACCGCCTGGAGCGTTTCGACCACGTTACGTTGTCGTATGAGCTGCGTTCTGTGAAGCCGGACGCACCGATTTATGAGCATTGCCTGGAGGGGCTTGGCACCGAAGCTGCGCGCACGGTATTCTTCGACGACCGGATTGCGAACGTGCATGGCGCGGAGATGTTGGGTATTCAGGCGGTGGAGTTTCTGGACCGCGACAAAGTGCTAGCGCTGTTTCGCGTCTAAACCTTCTATACTCTAGTTGTGGCAGTGCTTGTTTCTTTACAGTTGGACCAGGCAGTTCTGGACGCTAAGGAGCGCGTGCTCTTTCGGCTGCTGACGGAATTAGAACGGGTTATTGTGGCGTACTCCGGCGGCACGGACTCGGCTTATCTGGCGTGGGCGGCACACCGGGCGTTGGGCGATAACGCTATTGCCATTACCGCCGATTCGGCATCCATTCCAGCTTCGCATAAGCGAGATGCCGAAGCGTTTGCGCGCGAATGCGGCTTCCGGCATGAGTACATTGAGACGCACGAGTTCGAAAATCCGGAGTATGTGAAGAACGACCAGAACCGCTGTTTCCATTGCAAGGACGAATTGTTCACGCAGCTTGAGGCATTCGCCGCAACGCGGGGCTATGCGCAAATTGTGTATGGAGTGAACAAGGACGATTTGGGCGATTACCGTCCGGGGCAGCGCGCGGCCAAGATTCATCAGGTGAAAGCGCCGCTGGTGGAAGCTGGATTGAGGAAGGCGGAAATTCGCGAGCTATCGAAGCGGGCGGGGCTTTCGACTTGGGATCGACCGGCGGCGGCGTGCTTGAGCTCGCGCGTGCCATATGGTACGCCGGTAACGCCCGAAACGATCAAGACGATTGAGCAGGGCGAAGAGGCCATTCGCGCGCTGGGATTTAGGCAGTTCCGAGTGCGGTTCCACGGGGATCTGGTAAGGCTCGAGATTGCGCAGGAAGAGATGCCGAAGGCGATGACGGCGGAGAGTGCGCGAGCGTTCTCCAGGATCTTTAAGCAACTGGGTTTTCTGTACGTGACGTTGGATCTGGAAGGCTACCGGCAAGGGTCGTTGAATGCGGCATTGCGTTCCGCACCCGATCAGGTAGCGACTACAAGCCTCACTCAACGGTAAACTCAGCGAGGGCGTTTACCGGCGCGTGCTGGGTGCTATTAATAACTGGACTTTCAATTTGGGCGGCTAAAGGCAGAGCTAGGAGCGCTAGCAGCCGCACTACGTAGCCTGGAGCATTTGCTCGGGATCCCAGTTCATGATCTTTTGCTGGAATAAGCTTTCGTTTGTGAGCAGAGCGGGTCCGGCGGCGCGCAGGCCGAAGGTGGCGTCTTCGACAGATGGACGGCCGTCGCGAATGGAGCGGTAGAAGTTGCGGTGGTGTTCCAACTGCGCGTCGATGCCGGCGGTGTCGTAGGACTCACGGGTTTCCTGGAAGGTGCGGGAATCGGGGGTGGTGTGCTTGGCGTCCCATTCGGCGCGCATGGCTTTCTGCACAGCGTCGGCGAAGCTACCGGTTGAGCCGTCGAATTGATCGGGTTGCGGCGAGCGCTCGACCGTGACACCTTCGTAGCCGGTGGACATCACGCCTTCGCTGCCGATGAACTTCACGCCAAACGATTCCTCGGGCAGTCCGCTTTTGAAGTTGACGCGCAGGAGTACGTTGAAGGCGGGGTGCTCCTGGGTTTCCGGATAATCGAGGACGGCCAGCATGACGTCGGGCACGTCGCGATCCTTCCAATAACGAATGCCGCCGGTGGCATAGATGCGCGTGGGGCCTTGCGAGCCAGTGACGGTGTGCAGGCCGGTGAGCAGATGCACGAACAAATCACCGGCGACACCGGTGCCGTAGTCGCGATAATTACGCCAGCGGAAGAAGCGGGCCGGGTCCCACTCGCGTTTGGGGGCGTTGCCGAGGAACTGCTGCCAATCGCAAGTAGAGAGGCTGGCATCGGTGGGGATGGAATATTCCCACGCGCCGATGGCGGTGTTGCGATCAAGCCAGGCTTCGACCGAATTCAACTTGCCGATGGCGTTTTGTTGATAGAGGTCGCGAGCCTTTAGATAAGTGGCGGAACTGCGATATTGACTGCCCACCTGGAACACGTTGCCGGCTTTCTGTTGAGCTTCGATGACGGCGTGGCCTTCTTCGATGGCATGCACCATGGGCTTTTCGCAATAGACATGTTTATCGGCGTTAAGGCAATCGATGGAGATGCGGGAATGCCAGTGGTCGGGCGTGGCGATGATGACGGCATCCACTTCATGGCGCTGGACGATTTCGCGGTAATCGCGGGTGATAAACGTGTCGGGGCCATAGACTTCTTTCATGTGCTGCAAGCGGCCGTGGTAACAATCGCAAGCGGCGATGAGCTTGATGCCGGGCAAGGATGTAGACAGGCGGGCATCGCCTTGGCCCATGCCACCCGCGCCAATGAGAGCGATCTGAATGGTGTCGTTTGGTGAGTACATGTGGCGTCCTTTTAACCCTTGATCTTCATGGCGGCGGGATCCCATTCCACAACGCGGTTTTCAAAGTAACTGAGGTTAGAAAGCAGCGCGGGTCCGGCGGCGCGGAAGCCGAAGACGGGATCTTCAACGACCGGTTTGCGAGAGCGGACAGCTAGGGCAAAGTTGCGGTGGTGATCGATGTGATCGCTGTATTTCGGAGGCGCGTGGTAGAGCATTTCCCTGGCGGCCTTCATGCTATCGGGCGTGGGCTGGGCTTCCGGATATTTTGCATGGTAGGACTGAAGGAACGCGGTCTGTTCGGTGGAGGAGAAAGTGTTGATGGTATAGCCAGGCTCGGATTGGGGCGGCGCGGCGGTAACGGTGACGTTGTTGCTAACCGTCATGATGCCTTCGCTGCCGGTGAAACGGAAGCCGGAGCTTTCCTTGGCGCCGCTTTCAAAGTTGACGCGGAGGACGAGATTGAAAGCCGGGTGTTCGGCGGTCTGCGGATAATCGTAGAGGCCAATCAACAGATCGGGCACATCGCGGCCGTCGTTCCAAAAGCGCAAGCCGCCGGTGGCGAAGACGCGGGTGGGGCCGAGGGCGCTGGTGATGAAGTGCAAACCGGAGAAGAGATGGACGAAGAGATCGCCCGCGACGCCGGTGCCGTAATCGCGATAGCAGCGCCAGCGGAAGAAGCGGTTGGGGTCCCAATCTGTTTTTGGGGCGCGGCCTTGGAAAGTGCTCCAATCGCAGGTTTGGGTATCGGCGTCGGGCGGCACGGCGTATTCCCAAGCGCCAGTGGCGGAGTTGCGGTCCCACCAGGCTTCCACCATGTTGAGCTTGCCGATGGCGCCGGCCTGATACAGCTCACGGGCTTTTTTGTAGACCACTGAACTGACGCGCTGGCTGCCGACTTGCATGATGCGACCTGTAGCATGCTGGGCTTCGACGACGGGCGCGCCATCGTCTATGTGCTGGACCATGGGCTTTTCGCAGTAGACGTCTTTGGCGGCATGCATGGCGTCGATAGAAATTTTTTGGTGCCAGTGATCGGGAGTGCCGATGATGACGGCATCGATATCTTTGCGGGCGAGGATCTCCTGGTAGTTTTTGGTGGTGAAGATGTCGGGGCCGTGGACTTCTTTCATGTGAGTGAGGCGGCCGTCGTAGCAATCGCAAGCGGCTACCAGCTTGGTGAGGCCAGTTGCCACGGAGGAGCGCGCGTCACCTTGGCCCATGCCGCCACAGCCGATGAGGGCGACTTGAATTTTGTCGTTGGGGGAAACTTTCGGCGGTTTGGTTTGGGCGGTTAGGAGAGATGCGCCGGCGGCGGTGATTAGAAATTCACGTCTTGAACTCACCTTTACGTTTTAGCAGAGTGCGGATTAGGGCGCTTACGCTTCCGGCTCGGATAGCGGCGGCGGTTCAGGAGTTCGTTTTATCAGACGTGGTGGCGGCTGTGGTGGAAGCGGGTTTGGAGGTTTCGGACTTAGAACCTTCGGATTTCGAAGTGTCGGATTTCGAGCCGTCGGATGAGGCGGCGGCAGCGGCGGACTCCTTAGAAGAAGCGTCGCCTTCTTTCTTTCCGCCGTTGGCGGGATTATTGCTGCCGCCCTTGGCGTAATCGGTAACGTACCAGCCGGTGCCTTTGAACTGGAGGGCGGGCGCGGAGATCAAACGGTGGACTTTGCCGCCGCATTTTTCGTGAATCGCCGTGGGCTCGTCACTGAACTTCTGTATCAATTCGAAGACGTCGCCACAGTTTTCGCACTGATATTCGTAGAGAGGCATAATTCGCTAACTATTTATCGGGCTTGAGGGTCTTGGGGCTCTTTTGAACGATGGGGTGAGCATCATCATCGTCTGCCGGGTTCAGAGGTCCGCCGTTTTCGTTGGTCAGTTGGGCGATGGTGGTTTTGCCGGTCACCAGTTCAATAGACTGTTTCAGTAAGTTATCTTCGGTGGGCTTGGGAGGCGCGCCCGGAAGCGGATTGCCGTCCTGATCAAGATCGGGCGTGCTATCGTTTTCGGCCAAGGGGACGGAGGGCGTGATGCCGCCGTCTTGAATGGCTTTGCCGGAAGGCGAGTAATACTTAGCAACGGAAAGAATGACTGCGCCGCCATCGTCCATTTGAATGGTTTTGCGGAGGCTGGCATCGCCATAGCTGCGCTCGCCCACAACTTGCGCGCGTTTATCGTCGAGCAAGGCGGCCGCAGCAATTTCGGAACCACCGGCGGTGGCGCGATCGGTAATAACCACGAGCGGGCCCTGCCAAATGCTATCCGCGGGTTTCGCAGTGAAATCCTGTTTGGCGGTCTTTTGACCTTCGAGATAAGTGATTTCGCCCTTATCGAGGAAAAGATTGGCTAGAGGGATGCCCTTTTCCTGATCGCCCGTGGAGCAATGCCGCAAATCGAGAACGATGTATTTCGCGCCTTGCTTCTTGAGATCGGCAAGCTTGGTTTTGGTTTCCTCGACACGGTTGCCGGCGAGACTCTCGAGGTGCAAATAGCCGACATCATTGGGCATCATCTTGGCGACGACCGAGGGAAGAACGACGTTGGCGCGCGTTAGGGTAATTTTTTCGGGTTCGGGATTTTTCAAACGCAAGACGGTGATGTTGATGGTGGAGCCGGCATCGCCGCGCAGCAATTCTTCGGCGTAGGCGAGGGGCATGTCGCGTGTGGCAACGTTATTAATGCTTTCGATGAGATCGCCAGTGATGATGTTGGCTTTGTCGGAAGGCGAGCCGGGGATGGCGTCAACTACTGCGACGTAACCGTAGCGCTTAGCGAGAACCAGCCCCACGCCGGCCTTGCCGGTATCGGCGCCCTTTTCGTATTGGCGATATTGATCGGCATTGAGATAGCTGGCGAAGGGATCCACCGATTCGAGCAAGCCGTTAATGGCGCCGAGGGTGACGCTCTTCATGTCGGGCTCTTCGACGTATTCGAGTTTAATACGCTCCAAAACCTCGGTATAGACCTTAAGATGCCCATAGACATCGTCGTGCGCCACAGCGCGGCCGCTGCGCGCGCCGAGCAAAAGCAGCACCACAATACAGGTAGAGCTGCCAATAATTGTCCATCTTAAGTTGCTGTTCATGAAGGAATTACCGAGGGCTACTTTGAGTATAGCGAAGAATGAATGGCCACGAATGAACACAGATAAACACCGATAAGAAAGGAGAAAGAATTGAGCGCAGTTAGTCAGGCGGCTTTTTGGTCATTTGGGCCTTCCAGGAGGCGAGGTGTTGTTTCGACGAAGTTTTGGTAGACGGCGATATCATCCGGGCGTTTGCGGCCGACACGGTTTCAGGCTAGAGCGAGGGGTACGGCTTGCTCCCAGCGTCCTTGGGCTTTGAGGATTAGCTCGACCACTTCGCGGGCCGCGCCACGGCCAGCAAGCTGACGCGTGGTGTAGTGGCAAATGGCTTGCAGTTCAGCCGCCCCATCGGCCACGGAAACGGCCAGGCCGGCGCGGCGCGCCAAGGGCATGTCGGGCAAATCGTCTCCCATGTAAGCCACTTCGTCTTCGGTGACGCCGGCCTTCCGCAGGCATTCTTCAAAAGCCTTTGTTTTATTGGCCTGACCAAGGTAAACGAAGGTGACGTTGAGCTCTTCGGCGCGTTTGGCGACGGCGGGCGAGCGGCGGCCGGTGATAAAGCCGGTTTGGATGCCCATGGTATGCGCGAGGGAAAGGCCTTGGCCGTCCTTGGCGTTGAAAACCTTCATCTCTGAAACCACCGCTGGGGCAAAGTTATCGGCGGAGGTGGAAGAGATGAGGCAGACGCCACCATCGGTTAAGGTGCCATCCACATCCATCAGGAAAAGCTTGATTTTCCGGGCGCGGGCCAGGACGTCCGGCGAGGCCAGAAATACTTCAGACATGAGCCAATGGTAGCTTCCTAGCGTAAAACCTGGAAGGGATTTTGGGTGACGACGGCGGGAGGTTCCGCTTTGGAGCGTGCGCGGCCGATGCGGAGCGAGAAATCGAAGATGGGCTTAATGGGGATGACGCCGCCGAGCTTATGATGGCCGACCGCGGCGAGACCCATGGAGGCCACGCAGCCGCATTGCGAACAATCGGGGTTGCCGCCGAATTGGCAGGGCGTGATGAAGCTGGTTAGGTTGGCCGAAATGGTGGTAGTGGTTTGGGCGAAGATGCAATCCTTCGGCGAGGCGGGAGGAGTGGCGAATTGGCGAAGCATGGCGAGGGGCATGTCAAGCTTCGGATAGAACTGACGAAGGCCGGTGAGATCGGCAATGGCTTGGGCGCGTTCGGCCGGGGTGAGAATTTCCGGGAGGATTTCGCCGATTTGCGGAGTGAAGATACTGAACCAGATTTTTCGAATTTCGTCTTTGGCGCTCCAAAAATCGACAAACTCGTGGAGATACGCCGGACGTTTCATCATTTGACCGGTGATGGTGCAATGCACGGTTATCTTTTGGCCGGCGATGTTCGAGAGAATGCGTTGGTAGGTGGCGGGCGCGCGGCGGACGTCGTGTTCAGGCGGAAGGCCGTCGATGGAAACAACTACGTTCACCAGCGGGTTTTGGGTCCAGGATTGCGGGAATGGCCGAAAGGCGCTGGTGACAATCTGCAGATGGATGCCACGGCCGGTGATAAGCGGCACGAGTTGCTCTAACTCGCGGTAACGCACTAAAGGATCACCGCCCACCAGCGATAAGTGGAGTGGCCGGTATCTATCCACCACTTGCATGATGTTGACTACTAACTCTTGCCCCTTGTAATCGCTCAATTCGCGGAGAGTGACGCCGCCGCCGATATGATCTGACCCATAGGCATAGCATCCAGGGCAGCGGAGCGGACACTCGCGGGTGATTTCAATGGAGAGGGACGGGGATTCTCCGCGGAGTATTTTGCGCCAGGCCCGTAAAACTTCTGAAGTATGCATTCCCACCCCTCTAGTAGCTTGAGATGCACGCAGATCTCATTTGCCTACAAAAATCTAACGATGATGGGTTTATGCTAGTGGCAAAAAACGAACGTGATATGGTACGCAACGGCATGAAACTATTACTGATAGCGGCGGCGATCTCGACGGCACATAGTGCCTTTCCATCAATGGAGGTAATGGTAGAACGGGATGTGAAAGTGCCAATGCGGGACGGCGTGGGTCTGCGGGCGGATATCTATCGACCGAAGGAGGATGGGCATTATCCTGTATTACTCCAGCGAACTCCTTATAACAAGGCGAATGGCGTGGATTTTTGTCTGCGCGCGGCGGCGGCCGGTTATGTGGCGATTGTGCAGGATGTGCGCGGGCGGTTTACGTCGGAGGGCGAGTGGTATCCGTTCAAATGGGAATCGCAAGACGGTTTCGACACGGTGGAATGGGCGGCGGCGCTGCCTTATTCGAACGGCAAAGTGGGGATGTGGGGCGGATCTTACGTGGGTGCGACTCAGATGCTGGCGGCGATGGCGCATCCGCCGCACTTAGCGGGCATTCTGCCGGTAGTAACGGCGAGTAACTATCATAGTAACTGGACTTACCAGGGCGGGGCGTTTGAGCAGTGGTTTAACGAATCGTGGACGTCGGGTTTGGCGCAGGATACGTTGAATCGCAAGATGCAGGGTGAGACGAACGCGCTGGAGGGGGCGTGGACGCTGCCGCTGAGCGCGTATCCGCTATTCAATGCGCCCGGCGGTGGGGCACAGCCGGGATCGGCGGAAGGGCTGGCGCCGTATTTCCTGGACTGGCTGGCGCATCCGAGCTATGACGAGTATTGGAAGCGGTGGTCGATTGAAGATCACTACGCGGATATTCAAGTGCCGGCATTGCATGTGGCTGCCTGTTATGACCTTTTTCAGGGTGGGTCGCTCAAAAACTATGAGGGGTTGCGGGAGCGGGCGGGCAACGAGGCGGCGCGGCGCGGGCAGAGACTGGTGGTGATTGTGGGCGGGCACGCGGGGCTGGGGCGGCAGGTGGGGGACTTGGATTTTGGCGCGGCGGCGGAGTTCCATGAAACGCAGATAACGCTGGATTGGTACGACTTTCTCTTTAAAGGCGTGCAGAATGGCTTTGGCAAACATCCGGTGCGGATTTTCGTGATGGGAGCGAATGAATGGCGGGATGAAGATGAGTGGCCGTTGCGGCGGTTGAATCGCGTGAAGTATTTCCTGGTTTCGAGCAAGGGCGCGAATTCGCTGCGCGGAGACGGATTGTTGAGGCCAGGGGGAGGAGACGCCGGGAGGGAAACGGACCAGTTGGTGTATGACCCGGCCAATCCGGTACCTACAACCGGCGGACCTTTATGCTGCGATGGGACGCACTTGCCGGCTGGCCCGCGCGATCAACGAGCGGTGGAGGTGCGCGACGATGTGCTGGTGTATTCGACGCCCGCATTGGAGCACGAGGTGGAAGTGACGGGACAGGTGACGCTGGATGTTTGGGTGAAATCGTCGGCGGTGGATACGGATTTTACGGCGAAGCTGGTGGATGTATGGCCGAACGGTTTCGCGCAAAACTTGACGGAGGGGATTGTGAGGGCAAGATATAGAAATTCGCAAGAGAAGCCCGAGTTACTCAATCCGGACGAGACTTACCAATTGTCGTTGGACTTGTGGTCAACCAGTAATGTGTTCAAGAAAGGGCACAAGATCAGATTGGAAGTGAGCAGCAGCAACTTTCCGAGGTTTGATAGAAATTTGAACACCGGTGAAACTGGACAGTTTGGGACGAGGATGGTGAGGGCGACGAACACGGTTTTGCATGATGCGGAACATGCGTCGGCGTTGGTGTTGCCGGAGGTGAGCGCACGATAGGCGAGGATTAGCCACCTCCTCAGCTCCCTCGCTTAGACTACGAGAGAACTCCAACTTCAACTGGTGGAGATTTCCGGGGGCAGGTCAGTCCCTCGACTTCGTTAAGCGATATATAAAGTACGGTTGGTGTTCCAGAAGCTTTGATTTGTTCGGGGGCCTCACGAGCGGATCTAAGTAAGACGGGATTGAGCTATCTGTAAAGTAGACGTCACCGTCGCCTCCGACGACGATTCCGTCCGGCCAAACAATATCTTTTGACCCTCCGAGCTTTGATAACTGATTTGTGTTTGGATTAAACGCCATGATTGATCCGTGTTCGACGTCGGTTATGATGACACGCCCATCTCGGTCGATCGCAATGCCATCACTTAGTGGCTTTCTCCCAATGTCTTCAATACTCCGATTGAAAGCTTCAGTTATCGTTGCCGGGTTCAGGACCACGGACATCGGCGCGCGACAAAGACGAGAATTGGTCATCGAAGCGATGTAGAGCCACTTTTGATCTTCACTTATCTCAATTCCGTCGATCCCGACGGCGAAATTAAGAAGTCCCCAAACCAATCGGTCGGGCCCGTATCGCGTTTGAATAATCCAGTCTTCGGGCCTCAAACACGGATGAACTGATTTGATCGAATAAAATTTGTGGTTCAAGACGGAATAGACGACAACACTTGGAGTGGTGAAACTAAAAATCCCTGGATTTGGCAAAATGACGTATTTACCATCGGCTGTGACTCTGATGTCTTCAGCAAACTGCGCTTGTCCTTCAGGAAATTCAAAAAACTCCACCCGCTTGATGCTATTCAAATCAAACGCGGAGACACGCGTATGCTTGAAATCAAAACTCGCTGGTTCAATAAACCAAATTCTATTTTGCTTATCGATAGTCATTCCAAACGTTCCTTGGAAGTCTTTCTGTGCCTCCGGCGAGGGAAAAGGCTCCACTTTGCCGTTAGACCATTTGAAAACGGTTGCGGGCGAAAAACGTTCTACTTTAGCGACCGGATGGTAGTTGAAATAAACATCGCCATTATTCGCAACGGCGAGATTTCCGGGCGGATAGTCCAGTTGAATCAATTTTTCCAGGACAAAAGACTCTGCTGGTACATTGGCTCCAACATCAGGGTACTCTTTCCCGGTTCCATACTTGAACTTAACAATTGCCAGGAACACAAGTAATCCCGAGATTGCGAATGTCACAATCTTTAAAGTGACCGATTTTTTCATGAAGATCCTCCCTGCTACGCAGGCTTCGACATTTGGCGTCCAATCATCCGGAACATGGCGTCGAAGGCGCGGTCGGAAAGAACGCGGCGCAGGAACAACATTGTCCTCGCCAATCCGCCGGTCGCATAGCGGGTCTTGGGGTTGCGCGACTGAACCGCTTGAAGGATGGTCTTGGCGACAACGCTTGGCGGCGCAGGAATTGACCCTTCATGGCCTGCCTCCATCATTTTCGCGTGCGCGGAGGCGGCCTTGCCATAGGGGCCGTCACCCGAATACTTAATCAGACTGTCGTGGGCTATCTTGGCCCATTCGCTATGGGTTGCTCCCGGCTGGATAACGACGACATCGATACCGAACGGATGCAGTTCCATACGCAAAGAATCGCTAAGGCCCTCCACCGCGAATTTGGTAGCGTGATACCAGCAGCCAAAGGGTTCACCGAACTTTCCGCCGATGGAAGATATATTGACGATCCGCCCGGAACGTTGCGCCCGCATCGCTGGCAGTACAAGTTGGGTTAGGCGGGCGAGGCCGAATATGTTGACATCAAATTGTCGGCGGGCTTCCTCCGGCGGCACATCTTCAAACGCCCCGTAGGAACCGTAGCCCGCGTTGTTAATCAGCACATCGATACGTCCCGTTTCTTGCATAACCGTTTTTACAGCAGCGGTCATTGAGCCATCATCGGTCACATCCAAAGCCAATAAATGCGCACCCGCATCGGCTAAGGATTTCATCCGGTCAAGGCGCCGCGCCCCGGCATAAACCGTGTATCCCGCCGTCATAAGGCGCTTGACGGTTTCCTCGCCGATGCCCGATGACGCGCCCGTGATGAGAACTGTTTTAGCCAAATCTCGCCTCCTGTTGGACCATTGACAAAAATCGTCTATATGTTTAGTATTGACAATTAGACGGCGTTTGTCAATAGTCAAGAGATGGATATTGCAAAAAGAGACAAGGTACTCGCGGCCGCTCTCGATGTTTTTCTTCGTTATGGATACAAGCGCGTAACGATGAACGACATCGCCGAGGCGGCCAGTATTTCAAGGCCCGCGCTTTATTTGGTCTTCGAAAGTAAAGAGGACATATTTAAGAGCGTATACGAGCATTGGGTCAAGGACACTCTGATTGAGATTGAAAGCAAAATAGGTCATCTGAAGATGCCCGAGGAAAAGCTTCGAGCCGCTTTTGAGCTATGGACGGTTCGACCTTTTGAAAGGATGCGAGCGTCCAGTGAAGCCGCAGAACTCTTAGAATGCACTTATGGATTCGCTCAAGATTCTGTCAATCAAGGCTATCGATCCTTTGAGAAGATTCTTTTGCCGGTCCTTAAATCACACTCAAAATTTCAGAACGCTAAAACACAAGTCTCCGCCGAGAAGACGGCGCACATTCTTTCAGGTGCTGTTCGTGGGTTTAAAATCGTAGCAAAGGATGTTCCCGAAATCCGGTCGCTGATTAAGGAACTTCTAATTCTCTTGTTAGATGATTAATCCTTGCTATTACACACATTTTATCGAACGAAGATATTGCCGGGGGTGCATTGTGATTGAGGGATTCAGCGCGCCCCTTGAGCAAATCATCGCAACTTTCCGCAAAGAAGACGGCCTTCGCCGCTTGTCCGCAAGCTCTTGCGCCAGATGGCAATAATATTTCCCATCCGAAAGTGTGATACAGCAGGCGAAATGTAGAAACTCCAGGGCTGACCGGGAGGTCCGCCCCACAGTTTCGGACACAACAGCCGATATACTTGGTGAGGTCCGCTGCTTTCTTCAGGATGCAACAAATCATTCGAAAAGGGATTAAAGACATTCTGGTCGAGGAAGTGCCCGACCCTATGGCGGGGCCGTATCATGTGCTGATACGGCCGGTTTTCTCGCTGATCAGCAGTGGTACGGAAACGGCTAGCATTCATGCGGAAGGCGTGTTAAAGGAGGTGGCCGATAATCCTTCGCACATTCGCAAAGTGTTGGATGTGATGCAGACGAACGGTCCTATTCCCACGATTCGCGAAGTAAACGCAAAATTCAGTGAATATGCCGCCCTAGGATATTCGGGTGCAGGCATTGTGGTTGAAAAGCATCGCACGGTTAGCGACCTTGAACTGGGAGACCGGGTAGCGTACGGCGGCGAAGGCACCGGGCACGCCGAGACGATTATTACGGGCCGTAATCTGGTGGCGCGGGTGCCGCCGGAAGTGAAACTGGAGCATGCCTGTTTCGCAACGCTGGGCAGCATTGCGCTGAATGCCGTGCGCATCGCGAATATCAGCCTTGGGGATCGGGTGGTGGTGATCGGTTTGGGCTTGGTGGGGCAACTGGTTTCGCAACTCGCGCGCCTGCAGGGAGCGGTGGTGATTGCCACGGATCTGCGGGCGGATCGAGTGCAATTGGCGCGCGATCTGGGGGCGCATGAAACGATATTTGGGGGATCGCTGAAAGAGGGGGTGGCCGGGATTACCGATGGTAAAGGCGCGGATTGCGTGATCATTGCGGCGGCCGCTAAATCAGCCATTCCGTGCAAACTCGCGCTGGACGTTTGCCGCGACCGGGGCCGCATTGTGGTATTAGGCGCGGTGGAAATGAGTTTTCCGTGGAACGACATGTATCTGAAAGAAATTCAGTTATTCATGTCGCGGGCTTACGGGCCGGGCAGTTACGATCCGGCGTATGAGCGCCAAGGGCAAGACTATCCGTATTCCTATATCCGCTGGACTGAGAACCGCAATATGGAGGAGTTCCTGCGACTGGTGGGGCGCGGCGACGTGAAGATTGGGCCGCTGATTACCCATCGGTTTGCGCTGGCGGATGGGCCGAGTGCCTACGCGACGATCATGGACCCGGCTTCGAACAGCCTGGCTGTGGTGCTGGAATATAAGACCGAAGATTCAGCCGCGGCAGCCGCCCAATTCAAGCCGAAGCGAAGCGTATGGTTTGAGACGGGCCAGAAGAAGGAAGGCGCTTTGGGGATTGCGCTGATTGGCGCGGGCAATTTGGCGCGCTGGGCACATCTGCCCAATATCAAAAAGATTCCTAACTCGAGCTTGCGAGCCGTTCATTCCAACAGCGGGGTGCGCGGGAAGAGTTATGGCGCGCGTTTCGGAGCGGCGTATTGCACGACGGACTACAAACAGATTTTGGACGATCCGGACGTGAATGTGGTTTTCATCACCAGCCGCAATCAATATCATGGGCCGCAAGCGCTGGAGGCTTTGCGGGCGGGCAAGCACGTTTTTGTCGAGAAGCCAATGGCGATTACAGAAGAGGAGTGCCGCGAGCTGATGCGTGCTGCGCGCGAAACGGGTTGCCACCTCACGGTGGGATTCAACCGCCGCTTCGCCCCGTTCTACAAACCGCTTAAGGCGCAGTTAGCCAAACGTAATGGCCCGGCGGTGGTGAGTTGCCGTGTCAATTCGCCGGGTATTTCGGGCTCTTATTGGATGGCCGATCCCTCGATTGGCGGGGCGATTCTGGGCGAAGCTTGTCACTTTGTGGACTTGATGTACTGGCTGCTCGACTCCGAACCGGTGACAGTTTCGGCCTATTCGCTGCCCACCGGGAAGCAAGACCCCGTGGGCGAGAACAACTTGGTGGCGGCATTTTTATTCGCCGATGGCTCGATTGGCAACCTCACGTATTCGACGATGGGCAGCCGAACGTCGGGTGGTGAACTAGTGGAGATTTTCATGCAGGGCATGGGGATGCAGAGCGAGGACTTCAAGCGGCTGACCACAGCCGGCTCGATTCGCCGTACGCGGAAAAAGCTATTTGCCGAAAAAGGTTATGGCGCGCAGATTGAGGAGTTTGCCGCCGATTTGAGAAGCGGCAAGGCACCCAGCGTGACGGTGCGCGATGGCGCCCGTTCGACGATCGGCTGTCTGAGGATGCTGCAATCGGCACAGGAACGCAAGCCGTTCGCCATCGATTGGGAAAGCGTCGTCGCGTAGTAGCCGGCCGAAGATGGCTGAACCCGTTCCCGTTATGCTGATGGTCCGCGAGTTGGGCATCGGCGGGTGCGAGCGAGATCTCGCCAAACTCGCGAAGGCTCTGGACCGCGCTCAGTTTTTCCCGCATGTGGGCTGCTTCCACTCAGACGGCTTGCGGACAGATGAGTTGCGGGCGGCAGGGGTGCCGATTGTGCGCTTCCCGGTGCGCTCTTTCCAATCGGTGTCAGCCATTACTGGCGCACGCCAGATGGGCCGTTACCTGCGCGAACATCAAATCAAGCTAGTCCACTGCTTTGACGTGCCTACGGTGATTTTCGGCGTTCCCACCGCTTACTTGAATCACATGCCCGCGATTGTTTCGGCACAACTTGGGGAGCGGGAACTACATCCAAGAATTTACCGCAAGCTGCTGCGCATCACCGACCATCTGGCCGACGTTGTGGTGGCTAATTCGGCGGCGATTCAGCAGTATCTCATCGAGCATGAACACGTTGCGGCCGAGCGTACTTATTTGTGCCATAACGGGGTGGAAACGGCCATCTTTCATCCGGCCCTAGAAGCTAAGCCGGCGGCGGTAGCGGGAGCGTCTTTGGTGATCGGCACGGTGTGCGCGCTACGTCCGGAAAAACGGCTGGACCTGCTGCTGAAGGCGTTCGCCCAGGTGCGCCATTTGCTAGCGGGGATGAAGCTCCTGATTGTGGGCAGCGGGCCGGTGCTGCCGCAACTGGAAGCGCTGCGCGCCGAACTGAGCATGGGCGCCGATTGCGTGTTTGAACCTTCGAAAACCGAAGTGGCTCCGTGGATGCGGGCGCTAGATATCTATGTGATGAGTTCGGAAACGGAAAGCTTTCCGAACGCACTGCTGGAAGCCATGGCGTGCGGCTGCGCGGTGGTTGGGTCGCGGGTGGGCGGTATTCCCGAACTGATTACGGATGGCGTTTCCGGCTTGCTGTTCGAATCGAAGAATGCCGACGATTTGGCGGGGGCGCTGGGTAGGTTGATTCTGGACCCGGCGCTGAGAAAGCGGTTCGCCGCGCAGGCCGCTGTATTTGCGCGCGATACTTTTTCCATGGAGGTGAATGCGCGGCGGAATGAATCGCTGTACCGCGGTTTGCTTGCGCGGAAAGGTATTATTCCGCCTTTGCGTTCGTAGGGAAACGGTGCCCTGCGACCGCAGCCGGAAGGTAGCTAGGGCGCTACGCTTCCGGCTGCGAACTTCCAGAATCCGCTTACTAACGTGCGCGGTTCAGAAGTTGTACTTTAGGCCGAACTGGATTTGACGGGCGCCTTGCGAGCTGTTCACCAAACCAAGCTGAGGGCCAAGACCGCTGCTGGGCGCGTTCAGGATGGGCGTGTTGGTGAAGTTGATCGCCTGGGCTTTGAATTCCAGATTCTGGTGTTCGGTGACGGTGAAGAGCTTCGAGATGGCCAGATCGGCGGTTTTCAAACCTGGACCTCGAATGATTCCTACGCCGCAATTACCAAAGCCGGATGAGGGTTGAATGAACGTACCCTGGTCCCAATATTGGTAACCACCGCTGGAACTGTTTTGTTTGCCATAGACGACCGGGGAGCCGCTGCAGCTTGCCAACGGTCCAAAGGAACCGGTGCCAGAGACATCGTTTGCGCCGACGGTGAAGGGGAAGCCGGAGTGAAAGGTCACGATCGAGTTGATTTGCCAATCACCGATGGCCGCGTTGACCCAACGATTCAAATTCTTGCCGAACGTGCGGCCACGGCCAAACGGGACGTCGTATGTAACGTAACCGTTGAACGCCTGCGGCACATCGTAGTAGCAATTGCCGTAGTAAGAGTGGGCGTCGTAGGTGTTCTGCCAGTAATAGTAGTTACCGCCGCCCTGGCCGTAGCCGCCGTAGTAACCGATGGAATCGGTAAGGCATTTCGACCAAGTGTAATTGGCCTGGAACTCAAGGCCATTGCTGAGGCGCTTCTGAAGGCTGACTTGCAATGCGTTGTAATTCTGAATCCCGTTGGTAATGGTGAGCTTGTCCGTGGGACCATCGGCTGCGAGGGTGGGATTGCCAGCAAGATAGGGGCTGGGCAAAACCGCGCCGCTCGCGGTGAGGACACCTTGGGAAGCATTCACGGGAACCATAAGATGATCGTTATTTTGGCCCACATAGGCGGCTTGCAACGTCATGGAGTTTCCGAACTGGTGCTGGATGCTGATGTTCCACTGATTGGAGACCGCCGGCCGGTTGTTCGGATCCCAAGTGAAGATGGTGGCGCCGGCGAAGCAAGCGGGCGCAGAGGCCAGCGCCGCCGCCACAGTGCAGCCGCTGCTGGGGAAGCCCGAGAATCCTTCCGAGAGAGTTGTGGGAGGAAGCACAAGATCGGAGCCGCTCGCATAAGTTACTAAGTGGCCTGTCTGCCAGGGTGGATTACGAGTCAGACGCAAGTTAGTGCCCGTGCCTTCGAGAAAGTTCGAGAGCGAGTAAGACGCGCGAATGACGGTGTTATTGGAAGGAGACCACGCCAAACCGACACGGGGTTGAAAGTTCGTGATGCCGTTGTACTGGTTGTAGAGCGCGTTGTTGTCGTTGAACAGGTTAGTCTGTCCCGAGATGAGAACTTGGCCGGTGTACTCCTGGAAATTCGTCTGCCGGTTAAAGACTTCGTTCCAGGGAGTGTGCAACTCCCAGCGGAGGCCGATATTGACGGTGAGTTTGCTGGTTACCTTCCAATCGTCTTGGACAAACGCGCCCAAAATGGTGGAACGCTGACCCCAAGTGCCGCCGCCGGCTCCAACGCCCACCTGCTCAGGCAGGCCAAGGGCGAAATCGGCTTCGGGCACACCATTGGTGGTAACACCGTTAGAAGTGTTGCCGGTATATTGACCGTTGAAGGTGAGCTGGCCGGCCAGACCTTCGTTGCCGGAATAGAACACATTGATGCGGTCGCGGAAATATTGGAAGCCGGCTTTGATGGTGTGCGAGCCTTTGGTGATGATGGCGGTATCTTCAGCCTGGATCACCGTGGATGAAAATTCCTGCAAGATATCGGAGTTGCCAAAATTCGATATATTGCCGCCGTTGAAGTTCAGGCCGGGAAGAAAGTTTGTGGGCGCTCCACCGATTCCAAAGGTATTGGAGGAAGTGGGCACGTCGTTGCCCGTGACAACCGGATAGTAGTTGACGCCGGCACGCGCATCGTTTACGAAGGTGGGACTGAACGTCTTGGTGTAACCCATGACGCCGTTGTACAGCGGATAGTTATTGAAAGTGTTGTAGAGCAGCGGCTGGCTATTGGTGCCAGGGTTGACTACATTCTGCTGTGAATAGCGGCCGAACAAATGATCTTTCTCAGTAGCGGCGTAATCGATTCTGATGTCGCCCTGATCGCTATTGGTATAGGTATGGGAGAAGTTGACCTGGTTGTTGATCAGATTCCCGTTGATGGGCTGCGGGTAGAGTGGAGAATTTAAAATGGCCAGCGCCGTGGGACTGAACAAAGTGATCGGAATTTGATTGCCCGCGAAAGGCGTTCTGCCAGAGTTGGTGAGGCTCGAATAGGGATTATAGAGCTGCTGAGAGATGGCTGAGAAATTGCCCAGCCGCTCGGCCGCGGTGAAAACCGAGAAGCCACCGCCGGTGGCAGGTTGATCGTAACGGGAGCCTTGATAATCGGCAAAAAAGAACAGCTTGTCTTTGATGATACGGCCACCGACGCCGCCCCCGAATTCATTCCAGCGGAGCAACGGGCGCGCGATGCCCTGAAAGTTATTAGACCATTGATTGGCGTTCAACTGATCGTTCCTGAGGAACTCGAAAGCCACTCCGTGGAATTGATTGGTGCCGGATTTGGTGCTGACGCTGACGATGCCGCCCATGAAGTTACCGAATTCCGCAGAGGCGTTTTGAGTGATGAGATTGAACTCCTGAATGGAATCGACGCTGGGAGCGAAACCGACGTCATTTTCGGAAACCTGGTTGTTGTCCATGCCGTCGAGCAGATAATTGTTCGCTTCTTCACGGTTGCCGTTGATGTAAGGGCGGCCACTGCTGAAGGTGGTTTGCGCGCCGGTAAACTCGCTGGGATCGGTAGTTACGGAACCAGGCGCTAAGAGGGTCAACTGGTTGTAGTTGCGAGTGGCCAAAGGCAGCGAGACGTTGGTGCGGGCGTCGAGGACAGTGCCAAGCTCAGTGGTCTGAGTTTGCAGTATGGGCGCGGCGCTGGTGACTTCGACAGTTTGATTTACGTTGCCGACGGCGAGCTGAAAATCAATCTTCGCGACTTGGTTTAGAACAAGTACGACAGGAGATTTCACAGCAACCTGAAAGCCTGCATCTTCAACCCTGACCTCGTAAGTGCCGATGGGCAGGCGGGGAAGGTTGTAGCGTCCGACGCTATCGGAGGTAGTGGGGAAGGTTGTTCCCCGGTCCAGATCCTTGGCAGTGACCTTCACTCCAGCGACAGCGGCACCGGATGGATCAGTTACTTGGCCGTTGATACCGGCTGTGACTTCCTGGCTTTTGGCGGGCGCTGCAACGAGCAGGAGTGCCAAAGCGGAAAAAAGAAACACGAAAAATCGCGGACACCGCGAAGCGAACATATGGTAAAGCCCCTTTAAACGAGATTATTTGAAGTGTAATATCCCAAACCAACTAGTGTCAATAACGGAAAAGTACAACTAACAACCCCGAAAAGGCAATATGTGCTCTGTATATTTACTGGGGGATTCAGTATGGCTAAAATTGGGGTTGACGATGGCACTTCTTACGCAGCTTTTTGGCATCGCCCTGGTCACGGAAGTTGGCCAAGACTGCCTCATTCGAAGATAACTGGCTGAATACTGACTTACTCTATCTTCCTTGAGCTTTGACGCGGTTGAGGCCATCGATATTTTGGACTGATTAACGTCCGTCGAGAGTTTTTGAGGTGGTAATTTGCGCCTTAGCACGAGGAACGGCGTGGGCGCCTCGCCACTCAATGAGCTGAATCAACAGCAGAATCGCGGGTACTGCGGCGAACGGCAAAATCTTCCACAACTTTGAACTCATGATAGGCTTGGCGACCCGGGCGAATGGCTCATGGGGTCACCATCTCACAGTCAAGCTTTACCAACCCGACCGCCACCACGCGGTCGTCCATCCCAATACCGAGCGACCGCGGACTCGCTGGCGAAATGCCGCTGAACACTGCCTCCCCTGCCGCTTCCCTAAGTTGATAATCCAACTCAACTGTGGTTGGTTTGGGGGTCAGTGCGATCACGCGTGTCTCATTCCCAATCGTTAGATGCAACTGATGGGGGCGGCCATCCGCCAATCCGTATGCGGTAAACACGACTCTGAAATGTCCCTTTATCGAGTGTCTGAAGATCAACCGGGACGGATCGGCCGCAGACCATGCGCCCCAGTCCTCAGGCTCGTGAAAATCAACCAGCTTTTCAGCTTCGCAAGAGCCCCCTCCTTGCGAAGGCCGAGTATCCGAATCTGTCTTGACGGATCCGGTCTTCAACTTTCCTAAGGCGCATAAAGAATTCGAGCCCTCCGGCAAGAGATACGCGGTCAAAGTTTCCGCCTGATTGCCGGCAACGTATCCGGTCCATCCCACACGCGCTCCCTTCCCCATGTAAGGAAAGGATCGAGAAACATCGGGGCGCTCGTTCACTTGATCGGCAGTGCCCTTGATAATGCCGTCCTTGTTCACGAAGACGATCAGTCCTGGTCCGGTTGCGTGCCGCTTGTCCCAGCCCCAACCGGAAACTCGCCAGCCAGGCTTAAGCGCAGAGGCGATAGGTACGGCTTCGTCAAACGACCCGACGCAGGCATGCGCATCGCCCAAAGCGAAAAGCTGTTTAACCGGTTGCCCAGCCCAATGGGTCCAATCCTCGGAAAAAATGGAGAGGTTATTTTGACGAAGGTAAGTCACTGCTTCGAACATATTCGCGGGAGTATGATAGAGAGTTTTCCATTCTGCTTCGTCAAAAACATCCGCGACAACAGCCGCTTGAGCGTGACCGACGACGTCCGCGTAAAGCTTCGAATACTTGATCCAGACCGGTTGCTCAAGAGCCAACGCGCTAAGTACTGTTAGCACGCCTACGCCCTGTGCAAACTTCCACGGCAGCGCTCTTTGAACGGAGAGTTGGTCTAGCTTAACCCAGGATTGCGCGAGAAGCGCGCCCCAAAAAATGAGAGCGGGTGTCTTATAGCGCGAGGTTAGTGGATCAGAAGCTCCAAGAAGAGTGGACCTTCCTATACCAACCGAAGCGGCCGTCAGGAGTATAAACAAAGAAATATGGATGAGCCCCGCCTGTCCTCCGCCAAACTTGCCGCGCCGTAACCAGGAAGCGACCCACAGATAGAGTGTAAACGCCATACCGCTAACCCCAAAGATTCCGGCCACCCCCAGTAGACTTATGTCCGTTGGACGGAACCAGCGCGCAGGAAGCAAGTGCGTGAGCGCGGTGGCCGGAGCGCCAATGTATTGGGCGGAAAAGATGAATGCCGCTGGAAAGTGATGGAGAAGCACATAAAAGGGACTGAGTTGACCGGGGGGCGTAGTCAGCCCGCGCGTATAGAACCAGCCTGTGAGAATAGCGTCAATCCCAAACATCAACGCATAGCGAGAGGGCAATCGGAGCCAAAGGGCCAATGCGGCTAAGACCGGCCAAATCAGCAATCCATTCGCCATAGAGTAAGTTGCGGCTATTGCAAAGACACAGCTGGCTGTCAACCACCCCTCTGGCCGCAGACCTCTTTCAATCGCTTCCGCGGCCCTGATTGTGGCATACACAGCTGCGACGGCCGCACAGCAAACCAAGCCGAATTGGATTTGGAAACTCCACGTGAGATTAGTAAATTGTTGGGATGAGAAAACAGCGGAAAAGACGATTGCCGCCGCCACCCAATAAGTTATCGGGCCGCAGACTCCATTTCGTTTCACTAGCCTCAACAATAAGATTCCCGACACCAGCTGTAGGAGCTGAATACAAAGCAGGACAAACTCGCTGCGGGCGAGAAACATAAAGTGATCCACCATGAAGAAAAGGCGGGGCACGGCTATCCGGTGTTCATTGTGTTGCGCAAACAGAAACGCCGAGTACCTCCCGTCCCTCACAAATAGCCGCCAATGATCCCACGAATCGAAAAGCGGAATTGGAGTATAAGCGTTCCAAACAACCACTAAGGTGGTTACCAGAATGTAGCCGGTAATGCTCATAGCAATCACGGCAATGGCTGGTTCAATCCACTGTGTGAGCCTATCGCCGGACCCCGCTCGCGTAGCTATGGGACTGACCACCACTAAACTTTAACCCACGAATCGAGAAACCCGCAACCGCCGGCAGACACCCGCCCTCGCCACAGACACTGCACGTTTTTTCCCTGCGTGCCAAACTGTATTGCAAGGGATCGATGAAGAGTCTAAATAGCCGGGCAGCCAAGCGGTGGTTGGTCAACACAAACCCGGAACTCGCCAAGCCTCCGCGCAGTGCGTTGCCCGGCGAGTTCCTTGGGAGACGTTGGTTGCTGAATCTGAGAGACGCCCTGGTTCTTCTGTTGCTCGTGGCCGGTTTCTACTGGAAGGCCACCCTTACCAGGCAATTTACTTTGTGGGATAACCCGGATTTGGCGAACCAAGTTCTTCCATGGTTCTCCTTCGAAGCGGACCAGTTCCACCATTGGCATTTCCCTTTGTGGGATCCGCACCTGTGGAGTGGCCAGCCTCTCATCGGTCAAGGCCAGCCAGGGGTCTGTTATCCACTCAACTGGATCTTGTTTGCAGTTGGATTGGATTGGCCCTCATTCCATAAGACGGTTCGCATTCTTGACGTTTACATGGTGGTCATTCATCTTATGGGAGCGCTTTTTTTCTACGCGCTCGCTCGCGAACTCAACCGTACCAGGCTCGCATCCATTGTCAGTGGCTTTGCCTTTACGGCATCAGCCTATATGGGGAGCGTGATCTGGCCTCAGAGGCTCAACGGAGCCGTTTGGACGCCTCTCCTCTTTTTATTTTTCGTGCGTGTGTGTCGAGGAAGGGAAGTGCTCCGAAGTGCCGCCCTTTCCGGCGCATTTCTAGGTGTGGCTTTTCTGAGCGGCCATCATGAGGCGCCTACGTTTATGGCGTTGGCCATTGGATTTTCGTGGCTTTATCTATTGTGGGAGGAACGCCGGAGCCCGCGCTTGCTAGGGTTGTTAGGAGCATCCATCGTGTTCGCGTTATTCGTAGCGTCGATTAGCGCTGCGCAGGCCATTCCTCTCATCGAGTACGGACGATTGGCAATGCGCTGGGTAGGCACTACGGCAGTGGATTGGAAGGGTACCGTTCCGTACTCGATGCACAGCCAGTTCTCGTTGGGTGCGCGCAGTTTGATCGGTATCGTCATCCCGTGGTTTTCGGAACATGCCCCGCCGTTCCTAGGCTGGACTGGCTTGACCTTGGCTGCTCTCGGCCTGATCGCTCATTGGAGTGATAAAGAGGTAAAGTATTTTTTTTCGCTGGCATTGGGAGGTCTTCTCTTCTCCCTCGGCCGGAACAACGTAGTTCACGGCGTCATGTACGGTTCCCTCCCGATGGTTGAGAAAGCCCGGATGCCGGCTTATGCCATGCTGCTGTTCGGCTTTGGAGCGTGCGTCCTCCTGGCCTACGGGCTCGATGCTATGCGAGCCTTCAACGTAGCCAGCGCCATTTGGGCGCGGCGTATTTTGGCCGTGCTGATCACGGCCTCCGCCGTCCTCACAATTTCGACACTTTTCTTCGTAGCCTTCGCCGCGAACAGCCTCGACCCCAACATGGAGGTTTTGAGTGGATTCGCGGCGTTGGGGCTTGCCGGTATTTTGTATGCGTGCTGGCATTCAGCCATAGAACCGCGAACGGCCCAAGTGCTGACCACACTTCTCCTTGCCATCGAACTTGGGAACGTTGGCCTGCTGAATTATCGCGCCATAGACCAAGGCTGGCCCATTTTAGATCAGCTTTCAAAGTTTTCGGACGTTGCGGACTTCGTGAAGAGTCAAAATGATGGCGGGCGCTTGGACGTTGATTCCAGCGTAATTGCTTTCAACCTCGGCGACCAATATCGCGTCGATGCCTATGGCGAGTATTTGGCTTCCGTCACCAGAAACGTTTTCTGGTTAGACTCACAAAACCCATATTGGTCGAGAATGCTTTTCGCGACGAAATACTACGCTGGGAAGAAACCGGCTTGGCCGCGCGAGGAGCCGGTTTTCACGAGCCGGGACGGTGTTCTGATTTACCGCAACCTCGACGCCTTGCCCCGCACCTGGATTACGCATCGCGTTGTAGGAGTAACGCAAGCAGAAGGTGCGCGGCGAGTTCTGGCAGGTGAGAAGCTTCGCGAGGAGCCATTTATGTTCGGTCGCGCGCCGGTACTGGAATCCTGTACGGAGTCAGAGTCGGCAACAGTGGCATGGCCCGATGCCGATAAGGAAGTGATTATCGCGAATGCCGCCTGCCGGGGATTGCTCATAGTGGCGGATACATATGTTCCCGGCTGGTCGGTTCAGGTTGATGGGAAGGCAGGCAAAATCGTTGAGGTGTACGGCGCACTCCGTGCCACGGAGATTCCCGCTGGCCGGCACACAGTTGTGTTTCGATACCTGCCTTTGTCGGCGGCGGCGGGTATAGTCATCACTGTGCTTGGCTTCACTGCCTTGGCCGTCCTCGTGATCTGGCCCCGGCCGGCAGAGGCCAAAGAGCTTCGTAACAACGCGTGATAACATGCTTTTGATCAGTCCTAGGGCTTCGGTTCCAGGTGATGCCGATCTTAACTTCGTATCCACCCGGTAATGCGCCACTGTTCGCCTTGGATACCAAGACGCCCGTTCCCATCAATCTCTGGGAATCGTATCTGCGTGGTTGGTTCGTTCCCGACACTGATGCAAATATCCTCGGTGTCATGATCGAAGGTTCATTTGTCCCAGCGTTTTATGGGCTTCCCCGCCCCGATGTCGCCCGGCACCTCAACAAGCCAAATCTCCTGAACTGTGGCTTCTACGTCAGATTTAGCGGTCCGAAGTGGAATCCTCTCATTAAGCTGGTCGTTCAGGGTAAGTCGCGCCCATTTGTTCTGGCCGAGTTGAACGTCCCGCTCCTATCCGCGAAGAGCCATGCCGCCGCCCAAGCGGTCAATAGCTATGAAGCGTGGCTGAATGGCCGCGAGGCTTCCCTGTTTTGGCCGGAGAACCAAGTGTACAACCGGCTTTCCGCTTTGCCCTACCGCCCATTGCTCTCCGTTCTCCTGCCAACCTCCAACGCAGACCCCTTTCTTCTCGATCAATGTGTCGAATCGGTTCTCCGGCAGAAATACGCTCACTGGCAACTCTGCATTGTGGACAGTTCCTCCGACGCCGACTCAGTGGATCGTCTCCGCAGACTCGCCGCTTCCGACGATCGCATTATCCTGGCGGCCGGGAATCCTCGCGCTGGCGTCCCTGAAGCACAAAACCTCGCATTGAAAAGCGCACAGGGTGATTTCATTCTCATGCTTGATCAAAATGACGAGTTGCATCCCTGCGCTTTGCTGGAAGTGGTTCGCCTTCTCAATCAGCGGAACTCGTGCGAAGCGATCTACTCGGATGAAGACAAAATCGATGTCTACGGCTCGCGCAGCAATCCTGTGTTCAAAGCCGATTTCGATCCGGATATGCTGCTAGCCTCCAATTATCTTGGGCGCTTAACCGCTCTAAGACGCACAACGGTGTTAGAACTGGGAGGCTTCCGGTCCGTCTGCGATGGCTTAGAAGCGCAAAGGGCACGGCCGTGCCGCGAAACAGAGTCAGGAGTTCGCGCGGCCTCGACGTGCCCGTTTTGCGCGAGTTCCTTAGAAGCGCAAAGGGCACGGCCGTGCCGCGAAACAGAGTCAGGAATTCGCGCGGCCTCGACGTACCCGTTTTGCGCGAGTTCCTTAGAAGAGTGGGATTTGCTCGTTCGCTTAGCCGAACACGCCGGGGCCGCCGCCATTCAGCACATACCCAAGCCGCTTTATCATCGCCGCATCCAGCCAGCGCAACCATCACCCTATGTCAATGTTTCAGCCGCATTGCGGGTCATCTCGGATCATGTGGCGCGGGTCGATTACCCCGCGCTTGTCCAGACCGGCCTCTCCCCGGGCTCAGTCCGTCTCAAGCAACAGGCGCCCAAAACCACTAAAATCGCCGTTTTTGTTCTGCAGGAGGACGGCATGTTTCAAATCGCGACTGTCGGTATGAGCATGAATCGTGGCCGCGAGATTTCGCTCTACCAAGTGCGAGATTGTGCTATACACGCCGTAGATGACGCCTCCCAATCCGCCTTGGTCACGCTCAATGACCTCTCTGCCGACGTATTCATTTTCATCAACCGTCCGCTTGAGTCTCTCAACCACCTATTCTTTGAGGAGCTTTCCGCCCAAGCGCTACGCGCCGATTGTGGGTTAGCCGCCGGCATCTCGGTTGATGTCGAAAAGCGTATTCTTCATAGCGGATTCGTTCATGCGACGGAGAGCCGCTTAGTCGATCCTTTCGCCGGTTTTGAATTCTCCCAGGTGAGTCATCTTGACCTCCTGAACGTCACCAGGTCGGTGGAGATGGTTTCCGATCAGTGTTTTGCCACCCGCCGCGAGCATTTAGCTGCCGTAGGCGGATTGAGTGCCATATCTGCCGTTCAGATGCCACAATTGGTTCACAAGCTGGCAACCAAGGCTCACCGCCAGAGGCTGCGCGTGATCGTTACTCCGTTTGCCGTCGCCAGCTTTCATCAAACACGCCCAAATGTTCCCATCGATCCCGTCCGGCCGCAAGATCATAACGCTGTATCTTTGAACCCCAATTTGCTAATGTTTGAGGATCTGACTCAGGCCATGAGAGGAGCTTTCTAGTTTGCCGGCGGACACTGATTTAGAGCTGTTGCGCACTGAGCTTCTCGCTTCACAAAGCGGACGCATGCAGGCAGTGGCCCAACTCCGTCAAAGCGAGGCTGAACGCAGTTACTTACGAAACGAACTTGATAGAGCCGAGCACACACTCTTCGAGTTTTCCCGCGTGCAAACCGAGTTGCAATCGGCCTTGACGTCGCTAAAGGCCGAAGTAGCCTCTTTGCGCAGTAGCCTCGAAACTGAACGGGCAATCCGTAACTTTATTGAGACATCCCGCACCTGGCGCTTGACTCGTCCTATTCGAGAACTACTGAACCGAAACAAGAGGCAGGCTTGACAACAGCCGCTTCCGCCGGTCCTCCCCCTGTCCAAATCTTCGTGCCGGTTCACGAGGCTACGCCCAGTTTCGATCTCTGCCTGCAGAGCCTTGCGAACAATCTGCCGGCCGCTTCTTCTGTCCACATACTGGACTACGGACCTCCCGACAGTGGCGTGCAATCAGCCTGCGATTCCTTCCAAGGGGGTAACGTCCAACTAAAATACGCGCGCGGCGAAATGGCGCTCGCCAATCTCTGGCAGCCCGGCAACGATCTTCTCCTTCTGAGTTCGCAGTCCAAAGTCACTTCGGGTTTCTTGGAGGAGATGCAGAGTGTTCTTCACCTACATGAGCGGCATGCTGTCATTGCACCCAGAACCGACGGCTCGACCGTTCTTTCTTTTGAGTCTTACCAATTATGGGAACAACTGCACAACGCGTTACCCCGCTACCACCTTGTTCCCACCGTTCCAAACTCTTGCCTATTCATTAGGGGCGAGGTGGTGGAGCAGTTCGGTCTCTTTGACATTGCCCCCGGTCTCGACGCGGTGAACGGCTTCGTCCGCCGCATCAATCGCTATGGCTATTCGACTTTAGCCGCGAACTGGGCCTACGTATTTGGCGGCCAGCTCGATGCGGGCCATCTCACCACACTTGTGAGCCAGTATCCAGAGTTGGATCGGAAGCTCTCCGGCTATAGTCGCTTCCAGATCGATCCAGTTGAAGTCTTTTCGATTCTCCACTCGCCGCACCGGCCCAGGATTCTTTACGACCTTTATCACTTGCCTCCTCAGCATTCCGGCACCTCCGACTTCGCCTTGAACCTACTCAGAGAGATTGAGCCACTGGTAAGAGAAGAATTCGACCTCTACGTAGGCGCCGGAGAAGAGCAGGCGTTCTTTCTTACTGACCTTTGTGGCTATCACCTCTACGCCGAAAAGAATAGTATGCCTATGGTCTTCGACTTGGTGTACAAGCCCAGCCAAATCTTTCGTTGGCCCGAATTCAGCCGCATGACCCGGCTTGCTTCCCGCGTAGTGTTCACGCTGCAAGACATCATTGCCCTCCGTTGCGACTATATCGGTAACGCGAGCCTTCCGCCTATTTTTCAAAGAACCGCCGAACTGGCAGACCTGGTAATTGCCATCAGTGAATCCAGCCGTTCCGACTTTGCCGCCTATTACTCCGCTGAGTTTCCCATGCGTGTCATCCATCACGGCAGCCATGGCCGCTTGATTACCGGCGAAAAAAATCATGGCGAGCACATCTTCATCATCGGTAACGCTCTGGCCCATAAGGGCGTGGCGGAGGCGGTCGATTGCCTGGGAGATGATTTTCCGCTTGTCGTCGTCGGCGGTCAGAACCCGGATCGAGCCAACGTGCGTTGGCTGCCAAGCGGCCAACTGAGCCGCCGTCTCATGTTCGAGCTGCTCATGAATGCAAGAGTTGTAGTGTATCCAAGCTATTACGAAGGCTATGGATTGCCGGTGGCCGATGCCCTGGCTTTAGCTAAGCCCGTCATCGTACTCGACACAGCGGTGAATCGCGAAATCGCAGCAAGCACCCACGACCCGAATCTGCATCTTCTCTCGTCGTTAAAGCAACTCCACAGCGCCGCGCGCAGTCTTTGGGATGAACCATCACCGCCTCCCCAGTCACCCCCTCGGCTCTGGCGCGATGCCGCAGCCGAATATCTGATCGCTTTTCGCGAACTCCTAAACAAAGACATCGATCTCGCCAAAATGCGGCAGCGCTGGGAGACTGTACGCCTCATAGAATCGCTGAATTCAAGCTGAACCGCGACCGCCAGGAAGTGTTCGGGCTAATCAAAAACTCAGCCGCAATACAAACTGAATCTGCCGTGGATCTTTCGCCGAAAAAATCTTCCCGAAAGTGAGAGTCTGGTCCACTACCGCGTCGGGCTGGTTGAAATTCGCCCGGTTCAACATGTTAAACGACTGTGCCTCAGCCACTAGCCGCACGCCCTCGCTCAGTAGAAAGTTGCGCCTCAGTGAAAAATCCCAGGTGGCCAATCCGGGCCCGCGCAAAATATTGCGTCCCGCGTTGCCCCACGTATACGGCTGAGGAATGGCAAATGCCGAAGTGTCGAACCACTCCTGCGGGCTTGGGTTAGCCAGTTTGGGGCTATGCAGCACATTCGGCCGGTCTTCCCCAAAGTTCCCCCCCGTGTTGCCGGTGTTGCTATTGTCGTACGAAAGCGTGGGAGTGAAGGGCTGGCCCGATTCCGCCGTTATAATGCTGCTCGCCTCGAAATTGCGAGTCCACCGATTCATTCCCGGAATACGATAAACCAAAGCCACCGTCGCGCGGTTGGGCATGTCATAGCTCGAAACCGCTCGTTCCAGCCCGTAATTGTGGCTGTCTTGCGGAAAGTTCTGGTCCGGAGTGGTAGGCAAAAATGCCGACGTATCGTCAATCGATTTTGACCAGGTGTAGGCCGCGATCATTGTCAGCCGCTTCGCCATTTGCCGGTTAAACGAGAATTGTAGCGATTCGTATTCGGAGTTGCCGCCGCTCTCAGTCATCAGAATGTTGCTGTATGCCGGATACGGTGCGCGCGATTCCACCGGGCCCGGTCCCGGAAATGGCTGGTTGATATCCAGCGAACGCGGCAGATGTGTGCCTTTCGAACCGGCATAAGCCAAGCTGAAAACTCCGATGTTTGAGACCTCGCGCTGCACGTTGAAATTCCAATCCTGCGCATAAGCCGGTTTGAAATTCGGGCTGACAATGCTCAGCGCCGCCGGCGGAACAAAACCGTTCGAGGCCGCGAATGGGTTGGCTAACGTGATCAAAGACGTCGCGCTCGGGAAGAATACATTAATCGTGAAGAACGGCGGGTTGTAGTAAAGAGACGAATTCACCACGAACATTCCCGAATCGTAGTAGGTTCCATATCCGCCGCGAATCACCGTGTGTTCCGATGGCGACCACGCGAAGCCTACTCGCGGCTGAAACCCGCCGGCTTGCGATTGCGTGCCCGATCTCGGAAAACCATTCGTACCCACCTGCACGGTCTGTCCTGTCGCGAAATCGAAAGTGGCCATGCGGTTTGTAGGGTCGGTCGCCGGTGTGTCGTATTCATAACGCAACCCAAGGTTTAGCGTCAGGTTCCGTGTCACCTTCCAATCGTCCTGGATATAGCCGCTCCATGATTTCGAACGTAATGTCTGCGGGCCCGTGTAGTGGGATTGAATGCCCAGCGTGGGCAGTCCCAGCAACAAATCGCCGATGCTCGAACCCGTCAGCGCTCCGGTGAAATCAACTTGACCGCGCGCATACACCTCTATATATCCGTTGAGTTGCAGATCGCGGAGTCCGGCGCCAATCTTGATGCTATGCGCTCCGCGAACCAGCGTCAGATTATCGCCCAACTGGTAAGTGTTGTCGGCGCGATTAATCGGCAAGGAAGCCACATCTCCCACTCGAGAATAACCGCTCACCGAAATACCCGGAAAGCCGTAATCCCGCGGCACGGTGGGAAGATAATTCACACCCCAAAGCTGATCCACATTCACGTTGTAATTCTGTGCAAGCACCTCGCGAATCGTTCGGTTGAAGCCCACAATAAAAGAATTCGTGGTGCGCGGGCCAAACGTCTTTTCGTAATTGATCAGTGCATTGTGGCCTCGATCGAACACATAATCGCCAAAACCGGGCAGCTCCGTCTGGTTCTCGGCGAACGGTTCAAAGAGATCGCGCCGCCCATAGGTATAGCGCAGCGTCACTTGCGACGAATCGGATAGACGCCGGTCTACTCGAATGCTGCCTTCGTTCTGCTGGTCGGTCCCAATGGGATTCGAAAGATAGTTTCCAGAGCTCCCGGCCAGATTCGGCAGCGGAAAAAGCGCCAAAACATTGGCCGCATCCGGCGAAATGCGCGACGTCGGAATCACACCGTTCGGGAATGGCCGTCCAGTAAAAGGGTCGCTCGCTCCGCCCACTGAAGAGAGGTCTCCGCCCCTCACAGCGAGTGTCGGCACAGTCCCCAGTTGCGTCAAACCTTCGTTCTGCCGCAGTCCCTCATAGTTGGCGTAGAAGAAAGTCGAGTTCCGAATCACCGGCCCTCCCAAACCTCCACCGAACTGATTCCGAATGAACTGCGGCTTGTCGCTTCCATCGAAGAAGTTGCGCGCATCCAGGTCGCGATTTCGCAAGTAGTCGTAAAGTGTGCCATGGAACTGGTTACTCCCGCTCCGCGTCACAATGTTCACTTGTCCGGCGGAGCCAGTCCCGTATTCCGCGCTATAAGTGCTGGTGGAAATCTTGAATTCCTGAATCGCATCCACGGAAGGCTGCAGCGTGTAACCGCGTGTGTCGGAATCGTTATTGTCCACCCCATCCAGCAGAAAATTATTGTCCTCTTCACGCCCTCCGTTCGCATGCATCGCGAACGTTCCGCGCGTGGAAAGCTGCGAACCCTGAACCGGCGGCGCGATGCCCGGCAGCAGAAATGCCAATTGCAAAAAATCGCGCTCATTTAAGGGCAAATCGTTGATAAGCTCCTGGTTGAGCACCCCGCCGATTTCGCTCGATTCCACGCTCAGCGGGGGCGTTCTCGCATCCACTACAATCCGCTCCCCGCGCGTGGCGAGCGTCGTCTCCAGGTTGAAGTGTACGCGCCGGTCCACCTCCACATGCACCGGTTCCACCTTCAGAGGAGCGAAGCCCTTTACGCTCACGCTCAGCCGGTAATCGGCCGGCGCCAAGCCATCGAAATCGTATAAACCGCTATTGTCCGTTTTGGTGGTTCGCGTTAATGCCTGCGTCTTGCTCTCCAGCATCACGGTCGCATTCGGAATGGCTCTACCCGCCGGATCTAGAACGTATCCCGACACCGCGCCGGTATTCACCTGCGCGCTCGCCAATAAACTAAAGAAAAAAGACACAAGGGCGGCGCGGAAAATATTTGTTTTCTGAGAATTCATACAGAGTTTTGCCTTGGAACGGAAAGGCGAATGGAATAATTACTGTTCAAACATAGCATGTAATTCGGTCCATTGACTCGTCGTTCGAGCGATCGGTACCAGTTTTGGATCAAGCCCCTTACCTCTCGAATCGGCAAAATTCGCAGGAATAAGAGTTTTTCTATTTCTAATGGCACGCCGTCTTCAGCCCCAGTTCGCATGCTTGTTTCAGCCGCCGCTGAGCAAGCGCCTGATCCGTAACGCCATAGATTCCTTCGTGGTATAGCTTAGCCGCTTCAAAGCAACTGGCTGCATTCTGGCCTCGACACCCTTTCTCGAAGCTCTCCATCGCTTTCGATGGGTCTACGGCGGTGCCTTGGCCAACCAGATAGCTGATCCCCAGTCGCCCGCACCCGCGCCACCATCCCACCTCGCAAGACTTACTAAACATCCTAAACGCCAAGCTGTCGTCTTTAGGCAGAGCCGTGCCGCTGCTCACTAGAGATCCAAGGATGAAACAACTCGCGCCAGTACCGTCGTTGCACGATTTAAAGAAGGCATCCTTACCGTCGCTTCGCGCAAACTCGAGCAGACGCGTACATCCTTCACCCACACCCAAATCGCACGCGTGCCCGAAGCTTATGCCCGCTTCCGCCGCATCTCTAGGCACCAGCTTACCCTCGTTTAAGGTCTTTCCCAGAGTTAGGCAATCGGCCTGCGAATCGTCTTGACAATTCACGTTCAACACGCGCACCCAGGTCTTGCAGGCATTCCAACGCCCCTCCTGGCAAGCCTTAAGCCAGTGCGCCGGATCGCCGCCAGGATGATCCTTGCCTTTCGTCAAAAATCCCGATGCGGTCATGGTGGCGAACAATGAGGCCCATACCGCCATCCAGGCGAAATTCGCGTTCCGTGGGTTTAACGCCCGCAGCGAAAACCTTGCCCGGAACCATTCGGCTAGTCTATTGCTCAGCCGGTCCAGCGCCCGCACGCTCAAATTGAGGGCCGGCACGCACAGCAGCTTATCGTAGAATTCCGGCGCGCCGATCAAACTCAGAAACCGGTACATTCCGAACACGCCAGCGCCATACATCAAGCCGAACAGAATTTTCCCAAAGCTCTTGCGCGGCGAAGTCGCGGGGTCGGTCACCAGTAAATGAAGTCCCAGAAAAACCGAAACCGGAATGCTCGAATCCACGAAATTATAGTCGCCGGTCATTCGGGTGTACGCAAGGTTGAGGGCGCACAGTGCCACTGCCGCCCACAAAGTGATCAGCGTCACCCTGAACAGACTTTGCACCACGAGCCCCAGCAGAAAAATTTCCAGATAGATATGCGGCGGACGGTGCAGCGTATCCGAGATGTCTATCCCCCAAGTGATGTCCGTGTGCTTGGTAGCAATCAGCGCCACTGAAAAGATGAAGAGTGCCAGCGCCGAAGGATTAAAGATGTGAGTAAGCCGCCCCTCGCGTTTCCACTTGATAAATTCCTTGCCCAATACCCCCGTGGCAATCATCGCGAATTGCAGGAAGAACCAGTCGTCTCTGAACCACAGAAAAAGGTTGGTGCTGAGAATAATGGGAATGGGTCCGAAGCCCAGAATCCATTTCTCTCTTCGCGACCAGCAAACCAGCATATCCAGCGCATACGCGAACGCGATTTGGCCGGCAATCAGCGGCACATAATGATAGACCTCGCGCCAGTACCAGCCCCAATAGCTGTACACACAGGTGTGCATCGTGAGCTGCACATAATGCACCTTGTTGAGAACCACTTCGCACTTGAGCGTCCTCCCGGTTCTCGCCGCTCGCCACCCCAGCACGCACAGGAAGATCAGCAATCCCGCCGCGGCTCCCCAGAACGATTCCTCTAAACGCGGCGTCTCGCTGATGCGCGGGACGGTCAGCGCCAGGGAGACGAAAAGCAGCATCGGAACGGAAATCAGCCACAGCGGGGCCAGACGTTGCGCAGCGCCCGGCTTGGGCGGCTCCGACACCGGTACTCGCCTGTTTACTTCAGGAAGGATTTTCGTTGCCATCGGCTCATCTCAACGTTTGGGCGGCTACTTCTCAGCTAAATGGCTTTCCTTAGCCGGTTCGAACATCGCCGGCTTAATCGTCCACACAAACCCCGTATCCGATAAAACTCGTAGTTTCGGCATGACTTGGCCGGGAGCGGTGGTCATATACGTCATTCGCACAGGAATCTTTTTTTCCGGCGTAGGATCGAGGATCGCCTGTCCCATCAGCCGCAAAAACTGTCCTGAGTTTACCTGTATCCCGTCCACCATCTCCAAAGAAGGAATAGCGTTCTTTGGAATTGGACCCGGACTCTTATCGCGCAGAGGCGGGTCGATCTCCGCGCACACCTTGGCGATGGCCGCTACACTCACCTCACCGTCGTTAACCCCATGGCCCGTATGCATCTGCACCGGTCCATAGGTCTTTACAACTTTCATAAAAGGCGGAAACTTGCCGTGCCAGTGGAATTCAGCCAAAGCGTCCGCACTGATCTGGAAGACGTCCGCTAACGATAGGTAGTGCCCGTCGGCGCGAAACAGCGGCGGAAGGTAAGTGTCCCGGCCCCCTTTTTTTAGAAAATCGGCGTAGCCGGCACGCAGCCCCTCTATTGAGACAGTGAAACCCGCCGATGGTTCCACCGCGTGAATCAAATCTTCGTTCGAAACGAAACGGCTGCCATGATTGGACGGAAAGAATTCGTTTGTGAGCCATGCCAACACTTCGTCCTCTTTCGCGTAGGCACTTTCAACGTCCGCATTAGGTAAAAGCGCTTCTGCCGGCAGATTTGGCTTGTCGGGGTGCGCGTAAGCATATTTCAGCGGTGGGTAGTTCTCCGCCTTCGCAAACGCCGGTTGCAGATAATTCTGCTCGCTGGCCACTTCTACGTGAATGACGTGTATCTTCGATCTGTCGGCTTTACCGGCAAGAGTCTTTATCGCTTCAACGCCAAGATTCGCATGCACCAGGCGCATATCGTTATCACTGGCCTCAGAGGTGCGCAGGATGTTGTCTTGCCAATAGATTTCCGGAGCAGTGTTGGCCACGGGACTTATAATTCGCGAGAACCCCGCTCGGCTGCCCCTAAATCCGGGCAAAAACCACGGATTCGTATCCGTAATGCCAAAGAAGATTGGAGCAATCGTATAGCGCGGGAGCGATTGAACAATCTCCGAATCGCCTCCTACTTCCGGCTGCAAACCCGTACCTATACTGGGAAGTATATTCGGCTGACCGTTTTTCGCTTTGGGATCCTGTTGCGCTTCCACACCAGTCGCTACCGGCGCCGGGAGTCCTGCAATCCAGAGCGTGAGGCCGGAAACCGCCGTCGCATTTCCAAACACACTCTGCATCCTCTTCAAACCGCCATCTTGGCCTGCTAGCGGTGCGCCCGTCAGCGGATCGCGCGCCTCCGCCAGCAGCTTCTGGGCAGCCGTGCGACGCATAACCCACCGGTCTTCCGGTGTCTTGGTGTTCGCGAATTCCAGCGCCGGCCGGCGTTCGTAGGTGGGCTCGTCCGCCCCGTCATAACCCGGCTCTATCAACCCTCTCCGAATATAGTCCCGCACGAAATCGACAATATGCGTTTGGCTGTTGCGTTTATCGAGTGCATCGCTCACCGCGCCCGAAAACAAAATCGTCGCCGACAGATGCACTTCTAGATGACTCTTCCGATAGTTTTCGATCTTCGGTAGCAAACGCCGAAGCTGATCTTCGGCAATAGCCGCGTTCACATGGTCGGTCACGCGCGCATATACGTAGACATAAAGTGGCTGCTTCGCCGCACTGGTCTCGCCGAACGCTCCAATGCCGACCAGCCCTGCCGCCAATACAGAAATTACGAAGTATTTCATGAAAACAAAAGAACCTTCTCTAACAAGTCTCGACCCTACCACGGAGTCGCGTCAATACCCTCCGAAGAGGGCCACGTGTTAATCGCGCCCAACGTTGGGTCCAACAAAAATGGGTTCCCGGACGATTGCCGGGAACCCACTGATTTTCAATTGACCAACACTGCTGAAGCGGAGCCGGTAAGCTTAAGGCCACCGGCCTGCCCTGCGTTAGTGTCGTCCACTCAACTTCGGAACAGTGACAATGGCTTGGTTCGATTGACAAACCGCCGTAGTACCGTTATCCGGCTGAACCACATAGTAGTAGGTATTGCCGTTGACCAGTGCCGGCACGCCCGCCTTGTCGTTCAGCGGATCGCTGAAAGAGGTATTGTTGGTTGTGCCGATAGCCACATACCCGCTGCCGTTGGTTGAACTGCGGAGCACGGTGTATGAGGTCGATCCAACCTGATTCGTCCAGCTCAAATCGATACGCGCCGGAGACGCGCCAGTGGAAGAGCCCGCACCGCTTAGATTATTGATGCAGTTGACGAAAACCGTACGCTTCAGCATGATCAGCGCCCAGGCCGTTTCAAAATAATCCTGACCTTCGCCGTCATAGTTGTTGCCGTACCAGTGGCCATCGTTCCCCTGGTAGCCAACCAGGGTTTGCGCCACACCATCGCAAGCGTCCTTCCCTCCATTTGCTACCGAAACCGCGGCATACCAGTCAATCGTATTGGCCGGAACGCTGGGATTTCCCGTAAACACATTGGGTGTCGTGGTCCTTAGATACTGAATGGGACTGAGTACGCCACCTGTGGAATGCAGGAGCATCGATTTCGTAAAAGAGAACAACCCGTAGATATAGTTCCTCGGAGCATAGTAGGCACCATTGGTGGTGTCGTTACAGAAGTTGTCCGCATAGTAGGTTTCGGTGGTATTCCAACGTTGGTCTGCGGCAGTGGTGCTATCGCCGAAGGCCGTATTGGTTGTCCGGCCAATACCGTCGAACGCCATCTGAACCATTCCCGACGGTGTCACCGCAAACGGTCCCCAGGCATTCGAATAGTAGAACGCCCCGCGATACCCAAAGGCACCGGTGTTGTCGTTAGCTCCGAATGGGTTGGTGCTGGTGGGCACGCCGCTCTGGCGATCCTGCGCGTTCGTCACCCAAACATTATTCATGTCCTTAAGAACCTGCGGCACCGTAAGACCAAAACCACGCTCTGCGCTGATCAAACCAATTGCCGCCCACTGCGAGGTCGAGTTATCGTTACCACCTTGAGCATAGTAGTACCAGCCGCCGCCCGATCCTGAGAACCCGCCACCGCGATAATAACTCGGATAAGACGGGTCGCCTAAATCATAGTCGTCGTACCACTGGCTATAAGCGTAGTAGTCTAACATGTCCTGAACCAACGTCTTGTACGTGGCACCCAAAATGCCTACCGCGCCAACTTGTGCCACTGCGTTTGGCGTTCCCGCCGCTATGAGTGCATCCATATAGGGAGATGTGGTGTAGATGGCGTTCCCATAACTGTCGTGGATAAGCTGGTTATTGCTGTTGCCATCGAACGTAAAGGTGCAAGGCGGGCTAGTGCAGGAGGCCGCCGAAGGGTTATAGAACAGTTGGCCGCCGTGCTTCGTACATAGCGGGTCCATTGTCCCGTAGGGAGTGGTCCCCGGGTACGTCCCGTCCTTGCATGTGTAATTAACCGTGGCGGGATTGTACATATACTTCGTCGTGCCGGCCGGCTGCGTCACCAGGAAACTAAGCATCCGGTTGATGCCGCGCGCAACGTCGTCTGTGTACGGATCAGTCGCAGGCCCGCTGCCCAAGTGGCCCCACACCTCAAATGCCTGCACGTTTTCCGCATTGATGACGCCGTAGCCAACGCAATCGTAAGTGTTCCCGTTTACGGCGGTACAGCTTTGGTCCCAGCCCCCCCACTGCACCGTGTTCGAACCCACTGTCGTGCTGCCGCGGAACATCGTCCGGTGCATATAAGAGAGACCCCAGTCTGTAGCCACATTCACCCGCGATGTGAGATTGTTATCCCCTTGGATCACGTAGTATTTCGCAGATCCGGAAGTGCTGGCCGTGGTATCCGTCACCGTGACCGTCGCCGTCCATTGCGTGCCGGTAGCCGCGCTTGCGGGGTACTGATGGGTCGTCGAAATATCGTAGGCATTTGTTAAGGGGAACGTTGCCGGCGCCGAACCGTCGCCAAAGTTCCAGCTCACGCTGAACGTATCTGAAGAACCTACCGCGCTCGGCACTGTAGCCACAAGGATGATCGTCGCTTCAGTCGTGCTGTTCAAAGGGTAGGTTGTATGCGGAGTGGTCGGAGTGGTCGGATCCCACGGTACGGTGAGAACCGTCACTGCGGCCGAAGCCAAGGTTTGTGCTACGAACAGAGCGGCGCTTGCGGCGCCGATACGAGAAAATATTTTATTATTCATTTTGAGTTTCCTCCTGGGTCGATTCTTTCTTACTTGGAAACGTCCCTTCGAGAACGCCGCATCTTGGCAAATGCCAGCACCCCGGCCGCTGCCGCTGCCAAACCTGCCGAAGCCGGCTCAGGAGCGCCAGAGGGAGGAGGCGGCGGTGGTGGCGCGTTGCCCAGCACTGCTGTGCCACTTAGATAGATAGAGAGTGCCGAGACGTTTGAGCCGTCTACCGGATGACTATCTATCAAGCTAAAAATCCCCGGGTTGCTCGTCCCAATCGTAAACGTAACCGTCTCAGTCTGGCCCGTGGTCAACGGCGTGAACTTGAACCCCAGGGCCATCGATACGAAGTCGTTACAAGTGGATGTCGCGGTCCCTCCGCCATTGGCCCCGCAATTGTTCAAATAATTGGACGTGGAACCCGGTACCGTATTTTTCTCGTCCAGAGCTTCGCCCGCCAAATTATCCACAATCGTCCCTGCGCCATGATTGGCCGAACTGACATCGTACTCGGGAACGTCTATCTGCCAAGTCTCGCCACCCGCCAGCGATCCGCTCGTGGCGCCGAACTCGTTATAGAAAGGAATGCCGGCGGGAACATAGAAAAACGCGGCAATGTAATCCGCCCCCACCGTGCTGGTTTTGATCTGGTATGTTCCAACGCCCGTTGTGGCGTTAAAGCCGACTTGGGTGAGTCCCGGCACTGTCGCCAGAGTGGCTCCTCCGCTCGGAAAATAGTCAGTTCCGTTGATGTTAAACTCCCAATCCTGTAAGGATGAAGCGTAAAAAGCGGGGGCAAATACCCCCGCAATCATGACCGTAAAAATAGTGGTTAATTTCGACATTCTCACCCTCCCGTGAGATCCGGGCCTTACTTCTTTTGGCTTCTTGCTCATTCTGTAGTACAGCGCCCAGACAAAACGCAGCCATAGGCTGCCACTAACCTTCACCCGTTATGCTATCCGAAAAACAGACTAGGCGATAGTAGCTAAGTAGCGCAGAAAGTACTGTTTAGGCCATTAGTACCCCCGTCGAAATCAAGCATTAAATTCCTGTCACTTGTCCGTCATCGATAAGACGATCTCCTTTTAATCCTGAATCGCTCGCGCCCCGATCAAAAACGTTTGCGTCAGGTTTATTCGACTGGTACTAGGCAAGTTCTTTACATTTTGGCGACAATAAGGTTTTACCCGAACGGAATCGCAACGTTTTGCCGTTTCAGGCGACTTATGTATCTGAGCGGCAAATGAATCATTTCCTAATGGAGCCAACGATCAAAGATCCGGCAAATGGAACTGGCCGCGATATAACGCGCGTCATCCTGGAGCATGCTGCCCGCATCAGCAAGGAGCAGGACATCTCGGCGCTCATCGGCTTGAACGCCGCTCTGGCGCGCGATCTTGTGGACGGCGACCGTTCCAGCGTCTGGCTGATCGACGAAGCCAAAGGTGAACTTTGGACCCGTGTTGCCGATGGCATTGGAGAAGTCCGCATCCCCAAAGCCACCGGTTTGGTGGGCGCCTGCATCGCCCAAAACGAAATTATTGTTGCCAACGATCTCAGCAACGATCCGCGCTTTCACCGGCAAATGGATCAGACGAGTGGCTACAAAACCGTCTCCATCTTATGCGTGCCTCTGCGCGCCGGCGATCAAGTTATTGGCGCTCTTCAGGTATTGAACAAGCCCGGCGGCTTCACTGAGCAGGATGCTGAATTGTTGCGCCTGATGGCTGCCTACGCCGCCTCCGCCATTCAGGCCGAACGCTTGCGCAGCGAAGCCGAAGTGGCCCGTTTGCTGCGTCATGAACTCGATATCGCCCGCGACGTTCAGATGCGCCTCCTGCCCGCCGTTCATGGCCAGGCTTCCGGCATCGAATACAGCGGCTTCTGCCGTTCCGCTCGGATGGTGGGCGGCGATTATTATGATCTGCTGCCTCTCGAAAACGGCTCGTTCGCCTTCAATCTGGGGGACGTGTCGGGCAAGGGCATCCCGGCCGCCGTCCTTATGGCCAGTATCCACACCTTGCTCCGCAGCCTACTCACCCGCAGCTCGGAAGACTTGCGCTACGTGGTTCAGGAACTCAACGAAGCGGTCCATCGCAGCTCGAGCGACGACCGCTTTTCCACCTTGTTTTGCGGTGTCATCAGCGCCGATCGCAGCCAGATTCGATATGTAAACGCGGGCCACATACCCGCCTACATCGTTTCGCCCGATGGTCATATTCAACGTCCGGTCGGAACCAATCTGCCTATCGGTATCCTGGAAGGCGGCAAATATTCCGAAAGAAACGTCGCCATTAAGCCCGGTTCCCTGCTCGTCTGCATCTCAGACGGCATTAGCGAAGCCAAAAACACCCGCGGCGAGTTCTGGGACGAAGAGCGGATTGACGAGGTTCTGCTGGCGCATCGCCAATCCTCCGTCAAACAAGTCAACGACGCTTTGGTGGAAGCCGCCGACCACTGGGCCAACGGGGCAGAACAGCATGACGATATGACAATCGTGGCCATGCGCCTCGCTTCCTAACGAACGCGCAAGACGGGCGCGGTGTGAAGCGTGCCGCCCGAAGATCCGCGGGAGTTCCTTGCTTTCTGGCGGCGCGCAGCCGCGTCCTTTGCGCTTTTAAGCAATCGCTAAATACTTTAGTTCCATAGGTACTGCGACTGTTGATAAACCCCTTAAGACTGGTACACTTTGATCGGTCTATGTCGGATCTTGGAGGGCTTTCTTTGGGTCGCATTAATTTCCTCGCTTTGAAGTTGCTTCTGTCACTGGCTGTGGCTGGCTCTCTTTCCACGGCACGGGCCGGCAGCGTTTTGCCAACGTGCAGCACCGACAATCTGGCCGACTACATCAATCTCACCGCCAACCCGCCCACTACGGGCGGCTGCGCCATTGGCATTCTGGATTACTACGATTTCAGCTATCACCCGGTAAGCGAAGTCGCGCCTGCTGCTTCCAGCATTCAAGTGACTCCCTTAGCCACCGGCTTTTCTTTCGGTCCGGTGACTGCCGCGCCCGGACAAACCGTAGAGTTTGAGATTGATTACGACCTGGTTATTGACCCCGCCCCCATCATCACGGGCGACAAGCTGGGCATTGATCCACCCACCGGCAACGTGCAAGTGACCGAATACTTCTGCAACGATCTGACGTATGTCTACACCGCCTCTTGCGAGTTTGGCATTCAACCTGAATCCTTAACCGTCGGCACGCCTGGCACCGGTTTCCCATCGGATGCTTCCATTGTCTTCACGCGTCCGGCCAGCCGTTCTCAGCAAGTAGGTATTTTATTCACCCTCACCGGCGGCGCCACGGGCGCTTCCTTCGACGGTCTCGATTCCAGCTCCGTCGTCGTTTACGGCACTCCTGAACCACCGGCCGCCGTCACTCTGCTCCTCGGTCTCGCCTTCCTCGCAGTGTGTGGGTGGGGGGGCAGAGGCTTGTTATTTCGGCTGCCTGAGTGAAGGCGGCCCTACCTCTCGTCAGTGACACAACCGGCGCTGGCGTTCTTGACGAGCCTTATGTATTTGGCCAAAGTTCCTCTTTCTGCTTTATAGGGCGGCATGCGCCAAGCGGCGCGGCGCCGTTCCAACTCTTCGGCCGGCACATCCACTGAAATCTCGTTGCGCTGCGCATCGATGGTGATGGTCTCGCCGGTGCGGACGAGCGCGATGGGTCCGCCCTCCTGCGCCTCTGGGGTGATGTGACCCACGATGAAGCCGTGCGAACCCCCGGAGAAGCGCCCATCGGTAATGAGAGCCACGTCTTTACCTAAGCCGGCTCCCATGATGGCGGAGGTGGGTGTGAGCATTTCGGGCATGCCGGGTCCGCCTTTCGGACCCTCATAGCGGATCACCACCACATCGCCTTTGGCGATCTCGTCGCGTTCCAGCGAGTGCAACATCTCTTCCTCGGAATCGAAAACCTTGGCGGGGCCGGAAAAACGCAGACCCTCTTTGCCGGTGATTTTGGCGACAGCGCCCTCGGGCGCGAGGTTACCTTTTAAGATCTGCAGATGCGAGCTAGCCTTGAGTGGATTGGAGAGTGGCCGCACGATCTGTTGATTGGGACTGAGTGCCGGGAGGTTCTGGAGGTTTTCACGGAGGGTCTTGCCGGTTACCGTCAGGCAACCGCCATGCAGCATCTCGTGTTCGAGGAGCAATTTGCAAACAGCGGGCACGCCGCCCACGGCCTGCAAGTCTTCCATGACGAACTGTCCGCTGGGTTTGAAATCGGCCAGCAGCGGAGTGCGATTACTGATAGCTTGAAAATCGTCAATGACGAGGGAAACACCTACTGACCGAGCGATGGCGATGAGGTGAAGGACGGCGTTGGTAGAACCTCCGAGGGCGCAGACGATAGTAAAGGCGTTCTCAAAAGCGGCGCGCGTCATAATGTCGCGCGGCTTGAGATCGAGTTCCAAGAGCGTGCGAATGGCGGCGCCGGCGCGAATGCATTCCTCATGCTTACGCGGATCTTCAGCCGGGGTGGACGAACTATAAGGCAGCGACATGCCGAGCGCTTCAATGGCGGAGGCCATGGTGTTGGCGGTGTACATGCCGCCGCACGCACCCGCACCGGGGCAGGCATGCCGGACGATTTGTCTACGCTGGGGCTCGTCAATCTTGTGGCCAAGGAATTCGCCATAGCTCTGAAAAGCGGATACGATGTCGAGCTTCTGTGAATCGACGTGTCCGGCGCGAATCGTTCCGCCGTAGATCATGAGAGCCGGACGGTTGAGGCGGCCGATGGCCATCATGCAACCCGGCATGTTCTTATCGCAGCCGGGAATGGAAATGTTGGCGTCGTACCATTGGGCTGACATGACGGTTTCAATGGAATCGGCGATGAGATCGCGCGATTGCAGGGAAAAGCTCATGCCGTCGGTGCCCATGGAGATGCCATCGCTCACGCCGATGGTGTTGAAGCGCATGCCAACCAAACCGGCGGCTTGCACGCCTTGTTTGGCCTTTTCGGCGAGATCGAGAAGGTGCATGTTGCAGGGATTTCCTTCAAACCACATGCTGCAGATGCCCACTTGCGGTTTCGACATGTCTTCTTCGGTAAGACCGGTGGCATAGAGCATGGCCTGCGACGCGCCTTGCGATTTGGGCTCAGTGATGACGCGGCTATAACGGTTTAGGAGAGAACTCATATGGGGTGATTTCGATTCGAGGTTCGGCATAGAAATGCTATCGCAACGGGTTGGCGGGCGGGGCGATGGCGGGGGCAAAAGGGCCGAATGAGCGGGTGGAAAAGGGGGGTTTTTGATGCGCGATGCGAGGGTTTTGCGAAGCTCCAAGTGGCCCGCTATTAATAATAGTGCAGAAATCCGGCCAGAAGTCGGATTTGTTAAGGCGCGAGGGAGGGGTTTTTGACGCGCCAACGAACGGAAGAATGGCCACAGATAAACACGGATAAACACAGATAAGAAACGGACGGTTACCTGGAGTTGAAGAGACGTTTGCATTTCGGTTCCCAGAGTAGAGTACGAGGGTTTGGGAAGAGGGTTTGACGAAGTCCGGTAATTGGGGTTAAGTAGCTGATGGGAGTAGGGTTAGAGAGTTTTGAAGAAAGTCTAAAAAGTTGTGACTGGAAAAGATCGCATCAGCTTTTGGGGATTTGGCTCGAAACAACCATTATGCAGGAAAGCTTTACAGTTTAACTGTAGATAGGATATGATTGATCCGGTGACCGGAAAGTCCTCGACTGGTAAGAAACTCGCTTCGACGCTTGCGGCCGAGATCCGCACGGTATGCGGTAAGCTCAAGCGGCGTTTACGCGAGCATGGGGGACGCAGCGATCTGACGCCGTCACAGGTTTCTGTTCTTCTTCGACTGGAGAAGGATGGTTCAGCCACGGTTTCAAGTCTGGCGCGGGCGGAAGCTATGCGCCCGCAGTCTATGAGCGCTATTGTTATGCCGCTGCAGGAACTCGGCCTCCTGGGTGGTACACCCGACCCGAGCGACGGGCGGCAAACTCTGATGTCTCTCACCCCCAAATGCCTGAAGTGGATTCGGGAGGGCAGGGCCGCGCGGCAGGACTGGCTGACAGCGACCGTCTCGCGGAAGCTTTCCGTTGATGAGCAGGAGAAGCTTCAGGCGGCGCTCGAACTGCTAACACGGCTGGTTGAGGATTAGAGTACATGTTGAATTGGCTTTGGCTTATTGCGTACTTTTTTGGGGGCGTTTTTACGGCAAACGCCATTCCTCATTTTGTCGCCGGCACGATGGGACGTCCATTCCAGAGTCCCTTCGCGAAACCACCTGGCAAAGGGCTCTCTTCTTCAACGGTCAACGTTCTTTGGGGCTTCTTTAATGGGCTAGTTGGATATCTACTCGTCTTGCACGTTGGAGTTTTTAATCCGCGGGCGACAAGCCACATCCTCGCATTCGGTGTGGGCGCGCTGCTCATCAGCATCCACCTGGCGCGTCACTTCGGCCAGTTTCACGGAGGCAACGCGCCGACGCGCGCATGAGGAGCGCGCCGTGCAAAGAGCAGCGGGGTCCTTCCCTGTCTCGCGGCGCATATCCGCGCCCTTTGCGCTCTTTCAGAAGCTTCAACTTCCGCTTGTGGACGGCGGGCGGCCTGGCTTCCAACGTAGGTACCTGGATGCAGCGCGTCGCTCAGGATTGGCTCGTGCTGACGCAACTGACTCATCACAATGCGTCAGCGCTGGGTATCGTGATGGGCCTTCAGTTTGCTCCGCAACTTCTGTTCGTGCCCTGGACGGGATCGGCTGCGGACCGCCTGAATCAGCGCGAGCTCCTGATGGCGACCCAGGCAAGTATGGGGTTGCTCGCTCTCATGCTAGGAGTGCTCACGATTGCGGGAGTCATCCAACTCTGGCATGTGTATGTGTTCGCGTTCCTGTCCGGCTCCGCCGCGGCGCTGGATGCTCCTGTGCGACAGACCTTTGTGGCGGAGATGGTTGGCGATGAGGATCTACCGAATGCGGTGGCCTTGAACTCAACCTCTTTCCATGCGGCCCGGATGATTGGTCCGGCCGTTGCCGGTTTGCTCATCGCAAAGGTTGGCATCGGCTGGGCCTTTCTGCTGAACGGGGTCTCATTCGCGGCGGTTCTGGTCTCGATGTCTTTCTTCCGTGTCTCCGAATTGCGGGGAAGCGCCGGAGCGCAGCGCACAACGTCTGGATTCCTGGAAGGGCTTCGCTACGTGTGGAGAAAACCAGACCTCAGGGCGATCCTGATCATGTTGTTTCTGATCGGCACCTTTGGCCTGAACTTTCCGATCTTCATCTCGACCATGGCCGTGAACGTTTTCCACTCCGACGCACGCGGTTTCGCCTTGCTCTCCTCGATTATGGCCGTGGGCACTCTCTCAGGAGCGTTGTTCGCCGCGGGCCGGGAGAGACCAAGCTTAACCTCCCTTTTAGTGGGAGCGGGGGTGTTCGGGCTCGGCTGCGCGCTGGCCGCATTGGCGCCCGGATACTGGTGGTTCGCGACGACTCTCGTAGTTATTGGCGCGGCTGCCCTGACCTTCACCAACGGCACGAACAGCATCATGCAGCTCTCGACGGAACCAGCGATGCGGGGCAGAGTGATGGCCCTGCGGGTTTGCATTGCACTCGGGGGAACACCAATTGGCGCGCCGATCGCCGGTTGGGTTGCCAACCAGTTCGGTGCGCGCTGGGCGCTCGGTATCGGCGCAGCGGCGGGTCTCGCGGCGGCCCTGGTCGGAGGGTTTGTTCTGTCCGGTCGAAAAGTAGAGCTGGGGGCGCTCCCTTGAAAAACCGAGTGACGGATTGATTCCACAAGGGTTGGAAAATTGTTTTTCATCTTCATCGGTGGGCCGGAGGAGGCTGACCGGGGGGTCAGCCCCACAAGCGCGAGGCCCATGGGAACTCCGTTGAAAAACCAACGTCGAACTGGCCTGTCGTTACCGCTCCTTGGCAGTCGCGGCTCGGCTAGGGGTGTCGGCGTGAAATAAGAGGTTTATGGTTTGGGCGGCCTGGTGAAATTTACGATGTTTTCCCATTCGCTGGCGTCGGATCGGGCGACGACGGCAACGACTGGCTCCGTGTCACTCATGTTGAAAACCTCGTGCGGGACGCCGGGTTCGATGAAGATGAAGTCACCGGCTTGGTTTTCGAGAGAGTGCTCGAGGGCGGGGCCGTATTCATGGCGGACGCGGCCGGCGAGGATGTAGAGCATGACTTCGAAATCCACATGGATGTGGGCGTAGGCGCTGCCGCCGGGCGGGATGGTGGCCACGTTCATGGATAGTTTTTTCGATCCAACGTTCTTGCCGGAGAGGCCAGCTTTGTAGCGGATACCATTCCAGCCGCGGACGTCGCCGCTGGCGCGAATGGTGAGGATGCCAGCGGCGCCTTCGACGACGCCGAGTTCTGCTGCGTTCTGCATGGAACTATGTTGACACCTTGGGTTTACTCGTAATGCAGTGCATTCGACAGGTTTAGCTTCAGGGCGCGGCGCGCGGGCAGCAGCGCGGCTATAGCCAGGGTTACCAATAAAAAGCCAATGGCGACCGCGTACGAGATGGGATCAAGATTGCTGATGCCATAGAGTGTCTGTCGAAGCACTTGGGATGAGCCAGATGCCATGGCCGTACCTATCAGCAATCCGAGGCCAACAGGCCAAGAGAACTGTCTGAGAAGCACTCTCAAAACCTGACCTCGGCTTGCGCCCAACGCTGTCCGTATGGCAATTTCTTTTGTCTTTTGCGAGACCGTAAAGCCAACCAGTCCGATCAGGCCCACTCCCGCAAGCACGAGCGCCACCACGCCGATCAAGGTTACCGCGCTAGCCGCCATCTCGATACCCCGGACGTTATCCGAATAAAGCGCTTTGATTTGACGGATCTCCGGAAACAGTTTCGGGTCGAGGTTTTCGCTTATCGACTTCGCGGCGGCTGGCACACCCTCAAGCTGGGCCGTCATCCGAACCATGACCACCATTCCCGGCATCTGGTCTTGCGCGGCCGGCCAATACTGTTCAACCGCATCGTTGTTGCTCAAAGCGTTCAGATGGGCATCGCCGGCAACGCCAACTACGACGTCCTTAACCTTTCCATCACCCACTAGCTTCCCCAATGGATTTTGGCCGGGCCATTGTCTGCGCGCAAACGAGTCACTGACAATCACGACATTCTTCTCGCCTGGTTGAAACGTTCGCCCGAGCAGCAGGGGAATCTGCATGGTCTGAAAGAACTCCGGGCTCACCCAATTCGGATAAAGCATAACGGGTTTGCCATTCACCTCGCGGTCTTCACGCGATACGGTATGGCCCAGGGGTGGAAGCAGTACCAGCGAAACGGAGCGAACACCGGGCACGGTAGACAAGCGGACCCGCATCTGATCAAGATAGGCCTGGGCGGCGGCAGCTTTGTAACCATGCTGCCCGAGTTGAGCATCAATCGAGACCAGCCGCTCATATCCAAAGCCGGGTTCCGTGTAAAGCGCGTGATTGGTGGCGCGAACCAGCAAAGATGCCACGATCAACAGGACGCAACTGGCTGCCACTTGGGCGCCGACTAAGATGTGCCGGGCTGTTGTCTTGCGCTGACGCTGGCGGGCTATTTGAAGAGCGGGGGTGAATCCGAAGACTATGGTGGACAGAAAAGCGGTGGCCGCCGTGAAGAGCAGAACTCGCAAATCCGGGGCAGCGTTCAGCCACTTTGGCGCGTCGAACTGAGTGAGCGCGATTTTCAGGACAGCCGAGGCCAGCAGCAGACCGGTGACCGCTCCTAGCGCGGCCAGCAGCAGGCTCTCCGTACACAACTGGCGCAACACGCGGGCAGCGCTTGCGCCGATCGCCATCCGAATTCCGATTTCGCGTTCGCGCTGCACTGCCCGCGCCAACATCAGAGCTCCCAGGTTGCCGCAGGCCACCGTCAGAATCAACAAGGTGAGTACACTCACCATCGCCGCCACCCGGTACATGTCGGGCTGCATCACCTGCAGGTGACCACCCGGCGAACTCCGAATGAATTCGTTATCCCAAACGGCGGTGGGATGTTGGCGGCGCAGTTCGTCTGTCAACGCGCGCAACTCTTGTTCGGCCGCCTTCGCGGTTGCCGACGGGGCCAGCCGGCCCCACATACGCACGCTTGCGCTATCGAAGTCATTCAACACACTACTGCCTTCGATAAAGTAAGGCTGGCGCGCAATAGGCAGCCAGATATCTGGACGCTGTCCTCCAAGGGTGGCAAACGCATAGGGCGTGACGCCTACAAGCATCACCGGCTTTTTGTTCAGGTGAATGGTACGGCCAATCACCGCCGGGTCGCCGGCAAAGCGGCGTTGCCAGAGTCCGTAACTGATCACCATCACTGGCTGGGAACCGGGCAAATCGTCGAGGCCGGGATTCAGCATGCGCCCATAGCGGGCCTGGGTACCTAGTTCCGAGAAGTAATTCGCCGTGACGAACGAAGTGCTTGTCCCTTGCATGTCGCCCTCAACCTGCATGGGCGGAACTCCTAACACAGCCATGGCACTTGCGAGCGTTCTGGCGTGGTGGCGATAGAACAGAAACGATGGATATGCCATTTCGCTGGTGTACGAATTTGGCGATTTTCGTTCCAACCGCAGAATCCTCTCTGGATGAGGAACGGGCAACGGCTGCAGCGCCACCATGTCAAAAAGGCTGAACGCGGCCACGTTGACACCAATACCGATTGCCAAAACCGCCACGGCTACCAGTGTGAAACCGGGAGACCGGGCCATGACGCGAACGCCGTAGCGCAAGTCCTGCCCAAGACGGTCTAGCCACATCCATCCCCATGCTTCGCGGGCATCTTCGCGCAGTTGCAGCATGTGGCCGAAGTTGGTGCGGCCCGCGCGCGCGGCCATTTCGAGATGGAATTGCATGTCACTCTCCAGTTCCCGGTCGAAGCGGCGGCGACTGAATAAATAGATTAAGCGGCGGAAGAGTTCGTTTATCAAGCTAGATCCTTTCAGGCAGTACGGAGGACTTCAAAAATGGCCTGGGTAAGCCGGTCGAAGCCTGACAACTCACTTTTGAACTGTTCACGCCCAGCCTTAGTCAACTGATAAAAGCGCACCTTGCGGTTTGTCTCGGAGGTACCCCACTTGGCGGTGACCCATCCTTTGAGAAGCATTTTTTGAAGGGTGGGATAAAGCAAGCCCTCTTCTACGGTCAATACCTCACTTGAAAGAATGTGGATGCGTTGGGCAATGGCGTATCCATGCAGAGCGCCAGAATGGAGTACATGCAAGATGAGCATGGGCAAGGTTCCTGGAGGCATTCCCGCTTTAGGACTGACGACGTTAGGCATAACTGCATTATGCCACAGACAATTGGCGGTCGGGGCCGGGGGGGACGCCAGCGCAGGTGCTTTTCAGCCGCCTCAGCGCCGATTTGCAATCGGCCTGCAGGATGCCATCCTGCCCCACAAATGCCGAATCTCCAATGGCGGTAGGTGGAACTGCCTGCTCCACCAAGGCTCCCTACTTGGCCGTACTGGTTTGGGGGCGGTGTAGGAAGGCATAGAGAACAGAGAGAAGGGCCAGCCAGGAGAAGCCGGCGATGAGTGTGATGCGCATGCCTTCGACCCACCAGGTGGTGGTCAGAATGGCGGCGATGGAGAGGGCGCCGAGCCAAGAGAGGATTTGGCGGCGACGGCGGAAGAAGAGATGCGTGACGAAAATGATAAGCCAAGCGTAGAGGCCGCCAAAGAGGGAAATGCCGAAAAGGTAGACGTAAGCGCTAGAGGGATAAAGAATGGAAATGAGCAGGGCGAGGCCGAGGCCGGCGGCGGAGACGAGCAGAGCGCGGACGGGTGCGCCGTGTGAAGAGACTCGGCCCCAAGACGGTGGGGCAAAGCCGCCACGGGCGAGCGAAAACAGCATGCGGCTGACTAGGTAGAGATTGCAATTCATGCTGGAGGCGGCGGCGGTGATGACGACAAAGTTGACGAGGTGAGCGGCCGCGGGGATGCCGATCAACTGAAAGACTCGAACGAAGGGGCTGGCGGTGATGGCCGCGCCGGGTTGAATTTGGGTCCAGGGAACAATGGCAACCAACACGAAGACGGCACCCAGATAGAAGAGGATCAAGCGCACGGCCATGGAGCGGAAGGCGCGCGGTAAAGTGACCTCGGGATTCTTAGCTTCACCCGCGGTGACGGCGACAATCTCAGTACCGACGTAGCTGAAGATGACGAACACGATGGCCATCCAGACACCGCGCAGGCCGGTAGGCAGAAAGCCGCCGTAGGCAGTGAGGTTTGAGAAACCGATGGCGGGGCGCGGGGTCCAACCAGCGATGAGAGCCATGCCCACGGCGATGAACAGGACGATGGCCACAACTTTGATCATGGCGAACCAATATTCGAAAGCGCCAAAGCTGGCGACACCGCGTGCGTTGACATAGAGCAAGGCGATGGTGAAAACCAGGATCCAAAACCACTGGGGGGTATGAGGAAACCACCACTGGCAATAGATGGCGATGGCCGTGGCTTCCCCGCCGATGGCGACACATTGACCGGCCCAATAGGTGTAGCGTACGGTGAAACCGGCCCACTTACCTAAGTAGAGTTCGGCATAGATACCGAAAGATCCTGCGGTGGGATGGGTGACGGCCATTTCAGCCAGCGCGCGCATGAGGAGTAACGCTATGGCGGCTCCGATGAGATAAGTGAGAATCACGCCGGGACCGGCGGTGTGAACGGCCAGTGCGCTGCCGAGAAACAAGCCGGTGCCGATGGCTCCGCCGATGGCGATCATGGCGAGCTGCGGCGCACTGAGCTCTCTCGAAAGCCGTTCACCCTCTTCAACGACGGAGGCGGAGGCAATCGGCATTGAGTCCGGGTGACTCATACTCGGGCGAGCAGAGGAAGATTCGATTCGAGCACTGAGAGCGCACTGTTTACGTCCGCGAGATTGTTATAAACGTGAAAGGAAAAGCGCACGCCATCGTGCCGGGCGGAGACGACGATGCCGCGTTCGATGAGTTTATCGACTAAGGCGGCGGGATCGAGAGAGCGGAGGACCACTAACGGGCCGACGGTGGAATCGGCAGTCTTCGAAACAATGCCGAGTGAGCGACAGCCTTGGAGGAAGGAGCGGGTTAAGAGGGCAATTTGGGCGGCCACATTCTGGAGGCCGATGCCGGTGAAGATCTGAAGCGCCGGGCGCGCGGCATAAATGCTGGGCATGCCGGGCGAGCCACCCTCGAAGCGGCGCGCTTCGGAGGCGGGATCAAGCTTCCGGGTGTTGTAGGCGAACACGTCGCGTTGGGCCATCCAACTGGTAATGGTGGGAGTGAGCGATTCGATGAGAGATCGTTTGACGTAGAGGAAGGCGAGACCCGGCGGACCGAGCAAATACTTAAGAGTGCCGGTGACATAGAAATCGACATCGAGCGCTTTCAGATCGATGGGGCGGGTGCCGCAATCCTGAAAGCCGTCCAGCAAGACGAGGGCTCCTCGATCATGGGCCAAAGCTGTAATTACAGCGACGTCGGAACGGAAACCGTTAATGAACGAAACATGAGTGAGGGGGACAATGGCGGTGCGGCGGTCGATGGATCGTTCGTAGGCTTCGAGAGGGATGGCGTCGCCGGCGCCTTCCAGAAATTCGATCTGCGCGCCGCGCGACTGTTGAGCGAGCCAAATCTGGCCCATGGTGGGGAACTCATATTCACCCATGACGACTTTGGGGCGGTTGGCGAAATTAAGGGCGCTGGCAATGGCGTTGATGCCGGCTGAAGCGCTGGTCAGAATGGCGATCTCATCTGAATGGGCGTTGACGAATTGAGCGAACTCGGCGCGCAGAGCGGAATAAACGGCGATCCAGTCATTCCAAGGCGCGCTGGAGGAGCGCCAGCTATCGAGATAAGCCTGCATGCCCGTTTCGACTGCATCGCTTAAGGCGCCTTGCGAGCAGCTATAGAGGTAGGTTTTTTCGCGCAGGATGGGGAAACGCGAGCGGATAGTGGAGATTTGATCGTCTGTCAGCATGGTGGGGGGCGAAACCGTAGACATTAGTTTGGCATGAAAAAATGTACAAACTCCAGGAGCAAACTCCAGGAGCAGGACCAGGAGCAGGACCAGGGGGTGCTGCGCGGACGAAGGCGTCCGCCCCACCACGAATTATGTGACGGATTTCTAACTCAGGACACTAGTGCAGCGGCTCTGTTAGGATGAAGGCTCAAGGGTCCGCGTTGATGCTTCGCACCTCATCTGGCATCCTGGCCGAAATCGTTTCGTACAAACAACAGGAAGTTGCCCAGCTTCACCCCCGCGCGGCGGCCCTTGAGCGGGACGCGCGTGAGCGCAAGTCTGTGCCAAGGCCGTTCGCGCAACGGCTGCGCGGCCACGGTATTTCCGTCATCGCCGAGATCAAAAAAGCCTCGCCCAGTAAGGGATTGCTACAGGCCGACTTTCATCCGGCGCTTATCGCGCACCATTATGAACAGGGCGGCGCGGCGTGTCTGTCCGTTCTGACGGACAAAGCGTACTTCCAAGGCTCGCTGCATGATCTGGAGGCCGCGCGCGCCGCCACAGAACTGCCCGTCCTGCGCAAGGATTTCACCATTGACCGGCTGCAGATCTTCGAAGCCGCCGCGCATGGGGCCGACGCCATCCTGTTGATCGCCGCCATTCTTGACACACAAGAACTGCGCGATTTCCGCGAACTGGCTCAGTCTCTCGAACTCGCGGCTCTGGTTGAAGTACACAATCACGACGAACTCGGCAAAGCCATCGATTCGGGGGCCGAAATCATCGGCGTGAACAATCGCAATTTGGAGACATTCGAGGTTTCGCTGGATACTTCCCTCCGCCTCAGCTACCTCATGCCCAGCGGAGTTACGCGCGTTACCGAAAGCGGCATTTTCACGCGCGGCGATATCGAAACGCTGAGCGCTGCGGGCTTTCATGCATTTCTCATTGGCGAATCACTGATGAAATCGCCAGATCCAAGAGCCGCGTTGCGCGCACTCATATCTCAGGCGTCCCATGCCTAAAACTTTGACGGCGGCGGAACTCCCTTTCGTCGTAAAGGTGTGCGGCGTCACGAGTGCAGACGATCTGGAAACCGCCATTGAGGCGGGGGCGAACGCCATCGGTTTCAACTTTTATCCCAAAAGCCCGCGCTTTCTGACGGCCGAGCGCGCGCGGCAGATTGTGCGGTCGGTACCCGGCGTGTATCTAAAAGTGGGCGTGTTCGTCAATCCCACGGAAGAGGAGTTGATTGAAACGGCGTCACTCGCGCCGCTCGATGTTTTGCAGTTGCATGGTGAAACGCCACCCCAAGTGGCCAGTTCGTTCCGCATTTGGCAGAGCACGCATCCAGGTGTGGCACATGAGACGCTGGATGCGAACGTGGAAGCTTGGCTGCTGGATACGCCTACGGCTCATTACGGCGGGTCGGGCCAATCGTTTGATTGGTCTTTAGCGGCTGGTTTTCCGCGGCGGGCGTTGATCGCGGGGGGGCTTGACGCTTCGAACGTGACCATCGCGATTCGCGTTGCGCGGCCGTGGGGCGTGGATGCCTGCTCGCGACTCGAATCGACGCCTGGGAAAAAAGATCCGGCGCGCATCAAGCTTTTTGTTGAAACTGCGCTGGCGGCGTTTCAATCGCATCTGGAATTACATATATGACCATCACTTCCCTGCCCGATGCCGGCGGCCACTTTGGCCCGTATGGCGGCCGCTACGTTCCTGAAGTGCTCATGTCTCCGCTTGAAGAACTGGAGCAAGCGTATGCGGCGGCGCGCGAAGATCCGGCGTTCGATAAAGAGTTGCGGGCGCTGTTACACCATTACGCCGGGCGGCCCACGCCGCTGTATTTCGCAGCGCGGTTGAGCGAATCTTTGCGGGGCGCGGATATCTGGCTTAAACGCGAAGATCTGCTGCACACGGGCGCGCACAAGATTAACAACTGCCTGGGGCAGATTCTGCTAGCCCGCCGGATGGGCAAGCAGCGCATCATTGCGGAAACGGGTGCGGGCCAGCATGGGGTGGCGACCGCAACGGTATGCGCCCTGTTCGGTATGCAATGCGTGGTCTACATGGGCGAGGAAGACATGCGCCGCCAACGCCTGAACGTGTTTCGCATGCGTTTACTAGGCGCGCAAGTGGTGGGGGTGGCAAGCGGCAGCCGCACTTTGAAAGACGCCATTAGCGAAGCCATGCGCGACTGGGTGACGAATGTCGAGAGCACGCATTATCTGCTGGGCTCTGTGCTGGGCGCGCATCCGTATCCCATGATGGTCCGGGATTTTCACAAAGTGATTGGCGAAGAGACGCGCACGCAAGCGCTGGAACAGATTGGCGGCCTGCCCGATTCGATCCTGGCCTGCGTGGGAGGCGGCAGCAACGCCATCGGCATTTTCCACGCATTTGTCGATGCGCCGGTGAAACTCATCGGCGTGGAAGCGGGCGGGCGCGGGCACAAACTGGGCGAACACGCGGCCCGTTTCAGCGGCGGCTCGCCGGGGGTGCTGCAGGGCACCTTCAGTTATTTATTGCAGGATGAGGACGGGCAGATCGGCTTGACGCACTCGGTTTCGGCGGGGCTCGATTATCCTTCGATCGGCCCGGAGCACGCCTGGCTGCACGATCAGCAGCGTTGCGAATATGTTTCCGTGTCCGACACCTGCGCTCTTGAAGGGGCCAAAATTTTAGCGCGTACGGAGGGCATCATACCGGCTTTGGAATCGGCACATGCGGTAGCCGAAGCCATTCGCCGCGCACCGTCTGAACCGGGCAAGGTTTACGTGGTTAACGTTTCGGGCCGAGGCGATAAAGATATAGATATTTACCGCGAGAACATGCCGGAACTGGATGCGGTTTAGATGGTGGAAACGTCCACGCGCATCTCGAATCTGTTCGCCCGGAACAAGGCGCAGGGCAAGAAAGCGTTCATTGCTTATCTGACGGCGGGCGATCCGTCGCTGGCGCTTACGGCGGAGCTGGTTCTCGCGTTAGAGCGGGGCGGTGCCGACCTCATAGAACTAGGCGTGCCCTTCTCCGATCCGATTGCCGATGGCCCGGTGATTCAGCGTGCTTCGGAGCGGGCGTTGCGGGCGGGCGCGACTTTAGCAAAGCTGCTCGAAACCGTGCGCGAGATTCGGCGCCGTTCGGAAATTCCGCTGCTGCTGTTCAGCTATCTGAATCCGCTGCTGCGCTATGGCTTTGACAACCTGGCGGGAGAGGCCGCTGAGGCGGGGATCGATGGCGTTCTTCTTACCGATTTATCTGTCGAAGAAGCAGCCGAACCGGTGAGCCGTTTGCGCAGCCGGTCGCTCGATACGGTTTTCCTGGCGGCGCCCACAAGTTCGGACCGGCGCTTGCGTCTGGTGGCTGAGCATTCCTCCGGCTTTATCTATCTGGTTTCGCGGACCGGCGTGACGGGGGAACAGGCATCGCTGGCGGGCTCAGCCGCTACGCTGACTGAACGTATGCGCCAACTCACACAACTGCCGCTGGCTCTGGGTTTCGGCGTGAGCACGCCCGCGCATGTGATGGAAGCCGCGCGGCTGGCGGATGGCGTGGTGGTGGGCAGCGCCATCGTCAAATTCATCGAAACGCATAGCGCTTCGCCCGATCTGGCGGCGAAGCTGGAAACCTTCACGCACCAACTCACCGCCCCGTTGCATGCATCATGAGCGAATTGAAGCCCGACGAATTAGAGCAATACCGTTCGCAGATCGACGTGCTGGATCGGCGTCTTTTGGATCTGTTGAACGAGCGGACCGCCATAGTCGAACGAATTGGCCGGGTGAAACAGGAACGGCACTTAGCCGTCTACGAACCCAAACGGGAAGATCAGGTGTACGCCAACATTCTCGCTCACAATCACGGACCTCTGCCGCATGAAGCAGTGAAGCGCATCTTCGAGCGCATCATCGATGAAATGAGAACCGTGCAAAAGAATAAGATGGAGCCGCGGAGAGAAAAATGTTAGTGGTTATGCAGGAAGCTGCGCCGGAAGCGCAAATCGATACGGTCATCAACCGGCTGGTGGAAATGGGCTTTACTGTGCATCGTTCCACCGGCGTGAAGCACACCGTGCTGGGAGGCGTTGGGCCGATTGACGATTTCGATCCGGCATTGCTCGAGGCGATGGACGGCGTGAAAGAATGCCATCGCATCGTCTCCTCTTATAAGCTTGCTAATCGGAATTTCAAGCCGGCGGGCACGGTGATCAAGATAGGCAAGGTGGAAATCGGCGGATCGAAAGTTGTTTCCATGGGCGGGCCTTGCAGTATTGAGAATGAGAAGCAGATTGAAGAATCGGCCGCGATCGTGGCGAAAGCGGGCGCGCAGGTGATTCGCGGCGGGGCCTTTAAACCGCGCAGTTCTCCCTATAGCTTTCAAGGTTTGGGCGAGCAGGGTCTGGAGATCATCCGCGCCGCCGCCGACCGCCACGGCCTACTGGTGGTGAGTGAGGTGATGGATCAAACGCAGATCTCGCTGCTGCTGCAGTATTCCGACATTCTGCAAGTGGGGGCGCGCAACATGCAGAATTTCAACCTGCTCAGGGAACTGGGCAAAACACGCAAGCCCATTCTGTTGAAGCGCGGGATTGCGGCCACCATTGAGGAACTGCTGCTCTCGGCGGAATACATCATGTCGGGGGGCAATTATGAAGTTATGCTTTGTGAGCGCGGCATCCGCACGTTCGAAACAGCAACGCGCAACACCATGGACATCGCGGCGTTTCCGGTGCTGAAGAAGCTCACACACTTGCCGGTGATTGGCGATCCGTCGCACGGCACGGGCAAGCGCGAGTATGTTCTGCCTATGGCGCGCGCCGCCGTCGCAGCGGGCGCGGACGGCCTGATTGTGGAAGTTCATCCCGATCCCGACCATGCGTTCAGCGATGGCGCGCAAACGCTACGGCCCGATCAATTTAGCGAAATGCTGGTGCAAGTTCGCGCCGTTGCCGCCGCCATTGGCCGCTCGGCCTGAAATATGGAAACAGTGGCCATTGTGGGGGTGGGCTTAATTGGCGCATCATTTGGCTTGGCGTTGCGCAAGTCGGGCTTCACTGGAGAAATCATCGGTGTCAGCTCCCATCAGGCTGTCGAGGCTGGTTTAACGCGCGGCGCTATATCGAGCGCGGCGACTCTGGCGGAAGCCGCTGAACGAGCGCACCTTATTTACTTATCGCAGCCGGTGGATCGAATTCTCGAAACGATTCCGCAACTAGGATCCATAGTTCGTTCCGGTACGTTAGTTACAGATGCCGGCAGTACTAAGCAAAAGATTTGCGAATGCGCACTGGCGCATCTTCCCGCAGGTGCATTTTTGGGCGGTCATCCCATTGCCGGGAAAGAACAGCGAGGGCCGGACGCCGCCGACGCTGATTTGTTCCGCAACCGGCCCTATGTCCTCACGCCTACTAGCGCGGCTGCGAACCACGCTGATGTTTTCCGCGAAACGTTAAACTCCTTCGGTGCAACGGTTATAGAGATGACAGCGGCGGAGCATGACTCCACTGTGGCTTTCACCTCTCATCTTCCTCAGTTGATCTCGACAGCCCTGGCCGCCACCCTCTATAGAGAACACAATACGAAACTGACTCAGATTTTCGGCCCTGGACTGGTGGGCATGACGCGCTTGGCCCTCAGTTCCCCCGAATTGTGGAGCAGCATTTTAGCCACGAACCAAGGCCCGGTTCGGGAAGCCCTGAACGCTTATATTAAAGTGCTGGGCGATTTGCAGGAAATGTTAGGCGAACGTGAAATAGCTAACACTTTCGAGCAAGGAACGCTTTTTTCCAACGCTATCCGTAAGCTGCCCCTTACGTAGCTAATGCTCACGTGAAAAGCAAGTCGAGATAAGGCCTATCGTTACCGCTCGTTAACACTCATGGCTCGGCTCGAGGCTGTACGGCGTCGCAGGGCCCATGAGCGCTCCCTCTCGATCGCGGTTCACAAGCACAGATTTTTTTCTAGGAATAGTACTGGAACGCTCGTATAATCGGAAGTAACGAGTGGGGATTTTAACGTGCATCATGACCTTGCATTCCTGTTTAAAGATCTTGTGCTCTCGCATACAGAGGTTAGGCGTATCACGGCTCTCCTCCGAACGTCGTGTCTTTTTGGGCAAGGCGATAAGGCCGACACTCTCTACTTCGTAGAGGAAGGGCTGATCAAACTTACAAGAACGACTGATTCCGGGGGCAGACTTATTCTGTCGATCTATGGACCGAATGAGTTGATTGGTGAGGAGTCGATATCCGGGGGAGCGCATCTCTATTTCGGCGAAGCGGAAGTGCTGAGTACGGCGGTGGTTTATAAAATTCCTTGCGAGACGCTGGAGAATCTCAAAACGGATCATCCGGAATTGGCCGCCGTTCTGGTGGCTTGTCTTATCGATTCCAACCACACACTGGCACAGAAGGTGGAACTATTGAGCCTGCACGATGTGGAAAGGCGCGTTCTGTATTATCTGGAGGATCTGGCAAAACTCGTTGAGCCGGACGAGGATGAAGGCTACCCGCTGCCCATCACGCAACTCGAGCTCGCCGACCTGGTGGGGGCGACGCGTGAAACCGTCTCGACCACGCTTAATCAGTTGGAGAAACGAGGCGTGGTCAAATTGTCGCGGCGCTTGTTGACTGTGTATGCGCAGAAGAAGCAGGCGGCGGCGGGCGGAAATGGCACTGGATAAGTACTAGAGAGGTAAAAGCGATGTAGTACTAACGCTGGCGCTCATGCGGCGTAAATAGTATGAATACATTATTATTTGGTACCAATCGATCTAGATGTGTGAGGTAGCTTACGTTTAGTGGCTGGTATTTATCCTTGCTCGTCCTTTGTTCGTTTGATAAACTTCCTTCAAGATTTCGATGCTTTCTGGTTGTGCTTTCGCGAGCCCTGGACGAACAGAAAGGGGGCTCAATTCAACCTCCTCCCTGTGGTTCCGCGGCAGACGGGCATTAACTCACGCATCAAGTTACAGGAGATGACCAGTGAGAGAAAAAGGTGTTGTGAAATGGTTTAATGCCGCCAAGGGCTATGGATTTATCCAGCGCTCGAATGGGGATGACGTGTTCGTGCATTTTTCTGCGATCCAGATGAATGGCTACCGGACACTTGAAGAGGGTGCGGAGGTCGAGTTCGAAGTGAAGCGAGGACCGAAAGGCTTGCAAGCTGAGAACGTAAACCGCCCGTAAAGCGAATAGCAACCAGCGTTTAGTCAGGCGAGACCGCCGTGGTTCCGAGCCCCGGCGGTCTTTCGCCTTTTTTGGCGGGCGGCAGTGATACCGAGGGTGGCAGTGGTATTGATATAGGATGCATTACCGGAGACTGGGCGGGAGTGAAGCGAACATTAGCGAGATAGGATTCGGCGCATGGGGTATTGGCGGCAAGCAGTGGATAGGCGCCAAAGACGATGAATCTCTGCGCGCCTTGAAGCGTTCCTTCGAACTGGGCGTGAACTTTGTGGATACGGCGCGCGCTTATGGCGACGGCCATAGCGAACGGTTGGTGGGGCAGGCGCTGAAGAACAGCTTCAGCAAGGTGTATGTGGCCACCAAAATACCGCCGATGAACCGCGTGTGGCCGGCCAGCCCGGAGACGGGCATAGAGCAAGTGTTCCCGTACGATTATGTGATGCGTTCGACCGAAGAGAGCCTGCGCAACCTGGGCGTGGAACAGATCTATCTGCAGCAGTTCCATGTTTGGACGGATGCCTGGACGGCAACCGAAGAGTGGCGGCGCGCGATTGAAGACTTGCGAGGCAGCGGTAAAGTCCGTTACTTCGGCATTTCGATTAGCGAGCACGAGCCGGACTCGGCGCTGGAGGCGATCAAGACCGGCTTGGTGAATGCGGTGCAAGTGATTTACAACATTTTCGATCAGACCGCCGAGAAGAATTTATTTCCGCTGTGCCAGGAGATGAAGGTGGGCGTGCTGGCGCGCGTGCCGCTGGATGAGGGCGGGTTGACGGGAAGCGTGAACGAACAAACCGTATTTGAGCCAGGGGAATTTCGCGAGGCCTATTTTCACGGCGATCGCAAGCGGCAGGTGGCGGAGCATGTGGCGGCACTGCAGCGTGATTTGGCCGATGAACCGGGCACGCTGGCGGAGATTGCCTTGCGCTTCTGCTTATCGAACAAGGCGGTGACAAGCGTGATCCCCGGCATGCGGCGCGTGAAGACGGTGGAAAGCTGTTGCCGGGCTTCGATGGCGGGAGCACTTGATGAGGAGACGCTTGCCATTCTCAGGAAGCACGTCTGGTACAGAAACTTTTATAAAGCCGATCTCGCGACGTCGGCCTGACACCTAGGCTTAAGACTAGCTGCATATGCGATTTTTGGAGTCGATTTGGCCCTTTTCCTGGTATTCCTCTTGAGAGGTTGTAAACGGACGATAGGAAAGTTGTGATGCCAAGGGGATGAAAGCTACTGAACAAATGAATTTCTGGCAACTCACGATGACAAACGCCAAGGAAGCTGTAAGACTATACTTTCAGCCAGTCCGTCAAGTTGGCGCTTGGCTGGATGAGGAGCGGGAACCCATCGATGTTCGACGTCTGAAGGAACTGTTGCAGCAGGAATCCCTCCGGGTTGAAGAGTTGCGTGAGGAGTTGGGCAGGCAAAAAGAGTCGACCGATGTACTGCTGAGGAAGCTCAGGCAAAATCAGGACGCCCTGGAAGTGCGGTTGCGGGACGTTGAACGGCAATTGAACCCACCTTTCGACTCCTTGGGGAATCTTGATTTGACGGTAAAGCGAATTGCCGCCTGGCTCGGCACCCCGGCAGGTTCGGGGCGTTGGGTCGGATGTGAGAGAAACCGTAGCCGCTTTTGCAAGGCAGATCTCAACCGCTTATTTGCTGGCGGAGACCGCGCATGCCGAGCCCGAAGCTCAGCGAGGTATAGAAGCGGAGCAAGACCTAAGTGACCTCAGGCATAAAGTGCGTCAGATGGAAGTGAGTTTGGGTATCGAAAGCCCCCCGCTACTGCACAAAGGGAAGCGCACTAAGGGAGCAACCGGAGACTAAGGGCGGCGTGCAACGCAAGCCGCGCAGCCGACAAGAATTTCTCACGTAGCAATTGTCGCGCCCAGCCACGTTAGATATTTGGCCGAGCCAGCGGCCACCGGCACAGCGACAACCTCCGGCGTATCGTAGCTGTGCAAGCTGACGATCAAATCGCGCAAAGCCCCAAAGTGCGCGCTCGTTGTTTTCATGAGCAGCAAAACCTCCTGCGCCGTTTCAATCTTTCCCTCCCAGCGATACACACTTTCAACGGCCGGCACAATGTTCACACAGACCGCCGCGCCATCGGTAACGACGGAGTGAGCAAGTTTTGAAGCCTCGGCGTGGCTGGAACAAGTGCAGAAGACAATCAGCGCATCGGTCATAAAGAGTTGTTTTTACTGGACCTTTCGACAAAACAAGTTTATAAAGGAAGGGGGAGATGTTTCGACGGTACCTACGTCCGATGGCAGCATTGGCAACGCTCACCGCGCTGGCGGCGTATGCGGTGATCATGCTGCGCGGGCCACAAGGCTTGAGCGCGCTGGAAGAAAAGCAAAAACAGATCCGCACGCTCGAGGAAGAGAACGCCAATCTGGCGCGCGAGATTGAATCTCGCAAGCAGCACATCGTACGGCTAGATAAAGATCGAGCTACGCAAGTTCTGGAACTCAGAAAGCTGGGCTTTGTGGGTCAAGGCGATACCACATTCAGCGTAGGCGGCCAGAAAATCTCAACCGATACCTCTACTCCTTCAGCGCATTAACTTTTCCCCGCAAATTATTTAAAAATGACAGTTTACGAAGAACGCAGAGACGATCTTGAACGCTACGAATTCATGTGGGGCGCGGAACGAGGGCGCTTGGCGATATCGCTCGATTGCATAACCGACGCATTGGTGCTCGCCGGGCAGCATGGCGTTTACTGCCAGAGCGTGCGGCAACTGGGCAAGCCCGCAATGGATATACAGCTCATTACTAAGAGCCTGACCGACGCCAAGGAATTGATCAGCAGCGTCTTGGAAATGAAAGCGAATCAACAGGTTGCTAAAGACCCCGCAGAAAAGGGTTGAACTCCTTTTCGTGTCCAATCGTGGTGGGCGCCCCGTGGCCCGGAAACACCTGCGTGTCATCCGGCAATGGCAATAGGCGCGTTTTGATGGAACTGAGAAGTTTGTGCGTGTCACCGCCGGGCAAATCGGTGCGGCCTACCGTTTCGCGGAAGAGCGTATCGCCCGCTATCAGCTTTTGTTCGTGCGGAATCCACACTGACAAGCTTCCCTGGGTGTGACCGGGCGTCAGAATAATATGGAAATCGGCACCAGCCAATTTCAGCGACAAGCCATCGACGGCGGCAGTATCAATCTCTGGCCGTTCGGGTGTATCGATACCCAACCAGCCCGCTTGCACGTCGAGCGCTTTCAGCAAGGCGTCGTCGTTTTCATTCATATAGACCGGCGCGCCCGTGAGAGCGCGTAACTTTGCGGCGCCAGCCACATGATCGATATGGCCATGCGTAATGATGATGGCTTTCACTTTGAGTTGGTGCTGGTCGAGCGAGGCGGTAATTTTCGAAAGCTCGTCGCCCGGGTCGATGACGATGGCGTCGCGCGTTTGTTCATCACCGAAGATCGAGCAGTTGCAGCGCAACGGGCCGACAGGCAGAATGACGTGGATCATGGGCTGGCTTTATCGTAGCGTTTGGCTTCCGCTATTCTGTTGCTGGTGTCGAGGACTCCTATTTTCGACCTTGAACAAGCTCCGCCGAAAGGGGCAAGCGTTTGGCGGGCCAGGTGGAGCGGCGTCATCATAGGGTTGGGCATGGCGGCGATCTTCATACTTGCCGATCAGAACAAGCCGCCGGCGTGGCATTGGCCGCGATTGAATGGACTCTTACTGATTCCAGGACTTTATCTGGCAACCGCCATTCACGAGCTTGGTCATTTGGCGGCGGCCTCTTTGGTAGGGATTGATACGGGCGCGATCTCAGTGGGAGCCTTTCTATTTGCCAAGTCGGGAAAGAACTGGGCGTTTCACTTTAACCGGCGCTCTTGGTTGGGCGGGTTTTTCAGGCCGCTCACGGGTAATCCCAACGTCCGGCCATTAGACTTTGCCTGGATGGTGGCCGGGGGACCGGCGGCCAGCTTTCTGTTGGCAGTGCTCTGCGGGGTGGCGTTTGCTCGAGGCGGGAATGGTGGTTGGGACTGGATAGGAACTATGTTTTGGATTTCCCTGTTCACTGTGGCGATGCCCATGCTTCCTTATCCTGGCGGGCTGAACAAGTCGGACGGAGCGCGCCTTTGGCAATTGATTCGGCATTCCGAACGGACCAGGATCTGGGCGGCGCTCTTGGCTCTACAGACAGAGGAGACGCAAGGAGTGCGCCCGCGCGATTGGAATTCGGGGCTTTTTGAGAAGATCGTAAACGCCAGCCCTTCCTCAGAAGAAAATTTGGCTTGCCAACTAATGGCGTACTATCGGCGGATTGATGAGGGCTGCGACGAGGCAGCGCTGGATTATTTGGAACAAGCGCTCGCTCAATCGGCCGGCCGCCCGAAGGCGCTGCAGTACCTTCTGTTCGCCGAGGCCGCGTCGGCGAGCGTTGACATCCGCAAACGAGCGCCGCAAGCGCGCATATGGCTTGAGAGGGCCCGCCAACTGAGCAAGGCAGAACCGCTCGACGGAGTGGAGGCGGGGATCGCCATGTGCGAAGGACGATACGAAGACGCCATCAGACATTGGCAGGCGGCGAGGGACCGCGTGGACCGCCGAAAACTTGACTTGGGAGTCGTGCGCCTTGCGAAGGAGAAGTGGAACGCCTACGAAGATGTTTGCAGATCGGCTCTCGGGCGGCCTTGATTGCACCGGTCCGCGGTGCGACCGATTCTCCGTAATGAGGGGAATGGCTTCCGCAACTTTGCAATACAAAGCTTTTGACAATAGAGCGGACATTTCTACTTTGCGTTGACATGTCAAAAGCGACCCTTGTAACCGTAACGGGTTTTTGCTAGACCATTACCGAGGGTGGTATTAAAGCAGGTCCTATCGCGCACACGATTGTGAATCCCGGGTGGTTCGCCGATAACAACCTGCGCGTGATCAACTTAGCGGCGCACCTTGGCATCTTTCCAGTCCTTACGGGCGAAAGCCGAAACGCTCCGGTCTCGAGCGAAGATATCGCCAGCGTCGTGGCCGCCGTCCTGATTAATCCCCAAAAGCACGCGGGTAAATCATATCGGCCAACTGGCCCGGATCTACTTTCAACGCAAGACATGATCGTCGTTCTGAGCCGTGTCTTGCATCGTAAGGTGCGCGGCGTGCCTATGCCGTTGTGGATGCTTTACAAGGCAGGCCGCATGCAGGGCGCCAGCGCCTATTTAATGGGAATGCTTCGCTACTATATCAAAGACCACAAACAAGGCGCATTTGAATTAAACGCTCCTACCAACGATGTGCTTGGGGTGACCGGCCGGCCAGCCGAAGATTTTGAGACGACTGTCCGCCGCTATGCAGCTTTGCCTGAAGCACAGAGAACTCTTGGCAACACGATGCGCGAGTTTGCAAAATTCATGTGGACGCCCTTCGCACCCGGTTACAACCCAAGCCGCGACGAGCGCCGTTTTGGCTTTCCAGTAACTAGCAATCCCCGTTACGCTATGGCTGATGAGTGCTGGAAGGGCGAGCATAGCGGGGAGTCTAGAAAGCGGCTAGCTCACCGAGCGACTACGCGGCTGTCTGCTTTGGTGGGTGAGAAATCATGAGCCAGACCTATTTCCTTCTCTACCTGGTCTTTATGGCCGCTGCCGCGGGCGCGATGATTTCCCGATGTCTGCCAGGCCGCCAAGCCCGTCTCGGGCTCGCAGGACTGTTTACATGGCTTGTCTATGTTGGGCTGCTGTCGTATTTGGGTGTCGTTCGGAATCCGGCCGTGCGGCCGACGGGAATATTGCTAATCGTGCTGCCGGTTCTTCTATTCGTAGCGATCGCGTTAGTGCGATCGTCCTTTGGCGCCCGCATGGCCCTTGCCTTTCCGCTCTGGCTTCTTCTGGGCTTCCAAGCTTTTCGCGTTGGCGTGGAGTTGCTGCTGCAAAGGCTTTGGATTGACGGTCTCGTGCCGCGTTTAATGACCTATGAAGGCGGCAACGTCGATATCCTTGTTGGCCTCTCGGCGTTGGCCTCTCGGCGCCCCTCATCGCGTGGATAGCGATGCGGGGGCGTAGCGGACTCCAGCTTGCGATGATCTGGAACTATTTGGGTCTGGCGGCGCTTGCGAATGTCGTTGTTCGCTCGGCGCTAACAGCCCCCGGGCCACTCAACATGATTCATGCGGAGGTGCCCAACCTGGCCATTGGGGTGTTTCCTTTCACCTTCATCGCCGGTTTCTTTGCGCCGCTCGCGGTTATCCTGCATGTCCTTGCCATTAGAGCCTTGAGAGCGCGGCTCCACAAAGTGCCAGTGAATCAGTCGCGGTCGCTAAGGCCAAAAACTTTCGAACTGCGCTTACCGAGAAAGAAGGGCGGCGGAGCTGAGGTTGGGAAACGCTCCCAGTGAAAAAATTGCGTCCACGGGCAACCCGAAGAGACCTGCGATTCGTAACGATAAATGCAAACTGGGCGCGTATTCGCCACGCTCCAAATATCCAATGGTTTGGTAATGCACCCCAAGCCGGTCGGCCAGTTGCTGCCTAGACCATCCCCGCTCGGTGCGGAGGAGTTGAATGCGGTTATAAACTCTCTCCTCTGTCTTCAAATCGCGGCCAGACATTATGCTTCTCGCTCGCTCCAAGCCACCAGACAGGAAGGCATTATGATGGCCAGAAAGAGGGCTCCGAGAAGCGTTTGCAGCGATAAGGCAGTCGAAATCTGTGTCCGGTTCATCCAGGAGAGACCGATGCAGACTACTGCCAGAACTGCAAAAAGACCCCCAGTCACTCGATACGCGGACACGTAAATGGCGTTGCGTACCGTCAGTTGTCTCTCGTCGAGAACTGAGGACGGAAGATCCGCCAAGCCCCGAGTGGTGATGCGTAGTAGCAAGGCGAAAGCCAGGAACAGCACCAATCCAAACAGCGAAGCCACTGGAAAACCCAGCAGTGCCCCCGCCAGATACAGCGCCAAAGCCGTCAGGGCGCACGCGACTTGAATCCGCCGCCGTTTTTGTGTGCGCCAACTGGCAAAACCGGTACCCAAAAGCAAGCGTTCATGCCCTAGCCGGGCTGCGGCAGCAAAGGTTTTGTTTGTTGTTTCGTTGTTCATATTTATAGTATAGCTACTACAAATAGTAAATGCAAGGCTAAAGTGCTCATACACTGATTTCAGAAGGCGGCTACCGGGCCATAAACAACTGCCAGCGGGGCGGCGCGTCCATGATCGGTCGCGCCATTTCTACAGTAATGAATGAGACTCCAGAAGTCGTCGGCATGAAAGTCGCCGCGAATGAATGCGAGCGTCTGGACGTCGCCAAGTCGCTGCGTGAGACCTGAAGTTTTCACGACTGCGGGACTTCACTCGATCCTTGACGTGATGTATGCTAAAGCACCGTATACGGTCATTCAACGGGCCGTGCATATTCACCCAACCGTTTCGGAACTCATCCCTACGATGCTCGGCGAACTCCAGTCCATTTCGAACGTAGCAGCGGCAGCGGGCTAGCGCACAGGAAAATGAAACGCGCAAGCGAGATAATTCCGCTTTCTCGTCTCCGGCGGCTCCGTCGAGCGGAGCTCCCGGTGGATACGGTTGAGTTGGCGCGCTACCTGATTGGCAAAGTTGTGGTCCATGATACCGACGATGGCAGGCTCAGCGGGCGCATCGTCGAGACGGAGGCTTACCCGGCCGGTGATTCCGCCGGTCACGCATTCCGCGGAGAGACGCGGCGCAATGCCTCACTATTTCTTGGGCACGGACATGCTTACGTATACTTCACCTACGGTTCGTCGTTCATGCTGAACGTGACGAGCGAGGCTGCCGGAGTCGGGGCGGGAGTCCTCCTGCGCGCCCTCGAGCCACTCGAAGGAATCGATCGGATGCAACGCTCCCGCGGCGGTGCAGTCCTGCTCGATTTAGCTCGGGGGCCAGGCCGGCTCGCTCAGGCCATGCAGATAGATTTCAAGCAAGATGGGCTGGATCTCTGCGCCGCCGGCCCGCTCTGGCTCGCAGCGAGCCGGCAAAAAAGGGGCGCCATCAGAGAAAGCGTACGCATCGGTTTGACGCGCAACGCGGATCGGAAACTGCGCTTCTATGAGCGCGGCAATCGGTACGTGAGTGGTCCAAAGAGGTTACTTGGGTAGAGAGATCAAAGAAGAAAAGGAGACGACGAGTGCATCGATACCGCTTCTATGGGGCCGCGATCGTGAGTCCGGGTTTGATGCGTGCGAAGGGAAAAACCGGATGCAGCCCATATCTCGGTGACTTTTCGGTGAGCCTGCGTTAACCCGCAAGCGGCGGAGAGGTTTACTCGTGGAGGAGTTGCCGAACATGGCAGAAGCGGAGCAACTCTTCAGCGCCGATCAAGGGATTTTCCAACCACGGCTCGTCGTCGTCCTCATCGTCAAGATCGTCAATCTCGATATCCGGTTGCTGTGGGGCAAGATATTTTGTATGCTCCAAGTGATCGAGATACTCGCGAATCTCCTCGGCCGTAAACAGTTGCCGGATCTCAGCAATAAACACCGGCAACTCGGCCGCAAACTCGGGATGCTGCTCCGATGCTTGGACGAAGTTGAAAAGTTTCTCACCAACCAAATAGTCCAAGGCGCGCTGCAACCCAAAGTGCTCACGAATACCTTCGGTTGCCTGGCACTGGTCGATCCAGATTTTGTGGAACTGAATGGATGATCTGCTCATAGTGGATATATTATCGATTGTCTTTCGCCGTCAGCATACGGCGCACCGAGGTGCGACCGATTCGAAGTTGGCGCGAGATATCGGCCTTGGCGATACCAGCCCCGTACAGTTTTCGAATCGCCGCTGCCTGAAGACCCGCCGTCATCGGCCTGCCCAGCTGTTTGCCATTCTGTCGAGCGTGCGCCAAGCCAGCGAGTACGCGTTCGCGTAGTATGTCGCGCTCGAAGGCGGCAAAGACCGACAGCATGCCGGCCATCGCTCTGCCAGTGGAGGTGGTCAGATCAAGCGCTTCAGTGAGTGACACAAAGCCGACGTTGAGATCGCTGAGTTCTTGCGGTGTCGTCACCAAGTCCATCAATGAACGACCCCAGCGATCCAACCGCCAGACCAGTACGACATCGATTTCTCGTCGGCGCGCAACATCGATTAACTCTTGGCGCTGCTCGGGCCTCGGCGCCAGAGCCAACCTCTTTGACTTGCATGGCGATCGTCCAGCCGCGCCTGGTGGCATACTCGCGCATCGCTCGCATCTGCAATGCGGCGCGAAGGTTTGACCGACGTATTGACCAACGACAAGCATTTTGAGCAGGAAGGCTTCCGGGCGCTCTTTCGCGACCCTTAAATCTATCCGGTGGGGAAAGCCTTTCCCCTCGCTCCACGGCCCTGCACCGAGATAAGCGTGAATTTTCCCCATAGACTTTGCAGTCAATTGAGTCTATTTCACTTGTCGCAATACTGATTCGGTTGTGCCAACTCTTAGCGGGGTGTCTTTGAAGGGCCCTCAAAACGTGAAATCAACGATTTACGCGCCATTACTGGCGCTTTGTGTGGCAAAGGGCAGATTTTGCGCTTTTCTCGGTGTGGGGCCTACTTGCTGCGGAACGACCGCGATTACACGAACGTCGTCAACCAGCGCAAGGTGGTCGATGGTGCCTCGCGCGCAGCGTTCCGGCCGTCCGAGCTGATCAACACCAACCCCGACGCGACCAGCGGACCGATCGTCACCGACGCGCATGGCCAGGTGCTCGGCGGGAACGGCCGCAAGATGATTCTCGACCGCGTGTACTCCGGCAACGCCGAGGGCGCGGCGGCGTATCGCGCGTTGCTCAAGTCGCAGGCGGAGCATTTCGGCCTTGATCCAGCGGCGGTCGATGCGATGAAGCAGCCCGTGCTCGTCCGCGAAATCGGCGACTCCGAACTCTCGGGGCCGAACGCCAAGCAGAACGCGGTTACCAATTTCAACAAGAAAGGCACGGCGGACCTGACGCCGGGCGAGCGCGCGATCGCCGACTCGCGGCGCGTTTCGAACGACACGCTCGACGACATGGCCGCGCGTCTCGACGCCCAGGGTCCGAAGGCGACCGTCGCCGATGTGCTCGAAGGTCAACCGGGCAGGGAAGTACTCAACAAGCTGATCGCCGATGGCGTGATCGCGCCGCAGGAACAGGCGGCGCTCACGACGAAGGACGGGCTGACGAAAGCGGGGCGCGACCGCGTCTCGCAACTTATGATCGGGCGCTATTTCTCCGATGCGGCGCAAATGGATTCGATCCCGTTGTCCGTGCGCGCGAAAGTCGAACGCCTCGCCGCGCCGCTGGCGCAAGTCGAAGCGAAAGGGGAGTGGAACCTCACGCCCGACGTGCAGGCCGCCATCGGCCTGGTCGATGACGCGAAGCGCGCCGGGGCGTCCAGCATCGACGATTACATTCGCCAGCAGGGCTTCTTCGGCAAGGACGAATACTCGCCGAATGCCGTCACGCTGGCGAAGGCGATGAAAACCGCGAAGTCCACTGAACTCACCGCCGCCGCGCGCCAATACGGACAGGACGCGGCGTACGCGGCGAAGGGCACGCAAACGCTCATGGGCGACGCGCCGACGCCCGCCGAATCGTTCGCGGATTCGTTCGGGAAGTTGAAGAGCGGGGCGCAGAGCGACGCGGACGGGGCGCTGGGGCAAGCTAAGAAACCCATCGGTGAAATGGGCCGCCTGCCTGAACTATCGGGAAAACGCGATGCCAACTTTGATCCGAATGCATCGACTCGATTTCACATTGCGCGATCAGCCTTTGAACCCATTGAACTGGACAACAAAGACGCCGATGTCGTACCGCACACGAGCGCGCACGTCGCCAACTCCCATCTCATCGAATTTCTGGGGCGGGCTGTCGGCCGGCCTCTCAATGACGCCTGGCACAACGTCGGGGCTTTTCATTTCCCCCCTGACCAACTCAGTGCTGTTCGCAGCGGGATAGAGGATCAGGCGCAGGCCCACAACGCTACGAATGCGCCGGTTATAGCGAAGCTGAAGCAGGCGATTCAAGAGGCACAGCAAAACGACCAATCCCTGGTTTTCAGTAAAGACCATGCCTACCTGTCTCCCGAACAGCGCCAGGCGGTCTTCGATCAGGAACTCAATCACGTGCGGCAGCGTTTGCTCGGGCCCACAGCACAACATCTGGGCGACTCCGCGGCTTTCTTCGTCTCTTCGCCGATTGGCGTAAAAGCAAAGACGAAGCTCCAAACGGAGCTAGCTTATTCACTTGACAAGAATGACCACCTGGCGGCGCTCGAAATCGGCGAACGCTTGATGCGGCCGGGCGGCTACGAAGAATTGGGAATTTCGGGCGCTGAAAGAGACGCGCTGGCGGAGCAGTACATGCGATCCTTGGAGAAAGAATATGGCGACAAAGCCCAAAACGTCATCGACCGAATTCGAAAAGCATCCCGACCCTAGAATCGAAGAGGCCCGAGAAGCGTTCCGGCAGAAGTGGGGCTATAATCCGGCGATGCCCCATGTCACACTTGTTCCGCCTGAGTTGCGGGTATACCCTGCGGAGCGACCCGAAACACCCGGAACAACAGCTGACGTTTCGAAGTAACGGCCATTTTTTTCCAACGACGACAAACACACGGGAGAGGATTATAATCCCCTCCCGTCCGTCGCTCTTCGCTCCATCCGCCCCGTCATTCCTGCACTGAAAGAACCCGTGTTATGAACACCGCACTCCTGCCCGTCTGCCGCCAGCAATTTTCGGACGCGAACGGCGTCCCGCTCGCCGGCGGCTTCGTTTATTCGTACGCGGCCGGCACGACGACGCCGCTCGCGACCTATCAGGACGCCAACGGCGCGGCGGCGAACACGAATCCCGTCGTGCTCGACGCGAGCGGATCCGCCTCGATCTGGCTTTCGTCTTCGGCCTACAAAATCGTGCTCGAAGACGTAAACGGCGTCGTGCAATGGACGCAGGATAACGTGTCGGCGGTGTCGCAGGCGGAACTGCAAGGCGTGACATCGTTCTCGTCGCTCAGCGTCACGGGCGGCGCGACGGTGGGCGGCAACGAAACGGTCGATGGCACGCTCACCGCCGCCAGCCTCTCGGTGACGGGCACGGCGGCCATATCGGGCGCGCTCACCGCCGCCAGCGCCGCCGTAAGCGGCAACGCCTCGGTGACCGGCACGCTCTCGCCGGGCACGCTGGCGGTGACAAACAACGAAACGGTGGGCGGCACGCTCACGGTAACGGGCGCGACGGCGCTCTCGACGCTGAGCGTCAACGGCACGGATATTTCGGCGCTCATCACCAGCCTCATTCCCGCGCTGACCACGCTCGCCGGCACGCTCGTCGTCTCAAACGTGGCGACGGCGGGCAACTGGGTGCTCTTCACGTTCGGCTCGACGGCGAGTACCCGCGTGCGCATCGCCTTCGGCGCGGGGTCGGGCGTGGCGAACGGCGGCTCGATCACGCTGCCGACGGGCTTTTCGACGACGAACATGATCGCGCACGCGAGCGTGGACGCGGTGTCGGCGACGGCGGGGAATCAGCTTTCGCAATTCGCGGTGAGCGTGACGGCGGGCGTCGTCAGCGTCACGGCGGGCGATTCGTCGGGCCACTCGTTTACGCCGACGGCGGCGTGGAGCGCCGTCGCCTGGGTTACGGGTTACTGAGGCGCTCGTTTCAAGCGCATCGCCGTTTCGTAACAGCGCCGATGGACGAGCGCGCCTTCCACCGTCATTCCGCTGCCGGGCTTCCATTGTTCTTTCGGGATGAGCATCGTTACGTCGCCCGCGATGAACGTCACGCCGCAAATGCCGCACGGCTCCCAGATCGCCGGATGACCAGGCGCGAGCGGTTCAAACACGCGCGGGTTGAAGCCGCGAATCGCGAGCCGGACTTTATCGTCGGGCATCATTCCTCCATCAGCTCTGAGAGTGCCGCACGACGTGAATTCGCTGGACGTGCCGCGCGAGTTCGTCCATCGTCTCGGTGTCGTTCGCCACGTCGTCCATTTCCGCGTCAGTCATTCGTCGTGGCGTTAAGTCGTCGGCGCACATCATCACCGCGCCGCATCTGATGCAGACGATCAGGCTGCCGGGCGTAGGGAGCGGGGCGGCGGCCGCGTCGGCGATATCGCCGAGAGCGTTCAGCTTCGCGCCGCATTGCAGGCAGTGCGATTCGGCGATGCGCGCGGTGCTCATGCCTTGCGCTTTGTCGCGGGTGCGCTGTGCGGGTGGCGGCTTTTGAGCCGTTCCTGCTTGTCTTTACGCAGCGCGTCGAAACGGTAGCGCTCGTCGTCGCGATCCGCCTTCTGCGCGTTGAAGATTTGCGCCACGACGTTCTGAAGGGTTTCCGCGCCGATCTTCGCCTGCGTTTCCATTTGCGCGAGCAGCGCATCGTTCGCCTTCTGCACCTTCTCCAAACACGAAAGAAACACGTTCATCGTATCGAGCGGCGGTTTGACCGTATCGGAAGCGAGAACCAGTTCGGTTCCCGGCGATTTCTTTGGAACGACCACGGCGGTCTGGTGCTCAATTTGCAGTCGCTCCACGTCCTCGCCGGCCCCACACCGAGAAAAGCGCAAAATCTGCCCTTTGCCACACAAAGCGCCAGTAATGGCGCGTAAATCGTTGATTTCACGTTTTGAGGGCCCTTCAAAGACACCCCGCTAAGAGTTGGCACAACCGAATCAGTATTGCGACAAGTGAAATAGAATCAATTGACTGCAAAGTCTATGGGGAAAATTCACGCTTATCTCGGTGCAGGGCCTCGAAAATCCAATTTAAAGGAATACCCGGCAACGTACATGTCAGACACTCACTTCGTACGTTTTCTGTCACGTCCATAACGTCCTTGCGGAAATCGGGCATGCCGTTGGGTAGCAATCCGGCGTATCGTTCGTTACGCTGGTAACAGGACACAAGGAGCTTTCCCCGATGACGCTGACTATCAGTCTTCCCGATGAAAAGGAAGCCGCGCTCAAGGCCAGAGCGCAGGCGCAAGGATTGTCTCCGGAAGAATTCGCCCAGCAAGTGCTGGCTCACGAGTTGGAAGCAAGCGCCGGCGAGCCTTTCTGGAAGGCCTTCACTCGTCGCATGCATTCCTTGCCCGGTGAGGTTTTCGAGTGTCTGCCCACCGATGGCGCAAGCGAACATGATCACTATCTATACGGCTCACCCCGGCGAAACCAGCAGTGAACTTTCTTGCCGACACATTCTATTGGATTGCGCTTACCAATCCCAGAGACAGCGCCCATGCGGCGGTCATTCAATTCACGGCCTCGCTTGCCCCGCGCTCCGTCATTACGACTGATGAAGTTCTGACGGAATTCCTGGCCTTCTGTTGCTCTGACCCAAGACTTCGACGACAGGCCGGGCTTGCGGTGGAGCGCCTCATCAACGACCCCGATATCCGCGTCGTTCCGCAGAGTCGGAGTACCTTTCTCGCGGGCCTGGACCCTCTACAACGCGCGACCGGACAAAGAGTACAGCTTGACTGACTGCATTTCCATGGAAACCATGCGCGGCGAAGGCTTGACCGAGGTTCTGACCAACGACAAGCATTTCGAACAGGAAGGATTTCGGGCTCTGTTCCGGCAGTCTTAACCACCCGCGAATCCACAATCGTTCTCGTCGGGGTTGATTAGTGTCGGTGGCGTTTGCCCACTTCCCTGCCCCCGCCGGGGCTGCTATTGACATCAAACAGACCAGGGTCTACAGTCGTGCAGGGATACACATGTACACAATCGGACTTGTAGGGCAAAAGGGCGGAACTGGAAAAACCACCCTGGCCGAGAATCTGGCCGTGGCCGCATCCGCGGCCCGGCGCATCGTTGCCGTCATTGACCTCGATCCGCAGACCACCGCAACAAACTGGGGTGATCGGCGCGAAGCCGAAACGCCAACCGTGGTGAGCTGCCAAGTTGGCCCTGCACCGAGATAAGCGTGAATTTTCCCCATAGACTTTGCAGTCAATTGATTCTATTTCACTTGTCGCAATACTGATTCGGTTGTGCCAACTCTTAGCGGGGTGTCTTTGAAGGGCCCTCAAAACGTGAAATCAACGATTTACGCGCCATTACTGGCGCTTTGTGTGGCAAAAGGCAGATTTTGCGCTTTTCTCGGTGTGGGGCCACCAGGGATCGGGGCTTTCGACAGGCGGCGAAATAGCGCGCGCATCCAGCGGCAGCAAATGGGTGGAAAAAGGCGACAAGCGCCGCACCATTGGCCTGCACTACGCTGCCGCTCAGGCGATCCACGAGTACCGGCAGCGCGCCGAAATCAGCAGCGGTCCGCTCTTCCGGCCGCAGCGGCATTCGCATACCGAGGAATTGGCGGCGAGCGCGATGGAGCCGCGAACCATGTGGACCATCCTGAAGGAATATTTGAGCAAGCTTCCCAACGCGCTTCGAGAACGGGAATTGCCGGACGGAAGCAAGGTGATGGAATGCGTCTACACGCCGCATTCCCTTCGCGCGAGCGGGGTTAGCGGGAAATTAGGGCAGAGGCAGTTATATCCGGCAGCGCGCAAGAGTTGGCCGGCATGGCATAAATCCGCCGGCCGTATCAGGATGTCAATGTCGCGCACATCCCGGCTGCCCAGCTTTCCGGACAGGCGCAGCGCGCCAGCCACTCGGGCGGCATAGCGCCCGGTGCGTGGCGGCGCAGGTTGCTTGCCACAAGAGCGGCAACTCGATGACGGCCGGCCAGCTCAAGAAACGCCTGCCAATCGATGGGGGGGTTCCGTAGCTTCCCGAATCTGGGCCGCCTGAAAGGATGAAAGTTGAGCCGGGGCAAGCCACAAGCAGCTTGCGAGGAGTTGAAACTCCGGGGTTAATGTGCAAAATACACCTTCAGAAAAACAGTGGGCCGGCCGCGCGAAAACTCGCGGTTCGAAAACGCAGCCTTGGGATTCTCAATGGCTTGCAGAACCACGACCGTCAGGGAGTGGGGGGTGTGCGACATGAAAGTGGCGCTTCCTTGCGGTCGCGGCTCCGCCCAACGTGCCGCTACGCGCGGTTTCGACGAATCTATAACTTTCATGTCGCGCACCCGGGAGTGGGCGTCACCCGAACTTTGCGCCCGGAAGTAGCTAGAATCAACTGAGACCAACTTAATGGGTTTGTCCGCCAGGGTCTATCATTATCGGATTTCCGGCCTCGTCGTGCGGTCGGAGGTGATGCTGCCATCGGCGATTGCCGCCGCCGGCGGGGATCCGACTGCGGATATCACGATCCGAGCGGGCGACGTACCGGCTCGCCTGGAAGGCCTGCTACACTCGACGGAAGCGTGGGAGACGCAGCAGGGCGTTTTCCTGCTGCGCGTCCCTGGAGTGGCAAGGTTCCTGATCCGCCAAGGCCGCGAGATCCTGTTTGATCTCGACCCCGAGGGGGAATGCCGAACCGTGGCGTTGTACCTGCTGGGAACTTGCTTCGCGATATTGCTTCAGCAGCGCGGTAGTCTCGTTCTACATGCCAGCGCAATTGCGGCTGGCGGACGCGCCATGCTTTTTTGCGGACGCTCCGGCGCGGGCAAATCGACCATGGCTGCCCTGTTCTGCCGGCGGGGTTACGCGTTGCTGAACGACGATGTCTGCAATGTCGCTCCGGCGGCTGGCGACAGCTACGAGGTATGGCCCGATGGACGGATGCTGAAGTTGTGGGCGGAATCGCTGGATCAGCTTGAATGGAGTAAGCGGCCGGATATGGCTGTGCGCAGCGATGTCGAGAAATACTTCTTCGCGCCGCCGGTGAGTGAGGCCCAGCCGCAGCCGGTGGGCGCCATTTATATTCTGTGCGCGCTGCCTGCGGAGGAAGCTCCATCGATTCGCCGCCTTTCCGCCTTGGCGGGAACGCTTGAGCTGAAACGCAACGCCTATCGTCCCGCTCTGGTAACGGCCATGCACAAGGAAAAAGCCTACTTTGCGGCCTCGGTTGGGTTGCAGCGAGGCGCGGGCGTCTATATCCTTAGCAGGCCGCTCGACTTCAGCGCCGCTGGCCGGCTGGTGGATCTATTGGAAGAACACTGGAGAACTTTAGCGGCGGCGCACACATAGCGATGTGCGCGCTGAGCGAGTCGCGAGCAAAGTCGATGCCGTCGGGATTTTCCTAATTGACCCAAAGCGCCGATCCGTCGAAGATCTATTTAGGAGTAGCATTATGGAAACAGAGAACTACCGTGACGAGGCTCATCAGGAGACTGAACCCTCTCGCAAACCGTGGCGGACACCCGAAGTCGAGGTGCTTTCGGTGGATGAGTCGGAGCTTTCCTCCGTCGTCGGCTTTGACGGAATTGCTTACAATTCCTAGCAGGCTGTGGCAAGAATCTACAGCCAAATATCAGCCGGCCTCAGTCCTGAGTTCGGGCGAGAATCTGGCGGTTGCGACGGTGTACTGCTGGACGGTCGAATCTTCAACGCTGCCTATCTGGGTGATAGCCTTGGCTTAGAACCGGGCCATGAGCCGCAGCTTCTCCTGCATGCTTACCGCAGATGGGGCGCGGAGTTTCCAAAGTATCTGGAAGGAGAATTTGCTTTTGCTCTATGGGACGGCCACGCCCGTCGGCTCCTGCTGGGGCGCGATCCCTCGGGATACCGGCCCCTGTTCTACACGCAACAGAGCGGGAATATCCGGTTCGCTAGCGACGTGCGAAGTCTGCTCATGTTACCCGGCGCGCGGATCAGGCCCAATGAGAGGCATATCGCACATTGGCTGGCGCTGATTCCTGCAGCCGCCAACAGTACATTTTTTGAAGATATCTTTCGTCTGCCGCCCGGGCATACGCTCCTGTTTGAGAACGGCCGTATTGCGCTGAACGCTTACTGGCAGCCGGAGAACCTTCCCTTACTCCACCTGCGGGATTCCCGGGGGTACGCCGACGGGCTGCGGGAGGTGCTGGAACGCTGCGTCGGCGACCACTTGGCGCCTGGGAGCGCCGCCGGGTCGCAACTGAGTGGGGGGTTGGATAGTTCCAGCGTAACCGCGCTAGCCGCCGGGCTATTGAAAAAGGAGAACCGCCGGCTGTTGGCGTTTACGGCAGTGCCGGAATATCCGGAACGCGCTGTGAACCCTCTCGGCCATTTCAGTGACGAGGGCCCCAACGCTGCCGCGGTAGCTGCCCAATATCCGAACGTCGAGCATATCCTGGTTAGGCACGGCAGCCATTCCACTTTTTCGATGATCGACCGCTTTAGCTCCGCGCAACAGGAGCCGATTTTCAATCCAGCAAACTACAACTGGTTTCACGAGATCTGCTTGCGGGCGCGGCAACGCGGGGTCGAGACCCTCCAGTTAGGCGCAGGCGGAAACATGACCATCAGCTACCATGGGGCTCCGGCGCTGCTGGAACTGGCGCGGCAGGGTCGGCTTTGGGAGGTAGCTCGGCTGGCGCAAGACCTCCACCGTCAGGGAACTCAATGGCGCAGCGTCGCGCACGGTCTTTTCCGTCAGTGGATACCGGTGTGGGCCTCGCACTCGGTCGATTACGTTCGGCGCGGATTCTCGCGGCCACCCGAATCGCTGATCCGCCCGCAGTTTGCGCGCTCGCACGGATTGGATTTCATGACAAGGGAGCGGGTCGTCCACCATTTAGATAGCCGGGCGCATCGCCTCTCCCTTCTGCGCCGGGCAGATCTAGGAGCGTCTATCCATGCATTCCGTCAGCTCAGTGGTGTTTGGATGACCGATCCAACCGTAGATCGGCGGGTCATCGAGTATTGCCTTTCGGTGCCGGTGGAATATTTTTGCGAAGGCGGCATACCGCGATCGCTCATTCGCAACGCCATGGTTGGCCGATTACCGGAGCAGGTTCGTACCGAGCGGCGCAAAGGAGTGCAGGCGGCGGATTTTGGAGAGCATTTCCGCGCCGAGAGGCCGGAAGCGCTCACCGAGCTTGGCCGCTTGCGAAGGGTGGATCTGGCGGTGCGCTCACTGGACCTGCCGGAAATGGAGGGCCTGCTGCAGTGGCCGGAAGCGCAGATCCGCGAGCAGGGCGGGGCCGTCTATTATTGGCCCAAGTTGCTGAGGGCGCTCTCGCTGGGGCGGTTTCTCAGGCGCATGGAAGACGGAACGCTGTTGTTAGACGAAGAACGCCAACGGGTCAGGACTGCTAATGTGTCCGTCAATCCCTAGCGATCCAGGAGTAGAGAACTTCTGCCTTTTCGGGCGAAACGGCACCGCTCTTTTTCCCCGGCGTTACTGGTCGTAGCGAGGTAGCTTCCCTCGACTCTCTAAGGCCCTGCACCGAGATAAGCGTGAATTTTCCCCATAGACTTTGCACTCAATTGATTCTATTTCACTTGTCGCAATACTGATTCGGTTGTGCCAACTCTTAGCGGGGTGTCTTTGAAGGGCCCTCAAAACGTGAAATCAACGATTTACGGCGCCATTACTGGCGCTTTGTGTGGCAAAGGGCAGATTTTGCGCTTTTCTCGGTGTGGGGCCGTGAGGCCGGAGGGATAACTATCCCAACCCTTGCACCACGCCACGCCGTTGACTGATGGCCCTGTATCAAATACTTCCCCGGCATCGTTGACCGCGTGCGGCTTGTCCACCAGCAGGAGAAAAACGTAATAGGGGCTTTTGTTCGTCAGCGTGATAGCCGCCGTGAGAGTGTCACCGCGTTCGCTTCGGCTCAAGCTGGTTAGTTTAACTTCAATCTGGCTGCGTTGTGGTGGTGGTGTTTGACCGGCAGCGACAACAGCACCGGCCATGAGCAGAGTACAGGCACACAGAATTTTAGCCGTCATAATCGGCTGATTGTATCGAACCATTCAGGCGGGGAAAGCCTTCCCCTCGCTGCAAACGCAAAAGGCGCGTTTTCCGCTACCCCTTCGAGCGGGGACACCCCGCAACGCCCCGAAGAATTGAGGAAGGCTAACGCCGCCGTTGATATGCCTTCCACTCACGAACGCATCAAGGCGACCGCTACGCGGCGGCAAAGCCGACCTTGACCCGTTCTCCGTTTCAGGCAGCGTCCAATCATGCCAGAAAGGGATAATACGCCCTTTCTGGCGCACTCCACACAGAACACGTCCTCTACAATAATTTCAGTGGCAACAACACTATTTGGGTACGCTCTCGAAATCATCGGCAAAGCCCTGTCGGAGCTGGTGAAGGAAGGCAACCTGAAACAACGAGTATTGAACGCCGCTTCTCAATTGGTTCTTGCTCCCGAGACTGATTTACCCGACCATCTAAAAAAACGTCTTGAAGCCCTCAAGAACAAGGTGACGGCCAACAACGGGAAAATTCCTGAGACGATTACTCAAATGGATGATGAGCAAATCGCGCTGATTGCCAGTGAAATCGTAGTGCTCAATCGCGAATGTTGGGTTTATAAGGCGCAGCACAAAGCCGCCGCCTCATAAGCGCGTAAGCGTCAGCGTTTGAAAATCATGCCGGAAAGAATACCAACGGCGCATCCAGCAACCGCTATAGTTAAAGACCCTCTTGCGGAAGAGTCTCGCCGCAATCGTCGCGCTCTACTCGCAATATCTTCTGTTTGTCTCGCTGCGCGGGTGCTTTGGATTTTTCCAACACAGATATCCGCTTTTGGAATTACGTTTTCCACCAACAGCCAAAAGCGAAATCTTATCTGGACTGCAATAGTTTTTCAGGGTTATTTTTTCATAGCTTTTGTCATATCGGCGATTTCCGACTTCTTGCAGTGGCGGCATGAGATGGGTAAAGAAGTCGAAAAATACGAGCAATCAGATGAAGCCGCCAAACTTCAGACGGCTGATACTGATCGAATGGCGTCAGAAGCTCATGAGGAATGGCGGACGAGGTTCTTTTTTCTAAAACTGGAGGCCCCGCTTTATCAGGTCTCATACGAGCTGCAAAAGTACATGAACAAAAAAATTGGGCTGTACGGCATGCTTTGGAACACGTACCGATACGCTCTTTTTCATCATCTGTTGCTCTTTTGGGCTCCCGTTGTTCTTTTTCTAATTTCAGCCGGTTTTTTGGCGGGCTGGAAGCCATGAGGCCCGGGTGACTGGTTACCTTCAAAAAAATGCCAAACTGTGGTAGAACGCTACGATGAAAGGAAGGTACTCACATGGCAACTCTTGATTGGTCACAATGCCCCGCCGTCGAAAGCGTGGCGGACAGACGTAGCGGCGCATGGGTTTTCCGGGATACGCGGACGCCCGTTTCCGTTGTCTTTGACAATCTGGAAGCCGGAGCCTCCATCAATGAAATCATGGAATGGTTCCATTTATCGCGTGAACAGGTTGTCTCCGTCATCGACTTCGCGGCCCGTAGCCTTGACCTGCCCACTGAGACACCACCCGCCCCCGTGGTTGATGCTCATACTATTCGATAACGGCACCCCTGCCCCGCTTCGCTACGCTCTCAAGGGCCATGTCGTCGTTGAAGCCATTGAACGCGGATGGGAGCGAACTTCTAACGGCGCACTTATAAAGGCTGCCGAAGAAGCGGGGTTTGAGGTTTTACTGACCACTGACAAAAACGTGCGTTACCAGCAAAACCTGAAAGGGCGAAAAATCGCGTTTGTGGTTCTCGGCAATCAGCAATGGCCGGTCTTGCGCCGTTACGTGGAACGGGTTGTAGCTGCCGTGAATGCAGCCACACCGGGCAGCTATACCGAGGTGGACATTCCTTTCGAGTAGTTTCTGATTTCGTCTTTCTGTTTTAAATCCATCAACGACCCAAGCTGTTGAGATGGTCAGCGCAAAAGGCAGCAGGAAGCCCAATATGGGTATTGCAAGCAAAGCTGCAAAACGCAGATAAGAGGAATACGGAACGTCATACGCATAAGCTTTCGGCAAAACTGCGTAGTAGACTTCCGTCCCCGGCGGATGAGTGCGCAGAAGCGCAAAATCAGGCATGCCCCAATCATCTTCAGTGATAATAAACGTCTCACTTTTTTGATTTGGGTCGGCTGGATTTGACCTTGCCCATTGATCTTGCGTTGGCGTTCCCCAGAGATCATAGGCTTTTGTGAAGCCCTCGGGTGGTAGACGGTTTTCGCCACGCCGAACAAGCATCAGCGCGGCTCTATCATGGTCACCGTTATATGGAAACGCGCCCGGAGTTTGCGCGAGCTTCTCATAATAGGCGTGAGGCCAGAATACACAGTCAGCCCAATTCCAAACCCGTTGCCAATAGTGAGTTGTGCTTGCAATTGAGCCGATTGCCCCACAAAGAAAAGCTAATCGGACGACGCCAAGGCCGGGTTTCCAGCGCCGGAAAACAGTGAATACGAAACCCATGTTCATCTTTAAAGGATTAGCTTAAGCCAAACGTTACCGTGTGGTTTTATGGATGAATTTCAACAATGGCATCTTGCATGGGCGCGCTTTGACGCCTTGCGTACCCATCAACCGACTGCATGGGACGAAAGCGCGGTTCAGCAATATCATGAAATTGTCACCGCTCTTGAAGAAGCATCACCGAGTGACGATCTATCTTCATTCCGCGTTCCTGACAGCGAACTTCAACCCAAAGTCACTGGGTTCACTCCGGCAAGGTTGAACCGACGCGGCAGCATAAACCTGTCTCAAACGCGATACTGCAACGACCAGTACATGCGCCGACAGATTGAGGGCATCGCTCTCTATTTTCATAACCGCCAGCCCTCGCCGGAACCCCGCAAAATCGGCTTTTGAAAACGCCCGACCGAAGCCGACTAAGCGCAGACCAAAACCGGAATTTCTTGTAATGCGTTCGCTCGTTTCCGTTCGGGCTTTTTGCCAGACCATTCGTCACCGTCGTGGCCCGCTGCGATTTCAGCAAACAATGCGTTGCTTATAGTCCTATGATCTTGTTGCTTCGCTCCAATTGGTTGAGAGCCAGCCCACGGACTGGATTCACCGCTGCTACCAGGCCCTGCACCGAGATAAGCGTGAATTTTCCCCATAGACTTTGCAGTCAATTGATTCTATTTCACTTGTCGCAATACTGATTCGGTTGTGCCAACTCTTAGCGGGGTGTCTTTGAAGGGCCCTCAAAACGTGAAATCAACGATTTACGCGCCATTACTGGCGCTTTGTGTGGCAAAGGGCAGATTTTGCGCTTTTCTCGGTGTGGGGCCTTCGAGGCCGGGGATTGGTTGAGTCGCCAGCGGATGTCGGCGATGGACTGCACGAGGGAGCGTTCTTCGGGGCCAACGGGTTGAAATTCCGTTTCGTAGGAATCGACGTGCAGGACATATTCTCCGCGTTTCTGGGGTCGAGGAAGAGCAGGTGTTTGCCGGTGAGGCCGGATTTGACGGCGTTGAGGGCGGATTTGGCCTTACCCTCCGGCGATGTTGGTCCGCCGGATTTCTGGGCGTTCTCGCGATTGGCAGCGAGACGGGCGGCGGCGATGGGGGATTCGGATTCGGACCTGATGGTGGACTCCAGTTCTTTTGGAGAGGGTTACTCTCGGTTCCCATTCTGCGTGAGAGCGAGGGGAGGCTAGAACTGGTTAGGCGGGGGGCAATTTTGTAAAGAGTTGATAAGAGATGGGTTGCTTTTGTGACTCGATTTTTCAGGGGTGTGATCGCTAGCAGTAGACCGCTTGCTGGCGCGCGCGGCTCGGTTTCGGAATGGGCCAATTTCCATGGGGAGTCCTTTTTTCCTGTATTAGAGTAGACCAAGGGATGAAATTCTGCGCGCAGTGTAAAACCGGTTTCCCCGACCAGGCCGAAAGCTGTCCCACGCACGGCGGCATGCTGAGCGAGATCGTTGATCTCAAGCCCGGGATGATGATTCGCGGCACGTACCGCATCATTCGCAAGCTGGGTGAGGGCGGCTTCGGCGCCGTTTATCTGGCCGAACACACCTTGATGCACGAGCAGCGGGCGCTCAAGTTTCTTTCCCGCCAGTGGGGCCGGGATGACGAATTCACCGCGCGCTTCCGCCGCGAGGTGCGGACATTGCGGCAGGTTCGACATAAGAACGTGGTGGACTGCGGCGACCTGGAACGCGCCGAAGACGACAGCCTCTTCTTTTCCATGGAACTGGTTGAGGGGCCGGACCTCAGGGACTTTCTGCGGGACGCTCCCCGGCCGTTCGACGTGCGGTTGGCGCTGGCACTGACGCGCGGCATCGCTGAAGGCTTGGGTGCCGCGCACGGCAAGGGGATGGTTCACCGCGACATCAAGCCGGACAACATCCTGGTAGCCCGCGACGGGGACGGGTTCATACCGAAAATTGTGGACTTCGGTATTGTTGCCACGAAGGAGGGCACCATCGCTTACACCCAGACGGGGAGCAGCTTGCTGACCATGGCTTATGCGGCGCCGGAACAGTGGAAGGGCACACCCGCCGCGGAATTGGATGGCCGCACGGACCTTTACGCGCTGGGCGGGGTGCTCTCCGAGATGCTGACCGGGCGGACGGTCTTCGAGCCAGGCAGCTACGAGCGCTGGATGATGCAGCACTTGAACGCTGCGCCCCGCGCGCCGAGTAGCCTGCGCCCGGAACTGGCTCATTGGAAGGGCCTGGACAATCTGGTATTGAGGCTCCTGGCTAAGAATCGCGATGATCGTCCAAAGGACGTTGGCGAAGTGCTGGGGTTAATCGACGCAGTGCGGTATGGTGCTCCGGTGACGCATGAACGTACGGTTGTCGAGACGCCAAGGATGCGCGAGCGGACCGTTGGCGTGGTGCCAGAGACGCGGCTGAAGCCCGGCGCCAAAGGATTTTCGAGGCGGGCTTGGTTTGGGGTCCTCGCCTTGGTTCTGGTTGGGGTGGTGGTGGGGGCGTGGTTTTGGTGGGCAGGTAGCGAGGACCACACTGCCAAGCTGCAAGCCGTTGCCGCCAAGACGGGTGCCCGAGTAAATCCGAAGGACGGCCTCAATTACGTCTTCATCCCAGCGGGCAGTTTCGAAATGGGGTGTTCTGCCGGCGACTCGGATTGCTTTCCAGATGAGAAGCCGGCACATGACGTCAAAATCTCAAGCGGCTACTGGCTTGGGCAGACCGACGTCACGCAGGCGGCGTGGAAAAGGGTGATGAATACAGAACCGAGTCATTTCAGAGGTGATCAACTGCCCGTAGAAAGTGTCAGTTGGAATGAGGCCGCTCAGTATTGCGAAACCATTGGTGGGCGTTTGCCAACAGAAGCAGAATGGGAATATGCCGCACGCGCGGGAAGCACTTCGGCACGGTATGGCGAATTAGATGCCATTGCCTGGTATAACAAGAACAGCGGCGGCACTACTCATGCGGTCGCTGCTAAACAACCGAACCAATTTGGACTGTTCGATATGCTGGGGAACGTCTGGCAGTGGACGGCGGATTGGTACGGCGAGAAGTATTATATTCCGCAGGCAAGTACTGACCCGCAAGGGCCGTCCAGTGGTCAAGATCGAGTCGTGCGCGGGGGTTCTTGGCTCTACGATTCACTGTATGCCCGGGCTTCGCTCCGTTACACGTACGTGCCGACGTATCGGGACTACAATTTAGGCTTCCGGTGTGTAGGGGAATTTCGTTAAAAGTTTAGAGTTTTAAGTTTAAAAAAGCGGGGGATTGCAAAGGGGGCAGCGGCCCCCTTTGCGGGCGAAAATTTTTTATGCTGGTCCACATATGACTGAAACAGCCGTGGTGGTTCAAAAAGCATACGAATGGAATCTGTGGATTTTGCCAAAGGTGGAAAAGTTTCCAAAGTCGTACCGTTTCTCGATAGGTCAGAATCTGGTGGAGACGTCCCTCGATTTGTTGATGCTTTTGGTAGACGCAACTTACCAGACACGGAACTCGACTGCGCTGGCGGCCGCGGTGGGGAAAGTGAATCGGGCGCGCTACCTGGTGAGGATGGCGAAAGATCTGCGGATGCTGAATATCAGCGCTTATGAGTTTGCGTCACAGGGGTTGGACGAAATCGGCAGGATGACGGGAGGGTGGTGGAAGAGCGTGAAGGGTAAGGATGAAGCGCGCCGGTAATCTGTGGCCGGAGGTTGTGAGTTGGGACAATCTGCTGGATTCTGCGCTGCTGGCGGCTCGCGGTAAAAAGAACCGGCCAGACGTAGCGCGTTTTCTATTTCAACTGGAGCCCAAAGTTTGCGAGTTGCAGCGCGAATTGGAGGCGGGCGACTATATACCGGGAGGATACCGGAGTTTCTGGATACACGAGCCGAAGGCGCGTCTAATCTCTGCCGCTCCATTCCGTGACCGGATTGTGCATCATGCTTTGACGCGCGTGCTTGAGAACGTTTTCGAGCCGCGCTTCATAGCTAATTCCTTCGCTTGTAGAAAAGGCTTTGGCCAGCATAAAGCCTTGTCGAAAGCCCGAGATGGGGTGGGCCGCTACCGCTATGTTTTGAAGTGCGATATCCGCAAATACTTTCCATCTATCGATCATCAGATTCTGAAAGATTTGCTGGGGCGCGTGGTGAAGTGCCGGCGCACACTGGATTTGGCGGCGCGGATCATCGACAGGTCGAACGAACAGGAAGAGGTGCTGGCGTGGTTCCCAGGCGATGGCTTGTTTACTCCGCTGGAACGAAGGCGCGGCTTGCCCATTGGCAATCAGACTTCGCAATTTTTCGCCAACGTATACCTGAACGCGCTTGACCATTTCGTAGTTCGGGAACTACGGCCCGCGTTGTATCTCCGCTAGGTGGATGATTTCGTGCTTTTCGGGGACGACAAGGCGGAGTTGGGCGCGATGCGGCGGAAAATGGAAGACCTGCTGGAGCAACTGCGGCTGAATTTGAACGGCGGCAAGAGCCGCGTGTACCGCTGCGCCGATGGGCTCAGCTTTCTTGGCTGGCGGCTGTTTCCGGGAAATGCCCGGCTCAGACGCCGCAACGTTGTGAATATCAGGCGGCGGCTGCGTGGCATGTGGAACTCGTTTCATGCGGGCAGAATCGACTTCGCATCGGTGGAGCGGCGGATTACGGCTTGGTTGGGACACGCGGCGTTCGGGGATACGTTCCGGTTGCGGGAGCGGCTGTTCGACGGCTTTGTATTAATGGAAGCGCAAAGGGCGCGGATGCGCGCCCGCAAGTGAAGAGAAGAACTCCTTAGCCCTTTCGGTGGCCGCTTGACACCGCGGCCGCCTTGCGCTGGTTTCTCAAAAGCCGAGCACGGCCGCCGTGTGCGGGGGTTCTTGGGTCCGGGCTTCGAACCGTAACGGGGACGAGCCAACGAGGGCGCCATACCCGGAGAGTTCGGGAGAACGCCGATTTTCTCACCAAAATAGAGGCCGACCAGGGGGTCGGCCCGCGGACGGGGCGTCCGCCCCACCCAGCAACACACCAGCGGCGGCTGTTCGACACCTTTATACTAATGGAAGCCGAGCACGGCCGCCGTGTGCGGGGGTTCTTGGGTCCGGGCTTCGAACCGTAACGGGGACGAGCCAACGAGGGCGCCATACCCGGAGAGTTCGGGAGAACGCCGATTTTCTCACCAAAATAGAGGCCGACCAGGGGGTCGGCCCGCGGACGGGGGCGTCCGCCCCACCCAGCAACACACCAGCGGCGGCTGTTCGACACCTTTATACTAATGGAAGCCGAGCACGGCCGCCGTGTGCGGGGGTTCTTGGGTCCGGGCTTCGAACCGTAACGGGGACGAGCCAACGAGGGCGCCATACCCGGAGAGTTCGGGAGAACGCCGATTTTCTCACCAAAATAGAGGCCGACCAGGGGGTCGGCCCGCGGACGGGGGCGTCCGCCCCACCCAGCAACACACCAGCGGCGGCTGTTCGACACCTTTATACTAATGGAAGCGGAACACGGCCGCCGTGTGCGGGGGTTCTTGGGTCCGGGCTTCGAACCGTAACGGGGACGAGCCAACGAGGGCGCCATACCCGGAGAGTTCGGGAGAACGCCGATTTTCTCACCAAAATAGAGGCCGACCAGGGGGTCGGCCCGCGGACGGGGGCGTCCGCCCCACCCAGCAACACACCAGCGGCGGCTGTTCGAAACCTTTATACTAATGGAAGCCGAGCACGGCCGCCGTGTGCGGGGGTTCTTGGGTCCGGGCTTCGAACCGTAACGGGGACGAGCCAACGAGGGCGCCATACCCGGAGAGTTCGGGAGAACGCCGATTTTCTCACCAAAATAGGGGCCGACCAGGGGGTCGGCCCGCGGACGGGGGCGTCCGCCCCACCCAGCAACACACCAGCGGCGGCTGTTCGAAACCTTTATACTAATGGAAGCCGAGCACGGCCGCCGTGTGCGGGGGTTCTTGGGTCCGGGCTTCGAACCGTAACGGGGACGAGCCAACGAGGGCGCCATACCCGGAGAGTTCGGGAGAACGCCGATTTTCTCACCAAAATAGAGGCCGACCAGGGGGTCGGCCCGCGGACGGGGGCGTCCGCCCCACCCAGCAACACACCAGCGGCGGCTGTTCGACACCTTTATACTAATGGAAGCCGAGCACGGCCGCCGTGTGCGGGGGTTCTTGGGTCCGGGCTTCGAACCGTAACGGGGACGAGCCAACGAGGGCGCCATACCCGGAGAGTTCGGGAGAACGCCGATTTTCTCACCAAAATAGAGGCCGACCAGGGGGTCGGCCCGCGGACGGGGGCGTCCGCCCCACCCAGCAACACACCAGCGGCGGCTGTTCGACACCTTTATACTAATGGAAGCCGAGCACGGCCGCCGTGTGCGGGGGTTCTTGGGTCCGGGCTTCGAACCGTAACGGGGACGAGCCAACGAGGGCGCCATACCCGGAGAGTTCGGGAGAACGCCGATTTTCTCACCAAAATAGAGGCCGACCAGGGGGTCGGCCCGCGGACGGGGGCGTCCGCCCCACCCAGCAACACACCAGCGGCGGCTGTTCGACACCTTTATACTAATGGAAGCCGAGCACGGCCGCCGTGTGCGGGGGTTCTTGGAACAACAATTCACAGAATGCCCGGGCTTCGAACCGTAACAGGAACGAGCCAACGAATCGGAACAACAATATAGGCTTCCGGTGTGTAGGGGATGGGGAGGTCTGGCCCGAACTGGGGCCTTTAAGGAGGCTCCGGGTGTGCGGTCTCCACTTCCGGGCCGTGGTCCCGACGCCGGCAGCCAGTTTGCTGTGTTTTGCTAGCGTCAAATAGCAACAGGCTCGAGCCTTCTGGTAGCGATTTTTAGCGAACGCCGGCCGAGCCTGCCTATCGATTCGCTTTTAGACCGAGTGCGGACAAGATTAGTATCAACAGAGCGGTAAATGAAGCGGCAAGGACCTGGAACGAGCGCCCCAAACTGGACCTGCCTATGTTGATTGGGAAAGCCGATTCCGCCACGTCCGAGAGAACTTCGGGCACCGGCGCCGGACTTCTCTCGCCCGGTTGGGACAAGCGCGCGACCGAAGTGTTCTTGAACCGCGTTTTGCGAGCGGCGGCTTCCTGCAGAAAATTCGCTTCGTAGCCCCACCGCGTGGGACAAACCGCGGCGACCCATTGGGCGGGCTTCGGCATCTGGTTCAAGGGCCTGATACCGCCCGCCAACAAGATGAACGGGAGCAGTACAACCGGTAGAAACGCAATGGCGGATTCGGTGGTAGGGGAGATGGCTGAAATAAATAGTCCGATCGCCGAACCGACAAGCGAACTCGCGACTAGGACCGCTAGCTCAACCGGGAACGGTCCCGAAAGATGGCATGCGAAATACGTGATGGCGAGCATAGACGTGCATTGGAAAATGCAAATGACGCTGAGCACCGTAAGTTTTGAAAAGACATAGGACGGCAGCTTGAGGTTAATCATGCGCTCGCGCAGGAAAATGGCGGTTTCGCCGACGAAGTCGCGAGAAGCGTTATTGCAGCCAAACCATACCGCTGCGACAACCATTAGGAAGTGGATGCTGGAAAGCTTGCCACAGAATGACGCCCATGCCGGCGCTTCGGTGAAGTGGGCGTCGTCTACCCGTCCGAATGCGGTTACCAGCAGCAGCGCAAACAGCGGAGCTTGGCCAAGCAGGATCATGGTTTGAACGCGATCACGCACGCGCAACTTGGCATTTCTCGCTGAGAGCACCGACCACTGGCCGAGACCAAGTTCCCTCTTAGGCGTGCCCGGTGCTTGCTTGTCTTTGGTTGAGACGACGCGTCCGCGGCGGGATTCGACGAAGAGTTTCTTGAACGGGGACCGTTCATAGAGGCCGGCCCAGTGACCGGCGCGCTGAAGAGCCAGCCCGGACATCAGCATTTCTGGGATGCCGGTCGAGCCGTTCTTCATCTCCGGGTTGAAGAAATCGATGGATTCGGGATAGGCGGGCCCAAAATAGACCAGTATGCCGGGATGGTTGCCCTTGTCCCGGGCAACCATGATTAGCGAATCGAACTGACGGAAGATATCGAGGCTCGGTTGGTGGATGGTGGTGACGATCGTCTTTCCGCCGTCCGCCAGAGTGCGAAGAAGCTGCATCACCTGAAAGGCGTCGTGCGAGGAGAGGCCCGAGGTGGGCTCGTCGAGAAATAGCACGCTGGGATCGCTGAGCAATTCCATAGCGATGTTCACGCGCTTGCGCTGGCCGCCGCTAATCACCTTCTTCTCCGGCGAGCCGATCAGACGGTCGCCGATGTCCTCGATGCCCAAGTCGGTCAGCACTTGCATCACGCGCGCCTCAATCTCGGAATCGCGCAGATCGGTGCGAAGGCGCGCGGTGTAGTAGAGAGCTTCCTTGACGGTCAACTGCGGATGCAGAATGTCGTCTTGAGGCACGTAGCCGATCTGGAGACGAAATTGGTCCTGGTGTGCGTAAAGGTCGCTCCCGTTGAAAAGAATCCGGCCGGAATTGGGAGGCGTGTAGCCATTTAGAGCTTTCAGGAGCGTGGTTTTGCCGGCTCCGGCAGGACCCATCAGCGCCACCAGTTCGGATGGATAAATGGTTAGCGAAACGGGATCGAGAAGGCGGCGATGAACCGAGCCCCGAGGAATTGCTGCCCGTTACAAACATCGTCGCCAACGCGAAGCCGCTGAACTCGAACGTCTTTAAATCGCTCGCCAAGCAAAGGAAGAACAAGCTCTGGCCGCAGCCGCCAAAGCCTGTCTCTTGGCACAACATCGCAAAGAAACCCTCGCCAAAATCGCCGGCCCTGGGTTCGTCTTTTCAAAACTCCGTTTCGCCACCTATATGAGCCGTCTCACCCCCATGGGAGCCTAATCACAAATCAATTTCGACATCGCCCGATGGTCTTGAACAGCAGATCAGTAAGTTGCCCGTGGCTGGTGGCTCAAGTGGATCAGGCTCATAGTTGACAGTTCCTCCAATCAATCCGCACTCGCAGGTATGGCAGACCCCTGTGCGGCATGCCCACTGCACGGGAACGTCGCAAGCTTCTGCAAATTCCAGCAAACTGGAAAACCGTGAATTCCACGGAACCGTGAGCCCGCTGCGCGTAAATGAAACCTGTGGTCCGATGCCCGGTTTCCCTGCCGGAGCGTGAACGGGCGGACGGGAGGATTGCGCAATTCCTGGTGTAATCGGCGCTTCCTGTCCAAACACCTCCAGGTAAATTCGTGTGGAATCGGCGCCCCATGTCTTCAAGCCTTCGGTCAGTTGTTTAAGGAATGATGGTGGACCGCATAGGTAGAAATCGGCATCGCGAGTCACACCCAACTGGTCGAGCAGCGGGGCGTCCACATGCCCAACGGAGTCGTAATCCACGCCCGGTTTGTCTCCTGAATCGGGCTTGCTGTAGACGATGTGGCTTCGGCTGTTCACGAGGCTTTGCAAGAGTTGGCGCGACTCTTTTGCAAACGGGTGCTCTGCGCGGTTACGCGCTCCGTAGATCCACCAGACCTGCCGGCGTGACGCCGCGAAAGACAGCGAATGCAACATAGCGAGCACCGGGGTTGCCCCGATACCGGCACTGAGCAAGACTGCGGGAGCATCGCCGGATTTCAGAATAAAACCACCCCGAGGCGCGCTTACCTCCAAAATATCGCCCGCTTGTACACGATCGTTAAGATACGAGCTGACAACCCCCTTTGTCTCTCGTTTGACGCTCACCCGATAAGTACTGGCACCCGGCATGCCTGACATCGAGTAATTCCGGAGCAGCATGGGGCCGGCGGGTGTGGTACGCAACCGTAGAACGAGAAACTGTCCAGGTAGGGCTGCGGGCAGGGGCGCCCCGTCCGGTCGTTCGATGGACAACGAGACCACATTGGCAGCTTCTCGCGCTACTCCGGCGACGCGTAGTGACCGAAACCCTGGCCAGGCTGGTGGCGGGCCGCTTGCGGCCTTGAGTCCAGGATTTCCTCCCTCCGAAGGTTTCTGCCCGGCAATGGCCTTTAAGGACGTTTTCCATCCCTGGCTGAGTGCCGGCACTCGCACCGACCGTTCAAGTTTTTCCCGCGAGGGGTTGGGCAAATACAGGAGCGCATCAATGTCTGCCACAGTGATGTGTTCGGGGCCGTCCGCGACCTTCACAATTTCGTCGCTTGCGCCGACTTCGCCTTCCTCGAGCACGCGAAAATAGAAGCCAGGCCTGTGATGTGACACCAGCAGCGCAGCCATTGCCGGCTCCTCCATTCTGATACCTACGCGATAGCATGTGACGCGCGGCTGCGTGACCTCGAAAAGCGCGCTCCCAATGCGGTATCGATCGCCGATGCAAACCTCATCATCTGCTAATCCATCTACCGTGAAGTTTTCACCGAACTGTCCAAACGAAAAATCTTTGCGTCCGAGCTGAGCTTCCCAGTACTGATAAGCGTCGATTTGATACACCATGACTGCGCGATGCTCGCCTCCGTGTCCAGCAAGGTCCCCTTGTCCGTCGCCTTCCACATTCAAACGACGGACTGCGATCCTGCCCTGTACTGGCTGCTTCCAGATCGCAGTGTGGACTTTCTCGCCCCTCCATGCAACGTCACGAGGAAGCCCCACATTGATTGATAAAAGCCGTGCCATGTAAATTGATTAGCAGATCTGATTCCAAAAGACGATGCCAGAGCTCAAACCTGCACTCGAGAGTCCGATCGCGTCGACCCGCTGAGTCGGTCCGCAAACAATAGTGTGCGACGGTCTCTATCTCAGTCTTTGCTTTCTACGCCTTCGCGGTGGAGCGCCACTTGCGTATGCAAGCGTGAGCAATACCTGAACGGCGCGCAGTCAACATGAAAATACTGATGGTGTTAACGTCACGTCGACTGTGGCGGCCAAGGCACTGCTCGAATTGGTCGCAGTTCGGAAGGCTGCTTAGCGGCTGAAAGTTCAGCGCTTGATAATGGTTAGCGAAGCTATTTGGGGGAGGCTGTTCAATGACACACGCGATCCAGAGCGCATTGACGATGCTCCGCGCCGGGGAGTGGATGCCGATGACTGCGGCCCGCGTCCTGATCGGCATCTTTTTCTGTATTTCCGGCGGGACCAAGCTGTTCGCAAAGGCCCAGTTCGGCGTGGTTGAGCAGACCATGGTCCAATCACACATCCCGTTCCCGCACGCAAGTGCGCTCTTCGTCTCTACGGTCGAATTCGCGTGCGGGGCGGGCTTGGCGCTAGGGTTGTTCACGCCGCTGTGCGCCGCGATGCTCATGGGAGACATGATCGCCGCCATCGCCACCAATCGGATCCACAGCATCCACGCGAGCGGTGTCCTCGCCTGGCTCGACGACTTCCTGTACCTGCCCGAGGTGCTATACGCGTTGATCCTCGTTTGGCTGATCTTCTCTGGACCAGGCCGATTCAGCGTCGATGGCCTCATCGCGTGGAGAGTCGGTTTCTTCGGCGTCGAGCAGTAGTGTCCCAGCTGCGCACCGCACAAGGAGATGAAATATGAAAGCAATTGTTGTCCACCAATATGGCGGTCCTGAAGTACTCAAATATGAGGACTATGCTGATCCGGTGCCGGGTCCGGGCGAGGTGCTCGTGCGGGTCGCCGCCGCAAGCGTGAATCCGATAGACTTCAAGCGACGCGCCGGGTTAACAAAAGATTTTTATCCCCTCCATTTCCCCGGCCTCATAGGGGTCGATATGGCGGGGACCGTGGTCAAGATTGGGCCCGGAGTGGAAGACTTCTCTATCGGTGACCAGGTGTTCGCCATGGCGGATAATACTTACGCCGAACTTTGTGTCGTAGGGGCAGCGATCTTGGCGAAGATCCCCAAGGGCCTCGATTTGATCCGGGCGGCGGCGCTGCCGCTGGTGACGGTAACTGGCAACCAGCTCAGTTCCGCTACGGAAATCAAAGTGGGCGAGACCGTCATGGTCGTAGGTGCTTTAGGAAATGTCGGGCGTTCGGCGGTGTTCACTGCGAAGGAACGCGGGGCGACTGTGATCGCGGGAGTTTTGAGAAGGCAGATGGACGAGGCGAAGACTGTCGGCGCGGATCAGGTGGTCGCAACCGACGACGACACCGCGATTGCGAATCTTGCCCCGCTCGATGCGGTGGCGGATACGGTCGGTGGAAGAACGGCCGAGAAACTGATCGTCAAGGTCAAGCCGGGAGGAGTGTTTGCTTCGGTTGAGGGGGCACCGCAGAACGCCGCGAAATACCCATCGGTAAAGGTGGTCCCAGTATTCTCGAAATTCGACAGGAAAACGCTCGAGTTCATGGCCGAAGCGGTGCGGGATGGCAAACTGGTAATCCCGATTGGCCGGACGCTTCCGCTTAGTGAAGCGGCCCAAGCTCAAGCAGCGGCGGAGAAGGGTGGCATTGGGAAGATCTTGCTGGTGGCTTGAACAACGTTTGAAGGAACACTCGAAAATGAAGAAAGATCGCCGCGGATTTAATCTCGCTTCGAAACCGAGCGGCGAGGGGTGTGTGGAGTGCCTGGCGTCACTGAAAGGTTGGTGGTTTCATCTCCGTCGGTGTGCGGAGTGTGGGCACATCGGATGCTGTGACAGTTCTCCGAGTCAGCATGCGTCAAAGCATGCGGCGGCGACGGGGCATCCGATTATAGCCAGCTTTGAGCCCGATGAGGACTGGTTCTTCGATTACGAGAAGGGGCAAATGGTCAAAGGTATGGAATTACTCCCGCCGCATGCGCATCCTGAAAGTCAGCCCGCACCTGGACCCGCAGGCAGAGTGCCAGCCAACTGGGAATCGCTCCTAAACTAGTGTCCTGAGCTAGAAATTGCGTAGGGCGGGCATTCGTGCCTGCGGGCCGCCTTTCCAGGCAGCCTTTCCAGGCGGCCGCGTTTCAGCGCTCGAAACGATCCGCGCCGAGAGTTTCTGCCCGAGGCCTTTGGCAAGGTGGCTGGGGCCGCTGGAAGGATTCACGGCCAACCAAGCCAAGAAAGCCCTGGGACTGCGTGATAGCGGGTTTTGGCAGAACGAGAGTTACGATCACCTGGTGCGAAGCGACGAAGATTTATTATGCCGCGTCGCGACTAACCCGTACAGAGTGCTGACGTTGTAGTACGGGGAGAAGATAACCAGCGCCGTTCTAGCGCCTCGGGTGCATACGTCGTCGAGAATCGCAGATTCCATCGTGAGAGCGTGGTCGAACGACCGATCCAGAAATCTCCGTTGCGGTCGAGCATAAGGCACCTACTGTTTCAGGCTTCGATCCCGTCGGATTTGCCATAGCATCTTGGGCTTACGCCGGAGACCCGGCACAATGAATCTTCAGCGCCATTTTTATTTGCTACTTCCTACCCAGACGTCTCCACTCTTGTCCTGGACGATCCCGTAGGGATCACCTTTGAATTCCTGGATTGAGATTACCTTTTGGCCGTTTAGATGAACCAGCCTCGAGTGGATTCCCACCCAGAGTGTTCCATCCCGGGCGGCGAGAAGACTCTCAATCCCGGCGTAGCGGAGGAACCCGGCCGCCGGTGAACTCCAACGAACAAACCTCACACCATCGAAGCGGAAGTGTCCAGATCGGGTTCCGATCCACAAATATCCGTCCGCGGTTTGCGCAAACTGGCTCACCTGCCCATCAAAGAAACCGTCCTGTATCCTCCAGGACGTGTGTCCGTATTGAGAAAGCCGCCGGCCTGGGTCGAGGGCGAACAGTGCCGAGGAGCTCACAATGAACGTGAGGAATAAGGTCAACGATCTCGTTCCGATGATCGCCACGCGGTTATTATCACCCATTGCGGGACCGGAGACACCTGTTAAGTTGGGGCGTGCGAAGAAATTTGCCGCGACCCCGACAACCCGTCTTTGCCGTTGCCCCTCTTCTATTACCAGACGCGATGAGTCTAAGGATCGGCGATCAAGGCAGGTCAGTTACCGGCGCGTCTCACCTTCGGATCCACAGGCGACCGCTCGTATTTGCGCGATTGGCTATGAAAGGCCGGTTGACCCAGGTCAAAGCAGGTCAAGCCCGAATTCGAATACTCCCTTCGACCTCCAGCACCTCGTAGACGTTGAGTGGGTCGGTCGCCGGGCCGTTGATCACCGCGCCCGTCGTGATGTCGAACCGGGAGCCGTGGCATTGGCACATGATCGTCGTCTTTGTAAGCAGACCTCCGGAGAGCGGGCACGCCTGGCCGGTGCAGGCGCAGAGGTCGTCGAACGCGTAGAGGCGCTGGTCAACGCGTGCGATCGCGATCCTTTGTTTGCGGTCGTCCAGATAATAGGGAACAATGAAGTCGTCGGGAATCGCGTCTGCCGGTGCGATAGTCCGGAAGGTGTCAGTAGCAAGCTTGGTCATTGGTCTTTCCTATTCATCGGCATGATTCAGTAAGGGTAGTCGGGAATGATTTCAGACTTTTTCGCGGCGAGCCGCAATTCACCTAGAGCGCCAGCGGGAACGACTGGACGGTGCGGCATAACCGGTCGCACACGATCATACCCGGAGCCCAAAGGTGGGCGGGTGTCCGCGTCTCCCTTGTTCGGCCAGAGTGACATTGCCCGCTCGGCCAGGGCTGTGATCATTAGTGATGGGTTCACTCCCGGGTTGGCCGGCATGACGCTCCCGTCTATGACGTGAAGGCCGGGCTGACCGAAAAGGCGCTGGTAGGGATCGACGGCACCGCTCGTACTGCTGTCGCCGATTGGTATCCCTCCTATAAAGTGCGCTGAGGCGGTGCGGTTGATGACCTCAGTTAGTAGTGCCCCTTGGCGGCTGTCGATCTTCTTTGCCAGGCGGTCGGCGAACTCCTCGGCGACCGGGATATGCACAGAGGGAGGTGTACCGGAGGCTCGCCGGCTACGCAGCAGGCCGTCGTGCCAGTACAGCTCAATCGAAGTGTCGGTCGTCTGCATGCACAGAATGATTGCCGCCCGTTCAGACCAATGACGTGTGTCGGCGAAGCCTAGCACCTGGCTCGGATGTTCGATCAGTTCCTTGAGCCAGGAGACGGTCGGGTGCTTTTGCTCCCCATGCTGGTGAAAGGTGAACGAGAGCGCCATAAAGGAGCTTCCAACCCCTTAATAGACAGGCTCGATGCTCGTCATGGCGTCCGGCCAGACGCCGCTGGTGATCGCTACCGACCCCGGTGCGATGTGGATCTTTTCCGGATCGCGCTTCCACTGTTCATAGGGCCGCGTCATCACAAGAAGCTGTTCGGAGTTCGTGCGCGCTCGTTGCCCGAGCTCGCTCGATAGGCCGGTTAGGCGGTCCTTGTGCTGCATGTGAAGAAAGAGCTTCGCCGAGCCATACGCGTGGGCGGCGACGATCACCTGCTCCGCCGTGTAGGTGTGACGGTGCAGGTGTGCCGCTCGCTGCGCCCAACCAGGATGACGCGCATGCACCTCGAACCCCCCTCCCTCAAGCGGGCCGAGGTCGTGGACTTCGTGCAACTCATGAATCTTGGCCCCGAGCTTTTCCGCCAGATAGAGGTAATTCGTCGTCAGCTTGTTCTTTGCGTTGTAACCGCAGCCGACCTGGCAGTTGCCGCATCCGATGCATCCTGTGCGCCGCGGTCCAGCCCCGCCAAAATAGGGATCGTCGGCATCGACGCCCGGGCTGCCGAAGTAGACACCCACCGGAGCCTTGTTGAACGATTCCCCTCTCCCCATATCGATCGCGACCTGCTGCATGTATCGATCGATCTCGGTCGGCATGTACGGGTAGCGAACGACACCGAGCATCCGCGTTGCCTGGTCGATGCAAGGCGCCAGTTCGTCGGCCCAGTCCGTGATGCCCGCCCATCCGGGCGCGTCGAAGAACCGCTTGGGAGGGATATACAACGTGTTGCCATAGACGTGGGAGCCGCCGCCAACCCCTGCGCCGCAGAGGACGAGCACATCGTCGAGTGGCTCGACCCTTTGGATCCCGTACATCTCTGCCTCGGGCTGCCACAAGTAGTGCGGCAGATTCCAGTTGGTCTTCGGGATGTCTTCGTCTTTCCAGCGCCTGCCCGCCTCCATGACGCCAACACGGTAGCCCTTCTCTGCGGCCCGGAGCGCAGCAACGCTCCCACCGAATCCCGAACCAATGATGATCACATCATAGTCAAAGCTAGTCATGAGGTCTCTCCTTCTTTCTTTGTTAGTGCGGGCGCCACGAGCCACGAGTCGACTCCAACAAACCGCGCTTCGTCGGAGCTAAGGGGAGCAATGCACATACCAATCCGCTTCGATTCAGAATCAGCGATTTAGAGCCGCCGATGGCGAGTCGTGCCGCCCGGCGGTCTCACTTTCGGCTTGAGCGCCGACGAATCGACTTTAACTTCTTGAACTGAGATCGGGTTAGGGAGAATTGTTCGCTTTAGTTCAATCAGTTTAGCTTTAGCCCGGTGTGGATTATCGGGCTCCGGTTCCGCTCGTGTCTACGACCGATTAGTTTGACCTATGCCCGCCCAAAAAGGCGCTGCAACCGGCTATCCAACTCATATCGATAGGCGACACGGCTCGGAATTACCAACTCGATGCGGGTTTCAGTTCCCGGGCCGCTAAAGATCAGAAAGCGAGCACCAATTCGATTGGCGCGCTCCCGCATGACCGAGACGCTCATTCGAGTTCCAGTGGATTCCCCTGCAGTCGAGGCCACTTCCGGTCCGTTGTCGCGCACCAATAAGTGAAATGCCCGCGATGAGTACCTTAATTCAATATGGATATTCGTGGCGCGGGCGATCTGATAGGCTCTCAGCGCCGCTTCTCGGCCAATTCGGTAGACTTCATCCCGGATGACCGGATGAAGCGTTCTCTTCTTTCCCACAACAATCAGACGAAACTCGAGCTGTGGGGCGTCCCCGGTTTGCGGGAGCAGTTCCTTTTCGATACTTCTAAAGGCGTGTTCTAAGTCCAGAAGAGTGCTGTTCGACGAACGAAGGCCACGCAGAGCATTTCTGCCTTCAGTTGTCACTTGCGCCATCGACTTAAGAGCGTGTGCGAGGGGATACTTCGCTGGCGACTCGGTGGGCAGGAGATCAGCGGCAAGATGTACCTGCATGGATGCGCCTAAGAAGCCTTGAAGCAACGTATCGTGCAACTCCTGGGCAATGGTGTTCCGCTCCAGCAGGCGTTCTTCGAAACGAACGTTTAGCTGTCTGGTTAGTTGGTACATCCGGAAGTAATAAAGAAAGGTAGCTGAGAGACCGCAAGCGAGAGCAACCGAGACCCTGAACCACCAAGTTTGCCAATAAAGCGGATCGATGGTGAACGCTAGCAGGGCTTCATTCTTGTTCCACGAACCATCCGGATTACTCGCCATCACATGAAAGCGGTAAGAGCCCGGATTGAGGTTTGTGTAGACCGCCTCGCGTTCGGCAACGCGTTCGCTCCAGCCACGGTCAAAACCCTCCAGCAGATAGCGATAGCGCACCCGCTCAGGATCCGACAATCGCAGGCCAATGTAGCCGATGGCCATCCTGTGCGAGTGCGCTGGAATTGGAAAGGGATGATTCAGGTCGATGGATCTGCCATCTGCGGAAAGCTTTTGAATGTGAACTATGGATGCCACAGCATTCCGGGTCAACCGGGCCGGATCGACCATGGATATTCCACGATTGAGCGAGATCCAGATTCGCCCGGCAGTGTCCTTGAAAACGGACTGATGTCTTTTTACTCCCTCCACGCCGCGCAGTCCATCGGTGAGTCCGTACTCACGCAGGTCCGCGTCGACAAGAGTGCCTCTTAATAGCTGACTGCGGTTTACCTGCAATACATGATTCGATGTCGCCAGCCATAGTGATCCAAATCCGTCTTCGGCCATACCCAGAATGGATTCGCGGAGGGGAGCGGGTGCCGCGACCGGCGATTGAAAACCCCGCGCCCCTCGAAAAGCCAGCCCGCCAGTTGTTCCTATCCACAAAACACCGCTTGAATCCTCGAGAAGACAGTTGATGTTATTCGACGGTAAACCGTTCTTACGCGTATATGCTTGCCACTGACCTTTGGCTAACTTGCTTAGTCCGCCGGGGGTGGCGAACCACATGGTTCCGTCGGAGCTTTCCAAACTGGCCGCGACCGTATTGGCGGATAGCCCGTTCGCTACAGTATAGGTGGTGAAGGTGTTACCAGTCAGTCTGCTGACACCACCACTTAGGGTGCCGGCCCACACGCTACCGTCGCGACTCTCGAGAACAGAGTACACGCTCTGCTGAGCTAGCCCTTCTCTTTGGGTAAAGGTCCGCGCTGTGAAGTGTCCGCCTGCAAAATGCATTTCCGTTAAACCGCCCTGTTGTCGCCCGAGCCATAAGTCCGAGTTTCTGCCGGCAATCGAATAGACGACGTCTTTGTCCAACCCCGCGAGCTTCACGCGACCGCGGTTGCCATTTTGAAACCACCACAAACCTCCAGCGACCGGCGGAAACCACATCCGGTTTTGGGAATCGACGAAGACCGGACTGCTACCGTTGGATGGCAATCCTTCGGGGAGAGAATACGTGACAAATGGTCCGTCGCGAAGGCGATCCAGTCCGCTTGCGCTTCCGATCCACACGCTCCCTTCGCGATCTTCAAAAATTGCTGTGACGGCATCCAGTGGGCCGCCCGGTCGCTCCCGCAAGTCCGACACACCATGAGCATTCACCCGCAAAAGCCCGCGTGAGTCCGTTCCCACCCAGAGGTTGGCGTCGCGATCCTTCAGTATTGCTAGGGCCTGGAAGTGATTGCGCGGTGAGGCAATCCCGGCCGATCGAAACTCGCTGCCATCCCAACGCACGATGCCGTTGTCTGTGCCGACCAATAGACGTTCATCACTCTCAGCGAGTAGGCAATTCACCTTCGGGTCGGGCAGGGCGGCCTTTAGCGATAGAGTCTTGCCGGCGCGCAGCCGGAAAAGGCCTGCATCTCTCGTGCCCATCCAGACATCGCCGTTACCGGTTTCCGCCAACGCTAACAAAGGGGAACGGGGTAGTTCGTTCGCCGGCGCAAGCATGTCAAACCTGGCACCGTGACCAATATACGCGCCTTGTTCCATCCTCGAGATCAATACCTCACCGCTACGAGTTGAAGTCATCGACGAGACGAAGTTAAGAATTCTCGCGGCTGTCGTAGGCTTATCGAATATGCCATTCCGATAGCGCAGCACCGTCAAATCCTGGAGATGGAGCCATAAGTAACCGTCGGCGTCAGCTGCCAGCCCCAAAACACCGGTAGTTGTAAACGCCCCCGATTCATCCTTGATCAGGCGAAATTCCAAGCCATCGAAGCGAACAAGTCCAGCCTCAGTGCCAATCCAGAGATAGCCGTCAGCCGTCTGAGTCATCGCGTAAACGGCCCCGCTAGGGAATCCCTGTTCGTTGTCCCAGTGATCATGCACGTACTGCGAGATGGCTCGATTCGGATCGAGAGCGTTGGCGTTAGCGGGGATTATCAAGCCTGCGGCGATGATTAGCGCGAGCTTTTGGGCGGCGCTGTCACGGGAGGAATTCGAACTTTTCAACAATTACCTCCGTTTCGCGCTGTAATGGGTTGTGCCGGTTATCGAATACGAATAAACTAATGTGGATGTTTTCGTTGCCTGCCGACGGAATCCCGGAAGTGAATACGTGTTGCACCACAGGAGCGGCCTGAGAGAAGGACGCCGCTTCTCGTAACGCCTTAAATGCCGCCGAACCAGGCTGCCACTGCAATGAGTAGGTGAGCTTGCCTGGCGGAGCAGTAAACCTTACGCTATTTGCGGGGACCACATACGGCTGAACCACAAATTGTGCATTTTTGCCGGCGATTTCACCCCATCGGCCCACTTCGATATCCATTTCGCGCGGTGGGCCAATGTCGTCCCAAGTGTAGAAAGAAAGCACCGCCGCCGGTTCTAACTGAGATACATCCTGTACTATGAAGCGATATGAGCCATATCCGAGGCTTCGAATTAACTTTACTTGCGCGCTTGTCCATTGCTGCCCGTGCCTCGTGATCCGCAGGTGCAAAAATCCGCTGTGACCCACGAACGCATTCGACGTTTCATAAAAATTCGTGGAGCCGCCATGGTTATTCGCCGTGCTCATCACTTCCCATTCATAACCATCGAACGAAAGCTTCTGGGGAGCCGAGGGGGGGCTCTCGGCTTCCGCGACTGTCACCGCGAGCACGGCTCCTTCCCGCTCGGGTAAAACGTTAGTTGTGGAGGGCGCACGATAGGTGGAATCCACCAGCAGAGCCGCATAGGCAGTTCCGGGATGAGTTCGGCTGGCCCAGGTGGAGTCGGATTGAATCTCAGTAAAAGGTTGCTCTACGGTAGGCTGCACCCACCAAACCCCACTTCGAGCGAAAAGCACTACGCGCTGCCCTTTTCGAGCCCCGGTTACGTGTCCGGCAACGGCTTCCGTTCTTACAGGACTGCCGTCTCCTGCGGGAGGGATCTGACTGAACTGAATCGTCGGCGTAGGTGTCGCTTGCGGAGATCCGCAACTGGTAATTGTCAGCCAGCTGAAAGCCAGAAATGCGCCGTAGCGGGAATATTGAACAGTACTCACAACATGAGATGATCGCGCACCTTGATTATCTGGAATCGCCGCAGTGAAAGCAAATCACCCGATTGGATAGTTCGTTCATTACACTTTAGTGGTAGATGAAGTACGACGTCAGCGGCGGCGTTATACAGGCCGGGCGCGGGCAATAATGTCTTGCGCAAAGGCCGCGTAGAGCCTGCCTTCAGATTCGAAAGTCAACATAGCGGCCGGAAGTTGTTGCCGCGAACCTTTTATTTGAAGGACCCGATCGGGCTCCAGTGTACCGAAGACTGGGCGTTCGTTCTTCATTTGCTCGGCACCCAATTTCAGGACAGACAATCGTGCAAAGAGCCGGCATCTGCCCCCACAGACTAAACTCATTTCGGCCTCTTTTCTCGAATCCAACTTCATGCTCCAAACTTACAAGTTTTGTGAGTGCGGCACATCCTTCATGTTTGGGATTGATAACTACCACTTTTGTCTAACGCTCAGGATTGAATTCCTCGCGTCTCAGCCGACTCGTTGCTTGGCCGGGCGCGTGGCTTTCGCAGCGTATTTGTCGTATAGACCCACAAGCCATTTGGAGGCGTGACTCGAGGAACGCGAATCGAAAGCGATTTCAGCAGGGACACAAAGCTCAACTTCCGTTCCCTTTTCAAGGCGGCTCACGACTTTGAGTTTCGCCCCAATTCTGGCAGCTCGCTCGCGCATGCCGGTCAGTCCCCAGTGTCCATCGCGGCCGGATTCTAGAATCTTTGGGTCAATGCCGGATCCGTCGTCACGGACTACCATACGCATCTGACCCGTTGAATATTCCAATTCAACTTCAATCCGGTTGGCTCCGGAATGGCGAAAGGAATTGACCAGGGCTTCTCTTCCGATTGAATAGACTTCATCGTGGACAACCGCAAGCAAAGATCGAGTTTTGCCTTCGACTGTGACGTGAAAATCGATGGGTTCTTTGAAATTCAGTTCTTGCGGGAGCTGGGAAAACGCGCTTTCCAGATCTTCGGTGCCTCTTTCTAACGACCGGAAACCACGAACCGCATTGCGTCCTTCTTCCATGACCTGTCCAATGATTTGCATTGGTCTTGCAAACAGGGGCCTCGCCAAGGAGTCCGCGGGTAGCCGATCGACGGCGAGGTGGAATTGCATTGATGCGCTAAACACTCCTTGCAATAAGGTGTCATGCAGCTCCCGAGCAATCCGCGTACGTTCTCTCACTTGTTCTTCCAGGCGAAGTTCAACGATCCGCCGCGTGACGGCCCACCCAAAGAACGCGGTTATAAAAAAAGTCAGGACCGCCGTTGTCGGAACGATAAACAAGATCTCACGCTGCAGCCTTTTCATGTTGGCGGCCGATTGTGCCAGTTCCCCGCTGACATCCTGGTCGATGCTTCTGATTAACGCCGAGGTCTGACTTTCCAGTGGTCTCAATTCGTTCGCCAAGCGAAGGTGAACAGCCTCCCAATCCCCCGACTCAGCCAGCGAAGTGACGGCCTCGATCTGTGATGGCATCGCGATTTCAATCGCGTCGAGAGTTGGCAGAAATGCCGGATCGAGATTGGCATCCGATGGCAGTTGTGTGAGGACGAACCGGGTTCGTTCTATCCGATCAAGGAGGTCTCTGCGGAGCGGCTCGGCATCCCTTGAAAGCTGGTGAGCATCCTTGGGACGGGTGAGTTCATCCAGCCGCTGGTGAAAGGACAGCAGACTTTCTTGAAGCCGCAGAGCCGCAATCACTTGCTGGTTTACACCAGCAAGTCGATCCGTTTGGAGGCTTGCCGTGTGAAACTGCCAAACAATCAGCCCGTTGCCACCTAAGATTAGTGCTATCAAAACGCCGAATGTGAATGCCAGGCGCGGGCCGGTGGAAGCGTAGTTGACATTCTTCAATTTCATTCGAACTCGCTTTGTGCGGACCCGCAATCAGGCGCATGCGACGCACTCAGATTAAACTCTTCGTTGTCTTCAACACGAGCGAATCCGCCTACTTGGGCGGCCCAGCATGGAAACCTGTGATCTTTATCAGGTGCTCTTGCAGTTGGGCGGCGGCTTGCGGCGCGCCTTTTTCGCCGGCTATTACGGAATGCACGGCACTTATATAAGCCTTGGTGACTTCTTCATATTTTCGGCCTGTTAGGCTAGACGGCCGGCTGACGACGCCACTGTCTTGTTGACCAAATCCCTTGGCGTCATGGGGCATGTTATCAATCGGGGGCTCACCGGAAACTTTGGACTCCATAGGCGGCTCATTGTCGGCACTTTGGTGGCTTTGAATTTGCGTGCGAATCAGGAACCGAACGAGTTCCACAGCCTCTTGCCGATGGGTAGAATGCCTGGAAACCGCCAAACCCGATCCACCTAATGCGCCCGCCCAGCCCCCGGGCCCACCTGGAATGCTGGTATAAGCGGTTTTGCCGACTGGCATCGTACTGCGCCAGTGGAGTTGGCGAGACATCTCGGTTCGCGTGATGGTTGTGCCTCCCCAAACACGGTTAAACGCCGCTTCTCCCGAATCGAAAACATTCATGGAATCCAATTCGCGATACGCGATCACGCTGCGGGGCGAGATCCAGCCAATCCAGCGCTTCGCCCGTTGCCATGACCGGATCGCCGCTGGATTATTGACGCTGATCGCGCGGTTGTTTTCGATGATCTGCCCTCCTCCTTCGGCGATCTGCCACTCTATAGCGTTGCATGTCAGGGCTTCAGAGTCGGCTCCTTGCCAAACGTAACCCCAAAAATCTTTGTTGCCCTTGGCGCGCTCACCGGTCTGAATGCGCTCCGCCATCGCTTCCAACTCGTCCCAAGTTTTTGGAGCGTGATCATAGCCATATTCACGAAGCAAATCGATCCGATATTCCAGAACGCCTACTTGAACCTGGTAAGGGATGGCGACAATTCTCCCGTCCACCTCGTAGCTGGACACCAATTGCGGTGAGAGCATGGAGAGTTCCTTAGATAAATAGGGCCGCAGATCGATTAGATTGTCCGCCAAAGCCCCAGACCAGATGAAATCTACGCCAAGCACGTCGGGCTCGGATGCACCGGCCTGCAAAAGTTTTCGCGACAGATCCAGTTGATCGAGAGTGTTTTCGGGAACGGGAAGCGGCCTTAGGCGGATACCCGTTTTCTTGGTGAACTGCAGCGATAACGGCTCGGCGGTTGGCAACTCATCGGGTTGAGACCACCCAAGCCGGAAATAACTCAACGTCACCGGCGCTCGTAAAGAGTGGCGACAAGCAAGAAGGGACAGCAAAAGCAGGAAAATCGTCACTGTTGGCGACGCACCCTTCAAAATCCAGCGCCGTGGCGAGTCGCCCTGATGCTTCGTCAAAGTCTCGGCCATAAGGATCAACCCCAATTTTACAGGTCTTGCAGTTCTTGCTGAAATTCGCCAACTTTCCCATATCATACAGGCGAAACCGGCGAGCTCTGCAACACAAGCCTGTGTTTTGCAGGATCTGTATCCAAAAGAGTTAGCAGAACTCTACACGTTGCAGGGTTTCGTGAACTCGGTTTTCCGGTGAAACTGTGTACACGAGATCTTCTCGCTAAGTCCAAGAGTTCACGAAAAGGATTTCCTATATGCACCTGGCCCATGAAGTTTGCAATATCGATGAATGCTCGGGGGTAATGTCCGCAACCGTGTTGACCATAAGCGTAGGCGAGGCAAAGGGGAAATCGGATCAAGTGGGCGCGATGGCCAACCTAAGCTTCCGATCGGTTGGTCAAATTTCTCGTAACGCTTGTGGCCAACTCATGTCCCTCCAGCCTGAGGAAGTGGAGTTTTTGTTTTGGCTGTCCACTTGCGCTTTTGCGCTGATCAAACAAATTCTCTGGCGGGGAGTTGTGCCTTCCCGTTTCTCGTTTGAAGGAAGAAGGAATTGACCATGACACAGGGTTCCAACTGGCAGGTATCGGGCCAAACTTTAGCTCGCCCAGTAATGAATTCGCGCTCTTTCGATGGCCTCGGATCGATGCGCGCTGGATTGGAGCCGTCGACTGCCAACAGGTTCAATGCATTGCACCCGCCAGCTGCCACAACCGCAGTATCGCCGCTCATGTTGATAGCCCCGGGGCCAACCCGCGTCATCCGCTCTAGCGCCGGCATGAACTGGCAAGGCTTTATTCTCGAGCGGCATTTGACTTCTGCGGGAGAGCGTCCGGCGACCCGCATCGACATGCACATCGTTTCGATGCTTTGCGGTAACACGGCGCAGCTATACTGCCGAGATGTCGACGGTAACCCGTGCAGGTTTATCGGGCGCGGGGGGTCAATCACGTGCGCTCCCATAGGGCCGGTTCCATATGCCCGGTTGGATTCGCCGGCGGAATTCACGCATGTAGGTTTTCAACAGAGTTTCATTCGCAGCGTTGCCGAAGAAATGGAACGCAAACCTCTTGCTAATCCCGTCTTTCGCGTCGGCGTTCGCGACGCGTCTATTCAACGTATTCTTGGCCTGCTAACGGAGGAGGTTGAAGCGGAAGGGCCTTCAGGGAAGCTTTATGTTGACTCTCTGGCGCACGCACTGGCTACTCGTTATCTGCTCACAGCGGATAGCCACACGAATGTTGATGTCCGTACATCTCCGTTGCCGCTTCGGATACTTAATCGCGTGAAAGAAAAGATCGAGACAAGCATACACACGGATTTGAGCCTGGAGAGTTTGGCGAAGGAGAGCGGGTACAGCCGTGCTCACTTCCTTAGGATGTTCCGAACGGCCACGGGAGTGACGCCGCATCAGTTCGTTTTGGATCTGAGGTTGAGGCAAGCGCAAAATCGAATCAAGGAAACGCGAGACAGTCTAATCGACATTGCCGCGGATTGCGGCTTCGCGAGTCAGTCACACATGACAACTGTGTTTCGGAAGTATCTTGATTTAACCCCAGCTGAAATCCGCCGGAATTCGTTTGTTAACAATTAACACCGGACCTTCAAATCGGTGCGAAGGCGCGGAACTCAGTTGTTGCTGACTGTAGCTCCATCAACCCTGAACTTTACGACTCGTTGTTCAAACGAGCCTCGTCTGTCAAACACATTTTCCCAGCGTTCGAACTTCACCTAAAGTGCATTCCAATCGGTCCACGGCAATTCAAGCCAATAGAAAGATATAATATCGTTTTCAGGCCGCCTCTGCTAACTTCAGACAAGCAAGGAGATAGCAATTTGGCCCAGTGCCGAACGTCTTTTTTCGACCGGGTGAGTCTGAGTGCCCCGGAGTTTACGGCAGCGATTCTTTTTATGTATCGCTGTGCCATGCTCATCAACGAAAAAACTTCGTCCTGAGTTTGAGAGACAGTTATGGGAGCGCAATCAACAAACGTAAGCTTCGCGCTGACAATGCGGAACAGGGAGGTGACGGGTCAAGGCGGTTTCATTTCAGCCTCTCCTCTGCTGGCAATCGAGCTGGGGCCGACTGTGATTGTGAGGTCGCGCCGCGCGTCGCGTTGGCACGGGCTACTCCTGGAACGCCATCTCACTTCCCCAGGAGAGCGGAAATCGACTTTGATGGACAGAACGTCGTTTCGGTCCTATGTTGCCAGTCGTCACGTTTCGAGCATCGACTGCGTCAACACTGGGGGTCGCTTTGAGTAATCTTCCGCCTCAGAAGATTCGAATACTTACCATTGACGACCATCCCTTATTGCGCGAAGGGATTGCGGCAATTATAAACTCCCAAAGCGACATGAGCCTTGTCGGTGAGGCAGCTACCGGTAAGGAAGGTATCGAATTGTTTCAGAAGCACAGGCCCGATATCACTCTTTTAGATCTTCGCCTTCCCGACCAGAGTGGCATTGATGTTTTGAATGGCATTCGGGGCGTCTATGCGAATGCGCACATTATCATGTTGACGACCTTCGATGGAGACATTGACATCCAGCGGGCGCTCACGGCGGGCGCCCGGGCTTACGTCCTCAAAAGCATGCCGCCCACTGACTTGATTGCCGTTATTCGCCAAGTTCACTCGGGAATGAAGCGAATTTTGCCGGAAATAGCTGCCAACCTAGCCGAGCATCTCGACGATGAAGATTTGACTGCACGTGAGGTGGAAATTTTGCAGCATATCGTTGGCGGAAATCGCAATCGAGATATTGCGGAGATGCTGTTTATCTCGGAAGAGACTGTCAAGGCTCACGTTAAGAACATTATGGCCAAACTAGGCGCCAATGATCGCACCGAAGCCGTTGCAATTGGAATTCGCAGAGGATTCATTCAACTCGGCGGCTGACAGGCTGCTAAATAAGCGAATCCGGGCTTGGGTCGCTCTTCAACGACAGCACGGCGAAACCCATCTCCCAATATAGTTTGGACCCATCAAAACCGCCGCGTCGATTTCCGCATCGTTCGATTTTCTGGCGGTGATATCGCCGAGATTCATTCGACCGCCACCTTAACAGGAAGGCATGGTTCCGCAAACGCTGCTAAAGCCCTCGCAGGATTTCGCAAGGCGCGCACTTTTTTGAAAGCGGGCGAATCAAAATTCGCATAACTTAGAGTTTCGCTGGTTTTCAGAAGGAGGGACTTAAATGGAATTGACAATGGAGAAGCTGTCGGATTTGGACCAGATTGCAGTTCGAGAAATCGAAACGGAGCTCCAAAAACTGCTGGCCGACGTATTCGCGCTGTATGTGAAGACGAAGAACTTTCACTGGCACATGAGCGGCCGCCACTTTCGCGATTACCACCTCTTGCTTGACGAGCACGCCGATCAACTGTTTGCCATCACCGATGAGATTGCCGAGCGCGCGCGCAAGCTAGGTGCGACCACGCTGCGTTCCATCGGCGATATTTCCAGGCGTCAGAGACTGCAGGACGATAACCGCGAGTTGGTTTCAACCGCGGAAATGCTCGAAGAACTCTGGTCTGATAATCGCAAATTAACCCAATACATGCGCGTCACGCATGAAGTGTGCGCCCGGGCCAACGATTTTGCGACAACTAGTTTGATCGAAGTCTGGATCGATCAAGCCGAACGCCGTACTTGGTTTCTTGCAGAGACAATGTCGAGCGGGGCGAAGGTATGAAATCCGCTACTTTGCCCGGCATCGTAAAGGCGGAGGGCGAGGAGCCGGCTTTTAGCGCGGGCGAGCGGGTAGCAATTTCCGTCAGATTCCCCGTCGGGCACTATCGCGTACCGCAGTACATTCGCGGAAAAATTGGCGTGATTGAAGCGGTCATGGAACCGCCTGCAGTTAACAACGAAGAAGAAGGTTTTGGCCGAAATGCCGGTCAGAAGCGCCATTATTATCGCGTCGCCATTCCGCTCACAGATTTGTGGCCTGGGTATGGCGGGTCCGCCGCCGATGGTTTACGTATCGAAGTCTATGAAAGCTGGCTGGAAAGGATTTGACAAATGCATTCTCACGATCACACGCCGATAACGGTGCCCGATGGGACTCCGGGCTATTACGAAATCATGGAAACCGCCATGCGCGAACTGCTGGCGGAGAAGGGGTTGATTCAGCCGGCGGAGATCCGCCGCCAGCTCGAAGTGCTCGATTCGCGGACCCCGCAACTGGGTGCGAAAGTAGTAGCTCGCGCGTGGGTCGATCCGGAATTTCGCGCGCGCCTTCTGGTGAATGGCCGCTCGGCTTGTGAGGAGTTGGGCATCACGTTTTACGACGATACTCAACTGATTGTTCTGGAGAACACTCCCAATCTTCACAACCTGATTGTGTGTACGCTCTGCTCCTGCTATCCGAGGCCAGTGTTGGGGCTGCCCCCAGATTGGTACAAACAGAAGCCGTATCGGGCGCGTGCTGTGAAGGAGCCGAGGAATGTGCTGGCGGAGTTTGGCACAGTAGTTCCCGGAGACGTTGAGATTCGGGTGAGCGATTCGACGGCGATGGTTCGCTACCTTGTGCTTCCGCAAAGGCCGAGTGGTACTGAAACGTGGAGCGAGGAGGAACTCGCTTCACTAGTTACGCGCGACGCCATGATCGGCGTTGCCATGATCGACGCGCAAGAAAGGAAAGTGCAATGACGCCTTCTGAGACTTTTGTAAAGCGGCTACCGAACGATATCGGCGGTCTCCCTGCCGACCCTATTGACCGTACCGATCACGAACTGCAACCGTGGGAGAAGCGTTGTCATGCGCTGGCCGACGTTCTGGATTTTCATAAGATTCTTAATACAGAGGAGAAGCGTCGCGGCGTAGAGGCTTTGGGAGCCGAACTTATTGGGAAGCTTTCTTATTACGAGCGTTGGGTAGCCGCTTTTGCCAATATCCTTTTCCAAAAGCAACTTTTGACGCCGGAAGAATTGGCGATGAAAATGGACGAGGTCAGTGCCCGGTTCAGGCGCGAGTTGGAAGCATAGGAACAACGCGATGACGCTATTTGCCGCCCTCGCTTCTTGCTCGTTGCTCGGCCTGCAGCATGGAATCGATTGGGATCACGTTGCTGCGATTTCGGATGTTACTAGTGTCCAAGCGAGTGCCCGCGATGCTACCCGTTGCGGGTTTCTTTACGCTTTAGGTCACGCTGCGACAGTCGGGCTTCTTGGCGTAGCGGTCATCGCCCTGAAGCATTCGCTTCCAGGATCGTTATCCGGTTGGATGCAAAGGATTGTGGGACTCACTTTGATCCTGCTGGGAGCTTACGTGTTCGGCGCTTTGTTTTCCGGAAGGGGACCGATGGGGCGCGGGCAGGCGATCCTGGCGATTTTTGAACGGCTACACTGGCACAAGAACGTTGAACCCATTGAGAATCGCGGTTATGGGGCGAAGTCTTCATTGAGCCTTGGCGTTTTGCACGGTATCGGCGCAGAGACGCCCACTCAATTGTCCATGTTAGTAATCGCCACAAATATGGGTGGGCTCTTTAATGGTGTTATTGGGCTAACAGTATTCGCAATGGCCATGTTCCTATCGAACATGGCTTTGACGACAGCGGCCACGTCGTTATTCACGTTCTCAAAAATACGTCCGGTGCTATTTCGCTGGCTGGGTGTGATTACGGCCGGTTACAGCCTCTTTATTGGCATCGTACTGATTACCAGCTAGCGCAAAGGGCACGTCCGTGCCGCGAAACAGAGTCAGGAATTCGCGTGGCCTCGGCGTGCCCGTTTTGCGCGAGTTCCTTTTGAGTCTTGCGGCGGGTGGAAGGAGTGGGCGAATGATAAACGAATCGGAATGCTCTTCGGCACATTTGGCAACGAAGCGTATGGTCATTGGGCACGTCATGGTGTGCTCCGGCTGTTGCTGCGGGGCGGTAAACCGTGGGAAACCTGAGGTGCCGGTTGAATGGTTAAAACGGGAATGGCGGAGCCGCGGGCTTTTAAAGAACATTCAGCTCACCATTAGCGGCTGCCTTGGTCCATGCGATCTTCCAAATGTAGTGAGGATTTCCGGGCCTGGGATTGAGATATGGATCGGGAATGTCAATCGTCTTGAACAATACTCGGTGCTTCTTGAGTGGGCGTGCGCAAGTAAGGAATTAGGGAAGTTCCAAAGATTGCCGGTAGAATTTGACAAGCAGCGGTTCGATCCCTTCCGGCCGGCTGCGGCCTGATCGTTTGGAGAACTCATATGGAGAAAATTGCCGAAAACATTCACGGCTATAACTACGGAACCCCGGAGATTGCGGTTTCCCGAACCTCAATCCGGGATCTGGAGCAGTTGAAGATTAGCGTTGGCTTTACACCTGAGGATGAACTTCAGCTTCGCTTGGCCGGAGAAGTACTCGTGGACCAAACCAAGCGGATTGTGGAACATTGGCGCAGCGGAATTATCGCCGGTATTCCGAACCTGAGCAGACACTCACGCTTGCCAGAAGGGGCAGCTCTCCCCGATTACGCCGCCAAAAGCAATTTGCGGTTCGAGCAGTGGATCATGGACACTTGTCTGCGGCCGTACGACCAGGACTGGCTCAACTACCAGGAGGAGATTGCGTTGCGTCACACCAGTATCAAGAAAAACAAGGTGGATAACGTTCAATCAACTGCCTACGTTCCCTTGCGCGACATCATCGCATTCATTGCGGTCATGAACGAGACCATTAAGCCTTACCTTGCTGCGAAGGGACATTCGGCTGAGGAAGTAGACCGGATGCATCGCGCGTGGTGCAAGTCGCTCCAGCTACAAGCGGCGCTTTGGGCGCGTCCGTACACCGATTGTGGTGAGGCAGCGAATGAATGGTGACTCCTCACATCAAATCTCTCCTAAAGTTTCCGGAGTGATTTGGATGGCTCTGCGTCATGCCTTATGCTGAACCTGAACGCTTTTGGAGCCTGAGCGAACAACTATTCGTTTTGGAATCTGTCACGGCGGCGAACTCATAACATTCGCAGCCAACGGCCCCTCGACAAAACCGTTTGATCTCGTTCGCCAGTTCTCGAAGCTGTATTGGAACGCTTTGTAATCCGGCATCCTGCTTTGCCGGTAGCCGGGATTGTCGGGAGCCACCAAGACCGGCGGCCCCTTCTATTTAACGGTCGGAACGACGAAAGTAACCACCTGGGTATCAAGCACCATGTGGTTGGCGTTGGCCAGTTCGAGGCGAATCTTATGCGGCCCGGGCGGCAGGCCAACCACGGTCAAGGGCTCGTTGCTAGCGTCTACCCAGTGCCAAGGCAAGTCGTCCAGCGTCAGATGGAGATGGCCGATGCGCGGTGAGACCGCGAGCGCGGCGGGTCCGTATACCGGCACGATGTGCAGGTTCTCCGTCCGGTATTGGATGACCAAGCGGCCGTGCGAGAGGGACTCGGCGAGAGGTGGGTCGACGATCAGTTTAGGCGGGGGTTCGCTCGCCAGCGGTACGAGCGGTGCGGCGCCGCGAAAGGCCGCCGCGGACTGAGCGAACGCTCCAGAGGTTCCGACTAGTGTTACTCCCGCCGCTGCGATCACGCTTGCTATTGGGATCATTTGAAATCTCCTGAGACTAATTCTTGCGAAGCGGGCAGACAGAAGTTTGCACAAAAGTGCGATTCTCTCAAGAACATGCGGGAATCCGCTGATCCCATCCTGCCAATATCAGGCAGCCGAGCTCTCATTCGCCAGAGGGGTTGACGGGGTGCTCACACTGCTCCGTGACTCCAGGCTTTGTCTAGCTTTTGCTGCAAAAGAACTCTCCCCGTCCTCAAACAACAAAACACTGACTGCGGTATTTTCGCAAACGTCGCGACGACGATTGTGACCGAGACAGGTTCGTGCGGGAAACCTTGCGGACAATCGGCTTCCTCGATAAATCCAAATATCGTCGAACTCCCCGCATGATCACGGAACAATCGCACTTTTGTGGAATCAAAGATTCCCTTATTCGCCTTAAAGTTGTTTTGCAGGGCTCTTTGCCTGTCACAGAAAACAGATTGGAGAACAACTAAATGACCGCAGTCGAAACTAAAATCAGCACCCAGCATCCGGTCCACTACAAGACCGTTCGTATTGACAACCAAGACATTTTTTATCGCGAAGCGGGTCCGCAAAACGCCCCGGTGATCCTGCTTTTGCATGGGTTTCCAACTTCGTCCAACATGTTCCGAAACTTAATACCTCGCCTCGCCGGTGCGTTTCGTTTAGTGGCGCCCGACTATCCCGGCTACGGGCAAAGCAGCATGCCGGATCACAAGAGCTTTTCGTACACGTTCGACAGTTACGCAAAGATCATGGACCGCTTCGCCGAGCACCTCGGGTTGAGCAAATATGCGCTTTATTTGATGGATTACGGCGCGCCTGTGGGCTATCGGCTTGCGCTGCTGCATCCAGAGCGGGTTACCGGGCTGATCGTGCAAAACGGAAACGCATACGAGGAAGGACTGCGTGAATTCTGGGATCCAATCAAAAAGTACTGGGCTAATCCTGAAGACCCCAGTGCGATTGCTTACATGGTGGACCCAAAACAAACCCGCTGGCAGTATGAGAACGGCGTTAGTGACAAAACACTGCTAGATCCGACGACCTGGACGCTGGATCAAATAGGCCTCGACCGACCTGGCAATGCCTACATCCAGGCGGATCTCATGTACGACTACGGGACGAACGTTCCCTTGTATCCAGCCTTTCAGGATTTCTTCCGGAAGTACCAGCCGCCAACCTTAATTGTGTGGGGGAAGAACGATTTCGTATTTCCGCCAGAGGGTGCATATCCCTACAAACGCGATCTCAAGGACGTTGAGATGCATTTGCTCGACACTGGCCACTTCGCGCTCGAGACCCATGGAGAAGAAATCGCCAGCAGGATCGAGGAATTCTTCCTGAAGCGGATTTAACTGGGTGTTGTTTCACGCTTAAACACGGGGGCGAAGCAAGTGGCTCAACACTTCGGATCAT
>CAWAVY010000004.1:0-1313503 GCA_963785595.1 Bryobacterales bacterium | reverse complement strand
GCCGGAAGGCTCGCATCATCCACATCCCGAATTCGCATTACGATGTGGATCAGGTTTCTTGGGTGGGGCGGACGCCCCCGTCCGCGGGCCGACCCCCTGGTCGGCCTCTACTTTGGTGAGAAAACCGGCCTTCTCGCCAAACTATCCCTGTATGGCCCTCTATCGGCGACAACTTCCGCACGATTATGAGACGGACCAACCCGTCTTCCTCACCTGGCGTCTCCATAACAGTCTGCCCTCTCACCGGCCTTTCCCGCCGGTAACTGTCAATTCCGGGCAGGCATTTGCCGCCATGGATCGCTTGCTGGATGAAGCTCTTTCCGGGCCGTTTTAGCTGCGGCAACCGCCATCGCCGACATGGTAGTCGAAGCCATCCAGTACAACGCCGCCACCCCTCGAACATCCAACCACGTTCATCTGCTGGCTACTCCAGCCTTGGCTTTGCCCAAGCTAACGAAATCGTTGAAAGGTATCACGAGCAAACTGGCGAACGCCCTATTGGCAATGACGGGAAGCTGTTTTTGGCAACAAGAGAGCTACCACCACCTGGTGCGAAATGAGCAGGCTTGGTGCGGGAGGCAAATGAGTATCGATGGTCGAGCTTGGGATGGGTCACCCGAGGGGTCACCCGCGGACGAGGACGCCCCACCGTCGCCCGGCTGTGAGTACATGGTGCGCTCACTTTTATCGCGCACCCCAACTTAGGGTTGGGCAAGTTAGGCCCGTAACCGGGTGACGTTTTGGCAGCCAAGTCCTCTCGCGAATTTCGCGTAGAATCGTTGTTATGTTTCGCCGGCTTTTTCACGCCAAAACTGAAAAACCGAATCGCGCTCCGGCTCCTCCATATACCCCCGCCGGAAGGCTCGCATCATCCACATCCCGAATTCGCATTACGATGTGGATCAGGTTTCTTGGGTGGGGCGGACGCCCCCGTCCGCGGGCCGACCCCCTGGTCGGCCTCTTTGCAGAAACCCGGCCTTCTCGCCAAACTATCCCTGTATGGTCCTCTATCGGCGACAACTTCCGCACGATTATGAGACGGACCAACCCGTCTTCCTCACCTGGCGTCTCCATAACAGTCTGCCCTCTCACCGGCCTTTCCCGCCGGTAACTGTCAATTCCGGGCAGGCATTTGCCGCCATGGATCGCTTGCTGGATGAAGCTCTTTCCGGGCCGTTTTAGCTGCGGCAACCGCCATCGCCGACATGGTAGTCGAAGCCATCCAGTACAACGCCGCCACCCCTCGAACATTACGTTTGTATGCCTTCGTAGTTTTGCATGCCTTTGTGGTTATGCCCAACCACGTTCATCTGCTGGCTACTCCAGCCTTGGCTTTGCCCAAGCTAACGAAATCGTTGAAAGGTATCACGAGCAAACTGGCGAACGCCCCTATTGGCAATGACGGGAAGCTGTTTTTGGCAACAAGAGAGCTACCACCACCTGGTGCGAAATGAGCAGGCTTGGTGCGGGAGGCAAATGAGTATCGATGGTCGAGCTTGGGATGGGTGACCAGGGGGGTCACCCGCGGACGAGGACGCCCCACCGTCGCCCGGCTGTGAGTACATGGTGCGCTCACTTTTATCGCGCACCCCAACTTAGGGTTGGGCAAGTTAGGCCCGTAACCGGGTGACGTTTGGCAGCCAAGTCCTCTCGCGAATTTCGCGTAGAATCGTTGTTATGTTTCGCCGGCTTTTTCACGCCAAAACTGAAAAACCGAATCGCGCTCCGGCTCCTCCATATACCCCCGCCGGAAGGCTCGCATCATCCACATCCCGAATTCGCATTACGATGTGGATCAGGTTTCTTGGGTGGGGCGGACGCCCCCGTCCGCTGGCCGACCCCCTGGTCGGCCTCTTTGCAGAAACCCGGCCTTCTCGCCAAACTATCCCTGTATGGCCCTCTATCGGCGACAACTTCCGCACGATTATGAGACGGACCAACCCGTCTTCCTCACCTGGCGTCTCCATAACAGTCTGCCCTGTCACCGGCCTTTCCCGCCGGTAACTGTCAATTCCGGGCAGGCATTTGCCGCCATGGATCGCTTGCTGGATGAAGCTCTTTCCGGGCCGTTTTAGCTGCGGCAACCGCCATCGCCGACATGGTAGTCGAAGCCATCCAGTACAACGCCGCCACCCCTCGAACATCCAACCACGTTCATCTGCTGGCTACTCCAGCCTTGGCTTTGCCCAAGCTAACGAAATCGTTGAAAGGTATCACGAGCAAACTGGCGAACGCCCTATTGGCAATGACGGGAAGCTGTTTTTGGCAACAAGAGAGCTACCACCACCTGGTGCGAAATGAGCAGGCTTGGTGCGGGAGGCAAATGAGTATCTATGGTCGAGCTTGGGATGGGTCACCCGAGGGGTCACCCGCGGACGAGGCGCCCCACCGTCGCCCGGCTGTGAGTACATGGTGCGCTCACTTTTATCGCGCACCCCAACTTAGGGTTGGGCAAGTTAGGGTGACGTTTTGGCAGCCAAGTCCTCTCGCGAATTTCGCGTAGAATCGTTGTTATGTTTCGCCGGCTTTTTCACGCCAAAACTGAAAAACCGAATCGCGCTCCGGCTCCTCCATATACCCCCGCCGGAAGGCTCGCATCATCCACATCCCGAATTCGCATTACGATGTGGATCAGGTTTCTTGGGTGGGGCGGACGCCCCCGTCCGCGGGCCGACCCCCTGGTCGGCCTCTTTGCAGAAACCCGGCCTTCTCGCCAAACTATCCCTGTATGGCCCTCTATCGGCGACAACTTCCGCACGATTATGAGACGGACCAACCCGTCTTCCTCACCTGGCGTCTCCATAACAGTCTGCCCTGTCACCGGCCTTTCCCGCCGGTAACTGTCAATTCCGGGCAGGCATTTGCCGCCATGGATCGCTTGCTGGATGAAGCTCTTTCCGGGCCGTTTTAGCTGCGGCAACCGCCATCGCCGACATGGTAGTCGAAGCCATCCAGTACAACGCCGCCACCCCTCGAACATTACGTTTGTATGCCTTCGTAGTTTTGCATGCCTTTGTGGTTATGCCCAACCACGTTCATCTGCTGGCTACTCCAGCCTTGGCTTTGCCCAAGCTAACGAAATCGTTGAAAGGTATCACGAGCAAACTGGCGAACGCCCTATTGGCAATGACGGGAAGCTGTTTTTGGCAACAAGAGAGCTACCACCACCTGGTGCGAAATGAGCAGGCTTGGTGCGGGAGGCAAATGAGTATCGATGGTCGAGCTTGGGATGGGTGACCAGGGGGTCACCCGCGGACGAGGACGCCCCACCGTCGCCCGGCTGTGAGTACATGGTGCGCTCACTTTTATCGCGCACCCCAACTTAGGGTTGGGCAAGTTAGGCCCGTAACCGGGTGACGTTTTGGCAGCCAAGTCCTCTCGCGAATTTCGCGTAGAATCGTTGTTATGTTTCGCCGGCTTTTTCACGCCAAAACTGAAAAACCGAATCGCGCTCCGGCTCCTCCATATACCCCCGCCGGAAGGCTCGCATCATCCACATCCCGAATTCGCATTACGATGTGGATCAGGTTTCTTGGGTGGGGCGGACGCCCCCGTCCGCTGGCCGACCCCCTGGTCGGCCTCTTTGCAGAAACCCGGCCTTCTCGCCAAACTATCCCTGTATGGCCCTCTATCGGCGACAACTTCCGCACGATTATGAGACGGACCAACCCGTCTTCCTCACCTGGCGTCTCCATAACAGTCTGCCCTCTCACCGGCCTTTCCCGCCGGTAACTGTCAATTCCGGGCAGGCATTTGCCGCCATGGATCGCTTGCTGGATGAAGCTCTTTCCGGGCCGTTTTAGCTGCGGCAACCGCCATCGCCGACATGGTAGTCGAAGCCATCCAGTACAACGCCGCCACCCCTCGAACATTACGTTTGTATGCCTTCGTAGTTTTGCATGCCTTTGTGGTTATGCCCAACCACGTTCATCTGCTGGCTACTCCAGCCTTGGCTTTGCCCAAGCTAACGAAATCGTTGAAAGGTATCACGAGCAAACTGGCGAACGCCCTATTGGCAATGACGGGAAGCTGTTTTTGGCAACAAGAGAGCTACCACCACCTGGTGCGAAATGAGCAGGCTTGGTGCGGGAGGCAAATGAGTATCTATGGTCGAGCTTGGGATGGGTCACCCGAGGGGTCACCCGCGGACCAGGACGCCCCACCGTCGCCCGGCTGTGAGTACATGGTGCGCTCACTTTTATCGCGCACCCCAACTTAGGGTTGGGCAAGTTAGGGTGACGTTTTGGCAGCCAAGTCCTCTCGCGAATTTCGCGTAGAATCGTTGTTATGTTTCGCCGGCTTTTTCACGCCAAAACTGAAAAACCGAATCGCGCTCCGGCTCCTCCATCTGCCGCTCAAACATTTCTAGTCGATACCGTGGTTCCCGAAACCAAGCCAATTTTCACCGAGCCCCTCGCCGAGCACGTCGCGAAACGCTTCCGGCGCAAGCTCCTGCTGATTCCCGAACCGCACAAGCCCGTTACTAACATGGTCTTCGCCCAGTTCAACTCGATCCAGGTGCAACCGGCGAGGCGCGTTCAAGCCGAAGAGTACGGCAAACGTCTGGTCAGTCGCTGTCACGCCCTGACAGATGCCGTCTCGCTGGCATTCAGCGGACACCGCCCGCTCGTCCTAACGCCCGATTCCATTTGGCTGACCATCGAACAAGGATTCGCCCACCATTTGACCCAGAACGCCGAGGCGCTGCGCTCTCGCTTGGTCAGGCACCAAGGGAAACGGGAACTGATGACGCAAGTCTTCGAACTCAGCCTCTCAACTTTCGAAGGCGCGATTGCCGATTTCTCAGCGCAAATCCGCGACGCCTCCGATCCGGTATTGCATGAGACCTTGATCTGCGATTTTTCCACCACCACCCCCGCCGTTCGTACCGCCAGTGAAGTTGTGCTGATGGATGCTTACTCGAGCTACTTCACCTACGGTGTGAATTTCGTCTGCGGCATCCCCAAAATTACCGTCACCGGGTCGCCACAGGACTGGCAGCGCATCCGCTCGCGCGTGGAAGTTCTCGCCACCTATGATCTTGAGTGGTGGGTGACCCGCCTTCGCCCCATTCTCGATGAGTTCGTGGAAACCGCGAACGGGCGGCCCAATCTCGAGTTCTGGCAAGCGATTTGTAAGCCGAAACGAGCTTACGGCGATACCACCATCACAGGTTGGGTTGCGGACCTGTTCCCTTATCTTAACGACCCGCCCCACCGCAGGCGCAGTCACGTTTTTCAATTCCAACGCGAGCATTGGGCCATCCCTGTCGAAAGCGGTGTCGAAACCCGGCGGGGCTTGGGCGGCGAACCCGGAGCCGAAAAAGGCGTGGCCACCGGCAGCTTTCCTTCCGGCCTGGCCAGTGTTCCCATTAAACTTTCGTTTCGCGGCGGCTCAAAGAACGAACTGGACCTGGCCGCCGGCTTTTTCGCCGTCGAGCAAAATCCGCACGATCTCGCACTCTCGCCGCTTATTAGCTGGTCTCTCACGGAACGACCTCCGGCCGCGCCCGTATGGATTTAGATTGGTTACAATCCGCTGAGAGTCTCAACCGACTCGGCTAACGCTCAGATCGACGGGAGGAGATATGGCTGAAGAAACCGAACTCGCCGCAGCACCAGCCGAGCCTCCCTGGAAACCAAAATTTAATCCTTGGCTCATCGCCGTCGTGGTAGCGCTCGCCGCGTTCATGGAAGTCCTCGACACCAGCATTGCGAATGTCGCCCTGCCGCACATGGCCGGCAACCTGGGTGCCAGCAACGATGAAAGCACCTGGGTGCTCACTTCCTACCTTGTGTCGAACGCCATCATTCTCCCCATCAGCGGATGGCTTGCCAGCCTGGTGGGCCGCAAGAGATTCTTCCTCCTTTGCATTTTGCTCTTCACGATCAGTTCGCTGTTTTGCGGCGCCGCGCCGAGTCTGGCAATTCTGATTGTTTTTCGCGTAGTGCAAGGCTTGGGCGGGGGCGGCCTACAGCCCATGGCCCAAGCTATTCTCGCCGATACATTCCCGCCACAACTCCGTGGCCTGGCGTTCGCTCTTTACGGGATCACCGCCATCCTGGCACCCACCATCGGTCCTACGCTGGGAGGTTGGATTACCGATAACTACTCCTGGCGATGGATCTTTTACATCAACCTCCCGGTGGGAATGCTGACCTTGTTCCTGGTCTACCGCATGGTGGAGGATCCTCCTTTTCTCAAGAGGTTAAGGGGCGCCGGCATCCGCGTGGACTACATGGGAATCGCCCTGCTCACCCTCGGTGTCGGCGCGCTGCAAATTCTGCTCGATAAAGGCCAGGAAGACGATTGGTTCGGTTCCCCGTTTATTGTCACGCTGGCGTCCGTGGCCGCCATTGGCCTGATTTCGCTGGTTGTCTGGGAGTGGTTTCAAAAAGAACCTGTTATCGAAGTGCGCCTGTTCAAGAACTTCAACTTCGCCACCGCCAATTTGATGATGTTCACCCTCGGCATCCTTCTGTTCAGTAGTCTGGTGATGATGCCGCAGTTTCTCCAGACGCTGCTGGGCTACACCGCCCAATCGGCCGGAATGGTGCTTTCCGCCAGCGGAATCGTGCTGCTGTTTGAAATGCCTATCGTCGGCCAGCTCACCACCAAACTCCCGGCCAAGTACATTATCGGTTTCGGCTGGCTCGCGCTCGCCTGTGGCATGTATTATTCCACCGTGCGGGTGGATCTTCTCATGAGCTTCCAATCGGCGGCGTGGCTGCGCATAGCGCAAGCGTTCGGCCTCGGATTTCTGTTTGTGCCCATCACCCTCGCCGGTTACATTGGGATTCCCGCCGAAAAGAGCAATAGCGTTTCCGGTCTGGTGAATTTCATGCGCAACATGGGCAGCAGCGTAGGCACGTCCATGGTGACAACCTTGCTCGCCCGGCGCGCCCAATTCCATCAGTCGATCCTCGCCGAACACTCCACCAACTTCGATCCCGAGCTGCGCAACCGGGTGCTAGGGCTCACCCAGCAGTTGGTTCGATCCGGCGTCAGCCCGGCCAACGCGCAGACCCATGCGTACGGCATTCTTTACCAATCTCTGCAGGCGCAATCGCAAACGCTGGCTTATATTGATACCTATATGGTGCTAGCCATTGGCGCGGGTATCATGTTCTTGCTCGCGTTCATCATTCGCAAGAACGACCCGCGCGCGCGCGGACAGGTGGTGATGGAATGATCAGAGTGCTGACGGTTGAGCGCGAATACGGCAGCGGCGGCGCGGATATTGCCAAAAAACTCGCGGAACGGCTGGGTTGGAAGTTGTGGGACCAGTTGTTGACCGATGAAATCGCCCGGCAGATGGACTGCGAAAGCGTGGCGGTGGCCGAGCATGAGGAGCGCCGGGATTCGTTGTACTATCGGCTGTTCAAAGCCTTCATGCGAGGCAGCTACGAAGGCAGTCTGAACGCCCCCCGGATGAAGCTGGTGGATGCCGATTGCATTCGGGAAGTGGCCGAGCGAGTGGTGACGGCGGCCGCGAAAGAAGGCCAATCGATTATTGTGGGGCGCGGCTCAGCCTATTACCTGCGAGGCCGTCCCGATGCCTTTCATGTGTTTGTGTACGCCCGCTTCGAAGAGAAGGTCAACCGGTTACGGAAATCGGGCAAGAGCCACGAGGAAGCCGTTCACCTGGCGGAGACGGTGGACCGCGACCGCGCGGCCTTCATCAAACAGTACTTCGGGGTCGAGTGGCCCGCCCGCGAGTTCTTCCATCTCATGGTCAACTCGACGATCGGGGAGGACGCTGTCGTTGAAACGGTCCTTGACGGAGTGGCCGCCTTCGATAAGCAGGTTGCCCCTAGCCGAGCCGCGAGTGCCAACGAGCGGTAACGACAGGCCTGCTCAACTTGTTTTTCAACGGAGTTCCCATGGCCCTGCGGCCCACCCATAATGATGAAAAACGCCGAATCGGCGCCGGAAGCGTGCAGGATGGCATCCTGCGCGCCGATTGGCAATCGGCGCTCGGCGCATCCGAGCCGGAAGCGTAAGCGCCCTAACTCGGTTTTTCAACGGCGCGGTAACGTCTAGCCCAGGAGGACGCTGTCGTTGAAACGGTCCTTGACGGAGTGGCCGCCTTCGATAAGCAGGGACTGCAAGGCACAGCCTAGCCGAGCCGCGAGTGCCGACGAGCGGTAACGACAGGCCTGCTCAACTTGTTTTTCAACGGAGTTCCCATGGTCCTGCGGCCCACCCATAATGATGAAAAACGCCGAATCGGCGCCGGAAGCGTGCAGGATGGCATCCTGCGCGCCGATTGGCAATCGGCGCTCGGCGCATCCGAGCCGGAAGCGTAAGCGCCCTAACTCGGTTTTTCAACGGCGCGGTAACGTCTAGCCCAGGAGGACGCTGTCGTTGAAACGGTCCTTGACGGAGTGGCCGCCTTCGATAAGCAGGGACTGCAAGGCACAGCCTAGCCGAGCCGCGAGTGCCAACGAGCGGTAACGACAGGCCTGCTCAACTTGTTTTTCAACGGAGTTCCCATGGCCCTGCGGCCCACCCATAATGATGAAAAACGCCGAATCGGCGCCGGAAGCGTGCAGGATGCCATCCTGCGCGCCGATTGGCAATCGGCGCTCGGCGCATCCGAGCCGGAAGCGTAAGCGCCCTAACTCGGTTTTTCAACGGCGCGGTAACGTCTAGCCCATTTCAACTTGTTCCCTTTTGGCATTGCACCCAAAGGCGATTCCTAGCGAGAAAGCATAGCGTTCACTCGCACATTCCTCGTGAGAGGTTTCTCGGAATTCGTATGCCCAAATTTGCTGTTGCAGCCGTTTTGATTCTGTCGGCACTCCCTTTATCCGCCGGGCACATAGGTGCCCGCGCCGAATTCATTGGCGGTACCTGTGCTGACATACCCGCCAACCAATCCGGAGACATGCGGATGGCCGACAGTATTTATTTCGTTTTCCTGGCCAAGAAGACTCAAATCAAAATCCCATACGAACGGATTAATCTACTTGAATATGGGCAGGACGTCAGCCACCGCTACATCCAAGGTCTTCTGATATCGCGGATGCTGTTCATGGCCAAGAAGCGCCGGCACTTCCTCACCGTGGGCTTTCAGGACGATAGTGGACAACAGCAGGCAATCGTCTTCAGAGTCGAAAAGAACGACATTCGTTTGGCGCTGGTCGCGCTCGAGGCAAGGACCGGACAAAGGGTTCAATACCAAGACGACGAAGCCAGAGTCGGAGGTAAGGGATGATGCGCCTGATGGCGTCTGCCGCAGCGCTCGCCTTCGCGCTGGGCCTTGCGGCGCAGACCTCCAAACCCGAGACTGGAGGCCCGGAGAGTCTGCTCGAAGTGAAACGGATCTACGTAGACCCACTCACCGGCGGCCCGCAGGCTGGCACCCTGCGCGACCTGATCATTGCCGGCATCAACTCGACCAAACTCTTCATCCTCACGGACAACGTAGACCGGGCCGACGCGATTCTGAAAGGCGCCGCGGACGACCACCCTTTCACCGACACTTTCAAATTTCATGAGGGTTCAGCAGCGCACGAGAACGCAACCGCTGGCAGCAGGTATGGTAGCCTCGGCGTCATTTCTGAGTCTGGCGGGGTAGCAGAGAACGAGACTCACCAGAACCGCGAGCGTAAACATGAAGCCTACGCCACCGTTCGTCTGTGCAATAAAGACGGCGACGTCATATGGTCGACCACGCAAGAAAGCTTAGGCGGAAAATTCCGTGGCGCCAGCGCCGACGTAGCCGCCAAGATCGCGCATCAGATCGCTCTGGATTACGACCGCGCCCGGGGCACATACGCGATACCCTCCCCTAGCGCCGCGCCGAAGCCATAGGTAACGGTCCAGCGGTCAGATCAAAGCCTCAAGGCTGCGCAGCAGCCTCCCGGAGTTTCTACATTTCGCTTGCCGTCTCACACTTTCGTAGGGCGGCCATTCTTGCCAGCCGGGCGGCTTTCCAGCCGCCCCAGGGCAGGCATTCAGCCTGCCAAAAGGCGGCGCAGCAGCCCCTTACCTACTTCTTCTACCAATCCCTTAAACTACTTCCACTCCCATGCTGCGGCAAGCGCCTTTCACTTGCTCCATCGCCGCTTCCACTGTGAAGCAGTTCAAATCCGGCATCTTGATCTTGGCAATCTCTTCCACCTGCTTCACCGTGATCTTGCCCACTTTGTTCTTATTCGGCTCAGCCGAGCCTTTCGCAATACTCACCGCCCGCTTCACCAGAATCGCCACCGGCGGCGTCTTCGTAATAAACGTAAACGAACGATCCGAGTAGATCGTAATCACCACCGGAATGATCAACCCTTCCTGATCTTTCGCCGACGTCTTAGCGTTAAACGCCTTGCAAAATTCCATGATGTTGACGCCCTGCGGACCCAGCGCCGTACCCACCGGAGGAGCCGGGGTCGCCTTCCCGGCGGGAATCTGCAACTTTACTTCCGCCGTTACTTTCTTAGCCATGTCTCAAACCAATCCTTATATTTTCTCGACCTGCAAAAATTCCAGCTCAACCGGCGTCGAGCGCCCAAAGATGGTCACCATCACACGCAGCGTGTCGCGCTCCGAATTCACTTCATCGATCTTGCCGGAGAAGTTGGTGAATGGCCCATCCGTGATCTTCACCATTTCGCCCTTTTCAAAACTCATCTTCGGCCGCGGACGTTCCTTGCTCGTCTGCTGCCGGTACAACACAGAATTCACTTCATCGGCGGTCAGCGGCACCGGCTTCGTCCCGCCACCCACGAAACCCGTCACGCGCGGCGTCGATTTCACGGCGTGCCACAGCTCGTCGTCCATTTCCATTTCCACCAGCACGTAGCCCGGATACAGCAGCCGCTTGCTCGTAACCTTTTTTCCATTGCGAAGTTCAACCACTTCTTCGGTGGGAATCAGAATCTGCCCTAACCGCGCCGCAAACCCAAACGCTTGCGACCTCGTCCGCAAAGACTCCGCCACTTTCTGCTCAAAACCCGAATAAGCGTGGATGATATACCAATGTTTCTCCGGCCCCGCCAGTTCAACCAGGGGCTCACCCATGGGTTCACTAACGGCTCCGCTATGAGCATCGTCAAAGTGTTCGGTGGCTTCGGCGGCATGCTCGTCCGCAGCCTCCTCGGCAAGGGCGGGCTCAACGCCTGCCGGTTCCTCCGTCTCGGCATGAACCTCTTCCAAATGCACGCCTTCGTCTTCCTCAAGCGGGTCGGGCTCGTCGCTAATATGCATTTCAGGGGCCCTGGCAGTCCCCTGCCCGTCTTCGCCATCCAGCAGGTAACCAATTGGTTTGCCGTCGATTTGTTCTGACATTTCTGTTTATTGCAACCGCCACGCCGCTATCGCGATAATTTATGAATGATCGAGGTAATCAGGCCGTTTGCGAACCAGTCAACTACAAAAAAATACGCCGCGAACAAAAAAACCGCCGCAATCACCACCCCCGTCGTCGCCCGTACTTGCTTCCAACTGGGCCAAGTGACGCGCTTCATCTCCGCTTTTACTTCTTCGATATAGTTCTTCGTCTGTTCCGGCCAAGCAGCTATTTCCATTTGTGTTTATACAAGTCTTCTTAGGGAATTCTTCAAGGAATGTCGCCCAAAGTCGGGGAAGGTTTCTGGCAGGGGCAGAGGGATTCGAACCCCCAAAGGCGGTTTTGGAGACCGCTGGTTTACCGTTAGCCTATGCCCCTATCCGTGGCCGCGCCTTCTCTAGCGTACCAGAAACTTTACTACGCTACTTCGTCTCCCGGTGCGGCTGATGCTTACGGCAGAACGGGCAGAACTTCTTTAGCTCAATCCGCTCCGTTGTCGTGCGCTTGTTCTTTGTTTTGCTGTAGTTCCGGTTCTTACATTCACTGCACTGGAACTGAATAATTTCTCGCGGCATAGTTTTCTTTCTTCCCTACGACAGAATCTCCGACACCGTTCCGGCGCCCACCGTGCGGCCGCCTTCGCGAATCGCGAAGCGCAACCCTTTATCCATAGCCACCGGCGTGATCAATTCCACTTCCACCGCCACGTTGTCGCCCGGCATCACCATTTCCATGCCTTCCGGCAGCTTCGCCACGCCCGTCACATCCGTGGTCCGAAAGTAAAACTGCGGCCGATAGCCATTGAAAAACGGCGTGTGCCGTCCGCCTTCTTCCTTCGACAATACATACACTTCGCCCTTGAAGCGCTTATAGCCCTTAATCGAACCGGGCTTCGCAATAACCTGCCCACGCTCCACATCGTTCTTTTCAATGCCGCGCAGCAACAGGCCCACGTTATCCCCGGCCCGCCCTTCGTCCAGCAGCTTCTTGAACATTTCCACGCCCGTTACCACCGTCTTGCGCGTGTCCGTAAAGCCGACGATCTCCATTTCCTCGCCTACCTTGCAGATACCCTTTTCAATGCGCCCCGTCACCACCGTGCCGCGGCCCTGAATCGAGAAAATATCCTCAATCGGCATAATGAACGGCTTGTCGATAATACGTTCCGGCATCGGAATGTAGGAATCCACTTTCGCCATCAGCTCATCCACCGTGGCTTCCCACTTGGCTTCGCCATTCAAAGCGCCCAACGCGCTCACCCGCACCACCGGCAGCGTGTCGCCCGGAAACTGATAGCTGGTCAGCAATTCACGCACTTCCAGTTCCACCAGTTCGAGCAGTTCGGCATCGTCCACCATGTCAACCTTGTTCAAGGCGACAACAATGTACGGCACACCTACCTGGCGCGCCAACAGAATATGTTCGCGCGTTTGCGGCATCGGCCCGTCGGTCGCCGCCACCACCAGAATCGCGCCATCCATCTGCGCCGCGCCGGTAATCATGTTCTTGATGTAATCGGCATGCCCCGGGCAATCCACGTGCGCATAGTGACGGTTCGCCGTCTCATACTCCACGTGCGCCACCGCGATTGTAATCCCGCGCGCCTTCTCCTCCGGCGCGTTATCGATCGAATCGAAGCTGCGAAACTTGTTCTTCGGATTATGCTTCGAAAGCGTCTTCGTAATCGCCGCTGTTAACGTCGTCTTGCCGTGATCGATGTGGCCGATCGTCCCGATGTTGACGTGCGGCTTGCTCCGGTCAAATTTCTCTTTCGCCATATTGCTTCACACTTCCAGTTAACTTTTGTCGTCCTTGTTTGGGAGAAGACGTGGCAGTCTCGCGGAAGGAACCGCTTAGCAGATTTGCCGACGGGTGTACCCACACCCACCCTAGAGAATACCACGGCCACCCCCGCGATCCAGCCCGCACTCAACCGCGACCGCGCTCGGTGCATCCCCGTTCACCACCGCCACAACTGAACTGCCGGCCGCCAGGGAGCCGGCCGAAATAACTTTCCATCCCAGCCGCTAGCGTAAAGTGCCTTAGTTTGGCCCGGCCCTTCAATCCCTCACGCGGCCGAGCCCATAGCCGCCGCCTTCCCCTCTTCCGCCCCAACCTCTGCCCGCACCCCCAGACATTCCAACAACCGCCGCTCTCCGTCCTTCTCAAACAAATCCACCGCATTCCACTCGCTGATGATCTTTGGGACCGGACAATCCTCCAATCTCACCGGAATCAAAAACTTGCTGCGCTTCGCCCTCTGCTCCGAGATCGCGCGGGCCAGGCCTAGCTCGGCCAGCAGAAAACCTCCATCGTTCAGCGAATGGGAAACGAAGATCACAATGCGCCGGGCCTTCAGCATCTGGCTCCGAATGATCTTTTCCCAACGAGCACCCACTTCAATCCCCTCCCGATCAATCCATACATCCAAACCCATCTGTTTCAAGTGTTCATAAACCGCCATGACGCGCTTTTCATCGGCCCGCGAGTAACTGAGGAAGATCTTCCTCCTCGGCGGCTTGATCACGCCAATCAGCAAAGGCACATCCAGCAGCGCCAGGATCGGCCATTTCGTCCAACCGAGCAACTCCCCTATCGGAATGCCCGCCTTTCCCGCCAGTTCGACATCAAAGAAATCACCGCCCAGCCGAAGATCCGTCAGCGTCAACGGCGGCTCGCCCGCATATTCGCGCGCCTGTATCACCCGGGTCAGTCCCAACGGCCTGGTCGAGAGCCTCCGCGGCAACAAATGTTCGATCTCGAGCGACTCCACCTCGCTCTTCCCCGACTCGAAAGATGGTGACGACAACGTGAGTTCCACGGGCGACCCGGGATCGGCCAGAAACGCCAGCTCGATATCCTTCCCAATCACCTGCTGCCAACTCCCAATGGAAAGCAGATTGCGGCATCCGGGCCCATTTTTTCCCTCTTCCGAATTGGCGCTCAGCCGCACCGCCAGCGTCGAATTGCTCGAAAGATGAACCAGCCGCGTGGTCGAGCGGTCGAAAACGTCCTCCGCTTTCGGAGGTGCAATCTCTACTGACCGCCCCTGCGCCCGAGTCTCCGCCGGAAACTCCACTCTGAGGAGAGCCAGGCAGGAAGGTCCCGCGCTTTCTGTTTCGGAGGGATCGGGCGCATAGATAAGACGCCCCGAGGTCTTCGGCGGATTCAGCATGGCCAGCAGGCGCTGGCTCTCCTCCGAAAGCCGCGCGCTCCGCATATCCAAAGTCAGTCGGTGATTGTGCCGTGCTGTGGCGTTATAGGAGAGAATCGGCTGAGCTTCTTTCGCGGCGCGGTTTTCGAGCAACAGCGCATAGCCCGACCGAACCTCCAGCTTGTGAAGCTTCGAGTCTCCTTGCGTGTCACTGCGCCAGCTCGAGCGCAGCACCAATACCTCCACCACCAGCGCTAACGCCAGCAAGGTTGGGAAAAACCAGCGGCGGCTTGTAATCGGATACATGCGGTGGCCCCGGCCTCCGGCCCAGTTTACTGCTTAAACACCAGGTCGGGCGAGAACGCCGAAACCCAGTCGCCGCCACTACCGTCTTTGCTCACCGTCATCCAGCCACGCACCCGAAATTGAATCTGCCCCGTCTTCGCTTTTTTCGCACTCCATTGGTCGTCAATGCTTTCTCCCTCAGGCACGCGCCGGTCGATTTTCTTATCGTCAAAGAGCTGGCCCTCTAAGGAGTTGTCCACCAGCGCCACTTGCATGAATTCGGCCTTCATCTTGTTGAAGGTGGTGTGAGTGTGAAACCCAAAATGCGTCTCAGGCTGCGCCGCGCTCACAGCCTGCGGACCAAAACGCAATAGGTCGATAGCCACTGATCCCACCGCTTTCGGTCCACAGCCGAAACCGTAGATGCGGAGGTAGCGCGGAGTTGCGTCGCTCGCGCTCGCCGTCGCCGTCAATGAGAAGGCCGCGCTTTTCAGCGTCGTGCCGAATTCAGGTGGCACACTCAGCAACTGCAGCCGCCGTCCGGTTTGTGGCACAGCCAGAACCGTCTGTGCCGGCGCCGCCCCTTGCGTCACCACCGTCAGCAAAACGTAGGTTCCCTGTTGAGCCTCGTAATCCACCACCACCGGCCACCCACCCCTCGCCAGTCCAGTCACCCGGAAGTCACTCATTCGGAGCGATTCGGGAAACTGCGGACCATTGCGGCTCAGTTGTTCGTTTACCTGATGCGCTTCGTGTTCACTCAGCGACCACAGCGCCACCCCGGCCACCGCGCCCACGCCAATGCCAATTCCAACCGGCCACGCCGAACCACCGCTCACCACCGGCGCACTCGGCTGAGTAGGCCCATCTCCGCGCGCCCGAGGCCTGGGCCCGTCCGTTGTCTTCGGAGTTGGCGAGGGAACCGTGGGCGCGGCTGGCGGCGTGCGCGTGTACGGCGGAGTTGTTGTTGTCGGAGCGGGCGGCGGCGAGTCTCCCGTCTTCGCCCCCCCGCAGTTCACGTAAACCGCATAATTCGTCGAACTGCACGGCGCCGTTCCGCTGCGAGTCTCTTGCGGGTGCCCGTGCGCCCCCTCCGCCGGCGGCGGCAAAGCCTTGATCGGCACACGCTTGCTCGGTAGAGAGATTTGCCCCACACCGGAGCGCCGCAATCTCTGCGCCGGTGCCACCCTCACACTCAGGCAAAGCAGAACAGCCAGGCCGGCGATACGAAACGTCCGCACGGACATCCTCCTTTAACTCGCGTCTCGAGCTTCACCAGTATAGTGCAGCTGAACGCGCCCCCGTTTCACCCCTGGCAACTGATCCTTACTTGCTTTATCTTGCCTTGGTGGGGCAGGCGGTTCCGCCTGCCAAGGGCTGCGCCGCAGCCCCCACAGTCCGCCCCAGTCTCCGCCCGCGTTAAATCGTCGTAAAACACATCCACCAAAACCTCGCCATCGCGCCTCTTCCGCTCGTGCCTGTGCGATTAACCTCTCTTCGCGCGCCTCCCCTCTATCTGAGGTCTCTTCCGTGCCGAAATCTACTTCTTTGTCGCGTTGCTGAGTCCGCCTCGCTTAGTTTTGAGTGGACTCACGTCATCTTGGCGCTCCCCGGTGAATCCGGTCCTTCAGATCGGCTAACCGATCTTCCAGTCCGTCCTCATACTCCTGCCTACTCGTGGCTCTTCGCATTGGGGTCAGGAGCCGGGGTTGGGATCCGCGGGAGCATCTCTGCGCGGGTGGCTGCGTTGTAGGCAAACCACGCTTCGATCATGGAACTCTGCATCACATCGTCCTTCTGCACGCGGTCATAGGTATCTGCGTTGGAGTGGTGGGTACGGCTACCGTACTCCAACCCGTCCTGTTGGAAACCGATGCCGTTCAGGCCGATCCACGAAAAGGCGGTCGAGTCCGTGCCACCCGGGCTCGCGGTGGGTCTGAACTGATCCCCGCCAAAAACCGCAACAATATGCTGGTCCTTGATGGGCTCAATCCACGACTTGAAGATGGCCGCCATCTGCGGACTACCCCCTGCTGAGACTCCGCGAAAGCGGCCGGAGCCGCCGTCGTCGTTAAAGTACACATCCAGCTTGTCGTACTCGGGGGTCTTCACCATGGTGGCGCGTTGCGCGAAATGCTCCTGCACGTAGGCGGTTGAGCCGTAGACACCCTCCTCTTCCCCGCCCCACAGGGCAATGCGAACCGTACGCGCCATCGGCTTGTGCAGCGTAGCTAAAATGCGCACCGCCTCCATCGCCACGGAAGAGCCCGTGCCGTTATCGGTGGCCCCGGTGCCGCCCTGCCAGCTGTCGAAGTGACCGCCAAGCATGACGACTTCGTCCGGTTTGCTGGTCCCCGGAATCTCACCGATGACATTGAACGCGTTCTCGTCTTCCTTCTGATAGTCGACCGCGATATCGAAGTTCAGCTTCGGCGTGATCCCGTGCTGCACCAGGCGAACCAGGCGGTTATACTGCTCGGCCCCGATAGCGGCGATCGGAGGCGGAATGGGATCCTTGGGATTCTCCGACCCACCATACGTGGAAAAGATCGTACCGCCGTCTCCGTTGTAACCCGGCGTGATGGAAATGGCCACGCCCTCTTCCTTCAGGAAAGTGTTAACCTCGTTGCGCAAGGCCCCGTTCTTTTGATTGGCTAGGGCAAGCGACGTCGGCGTGTACTCCCACTCGCCTTCGCCTGGGCGTCCCCGCCCGCTGGGATCGCGATTGAGTGTAGCGCCGGCCGCTGCTCCGCGCTCGCCACCGCCACCGCGCGTGCCGCCACGTGCCAGAATTTCCTCGTCCGTGGGGGAAGGCTGTGCGTCCGCCCGCGTGTGGAGCGTGAGCGGAGCCGGGTCAAACATCAGCAGCGCCTTGCCCTTCAGCTTCCCATGGTATTTGGCGAAATCTGCTTTCGAATGGATGGGCGCCCACACCGGTTCGACCGTGATCGGGCCGTTCGTCCCAGGCGTCCACGCCAGCGGGAAACCGGTAAACGCGGCATAGACCGGAGTCTCCATCGCCGCGTAGAAATGTTTGATTTGCCAGCCGTAGCCAAAGCGCCACTTTTCCAGGTGGACGTTCTGCAGTCCCCACTCTTTCATCTGCTTCATCGCCCATTCGGCGGCCAGCTTGTGATTGCGGCTGTTGGTGACGCGCGGACCGTACACCTCGGACATCCAGAACAGGTTTTCCATCACTTGCGAGTGCTGGAAGGCCTCGGCCTTGATCTGGGCCAGGGCGTCGAGATCGACTCTGTCGCCTCCTGCTTCCTGCGCGAAGGAAGCCGGGATAATGAAGAGATAAATGACCATTGCGACAGCTTGCCTGCGGCATTCCGGGAGCAAGAAGTCATTCTCGCACGCTAATTGTCCATTAGTCGCCTACCTTTTTTCGGTGACTTTCGCAGTGGTTCCATCACCATGGCCTGATTGTCACTTCTATGTCGATCAGGTTTCTTGGGTGGGGCGGACGCCCCCGTCCGCTGGCCGACCCCCTGGTCGGCCTCTTTGCAGAAAACCGGCCTTCTCGCCAAACTATCCCTGTATGGCCCTCTACCGGCGGCGACTTCCGCACGATTATGAGACGGACCAACCCGTCTTCCTCACCTGGCGTCTCCATAACAGTCTGCCCTGTCACCGGCCTTTCCCGGCGGCAACTGTCAATTCGGGGCAGGCATTTGCCGCCATGGATCGCTTGCTGGATGAAGCTCTTTCCGGGCAGTTTTAGCTACGGGAAGCGCGTTACCTTGCTCACACTGATGAGAAGGCGCTTGCCAACCACGATTTCCGGTCAATGACCGTCGGCCGCTACTCCGGCGCGTCCCAATCCATCGCGTAGATCTGTCTCGTACTCGTTTCGCGGGCGGAGATCGTCTTGCCAGCCGGCGTTATCCCCACCCAGCCGAGCGCCTGAGCGGCCAAATGCAGGCCAGCTAGCCTAACGACTTCCGTGACATCTCGCCCGGTGATACTAACTCGATACCAGATCGAGGACGCATCGTTTTGAAAATAGACGAAATGACTGTCGGCGGACCAAGTTGGGTAACCTGAGCCGGCGGCGGTCAGGAGGACGCGTTTTTGCGCTGCCATGTCGTACAGCCAAAGGCGTGATTGCGAGTCTGCGGCTACGCCATATTTTCCATCCGGAGACCAACGCGGAAACTGTAAACCTTCCGATCCTGGCAGCCGGACAGCTTGGCGGCTGCCGACGTCCAGGATCCATAGCGCGCCGTGTACTTCGTACAGAACGGAATGGCCATCGGTGGACCAACTGGGCTCACGCTCACCGGCCGAGGTTTTTCTGTCCTGCGTCAGCGGCTCGACCGGACCGCCCTTGGCCGAAACCAGGAACATTCCGGGGGTCTGTCCGGGCACGCTTCCCCAAAACACAACTTCCGAGTTGTCCGGCGATAAACGAGGATTAATTACGTTCAGCGGCGGAGCCGTAAGCTGAATGGCCTCGCTTCCATCTTCGCGAGCGCGCCATACCGAGTGCCCCGGGGGAGCGACGTACGTGATCCACTTTCGGTCTCTCGAGAATTCAAGTTGAAACGCATTAATACCCCGCAGAAATGGCTCCCAATTCCGCGTTGCCGGATCGAACTGCACTAACTCACACTGCAACGGGTCACCGACGTAAAAAATTCGCCGGCCCGTAGGGCTGAACTGGGGACGGTCGACCGAAAGCGGGCCGGCTGTCAGGCGGAACGGCCTCGATCCGCGCCAACGCAATATGCCAGCGCTCTCGCGAACGCCCCATAAATCCCAAGAAACTGCATCTTGGCTTGCGATGAACAGAGAGTACTTGCCATCCGCGCTGACGATGGGACGCGCCTGCAGGGTTGCCTCGCTCCAGACGGGCAGCACGCGCCGGACCCCGCTTCCGTCGGCGTTCATTTCCCAGATGATGCTCAGATTATGTTCGTCTGTCTCGAAACGAATCTTCCTGTCGTTATCTAAAAACAACGGAGCTGTGATGTGTCCATCGGCATGCAGTTCAAACAGCGTACGGGTACCCGACCCATCCGCATTCGCCACGCGCACATCGGCACCGGTGGAATAGACAATCCGGTCGCCGCTCGACGACCAGTGCACATAAGTCGCCGTCAGGTCTCCCACGCGCCGCAGTTCGTTACCCAGCACCGACGCCACCCAGACGGCTTGAGCGCCCAAGGTGTCCGCTTTCCCTAACAGCATTTCGCTGTGATCCGGAGAAATATCCAGCGGCGTCATTCCGCGCAGCGACGGGATCTCATGCGCAGGTCCGCCGCTCGTGCTTATCTCAAATAGGGATGTGTTGTCGCCCTCGCGGTCGGCTGAGTAATACAAGCGAACGCCATCGTTTACGAAAGATTCAATCGAGGCGCCCGTCGTGATTTGAAAGTTCCGAATGGGCTTTGGCACAGGTAACGAGCGATTCTGATAGAAAAGCAATGCAGCCGCCGCAATCCCGGCGCCAATGCTCAGCGTGGCGGCCCAAACACCCCCAGCCCGTGTGATTCTGCGCTTGTGGCGCAGATATTTTCGCGGCGAATCCCCGTCTTTAGACCCGGCGGCTAAAGCCCGTTCGGCGCGTTTGCAGGCGCTGCGCAACTCGACCGCTGACTGGAACCGCAGATCGGTATCCTTTTCGATCGCGCCCATGATGAGGGCATCTAAAGCGGTTCCTAACTCGGGTCTTGCCTCGGAAGGCGGAGGCGGATCGCGCCGCAGAATGGCGTCGAATGTGGCGCCATCGGTCGGGCCATCGAACGGACGCATTCCAGTCGCGAACTCATACGCCACCACGCCCAGCCCGAACAAGTCGGTCTGCGGTGTGACCGGTTTGCCGAGTACCTGTTCGGGAGATAGATAGGGCAGCGTCCCAGCCACTTGACCCGTTCGCGTGGCGAAAGTTGGCTGCGAGTGGCCGCTCTCGGAATCGCGCATCCGCGCCAACCCGAAATCCAGCACCTTTACGAAGCCATCCGGCCGTATCATGATGTTTTCGGGCTTGATATCGCGGTGAATGATGCCGGCTTGATGTACCGCGCTCAAAGCTGAGGCCGCTTGGCTCACCACATCCAATACGGTCTTCGCATCCGGCAGTTTGCCTTCATTGATAACCGCGCGTAACGTCTGGCCGTCTACAAATTCCATCGCGATAAACAGCAGCCCGGCTTCTGTCCCGCTGTCTTGAATCGCCACGATGTTTGGGTGATTCAGCTGCGAAGCGGCCCGGGCTTCTCTCTGAAATCGCAGAATTTTTTCCCCGGCCCCGGCGTTTGCAATCGCGGGCAGTATCTTGATCGCTAAAGGCCGCCCGAGCCGCAAATCTTCGGCCTTATAGACGACGCCCATCCCGCCCGCTCCAATTCGTTCATTCACCCGGTAGCGCTTGGCAACGATGTCTCCCGAATGCAGAAATTCCAGCTTGGTGGCATCGAGCAAAGCCGCGGCGTCTTGGATCGCGGGGCGGTTTAGAAAGGAGATACTCGCCGCCTCATCGGCCTCCAGCAACTGGCGAACTTGATCGCGCACTTCCTTGTCGCCATTGCTGGCTGCGTCGACCGCGGCCGCCCACTCGCTTTTGGGTAGGTCGCGTACCTGCAGAAACAAATCGCTCGCGACGCGGTATTTTTCGGGTGTCATTTCGCCGGATAACCCGGCATAACGCGTGCAAAATGCGCGTCTGTTGCGCCTTCAGGGTCTGTCGCGGCTCTCATGAAAACTCTCAGAGTTTATCACCAACTTCGCTCGCTCTCACACAGCCGTCTACGCCTTTCGCGATCGCAGCCGCTCAAACAACCAGGCGCGCGCCACACGCCAGTCCCGGATCACGGTAGGTTCTGAAACGCCCAGTACGCTCGCCACTTCAGGGATTTCCAGACCTCCGAAATAACGCAACTCTACCACCTGTGCCTGGCGTGGACTCAGCTCACCCAATTCATCGAGAGCCGCGTTTAGATCGACGAAATCCACCGGCCTGGACCCAAGGGCGTTGTCGTGCATGGCGGAAAGTTCCACTTGCGGCCTACGCCCGCATCCTCGCTTCTGAGCGTTTTGAGAACGAGCGAAGTCGATTAGGATGCTTCGCATGATCCGCGCCGAATGAGCAAAAAAATGAGCTCGATTCGTCCAATCGACCGGTTGACCTGCAATCAGTCGAACAAAGACTTCGTTTACCAGCGCTGATGGTTGAAGCAAATGGCCATCGCCTTCTTTAGCCATGCTGTGGCTGGCTATCCGGCGTAGCTCGTCATAGACGATCACAGTGAGCCGTTCCAAGGCGGAAGCATCACCCACCGTCCAGTCGTTCAGTATCAGAGTCAACTCGACTTTTGACTCGATGGACCCCATGCTGTTCGCGTTCTCCCGCCAGGCATTCGAAACTGGCTTAGTGCAACTATCATCTCACATGGGGTAATGGCGCGCGAAACCAAGCGGACAGATTTCCTGCGGGCTGCCACGCCTTTCGAGGTCAGCTTCTAGAAAAGTGACAGCGCATCTAAAATACTTTGAAGAATATCAATTCCGATCTCTGCCGCTTCTGCTGCCTCCTCTGCTACTTCCGCAGCCACTTCGGCCGCTTCTGCCGCTGCTTCCGCCCCCTCGATTGCCTCCTGGGTGGCGTTTCCCACTTCGGTCAATTCCTCAAGTTGTTCTTCCGCCACGTCCGCCTGGTCTTCCTGAGTGCTGCAAAGGCTGGCGTCGTTAGCTCTCAACTGGCCGCGGGCATTAGCTCTCAACTGCCGAGCATTTGCTCTTAACTGGCGGCTGGCCTTAGCTCTCAAATAGCGGACTGATTTAATGGCGTTAGGCTTGATGGCGTTAGGCTTGATGGCGTTAGGCAGAGGGCAAGTCTGGTTGAGTTGTGCCTCATCGGCAGCTTCCCCTTGTTGAGCGTCCTGCTGCATCTCCTGCCTGACTTTGTTGGCCGCGTTCAAGTTTCTTAAGGATTGGATCTTGCGCGCGCTGGCGATGGCGACCGCTGCCGCCGCTGCTTCTGTGCTGGGGCCGATCCCAACCGTGAGCGCTGCGGAAAGCCCTCCGCCAAGTAATGTGCCAATATTGCTTTGTGCGACCGCAGGGGGCACGGGGGTCACCGAGACGGTCTGAATCACAACTGCCTTAGTCAGGCCGTCATTCGTCAGCAGATACGGGAGAGCTGTCGTCGTGGGGAGTTGGCCATGAGCAGTGCCCGAAAACAGTACAACGCTCAATAGCGCAAAGGGTGCGGCTGCACGCCGCCGGGGAAGAAAGTAACTCGCTAGCCGTTTCGGCGGGGCGCTTGACACCGCGACTGTCTCGCTCACCCTTTCGGCAGGGCGCTTGACACCATGCCCGTCTTGTGCGTGTTCCTTATTAAATCGAATGGTCAGCCATTTGTACTGAATCATGAGTCGTATCAGCCCTCTACGTGAACTGCAAACCACCGCTTCCTGGCGGTCGCGGCTCCGAAATGTGCACACCCCATTTTCAGGCGATGCACCTCCTATTGAAGGAAGCGTAATTATTGTGCTTCGCCAATCATAGCCCGCAAAAAAATTTCGTGTTTCAAAAAATTTCGCTTTCGTTGATTGGCGAGACTCGCGCTTTCCGCTTTCTTAAATAGTTAGGGGCATCTCGATCATCATGGCTATCGTACGGCGATTCTTGTCAGAGGCGCAAACAGCGTATTCATTAAAGCATCTGCGAAATCTGGCGCTCTTTCTCTTATTTGCCGCCATGCCGGCTTGGGCTCAGTCAGTACAGCTCACCGGGGCCAATGTCTCTCCCATGGAAGGGCCGGCGTTCGGCTCCGACACGGTGCTGGTTTATGCGACCGGATTGCAGGGAACCACCACAACGGCGGCGACGGTGACCACAGACGTCAATTGGATCAGGGTCACATCAACGGCCAACTTTTCGACTACGATGAACATACAGAATGGCCCTAACCGGGTGCAATTCGTATTTGCCGCCAACAGCGGAGCGGCTCAGTCAGGCCACATTGTTGTGCAACCTGCCGGTGGGGGTTCGCCAGTCACCATAACCGTTTCGCAGGCTGCCGCTGGCGCCGTGCCCGCGGGACCGGTGCCGCTCGTCACATCAGTCTCAGGCCCTAAAGGTATTGATGTCGATTCTCAAGGCAATGTGTATTTCGCGGAAGCCACCGGGTCTAACCTTTACCAATGGACCGCCGCTACCCAGCAACTGACTACGCTCGCAACCAAAAGCGCTAAGAACATCTTTGTGGATGTCGCGGTAGATGGGATTGGAGACGTCTTTGCGCTGGAAAACACCCCTGACGGTAAATTCAACACGCAGGTGGAGGCGATAGCGGGCCCTGATTGGTACCTGACATTGCTTACAGGACACCTCATATTCACTTCGAACGATATTAAGTATTCGTTTCCAGCGGGCATCTGCGTCGATGCGGCTGGACGAAATCTAAATGTAACAGCGATTGGTGTTTCGAACAAATGCCTGATTGACCAATTCGGCTCGGTTTACGAACTGGATTCAGTGGATGACTTCGAAAATATTGGGTCCTTTGCATCGGCGCCTACAAACGCGCAATATGCATCGCCGCCGGTGGGTAGAACATTTTTTCCATATGTGACCACGGTAGATAGCTGCGGGAATCAATTGATCGGCGTTTCCGGGAGCCTCTACGGACTGGCCAAAGACGGCAGCGGCTTCATTTATTTCACAGATCACGGCGGCTTGCGGCTGAACCGGTACGATCCAACAACCCCGTGGTTCACCTGCCCACCTCCCAACTCCATCGCCCCAAGCTATACAAGCTTCACCACGGTGAGAGCTCTCACCGTCAACGCGTTTAATCTGGCGGCGGATCTGACGGGCAATATCTATCTTTCTGAAATGCCGTTTAGCCGTATTGAGGAAATACCGCGGGCCTATGTGTCCTCGGCGGGTCCGATCAATATGGGTGTGGACGGCGGTTCGCAGACAATTCAAATCTGGCCCGCGACGCAGAGTTTAACGGGGGTTTTCGCTCCCATCAGCAGCGACACAACCTGGCTCACCGTGACTGAGGCGGCGAATGGCGTGGTGAATTTTTCAGTTTCGCCCAATTCCGGACAATCGCGAACCGGCACCCTCACCGTCTTAGGGGTGCCGATTCAGGTGGTGCAGGCCGAGTCTCAGACTCCGCAAGCCATGACCATCATTTCGGGGAATAACCAGACGGCGACGGTCGGTACTCCGTTCGCCACAAATCTGCTTGTAAAGGTGACTAACCAATGGGGCGACCCCTCGTCCGGTGTGACAGTGAATTTCGTCTGGCCTGGCCAGAACATTCCAGTTGTTACCGACCTGAGGGGTTACGCAGCCGTCAACGGAGTCAACGCCTACGCGGCAGGTCCAAATACCGTCACGGCATCGATTCAAGGAACAGGCCTCTCGCAGGTCTTCCTACTTAAGGGCTACCAGAATGGCATTTCGGTCTTTAGCGGATCAAATCAGAGTGTGCCCACCAATCAGCCGTTCGCGGCGCTGACGGTGCAGGTCCTGGACGCAAACGGGCAACCGCTTTCAGGTGTTCCCGTCACTTTCTCCGCTCCGTCCAGCGGCGCGTCGGGGACATTTATGCCGTCAGGTGCGGCCACCATCAGTGTAAACACGGCTTTGGGCTACGGGACTGCGTCAAGCGGTGCGTTTCAGGCAAACGCCACGGCAGGCAGCTACCAGGTGACTGCTTCCATCAGCGGCGGCGGCGTTTCTGGACTTCCTTCCACTTGTGTCTTCAATCTAACCAACTATGCTCAGCTTCAGCTATTGGTTGGCGATCAAACCGCTATTGTCAATAATCTCTTTCCAAACAAATTAGGCGTGAAGGTTGTCGACAGCTCGGGCAATCCAGTCTCAGGAGCGCAAGTCACCTTTGTGTCGGGGGATGGCAAGGGAGCAGGCGCGGTCTTTTTAGACGGCACCGTATCGAATTCGATCGCAACCGGGGGCGATGGGATGGCCCGATCTCAGGAAATGATCGCCACGCCGAACACCGGCACTTTTACCGCTTCGGCAACCATCGTTTTACCGAACGGCGGAGGAACGCTGACTGCAAGCTGGAAGCTGACCAACGTGCAGTCGTCTATTTTTTCTGGAGCAGTTCAGGATGGAGTGACGACGAGAACTCTAACCCAACCTTTTATTGTGCAAGCATCGCCTAGCGCCACCGCCGGCACGATGACATTTACGGTGATTCCGGGCTCCACAGGGGCCGGAGGCAGTTTCAACGGCCAGAATTCGGTGACCGTGAACCTGGACCCGCAAGGATATGGCATCTCGCCGCTTTTAACGGCAAATGGCCAGGCGGGCCAGTTTACGGTGAACGCGTATGACGGCGTTACAACCGTTTCAAGCACCGTCACTTCAATTCCGTGCATCGGTGACCGGGCGTCGGTGTCCAACAGCAGCGACAACGATCTCTGGGGTGCCGACCTCTACAGTCTGCGCTATCTCGCGGCGTACGTATGCGCCGGAACTAACCTCGATCTGAGCCCGATCGCCGGCAGCACTATCAAGTTGAAGAGCCGTCTGCGCATTGACGATAACATGACCATCAGCGGGCCGGCATCGGGTACGGTAACCATCGACGGCGGAAACATGACTCGCCTGTTCTTTATCGGCAACGGCACGGTTACGCTAAGCAACCTTGTCTTGCAAAATGGATTGGCACAGGGCGGCGCCAGCGCGTCGGGCGGTGGCGGGGCCGGCATGGGCGGCGCCATCTTCATGCAGGGTGGCAACGTAACGTTGTCAAACATAACGTTCACGGGCAATCAGGCCGTGGGAGGCAGTGAGCTGGCATCCAACCAATGCCCCGGCGAGTGTGCCGGTGGCGGTGGCTTTGCGGGTAACGCGCTGTCGTACGAACAAGGTGGCGGCAGTGGGGACCTATTTGGTTTGGCGGGTCTCTCGAATGGCGTTTCGGGAGGTACCGGCGGCGGCGGCGCGGGAACCAGCCTTGTTAGCGGCGACACTTCTCAAAACGGCGGCAACGGCGGATTTGGGGCCGGCGGCGGCCAGGGTCATTACAACGGAAGTTTGACGTCTAGCGGCAATGGCGGCTTCGGTGGTGGCGGCGCTGCGGGCGAAACCGGGTGCGTCCCAGCGAGTAGCAATTGCGTGAATCAACTGAATCCGGGAACCGGCGGCTATGGCGCCGGCAACGGCTACACCAGTACCTACGGTGGTAGCAGTGCCCTCTCGGGCGGTAGCGGCGCGGGCTTTGGCGGCGCCATTTTCGAATACACCGGACAACTGTCCCTGAATGGAGTGGAGTTCAATAACAACTCCGCGGTTGGTGGCGCGCTCGCGGGACTCAGCGGACAGCCAACCATCGCCGGGCAAGGCAAAGGCGGCGCGCTCTTCATTTACTACGGTGCCATTGTCCTCAACAACGGCGCTACCTTCGGCGCCAAGGGACCAGCTAATGTAGCGGCTGACGCAGGGCAGCCCGGCCATGGTAACTCGGCCAGCCCTTACGTCAACGGCGCAACCTGCCCGGGTCAGGATACCTCCGACGTCTGCGGGCTTTTCGGAAGTACCTCGGCTGTCACTGTTACCGTGCCTGCGGGCTCCACATTTTTCATAAATGGCGTGGGTTACAGCGGCTCGCAGACGTTAAACTTGCCTCAGGCACAATACACGCTCACGGCTCCAAGCCCCCTGGCGACTGGCGCTACCAGCCAACTTGCGTTCGCTTCATGGTCGGACGGCGGCGCACCAACCCATACGATCACCGTGGGTCCAGCTGGATTGTCCATCACCGCGACGTTCGTTACGCAGTATCTGTTGACAACTTCAGCGGCAGGGACCGGTGGATCCGCCGCCCCCGCCAGCGGTTACTTTACCGCTGGTTCGGCGGTGAATCTGAATGCTTTGGCGACGCCGGGAAGTGCATTTGCAAACTGGACCGGCGCGGTGGCAGCGGCTGGTTCGGCAGCCACCACAGTGACCATGAGTGGGCCTCAAACCGTGATTGCGAACTTCGTAACGGCGACGCTGGTTAATGTTCAGGTGCCAAGCGGCGTGTCTTTCACGCTGAACGGTGCGAACTATACCGGTTCTCAGTTCGTTCCACTGGCCCCGGGACAATATGCACTTTCCGCCCCGAGCCCGCAATCATCGACAACTGGCGGGCAACAAATTGTGTTCAATTCCTGGTCTGACGGCGGTGCCCTTTCGCACACCATTACCGTAGGCTCGTCAGCCCAGTCGATCACAGGCAACTTTACTACCCAATATCAACTGACCGCTAGTGCCACCAGCGGCGGAACCGTATCGTCCGTCAATGGCTTCTACAACCCGGCTACCATCGTCACTCTGACAGCCACTCCCAATCCGGGGTACGTCTTCCACAACTGGTCGGGTATGGTGGCGGCTGCTTCCTCGGCTTCAACCACCATCACCATGAATCAGGCGGCAACGGTGACCGCGAACTTCTGGCTGGCGCCGTCAGCCTGCGCAGCCGCTCCCGCAAATCTGACCGCGTGGTGGAAGGGAGAAGGTACAAGCAATGATGAGACCACTTTATATACCGCGGTTGGCTCTTTTGGTGTCTCCGCGGGCCTGGTGGGCAATGCGTTTGGATTCTCTCAGCAGCTAAGTTCTTTTCTCTCCTTCCCGGCCGGTGTCTTCCCGTCGCAACCGGGCAACGGTGCTTTCAGTTTCGAGGCCTGGTTTCAGACCTCGCAAGGCAGCGGCGGCGTTATTCTCGGCCAGCAGGATAGCGCAGCGTACGGCACGCCGCAGAATGGGTGGTCTCCAGCCATTTACGTTGGCACCGATGGAAACTTGTACGTCGAAATGTTCTATAGCGGCACCGTCAATCAGACAGTGAGTCCCGTGCCGGTGAATGACAACCAGTGGCACCATGTCGCCGTGACCTACGACGGGACACAGGAAATCACCTATCTGGATGGAGCGAGCATCGGCCAATCCGGTTCTTACACGCAGGTCTCCAACGGGTCGCCATTGTCCTATCAACTGGGAACGGGTTACACGCACGGTTGGCCCGCAACGAACAATGGCTGGTACACCTTCACCGGATTGATCGATGAGGCAACAACGTACTCACGCGCGCTGACCGGCGCGGAGGTGTTCAGCATCGCACAGGCAGGCAGCTATGGGAAGTGCGATCCGGTAGCGGCGCTTAGCCCGGCTACCTTGTCTTTCCCGACCGTCACCGAGGGCTTTAACGCCAGTCTGAGTTCACAAATCAAAAACTCCGGCAATGCCCCTTTAAGCATCTCGTCCATCGCCCTTGATGCCAACGACACCAACTTCACTTTGCTCACCGGCAACACAGGCGATTGCGTCGCCGGAACTCCTGTTGCGGCGGGCGCTTCCTGCACCCTCCGCGTCCAGTTCGCGCCGCCGGGTACCGGATCGCTCAACGGTCAGATAACCATCACCGATAACTCGGTGGTTGATGACGGGGTGCAAACCCTGGCGCTCTCCGGCGTAAGTGTTGTTCCGGCAACACTCATACTGGCGGCAAGTCCAGCCGTCACCTTGCAGGCCGATCCGGTTTTACTAACGGCGACGATCAACGGCAACCCGGTGCCGACCGGCACTGTCACGTTTTTCGATGCGACGACGACCTTGGGAACGGCAAGATTGAATGGCAGTGGTGTAGCCACACTGACCACGACTGCCTTGGCTGTAGGGACGCATAACCTCACCGCTCAGTATTCAGGCAGCAAAACCTATGCCGCCGGCACAAGTAATACCGCTGCCGTCACCATCAACCCTTCCGCGGGCCCGCCCCAGGCTGTGTCGGTAAGCCCGAATGTGGGCTCCAGCGCATTGACACAGGAGTTCGTTGCGCAGTACTCGGATCCGAACGGACCAGCGGATCTGGCTAGCGTGCAATTGTTATTCAACAGCACCGTCAACCGCGCGCATGCCTGCTATGTGCAGTACACGCCGGCGTTGAATCTGCTCTATCTGGAGAATGACGGGGGCACCGGCGTATCGGCGGGCATCACGCCCGGATCGCAGGCGACGGTGTCCAACAGCCAGTGCACGCTGATTGCGGCGGCGTCTAACTATTCCGTGTCGGGGAACTCTGGGATACTGTTTGTGACAATTACATTCACCAGCGCTCTGCCCACCAATATCTATCTGTATGCCGCGTCGGCTTCCGGCAACAGCGGCTGGGTGCAGCAGGGAACTTGGGGCGTTTCAGCCGGGCCTCCGGCCGTGGTGTCGGTGACGCCGAATGCCGGGTCGGGCCTGACACAGACGTTTAGCGCGGTGTATTCCGATCCGAACGGCGCCGCAGACCTGGCCACGGTGCGCCTGTTATTTAATAGCTCGGACAGCGGCGCGTATGGCTGCTATGTGCAATACACGCCGGCGTTGAATCTGCTGTACCTGGAGAACGACCTGGGCGCCGGCGTTTCAGCCGGTATCGCACCCGGATCGCAATCGACCGTGTCCAACAGCCGCTGCACACTGAACGCGGCGGGATCCTCCTACAGCGCTTCGGGCAACACCGCCACGCTGAATGTGGCTCTCACATTCACCAGCGCGCCGCCCACCAATATCTATCTGTATGCCGGCGCCGCCAGCAGCAGCGGCTGGGTGCAAAAAGGCACCTGGGGTGTTTCGGCCGGGCCGCCGACGGCAGTCTCGGTAACGCCAAATGCGGGATCGGCCCTGACCCAGACATTCAGCGCGGTCTACTCGGATCCGAACGGTGCGGCGGACCTGTCCACCGTGCGCCTGCTGTTTAACAGCTCAGTCAATGGCGCGCATGCCTGCTACGTGCAGTACACGCCGGCGGCAAATTTGCTCTATCTGGAGAATGACGGGGACACCGCCGTATCGGCGGGTATCGCGCCCGGATCGCCGGCCACGCTGTCTAACAGCCAGTGCACGCTGAACGCCGCCGGTTCTTCCTACAGCGCGTCGAGTAATACGGCGACGCTGACTGTCGCGCTTTCACTCACCAGCGCGCTGCCCACCAATATCTATCTGTATGCCGGCGCCGCCAGCAACAGCGGCTGGGTGCAAAAGGGCACCTGGAATTCAGTGGGACCGCCGACGGTTGTTTCAGTGACGCCCAATGCGGGCTCGGGCTCCTATCAGGCCTTCAGCGCGGTCTACTCGGATCCGAACGGTGCGGCGGACCTGTCCACGGTGCGCCTGCTGTTTAACAGCACGGTCAACGGCGCGCATGCCTGCTACGTGCAGTACAGCCCGGCGGACAATTTGCTATATCTGGAAAATGACGCGGGCACCGGCCTAAGCGCAGGCGTCCCACCGCAATCCTGGACGAGTGTGTCCAACAGCCAGTGCCTACTGAATGCTGCGTCGTCTTCCTATAGCGTTACGGGTAACACGGCCACGTTGAATGTGGCGCTCACATTCACCAGCTCTCTGCCCACGAACATTTATCTGTATGCCGGGGCCGCCGCCAACAGCGGCTGGGTGCAGCAGGGGACCTGGGGCGTCTCAGCGGGACCGCCCGCGGTAGTGTCGGTGACGCCTAACTCGGGATCGGGCGCGTCGCAGACGTTCAGCGCGGTGTACTCGGATCCGAACGGCGCGGCGGATCTGTCGACCGTTCGGCTGCTATTCAACACCTTGGTCAGCGGCGTGCATGCCTGCTATGTGCAGTACAGCCCGGCGGACAATCTGCTCTACCTGGAAAATGATGGGGACACTGGCGTCTCGGCCGGGATAACGCCCGGATCGCAAGCAGCCGTGTCCAATAGCCAGTGTACTCTGAGTGCGGCTGGGTCTTCTTATAACGCGTCGGGCAACACGGCCACGCTGAACGTAGCGCTCACGTTTGCGAGCGCACTGCCCACCAACATCTATCTGTATGCCGGCGCCGCGGCCAATAGCGGCTGGGTGCAGCAGGGGACCTGGGGCGTCTCAGCGGGACCGCCGGCCTTGGTGTCGGTCACGCCCAATGCCGGGTCGGGCCTGACCCAGACATTCAGCGCGGTCTACTCGGATCCAAACGGCGCGGCAGACCTGTCAACCGTACGGCTGTTATTTAATACCACGGTCAGCGGCGCGCATGCCTGCTATGTTCAGTACAGTCCGGCGGCGAATCTGCTTTATCTGCAGAATGACGCCAACACCGCCGTATCGGCCGGGATCACGCCCGGATCGTCGGCCACGGTGTCCAACAGCCAATGTACGCTGAATGCGGCCGGGTCTTCCTACAGCGCTTCCGGCAACACGGTCACGCTGAATGTGGCGCTCACATTCACCAGCTCTCTGCCCACGAACATTTATCTGTATGCCGCCTCGATTTCCGGCAACAGCGGCTGGGTGCAGCAGGGGACCTGGGGCGTCTCAGCGGGACCGCCCGCTGCGGTTTCGGTCACGCCGAATGCGGGCTCGGGCGCGACACAGTCGTTCAGCGCAGTATACTCGGATCCGAACAGCGCGGCGGACCTCGCGACCGTGCGGCTGTTATTTAATAGCTCTGTCACCGCCGTGCATGCCTGCTACGTGCAATACACGCCCGGGTTGAACCTGCTGTATCTGGAAAATGACGCGGGCGCCGGTGTCTCGGTCGGCGTAACGCCCGGGTCGCAAGCCACCGTGTCCAACAGCCAGTGTACGCTGGATGCGGCGGGATCTTCCTATAGCGCGTTGGGCAACACGGCCACGCTGAATGTGGCGCTCACATTCACCAGCTCTCTGCCCACGAACATTTATCTGTATGCCGGGGCCGCGGCCAATAGCGGCTGGGTGCAAAAAGGGACCTGGGGTGTTTCAGCGGGACCGCCGTCGGTAGTGTCCGTGACGCCTAGTTCGGGATCGGGCGCGTCGCAGACGTTCAGCGCGGTGTACTCGGATCCGAACGGCGCGGCAGACCTCGCGACCGTGCGGCTGTTATTTAACAGCTCTGTCAGCGGCGTGCATGCCTGCTATGTGCAGTACAGCCCGGCGGACAATCTGCTCTACCTGGAAAATGATGGGGACACTGGCGTCTCGGCCGGGATAACGCCCGGATCGCAAGCCACCGTGTCCAACAGCCAGTGCTCTCTGAGTGCGGCGGGATCTTCCTATAGCGTGACGGGTAACACGGCCACGCTGAACGTAGCGCTCACGTTTGCGAGCGCACTGCCTACCAACATCTATCTGTATGCCGGCGCCGCGGCCAATAGCGGCTGGCTGCAGCAGGGAACTTGGGGCGTTTCAGCCGGGCCTCCGGCCGTGGTGTCGGTCACGCCCAATGCCGGGTCGGGCTTGAGCCAGACGTTCAGCGCCGCGTATTCGGATCCGAACGGCGCGGCAGACCTGTCAACCGTACGGCTGTTATTTAATACCACGCTCAGCGGCGCGCATGCCTGCTATGTTCAGTACAGTCCGGCGGCGAATCTGCTTTATCTGGAGAATGACGCCAACACCGCCGTATCGGCCGGGATCACGCCCGGATCGTCGGCCACGGTGTCCAACAGCCAATGTACGCTCAGTGCGGCCGGGTCTTCCTACAGCGCTTCCGGCAACACGGCCACGCTGAATGCGGCCCTCACATTCGCTAGTGCTATACCGACCAATATCTATCTGTATGCCGCGTCGATTTCCAGCAACAGCGGCTGGGTGCAGCAGGGGACTTGGGGCGTCCCAGCGGGACCGCCCGCGGCGGTTTCGGTCACGCCGAATGCGGGCTCGGGCGCGACACAGTCTTTCAGCGCGCTCTATTCGGATCCGAACGGTGCGGCGGACCCGTCAACGGTGCGCCTGCTGTTTAACAGCTCAGTCAATGGCGCGCATGCCCTGCCTGCTACATGCAATACACGCCCGGGTTGAACCTGCTGTATCTGGAAAATGACGCGGGCACCAGCGTATTCCATTTTCCCTGTAGCTTCTGACGTCTTCACGTGTACCCGAACGCCACATTTGTTGAGCAACTTCTGCACTTTTGCAGAGACCACATCGGGGGGTTTCGCGGCCCCGCCATTTACAACCTCCACCGCATGGCCGTTGTGCTCCTCGAGGATTTTCAGTCCAACCCGAAAACTACTCTAAAACTCCCCTGGAACTCCCAAGAAGTCCCCGGAAAGTCTCAAGAACTCCCCTTCAAACATGCCATCTCAACCCCATATTCGCCTCCCGTTCGCCCTCCCTGTTCATCCCCGCCACCTCCCCGAATCTCCCAAAATTTATCGATCCTATGAAAAATAGTGACGTAAATCCCCTATCGAATCAATCACATAAAAATCTCGTAGGTTCCAAAAATTTCGACAGCACCCCGAATTAAACGGCCATTTTTCATCCGTCCTCCTGACGGCCCCAAAAGGGGGCCGTGCGGCGGATGACAAACTCCCCACATTTATTATCTTTCTTCTTTTCATCTCTTTACCCCAAATTTTCCCGGCGCCTCGTTCGCCCCACATGTAAGATAAGCTCGCAATGACACTCCATCTCCAATCCGCAGTTACCCTCCCGTCCTGCCAAATATCCGCCTTTTCGGGAAAAAACTCCCGCGTTCGATATATCCTGAATTCTGTTATGAACTTCGCCCTCCTCTCTCTTTGCTTGGCCGCCCTCTTCGCGCCACTCCTCCATGCCCAAACCAAACTGCTGCTGCGCAACCCATCCGTCAGCAAAACTCAAATCGTCTTCGAATACGCCAGCGATCTGTGGATCGTCTCTCGCGAAGGCGGCGAAGCGCATCGCCTCACCAGCGGCATCGGCCACGAATTCAATCCTCATTTCTCGCCCGATGGCTCACTCATCGCTTTTAGCGGCGAATACGAAGGCAATGTTGATGTCTACGTCGTTCCCTCTACCGGCGGCGTTCCCCGGCGCCTCACTTATCACCCCGGTCCCGACATCCTCGCCGGCTGGACCCCCGACGGCAAATCCGTTCTCTTCGCCTCCCGCCGCGAAAGCTTTGCCGATAGCAGCCAGCTCTACACTCTCGCCCTCGATGGAACCATGCCCACCCCGCTGCCCCTGTCCATGGCGGAAGACGGCGCCTTCTCGCCCGACGGTTCTCACATCGCCTATGAACCCGTCTTCCATTGGCAAAGTGCCTGGAAACGCTACAACGGCGGCCAAACGTTGAAAATCTGGCTCGCCGATCTGGCCGATTCCAGCGTCACCCCCATCCCGCGCGATAATTCAAACGACTTCAATCCTATGTGGGTCGGTAAGAAGATCTACTTTCTCTCCGATCGAAAAGGAGCTGTCAGTCTCTGGTCTTATGACATCGAATCCAAGAATGTCACTGAAGTTATAGAGAACGATGGCCTCGATCTCAAGTCCGCCTCCGCCACCTCCGACGCCATTGTCTACGAGCAATTCGGCTCTCTTCATCTCTATGACCTCGCCAGCGGCAAATCCCATCCCATTCCCATCACTGTCTCGGCCGACCTTGCCGAAGTTCGCCCGCATTTTGAAAAGATCAAGAACCAAGCCATCAACAATGTCGCCCTTTCTCCCACTGGCCAACGCGCCGTGTTTGAAACCCACGGCGATATCCTCACTGTCCCTGCCGATAAAGGAGACATTCGCAATCTCACCAGCAGCCCCGCCGCTGCCGACCGCGATCCAGCCTGGTCTCCCAACGGCAAATTCATCGCTTATTTTTCCGACGAATCTGGCGAATACGCTCTCCATATCCGCGATCAAAACGGTCTGGGGTCTGTCACTAAAATCAACCTCGGTTTTCCTCCTTCCTACTTCTACTCCCCCACCTGGGCGCCCGATAACAAACACATTGCCTACTTCGACAAGCGCTTGAACCTCTGGTACGTTGACGTCGACAAGAAGACTCCCGTCAAAATTGATACTGATCTCTACGACAGCCCTTCCTACGATTTCCGTCCCTCCTGGTCTCCCGATAGCAAGTGGATTTCCTATGCCCGTCAATTGCACAATCACTTGCACGGCGTTTTTGTCTACTCACTCGACACCGCGAAAACCACGCAACTCACCGATGGCCTGAGTGACGCCTACGCTCCCGCCTTCGATAAAACCGGCAAATACCTCTTCTTCCTCTCCTCTACCAATGTCGCCCTCAGCGGCGGCTGGATCGACATGACCAGCATCGGTCATCCACTCACCAGCGCCGTCTATGTCGCCGTCCTCCGCAAAGACCTCCCATCGCCTCTCGCACCCCTCAGCGACGAGGAAAAGGACGAGAAGAAAGACGATGCCGACAAGGATAAGGACAAAGACAAGGATAAAGACAAAGACAAAAAAGACAAGGAAGCCGTCAAAGTCAGCATCGATTTCGATAACATCCAGCAGCGCATCCTCACCGTACCACTGCCTGAGAAAAACTACTTCGCCGCTCTTCCCGGTAAAGAAAACATTTTGTTTGTCGTAGAGCGTCCTTTGGTTCAAACCAGTTACGGACCTCCTCCGCTCACGGTTACGAAGTTCGATTTCAAAACTCGTAAGACCGATCAGATTGTCAGTGGCGTCACTGTCTATACGCTTTCTGACAACGGCGAAAAGATGCTCATCCGCCAAGGTGAGCAATGGTTCATAACCGGGGCCGACGCCCCTCCTAAACCTGGCGATGGCTTGCTCAAAACCGCCGACATGCAGGTCTATGTCGATCCGCGCGCCGAATGGAAGCAGATGTATCACGAAGTCTGGCGCGTCGAGCGCGATTTTTTGTATGACCCGCACGCCCACGGCCTAAACCTCGAAACCGCTGAGGGCTTCTACAAACCCTGGGTCGATAGTGTGAGCAGCCGCGACGATCTAACCTACCTCTTCCAGGAAATGCTCGGCAACATCAACATCGGCCACATGTTCGTCGGCGGAGGTTCGGAACCGGATGTGCCCAAGGTCAAGGTAGGGTTGTTGGGCGCCGATTACAAACTGGAAAACAATCGCTGGCGTTTCGCGCGAATTTACAACGGCGAAAACTGGAATCCAGAGTTACAAGCGCCCCTCACCCAACCCGGCGTGAACGTGGCAGCGGGCGAATATCTTCTGGCCGTCAATGGCCGCGAGCTTCAGTCTTCCGATAACGTTTATAGCTTCTTCCAGGAAACCGCCGGCAAGCAAACTGTTCTGCGCGTTGGTCCTAATGCCGATGGTTCAGCCGCGCGCGACGTCACCGTCGTCCCGGTCGAAAACGAAGAATCCCTTCGCCATCTGGCATGGATAGAGGGCAACCGCCGCAAGGTCGATCAACTGAGTGGCGGCAAGCTCGCCTACGTTCATTTACCCGACACCGCCAATGGCGGCTACACCAGCTTCAATCGCTACTTCTTCGCCCAGATCGGTAAGCAAGGCGCGGTGCTCGATGAACGCTACAACCATGGCGGCGACATTGCCGATTACATCATCGAGTACCTGGGCCGTCATCCTATGGGCCGCATCATGGCTCGCGAAGGCGAAGACATTACCGATCCCGTGCAAGCTATCTACGGACCCAAAGTAATGATCATCAACCAGTTCGCCGGCTCAGGCGGTGATGCTATGCCTTGGTATTTCCGTAAAGCCGGCCTCGGTCCTCTCGTCGGAATGAAAACCTGGGGAGGCCTCGTCGGCATCGGCAACTATCCACCCTTGCTCGACGGAGGTTATGTCACTGCCCCTCGCTGGGCCTTCTACGGACTCTCAGGAGAGTGGGAGGTCGAGAACCATGGCATAGCTCCCGATATCGAGATCGACCAAGACCCCAAGCTCGTTCGTCAGGGTCACGACCCACAACTCGAACGCGCCGTGCAAGCAGCCCTGGAGCTACTCGAAAAGAACCCTCAGCCTACTTACAAGCGCCCGGCCTACCCTGACTATCATCCGAGGTTGCCTACTGAGACACATTAAGTCTTATACCTAACTCTCGTAACTGCCGCTCGGGGACAGTCGATGGCGCCTCGCACATCAAGTCAGTCCCCTTCGCCGTCTTCGGGAACGCGATGACTTCGCGAATCGATTGTTCCCCTGCCAGCAGCATCACCAGCCTGTCTAATCCGAGCGCTATTCCGCCATGCGGAGGCGCTCCATACTCCAGTGCCTCCAAAAGAAACCCAAACCTCCGTTTGGCCTCCTCCTCACTGAAGCCCAACGCGGCAAACACTTTCGTCTGCACATCGCGCCGGTGAATACGAATCGACCCCGATCCCAGTTCCACCCCGTTCAACACCAGATCGTATGACTTGGCTCGGCAATGCGCTGGATCGCTCGTCAGCTTCTCGAAATCTCCATCATGCACCGAAGTGAATGGGTGATGCGCCGCGTTCCAGCGCTTGTCTTCCTCATCCCACTCAAACATCGGAAACTCTACCACCCATAGAAAACGCAGATCCTCCGGGTCGAGCAGCTTATGCCGGTCACTGTATTTTTGCGCCAACTGCACTCTCAATTGCCCGCACAATTCCAGCACCTTACGATCCGCCAGCGCGCCTTCTATCGGTCCAGCCGAACCGGCAATAATCACCAGATCCTCCTCCGCCGCTTTCACTCTCTCGCGCACCTTCTCCATCTGCGCCGGATAATCGCGTTCCAGGCGTTTCAAATCGTCAAACACCCGCAGCCCGCGCTCCTGCCCCAGCGCTTTTATTTCGTCGCGCTCCTTGCGGCTCAACTGACCCGTTTTCGGAATGTGGATCGCCGCTACCGGCAAGCCTTCCGTCTTAAAATCGCTGCCGGCGAATAAATCCTCGACACAATAAAACGGCGGCAATCGCAGGTCTGGCTTATCGCTGCCGTAAGATCGCAGCGCTTCCGCAAAAGTAAGCCGCGGAATGTTCGCCTGCATCTTTTTCCCCGCCGCCGCTACCACCCCTTGCACCAGTGGCTCAATCACTTCGTAGATTTGCTCTTCCTGCGGGAACGACATTTCCAAATCGATCTGCGTAAATTCCGGCTGCCGGTCCGCCCGCAAATCTTCGTCGCGAAAGCAGCGCACAATCTGGAAGTAGCGCTCATAACCGCTCACCATCAGCAATTGCTTGAAGATCTGTGGCGATTGCGGCAGCGCATAAAAACTACCCGGCTGCACGCGGCTGGGCACTAAATAATCGCGCGCCCCTTCCGGCGTAGACCGCGTCATAAACGGCGTTTCTATCTCCAAAAAACCCTGTGCATACAACGCCTGCCGTATCGCCAGCGTCACCTTCGACCGCATCATGATATTCCGCTGAATCCGTGGCCGCCGCAAATCTACGTAACGGTATTTCAAACGCACTTCTTCCTTCACATCCACGTTGTCTTCCAATGGAAATGGGGGCGTGCGCGATTCGTTCAAGATCCAAAGTTTCGCCACCGCCATTTCCACTTCGCCTGTGGCAATGCTCGGATTCACCGTATCGGCGGAACGCTGTTCCACCAAACCCTCTACCGCAATCACGAACTCCGAACTCAGCTCCTGCGCCCGCTGGTGCGCCGCCGCATTCTTGCTTTCGTCAAACACCAGTTGGGTAATGCCATCGCGGTCGCGCAGATGAATAAAAATCAGCCCGCCCAAATCGCGCCGCCGGTGAACCCACCCCATCAGCAGCGCGTTCTTGCCGGTGTCGCCGGTGCGGAGCGCTCCGCAGCTATGTGTCCGCCGCAGCTCGCCCAAAAAATCCAGTTGTACTTCAGCCATTGTTTTTCAATCGATCGAGTAAAGCCTGCCGCGAAAGGGTCTCCTGCTCGCCCGTCGCCATATTCTTCAAGCTATAAGCTTGCGAAACAATTTCGTTGTCTCCCAAAATCAGCGTAAAGCGCGCTTCCAGCTTATTCGCCAGCTCCAGCATGCGCTTCAATTTGCGATCCGTTCCCACTTCCACAGATAAATTCAGTTTCCTTATTTCGCCAGCCAACACCGCGCAATGCCGCAGCGCTGGGTCGCCCATGGGCGCAATGTACAGGTCTAAAGGCGCGGCCTTGCTCTTCCCGGCCTCTTCCACCGCCATCACTAAACGGTCTTCGCCAATCGAAAAGCCAATCCCGGGCGCTGCCACTTTCGATCCGATCGTCTCGGCCAGCCCATCGTAACGGCCGCCGCCCAGTATCGCGTTTTGCGCGCCCAAGGCGCCATGCGTAATTTCAAAAGTCGTCCGCATGTAATAATCAAGCCCGCGCACCAACCGCGGCTTTAACGTATAGCCAATCTCCCGGTCGTCCAAAAATTCACGCACCCGCCGAAAATGTTCTTTATCGTCCGCATCCAGAAAATCCAAAATCGAGGGAAGCTTGTCGATAATCGGCTGGTCGCTAGGCACCTTGCAATCCAATACCCGCAGCGGATTGGTTTCGGCGCGGCGCCGGCAATCCTCGCACATCCGCGGAGCTACTTCTTTCAATTCGGCGCGCAGCGCATCGTTGTATTTGGCGCGCGTTTTTTTCGATCCAATCGAGTTAATCTGCAATTCGAAACCGCTGATACCCGCCGCCCGCAAAATCTCCACCGCCAGTTCAATCGCTTCGGCATCCACCGCCGGCGAATCGGTTCCAATCGCTTCCGCCCCAATCTGAAAAAACTGCCGATACCGCCCTTTCTGCGGACGCTCACGCCGAAACATCGGACCAATGTAATAAAGCTTCTGCACGCCCGGCTGTTGATCTAGCCGGTGCTCGACATACGCGCGCAGCACCGAAGCCGTGTTCTCCGGCCGCAGCGTTAGTGAACTGCCATCGCGATCTTCAAAGGTGTACATCTCTTTGCTGACGATATCGGTCTCTTCCCCAACGCCGCGCGCGAACAAGCTGGTCTCTTCCAACAACGGAGTACGAATCTCGCGATAGTTGAACTGGTGAAATACCTGGCGGGCAGCGGCCTCCACGTCATTCCACACTCCGCTAACCGGCGGTAGAATATCGCGCATGCCCTTTACGGCTTGAATCAAATCGGCTCTTCCTTATAAATTGTTGTGATCTTAACGTAGTTCTGGCAATTCTGTTTAAAGCGCTCCTGCTCATCGGAAGTAACGGCGCGCTTTACCTTGGCAGGAGTCCCCATCACCAGCATGTTCGCCGGCACCTCCATGCCCTCCGGCACCAGCGCACCTGCCGCCACAATAGCGCCGTGCCCAATCTTCGCGCCATTCAGCACAATCGCTCCAATCCCAATCAGCGCTTCATCTTCCACCACGCAGCCATGCAACACAACACTATGGCCCACCGTGACTCGGCTTCCCACCAGGCACGGATACAAACGATGATCCACATGCAGAACGCTGTTGTCCTGAATGCTCGTCTCGTCTCCAATTCGTATGTGATTTACATCGCCGCGAATGGTCACCAGCGGCCAGACGCTGGAACGTTCGCCCACCACAACATCCCCAATCACTTGCGCGCTCGGATCCACGTAAGCAGACTCGGCGATTTTAGGCGTAGTGCCCCGGTAGGGTCGAATCATGCGGCTGGGCTCTTCTTTGTCATCCTACCAAGGGGTATCTCGCATTTGCACACCGCACGTTGCACCTACTCCAACCGAAAACGCTGCCGAAAGATGGCCGCTAACTTCCCATCCCCGCGCTCTCTAACCGCTTGTTCCACTCGACTCACCATTTCCTCCGTGCCCTTATTCAGCGCCAGCGCGTGCAGCGCATCTTCGGCATCGTGCGGCCTTGCTTGCTTTATGAGACCAATCAGAAAGTCAATCGCGTGATCCAGCCTGGAAGCGCTCAGGGCGCGCAACAGCGCCGTTCCCGGCCGTATACCTTGCCACTTCTCCCACGTCTCGCGCAGCATTGCCACCGCTTCCGGCATGCGTGAAGCGCCTAAAGCCAACGCCGCTTCTTCCGCCGCTTCCTCATCGCCGCATTCCAGAAACGCTGCCACAAAAGGTAGCGCCGCTTTCCCTTCAATCTGCAGCAGGCCCTCTAACACCTGCCCCGTCACACGGGCATCTTTATCGCCCACACGCGCTTTCAGCCGTAAAAGAAGCGCCACCTCACGGCCGTCCATCTGCGCCAGCGCCGCCGCCGCGTCCATACGAACCGTGGCTGCCGTTTCCGATAATGCATCCACCAGGTAACGGAGCGTTTCCTCTCGCGGTATGTCGTTGCATTGCACCAACGCCATCGCGCAAGCGCCGCGCAACACCGTCGCCGTATCTTCCTGGCCGCCCCAAACCGGCTCATATTGCACATGCCGCACACCGCGCAAGAACACCGCCGATTCCTGCACTCCCAAATCCTTCAATGCCTTGCCCAAGGCATTCTTGGCCCAGCACTGCGGATCTTTCTCCTCAAAAAAGCGCTCAAACGCTTTCTTCAACTCCGGAATTAAAGCCACGGCCTGCAGGTCGCCGCAAATCTGCGCCGCCTTGGCCACAACTATATTGACGCGGTCGGCCAACGCCTTCTTCAGCGCGGCGCTCACGTCGGCGGTCAGCCCCATCCCACGCAGCGCTTTCAAACTCTCGAGTTGCTTCTCTACCCTATCGTTTGCCATCCACCTCTATACAATAATGATTTATGCGCACCGCCTTTTTGTGCGGGCTCTTGCTCGGCATTGGTTGCTACACTCGCCTGCCGGCAAAAGCTCCGTTCACTTTCGACGCTCTAGCCAAGATAGCCCGCATTGACGACCCCCAGCTTTCGCCCGATGGCATGACCGTCGCTTTCACCGTTCAGACGGTCGATCTCGCGAACAATGCCAAACCCACCCACATTTTTGTGGTCCCCCTAGATGGCGGCTCGCCTATTCGCCTCACCAACGATGGAACCAGCAATACCCGGCCCCGTTGGACCCCCGATTCCAAGCGCATATTTTACGTTTCCGACCGGCCTCTCCCTTCCGGCCCAAGCAATGCCACCCAGATCTGGTCGATGAACCCTGATGGCAGCGATCAGCATCCGATCACGAATCTCCCCACCGGCGCCGACGGCGTTACCATTTCACCCGACGGAAACCTGATCGTTTTCACCAGTGACGTTTATCCTGGTTGCGCACCCTCTAACGCTGTTCCTGGCATAGATTATGACGCGCCCTGCAACAAAGCGAACCTCGACAAAGATGCCGCCTCAAAAATGCACGCGCGCGTTTACACTTCTTTGCTCTACCGCCATTGGACCCAGTATCAAGGCAACCGGCGCCGCCATTTACTGATTCAAACGCTAAACGCCGGCAAACTACGCGATCTCACTCCGGGCGCCATCGATACGCCACCTTTTTCGTTGGGTGGGCCTGAGCCCTATGTCTTTTCGCCCGATAGCGTCCAAATCGCTTACGTCGCCAATAACGAAACCGATCTTTCCACCAGTACCAATTCCGATATCTACCTGGTGTCCGCCGCCGGTGGCGCGCCCAAGCAACTCACTGGCGGCCGTGGCGCCGATGAAGGGCCCGTCTTTTCACCCGACGGCAAACTCCTCGCCTTTCGTACGCAAACCCGGGCCGGCTACGAAAGCGACTTGTGGCGTCTCGCCGTCTTGGATCTGCAAACCAACGCCGTTACGAGCCTAACCGATTCGCTCGACCGTTGGGTGGAATCCTACACCTGGGCCGCCGATTCGAAGCGCCTATTCTTCACAATCGACGATCACGGTTCCCAACCTCTCATGATGATGCCGGCCAGCGGTGGCGCCATCCGCACCATCGCACAAGGCCCTACATCCATTACCTCCATGCAGTTCACGCCGGGAGACAAGGTGTTGGTCTACGCCGAACAGAGCGGTTCGCGTCCAGTCGAAATCTTCAAAGCGACCTCCAAAGGCGGTAGCGGTGTCGCTCTGACCCACCTGAACGACGACATAGTCAACGGCTATCAACTCACACCTCTCGAGCGCATAACCGTTAATGGTCCCGATGCCTCCAAAGTCGAAAGCTTCATCGTCAAGCCTGTCGATTTCGATCCCTCAAAAAGATATCCAGTCTTGTTCCTCATTCACGGAGGTCCCCAAGGTGATTGGGGCGAATCATGGAGTTATCGCTGGAACGCTCAGGTTTTCGCCGGCGCCGGCTATGTAGTGGTGATGCCGAATCCGCAAGGGTCTATTGGTTATGGGCAAGCCTACACCGACGCGGTCAATGGCGATTGGGGCGGCCGCGCCTACCAATCAATCGTGGCGACAGTCAACTCCGTCACTGGATTGCCCTACGTAGACTCGAATCGTATGGCGGCGGCGGGCGGCTCTTTTGGCGGCTATATGATCGATTGGATACTGGGGCATAGTGATAGCTTTCGAGCGCTGGTCTCCCACGCCGGTGTTTACGACTTAGCCAGCGAGGCCGGCACTACGGAGGAGCTGTGGTTCCCAAAGTGGGAGTTTCAAGGCTTCCCTTGGGAGAATCCCGCGATGTACGAAAAATGGTCGCCCAGCAATTACGTGAAGAATTTCAAAACTCCAACGCTCGTCACTCAGGGAGAACTCGATTACCGGGTACCTATCGGTCAGGGGCAACAGTTGTTCACTGCCTTGCAACAGATGAAAGTACCCTCTAAGCTGGTGCAGTTTCCCGACGAAGGCCATTGGATACTCAAACCGCAAAATAGCCAGTTTTGGTATAAGACCGTGATCGAGTGGCTGAATCAATACACCAAACCGCCGGCTTAGGTGAGTAATCGAATGCTCACAGCGTTAGCCTATGACACTCATGTGGAACAACTGTTCGACCGAATCCATCAACTCCACGCGCTGCTGACTGCCGCGGGCATACCATACAGAGTGGTGGGTGGAATGGCCGTTTTCATCCACGTCTTTGAACGCGATCCGCTCCGCGCCCGGCTCACCTCCGATGTTGACGCTGCTATTGATCGTGCGCATCTCCCTGCGGTGATTGAAGCGGCTCGGAAGGCGGGCTGGGTCTATCGGCACGCTGGTGGAGTCGATATGCTCACCGACGCCGCCCGGCCAAAGGCCCGATCCGCCATCCATCTCCTATTTGTGAATGAGAAGGTTCGCCCGGAGTATGCAGAAGCTGTCCCGGCATCCCCGCCCGAAAAAACCCGCGAAGGTATCCTCATCGCAACGGTGGCCGATCTTGTCCGCATGAAACTTACCAGCTACCGTCTAAAGGATCGCGTGCATATCCAGGATCTCGACGGCGTGGGACTCATCGGCCTTGAAATCGAAGCCCAGTTGCCCAAACTGCTGCTTGATCGCCTTGCGGAAATCCGCGCGAGCGAGTGACGTGACTTATCCACCCCTCAGCAACTCTTCCTCTGGTGAGGGCAATGGGCAAGTTGTCCCGCCTAAGCAACAGCGCGGCCACTTGCGCCTGCATTCAGTGGATGTGTACGTCCGCGATCAAGAGCGCAGTCTGCGATTCTATCTTGATAAGCTCGGCTTCGAATTGGCGTTCGATGCCCGTTTGCAATCCGGGCAGCGCTGGGTTGGCGTGTCGCCTCCCGATGGCACCGCTGTCTTAACACTCATCGAACCTAAGCCCGATTCACCCGAATGTAAATTCATTGGCCGCGCCACGCGCGTGGCGTTTGTTTCGGAAGATGTCGCTGCTCAATTCCTTGAATGGACCAGTCGCGGAGTGCGCTTCCGCTTTACTCCCCGGCTCAGACGCATCAAGTATCAGAAACACGGGGTTGACGGCGCTATCAGTGCCAATCCCTCGGTTTGGGGAGAAGTCTTCACCCGTTTTGAGGATCCTGATCGAAATTCATTTGCGCTCGTCAGCTTCGATGAGGTGACCGTCGCTATCGAAGCCCAACGGCGCGCGGTTGCCGAAAAACTGGAAGCCGACCGGCGCGTTGCCTATGAGTTGGATATCGCCCGGCAAGTACAATCCAGACTGTTCCCGCAACGGCTCCCGGCATGCAATACGCTTGAATATTCTGGAATTTGCGCACAGGCTCGGCAGGTCGGCGGCGACTACTACGATTTCCTGTCTCTCGGTCAAGAGCGCCTCGGCCTGGTTGTCGGCGATGTCGCCGGAAAGGGCATCGCCGCGGCCCTCCTCATGGCCAATCTACAGGCACAACTCCGAAGTCAATGCGCGCTGGCCTCCGACGAGTTGCAAAGGATGATGCGTTCAGTCAACCAACTGTTCTACGACAACACTATCGCCAGTGCCTACGCCACTCTCTTCTTCGCCGAGTACAATGATGCGCTCCAACAATTGCGCTATGTCAACTGCGGTCATCTCGCGGGGCTCGTTTTGCGGCGTGATCGTTCGGTCGAACGCCTGGAGTCTACCTGCACCGTGTTGGGATTGTTTACCGAATGGGATTGCTCTGTGGGAGAATGTCAACTCTTCGCCGGCGACGTCGTCGCCCTCTATACCGACGGCGTGACCGAGTCGTTTAATACGGCCGGTGAGGAGTTTGGCGAGGAGGGCGTTTTACTTTCCTTGCACCGTTACCACAGCTTGTCGTCTGAAGCGATGGTGCAGGCCATTCTCTCAGACGTGCGCCAATTTGGCTCCGGCGAACAGCATGACGACATTACCCTGATGGTCGCAAAGTGCTGCGAGGCCGCGCGGCCCATCAATAGGCGCTAAAACAAAGCCGCCCGTCTGTCCAACCTTTACAACTCGGACCTAGAGATCCGATTCGATGCCGGGCTTACGTTTTCAAGAGACAGCCGGGATGTGTAATTACAAAACATTTACAGGTTGTCCACCATTGGCTAGGGTTAATGCCACACGCTGGAGCGGGGGCCAAATTATGAAGGAAGGCACTCTAAGGAGAGTTGTATGAAAGACAATAATTCGAAGCCGGCTAAGAACCGCCGTTCCTTTCTGCGAAGCAGCATCGCGGTGGGAGCAGCCGGGGCTGGCGCAAGCGTCCTCGGTGAACGTCCACTGTTCGCCAGGGATAACAATAGACTGACAAGAGGCGATACCGCCGTCCTCAGGTTCGTGGCAGCGGCTGAGCTGATCGAAACGGATCTCTGGGTTCAGTATGCGGAGCTAGGAGGAGTGACCACAGAGCCAACGAATTCGTATCAACAAGCCTTTCAGAATCTGGATGGCGATGGTCAACAATATATTACAAGCAATACGCTGGATGAGTTGAGCCACGCCGAATTCCTGAACGCCTACTTGATTTCAAAAGGCGAGGAGCCCGTCGATCTCGACCGGTTTCGTACTTTGCCAAGTAGTCAGGCCGCCGGGGCGCAGGAAATTGGCCGGCTCACAAATCTGACGCAACTCAAGATAGACACAAGCTGGTTTACCCGTTATCGCAGCGCCAAGAACCCCGATTTTGGCGCCACCTTCCCGCAGGCATTGCCCGCGTTGTTTGCCAAGCCAGTTACGGCCATCCCCCGGACCAATGCCGATTTCGGCGATGCAGATCATATTCAAGCAATCGCTAACGCGGCGGCGTTTCACTTCGCCTCAATCGAGCAGGGTGGATCGAGTCTTTACCCGACTCTCGGGCAGAAGGTGACGAGTCTGGAAGTCTTAAAAATCATGTTTGCGATCGGCGGAGACGAAGTAGCGCATTTCCTGGAATGGGTGGATTTTGCCGGGAATGCGGTGCAGCCTCCGGTTGCGCCGGTAACCGATCCGGCAACCGGGTTGACCTTTCCGGATTTCAACGCCACCGGGAACCCGCTTTTGCAGACCAATCTGATCTTTCCTGTCCCGTGCGAATTTATCAGCCCGGACCTGCCTCATTGCGCGGTAATTCGCCCAACCGATCCAGGACAAATCGATGCCATGGGCGCAGCGAATTTCCTCATGGCATCGGGGCTGTTCATCGGCCAGCCGCAGGCATTCGCAAAGCTCTTGCTCAGCATGGCGGCTGAGGCGGATGCGGCCAAGCGGGAGTTCTAAGAAGTTGAGAAACTGACGGCGAAAGGGGAGTCAGTCGGCATGCACTCCCCTCGTCACACCCATCCTGACCCAAATCGCCGGCTTTATCGAAGTCCTATCCTCCTACCAACTGCGCGTAAACACTGCGGGCAACGCCGACATCCGTTGTTCCCTTGACAATCGCGCGGCCATCGGGGAAAAACGTTACGTCATACTTAGGCACCGATAAGCGCAGGGCAAACTCGTTCACTCGCACCATGCCCAGGGGCCGGAGCCGTTCAGCCAATCTTTCCAAATCCAGAGGCCGGGCATTCTCATGCAACTGCACGGCATTGCGTCCACACAGGCTAACAGGTGTCCTTTTGCGTCCGTCTAAGTAGCGGAATTCGTGTGCGCCGCAGACGCGGCACTCCGGATCGGGCTGGCCCGCCGATACCTGCTTCGCAGCGCCCTGCCAGAGGTCCATTGTGTGAATAGACGCCGCAAAATCGGGCCAACCGGCAATTAAGCGGAAGGCCATTGCCACTTGTAAGGCCGCCACCGACGCGGTGACCGGGGAGAGCACGCCGTTCACATCGCAAGTTGGCTGCACTCCGCCAGGAGGGTCGGGATAAACGCAGGCGAAACACGGGCCCATTTCGGGAACAATGGGCATCACCACACCGTAACTGCCCACGGCCGCGCCATAAATCCAGGGTGTTTTTGATTTGACGCTAAGATCATTGAGGAGATATCGGGTTTCGAAATTGTCGGTACCGTCTAGAATAATGTCAAAATCGGCTGCCAATTCTTCGGCATTCGAGGGCGTCACATCTTTAACGAGCGCGTCAATTTGAACGTGAGCATTGATTTGTTTCAATCTTCGTGCGGCCGCAATGGCTTTGGGGGCTTCGTTGTGAGCGTCGGACTCATCGTAGAGCCACTGTCTGGACAGATTTGTATAGTCAACGTAATCGCGGTCAATGAGCCTGAGGCGGCCAATGCCTGCGCGCGCCAATGCTTCCGCCTGAAAGCTTCCTAGTGCGCCGCAGCCGACAATACAAATCGAGGCGTGCCGAATCCGCTCTTGGCCCGCTAAGCCCAAGCCGGGAAAAAGGATCTGCCGCGAATAGCGTTCCTTTTCAGCGGCTGTCATCTATCACAATCCTAACAATCGTGGCCGGTCTTCCCGCCCTTTGCCAACAATCGAACGCCACGCTCTTGCAGGAGGCGCTGAAATATGAGGGGCGAACCATTCAAAGAGTGGAGTTCGAGCCGGAAGACCAACCGTTGACGAATGAAGAGCTGCAAAAGCGGGTGCCTTTTCGGGCGGGCTCGATTTTTCATGAGCGCGAGCTGCGCCTGGCCCTTCAGAAGCTTTACTCGTCGGGACGCTACGCCGACTTAGCGGTGGACGCGAGCGACGAAGGCGGCGGCATAGCGCTGCGCTTTGTGACCCAACGAGCGTATTTTGTTGGAAGAATTGAAGTGCTAGGCGCGAAACAGCCTCCTAACGAAAGCCAGTTGGTGAGCGCGGCCAAACTGCGCCCGGGCGCGCTTTATTCGACCGCCGACAAGAACCAAGCCGTAGAATCCCTTGAAGTGCTACTGCGGCAGAATGGTTTTTACAACGCCAATGTAACGGCTAACGTGGATTATGAGCCGGAATACGAGCAGGCCCACGTTACGTTTAGCGTCGATGCCGGTAAGCGAGCCAAGCTGGAAAAGCCGGCGATTAGCGGCAATACGCGGACTTCTAAGGCCAGTATCATCCGAGCTACGCATTGGCGGCGCCTGTATGGGATGTTCGGCCTTGGCTGGCAGCCGGCCACCGGCGCGCGTGTCCGCAGCGGTTTAGATAACATACGCCGCCACTATGAAGATCGCGGCCTTTTGCAATCGAGAGTGACGCTCACGCGGCTGGATTACCACGAGCATTCCAACACCGTTCAACCCTATATTGAAATCGAACAAGGACCGGGAATCGCGATTCGGGTGGAAGGCGCAAACATCGGCAAGGGCAAGCTGACCGATCTGGTGCCGCTGTTCCAGGAGCATTCCATCGATGCGGATTTGTTGATGGAAGGCGACCGCAACATTCAGCATTACCTTGAATCGCAAGGCTACTTCGAAGCCGAGGTTTCGCATTCGATAACGGACGGAAAAGATGCGAGCCAACGCATTGTCACTTACCTGGTGGACCGGGGTGCGCGCCATAAGCTGGTGTATCTGGGAATTGTGGGCAACAACTACTTTCCGGAGCGGACGATTCGGGAACGCCTTTTGACGGAGCCGGCGAAATTGCCGCGGTTCCCTTTTGGGCGCTTTAGCGAATCGTATCTGCGGCAGGATGTCCAGGCGGTGCAGAGTCTCTACACCTCTAACGGCTTTCGCGAGGTGAAAGTAACATCCCGCGTGCAGGACGATTTTCGCGGCGGCTCGAACCATCTGGGCGCCTTCATCGAGATTGTGGAGGGACCGCAGTGGATTGTCGCAGATTTGCAAGTCGAGGGAGTGGCCGAGGCCGACCGGAAGGCGCTGGAGAGCATGGTGATTTCCTCGAAAAACCAGGTATTCAGCGACGCCAACATTTCTTCTGACCGTGAGAATCTTCTTGAGTATTACTACAGCCGCGGCTACCTGAACGCCAGTTTCGATTACTACGTGACGCCCTCGGCCGAGCCCCAGCATGTGAATCTGCGCTATGTCCTCAAAGCAGGTTCGAAGGAATATGTAAGAAACGTACTGGTGACGGGCTTGGAGACGACTAACCCGAAACTGGTTTTCCAGCGGATGGAGCTGAAGGGCGGCGAAGCTCTTTCGCTGGCGAAAGAAACCGACAGCCAGCGCCGTTTATACGACTTGGGTATTTTCGCGCGGGTTAGCACCGCAATTCAGGATCCGAACGGCGATGAGGACGCCAAATATGTTCTGTACGATGTGGATGAAGCGCGCCACTACTCATTTACTTTCGGTTTGGGCGCGCAGATTGCACGCATCGGCGGGGGTGTGACGAGTTTGGATAACCCGGCGGGCAGCACTGGTTTCACGCCGCGCTTCGCGATTGGCGTGAGCCGCATCAATCTCTTCGGTTTAGGACAAACGCTGGGATTGCAAACCGCACTCTCAACTATTGAACAGCGCGCGGCCCTTACCTATTTCATCCCGCATTTTATTTCGAACGACAAACTAAGCGTTACCGGAACCGTTCTGTATGACGATTCGAGCGACATTCGCACTTACACCGCGCATCGCCGGGAAGGTTCCGTGCAACTTTCGCAGCGGCTTTCGCGCGCTTACACGTTTCAATACCGCTTGATTTACCGCAACGTGACTTTGTCTAACCTTAAGATCACCTCTGGCGCGGTGCCGATTCTGTCGCAACCGGAAACGGCGGGCATCGCGAATTTCACTATCATTGAGGACAAGCGCGACGATCCAACCGACGCTCACCATGGAATCTACACCACCGTGGATCTTAGCTATGCGCCCGGTTTTCTGGGGTCGCAAACTCATTTCGCGCGTGGGTTGTTTCGCAACTCCAGTTATTATCCTTGGGGCCGCAATTTGGTTTTTGCGCGGAGCACCCAGTTCGGCATGATTCAGCGAACGGGCGGCAAGAATGAATCTATCGGCGACGTAAACGACATTCCGCTGGCTGAACGTATCTATTCGGGTGGATCTACCTCATTGCGCGCTTTCCCCGATTTCCAGGCGGGCCCGCGCGATCTGGTCACCGGCTTTCCGATTGGCGGCAACGCGCTTTTGACCAACACATTTGAACTGCGCTTTCCATTGTTTGGCGATAACGTGGGGGGCGTATTGTTTCACGATGCCGGCAACGTCTATACGAATATTCAGGATCTAAGTTTCCGTTTCCGCCAGCGCAACCTCGCCGACTTCGATTACATGGTGCAATCGGTGGGCTTTGGTATTCGCTACCGTACGCCGATTGGCCCGTTTCGCGCGGACTTTTCGTTTAGTCCCGACGCGCCGCGCTTTTTCGGTTTGAAAGGAACCATCCAGGACATTCTGCAAGGTCAGACGCTGCCGTCGGTGGTGCAAAAGATTAACGGGTTCCAATTCCATTTTTCCTTGGGGCAGGCATTTTAATGCGCCGGTTCATCGTAACGCTTTGTTGTGCCGTTCTGGCGCGTGCTGAAATTATCGACCGGCTTGCCATTGCGGTTGGCAATCAAGTGATTACCGAACTGCAAATTGACGAGGAATTGCGCGTGACGGCGATGCTGGATCACAAGCCCATTGTGCGCAGCTTGGAAGAGCGGCGCGACGCGGCCGACCGTCTGGTGGAGCAGTTGCTGATTAAACTGGAGATGGATTTGAGCCGGTATCCGCTGCCGGCGAGTGGCGATGTGGACAAGTATTTGCAGCAAATTATGGAATCGAGCGGCGGGGCCGGCGAGTTCGGCGCGAGTTTATTGAAATTCAACCTGACAACGGAGACCATGCGTAGGCATTTGGAATTCCAACTGATGGAGTTGCGCTTCATCGATTATCGTTTCCGCCCGGACGCGGCGGTTTCAGATAACGACGTGGAGGCGGCGTATCGGCGTCAGGTGGCGGCTTGGAAACAATCGCATAGCGGCCCACCGCCTAACTTCGAGGTTTCGCGCGAGCCGCTGCGCGCCATGTTAGCGGAAGAGCATACGGACGCGGCCTTGAACACTTGGCTGGGAGAAAGCCGTAAACGAGTGAACATCATTTATTTCGACAAGGCGCTTGAATAGTATGAACGTGAAACCGCGGCGCAAAACCGTTTTAATGGCACTTGCCATGGCCGGCGTTTTGGTTTGCGTTATGGCCTTGGCGTTGCTGGGGGTTTTGCAATCCGACTGGTTTCGCGATCAAGTCCGGCGGCGCATCGTGACGCAGGTGGAAGCAACCACCGGCGGAAAAGTAGAGATTGCCGAGTTTGATTATGATTGGCGCAACCTGACCGCCGATTTGCGCGGCTTCGTGATTCACGGTACGGAACCGCCGGGAGCAGCGCCGCTGGTGAGCGTGGAAAGAGCTGGCATTACGGTGAGGGTGATTTCGGTTCTCAAACGTTCGGCAGACGTTTCTACCGTTGTTTTGACGCGGCCCCAAGTCAATCTGATTGTGGCGGCGGATGGATCGACGAATTTACCGACGCCGCTTAAGGTGAGGAAGAGCGGTAAGGATCCGATTGAGGAATTGTTTGCGCTGAAGCTCAAACATTTTGAGATTGTGAACGGCTTCGCGCAGGTGAACAATAGACGCATTCCGCTGAACGTACGCAGCGAAGGGGTGGACGTGGTTGTCAACTACCGCACAGCCGCGCCCAGGTACGAAATAGCGCTGGCTTCCCGGCAAATCGATTTGGGATTTGGCAAGGTGACCCGCGGGCCGCTGGGCTTTGAGGCGCAAGCGACTCTGGAAAAAGACCGCATCATTGTCCAAAAGGCGGCGGTCGCCAGTGGTGAATCTAAGATCTTCGCCAGCGGAGCGTTGGTGGGCTTTGCGCATCCGCAAATCGACTTTCAACTGGATGGAACCGCTATGACGAATGAGGTTCTGCCCGTAGTGAAAGTGAGCACCGTTCGGGGCGGCAAGCTGGTGCTCCGCGGCCTGGGACGTTACGACGAAACGAACGGCTGGTCTTTCAAAGGTAAGGGCGCGGCGGAGAAGACGGGTTATTACTCGCGGGCGGTTACGGTTGAGAATATCAATGCCAGCGGGGAGTTGGAGGCCGGAATGACGGGCGTGATCGTGCGGCATCTGACCGCCACTTCGCGCGGAGCGAAATTCGTTGGAGACGCCACCATCAAGAACTTCAGGAATCTGGCGATGGAAGGCGATATCAGTAACGTGACGTTGCGTGAAGCTGGTTCGTTCTTTACAGCGAAACCGCTGGCCTGGCAAGGAACGGCGAGCGGGCGAGTGCGCGTAACGGCCACGTTGGATTCCAAAGCAAACGACTTTGCCGCCCACGCCGGGCTGTTGATTTCGCCTTTGAGCGCCGGCATTCCGGTATCCGGCGCCGTCGAGTTGAGCTACCTGCAAAAAACGAATTCGCTCAGCTTCGGGAATTCCCATCTGGACTTTCCACATTCCACTGTGGCGTTCTCAGGAACACTGAGGGAACGGCAACAAATTGCAATTGACAGCAGCGATTTGGAAGAGTTGAAACCGGTTGTGAGTCTTATAGGTTTGGAGATGCCCGCGGAGGACTGGCCCGTTTTGCTTTTGAACGGCACGGTGCACTTTGACGGATGGATTGACAATATGTTGAGCAGTCCGAAGTTCGATGGGCAACTCAGGGCGTCGCAGGTGAGGGTATTGGGGCAAACGATTGACGGCGTTGCTGCGAGATTTACGGTGAGCGCGAATGGCCTTGATATCGCCTCAGGAGAGGTGCGGCAAGGGGACACCAAGGTGAGTGCCGCGGGGGTGCTGGGATTTGACAATTGGACGGTGAAGGCCGATTCGCCCGTGCGCGCGGCCATTGCGCTGCGCAGCGTGAGCATTACGCAACTGGCGGCGCATTTCCCGAACGTCGAGTTGCCCATTATTCAGGGCATTGCATCGGGCTCACTTGAATTGCAAGGCACGGTTGGGCATCCGGAGGGAAGCGCGCACATTGCCAGCGACAGCCTGGACGCTTATGGTGAGCGGCTCAATCAAGTGCAATTCGATGCGGGCCTGACCGGCGACAAGTTAAGCATTAGCAAAGGCCGAGTGGTAGCCGGGGCGGCCGTGTTGACTTTTTCCGGGGATTATTTGCATAGCCCGAACGCCTGGAGCAGCGGTCAGGCGCGCGTGAAACTGGATAGCAACGGTTTTCCTTTGGGCAGTTTGACGCCGGTGCGCAAATATGAAGCGGGGCTAAACGCGCAAGCAGAGGTTCACTTTGAGGCGGTGGCGCGGGTGACGCCCGGGAAGTTTGAGCCCTTAAGCGCGAACGGAGCCATTGAACTGCGCAACGTTACTTTGAACGAGGTTCCCTACGGCAACCTGGCTGTCCGGAGCACCACGCGCGGATTGAATTTAGGCGTAGAAATCAGCGGAGATTTGCTGAAGAACCCACTGCACGGGACGGCGCTGGTTGAATTAAGCGGCGACAACAGAGCCAGCGCGGAAATCGACTTCAAGCGGGTTACCTTGCAATCCATTTATTCGCTTACGGGCGCTGAAACGGCCCCGCTGTTTGACGGCTTTATGGAAGCGAAGCTGCTGCTGGAAGGGCCATTGCAAAAGCCGGATCAAATGCGCGCCACGCTGCGTTCCGACCAATTGCAGCTTTCGTCTCGCATTAATGCCGACCCACTGGGCAAGACAGTTGGACCCGAGATTTCATTACATAACGCGGGCGCGCTGGTGGTGGAGGCGGCCAATGGCGTGGCTACGGTGCGCAGCTTTCGAATTGAGGGCGACAATACCAGCCTGGGCGTGAACGGGACCATTCCCTATCAAGGCGGCAAAGCCATGGACGTGCAAGTGGCGGGGTCTGTAAACTTGCAGGTTTATCATTTATTCGACCCGAACGTACAATCGTCGGGAGTCTCAATCATCTCGGCATCCGTTGGCGGTACGCTGCATGATCCGGATGTGAAGGGAACACTTGCGATCAAAGACGGCTCCTTTTTTCCCGAAAATATTCCGAACGGTTTGAGCGCGGTGAACGGCACTGTAACCTTCAACCGCAACCGGGCCACGCTGCAGAAAATGACGGCTAATTCAGGCGGCGGAGAACTGACACTGGGCGGTTTTTTGAGCTTCGGTGGCGGCGGTCCGGTGGTTTATCATCTGGAAGGTTCGGCCGAAAATGTGCGCGTCCGCTATGCGGGCACCATCAGCGTGACGTCGAGCGCCAAGCTGCGTTTGAGCGGGGCCAGCACGAACAGTCTGCTTTCTGGTACGCTGACGATTTCGCGCGTGGTGTTCAATACGAATACGGACGTGGGCAATATTCTGGCGGGGCTTGGTTCGTCTACCGGCGCGCCCACCACCGACAACGATTTCCTGACGGGGCTGCGGATGGATGTGGTAATTGAAAGCGCGCCGAATTTGCAGTTGAGCACTTCGCTCAGCCGGGACGTGGAAGCGGAGATCGATCTCAGGCTGAGGGGCACGCCGGAGCATCCGGTGGTTCTGGGAAGTTTGTCCGCGAACCAGGGAGATATTCAGGCATTCGGTTCGCGCTTCACCATCAACCGCGGCGAGATTTCGTTTACGAACCCGGTGAAGATTGAGCCGGTATTGGATTTGGATCTGGAGACGCGGGCGCGCGGCGTCACCGTGGACATTACGATTTCGGGCATCTTCAGCAAACTGAATATCGCCTATCGTTCCGACCCGCCGCTGCAGCCGCGTGAGATTATCGCGCTGCTGGCAGTAGGACGCGCGCCGGAATCGACGGACGCGGCGCAGTCGTTGCGTACAAACGAAGTGAATAACATGCAAGCGGGAGCGAATTCGCTTTTGGGGGCGGCGGCCACTTCGCCGGTGACGAACCGCTTATCGAAGCTGTTCGGGATCTCGAACATCAGAATCGATCCGTTGGTGCAGGGCATTACGAATACTCCACAAACGCGCGTTACGCTGGAACAGCAGATTTCGCCGAATGTGACCATCACGTACATTACGAATTTGACGCAGACATCGGAACAGATTTTCCGGTTCGAGTGGGCGTTGAGCCGGCAGTTTTCGGTGGTAGCGTTGCGCGACGATAATGGAGAGTTTGGAATTGATTTTCAGTATAAGAAACAGTTTAAGTGAGGGTGGGCGGGGGCTCCGCATGAGAGTTGCCTTAAAAGCAAGTGGCTTCCATGTGCGGCGTAGGACGCAAATAACCGGACGTTGACCACCGGCATGCCGTCCACTGCTATTGATGATCACTCGGCATATGCTGGCGGAGCGTGGTGGTTAGCGGGTTTTGGTAGAGTAAATGCGAGACGAATCGAATGGCGTTTGAACCAGACATCCTTATAAACACACCTGATGGCCGGGTAATGGTCATTGAGGCAAAAGTCGCCATTAAAGATTTTCCGCTCACTGAGGAGGCGCTCAAGCAGTACATGGTAGACATGCAGTACCCTTTTGGCCTCTTGGTAGCGCCAGAGAAGGTACGGGTTTATCGAGATTTCTATTCCAGCATTTCTCCGGCCTCTGTAAAGCAAGTCGAAGAGTTCGATGGCACTCGGATTTGGCGTCAGAATCCGCCCCGGCAGGGACCGGAGTTTGAAGCTTTCGTGCAGCAATGGATTGAGAATTTAGGCGATTTTCCCGCCGAATCGTTACCACAGCAATTCAAAGATATCGTTCAGCTTTACGTTTTGCCGGCTATTGCCGCCGGTGAAGTCCGGGCGGCGCACCCTCGTTAGTTCCTGAAACAGAAGATGTCTCATGTGTTCGTCGAAACGAACTGGGTTCATGCCTACGCGGCTCCGTCTCACCACAAAGTGCCCGCGGCCATCAACTTGCTTGAACGGGCACAACAAGGTGAATTCGTTTTGCACATTCCCAATGCGTCTTTCCCAGAAGCGCTCCAGTCGATCCAGACGAAGTGCCAGCCGGTCGATGGTCCAGGTGTTCATCGCTATATTCGGTAGGCACAGAAGACTGGCGAACTTAACAATACCCAGGCCGAAGAGGCGCACCAACTCGCCGAAAAATACATACGACACATGAGCGACGAATTGAGCGCTGTGCCCGCGATACTCAAGAAAGTCGCCGGTCTTTCGTGCGTCGTTATGTTTGCTCTGGACGACGAAATGCTACAGTTAGCGAATCAACTTTGCCTAACGAGAGTCGCCCAAAAGCCGTTCGACCACGCAATCTTGGCTGGCATATTGGTTTCTTCTTCCAGGCTTTGGAACCGAGGTGAGCGGGGGATCTCCTTTGCCGAGACTGACGGCGATTTGCAGCCGTGGGGCTCGAAAGGAGTGCCCAAGGACGATCTGCGTAGGCGGTACAACGACGCCCACGTTTGGGTTTACGGCGACTTCACGTTGCAGTTCCCCGCGCGCCGTCCTGACTTTGCATAGCCCTTTCGGCAGCCTCCCGCTTGGTGGAGCCGGATTGTCACCTGGACGTGTCGGCCCGTTTATTGTTTAGTTATGCGGCTGCGAGCGGAAAAGAACAAACTTAAGATAGAGCACAGTATCATTGATGGGCTGCGGCCGGTGCTGGAACGTTTGCTCAAGGACAACGCAGGCATCCGCTCCATCATTCCGGGCGTCATCCGGCAGGTGCGCGACGCGAAAGGAGATCCAGTGATTCGCATCACGGTGCCGACGACGAATGGCTGGAAAGCGATTGCGCTGAGTGCGGGTGCAAGACAGGAATTGTTTGTCAGTACGGCTGCGGGCAAGGATGAACTGGCTGCCATGATTAAAGCGGCTTTGGATAATAGTTAAATCACGGCTAAGTTTTACATTGCGCTCGCTCTATGCGGTGGCGCGCTTTCGGTAAGCGGCCAGACGGTCACCTTTAGCAAGGGCGTAGCGCCGATTGTCTACACGCATTGCGCCCCTTGTCATCACGAAGGCGGCAGCGGGCCGTTTCCTTTAATGAGCTATGAAGACGTGGCGAAACACGCTGGGCAGATTGTGGCCGTGACAGCCAGCCGCTACATGCCGCCGTGGCCGCCCGAGAGCGGATATGGCGAATTTGCGGGTGCCCGCGGGTTGACGTCCCAGCAAATCCGTATCCTTGCAGATTGGGTGAAGCAAGGTAAGGCGCGTGGGGACCAAGCGAGTTTGCCCCCACCCCCGCGCTTCGATGGTGAGTGGCAAATGGGTCCGCCGGATTTGATTTTGCGGATGCCGCGGCCGTTTCACTTGCCTGCGCAGGGTAGCGATGTGTTTCGCAATTTCGTGGTGCCCAGCGGTGTCACGCAAGTGCGCTACGTGCGCGGCTTTGAACTGCGGATGAGCAACCCGCGTGTGGTTCATCATGCGAATGTGGTGCTGGACCGCACGCGTTCCCTGAGAAGACGCGACGGCGAAGACGGCAAGCCAGGCTTCGCCGGGATGGATGTGATTACCGAAGCGGCTGCGGCCAACTTCGAGCCCGATTCGCACTTTCTGTTTTGGAAGCCGGCCAGCGTACTGCGGCCCGAAGCGGACGATATGTCATGGCGGCTTGATCCCGATACCGATCTAATTGTCAATCTGCACATGCAGCCCACAGGCAAGGAAGAACTGGTGCAGGCTGAGATCGGAATCTACTTTGCGGCCAAGCCACCCACGCGTTTTCCCATGCTGGTGCAACTGGAACATGACGGGGCTTTGCGGATTCAGCCTGGGAGGAAAGACTTTGTGGTAAGCGACGAACTGACTTTGCCGGTGGATGTTCAGGTCATTGCGATCTATCCGCATGCGCATTATTTAGGCAAGCTGGTGGAAGCGTGGGCTACGCTGCCGGATGGGAAGCGCCGCTGGTTGATTCGCATCGTAGATTGGGATATCAATTGGCAGGCCGTGTACGATTATGCGGAACCGGTCGACCTGCCCAAAGGATCGAAGATTTCGATGCGCATCCGCTATGACAATACGTCGGCGAATCCGCGCAATCCCAACCACCCGCCGAAATTGGTGTTGACGGGCAATCGGAGCAAAGATGAGATGGGGCATGTGTGGCTGCAACTGCTTCCCAAAACGATAGCGGGCGGTGAAGATCCTCGGGTGGCCATTCAGGAAGCGGTGATGCGGCGTCGGCTGGAAAAGTATCCCAGTGATTTTTTGGCTGAATATAATTTGGGCGCGCTCTTGCAGATGCGCGGCAGGTATAGCGAGGCCGCGGCTGCTTACCGCACAGCGCTGAAGACGCAGCCGAAGAATGTGACGGCGCATAATAGCCTGGCCACAACGCTGCTCTTCGAAGACGATGTCAATGGTGCGATTGCCGAGTTTCGCGAGTCGTTGCGGCTTGATCCGCAATACTTGAACGCGCGCTACAACCTGGCGCGAGCTTTGGCTGTGAGTGGCGACTTAACGGGTGCGCGAGATGAGTACGTGGCCTTTCTCAAAGAAAAGCCGGAGGACGCGGGCGCGCAGGCGGGGATTGGAACCATCGACTTCAAACAACGCCACTATGCGGAAGCTTTACTTCACTTTCGGGAGGCGGCGCGCCTCGACCCGCAAAATGCCGACACCCAGGCGAACTTGGGGACGATACTCGCGATCAGAGGAGATTTGCCCGCCGCCAAGGACGCTTTCGAAGCCGCTTTGCGATTGAATCCGGATCTGGCGGCGGCGCGGGCGAATCTCGCGCGGGTGAAGGCGCAATTGGCAGCCTCCAATAAACGCTAGCGGTGCTCCCTATTGGACTAGCGGTGCTCCATATTAGACTAGCGGTGCTCCATATTAGACTAGCGGTGCTCCATATTAGACTAGCGGTGCTCCATATTAGACTAGCGGTGCTCCATATTAGACTAGCGGTGCTCCATATTAGACTAGCGGTGCTCCATATTAGACTAGCGGTGCTCCATATTAGACTAGCGGTGCTCCATATTAGACTAGCGGTGCTCCATATTAGACTAGCGGTGCTCCATGCCTTTGAGTTTTTCGAGCACATCTCGTCCTTCGCCCTTCTTACCTTCGGCGATGAGCGTTTGACCCAATAAATAGCGCGCCGAATAGTTGTTGGGGTCGAGTGTGAGCGCGTGCCGCAGGATGCCTTCAGCGTTCGAATAGTTGGCCGTCTTGAAATAGCATTTGCCCAGGACGATGTACGGGCCGCTGAAATCGGCATTCAGCCAAATGGCGCGTTCAAGATTCGGAATGGCCGCCTGCCAGCGTTCCTGACGCGCCAACACTTCGCCGAGACGATACCAAGCCATAGAGTAGTTGGGGTTGATTTCAATCTCCTTGCCCATTTCGGCGATACCGTCATCGAACTGGGCGTGAAAAATATCGATCTCGCCGAGCATGAAATGGGCGCCGGGTATTTTAGGATCGATCGCAAGCGCTTTCTTGACCTGGGCGAACGCATCGTCTTCATATTCCCGTTTGAGCATGAGTTCGGCAGCGAGGATATGGGCGGCGGCCGAATCGGCTGGAACTCCGAATAGACGGGCGAATGCGATTTCCGCTTTATCCACATCGCGTAATTGCATGAACGCGTTTCCAAGCATATAACTGACTTCCACAGTGGGTGCGGTTTTTTCGAGCCAAGGGATCGCTTTTGCAGGCTGCAGGAGGGAGAAATAGCTTTGGCCTATGTATAAAGTGGATTCAACGTATTCGGCGGAATGCGGATCTTCCGTTTGAACGGCTTTCTTGAGAGCGGCAATGGCTTCCGGATATTTTTTCTGATCGTAGAACGCCGCGCCTTGCTTGTGAAGTTCGTTTAATTCGGCGGAAGGGGAAGACAGGAGACAGAAGATAGGAGACATGAGCCGGAAAGCGGTCTGCGATGGAAAGGCCAAGTGGCGCACCCTCGTTTAGAATTGTCCCATGTGGGCCACACTTTTTATCTGCGCTTTCCTACTGGGCGGCCACGCGGTTCAAGCGGCGGAACCGCGATTCAAAGCTGTGATCGTAGACGGCGTGAATAACCACGATTGGGCTGCGGGAACCGAGGCTATCAAGAAAATCCTGGAAGGCACGGGACGTTTCACGGTGGATGTTGCCACTTACCCGGCCCTGCCGGAATTTTCGCATTATGACGTGGTGATTAACAACTTCAATGGAGGACACACGGAGGCCGGTACAAGATGGCCGAGAGACAAGGAGCAGGCCTTAGTGGCCTACGTGCGCGGGGGAGGCGGGCTGGTGATTTTCCATGCGGCTAATAACGCTTTTCTTAATTGGCCGGAATATAACGAGATGATTGGCCTGGGATGGCGCGATCCTTCATTTGGTAAGGGAATCGCGATAGCCCCGGACGGAAAGGTTATTGTGATTCCGCAAGGCGAGGGGCTGCCGCCGGGCCATGGGCCACGCCACAATTTCGAGATTTTTGTTTTAAACAAAACGCACCCGATTACGCGCGGGCTGCCGGATCACTGGATGCATCCCTCCGAGCAACTGACTCACGGCCAGCACGGTCCCGCGGAGGGACTGACGATTTTGACGTATGCGATTTCGGAGGTTTCGCATCAGGGAGAGCCGATGGATTGGGTGCGGAATTATGGCAAGGGGCGGGTTTATGTCACTATGTTGGGGCATACATGGAAGAACGAGCCGAATCCCAATTTGGAGGATGTGAATTTTCAGCGGCTTTTCGGGCAGGGCGTGGAATGGGCGGCAAGTGGGAGATAGGGCTTGCGGTACCGAGTTTGCCCGTACTAAAGTTTTGAAACGCCGGGGCCGTAGCCATTACCATCGGGCGCATTGACGCATGAGTTAAACCAGTGTAGCCTAAAACTGCGTGAATTTGTCTAGTAAGGATTAATAGTGATTTGTTCCACCCCGAGTGCTCTAAGAACCGTCTCTTGGATCACTCCATTGCTTTTTTGCAGTTTGGCTTTCAGCCAGAACGGCGCCCTTCGTATCACAGACCCCGCACCTTCCAAGGACGGAACCATTGTTACCAATACCCCGGCGATCTCTCTTAAGGGAACTCTCGCCTGGAGCGGCGGAGATATGCGGGTACTGTGGAAGAACGAACGCGGCTTTAGCGATCTGGCGACGGTTACTTTAGCGGACGACAATAAGACCGTTCTTTGGAATTCCACGGCGGCCGTGCCATTGCATCCTGGAATTAATCATGTGCGGGTGAAGGCGCTGGGCCAAGCGGGCGCGGCTGCATTTGTGAATATTTTGTACACGCCGCAGACGCCGATAACACCGCCGGTGCTGCGTACAACAATCCTCCAGGGAAAACGGATTACCTATGAGGTGAGAGACGGACTGGCCATTTATCAGAGCGATATGGTGCTAGGAAAGGCTGCGGATGTGGCCGCCGGTGTGGTGGCCGGCAAGCCTACCGCCGATAGCCAAAGTATCGAGCGCCCAAATGCCATTACCATTGCGCCGAATTTCTTTTCCACCAGCGGATTGTGGCCGGTGGTGAATGGCGTGGCGCGCGTGCCTTACACGATTACCAATGTCAATGCCGCGAATACCAGCAATATCAATGCGGCTATTGCGGAATCCAATACTCAACTGGCGGGCGTGCTGCAGTGGCAGCCCGCCACCACCAGCGATGTCAACTTGGTAAATTTCGACTTTGATCCCACCAACCTGAGTGGCGCCTGTGAGGCGAACGTGGGAATGACTGGGAAAACGCAAACGATTGGCGGTTCGATCAACTGCACAACCACCACCATCATGCATGAGATGGGGCATGCAGTGGGCCTGTACCATGAGCAGTCGCGCGCGGACCGCGATACCTACGTGAATTACATGGAACAGAACATCGATAAGCCGAACCATGGCAATTTCGACATTATCGGTTCGAGCAGCGTCAGCTCCGGGTTCTACAACTACGCATCAATCATGGAGTATGGCCCGTTCTCATTCAATAAGGATGGTGTCTCTCCCACTCTTGAAACCATTCCCGCAGGGATCGTACTCGGTACCGATCTACCGCAATATACAACGGGAGACCTAGACGGAATTATGCGTCTTTATGCGCACGCACCCACGTCGATAACGGTGGATACGAATCCCAGCGGATTGCAGGTTGTGGTGGATGGCACTGAATGCACGGCTCCCTGCGTATTCACCACCTGGGCCATTGGTTCGCAGCACACGCTCAGTGTTCCATTGGATGCCAACAATCAAACGCTACAAACACTCAGCCAACAGCATTACATTTTCGGCCGGTGGAACGCCGGACTAGCGAACGTTCAAACCGTGACAGTGACAAACTCCGCCGGCAATGGCACTCTGCTGAGTCCAACCTCTTCTCCGGCGGTTACCAATTATCTCGCTAGTTTTATCCTCATCCATCCTTATAGTCCGGTCGTTTATCCTAGCAACGCGGGCAGCATTTCACCGTCACCGGCGCCTAGCAGCCTTATTATCAACGGTGCATCCACCAACTACTATCAGGACCGCCAGTTGGTTACGTTGACGGTGACTCCGAACTCGGGGTTCAGCTTTGACTTCTGGGCCAATGTTGCTCTGTTCAATTTCTACTCGAATCCTTTCAACTTCTACATCACAAGCAATTTTGATTCTTCCGATAACGGTCAGCCGGCCACGGCCGTCCTTGTCTCCGATCCGGTCACCACAATCACGGCGGCATCGCCGGACACCACCGCGACCGGCCTTTTGCCAGGTACCGTACCGGGATTCGCCATCGGAGTGGTGGATGGGAATGGAAACACTTCTACCGCGTACACGCCGGTGAATTTTGACGCCACCCATAGCGGCTCGGGTTTCGCTGCCGGAAAGACTGTGACCTTTTCGAGCGCGGCGGTCGAGTCGCCGGTGACAACCAACATCAGTTACCAGTTTAGTAATTGGACGGGCGCGGGCACTCCCAGCGGGAATTCTCTCAGTGTGGTTGTGCCGGCATCCGGCCAAAGTACATCCACCGCGAACTACACACCTAGCTTCCGTTCCATCGTGGAACCATCATTGTACTGCCCGGACAGTTCGAACAATAACGAATTGATGGTGACGTCATCGCCGGCCGGCACCAATATCAACCCCTACGACGCCTCGGACGGAGATCTGGATGCGTTCTTCACTGCGGGTACGGTGAATTTCTCGGCGGTGACCGGCCCAACGGGGCTGAGTTTCGTTGGATGGTCGCAGGATTTGGCTGCCGGCGGGACCACGAATCCTTTTGCGTATTCGCTCTCGGGGCAGGTGCTTGCCACCGCCAACTTTAATATACCCGGGGCCACCGTACCGCTTACGATTACGGGTGTTTCGCCGGTTACTGTCACCAGCGGTGCGGTGAACCTCACGGTTACCGGCACCGGCTTCTCGACCGATGCCACAAATCTCTACACCTACTATGTCGATCCCACCACCGGCTACTATCAATACCGATCCAACACACCCACGCCTGCTGGGAGTTCGACCGAGACCGTGGTTAGTCTCAATGCCGGCGATGTCGCGACTGCGGGGTATTACCAGATCGTTGTCCTGAACGCCGTTCCTTCCGGCTGCAACCCCAGCGCCAACGCCACCTTCGCCGTGGCTAACTCTACCGGGCCGCCGGTCCTCGGCATTACCAAGACGCACGTTGGAAACTTTAGCCAGGGACAACAGAACGCGACATATACGGTTCTGGTAAGCAATATCGGCAAGGGTTCGACTATCGATCCGGTGACCGTTACCGAAGCGGTTCCCTCCGGGGAGACGCTGGTTTCGATGTCGGGATCGGGATGGAGTTGTCCGTCAGGTGGCAACACGTGTACGCGATCCGACTCACTCACTCAGGGGATGAGCTATGGGGCGATCACGGTGACTGTTAACGTCGCGGCGAATGCAAGTTCGCCTCAGGTGAATAGTGTGACGGTGAGCGGAGGAGGCGCGGCCTCGGCGACGGCTACCGATTCGACAACGATCAGCACCGGTGCGCCGACGCTGACATCGATTGCGGTGACTCCGGCGAGTCCCTCCATTGTTAAAGCGACTACGCAGCAGTTCACGGCAACGGGCACTTACAGCGACAGCAGCACTAAAAATCTGACTACCTCAGTGACTTGGGCGTCTGGAACGATGGCCGTCGCGACGATTAGCTCAGGCGGATTGGCAACGGGCGTAGCTGCCGGGACTAGCAGCATCACCGCCAGTTTGAGCGGAGTGACATCGCCGGCGGATGTGCTGACGGTGAAGAACTCGCTGGGCGCGCCGACAGCAGTTTCGCTGTCCCCGAGTTCCGGCTCAGGATTGACACAGACTTTCACAGGTGTGTACTCGGATCCGAACGGGGCGGCGGATTTGAACACGGTAAGCATCTTATTCAATACCGCCATCAGTGGAGTCAACGCTTGCTGGGTGCGTTACTATCCCGCCTCGAATTTGCTGTACCTGGAGAACAACACCGACAACGGCTTGACGGCGGGTATTGCGCCAGGCTCGGCATCGCAGGTCTCGAACAGTCAATGCACGTTGAAAGGAACCGGGTCGTCTTATGGTGTTTCCGGCAATAACGCAACGCTGAGTGTGGCGTTAACGTTCAGTGGAACGTTCACCGGGCAAAAGAACGCCTATCTGGCGGCAACGGAAAATAATGCCAGTACCAGCGGTTGGGTGCTGAAGGGCACCTGGACGCCCGTGACACTGGGACCGCCGACCGTGACATCGCTATCCCCAAGTTCCGGCTCAGGACTCACCCAGACTTTCACGGGTGTGTTCTCGGACCCGAACGGGGCAGCAGATTTGAACACGGTCGGCATCTTATTCAATACCGCTATCAGTGGAGTCAATGCTTGCTGGGTGCGTTACTATCCCGCCGCGAATTTGCTGTACCTGGAGAATAACACCGACAACGGCTTAACAGCGGGTATTGCGCCAGGCTCGGCGTCGCAGGTCTCGAACAGTCAATGCACGTTGAAAGGAACCGGGTCGTCATATGGTGTTTCCGGCAATAACGCAACGTTGACTGTGGCGTTGACGTTCAGTGGAACCTTCGCGGGGCAAAAGAACGCTTATCTGGCAGCAACGGAGAACAATGCCACTACCAGCGGCTGGGTGCTGAAGGGCACCTGGACGCCCGTGACCTTGGGACCGCCGACCGTGACATCGCTGTCGCCGAACTCCGGTTCCGGGCTGACCCAGACGTTTACCGCCATGTACTCGGATCCGAACGGGGCAGCGGATTTGAACACGGTAAGCATCTTATTCAATACCGCCATCAGTGGAGTCAATGCTTGCTGGGTGCGTTACTATCCCGCCTCGAATTTGCTGTACCTGGAGAATAACGCCGACAACGGCTTGACGGCGGGTATTGCGCCGGGCTCGGCGTCACAGGTCTCAAACAGCCAATGCACGCTAAGTGGAACGGGGTCGTCTTATAGCGTTTCCGGCAACAACGCAACGTTGAGTGTGGCGTTAACGTTCAGCGGAACCTTCACCGGGCAAAAGAACGCCTATCTGGCGGCAACGGAAAATAATGCCAGTACCAGCGGTTGGGTGCTAAAGGGCACCTGGACGCCGTAAGATGGCGCATCCAACTCATTCGCTTACGTCTAACTCCATCTAATCGAATAAAACAAGGTCCGGCGGGCCTCCAGCCCGCACTGTTCGAACAAAGGTGAAGGGTTTTAGCCTCCGTTTACGCAAATAGGGTATGGCGGCTTAGTTAAGATCGCCGAGGAGGCAAGCGAATGTTTACGACAAATAGAGTTTTGAGTGTTTTGCCGTGGGTCGTGCTTTTGGGGGTTTGCAGCGCCCCGTTGGCTGCACAGCAGTTCGAGCAGACTGGGAATCTATACTTCTCAATGGTAAAGGGCGGCGCCAGTCCCCTGCCGCAAGTGCTGCCGGTGGCCCCGGCGAGCGGCGGCAATTTTTATTTTTCCGCCGTCGCCTCCACCTCAAGCGGCGGCAATTGGCTGGCCGTTACAAGCGACACGCTCGAAACTCCGAGCTCGCTGTTAGTGTCCATCAACGACACGGTCGCCTCGACGTTGGCGGCTGGATCGTATGCCGGGCAAATAGTGGTTACCGCGAACGGCCCTGTCACCGAGACAGTGGCGGTGACGCTCACCGTTGTGGCAGCCAGCACGCCCTCATTCGCCAATCTCTCCGGAGGCCTGACTTTTGCGGCGACATCCGGGGGAAATGCGGGGTCACAGGTGATTCAGATCAATAATGCGGGCTCAGGCACGCTGAGTTGGACGTTGGGCGCGAGTACATTCAACGGCGCGAATTTCCTGACCGTTTCAGCAACTTCGGGAACGGCCCCGTCCCTGGTTACGGTGGGCGTGGCCCCCGCAAACTTGCCTGGTGGGGGAACGACGACCGGCGTTTTCATAGCCCAGATCGTCTTAACGTCGTCCGCCGGCAGCGTCACTATTCCGGTGACAGTTTCGGTTGGAGTCCTAAGCTTCGTGCAGTCTGCTCCACTCAGCTTCAGCATGCCCAGCGGCGGCGCTGCACCGCTGCCGCAGGTGGTCCCCGGAGCCAGCACAACCAGCAGCAATTTTTATTTTGACGGCGCAGCCTACACCGGCACCGGAGGCAATTGGCTCACCGTGTCGTCAGCCAGTGCCACCTTAGAGACACCCGACTCCTCGCAGGTGGTTGTGAATCAGACTGTCGCTTCAACGCTGCCCGCCGGTGTGTACACGGGCGAGGTGGTGATCACGGGTCACAATACGGGGTACGCCCCGGCGATGGTGATACCGGTTACGCTAACCATTTCCCCAACGAGCGCCGCTTTCTTCGACAACCTGCCGGGCGGCATGAACTTTTTCCTGCCGGCGAATGGCGCGAATCCCGGAAGCCAGACTTTACAGATCCGCAACGCGGGGTCTGGAACGCTGAATTGGACCGCAGTCACTAGCACGGCTGACGGGGGCAAGTGGCTCTCCGTCTCCCAATCCAACGGTAGCGCTCCTTCCTTAGTGACAGTCCAAGTTGCCAGCCAGTTTCTGCCCGGCGGAGCGGCGGCCGGCACTTACAGTGGCAACATTCTGTTTGAGAGCGCGGGCAGCACGGTCAGCGTCCCCATCACTGTCTCGGTTGGAGACCTTGCTTTCCTTCCGGTGAGTCCTCTCAGTGCCGTCATGCCGCTTCACGGTTCGGCTCCGGTGGTTCAAGTCGCAAATGTCGCGAGCACAACCACCAGCAACTTCTATTTCGATACCGCCGTCTACACCGCAACCGGCGGCAATTGGCTCACGGCGTCCACCGCCTCGGGGACGTTCGAAACACCGAACGACGTAGAAATCGGTTTCAACGAGACAGTTGTCTCAACGCTGCCGGCGGGCAGCTATACGGGTGAGGTTGTGGTTTTGGACCACAACACGGGTTATGCCGTCTCGATGACAATACCGGTTACTCTGACAGTGGCGCCTGCAAGCGAAGCCTTTTTCAACGATTTCCCAGGAGGATTGCAATTCTCCCTGGCGGCGAACGGTGCGAATCCTGGGAGCCAAGTGGTACAGGTTGGGAATGCCGGTACCGGAACGCTGAACTGGACGGTAACCGCTAGCACGTCCGACGGCGGGAACTGGCTCACTGTTTCTCCAAACAGCGGTACCGCGCCCGGACTGGTCACTGTGGGTGTGGTGTCGCAATACCTTCCAGGCGGCGCGGCCGCTGGTATCTACAACGGCACGCTGCTCTTTGTGAGCGCCAGCGGAACGGCTTCCGTGCCCATTACGGTCTCAGTGGGAGTTTTGGGATTCGCCCAAGTGAATCCGCTCAGCTTCAACATGCCGGCGGGCGGGTCTGCTCCGCTTCCGCAAGCAGTATCGATTTCCACGATTACTTCGAGCAATTTCTATTTCGATGTCTCTGTCTCGACATCTACCGGCGGCAACTGGTTGGCGGTATCGCCAAGCGGCACTCTTGAAACCCCTGAGGGCCTGGCCGCGAGTATCAACCAGAATGTTGCTTCCGCGCTGCCGGCGGGGGTCTACACCGGCGAAGTCATTCTGACGCCGCACAACACAGGCTACGCCGCGCCGTTGGCGGTTCCGGTTACGTTAACCGTTTCGCCAAACAGCGCGCCGTTCTTCGACAACCTGCCGGGCGGATTGGAATTTGCATTGCAAGCAAACGGCGGAAATCCATCCAGCCAAGTCTTTCAGGTTAGAAACGCGGGCTCTGGAACGCTGAACTGGACAGTAGTTGCGACGACGGCGGACGGCGGAAGTTGGCTTACTGTTTCCGCCAGCAGCGGTACTGCTCCTTCGTTGGTGAGTGTCGGCGTGTTGTCGGCAAAGCTCCCGGGCGGCGGAGCGGCCGGTTCGTACCGTGGCACGCTGTTGTTCGAAAGCGGTGGCACTACCGTTACCGTTCCGATCACGGTTTCGGTGGGCGTGATCGGCTTTGCGCAAATCAATCCTCTCAGCTTCACGATGCCGCTGAACGGCAGCGCGCCGCTGCCGCAGGAAGTGGCAGCCGCAGCCCTTACCGGCTCGAATTTCTATTTCGACCTTTCCACCGCGTCGGCTACCGGAGGTAACTGGCTGACGGTGTCGCAAAGCGGTTCAACTCTTGAGACTACGCAATATCTCACGGTGAGCGTAAATCAGGCAGTGGCCTCTGCGTTGCCGGCCGGAACATATACGGCAGAAATTATTATGACGCCGCACAATACCGGCTACACGGCGGAGGCTCTCACCATACCGGTGAGCCTTACGATTGCTCCACCCAGCGCGCCCTTCTTCGATAACGTTCCGGGTGGCCTATATTTCTCGGCGCAAACATCGAGCGGAAATCCGGTGAGCCAGACAATCTCGATCAGAAACGCAGGAACGGTGGGTTTATTGACTTGGAACGCTATGCCCAGTACCTCCGATGGAGGCAACTGGCTCACTGTTTCATCCTTCAGCGGTACCGCTCCGTCTTCACTTACCATTGGCGTTTTGGCGCAGAACCTGCCGGGGCAAAGCGCTACCGCGGGCACTTTCACTGGGCAAGTCCTGCTTGAGAGCGCTAACGGGAGTGTCACGATTCCGGTTAGCGTGAACATCGGAAACAGTGCTTTCGTTCAATCCAACGGCCTAGTCTTCAACGTACCTCCTGGTAGTAACTCGCAAACTCTCAACATCGTGGAGATTGGAGGAGGAGGTCCGGATCTCACGGCCTCCAGCTTTACAGGGAACGGCGGTAATTGGCTATCGATCTCTCCCAGCGGAAGTACGTCCGCTCCCAGGGTCTTCACCGTTACCGTTAATACGTCTGGGTTGGTCCCGGGCGTCTACACGGGCGAGGCGTTATTTGTGCCGACCAACGGCACGGCCGGGCAAACTGTTCAAGTCACTCTCAACTTTGGACCGCCGCCGGCTTCCATCACAGCTAGTGGTGGAACACCGCAGAGTGCGGTTGTCGAAACCGCTTTCACGAGCCGCCTGGTGGCTACTTTGAAGGACGCGAGCAACAACCCGGTTGCCGGTGTGACGGTTACGTTTACGGTGCCGGGCGGCGGCGCAAGCGGCACGTTTGCCGGTGGAGTCAATACGGCGGTTACGAATGCGCAAGGTCAGGCGACGTCGCCTGTTTTCACGGCCAACGACACAATGGGCGGTTACACTGTGACAGCCACGGGCGCGGGACTAACTACCAGTTACTCGCTGACTAACCTGCCGCCGATACTGAAATCGATCGCGGTGACACCGGTTAGTCCATCCATCGTTAGCGGAACCACGCAACAGTTTACCGCGACGGGAACCTACAGCGACGGCAGCACGAAAAACATAACGACGTCGGCGACGTGGGCTTCAGGAACGACGGCTGTTGCAACCATCACTACCGCCGGCTTAGCCACGGGTCTGGCAGCAGGGACGAGCAGCATCACGGCTAGCTTAAGCGGTGTGACATCGGCGGCGGATCTGCTGACGGTGACGTCATCAATGCCTCCGACGGTGGTTTCGCTGTCCCCGAACTCCGGTTCTGGATTGACGCAAACTTTCACTGGCGTCTACTCGGATCCGAACGGGGCAGCGGATTTGAACACGGTCAGCATCTTATTCAATACCGCTATCAGTGGAGTCAACGCTTGCTGGGTCCGTTATTATCCCGCCGCGAATTTGCTGTACTTGGAGAATAACACCGACAACGGCTTAACAGCGGGTATTGCGCCGGGCTCGGCATCGCAGGTCTCGAACAGTCAATGTACGCTGAACGGAACCGGATCGTCTTACAGTGTTTCCGGCAATAACGCCACGCTGAGTGTGGCTTTGACGTTCAGCGGAACCTTCACCGGGCAAAAGAACGCCTATCTGGCGGCAACGGAAACCAATGCCAGTACCAGCGGCTGGGTGTTAAAGGGTACCTGGACGCCCGTGACCTTGGGACCGCCAACCGTGACATCACTGTCGCCGAGTTCCGGCTCAGGACTCACCCAGACTTTCACGGGTGTGTACTCGGATCCGAACGGAGCAGCGGATTTGAACACGGTCAGCATCTTATTCAACACCGCCATCAGTGGAGTCAACGCTTGCTGGGTGCGTTATTATCCCGCCGCGAATTTGCTGTACCTGGAGAATAACACCGACAATGGCTTGACAGCGGGTATTGCGCCGGGCTCGGCATCGCAGGTCTCCAACAGTCAATGTACGCTGAAGGGGACCGGGTCGTCTTATGGCGTTTCCGGCAACAACGCCACGTTGAGTGTGGCGTTGACGTTCAGTGGAACCTTCACCGGGCAAAAGAACGTCTATCTGGCGGCAACGGAAAATAATGCCAGTACCAGCGGTTGGGTACTGAAAGGTACCTGGACGCCCGTGACGCTGGGACCGCCGACGGTGACATCGCTATCGCCGAGTGCCGGCTCGGGACTCACCCAGACTTTCACGGGCGTGTTCTCGGACCCGAACGGGGCGGCCGATTTGAACACGGTCAGCATCTTATTCAATACCGCCATCAGTGGAGTCAACGCTTGCTGGGTGCGTTACTATCCCGCCTCGAATTTGTTGTACCTGGAGAATAACACCGACAACGGCTTGACGGGGGGTATCGCGCCGGGCTCGGCGTCACAGGTCTCAAACAGCCAATGCACGCTAAGTGGAACGGGATCGTCTTATAGCGTTTCCGGCAACAACGCGACGTTGAGTGTGGCGTTAACGTTCAGCGGAACCTTCACCGCGCAAAAGAACGCTTATCTGGCGGCAACGGAAAATAATGCTAGTACCAGCGGTTGGGTACTGAAGGGCAGCTGGACGCCGTAACGGGTCCAAGCTTGCAACAGACCAAAATCCATGTGACCTTCGGGTTAAAGTCCACGTCTAATTTGTCTTTACAATAAACGGATGGGAGATCACCATGTTTCGCTTTATGTTCCTTTTCGGCATACTTTTACTTGCCGTTTTCGCTTCCTCTGCCTTGCCTCAGGGCGTTGACTCCGGCACAGCCAAGCGCAATCTCATCACGCAGGCAGTGGATAACCAAAAATGGGTCGCGCTGGCAGGCAATACCAGAGCGGCGGCGAATGCCACAAACGACCGTGGACGGGTGCCAGACAGTTTGGCGCTGGAACACATGCTGCTCCAGTTGCGGCGTCCGGCGGAGTTGGAGAAGGCCCTGGAGCATTACACAGACGATCTCCAAAATCCAGCTTCCCCAATTTATCACCAATGGCTAACAGCGGCGCAATTGGGCCAGAAGTTCGGATTGGCGCAAAGCGACATCGACATAATCACGAACTGGCTGGAGTCGCAGGGTTTCGTAGTCAATCAGGTCTACGAAAATAAGCTGACCATCGACTTTTCGGGCTCGGCCGGCCAAGTACGGCAGGCATTTCGAACCGAGATCCATAACGTCAGTGCCGATGGAGAGATGCACATCGCCAACATGAGCGATCCGGAAATTCCGGCGGCTCTAGCACCCGCCGTGGCCGGCATCGTTTCCTTGCATAACTTTATGCCGCGTCCGATGAAAAAGCCTCGAGTCAACTACACGTACACTTCGTCGGGCACTACCACCGAAGCTGTGGTTCCAGCAGATTTAGCAACGATCTATAACTTGAATCCCTTGTTTGCGAGAGGTATCACCGGGCAGGGACAGACCATCGCCGTGATCGAAGACACCGACCTTTACAGCACAACTGACTGGAGCACGTTTCGGAACGAGTTCGGACTCTCCAGCTATACCTCCGGTTCGTTCTCACAAGTCCATCCCAGTTGTGCCGACCCCGGAGTAGTGACCGGATACGAGGACGAGGCGATCTTGGACGCGGAATGGGCCAGCGCCGCTGCTCCGGGTGCGGCGATTGAGATGGCATCCTGCAGCGACACCGCCACTACATTCGGTGGCTTGATCGCTCTCCAAAACCTATTGAACGCGAGTGGCTCACCGCCGGCGGTGGTGAGCATCAGCTATGGAGAATGCGAAGTGGAGAACGGCTCCGCCGCGAACGCGAGCTACTTTTCGACCTTTCAGCAGGCGGTGGCCGAAGGTGTTTCCGTGTTTGTGTCGGCCGGGGATGAGGGTGGGGCGAGCTGCGATGGCGGCTCCAACTATGCGACTCATGGAGTGGGTGTGAGCGGGTTCGCTTCGACGCCCTACAACGTGGCCGTGGGAGGAACCGATTTCGGCGATTCCTACGCCGGAACCACCAGTACATACTGGAACGCCACAAACACCTCCACCTACGGATCGGCGAAATCGTATATCCCTGAGATTCCCTGGAACGATTCCTGCGGCAGCAGCTTACTCGCGAACTCCTTCGGCTACTCACAGTCATGGGGCTCCGGCGGATTTTGCAATAGCTTCCTTGGGCAGATCGAATACATCAACCTCGTGGCGGGAAGCGGGGGGCCAAGCGGCTGCGCTACGGGCTCTCCTTCGATAACCGGAGTTGTCAGCGGAAGTTGTCAAGGCTACGCGAAGCCGGCTTGGCAGGTGGGAATCTTTGGAAATCCCAGCGATGGCGTGCGCGACATCCCGGACGTCTCCCTGTTTGCCTCCAATGGTGCTTGGGGACATTACTATGTGTTTTGTTGGAGTGATACCGCGAATGGTGGAGCATCATGTTCGGGTCCGCCCAGCACTTGGGCGGGAGGAGGCGGAACCTCTTTCGCTTCACCCATTATGGCGGGCATACAGGCGCTGGTCAATCAGAACACGGGGAGCCGCTGGGGCAACCCAAACCCCTACTACTATGCGCTCGCCGCCGCCGAGTATGGGTCCACGGGAACCACCAGCTGTTTATCGAGCAACACCCCAAGTAGTTCGTGTATCTTCTACGACGCGACGCAGGGAGATATGGATGTCGTGTGCAACGGAACAACGGGCTGTTACGGCGCGAGTGGCTCCGGCCGATTCGCAACTCACGGCGTCTTATCCACTTCCTCCAGTTCTCTGGCTCCGGCGTATGGGACTGGGAGTGGATGGGACTTTGCCACCGGGTTAGGCTCGGTGAATGCGACCAATCTGGTGAACAATTGGAAGGGGGCCATGGGGCCGCCCACTGTCGTATCGGTATCGCCGAATTCCGGTTCGGGGCTGACGCAAACATTTACAAGTGTGTACTCAGACCCGAACGGCACGCAAGATCTCTCCGATGTCCGCATCCTTTTCAACACCGCCATCACCGGATTGAATGCTTGTTACGTTTTCTACTATCCGGCCAGCAATGCTCTGTATCTGAAAAACAATGCCAACAACGGAGTTATTGGACCTCTGACACCGGGTTCTTCATCGTCTCTGTCCAACAGTCAGTGCATCCTGGCGGGTGCCGGCACCTCGGTCAGCACCTCTGGCAACACTTTGACGGTCAACTTCGCAGTGACATTCACGGGCACTTTCAATGGGTCGAAGAACGTCTATCTGGGGGCGAACAGCGCCAACGCCAGTAGTGGCTGGGTAGAATTGGGCTCCTGGGCGCCGATTTCCGGTGGCCCCCCCACCGTGGTTTCACTGTCGCCAACTTCTGGAACGGGGACAACGCAGACGTTCGGAGCTGTCTACTCAGACCCCAACGGTGCCGCCGACCTGGGGAACGTGCGCATCTTGTTCAATAGCGCCATCACCGGATTGAATGCATGTTACGTGTTCTACTACCCAGCTAGTAACGCTTTGTATCTGGAAAACGATGCGAACAATGGTGTCACTGGACCTGTCACGCCCGGTTCTTCGTCCTCCCTCTCCAATAGTCAATGCACGCTGACAGCCACCGGCACATCGGTCAGTACGGCAGGCAACAATATAGCGGTCAACTTCGCGCTGGCATTCACCAGCAGTTTCACCGGGTTGAAGAACGTTTATCTGGGGGCGAACAGCGCGACCGCCAGCAGCGGCTGGATAGATATGGGTACATGGACGCCGTAGGCGGCTGGAAAGCTACATTTTCACCGGCGCACTGCTGTGGTGGGGCAGGCGGTTTCGCCTGCCAGAAGGCTGCGCAGCAGCCTCATAGGCGGCTGGAAAGCCGCTTCGCTACCAAGAATGACTGCCCCGCGAAAGGGTCGGCAGGACGTATAAACTGTCCGCCGCTTCCAAGCTCGCCTGCCGGCCTACTCCGTCAAAAAAGCCGTCGTCTTAATACCCGAAATCTCAAACGTCCTCCGGCATCGCTTGCAATTCAGCTTGTCGTCCAGCAGCACCATATAACTCGCGGCCTTCGCAAATTTTGCCCGGTCTCGCTCATCGGCTTGCCTGGGCAAGGCTCCAATCTTTTTGCGAACCAGCCAGCGCAGCTCATAGGAATCGCTGCTTCTGCAATAAGTGCAGTTTAAGGTCGCGGCCTTCACCACCTGCGATTCCCGGTAAAATGCTTTTTCGTCCAATTCGGAACCCGCCGTTCGTCTATCGATTCGCGAACTTGAAGTTCGCCACCGCCACTTCGTCACTCGGCGGAATATAAAATCCTACCTTATTCTGTGTAAAGTCACGTCCAAAACTACCCACCGCCCCCATCTCGGTCCAGCCGTCGCTGCCCGTCTTGATCCGCGCGCTGACCGATTGCGGCTTCACCGCTAAATCCACCTGCACCCAATTAGATGAATCGACAACGTAAGGAATCCGGTTCCATATAATGCCTTTTCCATTGCGCATTTCGCGCACCTCCGCATGCTTGCCATCCAAACTGAACAGAACATAATTCTGGCTATCCTGATATCCGGCGTACCATTGCAACTTGCCCTTCTTGAGAATGCCCCCCACGTGGCCTTGCGTCCGGAACGAATAGTGCCCGGCGGATTTCGGCGTGGCGTACGGAACAAAACCGCCACCCTTCTGCACGTGCGATTCTCCCATCGCGTTTTCGATGGGTGCGGGAGTCGCCGGTTTGGGGTTCTCTTCCGCAGCGGGTGCCGACGAAATCGGCTTATCTGGTTTAGGCTCGCCCAGACTTTTTTCCAACGCCACGTCGGGGCCGGACAGTGTCACAATTTCACCCGCGTGGAACGTACGCTGCAGCTTCTTCGGCGTGGCAAGATCGTGGCGTAACTCAACGCTGTGATCGCCCGGCGTGATATTCGAGATGTGGGCAATCCCATCGGGCCCAATCGCCGCTACGAACTCATGGTCGATATAGGCCGTGGTTCCCGGCTGTGCTCCCTTGATTTGCAGCCCGGCCACATTGCCTATGGGAAGAAGTTGAAAGCGGGCCGGCGTCACTTCCGCCTTCTTGACTTCCACCCAGAGCAGCGGCGGGTCGACGAAGCCATCTTTGTGTACCCGAATTGGATAGCGGCCGGCGCGAATCGAAACCCTCACTTGGCCGTGATCGGTCTTGCGGTGGAACAGCACGTTGTCGATGTACAGGTCCACGCCATCCTCGCCTGTCAGCACCTGTAAAATTCCGGTACTCGAATCCGATTTCACAAACACCGTTAACACCGGTAACGGAGTGTAGGTCATCACAAAGCGCTGCCGGTCGTTTTCATGCACTACCTGCAGATCGTGGTCCGCCTTGCCCAAATCCACCAGTTCCAGACCGGCCTCGGTAGCCTCGCCCGCACTCTTGCCGTCCAGCAGAATTTGCGCGCGTCCCGCGCTCGTCACCAGTTGGCCCTTGCCATCTTGTTCAGAAACCAAAACCGCCAGTGTGTTACTCGCTTGCGGAACCCCTGTCACTTTCGGCGCATTCCTGCCCGTCACTTCGAATTGAAACGAAGCCGAGCCACCCGTTCCCGCCACCTTGACGTTATGAGTGCCGGGCGCTAGGTTATCCAACGTGATTTCGCCGTCCACCAGGTTGCGCGGCGGCTGATCGTCAAATGTGATGGTTCCGGCGGCCAGATCGGTGTACAGCCGCAAAGCGGACGATAGCGTAGGCGCTGCCGGGCCTGCGTCCGGCTTGTTGATCGCCGGCTTCTCGGTTTTTGCGCGGCCTTCGTCGTCTTCAATGTTCAGCTTTCGGGCGGTCTGGATGAGGTAAAAAAAGCCCACCAGAACAATCACGCAGATAAACGCCGCCAAACCCAAAATCATCTGCCAGCTCTTCGGGTCGACCCGCGTCACCTCCGGAGGGATTTGCGCCGCTTCTGAAACCTCAGCCTCAGCTTGCGAAACAATGCCTGAGCCTGCGGGTTGAGGCTTCGGTCCTTCAATGAGACGCTGGGGCTTCTCCTCTTTCTTCGCGGCCGGAGCCTGGTAAATGACGGAGTGATCCTCCCCGGCTGCCGCATCGCCGCGCAGCGAGCGGGCACGGTCGATAATTTCCTGGTGAATATCGGCAATCATCACCTGGAGATCGAAATCGTCCAGATTTTGCCGCCGGATCGCTTGTAAGTGCTCGAATTGTAGCCGTAGCGCTTCCGGCGATCTACTTTCGCGGCTCGCCTGTCTGATCTTTCTCAGAGATTCGTGCGTCGAGTTGGTTGGCTGAGATCGATCCACTGCGAAGAGATACTCTCAGTGAATTATATCGAGACCGTGACCGGTTCAGTTCGCTCGCCGCGCATAGTTCAGCTCGTAAAAGCGCCGATACTCCCCGCTCTTAATTCTCTCTACCCACGCACGGTTCCGTTGGTACCACCCAACCGTCTCCCGCAGGCCGCGCTCAAAATCCACCCGCGGTTCCCAACCAGTCTCGCCTGTCAGCTTGTTATTGCTCAGCGCGTACCGCCGGTCATGCCCCGGCCGGTCGGTCACGCGCGTGATCAGGCTTCGTGGTTTGCCCGTCGCTTCCAGAATGCGCTCCACAACTTCCAGGTTCGGCAATGAGCAGTTGCCGCCTATGTTGTAAATCTCCCCCGCGCCGCCCTTCGTAAGCACCGCGTGAATGGCCCGGCAATGATCTTCCACATAAAGCCAATCGCGCACCTGCTGCCCGTCGCCGTACACCGGCAGCGGCTTATCTTCCAAAGCGTTCGAGATCATCAGCGGAATCAATTTTTCGGGAAACTGGTAGGGTCCGTAATTGTTTGATGCCCGCGTGACACTCACATTCAGCTTGTAAGTCGTGAAATACGAGAGCGCCAATAAATCGGAACCCGCCTTCGATGCCGAATAGGGGCTGCTCGCCCGCAAAGGGTAATTCTCATCTGCTTCGTCCGGCGGTTCGATACTGCCATACACTTCGTCGGTGGATACATGCACGAAACGCGCAATCCCCAGCCTCCGGGCCGCCTCGAGCAGCGTGAACGTACCGTTGAAATTGGTCTGAATCACCGGGGCCGGCGAATGGATGCTGCGGTCCACATGCGATTCAGCGGCAAAGTGGACTATCGCGTCCGGCTGTTCGTCGCGCAGGGTTTTCTCCACCGCATCGCCATCGCAGATGTCGGCCTCTACAAAGCGGTAGCCGGCGTGTTCCGCCACCGCCGCCACATTCTCCAGATTGCCGGCATAGGTGAGCTTGTCAAAATTGACGATCCTCTGCGCCCAACCCTCAGCCAACGCTGTCCGCACAAAACACGATCCTATGAAGCCGGCCCCTCCCGTTACTAACAGCTTCATTTATGTTGCAACTCCCAATCGTAGGCTATCGAAGGATCGTTATACGCGATGCGCCCTTCATCCTTCGGATCGTAAATGCGGTTCGTGACATAGACAAGCACCGAAGGCTGCTCTCCAATCACTTTGTAACCGTGCGCCACGCCAGGTGGAATCAGCACTTGCCAGGAACGAAGCGCCCCCACATACAACGTATTTTTCTTCCCGAACGTCGTGGAGTTGCTGCGCAAATCCACCAACGCTACTTGCAGCAAACCCGCCGCCGCTACCCAATAATCGGTTTGCAGCTTGTGAAAATGAAACGCCTTGATAATGCCCGGGTAGTTGATAGCGGCCGATACTTGGCTGCCCTCGCCGGGAAAGCCCGCTACCAGCCCTTGGCCCAAACGCGCTACTTCCAGAAAATAGCCCCGGTCGTCGGGCCACAAAGAAAACGGCGCAATCTGGACTCCGTCAATCAGGTCCGCGCTGCCGGGCGTTAAAATCACTTTGCCAATCCCGTGTTCCGCCTGCGGAATCACCAACTCGATACCCCCGTCCGTCACGCCCAGAGCCATGGCGGGCGCGCTCATTCGCAATCCTCTCCGGCAATGGCCGCCATCGCCGGCATGCGCCGTTGGCTCGTAGCGTGAACCAGGTTAGCCGCCCGCAAAAGCGAATCGAATGTTCCCGCATCCGTCCACCAGCCATCCAGATAGTTAAACGTCATCGTGCCTTCCCGAATATAGGCATTGTTGACATCGGTGATTTCCAGTTCCCCCCGCGAAGACGGCGTCAGCGTCCGGGTTTTGTCGAACACGGTTTCGTCATACATGTAGATCCCGGTTACCGCGTATCGCGACTTGGGCTTCGCCGGCTTTTCCTCGATTCCCGCAATTCTGCTTCCTACGATCTCCGCCACCCCAAAGCGCTCCGCGTCCGCCACTTCCTTCAAAAGAATTTTGGCGCCGCGTTCCTGCTTCTTGAATTCGTCGACCGCGGCAGCAATGGACGATTCGACGATGTTATCGCCCAGAATCACGCAAATCTTGTCTCCGTCCGCGAAATGCTCCGCCAGCGCCAACGCTTCCGCAATACCGCCCTCGCCTTCCTGATACGTATAGTTTATGTGTTTCAAGCCGAACTCTTTACCATTGGCCAGTAACCGCAGGAAGTCGCCCGAGTTTCGGCCGCCGGTGACTATCAGAAGATCCTTTATACCCGCTTCCACCAGCGTCTGGATCGGGTAATAAATCATCGGCTTGTCAAAAATCGGCAGCAGATGCTTATTGGTTATCTTCGTCAGCGGATAGAGCCGGCTACCCGTGCCGCCCGCCAAAACAATTCCTTTCATAAACCCCCGATACCAGCCGATCGTAACAGCCAGCCGCAAATAGTATTTGTCTTCAATCTAGTTTGATGCTCGACTTCGGGTCGGGCTGAGCCGCCCGCGGCGTGCCACTCCGCAAACGGCGGCTCACTTGACGGATGATCAACAGCAAAATCGCAACCCCAATCGCGGCTTTGGAGTAAAACCCCGAAGGGGCTTGCGTGCTCAGCCCCATGATCAAGACCACCACTACGATAAGGGCGAGTCCAGCGCTCCAGATACTCATCGAAGACCGCGAGGCCGCTCTCCGCTCCGCCTGTCCGCGTTTTTCGTACTTATTCATCCTGCGTCGCATCCAGCATAGCCCAGCGGCCCAACTCGCGGCGAGAACCGAACTGTCGAATTTTGTATTAATTCATCGCTTTGTAACATATTTGTAATGCTTGTTCGATTACGCTGAGTTGTAATCGTTCTCCAAGGGGCCGCATGCGAAAAATAGCACTCATTGAAGATGACGCTGACCTGTTTACTCTTGTCAAGTATAACCTTGAAAAAGAAGGCTTTGGTGTCGTCGGATCCAGTACGGGGCGGGGCGTGATTGACCTCTTCCGTCGCGAAAAACCGGACCTCATTCTGCTGGACATCATGCTGCCCGATTCAGACGGTTTGGAGATTTGTAAGAGCATTCGGCAGAATCCCGAACTGGCGCACATTCCGGTGATCTTCCTGACTGCCCGCGCCTCCGAAACCGATCGCATTGTCGGTTTGGAGCTGGGCGCGAACGATTACATCGTGAAACCGTTCTTCGTTCGCGAACTGGTCGCGCGCATCAGAATTCAATTCCGCGGCCAAACCAGTGCCACCAGAATTCTTAAGGCGGCCGCTCTCGAATTGGATCGCAGCAGTTGCGAAGTCCGCCTCGATGGCACGCTGCTTACCCTCACCGCCACCGAATTCCGGCTGCTCGAGTTTCTGATGAACCGGCCAGGCGTGGTGTTCAGCCGCGAGCAACTGCTCGACGCCGTTTGGGGACATGACCGAGCCGTCACAGACCGGACCGTGGACGTCTACATTCTGCGGCTGCGTCAGAAGATTGAAGCCGACCCCGCCAATCCATTGCTCATCCGTTCCGTCCGTGGTTTCGGCTATAGCTTCAACAACGCCGTTCAAGCGCAGGAAGAACCAACCGAGCGGACAGCCGTCGCCCAATAGCTGCAACGCAACGGAGCCACGCCCCCGCCCTTGTACCGAAGGAGCGGTTGTACCCAGGCCTGTTCAACTTGGTTTTTCAGGGGAGTGCCCATGGGCCTGAGGCCCACCGATGATGATGAAAAACGCCGGATCTGAGCCGGAAGCGTGAGCGCCCTAGCTTGGTTTTTCAACGGACTGGTAACGACAATTTCACGTTAGCGTATTTATGAAACGGCGGTTATCCAGTTGGATTGCCCGACAGTATCGTGCAAGCGTTGATTCGCAGACTTGAGGTTGGCCTGACGGAAACGGCTCCGTTCAACCTACTGAAAACCCCGCCATCTTCTGCACCACATCCTCCATCTCTTCCACGCTTCGCACCTCCGCCATACGCGGTCCCATATGCAGCGCCGCCGCCAGATCGCTCAACTGTTCCACCCGCCCTGTCGCGTAAACCTCCACCCGCCCGTCGTCCAAATTCCGCGCCCAGCCATTCAACCCTAATTCCTCCGCCTTCCTCTGCGCAAAATAGCGGAACCCCACCCCTTGCACCCTGCCGCTCACCAGCCAGCGCTTTGCCTCGCGTTTCATAAATCGTATTGTCGCGTTTGCCAAACTGGGAAGGTACCGCATGGCCTTCCCCATTCATCGCTTGCGCCGTCTACGCTCTTCCGAAGCGCTGCGCCGCCTCGTACGCGAAACCCACCTCGCGCCTTCACAATTCATCTTTCCTTTATTTGTCGTGCCGGGTCACGGGATTCGCAAAGAGATTCTCTCCATGCCGGGCAACGCGCAAATGTCCGTCGATCACATCGTACGCGAATGCCAGGAGTGCCAAAAACTCGGCCTCGGCGGTGTGATTCTTTTCGGCATCCCCGCCCATAAAGACGATACTGCCTCCGGCGCCTACGATCCCGCTGGCATCACCCAGCAAGCCGTTCGCGCCATTAAGAAGGAAGCCCCCGGCCTGCTGGTCATTACCGACGTCTGCAACTGCGAATACACCAGCCACGGCCACTGCGGCTGGGTCAAGGACGGCGATGTTGATGGCCATGTTGATAACGACACCACCTTGGGCTGGCTGGCCAAAACCGCCGTGTCTCACGCCCACGCAGGCGCGGATATCGTGGCGCCCAGCGACATGATGGATGGCCGCGTCCAAGCCATTCGTCAAGCCCTCGACGCCGCCGGCCACCCAAATACCCCCATTCTTTCCTACGCCGCCAAATACGCCTCGGCGTTTTATGGACCCTTTCGCGAAGCCGCCGAATCCGCCCCGCAATTTGGCGACCGCCGCAGCTATCAAATGGATCCCTCCAACGCGCGCGAAGCCATGCGCGAGATTGCACTCGATCTGGAAGAGGGCGCCGACATGATTATGGTCAAGCCCGCCTTGGCCTATCTCGATATCATCCGTCAGGCGCGCGACCGCTTCGACGTCCCGTTAGGCGCTTATCAGGTCAGCGGCGAGTTCAGCATGATCATGGCCGCCGCCCACAACGGATGGCTTGATTTAGACCGTACGATTCTTGAATCGCTCACCAGCATCCGCCGCGCCGGCGCAGACTTTATACTCACCTATTTCGCCAAACGCGCCACCGAATTGATCGGTTAACCCGTTTTGCCCCCTGTCATGCTCTTCAAGATTACTGCCGATAGTGAGTGCAGTGATCGTTTTCTTGTATTAGCTTGCTAGAGCCAGCCCAAACACTGTCGCGTAACGATAAGAAGGAGTTCAATATGGACTGTATTGAGCAGGCCCCCTCGGACGCAAGTCTGGAAGAGAGACTGCGGGCCAGTGAGGCGCGCTACAGTCTGGCCTTCGCGCAGGCCCCGATAGGCATGGTGCTGCTGACGCCGGATGGCGGGGTCACTGAGGTGAATCAGGCTTTCGCGAATATGCTTGGTTACACCCGCGAACAGTTAGTTTCACCCGACTCCTCGTTCATTACCCATCCACACGACGTCGCCGTGACCAGGAATTTCTTCGCCTCGCTCAGAGAAGGTCCCCACCACACCACTAGCATCGAGAAACGCTATATCCGCTGCGACGGCGAGATCATCTGGGCGCGCGCCTCGGGAACCATGCGCCGTGACGATCAGGGAAAGCCTGCTCAAGTCATTGCCATTGTAGAAGACATCACAGCGCGTAAGCGGGCGGAAGAGCGTTACCGCTTTCTGGCCGAGAACATACCTCCCATTGTCTGGACCGCCACCCCAGAGGGGTTGATCGACTATATGAGTGGCCGGGCCGCCGCGTACTTCGGAGGTCCGCCAGAAGCGTTGCTCGGTGCCGGGTGGGTCGAATGGGTGCATCCGGAGGATCGCGAGCGGGCAAGCGGAACATGGAAACAGACCCTTGAAACGGGGAAACCTTATCACTTGGAAATCCGCATGAAGCGGCACAGCGACAATGCCTGGCGCTGGAACGCGCTCCGCGGCCTTCCGCAGTTTGGCGAGAATGGAAAGATACGGCAATGGTTCGGCACCTGCGCCGACATAGACGACCAAATACGGGCTAACGAAAACGTGCGCCGGCAATGGCATACCTTCGACACCGCCCTTTCGAACACACCTGATTTCATTTGCATTTTCGACCTGGCTGGCCGCTTTACCTATGCCAATAGCGCGACTCTTGGGCTGTGGCGGAAATCGTTAGAGGAAGTATGCGGAAAGACCTTTCGCGATCTCGATCAATTTCCCGGCCTGGGGGAACGCTTTCAACGCGAAATTCAGCGGGTGATCGACACCAGACAGCCATTACGCAGCCAAGCCGTCTGGGCGCGGCCCGACGGTGTAGCGGGTTGCTACGATTACATTTTCGTACCGGTTGCGGGCGCCGATGGCCGACTCGAGGCTGTGACTTGTTCAACGCGCGATATCACAGAACAGAATCGCGCCAAAGAAACGGCCGAGGCCGCCAGCCGGGCCAAAAGCGATTTCCTGGCAAATATGAGCCATGAGATTCGCACGCCCATGAACGGCATCATCGGCATGACGGAATTGGCACTGGACACTGATCTCACTCCGGACCAGCGCGAATTCATGGGGATGGTGAAAAGTTCGGCGGAATCTTTGCTGTTGGTCATCAACGACATTCTGGACTTTTCCAAGATCGAAGCCGGAAAGCTGGACTTCGAGACAATCGACTTTATGCTGCGCGATACCTTGGAAGAAACAATTAAGGCGCTGGGCTTCCGCGCGCAGCAAAAAGGCCTCGCTCTTGCCTGCCACATCTGGCCGGAAGTGCCGGATGGCTTAAATGGCGATCCCACGCGCCTTCGCCAGATTGTGGTGAACCTGGTGGGCAACGCCATAAAGTTCACCGAAAAGGGCGAGATAGTAGTCCAAGTTGCGGTTCAGGAAGAGGCGGTGGATGAAATCGTGCTCCATTTCGCCATCAAGGATACCGGTGTGGGCATCCCATTGGAAAGGCAGCAGGTCATCTTTGAGGCGTTCGCCCAGGCCGATACCTCCATGACACGCCAATATGGCGGCACGGGCCTGGGTCTATCTATCTCCACGCGGCTTGTCGCTTTGATGGGCGGGAAGATCTGGGTCGAAAGCGAGGTCGGCCGCGGCAGCACGTTTCACTTCACCGCGCGGTTTCCTATGCAACCGACACCCTCTAGAAAATACACTCCCGTCGATATCGAGATGTTGCGGGATCTTCCCGCCTTGATTGTCGATGATAATGCCACCAGCCGCCGCATTCTACAGGAGGTGTCTCTGAGCTGGCAGATGAAGCCGACATTGACCACAAGCGCAACTGAGGCGCTCACGGTTCTCGAGCAAGCCCAGGCCCGCGGAACTCCTTTCGGTTTGGTTCTGCTCGATACGCAAATGCCGGGTATGGACGGATTCGGCCTGGTGGAGAAACTGAAAAGCGATACTGCCACCGCCAGCTTACCCATCGTCATGCTCACCTCGGCCGGTTTGCGGGGAGACGCGGCGCGCTGCCGGGAGTTGGGTGTCGAGGCCTACCTGAACAAACCAGTCAAACGGTCAGACTTGCTGCTGGCCATCAGAGCAGCCCTCGGATCGCAAACACCAGCCGCTCGCAATCCGCCAATCGTTACCGTCCACTCGCTGCGTGAAAGTCGTAGCCAGCTCAGGATTCTGCTCGTCGAAGATAATTCGGTGAATGAAACCCTCGCGTTGCGGATGTTACAGAAGCGAGGTCACCACGTGACCGTGGCCAGAAACGGCCGCGCTGCGCTCGAAGCATTGCAACGGCAGACGCCCGATCTCGTTTTGATGGACGTCCAGATGCCCGAAATGGATGGTTTTGAAGCCACCGCCGCCATTCGCCAAGCCGAAGAAAAGAACGGGAAACACCTCCCTATCATTGCCATGACCGCACATGCCATGGCGGGCGATAAAGAGCGCTGCCTTGCCGCCGGGATGGATGCCTATGTGTCGAAGCCGATACGGGCGGACGATCTTTTTTCCGTCGTCGAGCAGGTTCTCTCGTTGGCAAAAACAGCGCGGGAAGCGTAAGCGACCTGGTTTGGCCAGCTGTAAATTATCCTCTTCGAGATAATTGCCGATACGGTTTTAGTGATCGTCTCCTCGCATCAGTTCCCTAGAGGCCAGCGCAGGCACGATCGCCTCAGGGGTAACCCTAGTACGGAGTGCGCTCTGGACTGCGTTGAGCGGGCGGAAGGGCGTTACCGCTTTCTAGCCGAGGCCATTCCCCAAATTGTCTGGACCGCCACCGCCGACGGCCTGCTCGATTATATGAATGCTCGGGGAACCAGCTACCTCGGAGTTCCGCAAGAAACCCTCCTCGGCACTAGCTGGTTTGACTGGATCCATCCAGAGGACCGCGAGCGCAGTCTCGTAATTTGGCGGCAGGCGCTCGCAAGCGGGCATCCCTACGAGGCGGAATTCCGCCTGAAGCGCGCAAGTGACGCCACCTGGCGCTGGCACCTGGCGCGCGCCGTTTCGCTCCTCAGCGAGTCCGGCCGCATATTGGAATGGTTCGGCACTTGCACCGACATTGAAGACCAAAAGCAGGCCGAGGCAAAACTGCGCCAGCAGTGGCATACCTTTGACACCGTTCTTTCGAATTCTCCCGATTTCGCTTTCATTTTCGATTTGGCCGGCCGCATCACCTACGCCAATAGCGCCATCCTCACCCACTGGCGGAAATCGTTCGAGGATGTGCGCGGCAAGAATTTTTTCGATCTTGGATACACCGCCGCCCGCGCCAGCCGCTTGCAAAGCCATATCCAGCAGGTGATCGACACCCGGCAGCCGTTACGGGCCCAAACCGATCTGCGCGGCCCTGGCGGCGAAATCACCTACTTCGACTACATTTTTTCGCCGGTGCTCGATGCCCAGGGCCGCGTTGAGGCCGTCACTTGTTCCACCCGCGACATTACCGAACAAAACCGCGCCAAACAGGCGGCCGAGGCTGCCAACCGCGCCAAGAGCGACTTCCTGGCAAACATGAGCCATGAGATTCGCACTCCCATGAACGGCATCATCGGCATGACGGATTTGGCGCTTGATACCGATCTCACTGCCGAGCAGCGTGAGTTTATGGGAGTAGTCAAGAGTTCCGCGGATTCCTTGCTTTCGCTCATCAATGACGTTCTCGACTTCTCCAAGATCGAAGCCGGAAAACTCCAATTCGAAGCCATCGACTTCCTGCTCCGCGACACCCTCGAAGATACGATTAAAACGCTAGGCTTCCGCGCCCGGCAAAAAGGACTCCATCTTGGCTGCCACATTTTGCCGGACGTGCCGGATGGCCTCGAGGGCGATCCCACACGCCTTCGCCAGATTGTCGTAAACCTGGTTGGCAACGCCATAAAGTTCACCGCGCAAGGCGAGGTTGAGGTCCAGGTCGCCGTTCAGGAAGAGGCGGAGGATGAAGTTGTACTGCACTTCGCCGTCAAAGATACCGGCGTGGGCATCCCGCTCGAAAGGCAGCAGGTCATCTTTGAAGCGTTCGCCCAGGCCGATACCTCCATGACACGCCACTATGGCGGCACGGGCCTCGGCCTGTCGATTTCCGCCCGTCTGGTCGAACTCATGGGCGGACGGATCTGGGTTGAGAGTGAGGTCGGCCGCGGCAGCACTTTTCATTTCACCGTGCGGCTGCCTATGCAGAAGGTGCCGTCCAGAAAATACACCCCCGTCGATATCGAGATGCTGCGCGATCTGCCGGTCTTGATTGTGGATGACAACGCCACTAGCCGCCGAATCTTGCAGGAAATGTTTGTGAGCTGGCGAATGAAGCCGGTCCTTGCCGCTGGCGGCGCCGAAGCGCTCACCCTTTTCTCGGAGGCCAACACTCGCGGAACCCCTTTCCGCTTGCTTGTCGTCGAAGCGCAAATGCCGGATGTGGACGGCTTCGCTCTGGTAGAAAGCCTGAAAGCTGATATTCCGGCGGCCGGATTATCCATTGTCATGCTCACGTCAGTCGGCTTGCGGGGCGACGCCGCCCGCTGCCGGGAATTGGGTATTGCCGCCTACCTCAACAAACCAGTCAAACGGTCAGACCTGCTTCAGGCCATCCGCGCAGCCTTCGGATCGCCGGCCCCAGACGGCCGGAATCCCTCGGTTGTTACCATCCACTCGCTGCGCGAAAGCCGTAGCCGGCTCAGTATTCTGCTCGTTGAAGACAATCCCGTGAATGAAACCCTGGCGCTGCGCATGCTGCAAAAGAGAGGTCATCACGTCACGGTTGCCAGAAACGGCCGGGCTGCGCTCGAAGCCTTGGAGCGCCACCCCCCCGATCTTGTTTTGATGGACGTTCAGATGCCCGAAATGGATGGTTTTGAGGCCACCGCCGCCATTCGCCAGGCCGAAGGTCAGAACCGCAAACGCCTCCCCATCATCGCCATGACCGCGCATGCCATGTCCGGCGATAAAGAGCGTTGTTTGGCCGCTGGGATGGACGGTTACGTGTCGAAGCCCGTTCGAGCCGACCATCTCTTTTCCGTCATCGAGCAGGTCCTCTCCACCTAGCCGCAGCCGCGTAGGGCGGGCATTCTTGCCAGCCGGCCACCTTTCAGGTGGCCTCTTTTGAATGCGCGCCTCCTTATTCCGCCGGCAACCGCCCCGATAAATAAAATCGCTGTGGTTGCGCATGTTTCGCCCCCGCAATCCCGCGCGCCACATGCACCGCAATCGGCTGCCCCGGCTTAAAACTCGCCTGCACCCGCATGACATCGTCCGGCGTCATCACCGGCATGCGATTAATCGAAAGAATCGTATCGCCGTCTTGCATGCCAATGTCGTCGGCAAACGATCCCGGGTCCACCGTCACCACCTTTACCCCGCTCTTGTCCTCAATCGAAAGGTCTTCCCGCTCTTTTTCCGATAGACGCTGAATGGTGATACCAAACTTGGCCGAACCGGGAGTCTTATTCGAGGTTGCTAACGGCGCAGTTTCCTTTGGCTCATTTTCGGTGACCTGCGATTCGCCCTGCCAGATCACCGACCGTTCGCCAATCGCCACCTTTAAATCCAGGCGCTTCCCATTACGATCCACCGTGACATCCGTGGTAGAACCAATCGGCATGTCGGCCACCCGCGTCACCAGATCCGCGCCATCCTTCACTGGCTTATCGTTCAGCGAAACAATCACGTCGTCCGCTTTGATTCCCGCTTTCCCCGCCGGCCCGGTATCCGCCACGGTTTCCACCATTACGCCGTGATCCAGCCCGAAAGCCTCCAGCGCGCCCGCTTGGCCCGGGTTCCATTTAATCCCAATCGAACCGCGCACCACGCGCCCATTGCGAATGATGTCGTTATACACCTTCACCGCCATATTGGACGGCAGTGCGAACCCTACGCCTTCATACGATCCACCGCGCGTCGCAATCATCGTGTTCACGCCAATCACTTCGCCCCGAACGTTCAGCAGCGGGCCGCCGCTGTTTCCGGGATTGATCGCCGCGTCCGTTTGGAGAAAATTCTGGAACGACGTGGTGCCGGGCAGATCCCGGCTCGTTCGTTCCGCACTCACAATGCCCGCCGTCACCGTCGCCTGCAAGCCGAACGGCGAACCAATCGCGATCACCCAGTCCCCCACCTCCACCGCGTCGGAATTGCCTATCTGCACAGGAATCAGTTGGTGTTTCGCCTCCACTTTCAAAACCGCCAAATCGGTTTCCTTGTCGAATCCAATCACCCGCCCGCGATATTCGGCGTTGTCTTCGGCCAGCTTGACTTTGATCCGGTCGGCATTTTCCACCACGTGATAATTCGTCAGGATATAGCCGTTCTTGTCCACCACAAAACCGGTGCCTGATCCTTCCGAGCGAAACGAGCGTGGCTCCGCGCCAAAAAAGCGCCGGAACAATTCATTAGGATCTTGTTTCTTCGGCGAATCCTGGCTGTCGCCGTTATCTTCTTCTTCCGGCTCGCTCTTGCGCGTATGCTTCGCGCCCGGTTTCGCCAGATAGTCCGACTCGATATAGACTACCGACGGTTCCACCTTCTTCGTCAGCTTGTTGAACTCGTTGCTGATCGGCGCGGCAGCCGGAACCGTCAGCGGTGTCGCGTCCGGCGCCACAGCGGAATTTTGGCGTTCCGCCTTCACTCCGGTATTGAGAATGCTCCCAATCACAATACCCAGAATCAGCGTGAACAGCAGCAGCAGAAAGCTCAACACCTTTGGCTGCCTTAACTTCTCAGATAACGGCTTCACAGAAAACCCTTTCGAATCAGGTATTTTTAGTATAGAAGCTTTCCGGCCGCTCTGCAGGCGATCATCGCGCACTTACTCAATCTTGAAAACTTCATCTCTTCGCTTTCGTAGGGCGGCCATTCGTGGCTGCGAGGCGGCTTTCCAGCCGCCGGTCACCAAAGTTCAAAATAATTCTTTTCCCTTCTTATCAACCACTTAACCCCAAAATTTTTATTCCCCCGTTCGCCCCTCTGTTCCAATCGAGGTGGAAATACATTTATGTCCACTGAAGCTCAAATCAACGCTAACCGCGCCAATGCGCAATCCTCCACCGGCCCGTCGTCGCCGGAAGGAAAACTGAAATCTTCCCACAACGCCGTCAAAACCGGCCTTACCGGACGCACCATCCTCCTGCCCAGCGATGATGTCGCCGCTTACGAAAACTTCGTCGAAATTCTCAACCGCAAGTATCAGCCCAAGGACGACTACGAGAAACACCTCACGCAAACCATCGCCGATACCGAATGGCGTCTCCTCCGCATCCCCACTCTCGAAACCGGCTACTATGCGCTCGGCCGCCACGAACTCGCCGCCGAATGCGCCCACGAATCGAACCAGCAAGTCCGCGCCGCCATGCTCGACGCCTTGATCGACCGTACTTTCAAAAAAGATCTCCGCAATCTCGCTTTACAGGAACGCCGCCTCCGCGCTCAACTGGCGAAACTCGTGGCCGAACTCGCCCAACTGCAGGAAGACCGCGAAGCCATTCAGTTTCAACGCCGCAACCGCATCATGATGCGCAAGTCCGAACGCATCGGCGGCTTCAAACCTCCACCCAACGCCGTCGAGCATTTTGGCTTCGAATTTACCGAGGAATATCTCGATACCCGTTTCGAAGCCCAACACATCGGCGGCCAGGAAGCCGTCAAGCAATTTGACCGCTCCTGGAAAGCCCAAATGATCAAAAAAGCCGCCTAATTCCCAGTGGGGCAGAATGGCATTCTGCGCGCCTATTGGCAATCGGTGCTTTCTCTTTTGCCTCGCCGCCACGCCCAAACCCAAACTGCGCCCCGTTCGGCCATTCTATCTTCTAGATTCGATATTCTGGCTTCTATATTTTCGGCAGGGTACACTAAAGAGGAACCGATTCATTCACGTTAGGAGACTTAGATGATTCAACTCACTGAAAACGCCGTTGGCAAAGTTCACGAAATTTTGAATATGCAAGATCCCAAGCCAGCCGGCCTTCGCATCGCCGTTGTCGGCGGTGGATGCTCAGGTTTCAGCTATTCAATGGCTTTCGAGACGCAACCCAATATGTTGGACAAGACTTATAATTTCGGCGATCTGAAGGTATTCGTTGACCAAGCCAGCATGCTGTATCTGGATGGGGCCGAGGTCGATTATGTCGAAACACTGGAAGGGTCGGGGTTTAAGTTCAACAATCCGCACGTGAAATCAACCTGTGGCTGCGGCAGTTCGTTCAGCGCGTAATTGCCGGCTCGAGCACAAGGAAATTTTTCGATTGGATAGGGCCGCCGAGAGCCTGGAGCTTTCCGCGGCTTTCTCTTTTTTGACGTGAAACATGCTGCGTGATCTATTAACCGAAGCGCAGAACCCGGCCTCCGCGGCAATCGACTCTCTCCCCACGCTCGACATGCTGCGCGTCATCAATGCAGCCGACCAGGAAGTGGCGCTGGCCGTCCAACGCGAACTGCCGCACATCGCGCGCGCGGTGGATGCCATCGTCTCCCGCCTTGAAAAGGGTGGCCATCTTTTTTACATGGGCGCGGGAACTTCGGGCCGGCTGGGCGTACTCGATGCTTCTGAATGCCCGCCTACCTTTAACACTCCGCCTGATCTCGTACAGGGCGTCATTGCGGGCGGCGATGGCGCTCTGCGGCGCTCCATCGAAAAAGCTGAGGACGATCCCGAACAAGGCAAGCAGGATTTAATCGCCCGAAACTTTTCTTCCGCCGACGTTTTAGTAGGCATCGCCGCCAGCGGCCGCACGCCCTATGTTCTGGGCGCCGTCCGCTATGCGCGTTCGCTGGAGGCGATGTCTATTGGCTTGAGCTGTACGCCCGATTCGGAATTGTCGCGCGCTGCTGAGATCGCCATCACTCCCGCACCCGGCCCCGAAATCGTTACCGGTTCCACTCGGCTGCGAGCGGGCACGGCCACCAAGCTGGTACTAAACATGTTGAGCACGGGCGCCATGATCCGCCTCGGCTACGTTTATGGCAATTTGATGGTGAACGTGCAGCCCACCAATGAGAAACTCGTTGACCGCGCGCGCCGCATCGTCGCCGCCATTGCTGGCGTATCCTATGATGAAGCTTCGCGGCTGTTAAGCGTAGGCGGTTCGGTGCGCACGGCCATTATCATGCACAAGCGCAATTTGACTCGCGAGGCAGCGGAGGCCAAACTAGCGGCTAGCCATGGCCGTTTGCGTGCCGCCCTGGAAACATAACGGAAAGGTTCATGGATAAATTCAAGATTCAAGGTGGCGTCCCGCTCAGCGGCGAACTGCCCGTCAGCGGTTCGAAGAACGCCTCGCTCCCCGCCTTAGCCGCTTGCCTCCTAACCGATGAGCCCGTCACGCTCCACCGCATCCCGCCCGTGAAAGACATTGCAACCATGCAGAGCTTGCTCGAATACGCCGGCGCCCAATTGACGCAGAACGATGGCTCGGTTACGGTGCATGCCAAAACGCTCGACCGCCCAGAGGCGCCTTATGAGGTCGTGAAAACCATGCGCGCTTCGAGCCTGGTGCTGGGGCCCTTAGTGGCGCGCACCGGACGAGCGCGTGTCTCCATGCCGGGTGGTTGCGCCATCGGCGCGCGCCCCATCAACATGCACGTTTCGGCTTTAGAACATCTGGGCGCAACCATTGAGCAATCTCACGGCTATGTCGAAGCGCAAGCGCTCGACGGTCTGCGCGGCGGCCCTATTCATTTCGACCGCATCACAGTCACCGGCACGGAAGACGTTCTGATGGCCGCCGTGCTGGCCAAAGGACAAACCGTCATTCGCAACGCCGCCCGCGAACCCGAGGTGCAAGATTTGGCCGATCTGCTCATAAAAATGGGCGCTAAGATCGAGGGCGCGGGCACATCCATCATCAAAGTGCAGGGAGTAGAAAAACTGCATGGCGCTGAACACACCATCATTGCCGACCGCATTGAAGCAGGCACGTTCCTGCTTGCCGGGGCCATCTCGCAAGGCGACGTCATGGTGACCAACTTAGTGCCCGAACACGTTGGATCTCTCATCATGAAGATGGAGCAAGCCGGCGCGGAATTGGACAATTCGCAGCCGGGCGCGCTACGGATTCGATGCCTACGCCGTCCGCGCGCCGTCGATATCACCACTGAAGAATATCCCGGCTTCCCCACAGATCTGCAGGCGCAATACATGGCTTGGATGACCGTAGCCCAAGGCATCAGCTTCATTACCGAAACCATATTTGAGAACCGTTTCATGCACACCCAGGAACTGGCTCGCATGGGGGCGAATATCCGCATCGAAGGGCGCCAGGCGATTGTTGCGGGCGAAGAAAAGCTCTCGGGCGCGCAGGTGATCGCATCCGATTTGCGCGCGAGCGCTTCGCTGGTGCTCGCCGCGTTGGTGGCCAAAGGCGAAACCCTGCTCGATCGCGTTTATCATATTGATCGCGGCTACGAAAAGATTGAAGAGAAACTCGCGGCCGTGGGCGCCCACATTGAGCGCGTGCAGGATTCCTCCACCAGCCAAACGCAGCAAGCCGGCGGCGAAGAATGAGCGTCGCGGTCAAACACCATAGCGAAGGCTTTCTGGCCATTGTGGCCGACGCCAAAACCCGCATCCATGAAATCGATATCGAAGAATATCAACGCTTGCTGACGGCCGGTGAAGCCGGGCAGTTGGTGGACGTCCGGGAAGATCATGAATTCGCCGCTGCGCACGCCGCCGGTGCTATGCATCTAAGCAAGGGCATCATTGAACGCGATATAGAAACAACGTTCCCCGACAAAGGCACGCGCCTGGTTCTTTACTGTGGCGGCGGTTACCGGTCGGCCCTGGCGACTGATAACATCCAAAAGATGGGTTATCACAACGTGCTCTCGCTTGATGGGGGATGGCGCGCTATCGAAGCTTCTGACTTGCCGCTCGACCCACCACGCCCATGAAGCGCTGCCTGCTTGCCCCTCTGCTCATCTTTTCCCTGCGGATTCACGCGGCTGATCCTTTGCCCGATTATCACGCGCGCCGCGTTCATCTGGCCGAGAAGCTCAAGGGCGGCATTGCGGTTCTCTTCGCCGCGCCGGAACCGCGCTCCATGCTGATCGCCTACCGGCAGGATTCCGATTTCTATTACCTCACCGGCTGGAACCAGCCTTCAGCCGCGCTCTTCGTTCAATCGCCTAAACCTGCTGAAGACAAAGTCCCCGAGCGACTGTACCGCGAGATCCTTTTCCTGCCCGCGCGCAATCTGCATTCCGAACTCTACACCGGCGTGAAGCTCGATTCCGCTACGCCGAACGCCGCCGCCATTGCGCATGTCGATGAAGTGCGGCCTATGACGGAGTTATCGTCTTTGTTGAATCAGCTCGCCGCCGAAGATCGCGGCATCCTTAACAAAATTTCGAGCCAGCCCGATTCCTCTGCCGCACAAGCACTCGTAACCTGGGTGGCGGCAACGCTCGGTAGCGATGCGCGTCCAGCGTTAGCCGATACTTCTGTACCTGTCGGCGAATTGCGCGCCATTAAAGATCCAGTTGAGGTGGCGTTGCTCACGAAGGCCGCCAAGGTATCGGCGGTGGCACAACTCGCCTTGCGCAAAGCAGTGGATGCGGGCTCGACCGAAGGCGCGGTGGCCGGCGTGTTTACCGAAAGGATTTTGAAGGAAGGCTGCGCACGGCCTTCGTATCCACCCATCGTCGGCTCGGGCATCAATTCCACCGTCCTTCACTATGAAGAGGACAGCGGCACCCTGCAGGCCGGCGATGTTGTAGTGATCGACGCCGCCGCCGAATGCGGCATGTACGCTTCCGACATCACGCGCACATTACCCGTCTCGGGCAAATTCAGCGCGCGCCAGCGGGAAATTTACGATATCGTGCGCGGCGCTCAGCAGGCTGCCATCGACGCCTTCGTCGCCGGCACATCGCGCATTAACGACCCCAAACACAAATACCCCGATTCGCTCGACACCATTGCCTTTAATTACATGAATGCGCACGGCAAAGACTTGCACGGCGGGCCGCTAGGCAAGTATTTCATTCACGGGATCGGCCACTCTGTCGGCATTGATGTTCATGACCCGTACGATTACTCCAAGCCGATTGAAAAAAGCATGGTCTTCACAATTGAGCCCGGTATTTATATTCCGGAAGAAAAAATCGGCGTGCGAATTGAAGACACGTTTTTCGTTACACCCGAAGGCAAACTGGTGAGTTTAACCGGGAGTGATACAACCCTGCCCTAGTGGGGCGGTCCCCCTGGACCGCGGCCGACCCCCTGGTCGGCCTTTGTTTCCCTCGTGATCGCAGAGCAGAACCGGGGGCGCCTCGTCCGCGCAGGACCCCCCTGCCCCACCACGAATTATATGACGAATTTCTAACTCAGGACACTAGCCTCGGCGCTTGAGTTCGGCGAGCATAGCCTCAGGGAGCGTCGCGTTGAGGTGCGTCTGATACGTACATCATTGTACTGTGTCAAATTTTCAGCCCTTCAACCGTTCTTCAATCGCCTTTCCAACCCTTATCAATGTCTTCTCCCCGAACGGCGCGGCAATCAGTTGCAAACCGACCGGCATGCCATCGCTCCCCTTCCCGCATGGAATGGAAAGCGCCGGTTCACCTAACAGATTGATGGCCCTCACCAGCCGCGTCGCCGCCATGCGGACGTTCTCTTCCTCTCCTTGAAGCGTCACCGTATTCTGCTCCAAAAGCGGCGCCGTCATCGGCGTGGTTGGACCAACCAGCACGTCCACTTTCGTCCACAGTTCGTCGAACTCGCGGCGAAAGATCGTCCGCAGGCGTTGCGCGTTCACATACTCGTGCCCCATGATCATCCGCGCCTGCTCGAGCAGCGCCCACACATCATCGCCAAACTGCGACTGGTCCATGTGATTTACGTAAATCGCCGCCGTCTCCGCAAGTTGCACGACGCGCGCGGTGGCGTTCATCTCCCCGAAATCCGGCGTCTCAACGGCGCGCACCTCCGCCCCTGATTCCCGCAATTGTTCCAAGGCGTTTTCCACCACGGCACGCACATCATCCGCTAAATGATCGAAGAAAAACGCGCGCGGCACGCCCACCCGCAAGCCCTTTAAATCTTCCGTGGCCGGCACGTTGTAATCGTCTTTGCCCACCATCGCGCTCAGCGCCAGCGCGCAATCCTCCACACAACTCCCCAACGGTCCCACATGATCCAGGCTAAACGCCAGCGGCAGCACACCATGCCGGCTCACCAAGCCATACGTCGGCTTCAGACCTGCAATCCCGCAAAACGACGCCGGCACGCGAATGGAACCGCCCGTGTCCGTACCCAGCGCCATCGGCACAAATTTTCCCGCCACCAGCGCCGCCGACCCGCCGCTCGAGCCACCCGCCAAACGCTTCGGATCTAAAGGATTCAGGACAAACCCATAGTGTGGATTCTTCGACGTAATGCCAAACGCAATCTCATGCAGATTGGTTTTGCCAATCGAAATCGCCCCGGCCTCGTGCAAACGTTCTACCACGGTGGCATCGTAATCGGGGACAAAGTCTTTGTAGATGATAGACCCCGCCGTCGTTTTGACTCCACGCGTATAGAACAAATCTTTTAACGCAATGGGAATACCGTGAAAAGGACCTCGATCCTTTCCCGCCGCCAATTCTTCATCCCGCTCGTGCGCAGTCATCAGGGCTTGCTCGCCCGTCACCGTAATCAAACTCCAAAACCTGTCTCGCCCCCGAATGTCCTGGAGTGTGCGTTTAACCAATTCAAAGCACGAAATCTTGCGCTCGCGCAGTTGCGCGCCCAATTCGCTAACCGTCATTTATGCCTTTTCCGCGCGCGGGCTGTAGACCACCGCCGGTTCTAACTCAGGCGTCAATCGCTCCAGCATCACGCCGAACTGTGCTCGCAAATCTGCCACAATCCGCTGGTTTGTAGCAGGCGATGCCTTGCCCGTCAAAGCTGCGCGAACGCCGGGCAACGTCAGGCCACTCTTCTCCAATAAATCGCGCGCCGGGCCGGACTCTCTTAGCAACCCCAACACCAGATGGCCCGTCGTGATCTGCTCATGGGTAAGCCCTTCCGACTCCTCGGCAGCATAAACCAATACGCGTTTCGACCCCATCGATAATGGCAGATCAACCGATGTACTCACCTTCTCCTTGCCAGCCTTCAACCCCATCAATTCGGCCGCATTTGCTATTGAAAAGGGCCTTGACGAATCCAGTAGCTTAAGGAAAAGACCCTTGTCTTCGCGCAGCAGACCCAGCAATAAATGTGGACACTCAATATAGTTCGACCCCAACTGCGACGCTTCATACCTGGCGAAGAAAATAACGCGCCGCGCTTTCTCGGTGTACTTTTCGAACATTTCTCTCCTCTCTACTGTGGCGCAGGGCCGCGCACCACCTGCACAAAGTTCGCTGGATTCACATACTTGGCAAACGCCCCGCGCACTTCATCCGCCGTTATACTGAAGTATCGATCCGCCGCATGTTTCGGCTCATCTAACGGCAAACCAATACGCGCTCGACCCATCAGCCCGCCCGCCACTGCATCCTCGCTCGCTTCACCCAACGGTATCTGCCGCAGCAGCAACGCCTTCGCCTGCTGCAACTCCGCAGGCGTGACGTTGTTCTTTTGCATGTCTAACAATTCCCGCTCCGCCAACTCGCGCGCTTTCGAGACGTTTTTCGGATCGCACCCATAGCTAATGCTGTATACCGCTCGCGTCTCCCCGGCCTCCAGCGAATCTTCCACGTTGTAAACCAATCCGGCCTTCTGCCGCAAATCGCGGTAAAGACGCGTGGCATAAAAGCCGCCGCCCAGCACATGATTCCCCAATTGCAGCGGATAATAATCCGGGCTAAACCGGTTCATCTCCAATTGCTGCGCCAACTCCACCTCATCCTGAACTCTGCTGTTGTCCGGTACGTTTAGCGCTTTGGGCTTGTTCGCCGGAATGGCCGGCAACACCACGCCGGGCTTCGGCCCGCTCGCCGTCCAGCCGCCGAAATACTTATCGATCACCGCATGCGCCGCTTCCGGCGTGATATCGCCAATCACCACAATGGTGGTTAAATCCGGCCGGAATGCCGCATGGTAGAACTTCAAAATATCTGAATATTCAAGGGCGCTAACGGTTTTTGGCGTGGTCTCGCGTAACAAGGGATCGCCCGCCGGAACCAGCCCTTGCATTAACGCGCGATCTGTCCGATAACTCGGACTCTGCAATTCTCCAGCCGTCAATTCCGCCGTCTGCTGCTGCACAATTTTGAAAGCATCCTCCGGCAGCGCTGGATGCAATTCGTTATCGGCCAGCAGTTCCACACCCCGCGCGAAATCCTGGCTTAACACCTTGAGGCTGAAACTCGCTCCCGCCGATTCTCCGGCCGCGATATCGTCCAGCGCTTTTTGAAAGGCCACACGATCCAACGTTTTCGTACCGTAAGAAAACAGCCCTTCCAAAATGTCGGAGACGCCATCTTTGCCCGGCGGAGTCTCCAATTGCGTCATCGTCTTAATCGAACCTGTGAGCGTGATCGTGGGGCTCGTCCGCTCAGTCTGAACAATCAGCCGGATGCCGTTCTTCAATTGCATATCCGCCGGCCGCGCCGTCAACTCCGGCACGCGCAACGATTTCACGGCGCTGTCTGCCCAATCGGGCAAAGCGACCGGTTTCGTGGGAGTAGATGTCGCCTTTTCCGATCCGCCAAAGCCTTTCGACGAAACCGCTTCACCCGAGGACGCCGGCTTCAAGGTGCCCACTATTGCGGGTTGAAGCAAATATTTCTTGGCGGCCTGATTCACATCTTCAACGGTAATGCGCTTGATGGCCTCCACAATCTGGTCCGGCGATTGGCGCCCTTCCGCCGCGAGAGCTTGCGACCACAAGGAAGCTAAATTCGAAATCGAGTTGCGTCCGAATTCGGCATTCGCCACTTCGCCTTTCTTGGCCGCCTCCACCAAATCCGCCGGCACGCCCTGATTCGCATAACGCTCCATAATCTTCTTGAGCTCGGCAATGATCGCCGTGGGATCGCTACCCGCCGGTAGCGCCGCCAGTGCAAATGCCGCGCTCGCTTTAGGATATGTTTCCACCAGATCGAAATCGGTGCCCAACGCCTTGCCTTGCGGCACCAAGTCGTAAAGCGCCGCCCGCTGGCTCGCCAGCACGTCTGTTAACACTCGCGCCGCCGCAAAATCCGCGCTCTCCGTTCCCGGAAAGCGATAAGCCACGCCGGTCAGCAAATAGGGTAAGTTACTCGGCAATTCAAACGCATCCGCCTGCACTGGTTGTATATCGACTACGGGCCGCTCTCCCACAGGCCGCCGTGGAATCTTTCCGTAATACTCTTTCACTTTAGAAAGAACATTCACTGGGTCCACATCGCCGGTAATCACCAGAATCGCGTTATTGGGCGCGTACCATTTGCGGTAGAAATCTTTGAGCATGACTCCGGTGGTTTTATCGAAAGACGCTTTCGTTCCTAGCGCATCCTGCTCATACGGCGTGCCGCGAAATAAATCGTGGTTCAAACGCGTAACGAATTCGTAAGTCGGGTTTGAAAGATCGCTCGCCACTTCCTGCTCAATCGCGCCACGCTCCTCCGCCCATTGATCCTGCGAGTCTTCCACATCGTTCATGCAAGCCGAATCGATCCGCATTGCCAAATCCAGATCCTGCGTGGGCACCGTCACAAAATATTGCGTGATGTTTTGCTGCGTCTGGGCATCCATGAAGCCGCCCAACTGCGCATAGATAGCGGCAATCTGGTCGGCGGTCAGCCCGGTGCAGCCGCGAAACGCCATATGTTCCTGCGCATGCGCCATGCCGGGAAATCCAGCGGGCGTTTCATTGCCGCCCACTAGGTAGTTCTCTTCGAGCGTGGCCACGGGAGCCAATGGATCGCGGATCACCACCACCCGCAAACCGTTGTCGAGTGTGACTCGAGTCACGTTGCTATCCTGCGCCTGCGCGCTTCCCAGCCACGCCAGGAACGCGAAAAGGCACGGAAGGAATGGAAAAGTTCTTGCCATGACCACCTGCTTCTCAGCTTACGGCAGAGCGCGCCCCGAGTTTCCCGTATTTTTTTCTAGTATTATGGTGCCCGCTCCTCATTCCAAACTGTTTCCAAGGAGAAACTACTTATGGCAAGTAATCGCGGCGTTGCTTACATGGGCCCCGGCAAGGTCCAAGTCACGCCTATCGACTATCCGAAACTCGCGCTGGGCGATCGCAAATGCGAGCACGGCGTCATTCTCAAAGTGGTGGCCACCAATATCTGCGGCAGCGACCAGCATATGGTGCGCGGCCGCACTACCGCCCCCAGCGGTTTAATTCTTGGCCACGAAATCACCGGCGAAGTGATTGAAAAAGGCCGCGACGTTGAATTTCTCAACTTGGGCGACATCGTTTCCGCGCCCTTCAACATTGCGTGCGGGCGCTGCCGCAATTGCAAGGAAGGGAAAACCGGCATCTGCTTGAACGTGAATCCGGCCCGTCCCGGCGCCGCCTATGGCTATGTGGATATGGGCGGCTGGGTGGGCGGCCAGGCCGATTACGTGATGTGCCCCTACGCCGATTTCAACCTTCTCAAGTTTCCCGATAAAGCACAGGCCATGGCGAAAATCAGGGATCTGACGCTGCTTTCCGACATTTTCCCGACCGGCTATCATGGCGCGGTCACCGCCGGCGTCGGCCCCGGCTCTGTCGTTTATGTTGCGGGTGCCGGTCCAGTCGGTCTTGCTTGCGCGGCCTCCTGCCACTTACTGGGCGCCGCCATTGTCATTGTGGGCGACATGATTCCGGAACGCTTGCAGCAAGCCAAGAGCTTTGGCTGCGAAATTGTCGATCTGCGCGAAAAGGCCTCCCTGGCGGACCAAATCGCCCAAATCACCGGCGTGCCTGAAGTGGATTGCGGCGTGGATTGTGTGGGCTTTGAAGCGCGCGGCCATGGTGCTAGCGCCGGCGACGAACATCCCGCCACCGTTCTAAATTCGCTCATGACTGTGACCCGCGCGGGTGGGGCGCTCGGCATTCCAGGACTCTACGTTACCGACGATCCGGGCAGCAAAGACGAAAACGCCAGAAGCGGCGTGCTGGGCATTCGCATCGGCCTGGGTTGGGCCAAATCGCATCAATTTACCACTGGCCAATGCCCGGTCATGAAATACAACCAGAAGTTGATGATGGCCATTCTGCGCGACAAAATTCAAATCGCTAAGGCTGTGAACGTGACAGTTATCGCACTCGATCAGGCCCCGCAAGGCTATACGGACTTCGATAAGGGCGCGGCAAAGAAGTTTGTCATCGACCCACACGGATCTGTAGCCGCTTGATTTGCCTCGAAGCCGGAAGAGGGGTGCGCGGTGCCAATCAGGATTTGTCACCGCGCGATTCAATTGCTTCCAAGGTTAATTTGACTTTACGCCGTTTTCCTATTTTTGTCTTGGACCAATAGATCGGATTATTTCTCCACATTTCGATTGATTTTATGGTTTTCGAGCACAACAAAAACACCCACGGGCGGCGCTTGTTTCTGGCCGCTCTGGCAGCCGGTTCAGCTGGCGGGCGATTGCTCGCCCAACAAACTATCTATGCTCCCAAGCAAAGCGACCGGCCGGAACCGCTTTCGGGGGAAGAGCCTGGCTTTGAAAGCATTTTCGACGGCAAGACTCTCAATGGCTGGGAAGGGGATGCCAAATATTGGCGGGTGGATGCGGGCGATATGGTCGGTGAGATCACGCCTGAGACGCTGGTGAAGAGCAACACTTTTCTGATCTGGCGCGGCGGCGCTCCATCCGATTTCGAATTGAAGGTTGACTTTCGAATCACCAGCGGCGGAAATAGCGGCATTAACTATCGCAGCGTTGTGGTGCCGGATAAAGTCACGCCCACGAACCGGTACGCCATGCGCGGCTATCAGTGCGATATTGACGGCGAACGCCATTACACTGGGAACAACTACGAAGAGAAGGGGCGGCTTTTTCTGGCCGTACGCGGCGAGGTAACCCGCATTACCGGGAAACACAAGCCTGTCATTCTGTCAAGAGTGGGCGACGGGCAGGAATTGGCTAAGCTCATCAACGACGATTGGAACGCAGTCCACCTGATTGCCCGCGGGAACATTCTCATGCACCAAATAAATGGCCGCCTCATGAGCGTGACCGTTGACGACGACGAGCAAGGACGCATGATGAAGGGCCTTATCGGCGTTCAGGTGCACGTGGGGCCGCCCATGCAGGTGCGTTATCGCAATTGGCGATTGAAGAACCTTTAGTCTTCCGGCGTCTGCGGCTTGCCTCGCGCGATCATAAGAGGAAGCGATGGATAAACCAAAACGGTCGGAATCTCTGAAAGCCCTGCTGCCGGAAGTCCTGGTTTTGATGCGCCCTCGCCGCGGCTTGCTGCTCGCGGGAGCCGCGCTTATGATCGTCAACCGGGTGTGCGGACTTGCTTTACCGATCAGCACCAAATATCTGATCGACAACGTGATGCGCCAGGGGCAAATCAGGCTTCTGCTGCCGATTGTCCTTGCCGTAGTTGCGGCCACCATCATTCAGGGCCTCACGTCGTACTCACTCACCCAACTGCTTTCCAAGTCGGGCCAGCGCTTGATCTATGAAATGCGCGTCAGAATTCAGGAACACATTGGCCGCTTGCCGGTGCGCTTCTACGATTCGAACAAAACCGGCACTCTAGTCTCGCGCATCATGAGCGACGTGGAAGGCGTTCGCAATCTGGTGGGTACAGGTTTGGTTGAATTGGCAGGCGGTCTGCTCACCGCCGTCATCGCCACCGTCATTTTGTTCCGCACCAGCGCCATCATGACTTCCGTTGTCCTGGTGGTGTTATTGGCTTTTGGCCTCGTTTTGCAGAGAGCCTTCAAAACAGTTCGCCCCATCTTTCGCGATCGCGGCAAGATTAACGCGGAAGTCACTGGCCGTCTAACGGAAACGCTGGGCGGCGTGCGCGTGATCAAGGGTTATCACGCCGAAGCACGCGAAGCCGGTATTTTCGCGAACGGCGCCAAGCGCCTGCTCGACAACGTATTTCAAAGTCTTTCCACAATCTCGCTCATGACTCTCGCCTCCACTGTCTTGATGGGTTTGGTGGGCGCGGTGATCATGTTTCTGGGAGCAAGGCAGATTGCCGCGCATCGCATGCAAGTGGGAGATTTCGTAATGTACACTTCCCTGCTGGCATTCATGATCGCCCCCGTGATTCAAATCGTCAATATCGGCACCCAAATTTCAGAAGCTCTCGCCGGTTTGGAACGCACACGCCAAATTCTCCGCGAAAGAACGGAGGATGACGATCCCTTCCGCACCGTTCTCCTCCCGCCCATTACCGGCCACGTGGAATTTAAGAACGTCTCGTTCGCCTACGAAGAAAAGAAGCCGGTGTTGCACGGCATCTCGTTCGATTCTCATCCCGGTACGGTCACTGCCCTGGTCGGTTCCTCCGGCTCGGGCAAGTCCACCATTATTGGGCTCATTGCGGCCTTCCATTCACCCGTGAGCGGTCAGGTCTTAGTCGATGAGTTTGATCTCTCGTCGGTGCAATTGGCCAGCTACCGTTCGCAACTTGGCGTGGTTTTGCAGGAATCGTTTTTGTTTGACGGCTCCATTCGCGACAATGTCGCCTTCGGCCGTCCCACTGCCAGCGAGGAGCAAATCCTGGAAGCGTGCCGCATCGCCCGCGTCGATGAGTTCGCCCTCCACTTCCCGGAAGGCTTCAATACAATCGTCGGCGAGCGTGGCGTCAAGCTCAGCGGCGGCCAGCGCCAACGTGTTTCCATCGCCCGCGCCATACTCGCCGACCCCCGCATCTTGATTCTCGATGAAGCTACTTCCAGCCTCGATTCCGAATCGGAAGCGCTCATTCAGGAAGGTCTCTCGCATTTGATGCAGGGACGCACGACTTTCGTCATCGCCCACCGGCTCTCTACGATTCGGCGGGCCGACCAAATCCTGGTGGTAGAGGAAGGGCGTATTCTGGAGCGCGGAAATCACCAGCAGCTATACGCGGCGAGAGGGCGTTACTACGATCTCTATACCAGGCAGCACGCTGTGGAATCCAACCTGTTTCTTGCACCTGGTGAGGGCGACAAGATTGAGCAGCCGGTCGTTTAGCATTAAGCCAACCGAACCATCAATCGGAATCTGCCGGATCGTCGTGATGACCTCCCCGTCAAACAGCAACACTGCTTCAAGGTTTCCAGTCGTCAGCGGGCGACCATTCGGCGTCTGCCGCCGAATCCGGCTGCCGCAGATATTGGCGCGAAGCTCACCAGCGCGCCCGCAATTGACTGCGTGAAAAAACCTCAGCTTGCTCTAAACCGCGCATCCGAGACACGGGCGCAGGCGTCTGCTCATTTCTTGGCTTCTGAACGGCCGTCCGGTGAACGCCTACGCTCCCCAAAGCGCTCGCCAGTTTCCGCAACGCCGCAACAAACTTCATAAAGCCAATTCTGCCACCATTACTCTTTATTGTAAAGTACTTTCTTTTCGACTCATCTATCGGTCCGCTCCGCAGTCTTGCCGCGCGCTTCTCCCTTTTCGCGCTCCGGCATCATCCTGGTCAAACCGTAAAGCGAAAGCACGAAGGTAACCAGGAATAGATACACCGCCTTTGGTTCCGGAACCGTCGAAATGGGCGGACCCGGCGTAATGGTGGGCGGAATGCCAGGGGGTGCCGGTGGAGTGCCCGGCGGCGTGGCAGGCGTGACCGGCGTCCCGGGGGGGAATGATGCCGGCATCACCGGCACAACTGGACTCACTGGAAGGATCGGCGGGAGTTCCGGCGGTAGGACACCAATGGGAGGCAAGACTGGCTGTAGCCGCTGTATGTTGATGGGCGGAATGGCCGACAGTTCACCCAGCGGCGGATTTTCCGCCAGTTCCATCGGTATCCCCAGTTGCATCGGCGGCATTAACAGCGCTTTCAACGGTGGTTCTTCGAGGCTCACCGGTGTTTGCGGTTTTTCCGACAGGCGATTGCCGCAGCGCGCACGCGCATAGCTAGCACCGTCCGTCAACAGAAGTTCACCTTTGCGGAGCCGCAGCTTCTTCTTTGTCCAGTACACTTTGTTTTTCTTACGGTAAGACGCGTACTGATATTTGTCTTCCGTGAGTTGCACCATTTGCGCCTTCTTCAGGTTAAAGTCTGAGTAGTGCTCCTTCACCACCGGATCTTCCTGATCCGCATACTTCAGTTCAGCACTGGAATACACTCCTCCCGGAATAATGGAATACGGATAATTCGGCCGCAGCGACCGGGCGTATGCGGGGAGCGGCTCCTTCACCGGCCCGGTGTGCCCGGAAATCGAACCATACAAGCTTAACTTCTGAATGCCGTAGCGGAGAGTGAGTCCTCCCGCCAGCGCGCACACCATGAATATCAGGAGCCGTCGGATTTTCATCAAAATTCCCTGGGCGCACTCGTTGAAGAATTCCACGAGATCAGCCACCCAGCGAACTTATCGGCGTAAGTCGCGCTTTTTAGTAGTGGCGCAACGTACTAAACCCAACCCTCGATACATTCCTCCGGAGTAGGGAGACCTAATACAAAAAAACGGCCGCCCGACAGCAGATCACAACCGTGTCTACCCAGGCAGCCGTATCCTCCGAACATCCTACGCGCGGTCTGGGCGCTCAAGTGAGAAAGGTAAACGGATTCGCTTTTTTCTTATCGAGCGCGGCCAGATTCGGAAATACCTGATTGGCGTTCACCCCGAACCAGTTCACCAGCGCCGCGCCGTATTGATCCACCGCGGCGGATGGAATCCAGCGTCCGCGTGTATCGAAATCGTCGCCTGTGCCCAGTTCGAAAGTCGGGAACGTTCCGTAGACCTGTTGGCCTTTGACCAGACCGCCTACCACCATGTGGTGACTTCCCCACGCGTGATCGCTCCCGTCGGTGGTCGTCTGCGAAAAGGTCCGGCTGAAGTCCGATTCGGTGAAGAGCGTCACATCCTTCGAAATACCCAGCTCGGAGTTGATAGCCGTGTAGAACGTACTAATGGCTTGGCTAAGTTCGGGATAAAGACCATTGAGCGCTTCGATCTCTCCCGTGTGCGTATCGAACCCGCCCAACGAGCAGAAGAAAATCTGCCGTTGCATGCCCAGTTTCTCGCGTGCCTTGATGATGGTCGCAACCTGTTTCAGTTGATTCCCCAGGCTCGTCTCTGGAAATGTCGTCGTAATATTTACACCGCTGAGCGCCGCAGCCAGCGCCTTGGCATCTGCGATCGAATTGAGCATGATCCCGTTGGCTGCGCCAGCCAGCTTTAGGCCGGTTTCCGTCGTCAGCAACGAGTCGAACGCTTGGCTTCGAGGTTGCTCCAGGTTGAAGCCCGCCAGGTTCAGGGCAGTGGCTGGGTCCGCGGTAGCACTGATCGCAATTTGCGGATCCACTCCGGCGCCGAAAAGGTCGTTGCCGGCCACTGATAGCAGCGTCGGGAAACTGCTCTTGTTCATGCTCTGCGCCAGCGCGGCCGTACGCCCTCCCCAGCCAAACGGGGTCTGCTCCGTTGGATCGGACGTCTGCCATTCGGTTTGTTGGTCTAAGTGCGAGAACAGATGCTGGGGCACAGGTCCGTTCACCATCGCCACCCCGGTCCGCTTCACAAAGGTCACCAACGGTCCAACGTTAGCGGCCACTGCCAAATGCCCGGAACTGAAGAGGCTCGCCATCTCAGTCAAGCCATTGTGGAAATAATAGTTGTTCTTCCCGGTTATGTCGGCAACCTCAACCAGATCGCTCTTCGGCAGCGCCAGGCTGCCGCGAAGCGCCGCGTACTCGTTGTAAATGCTATCGCCCGTTCCCGCTGGAATGATGGTATTGTTCGAATCGTTACCGCCAAAAAGGAACACGCAAACCAACGCCTTATAGCCGCTTACGTTCTGCGCGAGCGCGGGCAGCAATCCAAAGTTCCGCAAGGCGAGCGAACCGATGGATGCCGCGCCTATCTTGACAAATCTGCGACGTGAATACATATTTTTTCTCCTGTTGATCCTTTCGCCTAATGAATCAGTTGAAACTCGCTTGAGGTGAGCGCGACATAGAGCGCCGCCTGCGCCTGCAAGGTGGGGGTGTTGGTTTTTGAATCGCTCAAAGCTTCATTGATTGCCTCTACCAGACTTGCCGACATCATGCCGTGAAAGAAACGGTTGCTTATGGCTGTCTCCAGCGCGGCCTCTGACGTTTTTGCCGCCGTAACGAACTCAGAAATGTTAAACGTGGTTCCCGCATCCAGCGTGTTGTTGTAAATCGCGCGATAGATGTAATTGGCGCGCGTCACCGCGGTTTGCGTGGTGTGAAGTTGAAATTCCGGGCCAAACAACCCTGTTCCCACCCGATAATGTGGAGAGAAATAGCTGAACACACTCGGCTCTTCCAGAAAGCCCTGCCCCAAACTCGACGTGTAGTTATAAACCGTGGAAGTGCTGGCCAGAGCGCCGCTCAATCCTCGCAGCAGATTCTCAATCAGCAAGACTGGCTCGCGAAAATGCCCGAAGTTCGATACATCATAATCCACACCGCTATCTCCCGCCCTTGCTTCCGGATCGGTCAGAATCGCATAAACCGTTTGCTGCAAATTTCCGTTCGTGGCTTTGAACACGTTCACCACATCCAGAACATACTGCGGGCTTGGATTGCTGGTGACCAGATGTTGAATCAACTGCGTTACGATAAACGGCGCCAAGCTCGGCTGCGCATAGAGTCCGGTCAACGCCTCGTCCAGATCCAATTCGGCCGTTTGGCCCGCGGGCAACGTAACGGTATTGGTCTGCCCATCCGGGCCAATAAACGGTAGGAGCTTTTCCGTCATGTCATGTTGCGATTCAGCGCCGTTCTTTTCTACCGGCACCATGGGAACAAGGTAGTTGTCGGCTCCCGTCGAAGTCTTGGCATACGTCCAGCCGGTCAGCGCGGCTGACATCGCCGTTACGGTAGCCGGCGTGTACGTTGGAATTGGATTGTTGTTCTCATCAAGCACCACCGTTCCATCGGGGTTTAGATTGTTCAAGCCCAGCGTGAAGAGCTGCATCAACTCGCGCCCGTAATTCTCGTTCGGCGAAGATGTCGCGGTGGCTTTCTTGTTGTTCGCCATGTCGAGATAGGCGCCCATGGCCGGATTGAGCGTCACATCCGCCATCAACTGCTGATAACTGCCGAACGCGTCTTTTTGCAGAATATTGAGCAACGGCGGAAAGTACGCGGCGGATCTGACCACGCCCACTTGAGACACCACCCAAATCTCACTCAATGCGAACGCCACCCTTTGCCGCAGTTGATCGGGATTGCTAAGGGCATTCTGAAAGAACTGCAATTGAACCGGCTTTAGATCCGTATTCGTTTTAGTAACGCCATTCACAACCACGGTGGGCGGCTGGTTGGGATATTTGGAAATGGGCGCGGTCACCTGATTTTGAAACCAAGTTTCGAAACCTTGTTTTTGCAAAGCCGCGATGGATGCGGCAGTAGGCCCCCAGGTGGCCTGCTCTAAGAGGCGCGCCGCCGTGGATGCGGGCATGCCGGGTGGCGGCGACACCTGCGCACCACAAAGCAATGCTGAAAGCGCCGTAAGCGTCGCCAGACGCACGAACGCGGATTTACCCATATAGCTCCTCCCTGAATACTGGATAATGAGAACTAAGGTCGGTGGCCGTGAGCCTGCTACGGCTTTCCTACCAGCTTCGACACCAGAACGCTTGAAGCGCTATTACGGTTTACCCTATTCCGACCTGTTTAGTAAATATTAATGAGCACCGAAATTTGCCTGCCACTAAAAGTTTTGGCTCCCCGCCCGGTTCGTCCGAATCAATGACGATAACCAATGACTTTTAGTCCTACGGTTGACCTGCATACGGAGCGTCTCGCGGTCAATTCATACCTGAACCGAATGCTGTCTTCGGAAAGTTCCGCCACCAACGGAATTGTTCACGACGCCATGCGCTATGCCGTTTTAGGCACCGCGCAACGCATCCGCCCGATTCTGGCTATGCGCGTTGCCCGCATGGTTCAGGCTCCGCCCGACTTGGCTATGCGCCTGGCGGCTTCCGTAGAGCTTCTGCATTGCGCGTCGCTGGTGATTGACGACCTGCCCTGCATGGACGATTCTCCCTACCGGCGCGACCGTGCTTCCGTACATGTAAAGTTTGGCGAGGCCCCGGCCGTTCTGGCCGCGTTCGGACTCGTCGCCCTGGCCGCGCGCAGCATCCTTGAACCCACTTGCTGCGAGGATTACCGCCCTTGCCTGATCGAATTTCAGTTGACTCTGCTTCGCAGCCTGGATTGTTCCGGTTTGATTGCCGGCCAAGTCCTTGACCTGCAACTGCCCCACGCTTCATCGCCGATACCCGCCTGCGAGATCTCCGAGCTCAAAACCGTACCGCTTTTCAACCTGGCTGTTCTGGCCGGATCGCTGCTCGCTAATCTAGACGCCAACGAAAGAGCACTTTTGAATTGCTTCGGCCGCCAGTTTGGACTGGCTTTTCAAATGAGCGACGATCTGCTGGATGGCGAGCTGGCCAACCCTGCTCCGTTCGCCGAAAAGCTATCCACTCTACGCGCCGCTATTGAGCCGTTTGGTCCCGCTTCCCGATCGCTTGAAGAGTTGATCGATTACCTGCATGCCCGCGTGTACGTCGCTCCCGCCCGCTAGGGTCTGAAGTTCCCTGCCAATGAAGAACATTGTTGTCATCGGCAGCGGCTTCGGCGGCTTGGCTACCGCCATCCGTCTGCAAAATCGTGGCTTTCAAGTGGAGCTCTTCGAAGCGCGGGACAAACTCGGCGGTCGCGCCTATCTGTATGAGCAAGACGGCTTCAAGTTCGACGGCGGTCCCACGGTCATCACCGCGCCCTTCATGCTGTCAGAGCTTTTCGCCGGCGCTGGCAAAAGCCCGGACGATTACTTCAAACTCGTGCCGGTTGATCCCTTTTACCGCATCGAGTTTCACGATGGCCGCTGGTTCGAATACGGCCGCGACGAGGCGCAAACCGAGAAACTCGTCGCCGCTTTCGCGCCCGGCGATCTAGCCGGTTATCGCCGGCTCATCGTTCACGCCAAAGCGGTTTTTCAAAAGGGCTTCCTGGAGCTCTCCGATAAGCCGTTCCTCAAATTCTCCGACATGCTTCGGGTGGCTCCCGATCTGATCCGCCTCCAGTCTTATAAAACCGTCTATCAATTCGCCGCGGGCTACATCAAAGATCCGCTCCTGCGGCGCGTCTTCAGCTTCCATCCACTTTTAGTGGGCGGCAACCCGTTTCAAACTACTTCTATCTATGCGCTCATCCACTATCTGGAACGCGAATGGGGCGTTCATTACGCTATAGGAGGCACCGGCGCGATTATCGCCGCGCTCGGCAAACTCTTTGGGGAACTGGGAGGCCGTATGCATCTCTCCACTCCCGTTGCCAAAATCCTCATTGAAAATCGCACTGCCAAGGGGGTTGTCACCGAAAGCGGGGAGACCTTTCACTCCGAAGCTGTGGTCAGCAATGCCGACGTCGCCAATACCTACTTGAAGATGGTCGAGCCGCGGGATCGCCCGAAATACACCGACTCCCGCCTCAAGCGCATGCGCTACAGCATGTCACTCTTCGTCATCTACTTTGGTACGCGCAAGCAGTACGCCAACATCAAGCACCACACCATCATCCTGGGCGAACGTTATCGCGAACTCCTGAACGATATTTTCAACAAGAAGCGTCTTAGCGGCGATTTCAGCCTCTATTTGCACCGCCCCACCGCCACTGACGCGAGCATGGCCCCACCAGATTGCGATTGCTTCTACGTCCTCGCGCCGGTGCCCAATCAACTCAGCGGCATAGATTGGCGCACACGTGCGCAACCGTTTCGCGACGCCATTCTGCAGTTTCTCGATGCCAACTACTTGCCCGGCCTTCTGGATAATCTAGTGACAGAGCGGCTATTGACGCCGCTCGATTTCGAGACCACTTTGAACACCTATCTCGGAACCGGTTTCTCGTTCGAACCGATCTTCCGCCAGTCCGCCTGGTTCCGTCCTCACAACGAATCGGAAGACATTCGCAATCTGTTCTTCGCCGGTGCGGGCACACATCCCGGCGCGGGTGTTCCGGGGGTTCTTTCGTCGGCGAAAATCGCGGAGGGGTTAATTTGCCAGCGCTTCCTTTAGCTCACCTCTATAAACAGGCGGCTGAGGCGACCGCCGAAGGTTCCAAAAGCTTCTACTTCGCTACCCGTTTTTTCCCGCCCGATCTCGCCTGTGCGGCGCATGCCGTCTACTGGTTCTGCCGCTACACGGACGATCTCGTCGATGAATGCCCAAACGTGGAAACAGGCCGCTGCCAGCTTGAGGCCTGGGCCGCGCTCTTGAATGAAGCCGCCCGGTCGAACACAACCGATCATCCCGTTCTCTCCGTTTTCCTCGATACCGTCCGCCGCTATCAGATCCCGCTCGAATATCCATTCGAACTCATCGAAGGCATGCGCATGGATCTCAATCAGACTCAATATGAAACCTTCGACGATTTGCATCTCTTCTGCTATCGTGTCGCCTCCGTCGTCGGTCTGATGATGTGCTGGGTCATCGGATTCGAGAATCCCGCCGATCGAGAAAAAGCCCTGCCATATGCCATCGATCTCGGAATCGCCCTCCAACTCACCAACATCCTCCGGGATATTGGCGAGGACCTAGCTCGCAATCGACTCTATCTCCCGTATGAGGACTTACGCCGCTTCCACTACTCCGAGGAAGATCTGCGCGCTCATCGCCGCACTCCCGCGTTCCATGAACTGATGCGTTTTCAGGCGGCCCGCGCGCGCGCTTATTATGCGCGAGGGAACGCCGGCATCCCGCTGCTTCACCGGCGCGGCCGCTTCGCGGTGAAAGTAGCTTCCGACGTTTATCGCGAAATTCTCAATCGTATCGAGGATTCGAATTTCGATGTCTTCGACAACCGCGCGGTTGTTCCCGCTGCCCGCAAATATTGGTTAACAGTCCGCAATCTGGCTGTGCCGGTGGTCCGCCATTTTGCCGCCTCCATCTTGAGCGGCGCACTCTACTGATGCTTGGCGGCGGTCCTTTTCCAGGCGGCATGAGTGGACCCACTATCGTGGTAGCACGCACATGATCGAGTTCCTTGTCATCGCCCTGGCAGCCGCCATTGTTCTGATGCTTTGGAAATCTCGCTTGAACTATATTCTTCTTCCCTCCTTGCCCGCCGTCTCGCACAATCAGCCGCTCGATCTTACCGTAATCATCCCGGCCCGTAACGAGGCCCACCAAATCTCCCGGGCGATTCAAAGTTTCCCCGACCTCCCCGTCATCGTCGTTGACGATGCGTCCACCGACGACACTGCTGAAATTGCTCGAGACCTAGGCGCTCTCATCGTCTCCGCCCCGGCATTGGCCGCCGGCCACAAAGGAAAACCCAACGCCTGCGCGGAAGGCGCGCGTCATGCCTTCACCAAATGGCTTCTCTTTGTAGATGCCGACACCTGGTTTGACCGGCCCTTCGCCGCCTCGCTCGTCGCCTATGCCGAAACGGCCCACATCCCTTTTGTCACCGCGTTTCTCGAACAGCATTGCGAGACGCTTGCCGAAAAGGTTCTGTTGCCGTACGCCTTTGCACTCTATTTCACTGGTGTCAGTGCCCGCGCCGTCAACAATCCGAAGTCTCGCGAAGCCCTAGCCAATGGCCAGTGCATGCTATTCGAGCGCGCCGTCTATGAATCCCTGGGCGGCCACTCAGCCGTAATCAATAGTGTGATCGAAGACGTCGCGCTCGCCCGCCACGCCAAACAAAACGGCATTCCCGTTCGCGTGATTCGCGCCGAGCAACTCGGCCACGTCCGCATGTACAACAGCCTCGCGGCCATCTTTCGCGGCTTTCAGAAAAACTCGTTCCGCTTCCTGCTCATCAATCCCTGGAGCGGCTTGCAGGTCGTTCTCGCATCTATCCTTCTCACTTCATGGCTTCCCATTCTGATCCTGGGACTTGCCGATTACCCTAAGCTCTCGGTCGCCGCGCTGCTCACTCCTTCGCCCGTGACGATGCTCTTCCTTGCCCCCATACTCTCGCTACTGCCTTGGTACCGTGGCGGGCGCGTCCTCCTTGCGCCAATCGCTATTTATCTCTTCCAACTCATCGCCCTCAACGGCATGTTGGCCACTCTCACGCGCCGCCCCACGCTCTGGAAATCTCGTAATGTCTGAGCTGGTCTCCTACCCTATCCCTTGGGACCTCGTCTTTGGTCTTTGGCCCAATATGCTTCACCGCACCGCCACCTCAGTTGATGCCTTCAGCGCCGGCATCTGCTCCCGCATCCAACCCGAACCGCTCATTACCGGCTGGGAGAATCTACCACTCTCCCCGCGCTTTGTCCTGGCGGCCAATCACTATCAACGCCCCGGCCTCTGGATCATGCATGCAGCCTCCGTCCTGACGCAAGCGATTCGCAAACACTACGGCCCTGGCGACCCTCCCATTCGTTGGATGGTGACCGCCAACTGGCCTCCCATCAAGCTAGGTCCACTGCGCTTTCGTTCTCCTGGTGACATCCTTCTGCCGCGCGTTGCCGACGCTCTGGCTTGCTACCCCGTCTCGTTTGCCGGCTCAAATCCCGCCTATACCGCGCGCAGCCTCCGCCGGATTCTGCGCGAGGCTCCGCACCTGGATCGCCCGCTTGGCGTTTTCCCCGAAGGTGTTGGCGGCATTGCCGGTAAGTTGAGTGATCCGCTGCCTGGCGTGGCGCGTCTCTTCTCACTGCTCGCCAAGCACGGATTGCCGGTACAACCCGCGGGCATTTCAGAACGGCAGGGAAGATTAGCGGTGCGCTTCGGGACGGGCATTTCCTGCGCCGAAATCACAGCCGCGCCAGAGGCGGGCCAGCTGGCGATGCAGCGGATCGCGCAACTGGTCTAAATTAGTTTAGACCAAGAACCGTGGCGCATCGGCGAGAGTTAAAAAAGCCGGTGCTTCCGCGCCCTGTGCCTTTTCGTTTTGTGGGGTTTCGGATGAGCCTGAAACGCCTGCACGGGAAATGTCACAGCTAATAGAAGTGCAATCGTGAGAACTCCAAGGATAGTTTTCATACAGAGGTGTCCTTAAACCATCAGTGCGCGCCGCCTCCCAGTCTTCTCATACCCTGAACTTCAATCCACTGAAATCCGTTGTTAACATTTCAACCGGCTGAAGGGTAATACTAACGAGGTTCAAAACAGTGGGTTCAGAAGTAGTCATAGTTCCGGTGGTCTTCGGCGTTTTCGCCTTTATCGTTTGGACGATCACCACCAATATTCGCCGTTCCAAGACGGCGCGCATCGTCGCCGACTTGCACGGTAAGGTTCTTGAAAAATGCGCCGGCAGCCAGGAGCTGATGGGCTACGTACAAAGCGATGCCGGGCGGCGTTTTCTCGAATCGGCCGCCAATGGCCAATCCAATTCAGCCGCGCGCATCTTGAATGCGGTCCAGGCAGGCACGATTCTCGCGTTGCTCGGCGGTGCGTTTATAGCCGTTAGCCATATGCATCGCGATGTTGACGCGCAGGAAATTCTTGTCACTTTCGGCTATCTGGTAATGGCGGTGGGACTGGGCTTTCTGGTTTCGGCGGCCCTTTCTTACTTCCTCTGCAAGTCTTGGGGATTACTGAATCAGGGTGAAGCCAAGATCTGAAGCCTCCTCAGCTTTCCATGCCTCCTTTCAGCATTGCCTGGGTTGTCCCAAAGGCTGCGTCCCGCACGGCTGCGGATCAGCGCGCCCGCATGGACGAAGAGAGTTTCCGCCGGTTCTACGAACGCACGGCGCGGCCTTTGCGCGGCTATCTCATCCGCATGCTGAACGATCCGGCGGCGGCCGACGATCTCTTGCAGGAGAGCTATTTACGCTTGCTGAAAGCGAAGCTGCCGGGAGACGGCGGCGACGAGCATCGAAAGAATTATCTGTTCCGGATTGCGACGAACCTGATCAAAGACCGCAAATCGGCGCGTCCGGAAATCGCGTTGCCCGAAGATATGGAAGCAGCCGCCGCGCCCGCCGCCGATGGCGATGTCCACAAGATCCTGGCCGGACTCAGGCCGGCGCAGCGGGAATTGCTATGGCTCGCCTATGTGGAACGCTTCAGCCATTTTGAAATAGCGCACATGCTGCGCCTGAAGCCGCAGAGCGTCCGGCCTCTGTTGTCGCGCGCGCGCCACGCTTTTGCTCAGGCGTTGAAACGCGGCGGGTTTGGAGAATCATGAAAGCTGAGATTTGTGAATTCGAGGACGCGACTGCCGCGGCTTTAGCGAGCGGCGAGTGGAGCGCCGGCCTTCGCGAACATCAGAACGCTTGCCCGATCTGCGCAGACCTGGAACTGGTATGGCAGTCGCTTGCGTCCGCAACAACCAATCACGATGCCGCGCCTTTGCCCGCGCCAGGTCTGATCTGGTGGCGCGGGCAGCTTGCGGAACGGCGGCAGCAGGCGGAACGCGCCGTCGCGGCTATCGCACTGATGCAACGGCTTGCCATTGCCGCCGCCCTTATCGCCGCCGTCCCATTGCTGTGGCTTTGCAAACCGGATGTTTGGCTTATTCTTTTGGCCGTCGGTATGCTGCTGGCAACAGGTGTGGTGCTCTACGGTTGGGCGCGTGGGAGGATTTAAGCACGAGCCTAAACGATGAAAGTCATTTTGTTCGGCGCCAGTGGCATGGTTGGGCAGGGCGTACTTCGCGAATGCCTGCAGAGCGGTGAGGTGAGCGGTGTCCTGGGGATTGGACGAAGCCCCAGCGGACAGCCGCATGCAAAGCTCCGCGAGGTTTCTCAAAAAGACGTGAGCGATTTGACGCCTATCGAAGTGGAGCTGCAGGGTTATGACGCCTGCTTCTTCTGCCTAGGCGTTTCTTCCGCCGGCATGCGCGAACAAGATTACACACGGGTCACGTATGACCTGACATTGGCGGTAGCGCGCACGCTCGTGAAAGTCAACCCCGAGATGACTTTCATTTACGTATCGGGCACGGGGACTGATAGTTCCGAAAAGGGCCGCAGCATGTGGGCGCGCGTCAAAGGACGGACGGAAAACGATTTGTTGAAGCTTGGCTTCAAACGCGCGTACATGTTCCGGCCGGGCTACATTCAACCGCTGGATGGCATACGGACGAAAACTCGCGTTTATGCCATGTTTTACGCGATTCTGGCTCCTTTTTATCCGCTTTTCAAAGCGCTCGTGCCGCAATATGTCACCACCACACGGGAAGTGGGGAAGGCAATGATTGCAGTTGCGTTGCACGGCGCGGCGAAGACGCATCTGGAAAATGGGGACATCCATCAACTGGCCGAGCGCTTGGCGACCGCGGGGATGTGATTGCGCAGGATGCTCAGGCCGACAAAAACAATGAACATGCTGACGGCGAGACATTCGAAGAAGGGAGCGCGGCCCAATTGGATGATGAACGGCCCCGTGGAAGCGCTGACCATGCCGCCGAGACGGCCGATGGCAGACGCGCTGGCGACGCCGCTGGCCCGCACGCGCGTAGGATACAGATGAACGCTTAGGGCGAAAAGGCTGGTTTGAACGGCGTTGACGCAGAAACCATGGGCCGCGAGCGCGCCTAATAGTGGAAACGAACTGGCGCCGGGCTTCATTTCGATGGCCACGAGAAGCAGAGCGGTGGCCAGGCCCAAAGAAGTGGCGGTCAGCGTAAGCAACCGGGAACCGAAGCGATTGACGAGCGCGGCAAAGCAGAGAACGCCGGCGACGCCTCCATAATTGAAGGCCGCCAGACCTTCGCTGGCCGTTGAAAGACTGAACCCGCGCGCAGACAGCAGCGAGGGCAGCCAGCTAAAGCACAGGTACACGTTGGCGTAGCAAGCAAAAGCCGCTAGCCACAAAGAGAGTGTGCTGCGCGTTTGACCCGCGCCGAAAAAATCCCTGGCAAGATTGGTGTGGGCGGGCCGCTCGGCGACGGTTTCGACAAACGTTGTCTCGCCGGGAACGGAGTGTTCGAGACGCTGGAGCAAACCAGCAAGTTCCCGAGCGCGCCGGGGATACCGCGATAAAAAGCGGGGCGATTCGGGTAGCAGCAGGAGCATCAGCAGAGACAGAGCGATGGGCGCAATTCCGCCGATCAGAAAAAGGGCGCGCCAACCCGCCACGGGCAGCACCCAAGCCGCCACCGAGCCGGCCAGCGCACCGCCAAGCGGCACGCACACGATGGTGAGCATCACGGCGACCGAGCGCATTTTGCGGGGCGTGAATTCGGCACTGATGGTGGCCGCATTGGGCAAGGCGCCACCAATACCCGCCGCCGCGATAAAACGCAACAATTCAATGACCAGCAAATTGGGGGCAAAGGCGCTTAAGGCGATGGCCACGCCGAATAAAAGCACGCTGCCTAGCAATGCCCAGCGCCGGCCGATGCGGTCGCCCAACGCACCGGCGGAGGTAGAGCCCACCGTCATGCCGGCGAGTCCGATGACGAGGAGCGGAGCGAAACTGGCGCGCGGAAGATGCCAATCGCGCACGATGGCGGGAATCGCAAAGCCCACCACGGACAGATCGAAACCGTCGAAAACAATGGCGACCGCGCACAGCAGCGTTACGAATTTTGCGAAGCGGGCCCATGGGCCGTGGTCGAGCAGTTCGCCGATTTCGATGGGCATGAATCAGCGAGACTAGCACGAAGACCGGCCGGCACAAATTCGTTGCGCGGATTGCTCCCAAAACTGTTACAATTTTGTTACACGGTTTACTTAAATGGTTCCGCCTGATGCACGCCAGCCCGATAAGTTTGGAATGAAGGTATTCCATTCTCTATTTGTGCGTTATGGCGCAGGTTCAGCCGTGTTTCTGCCCATTACGCAGGCCAAGTGCTGGAATGTAATCGCCTGGAGCATTATCGCGCTGGGAACGGTGGCGTGGGGCGTAGCGTTGCTGGTTTGGAACCTTTGAAACGGCGCGAGATCGCGATGGGGCCCGCCGCGATGAACGACGCGATCATAAGCGGAATGCGTCGCAAGTCGGCCGCAAACGTTTTCTCATCTTGGCCTCCCGTGACCAAAACACCGCGGCGCATGGCATAAAGATTGAAAAGCGTTGAGAGCGCGGTAAAGCAAACCGAGGCACAAATGCTGGCTCCCAGTTTGGGTGTGCCACGCAGGTAGTGAACCGCCGTCTCGAGGGAATGCGACAGCGCTGGAAGCAAGAGCATGACGGTGACGCTGGCGGCCCAGGGCGGATCGGCCCGGCGAAAGGCTTGCGTGAGCGCGCCATAGACGCCAGCCGTAGGACCCCGATAGAGTAATTCAACCGATGCGGCGGCGGCAGCCGCTTTCCAACCGGCGGTAAGATTCGCGAAAAAGAAAATGAGCGCTCGCGGAATGGGGCTGAACAAAGCCGACTTCCAGTTCCAGCGGCGGATCACGTGCTCGACGGGATTTTTCAGAATCTGCGCCACCACCGCGCCTACCGTCATTGCGGCAACTCCCGCTGCAGCGTCAGCGCTTCGGCATTTGCCGCTGGCTCTTCGTCGAAAACCAACCGCAAATAGGATTTCGGTTTGAAGTCAAAGCGCAGCGGCAGGAAGTTGGCCGAGCCTTGTTCAAACCATAGGCGGAAGGTGCTGACCTCACTCGTTTTTTCGTTGCGAAGAACGCCGCTCAATTGCACGATAGCGCCGGGAGTCGCGGTCAATCCGGCGCGGCGCAATTCGACGCCCGTCTTGACATCGGGACGCTTGGAAGCATTGAACTGGAAGGTTTTGCCGTTAAAGACAATGCGGCTTTGGTAAACGCCGCCGGGCGCTAAAATGGCTTGCCGCAGGGAACTCAGGAATGTGCCCGCGGCAGAGCCAGCCAGGGTTTCGGTTCTGTCGGATTGGCCGGCCAGGGGAGCCGCGAATTCCGCCTGCACTTGCCGCAGCAGTTGATCGGCGTTCGAGCCCCGATAAGAAGACGGGAGCAGCATGTGACGCACCGAGTAGCTGGTATTTTGTGGGCTGATTACCGCCCGCGCGGCGACAAAGGGGACTTGCGGACTAGCGGCGGAATTCAGCGCGGCTTTAGCCTCGTTTAGAGATTCCTCGGCGCTGGCGGTCATCAAGCCGAAATAATCCGCTCCGACTAGCTTGTGATCCGTCTGTTCCACATTTTCCTGAATGAAACCAAAACGGTTTAGGCCGTGCGCGCGTTCGGGAGTAGATCCGCTCAGAAAGCGCAGGCTCAACGACTGCTGCGCCCCGTGTGTGCTTTCATCCGTGCCGGCGAAACCAAAGCCCACGCCGGAACGGCTGAAAATAGGAATCGACAACAGCGTTACATAAGCGGTGGCCTTATAGTGGCGCTGAAAACTGACTTTGGGTTGTGCTTCAAGGGGAGACGACGCGCCGGCGGAGACAACAGCCGTAGACGCGATCAAAAAGGCCAACAACTGAGGCATGAGAGTTCGCACGGGGGCCGCCGGGACACACGACCGCCGTGCTACGAGGTTTGCCATGTTTTAAGAGTTGCAGCTCCACGTGACTCTCTCATTGAAGCACGGTGAATGTTCTATAAAACAGGATTGAGTAAAAGTGTTTGAACGAGTTTAAGATGAATTCGTTGTGACGATTCGCAAGTCCCTACTTCTTGGAAGACTTTCCGACGCTGACCGTCTTGGCCAGATCCGCGTGACTGCTGGCGACCTGAGTCGCGGGAGGCATCCGCAAATTTTCGCCAATCAAGTTCGCCATGGCGTGAACTTCCAATCCCTCCGCTTCCTTCGAAAAGAGCAGGCAACCGCGTTCGGTGTCGAAATCGGCTTGAATCCAATCTCCGGGGCTGACTTGGCTGGTCGCCATCAGATTGGAAAGGGGATGCACCAGTAAGCGCTCGATAGCGCGCTTGAGGTGACGGGCGCCGTATTTAAGATCGGTTCCTTCGGTGAGCAGAAAATCCTTGCCGCTATCGGAAACCGTGATGACGAAAGTCTTGTCGGCGGGAGAGTACAGAATTCGTTGTTGGACTTGGCCCAGTTCGAGATCCAGAATCCGGCGCAATTCGGGTTCGCCGAGCGGCCGATAAACCACTACCTTATCGATGCGGTTCATGAATTCGGGCGTAAACTTCCGGCGGGCCGCATCCACGCCGCTCTTGGCCACTTTCTTATTGAGTTTCTCGTCCACAACGGTCGTCTGCTCGCCGGCCTGCATACTGCGCATGAATCCGAGCTTCGGGTTGACCAGGGAACTCATCTCGGCCGAGCCCAGGTTGCTGGTCATGAAAATCATGGCGCGCGAGAAATCGACTTTGCGGTTATCCCCCAACGTGAGCGTGGCTTTGTCCAAAATGCCGAGCAGCAAGTTCCACAGCGCGTCGCTGGCCTTTTCTATTTCGTCGAACAGGATGAAGCTCAGCTTGTTGCCATCGCTGTGGTGCTGGTTAATGACCTCCTGGCTCAACAGGGGGTGCGTTTCGCGGTGGCCGAGATAGCCGGGAGGCGATCCAATGAGCTTGGCAATCTCGTGGCTATGTTGAAATTCGGCGCAGTCGATTTTAATCACAGCCCGGGAATTATGCACCAGCGCCTCCGCCGTAGCCTCCACGGTGCGAGTCTTCCCAGACCCGGTAGGCCCCAGGAATAGGAAATTTCCCACTGGCCTGCCCGGCGCGGACAAGCCCGTGATGTGCATTTGATAGATGTTGACAATCTGCTCAATCGCTTCATCCTGCCCCACGATGAGCTTAAGCATGGTTTTTTCCAACGCTTCGGCATCTTTTCCCGTTCGGGTTGGATCTAGCAGTTTTCGGAGCCGGCTCATAATTCTTGATACCTCTTTCTACTTATGCGCTTCCAGCCAAGCTTCTCGAGGCACCCCTTCGTCTGAGCAGGTAATTGCGTCTAAGCTGCTTGCTAATGAATTCATCGTCAAAGGGAGTGGAGTTCATCAAGGATGTTTTGGTAAATTTTTTCTCAGGCTTTCCCTAGTCGGCCTGTTTAGTTCTTGCTGGGCCGGGAAGGACGGACCTCAACCCGGCTGATCAGAGTTCGCTTAGGCATCTGAAGAATATGTAGGACGATATCAGCAATATCTCCAGGCGCGATCTTCCAGCCGGATTTTTCTGAGGCGCTTTGGCCGGAAAATTCCGTGTCCACGCTGCCCGGCATGATGTAACTCACCCGCACGTTATCGTTGCGATGATCAAGCATCATAGCCTCGCTAAAACCATTCATGCCGAACTTCGAGGCGTTATAACCACTGCCGCCCGCGAACGCGTTCTTTCCCGCCAAGCTGCTGATATTGATAATGAAACCACCCCCGGCCTGGCGCAAGCGGGGGAGCGCCAAGCGGCTGCAATAAAAGGTCCCCGAAAGATTAACGCCAAGCATTCTATCCCACTCGTCAGTGGTCAAATCGGCGGTTGGCCGGAATATCCCTAGGCCGGCGTTGTTGATCAATACGTCAAGCCCACCAAGTTCGCGGTCGATATGCCCAAAGAGGTTTGAAACATCCGCGGTTCTTGACACATCTGCCACACACGCGGTGGTTTTCGTTTGGGGCGCCACTTTCTTGATCGTTTTCAGCGCTTGTTGCAGTTCTTTTTCTTGGCGACCGCAAATTACCACGTCCACTCCCTCTTGCGCCAGCGCCTCTGCTATCGCCAGGCCAATGCCTTTAGAACCGCCCGTTACCAGGGCTCTCTTCCCCTTCAATTGCTCGCTCATCTAATTTCGCTTCCTTTCATCTCAGTTCGAGCGGACCATTTTTTGCGCTCGTCCTTACCATGATCGTAAGCGGAGAGTTTTTGACGGCTCCATTGAAAAACAAGTTGAACAGGCCTGGGTACTACCGCTCGTTGGCAGTCGCGGCTCAGCTAGGGGCGTTGCGGCGAAATGGGGGTTTTTCGTTATCATCGGCGGGCTGCGGGCGCCGGCGCGGAAAATGGCGGTCGGAAACGCTACCTCTATACTTGAGAGTGGGCAATCTGAATGAGTGTTCTCTGGCTGCGTACCGCGGCCGCGCTGTATTCGTGCGGTCTGCTGTATGCGCTGATTTACCTGTTTCGTAAAAGCAACCAATTCTTCGGGCCGGCCCTGATTGCCTTTGGGGCGGGAGCGGTGTTTCATCTTGTTTCGCTGGTCGAGCGTTGGGTGGATACGGGCCGCTTACCGCTCAACAATTTTTACGAAACGAGCTCGCTGTGCGCTTTTCTGATCGCGGTGCTGTTCCTCGTCGCCTACTCGCTTTATCACATTTCGATCTTCAGCGTCTGCCTGTTTCCCTTGGTGTTCTTCATGACCGTGATAGGGGCAACGGAATTTCCGGTAGAGAAATGGAGCGCGCAAGCACGCAACGTCTGGCTGTTGATTCACATTTCCACAGTGTTAATCGGCTATGCGGCATTGTTCTTTGCGGCGGTAGCGGCGGTTTACTACCTATTGCAGGAGCGGCAACTCAAGCGCAAGAGCGTGACGCCTTCGGCTAACCGGCTGCCGCCGCTGGGCACGTTAGACCGCATCATCTCGCAAACCATGAATACCGGTTTTGTCTTCATCACGATTGGCACGGTGAGCGGGGTGATCTGGGCGTTTATCGAAAAAGGCACAGCGTGGATCGGCGACCCGAAAATCGGCTTTTTTCTGTTTACCTGGGCTTTTTATCTGGCCATGATTTTCCTGCGGGTGTCGGCGGGCTGGCGCGGGCGCCGCATCGCTTGGCTGGCCGTCAGCGTGCTTGGGTGTTCGTTGATTACCTGGGCCACGCACATCACGCTGCGGAGCTTTTGGACGCCATGAAGCTGCTGCTGGCTGGCGTCAATCATCGCACGGCCCCGGTGCAACTGCGTGAAAAGCTGGCGTACCGGACGGAAGAGATTCCGGCCGCACTGCTCGAAATTCAGGCGCGCGGCGCAAAGGAAGCGCTCATTCTTTCCACTTGCAATCGGGTGGAACTGACGGCCGCGTTGGACGACAATTCCGGCGTGGACGCGATCATAGAACCGCTGCTGTCGCGCCGCACGGGTTTGTCGGTGGATGAAATCCTGCCGCACGTCTACCGTTTTGAAAATAGCGCGGCCATCCGGCATCTGTTTCGAGTGGCTTCGAGCCTGGATTCGATGATTGTCGGCGAACCGCAGATTCTTGGGCAGCTTAAGGAAGCGTGCGCGCAGGCGCGGGACAACGGCGCGATCGGCACGGTGCTCGATGCCGTTTTGACGCGGGCCTTCAACGTAGCCAAGCGCATTCGTTCGGAAACAGAAATCGGCCAGAACGCAGTTTCGGTGAGTTACGCGGCGGTGGAATTGGCGCGCGAGATTTTCGGTTCGCTGCAAAAGAAGCGCGTATTGATCGCCGGCGCGGGCAAAATGTCGGAAGGCGCGGCGCGGCATCTGATGCGGGCGGGGGCTGCGAGCGTGTTCATTACGAACCGCACGCAGGAGCGGGCCACAGAACTGGCGAGCCTCTTCCACGGAGAAGCCATCGCCTACGAAAGCTTCCCGCAACGGCTGGGCGAAATGGATATCGTCATCACTTCGTCGGCGGCGCAGGGTTTCGTAATCACCCGCGAGATGATACGGCGGGCCATTGAAGCGCGCAAGAACCAGCCGATGTTCCTGATCGATATTGCCGTGCCGCGCAATGTCGAGCCGAGCGTGGCCGATATCGAACATGCCTTCCTTTACGACATCGACGATCTGCAGCGGCTGACCGAACAAAATTTGAAGACGCGCTTGGATGTAGCGCAGCAAGCCGAGAATATCGTCACGAGCGAGGTGGCGCGGATGGAAGCCAAACTGCGCGAGCGCGACGTAACGCCCACCATTGTCAGCCTGCAGGAGCAGCTGGAAACTATTCGGCAAGATGTGATGGGCCGCTATCGCGGGCGGCTGGGCGGTTTGACGCGGGAACAGGAAGAAGCGATCGACGCTCTGACGCGCGGCATTGTCAACAAAATCGCGCACGGACCCATTTCGGAAATGCGCAAGCAGGCGGCCGTCGAAGCGGCTGGAGAATCGTTGCGCGACGGCGAGCTGGCTAGTTTGGTGCGCCGCATGTTCCGGCTGCGCGATCACTAGAACGGAACATGTTAACGGCCACGCCGAAAACATTCACTATCGGCTCGCGGGGTTCGCCGCTGGCGCTCTGGCAAGCGCGATTCGTTGCGGTGCAATTGGCTAAGGCGGGCGTGGAGACCCGCGTCGAGATTATAAAAACCACCGGCGATCATATGCAAACTGCTTCCCTCGAGCTGACCGGCGGGAAAGGATTGTTCACCAAAGAGATTGAAGAGGCGCTGCTGAGCGGCCAGATCGATCTGGCGGTGCATAGCCTAAAGGATCTGCCGACAGAATCGCCGCAAGGCTTGACGATTGCCGCCGTTCCGCTGCGCGCCAACCCGTTTGATGCAATTGTGGGCGCCCGTTTGCCCGATCTGGCGCTGGGCGCACGGGTGGGAACGAGCTCGCCCCGGCGCGCGGCGCAATTGCGAATACTGCGGCCCGACCTCAAGATAGAACCAATTCGCGGTAATGTGGATACCCGTTTGCGCAAACTGCGCGAAGGCGAATTTGACGCGATTCTGCTGGCTGCGGCTGGGCTGGAGCGGCTAGGACTAGCGAATGAAATCGCGGAGGTGTTTACACCCGACCGGCTCTGCCCCGCCCCGGGTCAAGGCGCGCTGGGTGTGGAAACGCGCGTTTACGATGAAGCGCAAACGGTCTGCCGGCGCTTGAATCATGAAGCCAGCAGCCAGGCGGTTGAAGCCGAACGCGCGGTACTAGCGGGTTTGGGCGGCGGTTGCCAGTTGCCGGTGGGCGCCTACGCGCAGATTGAGGACGGCACGTTGACGCTATCCGCCGTGGTGGTGGCGCCTGACCGGCCTTTATCGATCCATTCGAGCATGAGCGGGCGCGCGGGCGACGCGGAGCGGTTAGGGCGCAGTGTGGCGAATCACTTGCTTTCGCAAGGAGCGGGAGAGCTTCTCTGAAAGGTTTGCGCATCGTGGTGACACGCGCCGCGCCGCAAGCCGAAGAACTGGCTCGGCCGTTGCGCGAACGCGGCGCGATACCCATACTGCTTCCGGCGATTGGCATCGCCCCGCCTTCAGACCAAAGCGCGTTGGCGAAAGCGATCTTGCAGATTGACTCCTATGACTGGATTGTCTTCAGCAGTGTGAATGGTGTGATAGCGCTCGGCCCACAGAACTGCCGCGCGCGCATCGCCACGGTGGGCGCGGCCACTCGGGAGTTGGCCGAGCAGATGGGATTCACGGTGAGCGTGACGCCGGAAAGCTATGTGGCGGAAGCGCTGGTAGAGGCGCTGGGCACGGAGGATCTGAGCGGACGCCGCATTCTGATTCCGAGCGCGGCTGTCACGCGCGATGTGGTGCGCGAAGGATTGGCACGGCGCGGGGCGCTGGTGGAGGTGGTGGAAGCTTATCGTACAGTAATGCCGGCGGAAGCTGCCCGCCGGGCGAATGACGTTTTTCAGGAGCCTTTTCCCGATTGGATCACGTTTGCTAGTTCTTCAGCCGTGAACAATCTGGCGTCGCTGGTTTCGGCCGACATACTGCGGCGGTCGAAGATCGCGAGCATCGGACCGATTACCAGCAAAACGATTCGCGAGCGAGCGCTGCCGGTGGATGCGGAGGCGGCAGTCCACAGCATAGCCGGTTTAGTGGAGGCGATCGAAAACGGCTTGGCGTAATTGCTCGGTGAGTTCTTCTGGCGAGAGGGTGGGGTCCAAGCGCAAGGGTTCACCTACAAAGACGGTGATCGTTCCGGTGCGAAACCAGCGGCCTCCCGAAACCTTCAGTTCTCCTAAACCGTCAATGCGCACGAGAATTGCTTCGCTGCCGAGCTCTTTCCAAAGCAGCCCGGCGCCCACTTTGAACGGCTGGGGTTTGCCATCGCCGGAACGGTGACCTTCGGGAAAGACAACGACGTTGTAACCGCGATCAAGCGCATTGCCGGCATGTTGAAAGCTGCGGCGAAACCCACTGTATTGGGGCAGCGGGAAAACGTTAAACAGACTGGTGATCAACCAATATGCAAACGGCGAAAGGAGGTTGAGATACCAGTTCCCTTGCTTGCGCCCTTGGCGGTAATCGAGGAGCATTTCGCCGGCCATGGCAATGGCCACCCGGCGGCGGATGGGGCCGGGCAGCGCGTAAAGAATGAAGGGGGCGTCATAAGACGTGAGGTGATTGCAGACAATGAGCGCCGGAGACGCGGGCCAATGCGTGGCGCGACAAACAACCTTCGGCTTGGCCAGCAAACGCACCAAAGGCAAAGCGATAAGTTCCAGGAAAACGGCGCGGACAAATTGAATGACCGGGTTCCAGGGCCAGCGCCAATAGCGATGCCGGGCGATTGGGTGCTCAGTGGAGGTTTCGGCCTGCTGGATGACGCGCCTTACATCCGCATCCGTGGTGACGTTCTGTAAAGCGCCATCGTCCAGCGCGATGCCGTATTGCTGTTCGAGTTGCGCCTGCAATTGCACGCGTCCGAGACTGTCTAAATTCAGCTCTGCCGATTGTGAGTTGACAGATTCGAGCGCCAACCGCTTCGCCACTTCGCGTTTAAGAATCTTGCCGGTGGAGGTGCGCGGGAAATCCGGCTCGGGCCAAACGCTCCAGTGGCGGATTTGTTGGAAGTCGGCCAGCTCGCGGTTGGCGGCCTCTATAGCGGCTCCGGCGAGCGCGACAGGCTGCATGATTAAGACGGCGCGCGGCTCTGGACCGTGCCCGGCGTCGGTCTCAATCACGGCGACGGCCTTCACAGCGCGCTGGCGCAGCAGAGCCGCCTCCAGATCTTCCGGATAAATGTTTAATCCCGCTGAAGTGACGATCACGTCTTTCTTCCGTCCGCGAAATTGCAAGTTGCCTGCCGTATCAAAGGCGGCTAGATCGCCGGTAGCGAGCCACTCCGATTCCTGGCGCTGCATCTGGCCGTGCTGCCAAGTAGTGTTGGAAATGGTTTCGCCGCGTACCAGCACTTCGCCGTCTTCACTCAGCCGAACTTCGCGCCCGGGCAGCACTTGGCCGATGGTTCCCTGCGCGGCATGAAAGGGATGATTTAGGCTGACGAGCGCGGTGGTTTCCGTCATGCCGTAACCTTGAATCACGACGAAACCGAGGCGGCTCCAGAATTGCTCGCCCACAGTGGAGAGTGCCGCGCCACCGCACACGAAGGCCCAGAACTTAAGCCCGAAGAAACGATGCACGTCGCGAAAGTGCCACCAGCGCTGCCAAGCTTTCAGGCCTGCGGCTTTGTCTACGCGGCTGGCCAGATCGGGAAAACGTTCGAGTGCGTAACTCTGCATCAGATCCAGCACGCGCGGCACGGCGGCCACTACGGAAATGCGTTCGCGGCGAATGAGTTCGGCGAGTTCGGCGGCGACAAGGCGTGGCTCATAGTGAAGCTCGGCGGCGAGAAGAGGCGGCGTCCACAATCCCATGAACTGGCCGAAAACGTGGCTCAACGGAAGGGTGTGCAAGATCCGAATGGGATGAAACGGCTTTTCGAACTTGAGATACTTTTGCATCTCCTGCTCGATGGGCGCAAGGCTCGCGAGGACGTTGCGATGGGTGTGGACCACGCCCTTGGGATCGCCCGTGGTGCCGGAGGTGAAGATGATTTGTAGCGTGTCGTCGGGCGTCAAGTCGTCGATGGCGTCGGCCTCCTGGGACGGCAGGAAGGACGCGAAGTCTTCGAAGGCGAGGCGAGGCGTGCCGGAACGAAGAAGGGCGAGTTTAGCGGCGTCGCCGGTGAGACATTTAGGCGAGACCTCGCGTTCGACGCGGGCTACGAAATCGAGAGAGCCGGCAAAATCGACCGGTACCGGCACCACGCCGCGCAGAATGCAGCCAAAGAAGGCGGCGACCCATTCCGGGCCATTTTCGCCCCAAAGGAGGACACGGTCGCCCTTTTGGATGGAGCGGCGGGCGAGTTCGGCGGCAAAGCGCCGCGTGAGAGTGGCGAGTTGAGAATAAGTGATGCGCCGGTGGCGCACGCCGCGCGGGGCAACGATGGCGATGTCGCGGGGATGAAGGTCGAAGTTCGAAACGAGTGTAGCGAGGTTAGCGCGGGCGCGAATCACCATAATCAGGGTAAGGCATGTGGTGGAAAGGTGTACTATAGAGCGTAATGTCGACTTCAGCAACCCGTCCAGCAGCAACACCCACCCCGGCTACGGAACGTGACTCTTCGAGCCCTTTAGCGGTCGGAGCGAAAATCTCGATCCGCGGCACGATTATTAGCCGCGGCGACGTTTACCTGAATGGTGAAGTGGAGGGCAAGGTGGAGGCGGTGAACTCTACTGTGACGGTGGGGCCGAACGCCAAAGTGATTGCCAATCTGGATGCAAAGAAGGTAGTGGTAGTGGGCACGGTGGACGGCAATATCAAGGCTACGGAAGTGATTGAGTTGCAGAAGACCGGCACGATTACGGGCGACCTGACGACGGCGCGCATTGCCATTGAAGATGGCGCCTATCTCAAGGGGTCGGTTAATATTATTCGGCCCTAGGAAGAGAAAGGCAGACGGAACCGTCTGCCCCACCTAGAACTGGTTCCAGAGGAACTGATTGTAGACCTCGTGATGGTGCTGCACTTCCGGCGCTTTGACGATGGTGCCCAGCAGGCGCGGACAGCGATCCGCCGATCCCTTCTTCAATTCGGCATAGCGGCCCTTCACTTCGGCGGTAAAGATGGTGGTGGTCCAATCGGACTTGCTGAACAGGTCAATCGCGTCGTAAATATTGTCGGGCAAATAGCGCGGCGCGCTGCGCAGATTTTCAACCGAGGCAATTTCGCCATCCAAACCGGTTTTGAAAATGGAGTAGAGGGTCATGTATGGATTGGCGTCGGGCGCGACGGCGCGCACCTCAATGCGGGCGCTGCGCTCATTGCCTATGGGAATGCGAATCATCGACCCGCGGTCAACAGCCGAAGCCTTGAGCTGGTTAGGAGCTTCGAAGTGCGGGTCAAGGCGGCGATAAGCGTTCACGCTGGAATTCATCACCAGGCAAAGATCCAGGCCGTAGCTTAAGATGCGGTCCACAAAAGCCCAGGCGTCCTTGCTGACTTTTTCCTCGCCCGCCGGATCCCAGAAAATGTTTTTGCCGTCTTTGCTGACGGACACGTTGGTATGCATGCCGCTGCCGTTGACCCCAACCACGGGCTTGGGCAGGAAACTGGCGCTGAAGCCCATTTTGGTGGCCACCTGCCGGCAAATCAGTTTATAAAGCTGAATCTGATCGGCCGCGGCCACTACCTCGGAATAGCTATAGTTGATTTCAAATTGGGAAGGCGCAACCTCCGGGTGGTCTTTCTCATTCTGGAAACCCATAGCGCGCTGCACTTCGGCGGCCCTATCGATGAAAGTGCGCAGGGCGTCGCCCGGCAGTGAGTGATAGTATCCACCGGTGTTCACATATTCGAACTTGCCGGTTTCGTGAAAGTGACGCTCGGCGTCGGTACCTTTAAAGAGGAACCCTTCAATCTCATTGGCGGCGTTGAGGGTCAGGCCTTTTTTCTCGAACGACTCAGCGGAAAACTTCTTGAGCACCGCGCGCATATCGCCCAGATAGGGGCTGCCGTCTTTGTCGATAACCTCGCCGAAGACCATGACTTTGCCGTCGCCGAAAAAATCGGCCGGCGCCCAATAGAAAGCGTGCCAATCGATACCAAGGCGGAGATCGCTTTCCTTTTGCGCGGTAAATCCGCGGATGGAAGAGCCGTCGAAGGTCAAGTTATCCCAGCTCTTCACCAGAAACTTCTTGTCGTAATCGAGCATGTGCAGCCGGCCTTCGAGATCGCTGAACAAAACAGTGATGGCCTTAATGCGCTTCTCGTCGGTAAGATATTTCAGGCGCTCTTCGCGAGTCTGCTCCACCGGAACGCGTTTCATGCGCTGTTCCTTGGCCCGCAGATTCAGATCTTCCAATTCGCCATAGGACAACCTCAAAAAATCTTGTAGTTCGGTGCTCATTTCTCTCCTTGGATGCCTTTGCTCACAAACCTACCCACGAGCAACCGGGCTCGCGAACGACTCAACCTTTAATTCTGGACGAGAGGGTCAAGGTAACCAAGTGTTACCCGATAGATTCTATTTATAGGGCCGATGGTACGGGACGACGACGAGTTCAGCGGCCGTAAATAAAATTTAGAGTAAATGAAGGCCGCGATGGGCGGGCTGACATAGGAAATTTTGCTAAAATAAATCGTCTTTGGCGGTATCCGTGTGCGCACTTGACGCGTTTCCAATTGTTCCAGTTGGTTGCAGCCGCAGTCTGACAAAGGCGATTTTGAAGGAAAAGGAATGACACTGTGACCAACATTTTTGTGGGAAATCTCAGTTATAAAACAACACAAGAGGAACTGCACACCGCTTTCGCACAGTATGGCGGCGTGGAGCGGGTAAACATCGTGACGGACCGGGACAGCGGGCAATCGCGCGGCTTTGCGTTTGTTGAGATGCACGACGCCGGGGAAGCGCAGGCGGCGATTTCGCACCTCAACGGAACAGAACTGAACGGCCGGGTATTGAACGTGAACGAAGCGCGGCCCAAGCCCGCCGGTGAAGGCGGAGGCGGATTCGGCGGACGCAAGGAAGGCCGGGGCGCGGGCGGCGGCGGGGGCCGAGGCGGACGCGGCGGCGGCCAACGCTGGTAAAAGAAAACGCTTGCCGGGGCGCGATTCCGGTTTCAGGCCGCATGGGCGGTCGTTTTTGGGCGGCTCTGCTCCTTCCGCAGGGCGTCTTGCGCTCTCGCGGCGGTGCGGCTGGCTTCCAGGAACTCTTGAATTGCGCCGGTTGAAAATTCGAACCCATTCAGCGGCGGCTCCCATGTCTTGCCTTCCTGTTGGGCGGCGAGATAAAGACCGGTGCCCTGTTTGAGGGCGTCATTATACTTTTGGCGACGGTCTTGCTGGAGTTGACGGAGTTCGGCGATTTCTTTCTCGCGGCGGCGGGCGAGGCGCGATTCCTGAATGTAGAGATTGCGGAACTGCTTTTCATACGTTTGGTAGGTGTGCAGTTCGATGAGGGCGGGGCGTTGGGCGGAGGTGGTATCGGCGAACAGCTCGGCAAATTCGAGATGGCCTTTGGCGAAGAGATTCTGTTCGAGGCCGGCGATGCGTTGGAGCCGCCACATGCCATTAGCGATGGACTGGACGAGGTCGGACTCGCGCGCGCCAAGGGGCTCGAATTCTACTTCATAGGCGAGGATGTGGCGCTGGTAGCCGGCGGCGTCATCGGACGGAAGGACAACGGTGCGGCCAGTGAGACCGTTTTTGACGGCGTTGAGAGAAGAAGCGGTTTTGCCCGCGGTGGTGCGGGGCCCGGAAGAGAACTGGGCGTTGGCGCGATTGGCCGCGAGACGGGCAACGGAGGGTTCGGACACGGGTTCGGACACGGGTTCGGACGCAGGTTCGACAGGCGGTTCGACGACGGGTTCAGGCGCGGGCGCGGCGGCAGCGAGGGGACTTTGAGCTTCGAAAGCGACGCTTTTGCGGGCGGCTTTCTGGCTGAGGCGCTCAGCGGCGCGGCGAGTGGCACGGTTTGGCATTGTTGACTCCAGTGGAAATGGAAACGGCCCGCGACGGAGAGGATGAACCCTTCGTCACGAGCCTGCCTGAAGCTAGCATGGCCCGGGGGCAAAACGAACCATGAGTGGGATTCTAAGCGTGAAGAAGCGGGGCTAAGTGATTGGGAGGATTGGAGAAAAAAATATTTTCAAAATTCTTCAAAATCGGTGACTGGAAATAGGCCCACTGGGATTTGCGATTCCGGCCTCAGTTCCCAGGTTCATTCTATCCCGCTTTCTATCCTGCTTTCGCGATGGACCCTTAGTTTGACGCCTTACAAGCGGATGCTGCCGCCGGAAAACGGGATGCGAACGGAATTTCGCGTTGAAACGTTGGTTCGACGGGGAGACGATTGTCGCTGTTTCGGGTGGGGCCGGTGCGTCGGCTATTATGAGAGGCCTGCCCGCGGCCGAGGTTTTAGCCGGATACCAGGAAGACCAGACGCTTCGGTACTTGAGGACCTCGCTATTCGCGATGAACGTTTGTGTCACATGAGGCGCGGATGCGTATACGGAGTTGCCGGATTGAGACGCAACAACGGAACACACGCCCGTAGAAGGAAACGTCGCGACGCCGTTGGTAACCGTGCATGTACCGCGACCCGCGAAGCTGACCGGTAAGCCGGAACTGGCGGTTGCTACGAGAGTGAGCGGTGTTCCAACGAGCTGAGCGCCTGGGTAGGCGAAGGTGATGGTCTGCGCTTTCAGCGCCCTAAACGCTGCAGTGAACCGTGCCGCCGAATTGGGTGTAGCGATGGTATCCGAAAGACTGGTGGTCCCGTCGCTCCAACTGGAAAAGGCGTATTGCGTACCTCCTGGTCCGATTTGCGGCGACGTGGTTGAAAGAGTGTGTGAAGAGCCAACGCTCCAGTCGAACGTTTGCGAGGAAGTGTAGGATGTGCCATCCACGCTGAACGATAGACCGGCCGCACTGGCGCCGACAGTGATCTGGATGCTGGGCGGCGGTGGCAGAACGACAAATTCATAAGCCTGAATCGTTCCTGTGAGCAGCGTTTGCGCTTGCGTCGAGTTAGCCACCTGACTATCGGCAGCGAAGGCGTACAAAATGTGGAGTCCTGCCGGAAGTGGGGCGAGGGTACCGGAGAAGTCTGGATCGCTGCCGGTGGCCGTGCTCCAAGGGCCTTGCCAAGTGTCTACCTGGAAGAAAACGCCGCTTGGATTAGAGACGGTGGTGCTGTTTGCGGTGAATGTGAATTTAGGGGTGGGGTCAGTGGTTTGGTTTCCGGCCAGCGGGGTGATGGCGGTTGTCAGAGGAAGGGGTTGCACTTGCTGCTCGGCGATAACTGTTACGTTGTCGGTGTTGGAGTTGGCAACGTAGATTCGATTCGTGACCGGGTTGACGGCCAGCGCAACCGGCTCAGATTGGGGGCCCACTGACACAGTGGCAGCGGTATTGGTGGCGCCGTCAATCACGGTGACCGTGCCGCTATCGGAATTAGCCACATATATTTTGTTCGTCGCCCGATTGATGGCGGCTTGCGAGGGCCCTGTGCCCGCTGCCACGCGTACGGTGCTGTTGGTGGGGCCATCGATGACCGTCACGTTTTCATTGGTTGCGACGTAGATCTGGTTGGTGACCGAATTTACCGCAACACTAACGGGATTTGCCCCCGCTGCCACAGTGAGTGTGCCATTGGTAGCGCCGTCGATGACCGTCACGTCGCCGCTCCCTTGATTGGCGACGTAGATTTTGTTGGTCAAAGGATTCACAGCCATTGAACGAGGCCCCTGCCCCACTTGAACGGTGGTCATGCCGTTGGTGGCGCCATCGATTACGGTAACGAGGTTACTGTCGAGGTTGGCGACGTAGATCCTATTGGTCACTGGATTCACAGCTATCGAGTCGAGCGCCGAGCCAGCGGCGATTGTTGTCGTGTTGTTGGTGGGGCCGTCGATGACCGTCACGTTATCGGCATTGGCTACGTAAATCTTGTTGGTCACGGGATTGACCGCCAGGGTGTTAGGATTCGTGTCCACAATGGGTATGACCGTCGTGCCATTGGTGGCGCCATCAATCACCGTCACGTTTTCATTGGTTGCGACGTAGATCTGATTCGTGACTGAATTTACCGCCACGGCCACCGGATTTGCGCTCACGGCCACAGATGTCGTGCTGTTGGTGGCGCCGTCGATGACCGTCACGGTATTGGGCTGGCCATTCGCGTCGCCACCGTTACTACATAGATTCTGTTCGTCACCGGATTTGCGGCCACGGCGATCGGACGTTCTCCCGCGGGCAGGATGGTTACGCTATTCGTGGCGCCGTCGATGACTGTGACGTTGTTACTACCACCGTTGGCCGAGTAGATCTTGTTTGTGACCGGGTTCACCGCAATCGACTCGGGCGCCAATCCAGCGGCTACGATGACGGCAGTGTTCGTGGCACCGTCAATTACCATCACGTTGTTGCTATTTTCGACCGCGACGTATATCTGGTTCGTGGCCGGATTCACCGCCAGCGAATAGGGAGTGATTCCGGTTGGGATAGTGAGGGTGCTGTTTGTAAGGCCGTCGATTACCGTCACGTTTTCGCTTGAGCCGGCGTTATTGGCGATGTAGATCTTGTCCGTGACGGGGTTTACCGCTACCGCGAAAGGGCTGGCTCCCGTCGCAACGGTTTTGACCGTGTTGACAGCCCCGTCGATCACCGAGACGCTGGCGCTACTGTTGTTGGCGACGTAGATTTTGTTCGTCACTGGATTGACGGCCACTGAAATAGGCTGTGATCCGACGGCGAGAGTTCGTGTACTGCCGGTGGCGGCCGTCAATCACGGTAACGCTCGCACCTCCGAAGTTCGCGACATAGATTTTGTCTGTCACTGGGTTCACGGCGACTGCAATGGGGTATGCTCCAGACGCCGCCGTCGTTGTGGTGTTGGTGGCGCCGTCTATCACCGTTACGTTGGCGCCGCCTTGGTTGGCGACGTAAATCTTGTTCGTTATCGGGTTCACCGCTAGAGACGAGGGAAGCAAGCCTGGGCCGACAGTAACAGTAGTGTTAGTGGCGCCGTCTATCACCGTTACATTGCCGCTGTTTTTATTAGCAACATAGATTTTGTTGATTACAGGGTTGACCGCCAACGAATTAGGGTAACTGCCTGTGGGTATGGTTGCCGTGGTGTTGGTAGCACCGTCAATGACAGTCACGGTGTTGCTGCCCGTGTTCGCAATGTAGATCTTGTTTGTCGCGACGTTGATGGCCACCGACTGCGGGACGTTTCCGGTTGCAACAGTAGCGGTCACGGTTTGAGCGGATGAAGTCATCGGCCAGGCTATAGTTAGCAGGGCGAAAACCGCTGGATGGCTCTGGCACCGTATTTTGCGCAATACTCACTCTATCCAGCACCGCCCTGCATCGCAAGAGCCATTCCCCTAAAAAGTACTGGCGCACGCCTGCCGTGTCACACTTTCGATTCGCGCCCGCACAAATCAAGGTAAGAAAAATGCAAAATCGACCTTTGCTAAGATTCGCGAATACACGCAATGCCCCAGCAAAGTGAATGGGCGGGATGAAGAAGCGCCAGCAGGTACTCGCATTTTTGGTGGTTCTGGCGGTGATCACGTTTCTTGATCGCATCAGCCTTTCCGTTGCAGCGGCGCGCATGCAGGGTGATCTGCATATCGATACGGCGCACTGGGGCTGGATCACGGGCGCGTTCATCCTCTCCTATGCGTTGTTCGAAATTCCGACCGGGGAGATGGGAGACCGGCTGGGGCCGCGGCGCATTCTGACGCGCGTGGTGTTGTGGTGGACCGGGTTCACGGCGCTTACAGGGGTGGCAACCGGCTTTTTCAGCTTGCTCGCGACGCGTTTTTTGTTCGGGGTGGGTGAAGCGGGCGCTTATCCTAACATCTCTGCGGCGCTGGCACGATGGTTTCCCGCGACCGCGCGAGCCAAGGCGCAGGGCATGATCTGGGGAGCAAGCCGCTTAGGCGGCGCGCTGGCGCCTTTGATTGTGGTGCCGCTGCAACGCTGGCTCGGTTGGCGAACCACTTTCTTATTGTTAGGCTTGGTGGGCGCGGCTTGGGCGGCCTGTTGGTTTGTCTGGTATCGCGACAAGCCGGCTGAACAGCCCGGCATCACGGCCGAAGAGCTAGCGGAACTTCCGCCCCCGTTTAGCGTGGCGCAACGGGCGAAAACGGATTGGAAGCAATTGTTTCGCAGCAAGCAGATGCAGCTCTTGTTTGTTACCTATTTCTTCTATGCGTGGGGACCCTGGTTCTACTTTTCCTGGTATCCGCTGTATTTGGTGAAGACGGGGCATTTCAGCGAGCAGCAGATGGGCCTGTTTTCGGCGCTGCCTTACATTTTGGGAGCGGCGGCGAACCTGGTGGGCGGGCCGGTGTTTGACCGGTTAGCCGCGCGCCGTGGGATTCGTGTCGCCGGGCGCCTGATAGGTACCGCCAGTCTGCTGGGAGCCTCCGGCCTCATGCTGGCCATGGTTCAGATTCAGCAGAAGGCGCTGCTGGTGATGGTGTCCGCGGCGGCGCTGGGCGTGAACGATTTTATGGTGCCGGCGGTGTGGGCCTTGGCCATGAACATGGGCGGCGAACGGGCGGGCACGGTGACGGGCGCGATGAATTCAGCGGGTAATATCGGCGGGTTTGTGTGTTCGGTGGCGGCGGGTTACTTAGTGCAGGCCACTGGCACTTACAATGCCGCAGTAATTATGGTGGCGTGCGTGTTACTCATCGCGGGCTTGTTATTCAGCAGGTTGGATGGCTCGGCGCAGATCTTTAGCGAAGATACTCAATCCATGAGCTTTCTGGTAAGATAGGTGTACTGCACGGCGGCGGTGGCGGCTTTTTCCTTCAAATCGGCCCCTGCCCCGTGACCGCCTTCGACAATCTCGTCATAAAAGAACGGCTTTTTGAACTCCGCCATTTTTGCGGCAAATTTGCGCGCATGAACCGGACCAACCCGATCGTCTTTGGTGGTGGTGAAGATCAGCGGCTCGGGATAATCCACAGTAGGCTTCAATTGGTTGTAAGGAGAGATGGACGCGAGAAACGCGCGCTCCTCCGGCACGGAGACAGAGCCGTATTCGCCCACCCAGGACGCACCGGCGGCGATCTGCTCGAAACGGAGCATGTCGAGCAGTGGCACCTGAATGACAATCGCATGCCACATTTCAGGGTGTTGGGTCATCTGGACGCCCATCAGCAGGCCGCCGTTCGACCCGCCCATGATGCCTAGACGGCGTGGGGAAGTGATCTGGCGCGTCACCAAGTCTTGGCCTACGGCGGCGAAATCGTCGTAAATGCGTTGGCGGTGGGTCTTCAGGCCCGCGTCATGCCAGGCGGGACCAAATTCGCCCCCGCCGCGAATGTTGGCCAGAACGAAAACGCCGCCCCGCTCGAGCCAAAGCTTGCCGATAATGGGCGAATAGACAGGCGTCTCCGAGACCTGGAAGCCTCCGTAAGCTGTGAGCAGGGTGGGATTTGCGCCGTCATACTTCATGTCCTTTCGATGCACGATGAAGTAAGGAACTTTGGTTCCATCTTTTGAGACAGTCTCCAGTTGTTCCACTACGTCGCGGGAGGCGTCAAACTGCGGCTTGAGAGTCTTGGCCTCCTGCAAGGTGCCAGCTGCGGCGTCGCCTAACAGCAGCGAAGAGGGAGTCAGGAATCCTTCAATCGACAGAAAGAACTTATTGTCAGACCAATTGGTGCTCTCGATGGAGACCGCCACGTTGTCCGGCACAGCCAATTTCTCGCGGGTCCACGCGCCGCCGGCATCTAAACCGTAGCTGTAGGCGCGCCCTTGAACGTGCTCGAGCGTGGTGACGAGAAGGCGATCCTTGGTGGTTTCCACGCTCTGCGCAAACTCCGTGGCGGTGGGTGCGAAGACGACGGTTGGCTTTAGATGAACCGGATCTTTCTTCACCGCCTCCAAATCAAGGGAAATGATGGAACCCTGGACGAACTTTGTATCCGAGCCTTCCGGTTTCCAATCCTCGTTCAGCGTGACAATGAGTTGGCCGGCCAGCAAGCCGTTGCCGTCTGCTTTGCCGGGCAGGGCAACCCGTTTCGCTCCGCCGGGTGTAAGCAGCGACATTTCCCGGTCGAAAAAACTCACCAGGCGAAACAAAAGGGGCACGCGATTTCCGGCGCTGTCGTTGAGCATGACTGGAGCGACGAGCACGTCGCTCTCGGTGCCGCGGTAAACCTCCTGGGCTTGGTCAAGCGGTTGACCGCGCTTCCATTGCTTCACCACAAACGGATAGCCCGATTTAGTCATGGCGCCGCCCCAATCGCGCGCAACCAGCAGCGTATCTTTATCCACCCACGCCACGGTTTGTTTCGATCGCGGCAGAACGAAGCCATTCTCGACAAACTTGCCCGTTTGCAGATCGAACTCGCGCAGAGTGACGGCGTCTTCTCCCCCGGCGGAAAGGTTGACCAGACATAGAGTATTTCCCGGATACAGGCAGACGCGGCCCTTTTGCACCCATTTTTCGTTATCGTGTTTGGCCAGGGCGTCGTAATCGAGCACGGTCTGCCAATGCGGATCGGCGGTTAGGTAATCGGCCACCGAGGTGCGCCGCAGAATGCCGCGTACATGCTCAGCGTCCTGCCAGGTGTTGTAAACATCGCCGCCATTTAGCGAGGGCATAGCAAGACGGTCGGGGGATTCGAGCACCTTGAGCGCAGCGGCCTCCAATGATTGGTAATGGGGATCGCTCTCGAGCACCTTCAAAGAGCGTTCATTCTCCGCCTTCACCCAGGCGAGCGAACGCTCACTCGAGACATCTTCGAGCCATTGGTATTTGTCGGGCGATTCAGAGGTTGGTGAGGCGAGGGGCATACCGGCGGTCATGATCAGAAGGATGGCGCCGCGCTTCCATCGGTAACTGGTGTGGCGCGTTGAAAGCCGCGAAGTCAATCCCATTTCCTTCGAAGTGTAGCGCAAAGTTCTGGCCACAAATTAATCACTTTTATGTTGAACAACCCGCGCGTATACGTTTGTTCGAATTGTCGAAATGGAAAGGTCCCTAAAAAAGCAAAGCCGCCATTAAGGCGGCTCGCGCCCTCTCTCCGAAGATTGAGGGGGTAACAATTCCATTTTACGACTTTCTAGCTGAAACTGCAAAAGCTCGGTAATTTACCATCGTGTTCAAGGCTTTAGAAGACGTTCGGAAGAGGCACGGCCTGACGGGAGGGCGATTAGATTGCATCCCAAGGATTGATGACAGGCCCACGGCGGCGCGGGCGGAGGTAAATTTTTTACTCGAAAGGAATTTCAACCTCGGCATAGCTGCCGGGAGTGGCCGCGTTCACTGCCGCGACAACTTGCGCCACATGTTGCTTGATGAGGCTCCAACGTCCTTGCTCTAATACGACGATGGCTATTTTTCGGCCTGCGAGGTTTTGTGATACCGAATGCTCTTGTCGGTCGTTAGCAAAAGCTCAAAGCCTGCGGCTTCGGCCTCCGTTAAAAGATCGCCGTTTTCCAGTTCTTCCCAACCGCGGGCGCGGGCTTCCGTAACGGTGTGGTGGTCGATCAGATAACGGGCAAGAGTGCGCGGCGTACCATTGTCGAAAAGAACAAGCATTATGGCCGTGGGGCGGGTGCTTCCGCGCTGTGGGCCGCGAAAGTTAGAACGGCTTGAACCTGTTCGCGTGTCACGCCGAATTCTTCCACCAACTCGTCAACGCTCATATCTTGGAGGTTCTCAAATACAGTGGCTACCGGCATACGGGTGCCTTTAAATACCCATGCCCCGCTACGTTTGCCGGGAATGCTCTCCACCGCTGGACATTGGGACCAATCGAGAGTTGTTGGTGTTGCTGTAGTTGCCATAGTGTTGCCTCCTTCCATCGTAGCGTTTTACCACGTTCCGGGTGCAACGCAAAACTGCTCGATCACCTTCGGGCCGGTTGCGTGAAAGCTCAGTGAGATTGGTGGGGAAACGGGTTACAGTGAGAAGGAGACGAAAACGATGGCAACCACGCACTTGGTGAGCGTCGAAGAGTATTTACGTTCGGCTTACGAACCCGATGCCGAATATGTGGAAGAAAGGATCTTACTTCGTTCCGTGCCCCAAAAACCGCATAGCAAAATGCAGGGCTATTTAGATCGCACGTTGTACGCGCTGGCGAAGCCCGCACCTTTCTTGTGCGCAGAAATTCTGTCGCCGGATGACGCTGCGCTTGACTTGCGCACAAAAGACGTGCGAGAAAAAGTGGATGTTCGCAAGGTCTGATGCGACCGGGATGGAGTTTGGTCTTTTTAACCGCGGCTTTCCTAGCTGCCGCCACTCCGCACGAAACCCTCAGTGCGCTGATCGATGAAAACTGGCAACACGAGTTGCGCGCCAATCCCGAGTTCGCGACCGCCATTGGCGACAACCGCTATAACGACCGGCTCAGTGACATTTCCCCTGTGGCCATAGCGCGGGAGCTCGACTACGACCGCCATCTGCTCGCCGCGCTCGAGGGAATCGATTCTGCGCAACTTGCCGCAGACGACCGTTTAAACCAAAGCCTGCTGGTGCGCTCGCTGAAAACCAGGATTGCCGGAGCGCCTTTTAAGGGTTGGGAGATGCCCGCCACGCAAATGGGAGGTCCGCAGGATTATGCGGGTCTGGCGAGAGACATGCCGTTCAAAACGGTCCAGGATTATGAGAACTATTTGAGCCGTCTGGGCAAACTGCCGGCCTACTTCCAGCAATCGATCGCCAATATGCGGCAAGGCATGCGCGATGGTCTGATGCCGCCGCGTTATTTGCTGGAGAAGGTGGCGGAGGAAGCGTCTGGCGTGGCGTCGAAATCGCCGGCGCGGAGTCCTTTCACCGATCCGCTCAGAAATTTTCCGGATACGGTTCCCGCGGCCGAGCGCGCGCGCCTCACGAAACAAATCAACCAAGCCGTTAGCCAGAAAGTGCTGCCCGCCTTCGCCGCGTTTGCCAAATTTGTGAAGGATGAATACGCGCCACAGGGCCGCACCGAGTTTGGCATCTGGTCTCTGCCGGATGGCGCGGCTCGCTACCGCCAAGCCATTGAAGAACAAACCACCACGAATTCGAACCCGGACGATCTGCACGATCTCGGCCTCAAGCAGGTTGCCGACATTGAGAAGCAGATGCTCGCCATTGCCATTCAGCAAGGCTACAGAGATCTCAAAACGTTCAACGCCCACATCTTCGCCGATAAACACTTGCATGGCACATCGGGCGAACAGATATTGGGCCTGTATGCGCGCTATACCGACCAAATGTACGCCAAGCTGCCGCAATATTTCGGCCGCCTCCCGAAAAACAAGCTCTCTGTGGTGCCCATGGACGCCTACCGCGCTCCGAACGCGGTGCCGGCCGATTACTCGCCGGGCGCGGGTGATGGTTCACGGCCCGGCCGCATCAACGTGAATGAATTCCAACCGTCGAAGCGCCTGCTGTTGAACGTGGAGGCCATCGCTTATCACGAAGGCATTCCGGGGCACCATTTGCAATTCTCCGTGGCCCAGGAGCTAACCAACGTGCCGCCGTTCCGCAAGTTCGCTTCTTACAACGCGTTTTCCGAAGGTTGGGCGCTCTATGCGGAGACGCTCGCTCACGAGATGGGCTTCTATCAAGATCCTTACAGCGAATATGGGCGACTGCAGAATCTGATGTGGCGGTCGGTCCGGCTGGTGGTGGACACTGGGGTACACTCGCAACACTGGACGCGCCAACAGATGATCGATTTCTTCCACCAGCACACGGCCATGGACGACCAAAATATAGAGACCGAAGTAGATCGCTATATCGCCTGGCCGGCGCAGGCGCTGGGCTACAAACTCGGCGAGATGACGATTCTGAAACTGCGTCAACGCGCACGCGAGCAACTCGGTAATAAGTTCGATATCCGCGCTTTTCACGACGCCCTGCTGGCGCAAGGGCCGTTGCCGCTGGATGTGCTGGAGGCGAACGTCAACGGGTGGATTGCGTCAAAGAAGTAATCGCGCGTCCCTGCACTCAAGGAAGCAATGAAAAACTATCGCAAGGAATTATGGCTGAACGTACCGTCGCGCCGCGGTTTCGTGAATATCACGTCCGAGGTGGAAGAGTGTATTCGCGAAAGCGCGATGCAGGAGGGCTTGGTGCTGGTGAACGCCATGCATATTACCGCTTCGGTCTTTATTAACGACAATGAATCCGGCTTGCACCAGGATTATGAAAAGTGGCTGGAACAGCTGGCCCCGCATGAGCCGGTGGCCAGTTACCTGCATAACCGCACCGGCGAAGATAATGCCGACGCCCATTTAAAAAGGCAGATCATGGGACGCGAGGTGGTTGTCGCACTGACGAAAGGCCAGCTCGATTTCGGTCCTTGGGAGCAGATCTTTTACGGTGAGTTCGATGGCCGGCGGCGCAAGCGGGTGTTGGTGAAGATTGTCGGCGAGTAGGGTTCTAATCGGAACGAAGCGCCTCTGCCGGGTCTACAGCCGCCGCTCGTCTGGCCGGCGCGAAACCTGCTAACAGCGATACTCCTATCAAGACAGCGCTTCCGCCGGTGAGCACCAGCGGATCGGTGGCCGAGACTCCAAAAACGAGACCGGCCACATAGGAACGTAAAGCGATGCTCGCGAGCACGCCCAGGAGGCAGCCGCCACTGGCAATCAGCAGGACTTCGCGCAGCACCATGGAGAGCACTTGCCATGCTTGTGCGCCCAGAGCCGCCCGGACACCCAACTCCCTGGCGCGCTGCGTTACGTGAAAGGACGTGAGCCCGTAAAGCCCGATGGAAGCAATTAATAAGGCCGCGACGCCAAAGAAACCCGCCAAGAGCGCAGTCAAGCGTTGCACGGTTATGAAGCTGTTCAGCCTTTCCTCTAAGGTCGCGGTGCGCAAAGAATAATGATGGCCCAAAGAGCGAATGGCGCGCTCGGCGGGGGACTTGAGAGTGGCGGGGTCAGGGGCCGTTCGCACGTCCATCAAGGGCTCGTCGCTGTATTCGGGGTTCTGCAGGAGCGCCCGGTAGACGGCCATGGGTTGAACTGTCTCGACGTTCCAGAGACTCGCGCTATTGACCACGCCGACAATACGCAACTTCATCTGCGTCGCACGAACACCCCAATACAGGTCTTGGCCGATAGGATTCTGGCTGCCGTAGAGCCGTTCAGCGAGCGTCTGGCTCACCACTGCCACCTGCGGTGAATGCTCGTCGTCACTCCAAGTGAACTCGCGGCCGGCTAGAACTCGCATACCCATCGTGGAGAAGAAGTCGGGCCCGATTACTTCGTCAATCGCCTGTACCGGCTGCGAATCGGGTAAGCGATAGACTGGCCTCCTGCCCTCGAATGGGTTCGCAGGTCCGCTGTTCGAGTAGCTCACCGCGAGTACGCCGGGAATGGCGCGAGTTTTCGCGGTCAAGTCGCGATAGTAAGCGTCAAAGTTGGGCAATTTGCCGCTTCCTGGTTGAGGAAACATTTGCAAAGTGAGCAGGTGGTCTCTTTTGTAACCAGTGTTCACAGAATGCATACTAATGAGCGTTTTAGCGAACAAGATGGCGCCGGTTACGAGAATCAGGGACAAGCCCACCTGGGCGGTTAACAGCAGCTTGCCTAATTGCGTCGATCCTCTGTGGACCGAACGCGTGTTCTGCCGAAGAGAGTTGATGGCGTCTGCCCTCATCGCGTAGCACGCGGGAACGATGGTGAATACCAGCGCGGTACCGGCCGCCACAGCCGCGGTAAACGCGACCACGCGAAGATCGGGCGAGGTGCTTAACGGCGTCTCTACCAGCCCCGTCCACGTCATATGCAACAGCAGCGGGGTTACCCAATACGCCAGGCAGAGACCTAAAAACGCGGCTGCCAGAGAGACCACGAAACTCTCTATCAACAACGGACGTATCAGATCCCACGCTCCTGCGCCCAGAGCCAGCCGCACTCCCCACGAGTGCTGTTGCGAAGCCATTTTGGCAATGGACAAATTCGCCAGATTCAAGCAGGCAATCAGGAGTAAAGACCCGACCAAAACGAGCAGCACGACTAACGGATGAGCGAAGCGTTTGCGCAGATACGAGAAGCCATTGCGGGCCGATTCGAGCATAATCGTGCGCGCGAAAAATCGTTTGCTGCGCTCGCCGTCGTAGCTTGGCGGCATGGTCAACTTCTGGACCGAGGGCCAGAGCAGTTCCAAACCGGCGCGCGCTTGCTGAAGCGTCACGCCGGGCTTCAGGCGTCCGTAAACTTTTAGCCAAAGCGCGGTAGGTTCGCGAGTGCCATACGAACCCGGCGCAAAGAGCGGCACCGTCACGTCGCCAGAGCCGTCGATAATCAATCCGGAGTAACCTTCCGGTTCCACGCCAATGATGGTGAGTGGCTTATCGCCAAGCCGGATTGTTTTGCCCAAGACACCAGGGTCGCCGCGATACCATTCGCGCCAGAGTCGATAGCTGATGACCGCCACGGCGTTCGATATTCCGCTGTTGAGAGACACATCACTCGGTTCGATGAAACGTCCGAGGAGCGGGGCGATTCCCATAGTCTTGTAGTAATCGCCTGAAACGGAGGAAATGGAGGCTGTGAAATGCGCACCGTTTGCCTCCAGATTGCTGACACCGCCGCCATTCCAAGCGAATAGTTTGGAGAACACTGTTTGGTGGCGGGCGAACTCTTCAAACATCGGAAACGACAGATAATCTTCTCCGTTGAGGTTGTCGGCGATACGGGTAGTGAGATCGGCCAATTGCTCAGGATGCGGTATAGGCAGGGGCCGAAGTACAACCGCGTTCAGCAAACTGAAAATCGCCGCGTTGGCGCCGATCACCAAAGCCAACGTCGCCATGGCCACCAAAGTAGTTCCCCGGTTCCGCCAAAGCGTGTAAACTGCGAAACGAATATCGCGCCAGACGGCGGTCATAACGATAGTATGTAACGTGGCGAATGTCCGTAAGCCCATCCGCGAATCGTTCCGGCTGCTGGGCGTCTACGTACGCGGACAGTTCCTTCTGTGTCTGGCATTGTCAGTTCTGTACACGCTGGCGTTCTGGGCCTTCCAAGTTCCCTATTGGTACCTGATTGGCGCTTTGAGCGGCTTTGCAAGCGTCATTCCAGGAGTCGGCTCCTTGTTTCCCCTAGGTTTCGCCGCAGTTGCGCTGGCGCTGGCGGAATCGCCTGTGAATCGCTACTTGCTCTTGCTGGGCGCTTGGCTGGTCATTCTGTGCATCGAATATTTTGTGCTCCTGCCGCGGCTCATTGGCCGGCCGCTGGGGCTGAAGGAACTGCCGGTGTTGGCGGCCCTTCTGCTCGGCAGCCTGGTGTTTGGCCCCATTGGACTTCTTGTAGCGGTACCCGTTTTAGCGATCGGCACGGTCTTTTGGCGGCATCTGCGCGCAAAAGATTAAGTGAGTCCAAACAGGCTGTTAGTACTACAGTACTGCGGGTAATACTCCCGGTAAAGAGTAGTACTGAAAGGAGATAGCGTCTTTCGAGCATCCGGCAAACGCCGTTGTCAGGTGCCTTAAGACCTGAGTATAATCGGTAAGGTTCCTGACGTTAGGATGTGTCGGATATCGGTGTGTCGGGGGATCTTAGGAAGAGAATGAAACGGATTTCTATTGAGCTGGCTTCCATTATCGGTTTAGCGCTCTTTTCCCAAAACGCTCGCGCCGACAGCATCGTCGGTCCAGGCGGGGCGTTCCAGAAATGGACTTCCGCTGTCTTGGGCCCGGCCAATGCCCCGACTTACGGTGGGCCATATTGGAATAATGTTTCGGGCGATGGGCCGGCTTACAACATAGGCTGGTGCCTGGTAGGAACGGGCGGTTGTGTGATCGCCAGTCCTCCCGGTGCGATTTCCTACTGGGGTAACGGTCAAGCTTCCGTACCCAACATGTACTTTCAAAGCAGCGGCATTCCAGTCACGGTATCGCTGGTGGGGATGTTTACCAATCAATTGGGAACCCCAAAGAACACTGGCTATAACGTTTTCGGCTGGTACGAAGTAAATGCCAATGGCACTATTGGGGCCGTAACGACGCTGTGGAATTCAAAAACGGCTGTGGTAGGCGAAAGCGCCACTTTTCTGCCCACCGGGAATTACGGCTTGTTTCTTGAAAATGTCCAGGGCAATGGCGCAGCCGACTATTTCTGGTTCATGAACAAGACCCAGGATTACAGCGCCGGGCCGAACAAGAACCCAATCGATTCGAACCAGCATTTCACCGTTTTCAGCGGCACTCCCGGCCAGTATTTTATCGGCATGGACGACACCAATAAGGGCAATATGGATTACAACAACATGATTGTCGAGTTGACCAACGCGCCCGAGCCGAGCGAGTTCGTTCTTTCGGGGCTGTGCCTGCTCTTCGGGTTCCGGCTGACTGCTGTCCGGCGCAAAGCTCCAGCACCGGCATTGTAGCGCCATACCGAGCCGCGAGTGTGAACGAGCGGTAACGACAGGCCTGTGCCTGGCGAAACCCCGCCGCCTTCGAACCCGTCACTTGTCATAATGTAGAGGAAGAATTATGAGAGTTGTTTTACTGGTTTGGGTGGCGGGATGTTTGGCGCGGGCGGCAGACATCCCGCCGGTGGCGCCGATTGTAGTGGATCAGATCGTCGCTAAGGTGAACGGCGACATTGTCAGCCAGGATGAGATGCAGCGGCTGGTGCGCGAGCGGACACAAGAGCTAAAGGCGCAGGGCGCTACGGGGGCGCAACTGCAGCATGCGGTGGAAGAACTCGAAAAGAATTTGCTGCGCGACCGCATAGACCAACTCCTGCTGGTGCAAAAGGGCAAAGAACTCAACATCAACGTGGATTCGGAAATCAGCAAATACATTGCCAGTTTACGGCGGCAATCGGGGCTCAGCGACGACGAAAAATTCCGCGATTACGTGCGCCAACAATCGGGCATGAGCTATGAAGACTTCCAGGCGGAGGCTAAGAATAGCGCGCTGACGCGCGAGGTGGTGAGTTCCGAAGTGGGCCGCCACATTCACATATCCGACAAAGAAATTGAGGATTACTATAACGCGCATCAGAAGGATTTCATTCGCGACGAGAAGGTTTACCTGAGCGAGATCCTGATCTCAACCCAAGGCAAGGACGCCGCCGGCATTGCCGCCGCCGAGAAGAAAGCCGATCAGCTGGCGGACGGCGCCACGAAAGGCCAGCGCTTCCCGGATTTGGCGCGCGACAACTCCGACGCCGCCACCGCCAAGGACGGCGGATCTTTGGGCGGCTACAAGAAAGAGGATCTGAGCAAGGAAATCATCGCCGCCGTTTGGAACCTTCCTAAAGGCGCCGTGACCAAGCCCATGAAACTTCCCACCGGCTTCGAGATTTTCAAGGTGGACGATCACACCAAACAAGGATTGGCCCCTCTGCCCGATGTGAAAAGCGAGATTGAAGGCGTGTTATACGGGCCGAAGATGCAGCCCAAGGTGCGCGAATATCTCACCGCTCTGCGCCAGCAGGCCTTCCTGCAAGTGAAGCCCGGCTTTGTGGACACCGGCGCCGCGCCCGGTATGGATACCAAGTGGCAAGATCCCGCCGTGCTCAAGCCCGAGACAGTCAAGAAGGCCGATGTTGAGCAGAAGCAGCGCATGAAGCGCCTGTTGTGGACGATTCCCGTGCCCGGCACCGCGGTGGACGTCAACGGAAAGAGCAGTTCGCGCTAACACGCTAACCACAAAATGAAGTCTCCCTATGTAGGGACGCTGCCTATAAACGAGCCTGTGACGGCTCAATTCCTGGTATTGTCCAAAGAGATTCGCCAAAAGAAAACCGGCGAACCCTATTTATCGCTCCACTTGTCCGACCGCACCGGCGAGATTGAAGCCAAAATGTGGGACAACGTGGCCGAAGTGATGGACACGTTTGAGCGCGACGAGTTTCTAAAAGTGAAGGGCGTGCTTCAGGTGTATCAGAACCGCTCGCAATTCACGATTCATAAGCTGCGGCGGCTGGAAGAACACGAAGTCGATTTCGCGGATTTTTTTCCGAGTTCGGAGCGCGATGCCGAAGAAATGTTTGCGGAATTGCGCGGCATCGTGAAAGGTTTCACCAATCCGCATTTGCAGGCGCTGGTGAACTCCGTGCTTGACGATCCGCAATTGGCGCCGCTGTTCAAAATGGCGCCGGCCGCTAAGACAATTCATCACGCTTATCGGGGTGGCCTGCTGGAGCATGTGCTTTCGTTATGCCAGCTTGGCCGTTTGACGGCGGCGCATTACAAGACCATTGATTTGGATTTGCTTTTGACCGGGGCGATTTTGCACGATATCGGCAAGGTACAGGAACTGTCGTATGAGCGCGGCTTCTCTTATAGCTCAGACGGACAGTTGCTGGGGCATATCATCATGGGTCTGCGGCTGCTGCATGCCAAGTTCGACAAGCTGGCGGATTTCCCGCCCAAGCTGCGCACGCTGGTGGAGCACATGATTGTGAGTCACCACGGAGAGCTGGAATTTGGTTCACCCAAGGTGCCGATTTTCGCTGAGGCGTTATTGCTGCATCACCTGGACAATCTGGATTCAAAGATGGATGCGGTGCGCGGCGCGTTGCTGCGCGACCGGGCAGTGGAAGGCGAGTTTACCGGTTGGATTGCGCCGCTCGAACGCGTGCTGCTGAAGAAAGATAAATATTTGGAGGGGCCGAAGGTGGCGGCACCGCCGGCCGCGAAGAAGGTTGAGGCGGAAGCGGCGGTTCCGGTGCCGGCGGTTCCAGTGCCGGCGGCGCCTGCGCCCCCGAAGCCGGTATTCAAACCGCCGCAGAATAGTTTATTTGCGGAGAAGCTGCAGGCGGTGTTAGAACCGCATAAGTAGACCGATGGAAGGGGATGTCGCATGAAGAAAGGCTATTGGGTTGTAGCATACCGTGCGGTTTTAGATGAATCCGCGCTTAAGGAATACGGAAAGCTGGCGATACCAGCCATAGAGGCTGGTGGCGGCAAACCTCTGATACGGACCTCCGACATCGAGGCCCGGGAGGCGGGCTTGCACCAACGGGTCGCGGTGATGGAATTCGAGAGTCTTGAAAAGGCGAAAGCGACTTACCAGAGCGCCGCTTATCAGGCCGCTTTGCAGGTTCTTGGGTCCGCCGCGGAGCGTGACTTCCGTATCGTCGAAGGGGTGTGACCTGTTCGTTCTCCCTTACCGCGCCGCGCTAAGAACGGCCGATCGCTCTTCGCTCTGCAAGACGCTGCTCGTTGTTGAGGCGCAGCAGTCGCGCTGTGACCCGGCCCTCGGACGTTAGCGGCTCAATCGCATACCCGCGCGCAGTGAAGTGCTCTTGCCAAACATTCTTCCGCGGATTGAATGGAGGAACGAAGCGATTGCCATCGAGAGAACCGATATCGCTGCCCTTCCAGGCATTGCACCGTAAACAAGAGTAGGCCAAATTCTCGAATTCCGATGAACCGCCATGCTTGAGACTGATCACATGATCGATTTGGTGTGGCCAGTAGGAATCGTCCTCGTGCAGAAGACAATATTCACATCTACGCTTGGCACGAACTGCAACGCGTTCGCGAAGATCAGCGGAGATTTCAAGACGCAAGTTCGAGTTTCTGGCGGGCGCGGGCTTTCGCTAAGATCAGCAGGTGTTCGAGCTGGAAATAATCGTCGAGTTCGGCTTGCTCCTCCGACGAAATAAGCCCATCCCGGCTCCTGGCTATTAAATCTTCAACTCGCCGAACGGCCGCTTGAGTTGGGCGGAAAGCCACGACGGACTCCGGTGTGGTACCGGAGGCTATAAAATCGATGATCTCCTCGTAGGACTGGGGAAGGTTCATTGCCTGCTTTGCTCTTAGCATAGCTTAAACCGGGGCCTTGAACAAATCTGCATGCAAGACTCAACACCAACAGGCTCACGGCCATCCAAACTCCATGCCGCGCGAAAACTCCCACAATCGTATTCACTGGAGTTTCAAAAGCAAAAAGCCGTTCAACCATCCATCCCACAGACGCCGCCCCGGCAAAAACCGCCCCGCCCATTCGAAGAATCGGATACGCCCGTGTTCTGCTCATGAGTATCAGCGATGGCAGGATGGCTGCGACCACCATCATCTGCATCGTTTCAATGCCCAGATTGAAGGCCAAAAGGCCAGCGGCCCGGTCCCAACCACCCAATCCCAGCCGGCCCAACGTCGCTGCAAAAGCCAAGCCGTGAATAAGACCGGAAAAAGCGGCGATGAAAGCTTCTTTGCCTGGAAAAATCGGCCGGAAGGCATGCACCGCCGAAACAAAAATGGACGCCGCAATCAGCACCTCAACCGGCCGGCTCGGAACGTTCACCGCACCCACGACAGCCAGCGTCAGCGTGATGGAATGGCCCACGGTAAACGCCGTCACAATGCCCAAAATGTGCAGCAGACTTTGCCGACCACCGGCAGGCTGACCCCAGCGCAAACCCGCAACGAGCAGCGGCACCGGAAGCAGCAACGTCAGCAGAAAAAGCAGGTGATCCGTCCCCTCGGCAATGTGGCGCATACCAAGATGGAAAAGGCTCGACAACCCTACAGGAAATCCGGCCCATGGCGTGTGCCACCCCGCATTCGTAGCGGTCGCCTGCTCATAATCCAATTCATAGACTGACTGCTGTTCATTGCGCTTCTGTGCAAGAATGCGGATGTCAGGGTCTTGCGGCGCCAGCACATTCATGAGATAGACCGACGTGCTGCTCAGGTGATGGTTCGCCAGAATCAAACTTCGCTTCGCCCCGTCGGCCGGCACGTCGATCGTGTACACAATATGTATCTCGCCCAGTCCGGCCCGCATCTGCGCAGGCGGCGGGAAGCTCTCTGCGACGAGTTTCGGCTGCACCCCGTTGCCGTCAATCGTGATCGATAAGTCGCTGAGCAAGCGCTGCGCGTAGGCTCGCTCTTCAGTTTCCGAAAAAACGCCATCGGCATCGCTGTCGATCATGGCGATCACGGACGATGCCACGAGCATACCGGGGATGAGCCGCATCGACGCTTGCACGCGCCGTGTTTCGAGCGAGAGAATGGTTGCCTGCAAGTATTCGTCGATTCGGTGGGCTAACGCAGTTTTGCCAAAGAGAAGAAACGCGGCGGCGATGACGGCCGGGAACTTCCGTCTCATGGCTTCCCGATCGCGCGTCCGTAGTCGTTCGTAGGATCGCGATAAATGGTATGCACGTGGTTAGTGGGCTGGTCGCGCTGCGGCGCGTATTCAATGACAAGATGCGGACCTTGAATGCGATAGTATGCCGCGATATTGCTTCCAGCTTCTCCCGCCGTCGCACCGCTCCAGGCAAACCAGGTCTCATTCAGGTCCGCCTTCAACTCAGCCATGCGCCCGACGGCGGAACTCTCGTTCACTATGCCGGCCCATTCCCCGATCACATCCAGCAGTAGGGCCCGCTGCTGGGCATTCATCTGCGCCGCCTTCAGGCCCTCTGGAACAATCTGTTTATCGTCCTGGCCGGGACCCAGCACAAGGTCGGAAACGGCATAGTTGAGAACCGCTTGCCGGCGCTGTTTCTCATCCAGCGATTGCAGCAAAGCGAGTGCCTTATCGCTCTCCCTTCCAAGAGGACGAATGGTTTTACCGTTCAACTCGAAGGCGGCCGGCTGCGCACCGGTGAGCGTCGGCGTCAACACGCCTTTGCTTCCCGCAATCGTAATGTTCAACGCGAGGTGATGGCCGCCGAATTGCAACATCCAGGGATTGGTAGTCGAAGGCGCGCCCAGGAACGAGATGTAGTAAAGATCGCTTCCGAACATATCGCCGCTCGCAAACGGTGGCCGTCCTCCAGCACCGCCTGGACCCTGCGGACCACCAAACTGTGGCGGCGGACCGTTCTGGCCTCCTGGCGGCGGACCCAGCGGCGGACGGCCACCTCCTCCTCCAGGGCCACGCCTCGATCCGTTTGCTTTGAAATCATCGTCGGCTTGCCGAATCTCTTCCACTTTCTCAAGCCCCATGGGACTGAGCACAGTGGCAAGCAGCTTCATGGCCGCGTCACGCTGCGGAGCGCTCATCTGTTTAAAGTTGATTCCGCCGCGAGGCACAAATCCAGTTGGCAAGTTCGACCACCGCGCTCGCTGCTCGTTGTCGTCGAAAGCGTAGAGGACGCGCTTACGCTCGCTAGCGTCTAACGATGAAAGGAAAGTCTCGGCGGCGCCCACGATGCGGGCTGTTACCGCCGTCTGCTGATCTCCGGCCGATACCGGGAGCGAGAAGAAAATTGCGGCGATGACAGAGAGTAGGTTTCTCATGGGATTTGCTCGAGCATAGCTCGACTCAACCTCGATCATAAGGTCTACTCGACGTTTTGAATTGTTAAATTTTGTCATCTCTTTTTCGCTGCCTTACCTGCCATGCTCTCTCTTACTTACAAACCATACCCCTCATACCAACTCAGCACTCGCATTGCCCTTAGCGTGTTCCAACGGCTAGGCTGGGTATCGCCCTCCTCCATCTCAAAATAGACCTTGCCGGGATGCGTATTCTCCAACAACCAGGTACCATCTTTCTGCTGCTTCGACCGGAGCAAATCGATCGCTTCGTCCATACGAGTATCCGGCACATCGCCCACCGTGCGGAAGTATTCGAGAGCACGTAGCGCGTCATAGTGCCAGCGGACGGGAAATGAAAATTGCAGCCAGCGGGGGTTGATCACCTCGCCTGTGCTCTTACGTCGAAACAGCTTTCGCTCCAAAAGATACTCCTCGCCCCGGCGCCGGGCCGCTATCGATTCCTTAGAGCCTCCGCTCGCGCGCTCATGCGCCAACAGACCCTCCAAAACATTGATCGTCGTTGCGAACGACGAACGGACCGACCCGCGTTCCGCTTCGCAGTTCCAACCGCCGTCTTCCAGTTGTTCACTGAGAAGGCGCGCTACGATCCCGTCTACATCCTGCCGAAAATAGCTGCCCAAGGTGACGGTTCGGCCGTTAATGCACGGCTCCACTTCTCCGCTGAAGAACGGCTGCCCCGCATGCTCCCATCGGCAGTGTTCCCGCACCAACGCCACCGCCCGAACTACCTGCTCCGCGCGCGGATCGATCCCGAACTCGTGCAGCAGTTGCAGCGTCGGTAGTGTGGAGATCCAGGGCTGGCCCTGTTTCTTGTCCCACCGATAGACGTTCCGCGCCGGGAAGCACGCACCGCCCGCCCACTGGCCATCTTCGCCCTGCAACGATAGCAGTCGCGCCCCCCAGCCGTCTGTAGCCGTCCGCGCACGCTCCTGTGCAATCACCTCGGCTGGGGCACCCACCAGATCGCGCAACACCTGCCAGCGAATAGCCGGGTCCGAATCAAGAAGCCAGTCCAACACGCTCATGCGCGAGAATGTCTCTCTTCGGCAACATCCCCAGGAGAAGCGACGAATATCGTTACCATCCGCACCGTAGAATTCAGAATACTGCCTTTTCTTGCTGGGGCAGACGGTTCCGTCTGCCAAAACGGTGTCGCTCTCGCAAAACCCTGAACCCCTTTTTTCAGTCACAGAAGTTTCAAAAAAACTTCCCATCCATCCCTTCAATCACTTACAGCCAATTTTCCACACTATCCCGCCCACCCCGTCCTACCCTTTCTCCAGGAAGGGCTTTTCATCCCCCAAGAATCGAGAAAAATCATGAACCGAACCTCAAATCACATCACCCCGCTCGCGCTCCAACCACGCCCCTCAATCCCGTACCAATTTCTCACGTCAAAAACTCCCGCGCGGCGCGGCGAAAAGAGGGGGTTTTTGATGCGATCCGCCCCTTATATTTATATGTGGCCACTTGGACCCATCCAACGTCCCCTCGCCCGCGCGTCAAAAACTCCCGCAAACCCGCCCGAAATTCTGCGCTCTTCTGGCGCGCCGCCATGCGCTGCTTCCGCCCTCAAGCCCCCCAACCGGCCGTTCTTTCTTCCAGTGCTACCATGGACTGTTGTCAGGCTCCGGGCTTCGTGCAATGGGCGGTCGCAAACCCCGCTAGGTCCGGAAGGAAGCAACGGTAGTGATTTAGCACGTGTGCCGCGGATCACCCGGGGTCTGGCAAACTCTCTCCACCCACAGCATTCCATGTATCAGGTCATTGCCAGGAAGTATCGTCCGCAAGGTTTCGACGAACTGATAGGCCAGGAACACGTCCAGAAAACTCTTTCGAACGCCATCGCGAGCAACCGCATTGCGCACGGCTACATCTTCAGCGGCCAGCGCGGCACCGGTAAAACGACGGTGGCGCGCATCTTGGCCCGCTGCTTGAATTGCATACATGGGCCAACGCCCACGCCCTGCGGGGTGTGTTCAAGCTGCCTGGAAATTACCGCCGGCAATTCGGTGGATGTGATTGAGATCGACGCGGCCTCCAATCGTGGCATCAACGAAATGCGCGAGATTCGCGAAAATGTCCGCTATCGTCCGGCCCGCGACCGCTATAAGGTCTTCATTGTCGATGAAGCGCATCAGATCACCAAAGAAGCCTTCAACGCGCTGCTCAAAACGCTGGAAGAGCCGCCCGAATGGGTGGTGTTCATTCTATGCACCACGGAAGCGTACGAAATTCCGAACACCATCGCCTCGCGCTGCCAGCATTTCAGTTTTCGCTCGGTCGATTTTGTCGAGGTGATGAATCGCATGCGCTTCATCGTCAAGCAAGAAGGCATTGAAGCGGACGACGAGGTGCTCGCGGTGGTCGCGCATGCCGGTGAAGGCAGCGTGCGCGATTCCCTTTCCGCGCTTGATCAAGCCATCGCCTGCTGCGGCAAAACGCTGCGGGTGGAAGACGTGCGCGCGCTGTTGGGCGTTTTCGCGATTGCTTCTTTGCGCTCGGTGGCGGAAGCGGTGCAACAGCAAGATGGCGCGCGCATGTTAGATATCGTGCAAGAGCTCGAGGCCACCGGCCAAAGCCTGCAACATTTTTCGCGTGAACTATCGCGCTATTGGCGGAACTTGCTGGTGGCGAAAATTTCCGGCAAGCCCACTCGCCTGATCGCCGGCTCCGATCAGGAACAGCAGGCTTTGCTTGAGACCTCGGCCGGCTTCAGCGAAGAAGATTTGACGCGCTATCTGAACCTCACGCTCGATCTTTATAAGGCGCTGCAATCCTCTTTGCAGCCCAGACTGCATCTCGAATTAGGGTTGATCAAATTGGTGCATGCGGGGCGTTTGCAATCCATAGAATCGGCGCTAGCCGGATTGGAAAAATCGCCCCCGTTAGTCGCTTCGGCGCGCGCATCCGCACCACGGCCCCCGGCGTTTCAGGCGCCGGTGCAGGCGGTTGCTCCTAAGGCACTGGTTGAAGAGCCGATAGCGGCCGCTCCGGCTTTATTGGTACCCACCGGCGATCTGCGGCAGGATTTGCATGCGGCACTCAACCAGGAAGGCTTGCACTTCAGCGCCGATGCCATTCTGCAAGCCGACGTCTCAGCGCAAGGTTCAGAACTGCTGGTGCGCGGCGCCAAGACGCTCTCTTTCGCCCTGAAAGATCCGGCTATTCAGCGCGTGGCGTCGCGCTTGTTGGGCAAAAACGTGCGAGTGAAATTTGAAGTGGGCGAGAGCAGCAAGGCCGCCGCGCCTATTCCGGCACGCTCAGTGGGCGAAGATCCCGACCTCCGCGCCAGGGCGTTATCCCATCCGGGCGTGAAGCGCTTTCAAGAGCTTTTTCCGGACGCGCAGGTTCGCACCGTGCGAAATTTGAATGAGTAAAGGACTGAATCTATGAAGATGCCTGGCGGCAACATGCAGGCCATGATGAAGCAAGCGCAGCAGATGCAGGCGAAGCTCCAGGAACAGATTGCGCAGATCCGTGTAGAAGCTTCCTCCGGCGGCGGAATGGTGACGGTGCGAATGGACGGACATAAAACTGTGCTGGGCGTGAAGATCGATCCTGAAGTGGCGGGCGATGTCGAAATGCTGCAGGATATGGTGGCGGCCGCCTTTAACGAAGCCGCTAAGAAAGTGGACGATGAGGCGCAGGGCAAGATGGGCGGAATGCTGGGTGGCATGGGCCTGCCGCCGGGCTTATTTTAGATGGCGGATTTTGCCGAGCCGCTCGCCCGCCTGATTCAGGAGTGCAAGCGTCTGCCGGGTATCGGGCAGAAATCAGCCCAGCGTATTGCGTTTCATCTGCTGCGCGTGCCGCGTGAAGAAGCGGCGGCGCTGGCGCAAGCGGTATTGGATGTGAAGGACAAGTTGGGCATCTGCGCCCAATGCCAGAACATCAGCGACGGCGAACTGTGTGTGTATTGCCGCGATCCGCATCGGGAAACAACGCAGATTTGCGTGGTGGAAGAGCCGCATAATATTTTGCCGATTGAAACCACGCGCACGTTTCACGGTCTCTATCACGTGCTGCATGGAGCCATTTCGCCGTTGCGCGGGATTGGCCCCGAACAGTTGCGGATCAAAGGATTGATTGACCGGCTGCAGCGGGGCGAAGTGCAGGAAGTGATCATTGCTACCAATCCAACCGTGGAAGGCGAAGCAACGGCGGTGTATCTTTCGCGCCTGTTGAAACCTCTTGGGCCGCGCGTCACGCGTATTGCTATGGGCATCCCGGTGGGCAGCGATCTTGAGTTCGCCGACGAAGTGACCATGTCGCGCTCGCTCGAGAACCGCCGCGAGATGTGACGTTACACTGAAGGCAGTGCTTGTCGGCATTTCCTCCCAGCCTGAACGTCCAAAGTGGTTGCGCGCGCCCGCGCCGGTGGGCGAGAACTATCGCGAATTGAAAGACCTGGTGACGCGGCTTAAGCTGCATACCGTGTGTGAAAGCGCGGCGTGCCCGAATGTGGGCGAATGTTGGAATCGCCGTACCGCCACCTTCATGATTTTAGGCAACGTGTGTACGCGCCGTTGTGGTTTCTGCGCGGTGCAAAAGGGCGGGCCGCTGCCAGTGGATTATGACGAACCGCGCCGCGTGGGAGAAGCCTGTGCGGCCCTCGGCCTGCGTTATGCGGTGGTGACCAGCGTGAACCGGGACGACCGCAAAGACGGTGGCGCGGAATTGTTTGCCCTAACCATTGCCGCGATTCGCGAACAAGTGCCGGGCTGCAAGGTTGAGGTGCTGGTGCCGGATTTTCAAGGTTCGCGAAGTGCCATGGAGATTGTGATGAACGCCGAACCGGACGTACTGAATCACAATACCGAGACGGTTCCGCGCCTTTATCGGCAAGTTCGTTTGGGGGCGCAATATCAGCGGTCGCTCGAGATGTTGCAATATGCGAAGCAATTGCGGCCGAGGACGCCGGCGAAATCGGGCCTCATGCTTGGCTTAGGCGAGACTGTGGAGGAAGTGCTGCAAGTGATGCGCGATTTGCAAGAACATAGCGTGGATATTCTCACGCTGGGGCAGTATTTAAGGCCGTCGGCAAAGCATTTGCCAATTATCCGCTATGTACCCCAAGCCGAATTCAATGAGTTGAGAGACGCGGGTTTGCGGATGGGCTTCGCGCATGTGGAAGCGGGACCGCTGGTGAGGAGTTCGTACCACGCCGATAGTTCGCAGCATAGCGCGGCGGGCAGCGGATCTGCAGCTTAGTCGGCGAGCCCGGCCTTATCCTTCAGCCGCGCGATATCACTATTGTGCTGCATCGTGATCTTAGCCCATTCGCGCAAGTCGCGGTCGAGTGTTTCTATGCGAATGTCGAATCTGTTTTCCAGGCTCGTAATGCGCGTGTTGAACGTGTTTTCCAGACTCGTAATGCGCGCGTTGACCGTGGTCTCCAGGTTCGTAATGCGCCCGTTGAGCGTGGTTTCGAGGCTCGTGATCCGGACGGCGAGACTGTTTTCAAGGCCGGTTAATCGTGAAGATAGTCCAGACGTTGCGGATTCGTTCCCCACGAAAGACGCGATTACTGCCAAGGTCGGAATGCCCGCGGCGATCACTGTACTCAGAGTCGGATCCATTGAGCTTCTTTCCTTCATGGTACACCGTAGCCTCGCAACTGATAACCGGCGGGCCGCGTGCTCTAATGAACTGGCAGCGTAATCACCGCTTCGCACCCCGGCCCATCCGCGGCATTTCGCAGACTCAACGATCCGCCATGTGCTTCGGCAATCTGCCGGCTGAGCACCAAGCCGATGCCGGACCCGCCGCGCTTGGTAGTGAAAAACGGCACGAACAGGTTAGCCGTATTCGGTAAGCCGGGGCCTTCATCGCGCACCGTGATCTCCACCGTCGAGGGTGATTGGCGATGGCGCAGGAATACGCGCCCGCCACCGGCTTCCACCGCATCGACGCCGTTCTGAATCAGATTGATGAGGGCCTGCTCCAACTGATCTATATCGCCTTGAAGTGTTAAAGGCGGACCCTCTTCAAAGAACACCCGCTGGCGCGTCTCAAGGCTGCTGGCTCGCAAGAGAAGCGCGTTGATTTCAATAGGGGCGAACTTGGGAGGCGGTAGTTTCGCCAGCCGCGCGTATGAACTCATGAAGCGGCTTAAGGATTCCGAGCGCGTGGCAATCACACTCAATCCGCGCGACATATCCTGCTGCCAATCGTCAGGCCGCGGCTCAAACGCGAGCAACGCCTCCAGACTCTGGGCAATGGATTTGATGGGCGTCAGCGAGTTGTTCAGTTCATGGCCGATCACGCGCACAATGCGCTGCCAGGCCTGCAATTCTTCTTCGCGCAGTGGACGTGTGAGATCCGTCACCACCAGCAATTGGTGCGGCACCCCACCCTCGCGGAACTGGCTGCGGCGAATGCCCCAACGGCCCGTAGCACCGGGGAAAGAGCGCTGAATAGTTTGCTCGACGGCGCCGCCCAGGTAACCCGCCAAACCGAGCGACGTTGCGTCGCGCGCCAGCAGGCGTTCGGCCGGTTGCGCCAGCAGCCTCTCGCCGGCCCGATTCACGAGGCGCAACTGCTGAGCCGGATCAAACGCGAAGGCCGCCACGTCAATCTCTTCCATCACTTTGCGCAACAGCGCGGTGGCTTCCAACGCGCCTAAGCGCTGGTCGCGCAGCGTAGCGGCCATGGCGTTTACCTGTTGCATCACTTCGCCCAGTGGTTCTTTAGGATTATCCACGCGGGCGCGGATACTGTAATCGCCCTCGCGCAGAGCTTCGAGCAGGTTTGCCAACGTACGCAGCGGACTGGTAATGCGCCCGCGCGCCGCGAAGCAAAAGCTGAGCCAGAGCAGAATCAGCAGCGAATCAATCGGAATCTGCACGCGAAGCTGGCGGCCTTCCATGGCCAGTAATATGACGCACGCCGCCACGGCGGGCAGACCTCCGGCTAAGGCGAGCAAGAGCACGCGGGTTTCGTGACCCAGCTTCATATGATGTCGTCTGGTAATGGGCTACAAGCCAAAGCGCTGCAAGCGGCGGTAGAGAGCGCTCCGGCTTAAACCCAAGGCTTCGGCGGCGTGGCTCACATTGCCGCTATGGCGGGTCAGCGCTTTCTTGATCAGAAACTCTTCCACGTCTTCCAGACTCATCTCCTCCAGGCGGGGAGACCCCATAGGCGCCGACCGCAACGCCAGATCGCCGGCCTTGATGCAGTTACTCTGAGTCATCAGAACGGCCCGCTCCACTACGTGATTGAGTTCACGCACATTTCCCTGCCAAGCATGATCGTACATCGCCTGCACCGCGCTTTGATCGAACCCGGTAATATTCTTGCGATAGCGCCGGGCGTGCGTTCCCAGAAAATGCGCGGCCATTGGCGCCAGATCTTCGCGGCGTTCGCGCAGCGGGGGCAGGTGAATCTCAATGGTGTTTAAACGAAACAGCAAGTCTTGCCGGAACCGTCCGTTGGCCACTTCGTCAATCAGATTCGCGTTGGTGGCGGAAATCACCCGCACATCTACTTTTTTTGTTTTCGAAGAACCCACGCGTTCCATCTCGCCAATTTCCAAAACGCGCAAAAGCTTAGCCTGAAGGTTCGGCGGCACATTGGCAATTTCGTCGAGAAACAGCGTGCCGGTGTCGGCCAACTCGAAGCGTCCTACGCGATCCATCTTGGCGTCGGTAAAAGCACCCTTAATGTGGCCGAAGAGTTCGCTTTCAAACACACCCTCCGCCAACCCGCCGGCGTTCACCGTCACCATAGGCTTGTTGGCCCGTACGGAGATGGCGTGCAGCGTGCGCGCGACTACTTCCTTGCCCGTGCCTGGCTCGCCCGTGATGAGGACATTGGCGTCCGATGGACCCACTCGCGAGATCAAATCGAGCACCGGCTGCATGGCCGGGGAATCGGCAATCATCGCCGGCAGATTATCGGCGCGCAGCAACTGATTTTCAAGTTCAAGCCTATGCCCGCGCCGCAGCGCGTTGCTCAATTCCAGTTGGGTACGGACGATGGCCGATAGGCGTTCATTCTCCCAAGGCTTCTGCACGAAATCGCGAGCGCCGCGGCGCATGGCCTCGACCGCGAGATCCACACTGCCCCAGGCCGTCATCACCACAACCGGAAGCATGGAATCGACAGCCTGAATTTTCGCCAGCAGATCCAGACCTTCCTGGCCCGACGTAGTATCGCGCGAATAGTTCAGATCGACGATGGCCAGATCGTACTCGTGGCTTTCCACCGCCTGCAAAGCCTGCTGCGGCGATTCCACCGAATCCGTCTTCAAACCTTCGCGCTTCAGCAAAAAGCGCAACGCTTCCAAAACATCCGGCTGGTCGTCGGCAATCAGTATCCGCGTCAGGCTTGGAATGAATTTCATTGCTTCATCCAGCCATCCTCAATTTGAATAATCCGATTGCCGTATTCCGCGTTCTTTTCGTTATGCGTAACCTGAATAATGGTGGTGCCGCCTTCGTTCAGCTTCTTGAACATCTCCATGATTTCTTTGCCTTGCGAGGAATGCAGGTTGCCGGTAGGCTCATCGGCCAAAATGACTTTAGGATTTGCGATCATGGCGCGCGCGATAGCTACCAACTGTTGCTGTCCGCCGGAAAGTTGGTTCGGATACAAGTCTTTCTTGCCCACCATGCTGAAGCGGTCGAGTGAATCGCAGACAATGCTCTGACGCTCGGATTTCTTGATGTTTCGATAAGAAAGCGGGATATCCAGATTTTCGTACACCGTGAGTGAATCGAGCAGATGATAGCTCTGGAAGACGAAGCCGATGTATTTCTTGTAAACCTCTGAGCGGTCTTTCTTGCTCAAACGATGAATCGGAAATTCCAGAAAGTTGTAATCGCCCGTCCATGCGGTATCGTGCATGCCCAGCAAATGAAGCAGAGTGGACTTCCCTGCCCCGGAGGGTCCCATGATGGAGATGAAATCGCCTTCTTTGATATCCAGGTTGATACGGCGCAGCACATAGGTCTTGGTAGGGCCGTGTTCGAAGAACTTTTCCACATTCCGTAAAGTGATCATTGGACTATTCATAGCGTACGGCACGGCGGAGAGCCACAAGCGTAAGCGCTTGGTTCTGGCTAGACGTGCGGGAGATGCGGAAAGCGTGGCGCGCGCGGTACATGCGGAGCCACAATGATAGGTCGCGCGGGAAAAGTTCGAAACACATGAGTGCGCGCGATTTCGAGAGAAGCCAACTCATGCACTCGGGCGGCGAAGGCGAAAGCCAACAGCAGAACGCTCACCGCTATGAGATCCACATGCTTCGACATCACACGGCAACCTCCGAGTTTTCCTCCACCACGCGGCCGTCGAAGAGATGAATGGAACGGTCGGCGTAACGGGCATAACGCGGGTCGTGCGTCACCATGCAGATGGTGGCTCCGCCGCGATGCAATTCGCGCAACAGATCCATCACCTGTTCGCCATTCTGCGAATCGAGATTTCCGGTAGGCTCATCGGCGAGCAGGATGGAGGGATCGCCCGCCAAAGCTCTGGCCACCGCCACGCGCTGCTGTTGACCGCCGGACAGCTGTGATGGGTAATGCTTGATGCGGTGGGACATTCCCACACGCTCTAGGGCCTCATGCACTTTTTTCTTGCGCTCAGCCGAAGCCATGCCGCGATAGGTAAGAGGCAATTCCACGTTTTCGTAAACGTTGAGATCGCCAATCAGATTGAACGCCTGGAAGATGAAGCCAATCTCGCGGTTCCGGATACGGGCGCGTTCGGAAAGCTTCAGGCTCTGCACCGGCTTACTGTTCAAAATATAGGTGCCGGAGGAAGGCGAGTCTAACAGGCCGAGGATGGCCAGCAGAGTGGATTTACCGCAGCCCGACGGCCCGGAAATGGAGACGTACTCGCCGCGCTGAATGTCGATATGAATACCGGAAAGAGCATGGGTTTCGACCTCGTCTGTGACGAATACCTTAGTTACACCTTCCAGATGGATCAATGGCTCTGCTGTGCTCATAGTTGTAAAGTCCTCCCTAATGACTCAAATGAAGTACGCGGAATAATCCTCACTAGTTCAAACGAATTCGCGAATACGCATCATACTGGCTCATATCGGATAGAATCACCCGATCTCCCACTTTCACGCCATCGAGAACCTCGATGGTGTTGACCGAAGCGCGGCCAAGTTTCACATTCACCCGAGTGGCGCCCTTGCCGTCAGGGTCGATTTTAAAGATGCCGATGGTAGAACCCGGTTCGCCTGACACGGGCCTATCCATATAAACCACATCCGGCAGGCGCTCAATTTCGATGACCCCATCCACACTCAATTCCGGCCGCGCACCTTGCGGCAATGCTCCCAGCAGTTCTACGTCCACGCCAACCGTGCCGTTCAGCGCGGCGGGATCAATGCGGATCACTCGGCCGGGAATTATGCCGTTGCGGGTATCCACCGTGGCATCCAGCCCGACACGCACTTCCTTCATTTGCGTTTCGGCAATCTGCAAAACGGCTTTCAGCTTCTTGGGATCGGCCACCTTCGCCAAGATGGTGCCGGCCGCCACCCGCTGGCCTTCTTCCACATCCACTTCTTGAATCACGCCATCAATACCGGCGCGAACCTTGAGTTGTTCCACCTGATTGCGCTTTAGGTCATACGCGGCGCGCGCGCTTTCCACCACTACGTTCTGCGCTTCAATCTGCGCTTTGATGGCTTCATCCCCTATGACCAGGCGCTGTTTCTCCAACGCGACGCGATTCTCATATTGCTTGGCGGAATCCACCGAAAGCCGCGATTCCAGGTCGCTTTTCAGATTCAGGCGTGTCAGTTCAAGGTCGCGATCGGCCGTGAGTTTGGCTTGGGTGTATTGCGATTCAAGCTGCGCCAAAGTGGAGCGCTGATCGAGCTTATCGGTTTCGAGTTTCACTTTTACGTTGGCTAGATTCGCTTGTTCCTGCTTCCAGGTCCACTCAGCTTTTTCTTCGTCTAACAGCAAATCGGGATCGCTCAGAACAAGGATCACATCGCTCGCCTTGACCGGATCTCCGCTGGCACGCCGCACGATTTGGTTCACGCGAGCGTCTTTTTCCGCCGCAATCCAGTGGATGTCTTTGGGCGTGAGCCGGCCCAAACCGTGCCGCTGGATCTCAATGGGACCGCGTTTCACCGAACCTGGATATTGTCCGCTCATATCAACCGAAGGCGCTGCTGGTTTTAGACGCGCGAGCGCGACAGTAGCACCGCCGACAGCGAGAACAATCAGAGAAATAATGACGATACGCTTGATGAGGCGTTGGCGAGCGACTTCTTTACCGCGAGGCACGTCCATGATGATTAGGTCCGGTGAAGAAGATGCAGTTCGCTGGCCAGCGGTCATTCGACGGCTAACTCCCTCATTTAATTAGTCCAATACGGTCGCGAGGTTAGGAGGGACTGTCCGGTTCTGGGACGCTATCGTGCGGATTCAATGGCAGCTTCAATAGATTGCGCCGCCGGGTAGATTGGAATGAATGACTCCGGCGGTAACGGAAAGCAAGTAGCTGTTGCCTTCAGCGCCAGTCCATTTCGCAAGGTCGAAGCGGCTTCCGGCACCCGCGCGATAGACTTCCACGCCGGCCATTGTCAACGGGGCTTCCGGGCGGCAGATGCTGGGAAGAGTTCGAGCGCGCAAGAAATAAACATGGCCGAGCCCTGCCACGCGCAATTTACCGTCAGGCTCCATCAGCGCGGCCGTTCGTTCGTCAATGGCGATGGCGCGTGCTTCTTGCAGGTGAAAGTCTTGCAGGATGCGAGCCAGGAACACCAGCGTGCGGCCCATGCGGTCTCGAGCTTTGAAGTGGCTGTCGGTAATGGTGTTTTTCAGGGCAGGAATTCGCAGAAAACCGCTGGCGATCTTCACACGCTCTGCATAAGGATCGAGAAGGGCTTCTTGTGAAGTGACGGTATCGTTCTCTGCTGTGAAGATGTACTCGCCGAGAATGGCGAGACCGGCGCTGGTACCGCCCAGAGGAATGCCTCGGACGATGGCGGCACGCAGGGCATCGCCCACCGGAGATTCGTTCCACAGATGAACATAGTTCCACTGATCGCCGCCCGCGATGAAGATCGCTTCCGCACGGCGAATTTTGTTTGCGACAAATTTATCCTGAGCGGCCTCGCGCGAAGGAATGACGAGAGTCTGAACTGAATTCAGCGGAGTGAGTTTGTAGAAGTATGAATTGTAGGCATCAGTGCCGGAAGCTCGCAGGACTAAAAGATCGCCGCCAGCCGCCTTGTTGGCGAACCAGCTATTTATTTGATCCACATCCTGGCCACCGCCAATGAGCGCGAACGCTGGAGCGGGATGAGTCTGAATGTCTTCGGCGCTGCCGGTTATGAAGTAGCGGTAGGCGGGCGCGGCGGTGAGCACCAAGAGAAGAGCAACAGCGCGCATGGCTTGCATTGTCAATGCGTAAGCGCCTGCCTTACTTAGGCTGCTGGCCGGGAGCGAAGCATGTCATCTGCAGCCCCAAGGCCCAGCGGCGTTGAAAGCCGGGCCAGAAATTTTCGCCACTGCCAAAAGCGCCATCGTCGTCCGCGCCGGGCGCGACAGGCCATTTGCCGTCATTCGAGCGGGCCACCGGAACATGCAAAAACGTGCGCCGGGTCTGGTCGCCTTTCAGATATAAATCGAGGAATGCGGTGATGAAATGCTGGTTGATGGCCGTGATGCGGTCTTTGCGCCAAACCGGTTCATCGAACGACATAAGGGACTTGTAATCAAGTGGAACATCCGGTGGCGGGGGATTGCCGCCGGTGTTGTGCCGGGCATTTTCGTAGACCAGCAGGCAGCGGTCTGAGTTGACGGCAAGTTCCATGGCGCGCTTCGGGCCATCCGCATAACCGGCCACATCGTCATGATCGCCAACGATGAAGAGGGCGGGTAGGCGGACCGCTGCCAGCGAATCGGCATCCCAGGCGCTATACGGCGGCTGTTCGCCCCAGGGCGCAATGGCGACAATGGCTTTCAAGCCGTCGCGCCGCAGCGCTTGGTATTTTTCGTTTCCACGGTTCCAATCCGCCAAATATCCGCCCGGCACAAATTTGTTCAGCGGACTTGTTTCGCTCAGCCCCGCGCCGGCGCTGATTAAGGCTCCGTAGCCACCCATGGAATAGCCGACGATGGCAGCGTTGTTTTCTTGAACGAGTCCAAACAGAAAGCTCTCTGGCGATTTCGTTAGCTGCTCGATGGACGAGAGAACAAAGAGCTGATCGTTCGAGCGATTCAATAAGGTGCTGGCGAAGCCGCGAACCTCGCCGAACACCGAATCAGTATGGTCAATCGCGGCCACGACGTAACCTTTCGAAGCTAGATTTTCTGTAAGATACGTCAAGAAATAGCGCGAGCCTGGGTAACCGTGGGAGACAACCACCAACGGGAAGCGCTGCCCTTTCACGGGTGCGGCGTCTCGGGCCGCCTTACCGATAATGTCGAAGCTTTTCAATCCGGTGGTGCGCGGCGCTACGCCCGGCATGGCGCTTGGATAAATGACGCGCTGCTCTTGGCGCGCCGCGAGCGTGGCCGGATACCAAACCTCCACTTTTAACGACCGGTCATATAGCGGCGCTTTGCCGGTATCTTTATCGAACTTCAGAATGTCGATTTGGCCGGTATGAACGAGCTCGATAGTTCGGACGCCAACGGCGTAATTTCCTTGGGACGCCAGTTGCGGGGCATCGGCTTTGGGAACGCTGAAGGATTCAGACGGAGTCTCTTGCGCGCGGAGCACGCAGAGGGATAGAGCACAGAAAAAAAGAAAAGAGCGCATAACACCCATCATGCATGGACCCCAAAAACCTTTTCCGCATAAATCCGGCTTAAGCGCAGATCTTCCGCCAGGGGGCGTGTAATTACCGTATTGTCGCGATAGGCGAGTTCAACCACCAGCAACGGCTTCAGCGATTGTTGCTTGAGATAGGCGGCGATTTCGCGATAATCGATATCGCCGTCCTCCAAATCTTCGAGCCAGAGCTTGTCCTTGGAATTTCGCAGATGCAGTTCGTGGACGCGGGCCCCGGCTTCGCGCAATAGGTCAAGTGGCTGCATGCCGCCTTGATGAATCCAATCGAGATCAAGACACAGCTTTACATATTCCGCGTCTGTATTGTGCAGGATGTGGCGCCATTCGCGGGCATTGTTCACAAGTTCAGGCGTGTGATGATGAACGCGCAATTCCAATCCGTCGTCCTTGAGAAAGCGCCCTAGAGTGTTCAAAGCCTTGGCTTGAATCTTTAGCTCCGCATCGGTCTTTTGGACGGAGGCGGGTTTGGGTTCGGGATTGTTTACGACGGCGATACAACCAAACGGCTGACAAATTCGCGCGATGTTCAGAGCTTTGGCCGTCGTCGCCTCGGCGCCTTCGGTTGTGTGCATGACGCCGCCGACGTAAACCGAGGGCATCCTCAACTGTTTGGCGCGAAGTAAAGCCTGCGTGCGATCGCGAAGATCGGGCGTAAAGAAACCCTGATTGATTTCGATGTTGTGGAACCCGGCAGTATGCGCCATGGTAAATACTTCATCGAGCACCGCTCCCAAGCTCTTCTTTTGGCGGGCGGCGTATTGTTGAAAAATATAGCCTTCCACCGACACTTTTTGCGCGCTCTGGTGAGCGTGAAAAGGCGATGCCGCCAAGAAGGCGAGCATTTGGCGGCGTGTTATTTCTCGCATAGATTTATCCTGAAAGAGATGATACGCGCCGCTAGCGCAATTGCTCTTGCATTCGGCAGCCATCTGTTTGCCCACGATATCATCACCACCAATCTCACTTTTACGCGTGACATCGCGCGCATTTTCGACCGTCGCTGCACAAGCTGCCACGGCCCATCGTCCGACATACCGCTTGCTACGTACGAGCAGGCTCGGCCTTGGGCGGTTGCTATCAAAGAGCAAGTTTTGTCGCGCGCCATGCCGCCGTGGGGGGCGGTGAAAGGCTTTGGAAATTTCAGGCCCGATCACGCGCTGACGCAAGAAGAAATTCTGATTGTCGCCGCGTGGGTGATTGGCGGCGCTCCGCAAGGAGATCTTGATTGGCTGCCCAAGCAAACACACGGCAAAGCGGCCACTCCGCCGCCCGCGCTGAAGAGTTTGCTGACCGGCGGCAATCACACGACCCTAGCTGAACCTTTGCGGGTTGCGGCTATTCGTCCTGTAGCAGGGGCGTTCGTTGAATCGGCGAAGATTACGGCGCGCTTGCCCAACGGATCGATTCAGCCCTTGATCTGGCTTTATCAATACGATCCGAAATGGAATCGCGATTTTGTGTTTCGCGAGCCAATCCATTTGCCGAAGGGCGCGGTGATTGAGACCAGCGCGCCCGTTCAGTTTGTTTTAGAAACCTTTAACTGACTTTGGTCAGTTTGGTGACGCGGCCCACTTCAACCCATTCGACGACAAAAATGTTTCCGGCATGGTCGAAGCACGCGCCATGCGGACAAACGAATTTACCGGGAGTGAAATGATCGCGCGTCATCTTGCGCGTTTCCATGTATTTGCTCTGCGAATCGTCGCCAAGCTGCTCAATAACTTTGTTGTTTCGGTCGAGCAGGGTGACGCGGGCGAAGAGATCCGGCACAACAACATCGCCATTCTTATAAATGTTGAAGTGGCAGGGAGCGGGAAAGTCTTCGACAAAATCGATATGCTTTCCATCCAGGGTAAAGCGCTGCAGGCGTTTGTTGCTGCGGTCTGCAACGGTGAGGTTTGGTTCGCTGCCGCGCGCATCGAGAATAATGCCGTGGGGGCAGTCTAGCTGGCCGGCCTCCTTGCCTTTGCCGCCAAATGTGCGAATATATTTTCCACTGCTGTCGTATTGATTGATATAGCTGGAACCGTAGCCATCGCCAATATAGATATCGCCGTTCGGCGCGATGGCGAGATTGGTGGGGCTATATTTAATGGGCTCCTTGGCATAGGGCTCGGCTTCTTTCGGATAGCCCAGGGTGAAGACTTCCTCGCCGTCTAAAGTAGTCTTGACCATCAAGCCGCGCTTGGTATCGCACAGGTAGAGGAACTCCTGCTTCCCTTCCTTGCGAATGAGCAAGCCATGGGCGCCGCCTTTAAATTCTTTGCCCCAGCTTTTTACAAACTTGCCTTTGTGATCGAACACCACCATGCTGTCCGATTTTTCGCTGGTGGCGAATACGGTGTGGTGAATATAGATGTGGCCGTGCGAATCTTCGCAGACGCCATGCGTGTTGCCGTAGCTGATATCGGCCGGCAATGCGCCCCAATCATGAGTGACTTCGTATTTATGGTCGCCTTCACCCACAATGGGTTTTTGAGAACCGGATTTGTTATCGGCTCCCAGAATGAGCGGAGCAGCGAGGCCAGTACCTACTTTCCTGATAAACGTGCGGCGTGACGATGACATGATCGTGTTCTCTCCCTAAACAAGAATTTTTTGATTGACGTTGCCGGCTACGTCCGTCAAGCGGAAATGCCGGCCTTGAAATTTATAAGTAAGCCGTTTGTGATCGATGCCCAGGCAGTTCAGCACAGTGGCTTGAATATCGTGAATGGGCACCGGATCGGAAACGGGGTTGTACGAATAATCGTCCGTTTCGCCCAAGCTGAAACCGCGCTTTACGCCACCGCCCGCAAACCACATGCTGAAGCAGCGAGGATGATGGTCGCGGCCATAATTTTCTTTCGTGAGATGACCCTGGCAATAGACAGTGCGGCCAAATTCGCCGCCCCAAACGACCAGCGTGTCATCAAGCAAGCCGCGCTGTTTCAGATCTTGCACTAAGGCGGCTGAAGCTTGATCGGTACCCTTGCACTGCAAGGCAAGATCGCGGGGGAGATCGTTGTGCTGATCCCAACCGCGGTGATAAAGCTGAACAAAGCGGACACCGCGTTCGGCGAGGCGGCGCGCCATGAGGCAATTGGCGGCGTAGGTGCCGGGCTTACGCGAATCCGGACCGTAGAGTTCAAAAGTGCTTTCGGGCTCCTTGGACAAATCGGTCAATTCAGGAACGGAAGACTGCATGCGATACGCCATTTCGTACTGCGAAATACGCGCGTTGATCTCCGGATCGCCATAGGTTTCTTCCGTCATATGATTCAGTTCGCTCAAGCTATCGAGCATGGCGCGGCGGGTTTCGGGATCGATGCCATCGGGATTGGCCAGGAACAAAACCGGATCGCCGGAGGCGCGGAAACGCACCCCTTGATATTTAGATGGGAGGAAGCCGCTGGACCACAGGCGGGTGAACAACGGCTGATCGCGATTCAAGGCGTTCGCCTGAGAAATCAAAACAACGAAGGAAGGCAGATTGCGATTCTCGCTACCTAGCCCGTAGCTCACCCAAGCGCCCAGGCTGGGACGGCCGGGCTGGGTGAAACCGGTTTGGATGAAAGTAATGGCCGGATCGTGATTGATGGCGTCGGTGTTGACGGTTTTCACGAGCGTGATGTCATCGGCGATCTTGGCGGTGTGAGGCAGTAACTCGCTCATCCAAATGCCTTGCTCCCCTGTGCGCGCGAATTTAAAGATGGATGGAGCGACGGGCAGCGAGTTTTGGCCCGATGTCATGCCGGTGATGCGCTGGCCCTGACGAACGGAATCGGGCAATTCGGAACCGGCCATTTCCATCAGCTTCGGTTTGTAATCGAATAAATCAATCTGCGAGGGCGCACCCGACTGATGAAGATAGATGATGCGCTTCGCTTTGGGCGCAAAGTGGGGAAGGCCGGGTAAGCCGCCAACGGCTGAAGCATCTTCCGCCAACAAATTTGGATTGAGAAGGGACGCGAGCGCGGCCACGCCTATGCCGGTGCTGGTTTTGCCAAGCAACTGGCGGCGCGTCATGAGTAGTTGTTCCTGGCGAATGGGGTCCATATTTTCCTTAATTCTTGGTTACGGTCTCGTCCATGTTCAGAATGGTGCTGGCCACCATGGTCCAAGCTGCGAGTTCGGCGGGCTCGAAATGCGTGTCTGGTTTTGACTCACCAATGCTAATCAACTTTTCCGCGGCGTCTTTGTGCGCTTCGTAATGAGTGCGCTCTTTCTCATATAACTTCGAGAGGACATCCGACTCTTTAGAGGAAGGGTCGCGTTCCGTGACCAAACGGAAGGCGTAGCGGATTCTTTGTTCCTGGTTAGGAGGCGCTTCTTTCAGATCGCGTTGGGCCAAAGCGCGCGAGGCTTCGAGATAGGTTGGATCGTTCATCAATAACAAAGCCTGCAGGGGAGTGTTGGTGATGGTGCGGCGAGCGGAACACTTTTCGCGATCGGGCGCGTCGAAGGTGTTCAAGCCCGGGAAAGGCACGGTGCGCTTCCAAAAGGTGTACATGCTGCGGCGATATAAGTCTGCCCCATGGCTTTGGACATAGGTTTGCGCGGAGAAATCGCCGCCAAACGCCATCTCTTCCCACAAGCCTTTAGGCTGATACGGCAAGACGCTGGGGCCGCCGATCTTATCGTTGATCAAGCCGCTGACAAAGAGCGCGTTGTCGCGAATCATTTCAGCGGGCAGACGGAAGCGAGGACCGTGCGCCATTAAACGGTTCTCCGGATCTTTTTCCAAGAGTTCCGGAGTGACTTTGGATGACTGGCGATAAACGGCGGACGTGACGATGAGTCGCTGAAGAGCTTTCACATCCCACTTGCTTTGCACGAATTCCGTGGCGAGCCAATCAAGCAGTTCCTGATTCGCCGGCGGATCTCCTTGCGATCCGAAATCTTCGGCAGTCTTCACCAAGCCGATGCCGAAATACATCTGCCAGAAGTGGTTGACGGCCACACGAGCGGTGAGTGGGTTTGACGGATCGACAACCCACTTCGCCAGCGTGAGGCGATTGCGCGGCGCATCGGAGGGCAGCGGCGGAAGAATGCCAGGCGTGTTGGGCAGGACCTTATCGGCAGGGGTGCGGTAATCGCCGCGTTTCAACACGAAGGTGTCGCGCGGCTTTTCCATTTCGGTCATGACCATGGTGGAAGGAATTTCGCGATTAAATTGTTCTAGCGCGCGAGTGAGCGTGTCGAGATCTTGTTTCTGCTGTTTCTCAAGCGGATTGGCCACGTGCGCGACGAAATATTCGCGGAGCCATTTGCTTTGCTCCTTCGAGCGGTGATCCGCCGGCTCGTCTAACACCTTACGCAGCGGACCCAGCAAGCCGAGTTCGAGAGCCTCATTGGCGTAAAGGCGGCGATCATAAAAACGCAGGTCGCCCATCTGGCCTTTGAGCGGAGTGCCCCAATCCTTGTTGCCGGTTTGCAGTTCGCCTTTGAAGAGCGCCGCTGCCTCGCGGCCGGGGTTCTGCAGGGCGGGATTCCCGCCAATCGGTTGGTCACGGATAATATCGACAGGGACCGATTGACCATCCACATAAATCTGCACGCCCTTAGCTTTGCCTGAACCATCGTAGGTGACCGTGAGATGGCTCCAGGCTTCTAAGGTTGGGCCGCGCTGAGACTTTACTTCAATGCCAGCTTCAGGACCCTTATCCCGAAGCCTTACAATGACATCACAAGTATTCTTCGCGCAATAGTCGAGGGCGATTTCGAAGCCGGGACCCTCTTTGGGTGATTTTTCAAAGCGCTGAAAAAGCGCCATGCCGGAGGGTCCATCGGCCTTCACCCAGAACGCGATGGCGAACGGCTTGGAGCTGGAAAAGGCTTCGGCATTGCCGTAGGAAACTTGCGGTTCAGCGTCAAAATCGGCCGCGCGGCCAGCTAGGCCAGCAACGTATTCCAGCTTTCCGCTCAATAACTTAGCCGATGAATCAGGATGTAAACGATCAGCCAGGGAATCGCCAAATGGATACTCGGCAACGAGACCGCTGGTGACGTCCGCCACCGGCATTTCACGCTGCTGGCGTTCCCAGGCGGATTCGGCTTGAAGCAATTCCGCATCCTTTTGTTTAATGGCTTTCGACAGCAGTTCCTTCATGGCGGTCTGCTGTTCGCTGGGCAGTTGAAGAAACGGTTTAGCATTTCCTTTGTAGCCGTCCAAACCCTCCTCAGGCACTCCGTTAAAGAATGCTCCGAAGCTATAGAAATCCTTTTGAGTTAGCGGATCGTACTTATGATCGTGGCAACGCGCGCAGCCAAGAGTAATGCCGAGCCAAGTGGTGGAAGTTGCCTCGATGCGGTCCACAATATATTCGTTTTGATACTCCTCGGGAATGGCGCCGCCTTCGAAGTTGATCATGTGATTGCGATTGAAACCGGTGGCGATCTTCTGCTGTTGAGTGGCATTGGGTAACAGGTCGCCCGCGATCTGTTCGACGGTGAACTGATCGTAAGGCATGTTCGAGTTGAAGGCGTTAATGACCCAATCGCGCCAAGGCCACATCTCGCGAGCGCTATCGATGTGATAGCCGTGGGTATCGGCATAGCGTGCCAGATCGAGCCACGGAACGGACATGCGTTCGCCATAATGCGGCGAGGCGATTAAGCGATCGACAACTTTTTCGTAGGCGTTGGCGGAGTTGTCGGAGAGGAACGCTTTCACTTCGTCGAGGGTGGGCGGCAGACCGGTGAGATCAAACGTGACGCGGCGCAGAAGAGTGGCCTTGTCGGCTTCGGGCGAGGGCGCCAGACCTTGGCTTTCGAGCTTGGCTAAAACAAAACGATCTATCGGCGTGCGCGCCCAAGCTTCTTGTTTGACGGCGGGCAATTCAGGACGAACGGGAGCGACAAAAGCCCAATGGGTTTCCCACTTGGCGCCGGAATCGATCCAGGCTTTGATGGTTTCAATTTGCGCCGGAGTGAGTTTGTGTCCGCTGGAGACGGGCGGCATGCGCATGGCTTCGTTCGGATTCGAGATGCGCAGATACATTCTGCTGTGCGACGAATCGCCGGGCACGATGACGCCGGGTTTGCCGAACGCGCCTTCTTTGGTGTCGAAGTGCAAACCCATCATGCGCTGCTTTTCATCGGGGCCATGGCAGGTGAAACAGTTGTCGGAGAGGATGGGGCGAACTTGCCGGTCGAAATCGACGGCGGGCGCGGCAGCGGCGGGCAATGACAGGGTGACCGCAGCAAGCGCGAAAACGGACCAAGGACTTGCGCTCATTTTGTTTGGACTGAGACGAGTATATCGAAAAATGGCGGCAGAGGCGGGGGTTGACTCCGGGGTGGTGAGGGTTTGGAAGGGGCGAACCGGCGTTTTTGTCGGGAAATTGAGGTTATTACCGGCGTATGGCATCCTACGCTTTGTGGCCGGAGACATCGGTTCGAGGACTTCAGAACAATCCCTGCGAAGATTCGTAGACGCGATTGTCGCAGACGATGGCGCGCTGTTTTCTAAGCTCCTTACCGGGCAGTCAACGCTCGCCACCGCGAGTTTCTCCCAAGGGGCAACACGTCAAGCGTCGAGCCCGTGCTTCATCAAAGAAATAGGGCACTACATCTATTCCGGGGACACAGCGTTGCATTTCGCCGCGGCGGCGTATCGTCACAAAATGGTACACGAATTGATCAAGGCGGGCGCCAACGTTCGAGCCAAGAACCGGCGCGGCGGGGAACCGATTCATGCGGCGGCGTTTGGGATTCCCGGTTCGCCCAGGTGGGATCCGGCGGCGCAAGCAGCAACGATTGTGCGCCTGATTGAGGCCGGCGCCGATCCGAACGCGCAGAATATGGACGGAGCCACCGCACTGCACCGCGCCGTTCGAACGCGTTGCGCGGGCGCGGTACAGGCTCTTTTGGGCCACGGGGCTGATCCGGCAATCCGCAACAAAAACGGTTCGACGGCTATGCAACTGGCCTTGCATACCACGGGCCGAAGCGGGTCTGGCTCAGCGGAGGCGAAAGCTCAGCAACAAGAGATTCTGCTGTTACTGCAGCAGTTTTAGGCGGCCACTTTCTCCTGGTAAAAGCGATGGATGTTGGCCGATATGTAGCTGAGACAATCTTCGACCGCGAAGTGGCCGGAATCCAGGCGATGCATCTCCGCGTTTGGCAAGTCGGATAGATAAGCCTCTCCGCCTTCGCGGGTGAAGAAGATGTCGTCCTGCCCCCAAAAAATGACGGTCTTCGGCTGCCGTTGTTTTAGAAACGCCTGCCACTGTGGATAAAGGGCGACGTTGTTGCGGTAATCGTAGAAGAGATCAAGCTGAATCCGGCGGGCGTTGGGGCGCTGCAGAGTGGTGTAAAAATCGGAATTCCAATTGTCGGGGCTGATCAGTTCGGGAAATCTGGACCCGTGGAGATAAACGGCCTTGACTGTCTCAAACTCGAGCAAGCCCGCGACAGCGGCTTCGTTCTCCGGTGTGCGGTTGTGCCACAAGGCATTTCGCAATCCTCCCCAGGCGTCTGTGAAGCCGACTTCGTAGGCGTTCGTATTCTGAACGATGAGCCACTCGAGCGTGTCCGGTTTGCGGGTAAAGATGCGGAACCCAACCGGACCACCGTAATCCTGCATGTACAGGCCGAATCTGTTAAAACCCTTGAGTTCTAAGAACCGCCCGACGACCTCAGCCAGCTTGTCGAACGTGTACGGAAAAGTGGCGGGATCGGGGAAGTCGCTGTTGCCGAAACCGGGATAATCGGGCGAGATTACATGGAAGCGATCAGCCAGCGCGGGAATCAAATCGCGGTATTGATGCGCTGAAGAGGGGAATCCGTGGAGCAGCACTAATTTCGGATGAGCGATGCTGCCGGCTTCGCGATAGGCGATGTTAATTCCATCGACGGGCAGCGTGCGGTATGCGACGGTGTTGTCTGAGACCGTGGGCGAATAGTTTTTGGTCATAAGGTTTCCTTCGTGAGCGGGTTCGAAAAGAGGCACGCTCTGCTGGTTTTGATTAAAAGTTGGCTAAGAAGAAACAACGTTTGTTTTACTGTCAGTTATCAGAAATAGTGATAGTTTGAGTTTATGGAATTGCGCCACTTGCGTTACTTCTGCGCGGTCGCAGAACGGAGGAGTTTCACACTGGCGGCACGCTATCTGCATGTCTCGCAATCGGGTGTGAGTGGACAAGTCCGCAGTCTGGAAAAGGAAATCGGCATAAGACTGCTGCAGCGCAACCGGCGCGATGTCTCATTGACACCGGAAGGCGCGGTTTTTCTGCGGGAGGCTCGAGAGATCCTGGCGCACGCGGAACGCGCTGTCGAGATGGCGGTGCGAGCGGCGCATGGTCAATATGGGAAGCTCTCCGTCGGGCTTTGCGGACCGGCCACCGCGCCGTTTCTTCCGGGGCTGATCCAGGAATTCAGGAGACGTCATCCGGGGGTGTCTTTAACGCTGAAAGACATTGCGCCCGCGCATCAGCCGGCGGCACTGGCGAATGGGGTTATCGACGTTGGTTTTACGCGCAGCATACCGCCGGAGCTGCGCAAAGTGCTGCATAGCGAGATCTTCTTTCGGGAGCCGCTTGTCGCCGCTTTGCCAAAGGAACACGCATTGGCGAATGAGCCCGCCATCCGGCTGGCACAATTAGCGGCGGATACTTTTGTGCTGTACTCGCGTACGGGAGCGCCCGATCTGTTCGATGCGATTGTGGGCTTTTGCCGGAAGGCGAAGTTCTCGCCGCGCGTTGTGGATACGCCGGAGCTTTGGCAATCGGTGCTGACCTTGGTGGAAGCGGGCGAGGGGGTCGCGCTGATTCCGGCCTGTGTGCAACAACTGCGCTCGACTGGGGTGATCTTTCGTACGTTGCGCGACCCCGGCTGTTTACTGGACGTGGTGCTGGCGTGGCGGCAAGATGCACCCAGCGCGATTCGCGACGGCTTCCTCGCTTTGCTGAGGAAAAGCCGTCCGGAGGTTGCGCGGCGGATGGAACATGGGTAGTGGTCTCTAGCGCCGGGTTTAGGGTTGCGCTGCGGTTTTGATATTATGCGCGCTGAACTGTGAACAAACGAACTTTCCTAAAAATGTTATCGGCAGCTATGGCGAGCCCGGTTCTTGCGCCGTTGGCCGGGTGGATGGAGAAGCAGAAGTTGACCAATTGGGCGGGCAACCTTACATACGCGACCGACCGCTTGGAGGAGGCCGATTCGGTGGAGCGGGTGCGAACGTTGGTGCGGTCGGAGAAGAAAGTCAAGGTGTTGGGTTCGCGCCACTGCTTCAACTCCATTGCGGACAGCCGGTATAACCTACTGTCGCTGAAACCGATGCATGAGGTGGTATCGATTGACGGTAATGGGCGCACGGTGACGGTGGAGGCCGGGATTACGTATGGGCAGCTTTGCCCGTATTTGGACGGCAAGGGTTGGGCGCTGCATAATCTGGCTTCGCTGCCGCATATTTCGGTGGCTGGGGCGTGCAGCACGGCAACACACGGATCAGGCGAAAAGAACGGCAACCTGGCGACCGCCGTGGCTGGATTGGAAATAGTGACGGCGGCGGGCGAGGTGGTGACGCTCTCGCGCAACGCCGATGGCGACGTTTTTCAGGGCGCGGTAGTGGGGCTGGGTGCGTTAGGGGCGATTACAAAAGTTACGCTCGCTATTCAGCCAACCTATAAAGTGAAGCAGTATGTGTATGAAAATCTGCCGTTCGAGCAAATGAAAGAGCACTTTGACGAGATTCAGGCGAGCGGCTACAGTGTGAGTCTCTTTACCGACTGGCAGAAGCACAAGGTGAACGAACTTTGGATCAAGAGCCGAGTGGGAGGTACGGAGTTCGCGGCTCCGGCGGAGTACTTTGGCGCAAAGCTGGCGAGCAAGAACCTACATCCCATTGCGGAGATTTCGGCCGAGAATTGCACCGAACAGATGGGGGTGCCGGGCGCGTGGTACGAACGATTGCCGCACTTCAAAATGGGGTTCACGCCGAGCGCGGGGAAAGAACTACAGAGCGAATACTTTGTACCGCGAGAAAACGCGGTGGATGCGATTTTGGCCGTGGAGCGGCTGCGCGATCGAGTGTCACCGCACCTGTTGATCACGGAGATTCGCACCATTGCCGCCGACGATTTGTGGATGAGCACTTGCTACCAACGTCCCAGCGTGACGATTCATTTCACCTGGAAGCCGGATTGGGCGGCGGTGAAGCAAGTGCTTCCGGAAATTGAGCGCGAATTGACACCGTTTGCGTACAGACCGCACTGGGGCAAGTTGTTCACGGTTGAGCCGGCTGAGTTGCGGAAGAAATATGCGCGGTTGGGAGATTTTGTTGAGCTTGCCAAGAAGTACGATCCGCAAGGAAAGTTCAGGAACGATTTCTTGAATAGGAATGTGTTTGGGGGTTGAGTAGAAACGTCAGGATCCGGGCGTTGAGGCGTAATAGCCCTTGCGGGCGCGAACCCTGACATTGGGCATATCCACGGTGACCTTCAATTTGCGGTAGCTCTTATCTTTCGGGTTGTCGGATGTGTAAAAGATGAGATATTGGCTGGTCACTTCGCCCACGATATCGGCGACGCCTTTGTGAAGCTTGGCGTCCATGACATTGGCGTAAGCGCCTCCGCCCACGCTAAGCGCGTAGTTGCCATCATCGGAAGGGTGGGATAAAAAGCCATCGGTATCGCGATAGACGTCGCCGAGTGGATAGACCACGCGGCCGCCGGTTTCGATGGCGAGCTTTTGAAGATTGCCATCGCCCTGGTTGGTGAAGCCGAACGCTTGCGTACTGATGCCATAGACGGTGACCAAATTGCGCTCGGCGAGTTGCACGGCTTGGGCCAGAGAATGTTGGCTGGCGTCATCGTGGCCATCACCAATGATGACCAGGATGCGGCGGGGTTCCACGGGCTCGCCCTGCATGAGTTTGCGGCTGGTGCAGGCGAGATAGATCGCGTCGTAGAGAGCTGCGCCGCCGCCGGGTTTGAGTTTGCCGACGGTTTGGACCAGCGCATCGGGATCGGAGGTGGTATTGACGGAGACCTCGGCATCCTGCGCGTAGTCGATGAGATAGCCGGAATATTTGGGGTCGCCCGTGAGGAGTTGCTGGATGAGTTCAGTGGCGGCGTTTTGGAAGTTTTCCCAGTGAGTGGCGCTGGAGGTGGATAGATCAATAAGGAAGCCAATGACGATGGGTTGATTGCGGTCGCGAGTGAAGGTGCGAATCTGCTGGAGTTTATTTTCTTCGAAGATCTGAAAGTTTTCTTTTTTTAGGTTGGTAACAAAGTGGCCTTTGTCGTCGGTGACGGTGACGGGCACAATGACTTCGTTGACGTTGAGGCGGAAGGTGGAACCGGCAGTCGGCGGCGGGGGTTGTTGATTCGTATTGGCGGGAGTTTGGGCGTGGGCGTGGCAGAAGGACAAGCAAATCAGGATGGCAGGAACTGTCGAGCGCAATGACATGTTTCGGCTTGCCTATGTGGATTATAGCGGCTGGGCGAGATGGGGACAGATAAGGCTGACGACTTTTAAATGCGAAGCTAGAGATTGGGATGGCAGCAGCAATTCTGATTTATGACGGGTTGTGTGGATTTTGTAACCAAATGGTGCAGTGGGTGCTGAAACGGGATCGCTCTGACAGTTTTCGATTCGCGCCCCAACAATCGCGTTGGGCGCAGACGGTGTTATTGCACCACGGGATTAACCGCGATTCGATGATCGATCAAAATAGCGTTTACTTGGTGCTAAATCCGAATTCGCCACAGGAGCGGCTATTAGTACAGTCGGATGTGACGGTGGATACGTTATTGCTGCTCGGCGGAGTCTGGAAGGTGTTGGGCCGCAGTTTGCAGTTGGTGCCGCGGTTTGTGAGGGATGCGGGCTACAGACTGGTGGCGCACAATCGCTTCCGGCTGGCGGGGAAATATCAGGCTTGTCCGTTGCCAACCGCCAAGGATCGCGAGAAGTTCGTCGGGATTATGGACTAGTAGCGGCCGGTGCGGGCTGAACCACCGCCGCCACACTCAAGCCTAAACCGGCGAGAGCCGCGCCGGTACCCAGTCCCAGCATAAAAACGACTTTCCTGGATTCTGGCGGGCTGACCGAAGCACCGCTGGCGGAAGCGGAATTGTTGAAGTTGAATGCCGAAACGGTGCCGGGCTGGATCGTGCTCACGACTTTCACTTCGTTGGCGATTTGAATGGCGCCGCTCACCGAACCAACTTCCATGTGCTGGCGGGAAAGAGCTACGACGGCGTCTCCGTTGGGCGCAGGGCTGGTGACCCAAAGACCGCCGGATCCGAACTTACAATCGCCGAAGTGTTTAGCGCGAACGGCGCCGCCCGTCACCGAAACCTGATGCGGTTGAATAATGACTGAGGAATGCGGGCCAATCAGGAATTCGCAGTGATCGTGGATATAGATAGTGACCGGCGTGTTTTGTGTTTGAACTCGATTTCCTGGTGCAAGACTGGCGTTCGTGGGCGTGAGCGTCCCGTTAATCAAGAATTGATCTCCCAAAGCGATGCCAACGGCCGCGGTGGAAATGGACGCATCCGGAAACTGTTCCTGCGGCCGCCGCATGTTGTTCGACAGATGGGCCATCTTGCTAGCCACGTTTGTCTGGTGAACAGTCATGTCCCCAATCGCTTGGCCCTGGTAAGAGACGTGGACGAGCAGGGCGAATCCGCCGGGAACGCCGTTGTTCCGCAAGCCGGAAGCCTTGGCCACACCCTGGGCGTTGGTGGTGATGGCAAAATGCGTCGATCCGCCGCTGAACGTGACGCCGGGACCAGTTTTGGGGGCATCGAAATCAACGCGGGCGCCTGGCACCGGTTTGCCCGATCCATCAGCCACACGTACCACGGATTCATGCGCGGAACGGGAGGGTAAGCTGTTCAAGGCACCGTCACCTTCAATCACTACAACGCTATAGGGGCGTGAGGGGGCGTTATCGGAAGTGGCAGTGACCACCAAAGCGGCGAACAGCGCAACAATTAGGATTCTTAGCATCGGAACAGATCTACAAGGCGTGTTTCGCCCTGGCGACGATGCACCCAAACGTATTGTTTTCTGTAGCATAGCACGCGATTTATGCTTCCAAAAGACGGCCTGGTAAGGGGTAGTACTCAGGCACCATTCGCCGGTGGGTACCCACCGTCTGGCCCACAATCCTCGGAGTCATAGTAATTGAGATATCGGCGAATTCTCTAGAAACTGTATTGGGTTTCTATAGGATAGAGTCTTACCACGACGGGCATGCTGGTAGTAGTGCTGGCTGTTTAACACGGTGTTAAATTTGACCAATTTAAGGGCCGGAGGGGCAATGGGCAAAGCGAGCGTAAGCAGTGTTTTAGTGTTTGCAGGGGCACTTGCCGTTCTGTTGGCGGGATGCGCTCCTGTTAAAGACCGCACGCCGCCCATCGCCAATGACGCCTACATCTGGCAACGCCGCTGGAACGACTCAGTGGTGAGAGCGCTCCATGAATCGGCTTCTTCCATCCGGGCCTGGCGGGTTCTGGCGGCGGAAGTAGAGGCCCGGGGTGATTGGTTGGAGGTTGGGGTCAATCGGGCAGCGCTGCGACGCGAGGAGAAACCAGTCATTGCCGTGATACGGATCAATCATGACCCTGGCGGCGCACGGCTGGGAGACAGCATGGCAACGCGCGCCGCGGCGGTGATCGGAGGTTGGGAAAAAGAGGGTGTTCCTGTGCGCGGGATTGAGATCGATTATGACTGTGGAACCGCCAGCCTCCCTCACTATCGGGACTTTCTCCACTTACTGCGACGGCGGATGGGACGAGAGCGGTCGCTTTCGGTTACGGCGCTGCCCAGTTGGATGGATAGCCCAGACCTGCCGGGACTGTTAGCGGAAGTTGATGAAGCGGTGCTGCAGGTTCATTCGGTGATGAGTCCCCAAAAAGGATTGTTCGATCCGGCCACGGCCTACGAGTGGGTGCGAGAGTGGTCAACGCGAAGCGCGGTGCCGTTCCGCGTGGCGCTGCCCACTTACTGGTCGCGAGTCACTTGGAATGAAGGCGGCCAAGTAACGGCCATTGAGAGTGAGGTCTCAAGACACGGAGTTGATGGAGAAAGCCAGGAGTTGTTTGTGGAGCCTGGAGAGGTCAGTTCATTTGTTGCGCGCTTGCGAAACAATCCGCCGCCGCATCTCAGGGGGATGGCGTGGTTCCGGCTGCCTACCGGCGAGGATCAACGTGCGTGGAACGCCCGTACGTGGCATGCCGTGATGGAGGGCCGACTTTTGCCGCCGACCGTTCCAACGATTCATATCAAAGCGGAGTACTCCGGCGTTCGAGACGTGTATCTAGAGAACCACAGCGATGTGGCAGGCCGGTTACCCAGGGAGGTTTCCGTTTCGGCGCGAGGATGTGAGTTTGCGGACGCCCTGCCTCCTTACGTGCTGGTGAGACGGAAAGACTCGCTGGCGTTTCGCTTAAGGAGCTGGGAGGTCTTGCGGGCTGGGCAAGAGAAATTGGTCGGCTGGGTGCGCTGTACAGGAAAGGAGTTGGATGCGCATGTCTCCTTCTAGCCGGTGGCTTGTGTTTCGCTTGGCATTGTCGGCGGCCCTGGGAGTGGCCGCAGTGCTGGCGTGTGGTCCTTTCTTTGGGATTGAGGCGCTCCAAGCCAGAAAGGAATGTCTACTGGCTGCTCCGTCGGTCATTTTTGACAGAGAGTTGGCTGCGCTGGTTCCAGCGCCTAAAGACAAGCTGCCGGTGGTGGAATTCGATTACTCCGATGCGCAGCAGGTCACGCGCGACTCTGTGGAAGCGCGCGAGTTTTCCGCAGATGTCTTGACGCGCATCTCGTCCATGCGGGCGCGCGAGGATGGCGAGGAGGCGTATGGTTTGGGCGAGGGACTTCCGCCGGCACTCCGGCAATACACAGCCGGGGCCGTGAGCTTTCTGCATGGGCAGAGGACACAAGCCCAAGCGCACTTTGAAGCCGTGCTGGCCTTGCCGGATGCAGAGCGGAAGAGCCGCGAATTGTGGGCGCACTTCATGCTGGGTCGAGTGGCGGCGGAGCAGGGCAATGAGACCGCCGCTGCGGCGGAATTCCAGGCCACGCGGGCGCTGGCGCGGCATGGGACGCCCGACCCGTTAGGTTTAGCTGTGGCCAGCTTGGGCGAAGAGGCACGTGAGTCTTGGCGGCACGGCGCAATCGCGCAGGCAGTGAATCTTTACGCGCAACAGGCGGCCTACGGCTCCCGGATCGCGCTCAATTCCCTGGTAATGGTCGCGGGGCTCATTGTGAAAGATCGCGATTTGCTCGACAAGGGAATCGAAGATCCGCTGACGCGCCGGTTGATCTTCATTTGCGTCAACAAAAACAGCGGAGTCCCATTTTTTGTTGAACCGCAAGCCAACGATCTCGCCCTAAATTCAATCACAGTGGATCGAATCGTGGCGGCCATGGAACGCCACCATGTATCCGAGGCGTCCGGCGCGGGGTTGTTGGCATCCGCGGCTTATGAACGGGGAGATTTCGACTTGGCAGGTAAATTGTCGGCGTTGGAGGACGTGCCGATCAGCGCATGGGTGAGGGCGAAACTGGCGCTGCGCAGCGGTGATCGGCCGGGCGCGCTTATGGCTTATGAAAAGGCGTTAAAAGGATACGGGGCGGCGGATCAAGCGCTGGAGACCCTCACCGTGCTCCGCGCGGAAAGCGGCGTGCTGCGCGTGAGCCGCGGAGACTTAGTTCAAGCGCTTGATTTGTTTTACCGCGCCACTAACGGCGCATGGGGCGGCGGCTTCTCCGATTATTGGGGCGATGCCGCTTATCTGGCTGAAAGAGTCCTCACGTTGAGCGAGCTGCGGGATTATGTGGACGGCAGTGTGCCGGCGCCTTTGGCAAGCCAGCTGAAGGACGACCCGAACGCGAATCAAAGGCCGGCCAACGTCCGTCTGCGGAGCCTTCTGGCGCGCCGCCTGATGCGGGCCGGCAGGCGCAAGGAGGCGCTGCGTTACTTTGACGACGAAGCGATTCGTTCGGCCGCCGAAGAGTACGGGGAAGCGTTGAACAAAGCTGCCGGTTGGTGGCGTTGGCGGAGTACGCGCGCCCAGGCGTGGTTTAGCGCTGCCCAGCTTGCGCATAGTCGCGGCCTGGAATTGTTAGGATTCGAGCGCGCGCCGGATTTTGCGATGTGGGAGGGCGAGTTCAACGGCTGGGACTTCCTGTACGAGCAGCAGAAGTCTTCTGAGGATCAACCCAAACCCAAGGATGCTTTCCAAACCGAGGATGAACGAAAGCGTGTGGCGGCTTCGGCGCCGGAGAGGAATGTGCGCTTCCAATACCGTATGACCGCCACGGACCATGCGATGAAATCGGCAGATCTGTTGCCACCTTCTTCGCAAGCGTTCGCGGCCGTGCTTTGCGAGGCCAGCCGGTGGGTGATTGACAGGCAGCCGGCACGCGCTCACGAGATCTATCGGCGATATCTTCATGAGGGCGCTTACGTTTCCTGGGGACGCGGCTTTGGCCGGAGTTGTCCGCCGGCGGATTTTGCGGCTGCCTCCCGTTGGGGCCTGGCATCACGCTTGAAGCATTGGGGGAGACACGTAAGGGCGCATCCCATTTTTGCTGGACTAGCTGGGGTGGGAGCAATCGCCGGTTTGATGGCGTTCGTTTATTTTGTGCGGCGCTTTCGGGGCGGTGGCGCGCTTGTCATTCGGTAAAGGGTGAAGCGCCATCACCCCCAAACCAGTCGTACTTCGCCCGGTCTCCTTCGAAGGACCAGCGCTCCGGTTCGCTGTTCGCGAGCCAGTCAAGCGGCTCGCCCAGAGGTCGTGGAATAGAGGCGATCTTGAAGGCCTGCCTCAAAGCGGCTCGCTGCTCCGGCCCGACGGCGTCGGGAGCGGCCGCTACAAAAAGCGGCGTACCGCTTCTGGCGAGCAGCTCGAGCCATTGCCGGTTCAAGCTCCAGGGGATTTGTTGGGTGATGCCAACGCAATCGGCGTCCACAGCAAAAAACGTGTTATGTTGCGGCGCTCTGAAAGCAAGCGTGTTCACGCCCATCTTACGCGTGCGATTCCAATCGCGGCCGCTGGTATCATCGCCAGTTCGCTGCAGTTCAAAAACACCGGCGGCCAAATGTCCGACAGTGTTGCAGCCAAGGAGCATGACATCGCCGGCCGCCTCGCGAATCGCCCGGTAAAGCTCCAGAATCACCTCGGCATTCGTCCGGCTCCTATCGGCAAAGCTCCAGTTCTCCTCGGTGATCTGCGCGCCCATCGCAAAGCCCCAGCGGCCCAGCAGATCGTAGGTCGAAAAATCGTGCTTGATGAGTTGATAGCCCCAGCCAGCCAGAGTCCGGACATCGCGCCGAATCGCCTCAAGAACTTCGGGGATGGTTGGATCGAGCGTGTACGCCTGCTCGCGAGAGTATTCCCGCTGCGCATTTGGGGACTGGAGCTGCCAGCCAGGATCGACTTGTTGTTTAGTAAACAACGGACGCATCCAGATTCCCGGCTGGACACCCATTCGGAGCATGTCGCTCGCCAGTCCCGCCATGTCGGGAAACTGGGCGTTGCCGCGCGACCAAGGGCCGGCCGTGCGATTCGGCCCCCAACCATCGTCAATCACCATGAAGGGTTTGTTGCCGGCGGAACTCGCGAATGAAGCGATGCGTTCCGAATCTTGCCGGATGTCGTCCGCAGAGCTTTTGCCGTAAGCGTAATACCAGTTGTTACCGCCGTACACAGCCGCAGAGGGCAAACGCGGCGTTTCGCACATCCGCCGGCAAAAGCGGCCGGTTGCCGCGAACGGCGTGATGTCTTGATACGACTCCGTCACGACCGTGGCGACGGCGAGTTCCCGGCCACCAAGTTCGACGCCGCGTCCTCCATTACGCAGATCCAACCAGAGTGAAACGCCGCCTGGATCTATCTGCCAGAAGCAAAACGCAGCCGCACCGGTCTTGATGCCGCAGGCATGTGTGGCCTTGCCGCTGGTAGCAATAAAATACCAGGGCAAAATCCGTTCGGGCTCCATGTTTCGCCAAGCCAAGTCTCCGTAGGAGCGTTCCCAATGGTCGCCCAGATATTGCAGATTCGACGGCGGCGCTGTTTGCCAGCGCAATCTGACGCGCCGTAGAACGCTCTTCGGCGCTAAAACCGTAATGGCCGATTGGGCTCCCATGGTAAGGACGCGTACTTCGATATCCTGGGCTTGCCATTTGGAAGAGGAGCGCTGTAAAGGGATGGGGCCAGCTTCGGCGAAGGCCGTTGCGGAATCCGGCGTTCCGGCAATTTTCACAAACGGGTTGCTTCGAACGGGCGCGGAAAATAAGACGTTGGGCAGGGCCAAGGCAGCGGACGAGTGTTGAACCAGCGCACGGCGCGTAACGCGCGACGAATTAGGCATCCCTTATTTTCGCGCTCAGGGCGTGGTACCCTTGCGGTGTTTCCGCAGTCCAATCCTTCACCTTGCAAGAAAGTCTTGTCCTGAAATGCCCTGTTTGAAGATTACTGTTCATCTCCTGGCCGTTGCCTTGTGGCTCAACATCCCCCTGCATTTGGCTGCGCAATCCGGACTCGCCCAGGCCCGCATTCATCGCATCGAGGCAGGCGTTGTCGATATGCCCATGGGTCAGAATGAGCCGCCGCTGCGCCTTGATCTGCAAAAACTGATGCAGCTTTACAACGTGCCAGGTTTGAGTATTGCGATCATCGATAATTTTCAGATCGTTTGGACCAAGGGTTATGGCGTCATTGAGGCGGCTTCGACCAAGCCTGTCACTCCTATGTCGCTGTTTCAGGCGGGCTCCATCAGCAAGCCGGTGGCGGCCACTGCGGCGCTCTATTTGGTGGAACAAGGCAAGCTCTCTCTTGACGAGAACGTGAACCTGAAGCTCAAGACCTGGAGAGTGCCGGACAACGAATTTACGAAAGACGAGAAGGTGACGCTACGCCGGTTGATGTCACACACCGCGGGGCTGACAATCCATGGCTTTCCGGGCTACGACGTGAACGACCCGATGCCGACGCTGGTCGAGATTTTCAACGGTGAGAAGCCGGCGAACACAGCGCCAATTCGGGTGGACCTGATTCCGGGAACACAGGAGCGGTATTCGGGTGGGGGTGTCACGATTGAGCAGCAACTCGTGATGGACGTGACCGGCGAGCCGTTCCCAAATCTCATGCGCAAGATCGTACTCGACAAGATTGGCATGAAGGAAAGCAGTTACGAGCAGCCGCTACCTCCGGCCCGTGCGGCCGCGACGGCTGCCGGAACCTATGCGGATGGCAAGACGGTTCATGGAAGATGGCATGTCTATCCGGAAATGGCCGCGGCGGGATTATGGACAACGCCCACGGATCTGAGCAGGTTCGCCATTGAGATCGCGCTGTCAAAACAGGGCAAGTCTAACCGTGTTCTCTCCCAAAACATGACGCGCCAAATGTTGACGCCGGTTTTAGACGAGGCGGGGCTCGGCTTCTTCCTGGACAAAGACAATCCGGGGCAGTTCGGCCACAACGGAGCGGACGAAGGCTTTCAGGCATTGCTCACCATGAACGCCGAATCCGGCAACGGAGTGGCGATCATGGCGAATTCGGATAATGGAATCGCCGTGGCGGACTTCCTGCTGCGCAGCGTAGCGAAAGAGTACGGCTGGAACTTCAAATTTCCCGAGGAGAGAGTGTTTCCAATGCTGGTGCTGATCGCCAAGCTCAAAGGCGCCCAAGCCGCAATCGAGCGGTACACAGAATTCAAGAAGTCTGGATCAGCCCAATATAAGGTTGAGGAAGGAACGCTCAACGGCTTGGGCTACACACTGCTGTCTTCCGGGCGAACACAAGACGCGATTGCGATCTTTCGGCGCAATGTCGAGGAATATCCGAAGTCGGCCAACGCTTACGACAGTCTGGGCGAGGCTTACATGAAAGCCGGGCAGAAGGATCTGGCGATTAGAAATTATGAAATGTCGCTGCAACTTAATCCCAAGAACCAGAACGCAATTGATGTATTGAAGAAGTTGAAACAATGAAGCAAATGGTTTAGTTGCCGGCCAGCCTCTTCTTTAAGCCATCGGGAGCAAGGCGACAAAACGGCGGCGAGAATTTTTCCTGAGGCACCGCATCTCCGGCTTGGCTGAATGCAAGGTAGGGCTCTCCCTCACCGTTCCATGCCTTCCACGGCGGAAGACCAGGCGCATTGGGGTCTCCAGACTTCGCAAAGTTAGTCCAGTAACTCTCCATCGTCGCGGAGAGCTTCCGGTCCGTTTCAGTAAAACGCAGCCATCGCCAGCTACGAGTTGTGAAGGTATCGAATACATAGGGCACTTCGAGTCCATGAAATGCGCCGAGTTTTGTTTCGCCCTTACCGGGAATCGAGCGATCAAACCTATAGAGGAACGCGTGTGCGCCGACGCTCTTGACGAGAGCGATTTCGGCGCCTATGGGGCAGGCCATCAACATATCGTTGCTTGCTTGATCGACTGCAATATCGCCGTGCATCAAAATCTGCGCCAGGTAAAGGGCAACGGCCATATCGGTCCATCCGCCATAAAGAGGGTAAGCAGCGTCCGCGAGTTTCTTCACCCCTTCCGTCGGCGCATTCTTCTGCGCAGGCTTGCCCGATTGCTTTGCCGCCGCAGCGGCGCCGATCCGAAAAGCGCTGAGCTCTCTTCCGTTCAGCCCCGCCAGAAGATCAACCTTCTGAATCTTTCCCGAAGCAAACGCCTGGGCGGGCGGCTGGGGAAGAAGCCAGCCATCTACCACAGAGGCGTTTGGATCAAAGCTTTTGTAACGCTCTGTCACCATGCGGCCTTCCAGGGCGGCCACTTGATCGGCGGGCATTTGCCGAAGGGCGTCCAAGGCCTTTGTTTGAGTTGCGAACGCGCCCGCGGCACTCTGGCCCACGGCTTCGCCTACCGCCTGCGCCTGCGCAAGGGTCGTCGCCGGGCCCAATCCAAACGCGGGTCCGCTCTCCGCAATCACTCTGTGGAAGAGCCCGTTGACCAATGGCGAAGTCATAAGAGTCGTAGCATCGATGGAGCCCGCGGACTCACCAAAGAGAGTGACGTTTGCCGGATCGCCGCCGAACTGCGCAATGTTTTGCTGAACCCACTTCAATCCCGCAACTTGATCAAGCAGGCCGTAATTCCCTGAGCTATGGTGTGGGGATTCCGCCGTGAGTTGGGGATGGGAGAAGAACCCAATCACTCCCAGCCGATAGTTGATGGTAACGACGACAACCCCGTGAGACGCGAGCGAAGATCCGTCGTAGCTTTCATCTGCTCCCGAACCCACCCGGTTGCTGCCGCCATGCAGCCACACCATGACCGGAAGCTTGGGGCCGGTCGGCCAAGGCGAAAACACATTTAAGTACAGGCAATCTTCCGAAGGTTTAAACGACTCTACTGCAAACGGCATTTCGTAGGTAGCAGCGAGCGGCGCGAAGTACGAATCGAGGCCCATGGTTGATTGCATGCACGGGCTGGCGGCATGGGTTGCGTCACGAGTCCCAGCCCACTTCGCAACCGGCTGAGGCTCGCGCCATCGCAAATTCCCCAGCGGGGGTGCGGCAAATGGGATTCCCTCGAATACACTGATACCGCCTTCGAGCTTTCCCGCCAGCGGTCCGCTATTCACCTGCACAATGGGCGCATCCGGGCGGGCCGGATTCGCAATGGCGATTGAAAACGGCAAGGCCAGCAGGAAAAGAAGGAAGCGCATAGACGACATGATCAACTGGGACCCGCCGCCACTCCTACTTAAGGAGATAGCTCTTGAAGAACGCGAACTTCGCGGCACTTCCCGCTACCGGGATTGGCTCCGTCTTCTCGCCCACCTCCATGATCTTCGGCTCGTCGCCGATGGCCGGCCATTGAGGAAGTCCCTTGCCGTTCGGATCTCCGGTGGCGGCGAAATTCGCCCAGTAGGAGGACATCATATCGGCTATTTTCCAGTCTGCGCCGGTGAACGGACGATCCGACATGTAGAGAGTGTTCATCACGTACGGAACTTCGGAAGTGTGGAATGCTCCGAAACGCGCGGCGTCAGGCCCCGGCATGGCGTGGTCCCACAAGTATTCGTACACTGCGGTTTTGGCCGTTCTAGCGCGCGCCTTCGCCCAGAGATACATTGAGACCAGCGCCTGATCGCGAGAACTTTGGCTTAGTGCGATCTTCGCCTCCTCATCCGTCCGGGCGGGATACAGCTTCAAGAATTCATCGGCTGCTTCCCCATAACGCTCGCGGGCCTGCTTGGCGAATGACTCGGCCGTCACCGGCCCCTGTGGAGGTCCAAAGCCTCCGAGTTCGTCCTTGTTCGCGCCGGTCAACGTCACCACGTCGTTCTGCTTTCCCTGCGCAATGACTTCGAGGGCTGGAGCCGGCAAAAAGTAACCATCCGGAACCGGAGCGAACAACAGCCTGGGCGGACCGCCTGCCGACGTGCCACCGGGCAGTGGTTCCAGCAGTTTTTCCCAGCTCAACGCACGCAAATCCGCCAGCGATTTTGCGCCTTTCCCTTCCGCAAACTCCCGCCCCTGTGTTTCCGCTTCGGCCATCGTCCCGGGGCCCAGCCTCATGGCATTTCGACCCACACTCGAGCCACCGCTCTCCACAATCGCGCGCTGGAAGAGTCCTTTTGCCATTGGGGAGGCCGTCAAGTTGTGGACCGACATTCCGCCAGCCGATTGGCCCGCGATGGTTACGCGGTTTGGATCGGCGCCAAAACGCGCGATGTTCTCATGCACCCACCGCAGCGCAGCCACCTGATCCAGCATCCCGTAATTCCCGGAAACATGGTGAGCTGACTCGGCAGCCAACTCAGGGTGGACCAGGAACCCCAACACGCCCACGCGGTAGTTGAACGTGACTACCACCAACCCCTTCTTCGCCAGACCCTCGCCGTCATAAACAGGCACCTGCGCCGATCCCTCCGAGAAACCGCCGCCGTATATATAAACGAAAACCGGCCGCTCCTCCTTGGCGGATGTTGCTGAAGTCCACACATTGAGGTACAGGCAATCCTCGCTGATATCGCCGTGCGTCATGAATTCATGGGTCCACGGTTTACGTTCGCCCGCGACGTGCTGAATGCAACTGGCCGAGAATTTGTGTGCGTTAAGCACTCCGCGCCAGGCTATGACTGGCTTCGGCTCGCGCCAGCGCAAGTCGCCAACCGGCGGAGCGGCGAACGGGATCCCTTTGAATGTCAGAACCGCCGGATCCTTCCCCGGAACGCCGGAAACGAGTCCGCCTTCGACCATGACCGGCTGCTTGATGGCCGCCGCAAGTGAACCCGCCGCAAAGATAGCCAGATTGAGGAACAGGATAAAGGTACTGAGGAAGTTGTGCATCATAATCGCCGTTCGAAAGGTGCGGTTGCCTAACCCGCCAAGCGAGCATATCACGCTTCCCGTGCCGCCAGGACGTGCGTTCGGTAGCCTCGCTCACACTGATAGAATGGCCCGGTGTTTGAATGGCGCAAACGCTTTTGGCTGACATTCGCAGTGGCCCTGCTCCTTTTCACGAGCACGGCTCCGGCCGCCGTGAATGGTAACTTGAAGGTCTCCGACAACCATCGTTATCTGGAGTTCCAGGATGGAAAACCGTTTTTCTATCTAGCGGACACGGCTTGGGAGTTATTCCATCGCTTAAATCGGGACGAAGCCTCGCGCTATCTCACAAACCGCGCTCAGAAACGCTTCACGGTGATTCAGGCGGTTATCTTGAGCGAGCTGGACGGATTGACGGTTCCCAATGCCAATGGCGATCTGCCGCTCATCGACGGCAACATCGATAAGCCGAACGAACTCTACTTTCAGCACGTTGACTTTATCGTAAACAAGGCCGAGGAACTAGGTCTCTTCATAGGGATGCTTCCCACCTGGGGCAAGTATTGGAAATCGCCCACCTCTATTTTTCCAAGCGCGGAATCCGCGCGGCGCTACGGCAGGTTTCTGGGAACCCGCTATCGGGACAAAGCAATCATCTGGATTCTGGGCGGCGATCGTGCGATTGATAACCCACGGGAACGCGCCACGGTTGATGCCCTGGCGGAAGGTCTGCGCGAGGGAGATCAACACCACCATCTCATTACCTTTCACCCCGTTGGGCCGGGAGATTCCTCTGAAATGCTCAACGATGCGGCTTGGCTCGATTTCAACATGTTCCAGTCTTCGCACGCGGCGCGCGATCACGACAATGGCCTGTATGCCGAAAGGGATTTACGGCTTAAGCCGGAGCGGCCTACACTCGACGGTGAGAACCGCTATGAAGAGATACCCGTCGGGTTTTATTTGGCTGGAATGAGCGGACTCCAACGCTTCGACGATTTTGACGTTCGGCAGGCGGCCTATTGGTCTATTCTCGCCGGTGCATGCGGATACACGTACGGCGATAACAACATCTGGCAGATGTATCGGCCGTCAGCATCGGCAGGGACCGTCGCCGGTTTGTTCTCTAATCCGTGGATGGGAGGAAAAGGCGGAATCATCGGCGCTAATGTCGAATGGAGCAAGGCGCTCGACCGCCCGGGCGCTTATCAGATGCAATATGTCCGTAAGCTGTTTGAGTCGGTCCCTTTTCAGAAGCTCCTCCCCGATCAGGCGATTATCCTCAACGGACCCACAACGGGCGGTGGAAAGATTCGATCCGCCAGGGCAACGGACGCCTCGTTCGCCATCATTTACAGCCCCTTCGGCGAAGCGTTCACCTTGGACAAAAGCATTGTGCGCGCGAACAAGCTGAAAGAATTCTGGTACGACCCTCGTTACGGCGCCTCCTACGAGATTGATGAACCGGAGCGTTGGGGCATTCAGACATACACGCCACCCACCGCGGGGCGTGGCCATGATTGGATTCTCGTAATCGAAGATGCGGCAGCGGACTTTCCGACCTTGAGTTCCCTTTAGCGGGGGCGTCTAAGAAAGAGCTTTCACCAAGAACGGCAAGCCTTCCACGCCGTGAAAGAAATGGTCACCCGAAAAAATTTCCTGCCGGGCGTTTTCAGGGGCGCCAAACACCTCGTAAACCGCCTGCACTTTTGCGAAACTGGCGCGGGTGGCGGCCACGGGGAAAATGGGGTCTTTGTCGCCTCCTTCGGAGAATAGGTGGCGCGGCGCAATCAAACCGGCGACATCGTAGCTCTCCGCCCAATTCAGAATGCCCGGCACGTAATTATCAATGCAGTGCCCAATGCTCAAGATGCTGTCGCGAAAAGTGTTCAGATAGCCGCTGATAAAGGCCGCCTGAATGCGGGTGTCGAGCGCGGCGGAGAATTGGGTACATGTTCCGCCTCCGGAAATACCGATACAGCCAACTTTCTTCGCGTCGAGATCGGGGCGCTGCTCAATCCAATCAATAGTCCGCATCACGTCCCAAACCCGCCAGCCGATCATGGTTTGACCAAACAGCAGGGCGGCGCCTGCCGAGGGCTCACACGACGTGTGGCTTGGGCCCTTTTTGATATTGGCCGCGTCCCGGCGGCAACCGAACGCCATTGGTTCAATCGCAACGGCGGCCAGACCATGCTCGACCACTTGAATCGCGAAATCGTGTTGATAGCCGGCCTTATCCGTTCTGTCAAAGCCGTGTTCGTCGATGCCCACAATATCGTCCACGCCGCGTCCATGGCCCGGAATGCAAATCACGGGAGTATAGGGAGGTTTGCTGCTCGCGGGCGTGAGTAAGTAACCGGAAACGGCAACGCCCGGACGGCTCATAAAGATAAACTTCTCGCGCCGGTAGTTTGGAAACCGGCGTGTTTCGATGCTCTGTTGCTGAAGCGCGTTTCGCTCGCTAGGGAAGCCACCCAGAAGTTCAATGAGTTTTGCTCTCAGTTGGCGCTGCCAAGCTTCGGCTTCTGACTTAGTGGTAGCGGTGAAAGTCAGTTTGAGCGGCGCTGATTTGTATGACTCTAACGTCCAGTGGAGCGGATCGAAGGCAGGGTTGGGATCCGTTATTTCCGAAGCGGCAAGCGGCGCGATAGAGGCACTGGCCACTGCGGCCTTAGCCAGTTGGCGGCGAGTGAGAGAACTCTTCATGGCGTCGATTATATAGAAGCTCTAAACCGTGCCGCTTTTTTGGGGATCGCAGATCAGAAGGCCACGACATCACATCTGCGCAGTTTGACATCCACACCGTTCGTGTGTATGCTTCAATTATTGACCATCAAAATCGATCCGAACCTAAAGTTATGAGCAAGCGAATCAATGTCGTTCTGCCCGATGACACCATCACCGTACTCGACCGCGTGACGAGCAAAGGTACCCGTTCCACCTTCATTTCAAAGGCGGTGTTGCATTACGTCGGTTCCCGTGGCCGGCAAGCAATCAGAAAACAGCTCGAAGCCGGCTACCGCGCCAATGGCGACCGCAACGTCTCAATGGCCGCTGAATGGTTTCCCTTGGAAGAGGAGGCATCTAAGAAAATGGGAACGCCGCAAAAGTCGGCAAGGGCAACAAAGACTAAACGAAAATGACGTTTCCGCGCAGAGGCGAAATCCATCTCGTAGACTTTGACCCAACCCGAGGTCACGAGATCAAAAAGACCCGCCCGGCGTTGATCATCCAGAACGATATCGGAAACCGGCATAGCCCGATCACAATCGTTGCAGCAATCACATCAAAGCTTTCGCCGATTCCATATCCGGTTGAGGTTGTTGTGGAGCCTAGTAGAGCAAACGGCCTTTCTTTACGATCGGCAATCCATCTGGACCAGATTCGCTCCGTTGATCGGCAACGCCTCGTAAAGCGCCTTGGCACGGTTGATACGATCATCCTGCGGAAAGTCAATGATGCGATCAGAATCAGTCTGGGTCTCGCGGCCTTGTGAGGCCGCTGCGATCATGTAAACCGGAATCGTGCCGCTTAGGCCTATCGAATCGACTCGCAGTTCCAGCCGCTCTTGTCTGAATCTTCCGCCTTGTTTCCCAATCTAAACGACTATGGCGAATACAAAGAAAGTTGCCCTCATTACGGGCGCTAACAAAGGACTGGGCTACGAGATGGCCCGGCAACTGGCACAAAATGGAGTTACTGTCGTGCTTGCCGCCCGCGATGAGGCGAAGGGTGTAGCCGCGGCGGAAAAACTCAAGAAGGAAGGCTTGGACGTTCAATTTTTGAAATTGGATGTTACTAACAAAAAAGACTACGCCGCGGCGGCCGCCTTCTTAGAAAAGAACTTCGGCAAATTGGACATTCTCATCAATAACGCCGGCATCGCCGCCGATGGCATAGCGGGAACGAGCGTAAGCGACACTACGGAACAATCGCTCGAGGCCTCGTTCGAAACCAATTTTTTCGCGCCCATCGCTCTGACACAAGCCTTGCTGCCCTTGCTAAAGAAGAGCGAGGCGGGACGGATCGTGAACATGTCGAGCATTCTAGGTTCGCAAACCTTGCATGCCGACCCCAAAAGCCCCATTTACAATTTCAAATCTCTGTCCTACGATGCCTCGAAAGCGGCCTTGAATTCGTTTACCATCCATCTTGCCTACGAGTTGAAAGACACAAAGATTAAAGTGAACTCGGCGCATCCCGGATGGGTCAAGACGGATATGGGGACCGATGCCGCGCCGATGGAACTCCCGGAAGGCGGCAAGACCGGTGTGGCGCTCGCTCTGTTGGATGAAAGCGGACCCAGCGGAGGCTTTTTTCACTTGGGCCAAGCGCTGCCCTGGTAGCGGCTGAGGGGCAATTTCTATACTGAAATTTGCCCCACTCCACTCCTCAGCGCGCTATTTGTCTGCTCAGCGGCGGCCTGGATTCTTCCACCTGCCTCGCCATCGCCCGCAAAGAAGGCTTCGCGTGCTATTGCCTGTCTTTCGATTATGGTCAACGACATCACATCGAAATGGAGGCCGCCGCTAAAGTAGCCAAGCAACTCGGCGCACAGGAACAGCGTGTCGTGCGCTTCGATCTTCGGATGTTTGGCAGTTCGGCACTGACCAGTGACATCGCCGTTCCCAAAGATCGCGCTGAATCGCAGATGTCCGCGGGCATTCCCGTCACCTACGTCCCTGCCCGCAACACTATTTTTCTTTCGTTCGCCCTCGCCTATGCCGAAGTCACAGCCGCGTCCGACATTTTTATCGGTGTCAACGCCATCGATTACTCCGGCTATCCGGACTGCCGCCCCGAATTCATCGCCGCTTTTGAAAGCATGGCGAATCTGGCAACCCAGGCCGGCGTCGAGGGCAAAACCAAAATCCGCATCCACACGCCGCTCATTCAGATGAGCAAAGCCGACATCGTCAGGGAAGCGGTGTCGCTGGGCGTTGATCTATCGCTCACCCACAGCTGCTACGATCCTTCATCCGAAGGCCGAGCCTGCGGCCACTGCGATTCCTGCCTGCTCCGGCAAAAAGGTTTCCAGGAAGCCGGCGTCATAGACCCCCTGGGCGCGCTGTGAAGATCTCCGAAGTCTTTTATTCGATTCAAGGCGAAGGCTCGCTTGTTGGTGTGCCGTCCGTTTTCGTCCGAACCTCCGGCTGTAATCTGCGCTGCGTGTGGTGCGATACCCCGTACACGTCCTGGGCGCCGGAAGGTGAAGATTGGCCCATCAGTCGCATCCTCGAAACGGTTGATTCCTTCCACGCCGGTCATGTGGTAGTCACCGGCGGCGAACCCATGATCGCTCCGCAAATCGGCGAACTCACGCATGAGCTTCGCCAACGCGGTCTGCATATCACCATCGAAACCGCCGGCACCGTCAATATGCGCGTAGCCTGCGATCTGATGAGCATCAGCCCAAAACTTAAAAACTCGACGCCGCTCGAACGCGATGGCGGCCGCTGGGCGCAACAACACGACCGGCTCCGCTGGCAACCCGCCGTTCTCAAAGAACTGATCGCCAATTACCCGTATCAACTGAAGTTTGTGATCGCAGACCCGCAAGACCTTGCCCAAGTAGACCAAATGCGCGAAGCCCTCGGGGCGCCACGCGACAAGATCTTACTCATGCCCGAAGGCACCACTGCCGAAGCTATTCACCAGCGCGGGGTTTGGCTCGCCGAAGCTTGCAAAGAGCACGGTTACCGCTTCAGCCCGCGACTGCACGTCGATCTATGGGGCAACAAACGCGGCGTCTAATTGCTACTACCGCGCCACGCTGGTGGAAAACTCCGCGTAGGCGCCCGCGAAATCCTGCACTTTGCCCTCGTCGAAATGCCAAACGCGCGTAGCTACTTCGTCCACCAGATCCTCATCATGTGTCACCAACAACACCGTGCCTTCAAATTTCTGCAAGGCGATGTTTAAAGCGTTAATAGATTCCAGGTCGAGATGGTTCGTTGGTTCATCCAACACAAGAATATTGGGTTTCTGTAACATCAACTTGCAGAACGTCATGCGCGCCGCTTCGCCGCCCGACAAAGCGTCGGTCTTCTTTAAACCTTCTTCGCCGGTAAACAGCATCTGCCCCAGCAACCCGCGAATTTCTTCGCGCGCCGCTTGAGGATCGAAGTTATGCAGCCATTCGGAAATTGTCGTTCCCTTGGTGATTTCTTCGCTATGGTCCTGCGCGAAGTAGCCCACCTGCGCCTCATGCCCCCAAATCACGGTGCCGGCATCCAGGCCCACGTCTTTATCGTCCACGCCGGGCGCATTCGCCAGTAGCGCCTTCAGCAGCGTGGTCTTACCCGCGCCATTGCGGCCCATCAGCGCGATCTTTTCTCCGCGCTGGACCGAACCGCTGAAACCCTGGATAACTTTGACGCCAGGGTAACCTTTCGTAACATTCTTGAACTCCAGGGCGTTGCGTCCAGAGGGCCGCTTCATGTCAAAGCGGATGTAAGGCCGGGCAATATTCGAGCGCGCCAGCTCGGTGGTTTGCAGCCGTTCCACTTCCTTCTTGCGCGACGTCACCTGGCTGGCGCGCGTGCCCGCTGAAAAGCGCGCAATAAACTCGTTCAACTGTGCAATTTTCTTTTCACGCTGCGCATTCTCCGATTCAATGCGCGACCGCACCTGGGTCTTTTGCAAAACCATATCGTCATAGCCGCCCGTATAGGTAATGATCGTCTGGTAATCGATATCCGCCGTGTGCGTCGTAACGCTGTTCAGAAAGTGGCGGTCGTGCGAGATAGTGATGAGCGTTCCCGCGTAATGCGTCAGGAAGTTCTGCAGCCAGTGAATAGATTCCAGATCGAGATAGTTGGTGGGCTCATCCAGCAGCAGCGCTTGCGGATGGCCGAACAAAGCCTGCGCCAGAAGCACGCGTACTTTTTGGCCGCCCTGCAACTCGCCCATCAGCCGATTATGATAGGGCTCGGAAATATCAAGTCCGTCCAGCAGCACCGCCGCGTCCGATTCCGCCGTATAGCCGTCTTCTTCCGAAACAACGCCTTCCAACTCGCCTAACCGCATACCGTCTTCATCGGTCAGGTCGCTCTTGGCGTAAAGCTCTTCACGTTCGGCCAGCGCTTTCCATAAGGGCAGGTTGCCCATAATGACCGTATCCACCACGCGGAATTGATCGAACGCGAACTGGTCCTGGCGCAGAATGCCTAGCTTCTTCGGCCGGACAACTGTTCCTTTCTGCGGCTCCAATTCGCCGGAAAGCAGCTTCATAAAGGTAGTCTTGCCGGCGCCATTTGGCCCAGTCAAACCGTACCGCCGTTCCGGTAAGAACGCGGTGGTCACATCTTCAAACAGAATTTTGGCGCCGTAGCGCATACTTACATTGCTTACAGAAATCATGGGAACGAATGGGGTGGGAACTTTTAGTCTAACAGAATCCGCCACTTCGATACTCTTATAGGCAGCCTCCATGAAGCCAGAACGGCGCTTGCTGGTTACACCTTTAACTCTGGAAGTCGTGCGCGACCCCGCGCATCTCGAGCACATCAAACGCGAATGGACGCGCTTTGCCGCCGCTCTTGAAAACGTTACTCCGTTTCAACTGCCCGAATGGCAAATCGCTTGGTGGCGGCATTTTGGAGCGGGCCGCCTGCACATCATGCTGTTCCGCAACATGGACGCGCTCGCCGGAATTGTGCCACTTTACCTGAATACCGAACAGGGCAGAATGTCGTTGAAACTAACTGGCTCGGCTATGGCCAGCTATCTGGAACCTCCCATCGCCCCCACGCAACGCGCTCCTGTCATGAGCCTGCTAAAAGGGCACTTGTTGGGCAATGGCGCTTGGGAGGTGTGCGATTGGCGCGAAGTTGCCATGAATTCCCCGCTCGCCGGTTTGCAGTTGGGCGATTCATTCGAACTAAGAACGGCGACCGATGGCCACTGGTCTGAAGTGCCCATTCAAGGAACCTTTCAGCATTACTGGGACGAGCGCCCCTTCGCTTTGCGCCGCAATTTTCTGAAGTATCTGGACAAGGCGGCCACGCTCGACCGTCCACGCTTTGAATTTGTAACGCAGGCCGATCCGGAGTTCGTGAACGCGCTCATCCGGCTTGAGAGTGATCGGGCAGCGCTCTTCGCCCAGGCCAAAGATGGCGCGGCGGCCTTTCTGTCCGACTTAGCCAGGATCTTCGACGACGCCGACATGCTGCGCATTTTCGGGTTACGTTTTCACGGCAAGATTGTGGCCGCGTTGCTGGCTTTTGTCTACAGGAACACCCTTTACGCCTTTGCCGGCGGCCACGAACCCGAGTTCGAAGCGCAGGGCTTCGGCCGCCTGCTGCTGTTTGAATCGTTGCGCCACGCGTTCGAACAGGGCTACCGCGCCTGGAACTTTTTAGGCGGCAACGAAGCCTACAAGTTGCTGTGGGGAGCGCGCATCATGCCCACCGCGCGAATCCTCATCGAACGGAAGACAAGCATACCCCCTCAGCTACAATGAGGGTTACTCGCTTGAGTGTCTTATTGAATGACTGAACTTTTACGAGATACCTTCCGTTATCGTGAGCTGATTTGGGCGCTCGCTGTAAAGGAGCTCACCGTCCGCTATAAACGGTCGATTCTGGGCTTTCTGTGGGCGCTCTTGAACCCAATGCTGTTGATGCTGGTGCTTTCCGTGGTGTTCTCTAAAATCATGGTGGCGCAACAACTGCACTATCCCATCTTCCTGCTCAGCATGCTGCTGCCCTGGACGTTTTTCTCCCAGTCATTGAGTTATGCGGCTGAATCTATTGTGGGCAACGGCGATTTGATCAAGAAAGTGCGCGTGGCGAAACTGGTTTTTCCGGTGGCCGCCGTCGTGTCAAACCTGATCAACTTATTTCTTTCGCTGATTCCCCTGGTTCTGATCGTGCTTGCCATGCGCCATCCTTTTTACTGGACGTGGCTCTACCTGCCCGTGCCCATTCTCGCCCTGGCTATCTTGACGTTGGGAGCTACTTTCTTTTTCGCCGCCGCCAATGTCTACTATCGCGACGTAGCTCACATTTTGCAGATCCTGCTGCAGGTCTGGTTTTACCTTACCCCCATTATTTATTCGCTCGAATACATTCCGGCAAAATACCGGGTTTTTTTCAAACTGAATCCGATTATTTATGAGCTCAACGGCTTCCGTCTGAGCGTCTATTATGGTTTGTTGCCAACTGCGGAATCGGTGATTGCTTCGTTCGTGTGCGCTTTTCTGGCGCTCTATTTCGGCTTTTGGGTGTTCCGCCGCTACCAGGACGAATTCGTCTTTTACGTTTAAACATGCACCCCGCCTCTCTTGCCATTAGCGTTCAAAACGTGACCCAGCGCTTCCGCGTGATTCAGGAACGCCCGGACACGGTTCGCGAATTATTCGCGAAGTTTTCGCGAAAGCGCACCAGCCATCGCGATTTTGAAGCGGTCAGCGGCGTTTCGTTCGACGTCCGCAAGGGCGAGATTGTTGGCTTGATTGGCCGCAACGGCTCAGGCAAAAGTACGCTGCTCAAAATGATCGCGGGCGTGTATCGCCCCAGCATCGGCAAAGTTGTTGTGAACGGCACGCTCGCTCCCTTAATTGAACTCGGGGCGGGCATGCACCATGAACTTACGGGCCGCGAGAACATCCTCTTGAATGGCCTGCTCATGGGTTACTCTAAAGAACTCATGCGGGAGCGGCAGCAAAAGATTATCGAGTTTGCCGACATTGGCGATTTCATCGATTCGCCCGTCAAGCAATACTCCACCGGCATGTACATGCGGCTCGCCTTCTCGGTCGCCACCGAAGTGGACCCCGACATTCTGGTTGTGGACGAAATTCTTGCCGTCGGCGACTTCACTTTTCAGGAAAAATGTTTCGACCGCTTGCAAGCTTTTCGTGAGTTGGGCAAGACCATTGTTCTAGTGACCCACAACATGTCGCAGATCGAAGATTATTGCGACCGCGCCATTCTATTGGAAAAGGGCAAACTTACGCTGGATGGAAGGCCTGATGACGCCATCAAAGCTTATTTGGGCGACAGCCTGATGGAAGAACCGGTGCTGGTGGAAGCCCCTTCCCCTAGAGCCTAAATTCCGCCGTGCGCCTTCGCCGCCTCTTCAGACGCTGGATGATAACGCCGGTCTAAACTTTGAAACTGCCGGCTGCAATGCAAGCCGGTTTTGTGTGCCAGATATTTAGCGAGCAGCCAGAGAATACGCAACCCGTAAACGGAACTTTGCAGAAAGCTGGCGGACGAGGCTTCTTTGAAATAGCGCACCGGCACGGCAATCTCACTAATGCGAAGCTGGCAAGCCACCGCCTGCGCCAAGATTTCCTGATCGAAAACAAAGCCATCGGAATTCATGCCAAAGTTCACCGCTTCCAAAGCGGAACGGTGAAAAGCGCGATAACCGGTGTGGTATTCGGAATGGCGCAAGCCGAAACATAAGTTTTCCAGTTCGGTTAAGAAACGGTTGGAAACATACTTCCACCAAGGCATCCCTTGCTCCAAAGCCGATCCCTTCTTAAGCCGCGATCCCAAAACGATGTCGGCCTGGCCGTCGATAATGGGCTGGATGATTTCCGGCAGCAGCGTGGGATCGTACTGATAATCCGGGTGGACCATGGCCACAATATCGGCACCGGCCTTCAGCGCTTCGCGATAGCAGGTCTTTTGATTGGCGCCGTAGCCGAAGTTGCGCGTATGCACAAACACTTCCAGATTCAAACGCCGGGCAATGGCGATGGTGTCGTCGGTGGATCCATCGTCAACAAGGATGATGGAATCGATGCGGTCTTTCGGCAGTCCTTCATACGTCATGCGCAAGGTGCGCGCAGCGTTGTATGCGGGCATCACCACAATTACTTTAGGATGCATGCGGCTTCTTCTTTCGGGCAAAAGCTACAAACTGATAGCCAAACAGGGTGGGCCAGCATCGCGCCAACCAGGCGTTCATGCTGTGCAGCGCTGAGAACAGCTTTCCTTGATAGCGCTTGGGTACTACTAAAGGCAAAGGAATGGGTGTTGCGGTCAATTCCAACGGCTCGAGTCCAGCGGCCTCTAAGAATTGGCGAAAGCTTTTGCGTGTGAAAAAATGCAGATGAGTGCGATCCAGGATGCCGCGGTCCTGATAATCGAAACGGCCTAGCAGCAAATTGAGCCGGACGTATATATTGGCGACGTTGGGAAGAGAGATGATCGCCGCGCCGTTTTCGTTGAGGCTCGCAGTGAGTTGCCGCAGAACGGCCAGCGGGTTTTTCAAATGCTCCAACACGTCGCCGAAGATCATGACGTTGAAGGGCTCCGGAAACCTGGGAAGCGCGCCGTCGAGATCGAGCGCTAGAAATTCGTGGCAATGCCTGGCGGCCTCTGCTCCTAAGACGCAATCGGCCTCTATGCCGGTTACCCGAAAGCCCCGCGAACCCAACTCTGCCGCCAGGTATCCATGTGCCGCGCCAACGTCTAACAGCCGCCGGCCCGCGCCAAGGCCCGCCAGCCGCAGAATCAGCGAATGGCTCGAATAGGGATCTGACTTTTTGGATTGATAGGGCGAATCTTCCACGCTGGGCACGCGTTCCACAACGGAGGCGGACTGAGATGACGGGTGAGAGGTCAAAATCCACCTTGAGTATCCCATAGCAGATTGAAACCCTCCCCGCGCCGGGAGTATCGTAGAGCTATGCGGATCACGGTCTCTCACAATAAAGCCAAGGATCAAATCATTCAGACGGTAGACCGTTCCTTCGACGATCTGTTCAAAGGATCGCCGCTGGTGCCGGTTCAAGTGACCAACGAAAGGCGCGAGTGGCAAGGATCTACTTTGGTCTTTTCCTTCACCGCCAAGATGGGCCTGCTGAGCGCGCCGATCAAGGGAACAGTGGCGGTGACCGACCGCGATTTGACGATTGACGCGGATTTGGGACTGCTGGAAAAACTGCTGGGCGGCGGCATGAGCCAGGCGGTGGAAGGCAGAGTCAAGGGCCTGTTAACGTAAATACCCCTCACAGCCGAGTCCGGAAAAGAGGCAGTCGCAAATGGGCCATATCATCTTGCTTGGCGATTCGGTTTTTGACAATTCAAGATACGTATTGCCGGAGCCAGACGTCGCGTCTCAATTACAGGAACTGCTCCCGGCCGGATGGAAGGCGAGTCTACTTGCGGTGGACGGATCGGTAACCGACGACGTGGCCGGGCAACTAAGGGAGTTGCCGGCCGAGGCCACCTACCTTGTGCTCAGCGCGGGCGGAAACGATTTGCTGTGCTCCGCCGACGAGATACTGCAAACGCCGGCGGCTTCGAGTTCGAAAGCATTTCTCCCGCTGGCGCGATTGATGGACGCTTTTGACTCCAGCTATCGACGGATGGTGCAAGCATGTTTGAAACAGAACTTGCCGCTGGTTGTGTGTACCATCTACAATGGAAATTTCGCCGACCAGGAGTTTCGGACTATGGCGCGAGTGGCAGTAGCTGCGTTCAACGATGTGATTCTCCGCTTGGCGCTCGAGAAGAGCTTACCAGTGATCGATTTAAGGCTGGTGTGCGCGTTGCCGGAAGATTATGCGAATCCGATTGAGCCCTCGGCAATTGGCGGTGAGAAAATCGCGCAAGCGATTTGGCGGACAATCTCTTCGGCAGCGAGAATGGGGTATGGCTGAAGTTCCCACCCGGCCTATCGATCCCGCCACCCGCATTGGGCACGTTCATCTGAAAGTAGCCGATTTAGAACGGGCGCTCGCCTTCTATCGGGGAGTGCTCGGCTTTGAGATCACACAACGCTGGGGCTCGCAGGCAGCCTTCCTCTCCGCTGGCGGGTATCATCACCACATCGGACTGAATACCTGGGAGAGCCACGGCGGGGCACGCCCAGCACCGAATACCACGGGCCTGTATCATCTGGCCATCGTTTATCCCACGCGAGCACAACTGGCCGACGCCTTGCGCCGCGTATGCGCAGCCGGTATCCAGCTTGACGGGGCGAGCGACCATGGCGTGAGCGAAGCGCTCTATCTGCGCGATCCGGATGGTAATGGAGTCGAATTGTATTGGGATCGGCCGAGAGAACAGTGGCCCCAAGAGGCCGACGGTCAGCTCGTCATGTACTCGCAAAGCCTCGATCTTGCTGGACTACTGGCTGAAGAGCAAGGGATGACATTGACGCCTGCTTCGGCACCCGCGGGAGCTGGCCCTAGTTGATCTTTGACGGTCACTGCCTGTAATACCAGGCCGCCGGCAAGTCATGCGCGTCGCCAAGCATTTCCCAACGTTGTAATGCGATGGGCACGTTCCCGTTGCTCCAGACAAAGTCATTGAATTTGAGAAGGGAAAAACCGTCTCCCTGCGCCCGGCGCGCGTCGGCCAGCAACTGGATAATTTGCAGTTTGCCGATTTGATAGCTAATGGCCTGCCCCGGCGAACTCGCAAACAGAGCAGCTTCTTCCAAGGCAGTGCCACGGTCCATGGGAACCGTTTGCTCCAGGTAATCCGCCGCTTGTGGCAGAGTGAAGAGCCCAAGCGCCAGCTTCACATCCACTTCCACGCGCAGCGCCCGTAGACGCATGAAGCTGTAGACGATCTCGCGTGTCCTCGGCTTGTTATCGAATAGGCCCGCCTGTAGCATCATCTCTTCGGCATAGAATCCAATGCCTTCGTTAGCACTGGAGTCATAGTAATGGCGGCGAACGGGGTCAGGATGAGCCCAGCCCAAAGCGAGTTGGAAATAATGCCCAGGTACACCTTCATGCACAATGATGGGTCTGGGATCTTGCGCGGTCGATAGATTAAAGAATCCGAGATGTGGGCTCGGTACGCGGATATAACTCGTGCCATCCTGGTCGAGCCGCGACGGCCCCGTCAAATCGTCCGTCACACCCAGACTCTCAAACGGCGCCACATAATCGGGCAGCGGCAAATTACGGTAATGCTTCAGCCAGCCCGGCACGGTTAATAAACGCTGCCGCGAAAGCAGATCGCGAATGTCTTCTTCATCGGCCTCTTCGCGCTCGATCTGCGCCGCTTGCGTTGGCAACAGCGCCAAGGGTGGCAGCGCGGCGTTGCGCGTTTGTTCATAAATTTCAAATGCGAACGAACGGCTCAACTCCTGCCGGCTCATGGCTACCAGTTGCTCAGGAAAATACGGAAGCAAGGCGACATTGCGAAGAAAGAAAATATAGTTTTCCCGGCCGATGGCGGTATCTTTACGCATGGCCGGTACACGCTTCTGCAGCCAGGCGCGATAATCCATGAGAGCCGGGACGGCTGCGGCGGCCGCCTTCGCCAGCATCGCATTGCTGTCGCCGCTCAATTGCGGTGCGAGCGCAGTCTGCATCCTCAGCATCCGATCGGGCAAGCCCTTCAGCGCTTCTATAGCGAGCAGAGCAAATGGCTGCCGCATGTCCGTAAGGTTTTCCCGCGCAGCGCGGAGCGTCGCCGGAACCGATTCCAGCCGGCTTATGATCTGGCGCTGCCGCTCGGTCGAAAACGGCGGCGGAGGCAGCAGCAGAACATACATGGCGCCCATTGTCTGGTCCACATAGAATTCGGGATTTCGCTTCCAAGCTTGCTCGATATCGAGCTCCCAACGCACGCGAGCGAGCGCCGAACCGACCAACCGATAATCCACTTGCTCCGGGATGGCGGCGCGACCGGGCGTCAAAGCCTTCCAACGTTGTTCGAACGCGGCGAGTTGTTGCCGCCGCTGCCGCACAGTTGATAGAGTCCAATCGACGGCAAAATTCGCGGGACGCTCAATCCGCGGCATGTCGTCTTCGCTGAACGGCTGTTCCTGGGCGCGCCAAACCCAGAAATCCTCGCTCAACTGACTCAAGCTATCGGCGCGCGCCCATCCGGCACAGGCGCAAAACAGCAGCAAAAGGGCATAGCCTCGATCGCGGATTCGCAGTTTCATCTTAGACAATGCTGGCATACGCCGGCGGGTTCCGTTGAATTACCAGCGTATCTTTTTAGGCTGCCGACTCTCTATCTTTACGGTAGTTCCAAAGAGAATGCTCTTGTCGCCCATCCCGCGAGCCACTGCCCCCCTGTTTTCGCGAACCATGCCCGTAGGCGCTGACTTCTTGCAAGAGGCCGGCGGCACCGACTTTCGCGTTTGGGCGCCAAACGGGGAAACCGCGGCGGTTGTGTTTGAAGGTTCACCGGAGAGTTTGCCGATGTCCTGTGAGGACGGCTACTTCGCGGCCTTCGGTAAAGGTATTCTGCCAGGACGGCGTTACAAATACCGGCTCGGCGAGGCGGAAGCGTTCCCAGACCCAGCTTCCCGCTGGCAACCTTCGGGTCCGCATGGATTTTCGGCGGTGGTCGATCCTTTAGCTTTTCAATGGTCTGATGCTGCTTGGCCCGGCATCCGTCTTGCGGGACAGGTGATTTACGAGCTCCATTTGGGGACGTTTAGCGCCCAAGGTTGCTGGAAATCGGCGGTACAACAATTGCAGTTCCTCAAAGAGACAGGTATCACCTCGATAGAAGTGATGCCGGTGGCCGAGTTTCCCGGGAAATTTGGTTGGGGCTACGATGGCGTGCAGCCCTACGCTCCCGCTTCCATCTATGGGACGCCCGACGAGATGCGGGCGTTCGTCGATCAGGCACATGCCATCGGGTTGGGCGTTATCCTCGATGTAGTTTATAACCACATCGGTCCGGACGGGAACTATCTCACCAAGTTTTCGCCCTTCTATCTGTCGAAGAAACACACGACTGACTGGGGCGAGGGCTTGAACTTCGATGGCGAGCACAGTGGTCCCGTTCGGGAGTTTTTCCGGGAAAATGCGGCTTATTGGATCAGAGAATTTCATTTGGACGGTCTTCGCCTGGATGCGACACAGGACATTCACGACGAATCGGACACGCACATACTGGTTGAGATTGCGCAAGCGGCCCGGGCGGCGGCGGGCAGCCGGGCGATTATTATTGTCGGGGAGAATGAACGGCAGGACACACGCCTTTTGAAACCATTGAATGACGGCGGTTACGGCCTGGATGCGCTTTGGAACGACGATTTTCACCACTCGGCGGTTGTCGCGTTGACCGGCCGCGCGGACGCTTACTACAGCGATTATCGAGGTTCGCCGCAGGAATTGCTGTCAGCGGTTAAGTACGGTTATTTGTTTCAGGGTCAGTGGTATGAGTGGCAAAGCGCCCGGCGCGGACATTCCACACTCGGCTTGCCCCGGGCCTCAATGATCAATTTCATCGAGAATCACGATCAAGTAGCCAATTCGGCGCGTGGCTTGCGGCTGCATCAGATCGCGGCGCCCGGTCGGTATCGGGCTGTGACCGCCCTCATGTTACTGTCACCCGGAACACCTATGCTCTTTCAAGGGCAGGAGTTTGGCTCATCCAGTCCCTTTCTTTATTTTGCCGACCATAAACCGGATCTCGCAGGCAAAATCAGAGAAGGGCGGAAAGAGTTTTTAGCTCAATGGAGAACTTTGCGATCCCCCGACATGCAGCGAATGTTCGCCGACCCAGGCTCAGCCGAAACTTTTTCGCGGTCGCGGCTGGATCACTCCGAAACGAGCCGACATTCGGAGATTTATCAACTGCATTGCGATTTGTTGCGCTTGCGAAAAGAAGATCCGGTCATATCGCGCCAGGGACAAGACGGAATCGATGGCGCGGTCTTATCTCAGGATTGCTTCGTCGTGCGCTTCTTTACACCCGAGATGAGCGCTCACCGGCTGCTGCTGGTGAATCTGGGAGTTGAATTGGCGTTTCGCCCCTCACCCCAACCGCTGTTGGCTCCGCCGGAAGGCATGGCATGGCGAACGTTGTGGTCGAGCGAAGATCCGCAATATGGAGGGAACGGAACAGCGGCGTTGGATAGCAATGAGAATTGGCGAATCCCGGGGTACGCGGCGGTGCTCTTGGCGGCGGGGCCGCTTTCGACATGAAACCGATATTCAGCAGAAATACCTCTGAAGCATTTACGGAAGAAGAACTGCACAGATCCCTCGAAACTGAATGGCTCGTGACTAATGGTCTGGGCGGCTATGCGTCTGGCACCGTGAGCGGAACTCTCACTCGCGTTTTCCATGGCTATCTGATTGCAGCCCTGCCTTCTCCGTTGGGGCGCACCATGATGCTCAACGACATTTTGGAAGAGGTTGTCTTTCCGGATGAAAGCCGCGTGGCGCTCCACGGTTTATTACAGTTGGACAAAGACGAACGGGACTGTGCGCAGCATCTGGCGAGTTTCTGGTTGGAGGCAGGGCTGCCGGTTTGGTCTTATGCTTTCAAAGGCATAACGCTGGAAAAAAGACTCGTCTTGCCGCACAGGGAGAATACCGTCTATGTGCGGTACCGGCTGACAAGCGGAACCAACTCTATCAAGCTGCATCTACGGCCTGCGGTGAACATGCGCGAGCATGAGGCGCCGGTGAATTCTCCAATTGAGGACTACACAGTCACCATCCGCAAAGACCGCTATGAACTAAAGGCCGATGGCGAGCTTCCGGCGCTCCGCTTGAGAGTTCTGGGGGAGAATGCGTCCTTTTCCATGGAACCTCGCCGCATCATGGACGTTGTTTACAACATAGAACGTTCGCGTGGATATACGTGGCACGGCGATCTCTGGAGTCCCGGCTATTTCTCGATTTGCGTGGATGTTTCGCAAGAAGCGTCATTGGTGGCGTCCACCGAGAGTTGGGATGTCATACAGGCGTTAGATCCACAACAGGCCTGGGACGCGGAGCAGGATCGGAAATCGCGTCTACTGCGCGAGGCCCACCCCAAGGCATGCGGCTGGGTTTGCCGCGAACTGGTCTGGGCAGCCGACCAGTTCATCTATACGCCGGTAGGACGGCAAGCCGACACAGCTAGAGCGCGCGCGGCCGGCGATGAGATCCGCAGTGTCATAGCCGGATATCACTGGTTCACTGACTGGGGCCGCGACACGATGATCAGCTTGGAGGGCCTCACACTCACCACCGGGAGGCAGGAGGAAGCCGGCTACATTCTGCGTACCTTTGCCCATTCGATTAAAGATGGATTGATTCCGAATATGTTCCCGGAGGGACAGGCGCAGGGGCTGTATCACACGGCGGATGCGACACTCTGGTTTTTTCACGCCTGCCAGCGCTATTTGCAACTCACCAGCGACCATCGCCTGCTGAGTGCAGTGTTACCTAACTTCCTTGATATTGTCGAACACCATTTGCGGGGGACTCGATTCAATATCCATGTCGATCATGCCGACGGTCTGCTGGTTCAGGGCGAGGAAGGATATCAACTGACATGGATGGACGCCAAAGTGGACGACTGGGTGGTCACTCCGCGGCGTGGCAAGGCAGTGGAAATCAACGCCCTTTGGTATAACGCGCTACGCCTTTTAGAAGGGTGGCTGCGAGAGGCGAAGCGCGATGAGGAAGCGGCCGCTATCGCCGCTGATGCGGAGCGCGCCCGGAAGTCGTTCAACCAGCGGTTCTGGAACGAAGAGCGCGGTTATTTGTACGATGTCGTCGATGGTGAGAATGGCCATTGCGATCCGAGCTGCCGTCCAAACCAGTTGTTTGCTTTTTCGTTGGATCACCCCGTTCTTGAGCAAGACAAGTGGGCCCCGGTGCTGAGAGTGGCACAGGACAAATTGCTCACTCCGGTAGGATTGCGTTCATTGGCGCCGGGTGAACCCGACTTCAAAGCGAAGTACGACGGCGATCTGCGGTCGCGCGATGCGGCCTATCATCAGGGCACCGTATGGGCGTGGCTGATAGGGCCCTTTATCGACGCGTGGCTGAGAGTGCATCCAAACGACTACCAAACTGCGCGGGGATTTCTCAACGGCTTCGAACAACGAATGCGAAAGGGGCCCTGCGTCGGGTCCATTGCGGAAATTTTCGATGCCGAGCCGCCTTACACAGCGCGCGGCTGCTGTGCCCAGGCATGGAGCGTGGCTGAGGTGTTACGTTCCTTCATCAAAACAAGCGGCGGTAGTTCATGACTTGCGTCGTTTCATCCCAAGCCGGCCAGCCGTAGTGCAACTCAACTCGGTCAGAGAACGAGCCAAAGGACGCAGGAAAGGGCTCGACGATTAGCGCGTTCCGAAGCGGCGGAAGAAGCTCGAATCTTTCCAGGCGGGGCGCGAGGCTTCGTCCGCCACTCGCACCGTAAGGTTCAACATCAGGCGATCGAATTTGTCGGCGGCGGCCAAATCCACCGGCTGACTGATGTCGTCGGACGGAGCGTGATAGCGATGAGTGAGCCACTGCTCGAAAGCCTTCTCTTCCGGCGAGCCCTTTATGCTGCCAAACGCGGGCATGAGCGAAGGAACGCCGGCTCGGATGAAGTTGTATTGATCGCTGCGAATGAACACGTTCCGATCAGGCTGGCGATCCGGAACGATCTGCACATCCAGCGGCGCGGCCACCGCTTTAATATCGTCGCCCAGCGTGGATTCATCGCCTCCATAAACAACCAGGTAATTCAGCGGCATGATAGGAAGGAACATATCCGTATTCAAATCCGCCACCATGGCGCGGCCGGAAACGGTGGGCTTCGCGGCGAAATAGCGCGACCCGAGCAAGCCTTTCTCCTCCGCGCAAACAACCACGAACAGCACCGAGCGCTTGAGCTTTGCATGCCACTGATGCAAGGCGCCGGCGACTTCCAGCAGGCTGGCGACGCCCGAAGCGTTATCCATGGCCCCGTTGTAAATCTTATCGCCGTCGATCGGCTCGCCGATTCCAAGGTGATCGAGATGGGCGCTATAAACCACATATTCGTTCTTCAGTTGCGGGTCGGTGCCAGGGAAGACAGCTACGATATTGGGCGATTCAACAACTTCGTTGCGAACAGTGACTTCGGCTTCGAGAACGAACGGCAGAGCAAAGCGCGGAAGCGGCTGCCCTGCGTCCGCTAGCGCAAGGAGTTCGGAAAGGGTGTGCCCTGATCCTTCAAACAGTTTGCCGGCATGCGCGGGGTTAAAGGCCGCCGTGAACAGCGGGCCATTTGAATCTTGCAATGCGGGGTCGTCCAGCCGCATTCCCGGCTGCGAAGCGCTGAGTTCCATTCGAGACCAGGGAATGTCCATCGACTTGGGATTTGGGATGGAGACCACGCCAAGCGCGCCTTGCGCCGCTACGAATTTAATGAACTCCTGAGCGGAGCGCGCGTTTGCCTTCAGTGGACCGGCGATGGAGGAGGGTCCGCCGTTAATGTAGACAATGATCTTGCCATGGATGTCGAGATCTTTGAAATCGTCGTAAGAGGCTTCGGGAATGTGCAACCCATAACCCGCGAACAGTAAGGGAGCTTTTATGGATCGAGGTTGTGGCAACCGGCTACCCAGAATGGCATCTTCACCCAGAGACAGGGTTTGTGTGCTCTGGCCTTGCCGCAGACGGAGGGAAGAATCCGCCGCGACGATGCGCTGCACGTCGAACTTTACCGGCTGAAAGTAACCATGAGTGCCAGCGGGCACAAGTCCATCGGCTTTGAATTGATCGGCTACGTAGTCGGCCGCCTTCTGGTATCCGGCAGTGCCGGTGAGCCGCCCTTCAAGGGAGTCGCTGGCCAGGTATTCGACATGCGACCACCAATGTTTACCTGGCAATGCTGTGTCTTGTGCCGCCGTGAAAGTGAGGAAGACAAGAAAAAGGAGGGATAGCTTGGTCACGTTTTTTCAGTTTATACAACTCTGACGTACGTTGTGTAAGGCAGCTCGCCCAAAGAGGTAAAGGGCAGCATTTTAACGGTTCCTTCGGGCGAATTGATTTGCCATTGCAAGAGGCTCATGCGTTTCGCCGCCAGCAGTTGTTCACGCGTTACCTTGGGAACCGGGGCGTCCTGCCGCGGTTTGACCGCCATCAGCACAAGCGGCCCTCGAAGCAGTGCCACCGTGTCCGTGTGCCGGGCGTCAATGGTCTCCAACCTCATCTTGAGTGGCAGCTCCAGTTCCACCCGATCCCCCGTTTTCCATTCGCGTCTTATAGCCGCGAACTCTCCCGGCTTCGCCAGCCCAATCTGCCGCTTCCCATTCACGAAAACCGCAGCGTTCTCCGCCCAGGCCGGAATGCGGAAGTGGAGCGTCAGATCCGTTGGCTGGGAACTTGTTAGTGTAAACGTGACATGATCTTCGTACGGATACGCCCCGTTTTGGGTGAGCGAAAGGGCGGCGCCGTTCTCCGTCCAGCGAACTGTTGAAGGGACGTAGAGAATTACGTAGACTGCCTGGGGCGCGCGCAAGTATGTGTTGATCCGGTAATCGGTTGCCACTTGCGGCAGCGTGCCCGCGCAACAAGCCCAGCGCGCTTGTTTGTACACTCGCTTAGCGTCAAAGTTGTAGTCGGCGTAATAGAACGTTTCCCCGTTTTCCTGCAGCGGCTTGGCGCCCAGCACGGTGTTGTACATGACGCGCTCCATGCTATCGCCATAGCGGGCGTCGCGCGTCGCGCGCAACAGATACCGGGTCAGTTTGAAATGAGCATACGAACCGCATGGAGTTTCGAAACTGTGGTGGGTATTGGTCAGGCTGGCGTACACGTCGTCACTTCCCGGCGCGCGCAATAACTCATCCGGCCCCCACCCGCCTGTGGCAAAGCTCTGCTCTTGTAACATGACAAACGCATTCCGGGCAGCGCGCAGATGTTTCTCGCTGCCTGCCGCCAAGTAAGCCATCATGGCTGAACTGAGCGAATTCACGTAGCTATAGGCGTGCCTGCCGTTGAACACATTCTCATTGCGAGAGAGCGGGTCGAACCACGTCGTGTCATCCAGGTATTGCAGTGCCAAGTCGTAATAGCGCTGGCCGGCGCCGCGCTGGTAAGCCAGGAATAGATTCTCCGGCATCGTGTAAGACTCGTCCCAGGTCCACGAAAGGTCATCGTTATCTTTATCCATCCGCCAACGGACATCATGTTCCACCGCATGCCCGGGCAGTAGCGGCAGAGCCGTGTTGGTGGTCTGCTCCAGAATCGAGAGCGCCAGCGGGTCTTTCACGTAGGTATGCGAATCAATCAACGCCAACACCAGTTTGTCGTAAATGTAGGCTGGAAAGCGGCTCTTCCCGTAGAAATCCGCTGTGATGGTCTGCGCATAAAGGCGGTTCAGCCGCATCACTTTGGCGCGCACAGCCTCGTCTCCGGTAATGGCGTAAGCACGTGCCAACGCCGAGACCCATTGCCCAAAGGGGCACGCCGGAGCGAATCCCTTATCAAAATTCTTGCGGTAATCGTAAGCGGGTTCGTAACTGTACCACCCGCCCAGATCCTCGCCCGGCGCCGGCATTCCGGACATCTGCCGGAACGGTTTGAGCAGACTGTCCTCACTCAGCGCCATCAGCACCGCATGGCTGTCGCGCAATTGCGATTCATGCGGATCGCTGGCCAGGGACACATCGGCATAGCCAAATTCCGCCAGTTGGACAACTCCCGCGCGGTCCGACGAATGGTCACCCCTTATCGCCATCGCCACGGCGGCCAGCGGAGCCGCCTCAAGAAATCCTCTGCGCGAAAGCTCCGTCATTCCGTTTTAAACCCCCATCCCGTGCAAGTAATCGTAATCGACTTTGACTGCTTCGAGCGCAGGCATGTCCAGGAAAGGCGGTTCCTGCTCGATGTAGTATTGCTCTACGTTCGCCTTCTCAGCAGCGGCAAAGATCGGCCGGTAGTCCGGCTTTCCACTGCCAAGTTCAGCCGGTTTGGGCTCCTTGGGGCCCACCAGATTCAAGTTGGGCGAAGCGGCCTGAAAAGCCTTAATATGGAGCAGACGAATGCGCTCTGGATATTTTTCCAGTAATGTTGCTGGATTGTAGCCTGCGGCTGAGACCCAGCCGCAATCCATCTCGAACTTGACCGTCGCGGGATTTGTGGAAGAGAGAAGCGTTTCGAACACGGTGGCGTTGCCGAATTTGCGGAACTCGACGTTGTGATTATGGTAGGCGTAGGTCAGGCCGTGCTTGGCGGCTTGCTCCGCCAGTTGGTTGGCGACGACGGCGCTTTTCTTCCAGTCGTCGAGAGTCATCCCTTCCATGGCTTTTACCAGGTGGAACCAATCGGGCTTGCCGCCCGGGATTTTGGCCAGAATTTCAGGCGGCGCATTGAGAGAGGTAATCACGTATTTGGCCCCGAGTTGAGCCGCAAAACTCATAATCTCTCCGGGGGGCTGATTCGTATCGTAAACATGCACGCTACGGCAATGCAGTTCACTATGGTTGAGCGCGGCTTTCCATTCGGCGGCCGTCTTGCCGTAGGTGTCGGCGATCTCCACTTCTTTAATGCCGACGTGCGCGACGTGCGAGAGAGTGCCGGCAAAATCCTGCCGCAGTTCCGCGTCGAGCGTATAGAGTTGAAGCCCGATGGGCTTGCCTAACGGATTAGCAGTCATGCTGCGCAAGGCCGATGCCAGCGCTGCGATCTTTGCCAGGAATTGGCGGCGGGAGGCAAGCATGTCTCGGAATCTATCACAGTTGGGTTGTGATGGAGCCGTTGGTCGGGATTGAACCGACTACCTCGTCCTTACCAAGGACGCGCTCTACCATTTGAGCTACAACGGCCTAATGTGCTGAAGGCCAGGAACGGGCATGGTGGACAGGGAAGGATTCGAACCTTCGTACCTCGCAAGGAGGGACAGATTTACAGTCTGTTGGCTTTAACCACTCACCCACCTGTCCGAAAAAGGCCTGACAAAGTTGAGGATAACATGGCGAACCTAAGTTTGGAGCAATACTTGGTTTACGACCTTTCCGGCCACGTCGGTGAGGCGGAAATGACGGCCTTGGAACTGGAAGGTGAGCTTGGTGTGATCGATTCCCAGGCAACGGAGGATGGTGGCCTGCAAGTCGTGGGCATGCACCGGATCTTGCGTGATGTTGTAGCCGTAATCGTCGGTAGCGCCTAAAGTGATACCGGGTTTGATGCCGCCGCCGGCCACCCACATAGTGAAGCAGCGGCCGTGATGATCGCGGCCGTAGTCTGTGGCGGTGAGCCGGCCTTGACAGTAAACGGTGCGGCCGAATTCCCCGCCCCAGACGACCAAAGTATCGTCCAACATGCCGCGCTGGTGCAGATCCGTTATGAGAGCCGCGGAAGCTTGATCGACATCTTTGCAGCGTTTGGGAAGTTCGACGGGCAAGTTGCCGTGATGATCCCAATCGCGATGGTAAAGCTGAATGAAGCGCACGCCGCGCTCAGCCAGACGGCGCGCGAGAAGGCAATTTGAGGCGAAGGTGCCGGATTTCCTGGCGTCTTCACCATAAAGCTCGAACGTGCTGGCGGGTTCTTTAGAGAGATCGGTCAACTCCGGCACCGAACTTTGCATGCGAAACGCCATCTCGTATTGGGAGATACGGGTGTTGGTTTCAGGATCGCCGAACTCATCGTATTCGAGTTTGTTGAGTTGGCCGAGTGAGTCGAGATACTCACGGCGTTCAGACGGAGAGAAGCCTTTGGGATCGGAAATATAGAGGACCGGATCTCCCACCGAGCGGAATTTCACACCTTGATAACGGCTGGGCAAGAAGCCGTTTCCCCACAAGCGGTCATAGAGAGGTTGGCCGCCGCCGGCGGATGAGATCATCACAACGAAGGCGGGCAGGTCCTCGGTTTCGCAGCCGATGCCATAGGAGATCCAAGCTCCCATGCTGGGACGGCCGCCCAGACGAAAGCCGGTTTGCGCCATAGTCACAGCGGGATCGTGATTGATCTCTTCGGTGTTAACGGTTTTGATGAAAGTTAGCTGGTCGGCGATCTTAGCGGTATAGGGAAGCAACTCACTGACCCAAGCGCCGGAGTTGCCATGTTGGGCGAATTTGAATTTCGAGGGAACAACGGGAAACGAGGCCTGGGTGGCCGACATGCCGGTGAGCCGCTGGCCGCCGCGAATGGATTCGGGAAGGTCTGTCCCTTGAAATTCGACCAGGCGGGGCTTGTAATCGAAAAGCTCCATCTGCGAGGGGCCGCCGGATTGAAATAGATAGATGACGCGCTTGGCGGTGGGAGGGAAGTTGGGGAAGCCGGGGAGACCGCCGTGAGCGGATTTTGCAACAGCTTCGGCATTCGCATTGCGCCCGAGCAGGGTGGCAAGGGCGGCCATGCCAACGCCTGTGGAACTTGCGCCAAAGAAGTGGCGGCGGGTCATTTTTTCGTAATCGCAACAGCTCATAATTTATTCCTTATTTATAACTGCGTCGAGATTCAACAGCATGCTGGCAACGCTGGTGTAAGCGGCGAGGTCTGCGACATCGATGCCGGGTTTGCGGGGCGAATCCCCATAATTCAAAAATTCGCCGGCGGCTTTGGGATCTTTTTGATAGGTCGATTCAAAGCTGCTGAGGGCCTTGGTTAGTATGTTCAGCTCAGCAGGCTTGGGAGGCCGAGCGAGAAGGAGTTCGTAAGCGCGATCAATACGTTGAGTAGGAGTAGCGCCTCCTTCTTCGATCATACGTTCAGCGAGTTTGCGAGAGGACTCGAGGAACATGACATCGTTCATGAGATCAAGAGCTTGCAGCGGAGTGTTGGTACGGTTCTCATAAACGGTGCAAACCTCGCGATTGGGAGAATCAAAGTTTCCCATGAAGGGTGGCGCCACGGTGCGCTTCCAATAGGTGTAGAGGCTGCGCCGATAGAGACCTTCGCCTTTGTCTTGGACATAGCCGCCGCCGCTCGAAAGCTCCTGCCAGAGACCTGGCGGTTGATAGGGCTTGACGGAGGGTCCGCCGAGTTTTTCAACGAGCAGGCCGGAGACAGCGAGGGCTTGATCGCGAATCACTTCCGGACCGAGACGAAAGCGCGGGCCGCGGGCGAGCAAGCGATTGTCGGGATCTTTTTGCAGCAACTCAGGAGTGGTTTTAGAAGACTGGCGATAGGTGGCGCTGGTGACGATGAGACGCTGCATGGCTTTCACATCCCAACCGGTTTCCATGAACTGAACAGCGAGCCAATCGAGCAGTTGGGGGTTAAGGGGCCATTCGCCTTGCGAACCGAAATCATCGACGGTTTTGACGATGCCGAAGCCGAAATAGGATTGCCAGAAACGATTGACGGTGACGCGCGCGGCGAGAGGATTCTGGCGATTGACGAGCCAGCGCGCGAGGCCAAGGCGGTTAGCGGGTAAGTTGGGATCAATCTGCGGGAGGATAGAAGGGATGCCGGGAGTAACTTTTTCGCCATGCGAATCATAAGCGCCGCGTTTGAGGAGGAAGCTTTCGCGGGCGTTCGGATCATCAACCATGACCATGACGGTGGGGATGGCATCGTAATACTTTTCGCGCTCCTGGCGAGCGGCTAGTAAGTCAGCGCGGCGCTTCTTGGTCTCGGGGGAGGCGGTTCTTTCGAAGCGGTCCAGATTGTATTTAGCGGTTTGGGCGAACGTGCGCCGGGCGGCCGGGATGGCGGCGATTTGCGCGGGTGTTTCGCGGGCGGCAATGGCGGCGCATTCTTCAGGCAGTAGAGCTTCTTTATACACGCGGACGTCTTCGACTGCGCCTTTAAACGGCATTCCGCCGGCAACGCCTATGCGAAAGGGAATTTTCTTCGGATCGACCTTGAAGGGTTCGTCGTTTTGATCAAACAGAACCTTGGTTTCCTGAAGTATGCCATCGATGTAGAGGTGTGTGCCGGCGGCTTTGCGTTTGCCATCGTAAGTAGCGGTGACATGGTGCCATTCATTTAAAGGGATGGCTTTCAGGGTTTCGAGACGGAGGGCGAGATCGGTCCAACGAAGAACGATGTGGAGGCGCAACTTGCCATCCATGAGATAGAGCGTGTGACCTTGACCTTCCATGTAGTCTTCAGCTTGCGAAAGGATGCCGCCATTCGGGGATTCGGGTTTAATCCAGGCGGATAAAGTGAAAGGCTCCATGTAGCCGAAATTAGCGATGGGTTCGGCGCGGGTGATGGGTGGGTCAGGCGATCGCCAAGCGGGGAACGACGGAGGGGACGAGAGGTAAGCGAGGTTATGAGCGTTCGGGACAGAGGGTCCGGTCTCAAGGTTAGCGATTTTCGCGTCCAGCTCGGCAAGATGCTTTTCCTGTTCGGGCAGCGGGGCTTTAATGGTGGGCTCTTCGTTGCCGTAGTTGTAAGAGAAGCCTTTCTCGTTGGGGATTCGGTTGAAATAGGCGAAGAGGCGATAGAAGTCTTTTTGAAAGATGGGATCGTATTTGTGATCGTGACAGCGGGCGCAGCCTACGGTGAGGCCCATCCAAACGATGGAAGTGGTTTGGGCGCGGTCGGCCACGTATTCCACGCGATATTCTTCGGGGATAATGCCACCTTCGCCATTGGTCCGATGATTGCGGTTGAAGCCGGTGGCGATGATTTGGGAGGGGGTGGGATTAGGCAGGAGATCGCCGGCGAGTTGTTCGACGGTGAACTGATCGTAGGGCATGTTGCGATTAAACGCGTCGATGACCCAATCGCGCCAGCGCCACATTTCGCGAGGGCCGTCGGTTTGATAGCCGTTGGTATCGCCATAGCGGGCGGCTTCCATCCAGCGAAAAGCCATGCGTTCGCCGAAGCGGGGGGATTTCAAGAGACGGTCAACCACTTTTTCGTAGGCGTCGGGAGATGAGTCGGAGAGATAGGCAGCGACCTCCTGAGGAGTGGGAGGAATGCCGGTGAGATCAAGAGTGACGCGCCGAATGAGGGTGCGTTTATCGGCTTCAGGAGAAGGAGTGAGACCTTCGTGAGCGAGTTTGGCGAAGACGAAGTTATCGATGGGATTCTTAGGCCAATTCGGGTTAGCGATAACCGGGAGGGCGGGACGCTGGGGCGGAATGAACGACCAGAAGGGCTGCCATTTGGCGCCTTGGGCGATCCAATCGCGAATCAGAGAGATTTCTTTATCGGACAGTTTTTCGCGGCCCAGGTAGGCGGGGGGCATGCGGACGGCTTTGTCGGTGGAGGAGATGCGGCGGATGATTTCGGTGTAGGGGACGGTGACGCCGGATTCGATATCGAGGCGCATTTTGGTTTTGCGGTTGGCGGCGTCGGGACCATGGCAGGTGAAGCATTTGTCAGAGAGGATGGGGCGGATGTCGCGATTGAACTCGACCGTCTGGGCGGAAAGAAAAAATGGCCAGAGATGAATACAGATGAATACAGATAAGAAACGCTTCATTGGAGGGGCTCCAGGGTTAGCGATTCGAGATACATAAGGTCGTGAGAGTAGGACTGGGCGGGTTTGAGCTGCAACTTATATTGTCCCGCTTTTGGGAAGGTAATGGCGCCAATATCGAAAGTTTTGTATTGATACCAGTCGCCGGTGGGTTGGACCGCGGTCTTAAGGTTGTGGGTGCCGACGGTTAGCACATATTCTCCGTCTTTCCAATCGGGGCGGGCGGCGTAGCGGATTTTGACGGCATATTTGCCGGCGGCGCTCACGGATAGATACCAAGTGGCGGAGTCATCTGGAGCGGTCCATTTGGAAATGTGGAAGCCGCCGTCGCGATTGAAGCGCTTCTTGGCGTTGCCGTCAGTGACGGCCGTGAGGTAATCGAGAGCGAAGCCGGTATCGCTATCCTGCGTAACGATGGGCGGATCAACGCTGGGCGGGGCGTCGAGCGTGAGAGCGATGACGGTATCGCGGATGTCGGGCATGGATGGCGGAACGGCGACGAGAATATTGCCGTTGCCGGTAGAGACGGCGAGTTTTTGCGCCGGAGCGATGAGCAGGTGGGCGGAAACGGGTTGATTGTTTAGGCCGGAAAGGCGGATGGTACGGTCGGCAGGCCAACTGAAGACGTGCAGATAAACGACGTTGCCTTTTACGGTGGTACGGCCCCAAGGGAATTCGCGCAGGGTGCTGGCAGTGGTGCCGTAGATACTTTCGCTGTTGCGATTCATCCAGCGGCCCACTTCGTTAAGTGTGGCGATGCTGGGTTGGGGGACAGTGCCATCGGCCATGGGGCCAATGTTGAGCAGATAATTGCCGCCTTTGCCGACGATTTCGACCAGACGGCGAATGACGACGCCGGGAGTTTTCCAATCCTCATCGAAGTGGCTGTAGCCCCAGGTGGTGTTGAGCGTTTGTGGAGTCTCCCAGTCTTCTTCGAGACCGCCGGAGGGCATGCCGTTGTCGGTCATATCCTGGTAATCTCCCATGAGTTCCTGCTTATAACTGCCGATGCGGCCATTGATGAGGCACTGCGGTTGGAGTGTGTGAACGAGATTGGCGAATTCGGCGGCGTGTTCGGGAGTATCCATGCCGCGATCAAACCAAACGAGGCCGAGCGGACCGTAGTTGGTGAGAAGCTCGCGGAGTTGCGGCTTGGATTTATGTTCGAGATATTGCGAGAAATCCTTTTTTGCGGGATCGTAATCCCAGTTGTTGCCGAAGCCGTTAGGATCGTCCCAATCTTCGCGATGTGAGTAGTAAACGGAAAAGCGAATGCCGGCGCGCTGGCAGGCTGCGGAGAGTTCCTGGAGGGGATCGCGCTTGAAGGGGGTCCAATCGACGATGTTGTAAGGGCTGACTTTGGAGTGATACATGGCGAAACCGTCGTGATGCTTGGCGGTGACGACGAGATATTTCATGCCGGTGGATTTGGCGAGATTGACCCAGGCGTCGGCGTTGAAATGGACGGGGTTGAACTGATGAGCGCGCTGGCGGTATTCAGCGACAGGGATGTTGAAGCGCTGCATGATCCATTCGGCTTCGGTGTGCGGAGGGATGGGCTGGCCGTGCCATTCGCCGGCGAGGGCGGAGTAGGGGCCCCAGTGGATGAACATGCCGAATTTGTCGTGACGGAACCATTCCATACGGTCAGCATCGGGCATGCGGTCAGCATCGGGCGTGCGGTTAGGGTCGGGCGCGGCGAGGAGCGAAAAAAGGAGGAGAAAGGGCGTGAGCATGAGGGAGGCGGAAGAGAGAATATCGAATTTAGGATATCGAATAGAGAGTGCCGAGAAAGGGGGGCGGAGGGACTTATTTCCTGAAATCGCGATATTTGAGCGATCGGCGGCGGATTGGAGACGGAATGTCATTGCGAGCTTATCTTAGAATGGGGCGAATCCCAGTTTCGGGAAAATTCGAGGCAGGGGGATGAAAACAAGGGAGATCATTTTTATGACTGGTTTGTGATCCGCCGCACGGCCCCCTTTTGGGGCCGTCAGGAGGACGGATGAAAAATGGCCGTTTAATTCGGGGTGCTGTCGAAATTTTTGGAACCTACGAGATTTTTATGTGATTGATTCGATAGGGGATTTACGTCACTATTTTTCATAGGATCGACGGAAATTGGGGGTAGTGATCGCGGTTTGGCGATGGCGATGGAGGGCGAAGATTGAGCGCAAGTGAGGATGAAATGGCAGACGGAAGGGGGACTTTCCGGGACTTTCCGAGACTTTCCGGGGAGTTTATTGAGACTTTTTCGGGAGTTTTAGGTGAGGATGGATGGGATGGGGAACACGGATATTGTCGATGCCAAAATCGGGTGGTGCAGTGCTTCTCGTTCAAGCTAGAAAAACGGGAAGAGGTTGAGACAGCAATTCTGAATGCCCGCGTGGCTGGAAGGTCCGTGTGGGAGAAGAAAAAGGTGAATGCCGATTGGACGGCGGAGGTTCCAAACGGCTGCGTGGAATTTTTGTTTGGCAAGTGCCAACCCGGGTGAGGAATTCTCCACCCATCCAGAGAGATTGGCTGCGAGCTGGTAATCTCGATCGGCATGTTGTGTTTACCGAGCTTCGCGAAGGACGGCTCGAAAACCTTCCTGCTCAAAATGCCCGTCATTTGTCAGCACATCCGTAATGCCCTCGCTTCGCATCGCCTGCATCGAAATGCAATCGGTCAAACTGTAGCCGTTATCGAGACGCGCGCGAAATAGATCAAAGCCGATGCGGAAAGAAGGCGTCTGCCCAATGACTCGTACTGCGCGATTGTTGAGGATGTTCTGAGTGTTCTGAACGGCCTTATTGCGAAAATGCGTTCTCCACCCGGCGAAGTAGTTCAAATATTCGGTAAGAACTTCCTCGGTCGTCACGATAATGTCTGGCTTAGCTGATCGTGTGAAAACTTTCACGCGATCATGCGCTACATCCTGAGCATTCGTGACTGCGATCCAGTAAAAAGTATCCGCGAACACCACGTTCATTGATGGCGCTTCGGGTGCCCATATAGATAATGATCATGCTCGCTCGCGCCATCTTTTGGAAGCCGCGCGAATTCTTCTGGCGGCACGTCCTTCATGTTGTCGAGGATCACTTCCCAGATCGGAGGTGAGTCCACTTTCGCTTCCACGGGCAGCTCGGGTGCGTCGGCAAGAATTTTATCGAGCGCTTCACGGACGAGCGTATCCGTTGACACACCTTTGGCATGCGCGATAGCGACGAGCCTCGCTTCTTCCTGTGGCTGTAGTGGCAACGTAATCGTCATGGGACTCTTTTTATTATCGCCTGTGCGCAGAACATCGGCCGCAAACGGCGCAATTGTTTGAGCGTATACCGCTCGCGAAGTTGCCGCATCAGCGCCGGACAAAAAAGCATCGATCACGAAGCAATGGCGGGTCCAAGCCTGAGGTGCTCAACGTTGAGGGCATGGCGGCGGTGCTCACCGTGTCCGTCGATAAGGTCTACGACTTCTGAAATCCGGTCAGCTCCCAGGCCCCAAGGTCGGTCGTTCTCAGGAGGGCCCAAAAACGAATCCTCCGCGATGCGCTCGATAACGGGGAACGGCCGCCTCGGTCGTCAACTTAAGCTCTTCGCCGACGCCTATCTCCTGACACCGCCGACGGAGGTACTGGTAATGCATTCCGGGAAACCTCTGCATACCATGCAGATTTTTTTGCGGCAGTAGCGGCGGATCTGAGGGATTCGGCATTAGTCTGGCTTCTCGGAGACCATCGCGTTGTTCTGAAAGTACGGTGGCCTGAACACTTTTTTGAAAAACATGGCTAGCGGAAGAGAGTAAAAGGCCAAACCAGGCCGCTGACGCTTCCGGCTCGGATTCGGAGATGAATGAACGCCGAGCGCCGATTGCCAATCGGCGCGCAGGATGCCATCCTGCCCCACGTCTCCAAGCGGATTGGGCGATTTTCATCACCATTCGTGAGACGCAGGGCCATAGGCACACTCCGTTGAAAAACCGGGTAACGGATTGGTTCCACAAGGGTTGGAAACTTGTTTTTCATCTTTATCGGTGAGCCGAAGGAGGCTGACCGGGGGTCCGCCCGGGGGTCCGCCCCACAGGCATAAGGATTTCTTTATCTCACATAAAGAATAAATAAGTAAGTTAGTTACTTAGTACTAAATCTGGAAAATACTGTTGACAGGCAATAAGTGCTCGATTACTCTTGTAATTCGACTTTTAGAAGTTCCTCCGATCCTCGCGATCCTCGTGAATCACGGCACTTGTTGTTGTCCTTCACGTTAAGGCTGGGCACTCCGCAGCGGCCGTGCCCCTCCAAACCGCTCCTGTCCAGCGGGCTCAATGCAGTGTCTTCAGCTAGACAATTCGCATTTTCAAGGAGGGAAGGAAATGACACGTCAAAAGTTTTTTGTTTGCCTGTACACTCTGTGTTTCGTCTTTTTGTGGAGCGGCGTTTTGCAGGCGCAGTCCACTTTCGGCACGGTGCTGGGAACGGTGAAAGAGGTGTCCGGGAGCGTTGTGCCGAATGCCAAAGTGAGTTTGGTTAACCAGGGAACGAACGCGGAACGTTCCACGCTTTCGGATCAGAATGGCACGTTTCAGTTCGTGAATGTGGAGGTGGGCACCTACAAACTGACTGTGGAAGCAACCGGGTTTCAGAAGTCGGAGTTTACCTCTTTCGATCTGGGCGGCCGCGAAACCAAGCGGCTGGATGCGGACCTAAAGATTGCCACGCAAACAACGACGGTGAACGTGGAGTCTTCTGAGGCCACGGTGGAAACGGACACCTCGAGCATTGCGGAGACGAAGGGCGCGCGCGAACTGGTTGACCTTCCAGTGGCCATCACCTCGCGGTCGACAGGTTCCACCAGTCCGATGTCCACGCTGACCGCGCAGCCGGGCGTACAAATGGATGCTTCCGGCAACATCTCCATTGTGGGTACGCTTCCCACTCAGCTATCGATGAGTATCGACGGCATCAGTTCGGTGGGGCCCGCGTCAATGGGCGCCCTCAGCGAGTTATTCCCATCTTTCAACGCCATTGAGGAGATTCGTATTGGCGAAACAATCAACCCGGCTGAGTTCGGCGGGGTGGCCGATATCACCACCATTTCCAAAGCCGGCACGAACAATTACCACGGTGGAGTGTTCGAAAACTTGCAAAACAGCTACATGAACGCCGCCGATTTCTTTAGCCACCAAGTGCCGGAGTTGAAGATGAATAATTTCGGCATCTACATGGGCGGCCCGGTTTCCATTCCCAAGCTCTATAACGGGCATAACAAGACATTTTTCTTCGGCAGCTTTGAGGCGCTACGCTTGCCTAAAAGTGTAACCGCCATTGAGAGCGTTCCCACGCAGGCGATGAGAAACGGCGATCTTTCGGCGTATGCCGACCCGCTCACGAACTACCCAGGCAATCAGATTCCCAGCAGCCAGCTCTCCGCGTACTCGCAAAAAGCGCTTGGCTATCTATTTCCCTTGCCCAATTACGGTACGCCAGGAGCGGTGGCGAACAACTATCTGGCGAACTTTGCGATACCGATTACCAGTAACCAAGGGGACGTGCGCCTAGACCAATCGATTGGTTCGAAGCACCTGCTGTTTGCCAGGTTCACGTACAAGAACCGGCGGGTTTTCCAGGTGCATACGGTGGGCGGAAATCCTTCCACTCCGGAGGTTGGCGCGGATTCGACTCCCGAGGTGGATGAAGCGTTGACGGTGGCGTGGAATTATACGATCAGTCCAACGCTTGTCAACGAACTGCGCGCGGGTTTTAGCGAAAGCCGTAACGCGCTCAATTTTGCCATCAGCGGTCAAGGGGCGGCACAGCAACTGGGCCTGACGAATTTGCCGCAAATCCCGCCGGCGGGCGCGGACATAGTGCCGGGCATTAGTATAGCCGGCTTCGCAGGGCTGGGAGGACAATCATCTGACGGGAACCAAGGCACCAAGCAGGTATTGGAAACGTTGACATGGACGAAGGACAAGCACACGTTGAAGTTTGGCGCCGACTATCGCCGCCTGCACGGCTATTTCAACAATGTGTTTTACAACCTGTTGCTGGGGCAGTATAGCTTCAACGGTTCGGTGATGAGTGCGCTTTTGGGGAGCGGAACCGGCACACCCATTGCCTCATTCCTGTTGGGCTATCCCGATAACAGCACCATCGCGACGAATCTGGCGCCCGATACCTACGCCATGGCCGAGCATTATGGTTTCTTCGTGCAGGACGATTTTAAGTTGTCGCGGACGCTGACACTCAATTACGGCTTGCGTTATGAGTATCATCCGATGTTCCGGGATAAATACAACAATCTGGCGAATTTCGACCCGGCTTATTTGAGCATCCAAAATGGCGAAACGGTGCGGGGCGCGGTGATTCTGCCGGGTCCAGGTACGTTCGGAATCTTGAATCCGGGCTTCCAGCAATCCATCGCTCCCACGCCGATTATCAGCGCGCAACAGGCGGGTATTCCAGGCGCGCTCCGTTATTCGGCGAAGACCGACTTCGCTCCACGGTTCGGCTTTGCGTGGCGCGTTTTCGGAGACGATAAAACCGTTTTGCGCGGCGGCTATGGGCGCTTTATCGAAGCATTGATGAGTTCGGCGGTGATTAGCGCCTGGGGGGTGCAATCGAGCGATGTGGGATTTTTCAATAACTCGATCCAAGCGAACGGAACTCCCACTTATACTCTGCCCTATGCGTGGCCTTCTAACATTGCGCAACCGGGATCGCAAAGCTTCTATCAAGTTACGGACATTCATTACAAAGATCCGTATGTCCAGGAATGGAATCTTACGATTGAACGCGATCTGGGCAAGGGCCTGGGCCTGCGCGTCTCTTATGACGGCAATCACTCTTCCAACCTGGGAACGGGCGAAAATCTGAATCAGCCGCCGGCCAATACCACGGGCTTTAGTAATCTGACTCCTTCCAATTTTCCGTTTCCCTTGTGGCAGGACATTTACTACGAGACGAACAACGGATTCGGCACTTATCAATCCGCCACTGTCTCGGTGAAAAAACGGATGGCCAATGGTCTGCAATTTCAAGGCAGCTATATCTTCGCGCGGAATCTATCGAACGTGAACGGAGTAGGCAGCACGCCCGCCGGAGGCTTTGCGGGAGAATTTGGCGGAACGATTTCAGACCCCTATCATCCAGGACTCGATTATGGGAACGTGGCCTTTACCCGGCGCAACCGTTTTCTGACTACTTTCCTTTATGAACTGCCGTTCGGCAAGGGCAAGATGTTGCTGAATAGCGCGAATGGCTTGGTTGACGGCATAGCCGGAGGGTGGGAACTGAGCGGTGTGCTGTTATTTCAGACCGGGCCGTTCATGTCCGCGACTACGCTCAGCGACCCTTCCGGCGCCGGTTACAACGTGTTTAACTCAACGGGTGGCCGTGCAGATACAGTTGCCGGGGTGAATCCCTATGCGGGCCAATCGATCAATCAATGGATTAATCCGGCCGCGTTTGCGGATCCGGGCAGCAATATCGGGCGATTCGGAGACGCCTCGGCGGGCAGTGTGGTTGGTCCCGGCACGCAGGCGGTATCGATGTCGCTGATCAAGAGCATTCGTATTGCGGAGAGCTTTCGAGTACAGATTGGAGCGCAGGTGGCGAATCTGTTTAATCATCCGAATTTCGCGCCTCCTTCGAACCTGACGGTGGGGGTTGCAGGGTTCGGGCAGATTACGAGCCTGCAATCAGCGGAAGGGGCCGGGCCGCGCGATATACAGTTGACGGCGCGGATTACGTTCTAAGGCGGGAGGCGGCTGGAAAGCCGCCTCGCAGCCAGGAATGGCCGCCCTACGGAAATGGGACACGGCAGGCGAAATGTAGAAACTCCAGCGGCAGACGGAAGCGTCTGCCCCACCGAGGAGTTAGCGGGTGGCGATCAGGCTCTTGGGCAGGGTCCAGGAGAAGAGCACCCCGCCGCTGCTGGTGACGACGTGCTGGCGGCCGTCGAGTTCGTATGTGATAGGCGAACTCTGCATGGGTATGCCCGTTCCGGAATGCCAGAGCGTTTTGCCATCTTTGGTATCCAGGGCCAGCACGTTGCCCAGCGCGTCGCCGGTAAAGAGCAAGCCCGAATCTGTAGTCAAGACGCCGGCGCCTGCGCCGTTTGGACCTAATTCATGGGTCCAGCGAATTTTGCCGGTCTGGTAGTCAATAGCCTCGAGAATCGCTTTGCCCCACACGCCATAGTCCGCTCCTGCCCAGCCGAAGGCTCCATCGGCTGGTTTGGCGAAGTAAATACCGTAACTGGGATGCGCATCTACAATAAACAACCCGGTGGCGGGATCGAAGCTAGGGGAACGGTAGTTAGTAAGTCCGCCCTCGTCGGGAGCGATGAGACGGCCATCGGGCGCCGGTTCTTTGGCGGGATTTGATCGCGGGCGGCCCTGAGCATCCACCTCCGTGGCCCAATTTACGGGGCCGTAGGGAACGGTCAGGAGGCTCTTGCCATTGGTGCGATCCAGCACAAAGAAGTAGCCGTTACGCGAAGTTTGCATGAGCATTTTGCGGGGTTCTCCATTGAAAGGAGCATCAACGAGAACGGTAGTTTCCACCGCGTCCCAATCGTGGGTATCGTGGGGAGACGGTTGGAACGCCCACTGCAGTTTGCCGGTATCGGGATTGAGAGCGACGATGCTGCAGGTATAAAGGTTATCGCCCGGACGCACCTTGCCGTTCAGCACAGGCGTGGGGTTACCGGTGCCCCAATACAGCAGATTCAGATTTGGATCGTAAGTGCCGGTGATCCATGTCATGCCGCCGGTAGTGGCATCAGGGGTGCCGGCGGGCGGCGTGCTATCCCAACGCCATTGCGTCTTACCGGTCTCAGGATCGATCGCTTTCAGGAAGCCGGCGAGGTTATCGAAATCGCCGGAGACGCCGACGATCACGTGATTGCGAATCACCATGGGCGACATGGTCATCCAATAGCCTTTTTGCGAATCGGCAATGGTGACATCCCAGCGCACCGTGCCGTCTTTGGCGTTGAGACAAATCAGGTGGGCGTCGGCGGTGGTGAAAAACAGCCATTCCTTGTACATGGAAACACCGCGATGGCCGATGTGAAAACCTTTGTTAGGAGGGTGCCGGTAATGCCAGAGTAGATGGCCCGAACGCGCGTCGACCGCCCATACGTCGTCGGGCATGCTGATGTATAAAATGCCATTTACCATTAAGGGCGAACATTTCAATTCTCCGCTTGCGCCCGTTTGGAACGACCAGGCGAGCCCCAGATTTTCAACGTTGGCGGGCGTGATTTGGGTAAGGGGACTGTGGCGGCGGCCGGAGTAATCGCCATGGTAACCGGGCCAGCTATCGGTAGGCGGCTTGAGCTGCCAGCTCGGATCGTACTCCTGCGCGAACGTCATGCCGCTGGCGAGAACTGCGAGAAGAGTGCATTTGAACAGGTTCATAGTGTGTTCCTTTAGCGGAGCGTTTGGAGATAGGCCATGAGGTTATGAATATCGTCGTCGCTATATTTATCGAGGAGGAGGGCGTGGGCAGAGGCGGGGTCGTCGATATTGAACTTTACGGCGTTCACCGGCCACGAATGATACCAGCCATTGGAATCGCGCATGCCGATATTGAATTCGTCATGGTAGGCTAGCTTGCCCACAAGTTTCTGGCCGCTCGGTAAAGTGACCGTAATGCTGGCCACAGCCCCATTCGGATAGAGCAGCCTTTGCTCGAGCTTGAGGCCCTCATGGCGGGAGGCCACGCCGGCGAGATCGGCTGTCGGTGAATGACAACTCACACACTTCCCCGCCCCATTGAAATACTTTTCGCCTGCGGCGGCGTTGCCGGTTTGCAGATCGGCCACTTCGACACCGCGGCGTCCGCCCTTCTGCGATTCGGCGAGTTTCTTTTCGGCATGAATATAGGCGGCGATCTCTTTGATGTCCTGGTCGGCCAATTGGAAGCGCGGCATACCCTTCTCCTGGCGGCCATTGAGGACGACGGGGCCGATCTGGTTGCCACCGACGTCTTCGGCGACGAGTTTGGAGCGGGTCAGGTCAGGCCCGTTTTCGCCGCCGCCCGCGTCACGGCCGTGACAGAAGGCGCAATTCTGAACGAAGAGGGATTGGCCGTTAGAGGCCGGTGGCGCTTGCGCGCCGAGCAGGGTTGCGCCGGTGAAGGCGACACAGCCGAATACGGTGAAAGCGAGGGTGAAGGGAATCTTCATGGATTGCCCTATTTTAGAACGGCAGCGAGTGGGAGCATGGGCGGGAGTGCATGCAGGGGGCTGAGCCGTCGGCGACCTAGGCTAAACGGGATGAATGCGCGGCCAGGCAAGCTCGAACCCATGCTTAAGCAAAAGGTTCTGAAAGGCCTGAAGCTTCTTCGCGCCGGACCGGATGGCGCGAGGACTTTGCCTGGTATGAACCGCGTATGCAGCGAGAGCGCCAGCGGCTTCCCCAATGTTCCATTCCACAGGATGAAGCCGGTAACAGCCGTTTGTAATATGAGTGGTTCCGATGTTCTTGCAACCGGCTAACAGATTGTCCAGACGAACGGGGAGCAAAGCCCCAAGCGGTATTTGGAAGGGAACCGAGCTTACGTCGATATAATTCGTTCCTCCCGCGGAGGGATGCAAGTCGATACGATAGCAACCGACGCCGACTGAATCATAGAAGCGGGCGGCGGAAACATCCTCCACGGGCGATCGCGTTTTCTTCGTGAGCATTTCCGTGCCAACGTGTTGCTCCAAGATGGTAAATTCCGCCTTGATCCTTCTTGATTCGCGAATGTATGGAGCTTTGGCCAATCCGTCGCCGGTACCGACGATGTCTTTCCGGAGCCGGAGCCCCTTCCATCCGGAACCGCCGTCGGGGCGGGGAGCATCGGTCTGCATCCAATACAGGAGAGACAGACTCAACTGTTTGGCCTTGCTTCGGTAATCCTCCGATTCGGCCGCAGAGGCCGCAACCAGATCGCCGAGCCAATAGTCGTTTTGCGGCCAGTTTACCAGGGTAATCGAACTCCGATAAGTCCCCGGCAGAAAGTTGGATTGATCGGCAATTCTCCGATATGTCCATAGGTTGAGGCTGGCGGTTTGCGGGGCATCGGCGCTGGGATCGAAATAAACATCTCGCTTGCTCAGGGTTTTTGGGTCGCACATCGACCAACTCAGCAGAGCGCCCATCCAAGGAGGCGTAAGCTTCGGAACATAACCCCTCCAGAAGTTGTAGTCGCTTGGCTTTTCGATTGTGTGATCTTCCTCCTTGAGATAATCGATGGCGAAGCAAAAGGTGAACGACTGGCTGTTGCCGGGCTGAGGCTCGGAGGGAGCGTGGAGTTCTCCGGTTTGCGTTTGCGATTCCGCGCCGGTCACAAACTCGGTTTTTGTAAGAGGAAGTAAATCGCCCAGCTCAGTCGCGTCAATAAAGAACCGCGATACAATTACCCGCTTAATACCCAGCCTTCTGTCTGCCACCGTAACGCTGGTAACCCGGTCTCCGGCAGTTGTAGCGGATTGGGGGACGTGCTCCAACAACAAAACAAGCTGCCCGTTTCCGAGATACGGCAGGAGGAAAGCCTGCAAGACTTCGACAGATACGCGAAACTCGTGGGCGAGGCGCGAGACTGAACCGTTGCCGGGATTCAAGTCTGCGCGGTCTCTGGCTTCCCCAGTGAGCGGGTAATGCTCGCGGTAATAGGCGCGAACGGCGGACCGATAATCGCGGTAACTTCGAGTAGACCCGAACTGCTCGATCCAAGGGTGTTCGTCGGGAGGCACGGCTTGTGACGTCAACTGGCCGCCAAGCCAGTCTGTTTCTTCGGTTAGGACGACGCGCATGCCATTGCGCAAAGCGGCCAAGGCTGCGGCAAACCCGCCGGTTCCTCCGCCGATGACGGCCACGTCGCACGATATCTCAGCGGGCTGCGCAAGTAAGCGAGGCAGAGGCGCGGCTAGCGGGGCAAGTTTAAGAAAGTCGCGCCGATTCACTTCGTCTCACTCGATTTGAAACCGCATTGAAAACCTTTTCGATGGGGCGGTTCAGTTAATGCTATCAAAGCGAACGTGGGTTTAGGGAGGTGTCAGCACCAGTCCATCGCTCAACAATTGGGCGCTGAGCGTGCGGTAGCCGACCGTCTGTACCGAGGTGTTCTCTTCGATGGCCAGCGAAGCGGCGGCTCCGGCTGCCTGGCCCATGATCATGTACGTAACCTCGATCCGCAAGGAGTCGAACGCGACATGGGATGCGGAGACACAGACTGGGACAAGAAGGTTAGTGGCTTCGGAAGCTTGCGGGGTCAGGATCCCATACGGAATCGGATAGAGACCTTGGGACACACCACCGTGGTTTTCCCAATAAACGGTTCCATTGATGTTTACAACATGCTCATAGTGGTCGTCTACGTTAAAGCCACCCACACCGATGGAATCGCGAATTGTGGTGTCCGGTTTCAGATTGCTTTCAGTCATGATAAATGTGCCTATCATCCGCCTGGCTTCGCGGACATAGATCTGGTGAGGCCACCCGCCGTTATCGGTGAATTCGTCCTTACAGAGGCCCAATGCCTGCAGGGAGCTTCTCACGGTCTGCGGAATGCGGGCGTCGGTTTCGAGGAAATAGAGCAATGCCTGGGTATAGCGCTTTTGCTCCGCTTCGATCTGTTGACGCTCGCTCAGTGCGCCATTCGGATAACCAAAGCTCTCTTCCACTTCGTCGGTAGACATTGGGCCAGTATTATTCAAGTCGAACTTTTTGTTCGGCAATGCGACCAAAGAGAGAAGGCTGGAAAGGGTGGGGGGAGACTTGGCGCTTGAAACGAGGCGGCCCAGGAGCTCAAATTCAGAAGGATCGTAGTTTGGGGGAGCCGAAAAAGGGATTTGGTTGTTGGGATCGGAGCTGACACAAAGACGATAGTTGTAAGCCATGACCGCGGTATCCGCGGAGCCGGGCGTTCCGAGCACGTCCGAGAAAACATGCGCGATCAGGCCGCTGGTGGCGTCAGCCGGAACGATGTAAGGATCTATAGGTTTAGATCCCACTTGAGCCGGCGTGCCGACTCCGCCCAAGCTCTCACCGTACTGCGCGGACGATTCACGGCCAACAGTAAAGCTGACGTTGGCCGCGGCCATGAGATCGCCGGTATAGCTGGCATCGATGTATTCGCGTCCGAAGTAAGTGACGCCGTTAGTGCCAGTCAGATTATTGATGGTTGCGCCGGTGATCTGTAATGACGAGATTGTTACGCCTAAGACGACGCTGATATTGCTGTACTGACCAAGCATAGAATTGAAAACTTGTTCGGCGACGTGAGGTTCGAAGTCGTAAGACGGTTTGCCTGGCGTCTCCCCGTAGTAGGCATCTATCTGTCTAAAGAATTCCGTCGGAAGGCCGCCGGGCAAAAAGTCATCATAACGGTCGGTGGCTCCGAGGCCGTTAGACATCAACCCGCCGACATGCTGGGTGGGTTCCAGCAAGATCACTTGATTGCCCAGACTCGCCGCCTCGATTGCCGCCATGATTCCAGAGGGAGACGCACCAAAGACGATGACGTCGGCGGAGATGCTGGGCATGGGGTTGATGGGTATGACTTCAGTGGAAGTGCCGTTACCGGCCGAACCACCGCAACCCGTCAATGATAATAAGAATGCAGTAGAGATTAAGGCTACAAGTCTAGGGCATATCATCGGAACGGATGAATTCCAGTGTCGCATAGATCTCGGGCAAACTGGCTCAGCGCGGAAGGCAAGCTGGACGTGGGCAGGAGGCCCGTGAGCACTCCGTTGAAAAACGGCGCCAGGGGCAGAGAATAAAAGGCCAAACTAGGTCGCTCACGCTTCCGGCTCGGATTCGGAGATGAATGAACGCCAGGCGCCGATTGCCAATCGGCGCGCAGGATGCCATCCTGCGCCACATCTCCAATTTTGATTTTTTCACAGCTTCTCACGCTTCCGATAGAATGTGGATTCGTCCGCTGGCGATGGAGGGTTAAACGCAGGCCGACCTTTTTCCCAATCACTCTTCACATACCGCCGAAGTGCTTTGCGAAGGAGGCGTATTGCTGCATGGATTTGCGCTTTCCGAACAAGCGCAACTGGTCGCGCAGGTGACGGAGATGGCCGGCGTAGCGCCGTTCCGGCATATGATTACGCCCGGTGGATTTCGCATGTCGATTGGGATTACCAACTGCGGGAAGGTGGGCTGGATTTCGGATCGGAAAGGGTATCGATACGCCGAGATCGATCCGGAGACTGGTAAGCGATGGCCCGCGATGCCACGGCTGTTTTCTGACTTATCGGCCCGTGCGGCGGCGGCGGCCGGGTTCCCTGAATTCGTTTCCGACGCTTGCTTGATTAACCGTTACGAGCCGGGCGCACGGCTCACGTTGCATCAGGACCGGAACGAGGTCGACTTCGAGGAGCCTATTGTTTCCGTTTCGCTGGGATTGCCCGCGACGTTTCTCTTTGGCGGGGCAACGCGCAAAGAAAGGCCCCGGCGTTACCGTTTAGAAAGTGGCGACGTGGTGGTTTGGGGCGGTCCGGCGCGGCTCGCTTTTCATGGCGTCGCGCCGCTGAAGGAGGGCTTGAGCGATCTGACAGGCGGCTGCCGCATTAACCTGACGTTTCGCAAGGCTTTGTAATTTAGGGGTGCGATCTTAGTTGCCGTAGACGGATTGCCGCACATCCTTGAAAATGGCTAAATCGCTTTCCGCCATGGTGCCATCCTCGTACATCATGAGGTCGAAGGTGATGGGCACATTTCGGGACGCTGCGCTTTTGGCCCAGCGGATGGCGGCCGCACTGGTGACGGTTGGGTCAGTTTTAATCACACCGCCGCCCTGGGTGTGAACGCCCCAATCGCCATCCATGACGAACATGCCCTGCTGTAAGAGTCCTTGCTGCGGACCGGAGCTGAAGATACCGTTGCCGCCCGGCGGGGCGGATCCGGGCATTGGCTCGCCGTGGCTGCCTTCGCCGAAATAGATGTCTTGGAAATCCGTGAAACGAGGCATGACCCAAGCATTCCAAGAGACGAGGCGATTGGGATTTCCGGCACGGGCCACGCGTTCCAATTTCTCGAAAGGAGCGGGGTAATAAATCATGCCATCGTCAAACAGGAACGCGTCCAGATTCGCGCCATAGCGGTTTCCGATTTCGGTCACGACGGTCTCCCAGTTGCGGAGAAAGGTGCTGCGATCACCAGTCCCGGTGGCGGAAAAACCGGATGGGAAATGCTGATACGGCCACCAAGCGGCATCCTCGGTGCCGGCATGATAATAGAGCAGAAAACGAATTCCTCGGCGATGCAGGGCGGCGGCTATGTTGCCGATGAGGTCAGTTGAGGCAGCCAAGCCCGGATTGGCCGGGCCGCCGTCGGCGGTTACGATGGAGTTCGGAGTTTTCAGCGGGGCATCCATATGATAGCCCCACCAACTGATTGACCAAATGACATAGCCGGCGCCCGTTTCGGCCACTCTGGCCACGAAACCGGGAACATCGAAATCGGCCGCCTGTCGATCGAGGCTCTTGGCGGGACCCGCGTTGTTTGGAAAGCCCCAGGGTCCATATTGGAACATGAGGCCGTACTTGGCGTGGCTCAGCCATTCGGTATGGCCTCGCGCCGCGGCTACTCGAGCGTTGTATGCGGCCACGTCGCCGGCACGCAACAATTCTAAGGATTTCAATTTTACATCGCCGGACAAATCGCCCGTTCTGCGCAATACCAGGCGCACCACGCCGGCCGGCAAACTCACCGTCCCGGCAAGCAGCCGCTCCCAATCGCCATGGGCGGTGAACCGAAGCGGAGCGCCGCCGTTGACTGTCAAGGAAAATTTCTGTCCGTTCGAAGCCGCTAACAGGGCCGTCACTTGATAGGGCGCGGCGGCGGGAAGCGAAACGGTCCAGGCCAGATAATCGTCTGTGGCCAGGAAATTGTAAATCCAGAAGTTCTTACGTCCTTCGTTTGGATCTTTGACGGCGATGTCGCTGGTGCGCTCGGCCTGTGTGGCGAGTAACACCTGAAGGTTGTCGGTAACGGAGGACTGATCTATCTGGATCGGATTGGCGCCCGCTTGAGGGACAGGCAGTTGGGCGAACGCTATAGCGGAACTCAAAAGAAACGCGGCTGTACGCATATGAATTGGCGGAATCATTCTCGCGAAGGGACAGCGACGGGTGGGGGCTCGCTGGCTGCCTGCACGACGCGAATCGACTTCTTAATATCCTGATCGCGCGGAGCGAGGCCTTCGGCTTGACGCAGTTCGGCCAGCGCGTCGCGCAGGTTGCCGGAGCGCGCGTAGGTGAGCCCAAGATCTTTTCGCAACTGCGCTTGTAAAGTGCAAGCGCCACAAGCCTGCAACGCTTCTTTGAAATGGGCCACGGCCTGCGGCCAGTCGCGTTGGCTGGCGGAAGTGAGAGCGAAATTGCCCAAGGTGCTGGCGCGGTCAATATCCATTTGACGATTCTGTTCATTGGCGATGGTTTCGCGCAGGGCATGGGCTTCCTGGGGTGCGGTTTCACCCAGAGCCCGCGCCAAATTGTATTCAGCTTCTTTATCGTCAGGCTTGAGCTGTAAAGTTGTGCGCCACTCGCTTATGGCCGATTGATCTTGTCCTAATGCTTTGAGGCAGCGGCCTAACTGGAAATGCGCGGCGGCATCGGAAGCATCTATGGCGATCACCGCCCTAAAGCGCTCTACGGCACGCGGGAGGTTCCCTTGTTGGCGCTCAATCAGGCCCAAGAGATAGAGGGTAGATGGGTAGTTGGGCTGCATTTCGAGGGCGCGTTCGAGTTCGGGTTGCGCCTCCGGTATGCGCTGCACGTCAAACAAGGCGCGGCCCAAATTATAGTGCGCGGCGGCATTCTGAGGCGCCAGGCGGACCGCTTCGGCAAACTCAGTAATAGCCGCTTCGGGGTTGAGCACGTCGGCCAGAGCGATGCCCAAATTGAGGTGAGCTTCGGGGTCGGCGGGCGCGAGCGCTACAGTCTGGCGAAACAGCGGGAGAGCGGTGTCTCCGTGGCCCAAGCGGGTGCGAATCATGCCTAACAGAGTGAGGGCGGCGGGGTTCCGCGGGGCCAAATGCAAAGCGGTTTCGGCGGGTTTTTCCGCTTCACTCAAGCGGCCTTGCGCGGCGATGACTTTGGCGAGCATGAGATGGGCATCGAGGTAGTCAGGGTCATTTTCGATCGCGCGACGAAAGCAGTTTTCGGCTAACGCGTTTTGGCCGCGCAAGGCGTAGACCAGCGCGAGGTTGTAGGGAGGCTCGGCCGCTTGCGGTTCGGCTGCCATGGCCGCCTGGAATTCGGCCAAGGCTTCATCGATTTGACCGCCCTGCTGGTACAAGATGCCCATACGGTCGTGGGCTGGCGCCAGATTACCGTTTAATTCGATAGACCGCTTTAGGGCCTCCCTTTCCCCCGCGGCATCTCCGATGGTTCTTAAGGCGATCGACAGATTGTAGTAAGTTTTGGCGTTGCCAGGATCGTCCTGCAAAGATTGGCGATACAAATCGAGAGCGGCGCGCGCATCGCCCGAAGCGAGAAGGCGATTGGCGCGGGTTGCCAGCGAGGCGCCGAGATCCTCACTCATCTTGCGAGCTTTGAGGCGTTCGACCTCGCCGAGCTCACGCTGCCACTGGTCCGTCTCGTTCAGATCCTTGTACAGATTGGCGAGGCGGAAATGCACATCCTCCGCCTGCGGATTTAGCGCCCGCGCCTTTTCCAGTTGGTCGCGAGCCGGAAGCAACAGGTGACGCTGCGCCAAGGTAATCCCGAGGTCGAGCCGCACCTCGGCATCGGCCGGCGCCAACTCAACAGCCCGGAGCAAGGCCTTTTCGGCTTCTTCAGTGTGTTCCGTGAGGCGGTAAAGCTTGCCTAGCAAGGCAAAGCCACGGGGGTCGTTGGGCTGAAGTTTGGCATACTCTTCGGCGTAGGGAAGCGCAGAGTGGTCATCGGCGATTTTATGGAGCACTACGGCCAAGGCGAACCGCGCGGCATTGTTCGCGGGATCGAGCCGCAGGCACGCCCGATATTCCGCTGCCGCCTCGCGAAACTCATTTTCCTTGGCCATGATGACGGCCAGATTGTAATGGGCTTCGGCGAGATTGGGCATCTTCGCCAACAGTGTTTTCAGAACCTGGCGACTGGCTGGATCATCGCCCGACTCCGCCTCAGCCACAGCCAGATCCAATTGATAGCGCGAGACGTTGGGCTGGCGTTTGGCGGGTTGGCGGAGATAAGGAATGGCTGCGGAAAACCGTCTCTGCGCCATGAAGATTTGGGCGAGGCCCTCGTTGGCCGGAAGCGAGTTCTGGTCGATGCCCAGCGCCGCGTTGAGTTCGCGTGCCGCTTCTTCGAGCGAACCTTTAGCCTTCAGCGCGTCGCTCAAAGCGAGATGGCCATCGAGAAATTCCGGGTTGAGGGTGGTGACCTGGCGGAGTTCTTCGATGGACTTGTCGGGCAATCCGGCGGCCTTTAGGGCCAAGGCGTAATCATAGTGCGTCAGCCAGCGGCCAGGAGCAAGCTGAAGGGCGTTTTCGAACGCTTGAAAAGAACAGCTATAACGCTGGTGCCGCGCCAGGCCGACGCCCAGCGCGGTGTACGAATCGGCCGAGGGTTTAGGCGGGCGGTCACAAACCTCGGCAGCACCGAGGGTCGTTCGGCAGCTCCACAACAATAGAATGGCTGTGGCCGTCCTCACTGCCGGCGCTTCAGAAAAAGAACTTGGCGGCAAATTGTATCTGGCGCTCCGTGCTGCGCGTACTTGTGATGGTGCCAAACTGTGTACTGTTTAGCACTTCGCCGGGGGTTCCCCAAACCGGATGGTTGGCCACGTTGAACATGTCGGCGCGGAACTGGAAGCGCCGCGATTCGCCCACTGGGAAGTTGCGCACCGCCGATAGATCGAGGTCGACATATCTATCCGCGCGTAGAGCATTTCGCCCGAGGTCGCCGAATGTATAGTTGGCCGGCACGGCAAACGCGGCGGTGTTGAACCATTCCGCCGGGGTCGGATTGGGAAGATTCGGATTGCCGACGACGTTCGCGCGTTCATAGCCATAGCTGCAGCAGCCGGAATTGCCGGTGTTGGCGATGTCGCCGGAGACGCCGACATCATACGGGAGTCCGGAAGTAGCTTGAAAAATGCTGCTCACCTCCCAGTTGCCAATGGCGTAGTTCACCGCGTGGTAGTTCGTCCGAGGAACGGGGATTTTATACACCAGACTCAAGGAGAGAACCTGAGGGAGGTCATAGCCGGCGACGCTGCGGGAATTATTCAAGTCGTATGGATTCTGCACCGAACAACCTTCCACGCTGAAGTAGCCCGAACAACCGATGTCCATAGACTTAGACCAAGTGTAGGCCAGCAGATACTGCAAGCCGTGAGACATGCGCTGTTCGAGCTTGAACTGAAAGGCGTTGTAGGAACCGCGGCCAATGCTCTTGTCATAATACGTTGGCGTGATGTAGCTGTAAGGAGCGCGGTCAATGGGCAATCCAGGCCCGGGGGTTTCAGCGGTGTTCGCGTAGGTGCCGACGGTGAGGCGGCTGGAATGCGATCCGACGTAACCGGCTTCGACCACGGTGGACGAATTCACGGCGCGTTGGATTTGGAAGTTCCACTGTTCGGAATAGGCGTTCTTCTGATTGGGATCGCGATACCACTCAACCTGGGTAAAGGGCGAGGCGGGGGGAAGAGCGCTGAGCTGGCCAACGAAAGGATTCTCGGAAAACACGGTGGGCGGACCGGCGGTGGCAGCGTTCAAATTGTTGGCAAGAATCTGCGTTTGGGCGGGCCAATCGCCGCCGATTCCCTGGACGGTTTGAGTGATACCGGCTAACTGATCGTAAAAGATGCCGAATCCGCCGCGCACGCTGGTTCGGTCGCCGAGGCGATAAGCAAGCCCGACTCTGGGGGCCCAGTTGTTCTTTGGCGTATCCCAGAGGCGGCCGTTGGGTGAAACCACGATGTGTTGGGCACCGGCCGGGATGCAGGGCGCGGCACCGGTACTGGCGCAGGATGGCTCGGGATCCTGCAAGATATAGGTCCCATTCGCCATATTCAACTCGCCGATGGCGTTGGTGCCGTTGGAAGCTTCACCGTATTTTGGCCAACCGCCGATTTCGTAGCGCACTCCCAGGTTTACGGTGAGATTACGCGAGGCCTTCCATTGGTCCTGGAAATAGGCTCCGGTTACGTATTGGCCGGAAACCGTGGCGAGTGTCTCACGCTTGTTCGCGCTATCCGGCACGCCGAGGAGGAAGGAAGCCAAAGCGCTTCCGGTGGTGCCCGGGTTGGCCGGGTCGGCGGTTTCCGCGGGGGCAAAGGTGGCGCTGCCGCCCAAGCTGGTAGAGGAGAAGTGTTGCCACTGGTAATCATAGCCAGCCTTGAAGGTGTGATTGTGCCAAGTTTTGGCGAAATCGCCAGTGATCTGCCAGACATTGTTCAGGGGGCTGCCGCCGCCGGTACCCTCGCCGCCGCCAATAAAGCCGTTGATGTTCATGGCCGGGACTAAACAATCGGTGACGCCACCCCATTGCTTATAGCCGCAGCCAAAGACCGAAGCAAAGCCCAGTTTTTGGTTCAGCGGGCCGGCATTGACGCCGTTTAGCAACGTATTGTCCGTATTGTTCAACCTGTCGTGACCGAAGGTTACACTCGCCAGCGTAGTGGCGTTAAAGGTGTGTACATAATTCACACCCAGATTGCGCGCATCGGTGGAGCCATTGTCATTCAGATTTTGGAAGCCGGCGTTGCTCAACCGGCTTTGATCGGAGGAGCTATAGCGGAACCACATGGTGTCTTTGGCAGTGAGATATTCATCGGCGCGGAGGTTGTATTGGTCCTGATTCTTCGGGTTGTTCGCAGTGGCCACGGTGTTGTACTGCCCCAGAATAGAAGGGCCGGCGGCGGGGAAGACCGCCTTGGCGTAGTTGACCATGTTCTGATCTATCAGGTTGGCCGGGATCATATTCCCTGCGAACGGTGTGCGAACGGGCGTTCCATTTGGCCCGGTGACGGTACTGAAAGGGTTAAAGATGGTGGTATTGAGGCCGCTCAGATCGCCGGCGAGCTGCGCAGATGTGGGGGTAATGGCCAAGCCGGTGATGCCGGCGCCGGTGACCTGACGGAATCCTTCATAGCTTCCAAAGAAGAAGGTTTTGTCCTTGCCGTGATAGACGTGGGGAATGATAACGGGTCCGCCCAAATTTCCGCCGAACTGATTTTGGCGCAATTCTGTGTTGCTGGCGGTGAAGGGATTGCGGGCGTCGAGCGCGTTGTTGCGGAGATATTCCCAGGCGGTGCCACGGTACTGGTTGGTACCGGACTTGGTCACCACGTTGACCGTTCCGCCTGTTACGTAGCCGAACTGGGCGTCGTCGTTATGAGATTGGACCTTGAACTCGCGGATGTCGTCCGGAATGGGAGATACGGAGAAGGAACTGAAGACAACTTCGGTGTCGTTGACACCGTCGAGCGCAAAGTAGTTGCTGCGATTCTGCGCGCCATTGATGGCCGGAATCACCACGGTGCCGAGGGCATTCGACTGGCCGCCGCCGGCATTCTGCGCGACATTCGCCGGCGCCGCACCCGGCGTAAGGGCCAGCATTTGGGTGAACTGGCGGCCGTTGAGGGGCAATTCCTCGACCATATTATTTGTGATGGCAGTGCCCAGATTCGCCGTGGTGGTGTTGATGGCCACCGGAGACGCTTCGACGACCACGGTTGTGGAAGTGGCGCCGACGGTGAGCGTGAAATTCAACGTTGCGGTCTGATCGACGTCAAGACTGAAGGAATCGCGCGCGGTTCTGGCGAAGCCCGATTTGGTTACGGAAAGGGAATATTCGCCCGCAGGCACGCCGAGGAAAACATAGCGCCCGGTTTGGGTGCTCACCGTTGTTTGGGAAAGGTTGGTATTTTTATTTACCAGAGTGATTTCGGCACCGGGGACAACGGCGCCCGAACTGTCTTGAATGGTTCCATTCACCGAGGCGGTGGCTTCCTGCGCCATGGCGAAGGGCGCAAAATTCGCAGACGCCGACGTGAGCGCAAGCAGGAAAGCAATTCGCGGGACCAAAGCCCGGCGCTGCGTGGCGCAATTTTTCATGGTCTCTCCTTTTCTAAAGCGCCGGATTGCGAGATAGTTAGCGCTATAGCTGAACTAGATGAAGTTTACTCCCAGGGCAAATGGCTGTCAACACTTTTTTCAGCTGTGGGGTATTGGCTTCTTTTGCAGAACCTTGCCACCGCGCGATCGCGTTTTCAGGAATGCCGCCGACTGGATTGGCGCATCAACAGCCGCGGCGAAAACAGGACGCGCTGCGAAACGACAGGCGCTTTCGCGTCAAATGAATCGAGCAGAAGATTCGCCGCGGTTTGGCCGATCAGGCGGCTGCTCTGGTCGATGGTGGACAGCGGTACACGAAGAAGATCGGAATAGTGAACATTCCCGGCACCGACAACCGCGACATCCTTCGGTATTTTCAAACGCGCTTCGAGAATGGCTTTCATGGCGCCGGCAGCCACAGGATCGTTGTAGCAAAAGACCCCGTCAGGGCGAGGCGTCAAGCGGAGTAGACGCCGCATAGCATCGTAACCGGCTAGATCCCCACTTCCACCGGTGCCCGCATAGCCGGGCGGAATAACAAATTTCGCGTTTTCGAGCGCTCGCCGATAGCCGCGCAAACGTCCCTTGGCGGGCGAGTTTTCCGGGCCCTGAATATGCGCCACGCGCCGGCAACCCTGTTCCACCAGATGGGAGGTTGCTAAATAACCGATCTCTTCGTCGTCCACGCCAACATAGTTTGCCTTCAGCCCGGGAATGTCCCGGTCGACCAGTACGTACCTGGCACCGAATGTGTTTAGCTCATCGACCACTGGACTGGCGGCGCTATCCGCAGAGGATGCAATGATCAGACCGTCTACGTTGCGCCCTCTGAGGGAGCGGATTTGGTGCAATTCCGTCTCGACGCGCTCACCCGAGTTCGAGATGAGGATTTGATATCCCCGCGGCGCAAGTTTGTCGTCGGCGCCCTTGGCAACTTCCGCGAAGAACGAGTGCATCAGGTCGGGAATGACCAGCGCCACCAGAAATGTGCGGCGGTTGACCAAACTGCGCGCGGTCAAGTTCGGCTGGTAGTTGAGGGCGCGCGCACGCTCTAATACGCGGCGCCGGGTTTCATCGGCGATATCGCCATGGTTGCGCAGCGCTTTGGAGACGGTCATCAGCGACACTCCAAGCCCTTCGGCTATGTCTTTCATGCGGACTGACATTTTTTCAGGTTCTTCACTCCGAACTTTGGCGGTGGTTTGGCTTGACGATTATTTTAGCGCTAGAGTATTCGAAGTGAGGCTGTCGTTACGGCTCCTTTGGTACAAGGAGAGGCGGCGCAGCCGCCTTTTAGCAGGCGGAAGCGCCTGCTCCACCAAACTATACTTCCAAGGTAAATCAGTCTGGGGAAAATGGTAGAAATGTCCACCTGAAAGGTGGACAGCACAGAATGCCCGCCCTACGGCCGGTAGATTGGCTAACATGCCGAATGAGGGCATTGATGATAAAGCTCATAGACTTTGGTATGATCTAAAATCGAATCGATGGCAAACCGTAAATTGTCGCTGGATTGGTGGTCTGTCCTTTTCGGGTTGGCCACGGCTGTTTTGATAAAGCTTGGCGTGGTTTCGAATATTCCATGGTAGAGCCGCCGGAAACTGTGAGTTCCATCAGCAGCCGAGCCATTCTTAGCCTGGCCTTCGTGGCTGTTGAACTGGGGCTGTCGATCATCTTGATGACGCTCCTCGGCAAATGGCTAAAACTTTCACCGAAGCTGACCTCACTGCTGGCGATAGGCTCTTGCATCTGCGGCGTTTCAGCGATCATTGCCGCGAAAGGGGGCGATTGACGCCGACGACGAAGATGCCTCATACGCGATAGCGGCGATTTTAGCCCTAGGAGCATTCAGCCTTTTCGCGTTCCCATTGATTGGCCATAGCTTAGGTCTTTCCGACCACGCCTTCGGGCTGTGGGCTGGGTTGGCGGTGGACAACACGGCCGAAGCGGTGGCAGCAGGAGCGCTTTATTCCGATGCGGCCGCCAAGTTTGCGGTGCTGGCAAAGACTGCGCGCAATGCCACCATCGGTTTTGCCGTTCTTGCTTACGCCATCTATTGGGCCCGCCAAAGCAAGGCCTTGGCGGTGGAGAACAAGGGCGCTTTCCTTTGGCAGAAGTTTCCGAAGTTTGTGCTTGGTTTCCTACTGATCTCTGTGGCTGCAACGGCAGGAGCTTTCAGCAAGACGCAAATCGCCGACATTGCAAATCTATCCCGGTGGGCGTTTTTGTTGACCTTTGCGGGAGTCGGCTTGCAAACGAACGTACAAGAATTGCGAAAGCAGGGTTTGAAACCATTGGCTGTTGGTGCGATCGGCGAATTTGCGATAGCGGGTATGACTCTCGCCCTGATTGTTGGGGCGGCGCGATTTGCGTTTCCGGGTATATAATCACTCCAAACACATGCGTGACCTAGTTGTGGTGTGTCTAGCTGCCGCAGGCGCGGCAGCCAGCGGCTTGGCGTTCCGTCAAACGGAACCTGGGAATGCGGCGAAGAAGATCGATTTCGTGCGGGATGTGCAGCCGATCTTCGACCGTTCGTGCATCGCCTGCCATGGCCCGAACACACAAATGGCGGGGTTGCGGCTGGATTCCAAGCAAGCGGTGTTTGCGAAAGTTGTGGTGCCCGGCAATGCGCCGGACAGCGCGCTCTATAGGCGTGTGGCGGGTATTGGGGACGTGGTGCGAATGCCCATGGGCGGGCGGTTGGCGGACGACCAGATTGCCACTTTGAAAGCCTGGATTGAGCAAGGGGCCGAGTGGCCCGATTCGGTTGGGGTGAAAGTGAATGCCAGCAAAGTTCACTGGGCGTTTATTCCGCCGGAGCGGCCGGCGCTGCCACAGGTTTCTAACGCCGCCTGGGTGAAGACTCCGATTGACCGATTCGTGCTGGCGCGGCTGGAGAAGGAGGGCCTCACGCCATCGCCCGAAGCGGACCGGGTTACGCTGTTGCGCCGATTGAGTTTGGATTTGACGGGCTTGCCGCCGAGTGTGGAAGAAGTGGACGCGTTTGTACGCGATCGGAGCAAGAACGCGTATGAGAAGCAGGTGGATCGATTGCTGGCCTCGCCGCATTATGGCGAAATGTGGGCGCGCCACTGGCTGGATGCGGCGCACTATGCGGACTCGGACGGTTATGAAAAAGATAAGCCGCGGGAGGTCTGGTTTTATCGGGATTGGGTGATCCAATCATTGAATGAGAACCTGCCGTATGACCGGTTCATCATTGATCAGATCGCGGGCGATTTGCTGCCGCAGCATACGCAGGGAGAAGTGGTGGCCACCGGTTTTCTGCGGAACTCGCAAGTGAATGAGGAAGGCGGCATAGATCCGGAACAGTTCCGGATGGAGGCGATGTTCGACCGGATGAATACGGTGGGGAGCGCGATTCTAGGGCTCACGATTCGCTGCGCGCAATGCCACAACCATAAGTACGATCCACTAAAGCAGGAAGAGTACTACAAGATGATGGCTTTTTTGAATAACACACATGAAGCCAACATTGCCGTGTACACGCCGGCGGAGGAGATGAAAAGAAGCGACATCTTACGGCGGACGCGGGAGATTGAAAACACTTTGCAGCGCAGGCACAAAGACTGGCGCGCGCGCATGGCCGATTGGGAAGAAAGCGTGAAACACAATCAGCCGGAGTGGCTTGTGGTGCGGCCGGAAGTGGATGATATTTCGACGGGCGGACAGAAGTATACGCCCATGAGCGATGGCTCGCTATTGGCGCAAGGGTTCGCGCCGGTGAAGCACACAGTGAAGTTGACCGTTAAGACCGATGTGCAAAACATCAGAGCGTTTCGGCTGGAATTGTTGAAAGATCCCACTCTGCCGCGAGGTGGGCCGGGACGATCCACGAACGGAACATGTGTGTTGGCGGAATTCAAGGTGGAAGCAGCGGCGGCGAGCACGCCCGATAAGAAAACCGCGGTAAAGATTGCCAAGGCGACGGCGGACGTGAATCCGCCTGAAGCGGAGTTAGCGGCGGTCTTCGACGATCAGAGCAAGAAACGCCGCGTCACGGGGCCCGTGGAGTATGCCATTGACGGCAAAGATGAAACGGGCTGGGGCATTGATGTAGGGCCCGGGTTGCGTAATCAAGCGCGCAAGGCGGTGTTTACTGCGGAGGCGCCGATCACGAACGCCGGATCGACCGTTCTGGTGTTCTATCTGAAAGAAAATCACGGCGGCGGGAACGATAATGCGAACAATAATTTGGGACGGTTGCGGTTATCGATCACCACGGCGGAAAATGCGGAGGCCGATCCGGTGCCGGCGAGTGTGCGCGAAATCCTGAACGTGCCGAGTGACAAGCGCACGGCCGAAGAGACGCAAACGGTTTTTAGCTATTGGCGGACTACGGTGCCGGGATGGCGTCAGCAGAACGACGAGATTGCGGGACTGTGGGCGGCTTATCCGGAAGGCAGTTCGCAACTGGTGCTGGCGCAGCGCGACGAATTGCGGCCCACGCATATATTGACGCGCGGCGATTTCTTGAAGCCCGCCAAAATTGTGGAAGCAGGAACGCCAGCGTACCTGAACAAGATGCCGGATGGACCGAATGACCGGCTGACGTTCGCAAAATGGCTGGTGGATAGAAAAGCCCCAACCACGGCCCGGGCGACAGTGAACCGCGTTTGGCAAACATATTTCGGCACGGGCATTGTGGCAACGAGCGAGGATTTAGGCACGCAGTGTGAGCCGCCATCGCATCCGGAACTGCTGGATTGGCTGGCGGTGCAATTTATGGAAAGCGGCTGGGATTTGAAGGCGCTGCAGAAATTAATTGTGATGTCGGCGGCGTACCGGCAGTCGTCGAATTCGACGCCGGAACTGACGGAACGAGATCCCTATAACCGGTTGCTGGCGCACGGGCCGCGCTTTCGAGTGGAAGGCGAAGTGGTGCGCGACATTACGTTGGCAGCCAGCGGTTTGCTGAATCCAGAGATCGGCGGGCCGAGCGTTTACCCGCCCGCGCCGGCTTTCCTGTTTGTGCCGCCAGCGAGTTACAGCATCAAGACCTGGTTTGAATCGACGGGAGCGGAGCGTTACCGGCGCGCGCTGTACACATTCCGCTATCGCTCGATGCCTTATCCGATGTTGGATACGTTCGATACGCCGAATGGAGATAGTTCGTGCGTGCGCCGGGCGCGTTCCGACACACCGCTGCAGGCACTCACGACTTTGAATGAAACGTTGTCGATGGAAACGGCGCGGGCGCTGGCGTGGAAGACCATGCGCGAAGGCGGTACCACCGATGAAGAACGGGTGACCTATGCATTCCGGCGGTGTGTTTCGCGTAAGCCCAATGCGCAAGAAGAGGCGACCCTGGAAGCGCTATTGAAGAAGGAAGAAACGCGCTACGCCGATGGGAAACGCAACCCGTGGGATTTGGCGGCGGAAGATCCGGCCAAACCTCCGGCGCTGCCCAGTGGTGTGACAGCGGCGGACGCAGCGGCTTGGACCGTTGTGTCGCGGGTGATGCTGAACCTGGATGAGACCATTACGAAGCAGTGAGAGGACCAGATGAACTGTCAGGATCGTTTTTGGCAAGGGCAAGACCCGAAGCAAGTAAGCCGGCGCTGGTTTTTTGAGCAATGCGGGGTGGGCGTGGGGGCGATGGCGCTGGCCAACTTGCTGGCGGAAACAGGGTTGGCCGATACGGCGCGGGTTGATCCGCTGGCGGTGAAGAAGCCGCCGCTGCCGGCGAAGGCGAAGAACGTGATTTTCCTGTTTATGGCAGGCGCGCCGAGCCACTTGGAACTATTCGATTACAAGCCACAGTTGGCGAAGTTCGACGGCACGCTGCCGCCGCCGGAATTGTTGAAGGGGTATCGCGCCGCTTTTATCAACCCAAGCTCAAAGTTGCTGGGCCCTAAGTTCAAGTTTGAGAAATACGGGCAAAGCGGGGCGGAAGTTTCGGAATTGCTGCCGCACTTCAGCAAGATTGTGGACGATGTGGCGATTGTGAAATCAATGGTGACGGATGCATTCAACCATGCGCCTGGGCAATTGCTGATGAATACCGGAACGCAGCAATTTGGAAGGCCCAGCATGGGCGCATGGGTGACCTATGGTTTGGGGAACGAATCAAAGGACCTGCCGGCGTTTGTGGTGTTCAGTTCGGGCAAGAAGGGGCCCAGCGGCGGCAATTCTTGTTGGGGCAGCGGCTTTCTACCGACGGTTTATCAGGGCGTGCAATTTCGCGGCAGCGGCGATCCGGTGTTGTATCTTTCGAACCCGCGTGGCATTGACGGCGAAGTGCAGAGAGACTCACTGGACACGATCCGCAGTTTGAATGAAATGCGGCAAGGCGTAACGGGCGACCCTGAGATTGCCACGCGCATCAATTCTTTTGAAATGGCGTACCGGATGCAGAGCAGTACGCCGGACTTGATGGATCTATCAAAAGAGCCCCAGCACGTGCTGGATATGTATGGCGTGGAGCCGGGTAAGCCAAGTTTCGCGGCCGATTGCCTACTGGCGCGGCGCATGGTGGAGCGCGGTGTACGTTTTGTGCAGCTCTATCACGAAGCGTGGGACCAGCATGACAACCTGACTAAAGACATTACGATTAATTGCAAGGATACGGATCAAGCTTCGGCGGCGCTGGTACAGGATTTGAAGCAGCGGGGGTTGCTGGACAGTACGCTGGTGATCTGGGGCGGTGAATTCGGGCGTACGCCGATGGTGCAAGGCGGATCAGATGGGCGCGACCATCATCCGAACGCGTTTACTATGTGGCTGGCGGGCGGCGGCATTAAGCCGGGCGTGACGATTGGCGAGAGCGACGAATTAGGATTTAACGTGATTAACGATAAGGTGCATGTGCATGACTTGCATGCCACGGTTTTAAAGCTGTTGGGATTTGAACATACGGAATTCACTTACAAGTTTCAAGGGCGGAATTTCCGGTTGACGGATGTGGCGGGGAATGTCGTAGAGAAGATCTGCGCTTAACTTAATGAAACCTGAAAAAGTTTATGATGTAGCGATTATCGGTTCGGGCGCCGGCGGCGGGGTGGCGGCGCACGTGCTGGCGCAGGCGGGCGCTAAGATTTGCATGCTCGAAGCGGGCGGCTGGTTCGATGGAACCAAGCAATCGCATATGTTCGAGTGGCCGTATCAAGCGCCACACCGGGCGGCCTCATCGAAGGAAAAGCCGTTTGGCTATTTCGACGCGACGCTGGCGGGCGGTTGGCAAGTGAAGGGCGAGCCTTATACAAACGCTCCTGGCAGCGAATGGAAATGGTGGCGCGGGCGCATGTTGGGCGGGCGGACGAATCACTACGGCCGCATTTCGCTGCGGATGGGGCCTTACGATTTCAAGCCCTACAGCCGCGATGGCAAGGGTTTCGACTGGCCGATTACCTACGACGATCTAGCGCCGTATTACGACAAGGCTGAGGAATTGATTGGCGTGTTCGGCACGCATGAAGGGCTGGAGAACACACCGGATGGCAAGTTTCTGCCGGCGCCCGGTCCGCGCGCGAACGAACGCATCATCAAGATGACGTGCGACCGGCTGGAGATTCCGTGCATTCCCTCGCGGTTGGCGATATTGACTAAATCGATTCATGGGAGGGCAGCCTGCCACTACTGCGCGCAGTGCGGGAGGTCTTGCGGAGTGAACGCGAATTTCAATTCACCAGGCGTGCATATCTTTCCGGCGATGAAGACCGGCAACCTGGAAGTACGCACCGGAGCGATGGCGCGGGAGGTTCTGGTGGGGACCGATGGGATGGCGCGCGGCGTTTCCTACATAGACACAAAGACCCGGCAGGAAGTGGAAGTGAAGGCGCGCATTGTGGTGCTGGCGGCGAGTTGCTGCGAGACGGCGCGGCTGCTGCTGAATTCGAAAAGCAGCCAGTTTCCGAACGGCTTGGCGAATTCCACCGGCTTGGTCGGGAAATATGTGATGGATACGGTGGGATCGGACGTATCGGGCTATCTGCCGATTCTGGAAGATATGCCGCCGCACAACGAAGACGGCGTGGGCGGCATGCACATGTACATGCCTTGGTGGCTGTATCAGAAACAAAAGCAGGGGCAGATGCCGTTTGCGCGCGGTTATCACATTGAGTTTGGCGGCGGCCGCAGCCAGCCGGACGCGGGCACGTTCGACGGCTTTGAAGAATTGAACGGCGGCGGTTATGGCGTTGGATTGAAGCGCGAGATACGGAAGATGTATGGCGCGAATGTGGGCATGTCGGGCCGCGGCGAGATGATACCGAACGAGGATAGCTACTGTGAGATTGATCCGCACGTGGTAGATCAGTGGGGCATTCCAGTGCTGCGGTTTCACTTTAAATGGAGTCAGGACGAAATTTTGCAGGCCAGGCATATGCAAGAGACGTTCCGGGAGATTATTGAGGCGGCGGGAGGGAAGGTCACGTATAGCTCGGATGAAAAGACGAACTGGGGCATTAGTAGGGGCGGCGAGATTATTCATGAAGTCGGCGCCACGAAGATGGGAGACAACCCAAAGACCTCAGTGTTGAACCAGCATTGCCAAGCTTGGGATTGCAAGAACGTATTTGTGACTGACGCCGCGCCGTTTGTGAGTAATGCGGATAAGAATCCGACGTTGACGATTACGGCGTTGGGATGGAGAACGTCGGATTATATTGTGGAGCAGGTGAAGAAGTTGAATGTGAAGGTGTAGCGAATTTCCGGCACAAAATTCCAAAATCCGCTTACTACCGTGCGCGGTTCAGAAAAACAGGCTCAGCTAAGGTTTTGGCGGGAGGCCGAAAGCGTAGACGTTCGAATCGTGATCGACAACGTAGACTTGGCCGTTAGCAACGGCGAGTCCGCTGAAATGAACCCAGGACGAAATGGCGTCTTTGCTGTTGAAGAGTTCCTTGCCGGTGGCGGAGTCGAGGGCGCGGAGAATGGCGGGATGGGTGTTCAGGAAGCGGTTTTTTTCGCCGCCGCGCTGGACGGCGTTTTCACCGGTGGATAAAGCGAATAGCACGCCGTTGGCGATGATGGGTGGGTCGGGAATGTCGAAATCGCCGGAGATCCAGGCGGGTTCGAGCTCCGGGTTTTGAGTGTCGGGGTTGGCGACAACCTTAAAAGCCATGATGCTGCCGTGGGGAGTGTCGCCGTTGGTGAGTGGAAATTTAGGAGCGGTGGATGCGGGCGGACCTCCCATGGGAACGTACAGCCAGGTCTGTCCTTGTGTATCGGCGGCGGTAGAGAGGCCGCCCCAGATACCGAGGCCCTCGCAACAGATACCCTTTTCATTGCCGAGTTGCGGTGAAGTGAAGAGAGTGGTGTGGTGATCGGCGCCTCCGAGCGACTCAGCATCGAGCAGACTGACGACAGATTCCTTTGTGCCCGTGGCGATGACACGGCGATTTTTCCAGCCGAAGTAGACGGGGCTGGCGGAACCGAGGTCGAGATCCTTCTTACGCAAGTAATCCCAGTTGAGGGGCAGATAGTAATCGAGGAGGTCGATACTTGGGAGGGAGGCGGAGATAACGGTGTTCGAGTAGTCGCCCGCAGACGGGTTGAAGTGGCCATCGGCGGTCGATCCATAGATGCGATTGTTATCGCCAATGATGGGCCCTCCCCTGCCCCAGATGCCGGCGGTGTCGGAGTTCGAAAGTAAAAGTTGATGGACGACGGGGTGATGACGGTCGCGCACGTCTATTCCGTAGAAGCCCGACAGGCCGGCGCCGCAGCCCTGCGAGAGGGCGGTATAGACAACTCCGTTAACGAGATTCAGGCTCCAAGCTTTGGCATAGGAGGCGACGAATTGCACGGGTCCGTAGCGGATGACGCCGCTGCCAAGGTCGAGACCATAGAGAGCGCCATCGGCCGCGATGACATAGAGGATTTGTGTGGATTTATCGATAACGGGCGTGGCGGTGATGCCATTGGGGCATAGAAACGTACCTTGATAACCGCCCTTGCCCGGCTGGATGCGGTATTTGAATGTGCGGGTCCAAAGCTGCTCGCCGGTTTCAGAATCGAGGGCGAACACGGTGCCGCCGATGCCGGCGACGTAGACAGCGGTGCGCAGGCCGCGGGCGGTGGAAACATCAGAGGCGACGACAGGCGCGGTCAATGCGGAGAGGCTATAAGAGTCGTTGGGAAGTTTTGCCTTCCATTTCAGCACCAATGTTGAGGCGTTATCGCGATTAATGGTCGTTTCCTCAAACGCCCAACCGGTGCGTTGCGGGTCATGAGCAAAGGTGGTCCAATCGGCAGGCAGGGCGGGCTTGATGAGAATGAAAGCCGCGGAGACGGCGAGCAAGATTCGCATGGAAGAAGTATATACAGCGAGAGGCGGCGCGCCCCACGTTTCTATTGAGATAGAGTGAGGGCCAACACGACCACGTTGCGGTTGCGAGGCAGAGTGATGCTCTTTACGGTTTTGGCGCTGTTAAGCAAAAACTCATAGCCATAGAGATAGAAAGGACCATTGGCCTGACCTCCGTCGGGACTGATGCGGTAAGGCATGACCCAAGCCGAGGTCTCTCCGTAATAGTTTTGCGGAGTGTACCAATCGCTCACGCTCTGCTTGAATTTACTGGTTGTCCGGTCGGTATAGGTGACGATAAAGAACTGGTCGGATTGATTGCCGTTGACGGCGGCGCCCACCAGCTTAAGAGTTGCAAATTGGCCAGGCGGTAATTGGATGGTGGCGTTGGCGACGGCATCGGGCGATCCAGCGGCGCCCAAGGTAAACGGCACGCCAAGAGCGGTGACGGATGCGCCTAGTAAATGGGCAGCATAAGCATAGCCGTCATTATCCAAACCGCCCTGAGTGACGGCGGTTCCTTGGTCGGACATACCGTAGACGTTTGAGGCCGATGTGATGTTTACGCCGATAGCGCGAGCCAGCATCATAGCCAATACAACGACATTACGATTGTTGGGAAGAGTGACACTCCTTACCGTTTTGGCGGTATTGAGAACGAACGAGTAGCCATAAAGATACCAGGGTCCACGCTGCCAGCCGCAGTTGGGAGTGAGACGGTATCGCATGACGGAAACCACCGTTTCGCCCGTGTTGTTTTGGGGAGCGCCCCAGTCGCTCAGACTTTGGGTGAAGGTAGTGGTTGTGCCATCGGTATAGGTTACAGTAAACGACTGCCCGGCTTGATCACCGTTAACAGCAGTGCCCAGAAAGCTGAGAGTGGCGAAATTTCCAGCGGGTAAAGAGACGGTGGTGCTGGCGATAGCGTTCGCCGCTCCAGGATTGCCAAAATTGAACTGCAAACCCAGGGCGCGGAGGGACTTGCCGAGGAGTTTGGCGGAGTAGGCATAGCCATCGTTATCGAGGCCACCGTGGGTGACGGAAGCCCCGTTGTTGAAAACGCCGTAGACGTTAGAAGCCGACGTCATGTCAACGACGGCAGGAGGGATGACGTTCGAGACGGTAACCGCCAACGGGATGGAATGAACGATAGAGCCAGCGGTGGCCGTGAGGGTGATGTTGACGGGAGAAGCTGTGGTGGGGGCGCTTACCGCGGCGGCTAGGGTTAAGGCGGAGGAGGTGTGAGAGTTGGCGGGAGAGAAGCTAGCGGTCAAACCGGCGGGCAGACCGCTCACTGAAAAGACAGGTGAGCCGCTGAACCCGTTGACCGATGAGACGGTAATCTCATTTGTAATTAGAGAGCCCTGAGTCACGTTGAGGGTAGCGGCGGAGGTTGATAACTTAAAATCGGGAGGCGGCCAGACTTGCAGACTCAGGTTGAGTGAATGAGTGAGCGTGCCGGACACACCGGTGACAGCGACCGAAAAGGCACCTAGAGGGGCGTTTGGCAAGGCCGAGAATGTTATGGTTGTCGAACCAGGATTTGGGGTAAACGCGACGGTCACTCCGGGAGGTAAGCCGGCGGCGCTGAAAGTGACTTGGCCGATGAAGCCATGCAACGGTGTGACTTTAAGAGAAGCCGCCGTGCTGGCTGCTTGATTCAGATGCAACGATGATGCGGAGAGGCTGAAGGAAAAATCGGGGAGCAGCCCGTAAACTTGAACGGCGCCGACTGAGCCGACGAAGACATTACCATCGGCAATTGTGGGAACTGCCAATGCGATGGGATTTCCCGCGGAATCGCGCGCCGGGTTCTGAGCACTGCTCCATAGCAGAGTCGCCACATCGGCGGCGTCGTGAGCGTAGAGTATCTGGGGCGCGCCCGACCAATCCAGAGACCAGACAATGCCACCATGCGTACCGTCGGCGGAGATGGAGGGAGTAGATCCGAGCGCGCCGTTTTCAATCTGCGGGGAAACCTCGCTGGGTAAGGAGGACAAGAGTCCGTCGGTCAGAGGATAACGGCTGAGCTGGCCGTGCTTAGGCCACAGATAGAGATTTTCGTTCCAATAAGCGGGCAGGCCCCACAATCCGTGGGCGATCTGAACCTGCTGCACGATGGCGTTGGCCGTGGGGTTAAAGCCTCCCAAGCTATCCCGGTTTACTAAATAGAGCTCGCCCGATTTTCCTACTTGCGCCAGCAAATGAGGGAGCGCTCCGGGCTGGTCAGGTAACACTAACGCTCCGCCGGAGCCTACATCCAAATCGGCCGCCGCAAGGGCTGCCTGATTTTGAGGAGTGAAAGTGTCATCCACGTCCATCCCGTTCAAGAGGTTTAGGCGGAGAATGTTATCGCCGTAATTCATGGTGTTGGTGCCATATGGCGGTTTGGCATCATAGCTGCCGTTGCCGGTGACGGGGAACATGCGGGGAACACCCCGCTCAAGGTCGCCCGCCAAGCCGGATCCGCCCATCCAGATACCGGAACCAGCGCCATTGGGCGTGGTGACAAAGGCGGAGCATTGTGCCAGCGTGGCGGCGCCGTAGCCAAGTATCCAGCCGTGCCAGGGTCCATGATCACAGTGGGAACCGAATCCGATGTAAACATTTCCGTTGAGGAGGAGCAAACCCGGACGCTGGTTCTCCCATTTGGGATCGAAGTTCAAAATACCGCCGGAACTGCCATTGCCGGCGCCGGCTACAGAAGCTTGGATGGTAGCGGGGCCACCGAATTTCTCATTGCCAGTTGTCAGGTCTAGAGCATGCAGGCGAAAGATCGGATAGGCGTTTTCCAGTGTGTTCGAGACCACATAGAGGGTTTGTGTGGACGGGTCGATGACAGGCGTGCCAGTGATACCATACTCCAGACCGACATCGACGCAACCTGTTTCCGACGAGAGCGCCGGAGTTGATCCGGGCGCCGCGCCATGGGCTTCGTCCAAGAGAGTGGCATGCCACAAGGGCAATCCGCCATGGTCCGCGTCGAAAGCATAGACGCTATCGTGCTCGGTGGCGACGAAGACGACGCGGTGGGATTTGCCCGCGACTGCGAGGCTGGACATGTATAGTGGTTGCGCATAGACCTGTCCGTCAACCGTCAGGGAAAAGAGCTTACCGAAAGGGGCGGAAGCGATGACAGCGGGAGTGAGTATGGTTTCCGTTAGATTCTGGCCGGTGCGGCCAATATCATTGTGCTGAGTTAAGACGTCGGTTTGGGCGCACAAGGAGGAACTCGCCAGTGAGGCGAATGAATACATCACCAAGGCAGCGCGCGAGACGCGCGACGATCCGGGAGCCATTACTCTTACCTGTGGGGTTAGTATGGCCGATGGAGTTTAGCAATCGCAACGTGGCGTGGTCCTATACGTACCGTTGGTACTTTGGCCGGCATCGCGGCTTGGCGTACGATTTTCAAGGCCAAATGATAAAATTTAGAGGAACATAAGCCGGGATAGCTCAGTTGGCAGAGCGCTAGATTTGTAATCTTGAGGCCGCGAGTTCAACCCTCGCTCCCGGCTCCAACCGAAAAGGCTGTGGGCTTGGGGCATCGGTTCGGGAAATGCCGATTAAAACGTCGAGAACTGTTTAGTCACCGGGCCGTATTCGTTGCCGGTTGAAGTGGCCGCCACAATCTCGGCAAGTCTACCCACCAATCTGAGAACATCGGCGCGATCATGTTCGTATTTCGTTTCCACCGCATTGATGGTGGCTTCAGACGATGAATTCGCTTCGCTCGCCAAACTACTGAGCGCGTCTCGTAGACCGTCAACGCTGTAAGTTCGCGCCTCGTGAGTATCTATCCGCACCACCATACTTTGTATGTGGTTGGCCCGGATGGTGTCAAGGAGAGCCATCAGCTCGCCGATTTTGCTGGTGAGGGCAAGTTGTCGATGACTCATACATTCGAGCGTATCACGCACGGCCAACTGTGATAGACTCCTAGTCAAACTAGGGAACTATCTAAAATGGGAAAAACCGCGGATTTGCTGCCGGGCACGTTGGACATGCTGATTTTAAAGGCAGTCTCTTTAGAACCCCTGCATGGATACGGCGTACTGCTGCGAATCCGGCAGATTTCGGGCGACGCACTCGAGATACCGCAGGGTTCTTTGTATCCGGCGCTCTATCGACTGGAGCACCAGGAATTGATTGCGGCGGAATGGGGGCAAAGCGACAACAACAGGCGGGCGAAGTACTACACGCTCACGGCAGCGGGGCGGCGGCGGTTGCGCGAGGAAACGGCAGGGTGGAACCGGCTGGCGACAGCGATTGCGGCGGCATTGAATACAACGCCGGAGGAGATTTGAAAATGGCGCGCTGGCGTTCGCTGCTGCGGGTAGTTCGCTGGCGGAGTGATTTTGAAAAGGGAATGAACGAGGAATTAAGTTTTCACATTGAGCGATACACCGAAGACCTGATGCATTCCGGCGTTCCACCACAAGAAGCGAGACGCCGGGCGTATATGGAATTGGGAGGAATGAATAGCGTGAAAGAGGACTGCCGGGAGGCGCGTGGGCTGCGAGTGTTCGATGAATTTCTTCGGCAACTGCGGCATGCGGCCAGATTGCTGCGCAAAACGCCTGGATTCACCGTAAGCGCGCTGTTAACGCTGGCGGTGTGCATAGGCGCGAACCTGACGATTTTCGCGGCCATGGATTCAGTTCTGCTGCGCCCCTTGCCGTTTCCCAGCGCCGCGCGGCTGGTGACCGTGTTCAATACTTACCCGAAAGCCGGGGTGTACCGAGACGGTTCATCGCTGACCAACTACTATGAGCGCCGCGGGCACATTTCGGCGTTCAGCGCAGTTGCCATTTATCGTTACGGGACGGCACTGGTGGGGGAGGCGGGTTCGACGGAACGGGAAGAGATCACGCAGGTATCGCCCGATTTTTTTCAAACGCTTGGCCGCGGCCCGGCGATTGGCCGGGTTTTCAACGAAGAGGAAACCAGTTATCAAACCGACGCAGCCGCCATTCTGACGGATAGCTATTGGCGCCAGCACTTTCATGCCGATCCGCAGGCGATTGGACGGCAAATTCGGGTCGATGGGATTCGCAAGACGGTGATCGGAGTTTTACCACCGGATTTCCGCTTTCTGTCGTCCGAAGCCCAACTCTATTTCCCGCTATCTTCAAGCCCGGAACAACGGACGCCCCGGGAGCGGCACTCCGGAGGAAATGCCATTGAAATGATGGCGCGGCTCAGCGCGGGAGCCACTCTGAGGCAGGCTCAAACGCAAATAGACGTGCAGAATACCGCACTGGAATTAGACGACCCGCAGGCCAAAATGATGGCCGATGCTGGATTTCGTTCGATAGTTGTGCCGTTGCACGCCGACCATGTGGCGTCCATTCGTCCCACGCTGCTGTTGCTCGAAGCCGGCGCATTGACACTCTTGTGCATTGGCGGCGTGAATCTGTTGAACCTGCTACTGATCCGGGCAAATGGCCGAGCCAAGGAAACGGCTGTGCGAAAGGCGCTGGGAGCGGGGTGGGGGCAGATCGCCAGCGAAGTAGCCTTCGAGACAATTTTTTTGACCATGGTGGGCGGCCTGCTCGGGCTTGCCTTCGCCGCTGGAGGAATCCGTCTTTTGGCGGTTTTAGGCGCCGATCATTTGCCGTTGGGGTCGCAAATCAGGTTCGATGCCCGCTTAGGCTTGGTTGCTTTCCTAGGAGCGGCGGCTTTGGGTATCGTGCTCTCGGCGCCGATCGCATGGTTCAACCTTCGGGGTACCCTAGCAACCGCGCTGCAATCGGAGAGCCGGAGCGGAACCGCCAGTTGGACCGTGCAGCGGTTGCGGCACAGTTTCGTTGTCGCGCAGATTGCGTTGGCTTTTGTTCTATTGGCGGGGGCGGGCATGCTGGGAGTAAGCCTCAAACGCGCGATGGAAGTATCTCCGGGTTTCCGAGCCGATCATATTCTGACGGGGCAGATCTCGCTGCCTTCGAAGAGTTACGCGAACGCGCCGATCGCACTAGCGTTCAACGGGAAACTCATAGACCAGATAGATCATCAACCGGGCGTTTTGGCCGCTGGTGAAGTGAACAATGTGCCCTTCAGTGGCAAAAGCGGAAGGAGCGCAGCCACCGTGAAAGGCTACATCCGAAGAGCGGGCGAGTCACCGCGCGGAAATTACTCTTATGGGGTGGATGGTGATTATTTCAACGCCATGGGCTTCACTCTGCGGGCGGGACGATTCCTGACGGCGGCCGATTCGCGGCGGGCAGCGCGCGTCTGCTTGGTGGACGAAGAGTTCGCGAGTTATTACTGGCCGAATGGGAATGCGGTGGGTGGGCGCTTGTTCCAGGGATCGGAAGAACAAGCGGACTCGGAAGCGTACACAGTGGTGGGTGTCGTTGGCACGGCGAAGCAAGCGGGACTAACGGACGAAGAGGCCCAAGGCGCGGTTTATTTTCCCTATATTTTTAGGCCGGCGAACGACGTGTTCGTGGTGGTGCGAACGAGTCTTTCCCCTGACACTTTGGGAGTCACGCTGCGCAAAGTGGTTCGCCAAATCGACCCTGATTTGCCGGTGAACGATATTAGGTCGATGGAGATGCGCATCTCCGACAGCCTGGTAGCGCGGCGCTCGCCGGCACTGCTGGCTAGCATCTTTTCGGCGATTGCGGTGTTGCTCACCGCCCTTGGCACTTATGGCGTGTTGAGTTACGCGGTGGCGCAGCGCCGCCGCGAGATTGGAGTGCGGATGGCGCTGGGAGCCCGGCCGGAGCAAATTCGGAGCCAGTTTCTCTGGCTCGCTTTCCGATTGATGGCATACGGGACTGTGACGGGAATTGCCGGAGCTTGGCTGGCTGGCCGGGCCATGCAGACCACACTCTTCCATGTGCCGGCGTTGAATGGGCCGACGTTAGCCGGGACGGCGGGTGTTATGGGCGTGGTGTGCTTGGGTGCTTGCCTGCTGCCGTCCTACCGGGCGGCGCGCATTTCGCCGATGGAGGCGTTGGGGGATTGATACTGGGAAGCCTTAGACTCGGGTTAGTTTCTACGCGAGCTGGATTAAGGTGCACAGAATTCAGCGGCCGAAGCTGGCGGAACGGCGGCTCGGCCCGGGTGGGGGTGGTGGCGGCGGTTCCTCGATAACAACTTTCTTGGGCCGGGCATCCAGCTTTTCGGCAATCATCTTTTGATAGAGTTTGGCGAACTTGGGCGTGCCGGGCTCCGCTCCCACCACATCCTTTTCCGAGACTTCCTGGGCAAGCGGCAAATACTTTTGCAAGTAGTTTTTGACCCGGTCAATGACCAGCCGCTGGCTGGAGCGCATTAACAGGAACAGCAAAATCTCGCCGGGAACTTTCGACAAGATGGCGTAGAGCGCGGAAGGACGCTGCAATTTGGCGGCGGTTAGTTCCTTCTCCACTTTCTTGGCGCGCGCTTCCAACTTTCCGGCGGCGTCTAGATCGGTCCGGGGAATGCCCAGCGCCTTAATGAGCTGCGTACGTTCTTTCGCGGTGAGTTTTTCGAGAAGGAGAAACAAGAACAGCGAGTAGGAGTGGGAGGAAACTTCTACGTCGTAGGGCAACAATTGGCGGGCTTTTTGCCAGCGCTGAAATCCAGGCACGTTGAGTTTGGCGCCGGCTAACGCGGTGGAAAAAAGCGGTAAAAGCTTTTCTTCTTCGAGCGCTTTCAGAATTTCGCCGGCCTGCGGCTCGAGGGCCATCTGGCGGAGTTCCTGTTCCATGGATGCGCCGGAGATGAGCGTTTCCAGTTTCGCTTCGCGGACATTCTGGTATTGGAGCATGGTGCGTTCGTCGATGGCGAAGCTGAAACGGGTGCGCAAGCGGACCATGCGCAACATGCGCGCAGGATCGTCATAGAGAGCGTAGTTGTGAATGGCGCGGAGTTCGCGGCGCGCCAAATCGCCCAAGCCATTGGCGGGATCGAGCAGTAAGCCGCGCGACGCTTTGCCGAGCGATAGGGCAATGGCGTTGACGGTGAAATCGCGTCCGCGCAAATCTTCGTGGATGGTGGCCGGCTGCACTTGCGGCTTAGCGCCGGGCTTGGAGAATTTTTCGTGGCGCGCCATCGAGATGCTGGCATGCACATGTCCGGGAAACAGCAGTTCAACGGACTTACGCAGTTCATCCACCGCCAACACCTCCGCTTTGGCTTTTTGAGCCAGGGCCTTGGCAAACTTAACGACTGAAGCGCCCTCGACGGTGAAATCCAGATCGCGAATGGGAAAGCCTCCCATCATGTCCCGCATTGCGCCGCCGGTGAGGAACAAATTCAGATTCGCCTGCTCGGCGGCGTCGCGAACCTCGGCCAGTACCTTGCTCTGTCCACCATTCAGGTGACTGTCCAGCATGAACATGTAATCGCTCATGGCTTTTCTCCTCTACGTCCGGCGGGCGGCCGCGCGCGGATGATGTCGATCCACTGTTTGGCGCAGACGCGAGCGCATGACGTGCGTATAAATCTGGGTGGTTCCGATATCGGCGTGGCCCAACATGGTTTGCACGCTACGCAAATCCGCGCCGCCCTCTAAAAGGTGGGTGGCAAACGTGTGGCGCAACACATGGGGGCTCAACGAACGGAAGATGCCGGCCTGCTTGCCGTGCGCGCGCAGCAGTTTCCAGAAGCCTTGCCGAGTCATGGACGTGCCGCGCGCGGTGACAAACAGGAACGGGCTGACGCTCCCGCCCAGCAATTCCTCCCTTTGGCCGCTTCGATATTCCTCAATGGCGGCCAGCGCCGCTTTCCCGACCGGAACAAGACGCTGCTTGCCGCCTTTTCCATTAACCCGTACGACGCCTTGGTACGCATCCAGGTCCGCTACCCGCAGTTTGATCAATTCGCTCACACGCAACCCGGTGGCGTAGAGCAGATCGAGCATGGCGCGGTCGCGCAAACCGGTGGGTGTTGCGCCGTCGGGTGCCTCGATGAGTTGGCCCACGCGCTCGTGATCCAAATATTTGGGCAAAGAAGCGCCAATCTTGGGGGCGGCCAGCAACTCCGCCGGATTGTCCGGTATTTCGCCCTCTTCGAGGAGAAAGCCAAACAGACCGCGCAAGGTGGTGACTTGGCGGGCGATGGAGCGGTTCGAGAGATTGCGTTGCCGCAAATGATCAAGGTACAGTCTTAAATCGTCCAGCGATATACCAGCCACAGCGCGCTTGCCAAGCCACTGACCCAAGCCAGTCAGGTCGCGGCGGTAAGCTTCTAACGTATTGGCAGACAAACCTTTCTCCGCTTGACAAAAATGCAGAAAGGAGCGGACCTTCATGTCGAATCTGTCAACTTCCGCCATTCTGCCAATGATACAATACTTCGGAAATTGTTTGAAACAAACTAAGCAGTTTCTCGCCCTTTTGTGTCCACCAGCACCGCTAAACGCTTGATTTTGTACCGCTTTGACCGCCAGCCGAGCGAAGCGCTTGTACATGCCGGTGCCTATCTACTGGCCACGGGCGTAGAGCTGATGACATCCGAAGGGAATCTGCAACTGATAGATTACAAAGATGTAAAGGCGCTGTGCTTCGCGGCGGAAGGCGCTCCGGCCGACCTATTTACCACGCAGACGACCTTTGAGCGGAGACCGAAAACGCCTGGCCTGTGGGCTAGTTTCAGACTGCGGGATGGGGACGTTCTGGAGGGGATCTTGCCGCATAACCTGCTGGAATGGCCCACCCAGGGATTCCTGCTGACGCCCCCCCGCACGGGCGCGTACCGGCAGAGGGTGTTTCTGCCGCGTCTGGCGGTCAGCGAAACCACGCTGCGGGGTACGGTAGGGAGTGCGGCGCGACCGGCGGGCAAAGCGGCGAAGAAAGGCGAAACCGGTGAGGCTGCGCGGCAACTCTCTATATTTGATTAAGGGTTTGGTTTAGCGGCCGGCGCGGGCGGAATTGCCGCTGTCGCCGAGCTTTTGGTCCCAAAGCCGGTTCCAGTCCTCCGACGATCCCTGAGGGGGTTGCCAAAGAGCGGAGACTTCGATAACTTCAAAGCGTTTTTCGCCTGCATATTTTTGCCATGCGCGGGAGGCCGCCGCTTTCGAATTGGTCACGAGATCGGGAGGAATTGTGCCGCTGATCGTCAAGTGGGGAAGAAACTCGAAATCCTCGTCGTGACTGAGAACACCCCGATTCAGCGCGTCGTGCAGCTTATGCAGGGCGTCGTTGCCTTGGGCGATGTCCAGGTACAAGATATGCGTTTCGGGAAAAACCTTGACGCAACCCAGCGCCACTGGAAAAGGTTCAAAGCCGCCCAGCGTGAGCTTGACTTCCTGCGAGGCGGTTTCCACGGGGGCCTTGAGTGGGCGAGGAGGAAGAACCGTAATATGGACTTGGGGATTTTCGTGGCCGGGAAGCGCATGCCGCAGCGACTGCAGGAACGCGCCCAACGGGTCTGGAATGTAGGCGACCAAGGCGAAGGAATCCCGCTCCACGGAGTCCGAGAGTTTCCTGGTCATGGGTCGGTATGGATGGTTTCTCTAGTTGGAGGGCAAATCGGCCGCGAGCGCGGCGGGTGATTGTGCTCCCTCAAACTTGTTTTTCGGTTCTGGGGTCCACCATTTGGCTGGCTCAAAGCCGATGTATTTGAAAATTTGAATCTCTCCCGGCGTTCCGTCTTCTTTGAGGGTCTCCAACAAATCGCCCGGGCAGAGATCGTTTCCCTGGGCTTTCATACCGCTCCACAGGGCGTAGGGCGTGGGAGCCTCCACTTCGCCGTTGGCCTCGTAATCCTTTTGTTTGACCACCGCCGTGCCTCCCGTGTGAGGAGCCCAACGGAACTGTTCCTTCATGCTTTCCCGAATGCGGTGGATTCGATAGAGAGGCATTAACGCTCAGTCTATCGCGGCATCCGGATAAAGAAAATAGGCTATCCGCAAAAAATCAAAAATAGCGGAATTGCTTACCATCACGGTCTGTCACAATGTTGGCGAGGACTTTCGAAAAGCTCTCGCGATGAAAAAATATTGGCCGTTAGTAGCTTTTCCAACACTTTTGTTAGTTTGGTGGGGCTTTAGCCGGCGAGATTCTCCCGTCACTTTGCATTTCAGCACGGCCCATAGCGGCACGATTGTGAGTACGATTTCGACCAACGGAAAAGTCGAGCCGGTGGAATGGGCGGCAGCGGGCGCGGAATCGGCTGGGGTGGTGCGCTTAGTCAGTGTCCAACGCGGTCAACAGGTAGACGCCGGGCAAACGCTGGTGGTTTTAGATGGCGAATCCGCGGGTTCTGAGCTAGCGGCGGCTCTAGCAAAGGAAGGGGAAGCCCGCGCGGCAGCGGCGACACTGGGCCAAGGAGGAAAGGCGCAAGCGGTGGCAAGTTTGAACGACTCCATCGCCAGCGCTCAAGCGGCTTTGGAGATTGGGCAACGGCGGTATCAATCCGTACAACGGTTAGCGGACAAACAGGCCGCCACCAAGGCGCAGCTACAGGATGCCAAGGACGCCGTGGATCGAGCTCAACTGCAGCTCACGGCGCTGAAGAATCAAAAGGAAACGCTGGTGACTCCTTCCGACCGGTCGGTGGCCGGCGCGCAATTGCGCGATGCCGAGGCCGCCGTTGCGCTGGCCCGCCACAAACTGGCTTTGGCCACGGTTAGGGCGCCAATCGCGGGTACGCTATACCAGTTCGATCTCAAGGTGGGCGCCTATCTGCGGCCGGGCGACTTAGTCGGCTACGTTGGCAAACTCGACCAGGTAAAGGTGACGGTTTACGTAGACGAGCCGGATTTGGGCCGCATTGCGTTGGATATGCCGGTGGAAATCACTTGGGATGCGCGCCCTGGGCAGAAGTGGCGCGGCCGCGTGAACAAGTTGCCGACCGAAGTGGTTGCGCTGGGTACACGCACGGTAGGCGAAGTGACGACGGTGGTTGACAACCCGAATCACGAACTGCTGCCGGGCGTTTCGGTCAACGCTTTGATAGTTTCGAAGGTGGTGAAGGATGCCGTGAGCATTCCACGGTCGGCGCTGCGGACGCTTCACGGCGCAGCTGGGGTTTTCAAGCTGGAGAACAAATCGATTGCCTGGACTCCGATTGAAACGGGCATTAGCGATGTGAACAATGTGCAAGTGATCTCCGGCGTGACGGTGGGCGATAAGGTGGCGGATCGCGTAGTTGAACCAAGCGATGCCGAGATGCGGAGCGGGATGCGGGTGAAGGCGTTGATCGACTGATCCGATGGCCGGAACGCTCCCTTGAAAAACCGAGTAACGGATTGATTCCACAAGGGTTGGAAAATAGTTTTTCATCTTCATCGGTGGGCGAAGGAGGCTGACCGGGGGGTCAGCCGCGGACCGGGGATCCGCCCCACCATGGGAACTCCCTTGCGGTCGAGGGGCTTTGCAGCTATGGTAAATGAATCCTTTACCTCGAAGGGCGAGTCTGGATTGTCCGGATCGGCCGCGCGATACATAACGCCTTTCAATTCCCGCCCTTCCAATACAAACTTCAAATAGTGATAGTTGGGAAATTCCTTGCCCTGATACAGATCGTCAGGCGTTCGCTCCACGAGGTAAGGGAACGCACCGCCGCCGCCGGAAACCAGATAGGTGACATTCGCTTGTTCATGCCGTTCGTAGTTGTGGATATGGCCGGCGCTGACCAGGATTCGGGCGTGAATCTTCGGCGCTTTTCCGGCAAGATAATCGCGTAGCGCGTATTCGTTGGGCCGCGGATTGTGGTCTACCAGAAGGTGCGTCTGCACGTCCGCCACCGGGGGGTGATGCAGAGTGATTAGCAGAAAATCCACTGAGCCGCTCATGCCGTCGATTTGCCGGTCGAGCCACTTGGCTTGTTCGCTGCCCGTCAGCAGGCGACTCATGCTATCGAGCGCAATCACGTAAACGCGGGAGCCGAGTTGGGTTGAATACCAGCGGCGGTTTCGCAGGTTCGGAAATGTCTCCCACCAATTCTCAAGACATTGCTTTTCATCGCCGTTTATTTCGTGATTGCCGAGCGCCGCGATGACCGGCAATCCTGCCTGCCGCCAAGCCGAGGTTTCCCGGGTATAGACGGTGTAGTCTTCCTTTTTCGTTCCGTCGTTCGGTATATCGCCGTTCATGATGATGGCCGCCGGTTTCTCATTGGCGATTTGCTTGACGAGTAATTGGCGCATGATAGCAGTGCTTTGCCCGTTCTTGGGGTCGGTAAAGCGCTGATCGCCGTACACGATGAAAGTCAACGGCGCGCGAATCTGCGCGTCTTTGATGGTGAAGGTGGGGCCGGCTTTTTCCGTTTGTGCGACGACAACGGGCAGCGCGAGCGCCAGGCTCAAGAAAATTCGTTTTGCAAGGATCATCAATTTTTCCGGTGGATTAGGTCCGAAAGCAGGAAAGAGTCAAGCGCATACGGCCTGGGAATTCGCGTTCGAGAGCAACCGCTGAAAAGTCTGCAACGCAATCGGCGGGCGCAAGGCGCGCGTGGGGAAACGTGGTGGTGATTCCAAAGGCGCGCATGCCGGCGGCACGAGCGGCTTGCAAGCCTGGTTGCGTATCCTCGAACACCACGCACGACTCTCGCTCCAAGCCCAGCCGGCGCGCCGCGGCCAGATAGCCTTCGGGATGCGGCTTGCCGGCATGCACGTCATCGGCTCCAATCAAAACGCGGGGCACCGGCAAATGCACCGCTTGCAACCGGCTTCGAGCGAGCGCTCGAGAAGCGGAAGTTACCACCGCCCATTCATTCGCCTCCAATTTGCCGAGCAAACCCGCTGAGCCTTTGACCGCCACCACGCCCTCTTTATCCTCCAACTCAGTTTCGTCGAATTGGGCGAAAATTTCGGGGGTGGCCAAATGGGGCGCGACTTCCCGAATGGTTTCGGCGTTGCGGCGTCCATGCGAAATTTTCATTATGTGCGCGTAATCCAATCCATGCTCTTCAGCGAAGAGCTTCCACTGGCGCTCGACCACGGAGGTTGAATCCACCAGGGTGCCATCCATGTCGAAAAGGATGGCGCTGCATTCCACTACTACCGTTCGCCGATACGCTATTTCATCCATTGGAGTGCGTCTATTGTCACGAAAAGCTCTTCGGAATAGTGGACCACAGGTTCGCCTTGGCACGCCGGAATTCCGCAGGGCGGCCCAGCCACGTACTCCCTACGCAAGGATTTGACCGTTTGACTAATGCTTCCGATGTTAAAATAAAGCAAATCTGATAGGTTTTCTTTTCGCTCTTTGAGTCTATCGGCGGGGGATAGTCCGGTCGAAAGCATTAGTGAGACGCAAATCCCTTCGTTTATGCAGATCCACACCGATACCCTCTCCGATGTTTCGCGCTACATCGAGCGGGAGAAAAAGAAAGATTTGGCTGCACAGGAACCGAAGTTTGACGCCTTGATGCGTTACTTCAAGATGTTCCGGCCCATCGATCCGAGTCTTAGAATGCTCGAGGTGGGAACGGGCATGGGTTGGGTACCGATCATCGCCAAGAAACGCGGCCTGCATTTGCGCGGGCTCGAGATTAGCCCGATGCTGGTCGAAGCCGGCAAAGAGTACGGGCGGCAATACGGCGTGGACCCCGATATCGTGCTGGGGAACATCGAAGATTACGACATCGGCGAGAACACTTACGACGTCATTATTGCCAATTCAGTGTTTGAACACATCGAATATTGGCGCCCCGCGCTGAAGACCATGTACACCGGGCTCAAACCGGGCGGCCTGCTCTTTTTCGAATCAACCAACAAGTTCAGCTTGAAATCGGGCGAGTATTCGCCGTTGCCCATCTACGGTTGGCTGCCGAACTGGCTGCGTTATAAGTTCCGGCAAAAGGTGCATGGCGCGGACATCATGAAGAACGGCATAGATTTCCACCAGTTCACCTACTGGACCTTGCGGCGGGCGTTCAAGGAAACGGGCTTTTCCAAGTGGTACGACCGTGTAGACCTGGTGTATCCAGAGGACATTGGAGACCCGAAGAAACGAGCGGTTCTCGAAGCATGTAAGAGAAACCCCGTGCTCAAGCACTTGGTATTGACGTTCTTTGAAGTGACCACCTTCGTCTGCGTTAAGTGAGAGTTTGCTTGACGTTATTTACAAAGCGCCGGTGAACGGCGGCGTTCGCGCTGAGTTCGGGATGGAAGGTTGCCACCATGTGCTTGCCCTGCTCAGCCAGAACGGGCGTGCCCTGGTATTCCGCCAGCACGCTAACTTGCTTCCCCACTCGCCGGATAATGGGCGCGCGAATGAAAACCGCCTCCGCAGGCTGGCCGGCCACGTCAATTTGCGCAATGCGGCTGTCAATCTGGCGGCCATAGCCATTGCGCTCGACCGTCAAATCCATTAAGCCAAGAGAAACCTGGGGCGGATTCACAACCTCCGTCGCCAACAGAATGGCGCCGGCGCAGGTGCCGAAGATCGGCTTGCGCGCACCAAACTCCGCGAGGGGCTGAAAGAGCCCCTCGATGTCGAGTAGCTTCAGCATGGTGGTGCTTTCGCCGCCGGGAATCACCAACGCGTCAACCGCATCCAACTCGGCAGCGGTACGAATCTGCAAGGCAGCGGCGCCGGCGCTTTCGAGTGCCCGGCAATGCGCTTCAAAATCGCCTTGCAGAGCCAGAACTCCTACTTTCGGCCTGTTTACCATCCGCGCGTCTGCATCAATTCGGCTTCCGGAATCTTGGTGATGTCGAGGCCCGGCATGGCTTCGCCCAATTCCTCGCTGGCTTCCAACAGCTTAACGGGATCTTTGTAATATGTGGCCGCTTTGACGATGGCTTTCGCGCGCTTTTCCGGATCAGACGATTTGAAAATACCCGAACCGACAAACACCGCCTCCGCGCCCAACTGCATGACGAGAGCGGCGTCGGCGGGCGTGGCGATGCCACCGGCTGAGAAGTTCGGCACCGGCAGCTTGCCATGCTCGGCCACCCATTGCACCAATTCCAAAGGCGCCTGTAAATTCTTCGCCGCATGGAACAACTCATCCTTGCCCAGCACGGTGAGTTGCTTCATTTCCTTGACAATGGTGCGAATGTGCCGCACGGCTTCGACGATGTTGCCCGAGCCGGCTTCGCCTTTGGTGCGAATCATGGCCGCCCCTTCGCCAATGCGCCGCAGCGCTTCGCCCAGGTTGCGGGCGCCGCACACGAACGGCACTTTATAATCGTGCTTATCGACGTGATGCTCTTCGTCGGCGGGAGTGAGCACTTCGCTTTCGTCAATATAATCGACACCCAGCGCCTCCAGAATGCGCGCTTCGGTAAAGTGCCCAATCCGAACCTTCGCCATGACGGGAATCGTGACGGCCTTCATGATGTCGCGAATAACGTGGATTTGCGACATGCGGGCCACCCCGCCGTCTCTGCGGATATCGGACGGAACGCGTTCGAGAGCCATTACGGAGCAAGCGCCGGCGCTCTCCGCGATCACGGCCTGTTGGGCGTTGACGACGTCCATGATGACGCCGCCTTTGAGCATTTCGGCGAGGCCGACTTTTAAGCGGAACTGATCGGTTTGGAAGTTCATGTACTGGTATTCTCCTGGGAATTTTCAAACAAGCGCGGCCACCGGTTCAAGCGGCGCCACCGTGTCAAACGAAGCGAGTTCGGCGCGTGCCGCCTCGCCTAGAATTTCGAGACCGCGGACGATTTCGGCGGGACTCAAGCCGCCAAAACTGAGCCGAAACGCGCGCGAATGTGGGCGGCGCGCTGAAAAATAATGGCCAGGCAAGAAGTCTACACCTTGCTGGACCGCGCGGCGCAACAACGAGTCCGCCAGCAGCGGAGCGGGCAGATCCACCCACAGACTCATGCCGCCGTTTGGCCGGGTAAGACGTGAGCCGCCCGGCAGGTATCTGGTACAGGCATCCAGCACGCAATTGAGCTTTTCCGCGCCGGCCGCGCGCGTGCGCTCGAGATGCCGCGCCAACTCGCCCGATTCGGCAAAGCGCAGGAGCACCGCTTGCGAGAGTTGATCGGAATGCAGATCGCTCAATTGCTTGGCTTCGGCTAGCCGCGCAATGACCGGCTGCGGCGCAATCACCCAACCCACCCGTAATCCGGGGAAGGAAACCTTTGAATAACTGCCCAGCAAGATGCTGTTACCCGATTCGTCGAGCTCTTTCAAGGTGGGCAGCGGGCCGCCTTGATAACGCAGTTCACTGTAAATATCGTTTTCGACCAACACGGTCGAATAGCGCCGTGCCAGTTCCACAATGCGCTTGCGCCGTTCAAGCGGCAGCGTGGCTCCGGTTGGATTCTGGAAACTCGGGGTGACCACAAGCAAGCGGGGGCGGTACTGCTGCAGCGCCTCTTCGAGGATGGCTGGATCGAGGCCGCCCGCATCCAGCGGAATACCGATAACGTGAGCGCCCGCGCGAGAGAAAACCCGCACCAGGCCGTGATAGACCGGATCTTCCATTGCCACGCCGCTTGCCGATCCGCGATTGTCGGCGAAAAACAAGCGCGCCAAAAGATCGAGCGCTTGCTGGCAGCCGTTGGTGATGATGAGATCGTCGCTCGGACGCGCTATACCGGCGGCAACAGCTTGTTCTAACAAATAACGGCGCAGCGGCGGATAGCCGTGGGGCGAACCAAGCTGCAGGATTTGCCCGGCGCCGGGGCCGTCAATGACATCCTTCGCCAATTTACGGAACGAAGCCAAGGGAAAGGAATTCTGCGCGGGCCGCGAATTAGCGAAGCTGATTTGGATTTTGTGAGCCGCCGGCGCAACGCTTTCGAGTGGAGGTAAAAGACTTTCCCAATCGGTGCGTTCGATGCGCGCCGGCCCGGCGATTTTGGCGATAAAGCTGCCCCGGCCGACGTGACCTTGCAAGAGGCCGGATTGCTCAAGGACGGCATAGGCGGCGGATACGGTGGTGCGGTTCAGGCCAAGATGACCAGCCAATTCGCGCGTGGCTGGCAGCTTTTCACCCGATTGGATGATGCCGGAATCGACCAGAGAACGGATGCCATCGGCTAGCTGCCTGTAAACAGGCGCTTCGGCGTGAGGATCAAGACTTATTTGGGATAGGTCAGCCAAAGCGCTATATTAGCATATTGGACTGCCGAATTGGACTGTCCGTGCCACAGAGGGGCCACAGCTACTCCACGTTGGCGAGCAACGCGCTACGGACCGAAGCCGCGGTTTATATCCCAGAGCGGATAATGGGGCAGAGTGCCAGCCGGATCGCGCACGAATGCTTCCGTCTGAGTTACCAAATCCCGCCTGCGCTGGCGTGCCGCCGGTCCAATGTCGATGCGGCCTAGGGCCGGTGTCTGGGCACCGGCACGGGTCGTTCCGGGAGGCGGTTTCAGGCCATCAGAGAGTTCGCCTCTTTTCAGCAGAGTCGTCAGCGATTCCCGAATTTCTTTCGTTGCGGTGCGAAAGCGCTTCTTCCACATTTCCTCAATATCGCGCGTGCGGCTGTAATACTCTTGCTGCGCCTTGATGCCCGCTTCGGACAAGCGCACGAACTTGCCGCGGCCGCGCGCGGGGTCTCGTTCAACGATGATGTACGGCTTGTGCTGCCAGCCAATGCCTGCGGTCTCTTCCGAACAGCCGGTTCGTATGGGAATCTCCGTTTCAGGGATCGGCTCGTCGCTGAGAACGCGGATCGGGTTTGCGCATAGCGAAATCGGCGTTTGGGACTCGCGTTCGAAAGCGAGCGCGAACGCGAGCAGAACTCGGGAAAGCAGCACCGGCAGCGGCAGGCCGTCTTCCGCAGCCGATTTCCGGGGCCCGAACTCCGGCAGCTTCAGAATCGCAAGGGGCAAGCCCTGCGGCAATTCGAGGTCGATCTGGTGCTCGATTGCTTCTAACGAGCGGCGCAACCTCGTCGTGTCGTCGCCGAAGCGTTTCGACCAGCGGGCGTCGATTTCCGGGATCAGGCCAGGCCAGATTCTGACGGCTGTTTCACCGCTGGCCGTGAGCCGAACCAGCCAATCGGCGCGGATGCCTCGGCCGCTACCGAAAGCGGCGCGCTTTCCGGGCTGCAGCGCAACGACGTCCCATCGTTCGAGGCAACCAAGCCCGGCTGTGGCGCCAGCCTCGCTTGTGAGCGCGCGTGAAGCGAGCGTTCGAACCGAAACTGGTCCATCGGCCAAAAACTGCAGCACATTAAGCCAAATGACCAGCGAGAGGCGCGCGCAACGGCTCTGCGTTTGCAGCATGCGGCGCTCGAATTCGCCATCGAGCTCGACACTATAGGCGACCAGAATTTGCGAGAGAAGGGCCGAAAGCGGCTTGTGAGGCGCCGACATCATCCCACAGCCAAGTCTATCGCGGGCCGGACCTGCGAATTGTGAGACGTGGGGCCGCGACGCCGGTAATTCCTGTGGCTCAATGCATGCCCGCCAGCCCGGCAAGTTAGGCTAGATCTTGAGACCATGTCGCGGCGAACTTTATTGTTAGTCCTCCTATTCACTCTGGCAGCGGCCGGACTTCATTCTCAAAGAAAAAAATGAAGAACCCAAACCGCAGGTTTTGCCTTTGCCTCCGGAATTGCCCATGGCGCTGGCGGCCGAAACCGAAACGCTGGACCTTCACATTTCACCGCTCTTGCATGCTGGCGGTTTGGCTGCGCAAATCCGTCAAGCCTGGGCGACTTGATCCGCGATACGCACGGCGAAACCATCGTCAAGCTGCGGGCGTCAGCGCATCGCTCACCAGCTTGCGCGCCTTGCCGGCGAACTCGCAACGTTATCCGGCACCTCGTTCTTTGCCGGAACTATGCTGCGCATCAGGGACACCCCGGGGCTATGAATCGCCCAACGCTGCAGTGAACGAGAAGTCGATGCCTCCGCTTGTATTTCTTACCAAGTCCCGAACGTATGGCGGTAGTGAAACACCGCTGTGATCACTGCTGGTCACAACTGAGATCCAAACGCTGTAAGTCGAAGGATCGATGCGCACCTGGGCAAGGAACGTGTACAGACCCTCTAGATCCATCCCAGCCACGATCTCAAACGACACGACCGATACGTCGCCTTTCTTTCGAACTGTGAAAGGGATTGTTGGCAGGAGATCCTGGAGCGTTTTCAAATCTTTGTCAGAAAGACTCGTAAACCGAAACCAAAATCTCTCCCGGCGGGAAGTATCTTCCACCATCGCTAGCGTCCACCTCCTGCTTTGTAAACTTGCGCTAGTCTCTTGAGCTCACCGCGCCTGCGCAAAATCCAAAGCCGTCTCCGTATCCCGCCCATATCCAGTAAACTTCTGCGCAACATTATCGCTCGCGCCCCATAGCGATGTCCGCCCGTTCACCCCCGCCACAATCTCCTGCCCAAACGGCGCATAATCATGCCGCGCCACTACATTCCCACTGCCGTCGGTGACCAGCCGCGTACTCCCCAAGTGATCCGTACTCAAATAACACGTCTTGCACAAATTCGTCACCACCGCCGTTGAATATTCCGCTGCCAACTGCCCAAACGCGTCGTAGACGAACGTCGTCGTTCCACTCGGCGTCGTCTTTCCCACCCGCTGCCCCGCGCCATCGTAGGCGTAGCTATTCGAACCCGCCGTCTTCTGCCGGTTCTCCGCATCATAGGCGACCGCGACCGTGCCAAACACCGTCAAATTCCCCGCCGCATCGTACGTCGAATTCGCATTCCGGTTATTCGCAGTGGTGTACACATTCGCCGTCGGCGCGCCCGGCCCCACCGGCGGCGCTCCCAAACTACTGCTCGGCATCCACATGTTGCCGTACTGATCGTAATTGTACGTCTGCACCCAACTCCCAGTCTCGCTCGCCGATATCAACCGGTTCAAGCCGTCATAGCCATAGCTCTGCGCCAACGTCAATCCGCCACCCACCGCCGTCATGCTCTGCGCTGGTCAACTGCAGCCGGTTGTTATACCCCTCCAGATACCACAGCGTGTTCCCGCGCGCCAAACTGCTAATTCCGCCATTCGACAGATACGCCGTCTGCGTAATGTAATTCGTTCCCAACCCATTCAAATTCCCGCTTAGCGAGTACGTCCGGTTCGCCGCATCATAACTAGAGGTCACCACCCGCCCCGAAGGATAGGTTTCGCTCGTCAAAGCCCCGGCCAGATTGTACGTGTACGTAAAGCCATACGTCAAGCCGTTTACCTGCTGGCTGCTCGCCGTCACCCGCCCCAGCGCATCGAATGCCGTATACGTTGTCGCCGAATTGCTGTTGGAAATACTCGTCAACTGCCCGGTCGAATTCGCCACCGCGTCATAACCCAGCGTCACCGCGGGCGTGCCATCCGAATAAGTAATCGTCGTCGGCCGGTTTAGCGCATCGTAGCCGCCGTACGTCGTCACAATCCCGCGCGCATCCGTGCGCGTCAACAAATTGCCCGCACTATCGTAGGTGTAACCCACCGTCCCACTCTCCGGGTTCACCGCCGACTTCAATCGCCCCAGCGTATCCGAAACAAAACTGCGCGTCTCGCCGCCTTGCGTCACCGTCACCACATTGTTCGCATACGCATAGTTGGTATGGAAATTATTGCCGCTCGGATCTTCATACACATCCGTCAACCGCCCCAGCGCATCGCTCACCAGCGTGCGCGCCTTGCCCGCCTGGTCCGTCGCCGTCACCGCATTGCCGCTGTATTTCGTCGTCGCCGTCAAGCCGTCCGGGCTCTGCACACTCGTCGCCCGCCCCAACGGGTCGTACACGTACGTCGTGTACGCCGCCGTCTCGCCCGGCCGGTACGGATTGCTCAGGCTCGCCACCCGTCCCAGCGCATCGTAGCTTGTGTCCGTCTCGATATACCCGCCGGCGCCTTCATAAGCCTTAGAGACCGTCGGCCGTCCGAAGTCGTCCCACCATTCTTCCACCGCCAGCGCCTTATCGCCCGCCGCCGTCTGGTCCTGATACGTCAGCCGGTCCGTCGCCGCCGCATAGCTATAGCTTGTTTGCGCCGCGTTGTTGGTGTTGTAGCCGCGCGTGGTTTCCACCAGCCGGTCCGTCGCCATGCCCGCACTGCCATAGCCGTTCAGCCAGTAGTTGCCTGTGATGTCCGTACCCTCGTAAGGCTGCCCGCTGCTGTAATCGTAATTGGAGGTGAACGTGGTTTGCCCTTGGGCGTTTTGGAGCCATGTCAAGAAGGCGTAGGTATTGCGGCCATTGTTCCCATCCGCGTAACTGTCGTTGTGCGAAAAGGTCGTCGTGTGGCCGTCGCCGTCGATCTCGCCCACCAGGTTCCCCGCAATGTCATACTCGCGTCCGTCGGTGGTGATCCAACTGTTGCTGGTATTCAAATACTGCTGCACAGATGTCAGGTTCCCACGCGTGCCGCCGCCCGCGAAGTTAGCGTTATGAAAAGTCAGCGTAAGTCATAAAGGCCAAGCCGTCAATGTCACCTGCGGGGTATGAAGTACGGGGGTGGTTTACCTGCCCCTCCTCCCGTTCGGCGATGACTTCGCGCCAACATCCCGGCAGGTCGTTCGAGCTTGCTTGCGAGCGCCCGTTGAGGCGACTGGCCCGCGAGCAGTTTGAAAAAGGCCCTCGAAACCGGTCTCATTGAAATAGGTGATTCGACATGGACCCGCCACGATCTCTATGAGCGTTTCAGAAGCGTCTCAACGCTCCAAAGAAGGTATCCGCCACAGTCGCAAGATACGCTAGATCTTGAGACCATGTCGCGGCGAACTTTATTGTTAGTCCTCCTATTCACTCTGGCAGCGGCCGGACTTCATTCTCAAAGAAAAAAAAATGAAGAACCCAAACCGCAGGTTTTGCCTTTGCCTCCGGAATTGCCCATGGCGCTGGCGGCCGAAACCGAAACGCTGGACTTTCACATCTCCCCGCTCTTGCGTTCGGGCGGTTTGGCTGCGCAAATCCGTCAAAGCCTGGGCGATTTGATCCGCGATACGCACGGCGAAACCATCGTCAAGCTGCGGGCGTTTGTGGCGGGCGCGGGCGATGCGCGGCGCGTGCAGGCCGAAGCAGCCGATCTCTTCACGGAGCGCAAACTGCCTTTGCCGGTGTTGAGCGTTTTGCAGGTGGGTGGGCTGGGCGATGAGGCGGCCAAGGTGGTGATTGAAGCGGTGGTTTCCACGCACAAACCAGTGAATCCGCACGGGCTGGCTTTCTTGGCGGGGCAAACCGGCGGATCGCTCAAAGACGCGGTAGACAAACTTGCGGGCAGCGTGAAAGCGGCGGGCCTTGCGCCCGAGAGTTTACTGACGACAACCTGCTTTACCTCGACGATTGAGAATTATGGCGCCACGCGCGCGAGTTTGTTGAGGGTGTTTCCCAATACCTCGGTGAACGTGGTGCAGGCGTTGCGCGATCCGCCGAACGACGCCAGCATGTGCGAGGCGATTGCGCAGCTTTCGCAGACCCCCGCCAAGGAAGTGGTCTGGTTAAGCGAAAGACGCACCACGCTTGTCGGCGCGCGACGGCTTATCTTCACCGGCATGCAACTGACGTTCGGCAGCTTTCTGGACGACGCGCAGCAATCGTTTCAGCGCTTGGAGCGCGCGGCGAAAGCCTTAGGCGTAACCGAGGCGGCGGTGGAAGTGAATGCCTTTTCGCTGAATGTCTACGCGGGTTCGGCGCTGCGCAAGACTACCTCATTTCCGCCGAGCACTTTCACCATTCAGCGCGTGGAAGGACTGCCCGCCGTGGATGCCTCCGCCGGTATCGAAGCCGTGCTGGCGCCGGATGTGGCCACGCCAACCAGCGCCGGTCAATAGACCGCTCGATACAATTCTGTTGAATGACACCCGTGATCGCTACCTTCGGCGAAGTCATGCTTCGGCTAACGCCTCCCGGTTTTGAGCGCCTTCTGCAATCGCCGCAATTTCAGGCCACCTTTGGCGGCGGCGAAGCGAATGTGGCTGTGTCGCTGGCGCAATTCGGCGCGTCGAGCCGTTTCATCACCGTGCTGCCCGATGCCAACGCGATAGCCGACGCTTTTGTTGGCGAGCTCCGGCGTTTTGGCGTCGATGCCGGACACATTGCCCGCGGCAAAGGCCGCATGGGTGTGTATTTTGTCGAAGCGGGCGCTAACCAACGGCCCTCGAAAGTTTTGTATGATCGCGACCATAGCGCCATCGCTCTGGCCAAGCCCGGCAGCATTCATTGGCACAAAGCACTCGATGGCGCAACTTGGTTCCACATCACCGGCATTACGCCGGCCATCAGCGCATCGGCGGCTGAACTCGCGCTGGAAAGCCTGCACGCCGCGCGTTCCCTGGGCATCACCGTCTCCTGCGACTTGAACTACCGCAAAAACCTCTGGAAATGGGGCAAGCCGGCAGCCGAGGTCATGCCGGAATTGGTGAAGCTGGTGGATATCTGCATTGCCAACGAAGAAGATTGCCAAAAGTGCATCAATGTGCATGTCGATATCGATGTGGAATCGGGTAGCCTCGAACGCGAGAAGTATCAGGAACTGTGCGAGCGCGTATTCGCCACTTATCCGAATTTGAAGATGTTGGCCATCACGCTGCGCGAATCGAAGAGCGCTTCGCATAACGGCTGGTCGGCCTGCTTGTATGACGGCAAAGCGTTTCTGCTCAGCAAGCAGTATGAAATTACCCACATCGTTGACCGTGTGGGCGGGGGCGATAGTTTTGCGGCCGGTTTGATCTATGGGTTGACGCATTTCACGCACCCGCCGCATGCGCCGCAACAGGCGCTGGAGTTTGCGGTGGCGGCTTCCTGCCTCAAGCACTCCATCCCCGGGGATTTCAACCGCTTTACGTTAGAAGAAGTACAAGCGCTCGTGTCGGGCGGCGGATCGGGCAGGGTGCAGCGGTAGAGTCGCTATAATTCAAGCTAGGCCCACGCCATATGCCGTCCCGCTTTTCGAAAGTTTCGCTTGTCTTCCTGGGCATGGCTCTGTTGCCGGCCCAACCACCGCTGACCGCCTGGCAAAGCGCACCCGCCAAAGACAAGAGCGAAGCAACCCTCACCATCGCGCCGCCCAAACCTCCCGCCGCCTCTTCCAACGACGACACCATTAAAGTCTCGGTTAACGAAGTGGTGGTGCCGGTGACCGTCACCGACGACAAAGGCCGCTTCGTTTCCGACCTGGATAAGAAAGACTTCCAGATCTACGAAGAAAATAAACCCCAACAAATGACGTTCTTCACCCGCGAACGCAACCAGCCGGTGGTGATCGGATTCCTGCTTGACATGAGCACGGCCAGCCGCATTCACTGGAAGAATTTTCAGAACGCCACCGAAGAACTTATTCAAAACCTGCTCACCGGCGACCCCAAGTATTCGGGGTATCTGATCGACTATGCGCAGGACGCCGAAGTGGCCGTGGACACGTCTTCAGACCCTGAGCCGATGGTGGAAAAGGTTCGCAAGTTAAAGCCAGGCGGCGGGTCCGCCATGTACGATGCGATTTGGCTGGCCTGCACCAGCCGCCGGCCGGTTAAGGGCGAGCCGGTTTCGCCGCGGCGTGTCTTGGTGATTGTGGGCGATGGCCACGACAACGCCAGCAAGCATTCGCTGGCACAAGTCATCGAATTGGCGCAACGGGATCAGGTGACCATCTATTGCATCAGCACGCAGGCCTTTGGCTTCAGCAACCCGAGCGACGACAATCTGGTGAAACTGGCCACCGAGACGGGCGGCCGCGTGGTCTACCCGCTGGATGAAATCTACCGCGATACCGATGGTTATCTGTCTAAACCCTCCGACGACGGGAACTACGCTTTAACCGTCGGAACCGGCGCCTATATGAACGTGATCGATGGCAAGATGTACAAGGCCGTCGCCGATATCGCCGGTGAAGTGACCACGCAGTACATTATTCGCTACGTGTCCGACAATCCCAGAGATAAGACCTACCGGAACGTCAAAGTTGTGGTGAACCTTGGCAACGTCAGGGTTCGAGCCCGTAAAGGCTACTACGCAAATCCCGGTTCATGAATTCCCGCTCGCCAACGATAAGCTACTGACAGGGACAATTCCTTAATGCCAGCGCGAGTTCTCAGCTTTCGTGATTTGGCGCCGAAACCGGGGGCCTACTCCCTGATTGTGTCCGCGCTTCCGGGACGAGGAGAGCAGACCTTGGGGGTTATGCTGCTGGACGCCCAGAACGACACGCTGCATGTGCGTTTGCGGCGCGATTGGGAGCGCCTGGCGAGCCAGGAAGACGCCGAGGTCCTCGCCGAATTGGAAGACGATCTCTTGTTGCAGGCGCGCGACCGCGGCGGCAAGGTCGTCATGGACTGGCTCGAGCGCGAAGCGTCGCAAGCATTGCGAGTCACAGATCGGGAAGCGGTCAGCGTGAGCGATTTCGACCGCACTCTGAACGATCTCTACCGCCGGCATGTGCCGGCCGAGGTCATGCAGTTCCGCACTCATTTGCCGCGCTACTCACTGGCGGTGGCGGCTGGCCCGTTTCTGACGAATCGCCAGGACATCACGGCGGAGGAGTGGCTCGAGACGCCACCCGATCTGAAACTCGACTCCTATATGTTTGTCGCGCGCATTCAAGGCCACTCCATGGAGCCGCGTATCCCCGATGGCAGCTTGTGCGTGTTCCGCGCAAACGTTGTCGGTTCGCGGCACGGCCGGCTCGTGCTCGTGCGCAATTCAGAACTGGCCGATGATAACCAATACACCGTCAAACGCTATAAGTCGGAAAAGAAAGTCGGCGAAGAAGGCTTTGAGCAGACGCGCATTCGCCTGGAGAGCCTGAACCCGGCGTACCCTTCGTGGGATCTGGATGAAGATTCCGAAAAATACCAAGTGGTGGCCGAGTTTATCCGCGTTTTGGAGTGACCAGCGCGATTGGAGTAAAGTAGGAAGTTACGTATGCAACTTCAACCAGACCAAGCGTTAGCGATTCTTCAGATGACGCTGCCTACTTTGGAACGCGAACAGCAGACGACCGTGAAAGTGATGGAAGCGGTACCGGCCGATAGGGCGGACTATAAACCAGACGCGAATTCCATGAGCGCCTTCGACCTTTGCTGGCACATCGCGGCATCGGAAGATCGTTTCTTGAGCGGTATCGCCGCCGGCGCGTTCGACTTCAACCCGAAAGAGCGCGTCAAAACGCTGCCTGAAGTGTTGAGCTGGTACCAAGCGACCTTCGCCAGAAACTTGACGGCCATTCAGGGCATGAGCGGCGAGCAACTCGTCAAAATCATCGATTTCCGCGGCATGTTTCAAATGCCCGCCCTTTCTTACCTAACCTTTTCGAGCAACCATAGCATCCATCACCGCGGGCAATTGACGGTGTATCTGCGTCCTATGGGCGCCAAGGTTCCGGCCATCTATGGCGAAAGCTACGATTCAAAAGCCGCGCGCATGGCCGCGCAGGGCTAGACCCTTCGTAGCACGCCTTGTATTGATTTGAATCACTTCCCTAAGTGGGTATTCCCTATGTGGGTATCCACCGCGCGAGTTACTCGACGATTCCCGCCGCCTCGGATCGGCATGCAAAGGACTGAAGGGCGAACACCCCAGCCCAAAAGATTATGTTTCGCATGCTAAAAAGAGGCCCGCCGATTTCCAACCGGCGGGCATCCCACACTTCAAAATGAAACTGGCCAAGCTTAGGGCAGAACCGCAATGCCGGCGAACGTGACATCGGTATTCAAATCCCAGGTCTTTTCGTGTTGCAGCGTAGCCGCGTCGTACACTTCAATGTCAAAGCCCGCTCCGTAAATGTAGAGCTTCTTTCCGTTTGAAGAGATGCCCAGCGTAAAACGCGTTCGGCATGGCACTTCGGCGCGTTGCGTAATTCTATCGCTCGCCAAATCGAACGACCAAAACTCACAGCGCTTGTTGCCATGCATGCCATTCGCCACCACGGTGTAAGCCCACTTCTTGTCCGGAGTCACTTCCAAACCGGCCATGCCCGCGGGAGCCGGTCCAATCGGATTAAAGTCAATCCGTTTGGTCGTGAGGTCAAACCGCGCCAGACCGAAAACTTTGTTGTGAACCACCGGATCGGACGAAATAAACAAGGCCGTATGTTCTCCAGGTTCGTTGATCAGGTCTAGATCGCCACCGTAGCGGATGTTTTCCATGCCGGGCATATCCGGCCTCGCAAGGTCTATATGATCCAGCACCTTAAAATCCGCCGCCTGCAGAATCGTGATCTTGTCGCCAAACTGGTAGAGCAGTTTGCCGTCGGGCGAAATCTCAAGCGCGCCCACGCCCCAATCTCCCTGGTTCATCGCTTCTTCTTCTTTGGGGATATCGGCGGTCTTCACGATCTTTTGCTGATCCAGATCAATCAGCGTGTACTTTGGCTTGCTGACATCAAAGTGCTCAGGAAACATGGTAATTTCCTTGGTGACCGCGTAGAACATTTTGCCGTCTGGAGCCGGAGTGCCTGCGAATAGACGATACTGCTTGGCCGGCGTGTTCAGCACGAAATGATTGATCACTTTTCGCGTCGCCACGTCAATCACTTCAATCCCGTTGTGATCAATGGTGGTCACATACAATTTTTTGTGATCGGGCGCCAGCCGGATACTCATGGGTGTACCGGTGGTGAGCGGGATGCGGTCAACAATCTCCGCTTTGTCCTCGTCGAACACCAGAATGGCCGCTGGGTAAGCCGGCAGATACAGAGTGCCCGGGGTAGCGAGCGCGGCAAATGCCGTGAGCCCCAATATCAGTCGCGGGATCATGGGAAAATAATGTCCAGATTCCGCCAATCCTTGGTAGCGGTGGCGCATTTGGAGATCCAGTCGGCCGCGTTGTTTAAGTGATCTGGAACTTGCGCCGGCCAATAGCAACTCACAAAACAATCGTAGATGTCGCGTTCCACCGGTTGGCACAACCCGGCCGTACCGCCCGCCGCGTCCACCTCCCAGCCGGGTGAGAACATCAATGCGCAGCCCATGGGAACGTGGGGGCGTTGTGCGCTGTGGTCCTGCAACGCAACCACATCTTCGTGGCGTGCGGAAACATATTTATCAATCCGCGCGGCCTTCTGATTCAGAGCTCGCATGTGTCTCATTGTGCAGCTTTCCTTTCAGCAAACTGTTGTAAAAAACCAGGATTCTTCACCGCAATAGCACCGTAAATCTCAAGGCACTTATTCGTCCACTCGCGGATCCAATCGCAATAGTGCAGATTGGGGTGCCCCGTATCGCCATAACGCACAAACGCTTCATGGTGGCAACCGCCCGCGCACAGCGGCCGAGCCCAGCAGGTATGACAATCGTATTTGGAATCGATGTGCCCACGCTGCAGAAAATCGGCTTGCTTCTCACGGTCGATTCCCGTTGAAATGTGCCCCAGCGCATGCTGGTCGGAATCCACAAAGCGGTGGCACGGCGCAATATCGCCCGAAGGTCCCACGCCCAGCAAACCCAATCCGGCGCCGCAAGGATGTGACTTATTCACGCCCTGGCACAACTCGGCCAGCGTATCGCTCACATTTGAGAAACCGTGCGCTTCGCCCCTCACCGCATATTCGAGGTACTCATCCGCCAGCAAGTTAAACTGCTCCAGCATCCCATCCATGCCCTTTTGCCCAATCGAGTAAAGCTGGTTCGGAGAGGACGTCACTGGCGCAAAGCCAACCTCATGGAAGCCCAGATCTTGCTTCAAGTGACGGAAGATTCGAATGACGTCGGATACACCATTGGTAAGTGTCACGCGTGCCGTAATCGGCCTCGTGCGATGGTTTTCAATCAGCGCCCGCACCTTCGGCTCAATAATGTCGTAACTGCCCTTGCCGTTAGCGAACACCCGCAGTTGATCGTGCATCTCCTTCGGGCCGTCCATACTGACGGTGACACCTATGTGGTTTTCCGAAAGAAACTGGATGATCGTGGGCGTCAGAAGAGTAGCGTTCGTAGTCAGGCTGAAATCTATATTGCGGCCATGCTCTTTCGCTTTTTCACTCGCGTAAGTCACCACCTCCTTGAGCAGGGGGAAGTTCATCAGTGTTTCCCCGCCAAAGAATGTGATGTGAATGGAGCGCCTATCGCCCGACTGAGCCAGTAGAAAATCCACCGAAGCTTTGGCCGTCGGCAGATCCATGAATTTCGGCTTTCCCTCGGGCGTGGCCACCTTATCGGCGCCGAATTCATAGCAATATTGGCACGATAGGTTGCACTGGTTCGTCAGGTTCATGACCAGCGTCTGAATGGGAAAAACATCCGGCAGAGGTTGTGTCTGCTCGCGAAGCGAATCTTCGGACACAATCACATTGGCGTGGTACATCTCGGAGATCAATTCCTCCGCATCGCCTATGCCCAGTCCGCTTGCGGTCAGCGCGTTGACCAACTCCTGATGTTCCAATCCGCCTGAACCCAAGCTGGAAATCATGGTCCCAACGGCCTCATCCACCGCGAAAATCGCCCCCGCCGGCACCAGGTACAGGAATTCAGATCCCTGCGACTGAAAGCGATGGAATTCACCCAAACGATAAGTACGTGCCTCCGTTGCGGTCGTCACTGTCCCACCTCAGGCTGATCCCACCTTATATACGCGGGCACCGTCACCACCAGATATGACTTGCCTGCCAGCGGCCTGCCATCCTTATCTTTCTCGTCTTTCGCCGTCGCCACCACCCAGACGTCGCCGTAATTATTGCGGCTGAATTTCCGCTGCGGATTCGGCCCGTCGGAAGCCGGCGTAAAGAAACCGGTGGCACTCAGAGATCCCACAAATTCTTTGTCGTCGTCTCCATAGGTCGAATAGAATTCCTCCACCGACCAATTCACATCAATCGGGCCAAGTTCAACATCGTCCGCCGTATGCATCTTACCGTCGGCGCCCCGTTGATAACCGATCGCCTCAAACTGCTGGAAGCCTTTCGGATGCGTTTGGCTCCCCAGCCGTGCCAGTGACGACTCCGGCGTAACTTTGATGTAATCCAGATGATCGTAAACCGCAATCGCGCTCGGCAGCACCGAACGCCGGAAAACGATATCGCGTTTTCCTGAAACCGCATCCGCCGCCACATCCACTTCGGCTACAATCTCCGTCGCGCTGTGCGAAACAATGCGCTTCACTTTCACGCCCGATCCAAAATCCAAATCGTCCGCCGTAACTTGCGCCGGCAGACTTTCAGCAATCAGCCGCACCTTGGTTCCATTCGAGCCAGTTTTTAGCGAAGATTTGTCCACGGTGATAAGAGTCGGGTCGGCCGACGCGCGCTGCATTTTTACATCGAATCCAAATTCCTGGTATTCGCCCCAAAACCAGCGGCCTTCCGCAGTTAGTTGGTCTGGCGAAACGAGCATCACCTCGCGCATCTCGCTTCCTAAATCGTCAGGAGCGGCGTTCGGGCCCGGCGTTCCTTTTGATCGGCCTCGCCACGCGTATCCGGCGTAAACCACGCTGCGGCCAGTGTGCGTGACTGTCGAACCGTCTTTCAAAGATGTCAACTTCACACGCGTAGTAAATTCGTCCTCGGTGCCGGGCTTCGCCTCGACAACCATCTCTCCATAAAACTTGCCTCGCCCAGCCAACCGTGCGGAGACAATCCAGCGACCCGCCATCTTGGGGGTGCGCATCTTGGCTTTCCAAGCCGCCCACTCCGGCGTTTGCAGAGGAGCGGTCTTGCTCAAATAGGTCAGCGCTTCGTCAAGCGGCGTCGGCGCATTAGGGTCCGCGTTGTGGCGCTCGCCGCTGTCTGGCCCACCGGCGCCAAGACCCAGCCGGAACGGTTCGTCCGCCTGCGGATAAAGTGCAATGTGAAGGTTGGCCAGCAGTTTCCAATCCTCCGGTGTGCGCCGCCAAGACAGCGCCCGCGCCATGGCGTGACAGTTCGCGCACGCGCCGTGTACCGCGTCCGAAGGGATGTTCGTTTCATCCTGAATACGGTGTTCCGCGTAATACATCACCGGCTTCGCTTCTTCCGGCGCCAGACCATGATAGGTGCTGAGGTACTTTAGGATCGACCGAGCCTCTTCGGGACTCAAGCTCACGCCGCGCAGCCGCACCATGCGCTTGATCGCTTGCTCCCACCCTTCAGGCGTTGCGCGCACCCATGAAATGCGCAACATATCGCCCTTTTCGTTTTTCGTGTGACAACCGCCACACTTCTCTATCACAAGTTGGCTGGTTACGGGAATGCCCTCAACGGGCGCGGGCTTTGCCGGATCTGCGGACGGGGCAGCTTGCGGCTTCTGAGCGAACATTGGCAACGCCAGAAAGAGGGCAAGCAGTATTTTCATAGCGGTATTCCGTTTATCATACAACGGCACTACCACTACCCGGAGAGAAAATTGTTATGGGAGCGATCACCGTTCTTGATGCGCTCAAACAAATCCAGTCCCCCTGAACTCCCCGTTTTTCAGTTTTTCACGAAACCCTTGACAGACTCGTACTACACGAATATACTTCCAAGTACCATTCAGCGCAGTTCCCCGTCGACTCTCGTCTAGCGCTCCTCCAGTTCGTTCACCTTTATATCGTTCGTGAACGGAACCATCAGGCCGCCCCACATTCAGCCGCTAGCCTGGCATCCATCGCTCGTTCAAGGGGAACTCATGTACCGCAGACCAAATAGGAAAGTCTCCCATTATTGTTTAATCGCCGCCATGCTGGCCGTAGCTGCCGCCGGCGAAGCTCAAACGAATAGCCAGCCAGCCGGCATTCCCATTGACGATCCTCTGACTATCGCCAAATGCGGCGGCTGTCACGCGCCGGATTCAGCCGGTATCATGCGGCGACTGTCGTTCATTCGGACAACCCCAGAGGTCTGGGAGCAAGCCATCAAACGTATGGTTCGGCTGCATGGTTTTAACGGCACACCCGAAGACACCGGCAAGATTCTGAGGTACCTAAGTAAGAACAACGGCTTGGCGCCGGAAGAAGCTAAGCCTATCTTCTGGGAAGCCGAACATCGCCGCTTTCGCGATCAGGACGATGGCACCATCACTCCCGCGCCGCTGCAATCCACTTGTAACACGTGCCACACCGTGGGGCGCGTTCTCGGCCAGAGACGCACGCGGGAAGACTACCAGAAGCTCGCGAACATGCACATGGCGTTGTTCCCTTATACCGAGATTTCGCTCTTTCGTCCCTACGCCGGAAGGTCCACCGCGCTGGCCGCTGTTACCACCACGACTGGCATGTACTCAACCGAAGTGAGTTATCCCGAGCCTCCCAAGAAGCCCGCGAAATCTCCTCTCGACGTCGCCCTTGATTATTTGTCCGAAAATCAGCCGCTCATCACCCCCGAGTGGACCGCCTGGAAATCGATCATGCACACGCCAGACCTATCCGGCGCTTGGTTGGTGAATGGTTTCCAGAAGGGTAAAGGCCGCGTCTATGGCCAATTGACGATCGAACCTGCGCCGATTGCCGATGAGTTCATCACCAAGATAGAGTTGCACTACGCCAACACCGGACGGGTCGTCAAACGCACCGGCAAGGGCATCGTGTACACCGGCTATAGCTGGCGTGGCCGTTCGAAACTGGGCGATCCCGATCCTTCCACGAAAGACCCTAACTATGCTCCGCCCGAAAACAAGGAAGCCATGCTCATTTCGCGCGAGGGAACTTCCATGCAAGGCCGCTGGTTCTGGGGCGGATACGATGAGTTCGGCATAGACGTCCAACTCAGCCGCTTGGGTAAAGAGACGGTCGTATTTGGCACCGATGCCTACTCTCTGCGTTCGCCATCTACCAGCGAGATAACGGTCTTCGGAGGAGGCTTCCCGGCTACCCTCGCACCCCGCGATGTAGACTTAGGTCCCGGCGTGAAAGTTTTGAAAGTGATTCAAGTGACGCCCACCACTGCGAAGCTGCAAGTCGCCGTCTCTGAGGGGCTTCCCGATTCCGTCCACGACATCTCCATTCACGGAGTCTCCGCCGTTAAAGCGTTTGCGGTTTATCAAAAAGTCGCCTACATAAAAGTGATGCCCGACGCGAGTTTCGCCCGCTTAGGTGGCACTATCGCCGCCAAGCAGTATGCCCAATTTGAAGCCGTAAGCTTTGCCGCCGGCCCGGATGGCATACCTGAAACGGCCGACGACGTCATGCTAGGTCCCGTTACTGCTAATTGGTCGCTCGAGGAATTCTATTCCACTCCCGACGACGACGACGTCAACTTCGTCGGTGAAATCAACGATTCCGGGCTCTTCACTCCTTCGCTCGAAGGTCCCAATCCCAAGCGCAAGAAGCAGGCGAACAATTTGCCCACTGATAACTATGGCGACGTCTGGGTGAACGCCTCTTTCAAAGCCCCCGACGGAAATCTGTTGAAAGCCAAATCCTTCCTTGTTGTAGGCGTGCCTCTTTATATTCACTATGATCAGCCGGAGGTTTCACAATGAGTCTCGTCCATAAGACCGTCTCGCGGTCGTTCACCGCCACCATTATCCTGCTCATTGCCAGCGTAAGTTCGCACCAAGGCCGAGCCGACCAGACCGCCAATACCGCTGGGCACTATATGTACGTTGGCACCCTCGATCACAAGTTACTCGTGATTGACGAAGCCACTGAGGACGTAGTGGCCGAAATCCCCCTCGGGGGAATTCCCCGAAACACCGCTTTATCCAACGATCAAAAGCAGCTTTACATCGTAACCACGCGGATGCTGATTGAAGTTGTGGATCTCCCCTCGCGGAAGGTTGTCAGCAGCTTTACTTTAGCCGACGGTCGCAGCACGCCCACCCTTCAACAAATTGTTCCCGATCCTCTCCTGCCCGGCTCGCTCAGCTTTGATTACTCGGGCCTCGCGGTCGATCCAAACGGAAAATATCTCTACACAACACTGCGTACCGCTGTCAAAGAAATCGACCAATACCGTATTGAGCCCGCTATGTTCGTCGCCATTGATCTGGCTGAGAAAAAGGTCGCCAAAGCCTTTCATTTCCCCCCTGATATCGACGAGGGTTTTGGTTTTGTCGCAACCTACAAAGTTTCGCCCGACGGCAAGTTGCTCTATGTGTTTGGCGACGATATTCTGATCTACGATCTCGAAACCTTTAAGCAGGTCGATAAGATCGCTCTCTCGAAACCGCCCTATCCCGGTGCCTCGCCCTTTCGCCTGAGCGTCAACTCCGACCCTTACGACGATCCATCCACCGTCACCTCCGTCTTCGTCTCTGTCGATCCCATCGTCCACAAAGGAATGCTCGGTCTCGCCTCCCTGAATCTCGTTACTCGCAAGATTGACTATAAACCTATCGGTCCAGCCTTGCCTATGTTGGGTTTCCTGGTCTCGCCCGACCGCAAACTCGGATATTCGGTTATGTACACGTCCGCCCTTGGAAACAGGCAGACAGAATGGTGGGTGTGGGATCTGCAAACCCATAAAGTCATCAAGAAAAAGCAGTTCGAATCCCGGCCAACCTTTAACTTCGGCCTCAGCGGCGACGGCAAGAAGATCTATCTTTTTGGATCTGGCCCCACAATCGAGATCTTTGACGCTTCGACCCTTGAATCGACAAAATTCATGGATCTAAAACGCGACCTTACTACAAACGTAATTACTCTAGCTCGCCGCTAAAGCGCTACGCCGCTGAACCGCGATCGCCCTCGGAGCCGGAAGCGTAAGCGCCCTAATTTGGCTAGCTAACTTAAGTTATAGGACTCATCAATTCTACTTCTTTGACAATTAGTACTCTCGCCGATAGACTGATAGTCAATTCGTGCTAGTTATCTAGCGCTTCAGAAGGTGAATGGGGTTGCCGGTCCGGTTTGCGCGTCCATCCTTTCTGGCGCCCCGCCTTATTGCGAGCACCAAGCCGTGAGTGCTGCAAACCAAAACACTGTCTCGAACTGTTAATGGGGGTTACTATGTCGCTTCGCATTCGCGGCTTTCAGCCGCTTTCACAAAGCGTTAACAACGCTATCTTCTTTGTGCTGCTCCTGGCAGGGCTCACGCAGTCTGCCTTTGCACAGTCCATCTCGGGAACAATCCTCGGCACTGTCAAAGATCCGTCCGGTAAGACCGTCGCTCAAGCGAAGGTTCAACTGTTAAACAAGGGCACCGACGCCCAGCGTTCGACCCTGACCTCCGAAACCGGCGATTTCCGCTTCGGCGAAGTCGAAGCCGGCGTCTATGTTTTGAACATTGAGGCGCCCGGTTTTCAAAAAGAGGAATTTGCGCAATTTGAACTTTTAGCTCGCGAAACAAGGCGCTTGGATGCGCTCCTCAAATTGGCTACCCAAACGCAAACCGTCAACGTGGAAGAGTCCATGGGTGCTCTCATCCAAACCGATACGTCCAACGTCTCCGAAACCAAAACCGGCCGCGAACTGGTTGACCTCCCGGTAGCCATCGCCACCCGCGGCACCGGTTCCACCAGCCCCATCTCCACTCTCACCACGCAACCCGGAGTGCAAATTGATTCAAACGGCAACATTTCCGTGGCCGGCTCCAATCCTTCTCAATTGTCCGTCTCCATTGATGGCATCAGCGTCATGGGTCCGCGCGCCGCGGAATCGGGTCCGGTAAACGAGTTGTTTCCCTCTTTCAACGCCATTGAGGAGATTCGCGTCAGTGAGGTGGTCAACCCCGCGGAGTTTGGCGGCGTCGCCGATATCGCCACCATTTCAAAAAGCGGATCGAACTCCTATCATGGCGGCGTTTTTGAGAACCTCCAGAACAACGCCATGAATGCCGCCAATACCTTCACCCACACCACGCCGGTTTTGAAGATGAACGATTTTGGTATCTTCCTCGGAGGTCCCATCTCCATCCCCAAGCTATATAACGGGCGCAACAAAACGTTCTTCTTTGGAAGCTATGAAGCCTTGCGGCTTCCCCGGCAGGTCATTCAAGTAGAAAACGTTCCCTCTTTAGCCATGCGCCAGGGCGATCTTACCTCTTTGGGCGGTCCTGTCGTCCCTACCGATCAAATCTCTCCCCTTTCCCTGAAGATGTTGCAATACCTCTTTCCTGTCCCGAACTATGGCTTGGCGGGCGCCACCTCCAACAACTTCGCCGCTTATTTCGCTACACCTATTAAAAGCAATCAGGCGGACGCGCGTTTCGACCAGATCATTTCCACCAAGCAGCAGACCTATGTCCGCATGACCTATAAAAACCGCCGCGTGGAGAACCCTCCCACCAGCACCAGTTCTGCGCTATTGGGCCCCTTCTCCCAGCCTGAAATCGATTACTCCATTTCGGGCGGATACAACTACGTCATCTCACCGGCCATCATCAACGAACTCCGCGGTGGCATTAGTGGGAATCACTACGCCACCAGCTATGGCATTACCGCCAGCGGAATTGCCGCCGACCTCGGACTCACTGGCTTCTCCATTCCCTCGGGAGACGCCGTTCCAAATGTCAGAATTGCCGGCTATCAGGGTACCGGTGGAACCGCCTCTTCCCATGGAGCAAATCGCACGATTCAGCTTCTCGATACCTTGAGTTGGACCAAGCAAAACCATACCGTCAAGTTTGGCGCCGATTATCGCTACCTCACCGGGCTCTATACCAATGTCTTTGCCAGCCGCCGCCTGGGCCTCTATAACTTCAACGGCAACGTCACTGCGGACTACCTCACAAACGGCGTGCAAACTCCGTATGTACCTTTTGAAGCGTTTCTCCTCGGTATCCCCGATTCCGATAGTATTGCCACCGTGCTTGAACCCGACACGCACGCTTACGCCAGCCACTACGGCTACTTCATCCAGGATGATTGGAAGGTTTCCTCCCGCCTCACACTCAACTACGGGCTGCGCTACGAATACCATCCCATGCTCAGAGACCATCTGAACAATGTGACCAATTTTCTACCCGACTATACTTCGGTGGTCAACGGTCAAATCGTTCCCGGAGCGGTCATCATTCCCAACCAGGAGTCCTTCTCGCTCCTGAATCCGGCCTTTGCGCAATCGATCTCACCCACTCCCATTCTCACCGCTGCCCAAGCCGGCGTACCCGCCAGCCTGCGTTATTCCCAGAAAACGGATTTCGCTCCGCGCGTCGGATTCGCCTGGAAGCCCTTTGTCAGCGACCGAACGGTGATCCGCGGCGGCTACGGCAAATTCATTGAGGCGTTGATGGGTGGTATGGTCGATGATGCTTGGGGCGTCCACACCAGCGACGTGGCGGGCTTCAATAATTCCCCCGGAAAGCCTACCTATACGTTCCCTTATGCGTTTCCCACCAATCTGGCGCAGCCCGGTAGTCAGTCGTTCTATCAGGCCTTCGATGCGAAAACCTATTCAGATCCCTTTGTGCAGGAGTGGGATCTCACTCTTGAGCAGAGTCTCGGAAAGGGGCTCGCCCTGCGCGTCTCTTACGATGGCAATCATGGTTCTCATTTGGGTGTGATCACCAACGCCAACGAACTCCCACCCAACACCTCTGGATTCACCGCACTCAGTTCCTCCGCTCCGTTTCCCATTTGGAACTATATCGCTTACCAGCGGTCAATCGGCGTGAGTAACTACAATGCCGGAACCATTGCCGTTCAAAAGCGCTTCTCCGGTGGCTTGCAGTTTCAGGCTAGCTATATCTTCGCCAGAAATCTCTCCGATAACGCCGGCTATGATCCCACCACCTTCACCGGCGAAAATGGCGGCACCATTTCGAACCAGTTCAATCCCGCGTACGATTATGGCAACGTTTCGTTTACCCGCAAGAACCGTTTCTTGGCAACCTTCCTTTATGAGCTTCCCTTTGGCAAAGGCAAGATGTTCATGAATTCCTCCAACGGGGTGGTAAGCCGTCTCGTGGGAGGCTGGGAGTTAGCCGGGGTGATCGTAGCGCAGTCCGGACCTTACATGACCATCCTCGCTGGCGGCGACCCATCCGGCACCGGCTTTCCCGAACTCGTGGGAGACGGCCGCGCGGACACCGTGAAAGGAGTACCGCTCTATGCCGGACAGTCGCTCAACAGTTGGATCAATCCAGCAGCCTTCGCCACGCCCGTTGACAACATTGGCCGGTTTGCCAGCTCGGCCGTCGGCGCCGTAACCGGCCCCGGCACGCAAGCCGTCTCGCTCTCGCTCTTCAAAGGCGTCACTATCAAGGAAAGCATCAAGTTCCAGATCGGCGCGTCTGTCGCGAACGCCTTCAACCATCCGAACTACGCCGTTCCCGGAAATCTGACAATCGGCACGTCCGGCTTCGCCTCCGTCACCAATCTGCAATCGGCTGAAGGCGCTGGCCCGCGCTCCATCCAACTCTCCGCCCGCATCAACTTCTGAGAAGCGTGCTTTGTCGGTTTGGCGGAACGTTTCGCACAAACGCGCAAAACAGGGACTGGCTTCGCGTTACCGCGCACCCGACGCTCATCGAGGTCGCCCATGCTCACCGCGGAAACGCGCTGCCTGTCCCTGTTTTGCCCCGATGATCAGGCTTTTTCGCGCTATTAAACATTTGCAGTCTATTCCGTTCAATGCCCTATTGGTGAGTACCCGGGCAAAAACAAAGAAAAGGCGTCGGGAGGAAACCCGACCCAAACCCGTGACCCAAACCCGTGACGGTACACTCAAACACCATTTCCCAACGACAACTGGTTCTCCTCGTTCTCACGTAATTTCTTCGGCCGCCCCACAGGAAGGGCCCGCAGCCTACGTCCACTGCGCTTCTCCGGATCGTCAATAAACTGATCGTCGCCGAGCGGGCGGCCACACCGGCTCGCCTCCTGCAACCGCTGGCCAAAGGCTTCGTCGTCAATGCATATGTCCGGAGGTACTGCCGTTCGCCAGCGTATTCAAACGCCCCAGACTGACAGAGTTTCACGTGCGTAAAGGGAACGTCCGGACGCTTCATCATTAACGCCAGCAAGTCGAATTCCTTGGGCGAGAGGTGAATTGGCTCATGATTTGGCCAAAACAGCCGCCGCGCCAGATCCAGTCTCAGACTTCCGATCGTGATCAGGACCACCTCGGCTGGAGTCTCGACGCCGGGATACCACAGGAGCTCTTGCACTCGTGACCCAAGCTTGCCTGAAAGCTTGTCCGCAAGTACTTGGGCCAATCCATGTCCGAATCCGTGGAGCCGGGGGACCGCCAACAGTTGCGGCGTCAATTTCTGAAGCATCAGACCCACTGACGGCTCCTTCCCGGTCGAATCAGAACTCGCCTTCAGGCGGTCGACAGTTGCCTTTGGCCAGCCCGAGTTCTCAGCAAGGCGAACTGTAGCCGCCGGACTCATCGCGCACCGCTCAGAGCACCATGGCTCTCCTGAATGAATGCCAGCAGGTCTGCGTTGATCCGGTCCTTTTCAACTGTGCAAATTCCGTGGCAGCCGCCTTCAATAGATAACACGTTGTTGGATCACGACCAGGAGACTGCCGATCTGCGGAACACCCCTACGTCGTAGAAGTTGGTATCGACCACGGCCCTGAATCTCTCCGAACTCAACTGCTCGAAGGGCGCAATATCACCGTAGCCCGCGTGTTCACTACGACATCAAGCCGCCCGAACGCATCTACAGCGGCCTGCACCGCCGAATTGGCCGCATTCTCGTCTGCCCCATCCAAGAGCGCAGTGCGGACCTGGTCGCCGTACTCTTTCAGCACATCGTCGAGCCGACGGGGATCACGGGCTGTTGCCACGAGGCGAGCGCCGGATGCGAGGACTGCTTCGGCGTAGCCTAGACCTTTCTTGTAGAAGAAATCCAGCTGGTCCCAAGCGTGTTTTTCGCCGGGGGAAAGACCGTCCGGCGGCGGCTCGTGGAAATTGAGTGCCGTGGAAACATTGGCCGGAACGGTACCAGGCATGTTCGAGGGAATGCCTAGCAATCCGTGAGGCGCCTCGACTCCCAGTTCATCTCCAACCTGCGCACCCACATCGCCGCCGGCCGCCACAAAGCGGGTGTATCCGAGGCGGTTCATGAGCGTAACCCACGCGCGGGCGATGTGTGGAATGTCCCAGCCGGTAGTCGTTGGCTTACCAGAGAATCCATAACCCGGAAGTGACGGAATCACAATATCGAAGGAGTCTTCGGCATTCCCGCCGTAAGCGGTTGGATCGGTCAATGGTCCGACTATTTTCTGTTGCTCGATGATTGAGCCGGGCCAACCATGCGTGATGATGAGAGGCAAAGCGTTGGGGTTCTTCGAACGAACATGGATGAAATGAATGTCGAGTCCGTCGATGTTAGTCACGAATTGCGGTAGAGCGTTCAGCTTTGCTTCGCACGCGCGCCAGTCATACTCATTCTTCCAATAGCTCGCGAGTTTCCTGATCGTGGCGAGTTGCACGCCCTGGCTTGCATCCATTACCGTTTCCCGTTCGGGCCACTTTGTAGCAGCAATGCGCCGGCGAAGATCATCGAGTGACGCCTGCGGAACATGGATATTGAACGAACGAATGGATGTATCGGCGGAGCGCACGGTGTCAGTCGCAGCCTCGATGTGTGTGATCGCAGTTTTATTGCTCTGCGAATAGAGTGGAAATACGGACATGGTTACTCCTATCAGCGATTTGACAATGACGCCTCGTGGGCTTTGAAATCGTGTTCTTGCAAAAGACATTGTTAGATTCCTTTCTTTGAACGCAATGGTCCGTTGTTATTACGCCCGCAGGGCTTCTGGCGAGCCCGGCCGGCATCGATCTGCTTCAGTTGGCCACACGACGTGTTCGTCCCTGGCTTGATCTGGCCACCCTCGCTCTGCTCGATTGCGCATTTACGGATCCTATTGCGACAATCGCAACGACAGCAAAAGTTATGGCTCCGTTGCGCAAAAGGCCACGGCGAATATGACTGGATTGTTCAGAACTCGTGATCGTGCTCATTGGTGAACCTCCTTCCTCGGATTGATTGTTAGAGAGTGACTATGTTGATCGCGACAAAGCCGTGCCCGCGCACGCCTGAAGCGAAGCCGGCCTTTACTTCCGCCAACAATGCAGTCGGCGCAAGAATCGCGATTGCCAATTGAAAAGAAAATCCGGTATTTCATGCTCATGACTGTCTCCTTATCTATTCATAACGACCATTCGAGCTTCTGTCGGTATGTAGGAGTGCAGTCAGGACGCCAACTTCGGGCTTTCGTGTTATGTGATTGAAACGAAGAACCTTGTGCGTATCGTGCGGCGGATCGTCAGCGTCGAACTGTCGGCGCGAAGTCTCAGAACGGGCACTTCAATCCTTGAGAATGTCGCGGGTGCGACATCCGTTTACTGCCCGATGCCGACGCCGTGCTCTCGATCCTTTTCAGAAATCGGGGCAGTGTTGCGCGATCCGACGTGTTGCCGTTCGTGACTTCGTAGGCCAGCGGAAAGCCATCCGGCGTTACCACCAATGCGATCACTAACTGCAAACAATCCGCTCTCCCATCGCGGCTGTAGCCACGCCTGGCTTTCGGATTCTGCTCCATCTCCCCTTCAAAGTAGGTACTCGTCAAATCGTAGAGCAGCACTTCGAAATCCGCTGCAAACAGGTCTGCCCACTTCTGTTTCAACCATACGAATAACTCCTGTTTATGCGCCAGCACCCGGTCCAAGCAGCGATACAGACGGTCCTTCTCCGCCACCGTGAAATCCGTTTGCAGCAACTCATCCATCGCGCTATCGACATACCACTGCCGATGCACTCTAAACTCGCTGCCCGATCGAGCAAACGATTCACCACCAGGAGCCGCAGCACTTTCTCCCAACTCACACTCTCGCGAGCTTCCGGTAAACGCTGCCGCCAGAACTCATCCAGCCCGAGTTGGCTCCATAACTCACACGCCAGCCAGCAGTGGCCAAACGCTCGCGGCCGCCGCAGTTCGAGCTCACTCAGTTTCACTCGCACACTATCCAGCGCGTCGGCGGGAATCTCTCGGTCCTCCGGAAACAAGCTCAGTGCCGTGTAGCGCTGTTCTTCCTCGACAAACACGTCCAACGTTTTCCGCCAGGCGGCTTGCTGTTGGTTGTTGATCTCGCCCAAATACAGCACTGTCCGTTGCGCCGTTTTGCCGCTCGCTATGCGGCGGTTCTCGACCACGCTGAAGTAGCGATGCTCTTTGCCGTCCTTCTTGCGGTTTGTGCTGTGCAAAAACATCTGAAGCAGCAGCATGCCAGAAAGCTCGGCGTTTGAAAAGGGGGTAGGTCTTCACTCAGCGCTTTTGGAGAACTTCACGTTGCAGCCGTTGCACTTCCGGCCTCGCTACCCTGAATTCAGCCCTGACCTGCGAAAGTCAGGTTAGATCAGAACTCCATAATGATGACGATGCTATTTTCGGACGGTGGTTGACGGAGCCTTGGCCGATTGAGAAGACGGAGCCGCTGCCCCGGCGCATACCGCCGCAGCGTGAGCGGCGGCAAGAGGAGATGCGGGCTCGGAACATGGGGCTAACGCTGCCGCAACCAGTCAAGCCCCTGAAAGAGCTGTCCCCAGTGGAACGCTTGCTCGACGAGAAGCGCTACACGCCAGAACAGTTATCCGCCTTTGGGCCGAGCGCGGATACGATACGCAGACTCTTCAAGAATGAGACCGAAGGCGTGACCCGGCTAAACGGTCCTGCTGGTAAGGGCACGCGCAAGTACTGCACCATGTCGATGTCGGAAAGTGCCGTCCTCAGAGTGCTCGGTTCGGCTTTCTTTGCGAACCCAAAAACATAAACCGGGAACGCGGTTTAGGCGGCGTGCTAGTTAATGTAGGTGGTTGGGTCGCTGGTCAATGACCGCGTCCAGGCGGCGCTGAAATTGGCGCTCAGCACATCCTCACGTTCTTTACACCGGTGCGCGTATGTTGTCTCCGTAATTTTGACGGAAGAATGGCCTTGGAGACATGCTCAAGAGGCACGCCATCCTGAACGACAAGACCGCAAAGCTGTGACGGAACATATGAGGGTTACAGTGCTTCGGTTTGCCGTTCTCGACCCAACCCGCGTGCTTGAACACCACGCTTAGTTTCGCGTGCCAATCCTTGGCCGCCGTCTCAGCGGTGCCGGAACCTGCCCAGAAGAAGTGGTCCTTGTGTGTATTTACCTCAGGTGACACAGCCAGCAACTCCTGCGCCAGTGCATCCGGTACCGGCACAATACAGCGCTTCCTTGGCTTGATAGCAAAGAAGTCCAACACCCAAACACCGTCGGATCTTCGCTTCAGGGAATCCTTTCGCAAGACGGCTACGTCGCCAATTCGAGCGCCCGACCAACGGGATAGATTTATAAACGCGTGCATTCGGGAGCGGCTTATTTCCACCTGTTCAGGTGACCGTCCTAGCATCGGTGTATAGTCGGCGATAGCGCTCGCGAGCAAAACCTCCATGTGCTCTTTGGTGAACCAGTTCGGTTTCGGCGATCCGGGCTTGATTGTTTCGAGCGCGGTGCAAAGGTTCCACCGCGGCCGTGAGCATCGGCGTGATGCGCTCCAAAACCCAGCGCTCGGCCTTCTCCTAGGTATCCGTCGATGTCGCATTTCCTTGACGACATCGACGTAGTCTTTAGCCCTCGCTGCGATGAGGTGGCCGGTAGGAGCCGGATCTTCCCCCTTGCGAGCGCCGTTCAGTTCGTCGGCTAATTTGTTCGCTTGTCCTTGAGCCCCATCCCAACTCTGAACACCCGCCGCCTGGCGTGCCCGCGTGCCGCTGACGTAGAGGTATTTCCAGCAATTACAGCGTTTTGCTTTGTCGCCTTTGGGCGCATTGGGGCACGCTCGGGCGTGATCACTGACACTGTTATCTATCTCGCCACGTAGCGACGTTAACGCGACTTGTGGCAAATTTCAGCGTCTGATACCTAAGTTGTTGATTCTAGGCTTAGAAATACTGGCGGAGAGGGGGGGATTCGAACCCCCGGTAGCGTTTTTGACACTACGACGGTTTAGCAAACCGCTGCTTTCGACCACTCAGCCACCTCTCCGTGCTCTCACTATTCTTGATTTCGCCCGATTACCAGCCGTGCATTGGTCGTATTATGCGGCTCGGGACGAATCTCCACCTAATTTTACACTAAGCGGGCATGGCTAGCGGGCGCCGGCTCGTCAATCGCGCCGTTTTCCGAATCCACCTCCGCCCGCAGCTTCCGCTCCTCGGCCTTAGCCCAAACCAGACGCTCGAGCACGCCGCGGAGCATCGCGGGCTGGATGGGCTTTGAGAGGAAATCGTCCATTCCCGCAGCCAGGCATTTCTCGCGGTCGCCGGCCATCACAGCGGCGGTGAGCGCCACGATCGGTGTATAACGGCAGGGGCTTCCGATGATTTCGCGGCGGCGGATTTCCGCTGTGGCCTCAAAGCCATCCATTTCGGGCATCTGGCAATCCATGAAGATCGCATCGTAGGGGGCCGAACTCCCCATGACCGAAGTCCACATATCTACCGCCTCGACACCGTTGGAAGCTACGTCCACCCGGCACCCCGATTTTTCCAGCAGCCGCTTCGCCAGTTTCTGATTAATTGGGTTATCTTCCGCTATTAAAGCGCGGACTAACGGCAAGGCTTTCTCCGAAACCGATCCCCGCTCGGTTGCGTGCCTTTCGGCCAAACTATGGCGGGTGACGATTTCCGTCAGCGGAGTTCCGTCCTGCGTTGCGCCCCACAACGCGGCCAGTGCGCCAAGCAAATGTTCCGATCGGGCCGGTTTGACCAGGTAGGCGCTGAAGCCCGCCGCTTCGAAGCGCGCCCGGTCCGATTTCTGCCCGGACGACGTCAGCAAGAGCAGCAAGATGTGGCTCAGTTGGGGATCGGCCTTAATCGTTCGCCCCAGCATTTCGCCGTCCATCTCCGGCATGAGATGGTCCAGTATGGCGATATGGAAAGGCTGGCCATTTTGCTGGGCAGTTCGCAGCACTGCCAGAGCCTCATGTGCCGACGCTACACAGGCGTGCTCCACCTCGCGCGCAGCGAGCTGCTCAGAGACCACCCGGAGATTCAGCGCAAGATCGTCCACCACCAACACCCGTGCGCCCTCCAGACTTATCCCCAAGGCTGGCTTTGCGGGCGCGATAAGGTCTAAGGGAAGGGGCAGCGCGAACACAAAACTGGATCCTTGTTGCAGGGTGCTGGTTACCGTAATCTTGCCTCCCATCAATTCCACCAGTTGTCTGGAAATCGCCAACCCAAGACCGGTTCCTCCGTAAGTGCGGGTAGTGGAGGTGTCGGCTTGGGTAAACCTGTCGAAGACGTGCGCCAGTTTATTTTCCGGGATGCCGATACCTGTGTCTTCCACGGAAAATTGGAAACACGGAACAGGCAAAGTTTGCTCCAGGTATTCGATCCCGATGAAAACGTGGCCTGCCTTCGTAAACTTGATCGCATTGCCCGCCAGATTGAGGAGGACCTGACGGATTCTGCCCGGATCGCCAATCACGCGGCGCGGCGCGTTGGGGGTGTATTCCAGGATGAGATCCAGCCCTTTCTCCGCCGCGCGCGGGGCCAGCAGTTCCACTACTTCTTCCACCGTCGTTCCCAGATCGAAGCGGATCGGCTCGATCGCCAGCTTCCCTCCTTCCATCTTCGAAAAATCGAGAATATCGTTAATGATAGAGAGCAGCGCATCAGCCGAGGCTCGCACCGTCTCGGCGTAATCGCGCTGCTCCGCTGAGAGTGGCGTGTCGAGCAGAAGACCCGTCATGCCAATGACGCCGTTCATGGGGGTGCGGATCTCATGGCTCATGTTGGCCAGAAAGTCGCTCTTGGCCAGGCTGGCGTTTTGGGCTTCCATGGTCTGCTTCCGCAGTTCGGCGTTTATTTCGGTAAGCCTGCGCTTGAGGCTGCGCCGCTCGGTGACATCGGAAGCGATACCCAAGGTGCCAATGCGATTGCCGCGCCCATCTAACATTGGCGCGATCGCCAGATCGACGTTCAACAGAGCGCCATCGCTGCGCACGTGAATGTCTTCTCGCGTATGCGGCTCGCGGCCCATAGCCTCGGCGCCGAAGACTTCGGCCTCGGCTACGCTTCTGCCCAGCCGCTTGGATAAGTCGGCCACTCTACGCCGGTAGCTTTCGGGGCGCAGAAAAAGCCGCGGTGTGTGCTTGCCGATAACGTCCGACGCTCGATAGCCCAGTAGTTGTTCGGCGCCCGTATTGAAGAGCTGCACCACCCCTTCGCAATCGAGCGCGATAATCGCCACTTGGGTAGCCGAATCTAAAATGGTCTGCAACCGGTTCCGCGTTTGCGAAAGGTCTTCGTTGGCGCTCGTGAGTTCACGGGTCCGGTCCTGCACGCGTTTTTCGAGATCCTGGTTAAACGAACGGATTTGGGCCTCCGCCGTCTTCATGTTGTCGATATCGGTGCTGGTTCCGAACCACTTGACGATCGCTCCCTCGGAATCGCGCAACGGTACGGCCAAGTCGCGGAACCAGCGGTATTCGCCTGCGGCGTTCTGTAGCCGGTACTCTTCGTCGAGGTTGGTTCCCGAAGCGACCACCGCGCGCCACCGTTCGAGCAGACGGTCGCGATCGGCGGGATGAACTTGCGGTGACGATCGAAATTCCAGTTGGCCTTCCTGCGGAACACCGGTGTACTCTACCCAGCGATGGCTGAAATAGCCGGGCTTGCCGTTCGCTAAGCAGGTCCACACCATTTGGGGCAAAGACTCAACCACCTGGCGATAGTGGTGTTCGCTTTCCCGCAACTGCCGGGTGCGCTCGGCTAGGTCGCGTTCCGCCTGGGATCGCGCCAGATCGAGGCGATTGAGAAAGGCGGCGCTATTCCAGACCAGAAAAGAAAAGGACACCACGTGGGCGCAGGCAAACAGGGCCCCGCCAAACGCCGTATCATAAAGCCCCGCCAATTGGCCTTGCCAGCGCAGCCAGCCCAAGGCCACGGGAAGAAGCACCGCCGCAGGCATCAGACGGCGTCCCATCACCCCACCGAGCGAAGACGACGAAAGCGCCTTCATCGGACCATCGCCAGCACGGTAAGCTAGAATCCCCGCGCTCAGCAAAAGGAACAACGCAGCCGTATGAATCGCCATCGACGTATCAACGGCAATTCCGTACACGCTCCGAATGCCATACAGGTAGCTGACTAAATTCAGCAGGGCTAAGACAGCCGTCGCCATGGCAAGAGTCTGAGCGGGCGCGACAAATCGAACGCGTCGCACAAGAAGCAGGGCGGACGCGCTGAGCGCGAATGCCAACGCAGTGGAAAAAGCCATGCGGCCCGGGTTGGCCGCTGCCGTTAGCGAGGCCTGGGCCTTGAAAAAGAGCTCGTCAATGTGCAGATTCCGGCCTGTTTGATACTCAATGAGCGTTAGCGTTCCCATGGCGCCGGTGAACGCCGCGCATATTGTCGTGAGCCAGCCGGAGATGTTCCGGCCGAGGCCATTCAGCGTCCACAGCGCGATCCCCGCCGCCACGAATGTCAGCGCGGTATTCGCCTTCATGTCTACATAGTCTGACTGCACCCTCTGCAAGAAGGCGATGTGAAGAACCCACCCCACCAGCACCAAAGCGCCAACGGTGGAGACGATGACAGCCAGAATCCGCGAAGTGCGCTCGAAAGCCGGCGCCCTTGCATGGCGGCCGGAATGATCTGGCATGACGGCAGGCTCAATTGGCCGGGCTGTAGGATCGGCTCGTTCGAGCGCCTGACCGATCCGCCGCCGTTTCAGAGCCGACATGACCGCGTAGGCGGACACCAAAAGCAGCAGGACTGCCAGGATGGTGGAGCGTGACGGAGTCCACCGTGGAGCGCCGAGTATTGCTAAATCGCCCGCCGACCCCAGCAGAATTCTAAAAGCCTTGGGGTTTCGATTCTCGTCGGTTTCGGTTAAGCAAATACCCCTCAGACGAACGCGGCTGCCAGGTTCGATTTCAAGGCGCTGGCCGTCAACCTCCGCGGACAACTCTGCTTGAAACAGCACCTTACCTTCCCGCAGGAACCACGTCTGGCGCGAAGTTCGCGGGACTAACTCCACAATGGTCCCCTCTAATTGGACGAAACGGCCATCGTAAGGCGCGAGGCGAAAGCCATCTTTTTCGGTGATGACGCCGGGGGCTGTAACAAGCAGCGGCGGTGGGGCCGTCGAGGCTATTTCAATCGGACGCAAGGTGGCATCCTTCAAAATCGGCGAATAGGCGCCCTCCGCGGCAAAGCCGGTCGCTTCTATCTGCGTCCCGGGCTTGAACCGGCCGGCTTGCGAGGTCTCGACCAATACCCCCACTCCGTTCTCTTGCAGGTAAAGTCCTTTGCCCGGCATCTGATACGTGACTACGCCGGCGATTTTCACCCGGTGGTCCGAAGAAACATCTGGATCGAACTGCAACAGATTCCCGATCAACGATCGGGGGATGCGCGCGGGTTCGGGTGCCGGCTGTTCTACCTGAATTCCGCCTATCGCGGGGACGAAGAGTAGCACTCCCGTGAGCTGCCGCCTGTCGTTGAAAGCAGTGGCGCACACACCTTGAACCCGCACTGTGCTGTCCACCAGGTAGTCGGGGTTTTCTGGTGGGAAGTCCAACACGTGGAGGGTGATAAGGCCGCCCGTTATTTGCAGCTTAACCAACAAAATGCGCCTTCCCCACATCTCATCGCTACGGGCTGCGTGAACAATCCCTTCCACTTCCACTCGCCGGCTGTCAAATTGCCCACGGGCGAGATCGCCATAGGTCGAAATCCGTGCTGGCGGCAGAGCCACCGTGCCGATCACGTCGGTGCGTTCGGCCACTACAATAGGCGCGAACAGGCCCGGACGGATGCTGCCGGTCACCTCCACTTCGTTGCCCACTTGCACGGCGGCGTTTTCGTCGCGATCAACAGATATCCCGCCACTGCCGTCTTCTAGGAAGAATGAATTCTTCCAGCCGGAGAATGCCGTCACTACCCCGCGTAGTCTGACCGTGCTTGGCGCTGGCTGTCGGCGAGCGTCCGCGATCCGGCTCATAGGCGCGAGCGCCCAGGCCGTGACCGCCATACACGCAGAGACTAAGAATGCGGCAAAGGACGCCTTCACTGCCTTCTTATCGGCCTATGGGCAGATTTAGATAATGCCGGGTTACAATGAAGCCGGTATGATCCGCCAGCTTGGGGCTGTTTACGAACATGGAGTCTTGCGACCCCTGAAGCCGCTGGCTCTGCCGGAGAATCAGTTGGTTCGCCTGACGCTCGAAGATCAGACTTTACCCCAAAACGGCAGCGCGCCCGCCGTTCCAGTTAATTACCGCCGCGAAGAATTTCAGTGGCTCGCCAAAGAGTCGGCTCCGTACGCTGGTCAATGGGTAGCGCTCGATGGTGGCCGGCTGATTGCTTATGGAAACGAACTCGCTGTCGTTAGCGCGGCAGCCCGAGCCGCAGGCGTGGATCGGCCTCTTTTGACACACCTGGCCTCAGAGGGTGAATTGCCGTTTGGCGGTTGGTAGCGGATGCATCGGCTTTCATTCACCCAAGGCCACTCTTACGCAACTGGGAATGCGAGTCCGCCGGCCCGTTTGCCATACTGAGATGTGCCTGCGCGGTCGGGCAACCGCTGGAGAAACTGGGAAACCGGCCACTCGAGAGGAAAGTCCGGTCTTCATAGGGCGGCATGCCGGCTAACGGCCGGGGGTTTGCGCTCAAAGCGCACGCTACGGATAGTGCCACAGAAAATATACCGCTTGGCGCTTCGGCGTCGAGTAAGGGTGAAAAGGTGCGGCAAGAGCGCACCGCGGGACGAGTAATCGCGCCTGGCAGGGAAAACCCCATGCGAAGCAAGACCAAATAGGGGAGGAGGAGCGGCCCGCTCCGTTACCACTTCCGGGTAGGTTGCTGGAGCCTTTCAGTAATGGAAGGCCTAGATGAATGGTTGCCACCGCTTCGGCGGTACAGAAACCGGCTTACAGACCGCGCAGGTATATAGCGCCGCTTCGTCGCGGGACGTTGCTAAAATCGAGGGTTACCTATGGGCATTGACAAAAAATTACTCGAAGCCTTGATGTGCCTCTTCTGCGAAGGCGAACTAGAGGTCAAAGAGGACGGCAGCGGCCTCAAGTGCAAAAATTGCCACCGCGTTTACCCGATTCGTGACAATATACCCATCATGCTCAAAGATCAGGCCACCCTTGAGGCTTAAGATAGATGACGGTGTTAGACCAATTGCCTCAGGGTGCGCGCGTCGCCATCGTTCGGCTGCGAAGCTTGGGCGATTGTGTCCTGACAACGCCGGCGCTCGCTCTGCTCAACCGCGCCCGGCCCGACTTGGCAACCGGCGTGGTGGTGGAAGAGCGCTTCCGTTCGATATTCGAAGGGAACCCGGCGGTGAGCCGCATTTTGAGACCGGCCTGGCTCACCGTTCGTCAATGGCGGCCCGCGCTGTGTGTAAACCTGCATGGAGGAACGCGCAGCCAGTGGCTGACGGCGCTTTCAGGCGCGCCATGGCGGGCCGGGTTCGCGAATCACAACACCACGCTCGCGTACAACATTAAGATTCCACGCGCGCAAAAGATTTTGGGCGTCAAAAGAACGGTGCATACGGCCGAGCATATGGCTTCGGCCTTTTTTGCGTTGGGCGTGCCGCTGCAGGACGTACCGCGCGCGCAACTATTCGCCGGGGAACCACCTCTACAAGGACGCTACGCGGTCATCCACCCGTTCGCCTCGGCGCCCGATAAGCAGTGGCGGGCCGAGCGCTTTTGTGAGGTGGCGCGTTATCTCGATCTGTGGCATATCAAACCGGTGTTTTTGGCGGGTCCACGCGATGGTGTGGCGGCCTTCCGCGCCCATCACGTTGTGCAGGGTTCGCTCGATGAGGCAAAAGGGCTGCTTTCCAAGGCGGCGCTTTTCATCGGGAACGATAGTGGACCGGCGCACATGGCGGCGGCTTTTGGAGTCCCCAGCGTGGTTTTGTTCGGCGCCTCCAGCCCTGCCATTTGGAGTCCCTGGCAGACCGAAGCCGAGATTGTGGTGGCCGAGGACAGCTTGAAACAGGTGAGCGTATCGCGGGTGATTGCCGCGGTCGAGCGCTTGCGGATTGTCGAAGAGGCGCACGCTTGAAGGAACTGCTGCGGCTGCTTCACTATGCCAGGCGGTACATGGCGGCGCTGCTGGCGTCGGTAGTTTTCATGGCGGTCGTGGGGCTGTCTCAGGGTTTGCTGGTGCGGCTGATACCGCTGGTGTTTGAAAGGGTGCTAAATCCGAGTTCGCCCGACGCGCCCGCGGTGTTGCTCGATTTTCACCATCCGCGCGTCTATATCACGCTCAATCAGTTTATTCCCGGTTCCATCCACAATATCTGGACCATGGTGGCCATCGGCATTGTGGCCTGCTTCGTGGCCAAGGGTGTGTGCGATTATCTGGGCAATTTCCTGATCAACTGGACCGGCACCAGCGCTATCATGGATCTCCGCCAGGAAGTGTTCGACCGCGTTCTGCATCAGGATGCGCAGTTTTTTGAGAATAACGAGAGTGGCCGTATCATGTCGGCCATCATGCTCGATATCGACCGCATTCAGGTTTCGGTTTCAACCATGCTGGCCGATTGGCTGCGGCAGATGTTTACCGCCTTTTTTTTGTTGCTGGGGATGGTGTCCATTAACTGGAAGCTGTCGTTGATCAGCCTGCTAGTGTTCCCCGTCGTGGCCGTATTGACGGTGGGCTTGGGCCGCCGCATCCGGCGCACCACGCGCCACGCGCAGGACATGGCGGCGGGGTTGACGCAGATTCTACAGGAGACCATCAGCGGGCATCAGGTGGTGAAGAGTTTTGGAGCCGAGGATTACGAATCGAAGCGCTTCCGGCTGGCCGCGCAGCGGCTGCGGGCTGGCAATTTGCGCTATGTGGCGCATCAGGCGCTGGCTTCGCCCGTGATCGAGATTTTCGGCGCGTTGACTTTTATTTTGCTGCTTACCTTTGCGCGCCTGCAGGCCAAGAGCGCCATGATGACGGCGGGCGATTTTACCGGGTTTGTGCTGGCGCTGGTGATGTTGTATGAACCCATCAAGCGGCTGACGAACATTCATAACATCTTCCAGCAGGGATTGGGGGCGGCGGGGACCGTCTTCCGTTATTTGGATACCCAGCCCGATGTGATCGACAGGCCGTCGGCAGTTAAGATGCCGAAGTTTGAGAAGGCAATCCGTTTCGAGAAAGTGCGGTTCTGTTATCCGGGAGCGCCCGATCGCGTGGTTCTGAAAGATCTGAATCTGGAAGTAAAGCAGGGGGAAGTAGTGGCTCTGGTCGGAACCAGCGGGGCGGGCAAAACGACGCTTGCCAACCTGGTGCCGCGCTTTTACGATGTGACGGGCGGCAGCGTGCAAATTGACGGACGCGACGTACGCGATTTGAAGTTGAGCAGCCTGCGGGAAGAGATCAGCCTGGTGGCGCAGGAAACGTTCCTGTTTAACGACACGGTGTTCGACAACATCGCCTATGGCCGGCCCGACGCCAGAACGGACGAAGTGATAGCGGCGGCCAAAGCGGCGCTGGCGGACGAGTTTATCGAACGGCTGCCGGAGGGTTATCAAACGCGCATCGGCGAGCGCGGCGTGAAGCTGAGCGGCGGGCAAAGGCAGCGCCTGGCAATTGCGCGCGCGCTGTTGAAAGACGCGCCGATTCTGATTCTGGACGAAGCCACTTCGCACTTGGATAGCGAATCGGAGCGTCTGGTGCAAACGGCGCTGACGGTTTTGATGAAGAAGCGCACCGTGCTGGTGATTGCGCACCGGCTTTCAACGATCCGGCAGGCGAACAAGATCGTTGTTCTGGACGGCGGCAACATCGCCGAGATGGGCGCGCATGACGAGTTGATGGCCGCCAAAGGGCTTTATGCGCGGCTGCACGATTTGCAGCACGTGGATTCGAGTGTAGCGGCAGGATGAAATCCGTATGAAAGCATGATGAAATTAGACCAGGGCGGGAGCGCGGCGGTGCGCAGCATGACGGGTTTCGCGCAGGTAAGGCGGCAAACCGAACTGGGCGATTTGTCGGTGAGCCTGCGCAGCGTGAACCATCGCGGCTTGGATTTGCATTTTCATTTAGGCGCTGAATTCCTGCAGTTCGAGAGCGCCATGCGGGCTCTCCTGAAAGAGAGCGTGGGGCGTGGACATCTGGAGGTGCGGGTATCGCTGACACGAACGGCCGGCGCCGCCGGGTTAGGTTATAACAGCGAAGCTTTGAAAGCCTATGTGGCGGCGTTTCGGGCTGCGGCGGCGGAGTTGCAACTCGAAAGCAAACCGGATTTGAATGTCTTGCTGGCCATGCCGGGCGTGGCGGGGAACGGCAATGGCGCTGAGGCTAAACCCTTGGGTGCGGCTTTCCAGCCGGTGCTGCTGGAGGCGCTTGCGGAATGCCTTGCGAGTTTAAACCAAGGGCGCGAGCGCGAAGGCGCCGAGTTGCGAAAAGCGCTCATCTCCGAGTTGGGCGCAATCGAACAGGCAAGGGAGGAAATTGCCGGCTTCCGCGAGCAGGCGACTCCCTATTTGCTTGAACGGCTGAGGGAAAAGCTCAATGAGCTATTGAAGGGCGCGGGCGTATCGGAAGCGCGCTTAGCGGAAGAAGCGGCGATCCTGGCGGATCGTTCCGATGTGGAAGAAGAGTTGACGCGGCTGGGCATTCATGCCCAGGAAATGCGGCGGATTGTGGAAGCCGGCGGAGCCATCGGCAAGCCGCTGGACTTCTTGCTGCAAGAAATGAACCGTGAAACGAACACTACCTTGTCGAAGAGCACGGGCGCCGGCGAACCGGCGTTGAAGATTACAAACCTAGGATTGGCACTGAAGGCGAACATAGAGCGAATCCGCGAGCAGGCTTTGAACCTAGAATAAAGGCCGGAATAAAGGCCGGAATAAAGGCTGTAATAAGAAGCGTTACGCAAGTGACCACGGTATTCATCATTTCGGCGCCATCGGGCTCGGGGAAATCGACGCTGGTCTCGCGTATTCTGGCGAGCGACCCCGGGCTGCGCTTTTCGGTGTCTTACACCACCCGGCCGCCGCGCGGGCATGAAAAGCCCGGCGAGAGTTACATTTACATTGCGCGCGAAGAGTTCGAGTGCCGCTTGGGCAACAACGAGTTTCTGGAGCATGCCGAGGTTTTTGGAAACTATTACGGGACGAATCGCGAAGTATGGCGGCAGGCGCAAAACGAAGGGAAAGACCTGATTCTCGACATTGATGTGCAAGGTGCGAGACAATTAAAGGAGCGCATTCCCGAAGCGGTATCGATTTTCATATTGCCCCCGTCGCGCGACATATTAGAGCAGCGCCTGCGGAGCCGTTCCGAGGATAGCGAGGAAACGATTCAACGGCGCTTGCGGGATGCGGCGGGCGAGATCCGCAACTACCGGCAATACGATTATGTGCTGGTGAATCACAGGGTGGACGATTCCACTCTGACGCTGGAATCAATTGTGAGAGCCGAACGGGTGAGGCGGATCAGGATGGAAGAACACATTGAGCCGATCTTGAGGAGCTTCGAGCCGCGCCCGGCGACGTTATTTTAAGGTTTACGGAGATACAGATGGACAACAAGCCAAGAGCAAACGCTATGCACAGCATTCCCGACGATGTGGATGCCAGCACATACCGCTTCATTATCGTTTCAGCCAAACGGGCGCGGCAGTTGCAAAACGGCCAGCGCAGCTTACTGCCCGCCACTAATAAGAAGCCCACCACCCTGGCGATGGAAGAAGTGCGGCGCGGGTTGGTACCCTACAGCGATGTGACGCAGGAAGAAGCGTTGGCCAAGCAAGAAGCGGCTTTATTATTAGCAGCCGAGTAACGCTCGCATGCGGATGGTTGTAGGTGTAGGCGGCGGTATCGCAGCGTACAAAGCGGCGGAGTTGGTGCGCGCGCTCGGCCAGCGCGGCCATGACGTGCAGGTGGTGATGACGCAGGCCGCCCGGGAGTTTATCCAACCGCTCACCTTCGCGGCGTTGACGGGCCGCAAAGTGATTACCGGACTTTTTTCCGAAAAAAACTCACAAGACACTTTGGCCAGCGCGGTGGAGCACATCGCCGTGGCGATGGAAAACGATCTGCTGGTGGTGGCGCCAGCCACGGCCGATCTGTTGGCGAAGTTCGCCACTGGGCTGGCGGACGATTTCTTATCGACGTTGTACCTCGCCTTCACAGGTGAAGTGGTGTTATCGCCGGCCATGAATACGGCCATGTGGGAGCATCCGGCAACACAAGCGAATCTTGAAACGCTGCGGCGGCGCGGCTGTTCGATTGTGGAGCCCGACGAAGGCTGGCTGGCGTGCGGGGTGACGGGAGCGGGCCGGCTGCCCGATCCGTTGCGTATTGCCGATTATGTTGAGACGCTCACCCGCGCGAAGAACGATTTTAGCGGTGAGACCGTGCTGCTCACGGCTGGCCCAACGCAGGAAGCGCTGGATCCGGTGCGCTATGTAAGCAATCGATCCAGCGGCAAGATGGGGTATGCGATTGCTGCTGCGGCGGCGCGGCGCGGCGCGCACGTCATTTTGGTTTCGGGTCCGGTGCATTTGCCGGCGCCCCCGCACGTGGAAGTGATTGACGTGGTGACGGCGGAGGAAATGCGCAAAGCGGTGTTCGACCGGCTTGAGCCAGCCACGATTATTATCAAAAGCGCGGCGGTGTCCGATTACTACGTTTCCGATGTGCCGCCGCAGAAACGCAAGAAGACGGCTACGCGGCTCTCGCTCGAGCTCGACCCCACGCCCGATATTCTGGCGGAATTGGGGCAGAAGAAAGGCGACCGGCTACTGATTGGCTTCGCGGCGGAGACGGAAAATCTGATTGAAGAAGCCCGCCGGAAGATGACCAGCAAGAAGTGCGACATGGTGGTAGCGAATCTGGTGAGTGCCAAAGGGCAAGGTTTCGAATCGGACCGGAATGAAGTGGATATCGTATCGCGCAGCGGCCAGATTGTGCATGCCGGGCCGGCCGACAAGAGCGAGATTGCCGAACGGATATTAGATCAAGTGGCCACGCTTCGCTTGAACCTGCGGGCCGTAGACGCGACGGCATGACGGCGGAACAGGTCCGGGCGTATTTGGAGTATTACCGCGATCTCGGCATCGAGACGATCTATAAAGCAATGCCTCCTCCCGCCGCGGAAGCGCTGCGGGGCCATACAACGACGGCCCCGCAGGGCCTTGCGCCGGACGGCGATACTCTAGCCAAGATTCGGGCCGATATCGGCGATTGCGAGCGCTGCCGTTTGTGCGAAGCCAGAAACAAAATCGTCTTTGGATCGGGCAATGAGACGGCACCTTTGGTGTTTGTGGGCGAGGGGCCGGGCGCGGATGAAGACGAGCAAGGATTGCCGTTTGTCGGGCGGGCCGGACAATTGCTCACGCAGATGATTGAGAACACCGCTGCCAAAGAAGGTATCAAAGTCAAGCGCCAGGATGTATATATATGCAACGTTGTGAAGTGCCGGCCGCCGGAGAACCGGACGCCGCAGCCGGATGAGATGGAGATCTGCGGGCAGTTCTTGTTTCGTCAATTGAAGACCATCAAGCCGAAGGCGATTTGCGTGCTGGGCGCGACGGCCATGCGGGCGCTGTTGAACAATAAAGAAGGCATTACGAAAGCGCGAGGGCAATGGCACAAGTGGGACGGCGTTCCGGTGATGGTTACTTATCATCCTTCGTATTTGCTGCGGCAGTACAATCAGCAGGCGAAGCGCGAGGCTTGGGAAGATCTGAAGACGCTGCTGCATTTTGTTTATGATTAGGGGCCCTCATCCTGGCCTGTTTCTGAGTTTTGAAGGCGCCGATGGAAGCGGCAAGAGTACGCAGATGCGCTTGTTGGTGGAAAGATTGCGGAGCGAAGGCCGCAAAGTTGTGGAGAACCAGGAACCCGGCGCGACGCACATTGGAAGGCAGATCCGGCGCATTCTGCTCGATCCCGCGCATCAGGAAATGGCGGGGATGACGGAATTGCTGCTGATGTTCGCATCGCGCGCACAGGCTGCGGCCGAAATCATCCGGCCCGCGCTGGAACGGGGCGAAGTGGTAGTGAGCGACAGGTTCACCGATTCAACGTTGGCCTATCAAGGCGAAGGGCGCGGGATAGGCTTCGATCGGGTGATGGCCGCCCACAAGCTGGCGTTGGACGATTTGCTGCCGGATTTGACGATCTGCTTGACGATGGATGTAGAGACCGGCCTGGCACGCGCGCACCAACGTAATTCGGCAAGCGACGGCCCAGACAGCGAAGCGCGGCTTGACAGGCAATCGTTGGAGTTTCATCAACGCGTGGCCGAAGGGTATCGTAAGATTGCGCGTTTGGAGCCGGAGCGGTTTCGTTTGGTGCCGGGCGATGGCGACGCGGAGAGCGTGGCTGGGCGAGTGTGGCGCGAGGTGGCGCCCTTATTGAGAATCGGTTGAATGGATACTTTCGCGGATTTCTTTGGTAACGTGGCGGCGGCCCAAACGTTGCGGCAGATGATCACAGACGGGCGCATTCCGCAGACGATTTTGTTGAGTGGTCCGGAAGGCGTCGGCAAAGCCACCTTGGCCCGGCGCTTTGCGGCGGCGTTGCTGGGCGATAGCGGCAAGATTGAACAGGACGATCTAAGCCTGAAACACAACGCCGATATCATGGCCGAGCGCGATAAATGGGCGGCCGATAAGCGCGCCGACGATCCGCTGCTGTTTTCGACGCATCCCGATTTCATAACCTTTTCGGCGGATGGGCCGCTTCGCCAGATTACGATTCATCAGATGCGCGAGTTCCGCGAGCGGGCGCGCTTCAAACCGCTGGAGGGGCGGCATCGTGTTTTCCTGATTGACCGCTTGGACCGCGCCAACGAACAAGCCGCCAATTCGCTTTTGAAAGTGTTGGAAGAGCCGCCGGAACACCTGGTGATTTTTTCGACAGCCGAAAACCTTTACGATCTGCTGCCGACGATTCGTTCGCGCTCGCTGGTCTTGCAGTTGAGCAGGCTTTCCGAAGATGAGATGCTCGAGTTCGCCAAGGCGAGAAACCTGGCGGAAGCGGCCACCCGCGTGGCACTGGCGGAAGGCAGCCCAGGAGCGGCGGCGACAATCGATTTAGACGTGTTCCGCGAACGGCGGGGTTTGCTGCTGGCGGCGTTTGAATATGGAGCCGGCGTGGCACCTTTTGCGAATTGGGTCCAAGCGTCGGAATCGTTTGGAAGCCGGAAGACGGAGAAGCTGGAACTGTATTTGAAGCCGGCGTATGGATTGCTGGAAGAGATTCTGGCCGTTATGGAAGGCAAGGGCGCAAGCCGGCAGCGCGATATTCGGGAAAGAATTGGCGCGATTGCCCAGCGTGTGAATTTCGGCTGGGTGGAACAAGCGGCCAAAGGCGTGGACGAACTGGCAACCATGGCGAGGCGCAACATACAAAAAGTGGGAGCGCTTGACGCTATGATTATTAAACTGCGTAACTACTTGGAACCATTGCGCACCTAAAGAGTTAACAAGCCGCGCGCCAGCCTGAACGCAAGTGCGGTACTATCCAAGAAACACACCTTGAGGCCAAATGATAGAAGAGAGGCGTTTGGATTCGCTCGTTAGAAAACCAATTCGGGTCGCCGTTGGGGGTGACATTAAGCGTCCGCCCGCAGCCAAGAAAAACACACCCCCCGATCAAACGAACGCGGAGCAGTTTTACTACTCCAAGCAGATGCAGAGCAAGACTCGCATGATAGTGACGCTTACAGACGGGGAGCAGTTGGAGGGGGTCATTGAATGGTATGACCGCGACTGCTTAAAGCTCAACCGGGAAGAGGCGCCCAACTTACTCTTGTTTAAGCACTGTATTAAGTACATGTGTAAAGCGGAACCGGAGTAAGCCGCGCGGCGCGGCGCCGTGCCTGGAAGTTGCGTCTCACTACTGCGTTTGCGCGGCGGCGGCGACTGTGAGCAAGGAAAAAACAGTAGAAGTTGAGGCGGATTTCAGGTGAGCATAAGAGCGTCGCCGGTGTGGTATCGTGCGAAGAGTGGCGCGGTAGCCAAGCGGTAAGGCAGAGGTCTGCAAAACCTTTATTCGGCGGTTCGATTCCGCCCCGCGCCTCCAAATCCTGCCTCCATTGGAGCATTTTGGATTTAGAATTTGGAAAGTTGCCGTTTTCCTTGGACCTAATGCCGGTGACGGCGCGGAAATGTACGCTGCCGTTTCGCTACAGTGAGAAATAAGGGGGAGCGTTATGGAAATGCTGCCAGTCACTCCTGAACGCAAGGCACAGTTAGAGGAATATGCTCAACTTCATGAGCAAACCCCCGCCCAGGCGTTGGATGATCTGTTGTCTGCGCATCTGGCTTGGGAAGCAGAAGAGCATGAAGATACGGTGCAGGCTTTGTTGGAAGCGGAAGCTGATATCGCGGCTGGCCGCACTAGGCCAGCCGAAGAAGTGTATGCCTCGATGCGCTTGAAGCATGGACTTCAAGATTAGATATACCTTGCGTGCTGAGATGGATGTTGACGAGATCCTAGCTTGGCTGATTCGGCAATATGCGGGCGAGCCAGGGCTGCGGTGGCTGAGTGGACTCATAAAAGCCGTAGAGCGTCTGCACGTCAAGCCGCAGCGCTGCGCGAAATATCGGAAGGATCGTCGGTTGCAGAATACGATTTTTCAACTTTTTTACGGCCGCACATCGCGGTTCGATTCCGCCCCGCGCCTCCAAAGAAACAGCTTAATTTAGGAATCGCGTTCAGATTCAGCCGTATTCGTTACGCGTTGAAGTTATGAAACGCGGGCGGTAAGACTGTAGCAACTGGAATTCGCGCGGGTTTACGACGTTTGGGAAGATCGGGTGACCGTTGGCCCGACAGTCAAGTCAGATCTCGACCCTTCGCCACTTCTTCCACAGCCACCGTGGGCGATGGGTGATCCCAAACAGTAATTAAAAGAGTGCTGGCCAGGGCCAGTAAACCTCCGGCGATCATAAAACTTGTTAGGCGTTCGTGCAGCACCACGGCGGCAATCAGAACGCCAAAGAAGGGAATCAGGTAGTTCGAGAGAGCGGCCTGTGTGGCGTCCAGCCGGGTTAGCACGTTCAAGAAAATGACCATGGAAAGAAAATACTGAAAGATGGCAAGTATGGCAAGGCCGGCCCAAACGGTTTTCGAGTAGTGTCCGAGACTTGTGAATCCAGACGGCTCCAGGGCAACAGTCAGCGGCAACAAGACAACGAGCAGCGCGTAGTAGCTGTATAGCAAGACCTGCAAAGGCGAATGCGTTTCTAAAACCTTCTTGCTGTAAGTGTTGTAAAACGCGCTTCCCAGCACGCTGAGGAAAATCAGCGCGTTGCCAATCAGATAGCCTTTGCCGAAATTAAGGCCGTTCCAATCGACTCCCGAACAAGCCATGACTCCTAAAATAGCTAGTCCGAAACTGATCCAGCGCACCTTCGTCATGTGCTCTCCCAAAATGAAGTGGGCCATAACAGCCGTGGAGATTGGCATGATGAGCGCGAGCAGCGCGGCGTTTGAAGCCGGTGCGAAGCGCACTCCCCAAGTTATAAAGAGTTGGGCAACCAGTTGCCCAAGAATACCCAGCAGAACAAAGTTCCACAAATCTCTTTGGGTCACTCGGGGTTTAGGTTCCCGCATGACCAGGAAGACCAAAAGGAAGGTGGATAGAGCAATCGGGAAAGTGACTGCGAACAGCGGCCCCATCTGCTCCTGCACCAGCTTCACCATTACGAACTGACTTGCCCACATGAGGTTGCAAATTAACAGCCAGAACCAGTCCAGGAGCTTGGCGGTTTTGGGTGTCACTGCCGCCCAACCCGGCCCAGGGCGGTGCGGAGGCTCGCATCAATCAGATCGCACATTTCGTCCAGATCGTCTTCTTCGGCAATCAGCGGCGGGGCAACCGCGAACCAGGAGGGGTCAATCCGCAGGATGATGCCGTGCTCCAGGGCGGTTTTCTTCATTTCGTTTCCCAGTTCCGGAAAAGGCAGCATGCTCTTGGTGTCCTTTACCAGTTCGACGCCCAATAGAATTCCTTTGCCGCGTATTTCGCGGACCACCCCATACTTCTTCAAACAAGTCAACTTCTGCCGTAGGTATTCGCCCAGCCGCACGGCTTTGGCGGACAAATCCTGTTCAACAATCTCATCAATGACAGCCATCCCGGCAGCGCAAGCCAGCGGATTGCCGGCGAACGTATGTCCGTGCGCAAATTGCAGGTTCTCTTCGGGCCTCCCCTGAAACGCCTGCGCCATGTCTTTGCGCGCAATCATGGCGCCCAGCGGAATGGCACCGCTCGAGATACCCTTGCCGGCGCAGATGATATCCGGCGTTACGCCGAAAGTGTCAGCAGCAAACATGTTGCCCGTCTTGGCAAAGCCAGTAATGACTTCGTCGAAAATGAGCGTTACGCTATGGCGGTCGCAGGCTTCCCGAATGATTTGAAAGTACTCGTCGGTGGGAGTGATGATACCGCCGGTATTCCCAATCGGTTCGATCAGAACGCCGGCAACTGTCGCTGGATCCTCGTGAATCATCACGTCTTCGATACTGCGCGCCGCAAAGCGATTGGCTTCCTCCGAGGAAGAAAACCGGTCGCGGTAATAGCTGGGTGGAAAGACCTTGAGGAAGCCATCCATCTGCGGCTCGAATTTAGACTTCCGGGCTCCGCTCCCGCTGGCGCCCATGCCGCCAAAGGTGGCTCCGTGATACCCGTAATATCGACTGATGAACTTAAACTTATTCGGCCTTCCTGTTTGCTTGTAATACTGGCGGGTGAACTTTAATGCCGATTCCACTGCTTCAGACCCACCGCTATATGGCTTAACAAAGCGCAGATCTCCCGGTGAAACGCCGCCTAACTTTTCGACAAAATCCAGCAGAACGTCAGTGACACTCGCCAGCGGCGGGGCGAAAGTGAGTTTCTCCATCTGACGCCGCATGGCGTCCATCACGCGCGGATGGCGATGGCCCAAAACAGCAACAAAGATGCCGCCAATCGCATCGAAGTAGCGTTTGCCATCGGTATCCCAGTAGTAGAGGCCCTCCGCCCGATCAACCACTAGAGGACGTTCGGCGAACTCCGCGTTCGAAAGAAAATCGATAAACGTAAGATCCAGCAAGTTGCGCTGGCGCTTAGTCAATTGCATAGCTAACTCCCCGGCGGTAAGCCAGAACTAAAGCCTCCGTCAACGGCAACGGCGGCGCCCGTCATGAATGAGGCGTCGTCACTGGCGAGAAAGACCGCCAACCGAGCGACCTCCTCAGGCCGGCCAATTCTGCCAAGCGCATGCAGCTTGCCTGCCTGCCGGCGCGCTAAGTCCGGATCGGGCTGCGCGAGGAAATATCCTTCCGCCAAACCCGCGTCAATGTAGCCGGGGCAAATGGCATTCACGCGTATGCCTTCCTGCCCATGATCAATGGCCAAAGCTTTTGTGAATCCCAGGATGGCCGCTTTGGTAGCGCAGTAGCCCGCGCACATAGGTTCCACAAACGTGGCGTTCACCGACGACATATTCACAATTGCGCCGCGAGTGGAACGCAAATGCGGAAGAAAGTATTTGCAGCAAAGAAACATACCACCCACATTGACGGCGAGTTGCCGGTTCCACTCTTCGAACGTGGTATCTTCCACCTTTTTGTTTACCTGAATGCCGGCATTGTTCATCAAGACATCAACCTTGCCGAAATGAGCCAGCGTTTCCGAGGCTAAGTGCCGAACAGACTCAGGATTCGCAACGTCAACCGTCACCGCGAGGGAAGATCCGGCAGCGTGGGTGATCATGTCCGCCGTTTCAATGGCTCCGGCCTCATCAATATCACCCACAACCACTTTCGCGCCTTCACTTCCGAAGGCCCTGGCAATGGCCCTACCGATGCCAGCCCCGGCTCCGGTGACGACACACACCTTGTTCTCTAAACGCATCCTTAGAAAAAGAGCCTCAGCCCAAACTGCATGCGCCGGTTGTCCACCGAAGTCGAGAACACCTGACCCTCGGAAGGATCGCCAACGGTTGCGTCGGGTCCATTAAAGTTGGGGTGATTGAAAGTATTGAAGGCGTCCGCACGGAATTGTACATTAATCCGCTCGGTGATCTTAAACGTTTTGAAGAGGGATGAGTCAAGCTGCTGGAGCCCGTCGGTATGCAGCGGGTTGATGCCGGAATTGCCATAGCTATCGACAGTCAAGTCGTCAACAAAGCAACTGGTATTGAACCAGAGGTTTACGTTCGGATCGGAAACGGACCCGTTGCAGATACGGTTGGGCCGGTTGCCTTGGCCGTTGTTAAGCAAGCTCACGGACGAGCTGACATCAAACCGCAAGCCGCTCCGCACAGTAATTAAACCCGAATACTCCCACCCGCCCAGCAAGGCATCGACGGCGCGATTACTGTTTGCCAGGAAACGCTTGCCCCGTCCCACTGGAAACTCGTAGCTGAATTGGGCGGTGAATGTGTGAGCTATATCCTGCTGCGTTGGGCCGTAGTATTGATTAATGTTCGATTGATCGATGTTATTGCCGTTGGAAAAATTTCGGCCGTGAGCATAGCTCGCGCTCAGCGTAAAGCCATTCCCTAGTTGCGCCACCAAGCGAGCGGTCAAGGCATCGTACCAGCTAGCGGCATTCGAGTATTGAATAGGCACGTCGCCGAGTTGCGGATAAAGCTGTGCCAAAGGCCGAGCGGCATTGTAATCTACGCCCGGCAATTGGGGAAGAGCTTGATTTATATTCGTGGTGTGATTGTTGTGCATGCCGCGCACTCGCAGGTAGCCGATATCCGCCAAGAGGCCGCGTTTCAATTCGCGCTGCAGGTTGACGGAGGTCTGCTGCACTTCCTGACTCTTCCAGTTGGCGTTGGTTCCTCGAATGACCGCGTTTGAAGGGATGATAAGATTTCCCGACGAATTGTAGACGGCGGAGGCAAGGGGAATACCGGCCTGGGAAAGAATGAGGTCGGGCGTCTGATTACTCGACGAAAGAAGTTGTTGCTTGGCGTAATTTGGATAGTCCAAACCAAGAATGGTGAGTGGTCCTGACCAATAAGCCTGCCAGTAGGAAATGCCAAATCCAGCGCGCAAACTGGTCTTGCCTTTATCGGGAGACCAGGCCGCGCCCACTCTTGGCCCCACGTCCCCTTTGTCGAGATTGAGTGAGGGGCTCCGATTGCTACCGGAAGCCACAACCAGTTGATTGGTGGCGGTATCCCAATTCGATTCGCGGTTGTAACGTTCAATAGGACGCGTTGTCAGCTCATAGCGAAATCCGAGATTAAGAGTTAGGGAAGGCAGAACCTTGAAGTCGTCCTGGGCATAGAAGGCGTTCTGCCAATAGGTCTGGTAGGGCGCTCCGTTCACAAAAAGGGCGCGCGCGCTACTCGTCATGGTCCCCAGCAGGAAACTCGGATAGGCGAAAGGCGGGGCGACACCGTTGTATGAGGTCATGGCGGGATCGAAGGAGAGAGACCCGCGCGGATCGTCGCCGCCTATGGTATCGGCGGACGTATCCTCGATATGGTTGATGTTTCCGCCGAATTTGAATGTATGCTTGCCCTTCACCCAAGTGAAGTTGTCGGTGACGGCGAGGGTGTTGCTGACGATGAATGCCACCCAATCGGGCTGGCCGAAACCGGAAATCGGCGACAGCGCGGAAATTTCAAAAATACCCTCAGTCGCCGGACTTCCCAGGTTGCCGTTCGGGATGCCAAAGGAGTTGTTCCAATTCTGAGTCATGGCGTTGGTTCCGGTGTTCACGTGCGTGCGGTTGTAACCAATGCGCGCCTCATTCGCTTCGGAGGGGCCAAGGGTGCTCAACAAGGTAACCTCCATATTCTGATTTACGCTATGTGAGTTCGCTTGACCATCCTGGAAAAACTGATTGATATTGGTGGAGTTGCTGACGGTTGAATCGAGGATGGAATACCGGTAGAAGAGGCGCTGTTTATCCGTAGGGTTGAAATCAACGCGCCCATCGGCCTGGTGTGCGCTTTGAGGGTTTTGGTAAAGGTAATAGAGATTATTTGTCAGCCCTGGTAGATTGGCCACGCCGAAGATGTGATCCGCGTTCATTTTGGCCGCGGCCGGGTCAATCATGCTGGTAGGGATAATGTTGCCTGGGAATGGCGAAGCCGTAAGGACGTTCCCGTTCTGATCAAAAGTTTTCGAGTATGGATCATAGAGCTGGTTATAGGCACTGGCGCTTGTTCCATCGGGAGGCGCAAGCGAATAAAGCTCCGAGAAGTTGCCGTTGTACATATCGGCGGTCGGCGCGCTGGTGTATTGGTAACTGCTAGTCCGGAAGATGGTTCCCTGATAATCGGCGAAGAAAAACAGCTTGTTCTTACGAATCGGGCCGCCCACTGCCCCGCCGAATTGATTGCGGCGGAAGGGCGAGGATTGCGTGGCGAAATAGTTGTTCGCATCGGTGGCGTTGTTTCGTAAATACTCGAAGCCCGCGCCGTGCAACTCATTGCTTCCCGACTTGGTTACAACGTTAATGACCGTGCTTCCCGAGAAGCCATATTCGGCATCGTATTTTCCCGCGAAGACCTGCACTTCCGCTACGCCTTCAATAGGCGGCACCACGCCGATATAAGCGTTCTGCGGCTCACGGTTAAAAATACCCTCCACATAGACGCCGTTGGCATTGGCATCCACGCCGCCAATTGAGCTTAATTGCGGACGGGACAGGCCCACGGCGGATCCATCTTCTCCGCCGTTGGTGCCATAGTTGCCGCTGCCTCCGCCGTTATTGGCGCCGGGCAGGAGGTTCATCTGGTAAAGCGGATTTCGATCTATATTCGGTAACTGGTCGAGCGCCTTGTAGCCAAAGGTCTGAGTTAGCTCGGCACTCTCTGTGTTGACCGCAACGGGATGCGCCTGAACCTCGACCGATTGCCGCACTTCGCCCAGTTGCAAAGAAACATCCAGACGTACGGTGTCGCCGGCGGCAACGCTGACACCCGTCTGTCTACTGCGCCGGAAACCCTGAGACTCGATCTCAACCGTGTAGGTACCCGGGATGAGAAAGTTCAGGAGGTAATCGCCGTTACTCTGGGTTTTAGAAGTGGTGGAGACATTCGTTTCCTGGTTGGTTGCGCGAATTTCAGCGCCGGCTACATTAGCCCCTGACGAATCGGTTACGATACCTGTGATCTTGCCGGTGTTGATCTGAGCGTTTAGGAATGAAACGGCGCAGAAAGTGAAAGCTATAAGAGCGAACTTGGCCCGAAAGGGAATTGAGAAGCAATTCAGCATAACGGAACTCCTTTGAGACTAATCCAGCAACAGATTTTAAACATCATACATTTAAATCGCGAAGCGCGTCAAGGGTCAGGCGAGATTGGCCAGCGCGTTGCGGGAATCTTCGAGTGTGCGTTTCATTAGACGCCGCACGGCTTGACGGGCACCAATGGGGTTGCGGTCCCGAATTTGTTCGAAGATATGCCGATGCATCTCGAGGCCGGTGCTATAGCTGTCGCTGAGTTTGATCTGCTGCAGAAACACCGACATCACCGGGTCGAGAACCATCTCGAGGTACGGATTATGAGCGGCCCGCATCACGGAACGGTGGAAGCGCAAATCGGCTTCAATGGTGGAACTCAGGTCGCTGCCTTCTCCTTCCATTCCCCGCAGGGCGCCGGCAATTTCCTTTAAGTTTTCGGGCGTGGCTCGAACCGCAGCCAGACTGGCGCTGGTCTCTTCCAAGACTTGTCGCAGCTCGAGCATGGATTCCATCTCTTCGATGGTTGGGATGGGCTGATCGCGAAACAGCCAGAGCAGCGATTCTTTGACGCGATCCGGTTTGGGCGGGACGGTGAGTGTGCCGCGCCCGGCGCGCACCTCCACCAGACCGCGATCTTCCAGAATCTTCATGGCCTCGCGAATGACGATGCGGCTCACCTGAAATCTTTCGGCTAATTCCGTCTCTTTAGGAAGGCGCGATCCAGGCGTGGGATATTCGTTCGCAATCAGGCGCTGCATTTCCTCCAAGACCCGTCCGCTCAGGCGTCCATTGCGAAAAGTGCGTTTCTGCATGATTGACCACTCCAATCTTAATGGCTGGGAACTCGAAGAACGGAACCTGGATTCGAAAATGGAGTGGCCCGAACGCTCCTTGGCAGTCGCGGCTCAGAAAGTGGAAGGCTCGGTTTTCATGAAAGTGCTTGACGCCTCTTAGTTCCAAACATATGATGTTAGCTATGCTTCGCTGGCCCGTGTTGCTTGTCTTGGCGGTGGCTGCGCTACTTGCCCAAAGCCAATGGTTTGTAAACGCTCAATTGCCCTACCATTCGCCGGTGCTCGATCAGCAGGGGAAATTGCTGGCCTGGTACGAGCCCGGCAAGAACCTGGGCTATGATCACGTGCTGCGTCTTGGTTGGGATTTTATTGAACACAAAGTGCCACTCGATACGCGAACGAAGACCGGAGTTAAGATCTATCTCATCAACTCCGTCTTCGATGACAACACTTTGCAGGGAGTGTATTGGCAGCACAATCCCGCTATGGTGTACGCCGCGTTTGTTGACGGCGTGGTGGCTTGGTATCCGTATTCGGGCGATGAGGAGTCGATTGCGGCCGTTCGCGGAATGCTGGATTACCAGCTTACTCACGGAACGACTCAGGCTGATTGGGATTGGGCCTCCGTACCTTTCGCCACAGCCTGCGACGACCAAACCGAATATGGGCATTGCATCGAAAACCTCCCGGCCGAGTTTTATGGTGGAATTGAAACCGACAAAGTCAGTCAACTGGGAATGGGTTACGTCCTCTTTTATGAGTTAACAGGGGAGCGCAGGTATCTGGAGGCCGCCATTCATTGCGCTGACGCTCTGGCGAAGCACGTCCGTCCCGGCGACGACGATAACACGCCGTGGCCTTTCCGGCTGGACGCCAAGACGGGTGTGACGCTAGCGCACGAAGATTATGGCGGCGATATCGCTTCTTCCGCGCGTTTGCTCGATGAACTGATTCGCATTCATGCCGGCGCGGAGGCTGCTTACCGAAAGGCGCGCGATACCGCTTGGACATGGGTGCTGAAGCATCCGTTGAACCGGAACAGCAAGGCTTGGGATAAATGGTCGGGCTTTTTCGAAGATGTGCCATACAGAGCCGACAACGTAAACCAATTCCTGCCCGACATGACGGCGTACTACATTCTAAGCCGGGACGATCCCGCCGCGGTCGATCCAGCATGGCTGAGTCATGTTGGGCACCTAATCGATTGGGTGCGCCTCCGTTTTGGACGCGGACCGTTTTTTGGCGCATGGGCGATTGATGAACAAGGAACGCCGGACGGGAGAGGTTGCTGTTCGCGCGCCGGGCAAGGCAGTCACGGCGGCCGGTGGGCGGCGATTAACGCTCTGTTCGCCGAACGATCGGGCGATGGACAGGCTCGGGAAGACGCCTATCGTTCGATGAATTATGCAACTTATTTCGCCGGCTCCGATGGCCGAATCGCCTGTTGCGGCGCCGATTTTCACCAGCCTTTCTGGTTCAGCGACGGCTACGCCGATTATCTCCGCCATTTCAACTGGACCATGGGCGCTCTGCCCGACCTTGCTCCCATAGGTGAAAATCACATCTTACGGTCGAGCTCGGTGATTCAGAAAGTGAGTTACAGCCGCAATCGCGTTGCTTACAAGACTTTCGATTCCTCAGGAACACAGGTGGCTCGATTGAATTTCAAACCGTCGAGAGTGGCGGCCGGAGGTTCATCGTTGCCCGAGCGCACTGACTTGAAGGAACCGGGCTTCACCGTAGAAGCCGCGACCCAGGGCGATTACATTGTGCGCATCCGCCAAGCCGGCGGCAATGATGTTGTGATTGAGGGCCGATGAGCGCCCTTCGGCTGCAGAACGACTCACTTAGCGTGAGCATTCTACCCAACGTAGGAGCGAAGATCTACGATCTGATTGCACGAAACAGCGGCTATAATTTTTTGTGGCACAATCCGCGTATCGCCCCACAGACTTACCCGATTGAAGCGAACTTCGATAATTACTGGTGCGGAGGTTGGGACGACGGCTTCCCAACCTGCGAGGCTTGCTCTCACAGTGGTGAACAGTACCCGAATCTGGGAGAGCTTCGCTCTTTACATTGGACAGTGGAAGAGCAGGGCGAATCCTCTGTCAGCCTCTCTGCCTTCGGCCCTATCAGTCCTATCAAAGCTCACAAGCAAATCCGGCTGCGAGAAGCATCGCTCGAAAGCGAATTCACGATTCAGCATCAAGGCTTTCTCCCTATCGACTATCTTTGGGGGACACATCCGGCCTATGCCGTGGAACCGGGTTGCGTGCTTCACATTCCCGCGCGGAGCGGCATCGTTGGACAGGCAAACCACATTTCTCTTGGCGAGCCCGGCCAACAGTATCCGTGGCCAAACCTCACGGCAGCCAACGGGTTGATAGATATGAGCGTTCTCCAGCCGGCCGGGCCGTATTCGGCGGGGCACTATGCTACGGATCTGGAGGCTGGCTGGTATGCCATCGAATATCCGCAGCGGGGGATAGGACTGCTCTTTGAATTTCCGTTGGATCTCTGCCCTTACCTGTGGTTGTGGCTGAGCTACGGAGGTTGGCGGGGCTACTATCTGGCCGTTGTGGAACCTTGGACCAGTTATCCGGTAACGCTCTCAGATGCGGTTGCGGCGGGAACGCAGCGGGTTCTTAAGCCGGGAGAGCAGATCGCATTCAAGACTCGAATTACACCGTGGTCGTCGCCGGCAACGCTTGCCAGTGTGCTTCGCGAGAACGGATTGGCGCGGCGATGAAACGCTTTTCCTGCTTGGTCGCGCTCATTGTTGGCACCGTTCTACTGACCGCCCGGGAACCGTTTCCCGTCATCTCGACCATTAGTCCCACTACCATTGCCGGAAGAGCGGTGCAGCGCGACGCCGGCGGCAAATTGCTGCCTTGGCCCATGCCCGAAGACACCGGCTATTCCTACAACTCCCATTTGGCGACCCAATGGAGCATTCTCTGGGATCAGTTCAACCGCCAACGGAACTACTACTTTTTCTGTTGCTTCGATTTTGACCGCAGCACGTTCGAAATGCAGCCCGATTATCACTGGGCCAATTCGACCGGTTACCTGCGCGCGATGATGCAGGGCTTTATGGAGCGGCTTTATCCATACACCGGCGATCAAAACACGATTGTCTTCCTGCAGGACCTGATCGATTACGAATTGGAAAATGACCTCACGCCCGAAGGTTACGCGTGGCCGCGCGTTCCCTATGCTTCCGCCAATCCGGGCGACATTCGCTACACGGGATGGAGCGTGCATGGAGAAGACTACATTGAGCCGCACGTAGTTGGCGAAGACGGATATGGTTATCTACGCTTTTACGAAATGACTGGCAATGCGAAGTACCTGATGGCAGCCATTCGCTGCGCGGACGCCCTCGCGAAAAACTATAAGCCTGGCGATGCGGACCACTCATCCTGGCCGGTGCGTTGCTATGCGCGCGACGGCAAGCTCGACGGGCCGGGCATGGGCCCTTATTCGTCCAACGTCGTGGAACCTATCATGCTGTTTGACGAACTCATCCGTCTCAAGCTAGGCAATACCAGCGAGTACGAGAGGATTCGACAAGGCGCTTGGGATTGGCTGCAGCAATATCCCATGAAGAACAACGTTTGGGTGGGTTATTTCGAGGACGTTAAGCCGTCTATGGGAAACATGAATCAGGTTATCCCGTTGGAGTACGCGCGCTACGTTCTGCTGAATCCCGACAAAGACCCTGAGTGGCGGGAGCATGCCCGCAAACTCATTGACTGGGTGAAAACCACTCCGAAATGGCCGAAATATGCGGTTTACGGCGCAACCATCACTACCGAGCAGGGTAACGGTAAAACATATTGCTGCAACCAGCCGAACGAGTGCTGCGACAGCCACACGTCGCGCCTTGCGGCCGTTGAGGCGTTGTACTTCGCAAAAACCGGAGACGAGAGTTATAAGGAGCAGGCCTTCCGGTCATTCAACTGGGTGACTTACTTTCAAGGAATGCCGGAAAACGCACACACTCCTTTTGGAAACCAGTGGTGGTTCACGGACGAATTTGCGGACGGCCCACGGCGCTTGATGGATGGCTTGTGGGCGGTTCCGGAGTGGGCTCCCTCGGACGAGTCACACCTGCTTGGATCGAGCTCTGTGGTGACCAAGATGTCTTATGCCAGAGGTTCTGTGACTTATTCAACGTTCGATCCGTCCTCGATTGAGGTTTTGCGATTGAACTTTCACCCTGACTCGGTGATGGAAGGTGGACATAATCTCAGTCAGCGAGCCGATCTGAAAGAGGAGGGATACGTGCTCGACGAAGCGAAGAACATCCTCCAGATCCGCCATGACCAGTCAAGAGAGATCAGTATCCAGGTTGACCCGAACTCAGCGCCAAAGCAAATGATGGCGGAGCCGGTTCTATCGGTTGTTAATTTCGACAATCCGCATGTGGGAGCACGGGTCCTCTTGCGCGGTCAGTATCCTTCGGGCGAAATCGATTGGGGGGAAAAGGATTGGATGGTTTATCCGCCGCATAGCTTAATGAGCACGTTTTCGTTAGGGACTGCGGGTACGGACGCCACGTCAGCCGAGTGGCGCTTTCTGACGCCGCGAAGTTTAGTCAGGCTGGATGTTTATAATCCGACGGATAAAGAGGTTGTGCTCACGATTCGGGGGCCTGAGATGCGCGAAGTCATATTTCACTTGAAGCCCGGCGCGTTGCAGCGCATACGGACAGGATGGAAGGTGCGCGCATCGAAGGTGGCATTTGAATCGAGCGATCTCGGTAGTCTGCGATTTGACAATTTCGCTTACTCGTCCTATCTATGGACGAAGCTGAATGGCTCGGCGCTCTAGGGTGAGGATCGAGTGGAAAAGGCAAACTGCCGACTTTGGGCGCTTACGCTTCCGGCTCGGATTGGAAAGTCATTTCGGCCGACTCCCTGGCGGCCGGGGTTCAGCCTCGTGGAGACATATGAAAACCTCTTTTCTTACGATGTTGCTCTTCCTGTTCACGGTGGCTTCGCCGGCGCAAGTGATGCTAGGGAGCCATCAGGCAAGATATTCGGCCGATGGCAGTTTGCTGCCGTGGACATCGTGGGCGGACGCCCTTGACCGCGAAATGAAGTGGTATGAACGGTGCCCTATGGACCACGGCTATCCGCGCTTCGTATCGCTGACCTTTATGGACGGCCAGTATCAACCGATCAAGAACCGGCCCGACGCGATACCGGCTATGCAGAACGGAGTCGGCATCATTTCTTACCTGAAGTATTACGAATATGGCGGGCGCAAGAATGCCAAGGCGCTGGAGTACGCGCGCTTTATGGGCGACTATCTGGTGAAAGAATCGCTCACTCCCAACACCGGCAAGTATCCGCGCTTCACACGGTCTACTGGTTGGAGCAACGGCTTCCCTCAGCGCCCAGATAGCGGTTCGCAAGACGATAAGCCTTACGAGATTCAGCCCGACAAAGGCGGCATTGCGGGATACGCTTTGCTGCTGCTCTATGGGGAAACGAAAGAGAAGCGCTATCTGGATCAGGCTCTGCAAAACGGCCGCGTGCTGGTCTCGAATATGCGCAAGGGTGACGCAACGCATTCTCCTTGGCCGTTCCGCGCCGATTATCGAAGCGGCGAAGCGCGCGGCGATGTGTCGGGAGAAATGACATTCAATTTGCGCCTCTTTGACTCACTCGTCGCGCAGGGCTATCCGGAATTCAAAAGACCGGCAGCCGAGCTGTGGGCGTGGATCAAGACTGTGCAACTGCCGAATATCGCAAAGGGCGGAAGTCTCTGGGTGGAGTTCTTTGAGGATCATCACTCACAGCAAAACAGAACGGCGTGGGCGCCCTTAAGTCTGGCCCGCTACTTGATTGAGAAGAAGGAGAGTCTGGACGCCGATTGGAAAAAAGACGCCCAGACTTTGATTGAGTTTGTGGGAGCAACGTTTACCAGCATTCGCTTTGGCGTTCCGGTTTGCGGTGAACAGGACGAAGACCGCGACCCTTGGGGCGGAATCAATTCCACTTACGGCGCGGTGCTCGCGATGTATTCGGCAGCTACAGGATCGCCTCAATATAAGAAGGTGGCGCATCAGGCGCTGACGTTCGCCCTCTACGCCATTGACGACGACGGCTGTCCGCGCGATTCTCTCATTGAGAACCACCGGGGCGGCTGGCAGGAAGACGCTCATACCGATAAGATCCACAATTTCATGGACGCGCTGAGTGCGTTTCCGGAATGGGGGCGTTGAAATAGGTTCCCCAATTCAGCCGGCCTGTCGGGGTAAATCACAGAGCGCACGAGGGGACGGACTGCTCTGTCCACAGAGGAGTGTTTCGGACGGTGGAAGATCTGTGGGCTTGGGACAGAGAAGTCCGTCCCCTCTTGCTCGTGGCGTCCTGAAACGAGGCGATTGACCGGAGAGAACGGCAAGTTGTATAGTTTCTTATGGCGATTTGCATTTGGCTTATTTCCCCGCTGGTTGCAGTAGGCGCGGTGACGGCAGTAGGTCAGCAAGCAAACATTGTGCAGCCCGGCGCGCCTGGGCAACCGAGTAAGATCCTCACTCCGGCGACCGCGTACACACCCCCAAAAGCTCCCGCGGAAGCCGATGTTAGTTTCATGCAGGGGATGATCATGCATCACTCGCAGGCGGTGGAGATGACCGACCTTTTGCGCAGCCGGAGCCACAACAAAGATCTGAGGTCGTTGGCGGATCGCATCGGTATCTCGCAGAGTGATGAGATCAAATACATGAAGCAGTGGCTTGAAGACCGCGGCAAGCCGGTGGAAATGGACATGGGCGATATGAAGAGTATGAGTTCCATGCCGATGATGCCGGGGATGTTGAGCCCGCAGCAAATGGCTGCATTGGCCAAAGCCACCGGCCCGGCGTTCGACCACCTATTCTTGACGGGCATGATTCAACATCACAATGGCGCTTTGATCATGGTGGAGGATCTGTTCAACACGGCGGGGGCGGGCCAAGACAACGTGCTGTTCGACTTCGCTACCGATGTGGATAACACGCAGCGGGCGGAAATCAGAATCATGCAGGGAATGCTTTTAAAGGAGAAACGATGATAAGAGAACGAAATTTGAGACCTATGAGGGTTTTGGCACCGTTTGCCCTAACAGCCGTGTTCGCCATAGAGTGTGCGGGTCAGACCGCCGCGCCGAGTAGCCCGGTTTATACAAATCCGCGCGCGCCTTCCACCGATCCACGCGTTGGATTGAAGGCGGGCTTATACGATGCGGGCGAGGCGGCATCGGGCCTTGAGCGGCTGGCGTCCTTGCCAAAACCGCCGGGCTTTGCGTTTGGTAATGTCGTTGGAACCGCGCCTGGTCCAGCCATCGAGACTACTCCGCCGGCTAGCGATCCTACGGCTAAAACCGCGACTCCGAAGAAGGCTCCAATGGCCATGTACGGCTCAGCCAATTCAGATCTGGCCTTCAGCGGCAACCATCTTTTCGTAGGCAATTACAACGGCGTCAACATGTACGACATAGACAACCCGAAAGAGGTTAAGCTACGGACTTCGTTGATCTGCCCGGGCGGCCAAGGCGATGTGTCGGTGTATGGGCATTTGCTTTTCATGTCCGATGAAGCAGTGAATGGACGCATTGATTGCGGCACGCAGGGAATACCGCTGCCCGCCGGTTATGTGGCCCCGGCCGCAATACCGCTCGAGCCAGGAACCGCGCCGACACACTCACGTCCGCTTCCGCCGCCGAGTCCGGATCGTTTCCGCGGCGTGCGCATTTTCGATATCAGCGATATCTCGAAACCGAAACAAGTGGCGGCGGTGCAGAGCTGCCGGGGCTCGCACACGCATTCGCTGCTGATTGACCCGAAAGACAAAGACAACATTTATGTTTATATCTCCGGGACGGCGACGGTGCGGCAAGCGGAGGAACTGGCAGGGTGCTCGGGCGGCGACCCGGCGACGAATCCGAATACCGCATTGTTCAGGATAGATATCGTCAAGGTTCCGTTGGCGCACCCGGAGCTGGCGAAAATTGTGAACAGTCCGCGCATCTTTACCGACAAAGAAACCGGCCAGATCAATGGCCTTTCGAAGGGCGGCAATCACGGGGAGGGCACGCAGACAGGCTCAGTCACCAATCAGTGCCACGACATTACGATTTACTCGGCCCTAGGTTTGGCGGCGGGCGCGTGTTCGGGCAACGGCATTCTGCTCGACATCTCAGACCCGGTGAATCCGGTGCGCATTGCGGCGGTTAGCGATCCGAACTACTCATACTGGCATTCCGCCAATTTCAACAACGATGGGACAAAAGTACTTTTCACGGATGAGTGGGGCGGTGGCGGCCAACCCCGTTGCCGCGACACGGATCCGATGAATTGGGGGGCCGACGCGATCTTCACGTTGACAGACCGCAAGCTGACCCTGGCGTCCTACTATAAGATGCCAGCTGCGCAAACGGAGTTTGAAAACTGTGTGGCGCATAACGGATCGCTGGTCCCAATTCCCGGGCGCGATATCGAGGTGCAGGCGTGGTACCAGGGAGGCATCTCCGTGGTCGATTTTACCGATGCGGCGCATCCTGTGGAGATCGCTTATTTCGATCGTGGGCCTATCGATAGCTCGAAACGCGGGTTGGGCGGATTTTGGTCGGCGTATTGGTACAACGGCTATATTTATGGTTCCGAGATTGCCCGAGGCGTGGATGTGTTCAAGCTGGTGCCTAACAAGTTCCTTACGCAAAATGAGATAGACGCGGCGAATCAGGTGCATTTCGCTGAGCTGAACGTGCAGAATCAACCCAAGATTGTCTGGCCGTCGAACTTCGTGGTGGCGCGCGCCTATATAGACCAGTTGACGCGGAGCAGCGCGCTCGGGCCGAAAGAGATTGGGGAGCTGGAAACCGCCATTGCTAAAGTTCAAGCGCATCCCGATCACAAGAAGGTGGCACAACTAAAAGCGCTGGCGGCGAACCTCGACCAAGAGGCGGCGAACGCAAAGTCGGCGACGGATGGAGGGCGCATGCGTGCGTTGGCGGCGATTATGAAACAGGTTGGGGAATAGAAGACAGGAGACAGGAGACAGAAGACAGGAGACAGGAGACAGGAGACAGGAGACAGGAGACAGGAGATAGGAGATAGGAGATAGGAGACAGGAGACAGAAGACAGAAGACAGGAGACAGGAGACAGGAGACAGGAGACAGAAGACAGAAGACACAGGAGACAGGAGACAGGAGATAGGAGATAGGAGACAGGAGACAGCCAAAATGTTCGACGGCGTTGGGTGGAGGTCTGAAACCACCGATGCGTTCGGACTTGCGCATCATGATGCGGTTGCGACGTTGAAACTGAATGGCTTCACGGTCTTCCTGCAGTTGGGCGAGTTCGGCGACGAACTTGGCGAGTTGGGAGCGGAGGCGGCGTTCCTGCAAGGCGAGATTGCGGAGATCTTTCTTGAAGGTGCGGTCAATCAAGGCGTCGAGCATGGCGGCGCGGACTTGGGGATTGGATTCGTGAGCGCATTCGGCGGCGAGTTCGTGGCGGCCGAGGGCGTAATAGCCGGTTTCGAGAGTGGGGATGCGAAGCAATCGCCATTCGGTATCGGCGATGGTTTGGGTGAGATGTTTCTCGTAATCGTCCTTGGGCTGATACTTGCGGTTGAGAATTTCGACGAAGTTTTCGTAGGCGGCAACATCATCACTGGGCAGGAGGATGGTGCGTCCGGTAAGGCCGGTTTTGACGGCGTTGTGGGAAGATTTCAGTTTTCCTTCCGGCGACGACGGGCCGGTGGAGGATTGAGAGTTGACGCGGTTGGCGTTGATTTGAGCTTCGGTGGACATAAAAGTAATTCCACCTCGATTGGAACAGAGGGGCGAACGGGGGAAGAAAAATTTTGGGGTTAAGTGGTTGATAAGAAGGGAAAAGAATTATTTTGAACTTTGGTGACCGGCGATTTTGGGGCTTGCTCTGTGGTCCATTCGTTCTTCTTTGCTTGGCCGCGAGCGGTCAATCTCCCGATTCCCTCGTATCCACCCTCTCGGATCTCCCACGCCTCAAGACCTTTACCGCCCACCGCTCGTCGAGCGACAACCCATTCATCGGCAGCAACGACGACAGCAAGCGGATCATGCCGGGCGAGACTCTCGTCATGGCAGACCTCCGAGGACCCGGCGTTGTCAGTCACATCTGGCTGACGGTGGCCGATAACGAATACGCCTGGCCCCGCCTGGTGCGCCTGCGCATCTATTACGACGGCAAGAAAACTCCCAGCGTAGACGTGCCGTTGGGAGACTTCTTCGGAGTGGGCCACGGCTATGAGCGCCAACTCGACTCTTTGCCCATTCGCGATAGCTCGTTCGGCCGAGCGCGCAATAGCTACTGGCCCATGCCCTTTCGCAAATCGTGCCGCATCACGGCCACCGATGAGGGCAACCGTCCGGTGACCATGTTTTACTACCATGTCGATTGGCAGAAGCACGCGTCGCTCCCTCCCGATATCGCGTACTTTCACGGCTACTATCGCCAGGAACGCCCCGCTATTGCCGGCAAGAACTACGAATTTCTCAGCGTTCGCGGAAGAGGCCATTACGTGGGCACCGTTCTGAACGTGATTCAGGCCGCCGTGGGCTGGTTCGGCGAAGGGGACGATCTGTTCTACGTGGACGGCGCCAAACACCCTCAAATTGCAGGGACGGGCACGGAAGATTATTTCAACGATGCCTGGGACCTCCGTGTCGCCTTTGGCCCGTGGACCGGCACACCTATAGCCGAAGGTGAGCGCGTGGGCGCGCGGCTGGGTGCGTATCGCTGGCATGTTCCCGACCCTGTTCCTTTCACGAAGTCTCTGTGGGCGGGCATAGAGCACGCTGGCTGGACCTACAACCCCGATGGTTCGATTCGCTCCGGTTTCGAAGAACGCCCCGACTTCTTCTCGAGCGCCGCTTTCTGGTATCAAGCCGGTGTCAACGAAGATCTGCCCGAACCTCCTTTCGGCGAAGCGCGTCTTCCTCTGGGCAACGCCAAACAGATTGCCGTTGAAGACTCACTGGCCGAAGTCACAACGACCAAAGGAAAAGCCTCCGTACAGCGCGAGGTGGATTGGGGCAGAGACCTCCTTTTCTTTGAGGCTGAGGGCGTGGGATCGCGCATTGATATTCCCCTCGACATTCCCCAAACCGACCGTTACGAAATCGTTGCCCGTATCGCGCAAGCGCCAGACTACGGCGATTACTATGCCTTGCTCGACGGCAAGCCGACCAATCTGGATAATCGCCAAGCGGCGACCTCGGAGATCCCATCCTCCGGTTCTGAAGTCTTTCACAACTACCTACCGGAAATCTATATCGCGGTTGATCGCCCTGTGGGGTGGCTCCCACTCGACAGAGGCCGCCACACACTGAGCTTCGTTTGCGCCGCGCGCGACGGCCGATCATCGGGCTACAATCTGGGCATCAACGACGTGATTCTCGAACGAATTCCACAGATCGCCTCTCAATCTTCCCCTGAGCGAGTTACAAGAACGGACACGGCGGGGGCTGTTTATCGGGGACACCCTCTCTCGTTCTATCGCGAGGAACTCCACCACGCGGCTGCAAGCGATCGGGCGCAGACGGTGAGAAGTATCGGTTCGTTTCGCGAAGACGCAGCAGGTGCGGTGGGAGAGCTATCCCAATCACTCACTGAGTCTAACGTAGAGGTACGCTCGGCCGCCGCCTGGGCCCTCTCACAAATAGGCCCCGCGGGAGTCGCCGCGGTTCCCGCTTTGACCACCGCGTTGACTGATCCTAACCCGCACGTGCGGTGTCTGGCCGCCATCGCTTTGCGCGAAATGGGTTCTCGGGCTGTTCTGGCTATCCCGGCCTTGGTCAGCGCGCTGGGCGATGCTGAACCCTCGGTTCGGGCCCCGGCGGCGCAAGCACTGGGCGCCATCGGTCCAGCGGCGAAAAGTGGCGTGCGGCCTATGGTTGATCGGCTGTCGATCCCTGGGGAGCCAAGTTTCGTTCTGCGCAGCGTCGTGGTGGCTTTAGGACAGATCGGCCCGGCGGCCGCCAGCGCGCTTCCGGCCTTGGAAGAGATGTCGCGAATGCACCGTTTGGCTTATATCGCGAACGTTTCCATTCTGCAAATCAAGAAACAGGCTGTTCCCGCGTGGTAGGGGCGCGCGAGATAAAAGTGGCCCGTTTGCTCAATGATGCCACGAAGGCATGCGGCGTTGGAACGCCGGTTTCTCAGCAAAGTAGAGGCCGACCAGGGGGTCGGCCAGCGGACGGGGGCGTCCGCCCCACCCAGAAACCTGGGGTTAGAGATTTTTCTGGCTCGGGCGGCACTAGTTTGTCGAATGCTCCACAAACTGATCTATTTGCTTAGCGGCGCGATCATAATAGCTTCACTCGGCCGCTGGAGCAAGCAGAGCAGGACGACGGTGCTGATCCTGTGCTCCTTATGGGGCGGTTTCATTAGTAGCCTGCATTAGCTGGTTTGATCCCGCCCCGTTTTTGTTTTGGCGTCGTTTGCGGGCGCAGCGCCTTTTCGTTTTTGAACGGCGACGCGCAACAGATATTCAATCTGGCCGTTGACGCTGCGCAACTCATCTTCCGCCCAGCGTTCCAGGTCGGCCCAAAGGGCGGGGTCGATGCGCAGCAGAAATGATTTCTTATCGGCCATTCACGCCCGCTAGTGATAGAGCGTTCCGGTGTTGACAACCGGGTGGACCTCAGACTCGCTGCACAACACCACCATTAAGTTGCTGACCATGGCGGCGCGGCGCTCACCATCAAGTTGAACGACGTCTTTTTCAGCCAATTCCCGCAATGCGAGGTCGACCATGCTGACTGCGCCATGGACAATTTTCTGGCGTGCGGCAATGACTGCTTCGGCTTGCTGGCGGCGCAACATAACCTGGGCTATTTCGGGAGCGTAGGCCAAGTGGGTCAGGCGCGCTTCATCAACACGGACGCCGGCTTTGGCGAGGCGCTCTTCCAACTCGGTGCGCAACGCTTTTGACACTTCATCGACGTTGCTACGCAGAGTGGCTTCGTCGGGTTCGCCGTCGTCGTAGGAATAGAGGCTGGCGAGATGGCGCAAGGCCGATTCGCTTTGGGTGGTGACGTAGGTTTCATAATTATCGACGTCGAATTTAGCCTGGGCGGTATCTTCGACGCGCCATACGACCACGGCGGCGATCTCGATGGGATTGCCGCGCTTATCGTTGACCTTGAGGCGGTCGCCGTTAAAGGTGCGGGCACGCAACGAAATCTTGTTGCGGCCAGCGGCTTGAACGGCAGCGGCGACGGCTTGCGCGTCTGGCTTGCCGGTGACGCGAACGCCGCCGTTTGAATAGAAGGGATTAGCCCAATGTAGGCCGCTTTCCCGGACGGTGCCTTTATAGGCGCCGAACAGAACCAATACGCGAGCTTCGTTGGGCTGCAAGGTGAACAAGCCGGCAAGCAAGACCATCGCGACGACAAAGAGAATGATGGCGGCGATCATAAGCGGCGCGCTGTGAAGCTTGCCTGCGTAGGGGATGCCCGCGCCCGCTATGGCGGCGAGAAGCAACAAGAGCACCAACATGCCATAGCCATTGGCGGCTTTGATCACGCGTTCGTGACTGGCGATTCTCTGCTGATTGATATCCATGGCAGTTCCTCCATTTGAATCTGCTATTGGGATGATATCACTTTGATAGCGGGAGAGCAAGGAGTTTCTTGTCGTGTGCGCCGACTCCCTGCGGTCGCGGTTCGGAAAGGGCGGTAGTGCCGGAGGCTGGGTTGAAAACAGGTTGGCCAGCGGAAGAGGAGAAAAGGCCAAACTAGGTCGCTTACGCTTCCGGCTCCGATTCGGCGCGCGGCACTACCGCACATGGTATTTTGGAGCGACAATGGACAGGGCCGAGGCCCAGCAGGCGGCTGATCGCATCCGCGTCTGGCGCGAGGGACTAGCGACCGGCGAGTTGAAGGCGGTGCTGGGCCTGAGCGCGGCACAGCAAGAGCGCTTCGACGAATGGGCACGCGCGCAGTTGGCGACGTTAGCTGCGCAGTTTGACGTCGATACGACGGCCTCGCAAAAACGCGTTTCGTGGGGAATGCGAATTGCTTCCACACTGGGCGGCGTGGCTATTTGCGCGGCAATCATTCTTTTCTTCAACCGGTACTGGGGTTATCTGGACACTTGGGCGCAATTGACGATTGTGATGGTCACGCCCTTGCTGGCGTTGTTGGGCACGGAATTTATGGCGCGGCGCGAACGAACGCGCTACTTCACGGGTTTGCTGGCGCTGGTGGCGCTGGCCAGTTTCGTCATGAATCTGGTGGTGGTTGGCAGCATTTTCAACATTGTTTCGACGGAGCGGGCTTTGCTGGCTTGGGGAGCGTTGGCGCTGGTAATGGCTTATCGTTACGGGCTGCGGCTGATGCTCTGGTGCGGCCTGCTTCTTGTGATGAGCTACGCCGCGGCCGCAGCCATTGCCGAGATGGGCTATCACTGGCTGGAATTTGCGAATCGACCGGAACATTGGATACTGCTGGGGGCGGTCGTTTTTGCTCTACCGTTTTATTTGAAGCATTTAACTTACGGGGGTTTTCCGGCGGTCTACAGGCTGGTAGGGACCCTTACTTTTTTTATGGCTTTGCTGTTACTGGCTGAGTGGGGAGCGGGCAGCTATCTGCCTTGGGACACGATTACGGTGGAGCGCTGCTACGAGTTTCTGGGATTGCTGTTGTCGGCCGGCGCCATCTGGTTGGGGATCGTACGGGGTTGGAGTGGCGTGGTGAACGCGGGCGCCACGTTTTTCACGATTTTCCTATTCACGCGCTTGTATCACTGGTGGTGGGATTGGATGCCCAGATATTTGTTCTTCGCGGCGGTTGGAGCACTGGGCATCGGCTTGGTGCTGGCGTTCAAGCGCCTGCGTCTGAGCATGGTGCGCGTGGAGAGCGCGGCAGTGGTATGAAAAACGCTGTCGTGGCGGGTGGGATAGCGATCATAGTTATTGCGAACGCGGTGGCGTTGATGCATGCGGCGCGCAATCGAACGGGAAGCACCGACGCGGAACTTACGCTCACGAATCGGGAACTGAGCTACTTCCGTTCCGCTTCGGACGACGATAGCGGAGTGACACTTAGATTGCGCTGGACAACGCCGGGCGATTCGTTTTCGCTATACGGGAATGGTTCGCCGAAATGGCTGGATCGGCAAAAACTCGAAAGGTTGGGGTTCGATTGCAGCGTGAACCCGCCCGAGAAAGAGGCGGTGCGATTTTACCAGCGGCAGAGGCCGCGACAGGCGTTTGTGGCGTTGGAATTCGATGGCCCCGCTTGGCAGGCTTGGCTTGATGAATATCACCGGGAAATGGAGCAGGCTCGGCAGCAAGCCCCGACACCCTCGATGAGGCAAGATTCCTCGGGCGACGCGAGCCGTCTGGTTCTCATTGATGCGGACGTGAACGGCGGCGCATTGCGGGCGCGACATCCGGATCTTTCGAGCGTCGTGATTGTGCCAGCAGTTATTTCGCTAGGGCTCGTTCCGTACGCCGACGCCGGGAGACGGCCGGAAAGGGTAGCGCAGAGGCGCGTGGAAGGACGGATCGACCAGTTGGCGTCCGCGATTCACGTTCCGCGGCCCTTCAGCGATGAATTCTTAAGGGGAAGCCGACAGAGATCCAATTCTGTGCGGGTACGCTACGGCAGGTTGTTTGAGCCGTGGGTTACGGGCGTGGATTTTGTTAAGTGAGGAGCCACTCCGGACGCTCCCTGGCGGTCGCGGTTCAGAAACGGAGCGGGCGACACTATAATTGTTCGAAAGGGTTTTCGATTATGAAACAGATTATTAAAGCGGGATTATTCATGCTGGCGTGCCTGGGATTGACAGCCGGCGCGCAGGATTGGTATCACGACCGCGATGCGCGATTTCAAGGTGAATGGCGGGGACACGTATTCGAGCACGTCCGGGTGGATTTGGATCACATTGGAAGTGCGATCTGGGCGAGCGGAAAAGAACGGCGGCGGCTGGAAAGAACGAAAGAAGAGCTGGCGGAATTGCAGGGCAAACTGGAACGCGGCCGGTATGACGAGCATGAATTGGACGATGTGATCGACTCACTGAAGAAGTCGGCCAATGACGACCGGTTGTCATCGCGGGATCGAGATGTTTTGAATGACGATATGAACAGGCTGCGGGATTACCGCGAGCATCACGAGCATTGGAATCGGTAAGAAGCGAAGAGGCAGGTGAAAAAGCCTGCCCCACGCACTCTGTCCAGATGAAACTACCTTTATTCGCCCTAATCGCGGTGTGCGCGTTAGCACAACAGAACCCGGATGCGGAGTTGATCGCCAAGCGAAATGCGGTTGAGAAGGAACTGGAGACGGTTGCGATCATCGACCGCAAGCTGATGATTGCGATGCGGGACGGCAAGCGGATGGCGGCGGATGTGTACCGGCCGAAGGATACGGGGAAGAAGTATCCGATTATTTTTGTGCGGACGCCCTACAATTTCAATTACTGGGATGTGAAGTTGGGTGCGCCGCGCGATATGACGGCGGAACTGGACGCGGTGAAGCGCGGTTATGCGTTTGTAGAGATGAATGAGCGCGGCCATTTCTTTTCAGAAGGTGAGTACGACATTTTAGGCGCTCCGCTTTCGGATGGCGACGACGAACTTACGTGGATGTCGAGCCAGCCGTGGTCAAACGGCAAGGTGGGGACGATTGGCTGTTCATCGACGGCGGAGTGGCAGCTGGGCGTAGCGGCGCTGAACAATCCGGCTTTGGCGGCAATGATTCCGCAAGGGTTTGGCGCGGGCGTGGGGCGGGTAGGCCCTTATTACGAGCAAGGAAACTGGTATCGCGGGGGCGCGGTGCAGATGCTGTTCATCGCGTGGCTCTATGGCGAGCAGAACCAGGTGCGGCCGATGTTTCCGCGCAATACGACACAGGAGGATTTGATCCGGGCATCAAAGGCGTTCGACCTGGCGCAACAACTGCCGCCGATCGATTGGGCGAAAGCGCTGGCTCACCTGCCGGAGATGGACATTCTGAAAGCGGTGGATGGGCCGCACGGAATTTTCGCGGATCGGGAGGAAGTGTCAACGGGCGGCGCGATGATTAAGCGGCAGCCGAACGATCCGGCGTGGTATCGCGGCGGATTGTGGGACGATAGCAAGCCGATTCAAGTGCCGGGATTCTGGTTTATGTCCTGGTATGACGTGTCGGTAGGGCCGAATCTGGCAGCTTATAACTATGTGCGCAAAACGGCCCGGCCTGAGATTGCCAATGAGCAATACGCGGTGATTGCGCCTACTCTGCATTGCTCTTTCAAACGCGCGACGGAAGACACGGTGGTGGGGGAGCGGAGTATGGGCGATGCGCGACTGGATTACGACGCGCTGACCTATGGCTGGTTCGATACTTTTTTGAAAGGCGAGAAGAACGGGTTTCTGGAGAAGACTCCGAAGGTGCGCTATTTCACCATGGGCATCAATAAGTGGCAGACCGCCAATACCTGGCCACCCGAAGGCGCGCAACCCTTGACGTTTTTTCTGGGGAGTGGGGGCAAAGCGAACAGCTTGAATGGAGACGGCGCGCTGACAACTGAGGCAGCCGAGACCGACAACGCCGACTCTTTTGTTTACGACCCGATGAACGCGGTGCCTTCGTATGGGGGCAATGTTTGCTGCACCGGGAATGCGGTTTCGGGTGGCGCGTTCGACCAGCGCAAGATGGAGGCGCGCGCCGATATTCTGGTTTACACGACCGAGCCTTTGAAAGAGGGAATGGAAGTGAGCGGCCCGATGGAGGCGACGCTGTATGTTTCCTCAGATGCGAAGGACACCGATTTCACGGTGAAGGTGATTGACGTTTATCCCGACGGCACAGCTTACAATCTGGACGAGACGATCCAGCGGGCGCGTTATCGGGAGGGGTACGACAAGCCGGTAGTTTGGATGGAGAAAGATAAGGTGTACAAACTGACTCTGCAACCGATGACGACCAGCAACTTTTTTCCGGCAGGACACCGGCTGCGGATTGAGGTATCGAGCAGTAATTTTCCGCGGTTTGACCGCAATTTAAATACGGGCGGAAATAACTACGATGAAGCGACGGGCTTGGTGGCGCACAACGCGGTGCATCATTCGAGGCAATATCCGTCGCAGATCACGGTGTCGGTGGTGAAGAGGAATTAGTCAAGGACCGCAGCAGGAACTTTACTAGACGGAAATACGTATTAGCAACCAGTGAAAGACCTTCCTACCAGGATTGCGCCCAGGGGCCGGGTTTCGGAGAGCTTGGCGGGAACGGGCTATGAAGGCTTAGGCAAACGCTACTACCGGCCTACGGCTTCGTTTTGGGAATCGGCGCGAATCGCGTTCGATTCTTTGAGCAAGAGCAAACTGCGCAGCTTCCTTACACTGTTGGGGATTATTCTGGCGACGACTACGCTGATTGTGGTGCTGTCGTTTGTGAACGGGATGAATCTGTATATTGCCAACAAATTATCCGACATGGGATCTGACGGGTTTAAGATTGTCCGCATCGCTTTCATTGGCAACTGGGATCCGAAGAAGTTTCTGGAAATGGATCGGCACAATCCGCAGATACGGCCGGAAGAGTACGAATTTATTCGCGATCGGGCGCATTTGTTGAGCGCCATTGGGATGGAGAGCGGCCGGGAAGTGACGATTTCATATAGAGGCGAGACGATGCAGCAGGTGGAACTGAACGGCATTACCGCCGAGATTCCGGCGATTAACAACACCGCGGTGGCGATGGGCCGGACGCCTTCGGAAGCGGAAGTGAAGCGCCATATGGCAGTGGCTTTCATTGGGGAAGATGTGAATCAGAAGTTTTTCGCCGGCGTGGATCCGATTGGGAAGAAGTTTTTGGTGGATGGGGTGCAGTACGAGGTGATTGGCGTGGCTAAGGCAAAAGGCAGCGTCTTTGGCCAATCGCAAGATAAGTTTGTAGCCGTTCCGATTTATTCGTACTTCAAGACATACGGGTTAAATGCGCAAACGCATTTGGCACTCTTTGCCAAAGCGGCGGATTCGACGCATTTGGAAGAAGCTAAAGACGAGGTGCGGATGCTGTTGCGTTCTTACCGGCATCTTACGCCGCGGGACGACGATACTTTCAGCCTTTTTAGTTCCGATACCTTGACGAGCGCCTGGCAGAATTTGACGGGCGCGATTACCGGAATGGCGTTCGCGGTGGTTTCGGTTTTCCTGGTGGTAGGGGGGATCGTGATTATGAACATTATGCTGGCAGTGGTAACGGAACGGACGCGCGAGATTGGCATTCGCAAATCGCTGGGAGCGAGACGGATCGACATTCAGAATCAATTTTTGGTGGAATCGGCGGTGCTGGCGGTGATTGGCGGGCTGATTGGGGTGGCTGTGGCATTTGTGGTTACCATTGTGGTGAGCAACGCGACGCCGCTCCCTATGGACATGCCTCTTGCTTCCGTGGCGGTGGGCGTGGGATTATCGGCGGGCGTGGGATTGTTTTTTGGAATTTATCCGGCCCGGCAGGCGGCGAAGCTGGATCCGATTGTGGCTTTACAGGCGGATTGAGGGATGGAAGGGACGGGGAGGTCAGCCGCAGGCCAGGGGGCCTGCCCCACCAGGACATTGAATGAACTTTTTTGTTGCATTTCGGAACAATATGATGCTGGCGTTCGACACGATTCGAACGCACAAGCTGCGGAGTATGCTCACCATGTTGGGGGTGGTGATTGGCACGGGCACGATTATCGGAGTGGGGGCCATTCTTACCGGCTTCGACGGGGCGGTGACGGGCGTTTTGAAGAGCTTTGGGCCGAATTCAATTTTCGTTTCGAGGGAACCAGCTTTCCAAACGTCGGACCTGAACCCGGAGGAACGGGCCAGGAAACAGTTTGTCTATGCGAACGTGGCGGCCATCCGGGAACAATGCGCGGCTTGCGCGAATGTGTCGGCCATGATCGAGCCGAATCATTTCCCCATTGTCACGAAGTATAAGGGCAATGCGGTTTATCAGACCAACCTTTATGGCGTGGAGGAAGCGTTTGCGCAGACGGGACAAGTGGACATGGACAAAGGCCGTTTCTTTACGGAATTTGAAGACCATCATCGCGCCCCGGTGGCCATCATCGGCGCGGATGTGGTGAAGGGGCTCTTTGGCGAAGAGGAGCCTATTGGCAAGGAGATTAATGTGGATGGGGAGCAGGCGCAAGTCATTGGTACGCTGCGCCGCCCTACCGCGAGTTTCTTCGATAGCTCCGATAACCGGGTGATTTTGCCGTTCTTTTCGATGGAGAAGATTTACCCCAATGCGAAGGACGTGTCCATTACGGTTACGGCGGTTGATAAGATGCTGCCGCAGGCGCTGGATCAGATCCGCACCATTCTGCGGATTGAACGCCGGGTGCCCGTGAACAAGACGGAAGACTTTTCAATTTCGACCGCCGATCAAATGGTGGAACAATTCCGGCAAATTACTTCGGTCACTTTTCTGGTGATGATCGTGCTGAGTTCCATCGGTTTACTGGTGGGCGGCATAGGGGTGATGAATATCATGCTGGTATCTGTGACAGAGCGCACGCGCGAAATAGGAGTGCGGAAGGCGATTGGAGCACGGCGGTCGGATATTGTCGTGCAATTTCTGCTGGAAGCGGCGGTGCTGACAGGTTTAGGAGGACTCATGGGCTTACTATTCGGCTGGCTGATTTCGCTAGCGAGTAAGTTGGTGTTCAGTTCCCTACCCACAGCGGTGCCGGCGTGGGCGGCTATCTTGGGGATCGCTGTTTCGGTAGCGGTGGGGCTGTTTTTTGGCATTTGGCCGGCGAGCAAAGCGGCGCAACTGGATCCGGTAGTCGCTTTGCGCCACGAATAGCTACGAGTGTGAATTCTTTTAAAAATGTTTATCGCCAGCCGTCAAATTGCTGTATGCTGAACGTGTATCTAGAACGATTCGCCGAGCAGTACAACACCGTGGTAAACATCAAACTTAGCGACAACGCTGACGAATTTCGCGTTGAAATCGCCGGTAGATTTGCGGGCGGCGTGGTTGACGACGTCCTGTATATCTGGAAAACCGTGCTTCGGGAAAGTGACTCGAGACGGTTCACCATCGACATTACCCAGCTAACCGGCTATGATTACGCAGGCTGTAGCTTGCTATCGGACATGCAGCGGCATGGTACGCACATATCGGCCGGAAGCCCGCTGTCGCTCGTTTTTCTGAATGAGATATCGAGTCCGCAGCGTAAGATTGGTCCGGCTTTGGTGCGTAAGAAGCCGGGGCAAGAAGAGAACCCAGTAAAAGTTCGCAAAGATCAGCAGGTGGTAGCCTTTCCTCTTGCACGAGTAGCGTCAGGCGAGTAGGTGGGGGGTCGCAGTTGAGGGCCTGCGCCAACGGGGCAAATCGGGTACACTCGAATGCAAGAGCCTCATGCGGAATCTACTGGCGCTAATCGTCGTTGTGCTTGCGGGCGGCGGCCTTACCCTCCACGCGGAACAGAAAAAGATATTGGTTGCGCTGGGGGATGACGCGCTGCTGCAGGAGTTGCAAAGCGTAACGCCAGAAGCCAAAATCGTGGCGGCGAATGAAGACAATACGCTGCGGGAAATCGCCGACGCCGACGGCTACATTGGCGATATTACATCTGCTGAAGTCCGCGCGGGTAAGAATCTGAAGTGGGTAGGTTTGATGAGCGCGGGCGTAGACCACGTGCTGTTTCCGAAAGACGGCAGCAGCGATTTGCGCGACAGCGGCATAACGCTGACGAATAACAAGATTGTCCAGGGGCCAGAGATTGCAGATCACGCGCTGGCGATGCTGCTGATGCTTTCACGCAATCTTTATGCGCTCTACCGCAACGACCAGCAGGAGGTTTGGAATCCGCGTTCGTTCCACGGCATAGAGCTGAGCGGTAAGACCGCCGTGGTGGTGGGCGTGGGGGGCATCGGGACGCAAATCGCGGTGCGGGCCAATGCTTTCGGCATGACGGTGATTGGCGTGGATCCACAAGACAAGCCTTTTCTGCCGTTTGTCAAGAAGGTGGTGAAACCGGACGAATTCGACGACGTGCTGCCGCAGGCCGACGTTGTCTTCCTCTCCGTTCCCGACACTCCGAAGAGCCACAAGATGATGGGCGCCCGGCAGTTTGGACTGATGAAGAAGGACTCTTATTTCATCGCAGTCAGCCGGGGAGGGATTTACGATGTGAATGGATTGGTAAAAGCGCTGGATGAAAAACGGCTGGCCGGAGCGGGCGTGGATGTGACAGACCCGGAGCCGTTGCCGAAGGGCCATGCTCTTTGGAAATTCCCCAACGTGGTGATTACGCCGCATATCGCGGGGCGTTCCGACCAGGATGCCGCGCGGATGGTCGGAACGATTAAGGAGAATATCCGCCGCTTTGTGGAAGGCAAGCCGCTGATCAATGTGGTGGACAAGCAGAAAGGGTATTAGGAGAGCGCGTTCCGTGGCATGTTGACCGAAGCAAGTTTGCGCAATCCGGTCCTGATCAACACGATCGGGCACACGGCGGGTCTGCTGCTTTTCGGCTTCATTATCACCTTGTTCCTGCGTGACCGAAGAGCTCACGGCGTACGGCAGACGAAACTCTCGATCATCGCGGCGGTGTTGGCGCTGGGGTGGAATATAGGCTCGCTGCTCGCGCTGGGCGTGGGCGAGGCAGATTCGTCCTTTATGGCGATTGTCATGGCGATCGCTTTCTCTGTCCTGAGTCTGCTTCCCGCCGTTCTGCTGCACATCGCTTTACAGGGCCAACTCCCAGGGATTACGCGCGCCGGATACACGGTGAGTGCGGCCGCCATCTTGCTGCATGTCAGCGAATTGTTCGTCAAAGACCCGGCTCCGCATCAAGCGGCACTTTTGTTGATCGCGGCGGGGTTTGTGGTTCTTACGGCGCTGGCGTTCCTGTACAAGCGGAGCATGCGGCGGCCATCGCCGGTGGCGGGAACGGAGTGGTTCTCATTAGTTTGCCTGTTGCTCTTTACCAGCTCCTTCCCGCACTTTGGCTATCAGCATTTGCGCTCACCTTGGGCGGCGGAAATCGCGTGGCATCATATTGGCATTCCGGTAGCGATTATCGTTCTTTTGCAGGACTATCGTTTTCTGCTGCTCGATACATTCATTCGCTTTCTGGTGAATTCGGGTTTGGCCGCCGCTTATGTGGCAGCGCTTCTTTTTCTGAATCAGAGATTTCATCTTTGGAAGCTCATCGGGTCGAGCGCGTTCGTGGGTGGATTGGCGCTGGTTGGGGTATGTCTCTCGCTGATCCTGTTTGCCCATATGCGCAACCTGCTGCAACGCTGGATTGGGCAGGTCATTTTCCGGCGGCAGAATCTGGACGAACGCCTACGCGCGATTTCGCAACTCCCCAGCGAGGCGCATAGCGAGGACGAGCTACTCAGCATGGCCGCAAGAGAGATGGCCGCTCATTTACGCACCGACCGTTTCGCGGTGGTGTCCGATTGGGGCGCCGCCAAGCAGAGCGAGCAACCGGCGATGCTCTTCGCCGGGCTGCCCCACCCACATCTGCCGGAGAAGCTTTTTTGGGCGGAAGCGCAAATTCCGCTGAGGTTCTCGAGCGGCGAGATGAAATTCCTTCTCACCGGGGCGCGCCGGGGACGCCAGCGATACTTGAGCGAAGATTTGGAAGATATGCGCCGCCTGGGTTCCGCCATTGTGGAACAGGTGGAGCGTTTCCGTTCTGAAGAACTCAAACGTCTAGCTACGCAAGCGGAGCTGCGCGCGCTGCAAGCGCAAATCAATCCGCACTTCCTTTTTAACGCGCTCAACACGCTATACGGAACGATCGACCGCGGGTCTGTAGAAGCGCGCCGCCTGGTGCTAAACCTGAGCGACATCTTTCGCTATTTCCTGGGAGGCGACCGTTCTTTCATATCGCTTGCCGAAGAGCTGCGGATCGTTAAGGCATACCTGGAGATAGAAACCCTCCGTTTGGGAAACAGACTCGAAACCGAACTTGACGTAGGTGAATCGGCGCTGTGCACCATGATTCCGATTCTCTCGATTCAACCATTAGTGGAGAATGCGGTGAAGCATGGGGTGGCCGCGCAGCCGAACGCGGGGCGCGTGGTGGTGCGCGCGCATGAAAAGGATGGCGTGCTGCGCGTCACGGTGGAAGATACTGGCCGAGGCTTTGGTGGCGTAGGTGAATTCTCCCATGGCGGGGCGGGGGTGGGGCTAGCCAACGTCCGCCGCCGACTCAATCTTTCGTACGGGCCGGAATGGACGTTGGACGTTTATTCGAGCGAAACGGGCTCGACGGTTACGTTTGCCATCCCGGCGGCCATGGAGACGGAGATGGCATGCCGCTAAACGCCAGCTTGATGGACGCGACTCGACCGCATACCGCGGCATTGCCTCTTTTGCGTGTGCTTGTGGTAGACGATGAACCGATTGCGCGTAAGGTTCTGCGCCAGGAACTGGATTGTATTGAAGGCGTGGAAGTGGTGGGTGATGCGGACAATGGCGAAACTGCGCTGCTGCAGATCTCAGCGCTGGAGCCGGACTTGGTTTTCCTGGATATTCAAATGCCTGTGATGGGCGGGTTTGAACTTCTCAGCCATCTTAGCGGCGGCCAGATGCCAGCTATTATTATGGCGACCGCGTTTGACCAACACGCGGTCCGCGCGTTTGAAGCGGGCGCGGTGGATTACCTGCTCAAACCGGTGAGCCAAGCACGTCTGCAGCAGGCGATAGAGCGCGCCGGCCGGCTTCGCGGCAACCCGCGCGCGATTGCCGAGAATATCGCGCGTCTGCAGCAAATGGCTCCGGCAGGCGCAGCCGATTTGCGTCTGCGAAAGATCGTGGGGAAGAGCGGCGATGAGTATTTTCTGCTAAATCCGGAAGAAGTGCTGGCTTTCCAAGCTAACGGCGATCAGGTTTGGATTGTGACCGGCAAACAGCGCTACCTGGCAACCCAAAACCTGAAGACCTTAGAAGAGCGTTTGACGGCGGGATGTTTTCGGCGTATCCACCGCAATGCGTTGGTGAATATTAACCAGATCCGAAAAATGAGTGTGCTTACCAGCCAACGGTGGCTGGTTACCTTAAACAACGGGCTGGAGTTTGTGGTGAGCAAGCGCCAGGCGCGCAGCGTGCGGGAACTTTTGCACTGGTAAGCAGTCCGCTCGCGGCGAATCTAGCCCGCTCACCGTTAAACCAAGATCACCGGTTCGATTTGACTGATGTTTTGGCGGATTCCGGGCAAAAATGACCGCATGCCTAAAAGAGCTTCGGGAGCGCTTGCCGCCGGATTTTTTCTGCTGATCGGCGGGTGTGGTCCGAGTTTCGCCCAGTCCACCAGCGGCAACTCGGGAACGGTTCGCGGGTCAGTTCAAGATCCTTCGGGAGGGTTGATGGGTAACGCCACGATTGAGATTGAAAATCCCGTCTCGCACTATATGCAAAATGTGCATACCGATAGCCAGGGAACGTTCGTGCTGGGGAACATTCCGTTCAATAATTATCATCTGGTGGTGTCGGCTGCCGGCTTTCAGAGAAACGTGCAGGATGTAGATGTGCGGTCGTCGGTCCCCGTCACATTGAAGATCGGCATGACTTTAGGGGCCGCGTCGTACACGGTTGATGTCCATGCGGAAGGCGGCGATCTGGTTGAGACCGACTCGACCGCGCACACGGACGTTGACCGCGAACTGTTCGACAAGCTTCCGCTGGAGAGTTCGTCCTCTTCGCTCAGCTCGCTGGTAACGCTGGCAACGCCGGGAGTTTCGGCCGATTCGAATGGGCTGTTCCACGGGCTCGGCGATCACGCGTCGAACTCGTTCTCACTGGACGGGCAGCCAATCAGCGACCAGCAGAGTAAGGTCTTTTCGAACCAGATTCCAGTGGACGCCGTGCAATCCACGGAAGTGATTGAAGGCGCGCCGCCCGCCGAATATGGCGACAAGACCAGCCTGGTGATCGTGGCCACGACGAGATCCGGTCTAGGCGTTTCCACGCCGCACGGCGATGTGACGGCTTCCTATGGCACCTTTGGAACGGGAAATCTCGGGTTCAATCTCTCTTATGGCGGCGAGAATTGGGGGAACTTCATCGCGGCGAACGGCCTGCAAACAGGGCGCTTCCTGGATGGACCGGAATTTCAAGTTTTTCACGACCATGGCAATCAAGAGAACCTGTTTGACCGGCTGGACTTCAAATTGTCCGCGGCGGACACGCTGAGCCTGAACCTGGGCTTTACGCGGTCATGGTTCCAGACGCCCAACTCTTACGATGCGCAGAATGCTACGGCTTGGTCGGGATTGGTGGTTGATAACGGGGGTTTGGGACCAAACGGCTTGCCAGTGGGTTCGGCGGACCAGCGGTCGAAAATCACGACGTTCAACGTGGCACCCACGCTGAGCCATCTGCTCAATGCCAATACGGTGCTCACGCTGGGAGCGTTTGTGCGGCAGGATCAATATAATTACTACCCCAGTGAAAACCCATTTGCGGACCTTGAGCCCGGCGTGCAGACGCAGACGATTGGGCAAAACCGGCGGTTGACCAATGCGGGCGCGCGCGCGTCGGTGTCCTATGTGAAAGGCATAAACAACATCAAGGTTGGGGCGGTTTACCAGCACACGTTCATCACGGAGAAAGACAGCTTCGGAATCGTCGATCCGACATTCAATGCGGTTTGTTTGAATGCGGACGGATCGGCCGATAGCGATCCGACGATCACCAACCCGTCGCAATGCTCCGGCGCTCTTCAGGCGAACGCCGGATATGATCCTACGCTTGCGCCGTATGATTTGACGCGTCCTGGCGCAGGCACTGGTCTCTATACTTATCGCGGGCACGCCGACATCAAGGAACTCGCTTTGTTCGTTCAGGACACGATTACCATCAAGAATCTTACTTTGAACCTGGGATTGCGCGGAGACAAGTACAACGGCATTACGAGCGCGGGCCAGGCGGAGCCGAGAGTGGGGGCGGCCTACAACTTTAAACCGACCAACACGGTACTGCGCGCTTCTTATGCGCGCACGATGGAGACGCCCTTCAACGAGAATCTGGTGCTGGCCAGCAATGGGTGCAACGACCCGGTGGTGAATGCGCTTGAGACCATTGTGCAAGGGTATCCTTGTCTGAATGTGCCGCTGAGCCCAAGCACGCGGAATGAGTTCCACGTAGGTTTGCAACAGGCATTTGGGCACTATTTGGTGATTGATGCGCAATATATCTGGAAGTACACCACCAGAGCGTATGACTTTAGCGTTCTTGGCAACACGCCGATTACTTACCCGATTGAGTGGGCGAAATCGAAGATTCCGGGATACACTGTCCGGGCCAGCGTCCCGAACATTCATGGCTTTACGGCGTTCGTCGTTATGTCGTCGGTGGCGGCACGCTTCTTCGGACCGCAGGTGAGCGGCATCGGCGCGACGCCAACCACTCAGGGCGATACCTCTGTTTTCCGGATCGATCACGATGAACTTTTCAATCAGACGACACACCTGCAATACCAGTTAGGCAAGCGGGGCCCGTGGTTTGGTTTCAACTGGCGATACGATAGCGGCTTGGTGGCTGGACCGGTGCCGTGTGCCGGTGGAAACTGCGCGAATGGGCCGAATGGCACGGATGGTATTGTGGATTTTTCCGGCCTGACGCCCGACCAGCAGTTTGAAGCCGGGCTTTCGTGCGCGGGTGTTCGCGCTACGCCCACCGCTGCGATTAATTCCACTGGCCTTTGCCCGGCCGCCGATTACGCGTCGTCACTGGTCAAGATACCCTCTGCGGGCACTGAGAACGACGACCACAATCCGCCGCGCATCGCACCGCGCAATCTGTTTGATATCGCGGTGGGGGATGACAATTTGTTTAAGGGCGACAAATACAAGTGGAGCGCCCGGCTGACGATTGTGAACGTGACGGATAGAGTGGCGCTGTACAACTTTCTTTCTACCTTTAGCGGGACGCATTATGTGACGCCGCGCACGCTGACGGCGACGTTAGGGTTTCATTTTTGAGGGTGTGAGGGCGTGACCGGCGCTCCCTAGCCCAACTTTCGCAGCACACCCGAAAAATCGTAAAAGATTGAGGGCCGCGAGGAGCTAACTGCTTTGCCTTGAATAAAACATTTCCGGTAGCGCGTGTAGTGGAGACCTACCCTCTAGGCAAGGAGGAAAGATTCTGGCAAGCTCGAAGAGAGCATGTATCTGCGCAGCAACCGGCGGCGGAAAGACGGCAAAGAGCACCGCTACTACACGGTCGTGGAAAGCCGGCGGCTAAGGACCGGCAAAGTGGCGCAACGTGCGGTGCTGTATTTAGGCGAGATCAACGACAGCCAGCAAGCGGCATGGCGCCAGACGCTGGAAGTGTTCGACGAAGAACAGCAGCGCTGTACGCCGCTCAGCTTATTTCCCGAAGACCGGCCGGTACCGGGCGACGCGCTCGACAGCGTGCAAGTGAAGCTGAGCGAGATGAAGCTGGAACGGCCACGGCCTTACGGGAATTGCTGGCTGGCGTGTGAACTGTGGCGGCAATTGCGGCTAGACGAGTTTTGGGCGCAAAAGCTGCCGGCCGGCCGGGAGAAAGTGGCCTGGGCGCAAGTGCTGGAACTGCTGGTGGTGAACCGGCTGATCGAACCGGGCAGCGAGTTTCAAGTGCACCGGCACTGGTTTGACCACAGCGCGATGGACGTGTTGCTGGGACAGGATTTTGCGGTGGCGGAAAAAGACCGGCTGTACCGCTGCCTGGACCGTTTGCTGGCGCACAAACAAGAGTTGTTTACGCATTTGCAAAAGAGATGGAAGGATCTGTTCGCCGCCGAGTTCGACTTGTTGTTGTATGACCTGACGAGCACATATGTGGAGGGCGAAGCGGAGCAGAATCCGAAAGCGCGCTACGGCTATAGCCGGGACGGCAGGCCGGATTGCAAACAGGTGGTGATCGCGCTGGTGATGACGCCCAGCGGTTTGCCGCTGGCGTACGAAGTGTTGGCCGGCAACACATCGGACAAGACAACGTTGAAAAGTTTTCTGGACAAGATGGAAGCGCAGTACGGTAAGGCGCGGCGCGTCTGGTTGATGGATCGCGGTATCCCTACGGAAGCCGTATTGAAAGAGATGCGTGCAGACCGGCCGGAGACGTTCTATCTGGTCGGCACGCCGCGCGCGAAAGTGAAACAGGACGAGAAGAAGTGGCTTGATTTGCCCTGGCAGAAAGTGCGCGCATCGGTGCAGGTGAAGCTGTACGCCAACGACGGCGAGTTATATGTGCTGGCCAAGAGTGAAGGGCGGCAAGCCAAAGAGATGGCGATGCGGCGCAAGAAGCTGGTGCGGCTGTTATTGAAGTTGCGAGCGATGCGGCGCAGCGCACCCAAGCGCGATCAGTTGCTGATGCGCATCGGCGCGGCCAAGACGGAAGCGGGCCGCGCCTTCGGCTTCGTCAAGATGAATCTGCCGAAAGCGCGGGAAGCGGTGACGCGCGAAACGTTTACCTTTCAACTGGACAAAGCCAAACTCCAAGAAGCCGAGCTGCGCGACGGCCACTATTTATTGCGCACCAATTTGGTCGCCGAAGATCCGACAGTATTGTGGGATCGCTACATGCAACTCACCCAAATCGAAGCGGCGTTCAAATGCTTGAAGAGCGATCTGGGGATTCGACCGATTTATCATCAACTCGAGCATCGCGTGGAGGCGCATATCCTTGTCGCCTTTTTGGCTTACTGTTTGACTGTAACGCTCAAGCATCGTCTGCAAGAGCATGCTCCGGGTTTGACGCCGCGTGCGGTGCTGGAAAAGCTGGCCGGCATTCAGATGTTAGATGTTTCTTTTCCGACTACCGATGGCCGTTGTCTGACCATGCCTCGCTACACGGAGCCGGACTCAGAACAGAGGCTTCTTCTGCATCAACTGAGACTCGCGCTGCCGCAGCAACCCCCGCCTCGTATCCGCGTTGCCGAATCCCCCGCCGATTCTTGCCCACTCAAAATGTAGTGGAGACCTTTGCTACGCCTTCGTTGAAAAGAAAGGACTTCGCCGTTTGGTATCCGCCTAACTGCGAAAGCTGGGCTAGCGGTCGCGGTTCAGAAGAGGCCAAACTAGGGCGCTTACGCTTCCGGCTCCGATTTGGCGCGACATGAAGGTCCGCCCACGAGCGCGAGGGTGATTATTCGAGGGCTTTTAACAATTCTTTTCTCACGGGCCACGTTCCGAAAACGCGGCCACCGCCAACTTGAAATGTGCCGGCGGTGAGCATCCCGGTGAGGTCCGCCGGATCGGGCTGGCGGTTTTCGCGAGCTAGTTCAAGCTTCAACATGCGGGTTTGAATTTGCAATTGCTTGCAGGTGGTGTCGGCGCTGGGGGCGTTGGGGAAGGCGGCTTCCAATTGCACCGTGAACGCTTCGTTAGAGTGTTCGGCCTGTCCAGCGGAGAGCAGCACGGATGCGGCGGGCTGAAGCGATAGCGCAAAAATCTGTAATGGCTTGGGAAGGCTGGTGGGATCTTTGATCAGCGAGGGAGAGACGCTGACCCAAACGGGATCGCCCGTGGATGAGTCTTGCAGACGCCGGCCGGGTGGCCGCAGAAGGTCCGCCGCGGTGCTGCTTGAAGTGATGGCAAGAGCCACGGTATCGGGTTGAATGCGTATGAAGTTCACCCAACGGCCGGGTTTGGTTCCGGGGGCGCGGCAAGCATCGTCATCGCAAGTGCCGCCGTGGGCAATGGCAAACTGGCGCAGTTTGTCCCAATCGAAGCGGCCGCGAATCAAGAAGAAGATCCGGTCGGCATCGACGCCTCCGGCGAGCGCGTCCATATCGCGAGGGTAATCAAAATGGGTACTTGCCAGGAAATCGTTGTAGTCTTTTTCAGAGGCGGGTGTGATGCCGGCGAATAAATGCAGGAGACCACCGCGCCGCAGAGCGGCCACGTTGATATAGAACGTCGTCAAATCGCCGGGCGGCAGCAGTTTGATCAAATCGGCGTCGGAGCGAACGAAACGATATTGATAGCGCTCAAACCCAAACCAGGCGGCGGCTCCGATTGCACAGAGAGCCATCAGCACGGCGACGAATTTCAAGACGAAGCGCAAGAGGAGGGTTCTCGAAGCTCAGGCGTGAGCCAGCTCGCCGACACGCGATTTCTTCCACAACGCGATGTAAGGTTCGAGATCCTTCATCATGCGGGCGAACTGATCGAACGTCAACGACTGAGCGCCATCGCTGACGGCCTTTTCGGGTTGGGGATGGACTTCCACAATGAGGGCGTCGGCGCCGATGGCAACGCCGGCACGGCAGAGAGAAGGCACGAGACTGCGTTTGCCGGTAGCGTGGCTGGGGTCTAGGACAACGGGTAGATGCGACAGTTCATCGAGAACTGAAATGGCGGTGATGTCGCAGGTGTTGCGGGTGGCGGTTTCAAAGGTGCGAATGCCGCGCTCGCACAGGATGACGTCGGGGTTGCCGTGGGCCACAATGTATTCGGCGGACATGAGGAGCTCTTTGATGGTGGAACTGAGGCCGCGCTTCAACATGACGGGTTTGCCGGCCTTGCCCAGCGTTTTGAGCAGCGAAAAGTTCTGCATATTGCGCGCGCCGATTTGCAGGATGTCGGCGTATTCGGCCACCATGTCCACATCGCGGTCGCTCATTACCTCGGTAATGATGCCGAGGCCGGTTTCCTGTTGGGCTTTGCGCAATAGCTTGAGGCCCTCCAATTCCATGCCCTGGAAATCATAGGGCGAGGTTCGAGGCTTGAACGCTCCGCCGCGCAGAAATTTTGCGCCGTTTCTGGCCACCGCATGAGCGGTTTCGAGAATCTGTTTTTCACTTTCCACCGAGCAGGGGCCGGCCATCATAATGAATTCGTCGCCGCCGATCTCGACCCCGTTGGCTTTAATTTGCGACTTGGCGCGCTTGAATTCGCGGCTGACGAATTTGTAGGGAGCGGAAATGCGCACGGCTGTTTCTACCTGTGGCATGGCTTCCAGCGATTCCAGGCAGGCGGTGACGTCGCCCACGCCGACCGCGCCAATTACGCAGCGCTCCTCCCCCGCTATTGAATGCACCTTGTAGCCGAACTCTTTGATCCGGTCGCAAACTGCGTCGATTTCCTGCTTCGTGGCATGAAGTTTCATTGAGATGATCATTTGACCCTCGACGAGTGTTCCTTAAAAAGAAGTGCCGTAAATAACGAAGGCCCACTCGTTTCCGAGTGGGCCCTTTCTAAAACTCTTTCCGCTGCGTTAGCGTTTCGCGGAAGCCCCCCGGCGCGAATTTGGCACGTCCCAAAATCGAAACCAGTAGAAGCTGTTGGCGAAGACATTCATAAAAATAGAAGGATAACACACTGGCGACAGATTAGGCCGCTCACGCCCCACCGCCGCCCGGCGGTTATTTGGCGGTGACGCGGAGGGAGATACGCCGGTTCAACTGGCGTCCTTCTTCGGTGTTGTTGTCGGCAACCGGATGCTCCTCGCCATAGCCTTGGGCTTCGAGGCGAGAAGGGTCCACGCCCAACTTAACCAGTTCGGCCATCACGTTCTTGGCGCGCTGGTCGGACAGTTGGAGGTTGGCGGCCGCGTCGCCCGTGTTGTCGGTATATCCGCCGAGTTTGATTTTCACTTTGGGATACGCCTTCAATATGGCCGCTACGTTCGATAATTGCTCTTGTGAGGCGGGTTCGAGGGTGGCCGAGCCGGTGGCGAACAAGAGGCGGTCGAAATCGAACCAGGTGTCTTTATCGACCGGCTTTGACGACTCAATCCAATCGATGAGCTTATTCTCAACGCCGAGTCTGGGAATGGTGAGTTCAGCGCCATCGGGGAGCTTGCGCTTGGCGAGGCCGCCGAGTTTGGCCCAGGCGGCTTTGGTGGCATCGGAAAGTGCGGAGGTGGCGTTGGCGGCGGCGTCTTTGGTGGCCACAACGGCGGTTTCGACAGGCTGGGTTAGATCGGTTGTGTTGCGGTTGAAATACCAGACCAATCCGCCGATCAGCAGCGCGCCGAGCAGGAGAACCGGCCAAAGCCAACCACCAGCGGCCTTTTCGGAAGCGGCGGCACGGGCGGAAGCAGCGCCGGCAAGGCTCGGGAATTGAATGCCGGGGAAACCCGGAGGAATCAGGCCGCGCAAGCTGGGAAGTTCGCCGGCAAGCGCGCCGCTCAAGCCGGTGGCGCCGGCGTTTACTTTCGTCGCAAGCGTACTGAGCACCAAAGGCGCGGCAGCAGATAGAACAGCGGCGCCGGAGACTGAACTCAAGCCCGCCGATTGTGAGATTTTCGTTTCGACGGCGGCTTTGTGGGCGCCAAAGAGAAGATTGAGAAAGCTTGAACTCGCTTCCGAGGCGGCAGCCGTAGCAGCGCTACCGGCACCGGCGGCCGCGCCTAGCGTTTGGGTGCCGTAACTGTTGACGAGTGCAATGATTTGGTTCAAGAATGCGCTGTCATGCGCTTTGCTAGCGAGCGATCCGAGGATGGCCGCCGCCGCTGTCTCTATGGCTTTCCTAACGCCGTCGGACGATTCGCCAGCCGTCGCGGCGATTGACCTTACCAAGTCCGGTGAAACCGAATCTTTTATCGAGTCCAGTAAGGAACCCATTTACCTTATCCTCCCAAAACGGAATATTTTATTAACGACGCAAATCCGGTTCCTCCTCACACAGCCGCCGGAAAGTCATTGCTCGATTGAGTATACATGGGTTGGGGAGTTTGTAAGGCTCGCTCTTGCCGGCTGCGTCTTGGGAGTGAGGGCCTTCGGGGAGAGATGGTCCAAGGCTCTTTCGAGGACCTCGTCTTTGGCGGTGCGGATACCAGCGAGAGTGGGCGCTACGGTCACGTTCGGTTGCAATCCCATGCGCTGCAGCTTACCGCCATTGGCGTGCCGGATGTCTTCACCTGAAAGCGAAATTGTGATGCCGCCAGGGATTGTGAAATTGGTTAAAACGCTGTTGGCACCCGCGCTGGGCGCGCCGATGAACTCCGTTTTGTTGGCTGCCTCGAAAAAAAGGGCGGCTTGTTCGCTGGCGCCGATGGTTCGCTCATCCACCAGCATGGCAGTCTTGCCGCGGTACTTCCATTGATCGGAATTGCCGATGGTTTGGAGAAAAAAGTAGCTGGAAGACGCGCTGGCGATAGAACCCATAGGCAGATCGGGCGCGGCCACAATGGGCCCGGTCACAATAGTGGCGGGAACATCGGGTTCGGCCGTAAGACGAGGCGCAATGGCGCTAATGGAATCGTCCGCGGGCAGGCCTCGCATATCGAATATGATGGCCGGCGCGTCGCGGAATTTTTCAAACATGGCTTCAACTTGTTCGCGCTTGAGGGTGCGTAGGTCGGCATAACCGACGCCGCCGCGGAGAAGCTTGATTGGCTCGCTTGACGATTCCGCGCGGAGAGCAGCGGCAAAATCCGTGCTGCGCTTCAGCGTCACGTCCTTGCGGTTGCCAGCGGGGTCTTCGAGCGTAAGAGCAGCGGACGAGCCTTCAGGGCCATTCAAGATGCGGCGAGCGACATCGGCGGCAAGACGCTGTGGAGTGGATGCGGATACGTACTGGGCCTGCCGCTTGAAACGATCGACGAGGGTCTCGCCATCCACTTTTTTTACGACGTCTCCCACTTTTATGCCCGCTTTGAGGGCGTCGGGGTCCAGAACTTCAGTGATAACAACGTGCTTCTCAATCACGCGCAAGCGTAAGCCGGGCCCCGCTGCGCCGAAGTAATTTGTCATGGTTTCGCTCTCGACGACGGCGAGCGAATCGGCGGCATGCGTCAACCACTCGGCAATAGCAAGGTTGTATCCAAGGGCGTCTTTGGCGGCGATCAAGCGCGGCAAATACTGAGTGAATAGAGCATCCCAATCTTCGTCCATCAGATCGCGGTAGGCAAAAAAGTAATGGAAGACACCCCAAATTTTGAATGCGGCCAGAATGCGGAGTTCGGGAACGGGATAGGCATCCGGGTAAATGCGCGGCGCCGGCGGGGATGGAAAGGCTGGAGAAAGGGCCGATTCGGAGAGTGGCACATTGACGGTGAAACCACCCATGGGCACGCTGACATCTTCCGGCGAGGCATCGGGCTTATAGAGAAAGGCGGAGTAAAAATGACTGGACGAAGGGCCACTTTCGGGCGGCAAGCCGTGATGAATCCAGAGGCGCAGGCCATTAACGGAAGCGGGGGTGTTCCCAGAACCTTGGAGGTTTTGCATCATGGAGCGAACGGCCGTCTGGTAATCGACTAAATTTTGGGCCGACCTTATTTTCGGCAGGGCATCAAGCAAGGCTTGATCCCAATCAAGGCTACGGAACGCGAGAGTGGGACTGAAATATTTGACGGTGATCCACAATCTGGCTGTGGAAACCAGGCGATCCGTTTCGCTCGGCAAAGTTTGGGCATGCGCGACGGCGAAGGTCACCGTTAGCATGGCGCCCGTGATACGGGGGAGCGGCTTTCTCATAAGCAATCGCCCAGCAAATGCACTTGGCGGAGGCTGCCAGGCTTTCTAGACGGGTGGGCCGACGGACAATTCGTTATCGACCGATTTTACGCCCTTTACCTTCTTGGCGAGTCTGGTGGCTTTGCTCTTGCCTTTTTCGGTATCGACGCGCCCCTTTATGACGACCTCGCCGTCTTTGACGCTGACTTCGAGCGCACCGCCCTTGACATCGGCATCGCCGGCGAGGCGCATGCGGACTTGGTCGACGATCCGGTCGTCTTCAGTAGAGACCGGCGGCTTCTGACCCGAGAAAGCCGGCTGCAGCGCCGCGCCGGCCAATAGCGCGAGACTCACAAGTAAACGTTTCATAAACGGGAATCGATTTATTCCTTCAGCCTCTTATCTTCTGAGCCTACCATCGAACGCCAATCGACGGCATCCAGGAAGGATGGATCTTCCCGCCAGTTCGGTTTCACCTTTACGAAAAGAGAAAGGAAGACTTTTCGTTCGAGCAGACGCTCCAACTCAAGACGGGCGGCCGTGCCGATTTTCTTAAGCATTTGGCCTTTTGTGCCGATCAAGATGGCTTTCTGGCCGGAGCGTTCAACGTGTATGGTGGCGGCGATTTTCACCAGTTTGGGCGTTTCGTTCCAGGTGTCAACCAGAATGGCGGTAGCGTGAGGCACCTCTTCGCGAAGGTTTTCGAGAATGGCTTCGCGGACAATTTCGGCGGCCATGAAGCGCGCCGGCTGGTCAGTCAGATGATCGGCGGGGAAGAAGGCCGGGCCTTCGGGCAGGTGCTGGACGATGGCCTGCTTGAGGATTTCGAGTCCTTCGCCGGTGCGGGCGGCCAAAGGGAACGCCCCGCTGAACGGGAAGATCTCGTTGTAGCGCGCGATGAGCGGAAGCAGCAGACGTTTGTCGGAAACCTTGTCGATCTTGTTTAGCGTTAGCAGCACAGGGCTGGATTTGCTGAGCGCGCTGACGGCATGTTCGTCTTCTTGGGTCACGGATCTGGTTGAGTCGGCGACATAGATCACCAAATCGCGATCCTGTAGCGCGCCACGTACGGTGTCCATCATGCGTTTATTGAACAGCGTGTCGGACTTGTGAATGCCGGGTGTATCGATAAAGACGATCTGTGCTTCTGGTGTAGTCAGAACGCCTTGGATGGAGGTGCGGGTGGTTTGCGCTTGATGGGCGGTGATGGCCACTTTTTGGCCGACGAGAGCGTTCAAAAGGGTCGATTTTCCGGCGTTGGGCCTGCCGGCTATGGAAACGAAACCGGCGCGATGCGGTTCCGCGCTCACAGCCCCGCACCGACGGGCAAAGGTTCAACGCGCGAAATGCGCACTTCTTCGACGCGCCTTTCATTGCCGGCGAGAACCTCAATACGGAGACCGCCTTTTTCGGCGGTTTCACCCACTTGCGGTACGTGCCCCAGCCATTCGGCCACTAAGCCGCCTACGGTTGTGGATTCGGTGTCGCCGTTTGGACGGAAGTTAAAAAGATCCTTCAGACGATCTAAATCGAGGCTGCCGGGAGCGATGAACACGTGATCGGCTTCCTGCCGGACGTCGCGCTCGGGCTCATGCTCATCGCGGATTTCGCCGAGGATTTCCTCAACCAGATCTTCCATGGTCGCCAGACCGGCGGTGTTTCCATACTCGTCTACCACCACCACCATGTGCGAGCCATCGCGCTGCATTTCGCGCAGGACGTCGGCGCCGGGCTTGGTTTCGGGCACGTGCGGGATGGGCCGCATGAGCTCTTCGAGAGGCTTGGTCTGCCGTTCGTCTGGATCGAGCTCGAAAATATCGCGCACGTGAATGAAGCCGATGATGTTGTCGATGCTATCGAGATAGACGGGCACGCGCGAGAACTGTTCATGAATGACGAGCTGGCGCAAATCCTCGACAGACTTGCCGGCGGAAATGGCCACGATGTTGGGCCGCGGCGTCATCACTTCACGGATGCTCTTGTCGCCGAATGCCACCACCGATTGGATAAGCTTGCTGTCCTCTTCGGCAAGAATGCCTTCTTCTTCGCCGGCGGTAATGAGAGCGTCGATGTTTTCGGCGGCATCGGGAGCGTGGGTTTCGCCATTGCCGCCGTTATTCAGTTCAAGCAGCAACGATTGAAACATGGTGACCAAACCGGCCAAAGGGGAGACTAACAAGGCGAGTAGTTTTATGACTCTCAGCCAGCGCTTCAGCCAGCGCCCTTTGGTTCTGCGGTAAAGCAGAAAGGGCACGAAATAAGTGGCGAAGAGCATGGCGAGCAGCGACGAGCCGGCGGCTTCGAGCACGCTCTGCCAGTGCGGCGCTTCGTCACGCAACAATCCGCAGAGGAAGAATGCGCCGATCAGAAACAAAGAAATATGTTTGATGAGCGAGAAGGCCAAGGAACCGCGCTCTTGTTCCAGGCCTATTTCAGCGGCCAAGGTCTCGCGGAAAAACTCGAGCGCGGGTGTCTCACGGCGCAACAGACGAAGCGATTCCAGATAGAGCAACTGCACGTAGGAAACGAAGCAGAGCAATGCGCTCAGCCCGAGTGCCACAAGCAAGCAGAAGGCAGCCATCAAGCCGCACCCTTCTTTAGCTTCGACGCGCGCCGGCCTGGGCGGGCGGCGCGCGCAAGTAAGGTTTCCGGCAGGCCGAATTCCATGCGCCAGCGTTTTTCTGCGCGCGCCATTTTTCCATCGTCATTTTCATGATCATGGCCGGTCAAATGCAACAGGCCGTGGAGCATCAGAATGCGCACCTCGTCCATGCAGGTATGCCCGAATTCAGCAGCTTGGATGGCGGCGCGCTCCATGGAAATAGCGATCTCACCTGATTGGTTGGTGGAACCGATAATGGGAAAAGAGAGCACATCGGTTGGGTAATCGTTTCCCAGGAAGCGTAAGTTGAGTTGCCTAAGATGCGCGTCGTTCGCTAGTAGACAGACGAACGGACGCGCGTCTGCTATGCGCCGGCACAGCACATTGGCAAATTGAAGCAGCGCGCGCTTTTCCACAGTCGAAGGCTTTAAGTGAGCGGGAATGGCTCCGAAGAGCACGGTACTACCGGAAGGAGTCATGGCGTCAGGCGAGGGGGAACTCGGGAATCTCAACGCTGATGGACGGCGGTGGTTCGGTCACGGCCGGTTCGGCGTTCGGTGCATCATTATTGAGCTTGAGAGCTAATTGCCGGCCTGCGCCAATCAGCTCGTTGTAACGGTCGTAGGCTTTCACAATCCGCTGAACAAGCGCGTGGCGCACAACATCTTTCTCGTCGAAGCTGACAAAAGCGATGCCCTCTACGCCGTTGAGCACTTCAAGCGCGTGAATAAGGCCGCTCTTTTTGCCGCCGGGCAGGTCGATTTGCGTCTGGTCGCCGGTGACAACCATTTTAGAGTTGAATCCCTGGCGCGTGAGAATCATCTTCATTTGCTCGCTAGTGGTGTTTTGCGCTTCATCCAGAATGATGAAGCAATCGTTGAGGGTTCGGCCGCGCATGAAGGCGAGCGGGGCGATTTCAATGACGTTGCGCTCGAGGAGTTTCTCCACTTTTTCAGCGTCGATCATGTCGAACAGCGCGTCGTATAGCGGGCGGAGGTAGGGGTCGATTTTCTGTTGCAAGGTACCGGGCAAAAAACCGAGATGCTCGCCGGCCTCGACCGCCGGCCGGGTGAGCACGATACGGCCGACGCGCTTATTAAGGAGATCGGCCACGGCCATGGCCACAGCGAGATACGTCTTGCCGGTGCCGGCGGGACCTACGCCGAAGATGAGATCGTGGTGTTCAATGGCATCGATGTAGCGGCGCTGGTTGACGGTTTTAGGGGCCAACACTTTCTTGCCGAAGGAACGCGACTTGCCGCTTTCGACCAGGCGGCGGAGGGAAACACCTGGATCGGCAGTGCAGACGCGCATGTAACTGTTGAGATCGCCATTATTGAAGGCGTGGCCTTCGCGGACCAAATCGGCGTAATCGGCCAGAATTTGCTCAGCCCGCCGGACCTGGGGCTCCTCGCCTTCGATTTCAAGCGCATTCCCGTCCAGCAAACGGGTGCGCAACTTCAATCCGGTTTCGAGGAGGCGAATATTTTCATCGCGTGTGCCGAACAGCGATTCAATACCGCGGGATATCTGTATGCAGGACTTCATCAAAAAGGATTGCGGAATAGTAAGAAGAGTGTAGGGATAAGCGGGTGGTGGTGATGCGGAGCGGCCGTGCGATGACAGAGAACGGCACGACGCCTTGCGTTAATCCTTTGAACCCACCGGTTCGTGGGCCGGAAGCTCATTCCAACCAATATACCATCTTTTAGGGATAGGGCTTAGAAATGGCCAGTATCGGGGGGTACGAGCCTGTCGTTGCCGCTTCTTGGAAAAACATGGCTAGGGAGGAGGTTTCATCTTTATTGGTTGGCCGAGGGACCAAGCGCGGCCGGGAAGGCCGGCCGGCGGGAATGCCCGCCTTACGAGCGCGAGGCCCATGAGGACTTCTTTGAAAATACCAAGTTAGGGCGCTTACGCTTCCGGCTCGGATTCGGCGTTTTTCATGAGACCACGGGCGTCTTCAGCTTTGAAGTAGTTTCTTCATTTGCTGCAAACGGCTCTGCGGCAAGAGGCGGTCAACAGGATGGCTTTCGAGCGGCTCGACGCTCACGCTCGTCAGCCGAAGCATGCGAGAAGAATGGGCAGACCCCCATTGTCCTTCCCCGTTGTTGTAGACGGTCACTTTTACTTCTGCAGGTTCGGTGACGGGTTTGGCGACGGTGCGACGAGCGACGGGGGAAAACGGGTAATTTGCGAATCCGATTGTTGTGAGTTCCACGTAGAAACAGTGGGAAATAGCGGCCACAAATAGCACAGAAAAAGACTAAGGCTTGACGAATTTCGCCAAGCCTTAGTAAAGGAAGCCCGCTGCGATCAAAAAATAAATTTGAGCCCGAGTTGCAAAATACGCGGATTGTGAGCGCCGCCAGGATGAAGAAACGTTTGAGTGGAAACGCAACTTGGATCTCCGGCGGAATTATTGGCCCCGCCGTAGCAGGCGGGGCTGGTGTTTACGCCCGACCACTGAGTGTGGTTGAAGACGTTGAAACCTTCGGCGCGGAATTCGAAGGCGCGCGACTCGGCGATGGTAAAGCGTTTAAAGAGACCCATGTCCCAATTGGTGCGGGCGGGATTATTGAGAAGGTTGCGGCCGGCGTTGCCGGTAGTGAGGCCGGTGGGATCGGCAAAAGCGCCGGGGTTGAACAGCAGCGGACCTTGAATCCCGATGACCTGGGTGACCGTCGGCGCAGCGTGGGCGTTTCCAATGACGTCTACAAAAGATCCGGTACCCACGCCGTTGCCGAGACCGGCGTTATCGCCATACGTGCCGCCGTTGACGACACTAAACGGAGTTCCGGTTTGAAACGTGACCAAGCCAGAAATTTGCCAGCCACCGAGTGTATCATGCAGCAGACCACGCTTGGCGAAAAACGGCAGATCATACACGTAGCTGCTGTTGAACAATTGGCGTTGGTCGAAATTGGAACTGGCGCGAGTGGCGGCCAGATCGTATGAATTGACAAAGCTGCCATCGTAACGGTCGGAGGAATCGTCGATAGAATGGCTCCACGTGTAGGCGAGACTGAGGGTTAACCGGCCAATGGTGCGGCGGCCGGAAACCTGCAAAGAGTTGTAGTTTGAATTGGCCATATCTTCCAAATCGGTAATAACGCCGAAGCCCTGATAAGGACGATATGGGTTGGGCGACGCACCACAAGCCACGTTTAGGTTTGCCAGAACCGCTCCGCTGGCAGGGTTGCCATTGACGGTCAGATTGTTGCAATCGTTGGCAGTGATGACTTGGCCCGGGGCGTAGGGATTCTGCGAGGCGGTGAGAGGGACGAGTTGGTTGATATTGCGTTGATCGGTCAAGTGAGTGCCTTTGCTGCCGGCGTAGGCGACGGTAAGCAAAGTATGGGAAGGCAGCTCACGTTGAATGCTGAAGTTCCATTGCTGGACGTAAGGCCAGATAGCTTTGGTAGGAATAGAGGTGACGTTAAGCGGTCCGTTCACGGACGCGCTCGAGCTGATGCTGGTGTAACTGGGCAGATTATATTCAGTGATGTTCTGCACCAGGGGAGCACTGCCTTCGAGCGATTCAGTGTTCCCTTCGTTGCCGTTGGTATGTTCGAAAAAGATTCCGTAGCCACCACGAACGGAGGTCTTGCCATCGTCGGGAGAGTAGGCGAATCCGACGCGGGGCGCGGGGTTGAAAAGATGGCCAGTCAGACAGCCGGCGGGCGCGCCCGAGACTCCACATTGAACGATGCCGTCGAACGGATCGCCGCTGATGAGGCCGTTCGCGCCATAAATCGGGGCATTCGCAGCGGTATAGGCGCTGGGCTCCCAGTTATAGGCTTGATGGTATTTCTCGCGATAGGTGCCGAATAAACTGAGTCGAAGACCGAGGTTGATGGTCAGCTTTTTGCTAACGTGCCAATCGTCTTGAACGTAGGGTTCCACGATTTTATAGCGGTTGTAGTATTTGGCGACCTCGGTGGTTTGGTCGAAGGCGGCAATGCTGCCGATGAGAAAATCGGCGAATCCATTGCCGGTGGAATAGGTGCTGGGCGGTCCGAAGACGAGGCTGCCTTGGGCGTCGCCGGAACTATCTTCGTTCTTTTGGGCAGCGACGTAATATGCGCCAATGAACAAATTGTGACTGCCGATGATTTTAGTGATGTTGTCCTTGAAGGTGAAAGTCGGATTAGCATTGTTCCAGGGAAAATAGCCGGTGCCAGCAGAGAAGCCGCCGCCATATTCAGCGGTGTCCTGAATACTGACGTTGGGTAGGATTCCGCGAAAACCATTATTGAAAATGCCGGGCATATCGAAACTGGCGGGACGGGCCACATTGCCCACGGCGGTGAGAAAGATGTGGTCGGTGGTATAGCTGAACATAAACTCGTTCACTAACGACGGAGATACGGTGGAGGTGAGGTTGGCGACCAAGCTTACGCCCGGCCCCACGAAGTTTGTTCCTACGGTAGGAAAGCTGCCGGTGCCCCACAGCGGCGTGGCCGTGACGGTGCTCCAGGAATCGTGGATGAAACGAAAGAAGAAGCGCTCTTTGTCGGTGACATTTTGATCGATGCGGCCAAGTTCCTCGCGCCAATTCGTCTGCTGCGCCGGAGAGGCGTTGAAAAATCCGGAACTGGTGTTGGCAGCGGGAATCAGCGGAAGTAGTGTTTGGGCTTGAGGGGTGACTGGAACTTTGTTGCCGGGATAATACGCGTTGGTGTTGGGGTTTACCGGACAATTCGGGAAATCGGTCGTGTCAACGGGACTGGAAGAAGCGGGGCAATCCTCGGAAAAGTCGCCGGCTCGCTCGGCCGCCGACGGAACCTGCTGATTGAACACTTCGCCGGGAACAAGTTCCTTGCGCCAGTCTTCTGAAAAGAAGAAGAAGGTTTTTTGGCGGCTGCGGTTGTAAAGATGAGGGATCACGACCGGACCGCCGATGGTGAAGCCATAATCGTTCTTGCGATAAATAGGCCGGGAATCGGCAAAGAAATTGCGCGCGTTGAAATCCTCATTGCGGACAAATTCGAAAAGGTCGCCGTGAAAATCGTGGCTGCCGGACTTGGTGATGGTTTCGACGGTGGCGGAGCCGTTTCTGCCGTATTGCGCACCGTAATTGGAGGTGAGAACTTTCACCTCCGCGATGGCATCGACGTTGGGGTAAGTGTTGAGAGTGCCGTTGCTGCCGTTATCCATGTTGTCGCCGCCGTCCACTTCCCAGTTGTTGTATTCGGTACGGCCGCCATTCACGCTGAAACCGACGCTGCCATAAACGCCGACGGTGCCTTCGTCCTGGCCGGTTTGATTGCTGACACCCGGGATTAAAGTGATCAACTGGGTGAAATTGCGGCCGTTCAAGACAAGCTGATCAATTTGCTTGGTGGTCACGATGCCGGATAGTTCAGCCGTTTCCGTTTGCACTTGCGAGACGACGGAGCCGGCCACCGAGACTTCGGTGTTGATCTGGCCGACGGTGAGAGTGGCATCGGCGCGCGATTTCTCCGCGACACGCAAAATCAACGCTTTGACATCGTAGCGTTGGAAACCCGTGGCTTCGACTTGAATGTTGTAGCTGCCGGCGGGGAGACCGGGTACCAGATAGTCGCCACTGGAGTTGGTTTGGACAGTGCGCACCCAGCCTTGGTCTACATTGGAAACCCGCACGGTGGCGTTGGGAATCACCGCGCCGGAGGAATCATGAACAGACCCGGTGATGGAACCTTCTTGCGCAAGACAAATGACGGAAATGGCTAAAGTAGCGGCCACAAGAATAATGAAGCGTGTGAAAACTTTCATTGCGAGCATCCTCCCGTGGATGAATTGACCGTTTAAAGCAACGTAAAATCGAATTGCTTACGATGGTAAACCGATTGATGCGCCGTTGACAATACAAAAGCACTATTTTTCCGGTGGATAGATTGCTAGACTGCTAGGCGATGCGGGTCTGCCTATTACTTATGTTGTTTTGGTTTAGGCAGAGCCAGAGCCCGGAAACACAGGTGCGCGAGGAGTACCAAGCGGGCGAAACAGCGCTCGCAAAGGGTGATTTAACGAATGCGAAACAAGCGTTTTTGAGAGTACTGGAACTGGTACCACGTGACGTGGGAGCGCGGGTAAACCTGGGCGTGGTTTTCATGCGCGAAAAGAATTGGCGGCAAGCGCTTGCATACTTCAGCCAGGCAGAAAAGCTAGCGCCGCAAGTGAGCGGCATTCGTTTGAATATCGGTCTGGCCAACTATAAGCAGGGTGAGTATGCGGCGGCTATTCCGGCATTTGAGTCGGTATTGAAAGACGATGGCGCGTCAATTCAGGCGCGCCGTTTGTTGGGTCTCTGCTACTTATTCAGCGAACGCTATGCAGAAGCTGCCGCGGCATTGGAACCGCTGTGGCCGGTTTCGAACGGCGACTTAAGTTATCTGTATAGCTTGGCTGTGGCAGCGGGCCAAGGCGGGCGCCCGGAATTAGAGGAACGCGCGTTGGCCCAGTTAATGAATGTAGGGAAGGATTCGCCGGTTGTTCACCTGCTGCTGGGGAAAGCCCATCTGGCGCACGGAGACTATGAACATGCGCTGGTGGAATTGCAAACGGCGGCGAAGGGAGATGGGAAGCTGCCGCTGCTGCACTACAATCTTGGCTTGGTTTACCGGCACAACGGAGACACGGAACAGGCGCGAGCCGAATTTCTGCATGACGCTGCCTTGGAGCCGGCGGTGGCATTTAACTATGACCAGTTGGGTCTGCTGGCGAGTATGAAAGGGGAAGAGCGCGAGGCGGAGGGTTACTTCACGAAGGCGGTAGAGCGCGACCGCCGGTTAGGGACCTCGTGGTTTGGGTTGGCCAAGATTTACCGGCAGGAAAAACGCTATGCGAAGGCGCTGAAAGCTCTGCACGAGGCCGAGGCGATTGACCCGCAAAGCGGGAGCGTCCATTATTTACGTGCCGAGGTGTTAGCAGCTTTGGGACGAAAAGACGAGGCGCGCAGGGAGATGGCCACTGTGCAACGGTTGAAGAAGGAAACGGTGGACAAGCTTGAGCGGGAAATCAGCGGGGCCACATATCAGGATCGTAGTATTGACAGCGACGGTTCGGGCGAAGCGGCGCCCCACTGACCTGATAGGACGGATTGCGGTGTCCGCCCTATCTGCGTTTGATCTTCCTAAAGGAATCGGCTAATTTTCGCCGTTGACGGCTATCGAAAGGGAGGTGGATTGAGAGTCTGTGGAAGCGCTGGGCGCAACAGCTACGCCGCTTGACATGCATTGTGCGGCGGTGGAATTGACGTTTACGCCCCAAACAGTGGCGTTGCCCCACACGCTTCTGCTACCCCAGACAGAGTTGTTACCCCAAACGCTGCTTACGCCCCAAACGCTGCTGTTGCCCCAGACGCTGTTTACACCCCAGACGGTACCGTTGCCCCAAACGCTGTTGTTGCCCCAAACGGAGGACGAAGCTGCCACGATGCCAATTGATCCGGTGGAAGGATTGTAGACGGCGGTGGGAGAAAGCGCGCTGCCCTGCGGGAGCGATTGATTAGCCAATGCGGCGGCGATATCGAGATAACCGGCGCCTATGGTGAATATGTCGTAATAGCTGACGTAGGTCTGGCCGGTTGTGGGATCGGTAGCAACGCTCGAGCTTGGAAATGTTTTATAGGCGGTCAGCATTAAGCGAGCCTTGACTTGATCCGGAGTCATAGCGGGATTCGCCTGAAGAAGGTCGGCGGCGGCTCCGCTCACGACAGCGGTGGCCATACTGGTTCCGCTAAGTTGGAAGAACGTGTTCCCGGGTTTTGAGTCGCCGGTATGGGTGTAATACGATCTGGGCATGTTATTGGCGGGATACTGAACTACGAGCGTGGCGGTCGTGCTGGCGAGCAGCGAAACCACCAGATTTCCCGGCGCGACGAGATCGGGTTTCACAATGCCATCCACGAGCGTTGGCCCTTTAGAGCTGTAGCTGGCGATCAAATCGTCCGTTCGGCTGTAAGTGCTCTCGGTCTTCATGGCACCGACGGTAATGACGTACGGATCGTTCCCAGGCGCTGTAATAGTTCCATAGCCGTTGGTTCCGAAAGAGTTATCGCGGCCATCGTTACCGGCCGCCGCCACTACCACAATTCCCGCCTTCCAGGCTGCCTCAACGGCTTGGCACAGAGGGTCCACGGTGTAGCTTTCGTAAACCGGGCGGCCGAGGGAAAGATTGATCACGCGAATGTTGTAAGTAGAGGCCAGCGTCATAGCCTGATCGATGGCGGCAATGACGCCACTATCGGTGCCGTTGCCGTTCTCGTCGAGAACGCGCAGGTTGACAATGCTTGCGCCAGGAGCGATGCCTAGCAGCGGCCGGTTGCAGGGACCGCAGGAAGAGTTGGTCCCGTTGCCGCCCAGGATACCCGCGACGTGTTCGCCGTGGCCATAAAGATCGGGCGCGTTGTCAGGGTTCTGCGGCTTGCCTGTCTGGGTGATTTCGCCGGTGAAATCCTGATTGTAAACAATGCGAGCGTGTTTGTTGAAGTCCGCATTCGAGTTCAGGCCGCTGTCAATGAGCGCCACACCGATACCGGCGCCGTTCAGGTTAAGACTCCAGGCTGCTGAAGCGTTCACCGCGGCGGCAGTGTAATCAAGTTTGGCATGCACAGGGCGATCTGGGGAGATGAAGACCACTTCCGCGTCATTCGCCAATTCGCTTAACGACGACGAGGGGAGAGAATAGGCGGCCGACGCCAAATTCGAGAAGCTCCGGCGAAGCGTTCCCCCTTTGCCGAACACCTTCTGATGTTCCAATTCCGTGGGCTTATGCTTCCATTGCACGATGACATTGCATTGGGCCGGGACACCGGCGGCTAAGTTCGACGAGAGTTTTGGGTTGCTTAAACTCTGCGCCTGCGAGGAAAATATCCCCAGGAAAAAAAGGAACGTGAGTGGCTTCGACAAGATGATCTCCTTTAAATAGCGGACAATCAGGGGTTCGCCACCCCTTCCATCGCCTTCTATGCCCTTATCGGTGTCTTGACCGCACCCTTGACGGGTCTAAAGTTTGGGAAGTACTAGCCCGATATCTCTATTGCCGGTTTAAGCGTTGGCGATGAGGCAGATATTTTTATGGATGGCTATTGGGTGTCTTCTCGCGCCTGTGCGGGTTGAGGCGAGTCTCGACCCTTCGAAGGATATCGAGCAGTACGTACGCCAGGCGTGGGGTGCGGAATCCGCGCTACCGCCTTCCGCGCAAGCCATCGCGCAAACAGGAGACGGCTACCTTTGGATAGGAACGGAAGCCGGGTTGGCGCGGTTTGACGGCGTACGTTTTACGCTTTTCAATAAGAAGACCACCCCGGCATTGCACAGCGATCAAGTGACGGCATTGCTGGTCGATCGCGAGCAGAATCTATGGGTGGGCACGCACGGCGGCGGTGTCAGCCGTTTTGCCAAAGGGCACATGGACGCGGCGGCGCATATTCGGGAAGCTACGGACTTGACTGTAAACGTCCTGTTCCAAGACCGGAAGGGAGCGGTTTGGGCAGGAACCGAGGCGGGAGGACTCTTGAGGTTCGCCGGGGACAGTGCCAGTTCCGTGACGACGGCAAATGGCTTGGCTGACAATTCCGTATTCGCGATCGCGGAAGACCGCCACGGGGCGCTCTGGGTAGGCACCTACCGGGGCCTGAGCCGCTTGGTGGGGGGCAAACCACAAGTACTGAGCAAAGAGCAAGCGTTCGCGGGTCTTTTTGTGCGGGCTCTTTGCGTGGATCTAAACGGCGACGTTTGGGCCGGAACGATAGGGGACGGATTGTGGCGCATGAGCGACTCCTCGCGGTCAAATTTCAAGCGCCAGGCCGGGTTGAACGATAACGGCATTACGTCTCTGTTTGCTGACCGCGCCGGCACGCTTTGGATTGGAACCCAAAGCCGAGGTTTAGAGCGACTGACAAAGGGTAGGCTGAGCGCGCTCGAGGAAAACGATAGCTCGTCGAGCAATGGAGTTTTGACGATTTTTGAAGATCGGGCCGGCAGCTTGTGGACCGGCGGCACAAGCGCTGGATTAACGCATTTCCGGGATGGAGTTTTCACTACCTTGGGGAAGCCACAGGGGCTGGCCAGCGACGTGGTCTTGCCGGTGTTCCAGGATCACGCGGGAGCGGTCTGGATAGGGACGGACCAGGGCTTAACCCGCTGGCAGAGCGGCAGCTTTGTGAACTTCACTACCCGAGACGGGTTGCCGGAAGGCTTGATTTTTTCGATTACGGAGGACACAGAAGGAAGTCTCTGGGTGGCGAGCCGCCATGGTTTGGCGCGCTTAAGGGACCGCCGATTCAAGGTATATACGGAGAAAGAAGGGCTGCCTCGCAGCACTATTATCTGCTCGCTCGCCGACCGAAAAGGAGGGATTTGGGTAGGCTCACGGAGCGGATTGAGCCACTTCAGCGGCGGCCGCTTTGAGACGCTGACCACCGCCAATGGTTTATCGAACGACTTTGTGCTGTCCTTGTACGAAGACCGCGAAGCCACGCTATGGATTGGAACCGACGCCGGGCTCAACCGGCTGAGAGACGGGGCGATCACGGTCTATACGATTCGCGAGGGTCTATCGAGCGATGTGGTTTGGTCGATTACCGGCGATTCGGACGGCGCGCTTTGGCTTGGCACCAGCGGGGGCGGAGTGAACCGTTTGAAGAACGGCAAGTTCAGCAGCATCACGACGGACAACGGCCTGATTGACGACGCCGTGTTCGAAGTGCTTGACGATAGACGGGGGCGTTTATGGATGACCTCCAATAAAGGTGTGTCGTGGGTAAGCAAGCAGGAATTGAACGAAGTGGCGGACGGGACGCGAAAACGCATCACGGCTGATATCTACGACACTAGAGACGGTTTACGCAGCCGTGAATGCAACGGCGGGTTTCAACCGGCGGGCCTGGTCACCACAGACGGGCGGGTGATGTTTCCCACCAACAAGGGACTTGCCGTCGCCAACTTGACTACCCTCGAAAACGCCGGCGAACCGCTGAATGTTTCGTTGGAGTATCTGGAAGCAGACGACCGCGAGTATTCTTTGGAGCGTAGAGTAGAGATTCCGCCAGGCCTGGGAAAACTGAGCTTTTCCTTCACGGCGCCGAACTTCAGCGCTCCCGAGAAATTGAAATTCCGCTACCAGATGGAGGGATTCGACCGGGATTGGAGCGCTTTCACCACGCGACGGGAAGCGTACTACACCAATATCCAGCCCGCCGAATATCGATTTCGCGTAATGGCCTGCCTAAACGGCGTTTGTAAAGAAGCAGACGGCGCGAAGATTGTGTTGCGCCCTTATTTCTATCAGACGGGTCTCTTCAACGTCCTTTTATGCGTGGCCATGGGGGCGTCGGCTTTCGGCTTGTACCGGATAAGAGTCGGGCATTTGCGGGGAAGCGCGCAAAAGCTCGCGGCCTTGGTTGAGGAACGAACGGCCGATTTGCGGAAGAGCGAGCAGGAACTGCGGCGCTCGCGCGACGAACTCGAGGCGCGCGTTCAGGAACGCACGCAAGACTTACTAAACCTGAACCGATCACTCGAAAACGAGATCGGGGTGCGCTCCGAGGCCGAGCGGAGAGCCGAAGCCGCCAATCGGGCTAAGAGCGACTTTCTGGCAAATATCAGCCACGAAATCCGCACTCCCATCAACGGCATCATGGGGATGACGAAATTGTCGCTGGCCACACGGTTGGACAATGAGCAGCAGGAGTACCTTGAGGCGGTTGAGGCTTCGGCGGAAGCGTTATTAAGAATCGTGGATGACATCTTCGACTTCTCGCGGCTCAAAGATAACCAGGTGGAACTGGAAGCTAAGCCGTTTCAACTGGCCCGCTGCCTGGGCATGCTGGAACATGATTTTGCCTGGCGCGCTAAAGAGCGGAACCTCAGCTTCACAGTGCGGCGGGGGGCGGGCACTCCAGATATTCTGACAGGAGATGAAAAGCGCCTCCGGCAGATTTTGTCGCATCTGGTGGATAACGCTCTGAAGTTTACCGCCGAAGGCGGTGTGTCTGTCACGGCAACGACTGTAGACGGCGATGAACTGCAATTTTCCATCGTTGATACCGGCATAGGTATTCCAGAGGATAAGCAACGAGAAATTTTCGAAGCGTTCTCGCAAGCCGACACTTCTTCGACCAGACGGTATGGCGGATTGGGACTTGGCTTGACCATCTGCTCTAGGCTGGCAGCGCTTATGGGCGGGAAAATCTGGTTCGAGAGCGGCCCAGAGGGCAGCACTTTTCACCTGTGTGTGCCCTTCTCCAAGCCGAAGGAGCCGCAACGCAGCACGGGCGTTCTGAGCGCCGGGGATTGAACATGCCGTGTCGCACAAGGTTGAAGCAAAGTTGATGTGCGATCCTGATGGAAACTGATGCGTTTTTATTCAAGTTTTCTTATTACGAGCGTGCTAGCGTCGTCTATGGTGTTGTCCGCCAGCGCTCAAACGCCGAAACAGCCGGCCACTTCTTCGGCGGCGAAGAAATCCCCCGCCGTAGCTCCGCGGCGAACTGCCCCGGCGTTGACCACGGACGAGCAAAAGACGATTTATGCGTTGGGACTCAGCATTTACCGGTCTCTTTCGTCCTTCGAGTTGTCACCCGCCGAACTGGAAATTGTAAAGCGCGCTTTGTCCGACGCCGCAGCTGGAAAGCCCGCTGTTGAGCTAGCTACCTGGGGACCAAAGATCGATCCATTAGCCAAGGCACGAGCGGCTAAAGTAGCGCTAAAACAAAAGACTGCCTCGTCCGCGTTTCTGGTAAAGGCCGCTGCCGAACCAGGGGCCGTGAAAACGGATTCAGGGTTGATCTACAAGGAAATCAAGGCGGGCGCCGGGCCGTCGCCGGCCGCCTCGGACACAGTCAAAGTCAATTACCGGGGAACGTTCACCGACGGCAAAGAGTTCGATAGTTCGTATTCGCGTAATCAGCCAGCAGAGTTTCCGCTCAGCAACGTGATCCGCTGCTGGACGGAAGGCGTGCAGAAAATGAAAGTTGGAGGAAAGGCGCGCTTGGTTTGTCCGTCCGATATTGCCTACGGCGACCAGGGCCGCGGCGGAATTCCCGGTGGCGCCACGCTGATCTTCGAAATCGAATTGCTCTCAATCGCCGGCAAATAAAACCGCCAGCGTAATCCTCAAAGTGTACAATCCGAGGCGTGAGCGATACCGCAAGCCAAACGGCGAGTCCCAAAACGTTAGAGTTTGAAGAGGCTCGGCGAATCGTCATTGACACGGTTCGTTTGTTAGTCAAAAATCTCGCAGCCGAGTTACTGCCGCTCGAAGAAGTTCATAACCGGATATTGGCGGAAGCGGTCCCCGCCGAGCGCGATTATCCCGCTCTGGAACGTTCTTTGCGCGACGGCTACGCGGTGAAGGCACAAGATCTGCCGGGGATGCTGGCGGTTCGTGGAGAAGTGCGCGCCGGGGACGAGGAACAGTTGCCGCTGCTCCAGGGTGAAGCACTCGAAATTATGACTGGAGCGCCGGTCCCAGCGGGGGCTGACGCTGTTGTCATGCTCGAACACGTCACCCGAATGGCGGGCCAAGTGAAAATCCTTCAGACTGCCGAAGCGGGCCAATTTATCAACAAACGGGGAGCCGAAGCGATGGCGGGTGATGTGCTGGTCGCCGCGCGAACCAAGCTGGACGCCAGCCATATCGCTGCACTGGCCGCGGCGGGACGGGCTCTTGTTCCAGTGGTGGCAAGGCCGCGAGTGGCGATTTTGGCGACGGGCGATGAGATCGTGGCGCTCGATGAACGGCCCGCGCCTCACCAGATCCGCAATTCCAACTCATATATGCTCGCGGCGCTGGTGCGCGCGACCGGTGGCGAACCGGTGATTCTTCCGGTGGCTGGCGATACTAAAGACGCTCTTGTTCCGCTCCTAAAAGAAGGCTTGGCCTACGATTTTCTAATCGTGACGGGTGGCGTTTCAGCCGGTAAATACGATCTGGTTAAACCCACGCTGCGAGATTTAGGGGTCGAGTTTCGGTTTGAACGGGTGCGCATCCAACCCGGCCAACCAACGGCCTTTGGGGTCGTGAATGGCAAACCCGTGTTCGGACTTCCTGGAAATCCGGGATCGTCGCTGGTTACCTACTTGTTGTTTGCCCGGCCCGCGTTAGAGCTATTGGCGGGCGCGTCAGATCCCGTCTTGCCCCTGCTTAGTGCGCGCTTGGAGGCACCCTTCCGGCACAAGGGCGGTTTGACGCGGTTCCTGCCGGCGCGTTTAAGCGACGACGGCCAGCACCTTCGACACATCTCCTGGCAAGGTTCGAGCGATATTCCCGCTTTGGCAAAGGCGAATTGCTTCCTGGTGGCTGATCACGATAGAGAAAGCTGGGCGGTGGGCGATAGCATTCGTGTGATGTTGAAGGTATGAAACGCTCGAAATTGTCGCACTATGACCAGTCGGGCGCGGCATCCATGGTGGATGTCTCGAACAAACCTTTAAGCAGCCGGAGCGCCATCGCCCGCGCGTATGTGGTTATGCCGCCGGAAGTGATGGCCGCGCTGCCACGGAATCAGAAAGGCGACCCGTTGGAGGTAGCGCGCATTGCCGGCATTTCAGCGGCAAAGAAAACCTCTGAGCTGATTCCGTTGTGCCATCAACTTCCGCTGAGCCACGTCGCGGTGGAGTTCCGCTTGGAGAAAAACGGGATTGAAATTACGGCCAGCGCGCGCACGATTGCGCAAACGGGCGTAGAAATGGAAGCGATGACAGCCGCCGCCGTCGCGGCTTTGACGATTTACGATATGACGAAAGCGCTGAACAAGGGCATTGAGATTCGCGAGATTCATTTACTCGAAAAAACCGGAGGGAAGTCGGGAGCATTCCGGCGCAAGCCTGCAAAATGAACATTCAGGCAGCGATTCTGACCATCAGCGATTCTGCGGCGGCGGGTACGAGAGCCGATACATCCGGCCCAGCGCTGGCAACTCGGGCGGTTCAACTAGGTTGGACAATAGCCGCCGCGGATTTGGTCCCGGATGAGCAATCGGCCATTTCGGCGAAACTGTGCGAGTGGTCGGATGCAGGTTATGCGGTGATTCTGACCACGGGCGGCACCGGTATCGCTGAGCGCGATGTCACGCCGGAAGCGACCCGCAGCGTGTTGGGGCGGGAAATTCCCGGCATCGCTGAGTTGATGCGAGCGCGCGGCTTGGAGCAGACCCCACGCGCGGTGCTTTCCCGGGGCTTGGCGGGCCAGCGCAAACAATCGCTCATTGTGAATCTACCCGGATCGCCGCGCGGGGCGCTGTTTTCACTCGAAGCGATTGAGCACTTGATTCCGCATATTGTAGATCTGATGCGGGGCCGGACGGAGCATGACTAGCGCATGAACCCCTTCATGTTACTTTGTTATTGTGCTGGCGCACGGGCCCTTAGCTCAGTTGGTTAGAGCGCTTCCTTGACACGGAAGAGGTCGGATGTTCGAGTCATCTAGGGCCCACCATTCTGCGTTCTGGGTTGCCGCTTCAAGAGTTGAGTTGTGAATTCAGAATGCGGCAGCGCCCGCTTCGGCAACCGCATGGTCCTGAGCTCCGCTTCCGCCGCTCACCCCGATGGCACCAACAACCTTTCCATCGCGCTTCAGAGGTATGCCGCCCGCGAAGATCATGATTTTGCCGTCGTTCGAGGCATGGATGCCAAAGAATTGCCCGCCCGACTGCGCGTGCTCAGCAAGATCTTTGGTGGCGATATCGAATGCCCGAGAAGTGTATGCTTTCTTCTGGGAGATATCGATGCTGCCGATCCAGGCTCCATCCATGCGGACGTGCGCCACAAGATTGCCGCCCGCATCGGCGACGGCAATGTTCATCGGTTGTCCAATCTCCGCGGCCTTCTTTTCCGCCGCCGCTATCACTCTTCGCGCATCTGCCAAGCCAACCATAGTTTCATTATCTCCTGCTCAATCATTGTGCCTCAGACTAGTTGAAGGTGTGGAAGAGACTGGCTGGCCCGGTCGAAAACTTGAAGCCGCGTTGCGCGGCCTTTGCTCGCGAAAACATGGAGCGGGAGACGAGAATCGAACTCGCAACCAACAGCTTGGAAGGCTGTGACTCTACCATTGAGTTACTCCCGCCTTTTCTTGTGACAACATAGCACAGCAACCGCCTGCGGCTGCTCTGAAAATACTCCCGAACCGACTCCCGCGCGGTCGCGGTTCAGAAACGGGTGAAAGGCGCGGCTTTCATGAGGTCGATCTACCGCGTGGCTTCCAACGCCAGCACGGCATAACCCGTGGCCGCATCCGTCATGAAGCGCCCCACATCGGTTTTCAAATCGCGTTTCTTGTTCAACGAGATCGCGCGCCACGAACCATCCTCTTTGTTCTGGTTGCGTTCCAGCCATGTGCGTCCCGCCATGCAGGCATCCCGCTGCCCGGTGTGTGCCTGCTTGAGCGCCAACGTTACAATCGCCGTGGCATAGCCGTCGCTGTTGCCATCCTGCTCAGTCTTATCCAAACGAGCCCACGTGCCCAAAGTAGCCAAAGCCCATCCGCCGTCCGGCCGTTGCTGCTTCACAATGGTCTCCGCTAATTCGTGCTTGTCTTTGTTCGAAATAAGCCCGGGCATATTTCCGGACGCCCATAGCAGAACAATGCGGTTCAACAAAGGCTGGGCCGCATACTCGCGTTTCAAATACGCCCGCAGCAGCTTTAGATTGCCTTGGATGGCTCGATCCTTGCGGTAGTGATCGGGCGCCAACGCCGTGGCGAGCGCCATGAAAGTGGCCCCTTGATATTGCGAGTCGCCGCCGGACTCCCACGGGGCCAAATGAAATACCTGCCAATCCCAGGCGCCCGCATGCTCGCCTGTTTTCAACTGCAACGCCCAGGCCACGTCGAACGCCTTGCGGGTGAGCGGATCCAGCTCTTTCCTGTCCGCGCTATTACTAGCTAAGACCAGCGCGTTCAAAACGGATTCGGTAGAACGCGATTCGCGAGATTTCCCTGGTCCACTCTTCTCATCCGAATAGAATGGTTCCACTTCTTTCCACATCGCCACGCGCTTCTGGACATTCTTGAGAACGCTCTGCTCCGGGCCGGGAACAGTCTTCTCATCAAGCGAGCTGCTCAACTTCATGCGCGAGAGCGTGTACGGCAAAATCGTATGGCAGGAAACACAAGCGGTGTCGTGATCGCGTTGCGAATTTGGCCACGTCTCCCACCAGGCGGCTCGGCCATCCAGGTATTTCGCAGCGGCAACCGGACTCCATGCCGCCGGCGAGTTTGAGTCTCCCGCATGACTATCCGCCGCCAAAGCAAATGGCGCCTGGGCGGAAAAACTAATCAGAGCCAGAGATAAAAAGCAGCGCTTCATGGAGGTCTCCCTTGTCGTGCAAATCAGAAAGTAATCTTTCTAATGTCAGCTTGCGACGTGGCTTAGCGGAATTGCCGAGTATATCACGAAATCGGCCTACGGTTAGAGCGTGGTTTCGACCGCCAAGACAGGCGTTCGCGCGCTCCACACTATGGACCACACAAAGCCTGCTCCCACCAGCAACGCGTAGATGTATGGCAGAAGCGAGTATGGCGTGGAGGGAACCGGATAAAGGCTTCCCAGGAGCGCCAAGCCCATAGCTGCCACCGCTAAGGCGGAGATGACCACGGCTTGCTGCGTCAAGCAGCCGCGCGCCCGAAGGTAAAGTGGCGCCGCCACCGACACCAGAATATAAACCGTGACAAATCCAAACGTAGCCAGCGTTCCGAGCAGCCCGTAGATGTCAAACAAGTTCATACCGCGCAGCGTCATGATGCCGGCCGGCAAGAAAGCCGCAAGGGAAGTCAGCAATACGGCGCGGTGCGGCGTTTGATTCTGCTCGTGCGTTTCTCCAAACGAGGCGTGCAAAGCGCCATTCCGGCTCATAAGAAGAAGCACGCGGGCAGCCGCTGTGATACAGGCCAGAAAGCAAGAAAAAAAGCTGACCACTGCGCCCAGATCCGTCAGCGTACCGACAATGGGCGGCAATCCCGCCTTCTGCGCCAGCATATGCAACGGCGCGAGACTCTTATCCAGCGGCACTGCTTCCCCTTTGAACCCGAGCACTTCGGCATACGCGCAAAGGAAAAAAAACAGCCCGGTTAAGATGGCACTCCACTTAACGGCGCGCGGAATGCTGGTTAACGGATCTCTTGCCTCGGAGCCCAACGAGGTCGCGCTTTCGAATCCTACGGAACTGAACATCGCCAATACCAGCCCCAAGCGAAGCTTTTCCGGAGTCACGCCATGCAGATTAAATTGCGCAATGTCCAGGTGCGCCCCGTTCTTCAGCACGATGCCGACGGCCACCAGAGAGATGAGGCCAACCGAACCCGCTTCCAGCCAAAGCATGAGACGCGCCGACAGTTGCACATCGTGGTATGCCAAATAGCACGCGAAGATCATGACGAGCAAGGTAAGCAATACGGGAAAAGCTTCCATCCCGAAACGGTCGCGCAAGATCACGTTGGCGTAGTTGGTAACGCCCGCGCTCACCGCGGCCGCCGTGCCAACATAAGCAATCAATAACGCCCAACCGGCCAGCACACCCCAACGATGGTGCATGTGGTCGGTAATGTAGGTGTATAGAGATCCGGGCGAAGACGAAATTCGCGCGAACTGGTTGACGTTCAGGGCTACCAGAAGAATGCCGATGGTGGAAATGATAAACGCGATGGCGCAGCCTTGGCCCGCCAATCCGAATACCAGCGGCACGGTCATGACTGGCGCGCCGGTTGGGGCAATGAGGCCCACGGACTGGGCCAAAGTTTCGCTTGGCGAGAGTGTCGCCGATTTCAGTCCGTACGAATTTTTTGCTGGAGACTCTGGCGCGGACGGGGCGGCAGGTATTAACCTATCCGAGGTGTTGCCAAGTTCCATCCGCCTATACTAGCATCAGATATTGCGGCTCAGCCCCGTTGCTCAGGAGATCGCAAATCACTTCCACTCAGCGCGAGAAAGGCGGCAACATGGCAACTCAATTTGAAATCCATAATGAAGTGGTGGATTATCCGGCGAAGCAATCCACGAGTGGCTCAGGCGCGATCGGGCATCCGCTCGATCCGTTATCTGCCGCCGAACTCGAAAATGTCGTCGGCATACTGAAGCGCGAAAAGCATCTGGACGGAGACGTGCGAATCGTTTCCATCAATCTAACGGAGCCCGCGAAGGCCGCAGTGGAGACGTACCAGCCGGGTGATCCATTTGAACGCAAAGCGCTGGCTGTTCTAGTGGATCGCCTCAGGCGCGCGAGTTACGAAGTCACAGTGGATCTGGGGGGAGACGCTGTGAGCTCCGTGACACCGCTTCCAGACGGTATACAGCCTTCCATCATGCTTGATGAGTTCAGTGAGTGTGAGCAGGCTGTGCGGCGCTCGCCTCTCTTTCAGGAAGCCCTCGCTAAGCGTGGAGTGACTGACGCGGATCTGGTCATGGTGGAACCTTGGTCCGCTGGCACGTATGGTACCGAGTTGCCGCAAGATCAGGGTGTGCGGCGAATGCGTGCGCTGTGCTTTGTGCGCTCGGAGCCGAAAGACAATGGCTATGCCCGGCCCATTGACAGCATGGTGATCCTGGTGGACCTCTACAAGATGGAAGTGATTCGCATTGAGGATTACCCCATCGCGCCGCTACCTCCCGAAAGCGGGAATTGGGCGCGTGAGTACATCCCCAATATGCGCCAGGATCTGAAGCCAGTGGATATCGTCCAGCCGGAAGGTCCAAGCTTCTCGGTCGAAGGTAACCAGGTGGAATGGCAAAAATGGAAGTTTCGCGTGGGCTTCACCTCCCGCGAAGGCTTGGTTCTCCATACTGTCAGTTACAACGACGACGGGGTGGAGCGTCCCGTTCTCTACCGCGCATCGATTTGCGAGATGGTGGTTCCCTACGGCGATCCCGGTGAGCAATACTACCGCAAAAACGCCTTTGACATTGGCGAATACGGACTGGGTATGCTAGCTAACTCGCTGGCGTTGGGTTGTGACTGTCTGGGAGTTATCTACTACTTTGACTTCCCGCAAGTGGATAGCAACGGGAACGTCACGGCGCTGAAAAATGCCGTCTGCCTGCATGAGGAGGATTTCGGCATTCTGTGGAAGCATACCGACTGGCGCACCGGCCAATCAGAGGTTCGGAGATCGCGGCGGATCTCTGTCTCTTTTATTGCCACCGTTGGCAACTATGAGTACGGATTTTATTGGTATTTCTATCAAGACGGATCCATCCAGTGTGAGATCAAGCTGACCGGCATTATGAACACAACCGCGCTTGCTCCCGGCCAGAAATCTCAGTATGGAATGGAAGTCGCCCCACAACTGAATGCTCCCTTTCATCAACATATTTTCGCGGCCCGGCTGGTGCCGAGCGTGGATGGCCCCAATAATTCCGTGTATGAAGTGAACAGCGTGGGCGTACCCACCGGTCCGGGCAATCCCCATGGCAACGCCTTTTTAGCCCAGGAGACTCTGCTGGCAACGGAGAAAGAAGCTCAGCGCCGCGTCAACTCGGCAACCGCGCGTTTCTGGCGAGTCGTCAACCCCGGTAAGCACAACCGCCTTGGGAGACCCGTCGGATATCGTTTGGTTCCCGGCGAAAACTGCCCTCCTTTGGTGCAGCCCGATGCGAAGATCATGCGCCGCGCCGGATTCACAGCCAATCAAGTTTGGGTAACTCCTTACAATCCTCAGGAGCGTTTTGCCGCCGGCGATTATCCGAACCAGCATCCTACAGGAGACGGTCTGCCTCACTGGACGAAAGCCAATCGCAAAGTGGATGATACGGAGGTTAGTCTGTGGTACGTCTTTGGCCACAACCACGTTCCACGTCCCGAGGATTGGCCCGTCATGCCCGTTGCTATGTTAGGTTTCCAATTTCGGCCCGATGGGTTTTTCGAACGCAGCCCTGCCATGGATGTGCCGCCACCGGCGGCCAAGTCTTGCTGTCACTAACGCCGCTGCATTGACATAAAACATGAAACCACTCTTCGTTCTCACGATACTAGCTGCCCTTGCCAAAGCCGGTACGCTTTATCTTCCCGCGTATCCGGCTTCGGTCCTGGTCATTGATGAGTCGAGCTTCCAGATTCTAGACCGCATCCCGTTGGTGACTGGCACTCCCACCAGCATGCGTTTGTCGCCGGATCACAAGAAGCTCTACGTCACAACCATTGACCACAATGGCTTTGAGACCATCGACTTGGCCACGCGCAAAGTGACCAACCACTTCGTACTCAATACCTCAACCAAGCAGTACCGGTTCCGCGGCGGCGCGGTCGATTCCGAGGGCAAGTTTTTTTATACAGTCAGCAAAGAGATCGATCAGTTGCAGGATCATTTCGACGTGGCGAAGGCGAAATACACCACCGTTGACCTGACACAGCAGAAGATTGTCAAAACGGCGGAGATGTCGCGGGAAGACGAACTGGCTTACCGGCCTTCGTTCGAGGTTTCTCCGGATGGGAAGTTTCTTTATCAGTTCGGACCTAAGATCGCTGTGATACAAACAAGCGACCTGAAAGTAGTAGATCATCTGGACCTGGCGGCGCCGGATCTGGACGGCATGGAGAATGTGCGGCTGGGAGGCGACCTGGGTCTCATCAGCCAGCCCGGTCTCCGCATGTCGCTCTTCACTTCAATGGATCCGATTGTCCACAACAAGGTGTTTGGACTCGCGCGTCTGGACCTAGCCACTCGCCAGGTAGACTACAACCCGATTGGACCAGCACCCAGCGGCATGGCCGGATTGCAAATCACGCCCGACAAAAAGACGGCTTATACAGTGGTGACCAATGGCAGTCTCCACAACAAGACCTGTGAGTTTTGGGCGTTCGATCTGCATAGTGATCGCGTGTCTCAGCGAGCCGAAGTTCCCTGCCGGGCGCGTTTCAGCTTCGGCATGTCGAGCGACGGCAAGAAACTCTACATTTACGGCGCAGGCTTTGAGGTGGAAGTCTATGATGCTGCCACCTTCAAACTCGAAAAGACATGGGATTTGCAAACCGATATCACCATGGCGGGATTAGCAGTGTTGCCATAGGTTTGTTTTGTCCCGCGCCCGCTCACGCGCCACGCGCCAGCCTCAGTGACCAGCCACACCGACTCTCCGCTATCGAACTTTTTTTTCAAATTGTCGATTTTCCAAAATTCAAACGTCGTACCCGCAGGAGACAACATTATGCAATATCTACTTCTGATCTACGAGGACGAATCACGCTTCGCTAAGGGCTTCGACCCCTCCGAATTCGCCGAATACGATGCTTTTGGCAAAAAGAATGGTCCCGCCATCAAGTCCGGCCAACCGCTTCAGCCTACGACTGCGGCCAAAACCGTCCGGGTACGCGACGGCAAATCCCTGCATACCGACGGGCCCTTTGCCGAAACCAAAGAACAACTGGGCGGCTACTACCTGGTTGAGGCCGAGAGCATTGATGCGGCGGCCAAAATAGCGGCCGGCATACCAGGCGCGCGCTATGGGTCTATCGAGGTCCGTCCAGTCATGGTTTTCTCATAGCTACATAATGTTAGTAATCGAGGAGACATTATGAGTGCGAATTCTTCTGCAGTCGCCTTTGCCGAAACTTTGCCGGCCGAACAGATCGCCGAAGCAACCCGCTACCTCCACGACACACGCAATACTCTGGTGGATTCGGTGGTAGGGCTCTCCGCGCAACAGTGGGATTTCAAGCCATCTGCGGATTGCTGGTCCATCGCCGAAATTGTCGAGCACGTCGTTCTCATAGAACGGCGTGTCCATATCATCGTTGGAGGCATGGCTAACAATCCGCCACCGCCTCCCGACTGGGATCAAACTGAGATGGATAAACGGATCCTAAAAGAAGTGCCCAACCGCTCCGCCAAGTTCACGGCCCCGCCGTTTGTCAACCCCTCACAGCATTGGAGCCGCACCGAAGGATTGGAGCACTTCTTCAATAGCCGCGAGCAAACCGTTCAACTTCTTTCCGCCTCTTCGCTCCGCGGACACGTCTTGCCTCACCCCGTCCTGGGGCCACGGGACGGCTACCACTGGTTAGTAGCGGCTGGAGCGCATGGCCTCCGGCATACTGGTCAAATAGTGGAACTCAAGGCCTCGCCCAATTTCCCGTAATTCAAAAGAGTGAGATTATCCATGCGCTACATCATGTTGATCTACTCGCAAGAAGTCGATGCCGCCACGCCCAGCGAACTGAACGCGATCGCCGCTCAACATCGGGCGCTGTTGACCGAAACAAGCCGCATGGGGATTCTCCGTGCGGCCGATCCTCTCGAATCGAGCGTCACTGCTACCACTGTTCGGGTGAACAACGGTAAAGTAATGATCACGGACGGTCCCTTTGCCGAGACCAAAGAGCAATTGGCGGGTTACTATATCCTCGACTGTAAAAACCTCGACGAGGCTCTCGAATGGGCGGCCAAAATCCCCACGGCTTGCCGCGGGGCATCCGGTTGTATTGAGGTCCGGCCGATCCGCGAAATGTCAAAGCCCATCGCGTAAATGGACGATCTGTCCGCCATAGTTGAAGCGGTATTTCGCAACGAGTCGGGGCGTATGATTGCGGGGCTCATCCGGTCCGCAGGTTCGTTTGACCGCGCGGAGGAGGCCCTACAGGACGCTTTTGCCGCCGCCCTGGCGAGTTGGCAAAGCAAGGGCGTCCCCGACAATCCCGCTGCTTGGATCACCGCAACCGCGCACCGCAAGCTCATCGATTACGCCCGGCGCGAGCAGACCCGGCGAAGCAAGAACGGCGAGTTGCTTCACTTCGAAGAGTGGAGTCATGACGCAGCGGACGAAGAGATGAGTGGATATTGGGAAGAGCAAAGGGCGCGGCCGCGCCGCGAAACCGCGGGTTCGTTCGAAGACGACCGCTTGCGGCTCATCTTCACCTGTTGCCATCCCGCACTTAATCAAGAGGCGCAGGTGGCACTCACACTCCGCACCTTGGGCGGTTTGACGACGCCGGAAATCGCCCGCGCCTTTCTGCTTTCCGATGCGACTCTCGCGCAGCGGCTGGCGCGCGCCAAACGCAAAATTCAGCAAGCGCGTATTCCTTACGAAGTTCCTCCTCCTGACCATTTGCCGGAGCGTCTTACAGCCGTTCAAGCTGTGCTTTATCTCATCTTCAACGAAGGCTATGCTGCCAGCGCCGGCGGCGTACTTGTGCGCCGCGAGCTGTGCGCCGAAGCCATTCGCTTAGCGCGTGTTCTTCTTGAACTTATGCCCACCGAACCGGAAAACATCGGCTTGCTGGCTCTGATGCTCCTGCATGACTCCCGCCGCGACGCCCGTTGCACCGCCGACGGCGAGTTGGTGCCACTTGAAGAGCAAGACCGTTCACGCTGGCACTCGGAGCAGATTGCCGAAGGCAAACATCTGCTGGAACGGGCTTTGGGGCTCCACAGCGCTGGCCCTTATCAGATTCAAGCAGCCATTGCCGCCGTCCACGCCGAAGCTAAAACGGCTGAGGAAACCGATTGGCGGCAGATCGCGGCTCTCTACTCCATTCTCAGCGCCAAACAACCGTCTCCCATCGTTTTCTTAAACCACGCTGTGGCGATCGCCATGAGCGACGGCCTCGAACGCGGTTTGGCACTCGTCGATCACCTGGGCACCTCGGGCGATCTTGATCGTTACCATCTTTTTCACGCCGCTCGCGCCGATCTGCTGCGTCGCATGAGCCGAAGCGGGGAAGCGTTGGAAGCCTACCGACGCGCCCTTGCACTTACTACCAACACCGTCGAAAGCAGTTACCTCCGCCGCCGCATGGCCGAAACCGCCGTCAACTAATTGGCTTGATAAGCGACTTTGCCGCCCACAATCGTGTAGAGGATTCGAGTCTTTGGGATCTCATCCGCCGCCACTGTGAGGATATCCCGCGAAAGCACCGTGATGTCCGCGAATTTCCCCACAACCAACGATCCCTTCTGATCCTCTTCGAACGCGGCAAACGCATTGCTAAGCGTGTAGGATTTCAGCGCTTCTATGCGCGTCATGCACTGCTTCGGGTAGAACAACGAGCCGTCTTTCGTCTTGCGCGTAACAGACGCGTAGTAACAGGCAATCGGGTTCACCTCCTCCACAGGCGCGTCAGTTCCGTTGCCAACCACCGCGCCGGAATCGAGCAGGCTGCGCCAGACATAGGCGCCGGCTTCCGCACGCGTTTCACCCAGCCGGAGAATCACAAAGGGCGCGTCGGATGTGCAATGGATTCCTTGCATCGCGGCGATCACGCCCAGTTGGCCGAAGCGCGGAATGTCGGCCGGATCAAGGTGTTGCGCGTGTTCAATGCGCCATCGCAAATCATGTTTGTCCGGATGGGCTTTAAAGGTGGCTTCGTAGACGTTCAACACTTCACGATTCGCCCGGTCGCCAATCGCATGCACACAAAGTTGAAAGCCATTGGCAATGGCAATCTCGGCAGTTTCGCGAATCGTCTCCATCTTCTCGGTATTGATGCCGCTACTCGAAGGGAGATCCGAATAAGGCGCCAGCATCCAAGCGCCCCTCGAACCAAGCGCGCCGTCGGAGATCCGTTTAATCGCTCGCACAGTGAGGTGGTGATCGGCGAAATCCTGCAGCCGGTAGCTTCGAATGTCTTTGGCAAGTCCGGCATTCGATTCATTCATCATCATCCAAAGCCGCAGGTCGAGCTTCCCGTCACCGGCAACGCGCTTCATGAGGTCGATTGTTTCAAACGGCGAGCCTGCGTCTTCGAACGTGGTGATCCCGTTCGCAATACATTCCTTCGCGGCAAGATCGACCTTGCGGCGGCCGTCGGCTTCGACTTCAGCCGGCGAGCGCTTTGAGAGATAGGCCTCGTAAGCGGGCCGCAACAGGCCTTGTGCGCGTTCGTTCAAGAGTCCCGTGGGTTGGCCGCTGCTGTCTTTGAGAATTTCTCCGCCGGCGGGGTTGGGGGTGTTCGCGCTGATTTCGGCCGCCTTCAGCGCGGCGGCGTTCACCATTGAGGCATGCCCGCTCGCATGTTCCAGCCAGACCGGATTGTTAGGCGACACTCGACTAAGTTCAGAATGCACCGGAAAGCCCTGCACGTTGGGCTGCGGCGCTTTGTCCCATTTGGATTGATGAAACCCGCGGCCTATGATCCAATCGCCCGGCTTGGCATTCTTGACGGCGGCCGCCACCATCGCCACGATTTCGTCCCAATTGCGCGCCGTCGTGAGCTTAAGACTGATTTGCGCTTCGCCCACGCCCATGAAGTGGCCATGCCCTTCGATAAAACCGGGGATGGCGAGCTTGCCTTCAAGGTCGATCACCCTTGTTGCCGGACCTTGAAGACCCCGCACCTCCGCACCTTCTCCAACGGCGATGATGCGCCCGTTGCGAATGGCGATGGCGCGGACTTCCGGGTGCGCCGCATCGAGAGTGACAATCTTGCCGTTCCTCAGGATAAGGTCCGCCTGGCCTTGCGCGAAAAGAGCCGTGACAAATGGGAGGAAAATAGAAAGCCGGGGCATTGAAACGCTATCGTATCAACGCGTCGCGCCGTACACGAACAGCCAGATACACCACAATTGCAATATTCACTATCAGCACGCCAATCTTGATCAAAGTGGCGTGGTTCGAGATTTCATAAATCTCCAGGGGCACCAAGCCGGCTGTCGTTACGATCGTGAGATATTCGGCCCAGCGGCGCCGCAAAACAAGCCCAGTGCCTTCCGTCAGAAACAGCGCCGCATAAATAAACGTGCCGGCGCTCAGGGCTTTCAGTTGGTGAGGACTCACTCGCAACGCGCGCTCGAGAAGAGCGTGAACGTGCCGATTATCCGGATCAACCCGCAGAATGTTAACCCAGTGTTGGATGGAGGCGGCCATATCTTTGTGGAGAAACCGCAAGGCTCCGATGCCCACAGCCAGCAGCGCGATTCCCTTCAGAAGCTTGAAGATCCCGATCAGGACCAGCGCGCCTGAATTCTTTTGTGCCCTCACTCAGCACATAATTGCATATATGAAGCGTTCCGGCTTTGCCGATCTTCCCCTGCATGGCGGACGTGTGCCCCCCTGGCTCGCGGAACGCATGCAGAAGCTGGGTTCGGCCATTGTCGAAGCCATCATTCAGCGTTACGGTACAGCCGAGTTTCTATCGCGCCTCAGCGATCCATTCTGGTTTCAAGCTTTGGGCGCGGTGATGGGCATGGACTGGCACTCATCGGGTATCACCACGTCTGTCCTCGGAGCCTTGAAGCGCGGCTTGAATCCGCAAGCACATGAGTTAGGTATTTACTTCTGCGGCGGCCGCGGAAAGCAATCGCGCAAAACGCCGGAAGAGCTACTGGTGGTGGCGGAGCAGCGCAGTTTGGACGGCGGCGAACTGGTGCGCGCCAGCCGTTTGACGGCGAAGGTGGACAACGCCGCCATCGGCGATGGGTTTCAAATCTATCTGCATTCATTCGTAGTGTCGGCAACAGGCGATTGGGCGGTAGTTCAGCAAGGGATGAACGACGCGAGCGGGCTGGCCCGGCGCTATCACTGGCATTCAGCCGCCGTGAACGACTTCGTCTGCGAGCCGCATACCGCGATTGTGGGTGAAGCCGGGGGCGAGATTCTGAATCTGGTGGACCGCCGCGCGCACGCTGCGCAGCAAGCTCTTTTGACAATTGCGGGGCAACCGCCGGATTTAACACTTCGCGATGTGCGCTATTTACAGATGCCGCGCCACCATGAAGTGCGTGCGCGCGATGTGGATTTGAAGCGGCTGGGAGCGGTGCTCGCCGTCAGTTACCACCGGCAATTGCGAGACTTCGCTTCGCTCCTGCTGGTGGAAAACTTAGGGCCGCGCACCCTGCAAACCCTGGCGATGTTGGCTGAAGTGGTCCATGGCGCGCCGAGCCGCTTCTCCGATCCGGCGCGCTTTTCATTTGCCCTGGGCGGCAAAGACGGGCACCCGTTTCCGGTGCCTCTGAAGACGTATGATGAGTCGCTGAGTGTGCTGCGGCGCGCCCTGGATGCCGCCAAACTCGGCCACACCGAAAAAGTGGACGGCTTCAGACGTTTAGACAATCTGGTGCGCGCCGTCGAGCGCCGGATTGAACCCGAGGCCAACTTCGAGCGCGTGCTGGAGCATGAACGCACCATCTCTCCTTCGCTCAATGGAAGGACGGTGAAAGGGCAAATGAGTTTGTTTTAATCCGCTTCCGGCGACAAGTCGGTCAACTTCACTTCCACCGGCTTGACATGCCAGATATCGTCTGAATACTCGCGTATGGCCCGGTCGGAAGAAAACTTCCCCATGCGGGCCGTGTTCAAAATCGACATGCGGGTCCAATGATCGATATCGAGAAACGCCTTATCGATAAGATCCTGGCAATCGATGTACGATTGATAGTCTGCCAGCACCATGTATGGGTCGCTGGCCAAAAGCGAATCGATCAGCGGCTTGAACAAGCCTTGATCGCCTCGCGAGAAGCGGCCCGAACCCAGCTCATCTATCACTTCCCTCAACCCGGCGTTCGAGTCATAGTAAGCTCTCGGATTATAGCCGGCGGCTTTGCTCGCGTACACCTGCTCGGCCGTAAGCCCGAACAGGAAAAAATTCTCGGCTCCCACCTCTTCGCGAATTTCGATATTAGCGCCGTCCAGCGTTCCCACCGTCAGCGCACCGTTCATGGAAAATTTCATGTTGCCCGTGCCGGACGCCTCTTTGCCCGCAAGCGAGATCTGCTCTGAAAGATCCGCCGAGGGGTAAACTCGCTGGCCGAACGTTACGTTGTAATCAGGCAGGAAGACCACACGCAAGCGCCCGGCCACGTCGCTATCGGTGTTGACTACCTCGCCAACGGAGTTGATCAGTTTAATAATCAGCTTGGCCATGAAATAACCCGGCGCGGCTTTGCCCCCAAACAGAAACGTTCGCGGCACAATATGCGCGGAAGGGTCGCGCTTAATCCGGTTATAGAGGGCGACAATATGCAGCACCTTCAGATGCTGCCGCTTATATTCGTGAATGCGTTTCACCATCACGTCGAACATCGACGCGGGATCCACAACCGCGCCCGTTTTCTTGGCGATGTAATCCACCAGTTGCTGCTTGACGGCGTGTTGTGTTGTGCGCCACTCTTCCAGAAAACCGCCATCGCCAACGTGGGTTTCCAACGTGCGCAATTGATCGAGATTTGAAACCCAGCCGTCGCCAATCTTGCGGGTAATGAGGGCCGCCAAACCCGGATTCGCCAGCGCCATCCAGCGCCGCGGCGTCACTCCGTTGGTCTTATTGCTGAAACGTTCCGGGTACATTTCATACAAATCGTGCAGCACGTCCTTTTCCAGCAGTCGAGTGTGCAGCGCCGCCACGCCGTTCACCGCGTGGCTTCCAACAGCTGCCAGATACGCCATCCGGACGTACCGCTCGCCCGATTCGTCAATGAGAGACAACCGCCGGACGCGGTCCTCGTCACCCGGAAATTTCGCCTTAACCTCATCCAGAAAGCGCCTGTTAATTTCGTAGATGATTTCTAGATGCCTCGGCAGAAGGTGTCGAAATAGCGGTACGCTCCACTTTTCCAACGCTTCCGGCAGCAGCGTGTGATTTGTAAAGGCTAGAGTTTTTTTGGTTGTCTCCCAGGCGGCTTCCCATGGAACCGCATGTTCATCGACCAGCAGCCGCATCAGCTCGGCCACCGCAATCGAAGGATGCGTATCGTTCATTTGCACAGCCCACTTGGCGTGAAACTCTTCGAGCGGGCGGCGTTGCCAAAGGTGAATACGGATTAGGGTTTGTAGCGATGCCGACACAAAGAAAAACTGCTGCTCCAGGCGTAGTTCCTTGCCTTTTATGTCTTCGTCGTTTGGGTAGAGAATTTTCGAAATATTCTCAGACTGCATCTTGTCGCGAACCGAACCAAGATAATCCGCTGCGTTAAAAGCGCGAAAATCGAACGACTCTACGGCCTCCGCCTTCCAGAGGCGCAAGCTATTGACGGTATTTGTGTGGTAGCCGAGGATGGGAGTGTCGTACGGAACGGCTTTCACGACGTGACCGGGAACCCAGCGGACGCGCTGCCCGCCGTGTTCGTCCGTATAAGTCTCTGTGTGCCCTTCAAAGCCGACTTCCACTGCGCCTTCGGGTCGCGCAATCTCCCAAGGGTTGCCCCATTGCAGCCATTTGTCCGTAACCTCCACTTGCCAACCGTCGCGAATGAGTTGGTCGAAAATACCGAACTCATAGCGAATGCCAAAGCCGATGGCGGGCATCTGCAGCGTCGCCAGCGAATCCATATAGCAGGCCGCCAAACGCCCCAAGCCGCCATTGCCGAGGCCGGGCTCTTCTTCCGTGTCGATAATTTCCTGCCGCTTCAAGCCGAGTTCGAGCATTGCCTGGCTCGCCGCTGGATCAATGCCCAGATTCAGCAAGTTATTGCCAAGGTGAGGGCCGAGAAGGAATTCCGCCGAAAAGTAACAGACGATGCGCACGTCTTGCTGCGAGTACGTCTGAATGGTGTTCACCCAGCGCTGGGTGAGGCGATCGCGAATGGAAGACGCAATGGCCAGGTAGTAATCGAGCGTGGTGGCACGCTCGGGCAGGCGCGCCTGATCGTAAACCAGACTATCGATAAAGGCGCGTTTCAGGTGCTCAACGCTCGTACCTGTTCGAATGTCCTCATGCTTGGCGGCGGCAGTGGCCACATTGGCGTTCATATTAGTCCTCGGCTTGTAACTGAAATCCTAACTTTGCCTTAGATGCTACCGGCGCAGGAAAAAGTGCGGCTTATCGATATCAGGATCCACCGCAATATCAAAAAACCCGACCATCATCTCCGCCCAGGTCTGCTCGCCCCAAGTAACGGTGGCATCGGGGTCGGGATTATGCGGATTGTTCTTTGAGTTATCGAACGTGGCAACCGCTTGCAGAACGGTCCCCGCCTTCAGTGGAATGGGTGTGGCGAGGCGATAGCTCAGTTGCCAAAAGAAATCGTAATGAGGAATACGTAACAACGTGCGAATCCGGCCGTGCGGTTCCACTATGTTGTATTCAAATGTCTTCCCGCGCAGATGCATATGCGGAAAGAAGCTAAGCAGCAGCGCATCGTTTGGAATGGAGCCGTGGACCTCTACGCGATAGCCCGGGTCGCCGGGCGGAATGCTGAAATGATCGTTGGTGAGTTGAACGGTAAGGACGCGCTTCTTTGGAGGTTGCGGCGCAAACACCAAGCCGATGCTCGTCAGATCCTCGGTGGCGCGGCCGGTGGTCGTGTAATGCATCTGTAAAATTATGTCCGAGCCGGCGGGAATGAGTTTCGCAAAGCCACTGGGCCAATCGTCAGGAAGGCTGCCTGGGGCATAAACAAGCAGGATGTCGCTAATCGTCCAGAAGGCATCGCGGCCAAGGTGGGAGGTAGGCAAATCATCAGCGCTAAACGGAACGCCTACCGGCGCATCGCGCAGCCATTTCGAAGTGGGCGGCCGGACATAGGCCACGGCATGGTGAACAACGGAACGATTACCTGGACGAATCTCCGACATGGCAACCCAACGATCTTCTTTGAAGTGAGTGGGAATAACGATGTATTGGTAAGGCACGTCACCCGACGCCGGAAGAGCTTTCGCTTTGGCCATGGAGAATACGACGTCGGGCGGAGCGATGTTCCAGCCCGGAGTTTCTTTCACGGAAGGCGGAGCGGTCGCGGGGTCGCCTCGTGGGGCGTGAGCGTCGGCCCAATCAGCGAGAGTCTCGATTTCCTGTGGGCTCAGCGATCGATCGTTTGCGAAATGGCCACAGCAGGGGTCCGCAAACCAAGGCGGCATTTTGCGCAGAGTGCTCTGTTCACGAATCGCCGCGGCGAACGGCCGCGTATGCTCATAGGAATCGAATGGCACGGGGGCGATTTCGCCGCGCCGGTGGCAGCTTTGACAATGAGTTTGGAGGATGGGCAACACGTCGCGGAAGAAGGTAGGCGGCTCCGGGAAGAGCATAGCCGGGAGCATGAACAGACTGACAACAGCTTTCATTCGTCGGCTGAGTGCGGACGGTTCGCATAAAAATCGAGCGGCATACTGGGCCAGAACGGCGCGCGCTTCTCTTTGCGGGCGTTGGTTCCTTCTTTGAAATCGGCGCTGGCCAACAGCTTGGCGCGATGGGCAGCAGCTATTTCACCGGCTTCGCTTATGGACTTTCCTTCGGCCGCACGAACGTATTGCATACCTGAGGAGATGGCAAGAGGGCTGGCTTTGGCAATGTCAAGCGCGGTGTTCCAAGAGGCGGCGGCCAACTCATCGGCGGGAAAGATCTGGTGAACCAGGCCCCATTCCAAGCCTCGCTGCGCGTCAAAATTATCGCCGGTCAGACTCAATTGCAGCGTGCGGCGTTTCCCCAGCGCCGCTTCAACGGAGCGGTAAACGATGAAGGGCCAGAAACCGATGCGTACCTCCGGCAGGCCGAAGACCGCGTTGGGCGAAGCGATAACAACGTGACCCTGCGCCACTAAACCCAAACCGCCGGCCAGGGCAACGCCGTTAACGGCGGCGACAATAGGCTTGACAGATTGTGCGCCCACCGTGAAAAGTTGTTCGTGAACTTTAAGAAGTTCTTCCATAGGCGCAGACTCGGCAAGATCCATGCCCGAGCAAAAGGCGCTGCCCTTGGCGCTGATGAGGATACAGCCGACACCGGCGTTTGTCTGCGCGGCACGAATCGTCTCCACAATCTGCGCGCACATTTTCATGGTGAGTGCGTTGCGCTTGTTTGGGCGATTGAGAGTGAGGTGCAGCACTCGCTGATCGTCTTCGATAAGTATGTCCATCAGAGTTTCACCTCGCTGAGCAACTGAATGGGAACGTGCTCTGTGTTGCTCTTGAAACAGGCCGCATCGAACGCCAGTATTAGAATCCGGCGGGTTTCCATAGGATCAATCAGTGCATCGCAGTGGCCGCGCGCGGCGGCGTACTTGGCGTCGAGCCAGCGGTCGTAATCGGCGCGTGTTTGCGCAATGCGCTGTTCAAGTTCAACCGGGATTGACTGGCCGTTCGTTTTGTATTTTTCGAGTTCGGGGCCGTGTACGGCTTGCACTGCGGAATCTCCCTCCATTACGCCAATACGAGCGCTGGGCCAACTAAACGTAAAGTTAGGATCGAAACCCTGCCCTGCCATAGCGTAGTAACCCGCCCCGCTCGCGTGGTTGACCGTGAGGACGATTTTCGGCACGGTGGCGCAAGCCATCGTCTCCACCATTTCGGCACCCGCGCGAATGATGCCCGCCGTTTCGGCCTCAACCCCCACCATAAATCCTGAGACGTCTTGGACGTAGAGAAGGGGCACCCGGTGGCGCTCGGCGTTCTCAACAAAATACGCGACTTTGCGTGCCGATTCCGTATAGACGATCCCTCCGATGCGCGGACCCGTCTTGGTTTTCAGGAAACCGCGGCGGTTGGCGATGACGGCAATGTGACGTCCGCCGAGCGTGCCGGACGCGCACAGGAATTCGGGCGCATAGTCGGGCTGAAACTCGATCAGTTCCCCCGCGTCCAATATGCGGTCAAGCAAATCCTCCATGCGGTATGGGAGGCGGTGATCAGACGGCAGAACATCGTAGAGGCCGGCAGGATCGAGTCTGGGAGGTTTGCACTCCGCCAACGGTGGAGCCCCGGGCATTTGCCGAAACTGACGGCGAATCATTTCCAGACAGGTGTGATCGTCGGCTGCGCGAAAGTGGGCCACGCCGCTAATGCCCGTGTGCATGGCAGCTCCGCCCAAGGTTTCGGAGTCGGTCACTTGCCCGACTGCGCCCTTGACGAGATTAGGCCCTCCCAAACCCATGAAGCTGACTTTGTCCACCATGATAATGATGTCGCTGAGCGCTGGCAGATAGGCTCCGCCCGCTATGCATGGACCCATCACCGCCGCGATCTGCGGAATATGCAAGCGCCGGCGCATCAGCGAGTTGTAGTAAAAAATGCGGGCTGCGCCGTATTGACCCGGAAAGATGCCGTCTTGCAGCGGCAGGTTCACGCCTGCCGAATCCACCAGATACACAATCGGGACCGCGTTCCGCATGGCGATCTCCTGCGCGCGCAGAATCTTGGTGATCGTTTCAGGCCACCACGCGCCAGCCTTGACAGTGGCGTCATTGGCGACAATCACCGCCGGGCGGCCTTCAATCTTGGCAACACCGGTCACGACTCCCGCCGCGGGAGCTTGCCCATCGTAACGGTCGTAAGCGATGAGTAGTCCTATTTCGAGAAACAGACCGCCAGGATCGATCAGCCCCGCGATCCGTTCGCGAGCCGTAAGTTTTCCGTCTTTGTGCTGCTTTTCGACTTTCTTAGGTCCGCCGCCTTCTAGCAGCCGCTGCTCCAAATCATGCAATTCGCCGACGAGCCTGCGCAGATCGCGAGTAGAACCTGACATAGAAAGTGCGGAACAATTGCTAGTCTAACAGTGATGTTTGGAATCGATGAGAAGGCGTTGCGAGTTACTTGGACCGTTTTCCTTTTCGGTTTTCTGCTATTCCTCGTCTACTCGATTCGCGAAACGCTGCTCGTCTTCGCCGCAGCCGTTCTCTTCGCTTATGTTCTGTCGCCCATCGTGGCGCTCATTGAGCGCTTCCTGCCCAAAAGAAGAGTCATGGCGCTTAGCATCGTTTACGTGGTGCTGTTAGGAGCGTTGGTGGGTCTGGGGTTCGCCCTGGTTCCGCGGCTCGCGTCGGAAGCGACAAGCTTGCTCACTCGCCTGCCCGCCTTGGTTATGAGCGGTAGTTGGGCCACCTTGCCGCTGCCCAGTTGGGCGAATCCCGTACGCGGCCAAATTATGGCGGCGCTCAATAAGCAGGCCGCCGGGCTTGAGGAACACGTGGTGCCATTCATTCAGGAGGCTAGCACCCGAATTCTGTCCGAGGTGAGCAGCCTGGTACCCATGATTCTGGTGCCGATTGTGGCGTTCTTTTTCCTGAAAGACGCGCGCACCATCAAGTTTGGGCTGCTGGGATTGACACGCGGTCCGGCCCGGGTAAAGTTGGCAGCCATCATAAACGGCGTACACGCCATGCTGCAGAGCTATATGAAGGCGCTGGTCATTCTGGCGGCGGCATCTTTCCTGGCGTGGGTGATTTTCTTGAACATTTTGGGTGAACCGTACGCCTTGCTGCTCTCAGGTTTGGCGGGCGTCCTGGAGTTCGTTCCGGTGATTGGACCGGCGGCTGCGCTGGTGATCATGCTGGTGGTCAGCAGCGCCACAGGCGCGGGCGGAGTGGTGTGGATTATTGTGTTCTGGATATCGAACCGGGTTTTCCAGGATTACGTATTGAACCCGTTCCTGATGAGTTCGGGCGTGGAGATTCACCCCATCTTAGTTCTATTTGGAGTTTTGGCGGGCGACCAACTGGGCGGTATACCGGGCATGTTCTACTCGGTGCCGGTGCTTGCCATCTTGAAGGTTGTGTTAAATAACCTATCTCAAACGCCAGAGCGAGAAATGGTACGTGAGCCTGCCGTGGCTGAATAATCGGTCGCCGTAAGCAGGCTAGAAACCGCAAATCGCCACGCGCCCAACTGGGCGATGGCGAGCGGACGTAAGAAAGTCAGAGCAAGAACAGGCGAACCAGCCACATCTTCTTAGGAGCCAAGTCCGTATTAGAAGAATGGAGAAGTTAAAGCTGCGTGCTGCTATTCCAGCCGATATAAACCGCCATCGCGGCGATGGCCACCGCGTACACAATAACCGCAATCAGGCCGGCGTTCTTGAGCTTGTCCACGGCATCAAGGCGCTTCGCCATCGTGGTCTGGGTGTTGATAAGGCTCGCGTCGTGAGCGTCGTTGTGCAGATGAATGTAATGGTCGTCGTGGTTTTCCAGCCAACGGCGGTAAAGGTACAGGCCAACCACGGCTGCAATGAGGACGACCAGGGCCACAATGTGGTACGTGAGATTCATAAAAAGCTTCCTTTCTTAAGCGATTTACAGGTGCGCCGCGCAATCATACGCGGCGTAAGTTACTCCTTTGCCGGAATCATACTCCTGTTTGCGAGCGAATACAAGGGCGTTGATCGCACTTTCTATCAGAGGGGATGGTGCCAGGCAAGAAAAAGCCGGCCGAAGCTAACCTCTTAAAAAGCAATTAGATTATGATGCAAGATACTGGAATGCCGAACACACAAATACAATCGCCAAGGGCCGTCGTGGAAGCCGGTGTTCGGCAGAAGCGCGCCGGCGTGCCACGATGTAAGGCGGGAGTTCGCGATTTCCGGCGATCCCGGCGGTTCCGTCCCGCGCTCGTTCAAGAGAGAGAATCCGCATGAATCCACCAATGGTAGAAAATATACTCTCGCAGGCCCGGTCGCTGCGGGCGGTGATGGCTCATCAATATGGGGAAGGGCGCGCAGCCTTAGAGGAGTCGGCGGGTTTGCTAAAGGCCAGCCGGCGAATCGTCCTAAGCGGCATGGGCGCATCGCTGCATGCGTGTATTCCCTTGCAGAACTATTTGGCTGCCCGCGGGATACTCTGTTCGGTAATTGAAACGTCCGAACTCCTGCACTTCCAGTCGAACGTGATCGATGCTGATACGGCGCTGGTGCTGGTCTCGCGATCTGGAGAGACAATTGAAGCCACCGAACTACTGAAAAGAGTGGAACGTGGTTGCAAGGTAGTGGGTGTCATTAACGTGCCGGGCAGCACTGTAGCCCGCCAGTCCACCCGCGCCATTTTGGTAAACAGCCTGCCTGATCAGCTGGTGGCCATCCAGACATATACGGGCGCGGTTGTCACGCTTTTATTGTTAGGCGCGGCGTTTGGCGGGCAGCTTGACGGGGCGCCGAAAACCGATCTCGAACGTACCATCGAGGTGCTCACGCGCTGCGTTCCTGAGTGGTATCGCTTCAGCGGCAGTTGGCCTGGCTTTTTTGCGAACAACGTTCCTATGTACCTGCTGGGCCGAGGACCAACCATGGCATCCGTCCAGACGGGGGCGCTGTTGCTGCAGGAAGTGGCTAAAGTGGCCGCCGTCCCAATGTCGGCTCCGCAATTCAGGCACGGGCCGGTTGAGGTGGTGCATGATCAGTTCCGGGTAATCATCTTCGGAACCCAGCGCGCCACCGAAGATTTGGAAGACACCCTGGGCGACCGAATTCTTTCCATGGGCGGAAAGGTCCGCTGGATTGGGCCGAAACCAAAATCGCACTTGATCGATTCGCTGTGTGAATGGCCGGCGGAGAATTTCCCCGATTTGTTCATGCCGGTGGCGGACGTAATTCCGTTACAGATGGCGGCTTATCATACAGCGCGCTGGCACGGAATCACCCCGGGCGAGTTCCGCTTTGCGACACCGGTGACCACTTCGGAGCGTGATTTCTTTGAGCCAAGCGACCCGCGCGGAATGTCCCAGGCCGTAGGATCGCGCAAAACTTAGGGGCCGTCAGCGGCGTTTTTCCACCCTGGCCTCCTGCCATAATCTGAGTTACAAAAATGTTCGCCGATGTTCGTTACGCATTGCGGCAACTCAGACGTTCTCCGCGCTTCACCGCGGCGGCGCTACTGACGCTGGCTCTCGGCATCGGCGCAACGACTGCCATTTTCAGCGTTGCCGACGCGGTACTCTTGCGTCCACTGCCCTATCCCGAATCCGGCAGATTAGTGACGGTGCGCGACGAGCTTTCGAAGATGGGAGTGTACTTTACAGACGTTAGCCTGGAAACGTTCAACGCTTATCAAAAATCTCCCGCGTTCGATGCCAGTGCCGCCTTCACAGAGGAGGATCGCAACCTAATCAGTGCAGGTAAGGCTGAATGGGTGTCGGTCTTATCTTCGACTCCCGGCTTATTCGAGATATTGGGCGCGCGGCTTGCCATCGGACGGCTTTTCACCCGTCAGGATTGGGACCCGTCGCGTAACAATGTTGCGATTCTGGGCTATTCACTCTTTGCCAGGCGTTTCGGCGCGAATCCCAGCATTGTAGGCCGAACGATTCGTCTGGAGGGCCGGCTCTACACGGTGGTGGGAGTCATGGCATCCTCCTTCGACTTTGCGCTGTCGGGCAAAGAGACCAACGTATGGATACCGCTTCCTACTATGCGAGATCCCGCCGTATGGCAGTTCCGAATGCTCGCCCGCATGCGGCCGGGTATCGGGATTGCGGCAGCGCAAGCTTCTATCACAGCCGCCGCCCGCCACGTGGAAGACACTGTGCGCCCGTACCGCGGCCCGAACGGCGAAGACGGCGGCTACCAAGCTAGGGTGACGTCCCTGCGAAATCGATTACTCGGCGAGTTTCGGACCGGAACGTTACTCCTGCTCAGCGCAGTTTCGCTATTGCTCCTGGTTGCCTGTGTGAACGTAGCCAATTTGTTGATCGCGCGGGCATCGTCTTGAGAGAAAGAAACCGCAATACGGCATGCGCTTGGCGCGTCTAGTTTGAGGCTTCTACGACAGTGGCTAACAGAAGCCGGGGTTTTAGTGATAATGGGCGGCGCAGCTGGACTCGCCATAAGCCACTGGGGAGTTTCTTTGCTGAAGTCAGTGAGTCCAGCCGAGTTGCCAGTCGCGGCCACTGTGGGAATTGATTATCGCGCGCTCGTTTTTACCCTAACCATCTCAGGTCTGGTGAGCTTTTGCTTAAGTCTGGCGCCGGCGCTCACCATGCTTCAATCGAACACAAACCTTCGCGGACCGCGCCGGAAGCGCCGCATGGCGGACATCCTGGTTGCCGCCGAGGTCGCCCTCGCACTCGTTTTGCTAGCCGGCTGCGGTCTACTCGCCAAAAGTCTCTTGCGCTTGCGACAAATCGATCCGGGCGTTCGTGTCGATCACGTCTTGACGATGCGCATACAGCTTTCCGGCTCAAGCTATCAAAATGCGCGGCAAAGAGTTCGCTATTTCTCCGAACTTGAAGATCGCTTGGCAAAACTTCCGGGCGTAGTCTCAGTGAGCGAGGTGGACCGGTTGCCAGTGTTCAAAGTCGGCGAAGATACCAGGGGTGGAAATCCGTTCTCGACCGGCATCCATCCGTGGAATCCAAATGCGGCGAAACAACAAATGGCTCACACCGTGACGATTGGAACCGGCTATTTCCGAACTATGCAAATCCCACTTCGCCAGGGGCGCGATTTTTCCCAATCGGATAATCTGGAGGCGCCGCCGGTGGCGATTGTCAATGAGACTCTGGCCCGCCGATTCTTCCCGGAGAATCACGCAATGGGCCAGCGCATTTTATTCGGCGCCCCTGAGCCCGGCGCACACTGGATGACCGTTATCGGCATCATTGGCGATGTACGAACGGGTGCGCTCGATCTTCCTCCCCCGCCACAGTTCTACATGCCGCACGCGCAGGATGCGAGCGGCCGAATGTTCGTGGTGATCAGGACGGCGGGAGATCCGCGCGGGATGAGCCGGATTGCGCTCGCCACGGCTCGTGAATTGGATCCCGAACAGCCGGTGTATGAAATGAGCAGCATGGAACAACATGTGGAAGGAACCATGGGCCAGCCGCGCTTTCGGGCGATGTTGGTCTCCTTCTTCGCTTTAGCGGCGCTGTTCCTGGCGGCGGTAGGAATCTATGGCGTAGTGACCACTGCCACGGTTCAGAAGACGAAGGAAATAGGCATCCGGGTCGCTTTAGGCGCTGACACGGCGCGCATCGTCGCAACCATATTGGCCCATGGACTTCAGCCGGTGGCACTGGGCATGGCGATTGGCATCGCCGGCACTCTGATCCTCGCTCGCTTGCTTTCGAGCGTTCTCTACGCAGTCAAGCCGGACGACCCGGCGACGTTTGCCTGGGCCGTCCTGTTGCTGGGAGCCATAGCTACGGCAGCGTGCCTGGCGCCAGCCATGCGCGCCGCCAGGCTGGACCCGCTGGTCGCGCTTCGCGAAGAATAACAGAAATACTTGAACGCTTCGCCCCTTGCTCCGGTCTTAGCTATTTGAAAACCTTGACCGGGCAACCCGAATTACTCAGCCTGGGGGGAAGCACTTTGGCGGATGAGGAGAGCTTTGCCCGGGACGAGGAGCGTTTCGAGGCCCTGGTGAGCCGACAATCGCGCTTCGTGTTTAAGGTGGCGCAGGCAGTGCTCAGGAATTCGCACGATGCTGAGGATGTGGTGCAGGAGGTATTTCTCAAGCTCTATCGGTCGCGCCACTGGGACAACATTAAGAACGAACGGGCTTTTTTATCAAGGGTGGCGTGGCGCAGGCGATTGACCGGCTACCGAAAGCGGGCCGCACTTACGACGCGCTGGACGCCACGTCGCCTTCTCATGGCGAGACTCCGGAACAAACGGCGGTGCGGGCCAATTGGGCGGCCGTTGTCCATAGATTGATCGATGCCTTGCCGGAAGAATTGCGCCAACCCTTGGCGTTATCGGCAGCGGACGATCTGAAGTCATTTGAGATCGCCGCCATCCTTGGAATTCCGGAGGGTACCGTGCGGACCCGTTTGATGAAAGCGCGCGCAGTATTGAAAGAGAAGTTGTCGCGTTTGATGGGAGAGCGTTATGGAAGATAACCTGGGCGAGCTCGAGCGAATTCTGCAGGAAGGTATTTTCACCTATGCCGGCGTTGAGCCGCTGTCCGGGTTGGACGAGCGCGTTATGGCGCGGGTTCGGATGGCGAAGAGGCCACGCACGAACATGGCGGGCTGGTGGGCGGCATTAGTTCTTGGAGCAGCGGCCTTAATGGTCATTTCCGTTTACCTGCGGATGGGCGGTACGCAAACTCGTCCGGCCATCTTGCCCGAAGTGCGGACGGCCATTGTGGCCAAGGTGCCGGAACCTATCGAAACGATGAGAATTTCCACGCAGAGACCGCGCCGGCATCGCGTGGCGCCGCTGCCCAAACAACGAATCTTCCCCACCCCATTCCCACTGACTGCCCAAGAACTCCGGCTGCTGGCGATGGCGAAACAAGATCCGGAGGGAACGGCGCAGACTTTTGTCAGTTTACAAAAACGTGCTAGCGAACCTGTTGAGATCGTTCCCCTGGTGATCCCGCCGCTTGAAACTGGCGGAGGACAGTAGAAAAAGGAAAAACTTATGTTCACAACTAGAAGATGTGTTCTTGCCCCGCTGGCCCTGCTGATAGCGGCCGGCTCATGCTTTTGCGAAGACGCCGTTCCGGCAAAATCCTACAGACTCGATTTCGTCGTCAAGGAGGTTCAGGGTACCAAAATCCTCAACGCACGAGCTTATTCGACCGTGGTTTCAAACGGGCAAAGGGGGAGATCTGAAATTAGGGCGGGAAGCAAACTGCCTTATATTACGAAACAAGGCGCGACAACGGAGTATCAGCAGATCGATGTGGGCGTGAGCATAGACACTTACGACGTCAAAGAAGTCGATAACCGCTTGGCGCTCGCGATTGCCGTTGACATCAGTTCGCTGCCGGAGGGTCCTTCCGCGCCCACCGATCACCCCATCGTTCGTCAGAACAAGTGGGGTGCAACCGCGATCATACCCTTTAAGAAACCGACGGCCTTATTTTCCTCGGACAACGTGGATTCCAACAGCCAGATGCAGGTGGAGCTAACCGCTACGCCGCTGCCGTAGTTGAATGGGCGGCATCGCTTACCGCTTCAAGGCGTACAGTCATTCTCTGGCAGGCTTCGGATATTAAAGCCGAATTCATCGTGCGCCGCGGGCGGATCGGCATAACAAGTTTCAAACACCAGCAGTGACGAACCAATCGAATCAAGCGGAATACCACCGAATCTTGTCAGCGGAGTCTTGGAATTTTCGGGTAGCAGCTTTAGTTTGGCAAACACTTGATCGTCGTCCTGATCCCGAGCCCAAACACGAATCTCCGCCGGATGGTTCGGCGAACTCGCCAGTTTGTCTTTTCTGAAGTCCGGGATGGACAAACGAAAATGACCTCTCTCATCCACCGAGGATTCGCCCGCCAGAGGGATTTCGGTTGTCGTCCCGTCATCGAATCCAAAGTACGCCGGTGCCCAGAGAGCCACGTATTTTGCTTCAATTCTTACCTGATGACCCCGGTGCGGAGAGTCTAGTGGCCCGGTAACCCCTTGGATCTCTGTTTGCGGAACGGGATCGCAATGAAACGGATAGCGATAAAGACGGGCTTCCTTGATCGAAATATCCATCGTTTGCAAGCCGCAGCCGGGGGCATACAGAACTCCCTTGACCCGAGTCTTGGGGCCGGAAAAAATTCCGTCAATGCGGTGCGCCTCACCGCTTTGTGGGCTTGTCCAACCGGCAATTCGGCTTCTGCCATAACAAATGGCGTAACGGCCCCAAAATCCCGCTCCGTGACCGGTAAATTGGATTTCGAGACTTGCAGTAGGCGTTTGTCCAAACCCCAAAGAAACCAGAACTACGCAACAAGCACTAATGGCGCCAATCCTCGGGGGGATCATGGGCCAATGATATACCGAATTAGCAGTGCCCGAAGGGCCGTAGATACACATTTGCACTTTCCAAACCCTCTTCCCATGAGTGGCAAATCGTGGTATACCTATATAGGATAGATTCGGTCTTAGATTACCTCCCGTGCTGAAGCTCACCAAGAAAGCGGACTACAGTCTCATCGCCCTTAAGCACTTCGCGGCGATGCGTGCCGTCAATGGTTCGGGTGCCGCCGCGCTTAGCGCGAAAGATCTCGCCGACAGCAGCGGCATACCGCTTCCTCTGCTATCAAAACTCCTGCAGAAACTTGGCAAGACCGGATTTTTGATTTCGGAATACGGCACCAACGGCGGCTATCGTCTGGCTCGAGACCCGCGCGATATTTCCGCGCTGCAGGTCATCCGCGCGATTGACGGCCCCATCGTGTTGGCCAATTGTTTCACCTCGGCCACCGCTTGTGGGCATTCGGATCGCTGCACTATTAAGAAGCCGCTGCGGCGTATTCATGAAGGTATTTTGCGGCTCTTGGCCAGCGTCAGCATCGAAGATATGTTACGGGATTCGGAAGAGGAACTGCCAGGTTCGCTGCCCGCTTCCCTGGTCGCGCTCCAAGGCGCGCCGGAAACGCTTTCGCGGGAATCATCAAGGAAATTGACTATATGAAACTGCCGATTTACATGGACAATCACGCCACAACACGCATGGATCCGCGCGTGTTTGAGGTGATGAAGCCGTACTATCTTGAGATTTACGGCAATGCCGCTTCGCGCAACCACAGCTTTGGATGGGAAGCCGAAGAAGCCGTCGAAAAAGCCCGCAAGCAGATTGCCGATCTTATTGGCGCCACGCCAAAAGAGATTGTCTTCACCAGCGGTGCTACCGAATCGAACAATCTCGCTATCAAAGGCATTGCGGAGATGTATGCCGAACGCGGCAACCACATCATCACGCAGGCTACTGAGCACAAGGCCGTATTGGATACCTGCAAACGGCTCGAGAAACAGGGCGTCCGAGTGACCTATCTGCCGGTAAAGACCGATGGTCTCATCGATCTCGATCAACTGCGCGAAGCCATCACCGATAAAACCATCTTGATCACGATCATGTACGCCAACAACGAAATTGGCGTCGTTCAGCCCATGGCCGAAATCGCCAAAATAGCCAAGGAAAAGGGTGTGCTGGTTCATAGTGACGGCGTTCAGGCTATCGGCAAGATTCCGGTCAACGTCAATAAAGACGGCATCGATGTGCTTTCGTTGACAGCGCATAAACTTTACGGGCCGAAAGGCGTAGGCGCTCTCTATGTGCGGCGTAGAAACCCGCGCGTGCAGATCACCGCGCAAATGGATGGCGGTGGGCATGAGCGCGGTATGCGCTCCGGCACGCTCAACGTTCCAGGCATTGCCGGTTTGGGCGCAGCGTGCGAGATTGCCAATCGCGAAATGGCGGAAGAATCAAAACGCCTGCGCTTTCTACGCGACAAGCTCAAGGACCGTCTGATGAACGACCTGGACGAGGTTTACATCAACGGCTCGTGGGAGCATCGGTTGCCGCATAATCTCAACATCAGCTTCGCTTACGTTGAAGGCGAAAGTCTCCTGATGGGTATCAACGACATTGCGGTTTCCAGCGGTTCGGCCTGCACTTCGGCCACGCTCGAACCAAGCTATGTGTTGAAAGCGTTAGGCGCAGGCGACGACCTGGCGCACTCTTCCATCCGCTTCGGCATCGGCCGGTTCAATACCGAAGAAGAAGTGGATTACGTCGGCAACAAAGTGGCCGAGGTGGTGAAGAAATTGAGAGAACTGTCTCCGCTCTACGAAATGGCGAAAGAAGGCGTGGATCTCACAAAGGTATCTTGGACGGCTCATTAGGATTTGAAAAGGGGAAAATAGAAACATGGCTTATTCCGATAAAGTTCTCGACCATTACAACAACCCGCGCAACGTGGGTTCAATGGATAAAAGCAGCCCCGACGTGGGGACAGGCATGGTGGGCGCGCCCGAGTGCGGCGACGTCATGAAACTGCAGGTGAAGGTGAATCCTGAAACCGGCGTGATTGAAGACGCGAAATTCAAAACGTTCGGTTGCGGCAGCGCGATCGCCAGTTCCTCGCTCGCTACCGAATGGCTCAAAGGGAAGACGGTGGATCAGGCGCTTGAAATCAAGAACACCGATATTGTCAACGAACTGGCGCTGCCTCCGGTTAAGATTCACTGCTCGGTTCTAGCTGAGGATGCCATCAAAGCCGCGATTGGCGATTACAAGAGCAAGCGCATCAGCGTGGCGCAGACTGAGACCGTTGCAGTTCATTAGACGCGGAGGTTACTAACGATATGGCTGAGTTTACTCAGCTTGCGGGTGCGCCGGAAGTTCAAGCGGGGACTGCCCCGGTTGAAGGCGCACCCAAACAAGTTCACGTCACTCCTAAAGCCGTGCAGAAGATTCGCGCTGCTTTTGCGCGCGAGGGAGTCGCGGGTGGTCTGCGCCTGGGCGTGCTCGGTGGCGGCTGCTCCGGTTTGAGTTATCAATTCAAGTTCGCGCCGGAACCGCGCCCGCGCGATCACGTCTTTGAGTTCGAAGATGTGAAGGTGTTTGTCGATCCCAAGAGCATGCTGTTTCTTGACGGCATGACGCTGGATTGGAAGGATTCACTGCTCCAGTCCGGCTTCGTTTTTGAAAATCCCCACGCCACTAAGAGCTGTGGCTGCGGCACCTCCTTCTCCGCGTAGATGCCCATTCTCTCCAGGAACTTCTTCCAGTTTTTCGGACTGGATCAGAAACTGTGCGTTGACGCCGAGACCTTGCAAAAACGTTTCTATGAGTTAAGCAGGCAATGGCATCCCGACCGCTTTAGCCGCAAGAGCGCCAGTGAGCAGGCCGAAGCGTTAGACGCCACTTCCATCTTGAATGACGCCTATAGAACGCTGCGCGACCCTGTCAAACGCGCCGAATACCTTCTCAAAGAAGAAGGCTTCCCGATTGGCGAGCAGCGTTCCAAAGACGTTCCGCCGGAATTGCTGGAGGAAGTCTTTGAGCTGAACATGATGCTTGAAGAGTTAAAAAGCGGGGATAGCGAGGCGCGTGGCCAATTGCAAACCGCGCAAGCCAACTTCGTTAAGCTGCAAGGCGAGGTGGACCGGCAACTGGAAAGCCTGTTCGCCAAGTACGACGCCGCCGGGCCGGAGAGCGAGACCGCCAGGCAGGCGCTCAATGAGATCAGGGGGTTGCTGAACCGCCGCCGCTATATCGACAACCTGCTCCGCGACGTAGATAGAGCTTTATAAACCATGGGTACTTTCCAAATCGACTTTGGCGAAAGCCGCAAATCGAAAATCGTCGGCATTGACTTGGGCACCACTAATAGCTTGGTGGCGTATCTGGATCTCACGGGGCCCAAAATCATTGAAGATGCCGAGGGCAGAAAGATCGTTCCCAGCGTTGTGTCTCTGAATGAGAACGGCCGGCTGGTGGCCGGCGAGATTGCGCGCGATCTCCTGCTGACCAAGCCGGAGCGTACCGTTTATTCCGTTAAGCGTCTGATGGGGCGCGGCGTGCGCGACGTGCAGGACGAGTTAAAGCTGTTTCCGTTCCGTATCACGAGTGAAGGCGATTCAGTGATCGAGCTCAAGCTAGGTGATCGGACCTTTACTCCGCCCGAAATTTCAGCCGCGGTTTTAAAGCAACTGAAAGACAACGCAGAGGCGGCTCTGGGCGCGCCCGTAACAGAAGCAGTCATCACCGTACCGGCCTATTTCAACGATGCGCAGCGTCAAGCTACCAAAGATGCGGGGCGATTGGCAGGCCTCGATGTTCTGCGGCTGGTGAATGAGCCGACCGCCGCCTCACTCGCCTATGGCCTAGACAAACGCAAAGACGGCATTATCGCGGTCTACGATTTCGGTGGTGGCACCTTCGATATTTCGATTCTCCGTTTGCATGAAGGCATTTTTGAAGTTCTGGCGACCAATGGCGACACGCATTTGGGCGGCGACGATATCGATAACCTCCTTCTGCGCATTGCGCTCGAAGAATCGGATATCCCGCAAGATTCCGAAGGCGTGCAGCGCCTCCGCCGCGCGGTGATTCACGCCAAGGAAGAACTGTCTTTCGTTCCCGATACCAAAATCGAACTGACTTACGGCGGCAAAACCTACCGGCGTGAGTTGAGCCGCGAACTGCTGGAGCGGCTGATTGCGCCCATCGTCGAACGCACGCTCGAACCCTGCCGCGCTTGCTTGGCCGACGCCAAACTGACGCCTGAGCAGATTGATGAAGTGGTGATGGTGGGAGGCTCTACGCGCATTCCGCTGGTGCGCGCCGCTGTCGAGAGGCTCTTCAAAGCGAAGCCGCACACCGAACTGAATCCCGATGAAGTTGTGGCGTTGGGCGCGGCGGTACAAGCGGGTATTTTAGCCGGCGATGTCGAAGACAAGCTCCTGCTTGATGTCACCCCGCTTTCACTTGGCATTGAAACCATGGGCGGCGTGGTCTCGAAGCTGATTCACCGCAACTCCACCATTCCCGCAAGCGCTACCGAATCGTTCACTACCGCGGTGGACGGCCAGCGCAACGTGCTGATCCACGTCCTGCAGGGCGAACGCGAACTGGTCAAAGATTGCCGCAGCCTGGCGCGTTTCGATCTCAAAGACATTCAGCCCATGGCCGCCGGTTTCGCGCGCATTGAAGTACGTTTTCTGATTGACGCCAACGGCATTTTGAACGTGACGGCGCGCGACGCCCGCACCGGCAAGGAACAGAGCGTCGAGGTGAAGCCTTCTTACGGTCTCACCGAAGAGCAAGTGGAAGGCATGATTCGCGAGAGCTTGGATAACGCCGAAGCCGACATGCGCGAACGGCAGGTTCGCGAAGCGCGGGTGGAAGCCGATAACATTTTAGGGGCGATTGCCAAGGCGCAGCGCAACGACGCCTGGGACGCTTTGAGTGTGGAAGAGCGCAATGAGATTGAGGCCGCCAAACGCGCTTTACTTGCCGCCTACAATTTGCCGGATCATCACGCCATCAACGCGCGCATCGAAGAATTGAACCGCGTCACTACAAACCTGGCCGAGAGTATGATGAATACCGCCGTGCGCGGCGCCTTGAAAGGCACCAAAATCGAATAGTATGCCCGGACTGACTTGGAACCACACCGAAGATATCGCTCTCAGCCTGTACGAGGCGCATCCTGAAATCGATCCAACCCATATCCGTTATACGGATTTGCACAAGTGGATCATCGAATTAACCGATTTCAAAGACGATCCCATGGCTTCCACCGAGGGCAAGCTCGAAGCCATTCAAATGGCGTGGCTGGAAGAATACCAAGATAACCAGTAAACTGGGCAAGTGAGCGAAGAAGCGTTAGCGCCGGTCGGCTTAGTCGATATTGCCGTTCTGGACGACGACGTCGATTTCCGCAACTATATCGAGGATTTGTTGCGCGACGAAGGCGGCTATTCGGTACGGACGTTTGCGGAACAGGAAGAGTTGTTCACTTCCGCGGAAAGCCGCATTCCGGATATCGTGCTGCTTGATATGAAGATGGGCACGGTGACGGGTGGGCAGGTGGTAGAGCAGTTGTTACTACGCTGGCCGGAACTTTGCATCATTGTGATCACCGGTTATCCATCGCTCGAAAACATGCGCGCAACCTTCAAGCTGCGGGTTTTCGATTACCTGGCCAAGCCATTTTCGTTAGCGCAGTTGCGGCAAACGCTTCAGAACGCGGTTGAACAATTCGGTTTAGGACGAACGCCGCAAGATCTGTTGCGCGACCGGTTAGGCCACCGTATCAAACTGTTGCGCGTGGAGCGGGGCTGGTCTTTGAAAGACTTAGCGGCGGCCACAAAATTGAGCGTTTCGCAAATCAGCTCGATTGAGCGAGGCGCAAACCTGCCCAGCGTGGAAAGCCTGCTGGCTATCTGCCGCGCCTTTGATAGAAGGCCGTCGGAAGTGCTCACGTCAATTGGCTTCTAGTAACCTGAAAGTGCCGGGTGAGCGCAGCCGCCGCGGAAGCGCACATTTTCTGTCGTCTGGACAGGGATTTGAACCCTCCTGAATGCCTAATTTCGGACTCTCGAATCTTCGAACAACGCTGGCCGTGTGCTTGACACTGGCGGCGGGCCCACGGGGCAATCCGCAACAGACGATTGGCGCCGAACCAGCGCTTACATTCCCGTACGCGGAAAGCCTGGAGTATCGGGTAGGCTGGCGCATGGTGACTGCCGGGAACGCCAAACTAAGGCTGACACAGACGGCAACCAACGGCTGGCAATTGAATCTGGATCTTGCCAGTTTGGGCTTCGTCAATCAGCTTTATCACGTTCTCGACGCCTATCAACTTTCCACTAACGAGAAGTTTTGCGCTTTGAGTGTGAACCTTGACGCGCAGGAAGGTAAGCACCACTCCGTTACTACTATGGCGTTTGATTCCGAGAAGCATAAGGTGTTCGCCAGCGGCAAAGATATGGTAACGAACGTAACGCACAAGACCGAACTTGATATTCCACCCTGCACTTACGACATTGCCGGAGCCATGATGACGCTGCGTGCTTCCCAGCTTCAACCCAGCATGAAATTCACCCTGCCGGTGACGGATGGCAAGAAGCTGGCGAACGTGAGGGTGGAAGGCCTTGGCAAAGAAAAGCTAACCATCAAAGGGACGAGTTACAATACCATCCGCTATGAAACGTTCGTCTTCGACAACGTGCTTTACCGCCGCAAGGGCAGGCTGCTGATTTGGATAACGGACGATCCGCGGCGTTTGCCCGTGCAGATGCGGTTTCTGTTTGGCTTCCCTTTGGGAGATATCACGCTGGAGATGGAAAAGGTGGAGCGGCTGTAGCGCAACCGTGCAGCGGCGCGTTGCGTCATGATATTGAATATGCGGGCATTTCTGGTTTCTTCGCTGTTGCTTACCTCAGTTCTGCTGGCCCAAACGCAAATGAACGTTGAACAGCTTGTGGAATTCGTCAAATCCGAATTGGCGTTGCATCAACATTCCGACAAGCAAATAGCCGCGGGCGTGCGCCAAATACAATTGACCGAAAAGCTGACGGATAAAACGATTATCGATTTGCAATCGCAAGGCATAGGCCCGAAGACAGCGGAGGCTCTGAAAATCCAGCGTGATCTGACGGCCAACATCAAACCCTCTACCCACGATGCGACGCCTTCACCAGCCACTGCGGCGGATCAAGGGATAACAACCGAATCGCCAACCGCCAGCTTGACTCCCAAAGCAGCTCCAATCCCGCCGCCCGATTCCATCCGGCAGCAGGAAATCATACAGGCGATGCGCGACTACGCTCTCAACTACACCAAGAATCTGCCCAACTTTGTCTGCGTGGAAGTAACGCGTCAATATATCGACCCCAACGGCAAAGATAGCTACCGCAACGCCGGCACGATTCTGGCAAGAGTGGGGTACAACGAGGGCCAGGAACACTATAGCGTCTATTCGGTAAACAGCAAGCTGGTGGAAGAAACCATGGACCAGGTGAAGACCGGCGGCGCGACTTCCACCGGCGAATTTGGCAGCTTGATGAGAACGATTTTCGAACCGCAAAGCCAGGCGGAATTCGGTTGGGATCATTGGGCCACTCTGCGCGGGCGGCGCATGGCGGTGTTCAACTATTTTGTGGACAGCGCGCACTCCATCTGGTACATTCACTACGGCGCGAGTAAAGACGACGACCAGCGGATTGTCACCGCCTATCGCGGGTTGGTTTATGCCGACCCGAATACTGGCGAAATTGGACGCATCAAATTTGAGGCGGTGGATATTCCGCGCAGTTTCCCAGTGACCGAAACCAGCGAGCGGCTGGATTACGATTTGGTGGAAATCTCAGGCCAGAAATTCGTGGTTCCCTTAAAAGCTTTGCTGCTGATGAAGGCGGGGCGGGAAAGCTCGAAGAACGAGATCGAATTTCGCAGCTATCGCAAGTTCGACACGGGGTCAACCATTAAGTACGACCTGGACCCCAACGCGCCGCCACCGCTGCCCGATAGCACTACGGAAGAGAAGCCTGCAACCACGGCGCCTAGTAAACGCGAGAACCCGTGGGTGCTGCCCACACCTCCGCCGCCACCTCCTCAATAGCTTTCAGCGCACGTTCGAGGACGCTGGAGCGATTGGCGGCATCTACCGGGATGACGTGAGAGCAAGGTGTACTGGGACGCCAGCGGAAGAACATCCGGTCTGAGACATAGCCCGCAAAAACTGAAACCAGAGGAACCCCGGCGGCGGCGGCGACGTGCTGGCCAGCTGAATCGTAGCCGAAGTAAAGCTTACTCTGCGCAATGTGGCTGGCAAACGAAGCATAAGCGCCATCGTGTAACTGGAGCTGCGGCGGGTGTCCCAGTTTGGCAACCAGAGAATCCACGCGCTGCGCTTCCTCACCGCCCGCGCCGCGGTCCAGCAGTATGGCGCGCCCGTAACCGATAAGCCTACGGAGCACCGCGAATTCAAAATCGTCGTCGATGCGTTTGCAAGCATTTTCGCCCACACCCAAGCTCACCGTGATCTCGGCGACGCTTTGCTGAGCGAGTGGTGCGACATAGGGCGCATGCCGATCGACGTCAAACACTTCGCTGAGCCACTCGGCGGTGAGTTGCGGCAGCGGAGCATCCAGGGCGCCGCCAAAAGCCCGGCTCTCAAAGAAGAAGTAGCGAGCATCGTCACAAACCGGGAGCAGACCAAGTTGGGTAAGACGGGAATCTGGGTCGATGACGATGGAACTGAGTTCGTCAACCGCAACACGCAACTCGGCGGCGGCCAGAAGCCGTTCGCGGAGGACACTACCGCGGCCATAGGGAACGGCAATGGGAACAATGCCCGCGTCGGCGGCGAACATTTCTGCGTTCTTGGCTGGGCCCACCAGGCAGATCTCGGCATCGGGAAAACGCTGTTTGGCGGCCGCCAGCGCGACGCTGGTAACGGCGACATCGGCGCCCAGCGTGACGCGAGAGAGAACGAAGACGCGCTGCACTTCCCCGCCCCGGAAGCGCCGCACCTGGCGCACCCGCCGGTAGCGCAGCAGCAGTTCGCCGGCATCGTATTCCGGCAGCGCCCGGCTAATAACATGCGCAAAGAGGCGCGCATAGACGTCGCAGAGGGCTGGCTCAAAGAGATCGCCGAGTTGCTCGATTACGATGCCAAACAGCGCACGCGTCGCGTTGGTGGAAGCGAACTGATCCTCTTCATCAAGCGCCCGGGTAATCAGATCGTCGAGCGGGCGTAAGGGCCAGGTACCGTCCTTCAAGCAAGCATCGAGGACTTCACGTGCCAGTTCGCTAGCCAGTATACTTGCCAATCAATAGCTCCAGACGGTTCTTGGTTTCTTGTGGAACGCTTTTCATATCGGTCAGAATGGCGTGCTTCAGCGCCGAACCGCATTTGCAGGTGCGCTTCGCAGGCAGTGTTTTCACCATCTGGCGGACCAGTTTGCAGGCGTTCTCCGCGTTCTTGGTGAGATTGCCGATGATCTGCTCAACAGTGACGGCGTCGTGCTCTTCGTGCCAGCAATCGTAATCGGTAACCATGGCGATGGTAACGTAACAGATTTCAGCTTCGCGGGCAAGCTTGGCTTCCTGCAGATTCGTCATGCCGATGACGTCCATGCCCCAACTGCGATAGATGTTCGATTCAGCGCGCGTGGAAAACGCGGGTCCTTCCATGCATAAGTATGTGCCGCCCAGCTTGCTGGTAATGCCTGTCTCTTGGGCACAGGCGTGGGCGGCGGAGGAGAGTTGCGGACAAATCGGGTCGGCAAAACTAATGTGAGCGACCACACCATTGCCGAAGAAGGTAGAAATGCGTCCGCGTGTGCGGTCGAAAAACTGGTCGGGAATGACGAAATCGAGCGGCTTATGTTCGATTTTCATCGAGCCCACAGCACTCAGCGACAGGATGCGCTCAACACCGAGCATCTTCATGCCGTAGATATTGGCGCGGAAGTTTAGTTCGGACGGAGAAATGCGGTGGCCGCGAGCGTGACGCGCGAGAAAGGCGACTTCGCGGCCTTCCAACGTGCCGATGATGTAGGCGTCCGAAGGATCTCCGAAGGGGGTTAGGAGAAGCACTTCCTCGTGCGCCTCAAAACCGGGCATGGAATAGAGCCCGCTGCCGCCGATAATGCCGATCTCCGCTTGCTTACTCAAGCTGTCTCCTTATTTTGAATTAGCTCAACTAAAACTCCGCCAGCCGAAGCGGGGTGAACAAACGAGTATAGATGACCACCCGCACCGCGCCGCGGCTCATTCAGAATACGACCGCCGGCTTGACGGAGGCGGTCGAGCGTCTCGGCCAGATTATCGACGCGCAGGGCGATGTGGTGCAAACCGGGCCCGCGCTTATCAATGAATTTCGCGATGACGGAATCGACACCGGCCGGTTCGAGCAATTCGATACGGGGCGAATTCGCATGGGCGCCGGCGGGCAACATGGCGGCCGTCACCTGCTCTGCATCCACGGTTTCAGTGTGCGTTACGGCCATGCCGAGGGTCTGTTCGTAAAACCGGCGGCCTTCTGCCAGGCTGCGCACGGCGATTCCCAGGTGATCGATTTCAATGGCCATGGCTATTTCTTGATGAGGCTGGTTAAAGCCTCTAGCGCGGTGTATGGATCTTCTATCTTCGCAGCAACGAGCGCGGCATGTTCCGCAATGGCGTTCTCCGGCAGAGCTGCGAGCAATTCAGCGCGCAGTAATTCGCGCAGACGAAGGGCCCAGGTATCGACATTGCGGCTTTGGCTGCCGCGGGCGGCGTAGGCGTCGTGAATCACTTTCATGAGGTCGTCAACGCCGGTGCCATCCGTGGAAACGATGCGGCGGATGGGCGCGGCCTTTGTGCAACCCACGTCGTTTGCAACGCTCTGCATGGCGCGAAGATCCTGCTCGAGTCGTTCAGCGCCCGGCAAGTCGGATTTATTTATGGCAAGAACGTCGGCGATTTCCAGAATTCCTGCTTTGATGGCTTGCACGTCGTCACCCATGCCGGGTACGAGAACAACGACGGTGACGTCAGCCAAACGGGCAATCTCAACCTCATCCTGGCCCACACCGACGGTCTCGATGAGCACATAGTTGCGCCCGGCGGCATCGAGCAGAAGCGCCATTTCCAGGGTGCCACGGGCCAAGCCGCCAAGCTTGCCCCGGCTGGCCATGGAGCGGATGAAGACGCCGGGGTCGGAGTGGTGGCGCTGCATGCGGATGCGGTCGCCGAGGAGAGCGCCGTGGGAGAACGGGCTGGAGGGGTCGATGGCGATAATGCCCACGGTCTGGCCAGCGCTTCGGAGGAGTGCCGCCATCTGATCGACAAGGGTGCTTTTGCCGGCACCCGGAGGACCGGTGATGCCGATGATTTGGGCGCGGCCTGTTTGGGGGAAGAGCGAGGAGATGAGGTCGTGGCCAGCCGCAGTCTGATTTTCAATAGAGGTGGCGGCGCGGGCGAGGGCGCGGAGATCACCGGCCACGATTCGGTCGCGGAGGGTGGCGGATTCGGGGGTGAGCGGCACCATTAAACAGAATACGGAATGGCGGAGGCAGGTTGGCGAGGCTCCTTGAAAAAACGAAGCCAAGGTGGCCGGGGGTTCCGGGCGGAAACTGAATTGAAAATTCGAACCCAAAACCGCGGGGCCCTGTGCTTTCGGGCGAGTGGCGCCGAGTTTCAAGGGCCGGCACGATTTGAAAAAACGAACCCAATGGCTGCCGCGCAGTTGAGCACAGAGTCAGGTTTGAAGTCGCACGACCGGACTTATATTCGGTTTTGAAAGATCGAAGCCGGGAAATCCGGGCTTGGCGGAAGGAAGGGGCGATCCAGATTTACTTGGAAGACGCCTGACTACAACCGCCTCAAACTGGCTTGAATTTAGCGCGAGGCGAATTTGGGCCGGGTATGGACGGGCGGGGCAAAAGGAGGTAGACCTTCCATTTTCAGTGGGTTAGCGCCCGAAAAATAAACCTTCAATGGTTGTGAACGGGCCCAGAAGCCGTTTGGAACCGACTTGGACATATCCAATGCGCATGTCTTCAATGTATCTTTAGGTTTCCATTGAATTTTCTTTCCCGTCGAGTGCCACTGTAGCGTGAGCAACGATCTCGGCCATCCTGAGGGTAGCCGGGTTTACTGCCACGTATGCCATGGGTGTTCTTCCTTTCCAAGTGTAACCACTCTGAGCTCGTCGAGGGTAATCGGCGTCCAGCGAATTCGCGTCAAGAGCGTTCCTGTTGTTCAAGCCAAAGGCGCACTTCGTCATCGTCGATAAGCTCGCCCTGGTCAGCTTGCGCAATGCTTTCATGGACGGCGGCGCTGAAGCGTCTTTTTTCCTCTACCAAACGCAACGCCGCGTCCTTCATCGACTTCTCTTTGTCCATACGTCAAATGTTAACAAGCTGCTACTCTTTCAACAGCTGGCGGGCAATCACCAGCCGCTGAATCTCGCTTGTGCCTTCGCCGATCGTACAAAGCTTCACATCGCGGTAGAATTTCTCAACTGGATAATCTTTGATAAACCCGTAGCCGCCGTGGATCTGCAAGGCTTGATCGGCAGCTTTGACTGCCATTTCCGAAGCGAACAATTTGGCCATGGCGGATTCCTTGGTCACACGCTTGCCTTGATCTTTGCGCGCTCCGGCACAGTAAACCAGCCAACGGGCGGCCTCAATATCAGTGGCCATATTGGCGAGTTTGTCTTGAATCGCCTGGAACTCGGAAATGGAGCGGCCAAATTGCTTGCGATGCTTGGAATACTTCAGAGCTGCGTCGAACGCGCCTTGGGCGATGCCGAGCGAGAGCGCCGCGATGGAAATTCGGCCGCCATCGAGAATGCGCAGGCTATCGACAAAGCCTTCGCCCTGTTTGCCGAGAAGCTGCGTTGCGGGGAGCTTGCAATCGGTGAAAAGCACTTCGCCGGTAGCGCTGGCACGCATGCCAAGCTTGTTCTCTTTCTTGCCGACGCGAAAACCAGGCGAGTCTTTTTCAAGAATAAAAGCGCTGATGCCGTGCTGAGATGCGCCGCGGTCGGTAACGGCCATGGCCACGCACACATCCGCGTAGTGGGCGTTGGTGGTGAAAGTTTTTCCACCGTTGAGGAGCCATTCGCCGTCCTTTAACGTGGCGGTGGAGCGGGTGCCGGCGGCGTCGGAACCGGCCTCGGGCTCAGTCAGGGACCAGCAGCCAATCCATTCGCCGGTGGCGAGTTTCGGGATGTACTTCCGGCGTTGTTCCTCGTTACCCGCGAGATAAATGTGATTGGTACAAAGCGAGTTGTGAGCGGCGACGATGAGCGCGACGCTGGGGTCGACACGCGCTAGCTCCTCGATGATGATGGAATACTCAATATAGCCGAAGCCCGCGCCGCCGAGATCCTCGGGAAAGATGGCGCCCATGAGGCCGAGTTGGCCCGCTTTTTTGATGGCGTCGAGCGGGAAGATCTGGTTTTCATCCCAGTGGAGTGTATGGGGAGCAAGTTCGGCTTCGGCGAAATCGCGGATGGATTTGCGGAGCTGGATTTGCTCGGCGGAGTAATCGAAGTCCATAATAGTCTTTCACCGGTCTGCCATCGCCAGGAAAGGCAGTCCAGCGCATACTGGAAGCTGTGGTCAGCTTAGCATCCGGCGTGTTACGGGCGTTAGATTTTGAAAGAAGTTAGTCTAGGCAATAGGTTCTCATGCAATCAGTTATCCCGTCATCGGTCAGGGATCTTACTTCGATCCTCAAAGAGGCGTCTGCCGAGGAGCAGACTGTAGAGATTGCGGGAAACAATTCCAAGCGGCTGATGGGCGGACCGACCACGCCGGCGGAGACAAAAGTAAATACCAGCGGATTGCGGCGGGTATTGAAGTATGAGCCGAACGATTTAACCATCAGCGTGGAAGCGGGCATGCCTTTTGCCGACTTGCAAGCGCTGCTGGCCAAGAACCGGCAAATGGTGGCGATGGACCCGCCGTTTTTTGCCAAGGCCACGGTGGGCGGGGTGATCGCGACGAATTCGAGCGGGCCGATGCGCCGTTACTATGGCACGGCGCGCGATCAAGTGATTGGCATGAAATTCGCGACGCTGGCGGGCAAGCAGGTAAGCACGGGCGGCATGGTGGTGAAAAACGTGGCGGGTCTGGACATGGGTAAGTTGTTGATTGGCAGCTTTGGCACACTGGCGGCGATTACGAGCGTGAACTTCAGGCTGCATCCCATACCGGAACAAACCCATACGTTTGTGTTTTCGTTTGACGACGTAGAACAGCTTATGGAAAAGCGCAATTCGATTCTGTACAGCGTGCTGCGGCCCATAGCGATGGATATTATTTCGCCGCCGGCGGCGACGCGCCTGGGATTACGGGGGCACGTGCTGGCGATGCGAGCGGGAGGGAGTACCAACGTGCTGGCCAGGTATGAAAGAGAGCTGCAAGGCGCGACGCGGATGACGGGGGCGGAGGACACAATTTTTTGGACACAAATCCGCGAATTCGCGGGGGATTTCCTGCGGCGTCAGCCCAACGGAGTGGTGCTGCGGATTTCGACTAAGATCAGCGACGTGGGGGCGGTGTTGCGGCTGGTCTCGGGCGCCTGTATTTGCCGGGCCGCGTCAGGCGTGGCCTACGTGTACTTGAGTTCCTGGCAAGGCGTGACCGCGTTGTGGCGGGCGGCGGCGGAAAACGGTTGGAGCGCCGTGGTGGAGTTCGCTCCGCTGGAAACGCGCATAAACCGGGAGCTGTGGTTATTGGGTTCAGGGAAAGAGTCCGTCGAAGCGTTTGCAATGATGAAGAAGGTGAAGAAAATGTTCGACCCTGGAATGCTTCTCAATCGTTCGCGGCTGTATGGACGAATTTAGAATCCTGTCGGCCTTAGCCGAAGAACGAAATGGCACGGGACCGCAGCGGGCCGATCTGGATAAATGCGTGCATTGCGGATTGTGCCTGAACGCTTGCCCGACGTATCGCGAATTGGGCGTGGAGATGGATTCGCCGCGCGGCCGCATCTACCAAATGAACCAGGTGGCCCAGGGCGCGCCAATTTCCGATTCGTACATTCGGCACATGGATTTATGCCTGGCTTGCCGGGCCTGCGAAACGGCCTGTCCTTCGGGCGTACCCTATGGACGGCTGATTGAATCGGCGCGTGAAGAGATTCTGCCGCTCCGTAAGCTTTCGCGGAGGTCGGCGCGCTACCAGCGTTTCTTCTTCGAACGACTATTGCCTTCGCGGCCGGCGCTGCAAGTGGCCGGGGCGTTTTTGTATCTGTATCAGATGTCGGGGTTACAGAAACTGATGCGCCTGACGGGCGGACTCAAAGTGTTCGGCAACAATTTGGCGAATCTTGAAGTGCTGGCCCCCAGCGCGGAAATTCCTTTTTTCTACTCCAAGATCGGCAAGACCTTTCCGGCGTTGGGCGAACGGCGGTTTCGGGTAGCTTTCGTGGCGGGATGCATAGCGAACGTAACCTTTGCGCGATTGAACGAAGCTACGGTGAGAGTGTTGCAACGGAACGGCTGCGACGTTGTTATACCTCCGGCGCAAGGCTGCTGCGGCGCGCTGCACCTGCACACCGGCATGGCCGACCACGCCAAGGCTCTGGCGCGCAATAACGTGGATGCGTTTGTGCCGGAGGAGTATGACGCCATTTTGACGAACGCCGCCGGCTGCGGCTCAACACTCAAAGAGTATGGCCACCTGTTGGGCGCCGATTACGACTATGCGGAACCGGCGCAGCGGTTTTCCGAGAAGGTGCAGGATGTGACGGAATTCCTGGCATCGGTGGAGCTCAACGACCAGATGGGCACGCTAGAGGCGGTAGTGACTTATCAAGATTCCTGCCATCTGGCGCATGGGCAAAAAATCAAAGACGCGCCACGGAAGTTGTTACAATCAATTCCCGGGCTGGACTATCGCGAGCTGCCACAAGCCGATATGTGCTGCGGGAGCGCGGGCATTTACAACATAGTTGAGAACGGGATGTCGATGCAGATTTTGCGGCACAAGATGGAATTGGTGAAAGGCACGGAGGCTAGTATCGTGGCAACGGCCAATCCGGGCTGTATGCTGCAACTACAAGGCGGCGTCAGAATGTTCGGCAAGAACCAGCGGGTGTTGCACGTGGTACAGGTGTTGGACGAGGCCTACCAAAACTATATGATGGCGCTAGTGAAGAAGAAAAAGTTGGCAAAGGCGGCGGCTAAGAGACGCCCGACTTCACGGTAGCGGCGAAATGCAACGCCTGGAGAAAATCACGCACCGTTGATTCGGCGTTCTGTTGCGCTTGTTGCAAGATCCCCATGCTTAGCGCGGCCGACTTGACGTCTTCGAGAGCTTGTTGCCGGGCCTTGTGTTCCAAATCGGGGTCGTAGTCAACCCAGGGCGTCCACCAGGTAATGCGGCGGTCCCACACTTTTGTGTATTTCTCATCGAGAAAGGTATTCACAATCTGCGCAGGCGGCAGTAGCACGGTAACGGCATGCGGACCTGAGAAGTGAACGTTTCCGGAATCGAAATGGGCCAGATCCACACCTGCCTGAACTTCCCCTTGCACCATAAGCAGCAAAGATTCCTCGCCCAGCGGTTGCTTGGGTTCTTTGATGCCTACCACGCGCTGGATGCTGTAGCGGACAGTGACGAGTTGATTGAGACGCTGTATTTGGGTAACGACGGTGGGCGAATCGGCCGCTGTAATCCCAAGCGCGTTTTTGATGCGCGGCCCGAAGAGAACGCCCGTAATCAAGGCGAGTAAAGCAATGCACAGCAGCAACGAAACGCGCAACGCACTCATCGGTTAGCCTCTTTGGGAAATGCTATCGATCCAATCTAAGCACACGTTATCCAGCCAGAAGCGCGGCCGCGCGCGGGATAGAAAGCCGAGATGGCCGCCCTGCCGCGGCGCCAGAAGCGTTAACGCGCTATTTCGCTCGAACGCTTCGTGCCGGTAGATGCTAAATGGGACGAGAGGATCGTCTTGCGCGGTGATGGCGAATGTGGGAATCCGGATGGCGTTCAGAAAATTCGTGGCGGATTGAGTCGCATAATAATTGGCGGCGGTGCCAAAGCCAAAGAGCGGCGCGGTAAAGGCATCGTCAAACGCCCAGATGGAGTTGATCCTGGCAAGACCGGCCGTTTGGTAAATGCCCGGTGAAAGCATGCTTTTGCGTCTAACTCGATCACACAGCCTGCTTAAGAATCGGCGGCGATAGACGATATTGACTGGCTGGTCAATGGCCCGAACACAGGCAGCGAGATCAATGGGCGCGGAGATGGCGCAGACTCCGGATAGCAGACCGGCAGCGCCTAATTCGCCGGCCAGCTTCAAAGCGACGTTGGCGCCGAGCGAGAAGCCGACCAGAAACAGAGGAGCCAATCCGCGGGCGGCGAGCCGTTCGCAGACGAAGCGCGGGTCGCTGCTAAGGCCGGAGTGATACATGGTTTCAGAAAGCTCCTCCGTGCCGCCGCAAGTGCGCATATTGAGGCGATGGACGCCATAGCCGCGTTCTAGCGCCTGCTGCGCGAAGCTGGCGATATAGCCCGCATGGGCGGAGCCTTCCAGTCCATGCAGAAAAACAATTTGGCCACGTGCGGCGGCTAGCGGCGAATGTTCATAAGCGACAACCGAAGTACGCGGCTGGATGGCGTATTCAACACGGGTGGCGGGAAAGCGCACGGCATCGATTTCGCGCGGCCAAAAGTTACCCGCGATGGTAAGCAGATGAGGGTTGCGCAAAAGAGGGTGGAATGGCGCGGACAAACTTCGATTGTAGCGGCCAAAAAAAGCGGGCCGCATGTTTTCGCACGCGGCCTCGGAAGGTAGGAGGATAAGGACTACTGAATTCGTTCGCTTTTGCGGCTGAGATCTTCAGAAAGAATAATGGCTTCCGCCAATTCGCGCATGGGGCGACGCAAACGCCGGCTTTCATTGCGAAGCCGCAGATACGCTTCCTCTTCCGTCAAAGTATGCCGCTGCTGAAGAATTCCTTTGGCGCGCTCCACCAGCTTGCGCGTTTCCAATTGGCGGCGCATTTCCGCCGTCTCTTCGATGAGCCGGGCGTTTTCTTCGGCCAGATAACTCTTCATGATGGCGCCACCCATCTGCTCGCCGACAAAGGTCAGCAAAGAGATCTCGTCGGCAGTGTGCGCATGCGAGTCGCGATGATGAACGTTAATAACTCCAATCACTTCTCCGCCGCTCAACAGCGGCACCGACAGAAAGGCCTCATAGGTATCTTCTACAAGCGCCTGGAAGCGCTTAAAGCGGCTGTCAGCCGATGCGTTGGAAGCCAACGCAACCACCGAGTGGTGCTCGACAACCCAACCGGTCACGCCCTCGCCCACTTTTAAGCGGATATTTCCAAGGTCGGTTTGATGCGGAACCTGGGACGCTCGTAACACGATTTCGTTCGTCTCACGTTCGATGAGGTAAACCAAGCAGGCATCGCAGTCGGTCACCTGAACGGTCAAGCCCACAATTTCGCCGAGCATCTCGTCCAGCGAAAGCTCGGAACTCACAATGTTGCTAACCCTATGAAGCAAACCAACAAGGGTAGGAGGTGGTTCCATATGACTTAATGTCGCCATATCTGAGGTTAGAACGCATTCAGCACCCACCGCCAATCAAAATATTTGATGTGGCTCATGCTGCTCCTAATGCTGTGATTTGTAAGGAGGTTGTGGACCAATTAAGTCCTGCTGAAAGGAGGCTCGCCACCACTCAGAGGTGTACCATCTGCTCCTGTTGTTCGCCGGTAACGGTCGCAAAGCCCTCACCAACATAAACATTCACTTCGGAACGAATGCCGAATTCAGGGAGATAGATGCCAGGTTCTATGGAGAAACAACTATGCGCAACGATGGCGCGTTCGTCGTGGGATTCGAGATTATCCATGTTGGCCCCTGTTCCATGCACCTCAGTGCCAATGCTGTGCCCGGTGCGATGGAAAAAATATTGACCGTAGCCGCGTTCTTCAATCAGGCCGCGGACGGCATCGTCAACTTCGAAGCCGGCAAGGGATGTACCTTGGCTTACCCGATCAATCACAAACTGCGCTCCTCGTTTACGCGCATCGCGAACGGTTTCGAAGACTGTGTTTACGGCGTCGGGAATAGCTTCGCCACAAAAGCCAGTCCAGGTGATGTCGTAATAAACCGCTCCCGGCTGAGTCAGCTTAGCCCAGAGATCGATGAGCAATACGTCGCCCGGCTGAATATGGGTGGCGTGATCGCAAGTGGGCTCGTAGTGGGGATCGGAAGCATTGGCGTTCACGGCGACAATAGGACCGTGATCGCATTCGAGGCCATTGTGAGTGAATTTCCGACGGATGAACTGCTGAACCTCATACTCAGTGACCGCCTGGCGAGATCGCAAATTATGCGAGACGAAATCGAAGGCGTCGCGCAGAACCTTGTCCACTAATTCGCCGGCTTCCACGTGAAGCTTGAACTGTTCCTCACTCCAGAGCGATTCGAACTGCTGAACAAGATTGGCGGACGTAACGATTTCAACGCCCGTAGCGAGAACTAGTTCAATGGTGCCGGCATCCACGAGCGAAACATACGGAATGGCGCAGTTTGGCGAATATTGCATGGCGATCCGTTTGGCTCCGTTGAGCAAGACGTGAAGCTTTTGCTGTTGCTCAGCCCAACTGGAATAGAGATCTTTGGCGCCGGGCACGGTATCGAGCGCTGCGCTTTCGATGCGATGCACCAGTTTGCGGGGTTCGCCATTGGCCGGAAGAAAATAGTACCAACGGCGGGTTGGCTGGAGGTCGTTGGGAAGACCGAGGACGCGATAGGCGAGCGGATCGCGGCGATGGTGATCAAAGAAGAGCCAGCCATCGAGATGAGCGGCGCGGAGAGAATTTTGGATCAATTCGATTTGCATGTGTTTGGATTTTACGAAGCGTCCAGTGCGGAGAGTTGCTGAGGCGAGGGCGGCGGCGTGAGCAGACTGACCACGATGAGGCTGAATACGGAACAGGCCAGAGCTGGATAGACGGCGTCGACGCCGCCGATGTCGCGTTTGATTTCGGCCGGCCCATGCTGCTGGAGCAACTGCCATAGGACGGTAACAATGGTTCCTAGAACAATGGAAGAGACAGCACCGGCGGTGGTGCTGCGGCGCCAAAAGAAAACGGCCATCACCGAGGGCGTGACGGCCGCGCCATAAACGGTGTAAGCATAGAGCGAGGCTTTCAACACCGATTCGAACTGCGAGGCTTGCAGCACGGCAAAGAGGCCTAAGAGGACAACGATAAGCCGTGAAACGATCATGAGGCGGGCGGGCGGAGCTTTCTTATCGATGAAGCGCTGATAGACATCGTGAATCAGATTAGTGGAAGGCGAGAAGAGATAGTTATTGGCGGTGGAAATAACTTTTGCAAAGACGCCGCCCAGCAGAATGGCGCCGAGCAAGGAAGGCAACGCTTGTTTGGCGGTGAGCGCGATAATCTCGCGCGGCCTGTCGGTATGGAGCTTGGAACTGGCAACGACAGCGAGAGTGATGAGCAGAGTCTCAAGAGTGACGGTGCCGATGATCCAACCTACTACCGACTTGCGGGCGTCGCTCTCAGACTTGGCGGAAAAGAACTTCTGATACATCCCTTGATTACCGATGAGCAGCAGCGTGGTAGGCAGCATGAGGCCAATGGCTCCGTGCCAATCATAATCGCCCAGTATTTGGAAATGACTAGCGGGTAAATTCGCCCTAACAAAGCTCCAGCCACCGGTATCGTGCAGCAAAACGGGCACCGCCACAATCATGGTAAGAGTGACGGCCGAACCAATGACGAGATCGAGATAAGCGATGGATGCCATGCCCGCCATAGCGGTGAAAAAAATGACGAAGGCGGCCATAATCCATAAGCCCACTTCTCTTGAAACGCTGGGGAAGATCAAATGGAGTATGTCGCCGCCGCCGATGAATTGATAGCTGGTAATGACCACGTAAGAAATAACGATGGCGATGGTGGCCAGCACGCGAGCGGCGGAGTTGTAGCGGGCTTCGAGCAAGTCAGGCACGGTGAATTGCGCGAAATGGCGGGCGCGGCCGGCGATGGCGGCAATCAACAGCAATCCGAGCCAGCCTCCAGCGGGCTGCCATAGCGCGGCGAACCCATGCCTATACGCATTTTCAGACCCGCCTAAAAGGCTGCCTGCGCCGATCCAGGAAGAGAGCAAAGTGAAGACCAGCACGGGCCAACTGAGTTTGCGGCCGGCGACCATGAAATCGGTTTGCGTCTTTACTTGAGTGAATTTGTAGACAGTGATGCTCACCAATAGGACAACCACAAACGAGATTGTGATGACGTAGATCATGAATGGACCATGGTATCCAGATCCACTGACAGTTCACTGTCAACCCTGGCGCGAGCTATGAGTTGAGTTCACAAATGGAGGCGGCGGATAGCCGATCAAGCAATATTGATCTAACGCAAACAAAACCACGGTTTCGAGCCCTTGCGACTGGGCAATATCCACTTCCTTGAGCCAAGCGCTCCAGGCGTCGCCAATTCCAACCAGATGAGCGCGCTGTGGATTCGTGAAGCCTTTGGTAGCGCTGGTATTCATGGACATGGTGCAGTTCACCAAATCGTAGCCGCTGGTAAAGCCGAAGCTTTCCGTTTTGAGACAGGTTAGATTTTGAGGTGTCCAATCAGCGGCTGGGTAATTGATGAGAGTGTTGAGCGGAGTGTTGTTGGTGTCGGTTGGATATAGCACTTCATAGCGGCAGGCGGGATAGGCATTCTGAAGAGCGGTTCGGATGGCGCTGGTATAGGCGCCGATCAGCAGCGGCAGGAACGTCACTTCATTCGGATAGGAAGCGGGGTCTGCCGCGTTGGTGAGAATTTCCTTCATTGGCACACCATACGCGGCGGTGAACTGTTGCATCGTATACGCGTCGTAGAAGGGCATGCTGACACCCGCGGCGGAAAAGTACCACCATTGCACTTCGCCCGATTGCAAGTAAGGAACCAGGCCGGCGGCGCTTTGCAGTGCGGCTATATCAAGATAAACCTGCTGCCAATAGGTAAGGCACGTGGGCGAAAAATTGGTTTGAATCGCTGGGGTATTGAGAACCACCGGTTTGCCATCAAAGTATCGTTGGGCAATACCAGCGGTAGAAGAAGGATCGCCATTCATCAACTCAGTGCTAAATGCCGCCACAACATCCATACCGTAGGTCTTGATGGCGCCGAAGAAAGCGGCGTGCCAGTCTCGCGCTGCCCGATTAATGCGCGGAACGGCCGTAAGGTCTGTTCTCCAGAAGCTGGCGGCTGCCATAAGCGTGTCATTCAATCCGCCGTTATCGGAAGCCAAAGTATAGGGCGTTCCATCGATACCGCCGCTGAGGACATTTGAAGGCGCGTTGATGGAAAAGTAGGGGCTGCTGGAAATCAACGCAAACGCGATGCCATTACCTAGAGTTCCCATAGAGCGGGCAGTCAAGGTCAAATTAGCGCCGTTGGCGCTCGCCCACACTAAGTTAGTTCCAACGTTAATCAGCGCGGCAATCGCTTGCGCGACAGTTGAGCTGTCGTCGTCGGGCAGAACCAAGTGGCTAATTGTCGTAACTGCGTCGGCGGTACTGAATGAGGTTAGGTCAGCCGCCAAGCCGAACTGAATGTACGGGCTGCTGGCTGCGGAGGACAACTGCATTTGCACGGTTAACGTCGCATATTTTGTTCCAGTACGAACTATTTCATAGAACCAAAGCGCTCCTACATAGTGGTTCACGCGGCCTGTAAAGCCGAGCTTATTGATGAGCCAGGCGGTTCGCTCGGCAGGCAGCGATTGCGAGTGGTATGTGTCCCAGTCTGTCGCGAGCGCTAATTGACTATTCGCGGTGAAATCCGGCAGATTGTGACTGGGGTACGCGATCTCCAGAAAATCGACATACAGCGTTTGGCTTACGTTCGCGCCGGCGTGAGTGATGACAACGGTGTGGGAACCAGCCGCTATGGTACCTAGCGGATAGCGGACAAGAACGTCTTCGCCCGGCAGGGTAAGCAAAACCTGTTGCGGAGAACCGCCGTCAATTGTGATGTTAGCGACGGGCGCGCCCGCCGTTCGACGCAATCCAGCATAGAGCTGGTGAGGGGTTGACTCTGTATAAGTAATGGCGCAACTATCACCCGCCGCACTCGTATAGTGAACTTTACTACCTGAGAAATTTCCCGTTTCCATTTGCCACGAGCCGGTAAATGTCGCAGCGGAATTTGTATCTTCGATTCGCCGGCTTCCAGGACCCGCAATGCTGTATAGCTGGTTAGTACCGGCTACCGACCAGTTCGATACCATCACTTGGAACTCGGTTTGAGCAAATTCCAGAGGCTGTAAATCCGCAGCCCAGGTCCAACGGACTTTTCTAACGTTGGTGGTGGGTACTGGCTGAGGGTTGCTATCGTTGTCGGTGGTTCCGGATAGATTCGCAAAATCGATTGTCACCTGATACATATCGGGAAAGCTTCCACCGGAAAAACTTGCGGCCGGATATTGCCAAACGGCAACACTGTTTTGAGAAAAGCCATACATTGTAATGCGATTGCCGTTGGCCCCATCCAGGCTGCCCTTCCCGTTGGTTCCCTTGCATGTAACCGTGACAGAAGCTCCGTTGGAAGCCGCTGTAAAATCAGCGCTGAAATCATTGACGGCGGCGGCAATCCCCGCCGCTATATCGGGAAGCTGATCTCCGCTTGACACCTGGTAATAGTAATGCTCTTCCAAGAAGGCTAAACCGGCGCGCAGCCCGACGCCGGGAGAGGCAACCACGGTCATAGTGGCCGAAGCCGATCGCGCCGAACCGGCGGTGGGTGTGGCGTTGGCTGCCAGATTGACATAGTAGACGGTATCGCTACCGTCCGCTCCGGTCACCCAGAGCCGCAGCCTGTCCCAGGCAACCACGGGAAACAGATTCGATTGAAATGGAATGCATCCTATGCGCTGTTCTTGGTAGGTCAAGGTAAGTCCGCTTAAGTCCCCATCGGGCAGATTCCGCAGCGAGGGATGTTCAAAAACGTTATCCCTGTTCCATTCAACAACCGCCCAGTCAAACTGCTGGCGCCACTTGCCTGAAAGAACAAACCCCGTGCTACTCGCCGAGCTTAAAGCGGCAATGGCCGAGGGCGTCAGAAAGTATGCCTGAAGGTCGCGGTTTGGTGTCAATTTTGTGATTTGTTCCGCCATAGATTCAGAACCTCATCGTCACTGTAAGATCGCGGCCCGGACTAACTCCGGTGACTGATTGGGTGGCTACACTATTTAGAGTAATATTGAGGGTCAACAAAGCATCTTCGAGAAGCGGCGCGAAGTTTACGCCGCCCACGATGGAGGAGGACACGTCTCCCGAAGAGATCTTCAGCGTGCTGCCGTAGAGAACGCCATTCTGCAAGACCGTAACAACGATGTCGTAGCCGCTGGCCGGCTGGTTCAGAGTAGCGCGCATATCGCGAACCGCATGGTTGGCCTGAACCAGAAGCGGAGGGGCGGCATTTTGCTGCGTTGCCAGGTATCCGTTGACCTGGAGAGAAAACTGGCCGCCGGAAAGAGTTCTGAGTAAGCTGCTCTCCGGAGGCACGGCGGCGTAAGATTGCTCAAGTGCCTGACTAGGCCCGAAGGCGTTGTTCACAGAGAATTCAGCCGCGATAATACGGACATCCGGCAGCGCGACGGTATGTATGTAGTTAGCGGCGGCGGCATTCTCAAAGAAGCCGGGCGCGAAGGGCACGACAAGGGTTGAGTTATCAAGATGAAGCACCGCATCGCCGGCGGAATGTGCGGCGGCAGCAGACCCAACCCGGCCACGATTAACGATATAAGACTTTGTTTGGGTATCGATGGAAGAAAGGGTGACTACCTCTGAGCCGATTCCGGAACCGATTTGAATTGTTTGGCCCGTGTAGGGCGCGGGTGATCCAATCTGATTCAAAACAATGGTGGCGGAAACAGCATCGACGTCGGAAGCCAACGCATATGGTGTTGGTGTGTTTAACTCATTCCAGTGGAAGACCTGAAGAGTGCCACTGGTAACAGAAGAGGTGTTCAATGGATCTCCAAACCCGACGTGAGATAGGACCAAGTTACCGCCGCCAATAGCCTCGAGGTCGAAATTCGCGACACCGGCCAATCCCACATCGGGATTGCCATCGCCCAGCGCCCGGCGCGTAATGGGACAAAGGGCCGCACTCGCTTCGTGATTGTTCACGTTAGCGCTCCGGCCTGAGATTTCAATTACCTCGCCGCGCGAGTATGGAATTTCGAATTGCGCGGGGCTAGTGTTTGAAACGGCGGCGAATATCCAAGAGGGTTCCACGATCACAAAAGTGCTGGTTAGGTCGGGAATGGTAGCCCACTGAGGCGAAATGGTCAGCGTCGTCTGGTCGTTCGAAGCGATCGATGCTTCCTGACCTTGGCCGGTCCCACTAACAATGCGCACTGAGAAACCGGTGTAGGCGGCTGGGGTTGCCCCCATGTCTGCGCACGTAATGGTTGTTGACGAAGACGCCGTTACTGCCAGCGGCCCGGCATATTCGTATCGATAATAGAAATTGGCGTGGTCAAAACTCGCGTCTGGCGGCCCAATCGACATGAAAGGAAATCCGGTATCAATGAAGTTAGACGCCAAAGGCACGCTCGAAGCAATTCGATATAAAACCTGGGGATTGAGGCCGCGATAAACGTGAAACGCGACGCTGTTTGCCGGGAGACTGAGGCGAGTGATCGTGGCAGTATAGGTGTTTGTCCCGGCGGGCAAAGTAATGTTCGCGGTAAACGATATGTCTCCTTCGTTCCCCGCCGCGTCCACCGCACTGATCGCGTAATAGTAGGTAACTCCTCCTTCCAAGGCGCCGCCCGTTTCCGCATAACTGGGTGAAAGGCTGAGCAAGGGGATGCTCAGTGCGTTCAGAGATGGCGCCGATGGGACCGAGAAACCTACGGACAGCGTGTCGGTAGTGCTGCCGTCAGTTTGTGCCTGGATCTGCTCGTTCACTGCAAAATCGAACGCCTCAGTCTGGCCCTCAGCGTCGAGAATGGGAACTACTCCTATCAGGGGACGAGGGACTTGCACTTGGCTCGCGGGCTGACGGCCGGCTGCCAGCAACGTCGTTATGCTGTCACTGTACCAATCGTCGTCGTGAATTTGGGCCTGAATCGTAACGAATTGATAGTTCGTGGCCGGCGAGAGCTTAACCACGCGGAAAGGAGTTCTTACAAAGCCTTCCTTTTGATAAGTGACCGCTATTATGTCTCCGGGTCTGACCTTCAAAGCGCGAAAACTGGTTACGAAATTAATGTAGAGATTGCCGTCGATAGCCTTATCGAGCTGGCGCAGTAAGACGCGGGTCGCCTGGCTGTAATTCGTGATTCCCATGGCGGTCGATTGACTGCTAATCTCATAGCCAATCAAAGCAATGTCGTTCGCATTCACGGTTGAAAGACTATCCTGCTGGTATTCATTGAATTCGTCCTGAAACTCGACATTGAGGCAGTTAGACGTTTCGGCCACGCTGTTCGACGAGAGCAGCACCGTAGACTTGCCGTGTGGATCTCGCGCGATGCCTGACAATTGTCCGGGCACGTCGCTGAATTCGTACGCTGGCCAACCTCCGTTCAGAGTCTCGACGCTGTTACTACCGTCTGGCAGCGCGCTTTGTTGCAAAGCAAACGTCGTCTCCGGCAACAGTTCCAACAAACCTGATACCCCATAGCGGATCATCAAACTGGAAGCGACCCTAATGCCTCGCACAATGACGGCGGCGCTCTGGCGTTTCGTTAGCACCAGATTGCAGCTAAAACGGGGGGCGAGCAACTGATTGCCATTGAGATCGGTTACCGGGATGAGCGTCTCGCAAAACCCGGCGGAGGCCGAGAACGTGGGAAGATTCAAGTCTTCCAGCGTCCAGCCACAACGCCGCAGGATGTCGAGGATCACCCATGCCGGATTATTGGAAAAGACTGTGGATTGCAGACTGCCGCCGCTCGAGAAGGTGTCTACCTGCATGCCTTGCATCAAGACTTCCACAGTTGGAGTAGATTGGCCGGTACTGATCCTGTTAGGTACGACAATCGAGAGGGAAGCGATGCTGCCATGTGGGTCGCCGAGTGGGTTTCCAGACGAATCAATCCAATCCAGATTGAAAGCGCCTTGACGAGAGCCGATACTCACTATGGAATACCAACCGGTGGCCGTCACATCTTGGCCGGCGGCGGGCAAGGGGATTTCTATGTCATTAACCACAACCTTGAGAACGCTGTTAATCGGGCCCAACCCGAGGAGCGTCTCCATATGAGTCAGGTTTCCATCGTTTCTGGCAAAGACAACGGGCGATCTGATCCAACCGGTTCCGTAAACCAGTGGAACGGCATCGTTGTATTTGGCGGTGTTGTCGATCAATGCCGACAGTTGAGAGGTCTTGTCGCCGGCGGTCCGCACTTGAATGGCGGGTGGGACGAATTCCAATCCGCCAAAGCGCGCCGTGGTGTTGCGATTTGAATCGGCGCTAAACATTCCCCTCTGCACACACTGTGTGCGGGAATAGTCGCATGAGGTAAACGCCTGACCACTACTCAAATTGCCCATTCCTCCTGCTAGATCCGCCGAGTAACCGCAGCGGTAAAAGCGGGAGAACTTGCCGCCGTTTAATGCCTCATCGCGCTGCGCCAGGTTCGTAGGGAAGTTCCACGGACAAGAGCGCTGAATGCGCGCGTCTGGAACGGGGATGCGCTGCAGGCTGAGTTTGTTGGTAAAGCTAATAGTCAGGAAGTCTTCGCCAATCTGATCCGGATCTCCCGCGATTCCACGAAACAAAACAGTGCTCTCCGAGGTGACCGTGAGACTGGGTAAATCGGCAAAGGCAAAATACGCGGTCAACTGCGAGCCTTTAAATCCAACGGCGGCATTTAGCTCCGACAACTCTGAATCGGCATTCGCCAAAGTCAAAGACAATTTAGTGAGACCGTCCATTGCGTCGTCCGCGCTAAGCTGAAAATCGAACAAATCGTGCTTGAGTACGCGCGCCGCATAGGTGTTGCCGGCGAAGGGAAGAGTGTAGGTGCTCCAATACTGGACATCTCCCGACGGCAGTACACACTGAAAGAACAACAACGGCGTGTCGGCTTCAGCTAATTGTTTGATCTGGTTTATGGTTGACATTCGTTAAGTCCAGACGCTTGTTTCGATACTGAAAGAGGTTGAGAAGAGGTTAGGCGCGTCGGCTATAAAGACAAGTTCCCCCACCGCCCAGTGTGCGTTTAGATAGATCCCGCCGCTTGCATAGGTGGGGCGGAAGCGCGACGGCGCCAACTGTGGCTCAAGCTGAGGACCAAAGAGAGACACACTCTGGCCCGCCCCAAGACCGATGCCCACGGATATACCTGTGCCCGTGTCGTTCAGCGCGCCGCTTGATACGAGGCGCGACCACTGGGCGGCCACTGTAGATATATTCGTCTCTTGTGAATTGGCGCTACCCCGTGTGAGACTGCACGTGCCGCCATTTGTGGAAGCCGCATAGACCGAGAGGCAATATTGAAAGTTAACTGGAGCCGCCGGCAATACCTGGACAATCTGCTGCGCGGCGGAACCGAGGTTTGTGAAATAAACCGCGTTGCTGCCACCCAATGGATCAGGCATGCCTTTTTCAATCGTTACCAAGGCGGGAATGATCCACGGAGACCCGGTTAGATCGGCGCTGCCGGCCAGGAGATTGTCCGTCGGATCTAGAAAAGTGAAAGCGCGCAGAGGCCCTCCGCATGCTTCAAAGTGACCCTGTAACGCGCCCACGTCTGTGGATTGAAGAGCGGCATAGGACAGGGTCCAGACAAGTTGGCCAGCGCCCTGATCTTGCGCCACCAGCATGCTTCCGTCGGCCAAGATGTTCTTTATGGTTCGGATCTTGCTTGTCTTGCGGATAGGATATTGGGCCAGCGCGCCGCTCGCGAGCTGCGGGAACATAAGATTAGCCATTTGTTTCAACCACCCACATAAAAGTAGCCGCTATGTCTACGTCCTGATAGTTACTGATCAACTCAGGCGCGCCGATTCGGCAATTTGGCACGCTGGTTCCACTGATTGGATCCGGAAAAGCGAAAGTTGAGTATTCTCCACTCATAGCGGTAAAGAACGCTTCAATCGACGCCACCTCCGATTCGTTCAGCAATCGCAGATCGATGGCCCAGCGCCGGAACACATTACCGCAGGCCGGAAAGCGCTGCTCCGGGCCATCCAGGAATCGAATAACCTGGGCGGGCCAGACATAGCCAATAGGCGACCCGTATTGCGTAACCGCACCCGAACTAAGTATTGGGAATTCCATTTGTTCATAACCCCGTGATAACGTCGTTTAGCGAGCTGGAATTTAGCAGAGCTTGCTTAACGGCTTGGACAATTTGGCCGTTTTGATTGTGGAAAGGTGTAGTGGGCTCAGGACCGCCGTAGACTCCAGGAGTCGCCACGGAACTGCCAATGGATATGGTCTGCTGCTGAGAGGTTGGGAGTTGATAGGCCACCAAGGCGGGAGGTGCGCTCTTTGCGCCTCCGAAGAGACTCACAAGTCCCGAAATAATAGAACTGATTCCACCGCTAAAACCAAGTGCGCCGCTGAGTGTGCCTACCAAGCCACTGGAAGTGGTTGCGGCCAGTAGATGCGACCACGCGCTTGTCGTTTGTGGCTTCCTGGTGGCTGCTCGCGAAGCTTTGCCAAAGCTGATGGGTTGTACTGTGCCTTGATTCAATGCCCCAAATTTCGAGACAGCGCGATCGCGCCGCGGCGTCGTGACGCTTGGACCCTTCGGAACCGGCGGAACACTCGATAAACCCGGCAATTTATAGTTATTTCTCTTCATTCTTCTTCTCCTCCGCGTACTCTTCTTGCAGCAACAAGACGGCGTCGGCGCTCTTTGCGTCCAACGACCATAAATCTCCACCGCAACTTTTCCAATAGAAAAACTGCTCTATGAAGCCAAGGCTCTGCGGCGTGATAATCGACTTGGGACAACGAAACGCCAGTGTCTTGCCGCGCACCCAAACGGGCTGGGCTGGCTCAAACTCTTTAACATCCAGCCACGCGCATCGGCGCGCCGTCGCCAAACCGCTCGCTACACATCCATCGCATTTCCACGCGGCTTGGTCCGAAAACTGAAAATGGAATGCGATTAGAAGTTTTTTCGTTCGTCGTCCGTCAGGGCGCTCTCGGCTTGAATGATCTCGCCAATCTCGTTGGCCAGGCTTTCCGGCCCAAAAGCGATCAGCAATTCCACAGTCGCCTTCTGGCCATTAATCGACAATCCCTCAATCTCTTCCAGCCCCCATTCCAGATAAAGCTCAGTTACCAACAAGTCGGAGAACGTGGCTTCCAACTGCCCGGAAGTGTCGCCGGCCCTCAGGAATTCGTGCTTGACGGTCAATTCCTTCACTCTTCGATTTAGTTCGATCCTCTGCCGCAGCGATACACGCCGAATTCCGAACCGAACGCCGGGCATCAGCCTGCTGGAGTGCCATGAGACGCTCGAATAAACAGTATCCTTATGCAAAAGCGATGTAAGCTTCATCATTCGATTCCCCCTGAGCCAAATTGTTTTTAAACTCCCACAGCAGGTAAGCTTCGGAGTCGTCGAAAAGAGGCAATTCAGGAACCACATTCGGCAGATAGATCGCCATAGTCTGTCCCTGTTGATGTCCCAGTTGTAGAAGGGTCGAAACCGGCGTTCGCGCCTTAGCCGCGATATAAAGACCCTGTGTGTCCGTGTCGGCCTGAGCGAAGAGGGTAAAGTTTGCTACAACTTCGCGAGGGCCCGCAACGATGGCACGCGGATACGCCGATCCAAACTCCCGGTTCCTCACGAGCAGGTTGTTCCTGATTTCGATTGAGGCCTCGATCAGCGTGAAGACTTGATTCAACGGCGACCCCAGCCACACTTCGCCCAGTTGACCGGGCACGATTGAATAACCGAAAGTGGAGAGTCCCGGTTCAGGAGGAAACGATGTAATACCCGATACCCCGAACACGCCGCTGCACGAATCGAGGATGTCGGCGGCGGGACCGCTAAAATACAGCGAATGAACGTCGCCCTTAACGTCGATCTGGAACTTATCGACGCCGGCTCCCGTAATCAAGCGGCTCACAGCACTTACCGGATCCCAATAGTCGTAGAGCGAGACGCTCGGTAACTGATTCGCCAGCTTGTATCCCACGGTTGTGGCCAATACATCTTCCACTCCAGGAACGACCGAGAACGGTACGTTTATACTGACAGTCGCCGCATCTTGCACCAGCGTGACAAAGCGCGTCTCCCCATTGCTGGATATGGCTGAACCAACACTCAGGTTATGCGGAGTTTGCGTTTGAATCTGAACTCCGTTGGCCGCGGTCACCACAAGCCCATGAACAAGCTCTGGAACCGCTCCCATTGCCGCCTGCACAAGTGCGCCATAGCAGGGCGCGGTCACATCGTCCCAGGAGATGAGGTTCGCATTCAGTTCGAAGCTACTAACACGCGTTGCCGTGGCCGCGCCGCCCAGATACGTTCGCGAACCTGTCTTGTCTCTCCTGACGGTATTTTCGAGGCTCTGGTGACAATGCAGCCGTACCGCCGCCAAACGGTTTGCAGCCGAGATCGGCGCGGGAATGCCATAAGCGTTTTCCACTGCCGCGTAGAAGCGATTGGCGTCCGACCAAATATAGTTAGCCATATATACCTTAGTTGAAGCTCACTTCCAAATTGCATGTCACCCTAGCCGACTGAACGAAGCCCTCACCACCCGTTTTGGGAGTTTGCATGCGCACATCGTAAATTCCCGAATAGCGGCACCCGTCGCCCCAGTCGCCAATGCTCGAACGCAAGAGCGCGCTAATTCCTTCCACATAAAAGTGCAAAGCCAGTTCCGTCTGCTGCTCCAGGCTGGCGCTTGACCAAACATCCGCCACCACCGCCACCACCCCCGAAAACGTCCGGAATTTCTCCCGCTGATTGTTCGCAACCTGAGTGCTATAGATACACACACGCGGATAAGTGAGCTGGAGGTCAAGATCGCCCATATCCGGCCCAGCAAAAGATGCGGTAATCTGGCTTGTATTCAAAGGAGCGAGAACCACGTCGGCCATCGCCGCGTTGGAACTAACGGCCTGTGACAAGGCATGATTCAGGGCCAGTAGATTCAAGAGTTTATTCGTCGCAAGCAGTGTCAACGGAAACATAGTTTCACCCTCTCCTGATCTGCCGGGAAACCGGTACGAAATACTGTGGCGCCTGACCGTTTCCGCCTTCTTCACCGTCTACGATTCCGGACGCTGGCAAAGTCCAGGTGGATCCGATACTGAGCGGATTACCATTTTGCAGCGTGATCCGGGTTGCATCCGATCCCACGTAAACGTTCCAACCGAGAGCCGCCGGCGGCGCTTCGAGCTCGCCTTCAGCCATTTGCACAGATATGGTGCTGCCGTTGTTCACGACCAATCCGTTGACTGGGCTGAGTGCGCTCTCATCTCCTTGCGAATCCACCCATGAACTCTGTACGAACAGTGGCTCCGCCGGGGCGGTCCCTTCCTGAACCGAGATCTGAGGCATTTGCGGCTTCGGCAACGGTGTGAATAAGATGCCTAAGCCAGCCTGGATGGTTTGATCTGCCGCGAATTGCGACTCGTTGCGATATTCTTTCCACTTACCTTGGAAACGAGTATTCAACTGAACGTTGTAGGCCTCCGAGAAAACCTTTGCGAGTGACTCGAAGCACAGCCAACGCTGCAGCGGCAAGGTCACCACCACGGTAGACAGACCTATCACCCGGCGGCTCAACCACTGCGGATCGGACATACCGGTATCTTGCAGCAGTTGTAGCAACTTTTCACTCACCGAGTTCGTCGCCAGGCTGATCTTCGTATCAACGTTGATCCCGTGAGCCGACGCCACCTGAACCAGTGAGGCTTCAAACGGCAGCAAATCCTCCAACGTTATGATTTCCGCGTCAGTAAACAGGGCCATGAGCGTCTACCTCGAGCCTTTGGGCTGCTCGTCTTTCTCTTGTATTGCAACGGGGCTTCTCAGTTCCGAGTCCGAAATAATGGCAATTTGCAGCCGGCGGGACAACTCCGCTTTCTCGGCGGACTTTTTTCGCTCCGCTTCCAGCTTGAAGTAGGCCTCTTTCTGCTCGTTACTTGCCCGGATCGCTCGGTTTTCCACCAGCGATTTAGCCGCTTCCTGGCGTGAGACTTCCACCACTGCGCCCGGCTTTCCACCGTCGGCCGTCTCCAGGCTGACGATTAAAAGATATGGTTCCTCAATAGACAACTCGGTGTCCTTGATTTTCTTGAAATATTGTCTTAAGTCCATTTACTGTCTCCTATCAAACAAAAGGAGCCGCGCTTACACGGCTCCCACACTGATTCACAACTTCTTAAACACTGCTTCTTACTCTAGTCGTTCACCTGAACGGCGAAGTTATTCCGCAGTACCCCACAACCGTAAAGCACGTCTACCGTGAATTGCTGGGCTAGAGTGTTCGGCTGATAGCTCATCACAATGCGCAACCCGAAGCTGCCAAGCTCCGCGTATTCCGCCACGGCGCCGGTGCCGGGCAATGGTTGCGGTAAGCGCCGCACCACCAAACCGATAGCGTCTCTGGTAAACGCCAGATTGTGAATGGTGGGCGAAGACGTACCTGTTATCGGCACATACTGAGACCGGAAGATAAAGAAGTCTTTCATCTTTCCGACATTGCCCTGGACCAGAGCCTGCAGACCCGCTTCGCCGGCCGTATAATACTCGCTGAAACGCGGAATCTGGCGGATGGCCGAGTATGTATTCGAATCCACCACCAGATACTTCGGCGCGCTGGGCGGCACTTTTGCAGCGAAAAGCGCCGTTTCCGCCGCATCAATCACGGCTTCGGTCACCGGCGTGCCAGCCACACCCAAAATTGGATTTGCGGTGAACTGGCTGTAAAGATTTAGCAGGTCTGACTCAACTTTCGATGCAATCGCCACAACCGCCGGCTGCATGTAAGTCCGCAGCAGTTCGGGGAAGGCCAGCGCCTTCGTCACATCGGGAATCTGGAAGGTAGCTTCGGCATGCGTGTTCAGCACAATTTGAGCGTTGCCCAGGCTTGGGTTCTGCGCGCTCACGGTTCCGCCCTCGGCAATATTGTTCGCCACCAGAACGGGTGGAATCGGTATGTTTACCGTGTCGCCGGCATTCGCCAGTACCGGTTCGTAATCTCGGTTAACAAGGTTACCCATCACCATGTTACCCATCAGAGCTGGCAGGGCGTCGGCGGCCACCAGCTTCACAATCGCGTTCGCTAAGTTAGCGGATGTAATAATTCCCATAAGTCTTCTAAATATCCTTTTTCTTGGGGCTCTTACCGCCCGATTTCTCTAACCGTGAACGAACCCAGTCAAGCTAACGCCGGAACTGGCCGTCCTGCCGCGGATCGATCACCCTCCGCGCAACATCTGTGAAGCAAGCTTCGCTATCTCCTGACGCACCCGGTCATGCTCTTCTTTGCTCATGCCCGGTTTGATCTTGTCCAGCTCAATGCCGCCGGAGATTCCCTGTTGCACATTCCGCGCTGGATGCTGTGCGCCGCTGCCGCCCGCAATACGCGCCGGCAGAAGCTCCGGGTTTTCCTGCACAAAACCGGCCAGATAGTCTTGCAGCGTCTTGCCCTCCGGGCCTCGCGCTTGCAGCCTGCCGTCTTCCGTGCGCACAATATCGTCTTTTACCGCGCGAAACGCCAGTTCCAGCTTGGCCACCCCAAGCCGCTGCAGCTCGCTGCGAATTTGCGAATTCCGGTCCGCTTCATCCGCCATCGCGCGCGCCTTTCGATTCTCTTCCACTAACTGATTGAGCCGCCCTTCCAGGCTTTCCCGGCGCTTCCGCTCTTCTTGAAGTTCGGCCTTATACGCCGGTTCCGCTTTTCTCTGTTCAGCTTGTACGAACTCCTGAATTGTTTGTCTCACCACGTCCCGTATATCGGGCTGCTGCTCCACTGGAGTCTCTATGGTCTTTTGTTCTGACATTTAACTCTTCTCCAACTGATTCTTAATTTGCGCGCCAATTTCCGCCACAATTTGATCTTTCGTCTCTTGCCTTACATCGCTCAGGTACTTCAACGCGAGGCGCTCAAACACCTGCTGTTTGAAAGTCGTCGATTGTATTCCCAACGCGAGTAACTTTGTCGCTTGCTCTAACTCACTGGCAAAGTCGCTTATGTCTAACTCGTCCATTCCGGAAATCGTTACTTGAACGTCGTCCTGGCGCGCCGCCACAATAGCTTCCAGAACCTTCCGCATCGTGCCTTTGACCCAAACGCCGTAAGCGCGCAATACTTCTTGTGTCAACTGAAAATCAAGCTGTTTGCTCAAAGCCGATTGCACCCGCCCGCCCGCATCTTCACCCGAAGCCTGCGATAGATAACAAACCCGGTAGATTTCTTCTTTGAGCGTTTCCAGATGCGCCGCCGCAATCTGATGAACTTTTCCATCTGGTTCCGCCCAACCGAACCGGTCTCCCGGCGCGAGTTGTATGAAGTAACTTTCGCCGACAATTTGATTCCAGGCCCGCTCGGAGTAAATAACCGGCATCGCAAAAAGACCCATCGTGATGGCCCAGCCCAAAGCGTTAGACTTATTGAAGTGTTCTAACTGCAGTTGTGCCGCTTTGTTCATCAGCCAGTAAGAGTCGTTCGCCTCTAGATCCAGGACGGGGACGCGATTCTGATTCGACAGCGCATGTGGACCTTCGCCCAGAAATTCGATAGCCCCATTCTGTTCACCGCCTTCCACTCGCCGGAAAAGCTTGTAGGATGTGCGATCGTAATAGCGCCAAACGGTTTCGGTAACTCGTGCGGGAAAACTCGCGTCTGGCTGTCTATCCACTCTGGTCCGAAGAACCAGCCAATCGTAACAACCTGCCTCGTCCTTGCTCCAGTTAATAAGATCTTCCGCCTGGAAGGCGATCAGGAACGCCCGCGACAGGCCATTCGCCTCCTCTTCGGCTCGATTGGAGGGCGCGGAGTCCGCTCGCGGAAAATCGATCAGGATATGCGTGCGCCCCACCACCAGCGCATTTCTGAAGGCCTCTTGAAAGAAAGCGGATAGCGTTGTTCCACGCCTGTCGCAATTATCTTGCAACTCCGAAAGGAACTTTCTCCCCGGCTCAGATCCTCCACCGTACAGCAAACTCGGCTCGCGGTGGAACAGCGTGGAGCTGTACCAGTCCACAATCGATCCAACGTAATTCTGATAAAAAGCACGCGCTAGGCGCTCCGAGAAAACGTCGAGGGGCTCTTTCTGTCTTCGCGTGAGATAGTTGACAGCGCGTGTCTTGAATTGTTGACCGCCTGCATAGAGGTCCCGGTACATGGCCCATATTGGAGCCAGCCGGCGGTAATCCGGGTGTTCCTGATCAATCTGTATCATCGTTTTCTCATTTGCCAGAACTGGCTCGCATAACTGGCTACTATGTTGCGCTGCGAACAGCGTGGCGGCTTGTCTCTTTCAAACTTGCTCATCCGCTTATGAAAATCCCATACGGGCGTTCAGCCGGCCGGGAAAATTTCGCGCATGTTATTGAAAACAAGCCAAAAACATTTTTAATAACTTTTGTGATCCGCCGCACGGCCCCCGTTGGGGGCCGTCAGGAGGACGGATGAAAATGGGGGGACTTGACAGGTTTGGGAGGCTGGAAGTAGATCCCCAGCGAAGCAAGAGACCGATTTCTAGTTGGAGCTTTCGAGCCCGTTTGTGATCCTGGTCAGGACGCAGCTACTGGAACCTGGAACTGTCGTCCCGCTACGGCGGTGAACACGCATAGGAATGTCTTTACGTCGTCCCAGGCGTCCCTCGCTCGGTGATCGAACGAGGAGTGTAACAGGTGAAAGAAAGACCAAAGCGGCGGTGCTGCGGCATTGACGTGCATAAAAACAGTGTGAGTGTTTGCATCTTGCCCCCCAAAGGACAAGCGGATCAGAGCATCAAGAGGCGGAGTTTCCCGACATGCACGCGCGATTTGCGGCAACTGCGGAACTGGTTGAAGAACTGCGGTGTGTCCGAAATTGCGATGGAATCGACGGGCCAGTACTGGAGACCGTTGTGGAACATTCTCGAAGGCGAGTTTGAGAAGCTGCTGTTGGTGAATCCGCAGCACATCAAAGGACTGGACGGCCGCAAGACCGACCGCCGCGATGCGCAATGGATTGCCGAGTTGCTGGAGGACGGACGCTTGAAGGGGAGTTGGGTGCCGCTGCGCGAGATTCGCGAGTTGCGAGACCTGACGCGGCAGCGGGTGCATACGCTGGAAGACCGCACGCGGGTGCGCAACCGGATTGAGCAGTTGTGCCAGAGCAACAACATCAAAGTGTCCTCGGTGGCGACGGATCTGTTCGGGCTGTCGGGGCGGAGCATGCTGAAGGCGTTGGTGGAAGGTAAGCGCGATGCCGGCTGGATGGCTGATTACGCGCGCGGCACTTTGCGCAACAAGAAGCGCCAGTTGGAAAGCGCGCTGGACGGCACGTTCACCGCCGAACAACGCTGGCTGCTGGGCCGCGAGTTGGCGCAGATGGAGTGGCTCGAAAAGCAACTGGAAGCAATGGAGGCCGAGATCGAGCGGCGGACCGCTCGCTTCAGCGAGGAGCTACGCCGTCTGGTTACCATCCCGGGCGTGGACCGCATTACGGCGTGGACGATCATCGCCGAGGTGGGAGTCGATATGAAGACTTTCGAAAATGCCCGCCACTTGGCCAGTTGGGCGGGGCTTTGCCCGGGCAATCGCGAAAGCGGCGGCAAGCGGATGAGCGGCCGGACACGCAAGGCGAACTGCTATGTGAAACGCGCTTTATGCCAGGCCGCTTGGGCTGCTTCGCACACCAAGAACAACTATCTGGCGGCTTTCTATCGCCGCCTGTGCCTGCGCAAGGGTGCGCCCAAGGCCGTCATGGCATTGGCTCATCACATCATGACCATCGTGTATCACATCCTCGCCCATCAGACCGAGTATGTGGAATTGGGCGCCGATTACTACGATCAGCGCAACAAGCCGAGGGTGGTGAACCGCTTACTCAAGCGCCTCCAGAACCTGGGTTTTGAAGTAACTCTCAAGCCCAGTTCTCCCGTCTTGATTGAGCCACCTTCGACAGACCCGTCCGCTTGCGTCCCTGAGTCGAACGCCCTTTCGCTTGACAATCCCTCGTCTCCAGCGCCCTTACACAAGCGCAGGAGAGGCCGTCCTTGCAAGTGCATGGAGCGCGGAATTATTTGTAAACATGCCCCCGTTGCCGACCTGAACTCGTTGATTCCACAACCGTCTGCGACTCAGGAATTTTCATAGGACCGTGAAAATCGCCGCCCACGACGGTGGCGTTAGGTAGCTCGATTTGAGTCTTTTACTACTCGCCGCGCAAGACTTCCAAGGGACGCTGGTTCAAAATGCGGGCGCTTGCTAGCCAGCCCGCAAGATTTGCAAGCAAAGCAGTCCCAGCCATAACAACCAGCAGTGAGAGCCAATCAAAATCGTATTTCGTCTCCAGAAACTTGTCGCACAACACGCGGGTAAACAAGTTGGCAAGCACTCCGCCCACCAATCCGCCAATCGCGCCCAGGATTGAAAATTCAATCGAAAAGATGCCCGCGATCCGATTTCTTGTCGCGCCCAAAGTCTTCAGAATCGCCACTTCGCGCACCCGCCGGTAACGCGTGCCCGCAATGCTGGAGGAAAGAATAATGAGCCCGGCCAGAATAGCGAACAACGCCAGAAACCGCACCACCAGGGCGACTTGATCCACCGCTTCCTGGATGCGCGCCATAACGTCCGCCAGATTCATAACCGTAATGGTGGGAAACTTCTCAAAAATCGCCCTTTCCACTGCGGGAATCCTGCCAGGCTCAACATGAACCGCTCCATAATAGACAACCGGGAAGCCTTTGAGCGCGGCCTCTGGAACCACGAAATCGTAGCGCACGGGCGCCCGCCCTTCTCGTTGAAACACCGCCACGATCTGCGCCTCTAGCGGGCGGCCAGCCACCTGAAACTTCAGCGTGTCGCCCAACTGAAACCGGAAATCGCGCAGAGCCTCTTCGGAAACCGCAAGCTGCGGATTGCCTTGCCCCGCCGTCCACCAGCCTCCGCGCAAGACTTTCAAGCCCTCCGGTAAAGCCTGCGCCGTGGTCAGCCTTACAGTCTGTAACTGCTCTTTCCGCTGGTTAGTGAGTGGCAGCCGTTCTGTAAGCATTCCATTCTTGTCAATAACGCGGGATACCACATAACCTATTAACTCCAGCCTTCCGTTAACACCCTGTTGACTCCTGAGCAGCGCGGCAATCGGCGCGGTATCGCGAATGTCCAGCAGGAATAGATTGCCCTGCCGTCCGGGTCCCTCGCTTTTCACCTCGCGCAGCACCGTGCGTTGCAGAAGATAAGTAGAAAGGGTAAACATTACGCCAATCCCCAAGGCAATCAATACCGATCGGGCTTGATTCCCCGGGCGATAGAGGTTCGCAAACCCATGGCGGAACGCAGCCGGCAAAACCTGATGAAAAACCCGCACCAGTTGGCGTAGCGCGTAGAGCATCAACGCCGCGACACCCGCCAGCAACAGAATGCTGAGGCTCAAACCAGCGACAAAGTACAAACCCATGGGCCATGATCCGCTCAGCCAGACGCTGATGCCGCAAAAACCAAGCACGATACAAAGGCCTCCCAGCCAACCGGGAACCTTCTCTTTCCAATGCCGGCGGCTCTCTAAAGCGGCGTCGCTCATGTCCCGCCGCAACACCAAGCTAGGCCGTACGTTGCGGATGGCCAGCAGCGGCGGCAGTGTAAAAAGCAGCGTTGCCAACACGCCCACGCTCAATCCCTGCAAGCTAAACGACCAGTCCCACGGCACCTCCGGCAGCAGCGCGAAGACCCGCTGAATCAGCCACGGAAACGATTTCTGCACCACCGCGCCAATGGCAACGCCAATCAATCCGCCCGCTAAGCCAAGCCAAAGAGTCTGCACCAAATAGATCTGAATCACCTGGTTTGAGCGCGCCCCCATGGCCTTCATCACGGCAATCGTATCCATGCGTTGCTGCAAGTGTGAATACATTGCCATAGCTACGCCTAGTGAGCCCACAATCAGCGCGATCAAACTAATCAGACTCAAGAAGGTGGTTGTTGAATCGATAGCCTTGCCCACAATCGGACTGCCATCCCGGTAGTCGCTGATGAATACACGATGCACGGCGGCCTTGATTTCGCTCTTGGCGCCGTCCAAATCCGCTGCCGGTTTTAGCTTGAATAGAAAACGCTCAGCCGCCCGGCTCCCGAACTGAATCAATCCGCTCCGGGCCAGTCCCTCGCGGCTCATCAAGACTCGCATGCCCGGCCGGAATCCCGAGGCCAATCGGTCGGGCTCACTCAAAAGCGTGCCAGTGATGCGATACTCTTTCCCGCCCAAACGAATGCTGTCGCCGGGAGCCACGCGCAATCGCATCAGCAGTTCGGGCGTCACCACAACGGAAGCGTCATCGGTCAATAAGTCCGCCAACCGCTTAGCCGGAAGCAGCTTCAACGTGCCATAGAAAGGAAAACAACCGGGATCTACCGCCTTGATCGAAATCATCTGCGGAACTCCGTCTTTAGCCGAAGCCGCCATTGACTCCAATTCGGTCACGCGCGTCATCACGCCATAGCGCGCGCTCAGCGCCGCCATCCTCGCCGCTTCTTCCGCCGAAGGCTGCTGCCAAACCTGCGCTTGCAAATCGCCGGCAATCAGTTGCTTGGCATTGCGCACCAGCATGCCTTTAAAGGCGTAACCAAAGCCTTTCACGCCGCTGAGCGCCGCCACACCAATTGCCACGGCGAACACCACAAACAAAAACTTTCCCGTCGATGCCCGCAGTTCTCGCCAGGCGATTCTCGATGCGGTGCCCAGAAACATCTTTAAGAACTCACCCGCGGCAACACCAATTCATCGCTTAGAATCTGTCCGTCGCGCAGTGTGAGAATTCGGTCGGCGTGTTCGGCCAACCCTCGGTCGTGAGTCACCAGCACGAGAGTCGCTTTCTCTTCCCGGTTCAATCGAACCAGCAAATCCAGCACGTGTTGTCCGTTGGTGGAATCCAAGTTACCGGTAGGCTCATCGGCCATTAGAATAGGCGGCTGAGTAATGAATGCGCGTGCTAAGGCCACTCGCTGCTGTTCCCCTCCGGAAAGTTGCACCGGGTAGTGGTGGGCGCGATTGGTCAATCCAACTCGCTCCAGAAGTTCGCGCGCGCGCGCTCTTGAGTTCCCATTCAGCCCGCTCAGTTCGGCGGGAAGCAATATATTCTCCTCCGCTGTCAGTGTGGGCACCAGTTGATAGTTCTGGAAAACGAACCCAATCTTCCGGCCTCTCACCCGCGCCATGGCGTCTTCGGCCAGATAAGTGATATCGGTTCCATCCAGAAAAATGCGGCCAGAGGTCACAGTGTCAAGCCCGGCCAGTAAACCAAGCAGTGTGCTCTTGCCGCTGCCGGATGCGCCCATCACGGCCAAAAACTGTCCGGCCGGAACCTCAAACGAGATGCCCCGCAGAATCTCAACCCTGCTCGGCGGGTTCTCAATCGTTTTCGAAAGGTTGTCCACTTTAATCATGTTTAATTCGGCCGTCTATTTTCCGCGGACTGATGAGGGTCATGTCAATTTAGAGAAGTGAGAACCTTTCCAATCACTTCCATTGTGGCAGCCTGTTTCCTATGCGGTCTGTGCGCTTCCTGCCAGCGAAACGAAAGCGTCCCTAAACAAGGGGAACGCATAACCGCCGCTCCCAGTTCCAATCCTTTTAAAAGCGTTGACGGCCGACCGGTGATTGTAGCCTTCGGCGATAGCCTTACCGCTGGTGTGGCCGGCAGGAGCTACCCTGACGATCTTCAGGACCTGCTCGATGGGAATGGCTTTCATTATCGGGTGGATAACCAGGGAGTAAGTGGCGATACCAGCACCGACGGTCTTGCTAGAATCGACAACGTCATCGCACAACACCCTCGTTTGGTTGTACTCGAATTCGGCGGGAACGATGGACTTCGCGGCGTGCCTGTCTCAGCCACCGAAAAAAACCTGGATGAGATGATCCACCGCCTGAAGCAGGAATCTATCCCTGCGGTCTTGCTCGGAATCACTTTGCCGCCGAATTATGGACCCGACTATGTAAAACCATTCACGGAAATGTTCCCCAAGCTGGCTCGCGAAAATCAACTGAAGCTCATGCCTTTCCTGCTGCTGCACGTTTATCAAAATCCCGCACTGATGCAGCCTGATGGAATTCATCCGAACGGCGACGGGAACGTAATCGTCGCGCGCGATGTATTTGCGCTGATTCAGCCAATGCTCGCGCGCGATTCGCCAAAATGACCATGCACTTACTAACTCCCTATTACAGTTAGTTCGGCATCAACACAGTATCAATGACATGAATCACGCCATTTTTCACAAAGACATCCGCCTTGGTAACCGTCGCCGTGCCACCTTTTTCGTCTGTCAAGATCACTTTCCCGCCCTGTAACGATGCGGTGAGCGGCGCGCCCTCCACTGTTTTTACGGTGGCTTTGCCGTGGCCCTTCTTAATCAAACCGATTAGTTGTTTCGCCGTCACTTTGCCTGCCACTACGTGATACGTCAGAATCTTGCTCAACGTGTCTTTGTTCTCCGGCTTAACCAAAGTGTCCACTGTGCCCGCCGGCAGCTTCGCAAACGCGTCGTTCGTTGGCGCGAAAACGGTAAACGGACCCGCGCCCCTCAGCGTATCCACTAAGCTGGCCGCTTTCACCGCTGTCACCAGTGTGCTGAAATCCGCGGAATCGGCCGCGAACTCCACAATATCCTTTGGCGAGACCATAGTCTTGCTTTTCGCCGCCACGCTCATAGCGCATAAAGCCAGCGCGCCGATGCTGAGCGCAAATTTGAGTTTCATTTTTTTCTGTCTCCTGGTTTTGCTACGTCTTCGCGTGAAACTATGCGAAGATCCATACAAGCTAGTTGATGGCCGCCAAGAGGATTGCGGCTTATTAATTCCATGCAATGCTCCCAGCGGACACAATGCCAGGCATCACCGGCGTTATGTACACTACCGCATGAAGGCCACTTGAGTTATCCGGATTCCGTTCACTATCTTTACGCACTCGGCAATGAGATCAAGCCGGGAGCCAAGCTCGGTCTCGAAAGAATACAAAATCTGTTGGCCGGCCTGGGTCATCCGGAACGCTCCCAACGTTTTGTTCATGTCGCCGGCACCAACGGTAAAGGCTCTACCAGCGCCATGATCGCCTCGGCGTTGCGGAACACCGGGCTGCGCACTGGCTTATACACTTCTCCCCACCTTGTGGAACCCACTGAACGTATCAACATAAACGGCGCTGCGGTAACTAGGGAGAGTTTCGCCCAGGCGTTCTCAATCGTCCACCAAATCGCTGAGCGAATGCTTCTCCAAGAGCAACTCGATGCACATCCGTCTTACTTTGAAACCGTCACGGCCATGGCGTTGCTGCTTTTCAAAGAACACTGCGATATCAGCGTAATGGAAGTCGGCTTGGGCGGTAGGCTTGACGCAACAAACGTAATCCATCCGGAACTCTGCGTTGTTACACCCGTCGCCTATGATCATGAAGCTTATCTTGGCAACACGCTCGCTTCTATTGCCGCTGAAAAGGCAGGCATCCTGAAGCCTGGCGTTCCGGTAGTTGTGGCTACGCAGCACCCCGTAGCTGGCGCCGTTATAGAAGATCGTGCCCGCCAATTAGCCTGCCCGGTGATTCGCGCGAAGGATCATCCGGTCAGCGCAGTTGATGGCGATACCCGCGGCTGCCGCTTTGTAATGGATGGCGCATCCTATGTATGCAATCTGCCGGGCCGCCATCAAATGGAGAATGCCCGAGCCGCGATTCTGGCTTCGCGGGCGCTCGGCCTTTCACCGGAGCAGATCGCCGCCGGATTGCAGACGGTGCGCTGGCCTGGGCGCCTTGAACTCGTCTCAAGCCAGCCGGATTTTATTCTCGATGGCGCGCACAATCCCGCCGGCGCCGCTGCTCTTGCCGCCTATATTCGTGAGTTTTACTCCGCCCGTCCCGTTTGGCTCGTCTTCGGCGCCATGCGCGATAAAGCTGTCGAAGAAGTGGCTGAACAGTTGTTCCCCCTGGCGGACCGTCTTATCGCCACTGCGCCTAACTTCCCCAGAGCGCTTCGGCCGCAGGCCATACTGGAATTGCATAGCCACGGCGAAGCCACCACCGCCCCCACCATCGCCCATGCCATCCAGCTTGCTCGCCTGGCCCCTCCCAATACCGCCGTCTTCTTCACGGGCTCGCTGTTCGTAGTTGGCGAAGCGCGCGCCATACTCTGTGGCCCCGTCTCCTAAAATGGAACAGTGCATGCGATGGCTACGCGGCGTTCTGATTGCCGATCCCGCAATTATTCTGGCAACCATTTTGTTTGGCGCGGCCAGCGTCGTCATCTCCTTTTTCGACAGTTCGGGTAGAGCGCAAGCATCGGTGGCCAAGGCTTGGGGCAGATTCCTCTTGTTCGCCAGTGGCGTGCGCGTGGAAGTGGAAGGGCTTCACCATATAGATGCGCGTGCCAGCTACATCTTCATGGCGAACCACACCAGCTACATGGATACGCCTGTGGTTCTGGCGAACATTGCGGTCCAGTTTCGCTTCCTGGCCAAACGCGGCCTGTTTCAAATTCCGTTTCTCGGCACTCACCTGAGCCGCGCCGGACACATCCCCGTGCCCCGCGACGATCCGCGTGCCGCTGTCAGAACGCTCCAATTGGCCGCCGAAACCATTCAGGAAAAGAAGACTTCGCTGCTGGTTTTCCCGGAAGGCGGCCGCTCACACGATGGTTCACTGCGATCTTTCAAGGAGGGTGGCGCCTACATCGCCATTCGCGCCGGCGTGCCCATTGTTCCCTTAGTGCTCTTGGGCGGCAATCAAGTCTTGCCCTATGGCGGCGGCGTTGTCAAATCGGGCACCATTGTTATGCGCGTCTTGCCGCCCATCGAAACCGCTGGACTCTCCTTGAAAGACCGCGGCGCGCTAACCGCCAAAGTTCGCGCCCTGCTGCTCGAACAACTCGCTTCATCGAATCAGCCTGATCGCGCAGTGCATTAGAATTAAAGTCAACTGATGCGGAGCGCTGTGGCTCTACCTAACCTCGGAACTGAAGTCGAGGATATTCAGCGGGAACAACATGGCAGGCTTTACCATGTCGTTTTGCTCGATGACGATGAGCATACCTATGACTATGTCATCGAGATGCTCCAAAAACTGTTCTTTCTGTCCATCGAAACCGCCCTGCAGCATGCTATCGAAGTGGATAACACCGGCCGCACGGTCGTCATCACTTGCGAGCGTCCAGAAGCCGAATTCGCGCGCGATCAGATCCACGCCTTTGGGGCCGATCCGCGCATGCCCAAGTCGAAGGGCTCCATGTCGGCCATCCTCGTTCCCGCTTCAAACACAAAAACCAAGTAAATCGATAGACTTTTACATAGTTTTACAAATTAATGGCTGTCCGGGTGCTAAATTTTCTATATGAGTTCAAAGTTGTTCGCGTGTTTTTTGTTGTCCATGGCTTTCGCGGCCGTTTGCACTGCTACTGAGTGGAGTGTCGATCCCATGCATTCGCAAGCCAGTTTTACCGTCAAACACATGATGGTATCCACCGTTCGTGGTACCTTCAACGGCCTTAAAGGCGTGGTCATTTACGACCCGGCTCATCCCACAGCTTCAAAGGCCGATCTCACCATAGACGCCACTACGCTCGATACCCGCAACGACATGCGCGACAAAGATCTGAAGAGTGACCATTTCTTCGATATCGCCAAGTTTCCCACCATTACTTTCGTTTCTAACAAGGTGGAACCCGCCGCTGATGGCAAATTGAAAGTAATCGGCGACATGACTCTTCATGGGGTTACAAAAGAAGTCACTTGGCTGGTAGACAGCCCCGCCACCGCCGTGAAAGACCAAAAGGGCAATCTGCACTCCGGCGCTACCGCCGCCGCCACTATCAACCGCCAGGATTTCGGGCTGACCTGGAGCAAAACAATCGATGGCGGCGGCCTCATGGTGAGTGACGAGGTCAACCTAACCGTTGAAGTTGAACTTGTGGAAAAGAAATAAAACGCTATGACGCCGAAATCGTTGGAAACGTGCTCGACATATGATCGTGCCACGTGAGAGCGTCTGCGTCCACCAGCGCCCAAACTAAGCCAATTCCAGCGGCCAGAAAGCTGATGAAACTGGCCATCGCCCGTTGGTAGCGCAATGCGCGCGTAGGCGGATTACCATAGAAATCCACCAGCCTCAGTCCCATGGCCGACATTCCCACTGAGTCGCGTCCGGCCCAACTCCACAGCAGCTTGTATAGAACGGGTATTGTGAACAAGACCGCCAGCCAAAACGGCGCAGTACTCTTATTCATCACGAAGCTGCCGCCCTCGTAAAGAAAAATAGCCATCCCAAAAATCACCGGACCTAGCATAATGGCGCCATCAATGAACGCCGCTTCGGCCCGCATCGTGGCCGGCGCCACAGGCGCATCGCAAGGAATGTGCGATTGCGGCGGGCTCGCCACCTCTTCTATACCCGGAAAATCAAGCCGCTGCTGGTTTTCGGAAGCTTTCTTGCGCCCCGCTTTCGACCGTTTCAGTTCAACTTTCGCGTGCGGCAGTGGCTCAGGCCGCGAAATCTCCGCAGCTCGCGCCCTTATGGATTGCCGCTCGCTCGGACTGCGCAGCGATTCAAAAGAAATCACGCGCGCCGGATTCGGCTTGCTAAATAACGTATCGAACAGCGGCGGCCGGTTCTCAGCGCTGCCAGCCGTGGCCTCGGGTTCGAAGTCGTACGCCCGAGCAGTCGCAGACGTTTGCACCGGAAAAATTTCCACACTTTCCCTCACCCTTCGTCCGCAACGGCGGCAACGGTGGTCTGCGTCTAGAATCTTAGTTTGGCAATACTGACAAGTCATCCGGCAAATCGTCTCGCTCTACCTCATTCATCAGCCCGGCTTCACAACTTGCGGCACACGGGTCTAACGTGCTACGGTTCTCGGTTGCGTCTCTCCTTCGCGAAGCAACCCATCTCAACTACAACATCTAGCATTAAATGTGATTCGTGTCTAGAACATTTCTCACCTAAGTTGTTCTTTTTACTTGCAAGTCTCGCGCTTTCGCTTTCTCTTCCCTCTTTTTCGCAGAACGCCGTCCGCTCATACCCCAAAAACGATCTCCCGCCTCAGAACGAAATCATCGAAAGGAGCGTCACGGAGGATTCTCAAGGCGAGTGGAAATATCTTAAAGGCGCCGCCCAGGTGCGCACCTCCGAAATGACCATCAGCGCCGACGAAATCGATTACAATTCGGACACTGCCTGGGCCTATGCGCGCGGCCACGTCCACCTGGAACATTACGCCACCGGCGATATCCTGAACGCCGACCACGCCGAATACAATCTCAAAACGGAAGAGGGCAAGTTCTACGTTGTCAACGGCACCACGCCTGCCAAAATCATGACTGGCCCCGGCCTGCTCACCACCAGCAATCCGTTCTACTATGAGGGGCAATGGGCCGATCGCATTAAGACCCGTTTAATTCTTCACAAAGGATTTATTACCGATTGCAGAGTCCCCAAGCCTTGGTGGGCTTTTGAAGCGCCGGTTTTCGACATTATTCCGGGCCAGCGCGCCATCGCCCGCCACAGCGTCTTCCGGTTTAGACACATCCCCATTCTGTATCTGCCTTACTTCTACCGCGCGCTCGGCAAAAATACCCGCCAAAGCGGCTTCCTCACTCCTAATTTTGGTCACAGCACAACCCGCGGCTGGATCTACGGCGGCGGCTACTATTGGGCCATCAATCGCAGCTATGACATGGATTACATTTTCGAGTACTTCTCGCTCCGCGGTCCCGCTCACACCTTTGATTTCCACGCCAAGCCGAACGCCGTCAGCCAGTTGGCCTTCAACCTCTACACAGTGCAGGATCAGGGCGTTCCCAGCGGTCAGTCCGGCGCCGGCACCAAACAGGGCGGTACCGAATTCAATGTTTCCGGCCGCACCCAAATTTGGGGCTTCACCGGCCTGATTGACTACAATTACCTCAGTTCGTTTATCTTCGCCGCCGCCTTCACCAACAACTTTTACCCGCAGCAGAATTCGATCGGTTTCCTGCGGCGTCATTTTGACAACGATGTGTACTCGCTCGATTTCGTTTTTAGCCGTAACCAGGTGTACGAAAGCTTTTCAACGAACAGCAAGCCGATTGTCTTGCAGAAGTTCCCCAGCGTCGAAGCGTCCAGCCGCCTGCAACAAATTCTGCAAGGAAATCTCCCCCTCTGGTTTTCCTTCAATGCCTCAAGCGGGTTGCTCAGCCGAAATGACTCGGTGATCAATACGGGCGTTATGCAGCGTACGGATCTCCGGCCAACCCTTTCCTCGTCCTTCAGCTTTAAAGGCTTCTCGCTTTATCCAAGCGTTTCGTTCGAAGCCACCGATTACGGAAGCCGCTACTCAAGCAACACGCCAACCGCCGCCGCCATCGCATCCGCCAATCTCTTCCGCGCCGACACAGACTTCGTTCTCGATTTCCGCCTTCCTTCCATTGAGCGCACCTACAGCCCCGCCCAATGGCTTCACTTAGGCAATAAGATCAAGCACGTAATCGAAGCGGAAGCTCAGTATAAATATGTCACCGGCGTAAACCAGTTTCAAAAAGTCATCCAATTCGATGGAACCGATATCGTCGCCGACACCAACCAGATCACGCTTGGTCTAACCAACCGCATTTACAAGAAGGATAAGAACGGAGAAGTGCGCGAGGTCATTACCTGGCGTCTCCGTCAAGCGCGCTACTTTAATCCAACGTTCGGCGGTTCTATCGTTCCCGGGCAACTCAATGTCAATCTTCCTCAGGAAGAGATTACGCCTTACACTTTTCTAGACGGTCCGCGTGCCTACTCCCCCGTCACTTCCGCGCTGACGATTAATCCCTATTCGTTTTTTGGCATTGAATATCGCGCTGATTACGATCCGCTTCGCAAGAAGTTTCTCGATCACAGCGTCAACGCTAGCGTCCGTTACGCAAAATACTTTTTCACGCTAGGAGACACCGCCATTGTTACCAACCCCCCTTTGCTCCCGGCCACCGACCAGATCTTTTTTGGCGGCGGCTATGGGAACAGTCTTCGCCGTGGCCTCAACGCCGCAGCCGACGTCTTTTACGATATCCGGCTCCAACGCGTGACCTTCAGTCTGTATCAGCTCAGCTACAACACAGATTGTTGCGGTTTTAGCGTCGAGGTTAGGCGCATCAACAACGTCATCCGTGACGATAACCAGTACCTTTTCTCGTTCGTTGTCGCCAACATTGGCTCCGTAGGCAGCCTGCCGAAGCAGCAGCGTATTTTCTAGCACCGTGTTACACTCTGTGAAGTAGTTCCTCACCGGCGATTCCATCGCCACTCGAACGAACTTCCAGGACAGAATATGCCCAAGATGAAGACCCATAAGGGTGCGTCCAAACGCTTCAAGAAAACCGGAACCGGCAAAGTGGTTCGCCACCATGCTTCGGCCCGCCACATCTTGACATCCAAGACGCGTGCCCGCAAACGCAAACTTCGCCATGCGGTCGTCGCCGATGAGACCGATCAACCGAAGCTGCGTACCATGCTGCCGTATTAGATTTCGTTGAACTGATTTCAGGAGTGGGAGCAGCGCGCCGCACGTGCCTGTCAACCCTCCACTATTAAATTTAAGGAGCAAACGTGCCCAGAGTCAAAAGAGGTACCGGACGGCGGGATTACCGCCACAAAACCCTACGCCGCGCCAAGGGTTTTTTTCTTACCAAATCCAAGCTGAACCGCGCCGCCCAGGAAGCCGTCGAAAAAGCGCTTCGCTACGGGTATGTGGGCCGGCGCCTGAAGAAACGGAATTTCCGCTCATTGTGGATTGTGCGCATCAACGCCGCCTGCCGCATCTCCGAAATTTCCTACAGCAAATTCGTCAGCGGCCTAAAACGGGCCGGGATTGAACTAAACCGCAAAGTTCTGGCCGACATAGCCATTAACGACGCTTCAGGATTTCAAGTCCTGGTGGCGCGCGCCAAAGCCGCCCATTCTGCTCAAGTCCAATAGCTGCTATAGTCTTTAAAGTTATGGAAGCAGCAGCCCAGGAGCAAAGCGTTGATTCGCTGGCGCACTTAGAGGAACGGATCACAAAGGCGGTGCAGGCAATCACCACCCTGCGCAGCGAAAACCAGCAGTTACAGCAGCGCCTTAAGACGGCATTGGACGAACTCAAATCGGCCACAGGAGCGCGCGATCAAGGCGAAGCCCGGGCGGTGGCGATGCAACGCGAACGCGACGAACTCAACCTGCGCCTCAAGCGCCTGTCCGACGAACTGGACGATCTGCGCGGCGAACGCAAACAGGTCCGCACGCGCATTGAAAAGCTGCTCAACCAGCTCGACCTCCTGAGCGCCAGTTGAGGGTCATCGAGTCATGGAAACGCCGGATGCCGCCAAACAAGTCGTCCGTGTGACGATCTTCAACCAGACGTACTCACTGAGCACGTCTGGCGATCCCGAAGAGACGGTGGCGCTCGCGCACGAAATAGACGAGCTGATGTCGAACATCGCGCGCCGGGCCGGCAATCTCGATTCGGCCCGCACGGCGGTCCTCGCTTGTCTTCACCTGGCCGACCGGCTGCGCACGGCAGAACGGCAGCTGGGTGCTTTGCGTCATTCGGTGAGCGATAAGACCCGCGATTTCGCGCTTCTTCTGGACAAGGCATTCGCAAGCGGCGAAGGCGATTAAACAGCTATTTCAACGACGGCTGACCTTGCAGGTTTGCTCCCATTCCGGCGTAATCCGGACGCACGCGGAACCTCCCATAGCAAAGCAATCTTAGAATCGGCGCCGGCCGCAAATACCAACTGGCCCAACCGAGCGGCGAATCGCCGTTCATATCTTTGGCGTCACGCGCCGCGCCCGCGTCTAACAACATTTGAATACAGGCTTCATCGCCGAAGGCCGCCGCCCGGTGCAACGCGGTCTCGCCCTTGGTCCGGCAGTCGCGCATGAACCCGCCGGTCTCGACATTGTGTTTGCTGGCGGCATTTACATTCGCTCCGTGCGCCAGCAGGATTTGCATGACCAGGTTGTGCTTAAGCCGCTCGCTGGTACAGAGCGCCGCATGCAGCGGTGTCTCGCCCGTATCCGGCTGCGGCTTGTTCACGTCCGCGCCGTTCTCGCAGAGAAATTGGCACAGCCGCCAATGGCCGTGAAAAGACGCGCCATTGAGATCGAAATTATCGCCCAATGTTGCAAGTGATTCGCCGCTCGCCAGTAAGAAGCGTAGGGCGCTCACATCGCCGTAATAGGCACACCACTGAAGCAACGAAACACCGTCGGCATCGCGGCTTTGAGCCGACTGGCCTTGCGCGATATGATCGAACACGCGGTCGGTGCGTCCGGCCGCAATCTCTTCTAGGAACGTCACAGCTATCTCCTTTGAAGCGCTAAATTAGACTAGTACCGAGGCTCACCATGTATCACTATCAACCTTCCAGTGCGCTGGAAGAGTTGCGGGAGGAAGCGCTGCTCCCCAATCCGGTCCACATACGCGACATGATCGTCCGTTCGCGCCTGTCTCCCGAAACAGCGCTGGAGTTGAATCACAAATTTCAGGAGTATTTGGAGTCTTTCGGCGAGACACAAGAGTTGGCGCGCGGCATCCTCGAGCGGCTTGAAAGCGCACCGCGCAAAGCGCATTCATAAATTCACCGCGCTGGTGTTGGCGCCGCAAACCAGAACGCCCAGATGTTCGCCGGGCTCCGACTGATAGCGGCCTGAAAGCAGAGCGGCAAAGGCGGCGGCACCGCCGGGCTCAGTGGCGATGCGGAGCGATTGCCAGAGACGGCTTTGAGCGGCCTGAATTTCCTCATCTGAAACCAGCACGACTCGATCGACAAACTGCTGGGCAAAAGGAAACATCAATTCGCCGACGCGGCGCGGCGCGAGGGAATCGACTGCGATACCGCCCGCTTCTGCGTCAACGGGCTGGCCCGCAGCTAGCGCTTTGTGAAGCGTAGGAGCGGCGGCCGGTTCAACGGCAACGATCTTGACGCGGCCCCGATACCAGGCGGCGATACCACCAATAAGCCCGCCGCCGCCGACCGCGACGAGGAGAGTGTCCAACTTTGGCGATTGTTCTTCAAATTCCAGGCCGACCGTTCCCTGCCCCAAGAGAGTTTCAAACTGATCGTAGGCATGGATCTCGAGCGCGCCTGATTCGGCGGCCCACCCACGGCTGGCGTTGAGAGCATCATCATAACGATCGCCGATGACTTCGAGCGACGCTCCACATTCGCGAAGGCGCGCTAACTTGGCAGCGCTGGTAACGGTGGGGACAAAAATCCTGGCTGGAATGCCGAGCTTGTGAGCGGCGAAGGCAACAGCCACGCCATGGTTGCCGCCAGACGCCGCCACTACGCCGGCGGATGGAATCTGGCGGGTCAGAAGATTGGTAAACGCGCCGCGCGCTTTGAAAGAGCCGGCATGCTGCAAGAGTTCCAGTTTGAATGTGAGAGAAGCCGCGGTAAGACCAAAGTCGGCGGCATCGACTTCTACAACAGGCGTGCGGCGGATATGGCCGCGAATAACCCCATACGCTTGAGCGATCGCTTCGGGAGTTAGAGAGCAAAGCATAGAATATTCGGGCCTCCCGCGACGACGACGTACTGTTTGCCGGCGACAGTGAAAGTGATGGGCGGCGCTTTCATGCGGACGTTGGTTGGAAAGTGAAAGAGAGTTTCACCGCTGCGTTGATCCACGGCATCGAAGCCGCCGTTGGGCTTGCCATAGAAAACGAGTCCACCGGCGGTGGCGAGAACGCCGGTCCAGGTTTTGGCCCGAGCCGGGCCGGGCTGGGCGATTTCCCAAACGATCTCACCGGTTTCAATGTTCAGGGCGCGAAGAAAGCGCTGGCCGGTTTGATCGGGATAACCAACCGGTTTGCCGACACACTCTTCGAGGGCGAGGAAATAGTAGAGGCGGGTGAGTGGGCTGAAAGCGGTCGCACTCCAATTGGCGGCGTCGGAGGGGCAACCGTTGGGATCGATGACGACGGGCCGGCCGTCGGGGCCGATTGTATGAGCCCATTCGACTCTCCGGAGGAAAGGCTTGGCCAGCAGAAGTTCGCCATTGGTTCGGTCGAGAACGTAGAAGAAACCGTTGCGGTCGGCGTGCAGGAGGAGATGGCGGAGAGTGCCGCGATAGGTCGTATCCACGAGAACGGGCGGCTCAGTGGCGTCCCGATCGAGAAGGTCGTGCGGAGTGAACTGATAGTGCCATTTGAGTGCGCCCGTTTGGGCATCGAGGGCCAGGATCGAGTCAGTGTAGAGATTGTCGCCAGGACGATCATGGTCGTCGGAGTCGGGAAACGGGTTGCCTGTGGGCCAGTAGAGAATTCCCGTGAGGGGATCGTACGAGCCGGTCAGCCAGGTTGAGCCGCCTCCCACCCGAGGCTCCGGGCCTTGCCAGGTTTCGGCGCCAGCTTGGCCGTGAAAGGGAATGGTCCATCGGCGCCAAACGAGCGCGCCGTTACTGGCTTTAAAAGCGGCGACGAAGCCGCGGATGCCTTCGTCCGCTCCGGCGACGCCCACAATGACTTTGTCATCGACGATGAGCGGAGCAAGGGTGCCGCCGTATTCCTGGCGCTCGTCCGCCATGGGCGCCTCCCAAAAAAGATCTCCGTTGGAACGGTTGAGGGCGATGAGATGAGCGTTATCGGTGACGAAAAAGACTCTTTCGTTGAGTATGGCAACCCCTCGGTTAGTACCGAGTTTGGAGTCCCCGGTGAGGCCCGGAGTTTGTGGGCGCGCATAGGTCCAGAGTTGATTGCCGGTGAGTGCGTCAATGGCGAAAACTTGATTTGGCGCAGTGAAATACAGCACACCATCGGCTGCGAGCGGAGTGGTTTCGAGACCGAAATAGTGAGTGGGAAAGATCCACTGGAGCTTCAGGTTGGCAACGTTCGCGGTGCTGATCTGCTGAAGTTCGCTATAGCGATTGGCGGAGTAGCTGCCGTTGTAGGTAAGCCAGTCACCGGGTTGGGGTGAGCGCCAAGAGATCTTAGGAGGGTTGGCAATAGGTGCGGAGGGAGCGCCGGAGTTTAGAGAACGGAGGTAATGGACAAGGGAGGCGAGTTGGGCGGGAGGCAGATCATTGAAGGCGGGCATGCCTGCGCCGGGGTTACCGTGTTGCAGGAAGAGTGTGAGTTGGTCGGAGGTTTCGGCAGCGATGTGCGGATTGCCCACGAGGCCGGGCCCTTTAGCCGTGCCGCGGGCATCGTCCCCGTGACAGGATGCACACTGCTGGCGGAACAATTCAGGGCTTAGGAGGAGTGCGAGAGCAAAGGCGATCATACGGCTCCCAGACCAAGGCCGGTGATGGTCTCAGTAGGCATGCGGCCGTTGGCGATAGTGAAGATTCCGGGAAAGCGTTGTTGCCAGGACTGATTGGCGGCGGGCACGTATTCGCGGGCGTTGGCTTCAATGCCCGCCACGCCGGGGACGTGAGCGGCCAGCCCCGCGGATTGGATGAGCGAAGCGCCCGGGCAGGTGAGATCTTGCACACACAGAAACATTTTGTGGATTTGGCCGGCAGCGGCCATAAGAACGGCTTGCGACTGGCCCTTACAGGCTTTGAGCGCGACGCCTGTGTAACCCATTTCGCGGGCGAGCAGAAGCATATCGAGACCGGTGAGGGATTCGTCAATCACAACCGGCACCAGTTTGGCGGCTTGGTGCATGACGTTGTGCCGATCTGCAGCCAGATCGCGCGCAGTGGGCTGCTCTACGTATTGAATGCGGGCGAAAGCGGCAGGATTACGTTCTTTGAGTGTGTGAACGAATTGCAGCAGGTATTCGACATTGCGGCAGCGTTCGTTGAAATCGAGCGAATAAAACCAGGCGATGTTGGGGCGCGCTTCCACGGCAACGGCATCGACACCCAGGACGCGGTCGAGATCCCAGGCTAGATCGTCGCCGTTGAGTTTGATCTTGATGTGATCGAGACCGGAGTATGGAATCCAGGTGGAGAGAGTTTCGGGAAGGCCATCGTTGAGAGGGTGAGAAAGATCGGTGGAGGTAAGCGCATCGAGGGCTCCAACGGAGTGATAGACAGGTATGGAGGGCTGAGGGCGAGTTAGGAGGAACTGATTGAGCCATTGACCGGCGTATTCTTCGCCGAGATACTTTGCGAGATCGTTGGGCAGCAGATCCGGGCCATAGCACTGGTAAATGTTGCGCCCGTGAATTTTCCCAAACGCGTCGTGGACGGCGGCATCGAACGGACTGGCGGTGACGAGAGTGCAGAGTTTGGGGATGGGCTCAGTGAGATGCATGTCTTGCGAGACTGCGGCAGCGGCACGGAGGTATTCGGGTTCGAGGATGGAGTTGATATCGATGGGGTGGCCATATTCGCGAAAGGAGGCCGTGACTGAGTTGATTTTTTCGGCGAGCGCCTTCATCGCGGCCAGGGTTTGGTCATAGGAGAGAACGTGCGAGGGAAAGGACCAAACGTTGCCCATCGTCATGGAACCGAAGCCTCTGGCGGTGCGGCCGTTGGCGAGACTGACAACACATTCGACGTTTAGGACAGTCACGCGATCGACTGAGAAACCACCGAATTTGTAGGGAGCGCGGTAACGAAAATCCTGGTAGGAGTGAGAGATTCGATCAATACGGATGGCTGAAGGGTTGGATTTAACGATGGCCGGGGTGGCGAAAAGCGCGGCGGTCTTGAGGAGGTCGCGCCTAAGCATTGGAGAGACCGGCGTCTTTCAGGTACAGGCGAAGCTGCTGGAGGTCGCGGCGCATGGCGGAAAAGACTTGGGCAGGGTCAGCGGTGAGCTGGCGCTTGCCGGCATCGGCCCCGAAGAGAGGGTATTCGAAGTGGAGTTGCAGAGGACCAGCGAACGGAGATTGGGCGAGCAGCGCGAAGAAAGCGGGAAAGCGCACCATGCCTTGGCCGAGCGGAACCCAGGCGGGTTGAAAATCCGCGGCGCTTTTTTGCCAAACGAAATCTTTCACCGCAACGCCGCGAATGTAGGGCTGGGCGATCCGCAAGCTATCGATCCAGCCGCCTAAGCCGCCTTCGACGGTGGCATGGCCGATGTCGTAGTTGATGCCGACACAGGCGGGATCGAGCGATCTTAGGATTTCAAAAATATCCCAGACGGGAGCCCCGACGAGATCCACGCCGGAGTGGGTGTGATACATGGCGCAGACTTGGTATTCGGCGTTGAGAGCCGCGAGGGTGGCGGAGCGTTGGTGGAAGGCGGCGATTTGGGACGACAAGGGTTCAGCGGAAGAGTACTTGAAGCCGCCCCATCGATAGTAGCGAATGCCGAGAGCGGCTAAAGTCTGGAGCACGGTGCGGGCGTGAGGAGTGGAGGCATCGACGATATCGGTGGTGACCATGGGTACTTCCAGGCCGTGCTGGCGGATAAGCGCGACCAGCGGAGGAAGATCGGCAGCAGCGCGCGCGGGCTCGACATGGCCACCGGAGCGAACGGTGATATCGATGCCATCGAAGCCCATTTCGGCGACGGCGCGAGCAAGTTCAATGCCTTGGAGGAATTGTAGGTGTTTGGAGAAAATAGCGACTTTGAGATGGCGGGCGAAGGCGCCGGGAAGCGGCAAAACCGCGAGGCTTGACAGCAACGCGGCGCGGCGGGTGAAAGTGGCTGGCATGAATGGGCGTAAGGGATATCGGTAGTGTCAAGTCTTTTGTGTAAACGCCTCTAAAAATATTCCACTTAGTTTTCCGCTTCGCCCTCCTATAAGGCGCCTTTGGGCAGGGTTGGGAGTTCTGTCAAGGTCGAGCGGAGCGAGCCCGCAGGGTTGCCTTGACAGGGCTCCTGAGCCTGCCCTATCCCACGGTCAGGAGGGCGAAGCGGACTCTGCTCCAGGTAGCGGAATGCGCCCAGGCCAGAGGATCGCAAAACGGTTCAGCGCCTCCTTCCAGTTCTGAATCGTTTGCCACTTCTTCGAGACATTGCGCAAAGCCAGATAGAGCAGTTTACGCGCCGCCTCTTCATTCGGGAATGAGCCGCGTGTCTTGATTACCTTGCGCAGCGTCATGTGCAAGGACTCGATCGCATTCGTCGTATAGATGACGCGCCGGATCTCCGCCGGAAAGGCAAAGAACGGAATCACCCGCTCCCAATGACGCCGCCAGAGAGCGGCAATCGTCGGATACTTTTTGCCCCATTGCGCCTCGAACAGTTCCAAACGATGCTCCGCTTCCAGGGCCGTCGTCGCGCGGTACACTTCGCGTAAATCCGCCGCCACCTTCTTGCGCTCTTTCCAGTTCACATAGTTTAGGCTCGCCCGCACTAAGTGCACAATGCATAATTGCACTTGGGTCTGCGGGAAGGCCGTCTCAATCGCTTCCGGAAAGCCTTTTAACCCATCCACGCAAGCAATCAAAATGTCTTTCACACCCCGTGTTTGCAACTCCGTCAGCACTTGCAGCCAGAACTTCGCTCCTTCGTTGGCGCTGGTCCACAACCCCAGCACCTCCTTCTTGCCTTCCAACGTGATCGCGATCGCCGTGTAGACCGCGCGATTCTGCACATGCCCGTTGTCGCGCATCTTCACGTACAACGCATCCAGGTACACGATTGGATACAGTTGCTCCAACGGCCGGCTTTGCCAAGCTTGCACTTCGTCGAGCACTGCGTCGGTCACGTTCGAAATCAGCGCTGGACTCACTTCCACCTGGTACAACTCTTCTAAGTGCCCTTGAATATCGCGCGTCGTCATGCCGCGCGCATACAGCGATAGAATCTTTTCATCGAAGCCGGGAAAGCGCGTTTGCCCTTTAGGTACGATCTTCGGCTCGAACGTAGATTGCCGGTCGCGCGGCACTTCCAACTCGATCTCGCCGAAGTCCGCCTTCACTTTCTTCTTGCTCTTGCCGTTGCGGCTGTTGCCGCTGCCGTAGCCTGCTGGATCGTGCTTCTCATAGCCGAGATGGCTGCTCAATTCGGCTCCCAGCATCCTCTCAAGCAGTCCCTTGCTGAGTTGCTTAATCAGCCCGTTCTCGCCCAGAATGTCTTCTGGCTTTTGATAGTTTTCTAACAACTTATCTAATACTTCTTCGTTAATTGTCATTTAGTACACAGGTCCTTTCTTGATCAACCTGCGTTTACACAATCAGTTTTACACCCTCGGGATATCGTATCGCGCCGAAAAAAATCGGGCCATAAAACATTTGCGGTCTATTCCGTTCAATGCCCAGTCACAACCTTTCCAACTTTCTTCAAAACTCTCTAACCCCACTCCCATCAGCCACTTAACCCCAATTACCCACCTCTCTCAAACCCTCGTCCCAAATCCCCCTCCTCTACTCTGGAACCGAAATGCAAACGTCTTTCCAACTCCACTTCACCGTTCGTTTCTTATCTGTGTTTATCTGTGTTCATCTGTGGCCATTCTTCCGTTTTTCGCCGCGTCAAAAACCCCTCCTTCAAAACTCACAACAACTCACATCTGGCCGCGCAAATCCACTACTATTAATAGCGGGCCATATATCGCCTAACTTCGCTCCATCGCCGCGCGTCAAAAACCCCCCATCCCCCCACCAAATCGCGCTCCCCCAACCCCCACCCACGCAACGCTATAATCGAGGCAAAGCCAATCGCTCGGGCGGGCGCCTGCAGATGGCCGTGATCCCACAAGAAATCTCCACCCCAAAACCAAAACCGTCGCACTTCATTCTGCGCGCCTCGCTGTCTTCGCTCGTCGCCTTCCTCGCGCTCAGCATGGTCGCGCCGTTTATCAATGCGGCGCACTTTAGCGCCAGCATTCAACGCGCTCTGGAAGCCTCCCTCGCCCGTCCCGTCGGCTTCGAAAAAGTCTATTACCGCCTCCTCCCCGTCCCCGGCTTTTCGCTCGAAAACGTCACCATCGGCGAAGATCCCCGCTGGGGCCTCGAGCCCTTTTCCTACATGGATGGCCTCGAAGCCCGTCTCCGCATCGATAAGCTTCTCCTCGGCCAAATCCGTTTCGCCAGCCTCCGCCTCATCGATCCCAAACTCAACCTCGTCAAGCGCAACGACGGTGCCTGGAATGTCGTCGAGTTCGTTGAGCGCATGAGCGCCCCACGCGCCATGCCCTTGAATCTCATCCCCGCCATTCAGGTTTCCAACGGCCGCCTGGATTTCAAACTCGGCACCCGCAAAACCACCTTCTATATCACCGATGCCGATATTTCCATCTATCCCGAACACTCTGGACGCGTGGCCGTCAATTTCTCCGGTTCGCCCGCCCGTACAGATCGCGCCGGCAATGGCTTCGGCTCTCTGCGCGGCAACTTGAACTGGCTCGTTACCGCTCAGCCCGCGGCCGCCAATCAAGTCGAAGCCGACGTCACGCTCGATCCCAGCAACTTCAGCGAATTAGCCACGCTCATTCAAGGCCAGGATATCGGCGTGCATGGCACCATCAGTTCGCGCGCGCATATCGCCGGACCCTTGGCCGCTTTGAAAGTAACCGGCAATCTGCGTTTGCAGGATGTTCACCGTTGGGATCTGCTGCCCTCCAGTGGCGATGATTGGCGCGTCCCGTACGGCGGCACTGTCGATATGCTCGCCCATCGCCTCGACCTGCGCACCTTGCCGCCCCACCCGTCTGAAGCCGTGCCTGCCGCCTTCGAAGTTAAGGTAAACGATTTTATGACCAAGCCCGCCTGGACCCTTATGACGTCGCTCAACAAAGCTCCTGTCGAATCCCTGCTGCCCTTGTTCCGGCGCATGGGTTTCGCCGTCCCCCCGGGCGTCGCTCTCTCGGGAGCCATCAATGGCGTCGTCGGCTATTCCAACGCCTCCGGTCTCTCCGGCGAAGTCTCAATTCATGACGCTGTGGCCACGCTGCCCAACATTCCGCCGATTAGCGCGGCGGGGGCCGACCTCAAAATTTTGCCCGATACCCTCCACCTCGAACCAGCTACTTTGCAAACCACCGGCGGCGGCACCATGCAGGTAGGCGGTGATTACCGTTGGGATAACCAGCGCTTGGCCGCCGCCATTACCGTTAACAACGTTTCCGTTCAAACTCTGAAAAATACCGCGCAGGCCTGGTTTGGCGAACCGCCCGCTCTCGCCGCCTTTGCCGATGGTGACAGTGGTACCGTCACCGGCCAATTGCAGTATGGCTACAGTGCCGGGTCCGGCGGTTGGTCGGGCGAGTTCGAATTCAGCAACGCCACTCTTTCCGCCGTCGGTGTCGCTATGCCGCTCCAGCAAGCGCAAGGCAAACTGGTCTTTACTCCGGCCACGTTAGACGTTCCGCATTTCACCGCCACTTGGGCGCAGAACAATCTCGCCGGAAATTATCATTACAACCAAACGGCCAAACGTCCTGAGCGTCTTCACCTGGAACTGGAAGCCGCCGGCTTTGAACAAGTCGTGCAGGCCCTCGAACCCGCCTGGCGCGAACCCGGATTACTCGCCCGTCTGCCCTTCACTAAACGCTCCATCCCCCCTTGGCTGACCGCACGGAATCTGGAAGGCGATGTGGCTATCGCCCACTTCATCGTCAATGAAAACGATCTCGGCCCCTTAAACGCGCGCTTCCTCTGGGAAGGTGTTAACCTCCAGTTCACCAATTTGCAGCTTCTTTCGCCCGCTGTTTCGCTGCGCGCCTCCGGCAATGTAGATCTAACCTCGCGAGCTCCCGACGCCCGCTTCAAAGGCTCTCTCACCGGCTTCCATTGGGGTGGCGGCACCATTGATGCCCAAGGTGAGTTCGCCAGCACCGGCGCCGGGTTAGACGCTTTGCGCAGCATTCATGCCCTCGGCTCCTTCTCCGCCACTGCTGTAAGCCTCTCACTCAACCAGGATTTCGATAAGGTCTCCGGCGCTTTCGAATTATCGCTTGCCGGCGGCTGGCCCAAGCTCCATCTTTCCAAAGTCCAAGCCGTCCAGCCTAACGACGATTGGAACGGCGAAGCGCTCAGCAATAGCGACGGCCAGTTAATCTTCGACCTCGGCAATGGCGACCGCCAATTGCACATCGTTAGCCTGCTCGCGCCGTCTCCTCCCGCCCCTGCTCCTTCGGCGGTGGCTCAGAAATGAACCTTGCCCACGATCTCAACCAACTGTTCCGCCGCTTGCGCCAATACGAAAAAGAAGCCGATTGGGTTCGGCTCGTCGTTGAAGGCGCAGGCGCCTGTGCGCCCGAAGTGGCCCTCTTCGCAGTCCAGGGCGATGCCCTCGAACTGCGCGGCTCGCTGAACCTCGAGTTGCCCCAATCCCTGCGCTTTTCAGCAAAAGACGCCGCCTCCTTTGCTGCCGTATTGCTCTCCAAGGAACCCGTCACCGCTTTGCGCACCAATGCCGAAGTCGGCGCCCCTCTGGCCAGCCAAGCCAGGCTCGCTCACTTGTTTCCCATTCTGAACGGTTCGCGCGTCGCTGCCATTTTGTTCGCCGCCGCTGAAGGCTCGGAACTCGATCGGTTGGAACTCGTCGCCAACATGGCCGCCAGCGCTCTCGAACGCAAACAGTTCATCACGCAAGAAAAAGGGGGGACACTCCAGTCCCCGCTCAACATTACCGCCGACAACCAATCGTCTGGGGTGTCCCCTCTTTTTCGCGGCCTTCTAAGCCTGCTCTTCCTCTTTCTTCTCATCCTTCCCAGCATCAACCTCCACGCCGCCGCCATCGCTCCCAAGAAACATCGCGTCGTCCGCAAAAGCAAAAAGAAGAAGGGCCCCGTCAAACCCGCCGGCCCTCCCAAACCCCACGCTACCGGTCCCGCCGCCAACATCTCGCTCGCCCGCCAATATCTCGAAATCAACAACCCCTCTGCCGCCCTCGAACAAGCCAACACCGCCGCCGTCAAAGTGCCGCTGCTTAATGATTACGCGCAATACTATCGCGCCCAAGCCGAATTCCAGCTAAAAAATTACCCGGAAGTCACCAAATCCATCACCCAGGTTTTCGATCAAAAACTTCTTTCCCCCATGACCGGCCCCGCCGCCGCCGTTGGTGTATCCGCCTATCTTGATTCAGGTAATCCCAAGCAAGCCTTTGATCTGGTCAAGAAGTACTTCGAGAAAATTCCCCAGCCGCGAGCTACCTTCTTACTCGCCCGTTGCCTCGCCGCCAACAACGATCTGCCGCAAGCCGCTGAATATTTTCAACGCGTCTACTACAACTACCCAACCTCGAAGGAAGCAGCCGATTCCAACACCGCCCTGGCCGATCTCAAGGTCAAGCTCGCCGATGGTTATCCCCCCGTCACCCCAACGGCCATGCTCGGCCGCGCTGAGAAACTGCTCGAAGCCAATCGCACTACCGACGCCAAAACTGAACTGTCCGCCGCCATTCCGCAGCTCGCCGGCGTCCAGCGCGATCAAGCGCGCGTCCGCTTAGGCGAAGCCGATTATCACGCCGGCAAGATTTCCGATGCCTTCGAATACTTCAAAAATCTCAGCGTGGAAGATTCCGAAGCCGACGCCGAACGCGAAGCGTACCTCGTGCGCTGTGCCCGCCATCTCGATAAGAAGTCCGACGTAAAAGCGTATCTCGATGAATTGCAGCAGCACCACGCTACCTCCGCATGGCGCTTGGAAGCCATGATCAGCGTCGCCGATCAGGCGCGCCGCGATAACGATCTCGCTACCTATCAACCCCTCTATCGGGCCTGCGCTACAGACTTTGCCAAGAACGATCAAGCCGCCTGGTGCGCTTGGCGCGTTGCCTTCGACGCCTATCATGCTGATCAGCCCGATGCCGCGGACTTGCTCCTCGCCTACATCAAGCAATACCCGGCCTCGAACGACGCTTCAGACGCGCTCTATTTTCTCGGCCGCCTGTATGAAAGCAAAACTAGATTGGCGGAAGCGCGCGCCTGCTATGACGCCTTGCTCAATCATTTGCCGAATACCTATTTCTCCACCCTCGCTCAAGCGCGCATGAAATCTGCCGAGATGATCTCCGCCCAACCGGATGTTACCTTGTCTGCCGCTCTCCAGCCGCTCCCGTGGGCCGCGCGTGGCCAGTTCCCCAGCTTCTCGCCCGGGCCGCTGGTTCAAAAGCGCGTGGCCCGAGCCCAATTGTTGCTCGCCAGCGACATGCACGATACCGCCGAAAACGAGCTCAAGTTCGGTTCACGAAACGAAGAAGGCCAAACCAATGTGTACGCCTACGAGCTGGCCAAGTTCGCCGCCAACCACGGCGCTCCCGATGAGGCCCTCCGCTACATCAAAACCTTCGCCCCCGGTTATCTATACATGCCGCTTGATCAGGCGCCTCTCGGTTTCTGGCGCTTGGCCTTTCCCATGCCCTTTCGTTCGTCTATCGAAATTCATAGCCGCGAACAGGGTCTCGACCCTTATCTCATTGCCGCTCTCATCCGTCAGGAATCGGAGTTCAACGCGCACGCCCTTTCGCCAGTCAACGCCCACGGCTTGATGCAGGTCATGCCCAGCACCGGCAAGCAATTGGCGCGCCACTTCGGAATACGGCGCTTCAGCGCGGCCCAACTTTTTACGCCCGACCGCAACATTCAGCTCGGCACCTATTTCTTCCGCCAGTTGCTCGATTCTTCCGGTGGCGAAGCCGAAATCGCCCTAGCTTCCTACAACGCCGGTCCCGGCCGCACCTCCCAGTGGCGCACTTGGGGGCCGTTCCACGAGCCCGCCGAATTTACTGAAGTCGTGCCCATTCATCAAACCCGCGGCTATATCCAAATCGTCATGCGCAATGCCGACGTCTATCGCCGTCTCTACGCCGGCACGCAAGCCGATATCCCGCCTTACCAGCCCAAGCCCGCTCCCACCAAGGCCGTCGCCAAGAAGGGCCCCAGAACTCGCGCCAAAATTCACCGCCGCAAGAAGAAGCAGCAAGGATAAAATTGCAAAGATGACGCCTACCACCTCACTCCGACGTTTCCAAAGCGCGCGCATAGCCGAGTTCCGTGAATCCGTCATTCGCGAAATGACACGTCAGGCCATTCAACACGGCGCTGTCAATCTGGCCCAGGGCTTTCCCGATTTTCCCGCGCCCGCCGAACTGAAAGGGGCCGCGCAAAAAGCCATCGCCGAAGATTTCAATCAATACCCCATCACTTGGGGCATCAAACCGTTTCGCGAAGCCATCTGCCAATCCTATAAGCGCTTCTACAATCTCGATATTGATCCGGAACGCGAAGTCACCGTCTGCTGCGGCGCTACCGAAGGCATGATCGCCACGCTACTTGCTCTCTTGAACCAGGGCGATGAAGTCGTGGTCTTCGAGCCCTTCTATGAAAACTATTGGCCCGATTCCCAATTGAGCGGCGCCATCGTAAAACACGTTCGCCTGCATCCGCCCGATTGGACCTTCGATCCCGACCGTCTCAAAGCAGCCTTCAACTCTCGCACTCGCGCCGTGATTATCAATTCGCCCAATAATCCAACCGGCAAAGTCTTTTCCCTCGCCGAATTGAAACTATTGGGTGAACTCTGCGAAGAACACGATTGCCTGATCGTTTGCGATGAAATTTACGAGCACATTATCTTCGATGGCGAAAAACACATTCCACCCATCACGCTTGGCCCGCTGCGCGAACGCACCATTCTCATTAATAGTCTGAGCAAAACGTTTTCCGTCACCGGTTGGCGCGTCGGCTGGGTGATTGCGCCGCCTGAACTGACAAATTCCATCCGCAAGGTGCATGATTTTCTAACCGTGGGCGCAGCCACCCCGCTCCAACACGCCGGCGTCACCGCTCTCAATTTGCCCGACAGCTATTTCACCCAACTCAGCACAACCTACCAACAAAAGCGCGATTACCTGATTGCCATTCTCGAAAAAAACGGTTTCCGCTGCCACATTCCCAAAGGCGCTTATTACGTCATGTGCGACATCTCCGAACTAGACTTCACCAATGACGTGACATGTTGCCGTTATCTTGTTGAATCAATTGGAGTTGGTGCTGTGCCAGGATCCAGCTTTTTCGCCGGCCCCGGCCACGGCAGCCATCTCGTCCGCTTCTGCTTCGCCAAGAAACTCGAAACCCTCGATGCCGCCGCCGCCCGCCTAAGCAGCGCTTATGGTCCTGCGGCCCACCGATGATGATGAAAAGCGCCGAATCGAGCCGGAAGCGTAAGCGACCTAGTTTGGCCTTTTGTTCTCTTCCGCTAGGCATTGTTTTTCAAGGGAGTGCCCATGGGCCTGCGGCCCATCAATGATGATGAAAATCGCGTTCGAGAGCGATATTCTGTTCTGAGTCGGGGAGCGGGAGAGATCCGAACCGCTCTGGATATGTTGAGGCCGTAACGGAGTATGACCCAGGACGCGCGTTCTTGAACCAATGATTGTGACGTGGTCCTACCGTCGAGGAAGGGGCATGAGCACGTAAGGGTGCGTATCGTTTAGCTATCGCGCGTTCTGCCGCTTCCTCGGCGGAAAGGATGACTATGTCTTACAAGGTAGCAGGAATTGACATTCACAAGAAAGTGTTAATGGTGGTGATCGCCATCGGGGGCGAGGAAGCAGCGGACCCCGCGGGCGAAGCGCTGGAGTTTGAGTGCCGGCGGTTTGGAACTGGAGCCAGCGAGCGGCAGGAGTTGATCCGTTGGCTGAAAGAACACACGGTGCGCGAAGTGGTGATGGAATCGACGGCGCAGTATTGGAAACCGGTGTGGTTGGATCTGGAGCCGCATTTCGAGAAACTGCATCTGGCGCAGGCATACTCCAATCGTGCGCCGAAAGGCCGCAAGGACGATTTTCGCGATGCGAAACGGCTCGCGAGGCGGTTGCTGGCCGACGAACTGATGCTGAGTTTTGTGCCGGCTGCCGAGCAACGCGCCTGGCGAACCGTCACGCGCGGCAAACACCAACTGGTCCGTGATCGGGTGCGGCTGCAGAACCAACTGGAAGCCTTGTTAGAGGAAGCACGCATCAAGCTCTCCAGCGTGATCAGCGATCTGTTGGGGGTCAGTGGACAACGGATTTTGCAGGCGCTGGCCGACGGAGAAAGCGACCCGGATCGCTTAGCCAAGTTGGGAGATGACCGGCTACACTGCAGCCAACAGCAACTGACCGATGCACTCACCGGCTCGGTGGAGCCAATCCACCGCCAACTCCTGAAGCTGTATCTGGAGCGCCTCAAGGTGTTAGACAAACAGATCGGCGAACTGGATCAAATGACCGCTACGCTGCTCAAGCAATACCAAGAGGCTGTGGTCCGCGTAGCGGAAATCCCCGGATTCGGCCCAGACTCAGCGCAACAAATCATCGCCGAAATGGGGGCTGATGCCGAGGCGTTCCCCTCGGCGGGCGAGTTCGCCTCCTGGGCTGGCCTGTGTCCTGGCAGCAACGAGAGCGCAGAGAAGAACAAAAGTTCCCACTCAGCGAAGGGGAATCGTTTTGTACGGCGGCTTCTGAACCAAGCCGCGCAAGCGGCGGTCAAGAAAAAGGGCAGCTATTTCCAGGCCCTTTTCCGTCGGCTCTTACCGCGGCTCCACTATAACGCTGCTATCTGGGCTATCGCCCACCGCTTGGGCCGACTCGTCTGGAAAATTTTACACGACGGTGTAAGCTACATTGAGCAAGGCCAGGATAGTGATCCCAAGACCAAAAAACGCCGCGCCAATAAGATGGTTCAGGCGCTGCGTAAACTTGGCTACACCGTAACCCTCACGCCAAACACTCCCGCGCCCGTACAGGGGTGATTTTCAAGGGAGCGGTAACGATAGTAGTCTCTACTCTTAACACAAGGCCGCGAACTGCTTCCAAAATGATTTCAGGCTGATCGTTCTGAATCATGTGATTTGATTAACATACTCACTAGAATATAAAGGAGTGTCTGCCGCGCCCTTGCGCTAGAAAAGCGCGGTAGGAGGTGTCTCGTTTCAACTCTTCAGCCTCCGAAGGATTGGCTCCTAAGTGGTGATACGCTTTCTGCAATGCCACGACGCTTCGCCCTCCTATTCATAACTTCTGGCTGTTTCGTTTGCGCTCAACCGGTCTTCAACGTCAAAGACTACGGCGCTACGGGAATCAAATCCGCTAATGCCCGTCCCGCTCTGCAGCAAACCATCGACGCATGCGGCAAAGCCGGCGGCGGCACCGTCTACGTTGGTCCTGGCGAATACACCACCGGCCAGCTTCATCTGCGCTCCGGCGTTCGCCTTTACCTCGAAGCGGGGGCCACGTTATTCGCTTCGTTAGACGGTGAGCAGTTCGACCCATCACCTAAATCCGCGCTCATCTCCGGAGAGGATCTGCATGATATCGCTCTCGAAGGCCGCGGCGCCCTCGACGGGCAATCCACCTATGAATGGCGTCCCAACAGCATTACCGATTTCTACATCCTCGCCAATCAGCGCCTCATGGAAGCCGCCGGCAAACCGCTTATGCGCCCCTTCCCGCATGGCTTCCCGGATGAAAAGATTTACCCGCGCATGGTTCTGCTCTTGCGTTGCACAGACGTGCGCATCACCGGCTTGAAATTTCTGCGCTCGCGTAGTTGGACCATCAATCCTTACGCTTGCAAACGCCTGCTAATCGACGGCGTCTACATTTATTCAAGTCAGAAGGATGGTGTTTGGGCCGACGGTATTGATCCCGACGGTTGCCAGGATGTTCGCATCTCGAACTCGACAATTGAAACCGGAGACGACGCTCTGGTCTTTTACTCAGCCGATATTTGGGGGCCTGCGCTACCGGTTGAAAACGTAACCGTAACCAATTGCCGGCTGTCGTCGGCTTCGAGTGCGATCAAGTTCTGCGATGGCAATTCGAACGCGATCCGCCGCGTGAACATAGACAACATCGTGATTAGCAATTCCAATCGCGGGATCGCGTTTATGGTATTCGACGGCGGCATTGTGGAAGATGTGGTGCTATCGAACCTGACGATAGAAACACGCCGCTACGACTGGTTCTGGTGGGGCGACGGCGATCCATTTCATTTCAATATCAAGCGCCGCAGCGAAGTAGACGGAACGAAGCGCGCCCACGAGCCGGCTGCCGGCAAGATTCGCAACGTAATCATTCAGAATGTCGTCGCACATGGCAGCGGTGCTTCCGTTATCAACGGTCATCCGGCGAGTTGGTTAGAGGGCGTCCGGTTGGACAACGTAAAGCTTTTTGTCTCGTCCGATCCCAACGCGCCTTACGAGAACACGGCGACGGCATTGACGGTTCGCCAAGCGCGTGGGCTGCGGATGAGTAACGTTGAGATTGGCTGGGAGATGCCGTATTCCTCCACTTGGCGAAACGGCTTATCTCTGGAGCAAGTGAAAGACGCCATCCTCGATCGCGTCGAAGTGCAACCGGTAACCGGCTCGAAAGAGCCGCGGGTACGGCTCAGTCAAGTGGAAGACCTTAAGGGATCTTCAATTCCTGGCCAACATTGATCTTGTCCGGACTGCTCAGTTGATCTTTGTTAGCTTCGAAGATCTTGTTGTACTCGTTGGCATTCCCGTAGAATTCCTTGGCGATCTTTGAGAGCGTATCGCCCGCTTTCACAGTGTAAGTCTTGCCGCTGGGAGCAGCGGCCGGCGCTGCCTGTGGTTGCGGCAAGCTTGGATCTACGCTGATGTCGCATGTCAAGTCGCTGAACGTCGCATCCACTGATTTGATCTTGTCCCAAACTTCATTCTTAATTTCTTCCGATGGCGCCGCCCCCTGGACAAAGAGCTTGTCGCCTTCCATGTTAATGTGCGAAAGCACGACGCCCTTCTCCTGAATCGTATCGAAAGCCGGTTGGTATTTGCTTTTTAGTTCGTCTAGTGTCATTTGTTTTTGCAACCTCCGAGAGACATCCTAGCACGGCGGGAACTCGGTTTAAGCGAAATCAGAAATAGCGCGATCAACCAAGCGAAACGGGGTTCGGGGCTGGCCAGCGCCGGCGAGACATCCACGCTTCCATTTCGAGTGGACAGTCCGATTGCCCCGCCGGTTGAATCCAGGAAGAGAAAATTCGCCAAGTCAATTGAGCTCATCCCCGAACCCTTCGCCGCGAAATCAATTTGCACCAGCGCTCCTTTGCCGCTGACTCCGCCGCCGGATCCCAAAAGAGTATCGGCAATAGACGTGATTGATCCTCCCACATTATCGATTGTTCCCGGCAAGAAAAAAGTACCGCCGCCACCCGGCAGGAACGATTTCTCCGTCACTGCCGAGACCGAAAGGATCTTCGGATTGAAATCGACATCAAGTTGATACGCGTAAAGGTCGTTGACCGTGTTTATATCGATGATGACTGAGAAATTGCTTCCGGTTGAGACGCTCACCAAAGAAGGTTCAACTGTCAGGGTCGGCGCCGCAATTACACAGGTGGGACCTAAAGCGAGACAACCGAGGACGAAGAACTGGGCAATGGTAATTTTCATGTAAGCTCTCTGTACCTTTATTGGCATGCCGTTCCAGGTGCGGCCTGCTTCGCCACAATTGAAAGATCGAGGATATTTACAATGCCATCGCCATTGACATCGGCCCTGGGATCAAAACCCGTCTGCCCCGATTTTTTGCCAAATGACGCCTCTACGATATCCAGGTCGGAGCAGTTGACCAAGCCGTCGCCGTTCGTGTCACCGGAAATGTGGACGGCGATGCAATGCACGGTGCCATCGGCTACGTCGCTGACAACTTTCATCGACCCGGGAAGTTTCGAGCCGGCTTGAATCGCAATCGCGAAGGGTTGGTCGGCAAGTGAGCCTCGCTGTTTGCAGGTTGCCACGTAGAAGGAATCGGGGAAAGGGGAATTCCATGTAACGGTAACGGTAAGGTCTGTCAGCGGCACGCGCGCGTGCCGGACGTTGCTCGAGTCAGCGTCGGGCACGGCCATGCAGTGCATGGTGCCCGCGGGATAGCCCGCGTTTAGGACCGTTACGGAGCCCGGGCTCACTGCGTCAATCACGCCTGTGAATCCGCCGCCGAAGGCACCGTCGGTCTCAACCGTGCAAACGGCCGTGTAATTCGTGTCAGGGAATGGCGCGTTCCACTTAACAACCACCGACGCCGGCGAACCTGAAAAAGCCCCACGGCCGTGGCGAAGGTCGGTTGAATCGTAGTCCGGAATGGCGATGCAGTCGAGGATTCCCGCCGGCGATCCGCCTTCCGTCGGCGAGACAGTCATGCTACCGGCTGCCCGGGAGGTGATGGTGGGTAGCAGGAAATCCGAAGGCTTCGTTTCGGCTGTACATGCGGCTGTGTAATTTGTATCCGGAAACACCGGGGTCCAACTCACCGTCAAGGGCGTGAAGCTATCCGTATATGACTTCGTAATCTCGCGAAGATCGCCAGAATTTACTCCCGCAACTGACCAACTGCCTCCCGGGGATGTGGCGCTCTGGAAATACGCCTGGTACGCGAGGAGATTGACGCCGTTTTGAGTTAGGTTTTCGGCCCCCCCATAATATATGGATATGCCCGCGCCGCCGCCCGGCCCGGACATGTACATTCCCCATTGCGTGATTTTGCCGTTGGCATCGGTGTGGACGGCAAACCCGGAAGATGTAGCATTTAGCTGCGTAATCGTCGTCACCCCGTCGGTGAATGTGAACGAGAGTGGCTTGAAGGCTCCAGAGCCGCCGACGTCTTGCATCAGATTTGGCGCGAGCGGCTGCGCGACGGTAAATGATCCAGTGATATGGCATACGGGCGGGCAACTGGTTCCGACGGACTGATCGAAATTCGCCGAGACGAAAACATAGGTGGCCGCTCCGCTGGCGCCGCTAACAGCAAAGATCGACGGGACGAATGCAGCCAAAAATTTGATTCCCAGTAGGATGCAACGGGGAACCCCCAAGTGACGGGACTTCATGGAACCCTCCGAGTTCTGATAAATCTTCAACGGCGCACGCAGAATTCATATTGAATCTTGCGCACTCACCGCTAGCGTGCCTCAAAGGCTATCACAAATGAATCAGCGGGACTTGAAGCGGCTTATGACGGCGCGCCGTTTTCCAGGAAATTGCGAAGACGATGGCTGCGGCTGGGGTGGCGTAACTTGCGCAATGCTTTCGCTTCAATCTGGCGAATGCGTTCGCGCGTCACCGCGAAGTTCTGACCCACTTCCTCAAGCGTGTGTTCGCTGCCATCCTGCAAACCAAAACGCATCTTCACGATCTTCTCTTCACGCGGGCTTAAGGTCTTTAAGACTTCGGCGGTTTGCTCGCGCAAATTCAGATTGATGACAGCTTCCGATGGCGATACCATGCGGCTATCGACAAGAAAATCTCCGAGGTTCGATTCTTCTTCCTCGCCCACGGGAGTTTGCAGAGAGATAGGTTCCTGAGCAATGCGCATGACGCGGCGAATTTTGCTCGGTGACAGATCCATTCGAACCGCCAGTTCGTCGGTGGTAGGTTCACGCCCGAGTTCCTGCTGCATCACCCGCTGCAGGCGCACCAACTTGTTGATGGTCTCAATCATATGCACCGGAATGCGGATGGTGCGCGCTTGATCGGCAATCGCCCGCGTCACTGCTTGCCGCACCCACCAAGTGGCGTAAGTCGAAAACTTGTAGCCGCGTTTGTAATCGAACTTGTCTACCGCGCGCATCAGGCCGATATTGCCTTCCTGGATCAAATCCAGGAACTGCATTCCGCGGTTGGTGTAGCGTTTGGCGACCGAGACCACCAGCCGAAGATTCGCTTCAATAAGGCGCTTCTTGGCGGCTTCTGTTTCCTGTTCCCCGCGCTCGACAATCTGTAATGTGCTCTTCAGTTCGGTCGATGAAGCGCCGCTTTTGTCTTCCAGCAGTTGAAGCTGCCCGGAGAGGGATTTCAACTCTTTCCTCAGAGCGGCCACAGCGCCCGAAGAAGCGGGCGCGGGTTGCTCAATCTTGCGCTGAAGGCGAGCGATCTCCTGCTCCAGCGGCTTAACTTGACAGACCACTTTTCTGAGACCATCGCTGAGCGAACGGCGAAAGCGCGCAGAAAATCCCATGGCGCGAATGGCGCGCGAAATCAAAATCATTTGCCGGGCGTACTCGAAACGCAGCTTGCGATATTGTTTCGGTTTCATGTTGCGCGAAACCGTGATCAGCTTTTGCTCCGTTTGCTGGCTTTTCTTGTAAAGCTTTTCGATTTCAAGGATGGCCGTAAAGAACTGTTCGCGTAACGCGCCGGCGGCTTCGTCTTCTTCCTGGCCCAACTGGACGTCGGGCGCCTGCATCACATCCATGATGGACAAGTGATTTTTCTCAAGCATGTGCTTGGCTTCGAAAATCAAGTGGATGGAGAGCCGGGAACGAGAGAGCGCTTTATTCACCGCCCTTTCACCGCGCTCAATGCGCTTGGCCAGTTCAATCTCGCCTTCCCGCGTCAGCAGCGGGACCATGCCCATTTCGCGCAAGTAAACGCGCACCGAATCGTTGCTTTTGTCGAGCGCGCCAGCGGAAAGATCAAGATCCGCGAGGTCCTCGAGTTCGTCGTCTTTTTTCTCGAAGTCTTTAGGCTCTTCAAGTTCGACAGACGCGCCATCAAGGTCGCCGAAGATTTCGTTGAGATCCTGGTCAGGCGCCAGTTCTTCACGCACTACGCCATTTACGTCGTAGAGTGCGAAGCCCTTGTCATTGCTGTCTTGCATTCACTGCCTTTTCCCTAGCGATGCCGCCAGCGGTGGCGCCACAGGGATCGAAGCCCCCCGATTAGTACCTCGACTCCTCATAGTACAACACGAAACGGACCCCCGGATGCGCCGGGTTAAACAAAAACTATTACGCATTGGGCGCCTTTCGCATAGCCGGGTTGGCGCTTCGTTGTACGGCGTTCAGTTCTTCAGCCGCTCGCATGGCGCCCGCCATGTCTCCGGCCTTTTCCATCTCCTGCACTTTCCTGCGCAGAACGTCGTATTGAGCGGCCACCGCTTTTGCCTCCAACGCCCGCAAACAGTTCAGCGCTTGCTCGGCGGCGGCTTCTTCGTTGACGGCCAATTCGGCAAAGCCAATCTCCGTGAGGACGCGCTGAAAGTGCGGCTCAAGTTGGTTCATCACGTCCTCCAAAGAAAAACCGCGGGCCTTCTCATCCAGATTGACAATGGCCGAGAAAATGGCACGCAGTTCCAACAGTTGCAAAGAATGGTTGCCGGTTAGATAGTGACGGATGGCCGCGCGGGCGTCGGCGCTGGCCAGCAAACAGGCAAGCAGCAATTTTTCATTGGGCGCCACGGCGGAGGAGATGGCGCGCGGCTGCGGGGCTTCCGCACGGGGCGTTTTCTTGAATTGCTGCCGCACGGTATCGCGGTCGAGGTTCAAATAGCCCGCCACTTCATCGGCAATGGCGGAGCGCTCGAGCCGGTCTGAAACCAATTGGATAGTTGGCCACAAAAACTTGAACGCGTCAACGCGGCCTTCCACCGTGCCCATGTCGAACTTGTTGCGCGTGCGATCAGCGAGCCAATGAAAATAGGATGCCGCGCCAGCCAGCAGCTTGCGATAAGCATCGGCCCCGTGCTGCTGGATATATTCGTCGGGATCGAGTCCGCCCGGAATCTCGAGCACGCGCACGCGCATGCCTTCCGCCAGGAACGACCCGATGCGTTTCTCGGTGGATTCCGCGCCCGCTTTGTCCGAATCGAAATTCAGAATGACTTGTCCGGCATTGCCCGACTGCGCCACCTGGTGCTTCACCATGCGCACCTGATCCACATGGAACGCAGTGCCACTGGCCGCCACTACTTCCTTGATGCCGGCAGCGTAAACGCCAATTGCATCCATATAACCTTCCACCAGAATCAGACGGCTGTTCTTGCGGGCTTCGATCTTCGCACGGTGGAGATTGTAAAGAACGGCCGACTTGTTATAGAGCCCTTTGGTGGGCGAGTTGAGATACTTCGCCTTCTCATCGGGCCGCAGCGCACGGCCGCCGAAGCCAATGATCTTTCCGGCTTCGTTGTGGATGGGAAACATCAGGCGGGCGCGAAAATAGTCATAGTAGCTACCGTCTTCGCGCTTGCCCACCAAACCCGATTCCTCCATCAGCACCGGGCCGAACTTTTGCAGTTTTTTGAAAAGCTGCTGGCTTGAGGCATCGGCCAGGCCCAGGCGGAATTCGTCCATCGATTCTTTGGAAACGTTGCGCGATTCCACATACTGGCGCGCCTCCGCTCCTGCCGGCGCTCGCAAATTATCTTGAAATGTGGCAGCGGCAATTTCCTGCATTTCAAATAGAGCGGCGCGCTTTTGCGATTCGGCATCGTCGGGGCGCTGCTGCCGCTCCGGCATGGGAATCCCATAGCGCTCCGCTAAAAGCTTGAGTGTTTCCGGAAAAGTGAGGTTTTCGCGCTCCTGAATGAATTTGAAGACGTCGCCTTTGGCATCACAACCAAAACATTTGTAGAAGCCTAGAGTGCCATTCACATTGAACGAAGGAGTGTTCTCGGAATGAAAAGGGCACAGGCCAACATAACGGGCGCCCGACCCTTGCCTTTTGAGCGGCACGTACTGGCCAATCACCTCAACAATATTGAGCTGCGATTTGAGTTGCTCTGCGAAATCCATGAAAGCTGAGGACGGGGAAGGCTCTTTCAGGGTAACGCACGTGGCGCGCTGCCGCGTTACCGGGTGAAGGTGTTGCAGGCGGAAATTTCGCCGGATTGGTAGCCACGCGTGAACCATGCTTCGCGTTGGGCCGATGTGCCGTGGGTGAAGGTTTCCGGGCTCACGTGGCCGGTAGCCATTTTCTGGAGATGATCGTCGCCAACGGCGGCTGCGGCGCTTAAGGCATCCTGGATGTCCGACTGGGTGAGCTTAAAAGTGGCTTGCGCCGAGTTGCCCCATACGCCCGCATAGCAATCGGCCTGCAATTCCACCGCTACGGAAAGCGCGTTGGCCTGGCCGGGCCGCTGCGATTCAGCCGTTCGCACTTGCTGTTCCGTACCTAGTAGTTTCTGGATGTGATGCCCTAATTCATGCGCCACTACATAAGACTGTGCAAAATCGGCGTTCGAGCCGCCGAAGCGGGTTTTCAGTTCGTCAAAAAATCCCAAGTCGAGATAGACTCTTTCGTCCTGCGGGCAATAAAACGGACCGGTGGCGTCTTGCGCCAGGCCGCAGCCGGACTGTGTGGAATCGCGGAACAATACCAGTGTTGCGTGCCGGTAGGGGACGTGCGCTTGCGCCGGCAGCATAACGGTCCAACTGTTTTGGATGTTATGGAATACCGTTTTAATGAGGCTGGCGTCTCTGGCTTCGGCTTGATCCTGTTGTGGATTAGGGGCGGATTGAACCTGGCTTTGGCCTGCGCCGCCGCCCGATAACAAAGCAAAGAAATTCTGATGAAAGACTAAACTCAACAAGCCCACAATCAAGATGCCGCCAATGCCTAAATGCCCAACTCCAAAACCGCCGAAACCGCCACCGCCGCCACTCTCATCGCGGCGGTCTTCAATATCCTGATTGCTTCCATCCGGCGTCCATTCCATGTCGAGATCACTCCCTGTAGTATTTCGAGTTCCTCAGATAGTTCTAGCACGGCGCGCTAAAGGATTGTAAACTGCTGATGACGGCGGCTGGCCGCGGCGCACACGATTGTGCGAAATGTTTTCAGTGGATCGAGCATCTGTCCGATGGTTAGGAGTTGTTTTTGTCGCAGATTTTAGAAGAAGTCCTCAACGCAAACGAGTCTTATGCGGCTAGTTTCGGATCTAAGTCGAAGCTGCCCATGCCACCGGCTCGGCAGTTTGCTATTTTGACGTGCATGGACGCACGGCTCGATCCGGCGAAGTTTGCCGGTTTGAGCGAGGGAGACGCTCACGTCATCCGCAACGCGGGGGGGCGCGCGAGCGACGATGCGATCCGTTCGCTGGTTATTTCGTACAAGTTGCTGGGAACCCGCGAATGGTTCGTGATCCATCATACGGATTGCGGCATGCTGACCTTTACTAACGAAGTAATGCGTGAATTGTTGGCGAAGAGTCTTGACACGGCCAGCTTCCACAATGGCCAGTGGCGAGACCCGGGCACCGGTGGCGGTTCGCCCGCTGGCGACTACATGGAATGGCTAACGATTAAAGACTTGGCCAAGAGCGTTGTGTCGGACGTGACGCGCATTCGGCATCACCCGCTGGTACCGGCGAAAATTCCGATCTACGGGTATATCTATAACGTTTCAAGCGGCAAGCTGGTAGAAGTGCCGGAAGCCATGAGCTTGGGGGATCCGAAGCGCGCCGCCGCCGCAGGCCGTTGACTTGGGCGGAGTTTCCCAGGGTTAGCTGCTGTGCGATGCGGTAGTGAAATTCTTGGCGAGCGTCGTGAGTTGCGTGGCTTCGGTGGTATTTCCGTTCTTGGTCGCGGTGGCAGCGGCCGTTTGCAAGCCGGTGGCAATTTGCTTTGTCATCTGCTGGTATTCCGTGGGGTTCGTTTGTTGAAGCTGCTGGAGCGTGCTCAACAGTTCGGCGAACGGCGAAAGTTGGCTGCTGTCGGACGATTGGCCGTTCACGCTCTTTGCGCTTTTGGATGCGCTTTGCAGCCCGCCGCTAAGAACGGAAGCCGTGTGGTTGGTGAAATAGTTATTGATTGAACTCAGGTTCATGCTGGCTTAGAGGCATTTTTATGCCCGCTGCGTAAGCTGCTGAAAGCGAAGATGTGGGCCGAACGGTGAGCGGCAGGCTTTTGACAGGCCGTCAAATCTTTGGCGATCAGTTTTTGACAGATCAGTGAATCAATCCGGTTAGGCGCCGCATTTCCGCGAACACGACCGAACCGTAGACATCGGCAAACTCACGCACCAGAAACGGCTCAACCTTGATCTTCTGAGCTTCCGCGGTTTTGCCGGCACGGTCGAGAGAGGCGGCCAGCATGGCGCGAGCGCGCAGATCGGCGCCTTCCGAGGCATCCAACACCTTGCGCCATTCGGTTGCCGCCTCGCTGTAATGGCCATTCAGAAAGAATCCATAAGCCAGAATGGGCTGCTTCATGACTGGGCTAAGGGGGGCGGCTTCCACCTTTTTTCGCCAATCTTCAGTCGGTTCGCTGCCGGAAACGAGCAAACCGGCAACGGTGCCGATGGCCGACGGATGATTGTCAACTTGCGCCGCCAGTTCGGCCGTTTTTTTGGCACCCGCGAAATCCTTGTTCATAAGACGCCATACCGTCGCCTCACTAAGGGCCAAGCCGCGAATCCCCGGGTTAGTAAACTTGCCGTCTTCCGCCAGCGCGATCGCCTTGGCGCGGTCGCCGGTCAATTCGGTCCACGACGCTCGTAACAGTGCCTGATAATCGACATTGGGGACGGTGGCCAAGAAGCGTTCGGCGGTCTGGGTGGCGCGCGCCACATCGCCTTCCAGCAGGATGACCACCGCCAGTTCGGAAAGGGCTGCAGGGTTCTTGTCGGACTTGGCCAGCACCTTTTCGGCGTCGGCAAAACGCTTGTTCTGCACCAGACCTTCGGCGAGTTGACCCTTCAAGTTGGGATTACCCGGGCTGACATCGATAGCTCGGTTGAGGGCTTCCACCGCGCCATTTACGTCGCCATTGATAAAGCGGATACCCGAAACGACGGATAATCCATCGATATCGTTGGGGGCCAGTTTCAGCAACCCTTCGGCGGCGGCGGTTCGCTGGGCGATGGGCGCGCGCGAAAGCTGGAGTGAAATTAAATCAAAGCGCGCGCGGTCATATGGGGTGAATCCGGCGCGGTGAGCCTGCGCTTGATTAACGATGGGCTGATAGTTGACTGCCCCCGTGCGCGCGGTCATTTCAAGCAGCAGGAAGTAGCCTAGCCCGAAAGCAGGATCGACCGTGACGGCGTTTAGCAGCAGATCCTTGCGCTTTTGTGGATCGCGCTGCTCGGCGGCGGTGGCGAGCAACTTGATGGCTTCGGTGTTTCTGGTGGAGAACGGCTCCGCTTCACTGTCAATCCGTTTGGCCAGCTTGTCCAGGGCGGGAATCAAGGTAGCGGCGGAACTGGCCTCCTCTTCTTCGGTGGCGGTGGTTTTTTGGGTGGCTACATCCACAACTGTGGCTTCGATATGGAGCTTTCCCTGATGATCGTCAATTTTGGTGCGCAGGATGTCCTGGGCGCCGGTGTCGCCCAGGTTGGTTTCCGACCCGGCGAGCAAAGGAGCGGTGAAACGGGTGGGCAGCAGGTCTTGCTGGAACACCACGGGGACGCCGAGTTTCATCCATTCGGCGGCGGGATCGCTTAACAGCACGTTCGTTGGAGTGATGGCGACGCGGCGCAAAACGCTTTTCTTTTTGCCGGTGCAGCCTGAGAGGAGCAGCGTTCCTAGAACAAGAATCAGGAACGAGGTGTTAAGGTAACGGGATTTTGATGACAGAAGGTTCCTCTATAAGGGTCTTGGATTTTCGGCGAGCAATTGCACGAAAGCGGGATCGGCTTTCAAAGCCGCGAACTCCGGAATGCCCGGAATTTTGTCGCGGTCTTTCACTCCCTCTTCCAAAGCTTTACGCAAATAGATTAGCGCACGCTCGTTCGCCCCAGACTTGGCGTACATCTTTGCCATATAGAGATGGAAGGTGGCGCGCTCTTGCACGGTGCGCTCCATCATCAACGTTCCAAAGTTGCTGTGATGCTCGAAGACATCGGGATCGAGTTGCAAAGCGCGCTCGTAACACAGCGTGGCGCTTTTGTAATCCTTGCGGCTGAAATAGGCCGAACCCAGGTTCGAATAAACGGAAGCGCTGGACGGGTTGTCTTTCAACGCTCGTTTATAGTACTTGATGGCACGCGAATAGTCCTTCCCGGCATAGTAGATGGTCCCCAGGTTGTTGATGGCCTCAGAATACTTTGGGTCGAGCTTGATGGCACGGAGGTAATTCTTCTTGGCCAGATCGAGCCGCAACATCTGATGAAAGGCGATACCGGTCTTGTTGGCGAGCACGGCCGAGTTGGCGGGCCCTTGGCGATACATATCGACGGCTTCCATATAGCGTTTGCGGGCCATGTAGATGTCGCCACGAGTCTCGGGCGAAAGGGCCGGCGTGGCGGTCCGGTCAGTAACGCTGGCCGGTAGGTCTCCCGCCGCACGGAAGCCGTTGGCGGACTGCTGAGCGGCGGCCAGTAAGACAAACGCCAGAGAAGTTAGGCAAATTCGCGCAGAAGAGGTCATGTTCGACCCTCCATTGTTCCTACTATATACCTATTCAGGCCGTCAAGCGATACCAAGCTTTTTCTGCATGTCCTCGAGCGTAACGCCTTTGGTTTCCGGATAGACGGTTAAGACCACCACAAACTGCACGACCATCATGATGGAGAAAACGACGAAGGGCAAGCCGCGCGATTTTGCGGCCACGATAGGAAACGTCAAAGAGATAATCGCGTTCATGGCCCAGTGCGTGAAGCTGCCTAAGCTCTGGCCCTGGGCGCGCACGCGCGTGGGAAACACTTCGCTCAAATAAACCCAGATCACCGCGCCTTGCGAGAAGGAGAACGAGGCAATGAAGGCAATCAACATCCAGACCAATAGATTTTCGTGGCTGTTGGACAGGAATATGGTGGCGGCGCCGGCGAGGGACAACGCACAGCCGACCGAACCAACCAGCAATAGCGTTTTGCGGCCGACTTTATCGATGATCGACATGGCCAGCATGGTGAAGCAAAGGTTCGTGAAGCCGATGAGCACGGCTTGCTTATCGCTCGACACGTTATTGAAACCGGCTTTGGCGAAAATATCGTTTAAATAATAAAGAATTGCGTTGATGCCCGAAAGCTGATTGAACATGCCGATAGAGACAGCCAGGAAAATAGGCAAGCCGTATTTGGCTTGATACAAAGATTCCTGCCCGTGCCCATGTTCGACATCCACCGAGGCGACAATGTCGTTCAGTTCGGCGTCTATATTTTCCTCGCCGATGGCTTCAAGCGTTTGCCTGGCTTCGCCGAGGCGTGATTTTTGCACCAGCCAACGCGGACTGCGCGGGATCATAAAGAGCATCACAAAAAACAGGAGCGCGGGCGCACCGGAAACACCCAGCATCCAGCGCCAGTCTTCCGAGCCGAGATGGCTTTGGCGAATGAGGAAATTCGAAAGGTAGGCCACCAGGATGCCGCCCACCACGTTGAACTGGAACAACCCTACTAAGCGGCCGCGCCATTTGGCGGGCGCGATTTCAGCGATGTACATAGGGCCGAGCACCGACGATCCGCCGATACCCAAGCCGCCAATGAAGCGGAAAAAGAGGAGCGAATACCAATTCCAGGAGACGGCGCAGCCGAGGGCGGAAATCAGGTACAACACGGCCATGCCTCGTAAGCTATCGCGCCGGCCATAGCGGTCTCCAGGCATACCCGCGAGCAACGCGCCCAGCACCGTGCCGATGAGCGCGATAGAAACCGTGACGCCCAAATGGAATGGATCTAACGCGAAGGTGGCGGTCAGCCCGGCGGTGGTGCCCGCAATCACCGCCGTGTCGAAGCCGAAAAGCAGGCCGCCTAAGGCCGCCACAATCGTGCTCTTTATCAACGTGGCATTTAACGTCACGCGCGTTCCCCCTTGTTGTGGCGCTTTAAAATGTCTTCAAACTCGGCGCTGGCCGCTTCCTGCGCCGCCAGAAATAAAGCTCCGGCTATGCCCGCGTTCCCGCCTAACTTGGGCGGCTGAATGTATTCGTCCAAATGATCGAGTATATCCGGGTGCCGCACGTAGCCGTTGAGGGCCCACGAAAATTCCTCACGGATCATTTTGAACAACTGCGGTTGCTGCATGACGCCGCCACCCAGGAGAATGCGTTGCGGCGAAAGCGTGAGCGTCAAGTTGGCCAGTGCCACGGCAATATAGCGCGCTTCCAGTTCCCAGGCGCGGTGATTGGCCGGCAGTTCGCTCGCCTTTACACCCCAGCGCTTTTCCATGGCCGGGCCAGACGCCAGCCCTTCCAGACAGTCTTTGTGAAAGGGGCAATTGCCGCGAAACGGATCTTCCGCCAGATCGTGCGGAATGCGCAGGTGGCCAATCTCAGGATGCACCAGCCCATGGACCACTTGGCCATGCACCATGACGCCGCCACCTACGCCAGTGCCGATGGTCATGTAAACAGCGTTAGCCAGCCCTTGCGCAGCGCCCCAGCGCCATTCACCCAGCAGCGCGGCGTTGACATCCGTATCGAAACCAACCGGAACGCGCAAGGCTTTGGCCACACTGCCCATCAAATCGAAGTTCGACCAGCCCGCCTTGGGAGTGGAAGTAATGTGGCCGTAGGCGGGGGACGCGGGATCAAGATCTACTGGACCGAACGAACCGATGCCGATGGCTTCCAGTTCGCGTCCGCTATTGGAGCGAAAGAAGCTGATTACCTGCGCCAGGGTCTCTTCCGGCCCAGTGGTGGGAAACTGGGCCTTTACGAGATCGTCCGGTCCGGTTCCTACCGCGCAAATAAACTTCGTTCCACCAGCTTCAATCCCACCAAGCATTTCCTATTGAGTATATGCAAGGGGAATTTGTTTTGCGCGGCGGCGATTTGAGAGGAGCCTAATTTGATAGCATGAAGCGCTGGCATAGAGGAGAGTCACATGCCAAATACTTACGCCGACGCGAACCTTGCGTTGCAGGCGCTGGCCGCCGCTGGGTTCCGAAACGTTTATGTGCAACGCGGGGATGCCAGCGGAGACATTCCACACATTTTAAGCGCGCTTGCCGTGAAACCGACCTATGGAGTTTTGGTGGTGGATGGAACGGACACCGCCAAAGGGAGCGGTATGGCGGACTCCTACCACGTGAGCAATCACATAGCGCTGAACCGGATTGCGTATGTGAAGAACACCGCATTGAAGGTGGGCCAGGCGGTAAACGCCGTACCTGCGAGAGCGGAAGGCGCAAGAACCTGGGAACTAATACAATCCACCAAAGACGCGGTGGCCGCGTTGGTGAATCCCAACAAAGAAGCGGCCAAAGGCTCGCGGGTTGCCATCAGAGAGGTTCTGCGCGGCGGCAAATACAATGTCCCCGGGCCAGAGGAGGAACTGGCTGCGGACGATGCCGCACTCCTGGAATTTTTGAACGGCTACGAGATACCTTTGACTCAAAATGTGGTTGTTCTGTGGGGCAGGAGGTCGGGAAAATTGGGAGGATTGTATCCGGAATTGGATGCCAGCACGACGGGATTGGTGCAGCTAGCGGCGGCGTGCCGAGCTGCGCCCTGGACGGTTCTGATTGCCGGTGCCGTGCCTCCCGCAAAGTCGCACAGATTCGCGCCGGGCAGCATTTACCTGGGTGAGTTCTGGAAAGATCCGGATTGGCAACGGCAGTGGGGAGATGGGCGGCAGAAGCAGGTCCGCCTATTCTACATTTTGAAACGCGAGTTGAAGGCGAATGGAAAACGCCTGGTACACGTTGGGATGCGCAGTGGCGGTTTAGACGCTTATGGCTTTGCCGGACAGGCCATTGTTTACATTGTGGCCGAATATTCGGCAGACACGCGAATGGCACCGAAGGTGGCGCAACTGAAGGCAGCCGACGTACTGGAATTCGATCGATTTGCGGCCGCGAGTACCCCGAAAAGGTTGGGGGATTTAAAAGAGGATCCGGATTGGACCGATAAGTTTGGAAAAAAGGACGCCGTCGAGAAGTACCGGACGATCAAAACCGCGATCAAAGAAGATCCGGCGAACTTTCAACGGGATTTGCCGCCGCATTTGCGCAAAAACGCGCAGGCCGCGTATCAAGAACAGATTCTCAAACGAGGATTCTCCGCTGACGATTTGCGGGACCTGATGGCACTGATTCGCGCTAAGCTGGCGCAGCCGGTGGCCGAAGTTGCCCACCTGTAGCGTGCTCCAGTTAGCTGCGCAATTCTTTTAGCGTTTTGCCGACTGCGCCCGGCCCGAAGTCAATGCGCGCATCCTTAATGCTGAGGCCCGCTACGTCAATGCGATTCAGATCGGCGGTGCCGATTCCCACTGCTTCCGCCAACTTCAGGGAGTTGTCACCGCGGATGAAACACGATTGGCCGCGGTCGGCACGCGTGTCGTAGCCCATGACCGCCATGCCAACGGCATCGGTGGAAACGGGATTGCGGCCCACCAGAATGACGCCCGGTGTCATGCGCTCCAAACCGGGCAGCCAGGGCCCTTCGCCGCCGCGTACTGTTTCGACACCATCAACGATGGCGAGATCGATAGGGCGGATGCCCACCTGATCGACCAGGATGCGCGGCACACGATAGCCTGGATCGCGGGGAGAATCAGGGTGAAGCTCGGCGTCCACACCTGACGGAGCCTTTGTCGTGCCCGCGTGCAAAACATCGCCGCGTTCCTTGGTAGGTGTTTCGTTGCCGCTAGCGCCGCAATCGCTGCCATACAGCGAGCAGGGCGTGTTGCCGAAATTATTCTTCATGGACATGGTGACGCCGGCAATCCAGTGGTTCTTTAATTTGGAAAGCGAAGCGTAAACGTCGCACTTGGTGTACGCTTCATTAATTGTGTAAGCCGGATACATGTATCCGCCCCACGGCACCTTGAGGCGAACATATTGTTTATAGTTGCCCAGATTCTGAACGTTTTCCCATTCCACGGCCGTACCCAGATTGTTAATCGCGTTCACGTCGAGCCCGTAGCGCGCCCACAATGCGGGGTCTTGCTGCGCGGGGAAGAAACTTTCAATCAGCCGTACGCGCCTGGCGCCGGCTTTTGCCAGCAAATGGACCGTGGCCGCCACAGTGTTGCCATCCGTGCGATATGGCAAAGCCTTCGTCAGAGGGAAGCTTCGCGGATTGCCCGTGAGGTTCAATTTGAGAGCCACGGTTTTGCCGCTCACCAGTTTTTGAATTCCACCAATATGATCAAAGGCGGAAGAAAGCTGGGCGCTGAAATCGTTATAACTGCGGCAGCGCACCAGCGCGACTTTTCCGGCGGGCGCATCGGCTTTCAGAATATTGGGCAGGGTCAAGCCGGCTGCGGCGGCAATGAGGTTACGGCGGGAAAGATCCATCGGTAGTCTTCTCCTTCAGGAAGTGTAGCGCTTTTCGTTCTCTAATAGGGCGGTCTTGCGCTCGACGCCCCAACGGTATCCGCCCATGCCGTGATCGCCGCGAATGACGCGATGGCACGGGATGACCAGAGCTACTTTGTTAGCGCCACAAGCTGTGCCCACTGCGCGGGAAGCGCCCGGCTCGCCGATGGCTTTCGCCACTTCGCCATAGGTGCGCACTTCACCGGCGGGAATGGTTTGCAAGTAGCGCCACACCTTCAATTGAAAGGCGGTCGCGCGAACATCGATTGGCAGATTCAAGGGTGCAGTTTCGCCTTGCAAAAAACCGCTGAGCGCCTTTGTCCAAGCAGCCAATTCACCTTCGCCGGCGCGACTCTGGGAAAGAGTGGCCTGCGGATATTCGCGCTCGAGCTCTTCGAGCAACCCCGCCGCATTCTCGCCGAACTGAACCGAACACAAGCCCCTGGCGGTGGCCGCGACCAGCAACGATCCTAACGGAGTTTTTACGAACGCGTAGGAGATGGAAACGTTTTTTCCGCCGTCGCGATATTCGCCGGGAGTCATGCCCAGGTTTGAATCCACACGTTCATATACGCGGCTGCTGGAGCCAAAACCGGCATCGTAGACTGCCGCCGTTACCGATCCGCCTTGCCGCAGCTTGGTTTTCAAAGCCGCGACCCGGCAGGCATCCACAAACTGCTTGGGCGTAACGCCCAGCACGGCTTTGAAGGTGCGGTGGAGATGAAACGGGCTCCAGCCGGCGGCCTCGCCCAACTTTTCCAGGTTGAGCGTCTCGCCGCTCTCACAATGGGCGCGAATGTGTGAGCACACCTGGCGAATCTTTTCGATGGTTTCCTCGTCGGACCGGCCGCTGAGCGGGCGACAGCGCAGGCAAGGACGCAAACCGTCACGCTCTGCCTGACCGGGCGATTCATAAAAGCGCACGTTTTTCCGCAACGGTTGACGAGCGGGACACGACGGGCGGCAATAGACTCCGGTGGTCACCACGCCAAAATAAAAATGACCATCTTGCGAGGCGCTGCGTTTTGTAATGGCGTCCCAACACTTAGATTCGTTCAGCATCATGTTCTGATCGTAAAGCGCTTTTCGCGGCCAGACTATCCGCTTCTTGCCTTTCAATTGTCCTGTATCATCATTTCTATGTTCGCGCCCACGTTCACACGCCGCGCCGCCTGCGGCCTGCTTGCTGCCACCGCCACCGGATGGAAAGCGTTCGCCGCCCAGCACAACATGTTCCTGGCCTTAAACAGCGTTTCGATCCAAAGCCGGGTTGAGTGGCCTGAATTCGCCCGGCTGGCGGCGAAGGTGGGGTTCCCCGGCACCGATGTGGACTTGGATGGCGCCATGAAGCTTGGCGTCAACGCCACTCGCGACCTGCTGGCCGAACTAAATCTGCGGCCCGCGGTAGTGAATTTTCCGGTGGAGTTCCGAAAAGACGATGTTACTTTTCAATCCGGCATGCCCAAACTTCGCGAGGCAGCGGTTTTTTGCGCGGCCATTGGCTGTCCGCGGATGATGACCTGGATTATGTCCTCGAGCGACACTCCTAAAGACGAGTTGCGCAAGGTTTACAAGGAGCGTTTCACCGAAGCCGGCCACGCGCTGGACGACGCCAAAGTTCGCCTGGCGCTTGAATTTTTGGGTCCGCTGCACATCCGCAAACAATTCAAATACGAGTTTATCTGGCGGATGAACGAGATGCTGGAGTTCTGCCAGGAGTGCGGCCCTAACGTGGGACTGTTGCTGGACGCCTGGCACTGGCACCACGCCGGGGCGACCACGGACGACATCATTCACGCGGGGCGTGAGCGCATTGTCCATGTGCATTTTGACGACGCGCCGAATCTTCCGGCTGAACAGATCCGCGACAACGAACGGCTGTTGCCGGGCGAAGGAGTTATTAATTTAACGGGATTTCTGCAGGCGCTCGAAAAGATCGGTTATCAGGACGCTCTCAGTGTTGAGGTGTTCGGACGGGGTTTGAAGAATTACCCGCCCGCGGAAGCGGCGAAGATGGCGCTGGATGCTTCGCTAGCCGTTTTCAAGAAAGCCGGCGTGAAACAAGGCGGCCGTTAGCGAGCCAAAGCGTAGAGCCTCACGGGCCCAAGAAGTCCGGACGGCAGCAAAGGCGAGTTGGCTTTGTAAGGTTTCACATCGGCAAAGGTGTATTTGGTTGTAGCGTTTGGTTGCTCATCTCCAATCAAACGATTGACCCACGCATTAGTCACTTTAATATTGATTTCGTTCGCTCCTTTCCTTAGGGCGGTGCTGAGATCTACACGATAGGGCGCATGCCAAACGATGCCGAGGGATTTGCCGTTGACGGTGACTTCCGCCAGATTCTTTACGTCACCAAGATCAATCCAAAAGTGCGCGCCGGGGTGAAACCATTCGGCTGGAGCAATGACTGTTTTGGTATAGCTGCCGGTTCCTGAGAAGTACTTTACACCGCCATCCGGGCTGTCGCTCCAGGAAGAGAGCTTATCCAGAGTGAGAGACGGCGGCGCGCCGCGGTCGGCTTGAAATGTTACGTTCCAAGGGCCCTCTAATGTGGAGAGGGGCGTCTCAATTAACTTAGGGAGTGTGTGGGAGGTCTCGGTAGTTGACTTGCGGAACACCACGAAGACGGAGCCCCACGGTTCAAGGTGCAGCGGGATGGTGGTGCGGCCCTCAGCTATCTGGTAGGAGGCGGGCTCCGACTTACCGGTTTCGGCATACCAGAGTTCCGGCGCTTTGCGTGCTATACGGAAGGTCGCATCTACGGACTCATCGCGGTCGTTGCGATTGTCGACGAAGTACAGATCGCCATCGGCAAGCTTGCGATGAACGAAGAGGATGCGTGTATCGTTCTCCGGCTTCGTGTAATCGAAATCAGGCGCGAGGTTGAGGTCTTTGAAGACATCGGTTAAGCTCTCGCCGGCGTAGACTGTGCCTTTGCCGACTTTATGCATACCGGTTCCACCGCCAAAGAGTTGGAGCGAGAGTTTTTGGAACTCGGCTTGGTCATCGGCCAGACTCGGATCGTCGATAGGCTTCGGTCCGGCGACAACAGCGCCGTTTTCGACGAGTTTGTGAATAGCGCGCAAAACGGGTAGCGACATGTGCCGGCTGTAGGGATCGAGCCCTAGGACGCGATAGCTCATTCCACTCTTCGTCGTGATACGGCCTCCCGCGACTGTGAGTTCATGGATCAGACCGTCGGCGTTGATATAGTCGAAGCCATAACCAGCGGGAATGTCGGGAGCTTTCGCGGAAAAGAGGGCGGTGAGGTTGGAGTCTTCACCATAGAAATAGACGAGATCGGCGCCGAAGTGTCCTTGTTGGAGCAGGTAGCTGCTGCGAGAAAGGTAAGTTACCCAGGGGCCGGCCTCTTCCGCCCAAGTCTCGTTGCGGTTGAACCATTGACCGAAGGGGCCAAGAGTGAGTCCGGGAGCTTTGCCCACCAAGGGTTGATGAGCGGACTCATGAATGACGAAGCGATTGATGCCGTTCAACAATTCCTGATCGGCGGTGGGCTTCAATGTGGCGGGCGACCAAGCCCAGGGTGCGGCTCCGGCAGTTAACGACTCGGCGGCCACCAAGTTCTGACCATAGATATGGGCGACTGAGGCCGATTCCCGATCGTCGGCGTTATAGCCGTATTGTTCCGCGTTCACTCCAGGCACCTGAGTCCACATGGCACTCATGGGAATGTCGTCAAGCTTCTTCACTTCCATGCCGTCACCTACAAAAGCGCGGCCACTCTCGTGCGACTCCCCATAATGTCCTATGCCGCGTTCTTTCAGAGATGCCTCGACTTGGCCGTAATGTTCGTCGGCGATTAGATCAGCAATAGTTTTGCGAAAGTCCCAGAGGAAACGGTCGCTGGCCTCGGCGCTTTCGACGACTTGACCGGCCAGAACAGGAATCCAAGGAATGGGATCGTACCCACGACGCTTACGGAACTGAGCGATCATATCGTCGGTCCAGTTTTGTGAACCGGCCTCCCAGCTGTCGGTGACTACATAGCGGATACCGCGTTTGCCCATCCACTCCGCGCCCACGGCTTTCTGGTAGCTGTCGAGATAGCCCTTCATGTAGTTCTTTACGTAGCGGCGGTTGAGCTTGTCAACCTCAAGGCCGGTGGCTTCCTTGGTTGCTGGATGGTTCGTGATGCCGAGCAGCGAATAGCCGAAGCGGAGGACGATCCAATGACCGGGCGGCGGTGTCCAATCGAGCGTACCGTCCGAATGCATTTTAGAGGTCAGATCGATAACATCGGACTTGGTAACGATGGCTGAAGGGTCGGTGGGAGGTGTGGCAAATTCATAGAGGTCGGGCATGGGAGTGAAGGCCGCCTTCTCCTCAAATCGGTTGGCGCGGCCGCCGGTGTGCAATACCAGCTCGGCAATTTCATAGTCGGTGGGAGGCGGGCCCAGCTTGAACCCCATGGAACTGGGATCGAGGCCGCTCAGCCAGTCGGGTTTGGGCGGAGGTGGGCTGCGTTTGAATACAATGCGAAAGTACTTGGCCTGGACTGCCGGGAAGGAAACAGTGTGTTGGGGCGCGCCACCCTCGGCGACTTTCACAATTTGACGGAACGTTTGCCCATCGTCACTTGCCTCGACGGATTTTTCAGGGTTGGTTATGCCGGTGATCATTCCGGTGATGGCATCCACGTCTTTGGTGACGACGGTGACGGAGCGGATGGTTTGGGGTTGGGCAAATTCGTACTGAATCCAGGCAGTTTCGCCGGCTTTTGGAATGGGAAGCTTGGTTGTCTTATCGAGATCGCCATCGGCGAGCACGGTTGGGTCTGGCGCCCCTCCGCTGGCAGTCAGTTTCGGATGCAGGGATTCAATCGGCACATCGTCCGCTGCCCGGCGGAAGGCGATAACCAACGCGTCGGCATAAAACTCGGGGGCCGGCGCAGCGCCTTCGGGCGCGGCAATCATGTCATGAATGCCAACGTTCTGAAACGCGCCGGTTCTGGTTGGTGGATGAGGCAGAATGCCGCTGAATGGCTTTCCGCCCTCTATGAATGTTTCACTCCAAACATATTTCTTCATGCCCTGAGAGGGAGGCACCCAGGGACCACCGGTTTCGCTCCAACCTGGCGATCCTGCAATAGCCTCTTCCAAACCCAGTTGGTTGGCAAGAGTGGTGGCATAGCGAAAAGCCTCTTTCCATTCCGGCGTCATATAGACAAGGCGTTTCGGTACCACTTGAGGCGTAGCGAGGGCGGCATCGAAGTTTTGAAACCCGGCGAGGCCAATGCGGTGCATCCATTCCAGATCTAGCTTGATACCTTCCTGTGTGACGTTTCCATTCATCCAGTGCCACCATACGCGCGGGCGGGCACTGGCGGGAGGATTTTCGAAGCCACTTTTAAGTGGGTCGGAATGACTCTGGGCTAACGACCAGCCCGCTGCGAGGAATAACACAATAGTTAGGTGGATCAGTTTAGTGGAATGGCGGGTGTTCATGATTTGCCTTCGTGACAGGAAAGACAGCCGGTGGGAGCGGAGTTTTTTTGGTGGCAACCGACACAACCTCCCATGGTTGTAACGGTTGCAACGGGATCATGACAAGATTCGCATTTCAGGTTTGCGTCGAGATGGGTGCGATGGTTCCAGAACACCCAATCGGGCAGTTTGCGTCGAGAAACAGGGACGATCTCACGGTTTAGTTTGGTGGCGCCGAGGTGGCAGAGTTTGCACTTAGCGATAGTGGGGAGTGACATCGCTTCCCCGGGATCGGGATTGCCGTGGCAATCCGCGCATTTCAGCTTGAGGAGTAAGTGCTTCTTGTGATTGAAAGCGGTGGCGGGTTCGGGTGTAGCGTGCGGTAGAAACGCGAAAAATAGGAAGGCGATCACGTCAACCCCTGATGGACCAAGATCTCCTGGACGGCACGGTTCGCTTCATCAATGGCTTGATTCGTGAAGGCCGCCGCGCCCGCATCGGAGTTAGCGATAGCGATGCGTCCGAAACGCTTTCTGCCGATTACATGGGGACGCTCTTCCTGCGGCACATCGGGGTCACTTAATGTGTCGTAGGTGTAAGCGTAGCCATACGGCCAGCGGTTGACAGTGATGGCCAAAATATCTTCGGCGGGATCGAAACCTCCGGCTTTTAAGATCCGGCTCAACTGATCGCGGATTTTGAACTCATGCTGCTCAAAGGTCATGTTCAAAAGTTCCTGCTGGCCGGCGCGATTCTGCTCTTTTCTGGGAAGGCCGGGTTTGTTAGGATTCCTTACCAAGTGAACCAGAATTGACTCCTCAGGGGTGGTTACGCCGTCATAACCTCCCACCGTAGTTCCTGGATCGAGCGCCACATGATGGTAATACATGCACGGACTGCTCACGCTTGAAACGCCCAGCTTCTGCCAGGCACTCCAACGGCGCAGAAGCACGTTGGTGTACATCATAGGGACTTTGACGGGGTAGGCGAGGGCGTCTTTCTGTTGGGCAGGGAGCTCAGGAGTAAGCGCGGGAATCAAGGCGTTGTAACAAGCCAGGATACAGTAACGGCCACGAGCAGCGCAGAGCTTGTCTGCGCGGCGATAGGCGATCTTAACGAACTCCGATTTCTCCGGCTCGCCACTGTGTTGGACGCGGAGCACGCAACTGCCCAAACGGATGCGCACGTTTGAATCAGCCGCATCCAGGTTGCTATAAAGGGCGCGTGTCTGAACGATGGAATCCATGTTTGGGTTGCCGGGCATGGCGTGCGGAACAAGTTTCGAAACAAGCAAGCGGGCAATGGAGGCATTTCCGTCGGGCAAGTGCAGAAAGTATGAGCCTTCGTTGAATTCTTCAGGTAACTTGAGGCCTAGACCGTTGAAGCCGGCCGCACCACTGCGAGCCGCTTCTAAAGCCGGCATGGTATCCACCCTCTTGTTATTCCGCCCGCCATTTCCATAGAAAAACGGGAGAGCCTCGGGAGTGACTTTGGCAACGTCGCGGAGGTATTCAAGATGACTGATGGAGCGTAGCTTGGCTATTTTTTCATCAACACTCAAGCCTGCGAGATAGTCAGGATTCTTGCCATGAACACGCTGCAAATCGCGGCGCGCCGCTTCGGAAAGAGGGGCCTTGGAGAAGAAAGGGCCTTGGTGGGAATTGCCTATAACAAGGCGGTCCTCCAAGAAGTTTTCTTTGTCGAAGAAGGTAGCCTGATGCAAGTCATACTTATCGAGAGCGGGATTGCGAATTGACTTATTACGGCCAACGTCAATACCGAGTTCGGAGATGAGTGATTTAGCGGCGTAACTATATGGATACGGCGTGGCGATGGCCATAGTGCCGCCGTAACCGATATAGGTGCGGCCCGCATGCTGGAACTCGTTGCGCTTGGCGTGGCCGCCGAAATCATCGTGATTGTCAAGAATGAGAATGCGCTGCTCATTGCCCAGGGCAGTGCGATAAAAGTGCGCGGCCGCCAAACCGGAGATGCCGCCACCCACGATCACAAGATCATACTCTTCCTCGATGGCGGAATCGGGAACGGGAAAGTCGGCGTATTTTCCGGAGCGAATCTGATCGAATTCGGCAATAGCGGAGGGTATGTTGCCGCGCAGTTGAGACTGCAAAGGAGGATAGGGTGCGGATTCAGGATCGGCTTCGGCACTAAGAGCCAGCGGAGGGGCAACCAAGCTGACGGCAATACCGTTGAGAAAATCGCGGCGGGGAATGCGCCGGTTCATACCCAATTCGTGGAATCTGTCTGGCATGCGCTTGAGAAGCAATTATACTGAGGCGGCGGAGGGAAGCACGCTCGCGTTCACGCTAACATTGTCAATGTGAGTGCTAAACAACGGCGCAATGCCCACGGAGATCGGGCCCTCGTTCCCAACCAGTAACATGCGTTGCGAGCTGGAGTTTTTCGATGGGGCCGAGTTGCACCTTTTGTATATGGCGCGCCGCTTGCGTGAGGCGCTTGCGGTGGAAACGGTGTTAGGGCAGGCGGAGATAGAGTATTTTGTCGAGCCTGGCCCATACGAGGGCGGATTCCTCTTCAAGCGCGAACTGATTGGCGCCTACTTTTACGTTCTGCCGGCGGATCTGCCGCGCGCCCGCGAAGCTCTGGCGCGCCACAAATATCGCCCGTATCAAGAAAGTGTTCAACGCAGCGCCTGAGTGGTGGGCGGTTCCGAATTCCGCAAGTGTTCAGCCATTTCCTCGGGTGCGGTGTCGGCCAGAAAAATGCCGTAGCCCGTTTCCATGGTCGCTAGATACTTCAGCTTGGAGGCGCTGCGCTGCAAAGGCAGAAATTGAACGTGCAGATGATAGGGCGCGTCTGTGCGGCGCAAAGGCGCTTGCTTCACAGCCATCATCAGAGGCATAAGAATGCCGTACAAATTATCGTATTTGCGGCGCATCACGCTGATGATTTGCGCGAGTGAATCCAGTTCTTCGCCGGTCAAATCAAGCAGCGTGCGCACGTGGCGGCGCGCGTAAATGTTCGTTTCAGCGGGAAAACGCGCGGCAAATGGCACGAACGCGGCAAAATGGTTGTTGGCCGCCACCATGCGTTCCCGCTGCTTGATTTCTTCCTCAAGCAAGTGGCAGAACAGGCAGCCGCCGCTGTTATCCTCGGCGAATTTGACGGTAGATTCGATTTCCTTTTCGACGGTGGGACCCAGGAACGGCGTAGCGTAAATCTGGCCGTGCGGGTGAGGCATGGTAACGCCCACCGCTTCGCCGCAATTTTCAAAGACCTCAACCAGCGCAATCGCCGGGTTGGCCGCGTGTTCACCGGTGCGCTTCGTCCAAATATCGATCACTTTACGCCAGTTCTCCAAGCTCAGTTTTGAAGGAGGCAGCGTATGCTCCGGTGAATAGAGCACAACATCGCACGCGCCGCGCGGCCCGTTTACAGCAAACGTGTCGGGCACATCTATGGGCACGAAAGGATCGGCCCCCGGAGCGAACCCCGGGAAATCGTTTGGATACAGATAGACCTCGTAGTGATCAGGCACCTTGCCGGAGCCGGGATCGAACGGACACCAATTCGCCGGCATCTGCGGACGGTTCTGACGGTCGGTTGAGAAGACAATCCACTGCTGGAGAACCGCGTGCCAACGAAGCTGATGCATGTTCTTATTGAGGCGCGCGAACGGGGAAAATCACGGTGTTTGAGGGCACGGCATTCTCAACAAGCTGCAGGCGAATTCCATCGCCCGCCGCCAGGCCGCGTGGTAATGCAACAACTACTTCATAAATGCCCGCCACTCCACGGGGCAAACGCGCCGAAAGCACTTCGGCCGGTTCACCATTGACTAACGCGTTTACGGGAAGCACCGTGTCGCCATCGGTAGAAAAGCGGTCGCCCCCACCTACCAAACCGAGGCCGGTGGCCCACACCGTTACCACTTCGCCAGGCGCGGCCGGACTCTCATTAGTGATGGGAACGCCCTTGGCTGGACCGCCCTCGCCATCTTGCTCGTTACTCGCGTGCAGTAGCAAACCATTTCGCGGCTCACGCGTGCCAATCGCAAAAATGCCTGGAGACGCCGGCGCAATTTGCACGGCTGCCGCGCTTGAAACCAGCGCGGCGCCGTTCTCGCGCTCGCTGCGTAAATAAAGGCTGGCGGAAGTTACGCCCGCTAGATCGTTGGGAAACTGGGCCTGAATCTCTTCGGGCGAGACGGAGAGCAACCTAAGCGGAGTTCCGTTCAAATAAACTTCCACGTTCGCCAACTGCGTGGGTAAGGGTTCGCTGCTCGACTCATCCGCCGCTTCGGTTTCACTCGTCAACCCGGCCGCGCGAATTGTGACGAGTGTCCCGGGCGCCAGCGGGATTGACAGAAGGCTCGCGGAATTGACAATGTCCCCTTCAGGCAAATCGAGATCGCCAGGCGAAAAAACCAGGATGCGATGGTTCTCGGTATCGGCCACGAAAAGGTTTGTTCCATCGGAGACGAGCGCCGCTGGAGTTCCGATGGTCGCCGCGTCGGTCAAGCCGCTTTCGGGCTTGCCCAGCACCGCATCAGCCGCCTGATCGTCAGCATTCGGCAGCGCGTTCCACACCAGCACGCGATGCTGCGCCGTGTCGCCCACAAACAACCGGTGCCCGTCATAGGCCACCGAAACCGGCTCGGCCACGGTGAGCACCACGTCGGGTTGCTTTGCGCCGATGAAGCCCGGAGCAGGCGTGGTGGACCGCCAGATTAATACCCGGTGATTCGCCGAATCCGCCGCCACCACCACCTTGCCTGAGACCGCCACCCCGGCGACACCGCGCATCACCGCTTGATTCGCTATTGAGACCGGAGCAAAACCACACAGCGTGCAGGGCTTGGAAATGTCGAAAGTGACCAGCCGATTGGCTTCCGCCGCAAACAGCCGTCCGTGCGCGAGCGACAGAGCATGCGCGCTTACACCCGGCTCGCGCGACGAAAAGGAAGATTGCCCAATGACCGCGCGGGCCGCCTGGCCGGTATGAAATTCGGCGGCGTGGGTTAGGGTGGCGAAAATGAGGGTGAGGCAAGCTTTTCGCACGCGGTTTTAGTGGGCTCCTCCTTCCTAGTGTGCTTTTAATAGCTTACCTTCTTTGCCTGTCGACGAACGGGAGCGGAAATTGTGTACCATTCCTTTTGTGATACGCCGCTTCTACATTCATAACTTCCGCTGCCTGGAAAATTTCGAATTGCCCATCGCTGGACTTCCGTCCGTTTTGTTAATTGGGAAGAACGGCTCAGGAAAAACATCCGTGAGTCTCGCGCTCGAAATTTTGCAAAGAATCGCGAGCGGAACGAATCAGGTGGGCGAATTGGTGAAGCCCAAGGATCTCGCGGTAGGTCGCGCCCATCTGCCGATGCGATTGGAAATTGAGGTCGAATTAGACGGAATGACCTACCTCTACAGCATCGCCCTCGAGTTCCAAGAAGGATTCAAGGAACCGCGCGTTCGCGATGAAAAGCTTACGGCGGACGGCAAGCCCGTGTATACCAGGGACTTTGCATCGGTACAATTGGGGGCTGCGAAGCTCAATATTGACTGGCACTTGGTGGCTCTGCCGATCATCCAGCAAAAGTCCACCAGTGATCCGGTTTCAGTTCTCAAGCGGTGGCTAGCCAGCATGCTCATAATGAGACCTGTACCAAGCCTGATTCTAGGATTCTCCGATGAGGAAACGATCCAACCGAATTCTCAAGTCACAAACTTGGCTGCGTGGTTCTCCGGGTTAGTTCAGCTTGCACCGCGCCCAATCCTCTTCCCCTAACTACCGCTTCCTCCTCTTGTACCGCGCCGTCACTCTCGTCGTAATCCCGCCGCGCGCCGCAAAATCGCCATGCAGCTCCGCCTCAACTGGGTCCGTCGCCTTCACCACATCTTCCAAAAAACGGTTCACCACATTCTCCTGAAAAATTCCCAAATTCCGGTACGCCAGCGTATACATCTTCAGCGACTTCAATTCCAAACACCGCTTGTTCGGCACATACACCAGCGTCAGCGTCCCGCTATCGGGCAGCCCCGTCTTCGGGCAAACCGAACTGAACTCCGGCATTACAATCTCTATTTCGTATTCGCCAAATTGGTTCGGCCAGGTTTCAATCTCAGGCAACTGCGCATGCACGCCCGCTTCCGCATGCTCGTCGGTGTATTCAGGCTTTTTCTTCATGTGGCGGCCAAGTTGTTCGCTAGTAATTCCAAAAAGAGTCCCACGTCCGTCACCACGCCCGTCGCTTGCCCCGTTCCCCGGTCGCTCACCTTCGTCGGCACCGCCGGGTTGATATCTACGCACACAATCTTCACCCAAGCCGGCAGCATGTTCCCGGCTGCAATCGAGTGCAGCATCGAACTCAGGCAAAGCACCACGCCCGCGCCGCGCAACTTCTCGGCATAAGCATCTTGCGCTTCGTTCATATCCGTAATCACACCGGGCAACGGCCCATCGTCCCGCAAACTGCCGGCCAACACGTACGGCACCTTCGCCTTGACGCATTCGTACATCACGCCGTGGGTGAGCCGTCCGATTTCCACCGCCGCCTCAATGCTGCCCGCGTGATTGATCGCATTGATGGCCTGCATATGGTTGCGGTGCCCATGCTGCGCCAGCCGTCCATCGCTGGTGCGCACCCCAAGCGACGTTCCTAACAGCGCGGCTTCAATATCATGCACCGCCAGCGCGTTGCCCGCCAGTAAAATGTCGATCCACCCACTGCGAATCAAGCGCGATAGCGGTTTGCCGCCGCCCGTATGCACCACCACCGGCCCAGCCACGGCAATAATTTTCTTGCCATCGCGCCGCACCTGCTGCATGATGGCCGCCGTCTGCCCCACCGCCGTTTCCACCTGCCGCTCAGATGAAATGTCGTTACTCATGAAGGCGAACTGCAAACGGTCGCGTTCCTTCGCTTCGGGCGCCACGCGGATGCCTTTCATCCCCACCACAATCTTGTCGCCCGCCTTCACATCGCGCAGCTTACGGCAAGCCGCCGTGCCATGGCCCACCACAATCAGCGCGTCCATGCGCTGGTTCGCCACTTCAATCCACTGCGTGGCCACCCGCACCAGCGTGCGCTGATTGGTGGTGGAATAGAAATCTTCCGGCGCGCAGCGGTCGCATTCCGCCTCGCGCAATTCCGCTTCTCCAATATCCACCGGCGCGCATCCCAAACCAAGCAGTTGGGTCATCATCTTTTCCAACTGCTCCGCATTCGGCGCTTCAATGCGCAATCGCAACCGCGACGCATCGCTGTTCGTCCGGCCAATCGAAAAATGCTCCACCTCGAAACGGCCGCCAAACTCCACGACCGTATCGAAAATCTGTTCCATGATGTGCGAATCGATAAGGTGCCCTTGCGCCTCAACCGTTTCCGAAAAAGGCAGATCTGTCTGCGCCGCCGGTGTTGTCATGCGCTTAGGCGTGCGTCAAGAATACCGGCAAGCCTTCCTTGCTTGTGTAAGTTGGCCGATAACGTTCGGTGTTATACATGCTCCCGATATCCACTTTGCGCGGCCCAAGTTTCGGGTCGGGAATCGGCACCATGGCGAACTTACCATCGGCGATGGCCGTCATCAATCCATACTTGTTGCCGGTGATCGAATCGTAGGCCATCGTGCCAAACGTGGTGGCCACCAGGTTGTCAAGGAAGTCCGGAGCGCCCGAGCGCAGATCGTAAGTCAAATCGCTCACCACCGTCTCCGCCTTCGTGCGCGCAATTATGGCATCGCTGAACGCCTCGGCCACGCTAAATTTATGGCGATGCCCGAACGCGTCCTCCTCGCCGTATTCCTTGATCTCGTAGCCTTTCCAGCGCGCGCCCTCCGAAAGAATCACCAGCGCGTAGTTGCTCGGGTTCGCCTTCTTGTCCGTCATGATAAGGTCTATCATTTTGTCCAGGTCGAACTCATACTCCGGGATGCCGCAGCGGATCGACGTCACATAAGCGGTGTATAGCGCGGTGTAGCCGGCGTCGCGCCCGAACATGCGGAATATGCCAACGCGCTCATGCGAACCCACCGTGGTCCGCTGGCGCTGAATCGCGTCCAGCGCGCGCGAAATGGCCGTCGAAAAGCCAATACAATATTCGGTATTCCGCACATCGTTGTCCATAGTCTTCGGAATACCAACCACGTTGAAGCCTTTGGCATTCAGCACAGCCGCGTAACTCAACGTATCGTCGCCGCCTATGGCCACTAACGAATCCAGGCCAAGCTTCTCGAGATTCGCCAGCACGCGCGCTGTCATGTCGTAAGGCGGATTGGCTGGGTAATCCGCTTTGTTCAGCCAATCGGGAAGCTTCTTCATCTTCGAAGGGTTGGTCCGGCTGGTGTGCAGAAACGTACCGCCCGTCCGATCAATACGCCGCGTGTTTTCGCGAGTCAACGGCAGAATATAACGCTGCACGCTCGCCGGATCGTCGAAGTTCAAATCCGTCAGACCCTTCCACCCCAAACGAATGCCCGTGACGTTGTGGCCGTCGGTGGTTGCGCGGTAGACCACCCCCTTGATCACGACGTTCAAACCAGGAACATCGCCGCCGCCCGTCAAAATACCGATATGATTACCGCCCATGACTCTCCTGAGTTTTGAACAACTGCAAAACCATTTTATTCTAGCTTTAGAAGTCTCAATGACTTCAGAGCCGCGACCGCCAGGGAGCGTTATTGGCCTCGGTCAGCCTCCGAAACGCCCCGAGTTCCCCTTGACTACAAATCGGGTTTGCACCCTTAAAAAAACTAGACCCACCAGGGGGCGGCCGGCTGTTCGCGAATCATGATCTCGTTCAGGAAATCAGCCGCTTTTGTCAGTCCTTCATCGGGCGACATCAACGTGTCTTCATGCTCAATGGAAAGCACATAATCGTAGCCAAACATGCGGAGCGTCGAAATAAATTCTTTCCACCAGCCGTACGGGTGGCCATAGCCGCACGCCCGGAAAATCCACGCCCGATTCCGCTCATCGGTGTATTTCTTCGTGTCTAACACGCCGGTCTTCGGCAGATTCGCCTCGTAAATTTGCGTGTCTTTCGCATGAACATGGAAAATGGCGTCGCCCAGTACGCGAACCGCCTTGATCGGGTCGATGCCTTGCCAAAACATATGGCTCGGATCGTAATTGCAGCCCACGCTGTCGCCCGCAATCGCGCGCAGCCTCAGCATCGTCTCCGGGCTGTAAACCACAAAGCCGGGGTGCATCTCAATGGCGATCTTCACGCCATGATCCTTGGCGAACTTGCCCTGCGCCTCCCAAAACGGCGTAACCTTCTTTTCCCATTGCCAGTCGAGCACGTCCAAATATTCCGGCGGCCAGGGGCAGGTCACCCAGTTCGGATACTTAGCGCCATCGCTATCCCCAGGACAGCCTGAGAAATCGATCACCACCGGCACGCCCAGCTTGGCCGCTAGTTCAATCGTGCGCTTGCTCGTGTCGGCGTATGCTTTCGCCACGGCAGCATCCGGATGCAGCGGATTGCCGTGCGAACTCAACGCGCTGATCGAGAAACCATGATCGTCCAGCTTCTTTTTGAACTCTTTCAGTTCGTTGGCATTTTCCAGCATCGATAATTTGCAATGCGGATCGCCGGGATAATTGCCCGTACCCAACTCCACTGTGGCGATGTTGAGCTTCTTGAGCTTTTCAAAAACTTTTTCCAGGGGAAATTGTGACAACAACGGGGTGAAACAGCCTACTCTCATGTGCGAAAGATTATCACAGCCCCACGCAACACTTCCATAGCAGCCACGTCACGGCAATCGTAAACCCGCCCAGCGCCTTGTACTCCTCATTGCGCCGGTAGAGCGGCCACGAAAAGGCGCTTGGCCGCCCACTCCACTTCGCCATCGGCAGAAACCGCTGAACCCGTGCCGCATAATCCGCATAGCCTGAAAAAATCGCGCGCAAATGTTGCTCTTCCAGTTCAATCGCAGGCAAGTAGACCAGCACAAAGACTGTGCCGGAAAAGAGCGCCAGCCAAATCTCACGGGCCGCCACCAGCAAGCCCGCCGCGGTAATCAACGTTCCCAAGTACAGCGGATTGCGCACATAGGCGAAAGGCCCCGACGTTGCCAACTTCTCATTCTTGGCCAAATGCCCAGCTGCCCAACCCCGCAGCAGCAGACCCACCATAGAAACCGGCAAGCCAGTTTCCATAGAAAACACCGACGGCCGCGACAACCAGGCAAAAGTCACCAGAAGTACAAAGCCCGCGGCTACGCGTAAACGTTGCGCAAAATCGGCATACTTTTTGGGGAACATCATGCCGGGACGCTGGCACAGCGGATGGAACTAAGCAAGGCGTCCTTAACTTGCTCCACTCCAATGGCCCGCATGCTGGCATCGATTTCGTCTTGCCGTTTGTAGCTAGTTTTCGCATCCCCCGCCCGCAGAACCATCAGTCGGCTATGGAACGGGCCGTTTCTCAAAGGATCTGTCGGCCCGAAAATCGCCACACCTGGCTTGCCCAGTGCCGCCCCCAAATGCATGGGCCCGCTATCGACGCCGACAATTGCCGCCGCTCTTCGTGTGGCATCAATCAATCCGGGCAGACCCGATTCGTGTATTGTCAGATCCCGCATCCCCGCCAATTTTTCGCCCAGACCCGGCGCAACATTCATCACCAGCGGCAGGCCCTCCCGCTTGAGCGTCTGTGCCAGTAACACATAGTTTTCAAGCGGCCACTGCTTGCTGGCCCAGCCCGCGAATGGGCTCGCAAAAATAAAAGCGCCGCTTGGCAGTTCGCCTTCCGCCCGGCCCGCCGGAATCCACGCTTGATCCGTGAACCGGTTGGCCCCGGCCGCCGCCGCCAATTGTAAGTTTATTTCAACGCAGTGCGGCCCGGGTGCCTTCACCCGCGCTGTATAAAACAGTGCCGCCAGTGGTTCGCGGGCCTGTGATCGATCAAGCCCAATCAATCTACCCGGCCTCGCCGCGCGGCCCACCAACGCCGATTGCAGCAGCCCCTGTAAATCAATCGCAATGTACGGCTGAATCGCACGCATCGTTAGCCATGCCCGGTACAAAGCCCCATAGCCTTTACGCTCAAACGGCACGATCTCATCAATGTACGGATTCCCCTCCAGCATCTGTACCCATTTGCGAGCCACCACCCACGTGATCCGCTCCTCCGGAAACGATTGCCGTAAGCTGGCGACAGCCGGCAGCGCATGAATGATATCGCCCATTGCCCCCAGCCGAATGACCAGAATCGATCCGCTCATCGCGCTCCTTGCCGCTCTGCAATAAAATCCACGAACGCGCCCGAACGTTGGCGCTCGCCGTCTTCGTCCGTTATGATTTCGATCTGCTTATACATCTTCAAATCCGCCGCCCCGCCTATCACCACGAGTTGCACGCCGCGTAGCGCCGCCACTAAAGCCGCGCGCGCTTCTGCCGGCAGGAGGGAATCCTCACCCGGCTCCACGACGCACATAATCGAGCGCCCCTCCTCTTTCAACTTCGCGATGCGCTCCGCCTGCGCCAGTGTGAGCGGATCGAATCGCCCCACCGCCGCCAGCCAATTCCCCTCGCCAAGCCGCACCGCTAAATCCGCTGGCGGCACAATTTTTTCCCGCGTATCCAAAGCCCTACCCTCTTTTTATGCCCACCAGCCCATGCGCCGCCTCCACTACTTCGCCTACTCCAACACCCGTCATGCAGCGATGGTCAATCGGGCATTCGCGCAGCAGGCACGGACTACATTCCACCGGATGCCGTACCACTTGGCTCCACTCACCCGTCGGGCCGGTCGCTTCGTCGTCCGTCGCTCCAAAAACCGCCACCGTTGGCACGCCCAGCGCCGACGCCACATGCATCGCGCCGGAGTCATTTGTCAAGAATAACTCGCAACCGGCAGCCATTTCGATGAATTCCTCCAGCGGCGTCACACCCGCAAAGTTTTGACACGGGACACCCGCCGCGGCCACCAATTCCCGCACCGTCTCGCAAATGCTCACTTCTTCCTTCGCGCCAAACACCGCAACCTGCGCCCCACGTTCGCGCGCAATGGCTACCGCGGCTTCGGCAAACCGTTCGGGCAACCAGCGCTTTGCTCCCCCATAAGCCGCCCCCGGACTCACGCCGATCACGTGGCCGCTTCTGCCCTTCGCAGTCAATCGAACGGCCCCATCAAGGTCGTACCCTGGAATCAATTTCGCGCGCTTCAGTAACTCTAGATAATAAAAGCGCTGATGGCGTGGAATTTCTCCGGCGGCCGCCAGCGGAATCGGGTGCGTCAGCAGCCAACCCCGCGCATCGCGGTCATACCCGATGCGTATCGGTATGCAGGCCCAGCGCGCCAGTGCCGCCGCTTCAAACGCGTTCTGCAGCAACACCGCGCAATCGAACTTCCGCGCCCGTAGTGCCACCGCCACCCGCCGCTTTTCATCCAAACCCTTCCAGCCGCGCGGCGCTTCGTACGGAATCAATTCATCGCAAAACGTTTCCCGCCCATAGAGCCCGGCCACCCACGGCCGCGCCAGAATCGAGATGCGTGCCTGTGGTTGATGTTCCCGCAACGCCTGCAGCGCCGGTACCGACATCACGGCATCGCCCACCCAGTTCGTCGCCCGCACCAAAATTCTTCGAAAACGGTTTTCCATTCAAGCAAAAATGGGTAACGACTCGTCTGTCTTACACTACCAACACCTCAAACTATTTGATTGCCAGCATCCTACGGCTGTTCTCCGAGCCCTGTCAGAAAGGTCGTCCGGAGTTCATTCCCAATCCAGAATCCTGCCTCCCTAATCATTCCATCGAGTATCGGCTTGCACTTATGAATGATATGTCGATCCTTGGCCTCAGCCAGGACGCCGAGCAGTCCCATAAACCTTATGCCTCGTTCGGCCGCAATCCGGCGGGCCCGGTGCTCGTCAATCAAAATCAGTGAGGCTTTAGCTACGATTATGGCCTCGGCCTCGCCAAGGTCCAGTCGCTGCCGAAGATCCTCGAATTGCTCTCGATCTTGAGCCGCCACAATGCTCATCCATCCCGGTTGTATCTCGATCTGATATTTACCAAGCTCCATCGCCACTGACGGTGGCAGCACGATTTGCCCAAAAACTTTCCGAAGAAGCTCCAAGTGGCCGACAACCGCGAGATTCAAAATGGGCGATGCATCCGAAACTACGATCACGCGTGCAAGCGTTTCCTCACAGTCGCCAGATCTTCCTCCAAATCCTCCAAACCATAATGAAGAGGAATCTGGCGCGAGGCGAGAGTTCGCTGCATATCAAGCTGCCCAACTCCTGCAAAGGCCGCCGCCTGACCCAATGTGAGCCGATCCTGCTGGAATAGCATCACCGCGATTTCCATCAGAAGATCGGTCTCACTCAAGTGGGCCGCCTGTAAAAGCTCGTCCGAAACCGTAACAGCCATTCAGCACCTGCAGCGATTGTAGCGGATTTCCTTGATCGGCCGGCTACTCATGTCGGTCGGCTTTGGTCCAAACAAAAACGATTTAAGAAACGCTGTCGTCTCCAATGTGGCCGTCAATCCAATCATCAGGCCAGCTTACCCCTCAACATCGTGAACGAATGCGCCGGAAACGAGTATTTCAACATCGCTCCCGAACCCTGCAGAGACGGTTTTTGGGCAGTCTTCACTGTAGTCTTGTCAAAATCGTTTTCGGCCTTAATATCGGGGCCGTTTACTTCGTAGACTTCCAGATCGCCCGCAAACTTCTTGTCTTCGAGTTCAAACACGCCGTCCATCGCTTGCTCGCGATGCCGGTTGGTCACATTGATCACCAGCGTGCCATCGGTGTTGTAGGCCGAAGAAATATCCAAATACGGAACCGCATCGTAACCCTTCGTTTGATAGGTTGGACCGCTGACAAACAAATCCAGCGCGGCTCCGTGGCAGTGCGTGGCGAAGAGTTGCAGCGGATAGTAGATCGTCTGCAGGAACAGCCCTTTGTCGCTCGAAAACAGGGGCGCAATCACATTCACCAGTTGCGCCATATTCGCGATCTTGACGATGTGCGCGTGATTCACGAAAGTATTGAGAAAGCTCGAAACAACTAACGCGTCTTCCAGATTGTAATGCTCCTCAAGAATGCGGCGGCCCCGTTCCTTATCGCCGCGCGCTCGATACCAGACGTTCCATTCATCCCAGGCAATATAAATAGGCTTGCGCGGAGGGCCGGATGCCAGGGCTTCGCGGATGGTTCCCTCGGTAATCTTGATACGATTGGCCAGTTCAAGCGTGCAAGCCTGAAACGCATAATAGTCGTCCTCTTTGTTACCGACATACATGTGCAACGAAAGATAGTCGATGTGAGGCTTCAGATAACTCAGTACGGTTCTGTTCCAACTCACCCAATCGGTTGAGAATAAGGACGACCCGGCCGCGATCATCTTAATATCGGGATCGGTCCAGTGCATCAGCTTAGCGGCTTCCAGCGCGAATTTGCCGTAGTCGTCGGCGGATCGGTGGCCCATCTGCCACGGGCCATCCATTTCATTGCCCAGTCCCCAGTAAGGCACTTTCCATGGTTTCTCGCGGCCGTTTTTCCGGCGCAAGCGTGTGGTGGCGGTGTCCTGGTCCGAATTCACATACTCCACCCACTGCTGCGCCTCGTCCCATGTGCCCATGCCCAGGTTGGTGCAAATGTAGGCTTCCGACCCGATGCGCGAAATATAGTCGAGAAACTCGTGCGTGCCGAAGCGATTGTCTTCCACCGTGCCCCAAGCCATTTCCAGCCGGCGCGGGCGCTCCTCGCGTGCACCAATGCCGTCGCGCCAGTTGTAGTTCGATGAAAAATTGCCGCCGGGCCAGCGCAGCAGAGGAACGTGCAAATCCTTCACCGCCTGCAAGACATCTGTGCGGAATCCTTCGCCATCGGAAAGACGGTTGCCTTCGTCGAAAATGCCGCCGGTGATGCAGCGGCCCAGGTGTTCAATAAAGTTGCCGTAGAGTTTCGGATCGATCTCGCCGATTTTCCGGTCAGTGTCAATCTTAACCACCGTGGCTTGCGAAGAAGTCTGTTTTCCTCTCAGCACGGCGGGCGCAGCGGCAAGAAGGGCGGTGAAACTGCGTCGCGAAAGATGAGCGTTGGGTTTCGTCATGGAAAGGCTTGGCTGGAAGCGCTTTCAACAGCGTAAATACGCAATCGCGAATTGTCAAGTAAAGCATCGAATGTGTTCCTCACAAACCCCATTTCACCCCTGCCATCAGTTCGCATATAATTGCGACTGCCATGACTCGCTTTCTTTTTACACTCTCGCTGTTCGCCGCCCTCGCGCCCGCCGCGTTCGCCCTCGAAAACGGGCTCGCTCGCACCCCTCCCATCGGCTGGAACAGTTGGAATAAATTCGGCTGCAAAGTCAGTGAGGAATTAGTGCGCGGGGCCGCCGATTCCATCGTCCGCACCGGCATGAAAGATGCCGGTTACGAATACGTGGTCATCGATGATTGCTGGCAAGTGAGCCGCGACGCCCAAGGCAATATCGTTGCCGATGCCACCCGCTTTCCCTCCGGCATGAAAGCAGTCGGCGACTACATCCACTCCAAAGGCTTGAAATTCGGTATTTATTCCGACGCCGGACGCGGCACCTGCCAAAACCGTCCGGGCAGCCGCGGCTACGAATATCAGGACGCACGGCAATACGCCGCCTGGGGTGTGGACTATCTCAAATACGATTTCTGCAATCACGATACCCAGGATTCCCAGAGCTCCTATGAAACCATGCGCGACGCGCTCGCGAAATCGGGCCGCGCCATTGTCTTCAGCATCTGCGAATGGGGTTCAACCAAACCGTGGCTCTGGGCCGGCAGTGTGGGAAACCTGTGGCGCACCACCGGCGACATTATCGACAAGTGGGACGTTCATGAAAAATGGGGCGGCAACGGCGTAGTGCAGATTCTCGATCTGCAGGATGGCATTGAAAGCTACGCCGGCCCCGGGCATTGGAACGATCCAGACATGCTCGAAGTGGGCAATGGCGGCATGACGAACACGGAGTACCGCTCGCATTTCAGCTTGTGGTGCCTCATGGCCGCGCCTTTGATGGCGGGTAATGACCTCGAACATATGAGCGACGACACGCGCGCCATCCTGACCAACAAAGAACTGATTGCCGTCGATCAAGACCCATTAGGCCTCCAGGCGAAGCGTGTGAAGAAAGACCAGGGGCTTGAGGTCTGGGTGAAGCAGATGAGTGATGGCAGCCGGGCGGTTGGCTTGCTAAACCGCACCGGCGCCGATGCGGAGATCAGCGTGAATTGGACCGAGCTTGGTTATCCCGAACACTTTAAGGCAGCGGTGCGAGATTTGTGGGAGCACAAGAATGAGGGAAGCCATAAAGGGAGTTATTCGGCGAAGGTACCCAGCCATGGCGTCGTGGTTGTAACTGTCATGCCTGAGTAGGAGGCTAATCCGGCAGCGCAAACGAAGTGATGGTTTGGCCCGACGCAATCGTCACATATTGTCTTCCATCAAACTCATATGTCATCGGCGAAGCATGCCAGTGTTGATTCGCTCTAAAATTCCATAGCGGCTTCCCGCTGTCCGCATCCACTGCCATAAATAGGCCGCTGTCCTCACAGAAGAAAATCAACCCGCCGGCTGTGGCCAAAGCGCCGCCCCAACTCTCAGCGGCTCCAACTTCCGGATACTCCCAAACAATCTTCCCCGTCTGAATATCCAAAGCGCGCAGAATTTTTTTCGGAACCTCGCCCGGCGCGGTCTGTTGTGAACCTCCCAGATACCCTTTGCCCGCCTCCCACGCCACTGGCCCATCGTCGGTGTAGACGTCACATTTTTCGAGCGTCTGAAAATAGAACAGCTTCGTCTTCGGCGAAAAGGCCGATGAGTACCAGTTCGTCGCGCCGTCCTGCGAGGGGCAAACCTTAAATCCGTTGCCAACCTTGGGCAACTCCGCCAGCACCGGCCGCCCATCGGAGCCAATCTCCTTGGCCCAATTCAGCTTCGTCACAAATGGCTTAGCCAAAAGCAACTCACCCTCCACGCGGTCAAACACGTAAAAAAATCCGTTTCGATTGCCCGTGAGCAAAAGCTTCCGGGGCTTCCCATGCCACTCTGTGTCAACCAGCAGCAGCGGTTCCGTTGCATCCCAATCGTGCGTATCGTGCGGCGTGAACTGGTAATACCATTTCAACTTCCCGCTTTTGCGGTCCAACGCCAGCACGCAATCGGAATAGAGATTATCGCCCTCCCTCTCTTTGCCGTCGTAGTCGGGTCCAGGGTTCCCGGTTTGCCAAAACACCGTGTCGGCTTCCCGATCATAGGAACCGGTAAACCAGGTCACCGCCCCTCCGTGACTGATCGCCTTGCCTTTCCACGTCTCCGACTTCGGCTCGCCCGGCGCGGGCACGGTCCAGAATCTCCAGACCTCCTTGCCCGTAGTCATCTCAAACGCCGCCAGGAAACCGCGCGCCCCACTCTCGCCTCCCGCCGTGCCCGTTATCACCAGATCGCCGGCCACCAAGGGCGCTGAGGTCGTATCGTAGTTCTGACGCCAATCCGCCAGTACCGACTCCCATTCCACCTCTCCTGTAAAACGATTGAGCGACAGTAAGTGAGCGTTGTCGGTCGCCATGAAAACGTGGCTGCCCGACCAAGCCACGCCGCGATTGATGCCACTCCCTCCCCCACCTCCCACATCCTTGGTCCGGTCACGGTGGAAATGCCAAAGCTCGCGCCCGCTGCCCGCATCCAGCGCATGGCATTCATTCGCGCTGGTCACATACATGATGCCTTCCACCACTATCGGCGTCACCTCTAAATAAGGCGCATCCGAGATAGTAAACATCCACCTCGGAACAAGGCGCGCCACGTTCGATTTCTGAATTTGGTCGAGCGTCGAATAGCGGTTGCCACTCAGCGCGCCATTGTAGGAGGTCCAGTCCACCTGCGAAGTCACTTCCCGGTACTTCTCTCCAAAGGGCCGTAAGATATGTATGCGTTCGTCGGCCGTTCGCAACGCCAAATCCTGCACACTTTCACTCAGTACCTCGCCCTCAAGGCTCTCGCCGCCGCTGGTTTGCACCTTGCGCCGTCCATAGGGGGCTGGCCGTTCCGCTTCGAAAGTGCGCAGGAACTCGAGCAGCAGCTTCAGTTTTTCGCCTGACACACTCGGGAAAGCCGGCATCCCACGGCTGGCTCTACCCCCTTGAATCAGCTCCTCCAGCCGCTCATCGTCCAACTTGGCCAGCCGCCACGCAATCGCCGGGCCGTGCTCCCCGCCCAGTCCATCGCCGCCATGGCAGACTGAGCAGTTGTTGTTATAGAGTTTGCGACCAGCCTCCTCCGCCTTTTGCGCCAGCAATAAGCTTGACGATGCCAGCAGACACACTCCGAGTGAAGCGCGAAAATGAAGCAATGATTCCTCTCGGCGTTAAAACTGTACAATAGCGCACCGCGCGATTCGCGAGATGTCGGATGGTGGGGCGGACGCCCTCGTCCGCGGGTGACCCCCTGGTCTCCCATACTGCGCGCGCCGAAACGTCCGAAGTCCCAGTACTACTGAGCCTCCGAAACACGCCAACATTAACTAACCTTCAAGACTTTATTGCTCCCAGCCTGTAGAATCACCAGAGCACCCGTCTTCTTTGGCGAAGCGCCCGAGGATTCGCAGGTCTACCGAATGAGCTTTCGTTAATTTACCGCGAGTGACTTAGGTTGGGGTCACAGTGTCTCAAGGGTAGAGCCAGCTTGTGCCGAACACAATTCGCAAGTTTCTTACATAAGGAGAATCACAATGATAAAGCACCTGAGGTTGATGGCCAGCGCGATGACATTGGTCATGGGATTGGGCGCGACCATCGCTTTCACGCAAGCGCCCGCCACTCAAACAGACACATCCAGCACCAGCACGAAGAAACGTTCCCGTAAATCGAAGAAGACCGATACCTCGAGCACCAGCACCATGGCAGCTCCGGCGACGGCAGCCGCACCCGCCACCGATACATCCACCAAAGCCAGCCATCGCTCGCGCAAATCGAAAGCAGCCGATACGGCCACAACCCCGGCAGCCACCCCAACTCCCACCCCGGCAACCTCCGCCCCAGCCCCAGCCGCTGCTTCCGCCCCGGCCGCCCCCACTCCGCCGGCGCCTAAAACATCCGCCAAAACCGCGCCCGCGCCCATTAACAACGCCTCCGCCTCTGAAATTTCGTCGGCTCAATCCAGCGGCAAGGTTTGGGTCAATACGGAATCGAAGGTTTACCACAAGGGCGGCCGTTGGTACGGCAAGACCAAGCAAGGCAAATTCATGACCGAAGCGGAAGCGCAGGCGGCCGGCTATCACGAAGCGAAAGCGGAGATCGGCGGCAAAAAGTAAGCAAAAGTGACAGGCTACAGCGATAAGCTGGTAGCCATGCGTTGTGCCCGTTAGCGCCTTTGCGGGCGCAATGCAACCCCAAAAAAGGAGATAGCAATTATGAGCTTATTAGATATCGCGGAACAGGCCCTCGGCGGAGCAACTCCCCAAGGCGGCAACAGCGCTGCCATCGGCGCGGTAATGAATCTGGTGAATAGCTATCCGGGCGGAGTGGGTGGCCTGGTTAGCGCGTTCGAAAAAAACGGCTTGGGCGGCGTGGCCAGTTCCTGGGTCTCGACTGGACCGAACCAGCAGGTTTCTCCCCAACAGGTGCAGAGCGGACTTGGCAATCAGGCGGTGCAAGACGTGGCGGCCAAACTGGGCGTATCGCCTGAGATTGCCAGTGGCGTGGTCGCCCAACTGCTTCCGCACGTCATCAATCACCTCACGCCTGATGGTCAGGTGCCCTCGGCCAACGCAAACATTCTTGAAAGCTGCGAAGGCCTTCTAAAAGGTTTTCTGAAATAGCGGAACAAATCAAAGGAGCCTTACTCATGAAACTGACTCGAACTCTGCTTTTGCTGGTCGCCTTGGCCTTTGCCTTCGCCGTTCCTCCCTCATCGGCCCTGGCCGGTCAGTCTGCGGCGGCGAAGAAGGCGGCCGCTGCGGTTGATTTGGTCGACCTGAATTCGGCGTCGGCAGACCAGCTTCAAAAGCTGCCTGGCATTGGAACCGCCTATGCCGACAAAATTATCAAAGGCCGCCCCTATAAAGGGAAAAACGAGCTGCTTACCAAAAAGATTGTGCCCGCGGCCACTTACGGCAAGATCAAAAATCTTGTGATCGCCAAACAATAATCCAGCCGCGCCGGTGGGGAGTTGCGGTCGAAGTAGTCTGCTTCGATACGGATCTTTTATTGGCCAGTTCGAGACTCGCTGTCGCCAACCCTTTCGTAGGGCGGCCATTCTTGGCAGCAAGGCGGCTTTCTAGCCGCCTTTCGACGCTGCTGGCGGCGTCTGGCCCTTGGCCTTCGCTCGACCCGGACCGTAAGGCCATACTTCCGGTCGCTGGCGACGAATCAGGCGGTAGTGAAAACGGTTCTTACCCCATCTGACCGACAAGGCCAATGCGTGCCGAAGAAATGACCCTGCAAGACCTTCGCCGCGCCCGCCAGCTACACAAGTTCGAACGGCAAAGACCCTTAACATCGGGCAAGACCGTGTTTCCAAACTCGAAAAACGCGCCGAGCTGATAATTTCCACTCTACGGAAGACGGTCGAGGCACTGGGCGGAAGCCTATCTCTATAGCGCCCCCCTAACGCGGGACGTTCCGTTGCCGCGGTTCCAGTTGCACGGCGCTATCCGCCAGCGAAACAATCTCACCGCGCGCGAAGTCCCGTTTAATGGTCCGGTTGCTGAAGCCGTCCAGCGAAAGGTCGAGCGTATGCGGCCCCGGCGGTACGCGCAACAGGAAAACGCCGGCCTTCGAAGCAGCGCCCTTGTCTTCGCCGTCAAGTCTGATCCGGGTCCCGGGCAGCGCCCCGCGAATTTCAATTTTCGCCAGCGCCGCAATTTTCGCCAGCGCCGCCTTGTTGGCCTCTGGGTTGCTCTCCCTCCGAGCGTCTTCGTTTGAGACATTCGAGACAGGCGTGGCCAGCGGTTCCAGCGCGGCATTTAAATGCAAAGGTGTATCCCCCGCTTTTACACTAAAAGCCACCGCTCTATCCTTATACCCGGCTTTCCGCAGGTTAACCGTGTACTTACCGGGCTTAAGCCTGAATTGGCAATCGGGTGCAACGCAGCTTTGGCCGTCAAGTTCGATGGTCGCGTGATCCGGCCGCACACTGATCTGAACCGGCACGCCCGACTGGCCCGGCCGCGCTAAGAAAAACAGCAGCGCCGCGCCGATCGCCGCCAACAAAACGCCGACCGCTATGCCTTTCCCCGACCATCGGCTCTGGGCCGGTATAATCATGGGGCGGGTAGGCACAAGCGCCGTCTCAAAGCTGCCTAAACGCCCATTGATTTTTTCCAGTAGTTCTTTCGCCGAGCGTTGGACCTCTGCTTCCCGGGCAGTTAGTAACCCGCTGTCGCTCAACTTACTTTTTACCGAGGCCAGAGATCGCTGCGAGCGCGCGCCTTCCGCTTGGTTCGTCAGGCGCGCCAGTTGCTCCTGCATCCGGTGCAAGTTCAAGCGCCGGGTCTCCGCCGCTTGCCGCGTCTTCGCAATCGCTTCGCTCAAATCGGCCGGCAGCGCTTGCTCGGGTGAAATCCGCTTCCAATGGCCCAAAAGCTCTTCACAGGCCGCCAAATCCGTGGCCAAATGAGTGCGAATGTTCTCTAACAGCAATGCGCCAATCGATTCGGTTTTTTGCTTCTCCCCTGGCTGCAGTTCGTGCGCGCGCGCCAACGCCTTTGCTCCCGCCGCCAAACCGCCATTCAACAGCAATCGCTGGCCCTCCGCGAACTCCCTGTCGGAAGCTTCCTTCTTCTTCAGTGCCTCCGTGAGCTTCTCATCTAATCCCTGCAATTTGCGGTCGGGCTGCTGCTGTTGGGCTTGCCGGATCATGGCTGAAGCCGTCTCGTAATCGCAGCTTTGAATCGCCGTCTCCACCTGCCCGAACCACCTGTCCAGCGCATCCTGCTTCTCTTTGCGGCGCGCGTTTATCAGCCGCTCCGCCTCTGCTTCCACGCCTGCATACCACGGATACTCCTTATGCAGAACCTCCCACGCCTTAATCGCCTCGCCCCAAAGCTGCTTGCCTTCCAGCTCCCGGGCTTTATTGATCTCCGCATCCAACTTCGACTGCTTCGCCTGCACCGCCGCAGACTCGTCCAGCAGAAATCGTTCGCCCGGATATTCCGCCAATGCTTCGCGCAGAATCGCGGCCTGCTTCGAGAAATCGCTCTCTGCCGCCACCCGCTCCTTCACTTCTTTCAAGTACTGGGTGCCATTCTCAGCCTTTTGCGCGCTAGCTTCCGCATGCGCTGCTTTGAAAAGCGCATTCGCCGGAAAGGTTTCAAGCGCGCGCGCGCTAGCTTCTTCCGCCTGGCCTGCCCTTCCGGCTTGCAAATGCTCTCTTACCTCCGCCAGGCTGCTGAAAAACGCCTCTAAGATGCCTGCCCGCCGGCGCACCTCTTCATCTCCCAGGCTGCCGCTGGCAATCTCATAAACCTCTTTCTTGAGATTCAATAGTTCCGGCGCGTTCATGTTCGCCGCCCGGCCTTCCAATTTATGAAATTGATCCAGCGCCACCACGCGCGCTTGCAGCTTCCGTTCCCGGTCGATTTCCGCCCACAACCGGCCGCGCACAGCTTCCACCGGTTCCACATCCGGGAACCGCGCCAGGAAAGCTTCCGCGGCCGCCAGCGCGCCTGCTCGATCCCCCGCCTTGTGCAGTTCCTCGATTTCCCCCAGACATTCCGCAGTCTCTTCCGTTCTGCGCACCGCGCCAATCCGCTCAATCAGATCTTGCGGAATCGCCAGCCCATCGTCCAGGGCTCGCGCCAAAGAAGTCATCTGCTCTGCCAAGCGGGCGCGCGCGGGCAACACTGCGCCCGCTGCAGCAATCAGTTCGGGCGCCGCCGGCCGCAATAAGTCCTCCAGCCCGTGGCCCTGCTCCCAGGCCTCATAAAACGTTTCATAGACTCCCCCGAACTCCCCTTCGGCCAGTTGCGATTGTCCCCGCCCCAAAAGCCGTTGCACCTTGATCTTGCGGTGTTGCCGGTCTATAACGCCTTCACAATGCCCAATCAGATCCTCCAGATTTGGATACGCCGGATGAATGTTCCGTATTTGCCGCCATTGCGCCAGCGCCTCCGCTATCTGCCCGCGTTTTTCAAATTCCCGCGCTTTCGCCGCTATCGATTCCGTCAACGCTTTCTCGCGCTGCAAGTTTTGCAGCTCTTCCCCATAGCGCGTTTCGAATGGATATTCCGCCTGCGCCTTTTCCAATATTTGTTGACGCTTTTCGAAATCGGGCTCGCTCGCCAGCCAGCGCTCTACCCGCGCCAGATATTCCTCTCCCAGTTGCCGATGGCGCCCATCGGCCCGATTCTTCAGCAGCTGAAACAAGTAATGCTGGGGACGCTCGGCGAGCACCTTATCGCATATCGCCAAGCAGTCTAGTATGTGGTCGCGCGCAAGTTCCTCGGCCCCCCTTTCGAACAGCGCCACCTGCTCGCCAATCGCCGCCAGCAGCCCACTCACTTCCGCTTCCCCGGCAAAAGGCGCCGCCACGCTTTTCGCCTTTTTCTGTATCTCCCAAAGCAGCAGATGGTCTTTCACTTCCCCCAATTCGTCCAGTAGCCGAGCCAACTCAACGGCACACCCCCGCTTTTCATCCTGTTTGCGTTGCTCCGCCAAGGCCGCGTCTATCAGCCGCAGCCGCTCTTCCAACCTTCTATCGCCCGGATATTTGTGAATCAGCTCGGCAATGCGTTCACGAAAGGCCGCCAGATCCGACCCGCTTGCCCGTTCCGCACTCAGCGCCGTTCCCACCGCTTCCTCGCGCTCTTCCTGGTTGATTGCTTCAAAAAGCTCGCCCGGCACGCTGCCCAGGCGCTCCGCTTCCTGCAAAATCTGCTTGGCCACATGCCAGTTGCGCCCTGTAAGACGCGCGCCCGCGCTGGTTAAGCCCGCTAAGGTCCGCTGGCGCAGCGGCTCGCTGTCCCGGCTCAAGTCGGCTGCCGCTTGGCACAGCGGTGGAATCTCCGTCAGACGCCCCTCCCGCTCGGCCGCCTCCACCCGGCTCGTCAAAGACGACACCTTTCGATACCTTTGCGCCTCGCTTTCAACCACCGCTTTCAACTGCCGGTAATCCGCGTCGTCCTCAAAATCGGCTTGCGCCGCCAGCAACCACCGAACCGCTGTTTCGGGTTCGCCCTGCTTTAGCGCTCCCGCTACGCTGGCGCTCAGATCTGCTTTGGCTTTTTGCCGAGCGGCTTCCCACGACGCCCTGACGCGCACTAACTCCTCGCGCAGGCCCGGATAGGAAGGGTAAATATCCCCCACGCAAAGCCATTCTTCCAGCGCCTCGTCATAGCGCGACGCGGATTCGTACCCGCGCGCCCGCTCCACTACATCCGTCACCCGCTGTAGCTTGGCTTGCACCTCCTGCCGCTGCCGCTGAAGATGCTCGTCGTTGGGTCGCGCCCTCACGGCCTGTGTCAGGATATGCAGTTGCGCGCTCAAATCCGCTTCGTTGGCAATACGCGCCTCCACCCCGCGCCGGTATTCTTCTTCGCGTTCTTGGCGGCGTGCCAGTATATCGTTGCTCAGAGCGCGCACGTCCCCATCATGCGGGCATTGCTCGCGCAGCCGCTCACTCAGTAAATATGCCGCATCCAAATCGCCTTTGCCCAATAGTTTGCGGGCATCGGACAACATGGCTTGCAGCGCTTCGTAATCGCTTTTGACGCGCCTATAGAACTCCTGGTATTCGGCCGCCCGCGCGCCCGCCGCTTTCGATTGGCGCGAAACCTCCGTTAGTTGTTCCAGGTTCTGCAGCGAAGCGTCAAAACGGCCTTCAAAGTAGGCCCTCTGTGCCGCTTCAAACAGCCCCTCCTGCTCCTGTCTTTGACGCGGCCAATCGCGTGCTCTCCGCTCCGTCTCCTCGAATAGTGCCTGCGCCTGCGCGTGCTTGGGCTGCAACCGCAACGATTCTTCAATCAGCCGCCGCGCCTCGCTGAATGCGCCATTGTCCATATTCACAACGGCCTGCGCCAGCGCTTCGGCCACGCTCGCTTCGTTCATCTTGGCTTCGATTTCGCTTTTCAGCGCAGCCGCCCCGGCACTCGCAGCGTCGCTATGCAAAATTTCCGCCACCCGGCGCAGCGCCAAAGCATATTCTTCTTGCTCGTAGTACCGCCGCGCGGTCGCCAAATCTACTTCCGATTGCTGCTTGCGAACCGCTTCCTCCAGTTCCTTCCGCAACTGCCGGACTTCGCCATCGTCCCAACCTTCACCTTGCAGTTGATCCAGAATTTCGCGCGTAAATTCATAATCGCCGCGCGCGAAACTGCGTTGCGCCCTGGCCACCCGGTTTTGCGGGTTCTTAACCGGCACCGCCCTCGCCTGTTCATTTCGCAGTCCACGCTGTAAAGCGTCCCCAAACGCCGCCGCCGATTCAAATCGCTTGCGCGGATCTTTTGCCATGGCCTGCGCCACCGCTTGCGCCAACGCCCGGCTTACCAGCGGATTCAGCGCACAGCTCAATGGCGCCTCATGTGCCAAAACCGCTCCCGCCGTGTCCGCTTCATTCTTGCGCTCAAACGGATGCACCCCCGTGAGCGCTTCATAGCATACCGTCCCCAGCGAGAAAATATCCGATCGCGCCGTCACTGGCTTCTGCTGAATCTGCTCCGGCGCCATGTAATGCAGTGTCCCCGCGGCGCTGGCCGTTTGCTTCCCCAGCAGCCGCACCACGCCGAAATCGATCAGCTTTACCGCGTCGTCGCGCATCACGAAAATATTGCGCGGCTTGATGTCCCGGTGCAGCAAGCCCCTTTCGTGCGCCGCTTGCAACCCGCGGCAGGCCTGCGAAATGATGTCTGCGCAACGTCCCGGCGCCAAGGGTGTACCCGCTGGATAAATTAGGTCGTATAGCGTCCGTCCGGGTAGGAGTGGCATAACGAAGTACGGCTTAGTAGTACCGTCTTCCTCAAATTCCCCCATGTCGAAGATCTCTACGATGTTCGGGTGAACCAGGGTTGAGAGCACGCCGCACTCGCGCTCAAACCAATCCTCAGACCCGTTATTCCCGCCATCCCGCAGCGTCTTCAGGGCCACTTCGCGCCGCATTAACCGGTCGAAGGCCTTGTAGACAACACCCATCCCTCCGCGCCCCAGCACGTCCTTTACTTCGTACCGATTCTTGATTAGGGTTGGTGCAGCCACCGCGTTTCCCTCAGCCCGCGCCCCCTAGGCAGGCGGCGCAAACGTCCATTTTAGTCTGTTCCCGCCTAATGCGCCAATCGACTAGTTTTGGTACATTAGCTGCTATCGCACTCGGCGCGTTCCGTTTTGCCGGGGAAGATTCCGGGAACGCTCGAAATGCGGAATTAAATGATCAAACAATAGAGGATAAAGGAGAAAGACGAATGGGTATCATTGCTTGGCTCGTTTTAGGCCTTTTGGCCGGGTTTATTGGCAGCAAGATTGTCAACAAAACCGGGGAAGGCATGCTGATGGACATTCTCATCGGGATTGTGGGTGCCGCCCTGGGTGGCTGGATCGCCGGCTTCTTCGGCTTCAACGGCGTAACCGGCTTGAATATTCCCAGCTTGATTATTGCTGTTGTTGGGTCAATTGTTCTTCTTCTGATATATCGTGCCGTCCGCCGCGCGATGTAAAGACGGCGTTGGGGTTTCGCTGCTGCTGGCCAACGGCGAACCCCCCAACCCTGCGAAAAAAAAGCTCAGAAATTACTAGCAGACAGGCAATCCAAAAAGAGCGACCATTAAAAAGCAATGATCTTTTCCAAGAAGCGTGTGGACTTACCAGGAAGCGAAAGGACCATACCGCCCGGCTGTGAGCGGATTGGTGATGTGGACAGCAGTTCGCTGTTAAGCGTAACCGTGGTATTGCGGCGAATTGCCGGCGAGCCTGTTCCCCTCTCCGGCCCGATTCCGCGGTTAAGCCGCGCCGATTTCGCTCGAAAAATGGGTGCCGATCCCAACGACGTTCGGGCGGTCGAACAGTTCGCGCACGAACACCACCTGAGCGTGGCGGAAGCCAGCTTGGATAAGCGCCGCGTGGTCTTGCGCGGAACCGCCCAGAATTTAAGCAAGGCGTTTGGAGTCACGCTGGCTCAATACCGTAACCCGGCCACCAACGACACGTTCCGCGGCAGATCCGGCATGCTCAGCATACCCGCCGAATTGCAGGATGCTGTGATCGCGATTTTGGGTTTGGACAGCCGCCAGCAGGCGTTCGCGCACTTCATCAAAAGCAACGCTTCCCCTTCGTCGCCCGGTACTTTTTCGCCCTTGGATGTAGCGGCGGCGTACAATTTTCCCTCTGGCCTGGACGGCACCGGCCAAACCATAGGCATCGTCGAACTGGGCGGCGGCTATACCACCGCCGATCTGCAGAACTTCTTTCAAGGAGTCGGCCTGAACATGCCTTCAGTAACCGCTGTTTCCGTGGACGGCGGTTCGAATTCTCCCGGCACTGATGCCGATGGCGAAGTGGAGCTCGATATCGAGGTGTCCGGCGCCATCGCCCCAGGCGCTAACATTGCCGTCTACTTTGCTCCCAACACCGACCAGGGATTTATCGACGCTGTCACCGACGCGGTTCACGATGCAACCCGCACGCCCTCGGTGGTCTCCATTAGTTGGGGTGGGCCTGAAGATTCATGGACGCAACAGGCGCGCGCCGCGCTCGATGCCGCCCTGCAGGACGCGGCCACCCTCGGTGTCACCGTAACCGTCGCTTCGGGTGACAATGGATCGTCCGACGGCGTCGGCGATGGCGCGCTGCATGTCGATTTCCCCGCTTCCAGTTCTTATGCTTTGGCCTGCGGCGGCACAACTTTGCAGGCGAGCGGCGGACAGATTACCTCCGAAACCGTCTGGAATGAGACCGCCAATAATGAAGGAGCCGGCGGCGGCGGAGTGAGTAATTTCTTCGCCCTGCCCACTTACCAGCAAAACGCGGGCGTGCCGGCGCAGCCGCAAACCGCATTCGTGGGGCGGGGCGTGCCCGACGTGTCCGGCAACGCCGATCCCCAGACCGGTTACCAAGTCGTCGTGGACGGCCAGGCGATCGTGGTGGGAGGCACCAGTGCGGTGGCGCCGCTCTGGGCTGGACTGATTGCGCTGCTCAATCAGAAGTTGGGCGCATCCATAGGCTTGCTTCAACCTAAGCTCTACAGCTTGGGCGAAACCGATGTCAACGACATCACCACCGGAAACAACGACGATAGCGGGCTCGGCTACTACAGCGCGCAAACCGGTTGGGACCCTTGCACCGGTTTGGGTTCACCCAACGGCACGGCTATCTTAAATGCGCTCAGCGCCACCGCCAGCTCTTCGGCAACCGCAGCGAAGTACTGAGATCCGGCCTTCCCCGTGTCGCCACCGCTATCCGAGCCGGAAGCGTAAGCGCCCTAGTTTGCCTATTTTTCAATGCAACCCCGATACGCCATTCCCGGCAGCCAAGCCCTCCATTCCGATAACGGCACCTGGCAAGCTCCGGATCAACACCAGTCCATCAGCCCTACCATCATTTTTCGCAGACCGCACGGAGCCGCCGAGATGGCGCAAGATTTGCTCTCCGGCTCCGTGTGCCAAATGACCCGCGAGCAAGCAGCTCAATTTTTGCGCGTCAACCCAACCGATCTAACGGCGGCGCACGCCTTCGTCCATGAATACGGGTTGAAAATCGTCTCCGAAAATGCCGAAGCCCGCACAATGCGTGTCGAAGGTTCGCTCGCTCAAGTAGGTAAGGCCTTCGGTGTGAACATCCAACTCCGCACCGATCAGAACGGTAAACAGTACTTGAGCTACCAGGGCCCGCTCACTGTGCCGGCGCCTTTACATGAAATAGTGGAAGCCGTTCTGGGTCTGGATCAACGGCCCATCGCGCGCGCCCTGGGTCAATAAAACGAAGGTTCTCCCGGCGGCCGCGTTTTCCAGCGGCGGTGGATCCACAGCCATTGGTCTGGATCTTTTCGAATCGCATCTTCGAGCACCGCGTGAATCCGTTGCGTGTCGGCGGCAGTATCTCCCGTCATCCGCACCTCCGGCAAGAAATGAATCACATAGCGCCGCTCTTGCTCATGCCACAACGCAAAACCCGGAATCACCGCCGCTTGTGAATGATGAGCGAGCCTGGCAAAAGCCGCTCCGGCGCACGCTTGCGTCCCGAAGAAGTTGATAAAAACGCCTTCTGCGGGAGTCGTGTTCTGGTCAATGAGAATGCCGACCGGTTCGTTGCTCTTCAGCGCTTTCAATACTGATCGGGCGGCATCCTTCTTAAAAATCAGCTTGTTCCCGCTCAGCGTGCGGCGGCTTTCCACTAGTTGATCCACCAGCGGATTGTCCAACGGGCGCACCATCACGTTCATTGGCTCCGTCATAACGGCGTGTGCGAAAGCGCTCAGCTCCCAATTTCCCAAATGCGCCGTCGCTATCAGCACACCGCGGCCTTGTGCCTTCGCGGCCTGGTAATTTTCGAGGCCTTCGTAGGAAATCCGGTCAATGGAAGGAAAGCGCGCTACGGCGACAATCACTCGGCCAACACTCCGAAAAACCCCCTCGGTAATGCGGCTTCGTTCAGCGGCGGAGAGCTCCGGAAAAGCCATCGCCAGATTGCGCGCGGCCACCCGCCGCAGCTTCGGCAAAAGCAAATCCAGCAGCTTAGCGATTCCATAACCTGCCCGGTAAGACGCCTTCAAGGGCAAGACCCTGAGCAACGCGACAAGAGCCGCCGCTAGCAGGTATTCAACGCGATCCCGCATCAATCCAGCCGCCGCCCAGCACCAGATCGCCATCGTAGAAGACCGCGGCCTGCCCGGGCGTAATGGCCCGCTGCGGATCTGCAAAGCGAACTTCGATGCGCGCAGGATCGCCCGTGGGAACGAGCGTGGCGGGCGCGGCGGCGTGTTTGTTTCTAATCTTGACCTGCGCCGAACGCGGCTCTGTGGGCGCGGCGATGGACAGCCAGTTTACATTGTCCGCCATAAGCGAATGTTTCATAAGTTCTTCGCCGTGGCCCACAAGTACCCGCTGGGTCGCTGGTTCGGTCGCGATGACATACAAAGGTTGCGCCGCCGCCACGCCTAAACCCCGCCGCTGCCCCACCGTGAAATGGTGCGTGCCCGCGTGATGGCCCAGAACCCGGCCCGAGGTATCGACAATTTCACCATCGGTGACGGATGGATCGATCCCCTGCTCCGCGAAATAAGCATCGATAAAGGCGGCGTAATCGCCATTGGGAACGAAGCAGATTTCCTGGCTGTCGTTCTTTTCGGCAACAGGCAAGCCCAGTTCTTTCGCCAGCACGCGAACCTCCGGCTTAACCATTCCCCCCAGCGGAAACAGCGTGCGCGCCAACTGCGCCTGCGTCAGGCCGAACAGAAAATAGGTTTGGTCTTTGCCCGCATCCACGCTGGTAAGCATTTGATAACGGCCGGTGCCCTCGTCAAAACCCAGCCGCGCATAATGGCCGGTGGCGATTTTCTCGGCGCCCACGCTGTCGGCCATTTCAAAAAATTGATCGAACTTGATAAAGTTGTTGCACAACGTGCAAGGAATAGGAGTGCGCCCGGCCAGATAATCATCAACAAAGGGCTTGACCACTTGCTTTTCAAAACGGTCTTCGAAATTCACCACGTAATAAGGAATATTCAGAACGGAGGCGACAAAGCGGGCATCGTACACGTCGTCAAGCGAACAGCAGCGGCCCGTCGCGCCACCCTCCGGCACCAGGGCAGGCAGCCGGCGCTGATTCCAAAGCTGCATGGTGAGGCCCACCACGGTGTGCCCCTGCCGCTGTAGCAGACCGGCCACGACCGAGCTATCGACACCGCCGGACATTGCCACCGCAATAGGAGTGTCAGACGGATTATCCGGCAAGGCGCGCCTCCTTGAAGTGGCGCGCGCGGAGCTTGCTTACGGATTCAACAACGGCATCGGCGAGCCCGGAAATTTCAACCGCAGTGTTGTAGCGGCCGAAAGAGAAACGGATACTCGAGCGGGCATCCTCGCGGCTGAGGCCCATCGCCAATAGAACGTGCGACGGCTCAAGCGAGCCGCTGCTGCACGCCGCGCCTGTTGACACGGCCATTCCGCGCATGTCAAGAGCGATGACCAGCGCTTCCGCCGATACACCGCGAAAGAGAACGTTGCTGGTATTCGGCAGGCGCGTGTATTGAGCCGCGTTGATATGTATATCGCTGAGCCGGCTTAGAAGGTTCGCTTCGAATTCATCGCGCAATGAAGCCGCGGGCGCCGTCGCCAGTTCTAAGGCGCGGGCAAAAGCAACGGCCGCCGGAACATTTTCGGTACCGGGACGTCGTTCGCGTTCGTGCCTGCCGCCAAATTGAATTCGACCCAACGGCGTATTCTTGCGCACGAAAAGCGCGCCGATACCCTTCGGTCCGAAAATCTTATGGGCGCTGAGCGAATAGAAATCAATGCCCCTCAGATCCACCGGAATTTTTCCGAATGCCTGCACGCCGTCCGAATGAAAATAGATCGTTTGCCCACCGGCGCGGCGAAGGGCCACTGCGCGGGCAATCTCAGCTATAGGTTCAATCGCGCCCGTTTCATTATTAGCGTGCATCACGGAGACAAGCGCGGTGTCGTCACGCAAAGCTCTGGCCACTGAATCGGCTTCCTTTACGTAGCTGACTTCCACGCCTTCATTCTCAAGCTGGCGAAATGGCTCGAGCACGGCGGGATGCTCAATGGCCAGAGTGACCGCATGCACCGGCTTGGGCAAACTTCGCAGCGAACCCAGGATGGCCAAATTATTCGATTCCGTACCGCCGCTGGTGAAAACTATCTCGGCGGGTGATACCCGCAGCGTCTCGGCGACGGTGCGGCGCGACTCCTCTAGCGCCTGCCGGGCCAACTGTCCGGCGCGGTGAGTGCTCGAGGGATTGCCATAGAAATCGCGCGCAGCCGCCGCCAGAGCGTCGGCTACCTCCGGCGCCAGAGGCGTCGTCGAATTGTGATCGAAATAAAGCAAGGTGGTTCCTATAATAGGATCTCACTCACCACGTTGCCCGCCACATCGGTCAAGCGGAAATCGCGCCCGCTATAACGATACGTAAGCTTGGTGTGGTCCATGCCCAGCATGTGCAGTGCCGTGGCGTGCAGGTCGTGAATATGCACCGGCTTCTCAACCGCCTTGAAGCCAAAATCGTCTGTCGCCCCGTAGGTCGTGCCGCCTTTTACGCCGCCACCGGCCAGCAGCGTAGAAAAGCCCCAGCTATTATGATCGCGGCCATTTTGATACTTCACCAAGCCGCTCACTTCCACCACCGGCGTGCGGCCGAATTCGCCGCCAATGATCACTAACGTCTCGTTCAGTAAGCCGCTCGCCTTTAAATCCTGCAACAGCGCCGCAATGGGGCCATCCGCTTTGTTCGCCAGTTCGTGATGGATGAGAATATCGTCGTGATTGTCCCAGGGCTGACCGTTGCCGTAATAAACCTGCACCATGCGCACCCCGCGTTCAACCAGGCGCCGCGCCATCAGACAGCCGCGGCCGAAATCATGATCGCCATAGCGGGCGCGCACCGCTTCGGGTTCCTTCGTTATATCGAAAACATCGGGCGCTTCGGCTTGCATGCGAAACGCGATCTCGGCGGTTTGAATGTTGGCTTCGAGTGTAGGATCGGCGCCCTCGCGCTCCATTTCAAGGCCATTCAACTTGGCAAGCAGGTCAAGCTGGCGGCGCTGGTCCATCGTCGAGATTTCGTTGTTGCGGATGTAGTGGATCAGCTTGTCGGGAGTCTTCTCACTGTTCGGAATGTAAGTGCCCTGGTAGATGGCTGGCAGAAACGCCGATGTCCAAAGTTGCGGCCCGACGATGGGATAGCCCGGGCAAAGCACGATGAAGCCCGGCAGATTTTGATTCTCGGAACCAAGACCATACGTGAGCCATGAGCCCATAGACGGCCGGCCGGGAACCCGCGTGCCGCAATTCATCATGAAGAGCGACGGCTCATGATTCGGAATATCGGTATACATGGAGCGGATCACACAAACATCGTCAATGCATTCGCCCAGCTTGGGAAAGATTTCGCTAACTTCAATGCCGCTCTTGCCGCAGCGGTGAAACTGGAACGGCGAGCCCAGTAAGCTGCCGGTTTTGCGCTCGGTTTTGAGATTGCCCGACGGCATGGGTTGGCCGCTGTATTTCTGTAGCATCGGCTTGGGATCGAAGGTATCCACTTGCGATGGGCCGCCGTTAAGGAACAGGAAGATAACGTGTTTGGCCGTGGCCGGGAACTGCGGACTCTTCGGCGCCAGCGGATTGGTTTCCTTGGCGGCAGACAGCATGCCGGCAAGTCCAGTCATGCCGAAGCCGGTGCCCATAGTGCGTAGGATGTCGCGTCTGGTCATAGCATTCCTCAGTTCAGATAACTAAATTCGTTGGAACTCAACAGGACTTGCGTGTATTGCGGCCAACCCTTGGGCGAGTCATGCAGAAATTCCAGAGCCAGTTTGCGTTCACCCGCCGTGGGCTCACGCTGAAAGATCAAGCGATAGGCGTTGGCGATGCGGGTATTATCATCGCCGTTCGATTCCTGCAGCGATTTGGCGAGCGCTTTCGATTGTTCCATCACGAAATCGCTATTCATGAAAAATAGTTTCTGCAGCGGAACCAGCGTGGGAAGCCGCTGTTCACTGGTGACGACAGGGTTCGGAAAATCGAAAAGCGCGAGAACGGGGTCGAGACGTCGCCGGCTTACGAAACCGTAGACAGTGCGCCGGTGGTTCTCCGGGCCGAACGCGGTAGCCGGTCCGCCGGCTTTCAGATCCAAATTTCCAGCCACAAACAGAAGCGAATCACGGATCGATTCCACATCCAGGCGTCGGCGATTGGCATGCCAGAGCAGACGGTTTTCCGGATCGGCGGCATAGGCCGTTTCGTCGTTTTGCGTGCTCAGCGCATACGTGGAGCTGAGCATCATCTCTCGATGCAGTTTCTTAAGCGACCAGCCTTCCGACATAAAACGAGAAGCTAGATAATCGAGTAACTCAGGGTGGGACGGAGTGTCTCCTTGCTTGCCGAAGTTACTCGGAGTGCGCACAATGCCCTGCCCTAAATGTTGTTGCCAGATACGGTTGACGATGACACGCGCAGTAAGTGGATTCTTCGGATTTACAATGGCCTCCGCCAGGTCGAGACGTTCGCGGCCGGGCGAAAAGCGCGCCGGAGTCCCTTCACTCAGGATGGCAAGGAAGTGCGGCGGGGCAGGGTCGCCAGGGCTGTCTTTATTGCCGCGCAGCCAGATGTGCTGTTCTTTAGGCTTCTTCAAGTCGGCAATGGTTTGCAGGTACGGATAGTGCGGCGGGAGTTCTTTCTTTAGCTCGGCTAGCTGCGTGCGGAGGGAATCGAGATGACTCTTCCAAACGCCCGTGAGAAAGCCGTCAATCGATTTGTCGCCGTAATGATAGATACCCTTTTCTCCGAAGAATTCCTCCCAAAGCACATACTTGTCGCGAGGCATGGACACAAGGTTGGCATCGGACAGATTTTCGCGGCTGGGATTCAAACCCAGACGAATGTGGTTTTCGTCATCAACACGTTTCTTTTCAGTGTTGATCTCGAGCAGCAGCGTTTGAAACTCGCGGGCGGCCTGGGGCGATTTCTCTTTATCCCATTTAGCGAGAAAGGGATGTTTGCGGTTTTTAATAGCGAGATACTTGACCCATCTCTCGGCGGTCTCCTTGTCGAGGGCAGAGACGTCCCCCAGCATATAAGAGGCAGTGTCCTGCGCGAGAATTTCGGCCAGCTCGTTTGACTGGCGCGTGATGAAATCTTTGATTTCCTTTTCCTGCGCGTCCAGTTGCTTCTTCTGGGCTTGGTAGCGCTCGACTTCCTCTTTAGGCGCCAGCGGAGTCTCGTGAAGCTCGGTGTTGTTGAAGATCCCAAGCAAGGAATAGTAATCCTGTGCGGGGATGGGATCGTATTTATGGTTATGGCAAGTGGCGCAAGCGACGGTAAGGGCCATGAAGCCGCGCGTGGTGGCATCCACACGCTCATCTTGAAACTCGGGGCTGAGTGAGTAAAAGCCCAGGCCAGCCTCGTAACGTTCGTGTTCAGGGAGAAGATCGCCCGCAATTTGCGCTTTCACGAACACATTGAACGGCATATCTTGCTGCACGGCTTGGATGACCCAATCTCGGTAACGGAAGGAATTTTCGTACGGGTTGTCACGTTCGGAATCGAGACGGTCATCGGAGTAGCGGGCGATGTCGAGCCAGAAGCGTCCCCATTTTTCTCCGTAGCGCGGCGATTCCAGGAGCCGGTCTACGACTTTGGCAAAAGCACCCGCTGAATGGTCGTTTTCAAAGGCTGCGACTTCAGAGGGCGTGGGTGGGAGGCCGGTTAGATCATAACAGGCACGGCGAATCAGTGAGCGTTTGCTCGCGGCGGCGACAGGCTTCAAATCGCGCTCTTCCAGCTTGGCAAGAATGAAACGGTCAATATCGCTGCGCGCCCATTTTTTGTCATGAACGGCGGGCGGAGTTGGATTCGCAATGGGACGGAACGACCAGAAGGCGCGTTGTTCCGGAGTGATGACATAAGGAGCAGAGACAGGCGCAACAGCACCTTTACTCGCCTGCGGCCAGACTGCGCCATTCTTGATCCAGGTTTCTACATCGGCAATTTCGGAGTCTTTGAGACGGCCGGTGGGCGGCATTTTGAGCCGCGCATCCGTATAGTGGAGCGCCTTGACCATGAGGCTGTGGGCGGGGTCGCCCGGAACGATGACCGCGCCGGATTTACCGCCTTTGAGAGCATGTTCGGAGGTGTCGAGTTGCAGTCCTCCCATGTGTTCTTCGGTGTGGCAGGCGTAGCACTTGTTAGCGAACAGCGGGCGAATCCGCATTTCGAAAAACTCTTCATCAGCGCCCCCGGGTGTTTGGGCGAACGCCGTCGCAAGAGTGAAGATCAGCGCCAGGGGTCTCATTAAGGCCTGAGCACCGCCACATTCCTGGGCGGGGCATCCAGATATTCAATCCACCCATCCATCATTTCCGTTTCGCTGGCGCTGCCCCATCGGACGGGTTTAGTAGGATCCGGGTTCGTCGGGTTGTTAGCCGAATTATCGAAGGTGGCCAGCACTTCAATGCGCGTGCCTTTGGGAAGGAAGATGGGATCTTCCGCCCGATAGGTAATCTGCCAATTGAAGCTATAGGCGGGCACGTAGAGCAGAGTCTTCTTTTCGCCGCCCGGCAGGTCTGCCACGATGCGCATCGATTTGCCCCGCAGGTGCATGTGCGGCGTGAGGCTGGTGATCAAAACATCTTTGCTGAAAGTGTGGCATTCGGAGACCGGATGATCGGGGTCGCCGGCGGGAATCCGGAACATCTGATTGGAAAGATCGATGCGGCGCGAGATCTGCCGCGGCGCCTCTTTCGCGAAGATCAGACCCACACTGGTGGCATCCACCTCACGCTTCCCGGTAGTGTGCGAGTAGTGAATCTGAAAATTGACGCTGGCGCCTGCCGGAACCAAGCGAGCTGTGCCTTCCGGGTAAACATCCGGCGCGCGGCCCGGCAGATAAGAGCTGATCAGGCTGCCCAAATCGGAAGACTTGTGCCCTGGGAAAAGGCCGTTGTCATCCACGGAACAACCGTTATCGATGACTGGCGCTTCCGGACGCATCCATTCCAGCGAACCTTGTTTGACAAGCAACCAATTGGTGTATTCGCGTTGGGGATCTTTTTCGGCGGGCTGGGCGGCACTGGTGGATGCTGACTTTTCGACGACGAAAACGTGTGCGTGATGGACAATCCGCCGATTGCCGGGGCGCAACTCAGCGGCGACAATCCAGCGGTCTTCTGTGAAATTTGTGGGGACGGTCAGGTAAACATATTCGTCGGGCCCAGTCCCTTCGATAACATGCTCGGGAATGGCAATGACGGCGTCGGGCTTGCCGATCTTCCAGCCATCGGCGAACACGGGAGCGGGCGGCATGTCTTTCGGATCGCCTTCCAACTTGCCGTTTTCAATCCACGCTTTAATGGTGGCGATTTCGGAATCGGACAGGCGCGGATCGTTGGACCACTTGCCGAAATGCGGGTCGGCCTTCCAAGGGGGCATTTTGCCGGAAACAATCGCTTCGCGAATGGAGGCTGCCCAAGGCCGCGCGTCCTTATAAGTGAGCAGCGACATCGGAGCGATGTCGTTAGGATGATGGCAGGCAACGCAATGCTGATAGAGGATGGGCGCGACATCACGCGAAAACGTGACCGGCGCGGCGGGCATGCTCAAGGCGATCAGCGGGGCGGCCGCAAGCAGATGGATAGACTTCAACGGGGAGAAAACCTCCTGCTTAAGAGCATACTGTAAATTGCCAAGAACAACCGAGACCGGCCGACGGTGGGGCGGACGCCTCGTCCGCGGGTGACCCCCTGGTCACCCATCCCGCGCTCGACCACCGATACTCGATGTAAACTCCGCCTCTTTTCGAACTCACGCTCATTTCGCACAAGGTGGAAGCCCTCCACTCCGGCCGAGCCTTGCGTAGCTCGGCCGGCGAGGAAAAGCTTTCCGTTACCGTCCTGCCGTCTTATTTGCGGGTCAGACGGTAGTTGGACCATGTCCGGGATTACCGGCTTGGTGGGTAGATCTTCCAGTCAGCGTTAAGCGTCCCGGCGTTTCGGACGCCGGTAATCTCGATGGCGTTCTCGACCTTCTGGTCGGAAAAGATACGGTGGTCGCCGCAGCGGAGACGGAAACTGGTCAGCGGGGGTTTGAGTTTCTTACATCGCCCGAGCGTCAGCTAAGTACCGATCACGGCAGTAGAGGATTTGGAGAGCGCTCTCTTGCCCAATTGCACGAAGATCCGCGCGAGCTTCGGGCGGCCAGATCACCGCGATCCGTTCGGGCGCGGCGTCTTCGCTCACTACTTTAGTCCGAACTCACGCAGGATGTCTTGGTGCGGAATGCCTTCGCCGCGAGCCAGCGAGGCACGGGCACTATCCAGCGCTGCTACCGTCTCAAACGTTATTTCTTCCTCCTCCACGGGAGCGAGAGAGAGGGATCTGACAAGTCGTTCCACCATCACTTCGAGGAGGCTCGTCACGGCATTGAGTTTTTCGGCCGGGAGCAGGTCCAGGAGAGCGTGGGCGTGGCGTCGATCCAAATTTGGATTGGGGTCCATAACTCGTTATCTTGGGGAACTCCTTACTTAAAGATAATCAACCACGGGAGGCCATCACGAAACTAGACTCGTTCTTACTCGACACCCGCCGCCCGTGCCCGCGCACCCCCCGTCAAATCAAGATTCGTCAAGTACCCCAGCACCGGCTCCGCCGGATCGCCGGTTTCGGTCACGAACAAATCTCGGCCGTTCGCTACCGACTCGAGTTTCACACGCGCTTCGGCAACGGTCGCCTTCTTGCTCACAACGCCAAAGGCTTCAAAAAGGGGCTTTACCGTTTTGTCGTTTAGCAAATCTTCCAGCGTTGGATCCGGGCCGCCTTTATTCGCCCGCAGTTGCTTCAGCAGAAAGTTCTCCATGACACTGCGATGCACCACGAAACGTCCCACGCCGTGGCTGAGCAGCGGCAAGCGATGAATTTTGGCCCTATCCAGGTCGTCTATCAGGTCCCCCAGCTTTTTACTCCCCGCCTCGCCAATGTCCCGGCAAAACATCCGGTTCGTCGGCACCATCTTCGCGGTCACGGGCGTCCCTCGCGGATCGGCCAGATTATAGAAGCTAACCTCAAATTCGGTCTTAGACTTGCCGTAGGCGCGCCGCAAGTTCGTCACCACCGGCGTATATTCGTCGGCGCCGGTTAATAGCGATGTCAGCCGCACCACGGGCGCACGGTTCGCCGCAAAATCCGCAATCTGGTAGCAGCAACTCTCAAACCACTCGCCATTTTTACCACCAACCAGCAGCGCTGCCATACTGGCTTCCGGTTGAATGTGCGCCATTCCGAACAACGCCGGAATGCTCGGGTGGAAAGACGCAACCACTCCTTTATTGGAAATAATCTGCTTAGCTTCCTCCACGTTTGTGGCCGCTACCACTGCCGCCACGTCGTCATCCGGCAATTCCAGGCGAAACGAGGGCCACGGCGACCGCGATTCCGTCCGATGCTGCCGGCGTATCACGTCCATCAAACCTTTGTGAAGCTCTTGAGCAAATTCGTCACAGTCCTTTTCGCTGTAATCGGTGAGCTTCTCACGGCCGGGAAAAAATTTCGCCTGGCGGAACATCTGATCGATAAACCTGCGCAGTGATTTGACGTCGCTCACCCGCACGTTCAGCGACCCATCATAAACGGGAGGCGGCTCCTCCCCACACTGCAGAACGTAGATGTTGGTCGTGGGACTGGCGGCATTGGTGGCCACGCCGCATTCCCACATGCAATACGACCAACTCTGATCGGCCGAGGTAAAAACCAGAATCAGGGCTTCCGTTTGCCAAAGTGTTTGGAGCAGGGTTTGATTCAGGACTCTGCCGGCGGGTGGCCCTAGAAAATCCGGATCGCTTGAGACATGGATGCGCACCTTGGCAGCGGTATGGTTCTTGACGAATTTGGCCAGCACCGTCGCCAGTTCATGGTCCACATGCTTGTGGCTGATGAAGAGCAGGGGCTGATCGGGCAAAGCCATCCTCGCTAGTATAGTGCAGCAGGCGGGGACGGGCCCTTCACTCTTTCCTCTTCCAGTACTCGAGCGTCGGGCCGCTATAAACCCCCGCGCCCATGGCCGCTCTTTTCCGGACATCTACAATCTCTTCGGCAGTCATCTTTTTAAACCTCTGCGCGGTTCGGATGTCATCTTCCATTTGCCCTTGCGTAGCGGCGCCGCAGATAGCCACATGTACGCCTGGCTGGCTTAGAACATAGCTGAGGCATTCGGTAGGGTTGAGCGACCTCAGCAAATGAGCCTTGCCGAAAATCTTGATCGCCTGTAAGGCCACGCCTCGTTCCACCGCCACCGGCAGCGCGATCTCTTCGAAGCTCAGGTAAGCGCGGTCAAGCGGATGCACGGGCATCATCACGCTATCCCACTTGTCGTACGCCTTCAGAAACGCTGCGTGGATGCTGGGGTCGTAATGGCCGGTAAATCCAATGAATCGGCACTTGCCCGCCTTCTTCGCCGCCTCGAAGGCCTCCATCGCCCCGCCTGGACCCAAAACTTTGTCCACGTCAGCCTGAGTTTCAATCGTGTGCATCTGCCAAAGATCCACATAATCGGTTTTGAGCAGCCGCAGCGAGGTCTCCAAGTCCCGCTCCGCGTCGTTCGCCGTGCGCTTTGGGGTCTTGGTGGTCAGAAAAACGTTCTTCCGCACGCCTTCCAAACCGATGCCGTACGCTTCTTCGGAGCGCCCCTCCCAGTACAGGCGCGCGCAGTCGAAGTAAGTGATCCCCAGTTCATAGACCGTGCGGACGTACGCCGCCGCAGTCTGAATGTCGGGATGAAGGTCCATCCGGGCTCCGCCCTGCGCGATAACGCTCACCTTCACGCCGGTGTTGCCGAAGGTGGTGGTGGGAATGCAGTCGGTTTGCACTTTCATCTTGCGGAATTATCCCCTCCTCTCAAGGGTACCCGCAAAGTGTCAGCGATCATCCAAAAACGTATTTTTCTGAACGGCCGCCGGATAGGGCAGCATCATCCGCGCCGAAGGCGCAATCATCCGTCCGATTATCCGTGCGCGTGGCGACTGCTCTCAACTTCACCTCAGCCCATGGCCGCGCTCGTCTGAATCTGCCGCCGGCGCCCGACGTCGCCCAACTTCCGGATTGCCGACAATTCGCCCGGAACCGGCAAAGCGCTTCGACAGATGGCGCGTTACACGGGCAAGTGGTACCGTCGCGACGGGCGCACACAGAAGCGCTAACGACTAGGCAGACGGTATTCCGGTGTTGCGCGCTGCTTTGGTATGACTTTAATTAGTAGCTTTTTGGCCGGCTCGTACCGGCCTGCGCCAATGCGGCGATTTTCGCCGCTGTCGACTTGCGCACATCGATTGACCTTATGTCCCTAAACTTCTGCAGAGCGAATTCGCCACGTTCATCGTCCGTCAAGTCGTATAAACCAGCAAGGGCTTGGAGGCGATCCTGTTTACTGGGTGGAAGGCGCGCCACGGCGGCCTTAAGAACCTGTCGCATCCGAAGTTCGATTTGGACAGAATTACTGATCAGCCATTCGCGGCTCCTGTCGTCCAAGGTATCGCCGTGTACGATTTGGCAACGAATTCCGTAGATCCGTTTGAAAAAGCCACCGATATCATCCTTTTCTCCAAGGCCCTCTCGTGCGAGTAGCTCACCAGCCCGTTGGCTCATTCGGCGGGTATTGAAGTCTTTCTCCGGAACAAGCGTCGCTTCAAGCGCTGTCGCATAATCGGCAATCCGATCCACGTCGTCCCATTTAGGGTTAAGTGCTTTTGCCCCTCCGGACAGGAAGAACCGCTTAGCTGTGGCGAACCATTGAGACTTCCAAGATTGAGCTACGCGAAGCTGGTCAGCGGTAGCCTTCCATGTGGGACATTCCGCAGACGAAATTCGAAATCTCGAACTCGAGTAGCTGTTTAGGTCGTTCATCGCGAAGTATGAAGATTGGACGAGTACATTTCCCCGAGGCAAAATCACCGCCTGCTTTGTGAACGCGATATCACCCGGCCTAAAGAGTCGGAGAATCAGCAAAACGTCCTCAATATCGTTCGGGATCCCTCCAACGGGCGAACCTGGTGGCCCCGGCGGCGGTGCTGAATAGCGTTTTTCAAGGATCCAATCAGCGTCGTTAACGTCTGTAGAAGAGAGATCCTCACGGAGCTTGGTGAACTTGGAACCGACCTGCTCTATCGAAAATTCACCAAAATCTAGGGCATTCGCATCCGATTCAAAATTACGGACCAGTATGAGGGCTTTGAACATTAGGCACGCAAGGGCGAACAAGCGCCGAGTTTTCTCTAGTTGGAAGGTAAGTAAAAAGGCGGCTTATTGAAATTCGCCACGCGATTCCACATTCGCGGCCTGAGTGGCGGCTAGGGCTAGCCGATTATTGATGCCTCTCCTGCAGCGCTGCTAGCGCTTCTTCGACGCTCTCATAATGACCCGTCCAACCGGATTGCGTGTTGTTCGCGTAAATCCGCATAATTCGCCAATCGTTTCGCGCCGGGGCCCCGAAGTTTGCAATCCGAGCCGTGCTTCCGTCGGCCATCCCGCCAACTCTATAGCCAGTAACCTGACCACTTGCGAAGACCGGACCGTCACGGAGCCATTGATCTTCGTGCATTGTCAAGGTGTGTTGCATTGAAAGGCCTCATCGTCGATTGTAGCGGAATAACGTCCCGCTAGCGGCATTTGGAACGAATCGGGCCGAGCGCCTCCTTATTCGTCCGCTCTTAGCCGCGGGTAGCGCCGCGCACGGAAGCTGAAGCGCTTCGAGCAAGCAGGTAGATGGCAACTAATTAGTAGCGGCCAATTCTTAGCTATGTCTTGCCAGTATAGTCGGCACATCGTCGAAGTGACCGATTTGGTGATTCCGCTTAACTCCCGGTTTACGGGCTATCCGGAAGTTGGGACGGCCAAGCCCGCACCAGCCAGCGCCTGTGGCTGGTGCCTACAAATGGAATTCAACTGTCTACGGTGGCATAATCTCTTTGTTGCGGATGTGAACATCGACAACAACGCTGTTCTTCGCCTTCGTATTTTCGGCCACGCGGCTTGCCGGGCCTTATTCACGATCTGTGTCAGCTGCGCGACGGTGGCCAGCGCTACGGCAGTCCGCAATGCCGGTCGGAAGCGCGGCGGCGGCAGCGACATAACGCCAACCGTCGTTACCAGCAAAGTGAACTAGGGAGGGATTCCCATCGGCGTTGTCAGCAGCGCTATCGGGAGCGGACGTCGCAACCTTCCGTGACAGATCAAGCTATCGTGACAGTCACTTCGCCGCCGCCCCCTCCGAAGGCGACGGTATGCCAGTGCGCGATCTGCGGCTGCCGTAGCCTCTGGATTGATCCATTTCCCTCCGTCCCATGGCGATTCAGGTCGCCGGCCGTTCAGAAAAATACGTTTTTCGATGATCGCTAACACAAAACCCCTTCCGGAACATCTGGACTTGGCAAGTGGCTGAACGTCGCGACGGATAAGGCCGGGCGAGTTCGAACGGGACCTGATTTGACAGTAACGGGTTGCCCGGAGATTTTTGTGGTTGGCGATGCGGCGTCACTTGACCAGGACGCTAAGCCGCTACCAGGTGTGGCGCAGGTGGCAATGCAACAAGGGCGTTATGCCGGGAGGCTGATTCCCCGGCGCTTAGGCGGTGAATCGGCTCCTAAGCCGTTTCGCTATTTCGACAAGGGGAACATGCAACCTTAGTTGTGAATTGCCGATGCTCCTAATCGACTCGCGTACTCCACCATATTCGTCTCCGCCATCCCGCCGCTAATAACGCCATTCCCGTCAGACACAGCGTCGCCGGCTCAGGCGTGGCTGAATGGGGCGTAATGTCCACCAGATTCGCATCGTCCAGTCCAATATAGTCTTCGTTCGGAATGGTGAAATTCTGGAATTCAATGGACGTGGTGGCCTTAGTGGCCGTAAAAGTGTATGAGAACTGCCGGCCCCCTCATTTTGAGTCACAGATCTTCGACGAAACTGCGAAATATTTCTATCCTCTATCCTCCCAATCACTTGTAAGCATTTCCCGCTCTCCAAACACCCATCCCTGCTCTAGCCCACCTCCACCCCACGCTAGTTTTGAACCAGAAAACCCAGCGCCGACGGTCACTCGCCCAACGCGCTCCCTACTGTCTCGACTCGAAAGGACTATCTATATGGACCGCACAGCACGCCGTGCCGCCGAGCACAAAGAACGGAAACTCGCGCGTAAAGCCGGCTTCCCAGCACCTCCAACCATCGTCGAATTCCCCGAACCGGGTTCCCCATTCCCCTCACTCGCCGGGCTCATCAACATCTCCGATGCTCGCCTCACTGCCAACCGCGCCAACGCACAGCACAGCACCGGACCCGTCACAGAGGCCGGCCGAGCTACCTCCTCCCAGAACCACACCCTCCACGGCCTCGCTCGCCACAACGGCACCTTCCGTCTCCTTGCCTCCGAAGACTCCGCTGGCTTTGAAGCGTTAAAACAATCACTCGCCGCCGAACACCTGCCCACCACTGAAACCGAATCCATCTTAGTAACCGCCATGGCCGAGTCTCATTGGCTCTCGAACCGCGCCCAAAACCTCCAAGCCACCTGCTTCGATGAAACTACCGGGCAAATCGCCGACCCCAAACTCTTCTCCCTCTACCTGCGCTATCAAACCACCCACACCCGCGCCTTCCACAAGTCGCTGAACGACCTCGTAAAGCTAAGAGCCGAAAGACGTAAAACCGAGCATGGCTTCGAAGCGCAAGAGCGCCAGGAAGAGGCACTCCGCCTCAAAAAAGAGAAGCACGAAATGAAAAAACAGACGCACTATTGGGATCTCTTGCGCAAAGATGCCGAAGCCTGCTTCCGCGTCGGCCAAAGTGTCACCCAATGCAGCAAGGCCGCCGCCGAAAACCCCGGCTTCGAAGCGCAATACAACGCCGAACTAGCCAAACACGGCCTTCGCCAAGACCGCTGGCCAGGTACCGCCTCTGCCGCCGCCTAACCAACGCCCCTAGCTGAGCCGCGACTGCCAAGGAGCGGTAACGACAGGCCTCTTCAACTCGTCTTTCAAATGACGTTTCTAGGCCCGGCCAGGGCGAGGGCGGTCTGTTCGTTACTTAAAAGTAGTTCATTTCATCTCTTCTGCAATGTAGGAAGTGAGAACCTCGGCGTACTTAGGAGTCGCGGCCGGTTTCACCCGTTCCCCAGCGCATGCGTCGGGGAATGTTCACTAAGTGCAGTTTCCGAGCGCCTCCATCCCGCACGCTGCGTCATTGGGCATCCATTCAATCCCCCGCACATGATTCCGTTTGTAGAGGTGGTTGGAGGGCGGCCATTCTTGGCAGCAGGCGGCTTTCCAGCCGCCTTTCGGGGAAGCTCCATCCCCCGGCGCGGAAGCGGCCGTGAAGTCGGTCACCAAAGTTCAAAATAAATCTTTTCCCTTCTTTTCAACCACTTACCCAAAATTTATCGTAAACTCCGTTCGCCCCAACTCTACTCTGAGGTCGGAATTACGCTCTCGACTCGCATGTGAGACGCTTCCCAATTTCTCAGTAAAGGAAACCACATTCAAATGGAAAACATTCTTCCCGATTCAACGGAAACCACTCCAACCGAAACCGCGCCGCTGCGCGCGCTCAAAACCAGAGGCCGCCGTCCCTTCAGCCCCACCCCTGAACACGGCAACCACGTCAAACTTCTGGCCTGCCTCGGCGTCACACAGGAACAAATTGCCAAGTCCCTCGGCGTCACCGTGCCCACTCTCAGCAAACACTTTCACAACGAGTTGAACCTCTCCTCTATCGACGCCAATAGCTGCGTCATTTCCTCTCTCGTCCAACTCGCCGCCGACCGCCAGCCCGGGGCCGGCGCTATCCTCTGGGCCAAAACTCGCCGCGGCTATCGTCCCGCTGTCGCGCCCTACCGGCACGTCGTCAAAACTCCCGAACCCTCGCCTGAAAACCCAACGCCGTTCATATGGCGCACCATCCGCCGGAAACGAGCCACCCATGCAAAAATCTAGCCGCGTCAAAAACCCCCCTCCAAGCCGGCAGCCCAAGGGGGGGTTTTTGATGCGTTTCACCCCTTATATTTATACGTGGCCAATTGGCGCCTCCGAACGGCCAAAGTTTCGCGCGTCAAAAACCTCCAAGTTCGCCGGCTGTTTACTGCGTGGTCTTCTCCGCCGGATAGCCTTTTTCTATCCAATCCGTGTGCAGATTCGTTTCAATCTTCACCACCCTCACGTGGCTGAAGCCCATGTCATGCAGCGCCGAATAGGCGGGCCGAATGTTTGGGCATTTGACGAAAGGACAACAGCCGCAATAGATAAACAGCTCCTTCTCGCGCGGCAGTTCCGCTGCCGCCTTCTTCAAACCGTCCAGGCCTTCGGCTTTGGAACAAGGGCCGGCCAGGGTGGCTCCTTGCACATGCGCCCCGTTGCGGTACAGGGTGGGAAAGCCGACATAGAAAATCGTCAGCTGGTCTTTCGCCTGTATCCGATCGGCAAGCGTCTTGGGTTCCACCGTTTCCTTGTTCGCCCAAGGTTCCGGCTGTGCGGCCAGTAGACCGATGGCGGCCAGTGCAAACATTAGTTTCATGGTTGTCTCTCCGGATGAAAGGGCGTCGGCCTGCCGACGCTCGCGGGTTCCGGGCTTTCCATTTCAAGGTTCACCACAATCGGATCTTGACCGCTCCGCACCACCACCGCCTCGCACGCTTCGTCTGGCTTGGCATTGATTTCCTGATGAGGAACGAAAGGAGGAACATAGATAAAATCGCCCGGCCCCGCTTCGCCGGTGAATTCCAGCCGGTCGCCCCAACGCATCCGCGCGCGCCCTTTTACGATGTAGAGAACCGTTTCCAATTCACCGTGGTGATGCGGCCCGGTCTTGGCGTCGGGTTGAACCACAACCGTGCCGGCCCAGAGTTTCTCCGCGCCGGTGCGCGCGTGCGTAATCGCGGCGGCGCGAGTCATGCCCGCCGTTTGCGGTGTGTTGGAATCAAGCTCGTTGGCATGCACGATTTTTATGCCGTGAATCGACCAATCCATATGTTGACTTAGATTATCTTTTCACACCGAACTGTCGCGTCAAGCCTTTGATGATTCGTTCGGACATCGTTCCGAAAGGTTGGTCGGTAGTTACGTAGGTCCAGACCGCGCCCCGTTCATTGGGGTCGGGTCCGGTTCCCGCCTTCGCTTCGGCCACGCGCTTTTCGATCTGCTCCGCCAAGTTGCTTTCCATTTCGACGAACGCTTTATGGATGAACGCCATGTATTCGCGGTGCGGGTCTCGCCCGCCCCAGGAAAGCCAGTGTACCCCCGAACGATACTCGGCCACCTGCGAAAGATAGTCCGACCACGCGTCGTCAATCGCGCGTAGCGTAGCTATCCGCTCCAGGTCGGGCCCCTGCTGAACCGCGACCGCTAGGGAGCGTCCGGCGCTGAGCAAAATGCTTTGCCGGTAGCTCTGGATGCGGTTGCGCTGGCCTTCTATCGGCAGTTCGTATTTGTTCAAAAAGATGCGGGTGTCCAGGTTCTGGCCTTCCACCAGGCGTTGCAGTGTGCCGGGGTCGTTGTTGTAGCGCGGGTTGAGATCGTGATATTTCAAGATCAGATCGTCCTCCAGCGAAATGAAAAAACGCGAGCAGCCCGGATCGCCTTGTCGGCCGGCCCGGCCACGCAGTTGGTTGTCAATGCGGCTGCTTTCGTGTTTGTTGGTGCCGATGACGTAGAGGCCGCCCAAAGCGGCGACGCCGTCACCTAGTTTGATATCGGTGCCCCGTCCGGCCATGTTTGTGGAAATGGTCACGGCTCCGCGCTGGCCCGCCTGCGCGATGATCTCGGCTTCCAGAGCGTCGTTCTTCGCGTTGAGTACCGAATGCGGAATGCCGTCAAGACGGCTGCTGAGAGATTCCGATTCGGCAATGCTGGCAGTGCCCACCAAAACGGGCTGTCCAAGCAAATGCGCCTTGCGAATTTCCTCAATCACCGCTTCGTACTTCTGCGCTTTTGAGTGAAATATCTGGTCGGGATGATCCACGCGGATCATCGGGCGGTTGGTCGGAATCACTTCCACCGGCAGCAGGTACATGGTCTGAAGTTCACCCGCGGAGGAAGCCGCCGTACCGGTCATGCCGCACACATGCGAGTACAGTGCCACCAGGTGCTGCATGGTGATCGAGCCCAGAATGTGGCCTTGCTGTTTTGTCGCCACGCCTTCCTTGATTTCGATGGCGGTGTGCAGGCCGGCCACCGGCGGTCGAGCGCCACTCGGCCGCGGAATTCGTCAACCATTTCTACGATGCCGTCTTTCACCACGTAGTCCACGTCGCGCCTCAGCAGCGCGTGGGCGTGCAGCGCGTCTTGCAGAGCAGTGTGAATTTGCAAGTTGCGTTCGTCGAAAAGATTGCTGCAACCAAGGGCCCGTTCGGCCAAGTGAATGCCGAAGTCGGTAAGCATTACATTCTTGCCGCCTGGATCGGAGCTGTAGTGAAGTCCTGGAGCCAGGCGGCGCGCCAGCGTGTCAACCGCGTAGCCCAGGCCGGCGTCGGATTGTCCGGCGCCCGCAATAACCAGCGGTATGCGCGCTTCGTCGATAAGAATGGAATCGGCCTCGTCGATTACCACGGAGTTAAACGAGCGGTGAACCTGATCCGAAGGATGCAGAGCGATTTGATCGCGTAGAAAATCGAAGCCCACCTCGTTTGCGGTGGCGTAAGTGATATCGGCGGCGTAGGCGCCCCGCCGTTCCGCGGCGGACATGCCTTGCTGGATGCAGGCGACGCTCAGGCCAAGGCGTTCATAAATCTCGCCCATCCATTCGACGTCGCGCCGGGCCAGATAATCGTTCACGGTCATCACGTGGACGCCGCCTTTTGTGCGCGCCAGCCACGCAATCGCTGGGACGGCGGTAAGAGTTTTGCCTTCGCCGGTCTGCATTTCGGCAATGCTGCCGCGTGTGAGCGCGAGCGTTCCTCGGAGTTGAACGTCGAACATGCGTTCACTCAAGATCCGTTCGGCCATCACCGCCGTCGCCGCTATCAGCGGAAGTAGCTCGGCTTTCTGTAAAGCCTCGTCGCTGAGGTTTTGATATTCGTTGCGAAGCTTGTTAATGGTGGCTACGTCGCGGGAATCATGCCGCGAGGGCGCAAACAGAGAATTCAAAAGCGTGCGCATGTACGCTACAGTTATTTTACAAGGAGAACAAACCAAATGCAGAGCCGCGACCGCAAGAGAGCGTTTTTAACCACCCGTGATTTCCACCCCGACGCCTCTGGCCGAGCCGCGAACCTACCCGAACCGGAAAATCGCCGAATCGGAGCCGGAAGCGTGAGCGGCCGAGCTTGGTATTTTCAGAGGAGCCGTCGTACCCGAGTGGTCACCCAGGCCCATCTATGTATCTCCATGCTCGCCTTTTCCCTTGTGCTCAGCGCCCAGGAAAAGGTCGATCTCACTGTCTTGAACCGCATCAAGACGGAGGCCTTCCAGAATTCCCAGGTGATGGATCACCTGTTCTATTTGGCCGATGTGTATGGCCCGCGGCTGACAAATTCACCGGGCCACAAAGCCGCGGGCGATTTCGTCGTCAAGCGCTTGCAGGAATACGGTCTCGAAAACGTCAAGGAAGAAAAGTGGGGGCCGTTTGGCCAGAGCTGGCGGCTGACGCATTTTTCCGGTCACATGACAGAGCCGCAATATCAGCCGCTCATTGGCGTGCCGCTCGCTTGGACCCCCGGCACCAATGGCGTCGTCACTGGCGATCCCATCATGGTCTCGCTCAAGAAAGAAGCCGACTTCGACAAATACAAAGGCAAGTTGAAGGGCAAGATTGTGATGACCATGGAACCCAAGCAAATCGCCATGATCACCGAGCCGCTGGCGCACCGGCTCACCGATGAAGAGTTGGCCGCGCGGCAGACAGTGGCTGATCCTTCGCGGATCAATATGTTCGGCCCGGCGCGTCCCGGCACCCCGCCGCCGCCTACTCCGGAAGAGCGCGAAGCGGCCGCTGCATTTCAGAAGAAGGTGAATCAGTTCTTGAAAGACGAAGGCGCGCTGGTCGTTCTGCAATACGGCTACAACGGCGATGGCGGAACGGTGTTCGCTACCAGCGGCGGATCATATGATAAAAACGATCCCGTGCCCCCGCCTATCGTGGCGCTCACGCCTGAGCATTACAATCGCATCGCCCGGCTCGTCGCGCATGGAATTCCGGTGAAGCTCGAATTCGATATCCGCGCCGAATTCCTCACTGACTCGCTGGATTCTTTCAACGTCGTTGGCGAAATACCCGGCGGCGCCAAGAAAGACGAATTGGTAATGCTGGGCGCCCATCTTGATTCGTGGCATGGAGCCACCGGCGCTACCGACAACGGCACCGGCAGCGCTGTAGCCATCGAAGCGGTGCGTATTCTGGAAGCTTTGCATCTGCCCATGGCTCGCACCGTTCGTATCGCTTTGTGGAGTGGTGAGGAGCAGGGTCTGCTGGGCTCCAAGGCCTATGTGCAAGAGCACTTTGCCAAGCGCGACACTATGGAACTGCGGCCCGAGTACAACAAGCTGTCCGCCTATTACAACGACGATACCGGCACCGGACGTTTCCGCGGCATCAGCGTGGGTGGCAACGATATGGTACGGCCCATCTTCGAAGAATGGCTCAAGCCCCTGCACGATTTAGCCGCCACAGTGGTGGTGGGCGCAACCGCTCCGCCCACCAAGCAGCCCGGCGGCACCGACCACACGTCTTACACCTGGATTGGCCTGCCCGGATTCAGTTTTATGCAAGACCCTATGGAGTATCAAACGCGGACCCACCATTCGAACATGGATTTCTACGACCGCGTTCAGCCGGGCGATTTGATGCAAGCGTCGGCGATTGAAGCTTGGTTCGTCTACAACACGGCCGTACGCAAAGAGATGATGCCGCGCGTCCCTATGCCATCGCCGGTGAAGAAGGTAGTGAGCACGGCGGGCCTCACGCGTTAAGTTTTTAGTTAACCTTGGAAATGGGAAGGCGATCCTCATGCTGGTTTTCGGCCGATCTATCGCGCTTTTGGCGCTTGCCGCGATTTGCGTTTGCGGACAGGACCCGCATAAAAAGGGAGTTCATCCGCGTGCCACGCCCGATGATTACGCGGTGAAAGCGAGCGGCAGCACCGCCGTCTATGCCGCTTCTCTCATACCGGCCGATCAAGCCAGACAATTATTCGCCTTCGATATTACTGGCAAGTACCTGGTTTTTGAAATCGCCTGCTTTCCGAAGGAGAATCAACCCCTTAAGGTTGACTCGGATGATTTCCTGATTAAGCGCGACAAAGGAGAGATGGCGCACGAGGCCGACCCCGCAGCCGTCGCGGTGGCGATTCAAACAGCCAACGCGCCGCGGCCACCCTCTCGGAATACTGAGGTTCTCACGGAGGCGCACGTTGCATATGAAAGCGGCAGAGATCCGGTCACCGGGCAAAGAGTAAATGGAACCTACGCCGGCGGCGGTGTGGGTGTGGAGCACGGAGGTCCGCCGCCTCCAGACTATCCGCGGCCCGGCGGAATGCCGGTAGATCGCGACCTCCTCGAGAAGCAATTTGAAGAGAGGCAGTTGCCGTCAGGAACGTTCGATCATGCGGTGGCTGGCTATCTTTATTTTCCGCGCTCGGCGGTGAAGAGAGACAGCACTGGAAACTACCTCTTGCAGCATTTGGGCGAAACGAACGCGGCGGGCGTGAGTGAAACCGTTGAACTGGCCGTTCCGGGAAAGAGGTAGATAAACTACCTTCACTTAAGCCGACCGCTGATACGCCCGAAAAGCGCGCGTGGCCAGCCAAATCGCGAACAACGCGAAGCCCCAAAGTGAGGCGAGGCGCAATAAGATAACCGTCCAATCCGGCTGGCCTGAGAGCGCGATGCGCCCCGCTTCCACGGCCCAGTTGAGCGGATTGAAGCGGGAGACGGCCGTCATCCATCCCGGCATCAGCGAGCTCGCCATGAAAACGGGAGACATGAATGTCAGTGGCAGGAGAATGAAGTTCACAGCGCCGATAACGGATTCCTGCTTGCGCACCATCAGCGCCATGGCGATTGACAGTGCGCCGAATGGGAGACCCACCGAAATAGCAGCGGCCAGCAACACAAGCAAGCCCGCCGCCCCTCCCGCATAGCGCGCGCCCAATAGAAATCCCATCGAGAAAAGAATCAGCGACTGCGCCACGGTAACGATAGCCAGGTAGACCAAACGGCCCAGGATGATGGCGGGCCGGCTGACAGGCGAGATCAGGAAGCGATCCATGACTCCCTTATCCAGGTCGAGAATGATACCCATGCCAGTCCAGCCGGAGCCAAAGAGCGCCGACATAATAATCACACCCGGCGTGAGAAACGAAATATAGGAATTAGTTTGGAAGCCCGGCAGCTCCACCACGCGCTTAAATAACTGGCCGTAGAGTCCGAGCCAGATGATGGGTTGAATCAGTGTGAGGGCGATGTACCACGGCTGCCGCATCAAGTGGCGCAAAACGCGTAGCGTGAGAAACCAGCAATGTGAGAAGAAGTTCATTGGTTCCCTTGCGCCTCCGCTTGTTGGAATGTCTTGCCCGTGTGGCGAAGATACACATCGTCAAGCGTGGGCCTTGCCACTTTGACTGACGCAACCTTTACTCCTGCGGCTTCGAGCGCCACCAGCATGGGAGGAACGGCGGTGGCGCCATGCTCCGCGCGAGCGTGAACAAGGTTAGCGGAGACCTGCACCTCGCTAAGAACCGAGACATTCTGCAAAGCGCATTGGATGGTTTCAGCCAGCGCGGGTTCGGCAAGTTCCACTTCCACCGAATCGCCGCGCAGTTCGCCCTTTAGCGCTTCGGCTGTTCCTTCAGCTACGACCCGTCCGCGATCGATGATGGCGATGTTTTGCGCAAGCCGGTCGGCTTCCTCAAGATAATGAGTCGTGAGGAGGATCGATAGACCTTCAGCCGATAGATTGCCGATTTCCTCCCATAGCTCGGCGCGCGCTTCAGGATCAAGGCCGGTGGTGGGCTCATCCAGGAACAAGACGCGCGGCCGGTGAATCAGCCCCATCGCAATATCGAGCTTGCGCTTCATGCCGCCGGAGTAGGTGCTGGCCACCCGCTCGGCTGCGGATTCTAGTGAAAACCGCTTGAGCAGGTTATCGACGCGCTGTTTGAGTTCGCTTCCATGCAGCCCGTGCAACTGGCCTTGCAGCGTCAGGTTCTCGCGGCCCGTGCAGTTATCGTCCACGCCGGATTTCTGCGCCACGCAGCCAATCGAGCGGCGCACCAGTTGCGGCTCGCGTAAAACGTCGATCCCAGCGACGCGCGCTTCGCCCGAATCCGGCCGCGACAGTGTGGTGAGAATTTTGATCGTGGTTGATTTGCCCGCCCCGTTAGGACCGAGCAAAGCAAAGATCGAGCCCGCCTCAACGCTGAGGTTCAACCCGTCGAGCGCTTTAACACTGCCGCGATAGGTTTTGCGAAGATCGCGAACTTCGATGGCAAACGGAGTTGGATTGGTGTTAGACAATCTTTTGATTCTACAAAGTGTGGCGCGATCGGGTTGTCCGCCGGTGTCTGTTACGTTTGAAACTGAGACGAAGACCTAACTATGACCGTAGGCGCGGAGCCGAAGCCCCTTTCGGCATTTTGGCGCACCGTCAAAAAGATCGATAAGAGCAAGATTAATAACCGCTGGATGGCGCTGCGAAACGCGCTCGCCGTCGCGGTACCGTTGGCAATCGGCATTGCCGTTGGCAATCCATTGGGCGCCGTCGCGGTGACCACCGGCGCGCTGAACGTCTCTTTCTCCGATGGCCGCGATCCCTACTTCCAGCGGGCGCGGCGCATGATTGCCTGGAGCATTCTTGGCGCGCTTGCCGTTTTCGTCGGATCGATTACCGGTAACTATGGTTGGGCGGCCATCCTGATCGTGGCCTGCTGGGCCTTTCTCGCGGGATTACTTATTTCGCTGGGACAGTCCGCAGGCGACCTCGGGCTGAACACGCTGGTGGCACTCATTGTGTTTGCCGGCCGTGGCGCGACGACCCCGCGCGGCGCGCTGAATACCGGTCTGCTGGTCCTGGCTGGTGGCTTGCTGCAAAGCGGTTTCTGTCTGGCATTCTGGCCGCTGCGACGCGGTGATCCAGAACGCCGCGCTGTGGGCCGAGTGTATCTCGAGCTGGCAAACGAGGTCGATCCCGATTCAGAATCCGACCCCGCGCCACTGAAACCGCGCAGCGCCGAGGAGCAGGACACCATCGATGCGTTGGGCAACCAGCACACCGTGGAAGGCGAACGTTTCCGGCTTCTGTTCGATCAAGCCGACCGGCTTCGGCTTTCGATTTACCGGCTCGCCCGTTTGCGCGATCAGTTGGGCGAACGCGACAACCAGAAGTCGGAAGCGGAGGGCGACGCGGCCGATGTTTTGGATGCCGTATTGCGCTCGGCCGCGAAACTCTTGGAGGCTTTAGGAACGCAACTGATCGGCCGGTTGGCCACCGCGGATATAGTTTCCTTGCGGAGCGATTTGGATCGTCTCGCTGAAACCGCCAATCAACAAAAAGGGCTGCCGTTGGCGGCGAGCATCGCCTCAGCGGTAGACGTGCTGGCGGGTCAATTGAGGTTGGTGAGCGATCTGGTCGATCGAGCGGAGGTGTTGGAAATGAGAAAGCCTGCCAGCCGGGCCGTCCCCGATTTCAAAACACAATTCTCAAATTGGGTGTCTACCTTGCGCGCGAATCTGGATTGGCGTTCGACGGTATGCCGCCACGCCATCCGAATGAGCTTGTGCGTGGCGGCGGGCGACTGGCTTGAGCGCAGCTTGGGTTGGCAGAGGGCCTACTGGCTACCCATGACGGTGGCTGTGGTTTTAAAGCCGGATTTCACCTCCACTTTCAGCCGTGGCGTACTGCGTTTACTAGGTACGTTCGCCGGGCTGATTCTGGCAACCGCCCTGTTTCGTGTGCTGCCGGTCTCGGCCGTGACCCAATTGCTGCTGGTGGGCGGCTTTACGTTCTGCCTGCGCTATTGGGGACCGGCGAACTATGGCGTGTTTACCATCTCCATCAGCGGCTTGGTGGTATTTCTGATTGCCGCCACGGGCAGTTCGCCGGGCGACGCGATGGCGGCTCGCGCCGCCAACACGGTGGCTGGTGGAGTGCTGGCCGCGATTGCCTATGCCGTTTGGCCGACCTGGGAGCGTACCCAGTTCGCCGATAGTTTCGCGGAGATGATCGACGCCAGCCGCGTTTATCTGCAGTCCGTGATCGCGCGCTTTGCAAAGGAGTCGCGCACGGAGGAAGCCCACCTTGGGCACGAGCGGCTGGAGTGGCGGCGGGCGCGGACCAATGTGGAGTCCTCCGTGGATCGAATCATTGCGGAACCAGGCATCACCGCCGCAAAACGCGACACCCTGCTTTCCATGCTGGCCAGCTCTCACGCTCTCATGTTGGCGATTGTCGGGTTGGAGGCAGGCTTGGGACATGGCCAGCCCAGCGCGCCGCCAGAGGCGCTACAGAAGTTTGCGCATGACGTGGATTTTACGCTGTATTACCTGGCAGCCGCGTTGCGCGGCTCCAAACCAGCGAGCGAGAGCTTACCGCAATTACGGGAGGACTACAGAAAGCTGATTGAAGCCCGCGACAGGTTTTCGCAGGACGATGGTTATTTCCTGGCCGAGACCGACCGGCTCATCGTGAGTCTGAATACTTTGCGGGAGCAAGTGATGAGGTATGCAAACTCCCCTTAATCGCCTTGCGACAATTTGTCGAGCTGCTCAAACAACTCGCGCATGGGAAGCGTAACAACGGAATCGACCGTAAGGGAATCCGACAGAAAAATCTCCTGCGGCTGCGGATCTGCACGGGACATGCAGTACGATTTGCGCCGATCCGGGTCGATAATCCAAACCGTTCCGATGCCCCAGTCAAGATAATGCGCGCATTTTTGGAAAAGCGGGGGAAGGTCGTCGCCTGGAGACAGAATTTCAACGCATAGCGCGAACGGTTTCGTGGGATATGGAGATTCGATTGGTTTTGGATCCGCAATGAGGTCTGGAATGGGATTCGCATAGAGGGACAATTTCAGTTTGACTTCCGACGCCGCCTTCCAGCCACGCTCCATCAGCAGCATGCCGAGCAGCATCTGGATGGTGCCGTGCAGCGATGTGGGTACGGATTTCTGGATCGCCTCGCCAAACCAATATTCGTAGTATGGCTTTCGCCTTTGTAGGTTTGCTCGAATTCCTGGAGCGTCAGAAATCTGGCGGCGGATGCCATATCCGTTCCTACTTGCCCGTGCGGCTTTGCGTGCGGAATTCGTATTGCTGGATTTGCAGGGCGAGCTGGCCCTTATGGTGACGCGTGACCCGGCCACGGGCCACCAGGTTTAGCAGACACTTCTCATTCAACTGTGCCGGCCAACTAATAGACACTTCCAAGCGGGTTCCCACAGGAAGATCATGATCTGAGGTAAAAAGAACACCAGAGCTGCTGATGTTTAAAGTCTTGCCGCTGCCGGCGAGAATCTCAGCCCGCTGGTTTAAGGTCTTATAACGCAACTCGCGTTCAATAGGAAACCGGCTGGACCGGCGTCGCTCCGAATTATTTAATTCCGGAGTCATAGTAGTTAAGGACACAGTTTTTTGGAACTCCGATCTTTAAAGCTTACACAATCTCGGTGCATTTGTAGTTAATTTTCCGATTGATTTTCAGACCTGCGTTTTCTCAACCAGTCCAGACGTTCTCTGAGCCGCTGTTCGAAACCGCGATCCGTGGGCTCATAAAGCACTGTATCGGCGAGCGAAGTGGGCATGCATATCATATCGGTGAAGGCAGCCGAAAGTTTATGGGCGTGTTGATACCCTTTTCCGTAGCCCATTTCTTTCATAAGACGAGTAGGGGCATTTCGCAAATGCAGTGGGACCGGCTCAGCAACTGTTGCATCAATGATCGCATTTGCCTGATTCAAAGCCTGATAAGCGGCATCGGATTTCGGGGCCAAGGCTAAATAAAGGGCTAATTGAGCTAAAGCCTGATCTCCTTCTGGAATGCCCAGGAAATGCACCGTTTGCATACACGCGATGGCCTGCTCTACGGCTCGGGGGTCGGCGAGGCCAATGTCCTCAATCGCCATGCGGACTAAGCGGCGCGCCAGATACAGCCGGTCTTCGCCGGCTTTCATCATGCGGGCCAGCCAATAGAGGGCGGCATCGGGATCGCTCGAGCGAACCGATTTGTGTAAAGCCGAAATAAGGTTAAAGTGCTCCTCGCCGGATTTGTCATACAGCAGAATCTTGCGTTGCAAGGCGGCGGCCAGAGCCTGCCGGTCAATCCTGCCATCGACCGCAAGACCGGCGGCGATTTCCAGCGTATTCAGTGCGGAACGGGCATCCCCGCTGGAAGAGATGGCGATTTCTTCGAGCAAACTATCTTCTATAGACAGATGCAGATGGCCCAATCCGCGTTCGGGCGTTTCCAGAGCGCGGCGCAAAAGTGCCGTCAACTGGGGCGTTTCCAGAGCGTACAAGGAGTAAACCTTGGTGCGCGAAAGTAAGGCGGAGTTGATTTCAAACGATGGATTTTCAGTGGTAGCGCCTATAAGGACTACATCCCCGCGCTCGACGAAAGGCAGAAAGGCGTCTTGCTGAGCTTTGTTGAAACGATGAATTTCGTCTATGAAGAGGATGGTCTTGCGGCCCATGCGGCGGGCGCGTTCGGCATCGGTCATCACGGCTTTGATCTCTTTAATGCCGGCCATGACAGCGCTGAAAGGGATGAAATCGGCTTTGGTAGCGCGGGCGACGATGGCAGCCAAGGTGGTTTTGCCGGAGCCGGGTGGTCCCCACAAGATGAGCGAGGTGACATGCCCGCTTTCCATCTGCGCGCGCAAAGGTTTGCCAGGTCCGAGGATGTGTTCCTGGCCGGTGTATTCACTCAATTCGCGGGGGCGCATGCGGTCGGCTAAAGGACGGCCGGTTAAATCGTTTTCGGCGGCATGCGGCGGCGTGTTGTCAAACAGGCTCAAACCGCACCTCTTTGGCGAGCGGCTTCAAACAAGACGATGGAACAAGCCACCGCCGCGTTGAGCGACTCCACGCGGGTAGTAGGAATGCGCAAGGCTTCGGCGGAAGCGCGCAGTTCGGGGGAAACACCGTGCGCTTCGCTCCCCACCACAATGGCGCAAGGTTGCCTTAGATCCGCGTGGCTCACAGACGTCTGGGCTTGCGGCATGAGCGCATAAAGCTTCCGGCCGCCATGCCGCAAGCGCGCGGTCAAATCCACACGTTTTTGGTTTTCGAGAAAGGGCATCCTAAAAATCGAGCCGGCGGTGGCGCGCAGGAATTTACCGTTAGCCACGTGAACACCGCCTTCGAGGAAGATTAAGCCCGCAGCACCAAATGCTTCCGCCGAACGGACAATGGCACCGGCGTTGCCGGGGTCTTGCAGGCCATCGAGAATCACGCTGACTCCTGGGCCATCCAGGCAATCGCCCCAAGTACTGGTCTGCGGCGTAACCAGCGCCATGATTTCCTGGGAGGTTTCGGTTCCGGCCAGCGCCTCAAAAGCGCGTGCCGGGATTTCAATCGTCTCGGCGTCAATTTGCGAAAGAAGCTCGCTATGGCGATCGCGGCCATTCGGCGTGACGAGAACCTGTTCCACATGCCACGAACTGCGTGCGGCTTCGCGCAGCAAATGAGGACCTTCGATCACGATGTGGCCATCGCCAGTGGGGCGCCCGGACGCAACCGCTCGCCGAATGGCTTGCAAATGAGGGTTCCTGGCGCTGGTGAGCTGCATGACTTGGTTAGGACCAACAAGCGATTTCGGCGTAGACTAGGTTAAAGTTTAAATTCTTCGGATGAAGCGAATTGCCGCCTGGCTGAGCGTACCGCCTCTTATCTTCTTATTAGGCTACCTGTTTTATGTAGCCAATAGGATTGAGCGGCAGTCTTTAATGGACGAATCGCAACCGGCCGACGTAATTTTGGTGATGGGTGCGGCGGAGTACCGTGGACGGCCCTCGCCGGTATTGCAGGGACGGCTGAATCACGCGCTGCTGCTTTACCTGAAGCATTTGGCGCCTTACATTTTGACGACTGGCGGCGCCGGCGGCGACCCCAATTTCACCGAGGGTGAAGTGGGGCGCGCCTACCTGGTGACGCATGGCGTGCCGGCGGAAGCCGTCATCACCCAAGCCGTTGGTTCCACCACCGTGCAAAGCATTGATGCGGCGGTTGAAACCATGCGGCGCATGAACCTGCGCTCTTGCATTGTGGTGAGTGACGGCTATCACATCTATCGCGTGAAGCGGGTATTGGAAGCCAAAGGGATAAAGGTGTTCGGCTCCCCGCGCCCGCCCGCCGGCAGCCTCACGCTTACGGAGCTTCGCTGGCTCTATCTGCGGCAGGCGGTTGGGTTCATGTTGTGGCGGGCCGGCATCAATATCTAAGCGGAAAGTAAGTTTGCGGCGGATTCCGTGTCGCCGGGATTCATACGAATGATGGTAGCAGGCCTGCGCGTGTCTCCCGCCGGCGTTAAACCAGTGCCGGGTCGATTATAGTAATGCCCGGGAACCGCTTAAAGTCTCCGCCGTTGAACGTGAGGCTGAACGTTACGGAATGTGCCTGCATCATGGCTGCGAGGTGCGCATCATGGGTCTGTTTACCCAACACATGTGCGTAACGACGATGCGTTGCCATATTTTAGGCACCTGCCATGTATACGGAAGCAAGTGAAAAAGCCGATTGACAGTCTCAATCTTTTTTTCGGCTGAGGCAACATCCATCCCCAATCCGCTTGTATTCGACGCTGGCCGTGTGACTACCGACCAGAACTCCACTAAATTTTGCGGTGCGATGCAAAGGGTTCGCCGCGCTGACGGAGCTCGCCAAAGCTCCCTTGGCGACAGGATGGAGCGGGTGAGGAGGACAGGCGGCATGCACCAAGATATTCGTATCAACCAGAATCACGGCTTACAAACCGCGATCTTCGTACATGGACTCCCGGCGCAGTGCTTCATTCGACAGTATGGGAAGGTTTTTGTCCGCATTTCTTTGCCCCCACGCGGCCAATTCCAGCAGCCATTCCGCTTGACTCAATTGCGTAGTTCCTTCGGCGGGCTGACGCGCGGCAACGAGAGTTTCCTGCATGATTTCCTCCAGCGGCAATCCGCGCGCCTTCGCTTCGGCAAGGTACATCTGTTCTATGCTCGGCGGCAGATTCAGCGTAACGGTCATAAAGTTCCTTTGCTCATTGTCTCAATCGTCGTGAAGAGGGGGAGTTTCGCTACTTCCACCAGCCCCGGCCCCCAGCGCGGCGCTCGGGCTTCATCCCTGCTGTAAGGGTTGCCCGGACAAGCGTTACAAGCTGAAGTGAGGTAGCATCAATAATTCGGAGGCTGTCCCTCATTTATTCGAGACGTGAGTTCGGTATAGCGCTGGCAGGCGCGTCCGTTTTACTGGCGCAAGGCCCGGAAGATCTCTCGGCCCTGACTCTAACGGAAGCTTCCGCGGGCATTCGCTCGGGAGCCGTTACCCCAACCCGCCTGGTGGAAGCTTGCCTCAAGCGTATCCAAATCTACAATCCGAAGCTGAACGCCTTCATCACCGTGCTTGCGGAACAAGCGCGCGCCCAGGCGCGTCAGCTCGACTCTGAGCAGAAAGCCGGGAAACTGCGCGGCCCGCTGCATGGTATTCCCATCGCCCTCAAAGACAACATCGACACGGCGGGCATTCGCACGACGGCCGCCAGCGCGGTCTTCGACGATCGCGTTCCGCAAGAAGACGCCTCCGTGACGCAGAGGTTGAGGGCCGCCGGCGCCATTATCATCGGCAAAACAAATCTGCACGAATTCGCGATGGGCGGCACCTCGGCCACCAGCTATTTCGGCCCCGTCCGCAATCCTTGGGCGCTTGACCACACTACCGGCGGATCGTCGGGCGGTTCGGCGGCCGCCGTCATTACCGATTTATGTTTCGGCGCTCTGGGCACCGATACGGGTGGCTCCATCCGCACACCCGCGTCGTATTGTGGTGTGGTTGGTCTTAAGCCCACCTATGGCTTGGTCTCCATTCGCGGCATTGTTCCGCTGACGCTTTCGCTGGATCACTGCGGTCCGCTCGCGCGCAGCGTGGAAGACGCCGCTCTGCTGCTGAATTATTTAGCCGGTTACGACAAGCTGGACATCGCCAGTGTCGAGCATACGAAGGAAGACTACCTGGAACAGATGGCTCGCCCGGTGACGGGATTCCGTCTCGGTATCCCGCGCGCGCCTTTCTTCGATTGGCTTGATCCCGATATCGCCAAAGGGGTCGAAGAGGCCATCGCCGTCCTCAGCAGACTGACCAGGAGCGCGCATGATGTGATACTCCCCTCGGTTTCGGAGATCGTATTGCTGGGCGAGACCTACGCCTATCACGAAGAGTATTTCTTGAAAAATCCCAACCGGTATATGCTGCCCACTCGCCACTCACTGCAAAACGCCAGCTCGGCCAAGGTGGGCGAATATGTGCGCTCGCGTTGGAAACTTGAACTCCTGCGGCGCACGATTGACGATTACTTCACCGATTTCGATTTAGTGGTGCTGCCAACCCGCCGCCACACACCTAGGACGGTGGAGGCGGCGATCAAGCGCGAGGATGACGAGAAACCCAAGAATCCGGAATTGGAGAATACTGGCGCGTTCGATTACTACGGCATTCCTGCGATTTCGATTCCTTGCGGCTTCACCTCCGACGGTCTGCCCATCGGCCTCATGATCGCCGGACCCCGTTTCGCCGAGGGGAAAGTTCTGGCCCTCGCCCGCGCTTATCAGCAAGCCACGAACTGGCATACCCGCCAACCTCCCATCCGCCCCGATACGCCAGTACCGAAACTGACGGCGGTGGATGAGCAGTTTAAGTGATGGGGTTTAAGCCCACAACTCCCTGGATCTTTTTGTCGCAAAGGGTATAGTCGGCACACGCGATATGGGAGGCGATGCAGATTTCATTCTGCCCTTGCGTGAGCGAGTCAAGTCAGGCGCGATTCTTGGTCCTGAGATTGTCGCCTCCGGCCCGATACTCGACAACCCTCCGCCGGATTTTCCATACCGTCGCCGTGTCACAAACGCGGCCGACCACACGCCGCGAGAGGTCTTCTTTGCCATCGCCAGCGAGGCGCCTAAAGTCGGCTTAACCTTCGCAGGTCACGTGCCAATGGATGTCACGGTCGAAGAGGCTGTCGGCTCTGGCATGAAAAGCATTGAGCATCTGGCCAACTATAGAGTATTTGGTGACTGTTCCACCGGCGACACATACAGTCTGCAACAATGTGCATCGCTGTTCGACAAACTGGCCGCCAAAGGTGTTTGGGAAACACCGACCATGGAGTTTTTTCAAACGCTTCCCGACGTCTTCTCGGGCGCTCCATTGCCCCACTCCGAATACGCGAGTGACTCCTTGTTGAAGCTGACAAGTGACAACGTTCGAGTTTCGCACGTGAGCGCGAAGACCCTCGACAAAGCCAGGCTTGCGAATGAGATGAGATTTCAGGCAGTCCACGACCTGTATGTGCATGGCAACCGTTTTCTCGCGGGGTGTGATGGGATGGTTCCAGGTTTTTGCCTGCACGATGAGCTGGAATGGCTGACCAAAGCAGGCTTCACGCCCCTGCAAAGTCTTCAGACGGCGAGAACCTCGGCAAGGGCGAATGAAGAGATTTTTCGATTCGTCAGTTTTGGTACCGGTGTTTTACAGGGATCACGTTCACCATAAGGCGAGTCTCGATCTCTTCATTCAATTCGATAAATCCAGTGGCTGCTGTGGAGCGCACAGCGGACGCGATCTATACCTGGAACGCTCGCCATTACAATCTGTGCGGGCCGGAAGTCGTCAGTCGACTCAGAACACCTTAACTTAACTAGCAACCGGACGGTCGAAACAGCGCGCTGTGATACATTGACTTAGAGTGAACCAATGCGATGAAACGCCGTCTGAGCAGGTAGACGGATGGGCACACTCAGTCCGACCCCCTGAGCCGGCTAGCGGACTCCGCGCACACCTCGATTCCTCCGCGGCTTTTTTTGACCATTACTCGACCGTTGTCACCGAATGGCGCAAAAAAAATCTCGGCTATCACCAAAATATCGAGTCGGTGATATGTTTTCACGTTCCGGCAGGCAAGCGGGTTTTGGAAATTGGGAGCGGCACGGGTAATCTGCTGGCGGCGGTCCGGCCATCGGTAGGGGTGGGCGTGGATCTATCCCCACAGATGGTGAAACTCGCCTCGCGGACGCACCCCGATCTGCGCTTTTATACATCTCCAGTCGAAACATTCGAACTGCCTGGCGAGACGTTCGATTACATCATTCTTTCCGACCTATTAGGCTTCCTATACGACATTCGGATGGTGCTCGACCGGCTGCGGAAATTTTGCCACAGCAAAACTCGCCTCGTGATCAACTGGTACAGCCGCGCGTGGGAGCCGATTCTCTCCGCAGCGCAAACGCTGGGTCTAAAATACCGGCAGCCCATTCTGAATTGGACCGCTACTTCCGACGTCGTCAACTTTCTTCGGCTGGCCGATTTTGAACCAGTGGTACACCGCAGTCATACACTGCTGCCTGTGCGTATCCCGCTGATATCGCATTTCTGCAACCGCTATCTGGCCCATCTCCCTATACTCAACCTCTTCAATATTTCCAACTTCATCGTCGCCCGGCCGATTGGGCTGATCGATAGCCCGAAACCGACCGTTACGGTTGTCTGCCCGTGCCGGAATGAGGCGGGGAACTTAGAGGAGATCGTCCGCCGTTTACCGCAGATGGGGGCTCACACGGAACTGATCTTCGTGGAAGGAAATTCGAAGGACGATACCCTCAAGGAATGCTATCGGGTGAAAGACGCGTATCCGGAAATCGATATTAAGGTCTTCAAGCAGGCGGGAAAAGGCAAGGGCGATGCGGTTCGCCTTGGCTTCGCTGAGGCGAGCGGCGACATACTGATGATTTTGGATGCGGACATCAGTGTAGAGCCGGAAGAATTGCCGTGCTTCTATAATGCTATCGCTTCCGGCAAGGGTGACTTTATCAATGGCTCCCGGCTCGTTTATGCGATGGATCCGAAGGCCATGCGGTTTCTCAATCTGCTTGGTAACAAGTTCTTCGCCTCGGCGCTGAGTAAGCTCATCGGGCAGCCGCTGAGAGATTCGCTTTGCGGCACTAAAGTTCTGTGGCGCGAGGGCTATCGGGATCTGGCGGAGGGCCGTTCCTATTTCGGCGAATTCGATCCCTTTGGGGATTTCGATCTCTTGTTCGGCGCCGCTAAGTTAAATCTGAAAATTGTGGAAATACCGATTCGCTACCGGCAGCGCGTGTATGGCGAAACGAACATTAATCGCTTTGCGGACGGATTGCTGCTCTTTCGCATGTGTGCTTTGGCGGCATCGCGGCTGTACTTTGTAGTTTGATCGGCAGTGCTAGCATTAACGCGATACATCTTTGCGGCCGATGATTTGTAGCAGAGAACTCACTCGATGGTTAAAGGACGCATTCCCAGCCTGGACGGACTGCGAGCCATTGCAGTCTTGGCGGTGCTTTTCTATCATCTGCACCAGTCCTACAGCCTAAAAGGGCTTCCCATCGTCGGAGCGCTGGCGGATTATGGCTGGTTCGGCGTCCAGATTTTTTTTGTTATATCCGGTTTCCTGATCACTTGGCTACTCCTTGTCGAGGAATCGCAGAACACCGGCTTCAGTCTGTCTTCGTTCTACGGCAGAAGGGCGCTGAGGATTCTGCCGCCGGCGGTTTTCTACCTGCTGGTGATTGCCTGTTTAAGGCAGGCGGGGCGGGCTGATGTATCCTGGCTTGACCTTACTGCGTCGGCGCTGTTTTTCAGAAACCTGGTGCATGGATCGACGGAGACCGGCCATTATTGGTCGCTGTCGATTGAAGAACAGTTTTACCTGCTGTGGCCGTTCGCGCTCACGGCGGTTAGAAATAACCGGCACCGGCTGGCGCTCCTGCTCGCGCTGATTGTGGCGGCCCCGATTTGGCGCCACCTGAATTACGTGGTTGCGGGGGGCGCGGAGCACGTCAATACCGATCGCTTAGATCTCCGCTGCGACCCGCTGCTATTTGGCTGCGTACTGGCGTTGCTGCGCTTCGATGAGCGCTGGTTGACGGTGCTGCGGAGCCGTTTCGTCCTCAATCCACTGACAGCTCTCAGCGCGACCGCCGTTTTGCTGTATGGGCTCATGGGTCCGGTCCCAAAAAGCCTACTGTTCCTCGCGCTCCCGGCGGAGTGTGCCGCCGTCGCACTGCTGATTTCATATCTGATCGACAGGCCCGGCGGACTGGCCGGGCGAATTCTCAATTGGCGGCCGGTGGTCTGGGTGGGCACGATTTCCTATAGCCTCTACATATGGAACGAGCTCTTTCTCAAGGTCTACCCGCCGCCACAGCCTTGGATCCGTGGCTTTCCGCAGAACCTGCTGGCTACTCTGGCTTGCTCGTGCCTCAGCTTCTATTGCCTGGAACGGCCCTTCTCGCGGCTGCGCCGAACGCTATTCCCGGAAGCCAAGCAGCGCGATGCGAAAAAGGATTCGTTGGCACCCGGCCACGAACATCGTTTTTCCAGTCACAGATCTTGAAAAAATCTGTAAACTCTTCTATCCAACCCCATATAAGTCATTTACAGCTAATTCTTTGTTTCTGAAAAGGCTGTGTCGCAACGGTCCCACCTGACGATCTGGGAATTTCAAGCCGTGAACAGGAAACAACTCGCCCAGTTCTTGGCACGCATCGTCCGGCGTTTTCCGGATCGCGCCGCCACGCCGGGACCGGCGAACCAAAAGGATTCTAACGTGAAACAGGAAACTCCATTTATTTCTATGCGACCATATTGTGAGCATTGGAAACCTAGGCGCGCTTTGAAACTCGCGGCACTTGCTTTCATTCTCATTCCAGCGGCGTGGGCGCAAACATGCTCCCGCCTCAACCTGCCGGCGGTTATTGTGCAGGGACAGACATTTCAGCCGGCAATCGTAAACGGCGTTGACGACGTCTCGTACAGCACAGTTCGCTTTCAGTGGACGTCGGACGCGACGGCCAATCCCATTAACCTGAACCGCATTGTTTATGCGACTGCGGCGCAATGGGCCGCCAATCCGGGCGTCTACCCATATACCAGCCTGCAAATGCCGGTGGGCGGCCTCGTCAATACGACGCTCCAGGGGAATGTCATTAGCAATCTGGCCCCCAGTACCAGCTATCACATGGCGGGCCAGTCCAGCACAAACAACGGAACCACGTGGTGCGCGGCCAGTTCGACCGATACCACATTCACAACCTTGCCAGCGCCGGCCGTTACCCCGAAGCCTACGCCGCCCAACACATTCGCCTTGACCGAGCCAACCATCACAGGTACTGATTATACGGTGGGCGTGGCGCCTTGTATCGACTTTCCCACGTGTGTCTCGATCGCGAATCCGGGCGACGGCATCGGCATTCCCCCGGGAACGCCCGTTGTTCTGCCGCCCAACGGCGGCGGTTCCGCGTTCAGTTCGTGGAAGATGCCCGCGACTTACATAGCAGTGACGCCCAACTCCAGCACAAGTACATTTAGCACGGCATCTGTGGCGGGGCTGGCTAATGGTGGGTTAGTGCATATTGCCTCTAACTTTTATGCACCTAGTCCGATAAACCCCGGAGTGACATACTCACTGATCAACGTAAATACCAGCGCAAATACCTTTCAGGTTTCGCAAGACGGCACAACGCCCCTCACTCTCAACGACAACGGAATTGGATTGATCTATATAGTCCCGTGGCCCGTCGCCCAGAGCTATGTCGTGATTCACTCGACCGCCAGCCCGTCAAATCTTCCGGCTCCGGGCGTGAGGCTTGATCCGGTTGCTTATGCGCCGTATTTAGGCGTGATCCAGATGTCGTCTCCGGGCGGCAATATCTTAGGATTTTCATTTACCGGATACTACTGGTTTCGGGATATCGAACTCACCATTGCGCCGAACGCCCCGGCCAGCGAAACGGACCCTGCTCCATCCGGGGGAATCTTTCAGACGGGTCCTTTGGCCGATCACATTGTCTTCGACCAGGTCTGGTTTCACCCGGCGCCCGGCCCAGATCGCATACAGAATGCCGCGATCTGGGGCGGGACGAATCAGGCTATCATCAATTCGTATTTCGACAACGTGGATTTCTGGAGGCCCACCCGCCAAGGTGCTAATTCCAACGTTACGAACAACAGCGTGGCCGTTCAGCCCATGACCTATAGTTGGGTTGGCCCGGGCAACACCAAGCAAACCTGCACGCTGTCGAATCCGGCAACTCTGAACCTCTCCGGGCCGAGCGGCTTGTCTTTTTACGTTTATTGGACGATCAACCCCTGCCAACTGACCGCGAACCTGCAAACGGGACTAACGGCCACCGGGTCAGGCTTCAACATCGTAAGCTCAGCCTCTCCGAACTACCCCGTGGATTCAACGGGCACTTCCACCGTGCTGCAGATTGGCGCGGGCACATTCAATGGCTCATCCGTTAGTTGGGGCGATGCCGGATTCAGCGGCAATTCGCGCTGGATCACGGAGTCTGCTACCGGCGTGCAGATGGGTGATGGTCCCGGCCCTTTTATGTTTGTGAATAACAGCTTTAGCGGAGAAGGGATCATCGGCGTTTTTAAAGACGAGTACACCGGCAATGCGTGTAATGGCGCTCCAACGCCCTGCCAGTACATCTACAACACGGTTGATTTGACCGTGCAACGAAATACCGTGCAGTGGGATCCAAAATATTTTAACTCCGGTTACGTCTCTTCGCCGCAATGGAACGGCTCATGGTGGTACGGCAGAAACGCCTTCGAAATGAAGCAAGGAAGCCGCATTCTCTACGACGGCAACCTGGTTGGCCCGGTGTACGGAGGCCTGGCAAACGGCGAGTGTTTTGACCTCCTCACCTATTACGGTTCCGACAACACGTCGCTGGTCAATGTGCAAAAGACCTCCGATGTTCAGATCAGCAACAACACTTGCGCCAATTCGGGTTCGACCATCACAATGGAAGGGCTATCGTTGTACCAGTATGGGGCTGGAAATTCTCAGCAGCGCATCTGGGTTCACAACAATCTGTTCTTGAACAACAACGGCTGGCTGGCTACCGGAACCCCGTTTGAGAATGTGGCGCAGGGACGAGGGATTAGGCTGGCCGACGACGAGAGTGTAACCATCGATCACAACACCTTCTTTGGACAAGCGGGTACGGGGGCTACGGATGTGGGAATCCAGGTTATTCTAAGCGGCGGGCTGGACATTGAGAACAATATATTCTCGTATTCAGCGTCGCCCACATTGAACCTTAACGGCTTTGTGTACGACAACCAGGGCGGAGCGACATCGTCGCCCGTTCCGGCAGACGGCACGCAAGGAACAGCGCTGCTTTCCTATCTAAACGCCAGCAAGTTCGCGAACAATGTTTTCCTGGGAACCTGGGTCAACGACAACCCGGCTACCTTGGTTGAAATGACCTCGGCGCAAGTCAGCGCGGCGGCGGCGCAATATCCGGCTAACACGTGGTTTCCCAATGGCTCAACATTGGCGAATCGAATCGCTAATATGCATTGGCTTGCGCCGGACTCCTATGGCGGCTCGACCGGCAATTACCGCCTCAACTCCCAATCGGCTTATGTCAGCGGCGGTCCGAATCACGCGAGCGATGGTCTGGACGTGGGCGCGGACATCGACAAACTGGAAGCGGCCCAAGGCAAGGTGTCTAACGTTCATATATCGGCCATCGCCGCAGGCACCGCCAGTCTCACTTGGCTGGCACCGGACAGCTTCGCGTGCAGCGTGGACTACGGGACGGCGAACTTTGTGAACGGCTCGGGCTCTTGGACCCGGGCAGGCAGCACGGCTACCGGGCCGGGTGGCGGGCGGGTACAAACGGCAACGCTCTCTTCGCTACCCTCGGGCGCGACGATTACCTACCGGGTAAACTGCGCGGTGATGCAGCCGACCGGTACCTTCAAGGCGCAGTAATATCGACGGCTTAACTAACGTGTCCGCCGTTCGCTCTTGACGAACGGTGGACGCGTCATCCGGCTATCTGAAACGATTGAAGCGGACCGGCTTACCCGAAACCGTGGGAGCTTGCCGGCGCGCTGAATTATCCTGAACTCTGGCATAGGCAGGCGAAAAAGACGGCGTGGCTCCGGGCGCTTCTTCCGGCTCGGCCAAAGCGGCGCTCGCCGAAATTCTATGCTGATTTTCTTCGTACACGCGCCGCAAACCAACGGTCAATCCAGCCCAAACGTAAATTGTAAAGTCGTACACGATGGCGAGGAAGAAAATGCAAACGCAAACCACCGCCATCGAAAGCAATAGCGACTTGGCGGCTGCGTAAGCGGCGGGATCAGGGTACACACCCTCCGGTTTGGCTCCCTTCAGCACCACGCTGAGATTCTTGAAAGACGCCACAATTAAACACAGCAGCAAAATTACTCCTGGGAACCCGGTCTCGCTCGACAACTGCGTATAAGAGTTGTGCGTAGCCATCCACTCGTTGTGGCGGACGCCCTTTGCTTTGGCTTCATCGAAAAGCGCAGTCGGGAAGTTGCCGGGGCCGACGCCCACCACCGGGTGCTCGAAAGTCAGGTTGACGCTTTCGATGAGCAGATGCTTTCTTTCCTCCGAAGAACCGACGTCGCCGCCTAAACGCTCCATCTCTTTATCGCCGCTGTTAGCGGCCTGGTTGTTTGCAACCGCATCGACTGTAAAGAGTGTTAAATAGCGGGCCCGAACATAATCCGGGACCGTGGCGAGCACTACCGTAAGACCGACAGCCGACACCAGCACCAGCATGATTTTAGTTTTGACGGAGGAGATGACCAACAGCAGCAAAACCATGGCTGCGAAGCCAATCATCGAGCCCCGCGATCCGGTCTTCGAGAGAGTTAACAAAAGCATCACTATGCTGGCCAAACCGAAAATCTTTATGGCCTTCGAGCCGGCCAACATCGATCCGAAGAACGGGACCACCGCGGCGAGCGCCATGGCATAGTAGTTTGGATCAACATAGCTTCCATCGCTCAAAGCGAGCCGCCCGTCACGCAGGATGCCAAAGTGGAAGCTCATCAGCGCAGCCAGAAGCCCGCTAAACGCCAGCGCGTAAAGACTCTTTCTTACGTCCGAAATAGCGTTCGGCAGACCGGCCGCAATAGCAAAGAACAACGCGCTTTGCAGCAACTGCTCAAAATATGGAATGCTGCCGCCCTTCCAAACGCTGAAGATCATCGTGAAGGACACCCAGAAAACGAGCCCCAACATGATCTTGCCGACTGCGGAACGCATGAAAAACAGGGGCCTGCCGCTCACCAGGAAGAAAAGTCCCATGAGCGAAAGAACAACCTTAGGGATATAGAAACCCCGCAGGACTAAGTCAAAGAACCGGCTGTAAAGAATGAAAACGGCCCCCAACCAGCAGGTAAAGGCCATGCTCCAAAAGACACTGGGAGGGGGAGCGTCTTGTTCGACCAAAACTTCACGAGAACTGAATCCAACGCCGCGCGATGGGACCGAAGGTGTAGGCATCATGCTGACGGATACGTCTGAAGCAAACGATCCTTATATATTCTATCGACACAGACAAGGCGGCTGTGTACGGAAGTGATCGATTCGATCAAATCCTTCCGTCGGGGAATACGTTTCCGAGCCGCGACTGGAAAGGAGCGGTAACGACAGGCTCGCTTTGAGGTACCTCATGCGATGGGTACCGCTCCTTCACAGTCGCGGCTCAGTATTATTTACCACGGGACTGCGGGACGAAGCCGGGCCGGCCGAATCGAAACCACGGTACTCCTGGACAACATAAAGAGGCCGATTTTTGACTTCGCTGTAAATGCGGCCAATATATTCGCCGAGAATGCCGACGCAGATCAATTGCACGCCGCCGATGAAAAGAACGGCAATGACAACTGTCGTCCAACCTTCCACCCAGCTCCTGGTAAATAACCGTACCACCAACGCGTAGAGAATTCCGGCCAGCGCGAAGAGGGCGCACAGCATTCCGAGGCCGACTGACATTTGCAAAGGTTTGGTAGAGAACGACAAGATGCCGTCCACTGCAAACCGCAGCATTTTGCTCAAGGGATATTTGCTCTCGCCCGCATAGCGCTGTGCGCGTTTATAGGGAATAGAGGTCTGTTTGAAGCCGACCCAACTGACCATGCCCCGCACGAAACGATCCCGTTCAGGCATGGCGCGCAACGTCTGGATGACATTCCGGCTGATGAGTCTGAAATCACCCGTATCGAGAGGAATGGGGACATCCGAAAGACGGTTTAGGAGGCGGTAGAAGCAGCGCGCCGTCGCCAGCTTAAACGCCGATTCGCCCGGGCGTTCGGTGCGTGTTCCATACACAACATCGTAGCCCTCGCGCCATTTGGCAATCATTTCATGGACCACCTCGGGAGGGTCCTGGAGGTCGGCATCGATCAGCACAATGGCGTCGCCACTGGCCGCGTCAATTCCCGCCGTGACGGCTATTTGGTGGCCAAAATTTCGGGCGAAGCGAATTAATTTAATTCTCGAGTCCGTTGAGGCATAGCCTTTGAGCAGTTCGAGGGTTTGATCGCGGCTCCCGTCGTCCACGAAAATCAATTCGGCATCAAGACCGCTGAGTTCCGAGCAGAAAGCTGTGAGCCTCTTAACTGTGTCCCCTATTACTTCTTCCTCGTTGAAGCACGGTATGACAACCGATAACAACGGGGTGCTGACTGCTTCAGATTCCATGGATGCTTTTGATTTTAGTCTAAGGTCCCGCTTGAGTAATCGGTCGAGCGAGGTATTTCCGATAGATGCGGAAGACGTCCACAAACGCAATCAGAAAATCACGGGCGCGGACTTTAGAGCCATCGATATCGGTCCATTTCTCCAGTGGGTATTCATAAATAACGTGCTGCAATTGTTCGGGCGTGCGGCTTAGCAGGGCTTGATAGCGCGCTAATATCTCCACATCGAACACCCACTTCGAAAGAAAAGGATCGGCGAAGATTTTACGGGTATCGTTTGTCACCCGGAATAGCTTGGCTCCGCATTGCGTGTCGTAGATCTTCATTCTGAGAAGCACGGATACCACGGATGCGAACACCCGGCCGGCGTAATGGCGCGCCGCGCGGCGTTCGATGTGGCGGCCCAGCAATTGCACTCGGGCGCCGAAAACCATTTCAATAGCGGGATTCTGGCCGAATGTCTCAAAGAATCCGGGAAGCGCATCAAGCGGGGTTGCCAGATCGGCGTCCCAATAGCCGACGAAAGCTGGGTTGAACTGATCCAAAGCATGCAGAACACCAACGCGAACCGCTTCCGCTTTGCCGCTGTTCTCCGAGCAGGAGAAAATACTCGCCGAGTCCTCATGGCCGGCGCACACGGTTTCGAGCACCTGCAAGGTCCCATCGCGGCTGCCATCGTCAACAAAGATCAGATGCGCCCCAGTGTGTTCGGCCAGAAAGGAACGGAAGCTTGCCACATCTAACCGGTGGGCCTCGTTGTAACACGGGACAATCAGGCAGACTCCGTTCAACGGCACGCCTTAAAATAACACCGCTGTACGCTAGCATGTTGTTAGCAGTGAGAGAACCCAGATCACAGTGAACATGCGGCGCCACGTTGTGAGCCTCGTTCTGATCGCGCTGTTAGCCACCATACTTTATGCACCGGTTTCGTTGACGTATTTTTGCGGCTACGACGATTTTCTGGAAACGCGCCGGGCCGCTCTAGTCGATAGGTTCGACGTGGCCGCGGTGTTTACCACACCCCATTTTGAGTCTTTCAAATACCGGCCTTTGAATCGGGCCGTCACCTTGCTGACCTATCTCACGAATCCTGGAGAGGCGCTGCCGTTCCGGCTGAGAAATCTTGCTTCGCATGAATTGGCGGCGGCAGGCGTGTATCTTCTGGCGTTCCTTTTGTTTGAATCGTGGCCGGCGGCGTGCCTCGCGGCGGTGTTGTTCGTGATTCATCCTTTGGCGAACCAAAGCGTCGATGGGGCCGTCTGGACGAACACAACCGCCAATTCGCTATTCCTCTTCAGTCTGATTTTATTTCTGCTGGCGGTGCGGCGGCGGCACACAGGGTTGCTAATTTTATCCGCTGTCTGCGCGGTAGTGGACGTGCTTATGTACGAAGCAGCCATCATGTTGCCGGTCTTGATGACGCTATGGTGGGCCATCATTTGCCGCGCAAACAAGCGCTTGCCCAAGCCTCAGGATGCGGCGGTGTTTCTATTGGCAAACTTCGCGCTTTTCGTGTCTTATCTGCTTTTGCGCCAACACGTGATCCATGGCGCGCGAACGGCGGTAACGCCTGCGCTTTTGATTGTGAAGGGGCTTGTGGAATACGGGGTGGTGTTGTTGCTGCCGTTGGATCTGGTGCTGGCGAACACCTGGTTTCATTCTCCGCTGCCTTCCGAACTGCAGGCGAGCGGGATTGGCAAAGTGGCATTGCCGGTCGCCGCCGTTGTGTTGGCGTTGCTGGCTGCCGCCGGTTTCCTATTCCGCCGCCCAATTGCCAGCGGCTTTGCTCAACTAGGATGGATGAACATAGCGCTGATCGTGAGCGGCATGGCAATCTCGATTCTTCCGTTGGTGGTTTTCACAGATCACGTGTCCGAAACGTATTTGTATTTGCCGGCGGCCTTTTTCTGCGTTCTGCTGGGGCGGGCTCTCCTATTGATTCCGTGGCCGGCGGTGCGAAACAGTTTAATTGTTTTATTGGCCTTGCTTTTTTGCTGCGCCACGTGGGTTCGCAACGAACGGGTTCGCGCGTGCGGTTCAGACTCGCGGCGAATTCTGGCCACCTTAGCAGCACCACCTTTCCAGAAGGGTGCGTGGAAGATAGATGTAGCCAAGACCGTTGGGACGGTTACCCCGCTGCACTTCGGCATTTACAACTATCACGGGCTCGACACGCTAGGCAGCGGCGACGGCGGCCTGGGTGATTTCGGTTTGCGAGGCGTGGAAGCGGCGGTCCAGATGAAAGCGCGCAATCCCGGATTGAATGTCAACGTGCGTTCGCCGGAGGAACTTCGCGGGGATTGCCAGCACCCCGCCACGGACCAAGCTTGTTTTTGGGTGGCGCCGGACGGTACAGTCACGCGCTTTTAAAGCTCAGTTCTTTTTGAGCTCGAGAATCTCGTAGCCATTTCGCGAATAGACTTGTTGATACTTGTCTCTAAACAGATTCTCAGTGAAATTGTAGAGAGCGGGCCAGGTGAGTCGATTGTGCTCGATCATTCCCTGATAGTTCGGGCTTACCACGATGAAGTCGGGCGTTTTGTGACTGTGATACGTGAACGCGTCGTCGTCAACCAGATTGCTGTCAAATCCCATGACGAAACCAAATTCCGAGCCGGCCAGGATCAGGTCGCCGGGTCTGGCATGGCTCTTTAAGAAATCCGCGACGGGCAAATAGTTTTTGTGATACTCGTCGCGGTAGGTGGTGAATAGCAGTCCGCCCGCGTTAACCAGGAAAAATAGCGCGGCAGCCGTTACCGCAATCCAACGGCGTGCGCGCGCGTGCTGCCAGATCCAGACGAACCAGACAGCCACCACCGCATCATAAACAGGAACAAGGTGAACGGCGTATTTCACCTCTTTCGTGTTGTCATAGAACGTCATCACTATCACGTAAACCAGCCAAAGGCCCAGCATGGGACGAATGCCGGGATCGCGGCGCGCTTCGCGGTTCAACAGCATGCTGATGCCCGCGATGACGTAAATCAAGACCGAGAGGATCTTGATCCGGTAGAGAGGCGACAGGCCAGAGGCGAAGCCTCCCATGCCCGCATGGCGGCGGAGTTCACCAAGGACGGCGCGTATCGGATGGCGAAAACCGCCGAGCCGGTCTATATCCGTTACGTTGCCAAGAAACTGAGCGCGAAACAGGTCGGGAGCGGCGCTGATGTACCAATACCACCCCGCGCCGAATATCAGATAGGGAACAGCCGCCAGGATCAGGAGCTTGAAACCGATGCGGGAGCGGTCGTAATAAATGGCGAGAAAGGCGACGGCGCACAAGACTGGAATGCCGGGGGTCGGATGAGTCAACCCGCAAGCCGCCACGCAAGTCTGACTGACCAAGACCGCCGCCGCCAGGTTCCGCTCCCGCAATTCGAGATAAGACAAAATGGCGAGCGAAGCCAATCCCAGGCTCATGGCGTCCATGCGGTCGAGCGCCATCTGCGAAACAAACTGGTAATCGAAGGCCAGCAGCAGCATGGTCCAGAAGCCCATCAGCGCGTTGCCGGTGAAACGCCTGACAATACAGCCCCACGATAGGAGTCCAACCAGTCCCCAGCTCATGGCAAAGAAGCGCGCCGAAAGCAAACTGAATCCGAATAGTTTGAACCAAGGGACCTGAACAAAGAACTGGAGGGGCACCACCCAATAAGTGCGCAAATTGATGCCGCGCCAGAATTGCCCGGCCGTTTCTAAAAGAGGGGTGCCGGTGGTGCCGTTATGAATGAGGCTCCAGGAGGGCGAGGAATACCATGCCTCGTCGTTCCAGGGGACGATGGAGACGGCTCTGCCGAACCCCAGCAGGAAATAGCAGGTAATGACGCCAACGACGGGAAGCCAGCGAGGGATACGGGTGGACTGCATGAACAATTTCTTTTAGGAACGTCTCGATTAGTTAGTGCGCAGGACGGACAATCCCACTCTTACATCCACTCTACACGCAGTTCCCTGGGCGCGTGGCGCTGAGGATTTGGAGCAATCGCCACATCTTCGAGAGCGCCATACCTCATGCCATAATTGAAAGCGACAGCGAGGCCTGCTTGGGGGGCCGATCACGTCAACGAGGTTCATTCTGGTTCGAGTTCCCGGTTGTGACAAGCGGATGTCTGGCGGCATGTCATGAATCTGCAGGTTAAGCTCGTACTCGACCGCTACGTTGGCGGCTTCCTTCACATGGTCCTGAGAATCCCGGCGATTCTTTTGGGCAAGTTGCTGCGGCGCGATCACCATCTGGCGAACTGCCGGGAAATCGCGATTCTCAAGCTGCTCGGCGGTGGCAGCTTAGTCATCGCTTACCCTGCCTTGCTCGCTCTGCGGCGTCTCCCCGGCCTCAAAAAACTCACGCTGATTACGACGCCCTCCATCCGGCCGTTCGGGGAATTGCTGGGAATTTTCGATGAGATCATTGTGGTTCGCGACAGTGGTGGCTTGCTCACGCTGGCCATCGATTCTTTGCAAGCGTTCCGCAAGTTGTTCCGCTACGATGCGCTGGTGGATCTTGAGATCCACAGCCGGCTGACCACGGTATTCTCGCTGCTGACCGCGGCGCGGAATCGCCTGGGGTTCTTCACGGACATTTCCTACTGGCGGCGCCACCTCAATACCCACCTGCTCTTCTGCAACACGTCTAACGGCATTTATCTCTTCTATGATCAGTTGGCCGCCGTTTTCGGAACCTCGCCGGTGGCGGGAAGTGAATGCGAACGCGAATTTCGGAGCCGGTTGGGGGAACACACATTCGAAAATCCGGGCTTGGTTCGTGTGGCCATTGCCCCCGCTTGTTCGGGATTGAGCCGCGAACGTATGCTGCGCCGGGAAGAATGGGTCGAGATTGTAGCCCAGCGGATGGCGCGCTTGGCAGCCTCGTCCGGGGTTGAACTGCATCTGGTCGAGTTACATCTTTTGGGAGCGCCTTCCGACCGTGAGGATCTCGCAGGAATGGCGGCGCTGCTTGCTACCCGGTTTACCGGCCGCGCCACGGTTTTCAATCATGCCGGCGAAACGAACTTGCGGGAATCGGTACGAATTCTGGCCGCCATGCAAGAAGTGCTGTGCATCGATTCGGCGCTGCTGCATTTTAGCCGCCTGCTGGGAAGGCGGACGGTCTCCTTCTGGGGGCCCACCGATCCGCGCACGCTGCTGCGGCCGAATTCCAGCGATATCGACGAAATCAGCTATGTCAAAATCCCCTGCTCGCCTTGCGTTCACGTATCGAATCAGCCGCCCTGCCGAGGGCACAATATTTGTATGCGTTTGGCTTTCGATCCGGCGGCCGCGCTTCCGCGCAACCAGCCATGGGTGCTAATGGAATGACTCGCTTCGCGATTCCTGCCGTAGTGGCGGCGTTCCTGATCTTGCTTTTCTCTGTCTTCAGCGCCGAGATGCCGCCGGGCATGCGTTCCGACGGAACCGATTGGGCGATGTATGTGATGCATACCCGGAACATCGTGAAAGGACTCCCTTACACCCAGACAGGCTACGTCTATCAACCCGAATCGACGACCGAGGTCGGCGCCAATTCTTATCCCTCCGGCTATCCCCTGATGCTGGCACCGTTTTACGCGGCCGCCGGACTCAACCTCAAGTTATTCAAGCTGCTGAATGCGGCCTTTCTGGTCCTCTCTTTGTGGCCCGCTTTTCTTTACGCGCGAAGAACCCTGTCACCCCTCTCCTCCCTGCTCTTGGTTGTCATCCTTGGACTATCCACATTCTTCGTCACCGGCTTTGATGCTATCGGTTCGGACGCGCCCTACCAACTTGTGTCCCTTTTCGTCCTGCTCCTGCTGCTGTGGATTTACGACAAGCGCTTGCATGAAACAAAGCCCTGGACCTATGGACTGCTGGCTGGTTTCGTGATCGCCGTGGCGTATCTGATACGCCCCGTCGGGATCGCCTTCCTGCTCGCGGTGGTTGCCGCTGAACTTCTAAGAAGACGCCGCATCACCATTTTTATGATTGCCGCCGCACTTGCGTTCCTGCCGCCACTGCTGCTGAACAACCTGTTACTGCATCGCGACAGTAGTTACGCGAATCAGTTCACTCTCTCTGTTGGGCAAATCGCCCGGCACGCCGTGGCCTTTGTCGGCTTCTTTTCTTACCTCTTCGCGAATCCGTTGAGCCACGCTTACCGGTATGCGCTGTGGGGCGCAACGTTGCTGCTGGCGCTTTTCGCCTTTGCCAGGCGGGTGCGGCGAGGCGCGGGCATTGCCGAACTCTATGTGGTGGTCATGTTAGCGGTGGATTGCGTATATTGGTCGCCCAACCCCAGATATCTGTTTCCGCTGATGCCGATTTTCCTGGTGTATATCTTCGAAGGTTTCCAGGCGCTCCTCGAACGGTTACCGGCGCGCTTCGTTCTTCCACTCAAAGCGGCCGCGGCGGTGCTACTGCTCGTCGTCCCGACAGCCAACGCTTTTCTGGTTCGCCCCGATCCAAGCGATACCCTGGTCACGGCCCCTCGGTATGAGGCGTTGTGCGCGGCGGTGCGCGGCCAGATTGCGCCTGACGCGCTAGCGCTTTTCTGGAATCCCAGGGTGTTCGCTCTTTCAACCGGCAGGTTGGCGAGCGGCTGGCCGGCTGAAGGTCCGCCCCAGAAAATGATCGACTATCTGAAGCGGGTCCGCCCTAACTACATTGTGGTGGATAAGAATCGGCCCGAAGACCGCGAGTTTCTGCTCCCCGCGATTGCCGCTGCGCCAGCCCGGATGGTGACGATCTACCAGAACGACCAGTTCAGCTTAGTGCGAGTTGAAGACGCTGGCGGGACGAGCGCGAAATAGGATGTTGAGAAACGATCGGCTCAGCGGGCACCACCTACATGGCAGCGATATACTTCGGAAGTGGTGCTTTAATTCGCCAAGGCGGCAGCGTGGCCGCTGACCTTCAAACGCGCCTTTACTTTTTTCATGAGCGATCTTTCTAGCGGGCTTTGCGCAACCAAAATCTTTGGGGAATGTTTTAAGGAACATCTGGACCTGCTGGCAGCGGTGGAATCCGGGTGCGCGGAACCCCTGAATAAACTGGCGGAGCGCTGTGTCCATGCCCTGCTAAACGGCGGCAAGATTCTGTTTTTCGGTAACGGCGGCAGCGCTGCGGATGCGCAGCATCTGGCGACCGAACTAACTGTGCGTTTTGTAGGTAACAGGCGAGCTTTGGCGGGCATCTCGCTCACCACCGATGCTTCTGCTCTGACGGCTTGCGGCAACGATTTGGGGTTCGACCTGATTTTTTCGAGGCAGATCGAGGCGCTGGGACGCGCCGGCGACGTGGCGATTGGCCTCTCGACATCGGGCAATAGTCCGAATATCATCCGCGCTCTTGAAACTGCTCGCGAGATGGATATGACGGCCGCCGCATTTGCCGGACGCACCGGTGGAAAACTAAGAGGTTTGGCAGACCCGATTCTGCTGATTCCATCTAGTACAACCGCCAGAATTCAGGAGATGCACGGCCTTTTGGGGCACATTTTGTGTGCGGAAATAGAAGACCGCATGGGACTGGCTTGAGTAATCCTGAGCGGCTGATCCCCATCATTGAAGGGCTTGCCTCCGCCGTGATCGCCTGTGTCGGGGACGTGATGCTCGATGAATTCGTCTATGGCGAGGTGAGCCGAATCTCGCCTGAAGCGCCGGTGCCGATTTTGAGCATTCAGCGCAGCAATTCCATGCTGGGAGGGGCGGGCAACGCCGCCAGGAACATCAGTTCACTGGGCTCCAAGGTCTGGCTTTTCGGAGCTATCGGCAACGACACCGCCGCCACGCAGATTTCAGAACTTCTGGCGGCGCTGAGTGGCGCCCGGCCCTTTCTGGCGCGCGATTGCGATCGCCAAACGTCTGTAAAGACGCGTTATGTGGCGCAGGGACAGCAACTCTTACGCACAGACAACGAGACAATTGTTCCATTAAGCGCCCGAACCGCCGCCGATTTATTGGCCGAGTTCCGCGCCGCGTTGCCTGAATGCTCGGCCGCCCTCATCTGCGATTACGCCAAAGGGGTATTAAGCGGGCAGGCCGCCCAGGATTTCATCAACTCCGCGCGCCAAGCCGGGAAGGCTACGATTGTCGATCCTAAGGGGCGCGACTTCAGCCGTTACCGTGGAGCAACCGTCATCAAACCGAATCTCAAGGAATTGGGGGAAGCCACCGGCCTGCCCATTTCAACGGATAGCGAGCAGCAATTGGCGGCGCGCCGGTTACTCGCCGATACCGGGGCTGAGCATATTCTCCTTACACGTGGCCCCGCCGGAATGATGCTGGTTTCGGCGAATGGTTCCGTTACACGCGTTCCGGCGCTGGCCAGGGAAGTGTACGACGTTTCGGGTGCCGGCGATACGGTAGCCGCAGTGCTGGCTGCGGGGCTAGGGTCTGGGGCGTCATTGCTAGAGGCGATGGAACTCGCCAACATCGCGGCGGGCATTGTAGTAGGAAAAGCGGGCACGGCCGTGGTAGAGCCGCGTGAAATGTTGGCTGAGGTTCGCCGGCCGTTGCCGAGCCGTTAGGAGTGCCGCTTAGCAGGCACTCGCTTCTTTGAACTCCTTTTCATAAGCCAGCTTTCATTGCCGATAGAATAAAGATGGGGATTGGGTTCGGGAGCGGCGCGTCAGCATGAAAACCACGGCTTGCGGCCGGGCTGAAAGATCAAGTCCCAGAAAAGCCTCGAAAAAAGCGCCCGAAGAGTAAGCTAGTTCACACTATCGAAGACGACCTGCCATGCCGACCAATGCGCCTGAGCAAAAACATGCGGAACGCTTCTTCATCCATATTCTGTGGAACTGGCTGAGCGTTGCCGCCAACCTGTTGGTCGGCTTTACTCTAACGCGCTTTTTGATTCGCAGTCTGACAGACGAGCAGTATGGCGTTTGGGTGTTGACTTTCTCTCTAGCCGAATATGCCACGCTGTTCGATTTGGGTTTTCGTTCGGCGACGGTCAACTTCGTTTCGCGTTTTCGTGTCCAAAAAGATTACCAGGGCATGAGTGAAGCGATCAGCACTTCACTGGCTTACTTTCTGGGCATCGCCGTGCTCTGCCTGTTCATCGCCTTCTCGCTGGCAAATCAGGGCTATCGGCTTTTTCACATCAGTCCCTCCAATCGGGGCGATTTTGCGTTTTTGCTGATGGTGGTTGGGTTCATATGGGCCGGTTCGTTTATGGCCGTCATCTTTCAGGCGTCTCTCGAGGCGTTCCAGGCTTTCAAAATCGCCAACAAGATTGTCGTGGGCACGCTGCTTGTCCGCTCAATCTGTTGCGTGATTGTTCTCTATTTGGGCTATGGGTTGCGCGCGCTCGGCATTTGCACACTCATCGCCCAGTTTGCCAGCTGGATCATGATCTACCTGGCCTTCCGGCGGATGATGCCCGAACTCAAGATTGGCCGCAAGTTTGTTAGCTCGGCCCGTTGGAAGGAAATGGCAAAATACGGCCTGAATTCGGTCTACGCCAATGTCGGAGGGCTTTTTCTGAATCAAGGACCGCCGCTGGTGGTGGGCCACTATCTTCCCGCTACATACGTCGGCTTCTACGGGCTGCCCTTCAGGCTGCTGAACTATATGGTGGATCTCATTACGCGCATTGGCTATGTTACGGCGCCCAAAACGGCTGAGTTGTGGGCCATGGGCCACCGCGAGCAAATTGGCCGTCTGGGCACTCGCCTCAATCGATATTGTTTTGCGTTATTCCTGCCTCCGAGCATTTTTCTCTCTTTTTATGCCCAGCCTCTATTGATGAAGTGGTTGGGGCGCGCCGAGTTCGTCAATCAATGCGCTCCCCTGCTGCCGGTATTTGCGTTGTCGGTTTCGTTCGCGGTTTCGGCCCAATTCAATTCCAGCTCTATACTTTATGGCATGGCTAAGCATGGCCCTTTTGCCATCTCGCTGTTGGCCGAGGCCGGCCTCTCACTGACTGGCATGGCGCTGGCCCTGCCGCACTATGGCATTTTCGGCGCGGCGTGCATCTGCTCGGGCCTGACCATTATCAACCGTGGTTTCATTACGCCGTTTCTCGTGTGCCGGGAACTGCCCTATAACTACTTTCACTACATGGGTTCCATCTACCTGCGGCCTTTGCTTTGCGGAGTGCCGGTGATCGGCTTGGCGATTCTGTTCCGCTGGTCGTGGCTGCCGGGTCAAACCATCCCGCAATTGGTCGTGGCCGGAGGGCTGCTGATCGGCATCGGTTTGCTGCTGTCACTAGCGTTCTGCGTAGAACCCGAACACCGGGCTCTCTTGTGGAGCACGCTTCGCCAAAGGTTGGGCAAAGAATCCTCAAGCGTGCCCAAGCCCGATCCGCAGTACACTTAGCCGCTTGCCGGAGCAGCGCTCCCTGGCGGTCGCGGTTCAGAAACGGGTGGTTTCTTAGGGAACCACGACCGGCAGGGAGTGCTTGGCGCCGCAGATACCGCGTTTGCTCGCGCGGATAAACTCCACCAGATGCCTCGTATGCTCAGATGGCCATTCCGTTTCAATCCGCTGCAAAGCCTCTTCCCTTTTCAAGCCTTCCCGATAAAGCAAACGATAAGCGGCTTTGAGTCGTTTGATTTCGTCATGCGGGAAATTCGCACGCTTCAATCCGACGATATTGAGACCCTTGGCGGCAACGTTGAAATCCGCATAGAGGAAGAACGGGGGAAGATCGCTGTTGACCCGCGTGTTCCCCCCCACCATCGCCAGGCGTCCGATTCTGGAATGCTGGTGGATCACCACGCCCCCGGAAATAAAGGCCTGGTCCTCAATCTCCACCTGTCCGGCTACCAGCGCGCAACTGGCCACCACAATATCGTCGCCCAGAATTGAATTGTGCGCGATGTGGCCGGATGTCATGATGTAGTTTCGATTGCCGATCCGCGTTTCCGATTCAGGCTGAGTGCCCCGCGAAATCGTGTAGTGTTCGCGAATTTTGTTCTCATGACCAATCCGCAAGTAGCTGCGCTGGCCCGTAAATGCTTTGTCGAGCGGATCGGTGCCCAAAACGGTACCGGCCGAAATTTCATTCCTATCGCCCAGCGTGGTCCAACGTTTTACGTAAACGTACGGCTCTAAAACGCAGTGCGCGCCCACAACCACATCCGGCTCGATCACACAGTATTCGCCAATGCGCGTACCGGGTCCTATCGAAGCGCCTGGATCGACGCGCGCCGTGGGTGCGGTGTATGCTGCTTCGTTCCCTGCCATCAATGTTAAGTATGGAGGATTATGCCATTCACAGTTGCCGAGCTAGCCGAACTGATAGCGGGTACCGCCGCAGGCGACAGTACCAGGCTCATCACTGGCGCAAACTCGATTGAAAGCGCCGGCCCAACCGATCTGGCGTTTGCCGCAAACCGCAAAGCGCTCGATGCCGCCGCTGCTTCAAACGCGGGTTGCTTGCTGGTGCCGCTGTCGTTCGATCCACAAATGGAGCTGACGGTAATACGCGTCTCCGACCCGCGCGCCGGCTTCGCCAAAGCGCTCGAAGCGCTCCATCCGCCCAAGCGCCTGCCCCCGGGGGTTCATCCATCGGCCGTGGTGGCGGCGAGCGCTGAAATTGGTGCAAACTGCCACGTCGGCGCTTTCGTCTCCATCGGCGAACATGCGCGGATCGGGGATCACTGTCAAATAGGCCCGGGCTGCGTCGTGGGCGATCATGTGGCGATCGGAAATGGGTCGACCCTGCATGCGCGCGTGACAATCTATGATCGCGTCACCATCGGCGCGCGCGTCATCATTCACTCCGGCTGCGTCATCGGTGCCGACGGGTTTGGCTTTGTTCTGGCCGGCGGCCATTACGAAAAATTTCCGCAGGTGGGCGTGGTCGAAATTGGCGACGACGTGGAGATGGGCGCTAATTGCTGCATTGATCGCGCCGCCTTAGGAACCACCCGCATTGGCGATGGCTCCAAAATAGACAATCTGGTTCACATTGCGCATAACTGCTCCATTGGCCGGCATGTGATCGTGGTGGCGCAAACTGGTTTCTCCGGCAGCGTAACGGTGGGCGATTACGCGCTGATTGGCGGGCAGGTTGGGGTAGGCGAAAAGGCCAAGATTGAAGCTAACGCCATTGTGGGTGGCAAAGCCGGCGTCCTTACTTCGCAAACCGTGCGTGCCGGCGAACCGGTTTGGGGTATTCCCGCCCGGCCGTTACGCCGTCACTTGAAAGCGCTCGCTTACGTTCAGAAGCTGCCTGAACTCAACGAAACGATTCGTGAGCTCAGACAGCGCGTTAAGGACCTTGAATCTGCGGGGATGCAGCCTGAATTGCGGGCTAAGAGCCCGAGATGAATGGGTTGCCAATCGGCATCTCCGGCCGCGCGCCCGAGGCACGCTCCAGGATACGATTAGCTTGCGACACCATCGCCCGAATCTGCTCGAGGTGCGCATACAGTCTTTCGTCAACGGCGGTTAGCTCAAGATAATACGCGAGCGAGTCAATGACACCGAGCGGTTGGCGTAGCTCGTGAATAATTTCTTCCGAAAGCACAGGGATAGCACCTGCTAGTTTGCGAGTAAAGATTTCGCGGTGGGCAAGGGGGACATCTTGCGTTGTGAGATTGAACGGCGGAGCCACTTTGTTCATGCAACTTCGTTTCTTTTCTTAACGAGCGCGCCGGAAAAATGTCGAGCAATGTTTTCCGACCGTTTGATTGTGCCTTTGATTCGCGATGGAGTCAATAGCAAGAGTTCCAAATTGACCCTTCTTTTTGCGCAACCAGTTGTTTTGCGTCCTGGTACGAGCGGTGTGGTATTCTCAGGACGTAAAATAAAAACGATGGGCCTGTGGCGCAGTTGGGAGCGCGCTTCCATGGCATGGAAGAGGTCATCGGTTCGAACCCGATCAGGTCCACCAATCCCCAGTACTCCTCGCCGAAAATCTTTTCAACAAGCGACTTCCACCCAGCGTTTTGAGTAAACGAAACTACTCTCGTTTGCGTTGCGGGAAAAAAGACAGTTTCCAGCAAAGGTCCGAGATTCCAGATCTCGGACCTTTGCTGTTCGGAGGAAAGGGTGTGCGCGTTCCGACGCAGCACCCTAGTTGACCTTTATACTACCATAAATCCCAAAGGAATACAAATAATTGTAACTGCGGGTCCGAATTCTACGCATTTCTGTATTTTTCGCGCAGCTCATGTTGCTCAAAACTCAAGAGTTCGCTCAAGTCACCTCCGGAGAAATTTACGATAAGTGCCATTGTTGTACGAACTCCACGCCGAAAAACTCTGACGCTCTGAATAGAGCTGATACGCGAAGTCGATGTTCGCCCGGCAATCCAGCAGGTCGCGCAAATTCACGCCCGGCCGCCGCAGATGGATCGTGTTTATTTGGAAGTAGCCCCAATCCAAAGTGCCATCTGCATTGTAGTGATAAGTCTCACATTTGCCTTCAGGATTTTCCGCTCTTTGGATGGCCAAGGCAACCCGGCAGGCGGAGCCAAATTTCAGGCAGGTGTATTGCTGATACGCGGTGAGCGGGTGGCGCTGATCGAACTGTGCGGCGTAAGCGTCCGCTGTGTTCGTGCGGCGCGCCACCACCAGCGGCCACTCGAAATGGAGTCTCACCGGAGATTGCAGGCTGAACGTGTACTGGGCGTGGATTTCCAGCGCCGAGTACACTGCGAATGCGCCCACCACCAGCAGCAAGATTCCCAGCGGCAAGGCGGCGCCGCTAGCGGGTTTGGGCCGAATCGCTGGAGTTCTTCTGCCGCTTCTGCGCCTTTTGGTATGTGACTCGACGAACGCCATCTCGTTCGAGTTTACTGGATGGCGCGGACCCCGCCCCTAGGTTGTCCCAAATCTTTATGGGACAGTATGTTTGGGGATGAGTAGCACACCACCACACCGGCCACACCACCAGCCGCATGCGGTCGATGAGCACGCGAGCAAAGCGGGATTGCGCGCCGTGGCGATATTTGAATCCGCCAAAGGCGTACTCGTATTGGCGCTGGCCTTGACGCTGATGGCCGTTCATCATCGCATCGAAGATTTTGCCGAGGAACTGCTCTACCACCTCCACATTGATTTTGATCACCGTTGGGCCCAAGCCTTCATGCACGGCGCCAGCAAACTCAGCGATATGCGGCTGTGGACCATACTCAGCGTCGCGTTTGCCTACGCGACGGTCCGTTTCGTCGAGGCTTGGGGCCTCTGGCACAGACGAGTCTGGGCCGAGTGGTTCGCCATGCTATCGGGAGCGCTTTATCTTCCCCTCGAAATCCTGAAGGTGGCCGAGCGCGCCAGTTGGGAACGCTTAGCAGTGCTGGCTATCAATCTGGTGATTGTGCTCTATATGCTGGAAATTCGCGTTCGCGAGATGCGCTCCCGCGAAAACGGCGAGTGAATTTCACTGTCCTGGCTGGGCCTTCAGCCTTCCAATGCAGGTACGCACACCGGTACTTGTGTGGAATCAGCGAAGCAAGAAGAAGGTCTCCATAATCCTTTACCGGTCGCGGTCGCGCTCGTGATTTTTTTGGTCGTTACCGCTTGGTGCTTGAAAACCATTCGCAACCTCATCGAGAACACGCTGCTCCTGCGCTTCGCGCACGGCCTTAACATCAAGAATGTCTTGATCGCGACCGGCAGCGAGTTTGGCCTTTATCAAGTCTTCGCTGGAAATGACTGGCACCTTCAGGCCTGGATCGATTTCAATCTCGATGCGTGAGTCCCATGCACTATCGAAATCGACGCCGCTGATATCCGCCAGTACGTCCACCATTAAAGGTGCGTGGCCCATGCGAAAAAAGCAGTCTTTGTCGATGAGGTCTTGCGGAGTGACCCTTGAAGGGGCGCTCCGAATTTCGCCAACGCTGCGTAAACAGCCTTCGCATTCTCTGGATCGGGACGGATAAAGATGTCGAGGTCTTTTGTAGCTCGCGGCTGCGAATGCACACCAACCGCGTAGCCGCCGATGATGAGATATTTAGCGTTCTGGCTGTTTAAGTCGGACAAGAGTTCTTTGAAGTCGGGTGGAAACATTCGGATCCTTTAGTTGGTAGGCTCCGATTGAAAGCTCGGCTGTGGCAACGAACCTGTCAACAGGAGGCAGCCTTTGCCATTCGCGATACTCGTCACGTTTCATTTCGTCGAGACTGGTGAAGCGCCGAATAGTCTTGTCCATGCCTTCCTTTAACATGCCACACCGTTGATTGGAAATACTTGCGGGCCGCCGTTCTCGGCCTGTTTAGGTTACTGCATGATTCTGCGCATTGAAGATGTCCCTTGGTGTCACAGGGTGAAGTGTGGCAGCGTCACTGGCTGCCACACGGTAATCGAAACACTCAGAAATTAATCCTGGCCGTCAACTGAATGGAGCGCGGACCCCCACCTTCCGCGGTTTGCAGCGCCGTCAGCGCTCCGAAGCCCGCTGGCGTGCTGACGTTCAGATTGGTGGGCGGCGCGAAATTCGGATGATTGAAAAGATTCGAGACCTGTGCCCCAAAGCGAATCTTGATGGATTCACGAACGGCCACGGTCTTGATCAGCGACATCGAAACCGCTTGTGTACCCGGCCCGACGACACTACCCTGCGAGGCATCTCCAAACCGGCCGATGGCGCTCCCAGGATCCGTGAAGGCCGCCGGGTTGATCCATTGGTTGACGGACTGGCCGGCATACGGGTTCACTCCACTTACAGCGTCTGCCCGCCCGCCGTTCGCATTGAACACGTTGTAACCGCAGCCGCAAGGATCGGAGTAAGTCGAAGCCGTCATGAAGGGACCGCTCTGGAATAGCAACACCCCGCTCAGTTCCCAACCGCCGACAACCCGATCTACTACTCCGTTCGAGCCGGAAAGAAGCATCTTCCCCTTGCCGAACGGAAGCTCATAGAGGAATGTAGTCAGTACTCGATTCCGGCGAGTGAACGAGACATTGCCGTAATCGAGCGAGGGGTCCAAAGCCGTAGAGAGGTTGCCGCCGAACTCGCCTTGATACGCGCTCGCCGCCGAAGTGGCAGCCCCATTCACGTTTGAAAGGTTGCGCGCGTAAATGTAGCTCATTTGAAACTGCAAACCATTCGACATGCGTTTCTGTACCGCAAACGTAGCCGCATTGTAGTTGCCATAGCCAAGGTTCGTGTTGTATTGGATGTACTGCCACAAGGGGAACGGAAGGTTGGCGTTTACAGCCGCCTGGTTAGCCGTAATCGTCGAGTAACCCAGCGTGTTCACCGCCGGCTGATTCAAGTTTGTGCCCGTGCCCAGATACGAGGAATGGTTGCCGTCGTAAGACACGCGCAGGCCCACGCCTTTACCCAGATCGCGCTCCACCGTAAGGTCCCATTCCTGCACATAAGGATCTTTGTAATGGAGATCCGTAACCTGATAGAAGCTTTGCGTTCCGGGCTGGGCGATGTTGGAAGGCCATGCATAGGGCAGCGTATATTGCGGCCGCGCCCCGGTGGCCGCCCCCTGCGCATTCACCGGTACCGAATTGTTCCAAAATCCGACGTCGCTCGATTCCACGGCAATCGCGCTGATCACCGCGCTCGAGAGCAAGGTTTCCGTAAACCTGCCATAACCGCCGCGCAACACCGTCTTGTCGCCGAAGAGACGCAACGCAAAACCGATGCGCGGGTTGAAATCGGTCTTCTGTGAGTACCGCAAGCTGGCGGGAATGCCGGCCTGCGCCGCCGTCGTGATGGGCGTCGGGTAAATCGACTCCGCGAAACCAGGATTGAGAATATCGTATGTTCCCGGACCCGGCAGAATCAGTTCGCCACGTACCGTCTGCCCGTTGACCACACTATAGTAATTCGGAATCATGTTGGCGAGATTGTTGTTTCGGTCTCTGAACATGGGGTGGTACTCATAGCGCAGCCCGAAGTTGAGCGTAAAGCTTTTCGATACCTTCCAATCGTCCTGCGCGAAGGTGCCGTAGTGGTGCGCCATCACGTAGCTGTTTGCCGCATCGGTGTCGGCAACGCTGCTGTTGTCGGGATAGCCGAGCAGATAGCCGGCCAGGGGCGTAGCCGATCCCGGACCTAAAAGCGCGCCCATTACCGAGCCGTTGAACCCGTATTGGCCCAGCAGCAGGTTATAAAACGCATTGGTGAAAAGACCGTGCAGACGCCGGTAATCGCCGCCGAACTTCATGGTGTGGTTGCTCTTCGTCCAGGTAACCGTGTCCAAAACCTGCTTGGTGCCCTGGTCGCCGTTTTGCGACTGGCCAAACAGCGGCACGAAACCGGCAATCGTAATGGTGGGCACGATATCGGCGTTCTGCGGTACCGGGCTAGGCAGCGCGCCCGGCCCTGCTGTGATCCCTAAAGCATTGGCCGATTGTTGCGCCGTAATCCCAAAACCCTGTGCCGATTTGCTCTCGCTCCATCCACCGCGCAGTTCGTTTATAACGCTGGGGGTGATTGTGTAGTTCCACGCCATCGTCAGCGCGTTGTCTACTTCCGGAGCGAGCAACGAGCCAAGCGATGGGGACGAAGGCGGGTTGGTGGTGCTGAAACCCGAGGTTGGCACCTGGAAAACGCGGCGATTCTTGTACGTGAAGCGCGCAAAAAATTGGTGCTTGCTGCCGATATATTGGTCAATCCGAATATCCCCCTGGTTGCTCTTGATCGGAATGGCAAAGTTCGCCAGCAAATTGTTAGTCACCGCGCCCGGTGCCCCGTAGTTCGGCATCGGATAGTAGGCCGACAACGCCCGCAACGAATACGGACTGAGCTGGCTCACGGGAATCTGGTTGTTCGGATAAGGTACCGATTGCGAAGGATTAACGGAGTTGTACAGCGAATAGAGCTGCGAGTCGGGTTGCGCGAGGTAAGCGGAAAGATCTCCGTTGCGCGACGCGGCATTGGGCACGCTCTCAACAACAGGTTCGGTCTTTGGCAAACGTAGCGCTTCGAAGCTGCCGAAGAAGAACGTCTTATCGTGCCCATTGTAAAGTTTGGGAATCACCACCGGCCCGCCTAAGAAGATTCCAAAATTATTCATTTTCAGAATTGGAACGCTGTGGCTGAAGAAATCGGCCGCGTTGAAATAATTGTTTTGCAGGTTTTCAAAAACTCCGCCGTGATACTGATTGGTTCCCGCCTTGGAAATGGTGGTGATATCGGCAACGCCGCCGAACTCCGCCGGATTGATGGTCTCGCCAATGCGGATTTCTTCAATCGCATTGAATGAGGGGAACAGTTCGCTGAGGGCACCTAGCGAAGCGGGTCCAACCGAGCTGATGCCGTCAATACTTATTGAAAGTTGCACCGGCAAGATACCCGCCACCGATATGTTGCCCTGGGAATCGGTTTGCACGCCCGGCTGCGCGGTGAGCGTAGACATCGGGCTGGTCGAGCCAGTGGCGCGCGAAGTGATGGCTACCGGAAGGTCGATCAACTCGCGCGAGCCTTTGGTTTCGGCGATGTTTGAAGTGTCCGCTTCCACCACCGCCCCCGCCGACGATTCAACGTTGACCGTGGTGACTTGCGTGGCCAGTTGCAGCGCCGCGTCCAGCCGCTTGGTTTCGCGTCCCGCCAAGTCAAAGGCCCTGAATTCAAGCTTCGCGAACCCAGGCGCCTCTATCGTGAGCGAGTAACTTCCCACCTCGGCGTTGGTGAATTGGAAATTCCCCGATTGGTCCGTAATGGTGGTGCGGATGGCATTCGTGCCTGTGTTTGCTAACGCCACCTTGGCATTGGCCACCACCGCTCCGGATGGCTCCTTCACGGTGCCTAAGATCGTGCCGAACGTCGATTGTCCAAGCGCGGCGGAACAAAAGAGCACGGCACACAAAATACCCGCCAAGCAGACGCGAACAACCTTATCTTGATGTCTGGAAAAAGACCAACGGAAGGGCAGAATTGACATGTGGATCTCCTCGGTGAAATTAGTCGTGCCGGAAAAAACAACCCGGCCGGAACAGTACACGTTTAGAGTTCAACTTCGACTTGGCAGGAACCCGGGGCAGTGAAGAGGAGGGCGTCTCGCGGCCCAATGAGTCAACCGAGACCGTACCCGAAACGGTAGCACAGGGCTATTCCAGAAATCAACTATGGTTTCTCGGTAGGGCGGACGCCCCCGTCCGCTGCATAGGCGTTAAAATAGGGCGCAAACCGTTGATATGCACGGTGGCGCAGGCGGTTTCGCCTGCGTTTTTCCTAACATTTCCACCACGAAATGTTCTTATTTTAACGCCTATGCCCGTCCGCTGGCCGACCCCCCCTGGTCGGCCTCTACTTCGCTGGCGTCTTCTCCATGACAGCCGGAGATATTCTTAAATACGATGCGAGCCCTCGCCATCCTGCTGTTCTCCTCTCGCGCAATCGTCTGGGCCAGCGCCGACACTGCTCTGCCGGATCTAAAAAGTGCGCTCGCCTCGAACGACACGGCAGAGGTGCGCAGCGCCGAGGAGCGGCTGTTATCCGGAAACGATGGCGTCGAAACGCTGCTCGCCGCCGGTGGACTCCTGGCCGCGCATGACATGCTGGCGCACGCCGCGTTACTCTTCGAGAAATGTGCCGAACGTTTCCCGGGCTCGTTCGAAGCTAAATACAATCTCGCGCTGGCCCGTATCGGCCTCAACGATTTCGCTGCCGCCGAAAAAACATTAAATGGGATTTCTCCCCAATCCCCCCAGGAAACCGCCGCCGTCGATTATCTGACTGGGAAAATCTACGCGGGCGAAGGCCGCCCCCACGAAGCTCAGCAGCGTTTCGAGAAGGCATACCGTACCAATCCCGCTGTAGAGAATTACGCGCTCGACCTGGCCCTTCTCCTCATTCGATCTGCCGCATACGTGCCCGCCATTCAAATTCTTCAGCAGGCGCGAGCCCGCCACCCCGAATCGCCAGAATTGGGATTGGAACTGGCCCTTGCCGAAGCCCTTAGCGGACAGGTAGCCGCCGCAGCCTCAATCTCAGCGGAACTCACCCGGCAGGATCCGCAATGGCCCACACCCCGCTTGATCGCCGCTTTCTCTCAGTGCCAGGCCGCCAACTACCAGGCCTGCGCCCTCGAGTCTTCCGCCGGACTCGCCTTGCCACACCCCGATCCTTATCTCTACTATCTGCACGCGCAAGCGCTGTGGAATAGCGCGCCTAACCGCCCTGAGCAAGTACTCACTGAATTGGGCGCGGCCATAGACAAAATGCCTGGGTGCAGTGTGTGCTTTCTGTTGAGAAGCAAAGTTCTGGAAGCGGCGCACCAAGACCAGGCGGCAATAACAGATCTGAAGGCTGTCTTGGCGCATGATTCCCAACAGGCGCAGGCATGGTACCTTTTATCCTTGCTCTACCGCAAAGCCGGGCAATCCGCCGAAGCTTCGGCTGCCCTCAACCGTTATCGGGCTCTGCATGAGACAAAAGCGAACGGCGAGATCGAGAGTTTTCGAAAACAGTTATTAAGCGGACTCGGAGATAGATCTAAATGAGGATGATTGGCATGAAGATGATTAGCATGGCTTTGGCGTTTGCTTTTTCAGCGTGGGCGCAATTGCCGCCCTCCACGCAAGCATCGGTTGACAGCGCGGCCGGAAAAATTCTGTCTCGCACCGGTGTCCCAAGCGCCTCCATCGCCATTGTGAAAGACGGCAACGTCGCTTATACACAGGCCTATGGCATAGCCACGCTTGAGGGCAAAGTGAAAGCCACTCCCGCCATGCGCTATAAAATTGGCTCCAACAGCAAGCAGATTACCGCCAGCGCCATCCTGCTGTTGTCGGACGAAGGTAAGATTTCACTCGACGATCCTGTTTCCCGCTTCTTTCCAGATCTCACGCAGGCGAGCGAAATCACTATTCGCCAGCTTCTTTCGCACACCTCCGGCTATGAAGATTTCTACCCGTTGGATTATGTGGCGCCTTTCATGGCGCTCCCTACCACGCCCCAAGACATCATGAACAACTGGGCGAAAAAGGCGCTGAACTTCCCTCCCGGTACCCAGTGGCAGTACAGCAACACCAACTACACCATTGCCGGCGCCATCGTCGAAAAGATTACCGGCCAGTCCCTGATGGACTTTCTACAAGCGCGCATCTTCCAGCCCCTCGCAATGAAGTCGCCCATTGACGCCGACCACCAGCCGTGGAGCGCGCAAGACCCCACCGGCTACACGAAATTTGCGCTTGGCCCCTCGCGAGTTGCGCAGCCCGAAGGCGCCAACTGGATCTTCGCCGCCGGCGAATTGGCCATGACTCCGGCCGACATGGCGCTTTGGGATATTTCACTCATGAACGGAACCATACTCAAGCCCGCCTTGCTAAAAGAACTCACCACAGAGGTCCATTTGAAAAACGGCGCGGGCACTGCCTACGGTCTAGGGATTGGTGTGGCCAATCAGCATGGCCACCGCGTCTGGAGCCACGGCGGAGGAACGTCGGGCTTCGTCAGCTCGAACACCACCTATCCCGATGAACGCATGGCCATCACGGTTTTCACCAACCAGGACGATCCAGCCGCGCACGAGATCGCCCGCAGCTTGGAAAGTATTTTACGACAGCCGGCGCCCGATGCGAACACCGCCAAGTGCTTGGCGTTGGTCAAAACCGTCTACGCGCAATTGAGCTTGGGCAAATTGGATCGGAGTCTGTTGACCAGCGACGCCAACGCTTATTTCACCGCGCAGGCAGTGGCGGATTTCGCGGCGTCGTTGAAGCCGCTTGGCCCTGCCACTAAGGTGGAAGAAACCAGCGCTAGTGAGCGCGGCGGCATGAACTACCGGTTCTATAAGGTACAAACGGCCCGAAAAGCGTTGACTGTTTCAACGTTCATTACGCCCGCTGGCAAGCTCGATCAGTTCCTGGTTTATCCCGTGCCCTAATCGGGTTTCCGGGTAGGGCGGACGCCCGCGTCCGCTGGCCGACCCCCTGGTCGGCCGCTCGAGTTTCTACATTCTGCCCCAGACCTGTTCGCCTTTTTAACCCTTCTATCTGCCTTGGTGGAGCAGGCGGTTCCGCCTGCTAAAGGCTGCGGAGCAGCCTCCTGGCCCACCCCCTGGTCGGCCTCGCCGTCACCCCCGCCCCTTGCCTCCCCACTCGGAAAACGATACACTGTTTCTTCCTTCAGGGGGGACCCGCAAATGAGCATCGCGCACCAGTTGTTTCAAGACTCCCCTGTGCTGCGCGTCGGCAACGTGACTCTCGGCGCGGCCGACGATCTCCCCTCCCATCGCGCTAAACTCGCCCGCGTCATGCTCGATGAGTTGTTTCAATTCGTCGCCCTCCTTGATGTCGAAGGCAACGTGATCGAGGTCAACCGCACCGCTCTCGAAGGGGCCGGCCTCGAGCTCGACGAGATTCAGGGAATGCCTTTCTGGGACGTTCGCTGCTGGCCCGCCTCCGACGAAACACGCCGCCTCCGCCAGGATTGCGCGCGCCGTGCCCGCTTCGGCGAGTTCGTCCGCCACGACTTTGAAATCTACGCTAAAGCTCGCGGCACTCAGACCATCCTCATCGATTTCTCCCTCGCGCCCATCCGCGATACTCGCGGCCAGATCGTGCTTCTCTTGGCCGAGGGCCGGAACATCTCCGCCAGGAAGCTCGTCGAAGCCCAGGTCGCGAAAAAGAACGACGTCCTGCGTGGCTTGCTCGCCGAACTCCGCGGCTTAGATCATCTGAAAACCGCCTTCTTTGCTGACGTCAACCACGAGTTCCAAACGCCCCTCGCCCTCATCCTGAATCTCGCCGCCGGCCTCGCCCAGGGCGCCAACCTCACCGCCAGGCAACAACTCGACCTCTCTGCCCTCGAACGCAATGCCGGAACCATGCACCGCCACGTCAGCGACCTCCTGGACACCGCCAAAATCGACTCTGCCGCGAAAGCTGCTGTGGAGGAACTGCCCCTCATGGAAGAGGACCGGCGTGAAACAGTGGACCAACCAACTTCTCCCGCACGCCCGCTCGTTCTCCTTGCCGAACACCATATCGAGACGCGCCGCTTCATCATGGATATCCTCCGCACCGATTACCGCGTCGTGGCCGTGGCCGACGCCGAGGTGGCGCTTTTGACGGCCCTCGCCGAACCGCCCGATCTCGTCGTCACGGACCTCGCCATGCCCAAACTTGCGGGCGAGCGCCTCATTTTCGAGCTGCGCGCTCAAGACACCCTGGCCCACGTCCCCATACTCGTGCTCTCCGCCATCGCCGATGAGGATCTGCGCCTCAAGCTCCTTGCCCAAACCGTTCAAGACTATATCGTCAAGCCATTTTCCGCCCAGGAAGTGCGCGTGCGCGTCCGCAACCTGGTAGCCATGAAGCGCACCCGCGACGCCTTGCAAAAGGAACTGGTCAGCCAGAATGAGGATCTGTCGCAGCTTGCCGACCAACTCGTCTACAGCCAGCAGGCACTCCGCCACAGCCTCGACAAACTCGCCCTATCCGAGGAGCGCTGGCATGCCGTTTTCGAAAACTCCCCCGCTGGCATCGCCCTCACCGATGCCGCTGGCCGCATCCACGCTGCCAACGCCGCCTATCAAAAAATGCTCGGGTTTTCCCTTGAGGAGCTCAGCCGCCTTTCCCTTCTCGATCTCACCTATGAGGACGACCGTCAAGCCAGCCGCGAACTCCTGTCAGACCTTCTCCAGCGTGGTAACGGCGGCGTTCGCCAGACCCAGGGCCGCTATCGCTGCAAGGACGGTACCGTCATCTGGGGCAACTTCTCCCTCTCTCTGATTCCTCGCCGCGGCCGCGGGCCCGAGTATGCCATCGTCATCAGCGAAGACATCACGCGCCGCAAGCGCGTCGAACGGCTTCAGGAGTATGAGCAGATCGTCGAAGCCTTGCAGGAGATGATTGTCGTCGTCGACCGCGACTACCGCTATCTCATCGCCAATCGCGCCTACCTTACCTTTCGCGGAGCGCAAAAGGAACAGATCATCGGCAAATTGGTCGCGGATTCGTTAAAGCCCGGCGTTCTTGAGAACTCTCTCAAGGAGAAAATGGATGACTGTTTTCGCGGTAACGTCGTCAAGTTCGAGATGCGCCATGCCTACCCCGGACGTAGCGAGCGCGATTTATCCATCTCCTACTTTCCCGTGGAAGGGCCCACTGGCGTAGATCGAATCGCTTGTATCTTCCAGGACGTTACGGAACGTAAGGAAACGGACGAGGCATTCCGCACTCTCTCCGGCCGCCTTCTCAGACTCGAAGACGATGAGCGCCGCCGTCTCGCGCGCGAACTCCATGATTCTACCGCCCAGTTACTCGCCGCCCTTTCCATGAATCTCTCCGTCGTGAACCAATCCGCCGCTGCCCTCAACCCGCGCGCCCAAGCCGCTATGGCCGAAAGCGTAGCCCTGGCCGATCGCTGCCTGCGCGAGGTTCGCACCGTTTCCTATCTGCTTCACCCGCGCGAACTGGATGACTTAGGTCTCGAATCCGCGCTCTCCTCTTATATCGATGGCTTCAGTCAACGCAGCGGAATACAGGTCGCGGTCGAGGTATCGCCCAACCTTAGCCGCCTCCCGCCGGCGGTTGAGACCACCGTGTTTCGCATCGTCCAGGAATGTTTAACGAACATTCACCGCCACTCCGGCAGCGCCACCGCCCAACTTCGCCTCACCCGCGAACCATCCAACCTCGTTTTAGAGGTAGCCGACGCCGGCCATGGTATCCGTCCCGGCGCCCCTTCCGGCATTGGCATCGCTGGCATGCGCGAACGCGCCCAACAACTGCATGGTTCATTGGAAATCGCCTCGCACCCCACCGGAACCACCGTCAAAGCCATCATCCCGCTTGCAACGCCGCCTCTATGAAGGCTTTGTCCATTCTCGTCGTTGACGATCACGAAGTGGTTCGCCGTGGCATTCGCGCCCTCCTCGAAGCCCGCCCCGATTGGGCCATTTGCAGCGAAGCGGCGAACGGCCGCGAAGCCGTTCTCAACGCCAGAAAATTCAACCCTGACGTTGTTTTGCTCGATCTCGCCATGCCCGAAATGGATGGCCTCGAAGCCCTCCCCAAGATACTCGACGCCTGCCCGCAAACCAAGGTGCTCGTTCTCACCATGAACGATTCCGGCGAGATGGCCACCCGCGCTCTGGCTGCCGGCGCCAGCGCTCTGGTCTTGAAATCCGAGGCCGTCCGCGATCTCGATCGCGCCATGCAATCCGTCGAGAAAAACCGCCCCTTCCTCTCCCCCGCCGTCACTAGGCTGATCGTCGGCCATTTCGCCAAGAAAAGCGCCGCCCTCCCATCTCCCGCCTCTGTCACTCCGCGCGAGCTTGAGGTCCTCAAGTTACTGGCCCTCGGCCAAAGCTGTAAAGAAGCCGCCGCCACCCTCGGCATCAGCCCAAAAACTCTCGCCGTCCATCGCTCCAGCATTATGCGCAAACTCGAACTCCGCACCTACAGCGATTTGATTCAGTTTGCCATTCGCCACCAAATCATCGACATCTAACCGGCCGATTTTTTTTCCTAGGCGTTTATCCCATGCCCCCTAGCCGCCCATCCTACGGGCCAATGCCCATAGCGGCTTTAGCCCTTGTGCGGGTAGTCTTAGCCTGTTCTCATGAAAAACACCCGGCCCGAGTTGCGACTCTTCATTGCGGCCGGACACCCCGTCGTTCGCCGCGGCATTTACTCCTTCCTCGAAAATCGGCCTGAGTGGAAGATCTGCGGCGAAGCTTCCACTGCGGCTGATGCCATCGAAAAGGTGCGCGCCCTTCGGCCTGATATCCTCCTACTCGACTTGACCCTGCCCGATATACAAGCGGTCAGGGCCATCTCGCAAATCCTCGAGATCTCGCCCCCCGTCAAAATCGTCGCGCTGGTCGAACACGGTTCGCCCGAACTAGCGGCCACCGCTCTCGTCGCCGGGGCGCATGGCGTCGTATTAAAGTCCGAAGGGGCGGACGAGGTCGTCTTCACAGTCAAGAGTGTCGCCCAAGGCCGGTCTTTCCTCTCAACCGGCGCCGTGGCGATTATACAGAACCAACTCGCAACGCCGACCGTCTCAAAACCCCAACCAACCGATCTGACTCCTCGCGAACTTCAAGTCCTCGAATCCCTCGCCCGAGGGCTGGGCAACAAACAACTCGCCGCCGCGCTCGGCATCAGCGTGAAAACCGTCAACGCCCATCGCGCCAATATCATGCGCAAACTAAAGCTCCGCAGCTATAGCGAACTCGTCCAGTTCGCCGTCCGCGAACACATCATCCATCTCTAACAATCCTGCTAAACGAGTTAGTCCCGCAGCCGAAGAAAAAGGGGGCGGCAGCGCCGCCCATACTTGTACCAGGGGGACACTCCACGGGGACACTCCGGGCTCTGGTCAAAGCTGCCAACCCAAAACACCCCAGCAGGCGTATGGTCGCAGAGCGGCCACAGCTTGCTGCCGTCCCCTCTTTTTCGCTGCCGGGGAGGTTGAACACCTCGTCGTTCAGATTGGGCTACGATTTTCCGAGCCGGAAGCGTAAGCGCCCTAATTCGGCCATTCCGTGCTCCCCTTCACCTAGGCACCTACTCCACCCAATCCAACCAACCTCCTACGCAATCTATCCAATTGAGCCTACCTCTCGCTTACCCTAACATCGTTACTGAAGAAACGAATAACTCCAGAAACCGACTCACGGCGCGACGCCCATACCCATGCCACAGCTCAACGCACAGCCCGACGCCATCAACCGCCATCTCTCCGTCGCCATGTCGCGGGATCATGCCGAAGAACTCTTCGCCGATGCCGGCGTCGAACTCCGCAAGATTCTCCTGCTCGTTCAGCAGTCCACCGCCGTCGATTTTAGCGATTATAAAGAAACGTTGACCCGCCGCCGCATTGGCCGCCGTATGCGGGTACTCCACGTGCGTAGCCTGGGCGAGTACCTTGCCTATTTTGAAACCCATCCCGCCGAGATCCAGGATCTCTATCGCGGCCTGCTCATTTCGGTCAGTCGCTTCTTCCAAGACCCGGATTCGTTTGAGGCTCTCGCCGAAAGTTTAGAAGCCATTCTCAGAAATAGAGACACATTCGATCCATTCCGCGTTTGGGTCCCTGGTTGCTCCACCGGCGAAGAAGTCTATTCCCTGGCAATCTGCCTGCAAGAAGTGTTTCTTCAGCTTGGCGCCTCGCCCGCTTTGCAAATATTCGGCACCGATATCAACGATTCGGCGCTCGAAACAGCGCGCGCCGCCCGCTATCCGGAAATGATCGCGCATGAGGTCTCGCCTGAACGCTTGCAGCTCTATTTCCGCAAGACGAAGGGCCGCTATCGAGTCAATAAACTCCTGCGCGATCGCTGCGTCTTTGCAAAGCACGACTTGACTCGCGATCCGCCCTTCGCCCGCCTCGATCTGATCAGTTGCCGGAATACCCTCATCTATCTCAATGGGTCTGTCCAGAGAGAAGTGTTGCTACGCTTCCGCTGCTCCCTCAAGAACCGCGGCCTCCTGTTCCTCGGCCCGGTCGAATCCATCGGTCAATCCGCCGAGCTATTTCAAATTTTGGATTTAAAACACCGCGTCTACTCTCAGCGTCCCCCCGCTGATCGCTGTCGGAAAGTTGCCACTTGCAAAACCACCATAGCGATTCTTTGAAGCGCGGCCTCCAGACGCTCGAAGACGCTCGCAATTACGCCGAGGCTATTGTCGATACCGTCCGCGAGCCCTTACTCGTGCTCGATGCCGAGTTGCGCGTAAAATCCGCCAGCCGCGCCTTCTATCAAAAATTCGCCATCTCGCCTGCAGCAACCGAGGGCCGATACATCTACCATCTCGGCGATGGCCACTGGGATATCCCCGCGTTGCGAACACTCTTGGAACAAGTTTTGCCTGAGCGCCGCAGCTTTCAGGATTTTGAAGTAATTCATGATTTCCCCACCTTGGGCCGCCGTGTTCTTCTTCTGAACGCTCGCCAACTCTGGACCCGCGACAATCAGTTGGAGTTGGTCTTACTCGCCATCGACGATGTGACCGAGACTAAGCAAATCCACAGCGATTTACTCGCTTCGAACGAGGATTTACAGCGCTTTGCCTCTTCCGCCGCCCACGATTTACGCGCCCCCCTAAACTCCTCTCTGATACTGTCTCAGATACTAAGCGGCAAGCTCGGCGGAAAGCTCGACGAAAACGAAGCCGGCCTCTTGGCCATGCTCTTAGACAGTATGGAGCGCTTGCGCCGCCTCATGGAGGATATCCTCAATTACTCCGTCAGCGGCCATGCCCCTCGCGAGCTAGTCCACATGTCGTTAGCCGAGCCGCTCAACGTGGCCCTCGCCAACTTGCACCACGAGATTCAAAGCAGCCACGCTCAGATCTTCATTGGACCTCTGCCCGAACTGACTCTCGATCGCACCCAAATCGCGATGCTATTCCAGAACCTCATCGACAACGCCCTCAAGTATCGCCGCCCCGAAGCGCCCAGAATTGCCATCGCCGCCCTGCGGCTAGATAGTCACTGGCGTGTGTCTATCAGCGACAATGGGCAAGGCTTTTCAAACCAGTGCGCCGCCAAGGTTTTCGAGCCATACCAACGCCTCAGCCAATCCGCCATTCCCGGCAGCGGCATCGGCCTCGCCATCTGCCACCGCATCGTCCAGCGAATAGGCGGCCAGATCTGGGCCGAATCCACCCCCGGCCAAGGCTCTACATTCTCCTTCACCCTCCCCGCCCTTTAGCCGACCCGCGAATGTCTCGAAAACCAATAATGGTCGCAGAGCGACCACTGGGCGGCTGGAAAGCCCGGCTGGAAAGCCGCCCCGCTCGGAATGGCCGCCCTACGAAAGTGCCGCCTTGGCAGTCGCGCTTCAGGAACGGGAGAGGTCATTGACGGCTGGTTCGGCGAGGGAAAGGCTAAGGGGTGTGAGACAGTTCCATTTCTGAAGGACCTCCCAAAGCGTTCGCATGCGCACAGGCTTGGCCACATAGTCGTCCATACCGGCGTCCAGACAACGCTGCCGGTCTTCTGGCAGGGCATTGGCGGTGAGCGCCACAATCGGGATATGCTGCCCGAATCCTTCGGCCGATCGAATTCGTTGGGTGGTCAGATACCCATCCAGTCCGGGCATCTGGCAATCCATCAGGATCAGATCATAGTGGCGGCTTTCGAGCAGTTCCAGAACCTTTAATCCGGAGGGAGCTATATCTACTTCGAAACCTTGTATCTGAAGCATTCCCTCGATTACCATCTGATTGGTAAAATCGTCTTCCGCGACTAAGATGCGGCGGCCGGCGCCAGCGCTTTGCGGCGGATTGAGATGGCTGCCAGCGGCCAGCAGATCGCCGGTGGCGCGAGCGGGTGCCGGATCGTTGAGCCGCTTGAGAGGAAGCGAAATAGTAAAGGTTGAACCTACTCCCACAGTGCTGGCAAGACCGATGGTTCCACCCATCAATTCTATGAGTTCGCGGGAAATCGTGAGGCCGAGTCCGGTGCCGCCGTGCTTGCGGGTAGTGGATGAATCAACCTGATGGAATTTGTCGAAAACATAGGGCAACTGATCCTCGGGAATGCCCATGCCGGTGTCGGCGATTTCGATTGTCAGCCCGGTGGATTGCGGCGGCGCCTTTTCGCAATAGACACGAATGAGCACCTGCCCGGCCGAAGTGAACTTCACCGCGTTGCCCGCGATGTTGAGGACCACTTGGCGGAGGCGGAACGAATCGCCCGTATAGCGGCGCGGCGCGGGGGAATCGTAGAAGGCGAAAATGGCGATAGATTTTTCCTGGGCTTGGGGACGCAACAAATCGACGACACCATCAATGAGCGCAGTGAGATCGAAGGGCGCGTTTTCGAGTTCGATGCGGCCGGCCTCGATCTTGGAAACATCCAGCAAATCGTTAATAATTTTGAGCATGGCCGTGCCGGAGCGCTCAATAACGTCCAGATATTCGCTTTGCTGAGGATTTGGCCGAGTATTCTGAAGCAGTTGCGTGACGCCCAGAATGCCATTCATGGGAGTGCGGATTTCATGGCTCATATTCGCCAAGAACGAGGATTTCAGGAAGGCCAGGTGTTTGGCTCGCTCCTCGGCCGCTTGTAGGGTTTGGCGGGCGCGCTCGACGCGGGTGGTATCGGTAAACAACACGGCGCTCAAGCCCACCGTGCCCTGGCCGTCTGAGATTTCGAGCGCCAGCTTCTTTTCAACCAGGAAGTGGCGCAACCCCTCGCGCTCGGTGGGAATCACCACTTGCCGGGCTGGCCATTCGCCCTCGCTGAGCAAATCGGCGGGAAGGCCGATGGCAGCCAGCAGATCGTGACTGGTAGGCAAAGGGGCGTCGGCTTCAAAATAGGTTTCGGCGAGATCGAGCAGGGTCTGATTGGCATAACGGAGTTTGGCCTCGCCATCGCCGGAGCGGAATATGAGAGACACACCATCACCGAGAGCGTCGAGAAGCGAATTGTGAAGTTGATAATCGTCGGTAGCTAACTGACGGATAGCGGCGAAGCCGGCGTCGATGAGTTGCGCGATCTGTGCCGGCCCGGAAGCTTTGCGGCGCAGGACCTTTGCGATGATCTGAGCGGTGGCCAGATCTTCTTCGGTCCACGCCGCTGCCTTGCCCGAAACGCTTTGCTTGTATTGGGCGAACGATCGCCTGGGACTGAGAGCCCCGGTCTGCTCGTTGCGCAACACCGGCTGGTTGATATCTCCTCCCCAGACTACCTCCCGTATCACCTCGAGCCGGAAGCCGAACAGAACCAGCGCGGGTTGGCGGGAGAGGACGATAGCAATCAGCCCGACCAGCGAGGGGTTCCAGGGAACAAGGCCCAGCCTGGCGATGAGATCCTCGCGCGAATCGATGGCCACGATATCGTTCCCGCCGCTCAGTAGACGCGCGGCGTACAGTTCCAGCTCCGGGGCGGAAGGCGTTTCGCCCATCCGCACCAAGGCGGTGGCGCTCCAAACGGCGCATCCACAGGTATGCAGCAGGTTGCGCAGGCGTTCGGGTCCGAAGAGAATCGTGGTCAAGGCAATGGAGGGGCTAGCCACCGATGCTTCGAGAGTCCGCAGGCGGGTTTCGAGCCGCTGGACGGAGCGCTGGCGCGCGCGGGAAACGGTAGTGTCCACAGCCGCGCTTAAGGCTTGGGCGATCTCCGCCAAGGCATTGCTTTCGGACGGAACTACCGCTTTGCGCCTGCCCTGATGGCAAGCGAGTAATCCCCAGAGGGCACCGCCGCAAAGGAGCGAGGCCGAGGCGGTGGCGCCCACCTTCATGTTCTTTAGATATTCGATATGGTAAGGAGACATGGCCCGCAGCCGGCTCAACGTCAAATCGAGCGGAACGGAATCGCCAGGCAGGCCGAGGACTCTGACGGGTGTCGCGTACACATCGACCAGAACACGCAGCAAAGTTTCCGTATAAAGCTGTCGAGCCTGCGGCGGAATGTCCGAAGCCGGGTAACGCAAGCCAAGGTACGGCTCCGCCTGGGAGTGGCGGACCTCGGCGATGACTTCACCGGACCAATCGGGATGAAATTGGTAAATCATTACGCGGTCGAAGCCGGTGAGTTGCGACGCTAGTTCAGCCGCGAGTTGGGTCTGCCGATGGATGTTCCCGGCGCTACGGATTTGCACCAGCCCGGCTGCCAGGGCTTCCTCCCCGGCAACCTGCGATGCCGTTGTGGGGGTAAGGGGTTCCCATTCGAAAATGTATTGCGAAGCGCGCTGGTGAATCCAGAGAGAATAGAGTTCTGAAGCGTGCTCCCATACTTCATGGCGAACTCGCCCGGGGGGATTCGAGACGGCTTGGCGGAGAAAGCGGTCGGCCTGAGGACCGAGAACCTGTTGCAGGGAAAGGCCCAGGGTGTGGCCGGCAGCGAGGGGGAAAAGCTGGCCCATGTTTTCGCTGGCGTGCGTGATCTCGGCGTTCGAGTTTACGGCGAGCAGGTAGCCGTGGGGTTGAATCAAACCGAGATGGCAGATGGGTTCGCGCTCGCATTCGCTGAGGTCGATGGAGAAATCAGGCATTGGAAATTGGGTGGCCGTAGAAATAGAGGCGGCAGATGGAATTGTTCTCTAACGGAGCCGGAAGGGTAAGCGCCCGAGATGCGGACCTGAGAGTTGCGCCTGCTGGCCGGCACCGAACAGTTTGGGTGCATTGGCTTATTTGTTGACGTTTTCGACCTATGCGAGCCCTTCGATCAACCGCGGGCCATCAGCGCCGCCGCTATTGGACGGATCATGGAAGTACCCGCTATCTCTGGAACGAGATGAGTGTGAAAGCGGCAATTGAATACGTGTTGAACGAGCAGGGAGCAAGGATGGCGTGTTATCCGCCTTGAACTAGGGCGCTCACGCTTCCGGCTCTGATGCGGCCGAGGTGATGGCTACGCAGGGCCAGGAGTTCCTCGAGGCGTTTGGCGATGGCTTCTTCCTTCATGGATTCGGCGTCGCCTGTCCGGGGCGTTTGATAGTGAATGTTGCCGGAGCGGTCGATCAGAATCAGTTGAGGAACTACCGGACGGTCGGTGAAGCCCATATAAGTCATCATTTGATTGATGGGCGTCCAACCCACGGGGAACATCACCCCGTGCTCTCTGCAGAAGTTTTCGACCAGCATATCGGCATTCGCATCCACTGCGACATCAATCGCCTGGAAACCCTTCGCGCCGTAGAGTTCTTGCATCTTATTCATGATTTTCGACGCGGCCTGACAGTGGGGGCAGGTTGTCAAAATGAATTCGAGCGCAACCACCTTGCCGCGATACTGGCTCAGTAGCTTGTCGCCCTGGCCAGGGAGTTTGAACGCCAACTCGGGCGACTTGCGAATGGTGGACTGACCCATGGCGGTGAAACCAAGAGTCATCATCATGATTGAGAGGGCTGTGATAGCTGCCTTCATTTGTTGCTCCTTAAAGTTTGAAGTTGTATGGCCGGCTTTTGACCGTTCGAGACACACTGCCCGCAGTAACCGCCGGCGATGGGAACGAGAGTCATGAGGATGGCCAGGGTTACGAGCAGCAGACGCGGAACGTTTAGCAGACGCGGGGAGGGACGGCTATCGAGAATGAGTTCCAAGCGGCGGCGTAAATCCACACCCGTCATAGCGCTGACACCGGGAGCCTCCGCAAAGAGGTGAAATTTGCACACCTTCAGAATGCCCGCGGCATAGACTTGGGGCGGCATGCCGCACGCGATGACGAGTTCATCGCAAGCGCGTTCCCGTTCCACATGGAGACGCTTTTCGAGCAGCCATAACAATGGATGGAACCAAAACAGGCAAACCAGGCAATGAACGAAGACCGCTGTGAGATTATCGAAGCGCCGCGCGTGGGCAAGTTCGTGCAGGAGAACGGCCTCGAACTCGGCAGCCGATAGCTTTTCCGGCAGACCCATCGGCACTGTAATGGTTGGATGCCAAATGCCTCGCAAAGCTGGTTCGATGGCGGCGTTCGAAGTGTGCAATCCGACCGACCTGCGAACTCGGAGCAAAGCGTGAGCGGAGGCCAAGGCGGCGAGGTCGCGGCTGCTGGGAGGTGTCAGTGTGTGCCTCTCGCGGAGGCGCGCGAACCACAGTGTGAGCATGAGCAGCGTGCCGGCGGGCCAGAGAATGAGTACCGCATGCTCGACACCCGCGGGTAAAAGGCCGAGTACGCCCAGAAGAAGGGTTGTCACTTCGCTTGCCAGCGAGGATAGCCAGTTGGCCGCCGGCCAGAAAAAGGCCAGGTCCGCGCCGGTTTTTGCCAGGAAGATCGAAGGTATGGCAAACTTCGCCACAGCCATGAACCATATGGCATGGCGGGCAGCGGCGCTGGTCCGCAGGGTACAGGCGAGCAGAATGGGCAAAAGGCAGAACAGAGTGGATTCGAGCAGATGGCGCAGGAGGAAGGAAATCATGCGCCTTCCTCCAGGGCGGCGATTTTTTTCTCCAGTTCCTTCACGTCGGCCAGAGTCAGCTTTCCGGTTTCTACCAGATGAGACATGACGGGAGCGGCTGAGCCGCCGAACAGGTTAAGTAGATCGCCGATGAAACGGTGCTGTACGTCCTTGCGGGTGAGGAGTGCTTCAAACAGGTGCGCGTTGCCTATTTTTTTCACGCGGTGGACGACGCCCTTTTCTTCGAGGCGATAGATCATGGTCTGGACGGTTGTGTAGGCGGGGCGATCCTCTTCGGGAAGGCTTTGTTGGATCTCGCGGACGGAGCAGGGCCCTAGATCCCATAATTTTTCGAGCAATTGGAACTCGAAGCGGCTGATGCGCGGGTCTGACATAACTACTCCTGTGGTCTAATCTACTACAAGAGTAGTTTTAATGCAAGATGTTTTTCTCAAAAAGTATTCCGCGGAATCACCACAAAAAAGGCACCAGGGCCTTCACTTCGCGCCGGTAGCGCACGTATTGGTCGCCGAACTCACTCTCCATGAAAGATTCCTCGATCCGTGATTTCATCTTCCAGCCCCATGCCGCCAGCGCCAGCGCGAACAGGCCCCGAATCTCGCCCACGTAAATCGCGGTTCCTAAAATAGCCAGCAGAAGTCCCGAATAAATAGGATGTCGAACGACGCTGTATGGGCCCGAGCGAACCAACTGATGATCCTGTTTCACCGTGACGGTTGCGCTCCAGTTCGCGCCCAGGTAGAAGCGCGCCCACATGGCGATCAGGAGGCCGGTGATTGTGACCGCCACACCGAAGCTTTCCCAGGCGAAAGCGCGCGGCACAAAACGCACAGCAAGCCATGATGTCAGCCCTGGATTGCTCCTCAGCAGCACGAAGGCGAGGACCAACGGCAAAACTTCACGCAGCCTTGAACCCGCCGATTGGCTTCTTATAGTGGCTTTTGTGGCGAAGGCGGCAATGAGCCAGACCAGAGCGAAGACAAGCCAAGCTACGGCAACTATGTCACCCAGCGCGGAAGTCATTCATTTAATATGGTACAGACTCGGGAATTGGTCGGGGTGTTCCTGGCGGTAAGTTGTATTGTTCGTCCCACCGTCATATAGTTCAATGCGAAAACATTTTTTCCGGTCGATACAACGGGAAGATATAATCGAGTTGCTCTTGTATGCCCGAGTTCATCACAATTCCGATCTCGACATTTGAACTCAGCATCGCGTATGTGCGCCCGTCATAGTTTTCTGGTTGGACAGGGCGACAATTATTCAAAAACTGTTCGACGCCTTCCAGGCATGGCATCAAACGCTCGACGATGTCGAGGGCGTAACTACGGGAAAGCTGTCTGAGCAAGGGGTAAAATTCAAACTCCCACTCCAAGGAATAACGTTCTTCTTCGGTCCGGCTGGGTGCAAGTTCACTAAGGAAGGAGCCACCTGGGAAGGGGCTGACGAAACATTACGGGTACTGGAGACGGCTCTCGATGTATTGAGCGGACACGGAGTTGAACTCGGCAAGAGATCGACGTCCCTCGCGCTGCATCTTCAGCCAAAAACTACTCCGTTTAGAGAATTGCTTAGACCGTTTTTGGCACCTACTATTGTTCAATTAGAAGCTTCCCCCGCTGAAGCGATGGCCTATGTCATTCGTTGGAAGGAACGACGCATCACGTTGGATGGATCAGCCGCTCTCGCAAATGCTGTGTTCTTGCATTTGGAACGAGATTTCGAGCCAACAGTTTCGTTCGAAGACATGAAAAAGACCATCTTTAATGATGAACTTACGATGTTTAAGCTCCTTATGTGGAGGAGGTTTCCTGATGAGCGACCTAGGTGGATTGTCCAGCGACATTGCCAGAGGACTGGCAATTCAAGGCAGTGCGGTTGATTTCTCAATTAATATTCCATTCCCGGGCAACATGGCACTATCCCTTCCTAAGGAGCCGCGCAAAAACAACTTCACATTCTAGGCGAGATGGTGTAATTCCATTTGGGCAGGACACGTTTGCCTGTGACGGAGAGTTGGCTGATTTCAGCTTTGGAAGGCTTGATGCCGGTGGGGTAGAAGTTTGTATTTAGTCGCGCAGTGACCCTGAGTCCGGTAGAGGTTTTCGTGGCGCGGATAAATTTGAGAGCTTTCTCGTAACTGTCCAACGGCTCGGCGGCCCAGTTGCGGCTGATCTGGCTGAAGAGGCGGTGTTCGACGGGGTTCCATTTGGAGGCTCCAGAGGGGTAATGAGAAAGGGTGACGGATAAGCCCAGGCCATCGCACAGTTGGCGTTGAATTTCCTGCTTCCAGGCACCCCGCCGCGGGTCGTTGCTGCCGCCGGTGTCAGCCAGGATGAGGATGCGGTTAGATTGCGAGTAGCGTTTGCGGCCTTCCTGCAGCCACCATTTGCGAATACAGGAAACGGCGAAGGCCGACGTCTCGTGGGAGGTGCCCAGGAACACCGAGCCCCGGTTGGCCTGAGTGTCGTAGATGCCATAGGGGATGGCGATCCCTTTTGCGGCGGAGCGGAAGTCGTGATCGTTGACTTTTGTGGAGGTTCGCTCCCATTTAGTACCGGGGTTCTTGAAGTTGCCGATCAGTTCCCTCTTTTTGGCATCCACGCTCAGAATCGGATCTTCCCGCTTCTCGAACTGACTCCGTTGCCGGTTGAGGTAGCGGAACTGGCGGTCGCGGTCGGAAGTGGAACCGGCCGAGACGGTCTTACGATTGGTGCGCAGGCAGTACTTCATCCGCCGCAGGAGCCGGCCGACGGTGTTGGGGCTCACCGCAATTCCCAACAGTGTCAGCTGATGGGCGATGTTCTCGGTGGTTTTCCTGGTCCATTTGACGCCAGTCATCGGATCACCGGCGGTCTCCTTTTCCATCAGTTTGTGGATGGCATCCATCACCGCGGGCGTTTTTTTTCCAACGACTTCCGCCCTCCACCCTCCGCCCGAACGCGCTTGGCATGCACTTGTTGAGCCAGGAGCTGACGCCGTCCTTTAGCAACCGTGTGCGGGTCCAGACCGAGAAGCTCAGCAATCTGCCGATCGCCACCCAACTGGAGAGACTCCAGACCGGCGTACAGCCGGCGCTGTTGTTCATCAAGCAAACTGGCAAACAGGACAATGGCAGCGCGCAACTCGTCAGAAACGCCGGTGGCCATGAGGCCGTCGGAGGAGGCGGCTTGGTTCTGTTGTGCTTGCCGCGCCAGCAACTGCCGCTGTCGCGTGCGCGCATCGTTGGCGCAGTACAGATACAGACCGGAGATAATCTGGCGGGCGATCCGGCCTTGCGCGACCAACTGGAGCAGCGGCTCTTTGACCGGCACATGGAGGATCTCCTCCAACTCGGAAGCGAAACAGCCACTCTCAGCGTGCGTGACGCGGTCCTCTGTCGTGGCCACCAGAGTGCCGTGACGGGAGAACCAGACAGAGTCGAACGACCACAAACCCAGTTCATTGAAAGCGACCATCTCATCGAGAGCGTAAAACGAACCTCGATGAGAGTAGCTGGTACGGTAGGCAAGCTCCTTCAGTTTGCGAAAGACCGTGATGTCGGCCTGTGTGCCCAGCAACTGCTTGAGTTGCGGCAAGGTGGCGATGCGTTTCTTGCGTAAGAACCGGCGCAGAACGTCGGACGAGAAGACAGTGGGACGCATAATGCTGTAGTTCCTCCTTGAAGTGCTCGTACAGGAAGAACTATAGCATACCTAAAACACTCCTCTCCTCCGGTCCCGCCTGTCTTATTTGGCCTATATTTATTGGATTATGGACGGATTCCGCAGCCTTACCACAATGAGCCGAGCGGATTGGTTATGATAATATTCTGCCTACTAGCCGTTATTCTATTGATGCGCCGTTCCTAAGTACCCGCTGGCTGCAGAAGTTAAAGGGTTGGAATCCGCAGGCTACCAAGGATATATCTGGGCTGCACAAGCCACCCGAAAACCGCCCCAACGAGAGGGTGTCACATCCGAATTCAACGTTGATACTCGTCTACTTTTTGTTCAAGCGTGCCGTAAGCGACTCATGGATGATTTCAGCGCGCTCAAAACTCACTATGTGTTCCGTAACGAATCGAACATCAAGCGCTACGTTTTGAGGTATCCCACATCGATGGCGGTTCTTTCCGGTGCGGTTCCCGAATTGACGAGGTCTTTTGGAACAGACGTGGTTACTAATCTTGACGCCATCATCGAAGATGACGACTCGATATCCCTCTACGCAATCGTAGTTTGGCGTGGCTCGGCAGAGGATGCAGAGATCGCACTGGAAGACTTCGATGAGCGGTGGTGGCTCACTCAACCCTCACGTTCTGGACTCACCTTCACTTACGAACTCGCGTAATGGGCACCCCGGTCTTCAATTGGTCAGACTACCTACGCCTAGCAAGGCAACTTTCATCTCAGGCCGATGAGGCATCTCAGCGCACGTCCATTAGCCGAGCATATTACTGCGTCTACCACAAAGCATCGGAGCTAGCTATTGCAAATGGCTACATCGATGAAAAAAGCCACTTCAAGCTTTGGGATGTCTACAATCGGAACACCGACCGAACCTGCCGCCAACTTTACAACGTGGGGTGGCGGATGAAGAAGGAGCGCGTTGATGCTGACTATGACCCTGCAGCCACTCGAATAACGGAACGGATGAAGATCCAGCTAAGCCGGGCCAATAGCTTTCTCGGTATTCTCTCCAGCCTCCCATCGGGGCTTCCGAAGCCTTAACTTTCGTGGAAGTTCCCGCCCACTGCGCGATTCTCTATTTTGGCCAATCATCGGGAACTTGCCATTTTTGAGATCGTCGAACTTCATTTTCTTGTAGGCGACATATCTATCCTTTGGGAATGTTAGCCTGACTTTCGCGAAAGTTAGGTCAGGTCGGTTCTGGAACACTTGCCGGGCCCCCCACCGAATGGATTGTCAATTTCTTGTCGATGGATTCCTTCAGCCACTCAACGAGTTTGGGCGGGACACAATTCACCTTGGCGATGAAGAGGAAACCCCCACAACGGATCCGCTTTTAGCTTTGTTCTACTCTTGCCCGAAGCGTATCCCGCGGTGAAGTTGGTCGGGGCGCGGAGATTCGAACTCCGGACCTCCTGGTCCCGAACCAGGCGCTCTACCAGGCTGAGCCACGCCCCGAACGTCACCATTCTACCAGTTGGTGAGTTAGTTGGACAAATTCACGCGCTTCAGCTCTTTTTTCAATCCGGCGGTGCCATCGCGGCGATAAATGCGCGCGAGTCTCTGCTCTTCGGGCGAGGTTGCGAGTTCACGCCGCAGTTCGGGATCTTGCGTGGCGGCATCGATGTCGGCGCGGCTCGGAATCCAAAGAGTGCCGTCGGAGAACTGCACGTCGTTGACGAACGCCATCAACTTATCGATCACCATAGGCACCCCGGTCGAACGCGAGAAACGGAGCGTGCCCGATTCCGAGATAGAGGAAGTCTGCACCGGGCCGATCACCACGGGCGACGTTACGGCGCCGGCCACAAAGTCCGTGCCACGGTCGTCGCGCACGATCCATCCCATGGCCACGCTGGCCACGCGCATTTTGGAGGTGTTGCGGACGTCCACCCGCGGGGCGCGCACTTCGTTACCCGCTACCTGGGCGGCGCCGCTCAACGGTTGGACCGGAGCTTTGGGGAAGGGCATAGGGTTGACCGCAAGAGCCTGTTCACGCAAGCCTACGGTCCGGGGACCACGTAGAAGCTCCAGCCCCAATTGCCGCGGAAGTACATCTTGAATACCAAAATTCAACTCTTCGCGCAGTTCGGGCAGTTGGCCGCTATCGAGCAGACGCGCTAAGTATTGACGGTCACGCCGCGCCTCCATCTCATACACCATCAACGTGCGCCGCGAATTCAGTTTGTCCGGACCATAGGCCTTCAGATCGCTGAACAAAGCGCAATCCAATGTGACTTGCACCATGGCGGATTCCGATTTGGCCGCGGAAATGGGGCGGAGCAATTGCATGTCAACCTTGACCGGAAACTCTTCGCCCGGAAGGATGAAAAGGCTGGGCTTGATCACCGACCCTTTGCCATAGGGCGTAAGATCCTGCGCTTCCACGCGCAAGGTCAGGCCGCAGATGGGTTTGCTGCTTACATTGCGCAGCACCAGCGCTTCATGCAGATCAAGCACCATGGAAGACCGGCGGACGGTAACCGTGGTGGGGCTCATATTGAAGCCGATCAAAAGCACCGGCGAATCATGCGGGAATTGCACATCCAGCCACTTGCCGCTCTCGTCGGCCGAAGCGCGGGCGGCCAGCAGGAGGGCCAGGCAAGCCACGCCGAATGTGAAGCCGAGCTTACTGCCCATACACGTTTGTGATAGTGACTTGCCCGGAATCGTCGTCAACGTAACGCGCCGTCACAGATGAGGGGCTTGACATGGAAATCACCGCCGATTGAGGGTGAAGAATGGTAAGGGTTGCGCCTTGGGTGCGCACTGCGATGCCTTCCGGAGTGGACCGCACAACCGTTCCATAGAACTGTGGCTGATCAAGTCCCACCGCGCGCCGGAACGCGGCGAAGATTTTCTGGTTGTCGCCGGGCGGAACGCGGGTTAGCCAGCCGGCGGCAAAAAGTGCCGTCATGCCGGCAGCCCAGGCGAAACGCGAGGTCCACTTCCGTGTGCGTCCCACCTTTTCAATGCAGCGGGCGGCGGCGACACCCACTCTGATGTTGCCCAGCATGTCGCTTTCAAGGGCGTGCCAATCGGCAATAGCCTCAAATCCGGTTAGTATCTGGGCGCCGGCTTCGCGCCGCAGTTCGGCTTTCGCGGAGCGGATAGACAATACCTGCTGTTCGCAAGCGGCACACTCCTTCACATGCACACCCGTGCGCAGCCTGGGAAAGAACGGCAGATCTCCACTGGCGTAGAGGCTGAGAATTTCAAGTGCCGGATGAGAGGCGGGCTGATGCTTCATACTTGCCGCCTTTCCGCCAGATAACGGCGAAATTTGATGCGCGCATTGGCAATGTGAGAACGCACGGTGGCCATGGAACAGTTCATCAAAGCAGCGACCTTATCGGCCGGCATATCTTCCACATCGCGCAGCAGAAGGGCCATACGTTCGCGCTCGGTGAGTTCGGCTAGACCGCCATCGAGTTGCAGCTTTCGCTCGCCACGCAGCAGCGATTGCTCGGGATTTTCCAGGCCGTCCTGGGTAGTGTCCGACAAATGGTTCACGTCGATATAAACAAATTTCTTGTTGCGGCGCAGGAAATCAATGGCGGTATTGGCGGCGATGCGCGAGAGCCAGTGCGAGGCCTTTTCCAAATCCTTGAGCTGCCCTTGACGCTGCAAAGCCTTGATGAAGGTTTCCTGCGTGAGATCCTGGGCGTCGTCAACGTTGCCCACAATGCGATAGATCAGCAGGAAAATGCGGCGCAGGTTCTGCTGGACGAAGCGGGTCTGCGCGTCCGCCTGCGAACTCACTTGGGTATGCGAGACCGGAGGCAGCGGTTCAGCCATTAAGCCTCTCGCGGCAACACCCCGCCGCGCCGTCAAAGCGCACACCGTCCCATACTAGAAGATGACGGAAGCCAGACTTAAACGTGCAAGCCATAGTAGCAAGTGAAAGCTATCTTTAGAATATATGAGATCGGTAGCGGTGGTTGGAATAGGAAAAACGCCCTTTGGCGCCTTGGCGGGGCGGGATTTGCGGTCTTTGGCGGTGGAAGCTGTGGAAAACGCTTTGCGCGACGCGGCGATCACTCCTAAACAGGTAGAAGCCTTCTATTTAGGCAACTTCGCCGGACCTTCGTTTGTCGGGCAGAACCACTTAGCGCCGTACGTTGGCATGGCCGTTGGATTTGAGGGAATCCCTTGCACGCGGTTTGAAGACGCCTGTGCCTCGAGTGGATCGGCATTCTTTCATGCCTGGCAAAGCGTGGCAGCCGGGGTCTATGAGGTAGTGGTGGCGGCCGGGGTGGAGAAGATGACTTCGCAAGCGACGCCGCGGGTGGCCGAGATCCTGGCGGGAGCGGGCGATATGTCGGGCGAAGGCCAAGCTGGGGCCACGTTCCCCGCTCTGTTTGCGATGATCGCGCGGCGCCACATGCATCAGTACGGTACCACCCGCGAGCAATTGGCGGTGGTGGCGGTGAAGAACCACGCCAATGGCGCCAAGAATCCGCTGGCCCACATGCGCAAGGTCATCAGCTTGGAGCAAGCGCTGGCGGGCAAACCAATAGCGGAGCCGTTGACGGTGTACGATTGCTCGCTGATCAGCGATGGCGCGGCGGCGGTGGTGATTATGCCGATGGATCAAGCCGCGCGCCTTCATTCGCGCTATGCCAAGGTGCTGGCCGTTGTCCAGACTTCGGATCATGTGGCGCTGGACCGGAAGGCTGATATTACTTTGTTTCCCGCCGTGAAAGCGGCCGGTGAGAAGGCTTATGCGTTGGCGGGCCTTGGTCCCAACGAGATCGATTTGGCTGAACTGCACGATTGCTTTACGATTGCGGAGATTATTGCGAGTGAAGACCTGGGGTTCGCCGCTAAGGGTGAGGGCGGACCGTTGGCAGCGAGTGGTGCGACCGAAATTTGCGGCCGGATTCCGATCAACACCAGCGGCGGATTGAAGGCGAAAGGCCATCCGGTGGGAGCGACGGGGGTGGGTCAGATTTGCGATGTGGTGATGCAGTTGCGGGGCGATGCCGGAGAGCGGCAGGTGGCCAAACATAAGATCGGCCTGGCGCAAAACTTGGGCGGAAGCGGCGCCACGTGCGTGGTGACGATTCTGGAGGCGGCCTAGATGGATCGCGATGGAGTTGTTTACACAGAAACCATCGTGCATGCGGCGCCGGAGCAATATGTAGCGGATGCGCCGTATCAACTCGCGATTATCGAGCTGGGTGACGGGGGCAGGATTACGGCACGCATATTAGATCGTGCGCGGATCGGCGAGAGGGTTACGTTTGTCGAGGAGCGCGGCGGGGTGGCGTATTACCGTAACGCAATTGTCAAAAACGGGTTGTAAAATCTGTGCAAGATGATGGCAGGCCTCAGCGCGTTCCGGCGGGGATTTTTCAGTCTTATATTGCCAGTACTCGGCGCGGTGATCTTTATACCGGGCTGCGGAAGGCATGACCAGCAGAACGAGATTTCCATTGCCGCCGTGGGCCCGTTGACGGGTCCGGCGTCTGCCCGCGGAAAAGACATGGAGCGCGCCGTCCGCATGGCAGTGGATGAAGTCAACGCAGCGGGCGGCGTCAATGGCAAGCACATCAATGTCACGGTCTATGACGACGGCGATGAACCGGCACGCGCCCGCCAAGTGGCCCAACAGATAGCCACAACCACCCCTGCCGTCGCGGTGCTGGGGCAGGTGGCCAGTTCGGCCGCTGTTGCCGCCGGTGAGGTTTATAAGGCTGACCAGATTCCGGCTATAACCGGCGCCGCTTCGGAAGCGCGGGTGACAAAAGGCAATCCATGGTTCTTCCGCATGCTGCGCGACGCCGAAGGGCAGGGCCGCTTCATGGCGGATTACGCGCGCTATCGCTTTGGCAACCGCGAAATTGCGGTTCTGCGCGAAAAGGGCACAGCGGGCGAGGAGTTTGCGGCGGCGTTTCGAGACCGCGCGAAGAGCCAGCGCGTAAAAATCGGGGCCGATCTCGAGTTCCTTCCGGCTCAGGCTAAAGAGCAGGCATGCCTTGACGACATTGCCCGGAAACTTGCCAAATTGCCGAAGACGACCATTATCGTTTTTGGCACCCAATACTCCGAAACGCCCGCCCTACTGCACGCTCTACACGATAAATTGGGTGCTTTTATAGGAGTGGGGTACACGTCCGTTGCGACGGAAAGCCTGAGCGAGCAGCTAGCAAAATCGGAGACGGACGTTCACGAGCCGGGGTTCTATACCAGTGGCTTTCTGGTAGCCGCGCCGCAACTGGCGGACGTTGCCGAGTACGCCCAAACCGTCTTTGCCAGCCGGTTCAAAGCGCGCTACGGCGTCGAACCGAACCCGGAGTCGGTACGCTGGTACGAGGCAGCCTCGGTGATCTTTCAAGCCATGACGGCTAAAGGCATCGGCGGTGAGAATCCCACGGCCGCCCGGCAAAGCATTCGTGACTGGCTTGCGTCCCGCAATCGCCCTGAGGCAGCAGCCGCCGGATTAGCCGGGCCGATTTATTTCGATAAGGATAACAATGTGCAGCGCGGCATCTCCGTGGGACTCTTCTACGAAGGCCGCCTGATTTCATCGCCGGTCCAGTTCACTGAGGTCACAGCGCCTGATCAGGTGCCGGGTTGGGATCTGCTATCGGCCAACGGAATGGTGATAGACGCGCGGGACACAAAGATTATCAAGACGCCGGTGGTGTATGCCGGAATCGATCTCAACTCACTTGATAACATCGATGTGCGCGCAAGTACCTTCGCGGCGGATTTCTTTCTATGGTTCCGCTATGAAGACGGGGTAAGCATAGATTTCCACGAGGTGGAATTCCCAACCGCGGTTTCGGGCGCGCAATTGGGCAAAGAGGTATGGCGCCGCACGCGCGATGGCTTCACCACCGTCACCTATCACGTGAAGGGCGTCTTTCACGCCGACTACGAATTTTCGCAATTCCCGTTTGACCGGCAAACTCTGCGCATCCCAATCCAGGTACGCAACAGCACCAGCTACACTTTGATTCTGGCGTACGGCCGGAGCGGATCGGACGCCGCCAATCGCGGCCCGTCGCCACTGGCTTCCAAGCTCTGGAGCTTGCAGAATCAGCTTTTTTTCCGCGACGTTGTCGCCTACAAATCGGCTTTCGGCGAGCAGGCTAACGGTAGCCGCCGCACCGGCGTGGAATACAACCGCATTAACGCCGCTATTACCATCAAGCGCGATGTGCTGGGCTTCGCGGTGAAAAATTTTCTGCCGCTGGTGTGCATTTTCGTAGCCGTCATGATTGGCTACGCGCTGGCGGCGGACGTCATCAATCCGCGCATCTCTATCGGCGTTACGGCATTGCTCACCACTTCCGTGCTGTACCAGAAGCTGGCCGGCGATTTGCCCACAGTCACCTATATCATCGCCATGGACTATGTGTTCTTCGCGTTCTTCGGCGCTTGCGTTATTTTCCTGGCGCTCACGGTGATCACTTACGAAACGCACAAGTCAAAACGCCACAGCCACACCAAGCTACTCAACATCGGAGGCGCGGCGCTCACCGTCATTAGCCTGCTTGCGACTCTGGCGTTCGTTTGGACTCGCTATTGGGGGCAGTCGGCCTGATGGGGGCTCTGCGGCCAATAGGCGGACGTATTCAATCACTTCGCTGGGCGTAGATTCTTTGCTGAGCGGTGGTGTTTCCGGCACAGCACGCGCTCCAGCAGCCCCCACCAGCCAAGGCCAGTTCCTCAAAATCTGCCGCCGCTTCATCGCGTCTCCCCCCGGACCGCCAAATGAAGATACAGTTGCACGTCTGCGAGCGCCTCAACCGGCGTGCCGTCCGTCGATTTCCGGGAGAGCGCCAGTTTCCACTGTTTGCCAATAGGGCTCGCATTGTGCCAGGCGCGAGTTCCGGCGATTTCCGGCTCACGGGCCGAATCTCTGTCTGTGACGCAACCGAGATAGCACGCCGGCAGAGAGCCTTGGTCCAGTTCACGCGTGGCGCCCGAGAGGTTGCGTAGCGCGCCTTTGGGAGGTAGCGACACTCGAGCGGTCCAGAAGCCTTCCGCTTTCGGCATTTCCGTCTTGCGCGCGGTTTCGGCTTCCGCTCCAACCACCGACACGCTGAGTCCGCGCAGCCGAACATAAGACTGGCCCGTAAAGAGCTCAGGCGACAAATCAAACGTCCATTCCGCAGCGCTGTGGCCGGCCTCCCACTGCGCTTTCATCAGATCCTTCAGTGAGAGGGCCAACACGTAGCGCTGTTCTGTCTGGGCAAATTGTGTCATCCGGTTGCGAGCCTTTCTCACCCAGGTCATCACATCGTCGAAGTAACCGCGCGTTCCCTCTTGCGGCAAGGCGGGAGCATAGTCATAGACTTCTTTCAGTCCTTGCGCGGCGGCAATCAGACAAGCCAGAGCTTCACGGAAATCGTTCGAAAAATCGCGCTCGAGCGGGACCATTCGCGCACCGTAATTGAGCGTTCCCGCAGGGTTCGAAACCTGGTAAATCTTTTCCCAAACGGCGTCGCGCACGGCTTGATCCCGCTGGCGGCGAAACGTAATGTTCGCTAACGACGCCTTCATTTGCAGATCCAGACTCTCGCGCCGCAGCCGGGCCGCTTCGGATTCGGCCATGGCCGAGTATCGCTGGAAAAGCAAAGTGTAAATCTGTTCCCAAGCGTCTTCGTCAGCCTCCCGGCGCGCGGCCTCAAACAAGTGTTCGGGCTTGGTCTTTCTGGCTCCATCGAAAGTGTAGGCGGCATCGTCGCCTCGCAAGTCGGCATCCTTCAGCGGATAAGCCGAAAGCCACGCCGCCAGTTCCCGAGCCGCCATCCGCCGGTTAAGACCAGACCCAACCAAATCGGTGACCAGCGCTTTCAATTGCGCTTCGGCATTCCGGTGATTCTCTTCCAGGCTTTGTTCGGCGGCACTCTCGAAAACAGCGCGTTCATAGGCAAGCGTGCCGGCGCCGGTCTCGCGCTCCTGATCGGCAATCTGGTCAAGCTGCAAGAACTGCTGCAATTCGAGCCGGAGCTTCCAGCCGGCAGCCTGCAGCTCGTCGCGCTTCGAGCGATATGTCTCGCAACGCTCTAACAACGCGCAAGCATGCAGCAGCAGCGGCTCGACGTGCAGATAGTTGAACTCCCGGTCGGATTCGGCGGGAGTGAATTTAAAGGACGCCTCAATCGGCAGCAACGGGGCCGCGACGGGACGGCCGTACAGTTCGGCCGCCTTCGTTTTCAATGCCGCGAGATCCTGACGCTGACTCGGCAGTTGCTTACGCCCTTCGGCGACTGCCTCTTTATCAATGGAAACGGGGGTGGGCGTTTCGACCGCTAAGCCCGCCGTGGCGCGCAGGGCGTCTCTGACGGTTGTGGTTTTCTTGGGTGATTGCAACTGGCCTCTCCTCCAATCGGAACTGCTCATCTTGCATTACAGCGAATTCATGTAACGAAGATATGACAGACGGCGGAGACAGGTAGACCGCCGACGAGGTGGCCCCTAGCCTTAGCCGCAGATACACTGTTATTACCAACGGACACCCCTCGAGTGAGTGACATCTTCATCAGCTACGCAAGCCAGGATCGCCCCCGCATTGGCCGCTTAGTGGGGGTCTTGGAAGCGCGCGGGTGGAGTGTGTTTTGGGATACCACGTTGCTTCCTGGTGAGACGTGGCGAAGGAAGATTACCACCGAACTCAACGCCGCCCGCTGTGTGATCGTGTTGTGGTCTGAAAGCTCTGTTGATTCGCATTGGGTCGAGCAAGAAGCCGACGAAGGACAACGGCGCAGGATACTGGTGCCCGCGATGATCGATCGCGTAACAATTCCACTCGGCTTTCGCACCTTGCAGACAGCGGATCTCGTCGGCTGGGATGGGGCCGCCGGGCACCACCAGTTGGGAAAAATGCTGCGCGCTATTGAGATCCACGTCCCGCTCGCTGCGAAAACGCCAACGGCGCGGAAGGAGACACTGGTCGCGATTCCGGCCGGCCGATTTTGGATGGGCGCGCAAAAGACGGACAAGAACGGCAGGAACTATGATCCCGAAGCACTGGACGAAGAGTCCCCGGTACATGAGGTTGACCTTCCGGTGTTCCGCATTGCGCGCTTTCCTGTAACGGTGAGGGAGTTTGCCCGTTTTGTTGATGCCGGCGGTTACCAGGCGGAAAAGCACTGGAGCGCTGGGGGATTTGGCGTCGCGAACGAGCCAGACAATTGGGTAGACCAACAGAAGAATCCACCGTGGCCGGTGGTGGGTGTCAGTTGGTTTGAGGCGTCCGCTTATTGCGCCTGGGCCGGATTACGCTTGCCAACGGAAGTGCAATGGGAGCGCGTAGCCCGTGGGCCCGGGAGCGCTCGATATCCCTGGGGCGACCAGCCGCCACTGGACGAATCGCGGGCCAATTACGAGGCCAAGATTGGTCATCCAACCGCTGAAGGCCAGTACCCAAATGGACGAAGTGTCGAGGGCATCGACGATCTGTTAGGGAATGTTTGGGAATGGTGCAACAGTGGAGAAAACCCTTCGGAGGGGAAGACCGGCGAACACAAGATGATAGTGCGCGGGGGCTCCTGGGACGACATTCCGTGGTTCGTCCGCGTCTCGTGCCGTCTCAGGCTCGAGACTTCGCTCCGCCACCTCCTTATCGGCTTTCGTTGTGCCGGCATCGCGTAGGGCGGGCATTCATGCCAGCCAGCCGCCTTTCCAGGCGGCGCGAGCGCTCGACCGTTGATACTGCTCGGATTCGCTACTAAGCCGGCCCTCACGGGATTCTGCCAAAGCGCGTTGTCACTTACTCCAAGGGCTTTATTGGCCCGGTTCGCCGTGAATCCTTTGAGGAGCTCGATCCACTTTGCAAACGGAACCCGCCGCGCCACAAGCGCGAGGCCCATGACCACTCCTTGGCAGTCCCATCTCAGCTACCTATTTGCCGGTGCAGCAATACCGCTGTGCTATCGAAGTCTCCGCGTAGAATCACCTGCAGTCCACTCTGCATCAGGTAGGCGCCACTTACTCTCTCAAGCATTGTGCCGTTCCACAGTTCGGCTTGGTAGATGCCTTTAGGATCTAACCCTTGTAAGTAGATTGTGGGAGGCTGCGTGTCGTATTGCTGCGAGTGCCGGAAGGCGAAGACCACCGCCTCCTTTCCATCCTTTGACACATACTCGTTGGCGGTTGTATCACTGGTGCGCGGAGACAGCAGCCGGTATAAGCTCCCTAGCTGCACCGTCTCCCTGATGCGCTTATAGAGAGTCACCATCTGAGTGGCGAGCTTTGTATCCTCATCGGAAAACTTATTCAGATTCGAACCGATACCCAACGCCCCCTGCATGGCTACCAGGAACCGATAGCGCAACGGCGTGCTCCGTCCATTCGAATTGGGCACGTCCGTCACCCATGCCGACATGAACTTCGCCGCATAAGCCTCCGAAAAACCTTCCTGAATCTTGAGCCTGTCGAACGCCTCGGTGTTGTCGGAGGTCCACATTTCATCCACATACCGCAACACGCCAAGATCCACTCGGCCGCCGCCTCCTGAACAAGATTCAATCTCGAGTTCCGGATGCTTCCGGCGCAGCCTATCCATGATCTCGTAATAATTCCAAACATACTTCACCCAAAGTTCCCGCTGCTCGCCCGTATTCACTTCGGGCCAGCCCGGCTCGGCTAAAATCCGGTTCATGTCCCATTTGAAATAGCGGAACTTGTAGGTGGCCGCCAGTTTGTCAAGCACGTTAAAGATGTATTCCTTCACATCTTCACGCGCCATGTTTAGAACGAGTTGGTTTCGCAGTTCGCTTCTGGGGCGGCCCGGGAAGTTCATCACCCAATCGGGATGCGCCCGGTAAAGATCGCTATCCGGATTCACCATCTCCGGCTCAACCCACAAACCGAAATCCATGCCGAACCCGTTCACAGTCTTGATCAAGCCGGTCAATCCGTTCGGGAACTTCTGCGGATTCACCACCCAGTCGCCCAGCCCCGCATGATCGGTGTTGCGCTTGCCGAACCAACCATCGTCCATCACAAATAACTCGACCCCCAGCTTGGCGGCTTTTTGCGCGAGGGCGGTCTGCCCGGCCTCATCCACCTTGAACTCCGTGGCCTCCCAAGAGTTATAAAGCACCGGCCGCGGCCGCGCGGATGAACCATGAGGCTCAATGTCAGTCAACTCCAAGCCATGCAGCAATCTCGAAGCCTCGCCAAACCCATTAGCCGCATAACCTCCGTAGAACGCCGGTGTTTCCATTCGCTCACCCGGCTTTAGAGGATAAGCAAAATCGAAGGTGTTGAATCCACCGGTCACTCTCACTTGCTTATAAGGTGTCTGCTCGACTGAGATACGCCAGTTCCCGCTCCACGCCAGTGCGCCAAACCACACAGCGCCGTGCTCCTCATTCGCCTCGCCTTGATCAATAGCAAACCATGGATTGAAGTTGTGTCCGGTATGGCCCAAGCGGCTCTCCAGCACTTTCATCCCTTCATGGATAGGCTCGCGATTCACCTGCGTCTCCGCCGCCCAGCGTCCGCTCAGATAAGTCAACCGGTAGCCGTCTCCCGGCGGCAGATACCAGGTGGCCGATTGCGCGCTCTCCAGGGTAATCGGCTGTTTGCCGTTGTTGAGGATTAACGCGCGCCGGCTGATCATGCCCTCATCCGCAAAAACGCGGTATTCCAAAACCGCCTCAATATCGTCTTGGATGTCCTTGAGGGTGATCGAGAGCTTATCGCCGTCGATCTTATGGGACTGGTAATGCAGCACCAAGTCACGATCGCCGTCCGCCCGGGTGATCTTCAGGGCCGTCTCGTAAAACCGTTTCCCACCCCAACCCGCATACTCTTCGTTCTCAAGCATCTCGTGAGGATCGAAAGAGGAGATGTCCTCTTTGGTGCTGGCCGCCGTCACATCCGCCATGCGCCACAGTGGTCCACCCCAATAGAGGTGCTGTAACTCGCCCTCGGGCGAAACGCCCATCGCATATGAACTCACTCGCGTGGTCAGCAGCCAGACTTTGCGGCTCTCGTCATATTGAACACTTTGGGCGGAGGCAGCCGCCACCACTAGAAGAAACAAGGCAACTCGGCGCATGCTCCCGATTGTACTTATAGCGGCTCTTTGATGGCGAGCACCCGATCCACCGGCTGATTTTCCAATATCTGCAGCTTGCCGCCCGGCCAGACAATCTCGATGCGGTCCGCCATGGCCGCCTCGCCTAACCCGAAATGCAGACGCAGATCGTTCTGCGAAAGGTAGCTACCGCCGCTCCGCACTTCCTCCCATTGGGCATGTTCGCCGGTCACTACTTTCACGCGCGCTCCAATGGCACTGCGGTTCGCCTTGCTTCCTGCAAGCTTTAGAATCAGCCAGTGCCCAGCCGGTTTGTGGGGCTGCTTGAACAGTGACGGCGCTTCGTTCTGATTGTTGATGGCTACTTCCAGCGTGCCGTCGTTATCAATATCCCCGAATGCCGCCCCGCGCGCCGAATGCCGTTCGAGCAAGGCCGGCCCCGCTTCTTTCGACACGTCTCTGAACTTGCCATCGCGCAAATTTTGATAAAGGATGGCGCGGTCTTTATAGTGAATATCGATATGCAGCTTCTCCACTTCCGGGAACACATGCCCGTTCACCAGCAGCAGATCCTTCCAGCCAGCGTTGTTGAAATCGAAGAAGCCTGTTCCCCAGCCGACATAACGGGTGTTCTGTCCTAATCCCGCATCCAAAGTTACGTCGTCGAAGTTACCATCTCCGCGGTTGTGATACAGTGTTTCAAACTCGTCTGAGAAGTTACTTCGGAAGATACTGGCGTGGCCCTCATTCAAGTAATCTCCTTCGGCCACTCCCATGCCCGACATCGCTTTGCCGTTCTGATCGAATGCGACGCCGCGCAACACCGCTTCCTCTTCGAACTTTCCGTGGCCCTTATTGATATAGAGCAACGAGGGCGTCTGATCGCAAGCCACGTAAATATCCGGCAAACCATCTTCGTTAAAATCGGCCGTCAGCACACTCAACGAGTAGTGTCCAAAAGGCGCAGCTATCCCCGATTCCTCCGAAATGTCATTGAACGTTCCATCGTCGTTGTTCCTATAAAGGATGTTCCGGTCGAAGGGCAATCCGCGCGGGCCACAGTTAACGGCAATGCCGCGATAGAAGCAATATGGGTTCGCGCCTGGCTGCGCCGTAGTTGAAGGATCGAACTTCAGGTAGTTAGAGACGAACAAATCCAGCCGCCCGTCGTTGTCTATATCGACGAAGGCGCAACCGGTGTTGTATCTTACCCGATCCTGGGTAAGATGAACCTTCTTAGTAACATCCGCAAAGCGACGCCCCGCCAGATTGCGGTAGAGATGATTGCCGCCCCAATAGGTTACAAACAGATCTGTAAAACCGTCGTTATCGTAATCGCCCGCGCACACGCCTTGCGCCCAACCGCTGGATTGCAACCCCAGTGCGGCGGTGACATCGCGAAAGCGTCCACCGCCTTCGTTGTGATACATGCGGTTGGTTCCGCCTTTGCCTGAGAGCACAAAGAGATCCAGCAGGCCATCATTGTCGTAATCGATGAACGCGATGCCGCTGCCCGTTGTCTCAATGATGTATTGTTTCGCGACGCTGCCACCATTTGGGAACACGGCCGTCAAACCGGCTTGCTTCGCCACGTTCTGAAAATCGGCGGCTAACAGCGTTGCCGCCAGCAGCAACTTGGCCGTCACTGCGCGGGCGGCTTCTCGCCGAGCTTTTTCAGAAAATCGCTGAATTCGCCTTCCGGCGGCTTCTGCAGTTTGTCGAGAATCGCTTTCTCGGCTTTCGCTTTGTCTATCTGCCCGGCGTCGCGATAGGTGGTGAGCAGCGCGTAATGGGCGGTTTCGTTCGTTGGCTGCAACGCAATCGCCTTGCTGAGTAAATCTATCGCCTTGTCGTAGCGCTTGTCCTGCGTTTCCATCTTGCCGAGCGCGATCAGCGCCGCCACGAACTGCGGCGAAAGCTTCAATGCCTTTTCGAAATGCGCCTTCGCCTCAGCCTTCTTACCTTCCACCTGGGCGATCTGGCCAAGCTGAAATTCACACGCGCCGTCTTCCGGATTCAGCTTCAACTCGTCGCGAAACGCCGCAGCGGCCTTCGCCAACGAATCCGGATTGTGCCCCGCCAGCAAAATGGCGCGGCCCAAGCGGAAGTGGAGATCGGGCGCTTGCGGATTCATCTCAATGGCCTTGCGATATTCCGCTACAGCTTCGTCGAAACGGCTTTGCACTTCGAAGATCTCCGCCGAAAGCTGATGCACACGGAAGGACGCCGGAGTTCGTTGAAACATGGCGAGCGTGGCATCGTTGAAGGCTTTCATGTGCAATTTGGCTTTCAGGTAGAGGACGTCCGCATCGTTCGGCCAGTGCGCGGCCATCTCCTCTAATAAGTTAAATGCCTTTGTCTCCGCGCCGGCTGCGCTATAGCACTTCACGGCCGCGATGCCAGCTAAATGCTCTTCCGCTGCCATGGCGCTTAGGGCCGGGAGGGCGGCCGCGCATTCTCCGGTAGCAGCCTGCGCCAGCGCCAGGAAAAGGCGCGCCCGCGTGCCGGTAGCGTCTTTCAGTTTGGCGAGCGCCAGTGAATAACGTCCTTCATTAAAAGCGGTGACGCCTTCTTCGGTCAGACCGCCCTGCGCGAGCATGAGTGCAACGGCAATATGACTAATGGCCGGCATCATCCAACATCAAATCCGTGTTGCCGAAACGATGGTGCGCCTTGCCCTCGTAATAACGAAAACTCAACAGCGGCGGCGGACCGGGAGCGATCATCGGCTTCTGCTCCACGCGCGCGTCGGGCGTCTCGGCCAAGGTAACGCAGCGTCCGGAATCGGCCACCTGCTCCTCTGTGACTAATGCAGTCCATAAAAAAACTATTTTGACTATCGACGTCATCTTCCGTTCAAATCCCGCAAAGCTTTTTTGGCCGTCGCGCTATCGGGCTTATGGTCTAACAACTGTTGCATCAACTGGCGGGCGCGATCAAACTGGCCTTGCTGCGCATAAATTCGCCCCAGATTCAGATAAAGCGTTTCGTCTTGCGGCGCCACGCCGATTCCATATTCGAAAGCCGCGATGGCATCATTTGTCTTGCCTTGCTGAATATATAGCACGCCCAGATTGTTGATGGCGCCCGCGTAATCGCGCTTCAAGGCAATGGCTTGCTCAAAATATTGCTTGGCATCGCCGGCTTGTCCTTGTTTCGCAAAAGCTAGACCCAAGCCGTTGGCCGCCTCCGCCTGTTGCGGGTTCAAGGCAAGCGCGCGCCGGTAGAAATCTTCCGCCCGTTTTTGCTCGTCTAACTTGTCGGCTAACTGACCGGCGTTGAGCAGTGTGTAGAGCAGATCGGGCTTCAGCGCCAGTGCTTTGTCGTAGCTTTCTCTGGCGGCTTTTAGGTCTTTGCGGCTGTCGGAAACATCGCCCAGCCCCGACCACGCTTCGGCGTTCGCCTCATTCACCCGCAGCGCGCCGCGAAAGCTCTTTTCCGCATCGCCCAAGCGATTGGCCTCGAAGTGAATCTGCCCCACCAGCACTAGAACGCGCCCATTATCCGGCGTGCGCCGCAGCACTTGCTGTAGATACGGCAGCGCCTGTTCGTAATAACCCGACCATAGATAGGCCGCGCCGAACTTAAAAAAATCGCGATGCGGAGTGCCTGCGTAGAACCCGGCAAACGGCAGCGGATTGCCCGGTTTTGCTATATCGGCCGCCACTTGGTTGGCATCGGGCGCCGTCGCATAGATTTTGATCGCGTGCCCTTCCTGGTTCAACAGCAAATGGAACGGCGTCACCAGAGATGTACGCCAATCGAACAAATAGCGCCGGAAAATCTCATATTCTTCGCTCTCGTTTCGAAGCACAAATAAGCCCGGGCCGCGCTGCGCTTCCGGCAGCGGAACAGGTTCCATGAGCCAGGTATCTTCAAGCCGCAAGCTATTATCCGGGTGAACCGGCAACTCCGCTAGCGGCTTCGATGGGCGGAAGGGCCTGCTCGCGGAGCGCGCATCGCCTTCGGTAATCGTATGCGTGTAGCCAGCTTTGAGATTCGCCAGATCTTGCACCAACCCCGAAGGCCAAGTGATGCGGATTCGCTCGACTATTGGCCGGGTCCCGAGCCCAAAGATCAGCCGTTTGCTGTGTTGCGACAAGAATGCCGCGCCCGCGCTCAGCCATTTCGCCTGGCCATCCACCTCAACCTTCGCTCCTATGGCATCGCGATTCGATTTCGTCCCGCGAAGCTCAAACGCGATGGCCCGATTGCCCGTAGCGCAATTGTTCTGCAGCACCCGTATTTGCGGACCCAAACGGCTTTTCAGAAGCAGATCCGGCCGGCCGTCGCCGTCGAAATCGGTGACGGCAAACGCCCGCGAATCGTCCGCAAAATCGAGGCCGCTGACAGCCGAAAAATCGAAATAACGGCCGCCGCGCTTCACATGCAGCACGTTGGGTTCGCGGCCGTTCCAACTGTAATCTTCACGGATGAACTGGTTGATGGCGTTCCAACCATTTTCGTAAGCCGCCGACGGCTGCGCCATCACCGGCGAGCGCGCCACCACCTGCCGCCAGAAGAAACTGTTTAGATCGGTTTCGGATTCATTCGTCAACATGCCGCAGGTCACAAAGATTTCGGGGTGGCCATCGTTATCCAGATCATGACCATCCGCCGCCCAGGCCCAACGCCCGAACGCCACGTGCTGCTGCATGCTTACGTCATCGAACTTGCCATCGCCGCGATTGTGGAACAGGCTGTTGCCCATGGTGTGGCGTTGATAGGCAGCGGGCGCTTGTTGAGCCGGGCCAAACTGCGCATCTTGAATGAGGCGCTGGCCGGCGTCGGTCCACATATTGCCAACGTAAAGGTCCGCGCGCCCATCGCCATCGTAATCAAACCACGCGGCGCTCATGCCTGGGCCGATATCCTCCACTCCCGCCTCGGCCGCCTTGTCTCGAAAGCGGCCGTCGCGATTCACATAAAGATTCTTACGGCCAAAATCGTTGGCCACATAAAGATCGGGCCAGCCGTCTTCATTGAAATCGCACCAGGCAGGCGCAAAGCTGAAGCGGTTATTATTTTCGTTCATCCCTGTTTCCGCCGTGCAATCTTCGAACCCGCCGCTGCCATCGGCGTTCAGCTTGTTGCGGAACAGAAAGTTGGGCGGGCCATTCTGGGCATCGTGATAGGGCCACGCGTAGGTGTATTGCGCTTCGCTTTGAAAATAGACATAGCAGCAAAGATATAAATCGAGCTTGCCGTCGCGATCGAAATCGGCCGCGGCCATGCCCGTGAACCCGCCTTGGGGCATGGTGGCGAAATGAAAGGCGTCTTTGCGAAGCCGAAAGCGCGCTCCTTCGTTCAAAAGCAGGAGCGGGCCGCCGCTGCGCAATACAACTAAATCCTGCCGGCCGCTGTTGCGCAGGTCGAGAAACAGGGCTGACGATGTATCGTCCAAAATGTCCGCGCCCCAAGCCGCCGTGATGTCCGCAAGCGTTCCGTCTTCTCGAAATTTGAAGAGACGGTTAGGCAGGCCGCCGGGTTGGCAGACATAGATTTCGTCGGTGCCGTCGTTGTCGATATCGCCTACCGCGATGCCGTTGCTGCCATACAGATCAATGCCGCTGGCGGGGTCAAGCCGCGACCGCCAGTAAGGCACACCTCGGAGAAGCTGTTCATCAAAGGCCGGGCAATCTTTGAATGCCGCCGCTGTGACATCGCGAAAATATGGCTTAGGCGAAGACGCCACGTGCTCTTCGATAGGCGAAAGAACGCCGCCTTTGTATCGCCACAAACCGACCCGGTAAAACAGTTTGCCGTCTCGCTCACTGGCCACCTCAAAGCGCACCGTGTTGTCAGGTAAAGGAAAGAACTCCGCGCGCCGCACATGCCCGAGCGATTCAACCCAATCCGCCCAACTCGCGGGCGAGCCATCGAACACTCCTTCGGCCAGCTCCGCCGCGATTTGCTTATAAGAGGTTGGGCCCACCGCGGCGTTGGGGAAGTTCTTCGAGCGCAGTGCGGCGTGCAAGGAAGCTTTCAATGCCAGGGCCGCTTTCTCGTCGGCGAACTCATCATTACCGGGCTCGATAAACTTCTTCAGCTTTAAATAAGGAGGTTCCGGGTGGTGCGGCTCTTTGGCAAAGGCCGGCGGCGCTTTCAAACAGGCTAAGGCCGCGCTCGAGATCAGGAACTCGCGGCGGTTCACGCTTACTGCTCCGCGATGTTTAGCGTCTGATCGGCCGCCGTTTTGCCGATCTTCTGAAGCGTCCCGTTCGGCCAGCGGATTTCTATGCTCTCAACGGTGGTCGCGGGTCCCAGTCCGAAATGGAGGGTGAATGAGTTGTTTGAATAATAACTGCCGCCGCTCATGACTTCATCTATAGTCTTGCGCCCATTCGCGGTAACAGTGGCGCGCGCGCCAATGGCGCTGCGATTTGACTTAGTACCGGTTAGTGAGAGATTGAGAAAGTGGCCATGCTGGCCATCGTTCTTAAGAAGACTGGGCACCGAGTTCATATTAACGATTACGATCTCGGGTCTGCCGTCGCCGTCGAGATCGCCCACCGCCAACCCGCGCGCAGGCCGTGGAACTTGAAAGGCGGGGCCTGCTTCAGCGGTTATGTCTTTGAATTTGCCGTTACCCAGATTGTGGTAGAGAACGGTGGGCTGCAAATAGGTGTCGCCGAGTTGTTTGCCCTCCACTTCTGGATAGACATGGCCGTTGGCAACAATCAGATCGCGCCAGCCATCGTCGTCCACATCGATAAAGGCAACACCCCACCCAAGATATTGGCGCGCTTTGAGACCGGCTTCTCGCGATAAATCTGTGAAGAATTTGCCATCGTCGTTATGGAACAACGAGGTGAGATCGCCGGAAAAGTTGGTCTTCGCGATATCGAGCAGGCCGTCGTTATCGTAATCCGCCACCGCCACGCCCATGCCTGCCTGTAGAGCGCCATCGAAATTGAAAGCAACGCCGGCTTCAGCGCCGCGCTCTTCAAACGTGCCGTTATGCAGGTTATGGAAATAGAGACTGGGTGTCATGTCACAGGCTATATAGATGTCTGGCCAACCGTCATTGTCGAAATCGGCCGCCACCACCCCCAGGCTGTAACGCCCGCCCGGTTTCAAAAAGCCGGCGGCTTCGCTGACGTCGGTGAACGTGCCGTCCCGGTTGTTGTGGTAGAGCACGTTGTGCGCCTTGGGTAAGCCGCGCGGTCCGCACATGACGGGAATGGACTTCCATTCGCAGAAATCGCTCTGGCCTGGGCGGGGTGTTTTGCTCAAATCCAGATCTACGTAATTCGCCACCGCCAGATCAAGATAGCCGTCGCGGTCGTAATCGACGAACGAACAACCCGAGCCATAGCGAATGCCGGTAGTAGCGAGCTTCGCCTTGGCGGTGACATCTTCAAAAGTTCCATCGCCACGATTCCGGTAAAGGATGTTATGCCCGTAGTAAGTGACCAACATATCGGGGTGGCCGTCATTATCGAAATCGCCTACGCAAACGCCTTGCCCCCAACCAGTACTGGTCAGTCCGGCCGCTTTCGCCACGTCGCGAAAGTGGCCATTGCCTTCATTATGGTAAAGCTGGGGCGGAGATGGGCCGGCGGGGGTGAGACGCGTTCCATTGACGATGAAAATATCGTTGCGGCCGTCGCCGTCGTAATCGAAGATGGCGACGCCATTGCCCGTGGTTTCAAGAATATAGTCTTTGCGGTCAAGGCCGCCGAAGACGTTCTTAGCGTTGAGTCCAGCGGTGGCGGCCATGTCGTGGAAGAAAAAAGGGGCGGTAGGAAGCTCGGCGGCAGCGCTCAAGATCAACAGGGTCAACGAAATCGCCGTAATACGCCACAGCATCGACCAACAGGATAACGTTAGCGTCAGAGCTTAAGAATATCCACTCCAATTTCGCCGGCTCGAAACACGCCATCTTCGACACGCTGGATGCCCTGCGAGGTCTGGATCTCGCCGCGTCTGGCGCTCGGATCGATCACCCAGACGTACGCCACTCCGAAGGCCAAATATTCGTCGACTTTTGTGCGCACGTCAAGCGCAGTATCGTCGGGCGACAGAATTTCTACGCACAGGAAGGGTGGTTCCGTGAAGATATTCTCTGCCGGTTCGCCAAGAGTCACACAGACATCCGGAACCCGGTAGTGAGCGGGATCTGGTTGAGTGCGCAAGCGCTGCTCTACCCAAACCTCATATCCCAGGGGATGCGCCAGCGCGTACAGCGTGCGATCTAAATAGCCCTGCATTTTGCTATGCGGTTTTTGCGGCACGGAGCGAAGTATGATCCTCCCTTCCACATATTCGGCATCGGGCTCGTAAGCTGAACGCAGATACTCTTCGACGCTCACCAAGTGTGTGGTTGCCATCGTATTCGTCCCTTCCTCACTGTAAACCGTTTCTCCACCAGTGTGTTACCTTAATTGCCGCGGCGGGCTGGCGCGGGCGGCCGGGATCTGCCCTCGGTCTGATCGCCTTTGAGCAAGGCGGCGACATGCACCGGATCCTAGCCGGGCGATGACAAATATCCCAGGTTAAATTGGTCAAAAAGTTCTTGAAGTAAACGTTTACGTGTGATAGAGTCTACTGCAGTTCGAGGTCTTTCCGTTTTAACTCAACGTAAGAGGGGTTTTAATATGCCACGTTGGCGTAATTTTTTGTATGTTTTTCTGGCACTGTTTGCAATGAGCACACTAGCCCTTGCACAGCGCGATTTAGGAACCATCACCGGAACCATTACCGACCAGCAGGGGGCAGCGGTTCCAAATGCACAAATCACAATTAGAGAAGACGCCACAGGCGTTTCCTACGACACGGTCAGCAACGATACCGGCAACTACACGCGGCCCGCGCTGACCCCGGGTACATATACGGTTACCGCGGTGGCCCCGGGATTCCAGAAGACGCAACAGGGCAATATCATCGTCACGCCCGGTGAGCCCGTTGCCGTCAACTTGGCTTTGAGACTCGGTAATGCCTCACAAACAGTGGAGGTTACGGCTGCGGCACCGCTGTTGCAAACCGAATCGCCGGCGATTTCGCAAAATTTGAACTCGGCGCAGGTTTCTGAATTGCCGCTAGGCGGACAGAGAGTGTTTACCTATCTGGCGCGTTTGGCCCCGGCGGTGGTTCCGGCTGAAAGTGGCGCGCGCGATTCGAACGGCGGCGGTTTCTCGGCCAACGGTGTACGCTCCACCGGGGAAAATAACTTCTTGTTGAATGGCGTGGACAACAACGTGAACGTCATCGATTTCATCAATCAAACTTCGTTCGTGATTGGTCCTTCGGTAGAAGCGATTGGCGACATGCAAGTGATTACGAACGGCGCCAGCGCTGAATATGGCCGCGCGGCCGGCGGAATTTTGGATATCACTTTGAAATCCGGCACCAACCAGATTCATGGTGTGGCTTTTGAAGTTTTGCAGAACACCGACCTGAATGCCAACAGCTGGACAAACAATCTGGCCGGCGTGCCGCGCGATCCAATTAAGCAAAACCAATTCGGCGGCGCCGTGGGAGCGCCCATTATCAAGAACAAGCTGTTCATCTTCGGCGACTATCAAGGAACTCGCATCAGGACTTCGGGCGGTTCAGTGGACGGTTTGGGATATGGCGGTTTTTATACAATTCCGACTGCTCAGGAGAGAATCGGCGATTTCTCAGCCGTCGGCGTACCAATATACGACCCGACGACAACCGTCTGCACCAGCGCTTGCACGACGAGCCCGGTTTACACCCGAAATGCTTATGCGGGTAATCAGATTCCAACTTCGCAAATGGATCCCGTTGCGGCGAAACTGGCTGCACTTTACCCAGGCACCAACCGGCCCCTCACTGCCGGCGCCTTTCCAACCAATGACTTCTACACAGTGACGCCTGGCAGCCTCAACACAGATCAAGGCGACGGCCGCGTGGATTACCACCTGAACGACGCCAACAGTATTTTCGGATCCATCAGTTGGACCAATACGCAAAAGCTGAGCCAGACGCCCTTCGGCGGAGCGCTGGATGGTGGCAACTTCGCCGGTAACAGCGAACAGGATTTAGGGCGCAACGGCAATCTGAGTTGGACGCACATTTTTTCGCCCACCATGGTGAACGAAGCTCGCGTGGGATTTAGCCGCTTAGTAACAGCCCGTACCCAAGCCAATGCGGAGACCGACGAATTCAAAGCATATGGAATTGGCGGTTACGATCCGACGACTACTTTGAATGGCGGCCTGCCGCAGTTCGGCTTGGGCCGATATAGCCAAATTGGCGCCAACAATTGGTTGCCGACGAAGGAATACAACAATGAGTGGGATCTTATCGACAACTTGACCATTAACAAGGGAACCCATTCGATCAAGGTGGGAGCAGAGTTCAGAGAGCTTCACTTCCCGTTCTTCCAGGTTCCTCAGCCCCACGGCGAACTGGACTTCTCACGCAACGAGAGCGCGTACCCGAGTCTTAGCGGTGCCTTGACTCCATCGACGACTGGAGATGAGTTCGCTTCTTTCATGCTAGGCGCGATCCAAAATGCCGCTATTTCCACCACGAACTTCATCTCATCGACCAAGCAGGCTTATGCCGGTTACGTGCAGGACAACTGGAAATTCAGTCCGAAATTAACCTTGAACCTGGGCCTTCGCTATGAGTTGTTCTCGCCTATCGGCGAGCAGTTTGGCCGGCAATCCAACTTCGACCTGCAAAACCTGACGCTCTATATCCCGTCTGGTACAAACTCAAATGCACCTCTGCCGTCGAACTTCAATGCTCCCGCTACCGTTAACGGAGTGACCTTTAACCCGCTGTTCACAACGCCGATTACTGTCAGCCGCGGCCAAGTCAATTCCTATCTCATTCCATGGGACAAAGCCGACGTCGGACCGCGGCTCGGTTTCGCTTATAACCTCAAGGAGAAGACCGTCGTCCGCGGCTTCTACGGAATCTTCTACGGCGGCGAGGAAAACCAGGGTGGAAACCCGAACCGCGGTGAATCCGCGCCGTTCAACGAGTCCCCGTCCCTGAATACCGTTAACCCGTTCCTGCCGGACCCGTTGATGGGGAACGGTCTCCCAACGGGTGGAATCGCGGTTGGCTTTCCGACCAACGTATTCACTGGATATCCTGTTTCTTCCCTGAACTTCCGTGAGCTTGCTCAGGATTTCAGGAATGGAATGGTTCAGGAATGGAACCTTTCGGTGCAGCATGAGTTCTCAGGAGCGATGGCTCTAGAAGTCGGGTACCTGGGCAATCATCAATCGCATCAGCTCTATCAACCCGATCCGAATACCGGTGGGCTCGTCTTTACAGCTAACCCGGCCATTACGTCAACGAGCACCCGTCCCTATCCGGATATTGGTAGCATCTCCGGAACCGCTTCGTTCGGCTTCGGAAACTACAACGCTATGACGGCAAAGTTGACCAAGCGGTTGAGCAATGGTCTCCAGTTCCAGGCAGCTTACACCTACGGCCATGCTCTGGCGGACACCGGGACAACGTTGTCGGGCTCGAACGGCTTTTACCAAGTCAACAACGCGAACACGGCCCAATCTTATTCCAGCGCGGCTTGGGATATCCGGCATAACTTCGTTACTTCGTTTAACTACGCGATTCCCTTCGGCAAGGGCAAGCAGTATGGCGGCAGCATGAACCGGGTAGCCGATATTGCGCTGGGCAATTGGCAGCTGAACGGCATCCTTTCCCTTCGTACCGGTCAGCCGTTCACGCTCGATTCCGGCGGCTGTCTGGTTGTCAACGGCGGCTGCGGTCCCGAAATCGCAGCAGGCAAGAATCCGAATGCGGCTCCCCCGGGCGGACGCACGCCTAGCGAATGGTTCGATACTGCTAACTTCCTGCCCGTCGGCAGCCAGGGTCTTTCTGAAGGCAACGTAGGCTTGCAGACGAATACAGGGCCACCCACGCGGACGCTTGATTTCTCCATCTTTAAGGATTTCGCGTTTACGGAGCGCTTCAAACTGGAGTTTCGTGCGGAAGGTACGAACGTAGCGAATACGCCGCAGTTCAGCAGTCCAAGCAACAGCCAAACCAGCGGCAATTTCGGTCAGGTTACCAGCACGAACGCCGGAACGGAACGGCACCTTCAGTTCCAGTTGAGATTGCGGTTCTAACAAAGAGCGTCACCAAAGGAAAGCCGCCGCGCTTGATGCGTTGGCGGCTTTTTCGTTTGTATTAGGGCGCTTACCAGATGGCGATCAACAGATTGCCATCAATCGACTGAGTGTATGAAATTGTTTAGCAGCGAGGAGATGCCGCAGGTCATAACAAGGCGCTCATTTCAGTGGTCTTTCAGAGTCTGGATCTCGTGCTCGTGGCGCGTCAAGTCTTTCAAGAACGTCTTCAGGTCGCCCTCGATCACTTCCAGGCGGCGCTCGATCGAGTTAAAGCCGCGATAGACCAGCAGCAGGGAGGATAGGGCAGTTAGGAACGTGCTACCACCGCCGATGATCGCTATCAGTACGTTATCGCTCATTGGCTCCACCAGCCGATTCATCGAGGTTCACGCTCTTAGAGTAGCAACAAAGCGCTTAATCCAGGGCGACATCCATGAGGAGTCTCGCTTCAACTCGGCCCCATTTGAAAACCGGTTCTAAATCCACTTTTGGTTAAATCTGGTTAAAGGGACACCTTATGGTCACACAGGTTTAAAATTGCTGCTCCTTTTATTTTTTGGGATGGCCTTCGGCCAGGCACCCGCTCAATCGTCCGCGCTTCAGCAAGGGTTGATTTCGCTGCGGGACGGCAAGCTTGCGGATGCCCGGGCCGACTTTGAGAAAGCGGTGCAACAGGATCCGAAAAATGCTTTCGGATGGGCGTCGCTGGCGGAAACTTGCCGACGTATGGGCGATGACAGTGCTGCGAACGGCGCTGCGCAGAAGGCGGAGACATTCGGCGGTGACAATCCAGCCATTAGTCACGCGCTGGCTATGTACTTCGCCAAGACCAGTCAGTTTGGACATGCGGCGGAACTGGAGCAGAAATTTGCCGACAGCGGGCGTGCCGATCCAGGAGCCCGCGAGCGAACGGCCGGGTTATTTTTGAACGCCGGGAAGACGGCGGAGGCACTGGCGGCGGCGCAAAAAGCAGTGGAGGAACATCCTTCGGCGGGAGCGGAAAACGTGCTGGGCCGCGCTTTGCTAGCAGCGGGAAAGATGGGGGAAGGCGAAACACATCTTGCCAGCGCGTGGACCGGCTCGCAGAGCGATTCGCAGTTCGCCTTCGATTATTGCCAGGCGCTGCTGCGCGAGCAGGATTTCGGCAAAGCGGCGGCGGTGCTTTCGACGGCCTTGGAATCGCATCCGGACGATGCGCAATTGGTGCTGGCGTTGGGCGTGGCGCGCTATGGGCAGAGACGCTTTGAGGACGCGATTGCGGCCTTTCTGAAGGTGATCCGGATCGACCCGCAAATCGAGCAGCCCTACGTGTTTCTCGGCAAGATGTTGGACCAGGTAGGCGAGCGTTTGACGGAAATCACGGCTGCGGCCGAAACATGGTCGGCGCGCAATCCACACAATGCGCAAGCCCTGTTGTTGTTAGCGAAGGCTCGCTTGGCCGGCGATTCGAAAGATCCTACGGCGGAAGAGTTGCTGCGGAAATCAATCGGCTTCGATGGGGGCAATTGGGAAGCGCATTACGAATTAGGGGTGCTGCTGGAGGGAAAGCGGAATTGGCCCGGCGCGGCGGCAGAGTTGAAGAGGAGCGCCGAACTGGATAAGAAGCAGGCGATGCCGCATTATCATTTAGCGCGGGTCTATAACCGGCTAGGCGATGAAGAGAAGGCTAGGGCAGAGAGGGATTTGCATGAGGCGTTGACTGAAGGCAAAAAATAGTAGTTGAATATTGAGTGATGGAACAGCCTCCTAATTTTGCGGGCATCCGAGCCCTAACCTTTCGCGCGCGTATTTCAGGCAATCGATAACGTTTTGATCTTCCACCTTCAGTTGTTCGGCATGGCTGAGCTGCGAGATGCGCGGCAAGGGTTTCGCGGATTTGTGAGCCGCGACGAAGCGCAGAGTGCGCGCCAAGGAGAGGCCGCCGCCGTGGGGGAAACTCGGCCAATATTTGTCGCTGAGACAGGGTACCGGGAGCGGGTCGCGGGTGATCATCTTGAGCAAGAAGCGGGCTTTGGGGCGAGCCTGCTGGATCATGCCAATGGCGCGTGGCAAATCGAGATAGCCCTCGCCGAGTAAAACTTCGGAAAGCAGGAAGCCATCGCCGCTGGTGTCTACCGCCATATCTTTCAAGTGTGTCGTCACGGTGTAAGGCGCTAGTTTCTCGATCGCTTCCATGGGGTCGTCGAGCAGAGAGATGTTGTTGCCAAAATCGAGACAGACGCCAAAATACTCGCTGGCATACTGTTGCATAAGCGCAGCCATTTCATCGCCGGTCCAATCTTTATGGTTTTCGAGACCCAGGGGGATCTTGTACTTTTCAAGAAGTGGCAGCGCCGCGGCGATGGATTGATGGCTTTCTTTGACGTGCTGCTCCCAGGCTTCATGGGTGGAGAACGTTTCGTAGCGGCGGGTACCTAAGCAGGCTGCCCGCAAAGCGATAGCGCCTACAGCCTGCGCGTCTTTAAGCGCTTGCTCGAAATTGGCGGTATCGCTACCGCGTGGCATGGGAACCATGGCTTCGACGAACATGCCAAGTTGTTCGGCGCGGTGGCGAATGCGCGAGATGTCCGCGCGGCTGGTGGCTTCGCCGGCGATATCGCCATGCACGCCGGCCTGAATGCCCGCGGCACCCAGAGCGTGGCAGTGCTCCAGGAATTCATAGGTGTCTCTGGGGCGCCAAACGCCCAGGTAGGAAGTGCTGGCGACGCCTAGTTTGGATGCGGCCATCTATACTTTCACCGGACGGTGGCGGAAGAATCTAATGGCTATGAAGGCGGAGAGCCAACAGAGACTCGCCAGCGCGAACAGTGCGATGGTCATGCTGTGAAACTTGTTGCTAATGAAACCAATGATATAAGGGCCGGCTTGTCCCCCCAGATTGCCAATGGAATTGATCATAGCAATACCGGCCGTGGCGGCGGTACCGGATAAATAGAGCGTGGGAAGAGACCAGAAGGTGGAGGAAGAAGACACGAGGCCGGCACAAGCCAGAGTGAGGGCGAACAAACCGAACGCTCCGGAAATGCCGGGAATGGCAGAGAGGGCCAGACCAAGACCACCCGCCGCAACCGAAATAGCAATGTGGAACGTGCGTTCCCCTGTTTTATCGGAGTGCCTGCCGATCAAGACCATGGCGATGGCCGTAAAACCCCACGGGATCATGCTGAGAAGGCCGATGCTGAACTGGTCTTGGGTGAGGGTGTTCTTAATGATCTGCGGAAGCCAGAATTGCAGCGCGTAATTGCCGCTGACCGATCCGAAATAGATGACGCAGAAGAGCCAGACGGCGGGCTTGCGCAGCGCATCGGAAAAGTTATTATGGCCGCCAACGGTGCTTTTTTTGAGGGCTTCGTCTTCGCCTAGACGCCGGCAAAGCATGTCGCGTTCCGCCGTGTTCAACCAGTGGGCGGAATGCGGGCCATTCTCAAGAAAAACCATGCAGGCGACGCCCGCGAGCATGGAAGGTAGTGCTTCAATGACAAAGAGCCACTGCCAACCATGGAGGCCCGCGACGTTATTCAGCCGTTTCATGAGCCAGCCGGAGATAGGGCCAAAAATGAAACCGGAGAGCGGAATAGCCGTCATGAAGATCGCCACCATCTGAGCGCGGTAACGGCCCGTGAACCAGAAAGTGAGATAAAGAATGACGCCTGGGAAGAAGCCCGACTCGACAATGCCGAGGACGAAGCGCACAAGGTAGAAATCGAAAGTGCCGTGGACGAACATGGTGCAGGCCGACACGAGACCCCAAACGATCATGATGGGGCCGAGCCAACGTTTGGCGCCGATTTTTTGCAGTGCAATGTTGCAGGGAATTTGAAAGAACAAATAGCCGATGAAGAAGATGCCTGAACCAATGCCGAACACCGCGTCGTTCATGCCGAGATCTCGCTTCATATCCAGGCCCGCAAAGCCTACATTTACGCGGTCGACATAGGCGAAGATGTAGCACATGAAAAGGAACGGCATGAGACGCCAGATGACCTTGTTGTAAGTGCGCTTTTCAAACTCGGGCGAGAAATCCGGAGGCTGATCGACGGGGAGAGCTTGCGAAGGTTGAGCCATTAGACTTCCTTTCTGCGGGCGAGTTCTATGAGACGGTCGCAGCCGCGCGCTGTCAGGGCCATCATCGTCAAGGTTGGATGCTTGTCGCCGGTGGTTACGAAACAGCCGCCGCCGAAAACGAAGAGGTTCGGAATATCGTGCGTTTGGCAGAAGGAGTTGAGCACGCTCGATTTGGGATTGTCTCCCATGCGGCAGGTGCCTACTTCATGAATCAGCGAGCCGGGCGTGGCGAGAGAAGGTTCCGCTTCGGTGAGTTCGCCTTTAGCGGCGCGAAACAGTTCATGAGCGCGCTCGAAAAAATCCTGGTAGAGCGCCTCGTCGTTAGCGGAGTGTGTGCAGTGAATCTTTAAAACGGGGATGTCCCATTTGTCTTTGATCATGGGATCGATTTCGACAAAGTTTTCATAGCGGGCCAGCATTTCGCCGCCCGCCATCCAAACGCGGGCGTGGGCCGGGTAGAGGGATTTGACTTGTTTCTTGAAACTGGAACCAAAGCCGGGCAGACCGGGCGCGAATTGCGGGAACAGGGCCGCGCCGCCGGATGCGCTCATGGCATAGCCGCGGATGAATTTGGGGTTCTTGACGGCGCTGAGGTTGTTGAAATTCGGGATGTAGAGGCCGCCGGCTTTGCCGTCGTCGTTGCGGATGACGGCGTTCTTCAATTGCGGGAGGAATCCGCTGGCACCGGCGCCGGAGAGTTGATCCATGAGGTAGTGACCCAGCACGCCGCTGCTATTGGCTAGGCCGCCCTTTTCGGAGTTAAGCAGGAGGCGGGTGTTCTCAAGAGAGGAGCCTGCGAGGATGACGATGGGAGCGCTGAGTTCAAGCGAGCGGTTGGTAAAGCGTTCGATATAGCGGACGCCGCACGCGCGGTGCTCCTCATTGAGCAGCACGTGGCTGACAACGGAATCGCAAAGCAGCGTGACGTTGCCGGTTTTGAGCGCGGGCGGAAGAGTGCTGGAGACGGTGCTGAACATGGCGCCCACGTCGCAGCCGTTAACGCAGTTGCCGCAATAATGGCAAGGCGGCCGGTTGTTGAGCATGCGCGTGAGCTGCGCGACGCGGCGCGTGGTGGCGGGAAAACGGATTTTGCCACAGGCTGCGTTGAAGAGAGTTTCCGCACAGTTGAGCGGCATGGGCGGCTGGAAGACCCCATCGGGAAATTGAGGCAGATGAGCGGCGGCCGCGCTTACGCCGATGAAGCTTTCAATGCGGTCATAGTAAGGCGCAATCTCCTCGTAAGAGATGGGCCAATTTTCACCATAGCCATCGCGCGAGGCGGCTTTGAACTCGAGATCGGACATGCGATCGGAAGCGCGCGCCCAATGGAGCGTGCGTCCGCCCAACACACGCGAACGTATCCAGCGGAACGGCTTGGCGGGATCTATGGTGTAAGGATTATCGCGATCGTCAAGCATGATCCGATAGTTGTATTCGCTTGACAAGCCGAAATGTTTGCGCAAAAGGCCGGGTTGGCCGGCGCCGCGGAAATCTAGTTCGTAAGGCCAGCGGTGGTGAAAATCGCGGAACGGTTCAACCGGCGAACCGGCTTCGAGGAGAGCGATTTTGAACCCTTGTTGGGCGAGCGCCATGCACGCCCAGCCGCCGCACGCGCCGGATCCAACGATGATGGCGTCAAGCTTCGGCATGCTCATACGCTGTGATGCTCCGGATGGGTGCAGGCCGGGAATTCAGTGAGATAGGCGATGCCTTGATATTCAAGAACGTCTATCAAACCGACGCGCGAAGTGTAGAAGGCGCGGACTGTCATTTCCTTGATGAGTTGGTAGGAAGGGAAGCCAAGGTGGCTGAGGGAAGGGTCGGATTCAGGAGCGGCGGCAGCGGTGACGAGAGCGAGTTGATCCGGGGCGGAGAGGTTGCCGAAGTTGTTCGTGCTCAGCCAGCGCATAGCGGCGCGCCAGTGAACTTGCGTTTCGGGTGCGAATTCAGCGGCGGCGTTCACGACGAAATCAATGAAGGCGGCAACATGGGCTTCGCGCGCGCCGGGCGTTTCGTCGGAGGGAATCAAAATGGCGGTGAACGAATCGAGCCATTGGAACTCTTCGGTGGAAAAGAATTTTGGCGAGTAGGAAGACCAGTCGTGAGGGTCGGGCGGAGCGGGGTTGTGAAGATGCGGCTGGTTGGCTTTCAACCACGGACCCAAAAACGTGGCTGCGCCGGCGGTGGTGGCGGTGCGGGTGATGAGCCAATTGGCATCGCGGCGCGTCATCGTGCGGTCCAACCTCCGTCGATCAGAATGTCGGTGCCGGTGATGAACGATGCGGCATCGGAGCAAAGAAAGGCGGCGAGGCTGCCGATGTCTTCAACCTTGCCCCAGCAGCCGGCGGGGATGTTGGCGAGAAACTGCGAATTGAGTTCGGGATTGTTGACGATGGGCAGGTTCATTTCGGTGGCGAAGGGACCGGGGCTGATGCCGTTTACGGTGATGCCTTCGGTTGCGAGTTCGAGAGCGAGGGCGCGAATGAGGCCCAGCACGGCGGCTTTGCTGGCTGAATAAGCGCTGCGCTGCGGGAGCGAGATGTGACTCATGATGGAGGTCATGCAGATGACGCGGCCATAGCCCGAGCCACGCATGTGAGGAACGAAGCGGCGCGACATGAGGAAGACGCTGGTGAGATTCGTGTTGAGAACGCTTTGCCATTCGTCGAGCGAGAAATCCGTGAGGTTTTTGCGAATGTTGATGCCGGCGTTGTTGATAAGAATTTGAACTTTACCAAGGCGCCCGGAGACTTCGGATTCGAGGTTGTCCACTTGCGGTTCGCTCGAGACATCGGCGACGAACACGTCGGCTTTGCCGCCGGTGTTGGCGATTTCGGTTTGGACGGCGGAGAGTTTGGAGGCATCGCGCGAGACCAGGGCTATGGTTGCGCCAGCGGCGGAAAGCGCCAACGCCATGGCCTTGCCGAGGCCTTTGGACGCGCCTGTGATGAGGGCGGTTTTGCCGGAGAGGTTTGGGACTGGGGTGGAGGTGGACATTTTGGGATTCGGTTCGGCCCTCCACATACTATCGCGGAAGGCTGGCGGGGCGGGGTGTCCGACGGGAAAGAGTCAGTGGCGAGAGCCTGGAGTTTCAGTCGGGATCCAAGGCAAGGACTATTCCAGAGCTTAAGTTGTCGATTTGAAGGTGGAGGGTGCGGCCGGCGAGAAGGTTGACACTTGGCGCGCTAACTATTCAAGGGGCTCGCCGCCCCTTGGTATCCCCGCTGTTATGGCCGCAGCGCACGATTACGTTACGAGAACAAAATTCTCGTTGTGGCGGCCATAACGGTCTAGACCTAAATAAAAGCCTTAAAGTATGATAGAACTGTTGTCGATGACTTCCTTTAGGGAGTCGCAAGTTTTGGAAGAGAAAAATATGCCGCCTGCAGCGCAGCCAGCCCGCGACCCGTTAGCTGGTGTTTTCGCGCAATCTGGCGATATGGATCTCCTTCCCGGCGAACACCTTGATATCAGCATTGATGTACTCGAACTTCTTGCCAACGGGGACCAATGGCTCGTTACTCCAAACAGCAATTTCGGTGGGCGTAGCCCGTTAGACTTGATTCGCACCGAGGACGAACATCTTCTTCGGGAAACGCTTCGGTCGGCTATTTACTCCGGCCTGGCATGAATCTGGCGGCGGTTGCCGGGCTCCGGTCCATCTCACCGATTTGCCTGGCGCGCATTCGCCCCTTGGCACCACGGCGCAAGAACTCACTGGAGACTGGAAGGGGTACCGGCAAAGGAACGCTGGTACGAGTGTTACCGCTCCGATTGGTTCCGCGCCCACGCAAGAACTAGGGGCAGCCCTCCACGCAAGTAGCTCGTTTGAAGGATTTCTCGCTCTATCCGCCAAAATGCCCTGGCAAAGGGTGCTCGGCGTTTTCCCGGAACGCCTAGACGCGGCGAACTTCGTCCGCCACAGCTTTGTCGATTCCTCCGGCGCTACGCAAACTTTCCAAATTCCCTAACCATTCATTTCCCACCCTCACGGACCCCGCGAAAGCGCCCAGGCTTTATAGGCCAGAACCAAGAACCGATATACTCGCAGTTTGCCAGACAGATTCATCGGTTCACGGCGGCGGCGCCCCGGATTGCTGTTCGCCGCCATCCTTCTTGTCGTTCTGCTCGCCGGTTCAACTTATATTGCCGGCACTTTCATTGACTACAACTGGTGGTCCGAGATTCATCAGGTCGGCACCTGGTGGAAATTGCTGTTGTATGGCACCGTACCGGTCATTTTGGCGGTGGTCGTCCTTTTTGCCCTCTTCTGGAGCGCGTTTGTCCTCGGAATGCGGAGTTCTAAAGAGACGCCGCGCTTCGGCTTCCTAACACGATCGCTTGTCATGAAGCTGGGCGCTTTGGCGCTGGTGTTCTTAAGCTTCGTGGTGGCCAATGCAACCGTGGATAGCTGGACCGTGGTGCGCTTTTTCGGCGGCCGCGAATTACCGGCGAGCGCGAGCGAATACACCGATCCGATTTTTGGCAAGCCCCTCCACTTTTATCTGTTCGATTTGCCTTTCTTGAATATGTTGGTTTCGGTGCTGTTGGCGGCCAGCATCGTCTCGCTCTTAATCTACTGGCTGGCGGCGCATGCAGAACGCATCGGCAAGCAAATACCCAGCCGGTTTCCCGCTGAAATGGCTTTCCAGATGGAGCCGTTCTCGTTCCGTGATGCCTTTGAATCCGGTTTTGCGCGTGCGGCCGTAGTGTTGCTTCTGGCGGGCTTCGCAGCTAAGCTTTTTTTCTCGCGCTACGCTTTGCTGACGGAAGATCACGGGCAGTATCTGGTGGGTGTGGATTGGGTGGCGGATCATGTGGTGTTGCCGCTCCAATGGCTGCTGATGGCGGGGTGCGTGACGGGCGCGGCGCTGGTTGCCGCCAAGAAGCCCCGCTGGGCTCTTTTTGTGTTGCTGCTTTTGCCGGTTCGCTGGTTCTTGCCGTCGTTAGTGGCTAGCCTGTATGTACGGCCAACCGAACTGGCGCTGGAACGGCCCTATATTAAATACCACATTGACGCGACTCGCTCCGCCTATGGGCTCACTTCGCGCGTAAAGGAAACCGTTCTCAACACGGCCTCCGAAGTGCCTATCGATTATGCGAAGCACAAGGCATTACTCGACAACGTGCGCCTGTGGGACTGGCGGGCTTTTCACGACACCATCTCGCAGATCCAGCCATTGCGTCCGTACGTGTATCAAGACACGGATGTGGACCGTTACGTGATTGATGGCCAGTTGCGCCAAGTGCTGATGGCTCCGCGCGAATTGCAAATCAGCCAAATTGGCGAAGCCGCTTCACGCTGGATTAACCCGCATCTGATTTATACACACGGCTACGGCGTGGTGATGGCGGAAGCCAACCGCATCACCACCGACGGCTTGCCGGTGTTATTTATCAAAGACGCTCCCCCGCTGATCACGACAAAATCGTTGAAATTGGATTTTCCGGAAATCTACTACAGTGAGGTGGCGCACGAGCCGGTGTTCGTCGATACGGGGCAGCCGGAGTTTAACTACCCTTCGGGATCTGAAAATGTCCAAACTACTTATAAAGGCGACGGGGGCTTTCCAATCTCGTCACCGCTGATGCGTCTAGCCGCCGCCGTCCATTATGGCGATGGCAACATTTTGCTCACTGAATATCTGACCGGCAAGAGCCGCATGATGATCCACCGCCCCATTCTGGACCGGCTGGGCACCATCGCCGGCTTTTTGACTTGGGATAACGACCCATACCTGGTTCTGACGGAGACGGGCCGATTGGTGTGGATGGTGGATGGCTACATGTCTTCGGATTCCCATCCTTACTCGCGCGAAGTGTCCCTGGGCGACCGGAGTCTGAACTACATGCGGAACTCCGTGAAAGCCACGGTGGACGCGTATAACGGCGATACCAACCTCTATATTTTCGACGAGCACGACGTATTGATTCAGGCCTACGCGCGGCTCTTCCCCGGATTATTGAAGCCAAGCTCAGCCATGCCTGCGGACCTGCGCGCGCACGCGCGTTATCCCGAAACGCTTTTTCGCGTTCAGGCCGAAATTTATCGCACCTTCCACATGCTCGACCCGGAAGCGTTTTACAATCGCGCGGACTCCTGGGATTTTGCCAAGACGGCGAGCCAGCAAGAAGGGGGCACGACCACCGTATCTCCCACCTACGTGGTGGCCGCCTTACCGGGCAGTTCCACCGCCGAGTTTCTATTGCTCACCACATTTACGCCTGCGAACAAAGACAACCTGATTGGCGTGATGTACGCGCGCTGCGATGGCGAGCATCTGGGCGAACTGATTTTTGGCCAGTTGGCCAAGCAAAACATCATTTATGGGCCCATGCAGATTGCGGCGCGCGTAAATCAGGATCAGACCATTTCGAAGGATCTGTCTCTGTGGGATCAACGGGGCTCGTCGGTTTTGCGCGGGCAAACGCTTGTTCTGCCGATTGATAACAGTTTTCTGTATGTGGAGCCGATTTACATTCAGTCCTCCCAAACCAGCATGCCGCAATTGAAGAAGGTTGCGCTGGCAATGGGGAACAAGCTGGCCTATGCCGACACGTACGAGCAAGCGCTAGGGCAGTTGATTGAGGATGTGGGGGGTAAGGGCGGCGGATCGCCCGCGCCGCTGACGCAGCAGGAAGGAACCGCGAGTGTGAACGAGGGTAGCGCGCCCCGGGTGGCCCAGGCACCGTCAAGCCAAGCCGTCGAAACCCTCAAACAAGTGCGCGATCACTTGCAGCGGTATCGGGAACTGAATTCACAGGGCAAGTGGGCTGAAGCGGGCAAAGAGCTCGAGGAAATTCAGAAGCTTGTGCAAAAGTAACGGCGAATGCACAGGCTTTCCACGCGTTTTCCACATTTAATTCAGGTGTTGTCCACAAGGCGTTAGAGATGCTTCGCCAATATAATAAACCCAACGACGGGCAGAGCAACGCTCGCGGTAACCAGCACAAGAGTGATGACCAAAAACAACCAATCGTGGGTCCTTTGGCGCTCTGGCTGGGAGATATGGTTCTTTAGAATATGGTAGTTGCGACGATTCGCTTTAAACGCGATATCGAATAGGTCGCCGACGAATGGCACCGAACCCGCCAGCGCCTCGATTCCTACGTTCACCAGCATACGGGTAATGGCGACCCGGGCGATGCCGAGTTGAATGGCCCGGCTGATGATATACAGCGATACCAGCGCGTCGATTAGGTCGCCAATGCCTGGAATCAATCCGATGAATCCCGCGATGCCAAAGCGGAAACCGCCTGGTAGCTCAAAGGCATAATCAAACCACCGCGCAATGGCTTCTACGTCAGCCAGGCGTGGGTCGACGATTTCCGGTGTGAGTGCATCCTCGCGATAGCGGGGGATGGCATAGGGGCTGATGTCCTTCAAAAGATGCTCCTCAAAAACAGATCCTTGCCGCTGGGCAAAGGTTTCCAACAGCACGAGAGAGGGCAATTTGGGGAAAATCGAAGAAATGCCATGCTAGAGGTGCATGTCCACGGTCCGATTGCAGGAACTTTTCGCCGGAGCGCTGGAACGGACGGCGGAGGAGCGGGAGGCGTTCCTGGTTGGCGAATGTGGGGCGGATAGCGCACTGCTGCAGAACCTGCGTTCGTTACTCGGCGCGCACGAGGCCGCTCAGGACGAATCGATCTGGCAACAAAAGCCGAATCTTTTCAGCGATTTAGCGGAAACGGACGCGACCGGGCGCTGTGGCGATAAAATCGGGCCGTTCCGCATAACGGGGCTGATCGATGTGGGCGGCATGGGCGCGGTTTACCGGGGAATGCGGGGAGACTCCGAATATAGCCAGATGGTAGCCATCAAGTTTGTGAAGCGCGGCATGGACACGGATTCCATCGTGCGGCGGTTTCGCAAGGAGCGGCAGATTCTCGCAAACCTCGAACACCCGTCCATCGCCAGGCTGCTGGACGGCGGCAGCACACCCGATGGGTTGCCCTATCTGGTGATGGAGTACATCGATGGAAAGCCGTTGAACGAGTATTGCCAAAACCCAGCCCTTTCGGTGCGGGCGAAACTAACATTGTTTTGCGAAATCTGTTCGGCGGTGCATTATGCGCACCAGCACCTGGTGATTCATCGCGATTTAAAGCCCAGCAACATACTGGTAACAGGGAATGGGACGCCGAAGTTGCTGGACTTCGGAATCGCGCGCCTTCTGGCGCCTGAAGCAGAGCGAGGAAACACCGAAACCAACAACATCAATGAGCGGGCGCTGACGCCGGGTTATGCGAGTCCGGAACAGATTAACGGAGAGAGCATCACGACTGCATCGGACGTCTACTCGCTGGGAGTGATCCTGTATGAGATATTGACGGGCCGGTCTCCCTACGGCGAGGGCAAGCGGACGGCGGCGGAGTTGATGCGAGCGGTGTGTGGAGAACAGCCCGAAAAGCCGAGTGGGAAGAGCCGGGCGCTGAGAGGCGACCTGGACAACATCGTATTGATGGCTCTGCGGAAAGAGCCAAGCCGGCGGTATGCCTCCGCGGAGCAGTTTTCAGAAGACGTGCGCCGATATTTGGACGTTCTGCCCGTGTACGCGCGAGGCGACGGACTGACGTATGTGGCGTCGCGATTTGTCCGGCGGCACTGGGCGGCGGCCGGAACGTCGGCTTTAATTGCGGCAGGGCTGGTTTGCGGGATTGTGGTAACCACGCGAGCCGAGGCGCGCGCGGAGCGCAGATTTAACGATGTCCGGCAATTGGCGCATTCGTTTGTCTTCGATTACTACGATGCCATTGAGGCTCTGCCGGGGTCCACGCCGGTTCGGCAAAGGCTGGTGAAGGAGGCGCTTCATTATCTGGACAGTCTCTCTGGTGAGACTGACAGCCCGTCACTCGAGCGGGAACTGGTGGAAGCGTACGTGAAGATCAGCCGGGTGCAGGGGAACACGTACGAATCGAATCTGGGAGACGTGGCAGGCGCTCTGGCAAGCGTACACAGAGGCATTTCGATAGGCACGGAGTTGGCGAAAAGAGACGCCAGCGCTGAAACACTGGAGGCGCTGGGTGGAGCGTATTTAGAGCTGGCGGAACTGCTGCATGGAGACAACCGGTTGGAGGCGGCGGAGCGGGCGTACCGCCAGGCCATGGAGTTGTCGCAGCACGCGGTTGAGATGAAGCCGAGCGACGGCGGTATGGCGCTGCAATTGATGCGGACCGAGCGTCACCTGGGGGATTTGAATGGGGCGGAGGGGACCGCGAACCTGGGCCGATCTCGCGAGGCGGGCGAACTCTACCGGAAGGCGGCCAGCGACGGAGAAAAAATACTCAAAGAACACCCTAACGTATTGGCGGTGCAACGCGCACTGTATAAGACCTATGTGACGATGGCCGGACTGGCCTCAACAACCGGCTACCCCGAGGTAGGCATGGATGGGTACCGGAAGGCGTTGGCAGCGATGCATGCGATTTCCGCGGCCAATCCGAACGACGCTAACGACCGGATGGAAATCGCGGGGACGTCTATCCGCCTGGCGCGCGAATACATGGCGGCCGGCAAGCCCGAAGAGGCGCTCAAATACTTTCTGGAAGCGGAGGGAATCGTATCTTCGTTGTGCCAAGTGGACCCGCGGAACGAACTGTACCAGCGGAATCTTTCGGTGACGGAAGTGCATATTGGCAACGCGCTGCTGAAAGAAGGAAAGGCGCGCGAGGCGATTGGGCATTTCAGCTCGGCGGCCGGCATGTCAACCCAATTGCTGGCGGCGCACCCGGGGTCGGTCGAGTTTTTAAGCGATCTGGCGTTGGCCGAGAGAAAATCCGGACAGGCTTGGGCGGCGGCCGGCGATAACGGCGGCGCGCGAATGCACGCGCAGAAATCGCTGGCGATTCTGGAGAAGTTGGCGGAGAATTCGCGCGACGTCAGTTTGACGGCAAGTCTGGCGCGTAGCGAACAAGCGGCGGGCGAGATAGAACTCAAAGGTAAAGGAGTTGCGGCGGCGATGACATACTTTTCGAAAGCCCAGAGCAACTTCGCGAAGCTGGCCAAGGCCGATCCGTCGAACGCGGGCGTCCGGAATGAACTAGCGTCGCTCGAAAAGGCGATGGCCGCGGTTTCCAGCGGGTTGAAGCCCAGCGGGTTGAAGCCCGGCGGGTTGAAGCCCGGCGAGTTGAAGCCCGGCGGGTTGAAGCCCAGCGAGTTGAAGCCCAGCGAGTTGAAGCAATGATGACGGCTGTGGTTGAATCGCATACCATCACGCTGTGGCTCCAGCATTGGCGTGCGGGCGGCGAGGACGGCCTGGATAAAGTCGCCGAAACCATGTACAAGGATCTGAAGCGGCTGGCCGGCTACTACCTCAAAGACGAGCGCGCTGCACACACGCTGGCGGCCACGGCGTTGGTGCATGAGGTCTATCTGCAGTTGGGGGCGGTGCAGCACATCAATTGGCAAGACAGAGCGCATTTTCTTTCGGTAGCCGTGCGCATGATGCGGCGCATTTTGATTGATCACGCGCGGCGCAATAAGGCAAAGAAGCGAACCCCTGAGCAGGCGATGCCAGCCGTGGATAGCCTGAAAAACACCAACATTGACGTGATTGGCGTTGACATGGCCTTAGAAAAGCTAAGCAAGCAGTTTCCGAGGCATGCCAAAGTTGTCGAGCTACGGTTCTTCGGCGGGCTCGAAAATTCGGAGGTGGCGGAAGTGCTCGAGATGTCGTTGCGGACGGTGGAGCGCGAGTGGCAGTTTGCACGAGCGTGGCTGCAAAAAGAAATTACCAATGCCTAAGCGGCGAATGCGGGTTAGCAGACGGCGCTTGAAAGACAATGGCGGCGGGCGTGTGCAAGCGGTGGTTTGGCTGGTATGGGCTGGCTGCTTTATTCCGCTCGCGAACGCTCAGCTACCGCAGCAACCCGTGAGTACCGACGTGGCCGCGGGCCGCGAGTTGATTGCGCATTTGAAGCCGACTTCCGCGCGAGAACCATTTGCCAACCAAGCCGTTTTCGAGGAAATGGGGTTTGAGCGGGCCGAGAAGTTGATGTTTGCGGTAGAAGTCTACGGCAGCGGCGCCTCGGCCACGCCGGACGATTGGGCGGCCCTGCACCGCGCGCTAGACGGATTGATTGAACTGAAGAGTACACAAGCGGAGTTTTTGAAGGCCAGCATTTACGCCACTCTGCAGGAATCGGCTTATCGGCGAGACGAGGGCGATTACGTTGCGGCGCTGGCCGCGGCGCGCCAAGCCATGGATTTGCAGCAGCGTTCCGGCGAGGTGGCGAGCATTTCGATTCCGTGGAAGAGCATTGGGGAAGACCTCATCCAACTTGGACTTATGGACGAAGCCGCGGAGGCGCTGGCGCAAGCCCGCAGCCTGCTCAAAGATCCTCAAGCCTCTTATGCCGCCGACCTTTGGAGCGAGATCATTTCGCTGGAATCGGCGCGCGGGCATTCGGCGGACGCTCACCGCGAGGCCGAAGCTTTCTTACACGAAGCCAGTCCGCTCACTTCAGCCGCCTTCCGCGCTTACGCCTCGCTGGCGGCGGCGAATCTCGCGATTGACGACCAGCGGTACGACGACGCGATTTCACTTACGCACCAGGCACTTCGCGCGATGAAGGGTTCACCCGACGTGACGGTTCTGGGTTATCAAGCGATCAACACGTTGCTGGCGCTGGGCATGCAGGCGATGCAGAGCATGCCTTATGAAGAGGCAATCACGTTATGCCAACGGCTGGAAAAAGACTTTCCGGGTCTTCCCGTTTCGCTCTCCGGTTTTGCGCACGAAGTGTTAAATCACCGACGGCGGCTGGCCGGGCAGTTCGATCTGGTACTGAAAGAAGACTCCGCGCGGGGGGAGCGCGCCCGTGCCGCGAACGATGTCTCCGGACAGGTTGGCGCATTCGTATCGATCGCGGTGGACTATTCTTATCTGCGCGAAGTAAACCAGCAAGTGACGGCGCTTGAGCAGGCGGCGGAGTTGATTCATTCGCCGACGGGCGATGGCATCTCGCCGTTATTGCGTTTCCGCGTCTTGAACCTGCTGGGTGCGGCCAAACTAGCCAGCGGCGATCTGCGAAGCGCACGCTCAGCCTACACGGAGGTGTTGACCGGCATTGATGCCACTTCAGCGGCGCAAGAGCGGTTGCAACTAGGCACGCTCTATGCGGAGGCGGAGCTTGGCCGAGCGTTGGTAATGGAGCGCGACGGAAACTTTGGGGCGGCTCGAGATATTCTGCGGCAATCGTTAGCCCCGGCGGCGGGTTCGGCGGGAAAGTTCACGCGCTCGAGCATCCTGCTGCAATCCGCGCGGCTGGAACAAACCGCCAATCAACCGGAAGAGGCGATTCGGCTATACCGGGAAGCGATCACTGCGTTTCATCAGGAGAAGGACGTCAATACGGAGGCGTCCGCGCGCCTGCAACTGGCGGAATACCTGGCAACCAGGATGAAACTGGACGCTTACGCAGCGCTGGCTCGCGAGCAGTTGGCTTTAGCACGCGCGGCCTCTTCATCGCTGGCGCTGACGGATTCCAGATGGCGGATTGAATATCTGGAAGGCGTGCTGCATCAGAGAAGTGGCGAACGCGCCGCCGCCATCCGCTGCTACTACAACGCCATGGCGGCGCTTGATAAGATTCGCGCGGGCCTCTCGCAGGAGGAGGAGCGGCGGTCTTTCATCGATACCGCTTCTGTGCAAGAACTGTATCGCCGGCAGATTACGCTGTTGACAGAGGCCGGGGACCGCAATGGGGCATGGGCGATTCTCGAGCGCAACAAAGCGCGGGGCTTTCTGGATGCGCTGCACGGGCGGAGATTTGTGCCGTCTACGTTGTTTTCCGGCGCCTCTCCGGCGGGGGAACTCGATGGGATCGAGCAACAAATTATTGCGGCGCGGGTTCTACTGTCGCCTGAAAGCGAGTCGATCTTGCGCGGTGCGGGACATCCGCCGGAAACGGTGCGGTCGAAGCTGGCTTTGCTCGAGGCGCGTTTCGTGCTGGCGCGGCAGGAGAAGGGTGTTGCCGATTCGCGCGTCAACCAGCCGCTGGCATTGCGCCCTATCAGTCTGGCGGCCGCTCAGGCGAGTCTGCCACTGCATACCGCCTTAATTGAATACGCGATTCTGGACCATGAGCTTGCCGCTTTTGTAGTGACGCGAAACTCAGCCGCCGAGTTGCATTGGCCGGTAGATACAGTGGCTTTGCCTGCGAAGATCCGGTGGTTGCGCACGCAGTTGGCCTCCGCAAAACAGACGGCGGAACTCGACGAGCGTCTGGCGGCCGCTTCCGAGATTCTGCTTGCTCCCATCGTGCGATCCGTTCCAGCGCAAACCACCGAGCTGATTCTGGTGCCAACCGAATATCTTTTGTCCATTCCCTTTGAGGCGCTGCCACTTCCTGGGAGACGAGCCCAGGAGCCAAGCCTGCTGATTGACCAATTCGCGATTGCTTACCTACCCTCCGCCTCAACGCTCCAATTTCTGCGGTTTGGCCCGCCGGCGGCGTCAGCGGATCTCTTCCTCGGCGCTTTGGGAAATGTTTCGGTGGATGATTGGCCGTCTCTACCGGGAACTCTGGAGGAGACCGAGAAGATCAAGGAGATGTATCCGCAAGCAGCACGCATGACCGGCGCCGCTTTTACGCATGACGTTTCGGTTGACGCCTTGGTTCGTCATAGCGAAGTACACTTTGCCACGCACGGAATCTTTGACGCGCCATCGCCGTTGTTCAGCGCGCTGATCACCGCCCCGACGCCAGGCCAGGCCGCGCGCCTTTCTTTGTATGAAGTCATGGATATCAGGCTGAAGGCCCGGCTCGTCATATTGAGCGCATGCGAGACGGACCGGGGACAGCTTAGCGGTGGCGATGAGGTTATCGGCCTGACCCGCATCTTTTTGCAAGCCGGCGCGGAAAGCGTGGTGAGCAGCTTGTGGAAAGTGGACGATGAAGCTACGGCGGTTCTGATGGAAGCGCTGCACGCCCATTTGCGATTGGGGGAAGCTACGCCGCTGGCATTGCGGCATGCGCAGTTGGAAACCCGGCGTAAATTTCCCCAACCGTTTTACTGGGCGGCTTTCGTGGAGACAGGAGTTAGATAAAAGCTAAGGGTGATGGCGAATTCATGGCCGGGCTTGGGACGCTTCTGTCTCCGGCTCGGCCCGCGGCGACCTCAGCTTACTCACTTTCTCATAGAAGGCCAGGTAGAGCGCCGCTTTCGAATACAGTTCCGCCACGATAACGGCAATCACTAGGGGCACCATGGCACCCCAAGCCGCGAACCGGTGGAACAGAATCCAATTCGATGCGATGGAAAGCGCGGGAACCAGTACGAGCGAAACCAGAAAGGCCATGCGGAACTTCAGCCAGTGATACACCGCCAACGTCACCAACCCGCCGGCAATCATCAGCAAAGCGGTCATCCAGCGGCTGACGGGGCTGATAAAGGTTGCATCGATTTCGGCCGCGGCCGCTTGCGCCACGATTTCACAGCCATTCATAATGCCCTTCGGTGTGGCGTATTGATCGCGCGCCACCCGGTAAGTTCCCCCGATCACCACGACCTGCCCATTGAACAGCGCCATCTTGGCCCAGGCGCCGGCATCCGCATCTTGTAGCAATTCGCCGGCCCTGATGGGTAGGAATCGATACCTGAAATCAAGAAAATGGGTCTCACCGGCGTGATGACTGGATTCTTCGGGCGCGTGGCCGGCCACGATCCGCGCCGCGGCATAACCGGGCGAATCGACAGTTGCACCGTTCTCGAGCGGATAACTGTGCTGATAACCGCGCACGATGCCGCGTTCGTCGCGTGGCGCCATTGCCAGCGCGGTAACCGAGGCCATAGCGGGCTCACGCCCACCCAACGGCGCGGCCACCTTGAATTTACCGTCCGCCAGTTCTTCACCCGAAACGTTCCAGACGGTGGGCACCGGCGGTACCGGCATGGTCAGGAACGAGGAATCTTCGGTGTCGATATCGACGACAATGGCGCGCGGGTGACCTGCGGCGACGCCGCGCAAGATTCTGGCAAAAACTTGCGGATCAAGCGGACTGCGCGAATGGAACAGCGCGGCGTAGTCTTGATCGTCGATGGTCACCAAGCGAACTGACTGAGCCGGGACCGATCGCTGGAGGGCAATGGCCGCATCCAGTGAACTGTTGGCCAGTTGTTCGGGCAGGGTGCGCATCTGGAACACCAGAACTACGACGGCAATTGTAAAAAGCGCAGGCTTGGAATGGGATAGCCGGGGAAGCAATGAAGCTTTGCGCTTTTCGAAAATCTCTTCCAGCCGCGAAACTTCGTGGCTCAGGATGTCGTCGATGTCCATCATGGCGCGTGTTCCTGAGCCACTAGAAAGCTGCGCAGAAGCAGGTGCTCGTCGGCGCGCGCGTCGGGCCCTGTCCATTCCAAGGTGCGTTCCTTTACCGTGTCAAACGCTTCGCGAGCCGCCGGATATGCTTCGGCCGAAACCACCAGAAGCAACAAATCTGCCACCTGATCTCCCTCCGGCGTCGAAATCGAAATCTCATATAGCCCGGCGTCCTTAAACGGAATGGGCCTCCAGTTCCCGTCGGATGTCAAGATGGCGGCCTGCTCCGTGGCGCCAGACGAACCGGCGGCCGGTGTGATCGAAATCGTGTATGAGCCGGCGGCCATGTCCGAAGGAGCGGGCGGCAATACCAATCCTTGGGCTGGGACGAGAGCCACAACATCCTCGGACTCTTTTACCGTTTCTTTTCCGCGTGTCAGCGTCATGGCGTAATGGCTGGCTATGGCCGGAGGCTTATCCAGCAGCACCATCAAGGCAGCCTGCGCCATCGCTTTCAACGGGCTTGGGCCGTCGGCTGAGTGAGTGGAAACGCTCGGCACGACGATCGGCTTAAGGCATGGATTGGCGGGTGATGCGTCGCACACAATCCGCTGGCGCGACAGATCGTCATCTTTGATCATGGTGATGAAATCGCCCGGTCTGTTCGACACAGCGGTGATTTTCCCGCCAGCGGCAAGACGATCTCCCGCCACCGCATGCCCCGCTTTCGCTTCAAGGTTCCAGTCGCCCTTGAGATCCAGCACATGCGCCACCGCCGGCTGCTGGGCGTTCACGAGCGCACTGATCGCCGTGAGACAACAGGATAGCCGCGCGGTCTTTCGTAAGGCGTGACCCCTCATGTTGCGCAAGTTATGGTTCATTCCTGAGAGTATCAGTGCGTCAGTCTTTAGCATTTTGGGGCATGTTTTGATGAACGGACCCGCTCGCGTGGGTCTTTCGCCATGGCCAGGAGCGCTCGGCCGATTGTGGATTTGGTCGCGGCACTTGTGGTGTAAAATAACTACGTGGAGCCGAAGCGTGCTAACTATGTCTCCGGCTCCTGTGCTTCACTAGAGCTTTAAGCGAATAGTGAACACAATCGTTTTACGTACAACGATCCGTAGTTCGATGATCATATAGATCACCTTTCGGGCCGCAGTTTGAATTTGGAAATCCGGGGCTTCCTCCAGGGCTTCCTCCCCGGATTTTCCATCTGCGGCCCATGGTTGTCGCTTCAGGAAACGTAGTTTTTCCAATTCTTGCCGGCCCTGTATTTACGTAGCAACGAAGTGAAAATATTCTGCCCATTCGGCAAAACTACTTCCGGGTTGAGCGCGATGTAACATGAAGCTGTGACGGGTGAAACGCTTGTGCAAATTGATCTGCCACGGCAGCGGCGAGCGCAGCCTTCACTGCCCGGCTGGCTGCGAAAAGGGCGCACGCACTTCGAGTCGGTCGATGCGTTGAAGCGGCAATTGCGGCAACGCCGGTTGCATACCGTTTGCGAATCGGCGCGCTGTCCGAACATCCACGAATGTTTTCATCGCGGCGCGGCGACGTTTATGATCCTGGGCAATCTATGCACCCGGGGTTGCGGATTTTGTTCGGTGCCGAAAGGATCGCCGGCAAAACGCGAGTTTTCCCTCGATCCGGAAGAGCCGCAGCACGTGGCCGAGATGGCGGCCGAAATGAAGCTGCAATATGTGGTGATCACGTCGGTGAATCGCGACGATTTGGACGATGGCGGATCCATTCACTTTGCGGAAACGGTGCGCGCGGTGCGGCGTGCTCTACCGCGGGCGCAAGTTGAAGTGCTGACGCCCGATTTCGAAGGGAACCTGGACGCAGTGGCGCGTGTGCTGGATGCCGGTCCGCACGTGTTTAACCACAATATGGAGACGGTGAACCGCCTTTATCGACGGGTTCGTCCGCAGGCGAATTACCGGCAGTCGCTGGATGTGCTGCGCTTTGCCAAGGGTTATCGTCCAGAGGCTCTCACGAAATCCGGACTCATGGTGGGCCTGGGTGAAACGGAAGAAGAGACACAGCAACTTCTGCGGGATGTTGTGGCTGCGCAGGTGGATGTAGCTACCATTGGCCAGTATTTGCAACCCACGCGCCGCAATCTGCCGGTGGCCGAGTATGTGACACCTGAAAAGTTTGAGCGCTACCGGCAATACGGCATGGGGATGGGTTTCAAGATGGTGTTCAGCGGACCTTTTGTGCGCAGCTCTTATATGGCGGATCGCGTGAGCGAAGAGGCCGGCCTGGCGAATGCCTGAGCGGAGGGTAGCCGTTTATTATCAGCGGCTGGTTTTGCATACGAGCTTCGCGCTTTTCAGTGCGCTGCTGCTGCTGCTGGTTTTTCCGAAGTTCGATATCCATTGGCTCGCGGCGGTGGCGTTAACACCTTTGCTGGTTGCGGTGGCGCGGACGCCCGTGGCCTGGCAGCGTTTCGTCATAGGCTGGGCCGCGGGCACCTTCTATTGGTTTTTCCTGTGTTCCTGGATTCAGTTCGTGCTGGAAGTACATGGCGGCATGGGACGTTGGGGCGGCTGGGCTTCGTTCGCGTTATTTGCGGTTCTCAAAGGGCTGCACCTGGCGGTATTCAGTTGGTTGGCGGGCATCCTCATGAATGGGCCCTTCGCGGTACCCGCGGTAGCGGCTTTGTGGACCGGTTTGGAGCGCACCCATGCCACCTTTGGCTTCACTTGGCTTGACCTGGGGAATGCCGGTATTGCTATGTCGCTACCGCTGCGGCTGGCGCCGTTGGTCGGTGTGTATGGTTTATCTTTCGTGTTCGCGATGCTGAGTGCGGCGCTGGCCTGGGTGATCTTGCGTCGTCCTCGCATGCAGTTGGCCGCGCTCTTCGCGCTGCCGTTGTTATGGTTGCTGCCGGCGATTCCCGAAAATATGAAGGCGACCGAAGAGGCTTTGCTGGTGCAGCCCAACGTTGACCCTGAAATTGAATGGACGCCCGAGCTGCAAGATCGAACGGAGCGCGATCTGGTGTCCTTGTCGGATGCGGCTGCTGCGCGATTAGTGATCTGGCCTGAGTTGCCCGCGCCGCTCTATTATTACAGCGACCCCGATTTTCGCCGTGAAGCGAATAGTATTGCCGCACGGCATGGGTATTTCCTGTTCGGCACCGTGGCTTTCACGGCGGACCACAGTCCGTTGAATTCTGCAGTGCTGCTTGGGCCCGACGGCGGCGAAATCGGCCACTACGACAAAATCGATCTGGTCCCCTTTGGCGAATATGTGCCGCCGGTGTTTTCCTTCGTCAATCGCGTTACGCACGAAGTTGGGGATTTTGTACCGGGCGAGACGATCAAAGTTCTTCCAGCCGGTCAACAAAAACTGGGCGTATTCATTTGCTATGAAGCGGCGTTTCCGGATTTGGTTCGGCAATTTGCGGCGGCTGGCGCGAACGTGCTGGTGAATCTATCGAACGATGGTTATTTCGGCCATACGGAGGCGCGCGCGCAGCATCTGCTGATTGCGCGGATGCGCGCGGTGGAGAACCGCCGCTACTTGATACGCTCGACCAACGACGGTTTGAGCGCGGTGGTCGATCCCGCGGGAAAAATTGTGCAGAGCATTCCGCCTTTCCGGCAACTCGACGCCATCATCCGGTATGGGACCGTCAGCGGCGTGACGTTTTATGCGCGGCATGGAGATTGGTTTGCTTGGGGTTGTCTGGTGGTGGCGATTGGCTTGAGCTTCGGGCGGGGTTTGACGAATTGGCAGGATTCTTTGGTTAGGTTTTTTCGGCTCTGACGGCCCTGCCTCGGTCCACGCCGACTTTATTCGATTCCGAAGCCCGTATCGTTTCATAAAGCACCTAACATCATCGCTATTTCTCGAAGCCCAATCGCCTCGACTCCTTTGCTGATCGGGTAACGATCGGTCCCTGGATTGACCATAAACCGCTTGGCTGGCTCTAGGTCATTGCACGCATTCTAAAAGCCTCGTTCAGGCATCGCCGCGAGCCCGCGCTTCACCTTGATCGCCCAGAGCCCATGTCCAGGGATTCCAGCACGAGGTCAATCTCCGCACCGGCCGAGGTGCCAGAGAAACTTGGCATTGTCAGTTCGGGCGCAGCAGTGATGAGGTTCTCGACGACAAATCCTTCCCAACTGGCGCCAACCACGGGATGACCTAAAAGCGCGCGTTGTGGTCGGGAATGCCCAAGAGCGAATGAACAATGCCGCTGTCACGGATGTTGTCTTACCGACCTGCCGCGGGCCAATTAAAGCCACAGCCGCTTGCCTGCCAAGAGCTTCTTTGAGAACCGGGAGTTTGCGGCGGGCAATCATCCCTGCATACTATCCATGCCGTGGACAATCTGTAAGGTAGTGCATCCTCTTTGACTAAGGGCCCGACGGAAAGCGAAGATATGGCGAACGACCTGAACCGTCCCGCAAGCTTGCGGAGCCACCGTCAAAGAGTGTCCCATTAGTCCTTGCGCGTTCCACGGAACGGTTGCGCCAAATTCGTTATACTAAACTTTCAAAGTTCGCTTTATCGCGTCAACGTCGAGCGCGTTGGCGCGACGAATCGGCTGAACCAATCCGGAGTGTAAAGACTTTCATGCCCCTATCCGAAGGAAAGATCAAGCATCTGAACGCCTTATCGAACAAGAAAGGAGTGATCGCGGCGGCGGCCATGGATCAGCGCGGCAGTCTGCGCAAGTCGATCGCATCGGCCAAGGGTGTAGCACAAGACCACGTGTCGGACGAGATGATGGAGGAATTCAAAGTAGCGGTTTCCGAAGCGTTGACGCCGCATGCCAGCGCCATCCTGCTTGATCCCGAATTTGGCTTGCCGGCGGCGAAGGCGCGGTCGGCCAACGCCGGCCTCTTGCTGGCCTATGAAGAGAGCGGATACGACAATACGAAGCCGGGTCGCCTGCCAGACCTGCTGCCGCATCTTTCCGTTAAGCGGATCAAAGAGATGGGCGCAGACGCGGTGAAGATTTTGATCTATTATTCGCCTTTCGACCAGCCGGATGTCAACGACATCAAGCATGCCTTCATCGAGCGCATTGGCGCCGAATGCGAATATTACGAAATTCCGTTCTTCTGCGAATTTGTGGGTTATGATCCGGCAGGTGGCGATGAGAAAGGTCTGGAATACGCCAAGAAGAAGCCCGCTATTGTGATGGGCGCCATGGAAGAGTTTGGCAAGCCGCAATACAAAGTGGACATTTTGAAAGTGGAAGTGCCCACCAATGCGGAGTTTGTGGAAGGCAGCGCGGTGTTTAAGGGGCAAGCGGCGCAGACCCACAAAGAAGCGCTCGACCTTTACCGGAAGGCTGCCGATATTGCGCAAAAGCCATTCATTTACCTGAGCGCGGGCGTGAGCAATGCGGTGTTCGTCGAGAACCTGAATCTAGCGGCGGAAGCGGGCACCGCCTATTCGGGCGTGCTGTGCGGGCGCGCGACTTGGAAAGACGGCATTCCGGTTTATGCCAAGCTGGGCGTCAAAGCCCTGGAAGACTGGCTGAAGAGCGAAGGCGTGAAAAATATCACCGCTGTGAACGAAGCGATCAAGCCGGCCACGCCTTGGCAAGTGAAGGCCGGTTTGCCGGTTCCCGCCTAAGAACGCATGTACTTTGCTTCTATCCCTGAAGCGATTAAAGACTTCCGGCAAGGCAAACTGCTGGTGGTGGTGGACGACGAAGACCGCGAAAACGAAGGCGATTTGACGATTGCGGCTGAGAAGATCACGCCCGAAGCCATCAACTTCATGGCAACCTACGGGCGCGGTTTGATTTGCTTGGCGCTGGATGCGGAAACTTGTACACGGCTGGATCTGCAGCCGATGTCGCCGGTGAATACCGCGCGCTTTGGCACGGCGTTCTGCGAGGCCATTGACGCGGCTGAGGGCGTGTCCACGGGCATTTCGGCCTATGACCGGGCGCATACCATCCAAGTGGCCATGGATCCACGGACGCGGCCACAAGACTTGGCGCGCCCGGGCCACGTGTTCCCATTGCGCGCGCGTCCGGGCGGAGTGCTGGTGCGCTCAGGGCAGACCGAAGCGGCGGTTGATCTGGCGCGGCTGGCCGGGTTATCTCCCGGCGGAGTAATCTGTGAAATTATGAACCAGGACGGCACCATGGCGCGAGTGCCGGAATTGCTTGAGTTCTGCCGGCGTTACGGTTTGAAAATGATTTCCGTCGCGGACCTGATCCGCTACCGCCTGCAGACGGAAAAGTTCATCCAACGCGATGCCACCGGCCGATTGAAAACGCCACAAGGCGAGTTCGAAACCATTCGTTATGTGAGTCGGCTGGATAACGAAGCGCATCTGGCGCTGGTGCACGGCAACATTGCGGGCAAAAGCGATGTGCTGGTGCGGGTGCATTCGCATTGCGTTTACGGCGACGTGTTTGCCTCTACGGAATGCGATTGTCATCAACTGATTCCGGCGGCGCTGTCGGCTATTGCGAAAGCGGAGTGTGGTGTCTTCATTTATCTGCACCAGACGGGGTCGGGTTTGCATTCGAGCTGGCGCGGCGGAAAACATGAATTGATTGGGCATGGGCGTGCCCAATCGAGTTTTATTCCATCGGGCGGGCACCCGCCGCTGCAGCATGAATCCGGAGTCGGCGCGCAGATTTTGTCGGACTTGGGATTGACGTCGATACGGCTGCTGACGAATCACCCAAGGAAGGTTGTGGGGCTGGAAGGATTTGGAATACAGATTACCGGGCAGGTGCCATTTACGGTGAGAGACGAGAGCGCCGTGCCGTTCACCCTGAACGATGAAACCCGCCGTTTCTGAACCGCGAGTGTTAACGAGCTAACGAGCGGTGACGACAGGCCTGTTCACCCGGTTTTTCAACGCGGCGTTCGGGCCTCTTACGCCGCAACCGAAGCCGCCGCCCGGCAACGCTCGATGGCAGTCACTAGATCCGCGTACGCAAGCGGTTTCGTAAGGTAATCGGTCATGCCGGCGCGCAGAAATCTTTCGCGGTCGTTCTCGTCGGCGTGAGCGGTGACGCCGATGATGGGGATGGAACAGTTCCGGCCGCGCTCGCGCTCTCTTATGAAGGCAGCCGCCTCCAGGCCGTCCATTTCGGGCATTTGTCCGTCCATAAGAATGAGCGAAAAGCCACCGCTCTCCCAAGCCGCGACCGCTTCTTTGCCGTTCTCCACCATGACTGCGTCGTAGCCGGCTCTCTTCAGGTAGACCTCCATCAGGAACTGGTTATCCTCGTTGTCCTCCGCAACCAAAATGCGCAGCGTCGGCAACTGACCGGGTGGCGGCGGTTTCATAAGGGCCAGCGAAGGACTCAGCGTACGGCCGCCGCCATCCAACAGCTCTACCAGAGCTTCGGCGAGTTCGAATGTCGCCAGCGGTTTCAGCAGAATGCGGCCAGCCGGGCAATCTTCCGCCGGCGGCGGCCCGGAACATAAGAGGAGGCTCCTGGTCTCTCCGCACAAGCCGCGCAACCAGCCTTCGTCCGCGGCAATCTGGAGGAATTGCGAACCGGTCATGGCGGGCATGTGGTGGTCTGCAATCAGAAAATCGAACGGTTCGCCGCCGGAGTTGAGAACTGCCAGGGCGGCGGCCCCGCTCTTGGCCGCGTAGTGCTGTATCCCGAGATCGGTGAGCGAGCGCGCCAATAACCGGCGGCTGGTGGGATGATCGTCCACCAGCAGCACGCGCATCCCAGCCAGGCGGCTCTCGGGATCGGGCGCCGGACTTTTGCCGGCACTCTCCTTGAGCAACATCGTGAAGAAGAACGTGCTGCCGGCGCCGGGCTTACTCTCGACCCACATGCGGCCGCCCATGGCTTGCGCCAGCCGCGAACTGATGGCAAGTCCAAGGCCCGTTCCCCCGAATCTCCGCGCTATTGAGCCATCAGCCTGGGTAAAGCTTTGAAAGAGCAAGTGCTGGCTCTCAAGCGGAATTCCGATGCCCGTATCACGCACCGATACTTCGATTTCATGCAGCCCACGCTCGGCGCCCGCGGAGGCATCGATCGACCGGGCCGACACCACCACCTCCCCCGATTCCGTAAATTTCATAGCATTGCTGACCAGGTTTGCGATGATCTGACGAGTCCGCACCGGGTCGCCCAGCACCAACACAGGCAACCCGGGCGGCAGATAACAGGCTAGTTCGATGCCCTTCTGAAATGCCAGGCTGCCGAACGGTGAAAGCGCATCCGAGATTGTCCGGGCGAGGTTAAACTCGGTGCTCTCGATGGTCATCTTGCCGGCTTGAATCTTGGACGAATCGAGTATGTCGTTGACGATCGTGAGCAGGGTCTGCGCCGATCCTTGCGCTTTCTCGAGAAAAATCCGCTGATCCACGGTCAGCGTGGTGGCCAGTACCATTTCCGTCATCCCCAGGATCCCATTCATGGGGGTACGGATTTCGTGGCTGACATTGGCGAGAAACTCGCTTTTGGCGCGGTTGGCCGCCTCCGCCTCAACGACTGCGCGGCTCAGATGGCACGTTTGCACGGCCACGCGTCTGCGAAGCGTCCAAACCCATGCCATGGCGCCAATGAGTATCAGCATAAACAAGCCGAAGGCCTGCAGCCAGGGAAACCTGGACTGCCAGGGCGGCAGCGCCAGCAGGGAAATATCCCGCGGCTCGCGCACCAGCATTTGCGCGCTCACCGGCCGGAAATGGGTGGGAGACCATTCGAGTTCGAGCACGCCCTGCACTTTGACGCGGCTTCCCGTTTCATACTTCGGCAAATGTGCGAAGGCATCCGTACGAAAATAGACACAGCGAAAAGTAGGCAACTCGCCAGGCGCGCGGGTCACCGGGCGCAGAGTCAGCGATTCACGCCAGCCTTCCGACGATTGGTCTATGACGGTGCCTTCCCAAGCGGTCAATAGCGCTTCGGTCGCCGGAAGATATAGGTCATTCAGGTGATACGGCTGCGCGTTGAGCGAAGCGTGCTGGCCCTTTGGAGTCACTAGCGCCCCCGAGAGAACGCTTTGTCCCGGCCCCTCCCAATCGGGCCTGCCGACCACTTCCACCACGTCGCCAGGAACGAGATCAAACGGATGCGCCTGCCGCACCAAAATTCCCTTGTCGCCGTCTTGAATGTAGAAGCCATTCCTGGGATCGACATAAGACACCACGCCCGAAGTCCGCACCAGAGCAGGCATTTTCCGGCCGAATTGGAACAGGGAAGCCAACGGTAGCGGGGATGACTTGCCGACGGTCGGCGCGGCAACGGCGTCAACGAGCATCACATCCTGCAGCGATCTTACGTACACAATAGGTTGATAGCGCTGCCGGCGCGAATTGTATAAGCCACCCGAAACGCCCTTAAAGCGCATTCGTCTGCCCAGCCAGGCCCGCATGGAAACGTTAGCCGCCGCATGGAGTGAGAGGTCAACCGTGACTTGCCCCGAACGGAGCACGACAATCGTGAAATCACCCTCGCCCCTCAAATGCTCACCCGCCTTCACCAGAACAACTTGGCCTTCGGACTCGACGGAACTGGCGTTTCTGGCAGGCTCAATTGCCGCCGCCAAACTTACTTTTTCAGGGGTTGGCGCGGGCCCGTGGCCTTTAACCGTGACCTGGTTACCGAACACACCCAGGAAGAAAGCGCCCGGCTGGGTCACACCAATAACGTCCACGTTGTCTCCGGGCAGGATAAGCGGCTCGGGCTTGCTCCAGTCCACAATGACTCTTAGATTGTGGCGGCCACCCATCAGAATAAGGCTGAAACGGCGGTAATCGTAGTAAGAGACGGTGGCTTGAAAGTGAACCGGTATGCCGGCGTTTGACTGCTCGTTGTCGAGTTCAGCGATTTCCTCTATGGATGTGAGTGGTCGGTGATCAGAGAGGGCTTGACCCGCTGCCAGCAAAAGGATGCCGCCCACCCCGATTGCGCGGCCAGTTGCTAGTACTAATGCCTGCCGATTACTCACACTTTCCTTTCGACAGAAACCGGCCACAAATATAGCCCGAATGCGTACCGCCGGAGATAGACTTCCGCCGCACGTGACTAGGCGGAATCGTCCAACCGACTGTCGGCTCTCGGCGCCAGCGCCGACCTCCCCCTTCAGCCCGTGTAAACATTTTGTAAAAACCCCCTCCGGTCCCGAGCTTCAACACCTCAACCCTGAGAGAATAGTGCGGAGCCATCAATAAAAATTGCCCGCAGTCCAAAAAATTTTAGTAGTCGATGACGATGCCGAATTGCGGGAAACTGTCAGCATATTGCTCGAGCGTGAAGGCTTCACGCCTATCCAGGCAGTGGACGGGCAATCCGGCCTGGGCCAAGCGCTGTCCCTAAAGCCCACTTTAATGCTCGTCGATTTGCGTCTCCCTGGCTTAAGCGGCATTGAGCTTTGTAAAGAAGTCCGAGCCAACCGGCTCCCCATTCCCATCATTGTTCTCAGCGCCGTGCGCGATGAGGTTGACAAGGTCTTGCTGCTCGAGATTGGCGCGGACGATTACGTTGTAAAGCCTTTCGGCACGCGCGAATTGCTCGCCCGGATTCGTGCCGTCCTGCGGCGGAGCACCGGCGAAGCCACCCGCGTTATTCATTTCGCCGACGTCGAAGTCGATCTCGACCGCCGAACCATTCTAAAGAACCACAAGGAAGTCAAAATTACCCCGGCGGAATACAATCTCCTCTCCTTCTTCCTCCAGAATGTCGATCGCGTCCTCAGCCGCGACGTGATCTTAAATTCAGTCTGGGGCTACGAATTCTATCCCAATACCCGCACCGTGGACGCGCACGTCGTCAAATTGCGCCAAAAATTCGAACAAGAGCCGGCCGTGCCCAAACACTTCGTCACCGTACACGGAGTCGGGTACCGTTTCCTGCCATGAGGATCGATGTCCAAAGTGGTCGTGATCGTGGAAGATTCCGCTAGTGTCGCCGCTTCGCTCGCATTGGCGCTGGAGGCTAACCTGGGCGTGCGCGTGCTCGTCGCCCATCACCCGCAAACGGCGCTCAAGTTGTTTAATAATCAAAGCGCCATATCGGCCATCGTCACCGATTTGAATCTGCCTTCTCTCGATGGCTTTGCGCTGATTGGAGCGTTGCGGAAGCTGCGCTCCTATGAAAGCCTGCCCGCCATTATGATCACCGGGGAAGACGATCCTGAGCTTTCCAATATTTCTCCGGAATGCCAACCGAACGTAATCTTGCGCAAGCCATTCTCACCCAGGGAGGTATGCCGTGTCGTCGCTTCGTTACTTCTTTAGCCTTGCCCTTGTCATCGTCGCGCTACCGCTGGCCGCCCAGCAGCCCGCCTCGCAGGACACCATGGAAAAGATACTCAATCGCCTCGATCTTCTCGAAAAGCAGAATCAAACCCTCCTCACCGAAATCCAGTCGTTGCGCGAAGCCGTCAAAGCTCAACAACTGCCCAGCGCCCTCGCCGCTGCTCCAGAAGACTTGAGCGACCGCGTAAACGTTGCCGAAAACCGGATCGAGGAACAGGCTCAGACCAAGATCGGTTCCTCCCAGCACTTACCTGTCTCTCTCACCGGCATGATCCTCTTCGATAGCTATCTGACCCATACCGCCGGCGAACAAAATCTAGATCCTGACGACGCGAGCTATAGCGAGGGGCAACCCGGCGGCGGTGCCACGCTACGTCAATCCATCATAGGTCTCAAAGTGGACGGCCCCCAGATAGCGGGCGGCGGCCAGATCCATGGCGCCATTTCAATGGACTTCTACGCCGCTAACCAGAATGACGACATATTTCGCCTCAGGAATGGCAATGTCTCTTTCGATTGGTCCGCGCGCAGCCTCACAATTGGTCAAGACAAAACCATCATTGCGCCTCTCGAACCTACCTCCTTCGCGCATGTTGGCGTTCCACCGCTCGCCGGCGCGGGCAATCTTTGGCTCTGGCGTCCCCAACTGAAATACGAAGAGCGGCACGCCCTTTCCTCACAAACCAAAGTCGTGTTTCAAGCGGCGCTGTTATCCACCGCTGAAACCTATGCCACCATTCCAGCCATTCAGCCCTATACCGCCAGCACCCGTCCTGCCTTCCAGGGAAGGGTCGCGCTCACTCACCAGTGGAGCGATGCAACCGGGTTTTCCATAGGCGTCGCAGCTCATGAAAGCAGGAGTCACATCTACGGAAAATCGATTCCATCGAACGTCGTGAGCACAGACTTCCTTTTTAAGCCCCTGCCCTGGCTCGAACTGAGTGGCACGCTTTTCCATGGTGAGAATTTCGCCAACCTCGGCGCCCTGCCGGTCGGAGTTGCATTCGACGGCCTCAACCTCATTCCCATCAAAGGATCGGCGGGCTGGATGCAGATCTCCTTACCCGTCACCAGGCGCCTTACCTTCGATGCTTACGCCGGCCGCCAGGTCAACGCCAGCCGCGCTTTGACGCCCTACCAGATTGCCGGCCACTTCATCTATGCCGGCAATGTCCTCTATCGAATAGGCTCCAATGTGATGCTCGGTTTTGAAGGGGCGCACGAGGATATTGCCTTCGCCAACCACGAATTGACCCTCGCCAACCGGTATGATGCGACTCTGGCTTATTTGTTTTAGCGCCTGCCTATCCATTCCGTCGGCATCCGCCGCCACCGTGTCTGGAATCGTTCAACTCAGCTCGCCCGCTGAGCGCACACGTTCCCTCGAAGATATCGTCGTTTGGCTCGACCCGCTCGACCATCCCGGAAGCCTCCCAGACCGGCCCCCGCACGTCCGAATGCTCCAGCGCGACAAGATGTTCCATCCGCATATACTTCCCATCGTGGTGGGCACACCGGTAGAATTCCCCAACGCCGACCCCATCTTCCACAACGCCTTCTCAAACTATGACGGCCAACTATTCGACGTCGCCCTCTATCCGCCCGGCAGCAGCCGTACCGTCGTATTTAGAAAGGCGGGCGTCGTCAGAGTGTTTTGCAATATACACCCTTCCATGGCCGCTGTCATTCTGGTCTTGAAGACGCTCTACTACGTCAAAGTCAACCCCGATCGTTCCTATCGGATACCTAACGTGCCCCCCGGCCAATATGCCTTGTCTTTTTTCGATGAGCGCGCCACCGGCGATCAAAATACCTTCCCGCTCGCCGTGCCAGCCGGAGTCGCGGAGGCCAAGGCCCCCATCCTTCGCATCTTCGAGACCGGTTACGTCACTTTGCCCCATAAAAACAAATACGGCCGCCATTACTCTCCCGACGCCGATTCCTACGGTGCCGCCAACGGACCGCCCAAATGAAGAATCCCTTCGCCGGAATGTCAATCGGCTGGCGCGTTTTCGTCGCCACGTCCATCACCGTCACCATCCTGTTCGCGGCCGCCGGTTGGGGTCTGCAACAATACGCCATTTCCGTAGCCGACGAAAACGTAAGAACTGAGATTCGCGCCAGCATTCAGGCCTACGAAGCCGTTTGGAAATCGCGCACCCAAGTCCTCTCCGCCACCAGCGCCCTCATGGGCGCCATGTCCGACGTTCGCGCCGCTTTCCTCACTCGCGATGCAAACACCATTCGCGATTCAGCCCAGGATCTCTGGTCGCGTGTCTCCGACGCTTCAGCCGGATTTCTCGTTTTAGACGCGGAAGGCCATCTGATCTCTTCACTCGGCAAAGACAGCGGCGAACTGCCCGTCTCCGCCATTCCTCTGCGTCAGGCCGCCTGGCGATTCCCGCGCCAATTGGCCGGCTATTTGCGCCACCGCGAAACACTCTTCTATGTCGTCCTCACCCCGGTCTACGTGCAAACCAGTACCGATCCGATTTTGCTTAACGTCCTCTGCGCCGGTTTTCGAATTGACAATCTAGTGGCCGCCCAGCTAAAAGAGCTTGCTCCCCGCAGTGACTTCGCATTTCTCGGCCGCGACGCAGTGTTCGCGTCTACTCTCGATGCCTCGCTCGCGCGCTCTCTTTCCCACAACGAACCCCCACCCTCCGAACGATTCCGGCAAAGCCGCTTCATCATGACTCATCAACCCCTCAATGACATTCTGGGTCAACCCATAGCCGAACTCTACGTTGTGCGTTCCTATGAAAAAGAACTGCAATCGCTAAGCAGGCTACGCCGCAGCTTGGGCCTGTCTTGGATACTCACCGTCGCCGTCGCATTGTTGCTCAGTTCCTATGTCACCACCCGTCTTCTCAGACCCGTCAAATTGCTCGATCGCGCCGCCGCTGAGGTCTCCGCCGGCAACTATAAGCACCGCGTGCCGGTCGAAGGAAACAACGAGTTGTCGCGTCTCGCAAACACCTTCAACCAGATGTGCCAATCCATCGAACAAGCCCAGGCCGACCTCATCCGTCAAGAGCAAATTCACACCATCGGGCGTCTGGGGTCGTCTCTTGTTCACGATCTCCGCAATCCGTTGGCCGCGATCTACGGTGGCGCTGAATTACTGGTAGATGGCAATCTTCCTCCCGAACACACGCGCCGCATTGCCACTAACATTCATCGCGCCTGTGAACGCATTCAGCAATTACTGCGCGATCTTCTCAATTTGTCGCGCGGCCAAAGTCGCGATCTCGATTTTTGCCGTCTTAACGAACTGGTCGCCGCCGCCGCCGAGTCGGTGGATACCGAAAGCACTCAGCTAATAATCACTATGCGGATCGATGAAACACTCGAAGTGTTTGGCGACCGCACGCGCATCGAACGCGTCTTCGCGAATCTCCTCTCAAACGCCGTCGAGGCCATGCCCGCTGGCGGCGCCATCAACATCGAGTCTTCCCAAACCGATAATGGCTTGAATGTACTCGTTGAAGATACCGGTCCCGGCATCCCGCCTGAAATGCAAATCGACGTCTTCAAACCATTCGTGACCGGAAAACGCTCCGGTCTGGGCTTAGGTCTGGCTCTGTCGCGCCAAACCATGACCGAGTTGGGAGGCAATCTCAGCGCCATCGCCCCCCGCAACGGTAACGGAGCCTGCTTCTGCGTCTATTTCAGCAAAGCCCGAAAAAGCGAACTCTCACCCGTATAGCCCACCTTTCTGGGTGGGGCGGACGCCCCCGTCCGCTGGCCGACCCCCTGGTCGGCCTCTGTGCGGGTATGGCACTCCGTTCAAGAACAAGTACTAGACTGGAGGTTGTGATACCCAAGGCCTTGCTAGCCGCTGCCGCCGCCGCTGCCGAACCGCTCGCCATCGCCCTCATCTGCTTTCATCTTTTCCATAGCAACCCCACCGTCGCCGCCATCTTTCTCTTGCTCGGCGTCGTTCTCGCCGCCGTTTACGGCACCCGCTCCGGCGCCATCGCCTCTTCCATTTCCGCCACCCTTTGTCTCGATTATTTCTTTGTCCCGCCCATTGGCGAGATCACCATCGCCGATCCCCAAGGCTGGATCGTTTTGGCCGTCTTCTTGGCCGTTTCCCTCATCGCCACCAATCTTTCCGCCCGCCTCCGCCGCCAACGCGACGAACTCGCTGAACGCCAATCCGATTCCGAAAAACTCCACGCTCTGAATCGCGCCATTCTCCTCAGCGATCGCGGCCCGCATGAGTTGCACCGCCTTCTCGTCAACAAATGTATGGAGCTTTTCGCTTTTGAAGAGGCCGCGCTTCTCGAAAACGGCTCCGGCGAAATTCACCGCTCCAACCAGCACGGCGCCATCCTTGAATCCGATTTGCGCAAAGTCGCCCGCTACGGCTCCATCGATAAAAATGGCCCCGTCACAACTTTGCCCGTCGCCCTCGGCAATAAAGTCTACGGCAGCTTTGCCTATAGCGGCGCTCCTCTCTCGGTGGCTCTCATGCAGTCCCTCACCAACACCATCGCCGTCGGTCTGGCCCAGGCGCGAACCCAGGAAGCCGCCAATCAAGCCGAGGCCATGCGCAAAAGCGAAGAGTTGAAATCGGTCATGATTGACGCCCTCGCCCATGAGTTGAAAACCCCCCTCACCGCCATCGAGGCCGCTGCCGACATACTTCACGCCGGCCGCGTTTCCCCTGCCCAGCATGACGATCTGATCAACGTTGTCCAGCAGGAAGCCCAACGCCTGCGCCGCTTGATGGGCGAGGCCATTCATCTCGCCCGCATTGAAGCCAAGCGCCTCAATCTCGAGCGCCAGCCTGAGCCCGCGGCCGCCATCGTCCATGCCGCCATTCAGTCTCTTGGGCCTCTCGCCGCCTCCCATCCCATTCAGGTCGAAATCGCTGCGGACGAGCCCAGCGTCATGGCCGATCTCGAACTCGCCGTCCAAATGATCAAACAGTTGCTCGATAACGCCCTCAAATACAGCCCCGCCGGTAAGCCCGTCACCGTTTCAGTCGCCGAAGAGAACGGCTTGGTCAGCATTGCCGTCCGCGACGAAGGGCAAGGACTGACCGACCTCGAACAAAGCCGCGTTTTCGATAAGTTCTATCGCGGTCGCGCCGATCACCAGGGAATTCACGGTACGGGCATGGGCCTCGCCATCGCCCGCGAAATCGCCGAAGCCCACGGCGGCGCCATTCGCGTCGAGTGCCAGCTCGGCCACGGCTGCCGCTTCACCGTCACCCTGCCGGCCGCGCCCCGCCCCGCGCTCGCCGGCTCAGCCGCCTAAAATGAACGCCGCCGAACGCATTCTGGTGGTAGACGACGAGCCGCAGATTCGCCGCGTCATGAAAACCGCCCTCGCCTCCAACGGCTATGAAGCCTACGAAGCCCGCACCGGCGAAGAGGCCCTCGAATCGCTCCGCGCCAATAATCCGGATCTCATCTTGCTCGATATGAATATGCCCGGTATCGGCGGCACCGCCACCTGCCGTGAGATCCGCGCCGTTTGTGAGGTGCCCATCATCATCCTCTCCGTCCGCGATAGCGAGCAGGATAAAATCGCCGCCCTCGACGCCGGCGCCGACGATTACATCACTAAGCCTTTCAGCGTGAATGAACTGCTGGCACGCATCCGCGCTAACCTCCGCCGCTTTGCCGGACCCACCTCCGCCGCCGGAGAGCCCGTCCTTGTCTCGGAAAACTTCTCCGTCGATATCGCCGCCCGTCAAGCCATCGTCAACGGCCAGCCCGTGCGCCTCACCCCCAAGGAGTTCGATCTGCTCCGCTACCTTCTGGCCAACGCCAACAAATCCATTCCCCACCGCAAACTCCTGCAGACCATCTGGGGCCCCGATTATGGCGATGAAGTCGAATACCTGCGCGTCTTCGTCAGCCAGCTGCGCAAGAAGATCGAGCCCGATCACGCCCATCCGCGCTACATTGTTACTGAGCCTTGGGTTGGCTATCGTTTTGTCTTACCCTCCTGAAAATGCAGAATATTGAAGCTGGCAAAAGCCCCGGAAAACTCAAAATCTTCCTCGGATATGCGGCCGGCGTCGGCAAAACCTACCAGATGCTCGATGAGGCCCAAGGCCTCAAAGCGAAAGGCGTGGACGTCGTCATAGGTTACTTCGAGCCGCATGGCCGCAAAGACACCATCTCTAAAACCGAAGGCCTGGAAACCGTGCCCCGCAAAACCGTCGAATATCGTGGCGCTACCTTCGAGGAGATGGATACCGAATCCATCATCGCCCGCCATCCCGCCGTCGCCGTCGTCGACGAATTTCCCCACACCAACGTGCCCGGCTCCGCGCGCTTAAAGCGTTGGGAAGACGTGCTCTTCATTCTCGAACACGGTATCGATGTTTTCACCACCATGAACGTTCAGCATCTCGAAAGCCTGAACGATCACATGGCCCAGATTACCGGCGTGAAGGTCCGCGAAACCATTCCCGATTGGGTGGTCAAACAAGCCGGCGAAGTCGTCATGGTCGATCTAACCCCGCGCGCCTTGCTCAATCGCCTCGAACGCGGCGTCGTTTATCCCCAGGACAAAGCCCGCCGCGCCATGGAGAACTTCTTCAAAGAATCCACCCTCGTCGCCCTTCGCGAAATGGCCCTCCGCCAAACCGCTCAGGAAGTGGAAGAGCGCCTCGAGCAAAGCGAAACCAGTTCGCCCGCCGTTTCTTCCAACGGCCTGCCCGCCCCGCCCCAAACCCAGGATGCGGTGGTCATCTACATTAGCGACGATCCCTCCACCGCCATGCTCATCCGTCGCGGCAAACGCGTTGCCGACGTCACCCATGCCGATTGCTTCGCCGTCTTTGTAGCCGAACAAAGCGATCTCAAATCTCTGCCCGCCGCCAAGCGCGAAGCCGTCGAACGGCACCTCAACTTTGCCCGCAACCTTCACATTGAAACCCGCGTCCTCGTCGGCGGCGATCATGCCAAAACCATCGTCGAGTTCGCCCGCCTTCACAACGCCCGCCAGATTTTTCTCCCCCGCGTCGTCGGCAAAGGCGTTGATCGCATGCTCGGCAAAAGCTTCGTCAATCAAGTCGTGGGCCTCGCCAACGACATGGAAGTCACCATCGTCGCCGACCGCCGCCAGGAAACCGCGGCCGGTTAGGGCCCATAGCGGAGCCGCGACCGCAAGAGAGCGCCACTTGAGGTATTTCATCACCTTCGCGTGTTATGGCGCACGCCTGCATGGCGATGAATCGGGCTCGGTCGACCTCCTCCACAATCGGTTCGGAACCCGCCTCCTGGAACCCGATCCGCAACGCGCCTTGGCGGAGCACCAACCATCGTCGCCGACCGCCGCCAGGAAACCGCGGCCGGTTAGGGCCCATAGCAGAGCCGCGACCGCAAGAGAGCGCCACTTGAGGTATTTCATCACCTTCGCGTGTTATGGCGCACGCCTGCATGGCGATGAATCGGGCTCGGTCGACCTCCTCCACAATCGGTTCGGAACCCGCCTCCTGGAACCCGATCCGCAACGCGTCTTGGCGGAGCACCTAAGAATGGCGCAGCAGCCATACCAACTCGATCAAGAGAGCAGAGCATCCGTGTTGGCGGTCATGCGCCACCACTGTACGCATCGCGGAAGTCACCATCGTCGCCGACCGCCGCCAGGAAACCGCTGCCGGTTAGGGCCATAGCCATTTGCGCACGCCTGCATAGCGATGAATCGCGAGCAGTGCGCTAAAATAAGGAAACGGTCATAGCAGAGCCGCGACCGCAAGAGAGCGCCACTTGAGGTATTTCATCACCTTCGCGTGTTATGGCGCACGCCTGCATGGCGATGAATCGGGCTCGGTCGACCTCCTCCACAATCGGTTCGGAACCCGCCTCCTGGAACCCGATCCGCAACGCGCCTTGGCGGAGCACCAAAGAATGGCGCAGCAGCCATACCAACTCGATCAAGAGAGCAGAGCATCCGTGTTGGCGGTCATGCGCCACCACTGTACGCATCGCGGTTGGAACCTGCTGGCTGCGCATGTCCGCATGAGTCACGTGCATGTCGTCGTGGAAGCTCAGGTTAGACCCGAAAGGGTCATGCATGAATTCAAATCGTACTCCAGCCGGGAGCTGAACCGCCTGGATCGCGATGGACCGGATCGAAAGCGCTGGACGCGCCATGGAAGCACGCGATGGCTATGGAACGACAAGGATGTGCAGCAAGCTGTGCGGTACGTAATCGATGGGCAAGGCCCGCCGATGGCTCTCTTCGTTGCAGACAACGTTTGATTCCCGCCCTCGGCACGAGCGGTGCGCTAAAATGAAGTGACTTCGGGCTGTGGCGCAGCCTGGCTAGCGCGCTTGCTTGGGGTGCAAGAGGTCCCGGGTTCAAATCCCGGCAGCCCGACCAACCCCCTTCCGGCTTCGGGTTTTTCTCAAACTCCCCGCGGCTTCGCCTTGCTCTTACCCTTGAGATTGAGCGCCACCGCGGCCCGGATGAGATCCTTCAACGCCGCCTCATCAACCGTCTCTCCTTCGTGGATGTCAATAGCCCGCCTGACATTCCCATCCAGGCTCGAGTTGAATAGACCTGCCGGATCCTTCAACGCAGCTCCCTTGGCGAATGTCATCTTCACCGCATTCTTGTACGTCTCTCCGGTGCAGACGATGCCTCCGTGGCACCAGGTAGGCGTCCCCCTCCACTTCCACTCTTCGACAATCTCAGGGTCTGCCTCGCGCATGATCTCGCGCACTCTTGCGAGCGTCTTCCCCCGCCAGTCCGCAAGTTCTCTGATCTTTTCGTCGATTAACGCTGAGGCAGATTCCACCTGAACAGGCCTTTTCATCTAAGAGATCCAACTCTCGCCCTTATTTTAGCCGGGCTTGTGGGGCGGACCTCGAGTCTTGTCCTTCGGCCCACCGATGATCATGAAAATGACAGCGTGCCGCTTCGGAGCCGGAAGCGTGAGCGACCTAGTTTGGCCCTTTATTCTCTTACGCTGGCCATGTTTTCCCTGGCACGCCGTACAGCCTCGTGCCGAGCCGCGAGTGCTAACGAGCGGTAACGACAAGCCTGCTCAACTTGTTTTCACCGCAGTGGTTGCACCATGCCTGTTCGACTTGTTTTTCAGGCGAGCCCACCCTCCGCAACTGGTGAACGGCGCCACAGGAAGTAAGACACCCCCCAAAGCACGCCCGTTCCCGCCGCCCAGCCCCAGGCCTCCGCGCCATCCCCCACCGCGACATGCGCAATAACCGCCGACGCCAGTGTGAACGCAAAGCCTGCGTAAGCCCACTCCTTCAACCGCGCCGGCACCGGCGCAAGCAGCAGCACCACACCGATTAGCTTGGCCCACGAGAGTTCCACCCGGAAGTACCCCGGGAACCCAAGGTGGGTAAACGCCTCCGTCACCTGCGGCAGCCGCAGTTGCGCATAGGCGGTGAAGCTGATCTGCAAGCAGAAAAGCACCGTGACCGCCCAATACACGATGTTCTTGGTTTTGGTTGTTCTCTTGACGGCAACCAAGGCCGCCTCCTGCATGTTCGTCTCCATAGGTTCTCCCGTTCAATCGGTGGTTTCAATACCGAACTGTTTTGCGTACTCCGCGTTCAATCGCTGCCAGCCGCCGAACTTCATCGCCGCCGGGCCAACCATGCGCCCGATCGGAGTTCCCCTGAGAAGGCGATCTAGAACATCGAAACAAATGTGCCACCCAGCCGCACCCATGGCGATGTAGCGGCGGTCGATGTTGTGCCACAGCGTCAGGCGCGTGCCGCTGCCAATCGCTTCCAGTTCCCACCGCAAATCGTGCTCGCCCCAGTTGTACTCAAGCACCTTCGGACCCTCGGCTCGCCTCACTTTTGTTTCGGTAACGTGCGGCGCGCGTGCTCCCACCGCGGTGAGCTTCACCGTGCCTCCCGCCGTGCCCAGGCTCCCATCGGCCTCAAACGGAGCCCACTCGCGCAACTCCGCCGGGTCGGTCAGCGCCTGCCAGACTTTTTCCGGTGAGTGGCGCAGTTCTCTCACCAGAATGAGCGTCCACTTCTCTCCGTCTTTCTGTATCCGCGCCCCGCCCGCCTCGCCCGGTGTATAGTGCCCGCCATCGCTCATCTTCGTTCTAATACCGTGCCAGTTGAGTGAGCTGAATCACGTTGCCGCAGGTGTCGTTCAGCTTCGCAATGGTCGCGTACTTCACGTCGGTGGGCGGCATCGTGAACTCCGCGCCGCCCGCCTTCATCCTCTCGGAGTCGCCCTTGACATCGTCGGTAAAAAACATCGCCGCCGGCTGGCCCTGTTGAAACATGGCATGCTGATGCGCTTGCGCCGCGGGGTTGTCGTTCAACGCTAGCTGCAGCTCAGTGCCATCCGGCTCCTCGGCCGAGGCCACAGTCAGCCAGCGAAATGCGCCATTACTGAAATCGGCCTTCTTGGCAAAGCCGAGTACCTCCGTATAGAAGCGCAGCGCCTTGTCCTGGTCGTCTACGTATATACTCGTCAATTTGATTTTCATTTCGTTTTCCTCTTCTCTTTGTCTTCCTTTTCGTTGAGGTGGCGCTCGAGTGCGTCTACGTGAGCCGACCAGAATCGGCGGAACGGAGCCAGCCACGCATCCACCTCCTGAAATGGCTCAGGTTTCAACCGGTAGAGACGCCGCTGCGCGTCCACTGTCGATTCGACGAAACCCGCCTCGCGCAGCACTCGCAAGTGCTTTGACACCGTCGGCTGCGCCATCCGAAGCTGACGCTCAATCTCTCCCACCGATTGTTGTGACGACACCAGCAGGCTCAATATCGCGCGGCGGTTTGGCTCCGCAATAATCTCGAACACCGATTCCACTCTTTTGATATACCCCAAAGAGCATATACTTGTCAAGGCATATAATCGCGGGCCGTTCCGCCTGCGACCTTTCGTAGGGCGGCCATTCTTGCCAGCGAGGCGGCTTTCCAGCCGCCTTTCGGCGGAGCTCCGCCCCGCTTTGAGCAGGTGTTAATCGTGGTTAGGGGTTAATCAGGTTAATCGTGTCAAGGTTAATCGTGTTAGTACACTCAATCACCATTTCGCCACATCAACAGCTTATCCACGGGAACGGCATATTCCCTGGGATCAGGTCAGCAACGTTATCCGGCCGCCAGATCCTAGCGCAGGAAGAACCATAGTGTGGGCAGACCCTCATGGCACCGCCAGCCTAACCGGCCGGGAAACATGCGGCTTCCAGGAATTAGGGCTAGCCAATATCCCACGCGAGATCCTCGACCGATTGGCCTTCCGCACCGCAAAACCGTCACGCTCCTGCGCCCCGTCCTGCCGCGAAACCTCGCAATCTCAAGTCACAACTCGACAAACATTTCTCACTTCCCTCTATCTCCCCACCCCTCAGCCACTTATCCCCATTTCCATCTCCCTGTCCAAGTCAATTCCGTTCAGCCCCGTTCTATCCTTTCGTCGGAAGGGGTCCCGCGCGTCGTCAAGGAGATCACCCAAATCTTAAAAGGAGAATCGGAACATCATGCAAAACTTCACCACCTCAAGACCCCGCCAGGGAAAACCTTCCCTTCTTCTCCCCGCTTCTATATTCGCAATGCTCGCTTCTCTAGCGCAGGGAAAAACCAGGGGGTTTTTGATGCGTTCCACTACTTATATTTATATGTGGCCACTTAACGCGACTTTTTACCCCTTCTCCATCCCCCTGTTCATTCAATCCTCTCTCTTCTGCATTCGATATTCTGGCTTCTATACCGTGCCCATCCTCGAAGCCCGCAGTGTCGCCAAAATCTACCGCACCGAGGGCCAAACCGTCACCGCCCTCGCCGGCGTCTCACTCGCCGTCGAACCCGGCCAATTCATCGCCCTCGTGGGTCGTAGCGGCTGCGGCAAGTCCACTCTCCTCAACCTTTGCGGCGCTATGGATTTCCCCACTTCCGGCGAAATCCTCATCGACGGCCAATCCACCACCACTCTCGCCGACGCCGCGCTCACCCGCCTCCGCCGCCAAAAAATCGGTTTCATCTTCCAGTCTTTCCAACTCCTTCACACCCTCACCGCCATCGAAAATGTTGAGCTCCCCCTGCTCCTCGCCCACCAGCCCGCCGCTCGCCTCACCGCTGAGGAGTGTCTCCGCTGGGTCGAAATGGATCCCCTCGCCCATCGCTTCCCTCACCAACTTTCCGGTGGCCAACAGCAGCGGATCGCCATCGCCCGCGCTCTCGTACACAAACCCACTCTCCTGCTGGCTGACGAACCTACCGGCAACCTCGATACCTCCACCGGCGACCTCGTTCTCGATCTCCTCCGCCGCACCGCCACTCAGTTCTCCGTCGCCGTCATCATGGCCACTCACTCCCCTGAAGCCGCTTCCATCGTTGACCGCCTCATCAAAATGAAGGATGGTCGTATCGACGCATGAGCACTCTCTTACTCTTTTCCCGTCTCATCCTCCGTCCACTCGCGCGCGAACCCATCCGCACGTCGCTCACGGTATTCGCTGTCGCTCTCGGTGTCGCCGTGGTTGTTGCTATTGACCTCGCCGGTCAAGCCGCCGCTGGCAGCTTTCACTCGTCTCTCGAATCCCTCAGTGGCAAAACCGATCTCCTGCTAGCCTCTACCGGTGGCCTTGACGAAAACTTGCTTGGCCGTCTCTCCCAACTTCCCTACCCTCTCGATTTCGCTCCTCGCATCGAAGACTTCGCCTCTGTCGAAAGCCAGGGTGAAGCCATCCCCTTCATAGGTCTTGATCTTATCGGTCAGCGCCTCGCCCAATTCACCGGCCAAGCTCCGCAACGGGCAGCCATGCTTCTCTCTGCGCCCAATCCCGTTTGGGTTGGCCCTAATCTCCACCTCCAAATCGGCGAAACCGTCCATCTCCTCATCAACGACGTCCTTCGCCCCTACACCGTCGCCGGGATTCTCACCCCACAATCCGGCGAAGCGGGCGAACAAAACGTCATCGTTGCCGATATCGGCCTTGCCCAGATCGTCACTGGCAAAATCGGCAAGCTCGATACCATCAGCGTCCGCGTCCCCGCTACTCAACCCACCGAATATTGGCGTAAACTCATTGCCGCGCAAGTCCCTCCTTCTGTCGACGTCTCCCCGCAAGGCGCCCGTTCTTCCGAAAATCGCAAGATGCTCTCCGCTTTTCGCTGGAATCTCCGCGTCCTCAGTTACATCGCGCTGATCGTCGGAGCATTTCTCATCTACAACACCATCTCCGTCTCCGTCGTGCGCCGCCGCAATGAGATTGGCGTCCTCCGAGCCATCGGCGCCACTCGTGCCTTCATCGCCCTGGGTTTCCTCGCTGAGTCTTTCTTTTTCGCACTCTCGGGCAGCGCCCTCGGCCTCCTGCTCGGTCGAGTCATGGCATTCGGCGCGGTCGCGCTCATAGGTAAAACCGTGCAATCTCTCTATGTCTCGAGCCAACCGTCTCCCATCCACCTCACTCTCAGTAGCGCCGCCGCTGGAGTCGCTCTCGGAGTGGTCATCTCTCTTCTCGCGGCACTCGCTCCTGCTGTCGAAGCCGCCCAAGTCGCACCCATCGAAGCCATGGCCCGCGGCCGTGAAGAATATAACGCCGCCCGGCGCTCACACACCACCATTTGGTACGCCCTCCTCATGCTATTCGCGGGAGCAGCTCTTACCCAAGTCCCCGCTATTCACGGTCAGCCTCTCGCCGCGTATCTCGCCGTGCTCCTTCTCATAGCCGGCACTTCCACCGCCATTCCTACCATCGTTTCCCTGTTCTCCCAATTCGCCACCCACTTCATCCAGCGTCGCTTCGGCACCGAAGCCATGCTCGCCCTTCGATCTCTCCGCGCTTCCCTCGGCCGCACTTCCGTCCTCACCGCCGCTCTCACCACCGCCGTCGCCATGACCGCCAGCGTCGGCATCATGGTCGGCAGCTTTCGCCAAACCCTCGCCGTCTGGATGGATAACCAACTCAAAGCCGATCTCTACCTCCGTCCCGCCGGCTCTTCCTCCGCCGATCGCCACCCCACCATGTCCGCTTCCATCGCCGACCGTATCGCTCAAATCCCCGGTGTCGCCAGCGTAGACCGCTTCCGCGCCTATCCCATCTCCTATCAAGGTCTGCCTGCCACTCTCGCCGGCGGCGAATCCACTACCAGCACGCATTTCCTCCCAGGTGAAGACACCGCCGCCATTCTCCGCACTTTAGCCACCGGAAACTACGCCGTCGTCAGTGAGCCCTTCGCTAACAAACACAAAATTCACCCCGGTGACGCAATCACTCTCGGCCTCGCCGGCGCCGATCGCACCTTCAAAGTTCTCGGCATCTATTACGATTACTCCACCGAACGCGGCTACATCATCCTCGCCCGCCGCACTCTGCTCCAATATCTCCCTGACCCGGCGGCATCCAATCTCGCCGTCACCCTCAAGCCCGGTGTCGATCCCGCGGCCGTCCGGCAAGCTATCGATAACGTCGTCTCCGGCCACGCCATACTCGTCTTCGCCAACAGCACCCTTCGCCGCGGCGCCATCGAAATCTTCGACCGCACCTTTCGAATCACCTATGCCCTCGAAGCCGTCGCCATCTCGGTTGCCGTCATGGGCATTGCTGGAGCGCTGCTCGCCATGGTCATCGATCGCCGCCGCGAATTCGCTCTTCTTCGTTTCCTCGGTGCCGCCCAACCGCAAGTGCGCCGCATCATTCTGTGCGAAGCCGGCCTGCTAGGTCTCCTCGCCAACGGCATCGGCCTCATCCTCGGATCGCTGCTATCGCTCATCCTTATCTTCGTCATCAACAAGCAATCCTTCGGCTGGACCTTCCAATTTCACTGGCCCGTCGTCATGCTCTTGTCCTCGCTCACCGTGGTCTACCTCACCACCGTACTCGCCGCTCTCTATCCCGCGCAAACCGCCCTGCGCATGAATCCCATTGAGGTGATTCATGAAGCTTAACCTCGTCCTCTTCATCTCTACGTTTCTTTCGGCGCTGCCGGGCTATCACTACACCTTTCCCGCCGATCATTTCAATCACTCCGCTTACCAAACCGAGTGGTGGTATTACACCGGCAACCTTCACGATCAATCCGCCCATCGCTACGGCTTCGAACTCACCTTCTTTCGTCAAGCCATCCAACTCCCGCAAACGTCTCTCGAATCCACTGACCCAACTTGGCGTTCCGACCAGATCTACCTGGCGCATCTCGCATTAACCGATATCGACGGCCGCGACTTCTTTCACACCGAACGCCTCAACCGCGCCGGACCCGGCCTCGCTGCCTCGGATATAAACTCCCGAAAATATTGGAATGGCAATTGGCAAGTCTATTGGAAGAACCTCGCTACCGGCGAGCAGCAACTGCAAGCCGTCTGTGACCGCTTCACACTCACCCTCAGTCTCTCGGCCGTGAAACCACCTGTCATTCACGGCAAAGACGGTATCAGTCGAAAAGGCCCCGCCCCCGGCGAAGCCTCTCACTACATCTCATTCACCCGTCTCTCCGCCCAAGGCAACCTCACTCGTAAGGGCACTGCTCAAAACGTAACTGGCCTCGCATGGATGGATCACGAGTTCTTCACTCAGACACCTAACCCAACCCTCGCAGGCTGGGATTGGTTTTCCATCCAACTCACTAACAACCAAGAGCTCATGCTCTATCGCCTCCGTGACAAGTCAGGCGCAATCAGTCCCTTCTCCTCCGGCACCTATGTCGATTCCTCGGGAGCCGCCCACCATCTAACCGCCGATGAAGTCACCCTCACCCCCGGCCGCCTCTGGCACAAATATCCGGTCGATTGGCAAATCGCCATCCCCTCCCTCAGTCTCTTACTGACTGAGCAAACCACTCTCGACAACCAGGAGATCAGTACTCCGTCGAGCCCCTCACCTACTTATTGGGAGGGTGCCGTCATTTATAGCGGCACCCTGCACCAGAAGCCAATCCGAGGCCTTGGTTACTTAGAGATGACCGGTTATGCCGAACCCTTCCGCCTCAGCTACTAACGGCCGCCCGGGAGATAGGCTCTTCATCTCTCGCGCTAAAACCGCCGACACAATGCAGCAGATCACCACCACTCCCAGCGCCCCGCGCAACGTGAGAAATTGCGATAAGAATCCAATCGTCGGCGGCCCGGCTATAAATCCGGCGTATCCAATGCCCGTGACGCTGGCAATGCCCGCTCCCGGGGCAATGCCCTTCACCCGTCCGGCCGATCCAAACACCAGCGGAATGATGATCGAAAATCCGCACCCCGCCACGCCGAATCCGGGCATCGCCAAACCCGCGTTCGGCACGCACAACGCCCATCCCAGTCCCACCGCCGCCACCAATCCGCCCGTCCTCACCGCGCGCTCTGGCCCCAGCCTGGTCGTTACCCAGTCACCCAAAAACCTCATCGTTGCCATTGCGGCTGAGAAGACCGAGTACCCTGCGGCCGCCGTCCCCTGCCCCGCTTTCAAAACCTGCCGCAGATACAGCGCTGTCCAATCCGCCATCGCGCCTTCCGCCAGCAGAATGCAGAACCCGATCGCACTCAGCGCCAGCAGCACCCGCGGCATACTCCGAAACGGCAGCCGGTGGTCCGCATTCTTATGCGCATCGTGCGTATCCAACAGCCAACCTCCCACTACGAGGACCGCCGCCACATTCAATCCGCCACTGATTGCAAAATGCGCCAGCGCGCCGAGTCCTCGTGCCGCCACCGCGCCTCCCGCCGCCGCTCCCAGCATCGCTCCCAAGCTGAACATCCCATGGAAGCGCGACATCGTTGGCCGCTCCATCGCCTTCTCCACTTCCACTGCCTGCGCATTCATCGCCACGTCCATCGCCGCCGCTGAAGCTCCGAACGCATACAGCGCCAGCGCGAGAGTGACAGCATTCACCGCTACCGCCGGCAGCAGCAGAATCAGGCAAAAGAAGATACTGGTGATCACGCTCACCCGCTTGCTGCCCAGCTTCCCGATAAGCAAGCCGGTCACCGGAATGGAACACAGCGCTCCCAATGCCGACGCTAACAAAGTCAAACCCAAGACAAAGTTGTTGAGCCGCAGCGCGCTTTGCACCGCCGGAATGCGTGAGATCCACGTGGCTATCACAAAGCCATGCACCAGGAACAAAACGACCGTTCCCCACCACGCCGCTGGAAACCTATTCCGCATGCGCCGCTTCGCGAGGATTGCGGACATAAATCGCCGAGCTCTGTCCGCCCACACTCCAAGACATCTTTCTCTCGAATCCCAACTCCTCGCACTGCTCGCGAGTGATATCCGGCGCCCACTGATAAAAGCGCCGCAGGAATTGCTGCACAAACTGGCTTTCAGTTACGCCGCCCGGCGCCCACTCTCGTGTATAGGTGATGAGTGTGTCGAACTTTTCGGGCGGCAGCGCCTTTACCGACGCATAATGCAGATCGCCGGTCTCAATAGTCTTCATCCCGTGTGCCACGTATCCCAAGTCCGGGTTTCTCAGTCCCGCCGTATAAGGCCACGCCGTGCCAATCGTCCGGCCCTGCAAGTTATGTTCGGCGTAAGCCGAGGCCTTTTGCTGCAAGCCTACAAAATCCACCATTGCATAATTATTCTCGAACGGAAATGGATACGGCGGGTTCCAACGAATGCACAACACAAGCCCTGCGATCATGCCCGCCATCGCGCTCATCGCCCAGGGCTTTCTTACAACGGTCAAACCCACACTCACGGCAATGTAGAACAACGGCAATACCGGCAAGACATAGCGTTCCAGTTCCGCTCCTCCCAAAATGGAGACCAGTATGATGGTCACTCCTCCCACCGCCGCCACCACCGCCCAAGCTCGTGTGTGGAACGCCGTGCATTTCGCCACGGTCGCCATCACAACCAACGTTCCAATCCAGCGCATCTCTCCACAGAACAGATAGAACAACCTGCGTACCAATGCGATTCCCATTCTCATGGGATTGAGCGCATAGGTCACGTTGTACCTCCCAAACTCCGCGTCCCCCAACCAGTAGCCGGTCTTCGCATGCAGCAACATCAACCAGCCCGCCAACGTCACAGCCGGTACCGCGAACCAACCGGCCCGTTTCCAGTCCCTCTGCGCCGCCAGCATGCAGCAAAACACAAATGGCGCAACTATGCCGGTCTCCTTCACCAACACCAGCGCCACGCAGGCAATCGCCGCCCATATATATTGCCGTCTCACAAACAACAACACTGCCAGCAGCGTGAACACCATCGCCGGCATATCCAGTTGCGCCAGCATGCTTTGTGTGTAGAACAGAGGAGAGATCAATAACAGTACCGGCGGCAGGAAAGCCGGCGCGCCTTTCGTTCCGCGGCTCAGTTCTATCGCCAACAGAAAGGTCAGCAGCAATCCGCACGCACCCAAGGCCAACATCGCTACTCGGGTTACCTCCATGGAAAAACCGAACAGCTTATAGCAAAGCGCCAGATACGCTTCCACTCCTACTGGATGCACGTTGGGTACGGTGGAGTGTGCCACCAGTGCGCCACTCCGCAATATGTCGAGCGCGGTGGGAACGAACTGCCCCAGTTCATCCCAGAAATAGGGCAGCGAAAGCACTGAGAGGTGAATGACGAACAGCGGCACCGCAAAGAACAGCAGAAATAGAAACAGATGTTGCGGTTTGGTTTTTCTCGGCGGCCGCTCATTCAGCAAAGCGAACGGCGCCAGCTTCGGCATCGGTGGTCGAGGTGTCCTCGGCATGTCGAAGCGAACTTACTGGATGACGCTGCCCTGTCCGCCTTGCGCTTCCAGCCGGATCTCGCCAAAAGCCGCTTCGTATTGTTTGAGATTCTGCAGCAGTAAATTCGACAAAGCCTTCGCCTGCTGCGGGCTCAAAAACACGCCTTGAAAATTCAGGATTGTCACCGCATCCGCCGACGTCTGGTTCGCCGTCCCGAACATCAGAAAGAAGTCCCAAAGGCTCACTCGCATTTGTACGCTGTTGGCATAGCCTTCGCGATAGTCCGCCGTTTGCGTCATTTGTAACTTTGGAGTTGGCTGGCCAGGTGTCATAAGGCTGAAGCTCTAAACTGGAGCTTTAAGAGGTTTGGCGGGGACGACGGGGCTCGAACCCGCGACCTCCGACGTGACAGGCCGGCGCTCTAACCAACTGAGCTACGTCCCCTTACTCTCTGGAAAACGTCGGACATTTGCAGAATACCATAGCAGCCCCCATGCGCAGACGGAATCCTCACCATTCCCTTATGACTTCTTTACTACCATGTCGATAAGTTGGAATTGCTATGTTGCTTGATATTTTCTACGTCGCCGTTGCTTTGGCGTTTTTCGTGGTCTGCTGGCTTTTCACCAAGGCTTGCGACCACCTTTAAGAAAAGACACACTCTTATGGAATACATCATCGGCGGTATCACCACGCTGTTTCTCTTCGCGTATCTGATTTACGCATTGCTCAAACCGGAGAAATTCTAAGCCATGACAACGAACGGCGTTTTGCAAATCGTTATCTACTTCCTTATCATTCTCGCGCTCACCAAGCCTCTGGGCGCATTCATGGCTAAGCTCTTCGAAGGCAAGCGCACTTTCCTGCACCCCATTCTGCGGCCGCTTGAAACGCTCACCTACAAGCTGGTTGGCGTGAACGAGCAAACGGAGCAGCGCTGGACCCAGTACACCGCCGCGCTTCTCGCCTTCAGCATTTTCAGCTTTCTCTTCGTCTATCTCCTGCAGCGCCTGCAAGGTGTGCTGCCGCTGAATCCGCAAGGCTTCAACGCCGCGCTGGTGCCGCCCGATCTGGCTTTCAACACCGCTGTCAGCTTTGTCACCAATACCAACTGGCAAGCTTATTTCGGCGAATCCACCCTCAGCTACCTCGTGCAGATGGCCGCGCTGGCCGTGCAGAATTTCGCTTCCGCCGCCGCTGGCTTGGCAATCGCCGTCGCCGTAACTCGCGGCTTCTCGCGCCAGCAAATCAACAGCCTTGGAAATTTCTGGGTCGATCTCACCCGCGCCACTCTCTACATTCTTCTTCCGCTATCGCTACTCGTCGCTCTGCTGCTCTGTTCGCAAGGCGTAATTCAAAATTTGCATCCTTACACGGTCGCTAAAACTCTCGAAGGCGCCAAACAAATCATTGCGCAAGGCCCGGTTGCTTCGCAAGAAGCCATTAAAATGATTGGCACCAACGGCGGCGGGTTCTTCAATGCGAATTCCGCACACCCGTTTGAGAACCCCACGCCCTTCACGAACTTGATCCAAATGATCATGATCTTCCTGATCCCCGCCGGCCTCACCTATACGTTTGGTGTGATGGTGGGCGACCGGCGGCAGGGCTGGGCCATTTTTTCCGCCTGCTCGGTGATGTTTCTGGTGGGTGCTTTCGCCTGCTATTGGTCCGAACAACGCGGCAACCCCGGGTTCGCCAAGCTCGGCGTGGAAACGCACGCCACCGATCTGCAAGCCGGCGGCAACATGGAGGGAAAAGAGACGCGCTTTGGTATCGCAGCCAGCGCGCTGTTCACCACCGTGACCACAGATGTCAGTTGTGGCGCGGTCAACAACGCGCACGATAGCCTTACGCCGCTCGGCAGTCTTGTTCCGCTGTTTAATATCGAAACCGGCGAAGTCATCTTCGGCGGAGTGGGCGCGGGCTTGTATGGCATCTTGCTTTACGCCATTGTCGCTGTCTTCATCTCCGGCTTAATGGTAGGCCGGACGCCCGAATATATTGGCAAGAAGATTGAGCAAAAGGAAGTGAAAATGGCCATGATCGCCCTCATCGCGACGGCTTTCAGCATTTTGGTTCTCGCTGCCACCACATCCGTTGTTCCATTCCCGGCGCCTACCAAAGACGCCAAAGGCCAGCCGGTCGCGCGTAGCTATTGGAACAGCAGCGGACCCGCCGCCAGCAACGTCGCCAACAGCGGGCCGCACGGCTTTAGCGAAATTCTTTATGCCTATTCAAGCGCCACCGGCAATAACGGCAGCGCGCTGGCCGGCATTACGGTAAACACGCCCTGGTACAACCTGACACTTGGCCTCGCCATGCTGGCCGGCCGCTTTCTCTTTCTCATTCCCATGCTCGCCGCCGCCGGCAGCTTAGCACGCAAGAAGAAACTTCCCGCCACCAGCGGTACTCTGCCCACCCATGGCCCACTTTTCGTAACGCTGCTGGTAGGAACGGTCATACTCGTCGGAGCGCTTACGTTCTTCCCGGCGCTCGCCCTTGGGCCCATTGTCGAGCACTACCTGATGCAAGACGGCAAACTGTTTTCGTTGCTATTGACTGGAATCTGGAGCTAAAATCATGCCGATCACCTTGGAGCCACCCATTGTTCCTACTTCCGCTCCCACGCAGCCGGGTTCGCTGCTGCCTTCGAAACTGGCTCGCTCGCGGCCGCTCTTCGATCCGGACATCGTGCGCCGCGCCACCAGAGAATCCTTTGTTAAGTTGAACCCGCTGTCTCTGGCCAAGAACCCCGTGATGTTTGTGGTGGAGGTGGGAGCCGCTCTCACCACTCTCTTTCTGGTCCGCGATCTCTTCACCCACGGCGCCGAAATCGGCTTTCAGATCCAGATCTGCCTGTGGCTTTGGTTCACCGTTCTCTTCGCGAACTTCGCTGAAGCCATGGCCGAAGCTCGCGGCAAAGCGCAAGCGGACACCTTGCGTAAGACCAAGACCGATTCCATGGCCAAACGGATTTGCGGCAAAGGCAAAATCGAATCCGTGGCCGCTTCCAAGTTGCGCGCCGGAGATATCGTCATTGCCGAAACCGGCGATCTCATTCCGGGCGACGGCGACGTGATAGAGGGTATAGCCACGGTTGACGAGTCTGTCATAACCGGCGAAAGCGCGCCCGTGATTCGCGAATCGGGTGGCGACCGCAGCGCCGTCACCGGCGGCACCAAAGTTCTATCCGATCACATAAGAATTCGCATCACGTCTAATCCGGGCGAAACATTTCTCGACAAAATGATTGCCCTTGTCGAAGGCGCCGAGCGTCAAAAAACGCCGAATGAGATCGCGCTCAACATTCTCATCGCCGGCCTCACACTCATATTCCTGCTGGCCGTCGCTACTTTGCATCCATTTGCGCTCTATGCCGTCAGCGTCACCGGCGCAGGCAAGGTACCCACTATCGCCGTGCTCGTGTCATTGCTCGTCTGCCTAATCCCGACCACTATTGGCGGCTTGCTTTCGGCGATCGGTATCGCCGGCATGGATCGTGTCATGCAGCATAACGTTCTAGCTATGAGCGGCAAAGCTGTTGAAGCGTCCGGCGATATCAATACGCTGCTACTCGACAAAACCGGCACGGTTACGCTGGGCAACCGCCAGGCCGTCGAATTCATTCCCTTTCCTGGCGTCACGCCTGATGAACTGGCCGACGCCGCGCAGCTCTCGAGCCTGGCCGACGAAACGCCTGAAGGCCGCTCCATTGTGGTGCTGGCGAAAGAGAAATATGGCTTGCGCGGACGCGAAGTGGCTGAACACGAAGCCCACTTCATTCCGTTTTCCGCCTACACGCGCATGAGTGGCGTGGATATAGACGGCCGCATGTTGCGTAAAGGCGCCAGCTCTTCCATTGGCAATTTCGTCAGAGAACTGGGCGGCATCCTGCCCGCTAATTTTGAGGAAGAGTCCGACCGTATCTCGCGCATGGGAGGCACTCCGCTGGCGGTAGCCGATGGGCAGCGCGCTCTGGGCATTATCTATCTCAAAGACATCGTCAAAGGCGGCATGAAAGAGCGGATCGGCCAGCTGCGCGCCATGGGCATCCGTTCTGTGATGATCACCGGCGATAATCCGCTCACCGCCGCCGCCATTGCCGCCGAAGCGGGTGTTGACGATTTCCTGGCCCAAGCCACTCCCGCCGATAAGCTCGCCTATATCAAACGCGAACAGGGCGAGGGCCGCTTGTGGCGATGACAGGCGATGGCACCAACGACGCGCCCGCCCTGGCGCAAGCCGACGTTGGCCTGGCCATGAACACCGGCACCATGGCCGCCAAAGAAGCGGGCAATATGGTGGATCTTGACAGCAATCCAACCAAGCTCATCGAAGTCGTCGCTATCGGCAAGCAACTCCTCATCACCCGTGGCGCGCTCACAACTTTTTCGATCGCCAACGACGTCGCCAAATATTTCGCCATTATTCCAGCCATGTTCATGGCCACTTATCCGGCGCTGGGACGCTTTAACCTCATGGGGCTGCATACTCCGCAAAGCGCTGTTCTCTCCGCCGTTATCTTTAACGCGCTCATTATCATCGCGCTTGTGCCCTTGGCCCTCAGAGGAGTGAAATACCGGCCCTCCGGCGCTGCCGCCTTGTTGCGGCGCAACATCCTCATCTATGGATTCGGCGGAATTCTGGTGCCATTTCCAGGCATTTGGATCATTGACCAACTGCTCGCCTGGCTGCATCTCGCTTGATTTAATTCCGGAGACTCAAAATGCTACAACAACTTGCTCCCGCGTTGCGAATGACTTTGCTCCTCACCGTGCTCACCGGACTCATCTACCCTGGCCTTGTGACCGGTCTCTGCCAGGCACTGTTCGCCAACCAGGCTAACGGTAGCCTTGTCGTGCAGAACGGCCAAGTCGTCGGCTCAAAACTGCTTGGGCAGAACTTCACCAAACCGAAGTATTTCCATCCGCGCCCGTCCGCGGCCGGTAATGACGGGTATGACCCCACAGCCTCCCAGGGCTCCAATCTCGGCCCTACCAGCCAGAAACTGGTTGACCGGATGAAAGCCTCAGCCGAGCAGTTCCGGCAAGAGAATCCGGGTTACCGCGGAGCAATTCCAGCGGACGCCATTACCGCCTCAGGCAGCGGCCTCGATCCGGATATCAGTATCGCCAACGCTCAAGCGCAGGCCGCGCGTGTGGCTCAAGCGCGCTCCATCAGCCGGGCCGCCGTCGAGGCTCTCATCGCCTCGCTCACCGAGAATCGCGATCTCGGCTTCCTGGGCGAACCCCGCGTCAACGTCCTTGCCTTGAATCTGGCGCTTGATCGTTACTCCCCACGGCGGCTGTTAGCACGATAAGATTGGTATCGTGCCTACCATCAGTGAAAAGAAGCCGACGCCGGATCAGCTTTTGCAGCAATTGGAATCCGACGAAGAATATCAGGCAACCGCGCGGCTGAAGATCTTTCTTGGCTATGCCTCCGGTGTGGGTAAGAGTTTCCGCATGTTGGATGAGGGCCGCCGCCGTCATGAACGCGGGCAAGACGTTGTGGTTGGCGCCATTCAGCCGGTATTGCCCGGCGAACTCACTCACACGGTTTCCACGCTTGAGATCATCCCGCTGCAACAAGTTGACGGTATTGCTGTGATGGATCTCCCGGCCATTCTGCGCCGGAATCCCAAAGTCTGCCTGGTTGACGGTTTAGCCTATGACAACCCGCCTTCCAGCACCCACGCCAAACGCTGGCAGGACGTGGAGCAGTTGCTCGAAGCGGGCATCTCCGTCATCACGTCCGTGAATCTTCAGCACATTGAAGAGAAGCGCGAACGTGTGCAGGCGATTACCGGCAAGCATGTCGGCGAAACCGTGCCGTTGAGTTTCCTGCAAACCGCCGACGAAATCGTAGTGGTGGACGCGCCAGCGCAGGCGTGCATGGAAAGCGACGGCAAGAAAGGCAAACTCACCCAGCACCAGCTTTCCGAGTTGCGCGAAATCGCTTTGCTTCTAGCCGCCGATGTGGTGGATAAGCAACTGGAACGCTACATGGCTCGGCATGGCATTGAACAGTTGTGGGGCACGCAGGAACGCATCGCAGTTTGGCTGTCGCCTGGCGCGAACGCAGACCGTATGCTCGAAAGCGGCGCCCGCAACCGTGACCGGTTTCACGGCGAACTGATTACCATTCACCTCAACCGGCCCGAATGGTCGCCCGAACAGCGCCAGCAAGTGCGCGACGGCCTCATCGCCGCCCGCGCTAAAGATTCGGAAATCGTCGAACTCGATGGCGAAGACGCGGTGGATACAATCTTGCGCTTTGCGCGGCAGCGCGGCATTACGCAGATTTACGTCGGACACCGGAGCCGCGACAGTTGGTGGGAGCGCTGTTTTGGCAGCGACCTGGATCGTTTGATTCGCGCCGCCGAAGGCATTGACGTGCGGGTGTTCCCGCATAATTAGCTAAGCTGGCCAGATTTAGGGACGACCCGCTTGTAGCTTTTAAGCGATAAACCATGTTTAGATACGAGGCGGCCGCCGGGAGGTGTGCCAGAAGTGGAGAATTTCAACCGCTCCCCGTGCTTCGTCGATTCTGTAGTAAACGTAGAGTGGTGAATGCAGGAGACGCCTTAGTTAGGTTTGGCTCTCCCTCCACAGTGGCGCCCACGTAAGGAAATGCCGACAATAAATCCAGATGATTGAAAAGATCGTTCGCAAACAACTCCGTGCTGCCAGGATGCTGGTCACGCGACCAGTCGAAAAGCGCTTCCAGGTCGGCTAAAGCGTCTTCTTGGTAGCGGAGTTTGAAAGCCATTGTTGGATACGTTGCCGTGCTTCTTCTGCGGAAACAAGGCGGCCTTCATCGGCTGATCTCATGCGTTCCTTGAGCAATCCGAGTGTCTCGGAATCAAGTTGCACTTCCGGCTCTACCGAAACAAACGGATCGATATTTAGTTCAGCCATGTTGTAAGGCTACCCTACCAAGCGGGCCGGTCGCAAGTGTTGTGCCCGAGACCGCTTTTTGAACGGGCTGGTACTGCACTCCTTAATACCCAAATTCCCGTAGGGGGTACGGGCCCTTTGTCCAAAGTCCCACTCTCTCGTACCAGTAGTTCCTAAACAACTTTTTCAGGGTTTTCTTACTGAAAAACTAAGCCTTTTGCGTCTACTATACGAACACTGGCACGCGAAAGTTTAGTGTTTGAACTTATAAACGGCTCGGTTTCGGCGCTAGCGAAGACCGTTCAGTCAGTCGCTCAACTGGTTTTGGGGACTAAAACAAAGATGCTTACTATTTCAACAGGCGAAGCGCAGCGGCCTTTGAAGCTGCGGGAAGGTATTGACCGGCGCGTTCTTGACGATCGCAGGCATTCGTCTGTCGAAATGCGGCTGCGTGTGGGGCTCTGGTACCAGTACCATCGTTCGACACGCGCCGGCGAGTTCGACCCGTTTCCGCGCGACCAATACAAGCGCGGCAAAATCGAGGAAGCCCTGCTGCCGGAGATTTTCAAGTACGAGTTTTCCCAACGCGAAAACCGTTCGCCCCTGGGCGCTTCACGCGCCTTGGCCACAGCGGTCGATTTCGTGTGGGCTCATCCGGAGGTGGGCTGCAATGCCACTGGAGAATCCATGGCTGTCTACGCCATCAACGCCATTTCCGAGTATCTGGTGCGCATGTTCCACGTCGCCGTGATTGACCGCCGCAAAGCGGATCGCCGCGCCGCGCGCGCCAACGCAAGCTAACCACGGGCATAACAGAGACAATCGCGCGTTCTTCCGCACTATGTGTACGGCATACGCCGTGCCTGACTGGTCTAACTTTCGAAACTCCCTCTTCCGCCGGTTGGCGGACATGTCGGCGCTTTTCAAACTCAGACCTCCACAAACGGGGTCGGAGGACTGGGCCAAAATTGCAGACCGGCGTTCTTCAACCCCAACCATGCGTCTGCGTGCCGGCCTTTTCATCCGCTACCGCGCCGCAACCGGGGCGAAAGAATTCGATACGTTCGTTCGCGATGCTAAGACCTGGGCCGCTTTTGAACACGCCGTCCTTCCCGAACTCGCCAAATTCACTTTTTTCGACAAGGGCCGCAACGCCAAAATCTCCGAATCCGCTGTCCTGGCCGACGCCATGTATCATATCTGGACGGTTACCGATTTGGGCCGCGATCTCAATGGGCGCCCCACTACCATCAGCGTTATTTCCGACCTCGCGCATTATGTTTGCTCGGTGTATGAAGCCCAGCCCATAGACCGGCGCGCGGCCAAACGCAATTGGCTCGGCTTCGCCCGCTGACCGCCCGGTCATTTTTTCGTAAACACCAGCGTTTCGTCGTCTCCAGCCGGCTCATAATGGTTGATCGTCATGGTCATCGTTCCCTTGTCTGGCCCCAACTCAAACTTCCACATCGAAGTCACGTCGGTCGCCGGCCCACTCTCTTTTGAGGCATTCAAAGTAGGCCCGTTGTACCAGACGGTAATTTGGGATTTGTGATCGCCTTCGGTAAATTCGGCGGCCTTGCCGTTCAGTTTGCTGGTGAACTCCGAGGTAGTTTCCGGGCCATCGCCTTTGTGGATTTTGAAGGTCATCTTTATTCCGCCATCCGCCGACACAATCGTCAGCGCCACCACCCGGCCGTCCGTGACGTGGCTCTTGGCGCTATCCATCTGCCACGTGCCGTCGAAGCCCCCCGGCGCGGCAACCAACAGTGCCGCCGTGAGAAACATTGATGCTGCGCATCGCCTCGCTACTGCTGCTACCATTTCCGTCCTCCTGTCTCGTCGCTTGTCATCTTATACCCAAAGATAGGTGCAAGTGTCAGCGCCTTTTCAGCCGGCCGGGGCGAAATTGGAGGCTTTCGTCATCGGGGTGGCACTGAATGGCCACGTCCCTTTCCGGTCTAAATGGTTTTCGAATTGGAGCGGGAGACGGGATTCGAACCCGCGACATCAACCTTGGCAAGGTTGCACTCTACCAGCTGAGTTACTCCCGCTTAAAGTACTGCGGAGGGCCTAATCGACATTCTCCGACGAGTTTGTTCGGAAGTCAATTCATCTGCTTGCAATACTTGATCTTTTGAGGTTGAGAGCGCTCAAAACGGGCATGAATTGGCGGCCAAACTTTCGATTAACTTCTCCGTAACGCCCTGATAATAATAGAGTTACAAAAGCATGAGATTTTTATTTCAAAATCCTACGCCTATGATAGACTAAGTTGGTCCGCAGAGAAGCGGAAGGTTTCCTCCAGTACGAATCTGCCTGCGAACCGCGTGGCAGCAAGCCCAAAACGGCAATTGTCTAATCGCTGTTTTCCACAGTTTGTGGAAAACTTGTGGGAATCTTTTTTCATTTTTTCGGATGGCTGCCTGGGGATTTTGTATGCCCCCGGGGGGAGGGCGCGCGGAACTTGGCTGACGCTTGGGAACAAATTAAAGGCTGGCTCGCTGGCAAGCTGGGAGACGGAGCGTACCAGAACTGGATTTCGGGTACGTCGCTGGGGTCCCTCGAAAATGGGGAGCTGTATGTGAAAGTCCCGAATCCGACCACCGAAGCGTGGATACAACAGGAGTACGGGTTGAAGATCAACGAGGCGATTCGCGAATTGAACCTGCCGGTGCGCAAAGTGCAATATACAAGTCAGGCGGTATTGGCGGTGGGAGGATCGAATTCAACGCAAACCTTCCCGCAGCCTGATTCGCCGTTTGAAAGTACGGCCACATGGCTGAATCCGCGGCTCACGTTTGACGCTTATGTGGTGGGTTCCTCGAATCAATTGGCGCACGCCGCCGCGCACGCCGTGGCTACCCGGCCGTCGCGCAGCTACAATCCGCTCTTCATTTACGGCGGGGTGGGAGTGGGCAAAACGCACCTCATGCATGCGATAGGCCGCTGCTTGCTGGACAGTTTCGCGGGCCTGAACGTTGTCTACACCTCGAGCGAACGGTTTATGAATGAGATGATCTCCTCGATCAAGCTCGACCGCATGCCGCTGTTTCACCGCCATTACCGTTCCGCCGACGTGCTGCTGGTTGACGATATACATGTGATTGCCGGGAAGGCGGGGACGCAGGAAGAGTTTTTCCACACGTTCAACGAGCTTTACGATCATCGCAAGCAGATTGTGATCTCGAGCGATTCGCCGCCGAGCCAACTGCCGGGACTGGTGGAGCGTCTGCGTTCCCGCTTCGAGTGGGGACTGTTGGTGGATGTGCAAGCGCCCGACCTTGAAACAAAAATGGCGATTCTGGATAAGAAAGCGGAATCGGAAGGTGTTTCGCTGCCGCAGGATGTGCGCATCTTCATCGCGACGAAAACCAAGACGAACGTGCGCGAATTGGAAGGGGCATTGACGCGCCTGATTGCCGTGTCGAGCATGACCGGCGCGCCCATTTCGATGGCTATGGCGCAGCAGGCGCTCAAACATTTGAGCAATGCACCCGAACGTAAGATCTCAGTGGATTCCATAGTGCGGGCGGTGGCGGAGCGCTTTAGTATGCAGCCGGCGCAGATCAAGATCAAGAGCAACACCCGGCAGATTGCGTATCCGCGGCAGATCGCGATGTATCTGGCGAAAGAACTGACGCACGCCTCGCTGCCCGAGATCGGCCGGTACTTCGGGGGCAAGCACCATACGACGGTTCTGCATTCAGTGCAGAAGATCGATGAGTTGCGGCAGCGGGACGACGAATTGAATAAGATTCTTTTGTCGTTGATGGATTCGATCCGGTGAATCTCTTCTAAGTGCGGTCAGGTGAGGGCTGGTCTCCGTTTCAGCCCAGCATATTCGTTACGTATGCGTCGCCGAAGCTTTCGGGTTGCGAGAGTCGCGCCATGCTTTAGTACGCTCGCAGATGTAAGCCTTATATTCGCTATTGGTTGTCAACTGTGGCATCGTGTGGTGGGTTCCGCCGCGCTCATCCGGAACCGGAAGGTCGGCCACCAGTTCGGCTTGCACTTGCTGCAGGTGCGAAGGCCGGTCAGCGTTCGGATTCGCAGCACCGGCCACAGGCACGGTGACGCCCTCCAGAGGATCGTCGGTGCGAGCTTGAGTCAGAGTAAGGACATCCCCCACATCAACCGCCGCTGCATCGCGCGCGGTCAGTGCCGGCAGATTCCAGCGCACCTCTATCGTCTTCAAAATAGACGTGTGATCGAGCGGCATGGCCCCATCTGGCACGCGAAATACCGTCCCGGCGGCGATCAGCGGCGATACCAGCACCGTTGGCACGCGCGGCCCGAAGCGCGTGAAATCGAAGCCGAACTCGCCGGCCGAATTATCCGGCGGCACAGCGCCCGAAGGCGGAGGCACGTGATCATAGCAGCCGCCGTGCTCGTCATAGGTGATGATGAGTAACGTTTGATTCCACGCCGGGCCGTTGCGCAGCGCATAGTACACGTCGTGAATCAATTGCTCGCCCAGGGCCACATCATAGTTCGGGTGTTGGCTGTTTCCGGTCGAGGCCCAACTCGGCTCTAGAAATGTGTAAGCCGGTAGAGTGCCGTTAGCGGCGGCGGCTTGGAAGTCGGCGAACTCGCCGAAGTGACTGTCGTCGGCATTGGTGGTGTCCGGGAAATCCATCCGCGTTAAGGGAGGCGCGTCGTAACCGTAAATGCTCCACGAGAGGTTATTTTGCGAGAGCAGGCCGAAGATCGTCGGCGACGTGTACTTTTTGGTTTTGTCGTCCATGTGACCTTGCGACGTTCCGGCATTCACGAAGGCGCGATTCGGCAGCGTCTCCGTTGGAGCGGAACCGAACCAATAATCGCAAACGGCGAAACCCGCGGCCAAGCCGGAAAGGACGGGCAGCGCCGCCGGCGGGAAGACGCCCATGATGTCGTTCGCCGTGGTGCCGGGAATGATTTTCCAGCCCTCGTTCGTCTCCCAGCCAATCGTGTAGCTGAAGTCGGCAATGAAGCCATTGTTGGTTGCCACCGGCGGGGTAGGAGCGGTAGTGCTGCCGAAGAGCTGAGAATTCGTAGCCTTGTAACCTTCGCCTGGATCGGCGCCAGGCATAAAGTACGCGTTGGGATCGCTGGACGCGATCGTGAAAACGGTCACCGGCGAACCATCGGTGCCTGGATTCGATTCTTGCCCGGTCAAACCCTCGAAGGGCTGACCACTGGGCGAGACGTTGCCACTGGCGGAATATAGCAATCCCAGCATATGGTCAAACGAACGGTTCTCAAGCATGAGAACGACAATGTTGTTAATCGCGGAGAGTTGATTGTTAGACATGCTTAGTGTTACTTAGTAGCGCAAAGGGCGCGGCTGCGCGCCGCCAGACAGTGAGGAACTTCCCCGGATTTTCGGGCGGCACGCTTGACACCGTGCCCGTGTTGCGCGAGTTCCTTAAAAGCACTATAGCGCTAAGTTGTTAAGGATTGGTTACGTTGGGATGTTATGTTATCGAGCGGTAAGCCTGCCGGCTGCCCGAGCGCGGCCAGGAAGTCGCGCGCAGACGAGAACCCCGCCCCACTGAGCCCCTGATCCAATCGTGTTATGGTGGTTGCTATTTGCCCCTCAGAGTTCTAACACTACTCTGCAGCTTGACGGTCTTCTACCACACTGCTGAAGCACAAGACGACCACTATGCAGGCGCGGAGGTTTGCGCTTCTTGCCACCGTGCTATTGCGGAATCACAAGCGCGGACGGCCATGGCCCAAACATGGCTCGGCAAGAGCGCGGCGTTTCCCGAAAGCAAGTTTGAGGAGGGCGGTAAGGCCGCACCGGCGAGCCTGCAGATTCATTACCACGTTCGGCGCACTGGAGAGCAGGTTCTCTTTTCCGTGGCCAACGGCGGCTCGGAACCGTTTACCGTACCGGTGGAAAGCATGATCGGCGGCAAGCGCCATGGCATCAGCCTAATGCTTACGGTTGGCCAGTTAGATGGCATTTCACTCGAACGGCCAGCCATGATCGAGGCGCGTTACGCTCTTTTGCCTAACGGCGCGCTTGGCCGGTCGCCCGGGTTTCCCAAGGAACCACCGCGTGATCTGGAACATCAACTGGGCAGGGTTTTAACTCCAACCTTTGAACTCCGCTGCCTTAGCTGTCACGGCAAGCCGGGCACACTCGGAGCCGGTAAAGAGGGAGGCGTTCGCTGCGAGAGCTGCCATGGACCGGCGTTGGCTCACGTTGCCTCGGTAGAGGCGGGAGGGACGGGCAGCCAGCAAATCGTCAGACCGAAAAGTCTGAAAGACAAGGCTTCCATTGAGGTCTGCGCCCAATGCCACAGCGGTTTCAAACCCAGCGGCCACGCAGACCCGCTGCCGGCGGACCTGCTCGTATCCAGCCAGGTTCCGGCGCTTCGCCACTCGGAGTGCTTCATCCAAAGCGGGGAGCAGTTGACTTGTACGGCTTGTCACAACCCGCATGAAGATTCGGCAAATATTTCTCAATCCTCGGTCGCTATTTGCTTGCGCTGTCATTCGCTATCGACCCCGCAGCACGCAGCCATTTGTCCAGTCAATCGGACGCAAGGCTGCATCGGATGTCACATGCCCACTGTCCAGGTGGATTCCTTTCGCTTGACCGACCATTGGATCAGAGTGCAGCCAGACTTCACAGCGCCGCATCGCGCGCAAGATCCTGCTTTTCGTTCACAAGTCATCCCGAAACGCGAGTTCCTCCGTTTGATAGCAGTGGCCAACGACGAAGATATGAAAGCAGTCACGGATCGGCTGGCCAAAGGCGAATCCTTCGGCTCCGTCGCACGTGACCTATCGAAGGATCCGAGCGCACCTTCCGGCGGATTCATCGGAGACGTGGCGCTGGCAGACATGGACTCCGGCTTGGCTCGCGTGGCCGCGCATCTTGACCAGGATTCGGACAGCGGCGTGATCCGAGTGGGCGAAAAGCGCCTGATGCTGCATCGTCTAGCGCGCGACTTCAAATGGAAAGCGGACCAACTCTACCGCGAGGCTCTGAATCTCAACGACCAGGGTGATCGCGGGGCCGCAATTAAGAAAGCGAGGGAGGCGCTCGATACCTATCCATACCAGCTAAAAGGCTTGATCCTTACGGGAATTATGCTACGGCAGGCCGGCGATATGCGGCGCGCGCTGGCGTTTCTGGGATTCGCCGCGCAGATCTATCCACAAGATGCGGCCACCCAGTTCGATTTGGCCTTGGCGCAAGACTCTCCCAACCAGATCGCGCAACTGCGGCATATCATCGATCTCGATCCGGACATACTCGCCGTATATCAGAGGTTGGGCGCTGCGCTCGATGCCAAGGGACAACGCGCCGCCGCCATTGAAGCCTACCGGGCCGGCCTTGAGATCGATCCTCTCTCGGCCGTTCTCTACTATGACCTGGGTTTGGCTCTGCAGGAACAAGGCGATCGAGTGGAAGCGGCAAAGGCGCTTGCTCTGGCGGCGCGTATGGACCCAAAGATCGCCGCGCAGCCGGAACGCTGAGGTTTGCGCGTGGCGGGCTGAATGCCTAGCCCATCTTAGCAATCTGCGTTCCTTTATGATTGGTAGCTATGACGATTTGCCTGATGATGCTGTTGTTGCTGCCGGCGGGGGAGAAGATTTCCCTCCCTGGGCTCAAGGAGCCAGTGGAGATTCTGCGCGACAAGTGGGGCATCTCACATATCTATGCGGCGAACGAACACGATCTCTTTTTCGCGCAGGGGTACAACGTGGCTCGCGACCGCCTCTTTCAACTCGAGCTTTGGCGGCGGCAGGCGACCGGCAGCATGGCGGAGATTGTGGGCGCGAAGGAGTTGAAGCGCGATATCGGCAACCGCCTCTTCCTGTATCGAGGAGACATGAAGCGGGAACTCGATTGGTATCACCCGCACGGCGCGGCCATCATTCAGGCTTTCGTGGATGGGGTGAATGCGTATATCTCGGAAACGCGCCGCGATCCCGCATTCCTCACACCTGAATTCAAGATGCTCGGCATTCAGCCGGGTGAGTGGACCTCCGCAGTCGTCGTCAGTCGATTTAACGGCTTGGCCGGCAATATCTACGAGGAACTCACAACGGCGCTGGCAGTGCGGGATATAGGAGCTGAGAAGGTGAAAGACCTCCAATATTTTCAACCCTCTCATCCAGACCTCAGGATGGATGCGGGCATCGACTCAGCGCTTCTGACTCGCGACATCCTCGATCTCTATAGCGCGTTTCGGATGCCGTTCCGTTTTTCTGCCGACGAGAAGCAACCGCTTGCCGAAAACCGCGAGGAGGTGGGGAGCAACAACTGGGTGGTAGGGCCGAAACTGACTTCGAGCGGCTATCCGCTGTTGATGAACGATCCGCACCGCAGCCAGCAAGCACCATCCCTGCGCTACTGGGTGCATCTGGTGGCGCCGGGCTGGAACGTCATCGGAGGAGGCGAACCCTCTTTGCCGGGAGTCTCGATAGGTCACAACGAGTTTGGGGCGTGGGGACTTACCATCTTTGGCACTGACAGTGAAGACCTATACGTCTACGATACGAACCCTGAGAACGCCTTGCAATACAAGTATCAAAGCAGATGGGAATCGATGAATGTCATTCGAGAGTCGATAGCGGTAAAAGGTGAACAGGCCAGGGAGGTGGAACTTAAATACACGCGCCATGGACCGGTGGTTTACGAGGACAAGGCACACCACAAAGCTTATGCCGTGCGGGCGGCGTGGCTCGAAACCGGAGCGGCTCCCTACCTTGCCAGTCTGCGCATGGATCAGTCACACAGTTGGGAGGAATTCCGCGACGCTTGTGTGTATAGCCGCATGCCGGCAGAGAACATGATTTGGGCCGACCGGGATGGGAATATCGGTTACCAGGCGGTGGGCATTGCACCGCAACGGCCGAATTGGAGCGGACTGGTTCCGGTGCCGGGCGATGGGCGGTATGAATGGGACGGCTTTCTGGCGGCGAAGGCATTGCCGCATGTGCTGAATCCCAAAAAGGGTTTTTACAACACCTCGAATGAGTATCAAATCCCGCAGGGCTGGCCGTATCGGGAAGCGCTTCACTATATGTGGGCCGATCCGTTTCGGGCTGAGTCAGTGGCGGAGTTTCTGGGGTCGGGACGGCGATTCACGGTGGCAGATATGGCTGAACTGCAGAACAACAATCTCTCGATTCCGGCGCGGCGGATTGTGCCCTTGCTGCGGGATTTAAAGCTGACTGGTTTAGCAATGCAGGCTCAAGGGAAGCTGGCGCACTGGAATTTCATGCTTGATCGGGATTCAGTGGAGGCGGGGATCTATGAGATGTTTCAGCGGCATCTGCTGATGAATGTGAGGGAGCTGGTGGTTCCAGAGAGGGTGCTTTTGCTTCCACCCATGAGTAAGATCATCACCTGGCTATACGCACCCGATGGACGCTTTGGCAGCGACCCTATCAGCGGGCGCGATCAACTGTTAGCCAAGAGCTTGGAAGAGGGCGTGGCCGAATTGACGAAACGATTCGGGAGCGACCTTGACAAATGGAAACTGGGAGCGTATCACCACGCGACGATCATTCATCCGCTCTCCGCGGCGCTTAGAGCGGAAGAACGCGCGCGCTTCGATGTGGGGGATTTGCCGCGAGGCGGGGACAGCTACACGATTGACGCCACCGGCAGCAGCGATAATCAAACCGGCGGCGGTTCATTAAAAATGATTTTGGATACGGAAGACTGGGACAACTCGATTGCGCAGAACAATCCGGGCCAATCGGGAGATGTGAACGACACTCACTACCGCGATCTCTATGAATTCTGGGCGCGGGGAAAATATTTTCCGATCTTCTTTTCGCGGGAGCGCATTGAGACGGTGGTGGAAAAGAAGTTGGAACTGACTCCCGACGCCACGCGAAGCCGTTAACGGCCAGCCAGGTGACCAGGCATGTCGGCCAGTATGTAGGCCAAAACGGCCAACAGCGCGGTGTTCTTTCTAAATTCGGTGGGATTTACTTTATCGACGGTGTCGGCTTGGGTGTGATGCCAATCGAAATAGTGTTCGGCGGTGGTGGTGGGGCTGAGGCTGGGGACGCCTTGGGCCACAATGGGGCCGATGTCAGCGCCGCCGCCGCCCTGGTTCACTTGAGTGGCTTGAATGGGAGCGAGAAGCTGGCCAATCTCTTGGCAAAGCTTCAAGGAGCTTTCCTGATCGGGTTTGAGCGTTTGTGGCGCTGCGGGAGGAGCACCGGGCATCGTGCGGCGCGGACCGCCAAAAGAGCCGTAACCGAAACCCAGGGGCCGCTCAGCGCCTTCATCCATTTCAATGGCGGCAACGTGGTTCTTTACCTGATCGCCAATCCATTTCAAATACGCTTCGCCGCCCCGCCCGCCGTTCTCTTCATTCACCCAGAACACCACGCGAATGGTGCGCTTTGGTTTGAGGCCAAGCTTTTGGATAAGCGCGGCAGCTTCCAGAGTGGCCATAATGCCGGAGCCATCGTCCTGCGCGCCTTGGCCGACGTCCCAGGAATCAAGATGGCCACCCATAACCACGATTTCCTCGGGATGTTCGGAGCCGGGGATCTCGCCCACCACGTTGGCCGCCTGCTGATCGGGCTCCAGATGCGCCTGCATTTCCAGATGCACACGCGGCGTGGTTCCGCTGGTTTGCAAGCGATTCAACAGGAGGGCGTCTTCGATGCTGATAGCGGCGGCGGGAATTTTGGGAGCATCGGGTGAATATTGCATGGTTCCGGTGTGGGGAATTTGCATGGCGAGCGGCGTGATGGAGCGCACGAGAACGGCGACGGCACCCAGCTTGGCGGCTTGGGAGGCACCCGCTACGCGGTAAGCCACGGTCCGGCCATAGCCTTCATACGGGGCATTGAATACCACGATCTTGCCGTTCACTTTGGAGCCGAAATTGGCGAGTTCGGCAAAATCGGCCACCACGACGGCGTCGGCGGTAATGCCTTCGGGCGGCGTTCCAATGCTCATGCCAAGGCCCAACATATGCAGCGGGCGCTCGACCGGCGAAAGAATAGAAGCGGATTCTTTGCCGCGCACCCAGTGGGGCACCATCACGGGCGGAGTGACGACGTTTTTGAGGCCGGCGTTCTTCATCTCATCCGCCGACCACGCGACCGCTCGCAAGAGCGACTCGGAACCGCTCAACCTATTTCCAATGCGATCGCATAATGTAGCGAGGCGGGTATAGCCATCATCGTCATGCAGGGCGGCATCGATGATGCGGGTGGCCGTGGAACCGTATTGGCTGGCAATGTTGCCTTGCGGGGCGGCATGGCCGGCAAGCGGCGCCATTGCCAGCGTCAGAAGACGGCAAAAGAAGTGTCGTCGCATGGTAAGGAGAGTAACACGAGTGGCGTTTGTTAGAGTACTAACCTACGAAGAGACGAAAGAGGCATATGCGCACTTTTCGCTTTACCGTGGTAGTTTTCATTTCGGGCTTGGCACTCGCAGCGGCTAAAGGACCCGTGGACCCTGGGGTACGCAAGGGGGCGTCGAACGCCGGGCAGCCGCTGCCTGGCATCCCGGCGGATGAGATGGCGTTTTTCAATAATGGGGCGGCGCGTTTCGTGGAAATTGAAACGGTAACCGGAAGCGCCAATAACGGGCTGGGGCCGCGCTTTAACGGCAATCAATGTGCGCTGTGCCACGCGCAGCCGGCAATAGGAGGGTCGAGCCCAGCCGCGAATCCGCTGATTTCCTTGGCTACGTTAGCGGGGGCGAGGAACAGCGTGCCTTGGTTTCTCTATGCGAATGGGCCGATTCGTGAAGTGCGTTTCAAACGCAATCCGGATGGCACCGTGGATGGAGGGGTGCATGCGGTTTACGTGATTGCGGGCCGGAGCGATGCGCCGGGCTGCGACATTGCTCAACCGGATTTTGGGCTGCCGGGCGATCCACAGACGGCGCGTGGAGGCAATTCGAACTTGAGTTTTCGGATAGCAACGCCGTTGTTTGGGTTGGGGCTGATTGAGGCGATTCCCGATTCGGCGATTCTTGCAAACAACGCGGAGGAATCCAGTTCGAAGATGCGAGCGGGCATTCACGGACATCCCAACGCGATGCTGAGCGGGGTGGCGAACCGGAGCCCTAACGATGGAACGATCACGCGCTTTGGCTGGAAAGCGCAGAATAAATCGTTGCTGATTTTCGCGGCGGAAGCGTACAACGTGGAGATGGGGATTACCAACATGCTGTTTCCGCAGGAACGCGACTATACGCCGGGTTGCCTTTTCAATGCGACGCCCGAAGACGCAACCAACTTTTCGCCGGCGGGTCAAAACGGGGCGGCTGCGTACACCGCGGTGCTATCCGACATCGAAGCGTTCGCCAATTTCATGCGAATGCTGGCGCCGCCGGCTGCCGCGCCGGATACGGACTCGACCATTCGCGGACGGGATTTATTTGTGAAGGCTGGCTGCGGGTATTGCCACACGCCGACGCTGACGACGGCCAAGGCAATTAGCAGCGGTGGCGCGCAGGTACCGAGCGCGGCATTGTCGAATCAGCCGGTGCATTTGTATTCCGATTTACTGGTACACCGCATGGGAAAGAATTTGGCCGATGGCGTAACGCAAGGCAGCGCCGGGCCGGATGAGTTTCGCACCGCTCCGCTGTGGGGAGTAGGGCAAAGAATCTTCTTTCTTCACGATGGGCGAACGAGCGATCTGGTGGAGGCGATTCTGGCGCACAGGAGCCCGCATAGCGAAGCGAATCGGGTGGTAGACCGGTTCCGGAGGTTGCGGGTGAGTGAGCAGCAGGATGTGATCAATTTTTTGCGGGGGCTTTGAGGGAGCGGGCGGGCGGAACACGGTAAGCTTTTCTTATGGCATTAGTTACCGAAATCGGGACTTTGATCGACCGTGACCCGAGAGTTCGCAACGGACGTCCAAAGATTGCCGGTACTGGGCTGACCGTGAGCCGGATCGCCAATTGGTACAAAACGGGAATGACTCCAGAGGAGATTGCGATGGAGTACCCTCATTTGACGTTGGCCCAAGTCCATGCGGCGCTGGCTTACTACCACAGCAATCGCGAAGAAGTCGAGGGTGATTTGGCAGCAGATCAAGCCGAATCGCTTCACTTGGAAAGAGAACTGGGCCGTAAGACAACCGGCCGATGAGTCAAATCCGGCTGTACATTGACGAGGACTCGATGAGGAAGGCTCTCGTGTTCGGCCTAAGGGCGCGCAACGTAGACACGCTCACGGCCTACGAAGCCGACATGATCAACCATCCGGGCGAAGAACATTTGGACACCGCATTCGCCGCGAGGCGAACTTTGTTTTCGTATAACACGGGCGACTACTGCGCGTTGCATCAAGGCTGGATACGTCAGGAGCGCAGTCATTCCGGGATCATCGTCGCACCGCAACAGCAGTATTCTGTCGGTGAGGAAGTACGACGGATCATGCGCCTCATCAGCCGCATCACGGCTGAGCAGATGCGGAATCGGTTGGAATTCCGATCTTCGTGGGCCTGAGGCCTATCTCCGCGAGGCTTTCTCGATGTCCGGGACGGCGGTTGTTCCGCGCGCTTCCGCCAGAGCGATGCACTCGGACAGCAAACGGCCTTTAGTTAGCGAGCGGAGAGCGGATGACCGCAACCGGCCGGCAATCCTGTTCGACGACAATCTCGACACCCTGTTGCACTTTCGCGAGCACAGCATGAAGATCGCGCGCCACCTCCGCTTCGCTCATGTAGACGGTAGCCATCGCTTTCCTTATGGATGCAACGGCACGCTAACGGTACCCGCCGGCCCGCTATAAACCAGTTCCATGGATTTAATGCTCTGTTCCTTGCCGCGGTACTGGAAGAAAATCAAGCCGGCCACGGGAAGCGCCCTGTCGCCTTCCGGCAGCACGGATTTATGCACACGCAATTCCATGGCGCGCCGCAACTCGAGCGGCATCTTGGGCGGGGGGGCGGCGCCGGAATCGTTACCGCCGCTGCCGTTGAGACTGGTCTTCGATTTCTTTTCCTGCTCCTGCTCGGGGGGCTGCCATTCGGGATCTTTCAGGCTTCTCGCCACATAGCCAAAGGGCTGGCTGGTAAAGGGCGCTTTGCGGTCGTTGATCTTCAGGGAAAAGTCTTCAATCGAGAGCTTGAGCCGCGCTTCGGGGTCGCCGAAAAATGCCAGTTCCACAACGATATAGTCTTCCGAAGAATACGCTGCTTCGAGGGTGGGCACGGCGTGTCCGTCAAAATCCGCCGCTAAGGTGTAAGCGCCTACTTTGGCTTGCATCTGATAATCGGTGGGTGCGGCGCGTGGCGGCATCCCTTTGGTTTCGCTAGCGAGCAGGGGCGCGGGCGCGTCCTTCTTAGTCTCGGTTTGCGATTGCGCTTGAAAGGCAAGGCTGAGCAAGGCTGCGCATGTGATGGAAAGCTTTCGCATCTTGGTCACAAAACTAGCATATACAAGGCCCGGCAAAGAGTGTCGAGCGGCGCCGGTCCAGGGCCTCAGACTGTTACTCTAGAAACTGGAAATCCGCATGCCCTCTCCCCGTTATGAGCTGAAAGAACTTCTCGGCGAAGGCGGCATGGGTATTGTTTATCGGGCGCTCGACACGCGCACGGGCAGCCATGTAGCCCTAAAAACGCTGCGCGATTCTTCCGATCCACTGACTCTTGAAATGTTCAAACGCGAATGGGCGGAATTGGCAAAGTTAAGCCACCCGAACATAGTGGACGTTCGCGACGTGGACGAAATCGTAGAGAGCGGGGTGCGCAAACCTTGCTTCATCATGCCGCTGCTGCCGGGCGTGACGCTGGCAAACCTAATCCACACAGCCAGCCCGCGCATCACGGTGGAGTTTGTGGTGAGCGTCATCTCGCAAGTTTGTAAGGGATTGCACGCGGCGCATGAGAAGGATCTGATCCACCGGGATCTCAAGCCGAGCAACATCTTCATTATGGACGACGACACCGCCAAAATCATCGATTTCGGCTTGGTGCATGCGATGGGGAATAAGTCCGCCACCGGGTTGAAGGGCACGTGGCAGTATATGTCGCCCGAGCAGATTGAAGGCAAACCGCCTAACCGCAGTTTCGACATTTTCTCTTTGGGCATTGTGGCGTATGAGGCGCTGACCGGGCACCAACCCTTTAAGCGCACGCAGTTTGAAGATACGGTGGATGCCATCAGGCACTTCGTTCCGCAGGCCATCTCGGAGATGAATCCCAAGGTTCCGCAGCTTGTGAGCAGGGCGGTGCATGTGGCGATGGCGAAGCAGCCGATTCACCGCTATACCAGCGCGCGCGAATTCGCCGAGACGTTGCAAAAGGCCTATAACAACCAGTATCTCGAGCGTTTCGATCCGGCCAAGTTGCGGCCGCGCATCGACCGCGCGAAGCGGGCGTTTGCTGGAGGAGATGCGGATTTCGCCACTGAGATTCTAACGGAGCTCGAAGCCGAGGGCAATCTGGATCCGGATATCACGCTCCTGCGGGCGCAGATAGACGAATCCAACAAGCAGAGAAGAATCCGCCAGTTATTTGAAGCGGCGCAATCAAGGTTGGAGCAGGACGAAATTCCGCTGGCGCTGGACAAGCTCAACGAAGTGCTGAAAATCGATCCGCAGCATGCGGAGGCGCTGGCGTTGCGCCGGCGGATTGACCAGGAGCGCAGCCAGCGGCAGGTTTCAGACTGGCTTAACTTGGCACGCCAGCATTTGGAACGAAACGATTTCCGGGAAGCGCGCCTGGCGCTTAAGGAAGTTTTCAACCTGAAGTACGACGACCCCGAAGCCGGGCGGCTTAAGGCGGAGATAGACGACCGCGAAAAAGAGGCTGCCACGGCACGGAACGAAAAAGAGCACTTGTATAGTTCCGCGCTGAAAGCGCATCAGAATGGCGAGATCAGTTCCGCGCTGAGCAAGCTGGCCAAGATTTTGGATTTGTCGCGCGGCGTGCCGGGTTCGTCGGTGCCGGAGCGCGATAAGGTATTCCAGGCTTTTTATAACGACGTGCGGATTGAGCGCGACCGGATCGATAACGCCTACGCGGAGGCTACGCGCCATCTGGGCGAAAAGAATTTTGAAAAGGCGCTGCACGTTTGCGACGGCATTCTGGCGCGCTATCCGCGCAATCCGCAGTTTCAAGCCTTGCGTCTGAAGGTGGAGCATGCGCAGCGGCAGGAGCTTTCGGCCTTTATCGCTGAAGTGGGACGGGCGGTGGATGGCGAGCCGAATCTGGACCGCCGCGTGGGCCTGTTGGAGGAAGCCTGCAAACGCTACCCGAATGAGGGGCAATTCAAGCAGCAGTTGTCGCTGGCCCGCGAGTTGCGCGACTTGGTGGCTTCGATTGTGGCGCGCGCGCGCGGTTATGAAGAGCAAGGCCAGTTTTCAGAAGCCATTACGCAATGGAACACGCTGGCGAATACGCATCCGCAGTATCCAGGCATCGATTTTGAGATTAGCCAACTAGACCGAAGGCGCGAACAACAGGCGGAGGACGAAAAGAAATCGCGGCTGGTGCAAAAAATCGATCGGGCGCTGGAGAATTGCGCATATGCCGACGCCGAGCGCTTGAGTCAGACTGCGTTGCTGCAGTTTCCGCAGGACCAGGAGTTGCTGGTGCTGCTGCGCATGGCCCGCCAAGGAGTGGAACGGACACAAGAAGCAAACCAGCTTTTTGAAGAGGCCAAGGCTCTGCGCGCAAAGGGCGACTGGGAACGGGCGGTGGAGCATCTGCGGCAAGCGCTGGAGCTGGATAAGCGCAACATTGTAGTTCAAAACACGTTGGTGAATCTACTGGTTGAGCGGGCTCATGCGCTGCTCGACACGGATTGGACGGCTGCTGAACCGCTGGCTGCCGAGGCGGGCCGGCTGGATCCGGAACATCCTTCGGTGAACAAAGTTATTTCGCTGATCGCGCAGGCGAAAAAGAAAGATTACGTAGAGCGCTGCGTTTTGCAGGCGCGGGCGCAGCAGACCAACGACGTGAGACAGGCCGTGGAGATTCTCAAGAGCGCCTTGGTGGTCTATCCGGGGGAACTCCGTCTGCAACAAACGCTGGCCAGCTTGCAGAAGGAAGATATACGAGGCTCCGGAGGTGGAGGGCTCAAATATCCGGCGCCCGAGCAAGCGACGGCGATTTTCTCGACGGACTATACGGAGCAGGCTCCCATTGCGCCGCCTCATCGCAAGCCGCCGCAGCCGCCTCCTCCAGCTCCGCCACCCAGAAAGACAACGCCGCCCTGGTGGAAAAACACGCTGGCGGAGATCTCAGTTTGGCTAGCTTCGGCGCGCGTGGGTGTTGCTGAGGGGCTGACGAGTCTAAAGAGCGGCAAGTCGCGCAATCTTTGGGGAGCGCTTGCCGGGTTGCTGCTGGCCGTATTGATTCTCGCGCTGGGCTACCGTTACATGAACCGTGCCGCAGTACCAATTCCAATAGTGGAGGCGACAGACGTAAAGATCACGATCCACGCTACGCCAGCGGACGCTTCTATCAGCCTGGATGGGAATCTCATCGACGGTTCCCGCCGCGTTGAGAAAGGCACCGCGGCTCATCTGACTGTGTCGCGGCTGGGTTACGTGACCGAAAACAGGACACTCGCAGCCACGGCGGACACAACTTTGGCGGTTGACCTCACGCCCGAGCCCTTGCACATAGGCGTATCGACCTCCGAGCCTAGTGGTGCTGTCTTCTTAGATGGCACTCCGCAGGGCGACCTCCAAGACGGCGAGTGGGCGCAGGACTTTCCATTGAAGGGCAGCGAGGAAGAACACGTTTTGAGCGCCACGGCGAGCGGCGGCGAACTTTTCAAAATCCACTTTAAGGCGGCAGCGGCGAAGACGCCGGTGGTGGATCCGGTCAAAGGTAAAGACGTGATCGTGGCTAGCAGCTTGGGCAAAGAGGTCATCCTCTATGGTTCAGCGACTCTGCCGGGCGAAGGCAAGGAACGTAGGCAGATTGTGCCCACAGGCTTGACTGTCAATCTCGAAAGCGTTCCCGATGGAAAAATCACTCAACCTTTGCCGGTTGAGGCGAGTAATGCGCCGACACTCAGCGTTTCGCTCAACAGCACCTCCAATGTCACCATCACCATTTCGTCCACACCCCCCACAGCTAAGCTCTTTATAAACGGCAGGGCGATTCGGACACGGAAACCGGGCAATTGGGTGGTAGCAAAAGCGCCGGGCACCTACAAAGCCAAACTCACGGCAGAGGGTATGGTGGATGACACCTTTCAGATTGTGGTGCAAAAGGGCGAACCGCCGCCTAGCTTCGATCGAGAGTTGAAGAAGAGTGGGCCGGTGCTTTCAACACTAGTGATTTCGGATGGAACGCCCGGGGCGTCTCTTGTGATTGACGACTCACCGATAGATCAGACGCTGGACGAGCAGGGCAATTTGACCTATCCGGGCGTCCCGGTAGGAACCCACAGCATTCAATTAAAGAAGCAGGGATACAGTTCGCGGACAATTTACGGAAAAGTATTTGCGGCGGGAGCAAAGGTCGTTTTGCCCAGCGTGAAGCTTTCGCCGCAAGCCGGATACGTGAACTTTGCGGTGAAACCCGCTAACAGCACGGTGCGTTACAAACGCTCTGGTGAAGACTCGCAAATTGTAGATACCAGCAAGACGCTGAGTCTAACGCCCGGCACTTATGAATTCACAGTGGAAGCCGATAAGTACGTCTCCCAAACGCAGGAGTTGAACATCAAGCCGGATGTGACATCGACGTTTATGGCAACGCTGCAGCCGGTTGCACCCAGCAACGAGGGGACGAAAGAGTTTGTGGATCCGGCGAGAGTGGTGAAGCAAGGGGATTGGTTTACGGGCAAGAACAAGGAGTTCCTTCCCTTGACCACTCACCACGCGAAGAACACGCTGGTTTTTTACAAGAACAAAGTAAAGAGGATGACGTGGCAGATCTTCCTTGACGACGATAACAACATCACCTACACGTTGGACAACAAGGGACTGTCTATCGCCCGTGTCATTGACGGAGTGAAGGCTCCCAATACTAAATTACTGATTGATATGAGCGGAACCGGCAACGCTTCCAACGCCTTTGTGGTACGAATCCAGCGGCTTTCCACGGGCGTGAGGATCAGCAAGCAAGACGAGAGCGAAGTGGACAAGACGGCGGATGAAAAACACGATTGGCGGCGGGCGGCGATTTATGTGAAGGGCGATGCCACGTTCACGGTGTGGCAAGGGCAGTAGAAGGACCAAGAGCGGGCCCGGCCTGGAAATCCGCCCCACGTGGTCTCATGCCACTTTCATCAGGACGAAGGTTAGATCGTCATGCTGGGGTGCATCCAGCATCCAGTTCTTGAGTTCCTGCATCACAGCGGTGGCCATATCGTTCACTGAAAGGTGACCCACCTTGCGCAGCAGCGCTTTAAGTCGCTCTTCGCCGTACTCTTCCTCGGCGGGATTGTGAGCTTCGGAGACGCCATCGCTGAATAGAATCATTACGTCTCCCGAACGCAGCTCGAGCAAAGCCTCTTCGTAGGCAGCTTGCGCAAACATGCCGATAATGGTGCCGCCGGTGGCCAGTTCTTCCACACTGGCCACGGAGGCAACGAAGGGCACATGACTAGAGGTCCAGCCGGGGCCCCGCAGCAACATGGGAGGATTGTGCCCCGCATTCACATAACGCATTTCACGCTTGGCTTCATCCACTTGCGCGTAGAAAAAAGTAGCATAACTGTTAGACCCGGTGGAACGGTGCAAGAGCCGGTTCATTTTCGCGGCCAATTCCCCGAGCGAACCGTTAAGAATGTCGGTAAGGCTGCGCAACGACGCCTGCACGACCGACATAATCAGCGCGGCGGCGATTCCCTTCCCGGCCACATCGGCCAAAGCCACGCCTACCTGGCGATTGCCGAGATCCAGAAAATCGTAGTAATCGCCGCCGATGCCGCGCGCCGGCATACACATTCCGGCCAATTGAATACAAGACGTGAGCGGCCAGGCTTCCGGAAAGAGGCGCTTTTGCACCTCAGTGGCAAGCAGCATCTCGCGCCGCAGGCGCTCCTGTTCAACAATACGCTCTGTTAAGCGGCCATTCTCGAGCATCAGCCCAAGTTGCGCGGCGGCTGGAGGCAAGGCGCGCAAGACCTCTGCCGAATAACTCCCGTGCGCGGGTTGACCTAACAAGAGGACCGCGATAATCTCGTTCTTCGAAAAAACGGGAACGGCCAGACTGGCAGCTACTTGCCGCAGCGCCGTAATTTCTCCTAAGCGCGCTGGAGAATTCTCCCGCGCCCAGTGCTCCCAAGCATCGAGCTCCGCTTCACTCAGCGGCAGCGGGGTAGAGAGCCCCTTGAGACGCCGCACGAGAAAAGCATCAGCGGGAATGGAGAGGTGCGCGTCCTCCGTAGAGTGATAAGGCTCGGCATGAGCCATTTGCGCCAGCAAAACCACTTTGCCGGTTGCAAGGTTCTGGCGCAGCGTAGTGAGCGCGCCGGCAATGGCTTGGGAAAAAGATTCGGCGTCGCGGCCGGCGGCCACCATCTGCGACAGGAGCGCGGCTTGCTCCACACCCATATTCTGCGAGGGACGATCCGCGGTAGCGCGTTCGAGTAATTGCCGGTAGTGGAGTTTCGATTCCTGCCAAGCCGAACCCATGTCGTTGCGAATGGCGATCATCGGCGGGAGGCCGGCGGCGCGCCAGGCCGGAAACCACGACGCCAGCAAAGTCAGGGAACCAATCACCAACGCCGCCGATACAAACGGCCACGCATCCACAATCTGCACATGGAACTCAGTGCTGGCGAGCACGCGTCCGAGTGCAAGCAGAGCGAGCGCGCCGGCTACCGTCCCTATCACCGACATGCGAAAGCCATCTCCCATCACCAGCTTGAGCACTCTGCGCGAATCGGCGCCTAACGCCATTCTGGTACCCATCTCCGTGGTCCGCTGGCGGACTGTGTAAGAGACAACTCCGTAAACTCCAATCACCGACAGCGCGAGCGCCGCCACTCCAAAAAAGGCCAAGAGAATAGACTGCAAACGCTCTGTTTGGAGCGAATCGGCGATAGCTTCGCGCATGGTTTGCACGGAGTAAATGGTTTGGTCGGGATCGACACTTTCCACCGCCCGCCGCACTTGGGCGCTAAGTGTGGCTTCATTCATATTGGAGCGGATGGCCCATTCCATCTCGTCGGCGGCGTTGGCGCGATAACTGAGATAAAACTCCGGATGCGGCGGCTCGTCCAACCCATAGTTGCGGACATCGCCCACGATGCCGACGACTTGAAAACGCCGATCGGTCCAGGAGAACAGGCGCACAAAGGCTCCTATGGGATTTTCGTGCGGCCATTCCTCGCGGGCCAGGGCTTGGTTGATCACCATGGCAATCACATCGCCATCCTGGTCGCTATCGTTCAAATAACGTCCGGCAAGAAGAGGAATACGTAACGTCTGAAAATAGCCGGGCGATACAAATCTCTGTTCAACGAACCCGTTCACTCCCGACCAGGGCTTTTGCGGATGCGCTTCGGCTTGCAAAGCAGTGTTGTTGCCGGTGCCAACAAAAGGCATCAAGCTTGAGAAACCGGCCGCCTCTACGCCAGGCAAATGCTGGATGGCATCGAGAAGCTTGGTCATGTAAAGCTGTTGGGCCTTGCCCGGGAATTTGGCCCCGGGAGCATACACGTCGGCCAGTAACAATCGATCGGGATCGAAGCCAGGATGGATGCGTTCCAAACCGTTAAAGCGCTCCCAAAGGATGCCGCCCACGGCCAGCAGCGTGAACGCCAGCATAACCTCCGCTATGACAAAAGCTCGCAGGAGGCGGCGGTGTACCGAGGATGCCGAAGAGCGGGCACCATCGTTAAGCACTTCGTTGGGCTGGATCTGCGAGGCCTGCCAGAGGGGCGCCAGACTGAACAAAATACTCGCAACTATGGCGATGATCAGCGCAAACGCCAATACGCGAACGTCGGGGCTGATCTGATCGGCGCGCGGTATGGAATCGGCTGCCAGCTTAAGAACCGCATGCACCAGCCAATAAGCCAACAACGTGCCCACCGCCGCGCCCGCCAGCGCCACCACTAATCCCTCAAAAAAATATTTGACGGCTAATTGCCATGTGGTGGCGCCCAAAGCAACGCGAATGGCGGTCTCACGGCCCCGCGCCACCGACCGAGCCAACAAAATACTCGCGACATTCGCGCAGGTAATGAGGAGCAGCGCAAAGGCGGCCACCAGCAAAAGCACCAAGCGCGGCCGGATGTAGCGCACAATCTCCGGCAAGAGGGGTGCCGTAGTGATCACCTCTGGTTCACCCGCATCCGCCGGTTGCTCGCGCCTGATTTGATCCAGAATTTGCTGTAAGTCTGCATGGGCGACGCGTTCGCTGATGCCTGGTTTCGGCAGAGCGAGCGCGTACAAATAGTGATAGCCGCGGAACTTTAATTGATCATGATCGGGCTTGAGCGGTACCCAAAGCTCGTTCTTGGACGAATCGGCGGGGAACCGAAACCAGGCGGGCATAACGCCGGTGACCGTATAGGGCGAGCCGTTCACGGTCATGGCGTTGCCCACTATGGACGGGTCTGAACCCATGCGCCGCCACAATGCTTCCGATATCAGAACAACATCCTGATCTTTCTCGCCAAACCACTGGCCGCGGATTGGTTTGATGCCGAGCATGGGCAGCAGCGCGGGCGAAATCTGCGCACCGGGCACATGGCTGGCCTGATGGTGAAACGTGACGTTGAAGGCGTAACTCTGATAAACGCCAAAGGTTTCGAGCGTGCGGTTGCGGGCGGCATAATCGCGGTAATCGGCGTAAGAAAAGACGGTCCAAAAGCCGGGTTGACGGCGCCATTCCGCACGCACCATGAGGTAACGATCGGCATTCGCGTAGGGCAGCGGCTTGAGAAGGACCGCTTCGACCACGGAAAAAATTCCCGTGGCGGAGCCTATGCCGATAGCTAACCCGGCGGCGGCCAGGAGCGCCACTGGACGCGCGGTCTTCCAAGATCGAACCGCCTGTCCGAAGAGCCCCAACATGCGAATCACCATGATAGCGGGCTCAAGCGGCAGGGGCAGACCGAGAGGTCAGCCGCAGACCTAGGGGTCCGCCCCACAGCGCCGGCTTTGTTATGCTCGAAAGTTGGGAACACTTGAGGTTTTTTGATGTCTGGACACAGTAAATGGGCAACCATTAAGCACAAAAAGGCGGCGCTGGACGCCAAGCGCGGCAAGGTCTTCACGCGGCTGATCAAGGAAATTATGATTGCCGCCCGCTCCGGCGGCGATCCCGATATGAATCCGCGCCTGCGCACCGCTGTGATAGCAGCCAAGGCCGTGAGTATGCCGGCCGACAATATTAAACGCGCCATTATGCGCGGCACGGGCGAACTGGAAGGCGGGCAGATCGACGAAATTCTCTACGAAGGCTATGGGCCGGGCGGCGCGGCGGTGCTGGTGAATGTGGCTACCGATAACCGCAACCGGACAGTGAGCGAGATTCGTCACCTCTTCTCCAAACTGGGCGGCAACCTTGGCGAACAAGGCAGCGTGGCCTGGATGTTCGAGCGCAAAAGCCAGATCATTGTGGATGCGGAAAAAGCTACCGAAGATCAACTGATGAATATCGCTCTTGAGGCGGGCGGCGACGACATCCGCGACCAAGGCGGGGCCTGGGAAATTCTTTCCGCGCCCGAAGCGCACGAGGCCATTCTGAAAGCGTTGGAAAAAGCCGGCATCCCTACTGAGCAGGCTGAGATTGCAATGGTGCCTAAGAATACCGTTAAACTTGAAGGCAAGAACGCGCAAAACATGCAGAAGCTTTATGACGCGCTGGATGAGCATGACGATGTGCAAAACGTCTACGGCAATTACGAAGTAGACGAGGCCGAAGTTGAAGCAATGGCATAGCGCGCGGCAGTTGCCTCCCCCAAATGCGAATCGTCGGCATAGACTGCGGCACGGAGCGGACCGGGTTCGGAGTCATCGACTCGGATGGCCGGACGCACTGCTTCATCACTGCCGGCGTGATTCGCACCGATCCCGCGCATGCTTTAGAACGGCGTTTGAAGCTGATTGCCGCGGAATTGCGCGAGGTTTTTCGAGCTTATCGCCCACACGCGGCGGCTGTGGAAGAAGTGTTCTACGCGGTGAATGCGAAATCTGCGTTGAAGCTGGCACACGTGCGCGGGGTGGCGTTGCTGCAGGCTGCGGAGGCCGGTTTGGCGGTGGCGGAGTATTCAGCTCTGGAAGTAAAGATGAGCGTGGTGGGCTATGGCCGCGCCGAAAAACAGCAGGTGCAGTTGATGGTGCATTCCTTGTTGCACGTCACTGAACCGTTCGCCTCCTACGATGTTTCCGATGCGCTGGCAGTGGCGATCTGCCATGGCACTCGCGCCAACTTCTTGGCAGTGGCGGTGGGAGCGGCGCGATGAAACACGTGTTGCTGCTGGGGGCCTTGGCAGTCTGTACGGTCGCGGCTGCACCCCCTAAGCTGACCTTTACGAAATCCTTCCCCGGCAGCGTGCCCGAATACTGTTCGGTCGAGATCGACCAAACCGGGGCCCTCGTTTATAAAGAATCTCCCACGGACGACAATCCCATCAAGGCCCAAGTTCCGGAAAGCGACGTTACTCCCCTGTTCGCCTTGGCTCAGCAGTTGGACTTTTTCAAATCTCCTATTGAGTCTGGCTTGAAGGTGGCTAACACCGGGAAGAAAACTTTCCGTTACGAATCTGCCGATGGGAAGACGGCGGAGGTGGTCTTTAACTACTCAACAATTGTGGCCGCCGAACAATTGCTCGATCGTTTTGAATACATCGCGGCCACTGAGCGCGCCTGGATCGATTTGGATCGCACCGTGCATTTCGATCATCTGGGCATCAACGATTCGCTGGCGCAGGTGGAAGATCTCTGGATTAAGAAGCAGCTCGTTGCTCCAGCGCAATTCGTGCCTTTGTTAACGCGCATTTCTTCCCGCGAATCCATCATGCACTTGGCCAGAGAACGCGCGGCGCGTTTGAAAGACGAATTCGCGGCGCCCAAAGCAGCCGGCGGGGGCCAGAAAGAGGAATGAATTTCCTTGTATCACTTTGAGCGTGTGATCTGGATCGTTCTCGACAGCGTGGGCATTGGAGCTATGCCGGACGCCGGCCAATATGGCGACGAAGGCAGCGATACGCTGGGCAACATTTGTAACCGGCGCAAGCTCGAGCTGCCAAATCTTTCGCGCATGGGACTGACGAGAATCAAGCCGCTGGCCGGCTTGCCATCGGTGGATCACCCGGCGGGCGCTTACGGGAAATGTCGGCTGGCATCGCCCGGAAAAGACACCACCACGGGCCATTGGGAGATGGCGGGCATTATTCTGGAAAGACCTTTTCCCCTTTTTCCGCATGGCTTTCCAGCGGATATTGTTGAGGAGTTCGAAGAGGAAATCGGACGCGGGATTCTGGGAAACAAGGCCGCTTCCGGCACTGAAATTATTCGGGAACTGGGCGAAGAGCACATGCGCACGCGATTTCCTATTGTCTATACTTCGGCCGACAGCGTGTTTCAAATAGCCGCGCATGTGGATGTCATTCCTTTGCCGGAGTTATACGCCATGTGTGAAATAGCGCGGGATTTGCTGCGCGGCCCTTATGAGGTAGGACGAGTGATTGCGCGGCCGTTTGACGGGGCTCCCGGCTATTTCAAACGAACAGCCGACCGGCACGATTATGCCGTTCCACCACCGCCGGGCATGCTGCTCGATCAGTTGGAGGAGCAGCACGTTCCGGTCTACGCTATCGGAAAGATATCCGATATTTTCCTCGGCCGCGGCATTAGCCATTCGGTCAAAACGAAAAATAACGAGGACGGCATGGAGAAAACGATGACAGCGATGCGCGAGCAGCACGCGGGACTCATCTTCGTAAACTTCGTCGATTTCGACCAACAATACGGGCACCGCAACGATGTGGACGGCTACGCGCGAGCATTGGAAGCGACTGACCGCTGGATTCCAAATCTCGACCTTAAGGCGAATGACGTTTTGATCATCACGGCGGACCACGGCTGCGATCCCACGACGCCTTCAACCGACCATTCCCGCGAATACACGCCGCTTTTGGTGTATGGCCAGCACGTGGCGACGGCCTGCAATTTGGGCACGCGTCAAAGCCTGGCGGACATTGGACAGACAGTGGCGGAGAATTTCGGCACGGCGATTCCCGCCGGGCATAGTTTCCTCCGGGACATTCAGAAAGGTTAGCTTCCCAAACTTTATATGAGACGGCGTATCATGGCGGGCAATTGGAAAATGTACAAGACCCCGCACGAAACGGCCACCTTCCTTGAGCACTTCAAGCCGCTGGTGCATGGCTTTACCCAATGCGACATTGTGATCTTCCCTCCCGCTATTGATATACCTTCCGCGGTAAGCGCGGCGGCGGGTTCGAATATCGCCATCGGCGGACAAAATATTTATTGGGGAAAGGAAGGCGCTTTTACCGGCGAAATTTCAACCGAGATGCTCACGGCCGCCGGCGCGAGTTGGGTACTGATTGGGCATAGCGAACGGCGTCATGTGGTGGCAAGCGAAACCGACGCGGAGGTTTTGAAAAAGACGCAGGCTGCGCTGACGGCGGGTTTAACGCCCATTATTTGTGTGGGCGAACGTTTGGAAGAGCACAAGGCGGGCAAGACCAACGAGGTGCTGGTGAAGCAATTCGCGGCGGGCGTGGCGGGTCTTACGGAGGAACAATTTGCGCTGGTGGTGGTGGCGTATGAGCCTGTTTGGGCCATTGGCACGGGCCAAACAGCAACGCCGGAAATCGCCGCCGCCGCCCACCGGCTAATCCGCCAGGAGGCCGAGAAGCGCTTCGGCGCCCCCGCCGCGCAGAAATTGCGCGTTCTTTATGGTGGCAGCGTGAAGCCGGATAACTGCGACGGATTGATGCGAGAGGTGGAGTTGGATGGCGTGTTGGTTGGGGGGGCGAGCCTCGATCCGGATTCGTTCAGCAAGATCGTCAAGGCGGCTTAATCGTTTTTCTTGCGCTTCGCGGGATTCTCATGCACCCGCTCACGGATGCCCGCTTTCAAAGTTTTCGCCAGCGAGATGGCCGAATCGCCGAACTTATTGCGAATGTGATCCACCGAACGAAAGGCCTCGCGGAGGCGCGCGGTAGAAGCCTCTTCCAGCAGATTCATTTGGCCTTCCACGGCCTGCAAAGAACCCGCATGCACGCCCAACAGCCGAATAGGCTTTTTGCCGTCCCAAGCTTGGCGGAACAAAGCGGTTATGGCGGTGGCAATTTCGCGGTCGAGCTGCGTGGCATGGTCAAGCGTCGCGGCGCGCGTGATTGTGAAAAAATCCTCGTCGCGCAGTTTGAGTGAAACGGTTCGGGAATAGAGGCGCTGCTCACGCAGGCGCTGGGCCACCATCTCCGACAGCTTGAGCAGGGTGGTTTCCAGTTTCTGACCGTCGGCCGTATCCTCACCAAAGGTGTGCTCATGCGAGATGGATTTCGGATCTTCGTTGGCGCCAATCGGAGAATCAAACCACCCGCCGGCGTCCAAGCCTTGCGCTTTACCGGCGAGCGCCAGTCCCCAACGGCCAAAGCGCTGCGTCAGGAATACTTCGTCCAGCCCGGCCAAATCCCCCACGAAACGAATGCCAATCTTGTGGAGCGCTTCTTCGGTTTTCTTACCGACTCCGGGCACCTTGCGTACGTCGAGCGGTGCCAGAAAGCGGGCTTCGGCACCGGGAACAATGTAGAGCACGCCGTTGGGCTTAGCTTGATCGGACGAGATCTTCGCCACCAACCGGGAAGAAGCCAAGCCGAGGGAGCAACGCAAACTCGTGGCTTCACGAATGGCTTCATGCAAGGAATGCGCCGCTTTTAGAGGGGGGCCCAGTAGGCGCGATGTGCCGGTTAGATCCAGATAGGCTTCGTCGATGGATGCCATCTCGACGTGCGGCGAAAAACGCGTTAGGACCGCGTGAACTTTGTGCGAATATTCGCGATAACGCTCTGGATGCCCGTCTACAAAGATCGCTTGGGGGCACAAACTGGCCGCCGTGCGCAACGGCATGGCGGAATGAACGCCGAACTTACGCGCGGCATAAGAGGCGGCGGCCACCACTCCGCGCTGATTCGCTTTTCCACCCACCACTACCGGCTTACCTTTCAATGCAGGGTCGAACAGTTCCTCGACAGACACGAAGAATGCGTCCATGTCGAGGTGACAGATCAGGGGCTGCATAAGGTAGCGCCAATCACGCGCGGCCAACCGGCTAAATCTGAGATTACTTCAATGCCGGTCCATTGATTAGCCAGCATCTCGCGTACACCATCTAGGGAACGATAACCCAGCTCGAGATAGATTCGCCCCCCAGGTTTAAGAACGGCCTCGGCCTGTGTGATTAAGCGGCGATAGATTTCAAAACCGGTAGCACCTGCGAACAAGGCCACCTGCGGTTCCCAATCGCGAACCTCCGTCTGCATGTTGGCGGAATCCGCGCCGGGAACGTACGGCGGGTTTGATAAAAGCAAATCGATGGAGCGGCGACGCACGGCTGCCAGCAAGTCACACGCAAACAAGGCTACCGGCGCCGAGTGCTTTTTGATGTTGCGCGCCGCTACGTGTAGGGCCGCGAGCGATACGTCTGAGGCCAAAACTTCGCGCCCAAGTTCTAAGGCGACAGAGACGGCAATCGCTCCGGAGCCAGTACCCACGTCCAGGATTGTGCGCGCGATCGATTGCCGGGCGGAAGCTATAGCCGCTTCGACAAGGTGCTCCGTCTCCGGACGTGGAATTAGGACATCGGTGTTCACATAAAACTCACGGCCAAAGAATTCCTGCCGGTGCGTGATGTATTGCGTGGGCTTGCCTTGCAGCCGTTCGGTTAGATAGCGGCCGTAATGAATCCATGCGTTCTGGGTGAGTTCGTCGGTTCCGTGCGCGAAAAGATACACCCTCTCGCAGCGCAGGGCGTGGCAGAGCAGGACTTCAGCCGTTAACCGCGCCACCGGCACAGCGGCCTTTTCGAGAATGGCCGTGCCTTGTTGGAGTGCCGTTTGAACAGTCACGGCGGATGCGGCTTAGGAAACTTCGACCGGATCGCGAAGTCGTTCGGACTGGTAATAAGTGGTGAGCGCATCGACCACCGGCTGCAACCGGCCTTCCATTGTGAGATCCAATTGATGCAGCGTCAAGCCAATCCGATGGTCGGTGAGGCGATTTTGCGGGAAGTTGTAGGTGCGAATTTTCTCGCTGCGGTCACCGGTTTTCACCAAGCTCCTACGTTCCGCACCGATCGCTTCATTCTGCTTGTCGATCTCCATCTGATACAACCGCGAACGCAGCACCTGCATGGCCTTGGAACGGTTCTTAATCTGCGATTTTTCGTCCTGGCACGAGACCACCGTATTGCTGGGAATGTGGGTGATGCGCACCGCGGAATAAGTGGTGTTCACCGACTGGCCGCCTGGACCCGACGAGCAAAACGTATCGATGCGCAGGTCTTTGGCGTCGATCTGCACGTCCACTTCGTCGGCTTCCGGCATCACCAGAACGGTGATTGTCGAGGTGTGAACGCGGCCCTGCGTTTCGGTTTGCGGCACACGCTGCACGCGATGCACACCGCTTTCATATTTAAGGCGGCTATACACTTTCCGCCCGCTCACCATGGCTATGACTTCGCTTAAGCCGCCCACTGACGATTCACTCAAAGACGTGACTTCCACCTTCCAGCCCTGTTCCTCCGCATAGCGCGTGTACATACGGAAGACCTCGCCGGCAAACAGCGAAGCTTCATCGCCGCCCGCGCCTTTGCGAATTTCCAGAATCACGTTCTTTTCGTCGTTCGGATCTTTGGGCAGCAGCAACACCTGCAATTCCTGTTCAATTTGCGCAAGTTCAGGTTCGAGCCGCGCCACTTCCAGCTCAGCCATCTGCCGCAGATCGCGATCGGCTTCGTCCAGCATCGGACGGGCTTCGCGCAATTCCCGGTCTACCCGCTTCCAATCTGCATATTTGCCGACGGTTTCTTCGAGCTCGCTGCGCGCTTTGGAAATCTTGCGGTACTGTTCCGGATCGTTGGTTACCGCCGGTTCCACCATTTTTGCGTTCAACTCATTGAAGCGCGCTTCGGCCTGATCCAGGCGATCTTTATATTGCATGGCGAATGAGCTTAGGCGATGACGAGTTGGCCGCCCTGCGCTTTTTCCAGTTCCATGGCGTGTTCCAGCGCATAGATGGCCACTTCCACTTGCGAATCGGAAGGCGCCTGAGTGGTAATGCGCTGCAGCCAAAGGCCGGGCTTGGTGAGCAATGCCATCAAGCTGGATTGGCGCTGGGCGGCAAAACGAATAACCTCGTAGCTGACGCCCACGATCAGCGGCAGCAGCGCGATGCGGGCAGCCAGCTTCAGCCAGAAATTATCAATGGGCAGGAAGGCGTAGCAAATCAACGAGACAATGAGCAGCACCATCAGGAAACTCGTGCCGCAGCGCGGATGCCAGGTGACAAAGCTCTGCGCATTCGGTACCGAAACCGGTTTCCCCGATTCGAAATTGAAAACGACTTTGTGTTCGGCGCCATGATATTGGAACATGCGGTGCATGTCCGGCAGGCGCGATAAAGCGTACATAAAAGCCAGGAAGATGCCGATTCGCACCACGCCATCAACCATATTGATCGCAAAACGACCCTGCAGCGCCTGCACATGATGGCCGATTTGGGTGGCAATCACTAGCGGCAGCAGCTTGTATAGGCCAATCATGAACGCCAGCGACATGACAATTTGCAGTCCCATGGCCATGGACCCAACTTCTTTTTTGGGCTTTACGGGCTTGTCGCCTTCGTAATCCTGCAGCAGGCAATCGGTAGAAAACTTCAGCGCCCGCATGCCCAGCCACATGGCGCTGCCCAGAGTACCCAAGCCGCGGATAACGGGCAGTTTAAAGATGGGATATTTTTCGGAAAGCCGGGGAAGCGGGCTTTCCTGGGTCACAATCTCGCCGCTTTGCTTGCGAACGGCCACGCAATAGCTATGCGGCGAACGCATCATCACGCCTTCCATGACGGCTTGGCCGCCAACCAGGGTGGTTTCTTCGCCGTTTTCAACTACCGGTAAAAGCTGTATATGCGTGAAAAGACGCACAAAGGCACGAAGGGTCAAAAGGAAAACTCCAAACACCATTATAGCGAGTGTGGGGGTTCAATTCCTCGCATATGGGTTAGAGTAGGGCGCTGCGGTTTTGAACTTCCGACAAGCGAACTTCGCGGCTAGATTCGCATCACGGACAGAACATGACGCCGAACTCCGCTAAAATCGAGGGTAAGATTTCTATGCATTACACGTTGACACTGCATGAAGACCGATGGCTTCGTGACGCGCCGATTTTCGCAAGCGGCCAGGTTACAGTCTATAAAGTTGGCGGGATGGCCGACGGAAGTACGGCACGGATTGCAAACTTCGGGGCTCCTGCCCGGAATGATTGGCGAATCATGCGAATTAACGCCGACAATACGCAGTGCGGTTGGAAGGGTCCTTATGAAAGCGTCGAGGAAGCATCGCGGCGTTGCAGGAAATCCATCAATAATCGGGTAGATCCAGCGCAATTCGGCGCAGCGAACATGGAATCGCTAGCGATTTTCGCCGCCCACATGAGTATGATTTGGGTGGACATGGGAGACGGCCCGGGCAACAACTGAACTTACCGAAGAACGGTCAAAGTTGGGGCGTTCACCGGCACGAAAAGACTCCCCATCGTAGTGCCTTGTGGAGCGAAACGCTTCAGTTCCTGGGCGAGTTGCGCGGAAGATTTTCTACCTTCAAAAGTTTGCGCGAACGCGCGACCGATAGCCAGAACGTCAGCCCCTGATTCGTGGGCAAACTCCAAACGGAAATGGCAAATTCCGGCCGCGCGCCAATCATCGAGCCAGCCGCTCGCTTCCTGCGCCTCCGCGCCAAACACCGTGTTGCGGCAACCCACGTCGGCCACAACCGGATGCGCGCGGCCTTGCAGGTCACGTAGCGAGACGATATGTTTTTCGCACGGGCGGCCGCAATCCTTATAAGACGTGCCGGTGGAAAGAAAGCGGCAGAAAACGCAGTGTTCGGTGTGAAAGACCGGAAGGTGTTGATAAGCGATCGCTTCGATGGAAGCGCCGCCGATCTGGCCGGCCAGAGCGGTGATCTGCTCGCCGTTCAGGTCGTGCGTGGGAGTTATACGCGACAAGCCTTGCCGGAGCATAGCCACGGCCGTAATCGAGTTTGCGGCGTTCAGGCTGAAGTCGCCAGTCAGTTCCCGCGCGTCTTTTGCATGCAGCCGTTCGAGAAGCCCGGTGGATCGAACCAGCAGCGGCGCGTCCAAGCGCAGGAGAAAATCGACGATACGATCTTCGCCGGGCTTCAAAATGCGCGGGCTGGCAACGCGGACTGCGATGCCTGCGGACTTGACGCGTTCGACCGAAGGCTTAAGTCCATAGAGATCGAGATAGTCAAGCGTGATGCTGGCGGGAGAGAGTTGCAGTGCGGCGTCAAGCTGCTCTGGAGTGCGCACCAAGAGATGCATCTGCGCCCGGCGAGGTGGAGACGCGGTAGATATGGGAAGCTCTGCCGCCAGAACAGTGGCAGGGCTGGCTGTATGTGGTTCGCGTACGCGCGACTGAAGAAACTGTAGCTTCTTCACAGCTTCGCGGCGGAGACTGTTCAGCAACGAGGCGGGAGCGAAAGGGGCGCCCGCGAGATCAACCTTCAAAGTGGCGATTTCATAAGGCGTGCCGCCTAAGCGCCCAAGCTGTGTCAACAAAACATCCGGGCCGAGACCAACGGTTTGAGCGCGCGATAAGGGCTCAGGCGAAGTAGTGACAGCGCTGGTTCCCGAATCAAGCAGCCATTCGATTCGAAGGGGCCTGCCTTCATGCCCGGTAACCACAACGCTGAGCGGCTGTTTCTGCAACGGAGTGCTGATTGGCCTTTCAGGTGGCCCTTCGCCCGGCTTCCTGGCCCCGCCCTTGGTCCTGCGGCCCACCATCTGAGCCGGAAGCGTAAGCGCCCTAGCCACGTTTTTCAACGGCGCGGAAGAATTGAGATAGGGACGAACCAGTCGGTCAAGATCGGGGTCGTGGCTGCGCCAAACGAGATCGCCTACGCGAATGCGCGCGAAATTGAGGGCTCCATTGGCGAAGCGAAGCTGCGAAGTGTTATCCGGTTGTGGCACTATTTCATAGAGACGGCCGCCTTCTTCGGGTTCCTGAGGACTGCGCCAGGCGGCGGCATCGAACACAAGTCCATCGCCGGGTTTGAGGGGCGAAAGTTGGATAGTATCGGAGGTCTCTATTTCGACCGCGTTGAAAAGAACTCGGGAGACTCGGCCAGCCAGCACGCCGCGATGCCGTGGAGCGCGGCCTTGGACAACCGTCTGGTGATTGGTTCCCGATAAGAAATACGCGCCCAGTCCGCGTGAATACACCTGCTCAAGATGAAGTTGGTCCAGCGCGGTAACCGGAGACGCAACGTGAGTGAAGGCGGCGTCGACCGCTTGGCGGTAGGCACGCGTGGTGAGCGCTACGTAGTCGGCATCCTTATAACGACCCTCTATCTTAAGGGCGGAGATGCCCAGCTCAACGATTTGAGGAATGTGCTCAAGCGTGCAAAGATCGCCGGGTGAGAGCAGATAGCGCGCGTCGGCGAGGGGCCGCACATGATCGTCAACAACGAGTTCGTATGGAAGGCGGCACGCTTGTGCGCATTGGCCGCGGTTGGCGCTGCGGCCGCCCCAAGCTTCCGAAGAGAAACATTGGCCCGAATAGGCAACGCAGAGAGCGCCGTGTACAAAAATTTCGAGATCGCAATCGGTTTCGCGGCGGATGGCGGCGATGTCGGCTAGCGACAATTCGCGCGCTAGAGTGACGCGCGAAGCACCCAGGCTGCGGACAAAGTTGACGCCGGCGGCGTCGGAAATGCTCATTTGCGTGCTGGCGTGCAGCTCGAGGTCTGGAGCAATCTGCCGCGCGAGCTTGAGAATGGCTGGGTCTTGGACAATGATGGCGTCGGCGCCCGCATCGGCAATAGCGGCAATGGTTCGAGCCGCCTCTGGAAGCTCGTCTTCGAAGATGAGAGTGTTGAACGTGATGAAGCCTTTCACTCCGCGCTGGTGCAGCGTGCGGATGGCCAAGGGCAGTTCATCTAGAGAGAAGCCCACTTTGGCGCGCGCGGTGAAGTTGGTGAGACCGAAATAAACCGCATCCGCGCCGGCTTCAATAGCGGCATGAAGCTGCGGCCAATGGCCCGCCGGGCTCATGACTTCTGGTTTACAAGGCACTCTATAACCAGCTTAGCGGTGTTGCTGGTTGGTCATGCTAAAACAGGGGTTTGCCAACGGAACCGGAGAGACGCTACAGCAGGCGGAACGTGAGTATGGCGGCAGCGTTCTTTGTGCTGATTTTCCTGATTTTCTGGATGCGGCGGCCAGAATCTTTGCTGCATGCTTCCTTCTGGGCGGAAGATGGAACACAAGTTTTTCGCGGCCAGATGACGTTAGGTTTTTGGAGAGCCTTGACGGAGCCTTACAGCGGCTATCTGAACACCATTAACAGGTTGATTGCTGGCTTGCTGGCTCCGCTGCCGTTTCGCTGGACGCCGGCGGCCTACAGCTTTTGCGCAATTTGGATTCAGACCGTGTCATGCGCCGCCTTCTTTTTGCCGAATTTCCGGTGGATCGTCGGGTCGGACGCACTGCGCGCCGCCTGTTGCACTGCCGCGGCCGCCGCCATTCCTACATCGGTGGAACTCATTGGCACGGTTTGTAATTTGCACTGGTATCTATCGCTATTGTCACTGTTGCTTCTGGCCGTGGGTGGACAAAAGACCACGCGCCGGTGGGTGGAAATCTGTATCGCCCTCAGCCAGGTAATCATTGCGCTGAGCGCTCCCACCACGCTTTTATTCGTGCCATTTCTCCTATGGCAATTGAAGGTGAAGCCCGGCTGGTTGAAAGTACGGCCAGCGGTTCATTTGGCCGCGTTGTGCTGGCAAGTGTGGATTATGGCGCGGCTCCCAATCGAAGGACCAAAGCCGAAATTCCATTTCAACACCCTGTTCCTATCCACGCTAACCGGAGGTATTTCCAGATGCGTGCTGGCGCCGGTAATCGGGGCTCGCTACCTTTTGCGTGATTCACCAACCGGGGTACTAACAAAAATGGTAATCGCCTTGATGCTTTGCGTGGCGGTTTTGACGTGGGTCGTCCCGCGCCTCCGCCGCTCAAAGCGGATCTGGTTGCTCCTGAGCTCTTTGTACGTGGAATCGGGTTCCGTCTTCCTGGCGATGGCGGGGCGCAATTTTGCACCGGCTTTCGTGACGGTAGACGGGATTAAGCATTTCGAGGGGCAAAGATACTTTTGGGTTGGCGCATGCATGTTCATCTTCTGCGTGGCCTTCACCCTCGATACTTTTGCGCCTCGTCTGAAGCCTGGTTTCGCGGCGGCGCTGATGGCAGGAATGTTTGCAATGGGCGCAGTTAAGAATTTCGCCAACCCGCCGCTTGACGATTTCAAGTGGCAAGAGAGCGCGGCAAAGCTTGAAAAGTGGGAGGCAGCCCGCAAGCGGCATGAAAAAGTGGGTGCCATTTCCTTTCCCATTAATCCGCCAGGCTGGGATGTCACATTAGATGGCGGCTAACCGCCGGCGCCGCGCGATTGCGCCTGCTGAACATCTTCCGGTTCCAATTCATGGCGGTAGTCGCCGCGGCTGAAGTACTTTTCGAGCCAGACATAAAGGCAGATGAAAAGGTAACGGCTCCCCATTTCCTTCATTTTCAGTTTAGGAACGCCACTCCGCCGATTGCGCCAGGTGATGGGTATGACAGTCCAACGGTAGCCCCGCACAATTGTTTTCAAAGGCAGTTCCACCGTCAAATTGAAATGCGGCGCTAGCAGCGGCCGGCATCCTTCAATAACGCTGGCGCGATAGGCTTTAAAAGCATTGGTAGTGTCGTTCAAGCCGATGTTGAACATAAACCGGATGAACAGATTGGCAAGACGGTTTACCCGCAGTTTCAGCCAGGGATAATCAATCACTCCGCCGCCCTTGACGAAGCGCGAACCGAACACCGCATCCCACCCTTCGTTGAGCAGCTTCCAATAGCGCACCACGTCCCGCGCGTCGTCGGATTCATCGGCCATCATAATCACCACTGCGTCGCCCGTCATGTTGTCGAGCCCATGAATAATGGCGCGGCCGAAACCGTGGCGCTGGTTATTCTGAATCGGTTTCAGCTCCGGCAGGTGCGCGGAAAGATCTTGCAACTTGACCCAGGTGGAATCGGTGCTGCCATCGTCCACCACCACTATTTCATGCGGTATAGCGTTGAGCCGCAGTTCCAGATGCAAGTGCTCGACGGTTGAGACTATGCAGTCTTCTTCGTCCCTCGCCGGCAGAACAACGCTGAGCAGGCGGAGCGGTTCGCGAGCCAAGGGAAGCATTCTCACAAGGCACCCGTCTGGCGCAGCCAATCGGGATGCCGGCGCACGTGTTCGGCAATCTCGTCCAGAATATCTAAAAGCGTTCGCTTGGGCGCCCAACCCAGATTCAACTTGGCCGAACCCGAATTCATCACCAGCCAGGGTATATCAAAAGGGCGCGGGCGGTTATCGGGTTCCGGCGCATGTGGACCGAACCGCTGGTTGCACCAATCGGTCAATTGCGCCAGAGACATGGAGTTCTTCAAGCCTCCGCTCGCATGAAACGTGGCATCGGCAGGAGGTGTGCGCTGCAATTGGATGTGAATCAACTCTGCCAAATCATGCGGATGGAACGCATCGCGAACCTGATAGCCCAATCCTCCGAAGCCGATATAACGCAGTGGCAAGTGAGCGGAGTGAGCGTGCAGCCAATAGGAGAAAATGCCCTGCTCTGCCGTGCCGAATTGCCCAGCCCCGGCCAGCACTCCGCAACGGTTGATCCACACAGGGAAACCAAAGGCGTAACCATATTCACGAGCCATGATTTCGGAGGAAAGCTTAGTAGCGCCATATAGGGATATAGGCGGCCGGGTGGGAAATTCTTCGGTGATGCCATCGGGAGTCACTCCCGCAATGCCGGTGTTCACAGCGGCGAGTTCAAACGCCCGCGCGCTTTCGTGAACGGGAAGCGCGGCCAAATCGCGAACCGAATAGACACGGCTGGTGCTGAGCAGAATCAGGCCCGCTTTGTATTGGCGGCAATAATCGAGAATATTCAGCGTGCCCAGCAGGTTGTGTTCAGCGAGTTGGCGAGGGCTGGAACGTCCATCTACGCCCGCCAACACGCTGGGGTGTGCGGCGGCGTCAATCACCCAGTCGTTAGGTCCAATCGCTTCCAAGTCGCTGGGCATCCTCAGATCTCCATGTATCAAACGGATTCCAAGGCGGGCCAGTTCACCACGGTTCGTCTCAGAACCCGGACGCAAAAGATTGTCAATGCCACTTACCTCCAGATCCGGTATTAACTCGCGCAGCTTCGCCGCGAGCTTGCTTCCTACAAAGCCACAAATGCCAGTGATGAAGAGTTTCATCCGTTTAATGCGGCGCTAATCTCTGTTCCCACGCTTGCACTATCTCCTCGAACACATTCTGCAAAGAGCGGGTAATGTCCCATTTGGGATAGTGGCTCTTCATTTTGCGCAAGTCGCTGTAATAGCAAATGTGATCGCCAATCCGATTCTGTTCAAAATAGCTGCTCTTCTGAGGTTTGCCGGTTAGTTTTTCAACGGCGGCAAAAGCTTCGAGAATAGAACAGGAGTTTTCCTTTCCGCCGCCGATATTGTAGACCTCGCCGGACCGCGGCGCGTCGCAGAAAGCCACAATAAAGTTGGCCACGTCTTCGGAGTGGATGTTGTCTCGGACCTGTTTACCCTTGTATCCGAAAATTTTGTATTCCCGGCCTTCCACGTTGCAGCGCACTAGATAACTGAGGAACCCATGCAGCTCGACGCCGGAGTGATTGGGGCCGGTTAAGCAGCCGCCTCGCAAACAGCAAGTAGGCATGCCGAAATAGCGGCCGTATTCCTGCACCATAACGTCTGCCGCCACTTTAGAAGCGCCGAAAAGCGAGTGCTTCGATTGGTCGATAGAAAATGTCTCAGGAACGCCATGCTCGAAGCGCGGGTCGTCATAATCCCAACGGCTTGGCAATTCTTTCATGGCAATTGTGTTGGGCAAATCGCCATACACCTTGTTCGTTGACATGTGGACGAAAGGCGATTCAGGGCAGGAGCGCCGCGCCGCTTCCAGAAGATTTAACGTTCCCACTGCGTTCGTGTCAAAGTCGTCAAACGGTATGGCGGCCGCTCGATCGTGCGATGGTTGCGCCGCCGTGTGAACAATGGCGTCCGGCCGTATCTCCGACAGCAGTTCCAGCACGCCGCCCCGATTTCGAATATCTATTTGCGAATGTGTGTAATTTGGAATATTCCGGCGCAACCGGTTCAGAGACCAACTGGTGTCTCCTTCGGGGCCAAAGAATACCGCGCGTTCATTGTTGTCCACACCGAAAATCGCGTAGCCATGTTTGGAAAGGTGGATGCAAACCTCCGATCCAATCAGGCCACAGGAGCCGGTTACCAGGGCTTTTTTAGGCACTAAACGTAGTCTAACGGATCTTAGATCCCTGGTACAATCTCAGTTGACTTATATCCCCAAGGCAGTTTGGAGAGTACTGGTTTTATTGCCTCTGGGCTTTTGGGCCATTGCTAATTGGTGGCACGCGGGGCGCGAAGTTGCGCGGTTTTATATTGATCTTCCCGTGTGGGATTACTGCGACACCATCACGCACTATGCCCGTTACAAAGCGGGCGACTTAGCTGTTTTGTGGATACAACACAACGAGCACCGCATCGTTTTTCCCGAGATGATCTTCGCGCTGGATTGGCTGGCGTTTCGCGGCCAAATCGTTCTGCCCACCGTGCTGAGCTTTGGCTTTTATTTTGGAGTCTGGATGGCCATGGTCTGGGCTTTTTGGCAGGATCGCGCCGTTGCGCTTATCCCGCGTTATGCCGCGATATTCCTGGCAGCCATTCTCATGGCCTGGAAAGGTTGCGCCGTGGCGCTTGGCATTCCTTTCCTAATGCAATGGACCATGAACCAGTTCTTCACACTCTGGGCGCTGGTCTTTCTAGCTAAGCTTTTTGAGAGCAAACGCGGAATCTGGCTCGCGCCGCTCTGCGTGTGCGGCATAGTTTGCAATTATTCCTCTGGCAATGGACTTTTGCTCTGGCCGCTGCTCATCGCTTTGGCTTTGTTGCTCGGCTTGCCGCTCCGCCAAATATTGCTTCTGGCCTTCGTTGGCGCTGCCAGTGTGGGTGTGTACTTTGTGGGATACAAGCCATTGGCGCCTTTGAACTGGCGCAGTCTGCTGGCGCATCCCATCTACTTCGCGAAATTCATGGCGTCGTATGTGAGCATGCCGTTTGCCGTTTTGCGCGCGGAGCCGGAATTTGGGGTGCGTGTCGGATTGGTTGCCTTGCTGGGGCTGCTGGCGCTTTCGGCACTTGCCTGGCGTGCGCGCCTGTTTAAGACCGTCACCGGCACTGTGTTGTTCGGTTATTCCGCCAATGTCCTGTTGTGCGGCCTGATGACTGCGCTCGGCAGGATGAACCCCGACGACCCGCTGCTGCAAAGTCCAAAAGCGATCCGTTATCTGACGATGCCCTTAAGCTATTGGGGCGTTTTGGCCCTTCTGACAATTTGGGTTACGGCGCGCTATTTTCGCTTTTTCGGTACGGCCTTTGCTGTGACCATCGCCATCGGACTCAGTCTGCTGCTGTTTCGCATGTCGCGCAAGCCCGCCTTCGACGCTTGGTATCGTCATTGGGAAACCGCCTTCGCCGACCAACAATGGGCCGCTCTGGCGGTGGAAAGCAGCGTATTGGATCCCGTTCCAGATGGAATTCTGTTTCCCGACGCTAATTTTATTCCCCGCTTCGCGCCTCTCATCCGTAGCCAACATTTGAGTCTCTTTTCAAAACCAGAGCCGTTCTGGATTGGGCGCGACTTGAAGGCCGTCTTCCCATCGCCCGCAAAGCCGCCGGGGAATGGAGGAATGCTAGCGGCGGAGCGGCTGGAAACGGCCGTCACTGTCGCCGGCTGGGCTGGCGCGGAATCTAGTTTTGACCATACCCTGAAGCTAGTCTTCGTGGATGAGGGCAATCGTATCGTCGGGCTGGGTGAGAGGTTGCCCGCTGGTCTGCCTGAGCGTTTCGCCAAGCTTAAAGTCACACCGGCGAAACAATGGAGCGGGTTTGTGAATCTCAGCTTTCACAGTCACACGGTGTCGCCTTACGAAGTGACGGCGGATGGCGGGGGTCTTATCCCGTTGGCCGGATCGCTTAGGATTGATGAGTTGAAATAGCTTTTGACAACCGCCTTAAATCATCTCCCGGTAGACCTTCATCAATTCCGCTACATCCTCCGCATCTTTCGCTTGGCAATTCATAAGCGGCGGCCGCACGGCTCCGGCGGGCATTCCCAATATCTCCATGGCCTTCTTCATTACTGCAACCTCGTAGCCTTTCGAACGTTCGCGCAAGGCATAGAGCGGGTTGACATAGCGCTTCATCAGCTCGTTGAGGCGTGTGAAATCCTGCTTTAAGCCAGTCTCGGCGAGCGCCCAAGAAAGCTTCGGAGCAATGTTAGAAATGCTTGAGGTATAGGCTTGCACACCGATAGCGAAATAGCCCGGCACGCAGTCGTCGCCCAATCCACCGAACCAGGCAAGACGGTCGCCATTGCGTTCCATAATGCGCTGATATTTGCGAATATCGCCCTGGCCATCTTTCCAGCCAACCAATGTGGGAACGCGGTCGGCCAGGCGCGAAACCATTTCGGGAGTGAAGACGGCCCAATCGCGGCTGTAGACCATCAAGGGAAGATCGGTGGCTTCGCCGATTGCCTGGTAGTAGGCGAAGAGGCCGTCTTCCGGAGCCGAAACATAATAAGGAGGCAGCGCGAGGATGCAGCTCGCACCCGCCTTGGCGGCACGCCGCGCGATCTCGGCTCCCAGCACGCCATTGAATCCTGTGCCCGCGACAACGGGCATGCGGCCGTTCGCCGCTTTGACACAGGTGGAGACAACTTGTTCGATCTCTTCGGGCGACAGCGAATACATCTCGCCGGTACCACCCGCCGCAACCAGCGCGCAAAAGGGGAAACTCGCCATTTCACCAACATTGCGCGCAAGCGCCTCCAGGTCGAGTGACAAATCCTGCCGAAACGGCGTGACCGGAAAACCGAAAACGCCAGTCAGCTTCGAAACGAAACTTCGTTGCGGAGTCATTTTCTATAGGTTTAGCGCCTGCATCAAACCTCGAATATACCCGTAAGCAAAAGCGAAGGCTTGGCGGCCGCCGGGATCGCCTTGAATCATGGGCACATGATCGGGCATGAGCATCCCGTCATAACCAACTTCCTGGTAGACCTTCAAGGCTGCCAGCATATCGACATCGCCGCAATCCGGAAACGTTTCCTGGAAGTTGAGAAAGCCGCCATGGATATTGCGGAAATGCACGTTGAAGATCTTCTTGCGGCTGCCGAAGTAACGAATCACTTCAAGAATTTCGCGGTTCGGGTCCTTCAACATTTCGGAAACGGTGCCCTGGCAAAAGTTGAGGCCGTGATACGGGCTGGGGCTGATTTCAATAAAGCGCTTAAGACCATCCACGCTGCCCAGCACGCGATGAACACCGCGAAAGCCCCGGTCCTCAGGCATGCCAGGATCATGCGGATGACACGCCATCTTCACCCTATTCTGCTCCGCCACTGGAATCACCCGTTTCAGAAAATAAGTAATGCGGTCCCACATCATGGCGGCTGAAACCGGCCCGGCTTCCGTAAGCGGAGGCTCTTGCGGAGTCTTGGCGTAATCGAATGCGCTGTAGCTGGCGCCGCCGCGGCCGGGAGTACGATCGCTTCGCACCACGCCGAGAATCGTCAGGTTGTACTTCAACATGGGAATGCCCGCGCGCGAGGCGTTTTCGATCATGCGGCAGATATTATCGATTTCTCGATCGCGCTCGGGATTCTGCCCCAGCATGATGTGCGGATTTTCAGATTTGGCGATGTAGCTGGAACTAAGTGGTAGCGGCACAGCCTCCAGACGGATGCCGAACGATTCCACTCGCTCGCGCAACTTGCTGAGGCCTTCCACCGACCAAGCCTCGTCGAAGTGTGGCGAAGGCAATTCGCTGCAAATGTGACTGACGCCCAACGCTGCCAGGATGCGCAACATCTCGTCGCTTGACTGGTGCTGCGTGCCGAGTTTCATTCTGCCTGGCCCCACACTTCCGGAAGCGCCCGCAGAGGGAGATAATGCCAGGCCCGCGGCTGTTAGCTTGGTGAAGGTCCGTCGATTCATGATTGGCTCCGCTCGAAAATTATCACATTCGGTTGCCTATGAAAATTTGTGATCTGAAATTGCATTCCATCGCGATTGCCGATCCGCCGTTGCGCAGCTCTTACGGTTTGCACGCGCCCTGGGCTCTGCGGACCATTGTCGAAATCGAGACAGACGATGGCGTGAAAGGAATCAGCGAGACGTACGGCGGCGATCAACCGAGAGCTGCCCTGGAATCGGTGCGCGAGCAATTGATAGGCCGTGATCCGTTTCAACTCGCCGGGTTGTATCGCCAGATCTGCGCAGCCGGTGAAGGACAGAGCGAAGTGCCCGGCGGACGTTCTCAAACTTGGCTGGTTCCCGGTGAGAATCCGCTCGACCAACAGAACCGCACGTTCGCCGCGCTCGAAATTGCCTGTCTTGACATTATCGGCAAGGCGGTAGGCCAACCCGTTTGCGATGTCATCGGCGGGCGGGTGCGCAATTCGGTTCCTTTTTCCGCTTATCTGTTTTACAAGCATGCCGGCGGCGGCGGCGATGGTGACTATGCGGACGAGTACGGAGAAGTATTGAGTGCTGAGGCAGCGGTTCGCGAGTGCCGGCAGATGGTGCGGCAATATGGCTTTCACGAGATCAAGCTGAAGGGTGGCGTGTTAGAGCCGGCCGGGGAGATCGCCACCATCCAACGGTTACGTTCTGAGTTCGGCGACAAGTATCCGCTGCGCATCGACCCGAATTGCGCTTGGTCAGTGGAAACGTCAGTGGCGGTGGGCGAGGCTTTGCGGGACGAGCTTTCGGGCGGTGGATATTTGGAAGACCCTTGCCCCGAACTCGCCGGGATGAGTGAGGTCCGCAAAAGGCTCCTCAGCCAAGGGATTCATACGCCGCTGGCGAGCAACGTGGCGGTGACTCAGTTTGCCGATGTGCCGCGAGCGCGAGACTTAGCTGCGGTACAGATTGTCTTATCGGACCCACACTATTGGGGCGGCCTGCGGCAAGTACAGTATTTATCGCACCTCTGTGAAGTTTTGGGGATGGGGCTCTCGATGCACTCGAACAGCCATCTGGGCGTGAGCCTGATGGCCATGACACATGTCGCCGCGGCATGCCCCAACCTGACATTTGCTTGCGACACTCACTATCCCTGGCAGACGGCGAAAGATGAGATTGTGGATGGCGGACGCATCCGGTTCGAGCACGGAGCGGTGAAGATCCCCGATAAGCCGGGGCTGGGAGTGGATCTGGATTATGACCAACTGGCACGCGGCCGTGAGCGCTATGAAAAGATTCCGCTTCGCAAACGCGACGATGAGGCGGAAATGCGCAAGCATGTGAACCCGAATTGGCGACGAGTTTTGCCGCGCTCGTGACCAGCCAGCCTGGCAGCCGAACGGTGCTCGGTCAACAGAGACAAGAATTCGCCGAGTCGCCGCGAAGTGCGTTGCCGGGCGATTGCTTAGGATGGATGGGGCATGGATCGCAATGATCTCCAGAGTCTGTCGCGTTGGCGGCTGCTGGAGGCTAAGGCGCTGTTGCGCGCAGGCTTACCAAGTGGAGCATATTACCTGGCTGGTTACGCAGTTGAGTGCGCCTTGAAGTCTTGCATTGCCAAGAGCACGCGCCGCTACGATTTCCCGGACAAGCAGCGCGTGGACGCGAGTTACACCCATAATTTGCGAGAATTGGTGAGGCTGGCCAATCTGGAAAGGGCCTTGGCAGATTTAAAGAAGGATGACAAAGATTTCAAGAAAAACTGGGAGCTTGTGGAAAGTTGGCGGGAAGCAAGCAGGTACGAACAGCATGATTTGGCTGAATCGGCAAAGCTAATTGAAGCGATAGGCGCTAGGAACCACGGGGTGATCAGATGGATAAAACTGTTTTGGTAGTTCGGGATTTGGCCAATGGCACGGAAATTTTGGATGCTTTGGACCGGGCGAACTTGGGGATTCGTGTTGCAATCTGGGCCTACCTGAACGAGTATCCGGACTGGCGTCTTGTATTGGCTTCACCCCGCTTTGACCAATCCGACGACCTCAGAGACGCCTTTGGTTTGGTGAATGACGCCTTGGAAGCGGCTGGAATACCGGAAGAAAAACAGCCGTCGATCATAATTCTAAAGATGTCCGACAAAACCATCCGCGACCTGCGGAAAATGTACGCAAAGTGGAAAGGTGTCGAGGGCCGCAATATCGGCAACCAACTATACGGCGACCGCTTCATTGAAGAAGCCATCGCCTACCGCGTCAAATAAGTCACGTCACCGGTCCCGGATTGAACGGTACCAACGCATTCCCAAGTCCCCAGTGTTCTGCCCAGGTCTTCTTCCGGCCGCTCGCCACATCCAACATAAAACGGAACAATTCCCAGCCAACCTGCTCAATGGTCGCGTCACCGGTGGCGATGCGCCCCGCATCTATATCAATCAAATCGTGCCATTTTTCCGCCAACGCCGTGCGCGAGGAAACTTTCACCACCGGCACGAGAGACAGGCCGTAAGGACTTCCCTCGCCCGTAGTAAAAACATGCAGATTCATGGACGCCAGTTGCTGCGTTCCGCAAATGAAATCGCTGGCCGGAGTGGCGGCGAACACCAAGCCTTTTGAGGCAACTTTCTGGCCCTGCGACGCCACGTCCATAATCGCCGTCGTGCCAGCCTTCGCAATGGAGCCAAGCGCTTTCTCAACAATGTTGGCTAGGCCGCCGCGCTTGTTGCCCGGTGTTGGATTGGCGCTGCGGTCGGCGCCGCCCGCTGCGAGATACTCGTCGTACCATTCCATTTCCGCCAAGAGTTTGCGCGCGACTGTTTGATTGACAGCACGTGGCGTAAGCAAGTGAATGGCATCGCGAACTTCCGTCACTTCCGAAAAGAAAACCGAAGCTCCGGCGCGCACCAGCAGATCGGCGGCGAACCCCACGGCCGGATTACAGGTCACACCGGAAAACGCGTCGCTCCCCCCACACTGCAAACCGACCGACAAATGTTCCGCCGGAACACCCTCCCTCTGACGCCTGTTCAATTGAGCCAAACGTTTTTCAGCCGCATCCATGATGGCGCTCACACTGGCCGCAAAGCCGCGTTCGTCTTGCAGCCGGATCACATTGCCCTCCGCCAGCATAGGCAAACTCGAACCAAACAAGCGCGCAGGCTGCAATTTTTCGCAGCCAAGACTAACAATCAACGGCTCAGCGGCGAAATTAGCATGCATGCCGATGTGTTTCAGCGTGCTAATGGGAATCGCGGCGCCAGCTGCATTAATGGCTACACCGCAGCCGTAACCGTGCGTCACGGCAACCACATTGTCCACATTCCGAAAATGCGGTAACACTTCAGCCTTGATGCGCCGCGCGGCATATTCAACGGTGGGAGCCACGCATTGCACCGTCGTCACAAGGCCGAGAATATTTCTGGTACCAACACTGCCGTCGGCGTTCTTAAATCCTTCAAACGTCCAGCCTTCCAATTTCGGCAAGGGTGCGGGCACGGCGCTCGCAAGCGGCATTTCAGCGAGCCTCGGCGCGGCCGGCAACTCCAGATATTCCTCCCGCACCCAGCATCCGGCGCCAATGTCGCGGTTGGCAAAGCCGATTGTCTGTCCGTAACGCACGACGGGTTCTCCCGGTTCCATCCGCCTCAGCGCCAGCTTATGCGATTGAGGAATCCGTTCAGCCACCGTCAGACCACAGGCGTCCTGTGTGCCGGCACGCACGCCATCGGCGGCCACCACGATGCCTACATTGTCGGTTTCATTGACTTTGATAAAGAGTGGCGGCAACCTGCATTTTACAGCCTACCCGAGCGCCTGCTTGCAGTAATCGAAGCACTTCTTCACTTCTTCCTGCGAAGTGCCCGCCCCTTTGTATTCGTATTCAATGAATGCGGGTATGGGCCATTTCGTTTCTTTGAGCAGCGCCAAGACTTGCTTAATAGGCGTGTCGCCTTCGCCCCACGGCACGTTCTCGCCTTCGTCTTTCTTGCGGTCCTTCAAATGCAAGAGCACAATATCCTGGTGGTTCTTGCCAATGTAATCTACGGCGTCAAAATTAGCCGCGGTGAAATGCCCGATGTCAAGGTTCACCCTGAACATCTTCGACATCTCGAGCGCGGCCGCAAAGCTTTCAGGCTTGGCGAACTGATTCGGATCTTTCAGGTCGGAGTGGCCATGCATGGCAACCAGAATTTTGTGCTTGTCCGCGAACGGCACCACACGCTTGGCCACCGGCACTGTGGTGGAGGCAGTGATGATGCCCACTCCTAACGCTTTGGCGAATTCAAAGCCGCGCTCAATTTCCTCATCCGTGAAGTCGTGGCCAAAGCTGTAATTAAAGGCATACAGATTTACGCCCGCCTCGGCAAATTTTTTCCGAATGCCCTTAAAATAATCCAGCGATACCGAAAGACGCCACTGGCGCAACTCATCGCGCGCGGCCTTCCGCTCCTCGGCGCTCATATCGCGACGAAAACCCGCCATTGGGTTCTTGTCTGTATGGCCGCCTTCTATGTGCGGCCCAAAAAGTTCGCAGTCGCCCAAACCATCGGCCGCCATGGCTTTAAGCGCGTCGTCGAAAGACAAATCGCGGAAGCTGTACGATTGCACACCAAGCTGTACACCATCCACTTTCGAATTGATTTTTGCTAAGGCGCTCGCGAACGGAACACCGGCAAGGGTGAGTTTGGCAAAGTCTCGTCTGGTAAACATGACGCCAACATGATATCTAGTTTGTTCGCAGGGTAATCTACAGAAGGCGATTCTATGAACTGGGACGAACTGATAACAGCGGCAAAAGCGGTGCGGCTCAAAGCGCACGCTCCTTTTTCGAACTTCAAAGTGGGCTGCGCAATCGAAGACGATGCAGGGCGCGTGTTTACCGGCTGTAACGTGGAAAATGCCAGCTATGGCCTCAGTCTGTGCGCCGAGCGCGTCGCCATATTCAAAGCAGTTTCGGAAGGCGCAGGCAAATTGAAGCGCGTGGCAGTGGTAGCCGATACGAAAGCTTTGACGCCGCCGTGTGGCGCATGCCGCCAGATTCTGTGGGAATTTTGCGGCGACGCGGAACTGGCGTTGGAAAATCTGGCCGGCCAGCGAGACACCATGACCATAAAACAAATTCTGCCAAGGCCGTTTGATGCGTCTTTTCTTTAACGCGGCGCTATGGTTCTGCTGTGCGGCCGCCCGCGCGGAACCCGTCGATTGGCTGATTAACGCGAAGTACGTTGTCACAATGGACGGCCAACACCGCGTCCTTGAACGCGGCGCAGTGGCGATCTCTGGCGCACGCATTGTGGCCGTCGGTACGCAGGCTGACTTAGCGGCCCGATTTCAACCCAGGCACACGCTCGAGAAGCCAAACGCGCTTTTGGCGCCAGGATTGATAGACACCCACACCCACGCGCCCATGTCGCTGCTGCGCGGCCTGGCCGACGACAAGCGCCTGGACGATTGGTTGAACAACTATATCTTTCCCGCGGAAGCGAAGAACGTGACGGCGGATTTTGTCCGCGCCGGCACCCGGCTGGCTTGTGTCGAAATGGTGCTGGGCGGCATCACCACCTACACTGACATGTACTATTTCGAAGACGCCGAAGCGGAGGTGGCGAAAGAAGTGGGCGTGCGCGGCGTCTTAGGACAGACGATCATTGGCTTCCCCGCCCCGGATTACCGCACCTGGCAGCAAGCGTTAGAGGCGGCCGAGCGTTATCTGCAGCGCTATGCGAAAGATGAATTGATCACACCCGCGGTGGCGCCCCATGCCATATATACAACGCCGGACGACGCGCTGGTGGCCGCGCACAACCTGGCCGCGAAGTACGGCGCGCCGCTGCTGATTCACTTGGCGGAAATGGCGCGCGAGCGCGACGACGCCTTGACGAAACGCCACCTAACACCCGTGCAGGTTTTGGAAAACCTGGGCGTTCTGGACGGCCTGGTGGTCGCGGCGCATTCTATCTATCTGGACGCCCGCGATATCCAGATCTTAAAGCGCCACGGTACCGGCGTGGCGCATTGCCCCTCCAGCAACACCAAAATGGCCGCCGGTATCGCGCATGTGGCGGAGATGCTCGAAGCTGGGATGCCCGTGGGATTGGGCAACGACGGGTTCGCCGGCAGCAACGATTCGGCCGATTTGTTTCGTGAAATGGACTTGGCCGCGAAGCTGCAAAAAATCACCCGCATGGATCCTACCGTTCTGCCCGCCGAACAGGTCTTTGACATGGCCACCATGGGCGGCGCCCGCGCCTTGGGGATGGAGCGGCAGATCGGATCTTTAGAAGAAGGTAAGCGCGCGGATCTGATTGCCGTGACACTGAGTCATTCCACCGCCATACCGCTCACCGGCAACCTGTACGCGCAAATGGTCTACGCCGGTAAGGCCAGCGACGTGGAAGACGTCTTCATCAATGGCAAACAGATTGTGGCAGGGCGCAAAGTGATCACCGTAAACGTTGAAGATGTGTATCGCAAAGCCGAAGAGTACCGGCATCGGATTTCGGCCAGTCTAAGGAACTAAGTTCGGTGTACGTTTCCTTTTGAGATCGAACGCACGGGCATTTCTTGGCTAGAGAGTGTGCGGTTGAATAACACTTTGTCTCCGTAGAGCTTTCAGAAACGGAGACATTCATGCTTTCGAGAAAAACATCAACTTATTTTGTCGCGCTTGCGGTAGCCGCGTTGTCGGCAGGCAGCGCAACCGCAGCGGTCGTGACGTACACACCAACTGCGGTGGCTGGCGGCACGTGGGCCGACGCGTTGACAACCCCTTCCTCCTACGCAGAGGCTTCTGGATTTTATAACAACGACTTAATTAATCCAGTGCTCGCCGTTGGGGTAGATACCTCTGGGAATGACATAAATTTCATTGCTTGGGGCTCCGCTGTTGGCATCAACGACGCGACGCTCGCCACGCTGCCCATCAACGGGCGCCCTATAGTGACCGTGCAAAATCCCTCTCTGAACATAGCCGCTCCCGGCGCTGGAACAAACGCTTCGCTTCTTTGGCTGGGAGCGACTGCTTTGGGCGCTGGACAGTTCTCTGCGGAAGCGCTGACCATCACTCTCACAGACGTAAACGGGTCTACGACAACCTACAACTTGACCACCGGCCCAACCTCGCCCGCCTTCTTCGGATTCACCTCCGACACCGCCATCAACACAATCACCATCGCAGCGCCAGACGGCTATAACGCTGACCTGATGGACTTCTATGCCGGCTCCTATACCCCTCCCCCTACCGATCCGGCTCCCGAGTGCGCCACCTTGCTCCTCGTGGGCGGCGGCTTGATCTTCTTAGGCGCGCGCCGTCAGTTTGCACGTCCGCTTGCATTCTGAACTTTTGACTTCGCTTTCTATAGGGGCTGGTGTGTTTACCAGTCCCTTTTTTTACGTGCTACTTTGAAGGCGGAGTTATCATGGCGTGGTTTACCCGGCAAAAGCCCTCTCTCGATTCCGGACCCGTTCGTGAGGACGAAAAAAATGTCCGCACCGAAGGCTTGTGGCAAAAGTGCGACGGCTGCGGGCAAATCATCTGGCGCAAATCGGTGGAAGAAAATATCAATGTTTGTCCGAAATGCGACTACCATTTCCGCATGGGCGCCGCAGACCGCTTGCAATTGTTGTTCGACGGCGGAGTTTACGAAGAGTACGATGCGGCCATGCGGTCGTCCGATCCGTTAAAGTTTGTCGATTCCAAGCCCTATGCGCAGCGGCTCGCCGATATGGAAGCGTCCACAAAATTACCCGACGCCGTCATTTGCGGGAGCGGGACGCTGGACGGCCGCAAAGTCCAGATTTGCGCACTCGAGTTGAAGTTTATCGGCGGCAGCATGGGCGCGGTGGTCGGGGAAAAGATCACGCGCGCCATTGAACGAGCCATGCTCGAGGGCACGCCGCTGATTCTGGTGTCCGCTTCAGGCGGCGCGCGCATGCAGGAAGGAGCCATCAGCCTCATGCAGTTGGCCAAGCTTTCCGCCGCGCTCATGCAGTTGGATGAAGCGGGCTTGCCTTACATCAGCGTCTTGACCGATCCCACCACCGGCGGCGTGACAGCCAGCTTTGCCATGTTGGGCGATTTGAATATTGCCGAACCGGGCGCCCTCATCGGCTTCGCCGGGCCCCGTGTGATTGAACAGACCATCCGCCAAAAATTGCCGGACGGTTTTCAGCGCAGCGAGTTCTTGCTCGAACACGGTTTCCTGGATGCCGTAGTGAAACGCAGCGAGATGAAGGCATACATCGCCAGCGCGCTGAGTTTCTTCGTCGATTAGCCCTTTCGTAGGGCGGCCATTCTTGGCACTCGGCCGGCTTTTCGGCCCAATGCCACTTAGTTTTTCCGCCTCCCACACTTCTGGCGACGAAATCGCCGAAACGGAGCCGGAAGCGTGAGCGACCTAGACTAATCTGGCCTTTCAACAGAGGACGGTTGGCAATTTCCAGAACCCGGGCTGCGCCGGGAAAACTAAGTGACATTGGCTTTCCAGCCGCCCCCCGAAGGTTTGACACTCCTTCCCCCGTACACTCACCAGCAAGCCTGAAATATTGAAACCACAGATGCAACCGCTCGGTCAGACGGCTGAAAGGGAACTATGCTGATCATACTGATCGTCTTGCTGCTGTTACTAGGTGGTGGCGGAGGTTACTACGGATACGGAAGATGGGGTTATGGCGGAGGCGCGGGCATCGGATTGGGAACAATCCTGGTGATTCTGCTTCTTTTCTACTTGGTGCGCGGATCGAGAATCTGATCGCATCGAAGGCAACCCTTGGAGAAATTCATGTCTGAACAGAAAAAATGCGCCCATCCCTCGTGTAGATGTACCCCTCGAGAAGGCAGTTCCTATTGCAGCACCTACTGCGAAGGACAAGCCGGTACCGCCGATATTGAATGCGGTTGCGGCCATCCCTCTTGCAAGTCGGCCGCTACAACTTAATTTAGCTGCCGCATCGCTCCCGCGTGCGCTCGCGGATACCATTGGTAGTCTGGGACTACCCCAATATGACTACCAAGGAAGCGGTCTTCTCTCCGTCCGCAGCCCCGCTCAGCACCAACAAGCATCTCCTGCGGTGGATCGAGAAAATGGCCGATCTCACCAAGCCCGCCGCCATCCATTGGGTAAATGGCTCGCAGGAAGAGAACGATGCGCTGTGCCGCCAAATGGTGGAGAGCGGCACTTTCATTCGGCTCAATCAAACCGAATGGCCCGGTTGTTATTATGCCCGCTCCGACGCAAGCGACGTGGCGCGCGTGGAAGATCGCACTTTCATCTGTTCTCTCTCAAAAGAAAACGCCGGTCCCACTAACAATTGGGTGAATCCCTTCGAGATGCGCAAAACGCTGAAGGGGTTGTTCCGGGGCTGCATGCGCGGACGCATCATGTACGTTTTGGCGTTCAGCATGGGACCGGTGGATTCCGCCCTCTCGCAAATCGGCGTGCAATTAACCGACTCGCCTTATGTGGTGGTAAATATGCGCATCATGGCGCGCATTGGACTACCGGCACTGAACGAAATAGATAAAGACGAAAAGCGCGTGGTGCCCTGTATCCACAGCGTGGGCAAGCCGCTGGCGCAGGGTGAGCCGGATGTTCCCTGGCCCTGCAATCCAGAAAAATATATCGTCCATTTTCCGGAAACACGCCAGATCTGGTCGTATGGCTCTGGCTATGGCGGCAATGCCCTGTTAGGCAAGAAGTGTTTCGCTTTGCGCATCGCCTCGAACATCGCGCGCGACGAAGGGTGGATGGCGGAGCACATGCTCATTCTCGGCGTGGAAGATCCCCACGGCGAAAAGACCTATGTCGCGGCGGCCTTTCCCAGCGCCTGCGGCAAAACGAATTTCGCCATGCTGATTCCACCCGAAGGATTCGAAGGCTGGAAAGTTTGGACCGTGGGGGACGACATCGCCTGGATCAAGCCCGACTCCAATGGTGTGTTGCGCGCCATCAATCCCGAGGCTGGATTTTTCGGCGTAGCCCCCGGCACCTCGCCCAAGACCAACCCGAATGCCATCGCGGCGCTGCAGAAAAACTCGATCTTTACCAACGTCGCGCTCACGCCCGAGGGCGGCGTATGGTGGGAAGGTCTCACCCCCGAACCGCCGGCCCAATGCCTGGATTGGCAGGGGCAAACCTGGACCCCGCAAATCGGCCAGCAAACGGGCCGCAAGGCTGCCCACCCAAACGCGCGTTTCACATCGCCGGCGGCGCAGTGCCCTTCCATCGATCCCAACTGGGAAGATCCAGCCGGGGTGCCCATTAGCGCATTCATCTTTGGCGGACGGCGCGCCAGCACGATACCGCTGGTGTTTCAGGCCTTTAATTGGAGCGCCGGCGTCTATCTAGGGGCGACGATGGGGTCGGAGACCACCGCTGCGGCGGCGGGCGCGGTAGGCAATGTGCGCCGCGATCCTATGGCCATGCTGCCGTTCTGTGGCTATCACATGGGCGATTATTTCCGCCATTGGCTCACCATGCAGCGCGCCCTCAGCGCCACGCCGAAAATTTTTCACGTGAACTGGTTTCGCAAGGATGCCGAGGGCGAATTCATCTGGCCCGGATTCAGCCAGAACATGCGGGTGCTGAAATGGATTGTCGATCGCGTGCATAGCCGCGCCGCGGCCCAGGAATCGCCCATCGGTTGGGTGCCGCGCTATCGGGATATGGATTGGGATGGGCTCGATTTCCCCCACGAAAAGTTCGCGGAACTACAATCCTTCCACCGCGCCGCATGGAAAGCAGAGGTCATCGGGCACGAAGAGCTTTTCATTGAATTGCACGACCACTTACCGCCCGAAATGATTTACGAACGCGAATTGCTCATCTGCCGGTTATAGCGTGAAACTGCTGATCTTTTCCGACATCCACGAAGACTGGCGCGCGCTCGCAAAGCTGATGGCCCAGGAGGCCGATTATTACGTGGCCGCCGGAGATTTGGCCAATTGGGGCAGAGGCCTGGAAAAAGCGGCCGACATTTTGGCGGCCCGCGCCGACCGCGTTTGGGTACTGCCCGGCAATCACGAATCGGCCCTCGATATTCAGCAGTTCTGTGGCCGCAATGGTTTCCGCGATCTGCACGGCAGAAGTTTGGAACTGCCCGGCTATCGCATAGCCGGATTGGGTTATTCGAACCCGACGCCTTTCAATACTCCGGGCGAATATAGCGAACGCGAGTTGGCCCGGCGTTTGGCGCCCTTCGGTTCACTGAAGCCGCCGTTGATTCTCATCTGCCATTGCCCGCCCAAGGATACGGCGCTCGACCAAGCCGGCGCGAATCAGCACTTCGGCAGCACCGCCATTCGAGACTTTCTTGCGCAGCATCAGCCGGCGTATTTCTTCTGCGGCCATATTCACGAAGCGGCCGGCACGCATGTGACCCTGGGTAAGACAGAGTGCTGGAACGTAGGCAAGATAGGGCACTTGCTGGAAATCTAGACCGAGCTGCGATGACGCAATCGCAAGGTCCTGCCTCTGTGCATTGGGGCTGCTCCGCAGCCTTCTGGAGTTTCTACATTTTCTGATCCACGACTAACTCCGAAACCGAGCCGGAAGCGTCAGCGCCCTAATTCGGCGCGCAGCTTTTGAGAGAAGGTACACACTTGGGTGAGCGGGAATGTCTTGAGCGGCTACATTTCTCATATGGCGCCGCCACTGGCATATTTCATAACATTTTCGAGCTACGGCACCCGCCTTCCGGGGTCGGAAAAGGGGTGGGTCGATGCGAAACACAGCAGAGATTGGCCGGTTAAGTCCGGTTTTGGGTACCGTCGCGTCACAGCCGAAATCGAATAGATCCGCCATTACGGCGCAGCGTTTACCGATCACATTCAGTTGGCCACTCGGAATTATCTAGCCCGGAAGGCTTCGGAATCTCTTCCAGAGACAAAGCGTAATCAAGAATGGCGACACCCCGCCAGCAGTTCAAGTGAAATGCTCAGACTAAACTCTCAGTTACAGACGGGTCAAAGTACTCCCTTTGTGTCTCTAGCACTCATGTTATGGCACCGATTTCAATGAGCATTACGCTGGACTATCTTTGTTACTCGCATGGTCCCCCCGATCAGATCCGAGTAAGTGATGACGCAATGATCGAGGTCTACTTCCTCTTTGTGAACCAGGATTAGGCGATTGTTCTCAACATGGTAGCGATCTCCGGGAAAGGTAAGTGATGGTCCTGAACAGACATTCAGCAAATAGCGCGTGCTGATCTCGCGCTTCTTTTGATCGAAATCGATGCCATTCGATTTCCAACAAGCGCCATGCCACTCGGTGCCCAAACAGTTCCCTCCCAGCTCTCTGATTAATTCGTTCTCGACAAAGAGACCGGAGCGCGGGTCATAGACCCAGTAGGACCGGCTCACAAACTTTCCTGCAAAATCAGTGAGGACGGAAAAATCGAGATAGCCGTCGAACTTGATGTCTTGCGCCCCCAAAGCTGGTGGCGAAATGAATCGCTTGCCACGCCATGATGGGGAATGACTGCAGCCGCTTTTCGTCGCGGCAGCTCGCCACTTCTATATCCCCGGCATGAACGATTTCGTTCTTGAACTGCCAACCGGTTAAGGGAAGGTTACTCACCGCGATGCGAAACGCGGGTCCCCCGGGTGCTACTGAAAGGCGGAATGAGAGCGGAGGCGGAGTGCTTTCGTTGGTGTAGCCCCAAAAGTACCCTCCCTGAACTTCTTCGGTGGGAGCCGCCGGAAGACTGCTGCACACGTCCGCCCATATTGCGGACGCTCCACAGACGGCCAGCGCAACAATCGCGGCCACATCATATACGATTGTTGCATCCTCCTAATGGTCCGCACTTCGCTATGTGTATGCCAATCACGGCCACTGTGACTGCTACCCCAACTCCTACAATGATCAGGATATTGCGCGTGAGATGCGACGGCTTAGCATTAATTTGCTTGACCGAGGCTACGTCGTCAAATGCAATCTGATGAGCTACGGTTTGTGAGTCGGTGAGCGTAAAGCCGGAATCCGAGACAACACCGGTAGAGCCACGCAGTTCTTGTTTGCTTTTGAGTCGAACCTCGATCTTGGTGCCGGTTGGCATGGCGGCGATTTGACTTGCGACATCATCGGCCGCCGCCCTGGCGGCGGGAACTGAAATTCATGATCATCAGAAACGTCAGAACCAGACCTAGTATCTGTCGCACATTCTCTCCAAGGGTTCTCACAGAGTATCAAAAGAAACTCACGGCTCTGTCTGGCCGCGGCCACCCAATCGTAGCCTGCGGTCTTCTTTTGCAGCAATCGGCGGGTGGCTGGCACTCACCGCGGTTTCCCCTAGGCCGCGTCCACATTGGGCCTGCGGCACGCCAGCGCAGGCGGGAGTTGGTAATTCAGACGGAAGCATTCGTGCGCAATCCGGCTGGCACTCTGCCGCATTATCCGCTCTGGGACATGAACTGCGGCTTCGGTCCGTAGCACGCGTTGCTCGCCTTGGAGAGCCAGCACGAGCGCTTCCGACACGTAGGTCGCACGGTTTCGGGTCAATCGTCCGGCCACTCGGACAAAGGTTTCCGGCGCAGCCCGTATCGGCTCGCCGGCGAGATAACGGCGGTCTGGGAAACGTCAAACGTAGACGGTGGAAACCCGCATATTGCGCACGCTTTCCTCCATCCGGGGCTGAGGACAACCAGGCTTTTGTTCGCGATACAGGCGTCAAACGGCGAAGTAGGTCTTTGGACGAAATACCCATTATCCGAGGTCTATTCTCCCTGTTCGCGGTGCCTGGCTACGCCGATTATGAGCAGGACAAAGGAGAGAATCAGGCCCATCGCTGCGGGCAGGTGACACAGTTTCACAACGAATTCCTGCCACGGCGCACCGCCGGCCGCGCCGGCTTGCCTGGCTGCGACGGGCAACAACTGGTTTGTGCCCCACCAGGCATTAGCAACCTCGGACAAGGCCATGAGCCACGTCAGCCACGCCGACACCACTATCGCCCAGACCGCACCGGATCCGGCTGAGTGAGGCAGCCTGAGTACGAGTATTCCGAGGACCACGAACAACAAGCCGTTCGTTTCAAACTGGATGTGCGCCCCAACGGCTAGCCGCGGATACGGTGTCAGGGGAGGGGCGAAGCCCCAAACCAGTCCAGCCAGAACGAGGGCCAGACCGTGAATCAGAATCTGTTTACCGCCGCTTTGAATGGTCATTGTCGTTCGCTCGTAAAGTGCAGATCATGTCTAGGTTAATGCATTTGAATTCCATTTGCCCGATCACCCTCACCGGCGTGTCCGCAGCCCGATCAGCCTTCCTCGCGTCTGCCGGCAACCTTCACTTCAGCCCCTCCCAGACCTCATAAGTTTCGGTGGCCTATGTGAATATCGATGAAAGCGCTGTCCTCCCCAGCGCACATCCGAATCCGCAAAAGCCGTTGCGATCTTTCTCGGTCACGCGCAACCTATAAAAATTATCTCCCTCCTTTTCAACCACTTAATCTCATTTTTCAAACCCTCCCGTTCCCCCTCCCTCTACAGTCGAACCAGAAAGGTATTCCGCGAAAATGGAGCAGCTCAATTTATGGAAATCTCAACTCTAAAAGCCGCAGCGTCGAACCCGTTTTCCCGTCATCTGCGCTCGCGGGAAAAACTCGCCCTCCGTTCCAAAAAAGAGGGAGGTTTCTGGTGCGATCCGCTTCTTATATTTATATGTGGACCAGACTCGCTCTCCACAGCCGCACTTTTTACCGTTAAAAGCCCTCCAAATTGGCATCCTCTTGCCCGCCAAGGTTACACTTGGAAAATGGCCGCGCCGTTCATGCCTTCGCCCCTCGACTGCATTGGCCGCCAGCGATTCGCCTTCTATCCCGCCATTGAGAATGCCGGCCCCAACGATTGGCTGCTGGGCACCGGCTCCCGGTCCGAAGTGCAAGCCGTCAACGCCCAGACCGGCGTTGAAATCTGGATCGCCCGCCAGTACATCGGCGCGGTTTCCGATCACACCAACGTTTTGACAGTCGGCTTGCGCAAGGCTCTTGAATTCCGCGAAGGCGAATTGCAACCGCGCGTCAAGCGTGTAATTGAAATGCCTCAAGCGGCGGGCGGCTTCTCCCAAACGCGTCTCGAACAAGGCCCGGCGGCGGTGGTAGCCATTCGCTTGGATGATCGCAGAAAGTCGCACGTCGGCAAAGCCGTGGCCGGTATCGCGGTAGGCGGATTGCTCCTGGCGTTGCTCGCGTGGTTTGAGTCCGCCGTTCGCTTTTGAGATTCTTATGCGACACATATTCGCAATCCTGTGGGCTGCCGTAGCAGTCGGCGGAGCTGTTTCCTTAGGCGTCATTGCCGGCAATCGCGGCGAGCCGGTCAACAGTTTGTGGCTGGTCGTCGCCGCCGCCTGCATCTACGCCATCGGTTTCCGCTTCTACGCCAAATTCATCGCCGCGAAAGTGATGGCGCTCGACGATGGCCGCTCCACCCCCGCCGAACGTTTGCGCGACGGGCACGATTATGAGCCCACCAACAAATGGATTCTGCTGGGCCATCATTTCGCCGCTATTGCCGGGCCCGGCCCGCTCATCGGGCCCACCTTGGCCGCCCAGTTCGGTTATCTTCCCGGCGTCTTGTGGATTCTCTTCGGAGCCGTTCTCGCCGGGGCTGTGCAAGATTTCACCATTCTCTTCTGCTCCATGCGCCGCAACGGCAAAACGCTCGGCCAGATGGCGCGCGAAGAAATCGGCAAAGTGGGTGGCTTCATTGCACTCATCACTGTCTTCCTCATCATGGCCATTCTCTTGGCCGTCGTTGGCTTAGTCGTGGTGAACGCGTTAAAAGGCAGCCCGTGGGGTACCTTTACCATCGCCGCCACCATTCCCATCGGCTTGCTCATGGGTTTGTATTTGCGTTTCGTCCGGCCCGGCAAAGTGTTGGAGTGCTCGCTCCTCGGCTTCGTGCTCGTCCTCGCCGGAATCTACGGCGGCAAACTTGTGGGCGAATCCGCTGCTTGGTCAAGCTGGTTCACCTGGAGTGGCATCGCTCTAACCCTGGCCATCATCGTGTATGGCTTTGCCGCCAGCGCGCTGCCCGTTTGGCTGCTCCTGGCCCCGCGCGATTATCTCAGCACCTTCGTCAAACTCGGCGTGGTCTTCCTCCTCGCCTTCGGCATCCTCTTCACTCACCCGCGCTTGGCCTTGCCGCCCATTACGCAGTTTGTCGATGGCACCGGTCCCATCTTCTCCGGCAAGCTTTTCCCGTTTTGCTTCATCAGCATTGCGTGCGGCGCCATCTCTGGCTTTCATTCGCTGATCGCCTCCGGCACCACGCCAAAGATGATCGCCAAAGAATGGCACGCTTGGCCCATCGGTTATGGAGCCATGCTGCTCGAAGGCTTCGTAGCGATCATGGCCATGATCGCGGCCGCTTCCATGCAGCCCGGCGTTTATTTCGCCGTAAACTCGCCGGCGGGCGTGGTGGGCGCAACCCCGGCTGCGGCCGTCGCTAAGGTCAGCTCGTGGGGATTTCCCGTAACCGTCGCTACCATGGCCCAACTCGCCCAAAGCGCCGGCGAAAAAACACTCTTCGGTAGAACCGGCGGCGCGCCTTCGCTCGCTCTGGGCATGGCGCAAATTTTCAATGGAGTTTTGAATCGCAGCGGCATCGGCGATAAGCTGCTTAGCTTTTGGTACCACTTCGCCATCATGTTCGAAGCCTTGTTCATTCTCACCATCATCGATGCCGGCACACGCGTTGGCCGCTTCATGCTGCAAGATCTGTTGGGGCACGTGTACCCGCCGCTGGGCAGAACCGCCTGGATGCCCGGCGTGCTTTTAACCAGCGCCGTAGTGGTGGCCTCTTGGGGCTATTTCCTCTATCAAGGCGTGGTTGATCCACTGGGCGGCATCAATTCGCTCTGGCCGCTGTTCGGAATTTCGAATCAACTCCTGAGCGCCATCGCGCTGTGCGTGGCCACCACCGTGCTCTTGAAAATGCACGGCGCCCGTTATCTTTGGATCACCATCGTTCCCTTGATTTGGCTGGTGAGCATCACGTTTACCGCCGGCTGGCAGAAAATCTTCGCGCCCGATCCCAACCTCGGATTCCTCTCGCACGCCAACACTCTCGATACCGCGCTCGCCGCTGGAAAAATCGCCGCCGCCAAACTCGCCGAAACCCACACCCGCATCTTCAACGACCGGCTCGATGCCGCTGTCTGTGGCCTCTTCCTATTACTTGTGACAGTAATTATCGTAGATTCCTTGCGCGCCTGGTACAGCTTCCTCAGCACTTCAAGCCACGCGCCCACTCCCGTATTGCAGGCGGAACGGGCATGATAATACTTCGCCGCATGTTTTCCTACGTGGTTGCCCTCGCCCGCGAACTGTCGGACGAAACCGCCTACGCCCGGCATCTGCAACTGTCCGGCCATTCCCATTCCGCCGCCGAATGGAGGGCCTTCATCGACCACAAGCACCGCCGCAAATACGAAAACGCCAAGTGCTGTTGAAGAGGCTTTGGGCGGCCACGCACTTAACCGGGCGGCTCTCCTTGAAGCGGCTTTTGTAACCACTGTTCCATTCGCTTGCGAGCCTCCTCCGCGGAAACAACGCGCCCTTCCCTTACGCCCTCGATCGCCCGATCAATGGCGGTTAGCGTTGCCTCGTCTTCGTCATCGAGAGGATCGTGTTCGTCGAACATGTTAACCAACCTTCTCCGCAATCGATTTTGCCTGCACAAACTGCAGCAAGTAATCCGGGCCGCCGGCCTTCGAATCCGTCCCCGACATATTGAATCCACCAAACGGATGCGCCCCAACCATCGCGCCCGTGCATTTGCGGTTGATATATAGGTTGCCCACGAAGAAGCGCCGCCGCGCTTTCTCCGCTTTCGCTTTATCGTCGGTATAGACGGCGCCGGTCAAACCGTAATCGGAATCGTTCGCCAGTTCAAGCGCATGATCGAAGTCTCTGGCCTTCGTCACTGCCAGCACCGGTCCGAAGATCTCTTCCTGAAAAATGCGCGCCTTGGAATCGATGTCGGCGATCACCGTCGGCTGAATGAAATAGCCCTCACCCGGTGCCGCGCGGCCGCCGCTAATGAGCCGTCCTTCCTTCTTGCCGGTCTCAATGTAATTCAGGATCGTATCGCGCGCGCGTGCGCTGATCACCGGGCCCATATAATTCTCAACTTGCTCCGGCGCGCCCATCGTCAGCGTTTCCACTTTGCTCTTAAGCTTCGCAAGGAACTCGTCATAAACCGCGCTGTCCACAATGGCGCGCGAACAAGCCGAACACTTCTGGCCCTGGTAGCCGAATGCGGAATAGACTACGCCAGCCGCAGCTTGGTCGATATCGGTATCGCGGTCCACAATGATGGCGTCTTTACCGCCCATCTCCGCAATCACTCGCTTAATCCAGATCTGCCCCTTCGGCGTTTTCGCCGCCAGTTCGTTGATATGCAGACCCACTTCGCGCGATCCTGTGAATGAAACGAACCTCGTCTTTGGATGCGCAACCAACGTATCGCCAATGGCTGCGCCGCTGCCAGTCAGCAGTGAGAAACATTTCGGTGGCACGCCCGCTTCGAGCATCGCTTCGGCAAATTTGGCTGCGATCGTCGGCGTATCGCTTGACGGCTTTATCACCACGGTGTTGCCCGTCACCAGCGCCGCCACCGTCATGCCAACCAGGATGGCCAGCGGAAAATTCCATGGCGGAATGACCACGCCCACACCCAACGGCAAGTAGACCATCTCGTCGCGCTCACCGGATAACTGCACCAGCGGTTCCGGTTTCGCCAGCTTCAGCGCGAGCCGCGCATAGTATTCGCAGAAATCGATCGCTTCCGAAACATCCGCTTCGGCTTCCGCCCACGTCTTGCCCGCTTCCAGTACCAGCCAGGCATCGAACTCAAGTTTGCGTTGGCGGATAACGCCCGCAATCCGCACCAGGTATTCGGCGCGCTGCTCCACCGGCACATCGCTCCAAGCCGGAAAGTACGCATAAGCCGCTTCCACCGCGTCGCGCGCGTCTTGCTCCGAACCTTTCTGATGCACGCCGACGATTTCGCTCGGCTTCGCTGGATTCACTGATTCGAGCTTGGCGCTGGATTGGCGGCGCTCGCCCGCGATCAGCAGGTCATATTCTTTCCCAAGATCGGCGCGGATTTTCTGCCATACGCCGCGCGCCGCCGCGGCATTTTCGGGCTTGCTGAAATCGGCGTAAGCTTCGTTGACGAAAGGTTGCAAGAGACTACAAACCTCGATCGAAAGGCTTCGCTTCAGATTGGCCGCCCAAACCGGCTTCCGCCATGCGGCGTCCGCGCTCGAACATTTCGGCTGCTTCTTGGGCGATCTCGCGGCCTTTCTCAAACAGCTCACGGCCTTTGCTGATTACATCCTGGCTCGAATCATATAAGTTCTGTTTGCCTGTTCGCACATGGCCGGCCAGCCGCCGCCTTGTGTGTGAGCCTTTTTGCGGCGCAAGCAACATGGCCGCGGCCACGCCGACAAACGCGCCTAACGCAAACCAGGCAAAGTTCTCAGCATTAGAGCCGAGGGCACGATCTTCAGTTTCCATCCACTCCATTCTATGCTTTGATTCATCGAAAAGTTTCAAGTTCGACGTGTTTCCCGTCAGTCCGAAAGGTGATTAAGCCTTGCTGGTCGGTGCGCAGAATAGCGGCATTGTGTTCTCTCAAGCGCGCAAGCACCGAAGGGTGCGGATGATGGAACTGATTGAGGTACCCATCGGAGATCACGGCGAACTGCGGTTTTAGAAGATCGAGAAATTCTTCGCTCGAAGAGGTTTTACTGCCATGATGACCGACTTTGAGCAAAGTAACAGGACGCAAAAGACCAGCGGCGGCCAGCTCGCTTTCGATGGGTTGTTCAGCATCGCCAGTCATTAAAACACGCCGCTGGCCGTAGCTCACTTCCATCACCAGCGAATCGTCATTTTTCGCGGTGTCCTCGGGAACATAGTCTGCCGATGGTGCCAGGATGCGGACTTGTGCGCCGCCAATATTCCGATCGCCCGAGCCGCGCGTGAGTGAGACAATTCGGACCACATCGCGCTCCGCTGCCTGCTGGACGGCGCGCCATTCGGGCGTTTCCGGTTCCGCGCCGATCCACAGAACCCGCGGCCTGAAGTTATCCAGAATGGCCGCCAGCCCGCCCATATGATCGGAGTGGCCGTGCGTCAGGACTGCGTAGTCGAGCCGCTTGATCCGCCGGCTCCATAAATAAGGAGACACGACGTCTTCGCCCATATCGATTTGCGGCTTGCGCTTCATATTGCCGAAACCCGGAAAGCCACCGGCATCCACTAGCATGGTTTCCCCATCGGGAAACACCACCAGCAAGCTGTCGCCTTGGCTAACATCAATCGCCGTCACCTCCAGCGTTCCCGGCTGAATATCAGCGGGCCAGGGTTGCCAGCAGATGATGGCGAACTGTGCAAGCGCGCAGCAAGCCGCAAAAGCGACTCCGCGTTTCTGCCTGATAGCAAAGCCCAGCACAATCAGCGAACCGGCAAACGTAATCGATATCACTAAGGGAACGGCGGCAATCCTCCAAGCCGGCTCAAATTTCACGTGCCAGTTCGCCACCATTTCGGAAGCCTGTAACAGCAGCCGGGTGGCGTCAGCAAGAAAATGCCAACCGGTAGCGATAGATGCAAAGCCCAGTGGCACCACCAAAGACAGCAAGGGTATGACTACGATATTGGCCGACAAACCCGTAATCGAGAGGCGGTGAAAGTAGGTAACCATGGGCAACGCCAAGCCGAACTGAACGCAGGCCGAGACCAGCACCGCGTCGGCTACGAATGCCGCGAGCAAAGTAGCGCGGGCAATCACAAAGCGCGAAGCGGCCAGCGATAAGCCGCTCCAGCATTGCACCGTTCGGGCGAGCAAACGCAGTTCCACCCGCCATTCCGCGGCGCGTCCACTCACCCGCGGATCGTAGCCCGGCTGGTCAAAACGCTTTACAGACATCCGCAGCGGTTCGGTAAATCGCTCCATCAGCGGAATGGCGAAGGCGGCAATGGCGGCAGCTGACAGAAACGATAACTGAAAGCTTGGATCGAACAACTGCTCCGGGTCGAAAACAAGGTAGGCTATGCCGACCACCGACAAGGCATTCAGAATTCGCAAACGGCGGAAGCAATAACTGGCTACAAGAAATAACGTAAAGCCGCCGGCCGCGCGCACCACCGGCGAGCTCAGCCCGGAAATGAAAGCGTAGAGCCAGCTCGCCACAGTCGCGACGCACAACGCCGGCACTTTCCGTAGATGCAGCAGGCGCAGGATCAGCAGAAGGGTGAAAGCCAGCACCGAAACGTGTTGGCCCGAGATGACCAGCGCGTGATAGGTACCGGTGATGCGAAAATCCTGTGTCCAGCGCCGTTCGACGCCACTGGTTTCGCCCAAGAGGGTTGCTTGCAGTAAGCCTACCGTATGTTGATCGTCTGGGTAGAGGCTGGCGAGCCTTGCCAGGGCCCAGGTTCTGATGGCAAAGAGTCCGGCGATCACGCTAGAACCGCAACTGCCAGGGAGGGCTTTGATCTCCGCTGCGCTGCTCACCGAACCGGTCCAATAAATGTGCTGCGCGGCGAGGTAATGAACGTAATCGAAGCTGTCGGGGTTTTGGAAATTGCGTGGCGCACGGATTTTCGCCGGCATTTCCACTCTCTGGCCGTATTTCAGCGCTAGCGGTTGATCGCCGGGCTTGAGGTTGACGGTGACGCGCGCGGCAGCTTTGGGAGTCAGCTTGAGAGTGAACTGCTCGCGGTTCGGGGAAAAGACGGGCGGGTTGCTGACGCAGCCTTCTAAAATGACAATCTCCCCGTCGCCGGCGTTCAGCTTAGGAGTGTGCGTTGGGCGATGGCCAATTTCGATGGCCACACCCGCCAAAGCCAAGGCGCAGCAAAGAACGGCAAGCCGCCACCTTTTTGCCGGTGGGCTGAGCACCACCAAAGCGGCGACGAGCAGGCAAAGAGAACTCGGCCAAATTAAAGAGCGCCACTCAATGCCCAGCAGGTGCGCGAAGAGAATTCCGCACGCGAAAGCGGACGCCGGTAGGAGGAGCGGCTCACGTCGCACGAAAGTAAGTGGGGGCCCGGCGAATGGGCTCTCTTTGATTAGCGGGTGTATCGCGCTCTTTGCAAAGGCTCTTAGGGAAGTAATCACCCAGATAGAATTTTCGGCTTGACAGCCCATACCCCTCCGAAGGATAATAAAAATTCGTTAAGGTTTTTGCTGTTGGTTTCTTCAAACTTCTCCTCCAACCCAACTTCATTGGCTGACTAGGAATATTACCTAGTCAGCCAATTTTTCTTGAGTCGCACCCTGTCTTTCTTGACAAACGGGACATAACCCCTCTAGACTGGTAAGGTTTGGCGAGTTGATTCTTCGGCCTCTGTGCTACCGTGCTCTGAAATATGGGCATCCGGCTGGAAGTCGGGCCCCGCTGCTGGACCGATAAAGTCTTCTGACTAGCTTCAGGAGAGTGACGTTGGGATTCGGTAAGGGCCAATACCCGAAGCAGTTACCCTCGCGGTTGAGGCTGGTGAATACGCTATATCAGCCTTCTGGCAAGTAGTTCCATCGCAGCTAGATCCTGTTTTCAAGAGACGGATTTACGCCTGCTTAAACAGAAGTTCGAGAATTTTCGAGAGGATACAAGCGTTACGTGTGGGCGCTGGAAAGTGCCTGGCGAAGCGCGGATTAGCTAGAGCATGCCGACTTTTAACCAACTTGTGCGCAAAGGCCGCAAGGCAACGCGTTACAAGACAGCCAGCCCAGCGCTGCAGGCTTGTCCGCAGCGCCGTGGAGTTTGCACGCGCGTGTACACCACCACTCCGAAGAAGCCGAATTCGGCACTTCGCAAAGTGGCCCGTGTGCGGCTCACCAACGGTATTGAAGTCACAACTTATATACCGGGCGTTGGGCACAATCTGCAGGAACACTCCATTGTGTTGATTCGCGGCGGCCGTGTGAAGGATTTGCCGGGCGTGCGTTACCACGTGGTGCGCGGCACTTTGGATACCGCCGGCGTGGCCAATCGCAAACAAGGGCGTTCGAAATATGGCGCCAAGCGGCCTAAAGGCGGTGCCGCCGCTGCCGCCGCACCCGCCAAGGGAAAGAAGAAGTAGGGAGATTCCATGCCGCGCCGTAGACGACCAGAGCCTAGAGAAGTCATACCCGATCCGTTATACAATTCCACGCTTGTCGAGAAATTTGTCAATTCGATGATGTGGGATGGCAAGAAGACCACCGCGCAGAAGATCTTTTATGCCGCAATGGACGTTTTGAAGGAACGTTCGGGCGACGATCCGCTGAAGGCTTTCAAGAAAGCGGTGGAGAACGTCAAGCCCATGCTGGAAGTGAAAACGCGCCGCGTGGGTGGCGCCAACTACCAGGTGCCGGTCGAGGTGCCGCAGAATCGCCGGACCAGTCTGGCGCTCCGTTGGATCATTACCAATGCGCGCACACGGCCCGACAAGAGCATGGCCGATAAATTGGCCAATGAGTTGAACGACGCCTCAAATATGCGAGGCGGCGCGGTGAAGAAGAAGGACGAAGTACACCGCATGGCGGAGGCAAATAAGGCGTTCGCGCACTATCGCTGGTAACAGCTTCGGTTGAAAAAGAATTTATGGCACGCACTACACCGTTAGAGAAAATGCGCAACATCGGCATCATGGCCCACATTGATGCCGGTAAGACCACTACGACCGAACGGATTCTGTATTACACCGGCCGTACGCACAAAATCGGTGAAGTGCATGAAGGAACCGCCACCATGGATTGGATGGCGCAGGAGCAGGAGCGCGGCATCACCATTACCTCCGCCGCCACTACCTGCGAATGGCGCGATTTCACCATCAACATTATCGATACGCCGGGCCACGTCGATTTCACCGCCGAAGTCGAGCGCAGCTTGCGCGTGCTGGATGGCGCTTGCGCGGTATTCGATGCGGTCGCGGGTGTGCAGCCACAATCGGAAACCGTGTGGCGTCAAGCCGATAAATACGGCGTGCCGCGTATTTGCTTTATCAACAAAATGGACCGCGTAGGCGCCGATTTCTATCGTTCGGTGGAAACGATTGTGGACCGTTTAAGCGCGCGTCCGGTGCCGATTCAGCTTCCCGTTGGCGCGGAAGATCAATTCAAGGGCGTGATCGATCTGGTCACCATGAAAGCGCGGCTGTGGCGCGACGAAACGCTGGGCGCCAAGTACGACGACGTTGAAATTCCCGCCGATTTGCTAGAACAAGCCAAGGAATACCGCGAAAAACTGATTGAAGCCGCTTCTGAAACGGACGATGTGCTGATGGAGAAATTCATCGAAGGCAAATCGATCACGGAAGCCGAATTGATGGCCGGTATTCGCAAAGCGACCATTGCGCAGAAAATTTTCCCGGTTATTTGCGGCTCTTCTTTCAAGAACAAAGGCGTGCAGAACCTGCTGGATGCGGTGTGCGACTATCTGCCCTCGCCGCTCGATATTCCGCCGGTCAAAGGCCATTCGGTAGACAATCCGGAAGAGATTGTCATGCGCAAGCCTGACGACAAGGAACCGTTCTCGGCGCTGGTTTTTAAGATCATGACCGATCCGTTTGTGGGTCAGTTGTGCTTCATCCGCGTTTACTCGGGCAAGCTGGCAACGGGCGATTCGATTTACAACGTAGCCAAGGGCAAAAAAGAACGCATCGGCCGGCTGGTCAAGATGCACGCCAACAAGCGCGAAGAGATTCAGGAAATCCTGGCGGGTGATATCTGCGCGGCGGTGGGTCTCAAGCAGGTGGTCACGGGCGATACCATTTGCGACGAAAAATCACCGGTGCTGCTCGAATCCATTGTGTTCCCCGCCCCGGTGATTCAACTGGCGATTGAGCCGAAGACCAAGGCCGACCAGGAGAAGCTGGGCGTCGCCATTCACAAACTCGCGACCGAAGATCCAACGTTGCACGTTTCGACCGATCCGGAAACCGGGCAAACCATTCTGGCCGGGATGGGCGAATTGCACCTGGAAATCATCGTAGACCGCATGCAGCGCGAATTCAACGTGGGCGCCAACGTGGGCAAACCGCAAGTGGCCTACCGCGAAACCATTCGCCAAAAAGCGGAATATGATTACACGCACAAGAAACAGACCGGCGGCAGCGGCCAATATGCGCGCACGAAACTACGCGTCGAGCCGAATCCGGAGAAGGATTTCGCGTTCGTCAATGCCGTAACAGGCGGCAACATCCCGAAGGAATTCATCCCCGCCATCGAAAAGGGCGTGGTGGAAGCGCTCGAAGGCGGCATCCTGGCGGGCTATGCCATTAACAACGTCACGGTGACGGTGTTCGACGGCGCTTACCACGATGTCGATTCATCGGAAATGGCATTCAAAATCTGCGCTTCCATCTGCGTGAAAGAAGCGCTGCAGAAAGCCAAGCCGGTATTGCTCGAACCGGTGATGCGCATTGAAGTCACGGTGCCCGAACAGTATATGGGGCCGGTGAACGGCGATTTGATTTCACGGCGCGGGCGTTTGGAAGGCACGGAAATCGCCGGCGGTACGCACATTGTTAAAGCGATGGTGCCGCTATCGGAAATGTTCGGCTATGCGACCGAGCTGCGTTCGCGCACGCAAGGCCGCGGCAGTTTTAGCATGCATTTTGGCCAGTACGAAGAAGTTCCTAAGAATCTGGCCGAGGAAATTATCAACCGCAATAAGGGCGGAGTCGCAACCAAGTAGAAGGGAACGGTAACGAAAATGGCGAAAGAGAAATTTGACCGGAGCAAGCCGCACGTCAACATCGGGACGATCGGCCACATCGATCACGGCAAGACGACGTTAACAGCGGCGATTACGAAGACGCTTTCGAAGCATAATCCGAAGAACAAGTTTCGCAGCTTCGATTCGATCGATAACGCGCCGGAGGAGAAGGCGCGCGGGATTACAATCGCGGTGGCGCACGTGGAGTATGAGACGGCGAACCGTCACTATGCGCACGTGGATTGCCCGGGGCATGCCGATTACATCAAGAACATGATTACCGGCGCGGCGCAGATGGATGGCGCGATTCTGGTGGTGGCGGCGACCGACGGGCCGATGCCGCAAACGCGCGAACATATTCTGTTGGCGCGCCAGGTAGGTGTGCCGTACATTGTTGTCGCCTTGAACAAGGTTGACATGGTGGACGATGCCGAACTGCTCGAACTGGTGGAACTGGAAGTGCGTGAATTGCTGACCAGCTATCAGTTTCCGGGCGACACGCTGCCGGTGGTGCGGGTGAGCGCGTTGGGCGCTTTGAATGGCGAAGCCAAGTGGGAAGCCACGGTGGATGAGCTGATGGCGAAAGTGGATTCCTACATTCCGATGCCGGAACGTATTATCGACAAGCCGTTCATTATGCCGATTGAGGATATTTTCTCGATTCAGGGCCGCGGCACGGTGGTGACGGGGCGCATTGAAAAGGGTATCTGCAAGGTAGGCGAGGAAATGGAGATCGTCGGCTTTACGGACACGCGCAAGACGGTGGTAACGGGCGTGGAAATGTTCAAGAAGCTGCTGGACGAAGGGCGGGCCGGGGATAACGTGGGCCTGTTGCTGCGCGGCATTGAAAAGAACGATGTGGAGCGCGGGCAGGTTATTGCGAAGCCCGGTTCGATTAAGGGCTATAAGCGCTTCAAGGGCGAAGTGTATGTATTGTCGAAGGAAGAAGGCGGACGGCACACGCCGTTTTTCAATGGCTATCGGCCGCAGTTTTACTTTCGGACCACGGATGTGACGGGCGTGGCGAAGCTGCCGGAAGGCATGGAAATGGTGATGCCGGGCGACAACGTGGCGGTGGAAGTGGAATTGATCACGCCGGTGGCTATGGATAAAGGGTTGCGCTTCGCGATTCGCGAAGGTGGCCGCACGGTGGGCGCCGGAACGGTGTCGGAGATTCTGTCGTAAGCGGGCCGGGGCGGCGCATGGCGGCGCCTCACACGTTTGAAAGAGATAAGAAGGCAAATGAAAGAACGCATCCGCATCCGGCTCAAGGCGTACGACCATCGCATCTTGGACCAATCCACCGGCGATATCGTCGATACGGCCAAGCGCACGGGCGCAACGGTAGCCGGGCCGATTCCGCTGCCGACCCTGAAGAATCGCTACACGGTTCTGCGGTCGCCGCACGTGGATAAGAAGTCACGGGAGCAGTTTGAAATCCGCACGCACAAACGGTTGCTCGACATTTTAGAGCCAACGCAGGAAACCGTGGATGCATTGATGAAGCTGGATCTTCCGGCTGGCGTGGACGTCGAGATCAAGGCGTTCGGCAAGAACAAGTAGGGTAGCGATCAGGATCGGCTCACGGTGAGACGTGGGCTTCAGGACAGGAAGAGAAACATGAGTCCAGGAATTCTCGGCAAAAAGATCGGCATGACGCAGGTGTTTACGGCGGACGGGCAAGTGGTCCCCGTGACCTTGGTCAAAGCGGGCCCCTGCGTTGTTACGCAGCGCAAAACGCCGGCCACCGATGGTTACGACGCCATTCAATTAGGGCTGGTGGAATACGCCAAGAAACAGAACAAGCCGCAAACCAAGCATCTGGCCAAGTCGGGCGCCGAGGGTGTGCGGTTTCAGCGCGAGTTTCATCTGTTGGGCGGCAACGGCGATTTGAAGCAGGGCGACCGGGTACTGGCGGAAGAGTTTAAGCCGAAGGAAGTAGTGGACGTGATTGGCACCAGCAAGGGCCGCGGTTTCGCGGGTGTGGTGAAGCGCCATCATTTCCGCGGCGGCGACGCCACGCACGGCTCGATGTTTCACCGCGCACCAGGATCGATTGGCGCTTCGAGCTTTCCGTCGCGCGTTTTCCCGGGCATGAAAATGGGCGGGCGCATGGGAACCGACCAGGTAACGGTGCGGAATCTTGAAATTGTAAGCGTGGATGCCGAAGACAGCGTGATAGCGCTGAAGGGCGCGGTTCCCGGCCCGAACGGCGGCTACGTCATGGTGCGGCGGGCTAAGCGTTAGGGAATCAGGCGTTAGGAATCAGGCAAGGACAGAAACGAAATGCCGAGTGTAAATATAGTGGATCTGAACAACGCGCCGGTGGGCTCGATTGAGCTTTCCGACGTGGTGTTTGGCGCCGAAGTGAACGAAGCGCTGCTGTATGAAGCGGTGCGCCAATACACCGCCGCCAAACGCGGTGGCAATGCCGCAACTAAGACGCGCCATGAAGTTTCCGGATCGGGCAAGAAGCTTTGGAAGCAGAAGGGTACCGGGCGGGCTCGTATGGGGTCCATCCGTTCGCCGCTGTGGCGGCATGGCGGCACCACGCACGGGCCGCAGCCGCGCAGCTACGAATACAAACTGCCGCGCAAAATGGTGTTGGGCGCGCTGCGCTCGGCGTTATCGGCTAAACTGCGCGATGGCGAACTGCGTGTGGTCAGCGGCTTCAGTCTGGCCGATCACAAGACCAAGAACATGATTAGTGTGCTCGCCAAACTCGAGACCAGGAAGACGGTTCTTTTGGTTGAGAACGGCGAAAACGTCAACCTGCAGCGCGCCTCGCAAAATTTGAAAGGCGTGAAACTGGTGCCTACGAAAGAGGTAACGGTTTACGATTTGCTCAAGCATCAGGATGTGTTGTTGAGCGAGACCGCCGCAAAGAAACTGTCGGAGGCCTTGAGCTAATGAACGTCTACGATGTGATCCGCCGTCCGCTCATTACCGAAAAGGGCCATGTGAAGCGCGAAGACGAAAGCACGCTTTGTTTCGAAGTGCATAAAGACGCCAACAAGATTGAAATCAAGCAGGCGGTGGAAACCGTTTTCAAGGTGAAGGTCAGCGCGGTGCGGACCAGCGTGTTCGCTGGCAAATTGCGGCGCCGCGGCCGCTTCACCGGCTACGCATCCGATTGGAAAAAAGCGTATGTCCGCTTGGTTCCGGGGCAGAAGTTGCCTGAGTACACAGAGATCTAGCAAAGGAAGCACGACGCTATGCCTATAAAAAGTTTTCGCCCCACAACGCCAACGCGGCGCTTCCAAACGTACGTGACGCGCGAGGATATCACCAAAGATCGTCCCGAAAAATCGCTGGTCGAAGGCAAGAAGCGCACCGGTGGCCGCACCGCCAACGGCCGCATTTCAAGCCGCTTCATCGGCGGCGGCGCTAAGAAAGCCTACCGCACTATCGATTTCAAGCGCGACAAAACCGGCGTGGAAGCGGTAGTCGGGTCGATTGAATACGATCCCAACCGTTCGGCGCGCATCGCGCTGTTGCACTACGTCGATGGCGAGAAGCGCTACATCATCTGCCCGGTCGGCCTGGAAGTCGGGCGCAAAGTGACATCGGGCCCGGAAGCGGAAATTTTCGTGGGCAATGCGCTTCCCTTGAAGAACATCCCCGCCGGCACCGTGGTGCATAACATTGAACTGCGTCCGGGTAAGGGCGGCCAGATGGCGCGCTCGGCCGGAGCGCAAGCGCAACTGGTTTCGAAAGAAGGCGGCATTGCGCTGCTGAAACTGCCTTCGGGCGAAATACGCCGGGTGGAAGTGGAATGCATGGCCACAGTGGGCCAAGTCGGTAATGTCGAGCATGAAAACGTATCGCTCGGCAAGGCGGGACGTTCGCGCTGGTTGGGACGGCGTCCGCATAACCGCGGCGTCACCATGAACCCGGTGGATCACCCGCATGGCGGCGGGGAAGGCAAAACGTCGGGCGGCCGCCACCCGGTAACGCCTTGGGGCCAGCCGACGCGCGGCTTCAAAACCCGCAACAACAAGCGCACCGATCGCTTTATTGTGACGCGCAAGGCCAAGAAGCGCTAACGAGGAATTTATGGGCCGATCTTTAAAAAAGGGACCGTTCACCGATACTCACCTCTCGAAAAAGGTGGAGGTTTTGAACGGCAAGAGTCAGAAGTCAGTGGTGAAGACCTGGTCGCGCCGCTCGACGATTGTGCCTGATTTCATCGGGCATACGTTCGCCGTGCATAACGGCCGCAAATTCATCCCGGTGTATGTCACCGAAAACATGGTGGGCCACAAACTCGGTGAGTTTTCGCCAACGCGGACCTTTAAAGGCCATGCGGCGAAAGCCACGGAAAAGAGTGCGAAGTAATTATGGCGGAACGTAGGGGTTCGTTAGCGGCGGCTGAGGCGCGCTATGTGCGTGTATCGCCGCAGAAGGCGCGCTTGGTGGTGGATATGATTCGCGGCCAGCAGGCGGGCGAGGCGGTCAACATCCTCAACGCGGTGAATAAGAGCATTACCGGCGTGGTGGAGAAGGTGCTGAAATCGGCCATTGCGAACGCCGAAAGCCGTTCCAGTGAAGTAGACGTGGATAAGCTGTTTGTCTCGGAGGCTTACGTGAACGAAGGGCCGCGGCAGAAGCGCATCCGGCCGGCGCCCATGGGCCGCGCTTATCGTTACCAGCGCCGGACCTCGCATATCGTAGTCAAGGTCAGCGAGCGTCCCGCTGAAGCGGAGAAGGAATAATATGGGTCAGAAAGTACATCCCTACGGCTTCCGTTTAGGCGTCACCAAAACTTGGCGCTCGCGTTGGTTCGCCAAGCAGGATTACGCCAAGCTGCTGCACGAAGATCTGGAACTCAAGGAATCGTTGACCGAACGCTTAAAAGCGGCGGGCGTCAGTTCTATTGAAGTGGACCGTCCCGGCAACAAGCTGCGCATCACCATTCGTACTTCGCGTCCGGGCATTATCATCGGCCGCAAGGGCGCGGAGATTGAAAAGCTCAAGAGCGACCTGGCGAAAAAAACCAAGCGCGAAGTGTTCGTGGATATTCAGGAAGTACACCGGCCGGAGCTGGATGCGCAATTGGTTTCCGAATCGATTGCGTTGCAGCTTGAAAAGCGCGTGGCATTCCGCCGCGCCATGCGCAAAGCGGTGGATTCAGCCTTGCGCTTCGGCTGCAAGGGAATCAAGGTGCGCGTGTCGGGCCGCTTGAACGGCGCGGAAATCGCCCGCAGCGAATGGTATTTGCAGGGACAGTTGCCGCTGCACACGTTGCGCGCCGATATCGATTACGGTTTCAGCCAAGCCTACACCACCTATGGCGTGATTGGCATCAAAGTTTGGATCTACAAGGGCGAAGTGATCGAAGGCGGCAATAAGAGCCGCAATTCGCTGCGCAACGAAGGGGAACCGCGCCGCCGCCCAAGGCGTGACGATCGCGGACCAGACCGTGGAGATCGCGGCTTCGACCGTGGTAGCGATCGCCCGGAACGGCGGCCCCAAGCATCCGCGCCCGAAGTTTCGGGACCAATCACCCAGCACGCGCCGCCGTCGGAAATGTCCAAGCCCGCGAGTTCGCCCATCATCCCGCCCATGTCGGCGCCGGTGGTGCCGTCCTGGAAGCAGGAGCCCGCGAAAGCCGCCGAACCGGTAGCCGATGCGGTTCCGCCCGTGGTCGCGGAAGCGCCGGCCGCGAAGGAAGAAGCCGCCGTGAGCCAAGAACCTGCCGCGCACGAGGAACCCGCCGTGAAGGAAGAGCCCGCCGTGAAGGAAGAAAAGGAGTCGCCCGAATAGCTCGTTGCGAGCGTGAAACGGCGAGGAGAATACCGCTATGTTGATGCCGAAGAAAGTTAAGTTTCGCAAGCAGCAGCGCGGCCGCATGACCGGGAAAGCCTGGCGCGGCTCGACGCTCTCGTTCGGCGAATTCGGGTTGAAAGCGTTGAGCTGCGGATGGGTGAGCAACCGGCAGATTGAAGCGGCGCGTATTGCCATGACGCGTTTCATCAAGCGCGGCGGCAAGGTTTGGATCAGGGTATTTCCGGATAAGCCCATCACCAAGAAACCGCCGGAAACCCGCATGGGTAAAGGAAAAGGCGCGCCTGAAGCTTGGGTGGTGGTGATTAAGCCGGGCCGGATTCTTTTCGAGATGGAAGGCGTTTCGGTGGCCACCGCGACAGAAGCAATGCGCCTGGCGGCGATGAAGCTGTCGGTGCCCACCAAGTTTATTTCGCGCAATCAGCCGGAAGTCGAACTGAAGGCCAAGGAAGCCTGACATGAAGCACAAAGATTACACGGGTGTGGACTCAACGGATCTGCAGCGCCAGATACACGATTCGCAGGAACAACTGTTCCGTTTGCGTTTTCAGATGGGCATGGGGCAACTCGAGGGGCTGACGAAATACCGTGCGCTGCGAAAGGACCGGGCGCGCATGTTAACGGTGTTGCGCGCCAAGGAACTGGCCGGGGAAAAGATTGAACCGCTGGCAAAAGCGGCGCCGGCCGCGCTGAAAGCTCCGTCGAAGCGCAAAGGCTTTGGCGGGTTGTTCAAGCGGAAGCAGAAGTAGGAAGGCATTAGGAATACACATGGCGGCAATAGAAGAGACGCAGGAAAAAGCGGGTCACAAAGCTGAAAAAGTGGGCGAAGTGGTTTCCACAAAGATGGCGAAAACCATCGTGGTGGAAGTGACACGCCGGACCGCGCACCCGGTTTATAAGCGCATCGTCACCAAGCGCAAGAAGTTTTATGTGCATGACGAAGAGCAATCGGCCAGGCTGGGCGACGTGGTGCAGATTATCGAATGCCGTCCGTTGAGCCGCCTGAAGCGCTGGCGTTTAGGCAATGTGGTGCGGCGCGCCGTGCAAGTGGCGGTGGATCATCCGGCGCTGGCGGAACAGGCCGATACGCGCGTGAAGAAGACTTTGAAGAAGAAAAAGAAATAGCAAGGAACGCCCGCTGGCGAATGGGCCGGCGGTTTTAGGGAGAAACGTCATGATTGGAATGCGAACAATGCTGGAGGTTGCCGATAATAGCGGCGCACGCAAATTGCAGTGCATTTTGCCGCGCGGCGGCGACCTCGGATTGCGCGCCGGGCTGGGCGATGTGATTACCGCTAGCGTCAAGGAAGCGGCGCCGGATTCGGCCATCAAGAAAGGCAAAGTGGTGCGCTGCGTGGTGGTGCGGATGCGTAAGGAAACGCGCCGCAAAGATGGCACGTATATCCGTTTCGATTCCAATGCCGCCGTGTTGATTAACGAAGTGGGTGAGCCGGTGGGGACGCGCGTATTCGGGCCGGTGGCTCGCGAATTGCGCGACAAGCGTTTCATGAAAATCGTTTCGCTCGCGCCGGAGGTGATCTAAGCTATGCCGAAAATCGCTTATCAGCGCCGCCAGGAAAAGGGCGAGCGCAAACCGGTGCGCATCAAGATCAAGAAAGACGATCTGGTGCGGGTGATTGCCGGCAAAGACCGGGGCAAAACCGGCAAAGTGCTGGAAGTGGACCGTTTGGCGCGCAAAGTAACGGTGGATGGAGTGCAGATTGTCAAGCGGCACACCAAGCCGAATCCATCCAAACAGATCAAGGGCGGCATTGCGGATAAGCCGATGCCGATTGACGTTTCGAACGTGATGGTTCTGACGGCGGGCGGCGTGCCGACGCGCGTGGGCTACAAGATGGACAACTTTGGCGGTAAAGTGCGGCGCACGCGAATTGCACGCAAGGGCGGCGAGACGCTGGACAAGAAGTAAGGACGATTCAGATGGCTGACAAGAAAGATAGCAAACCGGCAAAGGAACAGAAGCAGCCGGCCAAGGAACAAAAGGCGCCCGCCAAGGAAGCGAAAGCGGGTGGCGAGAAGCGGCCGCGCGCCAAAGCCGAAGGCGGCGGCATGGTTCTTGAAAAGACCGAAACGCCCAAGGCTTCGGCGGGCAAGGCTCGCTTGCGCGAACACTATACAAATTCGGTGGTTCCGGCGCTCACTAAGGAATTCAGTTATTCGAACCCCATGGCCGTGCCAAAAATCCAGAAGGTATCGCTGAATATCGGCTTGGGCGAAGCCACGGGCAACAGCAAGCTGATGGATGGCGCGGTGAATGAGTTGTCCGCTATCGCGGGACAGAAGCCGGTAGTGACCAAGGCCAAAAAATCCATTGCCGCATTCAAACTGCGCGAAGGTATGGCCATCGGTTGCATGGTGACGCTGCGGGGCGACCGCATGTTCGAGTTCTTAGACCGTTTGATGAATGTGGCGCTGCCGCGCGTGCGTGATTTCCGGGGCGTCTCGCCAAAGTCGTTTGACGGGCGTGGAAACTATACGCTTGGTTTGAAAGATCAGTTGATTTTTCCCGAGATCGATTACAACAAGGTGGAGAAAACGAAGGGCATGAATATCTCCATCACAACCACGGCCAAAACCGACGCGGAAGGCTTGGCTCTGTTGCGGCAGATGGGCATGCCGTTCCGCCAGTAAGAAGGGTAAAGCGAATTCTAGATGGCTACAACTGCGAAAATCGCGAAACAAGATGAACGGCTGGCCGCGCTGGCGCACGCCAAGGAAACCAAAACCATGGTTAAGTTTCCCACCAGGCTGCGCAACCGCTGCAAGAATTGCGGCCGTCCGCGCGGATTCTTGAGAAAGTTCCAACTGTGCCGGATTTGCTTCCGGAAGTTCGCGCTGGCTGGCGAGATCCCTGGCGTGACCAAGGCGAGCTGGTAAAGAGCGGGAAGCGTAAGCGACCTGGTTTGGGAAAAGGGATTTTGAAAAAAGGAATGAAAGGTGCTGAAGGTAAGTAAATGACAGCAGACCCCATTGCCGACATGCTGACGAGAGTGCGCAACGCGCTCATTGCCCGGCATGCGAAGGTGGACGTGCCGGCCTCGCGGCTGAAGAACGAATTGGCGCGCATATTCAAGGAAGAGGGCTACATCCTCAACTACAAGTTGACGGAAGAGGGCGCCAAGAAGTTTATCCGCCTCTATTTGAAGTACACGCCTGGAAACTTGCCGGTGATTTCGCGCATTGAGCGCGTTTCCCGTCCGGGCTGCCGCGTGTATGTGGGCAGCAAGGATATTCCGCGCATTCTGGGCGGCCTTGGCATCAACATTCTCACCACGCCCAAGGGCGTGATGACGGGTTCGACCGCGCGCAAGGAAGGCGTGGGCGGCGAAGTTCTGTGTCAGATCTGGTAAGGACCAACGCATGTCACGAGTAGGAAAAAAGCCCATTCCCCTGCCATCGGGGGTCAAAATCAAGATCGGCGAGATTGGTACAGACCTGCAGGTGGAGGGTCCCAAGGGTAAGCTGTCGGTGCCCATTCCGGCGGGCATCCGCCTCGAGCAAAAGAGCAATACGCTTGAACTGGTTCGCGATAACGAGAAGCTGGCCGCGCTGCACGGCTTGACGCGCGCCCTCGCCGCCAACGCGGTTACCGGCGTTTCCACCGGTTTCGTGCGCGAGCTGGACATTGTCGGCACCGGTTACCGCGCGGACGTAAAAGGCAAGGTCGCCACCTTCACGCTCGGCTATTCGCATCCCATCGAGTTTCTACTGCCGAAGGGCGTGGACATGAAAATCGACAAACAGACCCATCTGGTCTTGACGGGTTCAGACCGCCAGGAAATCGGCCAGGTGGCGGCGCTGATTCGTTCCCTGCGTCCGCCCGATCCATATAAAAACAAGGGCGTGCGCTATACCAACGAAGTGCTGCGCAAGAAGGCCGGCAAGACCGGCGCGGGAGCTAAATAATGGCACAAGCGGGAAGAAACGAAATTCGGCTGCGCATTCACAAGCGCATTCGCGCGCGCGTGTCGGGCACACAGGAGCGGCCGCGATTGGCCGTGTTCCGCAGTATCAATCACATTTACGCCCAGGTGATCGACGATCAGCAGGGACATACGCTGGTAGCCGCCGCCTCCACTGAAAAGACCTTGAAGGGCAAGGGCGGAAACCTGGACGGCGCGAAGCTGATTGGCAAAACAGTGGCCGAGCGCGCCAAGGAAAAGGGAATCAAAAGGGTAGTCTTCGACCGCGGAGGATATCTTTATCATGGCCGCGTGAAAGCGCTGGCCGACGCGGCGCGTGAAGCAGGACTGGAGTTTTAAATCGAATGACAGCAAATGGATCGGCCAAGCGGTTGGATGCGGGCAGCCTGAACCTGAAGGAACAGGTGGTGAGCATCAACCGTGTGACCAAGGTGGTCAAGGGCGGCAAGAACATGAGCTTTTCGGCGCTAGTGGTGGTGGGCGACCCGGCGGCGAAAGTGGTTGGCTATGGCACCGGCAAAGCCAAAGAAGTGCCGTCCGCCATTAAGAAGGGCATTGAAGCGGCGAAGAAGAATTTGCGCAAAGTGCATGTGCTCGAAACCACCATCCGCCACCCTGTATTGGGGCGTTTCGGCAGCGGATTGGTGCTCTTGAAGCCGGCCCCCGCCGGTACGGGCGTGATCGCTGGGGGCCCAGTGCGCGCGGTGATTCAGGCAGTTGGCATTCCGAACGTGTTGACGAAATCAATCGGATCGCATAACGCGCACAACGTGGTGAAAGCCACTATTAACGCGCTGGAACAGTTGTGCGACAAGGCGGCCGTGGCCGAAATGCGCGGGCTGGCAATCGAAAAGTTGTAAGCGGGAAACGAACATGGCCGAAGGCAAAATCAAAATCAAACTGGTGCGCAGTCCCATTTGCACGCCGCAGAAGCACAAGAATATCGTCAAGTCGCTGGGCCTGCATAAAATCAACCGTGTGGTAGAACGGCCCGACACGCCAGGCTTCCGCGGAATGGTTGCCAAGGTGCCGCACTTGCTCGAGATTGTGAAGGAATAAAAGGATATGAATTTAAGCAGCCTGCGCCCGCCGAAGGGCCAGAAGCATAAAAAACGCCGCCTGGGCCAAGGCATGGGAACGGGGCGCGGCAAGTATTCGGGCCGTGGCGCGAAGGGTGCCAAGTCGATCTCGGGCTACAGCAAAATGCGCGGTTTCGAGGGCGGCCAGATGCCGCTCCATCGCCGCCTGCCCAAACGCGGTTTCACCAATATCTTTCACAAAGATTACGCGATTATCAACGTGGGTGTGCTCGAAAAATTGGAAGGCGACACCTTTACGCCCGAGTCTCTCATGAAGAGTGGCATTGTGAAGAAATTGAACGCCGGGTTGAAGGTGCTGGGCAACGGCGAGCTCACGCGCAAGATCACGGTCACGGCGCACCTATACTCGAAAGCGGCGCTGGATAAAATCCAGCAGCACGGCGGCAGCGCGGAAGTGATTGCCAAGCCTGCTCCGGTGTCCAATAAGAAGGGTGCGAAAAAGTAGCTTCCACCGATTTGATAGAAAGCCAAAACGTTAGGTAAACCATGAATAAGTTTTTTGAAGCGCTCGCTAACGTGTTCCGCATTCCGGACCTTAGGAAACGTGTTTTGTTTACCCTCGGTCTGTTGGCTATCTATCGTATTGGCGCTCACGTCCCTACCCCGGGCATTGATTACGTTAAATTCGAAGCGTACTTTACACGCGCGGCGCAATCGGGCTTCCTGGGCTATTTCGATTTGTTCAGCGGCGGCAACGTCCGGCGCATGACGATTTTTGCGTTAGGCATTACGCCGTATATCACCTCGTCCATTATTTTGCAATTGCTCACCGTGGTCATCCCCACACTCGACAAGTTACAAAAGGAAGGCGAACTGGGACGGCGCAAAATTACCCAGTGGACCCGTTATTTGACGGTTGGTTTGGCCATTGTGCAGTCGTTCGGCATCGCGATGGCTTTGCAGGGTTCCGACGGAAATTTTGTTCTCAACCCCGGTCCGGCGTTTATCGTGATGACGATGTTAACGTTCACCGCCGGTTCGGCCTTCATCATGTGGCTCGGCGAACAGATTACCGATCGCGGCATCGGCAATGGCATGTCGCTCATCATCTTTACCGGCATCGTGGTGGGCCTGCCGCGCGCCATGGTCAGCATTTATCAGAATACGTTTGTGACTAGGGCTTGGCCGGTGCTGCAGATGGTGGCTATCCTGGCTGTGATGGTTGCAGTGGTGGCGTTTGTGGTGCTCGTCGAACGCGGTGAGCGCCGCATTCCCGTCCAGTATGCCAAGCGCATAATCGGCCGGCGCATGATGGGCGGCCAATCTACTCACTTGCCGCTGAAAGTGAACGCCGGCGGTGTCATCCCCATTATCTTCGCCTCGTCGCTGCTGGCTTTGCCCTCCACGTTTTTGCAATTTGCGCCTTTCAAGAACAGCCGCTGGGCCGCTAGCTTTTTTGGCGCGTTCGGCAGCGCGGAACCCGTTTATTATCTGGCCTTTGTCCTGCTCATCGTCTTCTTCTGCTTCTTTTATATTTCGATCATTTTCAATCCCAGCGAAGCGGCCGACAATATGCGCAAGTACGGCGGCTTCATACCCGGCATTCGGCCCGGAAAGAATACCGCCGACTACATGGACAAGATTCTCTCGAAAATCACGGTGGTGGGCGGTCTCTATTTGTCGGTCTTGTCGATTATTCCGACCATCATGATTTCGGGCATCAAGCTGCAGCACTTGCCGCCGCCGGCGCTGGGTAATTTTATCGATGCGCATTTTCCCCGCTGGCTGCTGGACGGCCTGAACGTGAACTTCTATTTTGGCGGCACATCTCTGTTGATCGTCGTCGGCGTTGCCATGGATACGGTCAATCAAATTGAAGCACAGTTAATTATGCGCCACTACGAAGGGTTTACGCCGCGCGCCGGACGCGTGCGCGGTAGACGCTAAAGGCGAATTTCTTCAAAAGCGGATTTCTTTGACCGGAACTACTACAAACTCGCTAGCGGCTGCGCCCGCCATCATCCTCTTCGGCTCGCCGGGATCGGGCAAGGGGACACAGGCGAAGCTGCTGCGCCAAACGCTCGGCCCGCACATATCCACCGGCGATATGTTGCGAACGCACATTGGCGCGGGAGACGAACTGGGGCATAAAGCCGAGGGGTTGATTAAGGCGGGCAAACTGGTGCCGGATGAGGTAGTCAACGAACTGGTGGCGGAACGGATTCTCGAACCGGATTGTAAGGACGGCCTGATTCTGGATGGCTATCCGCGCACCGTGCGGCAAGCGCAGGCACTTCTCGATATGATGGACCGCGACGGATTCCGCCCGGGCGTGATACACTTAGTGGTTGACTACGAAAAAATCGTAGCCCGCCTGAGTGGCCGCCGGCAGTGTCCAGTTTGTGGAACCCTGTACAACTTAAGCACGAATCCTCCTAAAGTCGCCGGCCAATGCGATCGCGAGGGGGCCCTCTTGGTAACCCGCGAGGACGACAAGGAATCGGTGATCCGGGAACGGTTGCGCGAATACGATTCGCAGACTTTGCCCATCCTGAGCTTCTTTCGGAAGGCGGGCGTTTCGTTGTTTGAGATTGACGGTGGAGAAGATTCACCCGAGCGGGTTCTCGAAAGGATTCGCGAGGCGTTGGCGGATTCGGGCTTGCTCTCGGGCAAGAACGGTGGCGCTTCTAAAGAGAGTATACGGTCGTGATTGTGCGGCGGAGCGGTGTAGAGCTTGAGAAATTGCGGCGCAGCGGTTTGCTGGTTTACCAGATTCTGCAGGATCTCAAGAACATGGTATCCGAGGGCGTAACGACTCAGGAATTAGAGTTGGCCACGGAAAAGATGATTGCGGACGCAGGGGCGAAACCGGCGTTTAAGGGCTATTACACGCAGGCCTCGGGCACCAGGTATCCGTTTGTATTGTGCGCGTCGGTGAATGAAGAAGTGGTGCATGGCATGCCGTCCACCAAACGGAAGTTGAAGCCGGGCGATATTGTTTCGCTCGATACCGGCGTGCTGTTGGATGGCTATTACGGCGATTCCGCGCTGACTGTGGCCGTGGGCGAAGTGAACGATTCGGTGAAGCGCCTTTTGAAGGTGACCGAAGAGAGTTTGGAAATGGCGATTGACCGGGTGCGTGCCGGCAATCGTCTATTTGACATTTGCGGCACGGTGGAGAAGCATGTGGTCTCACAAGGCTTTTCGATCGTTCGCGAGTTTGTGGGGCATGGAATCGGGACTTCGCTGCATGAGGAACCGCAAATTCCGAATTATGTGGACCGGCGCGGCGAAAACCCGCGCTTGAAGCCGGGTATGGTGCTGGCGATTGAGCCGATGGTGAATGCCGGTAAACCGGAAACCAAAGTGCTGCCCGATAAATGGACGGCGGTGGCGCAAGACGGTTCTTACTCGGCCCACTTCGAGCATATGGTGGCCGTAACGGACAACGGACCCTGGGTTCTAACCAGACCTTAGCGAGTGGCGGTGGAACGGCAGGCGGATGGCGTGGTGGTTGAATTGCTCCCCAGCGCGCTGGTGCGAGTCAGGTTGGAGGGTGAGCATCATTTGGTGGCTCATCTGCCGAGTACCCGGAAGGCGAATTTTGTGCGTTTGCGCGTAGGGGATAAGGTTCGAGTGGCGGTTTCGGTCGAAGATCGAACGCGCGGCCGGGTTTTGGAGCTTTTGGCGAAATAGAGGAAGAGAAAAAGATGAAGGTTAAGGCATCGGTTCGTAAATTGTGCGACAAGTGCAAGGTGATTCATCGCCACGGTGTGGTGCGCGTGATTTGCACCAATCCCAAGCACAAGCAGCGGCAAGGTTAACGAAGAGGGAATATGGCGCGTATAGCAGGCGTTGATTTACCAGCGAAGAAGCGGTCGGCCATCGGGCTGACTTATATTTACGGCATCGGGCGCACGCGCGCCTTGTCGCTTCTGTACCGGGCGCAAGTCGATCCGGAAAAGAAGGTGGGGGACCTTTCCGAAGAGGAAGTGAACCATCTCCGTACCTTGATCGAAGGCGAAGGGGCCATTGAAGGCGACCTGCGTAAAGAGGTTTCCATGAACATCAAACGCCTCATGGAAATGGGTTCGTATCGCGGTTTAAGGCACCGGCGCGGTTTGCCGGCTCGCGGCCAGCGCACTCATACCAACGCCCGCACGCGCAAGGGCCCGCGCAAGGGCACGGTTGCCAACAAGAAGAAGGCCACCGGAAAGACCTAGGGAGATTTGAGATAAATGGCGAAGGCAGCGGCAAAGACAACGAAGGCACCGGCGAAATCATCCAAGAAGAAAGCCTTCAAGAAGAAGGAAAAGAAGCATGTTCCATTTGGGACAGTGCATATTCAGGCGTCGTTCAACAATACGATTGTGACGTTTACAGATCCTATCGGCAATGTATTGGCGTGGTCCAGTTCCGGCTCGCTCGGTTTCCGGGGATCGCGCAAAGGCACGCCCTTCGCCGCGCAGCAAGCGTCGCTCACCGCCGCGAACAAGGCGAAGGAATCGGGCCTGCGGGCGGTGGAAGTGCGTGTCGCGGGGCCAGGATCCGGGCGCGAATCGGCCGTGCGCGCGCTGGCTACGGCGGGTATCGAAGTGAAATCCATCAAAGATGTCACCCCGATTCCGCACAACGGCTGCCGTCCGCCTAAGAAGCGCAGAGTTTGAGAATTTTGATGACCTGGAGCATGGCTCCGGGTTTAACCAGAAGCGTAAGCGGGACGAAGGCGGTCGCATTGAAAACGACCGTCGTAAACCGCACCTGACAAACGCGCCGCGAAATGCGCGCGTCATTTTGTGGAGGTCATGGATTGGCACGTTATAGTGGCCCAGTTTGCCGGCTTTGCCGGCGCGAGGGCATGAAGTTATTTTTGAAAGGCGAGCGCTGCCACACCGAAAAGTGTGCCATTGAAAAGCGCAACTTCGCACCCGGTCAACACGGCAAAGATAAGAAGGCCAAAGTTGTAGGCTACGGCCTGCAGCTGCGCGAAAAGCAGAAGGCGCGCCGTTATTATCAGGTGCTCGAAGGCCAGTTCCGGAATCTATATGAGAAGGCCGTGAAGCAGAAAGGCATCACCGGCGAATTGATGCTGGCCGCTCTCGAAAAGCGCCTGGATAACGTGGCGTACCGCATGGGTTTGGCCACCAGCCGCGCCCAGGGCCGCCAGTTGGTTCGCCACGGCCACATAGCGGTGAACGGCAAGAAAGTGAACATTCCGTCTTTCACCGTTAAGCCGGGCGACGTGGTTGAAATACGCGAAGCCAGCAGGAACAATAGCAGCATCCTGGCTGCGCGCGACGCCACCGCCCATACTCCCAGTCCTTCGTGGCTGGAAGTTGACCGCGATGCTCTCAGAGCTCGCATTCTGCAGCAGCCGAAACGTGAAGAACTGGTGCAGATTCAACTGAACGAACAGCTCATTGTCGAGTTGTATTCGAAGTAGCGCAAAGGTCACGGCTCGCACCGCCGAGCATCGAAGGAAAACAAAGCCTTCGGGCGGCGCGTCTGACACCGTGGCCGTCTTGCGCGGTCGTTAAGATTGGAGAGGACCGAAAAGTAGATTATGTTTAAAGGATTTCAGAAACCAAAGCGTTTAGTCGCCAACACCGAGACTCTGACCGAGCGTTTCGGCCAGTTTACCGCGCAGCCGTTTGAGCGCGGATTCGGATCGACCATCGGCACCGGATTGCGCCGTGTGCTTCTCAGCTCCATCGAAGGCGCGGCCATCACAGGCGTCCGCATCGATGGTGTGTCGCATGAGTTCAGCCCGATTCCGGGCGTCGTCGAAGACGCCACCGATATCATCCTCAACTTGAAGCAAGTGCCGTTCAAGATGATGGGCGAAGGCACCCGCATTGCCCGGCTTACCATCGACGCGCCCGGCGAAGTGATGAGCAGCCAGATCGAAACCGATAACGATATTGAAGTTCTCGACCGCAATTTGCACATCGCCACCGTGGGCGAAGGCGGCAAGCTCAACATCGAAATGCGCATCAAAAGCGGCCGCGGCTATGTCTCGGCTGATCGCAACTACGACGAAGACCTGCCGATCGGCTACATCCCGATCGATTCGGTTCACTCGCCCGTGCGTAAAGTAAATTACACGGTGGAAGCCGCCCGTTTGGGGCAGAATACCGATTACGACAAACTCACGCTCGAAGTTTGGACGAATGGCGCCATTTCTCCGCAAGACGCCGTGGGCCAAGCCTCCAAGCTGCTGAAGGACCACATGACCATCTTCATCAACTTCGAAGAGAGTCCCGAAGTGGCGGAAGAACCAGCCGAGCGCGCCATCAACCAGATGAACGAAGTGTTGAATCGGTCGGTGGAAGAACTGGAACTGAGCGTCCGTTCTTACAACTGCCTCAAGAACGCCAATATTCAAACCATTGGCGACCTGGTGCAGAAGTCTGAATCGGAAATGTTGCGCACCAAGAATTTCGGGCGCAAGTCGCTGAACGAAATCAAAGAGATTCTCTCGGGCCTCGGCCTGTCGTTTGGCATGAAGTTCGATGCACAGGGCCGCCTGGTGGGTGGCGCGCCCCCGGCTACTCACGCCGATTTCGCGGCCGCCGAACAATACGCCGGAGCAGAGGAATAAACCATGCGGCACCGCAAGGCTGGATTCAAACTGAAGCGCAACGTGAGCGCGCGCCGCGCTTTACTGCGCGGCTTGGTCACCAGCGTTATCGAAGAAGAGCGTATCACCACCACCGTGCCGAAGGCGAAAGCCACCCGGCCACTGGTGGAGAAAATGATCACCCTTGCCAAGAAAGATACGCCGCATACTCGTATGCAGGCCGCGTCTTTTTTGCTGCGGCCGGCGGCAGTTGAGAAGCTGTTCGAGAAACTCGGACCGCGCTTCAATCAACGCGAAGGCGGCTACACGCGCATTGTGAAGCTTGGGGCCCGCAAAGGCGACGGCGCGGAAACGGCCAAACTGGAACTGGTAGGTTCGGAACTCGTCAAGCGAGCGGCGGAACGCGCCGTGCGCCGCGAAGAAAAGCTGAAGCAACTGCGAGAAGGCCAGGGCGAAGGCGCTGAGCCGGACGGCGATACCAAGTAAGTAAAAGCAGATCGAAAGAACAAAAGGCCCGGGAGCGCACTACGCTCTTGGGCCTTTTCTCTTTTCGCGATGAAAGAAGTCAGCAACTACGATAAGGCGATCAAAGAGCTGTTCCAGCACGACCGTCCAAGCTTGTTGTTGGATCTGGTGACGGGCGGCGTGCCGGTGCGGCAGACCTTGAACGTTGAGCTCGCCCGGGTCATCGAGCGCCGGGCCGATCTGGTTTTCCCGCTCGAAGATGAAAGCATTTTGCATCTGGAATGCCAGGCTCGAAATGACAAGGAAATGCCGTATCGTGAAGGCATCTTTTGTCTATTGCTCGGCCGTAAATACCGCCGCCGTGTGCGGCAAGTGGTCATTTATTTGGGCGAGGCGAAGATGCGGATGATCTGGCCCTGGCAATGCTGGCGCACGGCGGCTCAGCGCAGCTTCCGAACATTCTAACTAAGAAGGGCCGCTGGCTTAGAAGGCGATGATCGGCATAAAGTGCTGTTTGAAATCGTGGAACTGTGCGGCTTGCGCCAGTTGCAGGAGCCGCTGATAATGGAGTTAAAGAGAATGTTAAGCCCAACCGAAACCTTACTCAAAATCCCGCAGGTCAAGGATATGGTCCGAAATGCCAGCCGCAGTGCTGACCGGGATGCCCGAATACAGGTGCTCCGAAACCTACTGAAGGCGAAATTTCATACGCTCCCCAAATGGGCGGACGAAAAGCTGGAGTCGGCCACGCCCGTTCAAATCCAACGTTGGCTGAAAAAAATCCTCACCGCCGAAACGCTCGAAGGCGTCCTCGGCAAGAAGTAATCACTTTCCTGCCGATGGACCGATCTTGCTCAAGATCCGGTCATGAATCCAGTGCTCGTCCCACCACTCTTTCGGATCCACCTGATAGCCCGCGATCAACATACTGAAGTGAACATGGTCGCCGAACGCCATGCCGGTCGCGCCGCTCACGCCAATCTGTTGCTCCTTCTGAATCATGTCGCCCACCTTGACCAGCAGCCGGCTCATGTGGCCGTAGAGGCTCTGCAGCGAATAGCCGTGATCGATGATGACGCAGTTGCCATAAATGCCAAGGCGGTCGGCCCAGATCACGCGGCCTGCGTTGGCGGCCTTTACGGGCATGTTGGTGGTTTGGGCCAAATCATAACCCAGATGCACCTGCTCATCTATTTTCTTGCCGTTATAAAAGTAGCTGCGCCGGTCGGCAAAGTAAGACTCGCGCGCACCCTTCACAGGAATGAAAGGCCCCGACCACAAAATCTTGCTTTCGGTCTTAGTGCGCAGTTCGTAGATCGTCTGCGTGTTCGCTCGCCTCAGATCTTGATTCAATTTGACGAACCGTTCCACCAGGCTGCCAGTCCCCTCGGGATCGAGCTCGCCCACTACTTTCGTAAGCTCTTTGTCGGTGACGTTGATATCGCTTGAGCGAAAGCTCTTTGGAAACACTTTGGTCCAGAAAGTCGTGGTTACTTCCGTGCCGGCACCGTTGCGGGCGAACGCCAGCGGAATGGTATCCGGCGAGACGTTCCAGGGAAACGGGAACATTGAGAAGCGGTGCGAACTGCTTGCGGGCTCACCTGGCATGGGGAAACTGCCGGCCGTGTAATTGGCAACATGCACGCCCGCCTCGGTCCAATTGCCGCCCGGATCCAGCACCACTAATTCCATGCCGCCTTGGTTGAGGTAATGCTGCTTGCCGTCGGCCACAATCATAGGCGGCCGCAACTCAACTTGCACATCTTGGGTGAGCGTGGTTGAAGCGCCGCGCAGATCGTTGCTCCAGGCTTTGACCGTCAACTTAGCCGGACCTTCCTTCAAGAACCCGGCCTGCTGTTTACCGGCGCTGAAAGTATAGATCCGCATTTTCTGCGGCGAAGGAATTTTGTCTTCGTAAACTGTTTGCTTTTGACCGCTCTGTTCGAGCGAGGCCGCGAACGCTTTCACGCCAACTGGATCGTCAGTCTGGACGCTAATGGTCGTGGATGTGCCGATGCCGGCCACAGGTTGAGCAAACTTGATCTCGGCTTTTTTTCCGGAAAACCAAAAAATAAGGAAGCCGGCTACCAGAAGAGCGGCGAGTCCTGCGTATATGCGATTCAACATTGCTTACAAAATTCTCTTACGTCTTGACCACCCGGCGGCCTTCTATGCGGTAATTGCCCGCCGCCACCCAGGCGATCGCCTCGGAATAAATCTTATGCTCCTCCTTAAGTATGCGGGACGAGAGCGTTTCAAGCGTGTCGTTATCGAAAATAGATACGGCGGATTGCAACAGAATCGGGCCGCTATCCAGATTCTCGTCCACTAAATGAACCGTGCAGCCGGTTACTTTTACGCCATGAGTCAGAGCCTGGTATTGCGCGTCGATGCCCGGGAACGCGGGCAGCAGCGATGGATGAATATTGAGAATGCGCTGCGAAAACTGCGCAACGAACCCACCGCTCAAAAGGCGCATATAGCCGGCCAGACAAACCAAATCGACGCCGTTTTCTTTCAACAACTTGGCAACCTGATCGTCAAAAACGGCGCGCTCGAGACCGGCGGATGGCAGCGCGCCGCAGGGCAAGCCAAGCGAGTGGGCGCGGGCCAAACCGGGGGCGTCGGGCCGATTTGAAAAAACGAACCCAATCTCGCAAGGGAGCCGGTCCGCCATAACATTGGCCGCAATGGCTTCGAAATTCGAACCGCGGCCGGATAAAAGAATGCCAAGGCGGGGCCGCCAGCCCGTCAATGGTACACGACCTTGGGATGTTTGCCGGATTTGAGCTCGTCTATATAACCGATTTTGTGAAAGGGCTCGCGCATCTTTTTCAGAATTTGCGATACGAACCCAAATTTCTTCTCGGCCACCACCAGAACCATGCCCACGCCCAGGTTGAAGGTGCGGCGATAATCCTCTTCGGGAAGATTGCCCAGACGCTTCAGCAATTCAAAAATCGGCTGGTTCGGCCAAGATCCGCGGTTGATGACGGCGCAGGTTCCGCGCGGCAGAATACGGGGTACGTTATCGGTCATGCCGCCGCCCGTAATGTGGGCAGCGCCTTTCAGGAATTTGGCCCGGTGAAGGGCCTGCAGCGGTTTGAGATAAGAACGATGCGTCTTCAGCAACTCCTCCGCAAGAGTTCCGGAAAGTTCGGCTAGGCGGGCATCGGGCGCATGGCCCGCCACTTCAAACAACAGCTTGCGGGCCAGCGAATAGCCGTTGGTATGAAGGCCTTCGGAGGGCAGGCCGATAATCGCGTCTCCAGGTTCAATGGACGTACCGGTCAACATGTGCTTGCGCTCTACCGCGCCCACGATAAAGCCCGCCAAATCATACTCGCCGGGAGGGTACATCCCGGGCATTTCGGCCGTCTCGCCGCCAATCAACGCGCAGCCGTTGCGTTTGCAGCCGCGCGCAATACCGGCCACCACCTTGCCGCAAACATCGGAGTCAAGTTTGCCCACCGCAAAATAGTCCAAAAAAAATAGCGGCGTCGCGCCCTGCACCGCGATATCGTTGACGCAATGATTGACCAGGTCTTCACCCACCGTGTCATGCCGCCCCGTGGCAAAGGCAACCTTAAGCTTCGTGCCGACTCCATCGGCGGAACTCACCAGCACCGGGTCGCGCCAGCCTTTTAGCGAAAAGCCCGCGCCAAAACTGCCAATAGACGTCAGCACGTTGGGCGTCAGCGTCTTGGACGCGTGCCGCTTAATGAGCAGGACCGCCCGCTCCGCCTCATCAATATCGACACCGGCTTGCCGGTATGTGGTTTGAGTACTCACTGCACGAATCAGTTTAGCGAACAATAGGGTAGAAAAGTAGGGGCAGGCGGGTAAGCCTGCCCCTCCGCATCTAGTCCTGCGGGAAAGTAAAGTTCTTGTTGTACCCACTCCCCGGATCTTGATAAAGATTCGGTTGAGGCAGTGGTGTCGAACCTATGGTCGGCGCAGGAAAGTTAGCCGCAAAGTTGGCCTTATCCCTGGCAACAATCGTTTCCAGAAGCGGCCCCGTAAAAGAGGCGCTCTGGGGTTTGCTTTTTTCTTTCATGACCCAACGCTAGCAAGCGCCCGTGCGCGACCCATGCTTTTGCCAGTGTTCAACCGGCCCGCCAACCGGCACTTAAATGCTTGACCACCAAGCGCTTCCAGCAACCTGTGCCACAATATTAAAATTCTTGCAAAACTTGTGACTGGAGATTTACACGGCATGAAACGAACGCTTCCGTGGTTGATTGTCCTCGCCCTGGCCGCCGGCCGCACCCCGGCGGAAACCCATGGAGCTGTGGCCATTAAGGATGCCCGAGTGGTAACGGTAAGCGGCGAAGAACTGCCCAAAGCTACGGTTGTGATGCGCGACGGAATGATCAGCGATGTCGGCGCTTCCGTTCCCGTGCCCGCCGACGCCTGGGTGATCGACGGTGCCGGCTTGACCGTTTACCCGGGTTTTATAGACACCTTGAGCAGCTGGGGCATTCCGGTTCCAGCGACCCGCGGCAATGCCGCTCAAACTCCGGCAACAACCACGCCGGAACCGAGAGCCCGGGGTCCCGAAGACCGTCCGCAAACATTTTCTTTCGAGCGCGCCGCCGACCTGGTTTCCGCAAACGATACCAGGCTTGACGCTGCGCGCGCGGCGGGCTTCACCAGTGCCGCCACCTATCCCACCAAAGGCATTTTTCAGGGCTTAGGCGCGATGATCGATCTGGCGGGCGAGCGTGGGCGCGACATGGTGATCGTCCAGCCAATCGGGCAGCAAATCTCCTTCCGGCTGGGCGGTTTCGGGCGTACCGGCTTTCCCAGTTCGCTGATGGGCAACATTTCCTATGTGCGGCAACTCTTTCTCGACCTCGATCAATATGAGCAGGCCAAGCAGATTTACGCTTCGAACCCAAACGCCGGCAAACGCCCGGAATATGACCATGCGCTGGAAGGTTTGGCCGAATCGCCGCGCTTGCTTTTGCCGGCGGCGGAATCCCAGCAGATTGACCGTATGCTGAACTTTGCGCCAGAGTTGAAGAAACCATTCATTCTTTATGGCCTGCATGAAGCTTACGAACGCATCGATGAGCTGAAACAGGCAAAGGTTCCGCTGCTGGTGAGCCTGAAATGGCCCGAGAAGCCGAAAGATGAAGATCCCACCGAAATTTCAACCTTTCGGGAATTGACTATGCGCGCTAAAGCACCCAGCGTACCCGCACTATTGGCCAAAGCCGGCGTGCCTTTCGGTTTCTACTCCGATGGCGTGGATAACGCTGCCGATTTAAAGAAGGCGCTCAAGAAAGCGGTGGACGCCGGCCTTTCGCGCGCCGATGCGATTCGCGCGCTGACCTTGAACGCTGCGGAAGTATACGGTGTGGCCGACCGCCTGGGCACAGTGGAGAAAGGTAAGATTGCCAACCTTGTAGTGATGAAAGGCGATGCGTTTGAAGATAAGACCACCGTGGAATATGTGTTTGTGGACGGCCGGCAATTCCAACCGTCGAAAGACCTGCAACAAGCGCCGCCTGGCGGGAAGAAGCCGGCTGCACAGGGAGAACTAGAGCAATGAAACGAAAGCTTCTAATAGCGGCAGCGCTGGCCGGGGCCGTGGCGCACGCGCAGGCAATCCTCATTCGCAACGCCACCGTTATGACCGTGACGAAAGGCACCATTCAGAACGGCAGCGTGCTCGTTCAGAACGGTAAGATTGCCGCCATCGGCAAGAACCTGAGCGCGCCCGCCGATGCCACCATCGTGGATGCCTCGGGCAAATTCCTGATTCCCGGCCTTATCGATTGCCACTCGCATACCGCCATCGAAGGCGGCATAAATGAAGGCACAGTTTCCGATTCATCAATGGTGAATGTTAAAGACATCATCAACCCCACAGACATCAATATTTATCGCGCCTTGGCCGGTGGCCTTACGGTTTCAAATGTGCTGCACGGCAGCGCCAACGCCATTGGCGGCCAAACGGTGGTGATCAAACTGCGCTGGGGTAAAAACGCCAAAGAGATGTTGTTCGAAGGCGCAACCCCCGGCATCAAGTTTGCTCTGGGCGAGAATCCGAAGCGCCAAGGCTATCCGGCGCAAGGCTTTTTGAACCAGGGGCCCACTCCCGAGCGCCGCTATCCGGGAACCCGCCTGGGCGTGGAAGAAGTAATCAGGCAGAGCTTTACGGAAGCGAAAATCTATCAAGCCGATTGGAAAGCGTATCACGAAAAGGTGGCGCGCGGAGAGCATCCAATTCCGCCGCGTAAAGACCTGCGGCTTGAACCTTTGGTGGAGGTGATGGAAGGCAAGCGTTATGTGCATGCGCACTGCTACCGGTCGGACGAGATTCTGATGTTGATCCGCGTTGCTGATGAAATGGGGTTCAAGATTCGCACGTTCCAGCACGTGTTGGAAGGCTACAAGGTTGCCAAGGAAATCGCCGCTCACGGCGCGGGCGCGTCCACTTTCAGCGATTGGTGGTCTTACAAGATAGAAGCTTACGATGCATCTCCTTACAACGCCGCCATTATGACCAGGAAAGGAGTGGTGGTCTCTCTGAATTCGGATTCGGACGAACTCCAGCGCCACCTGAACCTGGAAGCGGCCAAGACGATGCGTTATGGCGGCTTGAACGAAAACGAAGCGCTGGCGATGGTAACCATTAACCCAGCCAAGCAGTTGGGCATCGACGACACAGTGGGATCCATTGAAGTAGGCAAGTCGGCTGACCTCGTTCTGTTCGACAATCATCCGCTATCAGGCTTCTCAAAAGCGCAAAAGGTGTGGATCGACGGGCATGAGTATTTTGATCGGGAGAAAGATCTCGAAACCCGCCCCGAGTTCGAAAGGAGGAAGAAGGCGCTGGAAGAGAAGGAAGCGGCGGCGGCCCCCAAAGGGCGCACTAAGAATGGGGCAGGGGCGGCGGATGCCCCGGCTACACCGAATCGTGAGGAAGTCAAATGAGAATCGCTTTCTTATTTCTATGCGGTGTGCTGGCCTCCAGTGCCGCCGAAGTGAATTCGGTGTTGATCCGGAACGTGACAGTGCATCCCATCACCTCGCCGGAAATAGCTAACGGCTCGGTGTTGGTGATCGACGGTAAGATTGCGGAGATCGGCCCGCATTTAGCGGAACGCAGAGCCGCGCATGTGGTGGATGGGCACGGCTTGCACTTGTATCCGGGCATGATCAACGCCGCGACAAATGTTGGCTTGTCCGAGATTGGCGCTTTGCGCGACACCGTGGATCTGGATGAAATCGGCACGTTCAACCCGGAGTTGCGCGCGGAAATAGCTTTCAATCCATCAAGCGAGCATGTGGAAGTTACGCGCGCCTCGGGGATAACCAGTGTGGTGACTCTGCCCGGCAGCGGCAATCGCGGTGGGCGCAACAGCAGCGGGCCTATCATTGCCGGACAAGGCGCTTTGATGCACCTGGACGGCTGGACCTGGGAAGAAATGGCGGTGAAGCGCGGAGCGGTGCTGGATATGGTCTTCCCGGAGATTCAATCGGACACGCCGCGCCAGCTTGCGGCTTTACTGGGTACACCGGCGCAGACCTTTCAAGAGCGCGAAAAGCAGTATAAGGAACGCTTGCAACAAATGAGCGATTTCTTTCAACAGGCGCGCAAGTATAAGTTTGAGAAACAAGCCGGCGGCGCGGAATTTCGGCCCGATCTGCGGCTGGAAGCGATGCTCGCGGTGATTGACGGCCAGCGGCCCATCTTTGTGCGGGCTGAGCGTGAGCGCATGATCAAGGACGCGGTGGCTTTCGCGGATAAGGAAAAGGTGAAAATCATTATCGCCGATCCGCGCGAGATCGCCGGCATCGGGCCATTGCTGAAAGAACATCACATCCCTGTGGTGCTGGGAAAGACATTTGAATTACCGCTGCATGACGACGATGCCTACGATGCCCCCTATACTTTGCCTGCCGAGTTTTATAAGGCCGGGGTGAAAATTTGTTTCGGCACGTTCGATGTGGAGTTCGCGCGCAATGTACCCTTTGAAGCCGCCCAGGCAGTGGCTTTCGGCTTGCCGCACGATGAAGCGTTAAAAGCACTGACTATCAATAGTGCGGAGATCCTGGGCGCAGGTGACTCGCTGGGTTCAATTGAGAAAGGCAAATGGGCCGATTTGATTTTGACGGACGGCGACCCGATGGAGGCAAGGACGAATATTAAGGAGATGTTTATTGCCGGGCGGGAAGTAAGGCTGGAATCCCGGCATACGCGCGAGTATGAGAAGTGGATGAAGCGGTAAGTGCTGGAAGCCCAGTCGTACAAAGTGCTTCAATAATCGGCGCTTCCCGTTTCTCACTCTTGTTCTTCGCCCACTTCTGGCACTGCTCGGCTACCTCGCGCAGCTTGTTGCGCGAGACCCGAGAGCCAAATTTGTTAATCCCCTTTGGGACCTAAGTAATCCGGTCCGTAAACGGCCGCCCGTATGTCTCGATGCAAGGTGCCATCAAACGGCATCGTTTGGACGAAAAACACTGCCGCCAGATGGTTGGCCGGATCCACCCAAAACAGGGTGGACGCAGCGCCGTCCCAGAAAAATTCGCCTACCGCTCCCCGGTTTTCTTCCGGCGTCTGTGGCTGCGAAAGGCGCACCGCGAAATCCAAGCCGAAGCCGACGGAGCCCTTGGTAGGCAAGAACAGTCGCTCGGTGATACGCGGGTCGAGCTCGTTCACGGACATCAGCCGCACCGTCGATGGTTTGAGAATCCTCACCCCATCCAGTTCACCTCCTCCTAACAGCATGCGGGCAAAACGCATGTAGTCGTCAATTGTGGAAGCAAGGCCGAACCCGCCTCCCGTCAATTTGTTGGTTTGGAAATTTAGCTTTCGCGTGGCCGCATCCGGATCGCGAACCAGTTTGCCCTCTTTCTTGCGGTACATCGCGGCAAGGCGAGGTAGCCGTTCATCGGGCTGGCGCCAAGCCGTGTCGCGCATGCCAAGCGGCTCAAGGACGTGCTCCCTAACATATTCGGCAAACGGCTGGCCGGACAATTTTTCTACAAGCAGCGCTTGAACGTCAACGGCAATGCTGTAGCTCCATTGCGTACCGGGGTCAAATAACAAAGGCACCTTCGCCACCCGCCTCCCCAACTCCGCCAGGTCGTTATCCAGGGCCATTGGGTCCGCTTTCACATAGGCCTCGTGCGCGGGTGTATTGCCCGGTCCGTATGCGAACCCGGCGGTGTGGCGCATTATGTCGCGCACAATGATGGGACGCGCCGCCGCTCGATACATGGGCATTCCGCCAGCGTCTTTGCCCGCGTAGACTTGCATGGATGCGAAGTCGGGTAGATAGCGCGACAGTGGATCGTCGAGGCCGAATTTGCCCTGCTCCCACAATTGCATCAGGGCCACGCCGGTCACGGGCTTGGTCATGGAATAGATCTGCGCAATTGCGTCGCGGCTCATGGGGCGCTGCGCTTCGCGGTCGGCATAGCCGGCAGTACCGAAATGCGCTTCGCGGCCGTCTTTCCAAAGCAGCACCGAAACACCAGCGGCGCGCCCGTCGGCCACCATTCGGGTCAGGGCATCATCAATGCGCTGCGGCTCCAGGCGCACCTTCGGCGCACTGCCGTTCCCCGCCGCTCCGGCGTTCTCCTGCGAGAGAGCGGGGACAGCCAACCAAAGCAAGGCCAGCGGTAGCGCCGCCGCAGTCCATCTGCGTGTGCGCCAAGGGGTGCGTCTGTTCATATTCGCGATCACGGTTTTCCGGGCGTTCATGGCGGAAATCAGCGTAGCATAGTGCGGTGGGGGCCAGTCCCTACCGGTACGCCGTCGCTTGCATACCATACAGCTCCGCGTACTGACCGGCCTTGGCCATCAACTCTTCATGGCTGCCTGATTCCACGACATGCGCGCCATCGAGCACCACAATGAAATCGGCCATGCGCACGGTGCTGAAGCGGTGCGAGACAAGAATCGTGACACAACCCTCAGACGTACGTTCGCGCGCGGCTGCGGCGAAACGTTCGAACAAGGCGTGTTCGGTTTCGGCGTCGAGCGCGGCTGTTGGCTCATCTAAGATCATGAGTACCGGCTGCCCTCGCATGAATCCGCGGGCGAGTGCGAGTTTCTGCCACTGACCGAAACTGATATCGACGCCTTCGGGCCAAGTGGGTCCAAGTTGCGTTTCAAGGCCGTGCGCCAGACCGTCTACCACATCATCCGCGCCAGCGTGACCGACAGCGGCGGCTACGGCAAGTTCATCCTCATGGCGCGGAAGATCACCCACACCCACACTGTTCAACACGCTAAACTCGAAGCGGAAGAAATCCTGAAACGCTCCGGCCAGACGCGAGCGCCAAGCCTCGGGAGCAATCCGCGAAAGATCGACGCCATCCACCAGAATTCGTCCGCCCGAAGGCTGATACAAGCGGCAGAGTAACTTGATGAGGGTTGTCTTGCCCGCGCCGTTCTCGCCGACAATCGCAATCACCGAACCAGGCTTGAGACGCAGGTTCACATCTTCCAGCACGAGCCGTTCGGTACCCGGGTAAGCAAACGATACGTGCTCGAGATCGATTCCCTGGCTGATGGTTGCGGGCGCGGGCGCATCGGCGCCATATTCGAGCGAGGCTACGTAATCTTCCAGCCAGGCAAGACGCCTCGAGCCATCAAGCCAGAAGCCACGCAAAAAGCCAATTTCGCCTACAGCCGCACCGATGTAGGCCGAGAGGCGCGAACCGGCTGCCAGCACCAACAGTACCGAGCCAGGCGAAGTTTTAATGACCGACGCCACAAAGACAACTGCCGCCACATAGGCTAAGGCAAATATCGTCCAACTCAACGTTTGCCAGCCCGCGGTGCCGCGCCGGGCGGCGGCGACAGGACCAAACCAGTATTGCCAAGCTGAGCGCCGCTGCGTTATGAGACTTCGGCCAATGCGAGTGACACGCACCTCCTTGCCCGGGGGAGCTGTTGTGGCGAGGTCGAAGAGATGCCGCGCGAGACGGTTCGCCCATGCGCCGCGTTCATCAGCTTTGCGTTCCACCTCGGGCCGCCAAGTGGAAGTGAAGAGAGTGGGCAAAGCGAACAGAGCGAGCAGCGCAAGGGCCGGATGAATGGAGACGAGGAGAGCGAGTGTTACGCCGAGACGGAGCAGCCAGCCGCAGGTGGTGAAGAGCGAAAAGTACATGTGATCGAGCACGAAGACCTGATTCCGCAGCATGGAGAGGCGGTCAACGTATTCCTGACGCTCGTGGTGTTCGACGCTGGCGGCGGAAGCCTGGAGGCGAGCGACATGCGCTTCGAGAGTAATGGTGAGTCGCTCGCGAAAGCGCCGTTGGGTGCGGTCACTGACTACCCGGAGTATCCAAGTGGCCGCGGCGGAGACTCCCAAACCCACCGCGGCCGCGAGTGTTTGACCACGCTTCCCAGCCAGAATGCCGTTCGCCAAGAGACTCAGCCACAGAGCGAGAAGAGCGTCGGGCAGGGCGGCGAGAAGCGCAAGAGAAAACGATACGGTGAGTAGTAATGGCTCAGCCTCGCGGGCGCGCACAATCGCTCGCCACATAGAGGAGAAGGCGCCGGGCATTGGATCGATGCTGGAGGCAGATTTCATGCCAGATTTCATGCCAGGTTTCATGCCAGGTTTCATGCCAGGTTTCATGCCATCTTAATCCAGGACGTCGAGAGTGGCTTCTTCCTCTTCGTTGAAGCGCGAGGCCTGCAACTCAAACATGGTCTTGTAACGGCCACCGGCGGCGATCAACTCGGCGTGACTACCAAGTTCCACCACGCGGCCGTGTTCGAGCACGCAGATACGCTGGGCATGGCGGACGGTAGAGAAGCGGTGCGAAATCAAAATGGTAGTGACATTGCGAGTGGCCGCCAGCATGCGCTGAAAGATCTCGGTTTCGCCGCGCACATCGAGCTGCGCTGTGGGTTCGTCCAGCAAAACGAGTCCCGCGCCAAACTTGACGGCACAGAGTGCGCGAGCGAGCGCGATACGCTGCCACTGGCCTCCGGAGAGATCCGTACCGTCAGGGTAGCCGCGCGACAAGATGGTATCGAGAGGCAGGGCATGCGCCACGCCAGCCTCTTCGAGCGCCTCACGGATCATGCCATCGGGAGCGCCCGCCGGAGCGACATTTTCACGCAGCGATAGTTCAAAGCGAATGAAATCCTGAAAGACGGCGGTGATGCGCGCGCGCCACCCGTCGATTTCGAGCGTGCGAATATCTTTGCCGTCTACCTCAATGGCGCCATGCTGCGGATCGTACAGGCGGCATAGGAGCTTCGCCATAGTGGTCTTCCCTGCGCCGTTCTGACCTACGATGGCCAACGACGAGCCTGCGGGAATAGTGAGATCGAAATCCTTCAACACAGGCTCAGTCGAGTGAGGATAGGTGAAGGTCACGTTACGGAAGCGGATTTCACGGGCGGGCATTCCCTGGGCGGATTCATCGCCTAGACTGAGGGCGCCCTCTTTCGCCATGCTCGCTCCAAGACGGCGCACGGCAGAAATGGGCGCAGCGGTACCGTCTAATACCCATGACAAACCGGCGAACGCGATCATGCTGGCGCCGATGACCGCGCTCGCGAAAGTAACCAGCCGCGCTAAGGGGAGATGGCCGTCGAGTGCCGCAACGGCCATCCACCAGAACACTATGATGTTGGCGGCTAGCACCAGCAGAACGCTCCAAACGAGCGGACGCTCACGCAGGCGAGTAGCCTCCCAGCGCAGTTCAAACAGAAGGCGGCGGCGCGAACGAAAGCGCTCCACCACCCAATCTGCCAAGCCGAATAGACGCAACTCCTTGGCGGCCGGCGGTTCCACAGCGAGCCGGTAGGCGTAATCGGCGTGACGTTGCGCTTGCCGGACTTCCTCGGTATTGCGATCACGCCAGATGGCGCTTTCGCGTAACAGCCAGTGCGTGGCCGCCCATGCGCCCGCGAGCAAAATAGCAGACCACCAGGAGAAGAATGCCACCAACACCAGCGAGGCGATGCCGCCCACCATCTCGACCAAGCCGCCGGCGATAAAATCCATAGAGATCGCCATAGGAGGTCCGGTGATGGCGAGATCGAAATCACGCGCCATGCTGAGGTCGGTTGTGAGTTTGGGATTTTCGAGGTGGCCCATGCCGGGCGGGAGAACACACGCCGTGGTTAGTTGATCGTAGAGCCAGGCGGCGGTACGGCTACCCAGGTTCGCGCCCACCGCACGGTGAATGGGGGGAAGGATCTGCAGCAGCACAAAAACGATTCCGAAGAGCGCTAAGGGATCGGTGAGATCGGATTTATGCTGTACTGCGCCCACCAGCGTGCCCATGGCGATGGCAAAAATGGGGGGAAGCAGGCCGCGCAGGATGAGGACAGCCCACCATATGAATGCGCGGGTGTTATCTGCGCGCGGCAGTGTGCCGGCAACCGTCCAAAAGTTGCTGGCGCGGAACTGTTCGATGACGGGCGTACTCACGTATCTCGATCAGTATACGCCACTCGTTTACGAACCTGTTTTGAAAGCGAACAGGGCCGATTTTGGGATCTTCGCCACCACGTGAACCTGCGGATCTACCACCTCCGCTATGTCGTATACGATAGAGGTGCCCAGCACAGACGAGACCTCCGCGGGGTTGAGTTTGAAATCCTTTTCGAGCCACAGAACCAGATTCGTGGTCGCCTGTCTGAAGGCCTCGTCCAAACTGCCGGCAATGCCACTGGCCATCAGAAAGTCTTTGTTCTCCATACGGGGATTTCGAGGAGCGCTACCCGCTATCAAATCCACAGAAAACTCGATGTCCATCGAAGTCTCCAAAGCGTTACCAGTGAGTTCGCCCGCGCCTTGCAATGCGTGGCCGTCGCCAACGAACAGCAGCGCGCCCAGTGCGCTCACCGGCAAATAGAGTGTCGCCCCTTCTCGTACCTGGTTGTAATCCATGTTGCCGCCAAAACTACCCAGGTAGCCTGAACGAAAGCGGTTGCCACCCCCAGGAGCCACCCCCACGCAACCCAGCATGGGCGCCAGCGGCACTTTGTAATTTTTCATGGTCTCGGTCGGCTTCAACAGCGAGGCAAAGCCACTCTCGCGGTCAAGCTTCCAATCGGAGTTATAACCCTCCACTTTTTTCCGGTCTTCCACGTAGCCGGCGTTCAGCGCGCTATTTACAATCAGAGGGCTGCTAATGGCTGTGTCCCGATTCAAGCGGAGCCGCTTGAGATGAATGACAAGAGTATCGCCCGGAATGGCTCCTTCTACGAAAAATGGGCCGGTGAGCGGATTGCCTCCCGAAGTGCGCCTCACACCCTTGGGGCCGGTGCCGCCCGCATCCACCGACCAAGTCTTGACTATGTCACCAGGGTTGATATGAAGCACTGGCTTGATGGCGTCCGAGAAGTAATGCTCAAACTGGGTGGGCTCAAAGGTATGCGTTTTCGGAGGGCCACTGCTTCCCGGAGTCTCGCGATAAGCTTCCCACTTGAAATCTAGCTTCTCCTCAACGTCCATGCCTGTGCCCTCGATGCGGTCGCCCTTAAGTTCGCCCGTAAGCTTAGTTATCTCGTGAGAGTCGGTCTTCACCGCTCCTTCGATTCGGCCATTCTGAAAGGTGCCTTCAAAGCTATCTGTTCCGAGCTTTCCAGTTAACTTGGTCCCATTCAGTTGCAACTCAAGCCGGTCATAGTCATTGTTGCCGAAGTAAATCAGATTAGAAATCCACTTACCGGCAGGCGAAGAGGCGCTTTGGGCCGACGCAATGGAGCAGAGGGCAAGTAGCAAGGTAGGGCGCAACATAGAGTCTATCTTAGCGAGTGAGCGACGTTGTCTGAGCCAGCCATTCCTGCGTTTTGGCTTTGAGCGTCTTACGATTGCACACCTCCGGTAGAACACCGGAGATGATCGCCACCGAATCGACTTTTGCCGCGAACACTTCGCCAACGTTCAAGAGAGTAATGCCGCCAATCGCGCAAAGAGGTTTTTGGGTCAAGGGGCGTAGACTCTTCAAACCCTCAACGCCAACCACTGGGTCGGGCCGCAGTTTGGATGTCGTCGCGAAAATCGGGCCAATGGATAGATACTCCACCGCTTCGGCATCGCCGCGTTTCAACTGCGCCGCGTTGTGCGTGGAAAATCCCATGACTTCATCCGAGATGATCGGCCGTGCCGCCGCGGGGGGCAAATCCTCCTGCCCAAGGTGCAAAGCCGTTCTCAACAATCTGGCGAAATCCGCCCGGTCATTCAACACAAACAAAACACCGGCCTTCTGGCAAAGCTCGGCCAGTTGCTTGGCTTGGTCGAAGTGCTCTTGCGTCCAAACCTCCTTGTGGCGGTACTGCAAAATTTTCACACCGGCATCCAGCAGAACCTCAGCCGCCAGCGTTACCGGGCACCCGCGCGCGGCCAGAACGGTTGTGTCCAGAATCGGGTAGAACTTAGGTAGACGAAACGGTGTGGAGGAAGTCATTTTGCGGCGGCTACCGGCGCGCCGTGTTCCTCTTTCAAGTAGCGAGCGAAAAACTCGGCGGTCCGTCCAAAGGCGTCTTTCAGAGTTTCATCGCGCACATAGGCGTGACTCTCTTCCGGGTAAAAAGCCTCTTCGAACTGTTTGCCCTCATGAATCAGTTTTTCCGAGAGTTGCACCGCTTCCTGGAACAAAACATTATCGTCCGCAATGCCGTGAAGGATGAGTAAGTGGCTCTGAAGCCGGTCTGAAAAATGAATAGGTGAGCTGCGCCGGTAAGCCTCCGGATTCTCCCACGGCGCGGTCAGCCGCTCATCGGTATAATTCGCGTTGTAGTTGGCCCAGTCGTAAACGCCTGAGAACGCCGCGCCCGCTTTGAACGTGGCCGGCGATTTGAACATGGCTGTTGCCGTCATGAACCCGCCGTAGCTCCAGCCCCAAATCCCCACGCGCTTCATATCGATGTTCTTCAAACCGCGCAGATACTCGACGCCGCCCAATACGTCTTCCAGATCGGGACCGCCCATGTTGAGATAGACGCCGCTGCGCCAATCGCGCCCATAGTTGGTGCTGCCGCGATAATCCATCTCCAACACCACAAAGCCCTGGCTAGCCAGATAATTGTTGAACACAAAGCGTAAGTCCTGGTAGCTGCCCCATTGCTTTAGTACGCTGGTGGCATATCCGGCGCCATGAATGTAGACGACCGCAGGCCGTGGCTTGGCATTGGGATCGTCAGGATGGTAGCCCGCCGGCAGCAGGAGCCGCGCCGAAACAGGTTTGCCATCGCGGAGTGACGGATAATGTAAGAACTTCGCCTGCGCCCAGGGCATGGTATAAAACGGCGCTTGCGGCGACTGAGTCACCCGCCCGCCGTCTATAAATAGATCCAAGGGATTTTTCATATCGGCATGTAGCATGGCGCGCATCTTGCCGTCCTCCGAGACCCAGCCGATGTTTAGACCCTCTGCACTCGACAAGCGCTCCGGCGGAGACGAGCCATCCGCTTTCACACGATAGAACTGTCTCTCAGTGGTGGATTCCTCCGTCGAAGAATAATAGATGGAATCTCCCACCCACTGAGGACTATGGGAGAACGGGTCGTTATGAACCTCCCACTCGCCCTGCGTCACTTGCTTCAGATCGCTTCCATCGGGCGAAACTGTGTATAGGTGTTGATAGCCGCTTTGATCGCTGGTAAACCATAACCTCTTGCCGGCTTGATCCCAGCCAATATCCGGCAGTTCCACCCAACGGTCATCGTCCTGATGGAAAACTACTGTCGATGTGCCGGTGTTCACGTTCACAACCCGCACGTTCACGCTCTTGAAAGTCGACGCTTGCTCTACAAGCAGTAAGTGCTTCGAATCGGGCGACCATTGCGAGGCTTGGCGGCCAATTCCCTTCCCCGCTTCGAGCAGCCGGGGCGGCGCGTCACCACTCGCTTCCGTGACATACCATTGCAAAGGAACGGCGGAGTCACCGGCCACACTCCGCGAAAAGGGGCTGGCCGTCACAAACTGGCCTGAATAGATGGGCAGCGCCAACATACGTCCCGGCTGCGGGGCCACGGCGTAACATATTTGTTTTCCATCGGGCGACCAGTGAAAACTCACGAGTGTTGTGGGTGGCTTCAGATCGGTGCGCTGCTCGAGCAGGCCACCGTTCAAGCTCATCACATAGATCTGCCCGCTTTGCGAATAGGCCACGCTGCCGGCGTCCGGTGAGAATTGTGGATCGGTCTCCGGCGCTTTGGTTTTGGTCAGCCGGTGCAATGGGCCGCCGCCGGTAGGCACGAGGAAGAGATCGCCGCGATAAGAGAAGACCGCCCTACTGCCGTCTTCTGACAATTCGTATGACGAGAGGCCGGCGCGCGGCGCCAGATAATCTTGCCGGTGAATGTCGTGCTCCGCGTCGCTGTCGTTGATCGGATCTTTGAGGCTCTCCAAATCGGTCAGGCGCTTCAAAGTTTTGCTGTCGGCGTTGTAGATGTACAGATCTTTGAAGGGCTGCCCTTGGGCATTCCAGAGGAAACCCAAAATGTGGGCGTGCTTGGCCCAGGTCACTTGAGAAGGCGAGGTGCCCCAGAGGTAAGGGCGGGTGAAAAGTTTATCGAGGGAGAAGTCTTGGGCCGGGACGGTGAGGGTTAGAGAAAAAAGAAATGCCGCAATACGAAACATGAATTCGACTATTGTACTCGGCGGTTTAAGGCAGTCGCGTAGGAGGCGGGTGTGGGCAAACAGCAAAGTCTCAAATTGCGCCGATGTTTCGAGAACCGATTATTCTATACTCCGCCCGCCGGTTGGCGCTTCTTGCTTCCGGCCAGGGCATTCGCTGCTGGTGCCAGTGGATTGGGGCGCGCGTCTACTTGCCGATGCAGAAGGTGGAGAAGATGCGGTTGAGGATGTCGTCGGCGGTGGTGGCGCCGGTGACGGCATCGATGGGGCGAAGGGCGGCGTAAAGATCGAGTAAGAGCATTTCGTGGGGTAGATTGAAGCCCACGGCGCGGCGGGCATTTTCCAGGGCCGCGAGGCTTTCTTTAAATAGCGCGGCGTGGCGGATGCTGGTGATGGCGCCGCTTTCGGGGGCGGCCAAGCCAGCGGGGGCGAGGCGCTTGAGAATCGCCTGCTGCAGCGGGGCGATGCCTTCGCCGCTGACGGCCGAAACGGGTAACAAAGCGTCGATGCCGAAGAGGCGCTTTGGCAGGTCGCTCTTGTTGCCGATATGGAGAGGCTTTTGAGCGGCTAGCTTGGCGAGTAAAGCATGGTCTTCGGCAGTGGCTTCGGCGGATAAGTCGAAGACCAGCAAAGTGAGATCCGCATCGGCGACGGCTTGATGGCTGCGTTCGATGCCGAGGCGTTCGACCAGATCGCTGCCTTCGCGAATGCCGGCGGTGTCCACAAGTTTCACGGGGATGCCTTGGAGCGAAGTCGTTTCGGAAACGGTATCGCGAGTGGTGCCGGGAATATCGGTAACGATGGCGCGGTCTTGTTCGAGGAGACGGTTGAAGAGGCTGCTTTTGCCGACGTTAGGGCGGCCGGCGATGGCTAACGTGAAGCCCGCAAACACCAGCTTGCCGGTTGCGAAGCTGGCCAATAAAGTGCGCAAAGCTTCTTCAATAGGATTAAGGCGGGAGAGAATCTGCTCGGGAGGCGCGACGCTGATGTCGTCCTCGGCAAAGTCGATGCCGGCCTCGAGCAAAGAGATGAGTTCGAGCAACTGTTCTTTTGGAGGACGGATGCGGCGTGAGACGGAGCCCTCCATCTGCTGAGCGGCGACGCGCGCTTGATAGAGGGTGGTGGCATCGATAAGTTCGCGGACGGCTTCGGCTTGCGGGAGATCCAGGCGGCCGTTTAGATAAGCGCGCAGAGTGAACTCGCCGGGTTCGGCTAAACGCGCACCGTGGGCGACGGCGCGCTGAACGCAAAGGGTGAGCACTACCGGCGAGCCATGACAGGCGATTTCAACGACGTCTTCGGCGGTGTAGGAGCGGGGCTGGGCAAAGAAGGACACAACGACCTGATCTATGGGAGAGCCGTTATCGTCGAGGAGTTCGGCGAGTTCGCTGGACCAGGGTTTCCAGTGGGGTTGATGGATGAAGCGGAGGAGGCTTTGGGCGATGGAACGGCTATTGGTGCCGGAGAGACGGACGACGCCGAGACCGCCTCGGCCCAAGGGAGTGGAGAGGGCGACGATGGTGTCGTGGGTGTTCATGTGAGGCTGCTGCGCAGTCTTTGGCAGACGGAACCGTCTGCCCCACCAAGGGTCAGCAAGGCTGTGGAAGACAAGGGCAGAATAGGTTAGCGGCCGCGGCCGCCGCGGGGAGGACGGTTGCCGCCGGCTCCACGATGACCACCGCCGCCATGGCCGGGAGGTCCACCGCGTCCACGATCACCGCCGCGGTCAAAGCCGCCTCTGCCTGGGGGACGGGGGCCGGGGAAAGCGCGCGGAGCAACCGGCGGCGCGGGCGGAGTGGCCATATCGGCAGGCACTACGACGACGGCGCGCGCGGGACCGAGGCCCACGCTTTCGCTACGCAGTTCCTTTTCATCGCGCAGCGCCAAATGAATGACGCGGCGCTCACGGCTACTCATGGGATTGAAGTAAAACGGCGCGTGGGTGCGCTTCACTTTTTCGGCGGCAGCGAGGGCGCTCATGCGCAGCTCTTCCATCCGCAGCAGACGGTAATCGTTGGCATCGAACGAAATCAGCGAATGGTCTTCGGCGGGCAGGCGCAAAGCTTCCATGGAGAGGTGTTCGAGGGCCAGCAGTAGTTCGGCGCGGTTCTCGAGAAGCAGTTCTACATCGGAACCTGAGAAGTGGACGGTGACGTCGGGATTTTCCACTTCAGGATGAGGGTTCTCGGGCGTTTTCATCTCAAACGTGAGATTGAAGCCGGCGTGGGCGAGAACAGGCTTGAGAAACTCCTCCAGCTTGGGCCGCAGCATTTCTAAGGTGTATTTCATGCGGATTTACTTTTTCACGGTGCTTCTCACGGGCGCCTTGGCGGGAGGAGTGGGAGGAGGAGTGGGCGCGGGCATAAAGCGATTGACAATAAGCTGAAACACGATTCCAACCAAGTTTCCAGTTAAGTAATAGAGTACAAGACCGGAAGACAGACTATAGAAAAAGAACCCCAACATGAGCGGCATGAACATCATCATTTTCTGCTGATTGGGATCGACGCCCGCCGCCGGGGTCATTTTCTGCATGAAAAACTGACTGGCGATCATGACGAGGGGCAGGACGTGAATAAAGAAGGTTTCGGGGCTCGATAGATCGGAAACCCACAGCCAAGGCGCGTGACGAAGTTCAATGGAGATGCTGAGAACCTTATAAAAGGCGTAGAAAAAGGGGAGTTGGAGGACCAGCGGCAGGCATCCGCCCACGGGATTGACGCCTTGTGTTTTGTAGAGGGCCATCACTTCCTGGTTTTGCTCGGCCTTGCGCGGATCGTTAATCTTAATGTTCTTGTATTTGTCGTTGATGGCTTTCAGCTGCGGCTGCAGTTTTTGCATTTTGCGAGCCGATTTGAGGCTCGACAGACGAATGGGGAACAAGGCTGTGTTGATGATCAGCGTTACCAGGATGATGGCCCAGCCATAGTTGTGGCCGGTCCAGTGATCGGCGACATAATTCAGAGATACGAACAGGGGTTTGGCGATAATGCCGAAGAAACCCCAATCGATCAACGTGCCTAATTTAGGGTTGACGCCTTCGAGTAAATGGGTGTCTTTGGGACCGACAAAGAAGGAAAACGAATTCTGCGGGCCGGTGGACAAACCAACGCCGACGTAGGCGACGGGATCGCTTTCGCCAGCGACTTTGATCTCATCCGAATAGGTGCGGATTTCAAGCGAGGTATTGTCGGGAGGCAAGGCTACGGCGGCGAAGAACTCATCCTCCAATCCCCCGAAGGTGAAGTTGCCGGTTTCGGAAAACGGCCCATTTTTCGCGTCTTTGGCGACTTTCTTGACTAGCTTGCTGGAACTGGCATCGTAATGGATGGCGTTAATTTTGGTGTATTCCTTGAATGCCTTGCTGTCGCCGAAGCCGCCGCGCCAAGTGAGGAGGTGCGGCAGGTTGATGTTGTTATCGAGAACGGACGACTTCGCGGTGGAAAGATAATCGTCTTTTTGGAATTCAAACGACTTGTGGATTCGAGTGTGACCGTCGGAATATTCGAAATCGATGGTATCGCCGCCGTTCGAAACCTGGGTTTGATACAAAACGGCGTTGGGATCAAAGGCGGGCTTCTGAGCCGGAAAATCGAGCGCGAAGGGAAGAGTGGACTTATCGTCGGGATTGATGAGTTGCAGCGGTTTGCCGGCGTCGTCTTTGTACTTTTTCAGAACCCAGCTTTTTACGACGGCACCGCGATTAGTGAAGACGATGTGATAGAGATTGGAATCGATTTCGGTGGTGGTTTCCAGGGCGCCTTGGACAGGGGCAAGGATGCCGGCGGATACGGTTGGGCTGGGGATAGCGGCAACTGGCGGGGCGGCGACCGGCTTTTCACCGCTCAGCTGAACGGTGGGCGGGGCAGTAGACGGGACGGGTTTGGGAGCGGGTGCCGGCTTAAAGAAGTACTGCCAGCCGAGCAGCACGAGCATCATCAACGCTAAAGCGAGGGGCAAGCGCTTTTCAAAAGACGGGGGCTCTGGCGGAACCGAACCCGGACTATTGGACATAGATATTTCTCACAAAAAAGCGTTTAGCGGACCGGATCATAGCCGCCTTCATGAAAGGGATGACAACGGCCGAGCCTCTTTAGGCCCATCCAAATACCGCGAAGGGACCCGTGGGCGGCGATGGCGGCGAGCATATATTCGGAGCAGGTGGGCCGATAGCGGCAGGCTGAGGGCAGCCACGGCGAAAGGAACGATTTGTAGCCCTTGAGGAGGGCGATTAAGACGGTTTGCATCGCTCCAAAATCCGGCCGATTTCGCGGCAGAGATCCTCGAATGGCGCTTCGGCAACATTGCGGCGGGGGTTGAAAACGATAGACCAATTGGCGGGAGCGGCAGCCAGATGAGGGCGCAGGGCCTCGCGCATGCGGCGTTTCACACGATTGCGCAGAACGGCCTTGCCCAAAGCGCGCGGGGTGGTGAAGCCGAAGCGGGCGGGCAGGGGGGCACCGTCAGGCGAATACAGGCAGAACGCGGCAAAATAACGACTGGTCATACGGACGCCCGATTGGTACGCGCTACGAAACTCCGCTGGCCGTAGAAGGCGCCTTGGTTTTGGAAGTGACAGCGAAACAAAATCGCCTTTGCCCGAAAGTTAGCGAGACTCGCGCACGGCGCGCTCGTCGCTAACGGTCAGCTTATGACGGCCCTTCGCCCGGCGGCGCGAGAGCACGGCGCGGCCATCCGCCGTTTTCATACGCTTGCGGAAGCCGTGAGTTTTCGCACGGTGGCGATTATTCGGCTGAAATGTACGTTTTGGCATTACGGTTCCTTATTGGACGTTATGGTTATGGGACGGCACGGATGAGAACGTCTGGCCGAAACGGCATTGCGAGACGCACTGCTACTAATCCACTGAACCCAAAGATTCAGTATAGCGCGACGAGATGGGCGTTAGATCTCAAAGAACGGACCGACCGGAAACTCGCACCCCAATACACTGGCAAAGCTTTCGGCGGCTTCGTAGGCCTTGGCCTCGCGGGTGCCGTTGAGGTAAACGTGGAGGCGCTGGGTAGCTGGATAGAGAAGCCAGATTTCCTGGGTGCCGGCAGTGAGGTATTGGCTGACTTTGCGTTCCATATCGGCGGCCGTGTTGTTGGGCGACACCACTTCCACCGCTAACAGCGGCGGCTGGGAAAGATAGCCGGTTTCCGGAATTGGGCCCATAGTTTCGCGATTGTTTACGGCGACATCGGCACCGCGGACGGTGGCTGAATCGGGGTCGTTCTTGAGAATGAAGCCGGCATCGCCACCAGTAATAATGAACTTCTTGCGATCAAGCTTGGCGCGAAGGATTCCCCCAACGTTCATCAAGATCACGCCGTGGCTGTAGCCTGGAGGCGGCAAAGTAATGAGCTCTCCTTCGCTCAACTCGTAGTGCGTGCCGTCATCAATCTCGGGTAAAGCCAGGAACTGATCGAGCGTGAGCGCGGTTTGAGTTGCCATCACTTCCAACTATTTTATCGTAGCCGCGCGGTTGAGAACGTTTGAATCTTTGGACGGCGGCGAGGGAGGCGTCAGAATTCTCGGACGAGAGCGGGGGCAGGCAGCCGGGCAGCCGAGCTCTCTTCTTCAAATTTATCAATAACTTGCGGCCAGCTCGAAGATGGGCAAGGGAATGCACTTAGAGAGGCGGGTGGTGAAACAGTGAGTTTGCCAACCCCTAGATTAAGGAGAACAAAACAATGACAAAGCGATTAGGAGTAGGAATGATTCTGAGTGCGGCTTTTATTGCTGCGCAGATAGGGTTTGCCGGTGATCGGACGCCCGAACGGAGCATGACGAAGATTGAACAGCAGGTGCGGCGGGAGTTGGTGACACTACCCTATTACAACCTGTTCGACTCTTTCAGCTTCCGAGTGGATGGCGAAACGGTGACGTTGATGGGCAAGGTCACACGGCCAACGCTCAAGAGCGAAGCTGAGAATGTGGTCAAGAATATCGAAGGTATCAAAACGGTGAACAACCAGATCGAGGTTCTGCCGCTTTCGCCCAATGACGACCGGTTGCGCTTGTCGCTTTATCGGGCGATCTACGGGCACAGTGCGTTGCAGACGCTGGCCGTTCGCCCCGTACCGCCGATTCACATTATTGTGAAGAACGGAAACGTGACGCTGGAGGGCGCGGTGGGCAACAGCCTGCAGAAAACCATTGCCGGCGTGCAAGCTAACACGGTGCCGGGAGTGTTTTCGGTAACCAACATGTTGTTGGTAGACAATGCGAGCTAACGAATCGCGGGAAAGAGTGGCGGCTGAATGATGGGCCGCCACTCGAAACTCGGAGGTTGGTCATCCAAAATACCCCGAAACAGCGAGGCTGACCGGGAGGTCAGCCGCAGACCTGGAGGTCCGCCCCACAAGCGGGAGGGCTGACTCATTCGCCGTCGGCTCTGAGCTCGTACTTCGTAAGTTTGTAGCCCAAGTCGCTGCGCGACAGTTGGAGGCGTCTGGCTGCCTCGGCCTGAATGCCGCCGCTCGACCGAAGGGCGCGCACAATCAAAGCTTTCTCAGCTTCCTCTAATAGTTCTCGCAAGCTAACGGACTCAGGCAAGGAGGCGATCCACTGAAGGGTTCCAGCGTCGTTAGCGGATTTGGCGGTCTCTATATCGGGCAGGGGGAAGTCCTGTGGCCCAATCTCGGCGCCCACTGAAAGAATGAGCGCGCGTTCGATCAGATTCCGCAGTTCGCGGATGTTGCCGGGGAATTCGTAGCGCTTTAGCTTTTCGAGCGCGGCCATGCTGATCCGGCGCATGGGCACTTTCAGCTCTCGCGAGATATCACGGCAGAATAATTCGCAGAGTCCTGGAATATCCTCGCGCCGATTGCGGAGCGGAGCCAAAGCTATGGGAACGACGGCGAGCCGGTAATAGAGATCCTGCCGAAAGACTCCTTCCTTCACGCGCTGTTCCAAGTTGCGATGTGTTGCCACCAAGACCCGGACGTCAACGTCGCGCGGTTTGGTGGAGCCGACGCGAAGAATCTTGCCATCGGCCAGCACCCGAAGCAGCTTGGCTTGGGTGGTTGGCGACATTTCGCCAGCCTCATCGAGAAACAGCGTGCCTTCGTGCGCCGCTTCAAACAAACCTTGCCGAATACGGTCGGCGCCCGTGAACGCGCCCTTTTCATGGCCGAACAGCTCGCTTTCAAGCAGAGTTTCGGTGAACGCGGCGCAGTTGACGGCGACGAAAGGCTTTTGCGCGCGGGGGCTGCTCTTGTGGATGGCGCGGGCCACCAGTTCCTTGCCGGTACCGGTTTCGCCGGTAATGAGAACGGTGGCGTTGGTGGGCGCCACGCGTGCGATCATGAGGCGCATGGCGAGAGTGGCCGGACTACTACCGAAAATCTCGGAGGAGCCCTCGAGGCGGTCTACCGTCAACTTGAGCAGACCATTTTCGCGGAGAAGTTCGGTGTGCTCGCAGGCGCGGCGAGCGGTCGCCCGCACAACCTCAGGCTGGAATGGCTTGGTGATGAAATCGAACGCACCTTGGCGCATGCTTTCGACGGCAAGTTCGACGGTCGCGAAGGCGGTGAGGAAGACGACGGCCAGCGAGGAATCCATCTCGCGAGCGCGCGCGAGTACATCCAGCCCCTGCCCATCGGGCATTTTTTGATCGGTAATCACCGCGTCAAACTGGTTTGCCGCAAGGCAAGCGGTCGCATCGGCGACGCCCGACGCCTCAGTGATGGTATGTTCATCCTGCGCCAGATTGGAAGCCAGAATCCGGCGCATATTTCGCTCGTCGTCCACAATCAGAATTCGGCTCATGGGCGATCTCACTCCTTACGAGTGTCAGCCGGAAGAATGAGGGAGAACTGAACCAGATCAGGCTGATTGCGTGAGAGGACCAGATCTCCGCCATGCCCAACAGCAAAGTTGCGAGCAATGGCCAAACCCAAACCGGTTCCGGCGGACTTCGTGGTAAAGAAAGGCTCAAAGATACAGCCGACCGCCTCAGGTGGAATGGGGCCGTGAGCGTTTTCAACTTCGAGGCGAATGCGGTCATGATCGCGCTTGGCGCGCAGCACCACTGTGGTCTTTGGCTGGGAGGCTTCGATGGCGTTCATGGCGAGGTTCAGTAACGCCTGTTGCAGTTGACCAGAATCGACGTTTGCCCACAGCCCCTCGGACTCCTCGCCGCGGACAGTCACTCCCACTTCCGCTGCACGAGGCCGGCAAATGTCGGCGATGTAGGCGATGGAATGCGCAACGTCGTGGCGTTGCCTGAAGGGAGGCCGCGGCTTGGCGTAGGTTAGAAAATCGGTGGTAAGTCTTTCCAGGCGGGCCGCTTCATGGGCGGCAATCTCAAACATCTCGCGGCTTTCGGCTGAATCCAAAGGATGGTTGGAGGCGGTTTTCAGCGCGCTCGAGATCATGGCCACGGGATTGCGGATCTCATGCGCAATGGCGCTTGAGAAGCGCCCGACAGCCGCGAGTTTTTCTTCGATTAACAACTTAGCCTCCGCCCGCTCTAAGGCCGTTATGCTGCCGATGAGCTCGCGCTGTTTGGAGCGAAGATGGTTGACCATCGTCCAGATCAACAGGCCGCCCACCGCGTAGATGAGCGAAATCGTTCCAGCTTCCAGATATTCGTTAATCGACGAGCCCGGATGCAAGCGGAAGTAATTCCATACCCAAAAGAAAATCAGGCCGGCACTGGCGGCCACTGTCAGAACGATGGCGCCCAGAGAAAGGCGGAAGGCCGCTTGAAAAACCGGCACGCTCATAAGGGCGAAATATTGGACGTCCTGCCGGTACGATAGCGATGCCAGACCGAAGGCCACGGCGATGTTCAGGGCGATCATCCCCCAAGTTAGGGCGACCATACCAGCGGGGCTTAGGAACGTCCGGCTGTTCGTCCATAGCAGATCGGCTGCGTTGACGACGAGTCCGGCTCCTAGAATCACATAGAGCGCGCGGGGCGGGTTGCCGAAGTAGGAAGGGAAAAAGATATCGCTAAACAAAAGAGCGGTCAATAGAAACAGATTCAAGCCCGCGAAGATTGCTTCTTGCCGCCTAAACGAAACGAAATCCGGCACCAGAAGTAAAGATTCACGAACCAGAAGCTTCGGCACGGTCGCCATCAGCATAACAGCAGCGTTCATCAAAGGCAGACGTGCAATTGGCAGTCCAGCGTTCCCGGCCTTACTTGGCAATGCTTTGCCAGGATGAGAATTTCGCAGAGACCGGCGTGTCGAAAGTTTTGGACACGTTGGAGGGTTCTGTCTGATGTTTTGGACGCGATTCGGCGGCGCAATGCTGAATTTAAAGGGTTTTCGATCTGGCCATCCGGATGCCCTATCTAAAACGGGAAAGGAAACCACAATGTTATTCAAGTCAATATCTCGAAATGTATCTATGCTGACTCTCGTAGGCCTGCTATCGGCGGGCTTAGTAGCCGGCGACACGGTAACCGTCAAGCAGCTCGAACTGGAAAAGGAAGGAATCGAGCTGATCGCGCAGTTGGAGGGAGTGGCGCGCGACATTCACTACAATTCCGACCGCCTCAATTCTCTCACCGGCTCCACCAGAGACGCCAAGTGGACCCACTATCATCACCTGACGCAGATCAAAGAGCTCGTGAACGATGGCCTCCGGCCGGCGCTGGATCGACTCACCGAAATCCAGCCACAACTGAAGGGGTGGCATCAGGGTGCTATTGACCGGATGCTCAGTTCGGCACAAGCTCTGGCCGCCGATACCAATTCGGCGATTCTGAATCAGAACGAAAAGGGTATGGTTCCGGCAGCTCTGAACCGAGAATTTAAGGAGCTGGTTAGCAGGATTGACCAACATGCCGAAACTCTGGTGAAAACGGCCGATGCCGCCGGGGATTACGCCGCCGCGCGTGAGCGGGCAGAAGAGGCGGGTTTGAAATTGCCTCGGCAGGAGTGATCGCCAGCGTTTCAACGATCAGGTCCGCTCCCTTGAAAATCACCCCTGTACGGGCGCGGGAGTGTTTGGCGTGAGGGTTACGGTGTAGCCAAGTTTACGCAGCGCCTGAACCATCTTATTGGCGCGGCGTTTTTTGGTCTTGGGATCACTATCCTGGCCTTGCTCAATGTAGCTTACACCGTCGTGTAAAATTTTCCAGACGAGTCGGCCCAAGCGGTGGGCGATAGCCCAGATAGCAGCGTTATAGTGGAGCCGCGGTAAGAGCCGACGGAAAAGGGCCTGGAAATAGCTGCCCTTTTTCTTGACCGCCGCTTGCGCGGCTTGGTTCAGAAGCCGCCGTACAAAACGATTCCCCTTCGCTGAGTGGGAACTTTTGTTCTTCTCTGCGCTCTCGTTGCTGCCAGGACACAGGCCAGCCCAGGAGGCGAACTCGCCCGCCGAGGGGAACGCCTCGGCATCAGCCCCCATTTCGGCGATGATTTGTTGCGCTGAGTCTGGGCCGAATCCGGGGATTTCCGCTACGCGGACCACAGCCTCTTGGTATTGCTTGAGCAGCGTAGCGGTCATTTGATCCAGTTCGCCGATCTGTTTGTCTAACACCTTGAGGCGCTCCAGATACAGCTTCAGGAGTTGGCGGTGGATTGGCTCCACCGAGCCGGTGAGTGCATCGGTCAGTTGCTGTTGGCTGCAGTGTAGCCGGTCATCTCCCAACTTGGCTAAGCGATCCGGGTCGCTTTCTCCGTCGGCCAGCGCCTGCAAAATCCGTTGTCCACTGACCCCCAACAGATCGCTGATCACGCTGGAGAGCTTGATGCGTGCTTCCTCTAACAAGGCTTCCAGTTGGTTCTGCAGCCGCACCCGATCACGGACCAGTTGGTGTTTGCCGCGCGTGACGGTTCGCCAGGCGCGTTGCTCGGCAGCCGGCACAAAACTCAGCATCAGTTCGTCGGCCAGCAACCGCCTCGCGAGCCGTTTCGCATCGCGAAAATCGTCCTTGCGGCCTTTCGGCGCACGATTGGAGTATGCCTGCGCCAGATGCAGTTTCTCGAAATGCGGCTCCAGATCCAACCACACCGGTTTCCAATACTGCGCCGTCGATTCCATCACCACTTCGCGCACCGTGTGTTCTTTCAGCCAACGGATCAACTCCTGCCGCTCGCTGGCTCCAGTTCCAAACCGCCGGCACTCAAACTCCAGCGCTTCGCCCGCGGGGTCCGCTGCTTCCTCGCCCCCGATGGCGATCACCACCATTAACACTTTCTTGTGAATGTCAATTCCTGCTACCTTGTAAGACATAGTCATCCTTTCCGCCGAGGAAGCGGCAGAACGCGCGATAGCTAAACGATACGCACCCTTACGTGCTCATGCCCCTTCCTCGACGGTAGGACCACGTCACAATCATTGGTTCAAGAACGCGCGTCCTGGGTCATACTCCGTTACGGCCTCAACATATCCAGAGCGGTTCGGATCTCTCCCGCTCCTCGACTCAGAACAGAATATCGCTCTCGAACGCGATTTTCATCATCATTGATGGGCCGCAGGCCCATGGGCACTCCGTTGGGAGTGGACCTGGCTTGCTTGATTAAGCGGGACCGGGGATGTCCGGCGGGGAGAGTCAGGGTAGAAGCGTGGAGACGGAGATCGAGGGGCCAGGGCGGGAATCGACGGCAACCGTATCGTCTTCCTTGTAGCTTTGGATGCTGGCGTATTGGCCCAATTCCGCATTCAGATCGCGATGGACGATTAAGCGGCGGCCGTTGAGGTCAAGCACCCAATATTCCGCCACGCCGGCGCGGGCGTAGAGGTCGCGCTTCTTGATGGAATCGTGACGAAGGGTGGTATCGGAGACCTCAAGCACAAGCACCAGTTCTCTACCGTTGGGGTGGCGGCGGGAGAAGTCGGGTTTAACTTCCGCGAGGACGGCGAGATCGGGTTCGGGTACACTGCGTTCGCGATCAGAGGGACCCGCTTCGATTGGCAGTTGAGCCTCGACAAGACCAACCCCGAAAATTCCAAGAAGCTGTGCAAAACAGAACCGTATGGCGTTTGCGTGGGCGGGTTTTTGTCCCATTTTGTCGATCAATTCCCCATCAATGAGTTCGAAACGTTGCCCGGCGAAGATTCCCGTATCCAACATCTGCTCGACTTCATCTCTGGTGAAACGCTTAAGCGGCAGAGGAGGGTCAGTGGTGATGGGAGGTTGTAGGAGCGAGGCCGCCATATCCTTTTTATGTTACAACCGGCAAGATGCAGAAACTCCCGTTGTGCTAGCCTGTAGGTCGTTCCTAAAGAACACGCTCAGTCCGCTTATGTTTGCGGACCGGTAAGACCTAAGTCATGTCGCTGCAAGTTTTTTTGCAAGCCCAAATTTCCGGCACCGAACGGTTTCTGTCGGCTCAGTCTCATGAGCAGCAGGACGCAATGGCGGATTTAACGGGACGTTGCGCGTGGCTCACTCTGGCCTGCGAAGTTCTGCCGCGCGCTTTGCTGGCCGAACTGAAACTTTCACCCATGCTGCTGGGCTCGAGCAGCGCTGAGCAGTTCCTGCTGGTGCTGGCCGAAGAAGATGTGGTCCGCGCCAACGAATTTCTGACCCGAGCCGCCGCCGACATCGCCCAGCTTTCTTCCAATACGCTGCGGCTGGTTTGGGCCAGCACGGAAAACCTGGGTGCGTGGCCCATTGCCCGCAAGCGCCTTGACGATGAGTTGCTGGCCAAAACCGTTGCGCCTTTGGCGGCTGGCCCCACCGATGTCGCACAGGTCTTCGCGCCGTTTAATCCCGCAATCGTGGAATCCGCCGAGTCCTATTTCGAATCCTTTGCCCAGGGCCTCGCCACTGCTCATAAGGTTGGCTGGTCCACCGCGCAACCGGCTCATCTCGTGTGGGACGGGGGCAATGATTCCTGGACGTTAAGAGAACAATCGGGCGCCGATGACGATGGCATTCTATTCCCGCGGCGTTTTGCCATGGATGAGAACGGCAGCCGTCCCAGCACCCTATCTGAGGTGGCGGAGCGCGCCAGCGGCGCCCACAAATGGGGCATCCTGCGCGGCGATGTCGATCACTTCGATCTGCAATTGCGCCGCGTGGCTTCCATTGAAGAACATATTCACCTTTCGGTGTTGTTCAAAGAGTTTTTCGCCGGCGAGCTGGCGCTGCTGTGTACGCTGCCCGAATTTTGGCGCAAAGTGACTATTCTATATCGCGGCGGCGAAGATTTCGCCGTCATCGGCGCATGGGATGCCTTGGTGCCCCTCGCGCGCGAATTGCAGCGGCTGTTTGAAAAGTTTGTCGAACAAAATACCGCCATGTTTCCGAGTCTGGAAGCGCGCAGTATCAGTATGGCTGTTGCCATTGCGCCCGATGCGGCCAGCCCGGCCGGCGCGGTGTTTCAGGAAGCCGGCGTGCAGTTACAAGCCGCCAAAGCCAGCGAAGTGGGCGGCTTTCGGCTCTTTGATCGCACCCTCGAATGGAAACGCCTGAGCGATGCCGAAGAATTGAAAAGCAGTCTGATGCGGCTGGTGCGGGATTTCCGTTTCTCGCCCGATTACGTGCATGATCTGGCTTCGGTCTACCGGGAATCGTTTTCCGCGCGTGTACTGCGCCGGGGCAAAGCTGTGAAGATCGATAAGCCGTGGCGCACGTTCATGCGGCTCTCCACCGTGATTCCGCAAGGCCGCGGCAAAGAACTGAATAACGTCCGCAACGCCGTAATTACCAATTTAGTAGGCAAGAAAACCGCCGGCCTGAAATTACGGCCATCCGGCCGGGTCGGTTTGGAATGGGCCCGGCTAGCAGCCGGCGAGAACGAGTAATGAGGTTTTAGAAATGGCGGAAACAGAAGAAAAAAAAACCGAAGAGCGCAAAGGCGGTGATCGTCCAGCGCGCGAAGGGCGCCCTAGCGGCCCCGGCGGTAGCGGCCCGCGTACCGAAAATCGCGGACCCGGCGGTGATCGCGGTCGCGGCCCCGGCGGTGATCGCGACCGTGGCCGTGGACCCGGTGGCCCCGGCGACCGCCGCCCCGACGGTCCACCCGAAATGGATCTCGAGAAATTGATTGCCGATCCTCTCTATCTCGACAATCAGGCCCACGTTGTCGTCAGCCGCATGCGCGACATGGATTCTGGAACCAAGAGCCAGTTACGCCGGCTCTACAATGCCGTCCGCCGCGCCACCCGCGCGCCCGAAAGTGAGCGGCAGCATGAATTTGTAATGGTGCGGGCGCGTTTGGCCTACACCATTGCGCGCCATTCCTTGCGCAGCTTGGACGCTTTAGAGCGCCTGCTGCTGCAAGTCACGCGCAAAAACGATACGCGGGGGTACGAACGTTTCCGCGATCTGTTTGAAGCCATCATTGCTTATAACGAATAACGAAATAGGGTTGGGTTTTACTCATGAGTTCTCACACCGCGGACACCGCGCTCACGTTCTTAGGAAAATTGATTTTAGAAGGCGAAATCCATTGCCAGACCGGTCTGCACATTGGTGCCGGTAAAGGATCGCTCGAAATCGGCGGCGCCGATAATCCAGTGGTCAAAGACGCTTTTGGCATTCCGTACATCCCAGGCAGTTCCTTGCGGGGCCGCCTTCGTGCGCTGCTCGAACAAACTATGGGCCTCGCCGTGCCAGGCGAACTCGTTTATCTGTCCAAGCGCAAGGGCCAAGAGGTGCGCATTCATCAGAGTGACCGCGCCGATGACGAGATCTGCATCCTGTTCGGCCGCAATCCGGGCCGTGTCGATAAAGTCACTGGCGATCCGCTGGAAGGCGCGGCTGCCACGCCGGCGCGTCTCACCGTCTTCGATGCGCCGCTGCTGGTGGACAGCATCACGCCCCAGATGCGTGAAAACCTGGACGACGAATTAACCGAGGTGAAAAGTGAGAACGCGGTGGACCGCATCACCTCCCAGGCGAATCCACGCACTCTCGAGCGCGTGCCCGCCGGCGCGCGTTTCAAGTTCCGCATGGTGCTTGATATTCTTTGCGAAGAAGATAAGCCGCTGGTGGCGCGCGTGGCCGAAGGCTTGCGCCTGCTTGAGGACGATGCCCTGGGTGGCGGTGGCAGCCGCGGCAACGGGCGCGTCGCTTTCGCCTCTCTGAACCTGCTGTGGCGCGGCAAAGATTACTACGCCAAGGGTGCGGCTGAAGAAAGTCTCTTGGCGGCGGCCGATCTCGCGGCGTTTCAACAGTTGGCCAGCGCCGGGGATTTCAGCGCGAAGCTGGCCTAGAATGCAGCCAGCGCTTTTGATACGGCTCCGTCCGCTCGGCCCTTGGCGCTTCGGACCGGCGGACGGCGCCCACGATCAGGTTGATACACTTTATCGCAGCGACCGCTTGTATTCCGCCGTGACTCTCGCGATGCAACGCCTGGGCTTACTGGAGGAATGGCTCGAAGCTACTGCTCGCACTCTGAAACCGGCGGTGGTTTTCAGCTCGCTCTTTCCATTTCAAGGCGATACCCTCTATGCCATGCCGCCCGCCACCTTGTGGCCCCCGCCGCCGCTGCTGCTCACCACGCCTAGCCCCGTATTCTTAACCAAAATACGTTGGAAAACCGCGCACTTCGTTCCATTGAGTGTGATCGATTCTTTGCTGACCGGCCAACCGATTTTGGCCGATCAATGGCTGCCCGATCCGGAAAGCGGCTGCCTGCTGCGGCGTGATCGGCCCAGTTCCAGCCCGTTTCGCGTGGTCACGCGCAGTACGGCTGCGGTCGATCGCCTCACGCACTCGGGCGATGAAATACGACCGGTAGCTTGCGTCGAGTTCGAGCAAAGTGCCGGGCTTTGGACCGTCGCACGCTTTGCCGGCACGACGGAAGAACAGACCTGGAGCAGCCGCTTACAAGCCGCGCTGCGATTGTTGAGCGATTCCGGTTTTGGCGGCGGCAGAAGCCGCGGTTGGGGCCAGACACAAGCTGCCGAGTTTCAAAGCGGATCTTGGCCCGCCATTCTGTTGCCGAAGCTGGGCCGTTTCTTGCGCAGCGCGCCGCCAACGGCGATTGAGAACGGTGCCGCGGCGCTCTATTGGTTGCTCTCACTCTATTCGCCTTCCCCCGCCGACAAGGTGGATTGGAGCGGCGGCAATTATTCCCTGGCTGTGCGCGCCGGTCGCGTCGAAAGCAACTCCGGCCAAGGCGGCGCCGCCAAAAAGAACGTGCGCATGGTGGCCGAAGGCTGCGTCTTGGCTGCGGCCGATGATCTGGTGGGTACGGCGGTTGATGTGGCGCCCGACGGCTTCCCTCATCCCGTTTACCGCTCCGGTTTGGCGCTCGCTTTGCGCTTGCCCGTGGTCGAGATGCAACAGAAAGCCGTCGAGGAACCATCCACTGAGGAAGCCGTCATCGAAGAGCTTCCCCCTGCGGCCGAGTCCGTTCCGGCCGAGCCCGTTGCCGAAACCATCGATCCCCCAGTCGAACCGCCTGTCGCTGAGTTGCCCGCGGAAACTGAACAGGAGCCGCCGCATGAAGTATAAAGTCACTGCGCTCACGCCCCTTTTAGTGGGCGACGGCCGCGAGCTTTCGCCCATCGATTACATGGTTTGGAAAGATCAAGTCAACGTGCTCGATCAAACGCGCATCTTCAAGCTGCTGTCTCGCGGTCCCCGCCTGGAAAGCTACCTGGTGCAGTTGCGCAAAGCGACCAAGCTCGATTTCGCATCCTGGGGCGGCTTCGCGCAGAATTTCTCGCAGCGCCGCATCCCCTTTGAAACGGCCGACGCTACGGCAATCTGGAATAGCGCGCCGCCGGAAGCCCTGTTTATTCCCACCTTTGCCGCCAACTATCGCGGCGCTTATTTGCCCGGCTCGGCACTTAAGGGCGCGTTGCGCAGCGGCCTGATTTTCTCGCGCTGGTCTTTGAGCACCATGGAGCGCGCCGCTGCGGCCATGGAAGGCGACCGTCTGCCGCGCCGCGTGAGCGATAGCGCCGAAGCAAGCGCGCAAGCCTCGCAAATGCGCGTGCTCGCTGTGGCAGATAGCGAACCTGTTCCCACCAGCGCCTTCAAGGTGTACGTCTCGCGCACCGCCTCGCTCGATTTTCGTCAGGCTGGCGATCCGCAACTCGTCTGGAAAGTGGCTGGCCGCGGCAGTGTGGCGGCCCAGCGTGTCAACGAAGCCACACCGGTGTTCGCCGAGATGGCTGTGCCTGGCACCGAATTCACCGGCCGATGCGACGAGCGTACCTTCTTCGAACAGCCCGAGTTGGCTCGTAGCCTTGGCTGGCGAGGCACCCCGCAAATCGAAGCCATCGTCACCGCCGCCAATCAGTTCGCCGCCTCACAGTTGGAAATGCAGGGGCGTTACGCGCAAGCCACCGGTTTGGCAGGCTTCAAAGAGACAATCGCGCATTTGCAATCCGAACTCCAGGCGGCGCACACTGGTTCGCTGTCGTGTCTCTTGTGCCTGGGCTGGGGCGGCGGCTTTCTGAGTAAAGCCTGCTTTCACGATACCGATTCGGAAGCCTACCGCAAAATATTGCGCTCCGTGCCCTCGCTCGGCCGGGCCATTCGTGACAAAATACCCTTTCCGAAAACTCGCCGTCTGATCTTCGCCGGAGGTAAGCCGGCCAGCGTTCCTGGATGGGTGAGGTTGCACTTGGAAAGCTAGTATTCCCATATTAATCCGGGCTTTAGGGGTGCGGCATTTCAGCCCAAACTCAGGTATGATAGGTTGTGGGAGTTCCCCACTAAACCATTCAAGATAGGTCCCCGTAGAGGGTCAGCTATGCAAAGCGCTATTTACAACCCATATTTTGGGTTTAGTGAAAACCCATTTAATATAAGCCCGGATCCGGAGTTTTTGTATCGCAGCCCGCAACACGAAGAGGCATTAGCGAACCTGATCTACGGCGTCCGAAGCCGCAAGGGCTTTATTGTTTTGACCGGCGAAGTGGGTACCGGCAAGACGACCATGCTCGAATGCCTGCGCGATTATCTGGACACGATGCGTACCGAGTTTGCCTTTATTTTCAACTCGCGTTTAACGCCCGACCAGTTTTTCGAAATGATGGCGTTCGATTTTGATTTGGAGTGCGACCGTAAGTCCAAGACCGACGTGCTCTTCGCTTTGAACACGCTGCTAATTAAGCAGGCCGAAAAAGGCCGGACTTGTGTGCTGTTGGTGGATGAGGCTCACAACCTCGAGTGGGACGTTCTTGAGGAAATTCGCTTGCTCGGAAATCTGGAAAATCGCGGCGGCAAGCTGCTGCAGATTATTCTGGCGGGCCAGCCGGAACTGGACCGCAAGCTGGACGCGCCCAATCTGCGGCAGCTCAAGCAGCGCATTGTGTTGCGTTGCAATTTGAATCCGCTCGAGCCGGACGAATCGGTCGCCTATATTGAGACTCGCATGGCCCGCGCCGGCATGCCGGAGCAAACCGTTTTTTCGCCGGAACTGCTGGAAGAAATTTACAAGCGGGCGCGCGGCATTCCGCGTGTCATGAACTTGATTTGTGACAACTTATTGGTCACCGCCTTCGCCATGGAGCGCAAAACGGCCACGGTGGAAATGCTCGATGAGGTTTGCCAGGATTTACGCCTTGAATGGCCGGGCTCTGTCCGCCGGGGACGTTCGCGCTACAGCATGGACGAAGAGCATCAGTTTCCCGATGCGATCAGCGCGCGCGGCGACTAGCGGGTGATTCGCATCAGGGCAGCCGTCTTACACGAATCGGGCCAGCCTTTGCGCATTGAAGAATGCGAATTGGACGAGCCCGGCGCCGGCGAGGTTCTGATTCGCATTCGCGCTGCCAGTTTGTGCCATTCGGATTTGAGCGTGGTAGACGGCAGCCGTCCGCGCGTCATGCCCATGGTGCTCGGTCATGAAGCGGCTGGCGAAGTAGTGCAAACCGGCGCGGGCGTGAACGATCTTGCCGTAGCCGATAAGGTTGTCTGTATTTTTGTGCCGAATTGCGGCCACTGTGCCCGCTGCTACGAAGGCCGGCGTTGTGCGAGCCGGGTGCCAAAGCAAATCTGGCGGGGACGCTCTTAAGTGGCGCACGACGCTTAAGAATGGGTGGTGCGCCGGTAAACCACCATTTGGGTGTTTCGGGGTTTGCGGAATACGCAGTCGTTTCACGCACCTCGCTGGTGAAAATAGAGGCGGATATCAAGTTTGAAGCGGCGGCCTTGTTTGGCTGCGCGATTATGACCGGCGCTGGCGCTGTTCTAAATACCGCCAACGTGCCGGTGGGTAGTTCCGTGGCCGTTGTGGGCGCGGGCGGCGTTGGCTTGAGTTGCGTACTGGGCGCCGTGCTGGCCGGCGCGCGCAGGATCATCGTCGTGGATCTCAATAAGAAGAAGTTGGCCTTCGCTCAGGAGTTGGGCGCAACAGACGTGTTCGATGCCGCTGCCGGTGACGTGGCGTCCAAGCTGAAAGAGGCAACCGGCGGTGGAGTCGATTTTGCATTTGAAACGGCGGGCGCGACGCGGGCGTTAGATCTGGCTTATCAGATTACCCGCCGTGGCGGCACAACCGTAACGGCCGGTTTGCCCAATCCGAATCATCAATTCTCGATTCCGCAGATTTCGCTCACCGCCGAAGAGCGCACCTTAAAGGGCTCTTATATGGGATCGTGCGTGCCGCAGCGCGACATTCCCAACTACATCGAAATGTTTCAGCGCGGGCGTTTGCCGGTGGAACGGTTGGTGACTCATCGGATCAAGCTGGCGGAGATCAATGCAGGCTTTGACTTGCTCGCGAGCGGCGATGCGGGGCGGATTCTAATGTCCTTATAACCGCCCCGCAAGGCCGGAGCCTACCAGCCCAAATCGCGCTCCATTTGCAGGTCGTGCGCCGCGTGCCTGACCAAGTTCATGGCGGCGTCAATGTGCCCGTAAGCGAGGTCGCGCCAGCCGATGGCGCTGGGGTCGTCTTCTTCTCTGGCTATGTCGGCGCGCGCGCGTTGCAGCAGTTCCATAGCCTTGCGGAAGCGGCCACGCCGATCAAGGCTGGTATCGATGGGAGGATGATCGTTCAGATCCTTGTGATCGAACCGCGCGGCGACATCCATTTCGTGGACGGCTCTATCGATTTCGGCGTCGGCCTGATGAATGCGGCGCATCACGTCCGGATCGTCATGCACCCGCATGAGCCATTGCGCCGTACGCAGGTCGCTACGGGCGTGGAGGTAAGCGGGATGACGGCCGGGCGTATCGGCGGAAAGCGCCGCCGCAAGAAAGACAACGGAGAACAGCTTGTGAGCAGTGAACATGGTTTTACCTTGAGCGTTTTACCCTTTCAGCCCAACAGGACGGGCCTGTGGAACCTACGGATTACGCGGCGGATGATTCTCAAAGGATTTTAATTCTTCAGTGACGAACCTGGGCTAAGTTTGGCCGGCCCCGAATCGAGACCGCAAAAAATATCGAGATGTTCGATGAACGGTCACCTGCCCCTTACTTGGTCTTAGCGTGATTCGCTCGTTCCTGCAAGTCGCGGCAGTTCGCCAACAGATCTTCAAAGGGTTCTGCGTCGCCAAGCAGCAATCCGTCCTCCACCATCTCGGCATAATCGATCGATAAACGTTGCAGCGCGGGGCCAGCCGGTACCAACCGAAGTTCCCCCGAAACGGCTGCCTCGTAATCAATGAACGCTCCACTCGAATCCTTTCTGCGAAAAAGATGGCTTTATGTCTGGCAACCGCTAACGCCAGAGAATGGTCCGCCAACGCAGAATTTGCAATTCCCGCCTGATCGAGCCGGCTGAGATCGTGCCAGTGACGGGCAAACCGGTCACCGCCGCGGAACTCTCCGTGTGCGCAAAATACATGGACCGCGGTAGCTTTCTCCCAAAACGTACGTTCGGGACGCATCACTCGCGGATTTGCCGTTGGGAACATGACGCCCGTTACGTGCTCAGCGGCATCACAGCTCACCGGGCGCTGCTCAGAAGGTTCGCCGGTAGAGCGTGCGCCAAACTCCAGCATCACTGCTGGCCGCGTATAGCCAGATCCCTTCGCGAGAGGGTCGTATTCGATGAATGCTTTTTCCCCATCCACCGATATTTCGGCGGACACCTGTTGCTTCGCCAATGCGTTCCTAAACGCCGGCACAACATGGTCACTGATCCATAGAGGCAACCTTGTTCTGATCTCTTTTGTCCGCTTCTCTTGGCTTCGGTTTGGAGGCAGTGGTTCTAGTGACGGCCCAACAAGATCAGGGGCAAGCGCCCGGATGTCGTACGTAAGATCTACATCTTCCGAAATCGCTTGGTGATCCCATAGGCCTTCGAAAGTGAAGAGCCACTTTTTAAAACCAGGTGATCGGCGAATGGCGCGCGGAAGAGGACATCCAGCGCCCATACCAGCCACACATCCTTTGTCTAGCAAATGCAAAGGCCGACCGGAGGCGGCAGCAGCTACACTAAGCGCCTCACGGCGTTCACTAGCGGCTAAGTAAAGAAACAGCCTAGACACCGTTTGCCAACGCACTCACTTCCTCGGCCAGCCAGGTCGGCAATCTTCCACGCAAACCGACCATCGCCTGCAATTCGGACTGAGGCAGTCCTTTGCGGATCGCACGAAGAGCGGCGCTCGCCCGTTTCGGTCCAAGCCACGCCAACGCGCGAATGGCTGCACCTGCCGGTCGTCCCGGCAGAACGAGTTGCCACTCAGGTACATGTCGAAGTTCGATAACCTGCGCGCCAAGCTTGAGACTTCGGCTCCGCCCCGAGGTCAGATAAACCTCACGCACAGGTACCTGTGTCGTCAGGCCAAGTTGATTGGCCGCCATCGCGCCATGCGGCGCGACGCGCTCGCCTCGCCGCTCGGCGAGCGCTTCCACTACTTTTAATGCTTCCGGCGGATGGGTTCCAAAACGGCTTTTCACGGGTCGAAGATACAGACCGCGCCCTGCACGCACCAATTCGCCACGTCGCACTAGTCGAGAAAGTGTCTGATCCACCGCGTCCCGGCTTCCCAGATGCAGCAGTTCCTTGGCACCGGCTGGAGTACCTTTCGGCATTTCGTCGATGTATTTCAATACTTTGCCCGTCAGGACTTCCATATCTGTCAGAAGTATACCATTTGTTTCTGACACGCTGCGCGCTCGCATTCTCTTGCTCGCTCTCATCCCCAGCGAGACGTTCCCCCTCGCCACGCTCTCCCTCTCTCGCTTCTGGCCGCCATGCCGATCATTCGTCGGCTCCGGCACGCCGTCGTCCTGTCGTTCTGGTTAACGTCAAAGTTGACCATCGGCGATCTTACGGGCAATTAGCTCAACGCCCTGTTTGCGAAGCTGCGGCGCGTGGGCGGCGATATCGTCCATGAACTCTTGCGCCTCCTGCGGAGCGATCAACAGGTTGCCGAGGCCGTAATCGATAGCGATTCTGTTATCGCTGGAGGGCCGGACGGCTACGATCTGCGGATAGTGGATCAGACGTGTGGTGAGTCCGGAGCGAATGATGAGCGCATCCGGCCGCGTCTCATACCTTTGCGGATAAGAGATGCCGAAGACCAGCGCGGCGGCCACGACGGAAGCGATGGACATCCATGGCAGATTTTGGGTAATGGCGATGAAGGCCGGCACGGCAATGCCCACCAGCATCGAAACGCTGATGAACCAATCGACTCGGGCCTTATAGCGCACGCCGCCTCACAGTTAATGTACCGCTTCGAAAAGGCCGGCCACCCCTTGGCCTCCGCCCACACTCATGGTGACCACGCCGTAGCGCGAATTGGGCCGTCGCGCCATTTCGTTCGCGAGCGTACCGGTGAGGCGCGATCCCGTCATGCCGAAGGGATGCCCGATTGAGATGGCACCGCCGTTCACGTTCAACTTCTCCATGGGGATGGCGAGTTGATCGCGGCAGTACACCACTTGCACCGCGAAGGCTTCGTTGAGTTCCCACAAGTCGATGTCGTCAATCGAGAGCCCGTAGCGTTTCAGTAGCTTCGGCACTGCGAACAGTGGACCCAGGCCCACTTCTTCCGGCTCGCACCCGGCCACTAAAAAGGCCCGGAAGATCAGATTGTAGGGGATGCCCAACTCATCCGCCCGCTCGCGCGACATCAGTAAGGTGGCGGAAGCACCGTCGGCGAATTGTGAAGAGTTACCGGCCGTGACGGTGCCTTTGCCACTCGTCTGGTCAAACGCCGGCTTCAAGGAAAGCAGCGTTTCGAGGTTGGTATCGGGACGGTTGCATTCATCGCGGTCGCAGCATGTTTCAGCCGTGCCGGTAATGGCGCCGGTGTTCCGGTCAATCAGCGCCATGGTGACATACATGGGCGCGATTTCCCGCTCGAAGAACCCTTCGTCCTGTGCGCGCGCAGTGCGCTTCTGGCTCATCAGCGCATACTCGTCTTGCGACCCGCGGCTGATGCGGTAGCGCTGGGCGAGAAGTTCTGCGGTCGCCCCCATTTCCAGGTAAAACCCAGGAAAGTCGCTCACCAGTTGAGGATGCGGGTCGACGTCGCGCGGAGTGAGGCTGAAGCTCTCCACGCCTCCGCCGATGGCGGCTTCCGCGCCTTCGTTGACAATCAAATGCGCGGCCATGGCAATGGCGTCCAGGCCGGATGAACAAAAGCGATTCACCGTTACACCCGGCACGGAAACCGGCAAGCCGGCGAGGAGCACAGCCTTGCGCGCTACGTTTGCGCCCTGTGGTCCATGCGGCTGCGCACAGCCCAGAATCACGTCTTCTATTTCAGGCGGAGCGAGCAAAGGAGTTTTTCGCAAGACATCGCGCAGGCAGTGCGCCGCCAAGTCCTCTGGCCGCGTCATGTTGAACGAGCCGCGATATGATTTGGCAAGCCCCGTTCGTGAACTAGCCACGACAACAGCTTCACGCATGGTCAATGCAACTGATCATTACTTTAGCGTCTTCGGGTAGTGTAGCGTTTTCAGGAATTACGAGGAGATTTGATGGCTGAACTTGTGCGGCTGAGTAATCATGGCGACGTTGCGGTTATTACAATCGATAATCCGCCGGTGAACGCGCTCAGCCCGGGCGTGCCGGAAGGCATTGACGCGGCCATGAAACAAGCGGCGGCGGATGCGCAGGTGCGTGCAATTGTGGTGATCGGCGCAGGATCGACGTTCATTGCGGGCGCGGACATTCGCGAGTTTGGCAAGATCGTGGCGGGCGAACGGCCAAAGCTCACACTGTTGCCTTATTTGCTTTCCATTGAGGATTCAGCCAAGCCGGTGGTGATGGCGATTCATGGCCAGGCCTTGGGCGGTGGTTTGGAAGTGGCCATGGCCGGGCACTATCGAGTGTTGGCGCCGAAAGCACAAGTCGGGCAACCGGAGGTGAAGCTCGGCATTATACCGGGCGCGGCCGGCACGCAGCGGCTGCCAAGGCTGGCCGGCGTGGTGAAGGCGCTGGAGATGTGCGCGGAAGGCAATCCCATAAAGGCGCAAGAAGCGGTGAATTTGGGAATCGGCGACAAAATCATTGAGGGTGATTTACTCGAAGGAGCGCTCCTGTTTGCCCGTCAAGTAGCTGGCAAGCCGGCGCCCAAAACCCGCGAGCGTAACGAGAAACTGAAAGATGTGCCGGTGGCGGCGTTTCAAGTAGCCCGCGAGCAGGCGCGGCAGAAGGCGCGCGGTATGCATGCCCCGCTGGCTGCCATCGATGCTATTGAAGCGGCTACCAGGCTCGATTTCCTGGAAGGTTGCGAAGAAGAAGCGCGGCTGTTTAACGAGTGCCTGTTCTCAACGGAAGCGCAAGCGATGATTCACGTGTTTTTCGGCGAGCGCGCTGTGGCTAAGATTCCGGGGCTTCCTAAAGATGTTAAGCCGATTGAAATTCGCCGGGCGGCGGTGATTGGCGCGGGCACCATGGGCGGAGGCATTGCGATGAACTATGCCAACGCAGGCATTCCGGTGATTATCAAAGAGACGACGCAAGAGGCGCTGGATCGGGGCATGGGTGTGATTCGTGGCAACTATGCCAAGAGCGTAGCCAAGGGCAAACTTTCGCAGGCAGCGATGGATGAGCGCATGGCGCTCATGACCCCGCAACTGACGTACGACGGGTTTGAGGAGGCGGACATCATCACCGAAGCGGTGTTCGAGAACATGGCCTTGAAGAAGCAGATTTTCGCAGAGATCGACAAGATCGCGAAGCCAGATGCCATTCTCGCGACCAACACCTCAACCCTGGATATAGACGAAATTGCCGGCGTGACGAGCAGACCCGCGATGGTTGTGGGGACACATTTCTTTAGTCCGGCCAACGTGATGAAGCTGCTGGAAGTGGTGCGCGGCAAAGCCACCAATCCGCAGGTGATCACGACGGCGATGGCGCTGGGCAAGAAGCTGGGCAAAGTGGCGGTGCTGGCCGGGAATTGTCATGGGTTCATCGGAAACCGCATGGTTGCGCCTTATTTCCGGGAGGCGTATTTTCTGGTGGAAGAAGGAGCGCCGGTGGAAGCGGTAAATCAGGCGCTCTACGATTTCGGAATGGCGATGGGTCCACTCGCGGTGGATGACTTGGCGGGGCTGGATATCGGGTGGGCGATCCGCAAAGCACGAGCGGCGCACATGAAGCGGGGCGTCCGCGTGCCGTTGGTGGCGGATCAGTTGTGTGAGCGAGGGCGCTTTGGGCAGAAATCGGGCCGGGGTTGGTCAAAGTATGACGAGAATCGTAAGCCATCGGCCGATCCGGAAACAGCGGCGTTGATTGAGAACGTAGCGACGACCGCAGGCATTGAGCGGTGGTCGATTGCGAATGAAGAGATTGTGGATAGGTGCATTTATGCGCTGATCAATGAAGGGGCGCGGGTTTTAGAAGATGGGATTGCGCTGCGGGCAGTTGATATTGATATCACTTACATCTATGGCTATGGGTTCCCGGCCTGGCGCGGAGGGCCGATGTTTTATGCGGATACGGTGGGGCTTGGGAAGGTGCTGGCGCGGATTGAAGAGTTTGAAAAGAAGCATGGCGCGGATTTGTGGGAGCCAGCGCCTTTGTTGAAAAAGCTGGTGGCGGAGGGGAAGAAGTTCAAGGATTTAGATAAGCAGAAAGAGGCGAAGGCGTAGAGAGCTCTGGCTGGTAGTGTCAATCCGCGCGCAAGGCGGTCATAGGATCGGCTCGCGTGGCCCGGACAGCAGGCACATAGCACGCAAGGGCGGCCACGACAATGGCTATCGAGCATGTGACGGCAATCGCCACGGGATCGGCGGCACTCACGCCGTACAACAAATTGCCAAGAAGGCGCGAGAGTGCGAGCCCCAGGATTACGCCAAGGAGCGTTCCGGCGATCGCCAGCCGCATGCCGTTCGCCATCACGCTGCGCGCCACATGCGAAGGCTGCGCACCAAGCGCCATGCGTATCCCGAACTCGTGAATCCGCCGGCTGACGGAATAGGCAATTACGCCATATGCTCCGATGGCCGCCAGCGAAAGCGCCAAGGCTGCAAAGAGCGCGACCAGGAGAAGAGCGAACTGTGAAGTTGAGTAAGCGCCGGCGGCCACTTCTTGCATGGTGCGAATGTCGGCTACCGCCAGATTGCCGTCAAGCTCCTTCACCGCCGCGCGCAAACGAGCGGCCGCCAAAGCCGGGTCCAAGTTCGAGCGAATGGCAACTGAGGAACTGGCAAACGGCCCTTGCTCCATGGGCCGCCAAAACCCGGGCTGGGCGGCGGCATCCTTCGGCGCGTCCTTGACATCGCCGATGATGCCAACGACCGTGGCCCAGTCTTCCTCCTTCGGATGGTCGTTGAAGGTGAATCTTCCACCGAGGGCATCGCCATGCTGCCAATAGCGGGCCATTGCCTGATTGATGAGCATCACGTGCGGGCTATCGGCCTTGTCATGACTGTCAAACGCACGCCCACGTAGAACGGGAACGCCCAGAGCGCGGAGAAAATCCGGCGTCGCTTCGTGGCAGCGCGCGTGGAAGAACTGGTGGGGCGGAGGGGTTTCGCCTTGTATGGTAAATCCGCCGGCATTATCGTCCCAACCGGTCCAAGGCAGGTCGGAGCCTGCGCCGGCGGCACTCACTCCGGGCGTGTTCCAAGAAGAGTGAGAACTCCACATCCGAGCCTCTCCGTTTCGCCCGTTTGAATGGTTTAGGTCACTGCGCCAGTGCCGCGATACATTGGTTGACGGTAGTGCAGCGGCGAATGGCCGACCTCGAGGAAGCTTAATATGAACAACCGCGTCAAGCTCGATATTGTATGTCCGCACAACCACAACCAGACAGTTAAATTTACGCATGACGAATTCGAAGAAGCTTTGAAGTCCAATGCCTTGGTGTTCCACTGTAATACTTGCGACACGAACTGGCCTCCATCCAGTGAAGAAATCGCCAAATTTCGAAAGCAGTTCGCTAAGGATTCACAGTAGCGCGCCAGCCATACTAAGCGGCCGCGCATTTTCATACTCCACAGCGGTCAATGCCTTCTACAATGCTTATGGCGCTCCGCCGTAGCGAAATCTCAGCTACCATACTGAAACATCGTCATAAAGCCGAAATCCATGTGCATTTGATTGTGGCAGTGGAACAGAGTGGGCCCGGAGTTGTTGGCGAGGAGTTTTGCATGCACTTGTGAATGCGGCGCAACCATAACGACATCTTTCCTCACGCCCCGCGTGTTCACGCCCGCGATGTTCGTCAATTCAAAAGTGTGACGATGCAAGTGCAGCGGGTGGGCCTCATCGCTCTGGTTGTCGAAGATGAGCCGGTAAGAGTTGCCGGCGAAGATAAGGATAGGATCTGTGTGGGGAAATTGTTTGCCGTTGACGGTCCACTTGTCCTGCCACCGCGCGCTGACGAACTTTTTACGAAATACCAGCGGAATAGGCGCCGCCACCTCTGATTCCTGGCCCTGGGTGCCAAACGCGCTGTAGTTCCAAACTGTGCGGTTTGGCACACGCCATACCGGAGCGCCGGTCTGCCCCGCGTACTCGACGACCACGCCCATGCCGCCTTCGCGATCATGATCGGCGGTAGCGCCCAAGATCCAGACACCCGGGGCATTCATGGTCACTTCGGCGTCAACGCGTTCGGCGGGTCCAAGTTCGAGCACCTCGACATCTTGCGGCGATGGCACAGCGTTGCCGTCGAGCGCGACAACGCGGAAACGATGCCCGGCCAGAGCAACTCGGCGCAACTCGGTGGCGCTGGCATTTAAGATCCGCAACATAATGCGCTGCCCTTGTTTCACTCGCAGCGGCTCGCCGAATCCCAGGGAACGGTCGTTAATGGAGAATCGCTCGTAGGCTACGTCGAGCGAATCGCCGTTTCCTGCTTGCGTGCTCCAGAACGGTTCCCACTCTTTCAAAGCCAGAAAAAACTCCGCGTCGTAAGCGCCGGGCTCGCGGCGCGGCTCGATGTAAAAGAACCCGAATTGGCCGGTATAGGTGGCGCGGTTCAGATTTCGTCCGGCGGACACATGCGTGTGATACCAGCGCGTGCCGCTGGGCGTGGCGGCGAAGGTGTAGCGGGCGGAACCGTGCGGCGGGATGGCGGGCGTGCCTTCCTCCATGGAACCGTCCACATCGGACGGGATGTGCAAGCCGTGCCAGTGGACAACCTCTTCGATGTCGGTCTCGTTCATGACATCGATTGAAATGGTTTTGCCTTCCGGCACTCGCAGAATCGGCCCGGGCGAAGTGCCGTTGTAACCAGTTGTTTTGACGCGGTGCTTGGGGGAAAGTTCAACCGTTATGGGTTGGATGCGCAGTGTAAAATCGGGTGCGGCGGCCCGGATCGGGAGCGATCCTAAGACCCCCGCGCCGCAACAGCGAACGAAATCTCTACGATGCACTTGGCCTCATGAAACCCGGGCGAACCCCTCCGGCACAGCGGACAAAATCGGCGATACCAATGTGACCACGGTATTTACTATCTCTTCGGACGGACAGCGGTTGGGCGTCCGCACCCACTCTTTAGCCGCGCCATAAATAGCCCAACTCATTGTGGTGGCGATCATCTCCGGCGATACGCCGCGTACAGCCGGATGCTTCTTCAATCCTTCAAGCACCATCCCCCGGACCACGCCGATGACTGCCGATTCCAAGTGAGGCTCCATTTGCCTTTGCCGCTCGCACGCTAAGCCGGGCGTCACCGCCAGATAATCGCAGACGCCGAGCACCAATGCCTGGAGGGCGCCTGAACAGGTTCCGTCAAATTGTACGCCACGCTGCGCGAGCAATTCTTGAAAGCGCGCCGCGACCATACATTCGAGCAGTGCGAATTTATCGGCATAGTGGTCGTAAAACGTGGCCCGATTCACGGTGGCGGCTTCCGTGATATCCTGCACCGAGATCTTCTCGAACTCCTTTGTGTCCAGCAGCTTCGCTAAAGCCTGCTGCAACAATTGGCGGGTGCGCCGGATGCGCGGATCAACGATCTCGTGACAACTCTCGCTCATCAATTCCAGGATACTACTGTTGCTTAACCGACGACAGTTGTGTTAGAGTAACAGTCAGTTGTCGCTTAAACATCAACTGTCGCCAAGGAGAACCACTTTATGAAAATTGCCTCAATGATTGCGCGATACCTGCTCGGCCTGGTCTTCGTCGTCTTCGGCCTGAATGGTTTCTTGCAGTTCATTCCCCAAGGGCCTATGCCGACCGGAGTACCGGGTCAATTCATGGGCGCGTTGTTTGCTTCCCATTACATCGCGCCGGTGTTTGCGTTTCAGTTAATTGGCGGGGTGCTCCTGCTGATCAATCGCTACGTGCCGCTGGGCCTGACGATTCTGGCTCCCATTATTGTGAACATTCTTATGGTTCATATTCTGCTGCTGCCCCCGGGCTTGCCGTTGGCCTTCGTTGTCCTTATCCTGTGGGTCCTTGTTTTTCTCAGCGTGCGCCCGGCATTCGACGGCATCTTACAGAAGTAAAAATCCGCAGAAGTAAATCCGCAAAAGTAAAATGCAAATCGGTATTGACAGTTTCGCGGCCTCGATTTCGGACCCGGTGAGCGGTCGTACGCTGGAGCCGGCCACGCGCCTGCGCAACCTGCTCGAGGAGATTGAACTTGCCGACCAAGCCGGGCTGGACGTGTTCGGGATCGGAGAACATCACCGGGCCGAGTTTCTGGATTCCGCGCCACCGATTATTCTAGCCGCGGCAGCGACGCGCACCAAGAACATCCGGCTGACCAGTGCGGTGACGGTTCTGAGCGCCGCCGATCCGGTGCGCGTTTTTCAGGAATTCGCAACGCTGGATCTGATCTCGCAAGGCCGCGCCGAAATCGTCGCCGGGCGGGGATCGTTCGTCGAGGCTTACCCCTTGTTCGGTCTCAATCTTGAAGACTACGATTCGCTCTTCGCGGAAAAGCTAGAACTCCTGCTCAAGATCCGCGACAACACCCATGTTCATTGGTCGGGTAAGCATCGCGCTCCGCTCAGTGGACAACCGATCTACCCGCGGCCACTGCAGAATCCGCTGCCGATTTGGGTGGGCGTAGGTGGGACGCCCGCTTCGTTCGTACGGGCCGGGACGCTGGGCCTGCCCCTTATGGTGGCAATTATTGGCGGCGAGCCGAGGCGTTTTCGGCCGCTTATCGATCTGTATCGCGAAGCCGGGCGGCGCGCCGGGCATCCTTCTCAGCGACTCACGGTGGGCCTTCACTCGATAGGCTTTCTGGCCGATACCACTATGCAAGCCGCTGACGACTTCTATCCGGGCTACGCTCACACGTTTACCGAGATTGGCAAAGAACGGGGCTGGCCCCCGACCACTCGCGCGCAGTTCGATGTTACGCGCGGTCCAACGGGTGCGTTGCTCATAGGCGACGCGCCCACCGTGGTGGAGAAAATTCTCTATGTGAACGAGGTTCTGGGCGGCCTCTCGCGGATTACGTTCCAAATGGGCGTTTCGACGCTGCCGCATGAGAAGATGTTGCGGGCGATAGAGATTTTGGGCACGCGCGTTGCGCCCATGGTGCGCCACGAACTTGCTCCGGCAACGGTATCATAAGCCAATATGCGGCTGATGGCGGTGACGGCTCTTCTGGGAGTGGCCGGGGCATTGATGGCGGGAGCGGCGCTTGGTGCGGATCCTGCCGCGGAGGAGGCTACCACGAATGGACAGAAGTGGCTCGCGCTCTTAGATGATCAGAAGTATGAGGAAAGTTGGAAGCAAGCGGGTTCGCAGTTCCGCAGCGAGGTGACGCCAGAACAATGGATAGCCAGCCTGCGGCACTTTCGCGACCCGCTTGGGTCAATGCTTTCGCGAGCTTCTGCGCGCATCGACTTTGCCAAGACTTTGCGCGGAGCGCCCGACGGCGACTATGCCATCATCCACTTCACAACGTCTTTTAAGAACAAAAACGATGTTACGGAGCGGCTGACTCTGGTGAAGGAAGATGGCCGATGGCAAGTGGCGGCGTATGCGATCCACTGAGCTAAATGGCATGGGCCCATTCGCGATTGCATTTGTACCAGTGGATGCTTTTTTCGATACCGTCCTCAAGACAGACTCGTGGCTCCCAGTCCAATTCCGATTTGGCCCGTGAAACATCAGCCCAGGTGGCGGGTACGTCGGTTGGATCGGCGGCTTTGTAGTCGATGATGGATTTTAGGTCCGAGATGCGGGCGATACTGTCTATCACGTGATTCAGTTCGACGGGGTGATTGGCACCGAGATTGAAGATCCGATACTGGACCGTCTTTAAAGCGGCAATGGTTCCGCGCGCGATGTCCTCCACAAAAGAGAAATCCCGTCGCTGCCGTCCGTCGCCGAAGACGGTCAAAGGCTGCCCTTCCTGGATGCTCCGGATGAAGCGGAACATACTCATATCCGGGCGGCCGGCTGGCCCATAGACGGTAAAAAACCGCAGCATAGAGATATCCAGCCCATATAGATGGTGATAGGTGAAGCAGAGTTCTTCTGTGGCTTTCTTCGACGCGGCATAAGGGGAGAGTGGGCGGTTTGTATCGGCGTCTTCACGGTAAGGCATGGGGTTATTCGAACCGTAGACGCTGGAGCTGGAGGCGGCAACTAGTTTTGGGATAGCAAATTCGCGGCACACATCCAATACATTCAGGGTTCCAAGCACATTCGTTTGATAGTAAGAGGTGGGGTTGGCGACGCTGGGACGTACACCGGCCTTGGCGCCCAAGTGAATGACGGCGTCGAAATGACCGCAGTCCCGCGCCACAGCCCGGAGACAGGAGACATTCTGGATGTCGGTCTCCAAGAACCGGAAGTTTCGATGTTGGCTCAAGGCTTCGAGGCGCCACGATTTCAGCAGAGGGTTGTAGTAATCGTCGAAATTGTCTATACCGAAGACTTGGTGGCCGTCTTTGAGCAGGAGCTCCGCCACCTTTGAGGCGATGAAGCCGACGGCGCCGGTGAGTAAGAAGTTCATAAGCCTCTAGATCAGTCCTTCTGCAGCTCTAAGAGAGTGGTATCGACCGCAGTTTGCTCTCGTGACGGTTCCCGCTTGGCTAGAACGGTCTCCAGCGCTGCAAGATCGTTCACATGAGTCGAAGTAGGTTCTGAACTCACAAGATCGACATCGCGGATCATTTCGCGTCTTTTCACCTCGTCGAGAACCAGGGCTTGGAATTCTTTACGGAAACGTTCAGCGCTGAAGGCCTCGGCGTGAGAGCGAATTTCGCGGGGATCAAAGGATTGGCGCATTGTCTCAAATGTTTCGACTGCCCGTTGAATGCTCTCAGGGTTCTGGTGGTTGAAAAACAAGCCGGTTTTCCTGGCGATGACGCTGTCGAGGACGCCGCCACGCCCGTAACAAATCACTGGCGTTCCACACGCCTGAGCCTCAACGACAGTAATGCCGAAATCTTCTTCGGCGGCAAAAAGGAAAGCTTTCGCGCGGCCCATCATTTCTTGCACTACTTGGTCCGGCTGGTGACCAAGGAATTGGACGTTCGGAGTGGCATCGCGGCGCCAGGACTCTAAGTTCGGACCGTCTCCGATGACGATCAGTTTGTGTTCCGGCATGCGGGAGAATGCGGCCACAATCAGATCGACACGCTTGTATGGCACAAGGCGCGACACGGTCAGGTAATAGTTCTCTTTGTTTGCTTGGAGCTGAAATCCTGCGAGATCGATGGGTGGGTGAATGACGGCCGCATCTCGGCGGTAGATCTTTTGGATGCGCCTGGCGATGAAGCGTGAGTTGGCGACAAAACGATCTACTCCGTTGGACGTTCGGGTGTCCCATAAACGCATGTAGTGAAGCGTCAGGCGAGCATAAATGGCGCTTAAGCCCCGAGTGAAACCGGCTTGCCTAAGATATTCGTGTTGAAGGTCCCAGGCATAGCGGATGGGACTGTGACAATAGCAGATATGAAGCTGATCGGGCCCAGTGAGGACGCCTTTCGCGACGGCGTGAGAGCTGGAAATGACGACGTCGTACGGAGCGAGATCGAACGATTCGACGGCGATGGGCAAGAGCCACAGTAGCTTGCGAAAGAGAGTCCGAGCAAACGGAAGGTTTTGCAAAAACGACGTCTTCACGTTCGTTTTACCGAGAAAGTGCCGCTCGGCTTTAGGCAAGAAATCGACGAGACAAAAGAGCTCGGCCTTGGGAAATATAGAGAGGATCTGTTCCACTACCTTTTCGGAACCAGCGTATGAGGTTAACCATTCGTGGACGATGGCAACGCGCAAAGGAGAATTGCTACTTTGCGTGGCACTTTGCGCGGAGCAAATGGCTTCTTCCAGCGCGGCCGGCTGAGCGGCCGGGGCCTTAATTTCCCTCGGTAGTATGGATCTATACAGGCTGAGGTGTTCATCGGCAAATCTTTGAAGCCCAAACTCAGATAGAACACGTCTTTGGGCCGCTTCACGCATCCCGCCGCAGCGGACTTCCCCTCGAATGACAGAGCTTAGTAGGCCCGCCGCCTGTTGGGATGAGCGTTTGTCGAAAACAAGTCCGGTGCGGAGATCTTCCACGATGTCGAGGTTCCCTTGGACGCCACTGGCCACCACCAGAAGGCCTTCCTCCATAGCTTCGAGGATGCAGGTGGGAAGCCCTTCCCAGCTGGAAGTGGAAAGCAGGACGTCACACTTTTCGTAGTACGGCCTTATACTATCGATCGAGCCTCTCAAGAGAACTACGCTTTCAAGCTGACTGTGCGCCACTCGATCTCTCAGTTCAGGCATCAATGGTCCATCGCCAACCATTTCGATGGTGAACGGGCGGCCGGATACGATCTCGCGCATCCGGTTTGCGATATCGACAACCTGGAACGGGTCTTTCTGCTCGTGCATCCGCCCGACCCAGAGAATGCGAGTTGGTTTGTCTGCGGAGAAGTCAGGGTGGTTGGAGGACTGGTGGGCGGGGATCCCATTGTGGATCTTATGAATCTTGCTCGCGTACGGAAAAAGCCAGCGCTTTAGGTGTTTTTCTTCCGACCTTGAAACGACAATCAGGCGCTTTGACCCTAAAGAAAGACTTAATTCCAGGCCAAGTCGCGCGGCGGTCCAAAACGGTTTTCTGGCATTAAATACGAGACCATGAAAGGTATGCACCGAGAGGATGCCGTTAAAGACCGCAACCGGCCTACCGTACAGCCCAGCGCCGAAACCGTGTGAGTGGATCAACTGAATCGCGTTGTCTCGAACGAACGCGGAGAGCCCCTGCAATGCTTGCACGTTTAGTTTTCGGTGAGGAATTTCAAATAGCCGGCTTTTCCCCAACAGGTCCTCAAATCTGGACCAGTAGGGTTCTTCCCTGGGAGAGGCTATGAATACCTCGGAATCTCCTTTGGTTTGTTTCGCAAGTCGATAAAGACATTCTTGCCCCCCACCTACGTCGGCCCTCGCCGTTATATAGAGTATTCGGGTCATTTCGTTAGCGTGATAGGAAAGGGCGTCTTCATGCCTGGAAAACAACTGGAAAGGCGGCTTCGTTGCCATGCACTCTTGCGTTCGCGCTTTCAATGACAGCGCTCATTTGACGGCCTACAATGTCGATGTCGTACTTGCGAGCATCCTGCGATGCGCCGTTCTGAAGCCGCTCGACAAGCTTCTCATTCAAAATGAGCTGCAGGAGCGCATTCTTCCATGCCTGGCCGTTGGCGCTCGGGAGCACCATGCCGCTCCGGCCGTTTTCGATCATCTCCGCGCTTCCACCGGTGTCCGACACCAGAGCCGGAACACCTGCGCGCAATGCATGCCGGACCACCCCGGGGTGATTTTCACGCCACAAGGAGGGTACGCACAGAACGTCGGCCGCACTCATCTCGGACTTAACTTGCGATGCGCTGAGACGGCCAGTAAACGTGATCCATTTGTGGTGTTGGTAGGCTTCCTTTAGACTTCTCTCTTCCGGTCCGCCCCCCACGATCTTGATGTGAAACCTATGCCCCTCGCCGGCGAGCATGTTGAAAACTCCGAGCAGGAAATGGACACCCTTAGTCTGGTGTAACCGCCCAACAAAAATGAACCTCAGTGGAGTTCCGGCGGTGCGATTGACTCGGGCAAGCGAAGCCTCAAAGTCAAAATTCGGTACCACTGTGGAATGGAATTTCTTAATCGGCGTCTGTTTTTTGAGGGTGTTGAGATTCGAAGCAGATGGGGAAATGAAAGTGAAAACATTCTGTTTGTGAAGATGGTTGAATTTCAAGAAAGATGACGCCCGGCATTCCAGGCATTTCTTTTCGCAATTTACGCCTGAACGGAACATTGTGCTACGGACACAGGCAAGACCGAGGTCATGAAGGAAGTAAAAAATTGGTATATCCGGGAAATCTTTGAGCACGGAAAGCGCGTTGTGGCCAATGCCGGTGACGAGGTGGAGGTTAATACAGTCGGGTTGCACCTCTTGAATAACTTCGGCCAGAATCCTTTGGCTCGCGGGGTGAAAATGATCCTGCAAATGCCACACAACCTTTCGAACCGCAGATTGGCCGGCATGCATGTGGATTGGATAGATCCGCGGCCAGAATAACCGCCAGACCTTCATTCCGTCGATTGTGGCTCCACGAATCTCGTCGGATTGGGCCTTCGCGGTTGTCAGAACCGAGACTTCGTGACCCTGTCCGATAAGCCACTTGGCGCAACTGTACGCGCTCAACTCGGCGCCACCCATCGCATCCGGCGGGAAGATGCTGCAAACTACGAGAAACTTCATAGCTGTAATCTTGGTGCTGAAATCAATAGGAGTAGATTCAATCGAGTCGTATGATTTGCAATGGCCATAACAAGGGTCTTGCCGTTGAAAGATGCATTCCGGCCAGAACCAAGCCGTCCTCATCAAGCTACAAGCAGCGCGCTCAAACACTCTCATCGGCTTTGGGAGGCGAACACATTAGCCTAGTGATCGTTTTGTGGTTTGGCCGCCAAGTACCTACCTCGGCGATGCTACCGGCGACAGGCCCTAGTTCATGAAAACAGGCGGGTCGCCAACTCGAACGTCAGATCTCGTCGTTTGAATGGAACGCCAGTGAAGGCTGAGGGCATCTTGGCCAGGATTGCACTTCGCGAATGATAGGCAGCATTGTCTCCAAAGGGTTAGCCGTCTCCACTTCGGCAATCGACGCTGTCTGGTCTGTCGGCAGCCGCGGCAGGCGCCTCTGCGTCACATGCATCGGCGCAAGCGACACATTCATGTCCGAGCACAACGCCTCCCCCGCAGCCTTAGCCATGGCATACTCGGTCATCCCGTCCGGCCGCTCGCCGACAAAAACGGACGAGGGATAAAACAGTGATAGCTGCGGCCGGCGGGCTCGCAACGCCAACGCCAACTCCCAGAATCCATCGACATAGACTGTTAGGAACTCCTTAAATCGCTCCGAAACGAAAGGGCTCGACTGAGGCCGGAAAATTGTCGGCGTCGCAAAGTAATACAGATGCGTGGGAACCTCCGAGAGTAGGTCGATTTGCTCAGGCGCAGGCTTCCGCGCGTCATAGGCTAGTGTCTCGCAGGCCCCGCCGGCTCCGCGAATCTCGCGGGCGACTCTCTCCGCGTCGGCTCTGCCGCTCTGCCAAGTAACGATCGCGCGTCCGCCACCCTTCGCGATCAGCTTTGCCGTTAATTCGCCTAGGCCTCGCGATCCACCGACGATCAGAGCCACGGTCCCTGCAAACTCCGCCGCTTCCCCCATTCCCGCGAGCGACTCCATAGTCGCTTGCGCCACCGGCGGCTTCCGCGCAATGCTATTGACGATTCCCGCTAGGCCTCCGCCGGCGATCTCATGATCGACTGTCCGAAACCGCGCATCCGCGTCTTTCACTCGAAAGCCTAGGAAGTCCCGCGATTCATCATCGACGCAACTGCTTGCTGCGAGCTCGCTATAAATCGAATGGAGCCCAGGAACAATCATCCCGACTAAGTGGGTACTCGCCCCCAGTGCGGCAATGCGCCGCGCCCCTAGCCACCGTGTGGCGGCCGGAAACATCGCAGCCGCCTCATTGGGTGTCATCTGAAACGCCAGCCGCCCGCTCCACCCGGGCAGATCCTCAAACCTTACATCCATCGGCGCAGGCGAAAACGGAATCCCCTCCAAAGACATCCCAAGCCACTGAGGATGTTGTTCGACCGTCTCGCCGAACTCGAAATTGAACTTCGAGCGCGCGATGCCATCCGCCGTTACACTCAATCGAATGCGGTCTGGATTGCGCTGAGTCATCACGACTTGCGCCGGCTCGTTCAGATAGACAAACTTGGTGAACTGCGCGCGCAACTTGCGCAGCGGCGGCAACTCCGGGTGGGTTGCGGCCAGCGCATCGAGCGTCCACAGCAGCAGGTGGATCCCATGCACTACAGGAGCCCCAGCCTGCGTCCGTCGGGCGAGCAGCGCATCCATATGCATCGGGTTGTGGTCCCCCGACGCCGACGCGAAACGCCGTTGATCGTTATCGGTGAACGTCCGCTCTGCCAGCCTCATACATCTTTCCTCCGGCCGCCAAGTTTTCAAAAAGTCTTATAGACAATGCCCGGAGCGGGTTGATTTAGAAGCAGCGTTATCACCGCAGCCACTAATCCAAGCGCGCTTGCGTAGACCACCCGAGCGTAGCGGCTGGTTAGCACCGGCCCCTCAGCCGTGGCGATTGAAAGCAGGGCGTTCCGCAATATCTCCCACACCGCGAGCACCACCGTGGCCGAGATCCAGATAGCCAGCCAAACGCCCAGCCACGGCATCACGCCAATGGCGGCGAAAATGCGGTCTATCTCCTCCCAACCCGCCCAAAACCAAAACAGCGTCAGCGAAAACCAACTGAACGTCAACCCCCGCCCAAATGAGACATAGACCGGGTTCGCTGCCAATGCCTTGTAGCCCTTTCGCCCCATGGCTCGCGTCAACCCAAGCTGCCACAGCTTATTGAATGAAATCCCCGCACCCTGTAGCAGTCCGTAAACCACGAAAACCGAAGTCCGTCCGTGCCAAACGCCCACCAGGAAGAAGGTTGCGAAAAAGCAGCCAACACCTAGCCAGGGCTCCGCCGATGGAGACGGAATCCGGCGCATCAGCGTTATCAGGAGCGGGTTGTATACGTACTTCTTGAACCAACTCGAAAGCGTGATGTGCCACCGATTCCAAAACTCCAGGAATGACGACGCCGAAAGCGGCCGGTCGAAATTCTCAGGAAGTCTAACACGCATCAATCTCGCCAGCGCAATCACAATATCGATGTAGCCGGAGAAGTTCGCATAGAGGAACAAGGGATAGGCCACGGTGAGTTTGAATGCCGCAAACAACTTCAGGGGAAGGGGAATAGACTGTGACATCTGCGCCAGCGCATCTTCCTGCAGCGCGTGGAGCAGCATGGCCAACACGTTGACCTTAAAGAACCCGCGAATGATACGCTCCATTTGCAAGCCAACCACGCGCGGTCCCAGCGCTATTGGATCGCCGGCAAACTGGTCTATTGCAAATTCGTCGTAGCTTTGGATCGGGCCTGAAACGAGCGTTGTGAAGTTTAACGTGTAGAGTAGGTAGGCGCCCAGGCTGATGTGGCGCTTCTCGTTTCCAGCTTCCGTTTCGATGAGCACGTGCAATACGCGAAAGAAAATGTAGGAGAGCCCAAGAGTGAAATAGGGGTGTTCGATCAGGCTTTCTTTTGGCAGGAAGGTGTACTGCTTCAACCATACGTAGGCGCCGATGACAGTCAGAACGCTCCAGACTAAGGATCGGGACCAGCCGCGTTGAAGCAGGGTAAGCGCAAGATAGCCGAGAAGAAGAAATCCGGCCAGAGGTAGGAAGACAATCAAACTGTGCGAAAGCAGCCCGAGGAACACGATGCTAGCCACGAAAAGAACGATCGAGCGCCAGACAGCTGAGCGGCTGAGGTTCGAGAGCAACGCCGCAGCCAGACCGAAGAAGACAAACTGGAAAGAAGCGGAATCCATAGTTATTTTTTTTGCTCCAACGCAGCCCGTTGCCGCGGAGCGCCTGCGAGCATTGGAGTCGCGCCACCGGTAAGCTCCTTGGCCAAGAATCTGGAGATCATCATGTGCCCTTCTGCATTAGGATGGCCATCGACCGGAAAGTAACCCAGATGGGGATTTGGGATCGTACGGTAGCCCGGAAAAATGTCGATATAGGTTCCGCCGTGGCTTTCGATGATGGAACGCACTTCAACGTCCAGTTTGTAGGGGTCGAAGCCAGCCGGCGACTGACCCATCATCGAGATCATGGCCGCCTGGGTACGATCCGGCACGAGCACCACCGCTAAGGGGATGCCCGCATTCCTAGAGCGTCCCTCAATTGTTGCTGCGTTGCTGTCGAACTCTTCCAGCCGCCTCCGCCATTCCACAGTGGTTTTACTTTCCAGAAAGCGCTTTGTGTAGTCAGCCCCAAACAGGGAAGATTTCACGTACTGGCTTTGGCTTGAGTACAGTAAGTTGCGCAGCAGGGTTAGAGGCTGGCTAAAGCTTTCCTCAATCGGTGTAAATGACTTCGTGGCGAATGCGGTTTTTAAACGATGCCACGTCCTTGCCAAGTGGCTAAGAGACCGATTGTCAGCTCGGGAATGTTGCGGCACCCAAGAAGTTCTCTCGATGTCGCTGGGGGTCAACACCCAAAGAATCATGTCAGGCTCGGCTGTTAAGACATCATTGAAATGCCGTGCTATCAATTCCGGAGATCGCCAAGGTAGGCCTTCGTCGTAGAGCGTAACTTTACGCCCACTCCCGCGCGATAGTGCGGCGGGCAGCAAAGTGGCGAAGGCCCGTTCCCGCGGGACGCGAAACCCCGCTGCAACGGAGGTTCCGATCATCACGATCCTGTAGGTGCCAGGTGACTTCGGTGCGAGTTCGATATCGCGGTAGCCGCTGCTGTTGAACCGGTATTCCGTTAATTCACTTTCCGGAATTTTTTCCCGGCACACGCAGTTTGGAATCCCTCTAGCGCCGGTGGAAGGATCGTTGAACACCATGCAGTCTTCGCCCCGTCCATCTATACTTGTGAACATCCGCCGCGCCATCAAATCGATAGAAACCACCATGAGACCGATCGTCAACAGGCTCACTGCGGGAAGTAGAATCCAGTCTCTCTGGGGGAGGTGCGTTTCTTTCAAGATCGCAGGATTGTTGCTGCTCGATGTGGCCATACGAGGGATTCGCCTTCTACCTTCCCTGGCTCGATGCCCACCGTACTTGCGCCCCAGCGTTCAAAGCGGGGAGGGCACCACTTGTAAGGTCATTCACCAGGAGCCGCGATAGGAGGGCGTGCCCTTCGGCATCGGGGTGGCCGTCCACCGGGAGGTAATGCTTTTCGGGGTTAGGGATCGCCCGGAAATCCGGCAAGATATCGATGTAGGTTGCGCTGTGGCTCTCGCTGTGACTCTCAATGATCGACCGCAGTTCCCTCCCCAGCTTGTACGGATCGAAATCCGCCGGCCAACGGTCCATCGAGATCATCGCGGCTTGCGCCCGGTTCGGCACCAGCACAACCGCCAACGGAATACCCAGGACCTTTGTTTTTGCCTCGATCTGCGCGGCAACTTCGTCGAATCGTTTGAGGTCGTTCGACCACGTCATGCTTGGCTTGGCGCGCAGGAAGCCTACAGTCGAGTCCTGCCCTCGCAAGTAAGTATCAACATACCGAGTCTGGCTCTGATACAGGTAGTGCAGCAGCATCACCCCAGTCCCAGAATCGAGAAAGCTATCCCGCCCTTTTTGCCATGCCTTGCCTGCGGCCGCGGCAATGGTTTCCGCTACCGCGGCCCTCAACCGCCTCTTCCATCTAGCGAGAAGTCCCCCCTTCATCGGCACAGGCAGGTTCATTAATGCGGGATCGCTCGTCACAAACTCAAGATCGCCCGCCGACAGTATCCACAGCACCATGTTCGGCTTGGCCATGAGTACCTCATTGAAACGCAGCGCCGCGACCTGCGGAAATTCCAGCCACATGCCCTCGTTGTAAACCTCGATCCTGCGTCCGGTTCGCAGCGAAAGTTCTTGCGGCAAAAGCGCCGCCAGAGACCTCTCCCGTGGTACGCCCCATCCTAAAGCTATCGAGGAGCCCATCATGACTATCCGATAAGTCCCGCGTTGCGGCGGGCCGCACTCCGCATCCATACGATAGCCGCAGTTATTTAATCTGAATTCGATCAGTGCCGTCTCGCGGCCCTTAACCGAACACACCGCACTCGGTTTCCCATGAACGCCCGACGCCGCATCGGCTGGCAGCACGCACATGCCACCCGCCGACTTGCTGAACGTCCATCCTGCCAACAATCCCAGCGAGCCGGCGATCACAACTATGGTTGCCAGACCGAGCAGCGGCAGCAAGATCCAATCCCGCCGCGACACAGTCTTCTCCGTCCGCCCGGCACCGTTCATCTGGGTTAAACAAGTTTCGGTCATACCAGCGACATGTCCCTGTCCACTGCGGCAAATCGGTGCGACACAACCTTCATCGGCGCGATCTCCGGTTCGGCACCCTCAACAGTCAGCTCCCAACGCGTCATGTCGGAAGCCTGTTCAGCCACTTTGGAAAATCCCAACTTTGCATAGTGATCGATCACTAGTTTGTTGCGATCCGTCGGCAGGTACACTCCCGATAGTTTTTCAACACCCGCAGCCCGCGCGTGCCCCAGAATCTCGCGCAGCACCATATGTTCTACTTTGCGGCCAAGCACCCGGCAACTCATCAGCCACGTGTCGATCTCCCACACTCCGACCGCGCCCGGCCGGCAAATAACCACGCTGATCATGCCGTTGTCGCCGAAGATGTCCGCTAGCCGCACTTGCATTGTGAAGACTTGCGGATCGTATTCGGCCTCCGCTACCTCGGGGTCGGTGTAGCGGCGCGTGGTCAGGTTGTATTGGTTGGACTTGTTGATCAACTGCACGATCCTCGCTCGTCCCGTGGAGTCGAACGGCTGGAAACTGATCGTCATGTCCAGTGACGCTAAATAAGCATCCACACCGCAAACCTGTTTTTGCAGTTCTGTGCGCTTGGCATTGTCCTGGTAGAACCCTGCCCGCTTGAGATCCTCAGGCGCGAAGGCGACGGCTTCAAAGTAACCGGCCGCTGTAAGAGTTCTCGCGTAGTAAGCCGCCTCATCCGGCAACTCCGGCACGGCCACCTGGGGAAGCAGTTTGCGCACCAGTCCGCGTTCCACGGGATTGTCGTCGAGAAATACCATGGCGTCCAAGCCCAGCGAGAGTTCTTCGGCGATAGCCTGGATGTTGCTGGCTTTGTCGTTCCAGTTGGCCTGAAAAACGGCGATGTGGTCCAGTTTCAGTAACATCTCGGGATGCTTTTCAAAGGGCAGGCGAGCTACCTCGTCGGTATTCTTCGAGGACACCGCGAGTACGATTCCCCTCTGGCGCAACTCGAGCGCCAGACGCTGCACGGCCAGGTGCGCTTCACCCGTGGCATCGCCCTGTGCCACTTTGATGCCCTCCAAACCGTCGTCGCCGATCACGCCGCCCCAAAGCGTGTTATCAAGGTCGAGTATCAACGCCTTCCGGCTTTTGCCGCGAAGGGCGGCAATCGTCCGCCCCACATGATCGGCATAGAGTGGAATGAGTTCGTGGGAGAAGGAAAACTTGGCCATATTCCACAGTTGTGTGTTGTGCCAGTCGCCGAGGCCCACGGTTTCCGCCAGGCCAGCCAAATCCAGGAGCGCATCGCCAGAACCGAGAACAAAAGCAGCAAGTTCCCGATTGATGTGATCGATCAGGCTTCTCATTGTTCCGGGTAGTGCCCGGTCCAAGCTTCCAAAGAGCGTTTCCACTGGCGGCGCGAAGGTTTGAAAAATGCAAACGGCATTTGAATTCGCCTTGATGCCATTGCGAAGCACCTGCAGGTAACCAATGACGCCTTGCACAGTGGCGGAAGAAGCTTCTGCGTCGCCCAAGGTGAGTTTCAGCGGCAGCGCGCGATAATCGAGTGCAAGCAGCACTGCATCGGGCTTCGCGCTATTAACCTTGGACTCCGGGGTTAAGGCCTCCTGCGCCACCTGGTCATACGACGGCTTGATTACTTCCAGGACAATCCCGTGTCTTGCCGCACTCGCCACGAGTGCTGGCACGATTAGATCGAGCGTCGAGTTGCTGAGCACGGCGAGCCGGAACGGCACTAATGGATCCAATGATTTATCTTCGGCGCGTGCTTTGCCAATGGCCTTCGCCAGCTTAGTCAGTTGGTTCAGGTCGAGCGCATGGGAAGCTAGCACTTGCAGTTCCCGCCCCACGGGACCAATTGAGTTTCCTAGAGCCTTTAGTCTCTGGGAAAATTCTGAAGTTGCCCGCGGCAGCCATTGCAATTCCGCATAGAGTGGGTTGATTGCCAAATTACATTCCTCCTTTCTTGCGCGATTAAGGTGCTGGAGCTCAGGTGCTTGCCTATGTGAGTGCCTTGATGAGGGCGACGAGGTCACCCACGTTTTGAAGTTTGCCGATCTCCGAAGTTGAGAGCTTGATTTTGAATGCTCCCTCAACGGTAAGCATCAGCCGGATGTGCGTAAGACTATCCCAGCCATCGACATCTTTGGCCGATAGATCGGGCGTCAGTTTGATTGAGTCTTCATCGAAAACGTCTTCGAAAAGCTCGGTCAGTCGAGTATAAATCTGTGATTCAATCATTGCGAAGAGCACCTCCTACGATTGCGCCTTTGAAATCTGAATTTCCTTCGTTTGGAAGCGGAGCGGATCGACCGCTCTGGCCGATGGCGTTCCACCCATCTTCGATGTTTGTTAGAACGATCCAAAGTGTCAGCACGATAAACGTGGGGTTGCTGAAATGCTCCTCAAAGAGGCAGATGCCAAAGAGTTGAAGAGCCAGCCATGTTTTCGCAGAACCGCCGTTGCGGAAATTGCGGGCGCTGTTTATGATGGAGACCAGCACCAGAATTGCGAACGGAAGTCCAGAACACAGAGCCAAGGCGGTAAAGGCGTTATGGGTGGCATTGAGGGGTGGATTGAGGCGCTGATGAAAATTTGACCCCATTCCCAAAGGGAACTCTGGAATCGCCAACGCGGACTCTTTAGTAGTCTCCCATCTTAAGGCTGCATTGTCATCCGTCTGGGCGCTCTCAGACCAACGCTCGTTCAGTTGGGAATAAGCCAATTCACCGACAAGCGCACAAGCGCCTATCAGGAAGATAGGAACGATAAAGTATTTGTATCTGCTGCGAAATTGAAAAAGCCAAATAAGAAGAATTAAACCGGCGACCAGGAACGCGGATCTGGATGACGTGAGAAGGGCGCCCGGGATGCAGATCGCGATGGCACCCATTACAAAGAGCCAACTCCTTCGGAATTCCGTAGTAAGTGCGACCGCCGCCGGAACACACATGGAGATGACCGCCGCGGAGCCATTCGCGTGTCCGTGCAGCCCGAAAAACCGTCCCCTAGAAGCTGCCGCCAAAAGCCCCGAAGTGCCCGGATAAGACAAACCCATCTTAATGAGCTGTGGCGTGTATCCCCGATATTGGAGATATAGGAAAAGACAGTTTCCTAGCGCACCCGCTATTACCCCGAGTGCAAATCCTTCTCGGCCACGCTCCTTGCCGTTGACCATCAGCAGGGCGACGGCGATGACTGAAAGACCCAGCCAATGCACGGAAAGGGAAGAGAGGGAAGTACCGAATTCGGCATCCGTTTGCCAGTCCATCAGAAGCCACGGGATTAACAGAAGAACAACGACGCCCAGACCAACTAAAGTGGGTATCCGTTTCCGATTCACCTGCCACAGCAATATGGGTAGGCCGATGATCGAGAGGATATCAAGCCAGCGTATATGCTCGCCAATCGAGGGCAAGTACGGATTGATCATCAATAGAGTCGATAGGATAATTCCTATTACAAACATATTCTCCTAAGCAGTTTCACTATCCCTGGATGGTCAGAGATACAAGTCCTATATTTCGATAGAATGGAGTCATCGGTGATCCTCTGGCAAATAGTATGTGTATATCGTTCGGCATTTACAACGGTCAGATTATCCCGGACGCACCAGGGCAGGTGGGCAATCATTTCCGGTACCGGATGTAGAGTGGTCCTTGCCTTTCGGTCAGGTAAACCAAGGTGCTTGAAGATTCTGTCCCACCGAGTCTCCGCTCGCGGCCCATCATATCTGTAATCGAGATGCCATTCTCGCTCGAGACGCTCGCGGTGACTGGAAAGTTCTCATCGTCGCTCCAGAGGATGAACATTATCTCCTCTGGGCTTTCCAGACGTATAGCGTGGCAACTTTTGGGCAGGCCCTGGACAAGACCCTTATAGTCTCGCCCTATGGCCGCTCGTGAAAGCGTCTCGATGGAAGACAGAGCAGGCTTAGGCGTGTGATCGGACCTCAATAAACCGAAGTTTCCCTCTAGATCCAACGGATTTCGATTGTCATCACAAAGGTCATACCAGACGATCATCGGAAAACCGCTCACCCAAGCGCTGAGTATCTCCCGGACGGCGAGCACTGCCTGGCGTTGTTCCGCCTCGGGGCTGTGCCCATTGCCATGCGCCTCCTTGGTTTCGTCGGAGTAGGTCGAGTATCCCCACTCAGTGTCCCAAACGGGAACGCGGTGTCCTGCGTTTGTGGCGATTAACGATTCGGCGTCAATCAGATCAAACCGCACCGTTTCCGGCTTCCGCCTGTAGGGATGGATGCCCACCGCGTTTACTCCAGCGAGGGCACCCGAAGAGAGAAGCGCCTGAAGGAAGGCAATGTTGAATCCTGCTAACCCGCCGCTTGATATTTCCGCCGATGGGTTCTGGCGATGAATGGCCGCGACGGCAGTGCTTAAGATGGGAGAGAATGTTGCCGGGTCGCCAATTGTTCCATCGGGCTCATTCCAGACTTCAAAGCGAACATCGCTCGCTATGAAGTGTTTAGAGACGGCGGCAGCGTATCTTCCGAAGGCCGCCACATCTTCAGGTGTTTTGGGAACCTTTCCTCCATGATCCGGATGGCCATATCCCAGGAGCCACATAACGCCTAGTCCCTTCTGCCGGAGTTGCGCGAGGTAGTGGTCGGCCTCCGAAAAGGAGAAGTGATTCGATTGTTCAATGCTCTTCCATAGTAAGTCCGTCCGAGCGAAACTGAATCCCATCTCCTTGGCCAATTGCAAGGAAGCGTCATCGGGCGCGGAATGAATGTTAATTCCGAGTAGGGATGCCAGCGGACCCGCAGCGGCGGGCGGGTATAGATTCTTCAGAGACCGGTTGATGCTCACCTCCGTTGAGTCGACAGAGGCTATGCAAACGTTATAGAAGATGAGGGCACCCTGGCTCGGCTTGTTGAGCCGCGCCTTTACCAGTATGCCAACTTCTACGATCTTACCGTCTATAATTCCCCTGTTACTTCCTCCCCAGTGGACCGGAGTCCTGCTCCAAAGCGGGATAACGATCTCTCGGCCCGACATTGGGTCGGGCTCCTCGAGTGTCGCAACATCGACCGAGTATTGGAGAGTCTGCCCCGTTTCATCTTTCACGCGCACACCTAACGTAAGTTCCGAGGGCATTTTGACCAAGAGTTTCAGAACGGTTCGGCTCGTTACCACGGCGGCCGTGTCTAAACGCCCGATCGCCTCAACGTACTGCTTGCAAGCACTGGCCACCCCGCAGGTGAATCTGAAATTGAGTGCGGCACCAGACCCGTGGCCGCTAGCGGATAAGTATCCAGTGGCACCCGGAAACTCCGGGCCATTGAAGAAGGTCCAACGATGTATTCCGTCGGCGGTATAGACCTTCTCGACAGGCTGCACCGATGCCGAGCATCGCCCAACTGCCAGCGAAATGATGGCGATAGCAACTGACTTTGAGAAACAATTCAATAATACAGAGTTCATTCGATGCTTGCCGCCTTCGATATCTATTCCTGTCATTCGGAGACACTCCTGTAATAGGAAGCCAGATTCTTGGCATTTAACTCTGGCTCGAACTCGCTCATTGTGACTTCCCGAAACCATTCCTTCCGCCGTTTGATCGACGCGACAGGGTGAGCCGCGGCCATTGCTTGGGCCCATTTTTCCGGCGAATCGCCGAGCGAGAGCACTTTGATCAGTTCAGGAATCAAATAAGCCTCGGGAGGAATGCGATCTGAAAGTATTGCGGGAATTCCAGCGGCTTGAGCTTCGACAGCGACTATGCCGAGCCCTTCGGTTAGGGAGGGCAACACGAACACGTCGAACACTCCAGTTACGTACTTGTAAACTTCATCAGTGGCTGGCAAAAGTCTCACTTGGCCCAGAATGTTGAGCCGCCTTGCAACGTCAGCGACCGCCGGCTTATCGGGTCCATCGCCAACGCATATCAGGTGGGAGCCCGGATTCAGTTTTAGCAATTCGAGGAATGCATGTAGGAGAAACTCATGATTTTTCGGTGGAACAAAGCGCCCCACGTGGCCGATGACGAAGGATTCTTCGGGAATGTCCAAATTCGCCCGTAGGGAGGGTTCTCGCTCGCGCGGCTCAAATTTCCGTAGGTCGCTCGTTGACAGGTGGATTTTCCAATTAGGCGAAGATCGCCACCGCCGGCGGAGAAGACTACGGCCCGCCTTCTCGCTAGTGGCAAGGCCGCCCGTAGCGAAATTGCGGATCAGGAAATCCATCATGCCAATCGCGAAACGGCGCTTCCATTTTGCTTTTGCGTCGGCCAAACTAGTATCGCTGTGTGCATGTACTATTCGGTTCTTGACTCCGGACACTGCGGCCACGAACGCTTCAATTCCGGAGAACCAGCTTGTGTGGCAGTGAACCACGTCGTATAGGCCGTTTGTTTTGAGTAGGCGGGAGAATTTGCAAGCGAACGCGAGCCGATTCTGGTACTCATCGCATACAAGAATCCTGGATCCATGGTCTTCGACGATTTTGGAGTAGTCGTACGTCTTGTCCTCGTTCACCATAAAGTCGCAGTGGATCCGTTGAGCGAACAAATGGGGGAGTAGGCTAACAAGCCACGTCTCGGTTCCAGCGCGGTTAAGACCTGCGACGAGGTGTAACACTCTTATAGTTTTCCTCGCGGCAATCTCCTCGACTCCTCTTAGATGCGGCGTAGACCGGTCCACGCTCCTGGGCGCGGGTAGCCGGACATCGCTTCCAACCGACTGAAGTTCCATACGATTTTGCGACGGGAGGGAGTCATGGGCGGTCATTTTGATTGAACTCCCTGCAACAAAACAACTAGAGCCTTGGCGCCAACGCGCTCTGATACGCCGCGCAGCTTTAACCGGCGGAATCGTTCATATCGAGTGGGCCCGAGAATTATCTTCATGCATCGCCTTCTGAAGTTCAGAAATACGATCATTGCCATCTCGGAATATTGGGCTAGGGGGAAATCGGCAACTCCGTTTTTCTTAAGAGCCTTGATTGACTCACGCTTCGTCCGCAATCCCTGGGTGTTGGAGATCCCTCCGCCACTCATCTTGGTGACGATCACGCCGGCTAAAAACTTACCCTCTACTGCGCCTTTCACCGCACGCAACAAGAAGTCGTAATCGCCCGCGATTCGGTACGACGTATCGAAGCGTCCGAACCGCTGAAATAGCGCGATGTGGTGAAAAACCCCGGGATGGGCCATTGGCATCTCGTGAAAAAACCGATCCTTAGCATCCTTCCAGGGAGTGCCGCGGATTCCGACCATTTCCTGATGCTCGTTTACGGAAACGACCGTACCGTAACAAATAAGCTCTGAGGACGAAGCGGTTTCCAGGGAGGGCGCAGCCTTTTCGAGCGTGTTTTCGTCCCAAAACAAGTCATCCGCACCGCGGAAAAGAACCCACTCGCCCGTCACGTGCGGGAGCGCCTTGTTCCACGCATCGTAGATACCCGTATCTGCCTCGGATTTCCAATACGCGATCTGGGCGGCGTACTGCCGGATAACGTCTACTGTGCCGTCGGTCGAGGCACCGTCGATCACTATGATTTCCTTGTTGGGCCAGGTTTGGGTGATGCACGACTCCAGGCACGCGCGAAGGTGCCTGGCGGCGTTGAAAGTAGCTATTACAATACTGATTTTCATTGCAGTGGCGTTGCTTCCGATAAGGCGGGTGAGCGGAGATGTATTGCAGTGATTGTACTGTGTGGTCTGTGCATCCCGATTCACCATTTACATAACAGTAGCTATTGCCGGTGCTGAACCGGACGTGGAGATTGGCGAGGTGACCCGAGTGAAACTCCAAGCCAGCCAAATGGCCGAACAAGCCATACCGACTGCGGTAGAACTAACAACTAAAGCCGCCGAAGCTTTGGAGTAAACGATGACTCCAAAAGCAATAATGGAGAGATTCACGACGAGTTGCGTCAGGTTGGCGGCAAAGATGCTCTTGGCGTACCCTAGCCCAATCAGTGAATAATATGTGGGCATTCCCATGAGACTTGCAAATGCGCCGACCAGCATCACCCGGACGGTAAAAGCGGAAGCGGGATCAAATTTAGATCCTAGCCATAGCCGCAGCAGAGGAGTGGCAGCCGCGACCAAACCGACGTACAACGGTGCGGCGTACAGAATGATCTTATAGGATTGACGGTTAAGAGCTCGAGCGTGTAGATACGCCTGCGCCCGTGAACGCGCAAGAAGCCGGCTCACCTCGGGGATAATAGCCTTCTGAGAAGAATCAAACAAGTTACGAATCCGCATGCAGCCGTTGAAACTAAGATCGTAGATCGGGATGGCGCTCAACCCCGCATATCTTGCCAATATGATCTTGTTGAGAGGGTTCAGCAGCATCGCGAGAATGCCGCCGGCCGTCAGACTTAGGCCAAAGCCCAGAAGATGCTTGGCCCTCTTGATGCTCAAGCAACCAAAGACAAATAAGGAGCCCTTGAGCAGGCGCCGGGTGGCATAGAGGCTGACGGCATGTAGACATACGTAGGATACGGCACTTCCCGCGAGCAAACCGGGAATGCCAGCGCCCGACTGGACAAGGGCGATACCCAGTCCCGCGGAAATCAGTTGGGCGGTGAATTGACTGTAGTTACAGAGATCGATTCTTCCGAGCCCCGCAAGGGTCGCGTTTGTCGCGTCAACGATGAAGACATAGACCGACAGAAGGCCGATGTATGGAATAACGCTGGCCGCAATTCGGGCGTTATCAGGCATCAACCCGAGACCACTGATAATGCGGGCCTTACCAAGCAACAGAACGGACAGCACGATTAAGCCGCTGACCAGCAGCAGGCCGAGCGCGTTGGTAACGCACTCTCGAACTCCAGTGATATCGGCTACGCCGTGGGCCTCCGCGACTTGTTTGGAAACTGCTTGAGAAATCCCTAAATTTCCCAACTGAGAGAAGGTAACAATCGTCGAAAGTAAGAGCCAAAGGCCATATTTCTCATAGCCGAGGTAGTGAATGTAAAGGGGATATGTGACGGCAGTCAAGCCCACGCCTAAGATGGATGAGGCGAGGCCCGAGGCCATGTTCACCCGGAATTGTGAAAAGCGAAGCTTCGAATTTGAATATGACATACACTCCCCCCCGGTTGAGACCTGGTATCAAGCCAACAATTACCGTGTTCTCCTAAATCATCGGCAGTGGCAGGCGTAACGGATAGCGTTCTTGGCCAATATCTATCACTTTGGCCCTTCATAAGTGCTTTTCGCTCACTTGGGTGATAACGCCAGGATTAAGCGCCTTGGATTGGCGCCGTCTCTAGACGATATACTTAAGAATATTTGGACCGATAACCCACTCCGCTGATATGTGGAATGTTCATGGCCGGTCTTGAAGCCCGCAATCTCAGGCGCTTCAGGGTTCGCTTTACATCGATTCCCGGTACCGTAGGTACATTCAACGCAGCGGTCAATCTGGGCTGTGAGTCGAAGGGCCGATATGTTGGATTGGGCATCGAGGCAAGAGCCGCCGTGGCAACAAGTTACCGCGCTGGTGTCGAATGCGCATAGGCTACGTCTCGGTAGGCGACCCGAATGAGATCTCAGCATGGTCCGGGATACCTTTTCACATACTCGGGGCGCTCCGTAACCTAGGCGCCTCGGTTGAGGTGATAGGACCCTTGAGCCGCCTTTCCTCGAAGTTACTCATTCTAGACAGGACTGCGGGTAGGCTCGCCGGCGTTCGCGTACTGACCGATCGATTTCCAATCATGCTCTCGAGCTACGCCAGGCAGATAGAGCGGCGCATTAGGAACAAAAGCTTGGACGTCATCTTCTCCACTAGCTCCATCCCGATCACTCACCTCCGTTGTACGGAACCGGTGGTCACCTACTGTGACGCGCTTTTCACAAACATGATGGACTATTACCCCGAATTCAGCAATTTGTCAAAAAAGACCATCGCGAACGGAAAAAAACAGGAATGTCTTGCTCTGCGTGTCGTGAGCGATGCGGCCTATGCCTCCAGTTGGGCGGCCGATGAAGCTAGGAAGCTGACAAATGATCCGTCTAAGATTCGAATCATCCCGTTCGGGGCCAACCTTCCGGTCGCCCATGATTTGGAAGCCGTAAAGGGCTTCATTCGTGCCCGGCGCAACTTGAGACCGTCGAGTTGCATTCTCCTTTTCGCCGGCGTTGACTGGAGGAGGAAGGGCGGGGATGTCGCCGTTGAGACGGCACGGATTCTGAACGAGACAGGCCTCCCGACAAAACTGTGGATTGTAGGATGTACCCCTCCGATTTCCCTACCCTCCTTCGTCGAGTGCTTCGGTTTTGTCTCCAAGAACAGCCCCGACGGCCGGGATCGTCTGCGAAGACTGTACGAGGAGGCCGACATGTTTCTTCTTCCGTCGCGTGCCGAAGCCGCCGGTGTGGTCTTCTGCGAGGCAAGTGCCTACGGGCTGCCGATACTCACTACCGACACAGGTGGAATCCAAACTTACGTCACAAACGATGCGAACGGATTTAGACTTCCTGCCGAAAGCAACGGGCGTCAGTTCGCGGAGGCGGTCAGGGCAATGGTCCTCAACCCGGACGTGTACTCGAGGTTCGCCCTCTGCGGCTTCAATGAATACCAGAAGCGCCTCAACTGGAGAGCGGCGGCGCGAGACTTGTTAGATATGTTCCAGCAAGCAGTGAACCGGCGCAACCGGTCTTAGGAATCGACAAAGGCACAGCCAGCCGAATTCAATTAAAGAACGAAATGACGAACAACCCAACTTGGCAGCGGCCAACCATCAAGGCGAAGAGACTTCTAAAATTAATCCTATGGAAAGCCGGCATTGTTATTCGGCGCGCCCACCCGCAGGATCGGCCCACGACGCCGGAAGAATGCCGGATGGCGATGATCCGCCACAATAAGATATCAGTCGTCTTGGACGTGGGAGCCAACGATGGGCAATTCGGAGGCGTTCTTCGCGAGAACGGATACCAGGGGAAAATAATCTCCTTTGAACCGCTGGCGAAACCGTTTGCGACCCTCGCGCGTGTTTCGGGCAAGGATTCGGGCTGGGAGGCTCACAATATTGCGCTCGGGTCGGAATCGGGATATTGCGACATTAACGTTTCGAACATGTCAGCATCAAGCTCGTTACTGCCAATGCTCGATTCGCATCTCCGAATCGCTCCACAATCCGGGTACGTGCGCAAAGAGCGCATTACAGTCGAAACGCTTGACAAGGCCGTCCGTTTCGAAAACGACGATATCGCAATGCTGAAAATAGACACCCAAGGCTTTGAGCGGCAAGTGCTGGAAGGCGCGGCGGAGACGCTTAAGAAGGTTTCGCTACTCGAATGCGAACTATCATTAATACCCCTTTACGGGGGTCAAGACCTTATATTGTCGATGCTCGATTTCATCCAGGCAAATGGCTTCAGACCCGTGAGCTTTGAGCGCGTATTCTCAGACCCCGCCTCCGGCTACGCCCTGCAGGTGGACGGAATCTTTTGCCGCAAGGATTAATCAGTCGGTCTCGGCTAGGCGGTCTTCGATTGAGCAGGTCAAGCCCACGGCTTTTGGACAATGCCTGCGCCCGATAGCGCATCTTTACGCTCACGCGATCCGTGCCGGTTGCGTTTCCTTGCCTCCGTATAGGCCGAGAGAATCGCTATCCGACACGTCATTCATCACTAGTCCGATCACATTTGCCCTGACACGCGCCAAGGATGTGTACGCGGAGGCAACATGCTTCGCCGAAGTTGAGCCGGCCTTTGCCACAACCAGCACCGCATCCGCCAGGGTGGCCAATTGAAGGGATTCAGCCACTCCGAGGGGCGGTGCATCCACAATCACAAGGTCGTAGTCTGCATAAGCCTCCTGCATGAGGCTTTTAATGCCTGGAGCGATGAGGTCCGGACTGCTCTCGGACATTACACCCGTGGGCAATAGGTAGAGTTCCTCGCGAGCCACCTTCACTAGAACGTCCTTCCATTTGCACTTGTCTTCGAGCGCTTCGGCCAGACCGGCTGTCAAGGGTTTTTCATAGAATCTATGCAGCGAGGGATTGCGCAAGTCCGCATCGATCAGGAGGACCCTCCAGCCCAGTAATCCGTAGGAAAACGCAAGATTTGCTGCAGTGGTTGACTTCCCTTCACCGGCGTTCGCGCTGGTAAGGAGAATCGAATGAAAGGCGCCACCGCCGAACTCCCTAAGGCCCACGGCATTCCGAAGCGCCCGAATCGATTCGTAATACTGGATCAACATTCGAGTGCGGTCCGTCTTCGGCATCTGCCCCACAACCTGGGTCGAAGCTGAATCGCGACCGTGAAATAGACTCAGCCTTTTCACCTTAGGCAGCGTAGCGATAACCTCGACGTTCAGCAACTTCGCAGCTTGCTCGGGGCCGCGGAGCTTGGTGTCAAGCGTGTCGTGCAGAAGTGCGAAACCCATTCCCAGAAGCGCTGACAGCATCATGGCGAGTATTAAGTTGAGCGGCATGTTTGGAAAAATGTGTTTGGCAGCCGGACGCGCTGGTTCTTCGATCTGAACGCTTGAATCCTGGAAGGTACGATTGATGTCCTGCTCGCTGGTCACGCGTTCCAAATCGTCGTATAACTTCTTGTAGCTTTCGGCATCACTCTTGAGTTGTTGATATTCAAAGACGCGGTCGTTGAGAGTGTCCACTTCCTTTTTTGTATCTTCAACGATCTTCAGAGCCATTTCCTCGCGAGCGGCCGCTTGACGAAAATCGATCGCTACCCGCTCGAGAGTGTTATTTTGCAAGTCGTGGAACTGCCGCTCGAGCTCGCTCACTTCACTCGATGATTTCTTATATTCCGGATTATTCTCACCGTAAATGGTACGCACGGTCGCGAATTGCTGACGCGCCGCGTTCAACCTTTCCACTACATGATCGAGGCTTTCGCTCTGTGTGGAGACTTCGGCCGAGGCCAGAGTTCCCGCTTTGCTTTGATCGTAAATTGCTTCTTTCTTGAGCCGATCGCTCTGGGCGTTTGTGTAGTCGGCGTTCAACTGCAATAAACGCGTCGTCAAAATGTTAATCCGCTGTTCGGGGTCGATTAAATTGAGCTCTCTGGCGAACTTGGCCAGGGCTTCGCCGGACTGTTCCATCTTGATTCGGAGATCTTTCAAACGCTGCTCAACAACACTGTTCACCTGAATGTAGGAACGGTTCCGCGAGTCGAAAGCGTGCGCTACATAAGACTCGGCGATCGCATTCGCAACGTCAGCCGCACGCGTGGGGTCATCGGCTTTATAAGAGATCTGAATCATGTACGTGCCGGGAACACGGGAAACCTTCAACCGCTTCAGCTTGATGGGAGCAGCCCGCAGACGCGCGGCTTCGTCGGATTTCAGGCCGTTGAACTGCTTTTCGAGTTCAAGCAGATGGTATTTTTCGGTCGCGGGCCGGAGAACGGGGTCAGACTGGATCAATTCAACTTGAGTCGTCATCACCTGCTCCGCCTCGGCTCCTAAGCCCGACGAGGCTCCCTGCGAGCCTATGAATCCTCCATTCCCACGACGTTCCACGTTAACTTTGACAGTGGATTCATACATCGGCGTTAGCGTCTTGGTCACCATCGCCGTCACAACTGTTGCAAACACGACAAAGCTTATTATTTTCCAGCGATACTTCTTGGCAACGTCGCGGAAATGTTTCAGCGAAGCTTCCTCGCGCTCTTCAGCCATATTGAACGGCGCTTCGAACGGCGCCTGAAGCGGTTGGGCAACTAGCTCCGTGCGAGCCCGTTCGGGGGCGTCCGGTTGAGTGGGTAGAAATCTGGCAGGTTTCTTGCGCCGTTCTTCAAATTCAGACGGGTTCGCGGAATCACTCATCTATCTTCTTTTTCCTTTGAAATATCGTTAGAGACCCGGTGTGAAGCATGAGGGTCACTTATCTATTGGCGTATATTAAAAGGCCAGTCGCGGTCGCACTTCCAACGCCGGCGATACGCGCAAGCACCGTCGCTGTTAAACGTTTTCCCGGGCTGTCAGGTACGTAAAGAATGTCGTCGGGCTCAAGATGAAAATCCGCAGATTGGCGCTTCATGATCTGTTTTAACGGTACGGAGATTTCCTGGCGATGATTCGCCGCCGGGTTTGTTCTGTATACGAAGGCGTCTGGCTGAGTAAAGGAAAGAGTGCCTTGGCAGAGCGCCAACGCTTTGAGCACTGTCGTGCCTTCACCTTCAGTGATGGAATATGATCCCGGAGCTTTCACGTTCCCAACGACAAAAAACTTGCCTGCATTGGGAACACGGATCTCTTCTCCACCCAATAGTCGAAGATTGAGCGATGGATCGAGCCGGTTCATCAGCGCCATTACAGGAATGTGCTGCACAGATTCAGAGCTTCCGTTTATGCCGGGCCTTGACACGATGATCTCGGAGCCAGCCTCGGGCGTCAGGCCGTCGGCTCTCGCAATCGCGTCCAGCAAACGTATGCTTCCAATGGCCTGCATCGTAGTCGGGGTATGCACTGCGCCAACCACCGTGACCGGCTTACTCCGATATTCAACGACGGAAGCAGAGACGATCGGCTCCACCAAGATCTTGTTAGCAGTAAGAGCGGCCACTAGCACCTTCTCGATCTCGGTGGAAAGCAAACCGGCCACCTGGATGGGATCCTTCAATGAGGGCAAAGAGATTGTCCCGTCGCCCGATACCCTGAGGGTGCGGCTGTTTTCAACGGAGTTTAGGACATATATAAATAGGAGGTCGCCCGGGCCAACCGGTTCAAAGGAAAGATTGGCTCCCGGCTGGGTATCGGAAGCTTGCGCCGAAGCTTGCGCGGGCGGCGCCTGCGGCGCCGCCCATCCTGCGACCGAGCCAAACGCGGCTATAGAAATGAGTGCTGCCATCTTTAAGCGCATAACCATTTGTTTTGTCTAGCGCCAACGAACCTTTTGCCTCGACTGTTGAGTTCGACATGGACCACATGCAGCCTTAACCTGTCATCGACATAGTGTCCGTAGGGGGCTAAGTATCTCCTGCAATGTCTTATCGTCGGCAACAGCGTCTAACGATAGAGCTTGCGCCTATTATTCGCTTCTTTTAAATCGGTCCTGGCGTGACGCCCGCTCGTGAGCCTTCGAGGAAGCCAGTCGGAAAGCCGGATGCGCTAAATCCGCACGTCCGTTTGATGAGCGGGGATGGCAAACGGGACGACCTTACCGGTCACCACCCGCGCCGATCCTCAACTCACCCACCGGCCACCCTAAAAGCTGGCCCCTGGCCGCCTCTAACTCCCCGACTCCGGCTTCCGGAAAAAGATAATGTGCTGCCAAGGCAGCTTGTCCACCACCTTTTCAAAGCGAAATCCCTCCGGCGTCACCTCCGCCTTCACTTCATCCACGCTCATTTTGTGCTCGCTCCGTATCGGAACGCTCGGATCTTCCTTGCGATATTCCAAAAGAACCAGGCGCCCACCCGGCTTCAAGCTCCCTCTTATCTCTTCCAGCATTCGTTGCGGCCGCGACAGTTCGTGGTAGACGTCCACCATAATCACCAGATCCAGCTTTCCTTCTGGTAATTTCGGATCGGCTTCGCTGCCAAGCACCGTCACGATATTGGCGACATTGGCGGCAGCCGCTCGCTCGTGCAACTTCTCCAACATACCGGGTTGAATATCGTTGGCATAGACCACTCCCGAAGGAGCGATCAATTTGGCCATGCGAATACTGTAGTAGCCGGTGCCCGCCCCCACGTCCCCCACCATCATGCCCGGTTTAAGATTAAGTTGAGCGATCGCTTTTTCCGGTTGTTCTTCGCGTTCCCGTTCCTCGCGATCCAGCCACTCGGCTCCGCTCAGACCCATCACCGGCGCAATATGACGACCCGTTACCGGATGAACCGCTTGGCCTCTGGCGCTTCCCCCGCCGCCAAGCAGCAGACAAGAGCCCACCGCGGCTATCCAACCAATTCGCCGCAAACCTTGTTTCCCCAACACCTCTCCCCCTTTCCCCGAGGGCCGTGTCACGGCCATCGCCTCTTAGATGCCGTTTTTGGTTTGGGCGTTGCCCTGATAACGGCAACCTCAGCCGGTTTTGCGTACCAATCGCCAAAAGCCGCCGAAAATCCTCTGCAGATCGTAGCCGCTGGTGTGGAAAGTTCGGAGGATGCGCCGTTCGTCCCTTCCGATTTCCATTTTCTCCCGGGCGATTATCTCTATTTTCAGTTTCAGGTCTCGGGATTCGCCGTCGAAACCACTCCAAACAGCGAGGTGCGCAGAATTAACTTAACTTACGAAATTTCGCCGCAAGATGCCAAAGGAGTTGCCCTCACCTCCTCCGTTACTGGCGTTATCAAGGAGGAGTTAAACGCCGAAGACAAAAACTGGACTCCCAAACGCCGCGCTTCTTTTTTGCTCCCTTCCTTTATCGCCGCCGGCGAATACCACGTTCGTTTGACCATCAAAGATATGATTGGCGATACGTCCACCGAACGCGATCTGCCGTTTCATATCGGAGGAATCGTTGTCGCCCCGTCAACGGCCTTAGGCGTCCAAGATTTTCAGTTCCTGCGCAAAGAAGACGACACCGAACCCCTCGAAGTTCCTGCCTATCGCCCAGGGGATACCGTTTACGCTCGCTTTAACATGACTGGCTTTCATCTGGCAGCCGGCAATGAATACGATCTTGGCTACGGCCTAACGGTGAATCGGCCCGACGGAAAGCTTTATCTCAACGAGCCGTCCGCGGCAAAAATGTCCGGCCGCAGTTTTTATCCTGTTCCCTTTGTGCCCGCTGAGTTGAGCGTCACAACTTCGCGCGCCGCCGCGCTGGGACAATACGTCCTGGTGTTAACCGTCCGCGACGTCGGCGGATCGCAATCCTATCAATTGAAACGAGCTTTTACTCTCGAATAGCCCGGCATTCCTGGAAAGGCTTGCTGTCAGCGCTGCGCATCCGCCGTAATGACCTTGCCGCCATCCACACTATCGATATGTGTTTCCTTAAAATCGAGCCCGCGAAAGAAGACGCGCGCATCCCGTTCCTGATCGGGTCTTACGAAAGGATGAATCGCCAGGACTGCGCGTTTATGAAAAAAATTCTGGCACTCATATTTCTGCAGCCCGGGATCGAACACTTCAAACAGGTATTTGGAAAGCCGCTCTGAAACGAAGACTACACAGGCGTCGCCGGTTAGTTGTGGCCGCACCAGAGCACTCAGCTTGGCCATGTCGGCAGGTCTCGTTCGCAAGTAGTCCAGATCGCCGGGCACGCAAAGCAGCGTTGCCAAAATGCAAAGGGCGGGTGCCGCCGGAGAAATACTCTTCATGGCTGGAAGACGTACCAAAACGTCTAAAGCCGCGCAAAATACCAGGATCATTCCGGGCACCGCCCACAGAATCTGATACGGCGCGAATGCCAGGCTGTAGAACCCGCTGAATGCGGTTTCGCCCAGGAACGTGACCATCGCTCCCCCGGCCAGGCAGAACACAATGGCCCGCGCTCTCACTATGTCGGCGCGCGGCGGCGGAGCCCCGTCCGGATAACTTCCCAGCGGCATGGCGCTCCACACACCGCCCACTAAGCCGAACAACAAGACGCCCATCAAGGCAATGCCAAACCAGAGATTGAGCCCGCTCGAATCCAAGCTCATCAGCGCCTCAAGACCAGGCACTTTCACCGCATACGCCGGAAACTGTTCCGTGAGCCACCAATCGCCGCTTCGCTGCACTCCCGCCCACGCATAGTACGGCGCATAAGCCGCTAGCGGCACCACCGTCGCCGCCAACACGTACCAAAGAGCCCGGCGATAGGTCTTCAAATTCGCAAATCCGAGGAGGCTCAACACATATCCCACCGCTGGCAGATAACAGGAAGGTTCCGTGTACACACAAGCCGTCAGCAAAATCGCATAGGTAAACGCCCTGATGGCGTTTGGTTTATTCACGAGCGTAAAAAAGGAGAGCGTCGCCAATAGCACCAGAAAGAGCCCAAGTTCATAGGGGCGCCCCTGCGTCGCATATGCCAAATGCGTGGGGATCGCTAGAAAGAGAATCAGCGCCAGCATTGGGTTTTGCAGAGGAATGCGCTTTGCTAACGCAAAGAAGGCGAGCCCGGACCCCAGCGCGCAAATCAGCGATGCAAGACGCAGTGACACTTGCGAATCTGGAGAGATGAGAGCGAATGGCATCTGCGCGAGATAAGACAGAGGCGCCCCGCGAGGCGTTTGCGCGATCCATCCAAAAAAACCGGCCCAGGAAAAATGCAGGAACGCCGCCGCCTGCAGCACTTCACCCAGGCGCAGCGGCGAATAAACATCCATCGCGACGATCAACAGGCCATAGCAGACTACGATTACAAAGAACGTTAGTGCGCTTCGCACGTATTATCGGGCCTCATGCAAGTGTGTTGGAGCTGGACGCCGGCGGTCTTCGTGTAGCGTACCATTTCATAGACGCTTACGGAACCACGCGACGTCAGGGACTGATGAGAAATACACACTGCTAACCCGCCACCAGCTTCACCTTAGCAAGACCCGCCGCGAAATTCTCCGGTTTGATGAGTAGGCTTACCACCAAGTAGGCTTCCGCGGCCATGTCATAAAAATAACCAGGCTGAATCACAACTCCGTGCTCCATGAGCAGACTGCTAATCCAAGCCTCTTCTGCGCGCATGGCGGGTACCCGCAGAATGGCCAACCAGCCGGCTTCACTCGCCAACGCTCCAACTGGGCTCTCCCGCAATGTCTCAAGCGCGGCTCTGTTCTGCCGCAATCGCTCATTGATTTGCGCATGAATGGTCGCGCCCAGCGCAAGCAGATCTGGCAGCGCCCGTTGCACCGGCGTACCCACAGAAAGATAACTATCCAGCAAGAGTTCGAGCTTGTCAAGTGCCGAAACCGCCTCTCTTTCCGGGCCATTCACGATCATCCAGCCCAGCTTCATTTGCGGCATACCCGCCGACTTCGAAAGCCCGTTCAGCGAAAAACTCAGGACCTCGTCATGCCCGATCAGACTGCCCACGCAATCATCCACCGGTCCGCTTGGGTAAGTCGTGAACACTTCGTCGGAAATCAAAGCTAGATCTCCGCGGGCCGCAATTTCCATAAGCGCGTTCAATTCGTGGGTCTTTAAATATGAGCCGGTAGGATTGTTGGGGTTGACCACCACAATGGCTCTGGTGCGCTCAGAGAGGGCGTTTCTCAGGCTATCTAGATCGATAAACCAGCCACCGTCGTAAACAAGCCGGTAGGCCGATGTTCTCACAGCTTCCGCTTGCGCCAGATACTCGAACAGCGGATACGAAGGGCTCGGCACCAGCACTTCATCGCCTGGATTGCACAGCAATTTGAAAAGGATCGAATAAGCTTCGCTCGTGCTCGCGCAAAGAGCGATCCGGTTTCGAGCAACGGCAATCCCTTGCCGCGCATACCACTCAGCGATGCTTTCCCGTGCCTTCGGCGAGCCAAGGGCGTCCGGTTCGTATTGGAAATCCACAACAGCGCCAAACGCGCGGGCAAGGCCGCCATGAGGGTAATCGGGCAATGCTTCGGTCGGGTTCGCAACGGTTAAATCCAACAACGAATCGCCCGCTAGCCGTTTCTTTTCCAAAAGCACGCTGTAAGGGTTCTTAGGAGTTGACCAGGGCAGCCGTTCTGAATAGCGCGTCAAGTGATTCTCTCACCGTATGTTGGCATGCTCTCCTAAAAAAATGAGGCGCTACCTCCCCAGATAGCGCCTCATCAGGAGATGCCGGATTGCCCAATCCAGCACCTATCCACGTCCGCCGTAACGCCGGCAGCTCAACCAGGGAGTATAGCCGCCGCCAAGCTGGCCATACTCTGTACGCGTGTGTCCAGCACGCGCGGGAACTTATCCGGCTAGCGAACGTGGAATGTCGAACTTGAAATCGTAATCGCGGCCCCTGGCGCCGCCAGCGCAAACACCGTGCGCTCTACGCAAGATCCTGAATCCAGAACCAGGGCGGGTTCCAGAACCTGACTTTCATATCTCTGTACCTGGTCTGCCGTCAAAACCGGCTTCAAGCTGTTGAGCAACTGCTGGCCAACCGCTGAACCTACCGCCGCGCCCGCCAAAACGTTTGTCGGTATGCCCGTGCGTGCCGCTCCTAAGACCGACAGCACCGCTACCGTGGAATTCAGCACAACCGTCAACACAGTCGCCAAGCTACGCTGCTGATTCTGCAAAATCTCCCCCATGATAATCTGCCGCCCGATAGGCTGCAGCCGGGGATTCGCTTCGACCAACGCCTGATAAATCTGGCTGCTCGTCACCGATTGCTTTCCACCACTCTGGTTGCAAATGTTCAGATCGAAACCCCGAATCGTTTTTGGGAGCTTGCCATAATTCACTTTCACCAATTCCGTTGGAATTTGTGTTCCCGTGACAGAGAACGTTTCCTGCGCCGCCGTGGTCATCGCCATCAAGCCGCACATCGCTAGGCCAATCAGTTTCATTGCTTTTCTGCTCTAGTTGTAGCGGTTGGGCGAACGGCCTAACGGATTTTTTTGAGCTAAAGTGTTGAAACATTAGGGAGATAATTTATTTCAAACTTCTGTGACTGAAAATTTCTCGCCTGTCGGCGGCCTCTAGCCGAGTGGTTCTAGAGCCTTTGGCTCAGATTTATCCGCTCAGCGCTGGCCGCCATACTGATTGATATGTCTCTTCCTATTTCCATACAATGGTACTAGCGTTTTCCAATCTATATGAAGCAAGTTTTAGCATTCGTCTCGGCGTGCGCGCTTTTCATGCTCACCGGTTGTTCCCAGAGCTCCGAGAAGCTGCTGGCTGCGGCCAACAAATACCATCAGGCAAAGAAATACCAGGACGCCTCAATTCTCTATCAAAAGGCCATTGCCAAGGACAAGTTGAACGCCGAAGCCTACTATCGCGAGGGGCTCAATCTTCTGGACGATCAGAAGGTGGGCGAGGCCGTGAGCTTTCTGCGGCGCGCCGTTGACCTGCAGCCTTCTAACGCCGACGCCGCCACCAAGCTTGCCGAGATCTACCTAACCGCCTATCAGGCGGACTCCAGGAAGTATCAATCTCTTTTGGCCGACGTGAAAGATCTGGACGGCAAGATTTTGGCGCGCAATCCGAATTCTTACGGTGGCCTGCGCATTAAAGCGATCACCATGCTTTCCGAGCAGAAGGTGGACGAGTCGCTCCCGATTTTCGAACAAGCTAATAAACTAAAGCCCTATTCTCGCGACCTGGTGGGTTGGTATGCGCAAGCTCTCTCGCAAGCCCAAAAGTCGGATCAAGCCGTTGCCCTTGTGAACGACATGCTCGCCCACGACAAAACTTGGGCTCAGGGTTATCAGTTTCTTTTTATGTATTACGGCCGTTTGGGTGACAAAGAGAAAGCCGAGGGCGCTCTCCGCGACCATGCCAAGAACGATCCTACCAATGAAACGGCTGTCGGCAACTACGCCAACTTCCTGGCTGCCAGCAAGCGAATTCCCGAAGGGGAGGCTGCCATCCGCCAAATCCTCAACGACAAGAAAAGCTTCCCTTCGGGACACCAGATCGTGGGCGATTTTTATGTCCGCACCCAGCAGTACGATAAAGCGATCGCCGAATATAACATCGGAGCCTCTGAAGATCCCAAGAATGCCGTCAAGTACCAGGAGCGTCTGGTCGCCTTACAGGCGTATCGAAATCACCCCGCGGAAGCCGCCAAGATGGCCAAGGAATTGGCCGAGCAACATCCGAAAGATTCCACTGCTAACGAAATGTACGCCTCCATTCTTTTGCAGACCGGCCAGCGTGCCGATGCCGCCAAATCCCTGCAGGAACTCAAGGCCCTGGTCGCCAAGAACCCCGGCGATCCGGTTTTACATCTCGATCTCGCCCGCGCTTATTTCAGCTTGAACGAAAGGGACAAGGCTCTGCCCGAGGCCCTGGAAGCGCTTCATTCGGAACAGAAGTCTTCTTCCCCCCGGTTGGGTATCGTTGTCCCCGCGCAAACCGTCTCCGCCCGCATTTACGAAGATCGCGGCCAGCACGCCAAAGCCATGGAAATAGCCGATCTCGTTCTTGCCGCTCAACCCGGTAATCCAGACGCCATTCTCATCCGCGACCGCGCCCTGATCGGCACGGGTCAGGCCGAAAAGGCTCAACCCGAACTCGAGAACCTCACCAAGCAGTTCCCCAAGCTCAATGACGCCCATCTCCAATTGGCAACGCTCTATCTCGAAGAAAAGGCCTACGACAAGGCCAACGCCGAGTTTCAACTCCTAAGTAACGCCACGCCACCCGATATTCGCGGGTTCATTGGATTGCAGACCGTCAAGATGGCTACTGGCAGGGGTGCGGAAGCCATTCAGGTAATGCAGGATTTGGTCAATAAGAATCCCACCATGCTTCCCTATCGCTATGAACTCGCCAACTTCCAGGCCGCTTTGGCGGGGCAGATTTGGAATGCCAATGCCCCCAAGTCAAAGGAACTCCTCCAAAGCGCGGCGGACAATTACAAGGAGATTCTAAAAACCACTGCGAATTCCGCTGAAGTCTGGCTCCGCCTCGGCGTCATGCAACGCCAAATGGGCCAATTCGATACCGCGCTCGCTTCTTTTGAGCAGGCGGGCAATGCCGACCCCAAGAACGTTTCCGCCTTCCTCAATCAGGCACTGATTTGTGATGCGCTTGGCAAAAGAAAAGAAGCGATCGACAGTTACAACAAAGTACTGGCGATTGATCCCGACAATGCCCTCGCCCTGAATAATCTCGCCTTTATGACAGCCGATACCGGCACCAATCTCGATCAGGCGATGACCTGGGCCGAAAGGGCCAAGAAGCGCTCGCCCGATAATGCTGATATTTCCGATACTTTGGGCTATGTTTATTTCCGTAAGAATCTGAACGGCGAAGCCCTTCGTATCTTCCGCCAGCTTTCGCAGGATCATCCACAAAACTCGACGTTCCACCTTCACCTTGCCATGGCGCTGGCCAAGCAAGGCGATAAGCAAGCCGCTAAAGATGAAGCGGCGAAGGCCATGCAGTCGGCCGCGACGCCCGATGAAAAGAACAAGATTACCTCGTTTATGAGCCAGATCGGCTAAGCTTCTCCGAGTGGTAGCTCGCGTATTAACAGCTTGGCGTGACGAATACCCTTCTCTCGGGTATGTCGGTCCGTTTGTAACCCTGCTGTTGCTCATCGCTATTCCCAAATTCCCGGCGTATGTTTACTGGGAGTGGCCGCTCCAGGTTCTGCTCGTGTCGCTCGTGTGCTTCCTGACCTGGCCCGCCGGAGTCTCCTTGCGCCCCAATCGCTCGCTCCCGAGCGCCGCCATCGGAGCTTTGGTGTTCTGCCTTTGGATCGCTCCGGAGCTGATCAATCCAAATTACCGCCGCTCCTTGCTCTTTTCGAACGCAATCGTGGGCCATGTCGGCTCTTCGTTACAGCCGCAAGCGCTCAAAAGCGCTAGCCTCCTCTTTTGGCGAACCGTGCGCGCTGCCACCGTTGTGCCGGTTGCCGAAGAACTGTTCTGGCGCGCTTGGCTGATGCGCTGGCTCGCTAACCATGATTTTCAAAGAGTGCCGCTGGGAACCTATGTTCCGATCGCTTTTTGGCTGACTGCTATTCTTTTCGGCGCTGAGCACGGACCCTACTGGGACGTGGGCCTCCTTACCGGCGTCCTCTATAACCTTTGGATGATCCGCTCCAAATCTTTGGGCGATTGTGTCCTCATGCATGGCGTCACCAACCTGCTCTTAAGCCTGTATGTGATCGTCTTCAGACAATGGCAATACTGGCAGTGATTCCTCATCGCCTTGAGACGTAAAGCCACCCGGAGCTACTAAACTGTGTGGCATTGTTTCGTACGTTTAGCGCCGCGATCCAGGGCATTGACGCGCACGTAGTGGATGTCGAAGTGGATATGTACCCCTCCGGCTCGCAGCGTGATTTTGTGACTGTCGGCATGCCTGACGCCGCCGTCAAGGAAAGCCGCGAACGCATCAAATCGGCGCTGCTGAATTCGGGCTTTGGCTATCCCAGCAAGTCCGTCACCATCAACCTCGCCCCTGCCAACATCCGCAAAGAAGGCGCCGGCTTCGACCTTCCCATGGCCACCGCGATTCTGGGCGCTATGGGCTTATTCGGCTCCATGGAAGACTACATGGTGGTGGGCGAATTGTCCCTCGACGGCAGCCTCCGTCCCATTCGCGGCGCTCTCTCGATTGCCGTGTGCGCCGCCCGCCGTGGCATACCTAATCTGCTGCTGCCGGCCGATAACGCCGCCGAAGCGGCCGTCGCCGAAGGTGTGCGCGTTTTCGGCTTGAAGCATCTCGCCGAAGTTGTTCAGTTTCTCAACGAGCCGGCGACCTTCAACCCGGTTGCGGCCTGCATCCCCGAATCTGCCGAAATCGATCCGAATTTTCCCGACTTCAGCGACGTGCGCGGTCAGACGATGGCCAAACGCGCGCTGGAAGTCGCGGCGGCCGGCAACCACAACGTCCTCATGATCGGCCCGCCCGGCTCCGGTAAAACCATGCTGGCCCGCCGTTTCGCCGGCATCCTGCCGCGCCTCACGTTTCGTGAAGCGCTCGAAGCCACCCAAGTTCACGGCGTGGCCGGCGTTCTTCCTCCTGGCATTGGCATTCTTCGTCAGCGTCCGTTCCGCTCCCCACACCACACCATATCCGATGCCGGACTCATTGGCGGCGGCAGTGGCAGTCCCCGCCCCGGCGAAGTCAGCCTGGCACACCAGGGCGTTCTTTTTCTTGACGAATTGCCGGAATTCCCTCGAGGCGTTCTCGAACAATTGCGCCAGCCCCTCGAGGAGGGTTCGGTAAGCCTCGCGCGCAGCAACGGCACGCTCACGTTTCCTGCCCGCATCATGTTGGTTGCCGCCATGAACCCATGCCCCTGCGGCTTTTATGGCGATTCCACCCGCGAATGCCGCTGCACCCCGGGCATCATTCAGCGTTACCTTGCCAAAGTCAGCGGGCCGCTCCTCGACCGCATCGATCTGCATATCGAGGTGCCTGCCGTCCCCTATAAAGAACTGCGCAGCCAAAGCGGCGGCACTCCCTCAGCCGAGATCCGCGCCCGCGTTGAATCCGCGCGTCAAGTGCAGCGTGATCGGGGCTACTACAATTCCCAGGTTCCGCCCGCTCAACTCCGCACCATCTGTGCTTTGGACGATACCGGCGAACGAACTCTGGAAATGGCCATGCGCCGCATGAATCTTTCCGCCCGCGCCCACGACCGCCTATTGCGCGTCGCCAGAACGATTGCGGATTTAGATCACGCCTCGAACGTCGCGGCGAAGCATCTGGCGGAAGCCGTGCAATTTAGGAATTTGGATCGGAATTATTGGAGTTGAGCCGGCGAGCAGCAGAACTTATTGGCGATCTTCACGCTCCTGGCGATGTTCCCGATGGAAGAGCCATCGTTCGCGGCGGCCAGTCCGAGATGCCGCCGATTGGCCAAACTTTTTCGGGCTCTCAAGGCTGGACTTTGGTCGAGGCAGCAGCCGGAATCCCTCACGGTTCAGTTCGCGAGACAACAGCCGCAGTCATTCGGGCTAATGGCGGTACAGTTGAAGTAGCGCCCGAGATCACTCGATCTGGTGTCGTTAACTACCAGCATGTAAATATAAGGGAAGGGAGCCCAACTTTCGGTCCGCCGAAAGCAAACCCGGTTCCCAAACAGAATCGAATTCAATGACGAATTATAAGATTGGCGGATGGATGCCAATTGCGGCGTACCGGGACTTCTATGACGTACCGCGCGCGTTTATGGTGGTTCCTCGGCCGGGGTTAACACTCTTTTTTGACTGTCCTTTTGACGATTCGCTTGACGATTATCCTGATTGCTACCGGGTGTATGCCATCGAGGGCTTGAACCTGGACGAACTTCCCACGGACTGGAGGCGGCTATGCCACCTAAGCAAGGAGCGCCTTGGAGAAGTACCGATTGCATCGCTCACGTTTGATACCACTCGAAGAAGCGAAGTTCTTGTGGACGATTTGGAAACGCTTGTAAAGGGTGCGGGTCGGGTGCCTTCGGTGAAAGTCTAAGACGAGGCCCTCGATCCCTCGCGAGTCACCAGGTGCCTCGAGGAGCCATCCGCGCGCGACTCCTTCTAAGAAGGTCAAAAGCGCGGTGTTGGGACGGCGCTAGTCCTCCCCTGTCAGCAACCTGAGCCGAGCGGCAAGCGCCCAACCTTCGAACTGAGCTAGCTGTCAAATTGGAAAACCTCAACCCTGCGGCTTTTATGGCGATTCCACCCGCGAATGCCGCTGCACCCCGGGCATCATTCAGCGTTACCTTGCCAAAGTCAGCGGGCCGCCCCTCGACCGCATCGATCTGCATATCGAGGTGCCTGCCGTCCCCTATAAAGAACTGCGCAGCCAAACCGCCGGCACTTCGTCAGCCGAAATCCGCGCCCGCGTTGAATCCGCGCGTCAAGTGCAGCGCGATCGGGCTACTACAATTCCCAGGTTCCGCCCGCTCAGCTCCGCACCATCTGTGCTTTGGACGATACCGGCGAACGAACTCTGGAAATGGCCATGCGCCGCATGAATCTTTCCGCCCGCGCCCACGACCTCCTATTGCGCGTTGCCAGAACGATTGCGGATTTTAGATCACGCCTCGAATGTGGTGGCGAAGCATCTGGCGGAAGCCGTGCAGTTTCGGAATTTGGACAGGAATTATTGGAGTTAACGTATGTCTACCGTTGAGGTTGCCCCAGTTGCGCTTGTGGAAAGTCCGATTCTAATGATCCGCGGGCACAAGGGTTTGCTCGATTCGGATCTGGCGTCCTTGTATCAAGTTGAAACCAAGGCATTGAACCGGGCAGTTCGCCGGAATCAAGATCGTTTCCCAGAAGACTTCATGTTTCAGCTCACGGCGGCGGAGGTGGAATCTTTGAGGTGCCAATTTGTCACCTCAAACGAAAATCGAGGTGGTCGCCGTTATCGTCCTTATGCCTTCACCGAACAGGGGATAGCCATGCTCTCCGGTGTGCTGACCAGCAAACGCGCTGTCGAAGTGAATGTAGCCATCATGCGCACATTCGTCCGGCTGCGCCAACTCCTGGCCACGCACGAAGAACTTGCCCGGCGGCTCGATCAACTCCAATGGCGCCAGAGCGAGCAGGATGCCCGTGTTCAGTACGTATTCGAAACCATCCAGAATCTCATTGAGGCGCCTCGCCCGCCATTGAACCGAAGCGCCGCATTGGATTTACAACCGGCCAAAAGGAACAGACCGAGTCTTGTGCGGCCCAATCGTAGCGCCAAGCCCCTCCAAACACGAATCCGGCTCCTCATCCTCGCCATCCTCTAACAACGCCTCGAACAGCGTCTCGTAAAGCCCTCGCCTGCTCGCCAACCTGTCATTCCGCGCCCGCAAAAACCCAAATCGAAAGGGCGAACAGCACTCCGCCTCATTCACAAACTTGCTCGAAAAGAACTCATGCGAATCCGCGACCGCTCGTATAATGAGCGATCGCCAACTCATCTTCAACAAATTCTTGAGACCGGCGCTCCCATCGGGCAGCTCGTCCATGCGCCTTCCAACCTTATCGCTGAACTTCAGAAGTTGCATCGTGAGCCTATCCAACGGCACTCCCGTCCCTGCCGCGCGAGAGAACAATGTGTTCGATCCGCGCCGCAGATCGTCCTTCACATCCTGTAAATCGTCCCCTAGCTGCAGCAATACGCCCCACTCAAACGCAAAGCGGCTTTCCTCGCCGCTCAGCTCACCGTTCACAAGGCAAGCGTCCGTCAACACCGACGTTCCTCCCTTCGCAACGCTCAGCCGCAAAAAATCGTCATCGCTGTCAATATGGCCGTCCAGTTGATGGATGCTCTGCTCCTGCGCCCCGTGAATCGCTAACAGGCATTCAAAAACATGCGGAAACTGCGCCCGCGGGTATTGCGTCTCGATCAATCCAATCAGTTCCCAAATGGCGCGCTCGCGATCGTCTGCCGCTCGGAGTCTTCCCCCCGCCAACTTGCAGCGAAAGCGCCGGCTGAATTGCAGCTTTGTCTCCAGCGGAATGTCTACCTCGTCCAGGTAGTTGTCGCTGTATGGATACAACAAACTGTATCCCTGAATGGCAGGCGTCAGTTTTATCCCCGCACCCAGCAGCGGCTGCAATCCGCATGCCGTCCACGCGTTGCGTGCTGCCTGGATTATGGCGCTCATCTCCAAATCTGAATGCTGCCGCCGCGTCCACCGCGCCAACTCGGTTCCAACCGGCAGAAACTCGCGCGTGAGCAAGTCGATCGCTTCCCCTTCCAGACCCAAAGCTTTGGCCGAAAACCTCGCGAACGAATCGACAATCCGTCCCCTCGTCAAAACTCGGCCATCGGGTTCAATGGACGCCCGACGCAAATCCTCCTCCACCGCGCCCAACGCTTCGTCGTAAGCTTGCTCACGCATCTCCTGCTCGCTCGCCCTGTACCGCCGCGCGTTTTGAACCACTCCGCCAGCGCAGTCACGCCAAACTTCTATAGTCCGCGTGACTTGCGCGTTCACCCAGGCCTCGTCAAATGGCTCCATTCCTTTGACACAGACGAGAATGCAAGCACTTTTGTTCGCCCTTTCGCTCGCGGCGCCAGTGGCCCGGCTTTCGCCGCTCAGCCCTCGGCCGAGATGCCATTATTTCTCTCCCGTAATCGTCACCGGGACCGTTTCAGCCGACTCCGCCACAGTCGCGCTGTTCCCCCAAATCGAGTTCACACCCCATACCGATTTCGCACCCCACACAGCTTTATTGCCCCAAACCGAGCTGTTGCCCCAGACCGAGCTGTTTCCCCAAATCGAGCTCACACCCCATACCGATCTCGAGCCGGTAAGGGGGGCCGAGGCGCAGATGCTGCTTGATCCACACACGATGCCAGTCACTTTCGAATTGGTGTCAAAGGTGGCTATCGGAGAATTAGCCGTGCCGCTAAAGGTATTTGGATCCGCCAGCGCGGCCGCTATGTCCAGATAACCCGCTCCCACCGTGAACGCGTCTGACTGAATGGTGTAGACCGTGCCACTAACCGGGTCGGTAGCCGTGCTCGTCTCCGGAAGACCTTTCCAGGCCGTCAGCATAAGCTTGGCTTTCACCTGATCCGGAGTCAGCGATGGGTGCGCCTGCAGAAGCAGCGCCGCCGCCCCGCTCACTACCGGCGCAGCCATGCTCGTTCCGCTCAACGTGAAATAAAGTTGGGAGTTATTCGTGTCTCCATCGTTGATGAAATAGTCCATCGGAACCGCGTTGCCTGGATAGCTGCTATAAAGCGAACCGTTCGGATCGTAAACCGAAACCACTTGATTGCCCGGCGCCACCAGGTCCGGTTTCACCACGTGGTCAATCGCCGTGGGTCCTTTCGAACTGTAGCTCGTCATTTTATCGTCGTTGCGAGCATAGGTTCCCACCGTATTCACCGCGCCCACCGTAATCACGTACGGATCGTTCCCAGGCGCCATGATCGTGCCATAGCCGCTGTTTTCAACTGAATTGTCTCGCCCGTCGTTCCCCGCCGCAACTACCACCACGATCCCCGCTTTCCAAGCCGCCTCCACCGCCTGGCAAAGGGGATCTTGCGTATAGCTTTCGTAAACCGGCCGCCCCAGCGAAAGATTCAGAACTCGAATGTTGTACGTAGCTTTCAGGCTAATGGCTTGGTTGATAGCGGCGATAACTGCGCTGTCGGTACCGGCGCCGTTTTGATCCAGCACACGAAGATTGATCAGGTTTACTCCCGGCGCAAGACCTTGCAGATTTCTGGTGCATTGATAGCAGTGCGAGCGCGACCCGCTGCCCGCGATGATGCCCGCAACATGCGTACCATGACCGTAATAGTCGTGAGCGTCGTTGGTAACGAAGGACTGGTTGTAACGCAGTGTCGAGGACAAGTCGGAGTCCGGCGTAACACCGCTGTCGATGAGAGCCACGCCGATGCCCGCACCCGTATAACCGCTGTCCCAGGCAGTCGAAGCGTTCACTGCCGCTGTTGTGTTGTCCAGCATGTTGTGCAATTTACGATCAGGTGAAATGTAGACGACCTCTGGATCGTTCGCCAGGTCTTTGAGGGCGCTCACCGGAACGGTGTAAGAGCCCGCTTTCACCAGAGATAGGGTGGATCGGTAAAGCCCTCCGCGATCCGTTACCTTCTTGTGATGGGCGGCTGTGGGCGTGCTGGTGAACTGCACGATTACGTTAGCCGTGGACGCCGGATCCAGCTTGTCAATATCGGTAGAAATCTTCGGGCTCGCCGCGAAGCTAACACTCGCCCATACACTAAACCCGAGGATGCCAAGGAGTGAGGTTTTCATTTGTTCCTTCAAGGCCCATATCGGTACCTCCCAGGAACGCTTGAACCACCGTTTGACTTACTACGTCAGTGGTACCGATTCTCAACGGTTTGCAGAACCACGGCCGTCAGGGACTGCTCATGGGCCTTCAGCCCACGAATGATGATGAAAACTTCAGGCCTGTTCAACAAAGTACACCCCTACTTCCCTTCATCCTTCTTCAGCGGAAACTCAAAATACAAAATTTCCTTCCCGCTCCGCGCATCTTTCATGCCACTCAGATAGATGCTATCTCCCGCCTCCGGCTGCGCCTCAAAATAAAAAAATCCACTCGTTGAATCCCCCGGGGGCAGCATCTTCGCCGCAAACGCCCGCGCCGCAATCTCCGGCGCCGCCAACGGATTTTTCTTCTTGGGCAGCGGTATCGGCAATCCCACCCCCGGCTGCCGCGGCCTCCTGTGCCCATCCGTCGCGATGAACGGGATATCGTCGGCGCTCGTCGCCGCCACATGTCGGCCGTCCGCTCCCACCAGGCTCACTTCCAAATCAGCCAGGTTAATTGACTTGTCCCGCTTATTCTCAATCACCACTAAAACCGCCAGCACTCCATACTTCAACAGGTCTGCTTTTCTGCCAAATGCCTCCGCCGTCAAATCGGCATTGTCGAACGCCTTGGCCCCCACCAGCACCTGCTCCGACATCTGATGCGCATAGTCGCTGGCCTTTCCCGCCTGGAACGGCTTGTCTTCGCTACCTGGCGCTCCCAACATCAGCCCCGCCCCAAACGCTATACTCAAAATCAAGAAGCGAGTTCCTCGAATCACGCGCGTCCTCTTCCTCTACCGCCTAATTCAGTACGTTTCATTTCCTTTTGCCTTTTTCTATTTCCTGGGACGCTGCCTCTCCCGCGCCTACCGGCCCCATTTCCGCGAGCGCCTCGGCTTTCTGCCCCAACCCTTCTCTCGGACGAAGCCCGGCGCCATCTGGTTGCACGCCGTATCGGTGGGCGAAGTCGCTTCCGCCCTTCCCCTCATCCGCCGCTTACGCGCTCAGCAGCCCCGCATCCCGTTCTACTTATCCACGTCCACCGTCGCCGGCCGCAGTGCCGCCGCTCGCCAAGCCGCTCCCTTGCTCGACGGAATCTTCTACGCCCCCATCGATTTCGCTTCCTGCATTCGCCGCGTTCTGCGCGCCATCCGGCCCGCTTTGGTCATCGTTCTCGAAACCGAAATCTGGCCCAATCTCTATTCTGAAATTGGCCGCTGCGGCGCGCGCCTCGCCATCGTCAACGGACGTATATCCAACCGTACTTGGCCCCAGTATCAGGCTTGGCGCTGGTTCTTCGCGCCCGTCCTCAAATTCCCCGATTCCATCATCGTGCAAAGTCCCACCGATTTTGAACGCTACAGCCAGCTTAACGTTCCCGCCCACCGTCTCTCCATTCTCGGCAATCTGAAGTACGAAGCTGTGGCCGGTCAAGCCCAGTCCACCCTGCCCACTTTCGGCGCCGAACAGATCTGGATCGCCGCCTCTACCGTCGGCCCAAACGAACGCGGCAGTCTCACCCGCCACTTCATCGATGAAGACGCCATTGTCATCGAAACCTTCCAACAGCTCGCCCGCGATTTTCCTAAACTGTTGTTGATCGTCGCGCCTCGCCAGCCCGACCGCTTCCCTGAAGTCGCTCGCAAACTAACCGCCTCCGGTCTCCCGTTTCTGCGCCGCTCCGAGTTGCAAGATGATTCCACTCTCCCCCTGCCCGGCATTCTTCTTCTCGATACCATCGGCGAATTGGCCAGCCTGTATGCGCTCGCGAATGTCGTTTTCGTAGGCGGTTCCCTCGCGCCCCGCGGCGGCCATAACGTCATTGAGCCCGGCGCTGCCGGCGTGCCCGTCGTCGTCGGCCCCCACATGCACAACTTCGAAGTCATCACTCGCGATTTCCTCGAACATCAGGCCATTGTCCAGATTCACCGCGAGCAAGACCTGCTCCCTGCCATTCGCGACCTTCTTATGAATCCACGCCGCGCCGCCGAAATGGGTAAGCGCGGCCAGCAATTTGTCCGCAGCCAGCAAGGCGTTTCAGAAGCGGTGGCCGAGCGCTTGTGGCCCATGTATTACGCCGCCTGCTGGCGCCAACCCCGCAGCGCGTTGTCCCGGCTGCTCCTCACTCCCCTTGCGTTGTTCTGGCGCTGGGGCGGCAACCTCAAGCGCAGCGGCTCCGAACGCCGCGCCGCCGGATTGCTGCCACTCCCCGTGCCTGTGGTCAGTGTCGGCGGCATCACCACCGGCGGCTCCGGCAAAACGCCGCTTACCAATTATCTGGCTTCGGCCTTGAAGGCCAATGGCCGTTCCCCCGCCATTCTCACCCGCGGCTACGGCCGCCGTTTTCCCGCCGAAAGCATCGTCCTGCCGCCCACCGCCAAAGTCTCCGCGCTCATGACCGGCGATGAAGCGCAAATTTTTCTCCGTGCCGCTATCGCTCCTCTCGGCATCGGCGCTAAGCGCTACGAAACCGCCCAAATCCTCCTGCGCCAGTTCCCCTCAACCGATGTGTTGCTGCTTGACGATGGCTTTCAACACGCCCGCCTCGACCGCGATTTCGATATCGTCGTCATTGACGGTCTCGATCCTTTCGGTCAGCAAGACCTTGTCCCCCTCGGCCGTCTGCGCGAACCCCTCAGCGCTCTCGCCCGTGCCGGAGCCTTCGTCATTACCCGCGCTGAAAACGACCTGCGCTTCGATTTCATCCGCAAGCGCCTGCGCGATTTCAACCCAACCGCCCCAGCCTTTCGCACCCGTCTTCTTTCCCGTGCCTGGCGCGATTATTGTACCGGCGAATCCGTCCCCTCGCTGGCCGGCAAACGCGTCGGCGCCTTCTGCGGCCTCGGCAATCCCGAAAACTTCTGGTCTACTCTGGAATCCCTCGGTCTCGAAGTCGTCTTCCGCTGGACCTTTGACGATCACCACAATTACAAACCAAAGGAAATCTACAACCTCACTCATCAGGCCAAAGAGCACGGCGCCGAAATGCTGGTCACCACCGAGAAAGACCGCATCAACTGCCCCAATAACATGGAGTCAGCCTTAGCACCCCTCAATCTCTTCTGGCTCGAAATCGAGTTCGAACTCGAAAACGAGTCCGCCTTCCTCGAACTGCTCGAACGCAAACTCCGCGCCCGCCGCGTCTAAAGTGTGGTTAAAGTGTGGTGGCGCAGGCGGTTTCGCCTGCAAGCTATTTCGCTTTCGATATTTCGTGATATTTCGTGACCGTACACTCAAACACAATTAGACCGTTATGGCCACCACAACGAGAATTTTGTTCTCGTAAGGCATATTGGGCGGCCATAACAGCGGGGATACCAAGGGGCGGCGAGCCCCTTGACTAGACCGTTATGGCCACCACAACGAGAATTTTGTTCTCGTAAGGCATATTGGGCGGCCATAACAGCGGGGATACCAAGGGGCGGCGAGCCCCTTGACTAGTTGGCTCAAGGATGGCAGTATCATCTTGCTCCTCACGCCCGAAATCCGCGCCACAAAAACCCTAAATCGTCCCTTCCAAAACCCTACTCGTGCCCGCACGCCGGCACCCAATAGTCGCCACGAGGCCGGAGACGGGCTGGACTTAGCGACCACTAGACACGGGGAGCATGTTGTTATAGAATGTCTATAACAACAGAATGTCTGCATGAAAGCATCTTCCTCCAATACCGCACTTTTGCAAGGCACGCTCGACGTCCTCATCCTCAAAGTTCTCGTACTCGAACCGCTCCACGGACTCGCCATCTCCCGCCGCATCGCCCAGGTAACCGGCAACACTTTTCAAGTCAAGCCCGGATCGCTGTTTCCCGCCCTCCATCGCATGCAGGAGGCTGGCTGGCTGAGTTCCAGTTGGGGCGAATCGGAGAATACCCGCCGCGCCAAGTTTTATAGCCTCACCAAAGCCGGCACTCGTCAGCTCAAGCAGGAAACAGATCACTGGGCGCGCATCTCAGCCGCCATGGCTAGTGCCCTCGAAATGTCCTAACTAGCCGTAACTAAAGAAAGTAGAAACCCTATGTTCCACTGGCTCAAAACGCTATGGCGCAATCTGACCCACAAGCAGATTGTCGAAAACGATCTTTCGCAGGAACTCCATTCCTATCAAGCCATGCTGGTGGAAGAGAAGTCGCGCGCTGGAATGAATCCAGACGTGGCGCTCCGTACCGCCCGGCTCGAAATGGAAGGGACGGAACAAATAAAAGAACAAGTTCGCGATGTTCGTCTCGGTGTCACAATTGAGACCTTTTTCTCCGAACTCGCGCAATCGCTCCGCAGCCTCCGACGCAACAGAGATTTGACCATTCTTTGCACCGGAATGCTCGCGCTGGGTATCGGCGCCAGCACCTTAGTCTTCTGCATCTTCTATGCGGCGCTGGTCCAGCCGCTGCCCTTTCGCGATCCCGATCGTCTCCTGGAACTGAAAGAATCCCGCCTGGCCCGCGGCATCGACGAGGCTGCCTTTAGCGAGGCCAATTTCTGGGACGTCCGCGCGCGAAACCATTCCTTCCAGGAAGTCGCGGCTTTCCATTACGACGAAGCGAACCTTACCGGCGACGGCGAAGCCGAGAAGGTGACCGACCGGTCCGTCACCGCCGGCTTCTTTCGCACGCTTGGCGTTTCGCCCATACTGGGCCGCGATTTCTCTTATTCGGAAGATCGCAATGGCTCGGCGAACGGTGTCATCATCCTCGGTAATAAATTCTGGCGCAGCCGCTTCAACGCTGACCCCAATATCATCGGCAAATCACTGCGCCTCAATGATAAAGCCTCCACCGTCGTGGGCGTCCTTCCTCCGGGCGAACCGTGGATTAACGATCAGATCTATCAAGTCTTCGGCTATCGCGCCGATGTCAACCGCGGCAGTTGGGAATTCTCCGTTGTCGCCCGGCTGGCCCCTGGGGTGTCCAGGCAAGCCGCGCAGGCAGATCTCATGCGCCTCGCCGCCCTGCTCGATAGAGATTATCCGGCGGCGGACAAAGGCATCGGATTTTCGTCCTCACCGGCCAGCACTTGGGTCTCCAGCGACAGCCAAAGGCGCGCGCTCTGGGTTCTCCTCGGTGCCGTCAGCTTTCTCCTTCTCATCGCGTGCTTGAACATGGCCAATTTGTTGTTGGCTCGCGGCACCGCACGTCAGCGGGAAATCGCCGTTCGCATCGCGCTCGGCGCCGCTCGCGGCCGCTTGATTCGCTTTGTGCTCTTGGAGTCGCTTCTTCTCAGTGTCTTCGGCGCGCTGCTGGGCCTGGCCTTGGCCGGCGGCGCCCTCCATGCCCTCCAGGCCATGGAAATCCAGGGAATACCGCGTTTGGCCGAAGCCTCCCTCAATCCATGGGTTCTCGGTTTCGCCACCCTCATCGCCATTTTGACTGGCCTGCTCTCCGGGTTCGTTCCCGCTCTGCAAACTTCGGCAAGTGGGACAGCGCACGCCATGCGCGACAGCGATCACCAAACCGGCAGCCGCGCTCAAGGCCGTTTGCGGTCGCTTCTGGTCACCGCCGAAGTCGCTATTTCCTTTCTGCTGTTAGTGGGTGCCGGTCTCCTCATCCGCAGTTTTGGCGAACTGATGACAGTCAATCGTGGCTTCCAAACAGAGAGCCGGCTCGTTTTCTCAGTCAGCCTGCCTGAGTCGTATTATCGAAACGGCGTGGGCAAGCAGTTTTTAGATCGCTTCTTTGCGCGCCTCTCCACCGTGCCGCAAATTGTTTCGGCCGGCGCCGTCAGTAGTCTGCCGGTAGAAGGTGCCGATACCGGCATGGGAATCGCGCCCGTTTCCGGGAACAACGGCGGCCAGTCAGGACCCCCGCCTTGGGCTGGTTGGCGCATCGTCACTCCCGGCTATCTCCAATCCATCGGGCTTCCGTTGCTTCGTGGTAGAAGCTTCGACGAGCGCGATAAACCCGTTTGGGCCGAAAAAGGTCAACCTGAGCCGGCGCGTCGCGTTCTCATCAGCCAGCGTCTGGCACAACTGCTGTTTCCAAACGATGACCCCATAGGCAAGCGTGTGGCACTTTGGAAAGGGCAAGGCAATATGGATGCCCAAGTCATCGGCGTGGTAGCGGACAGCCGCGAGCGCGGTCTCAAATTCATGTCTGCGCTCACCGTCTATCTTCCTTACGGCAAAAACGCCCCCGTTTCTGAATTTGTCTTGCATACCCGTGGCAATCCGCTCGCGATTGCGCCAACCGTGCGCGCCATCGTAGCCCGTCTCGATCCCAATCTTCCCTTAGCCGACGTACGCCCGTTTGAAGAAGTCGTCCGCCGCTCCGTATCGCCTCAACGCTTCAACGTAATTCTGTTATCCGCTTTCGGCGGTCTGGCTCTATTCCTTGCCACTACCGGAATCTACGGCGTCCTGTCCTACGCAATGAACCGCCGTACGGCGGAGATCGGCCTGCGCGTGGCCTTAGGTGCCAGTCCTGCCAACATTCTCGGCATCGCACTGGGCCAAGGCATGCGGCCCGCCTTCGTTGGCCTGCTGCTCGGCGCACTCGGCGCTTGGTGGCTGTCGCGCTATCTGGAAACGCTGCTATTCGGCATTAAGCCATTCGACTTAGTCACGTACCTTCTGGTGGCCGCGCTCCTTTTAACCACGGCTCTCATCGCCTGCTTACTGCCGGGCCACCGCGCCATCCGTATCGATCCGGCAACTGCGCTACGCACGGATTGAGCATTCCGGCGGAACGCAATCACTGTTCAAGCGCGCCCGCCAGCGACTGCTCCGCAAGATACATCAGAAATCGCACCATTCGTGCTGATTTTTTGAACTCGGGAGCCGAAATAACATGAGCCACCGCCGCTCTGACCGCGGCCAATTCTTCGCTTGATCTAGGGTCACGCGCAGCAGGTTGCGTCACAGCATCGGGCGATTGGGCCATTCAAGAGGGTGCCTTACGTAGTTATAGGACTAAAAAACACCCGTTTTCTGAATCTTACCGCAGCTTCTTTGGCCCACCACTTTAGTTAGTGCTGGCGGCCCATGCACTAGCAATAAACAAACCGAATCTGGAGGTCCGCTCAGGACTGGAGGCTTGCTTTCAAGATCCGGTGAGCTCGAACGCAACTCCAGCACGATACAAGACCGCAGTCCTCATATGGGCCCTGCTCTTTCCGCTGACGCTGTTGTTTCGATGGTTGTTCCTGGTGTTTGGTGTTGCCTTCTCTCCGCTGGCACAAACCGGAATCATGATGGCGTTTGAGATTGTGCTTGTCACCTATGTACTGATGCCGCAAGTCGCGCACCTCTTCGGATTCTGGCTTTACCCGAAAGCCGGGGCGAAGGCTTAGCCATGCCGCACCAAACCACAGTAGCAATGCTGCGGCTGGCATCGCTAATAGTCGCCGCGACAGTCACGCTTTGCGGGCAGCAAACTTCAGGCGTATTTGTGCCGCACGAGCCGCTGGCCTATACGCCCCTTGTTTATGACCAGGACTGGTCTTATCTCAGCGATGCCCGCAACATTCAGGACTTTTCAGATCGTCTGCATTTCGTTCCTCTCAACGATGACGAAACCGAGTGCATCGACTTTGCAGGGCAAATCCGCGAGCGAGGAGAGTACTTCGATCATCCTGCCTGGGGCGCGCAGCCGCCAGACAACGGGTACCTCTTGCAGCGCTATCTATTTAGCGCAGATCTGCGTCTCGCGCACTCGTTCCGTGTCTTCTGCCAGCTGGGCAGCAGCTTAATTGATGGCCGCGACGGCGGCCCGCGAGTAGCAGTCGACAAGCAGGAGCTGTCATTCAATCAATGCTTTGCAGATGTTCCGTTGTTACGCATGGGAAAGAAACAACTCACCATTCGAGCCGGGCGACAACTCGTATCTCTTGGTTCGACAAGAATGGTGGCGATTGGGGCGGGGTTGAATGTAGAGCAACCGTTCGACGCTGCGCGCCTGCTGCTCGATATAGGCAACTGGCAATTCCAGGGCCTGGCATTGCGGCCTGTGGCAGTCGCTTCCGGCCCACTCCAGAGCGGCCCAGATCATACGCAAGAACTGTGGGGCGTCTACGGAACGCATTCGGTCCCGATACCAAAGAGCAAATTGGACCTTTATTACCTCGGGTACGACCACGCCAAAGCCATTTGGACCGCCGGCTTCGGGCGCGAACAGCGCGAGAGCATCGGCATACGTTTGTACGCGCCAACACCAACCTGGTACTACGATTGGGAATTCGTCTATCAAACCGGACGCTTCGGGCCAGATAACATCCGTGCCTGGTCCATCGGAACAAACACCGGCTATCGATTTCGGCACGCAAAGTTCGCGCCCAGAGTCGAAATAGATACGGGAGCAATGAGCGGTGATGGAAACCTGAAAGACAAGACTTTGGGCACTTTCAACTCGCTCTTTCCGAACGGGTCCTATTTGGGCCAGGCGCTCTTGCTCGGACCATACATCCTGGTTACCGCCACACCAAAGCTGGAATTGCATCTGACACGCAAGCTGACGCTGAGCCCGAACTTTGAGGCGCTGTGGCGAGAAATCACCACCGACGGAATCTACGGCTCAGTCGGATACCCCACCCACGCCGGAACCTTAAGCAGCGCCCGGTTCGTCGGATCGCAGATTGATGCCGAGTTGGATTATCGACTAGGGCGGCACATGCTCCTGTCTGTGGATTACGAACATTTCTTCCCAGGAGAGTTCCTGAAACAAACCCCATCCAACCGGGAAGTGAATTTCATAGCCCCGCAAATCACTTACAACTTCTAGACCACTCGGCGCTGATGTTGGGCTACGTTCGCGCGGTCAACCCTGAGCGCCGTCCCGCCGCCTTACAGGTCCTGCGCGAGCGATTTGCCAGTTCCTTCCACACCAACGCAGCAGGGAGCATTGTAGGGTCTCGGTTGGTGTGGAAACATCCTTCGCGAGCGCGCCAACGAACTTGTCCCGGCCATCCGGAATCTCATCTCGCGTATCCCGTTCTCGGCTCTGAGCCAACAGCTTCCCGCCAGTTCAGTTCGCCTGGCGCGCCTGTCGTATCACTATAATGAAATGGCGATGGCATCTGCGTTCCCTGTTCCTCCCATCACAATCGAGCAGTACCTCACTTTTGAGTCGCCTCAAGGTTTCCGCGACGAATTGATCAACGGAAAGATAGTCATGTCGCCTGAGCCCAAAGCGCTCCATTTCGACGTTGCCGACAACCTCTACAAGTTACTCACCAAAGCCGCCGGGAAAAAATATAGAGTCGCCCAACGCGTGAATTTGCAGTTTCCAGACGTCAACAGCATGCCCAGTCCCGATGTATTTGTCATAGACCTGGCGGAATGGAAACGGGCTCGCGTCGACGAGGTCTATCCTGATGGTTCAAAGGTGCTTTTAGCCGTCGAAGTGCTTTCACCCAGTAATCGCAAACCTGCCTTGCTGTCAAAGATCAACATCTATACAACGCATGGCTTGGAAGCGTGGCTCGTCGATCCCAAGCAACAACAGGTCAAGTTATATCGCGGGAAAAACATACAGACGTTCTCTTTGAAGAGCGATTTGGCTATGCAGTGGAACGGCAAAGCAGTGCCGCTATCCGCAATCTTCCGGTTGTCGTAAAACAAACGCGCTCGGCAAGCTGAGTGATAAACCATTGCGCCCGCCGCTCGCATGTGGTAGTTCGAGCGGCCCGAGCAACATGTGACTAGACCCATATCCTTGCCGCTGCGGCAGCTTTATGGGGCCCAAATCGCACGAAAGATGCGTGAGTCCCAGTGTCCGCTACTTCGCGGCAACTTGCCGGAAACTGAGCCATTCATGTGCTCTAGTGTGTCTACCATTCCAGGGTCTTATCCACACGCCAACACAGTCGTCTCTCAAAAAAGGCCCTCCGCGAGTATGAGGCTAACATGGGTATTGATATACTTCACACAACCACTTTCCCCAGCTAAACTGGAACAGTGGAAAGTGAACCAACAACACTACAGGAAGCCATCCGGTACTATTCTGATCTCGACGTGGCGGCCAAAGCGTTTTCGGAACTCCGTTGGCCGGATGGCATCACGTGCCCTTACTGCCAATCGAAAGAGAACTACTACGCCCCAAGTCGCCGGATCTGGATCAAACTCGGCTATCCATAAATCCGAAGAAGCTGAAGCCCTTCAGATGATGCGGGCAAGAGTCCTCTACTTTAAACGCGGATCAAACACAAAGAAATCTGGCTCGTTAAATCGAATTTGACCGAATTCGCCGTGGAGCGGATTGATTAAGTAGTTGCGCTCTTTTGGTACGACAGCTGACGGAACCGATATCGCGGCAGACTTCTTTGATTTTGCCCATTTCGTTCCCAAATCCTTGCTTGCTTTGGAAGGCATGGGCGCATCCCAGCCAGCCGGAAGCTCAGCATAGGTGTAGACAAGAATCGCTACCGTGTCTGGGATTTCGATTTCAATCGAAACCATGTTTGTTGGCAGTGCGGCGCTGTTGGCCAAGATTTCGAGAGCACAGAGAGAAAGTGTTGAACCGCAATAAAGAATAGCGGTTCCTTTGTGGTTCCAGCGCCCTCCATGGAGCCTAGCGCCTTCGCCGTTATTCTCCGGATATTTGGCGCTACAAATCCGGTAAACGGTCAGAAACTCACCAAATTCCGCGTTCCATCTGTCCTAAAACATCGTTGACACGCTGAGCGCCTTTTTTTGTGCTAAGCAAAGAAATGGGTGTGGCAAAATCAAGGGCACGAATAGGCGTCCCCATCCAGCGCAGCGCCTCATTCTTATCGCCTATTACTTCGCTCGCTCGACCAATTAGATTTGTCATAACCCTTTCCGTCGTCTGGTTGGCGGGGAGTTTCTTTAATGTCCTAGCTGCCTTCAGCGGGGATGCCGAATTCGCTTTTGTTCTGCGCGATAAATGCAAAGTCTTTTTTCTTCGCAATTGCGCTTTCGGCTTTCTCCGCTTGATTTCCATATCCATAGTCTACGCTCTGATGATTGGTTTGACTCGCCTAAAGCTGCAGGATGGCGTTTTTGCTGGTCCAAATCCGGATGTGGAGAATCACAACCGTAAGGCCATTCGTACAACGTCCGTTCCGGCGATGCAGACCCGGAAGTCCTTTTATACCGGCCAATCTTAAGGTGACGGTAGCGGCTGAGCGACAGAAGTATTCTTTTTTCGTTTGATATTGAATACACCAGGAGGGTGAAGGCCGGTCACCGGACGAATCCTGGCAGGGAGAACCCAGCGGCAGGCCTTGACGCCAGCCGTGATTCTCTTTATCTCATGTCCGCCGGCAGATGACAAGACGGTGCCGGGGTAACTCGGATCAGCCTGCAGCAGCTGCCACGTTGGTGCCCAGTGTGTAGACAGGCGTCGATCATCGGCCACGGGCAACGACGCAAGTCCGCACACGACGATCAATACGATTGTCTGTGGGTACGACGTGGACGCTGCAGGCTGTGTGGCAAGACGTTTACCGTCCTGCCCAGCTGGTCGCTGCCCTATGGGCATTACACTCTGCGTTGTAGACAACAAGCCTGGGACGCAGTCTGCAACGAGGGTGAAAGGTGGGAACAGGCCACGCCGTTATGCAAAGATCCCACTCGTCTGCCCGATCCGAGCACGCTGCGTCGCTGGGCTTGGCGCAGAATGACCAGCCTTTGGTCTGAGGCAAAAGCCTGCTTGTCGGGGCTCAGCGTTGGAAAGTTTTTGCGGGCACCCACCATCCTCACCTGGGATTGGCCGGCCGCCAGCCGTATTCTGCTGCTGGAGACAAACTCGCCATGAGTTGGCAGGCAGCGGACTTACTCAAACAGCAGATCCCACTGTTGGATTACTTACAAGGACAAGGTTGGAAGCCAGCCCGCCGATCGGCTGGTGGCCGACTGTTGGGTCTATGCCGCTACACGCCGATCATCAGCCTAGCTTTTTGATCGATCCCAGCAAGAATCTGTTCTACTGCTACGGCTGTGGCCGCGGTGGCGATGTGATTCGTCTGGCCGAGCTGTATCACGGTGTCCGCTTCGCAGAGGCCATGGCGCTGTTGCGGCATTGGGGCGGACTGGGATCTCTGCTGCCCGATGTCGCTCAGTTCTATCAGTTCCATTTACACCGCCATGCGGAGGCGGGTGCCTATTTGATGCACCGCGGCTTACAGGCCGAAGTCATCGAGGAACTGCGCATTGGCTATGCTCCCGGCCGTTGTTTACGTGCCTGGTTAAACAGTTTGGGATACCCACTGGCAGATCTTCAGCAGGCCGGTCTGGTGAACGCCGAAGGATACGACACCTATAGTCATCGGATCGTGTTTCCGCTGGAAGCGAATCTGTACGGACGTAGCATCGGTGCCGCTGTCCCGCATCGCTTTCTACCGGGGAGCAAAGGAGGCTTGTATGCCTGGCAGAAAGTTCGTCACTACCCCGAGATCATTCTCGTGGAAGGCTTGTTCGACTTGGCCGTGCTCTGGCAAGCTGGATTCCACAACGTTACCTGCGCTCTGGGAACTCACCTGAATGCGCTGCAGTTCCGCCAGTTGTGCGCGGACCACGAGTGCAGTAGCAAACCTCGCACGCTGTACCTGGCCTTTGATTCCGATGCCAACGGGAGTGGCCCAAAAGCGGCACAGCGTTTGTCGCAACGCTTGCGAGCCGAAGGAGTCATCACGCGGCGCGTCGAACTTCCCGCGGGTCACGATCCCAACAGTTTCTTTGTCAGTGGCGGCAACGTTGCCGAGTTTCAGCTCCTGCTGGAGCAGGCCTGCTCATGAGATTTCGTGCCGCTGAACAGCATAAACTGAGCAACGCGCACAGTCCGTTTCGCGTGACTCAACTAAACGGTCGGGAAGTGGAATGGAGCAATCGTTTCCTCGACCAGCAGCGAGTGCGAGGCGTAGCGGATTCCACGCTGCGCAGTTATGCCCACGACTTACTTCATTTCCTCCGCTGGTGGGCGGAGGCTCATCAGACAGCCGCGATCACCAAAGAGACGCTGACGGAGTCCACTTTCCTCGACTATATTCGCTGGCAGGCCGGCCAGGATCCCGCACCTGCAGCGGCGAGCATCAACCGCAGAGTCGGAACGGTCGAGCGGGCCCTCCGGCTTGAGTTTCCCGACGCCCCTCGGTTGTTTGCGCCTGGCTTTCAGCACTGGTATTGGCGGCAATCACGGTTAGGCTATGGACGGCTACGTCCGGCGCTGACTCAGCTGCGGGTGAAGACGCCCAAGCGCTTGATTGTGCCCTTGTCGATCGATGAGGTCCATCGCTTCTGGCACAGTTTTCGCACCACGCGCGATTTAGCCATCGTTGGCCTGATGGTGCTGCATGGCTTGCGATCCTGTGAGGTCTTAGCACTAAACCGCGAGGACCTCCAACTCTCGGAGCTGCAAATCCGCGTCCTCGGCAAGGGCAAAAAGATTCGCGTACTCCCCTTGGATCGCGACTCCGTGAAGCTGCTCGATCACTACCTGTACTTGGAACGGCCTTCGCAATGTGGCTTACCTTTATTCGTCTCTCTCAAAGGACCTTCTCGCGGCCATCGCATGACAGCCGCCGGTCTGCGTTCGTTGTTTCGTCATCACCGGCAATCCACCGGCGTGAGAAAAGCAAACGCGCACCGCTTTCGACACACGTTTGCTTCCGACATGCTGCGGGCCGGTATTAGTCTGCCGGCGCTGATGCATCTCATGGGGCATGCACAGATTCAAACCACGATGGTCTACCTGCATCTCACTCCACAAGATGTCTGGCAGCAATACGCACGCGCGGTTGCACAACTCACTCGACCCACTCCGCCGAAGCAGTTATGAAACGACCACGTTTTCCGCTCCCCACACACCCGTTGACCAACTTCTTCGCACCAGCGGTGGAATCGGCAACGACCTCGCTCAGTGATGCATCCGTCACCTCCTATCGCGGAACCGTGCGCCTTTTTCTGACATACCTTGGCGCTCAGTATCCTGAGGTTCACTCTCTTAAGCAACTGCGCCGCGATCCCCATATCCTCGGCTGGCTGGCTCTCTTGCGCGCGCACCGTCCGCCGTTCGCCACCATCACGTACGCAAACTATGTGATTTATCTGCGCCGCCTGTTGGAGGAACTCGCCTGGACACAGCACCTCCCCGGCTTGACTCATCTGCTTGGTCGCGATGATGTGCCGCGCAAGGCACATCATCTGCCGCGCCCGCTCACCCCGGAGCAGGATGCATTGATCCAGCAGGAACTACTGCGGCGCGATGACCTGCTCAGCAATGCCTTGCTGCTACTGCGTCACACCGGGATGCGCATCAGCGAATCTGTCGATCTCTCCTTCGATTGCTTGCGTCTGGTCGGCCCCGGTCAGTGGGCTATCCACGTGCCGCTCGGAAAACTCAAAACGGAACGCTTGGTGCCGGTAGATTCCGTGGTCTGTCAACTGGTCGAACGCATCCAGTCGTTGCGGCCGTCCACCGCGCCTAAGTCCGGTCTTCTCCTATTGCCTGGACTGCGCGGCCGCCGCCAAATGGTTCGCAAGCTGCGTGCCACCTTGCGAGAAGTCACCGCCTCTCTCGGCATTCCTGTCCGCATCGTCCCGCACCAATTTCGACACACCTATGGAACGGAGATGTTGCGCGCCGGTGTCAGCTTCGCCGCAGTCATCAAACTCCTCGGCCACAAGAGTCCCCACATGACCTTGGAGTATCTTGAGATCACCCAACAGGATCTCCAACGCGAATTCCACTTGGCCCTCTCCCATCCCAGACACATGATACCCACCCGGACCATACCACCAGGTCCAACCCCACGCGCAGATTTATCAACCCTCATCGACTCTCTGATCACGGCCCAGCACATACTCGAGATCTATCGTCGCAACGTTATCGATCCTTCCGCTCGCCGTCTTCTCGACCGCCTGGCCAATCGCATCGTCAAAATACTCACTCAGACCAAAAAACTCAAAGCCTCCTAAAAATGGGCAGACCGGTTAAGTCCGGTTTTAGGTGGTGATGAGCAGATTGGCGGTTTTTGGAAGGCTCGGTTGAAGGAGCCGCCGCTCGTGTTGGAGCCGGATCCACGGCGCATTGTGTTGGAAGCGGTTTTGGGCGTTTGTGGGTATAGGGGATGGATGGCATATGGAATTCATGTGAGGACCAACCATGTACATGCAGTGGTTGGAGGAGAAGCAAACCCAGAAAGGATGATGGCGGTTTTTAAGAGTTATGCCACGAGGGCGTTACGCGCAAAGGCGAATTACCAGCGTGAGAGGTTCTGGGCGCACCATGGGAGCACAAGATATTTGTGGAATGAAATGAGTTTGAAGGCGGCGGTGGAGTATGTTTTAAAAGGGCAAGGGATGAAAATGGAGTGTTTTCCGGACCGGATTTAGGGCGCTTACGCTTCCGGCTCGGTTTCGGAGTTAGTCGTGGGTCAGAAAATGTAGAAACTCCAGAAGGCGGCTTTCCAGCCAGGCTTTCCAGCCGCCCCCAAGGCTGCGGAGCAGCCTCAGGTATCCTACCGTGGTAGGATACCTGAATGCCACGTGGTAATCCATCACCGAAACTCGCGATCACTGTGGACCCTGAAATTCATAAGAATGTCCTCGCCGCCGCCGCCCACGACGGCGTCAGTGTTTCCGCTTGGATGACGGTCGCGGCCCGTGAGGCACTGCAGCGCCGGACCGGCTTGGCCGCGGTAGCCCTGTGGGAGAGGCAACACGGACGATTTACGGCGGAGGAAATGGCGGAAGCCCGCCAGCGTGTGCGAGCGCAACTCCGAACACCCCGAAGGGTTCGCCAGCGTGCATGAGAGGCTTTGTCTACGACGCCGCAGTTCTTGTGGCTGCGGATAGAAATGACCGGCGGTCGTGGGCTGAACACAAGGCGCGTTTGGAACTTGGCATTGTTCCACTGGTCCCGGCGCCGGTCGTCGCCCAGGTCAGCCGGTCCTCACAACAAGCTCAACTCCGGCGCTTTTTGGCTGGCTGCTGGGTCGTACCTCTCGGCGAAGACCAGGCCCACGAGGCAGGCCGTTTGCTGGCCGTGACTAGAACGACCGATGTGGTTGACGCCGTGGTTGTCACGGTCGCCCTGCGGAACAAAGCGCTGATTTTGACAGGCGACCCGGACGACATGGAACGCTTGGTTCGCGCTTCCGGCCGCGAAGCGGTTGTCGTTACCGTCTAATCGCTCGCAAGCCAGTCCTGCCTGGATGGCATTCATTCGGCGCGATGACACCGTCGAGATCTCGCCGGCAGCATCCCCACCCGGCGTTCCGGCTCCATTCTGCCAGGGAGCCGTCCGCTCGTTCCTTTCACGGGCGCTCCTCCCGCCAACGCGGTCGCCACCATCATTCCCGCATTTGCAAATGCCATAGCGCGCCTGAGCCTGACAATCGAAGTGGCCGCGTTAGTGGCAGAATAGTGGAATATATTATGCCTCGACCGCTCTTCACTCGCACTGCAATCCTCGCTCCTCCAGCCCTGTTGCTTTTGGCAGTCGTCATCCTGGCGCAAGAGAAACCGGATCTCACCGTCGTCAACCGCATCAAAGCCGAATCGCTCTCCAACTCCAAGGTGATGGACACTATGTTCTACCTTACCGATGTGTACGGCCCGCGTCTCACCAACTCGCCAAATCATTATGCCGCCGGCGAGTGGGCCGTCAAGCGCCTCGAAGAGTATGGCTTGGTCAACGTCCATCTCGAAAAATGGGGACCGTTCGGCCGGGCTTGGTCGAACAAATATTACGAAGGACACTTGGTTGAGCCGCGTTACGCTTCACTCAATGGCATCCCTCTCGCTTGGTCCAGTGGTACGGGCGGCAGCATCACCGGTGAGCCAATCCTGGCCGAGATCCGCACCGAAGCGGATATGGAGAAATTCAAGGGGAAACTCAAAGGCAAGATCGTAATGTCGTCTCCACTGCGCGATCTGCCCTTTCCCACCTCTCCCGACGGCAAACGGTATACCGAGAGCGACCTCAGTTCCGAAGCCGAAGCGCCTGAGCCTGGAGCGCAGCCCCGCTACGGAGGCCCGCCCGCCGCCGGACAGCGCGCACCCGCCGTCCCGCAGACCCGCGAAGAACGCATGCGCCTGCAGGAAAAGATCGCCCAGTTTTTGAAGGATGAGGGTGCCATCTTGGTCCTGTCCGAAAGCCGCGGCGAAGGCGGCACGATCTTTGCGCAATCCGGTGGATCGTACGATCCCAAGAAGCCCGTCGCCCTCCCTGCCGTCGTACTCATGCCCGAACAATACAACCGCATCGCCCGCCTGCTCGATCACAAGATCCCCGTCAAACTGGAATTCAATATCGATAACGATATCGATGAAAGCCATCCCGATTGCTTCAACGTCATCGGCGAAATACCCGGCACTGGCCCGCACAAAGACGAGTTGGTGATGCTCGGTGCCCACTTCGATTCCTGGCAGGGTGGCACCGGCGCAACCGACAACGCCGCCGGCAGCGCCGTCATGATGGAAGCCGTTCGCGTTCTCAAGGCAGCTAACCTGCCCCTGGATCGCACGGTTCGCATCGCCCTCTGGGGTGGTGAAGAGGAAGGACTGCTCGGCTCGCGCGCTTATGTGAAGGAGCGTTTCGGCGACCGTGAAACCATGAAGCTCACGAGTGAGCACGCCAAGCTCTCCGGCTACTTTAACTACGACAACGGCACCGGCAAAATCCGCGGCGTCTATCTGCAAGGCAACGACATGCTGCGCCCCATTTTTCAAGCTTGGCTCGAGCCCTTCAAAGACATGGGCGCTTCCACCATATCCATCCGCAACACCGGCGGCACCGACCATCTTTCCTTCGACGCCGTCGGCTTACCCGGCTTTCAGTTCATTCAGGACCCCATGGATTATGACACGCGCACCCATCACTCGAATATGGATGTCTACGACCGCATCCAAGCCGGCGACTTGATGCAGGCGTCCACCATCATCGCGTCGTTTGTCTACAACACCGCGAACCTTCCGCAGATGCTGCCCCGCAAGCCTCTGCCCAAGCCACAGCCGGAGCACCCCGCGCCGGGTGCCGCGCCAGCCACGGGAGGTCCGACCGCAGGCCGTTAAAGAGCGCCACCTCGCGCCTGTGGGGCCGCGCCCTCGCTACTTCGGCCCCTAGCTGAGCCGCCGCCTGGACTTGCTACATTTTGCCGGCGATGCGTAGGGCGGGCATTCCTGCCTGCTAGCCGCCTTTCCAGGCTGCCTTTCCAGGCGGCGCCTGCGCTCGACCACTGGAACTGCTCGGGTTTCTGGACGAGCCAGCCCCCTCGGGATTTAGCTCTCGGCGCTTCGCACCAGGCGATCGTAACTCTCGTTTTGCCAAAAAAAGCGCTATTACGAAGTCCCAGGGCTTTCTTGGCTGGGTTGGCCGTGAATCCTTTCAGCAGCCCCAGCCACCTTGCCAAAGGTACGAACTGGGTAGCGAGCAGGTGAACAGGATTGGGCATGACCACAAAAGCATACAACCTGCATCACGCAGCCCTCCGGCCGAGCCCCTTTCTTATCAATCGCCGCCTCTAATTAATGCGAGGATTTGACTGTAAAGCTCACCGTTCCGCTGTTCATCAACGACCCCGAAGTCAACGTAAACGTCTCAGTATGGGCCCCATTAGCTGTCACCGACGGCGCCAGGATGCTGACCGCCGCAAGAGGGCGAAGACGCCACGCTCCGCTTGCCCGCTCGAGGCATTTTCAAGAACGTTCTGCGAAATAAACATGACAATCAAGAGAACATAACAAGACTCCAACAAGACGTTGACAGGAATAGCACAAGCCGCGTACAATGCTGCTAGGAGAGTAGAGATTACATGTCCGCAGCGCCTCCCGTCCAAAATATTAATATTCCCCTTCTCCCTGAGTTGTTTAATCCCCAAACACATCGCTTGGATGCCGGACGCATGGCAAATGCGTTGGGCATTCCGGTAGGCAGCGTTGCCGCCGCCATCGGGCGAAAAGCGGAGGGTGTCCGCAAACGGCCTGATGCAGAAAGTCTCCAAACCGAACTGGGACGTCTCTATCGAATTTGGGAGAGCGTGGTGGAACTCTATGCCCGCAACCAGACGAATGCTCGCATCTTTTTGAACGCTCCTAACCGGCACTTAGAGAATAAGACACCCCTGGCGCTCATTAAATCCGGCGAGTTCGCAGCGCTCGAATCTCTCCTCGCCGCCATGGATCTGCGGCAGCCCGCTTAACCGGGAAGCGGATTGCGCACTTTTCCAGAACTTGTGAAGGTCATTGAGGACGTTGGGCTGCAATCCTATTCCGCCCACGTATTCCGCCTCGTACCCTATGAACATCGCACTTCTCTTCTTTCGACCCTTGGCGCGCGGACAGTCGGCGGGCGGTATAATCCACCCGGAGAATTCGGAGTTCTTTATACATGCGATTCTCCACTGACTGCCAATCTGGAAGTGGCCGCCTTGTTCGTTGACCCGGCCGGCCAGCTTGTCGGAGCGGCGAGAGATCCCGATCTCATGCTGACCTTGACGTGCCAATTGTGCCGAGTGCTGGACTTGAGAATCCCAACGGTGCAGGCGGCACTGGGAACAAACCAGGATGAGATCGTCTCGCTGATTCATTCCAGACATATCCTGAACAGAAAGGCAGCTTGGGCAGTCGATTGTACCAGTGGGTCATATTAGATTTCGCTCCGATGTTCGTGATCCAAGTCAACCAACGAGATATTGATGTACAACGGTGCCGAACAGCAGTGTTCTAATCCGGATCGAGATTAATGAAAAGCAGCCTCGCAGGAGTAGCTTAAGGCCGCGAGCAGCCGAGCAAGTCGTCCGATCCGCGCGAAAAAACGCTTTCTTTGCCGGCGGCGCGCGCCCGCCGACTCTTGAACGTGTCTGCGGGCGATTCGATCTTGGCGCATCGCGACCGCGCGATTGTAAAACTCTACCTCTATACCGGCATCCACCTGGCCACCGGCTGCTCTCTCCTCGTCGAAGACTTTCGGCAAGAGGGCGAGGAAGCCACCCTGCGTTTGCGCGAAAAAGGCGACAAGCGCCGCACCATCGGCCTGCACTACGCGGCAGCGCAGGCGATCCACGAGTACCTTCAGCGCGTCCAACTCACCAGCTGGCCGCTCTCCCGGCCACGCCGTCATTCCCCCACCGAGGAATTGGCGGCGACCGCCATGGAGCCGCGGACCATGTGGACCTTCCGAAGGAATATTTGAGCAAGCTCCCCAAACCGCTACGCGAGCGGGAATTACCAGACGAAAACAAAGTGATGGAATGCATCTACACACCGCGCACTCCCTGCGTGCCACGGCAGCCGCGCTCTTGCTCGACTCCGGCGTAGACATCATGGAGGTCAAGGAATTGCTCGGTCACCACCACACAAACTTACGACAAACCCTGCCGCGCCGCGCGCGAAGGTGATTCGCATCCGCCGGGCGCTGCGTTACTTTACGCTTCCGAACTCGCGCTGGAGACACTTCCATCCGTTTCACATGAAGGAAGAGTTCGGATTCCCCTGGTGGTCACACATTGAGGAATACGCTTCAGCCATTTTCCCGGGCCAACATGACTTTCCATCTGAGCCGGAAGCGTTAAGCCACCTAGCCAGGCGTTGGCTAATTTGGTCAATGCGATTCCCAAGCTGATGATTCTCAACTCTTAAGCGTGACCGCACACCAGCCGACCTGCAAATCTAAGCGTGCGCCCTTGAACTCCATTACGCCCATCGCCACCAGCAACGAGCGCGACTTCCGTCGCATTCCCGACTGACAACTGGTCCCGCTATAAGCCTCCCAAAAAGTGCCAGATGACATCACCCAATATCTTTCCATCCCAACCCGTACGCCCGCGTTACTATGTTCTTTGTACCCCCACCCCCACCGCCATGCCCGTATGTAAGCGTTCGCACATACTCCCAAACCCGCCGCCGCGCATCTCCTCTCGCCCTCGCACCTCGTTCAACCACTAAGAAATGGACCAATCCACCCACAACAAAATCGTCTCCTTCATCTGGGGCATCGCCGACGACGTCCTCCGCGACCTCTTCAGACGCGGCAAATACCCCGACGTCATCCTCCCCATGTGCGTCCTCCGCCGTCTCGACGCCGTCCTTGAACCCACCAAGAAACCTGTCCTCGAAACCATGGAACTCCTCGACAACGCCGGTATCACCGCCCAACATGCCGCCCTCTGCGACGCCGCCAAACAAGCCTTCTACAACACCTCGAAATTCACCCTCCGCGACCTCAAATCCCGCGCCAGCCAGCAGCAACTCCTCGCCGATTTCGAAGATTACCTCAACGGCTTCTCCCAAAACGTCCAGGAAATCATCGAAAACTTCAAATTCCGCAACCAGCTCTCCACCCTCTCTAAATCCGACTCCCTCGGTACCCTCATCGCCAAATTCCTAGATCCCGAAATCGACCTCAGCCCCGCCGGCATCGACAACCACTCCATGGGCACCGTCTTCGAAGAACTCGTCCGCAAGTTCAACGAAGACAACAACGAAGAAGCCGGCGAACACTGGACCCCGCGCGACGCCGTCAAGCTCATGGCCAATCTCATCTTCCTGCCCATCGCCGATAAGATCGAGTCCGGCTCCTATCTTCTATACGACTGCGCCCGCGGTACCGGTGGCATGCTCACCGTCGCCGAAGAAACCCTCAAAAGCCTCGCCAACCAGCGCAACAAACAGGTCGTCACCCACCTCTACGGCCAGGAAATCAACCCCGAAACCTTCGCCATTTGCAAAGCCGACATGCTCCTCAAAGGCGAAGGCGATAACGCCGACCACATCGTCGGCGGCGCCGAATACTCCACCCTCTCCCACGACGCCTTCCCCGCCCCCCTACGGCAAGAGCTGGAAAAAAGACCTCGAGCAAATGGGCGGCAAAGACGGCATGCGCGACCCTCGCTTCAAAGTCATGCACAAAGGCGAAGAACTGTCCCTCGTCACCCGCTCGAGCGACGGCCAGTTACTCTTCCTCGCCAACATGGCCTCCAAAATGGACCACAAATCCAAACTCGGCAGCCGCATCGCCGAAGTCCACAATGGCTCGTCTCTATTCACTGGCGATGCCGGCCAAGGTGAAAGCAACATTCGCCGCTGGCTCATTGAAAACGATTGGGTCGAAGCCATCGTCGCCCTCCCGCTCAACCTCTTCTATAACACCGGCATCGCCACCTACGTCTGGGTTCTAACAAATCGTAAACCCGAACATCGCAAGGGCAGGGTGCAACTCATCGACGCCACGCAATGGTTCAAACCGCTCCGCAAGAATCTCGGCAAGAAGAATTGTGAACTGTCGCCGGAAGACATTCAGCGCATCTGCGACACCCACCTCGCCTTTGAGGAAACCGCGCGATCCAAAATCTTCCCCAACGCCGCGTTCGGTTACTGGAAAGTTGTCGTCGAACGTCCGCTGCGCCTCCACGGCCAGCTTTCCGTCAAAGCCATCGAATCCCTTCGCTTCGCATCCGGCGACGAAGAACTCCGCGCCGAGTTCTACGACCAACTCGGCGAACCCCTCTTTCAAAATTTCGCCGCCGTCCGAGATCAACTGGAAACGCTCGTCAACGACTGGAGCATCGACGACGAGAGCGACGAAGCCAAAGGCCTTCCCGAAGCCAAAAAGAAAAAGCTTTTAGATCCCAAAACCTGGGAGCGAGACGGCAAACTAGTCGAAACCGCGAGTCTCCTGCGCCAGGAACTAAGCGGCGATCTCTTCGAAGACCACAACCTGTTCCGCGAACGCGTTACAGCCGCGCTCGATAAACGAAACATAAAAATCGGCACGGCCGACCTGAAACTCATACTCCGCGCCGTCAGTTGGCGCGTCGAAACCGCCCCGCCCGTCATCGCCAAAATTCACAAACCAGGCAAGACCAAGGCCGATCCCCTGCACGGCCTTTACGAAGCTGCGGTGAACGGCAAACCCGTCATCGTCGAATACGAAACCGACGCCGACCTCCGCGACACCGAACAAGTGCCCCTACTCGAGTCCGGCGGCATCGAGGCTTTTATAGAACGCGAAGTCCTACCTTACACTCCAGACGCCTGGATCGACGAATCCGCCACCAAGATCGGTTACGAGATCTCCTTCACCCGCCATTTCTACAAACCTCAACCCCTTCGCACCCTGGAAGAAATCCGCCGCGATATTCTTGCAGTTCAGAGAGAAGCTGATGCCCTAATCGACGAAATCACGAAAGAGCCCGTCGCGGTATGAGCGATCCGCCCGGCACAGGCGAACTTGTTCTCTATCAAACGGACGCGGGCGTTCATTTTTTCTGCCGTTTTGTAGACGGCCAGGTTTGGCTCACACAAGGCGCAATTGCAGACCTCTACGGCACGACGCCGCAAAATGTAACCATGCATCTGTCCGCGATATACAAAGAGGGGGAACTGGCGCTCGAAGCAACTTGTAAGGATTTCTTACAAGTTCGTCAAGAGGGCGCACGCCGAGTCCGCCGAACTTTAAAACACTACAACCTGCCCGCCGTCTTGGCCGTCGGCTACCGCGTCCAGTCGGTCCGCGGCACCCAGTTTAGGCAATGGGCGACAGCACGGCTGGAGGAGTACGTTCTCAAAGGCTTCACGATGGACGACGACCGCCTGAAGCAATCCGGTGGCGGAGACTACTTCGACGAACTACTTGCCCGCATCCGCGATATCCGCTCCTCCGAGCGCGTGTTCTGGCGCAAGGTGCTTGATATTTATGCAACAAGCGTCGACTACGACCCGAAGGCCGAATCGTCTCAGGAATTCTTCCGAGTCTCCGTGACGGCTCTGGCGCAACGCCTTCCTTTGTCGATCAGGTCGTTCGTTCCTCGCCCTTCAACTGTGAACTCCAAGTTAGGTCCAAGGGCATTTGGACCTCGCGCCTTCAGCTAACCGATGAGTCCTTCTTTGACGCACCCTTTTACCTTCCGCCGACCGATGAGCAAAACGCGATTGCGTCCTTCCTCGCTGACGCAAACAAACGAATCAAGCGCGCGATCCAGGCAAAGAAAAAGCTTATCGCCCTCCTAAACGAGCAAAAGCAGTCCGTCATCCATCGCGCAGTCACGCGCGGTCTCGACCCTTCTGTCCCACTCAAGCCATCTGGCATTCCGTGGCTGGGTGATATCCCAGTCAGTTCACAGCCTTGGAGCATCAGCCGATTCGCGCGTGTCGGAAATGGTTCGACACCGTCCCGGGCCAGACTGGCGTATTGGACTGGCGGCTCTTACCCCTGGCTCATTGGACTGGCGGCTCTTACCCCTGGCTCAACAGTTCACAGGTTAATCGGGGATACAGCGACAGCGCCGATCAGTTCGTGACCCAGGCGGCGCTACTTGAATGTCATTTGCCAAGGGTGCCCACCGGCAGCGTTCTTGTGGCGATTACGGGACAGGGCAAGACCCGCGGGAATGCGTCAGTGCTCGGATTTGAGGCCACAATCAATCAACACATTGCATTCATTACGCCCCGAGTAGCAGCTGTCTCTCAGAAACTCGGCATAGCCGATGCTAACGACGCGAAAGACATCGACCGCCTCAAATTCCTCGTGCGCCTCTCCACCGAAATCGGCAAGCGCGGCGTGATTGACGTCATACGTAAAGGCATCAAACACGGGCCGCTGTTCTTCGAGCTGTTCTTCGGCACTCCCTCGGAAGGCAACGCCAAGGCCGCCACTCTACACAAACAGAACCGCTTTTCCATCACTCGCCAACTCGCCTACAGCACCGGCGAAACCCGCCGCGCTCTCGACCTCTGCCTGCTTATTAATGGGCTTCCCATCGCCACGTTCGAGTTGAAAAACAGCCTTACCAAGCAGACGGTCGAAGACGCCGTCGAACAGTACCGCCGCGACCGCGACCCGCGCGAAAAGCTCTTTCAATTTGGCCGCTGCGTCGTCCACTTCGCCGTTGACGACTCTGAGGTACGGATGTGTACCGAACTGCTCGGCAAAGCGTCGTGGTTCCTTCCCTTCAACAAAGGCTATAACGATGGCGCAGGCAATCCGCCAAATCCCGCCGGCCTTAAAACCGACTATCTCTGGAAAGAGATCCTAACGCCGCAAGGCTTAACCAACATACTCGAAAATTATGCCCAGGTTGTTCTTATCGAAAACAAGAAGACCGGCAAGAAGAGATTTGTCCAGATCTTCCCGCGCTATCACCAGCTTGCTGTCGTCCGCGAGGCTCTAGCTCACGTAGCGGCGCACGGCTTAGGCCAACGCTATTTGATTCAGCACTCCGCTGGCAGCGGTAAATCCAATTCCATCGCTTGGCTGGGGCACCAGCTCATCGGCGTCAAATCGAATGGCAGAGAGGTCTTCGATTCCGTGGTCGTCGTTACGGACCGCCGCATTCTCGATCACCAGATTAAATACACCATCACGCAATTCATGCAGGTCGCCGCCACCGTTGCCCATGCGAAACGCTCCGGTGACCTGCGCCGGTTCATCGAAGAGGGCAAGCAGATCATCATTACGACGGTGCAGATGTTCCCGTTCATCCTCGACGAAATCGAAAAGGAGGATGTGGCTCGGAAATTTGCCATCATCGTAGATGAGGCGCACAGCAGCCAAGGTGGGAAGACTTCCGCCGCGATGAATCAAGTGCTAGCTGATCCCGAAGATACGGTCAACGACACTCTGGACAAGAGAACGGCGGGCCGGAAGATGGTTGGCAACGCCAGCTATTTTGCCTTTACAGCCACACCCAAAACAAGACGCTGGAAATGTTCGGCGAACCGCTGCCGCCCGACGCCGAAGGCAAAGTCAAACACAAGCCCTTCCATAGCTACACCATGAAGCAGGCGATTGAAGAACGCTTTATCCTCGACGTCCTCAAATGCTATACGCCGGTTGACAGCTACTACAAACTGGTCAAGAAGATTGAAGACGACCCGCAGTTCGACACTAAGCGCGCCCAAAAGAAACTGCGAAGGTATGTCGAAAGCCACGACCACGCCATCCGCCTAAAAGCGGAAATCATGGTCGATCACTTCCACGAACAGGTCATGGCTTTGAACAAGATTGGCGGCAATGCGCGCGCCATGGTGGTCTGCAACGGCATTGAGCGCGCCAACCAATACTTTTCGGCCTTCAGGGATTATCTTGCAGAACGCAAGAGTCCGTACAGAGCCATCGCCGCCTTCTCCGGCGAACACGAATTCGCCGGCCGGAAAGTAAGCGAATCCTCGCTCTCCTCTCAACGGATTTTCCAGCAGCGACATCGCCGATAAAATCCGTGAAGACCCCTATCGTTTTCTCATCTGTGCCGATAAGTTCCAAACCGGCTACGACGAACCCCTGCTCCATACCATGTACGTCGATAAGCCGCTCTCCGGTATCAAAGCCGTCCAGACGCTCTCCCGTCTAAACCGCGCCCATCCCGAAAAGCACGACGTCTTTGTACTCGATTTCCAAAACAGCGTGGAGGCGATTACCGAAGCGTTTTCCGATTACTATCGAACAACCGTTCTCAGCGAAGAAACCGATCCCAACAAACTTCACGACTTGAAGAACTCACTCGACAGCGCGCAAGTCTATTCACCGAATCGCAAGCGAAGATTATGTACATGGCAGTCTACTTTTGCGGACCCCGTTGGAAATGGAAGGGAGAAGATGCACCCTATTCATGCTTTCAACGGGAAATTTTTCTACGGGGCGTTGTCGTCATCAGAAGAAACCCAACGATCTCTCTTGATGCCATTGACGCATTTACAGCGGAGGGCCTAGCGGCTCAGACATCCGATGCCGACCTGAAAAGCATCCGCGAGCGGATCGATTACGAAATCATCAATGGAGACAATCGCACTCCTTTAGGCGACCTTCGATAATTTTCTCGGGATCGAACTTCGGTAAGTCAGCATGCGTTGCGAACGAGGCTAAGCCGTTTGCGAATTTCATCGAAGGCTCTGCAATCGGCGCATGCAAGTCGAGACTTTCTGACCGCGAACCCGGTTTCTACATCTTGTGTCTCGCGCTAACAGACGAAAGACGCATAAGCGCCATTATGTCAAGCAATTTCAAGTCCTCCCGAAATCAGGAAACACAGGCGGGGGCAGAGGTTGGGGTTTGACTTCAATCGGCCAGTAATCAAGCCCGCCGCAACGCCCGCGAATACTTGAAGAAACACGGCGGGGGCGTCTCTGGACAACACAACATATTGATTGAGCGCAGGCCGGAAAAAGGTTGACGGCGGCGCGGGATTTGGGCACAAGGCCGGGCATCCCCGAACGAACCGCCATCAATGCCGCATCGACGCCCAACAAAAAAGCATCGTACCCGAAACAATGGCTCTGGAAAGCCGGATGTGCTCGATGTTCACGGCATGGCCGCGCTGCTCGGCATCTCGGTAGACACCGTTTATGATCTGCTCAAGTCCGGCGAGCTTCCAGGCCGCAAGGTCGGGCGCACCTGGCGCACCACGCGCAGCGCCGTCCTGCGCTGGATGGAAGAAAGCGTTCAAGCCGAGACCGCCCAACGCGCGTTCGATAGCGGCGACAAGGCTGCGCTGACGAAGGCTCTGCAATCCGGCGCGGTGCGCGTCAAGGCGGGGTAACGTGGATCGTAGCCGGGGCGAACAAAAGGCGGAAGTCATGATAGAATTGGCTGAGGCTTCGGTGGCGAGCGACGTTCAAATTTACTGCGACTGCATGGCGCGAATTCGGGACCGTATCAATGTCGTGCAGACGATCATGTCGGGCGGAATCAAGATCGGCCTTGCCGACCAGACCGCCGAATTGATTTTTGTCCAATTCCGAAAGACGCTGGAAGAGATCGCGTTCGCGTCGTTGTCGGCGAACAAGGAGAAGTACTCCGAGGTCCATGCCAACTTTTCAAAGCACTGGCGGGCGAAAGATATGCTGGCGGTCATGGACACGGTGAACCCAAATTTCTACCCCGTGCCGCTGCCCGCGCCTGTGCAGATTTCGCCGGGACATCACCACTTCGGGGAGCCGTTAACCGAAGGCTTTGTAACCCGCGACGATTTTATCTTCCTGTATAAATGTTCGTCGGAAGCGCTGCATACACGCAATCCGTATCGGGAAGGGGACGCCACAATCAACATCAAATACACCGTTCAAGAATGGGTTGCCCGGTTTCAAACGCTGCTGTCGTGGCACTGCGCAACGCTGTTGAACGGGGACAGATGGATGGTCAACATCCCCGCTGAGGGCAAGGTACATGTCTACCCCGCAACTCCTACCGCCTGATCTAAAGGCCGGGGACATCGCCCTAAAATATTTTCAGTTGGAGCGGTTCCCCATGTGCGGCATGATGCGCCTTAAACTGTAGATTGCTTCCCATGTCCAATCGCCGAACGGCTTTACAAAGACCGCTTGCCTTCGAGAAGCTGCCGACCGCCGCGCCTCGGCTGCTGTCGGTCGTCCTCGAGCCGAAAGGCGTGGTCTATACGAAAGCCTGGGTGGTCGAACTGCTGCTCGATTTGGCCGAGTACCGTTCGGACAAGAACCTCGTCGATGCCGTGGCCGTCGAACCGGCTGCGGGCGATGGAGCTTTTCTCGGTCCCATGATCGACCGCCTAATAGCGTCGTGTCGAAAGCTTGGCCGTCCATTATCCGATTGCGGCGGCTCTCTGGTCGCCTATGAACTGGATGTTGTTAGCGCGGACCGCGCCCGCGCCCTGGCCGTTAATATCCTGCTCGAACGCGGTGTTGAAAAGGCCGTTGCCGAAACTCTGGCTGCGTCATGGGTGCGGACAGGCGATTACCTGTTTGAAGCGAATAGCTTTGAGGCCGATTTTGTGATCGGCAATCCGCCATATGTCCGGCTCGAGGACATTCCCGAAGAAACGGCGGCTTTGTACCGAGAGACGTTCTCGACCATGCGGGGTCGCGCTGATTTATATGTGGCGTTTTTTGAGGCGGCGCTATGTCAGCTAAAGATTGGCGGCGTCTGCGCGTTCATCTGCGCGGACCGCTGGATGCGAAATCAGTACGGCGCTGAACTGCGCCAACTCGTCACCTCGTCCTACAGTGTCGATGTCGTTCTTGAAATGCACAATGCCGACGCTTTTCACGATGAAGTGGACGCCTACCCGGCAATCACCGTCATTCGACACAAGGGGCAGGGGCCTGCGGTGGTAGCGAGTGCTGACGCTGAGGCGGTCAAGACCAGGCCGGACAAGCTTGCGGCAACCCTTCAGGCAACTGGGCGGCGTGCGGCTCCGGCGCTGCCGCAAGGTTTGAAGACTGCGGTAATTGAGAAGTGGTTTAAGGGTTCGGACCCGTGGCCGTGCAACTCTCCCGAACAACTGGCATTGCTGCGAAAGCTGGAGGAAAAGTTTCCGGCTCTCGAGGCCGGTGCAAAGGTGGGCATTGGCGTTGCAACGGGCAACGATGGCGTGTTCATCACGACAGATACCGCGCTGGTGGAACGCTCCCGCCTCCTGAAACTTGCGCTTGTCCGGGATATTTGGGGCGGCAAGCTCGAGTGGTCGGGTCATTATCTCGTGGACCCTTGGAACAGCAAGGGGCTGGTAGAACTGGAAAAGTATCCACGGCTGAAAGCATATTTTGAGAAGCACGGCGCGGCCCTGAAAAAACGCCACACCGCCGCAAAAAACAAAATTGGTTGGTACAAGACGATTGACCGCGTAACGCACTCCCTGATGGGCAAGCCGAAACTTTACATCCCCGACATCAAGAACACTCTCGAGCCGGTGCTTGATCGCGGCGAAACCTACCCTCATCACAACCTGTATTTCATTGAGTCCGCGACATGGGATTTGGAAGTGCTCGGAGGCCTGCTCTTATCCGCTATCGGGCAATTTTTCGTAGCATCCTACGGCGTCCGTATGCGCGGCGGCTACTGGCGGTTTCAGGCGCAATATCTGCGCCGGATTCGCGTGCCGGACCCCAAAACCATATCGAAGCTTCACGCAACAGAGCTTGTAGAGGCTTTCCGGCAACGTGATCGCAAGCGGGCCACGCTGACGGCTCTCGAGCTTTACGGCATCACTCAATGCGAATTGGAGACGGCTATTGAATATTGATAAACGGCTGCATGAGGCTGTCCAGAGCTATTGGGATGCGCGGGCGAAAAACAAAGAGAAGCAAGTCCAGTCGGGAAAGATCGACGCCGGTACACGCGGGGAAGTCACGGGTGGAACACAAATGGGGGCGCTCGAGGTTCTGGTGGCGGATATTCTCTGCGATGCCGGATTGAAGCGTCTCGACGTTCGCACGCGCACGGCGCTTGAACTGCCCGGATATTTCAGGGCCACGAAGAAATGGGATTTAATCGTTGTCTCCGATAGCCAGTTGGTCTTGGCGATGGAGTTTAAATCGCAAGCGGGAAAATCCATCGGCAACAACGTCAACAACCGTTCCGAGGAAGCGGTTGGAAGCGCCAAGGATATTTGGACTGCATACCGCGAGGGGCGTTTTGGAAAGTCGCCTACGCCGTTCCTCGGCTATTTCTTCCTGCTCGAGGACCGGGACAATGTGAAAACGCCAGTCAACAACAAGGAACCGTATTTTGCCGTTGACCCTGAATTTCGGGGCGACGTTCACCAGGGGAAAAAGGGCGCGGTTAAGTACAAAGGCGTCACTTACAGCAAGAGATATGAAGTGCTCTGCCGCCGTCTGGTGCTCGAGCGGCTATATAGTGCAGCCTGTTTTCTGATGGCGACAAACGCACGCGAAACGAAGATTACGGAACCGGCTGAGGACCTCACCTTTCATCGTTTCGCTGCGGCTCTCCGGGGCCATGCGGTTTCGTTCCTCGGCAGCAAAGCATAAACCAGTGCAACGAGGGTTCGAGTGGCAGTCGAACAGAATTACGAGGTAACAAATGCAACCTCTACAATTCTTTATTGCTCGTCGGCGGGACCACTACCGCCTTTAAGATTGAGCGACTGGATTGCCTCAGTGCGCAATTTCCCGCCGATCACGAACTCGATGATTTTTGATTCAATGTCCTCGCGCCGGTCGTGTTTGACAACATGAACCTTGAGCTTTCTCGCGAAGGATTCGAGCGCATCTCTGCCCGTAATGACGCTGAGTGTCGCGCGGGCTTGATCGCGGTCTTTGCAGTCGTTGAGTTTCTCCAATAAAATCGCCTGGTCAACGGGCGTTGCACTGGTCGTCTCTCTGGCTTTCCCGGCCAGTGTAAAGGTCAGCTTTCCTTTTCCGGCAAGCAACTGGTCGATCTGGTGCTGGTCCAGACCGTCAACCGTCGTCGCAAAAAGACGGAATAACTTCGATAGACTTGCCTTGTCGATCATGCCGCCACCTTGGCAAGCACCTCGGTGGTTAACGTTTCAAGTTCTTCCTGAACGTTCTCATAAGTCTGCCCTGATACCCTTTTGAGTACGACGGGCACGCCATACTCAGGAGCGTCCGCGTATATGGTCTTGTTTTCCCTGATGTAGGTCTTAAACGCGGGAATCTTCAAGCGGCTGACTTGCTCGATGTATTGTCGCTGCGCCGATATCGGCTCCTGATTGCGAACGGAAATCATTGTGAAGAGGACACCCAAAATCTTCGGCGCTATAGCCTTCCATTCGCTATTGCCGCTGTCCGCTGCGTACTTGTTGTAAGTTTTCGGTGAGTTCTTCGACGTGCTTGGTAAGCTGCTCAATGCCCAACGTTGAGAGGTAATCCGGTTTAGTCGGAACAAGCAGATGGTCGCTGGCGGCAATCGCCGTTTTCGTAACGATGTTAAAGTTCGGCGGGCAATCGATCAGCACATAGTCGTAGTCGCCGTCTTTCAATGATTCCAACCCTTGCCGCAATCGGGAATGCACCCGGAGGTAGTTGTTACGCAAGTCGCGCTCGGTGCCTCCGATCAGACGCGTCGCAAGTTCGAGGTCTACATTGATGAGCGCCAGATGCGAACAAATTAGGTCGAGCCTCCCTCCTTTGCTACCGACATTGGCCTTGCCGGGGTGGCCGATAAGCTTCGCAAGGTTGAGGTCCGTGTCCTTGTCGATAAAGGCGTCGTACCAGTTCTTAATCGTCTTGGTAGCCTCGAACGTCTTTCGCCATTCATCCACACTGAAGAACGAGAACGTGAGGCTTGCCTGCGGGTCCAGATCAATCGCAAGAATTTTCTTCCCACGAAACGCCATCTCCGCCGCAAGGTTGGCCGTAATGGTCGTCTTCCCGACCCCGCCTTTGTAATTAATAATCGAGATTGTTTTCATAGACTTCCAGGCTGAATTAGACCACGCGGCGGCATCAAGTCGCAACTCTATCGAGGTCGAGCGCTGCCGTCAAAGTTGCACGTTAAACCAGCAAAGGCCCCAAGGGTGGGGCGGCTGACCTGGCGGCATCCTGCGAAGCACTGCAAAATCACCGCCAGAGCTTTTCGAACCGCGCCGGGTTGGTGGCGGTGTACTTGACGGTGTGCTGGATGTTGCGATGCCCGAGGTAATCCTGAATCAGCCGGGTGTCCGCGCCCTGGTCGGCCAGGGCGAAGCCGCAAGCGTGGCGGAGCATATGCGGGTGGGCGCGAAGGGGCAGGGACGCCGCGGTGCTGTATTTTTCCAAAAGCAGATTGACGGTCGAGCGGTGCAACGGCCTGCGCTGTTCGCTGATAAAGAACGTCGCGCCTGCTGGCTTCATCCGCCCGCGTTCTTTCAGCCAGGCGGCAATCGCTCTCAACTCGTCGCCCCGTAGCGGCTGCGTCGTCGATAACCCGCCCTTCAATCGAGCGACATGAAGCACGCGGCTTTCGATGTCTATCTGGTCGAGTTTCAATCCGCAGGCTTCTGAGACGCGAAGGCCGTGGCGGAACATGAGAAGCAACAGGCAACGGTCGCGGGCCTCGTTCCTGCCGTCCTTTGTCGCCTCGATGAGCCGTTCAACCTCGCGCCCGGTGAGGTGCTTCCGGTCGCTGTCATCGCCGCCCGGCCCTTGCCGCCGCCCCGTGTTTCTGCTTTTTCGTGCGCTCATCATTTTGTCGAGAGTTCACCCGTTCGGAACCCCCGGAAAGGCCCGTAAACCGGGCAGGGGCTTTTGCAGTATCTACAAAAGGGTTCATTTTGTCGAGGGGTAAGCAGAGAACGGCGGTAGGAAAGGAATTCGAGGCTGAGATTTGAGAGGGGGGAGGGGGTGTTTTTCCGGCGTCACGGCAAAGCTCAAAACTATCATTTATGAAATATGGCGAATGCTGGCATCAGGCGAAATAACAAACAGGGACGTGGCGGCTCAGTCAGGTTCTTTTTCAGGTGCGACCTGAACAGGCTTCCATTCAGCAGCCCGCCGTTTTGCCTCCGCAATTTGTGCAGATGTCATGTCTTTTTCAATGTTGGGAAGGGCTGACGCCGCCTCCTTATCACCATGTTCTGCGGCGAGATACGCCCATTTATAGGCCTCGATTGGGTCCTTTTGCGTGCCTACTCCTCGCCCATACATGAACGCTAAATAACGCTGGCCTACGTGGTCACCTTGCGCGGCTGCTTTTTGAAACCACATAAACGCGGCGACATCATCTTTTTGAACATCAGTACCGGTGTGATAGAGAGTGCCGAGGGTGGTTTGTGCGGCGGGATCACCCTGCGAGGCTGCCTTTCTCCACCATATAATGGCCTGAGCTTCATCCTTGTTAATACCTGTGCCACTGAAATATGCGTTGCCTAGGTTTTTCTGGGCGGGCGCATAGCCTCCTTCGGCAGCCTTTTGCCACCACTGTACGGCCATAGAATCATCGTGTGGAACGCCCTTGCCGGCTCTATAGGCCGTACCCAAATAAGCCTCTGCTTTAACATCCCCTTGTTCAGCGGCATCACGGTACCATTGAGCAGCTTGTCCGTAGTCTTGGGCAACCCCGCGCCCTAAAGAATAGGCGTCGGCTAGTAGAGTCTGGGCTTTAGGATCTCCCTGTTGCGCAGCCTTTCGCCACCACGAAACCGCCCGCTCAATATCTTTTGGCACGCCTTGACCCCGAGCATACATTTTGCCGAGGTTTCGTTCTGCTAACGATAAATGCTGATCCGCTGCTCGCTGAGTCCATTCAAAAGCCTGTTTGTCGTCCTGTGGTGTTCCCTTTCCATGTGAATACATGACACCCAAAAACATCTCTCCATAGGCATTCTTTCGTTCAGCAACGGTGCGGAACAGTTTAAACGCTTGGTCGTAGTCTTGGCGTAAGCCATCGCCATAAAGATACAGAATGCCCAACTGAAGTTGGGCATCTGTATCTCCGGCTTCGGCCTTTTGCTTCAAAAGCGTTGGATCGTGCGTCTCTAAAGGCGAATCACCTGAATGTGCGGTCGCAAGCGGTAGTTGCCACAATTGCAACACACAAACAGCGACAAAGGCCGTAAACACATTTAGTACGGTGCGGGAGTCAAAGGGCATCCATAAGGCTAGCCAAAGATATTTGAAATTTTGAAACCACCGGTCGTCTGTCCGATGATCTTGTTGTCGAGACGAGAACAAAGGGAGACGACCGATGGAGACTTTCACAAAGCTGTTCGGCAGCCTGCTGGTTTTTGTATACCACTGTTTTGACCGGATCGTCATCAACGGATCGTCATCAACGGTTATCTGGAATATTTATCCAGGCCGGAACTGGTGGTGCATTTTTTTCGGGAAGTGCTGGGTATTCGGGCGATTACCAAAGAGGCATTGGGGAAGCGGACGCAGGAATACAAGCACTGGGTGGAAGCGTACGCGCGGAAGCAGAAGATCGCGATGCAGTGGGCCGAAAAAGGCGTTCGCAAAGAAGACTTCGTGCGGCCCTATCTGAAGAAAATGGAGAAACAGAATCGCTTCGGCGTTTACTTCATTTTCTTGAGCATGGAACAAGGCACCACCTTTCGATCCAGCGCCCCGAAGTACCCGGCCGACGATCCGGACTATCGCATCCTGGCCACCCAGCGGAGCCGCTTCACACACTACTATTTCTATATTCGCGATGAGATTCTCGGCCCCATCGTGATCCGCGTGGCCACCTTTCTGCCGTTTCAAACGACCTACTATCTGAACGGCCATTCTTACATTGAAGGCCAGTTGAAGCAAAAGAAGATTGCCTACCGCAAGGACGATAATGCGTTTCTTGCCGTGGCCGACCCGGCGGCGTTGCAAGCGGCGGCCAACCGGCTGAGCCCGGAAGTGATCCGCAAGTCGCTCGACTACTGGACACTGATCGTAGGCCCCAAGTTCTCCGAACGCGAACGAGCGGCCATGAACCTCCGCCGGGCTTACTACATTCACCAAATCGAATACTGCCGCAACTTCATCTTCAAGCGGAACTTCCCCATCCATAGGATCTTTGAACGCAGTTGCGATTTGGCCTTGTGGCGCATGACGGCGCATAAGATCTCGGAGATGTTCGGCGTGCGGCTCAGCCGACGTTATCAGGGCAAGTTGCACAGCGTCATGGATCAGATGGAACACGGGCATCACGTGTTCCGCGCCTACTGGAAGCAATCGTTCCTCAAGCAGTATGAAAAGTTCCTTACCTTCCTGCGCAATGAGATCTGCTGCAACAACCTAGCCAACTTCCGTCTCAAGAAAAGCCTCGACAACCTGCCGGCGGTGCGCCAAAGATTCCTGGAGATCACGGACCGCTTCGCTGGTTTCCAGGCACAATGCCTGAACGTTCACGTTGACTTTCCTTTGCTCCAGCGCATCGCCCGGCCGATCAATCACGGCACAGCCAAAGTGCCTGGCATCAAGATTCACGATGCCCGTATGATCCGCCTGATGGAAGTCCTCCTGCATGCCGGAACGCGCCTCTCCGGTTGGTCTACAAAGCAGATTCATGAGGCGGTTCTGACTACCTTTCATCTGACAGAGAAGCACTATGGCCTGAATCGACTCCGTTACGACCTTCGCAAGATGAAGGCTCATGGACTAGTGGAACGCGATGGCCGCCGCTACGCCTGCCGGCTCACGACGAAAGGCGTCCAGGTGGCTTTGCTCTTCCTGTTCTTTCACAAACAGCTATGCGGTCCACTGGCCAACAGCCGCTTCCACCACAAGCCGCAGGAAAAGCAGAAACCCGATAGCAAACTGGAGACCGCCTATTACCAGGCCGATGCCGCCATTCAGCAGATCATCGACTTACTGGCCGCTGCTTGAAGCATCTTGAAATGCTTCACTGCTTTTGTTCAACAATGAATGGGTAAGAATCTAGAAGCTTCTCCGCCAATTTTCCCACTCCGCGCCCCATTCCATCTCCTAACTTCTGGATTCTATATCCCTCATTTCTGCGAGTCCTATGAAAAATAGTGACGTAAATCCCCTATCGAATCAATCACATAAAAATCTCGTAGGTTCCAAAAATTTCGACAGCACCCCGAATTAAACGGCCATTTTTCATCCGTCCTCCTGACGGCCCCAAAAGGGGGCCGTGCGGCGGATCACAAAATTCGCTCAACTCGATTTCCCTTCCTTTCAACCACATCCAAACAAAAATTTATTCCGCTGCACACCCCCTCCTAGCAAACTGGAGTCGTTGAGAGCCCAAGGGCGCCGATGCGCGCTGCCAATCCGAGAGGTCTGTTTGGGCGTTGCTCTCGACACCGCGCCCGTTTTGCGCGGGTTTGTCAAACGTGGCCGTCGCGCCCGCAAACACCTCAGCATCAACTCACATCGACAGCTAAACAAAGGATCAAATCATGTCTACCCCCGCACAAATCTCCGCCAACCAATTGAACGCTCAGCGTTCCACCGGACCCACTTCGCCTGAAGGCAAAGAAGCTTCTTCCCAGAACCGCACCACGCACGGTCTCTCTTACACCAACACGCATTTCTACCTCCTCCCCGACGAAGATCACGAACAATTCGGCAAACTCCATCTTCGCCTCAAAGAGGAACACCAACCCCAAACCGAAACCGAACGGATTCTCGTCCGTCGCCTGTGTGACCATGAATGGCTCCGCGCCCGCGCCCTCCGCCTCCAGCAAACCTGCCTCACCGGCACTCTCAGCATCATCGACAATCAGCGGTTCGCTCTGTTCATGCGCTACCAAACCACCCACGAACGAGCTTTCTACAAAGCCCTTACCGAACTCCAAAAGCTAAGAGCCGAAAGGAGAAAAGTGGAAATTGGGTTCGAATCGCAAAAGCGCCTGCAAGCCGCCGAACAGCGCGCCGCCGAAGTTCAGAATCTGAAAAAACAAGCGTTCGAACTAAAGAAAGAAGAGTTCCAATTGAAAAAGGAACGCCTCCCCTGGCCCACGCCGCCCGAAACGATCAAAAAAGATCCCTTCGCATCCGCCAGTTCGCAAAACAGCACGCCTCCCAACCCCGCAACAAGCCCGGGGGACTTGAAAATGGCAGCGTAACCGATCACCTCATGAAAACCGAAACGTTCGGGGCCGGGCTCTTTCTTTCCAGCACTTGTGCTGAAATGAGAATTCGCCGTACCCGCGCCAATTTAAGCGGGTGCAGCGGGAGTTTGCCTGTTCAAAATGAATAAAAGCGCAAAGGGCGCGGACGCGCGCCGCCAAACAAGGAAGACCCTCGCCATTTCTCCCGGCAGGTCGTCTGACTCCGCGCCCGTCTTGCGCGAGTCTTCTAAAAGAATCCGGTCCACCACCATCCTGTGCGTCCGCCGTAATGGCCAAGTGGTTCTGGCCGGCGATGGCCAAGTCACCATGGGTAGCGAAGTATTGAAAAGCGGGGCCAAGAAACTCCGCCGGCTCTACAACGGCAAGATCCTTTCCGGATTCGCCGGGTCCACCGCCGACGCCTTCGCTTTGTTCGGGCGTTTCGAAGGAAAGCTCGAACAGCATAGCGGCAACCTCCCGCGCAGTGTCGTTGAACTCGCTAAAGAGTGGCGCACCGACCGAATGCTGCGCCATCTGGAAGCTCTGTTGCTCGTGGCCGACACGCAAAGCATGTATATCGTCAGCGGCACCGGCGATGTCATCGAGCCGGATAGCCCCGTCGCCGCCATCGGTTCCGGCGGAGCGTTTGCGAAATGCGCCGCCATCGCGCTGCTTGAGAACACCACGCTGGGCGCTCGCGAAGTAGTTGAGAAGTCCATGAAGATCGCTAGCGATGTTTGCATCTATACAAACGACACCTTGGCTTTCGAGGAGTTGTCCTGAATGGTGATTTACCTGCCCCAGCAATCGTCCGCTGAAACGCCGCTGCTCGACGAACTCACTCCCCGCGAAATTGTCGCCGAACTCGATAAGCATGTCATCGGTCAAGCCGAAGCTAAGCGCTCCGTCGCCATCGCTCTCCGTAACCGCGTGCGCCGCCAGAAACTCGAGCCGGAGATGGCCGAAGAGGTCATGCCGAAGAACATCCTCATGATCGGGCCCACCGGCGTGGGTAAAACCGAAATCGCCCGCCGCCTCGCCAAACTGGCCAATTCCCCTTTCCTCAAGGTCGAGGCCAGCAAGTTCACCGAAGTTGGTTATGTCGGCCGCGATGTCGAATCCATGATTCGCGATCTGGTGGATGTGGCCATAGACATGGTCCGCGAAGAGCGCCTTGATCAAGTCTCCGACCGCGCCGAGCAGCAAGCCGAAGACCGGCTCCTCGATCTACTGATGCCCCCGCCCCCGGAAGCCAACGACAGCGCCGAACGCACGCGCGAAAAATTGCGTGAAAAATTGCGCGCCGGTAAACTCGATGATCGCCAGGTTGAAGTGGATGTCAAAGAGCGCGGTCCCACCTTTGAGGTCTCCACGAACGGCAATGTCGAAGAGATGGACATCAACCTCAAAGATGTCATCCCCGGCCTCTTCGGCCCGCGCACCCGCAAGCGCAACATGCGTGTTTCCGAAGCGCTTGAGTATCTGGTTCAGGAAGAAGAGCAAAAGCTTGTTGACATGGATCAAGTCACGCGTATTGCCTTGGAGCGCGTGGAACGCAACGGCATCATCTTTTTAGACGAGATCGATAAAATCGCCGGCCGCGAGGGTGGCCACGGGCCCGACGTCAGCCGCGAAGGTGTGCAGCGCGACATTTTGCCCATCGTGGAAGGCACCACCGTCAACACCCGCCATGGATTTGTGCGCACAGATCACATTCTGTTTGTAGCCGCCGGCGCATTCCATGTCTCCAAGCCCTCTGACTTGATTCCCGAACTGCAGGGCCGCTTCCCCATTCGCGTGGAACTCAAATCGCTCACCGAAGGCGATTTCATTCGCATCTTGAAAGAACCGAAGTCGGCGCTGATTAAGCAATACATGGCGTTGCTTGAGACCGAGGGAATCAAGCTCACTTTCACCGAAGACGCCTTGATTGAAATTGCCAAGGTCGCGGCCCAGGTCAACGAGAATACCGAAAACATCGGCGCCCGGCGTCTGCACACCATCATGGAAAAACTCCTGGAAGAGATTTCTTTTGACGGACCCGATCTCAAAAAGAAAACCATCCGGCTGGACGCAACCTATGTACGCAAGCAACTCAGCGAGATCGTTAAAGATCAGGATTTGAGCAGGTATATTCTCTAGTGCGCGCGCGTGGGCGGGCGGTGCTGCCGGCGTTTTGCCTCCAGTTCATGCTACTGCTGGGCTGCGGTTACCCCGGCCCGGTGCTTCCGCCGTCGCCTGAGATTCCACCTCCCATTACGGATCTGGCGGCCGTGGAACGTGGCGACAAAATCATCGTCACCTTCCGCACCCCCGCCCGAACCACTGACAACGTGCCCATCAAGCGCTTCAACCAAATCGATTTGCGGATCGGGCCGGCGCTCGTTCCTTTCGATTTCCAGAGTTGGGCCGTAACCGCCAGGCAATACCCGCTTGAGCCGCCTCCGCCGAACGATCCGGTCGATCCGCAACCCATCGCCATGACCACGCCTATTCCGCTGGAGGGCTTGCTTGACAAGCACGTTGCCATCGCCGTCAGGACGTCTATCAAGCGCGGAGATTACTTTTCTTCCTGGTCGAATCGGATCGTTCTTGATGTAACTCGCCCGCTCAGCCCGCCCACTCACCTAAACGCCGAAGCATCCGCCCCAGGCGTGGTCCTCGAATGGCAAGCTGTGGATACGGCTAAGGCCTATCGAATCTTGCGGCAAGCGCCGGTTGACAAAACCCCGGTCGAAATAGGCAATGCCGGCCAAGCCCATTACGTGGATACGACTTCGCAATTCGATGTGCCGTACTCATACCAAGTCATAGCTCTGAACGGCAATGCGGAGAGCCTGCCTTCGGAGCTTGCGGCGATCACGCCCAAGGACACATTCGCGCCTACGGTCCCGTCTCGCGTCACGGCGCTGGCTGGACCGGAATCGGTAGAACTCTCCTGGCAAAGAAGTCCAGAGGGCGATGTCGCCGGCTATTACGTGTATCGTTCAGTGAACGATGGCCCGTTTGAGCGCCAAGGCGGCATTGTGAGCCTTCCGGCCTTCAGCGACCGCAAAGTAGAGCACGGGAAAACGTACCGCTATCAGATCAGTTCGGTCGATAAAGCGAACAACGAAAGCGCCCGATCCGCCCTCACCGGGGTCACTTTCTAACCAAAAGCCGCTAAACTGGAGATGTGGGGCAGTATGTCATCCTGCGCGCCGATTGGCAATCGGCGCTCATCCGAGCCGGAAGCGTAAGCGCCCTAACTTGTTTTTTACACCTTTGCCACATCAACTGTTAACGTCACCGTAAGATCGAACGCGTCCTCGCGCGCAAGGCTCGATTCCGGAGCGCCATACAAAATCGCCCTGGATTTCACTTGGCCGCTGTAATTCTTACTATCAACGCTCCAACTCACGTAATCGCCCGGGACCGGAACCGGAACGGACATCGTCATCGGACTGATCTCAATGGTGCCGACTTCCTGGTTATTATCAGCCGACTTAAATACTTGTACAAGTTTCATTTGCGTGCCTTTCAGAACCCGCTAGATCTGTAGGTTGGATGCGAACGGCTGCGAAAACATTACTGGATTAAACGGCCCGAAGCGCCCCGGCTATATGTTAGGATCTAGCAATGAGAGCGAGGTCAAACGCGGGGGGTCCTGCTTGCTCCACTTCCTGAAGACGTTGATTGCGTCCTTCCAGGATTTTCTTTTCCTCGCTGGCCGTGCTTTCCGCAACGTCGTTCGAAGCCCTCACTATTACGATGACGTCTTCATGCAGATGGACATCATCGGCGTGGGCAGTTTACCCATTGTCATTCTGATCGGTGCCTTTAGCGGCGCCATTATCGCCCTGCAAATGGCCCGCGCTTTGAGCACCTACGGCGCCAGCAGCCAAGTGGGCACCATCGTGTCGCTTACCCTGGTTCGCGAACTCGGCCCCGTGCTGAGCGCGGTCATGGTGGCCGGCAGAAACGCTTCCGGCATGGCCAGCGAACTTGGCTCTATGAAAGTGACCGAGCAGATTGACGCCATGCGTGCGCTCGGCACCGACCCGATTCAGAAGCTGGTCACCCCGCGGCTGATCGCCACCACCTTGATGCTGCCTTGTCTGACTGTGATTGCCGACGTGATCGGATTGCTGGGCGCTTACCTCATTGCCGTACCCCTGCTGCGCATCATCAGCGCCAGCGAATATTGGTCAACCTCCTGGCGCGCCCTGGTTCTCAACGATCTTGCCCAGGGCTTGCTCAAGCCCTTCGTTTTCGGCATGATCATTTCTCTGGTGGGATGCTTCTATGGTCTGCGCACCACCGGCGGCACGCAAGGCGTGGGCCGGGCCGTCACCGAAGCCGTCGTCTCGGCCATGGTTTGGATCTTCGTCGTTACACTGCTCATTGACAAGGTGTTTGTGGGTCTTTAAATGGCCGCGCCTCCAGAACCAATTTTGGCGTTTAAGGACGTTAGTCTAAAATTTGGGGATACCTGGGCTCTTCGCAACATCTCTTTGGGTCTGAGCCCTGGTGAGACGCGCATTATCTTTGGCGCGGCTGGTGCGGGAAAAACGACACTGCTAAAAGCGGTTATCGGATTAGTGAAAGTGGACGAAGGCGCAATTCAACTATTTGGCCGCGAGATTACTTCCTCAACGGAGTCCGCGCTGTTTCCTCTGCGTGCGCGCGCGGGCGTGCTGTTTCAGGAAGGAGGCCTGTTTGATTCCCTTACAGTGGGTGAGAACGTGGAATATCCGCTCCTGAACCAGAAAACCGGCTTGCTGACAGCCGACGTGGAAAGCCGCGTGAGAGACGCCCTGCGCTTCGTAGAGCTGGAACACACGTTCGACCAATTCCCCTCTGAACTTTCAGGCGGCATGCGGCGGCGCGTGGGCATTGCGCGCGCCATTGTCACCGAACCGCCGCTGGTGCTTTACGATTCGCCCACCGCCGGCCTTGATCCCATCACCGCCAACACCATCATGGCGCTGGTGGCCAAAGAACGCGACGTGCGCAACAGCGCGTCTCTCATAGTCACTCACCGCTATCAGGACGGCGAAATCATGTCCGATTTCCGCTTCGATCAGCAAAACGAGGATTTGGCCGCGCTCAAAGACAACGACGATGTGGCGATGCGCAATCGAACCAAATTTATAGTAATGAAAGAAGGCCAAGTTGTCTTCTTCGGCAGCAAACAGGAACTGGAAGCTTCAGGCGACGAGTACGTCAAGAAATTCATAAGACACGGGGACGAGCGACATGACGGCCGTAAATAGGAGGATGGAACATGCCTAGCAAAGAACGAGTCAGCATGGCGCAGATGAAGGTGGGCATTCTGGGCATCGTAGCCCTTGCCTGTATTGCGCTGTTGGTTTTCCTGCTCACAGGCAATATGCAGTGGTTCAGGAAAGACATCCCGCTGCATGTTTACACGTCCGACGCCGACGGACTGAGCGAGGGTTCGCCGGTGCGCATCAACGGTATCCAGGCGGGCAAAGTGACCAAAGTGGATCTCTCCGGTGAAACCGACCCGGCCCGCGTCATCCGTATCGATCTGGTGATTGATGAAGACATGCTCAAGCAAATTCCAGCCGATTCGATAGCCCGCATCTCTTCCGACAACTTGCTCGGCAGCACCAAGTTTCTCCAGATCAACAAAGGCACCAGCCACTCGCTGATACAAAGCAACGCCACGCTGACCTCGGTGGCCAATCCCGATTTCGACAAACTAGTTGAGGAGGGCTACAACATTCTAGGCTCGCTGCAGCTCCTTCTAGGCAAGGTGCAGGATATCGTCGGACAGGTTGAAGTGGGCAAAGGCACCATCGGTAAGTTGCTGGTGGATGAGACCCTCTATAACAGCTTGCAGGCCACCGTGAACCAGGTTCAACTGCTGGCAACGACGCTGAATTCGAAGAACGGCACGATTGGCCACTTGATTAACGATAACCAGTTTTACGATCAGCTACAGGGGCTGGTGACGCAGATTCAAGGTCTGACCGACGGACTGCAAAAAGGCGAAGGCACGGCCGGCATGATCCTGAAAGACCCCAAGCTCTACAACGACGCGAGCAAAGCCGTTGACCAGTTGAATGCCATGCTGGCGGACCTGAACGCCGGCAAAGGCACCGCCGGCCAATTGTTGAAGGACGATAAAATCGCGCACCAGCTTGCGGCGACCATTGAAAAGGTCAACGTGGCCATCGACAAGTTGAACGCCGGGCAGGGAACGCTGGGACAATTGATGGTGAACCCCGCGCTGTACGATAGCGCCACCGGCCTCACCCGCGAACTCCAGGAAACGCTCAAGGCCTTCCGCGCGAATCCAAAGAAGTTCCTGACCATCAAGCTGCAACTGTTCTGATCTTGCGGCGCCTCATCATTAATGCGGACGATTTCGGCTTCACCCCGGATGTGAACGCGGGCATTGTGCATGCGCACCGCAATGGGGTACTCACCTCTACTACGCTGATGGCGAACGGCGAGGCATTTGAGAACGCGGTGCGTCTGGCGAAAGAAACGCCGACGCTCGATATTGGAGCGCACCTTGTGCTGGTGCAGGGGCGTTCGCTCGTGGACGGCCGGCCTTTGCCGGAGACGCCCAGCCGGCTGCTCGCTGTGCTGGCGCGGCATGGCTTGGACGTTTACGCTGAATTGAAATCGCAGATCGAGAAGATACACGCCGCGGGATTGCAAATTTCGCATCTCGATTCGCACAAGCACACGCACTTGGTGCCCAGCGTCTTCCGCGCTGTCGTGAAGTTGGCCCGCGAATTTGGCATTCCCTGGGTGCGCCTGCCGCTCGATCCTAAATTCCGCTTTGCCCATCGCTACTACCGCCGCCTCTCGCAAGGCTCGAACGTTCGCATGACCGATCACTTCCTGGGCTTCACGCTGACGGGATCTCTTACCGAAGAGACCTTTGCGAAAGCACTCACTAAAATCGAAGAGGGCACAACCGAATTCATGTGCCACCCAGGCTACCTCGGACCGGAGTTGAAGCAAGCCCGCACTCGCCTCAAAGAATCGCGCCTTCGCGAACTGGAAGCCCTCACTTCGCCGCGCATCCGCGACCTGATTATCGCCAAGGAAATTGAGCTGAGCGGGTTTTAGCTTCAACCTCGATTTTTCCAATAAGGATTTGTTCCGCCTGCCGATAGGGTATTGAGGATCGAACTGGAGTCGCCTATGCCTAGACCGATTTTGGGAACGCCGCACAGTGCCGGTCTTGCTATTTCCAGCAGTCCCTTGCCCACGGCGATACCACGAAGCACCCTGCAAGGGCCTCGCTTGCAACAGCGCCTTCGACAGACTCGGTCCAAAGCGTATGTAGAGTCTATGGCGCGCCTCGACGCTGGAGCCCACCATGCTGATCGCACTGCTCTTGAAGGGCTTGTGGGAGCTATTTCCGACGAATTTCCCGAGCTGGGAATCGAGTAGCGGCCCATGGGAATCGTAAGCCGGTGTTACCTGGGCGCTCCGTACCAGGTTCACATTTGCGATCTTGCCGGAGACATCATTGAACATTTCGAGACATTCAAGCCGATGCCGCCTCCATATGAGCGCGGCCGGGCACTAGCCATCCATCCTTCCTACGCGTTCATCGAGGTTTACGCCGATAGCCTCAGGGCCATTTCGCTTGATGGAGCGGTATCGGTAATCGAAAAGTAGCCGAAGAGTAAGAACATGCCTGAAACAAGCGAGCTATTGGTCACCGCCGCGATTACAAAGCTGAATTACAGCATTGGCGCCGTTGCAAAGCAGATTGATGCCGTCGGAAGCAAGGTTGAGGAGGTTGCGAAGGACCAGCTTGATACGATGCAGGCCGTGCTGAAGCTATATGCTGAGTTTCAGGAGTACACCGAAAAAGACGGCTGGGCGAACCAGCTTATTACGGCGCGCCAGGAACTCGGTCTTGTCCGGCAGCAGTTGGAGAAGGAATTTGGCCACTATGCCGAAATTCGCCGCTGCACCACTGGCATTCTTCAGGCCGCCGATGTGGCAGTGGTCCGGCAAGAGACGATGCACACGGCCGCTGAGGAGCTGATGCTAACGTGTCCGGGGTATTGGCTTGCGCCGAGCCTTGTCGCACTATCGGCATGGATTTGCGATAACCAATCGTTGGCTGAGAAGGCTCTGGCGGAGGCTATCCGCCGAGACGATTCCAAAGCATCGCTCTTCTTCGCTCTAATTTGCCGGCGCGCGCGCCGCATGGACGCCTGTGGCCGCTGGCTGGTTCGATACTTCCAGATCCAAAACCCCGTTGCTATGGATCGCGAAGTACTCATCATGTTGGACGCGCTGGCCAATGGAGTGTTCGGGGGAGCGGCGTTGACCAGTTGTTCCGCAGTGGTTGATGGGTGGTTGAGTGAACTCGAACAAGAGCCTCAGTTTTCTGATGAGCAGCGAACTCGTTGGGCTCAGGCTCTGGACATAATGACACCCAGAGTTCGAGAGGACGAATACCCGACGCTTCGGAAATCCAGTCCCGCTTGGCCCAAGCTTGAAGCGTCTTTAGCTGCGGCCCGCAGGAACCAGGTTGTTCAATCCTTCTTTGAGCAGATGTTTACTGGAGAGATCATCGCAGCATCGAGCCTGGAGAAAGCCGTTGACAGCCTTCTCGATTCGCTGGTTACGAATTTCGACGATCAGGAATTGCCCTTGCGGCGTAAGGAGCGATTCAACGAGATTGTAATCGAAGTGGACAGCCTGCAGTGTCGCCCGGGAGAAAAGAAGTCGGAAGCTGATCGCCGGTTTCACTCTGAAGCCGATGCGCTCAGGGAACAAACAAGCTTTGCGACGCTGCTGACGAATTCCGCGTTGTACCCTGAGCGAACTGGCGCGACGCGAGCGACTCAGCGTTACGCGGTCTCTTGCTCGCGCCAATGGATTATTACGGGATTTAAGGATCTCACTGCGAGAGACCGGGCCCAGATGCCGGCGGAAGTGCAGATTCCCTGTGGGTCATGGAAGGGCGTCAGCCGCGATGGGTTAAATGAGCAGCAACTTAACAATGATTTGTCCACGCATTACGACAATCGGATTAACCAAGCCGCTCTCTTTCTCAACACGAACGCAGAAGCGACTGCAGCGATTATCTTTGCGGTGCTGGGCATAGGTTTATTCGCATACGGGGAGTAACAGACGACGATATAAAGAAATATGTAGGCCTCCTGATTGCGGTTGGCGCTGGGGCTCTCTTTTATTTTGGACAAAAAACCGTGAAGGGTCTGCAACTAGGGGCCAAAGGAAATCTGTTACAAGAACAGGACGCGACCTCAAAAATTCTCAAAGCCGCGCTGGCGGAGTTAGCCGACATTCGCCGTGAGATCGCCAAAGAAGACGGCAAGTCAGATAACGTTCTAGCGCTACTCTCGTCGCTCAGTTCCGCGGAGTTCGTACTCAATGGACCGGAGAAGACCCGCAAGATTCTTGCCTAAGAAGAACTATGCCCGCTCAAGCGATAAACAATCAAACCAGTCCGCCCGTCCAGCGTGCGCGAGAACAGTCACCCCTGGCAAGCCAACTGCCAGCATGGGATCTAGCGCCCGCACATTCACTTCTTGTGCGGCGTCGCCCCGCTCTGCCCAAGCCGCCGAGTTCACCCACCCCGGCAAAGCTTCCGCCAAAATGAGACCTTATGAGTCCACCCCGAACGTACGCTGAGTGGCTCCCCTTGCTCGATCGATTCCGCGCTGGCGATGACACTGTACTCGACACCTTGAATTCCGGCACAATCGAATGGACCAATGTCGTTGCCGAGCGATGGACCCGGCAGGTGTCCGATACTCTAACGGCTCGCCTTCAGTCATTATCAAAGCAGCTCCAGACCGGGCTCGACCGCGCGGGCGGCGATTGTTTCGCTATCTCGAATTCGCTGTTGATGGCGCGCCGCGCATTGGCTCCCTTAAGGGCATTCGCCGGCATGTCCAGCATTCCGGCCGACGTCCAGCGCAACCTTGAATCCGAACTGAACCGCTGGGCCGGCGAGACTCAAAAATCTCTGGAAGGCGCTGCGGAGCGGGTCCGCAATGATCAGGGTCGATTGCTAAAGACGATGCGGGACCATAGCCTTACCGCCGTTACTGAACCCGCTCCCCATGTCTCAGCGGCCGAAAACCAGCCTGCTCCTTATCGCCGCGTTATTCTCTGAGGACAAAAACCGGATGCCCGATTTCGATACCTGCCGCCAGACAATGCTTTTGTACTTGAAAGCGCGGATACCCTTCATCTCGCTGCGAACCGACGAGCGCGACCGTGCGCTGGAACTCTTCCGCGGCTTGGCAGCGGACCTGAATCTGCCCGTTTACCACCATACCCTTTCCCAGGGCGTTCGCGATCTGGTTGCCAATCGCATCGTAAACGAAGATCGGTCGGTAGCCGGGGCGCTCGATTATGCCAGCCAGCAGATGCTGCAACGTCAGAACCTGACTTTTATCATGACCGAAGTCCAGGCCGTCGATAGCGATACAGCGCTTACGAGGCAGATGCTGGATGTTGCTTCCCTGGCGACTGAGCGCGGCGGCGCGGTGATCGTGATCACCACTTCCAACGTTTGGCCGCGATTGCAGCGCCAAGGCATGACGCTTACGCTAGATGCGCCGAATGAAGATGAGATGCGGGCGATTATCACGGAGTTCCTCGCACCCTACCGTGGAGGTTTGCCGATTGAGTGGAACAAGGCCGAACTTACGGAAGCCGCCACCATACTGGCCGGCGTGACTCGGATCGAGGCGGAAAACGCCGTTGCCACTCTCCTTGCTAAAGGCTCGATACTCAAGACCGACCTGATCGACCGGAGCCGGCTGAAAGACCGCATCTTCTCGGATATCGCAGGGCTTGAGAGGGTGAAAACCTCAGACAGGGAATTGGCTGTCGGGGGTCTGGCAGGATTGCAGACATGGTTGGAGAAGCAGCGCCCGTTGCTCACCATGGACCTGCGGGAACGCGGCCTGCGGCCTCCTCGGGGAGTTCTGCTGGTGGGCGTGCCCGGCTGCGGTAAGTCGCTTTCCGCCAAGGCAATTGCCGCCAGTTGGAAACTGCCGCTGTATCGGTTGGATCTCTCTAACATTCACGGACAGTATCTGGGCCAATCGGAAGGCCGGTTGAAAGAAGCGCTGAGCGCGGCGGATCGCGTTGCGCCTTGCGTCCTTTGGATTGACGAGATTGAAAAAGGGCTGGCCGGCGCAAGCGGTTCCAATGATGGCGGCACCTCCACCCGGCTGTTGGGGCACTTCCTCTATTGGCTGCAGGAGAGCCGTGCTCGCGTCTTTGTCGTTTCAACCGCCAACGATATTGGGAAACTCCCGCCCGAGTTGTTTCGGCGCGGCCGTTTTGACGAATTGTTCTTTGTCGATCTTCCTAATGAGTCCGAGCGCCAGGAAATCATCTCGCTGTACGTGCGCCGGTATATGCATCGCGATCTACCAGCGGCCATGCTGCGGGATTTGGTTTATATTTCCGATGGTTTTGCCGGAGCCGATATTGACGCCGCGGTTGCGGAAATCGCCAAAGAAGCGATCCTCAAGGGCGATGCGGCCATCACCGACTATTACTGGCATGACGTTTTCTCAAATATCGTGCCACTGTCAAGGACAAATCCCGAGGCGATTGAAGCCATTCGGGCTTGGGGACGCGAGCGTGCGGTCCCGGCGTCCGGGCAACCGGTGATGCAGGATAGAGGCCAACCACAGGCAGCCCGCAGGGTTTTGGTTTGAGGATATTACCCGCACGGAGGAACTGATACGATCAGATTGTGGAGCGCGAATACTTGAACGGCCGAATCTCGGATTTTCTTGAGAAATACGAGACCCGAATCACCCGTACGATACCGATAATCGGGCTTTTTGCCTCGTTGATTTATTCGCTGGTTAGGTGGCTCCACGAGGCCGTTCATTGAGGCTGCTTACTGCCGAGGAAATTAGTCTCTCTATTGAGATCGCTTCAGCCCTTCTGGCGTTTCTGGTAGCTGTTTTTCATCTGGTTCGCGACCACAAGAGGAAGACGAACACAGACCCAATGACGATTTTGGCAAGAGCGGCGGGACTAGCAATACTTCCTCAGGCCTTAGTCATCATGTTGGCTACTTTCTATCCCAACCTTTTATGCACTGTGCAGGGGCTGAGAGTCTTTTTCATGCTTTAAGCGGCCTCTCATTGCTCTACGTTTGTCTTAAGAGCGTCACGTCCTGAACACTAGGGCCGACTCACCACCAAACCCCACATACTGCACTTCCTCCTCCAGCTCAAACCCGAACCGATCCGCCACGCGTTTCTTACATTCTTCGATAACGGCTACCAGATCCGACGCCGTGCCCGCGCCATCGTTGTAGATTAGATTGGCGTGATACGTCGCCACCTGAATATCGCCCCGCCGCATACCCATGACACCTGCCTCCTCCAAAAACCACGCGGACGGCACTTTGCCGTCGCGCACCAGCTTAGGCGGAACTTCGGCCTGGGCGCCGGCAGGTAATTGCGCGAAGAATACGTTCTTGAAAATACTGCCTGCGCAGCGCATGGTTGGCGGATATTTTTTGTCGCGAATCTGGCGAATCTCATCCGCTACCTTTTGCAACTCGCCGGCATCGCCCTCAGCGAAACGCAAATCCGTTTGCAGAATCAACCAGTCCTTGTGGCTCTTGAACCAGCTCTCGCGATATCGAAAATGGCAGTCCGCATTGCTGAAGGCCGCGACGCGCTCACCATCGGTAGCAAGCACACTTTCCACACGTTCTTGAATCGATTGTCCATAAGCGCCCGCATTGCCATACACCGCGCCGCCCAAATAGCCTGGAATACCCGTCATGGTTTGCATGCCGCTTAGGCCGAGCGCGATGCTCCGGTCCACCACATCCTGCAAAACGGCGCCCGCTTCCGCCCGCAGCAAATTGCCTTCGCGGCGAATGCCCGCGCCGCTAAAGCGCAGCACGACGCCCGCAAACCCCGCGTCCGCCACCACCAGATTTGTGCCGCCGCCAATCACAACGTGCGGGAGATCCGCCTGCTTGAGTATTCTGAGCGCACCCACGCAAGACTCTTGATCAGGCGCATCGCAAAACAGCGTGGCCACTCCGCCGATACCGAAACGGGTATGACGCGCCAACGGTTCGCTTTCCGAAATGCGCAGATTGGGGATGCCGGCAAAATGATCCCTCAACGCGGGTGCCACAGTCATTCAACCTGATTATAGGGTCTGGGCCAGTTGCTCCAGCTTCTCCCCAGTCACGCGATACATGGTCCACTCATCCAAGGGCTCCGCGCCCAGCCCTTTGTAGAACTGAATGGCGGGTTCGTTCCAATCGAGTACCGACCATTCCAGCCGCGCTCCGCCCCGCTCGCGAGTGAGCTTCGCCAAATGCACCAGCAGCGCCTTGCCTACGCCGTGCCCGCGAAACCTGGGCTCTACGAATAAGTCCTCCAGATAAATGCCCGGCCGCCCCCAGAAGGTCGAGTAGGTTTGAAAGAAAATTGCAATCCCGGCCGCTTGCTCGCCTAAATAGGCGAGCACCACCTCAGCGCACGGCCGCGGGCCGAATAAGGATTCCCGAATGCGCGCTTCATCCGCTTCCACTTTATGCAGCAGCTTTTCGTATTCCGCTAATTGCCGTATGAAACTGAGAATCAAAGGAACCTGGCTTTCCACGGCGCGTTCAATGCGAATGCTAGCCTTAGCACTTTCCATCTTTTGATACTATCGGGCTAGCCTATGAAGTTTTTCCTTGATTCAGCCAATCTTTCGGAGCTGAAATCCGCCGCAGCCTTAGGCATCATCGACGGCGTCACCACTAACCCCAGCCTGATCGCCAAGGAAGGCGTTCCGGTGGAGGAGCAGGTTCGGAAGATTTGCGATATCATTGACGGCGACATTAGCGCTGAAGTGGTTTCCACCTCGGCTAAAGAGATGATCGCGGAAGGCCGGCGGCTAGCGAAGATCCACAAGAATATCGTGGTGAAAGTGCCGCTTATTCCCGATGGCATCAAAGCCGTAGGCGCACTCGCCAAGGATGGAATTCGCACCAACGTGACGCTTTGCTTCAGCGCCGCGCAAGCGCTGGTGGCCGCAAAGGCGGGGGCTTATATTATCAGCCCGTTCGTAGGGCGGGTGGATGATATCGGCTGGCCCGGCATCGAACTGATTGACAACATCATGAAGATCTACGGCAATTACAATTACAAAACACAGGTCTTGGCAGCTTCGGTGCGCGGCCCGCTGCACGTAATTGAAGTTGCCAAATCCGGGGTCCACATCGTCACGCTTACCTACAAAGTGCTTGAACAGTTGTTCCATCACCCGCTCACTGAAAAGGGGCTGGAACAGTTCTTAAGCGATCACCGCAAAGCCTTTGAAATGGCGAACGTCTGATTTTATTCGACCGCCGCGCTCGCTCTGCGCAAGCGATCGCGAATGCCCGCCCACTCGGGTTTATCGGGCGGCTCAATCACGGCAATCCAATCCCAGCCTTCTTGATCGGCAGCCTGCAGCACCGCATATAGGTTTGCGGCGTAAGCTTCCAGTTCCGATGGCAACGCAAGAACGCGGCCTCGGCCGGGGGGCGTTTCGAGGCGCGTCTTGAAAACATAGAAGGGCGTTTTCGGCGCATAGTGCCGAGGGTGTTGCCCCGGCGATTCGACGATGTGCGGCACGTCTTCTTCCAGATCCCATGGCACGCCCGTCGCTTCTGCCAACTGTTGCCGCGAAATCATCCCCGGCCGCAACACCATGGGCGGATCCCTGCGCAAAGAAGCCACCGTCGATTCAATGCCAACGTTCGTAGGGCCGCCGTCTAAAACCATATCTATGCTATCGCCCAAACTGCGGCGGACATGAGCCGCGGTAGTCGGTGAAATTTCCGTGAACCGGTTCGCGCTGGGCGCGGCAATGGGCACGCCGGCGCGCTTGATCAGTTCCAAAGCCACCGGATGATTGGGTACGCGCACGCCCACCGAATCCAACCCAGCCGTTACCAGATCCGGAACGATGTCGGCCTTTCTCAATACCAAAGTAAGCGGGCCCGGCCAAAATCGTGCCGCCAGCAAATGCCCTCGTTCCGGCCAATCGGCCGTGAGTGTCCGCGCCATCGCTTCGTCGGCAACGTGAACAATCAACGGACTCGCCAGCGGCCGCCGTTTCACTTCATAGATACGCGCCACTGCCCCAGGATCAAGCGCATTCGCACCCAGTCCGTACACCGTTTCGGTGGGAAAGGCCACCAAGCCGCCACGCCGGATAATGTGCGCCGCGCGCTCTAATTCCTCGTCACTCGGGCAAATCATCTTTGCTATCGTCGCCAGCCACCTTGCCCGTCTTGCGCCATACCAGATATGCGTGGATCAAAGCGTCAATATCGCCATCCAATACGCGATCTACGTCGCCGATGGACAGCCGCGACCGCAAGTCTTTCGCCATCCGATACGGCGCCAGCACATAGTTTCGAATCTGGCTGCCGAAGTTGATCTCCAGCTTGGTGTCTTCCAGCTTCTTTTCGGCTACGCGCTTCTTCTCCATCTCGTACTCATAGAGCTTGGCGCGCAACTGCTTCATGGCGCTGGCGCGATTCTTATGCTGCGAGCGTTCGTTCTGGCACTGCACCACAATACCCGTTGGCAAATGGGTAAAGCGCACCGCCGATTCCGTCCGGTTCACATGCTGGCCGCCCGCGCCGCTCGCGCGAAACACATCGATCTTCAAATCGTCGGGCTTGATATCGATGTTGATGTCGTCGTCAATCTGCGGATATACGAACACGGAAGCAAACGAAGTGTGCCGCCTGGCATTCGCATCGAAGGGGGAAATGCGCACCAGGCGATGAACGCCAATCTCCGATTGCAACTGGCCGTACACGTTCTCTCCATTGATTTCAAAGGTAACGGACTTGATGCCCGCTCCTTCCCCTTCCAGCCGATCGGTAACAATCACTTCGTATTTATGCCGCTCGGCCCAGCGCAGATACATGCGCAGCAGCATCTCGGCCCAATCCTGGCTCTCCGTGCCGCCCGCGCCTGGATGAATGGTGACAATGGCATCGCGCGCATCGTTGTCGCCGGAAAGAAGCATAGCCGTTTCAAGCTCTTCCAGCTTCGCGGCGAAGGTCTTCATCTCGCGCTCAATATCGGCAAGCACGTTTTCGCCTTCGCGGCCAAGTTCAAACAAGGTATCGATATCGGAAGCTACGCTAGCTACGGCGTTGGAACTTTGTATCTGTTCTTCCAGCCGCTTGCGCTGCTGCATCACGCGCTGGCTCTTTTCCGGCTGATTCCAAAAGTTTGGATCGTTGATCTCTTCAGCGGTCTTCGCTAATTCCCGCTGCTTGCCCGGCGCGTCAAAGATAGCTCCGCACAGCATCACCCTGCTGACGGAGCGCAACATACTCTCTTTCTAATTCTTCTAAGGTCATTCACTTGTAGTGTACTGCGGAGAGCCCCCACGCGCGTCAGTTATTGCCAGTCCTGCGCACCATGCCAAATTCGAGAAATTTCGACACCATGCTCTTTAACCTTATAGACCGCAACGTATGGCAGGCCGGGAAAGACCAGCGCACGACGCCCCTTCGTGCGAGTGGCGCGCCCTCGGCGAGGAAAATCCGCTAACGTTGCGCACCCATCATAAATGGCTTTTGCCACCTCAGGGGCTGCCTTCGGGTTGTCTGGATAAATCCGCCGTTATATACGTTCAAGATCCTTCGCGGCCAAGGTCGACCAGCGCACCTCCATCAGGAATTAAAAAGCCGCTCAAGGCGCAAGCCTACCTCGGCGTGCGTCAAATAGTCGCCACGTTCCAGCGCCTCTTCGCCCAGCTCAACGGCGGCCGTAAAACGGGCCTGATCTTCCAAATACTGGCGGATCACCTCCCGTGCCAGTGTATCGGCGGCCTGCCCCTTGTGTGCAGCTAAGGCCGAGAGCCGATGTTCCTGTTCAGGTGTTAGCTGTACGTCCATGCTTCAAGACTAGGGCTAGGGGCGGCCCATGTCAAGCGCAGACAGCGCAGACGGGAACGGCCTCGCGAGCCCACGTTACGTTGGACTTCGCTCACCCTATCGCGGAAATTCGCCTCGTCGCCGCAAGGGCGTGCTACACTGCGTTTACTCCCCTCTCCTCCCCTGGAAGAACAAGTCCGTCTTCTACCCATGGAACGCGCCGCCCTTCTCATCAAGAACAATAAGCCCTCGAAGAAAGTATTCAGCGAAGAAGACCTCGCGCGCGCCGTTTGGCCTGCCGCTGTTGGTAAAGCCGTCGCCGCCCACACTTCGCGATTGACGCTGGTCCGGCAAACCCTGGTGGTTGAAGTTGAGGACGCCATCTGGCAAAAGCAGCTCTTCACTTTGCGTGGTCAAATCCTCGACCGCCTGCGCCGAGTCACCGCGAGTGACGCCGTCCAGGAGATCGAATTCCGCATCGCCCTCAAACGCCGCCAGCCACAGCGCGCCGAAACCCGCGAAAGCTCGGCTTGCCATGTCAACCCGGGTTATGACGAAGCCGATTCCATTCAAGATGCTGTGCTAAAGAAGGTATATCGACTTTCCCGCAAGAAGGCCACTGCTTGAACTTATCTGAAAAAGAGGTCCGCGATGTCGCCGCCCTGGCAAACCTCCGCTTGTCCGATGAGGAAGTGCTGCGCATGTCGCAAGATCTCGGCCACATTTTGACTCATATTGAACAGCTCAACGCGCTCGACACATCCCATGTCGAGCCGATGGCACAGGTCCTCTTCGATGCCGATGAAACCGCCACGCTGCGCGAAGACATCCCGCATTCGACGCTCAGCAATCACGACGCCCTGGCAAATGCACCGCAGTCGGGCGCCGGGTATTACAAAGTACCCAAAGTGATAGAGAGAATATAGCCAGAACATAGCCGGAACATGAGCCTTCCTACTTCTCTGTCTTCCCTCACCATCACCTCCGTTCGCGAGGGTCTGCGCCGGAAGGATTTTTCGGCCCGGGAACTCGCTCAGGCCGCGCTGGCATTCGCCCAAGCCGAGAATCCCAAGACCAACGCCTACCTCACGTTTTCGCCTGAACGCGCGCTGGCCGCCGCCGCTAAAGTGGATGCCGAATTCGCCAAAGGTTTCCCGTTGGGCGCGCTGGCCGGCGTACCGCTGGGTGTGAAAGACGTCATAGTTACCAAAGGCCTGCGCACCACCTGCGGTTCGCGCATTCTGGAAAACTACATTCCGCCCTACGATGCCACCGCCGTTATCCGCTTAGAAGACGAAGGCGCCATCGTCATCGGCAAAATGAATTGCGATGAGTTTGCCATGGGCTCTTCTAACGAAAACTCGGCGTACGGGCCGGTGCGCAACCCGCGCGCGCTTGATCGTGTCCCCGGCGGTTCCAGCGGCGGTTCGGCGGCGGCTGTCGCGCAGGGCACGGCGGTCATCACCATCGGCTCCGATACCGGCGGCTCCATCCGCCAGCCCGCCAGTTTTTGCGGCGTGGTGGGTGTCACTCCCACCTATGGCCGCGTTTCACGCTATGGCCTGGTTGCGTTCGCCAGTTCGCTTGATCACATCGGCCCCTTTGCACGCAATGTGGAAGATTGCGCCACCGTTCTGCGCGTGATGGCCGGCCCCGACGAACAGGATTCCACCTCCGCGTTCGCACCCGTCGATGACTACAATGCGCTAATGAAGCATCCGGCGAAAGGCTTGAAACTTGGATTGCCCACGGAATACTTCGAAGGTCTCAATTCCGAGACCGGCAGCGTGATTGACGCGGCGGTGAAGCAACTCGAAAGCCTTGGCTGCGAGATCCGCCCCATCAGCCTGCCGCACACCAAATACGCGCTTTCCTGTTACTACATCATCGCCACCGCCGAAGCCAGCTCAAACCTGGCGCGCTATGACGGAGTTCGCTATACCATCCGCGAAGACGGCGCCACGCTTTCCGACATGTACCGCAACACGCGCGGCAGCGGCTTCGGCGCAGAGGTCAAGCGGCGCATCATGCTGGGCACCTATGTCCTGAGCCACGGCTATTACGATGCCTATTACAAAAAGGCGCAGCAGGTCCGCACTTTGATCGCGCGCGATTTCAGCGAAGCCTTTAAAGACATCGACGCCATCCTCGCGCCCGTCTCGCCGTTCCCCGCTTTCAAAATCGGCGAGAAAGTGGACGATCCCCTTACCATGTACCTCTCCGACATTTACACGCTTACTGGAGATCTGGCAGGCGTGCCGTGCATGAGCGTGCCCTGCGGCGAATCGCGCGAAGGTTTGCCTATCGGCTTGCAGATTTTCGCCAAGCACTTCGACGAAGCGACAATGTTCCGCGTGGCTTATAACTATGAGCAAGCCACCTCACGCTGAGCCGTTTTGACACGCATTGGTCCAGCCGGTTGGGCTTATAAAGATTGGTGGGGCGTCGTCTATCCGGCAAAGAAACCGCGCGGCTTCTCTGAACTCGCTTATCTGGCGCAGTACTTCGACACCATCGAGATCAACGTCACGTTCTATCGGCCAATTCCCGCTAAGACCGCCGCATCGTGGCTCGACAAGATCACGGCTTATCCGCGCTTCCGCTTTACCGCCAAACTCTGGCGCGGTTTTACCCACGAGCGCAATGCCACGGCAGCCGATGAACAGGAGTTCAAAGACGGTTTTGCGCCCATGCTGGAGCAAGGCAAATTGGGTGCGCTGCTCATGCAATTCCCGTGGTCGTTTCGCAACACTGCGGAGAACCGCGACTACCTGGCACGCTTGAACGCGCGTTTCTGCGAATTCCCACGCGTGCTCGAAGTCCGCCACGGGAGTTGGAGCGAACCCGGTGTCCTTGATCTGTTGGAACAACTCGATCTGGGCCTGTGTAACATCGATCAGCCGCTGTTCCGCCGGTCTGTGGCGCCCAGCGCCATTACGACTTCGCCCATTGGCTATGTCCGCCTGCATGGGCGCAACTACGATAGCTGGTGGCGCGAGAACAAGTATTACGGCGAACGCTACGACTATCTCTACTCCGTGGAACAACTCGCGCCCTGGATTGACCGAATCAAGACAGTCGCACAAGCCGCCAGAGACACTTATGTGGTTACGAACAATCACTACATCGGCAAGGGCGTCGTGAACGCATTCGAAATCTCATCCATTTTGAAGGAGGAAGCGGTGCCCATGCCGCCGGAACTGATTGCCCGCTATCCTGAACTTCAGCCGTTCGAAAAGCGCGCAGGCCAGTCGAAATTATTCGAGTAGTTTCCTGGTTTCCGCGATGCTCTTGCTCTTCCAAAAGCGGTTGAAATTGTCCAGCGTCATCAGCGTGCGCGGATGCATGCGGTCTACATAAACGGTGCCGTGCAGATGATCGATCTCGTGCTGCAGAATGCGCGCATACCAGCCCGAGGCGTCGATCACTTTGGGATTCCCCTTGTGATCCAGACATTCAACCCTCACCCTGCGCGCCCGTGGCACCAGCGCCGTCAACCCCGGCAAACTCAGACAACCTTCAAAAAACTCCACGTCCGCCGCGCCTTCCAGCGTAATCCGCGGATTGATCAACACTTGAAAGGGCACCGGTTTGCGCTCGCGTTCCTTGATAAACTCCGGCGGCGCATCTTTCATGTTCTCGGGCTTGTCTTCAATCACCGCCAGTTGCAGCGCAAGGCCCACCTGCGGCGCGGCCAGCCCCACTCCTGGCGCGTCGTGCATCGTCTCCCGCATCCACTCGATCAGTTCCTGCGTCTTGGCGCTGCGGATATCCTCCACCGTCAACGCTTGCGCTTTCTGGCGCAAAACGGCTTCTCCCACTTGCACAATCTTCAGCCTCATGTACATATCATCGTCGTACACTTGACAAGAAGATGGATACTGCCAATCCCGCCCAGGCGCTCCCCAATCTGGAACCTGAACCGCGCTGGCCCGCTGTCATCGCAGTGCTGGCCACCGGGGCTCTCTTCTTGTTCATGCCGGAGCGCCTGACGTTTGGTCCGAACTGGCTTTTACTCGCGGCTGTCGTCGTCCTTACCATCCCCACTCTCATCACCCGCCGTATGGGCAGTGCCCCACTGAACTACCTGTTTGGCCTGTCCCTTTCGGGAGTCATTACCTGCGCTCTGGTTTGGTCGCTCGCCACCTTGATCGCCGGACTGCCCACCAAGAAAGAGAATCCTACCGAACTGCTCACCGCCGCCGTCGCCCTCTGGATCTCGAACATCCTCGTTTTTGCCTGCTGGTATTGGCGTCTCGACGCCGGCGGCCCCAATTGCCGGGATTTGCGCCGCTTCCATACCGATGGCGCTTTCCTCTTTCCACAAATGACGCTGCCTGCCAACTCGAAACTAATCAAGGCGCACTGGCGGCCCGGCTTTGTAGACTATCTTTTTCTGGCCTTCAACACGTCCACCGCTTTCTCACCTACCGATGTTCCAGTGCTTTCGCGCTGGGCAAAGCTGCTCATGATGGTGCAAAGCAGTATTTCGCTGGGCACACTTGCCATCTTAGCCGCGCGCGCCATAAATATTCTTTAGCTGGAGGGAACTTCCCGCCCTTTCGAGACATTACACAGCTTGAGAGCGCAAAGGGCGCGCCCATCTTGCTCGCGAGTTCGTTAAAACCCAGATGACCAGCGACGAAGACCTGATGCTGCAATTCCAGAATGGCTCTCGCGAAGCGTTTGAAGAGCTGTTCGCGCGCTATCGCCAGCCGCTTTATAGTTTCTTCCGCCGCCGTCTCAGCAATGCGGCGCGTGCCGACGATCTGATGCAGGAGACCTTTCTCGCCGTCATTCGCGCGAAGGTCCGCTATGAGCCGCGCGCTCTGGTGCGCACTTACTTGTATGGCATTGCGCTGAAATTGGTGTCCGCCGAGCGGCGCTGGCAGTCGCGGCGCCCGGCTGCTCCGCTGGTCGATCGAGCGGCGAATCCACCGCCGGGCGATGCCGCTATCTGGATCGGCCAAGCCCTCGTCAAGCTCGATGAAATGGACCGCGAAATCCTCATGCTCCGCGAATACGAAGAACTCAGCTACGCCGAAATCGCCAAGCTTCTGCACTTGGGTCTCAACACGGTGCGTTCCCGCCTGTTTCGCGCTCGTCTAGCGCTGAAGAATCTGCTGGCTGGTGACCTATGCCCATGAATACGCATTCGGTCACAAGTGAAGAAGTGATGGCTTATCTGGATGGCGAGTTGCCGCCCACAGATGCGGCGGAGATGGCTTCTCATCTCGCGCAATGCCGGGCTTGCCAGGAGACGGCGGCGGATTTGCAAAGCGTCTCTCGGCAGTTGGCCGGCTGGACCAATGAAATGCCGGAAGCCGACGGCATTCCCGCCACCATTGCCAACGCGTTAGAGGTCCGTGCCGCCGGCAAAACAAAGTCCTCGAAGTCCACCTGGAGTTGGCTCTTTGCTCATCGAAGCTGGACGATGGCCGGCTCCGCAATTTTGCTAGTAGTCTTGGCGGGCCTGTTTCGAGTGGCCGCTCCAAAGAGATCTATCCACGAGTCTCGAATGCTGACCGAGTCTGACCTAAACGTGGGTTTGCCCGATCAGGTGATGAGCCAGGCCGCCCCGAAATTGGTACCCCCGGTGGTCATCGTTCGCACTGCCGACCTGCGTCTAACCGCCCGCAACTTCGACACTCTGCGCGGCAATCTCGATCGAATCGTGCCGCAGTTCGGCGGCCACATCGCCGAACTCAACATCGCATCACCAAGCGGCGAAAGACATAGCCTCACCGCCGTGTTGCGCGTTCCGGCACCGCAACTGGACGCATTCCTGGGCGAACTGCGGAAGCTAGGCCGAGTGGACGGGGAATCGCAGCGTGGCGAAGAAGTCACTCAGCAATCCGTCGATCTCGAAGCGCGCCTCGCCAACGCCCGCCGCACCGAGCAGCGGCTCACTGAGATCTTGCGCACGCAAACCGGTAAACTTGCCGACGTTCTCGCAGTCGAAGAAAAACTCGCGGAGATACGCGGGACCATTGAACAGGCCGAGGCTGAGCAGAAGAACCTGCACAACCGTGTCAGTCTCGCGACGGTTTCCCTTAACGCCAGCGAAGATGACCGCAATCCGCTCTCAACAAGTTTGGGGACTGCGGCCGCGGATGGTATTCATATCGCGTTCAACGGTACCGTGGCGTTTGTTCGCGCCGTGCTCGAAGCTGGCCCAAGCCTGCTTCTTTTCGCCTTGATTGCCGGCTTACCCGCGTACTTCCTGTGGAAGAAATTCAGACGCTGAGACAGCATCGGTTTTGCGCTTCTTGCGAGAAACCAAACGGTCAAGATACAGGTAAATCACCGGCGTAATGTAAAGCGTGAGCAACTGCGAAACTACCAGGCCGCCTACAACGGCAATGCCCAGCGGACGCCGCGCTTCGCCTCCCGCGCCGCTTCCGAACGCGATCGGCAAAGTGCCGAGCAAGGCGGCCATGGTAGTCATCATGATCGGCCGGAAGCGCTGCAAACAGCCTTCGACAATCGCTTCTTCCGGCGATTTGCCCTCGTTGCGTTGAGCGGCCAGAGCGAAATCGATCATCATGATGGCGTTCTTCTTCACAATGCCGATGAGCAGGATCAAGCCCACAAACGAATACAGATTCAGGTCAAGGCCAAACAGCAGCAGCGTGATCAAGGCGCCAAAGCCCGCCGCCGGCAATCCAGAGAGAATCGTGATCGGGTGAATGAAGCTTTCGTAAAGCACGCCCAGCACCAGGTAGATCACCAATACGGCAATCAGCAACAGAACGCCCAGCCCGCGTAAGGAATCCTGAAATGCGGCGGTCGTACCTTGATAGCTGAAGATGACGGTACTCGGCAGGTTGACGGAAGAGGCCGCCTGGTCAATCTTGGCCGTGGCTTCACTCAACGCAACGCCCGGTTTCAGATCGAATTGAAAGTTGATGGCCGGCAACTGTCCGATATGGCTCACGGTCAGCGGCGCAACCGTCTGTTTCACATCGCTCACCGCCGCCAGCGGAACCATCTTGCCGGTATTTGAACGGATATAAAGCTCGCGCAAAGCCGCTGGGTCTCGTTGGAATTGCGGCGGCACTTCCAGAATGACGTCATATTGGTCAGACGCCGCAGTAATCGTGGTTACGCGCCGGTTGCCGTAAGCGTCATACAGCGTGTTGGCAATTGTGTCCGGCGTCACTCCCATGGCCAGAGCCAGGTTGCGGTCGATGTGTACATCCAAACGCGGGCTTGCAAGACGCAGATCGCTGAACACGTTTGTGAGTTCAGGAATGGAATGCAGCTTGGCTTCGAGCACGGGGGCCCATTTATATAGCTCATCGAGATCGGCATCCTGTAACGCCAGCGAATATTGGCTGCGGCCTTCGTTCTGCCCGAGCGTGATGAGCGGCGGCGACTGCATAAAGACCATCAGTCCTGGAATTTTGGCGAACTCCTGCTGCAACTGTGCGATGATCTCGGTCACTTTCGGGCGGTTTGGCACAGACTTCACCGCCAGAAACGCGAACCCCGCATTCTGACCTCCGGCAAGACCACCCACGCCCGATCCAAAGTGTTCAACCCAGGGGTTCTTGCTCAAAACGACGTTTACCTGGCTTTGCAGGCGCACCATTTCATCGAAGGACGTATCCTGCGCCGCTTCGTCTCCGCCAAAAGCGAAGCCTTGATCCACCACCGGCATGAATCCCTTTGGCATAACCGCAAACAGATACACCGTCGCGGCAGTCAGCGCCAAGCTCGCAACTAGAGTCGCGCGCCGGTGACGTAAAACGGCCCCCAACGTCCTGCTATAAGCGCTGTTCAGCCACTCAAAAAAGCGCTCCGACCAGCGGTAAAAAGCGTTGTGCGGTTCCTTTTCGTGATGCAGGAAACGGCTGCACAGCATGGGCGTGAGGGTGAGCGAGATAACACCGGAAATGAGCACTGCCACTGCGATGGTGATGGAAAATTCGCGCAACAGACGCCCGATGATTCCTCCCATGAAAAGCACCGGAATGAACACCGCCACCAACGATACGGTCATCGAAACGATAGTGAAACCTACCTCGCGCGCGCCCTCTATGGCCGCTTGCAAACGGGTCTTGCCCATCTCCATATGGCGCACGATGTTTTCTAGCATTACAATGGCATCGTCCACTACAAAGCCCACTGAGAGCGTCATTGCCATCATGGAAAGCATGTCCACCGTGAAGCCGAGCAGCTTCATGGCGCCGAACGTTCCTAACAAGGAGAGCGGCACGGCGAGACTGGGGATGAGCGTAGCCGAAACATTGCGCAGGAAAAAAAAGATGACTCCAATGACTAGCCCAATGGTCAAGAGCAGCGTCAATTTCACATCCGCAATAGAGTCTCGAATGTTTTGCGAAGCGTCGTGCGACCGGTCAATCTGTACGCCGGCCGGAATCGATTGCTTCAAAATCGGCAGCAGTGCTTTTACGGCGTTGGCCACTTCCACGGTATTCGCGCCCGGCTGCTTCTGGACGGCTAGCACTATGCTGCGGTGGTTATCGTTCACGAAAATGGATTTCTCGTCGGCAATGCTGTCATACACATGCGCCACTTCATTCAGATAAACCGGGCTGCCGTTCTTATAGGTAACGATCAGTCGGCCGAATTGCGCGGCGGAGGTGAGTTGGCTGTCGGATTGAACCGTGTACGCCTTCGAATAGCCGTAGAGCGAACCCGCCGGTAAATTCACGCTGCCGGTGGCCAGCGCAGTGCGGATTTGCTCGAGGTCAATTTGCTTGGCGGCCAGTTTCGCCGGATCGGCCTGCACCCGCACAGCGTATTTTGCTTCGCCAAACAGGCTCACGCGCGCCACGCCGCTCACCATTGAAATGCGGCGCGCCATCATGGTACCGGCATATTGATCCAACTGCGAAAGCGGCATGGTGTCGGAATGCGTGCCAATGTACATAATGGGCTGCTCAGCCGGATTGACTTTGGCATACGATGGTGGCGCGGGCATATCGAGCGGCAGCTTTCCTTGCGCTCGCGAAATGGCCGCTTGCACGTCCTGCGCGGCGGCGTCGATATTCCGGCTCAAATCGAACTGCAAGGTAATCGCCGACGTGCCCAGCGAACTGGTGGACGACATGCTGTTCAAGCCGGCGATGGTAGAGAACTCCGCTTCAAGCGGGGTCGCCACCGAAGACGCCATTACGTCCGGATTGGCGCCGGGCAAGGCGGCACTCACTTGAATGGTTGGGTACTCCACCGCGGGCAGGTTGCTGACCGGCAGCGAAACATAACTGAGCACCCCGAAAACCAGAATGGCCGCCATGATCAAAGTGGTGGTGATTGAGCGGCGGATAAAAAAGTCTGTGAAATGCATGCGAAGCTCCTCTAAGCGGGGCCGTGGCCAACCGGGCCGGAATCGCCTACTTGGCCTTCTTGTTTTAGCAAATTAACTTTGGCGCCTGGCATCAAGCGCATCTGGCCTTCGGAGATGACTTGTTCTCCTGCTTTTAGGCCCGATCCGATGACGGATTCTTCGGGCGTGTTCGCGCCCTTATAGATTCGAGCTACGTCTACCTGGCGCATCGCCACTGTGGCGTCCGCCGGATTGAGAACCCAAACATATTTGCCTTGCGGGCCGGTTTGGATGACGCGGCTGGGCACAATCACGCGGTCGCGTTCCAGGCTCAAGCGCGCTTCCACATTGGCGAATTCCCCAGGCCACAAAGCACGATCGGTATTCTCAAACTGCGCTTTCAACTTAATAGTGCCAGTGGCAGCATCCACCGAATTATCGATGAAGCGCAAGACACCCGTTTCTACCTTGCCGCCTTGTGCAGCTGCGGTGACTTGTAGCGGCGACTCGCCTTGATGGCGGCGGATGTCCGGCAAAAGCTGCTCCGGCACTCCGAAAGACACGTAGATGGGAGACATCTGGAGCAGCGTCACCATTACGGCATCGTTGTCTTTGATCAGGTTGCCGGCCTTAACGCTGATTGCTCCCGCGCGGCCGCTAATGGGAGCGGTGATCTTTGTATAGGCGAGTTGCAACTGCGTCTGGGCGAGGCGCGCGCGATCGGCCGCGATAGAAGCCGTGGCGCTCTCAATAGCTGCCTGGTCGGCGGCGAGAGATGCCTGGGCGCTATCATTGGTGGCCACCACCTGTTCGGTTTGTTCTTTTGAGAAGATGCCTTCCTTGGCGAGTTCCAGCCCGCGATCGGCGGCGGATCGCGTTTGCTTGATCTGCGCCTCGTCTTTAGCGACATTCGCGCGGGCCTGCTGTTCGAGAGCCAGATCCTTGCTCAAATTCGCTTGAATCTCCGCTAGCTGGCGGCGGATGACTTCAGGATCGATTTCAAACAGCAGGTCTCCCTTCGCTACGTTCTGGCCTTCCTGGAAACACACGCGCAGAACCTGTCCAGCCACCCGCGATTTGATATCCACGGTGGCCATGCTTTCCACGTTGCCAACGGCGGAGATATCCAGCGGGACGTCGGACTGCGTCACCGCCACGGCGCGCACCGAAGCCGGCGCCATCATCATCGCGTTCATACCGTTTTGCTGCTGTTTTGAAGAGCAGCCCGCCAGGCTTAACAAAGCTGGGGACACCAAGATGAGAAGAGAAGTTTTCACAGAGGATTCTTTTTATGGTCCCACAAGACGGCATGCCATTCTGTTGAGATGGATGCCGTCACCGTTCCGGGCCGGGTAAACCTGATTGGTGAGCACATTGATTACCACAACCTGCCCGTCCTGCCGATGGCGATTCAGCGGCGGATTCGCATCGATTACGAATCCATTAACGCCAGCGTGGTGCGCGGGCATTCGGAATCATACGGAGATGTGGAGATCGCCCTGACTGACGATCTCCAGCCTGGTTTGGCGGGCGATTGGGGCAATTATGTTAGAGCAGCGGTGAAGGCCGTGAGTACTCGTTGGAGCTTATCGCATGGTATTGAGGCCAAAGTAACTTCCGATCTTCCGCCCGCAGCCGGGCTGTCTTCTTCGTCGGCCTTAATGACAGGTTTCACGATTGCCTTATTACGAGCGAACGGAATTGAACCGCGTATTGACGAACTCATGGAGGTGCTGCCGGACGGCGAGCAGTTTGTGGGCACGCGCGGCGGTGGAATGGATCATGCGGCGGTGTTAGCCAGCCTGGGTGGTTGCGCGCTACTGGTCGAATTCGCGCCTTTACGGCTGATAGACGTCCCAATACCGAACACTTGGAGCTTCATCGTGGCGCATAGTTTGAAGACGGCGGAAAAGTCAGGCGCGGCTCGCGGGCAATTCAACGCCCGGCGAGTAGCGGGGCAAAATGCACTGACGAAACTGGGGATTGCGTCTTTTCGGTGCGCGGTGGAACAACCTTCGCAAGGCGGTCTCGCTCGGCTGAATGATGAGGAGCGGCGAACGTTTCGGCACGTCGTCAGCGAGTACGGACGCGTGCGCGCGGCCGTGGAAGCGTTGCAACGGGCGGACAAAGCGGCCTTTGGTGAGTTGCTCTACGAATCGCATCGCAGCCTGCGCGACGATTTGCGCGTGAGTTGCCCGGAGTTGGATGAGCTGGTGGATCTGGCGCTTGCGAACAACGCTTTGGGAGCGAGGCTGACAGGCGCGGGGTTCGGCGGCTGCGCCATTGTCTTTTGTGAGACACAGGAACGTCACCGGATTGCGCAAGCGCTGGTGGATGGATTCTATGCCAAGCGTAGCGGCTTCGACCCCGCCAAACACCTGATTTTTGCCGAGCCTTCGGCGGGGGCATTGCGTGTCTGAAACGATTAACCGCGCTGTCTTGCTGGCGGCGGGTCGCGGCACGCGGGCGCCATTCTGCGGCGATACCCAAGCCGCTGCTGCCGGCGCATGGCAAGCTGGAGAGACTGACGCCTTCGGTGCGGAATTAAATATGAGATTACTTCGGCCTTTGAGATGTTGCTGGCGGAGGGCTTAGAGTTCAGGATCTCAACAGAAGCACCGACTCGGCGGAGGAAAATACCTCATCAGGGTCTGTCCTGCAATGGTTGGCCGAGAATCCCGTCTTCTGTTGCGTTACTCTTCAAGGCTGGTTTTGCCATCCGGATGCCCGGATGTCCTTCATCAACAGCATCAGATGCAGCGGATGCACGGGCGAGGGTGCAAACTCAAACCGCATGTAGAACTGCCGCGCTTCCTCGTTCAGGGCATGCACTAAAACCGCCTTGACCGCGATAATTTCGGCGGCGGAAGCAGATCGCACCAGCGCATCCTTGAGCAAAGCGCGACCAAGTCCCCTGCCTTTCTCGGATTCGTGGACGGCGAGGCGCGCAAGAAGCACCACACCGATTGGTTGATTTGACGCTCCTTTGGCCACCCTCGGCGCGGCATCCTCCCGATTGACGCTTCCCGCCGTTAGCGAATAGTAGCCGACAACTCGATTTTTTGATGGACCAAGTAGGTGGTTGTAAGATCGCTCCGTTGATTTGTGTAAGCAAACCGCTTTAGCCATTGATCAAGCGACTCTACTCCACAAGAAAACGCGTCGAGTTCGTGATGTCTGGCCAGCTTCTCCGGGCCGTTCAAGGGAGCATTGGCCACTTAGTTTGATTCTAAGATCGAGGGTTCGGTGAGCAGTTTGCGAAGCCGTGGCCGTACACGCGCCGGCCGCTCCAGCGCTGCATTAAAAGCCTTCCACTGCTTGTCGGAGAGGACAAAATGCACCTGATCGGCGATGGTCTCCTCCGCCCGTGTGCATGCGCTCTCCAGAACGAAATCGGTCATGCTGACACCGCGTTTATCCGCAGCCGCCCGAATCAACGATTCCTGAACCGACGTGGCGCGCAGATTTATCCGCCGATCTTTGCTTCTGGACGCAAGACTTGACATAAATTCCCGTCTTGTAGTGTACGCACATCGTATGACAACGCCGCGCTTGCGAGCGAAGTTTGTCCGTCTTCACGACTTCGCTCCCGACGAAGACGACTATTTTGCGACACCCTTCTGGATCGGCAACAGAATTTGCGAGCCGCGGATCGCACTCTTCGCAGCCGTGACAAATACCATCTGAATGCTCTTCCCAGTCGAGGCCCAAATCCCCCTGAATCACCGGGACCTTCGGGTCGCTTCAGAATTATCCGCCGAATTTGACTAGAGAGCACTCCCCGCAGTGGCGCACATCGTCTTCAGAAGCCACCGCCCATGTTGCGAATCACCGCCGCGATTCGTATCGCCGCCCTCCTGCCCGTTTTGACGCTGCCGGTGTCGTTCGCCGATCAGCGGACCGCCAACTGGGCGGGTGACTTTCCTCCTTGCAATCAACGCTTCGAGCTGATGAAGCGCGATCCCATGAACCTGGGAGTAAAAATAGCCACCTCCAACCCCATTTTGGCGCATGCGTTCCGCCAAGCGATGGATTTCTGGTCGCAGGTCGTGGACATGAACTGGCATCAAGACGAGTCGAATTCCTGCGCCATGCAACTGGTGGACGGCACGCCCGCGATTCTCAAAACCAGCATCGTGGCGCGCTCCCAATTCACCGAGTGGGATAACTTCCAGGGCCTGATTGCCTTCAATCCAAAAGCGCCCTTGACCAATAGCGAGCTTTATCTGACGGCGGTGCATGAGATTGGGCATATGCTTGGGCTGAAGCACAACCCGAGCGTCCATTCCGTGATGTACTATCTGGATCTGCAGGGCAGCGAGGTGCTGGACCAGACAGACCTCAGCGTGCTCGCCGGGCGGCATAAGTTAAAGGTCGCGTCGCTGAGCGATCCGATTGCCGTCACGCAGCCCTAGGCACAATCTACAATCGTAGGGACGTGCCATTTCCTCCCGTTGATGACCAACTAAAGTATCTGAAAAAAGGCCTCGCCGAGCTGATTCGCGAAGAAGATCTGCGCGAGCGCCTAACCATCTCTCAAAAAGAAAACCGGCCGCTGCGAATCAAGGCGGGCTTCGACCCAACCGCGCCTGACTTGCACCTGGGCCATACCGTCTTGCTCCGCAAGATGAAACATTTTCAGGATCTGGGCCACACGGTCATCTTTCTGATTGGCGACATGACCGGGCTGATTGGCGATCCAACCGGCCGCAACGCTACGCGGCCCCCGATGACGCGCGCCGAGATCGATCAGAATGCCGAAACATACAAGGCGCAGGTCTTCAAGATCCTCGACCCGAACAAGACCGAGGTCCGCTTCAACAGCGAGTGGCTGCAACCGCTGTCTTTTGAAAATGTGATTGCCTTGTGTTCGAAATATACGCTGGCTCGGCTGCTGGAGCGCGACGATTTCAGCAAGCGCTTCAAAGAAGGTATCCCGATTTTGATGCATGAGATGCTCTATTCGCTATCGCAAGCCTACGATTCGGTGATGCTCAAGTGCGATGTCGAGATGGGTGGCACCGACCAAACGTTCAACCTGCTAGTCGGGCGCGAGATCCAAAGGGACTACGGGCAGAACCCGCAGATTGTGGCAACCGTGCCGATTCTGGAAGGCTTGGACGGCGTCGAAAAGATGTCGAAGTCGAAGCACAATTATATAGGCATCACGGAAGCGCCCAAAGTCATGTTCCGCAAGACCATGCAAATCAGCGATGATTTGATGTACCGCTATTACGAGCTGTTGACGGACATGCCCGTCAACGAAATCAAGGGCTTGCGGGCGAGTGTGGCTGCGGGCGAGAGAGATCCCATGCAGGTGAAGATGGAACTCGGCCGGCGGATTGTGGCGGATTTCCACTCGGCGGCCGAAGCGGAGGAAGCACGCGACGCGTTCGACCGCGAAGTGCGGCAGGGATTGGAACCCGCGGATACGGAGACGGTGGATTTGCCGCCGGCGGTTGTAACGGAGAAGGGAATCCGCTTGAATAAGCTGCTGGCGTTGATTGGGCTGGCCGACAGCGCAACCGATGCCGAGCGGAAGTTGAAGGCGGGCGCGGTGGAGATCAATGGGGAGATCCATAAAGATCTGTTGCTCACGGGCGCAAGCGGAACGTTGGTAGTGCGGCTGGGCAAGAAGTGGAAAAGAGTGCGCATTTTAGAACGGTGAAATTGTGAAGAAAAAACTTTGTTTGACGATCTTTTGCCTTGTTCTTGCCGCTACCGCCGCCGAAACGGAGAGTGCGCGCTGGGAACGGGAATCGCAGGCGGTTACCATCATCCGTGATACCTGGGGCATTGCGCACGTTTACGGTAAGACCGATGCGGATGCGGTGTTTGGCATGGTGTACGCGCAGGCGGAGGACGATTTTAACCGCGTTGAGACGAACTACTTAAATTCCATGGGGCGATTGGCCGAGGCGGAGGGGGAAACGAAGATCTACCAGGATCTGCGGATGAAGTTGTTCATCGATCCCGACGCCCTGAAACAGGAATATGCCGACAGTCCGGCGTGGTTGCGGAAGCTGATGGATGCGTTTGCAGATGGATTGAATTTTTATTTGGCGAAGCATCCGGAAGTGACGCCGCGCGTGATCAAGCGATTCGAGCCTTGGATGGCGCTCAGTTTTACGGAAGGCAGCATTGGCGGCGATATCGAGCGAGTGAACCTGAATCAGCTTGAAGAGTTTTATGGCAAGACGAAAATGAGCCGGGCGAATTTGGCAGCGGGCGATGATGAACCGGGCGGATCGAACGGTATCGCCATTGCGCCCTCGAATACGGTGGGAGGCCACGCGCTGCTGCTGATCAACCCGCACACTTCTTTTTTCTTCCGGTCTGAGCTGCAGATGGTGAGCGAGGAAGGCTTGGATGCGTATGGAGCGGTGACTTGGGGGCAGTTTTTCATCTATCAAGGGTTCAACGAACGCGCAGGTTGGATGCATACGTCAAGCGGCGTCGATGCGGTGGACGAATATCTGGAGACGGTGGAAAAGAAAGGCGATGGCTTCGTGTACAAGTACGGGAATGAAGAGCGCCCGGTGATTGCAAAACAGATCGCCGTTCAGTACAAAAGCGCTAGCGGAATGGCGGAAAGAAAATTCACGGTTTACCGCACCATGCATGGGCCGATTGTGCGCGAGCTGAATGGAAAATGGGTGAGCATCGGGTTGATGCAGGAGCCCGTGAAGGCCCTGATCCAATCGTACTTGCGGACGAAGGCGAAGGATTACGCGGCCTACCGGAAGACCATGGAGTTACAAGCGAATTCGTCGAACAACACGATCTTCGCGGACGCCGATGGCGATATCGCCTATTTCCACGGCAATTTCATTCCACGCCGCGACACCAGGTTCGATTGGACGAAGCCGGTGGATGGCAGCAACCCGGCGACTGACTGGCATGGATTGCTTTCCATAGAGGAGACTCCGCATCTACTGAATCCGAAGAGCGGTTGGTTGTATAACGTGAACAACTGGCCGTGGTCGGCGGCGGGCGAGAGCAGTCCAAAGAAGGAAGACTATCCGGTTTATGTGGAGATGGGAAGCGAATCGGCGCGCGGCTTGCATGCCATTCGGCTGCTTAAGGACAAGAAAGACTTCACGCTGGATTCGCTGATGAGCGCGGCGTATGACGGCTATCTGCCTTGGTTTGAGAAGACGATCCCTGCGCTGTTGAAGGCTTGGGACGATACGGTGGCGGGCGATGCGATGAAGGCGAAACTGGCGGACCAGATTGAAGTTTTGCGGGCGTGGGATCTCCGATGGGCGGTGGCTTCTGTGCCAACTTCTTTAGCGGTGTTTTGGGGCGAGACAATACGCAAGCAGGTGATCTCCGATGCCAAGAGCGCCGGCCTTTCGGTGGAAGACTACATTGCGGGCAAAGCTTCGGCGGAGCAATTGCTGGCCGCATTAGCAGCGGCGTTGGATAAGCTGGCGGCGGACTTCGGAACGTGGAAGACGCCATGGGGCGAGATCAACCGGTTCCAAAGATTAACGGGCGATATTGTGCAGCCGTTTAGCGATGCGGGCGCCAGCATTCCGGTGGGATTCACGTCGTCAATGTGGGGATCGTTGGCGTCGTTCAGTGCGCGCGCGTACCCGGGAACGAAGAAATGGTATGGGACCAGCGGGAACAGTTTTGTGGCCGTGGTCGAGTTCGGCGATAAAGTCCGAGCTCGCGCGGTGACGGCGGGTGGAGAGAACGGGCATGCGGGGACGAAGCATTTTAACGATGAGGCGCTGCGTTACAGCACCGGAGATTTGCGGGAGGTTTACTTTTACAAAGAAGAGTTGAAGGCGCACACGGAGAGGGAGTATCATCCGGGGAGGTAAAACATGCGAACAGTATTGGCAATGGCGTTGTTTTCGGGGGCGCTGTATGGGCAGGATCTTGAGGGTTTGTGGCAAGGCTACGATGGCGAATGGCTGCATGTCTCAAAGCAGCTTGTGGCGCTAGCGGAGTCAACTCCGGCGGAAAAGTTTGCCTGGAGACCGGTCCCTGGCGTGCGCTCTGTTAGCGAGGTATACATGCACATTGCGCTGGCAAATTTCTGGCTGCTGAGCGTAACGGGAGTAAAGCTACCGGCGGATATGACCTCGAACGATCTCGAAAAGACAGTGAAGACGAAGCCGGAAGTGGTGAACTGGCTGAAGCGATCGTTGGAAGCGGTGAAGACGGCGCACTTAGGAGTGGCGTCCGCCGATCTCGCGCGTAAAGTGAAAGTGGATGGCCGCGACGCCACCGTGGATGGAATGTATCTGCGAATCATCGTTCATGCGAATGAGCACATGGGGCAACTTATCGCATATGCGAGGATGAGCGGCGTGGTGCCGCCCTGGTCCACTCAGTAATCAAGCCACGGCTTCGAGTTGCTTTTCGGTGTTCGGCGAAATGCTGACGCCTTCCCAACGTGCCACCACGGCGGTGGCGACACAGTTGCCAAGCAGGTTAACGGAGGTGCGGCACATGTCCATAAGAGCGTCCACTCCGAGAATGAGGGCAATGCCTTCGAGTGGCAGGTGAAACGTACCAAGAGTTCCCGCAAGGATCACCAGCGAAGCCCGCGGCACGGCGGCGACACCTTTACTGGTAAGCATGAGGGTCAACATCATCGTGATCTGCGTACCGACAGGCATATTGACACCGGCGGCTTGCGCGACGAACATGGACGCGAGCGAGAGGTAGAGCGTCGAACCATCCAGGTTGAAACTGTAGCCTGTAGGCAACACGAAACCGACAATATGTTTGGGGATGCCCAGGCGCTCCATATTTTCGAGCGCCAGTGGCAAGGCCGCTTCGCTCGAAGCGGTGGAAAAGGCGAGCACAAAGGGTTGGCGCGCGGCTTTGATAAAAGCGCCCAGCGGCACGCGCGCCAGGGTCAGCGCTGACCCGAGCACCAGGACGACGAACAGTGCTTGGGCAAGATAGAGCGTCCCGACAAGTTTCCCTAAACTGAATAAGACCTTTGGTCCATTCTTGCCGATGGTTACAGCGATGGCCGCACCCACGCCAAAGGGCGCAACGTACATGACGTATTTGGTGTAGCGGAACATGATTTCCGAAACAGCGCCGGCAAACTCAACCACAGGTTGCGCTTTCTTGCCAATGGCGGAACAGGCCGCGCCGAAGAGGAAGAAAAAGACCACCATCTGCAGCACGTCGTTGGATGCGAGCGATTCAAAGATGTTGCTCGGAACCGCGTGTTCCAGCACTTGGCTGAGCGAGACAGGCTTGGCAAGAGTAGGCAGAGCGGCGCTATTTTCCGGATTGATTTTTATACCCGAGCCGGGTTGAAACAGGTTCACCATCACGAGGCCAATGACAAGCGCCAGCGTGGTGGCCACTTCAAAATAAGCAACGGCTTTGAGCGCGATACGGCCCATGGTCTTCAATTCGCCTGCCGACGAAATGCCGTAGATAAGAGTGCCAAAGAGCAACGGGCCGACGATGGATTTGATCAACCGCAAAAAGATGTTGCTGATAGGCGCGAGTTGGACGGCGAAGGACGGGAAAAAGACGCCGATGAGAATGCCAACGACCAGCGCAATGAAAATCCAGGAAGTGAGACTCAGTTTTTTCAACAAAAGCATTTCATCCTAACGTTCCCCCCATTTCAGCTTCTCGCGCAGCACATCAAAGAACAGCATTTTGGGCGGGCGAATCAATTGAATCGTCTTCTGAGACGCGCGGCAGACAATGCGGTCGCCTTTGGATAGGGGTTCTCCTACTTGGCCGTCAATCGTCAAGTAGCTGCCTTCTTCACCGTGATTGAGAATATGAATGACGCTGGAATCGGGAACGATGACGGGGCGGTTGGTCAGCATGTGGGGGCAGATAGGCGTGATACAAAGGGCGTTGACAGAGGGAAAGATCACCGGACCGCCGGCGGAGAGCGAATACGCGGTGGAGCCAGTGGGAGTGGAAATAATCAGGCCGTCCGCTTTGTAGGCGGCAACGAAGTGGTTATCGACGTGCGTATCGAGGTCGATCATGCGGGCGAGTTCGGATTTGCCGATGACGACATCGTTCAGGGCGGAATAAGATGCGATGGTTTGACCGTTTCTCACAATTTCGCAATCGACCATGCGGCGCCGGCCCAGGCGGTGCTCTCCGCGAAGGGCGCGCTCGAGCTCCGGGTAAAGCTCTTCGACACGAATAGAGGTAAGAAATCCGAGGTGGCCGAGGTTGACCGCGAAGATGGGAATGTCATGCCCCGCCACGACGCGCACCGCCGATAGCAGAGTGCCATCGCCGCCCAGGACCATGAGCATTTCAATGCCCTCGTGCAGTTCTTCACGCTTATAAGAGGTGGTGATGCCGGCGTATTCAGCCGTGAGCTGGTCGCAGCGATATTGCACGCCGTGCTTGTCGAGCCAGGCGAGAAGCCCGCACACGATTTCCGGCGCGCGCGCGATTTTCGGCTTGGAAATGATTCCAACAGTCCTAATGGTTTGCATCGGGCTTTAGCATTACAGCAAATCAATAGGTTACTTGATTGCGCGCAGCAGAAACTCGCGGTTGCCTTCGGCGCCAAGGATGGGGCTATCGGTTAGCTGGGTTGCGAAACCGGCATTGGCTAAGGCCGCCGCCACTTTGTCACAGGCGGCCTGATGGCCGGCGGGATCGCGCACGATGCCTCCTTTCCCAACCAACTCGCGGCCCACTTCGAATTGCGGCTTCACAAGAATAATCCAATCGCCGCCAGGCGCAAGCAGCGGAGTGAGGGCGGGAATCAGCAGAGTTACAGAAATAAAGCTGACGTCGCAAACAATAAGCTGCACCGCTTCGCCGATGTCGGAACGAGTGAGATAGCGGGCGTTTAAGCGCTCGTGCAGAATTACGCGCGGGTCGGTGCGCAGTTTCCAATCAATTTGCCCCGCCCCCGTATCAACGCAATGAACGTAAGCTGCGCCGTGCTGCAGCAGACAATCGGTGAAGCCGCCGGTGGAGGTTCCTACATCAAGACAGACTTTGCCGGCGGGATCGACAGCAAAATGCGCGAGAGCGGCTTCGAGCTTCAGTCCGCCGCGGCTGACGTATTTCAACGGCTCGGCTATGGCGATGCGGGCGGTTTCGGTAACGGCGTGGCCGGGCTTGCTGGCTTTCTGGCCATCGACAGTCACTTTCCCCGAAAGAATGAGAGCTTGCGCTTTCTCGCGCGATTCGACCAATTGCCGGCTGAGCATGGCGACATCGAGCCGCTGTTTCATGTTTTGCGCTGAACGATGAAATCGGCAATCTGGCGAAGGCGGTCCGCGCGGTCGTCAAAGGAGTGCAGCGCGGTGTGCGCGGCTAAGCGCTCTTCTTCGGCCATCTGACGAGAGCGCTCAAGACCGTACACAGCCGGGAAAGTTATTTTCTGCTGGGCGGCATCTTTGCCGGCGGTCTTGCCAAGTTTTTCAGACGATTCTTCAACGTCCAGTACATCGTCGATGATTTGAAAAGCCAGGCCAACCCGTTCACCGAATTCGGAAAGGGCGGAGAGTTCCGCGTGCGTGGCCCCCGCATAGATGGCGCCCATACGGAGACTGGCGCGCAGCAGAGCGCCAGTCTTGGCGCGATGAATGGATTCAAGCAAAGACGCGGTAGGCGCCTTTTTTTCGCCTTCGATATCGTTCACTTGTCCGCCAATCATGCCGCCGACGGTGCCGGAAGCGCGCGCGAGTTCTTCGACAAGACGAATCTTACGTTCGGCGTCGATGTAAGGCAGGCGGCTCAACACTTCGAAAGCGAGCGTGAGGAGCGAATCGCCGGCCAGGATCGCCATCGCTTCGCCGAAAACTTTGTGACAGGTGGGGCGGCCGCGGCGGAGGTCGTCGTTGTCCAGGGCCGGCAAGTCGTCGTGGATCAATGAATAGGTGTGGATGAGTTCGAGCGTGGCGGCGGCGTTTTCGATGCCGTCGGGCGAATCGGAGACCGCGCGGGCCGCGGCGATGGCGAGGATCGGACGAATGCGCTTGCCCCCTGCGAAAAGGCTGTAGCGCATGGCCTGATGAATGGACACCGGAGCGGTGGATTCAGCGGGAACCCATTGATCGAGTACTTCATCGACGGCGCGCACCTGTTCGGCAAGGTAGCTGGAAAGTCCGGCGCGGAACTGGGTTGGCGCTGCCATCATTTGACGGGCTTTTCGGGATTAAACGGTGTGGCCACGATTTCACCGCCGCGTCTGCTAAGCACTTCCACGCGCGATTCGGCTTCTTCCAGCAGTTTCTTGCATTCGGCGCTCAACCGCATGCCGGTTTCGAAAAGCGTCAGACTGCGCTCTAAAGATAAGTCGCCTTTCTCCAGTTCCTTGACGGTTCGTTCGAGTTCCTCCAGACTCTTTTCAAAGCTGAGTGGGGATGGTTGCTCCTCGGGCATTCGACCTATTGTAACGAGCAGGAAAGAAAATCAAGAAGCTCCGTCCCACAGCTTTTCCCACAAGACCTTGAGCGGATAGGCGGGGAATTCCGTATCCCCGCCTACCAGCGTCAACCGCTCGTGCATGGCTTGCGAAATTATCAAACGATCAAATGGGTCGCGGTGCTGTTCCCGCAAGGGCAGGTCGCGCAGTGTTTCCAGGTGCGGAAGCTCGATCGGAAGGAATTCAGCTTGTAGCGCACTCACCGTATTGAGAAATTGCGTGTAATCGATTCCAAAGCCGTGTTTCTTGCTCTTTAATAGAAACTCCCAGGGACTTACCACACTGACAAAGACCCTGTAACCTTCATTCACGCGGTGGATGACTGGTTTGGGAATTGTCCCGGTAGCCCAGAACACCACCGCTTGCGTGTCGAACAGAAGAGGCTGCGATACTTTCAAGCCAGGGCCATATCCTTAAGGACAGACTGAGTGGCGGCGCGACGCTGTTTCTTGCTTCCAAATCCTGGAGGAAGCTTCACATCACTATACATTCCCAGTCCGCGGTGTGGAGGTTGATCCGCCTTTGCTTTTACCGCCACCAGTTCTATCACCCGTTGGCCGCGGTTCGTCAAAAAAACGCGGTCGCCTTTTTGGGCTTGCGTGACCAGCCTAGATAGGCTAGTTTTGGCTTCTTTAATGCCGATCTCCATGGTAACCACCACCCTACCAAAAGTGGCCACCTCCTGTCAAGGCGGAAATCGGCGGATGCCGCTGGCGCGTCAACCGGGTTTGTCGTAGACTAAATTTATGGCGATTCCTTCCGCCACACGCCCGTCTTTGTTTGGCTCCGACTAACGCCTTAGTTCTGAGCGGCCCTATCTGTCTGCCTGCGGTTTCCCCAAAACGAACTAGAGGTGTAAGATGTCAACGCTGATTGCCCCCAATCCGCTTCTGCCGAACCTGCTCACGGCGCTGCCTGGCCCGAAAGCCAAGGAAATTATCGCGCGCGACCATGCAGTGGTCTCGCCCAGTTACACGCGCGACTATCCGCTCGTGATGAAACGCGGTGAAGGCGCCGTGGTGGATGATGTCGATGGCAATCGTTTTCTGGATTTTGCCGCCGGCATCGCGGTGGTGGCCACCGGACATTCGCACCCACGCGTGGTAGAAGCCATTCAAAAGCAGGCGGCCGAGTTTCTGCACATGTCGGGCACGGATTTCTATTACGAAAATATGGTGCAACTGGCGGAGAAACTGGCCGCCCTTACGCCTGGAGGTGTTCCGCGGCGGGTGTATTTCGGCAACTCGGGCACCGAAGCCGTGGAAGCAGCCATCAAGCTGGCGCGTTATCACACCGGGCGCGACAAGTTCATCGCCTTTCTAGGCAGTTTCCATGGGCGCACTATGGGCGCGCTCTCACTCACCGGCAGCAAAGTAACACAGCGTCGCGGGTTCCATCCACCCTTGCCCGTTCATCATATCCCTTACGCGAACTGCTATCGCTGCGTCTATGGCCAAGAGCCCGATACGTGCCATGTTGAGTGCGTAAAGGTGCTGGAAGATACGCTGTTCAAAACGATTCTCCCGGCCGAGGAAGTGGCGGCCATCGTGGTGGAGCCGATTCAGGGGGAAGGCGGGTATTTGGTACCGCCCGCGAAATTCCACCAGGAGTTGCGGCGCGTAGCCGATAAATACGGCATTCTCCTGATTCACGACGAGGTGCAAAGCGGCATGGGGCGTACCGGAAAGATGTTTGCGTCAGAACACTTTGGCGTGTCGCCCGATATCGTGACCATCGCGAAAGGAATCGCCAGCGGCATGCCGTTGGCCGCCACCGTGGCGCGGGCCGATGTCATGACTTGGCCGCCGGGCGCGCACGCGTCCACCTTTGGCGGTAACCCGGTTTCCATTGCGGCGGCGCTTACCACCATTGAATTGCTGGAGGAGGAATTGGTGGAGAACGCGGCGCGCATGGGCGCTTACTTGTTGGAGCGCATGCGCGCATGGCCGAAAAAGTTTGAAATTGTGGGCGACGTCCGCGGGCGCGGCTTGATGATTGGCATTGAGCTGATTCGCGACAAAGCTTCGAAAGAACGGGCCGGCGAATTGCGCGACCGCGTGGAACAGTTGGCGTTCGAACGCGGCTTGCTGATTTTGGGCTGCGGGCCGAATACCATCCGCCTCTGCCCTCCACTGGTGATTACTAAAGATCAGGCCGACTTTGCGATGGACACGCTAGAGCAGGTCTTGGACATGCTCGCATAAACTGGTCGCAGTGTCAGATCTGGTGTTGGATGTTGGCTGCGGCATCAACAAATTCCCCGGGGCGATAGGGCTGGATGCCAATCCGCATACCAAAGCGGACGTCATTGCCAATCTGAATGAATTCCCTTTTCCGTTCCGCGACAGTTCATTCCGCGAGGTTCGCGCGATTCACGTGATTGAACATGTGGCGGACGTGATGGGCGCAATAGAAGAATTCCATCGGCTGCTGCGGCCGGGAGGCCGCGCGGTGATTGTCACACCGCATTACACGGATTTCAGTTCGTTTTGCGATCCAACCCACCGCTGGCATCTGAATAGCTTTTCCTTACGCTATTTCGGCCAAGACCATGCCGGTTATGGGTACTACAGCAAAGCGCGTTTTCGTGAGATTTCAACCCACGTCAAGTTACTTGCATTGTGGAGATATCTGGGGTTTGAATTCCTGGTTAATCGCGCCCGCTGGTTCCGGCGGTTCTGGGAGTTCTACCTCTGCTATGTCATCCGGGGCAAGGTGATTGAATGGCAGTTGGAAGCGCTAAAAGATCCGGTTGGACGTTGAAACCCAGCCAGTTGTTGTGGAAACTGAGCGACCGGGCCCGTCAGACAAAAGAGGCGGAGACACTCTCGCCCGATGCGGCATTGGGCAGGCGCGGCGAAGATCTGGCGCACCGTTATCTGCAAAAGGCGGGATATGCGGTGGTGACCCGCAACTATAGGGCGGGTGCCGATTCCGAGATCGATATTGTAGCCACCAAAGACAATCTGGTAGTGTTTGTCGAAGTAAAATCGCGAAGTTCGGCCCTCTACGGAGCGCCGGAGCGCGCCATGGACGCCGATAAGCACAAGAACATTATACGCGGCGCGCGAGCTTACGCGACCCGCGGAGCGATCGACTGGAGCCAAGTGAGGTTCGACGTCATTTCCGTGGTGTTTACCAAACCGCCTTCAATCTTGCATCAGCAGGATGCTTTCTTTCCCAGCCGCAGCATCTAGACTGAAGAGATTTAGACTGAAGACATGAAGCAGCCATCAAACGGCGATCCGGACCCGGTAGTCGAGGCTTATAAGAAGGACATAGACCGCACGCTGATTCGTGAGAATCTGAAGCTCACCGTGGAGGAACGCTTTCTTAAGGCAATGGCTCTGATGCGTTTTGCCGAAGAGATGCGGCGCGCCGGGCGTGAGGCGCGGCTGCGGAAGCAATGACGGATTTCGGAGCCTTGCTAAGGCTGCTGTCGCGGCATGACGTAGAATTCATTGTTGTGGGCGGTGCCGCCGCCATAGCGCACGGTTCAGCTCGTCTCACACAGGATTTGGATATCGTGTACGAACGTTCACCAGAAAACCTGGATCGTTTGGTGCGGGCCTTGGGAAACGAAAGGCCTTATCTTCGTGGAGCGCCACCCGGACTGCCTTTCGTGTGGGACCGGCTGACACTCTCTCGCGGCCTCAATTTCACACTCACTACTTCACTAGGCGATATCGATCTAATGGGAGAGATTCCGGGCGGAGGTGGCTATCGCGACCTTAAAGTAAACGCCATAGAGGTAGACGCTTTTGAAACGCGCTGCTTGTGTCTCAGTCTCCCGCAGCTCATTCGGGCAAAACGGGCCGCTGGTCGTCCGAAAGATCTGGAAGCCTTGGCGGAGTTGGAAGCGATAGAAGAAGCAGAGGAAGGTTAGATCGAAAGGGCCCTCTTCAAAAGAGCCCTTCAGGTCCGTTCATTTTTGATTAGAACGTAAACCGCCCCACAAGTTGCACGTTTCTCGGCTGCGTAACCGTCCCGGTCCAACTGCCAAATTTGGAACCGGCCGATGGATCGTTATTAAACGGGATACAATCGCCGAAGGCCTCACCGTCGCAGGTGAAGTAGTGGTTGTTGAAGACATTGAACGTCTCGGCGCTAAATTCGAAACTCGCGTGTTCTTTGATGGCGAATTTGCGCTTGAGCGAAATGTTGGTGTCGCGATAAGGCGAACCGCGCACGGTGCTCACGCGCGGGCCGGTGCCCAGATAATTGCCGTTTGCGAACAGCGATGTCGCTTCGAAAGCGGATGCGTTGAAGGCCGGTTCGTTGACATTGAAGTTGCCCCAGGATTGAGCTAACACCTTTTGGCCGGGAAGGATGCCGGGAATGCAAGCGGCGTCAAACTGATTTGGCACACCGCACTCGGTTGAATCGCGGAAGTAGAGAGGCATGCCGGAAGTGAGTTTAATGCTCGAGGTCAGCGTCCAACCACCTACCAATGCCGACACCACGCCCGGCTTATCCAGGAAGCGTTTCCCTCTGCCCAGGGGAAGGTCGTAAACCGCCATGAGCGAAAAGGTGTTGGGAATATCGTCCGTGGAGATCGAATAATTGCGGCTCCCCTGGAAAGGACTGATGACACCACCTATGCCGCCATATCCGGCAGTGGCCTGGGTAGTGGACGAGGCATCGGTAGTGAGATGCGAGTAAGTGTAATTCGCACCCATATAGAATCCGCCGGAGAACTGCTTCTCAAAGCTGGCCTGGAACGAGTCATACAGAGAGGTGCCTTCATTCTCATTCAGGCCGAAAAGTGAACCGCAGTACTGCGGGAATTGAACCAGGGCCTGCGCCACAGTTGGCTTGCAAGATCCGGCCGCGTCGAGCGTGGATACCCAATTGGAGTAAGGAACGTTGACTCCATCCAAGCTGGTCTGTCCGGGCGCAAATACGGAGTTCAATACCGTACTTCCCAGAGAATTCAGAAGCGCTGGATTCACAACGTTCAGCGGTTGTAGCTGAGATGGTAAGTGCGTGCCTTTGTTGCCGACGTAGGCGACTTTGGCAACCGCGCTATTGCCAACCTTGCGCTCTATTGTGAGGTTCCATTGCTGGGTGTAAGACAAGTGGTTCGCATAAGTCGGTCGATATTGCGGGCCGCTGGTGCCGTTGTCGGCGGTGGAACTGATGTTCGGTGCCGTGCTATAGGCCGGGAAGCCGTTGTCCATGTAGAACGAGGGTTCGTAGCCGCTATGCGAATCGCCAAAGGAGAGTTGGGGATTGAAGCCATCGAGCGACATGCCACCGCCCCAACCCGGGTAGAACGCCTGAGTGTAGAACATGCCGTAGCCGGCGCGCAGAACGGTCTTGTCTCCCAATTTGTAAGCCCCGCCGATACGCGGGCCAAAGCCGCCATTGAACGGCTTTTCAGGGAAACGCGCGCCATAGCTGGCAGACCCCCAGGAGTTGCCGGAGTAGGCCAGGCTGCCGGGCAAATCCCCGGCACCGGGATTAGGAGCGAAACTGAAGAACGCCAGGCGGTTGCCGGTTTCGAAGGAAGGCGAAAACCGATCCCAGCGGAGGCCGTAATTCACCGTCAACTTGGGCGAAACCTTCCAGGTATCGCCGATGTGAAAAGAATAAGCACGTTGCTCGGCTCCATATTTCGAGACGTTGTGGACGTTGAGGTTGCCATTATCCACGGCACCGATGATGAAGCTGGCGAAGGGATCGCCGCTAGCGATGCCGGGAAGGCCAGTGGAAAGGGCCGTAAAGTTCAAGGTGCCGGATTCATTGTTGGAATAGCGGAACACCTGCTGGAGGAGGCGGAATTCGCCGCCGAACTTAACGGTGTGCGAACCGTGAACCCAGGTGATCAATTCATTCCAGATATTCGACGGCCGGGTAGTCTTGTTCAAGTAACCAGGACCTTGCGTGTTCCCCCAACCTGCAAAAGTACTGATGCCGTTGCCGCTGAAGTTGGCGGCAGGCGATGCGTTGTAGCCCACGGCATTTGGAATCTCTGGAAGATCTTTGGGATTCTGGCCCGTTACCGAGCCGTATCCTTCGTTGCGATTGAGGTAGCCGTAGGCGAAATGACTCAGCAGCGTGGGAGTAAAGATGTGATCCCAATTCAGACGGCTGACCCAGGCGTCTTCCGGATTGGCGGGGCTTGACGTGCAGAGTTCCACCGGCAACGCGCACTGCTCATTCGGTTGTGTCGTCTGGCGCAAGACGGTGGCGAAGATGTGATCTTTTTCACCCCAGTAGTGGTCAATCTTGTAGAGGAATTCATCCGTATTCGAGAGGATGCCATCGGACACCGGCTGGGCCAGGTAATTGTTATAGGGGCCAGGCGCCGTGGTGGCGGGAAGATATTTCATCCACTGGATGGCTAAGGGACTTTGCTCCGAAGCGGGAATGATGTTGCCCGCATATTGCGCACGGTTGATGACGCCGTTCGTAATCGTTTCGGTTTTCGGATCGTAGAGCGGCACGTCGAGGTCGGAAAAATTGCCGGTGCGTTCCTGGGTGGAAGGAATCGAATACAAGGGACGATTTGTGCCGCCAAGGCTGCGCAAATATTCTTCATCGTGGAAGAAATAAGTCTTATGCTTCGATCCCCACACGAAGGGCAAGAACTTAATTTTGACGGGGCCTCCGACGGAGCCGCCGTATTCGTTTTCATTGTCTTTGGGGCGGCGGTCGCCGGTGACAAATTGGTTGGTAAACGCGGAGGCATTCAAGTCCTTGTTGCGGAAATATTCGAAAACCGAGCCGTGGAACTGATCGGTGCCGCTACGTGTGGTGACGATGATTTCGCCGCCGGTGGTGGTGCCATACTCCGGCTCGTAGCTGGACGTAAGCACTTGGACTTGCGTGACCATGTCTGGTGTGGAGGGCAGGTCGAGATACGAAACCATGCCGCTTTGCGACATCGTGCCTTCCTGCATGCTGACGCCATCCATCACGGCTTCGTCGCCCATTCTGAGGCCGCCGTTGATGCGCGCATTAAAAGCCTGTACGCTGGTGCCGGTGTTCACGCCGGGCAGGAACGTAACAAATTGCACCGCGTTGCGCAGCGTGCCGCTGGCAACCAGCAGAGGAAGCTGATTCACCACCTGCGGCGGTACGCCCTCCTGTTGCGCGCCGTTGTCGTAGTTCAATTGTGCGGCATCGGCCGTCACTTCCACCTTGGTGGTGGCGTCGCCTACTTCCAGACTCACGGGAATTTGGGCCGATTGATTCGCCAGTAGTTGGATATTGTGCTGCACGTAAGTCCGAAAGCCTCTGGCGTTGATTGTCAAATCGTAAGAACCTGGAATCAAATTCGGAAAGGCAAACCGGCCGTCGTTATCGGTTTGCAAAGAGGAGCTAAGCGAACGTTCGGCTGCGGAAATGATGACAGTCGCCTGCGGGACGGTGGCGCCGGACTTATCGATGACTTGACCTTCAAGGCTGGCGTTTTGACTTTGTCCGAACAGGGCCGCGGAACAAAGTGAAATCATGAGGAGGCAGACGCAAAGGCGGAGTAGCGAGGTTCCCCTTGTAAGGCGACACAGCATGGTTTTATCTCCTTGGAATCGGTTGCCATTCTATAACAAAGCGTTTTGAAAAGAAATCGGTAAAGTATATTTCAGTTAGCGATGGCGAAAATCTTAGTAGCTTTCTTTGCTTTTGCCATGCTTATCGAAGCGCAGGACGAGCCGCCGGCGGTAATGGCCATTCAAGACAAGCTCGATGCCGGAGACCTGAACGCAGCCTGGGAATTGGTCGAGGACGCGCTGAGGCAGACGCCCAGGGACGGCGGTTTGCTGAACCTGAGGGGCGTGGTCCATGCGCGGCGGAACGAATTGGTGGAGGCGCACAACGATTTTGCGGAGGCCGCGCGTTGCGCTCCGCAGCTTATACCGGCTTGGCAGAATTTAGGGCGTGCTTGCCAGCAGCTCGACGATGTTTCATGCGCGCAGGAAGCTTGGCGGCGGGTGCTGCGGAGTAAGCCGGCCGATACGGAAGCCCATGCGTCTCTAGCGGCGACCTTTGCGAAGCAAGAGAAATTCGGCGAATCTTTGCGGCAGTTGGATGCAGGGAAGGTGGACGATCTCCGGATGCGCTGCCTGGATTTAACGGGTCTGGGCCGCGTGCCCGAAGCAAAGGCGGTGGCCATGCGGTTAGCGAGGCGAGCCGATTTTTCCGAAGCCGATTTTGCCGTGATGCGCGGACCGCTGGATTCGCCGAAAGCTGCGGCGGTTGTCATAGCCTTGGCGGAAGGGTTAGACGCGCGCGGCGGGGCGGGATTCGCTGGCCTGCAACGTCTTGCCGTGGCCTATGAACAAGTGCGGCGGCCTGCTGATGCCAGAAAAACGCTGGAACGAGTGGCGCAACTGGACCCCAACAATCCGGCGCACTTATTAGAATTGGCGCGGTTGGCGGAGGACGGCAAAGATCACGAGGGTGCGCTCGGCTACTTGGCGCACGCGCGCGATTTAGCGCCTAATATGGCGCGCATCCACTTTCTGTTTGGCTTAATCGCCGGGGAGATGAATCTGCCCATTGAAGCGCGGCAATCTTTGGACAAAGCGCTGGAGCTCGATCCGGACAATGCCGACTACAACTATGCGATGGGCTCGGCAATTTTGGAGACGCGCGATGCGGCCGCTGCCGCCAGTTACTTGGCAAAATTCGTGAAGGCAAAACCGGCGGATGTCAAAGGCCATTTCGCGCTGGGCGTGGCGGAATTCACTTCGGGCGATTACACCAATGCGAAGCAGCAGATGCACATTGCCCAAAACAGCCCTAAGATGGCGCCGGCGGCAGACTATTATTTGGGGCGGATTGCACGATTGGAAGGCAATCTGGATGAGGCGGCGTTGCGGCTCCATCAAGCGGTGGCATTGATGCCTGATTTTTCGGAAGCGCATACGGAACTAGCCAGAATTGCGATGCTCGAAGGCAACATGGCAGAGGCGCAGATTGAATTGGAGCGGGCGGTGAAGCTCAAGCCCGAAAGCTTTCAGGCCAATGAGCAGTTGCTGGTGCTCTATAAGCGAACCGGCGATTCGCGGGCGGCAGCGCAGGCGGAGCTGCTCAAGAAGCTGGATGAGGAACGTTCACGGCGCGCCGATTTGATGCTGCGAACGATTGAAATGAGGCCATTGGCGTGCGCAGACTGCGCTCGATAGGGTTGGGCCTGACGGCGAGTGCGCTCCTCATAGCGCAGAGCGAGGACATTTATCGGCGGCTCGCGCGCGCTCTGGAAAATTCCGCGGAGCGCGACGATTTAGTGGCGCAATTGCGGGCCAAGAATTACAGTCGGGTGGAAGCGGCCTTGGCAAGCTTAAAACCGGCTAACGACCAACAGCGCGCGGAACTGTTAGCGCTGCGGGGCGCGGTGGAATTTCTTGGCGGAAGAATGACGCAGGCCGCGGCGGATTTTCATGAATCCGAAAAAATCCGTCCAGCGAAGGAAGGCGACCGCTTCACCCTGGCTATGGCATTGCTGAAGTTGGGCGACGACGGCGGGGCGCGCGCCGTGATGAAGAGCTTGGCTGGCGAACGTCCCGCGAACGCGCTTTATTGGTACTGGCTGGGCCGGATGGATTATGACGAGCGCCGTTACAGGGAAGCGGTGGAGAACCTGCAAACAGCGCTGGAGCGCGATCCAAGTTCGGCGCGGGCTTGGGACAGTTTAGGTTTGGCGTGGGATATGCAGGGGCAGAGGGAGGAAGCACGTAAAGCATTTGAAAAGGCGGTCAGCCTGAATCGCGCGCAGGCCCGGCCTTCCGCGTGGCCGCCTCACAACTTTGGATATTTACTGCTGCGGCTTGACGAAACGGCGGCGGCGGAACAGGCGTTGCGGGAATCGCTCCGCTACGATCCGAATCTGGCGCGCACTCACTACTATTTGGCGCGGGTGCTCGAGAAGGAAGGGCGCGAGGAGGAAGCCGTCAAAGACTTTCAAATAGCGGTGAAGAGCGATGCGGGGTCGGCTGATGCTTGCTATTCGCTGGCTATGCTGTACCGCAAGCTGCATCGCGAAAGCCAGGCGAACGAGATGTTCTCGGAGTATCGCAAACGAAGGGCGAATGAAGCGGCGCCGGATGTTGTAAAGTGACCGGCTCCAAGGGCTAGGGCGTGGGTTTTCGGCGGAAGAAGCGCTTCAGTTCGGGGCTGAATTCCGCTATCAAATTTGCTCCGACCGCGAAGCCAAGTTGCTGGCTGCCGCGCCGGAAGCCATCTTTGAGCGGGCTGTAGCGGTCTGGATACCAAAGCAAAGGAAGCATGCCCGCGGCGTAAGCGCCTGCGACGACAGGGAAATTAAAGCGCGTCGCACCCGCTTCGTTTTTTGTCAGTAACGACCAAGCGAAAGCATGCGCCAAACGCCGGCCTCCGCCTTGGCATTCGCAGCGCAGGCGGCGCGGATCGTAACCGAGCGCAGCGGCCGTGCCTTCCTGAACGCTAGCCTGGATGGCAAAAGTCGCGAAAAGAGAACCAGCGCGTTTGGCATAGCCTTCCGTTCCCTGCCGCCACTCCGGCGGATCTTTCGCCAACTGCTCCCCACCGGCGGCGGCGAGACTGGCCAAATAAATCCCGGGCGACAACAAGGTTTGGTGCAGATAGTGGTCCCAACGCTGGCCCGAAGTGAGCGGGACATAGGTAGACGCGGGCATCTGGGCGGATAGACCGGCTGCAAAGCAGCCTATGAGGGCAATGGGGCGAACCAAAGATAAGGATGATGACCGCAACGTACGTGCAGTCTACCACACAGCCGGGTCACCCATCCCGCGCTCGACCACCGCCGTCATCGGCGATTTTGAGGCCAAAATCTTTCAGCACCGCCTCCGCCGCCAGATAGCCGCTGCGCACGGCGCCCTCCATCGTCGCCGGCCAACCGGTTCGCGTCCAATCGCCCGCCAAAAAGAGATTTGAAACGGTTGTACGTTGCAGCGGACGCTGCGGTTCCAAACCAGGAGCTGCGGAAAAAGTAGCCCGCACCTCTTTCACAACGTGGGCGCGTTCGAGTTTGGCTTGCGCGACGTTTGAAAAAAACTCCGTCAGTTCTTTTAACGCCAGGTCGATCACTTCGCCGCGCGGCATCTCGGTAAGACTGCGTGAAGCGCTGACGACCAACTGAACATGCCGGCCGTCTTCCTTGTTGTACATCCACTGTATGGTGCGATCCAGCAGGGTGGCGTGGGGCAAGTTGGTAATCGATCGGTCAAACCATAAATGAATGCCGGTGATGGGCGAGTGAGTAAAGGCGGATAGGTCGAGCGCGAGTTCAGGCACCAGCGCGGCCACTCGTTCAAAGGGAACGGCCAGCACGTAAGCGTCGGCTTTGACCGTCGCGTCGTTAATGAAAGCGGCGCGCACTTCGCCGTTGTCGATTTGAAGCTGTTGCACAGCCGAGCGGTAGGCAAATTTTACAGATTCATAGCGGGACCAAGCTTCCGCAGCATACAAATGCGCGAGTGGGACAGACGGAACGCCCATTTCATAGGCTGTGGCATTGGATAGAAAGCCGAGGTAGAGCACCTGGAGACCGTGCGCCGCCGCCATGCGATCAAGCTCTTCGTTGACGGCGCTTACCAGCACTTGGCGCCAGAAGCGTTCTATGGCGCGCGGAGTTTGTCTTTTCTCACGCAGCCAATCGGCCATGCTGATTTGATCAAGATCGGCCCGCTTGCCGTACTCACGGTTAACAGCGAGCAGACCTCTGGCTACCGAAAGCTTGTCCATAGGCGAAAGAAACCGGAGCTTTGCAAAAGAGCCTGTGAAGTGAAGCGGAGCGGGCCAGCGACCGCGCTTCATCACCGACATTCTGCCGCCCGGTTCAATCCAATAGAACTCGCGATAGAAGTGAATTCGGCTGGCCACGCCCAAACGCTGGTAAAAATCGAGCAAGTTCGTACAGCAGCGAAGTAAGATGTGCTGGCAGTTATCGATTGTGACGTCGTTCAAGGGGTAGGAAGTGGCACGGCCACCCAGGAACGGACGAGTTTCATAGACTGTGACTGGATAGCCCGCCGAACCTAGAGCGAGCGCGGTGGCAAGTCCCGCCAACCCACCGCCTATTACTGCAACGCTTGGTTTCTGAGACACGCCGCGCTATTTGAGGCCAACCGCACTGGCAGCGGCGTGGGCGTAAGCCTCAATCATGTTCTCGATCAAGCGCAGCCCGCAATCGCGTTCCAGTGTGAGAATTGATTCAGGATGGAACTGCACCGCTTCGATGGGCAAGTCGCGATGGCGAACTCCCATAATAATTCCGTCCTCCGATTCCGCAGTGATCTCAAGGCAGGCCGGTAAAGTTTCGCGCTGTGCGTAAAGAGAGTGGTAGCGCCCCACGCGGAAAGGCGCCGGAATATTTCGAAAGACTCCCTTTCCTTCGTGCATGACCAGCGAACCTTTGCCATGCATTGGATAGGGCAGAACTTCCAGCACTCCGCCGAACGCTTCCACAATGCCTTGCAAACCAAGGCAGACGCCGAAAGTGGGAATGCCGCGGCTGGCGAGTTCCTTAACAAGATTCGGCACACCGAAATCTTCGGGTCGCGCCGGACCCGGCGAAATCAAAACTACATCAGGCTTGACGCTATCGATGGCTGACAGGGCGACATTGGAGCGATAGGTGGAGACGGCGGCGCCGGTTTGGCGCGCGTAATTGGCTAGCGTATGAATAAAACAATCGTCGTTGTCAACCAGCAGTAACCGAACACCGTCGCCCACCTTGCGCGCCGGATGCTTTTCCGGTCCAACCGCAACCGACGGGAACAGGGCGCGGAAAAAGGCGGTGGCTTTCAGGCGGCACTCCTGATCCTCCTCACGCGCATCGGAATCATAAAGCAACGTTGCGCCGGCAGCGTACTTAGCAACGCCATTCTTCAGATGGACGGTGCGAATGGTAATGCCGGTATTGATATCGCCGTTGAGGCTGATCATGCCAATAGCCCCGCCATACCAGCCCCGCGCGTCGTTTTCCAGATCCTCAACCGCCTGGGCCGCCGCTTTCTTCGGCGCGCCAATAATGGTAACCGCCCACATATGAGTCAGAAACGCGTCCAAAGAATCGAACCCGGGCTGCAGTACGCCCTTGACGTGATCGACCGTGTGAAACAGCCCCGCATAAGATTCAATCAGCCTGCGGCCGACAACACGCACTGAACCGGGAACGCACACGCGCGACTTATCGTTGCGGTCCACATCGGTACACATAGTCAATTCCGATTCTTCCTTCGTCGAGTTGAGCAAGGCGCGAATGCTTTCGGCGTCGCGCAGCGGGTCGCCCGAGCGGCGCGCCGTACCCGAGATAGGGCAGGTCTCGACTTGGTCTTCTTCCACCCGCACGAACATCTCCGGCGATGCGCCTACCAGTTGCTCGTCGCCCATCTGGAGCATGAATTCGTATGGGCTCGGGCTCGATTTCTGAATGCGCTGGAAAAGTTCAGACGGGCTCTGGGAGAAAGGCGCACTGAAGGTCTGGCGTAGAATCACTTCGTAATAATTGCCCTGGCGCATGCCTTCTCTCACCGTTTCCACCTTCGCCATATATTCTTCGCTTCGGTGGTCGGAAACGATTTCGGCCCGTGCCGGGGTTTTTTTCGATTTGGCGATGCTCGGCGTGACGCGGTCTAAACCGCTCGTGGAACCGTTTGCGCCATCGAAATCGTATTGATAATGTTCGATGACTTCTTTCTTGCGATCCATGAAGTAGATGTCGTCGCACAGAAAAAGATGGAGCGTCTTTTGATCTTGCCGCGGCAGGCGCTGCGTAATAGGGTCGAACTGCAGCAGCAGATCGTAGCCGAACGCGCCCGCCAGCATCAGGCGTGCGTCCGCCGGATTGCGAAATTCCTGTACCAACAAGCGCACGAGCGAGAACGGCGAAGGCTGCTTGCTCCGCTCTTCTTCAGCAAAACGGTCGGCCAGCGGTTTGAGGTGCAGGATGAATCCGTCGGGCGTAGCGGGCTCGCAGAGCCAATGAGGGTGACCGTCAACCAGGGGACGGAGCAATCGCAGGATCACCCTGCCGCGCTCGTTGAGTGCGCTCAATGTGAGTGCGCGTTCCCGGCCCACGATCTCGATGGGTGGGGCTAGGGTTGCTACGTCCCAGCGCGAATAGCGTTCCGGGTATTCGTAGCCCGAAGAAAAATAAGCGCCGCGTTTGGTATCGAGTTGCTTCAATACGTGGCCTAAACCGCGTGAAAAGGCCAGTTTCGTTTCAGTGCGGGTGATGGTGATTCCGTGCGGAGTGTGATAACGCAACTGCGGCATGGGGCTGCTAATTAACAAGGATAACAGCCGATGGGTGGGCTTCTGCTGTCGTCAACCCTTTCGCAGGGCGGCCATTCTTGCCAGCCAGGCGGCTTTCCAACCGCCTTCCCAAGCAAAATTGAAACCGGTTGCGAAATGTGTCAAGCTGGTGTATATGGCAAGAGGCTGGGAGAGTAAAGCAGTCGAATCGCAGATAGAAGCGGCGGCTACTCGAAGCGAGCAGTCAAGAGTCAATCAAATGGAAGCGGCGGAGATCAGTCTACAGCGGGAACGCGAGAGCCTCGAGCTTTCACGCACCAGGGTGTTGCAGGATCTCGCCAAGGCCGAAAATCCAAGGTACAAAGAGCAGTTGCAGCGTTCTTTAATGTTCCTGGATGATAAGTTGGCGGCGTTGCACGGTCGTGGCGCCAAGAGCATGAAGAACCACGCTTAACTTCTACGCCCTCCTCCCAGCAGCCGCAGGACTATATTCAACGTCGCCACAAACACGTTGAACATTCCGGCGAATAAGCTCAAAGCCCCCGGAATTGGACTATCGCTTGCCGACGAGCGAAGCACGCTGCTGGTCGAATAAACCAACGTGCAAACGCCCAACGCTCCGATGGCCAAGCTAATCAAAATGCCGAGCAGGCCGATGTGTAGAAAGCTGTTCAGCAACACAATGGCGATCGTTGAAAAGAACAGGCCCGCCATCAACCCGCGCGGAGCCGAGAAAGCGCGGCCCGACATCATCACATAGGCGGTTACGCCAATGAACACGCAAGCGGAAACGGCGAGCGCCACCAGAATCAGCTGCGGGTTCACCATACGCGCCACCCAAAGCAGCGGAGACATGGCTATGCCCGAAAGAAAACCATCGGCCACCAGAGCGGTGACGCCCAATACGGGGTTATTGCGCGCCGCCATGGCGATGCGCGGCACAATGTTCAAAATGAGCATGGCCGCAATCCAGCCCATGCGGCCCGAAAAGAATTGCGCCAAGGTTTCAGAAGTGGCTCCGATATAGCCTCCGGCCAAGGCGCAAAAAATGGCGACGCCGAAAAGAACATAGGTCTGCTTGATGACGGCTGCTTGCTGGGTTGTAAGCGGGATGGTGCCTGTGAGCTTCTGCAGGCCGGACGATTCTTGCTGATATTCGTACATGGGTTCTCTTTGTATTTTACTAATTCCACGCGGTAACCGCTTGCTGGCGCGCGCGGTTCAAAAAGGGCGGGAGTTTCGTATGGTGGAATCGTGTCAATGCGTTCTTTTCTCTGCGCGCTGGCTTGGGTCATGGCGGCCTGGCCCCTGGCCGCGCTTGATCCCGCCAAACCGCTCACCAGCTTCCAGCGCCAGACTTGGCAGACGGAGAGCGGCCTTCCGCAAAACACCGTCCACGCCATTCTGCAAACACACGAAGGGTACCTATGGCTGGCGACGGAGGGCGGCTTGGTGCGCTTTGACGGTTTAAAGTTCACCGTGTTCGATTCCCAAAATACCCCCGCGCTGCACAGCAATAATATTCGGGCACTGTGGGAAGACCGCGGGCACGCGCTGTGGATCGGCACGGCCGATGGGCTTACGGTATTCCAGTACGGCGAGACCTCCGTGTTCACCCGCGACCAAGGTCTTCCGGGCAATAGTATCTGGTCGGTCTATGAAGACCGCGCCGGGCTGTTGTGGGTTGTAACCGCGAGCGGCGTTGCCGAGTTTCGAAACGGTCGATTTGCATTGCGCGAAACGAAGGAAACGCCCGACATCAATAGCAATCGAGGTGCGGCTTTGCCAGATAAACAGGGCGCGCTCTGGGTGGCCAATCGCGGCGTCAAACGAATTGTGAAGGGCAACGTCGAGACCCTTCCCGCCAACGACCCGTTATCCAACGACACAATTTTGTGCCTGTTCGAGGACAGTGAAGGCGATATGTGGTTTGGCAGCGAATCAAACGGCGTGACAGTCCTGCGCGATCCCAAAATCACCACCTACACCGCGAAAGACGGATTGGCGGACGACTTGGCGCGCTGCATTTATCAGGATCGGCAAGGCGCTTTGTGGTTTGGAACCAATGGCGGACTCACCAAACTGGCCGCCGGCAAGATGTCTTCCTTCACGGTGGCGAATGGCTTATCGAGCAATCTGGTGTTCGCGCTCGGCGAAACGGCGGGCGGCGATTTGCTCGTGGGCACCCAAGACGGTTTGAACGTATTACACGACGGAAACGTAACGCTGCTAACGACGGCGGACGGTTTGGCAGACGATTTAGTCCGATCGCTCTATACAGATACCGATGGCGCTGTCTGGATTGGTACCCGCCGCGGCCTCACTGTGTGGAAGGATGCGCGGTTTCGCACTTACACCGAGGCCGATGGCTTGGGCAGCGATTTTGTTGGCGCACTGACGCGCGATAGAGACGGCGCTCTTTGGGTGGGCACTTTGCGCGGCTTAACACGCCTCAAAGACGGCCGCTTTAAAACATTCAGTGGGCAAGATGGTTTAACGAGCAGCGTAATCACCGCGTTGCAGGCAGATTCCACTGGCATCTTGTGGGTTGGTACCGAAGACGGCGGCTTGCACCGCCTGCAGAACGGCCGCATCTCTCATTATGCAGCCAATTTGGGCCTACCCTCATCGATCTACGCCATTGTGGAGGATGGCCCATTTCTCTGGCTCACCTCGAAAACGGGAATCTTCCGGGTAGCGAAAGCCGAGTTAGCAGCGGGCGCTGAAGGCGCTTTATCCATCGCGCAATATGGCACCGCCGATGGCATGCGTGTAAACGAGTGCAGCGAAGGCGGCCACCCTTCGGCTTGGCGTTCGCAAGATGGCGCGCTGTGGTTCGCAACGCTGCACGGCGTATCTACCATGGAGAGCCGCTCGGCCATGGCGAATGGCAAAGCGCCGCCGGTATCGATCGAATCCTTCGCAGTAGACGATCAACCCGTTAACTTGACGCTGACGCGAGATATTGCGCCGGGGCACGAGCGGCTTTCGTTTGAATACACAGGCATCAGTTTCGCCTCTCCGCAGCGGGTGCGCTTTCGCTATCGGCTGGAAGGATTTGACCGCGCCTGGGTCGAAGCGGGGACGCGGCGCACCGCTTATTACACCAGCTTGCCGCCCCGCGAATATCGCTTTAGAGTCACGGCGCGTGCTAACGATGGCGTATGGAATACCAATGAAACGGTGGTTGCGTTTCGCCTGTTGCCGCGCTTTTATCAGACCTATTGGTTTTATCTCCTGCTGGCAAGCGCGCTGGCACTTTCTGTTTATCTCTTTTATCGTTGGCGCGTGCGCGAGGTGGAAGCGCAATTCAACGCTGTTTTGGCGGAACGCAACAGGATTGCCAGGGAGATTCACGACACTCTGGCGCAAGGGTTTGTGGCGGTTTCCCTGCAACTGGAGTTGTTAGGCCGCAAGTTGGAAAGTGCGCCCGACAGCGTAAAAGATCTGATCAAGCAAACCCGCGAATTGGTGCAGAGTAGCTTGCACGAAGCGCGGCGTTCGATTTGGCAATTGCGCTCGGAGGGTGCGGACACGGCCGATTTCCGTACCCGCCTATCGGCGATGGCTTCCGAGATTACTCAGAGATCGGGCTTAAAGGTCCAATTCCAGGTGCTGGGCACCTATCGCGCCTTGCCCGAAAATATCGAAAGCGAGCTATTGAAGATAGGGCAAGAGGCGGTAACGAATGTGGTGCGCCACGCGCAAGCGAGCGAGGTGAAGATCGATTTGGCCTACGACCGCAAGAAGGTGCGCATGACCATAGCCGATGACGGGCGGGGCTTTGAAGGCGCGGTGAATTCAGCGGGCCCGGCGGGGCATTTCGGTTTGCGCGGCATGCGCGAGCGTGCGGCGCAGATTGGCGCCGAGTTGAACGTCAAAAGCCATCCTGGTGAAGGGACCGAGATCGATATTGAGAAGATGGTGCCATGAGCGGGCAGATCAAGCTTTTGGTGGTGGAAGATCACCACATCGTGCGCCAGGGATTGGTGGCGCTGCTCAACACCGTGCAAGACATGGAAGTGGTGGCCGAGGCGTCGGACGGCAAAATCGGCGTCGATCTGTTTCGAAAACACCAGCCGGACGTGACGCTCATGGATCTTCGCTTGCCAACTTTGGGCGGTGCCGAGGCCGTGGCCAAAATCAGAACCGAGTTTCCGGCCGCGCGCATTATCGTGCTAACCACTTTTGACGGGGACGAAGACATTTACCGCGCTTTGCAGGCCGGCGCGCGCGGCTATCTTCTGAAAGGCATGTTTGGCGATGAACTGCTGGATGCCATCCGCGCCGTACATGCGGGCAAAACCCGTATTCCCGCTGTCGTGGCGGAGCGCTTGGCCGGACGCATGGGCGGACAGGAGTTGACGGCCCGCGAGCTGGAAGTGCTTGGGCTCATCGTGCGCGGACAGAGCAACAAAGAAATTGGCGGAAGCTTATCCATTTCCGAAGCAACCGTAAAGACTCACATCAACAGTATCTTGGGCAAAATGGGTGTGACGGACCGGACGCAGGCGGCCACTACCGCCATTCAGCGTGGCATTGTTCACTTAAAGTAGAGTAAGAGCTATGCGAATTCTTGTCCGGCTTTTTTTGCTTGCCACCTTCGTTGTCACCGCCGTTGCGAGCGCCGCCTGGCGGCAGGCAACCGAGAGCGAATTGAAGTCTCTCATTCCCGCACGTGCTCCGGTTGAAAAGGAACGCATTGAGACGGAGTTTCGCAGCGCTTCCGGCATCACCAACGGGAGCGGTAAGTTCGTTGCCGGTGTGGTGCTGATCACGGCCGGCTATGCGGCCGAAGGCAAGTACTCGAATTTCCTGATTGTTCAGGCATCCATGAAAATTGGCGATATCGCGCTCAAGCCCGGCGAGTATGTGTTCGGCTGGAAGAAGAAAGACGATAACGCGCTGGATGTGAATTTGTACGACGCTCATTCCGGCCAGTTGTTGGGCAGTGTCGAGGCGCACCGCCTTAGCCGCACCGGCAGAATTGAGTCATTCAAAATATCTCCGCCGGGAGAAAAGTCTTTCATTGAAATCGGCCGCTTTGGGATGAGCTACTCGCTCGGCGAGTAGGCTGACTCGTAGGGCGGCCCCTCGCAGTGCGGGGTCTCATAAAGTGAACGCCTTGCGCAACCCCTCACGGCGTTTTCGCACAAAAGCCGGCGTCAAAGACCACAGTTCCGGACTGAATTCGTGAATCAACGCTCGCGCAAAATAAGCCCCATACGCGATCCCTGAACGGCGCAACCCATCGGACAGCCCGTTCTGATATTGGAAAAGCGCCATCGAAGTCAGCCCCCAGCCGAGAGAACCCGCAATTGGGACCAAAGCCGGCCGCGCATGGCCGTCCTCATCTGGGCTCGCCAACACGCTCCAAAGCGCAAGGCGCGTACGGTTCACCGCGCCATGAGCATTTGTGAAATGCTGCCGCGGATCTTCGTGATGCCAGTAGCCCACCAGAAGCTCCGCCGTGCCGCGGCCCGCCTGGCGTTCGTAGATGTGAGCAAAACGTGTCCCGAAATCGTCCCCGTCGCGGGGATAGATGCGTGGGGAGTTCCGCCATTGCGAAAATCCCGCTCCCAATCCCGCTTCCAGGAAACGCGCCGGACTAGCCAATTTGGCAAGGCTAAGGCACACGCGCTGCCGGAATGACAACTCCGTCGGCAGAGACTGCAGAACCCATGGATTGCATGTTGTCAAACGCGTCGATAGCAGACTCGGTTCAGCCGCGCCCGAATCAACATTGGGCGTCTGCGCCACCCCAATGGAGCAGATTGCGACAGCATAGACCACTGGCGCGAAAAGCTTAGTCTTGATTGTCACGGAGTGCTAATAATTCGAAAATACTAGGTCGAGGGCTAATTAGAGTATAGGGACAGACCCGAAAAAATACAAGGACCATTTCCACCCCTCCTCTCCCTCGAATTTTTCCAAAACGGCGCGATACAGCCGTGTGAGCCAATTCCTCGAAAATGCGCGCGAAATATTCGAAGCGGCCGAGAACAGCGCCGCCGCCGGCCACAGTCCTTCGGAATACACAATTCTCATCGGTCCCGCACGCGGCGGAATCCGCATGATTGCCAACTCCGATTGGTCACTGGGTGCTCTGCAGTGGGAGCATGGCGCGCAACGGGCCTACCGGTTAAGCAATGTGAACGGGCGGCTTATATTGGACGGGCGCGAAGGGTGCCACAGTTGCCATATGGAAGCGGCCTCGCTTTCAAAAACCGCTCAATTCTTGTTGAACGCCACGCCGGCATGGCACGCGACGCCAGTCAAAGCCGTGTTACTCGCTTAAGCCGGTTCCGAATCCTCACGCGTCCACCAAGCGTCTGATTCAGCAGATGCAAGTTCGTCGTGCGTTTTCCAGGCGGTATCGCGCTGCGGACCGCAAGTGGCGCGAGGTTCGTCTGTTCGCTCGCGCTATGGAGTCAAAGCGCCACCCTATCCTCGCCCAAATCATCCCCATCCGCCGCTGCAACCTCGCTTGCTCATATTGCAACGAGTACGATTCCTCTTCGAAGCCGGTACCCATTGATGAAATGCTCCGCCGCATCGACCGGCTGGGAGCGTTCGGCACATCGATCATCACATTGAGCGGCGGTGAACCCCTGCTGCATCCGCAATGCGATGACCTTATCCGCCGCATCCGCCAAGTAGGAGCCATGGCCACCGTCATCACCAACGGCTACCTGCTCACGCCCGAACGGATTCGCGCGCTCAACGCCGCCGGCCTCGACTACCTGCAAATCAGCATCGATAATATCCAGCCCGACGATACATCCAAGAAGAGCCTGAAAGTTCTGGACCGCAAATTGATCATGCTGGCCGAACATGCCGAGTTTGCGATTACAGTTAACACCGTGCTGGGGGCCGACGTGCGGAATCCGGGCGACGCACGCTCGATTGCCCAGCGGGCCCGTTCGCTCGGTTTTAACAGCACTGTTGGTATTCTGCACGGCGGAACTGGGCAGACCCGGCCTTTGCCCCTAACCCAAATCGAGATCTACGAAGGGATCCGCCAACTCGACAAATCAATCTTCTCATTCTCCCACTTCGATCACTTTCAAACGAATCTCGTTCGCGGTCTGCCTCACCAATGGCACTGCCGGGCCGGCAGCAGATTCCTTTACATCTGTGAGGATGGCTTGGTGCATTACTGTTCGCAGCAGCGCGGCTATCCCGGCAAGCCACTCGCCGCCTATACGAAAGAGGATCTGGAACGCGAGTTCCATACCGAAAAGGCCTGCGCGCCCAATTGCGGCATTTCCTGCGTCCATCAAGTGGCCATGCTCGATGAAGTGCGGGAGCGGCCGCGCGAGATGCTGGCGGAACTGATTGCCCGCAAGCGCAACGCCGACCCTGCCTTCAACCCGCCGATTTTGTTGCGCGCCGTGGCGTGGGCATTCTTGAATAATCCGCAAGCTGCGGCGTTGGGAAGAGCGGCGGCGGCGCTGTTGAGGACCAAGCCGGAAACACAGTAGTGTCCTGAGTTAGAAATTCGTCACCTGGTTCGTGGTGGGGCGGACGCCTCGTCCGCGCAGGACCCCCCGGTCCTGCTCCTGGAGTTTCTACATTTCGCCTGCCGTGTCACACTTTCGTAGGGTGGCCATTCTTGGCAGCCGGGCGGCTTTCCAGCCTCGTCCGCGCAGGCCCCCCGGTCCTGCTCTGCGATCAGCTAGGTAAAGTTTGCGCATACCTCAGACGTTCTTAAGGGGGGTGGCGGGCGCTCGGGGTTTCGGGTTTGGGGAAGAGCGCCCGCCCTGTTACGGGGATAACATCTAAACGTCGCCGGCTCCCCTCAGGGTTACCCATCCAGTATATTTTCTAGCCCCGCTAGTCGAACATTCCTTCAAATAGTGCCGACGTCAGGTATCGCTCGCCTCCGTCCGGCAGCACTACCACAATCGTCTTACCCGCCATCGCCGGTTCCTTGGCTATCCGCACCGCTGCCGCCGCCGCCGCGCCGCAAGAAATGCCGCAAATAATGCCTTCCTCGCGCGCCATACGCCGCGCCATTTCGATCGATTCTTCGTTTGTCACCTGCTCCACCCGGTCTACTTGCGATAAATCCAGATTCTTCGGCACAAACCCCGCGCCTATCCCCTGAATCTTGTGCGGCCCCGGCTTGATCTCCTGGCGTTCCAGCGTCTGCGTGATCACCGGACTCGCAACCGGCTCAACCGCCACCGAAAGCATGGGGTGTTTTTTTACGCCTTTGATGTAGCGCGAAACCCCGGTAATCGTCCCTCCCGTACCCACGCCCGCCACAAACACATCCACCGCCCCGCCGGTATCCTGCCAAATCTCCGGGCCCGTCGTTTCCAGATGGATGCGCGGGTTCGCCGGATTATCAAACTGTTGGGGCAGAAAATAATGGTCCGGGTCCGACGCATGAATTTCTTCCGCTTTCGCAATCGCGCCCTTCATCCCTTTTGCGCCTTCAGTCAAAACCAGATTCGCCCCGAATATCTTCAATACCTTGCGTCGCTCCATCGACATTGTCTCTGGCATGGTCAACGTAACGGGATAACCGCGCGCCGCCGCCACAAACGCCAGCGCGATTCCCGTGTTACCGCTCGTGGGTTCGACAATCTCTTTGCCGGGCCGCAGAATTCCCCGTTCCTCGGCATCCCAGATCATCGACGCGCCAATCCGGCACTTCACCGAATACGCTGGATTGCGCCCTTCTATCTTGGCCAGTACAGTGGCGTGCGCGCCATCCACTACCCGGTTCAGTTTCACCAGCGGCGTCCGCCCAATGCTCAGCGAATTATCTTGAAAAATCACAAACACTCCTAAATTTCCCAGTTGGGAATATATTTCGCGTGCTTCGCCCGCCAACTCCGGGCCAGATCGGCAAAGCTGGTTTCATCCAAAACGCTGGAAACGGCGGCGTCCACGCGTTGCCAAATTGGGCCGAACGGATCTTCCTTGCTCCGCTTCCCGCCATTGCGCGTGCTTTCCACCGCACGCAGCACCTCGCCCACGGTTATGGCATCCGCCTGTTTGGCCAGCAGATAGCCGCCTTCCGCCCCGCGCCGCGAATCCACAAACCCGTTCTGCTTCAAGCCTGCCAGAATCAATTCCAAAAACTTCTGCGGTATCTTCTGCCTTTTGGCAATATCGGCGATCTTCACTGGCGGCATGACCGACCCTTGCGGAACCGCCAAAGATTGCGCCGTCAAATCGAATATCGCCTTGAGCGCGTATTCGCTCTTGACCGAAATGTTCATGCCCTCACTAATTCTAATCCTCCACGCTTATTTCCCCAGCCTCTAGCCGAACCGCGACTGTTAACGAGCGGTAACGACAGGCCCTGCTCACCTTGTTTTTCTTGTAGGGCGGCCATTCATGGCAGCGGGCCGCCTTTTAGGTGGCCGTTCGCCCGGCTTCCTGGCCGCGCCCTTGCTCCCGCGGCCCACCCATGGTAATGAAAAACGCCGAAACTGAGCCGGAAGCGTAAGCGCCCTAACTTGTTTTTCAACGTAGCCGTACCCCCATAGCCTGTAGCAAGGAAGCCCTCCGACTTTATCTCCAAAGCAACCACCAAAGAGTTTTCTCCCTCTCGTATCACAATGGTCCTTGGGTAATCAGGAGTTATTTTTGTCCAGACAGCTATTCGGAACAGATGGGATTCGCGGCGTCGCCGGCGAACCGCCCATGGATGCCCGCACGGCCCACGCTCTCGGTGTGGCCCTCGGCGCTTGGGCTTGCGAAACGCGCCCTGAAGGCCTGCCCGCCGCTACCGCCGAAGTCGTCATCGGTATGGATACCCGCGAAAGCGGCCCCTGGCTTGCCGAACAGGTGGCGGGCGGCTTGGCGAGCGTCGGCGTCAGCGTGCGCTTCGCCGGCATTATCACCACTCCCGGCGTTGCCTTCCTCGCCCGCACCGGCCCGTTCGTCGCGGGCGTCATGATCTCCGCTTCCCACAACCCTTACCAGGATAACGGCCTCAAAGTCTTCAGCCACTCCGGCTACAAGCTGCCCGATCAAGCGGAACTCCGCCTCGAAACCTTTATCGAAGTCTGGCTCGCCTCCGGCCAACCCGCCGAACCGAAAAAGCTAACGGTAGACCCCTCGCTCGACAATCTCTATACTGACTATCTCGCCTCCACCGTCACCACCAGCTTCCCGCTCAATATCGTTATCGATTGCGCTAACGGCGCCGCCGCCGAAGTCGCCCCCCGCCTCTTCGAACACCTCGGCCCCCGCATCGAGTGGATTGGCCACTCACCGAACGGCAAGAACATCAACCTCGATAGCGGATCGCTGCATCTCGACAACCTCCGCCAGCGCGTTCTCGAAACCCACGCCGATCTCGGCATTGCCTTCGATGGTGATGCCGACCGCGCCCTCTTCGTCTCCAGTTCCGGCAAAATCATCGACGGAGATGCCATCCTCTTCCTCGCCGGGGTCAACCTCAAGCAAGCCGGTCAACTATCGAGCGATGTTGTCGTCGCCACCGTCATGTCCAATCTCGGTCTCGAGAAAGCCCTCGCCGCGCACGGAATTCAAATGCTGCGCACGCCCGTGGGCGATAAATATGTCCTCGAAGAAATGCTGCGGCGCGGCGCCTCACTCGGCGGCGAACAATCCGGCCACGTCATCTTCCTGCGCCACGCCACCACCGGCGACGGCCTTCTCACTGCCTTGCGCGTTCTTGAAATCGTGCATACTTCCGGCAAGACCTTGGACGAACTCATTGACGAAATTAAAACCTTCCCGCAAAAGCTCGTCAACATTCGCGTAAAAAACAAACGCCCCCTAGGCGAACTCCCGGCCGTGCAAGCCGAAATCCAGGCTGCTGAAACTGCTTTCGCCGGCAGCGGCCGCGTCGTGGTGCGCTTCTCCGGCACAGAGCCCCTCGCCCGCGTAATGATCGAAGCGAAAACCAACGAAGAAGTGGATACTTGGACCAGCCGCATTGCCGACGCGATTCGCGCTGAACTGGGAGCCGCCAATTAGCGGCTCACTGGAGTTTCCACATTTCGCCGGCCTTCCCCGTGTCACCGCCGCGTAGGGCGGCCATTCTTGGCAGCGCGGCGGCTTTCCAGCCGCCGCTGGAGCCTCCAATTAGTGGCTCAAACACCACTTCGTCCGCGTGTAGGCCACTCTAAACCCCTGCCGCTCGGCATTGCGTTGCGAATTGCTGCCCGCCTCCGCCACCATCATCGCCAGGTCGCAGCCGTTCTCGAACGCGTAGCGCATGCGTTCTTCCAAAAGCGCGCCTTGCAACCCTCTGCGCCTCAGCTCCGGAATGGTGCTGGCCCCGGCGAAGAGCGCAACTCCCTCATGGATGCAAAGTGCGCCCGTTGCGCCGGGCTGCCCTTCAAACTCGGCCAGGAAACAGAGACTCCCCGGTCGCGCTAGCGAAATAACCCCCATTTGCTGAACAAACTCCGCCAGCTCCGGGTGTTCGTGCGTCCAACCCCGCGCGCTCATGTCAGCCCAGACTTGCGCGTCTTGCCCGCCCGCCACGTGTACCCGAATGCCGGCGGCCCTTTCAGCCGCGGGCTTCTCCACCGCCCGGTACAGCACACTGCTGATCTCAACCGGTCTATATCCACGCGCACACAGCAAATCCAGCGCCGCCACCCCTGCCAGTGGACTCACTTCATGCATCGCCTGTGCGCCGTGCTCCACAAAAAACCGCTCCACCACACCCAGCCCCGCCGCCGTCAGTTCCTCAAAAATGCCCAGTCCGAAACTCTGCGTCGTGGGAGCCCCGATGCCATCGAAGACCGCGTACGCCCCCGCGCATTCTATCCACTCTGAGCCACTTTCCGGAAACAAACGCCGGCGCGCTTCCGCGAATTCAACGCAGGCTTGCCCTTCCGCGCGCTCAAGTCGTCTGCCCAGTGCCAGGTTGGAAAATAGCATGCTAAGCCGAAGCGCTGCGCAAGGCTTGGTCCAGATCCCAAATCAGATCTTCCACATCTTCCAAGCCGATCGAGAGCCGCACCAGCTCCGGAGTCACTCCCGCCGCTTGCTGCTCCGCCGCTCCTAACTGCTGGTGCGTTGTCGAAGCCGGATGAATCACCAAACTGCGCGCATCGCCCACATTGGCCAGATGCGAAAAAAGCTTTAAGCTGTCAATCAGCCGCTTGCCCGCTTCATAGCCGCCTTTGACGCCAAACGAAAAGACCGCGCCCGCGCCTTTCGGGGTGTATTTCTGCGCGTTCGCGTAGTAAGGGCTCGAGGGCAGCGACGCATACTTCACCCATTCCACCGACGAATGGCTTTCCAGGTGTTGCGCAACCGCCAGCGCGTTTTGTAGGTGCCGGTCCATGCGCATGCCCAGCGTCTCAATCCCTTGCAGAAAGAGGAACGAGTTGAACGGACTCACGCACGGCCCAATATCCCGCAGCCCTTCAACCCGCGCTTTGATGATGAAGCTGATAGCCGCGAACGCGTCCCAAAACTTCATGCCGTGATACGCATGCGACGGTTCCGTGAAATCCGGAAACTTGCCGTTGTTCCATGGAAACTTGCCGCTATCCACAATGATGCCGCCAATGGAATTGCCATGGCCGCCCATAAACTTGGTCAGTGAATGTACCACCACATCGGCGCCGTAGTCGATGGGCCGCGTCACATACGGCGTGGCAAACGTATTGTCAATCACCAGCGGTACGCCATGCTCGTGGGCAATCTTCGCCACCGCCTCGATATCCAACACGTTGCTCCGCGGATTACTGATCGTCTCTCCGTAAAGGGCCTTCGTTTTCGGTGTGATGGCCTTGCGGAAATTTTCAGGATCGTCAGGCTCGACAAAGGCGAAATCATAACCCAGGCGGCGCATCGTCGAATCGAACTGCGTGAAGGTGCCCCCATACAACGTGCTTGACGAAACGATGTGATCCCCCGGCGCGGCGATCGTTGTGAGCGCGATGAATTGCGCCGCTTGCCCGCTCGCCATCCCCAACGCGGCCACGCCGTTCTCCAACGAAGCTACACGCTCTTCCAGAACCGCCGTCGTGGGATTCATGATGCGCGTGTAAATGTTTCCGAATTCCTGCAGAGCGAAGAGCCGCGCGGCGTGATCCGTATCGTCAAAAGTGAACGAGGTGGATTGATAGATAGGCACCGCCCGCGCGTGAGTCGTGGCATCGGGAGCATAGCCGGCATGGAGCGAGCGCGTGTTGAAACCTAAGGGGCGCTGAATGTCTTTGATAGCCATTCGAACAGTATAAACTCGTAGGGCGGCCATTCTTGCCAGGCTTCCTGACCGCGCCCTTGGTCAAGCGGCCCACCATGGTAATGAAAAACGCCGTTATCCGTGCCGGAAGCGTAAGCGCCCTAACTTGTTTTTCAAGGGAGCGGTAACGATACGCTCGCAAACCCCCCGCGCTTCACTCCAGCCGCAGCGCAATCGCCGGGTCAATCGCCGCAGCCCGCCGCGAAGGTAGATAACTAGCCAGCGCCGCTGTCACCAGCAGCAGCACCAGCATCACCCCATACGTAAGCGGGTCAGCCGGGCTCACTTCAAACAGCAGCGTCGCCAACAGCCGCATCACCAGAAACGCCGACAGCAGACCGCACCCCGCCCCAATGCCCGCCAGCAAAATACCGTGACGAACGAACGAGCCGGCCACTTGCCCGGGCTGCGCGCCCAAAGCCATGCGGATGCCGATTTCGCGCGTGCTTTGCGAAACCGAATAAGCAATCACACCATACATCCCAACCGCTCCCAGCAACAGCGCCATGCCGGCCGCAATGATGAGCAGCACCAGCGTAAACGAAGTGCGCGCCATTGACTTCCGGTAGATCTCATCCAGCGTGCGCACTTCGGCAAGCGGCAAATTCGGATTGACAGACCAGATCGCCGTGCGGATTTCGTTTAGGAAGCTCTCCGAGCCGGTGCGCGAGCTTGCAATCACAAACGAGACGTCGCGCGCGATAAACTCCTTTCCCCAAAAACTCTTCATCCGCAGCGGGAAATACGCGGCCGACGGAGCCTTTTGCTGTACCCCGTCGCTATGCACGTCACCCACAACACCCACAATCTCCCGCCACTCATCTTCCATCCCCTCGCGAATTTCCTTGTGCAGCGCGGCTTGCGGACCGCCCCAATAATCGCGCGCAAAGCTCTCCGAGATCAGGGCCACGGGCACTTTGTTAACCGTATCGGTCCACGTGAAGTCACGCCCGGTGATCAGCGGCGTTCCCAGGGTTCGATGCAGTCCGGGCGAGACAAAAATGAAACGCCGAATCGGCGGAATCTGACCTTCGCGGTAGCTGCGATCCCGCGCGAACAGCAGGTCGGAGCTGGTGTTACCTCCCATCGGAACCGCGGTTGTCATCCCTACCGAGGAAACTCCCGGAACCTGCTCCAACCGGTCTACAATGTCGTTCTCCATGCGCAGCACCTTGTCGGGCTCGGGCACTTGCCCCTCGGGTATCGACAGCGACAGCGTTTGCACCCGCTCCGCGTGCGCGAAGCCGGGCTGCACCTGAGTCAGAGCGCGAAAGGTGCGTATCATTAACCCGGAACTAATTAAGAGCACCAGCGCGAGCGCCACCTGCACCACCACCAGCGTATTCCGCGCACGCCTCCGCTCACGGCTCACGCTCAGGGTGCGTCCACCATCCCGCAAACCCGTCCCTAGTCGCGCACCGGCATATTTGAGAACCGGAGCCCACCCAAACAGCAAGCCCGTGAGCAACGAAATAGCCAGCGCAAACAACAGCACTGGAGCATCGATTCCGACCTGCGCCATACGCGGGATTCCGGCGGGCGCTGCAGCAACCAGCACACGCAAAGCGCCAAAGGCTAAACCCAACCCGCCGAACCCTCCCAGTAGCGCGAGAGTCAGACTCTCAAAGAGCAGTTCTGCGGCAATACGCCCCATGTTCGCGCCCAACGCCGCGCGAATCGTGAGTTCCAAATGGCGCGCTTCGACGCGCACCAACAGCAGATTGGCCACGTTGGCGCAAGCGATCAGCAATACCAGGCCGATGGTTCCCATCAGCACCCAGAGCATCGGGCCAATATCTCCCGTTAGATCCTCTTTGAAGGGATGGAACGCTGGAGCAATGCGTGCCTCCTCGAACAGCTTCACACTGAACCCCGGCGGCGGTGGAAAATTTCGGGAGGTAATGGGCAGCATACGTGCCCCATCGGCATTCGCTTGGGCCAGGGTCACTCCCGGCCTGAGCCGCGCCACTCCGTCGTAGCTGAAATTTCCCAGAAAGGTCTTGTTTCGGTCGAACTGAAAGGGTTGCACCACCTCGGCGTCCATATCGAGAAAGCGGAATTCACGCGGCAGCACGCCGATCACTTCCCTCGCCTTACCATCCATCAGAAGTCGCCGGCCCACAATGTGGCGATCCCCGCTGAATCGCCGCTGCCAGTAGCCGTACGTTAGGACCACCGTGGCGGGTGCGCCGGGCGAATCGTCCTGCGCCGAAAAGAAGCGGCCTAGGAATGGTTGCACCCCTAGCGTGCCAAGAACGCCATAGGTAACCACCAGAGCGTGTACTTGTTCCGGTTCGGCCACTCCCGTAACGCTCACCCTGTCGCCCTGATAGACGCCCAGACTCTCCAACGTGCGATTTTCGTCGCGGTACGTGAAATACATCGACGGCGACATGTTTAGATCTTTTATTTTGATCCCGGGCGCCGTGTGCCACAGACCGATTAACCGATCCGCCTCCGCATAAGGCAGCGGCTTCAGCAAAACGCCTTCCAGCACGCTGAAGATCGCCGTATTGGCCCCTATGCCCAGCGCCAGCGTAAGAACCGCGATGAACGTGAACATGGGCGCCTTCCGCAACCGCCGGAACACCTGTCTGATTTGCGAACCCATGCGGAGGATTACGAAATCAGCACGCCCAAAGTTTCACCTTTTCGTTAGGCTAGCTGAACCGCGATTGACAAAGAGCGGTAACGACAGGGTTCCCGCGCTTGTAGGGCGGCCATTCTTGGCAGCAAGGCGGCTTTCCAGCCGCCTCAGCCATCCCTACCGCAACGCCAATTCCATCAGCGTCCGGTGCGTTCCCGGATCATCCGCCGCTTCATCGCGCGTGTAGTGGCAGTCGCTCCCCAGTATCCACGCCTGCCTTTTATCGCCCAGACAGATCTCCAGAATCTCCCACAGCTGTTGTTTAGGCACACTGGCCAAAACAGGCGTCACCACCTCTATACGCTTCGATAGATTCCGATACATCCAATCCGCCGACCCGATATAGAACTCACCCTCACCCGGAGCCTGCCCGGCCCCGAAATAGTAGATCCGCGAATGCTCTAGGAACCGCCCGATGATCGACCGTATGCGGATATTCTCCACCGGCCGCAAACAGCAAAAACCGCGGATAATCAGGTCAATGGAAACGCCCGCGCGCGCCGCCGCAATCAGCGCCCTAATCAAATCCGGGTCTTCTAATTGATTCATCTTGGCGATGATTCGCCCACGTTCGCGCAACTCCGTTTCGCGATGGATTATTTCCAGGAAGCGCTTCCGCATCGTGCTCGGTGCCACCAGCAGCGCATGGCAATCCGGCCCGTGAGAGTGTCCCGTTAAGAAGTGAAACAGCGTAATGACATCGCCGGTGATCGCCGGATCGCAGGTCAACAGGCCGCAATCGGCATACAGGCGCGCCGTTCGAACGTGATAGTTCCCCGTCCCCACATGCGCATAAGCGCGCAAGCCATCGGCTTCTTTGCGCACCACCAGCGCGGTCTTGCCGTGTGTTTTGAGACCCTTCACTCCAAACACCACATGCGCTCCGGCCGCCCGCAGAGCCTCCGCCCAATGCAGATTTCGTTCTTCGTCAAACCGCGCTTTCAACTCCATGACGCAGGCCACCTGCTTGCCCGCCTCCGCCGCATGCACCAGCGATTTCACAAACGGCGTGTCGTCGCCCACCCGGTACACGGTCATCTTCACCGCCACCGTTTGCGGATCGTTCGCCGCTTCTTTGACAAACCGCTCCACGCTCGCGTCGAACGATTCATACGGATGATGCACCAGGATATCGCCCCCCCGAATCGCGCTAAAAATATCGGCGTGTTCGTCCTGCAAGCCACGCGGCGGCACAGGCGTCCAAGGCGCATCCCTCAAGCCCGGCTTATGAATCCCGCCCAATTCGAACAGCGTCGTGTAATCCAATTCGTCAGAGGCTTCGTAAAGATCGCTTGGCCGCAAGCCAAAATGATCCCGCAGCAATTCCCGTACCGCCGGGTTCGCATCCCCTGCAAACTCCAGCCGCACCACCGGCTCGTACCGCCGCTTCCGAACTTGCTCCCGCACTTGATCGAGAACGTTGCCGTTCGCGTTCTCCTCCTCCTCCACTTCGGCGTCGCGCGTCAACCGCACCAGCGTCGTTGGTCCCAGCTTCATGCCAGGGTAAAGCTTGTCCAGGTTCTCCCGGATGATTTCATGCAGCCGAACGTAGAGAAGTTGGTCCGGCCCGAGATCGGCATCGAGCGCCACCCAGTGCTTCAAATCGGCCGGCACTTTCACCCGCCCATAAAAGCGCTGCCCGTTCTCACCGTCCTCCAGCGGAAAAACCAGCGAGGTCGATAAATTCGAAAGGAACGGGAACGCTTCGCCCGAATGAATCACCAGCGGAGTCAGCGCGGGCCAGATCTGCTTCTCAAAAAATGTATGGGCTTCGTTTTTCTGAACCGCCGTCAACTCCTCCCAGTGGCGCAAAAACACCCCGTGGCCCGCCAATCCAGGTACGATTTGCTCTCGAAAGCACGCCGCTTGTTGCTGCAGTGTGGGTAGTAAACGAATGTTTATTTCGCGCAGCAGCTTCTCACGGTCGGCGCTGAACGGTTCGCGTAGCACCGCCACCCGTTTCATGAAGAATTCATCGAGGTTGGAAGTAAAGATCGCCAAGAACTTAGCGCGCTCCAACAGCGGATTCCGGCTATCCAGCGCCTCAGCCAATACCCGCTGGTTGAAATCGAGCCAACTCAGGTCCCGATCAATCCAAACTTCCGCCAATTCGTTGCCGATTTCGTGGTTCAACGCCCCGTCGTCGCCGATCGAGACAGCATTCCTCATATCGTTGGCCTAAACGCTGAGTATGACCGGGAACAATGCGCCGGAGCAAATGAATATTCGGTTTCAAATACGTTAGCCGCGACGTCCTACTGCAGTGGATACCAAGCCGGTGCCAACTCTGCCTCCCCCGCACCTCTGTCCAACCCCGGTGGCGCAGGCGGTTTCGCCTGCGTTTTCCAAGCCCGGATCAAGGGCTGCATCAAGTTGATCGTAAGGCCGTCATGGGATCGATACGGGATGCCCTCCAAGCGGGAATGTACCCGGCCAGAGCAGAAACCGCAATGAGCACCAGTGCAATTCCGCCGAATGTCGCCGGATCACCGGCGGTCACTCCGAACAACAAACTCCCCAAGCCTTTTGCGAGCGCCCGCGAGGCTCCCAATCCTAAAACCAGACCGAAACCAGCCAAACTTAGCGTTCGAAGCACAATGCGGCCTTGGAGGTCTCCCGAGGATGCCCCCAGGGCCATTCGAATTCCAATCTCCTGCACTCGTTGACTCACCGAATACGAGATCACGGCGTAGATCCCCAAAGACGCCAGAAACAATGCAAAGACTGCGAATCCGCCTAAGAGCAAGAGCAGAGCGCGGCGCGGCGAAATCGCTTTGTCGACCAGCTCTTGAAATGTTTGGAAATTACGCACAGCCAGATTGGGATCAATCGGCCGGAGAGCCGTTCGAATCCCTTCCGCCAACCCGCCCGGAGGAAGCGCGGTTCGCACTACAAGCTGCATCGCTGCATAATCCGCGGTTTGACGCATCGCCAAATACATCTCCGGCCCGCTTGCTTCTTCTAAAGCACTATGACGGACGTCGGCAACGACGCCAACCACCACGCCCAGAACCGCGTCTCCTCGATAAGTCGTGATCGTTTGCCCTAACGGATTTTCGCCGGAAAAAGCGGTTCGCGCCATTGTTTCGTTGATCACCACGACGCGGGCGTTCACGTCGCGATCACGCTCTGAAAACAGCCTCCCCGCTCGCAATGGAATGCCCGCTGCTTCGAAATATCCCTCCGTGACGACACGAATGTATGGCTCCGGATGGCGGTTCTTCTCATAGAAATGGCCTTTCACAGAGACCGGCCATGACCGATCGTCCCGCAGAGGCAGCACATCCGATATCCCAGCCGCCATGATGCCGGGAACAGACCGTGTACGGCGCAGTGCGTCGTCTATGAAAGAGTTCTGCTGCTGAAAGGTCGAGATCTGAAAACTCGGGTCAATCCTCAGAGCAGCGGCACGCTGCGGTTGAAACCCAAGTTTCACGTCCAGCACACGCACGAAGCTTCGCATCAGCAGCCCTGCGCCAATTAATAATGTGCAGGCAAATGCGATTTCGCAAATCACCAGGCCGTCGCGGATCCAAGCATGCTGCTTGCCGCCAGTTGAACCGCGACTGGCATCTTCAAGATCTTCGCGAACCGATAACGAGGATGCCTGCAAGGCCGGCAGCAGCCCAAAGAGTACACCTGTAGCCACCGCCGCCAGCAGTGCGAAAGCCAATCCACGCCCGTCGATCTGGACTGTTTCGAGTAGCGGAAGATTGAATGTGTTGACCTGGGCAATCTCACGCGCGCCGGCTACGGCGAGGATAATACCGAGCACTGCCCCACAACAGGAAAGCGCTACGCTCTCGGTGATCATCTGCCGGAGCAGTCGAAAGCGTCCGGCCCCTAACGCCGTTCGCATCGCCATCTCTTTATGACGTGCGCTCAGCCGTGCCAATTGCAAGTTTGAAAGGTTGGCGCAGACAATCAGCATCACGACACCGACTGCACAAGCCAGCACCAACAAAGCCGGCCTCGCCGCTGCGCTGACGTGTTGCGCCAGCGGTGCCAGTTTTGGCGAGACACCGTTTCGCTCCGCATGCTGCTTCTCGAGTTGCTGAGCCAGGATGCGCAGCTCTGCTTGTGCCGATTGGATCGTAGCTCCTGATTTCAAGCGGCCGATGATCCGCATCGTGTTTCCTTGCGGCTTTGCCGGGTCTGCTAGCGGCCAGGGAACGAAAATATCCATTTGTGTCCCGGGGGCAAAGATACTGCCAAAGTCGAACGATTTCGGTAGCACGCCCACCACAACGGCCGACTGGTTGTCCAACGTCAGCTTCCGGCCCACGATGCCGGGATCTCCGGCAAATTGCCGCTGCCAGAAGTTGTAGCTCAGCAGCATCGCCGGTGGCGCGGAATACTTTTGTCGGCACTCCTCCGCGGTGAACCATCTTCCTATGGCAGGCTGAACTCCCAGCAATGGAAAGAAATTTGCCGTGACGGGGACGCTGGTCAGACGATCAGGTTCACCCGAGCCCGTGAGTTGCCTATCCCCAACTCCCCAATCTGCGAATGCGGCCAGGTCGGAGAAGGATCGGTTCAACGCTCGCAGGTCCGAATAGTGTTCGGTTTGCGTACTGGTGGCGTCGTTACCGTTGCTCATCCACACCAACCGTCCGGGGTCGCGAAAGGGAAGCGGGCGCAGGAGAAGCGCGTTGACCAAACTGAATACCGCGGAACTGGCGCCAATACCGAGACCTGCGATGAGGATTGTGAATGTGGTAAATCCAGCGTTACGCCGCATGCCGCGGAATGCGTAGCGTAAGTCTTGAGCTAGATCGCTGATCCAACGCGCGATCCACGTGAAACGGGCGTCTTCCGATATTCGTGTCATATTGCCAAATCTCCTTTGGGCTGCGAAACGTGCTTCCCCTGCTGGCATGCCTTGCGCTGCAAAGTCTTGCACCATTGATTCGATGTGGAATTCCATCTCTTCACGCAACAGGCGCTGCCTCTTGCTGTGATCGAGCCAATACCCAAGACGCCTTCGATAACGCTGCCAGGTGAGGGTGGCTTTCGTGGCACTCCGTTAGGCGAAGCCCATGATGCGAGCGACCGCTCCCGTAACTTGGCGGTAGCGAGCGCACTCCCCGGTCAAGTGTTTACGGCCGTCGGGAGTGAGTCTGTAGAAACGAGCGCGCCGGTTATTAGCCGATAAACCCCACTCCCCTTCGATCCAGCCATGCAGTTCCAGACGCTGCAGAGCCGGGTAAAGCGACCCCTCTTCAACTCTCAGGAGATCGTCGGATAGTTGCTGGATGAGCTGTGCGATGGCATACCCATGCAGGTGGCCTCGCAGCAACATTTTGAGGACAAGCATGTCTAATGTTCCGGGCAAAAGATCAGCTTTCGTTTTATCTGCTCCCATAGTCTGTCTGATTATATAACGGATACGTCTAGCGGCAAGCGGCGGCTTGTGCTACTTTTATAATTCTGCTATTGTAGAATCATCAAATAGGAGTTTTTTCAATGGCTGCAAAAAAACAGATAGAAGAACAGGTGGCCCGGTTCGCCGATATGTTTTCGGCGCTCGGCACTGAACCGCGCTTGCGTATTATGCGGCTGCTGCTGTCGGCTCATCCTGACGGAATGGTGGTGGGCGACATTATCAATGAGCTTGAGATTACCGCCTCTACGCTGTCGCACCATCTGGACAAGCTGAAGAATGAGGACTTGGTGAAGGTGCGCCGGGAAAGCACCTATCTTTGGTATTCCGCTAACACTGACGCGCTGCAAGAGCTTCTAGGCTTCCTTTACGCCGAATGCTGCACACGCAACAAGGCGATTGAGCCACAGGCAATTGTCAGCCTGTGCAAGTAGTCTTCCGATGATGAGCAAGCCCCGGAAATCCGCTCATGGGCCTCACTCTCGTAGGGCGGGCATTCTTGCCAGCGGGCCACCTTTTAGGTGGCCCTTGGTCCTGCGGCCCACCCATGGTAATGAAAAACGCCGAATCCGAGCCGGAAGCGTAAGCGCCCTAACTTGTTTTTCAACGGAGCGCTTTAGTTACGTGATTACGCTCTGCAATCGGGAAATCGACTGGCGGCTGACATGGCCGGTTTAAGACCCGGCAACGGCGCAAGGCGATGGTGAACGCCGCACCGCAACACGCCGCGTACGCGATGAAATTCAGCTGTACGTTGTCGAGTTTGTCAAAGAAAACGCATAGGAAAGGGAACACGAAATGGAACTGAAAGAAGTTGTGAAAGAGAAATACGGGCAGGCGGCTTTGCGCGTCAATTCGGGCGGTAGCTCCTGCTGCGGCGCCGGGGCTGCGCTCGAAGGATGCTGTGACCCCATAACCTCCAATCTTTATGACGCGGCGCAGACCGGCGTTTTGCCGGAAGAGGCGGTGTTAGCCTCGCTCGGCTGCGGCAATCCTACGGCACTGGCTGAACTCAAGGCAGGTGAGACCGTCCTTGATCTCGGTTCAGGCGGCGGCATTGACGTACTGCTTTCGGCGCGTCGCGTCGGCCCTACGGGTAAGGCTTACGGCCTCGACATGACGGATGAAATGCTCGCCCTTGCTCGTGAAAACCAGCGTAAGGCCGGAGTGAAGAACGTCGAATTTCTCAAAGGTGAAATCGAACATATCCCGCTGCCGGATAACTCTGTCGATGTGGTCATTTCAAATTGTGTGATTAACCTCTCTGGCGATAAGGACCGAGTGTTGCGTGAGGCGTTCCGCGTCCTGAAACCCGGTGGCCGCTTCGCTGTCTCGGATGTGGTCACACGCGGGGACATTCCCGCCGAAGTGCGCCAAAACATGCTGCTGTGGGTGGGCTGCATCGCGGGCGCTTTGCAGGATTGGGAATATGTCGCCAAACTTGCGAAAGCGGGCTTTGACGGCATCGACATTCAACCGACGCGTATTTACAGCGTTGAGGATGCAAGGACGTTCTTAAGCGGGCAGGGCATCGACGGAGACCCAATGGCGGCGGCGGTGCAAGGCAAATTCATCAGCGCCTTTATCCGCGCCACAAAGCCCGCTAGTTGCTGTGCGCCGGGTTGCTGCTCATGACCACACAAGGCACTGACGTAACTACGCCAAAGCCCGCACCTCCAAGCGGCGGCTTGCGTACCTTCGAGCGTTATCTATCCGTGTGGGTGGCACTCTGCATGGTGGCGGGCATCGGCATTGGCAAGCTGCTGCCCGGCGCTATTGCTGCGCTGCGCGGCATCGAGTTCGGCAAGGGAAGCCAGATCAATGCTCCGATTGCTGTGCTGATCTGGCTCATGATTACGCCGATGATGATGAAGGTTGATTTCTCATCGGTAAAGAATGTGGGGCGGCGTCCTGCGGGTCTGCTCGTCACTCTGTTTATCAATTGGGTAGTTAAGCCGTTTTCAATGGCGCTGCTGGCGTGGGCCTTCTTTCGCTTCATCTTTGCGGCCTTCATCACTCCCGCCGAAGCTGACCAGTACATAGCTGGCTGCATCATTCTAGCCGCTGCGCCATGTACGGCAATGGTCTTTGTGTGGAGCCATCTCACAAAAGGGGACGCGGCCTATACGCTTGTTCAGGTATCGGTGAATGATCTCATCATGCTGGTGCTGTTCGTGCCGCTTGTCCAATTTCTCGTACATGGGGCCTCAAGGCTGACAGTCCCTTTCAACGTGCTGCTGACTTCCGTCATTGTGTTTATCGTCGTGCCTCTGCTGGCCGGGGTCGTGTTGCGGTCGCTCTTGATGCGGCGCCATGGCAAGGCGTGGTTTGAAGGGGTACTGCTGCCGAAATTCGCGCCGGTCACAATCGCGGCGCTGCTCGGTACGCTCATCCTGATATTCGCGTTTCAGGCGGATAACATCACCGGGCGGTTTTTCCATGTGGTGTTGATCGCGGTCCCGATCACCTTGCAGGTGTATTTCAATGCGGGCCTCGCTTACGGCCTCATGAAATGGCTCAAGGTTGAACATTCCGTGGCCGCTCCCGGTGCTCTGATCGGCGCATCCAATTTCTTTGAACTGGCCGTGGCAACCGCTATTGCGTTGTTCGGGCCGGAATCCGGCGCGGCGCTGGCAACGGTTGTAGGCGTTCTGGTGGAAGTGCCGGTTATGCTTTCAGTCTGCGCGGCGTGCAATCGCACGCGGCATTGGTTCCCTGCGGAACAAGCGAGTTGATCTATGGAAAAGAAGCGGGTCTTAATTCTCTGTACCGGCAATTCAGCGCGTAGCCAGATGGCCGAAGGGCTGCTGCGCCATGATGCCGGGGAACGGTTCGATGTGGAAAGCGCGGGGACTAAACCCGGCACCGTGAGGCCGGAAGCCATCGCGGCGATGAAAGAGCTGCGCATCGATATTTCCGGGCATCGCTCAAAGCACGTTGATGAATTTGAGGGGCAACGGTTTGATTACGTCATTACCGTCTGCGACAACGCGAAAGAAAGCTGCCCGGTTTTCTTCGGCGCGGTCAAGCGGCTGCATCACAGTTTTGACGATCCGCCGCCCACGTCTCAAGGAACGGATGAAGAGCGCATGGCCATCTTTCGGCGTGTCCGGGGTGAGCTGCGCGCTTATCTCGCAGAGTTCGCACAAAAGGACAGTCCCCAAACTTAAACCGTTTCCGGGACGCTGCTTTCCACTCGGACGTATAACCTGCAAACCGTACACGTGAGCCGCGGCGGATAGCTCCGCCCTTTACGGCGCAGCGTTTACCGATTCGCCCTTCGTTTATCTGCTGATTGGCGGCGGTTTTCGCACTCGGGCGGCTCGTCCGCTGCGGCGCGGCCTGATTCTAGATTCTGTATTCCGGATTCTTGATTCTGTACTCTGGATTCTCGCTTGCGCCACTCTGTTTCAAACGAGATATTCATCGTCATTTCTCAAGATCGCCAGTCACAACTCCACAAGGATATTTCATTTCCTTCTAACCCAACTCCCATCAGCCACTTACCCCCATTTCTTCCATCCTCTCCTTGGCTGTTTCGCTCACCCGCCGTTCTATTCTCTTCTCCGTAGGTGGTCCTTACGCCACCGCATGGAAACGTCTTATGAAAACCACCACCAAAAAGGGACAGACTTCTCTCTCCCCAACCCACCCGCCATCCACCATCGCCATGCCCTTCAGTGAGCATGCTTGCTCCGCCAAAACGATGCCCGGCCGTAACAACCACCCGCCGAGTTTTCGCCTCGCGCATCCATCCCCGCGCATGCTCTGCCGCAGCATTCTGGATTCTAGCTTCCGTCTCCCGGATTCTCGCTCCGCCTCAAGGGAAAAACTCGCCTTTTCAACCTCCCCAAAACTTATATCTGGCCGCGCAATTTCACTAATATTAATAGCGGGCCACTCACCATCTCAGCCAACCCCTATTTTTACCGCCAACGCACTCGCATATACTGCGTCCATGGCCGAACATTTCGCCCCCGTTGCCCCCGCATTGTTAAATCTCCACGTCAACGGCGCCCAACACACCCTCCGTTCCGATCCCCGCATCACTCTGCTCGATGCCCTTCGCGAGCATCTTGGCCTCTACGGCACGAAAAAAGGTTGCGATCAAGGCCAATGCGGCGCATGCACGGTTCATGTGAACGGCCGCCGCACTCTTGCCTGCCTGTCGCTGGCCGTCGCCCATCAGCACGATGAAATCACCACCATCGAAGGCCTCCCGCAAAATGGCGCACTCCATCCCATGCAGGAAGCCTTTCTTGAGTTCGATGGCTTCCAGTGCGGCTATTGCACGCCCGGCCAGATCATGTCCGCCGTCGCTCTCCTCGCAGAAGCCGCCGGTCAGCCGCTCTCGCCCTCCGAAATCCGCGAACGCATGAGTGGCAACATCTGCCGCTGTGGCGCGTATCCCAACATTGTCCAAGCCATCCAGCACGTTCAGGAGGGCCGCTAAATGAATCCCTTTTCCTGGGTTCCGGCCAACACCGCTGCCGCCGCCATCCAAGCCGCCGTCCCTCACACCCAAGCCTCCTTCTTCGCCGGTGGCACCACTCTCATCGACCTCATGAAGCTCGATATCCTCTCGCCCACTCACCTTGTCGATGTCAGTCGCCTCCCACTCTCTGAGGTCGTCGTCGCTAGCGACAAAATCACCATCGGAGCTAACGTTCGCAATAGTGACTTAGCTCATCACCCCGCCATCCGCCGCCACTTCCCCGTTCTCTCCGAAGCTCTCCTCGCTGGAGCCTCCGCCCAGTTACGCAACATGGCCACCACCGCCGGCAATTTACTCCAACGCACGCGCTGCCCTTATTTCCGCGACCCCGCCGCTCGCTGCAACAAACGCGCTCCCGGCTCCGGTTGTGACGCCATCCCCGGTATCAATCGCAGCCATGCCATCTTAGGAACCAGCCAGCACTGCATCGCCACTCATCCCTCCGATATGTGCGTCGCCCTCGTCATGCTGGACGCCACTATTCAAACCCTCCTCCCAAATGGCCAGATTCGCCTTCTCCCCATTGCCGGCTTCCACCTCCTGCCCGCTGTCACTCCGCATCTTGAAAATGTCCTCGCACACGCTGAACTCATCACTCACCTTCACCTTCCCGTTAGCGCCGTCGCCGATCATTCCCATTACCTGAAAGTACGCGGCCGAGCCAGCTACGAGTTCGCCCTCGCCTCGGCCGCTGTCGCCCTCTCAGTTCACAATGGCATCATCGCTGAGGCTCGCATAGCCCTCGGAGGAATCGCTACTCGCCCTTGGCGCTCGCCTGAAGCCGAAGCCGCTCTCCTCCATCAACCCGCGTCCCGCCCCACCTTCCTCGCCGCCGCCAACGCCGCCCTCGCTGCCGCCCAACCACTTTCCCACAACGCCTTCAAAGTAGACCTGGCCCGCCAAACGCTCATTCTCGCGCTCGAACATCTCACGAAAGGCGAAAACTAACATGGCCACTACACTCAACCGCATCGACGGCCGCCTCAAAGTCACGGGCGCCGCTCAATATGCCGCTGAATTCCCGTTTCCCGCCACTGCCCACGGAGTGCTCGTCGGCAGTACCATTTCCTCTGGGTACATTCGCACGATTGATTCCTCTGCCGCCTCTCAACTCCCGGGAGTCTTGCTCGTTCTCACTCACGAAAACAGAGGCGCTCTCGGCAAAATGCCCACCACTTTTGCGGAAGGTGGCTTGCCGCCCGAAATTCGCCCGCCTCTCGAAGACAACCGCATTTTCTACGCAGGCCAGTACGTCGCCTTAGTCGTTGCAGAAACCCTCGAACACGCTCGCCGCGCCGCCGCTCTTCTCCATATCGTCTATCACGCTCAGCCTTCCTCCGTTTCCATCGACGATAAAACTGCTGCCACCTTTTGGCCCGAACAAGCCAATGGCGATCCCCTCACTGTGTCACGCGGTGATTTCGCAGCCGCCCATACCGCCTCTGCCGTTCGCCTGGCCGAAACGTATATCACTCCCAACGAGCATCCCTGTGCCCTCGAGCCTCATGCCTCCGTCGCCTTTTGGGAAGACGATTCCCTCACTGTCCACAATGCTTCCCAATGGGTCGGTGGCGATCTCGCGGTCCTCACCGCCGCCTTCCGTCTCCCTCCTGAAAAGGTGCGCATCATTTGCCCCTTCACCGGTGGAATGTTTGGTTCCAAGGCCGCTACCCCGGCCAACGCGCTCCTCGCCGCTCTAGCCGCTCGCCAATTGCGCCGGCCTGTCAAAGTCGTCCTCAGCCGCCCCCAGGTCCTCACCAATGTCGGTCACCGCTCCGAAACCGTTCAGCGTCTCGAAATCGGCGCCAAGCCCGACGGAACCATCTTCGCCCTCCGCCATGACGTTCGCACTCACTCGAGTATCGGAGACGATTTTGTCGAACCCGCCGCCATCACCTCCCGCATGCTTTACCAAACCGCCAGCTATAAGAGCTCTCACGAAGTCGTTCGTCTCAACGTGATGAATCCTTCCTGGATGCGCGCTCCCGGCGAAGCCCCCGGCCAGTTCGCTCTCGAAAGCGCAATGGACGAACTCTCCTATCTCCTCAACATCGATCCCATCGAGTTGCGCCGTATCAACCACGCCTCGGTCAATGCCCACAATGGCAAGCCTTTCTCCAGCAAACATCTCCTCGAATGCTACACACTCGGTGCTGAACGCTTTGGTTGGTCCGCCCGCAAACCGCAGCCTCGCTCAACCCGCCATGGCAATACTCTCATCGGTTACGGCACGGCCACCGCCACTTATCCCGGCTACTTGATGGGTGCCGCCGTCAAAGTCGCTCTTTCCAATGATTCCTCTGGCATCCGCGCCACTGTCTCTACCGCCGGCAACGACTCAGGCACCGGCCTCTACACCATGCTCGCCATCATCGCGGCCAACGCCCTCGGTCTGCCCGTCGATAACGTCACCGTGCAGCTTGGCGACAGCCGTCTCACTCCCTGCGCCGTAGCGGGTGGCTCGAATCTCACTGCCAGTACCGCTCCCGCTACCTACGACGCCTGCCTCGAAATCAAGCGACAACTCCTCGAAATCGCCTCCCAAACCGCCGATGGCTTTACCGGCGCTCACACTCTCGCAGAGGAGTTTCTCTTCGCCGGCAGCCGCCTCGCCCACCGCTCCCACCCCGCCCGCTCCATCGCCTATTCCGGCCTGCTCAAACTCAGCGGCCGTCCCTCCATCGAAGCTCAGGCACACACCACGCCGGTCTTCGGCCAAAACGATAAGTATTCTTTCCAATCCTTCGGCGCCCACTTCGTCGAGGTGAAGGTCGTCGAAGAGATTCGTCGCGTCAGTGTCTCCCGCATTGTCAGTGTGTTCGATTGTGGCCGCATCATGAGCCCCAAAACCACCCGCAGCCAGTTCAGCGGAGGCATCGTCTTCGGCATTGGCCACGCCTTGCTCGAAGAACTCACCTACGACCCGCAAAATGGCCGCCCCATCAACGCCGATCTCGCCGGCTATCTTGTCCCCGTCCATGCCGATGTCCCCGACATAGACGTTTCGTGGATCGATGAGCCCGATTACAACTTCAACTCCATGGGTTGCCGTGGTGTCGGTGAAATCGGCATAACCGGTGTCGCCGCTGCCATCGCCAATGCCGTCTTCCACGCCACCGGCATTCGCTTCCGCAACTTACCCATTACTCCCGGCAAGTGGCCCACCCATGGTGATGAAAACGCCGAATCGGAGCCGGAAACGTAAGCGCCCTGACTTATTTTTCAAGAACTCAACCCATGCCAACCTCTAAACTTTTCCTCAGCCTTCTTCTACCTCTCTCGCTCCTCGCGCAAAACCGTACCTGGCCCTCATACGGCGGCAGCCCTGCCAATACTCACTACTCCGCCCTCACGCAAATCAACCGCCAGAACGTTTCAAAACTAAAGGTCGCCTGGACCTACGACACCGGCGACGCGTTCCCCGGCTCCGAGATGGAATGCAACCCCATCGTCGTCAACGGCATCCTCTACGCCACCACTCCCAAGCTGCGCGTCATCGCTCTTGACGCAGCCACCGGCACTCTCAAATGGAGCTTTGATCCCAACCAAGGCCATCGCGTCGTCAACAAAATGCGCAACCGCGGCGTCACTTTTTGGACCGACCCGGCCAACGCCTCCACGCAGCGTATCTTCTTCGTCTCCCGTCAATATCTCTACGCCCTTGATGCCGCCACCGGTCAACTCATTCCGGGCTTTGCCGACGAAGGCCGCATCGATCTTCGCCGCGATCTCGGCCGCGATCCCGCTCAGCAGTTCATCACCAACACCAGTCCGCCCGTCGTTTACAAAGATTTACTCATCACCGGCAGTCTCGTCAGTGAGTCGCTGCCCGCCTCTCCCGGTGACCTCCGCGCCTATGATGCTCGCTCCGGGAAGCTCCGCTGGTCGTTCCACACCATGCCGCATCCCGGCGAATTCGGCTACGAGACTTGGCCTCCCGATGCCTGGCAATACATCGGTGGCGTCAACAATTGGTCGGGCATGAGCCTCGATACCACTCGCGGCATCCTCTTCGTTCCCACCGGCTCGGCCTCCTTTGATTTCTACGGCGCCAATCGTCTCGGTGATAACCTCTTCGCCAATTGCCTCATCGCACTCAATGCTGAAACCGGTCAGCGCATCTGGCATTTCCAAACCGTTCATCACGATCTTTGGGATCGCGACCTACCTACTCCTCCCGCTCTCGTCACTGTCAACCGCGACGGCCACTCAGTCGATGCCGCCGCACAATTAACCAAGTCTGGCTTCGTCTATCTCTTCGAGCGCGAAACCGGCAAACCTCTGTTCCCCATCGCCAGCCGCAAATATCCTCCCAGTGACGCTACCGGCGAAGTAACTGCCGAAACCCAGCCGCTCCCCACCAAACCTGCGCCCTTCGCGCGCCAGATCCTCACTGCCGATCTGCTCACCACTCGCACTCCCGAAGCCCACCAAGCCGTGCTTGATCGTTTCAAGAAACTCCGCAGTGCCGGCCAGTTCATTCCGCCCAGCACCGGCGGCACCATCGTTTTTCCGGGCTTCGACGGCGGCGGCGAATGGGGCGGGCCCGCCTTCGATCCACAGACCGGCATCCTCTACGTAAATTCCAACGAAATGGCTTGGGTGCTTCGTCTCGTCCCTCGCGAAACCGGTCCGGCCAAAAGCGGCAAGCAACTCTATCTCAACGAGTGTTCCAGTTGCCACCGCCCCGATCTCGCCGGCACTCCGCCCGAGTTCCCTTCCCTCCAGCACATCTCCGACAAGCTCGATGAAACCGACGTCCGCACCATGATCCGCCAGGGCGGTGGCCGCATGCCATCCTTCGCGCGCCTCGATGCCGCTGAGCTCAACGCCATCGTCCAATACGTCGTCTATGGTCAAGACTCCGCCATTAGCGCCGCCGATTCCCAACCGTCTCCCATTGAGCAACGCTTCCGCATCGATGGCTACAACAAATTTCTCGACCCCGATGGTTATCCCGCCGTTAAGCCGCCTTGGGGCATGTTGAGCGCCATCAATCTCAACACCGGTGAGTATGCCTGGAAGATTCCCTTTGGTGAGTATCCAGCCCTCGCCGCGCAAGGCATGCGCAACACAGGAAGCGAAAACTACGGCGGTGGAGTCGTCACCGCTGGCGGCCTTTTCTTTATCGCCGCTACCAACTACGACAAGAAGATGCACGCGTTTGACAAGGCGAACGGCAAGCTCTTGTGGGAGGCCGGCCTTCCAGCCGCCGGCAACGCCACTCCCGCTGTCTTCGAACTAAACGGCAAGCAGTACGTGGTCATCGGTTGTGGTGGAGGTAAGTCGAAAGACCCCTCTGGCGGCAGCTACGTCGCGTTCGCTTTGCCTTAGCAAAGCTCTACATCATGGCAGTGGGTGGGGCCGGTTCATCCGGACTTCCGGCCGCGCCCAATGGCCAGCGAATCATCAGGTACCCCAACATCACCATCACCGCCAATCCGAGCAGATAGGACGGGTCTTTGAAAATCTGCAAACGATCGAGCAAATCTTTCGGCAGGAACTGCATCCCCGCCCAGACCAAGCCGAGAATCGCTTCGCCCGCAATCAACCCGGACGCTGTCAACACACCGGCATTTTCAACTCTGGCGCGCTGCGCTTCGTTATAACCGCGGCGCTTTGCCAAGCTATCTCCGAGCCAGCGGAACAGCCCGCCGATGAAGATGGCTGAGGTCGTCTCAAACGGCAAATACATCCCCACGGCAACCAGCATCGGGCTCTTCACGTTCATCGCGATAAAAGCGAAGCCCATCAGGATGCCCACCACCACCAGCGGCCAAGGCATATCGCCGCCCACGATTCCCTGCGCCAGCAGCGCCATCAACCCGGCTTGGGGCGCAGGCAGTTGACGGTCGCCAAAACCAGTGCCGCCAGTCTTGATATCGCCCGCATATAAAAGCAGCAGTGGAAAATACATGACCAGGCTAGCCACAACCACGGCCAACAATTCCGCTATCTGAATATTCCGCGGCGTGCCGCCCAAAATGTAGCCCACTTTAAAATCCTGCAGAAGCTCGCCTGCCACCGCCGAGGAAACGCAGACCACCGCCGCCACGCCCAACACCGCTGCTACGCCGCCAATGCCCGAGACGCCCAGCGACACCATCAATAACGCGGCAATCAGCAACGTAGAAAGCGTCAGTCCGGAAACCGGATTATTCGACGAACCAATCAATCCGCACAGGCTTCCCGAAACAGTGGCGAAAAAGAAGCCCAGAATCAGCATGACCACAGCCGCCACAATCCCACCCACCACTTGCCCGGAGAAATAGATATACAGCGCAATCATCAAGCCGAACACCACCGCGATCAAGCTGAGCACAACCTTGGTGCTCATGTATCGTTCGGTGCGGCTGAGAGTCAATTTCTCATGGCTCGATTGTTTGGCCTCATTGAATGTTCGCCGGATACCAGTCGCCAGACTCGTACGCATCCGGAACAACGTGTAGCCGGCGCCCACCAGCATGCTGCCCACCGCAATCGGCCGCACAATGTATTTCCAAACTGCCGTGGCCATGGCGCCCCAATCGTCTGGCTTGGCGCCGGCCGGAAGGAACGTATGCAGTTGCGGCCCCATGAAATAAATCAGCAGAGGCACCAGAAACCCCCACGCCAGCAAGCCACCGGAAAATTGCAAAGCCGCCAATCGCGGGCCAATGACGTAGCCGACGCCAAAGTACGCCGGACTAATGCTGGGCGCCGAAAAACTCGTGACGCCGCCGGTGGGCAAAATGTTTGTCGATCCCGCTCCCCCGAGCCGCACCCTGCTTGTGCCCAGCTGCCCGATGCCCAGCGGAAATCCCGCGTCGGCGGCAAACAACTGAAACCTGCCCAGCAGGAAAACGATTCCACCAATCGCAATATTCCAAAACAGAAACCGCGCCGCTTCAGCCCCACGCTGCCCGGCTTTGTGAATCTCCGATGCGGCAACGGATTCGGGGAACGGCAGTTCCGCATCTTCCACCATCACGCGCCGGACGAGCGAAATAAAAAGCACGCCCAAGACGCTGCCCGTCAGAATGAGCACGGACGTTTTCCAATACGCATCCACAAAACCGAACGAATTCCAAGTGTGAGCAATGAGGAACGCCGGAATGGTGAAGATGGCGCCGGACGCCACACCTTCACCAATCGAGCCGCTGGTGCGCGCGATGTTCTCTTCGAGCAGCGACCCTTTCCAGGCGCGCAGCACCACCATGCTGATGACCGCGGCCGGATAAGTGGCGGCCACCGTGACGCCGGCGCGCAAACCAAGGTAGGCGTTGGTTGCGCCCAAGACCACCGTCATGCACAGCCCCAGGGTGATGGCGCGCACGGTCAGCTCACGCATCTCCATATGTTCTGGAACGAAGGGTTTAAAGGGCCGGACCTGGCTGCTCATTAATGACTCCCTATTTACGCAAATACTGATCCGTACCGTTGATCCAATCTTCGCGAGGAGGAGTGAACGTATCAATGGCGAGAGTGTCTTCAAGCGCCAGCGCCGAGTGCGGAACGTGCGGCGGAATGAAGAGAAATTCGCCTGCCCGCAGAACGATGTCTTTGCCCTCGATGGAGAACTGCAGCGCGCCGGATAAAATCTGGCTGATCTGCTCATTGTGATGGCTGTGGTTGGGTACCAGGCAGCCCTCCTTCATGGAGATGCGCGCGACCATGACTTGGTCGCCCACAACGAACTGGCGGTCGAAGAGAGGGTTGACGCTCTCAACGGGGACTGCGTCCCACTGAATGTATTGAACCGTGGCTGGCTTGTTCATCAGTCAATGATGATAACGCTTGAGGGTTCTCAATATCTCTTCACCGTATTCGATCTGGGTGCGGCGCTCAATATTTCCTCGGCGTCTTTTTTCAGCGCTGCGGCGCGCGGATCGCTCTGCCGGCAACTCAAGTCCGGCGTGCGAACGCCTTTATACTCGATAAAAATAGACTTGCCGAACGATACGCTCTTCATGCAGTGACCGGTGGGCAGTTCGTTCAAGGGTCCTGCCGCTTCCAGGTCTTGTAAAACTCGGTTGCAGACATCCTTGCTGAGCTTCACTCGTTGCTTTGAGCCGTCTTTGTGTTCCACGATGGCGCGATGACCCGATCGCTCAATGGTCAGTCGCATGCCAGGAACATTCGTCGAGCCGGAATCGATGATGGTCACCTGCGAGCCTGGCCGCCCAAACGCAAAGGCCCAGAAGTGCCAGACCGCCGCGAACTTTACTCACACATTCATTGTGTCTCATTTTTTCGCGGGGGACGCCAAACCGCAGATGAGGAAGTTCGAACAGGCGTTAACGAAATCCGTGGGGGTCATCCCTTCGGCGAATGGCAACTGGTCCAGTTTCAAAGCGCTCATCCCATGCACCAGCGACCATGCCGCGCACGCCATAAGCCGCGCATTTCCCTTTCGCAAAGCGCCCTTGGTTTGACCCTCTGCAATGGCGCTTTCGAGGATCTGAAAAGCGCGCTTTTCGGCCTCGCAGGGCTCTGTCTCCGCTTCTACCTCCCCGGTTCCAAACATCACTTCGAAATAGGCCGGGTGCTCACGAGCGAACAGAACATAGGCGGCGCCCATTCCACGGATACGCGCGGTAGAATCAGGTCCGGCCGCATCGCGCCCATTCTCCAGCGCGCCGGCAAACTTCTCGAATCCCGCCTCGCGAATAGCCGCCAGCAGTTTCGCCTTGTCCGCAAAATGACGGTACGCGGCCATGCGGGAAACGCCCACGGAGGCGCCGATTTCGCGTAACGTGAGCGCGCGCACCCCTTTTTGAGCGATCAAGTCCAAGCCAGCCTGAATCAAAGCGGCTCGAAGATTTCCGTGATGATAGTTCTTCTTGACCGGCATAGCGGGTCTCTTTCAATGCTAGCCCCGCAGCCGGCACATCAGTGGAGATACACTGTCTCCATGACTCGTCGCACCCTTGTCGGTTCCATGGCCCTCGCCGCGGCTTCACGCGCTCTTCGCGCGGATGGCCATCATCATGAGTGGAAGCCGCTGCTTGGGGTATTGGGCTCCTATACTCCAAACAACGTTGCCTGGGCCAAAACGGCAGGCTTTACCAATATGATCCTGAGCTCGGGCCCACATTCCACGCTCGATGCGGCTACTTTAACCGACTCCCAAATTGAGGCAATCAAAACCGTCCTTCAAACAAATCAAATGCATGTCTCCGCTTTGCAAGTGGGCGGCGATAGCATCAATCCCAATCTCACCCGGCGCGACCGCTCGAACAACTACTTCGTTAAAGCCATTGAACTGGCTGGAAAACTCGGCATCCCGTACATCGGCACGCAATCGGGACGTGACCGCTCGAAACCCTTCCCTAAGCAGATTGATGAAATCGTGCGCGTTTATACGGAGCAATTCTTCCCCGTTTGCCAACGGGCCAAAGTCCGCATTCTGTGGGAACCTTGGCCCGACGGTGAGAACCTCGCCACGAGTCCCGCCGGCTTTTCCGCGCTCTTTAAGGGATTCGGAGATTCTCCCTATGTGGGGCTGCAATACGATCCCTCACACCTGGTGCGGCAATTCATGGACCCGATTCAAACCGCCCGCGATTTCATTGACAAAATCTACGATGTGCATTTGAAAGACACGGAGATCCTTTGGCCGGTACTGCGATCAACCGGAATCTATAACGAAAATCATGTCGATTGGTGGCGCTACCGCATTCCCGGCATGGGGTCTATCAATTGGCGCGAGTTCTTCAGCGTGCTCCAAGACGTGGGGTACACGGGCGCTATGTCTATAGAACAGGAAGACCCGCTGTACGGCGCGGACGATAATCCCGGCCCTGATTTTTCGGATGACTTCAAGACTGGCTTTGTGATGGCTAAACGCTATCTCAACCAGTACGTTCCGTAGAATTGTATTGAGAAGGCACTAGCTGGCCGGTTTCGCCATCGACTGCCCCGCGTGAGACGGAGCGGCGTGCGACTGGTCGCCGTGAGACCGGTCGGCGTGCCGTACCCGGAATGTATAGTTTGCCAGCCATACCCAGTTGGCAAACGCCGCATCTCCATGACCGCCAGTCAGCACATCGGGTTCACTCCGCGTCCGGTCGCGATAAATTGCCCTGGCGATAGTGATGGAGAGAACGTTTCCATTCCTCGCATACTGGATGCCCGGCTCCACTGAAACCGCGAATCCAGGACGGCGAAATCCAAGGTTGTCGCCCACCGGCAAAAGGTTTCGGGCAGGCACGCCTTCCCACCGCGGCCCGAATAAAACTGTCAGACCCCTGACTTTCGCTAGCGGGTGCGCCACTCCTCCCTCCAGAAGATACTGATCGGTAACCGCATTGAATTGCGTCAAAGTCAGCGGATTGTTGTTATTCGACCGCCGCGCACCCAGATCCTTCGTCATCATCGTGTAGCTGCCGTTAAAGTAGAACTGGTTAGAGTGCCAATTCTTATAGGCTACCCATTCCCAGGGAATGCCCCAACCACCTTGTCCAGGTTGAATTGAGTAATCCACCGGTACCGTTGATGTAATGCCGTTGGACGTAACCGTGTTCTGCACATTATCTTTTCCCGTGGGAAGCAGCAGTCCTATACCAAGCTGCACATTGCCGCTGGTCTTCTCTCGGGGATCCCAGATCCACCCCTGCGCCAGGATGGAACCGTCTCCGATACCCGCGGAAGTGTAAATAATGGGCGAATTATTGGTGTGCCGGCTGGCCGTGAGCAACGGGATGTCGGCGGTTACGCTAAACCTTGAAGAAATCTGATAGGTGGCGTTAAAGTTTTCGAGGTTGATTTTGTTCTCAACCTCCGTGCCCGCCTGCTGGCGATAGCTCTGGATAACGTCTCCCACGAAATGAATATAGGAAAACTGGTGGCGGTAACCAATGCCAAACTCCCAGTCTCCGGCCGCCAGGTATCCGCCTTCACTCTCCGGACCGCCCTGTTCACCATTAGATCTCGCCACAATACATCCCTGCCCTGAGGCAGAGGGAATCCATATGAGCGCAGCCGCGCACGCTGTAGCAAGCGTGATAAGCACACGGCCCCAGCGGGCCCTAAACAGACTAACTGAGAAAACTGAGAACAATATCTGTGAAGACTTCATAGCTTCCCCCATGGTTCTAACTTAGACCGACTTAGCGGACTCAATGTAGCGTAGTGCAAGGTTTGCATTCTGTCATCGGCTTATTGATTGAATTAGTACTCAGCCATTTGGATGACAGCAGCTTAATTCATCGAAAAGCTTGCATGCCAGGGTGCCTTTGCGGTAAGTAATACTGTGTGACTCGTAGTCTTTTCCACACTTTCTTATTGTTCGCCGCTGCGACGCTTATCTTCGCGGCGGAAAAACCGGCGGATTTGAAGCTCCGCGATCTGTCAGGCAAGAAGGTTCGACTCAGCGATTATCGAGGCAAACCCGTGGTGCTGAATTTTTGGGCCACTTGGTGCGGACCTTGCCGCGAGGAAATGCCGATGCTGGTGGAAGCCGAGAAGACCTGGGGGACCAAAGGTGTAATCTTTATCGCGGTTTCCCTTGACGACAACAAAACGGAGGCCAACATTCCCACATTCATCGAGCGCTACCATGTGGGGTTTCCGGTGTGGACCGGCGCGTCAAGTGACGAACTCGATAAGCTGCGCCTGGGCCAAGGCGTGCCTGACACCGCTTTTCTGGATGAAAACGGTATCATTGTGGCTCGGGTGCTGGGCGAAATCCGCCGCCAGGAGTTGGATGAACGCCTAGACTGGCTCACTGGCGATCGTAAATCGCCAGCGCCGATAGCGCTCGTCAATCATATGTAGTGAATGCGGCACGCCGCGCTGGGAACTCGGGATGCCGTTGAGAAGCCTATTCTTGGGCGGCGATCTGGTGATCGGAGTCGCGCCACGCACTGATCTTCAACCGGCGGCAAACCCAGCACAGATTTTCTTCCTGGCCGCTGGCTGGCCCGTTGAGCGGCGTAGAAGACGTTCCACACACCGCGCACGGTTTCGCAACCACCGGGCGTTCCATTTCCACCGATTTTTTGGCCATTTCCAAAATCTGCGGAGAGATGATGGGCTCGGCGACCAGTTTCTTTTTCATTGTTGCTTTAACTATATCGCATTATTCCGGCGCAACGCTTCGGGCAGGGTGGCGGTTCGCGTAAGATGTGAAAGGCTCACTCATGTCCGATCTCGCTTTCCTTTTCCCCGGCCAAGGCTCGCAGTTCGCCGGCATGGGCCAAGGTCTGGCTGATGAATTTCCAATTGCGCGCCAAACCTTTGCTGAAGCCGACGCCGCCCTTGGCTTTGCGCTGTCGGAGCTTTGCTTCCACGGACCAGAGGAGGTACTCAAGCAAACCGCCAACACCCAGCCAGCCATTCTTGCTACTTCGATCGCCGCTTATCGGGTGCTTGCGGAACTCGGCCACCGGCCATCCATCGTGGCTGGCCACAGCCTGGGCGAATACTCAGCCTTGGTTGCTAACGGGTGCCTCGATTTCGCGGACGCACTGCGCCTTGTCCGGGCCCGCGGCCAGTTCATGCAAGACGCCGTGCCCGAAGGCGTAGGTGCTATGGCTGCGCTGCTCAAACTGCCCGAAGGAAAGCTGGATCAAATTCTATGCGATGCGGCGCAAGGCGAGATTGTCGCCGCCGCCAATTTCAACTCACCCGATCAAATTGTCATTGCCGGCCACGCGCGCGCCGTCGAACGCGCCATGCAACTGGCTAAAGCCGCCGGCGCCAAACGGGCTATTCTGCTGCCGGTCAGCGCTCCGTTTCATTGTCCTCTCATGCGCCCGGCGCAGGAAAAGCTGAAACCCGCACTGGATGCCACCGTGTTCCAGCCGTTCATTGTGCCATTCATCAACAATTGGCAAGCTCGCCTGATCGTTGCTCCCGCCGACGCCCGCCGGGGCCTCATTGAACAGATTCCCAATCCCGTATTGTGGACCGAATCCATACGCCAACTCGCCCGCCACGGCATCCAACGCTTTGTGGAAGTCGGTCCTGGCAGCGTACTCATTGGCCTCTGCCGCAATATCGAACCCTCGCTGCGCGGCATGAAGTTCGGCGAACCGGCCGACCTCAATCCGCTGGCCGCCCATTCATCAAACTGATCTCGCCACATCGACCAAATCGCTGAACAACCCGTACGCGGTCTGCTCCACACCCGGCTGGATGGAAACCGTTCCAATGGTTCCCATCAAATCTGTATGAAAGAGCAGCACATTGGATGTCCCTTGCGCCGTTGCCAGCAAATCTGTGAGCGGCAGGACTTCAGCCTTCGCCTCCAACCTGACTCCGCTTTCGGTTCGTTGTCCACGGCTCACCAGCAGCACTGTTTTCCCCTGGCGTGCCAGTTCGACAATTCGCGCAGTCGAAAAGTCCCGTAACCCCAAACGCTCCACATTCTGCGGCTTTAGGCGCGCGTCCATGAGCACATTCGCCAGCGCGGCCGCTTTTGCCGCTGAGTCCCAACCGTCTAAATCGAACGCGGCATTCGCTTCCGCCACACCCATCGCTTGCGCTTCCTTTACGCCGTCTTCCATGCTTAACCCGCGAGCCATGGCGGCCACCACAACCTTCGAGGTGGAGTTGAGCACGCCGGTGAAGCCAAGTACTTTTAAGGCCGGCAAATCGTTGCGGAAATTGTTGAATACCGGAGTCCCGTCCATCACCGTCGATTCAAAACGAAATTCCACTCCCGTTTGTTGCGCTTCGTCACGCAATTCAGCGTAAGCATGGGCGATGGGGCCCTTATTTGCGGTAATCACGTGGGCCTTTTTTGAAAACGCTGTTCGAATATGCGAAATGGCCGGCTCCCCACTTTCCGGGTTCAATGTGGTGATCTCAATCACTACCGACGGCTGCGCCCGGTCAAGGAATTCAGCCACCGTGGGGGCTTTCACGCCGAATTCGGGCTCCACGCCTAAACCCTTTGGATTGAGGGCGGTTCCATGATTCGCCGTGTGGATTCCGACAATCGGGAAAGGATAGATGCCGCGCTTGTTTGCGAGCAATCGCGCGAACGCTTTTCCCACATGTCCGTATCCCAATAAAGCGATCTTCACACCAAGAGGGTACCAATAGGCCTTAGGGTATGAATCTTAGCTTGACAGGCCATGCTATGTTGGTCAGACTTAAAGGTTTAAATGTTTAATTTTCCGGTTTTGCGCTGGCGAATGGAACCACGCAACATATTTAAGAAGATTTGGGGAGTGCGCCAGTGAAAGTGTTCGTAATTTTATGCTTAACCGCTGGGGCTCTGGCCGCCCAGGATTCGTCCACGGACAGCGCCAACGATTACGGGACCAGGCGAGTGACTGCGGCGAGCCAGTTCTTCGATCACGATTTTGTGAACGTTTTCGCTTTCGCGGACGGCATTTGGGATTCGCGGGTTCCCGTTCTCACCACCAATAAGTCAGGCTTTGGGAGCGGCTATGGTTGGGAGGCCGGCGGCGGCATCGAACTTTCGCACCAGTATCGCGATGGGGGCATCACGCTTAGCTACTCCGGCTCCTATCGAGATTACCCGTCGTCCACCTTTCACGGCGGCACGCAGCAGAGCCTCGCGCTGGCTTACTCTAAAAGGCTGAGCAAGCGTTGGACCTTCGGCACCAGCGTTTCAGGCGGCATATTGTCTTATGGATCGAGCTACTACGGCGCTTCCGCCCTGGGCACCACGCTTAGCACTAATCCTTTCAGTTCCGAATCGCGTTTTCTGAATGCCAGCGTGGGCGTCACTTACACCCAATCGCGCCGGCTCAGCTATGTCTTCAGCGGCGCTTATTTTCTGAATAGCTACTCTTATGGCCAATCGTTCAGTAGTTATGGCGGCGACGGCAGCGCTTCTGTCTACTACCGGCTCACCGCTAGAACCACCATTGGAGGCAGCTACACACACACTTACTACACTTACTCGCATGGCGCGGGGAGATCTAACATAGACAACGGCGCGCTCACCCTATCGCACCGCTTTCCCGATCACTGGCAGCTAGATCTTTCCGGCGGCGTGAGCCGGGTGCATAGCCAAGGCATCATCACCGAGCTGGTTTCGCTGATCTTCGATGGGGAAACGATTACCGGCTATGCGGTAGGCTCCTACAACCGGGTTATCTACAGCCCCTCATTCCAGGGATCCGTGACGCGTGGCTATCGCCGATCCTCTTTCTCCATCGCCGGTGGACAGAATGTGGCAGCCGGCAACGGAACCTTTCTAGCCTCGCGCAGTCAGTTCGGCAGCGTTATTTATTCCATTGTGGGGCCCCACCGTTCGAGCTTGGGCTTTGGCGCCACTTATACGCGTTTATCCAGCTTAGCCAACAGCGTCTCCTCGTCTTATGCCACCTTTGGCGCCAGCGCCAATTATGGAATCAACCTGATGCGCTATCTCAGCTTGAACGCGCGCTACGACTTCCTCCACTACAACGGGCTGTTTGGGTTCGCCTCACTGAACGAAAGCCGCGTCTCCGTGGGTCTCTCGCTTAGCTCCAAGAGCGTTCCTCTGACTCTGTTCTAATCGCCCCTTTTATTGAGTCCGGCTGCCTGTCAATACCTGCTGCAGCCGGTCGGCGAAATTTTCACCCGATTCAGTCTCCAGCCTCCGTTTGGCGACCGGCAGCGCTGAATCCAACTCATGCACCAGCCGCAGCATGCTTTTTATATTCGATTCCGTCATGCGTCCGCTGCCGACAAGCTCGGGCCTCGGCAGGTAATGGCTGTCGACGCCAAAATCGATCCGCAAATCTTCCTGCTCTCCCGCCGAACGCTCAGATCCGTTGTCGAAGGCGGGCCCGAAGCACGCCAATTCCACGCGCGCCGGGCCTAGCTTCCAATCGCCGTCATACTGCCACAAGTCCCACCAGCTCTCTACGCTGTAGGCAATGTCGTCGCCGCTGTATTCGGCAAAGGCGTCCAATATTTCGCTCGCATCCAGCGGCCCATTCATGGGACTTTCCAGCAGCGGCGGCTCTGTGTCGGCCACGGCCTGAACGCTGATGGTGCTTTGCGGCTGATCGCGCTGTGAAAACGGAAACAACCTGAGTAATGTCTCAAAATGCTTCAGCCGGTTTGCCCGGGCGCCACGCTCCAGCCAAATCGATAGCGATAGTTGATCTGTCACAACTTTATTATGAGACGTCCTGTGGGCAGGGCGGGCCACGGGCGGGCCACCGGGGCAACGCTCGCGGTTCTGGGCCGCGTTTTGCTACGTCCACCCCGACACCACATAGAGAGTTGAGACACTCTCCGATTGGGAGTAAACAAAAGTCTGCCCGTCTTTCGCAAGCCGCATAGCAATCAATTCTGAAAGGCCAGCCGCTTCGTTCGATGACACCTCGCCGTAAGGCTGGGCCGTTCCATCTTCGAGATTTACGCTCTCGAGGGCAATGGCGCGCCCAGCGCAGCGGCTGGTAATCAAGCGCCCCTCGCTAAAAGCTGCCGGGCGGACATCGTTCGCGAGTGGCAACGGCCGGGCGGTCTTTCTTACCAGGTCTACAAGTACAAACGCCGAACCGCGGTCTCGTCCGACCATCATCTGCCCCGCCCCATCGACAATGGCATCGCTCAGGGCCAGATTCCTTAACAGCGTGACCGGTTTCCCGTTGGGCAATTCCTGCTTCATGAGGAGTTCACCTTGTCCCGGATATGTGACGCTCGCCACGATTTCCTGACAATCACGGCCTTCCAGGAAACGAGCCCAGTTATAGGTAGCGCTCATAGCTTTTATCGCAATCTCCTGGTGATCTTTGGTCGAGACCAGCCAAAGCGCCCTGCGATCATCCGCTTTCTGAATTAACGCCCAGGCCCCGTCGCTCGAAACGTCCATGGCTCGCCCGTCCGCAATTCGTCTCGCCTTGTTTTGCTCCGTCTCGTATAGGTAGACGCCGTGTTTGCGCCCGCCTCCTTGGCCACTCTCGTCGAACAGAACGGAACTCCCATCCGCACTGATGGCTGCCGCCCTTGACCAATCGAACAACGAAATATCGCGCACTACTTTGTCACGTAGGCTTCCGCTCAGCATGCTGACGCGCGAAGTCGGTCGCGCAATCAAAACATCGCCGGCTCGGCTGATATCCAGCAGAATCATTCCCCCGGGCATCTCGGCCACCTGCCTGGCTTGACCTTTTAGGTTGACCGCGCGCAATTTTCGGTCTTCACCAGACGCCGCGGCGGTGAACCAAACCTCGGCCCCGGAAGGTGGCCACGCGAGCCCTTTGACCGAGTCCCAATCCCCGCTCAGGCAACGTGCTGGTTCTGTCCGGCTCGCCACCATGACGCAACCGGAATCCTCGCCCGTGACTGGATGTTCGATGAACGCCACGCGGCCGCCCTGAGGAGCTACCCGAGCCGATTCAAGCTGCGCGCGTGTTCGATACACAAGCCGCCCCGCTGGATATTCGAGAGCGAACCAACCATCCTTCGCGCTAATTCGCACGTCGGGCGAAAGATCCGCAAGTTCATTTTGATCCGCCAGACGTGAAGGCTGGGGATGCGCGTCATTATCGATGCTCGCCGCAAATGTGTGGCGGATGTTTCCATGCGACACCGAACTGTAGATCACCTGCCGACCGTCAGGCAGGAAGCGCGCTTCCTGGACCAAACCGATGGAAAAGGTGAGTTGCCGATATAGAAAAGTGCGATGTGGTGAAAACGCCGTGCCTGCCGTGAACGCGATGAACGCCGCTGCGGCGGTGATTCCGGCCGCAGCCAGCCACCACCGACGCCCGCTAGCGGGTACGCCCGGCGTTTCTGAATCAACGGATAACAGCGATGCATTAGGGATTTCCACTAATTCCTTTTCGCGCACCGCAGCCCCGAATTTTACCGGGGCCACAAAGCGGTAGCCCAGACGCGCCACGGTTTCAATGTAGGTCGGCGATTCCGCTGAATCGCCCAAGGCGCTCCGCAAGCGATTCACCGCCGTATTCAGCCCGCTCTCAAAATCTACGAACGTTCCTTCCGGCCAAATGCGCGCTCGCAGTTCCTCACGGTTAACAACTTCGCCCGGACATTCAAGCAGCGCCTGCAACACGCGGAACGAGCGGCGTTGCACTCGAACGCTGGCGCCAGACCTGCGCAACTCTCCAGTGTCCAAGCGAAACTCAAAGACCCCGAACCGCGCCAACTGTGCCGCCGCTTTGCCGTTTCTAACTGGAGGTTCTTCCTTGCTCTCGCCCATGACTCGCCCCGGCGCACTATGTTCGTATTAGACGTAACTCACACGCTTTTGTTCGATTCGCGACAAAGATTTTTCCAGCACGCCCAATTCGCTTGAAAGATAGGCGTGAGTTAGCGGGGCTGCACGTAGTTAGCCAAAAGTTAGCTATCGATTGCGCCCACGTATCCGTTATCTGAATGAGTTTTGTGAAAAGGACCTGTTCGTATGCCTTCGCGCCTGATTCAACTAGCGACATTTGGCTTCCTGGTGGCAGTGCGCCTTTACGCCGACGGCCAACCCGTGCGGGACGACGCCAGCCGGCGATCTGCTGAATTCTGGAACGCATTGGGGGCGATTCACCAGGGAGAAAATAAGCTCGAGGAAGCCGAACAGGAGTACCGCCGCGCTCTTAGCCTGAATCGCTCCGTGGGCAGCAGCAACAAGATGCAAGAGGTTTCCATCCTGAATAATTTGGCGACCATTCAGCAAGCTCACCGGGATTTCAATGGAGCCGAAATCCTGCTCCGCTCTGGCTACGAAATCTTGCGCCAAAACAAGCTGACGAACGAGCCGGGCGCTGGCCCGTTGCTGGCCAACCTGGCCCTCAACCTCCAACAGCAAGGCAGAATGGCGGAGGCGAAGAGCGCGTACCGGGAAGCTGAACTTTCGTTCCAGAGTTCGCGGACTGCCGATACGCCCGAGTTTGCCATGCTTCTGTCCAATTTCGGACTTTTGAGTCTCGAAACCGGACACTACGCCGACGCTATATCAAGCGAACGCCGGGCGATTGAAATCCAATCGAAACTCTCTTTCATCCCAAATCAGCAGCGATCATACGTTTTCAACAGCCTTGCTTTGGCGCTGGAGCAAGCGGGCGATTTCGGCGGGGCGAAAGCAAATTTCCAGCGAGCCATCGATTTGGACCAGGGCGATAGTCCCACGTTGATCAAACACCGAGTGGAGGCCTTGAGCAACCTGGGTGTGCTGGAACAAAAGCTGGGCCGTTACGCGCAAGCGCGCGAGATTCAATTGACGGCTGAAAGACTCGCAATTGAAAAGCTTCCCGGCAAGGACCCGGTGCTGGCCACCATCTGGAACAACCTTGGTTGGCTCGCGACGCAGCGGAAGGATTTTAAAGATGCCAATGAACAGTATCGGAAATCCGCCGAACTTTGGCTGAGTACTCTGGGTCCAAATAGCCCGCAGTACTCGACCACGCTCTCGAACATAAGCAGCCTTGAAAGCCTGCGCGGGCATCACAAGAAAGCCCAGGAGATGGCCACTCGCGCGCTGGCTATCGATCGCGCGTACTTTGGGGCGGATCACCCTCGCCTGGCGGCCGATCTCGCAAATCTGGGGAACGAGTTCTTCTACCGGAATAAGATCGATCGCGCTATTGAACTATTTCTCGAGGCCGAATCGATTCAGGAAAAATCGTTTGGTCCGAACAACCTTCCCCTCGCTCGGATCTTGGACATCCTGGCCGCCGCTTATCAAAACCTGAAGCGCTTCGACGATTCGAAAGTGGCGTATGAGAAGGCGATCAGCATTTATGAATTGCAACCAGCGACCTTCGCACCGCAATTTGCTTCGTGTCTACATCAATACGCCGCGTTGCTGCGCACGATGCAAGACTACGGCAAAGCCGAGCAAACGGAGGTGCGTGCGACGCGCCTTGAGGTCCAAAGCGTTCTGAGCGGCCAAGCCCAACGGCCAGACGGCGGGCTGTCATTTGTCCGATGATATCCCGGCTTGTAATACCCGGCTTACGCGCTCGGCCTGCTCTAGAATGCGCAGGGTGTTCTCGCCTAGAATGTTGCGGATATCGCTTTCGGAATAGCCTTTGCGCAGGAGCGCTTCGGTGATTTTCGGCAGCTTGGAACAATCTTCCATCCCGTCGGGCATATCGGCGCCATCGAAATCTGAACCTAGTCCGACGTGATCGGCGCCCACCAGCTTGACCGCGTGATCAATGTGATCGACAATTCTTTCCCAGCTCACGTGCGGCAGCTTTCCCTCCGCAATCAGCTTCTGTTGGAGCTTCGCCATCTCGCTCGCGATGCAAGCCTCATCGTTATTGCAGTTCTTGGTCAGCTCGCTCAGGTGTTGGACAACACCCCCGGTTTCTTTGTCGTAAGCGTCCTTATAGTTCTGGTCGACGAAACTCTTTTCGTAGTTGATCTGGATGACGCCGCCCTTAGCCGCCAAGGCCTTAATCATGTCGTCGCTCATGTCCCGCACATGGTTGCAGAGGGCGCGGCACGATGAATGGGATGCGATGAGCGGGGCCTTGCTCACCTCCAGCGCGTCGTAGAAAGTCTTATCGCTGACGTGGGATATGTCTACGAGCATGCCTTGCCGGTTCATCTCGCGCACGACGTCTTTGCCGAAATCGGTGAGTCCGTTGTGCGCCGGCTTGTCGGTGGAGGAGTCGGCCCACTCGTCGTTATAAAAATGCGAGAGAGTCATGTAGCGTACACCGAGGTCGGCGAAAATACGCACCATACGGATGTCGTTGCCGATCATGTGGCCGCCTTCCACGCCCATGAGCGCGGCGATTTTGCCTTGCTCGTGGGCCCGGCGAACGTCAGCCGCGGTACGGGCCAGCATCATCTCGTTTGAATACTTCCTGACATTCTCGCGAACGGCGTCAATCTGATCGAGGGCTTTTTCCACGGCTTGCGGCCCGGTCACACGCCCGTCGATCCAGATGGAAAAGAAAATCGCGTTCATGCCGCCTTCGTGCATACGCGGAATATCGACATGGCCGCCGGGGTTATGCTTGCCGATATCGTAATCCTTCGTGAAGAAACGCTGCGTGGTGTCGTCGTGCGTGTCCAGAACGATGGAAGAGAAGTGAAGCTTGTGCGCACGCTCTGAAATATCGTCGGCCTGCACGGCCCGCGTCAGCATCGCTCCAACAATTAAGCAACAACCGACCCCAAGAATGACAACAGCGCCACGGTTCATTTTTTCTCCAGTTCGAATCTTGTCATAGTACCGCGAGGTGAATTTGACTTATAATCGAACTGGTCAATTTCTACCGTAAAAAAGGAAAGTTAAAATGCGCGCAATTCACTTGATGGCCTTGGCTGCCGCTTTCTTCACGCTCGCTCCCGCCGCGATCCACGCTCAAGCTCAATCCGAGACTTCACGTGCCGTTGCGGGGGGTGGCATCTCGGTCCCAGGCTGGACGGGAAAAGTCGATGGCGGTGAGGGAGGCACGGAGACGTTGAAGGACGCCAAGTTCGCGCAAGAGGGCGATTCGCTCCACATCACGACTGGTCCCGCAGTGACGTATTGGAACCCGGCGAATCAAGCTTCCGGCAACTATACGGTAAAGGCGACATTCACCGAGGCAAAGTATATGAACCTGAATACGCACCCGCATCCATACGGCATAGTGATTGCCGGCGCCGATATGGGCACTGCCACGCAAAGCTTTCTGTACTGCGCGGCGTATGGCAATGGCACTTTTATTGTGCGCGGGTTCGGGCCGGAGCCGTTTCAGATGAACGGCCGGCGCGAGGCGAACGCCGCCGTGCATAAGGCAGCCGGCCCAGGGCAACCGGTGACGCAGGACATCGCGCTCTCAGTGAAGGGCGATCACGTGGAATGCGCCATTAACGGCACGGTGGTAGGAAGTTATGAAAAGTCCGCGCTGGTCACTGCCGGGAAGCTCAAATCTACCGATGGCGTGTATGGAATCCGCGCCGCCCATAACACAGACTTGACTGTCAGCGGTCTGACGATGACGAAAAACTAACGCGCGTCAGAGTAGAAGACCCCGCCGGCTTTGCACGTGGCGCACGAAACCCTCGGCTTGCGCAACGCCGCATTCCACTCCGCGAAACCGCGCAACCTGCGATTGCAGCGCATAGAAGCGATCCGGCGATTGTGAGGCATGCGCGTAACAAGCGGCCTTCTTGCGCTGCTCCGTTGCGGTGATATCCACGTAATCGGTGGGCGCGAACATGAAGGTGTCCTCACCGTCCGAAACTTCGTAGTAATAAAAGGCAAAACTCTTGCCAAGCTGAAGCCAAGCATCATAGGCCAACAGCGAGATGGCACGGTGATCACGATGATTGTCGATGGGCCAATGGGTAAAAAGAATATCGGGCTCCTCGGCCGCGACGAGCCGGCGAAAATCGTTGTAGGACGCGGCATTTACGCTGGCTTCTCCGTCTATCTGCGGCGCAAACACGGGCTGGGCTTTAAGAGTGCGGCAGGCTTCCTGGGCTTCGGCACCGCGTAGTTTGCCGCAGCCGTCGGGCGTTTTTCCGCTACAGCCTTTTTCGCCCCGGTTCAAGTACAGCAGCGTTACCTGGTGTCCTAAGTCTGTGTAGCGAGCCACGGTGCCGCCACAACCATATTCGGGATCGCCCGGATGGCCGCCGGTGACGACTACTTTCAACTTCTTCGAAGGCTGTTCATCGCCCCGAGCTGAGGAAATAGCAAATGCGGATGCCGCCGTAGTGAGAAGGCGGCGGCGCGTCATATCTGGCATATTTAGTTTCGTGCGGCGGCGACCGTTTCATCGCTCTTGATTGGTGTTTCAGCCACCAATCGGGCCTTTACGATAAAACGTTCCGGCGCTGAACCGACATAGTAGAAAGGGTAGCAGGTAATCAGGGTCAGCGAATCCACTCCGTTCGAGCGCAGGACAGCTACGTCAGTCGGCTTTACGATGCTTGTTCCCTCCACCTTATAGGTGAAGGTCTGCGTCAGCGATTGAAACGTAATCAGGTCGTTTTGTTTGATATTTCTAAGCGGCCGGAAGAGTGTATCGCGATGTGCGGCCAAGGCAAAATTACCTAGATGCCCTGGCATCGCACTGGAGGGGACATGACCCACGGCAGTATTTAACGTTTGGGCGTCAACTCCTTCGCGCACCACGGAAGAAAGATTTAAGCGGCCGATCTCAACCTTGCCGAGAATCGCGCCGGTCTCAAACGCCGCCCCGGGAGTGTGCAAAACGGGAGCCGCTGAATCTGGCCTGTGTTGTGCAGCGTCGTCGTTAACCAGAAAGCCAAGCGGGGTGTCGTCGCGTAAATAGCGCGCCACGCTCACGTCGGTACGGCCGGCGATGTGCTGCTCGAACACCCAGTTGGCGTACGATTGATTCAGGCTCCCCATGCCGAGCATGTAAGCGCAATAACCCAGACAGCCGATTCCACCGAGTAGAAAAAGAATCTTCATACTTTACCGCCGGCGGTTGGAACGCGGTATGTTGTGCGAGCCCTGACAGTGAACCTTTGTCCGTTGCGGTAGGCGCTCACCTTCACACTTCTGAGAGCGCCCTTTTCGCCGGCGCGGCCACCGTTCATTTGGGGAATGAAACCAATGGTGTAACGGGAGCGGATGTCTTTGGAGATTTGTTGAAAAATGGGGAGCACGTCAACCAATCTGCGCGGCTGAAAATACTCCCCTCCACTGAGAGCGGCAAACTTGCGGAGTACGGCCGGATTTAAGTCCCGGTTCTCAGGATCGGCTAACCCGATCGTATAGATGGTGGCTCGCGATGTCGCAATCTGATCAAGCAGGCCGGTGCGCGAAATCTTACTTACGTTGTCGCCCCCGTCGCTGACGACAATCAAGGTTCGTTGTTCGCGATGACCAAGCTCGAGATGCCGTAAAGAGTATGAGATCGCGTCGTAAAGCGCCGTCTGTCCCGCCACTCTTCCATAGTAGAGCGCACGCTGCAACATTGGCAGGTTGTCGGTGAAAGGTGTGCCGGGCGGCAAGCCTGCAATCACGGTATTGTTGAAATTCACAACGAAAAATTCGTCTTTGACGTTACTTTCTTTGGCGAAGGCTAGCCCGGCTTGGAGGACTTCGTCGCGTTTGGATCGCATACTCCCGCTGTTATCGACGACCAAGCCAACGGTCACCGGAGAATCGACGCTCGCGAACTGGGTGATCGTCTGCGGCTTGCCTTCGTCAGTCACACGAAAGTTATCCTTGTGGAGACCCAGAATGTAGCCCCCATGTGGGTCTTTTACGCTGGCATCGAGGAGAACGAGATCGACGTTAGCGGAGAATGTGAACTCGTTCTGGCTGCGAAGTGGGGGCTGAAACAGCATCCAGGTAGCGAGGAGGAGAAGACTTGAACCACATCCGATCTTCCAAATGTGCCGCATAGTTTTGCTACCTCCTTGTAAGTTTCCATCGATACGGGACAGTCCGGACGCTCCCTGGCGGTCGCGGTTCCGAAAGACGAACGCTTACGGTACAAGTATGAGGCGGCAAGCCGCCTCTACGATTCCGGCTCCGATGGCAGGTTAGCTACGCTTGGCAGCGAAGGAAAGCGCGCCGGCCGCGCTTAGCGACAGCAAACCGAGAAGTGCGATCAGCGGCGTATTAGTAGCCGTTTTCGGTAACGACTGAGGTGCTGGAGCAGGCGCTTGGTCGGCAGCCTGTGGTGTTGGCTGAGGCGCAGGTTGAGCAGCGGGCTCCGGATTTTCCGGCGCGGGTTGCGGTTGAGGCTCAGCGGCGACAGGTGCAGCGGCGGGCGCGGGCGCGGGTTCCTTATAGGTCACAGGTAGGGGCACTGGGACAGCAGACGCCAATTGAGCGATTAGCTTCTTTGGGTATTTGAACTCCTGGCCGAAGTTATCGCCAGGGTAGAACCAGGCACGCACCGCCTTCGGAACACCCGGAGGGGTTTCCCAAAAAGCGAAGCGGCTGTCTCCGGTGGGTTCTAGGCGGCTGTTGGGAATTGCGAGGACGGTCTCATAAATGTGGCTCTGATCTTTGTTGAAGATCTGAACGATGTGCCGGTCGGATTGAGAATCCAGCAGTTTCCAAACGTAGGTGCCGGGCTCGAGGACCTGATTACCGGCGATGATTCTCTCGTGAATTGTCACGTAGGTCATTTTGTCCCAGGCATCGGCTTTTGCACGCTGCACTACGGCGGAGGCAATGAGGCTAAGCCCGGCCGCCGAGAGTGCAAGGACTACAAAGGAACGTATTGTATGTTGCATGTTGTAATGTCTCCAAACTGAATACATCTGAGAGACTACTTTGCGAGGACAAACGTCGCTACGGAATACTACAGCTTTTAGCTGGCGAAACAACTGGGCGCTAATTGTTTAGGCTTAGCAGTGGTAACCGGTAGCGGTTAGTTTGAAACTGAATCTGGCTGTTGTCGGTCGGTATGACGCCGCAAGTACCAGCAAGGCGAGTAGCCCATTTGCGGGAAAAGCGAATTTGCGCAAGTCTCATCGCGCGGGTCATCGAACATGAGTTCGGTCTTCTTGTCTTTCCGCGGAAAGGCGTAGTAGGGGTGAACGGTGACTGTGCCAAAAGCGTTGCGCTTGGCCGAGGCGCGATAACGAAGCAGCGCCGCATCGAGCACAAAGGCCAAGGCAGCGGCGAGAGCCACGGCAAGTAGTGCGCGCGCGACCAACGCTGCTAAGAATTGCTTGCCGGTGTTGGGGCGCATGATTTTAAACTACCGAAACCAAAAGATAGGGACGGAGCGTCTACCAGGCGATGAGGATTGCGCGGGCACTGTTACTGTTGCCGATGGCCGGAGTTTTGGGATTTGCTCAGCAGCCGCAGCCCGGCCAACTGGCGGCACAACCTTCGGGACCGGAGCCTTGGCGAGGGATGACGGTAAAAGAGAAGCTGCATTACGATGCCCAGCACTTGTTCGATATTGAGAATTTGATCTTTGCCGGGGTTGGAGCAAGCTTCGACCAAGCCCGCGACCGGCCCGGGGAATGGGGCCAAGGGTGGGGCCCGTTTGCAGAACGGTATGCATCTCACATTGGATATTACTTGGTTCAGCGCACTATCATGTTCCCGGTTCGAGCAATCGACCATGAGGACGCGCGCTATTTTCCATCCAAACACGCAAATTATGCCGCGCGCGCGGGCGATGCGTTCCTGCATACCATCTGGCGGCATAGTGACAGCGGGGGTATGATGCCCGCCTATAGCGAGATTTTGGGCGATTACGGTGCGGCGGCGATTTCGCGCATGTGGTGGCCAGATCATTACCACACCGGGTCGGCGATATTCATAGCGGGATCGGATACGATTCTGGTGGATGGAGGAATCAACCTCTTTCATGAATTCAAGCCTGATATCAAGCGCTGGCTTCACATGGGGCGCTGAAGAGCCTTAGGCGGGCTCCCCGACGGCGGCTGGAAAGCCGCCCTGGCCGCGAAGCGGTTTAGTATGGCATCCTGTCTTACATGCGCATCGCCATCGTGTATCTCATCGCTACCGCGATTCTTGCCAGTGACGCTTATCCGCCACCACGCTTCAGCGATCCGGACAGGGTGCGCAAGCTCGAATCGGCACTGCCCCAGATAGACGAGATCTTTCGCCAGTACGCCAGTGATAAAAAGATCCCGGGCATGGTGTGGGGTGTGGTGATAGATGGACGGTTGGCACATGTTCAATCCAGCGGCGTGCAAGACCGGACTACGAATGCTCCGGTAAACGAAAGCAGCATATTCCGCATTGCTTCGATGACGAAGAGCTTTACCGTTCTGGCCATCCTGAAGCTGCGCGATGAAGGCAAGTTGTCTCTGGAAGACCCTGTTTCGAAGTGGATTCCCGAATTTGCGCAGATGGAATTGCCGACGCGCGATAGCGCACCGCTCCTTGTCCGTCAGTTGATGAGTCACAGCACGGGCTTGCCGGAAGACAACCCATGGGGCGATCAGCAACTGAGCGCGAGCGAATCCGACATAACGCAGTGGCTGCGCCGCGGTATTCCGTTTTCCACGCCTCCGGGAACCCGCTATGAATATTCCAACTACGCCTTCGGTCTGCTGGGACGCATTGTGACTAAGGCTTCAGGTGTGCCATACGAGACCTATGTTGCCACGGAGATCTTGGCAAAGCTGCATATGGACGCTTCGACGTTTGAGCCGTCGCAGGCGCCCGCCGCCCATCGAGCGACAGGGTACCGGCTGCAGCCGGACGGAACATATTTAGAAGAAGCGCCACTCCCACAGGGCGCGTTTGGTTCGGCGGGAGGTTTGCTGACCGACGCCACCGATCTGGGCAAGTACGTAGCTTTTCAGCTTTCGGCATGGCCGCCGCGCGACGACCCAGACCCGGGCCCGGTGCGCCGGAGCTCGGTACGAGAGATGAGTCATATGTGGACTCCGTCAAACCTGACTGCCGGAATGAGTGGAGGAAAAATGCAGGCAGCGGAAAGTGGTTATGGATATGGCTTGCGCATCACCACAGATTGCCGGTTTGAACACATTGTGGGCCATGGCGGCGGACTCCCGGGTTTTGGCTCCTATATGGCATGGCTGCCCGACTACGGAGTTGGCATGTTTGCCATGGCCAGCTTGACGTACGTTGGGCCCGCGCAGCCGATCAATCAGGCCTGGGACCTGCTGTTGAAAACGGGGGGGCTGCAGAAGCGCGAGTTGCCCGCGTCGCCGATCCTCTCACAAATGCGGGATCACATTTTCAGTTTGTGGAAGTCATGGGACGATTCGGAGGCGAAGCAAATCGCCGCCATGAATCTATTCCTCGATGCTCCTATCGCTCAAAGGCGCGCCGAGATCCAGAAATTGAAGGATGAGGTGGGTGAGTGCGATGCGGCTAGTCCGGTGATCCCGGAAAACTGGTTAAGGGGTCAGTTCAATCTCACGTGCCGGAAAGGCGCGGTAGGCGTTTTCTTCACTCTCGCGCCTACGCAACCACCGGGAGTGCAGCATCTGGCGTTCCGCAAGATCGATGCGGGGAGTGTGAGGCTGGGTGCGCCCACAGGGCCGCCGGCGGGTGTGGCTTGCTCGGAGTAAGGCGTACCGCCTAGCAAACTGGCTGCGCCACGGGGCATGTCAGCAATTTTTGCGCGGATAGAGAGCGATGGGATTGGCGCTATCGTACACCCACTTGCCGTCTTTGGACGTGATCTTCTGACTGCCCGCTGCTATCGCACTGGGCATCCAGGCGTTCAACTCGACGTTCCGCTCGGGGCTGATCAGACCCGGCCAGCCCAGTGATAATTGATTGACGCAGCAGGGTTGTATGATCCACACACAGGGAGTGGTGGAACCGGACCAACCATCTGTGGCGAAGAAAAGAGCGGTGATAAAATTTTCGGTCCAGTCCAGAAGCCGCGTGGGAACCCCGTTGTGCTGGGCCAGATAATAGGTTTTCCAATCGTCAACCTCGCCTATGTCTGCGAACGCCCGGCCTTCTTGCGAGAACTGTAACAGGGTGTCCAATTCGCTATAGTTTTCCCGCCAATAGGCGCCTGGCATGAGCGGCAGCGAGGCATCTTTAATACCCCTGAACCAGCAGATGTCCGACGGGGCATTCTCTTTCATCCAGTGTTGCGCGTGGCTGAGAGCCTGGAGCAAAGAGGCGGCTCTGAGCTCTTTGACCTTTCGGCTCATAACGCACATCTTACACGCGTTGGGGGTAGCCTAATCCGTGCGTAGTGATGCGCCCGGCCAAGGAGGCCGCTCTGTGCCCTCGGTGACTTTCGCAGTGGTTCCATCACCATGGCCTGATTGTCACTTCTATGTGGATCAGGTTTCTCGGGTGGGGCCGACGCCCCCGTCCGCAGGCCGACCCCCTGGTCGGCCTCTACTTTGTAGAAAACCGGCCTTCTCGCCAAACTATCCCTGTATGGCCCTCTACCGGCGGCGGCTTCCGCACGATTATGAGACGGACCAACCCGTCTTCCTCACTTGGCGTCTCCATAGCAGTCTGCCCTGTCACCGGCCTTTCCCAGCGGTAACCGTCAATTCCGGACAGGCATTTGCCGCTATGGATCGCTTGCTGGATGATGCTCTTTCCGGGCCGTTTTAGCTACGGCAACCCGCCATCGCCGACATGGTAGTCGAAGCCATCCAGTACAACGCCGCGATCCTCGAACACTAAGTTTTGTATGCCTTCGTGGTTTTGTATGCCTTCGTGGTTTTGTATGCCTTCGTGGTTTTGTATGCCTTCGTGGTTTTGTATGCCTTCGTGGTTATGCCCAACCACGTTCATGTGCTGGCTACTCCAGCCTTGGCTTTGCCGAAGCTAACGAAATTGTGGAAGGGCGACCACCAGGTGCGAAATGAGCGTGAGTTCGAAAAGATCCACAGTTACATCGAGGAGAATCCCGTGCGGGCGTCGAGCGCGGGATGGGTGACCAGGGGCGCACCCGCGGACGAGGCGTCCACCCCACCGTCAGCTGTAAATACATGGTGCGCTCACTTTTATGTCGCGCACCGTGAACGAAGGCTGTCCCGAACGCTTCCTCGCGGTCGCGGTCCAGATAAGTTTCAGTCTAACGCTGGTTCGATTTCAGAATCTTCTTTCGCAGCCGGATTGATTTCGGCGTCACTTCCACAAACTCGTCCTCTTGAATAAACTCGATGGCCTGTTCGAGATTCAAAAGCTTGGGGGGTATCAGACGAATGGCCTCGTCAGAGGTGGAAGCGCGCATGTTGGTCAACTTCTTTTCCTTGACAATATTCACGTCAAGATCGCTATTGCGCGCGTTCTCGCCAATAATCATGCCTTCATACACTTCGGTCTGTGGCGAAATGAAGATGACGCCGCGCTCCTGCATATTGAAAATCGCGTAGCTCGTGGCCACACCGGGCCGGTCGGAAACCAGCGATCCGGTGGGACGCATCTCAATTTCCCCCTGCCATTCAATGTAGCCATTGAATAAGTGGTTCATAATGGCCATCCCTTTGGTATCGGTAAGCATTTCGCTGCGCAAACCAATAAGTCCGCGCGAAGGTACCAGAAACTCCAAGCGCACGCGCCCTGAGCCGTGATTCACCATCTTCGACATCTTTCCCTTGCGCCGGCCCAGTTTTTCGATCACCACGCCAATGAACTCTTCCGGGCAATCAATCACCAGCAACTCGAGCGGCTCATGCAGTTTGCCATCAATGGTCTTGGTTAGAATCTCCGGCTTGCCCACTTGCAATTCATAACCTTCGCGCCGCATCATTTCAATGAGAATCGCGAGCTGCAGTTCGCCGCGGCCCATCACCTTAAACGCGTCGGGCCCACCCGCCTCTTCCACGCGAATGGAAACATTGGTTAACAACTCTTTGTCGAGACGGTCGCGCAGATTACGCGAAGTGACATATTGCCCTTCCCTTCCCGCGAACGGCGAATTGTTAATCGTCATCGTCATGGCGATGGTTGGCTCATCGATCTGAATCTGCGGCAAGGGCCGGGGAGTTTCGGCGCTCGTGACGGTCTCACCAATGGTGATGCCTTCTACGCCGGCAATGGCGAGAATGTCACCCGTTTTGCCCACCGTTTCATCCACCCGCTTCAAGCCTTCAAACGAATAAAGCTTGGTGATCCGCGTCTTATGCAGGCTGCCGTCCAGCTTGACAATGGCGACATCGTCGCCTAGGCGCAACGTACCGTTAAATACCCGGCCAATAGCCAAACGGCCCAAGTAATCGCTGTAATCCAAATTGGCCACAAGCAATTGCAGCACAGCATTCGGATCGCCTGTGGGCGCGGGAATTTTATTGACGATGGTTTCGAATAGAACTTCCAAAGTGTCGCCCGGCCCTTCGGGATCGAGCTTCGCAATGCCTGCTTTCGCGTTCGTATAGACGACGGGGAAATCCAGCTGATCTTCGGTGGCGTCCAGATCGATAAACAGATCGTAGACTTCATTCAACACTTCTTGAATCCGCGCGTCGGGCCGGTCGATTTTGTTGATCACCAGCACGGGCGGCAGTTTGGCTTCCAGCGCTTTCATCAGCACGTAGCGGGTCTGCGGCAATGGGCCTTCACTGGCATCCACCAGCAGCATCACGCCGTCTACAATCTTGAGCGCCCGCTCCACTTCGCCGCCAAAATCGCTGTGGCCGGGTGTGTCAACAATATTGATTTTGGTGCCGTGATAGCGCACGCCGGTGGTTTTCGCCAGGATGGTAATGCCGCGCTCGCGTTCCAGATCGTTTGAATCCATGACACGATCCGTCATTGCTTCGTTCGCGCGGAAAATGCCGCTCTGCCGCAAAAGCGCGTCTACCAGCGTGGTTTTTCCGTGATCAACGTGCGCAATAATAGCGATGTTGCGCGTGTTGAGTGAGTCGTTATCTGCTGCCATTCGTAAGCTTCATGGTCTCATGAGCGCGCACGGCCGGGTGTTACAGCCATTGTTTGTGCGAACCTGTAAGCACCATGGCGTCAGACGAAGCGTTGCCGGTAGTTGTCATTGTAGGACGCCCCAACGTTGGTAAATCCACGCTTTTTAACGCTCTTGTCGGCGAGCGCCGCTCCATAGTAGGAGACGAACCGGGTATTACTCGCGACCGAATCTATGGCGAGGCCGAATACCGCGGCAAGCGCTTCGGCGTGATCGACACCGGCGGAATCATCCCTAACGACGACGCGCTCATCCCTACACAAATCCTGAAACAAGCGCACGTAGCGCTTGATATGGCGGCCCACATTTTGTTTGTGATTGACGGGCGCACCGAGATTACTTCCGCCGATCGCGACCTAGCTAAGCTGCTGCGCGCTCTCAGTAAGCCGCTCACGCTGGTGGTGAATAAGATCGACGCTAAAGTGCGCGAAAACCTCGTTCACGAATTCTATTCGCTTGGCTTGGGAGATCCCGCACCTGTTTCCGCGGAACACAAACTCGGCATCGACGATCTGCTGGCGGAGGTTACCATGCCCTTCCCCGATTGGCAGCCCGAGACGGAAGAGCCGGAGGCGGAGGAAAATCTGCGGCGCATCAAGGTCGCCATCATCGGCCGGCCGAACGTGGGCAAATCGACGTTGCTGAACGCACTGGTCGGCTCCGAGCGCGCCATTGTTTCACCGGTGGCCGGAACCACTCGCGATGCGGTGGATGAATCCGTGCAGGAAGGCAATACCACGTATCGTTTTGTAGACACCGCCGGCATCCGCCGCAAAGGCAGGACCACCGAGATGACGGAGAAGATGAGCGTGGTGATGGCGCGCCGAAACATTCGCATGGCTAACGTGGTGTTGCTGGTGGTGGACGCGACGGAAGGCGTGGTGGGCGCCGATGCCACTATTGCCGGTTATGCACATGAAGAAGGCCGGGCGGTCATCATAGTCGTGAATAAATGGGACGCGGTGGATGACGAGAAGGGAAAACGGACCTTCAAAGAGAACCTGCGCGATGAATTGAAGTTCCTCGAATACGCGCCCGTTCTTTTTGCCTCGGCTAAGAAGGGTGAGGGTATCCGGCGAATTTATTCAACGATTCGAAGCTGCTTCGACAATGCCTCCAAACGAGTCACTACGGGCGAGTTGAATCGTTTTATGGAGACGGTCGAGTTTGATGGAGACATCAAGGTCTTTTACATGACGCAAGCCTCAGTGCGCCCGCCGACGTTTATCGTTTTTACCGACAAGGCGAACGATCTGCACTTTTCGACGGAGCGTTTCCTGGTGAACCGGCTGCGCGAACGGTTCGGCTTTCAAGGAACGCCGGTGGTGATAAAGACAAAACGGCGATAATAGCAATTCCGTGACAATAGCAATTCCGTGACAGTCACCGAATTACCGTCATCGACAACCTTTGTGTTGTTCTTATATGTCTTTGCCGCTGGCCAACTTCTCTATCGGCAGGATCCGAACGCTCCCTCTCCCATCAACACGGACCGGCCCGCTTTTGCCGATTCCAGCGTGGTCGTACCGAAGCGCAGTTTGCAAATCGAGAATGGCTTTCTCGAAACCACCGTGCTGGGCCAGCAGGCTTTCGATTTTACCGAAACACAGCTCCGTTTCGGAGTGGGAGATAAAGACGGAGTTGCGCTTCAGCATCCCAGACTATTACCAGAACTTCCTTTTTGCGCCCGGCTTCGGTTCGGGCTGGGGGGACTCGATGGCGGGAGTCAAGCAGCAACTTGGACCGATACGCGGATTTGACCTCTCAATCGTTATCGCACTCAGCTTTCCCACGGGCGGCCACTCAGCCTCGAGCTATGGCTACGACCCCGAGGTGCAACTGCCATGGTCGCGCAAACTCTCAGCCAACTGGACAACGGCGGGAATGCTCTCGGTCTACTGGCCGACGCAAGGCCAGTCGAGAAACACGACGGGGCAGGCGACTCTGCTGTTCGACCGCCAATTGACCGCGCCGTGGGATGCGTTTGTGGAATACGCGGGGAACTTTCCACAACGCGGCGGCCCCGCGCACATCCTGCATTTCGGCACGGCTTACAAACTGACCCCGCATCAGCAGATCGACTTTCATGGGGGCGCCGGCCTCTCATCCGCCGCTCCAGACTACTTCATTGGGTTCGGCTATTCGATTCTGCTGCCGGGCGCGCATTAGGTGTTGTGAGATGATCGCTCTAACCGTCAAATGGAATCGTTGTTAACCGAATTGTGGGCGCACGGATACCCAATTCTGTTCTCGATCGTGCTGCTGGAAACCTTCGGCTTCCCCGTGCCGGCGGCGGTGGCACTATTCGTGGCCGGGGCCGCATCCGCGCATGGCACTTTCAATATTCTGGGCATTTCAGCCTGCGGTGTCGCCGCGATGATTCTGGGCGATTCGCTCATGTACGTTTTGGGGCGCAACACCGGCTGGTTGCTGCTGGGCGTTCTTTGCCGCTTGTCGCTGAATCCGGAATCGTGCATTCTGCGCTCCGCCGATGCGTTCTTCAAACGGGGGCGCGCGCTTCTCGTCTTTGCCAAGTTTGTGCCCGGCATTAACACCCTGGCCGCGCCCATGGCTGGAAGCATGCGGATGCGCTATTTTCTGTTCCTGCGTTTTGATTTCGTGGGCACGCTCTTCTATGTCGGAGCGTACCTATCGGCAGGCTTTCTCTTGAGTGGCGCGCTCACGGTTGTCACCAAGGGCTTTCGGGCTTTCAACCAAACGTTAAGCTGGATACTCATTGTCGCGGTCATCGTCTACGCGGGCTTGCAGCTTTGGTTCTGGCTGCGCGCTAAAGCGTTGCGCTATGCGCCCACTATTGAGCCGGAGGATGCCGCGGTGGACCTGGCCGCCGGACACGCGGTCGTCTACGACGTTCGCAGTCACGGCTATTACGACGCGCGTACCATGCGCATCAAGGGATCGCGCCGTCTCGATCCGAATGCCTTTCACCGCTGGCACATCGAAGTCCCAAGTGGCGTGCATATTTATTTGTACTGCACATGCATTCGCGAAGCCACCAGTGCGCGCGTGGCGCTGCTGCTGCTGGAACAGGGAGTGGCCTGCCGAGTCATTCGCGGCGGTTTGCGTAAATGGAGGATGGCCGGATTGCCATTAGAGCGCGTGCCGTTGGAAGAAGTAGCGGTTTTGCCTATCTTTGCCTAGGGCCTTCGCCCCAACGCCTCACTTCGCCACCGCCTGCTTCGCCGCCACATTATCATTCTCGTCGTACACCCGGATCGAAATCATCTGCCCGTCTTTCGCCCCAATCGTGTAGTTCAGCTCTTGCGAATCCGTCACTAAGTTATCCGGGAGCAGCGCGATCCAGTCGCCGCCATCCAACGAATACTCGGCTTTATCAATCCAACTCAAAGCGTCTTTCGCGGTAAATTTGACCACTCGCTGAGGTCCGTTTTTCGTAATCGAATCAATCGCGATCATAGGCGGCGTGTTGTCGATAACAAAAGTATCGCTTTCCAACCACCCGCTCATAGCGTCGCTGGGAGTATTGCCCGGCGCATCGCTTGCCGTGACGCGCACCAGATACTTGCCGTCCGGGAACGAAGTGGTGTCAAACGAATAATAGCGGTCCAGGAGCTTATCTTTTAACGTTCGCCATACCGCGTCGTTCTCTGCACGTATTTCAACTTTGTAATTGAGTAGATCTCCGTTTGAGTCCGCCGCATTCCAGCGAGTGGTCAGGAAGCCTTTGCTGTACTGCAGCGTGGCCGCGCCCGCGCTCACATCGGTTCCGGCTGCGGAGGAGCGCTTTTGCCCCACCGGCGGTAGCGTGAGCGTTGTCGGAGAGCCGGAGGGCTGAATGGAGCGCTCCAACGCCTGGTTACTGGGCGCAAGGCGATAATTAAACGGCGCAATCTCAATTTGCTGCACCTTCGGCGCCACATTCTTGGGGAGATACGCAATGTCTACAAGACTTATGGCGGGCGACTCACCGGCCGGCGATTTGCTCAACGTCAGGCGATACTGCAAAAAACGCGCCGGTTGCGAATGGATCTGCCCGCCCAACTCCGTTACGTCCACTTTGCTCCAGGAGGTCCAATTGCTCTCCGGATGATTCACGTTGCCACTGCGCGTTTCCATACTGATAGCGCCGCCGTGCATTTGGGAGGTTACATGAATTTTGCCCCAGGTGGCGAATTCGTTGGCATCCAGCACTTCACTCTCGAGCGTGCCGGAGGGTTCCATCTCCGGCCCAATGGCGTAAAGGTTGCCGACATTGCCGGTGGTGGCATAGACAACTCCGTTCTTGCCTTCCAGGAACGATGTCACCTGGGTGGGCGGAACGTTGAGCAGATTGGTGGATTCCGTTGCTGAATCAATGCGGTGAATTACGCCTTTATTGCCAGTGCCAATCAGCGGCCGGCCTTGTCCGTCAAAACCAATCGCGTAGACAACATCGGCGGGCGAGCCCCAGAGCTTCTCCGCGAAGCCGTCCTTTTCAATCAGATAAACTTCCGAGCCGCCAGAAACCGAAGCGCTCAACGAATTCACGGGCGGGGGAAGATTCAGCGGCGCTGCCAGGGCGTGCGGCGCGGTAGTGGAAGCGGCCGGCACTGGATTCGCAGAAACGACAGGGATGGTAGGAGCCACAACCAGTCCACCCGACGGCTTGTTGCCCACGGCAGCCGCGTAAATAACACCGCCGCGCTCAGCCACCGCCGTCACCTCCCGCTTGTTGGCTTGATATAAAACGAAACCTTTGCCCGCCGGAGTGACACGCAAGATCAGGCCGCTCGGCTCGGTGCCGATTATCAAGTTGCCATCGCTATCAAGCGTCATGGAACGCGCATGCGTCTCTTCCGTGTCGAAAAACTGCGCGCCATTTCCATCCGGTGCAACCTTGTAAATTAAGCCGGCATCGCCGGTTGCGACAAACAGGTTGCCGCTTTTATCAAAGGCCATGGCCCAGATGTATTTGCATTTGGCGTCAAAGAAGACCTGCGGTTTGCCGTTCTTGTCTAACCGATAAATTTTTGCATCGGGGAGTACGGCGGCGTACACGCGATCTTGCGCGTCGATGGCCAAGGCATGGGTTTCCAGCCCTTCCACCTCTGCGAATACACGCGGTTTTTGGCCTGGCGCCAGCGCATAGATTTTTGTCGTGGCCCCGGTGGGCGCGCCGCCCGCGTAATACAACACGCCTTTGGAATCTTGCGCTACCGCCCACAGATACGGGACCGTGGTACTGTCCAGTTCCTTGAATTGCGGGGCGAGCGTCAACCGGCCGTCGCTACGAATGGAAAGGTTTTTTGCCGTTCCCCGAACGAAATCGGCTTGTTCCGATTGCTCCCATACGTGCGTATCGACCGCGGGCAAAAGTGTGGGCGCCGCTGCCAGCAGCAAGAACGCGGCAGCGCGGCGCGAGCCAGAAATTTGAATCATGTTTGGCGGGAAATCCCTTTTTAGTTCACGTGAATTTTCAGCGAGTAATTGCCGGTGACCACCGTATCGAACGGCACGGACGTTTGTTCATGCGCGCTTTCCGGCGCACTGACGAACTGGTGATTCACCGCGCGCCCGCTCTGCATCACGTTCAAAATGGATGCGGGAAGGCTTGGCAAAACCTTTTCGTCGGAATACACGGTAGGCTGCGATTCGATGAGTGAAACGTACAAGCGGTTGTTACTGCGTTCGTCGTTCAACATCGCCACGGTTTGCGGAATGTCTTCAATCCGGTTCAATGTTTGGGCGATGTTTTGAAAGCGGCTGAGCGTGTCAGCATCGCTAAAGAGAATTTCGTGCTCGCCGCGCGCCAAGCCAGCGGGAATTTTCACATTAATCGTGCGTTCAATACGGTCGCCGCGGTAAGGATGCAGAAATACCTTCACCGGAACCTCGCTGCCGGGCGTTACCGCGTTGTCGCCAATCCATGCCGATTCAATCTGCGCCGTCAACCGTTCCGGCAGTAGATCCACGCTCACATCCACCGCGTCCAGTTGGGGCGTTTTGGCCGAATTGATGAAAAGCCGGTTGAACTTGTCCCCCCACCAACCGGCCAGCAGCATAGGCGTGGGTACCGGCGCTTCCGAAGGTGCTTGCATGGTGCGCAGTTCAATCTTCTGTTGCCCCGCCACCTTTAATTCGCCGTGCAGCCGGTAGGTGGCTTCTTCCGAAAAATCGTTCAAGTTGGAAATTGAGTTGAACAACGTAGCCATCATCAGGTAGGGCGTCCATTTGTGATCCACAAACACGCTGAAATGAAAATCGCGCTTGGTGTGAATGCTTTTATCGGGGTTGAAAGAAGAGACATGCATGTTCACCGGAATCATGCGCGCCGTGGCGCCCAATTCACCCGCAATGGCACTGTGCCGGTCTTGCGTCAAGGCGCCCACAACTTCCGTGGCATTGCCCATTTTCGTCGGCTGGTAAGAGGAAGCCAGCGTGGTGATGATCTCATCTTTGGCTAGCGGCATGTCCACCGGGCCCAGATTAAACATTGGATGGCCGAAAGCCAGCACACGCTTGCCGTCGTTATAAGTCACCGTTCCACCGCCGGTCATGTTCATGTCGCCGGCCACCAGAACCGCGGCGACGGGTTCGCCTGGCTGCAATGCGGAAGCCCAATCCTTAGCCGGCGTGGCCGAGTTCAGCGTTCCTCCGGCGCCGCCTTGCGATACCGTGAGTCCCAATTGCCGGAATACCGGCGCAAATTGCTCCACCGCTTCATCGCTAAAGCCCGACATCGAGATGGGCGTGGCGATAGGGGTCATCATCGGCGTTTCCCCAAAACTCCTGGCCGTGCCCGCCGCCATCACTCTTTGCAGCATGCCGGGTGGCAGCGAAAGCGAAGCATCGGCGCGCGCCACCGTCCCCGGCGCCAAGCCATTCGAAGGCCGGGTTTTGTCGAAATCGCTTACATCCAGCATCAGCCGGATGGGCGTAATGCCGCAAATTGCATCCGGCGAGAACACGCTCAGGCGCAGTGAAATTGCGCCTACCAATTTCCCGTCGATATAGACGGGGCTGCCGCTCATGCCGCCGGCGACGTTGGTGCGAATCGCCTTGCCGCCCATCTTGCCAATGATGATGTTCTGCTTCGGCCCCCAGGCGTTTTCCCAAATTCCTACGATCTCAACCGGAACCGCTTCGGGCTTACTGCCCTGAAACACTGTCCAGGCTACGGCTTGCATCCCTGGCTTCAACGCGTCCTCCGGAAAAAGCTCCACCTTACCGGATTTGGGCGGCTCCGTCATATTCGGAATTGCGCCCATCGCCGTATAGAGAAAGAGTCCAGAGCCAAGCAAGACACGTAGGAGCATGAAACCAATCCCTTTTTGGAGAAAATAAACCGCTTAGATTGCAGGGCTTAACGGGGACCCAATCAAACGACAACGGATATTTCGATTATCTCCCATGCCGTTGGCGCGTGCTTTCCCTGCGCCTGCTTTATTTGACGTTACAGCCTGAAGGTGAAGTTTCCGTAGTGTTAATCTCATTTCATCCATGCGCCTTTCCGCCCGCCGGCCTGTCTAATGGTTGTAGACTGGATTCTTGGTACAAAGCTAGACCCAATTTTCCAACGAGGATATTCCATGTTTCGTCAAAAGTTTTTTGCCGCCAGCTCCTTGATGATGGGTGCCGCCTTGGCGCTTAGCCTTTCCGCCGCGGGACCGAAGCCCGACGGCAAAGGCGATGTCGCCAAAGGCAAGGACACCTTTGAACAATGCGCCATTTGCCACAACGTCGATAACGACGAGAAGAAGATGGGGCCGTCGCTCAAAGGCTTATTCAAACGCAAGACGTTGAGCAATGGCAAGCCTGTGAACGATGCCAACGTGCTAGCCCAGATCAATGCCGGCGGCAACGGCATGCCTGCTTATTCCGACATGCTTTCGGCTGACGACAAAGCGAATATTCTGGCGTACCTGCATACCCTGTAAGAACTCGCGTCGCGGCGGGAGGGCGCAGGTTATATACTGTGCCCATGCCTTCCTACCCTTCTCGATTTTCTTTCGCAGTCTTCGCTTTGGCCGTGCTGGCCTCGTCAGCCCGGGCCGGTTCCATCTCCACTATTTATGCGTTCGGCGATAGTCTTTCGGACGCCGGCAACGCTTTCATAGCGACAACTGGAGCCGAGCCCGCGGCTCCTTATAAAAACGGTGAATTCTCTAACGGTCCAGTCTGGGTGCAGGATCTGGCAAACAGCCTGGGGCTTCCTCCAGTGACCGCCAGTTTGGCGGGTGGCACTGATTACGCCGTAGGTGGCGCAATTAGTGGTGATTTGCCATTCGCGTCGGCGGGGTTAGGCGATCTTCCTTCGCAACTGGCAGCTTTCCATACAGGCCATGCCACGGCCGACCCCAACGCTCTTTACACGATTTGGATTGGTTCCAACGATTTAGATGAGGCGCTTGCCACTGTGCCGAACGCCTCGCAAGCCGCTGCGGACGTAGCGGCAGTCGCTGCCAATATCGATAAAGCCATAAACACGCTCGCCGGCGAAGGTGCGAAAAACTTTCTGGTTTTGACCGTACCCGATCTCGGCAAAACACCAGGTGCCGTCGCGGCCGGAGCAGCGGGCGCCGCCTCACTGTTATCGCTCGATTTCGATAACCTCTTGGTCAACGGCGGCGGCCCGATCCCCTCACTTGGCACACTGGCGGCGGCAGATTCGCTCAATCTGAAAGTGCTGGATACCTATTCGCTGATTGACACCATTGTGGCCGATCCGGCCCCGTTCGGATTTAGCGATGTGAAAGACCCCTGCCTGACAGGTGAGGTGAATTATGCGGGCGGCACTCCGTGCGCGAACCCGAATCAATACTTATTCTGGGACGAATTGCACCCGACAGCCGCAGGGCATTCGATTGTCGCGGCCGACGCGTTTCAGACGCTCACGCCCGAGCCCGCAGCGCTGACAATGCTTGTCTTGGGGGTGTTGTTCGTGTTTGTAGCGCGGCGAGGTCTGCTAAATTAAGAGAGTCCTCCCGCTAGCGTCCCCATCGTCTAGCCCGGCCTAGGACACCGCCCTTTCACGGCGATAACAGGGGTTCGAATCCCCTTGGGGACGCCAAAATGGCTTTATCGGATTCCAAAGGGAGTGCGCGACCCAAACAATAAAGGAGTTACTAGCGCTACGTGGTAGCTGCCACGTTGTTCTAAGAACTTCTATACTGGAATGGTGGAGCATAGCGAATACATCGAACCGCGTAACGGCGGATTCTATGTTGCGGGTACGCGGGTCTCCCTGGACTCCATTGTTTACTCTTTCAAGGCCGGTGACTCGCCGGAGACCATTCGCCAGAACTTCCACTCCCTCACGTTGCAGCAAGTGTACGGTGCGATCGCATTCTATCTGGCACACGAAACCGAGGTTGAAGCCAATATTCGCGAAGGAGAAGAAGAGGCCCAGCGCTCAGTCCCACATTTGAGCCAAAGCCGTCCCGATCTCCACGCCCGGCTTGAGCGCGCCCGCCGCGAACTTGGCACTGAAGATCTGGCCAAGCATTGAGCATTCACTTTCAGGCGGACAATGACTTGAAGGGGATCATCGTCAACGGAGTTGCCAGTCCCTTTTTTTTCATGTGCGGCACATGCTAGTATGCTGAGAACATGTCGAAGATGGTTCAAATTCGAGATGTCCCTGAGAACGTGCATAGCGCGCTCAAAGCGTGTGCCGCCCGCGAGGGGATGAGTCTGTCCGATCTCGTCAACTGACCCGGCGCGCGAAACCCATATCTTCGAAAATCAGCCCCGCTCAGGCTGTACCCGAGTTGCGCGATTCAAAGTGATACTGTGAGCAAAGTGTGATGGTGTTCGCAGACTCGCCCTTGAATCCCTAAAGCAATTCCGCCAAGCTAAAGAAAAACGGAATCTCCTGCGCCGCCGTCTCCCCAGCGTCCGAACCATGCACTGAATTCCGCTCTATATTCTCCGCAAACCGTTTGCGAATGGTTCCTTCCGCCGCATTCGCGGGATTCGTGGCGCCCATCAATTCGCGCCAGCGCGCAATCGCGTTTTCACGTTCCAAAGCCAGCACCACCACCGGCCCCTCCGTCATAAACGTCACCAGCCCGCTATAAAACGGCCGCTCTTTGTGAACCGCATAGAACGCCTCAGCCTCATGCTTTGCCAGCCGCCGCATCTTCAGACCCACAATCCGAAAGCCGTCTTTCTGAATCATCGTCAGAATTTCGCCGGTATTGCCATTCTTCACCGCGTCGGGCTTAATAATCCCAAGTGTTCGTTCCAAAGCCATTCAGTCAATCTGTCCTTATCTATTGTTTTAGAAGCGCCTGTTGCATCTTCTCGCCCAGCACTGCCGGCGACGGGCACACAATAATCCCGGCACTCTCCATAGCCGCCAGCTTGTCTTCCGCCTTGCCCGATCCGCCGGATATAATCGCCCCTGCGTGCCCCATGCGTCTCCCCGGAGGCGCCGTTTGCCCCGCAATAAAACCCACTACCGGTTTCTTCACATTCGCCTTGATATAAGAAGCGGCCGTCTCTTCCGCCGTTCCGCCAATTTCGCCGATCATGATAATCGCGTGCGTGTCCGCGTCCGCGTTGAACAGCATAATCGCGTCGGTAAACGAAGTGCCGATAATCGGATCGCCCCCAATGCCGATGCACGTCGATTGACCAATCCCCAGCCGCGAAAGCTGGCCCACCGCTTCATAGGTCAAGGTTCCCGAGCGCGACACAATGCCCACATTCCCGGGCTTATGAATATGCCACGGCATGATGCCGATTTTGCATTTTCCCGGTGTAATCACGCCCGGGCAGTTCGGCCCAATCAGACGCGTCGCGGGTTTCGTCCGCAAGTAAGCGCGCACTCGAATCATATCGTTCACCGGAATGCCTTCCGTAATGCAAACCACCAGAGGCAGGCCGGCATCGGCGGCTTCCATAATCGCATCGGCGGCGAAAGGCGGCGGCACAAAGATGACGGTGGCGTTCGCGCCGGTGGCCGCAACCCCCTCCGCTACCGTATTGAACACTGGCCGGTCCAGATGCGTTTGGCCGCCCTTGCCCGGCGTTGTCCCGCCCACCACGTTCGTGCCCGCCTTGATAGCCTGCTCGGCGTGAAACGTGCCCTCGCGTCCTGTAAAGCCCTGGAACAGAAGCTTGGTGGATTCGTCTACCAGTACACTCATTTTGCCAACCCCACAACTTTCTCGGCCGCGTCTTTCATGCCGTCGGCCACCGTAAAGTTGAAGCCCGATTCACGCAAAATCTTCTGGCCAAGCTCCACGTTGGTGCCTTCCATGCGAATGACCACCGGAATCTTGATGCCCAATTCACTCGCCGCCGCAACCACGCCGTTCGCCAGCGTATCGCAACGCAAGATGCCGCCAAAGATATTAATGAGTACCGCCTTCACGCTTGGATCCGATAGCAGAATGCGGAATGCGTTCTTGATCTGCTCCTTGTTCGCCCCACCGCCCACATCCAAAAAGTTCGCCGGCCGGCCGCCCGCATATTTGATAATGTCCATCGTGGCCATCGCCAGACCCGCCCCATTCACCATGCATGCAATGTTCCCGTCAAGTTTAATGTAGTTCAGCCCGAAACGCGAAGCTTCCACCTCCAGCGGATCTTCCTCGTTCAAATCGCGCAGCTCCAACAGATCTTTGTGCCGGTAAAGCGCATTGTCGTCGAGGGTGATCTTCGCGTCCAGGGCGAAAACTTTCCCTTCTTTCGTCAGTATGAAAGGGTTGATCTCGGCCAACGATCCGTCAATCGCGTCGTACGCTTTCGAAAGTGCAATCATCGCCGCCGCCGCTGCATTTACGCTCGCGGCTGGGATGCCAATCCCAAAAGCCAGCTTGCGCGCCTGAAACGGCTGCAACGGCTGGCCCGGAATCAGCTGCTCTTTCAGAATCAGTTCCGGCGTGTCATGCGCGACGTCCTCAATCTCCATGCCACCCGCCTTCGACGCCATGAAAACGTTCTGCCCGGTTTCCCTATCGAGCACAATGCCCAGGTAAAGCTCGCGCTCAATCGGCAGCGTCTCTTCAATCAGCAAGCGCTGCACCAGCCGCCCTTCCGGTCCGGTCTGAACGGTGACCAGCGTCATGCCGAGAATCCTCTTCGCCACCTCCACCGCTTCCGCCGCGTCTTTCGCGACCTTCACCCCGCCGCCTTTGCCGCGTCCCCCCGCATGGATTTGCGCTTTCACCACCACGCTGCCGCCAATTTTCTTCGCTGCCGCCTCACTCTCTTCCACCGTGTAGGCGACCTCGCCCCGCGGCACCGGGACGTCGTACTTGGCGAGAATCGCTTTCGCCTGATACTCGTGAATTTTCATAAGTTAGATCCGGACCAAAGGTTAGTGTAGCGTTTCGGGAATTCTCACAGCGCGGGAAGGCACCCGACTTCCCACCCACGCTTCTGCCCAAGCGGTCACACTGTTTGATCTACCACCCGCACCTGCTCTTCATTCATTCGCCCGCCCTCCACCGCTATTCCCGACAAAGCACTTTCGATCTCACGAAGATCCGCGGGCGTCAGATGAACATTGATCGCTCCCAGATTCTCTTGCAAGTGGTCCATTTTGCGGGTGCCTGGGATCGGAACGATCCATAATTTTTGCGCTAGCAGCCAGGCAAGGGCAATCTGCGCCGGCCTTGCTTTCTTCTTCTCTGCAAATTGCCTAAGAAATTCAACAATGGGCCTATTGGCTGCGATGTTTTCGGCAGAAAAACGGGGAAATCCAGACCGCATGTCCAGCTTCGCGTCGAACCTCGTTTGCGCATCTATCTTCCCGGTAATATAACCTTGTCCCACCGGTCCCCACGGGACAAAGCCGATTCCTAGCGCTTCACAAGTTGCAAGCACACCGTTGTTTTCCGTGTCTCTTTGCATCAGCGAGTATTCAGACTGAATGGCGGCAACCGGTTGCACCGCATTTGCCCGGCGGATCGTTTTCGCACTCGCCTCAGACAACCCGAAGTGGAGAACTTTTCCGTCCTGGATCAGATCTTTAATCGAGCCCGCCACGTCTTCAATGGGTACTTGAGGATCGACACGGTGCTGGTAATGGAGGTCGATGTGGCCCGTTTTCAGGCGTCTCAGTGATTCGTCAATCACTTTCCTGATATGTTCCGGCCGGCTGTTCAGAACACCGCCTTTTTTCGTTGTCGAAGCCAAACTTGGTTGCGATAGCCACCTTGTCGCGAGCGCTTCCCCCACAAGCTCTTCATTCGTATACGGGCCGTAGACCTCCGCCGTATCAAAGAACGTCACGCCTTTTTCCTAAGCCGAGCGAATCACCTCAATGCCCTGGCGCTTGTCTGCGGCAGGTCCGTAGTTGGCGCTAATGCTCATGCACCCAAAGCCCATTTCCGAAACTTCTAATGTTCCCAGTTTTCGTGTTTGCATTTCGTCTTTCCTCTCTTAAAGCGTAGCCAAAGGTGAGGCTTCGGGGCTTTCCCGATTCTGCCGATTATTTGCCTAATTCTGCTTGAATCGCCCTTACATCCCGCGAAACCCATCACCCTCGCCGCCCGTACTCGTTAGGCAGGGAGTAACTTTAATCATGCGTAGCCTTCTCAGCGGCCCCCTGTCGCTCCTGCTGGCGTCCAGTTCGGCGCTGCACTCCGCCGACCTTCCGGTCAAGCAAGTCACGCTTTACAAACACGGCATCGGCTATTTTGAGCGCGCGGGCTCGGTCCCCGCAGGTGAAGAGGTTCGCCTCGATTTCAAGAACAACGATATGAACGACGTTCTGAAATCCCTCATCGTCTTCGATGCCAACGGCGGCAAGATCTCCGGCATCCGCTACGATTCGAACGCCACTCTCGAACAGCAGCTCGCGAAATATCCGTTCACCATAGGCAATCGCGAAACTGTCAGCGAATTCCTCGACCGCCTCAAGGGCGCGCATCTGGAGGTCGCCGCCGGCGATGTCAAGCAGACTGGCGTGATTCTGGGCGCGCGTGCCGTCACCACCGCCGGACAAACTCGCGAAACCGTCAACGAACAACTCACCCTGCTGCTCGACGTGGGCGCTATCGTCACGTTTGATCTAGCTGGCGTGCGTTCCATGCAGTTGCTTGACCCCCGGTTGCAGGATCAGTTGAAGCAGTACCTCCAAACTGTCGCCGAAACAAAATCGAAGGACAAGCGCAGCATTTACGTCGATTCCAACGGCGCTGCCAGCCGCAGCCTCCGCTTGTCTTACATCACGCCCGTCGCCATCTGGAAATCGTCCTATCGCCTCAGTCTCGATACCGCTACTCCGCGCCTGGAGGGCTGGGCCATCGTGGACAACACCACCGATGAAGATTGGAACAATGTGCGATTGTCCGTCGTATCCGGACGCCCCATATCATTTATCAGCCTTCTCGACACGCCGCGCTATGGCAACCGCCAAGTGGCCGAGTTGCCGGAGGATCGAGCCGCCGGCCCTGTGGTCTATGGCGGCGCGCTGTCAACCGTTCCCGGCGCAGGATTGAACCTGCAAGAGCAGCAGATGGCCCCCGGGAACGGCGCGGGTGCCGGTTCAGGCGGCGGCACTCTTAGAGCGGCTTCACCCGCCCCAATGCAAAAGACCATCGGCTCTGTTGCCGAAACTGTCGAAGTCGCCCCCAGTAGCTCCGTCGCCGGCGCCACTGGCGCAACTCTCGGCGAACTCTTCGAATACAATTTCCCGGGTCCTGTCACTATCAAGAAAAATCAATCCGCCATGCTGCCCTTCTTGCAGGATAAAATCGCCGCTCGCAAACTCCTCATCTATCAGCCAGGCGATGGCGAACATCCCGTGAATGCCGCCGAAGTCACCAACACCACTTCTAAGACTCTCGACGGAGGTCCCATCACTGTTTATGAGGGCGGCTCCTATGCGGGTGAGGCTCTCGTCGAAACCTTCAAAGCCGGAGACAAGCGGCTCATCGGCTACGCGGTCGATTACGGCACCCTCGTCACCACAGACTCTGGTGGCGGTGAAAGACTCTTGCGGGAGGTTCATGCTAATCAGGGGACGCTCAGTCTGCGCTCGGCTATGCGTGAGACCACCACCTACGCCATCAAGAACGTAGATCCCAAACCCAAGACTCTCATCGTTCAGCAAAACGGCACTGACTACACGGTCCTTTCTCCCAAACCCATCGAGCGCACCGCCAGCGCTTACCGATTCGAAGTTCACCTCCCGGCCAACGCCACTGAGGAGTTAAAGGTCGAACAAGAGCAACTCATCTCGGAGGAGACGGCTGTCAGCACCGCCACGCCCGATTCTCTTGTGGAGATCATTCAGAACAAATCTCTCAGCGATGCAGGACGGCGCTCTCTCCAATCGATTGTGGATTTGAAAGGCAAAATTGCCGATTCCCAAGCTACCCTCGAGGCGGTCCGTATTCGCAGCGCTGAATTGACCGACGACCAGTCCCGCCTCCGCCAAAATATCGATAGCCTGAACCGCGTCAAAGGTCAGGAAGATAAAGTAAGTCAGTATTCAAGCCAGTTAGCTTCGAATGAGGCAGTCCTGGCCAAGTTACGTGACCAGCGCGATGCAGAAACGCAGCGTAAGAAAGACCTCGACGCCAGGCTTAGGAATGCCGTCGCCGACCTGCAATTCTAGCCTTACTGAATCTGCCGGTAAATATACAGAGCATACAGAGTACATGCGGCCCTTTTTTCGGAAATTAGGTTGTACTTTTCCGTTATTGACACTAGTTGGTTTGGGACATTACACTTCAACTAATCTCGTTTAAAGTATTTGCCTGATTCTGTTTAAATCGCCCTCACATCCCGCGAAACCCACCACCTCGCGGCCCGTACTCGATAGGCAGGGAGTAACTTCAATCAGGCGTAGCCTTCTCAGCCATAAACTGCGCGTCACCGTTGGCAGCCATTGTGCGCCGTCGGCGTGGCTCCATACCCTGTATGACATTATTGTCCCTGGATGCTAAGCGATTCGAGCGTTAAAGGAGTGTGTGGCGCGAACTTCCTATCGATCAAAGAGGCTGACACCCTGGCGATTCTGAACGAGTCGGTTGACCTTTCGCACGGGTCGGAGGAATTGCTCGAGAAAACGCGAGACCGTCCGCACGCTGGTCTTCTGTCCCCGGAGAGAGCAAATTTCTTGCACCCTTTTTCCGCGATGCTGCGCGGGAATGTCTTGCTCATTGGAGATTCCGGCGCATTGGCACGCTACGTTGCAGAATTGGGCTGTTCCGTTTGGGTGAGCCAACCGAAGGAGGCCCTGGCCACGTTGGCGCGCGCCCGCTATCGAGGGCTGAACGTGAAGATTGCCTCCACCGTCGTTCCTGGAGACGTGAAGTTCGACGCAATCATAGTGACGGAACCGCCTGCGGGATTCGATTTTCAACCGCTGAGAGATGCCCTCACTTCTAGCGGCGTGATCATCGTCGCCGCCAATAATAGGCTGAGGCGCGCGACCGCACAGGTCTCGCCGGAAGCTGTGACGCGGACCACACTCGAAAAGGATCTCCGTTCCGCCGGGTTCGGCCACATCCGGTTCTGCTATCTGTTCCCTTCCTTTGAAAAAGCCCAACTCATCATCCCAAGTGACTTGATCGATGGGTACCCCGGTATTGAGGGAATCATCGACGCCTATGCCGCAACAAAGGCGTTTACACCGGCGGATGAAGAATGGTGGCGGGACGTTCTGGGGAACGGTATTCTGCGGTTTATGGCCAATTCGTTCGTGGCATTGGCCAGTCTGCAGCGCGTGACGGCCTTTGGCGAAGGCGAATTGCTGCGCATCTATTCCAGTAAGAGGCGTAAACACTTCGCACGAATGGCCACGCTTGAGCAAAGCAACGGTGGATTAATTTTTCTGCGGTCACCTCTGTTCCCAAACGCCGATCCTCCCGCCCATTCCTTCTTTGTACGGCGCTCCTACGCGGAGCCGTACTTGGCTGGCCGGCCCTATTCGAAATCGCTCGAACCGATTCTACAAACCAAGGGATGGACGGCGGCGAACATAGCCGCTTGGGCGAAGCCTTGGATCGACCTCCTGCGACCGGAGGCCAAGGAAGAGGAGTTTCGCGGCTACATCGGCGGCTTCCGGCGCTTGTTGTTGCTTCCCCCGCATTATCTGGATTGCATTCCAGCCAACATCATGCTTGATGCAAATGGAAAGCTTGCGCCGTTTGATTTCGAATATCAAGCGGTGGCACCCATTCCGCTGGGCTTGGTGGTGTTCCGCGGCCTGTATTATGCCTTGTCGAGCGCGACCGCCCATAGCGGTTCGCCGGCGCCTCGCCTTATCCATCTTGTATCCGAAGTGATGGACTGTTGCGGGTTGAAGACATCCGAGTTCGATGTAAGCAGCTTCATTGAAACCGAGGCTGCCCTGCAGAACGACGTGGCTGCAGCGTCACCGGAATCCACTGAGGCGGGAATGCGCGCCGCAGTGCTGCACACAGGCGCTTTACCCGATGCGTGGCGAAACGAGTTTCCCGCAATCACCGCGGAACTGTTCTGGAAAGACCGAAATTCGGAGTACGCGTTGGAGAGATCCTCCAATGCGGCATTCGGTGGGTACCAAGCGCGGCAGACCCTGCGCTTCGCCATGCCACCATGGGAAAAAGCAATCGAGAGCTTGCGGCTTGACCCATGCGACAGGCGAGGCGTCTTCTATCTATATGCGATTCGTCTGTTCGACGGGCGTGGGGAGAACATCTGGTCTTGGGACCGAAACCCCGACACACTGGCGGTCAACCCAAAGGACATCAAATTCGAGGAACTGCCCACGGGCGCTCAGGGAGTTTTGTTGTATTCGGAAAGCGAGGACCCGCATTTTGAGCTCGCCGTTCATCAAGACCTACTTGCGCGGTTGCAGAGTGGCGGGAGGTTGGAGCTTGAAATCTCCTTGCCCGATAGCGACGAATATCGAATCCTTATGCGCCGCTTGTTGGATACGAAGGCGTTACGGGAACAGGTGGCCGTTTCGAAGGCGTTGAATCGAGAATTGGCAGATCAAGCGCGGACGGCCGAAAAACTGGTCGAACTGGAACGCGCGCGTGCTCAAAAGGCGCAGGCCGAACTGGAGCGGACTCTCCATGATGTTCGGGCGCAATTGCAAAGGCTGTCCGCCGACACGCTGAGGGCGGAGCGGACGCGGGATAGACTATCGGTTTCAAATCTTGAGCTACAGGAGCAACTGAAGACGATGCAAGATCAACTCAAGAATGTCTCGAACGAACGGCATGCGCGAGCGATTGCGGAAATGCAGGCGCAGATTGAGCAACTCTCCGCGCGCGTGAACTATGTAGAGCAATTGGTAATGGGCCTATTCCAGGGCCGGATCTGGCGCACGCTCACATCGCTAGGATCGCCCGTGAAGACGATACTGAGGCGGAAATAGCGATCTAAACCTCGCATATAACGGATGACAAACTCAGAGCGTTATCTCTTTGTTCACGTTCCCAAAACCGGGGGTACCAGCTTATTGCACGTTTTTCGGTCCATCCTGGGGCCGCAAGCCGTGAGTCCGGCCATAGGCGCCCACTTCGATGAGATCGATGTTCCAGCCATCGCCGCATATCGGATGATTGTTGGCCACTTCCGCTTTGATCAAATTCGTCACTTTCCGGGCCGCAGGCTGCTCACGTTTCTGCGCGACCCGGTGGATATGGTGTTGTCAAAATACTATTTCTACCGGGCGAGTGATGAGATTCATCATCCGGATATCGCTTTGTGCCACCGCCACACGCTGGAAGAGTTGTTGGAGCGCGGCGGGATGGAGACGAGATTCCTGAGGAACTGCTATGTGCGGCAGTTTGCGGCCACGGCCCCGGCGATTGACATCCCCGGCGGCGCAGATCTTAAGCTGGCGGCGGAGCGGCTCGCGAGTTGTGATTTTGTTGGACTGTTAGCGGAGTTGGCCGATGCCATGGACCTGATGAGCTATACCTTTGCGTGGCCTCCGGTGAACGCGGTGCCAGAGAGTAACGTCACGTCCAAACGGAAGAGCGTTGCGGAGTTAGGCCGCGATATCGTCCGGAAGATCGAGTCGCAGAACGAATTGGATCGCGAGCTATATCGTTATGCCGTGAACCTTTTCGGGGAGCGGCGGCGAGCCATGATGCGCACCGCTGTGATCTTGAAAAGCAGCGGCGCGGTGGAAACTCAACCATGTCCGCAACCGGCATTTGAAACGAAGCTGTCCGCGCAGAGGCCCGCCCTTGTCGGTGAGTCTGGTGCGTCTTCGCGAATCGTATCCCTCGCGGTGAGGAAAGCGGGCGGCGGGTCGAACGAGGCGATTTATCCTGGAGACCGAATCGAGATCGCCGCCAAGCTGGTTTCAAACGAATCCGTAAGCGGTTTGGGGCTGTCCATTCTTATACATAACAGGTATTCCCAGCTGGTTTGCTGTATCGATTCAGAGCGCTATTCTCATCTAGATACCGCGCCGGGCGGCATTTACGTGGCAACCGTCGCTTTGAACATGAAGCTAAAGCCCGGCACCTATACTGTTTCGGCGGAACTGGCGCGCGCACCGAATTCCAGCCAGGGCGCAGATCGCGCGAACTTGATACAGACTCTCGATAAGGTGACATCGTTCCAAATAGACGCGGGCGAATGGAATGGAAGACGCGGGCTTGTTGACTTGGCAGACGGCGTAACGTTTGAACCTGATTCCCAGCAAGCGCCGACCTATCAAGTAGGTACGCCGATGTCCTTTCAAAGCGGCGGTAGCGCACGTTCCTACTTATGCAGTGGCTGGGGTGAACCCGAAGATTGGGGCTGTTGGACGACGGCGCGTGAGGCTGACCTGCTTTTCAGCATGGACGGTTCAGCTTCCGATTTAAGAATGACAGTGGCCCTGCTTCCTTTCAGTCCCTTGCCCGAGTCTCCGCTGAAAGTGGACGTCATCGTAAACGGGCAGCTACTCGCTACCTGGCTGTTCAGCAAGTCCCTCGAAATGCAATTCCGCGAACTGCTCATTCCGCCGCCTGGGCTTGGAGCTTTTATGCATATCCTGTTCCGGATCTCCGAGCCGCGTGTACCTGCGGAGCTTGGCATCTCGAGTGATATCCGCTCTCTGGGCCTCGGCTTTGTTTCACTTAAACTTGAAAAGGTGGAAGCGCGGGACGACGCTGCGCGAACCCCGGTTCATGCGAATATACCCATGAGATCTATATCCAAATGAAGGAATGTAGCAAGTCAATCCCGCGGCGTTTGCGCGATCCTAACTTTACCTGCCGGTATTTCAGGGGCTCCGGAATCGATATCGGCGGAGCCCCAGATCCGCTGGTTCTATACAAGTCCTTGTTCCCGTTGGTTACCGATATAAGAACCTGGGACATGCAAGACGGGGACGCGGAGCACATGAACGGCGTTCCCGACGAGACCTACGATTTTGTTCATTCCAGCCATTGCCTGGAACACCTCAAAGATCCTACAGCCGGTTTGCGCAATTGGTTTAGAATTCTACGGGCGGGCGGAGTTTTGGTCGTCACGCTGCCCGATGAGGATCTGTATGAGCAAGGCACTTTCCCCAGCACCTTTAACCGCGATCATAAATGGACGTTTACCATAGACAAGCGATCGTCCTGGAGCGCGAAATCAATCAATATTTTCGACCTCATCCGATCGCTTGACGTTGAGGCGGCGGTGCAGAAAGTCGAATTAATCGATCACGCGTATCGGCATAATTTGCCGCGCTTCGATCAAACGCTCACGCCCGTGGCTGAATCCGCTATCGAGTTTATTGTGCGCCGGCGGACGCCCGAAGAAGTCCGCTTCCATGGAGTCCCGGCACGAACCGGCCAGCCCGACCCGGCTCTTCGTATTCACTTCAACCAGTATCGGGACGATATCTCGACTCTTAAGTCGGCCAACTCGACGCGTCCGCCGTTCACGAATGATAAAGAACTTTGAGTCCTGCCCGAATGGGAGAGTGGCGGGCCGATGACATCCAGGCTTGCTACCGTGCGGGCTCGGGCTCCTCTCCGACTGGGCTTTTCAGGAGGCGGTACCGACTTGTCTCCTTTTTGCGATTTATATGGTGGATGCGTTCTGAACGTCACCATCTCTCTTTACGCACACACCACAATTTCGCTGCGAGACGACGGTGTGGTTCGCTTTGTCTCCGCCGACCGCAAGCAAGCCTATCAGGTTGAGATCGGCGCGAACATTGACGTTGACAACGATTTGGTTTTGCTGGCGGGCGTGTACCGGCGAATCATTCGCCAATTCAACAACAACCAACCCCTTGCGCTTACCATTACGACGCACGCCGACGTTCCGCCCGGATCTGGCTTGGGATCGTCTTCAACCATGGTGGTTAGTTTGGTGAAGGCGTTCACTGAGTTGCTGTCATTGCCCCTTGGCGAATATGACATTGCCCGCTTAGCTTACGAAATCGAACGAATCGACCTTGGTCTCCACGGCGGGCGGCAAGACCAGTACGCGGCCACTTTCGGCGGCTTCAACTTTATGGAGTTTTACGCTAATGAGCGGGTGATTGTCAATCCGCTGCGAATCAAGAATTGGATTCTTTCGGAGCTGGAATCGTCTCTGGTTCTCTATTTTACGGGAACATCCCGCAGTTCCGCGGCTATCATTGAAACCCAGGTAGACAACATTAAATCGCAGAATGAAGAGTGTCTTCTTGGGTTGCACGAACTGAAGCAAGAAGCTCTTTCCATGAAGGAAGCGTTACTGCGGGGCGATCTGAAGCTGTTTGGCCAATATATGGGGAAGGCCTGGGAATCGAAGAAACGTACGGCGCAGGCCATTTCCAACCCTCACGTTGAGAGCGTTTACGAACGTGCCATGGCCGCCGGGGCGTTGGCCGGAAAGCTCTCTGGCGCCGGCGGCGGTGGATTCATGATGTTCCTGGTTGACCCGGTTCAACGTATGCAGTTGATTGACGCCCTGACCGAGACCGAGGCAGGAAAAGTGGTGCCGGTGCGATTTCAAAAGTACGGCACCGAAGGCTGGAGGGTTTAGGTTTTCCGGCATGGGAGAGCGATCGGAACTATCGGCGGTGTTGTTGGCAGGCGGCGCGGGTTCGCGCATACGGGAACTTTTCCCCGACATTCCCAAACCGATGATTCCGGTGGCGGGACTGCCGGCCGTAGAGTGGATTGTGCGGCTTTGGGCAAAACAAGGAGTGCAACGCTTTGTTCTGTCTACCGGATACCTTGGAGATCTTATAGAGCGGCATTTCTCGTCGCCGGCTTTGGAGAATTTGGAGATCACGTGTCTGCGGGAGCCGGCACCTTTAGGCACGGGCGGTGCGTTGACCTTTGTTGCAAAGCAGGTGAGCTTAAGCGATCCATTCCTGGTGGGCAATGCCGATTCTCTTTCAGCCTTGGATATTCAGGGAGCGTTGCGTCATTTGGCCGACACCTCAGCCGGCGGACTTGTCTTTACCGCCCACAGAGAAGATGCGTCGCAGAGCGGTAGAATCAGCGCCGATGCGCGATCACAGATTCACTCATTCGAGGAAAAGACGCCTGGGCCGGGGTTAGTCAATGCCGGTGTCTATCTTTTGCGGCTGAATACACTCGTGCAGTTCCCGGAAACCGTTCCGTTGAGCTTAGAACGCGAAGTTTTTCCGCAGCTTCTCGCCGCAGGGTCGGTGTTGGTTTCGTATCCCATCGCCGATGATTTTCTCGACATTGGTACGCCCGCCGGGTACGCCGCTGCGGATGCTTTCGTGCGACTTCACCTGGAAAGCCACTGCCGGTGAATGGCGGCCGCCCCCAAGGCGGCTTTCCAGCCGCCTTTCGGCGGAGCGCCGCTCTGCTTGTGGCGGCGCAGAAACGGCGGATATAATTAAGTGGTGTCTGCCACCGAGACCAGTTACCTGCCTGTTTGGAATACGGTGGACGATCTCCGCAAGGGACGTTGCGTGCGCGACGGCTATCGGCGGGGTTGGGGCCTTCAGTGTAGCGATCTGAGCAGCAAGGTGCTGGCGGATCCCATCTATCATCAGTGTGCGGGGCTCGCACACGGCCGCACCATTCAAACAGAGATGTGCCGCATGAACATCTATCTCATTCTGCGGTTCTACCTGGATAAGCTCGACGGTGGGAATATCGTTGAGTTCGGAAGTTACCTCGGAGGGAGCGCGATCTTCATGGCGGCGGTCTGCCGCGCGTTGGGTATCCGTTCAGAAGTCTACGCGCTGGACACCTTCGAAGGCATGCCGGCCACTAACCCGCAAATCGACGCCCATGGTGAACGCGATTTCGGTGGAGTTGATTTAGACGAGTTACGAAGTTACGCTAAACAAATTGGGTTATCCAACCTTCACTTGGTGAAAGGAAGGTTTGAGGATACATTCGGCTCAGTGGCTTCGGCAGCGCCGTTCCGGCTGGCTCACATCGATTGCGACATCCATTCCGCCGTTTGTTTCGCATACGATGCGGTAAAGCCGCTCATGCTAGCTGGCGGATATATCATTTTCGACGACGCAACCTCCGCCAGTTGCATTGGCGCAACGGAAGCGGTGGAAGACTTGGTGATTCGCCGGGACAACATGAACAGCGAGCAAATTTTTCCGCACTTTGTCTTCCGCGCTCTTAAGTTGTGACTCGTCGGCCTCAAGCAGCTATGGGTACAGATCCAGCAACCGCAGCCGTTGCAGGTAGCGAGATCCCGTGATTTCAAGATTGTAGTTTTCAGCGATCGTCGCCGCTGCGGATCTTGAGATCTGTTCCCGGACATCGCGCTGCGTAAAGAGCCGTCGCATGTGCCAGGCCGCGTGATCGGTATCCGCCTCAGCCCAGACCTGATTTTTTGCATGCGGATAGTGACCCTCCTGAACGGGGACCAGATCGTAATTAACGAGACACGAGTTATCCGGACGCATAAACTCAGTGTTACCGGAATAGTTTGTTCCAATCACGGGCTTGCCCATGAGCATGGCCTCGGCCAGTGAGCGTCCGAATCCCTCCGATCGATGCAACGATACGAACACATCGCACGCGTGCATAAGAGCCATTACTTTTCCGCGCCGGAATGTTCCGCTTACGACGAAGATATTCGGGTCGTCCCCTACGGCGTCCTGAAACCTCCGCATTTCCTCTGGATAACGTTCCGCGTTATTGGTCTTAATAACCAGGACGGGACCGTATGGCGTCTTCGTCGGGAAGGCACGATGAAAGGCGGCCAAACAGGCATACGGGTTCTTGCGCTCGATATAAGCCGTGAAATCGAATTGGAAAAGAAATGCGAACCGGTCGTCGGGGATACCGAAACTAGCCCTGTTCAAACTGCTGTCCGCCGCTGAGATCGTGACGGGTTGAGGCATGTAAAGAACCGGAACCTCCGCTTTCATAGCCAAGCACTGCTGGTTGAAAGCGCTGCCGGCCCAGAACTCATCCACCACCTGCATTTCCGCGCGCCAAACGTCCGGATAATCCGCCAGTTCCCACGCCCACATGGCGATGTTGAATCGATCGCGGACGGCCTCAAACCCAAGTCTCGCGGCCGTAAACAGCATGTTGTCCGCATTCAGAACGAATAGGTTCGTGTTGTACCTTCCTTCGTGAGAGATGTACTCGGCCACCGAGTGGTCGCCCGGGTCGTCGGCGCCCATTGAGCTTACATCCCTGATGCAGAAACAATCCGTAACGGAAGCCAGGGCTCTCGCGATCTGTCGAACGTATTCACCAAAGCCAATCTCGAGCCGCGGCCAGCCAACAATGTTCACTCCTGGATCGCCACCAACTCGACTCCGGCGCTGGCCCCGATCACGGAAACCCAACAGCTCGAACGGATGCTTACCGGTTTTTTCGATTTGCGAAGCGAACTGCGCCAGGGCACTCTGTCCAGGCTGGGCGTCGGGATTAGCTTTCCGCCAGTCATCCGGTCTAAAAAGAGGATGGGGAGCACGCTTTTCAGATTCGCCAAAGCGCAAATAGTGAACAAGCGGATTCACGCGCGCTTTAGCCACATCCGGGTTGCAATCCAGATAATAAGACGAATCGAACCACGGGTGCGGATCGCGTCCTTCCAATCCTCCGTTCTCCAGATAGTGAAGCAATGCGTTCATACCCGCCTCTTTCACGTCCGGGTTCGACCGGTAATAGAATTCGGTATCGAAGAGAGGATGCGGCTTATAGCCCTTGCCGGCCCCAATCTCCAAATAGTGATCCAGCGGATGCGGATAACTCCGAACATCTGGGTATTCGCGCAAGTAGAAATCGGCGTCGAACAAACCAGACTCGGCTATCTGCTGTCGCGTTTGCATCTTGGGTGAGTTACGTTTGAGGGATTCAAGAATCACTGGCTTTCTCGCGGTACTAACAAGTCAGAGCCACAATCAATTGCATTGGATCTGCGCGGTTCTGTTCTATACCGATAATGCGAAGGCCCTGCTGTTCGAGCTTATGAGGCTCCAGGCTGGTGTCGCCATAAATCGGCTCGCCTTGCGGGCTGCGCACGTGGAAGTTGTGTGGCACGTAAGCGTATCCTGACTTGAGGTGGTTCTGGGCCTGCTCAGGTTGCGGAGTTTGTGCCCAATACTCTATCGGTCTGACAGTCGCAACGAGTACGCCCGAAGGACTCAAATAGCGCCGCAGCGTACCCAAGCAAGCCGTGCCCGCGTAAAGACTCAGATGCGTAAATACAGAAAAAGCATAAATCAGATCGAACTGATTCGCTACAGTAGGCAGGGTATCGGGTAAATATTGCGAAACAGCCAATGGGTTGCGAATGTTAGATTCCTGACATAACTGAATAGAGCGGTCCCAAGGGTCAACGCCTTCCAACTGCGCCAGGGGATAGAACTTGCCCATTAAACGGAGGAGACGGCCCCAGCCGCAACCGTAATCGAGAGCCTTCAAATTCAGTTCGCGGGCGCGCCAGACGGGGCTGTATGACAACGCAGTTTTCACGAATGCCACACTCTGCGCCAGCAAGGCTGGCCCGTGGTTGCCAGTCCAGTTGGTTTGAATCTGCGCGTCGGGCATGGTGGGCAAAAGCGCGCGCAAACGTGGCCATTGCGGCGGGACGTCGAGAAGGATCTCACCATAAGTCTCCAGCGGAACTTGCGCAAAAACCTGATCTAGATTTGAAAGATCGTCAAGAAGTTCTTGCTCGGCCTTATCCAAAGCGCGAGCGATAAATGCATTCATAGTGAGGTTCGAATGCTCTATTCTACAAACCTGACAAACCTGATATCGTATTAAGATTACCTTCGTCTTCGTTTCCATGCATGCGGCTCATCGCTTTCTACTTGCCTCAATTCCACCCAATCCCGGAGAACGATCTTTGGTGGGGAAAAGGATTTACCGAGTGGACAAACGTATCGAAGGCTCAGCCATTGTTTCGTGGACACTATCAGCCTCACTTACCGGCGGATTTGGGTTTTTACGATCTTCGGCTGGATATAATCCGTGAACAACAAGCCGATCTGGCGCGTGAATACGGCATTTACGGTTTCTGTTATTACTACTATTGGTTCAATGGCCGGCGCTTGCTGGAATCGCCGCTAGACCGTCTGCTTCAGGCGAAGCGCCCGGATTTTCCGTTTTGTTTATGCTGGGCCAACGAGCCTTGGAGCCGCAATTGGGATGGCATGCCCAGCCAGACGCTCATGCCGCAAACGCACACAGCGGAATCGGATGAGAGCTTTATCCGGGATATCTTGCCGGTGCTCGAAGACCCGCGCTATATCCGCGTAAACGGCCGCCCGCTCCTGCTCATTTATCGGACAGAACTCATTCCTGATATCGCCCAGACGGCTGAGATCTGGCGCGAGGCAGCATTTCAGCGGGGCCTGGAACTGCATTTGTGCCGGGTTGAAAGTTTCTCGGCGATCAACCCTGCGAAAATCGCCTTTGATTCGGCCTGTGAATTCCCTCCCAACATTTTGGGACTGCAAGCGGAAGCTTCCCCCGCGCTTGATTTTTGTGTGCCGGGCGGCCGGCCCTTCACCGGCAGAATTTACGACTACGCAAACTTGGTGCGGTTGTTAACAAATAAACCGGAGGCCCCTTACAAGCGTTTTTGCGGAACAACGCCGTCTTGGGACAATACCGCGCGTTCAGGAGCGCGAGCCACGGTATTTGTGAACTCATCCCCCGGTTTGTTCCGGGAGTTGTTGAGCGGCGCCGTCCGGAAAACCAGGCTCCGTTTCAAGCGCGACGAACAGATTGTCTTCATCAACGCCTGGAACGAGTGGGCCGAAGGTGCGCATCTGGAACCAGACCGCCGCTACGGGCACGCTTTTCTGGAAGCATGCAAGCTGGCGCTTGAGGCTGAGGACGGCGAGACAAATCAGATTGGAAAAGCAAGTCTATGGGAAACCTTTGTTCCCCATAGTCTTCTTTAGCTCTGCCATCCAATCCGCATATGCCCTGGAATCCGCTGCGCAAGTCGAAACTCAATCTAAGAGACGAGCGTTCTATCTCGCTCGCTAATGAATTGTTCGACTCAGCCTGGTATCTGGAGCGCTATCCGCACGCGATCAGAGCCCTGGAGAAACGTCACACAATGACGGCGCTTGAGCACTATCTATCGGTTGGTGAGGACGGGCGGGATGGAACTCCTTTTTTCGATGCCGCATGGTACTTAGCCACCTATCCGCACGTCGCCCAGAGTGCTCTCGCCGAAGGACACTCCTCAGCGGGGAAGCAGCGGTTCTTCGCTTTCTGTCATTATCTGCGGCAAGGCGTTGAGGAACACTACAATCCCAGTCCGATCTTTGACGAACACTGGTATGAATCCGAATACGATCATCCAAACCGCGACCATGCTTTCGCGAACAACTATCATCACTTTCTGGCGGTGGGCTCGGCTGCCGGTCTAAACCCCAGCCCGCTATTCGACGAAGTTTGGTATCGAGAACGTTACAAAGACGTGGCGGGCGGCATTGAGGAGGGTTTGCTGAAAAGCGCATTCCACGATTACATGCGCCGGCCTCCCGGCGCAGAGCGTGATCCCAACGCCTATTTCAAAGCTAATTCCTACAAAGCCAGCTACAAAGAACAGGTATCCGGAAGACGGTTGGCTTATGTAGATTATCTGGGCGTGGGGGCGAACGCCGGAAACAATCCCTCGCTGCACTTCGATGAAAGTTGGTACCGAAACGCCTACGCTGGCGTTTATTCAGCTGTGGGCGCAGGACAATGGCGGAGTGGCTATCACCACTACCTGTACGAAGGCGCGCTGCGCGGATTTGCCCCCAATCCCTATTTCCTTCCTGATTGGTACGTGAATTGGTATCCGCAAGTTAAGGCGAGCCTCGCGCGCCAGGAATTCAAGTATGCCTTCGAGCACTACATAAGAGTGGGCGCCGCGCAACTTCTCAGCCCCAATCCCTGGTTTGACGAAGCTTGGTATTTGCAGCACGGACCGGATGTGAAAGCTGCGGTAGCCGCTGGCGACATCGAGTCGGGCCACTATCATTACCTAACGGCCGGGGCGCGCGAAACCAGAATTGGCTCCACCGTGTTCGATTCCAGTTGGTATCTGGAGACTTATCCGGAGGCCAGCGAGTTTATAGATGGCGGCTTGGCAAACAGCGCTTACGATCACTTTTGCCGGTATGGGCGCAAGACTTTGTGTAGCACGTGCGCCGACTTCGATGAACGCGGTTATCGAGCTGCCTATCCCGATGTGGAAGAACAAATCCGCGGCGGACTGTGGGTTGATGGTTTACATCATTTCGTGGCGGCGGGTCTGCTGGAAGGTCGCCTGCCCAAACAAAATGCGCTGGAAGACACCCGTGAGCAAAATGCCGCCGTCAGTGAGCTGGCCCGGCTTGAGTTCATAAAATTTCTATCTGGCACCGAACGGCTGGTGCTTACGCCCTCATCGAATCCGGCCGTTTCCATTCTCTTGATCCTGTACAACAAGCCGGAGCTGACGCTGCGGTGTCTTAGGTCCATACAGCGGTGGGCCGATGTTCCCTGCGAAATCGTGATCGTCGATAATGCCTCAGGCGACTCTACCCAGGCTCTTCTAAATCGCATCGACGGAGCCACCATTGTGAGGAATGAGCGGAACTTGCATTTCCTGCGCGCGGCGAATCAGGGGTCGGAGATGGCTCGGGGCAAATATCTTCTCTTTCTGAACAACGATTCCGAACTCCAGGTTGGCGCTCTCAGTTCGGCGGTGGAGATCTTCGAACGTGAATCGGATGTCGGCGCGGTAGGGGCGAAAATCATCCTGAATAGCGGAGTTCTGCAAGAGGCGGGAAGTTACTTTCTAGAGAATGGTTTCAGTACGCAATTCGGCAGAGGCAAGTTGCCGTTCCAAAGCGATACCATGCATCGCCGGGATGTACCTTATTGTTCCGGCGCTTTTCTGATGACCCCCACCTCCCTGTTTGCCGAATGCGGACGCTTTGATCCGGTGTTTATGCCAGCGTACAGCGAGGACGCCGATTATTGTTTACGGCTTTGGCACAAGGGATTCCGGGTTGTCTTCAATCCCGGCAGCATCATTCTGCATCATGAAACCGGGAGCTCGCCATACCGCCGCTTCCTTTATCCATCGGTGCTGCGGAATATTGCGATTTTTAGGCATCGTTATAGCGAATATCTTTCCATGGTTCCCGATTACGGCATAGCACCGGTTTCTTCGCTGGATGGATTGCGGATGCGGCGCTCATACTTGATCCTTGTCGAGAGCATCCCACGCGCGGCCGCCGACGACAAGCTCAAGTCGATGATCGCCGAATTGCGCCGCGAGAAGTTTTTTGTAACGCTTTATCCACTTCAGCGTTGGGCGGGATTCCGTAGCGGCCTCTGTGCCGATATTCCCGACGAGGTCGAAGTTGTTGCGGAAATAGGACAAGAACAGTTGGCTGATTTCTGCCGTGGCCGGGTTTTCTACAGCGGAGTGGTTATCGTTGGGGAGTCGCTACAGTTCAGCGGAGCTTTGGCGGACATCCGCCAATGGCTGCCGGAAACGGAAGTGTTCTGGGACTTTCCCGCCCACACGCGTCGTAACATAGCAGCATTCTGATCGAGATCTTCAACCCTCACCCATCGCCTCTTTCAACTTCAGATAGCCGGAGCGGCTCACCGGGATCTTCGCACCGTCTGAAAGAATCGCAATGCGCGCATCCTTCGTGTACGCTTCAATCTTGCCGATGCGCTCAAGGTTCACGACGAACGAGCGGTGAACCCGCACAAACTGTTTCGGGTCGAGCGATTGCTCCAGGCTGGCGATGGTTTGCTGTTTAAGAAAACATTTGCCGGCGCTGTGAAACGCCAGATAATCTTCCTGCGCTTCTACATAATCGATCTGCGCCACCGGCAGCAGATGCACGCGGGTACCGTCTCTGATAACAATGCGTTCGGCGAAACGGCCCGGCGGCTGCGCCGCATTGCGCAACTCGGCGGCGGGCACAGCGGCGGCCACCGGCGTGGCAAGCCTCAGGCGCACACGGTCCAGCGCGGTCTGAAAACGCGCTAGATCAAAGGGCTTCAGCAGGTAATCGACGGCCGCGGCGTCAAAAGCCTTAGTAGCGTATTGGTCGTACGCCGTGACGAAAACAACGGCCAGATTGGCATCCACCAGTTCAAGCACTTCAAAGCCGTCCAGCTTCGGCATCTGCACATCAAGGAAGAGAAGATCGGGCTTCAAGTCGGCGATCGCCTTTACGGTGGCGAAGCCGTTGTCGCATTCGCCCACCAATTCAATGTCGGGTTGCCGGGTAAGATATTCACGCAAAATGTGGCGGGCGAGTTCTTCGTCGTCGGCAATGATGGCGCGGATACTCATTCTTTGGATGCTTCCTTTGTGAATGGCAAGGTTATGTTCACGCGATAAGTTCCGGCGCTGGCATCAATATCTAAGCGCGCCGAATTGCCATAGCGCGCGCGCAGCCGGTTACGGACGTTCACCAGACCGAAGCCGCTTTTTCTCTGCGAAGGCGCGTCGGGGTCGAAGGGATTTTCCACGCTGAATCGCATGCGGCCATCGGCGAGATGAGCGCTCATGCTAATTTCGCCGCCTTCCACCAGGCCGGCGATACCGTGTTTGATGGCATTCTCCACCAGCGGCTGCACCAGCAGCGGAGGCACCTCGCAGGCGTCGCAAGCCGTATCGAAATCCTGAATCACCCGCAGGCGCTTGCCGAAACGAACTTGTTCGACGTCCAGATAAGTGCTCGCCAAGGCGAGTTCTTCGCGAAAAGGAATGGAGGTGCGTTCGCCCAAGCGCAAGCTATTGCGAAGGAAATCGGAAAGCCGGATGCACATTTCGCGGGCTTTGGCGGGGTCTATGGTGGTGAGCGCGCTAATGGAATTCAAACTGTTAAATAAGAAGTGCGGATTAACCTGCGCTTTGAGCGCCTTCAATTCGGCCTCGCGCGAAAGGATCTCGGCATGCCGCGATGTCTCGAGCGCCTGCAGCACGTAATGCAGAGCCACCGAGAGTAGAAAGAAAAGAAAGCACATGCCCGCTAACACGCGCAGGCCGGGTTCAAACTGTTCTTCGATGCCGGGCCGGAAGCGAGAGAACAACTGGAGCAAGAAGGGAACCACAAACAGCACCAGCGCACTGGCCAACATGGCGGCTATAGGGTGATGCGAGAGCAGCTTCCAGCGCGGCGTACCGTTAAGCGGCAGCGCCCGGCAGAGATACCAAGGCGATAAGCAAACGAAGGCAAGCAACAGAGTGACCGGCGCGACAATAGCCAGCGTGGCGCGCCAATCCAAGTGTGCGGCCGCGGAGATGACCACCCCCAGCATTGCGCCCAACGGCACCCACGCAAAGAAGTAAGCGAATAGAGAATTGCGATTTTGAAATAATGGGTGCATGGCTGCGAACGCGCTCAATCCTCAACTTCGATGGCGCTCATGAACGAATAACCGGTAATGACAAGGCCTGGAGAATCGGGAGTAGCGTTCGCGGGAACGGTTTTATCTTCGTAGGTGCCTAGAATGCTCGCGCCGTGAATTTGCACCCGCCAGTGCTCGGGAACCCTGATCTTGGCCGCTCCCAGTATGGCTGAGACTTCCAAAGTAATGGTCTGTCCCGGCAAAATCTCGGAATGGCGCAAATCAAGCTCAATGTTGCCCAAAACGCACAGGGCGTTGCCACCGCGAAAATCAGCCGCGTCAAAACGCCGCTTGATGGAACCCATCAGAGTAAAGTCGTTCAACTCATTACCCGTGCCACTCACAGCTATGGGACGCCGGAAATAAGCCCACATCGGCCGGTTCGGATTGGGCTTTTGCACCAGCTTGATGAGCATCACCGCGCCCAGCGCAATCAGCAAGATGGAAATGGGCCAACTGCCATCGTGGCTGCGGATCTGGATAACGTCCAGATTGATGAGCAGGAAAAGCGCGCCCAGGAAAGTGAATAAGCCGCCGAACAAGCGCATGGCAAGATCACACCCGTTCACGATCTTCGAGACGCCGAAGCCGATGAGCAGCAGCGGCCAGTACAACCAAATGTGGCGAATCGGCAGGATGCCAAGATTGCCCAGAAACAGCAGCGTCCCGGCGACAATCAGGAACCCCGCGAAGAAGACGCGAGAACCCGATCCACCCGGCCACGCGCGATTTTCAAGTCCATTACTCATGTTCGTCCCGCTCGGCCGGAGCCCCTTCCGTGAAGAGATCCGCCAAACCAACCAGGATAATCGCCGCCGGCCACAAATTCTGAACGCGGTCGAGGGAAACCAGCCCATACGCGGCAATCGCCAGTATGAATACGCCGGCCAAAATAAGAACTACCGGAAGAAGGAGGCTCTTCCAATCCATTCGAAACGTCTCTATTTCCTTGCTTGTCACGATTGAACCTCGATCTTGATGCTAAGGCTTATTGGGGCTCCGCGCATGTGCAAATCGGCGAATGGCGCGTGTTTGCCGATGAGTGACGGGTTACACTGCACGAGAAACGCTATGACGAACACGGCCCTGCTTTTGTTGGCTGCTCTTAGCTTGCAATGGACCACGCAAGTTTCGAATACGGCTTCCAGTTTGAGAGGTTTGCGAGTGGTTTCGCCCCAGATCGTGTGGGCGAGCGGAACGAAGGGGACGGTGCTTACGACCGGCGATGGGGGGCAACATTGGCGGGCGGCGGTTGTGCCGGGTGCGGAAACCCTCGATTTTAGGGATGTGGAAGCATTTGATGCGAATACCGCCTTCTTACTAGCCAGCGGTGAGGGCGCGAATTCGCGCGTCTACAAAACCAGCGACGCGGGCGGCCATTGGAAACTGCTGCTAACCAATCCGGATGCCAAAGGATTCTTTGATTCACTGGCATCTTGGGACGAATCGCACTGGATAGTGGTGGGCGATCCGGTGGATGGACATTTTGTGATTTTTACGAGTCACGATGCGGGCGAAACATGGCAGCGGCAACAAACGCCGGCGGCATTGGCGGATGAGGGCGCGTTTGCCGCGAGCGGCACCAGCATCGTCACGCAAGGTTCGAAGGATGCCTGGTTCGCAACGGGCGGGCCAGCCGGCGCGCGCGTGTTTCGAACCCGCGACGGCGGCCGGACGTGGAGCGTGGCAAATGCGCCATTGGGCGGAACGAAGACCGCTGGGATTTTCTCCTTGGCGTTTGCGGATAGGAAGCACGGCCTTGCGGTGGGCGGCGATTACCAGAAGGCCAAGGCAATGGAACACACCGTCGCTATGACGCGAAACGGCGGAAAGACGTGGGCGGCTCCGGCGGGGAAGACGGGGCTGGGTTATCGCTCCGGTTTGGCAGCGTTCGGCGGGAAGCTCTTTGTCGCGGTCGGTACGGAGGGGTCGGACGTCTCGCGAGACGGGGGTAGTACCTGGGAGCACTTTTCGGATTTAAACCTGAATGCTGTGGCGGTAGGAGGCGGAGCGGTTTGGGCGGTGGGAGCGAAAGGGCTGATCGTGAAGCTTTCCGAAGTGCGGCCTTAGCGTTTCCCATAGAAGTAGTAGTCGGCCTCATACGCGACTGACGCTTCTTCGTTCTCATAAGCCGCCGCGCAGCCGGCCGCGGGCGCCACACCCCCTTGCGTGTGCAGCCGCTGAATGCTTTCTACTTTGGTCATGACCCCTTCGCCACTGTGCGACACGGCTTCTAAAAGCAGCCAAGGAATGGTATCTGGCTTCCTGGGTCGAACGCTCGCGGCCAGCTTGCCCGTCACGCGGCTCTCATCCTTCGCTTCCCAGGCCGGCCCGGCAAAGTGCCGTCCTGCCTCCTCGCCTGCTTCGTTGAACAGCGTCGCGTCGGGAGCCTTCAATTTCCAGACGTAGACACCTTCCGAGTTCTGGCAAACGTAGATCTGCTTGCCTTTGCCGGCCAAGTGGAACAGCAACACCTCGCCCTTTGGAGGCCGCAATGCCTTTGGAGCCGCTGGCGGTTTCGCGCCCGGCTTGGCCCAGATTCCCGCAGCCAATAAAAAGATCCCGGACAGGATCGCGAACCGCCAGATTCCGCCCTTCACCAATTTCATTTGCACAGGTTACCGTAGCTTGGCCGGACATGCCAATCACCAGCGAACAACTACTATAGTTCAGTGTCCAATTTGGAGCCAACCGGAAAACGAGAGTACATCGAGCGAGTTCTTCTTACCTTGGGGGTGGCGCTGTTATTTTTTCTCGGATACTTTGCCGTTGGCTTCTCCACTGCCCACCGGCGGACCCACGATTTTCGGACACCGGTTGACACGCGAATTCCCTTTATCGCGCGCACTATTTGGATTTATCTATGGTCGTTCTCAGCCTCGGTCATTCCTTTGTGTTTCATCCGCTGCCGTAATTTATTTCGCCGTTCTGCGCTGGCGTTCGGTGTTGCTATCGGTGTCTCCCTCATCTGTTTCGCGGCGCTTCCCGTTACGGCGCTGCACTTGCGGGCGGATCCTGCGCAACTCAATGCGCCAGGCCCATCCGATTGGGCTGTCGCGGCTATCTATTCTATAGATCCACCGTTTAACCTATTCCCGTCGTTGCACATCTCTCTAACGGCATTGGCAGCCTTCGCCGTATGGAAGGCAGATCGGCGCTATGGCGCGCTGCTCTTTTTCGGATTGGCTTTGGTCGCCATATCCGTCTGCACAACGAAACAGCACTTCGTGGTGGATGTGCTGGGTGGATTGGCGATAGCCGCCGCTGTGGGCGCCGCCATCCTGGCGCCTTATCGCCGGCGGGATGGATTGGCCGTTTATTCCTGGCGCGGGCCGGTGAGCTATCTTGCCTCTCTAGCGATCATGTACCTTGGATTCTACGCTGCGTATCTTTGGCCGCATTAGACCGTTATGGCCGCTCAAACGAGAATTTTGTTCTCGTAACGCGGCGCCGCGGCCATAACAGCGGGGATACCAAGGGGCGGCGAGCCCCTTGACTAGTTGGAGCTGGCCGCCCTACCATCATTCGATGACGAACATTTTCAGGACCGATCCCTCGGGGCCGCCGTAATAGACCTGCTCGGTGGCCTTTGTGAAGTCACTGGCTTTCGCTTCCGGTATATCTTCAAACTGCTGGGGGTTCCGGTCCACCAGGGGAAACCAAGTACTTTGAATCTGCACCATGATGCGATGCCCGGTGCGAAACGTGTGGCAAATGTCCGGCATGGTGAATTCGATTTTTGCGGCCTTGCCCGGTGTGAACGGCTCTGCCTTGGCCATGCTGTTGCGGTATTTTCCGCGAAACGGCTCGCCCCGCACCAATTGTTGGTAGCCACCCATTTGTACGCCGGCGGGATTCGGATCGGGGTTCGGATAGTCGTTCGGATAAACGTCAATCAACTTAATGATGAAATCGGAGTCTGTGCCGGAGGTCGAGACTTTCAGCAGCGGCGTGACAGGCCCGGCGACAGTGACATCGTGATCCAACGGCGGTGTTTGATAAACAAGCACGTCCGGCCGCCGCGACGCAAAGCGCTGGTCGTAAGTCATGTAATCTCCCGGCATGCCGGCGCCAATACCGGTTAAGACAGGAACGGGCTTGGCCGGATCGCTAACATATTCGTCGAAGGCCTGCGCTGACGGCTCCGTGAACGAAAGCGTACCGTTACCTCCCAAATAGAGACTCTTCGCGGCGGCGTTCTTGGGAGGCCATTCCGCGAAGCGCAGCCACTCATTGGTGCCGGTTTCAAACAGCCAAGCCTTGGGAACCTCGTTATCGGGCAAAGTCTTCAAGCCATCGCCCTTGCCCTTCAGATTCTGAATGAAGAATGGCAGCTCAATATGCTCGCGAAAAAACTCGCCGGTATTGGAAGCGAAGTTCAGATCGCCCAGCGTGAGCCCGTCGCCGCGCGACCAGCAGCCGTGGCACCAGGGCCCCATCACCAGGGTATTGGGCGCCTTCGGCCCATCTTTCTCAATCGCCCGGAATAGTTTCAACGGTCCCGACAAGTCTTCGGCATCAAACCACCCGCCCACAAACAGCGTTGCCGGCGTGACGTTCTTCATATGCGGCGATTGCGCGCGCGATTGCCAGAATTCGTCGTAAGCCGGATGCTTCAAAATATCGTTCCAATACACGTTTTGATTCTTCAGATAACGCTCATTCGCATTGGCCAGCGGTCCCATGCGCAGATAGAAATCGTACTGGTCGCGCGTCCCGTAATCGAAACTGGAGAAGGGCTGTGGGCGCTCCGGTTGATCGCCGCGCGGCTTAAATGAAACATAAAAGCCGAAGTTCGCCGCCAGATGAAAGGCTCCGTTATGGTAAGCGTCGTCGCCATTGCCGACATCGCCCATCGGCGCCTGGGGCGAGACGGCCTTCAGCGCTGGATGCGAATTCATCAATCCGTAGGCGGCGAAAAAGCCCGGATACGAAATGCCCCACATGCCCACTCGTCCGTTGTTGTTCGGCACGTTCTTGACCAGCCAATCCACGGTGTCGTAAGTATCCGTACTTTCGTCCGTATCCTTCTGCCCGCTCCATACCGTCTTATGCGGCGGCACATCGATGAACGTTCCCTCGGACATATAGCGGCCGCGCACATCCTGGTACGCAAAGATAAAGCCTTCCTTCTCGGCCGGCTCCGAAGGCCCGATCAAGCTACGGTAATTATCGATTCCGTACGGCCCCACCGAATAGGGCGTGCGCTGCATGATGATCGGGTACGGCTGCGATAAGTCTTTGGGGACGTACACCGCCGTGAAGAGTTTGATGCCGTCTCGCATCGGAATGCGGAATTCATACTTCGTGTAGTGAGAGCGCGTGTAGTCAAGCTGCTTTTTAGCATCCGCACTGAGCGCAGCTTGCGCCCAGGCGAGTTGCAATACGGCGCTACCAATGAGAAAAGCACGCAGGAAAAGGGGCATGCGAAAGAGTGTAACAAGGGAGACCAGGCAACAACCACTCACCGATGCACCACCGTTACCGCCGTCCCCTCCGCCGTGACACTGCCGCTCACCACCCGCTCCGTTTCCACCGCCTGCGACCGCTCCATCGCCACCCGCCAACTCCCCGCCGGTAGCTGAAACTCAAAATTGGCCCCCGAATTATAAATCACCAGCACCTCGCTCCACGCATCCCCGGCCGGCCTGCCCTGAATATCGTTCACCACAACATCGCTGCGCGGAATACTGGTCCTGACATTGCGGTTGACCGCCTCCCAACTCGTCATCCGGAACGCGGGATGAGACTTCCGAATCGCGATCGTGTTCTTGAAGTAATCAAAAACATCCTCATTCGCAACCTTCAGCTTCCAATCGATAATGTTCGGAGCCTCCGTCTTAAAGCTATTCGTGTTTCCGTTCTTTGTGCGCAAAAATTCATCGCCTTCACTCAGAAACGGTATGCCTTGCGAAGTCAGTATCATACCCGTTCCGAATTCCTGCACGCGCGCCAGATAGCCGCCGTCGCCGCTTCGGCCGTGCTCCCCGGCCCACGCCAGAATGCGGTCGCGCAGGCAAAGATTATCATGCACGCTGATGTAATTCACGCTTTGTTCCGGGCGCGCCCCGAACATCCGGTCGAATAAGTCGCCCAGCGGCTGATACGGCTGGTTGGCGAAACGAATGCTGCCTCGGCTGCCCGGCTGAATTTGATTCGCCGCGTCGCCTTGATTGACCATATACCCGCCGCTCGACCCGCCATTCAGATCGCTTCCGCGAATCGCGTCTCGATAAGACGTATTGAACACGCCCACATGCCCCGTGTTGATAAACGCCACCGTCCCTTGGCGCACTTGGTCGCGCTCGCCAATGTCTCCACTGAATGCCCCATTCTCGTTGGCGCTGCCGCCCGCATAGGGCTCGCCGTATATCAGCAGCCCGCGATCCGGATACTTTGTGTTCAGATAATCGGCCCAATCGCCAACATTCAAATAGCGGAACACGCCCATCAGGTCGAAGCGAAAGCCGTCCACATGGTATTCGCGCACCCAGTATTCCAGCGAATCCCGTATCATCCGGCTCACCATGGGCACGCCGCCATCCAACGTTCGGCCCGCGCCCGAAATATCGCTTGGCAAAAAATATCTGTCCGTAATCCCACCCAATCCATCGTCCCGGCCCGTCACGCTGGGCACGTGGTTGTAAACCACATCCATCACCACCCTGATCTTCGATTTGTGGAACTCGTTGATCATGGTCTTCAATTCCCTGATCCGCTCCACTGGGTCGTTCGGATTCTGCGAGTAATTGGCCTCTGGAATGTTGTAATTCTGCGGATCGTAGCCCCAGTTATAACAGTTAGGCGGATTCGGCGCCGTGAAAGCCGAGCATGATCGAAAATCAAACATGGGCAGTATCTGCACATGCGTAATTCCAAGATCCATCAGATGATCAATGCCCGTCGCGCTCTTCTGAATGGTGGCGTTGTGCTCCACCATTCCCAAAAATTTCCCGCGCTTCGCCGCCGATACGCCTGACGAAGCGTCAATCGTGAAGTCGTGTACGTCCACTTCGTAGATAATCGCGTCCTCCCGGTTTACCAGGCGTGGAGCTGGAGCCCACCCCCTCGCCGGCGCTGTCTTTGCCAGATCGATCACCACGTTCGCACCACTCGCTGGGTCCACCATCACGCCATATGGATCGCGAACAGACTGCCCGCGAATCAGAAACTGATACTTAGCCAGCTGATGGTCCCCGGCTACCGTTACTCTATATACGTCCGAATAGTCGTCGCTATCCGGTTGCCGCTGCATCGCTCTTGGTGCGGCCTCACCCAGCAGCAACAGCTTTACGTCGTCCGTATCCGGCGACCAGATCGAGAACGTCGTAGCTTGCGGCGTGTACACCGCGCCCAACGGTAACGGCGCCCCACCGGCGGCGAAAGCCCATCCAAATAACAGCAACAACCCGCTGGTTCGTAAGTTAGGAATTGGCACAAACGTGAGCCTCATTATGCACAAAACAAACTTGCCGTGCAATAGCGAACACTCGATTTAACTTTTCAGAAACCGCCCTCAGGCGACGGTGGGGCGGACGCCCTCGTCCGCGGGTGACCCCCTGGTCAGCACTCGGCCACGATACTCCTTTGCCTCCCGCAACCGTTCCCGGATAGTTCGGCGAGAACCTCCGTCCCACCCAGAACGTACAATTTGACTTGCCATCCAAACCACTCTCCGGAATCCGCATCCTCGATTTTTCGCATGCCCTTGCCGGCCCCTACTGCACCATGCTTTTGGCCGATTTCGGCGCCGAAATTTTCAAGCTCGAAAGCCCCGGCTCCGGTGACATGGCCCGCGGTTGGGGGCCCCCTTTCGCCGCTGAATACGCTTCGTTCTTCCTCGGCTTGAATCGCGGCAAGCGCGGCATCTCTATCAATCTCAAAACGCCGGCCTGTGGCGCTCTGCCTCCGTTTGATTGAACGCGTGGACGTGCTCATTGAGAACTTTCGTCCCGGAGCCATGCAGCGCCTCGGCCTCGATTACGCCTCGCTGCGCCCCAAATATCCCCGCCTCGTCTATTGCTCCATTTCCGGCTATGGCCAGGAAGGCCCTTCGCGCGACGAAGCCGCTATGGATCTGATTGTCGAATGCTCTTCTGGCTTCCTCAGCATCACCGGCACTGAATCCGGCGAACAGGTGCGCAGCGGTTACGCCGTCGCCGATATCAACGCCGGCATGCATTCCGCCATCGGCATCTTGCTCGCCCTGCGCTCGCGCGATCAAACCGGCGCCGGTCAATATGTCGATGTCGCCATGCAGGATTCCATGATTTCCGCCATGAGCTCAAACTACATGTCGTATCTCGGCTCGAACGACGTGCCCGTCCCCCTCGGGGCCTCTTTCGCCACAGTCGTCCCCTACGCCGTGTTCAACGCTCATGACCGCGCGTTCTCCATAGCCGTCGGGAGCGAAAAACTGTGGGCGTCGTTCTGTGAAACGATTGCCCATCCGGAACTGACCGATCATCCCGATTTCGCCACCAACCCTCTGCGCGTCGCCAATCGCCGCGCCTTGGAAAAAGTTCTCGCAGCAGTCTTCCGGCAGCGCCCGATGGCCGAGTGGGTTCGCCGCTTGCGGGGCGCCGGTATTCCCTGCTCTCCTGTTTTGAATTTTGCGGAAGTCGCCTCGCATCCGCAAACAAAATTGCGTGAAATGTTCCCGCTGGTCGATCATCCCACCGCCGGCCCGCAAAGGATCACCGGCACGCCCATCAAGCTCTCCGAAACCCCCGGCTCTCCTGGCGCCGCAGCCCCGCTCCTGGGTGAGCACACCGCCATAGTGCTCAAGGAATTGCTCGGTCTCGACGACCAAGCGATCATTGAATTCGAACAAGCCGGCGCAATTCCCTGTTAGACTTGACCCTTCTTTCTGTTCCTACCGCTGAAGAATCTCCATCGCTAAGGCAACATGGCTCTATGTCCGTTGCTACGTACCTTCAAATAACCCCTCGTCAAATTGAAAAGACCTCGGCGGCTCGATGGAGATTTGGGCGAAGTCAAGGTGTTGCGGATTGATCAGGTAGTTCCAATCACCTGATACCACGGCAGACGGAACTCTTAACACCGCCGACTCACCGCTCTGGAGCCAGTGATCCCCTGCCATGCGTTCTCGCGCGCCCCGGGCGGCCTCGGTATCCAAATACCGAAGGTGTTCAATGATTCGCACCCGATTGGGCACAATTGCGGCGACAACAACATAACCGGTTGGGTAATCTTGACGAGACATATGGACCAAGTTCTCCAACACAGCGAGAGCCACACTCTGGGCCGTATAAACAACCGCACGACCCGGCGAATTCCATCGGCCGCCCACCCTGCGCGCCCCTTCTCCCTCAAGGCTCGCGTAGATCCGGCGGCAAACTCGATAGATACTCACGGACATCAGGAAAAGATGTTGTGTTCGATCCTGGTGAGGATCTCCTCAACACGCTCAATACCTTCAGTAGAATTGAGCAGTTCCGAGGGAGCACGGTTCTCCAAAAGCGCCAAGGGCGTGGAAAGCCAGTGTGACGCTTTATGTTCGTCACCGAAAGACAGCCACGGCGTGGGCCACGACAGGAACGATGCGGGAGATCGGCAGTTGCGGGGCGGTCAATTCTTGTACTCCTTTCTTTAGATTAGCGAAGGAGCGGCTCGATGCCGTTCCGGGACCCATCAACGTCGATTGGGGAAGCTTGCAGATTAACTCCGGGCGAATCGTCCGGCACTCTTCCATAGATCCCGCCAGCTTAAGCTGTCGGTTCGATTCCAATTTTGTCGTTCACGGCGGTGGCAATTCGCTGGATACAGCCGAGGTAGCGCTCTGTCGTTTGGACCGGTGAGCCGCCAGCTTATCATTGCCCATTCGCTTGGCGCATTCTTTAACGACATGCCAAACCAGCTTCTCGGTCAGTCCCTCACCCCCGGGTTTGCCAGAGCTGCTCACCTTCGGAAGAGCTTTCCAGTTTTAATGGCCGCCGCTTGCATCCATCCTTTCATTCCTTCGCCACAAAAGAATGTAGTACGAGCTTCAGATGCAAGACAGCGATTTTCTTGAATGATGCGCCTTAGCAAAACCCTTGCTGCGGGGGGTACAATCATATGCACAAATGACATATGTCCGTGCTCTAAAAAGATTGCTGCCTGTTGCTCTCATTCTTGGACCGGCGCTCGGCGCGCACGCTGCCAAGGCCGAAGATATTTCGTTGACCGTCGATGCTACGCGTGCGCCGCAGCGAATACTGCACGCCAAGCTTGTAATTCCGGTGAAGCCGGGACCGATGACACTTTACTATCCCAAGTGGATTCCCGGCGAACACGGGCCGGATGGGCCTATTTCGAGCCTGACCGGAATTACGTTTGAAGCTGGGGGCAAGACGATTCCGTGGCAGAGAGATCTGCTGGATGTTTACACGTTCCATGTGAACGTCCCCGCTGGCGCGACGCATCTGAACGCCTCGTACGACTACATTGAGCCGGACGGTTACTCGGCCACCGACAAGCTGCTCGTTCTGGAGTGGAACGAGGTGTTGCTTTATCCAGCAGGTACGCCGTCAAGAGACATCGTCTTCGACGCCAAGCTGATGCTGCCGGACGGATGGAAATGGGGAACTTCGTTTCCGCTGGCGGGGCAGCCGGCGAGTGCAATCACATTTCAGCCGATGGCGCTCGATTTGCTTGTCGATTCGCCCGTGATCGCCGGCCAGTACTATCGCTCGATTGATCTGACGCCCGCCGGGGAACCGATCCACCACGAGATTGATTTGGCGGCGGATAGCGAGGCAGCGCTGAACATGAGCCCCGAGCTGCGGCAGCAACTGACGAACCTGGTGGCGGAATCGGGCAAGTTGTTCGGGGCGAGGCACTATCGCGACTACCATTTCCTGCTGGCACTAAGTGATCATGTGGCGCATTTTGGGCTGGAACATCACGAGTCGAATGACAGCCGGCTGGGAGAGCGGACGCTGTTGGAGACAAATGCGGGCATGGTAGTCGGTGCGCTGCTGCCGCATGAGTTTGCACATTCCTGGAACGGTAAATTTCGACGACCGGCGGATATCGCAACACCAGATTTTGAAAAACCAATGGAAGATGAGATGCTGTGGGGGTACGAGGGGCTTACTGAGTATCTTGGTCCATTGCTGGCGGCGCGCAGCGGCCTGTTCACGCCCGAGCAGTATCGTGAATTCTTGGCAAGCGCGGCGGGAATGCTGGGACCGGGAAGACCCGGCCGGGCGTGGCGACCCCTGGTGGATACAGCAGTGACGCAGGCGGGCGGTGGACCGGGCGGCGGTGGTGGCGGATGGACTAGCTGGCGGCGAAGCGCCGACTACTACGAAGAAGGCGATCTGCTGTGGCTGGAAGCAGCGACTGTGATTGCGCACGAGACAAAAGGACAGAAATCGATTGACGACTTCTGCCATTTGTTTCATGGCGGGGCGAACGGTGGGCCGGAGGTGAAGACGTACAGTTTCGAATCGCTGGTTCAAACCTTGAATGAAGTTGCGCCCTATGACTGGGCGGGATTTTTTCGCCAGCGTGTGGAAGCGGTTGTGCCCGGAATGCCCTCCGGCGGACTTGAGAACGCGGGTTGGAAGGTGGAGTTCAACAATCAACCGGCGCACCTGCCAGGCCGGCATAACCCGCCAAGCACGCTTTATTCATTGGGATTGCAATTGCGAGATGACGGGACCGTGAGCGATTCAATTGTTGGAAGTCCGGCCTTTGACGCGGGCATCTCATCGGGAATGAAAGTAGTGGGCGTGAACGGACACGTGTACACCCGGGATGTGTTGGAAGACGCGGTAAAGGCGTCAAAGAGCAGCACGGCGCCGATCGCGATTCTGGTGATTAACTATGATTACTACCGCACCTGCAACGTGAACTACCACGGCGAAGAACGCTTTCCTCATTTGGTGCGCGATGAATCAAAGGCCGATTATTTGACTGAGTTAGCGAAGCCGAGAGCGGCGAAATAACTGCTGTACGCCTCATCTACGCTTAAGAGCCCAACCTCCCGGTTAGCGGATAATTAAGAACGTAGCAGGAAGCTTCCCGGCCTTCCGGCCGTTAATGAACCATATTGGGGCGTTGTCCGGGTTGCGCGTCACTCGCCCAGAGGGCCGTGGGCTTTCCCCGTTTTTTCCAATAACGCCTGACGGCAATGATTGGTTACCGGCACAGGATAGCTAATCTTCGAAGGTCGGCGAGCGCGCCGCAAAGGTAGAATCCTGACTAAGCTTTCGCTCTCGTAAATATTGGCAGACTTGAGATGCCAGATGACACGCGTACCTAACAAATGTTGAAAACGCCCGTTAAAGCGTCATTTTGAGTCTAGTTTTGGCCGCCTGTAGTTCTTGCCAAATAGCAGCGCCAGCAATCAGACTTCCATTCGGCAGCTCAAGATCTCGCGTTTCGACGAGACCCTCTTTCCAGCGATAAATTACTTGCCCCGTCGGATCAAAGACGAAGATGTGAGAAACCCCCGTCTGTTGGTAGTTTCGGCACTTTTCGATCAGCTGCTTGGTTTGATCGTCCGAAAGGATTTCGATCACCAACGACAGTTTGGCTGGATAACGTTCATCTCCTTCAGGAAGAATAGCGACGTCGGGTCTAGGCTGCCAATCACGCCTTGCTTTGAAGTCGAATTCAACCCCGGATTCGTAGCCTGCTGCGTCGAGCAGCCGCATCAAGATTTTCTGCAGCAAAGCATGCAGCTTATCAGGCACAGGCTTGCGCACCGCCTTTCCATACCAGTATTCCCAGCCGGATTCACTGCCGTATCGCTTATCAAATTCTTCCACTGTGAGGAATTGAGGAGCGGTTGCCATGAATTCAATATACCGGAGGGACCGTGGGGTCGCGTCATCATCGACCGACATTGTTCTGACGACCGTTTTGGGTCCAGGAAGAATTCGCGCATTTCGGTTGTGAATAGGGATGTCGGGATTACTCCTGGTGAGCTGGGACCCTCACCGCGGCTCCGTCTGCCGTCTGTATTCGAAGCTGACCAGTCCGTCCGACCAGCACCTTTCTACGAGTTGCGCGTGATCCGACCGAGGGGGCGCCGTTCTCAGTCACAAGCCGACCTGCAAGGGCTTAAACGCTCTCTGGCCGAATCTCTTCCCATGGGCCGCGATGGCAAAAGCGAAATTACGATGCGATCCGATCTGTAGTACCCTTAGCGCCATGGCAGATCGACCGAATCCTGTTTTCCGCACTATGGAAGAAGTGTCACTCATCGGTACGATGGCGACCTACGATTCACAGGCTGAAGCCTCTCAGGACATCCCGCAGCAGTGGCGCGCGTTTCGCCTGGCGCATCCCGCGCTTGAGGGCAGCTCGAAGTTCTATGGCGCGTCGCCCTGCACTGGCGATCGCAAAATTCACTACCTCACCGGTGTCGCATATGAGGGCCCCGGTGGTGAGGTTGGTGGTGAGCGCCTGACCCTTGAGGGGGAGAGTATGCGGTCGTCCATGTCAACGACACAGCCTTGCTCCGCGACACCTGGACCTGGTTGTTGGGCCATTGGCTTGCTAACTCCGGACGTCGAGAGAAAAGCGCACCGGAGTTTGAACGATTTGCCAGCATATCGGAAGCAGGTACACCCATTGGACCGGTCGAAATCTGGATTCCCCTCGAACCACTTTCAAGAGATTGAGCCGGCGCTTGCAGCTCCCGGCCGCCAGTGAGGCGAACGGTCAAATCCTGACTCGAACCTTAAGCAACTATGCCGCCATTCGCAGAGCTCTCTCCGGGTTGCGTGTCATCCGATCGAAGTTCGCGCCCTACTATGCTCCAGAAGCGTCAGCAGCGCAAACCGTCTCGCTTCTCGGTATCGATGCCGGGCGCGTTCATCAGATGAGCCGTGCGTCCCGCAGCTATAATACAGATAGCTTGGTGAATGCCCAGGAAGATTCGGGAGTTGATTGCGGAGTTGGAAAATCACGGCTTTGTTGATCGAGGCGGCAAAGGGAGCCATCGCAATTTCACCCATCCACGTGTGGCACGACCGATTACGATCTCGGGCAAGGCCGGCGATGACGCCAAGAATTATCAGGAGAAAGCCGTCAAAGCTGCCATAGCAGAGGCTACCAAATGAAAGACAGCGCGCGCTACATCAAAATTGTCGAGTGGTCCGGGGAAGACCAATGTTTCGTCGGCAGTTGTCCGGGACTGCTCTATGGCGGTTGTCACGGCGACGACGAGTTAGCCGTTTTCGCGGAGCTATGCGCCGCCGTCGACGAAGTAATTGATCTGTACAAGCAAGATGGCAAGCCGCTCCCCTCGCCGACCAGCGGCCGGGATTACGCCAGTAAGATGCTAGACGTGGCGTAAGATTCGCCGTTTGTCGGATTGTCGGGGACCCGTACGGAGCGTGTCGTGATTAGCGCGGCCGGAAACTTTTCTACCAATAGCGCGTCACCCGGAACTTGGTTCGAAGCTTCCCCCCACCAGACTAGGGCCCGCACTACCGGAGAGAAGCTTTGTACGAGTCCGGCCCCATCCAATGTGATCCAGCCGGTATCCTGGACTGATGTCGATGCCTTATGCTTTGGTGCCCGCGCGATGCCAGAACTGAGCCGATTCGCCGGAATTATGATTCGTATGTTTTCAGAACCTGGAACCCCACATCAAGTACCGCCTTTCCATGCGTATTATCAAGGTCAAGCAGCGGTCTTTAGCATTGATCCAGTGGATCTGATGGCCGGATCAATACCGCAGCAACAGCGGCGACTCGTAGAGGCATGGGCGCAATTGCATCAGGATGAATTGATCGCGGATTGGGCTTTACTACACTCCGGCCGGAGTGCAGCGCCAATCGAACCCTTAAAATAGAATTTAGCTTTATGGAACACCTGATCTGCCGTGTTGAACGCTTCGAAATCGTTGCGCCGTACATCATCCGCGTTGACTTCGATGACTCTACGCGGCAAGTCATCGATTTTCTGCCGGTTCTGCGCTGAGACCTTTATGGGCCACTTCGCGATTTGGCGTTATTCAACCGAGTTTTGCTCGACACTGAGGTGCATACTCTGGTTTGGCCAAATGGGGCGGACTTTGATCCTGCGACACTCCACGAATGGCCGCGTTGCGCACCCGCCTTTGCCAAGATGGCGAGAGCCTGGGATTCTGCGACTGCCTGAAGATATCAGGGCCGTCAGGTAGCTCACGATGTCGGCGCTGGAAATGCGAAGTAGGGGTTGCTGAGGTTTCTCACAACGGGACTTAACCGGCCCCCGTTAACCAATGGGAGCCCTGTCCGAGTCGCGCGTGATCCGGCCGGAATCTGGCTCCCTCCATCGGACGTATTCAGAACTTTCGCTGCCGAGAATCAAATCACTATTGAACCCCTAACGCCTTGGACAACTGATCGGGGTATTCGCTAAATAGTCTTTTGCCCGGCCTAGGTACAGGGCGGCGGCTAACCCTTCAACTACTGATCGATGTTCGACTGGAGTAATTCTCACGATAGAATGCAAAGAATAGAGGTGAGCCGGTCAGCGGGGCGTGACCGTGGAGGAACTGCGCGCGCGATATGACGGCTGCAAGCCGTGCCTCCATGGGAGCGTCACCACCACGACCAAAAATCGGTGGGCCAGCCCATCGACAATCACTTTTCGTGGATCAAGGGCGCACTCGAGTTCGATGCCCTCCGCCAAGCCTGCATCGACCCCGATGGCCGCACCTATGTCGGCGAGGCCGCTGCCATCAGCAATGCCGTCACAGGTCATTTCGCATATCAGGATCGACGATGCGGACTGGGCCGTCACTCCCGACATCCCGCTCAATCCCGGCCTTGTACCGATCATTGGCGCGCGGGGATCGGGCAAGACCGCCCTGACCGACGTGATCGCAGCCGGCTGCGATGCGATCTCGTTCCCCGCCTGGGACGCGGACGAGAATATCAGTCCGTCCTTCCTAGCGCGGGCGCGTAGGCTGATCAGGGACGCGGCCACGACGCTCACCTTGGGGCGCCGGCGCGACGGTCACGCGCGAAGCCGGTCTGGCGCATGCGTTCGAGAATTGGTGCGCCATAAGCCGTAACGCGTCCGGTCTTCGACGCGTTGGTGCGGGTAGTATTTCGGCGAGCTGTGCCTATGTTCGGTTGAGGCTTCCGACTGGTAGTCTGGAGTGTCAAACCACCTGTGAATGTTATTAGATCTCGTTGCCACGCACCTACACCGCGGACTGAAGAGCGGGCGAAACAAGCCTTTGTTATTCGGCTGCTCGGACGGGCGAGGCAGCCACATAGGTGATTTTGTTGTGAAGCTTTCCGGGGCTATGGATACCAGGGATCGGGGTCCCGCGTGTGAGCTGATCGCGGTGCACCTTGCGGAACACTTCGGTATTTCCCATAGCGAGCCAGCGGCTGTCACGGTTCACCCCGACCTTGTGGGGTGGCTCGCAAAAATGCAGCCCGATCTGAAGAGTATTCTAGATACCAGTAGAGGGAGAAACTTTGGAACGCGGCTTCTGATCGACGTGGCGACATGGCCCAAGGGCCAAGAAGTACCACTGCCAATGCTGGGCGAGGCAGCTAAAATCTTCGCTTTCGACGCGCTAATCTCGAATGATGATCGCCGGGTTGATAATCCGAATCTGCTCGTTAGCGGTGACGATATGTTTGTAATCGATCACGAAGCGGCTTTTTCTTTTCTCTATTTAATTGGCGGGCCTACGCCAAAGCTCGACCTCAGGCAGCGACGCAGCCTTACCGGCCATGTGTTCTTTTATCAGCTGCGCAAGAAAGCCCTCGATTTGGGGTCATTTACCGCTCGGCTGGCGGACTTGTCAAATGATCGAATAGAACGAATCTTCAGTGAGGTACCGGCGGAGTGGAAGCATAGTGACATGCAAGCAATTTCAACTCATTTGCAGTTTTTTCGGGAAAACTGCTTGGGCTTCGGACAACAACTTCTAGAGGTTTTGACATGATTCCTTACAGCTTCAGCATTCTGAGGTATATGCATGACGGCGTGACGGCCGAATTCGTGAATGTGGGCGTCGCGCTGTACGCTGGCGACGCTGTATTCCTCCGTGCAAAATGCACGACGCAATACGGCCGTATTACCCGCATGTTCTCGAGAATCGACGGCGACCGTTTCAAACAGCAGGTTCGATTTATTGAGGAGGAAGTTACGAGCCTAGGGCGTAAATTACAACAGAAGCCATTCCCATTTGCAGAGCTCGAGAGTGATTTACCGTCACTGCTTAAACGGGTTTTGCCGCCCGACGACAGTGCCCTCCAGTTCTCGCAGTGTGGCTTCGGGGTTTCCACAGACCTCGACAGAACCTTGCAAGAGGTCTATGAACGCTATGTCGATCGGTATGCATCGGAGCAGGAGACTTCCAGCCGAAGCGACGAGGAGATCTGGCGCACTTTTCGGACACCATTGGAACGTAGAAACCTCATTTCAGCTTTGCAGCCCAAGACGATAAGCGCTCCTGACTACGGCTATGATTTTCAAGCGGGTTGGAAGAATGGAATTTGGCATGTATATGAGCCTGTGTCGTTTGACTTGATTGAGCCGAATTCCCTTCTGGAAAAGGCGAACCGCTGGGTGGGCAGGTCGGCTAGTTTGGCCGAAAGCGCCGAAAAATTCAAACTGCACTTGCTCATCGGGGCGCCGAGGAACCCCAACTTGCGTGAGACGTTTAGAAGATCGACCAGCATTCTTCGCAAGATGGTTACCCATACAGAACTTGTAATGGAAACCGAAGCTGAACAATTTGCGGCGAATCTAGAGCGACAAATGGCTGATCACGGCGTAGGAACACCTGACATCTTCAAGCTGCAATAGAATTCCTATGAACTCCGGGAGGCTATGGCGAAGATGCTTCGAACCTGAGGGTCCCAGACATCCCACGCGGAAGTTGAAAGTGGCACGACACGAATCTGCGGCATTCTGGACGAAACCGATAACTAGTGCGGACGGCCGTTCTCGCCGAGGGTGTAAAACTGATTGTGTAAACGCAGGTTGATCAAGAAAGGACCTGTGTACTAAATGACAATTAACGAAGAAGTATTAGATAAGTTGTTAGAAAACTATCAAAAGCCAGAAGACATTCTGGGCGAGAACGGGCTGATTAAGCAACTCAGCAAGGGACTGCTTGAGAGGATGCTGGGAGCCGAATTGAGCAGCCATCTCGGCTATGAGAAGCACGATCCAGCAGGCTACGGCAGCGGCAACAGCCGCAACGGCAAGAGCAAGAAGAAAGTGAAGGCGGACTTCGGCGAGATCGAGTTGGAAGTGCCGCGCGACCGGCAATCTACGTTCGAGCCGAAGATCGTACCTAAAGGGCAAACGCGCTTTCCCGGCTTCGATGAAAAGATTCTATCGCTGTATGCGCGCGGCATGACGACGCGCGATATTCAAGGGCACTTAGAAGAGTTGTACCAGGTGGAAGTGAGTCCAGCGCTGATTTCGAACGTGACCGACGCAGTGCTCGACGAAGTGCAAGCTTGGCAAAGCCGGCCGTTGGAGCAACTGTATCCAATCGTGTACCTGGATGCGTTGTACGTGAAGATGCGCGACAACGGGCATGTGCAGAATCGCGCGGTCTACACGGCGATCGCGATCACGTTGGAAGGCAAGAAGGAGGTGCTGGGGTTGTGGACCAGCGCCAACGAAGGAGCGAAGTTCTGGCTGCAAGTGCTGACGGAGTTGCAAACACGGGGTGTGAAAGACATTTTGATTGCTTGCGTGGATGGGTTAAAAGGCTTTCCGGAAGCGATTGAGACGGCCTTCCCGCAGACCCAAGTGCAATTATGCATTGTGCACTTAGTGCGGGCGAGCCTAAACTATGTGAACTGGAAAGAGCGCAAGAAGGTGGCGGCGGATTTACGCGAAGTGTACCGCGCGACGACGGCCCTGGAAGCGGAGCATCGTTTGGAACTGTTCGAGGCGCAATGGGGCAAAAAGTATCCGACGATTGCCGCTCTCTGGCGGCGTCATTGGGAGCGGGTGATTCCGTTCTTTGCCTTTCCGGCGGAGATCCGGCGCGTCATCTATACGACGAATGCGATCGAGTCCTTGCACATGACGCTGCGCAAGGTAATCAAGACACGCGGCTCATTCCCGAATGAAGAGGCGGCGCGTAAACTGCTCTATCTGGCTTTGCGCAATGTCTCGAAGAAGTGGCAAACGATTCAGAACTGGAAGGAGGCGCTGAACCGTTTTGCGATCCTCTGGCCTGGGCGCATTCCGCTACCTGGAGCAGAGTCCGCTTCGCCCTCCTGACCGTGAGATAGGGCAGGCTCAGGAGCCCTGTCAAGGCAACCCTGCGGGCTCGCTCCGCTCGACCTTGACAGAACTCCCAACCCTGCCCAAAGGCGCCTTATAGGAGGGCGAAGCGGAAAACTAAGTGGAATATTTTTAGAGGCGTTTACACAAAAGACTTGACACTACCTTCTCGCCAGCTATGCCACCCGTCACAGGCACCGCCTGACAGGCTCCGGGCGGATTGTCCGCCACTCGTACAAAGGCGCGCCGTGTTCACCCCGGCCCAATTTTCACGCCCGCCCCGCCCCTACCGCACTCACCACATCGTCCCTACGCCGCGCCCACAGCGCAGCTTATCGCCCCCCCAATTTCGAGTCACAACTTTAGACCCAACCCCCAAAATATTTTTAACTCCAACCATCCCAACCATTTACCCCCCTTTCCACTCCCCAAAAAACCGCCCTTCCGATACCGCCCACCTTCACCACCCGCTACTTTAAAGCCAGAAAAAGCCCGTCCGGCGACCGTTCACCCGCCTGCGGGCCCCTCAACTTATAGACAAACACAAAGGATCACCCCCATGAACCGCAAAGAACGCCGTGGCGCCGCCCACAACGAACGCAAGCTCGCCCGCAAAGCTGGCATTCCCACCCCCCAACCCAAACCAGAACCAGCCCCGCTTCCGCAGGTCGTCCTCCCGGAAACCAAACCCGTCACCCCCATCTCTGACGCTCAACTCACCGCCAACCGCGCCAATGCCCAACTCTCCACCGGACCGAAATCCGAAACCGGCCGCGCCATCTCTTCTCAAAACCGCACCACCCATGGCCTCGCGCGTCACAACGGCGCCTTCGTCCTCCTCCCTACGGAAGACCCGAATGGCTTCGAAGCGTTAAAAGCCTCATTGGCCGCCGAACATCAACCCTCTACCGAAACCGCATCCATCTTAGTCAACGGCATGGCCGAATCCCACTGGCTGGCCAGCCGCGCACAAACCCTCCAAAACACCTGTTTCGACCCGCAAACCGGCCAAATCGCCGACGTTGCCCTCTTCGCGCTCTACCTCCGCTACCAAACCACCCACACCCGCGCCTTCCACAAATGCCTCAATGACCTCGCAAAGCTCAGATCCGAAAAACGCAAGACCGAAAATGGCTTCGAAGCGCAAAACCGCAAAAAGGAGGAACTGCGCCTCCAAACCGAGCGCCACGAAATGAAAAAAGATCGCCATGAGTGGGACATTCGCCTCAAAGATGCCGCCTTCTGCCATCGCGCCGGCCAAAACGTCGCCAATTTCAACAAAGCCATCCGCGAAAATCCTGGCTTCGAAGCGCAATACATCGCCGAAGTGGACCGGCTCCTCGAAAATCGCCGCCCAGAGGTCGCCAAAGCCGCCGCCTAGCAGCTTGCGTCCCCCTAACCCGTAAGCGCTTGATATCATCGGAACAAATCATGTCATTGCGGTCATTGGTCTCGGCTTGCCTTTTGGCAAGCTTGTTAGATGCCCAAAGTGCGCCCCCAAAGGTGGATTACGACCGGCAAGTCCATCCCATCCTGGCCGAAAAGTGCTTCTCATGCCATAGCCAGGAAAAGCGCTCCGGCGGCCTTTCGCTGTTCTCCTACGAAGACGTCTTGAATGGCGGGCGCAACGGCGGAACCGTGCGTCCCGGCAAAAGCGCCGATAGCCTTATAATGATGCGCATAACCGGCGAAACTCAGCCGCGCATGCCGCTCGTCGGAACTCCGCTCACCGATTCCCAGATAGCGATCATCCGCGATTGGATCGACCAAGGCGCGCGCCGCACCCCCACCGCCGCTGCTGCAAAAGCGAAGTGGGAAGCGCCGCTCACTCTGCAGAAACCGCCATTGCCGGAAATCGTCTGGCCCCACTGGGCAAGCCCGCTCGATCGCTTCACCGCTGCTTACCTCAAAGCCAACGCCATACCGGAACCTGCCCTAGTGTCCGATCGTGTTTTTGCCCGCCGCGCCTATCTCGACGCCTGGGGCCTATTGCCTTCCCCTGAGGAACTCCGAGCCTTTGAAAAAGACCGTTCCACCGAAAAACGCCACAAGCTCGTCGCTAAACTCCTGGCCGATAACGGCAAGTATTCAGAAAATTGGATCTCCTTCTGGAACGATCTGCTCCGCAACGACGAGGGCGTAAATTATCACAACGAAACAGCATCGCGCAAAAGCATTTCAACCTGGTTGTTAACCGCTCTCCAGAACAATCTGCCGTATGACCAGTTCGTTTATAAGCTGCTCAATCCGCAGGCGTCCACAGATCCCTCTGGCTTCTTAATTGGCGTAAACTGGCGCGGCACCGTGAGTGCCAGCCAAACTCCCGCCATGCAGGCTGCGCAAAACACCGCCCAGATTTTTTTGGGCATCAACCTCAAATGCAATTCCTGCCACGACAGTTTTATCAGTAAGTGGAAGCTGAAAGACGCTTACAGCTTGGCCGGCTATTTCTCGTCTGAAGAAAAGCTCCAACTCGTTCGCTGCGATGTGGCGCAAGATCAGTTCGCTACGCCCGCGTTCTTATACCCGGTTTTGAATCGCACTCCCGCCAGCGGTTCGGTAGCCGATCGCCGTCTCGCCGCTGCCGCCATCTTTACCGATCCACGCAACGGGCGCCTATCGCGCACTCTCGTCAATCGCTTGTGGCAGCGTTTGCTCGGCCGCGGGCTGGTTGAGAATCCGGATGAAATGGATGGCGAACCTTGGAGCCCCGAACTGCTCGACTGGCTGGCCAGTGACTTTGTCGAAAGCGGCTACGACATGAAGCATCTGCTCTCAGCCGTCCTCTCGTCGCGCACGTACCAGATGCTCAGCGTGCCCTCTCAAGCCGATTCGCCCAAGCATTATGTGTTTCGCGGCCCTGAGGTGCGGCGCATCACCGCCGAGCAATTTGCCGATGCCATCGGCTCCATCACCGGCGACTGGCACGTGTATCAGCCACCCGATCCCGAGCCCGATCCGAACGCTCCCAAGCCCAAGCCTGGCGATCCGCCCGTGTTCCTCCAACCCAAACCAGGCGAGTACACGCGTGAATGGCGCATGGCTTCGAGTTCCCTCACACGCGCTCTGGGCCGGCCGATTCGCGATCAGGTTTATTCCGTTCGCGACACGCAACCCACTACGCTGCAGGCTTTGGAACTGGTAAACGGCGAGCCGCTTACCCATTGGTTGAATCGCGGCGCGCGCAAGATGTTGGGAGTTCTGCCGCCGGAGCCATCGTCCATTTTCGACCGGCCTCTCAAGACCAAAGGACCCGCCCCTTTCGAGATCGATATTTCGCAGGCCCGGAAACTGTGGCTCCTGGTGGCGGACGAAGGCTCGTATTCTCCTGAAAAAGTTGAGGCCGTCTGGGCGTCCGCGGAGTTGGTAGGTCCCGGCAAAGTAACGCCGCTCTCCGCTCTCCAGCCTCTAGATGGCAGCGGCTTGCGACCGTCGAATGGCGCGGGCGTGGCCGTCAAGACGCCTTCGCGTCTGGTTTATGACATCGGCGGGCAAGGCTATACAAAACTGCGCGGATCTGTGGCTTTAGAGAACGCGGAAGTGTCCAGCGACATCAACCCCGATATTCGCTTTTTCGTTTTTGAGACCGAACCCAACATGCAGCAATTAACTCCGGTTCTGCCGGCGCTGCCCGCTGCCGCGCCGAAAACATACAAGGAACCCGGCAAAACCGTGGACGGATTGTTTTGGTACGCACTCGGCCGCGCGCCGTCGCCCGCTGAGAAGCTGACCGCCGAAGAAGTATTGCGCGACGCTAAGAATAAGAAACACGTATCGCCCGATGGGCTGGCCGATTTACTCTGGGCCGTCATGATGAAACCCGAATTTCAACTAATTTACTAAGACCATTTTTTGGGTAAGAAGCTGTGAAAAAATCAAAATTGCAGATGTGGCGCAGGATGTCATCCTGCGCGCCAATTGGCAATCGGCGCTCGGTCGACCTCTGGTACGCCGCCGTTATCCGAGCCCGAAGCGTAAGCGGCCTAGCATGAACAAAATGAAAAAAATGAACAAAGACGAAAAAGCAATTTCCGCAAGTCTGAGCCGCCGCGGCTTCCTGGGAGCCAGCGCCGGCGCCACGCTAGCCGCCCTCGCCGGCAGCGAACCGCAACTGCTGCGCGGCGCAACCGCACCCCAGCCCACGGCCGATTCCATCATCGTCATCTGGATGGCCGGCGGCATGGCGCAGACCGAAACCTGGGATCCCAAACGCTACACGCCTTTCGAGCCCGGCGTCCGCACCGAACGCGTCTTAAGCACCTTCCCCAGCATTGACACCGCCGTCGATAACATCAAGATCTCGCAAGGCTTGGAGCGCGTGGCGAAGGTCATGGACCGCGGCACGCTCATCCGCACGTTTCAAGCCGCCGATCTTGGCTTTATCCTCCATTCGCGCCATCAGTATCACTGGCACACTGGATACATTCCTCCGCAACCCATGGCCGTCCCTCATTTAGGGGCTGTGGTGTCAAAGGTCTTAGGTCCACGCAATCCCACCGTTCCCGCCTTCATAGCCGTCGGTCAGAACTTAGAGATCGGCGCGGAGAGCGCCGCGTTGAAGTCGTTCCATACCGCCGGATTTCTAGGCACCGAGTACGGTCCCTTCCTGATCACCGACCCAGCCGATGCCACCGCCGCCGTAAAACCGCCTGCCGAGTTAGGCGAGGCGCGCTTCCACAGCCGGCGCAAGTTATACGAGAAGTTACTCGCCACGGAACCCGTCTATCAATATGGCAGCGACTTCCAACGCCAATCTCTTATCCGTTCCCTCGATTCGGCCGGCCGTTTACTGACATCTCCTTCGGCCAAAGCCTTCGATCTTTCGCTCGAGCCGAAGAACAGTTTCGATATCTACAACAACGGCCGCTTCGGGCAAGCTTGTCTTCTCGCCCGGCGCTTAGTCGAAGCCGGCGCGCGCTACATAGAGGTAACTACTGAATACATTCCGTTTCGCTACTGGGACTCCCACGAAAACGGCCACGAGCGCGCCGAAATGATGAAGCGCGAGATTGACGCTCCGGTGGCGCAGCTCATTCTCGATCTGGAGGAGCGCGGTTTGCTGAATCGCACTCTCGTTGTCCTAGCCAGCGAGTTTGGCCGCGATGCCATTACCGAAGGTAAGGTTGGCAAAGAGGTCAAGGATCAGTCGAAAACGCCCGACGTTATGAGTCTTCCGAAACACTACGGCATGCACCGCCACTTCACCGGCGCTGGTTCGGTCGTGATGTTTGGCGGCGGTGTCAAGAAAGGCTTCGTCTATGGAAAGACCGCCGACGAGCGGCCTTGCACCACCATTGAAAATCCGGTCCCCATGGAAAATCTCCACGCCAGCATCTACCACGCCCTCGGCATACCGCCTGATCATGCGTTCGTCTTCGAGAAGCGGCCTATCTACGTCACCAAGGACGCCAAGGGAAAAGTGATCGACGAGCTTTTCGCCTGAATCTGCTACCCTGAATGCGTGTCCAAGGCGCCGTCCGATGTATTTATCTCCTATTCAATGGACGCCAAGCCGTGGGCCGAAAAGCTTTCCGAATCTCTGGAAAGTAAAGGGATTCCGACGTGGACCGACTTTAAGAGCATAAAGCCCGGCCAGCGGTGGATCGTCGAGATCCAACGCGCCCTGGACAACGCCAAGTACTTTATTCTCGTGGTCGGACCGAAGAATCAAATCGGAGAGCGGCAGGATCGCGAATGGCAAGGTGCCCTCCAGCGCGTGTGGACACATCCAGACAAACGCATTATACCGGTCCTGATCGACAACGCAATACCTCATTCCTTTCTCAAAAACTGGGTATCTGTTCGTATGCGGACGGGCCAGCCGGAATCTTCGTGGATCGACACAATTTACAATGCGGTGCGCGATGAGGGCCCTGGCAAACGTAGTGCTCTGGCCAAACAAAGCGCCAAACCGAGCAAGGCGTTCCGAACTCGTCTGGCCGAAATCGAAGGTACCGCAAGGCAACTGAAATTGAGTCAGAAACAATAGCGAGTGGCCAGGCAGCGAAGGCGGGAACACTTCGGCGCGGGTCGTTTGACTCTCAATCCCGCAACTTCCGTTTTCCTAAACTGTCCATACGATCTCGCATACCAGCCACTCTTCGACTGCGCGGTCTTGGCTACAATCTCCTGCGGTTTCATCCCGAGAAGCGCGTTGGAAAGCGGCACCACGGCCGAGCCCCGAATGACTCGAATCACCAGAGCAATTTTCGAGTCAAAGTACTCGATCCATGATTTATCTAGGTGCAGAGGAGAAGGCGATGCCAACCTGGCGCGTTTCAATATGCCTCTTGAACTCGGCATAGCCATGGCGCGGCGGTTCTTAAACAGGCGCGCGGCCATGAGACACGATTGGTTGGTCATCGTTCCCGCCGGACACGGCTATGCCCGATACATCTCCGACTTAGCGGGTTTCGACCCAGTTACTCACGACAGCACCGAGCCAAGCTTAATTGCCGCCCTTATGTCTTGGTTAGCAACCAGAGTGGACGCGGTCGATACATTATCTCCTCGGCAGGTCCTTATGGGATTGCCTCTGTTCAGGCGCGAAATGCGTTCCTTACGGGAAACTTGGGGGCAATGGCCGCCCTGGGTTGACGTCGTTCTGGCCACCCTCAAGATCGCCAAGCAACTCGGTCGCTAGTGTAACCCTTGGCTGCGATAACCTTAAGGCTTCATGAACACACTCGTCCGGCTGGCTCTTGCGGCCGCAGTCTCAACGTGTCTCTACTCACAATCGTCGCCCACCAATCTTTCGTTGATGCCTTGGCCGAAAGAAGTAACGGTTCAACCCGGCTTCGTACCCATAACCGGCGCTTTCACTGTCGCAGTTTCCGGCCTTGGCGCTGACGACGCGCGCGTGGTGCATGCTATCCCGCGCCTCCTGGCTCGCATAACCCGCCAAACCGGCATCCCCATTCCTCCCGCGCCGCCGAGCGAGAATGCCGCACTCACCATCACCGTGGCCGAAGCCGGACACAGTGGGCCTCAGAAGTTAGGCGATAACGAACGCTACTCGCTCACTGTCGCCGACAATCGCATTCAACTCAATGCCGATACGCCGCTCGGTGTTTTGCGCGGCATCGAAACGCTTCTCGAACTCATCCACGAAACGCCAACCAGTCCAGGCACGGCACCCGGCTTCTCTGTTCCGAACGTGGTGATTCACGACGAACCGCGTTTCCCCTGGCGCGGATTGTCGTTCGATGTCTCCCGCCATTTCATGCCGGTTGCCGTCGTGAAGCGCACTATTGATGGCTTGGCCGCCGTCAAATTGAACGTGCTGCACTGGCATCTGTCCGACGATGAAGGCTTCCGCGTCGAAAGTAAGAAATTTCCAAAGCTCCAGGAGCTTGGCTCCGACGGCATGTATTACACGCAAGATGAAATTCGCGACGTCATCGCCTATGCCGCCGGCCGCGGCATTCGCGTGGAACCCGAGTTCGATATTCCCGGCCACTCCAGCAGCTTCTTAGCGGCGTACCCGGAGTTGGGCGCCGGCGCCGGACCGTTTCACGTGGCGCACGAGCATCAACCGGAGCCTGACTTTGCGCTGGATCCAACCAAGGAATCCACTTACGAATTTCTTGACTCATTCATTGAAGAAATGGCCGCGCTCTTCCCCGACGAATATTTCCATGTTGGCGGCGATGAAGTCAGTCCAAAACGGTGGCTGGCCGATCCGCACATCAAAGCATTCATGGAAGCGCACAACATGACCAAAGGCGCGCAACTACAGGCTTACTTCAGTAAGCGCGTCATCGATCTTGTTATTAAGCATGGAAAGCACCCCGTCGGCTGGGATGAGGTCTTGAATCCCGATCTGCCAAAGACCGCTGTCGTTCAATCGTGGCGCGGCCAGCAATCGCTATGGAAAGCCGCCAAAGAAGGCTATCAGGGCATTCTATCGGCCGGTCTCTACCTCGATCTTTCCTATCCCGCGTCCTATCATTACGCTATCGATCCTATGACGGCGCCCGCTGCGCCGAATGGCGGTCCGGTTGGGAAGGGTCCGGCGCCCGGCACGCCCGCCGATCTGACGCCCGAGCAAGCCAAGCTGATTTTGGGCGCGGAAGGAACGATGTGGGAAGAGTTGGCGTCGCCCGAAATGATTGACGCGCGTTTGTGGCCGCGCTTGGCCGCCATGGCGGAGCGGTTCTGGTCGCCGGAATCCGTCACCGATCTGGCGTCTATGTACCAGCGCCTTCACACGACTAGCGAATGGCTCGAGTGGTTGGGCTTGAACCATCGCTCCAATCCGGAGTTGATGCGCCAGCGGCTCGCCGGGCCCTTTCCAGTCGGTCCGTTGGATGTTTTGGCGTCTTTGGTCGAACCCACCAAAGGCTACAGCCGGCATGCGGAGCGGTATGGAATTTATTCCGTGTTGAATCGGCTCGAGTTCACCATCCCTTCCGAAAGCGACACCGCGCGAGAATTTCGTAGCGACGTAGACGAATATCTGGCCGCACCAAAAGTTAAACGGAGCAGCGCGAGCTTGCAGCAGCGCCTTGCGCTTTGGACCCAGGCCGTGAAAGTAGCCCGGCCTATGCTTGAGAACGAATCCGTCTTAGCGGAAAATCTTCCGTTGGCCGATGCTGTTGCTAAACTTTGCGCCGTAGGTCAGGAGGCTCTCACTTACTTGGATGGCCCCAATCCCGCGCCTGCGGATTGGCATAGGCAAGCCAGTGAAACCCTCAAGCCAATCGTGAATCAGCGGTTTGGCGATTTGTTGATCCAGATCGGCCCCGCTGTCCAGAAGTTGGTCGAGGCCGCCGCCGGGAAATAGATGCCACGCTCTTTCAAAGCGGTAACAGATTGAGCGCCGCCTCGATTTCCGCGCGCGCGTGCGCATCGCCACTACCGCCCGTGGCTTCGATGCCTTTCTCGTAAATCTCGCGCGCCTCTTCCAGGCGGCCCAGTTTTTCTAATGCCTGACCGCCGTGGTAATAAGCTGCCGCGTAGTTGGGGTCTTGGGAGATCAGGTTTTGAAACTCGGTTACCGCCGGCGCTAATTCGCCCAGGTTCGCGTATTCCATGGCCAGACCATAACGCGCAAAACTATTGGCCGGATCTTGCGCCACCATCTGTTTGAGAATCTCGAGCCGGTTCGTGGCCACTAGGAAGCGTATTCGCGAACTTGCCGGGCGGCTTGTTCAACAGCGCTGGCGGCCTTAACTGTGCCGGCTTTCGCCGCTTTGGAAGCGGTGTCAAAATGTTGACTCGCCGAACCGGCGAACTCAGCAAGCGTATCGGCGGCGCTGCCCACCGCCTCACGTCCCCGACGCACAGCGCGATCGGCAAGACTTAACGACCAATTGGCGCAGGCAGGCACGACCAGCGCGATACCTACCGCCGCCAAACCGCAGCCTAAGCCGATGAACACAGCCCCGAGCAGACCCTGATTCGAATTCTTTTTCATTGCTGTAAGACCTTTCACTTTCATGTGGGTAGACGCAGAATGCACCAGCAACAGTTCCCAGTATATACACTGGGCGTAGTTGAAAGGCTTGAGGAGTAGTGTTTAAGCCTGGAATTCATGCTATTCTCAGAAAACTGGGTGTGATCGTTCTCGGCGTCACGCTAGTCCTTGTTGGGTGGAGCCGATATGATCTAAGAGTCTGTCGAAGTGGGTCCATCTGCGAGTTAGCAATTACAAATGATTGGTACAACCTCGCTTTCGGAGGCCGGTCGCCACGTGCGCAATTTTGTGGCGGCTGCCATGGCGCCCGCCGTGCAGCGAAGCAGGTGGCGCCAGAACCGCTTGCTGGTACTTGGCTATCACGGTATTTCGCTTGACGACGAGCATCTTTGGGATGGCGTGATTTACATGCGGCCGGAGATTTTCCGGCAGCGCCTGCGCATCCTGCAAAAAGCCAGATACGCCGTATTGCCGCTTGAACTCGCTTTGCAGAAGCTTTATGCGGGTACTCTGCCCCCAAAGGCGATCGCCTTGGTCTTCGACGATGGCTTCCACGATTTTGCCAGTGTCGCCGCGCCCATCTTATCTGAATTCAATTACCCGGCCACCATCTATTTGAGTACTTACTATTCTCAATTCAATCGGCCGATTTTCGATATCATGTTGCGCTATCTTCTGTGGAAGGGTGCCGGACGAAGTCTGTTTCTGCCGGGAATTTTGCCCGAGACAATAGCCCTGAATGTCGAAGGGCAGCGGGCTGTGATCGCAAAAGTGCGCGCGGCCGCGTTTGCGAACCGCATGACTGGTAGGGAAAAAGACCAGTTGCTTTCGAACGTGGCTCACGCGCTGGACATCGATTACGAACAATTGTGCCGTAGACGGCTCTTGCAAACGATGAATGCGGAAGAAGTGCGCGCGATGAAGGCGCTGGGGTACGATATTCAACTGCACACTCACCGGCACAGAGTTTCGCGGGACCGGGATTTGTTCGCGCGTGAGATTCTGCAAAACCGGCAATGGATTCAGCAAACCATCGGCGGGCCGCCGCCGGTTCACTTCAGTTTTCCAGGCGGAGTTTGGGAACCGGTGGCCCAAAAATGGCTCATCGAACTGGGTATTCAAACTGCGATGACCTGCATTCCGGCGCTGGCAAACCGCCGCTGCGACAGGCTGCGCATACCGCGGTTTGTGGATAATTCCTTCGTGGGCGATTCGGCGTTTCGGTCTTGGGTGGCGGGCAGTATGAGCTTTTTCCCAAGATTCAAAGAGATCACCACGGCCGGCCAGGTTTTGGAAGAGACCATCGACGTGAGCGACTCCGAAGAGAGTGTTCGCGCGAACCGCCGCCTAAAGCGAGTGTTCTAAAACTTCCGTCAATTCAGCCGGTGTCAGGGGAAGCGGGTTCGCCTTCATGCTGCTGGCGGCTGCGGCTTTCTCGACAACTTCGGGAATGTCGGCGGCGCTTAGACCCTGCTCGCGCAGCGGAAGAATTTTGAGCCTGCCGCACAGGTGCGTCAGCGCATCAATCGCATCCTCCGGCTGGACGTCTGCGCTTTGTGTGAGGAACGCGGCGATCTGGCGATATCGATCCAGGGCCGGATGCTGCGGTGCGCGTTGCCGCAATGCGCGGATGTTCACCGCCGTGCCGTGCGGTAATACAGCCGCGCACAGCGCCCCGTGAGCGGCGTTGAGCATTCCTCCTAACGGCGCCGCGAAACCGTGAACCACACCAAGTCCGGCGCTTGCCAGAGCCAAGCCGCTCAACATGCTGGCCAAAGACATTTCCGTGCGCGCCGCGCGATCCAAACCGTTTTCGTACGCCACGGGGAGAGCCTTGCTCGCGCGCCTCAGACCATCCAGGCAGAACAGATCGGACACGGCATTGGCTCGATTGCATACAAACGCCTCTATTAGTTGTGTCAGCGCATCCAGGCCGGTGGTAGCGGTTACCGTGGCGGGAAGGGCGTTCGTTAGATCCGGATCGACCACCGCCAGCCGCGCCACCATGAGCGGGCTTCGGATGCTGGCTTTCACCCGGGTCTCGGAAGAGCCGAGCACGGCGTTGCGGGTGACTTCAGCGCCCGTACCGGCTGTGGTGGGAACCGCAATGAAGGGCAGCGGCGCGTTTTCCAGAGGCTGGGCCCGGCCTACCACCTCCAGGTAATCGAGAGGCTCGCCCGAGTTTGGGGCGACGGCCGCGATGGCCTTAGCCGCATCCATGGCACTACCGCCGCCAAACCCGATGACAAAGTTGGCGTAGCGCGCGGCCTGTGCGCCTTCCCTCACGTAATCGACGCTGGGTTCGCCCGGCGCGCTCAGATAACGGCAGGCGATTCCGGCTGACTCCAGCGCGGCCAGATGTTGCCTTGCACGGCTGGGATCGGCGCCGGTCACGACTAGGGCGTGGCTGCCAAACGCCGCCGCCAACGCCGCCAGTTCGGAGATCGTTCCAGGGCCAAAAACGATCCGATTCGCCGTCGAGAATTCGAAGCGCATCAATACGCCTCGTCATCGGGGAAGGTGTTGAGAAATTGCCTGCTCGCGCGCGGTTCGGCCAGCATCTCCGCCACTGTGTCGCGCCACTTTAGGTAGTGGGCGGTGGCTTTATGTTCGAGAGCGGCTTCAGCGCTGCGATAAACCTCGTTGAGCACAAACGATTCCTGGCTCGCTTTGTCTTGTAAAACGTCGAAGCGGGCAACGCCGGGTTCGAGCAGACTCAAACGCGCATTTTCAAGCGTTGCCTCTATAAATGAACCAACGGCATCAGGCTTGACGCGCACCTGGACGTGGACGATGAGCATATAAGAGGAGTTAGCACATTCACGCTCAGCGCCGTCGGGCCAGTGGGCGTTCGTGGCCGTCAATTAGTTTCAAAAACTCCTCCGCTTCAAGATAGCCGGGGCGCAGTTTCAACGCCAGCTCGAAATCCGCTCGCGCACGCTCCGGGTCGTGCTGGTAAAGCAGATGATAAGTACCCAGGAACATATGAGCCCTGGCATCCCGCGGACGCAGGCGCACGATTCGTTCCAGGATTCCGGTGGCTTCATCGAACATTTCGAGCTGGTGATATTCGGCCGCCAGAAAATCAAGACGCGAATCGTCCATCGGGTCGGCGGCAATCTCTTCCTGCAGAATTTTGAGGTAGCGGAGGTTCTTGCCGCGGCGCGCTTCCGGGTCTGAGGCAAAATTATGATCGATGCGGATACCGGTCTGCTGCAAACGGCCGCCTCCCGCGAGAATCGAGGCATCAATGGTTTCATGCACGCGGCCGCGATAGCGATGCTGCGGGCGGTTGGGAAAGAGCCGCACGGCGTAGTCGGTGGTACAAGCGGAGGGGTCCGGCCAGTGATTGCGGCGCTCCACGAAATAACCCACGTTTTCGCCGCGACCGGCAAGCTCTTCCATCATCGGCGCGCCGCCGCGATCCAGCGTTTCATCGGCGTCGAGCACCAGTATCCACGGTTTACTCGCGCCGTCGATGGCTCGATTGCGGGCGGCGGCAAAGTCGGCAAATGTGAAATCAAACGGAATGACTTGCGCTCCATAGCTGGCAGCCAGGCGCGGCGTGGCGTCTATTGAGCCTGTGTCCACCACAATCAGTTCGCCGGCCAATCCTCGCACCGAGTCGAGACACTTTGGCAGATTGCGCTCTTCGTTCCGCACAACCATGCAAACGCTGAGCACCGCCGGTAAATAGGGCATTGCTGTCTTGATGATAGATGGTTGTGCGGGTGCGAAGCGCGTGGTCTGCGAGAGAATGGGCGGATGACCCGCCCAAAGAGTTCGCTTTCGCCTAACACTAGCGCGTTTACACAAAAGACTTGACACTACCGACACTACCGCTTCAAACCCGATAGTCCGCTCCCCAGCACTCCCTAGCGGCTTAGTTCACCGAGCCATCACATCACCTTTCGCGGCCCCACCATTCTCCTTTCCCACAAATCCCCATCTGCAAAAGCTGATGCGATCTTTTCCAGTCACACCTCGAGAACATTTATTTTTCACCCGCATCCCCAATCCTCCCCATCGTTTACCCGTTATGTAACATTTCGTACAGTTCGTTTCCCGTCCCTCGCCTGCTATCTTTCAATCGAGCTCGCCCGGGTCCTCCCGCGGCGGGCTTTCTTATTTCCAACTTCTTAAGGAGTTTCAATCACATGTCCGAATCCTCTTACCGCCGCGCCGTCGAGCAAGCTGCCACCGCATCCCAAACATCCGCAACCGCCGAAGAATCCAAACTCTCCGACGCCCGCCTGGCCGCCAACCGCGCCAACGCCCAGTTCAGCACCGGGCCTACCAGCCCCGAAGGCAAAGCCAAAGTTTCCCTCAACGCCGTCAAAACCGGGCTCACCGGCCGCACCGTGATTCTCTCGTCTGCAGAAGGCATCCCCTACCAGGCTCTTCTCCACGAATACGAAAAAGCGCTGCAACCCGTCGGCCCCGAAGAACGTGCCCTGCTCCAATCCATCATCGATTGCCGCTGGCGTCTCGAACGCATCCCCGGCCTCGAAATGGCTCTCCTCACCCTCATCCGCAATGAATGGATCGCCCGCGACCCCAAATACAACACTCCCGTCACCGCCATCCTCACCGAAATGGAAATCCGCCGCAAGCACGAAAAAGAATTCCGCAATCTGCAAATTCAGGAAGCCCGCCTCGCCCGCCGCCGCGAAAAGGAAATGGCCGAATTCCTGCGCCTCCAACAGGCACGCAAAGCCACGGAAGCCGCAGCCCTGGCACAAGCCGCCCAGGCTTACCTCCTCGCCGCTCACCGCAATCAAACCTTTGATCTCGCCGCCCTTGGCTTTGAATTTTCAACTCAGCAGTTTCAGAAGTATCTCGCCACCCTAACCGCCGCCCGCAAACAACAACTGCTCGAAGAGGCCCTGAAAGACGGCTCAGCCGCTCCTACTTATGCCAAAGGATTTGCCGAAACCCAGTCGGCCGCCGCGTAAACCCTGAAATTCCAATCATTCCTCGGACTAAACACCATGACTCGTCCTTCCCTTTCTATCCGGCTTTCTCCCGACGTTGCTCGCAAAGCCAATCAAGCCATTCAGCCGGCCGCCGCGCCTGCGCCCATCCAACTGGTTGACCAACTGGTTGACCAATTGGTTGACCATTACCACCCCGCTTCCGCACACGAACACGCGCTCGTCGAGGATCTAGCCCGCGAACGCCTGGCTCCTGCTGCGCCGTCAAAACGTCTTTGAAGCCATCGAAGCGCAAATCTTCGAGAAGCAACCCGACCCTTCCCAGTGGTCTGAAGCCGATTTCAAAGGCCTTGCGCAAGCCGACCGCTATCGCACGCAAGCCGAACGTTCCTTCCACCGCTCATTGAAACGCGTAAAAGAATTCTGCCGGGAGCGGGTGGCCAACTACCGCTGGGAAGCTATGCACGACATGACTGTCCGCCATTTGGATTTCGAGAAAAAGAAACACGAATCCAAAATGAGCCACCGTGAGAAGCGAATGGACGTGGCCGCTTAGCCAGTCAATGAATCTCCGGCTCAGCACGCTCCAGGTAGAGCGCGCCACAGCTGCGCCTAAAACTCGCGGGCGGTTTCTCCACTCGCTTACGAAAAAGCGCAGTACTGAGACATTCGTAATGAGAGTTTAAACGAGTCCCGAAGTTGCATTCCCACTGGTTGCAGCAATACACTTAGTTCAATTACCAGGAGAATAATGGACAAAAAATCAAGATTGAAACAACTGGCACAGACGTTGCTGGCGTCAACTTGTCTCACGGCAGCCACGACCGCGTCGGCTTCGACGGTAGACGAATCCATGATCGATGGCGGTTTTCCTCAGGTTTTCTCCAACGCGTTCATGCTTCCAGTGGGCACCACAGTGGTCACCGGTTCATTCTGCGGCGATTGCGGCGACGCGCAGGCTTGGTTTTCCATTCCCGGTCTAACGCCCGGCGATACAATTCAAGTCACCGGCTCGCTGACCGGCGGTGGTCCGGCAGTTTTGGCTTTCGGTACGTTCAATCAAGGCGACGGCAGTCTCGGCGGCGAATCAGACGTCCCGTCAACCAGTTCTTTCGACGTGACGGCGCCTTCCGGCGGAGTGATCGTCTTTGAGGCGGCGCAGTTGTCCGGCGCGGCCTCCGGCGTGGATTTCGAAGTCGCCATAGCCGATCTAGGTGCGGCTTCTTCCAGCGCGCCGGAGCCAGGCACAGCTGCGATGGGGGCTCTGGGCCTTGCCACCGCAGCCGCTCTCCGGCGTAAACTAAAGAAGGCGTGATACCCGGCGAAACCGCCCAACCCATCATCGAGATATTCGACGACCTTGTTCCCTCCGAGGCGTTCCTGGCCGCTTGCCGGTCTTGCGCCGCTGCGCGCTGGTACTTCGGGCACGAGTCGCATAAGGACGATCCCATTCCGTTCTGGTCGCTCGAGCTTGCGGAAGATCCGGCTTTCGATGAAGTTTGGAAACAGGTACGCGCCCGCTGCGAGGCTCTCGCGGGCCGTGCTCTTTGTGTCATTCGCCAGTATGCTACCGGCCACACCTATGGCCTCGGCGGCAAGCCTCACAACGATGATCGGCGCGCCGGTTGTTTCACCCTGCTCTATTACCCAATGCCCGAGTGGAAGGCGGAGTGGGAAGGCGAAACCGTCTTTTACGATTCCGATAACGAGATCGTGCGAGCCATCTCGCCGCGCCCTAATCGAGCCGTTTTCTTCGACTCGCGCATTGTTCACGCCGGCCACGCGCCCAGCCGCGCCTGTCCCGCCTTGCGAATCGCTGTGGCTTTCAAGCTTGAGCCGGTACCTCTGTCGGAGATGCCCTCGGCCGTTTCCGCCCAGGAGCCCAGTTCCGCAGCGCTGCCGGTCGAGGAGATTTCGCAAGAAGGCGCTGAGCGAGTCTACGCGGTGCGCATTCCGGGTGAGCGCATTGCCGCTCTCGTGCGCGAACGGTTGCTCGAAACCGGGAAGGGTCTGCGCTTGCCCGGCTTCCGTCCTGGCAAGATTCCACTCGAGGTGCTCGAACAACGCTATGGATCGCGCGCCCGCGAAGCGGTACGAAACACCCTGGCCGTCGAAGCCGCGCAGCAACTACTTGCCGGCGGCAGTCTCACATCCGCCACCCAGGCCAGCGACAGCGCTGGCTCCGGCGATCTGCTCCTGCGGCTGACCGCTACTCATCTGCCCTCTCTGCCGGAACCGCCCTTCCATTCCGTCTCTCTGACGCGCCTCACTGCCGCTAGCAAAGAGGCATCCGCTTTACTTGAAGCGTCGTTCCGCCGTCAGGTTCTCGACCAGTTGGACGCCGCCTATCAGTTCACCATCGCACCGGTGCTGATCGAAAAGGAACTATACTCCATTCGCGTTGCGGCCCAGGCGCAACTCCGCCTGCTGGACGAAGCGGATCGCCGCGCCGCCGAAGCCGAAATGCGTTTGATCGCCGAGCGGCGCGTTAGGCTCGGCGCGGTGGTGCTCGAAATCGCCCGCCGCCTGGGCATCGCCGTGACCGATGCCCAGGCCCAATCGGCGCGTGGCCCGGGCGAGTCATTGACGCAAGCCCGCGGACGCCTTACCGAGGACCGTGTGATTTCGAGCCTTGTCCACCGGGCCAGCGTGACCGAACGGCCCGCCACGCAGGACGAGCTTGATTCGCTGTCGGCCGAGGGCGCCTAATTTCCCGCTCCAAAGTGAGCAACCGCGACAAGCGAATGGACGTGGCCGCTTAGCGAGTCAATGAATCTCCGGTTCAGCCGTTGCCATTGCGCCGCTCAGAAAATCGAAATCGCAACCCTGATTGGCCTGCGTCACACGCTCCAGGTAGAGCGCGCCATAACCGCGCCCAAAACTCGCCGCGGGTTTCTTCCACTCGCTTCGCCGCGCCGCCAAGTCAGTTTCCGGGACCAGCAGATCGAGCTTGCGCCCGGCCACATCCAGCGACACCAGATCGCCATCTCGGACCAGCGCGAGCGGACCACCCACATGACTCTCAGGAGACACATGCAGCACACAAGTGCCGTACGCCGTTCCACTCATGCGCGCGTCGGAGATACGCACCAAGTCGCGCACACCTTTGTCGAGTAGCTTTTTGGGAATCGGCAGCATGCCCCACTCAGGCATGCCCGGACCTCCCAGCGGACCCGCGCTTTGCAATACCAGCACCGAATCCTCTGTGACCGGCAGGTCGGGATCGTTGATGCGCGCTTCCAGATCGTCGTAATTCTTGAAGACAATGGCGCTGCCGGTATGTTGCAGCAATCGCGGCGTAGCGGCGGAAATTTTGATCACGGCACCGTCGGGCGCGAGACTGCCGCGCAGGATAACCGTGCCGCCGGTGGCTGCCAAGGCATTCTCGCGAGGCCGGATCACGTCTTTATGAATGATGGATGAGCCCGCGAGATTCTCCCCAATCGTGTGGCCGTTGACAGTGCGGCTCTTCAGATGCAACAGGTCGCCAATCTGCCCCATCAGCGCGCGCAATCCACCCGCATAGAAAAAGTCTTCCATCAGGTAAGCGCCCGAGGGCCGGATATTAGCCAGCACCGGAACCCGGTCCGAAATGCGGTCGAAGAGTTCAAGATCCAACGGAATGCCGCGCCGCGCCGCCAACGCCACCAGATGAATGATGGCGTTGGTAGAACCGGCGATGGCCATGTCAACGGTAATGGCGTTTTCAAAAGCTTCGCGCGTGAGGATCTCAGAAGGCTTCAAGTCCTCCCAAACCATCTCCACAATGCGATTCCCGCAATTGATGCACATGCGCGGGTGGTTGGAATCGACGGCGGGAATGGAGGATGCGCCCGGCAGCGTCATGCCTAGAGCTTCCGCCAAGGCCGTCATGGTGGAGGCGGTACCCATAGTCATGCAAAATCCGGGCGAGCGCGCAATGCCATCTTCCACGCCCAGCCATTCCTCTTCGGTGATATTGCCCGCGCAGCGCTCCGTCCAAATCTTGCGTGCGTCCGTGCCGCTGCCAAGAAACTTGCCGTTCCAATTGCCACGCAGCATCGGCCCGGCCGGCAGATAGATCGCGGGAATGTTCATGCTGATCGCACCCATTAACAGGCCGGGCGTGGTCTTATCGCAGCCGCCCATCAAAACCGCGCCGTCAATCGGCATCGAACGCAGCAGTTCTTCCACCTCCATCGCCAGCAGGTTGCGATACAGCATGGGGCTCGGCTTCATATAGACCTCGGTGATGGGCAACGCTGGAATCTCCACCGGAAATCCGCCCGCCTGCCAAACCCCGCGCTTCACGAACTCAGCGCGCTCACGCAAGTGGTAGTGGCACGGATTGATCTCGCTCCAAGTATTGACGATGGCTATGACCGGTTTGCCCGTGACATCCTCCCGGCGGTAACCCATCTGCTTCAGGCGCGAGCGATGGGCAAAACCAGGCGCACTTTCGGGAACGAACCAGCGCTGGCTGCGCAGATCTTCAGGCTTGCGTTTTGGCATGTGCAAACATGCAGTTTACTCCTGGTGCGCCCTGACGCCGGGACCTGAAGTTGCCGGCCTTCGCTTGGCCACTCGTCTATCGCCGCTTTGCTACGTGCTCCCACTCGATATCTAGAAGAGATTGCCCTCTTTTCTTCGACTCAAGCGCTAATTCTTTTCGGTCATTGTCGTTCTACTTTTGCTCTTAGGTGCGCCGATCTTCGCAGACGATGCGGCTGGGTGGAATGCCTTCCGAAAGGGGAACGGCGCTTCGGCGCTCGAGGAGTTACTGCCACTAGCGAATCAAGGGAATGCATCCGCGCAATGTGGGGTTGGCATCCTCTGTGAGAACGGCCAGGGTGTCCGCCAAGAGCACAAGGAGGCCCTCCGCTGGTTTCGTGCGGCAGCGGATAAAGGCAGCAGTTTGGGGCAATTCAATCTCGGGTATATGTACCTTGTAGGTCTGGGCTTGCCGCAGAACGCTACGGAAGGTGTGCGGTGGTTCCGTTTGGCTGCGGACCAAGGGGATGCAAATGCGCGGTTCAACCTTGGCGCTGTTTACCTCCAAGGCCGTGGTGTTCCGCAGGACTATACGGAAGCCGTTCGCTGGTACCATGCCTCCCCCGCGGCCACGGTTGGGAAAACTGAAAGCCCCTCAATGCGCTCCTAGATCTGATTGACTGTTTCAAACGCCGCTTCAGGATTATGTTCGGAGATGTACAAGCTGATCTGTTCAAGGGCGGTTATGGCTTCCTCCGTCCAACGGATATTCATCTCGACCGCAGAAGACGCCCGATTCGAGCTTTTACTTCTTCGTGGTCGCTAAGCTCGCCTCGGTCGGCCTGTGCGATGCCCCGCAGGACGCCGGCGCGGAATTGTGTTTCTTCTTCGACCATCCGCAGAGCACCCTGTTTCACCAACTGCTCGGCAGGGGTGCCGCTGTATTTGGCTATTTGCAAAATCTGTGCTTCCTGCTCGGCGCTAAATTGGACTTCCATACCGCTAAGACTAGGCTCTCATGGCTCGTCTGTTAAGAAAGACAAGTCTTCCCGGCTGAAAACTGACGGAGTGAATTTTGGAACCTTTCCGCATTGTGCGCTAATACCTGTTGAGAGCGGATTTGAAGAACGAGAAAGCAAAGGGCGTGGTTGCGCGCCGCCTATCATGTTTCGCGCGCAAAATGAACTGCTGAAACTGGCGGTCAAGGGTAATGAACCAGCCTTCCTGGAGCTCTATCAGCGGCATCAAGGCCCCGTCTTTCGTTTCGCGCTGCATATGTCGGGCCAAATAGAGATGGCGGAAGAAATAGTCCAGGAAGTATTTCTCGCGTTGTTATCGGCACGGAATGGTTTTGACCCCGCCAACGGCAGCTTGCAGGGCTACTTGATCGGCACCGCGCGTAACATGATTCGCGGCCGCCTGCGCCAAGCCTGGCGATTTATCGAAGCCGAGCCCGCCACTTTGGGAGGAGAATTACTGGATGCTCTCAGTAGGGAGCAGGAATTGCACGATCTGCGTATGGCGATTCTGAGTTTGCCGCCAAACTATCGCGAGCTGGTCGCGCTATGCGATCTGGAAGGTATCGATTACTCGCAAGCGGCGTGCCATTTGGGTTGTCCGTTGGGCACAGTCAGGTCGCGGTTGCATCGCGCGCGCGCCATTTTAGCCGCCAAGATGCAGAAGCGGGTGGGATGTACAGCATGAATGAAGAGATTGACTTAATCGATAGAATGCGTCAACTGGCGTCGGCTCTGCCGCGCGAGGCGAATCCACAAGTGCGGGAACGGTTGCTTACCGCCTTTCGTGCTCGCCATCCGCGCAAGCCGCCGGTTTGGATTTATGCCGCCGCTGCCGGTGTGCTTCTGCTGCTTGGCTTATCTTTTATTTACCGGCGCCCGGCCGCCCCGCCCGCCTTCGTTTATAACGCGCCCGGCTTCATTGCACTGCCATATTCGCAGAGCGGCGTTCCACTCGAATCCGCCGTGGTCATTCGCGTCGCAATCACGCCTTCAGAATTGAGTTCCATGGGAGTGGCAGTGCCCGCTGCAGCGGCAACTGCCAGATTCAAAGCCGATGTCTTAGTCGGTCAGGACGGCGTCGCGCGCGCCGTTCGTCTAGTCCAGTAATTTCTAAAGGAGAAAAATATGTTTAAACTCATCGCCGCTGCAAGCCTATGTACTGTCGCGGCATTCGCCCAAGCACCCGTGGTCATGGCGGATGAAAACTTCCATGGTCCTATCGCCATAACGGCCGCACTGGCAGGTCCCGCAGCTACTATTCCCGGCGCGCCCTATTCGGCCCGGGCGGTCACGCAACACGTGCAAACGCTAACCGATGGTAACCGCATTACGCAAACCACCACCAACACCGTAGCGCGTGACAGCAAAGGCCGCGTCTATCGCGAAGAGTCTTTGCCAGGCTTGGGAAATAGCAACGCGGAACCGCCTCATTTGGTCTTGATTGAAGATCCGGTAGCGGGCCAACACATCACGCTCGATTCCAATTCGAAGAGTGCCATAAAGACAACCACCGCCCAAATGAAGAAGGCTGATGAAGCCGCTGCCCGCAATGGTGTTCCACCGCCGGGCGGTTCGATGCGGGTATTTTTCAACTCTACTGGATCTGGACAAACCCAGACCATCACGGCGATGAAGACGAAGGCTGACGGCGAAAAGGCGGCCACCACAGATCTGGGAACCCAGACCATTGAAGGCGTAGCGGCGCAAGGCAGCAGAATCACCCGCACCATTCCGGCCGGCGAAATGGGAAACGAGCTTCCCATTGTCATCACTACCGAAACCTGGTACTCGCCGGATCTTAAGCTGCTGGTGATGAGCAAGAGCATCGATCCACGCATGGGTGAGACAACGTATAAGTTGACAAACCTTTCGCGTAGCGAACCAGATCCGGCGCTGTTTCAGATTCCCGCCGATTACACCGTCAAAGAGCAATCGGCAGGCGTGTTTTTCGTCAAGGCCGATAAGTAGGGCGGCCGGAGCGGGGCGGCTCTCCAGCCGCCTGCTTCGTGAGAGTTTTCGCCGCGCCAATCCACCCTTGTTGAGTATGATTGGCTCAAGAAATCCTGAGGTTCGCCGCTTTCCGGCGCCGGAGGTTGATCTGCGCGAACTGCGCGTCGTCGATCTCAACACCCGCAATGAGACTATGGCGCCGGCGCAGCGGGATTCGTTCCAGCAGGCCGCTCTTTTGTCCTGCCCGCGTTGCGGCGGTACCCTAAATCTCTTTCGCGACATTCTGGAATGCGAATCGTGTGGAAGCGAATACCGTTCCGATGCGGGCATTCCCCGCCTTTTCTTTCCTCACGACATTTTTTATGGCCCGCGCGATGTGACGCACGCCGTGAAGGATTTCTATGAAGCGAATCCCTTTCCGAAATACAAGGCTGCGGATTCGCGCGATTCCCTCTGCCAAGAGTCCCTGGCTTCGCCGCTCGCCCGCCTGCTGGATCAAAACCTTCCTTCCAATGCGCTCATTCTCGACGCGGGCTGCGGTACCGGCCACTTGACGAATTTTCTGGCGCTACGAAAACAACGCCAGGCGATTGGCGCGGATCTTTCGCTGAACTCCTTGAAAATAGCCAAGACGTTCAAAGACCGCTGCGCCATTCACAACGTCTCGTTTCTGCAAATGAATCTATTCCGCCCGCCTTTTCGCGCGGGCGTTTTCGACGTAGTGATTGCCAACAACGTGCTCCAGCATACCAGCGATCCCTTGCGCGGCTTTCGCGCCCTCACCGCTTTACTCAAACCCAATGGCCTGTTTGTGCTGAGCCTCTATAATCGTCTGGGCCGCGTGGGTAACAATCTGCGGAAGACGTTTTATCGCCTCTCCGGAAACCGGCTCGCTTTTCTGCGCTGGCGAAATGAGACCCAGCGCGGCCGCTTTATCCAGCGCTATCAGCAGCCCTGGGAAAGCCGGCACCACTTGAGCGAAGTGGTACAGCATTGGTTCGGCGCCCACGAATTCGAGTTCTCTTACAGCTCGCCGGCAATCGGTTCACATACATTGAGCGCTGGAGAAGACCTGCGCTATCCGCGCTGGCCCGGAGACTCTATCATGCGCCTGCAAACGGAATGCGGGATGTTGCTGCGCGGCCTTGTCAACGATGGATCGTTTGTAATGATTGGCCGCAATCGGCACCAGCCCAAACGCATTGAAGCAGCCGAAAAAGCGGTTGCGGCCGTCGCCTAAACCCCGCTTCGTCTTAATCGCTATCGCGCTAACATCTTTTCGGTTGTTAAAGTGCTCCCCGCTAAGCAATTTGTCGTTAGCGCCGGCATTAGCAAAACCAGCTATGGCGAAGTCGTCGAGCTTTGCCAACGTTGGATCGGCGAACGCACCACCCACCCCGCGGCGGCGGCTCGCTACATTTGCGTCACCTCCGCACACGGCATTATCCTCGCCAAAGGCGATCCGGCCTTCGCCGAAATTATTAACTCGGCCGATATCGCGACGCCTGACGGGATGCCTGTGGTCTGGGCGCTCCGTTCCTTCGGCTCAAAGGGGCAGCAACGCGTTTACGGTCCTACTCTTATGCTGGAACTCTGCCGTAGCGCCGGCCACCACGGCCACCGCGTCTACCTGTACGGGGGCCATAACCATGTTCTTCCTCTGCTTGAAAACCGTCTGCGCGAGCGGTTTCCCCGCCTGCGGATTGTGGGCCGGCATGCGCCTCCTTTCCGTTCGCACAGCGCGGAAGAAGACCAACAGGTGCAGGAGACGATTCGGAACTCAGGCGCCGACCTGATTTTTGTCGGCCTCAGCACGCCCAAACAGGAGCGCTGGATGTTTGAACACCGCCATGCCTTTCCGGGCGCGATTATGATTGGCGTCGGAGCGGCTTTCGATTTCCATGCCGGCCGTATCCGGCAAGCCCCGGGTTGGATGCAGCGCGTGGGGCTGGAATGGTTTTTCCGTCTGGCCACCGAACCTGGGCGGCTTTGGCCGCGCTACCTGCTGGTGACACCCCGTTTTCTTCCGCTCTGGCTGCTGCAACGCTTAAAAACAAAACGAGAATCCCGCGGATAGCGGCACACTTTCTTATCAGAGAAATGCCAGCCTGGCTTTAACTTTCGCTCCATGGCGACTGATTTCTCTGAAGAAGGGACTACGCTTATGAGTTCAACTGCCGCCGCCCCCTTGCGCACCGCTGAGAATGAACCACAAAACCGCCGGCAAGTGCGTTTCTTAGCCGATACGGAGGAACCCGTTCTGCAGGATGATTCCGCGGATGGCGCTGCTCAACCCTTAGACGAAGTGACCCGGGTGGAACGGTTACTCTCGCAACTGGAAGCAAGGTCGATGGCGCTGGTGCCATACAACTATGGCACCCTGCGTGAACCGCCCGCGAAAAACGCCAATACCACCTTGATCGCCGGGGTCCTGGTGGCCATTTGGCTGAGCACCGTAGTGTTGGCCATCGTTTACATCCGCTACAACCGGCCAGGGCCAGCGGGTGACCGCGTTTCGACCGCCACTCCGTTCCTGATTACCGGTGAGCCCGATCCACAAGAGCAAAAAGTGGCCCGTTCTGTGGACCATTTAGCCAAGGCCCTTGTCTCTTCGTCGGAACGGATGGACCAACTCCAGGCGACCATGGAGCGCAGTAACCGGGACTGGCAACGCCTGGCGACAAAGGCGAGTGATCACCCCAAGGGCGGCGCAGCCGCGGCCAAAACTGAAGCGACAGACGCAACTCCGGGCAGGATACCCGACGTAGCGGCCATGCCCAGGAATTGGCATAAAATTCTCGAAATCAAGCCCACCGAATCAGCCGTACCGCACAAAAGCGACGATGGAACTATCGACTACTGGCTGGTGCCACGCGGCGCCGAGCAAGTGCAAACCAAGGTTTTGCCGATTGGCACGAGTCCCGAGGGCGTGGTGATTCACAATCTTGAGGACGGCAAAGACTATACGTTGACCCCGGCGGGTGAATGGCGCAATGGCGCCATTGTTCCGGTAGGAAACTAGGCTAAATATTTCGTACAAGCACCGTTCCGAGCCGCACGCCGGCAAGCGGTTCCGAACTGGCGGGTTAAACTACAGGAATAAAAATGGCTGCTGGAACTTCTGTTGGCTTGTTCGCTCTTGGGTTAGCGGTGATGAGTTGCAGTGCGCAGCAACCGGAGCCGTCCAAAGCGATCGAGACGGCGCTCGCCCAGCCTGATTCCACAACTGAAAACACCATCGCCATCGGAGGGCAGAAGATTGCCTACCGGGCCGTCGCGGGCATGATCACGGTCGGCTCCTCCGACTCGTTTGACACGCTGCTTGGGCTGGACGGTCAGCTCTTGCCGGATTCCGGCATGAACCCTCCCGACCCCAAGAAGCCTGAGGACGCGCTGGCGACCGCTCGCATGTTCTATGCGGCGTACTTCAAGAAAGACGCGCCGGCTGCCTCGCGGCCGTTGATGTTCCTCTATAACGGCGGCCCCGGATCATCCACTATGTGGCTGCACATGGGCGCTTTCGGTCCGCGGCGCATCGTGACCGAAGAGATCGAACATCCGGCAGGCGCCCCCTACTCGATCGCCGATAACAAAGACAGCCTGCTCGATGTGGCCGACTTGGTATTTATCGATGCTCCGGGCACCGGTTTCAGCCGCGTTCTCGGCAAGGATAGCGCCAAGGCCTTTTACGGCGTAGACCAGGACGCGCATGCGTTTGAGCGCTTTATTCGCCGCTTTCTCACAAAGTACGACCGCTGGAATTCGCCTAAATACTTGTTCGGCGAATCTTATGGCACGCCGCGCTCGGCGGTATTGAGCGCCCTGTTGAAGAATGTGGACCTGAATGGAATTGTGCTGCTTTCGACAATTCTCAGCTTCGATAATTCAGTCGATGAGCCGCGCTGGAATCCCGGCGTCGATCAGGCTTACGCGCTGGCGCTTCCCACTTATGCCGCCACAGCGTTCTACCACCATAAGCTCACAACTCAGCCAGCCGCGCTCGAGCCGTTCCTGGCGGAGGTCGAGAACTTCGCTTTGGGTGAATACGAAACGGCGCTTTTGGCGGGCTCGCTTCTTTCGGAAACACAGCGGCAAGCGATGGCGCAAAAGCTGCACGACTACACCGGACTGCCGGTTGCTTATCTGTTGAAAGCGAATCTCCGCGTGGAGGGCGGCGAATTTTCGAAGACGATCCAGGACCCCGAAGGTTTGACGACAGGCCGGCTCGATACCCGATTTAGCGGACCGCCGCTTGATCCGCTTTCGGAAGGCGCTGAGTACGATCCACAAGCAAGGGCTGTGTCCGCAGCATACGCGACGGCCATCAACCAATATCTGCGCACAGAATTGAAGTACGGGAAGAACCAAACTTATAAGCCCAGTGCCTATGGCGATGGTTTCGCCTGGGATCTTCGCCACCATGCTCCCAACGGACCGCCGGTGGGTGAGGTGGAAGGCGGCTTGAATGTGATGCCCGACTTAGCCACGGCGATGAAGCTGAATCCGAAGATGCGCATTCTTGTGACCGGAGGCTACTTCGATCTGGCTACGCCGTTCTACGAAGGCGTCTTTGAGATGCACCATCTGCCTATTCCGCAGGATCTGCAGAAAAATATCAGCTACCAATACTACGAATCGGGCCACATGGTGTACTTGAACGAAAGTATCCTCAGTCACTTTCACGACGATGTCGCTAAGTTCGTGCGGGAAACTCAGGCGGGCAAATAGAACGGCGGGGACGGCTGGGCGAAGTAAAATGGCAGCAGGTCACTTCAGGAGGGTTTGTATGCGCGCACGGCAGTTCCGCCTTAGCTGTTTGATTTTGCTTACTGTGGGCGTCTCGTGGCCAATGGCCGACGACGCCAGCGACTCGTTTTACAATGCGATTCGCGGCAATGACCTGGCACAGCTTAAAGCGTTGGCCGCCCAAGGCGGCGATGTCAACACCCGCGACGCACGCGCTGAGACGCCGTTGATGTATGCCGCCACCGTAGGCTCGCTGGATGCCATGAAGTTTCTGCTGGAGAAGGGCGCGGATGTGAACGCGCAGAATCAATACGGCTCCACGGCGTTGATCTGGTCGGCAACCGACTTGGCCAAAGTGCAGTTGCTATTGGAGCATGGCGCGAACCCCAATTTAGCCAGCAAGCGCGGGCGCACGGCGCTGCTGGTAGCGGCTATGAGCGACCGTTCGGCGCCCATTGTGCGGCTGCTGCTGAGCAAAGGCGCAGACATTCAGGCGAAAGACTTTTTGAAGACGGCGGCGCTGAAGGCGGCCACGTTTGGGAATGACACGGAAACGGTTCGCTTGCTGCTGGATGCCGGTCTTGATCCCAACGCGGCGGATCTGCCCGGTCTGACTCCGCTGATGATGGCTGCCGGCTGGAACGGCAATTTGGAGACGGTGAAACTGTTGTTGGCGAAAGGCGCCAACGTGAACGCGGTGAGCAGACCAGTGATGGGTTTGCCCACGCGCATTGCACCTTCGAAGTTCGGCAATTTGACGGCGCTGATTATGGCTGCCCCGTTCGGGCCGCCGGAGTTGATCAAAACTCTGTTAGACGCGGGGGCCAACGTAAACGCAAAAGATGTACGCGGCATGACGCCGCTGATGCTGGCGGTGGCCACCGACCATCAAGATGCCGGGGTGATTCGGCTCTTGCTCGACCGTGGCGCCGATCGTCAGATGAAGGATGAAGCGGGATTCACGGCGATGGATTGGGCGCGCCGCGCGGGCCAACCGAGGGGCATGGAGTTATTGGGAGTGACCCCGGACAGTGCTGAGGGCGCGCAGGTGACGCGGCTGGCATCGCCTCCTATCGCGGAGTTGCGGCCGGCGATTGAGCGCACAGTCAGCCTGATTGAAAAATCGAGCGCGCAGTTTTTTGCAGTAAGCGGCTGCGTGTCTTGCCACGCGCAGAGCATGACTGATCTGGCGGTGGCCGAGGCGCGGGCGAAGGGCTTGGCGATTGACGAAAAGGCCGCTGACGAGCGCTTTAAGATGCTGAAAGCAATTTATCCTCCTGAGCCTTTCTACGAACGTTTCGACGCGGCGGGCGCGCAGGAGCAACTGGCTTATCCGCTGGCGGGATTGGCCGCTTTGAACCACAAGCCGGACCGTATGACGGACGCGATGGCAGCCAATATTGCAGCGGCCCAATTGCGCAATGGTTCATGGCACGTGGGAGCGGCAGCACGTCCGCCGGCCGAGGAGGGCGACGTCTTTCGAACGGCCGTGTGCATCCGCGGCTTGCAGGCTTATGCACCACCGGGGCGAGCGCCCGAGATGCAGAACCGCGTGGCGAAGGCCCGCGAATGGCTTCGGTCTGCGAAAGCGGTAACGACGGAAGACCGCGCCATGCAGTTGTTAGGATTGCACTGGGCGGGAGCGGATGCTCACAGTTTGGCTTCACTCAGGAAGGCGATTCTGGCGGAGCAGCAAGCAGACGGAGGTTGGCGCCAACGCGCGAATCAGCCGACAGACTCCTATTCAACCGGCGAATCTCTTTATGCTCTGGCGGTAGGAGGCGGCGTGGCGCCTACCAGTGCGGCGTACAGGAGAGGTGTGGCGTTTCTGTTGAGGACACAACGCCCGGATGCCTCCTGGTATGTAGCAAGCCGCTCGCCCAAGATTCAGGCGTACTTTGACGGTGGGTTTCCCTACGAAGGCGATCAGTGGATTAGTTCCTGGGGAACGGCTTGGGCGGCGATGGCGCTGACGCAGGCGCTGGAGCCGGCGAAAGAGATGGCGATGAGGGTGAATGGGCGATAGGGAGTTAACGCGGGTCGCGAGATCATACTGGAACAAAACCGAGATTCCCCCCCCATTCTTCGGCCTCCGTTGCCGCCCATATCAACTAGATGTCGTCAATGGCCGCGCCCAGATCAAGCTCCTGAGAGACGATGATCAACCCCGGCTTCGAAAAGCTTGGCGTAAAGTACGGGGTTGTCTTGCCGCCACTGTTGGCGCAGCATCTCAAAGTCACGACGCCCTTCGCTCAGGTGGCGATTCACAACATCACGGTTTGCCATGTAGAAAGCCAGAGCGCCAAAGATCTGCTCGAGTTCCAGGGTCGGGAACGAATCGGCAATTCCTTCAGGCGATTCGCCCTTCAGAAATGCATAAACCACGGAGTCAAGAGAAACGCGCTCGCCCTTGATGAAGTAGCCGCCATTACGCTGCTCAATGTATTCTTTGCCCATCGGAGGTTTCGAATCTATTATAGAAGAATCTTTGGATAAGCTATCCAAGACGTCTATGGATGGGCCGGTGCCGCACCTGCCTTCACCGCCTGGATCCAGGCCATCGTGCGGGCTTCCAACACATCCAACGGCAGCGCCCCGCCATTGAGGATCTCATCGTGGAAGGCGCGGACATCATACTTTGACCCCAACTCTTTCTCGGCGCGGGCACGGAGTTCCAAAATTTTCAACTGACCAAGTTTGTAGGCTAGAGCCTGGCCCGGCGTAACGATATAGCGGTCAGTCTCAGCTTGGATGTCAGGCTCGTCTTCACCGGAATTTTCACGGAAATAGGCAATCATTTGCTCGCGAGTCCAATGCTTATAGTGGACGCCTGTATCGAGCACTAAGCGGCAAGCGCGCAGCAGTTCGTCGGAGAGACGGCCGTAATCGCTGAGCGGGTCTTTGTAGAAACCGATGTCCTTTCCTAAACGCTCGGAGTAGAGCGCCCATCCCTCGGTATAGGCCGTGTAACTCGCCTGCTGTCGAAAGGCCGGCAAGCCCGGCAGCGTTTGCGCAATCGAAATCTGCATATGATGGCCGGGGATCGCCTCATGATACGAGGTCGATTCGATGCTCATTTTTGTGCGGTGAGCATAATCGCCGGTGTTCACGTAGACGATGCCAGGGCGTGCGCCGTCGGGAGTTCCCTGCTCGTATTCGGCGGCGGCCGCCTCCTTCTCGCGATAATCCTGTACCGGACGGACCTCCAGCTTGGTCTTCGGCAACAGCCCGAACAGTTTCGGAAGTTCCGGTTCCATGCCCGCGATGTAGCCGCGATAGGTATTCAGGATGTCCTCGCGCGAGGTGGGAATCAGCTTCGGGTTGGTCTTCAGCGACTCCTGGAAACTCTTGCGATCGGCGAAGCCCTGGCGTTTCGCGATGGTCAGCATCTCCGCATGAATGCGCGCGACCTCGCTGAGTCCGAGTTGGTGGATGGCTTCCGGGTCCATGTCCGTGGTGGTCTGCTGCTTGACCGAGAAGCGATAGAGCGCGTCGCCGTTGGGGAGAGACCACTCTCCGGGCTGAGTTCGCCCAAACGGAGCGTAATCTTGGGCGACGAAATTAGCCAGCTTACTGTAGGCGGGCCGCACGTCGTTGTCTACCGCTTTGAGGATCGCGTCGCGCAGAGGCTTCTGATCCGCTATAGAAATGGCGGATGGGAACTTGGTGGCAGGCATTCCGAAAGCATTCGCTTCGCCCGCGGGCTGAGCGATTGAGCGTGCCTGCGCCACTACGTTTTCAAGCAGGAATTTCGGCGGCATTAAACGGTCGCGCTTGCCCTGTTCGAGCGTTTGGATCACTTGATCGACGACTCGCGGTATCTGGTGCAGGCGCGCCACGTAATCCGCGTACTGCTTGGCCGTATCGAAGGGAATGAGAGCGACAAACTGCGCCATTCCCAGGTGGATGCCGTTGAACTGATCCACGGGCATGAGGTAAAGCTTCAGCGCGATGGATTCCAGGGTCTCTTTCAGATTGCGAACCATGAGCTGCTGGTTGAGGATTTCCTGCTCCGGGAACCCGGCGGTATCAATGGCTTCGAAACGTTTGAGGAAAGCTTCGGCGTCTTTGCGCTCCTGTTCAACGTGCGCCAGTGAGGCATCGCTCAGCTTGTCGTTGTAGCGATAGTCGCCAATGATGGTGGCAAGCTCAGGCGATTCGCGGAGGGTGTATTGCCATTGCTCGTCCAGCAGCCGGTCGAGCGCTTGGCGGCGGGAGGCGATATCGGCGGCGGGCAGGTTGGTGGTCATAGCGAGCAGTAAGGTGGTGGCGAGGGCGTGGGAGGTCCGGAACGTAAAAAGCATAATTGTCTTAAAGAGAAGGATACGACGGACAGCAGGCGTCTGGCGCGCCGCCGCGCCCTTTGCGCTTTCAAGGGAATGTTACTCTGATTTAGGCGGTAACTCTCTTTAATGCCGTTTACTCTTAATCCCAATCAATGCCCCAAATGCAAATCCGCGCACATTAGGAGGTCTCAAAAGCGCAATCTTATTGAGGTTTTTTTGGGGTTTGCGGTGGTCCCTTGCCGCTGCCATAACTGTGAGCAGCGTTTCTTTAGACCGAGATGGCACGGTACGCCGCCCGAACGGGAAAAGCGTAGCCGTAGCGCCAGCGCTTCGCCCGGCAGCGAAAAATAGAAATTAAATTTTTGCAAAATGGCGGCTCTTTTTATCAGAAATTCTATTTATTTAATCGTGCTTCGAGTTTACGCCTGAGCGGCCAGTTCGGCGTCTTGCCAGAATTCTTCGCGCAAGTATTTGGCCGCGCCATCGCAGCCGATGGTGACAATCACGCCCTTGCGTCCTTCTTTCACGAGTTCTTCGGCCAGACGGCGGGCGGCAAACACATTGCCTGCAGCGGAAATACCCAGCAGCAGCCCTTCCTCGCGGCCCAGGCGGCGCGCCATGGCATAGCAATCTTCGGTCTCGATCCAGAGATTCCCATCCGCCACTTTCTCATCGTAGATTCCTGGCACAATTGAGGTGGGCAAATGCTTGGTGCCCTCCACGCCGTGCAGAGGCGTCGCCGGCTGCGCCGACCAGCACTCTACGCCCGGAACATCGCGCTTGAGCCGCCGGCTGGTGCCGATGAACGTACCCGTCGTGCCGAGTAGCGCTACAAAATGCGTGACGCGCCCTTCGGTTTGCTCGATGATTTCCGGCGCGGTGGTTTCAAAATGCGCCTGCCAATTGGCGTCGTTATTGTATTGATCGGCGTAGAAGTAGCGCTCCGGATCGGCCGCATAGATCTCGCGCACTTTCCGAAAAGCGCCATCGGAACCAGCCGCCGGGTCGGTTAGCACCAGTTCGGCTCCGTAAGCTTTCAAAATAATTTTGCGTTCATCGCTGGCGTTTGCCGGCAAACAAAGCTTGACGGAATAGCCCTTGGCTGCGCCGATCATCGCGTACGCAATGCCGGTATTGCCGCTGGTGGCGTCCAGAATCGTTTTGCCGGGCCTGAGTTTGCCCGATTTCTCGCCTTCACGAATAATGTTATAGCCAGGCCGGTCCTTTACCGAACCGCCGGGATTGAACGATTCGAGCTTCACCCAAATCTCTACGCCAGGCAAATCCGTGCATGTCCGCTCCAGCTTCACGAGCGGCGTGTTGCCGATCTGGTCCAGCAGATTCCGCCCGTTTTTCATGGCGTGCCACCGCGAACGACGGCCCGCAACCGTTCACGCGCTTCGCCTTGCCGCTCCAAAGAATAATTGCCTGGGCCGAAAACGCCGTCAAAAAACTGCCGGGCTTGCGGCTGCACTTCGCGCCATGATTCGTCGGTATTGGGGTGCAGCAACCGATCATTAAAGACGATCTCCACGTGGCTGGGGTCAAACTGCAACGCGCCTTTGAATTCGGGTTCCCGCTCCAACCGCCGGCAGGCGCTGAGCGCGGCATCGTAAGCCTGCTGTAATTGCTCTTGCGAATTGCCCGAGCCGGCAGCTTTGCGGTTATAGAGGAGGCCCAGTTGGTCCCGCGCGTAATCGAGGCCGTAATTCGCTTCATGCGCGATCAGCAAAACGCCTGGACCTTCTGGAACGTGCGAGTAATCCGCCACGTCGATGAGCAACTCGGGCAGATCGCGCTGCTGAATCCAACGATGAAACACCGGTATCGCATCGGCAACATTCACCGCGGGCCTGGATTTCGCGAAGATCTTTATGTTCACGTGTTGCATGCCAATTCTCAATTACGCAGGCACCGGCGTCCGCGTGGAAAGCCGCAGGGAACAGCTATGGCAGGCCTCGATGAATAACTGGGTTTCTTCAATCAGGCGATGCGCGGCTTCCGCATTATAAGGCTCACTGGCACGCTCATGGGCGCGGAACAGAAATTGCGCGAAGCGGCCGCCGGCGAACGGATCGAAAAAAATCTCGGTATCGAAAAACTCGCGCCGGAACGCGTCCACGATGCCGTCAGGTGTCGGAAGAAAGAACACTTTCCGCCAAACCAGCAAAGCTTTGGCGCCGTTCAGCATAGCTTCGTAGGCGAGCTTGATGCCAGCGGCGGTATCGCCTTTCTCTAGTGCGAGCTGCGCCTCAAACGCTTCGCGCTCGCAAGCGGTTAACTGAAATTCGAGCGGCGTCACCACTTCTCCGGCGCACTCGCCCACTCCCAGATCGCCGAGCGTGTACTCGCGCGGATCGTGCCAATCGGTATAGAGCAATGGATCCTGGTCGTGCGGCGGCATTGTGCCTAAGTCATCGAGCATCTTTTTGCATTCGGCTTTGCCGATGCGCCGGATGAAAACCTGAAAGCCTTCGCCTGCCTGACGCTCAGCCACGAAGCGACGCAAGATTCGGTCCACGGCCTGCGGTATGCGCTTGGACGGAACCGCGCCAATGGCCAAACCATACGAGCCACCGTTATTGCTCCATTGGCCGCCCAGCACGACTTGAAAATGCGGCGTGGCATAACCGTTCTTGTTGCGGTTCACGCCATAAAAGCCGAGATCGGCCAGATGATGCTGGCCGCAGGAGTTGAAACAGCCGCTAATCTTGATGCGCAGGTTGCGGACCGCCTCGTCTTCGGTGACCGGGTTCTCGACTAAGCGCATGCGGAGCTCGCCGGCCAGGCCGCGCGACGAGGAAATCCCCAGCTTGCAGGTGTCAGTGCCCGGGCATGACACGGGATCGAAGATGGTTTCGCCCACCGGCGCAGCCAATCGCGCGGCTTGCAAATCTTTGTGGAGATCGGCCAGATCCGCTTCGCTCACCCAGCGCAACACTATGTTCTGCTCAACTGTAAGGCGGACGGTTTCATTCGTGTATTTGCGGGCTATATCGGCTAACGCGCGCAACTGATCCGACGTGATATCGCCCAACGGCAATGCAATCGTCACGGTCGCGTATCCGGGCTGGCGTTGTGTGTACGTATTGACCGTCTTCCACTCACGAAACTCTTCGGAATCGATTTGCAGCAAACCGGTTGCGCGCCGGGGCGTTTCCATCTCCTTGCGGATATCGGCAAGATAAGCGGTCCAACGAGGGTCGGGCGTCAGCGTCTCGCGCTCCGCTTCGGCCAGACGCTTGAATTCTTCGAGCCCGAGTTTGGCCACCAGAAACTTCAAACGCGCGGTGTTGCGATTCTTCTTTTCACCGAGCCGGGCGAAGACGCGCGAAATGGCTTGCGCCAAGGGCAGCAATTCTTCTTCCGGCAAGAACTCCGCGAATAACTTAGCTTGGTAAGGAACCGCGCCGAGACCGCCGCCCACCCAAACTTCGAAGCCGCGTTTGCCATCGCGTTCGCGGGCGATGCAGCCCAGATCATGGATGCGCACCAGCCCGCACGGATTGGTATCGCAACCGGAAAACGCGATCTTAAATTTACGCCCGAAATCCTGGACATCTGGATGCCCAAGCAGAAAGTAGGCTGTCGCTTTAGCGTACGGAGTCACATCGAAGGATTGATCGCGGCACACGCCGGCCAGATGGCAGGCGGTTACATTCCGAATGCTGTTGCCGCAAGCTTCGCGGGTGGTGATATCGACAGCGGCTAGACGGCGCATGAGCGCGGGCGTGTCGTCAATGTGAATGAAGTGAAGTTGAATATCCTGCCGCGTGGTGACGTGCGCAATGCCGTCGGAATATTCTTCCGCCAATTCGGCGAGCACCTCCAATTGCGCCGCGTTCAATCCGCCAAAAGGAATTTTGATGCGCTCCATACCCGGGGCGTCCCAAAGGGTGTTCGGGCCTTTGGTCAGCCCTTCTTGGGGATAGGCGAGTTTGCGGCTTTCAATGCCATCGTGCCGCTGGCCATTGTCGTAACGCTGGCCGTAAGCACCGCGGCGCAGCCGAGTTTCGGCGAAGACTTTGTCTTCAATCTTACCTTGCTTTTTCAAGGCGATTTCGTTTTCGAAGACGTCGATCTCAGCTGCAAGATCAGGTTTTATCTGAGCGCTCAGGCGCTCTTTCCACTGCGCGTTACTGGCTTTCATGAGGCGGGCATCATCCCAATGGAAATAGGGATTTAGGTCAATTATATCAGGTAAAACGCGACTTCTGTGACAAGAAGGGCCGCGCTTTAGCCCGGGTCATCTCGGACGCGGCGCCGGCGAGTCCGTTCAACGATAAGGCCAGCTAACAGGAATGCCGGGAGCGGCACCCAACTATAACCGGGAACGAAACAGGCAGCTATCAAACAGGCGGCGAACATAGCGGCGGTTTGGGCGGTTCGAAAGGTGAGGAGAAACGTCTCAGGCGGCTTGGCTGCGCCCAGCAAGGCTTTCCGCTTCGCATAATGCCAGTGCAGGTTGAGCATGCCGGCGATGGCAAGCTGATTGCCGAAGTAAAACAATTGCGAGACGGGATGGATAAAGAGGTGAGTCATCAACCCGGCGGAGAATGGCAGGAGAGCCACCAGCATGAGGAAGATCAGATTTACCCAGACCAGAAAGCTATCCACCTGCCGGATGAAATGAAAGGTGAGTTGGTGAAGGAACCAAAACCCGCCGGCTATGAGAAAGGTGACGACATAGGACAGGAAGGCGGGCGCCATGGCGAGCAATTGTTGAAGCATGGCTTCATTGGAGGAGTGATGCATGACCTCGGGCACGTCCAGCTTGAGTACCAGCAGCGTCATGGCGATGGCGAAAATACCATCGCTGAGGGCCTCAATGCGCGCTTTGCCCAAGGTCAAAGCCATGGGTCATTTTACAACTGTGGGGGGTGGGTGCGCCGCCGCTACGCCTCGCGGTAGTGGGCGATGGCTTCTTTCAAGTGAAGGAACTGAGCGTCTAACTCGGCTAGGTATTCCTTTACGCCGCCGAGTTCCCCGGTTTTTCCGGACAGTTCCATTTCGAGGGCAATGGCTTGCATGGCAATACCGCCGACGCTGGCCGAAGCCCCCTTGATTCTGTGCGCTTGATTCTGGACATCGAGGGCGCTGCCCGCCTCAACGTATTTCCTCAGCGCGAGGAGCTGCCGCGGCATATCCTCCAGGAAACTATCCAGGACTCGGGCCGCCAGCTTTTTGTCGCCCATCACGCGGCTCATCAAACCATTCATGTCGAAGATGGAGGAAGGATCCACTGCGGCGGGTGCCCCTTCCGTAGCCGGGCCGTTCTTCGGCAGCCATTTATCGAGAACTTCGGCTAATGCCGCCGGGCTCACAGGCTTCGGAATGTAATCGTTCATGCCGGCTTCGAGACACTTCTCACGGTCGCCCTGCATGGCGCCGGCCGTCATCGCGATGACCGGGATGCGATGGCCTTCCGGCAGAGAGGCGCTATTAGGGGCGCGGTATTCCTGGCTACGGATGCGCCGGGTTGCCTCCAGGCCATCCATATTAGGCATGCGCACATCCATGAGCACCAGATTGTAGGGAATGGCGTCGAGTGCTTGGAGCGCCTCCGCGCCATCGGCTACGGCATCGGCCCGCAAGCCCATTTTGGTAAGCATGGCCAGAATCACTTGCTGATTGGTGATGTTGTCATCGGCCAGCAGAACACGGTAGCGGCGTCCGGCAAACCGATCCTGGAGCGCGGGGTTAGCGCCCGCTGTGGCAGGCTGCTGGTCGCGCAGCGCAGTGGCACGCGGGGCCGTTCCAGGCTGAAGACAAACCTCAAACCAGAAGGTACTCCCTTCGCCCAAGGCGCTGAAACAGCCGATATTGCCGCCCATCAACTCCGTCAAGCGTTTGGCGATACTCAAGCCCAAGCCGGTTCCGCCGAAGCGCCGGGTGGTTGAACTATCGGCTTGTGTGAACGCCTGAAAGAGCCGGCCGCGTTGTTCCGGCGAGAGCCCAATGCCCGTATCGCGCACGCTGAAGCGCAGCCGAACGAGTTGGCCGGGTGCGGTTTCGCGGGAGACTGAAAGGCTAACCGACCCACGCTCCGTGAACTTCACGGCATTAGACAAAACGTTGAGAAGAACCTGGCGTAGCCGTCCGGGATCGCCGACCACGCTCAGCGGCACGCCCTCACCCAAATGCAGGGAGAGCCGCAGATCTTTGGCGGCGGCCGCCAAGCCGACTAGTTCCAGAGATTCGTCGAGGATGGTCTTAAGATCGAACTCAGCCCCTTCGAGCTTCATTTTGCCGGCGTCGATTTTAGAAAAGTCGAGCACGTCGTTGATGATCGTCAGCAGCGAGTCGCCGCTCGAACGGATCATATCCAGATAATGATGTTGCAGGGAGGTGAGCGGCGTATCCGACAATAAATGGGCCATGCCGATGACACCGTTCATGGGAGTGCGAATCTCGTGGCTGATGAGGGCGAGGAACTCGCTTTTAGCGAGAGCGGCCGATTCCGCGCGGTCGCGGGCTTCGGCCAGCGCGAGCGTGCGTTCGCGCACAGCCGATTCCAGACGTTCTTCGCTGCGCTTCTGATCGTCAATATCGGTCGAGGCGCCGAGCCATTGAGTGATGGGGCCATTCTCGAAAGCGCGAATGGGGCGGCCGCGCGACACGAACCACCGGTATGAGCCGTCGTGCGCCCTGATCCGGTACTCGAATTCGAAGCTTCCGGACGCTAGGAGAGTCTGCTCCTGCGCAAGCAAGCGAGCCCGGTCGGCCGGGTGAATGGTATCGAGCCAACCACGGCCAAGTAATTGCAGCGTAGGAACCCCTGTGTAGTCGCCCCATTGGCTGCTCAGGTAGTCGCACGTCCCATCCGGCGTGATGGTCCAAACGAATTGCGGCAGGGCTTCAATCAGGCCCTGCCATTTAGCCTGGCTCTTTTGCAGTTCGGCGGTACGCTGGCTTACCAGCTCTTCCATCTCCGCGTTCTCCCGCTGGATTTGATGACCGGCTTCGACGTGGCCGGAAACGTCGTTTGCCATAATCAGCCGGGCGGGGCAACTGAAGGCATCGATATCATGACTGGAGATCTCAACCCACACATCGCTTCTGTGGTGTCTGCGATGGCGCCGCGGCGTGCTGTGCCGATGGCCTTTTGAATACTCGTTCAATTCCGCTTCGACTGCCGCCGTATCCCCGGGTGTGCGGATAGCGGCCATAGTCATACTGAGAAACTCGTCGCGCGACCAGCCGTAATAATCGATGGCGGCCTGATTCACATCGAGTATCTGCAAATCCTGAATGCGGTAGATCAAGCTGGGCAATGGGTTTTGCTCAAACAGCTCACGATAGCGGTTCTCGGAGGCGCGCAAGTCTTCTTCGTTCCGCTTACGGGCAGTGATGTCTGAATGGGAACCCACAACACGAACGGCACGCCCATCCTGGTCCCAAACGGCCTGACTGCGAGACACAATCCAGAGCCAATTGCCGTCGGTGTGACGGATTCGATATTCGATCTCGAGGGCTCCCCCCCCGGCGCGAAGATAATCGGCAAGGTTCGTTTCCACCCGCTGCATATCCTCTGGATGAATGCGTTGGAGCCAAGCTTTGGTGGAGGCCTGGAAATCCGGGCTGAAACCAAACATGGCCTTCCAGCGCGGCGAGACGAACACCTCTCCGGTGAGCAAATTGGCGTCAAACAATCCGTCATGATTGGCCTCCATCAGTACCCTCCAGCGCTCCTGCTCGGAAAGGAGCATTTGGCTTTGCAAAGAGTGCTGGCGGCGTCCGCGTGACCTGGCTGTCCGGCCCGCTAGATCAAGCCCGACGTACGATGCGCAGAGGGCGAGCGCGACGAAGAGCGCGACCAATCTGAAATCGTACTGGCCGGAAAAGAGGGTGTGCGCCATTCATTACATGGAATACCACGACAACGGGCAGGCATTCCCTTCGTATTTCATATCGGCAACAGAGCGAAGTTCCTATATAGGATAGGTGGGATTGGCTAGTGAGTATGCTGCGTTGAAAAACAAGTTGAAATAGGCCTGTCGTTACCCCTTCTTGCGCGATCCCCCAAAGTCGGACGCGCGAAAGATTTTTCTTGACACGGGCACGCCTTCTCATGGAAGCCGGAAGGGTAAAGCGCCCTAACTCGGTTTTTCAACCGAGCAGTGTACTACTGCATTTTCAAAGCAACCACCTTGTGGGGCGGACCTCCGGGTCTTGCGGCTGACCTCCCGCTCAGCCCCGCGCGGCCTCCCCGGCCGCGCTCCATGACACCTCAATCGAACTCCTCCAGCGCCTTGATCCGCCGTCGCAATTCTCGAAGACGCGCATCATTTAAGCAGCACCTGAACCGTCGCGCCGCGAAAAGAAAGTTGTCGGACCATCGCTCACGGCGTGGATGAAAGAGAGTCGCTACCTCGGCCCGCAACTGGGTCGATCCCTGTCAGATTAGGACCTTTGTAAAGGTTGCACCGATGGCCAGCCAGCGCCAGATTGCCGTCTCCGTAAAGCCCCCATGTTGCTTCGCGATGATGTGTTCGGACCAGTCGCCGCGCGGACTCCCTGTCGAGGCAGCGGCTCAGAGGTTCCAAGAGCCATCAATGCACTTTGCAACATCCATACCCTAGCGCTATCACGGTTTGACCAAGCGCTTCAGCCTTTATCTGAAAACCTCCTTGCCAACCCGCCCAACCCTCCCGAATTCTCCGGTCCTATGAAAAATAGTGACGTAAATCCCCTATCGAATCAATCACATAAAAATCTCGTAGGTTCCAAAAATTTCGACAGCACCCCGAATTAAACGGCCATTTTTCATCCGTCCTCCTGACGGCCCCAAAAGGGGGCCGTGCGGCGGATCAATCACATAAAAATCTCGTAGGTTCCAAAAATTTCGACAGCACCCCGAATTAAACGGCCATTTTTCATCCGTCCTCCTGACGGCCCCAAAAGGAGGCCGTGCGGCGGATCACAACTTTTCTTAAAAAAACTTCTCTCTTCTTTTCAACTACTTCCATCTTTTTTTCGGCGTCCACCGTTCGCCCTAACTCTATCCTCAACCCAGTTAGCCTTTCGCGCGCGTTGTCGCCTAAGGCTCAATTTTTTACTAATTCATAACAGGAGCAATCATGCAAATCATCACGCTCGATACCGCGAAACCGCACTCGCCTCGCATGGGCCGCCGGCCCCACCAACCCACCCCCAAGAGTCGCAAGAAGGTCCGGGATTTGGCTGGCTTGGGCCTTCGCCAGTACGTCATCGGGATCGCCCTCGAACTCAGTGCCAGATCTCTGCGCCGGCACTATCGCAAGGAACTGGACCTCGGCTCCGCCTTCGCTCAAAGAAACGTTCTTCAGTCTCTCTATGACATGGCGATCTCGCGCCGCAGCGCAGCCGCCACCATCTTCTGGGCTAAGACACGCGCCGGTTTCACCCAGACCAGCGAAAAACCTCCCAAAGATCGCAACCGCTCCAAATACCCTCCTAAATCCCTCGCTCCCAAGCCCAAACGGCAGTCCTCTCTCACAGGCCTCACTGCCGAGCTGAACGACGGAGCCCCGAATGGAGATTTCTAAACCACGCAACATCCGCCTGCGCGAAAAGCAAATGCTCGTGTATAACTTCCCGGCCCGCTTCCGCGTTGTCGTCGCCGGCCGGCGCTTTGGCAAAACGCAACTGGCCCTCGCCGAAATGCTGCGCGCCGCCTCCGCTCACGGTCGTTTCGTCTGGTACGTCGGCCCCAGTTATCCGCAAGCCAAACGCATCGTCTGGGATCGTCTCAAGGATTTCACTCGCCTCCATTGGGAGGGCCGCCCCTCCGAAACCGATCTCAGCGTTCAACTCGATACCGGCTCCACCATCGCAATCCGTGGAGCCGACCGCCCCGATTCTCTCCGTGGCAACAGTCTCGATTTCGTCGTACTCGATGAATTCGCCTCCATGCGCCCCGAGACTTGGTCGGAGGTCATTCGCCCGGCCCTCAGTGATCGCGAGGGCCGCGCTCTCTTTCTCGGTACCCCGCAAGGCTGCAACCACTTTTACGATTTGTTTGAGCTCTCCAAAACCGCCCCGGATTGGGCTGGCTTTCAGTTCACCACCGCCCAAGGCGGCAACGTTCGCGCCGAAGAACTCACTTCCGCCGCCGCTCACACAGATCCCGAATCCTTCAGTCAGGAGTTCGAAGCCGCTTTCACCGGCGTCGGCCGTCACCGCGTATATTACGCCTTCGATCATGCCGTCCACCTGGAACCTGTTTCCTTCTCACCCAACTTACCCATCGTCTGGTCTCTCGATTTCAACGTCAATCCCATGTGCATGCTGCTCATGCAGCGCAGCGGCGATGGCGTCTACGTGTTTGATGAAATCGTCATCCAGCCCGACGCCAATACCGACGCCGCCTGCCAAGCCTTCTTCGAACGCACCAAATCGCTCCCGGGCAATCGCCCCTTCCCCGTCGAAATCTATGGCGATTCCAGCGGCTATCAGCGCCGCACCTCCGGTTCCGCCACCGATTGGACTCTCATCCGCGAATTCTTCAATCGCCTCTACGCCCACTACCGGCCATCCATTCATGCAACCTCGTCGAATCCCGCCGTTCGCGACCGCGTCAACTGCGTCAACAGCCGTCTCCGCAACGCCCTCGGCGAACACCACCTCTACATCGATCCTCGTTGCCGCGAACTCATCCGCGATCTCGAACAAGTCACCTGGGCCCTCGACGCCACCGGCCGCCCCACCACCGAGATCGACAAATCCGACCGCGCCCGCACTCACTGTAGCGACGCCCTCGGCTACTACATCGCTCACGTCTTCCCTCTCCGCCCCCTCATCGGCCTCCAGTCCGGCAGGCTCCTATGACCACTCTCCCAATTCGCTATTGCCCCATTCGCCTCCACGCGGAAACACTTTGCCTGTCCACGCTTTGCCCCACGCTTTGCCCCGCAGATGATCGCACCGAAACCGCGCGTCAAAAACCCCCTTCTTCTCCTTCGAAAAAACACACATCTGGCCGCGCATTTGCACTATTATTAATAGCGGGCCACTTGGCGCTCCAAACCACTCACGCACTTCGCATCAAAAACCCCCTGCCAATTTGCGATGCTTTGGTTATGCCCGCTGCTCCCCGTTCGGTAATCGGCGTTGCCTTCAACTTTGAGCAAACCATCCACCGCCTGGCCCCTTCCTTCCACCTCCCGCCCTACCAACAACCGCCCCAGTCACCTGTCCTCTACCTCAAAACTCCCAACACCTGGATCAACTCCGGCCATCCCATCCAGTGTCCTCCTGGAGTCGATCGCCTCCGCACGGCTGGCACCCTCGGCGTCGTCATCGCCCGCACCGCCTGCCGCGTCTCCGCTCACAACGCTCTCGATTACATCGCCGCCTATACCGTCGTTAACGACATCAGCCTCCCCCACGATTCGTTCTATCGACCCGCCCTTCGCGAGCGTTGTACCGATGGCTTCTGCTCCATTGGCGAATCCTGCCCGTCATCCCAAAGCCACTTTGAGATTGCCGTTGTCATCAACAACGTTCTCCGCTCCGTCGCCAATACCTCCTCCCTCGTTCGCTCCATCTCGCATCTCATCCAAGACATCTCGGAATTCATCACTCTCCTCGCCGGCGATATCCTCCTCGTGGGCGAACCTGAAACCTCTCCTCTCGCCGTCCCTGGAGATTTGGTCCGTGTGGAAATCCCTGGCGTCGGAGCCATTGAAAACAAGGTGGTCGCCGCATGAAACACGCGCGCGTCGCCTATGCAGGCAGTGTCCACCACGCTGTCTCCGAAGAAGGTCAGTTGCGCTTCGATGATGGCCGCCTTATCCCCGAGTCATCCGTCGTCTGGCTTCCTCCCGTCGTCCCCGCTGTCATTCTGGCCCTCGGTCTCAACTATGCCACCCACGCTCAGGAACTCAGCTTCACTGCTCCCACTCATCCGCTTGCTTTCCTCAAACCTCGCACTTCGCTCGTCGGCCATCTCGGTCAAACCCGCCGCCCCGCCGGCGTCGTGTACATGCACTACGAATGCGAACTCGCCGTCGTCATCGGCAAAACCGCCCGCCACATCCCTCGCCAACACGCCTACGAATTCGTCTCCGGTTACACTGTTGCCAATGACTACGCTATTCGCGGCTATCTGGAAAACTACTATCGCCCCAACCTGCGCGCCAAAGGCCGCGACGAAGCTACACCTCTCGGTCCCTGGCTCGTAGACGCCGCCGATATCCCCAACCCCATGAACCTCTCTCTCACAACCACTGTAAACGGTCGCCTCACGCAACAAGGCTGCACCAAAGACATGCTCTTCGATATTCCTGTGCTCATCGAACACTTCACCTCGTTCATGACTCTCCAACCGGGCGACCTCATCCTCACAGGCACCCCCGAAGGCCTCGCAGATGTGAAGCCGGGTGACGAAGTTGTCACTGAAATCTCTGCTGTAGGCCGTCTTGTCAACACCATCGTTGAAGATTGGACGGCCTGACCATGCCGCACTTCATCGTCGAATACACCCGCAACATCAAGGCCGAAGCCGATATTCCCAAGCTGCTCGCCAAAGCTAACGAAATCCTCATCGCTCAAGGCGGCCTCTTTCCCATCGGCGGCATCCGCTCCCGCGCCATCGAGCTTCAGGATTACTGCATCGCCGATAACCAAGCCGATTACGCCTTCGTCCACTGCAATCTCAAAATCGGCCCCGGCCGCACCGACGCGCAGAAAAAGAAAGTTTGCGACGACCTCTTCGCCGCCCTCCAAACCCACTTTGCCAGTCTCTTCGCTAAACGCTATTTCGCCCTCTCCCTCGAACTCAACGAATTCAGCGAAACCGGCGCCTACAAACAAAACAACCTCCACCCGAGGTTCCAATGACCACTGACACCCCACCCTCTTCCCTTGGTGCGGCAGGCGCTTCCGCCTGCCGCTGGCAGCGCAGCGCGCTGCCACGCTCTACCTGCCAGGTGCTATCATGCTAGACCCCTCCACCCTCCAATCCCTCGCCCTCCGCCTCGATTCCGCTGAGCGCACCCGTACCCAAATCCGCCAGTTCTCCCTTGACTACCCCCACCTCGCCATCGACGACGCCTACGCCATCCAACAACTCTGGATCTCTCACAAACTCTCCGCCGGCCGCCACCTCAAAGGCCACAAAATCGGCCTCACCTCCAAGGCCATGCAATATTCATCCAACATCAACGAACCTGATTACGGCTCCCTCCTCGACGATATGTTCTTCTACGATGGCGCCGAACTCCCATTCACTCGTTTCATCGTCCCGCGCGTCGAAGTCGAACTCGCTTTCGTTCTCTCTAAAACCCTCCGCGGTCCCGCCTGTTCCATCTTCGACGTACTCAACGCCACTGACTACGTTGTCCCCGCCATCGAAATCATCGACGCCCGCATTCATCAAATCGATCCCGAAACCAAGGTCACTCGCAAAGTCGTTGATACCATCTCCGACAACGCCGCCAACGCCGCCCTCGTCATCGGTGGCCGCCCCTTTAAGCCTCTTGATGCTGACCTCCGTTGGATCTCCGCCATCTGCTGGCGCAACGGCTCCATTGAAGAGTCGGGTGTCGCCGCCGCCGTGCTCAATCATCCAGCCAATGGTGTCGCCTGGCTCGCCAACAAACTATCTCCCCACGGTGTGTCGCTCGAGGCCGGCGAGATCATTCTCGCTGGTTCCTTCACTCGTCCGGTCAACGCCCGCCAAGGCGATACCTTCCACGTCGATTACGGCCCTTACGGTTCCATCTCCTGTTACTTCAAGTGACCAACATGACCAACTCATTCAAATCCGCTTTACTCGAGCAAGAGGAGCCGCTGATCGGCTGCTGGCTCGCCCTCGCCAACCCATACACCGCCGAACTATGCGCCACCGCTGGCTTTGACTGGCTCTTGATCGATAACGAGCACGGCCCCAACGATCTCCGTTCCACTCTCGCTCAGCTACAAGCCATCGCGCCTTATCCCTCGCATCCCATCGTCCGTCCGCCCGTCGGAGATGTGAATCTCATCAAGCAGCTGCTCGATACCGGCGTTCAAACTCTCCTCATCCCCATGGTCGAAACCGCCGAACAGGCTGCTTTACTCGTCGCCGCCACTCGCTATCCAACCGCCGGCATTCGTGGCGTCGGCAGCTCTCTCGGTCGCGCCTCGCGTTTCAACAGTATTCCCGCCTATCTTCACCAAGCCAACGCCTCCATCTGCGTCCTCGTGCAGGTCGAAAGCGCCGCTGCGCTCAAGAATATCGATGCCATCGCCACCGTCGATGGAGTCGATGGAGTCTTCATAGGTCCGGCGGATCTTGCCGCCTCACTCGGGCACCTCGGAGATCCCACTCATCCCACTGTGCAAAGCGCCATCGCAGATGGTATTCGCCGTATCAAGCTGGCCGGCAAACCTCCCGGCATCCTCGCACTCGAGGAAGCCGCCGCCAAACGTTATATCGAAATGGGTTGCCGCTTCATCGCCGTCGGAGCCGATTCTCTGTTGCTCGCCGCCGCTGTCCACAGCCTCGCTCAGAAATTCAAAGCTCCTCCCACATAAGCCGGCAATCTCTTTAACTCCGATTCGCGCTGCTTTTCGAAACCTCCCTCGAAGGCTTCTACTTCGCTGCCCCCGGTAAACCAGCTTTGCGGTGCAATCCCGCCCCACAGTTGTTGCCGCGTGGGGTCGTCCACATGCCACCGTATCGGTTCAAAGTCGGGATCAACCGTCAAGTAGTCCGATGTGTACAATTCAATCCGGTGCCCATCCGGATCGCGAACATACAGGTAAAACGCATTCGAGATGCCATGCCGTCCTGGCCCTCGTTCAATCGCCGCGCCCTGTTTCGCGCCCGCCAGAATGTCGCAAAGCTGCGTGATGCGCGCACCGTCCGGCAGCCAATAGGCAAGGTGATGCAGCCGGGGCCCTGTGCCGTTGGTCATCGCCAAATCATGCACCGATCCACGCCGTTGGATCCACGCCGCCCACATCCGATGGGCATCGTCCTCTGAGTATTCAGACAGACGGAAACCGAGGCGGTCCATGTACCACTTCGTCATTGCGCCCACTTCCGGCGTCAGGACATTGTTGTGATCGATCCGCTGTATCCCCGGACCTCGATGCAAATGATAACTCTGGAGCAACCACTTATGCTTGACCGACTGATAATAAAACACCACCGGAAACCCGAACGGATCTTGCATCCTCAACATCTTCGGACGGTCCTGTTCCTCCTCCCACCGATACGGCAGCGCCAATGCTGTCAACTCATCCAGCACCTCGTCGGAGGCCACCTTATAACCGATATGCTTGACTCCAGCCTTCGGCGCCACCTCCAACTTCAGCGTCCATTCCCGATCCTCCAATCCCCTCAGGTAAAGCGACGCGCTATCTTCCTGCAACACATTCAGCCCCAGCAGATCGACATAGAAATACCTCGACGCCGCCAAGTCGGTCACGTAAAAAACTGCCTGCCCAATCCGCACAATATTCATGGTGGCTTATCCACTCTTCCCAAACTTCGGGATCCCATGCCTCCCCAATGGAACCGCCACATGCTTCAGCTCCGTATAAAACTCAAACGAGTGATCGCCGCCCTCCCTATGCGTCCCGCTAAACTTGACTCCGCCGAATGGCGTCGGGAGATGCCGAACATTATGACTATTAATCCAGGTCATGCCTGCTTCCAGATTCAATGCCATCCGGTGTGCCCGTTCTACGTCCTTGGTCCACACATAAGACGCCAATCCGTAGCGCACGTCATTCGCCTTCTCCAGCGCATCCGCCTCGTCCTTAAAAGGAATGACCGTCAGCACCGGACCGAAGATCTCCTCTTGTGCAATTCGCATTCGGTTGTCGCCGCTGAACAGAGTCGGCGCCAGATAGTTGCCCTTGTCTCCCACTCTCTCTCCGCCCGCCCGCAATCCGGCGCCTTCCTTCTGCCCAATCTCGATGTAACCCATCACTCTCCGAAAATGTTCCGGATGAATCAGCGGACCCACCTCCGTTTCCGGATCCAGCGGATTCCCCACCTTCACGGCCTTTGCCCGCCGCGTGAGTTGTTCCACAAACTCGTTGAAGATCTCTTCCTGAATCAGCGCCCGCGCATTCGCCGTGCAGCGCTCGCCGTTGAAACTGTAAATCTGGAACACCGTCGCATCCAGCGCTCTTTCCAAATCGGCGTCCGCAAACACGATCACCGGAGATTTCCCCCCCAGTTCCAAAGACAGCCGTTTGATCTGTTCGGCCGCGTTCCTCATCACAATCGAGCCTGTCGTCGTCTCGCCCGTCAGTGTAATGAGCGGCACCAGCGGATGCGCCACCAAGGGCGCGCCCGCCTCTTCTCCAAAACCTTGCACCACGTTGAACACGCCCGGCGGCAAATCCGCCTCTTCAAAAATCTTTGCCAGCTTCCACGCCGTCAGCGGCGACCATTCGGCCGGCTTCAAAACCACTGTGTTCCCAGTCGCCAGCGCCGGTGCAATCCGCCATGTCGAAAGCATCAGGGGAGCGTTCCACGGAGTTATAATCCCGCACACGCCCACCGGCACGCGCATGCTGTAATTCAACCAATCGCCATCCACCGGAAACGTGCGCCCATCCATCGCCCGCTCGGCCCATTCCGCGTAGAAGCTGAAGTTCTCCGCCGCGCGCGCAATCTGCCCTCGCACAACTTTCAACGCCTGCCCCGCGTCCAGACATTCCGTCACCGCAATCTCATCGCCGTGCTTTTCAATCCCAGCCGCGATCTTCAACAGAAAACTCTTGCGCTCTTTGGCTTTCACCTTGCGCCATTTTGCGAAGGCGCCATGCGCCGCCTTGGCCGCCGCGTCAATATCTTCGGCGTGCCCACGGCACACTTTGGCCAGCGGTTCATTGGTGGATGGATCGCACGTCTCGAACTCTTCGCCCCGCTCTCCGGCCCGCCACTTGCCGTCCAAGTAGTGCTCCACCGCCGTCGCAGCCAGTTTGTGCCGAACCTCGTCAATGAACGCTTGATCCAATCCCATAATCCGCCCTTATTATGTCAACAGAGTGATACTAAAAACGGAGGCCAAGATGCCAACAACCATTAGCCAAACCACCGGCGCACGCCGCAGCCCGCAAGTTCTTGAGAGACTCCATACCCAGCCGCCCAACATCTGGTACGACGGCAAAAAGATTGACGATCCCGCCAGCCATCCGCATTTCCGCAACGGCGTCGAAAGCTTGGCCGCCCTCTACGATCTGCAATGGACGAACCCGCAAACCCTATACACCTCGCCAACCACCGGCGGCCAAGTCAGCCGCACGTTCCTGATTCCGCGCACCAAAGACGAACTCAAAAGCGTTACGGCCACCATGAAACTGCGCGCCGATTCCAACTTCGGCATGATGGGCCGCATGCCCGATTACTTGAATCGCGCTATGACCGGCTACGCTTCCGGCGCGGCCTACCTCGGTCAAGACGACGCCCGCCTTGGCGAAAACGCCCACAACGTCTACCAGTACCTCCGCGAGAACGATCTCTCCATGACTCACACGCTGATCACGCCGCAATCTAACCGTTCCGTCGGAACCGCTCAGCAAGCCGACCCATACCTGGCCGCTCGCGTGAAAGAGGAAACCGCAGAAGGCTTGGTCATTCGCGGCTGCCGCATGCTCGCCACCTTACCCATCGCCGACGAAATCATGGTGTTTCCCTCCACCTTGCTCAAGAACGTTCCCGAAGACGCGCCCTACGCTTTCGGCTTCAGCATCCCTACCAACACCCCTGGCCTGAAATTTCTGGTGCGCGAAAGTTTCGATTACGGCCATTCCCATTACGATCATCCACTCAGTTCGCGCTTCGAGGAACTGGATTCCGTTGTCATGTTCGACGACGTCTTCGTACCCTGGGAGCGCGTGATGCTCTATCGCGATGTGGACCGTTGCAACTCGGCCTATGGCCGCACCGGCGCGCTGGCTTGCATGTCTCATCAGGTGGCCGCGAAAAATCTCGCCAAAGCTGAATTTCTCATGGGCCTCACTTCGCTGCTCGCCAACTCCATTGGCATCGAAGGCTTTCAGCACATTCAGGAAAAGCTCGCCGAAGTGTGGGTCAACATGGAAACCGTCCGCGCCTTTCTACGCGTTGCCGAAGAAGACGCCGCGCTCGACGAATACGGCATGATGCGGCCCGCCTGGGACCCGCTCGATGCCTGCCGCAATCTCTTTCCGAAACTGTATCCGCGCATGGTTGAAATTTTGCAGCAGATGGGCGCGTCCGGCCTTGTCGCCATGCCCACGGAAGCCGATGTGCGCGGTCCCATGGCCGAGGAAATTCGCCGCTATTTTCAGGGCGCGCGCGTCGAAGCGCATGATCGCATTCCACTGTTCCGCCTCGCCTGGGATACTTGTCTTTCCGCTTTCGCCAGCCGTCAAGTACTTTACGAACGCTTCTTTTTCGGCGACCCGGTACGCATGGCCGGCGCGCTGGTCGCGAGCCATGATCGCGCAAAATACACGGAACGTGTACGAACGTTTTTGGAGCATTCGAAGAATGACGCCGTTTGACAGCAAGACCTATCGCCAAACCGTAGGCCGTTTTCTCACCGGCGTTACGGTGGTTGCCTGCGAGGTAGAGGGCGGCGTGCAGGCCATGACGGCAAATTCGTTTACCTCTCTTTCGCTCGATCCGCCGTTGCTGCTTTTCTGCCCCGCGAAAACAACGAAGACCGGCCAACTCATTCATCGGGCCAGCAGTTTTTCAGTAAACATTTTGCGCGAAGACCAGCAGGCGCTATCCACTTTCTTTGCCGGCGGCTGGAAAGAGCCCACCCCGCCGCCCTATCGCTTTGTGCCGTTACAGGGCGTCCCCAGGCTGCAAGGCAGTCTCGCGTCACTCGCCTGTTCCATCCATCAGATCCATGAAGGAGGCGATCACTGGATTGTCATAGGTCAGGTCTTGGCCATTCACCAAGGCATTGAGCCTTTGCATCCGCTCGCCTTCCATTTGGGACGCTACACCAGCCTCCAGCCCGCTGCCACCAGCCCGGCGCCCGATCTGTATGAGGGCTTTGAGCCTGTACCGGTCCATTATCATTATCAAAGCTGGTAATGCATGGCCGTAACTTTTGAGCGCTTCCTGGCGAACACTTTATTAATAAGGCGTTGCGGTGCCCGTTGACGAAGAGGCGGTATCCGAAGAGCCTATTCGGGACGGAGGTGTCGAGGCTCTCATGGCCGCCTATCAGCAATCCGATCAACAGGCCGCCACCGCGTTGGTGATGCGGCTTTCGCCGCCCATTTTTCAGTTCTTCCTCGCTCAGTCGCGCAACCGGGCTGAGGCGGAAGATCTGCTGCAGGATTTCTGGTTGCGTATCCATAAAGCGCGCGCCACCTTTCGGCCCGGTGAACCGCTGCTGCCTTGGCTTTATGCGATTGCGCGCCGCGTAAAAGTAGACCACTATCGAAAGACCAAAGGAGTGAGAGAACACGAGATTGTCAGTGAGCACTTGCCGGAAAAAGCCGCGCCGGATACCGCGCGGCCGGCCGATCCGAAAGTGGCCGATCTGCTCAAATCGCTGCCCGAGTCGCAGCGCGAGGTGCTCATTCTTTTGAAGGTGTCGGGGCTGAGTTTGGAGGAGGTGGCGCGGTCGACCGGCGTCAGCGTCGGCTCGGTGAAACAGAAGGCGCATCGCGCTTACGAAAGCCTTCGCAAACGGCTGGGGGCCAAGCTATGAACGGCGACGACATCACTCCACTCCTGGCGGAAGGCGACCCGCCCGATGCCGCGACGCTGGCAACAATCGCCGCTCAGCTTAGCGCCACCGCGAAACCTGTGCGAGCGTTGCCTTCGAACGTGACCCTCTGGGCGACCAGCTTCGGCATCTTCATAGCGCTGGCGTTAATCGTCGCGAAGATCGTAAAGCTCAATGCCATGGCTGTCCTCAGCGGCGGTCAGATGCTTGTTTACTTTGGCGTTCTGCTCCTGTTCGGCGCGCTGTTTTCTCGCGCCGCGATTGAGAGAATGATTCCAGGTGCAAAACGCCTTGTGCCGTCCACCGCTTTGTGTGCCGCTTCGTTGGTTGTTTTGAGTGTACTGATCGCCATTCTGTTTGCGGATCGCAGCACTGCGAATTTCGTTTCGCGAGGCATCCCTTGCCTGAGGTTGGGTGCGATCAGCGCGCTGTTGAGCGGCTTCCTTGGATGGCGTTTACTGCACCGGGGATACCTTGTTTCTCCGCGCGAAACCATCACTCTATACGGTTTCCTTACCGGTCTTGTCGGCGTTTCGGTGCTCGCATTGCATTGCCCTATTTTGAATTCACCGCACGTGCTAGTCTGGCATCTTGGCGCCATGATATTAGCCGGTCTAGCGGGGTTCTTCTTGGGCACTTATGCCGATTGACAATCCGCTCGAGGTTGTCGCTTCGGCGATCACCCCTGTCGTTCTCGTCTCCGCCACAGCCATTCTTATCGGCGGCATCAATGCGCGCTATATGGCTATCGCCGACCGCATTCGCTCTCTCACTGCCGAATATCGAACTTCCGGTACCAGCCAAGCTCGTCTCGCCAGCATCAGTAGACAGTTGCCCATATTCCAACTGCGAGTCCGGCTGGTGTCGTGGGCTATCCGCGCTCTTTACGTAGCGTCCGGTTGCTTTGTCGGCATGGCGTTGATCATTAGCGCCACTCTGTGGCGCAAGATGTTGGCGGTGGCTACCGTCCCTCTTTTTCTCTCTGGCATCATGCTGCTCATCTTTGCTATCGTCTGCGAGTTGCTGGAACTGCAAGCGGCAAATCGTACGCTGCTCAGGGAGATCACAGATCTGCAGCGCAAATAGCTACAGAGTCTTCAAATACTCTACTAATTGCTTCTTCTCTTCCACACCCAGCGCTGTACCCCAAAGATGTCCTGCATTGCTGTTCCCGCGTTCGTTTACGTCAAACCGGGAGCCCACTCGCTCGGCTTCGGCGCCTTGTGAGACGAAGCCAACGTTTTCCGGGTCGAGCACATCATAGTCACGATAGAAAACTTTCGGCCTCTGTGACGGCTCCTTCAAGAGATCGGCCAGACTCGGCACCGAGCCATTATGCAGGTAGGGCGCGCGCAGCCAGAGACCATCGAGCGTCACGTTGACGTAGCCGAGTTGCTTTCCGAAATGGGTGAACTTCCAATCGAAGCGCGAGGTGTATTGGTTGTAGGCTGTGGCGGAGCTTTGCGTCCACATATCGATGCGATTGCGGTCGGTGCCCAGCATTGGATTATCAATCGGCTCAACCTTGCCAGTGCGAGCGCCTCCGGCCGCATGACATTGGGCGCACTGCTGGTCATAGATAGCTTTGCCTTTGGCAGCCAGAGCCTGATCTATGGGAAACGGATACTTGGGCGCTGGATTATTGTTGATGAAGTTCAGAATGCGTTTCAGACTCGATTCCTTCTCACTCTTTTTCCAGTCTCGGTCAACCCACTTCAAAGGAGTTCCATCGCCAATCGCGGAGCTCAGCAACACTTCCTGGATTGAGTTGTTGAGCCCATCCCAGTGGAATGAGTAACCGGCGTGTGCCTTTAGATTCCAGAGTGGCTCCATGTCCGAATTGCCCAAACTCCCATCGGGTGGCTGCTTCAAGTAACGATACTTAACCAGGTTGAAAGGATCGATGCGTCCACCTCCCGCCGTGGTGAGCGTTTGCAACAGACCGTAACTTGCGTACTCGTCCTTCTGCGCCAGCAAAGTGTACTTCACGAACGGAACCAACACAAAGCGGTAGGTGAGGCGGTCTAAGAAAGACAGCCGATAGTTCTTGGCGATCTCCGCCATGATGGTGGACGAATTGAAACGAGGATCACGGGCGCAGTCTATGAGGAAGTGCAGGTACGCTTGCGGATTCTGTGTTGAGCCCGGACCTCCAGCGACAATCACCGGTTTCTCAAGCGGACTCTTGCGATAGGTAGCGGAATGACAAATGGCGCAGTTGATGGCAACGCGATCTACGCCGATGGTTTGCTTGGAGAATCCCACCGGCAATTCTCGCCCTTCCGCGAAGATCATTCCTAAGGCGGCGTAACCGCCAGGATGAGGAAGCTTGTCGGGGAATATGCGCGGCAACACCAGCCAGATCCAATAGGGCACGCCCGAAGTACTCTCCGTACCAATGGAGCCGTACAAAAAGTGTTCTTCGTCGGAGGCGAAATAAGTGGGTGGCAGCGTGCGGAAGAATTGGAAATAGCTAATTCCGCCAATCATAGCGAGCAAGAGCAGGCCAATGGCTACAAGCCGGAACCGCACGCCCGGGCTCGTCTTCGTAATCGTGTAGGGTGAGACGGGAGTTCTGACTGCCAGCGAAAGCAGGATCGCTTCGGGAATGAAGAATGTGAGATCGAACAAACCAAGCGTGTAATAGTCGCGGTTGAAGCCCAGAAAGAAAACGACTCCCGCCAGACGCGCCAAAACCGTGAGCCAGGAAACGGGAGGATAACGCAATGGCTGGCGAGCGGCCGGGACATAAAACAGACTCAGCAGAATGAGAAACAAAGCCGATACCGTCACCCACAGCAACGGGTAGGCCGATGGGAACGAAAACAGCACGAGCGTCTCACCCGGCATGATCAACGAAGGAATCGCGATAGCGAGGTTGGCGAAGATCCCCAGCCACACTACACGTCCAAACCAGATTGCGTAAGTGTTCATAGCGTTTTCATGAACTCGATAAGATCCAGCTTTTGGTCGAGTGGTAGTTTCGTGCCGAACATATGCCCTCCGTTACCATTGCCCGGAATGCTTGTGTCGAACCAGAAGCCCTGTTGCCGGGCCTGCGGCGTATCGTAGACGAACCCAACCTTTTGTTGATTGTAGACGTCGTATCCGCGCGCAAATTGCTTGGGCCTATCAGGCGGGTCGCTGAGTAGATCGAGTAATGTTGGCACAGAGCCGTTGTGCAAGTAGGGTGCGCGCGCCCATATGCCGTCAAGCGGCTGATTGGCATAGCCGTTGGTTTTCACAAAGTGAGTGAACCGATACTGACCATCGGGATAAAGCTCGGCCTGATTTCCAGTGAGAGCGTAGGTGTAGGAATTTAGCCGGTAGGGATCTGTGTTGATGCTCGAAATATCTTCCACCGTTCCGGTCTTACGGCCGCCGAAGCTATGGCACTCCGCGCATTGCCGGTCAAAAATCTCTTTACCGCGCCCGGCGCGCGGCTGATCGATAGCGAAAGGATACTTGGGAGGTGGCAGAGTCCAGATCCAATCATGCACGCGCTGCAAGCTAGCGTGGTCGGCTGTGACGGGAGTGACTCCCGCTCCTAAAGAAGCGCTAAGATTTCGTTCATCTACTGAAGTGTTGTTCCCATCCCAGTGCAGATGCATCCCTTCACGCGGTTGTTGGTTCCAGAGAGAAGGAAAGTCGGACGCCCCTATCAATTCATCGTGCGGCAGCAATTTGAGGTTCCAATTGAATTGCACTGCCTTATAGGGATTAAACGTATCAACGCGGCCGCGCCCCCAATCGGGCAGCGGACCGTTGAGCAACGGGCCGATACGGTTTTGCAGCGACACCGTTACCAGCTTCAACCTTTGCATCAAGAAGAAACGGAAGATCAGCTTCTGAACAATGCTGACGTGATCTCCCATCTCTTCCGCCTTAGCGATCACGCTATCGGCAGTGACTCTATCGTCGAGACTCGCATCGGCAACGAAACGAAAGAAGCGCTCCAAATCGAACTGATGAGCGGGCATTCCTAACACGATTTGGGGCTTACTATCGGTGGACTGGCGCACCGTTCCGGTATGACAAACGGCGCAGTTCAAGCCAACTTGTTCGACTCCCAGCCGCCAGCGCCGCGAAACTCCGATGGGCAGGTCGTGGCCCGGTTCAAACACTAAACCCAGAGAGGCGTAGCCTCCCGGCAGCTTGTCAGGGCAGAGCGCGGGAAGGGTCTTGAAAACCAAATAGGGAGGCAACACTCCTCCCACCTGAGTGAAAACGGTTCCGCCCGGTTCACTCCCAATCGACCCATACTTGAAGTGTTCGAGAATGTTTGAGTAGTAACGAGTCCGGTCTGACATGAAGTAATAGAGGGCTGCGGTTACAAACAGCGCCAGCACGGCCAGCACAATCACCAGCAGCCAGCGGCGATAGTGCTGTTGATACTGGTCCACCGGACTCAAATAAACGTAGTCAGTGAGGTTTCCTTCGCTGGTGCGAACTCGGTCTTCTTGAGGCATCGTCAGTCCTTGCTTGATCCGGCTACGGACACGTGTTGTTCCGAAAACTGCGAGGGTTTGTAGACCTGCATGATTTCCGCGATCATGGCATCATGATCGCCGTTAAAGCGGCGGACATCGTAACAACCTAACGGATTGGCTGGGGCGTTGAGCAAACAGCGATTGCAGAACGTGCAGGGCTTGGCGGGCAAATCCCGGCCCGACTGCAAGACGTAGGGCAGGTCGCGATTTGCGATGAGCGGGCGGGCTATAGAAACCGCGTCGGTGATGCCTTCCGAGATCACCCGCCGGATGACTTTGCCATCCTGATAGCCGCCCGTATTGATGATGGGCACACTGACATTCTTCTTAACCTCGCGGCAATAGTCCGACGAAACGGCTTCCACCGGATGGGACTTCTTGGTGCGGTTCCACAGATAATCCACGATGGGGCGCAGCAATTTGAAATGAAACACCGTGTAGTTCATGTATCCGCGAACGCCGCTCGAAATGATGGCTCCGTACCACCAGTTGAACTCGTCAACCGGTAAACCTCCGGGCGGCAACAATGGATGGGGGAAGATACTTCCAATCGAGACGTGAATGGCATCCACTCCCGCCTCTTCAACCCATTTAGCGACCTGAATGCCTTCCTCGAGTGTGTTTCCTTTCTTCTCCCAGGGATAAAGCGCGTTGCCAAAATCAACGGCATTGAGTTTCGCCTGGAGATGATAATCGGAGCCCACCTCTTTGCGAATGGCTTGAATAATTTCGAGCAGAAAAGCGGCGCGGTTGCGCAGCGCACCTCCGTATTCGTCCTTGCGGTCGTTGATGGCGGAGCTAAGGAACTGAGTGATGAGATAACCGTGCGAGGCATGTAACTCGACGCCATCCAAGCCGGCTTCTCTCGCGCGGCGCGCTCCATCGGCAAAATGCTTGACCGTCTCCTTGATCTGTTGCAGAGACATGGCTTCACAGAGGAGCCCATGAAATGAATCTTTCCGATTAGTGGAAGAGAGCCCTTTCAGCCGGAAGTTTTCCACCCCCGGATTGTCGCGCTGCCGCCCGCTATGACTCAATTGCATAATGAACTTGCAATCGTGCCGGTGAACCGCATCGCCCACGGCGCGCCAGAAAGGAATTTTGTCGTCGTTATCCACCATGGCGTAGTTAGGCAGAATGCGCCCGCGAATATGGACCGGAACATAAGACGATATGATCGCGCCTACGCCGCCGCGGGCAAACGATTCCTCCCAATTGATGCGCGCCTGTGTCCCTGAGCCATCGTAATTATCAAAGCGGCCTGAGACGTTCGAGCGGAATAGACGGTTCTTAACGGTGAGATTCCGGAACTTCAGCGGCGCGAAGATCACGTCATTGTTCATGTTGACTTAGTGATAGTGTCATAAAATACCTTCGCGTTTCAAGTCCGTTGGTACTTTGCCGGGCGGTGAAACGAATCAGGCTGCGCAGGCACTAGTTGCCGATAGGAGGCCAATGGTGAAGTTTTTCCCGCGAGCTGGCGTGACCGTGTTGCTGTTGTTGGCCGGTCAACCATTGAGGTCGAACGTTTTCGGAGATATTGCCAACGGTTTCAAGCGCCAGCAGCAAGCCATTGGGAATGGCATTGGAATGGCCGTGGGCGTGAAACTGGGCGGGGTTCTGGAAACCGCTACCGCCCCCGCTTTGGATAACGCTGCCTCCCGATTTACCGATATCGTACACGGCGCAGCGGATGAGCTTGACCAATCGCTGAAGACTGAAAACGAGAGCATCGATTCGATAGCGCAGCGGAACATCGCGCGCATCGACGTCTTGACCCAGACCAGTTTGAGCCAGGTGGATAGTTTGATTGGCGGCAACCTCAAAAGAGTTGAAACGGACGCCAATGGCCTTCTCAACAGGGAAGCGTCGATTATCGATCATGCGCTAACGCAAGAAAATAGCATTGCCAATAACGCGCTCGATCGAGTGCAAGCGATCTCCGATCAGAGTTTAACCCGGTTGCAAGATATTGAGAGCGATGCGTTTGACCGGATCGACTCCGCGCTTCAGGACGAGGTGCCGGTGGCAGCCAGTCGCGTAGCTCACGAATTCGTGATTGCGGCGTTGGTGGTTGTTTGCATCGTGGCCCTGTTTGCCTTCGCGGGGATCAGCTTGTGGAAGAACCTGCAAAGGGCGAGAGACGGTGCCTCAGGCATGCCGCAAATCCTGAAGAACGGGTTCAAGAGCTTTTGGCGGACGCTGCCGCAAGGGGCGGCGGTGGTTGTCATACCTACCGTGCTCATCGCCGCTGCGATCCTGGGAGGATACGAGACTTATTTGCGATCGACCGAGGCAATGCGAGTGTCGCGCCTGGAGAAAGCGGCGGGTCTTTTGGAAGGGGCTGGCGAATATAAGGTAGCCAGTGAGTTGCGTAGGAGAGTGCTGGGGATTGACGGCGATAATGACAGCAACCGCAAACAGTTTTCATACCAGGCAGACTTATGGTTGACGGATTTTACCCAGAAGCACTCAGTGGACGTGAACGAGTTGGAGGCGCGGCTCAGCCTTCTTGAAAACAACGAACTGAGTAACACGAATGCAGACTTGCGCGCGGCATCTCTTTATTTGAAAGCCAATACAGAAGGCAGCGTTGACGCGGCGGCCGCCCAACACTATAGAGAGACGGTTCTGGACGGTAAGACGGCTGCGCAGACGCCATTTCTGGGAAAGCTAGTTCTGATGACAGAGATTAAGGCGGAGCTTGATCGTGCCGCGCCCGCGAGTGCCCGGGTTGACGCGGCTCTCAAGATAGCTCAGGAACTCCGCACACTCTATCCGAATTATGCGAATGGACACATTCTGACAGCGGCGCTGAGCGGCATGCAAGCCGATGCGCTGGCGAGTGGGGAAACCCGCGACCCCGGCAAGGAGGCCGCTCTGCGTAAGAGGGCGAGTGACGAACTGACGCGCGCCGCTATGCTTGACCCGAATCTGATGAGCATTGTTCGGCTGAGTAACGCGGAACTGCCGGTGGATGTGTTGAACGACCTGGATGAAAAGCCGCATGCGCCGAATCTAGCGGCGCGTTTAAGTGCGTTCGCCAGTAAGGAGATCGATCCACTGGCACGGGCGGTTTTGATGTCGGATGTGTTGACTCACTTGGCGGTGGATCGCGCCATTCTGCATGGCGCTCGCCGAGGGGTGGGAGAACGGAGAGTGGCTCGCGCCATAGCGGCATTGCCGGCGGGTGCTGTTAAACCGGAGGAGCGAGCCGCTGCCATGGCATCCATCGCGCAGCAATTTCTGGATATGAATGGCTATCTAGCGGCGGAAAGCTGGGCGCAATCGGCGCGCAAGGCGCTGGCCGGGAAACAAAGTGCGGATGCGGCTTTGAGGCGGAGAATTGATGGCATTTGTCAGGCGGCGGCACACTCGAAGATATCGGAAGACTTGGCGGCGGTGATATAGATGCCCGCTCGGCACGCGGGGGTGAAACTCCAGACGGTCCTACAGTCGCAAGCCCGTTCGTTTGCTGACCCAAAAACCAGAGCAAACGGCTATCCCAGCGCTATACACCTCGCCGAGGGCGTGATTGCCGCTGCGCTCTGCGCTTTTTCGGCTTACGCCTTCGGCGCGACAGCATAGTATTGCAAAAATGCAATACTATGGATGAGTGGCGTGGATCGTTGAATTGCTCGACGACCGCGTGCGAGATGAGTTGGAGGCGCTCCCGGCCGACATGAGGCACGTTTTCGCCGGATTGTAGAACTGATCCAGGGATATGGTCTCGAACGGGTACATGAGCCGCACGTCGAGCACATGGAAGGGCCCTTGTGGGAAATGCGTATGAAGGGAAGAGACGGGATTTCCCGCGCGATTTACCTGACTGCCAGCCGACGGCGCGTTGTGGTTGTCCGAGTCTTCGTCAAGAAGACACAGAGGACGCCGAGGCGGGAAATTGATCTTGCGCTGAAGCGTGCAAAGGAAATAAAAGCATGAGAAGCACTGGTGTTGACCAATTACACAAAAGCTGGATGAAGGACCCGGAGTACCGGCGCGAATATAGGGCACTAGAAAGGGAGTTTTCTCTAGCGGCCGCCCTCATTGCAGCGCGCACTCGAGCGGGACTGACTCAACAGCAGGTAGCACAGCGCATGAAAACCACGCAGGCCGTAATCGCGCGCCTGGAAGGCGGCGGAAGCACGCCATCCACACGCACTCTAGAAAAATACGCCGAGGCAACAGGATCGCGCCTGCGGATTACCTTCGAGGCGCAACGAGCTGGGCGATTGGGTATCCGCTAGTCCTTCGGCCAGGCTAGGAGAAGTCCAAGACTGGAATCGCGACTCTGAAATCCGAAATGACGCTGGTCCGGCAGCGTCTCAAACAGCTGCGTAATGAGGTGAAGAATGTTGAAAAGAAAAGTTCTTGAACGAGCACCTAGCACAGGCAATGTGTTCGCCGACCTCAGCCTAGCCGACTCCGCAGAACAGATGATCAAAGCAGGATTGGTTGTTCGGATCGGTCGCATTATCCGCCAACGAAAGTTGACCCAAGCGGCTGCGGCACAGCTCTACCGGCTCGCTAGGGGCGTCGAGGCGAAATGGGGGGGCATTATCATCGGTGGGCCGCAAGCCAGGCCGCAAGTCCGTGGGTAAACCCTCACGGTAACCGCTAGAAGTGCTCTAGCAGTTCGCGGATACGTTCCACTTTCAACAACCGGGGATGGTTCTCAGGCACCTCCGCATGCTCCAAACTCCAAGTTCTAGGATGTGGCACAAACACCGCGTTGAGGCCGGCCGCCAGCGCCGGATTGATATCCGACTTCGGCGAATTCCCGATCATCCACGTATGCGCATGATCGAACCGGCGCTGCTCGGCTAGATCCACATACGCGGCCTGGTTCTTTTCTTTCACAATGGCGGCGTGCTCAAAATAGCGGCCCAGACCGGAACGGTCAATCTTGAGTTTTTGCTCTTCCCGGTCGCCTTTGGTGAAGATGGTAAGGCTGTGGCGCTCGGAAAGCTGAGCCACCGTTTCCGCAACGCCGTCAATCAATTCAATTGGCTTTTCTAAAATCTGGTGGGCGAATTCCTGCACGGCTTCGAGATCCGTTGCGGCTATGTGGCGTTCGGCCAGGTGCTGGTAGCACGTTGCCAGATTGCGCGCATAATTTTTCGAACCGTAGCCATGAATTTTGGCGTTAGCCATTTCTATCTCATCCAACACCGCCCGAACCTCCGTTAGCGACAGGGAGGAGTGGGACAAGTAATCGTAAAAACGCTCGAAGGCTTCCTCGAAGTAAATGTTGTTCTCCCAAAGCGTGTCGTCCGCGTCGAAGATCAGAAACTGGCGCGAACGTGCCATGCTCAACGGGAAACCTTGGCGTGCCCGTTGAGCGGCCCCACGCGTTTCGCCAACGCGGTGCGCTCACGCTGCGCCACGTATTCGGGGATCACCTTGACCAGAAACTCCAGGCGCTCCACTTCAGAGCGCAGCGAAAGCACCGTCTGCCGCTTGTCGAAATCGTCAATGTAGCGGGCCAGTTGGAAGCTGATGCGCGTGTGCTCCCACTTGGGCTCGGTGGTGGCATCGCTCTCGGCCTGGGCCAGTTCCCGGTAAGCGGCCGTGGCCCGGCGGCGAAGATCCAAGGATACTTCGCTTGCGTCGTCGTCGTTAAAAAACTCGACCTCGGCGCGTAAGTAGGGCTTCTCTTGATCGAGCGAGGCAATTTGAAAACGCCGCTGGCCAATGGCCAGTAAATCCAAGCGGCCGTCATCATAGCGCCGCATCACGCGTTCGATGGAAGCGGTGCAGCCGATATTGACAATCCCGTCGTCCTTGGCAAAAACTACGCCGAACTCGGCCTTCGCCGAAATGATCTCACCCATCATCTCTTTGTAGCGTTCTTCGAAAATGTGGAGGGGTAATGGCATCGACGGCAGAAGAACCACCGATAACGGAAAAAGAGGAATGAGCTGCAATGCCATAGCTTTATTATGCTTGGTTAAATTCAGGGCGGCGTAGCGGGCAGGGGTGGGCCGCCGGAAACTCTTGGGCACTAAACGATATACTAGTGCCAACTCGATCGGAATTTCGCGACGCCGCTCATGATTCTGAAGCTCAAACGCACACCCGGCCTTTATCTGGTCGGCTTTATGGCAAGCGGCAAAACCACCGTGGGGCGCGCTTTGGCCGAGCGGATTGGCTGGCCGTTTGCGGATATGGATTCGGAGATTGAGGCGCGCGAAGGCCAAGCGATTTCAAAAATCTTCGTGGAACGCGGGGAAGCCAGCTTTCGGCAGACCGAAGCTGAAGTGTTGCGTTGGCACGTCCGCAACATTGAGGCTGGCCAGCCTTGCGTCCTGGCGCTAGGCGGCGGCGCGTTCGTGCAACCGGCCAACCGGGAACTCGTGCAGAACAATGGCGTGAGCTTATGGCTCGATTGCCCATTTGACATCATTCAGCGCCGTTTGAATGGCGATAACACGCGTCCTTTGGCCGCCCAGCCCAATGGCTTGGTCAGGCTTTATGAAGACCGGCGGCCTTTGTATTCACAGGCAGACTATCGGGTGGAAGTGGATACCGAAGATGTAACGGAACTGGTCCAGCGGATTTTGGGGTTGCCGCTTTTTAGGCGCTAGGTAGTGTTTAGGAACGCCATTGTTCGATGCCCGAGCGGGAATTTCGCCGATGGTTTAACGACTGCGGCTCTGGGACTTCCGGACTACCATGAAGCGCTCTTACAGCATGCGCGTTATTGCGAGGCCCTGAAAGAGTGCGGCTGTACGATCACAGCGTTGGAGGCCGACCCGCGTTATCCGGACTCAACTTTTGTGGAAGATACGGCGGTGCTGGCTTCGGGCTGCGCGGTTTTGACGCGGCCGGGAGCGCCCAGCCGCCTAGGCGAGACCGCGGCAATCCGGGAGATACTACGGGGCTTCTTTCCGGCTTTGCTCGAGATAGAACCACCGGGAACGTTGGACGGCGGAGATATCTGTGAGGCGGAAGATCACTTATTCATTGGCATTTCGCATCGCACCAATGAAGAGGGTGCGCGCCAGTTGGCCGCATATCTAGCTCGTGCAGGTTACACGTCCTCCCTGATCGATATACGCGACATGACCAGCATCCTTCACCTGAAGAGCGGCATCTCCCACATCGGCGGCAATACGCTGGTGGCAATCGAAGAGATGGCCGAAAAACCAGGGTTTCGTAAGTACGAATTGATTCGGGTGCCTTTAGAAGAAAGCTATGCGGCTAACTGCGTTCGGGTGAATGAGACAGTTTTGGTGGCGGCGGGCTATCCCCACTTCACGGCTCAGCTGCTAGACCGCGGCTTCAAACCTCTGGCGCTCGAGATGTCGGAGTTTCAAAAGATGGACGGCGGCCTCAGTTGTCTTTCCTTACGGTTCTAACTGGAAATGGCGGCGGAGCGCTTGCCTGGCTTGCTCGAGCGCGTGGGAGCGGACCAGGATGTAATCGGTATCGAACGTAGAGATCGACAAAATACTGATGCCAGCCTCGGCCAGCGGAGCCACGATGGCTGCTAGGATACCCACGGCCGAGAATTCCAACTTTCCCGCCACCTTGATCGCCCGCCAGCCAGGTTCATGCTTGAGAGCGGGCGGTATGACGTCAGAGGGGCAAATAACGGAAACTTCCTCCGCGGTGTGAGTAACAGAAACCAGAGGCGGGGCGGAAAGATTCAACCAGGAAGGGATTGGGGAATCGGGGAGTAGCTGCAAGATGGCCAATTCGCCAGCGAGTAATTCCAGCCGGAGGTTCATGTGCCGAAGATATACGATTCACGGCGGAGAATATTCTCCTATGGACGTGGCTGAGTAATCTCAGAAGCAGGAAGGCAAATCGTAAATACCGAGCCTTTACCCGCCACGCTCTCGGCGCGGATTTCGCCGCCATGCTTCTCGACGATCATGCGGGCGATCGACAAACCTAATCCCACGCCGCCCGTGGTGCGCGACCGGTCTTTCGATACCCGGTAGAAGCGCTCGAAGATCAAGGGCAGGTCGCCGGGTCCAATTCCCGGCCCCGTGTCGGAAACGGTCACGCAAGCGGTCTCGCCGCCACGAATGGAGACGCGTATTTCACCCAAGGCCGGGGTGAACTTGATGGCGTTGTCGAGCAGCGTACACACGGCGCGGCCCAGCGCAGGCGCATCGCCTTCGATCACGCACGGTTGGGGGAGATCGACTAACAGTCGTAGACTTTTGGCATCGGCCATGACACGCATCTCCTCCGCGGCGCCGCGCACCACCTCCGACAAATCCATGCGCTGAAAGTCGAGCGTGGTTTTAGAAGCATCAAAGCGCGCCAGAGTCAGCAGATCCGCAATCAGACGCGCCATGCGTTCGGTTTCCGCCGTGACCATGCTCCATGACCGCATATGCTCTTCCATGCTTCTAGGCCGCGTTCGCATAAGTTCGGCGGTGGTTTGAATAATCGCCACCGGCGTTCTCAATTCGTGGGAGGCATCGGCGGTAAATTCGGTAATTCGATTGAAAGATCCCTCCAGGCGGGTGAGCATGTCATTGAGCACGCCCGACAACCGATCCAATTCATCCCCCACGCCGCGGGCCGGGAGGCGGGCGGAGAGTTCGTGAGCGCCAATTTGCGCGGCGGCGCGGGAGATGGCGTCCACCGGCTGCAAGGCCCGGCCACTCATCCAATAACCGCCCAACCAGGCCAGCACCAGAAGCACGGGACTACCGAAAGCGATCAACCATAGGAAGCCGCTTTTTACTTCTTCGAACTCATCGATGGGCAAGCCAATTTCCACTGTGCCGACTTTCACAGGAGCGGTGAGAACGCGGATCAATTCGTGCCTGATCCGGATCGTCTTGAGCCGCCCCTCGGGCTCCGAAGCGCCCTCCGTTATTTGCGGTGGCCAGTGTTCCGCGGACGGAGTGCGAAAAAGCCAGCGGCCTTGCTTATCCGAAATACGGATGTTGTCGGTGGATTGACTCAGTAGCGTTTCCTCGCGAAACTCCTCTTCCAGATGCAGCAGATCGTTCGCGGAGAAGCCATCTATGTAATGCCGGACTTCGGCTAAGCGTCTATACAACTCGCGATCCGCAGTCTCTTGAATGCTGTGCTCCAGAGCGATCCAGACGCCCACGCCGATCAGCGCGAAGGTCAAAGCGAGCAGCGCGGTATAGGAAGCGGCCAGCCGAAACCGTATGGATGTGGCGCGCGGCTTAATCACGCAGAATGTATCCGAAGCCTCTAACTGTGTGGATCAAACGCTTGTTTGTCTCATTGTCCACTTTCTCACGGAGAAGTTTGATGTAAACGTCCACCGTGTTCAACGCTACGTCTTCTTCGAATCCCCAGACTGCTTCAATGATAGAGGCGCGCGAGACAGCGCGGTTGGCGCGCCGCATCAGAACTTCCAGCAGCCTGAATTCGGTGGGAGTGAGCGCAATCTTTTTTCCACGTCTGCTGACTTCCCGGGCGGCGGGGTCTAAACAGAGATCGCCCGCCCGCAGCTCTTTGACTGGCGCCTGCGATGCGCGTCTTGAAATGGCGCGCAGCCTGGCCAGCAGCACAGTCAAAGCGAACGGCTTGACCAGATAATCATCCGCGCCCGCGTCCAGGCCGCGCACGATGTCTTCGGCGGCATCGCGCGCGGTGAGCATGAGGATGGGCGTTGGATTTTTTGCGGCCCTCAACCGGCGGGCCACTTCAAAGCCATTGACGCGGGGCATCATCACGTCGAGAACAATGGCGTCGAAGGCGCCCGTAGCGACAGCGGCCAGCGCTTCCTCTCCATCACGCGCTAAAGTGACGGTATGATTCTGCTCCTCCAGGCCTTGCCTGAGCAGGTCACCCATCGCCAGTTCGTCTTCGGCTACCAGTATCCACACGCCAACTGACCGCAGCTACGGAGAGAGTACCAGGATCTTGAATGAGCCGGCTACAATCGAAGGCCACGGATGCGGATTGGCGGCGGTGGCAGCGGGCGGAGGGCCATAATCGGCGCTGGGTAAATACAGTTTGTGCGTCTTCAAATCCACCGTCATCGTGCGGGCGCTTTTCTTCGTTTCCACAGTAGTGGGCGTGTACTTATCACGGCCCTCCACCTTCACCACCGTTACCGTGCCATCTTGTCCGTTCGATGAGAATACCGTATGCGTGCCCGGATCATAGGCGGCGGCATCCGGCCCCTCGCCGATGGGAACAGTAGTGACCACCTTGCCGTTCTCGTAATTCACCACCACCATTACCTTGCCATCGCAAACGGCGAAGAGACGATGGCTTTCTCTATCGATCGCCAAGCCGGACGGCGATTCGGCGGGCGCAATGGACCAGCGAGCTTTCACCTGCAGGCTTTTCGCGTCTATGTGAGCAATCTCATTCTTGTCTTCCACATTCACGAAGACATTGCCCTTGCCATCGGCCGTTGGAAATTCGGGCTTCCCGCCCAGCTCGATTGTTCCCACCACGCTGCCGTCTTTGGCGTTAATCACGGTGGCATTTTTGCTCCGGCCATTGAAAGCAAATACCTGCTGGGTGAATGGTTCATACAGGATGCCATCGGGATTGGTGCCGGTTTTGGCGGTACCCAATGTGGCGAGTGTCTTCAAGTCGAAAATCACCACTTGGTTGTCGCGTCCAGCGCTGATGAAACCGCGCCCCAGATCGTTGGCAATGGCGATGCCGTGGACCCCGTTGGTGTTGGGAATCTGCCCGACGATTTTTTCCGAGTCGAGATCTACCACGTCGACAACCGTTGAGTGGGAGACATACAAACGGCGGTTGTCCGAATCGGCGGCAATGTAATCCCAACCGCCGCTGCCGGGAATGGAGATGCTGGCTGTCAAATGATAAGACGATGCGGCAGAGCTTAAGCCGGCCGAGACGATCAAAAAGGGCATCAAGAAACGCATACTACGAACCTCCGAAAGACGTTGACTTATGCACACAATTTACCGTTGGTAAGAAGGCTGAGAAACCAGATCTTCTCGACCCTCGCCAGATCAATTTCGCCAGGGTAGCGCAAAACGAAGCGTCGTACGCTGGCGTCTGAAATCCACCAGGTGTCGCCGCCCTGCTGCGGCAAGCGCCCGGTGCCGCGCCGTTCGGCTTTCAAGACGCCTTGTTGAATCCAGCGCACAACTTTCTTGGCCTCCACGCCCAGTGCATCGGCCAACTGGCAAGCCGAATACCCTTCTAAATTGCTCTTGATGCGATTGCGGTTTACTTTTACCTGAATGGCAGTGACGCTGCGCGCAAAACCCGCCTCCGCGAGTTTACGCTGCATACCAGAGGGAGCAAGGTGCCCAAATCTTGCGAGAACGCGTTCTTCCTGCTCCGACCAAAGGCGTTCCTTGACGCGAGCCAAGCCCAGCTCCGCACCACGTTTGCAGACGGCGCTGGGGGTCCAACCGAGTTGCCAAGCCAGCGCTTTGAGGGCGGAACGGTCACCCAGGCGCAAGCGCAGGTAGGCGTCGCGAATGCGAGCGTCAATTTGCCCGGTGGGCCGATATTTCCATTTATGGACGACGGAATTCAAGCACTTTCAACTGTACCGGGCCAGTCTGAAGATTTGCTGAATTCCTCGAATCTGCCGGTGGAGTTGTCCAGCAAGGCCCTTTTTAGGAACCTTTGGGTGGAGGGCCGCCGCCTTCCAGACCCGACAAACGAGGCTCGCGAATTTCCGCGATCCGCACGAGACCCCGAATGTTCTCCGCGTCTAGCTCAAGCTGCTTGGTGTGTTCCTGAAGCTGTGCGGTTTGTTCCTGTGCCGTCGCGTGTAAAGATTCGGTCGATTTGAACAGAAATTCGATGCGTTGATCTAAGGTCACTATCCGATGCTATCACCGTAGCTTCTCCGAGGATGGACGTCAGACTCGCATTCTCAAAGCGTGAGTGCTTCCTTGGGAGACCTCAAACGCCGCTTAACCTGCAGCGAAAGTGCGGAAGATCCGTTTTCAGTTGCAGCGCGACGTCCATCAAGGAAGGTTTCCAGGACATTGGCCGCCGTTGCAAGACGTGAAGGTGTCGGTTCTTGCAGCGATTTGGAGCCCTGCCCAAGTTGTAGCCGGCTGTGTTTAGTTGCTCAGGTTGACGAGATAGCCGGTGATTGTGCCGGTCATACTGGGGTTGCTGTCGAAGGTATGAAGGTATACGCCAGGCGTGACGCCGGCGGCAACGTACTGCACTACATTGGCGTTTACCCAATAGCGATCCTGTACAGAACCTATCCTCACGCCGAGATTTACGGGCAAAAACTTGTCCTGGCCGTCGCCCGTGTTAAGACTAACGTTGATCACACCGGTTGTGGTGTCCGGAACAACAATCTGCGCGTTAACATTTTCGATTACTAGCCGCATCCCCGCTGGAACCGGGGTAGCCTCCGCCGTACAAGCGGAGAAGCCAGGGCTTGTGCAGGTGAAAGTGGAGCTGTATGGGTTGCGGCCAGGCTCGTCGATGTTCTTAACGAGAGCGGCGCGTATGGATTGCGCGATTGCAGGAATCGCGTAAAATCTTCCGGCCACCGCCAGCAAAGCCACGGCGCCAGCTATTGTCAATAATCTATTCCTCACTACACTACCCCCTTCTTTCGCCCCAAAAAGTAACTGCCAATCGCCGCCATTGCAACAAGCCCAACGGTGGATGGCTCAGGCACTGCGGCAGGCGGTGTTGCCGAAGCCAGAACCACATCGAATGCGTAGTGCAAATCCTCTCCCGCCGCCAAGTTCCCCAAGCCGGTGAATCCGTCCGCCAAAAGATACCCTCCCTGATTCTCCGCATACGACATATTCTCAAAGGCGGAAATCGCAATGCTGTACGTTCCCGCCGGCAGCACTCCGGCTATTAGCCCGACGTCGTAGCAATAGCCCGTCAAGGTATTGGTCTGGGCACCCGCCGGACAAGCGGTTAGTCCGCTAGAGGCTAGAAAATTACCGCTGCTGTCGAAAAGGCTAAGATAAGGCTCAAACCCGCCTTGATTAATTGCCGCGCCATTGCCATTGACGCCGCCGCCGTAACTGAAGGTGAGGGCCGACACGTTGGAAGCCGCCGGGAGTACGAATTTCAAGGCAACGGCGGCCCACTGGGCGTAATCGGCATCCATATTCGCCGGTCCCAGGGTGCAGCCCGAACCGCAATCGGTGAAATTGGCGTCGGTTCGCAGGTTACCAGTGAAAGAAATCACTGTCGGGCTCGCGCAAGGAATCGCCGCGCAAACTGTTAGAGGGATGATTGTTCGGGTGATAGCTCGTAAGATCGTGATCTGCAGTAGATTCTTAGTTTTTCATGCCGAAGGTCGAAGAGTCAACCGGGAACGGGTATCAATCCACACGATAAGTTTTTCTAACGGTACTATAGTGAATCCAGAAATTCAGACCAAATAACCAAGCATGGCGAGCAACTGAGAGGTCTTCCAAACGCACGGTCGAATAAGGGGCGCGGTGTAAAGCGCTCCGCCCTAAGAAATAGCGAGTTTCTTTCATACGCGCTCGAAGCTGTGGCGCGAGCGTTGCGGGGCGGTCTGATCCATTGAACTGAAGGGCTCTTTACGTTCTTACAACGCCCGCATGGGCTTAAACACCACCACGCCCAACGGCGGAACAATCAATTTAGCAGACGCCGGCCTGCCGTGCGACGGTCGCGTCTCCACATTCACCACCCCGCCGTTGCCCATATTGCTGCCCCCGAACATCTCGGCGTCTGAGTTGAAAATCTCGCGGTGCAGCCCGGCTTCCGGGAATCCCAAACGGTACGCCTTGTGTGGCGCCGGCGTAAAGTTGCAAACGAACACCAAATAGTCCTCAGGCCGTTTTGCGCGCCGCACGAAGGAAACAATGGAATTATCTCCGTCGTGAAAATCGATCCACTCAAAACCGGTGAACTGGAAATCCACCTCGTAAAGCGCGGGTTCGCTGCGGTACAAGCTGTTCAAGGCGGCGCAAAAGGTTTGGAAGCGGCGGTGAATGTCGTGGTCCAACAGCCACCATTCCACCTGTCCCTCGGAATTCCATTCGGCGGTCTGGCCAATTTCGGTACCCATGAAAAGCAGCTTTTTGCCCGGATGTCCCCACATGTAGCTGAGGAACGCGCGCGCGTTGGCGAAGCGCTGCCATTCGTCACCCGGCATCTTATCCAAAAGAGCGCGCTTGCCGTATACCACTTCGTCGTGCGAAATCGGCAGCACAAAGTTTTCGGTAAACGCATAGATCATGCTGAACGTAATGTCGTTCTGGTGAAACCGGCGGTAGATCGGGTCACGGCCGAAGTAGTTGAGCATATCGTGCATCCAGCCCATGTTCCACTTGAAGGTGAAGCCCAGGCCATTCAGATAGACGGGCCGGGACACGCCGGTGAACGAGGTGGATTCTTCAGCCGCCGTAATGGCTCCCGGCACCTGATGCGTCAACTCGTTCACTTTGCGCAGAAAGCTGATGGCTTCCAGATTTTCGTTGCCGCCGTACGCGTTCGGAATCCATTCGCCGGCCTTGCGTGAATAATCCAGATACAGCATCGACGCCACCGCATCCACCCGCAACCCGTCAATGTGATACTTCTTTAGCCAAAACAGCGCGTTCGAAATCAGGAACGAACGCACCTCGTTGCGGCCGAAATTGAAGATCAACGTGCCCCAATCGCGATGTTCGCCTAACCGCGGGTCGGCATGCTCATACAGAGCCGTCCCGTCGAAAAACGCCAGCCCATGCGCGTCCTTCGGGAAGTGCGCCGGCACCCAATCCACAATCACGCCAATGCCCGCTTGATGGCAGCGGTCTACGAACTGCATAAAGTCCAGATGCGAACCATAGCGCGAGGTAGGCGCGAAATAACCGGTTACCTGATAGCCCCACGATGGTGTGTACGGATGCTCCGCAATCGGCATCAGTTCGATGTGCGTGTAGCCCATCTTCTTGACATACGGGATGAGCTTGTCGGCCAGTTCCAGGTAACTCAGCGGGCGGTTGTGCTCCGCTCGCACCCACGAACCGGCATGGACTTCGTAAATGGACATGGGGCTCTCAAGAGGCTTGGCGGCCGCGCGCAGCTGCATCCAATCCTCGTCGTGCCATTGGTATGTCATGTCAACCACGATCGATGCCGATTTTGGCGGCGTCTCCATGAGGAAACCGTAGGGATCGGACTTCATTTGGCTGTAGCCGACGTAGCGCGATTTCACGGCGTACTTATAGGGCGCGCCGGCGGTGACGCCCGGTATGAAAATTTCCCAGACCCCTCCCGTGCGCGAACGCATGGGGTGGCGCCGCGTATCCCACCCGTTGAAATCGCCCACCACGCTCACAATAATGGCGTTGGGCGCCCACACCGCAAAGCGCGCGCCCGCCACGCCATTCAGCGTGATCAGATGCGCGCCAAAAGAGTTGTAGCCTTCGTAGTTGGTCCCCTCGGAATGCAGATGCAGGTCGAAATCGCTCAACGCGGTGGGGAAGCGGTACGGATCTTCCATTTCGACAACGCTGCCTTGGCGGTCGGTCACGCGCAGCTTGTACGCCCCAGGTTCCGCTTCGAGCGCGGACGTGAAGAGTCCGCCCGGGTGGGTGCGCTCCATGGCAATCGTCGCGCCGCCCAACAGGAGCGCCGCTTCCGCCGCTTGCGGCAGAAATGCCCGGATCACCCATTCGGTCTTGCCGTCGCGCTCCACCATGTGTGGACCCAGCAGCGCAAACGGATCACCGTGATAACCGCCGGTGATGGCTTCCATCTCTTGAACAGTCATGGCACGTTTATTATTACAACAAGCGACTCAGCCCTCCGCATGAATTCACTCCCCGACTTCATTCAGTCTTTGAACAAAGCCGAATTGCACCTGCATCTCGAAGGCTCCGTTGAGCCTGAAACCATCCACGAACTCGATTCCACGCTCACATTGGACGACATCCGCGCCCACATGCAACATAGCGATTTTGCCAGTTTTTTAAAGGCCTACGTTTGGGTGACCCGCCAGCTCGATTCGCCTTCGGCCTATGCGCTCGCGACCCGCCGCTTGCTCGAGAGCCTGCAGGCGGAGAACGTGGTTTATGCGGAGATTACATTATCGGCCGGCGTCATTCTTTGGAAGGAACAAAACTTGTGGGCTATTTTCCAGGCGATCCAGCGCACAGCCCACGAATTCGGCGGCGTGAAAGTGGGCTGGATCTTCGATGCCATCCGCCAATTTGGGGCCGAGCCCGCTGCGCGTGTGTTCGCGGCCGCGAAAGAGTTGAAGAGCGAAGGAGTAGTGGCCATCGGCATTGGCGGCGATGAAGCGCGCGGGCCGGCTACGTGGTTCAAACAGCTTTATGCCGAAGCCCGCGAGGCGAGTTTGCGCCTGACCTGCCATGCCGGCGAAGTGACCGGACCGCAGAGCGTCTGGGATGCTTTGGAGATTGGGGCCGAGCGGATCGGGCATGGGATTCGCGCCATTGACGATGTTCGTTTATTGGAGGTGTTGCGTGCGCGCGACATCCCGTTGGAAGTTTGCCCTTCGAGTAATGTGTGTACCGGCGCGGTGATCGAATTCGCGGCACACCCGTTGCGCCGGTTGTGGGACGCTGGCGTTCCCGTTGTGCTGGGCACTGACGATCCCGCGCTATTCAAAACGAGTTTGCGGCGAGAATACCAGCTTGCTGCTGAAATTTTTGGATTTACGCGTGAAGAACTGACTCAATTGGCGGCAAACAGTCTGCGCTACGCTTTTTACTAACCGCGCGCCTGTCCGACGCGCTCTTCCAGCAGCAAGCGGATGAGCGCTTCCAACTCGCGGATGCGGTCGTTTACCTGCTCCAGGTCCGCCGGTTCCGATTCGCCGCAAGCCGCCACTCGGCCATGTTCGAGCGCTCCTAATCCTTCGTCCCGCGTCTTCACGACTTTGCCCGGTATGCCAACCACAGTGGCACCGGCAGGCACCGAGTGAACCACCACCGAACCCGCACCCACCTTCACGTCGGGCCCCAGTTCGATGTTTCCCAGAACCGCTGCGCCCGCGCCAATTACCACACGATCACCCACGGTTGGGTGCCGCTTGCCCCGCTCTCCGCCGGTGCCGCCCAGGGTCACGCCCTGATACAACAGAACGTCGTCGCCCACTTCGGCCGTTTCGCCAATAACCACCCCGAAACCGTGGTCTATGAATAGCCGCTGGCCTATTTTCGCTCCGGGATGAATTTCGATTCCCGTGAACAGCCGGGAAATGTGCGATACCACGCGCGCCGGCACGTACCAGCGCCTTTCATAGAGCCAATGCGCCAAACGGTGGCTGATCACCGCGTGCAGACCGGGATAGCAAAGCACGATTTCCAGGCTGCTCTTGGCGGCCGGATCTTCCCGCTTAATCGCCTGAATGTGCTCACTTAGCGACATAAAGCCTATGCCCATTGTCCACCATCGCAGCCCTGGACATCTCAGATTTAGCAGATGCGGACGGTTCCACCGAAGATGCTACATGTTAAGGGTGGCTACCGAGCGGCTCTACTACACCGACCCGTACCTGACCGAATTTGAGGCCCAGGTATTGGACATGTCGCCCGACCGGCGTCGCGTTTATTTGGATCGAAGTGCGTTTTACCCAAGCTCCGGCGGACAACCCCACGACGTAGGCTGGCTTGGCGGGCAGGAAGTGATCGAAGTCGTCGATGAAGAAGACCGTGTTGCCCACGTGACCGCCCTGCCCATTCACGCAGGGACGGTGACTGGCAAAATCCATTGGCCGCGCCGTTACGACCACATGCAGCAGCATACCGGCCAACATCTACTCTCAGCGGTATTCGAGACCTTGTTCAGATTTCCAACGCTGAGCTTTCACATGGGCGATGAGGTTTCGACCATCGAACTCGAATCCAAAGAGCTTACCGACAGCCAGATTGACGAGGCCGAATTGCGCGCTAACGACGAGGCACGCGCTTCCCGGCCTGTCCATATCTCTTTCGAAGAGGCGGAGCGCGCGGAAGGCTTGCGCAAACAAAGCCAGCGGTCGGGCACGCTGCGAATTATTGAGATCGAAGGGATGGACAAGAGCGCTTGTGGCGGTACCCATGTGCGGTCGCTGGCGGAGACACTGCCGCTGCAGATTCGCAAGCTGGAAAAGGTGCGGGGCCATGTGCGGGTCGAGTTCGTTTGCGGCCGCCGGGCAACCGCGCGCGCGAAACAGGATTACCGCGTGGCGCAAGAGTTGTCCAGGCAAAGCGCCGCGCCGATTGACCAGTTACCCGCTGTCTTCGCGGTATTGAAGCAGCGGCTTGGCGCTGCGGAAAAGGAACAGCGGCGTCTGGCGGAAAGCTTGGCGCAGCGCGAGGGCGCTGAAGTCTACGCCGCGACAATGCCATCGGCGGACGGTGTGCGGCGCGGGCTATGGAATGTGGAGCGGATTGACGAAACAGTTCGCGCCAAAGCGCTCGCTTATACAGCCGGCGCTCGTTCGCTGGTGCTGGTCTTAAGCGCCGAAGGCGCATTGATTGCCTGCTCGGCCGATGCGGGTATCCATGCCGGGGCGATCTTAAAGCAAACCCTGGCAGAATTTGGCGGAAAGGGCGGAGGCTCCGCCACCCTCGCGCAAGGCAGCCTGGGGGAACCCGCCGGCGCGCGCGCGTTAGCCGGGCATTTGGGAATGGCTTAGGCCGATTTGCGGCGGCGCTTGGGGCGGAGGCGCAACCTTCTCCATTGCCAGCCCGAAGCTGCCAATGGCCACAACCATAAATAGGGCTCCAATCAGCACGGAACGCGTTACCGAACCGGGAGCTAGCGCCAACTCGCGCCAAACGCTGAAGCCCAGCAATAGCGCCAACACTCCGGCGCCGAGTGCCGCGCCACTGAAGGCCCACGAAGATGGCTGAGAATCGGGTGGGAACGAGTTGGGCAAAGACAGCAGCAAAATTCCCGCCGCGCACAAGGCGCCGCCCACCATGCCAAGCAAATGCTGGCCAAGCTTGCCTCGCACGTACGCACTAAGGCCGATGCTGCCCCCTTGAACTGGGATATTCATAAAATACAGATTCAGAAAGAGCGTGGCAATCAGCGCACCTGCCGCAAACAGCACCAGCCCGGCATACGAGCCGAGACCGAATTGCCCGAATACCGATGAGCGAAACGGCGCGAAGACCCCGCCCAACGCAAGTCCCCCCAAGATGGCCACGATTATGCCCTTACTCGAATTCTTCATGCCGCCAGCCTCTGGCTTCGTTTTGCTGACGCGGCCGCTGGCGGACTTGCGCACTACCACGGGAAGACTGGCCGCGGGCAGCGTAGTTTCGCCTTTGCTGGCACCCAGGGATTGAACGATGATCACCAGCAAGGCGGCGGCAATGGCTACCCCCAGCAACACGGCACGCTCGGCGCTGAACTCAATCGCGGCTAGCATGAGCAACGCGGAGGCTGTGGTGATGGCGTAAGCGAACGAGAGGCCGAGCAGCGCGATGGCCGCCAACAGCAACATATTGCCAAAGGCGAACAAACAGCCCGTGGCGAATGCCAGACCCTGGTTGGTACGCGAAGCCAGCATTAGATTCTCGCTAAACCCAAGATCGGTGCCGGCGCTTCCCAGAGTGTACGAAGAGAGCAAAGCAAAGACTAAGGCTCCAATCGCAAAATCGAAAGAGAAGAGTTCAAAACGCCAACGGTTACCCGCCATTTTAAAAGTGCTCGACCAAAGCCCAAGAAACAGAAAAGCCAGGATAATCAGCAATTGGGCTGAGAAGGAAGTCGTAGGAATCGCCAAAGTCTAAGTTGTCCAGTCTATGCCGGCCGCCTGGGAACTTACTGGCGGCAACAATTCTGCATGGAGACTAGTTTAGTAGGTGCGGCAGCGGGTTCTGGGCCGAAATAGTTTTGCGCGGCCAAGTTTCGGTAAACGCTACCCGCCACTTGTGCCGCCACCGGGCCAGCCACGCCGCGTCCACCCGTCAACAGAACCACGACGACAACCCGGTTCTTACCCACTTCGTTGTAAGATCCAAACCAGCCCAAATGAACGCCGGGTTGGGCCGTATCGGTACAGGTGCCCGTCTTCCCAAGAACCGGATCGGTCTGATCGAAGACCGCTCTGCGCGCCGTGCCGTATTCAACCGCGCCCATCATCCCCGGCCTGATAGCGGGAATATAGCGGGCTATATCAAGCTCACGCCGTACGCGCGGCGCAAAGTGTAGAGCTTCATTCTGATTCTTGGGGTATTGCAGATAATACATCGTGCCGCCATTGGCAACTGCTGTAACGATGCTGGTCAACTCCAACGGAGTGAGGCGAATCCCATCGCCAAAGCTTGTCATCATGCCAACGCCGGTTTTAGGTGGTTCCGCTGCCAAATAGCCAGCTTCTTCGCCATGAATGTCTAAGCCCGCTTTTTCGCCGAGGCCGAACAATTTCGAATATGCCTCCACTCGCTCAAAACCGAGTTCCTCGCCCAGCCGGGCAAAATAGCTGTTCACCGACCGGGCCAAGGCGGTGGTCATGTCAAGCGAGTAGCGCCGGGACAACTTAACGCGTGTATCGGCGTTCACAATCGATTCCCGAAGAGCGGCGAAAGAGACAATCACCTTTACCGTCGAGCACGGTTGGAAAGCGCCCTTCAAAGCCAGCCTTTGGTTCACAATCGAAAGAATACGGCCAGTCTGCGGGTCCGAAACCACAACCGTGCCGTTATACCGGCCCAAAGCATCAGCTGCAGCTTTGCGTACCACCAGATCGTCGCCCTCAATACTATCCCCAATTGTCGAATCGGCAAACGTCGGCTCAGTCCAGGGATTAAAAAAGACTCGCCGTCGGCGATTTCTGCTGAGGAGGACGCCGGAACGGGTTCGCGGATAAGAAGCTAACCTCAGGTGAGCTGATTTCTTGCCGTGCGTGATCCGCTTGTGGATTATGTGCCTCTTCGCGGTCGAAGCGGAAGAACTCGCTGCCGCCGTAGCTCCCGCCGGACGAATCAAAAAACAAACCGCGAGCAGGAACATCCAAGCTAGAATCCGGGCGGTCTTTCGCTCACTCTTTCTGCGCTCTCGTTGTTCAAATTTGAATTGCAGCATTCGAAACAATCTATCCTCCTCAACGGTTCGCCCTTTCGGGCCCTCGTCAAGGGACTCACCAAACGTATCAACACACTATAGCGAAACGGCTCTGAAAGAATAGTGCCAATACTTCAATCAACGTTACTTATATGGTAAAGAAATAGGGGCACGCCCGTCAATTGAAGAGTGGACTCTTAGTTTAAACTTTCTTCATATTCCCATGACCATTCCAACCTGTCCCAACGGCCTAAGCGGCGGTCCAGCCGCCATCAATTGTCACAACCGATCCATTCATAAAATCGGCAGCAGACGAGCAAATATAGAGGGCTAGGTGCGCAATTTCATCGGGTCGGCCGAGCCTTCCTAACGGTTGCCTCTGATTTAGTTCCGCGCGCACCTTCTCTTTCTCGTTCTGATGATATTTTTCCAGGTAAGCTTCGACGAAGGGGGAATCCACCGTTCCTGGCGCGATACAATTCGCCCGAATCTCCATTGGGTAGTCCACCGCCAGTTGGCGCGTCAGCGCGGTAATGGCCCCCTTCGTGGCGCAATAAGCAAAGCGGCGCTTCACTCCAACCAAGCCCGCCACCGAGCCCATATTGAGCACCGAACCGCGCCCTTTCTTGAGTAGAGGAAGCGCCGCTTTCGTCATCAGAAATGTGCCTTCCACGTTGACCCGAAATAGCCGCTGGAAATCCGTCAGGTCTGTCTCTTCCGCATTGCCGACCATGCCAATGCCAGCGCAGTTAAACAGAATATCGAGCGCCGGAATTCCGTTAAACAATTCCTGAACTTCGGCCTCATTCGTGATATCGCATCGCCGCGCTAAAGCATGAGGCAATTCCCTGGCAAGGCTCTCGGCGCGCGCCAGATCGATATCGACGATAATGAGCTGTGCGCCAGCTGCGGTAAAAACGCGCGCCGTGGCTTCTCCTATACCGCTAGCGCCGCCGGTGATGAGCGCAATTTTGCCGTCTAAACGAAAAGGATCTGCCATGTCTACAGCTTAATCCGCAGGTGCCAGTTGTCTCCACGATGGGGTGCGCGACATAAGAGTAAGCGATTCGCGTGAATGTCAGTCAGTCACAGCCGGGCGGAAGTCGTCGCGGATGGTCGCCGATAGAGAGCCATACCTGGATAGTTCGGCGAGAACGCCGGTTCGTCAGCAAAGTAGAGGCCGACCAGGGGGTCGGCCAGCGGACGAGGCGTCCGCCCCACCCAGAAACCTGACCCACGTCACTCTTGGATTTTGCATCCAACGAAAGGGGGTAAGATAGCGAATTCTGAGGTCAGTCCTTTCCGCCCCTCCCCGTGCCCCTAAAATCCGAAAGAAACCGTCACTTCTAACTGGTTCTTGTTCGAATTAATAAGGCCGCTCACAATCGGCGAACTGAAGCTGTTCTCCATCCAGCGCGTGTACCGGACCTCCGGCGAAACAATGATCCCGAAATCGTCCCTGGCAATCAATCCCGCGCCGGCCACCGCCCCATAAACCCTGTGTTTGAATGTGGTCCCAAATGTCGAGCCAGGGCCCGTTTCGTTGTACAGGTAATCCACCGCATACGTCCCGGTCTGGGTCGAGAAGCCTTGGCGCATCACCCCGCCTAGTTCGTAGAACGTGTGCTTACTCGGATTAAACTTCTTGCCTGAGTAGCGGACCAGAACGGGTATGTCCAGGAACCGCACACGGGTGCGTTCAATATTTTCGAAGGTGTCTCCCACCGTGCTATTGGCCGGATTGGTATCCTCTGTGGCGTCGAAGCCGGTGAAGCGGTAGATCGCGCCCAGGCTGATGCCAAAGCCGCGGAACAGCCTGAGGTTGACGATGGCGCCGCCACCCGCCTGCCCCTGCGCCGCCTTTGCGGTATATGTGTCGCCGCCGTTGTCTACAATGTTGCCGCTATTGTTGGCCTTGATGAGTTTCAGTGGGGTGTAACTGCCGGTGAGCCCAATCCAAATACGCGGCACCGGCTTTTCCGATGCTTTCACCGACGAAGATACCGCCTGCCGCACAGACTTCTCTTTCGGCACCCCACCGTTCGGATCGCCCCCGTTCGCGCCGTCCCGATCATCGGCGGCGAAGCACAATCCCGCGGCCATCGAAACGGCCAGGACGGCGATGAGCTGTTTGTTAAAGCTGTTTTTCACCTGAACTCCAAATAGGCATTGTAGAACGGCGCGGCGCAGTCATGGCTGCGCCCAGTAACGGTTTCGGGCCTGAACCACCAAACCAGGCTTGTCCACTTTGAGTTGAATTTTGCGAAACTCGCCCACCGCCGCTGGCTTGTCCGACACATAACCAAGGCTATATTGGCTGCGCAGTTCGTCTTGAATCGCATCGAAAATCTGGTCGATGGTGAGCTTCTTCGAGACCTCAAAAAAGCCACCGCCCGTATCGCGCGACAGCCGCTCCAAAATGCTGCGGCCCGGCCCGTGTCCAAGTCCGCTATCGGAAAAGAGGATGGAAAAGACCAGCGTATCGCCGCGTTGGGCCGCCTCCACTGCGTTTTCAAGCGTGGCGTCACTCCCGTTATCGTCGCCGTCGGTCAGCAGGATCAGCGCCTTGCGCCCTTGCTGCTTGCGCATAATCTTGTCCGCGGCTTCCACCACCGCATCGAACAGCAGCGTTCCGCGCTCACCGCCATTTTGCAATTCGTTGCGCGTGGGCGTGTCTACCTGCGCCAGCGCGTCGTTCAAGTCCTTATAGGAAGAAGTCAATGGCTGCCGCGTCATCACCGCCAAATCGAATTGCATGATGAAAATCTGGTCTTTCTTCTCGCGCAGAACTTGGTCCAGAAAACGGAAGCTGGCCGATCGTTCCGCGTTCAGCACATGTTCCTGGCTCATGCTGGTATCCACCAGCAGACCCAACGTCAGCGGCAAATCCGTCTGCCGCGCGAAATAGCGGATGGTTTCCGCCCGGCCATCTTCGAAAATATTGAAATCCGCTTGCTGCAAATCACGGATGATCGCCCCATGCTTGTCCATAATATTGGCCAGCACGTTGACAACATTCACTCCCGCGCTAAACGTGGGTGTCTCCTGCGCGCCCGCGCAGGCGCAAACAACCAGCAGCCCAATCATCGCCCGCATTAATCCTTTGGAAGCGCTCCCACGCCCTTAGGTTACCCAAAACTGCGAATCAGCATAATGAGCGATGTGATGTCGTCATGTTGGCGCGTGCGGCCTACAAACGCGTCAACCGAGGAAAGTATCGCCTTCAGCGCATCGTTCGCACTCCGCGGCTGCACGGTACCTACACATTCGAGCAGACGCGGCTCGCCAAACTCCAACTCATTTTCATTTTCGGCTTCCACCACCCCATCGGTGAACACCACCAGCATGTCGTCGGCTGCTAAGACAATGTGGCCCAAATCGTAGCCGCCCTCGGCCAGAATTCCCAACGGCAGGCCGCCCGCTTCCAAGCGCTCAATAGCGCCGGAGCAACGCTTCACAATCGGGGCATTGTGCCCAGCGTTGATATAAGCAAGAGTCTGCGAATCGGCATCCCACTCGCCCAGAAAAGCGGTAGTGAAACGCGCGCCTGCCAAGCTATTGGCGCAGGCATAGCGGTTCAAGCCGCGTACCAGCTCGCTCAACGACAAGGGCGAAACGGCAAGGGATCGTAGGCTCGCCTGGATGGTCGCCATCAACAAGGCAGCCGGAATGCTTTTGCCCGCCACATCGGCTACCACCAGAAACAGGCGCCCGTTTCCGCCCGGCTGATCGCGAATGAAAGCGTCATAGTAATCGCCCGAAACGGTATTGGCCGGCCGGGTGGCAAACGCGAGATCAACACCATGGATGGAAGGCGGCGAGGCGGGTACCAGCGAACGTTGAATATCGCGGGCGATTTCCAGGTCGCGCTTCATGGTGACGCGGTCGGCTAGTTCCAGCGCCAGCAGGAGCAACAGCGCCAGCGCCACAATCAGCATGTCGCCGGTGTTTGAATTGAGCAGGCTAAATACGGCGAACGCCAGGGTAAGAAGTAAAAAGACGCGCCGAGCCGGCGAGAGCTTGCGCAGCATAGCCCACGAGAGCGCGCGGGCCACATACAGCCGGCGCTTCAAGCGTTTGTGCTGTTCGAACGATTCCCAATCTACGTCTTTCGCATAAAACTTGTAACCCGCCTGTGTATCGGCCTTGAAGTCGTCCCATAGTTGACTCAAAGCCATGCCATCGGCCACGTGCTGCCAAAATGTCTTGGCCTGCTCGGCCATTTCGACAAAGCCCCGGCCGAAATTTTGAACGAATTGGGAAAGTGACTTCATGGAGCCTTTAGGCTAACTCGCTACGGCTCGAACTCGCGGCGCAATTCCGGCGAAACGCGCTCAAAATCGGGCGGCACGAAATGAAATTTCCATTCCACCTGTATCGCTTGCGGTGGATAGCATTGCCGCTCATCGCAGGCTTGGAAGCTCACAACGCCAGAGGCTTTAACGCTTGAACTGGCGTCCAGGCAAAAGTTTTGGAACAATCGGAACAGCGACGGTTCCGCCGCGCTCAGCACCGGCTTTAAAACCAATTCGCGATTGACCCGCACATTGCCCTCATACACCGGAAGCTCATTCTCTTCAAAAGCGAAATGCCGAAGCTGCGACTTCGGGTATTCGGGCTCGCTTTGGTACCAGCACGACGAGTCGTCCATTTTCCAGTCGAGGCCATGGTAGCTCTGGCCTGCCGCCGGCCCGTATAAGTGGAAACCCGGAGACATTTTCAACTCCAGACCGAGCCGCAGCCTATTTCCGAGACCCGCCTCTGTATTGCTGGCGGTTACAACTACTTCCACTCGTCCATGAGGAGAAGAAGCACGGCTCGCGTCGGCGCTCACGCCGATCGATCGTTCTAGAATCGCGGCCCCCGTCAGTCTCAGCTCATCTGCTTCCGAGACGAATCGCCAAGAGATCTGGCCCTTCTTGTCAATGACGAAAACCGAAGGATACGCGGCACCGTAAACCGGAACGTCGCCAAGCGCGTTCGTGATCTGCTCCGAGTTGACGTCGAGCAGGGTTCCCTTTGGATATCGCCGGTTTGCCACTCCGAAGGCGCGGATAACATTCGAGTCATGATCCGCGAGCAGCGGGAACGTGACGCCTTTTCGGGAAGCGAATTGGCGCAGCACAGCCATGCTGTCATAACTGATAGCCGCGAGTCCAAAACCCGCGCGCGCTAGCACCGGCTCATCATGCTGCAACTGGACCAGTTGCCCCCGGCAGTACATTCACCAGTCGGCCGAGCGAAAAAACACCACCACCAAACCGTTCGGCCCGCTGAGCGAGGCGAAGTCCCGCTCCCGGCCACTTTGATCCCTAAGCTTTATCTCCGGCGCGGCCGCACCCGCCGGCAAGCCCATGTCCGCCGCATCGGAGAGCAGCTTGTGGATGGCGGCCGCGTCCCCCTTAGTCTCCGCCGCGAACGAACCCGGAGCGAACAGCGATGCCACGACAAGAAGCGCTCGGATTGGACTGCGAAAACACACCAACTCGATTATGCCAGCAGCAATCCCGGACGCCTTGTCTCTTGAAATCCCGGGAAAACGTGCCGTAAATCGTAATTTCCCAGTTGCCCGGCCACCAGTTCGCTCAACACCGACCGGAAATCTGTGGTCACATTCAAATCGCGGCCTTCATAAAGTTGCTCGCGCTGAAGTCCGGGCCACTCGCCATATACTCGGCCGCCGCGTACGCCGCCGCCCAGCGCGAACATTACATTTGCGTGACCATGGTCCGTGCCGCGATCGCCGTTCTCGCGCGCCGTGCGGCCGAATTCCGACATCGTCACCACCGTGATATCCGCCATGCGGTCTCCCATATCCGCCGAGAACGCCGCTAAACCGCCCCCAAACTCGCGCAACAGCGCAGCCAGCTTCCCTTGATGCGGTTGTCCATCCACCTCGTTCACGTGCGTATCCCAGCCGCCGATATCGGCAAACGCCACTTCCAGCCCGACATCCGCTTTAATGATGCGCGCAATCTGTTGCAGACTCTGCCCGAAACGCCCGTTTGGATAGGCAGCCGCATTGGCGGGCGTGTAGGGCTTATCTCCAATCGATTTCACCAGCCGAACGGCGTCAAACGTTTCGCGCGCGGTAGTGTTGAGCACTTGATCTGTCGAGACGCCATATAAGCTTTCAAACGTCGAAGCCATGCGTTGATCTTTAACTTGAAAATCGCTCAGATTGCCAATGGCGAGCGCCTGGTTCCTGCCGCGCAACGTGCGCGCCACTTCGCTGCCGAGGCTGACGGCTCGAACGGGTGACGGCTTAGGCTCGGGAGACAAAGCGCGATTCAGCCAGCCGTCGTAAGTCGCCTTTATTCCGGGCGTGCCCGATTCCATATAGTCTTGCGCGTCGAAGTGCGAACGGGAAGGGTCGGGCGAACCCACCGCTTCGATAACCGCCAATTGGCCGCGATCCCAAAGCGGCTTTAACGCGCGCAACGCCGGATGCAAACCGAAGTGGCCATCCAGATCGATGGCGCCTGTCTCAGTGCCATTGGGTTTCGGCAAAGCGATGGAAGGGCGCAGCGCATAATAGGCGGCTTCGGCATGCGGAATCACGACATTGAGGCCATCCACCGCGCCCCGCTGAAAGATGGCGATGAGGATCTTCTTGCGCTGCGGAGCGCCTTTCGCATAGACCGCGCGAGAGAGCCACAGCGGCGCCGAACCCACACCGAACATGGCCAAAGCGGAACTCTTCAAAAATAATCTGCGAGTGGGCATGAAAAAATCTCCTATCTTCGTTGAAATTCAGGCGAGCCCAGGCTCAAACCGGCTACGAGACTGGCTATTTGCGGCGGCCCTGTTTTGCCATCGAGCATTTTTTCAATGGCGGCTTTGGTTTGCTCGCTTGGATCTTGTTCTAGGATGGTCCGCGCCAATTCCAGCGGGTCTCGCTGGCTCATTGTTTGCCAGTTCGTTAAGTCAAGCTTCACCCCCGGCACGCGATTCTGTGCCAACGCCAGAGCGAAATTCAGCCGGTCGAGCAGGCTGGCGGAACTCACCCAATCCGCATTAGCAATGGGATAGCCGTTGGGTTCTACCTTGCGGTAAAGAGGTTCGCCCAAGCGCTGAATCTGATTATTCAAAAGAAACGCGGATGTCACGCCGGCGCCAGTGGCGCGCACGGCGCTCACCACCATCTCAAACGGCGTCTTCACCTTGGCGCGATAGCTGCCCGGTGAGAAAAACTCTCCCGAGTAGATCATCGTTTCCATGACCTTGCGCAGATCGCCGCCCGAATGCAGGAACGTGTCCGCCATGCGGTTGACCAGTGATGGAGGTGGATTATCCGCCACAAATCTTTGCGCGAGCCGCAACGAAAGGAAGTGCGCGGTTGCCGGCTGCTGCGCCAGGATCGCAAGCACTTCGAGACCGTCCCCCATGCCGCCGCCTGCCGCAATAATATGTCCTAGAACAACTTTTTGTCCGTGGTCGTGAACCTTGTCGTTGTATTCGAAGTCGCCGCCTTTGCGGGCATTCGCGATGGTCCAACCCGTGAAGCAGCGCGCCACTTCCATCACGTCCTTCTGCGTATAACCGCCATCCACGCCTAGCGTGTGCAGTTCCAGCAGTTCGCGGCCGTAATTCTCATTCAAGCCGCGTTTGGCGCGGTTCTTGGGTCCTCGCGCCGGCGTTTGTTCCGGAGCCACAGATTCCCAGTTGTCCAGATAGAACAGCATGGCTGGGCTTTTTGCGGTAGCCAACAGCAGATCGTAAAACTTGCCGAACACATGCGGGCGGATGGCATCGCGCTCGTAACTGGTGATAATGTAGCGGTCGACCCCTTTGTCCATGTAGACGTTGAAGTGGTTGAACCAGAAATCCACCAGCAGTTCCTGAAGTTGGTGCTCGCTGTAAACGGCGCGCAGGATTTTGGCCTCGCACAAGTCTGAGGTGACCACGCCTTGCGGGTTCACCGCCAGCATCAATTGGCGGCGCAGGGCCACTGGAGCGACCGCGAAAAGCTGCTGCCGCTCGCGCCTCGGTAAAGCCCAAGTAAAATCATTCCACCGTTCACGCGGAATACTTTCCAACACAACGCGTTTGTCGTCGGGCTTGCCGTTTTTCAACACCTCAATCTGCTGCGGGCTGAGAATGTCCGGCAACTTCACTTTAAGGTCGAGATCGGCATCATCCTGATCCGGTAGCGCGCCCACCGGTAGATTCTTTCTCTGCAAGTACCGGTCGGCCAACCGCACGACGATAGCGCGCAGTTCCGGATCGTCCGGCAATGAACCGGTTCCCCGCGCCACTTTGGCAATAAGCTGCGGCGAAGGGTAATGCACATAAGTCTCGTGAATCGTCATGCGCAACGTGTCGAAGGGCGCTAGACGTTCCTGCAACACCGGCGATTCCGGCTGCTTCTCAGGATGCAACTGGGCGTCTAACCATTTGTTGAGCCCCATGGAATGGATTCGGTCAAGATCGCCCGGCCTGGGACCAAACGTAAGCCGGTCTAAGGCTTGCCGCTGGCGTTGTTCCCTGTCCAGCTTCTCGCTAAAGGCTACGTAATCGGCGGCATTATCCGTGGCTTTGATCCGCTTGATTTTCTTCGCCCTGGCCCACACCACTTGTGTACAGGCGAGCAGCACAACCAACGCGGCCGCACGCAGAACGGGATTGGTTTTGACAAATTGCGTCACATATATCTAAACGGTTGCATTTCGACGAACGTTGACCGGTTATTCATTAAAGAGAGCCGCTACTACGACTCCTCTAGACCGGCCTTCCCTAGCAGCCTACGCAAAGCGCCTTCCCCAGCCGCACCATGCAGCCTTCCCGCAACGTTGCCCTCTCGATCCAGCAAGACGTACAGAGGATACGTTTTAGCCTCACAAATTGCGGCCAGAGTGGTGTCTTCTGCCAGCACCACTTTCGACGAGCGAGGATTTTCATCCAGATACTTCTTCACTTTGCGCCGCGGCTCGCCCATATCCACGGCCAGCACTACCAAGCCCTTCGGCTCGAAGTCTTTGATCACACCTTCCACAGCCGCTTCATCGCGTTTGCAGTATTGACACCAAGTCGCCCAGAATTCAATCAGCACGACTTTGCCTTTCAGCGAATCGCTGGAATATTTCTCGCCATCAATCGTTTTCGCTGCGAAATGGAACGGCGGTTCGGGGCGCTCGCTGGCTTTGGCTGCAACCAGCGGAACACCGAGTGCGCAGGTTTGCAAGACGGCGCGCCGAGTGACCGAGTTGCGAGATGGCATCTGCATGCCTTGCATTATCCCTAAAACATATACTTCAGCGCGAATTGAAGCTCCCGGTTAGGAAGCTTTGTATTCGTCACCTGTCCGAACGCGCCGTCTCCCAAATAAGAATCTGGGTTGCCAAACTGGGGCTTGTTCAAAGCGTTGAAGGCTTCCGCGCGAAACTGCAACACGTGGCTCTCGTTATAGAACATGCGGAACTTCTTAATGAGCGAAAGGTTGGCGTTGGAAGTGCCGGGGCCCACCAGCGGATCCCTGGGCGAATTACCATAAACATAAGTGCTGGGGGCGAAGGCGTTCTTGTTGAACCATAAAGCAGGTCCGGGGTTGCTCACCGTTAGCTTCTGGCCTGAGACAAGCAGCGGCCTTTCCCATAGTCCGTCGTTATTCTGGCTATCGAAACTCTCCAATACGTCGAAGGGATTGCCGCTCGCAATCGTGACGATGCCTTCTAAGTTCCAGCCCGCTGCTACGGTGTGCAGCAATCCTTTGGAATTCTTCGCCAGCGGCACCTCCCAGACATAGCCCACCACCAGATTGTGGCGCTCATCGAAAAGAGAACTGGCGCGCTCGGAAGGGCCATTGGTAGGAGTCTGACACAAGCACCCTCCATCATTCGTAGTCTGACCGGCGTCGTCAATCAGGTGGGAGTATGTGTAAGCAACAGTCATGCTGAGACCCTTGCTCAAACGCCTTTCAAAATGAATCTGCAGGGAGTTATAACTGGTGTTAGCGCCGAAATCCTGCATGCGGATGCGCGCGAACTCCGGGTAAGGCCGCCGCGATTGAATATCGCCGGGTCCAGGCGCCGGCTGGTTGAAGTTCTTGAAGCTGCTATCCACGTGGGTTCCCTTGCTTCCCACATAACTGATCTCGAACACGTTGCTGCCAATCTGTTTGGAAACTTGCAGATTCCAGTTCTGCACGTAGGTGTCTGGATGTCGCCGGTCGGCCGGAATGGTGACTGCGTTATAGATGGGCGTGGTCGGATAGAGCGAGGCCGGAATCGGATTTTCAATCGTCGCTACTGGATTACTGGCCGGGTTGATAATCGTCAGGCTGCCCGCTGCCGGCGGATTCAACTGCAGGATATTGATGTTATCGAACTGGCCGCCGAAGTAGAAGATGCCGTAACCGCCGCGAACGACGGTGTCTTTAAACAAGTTATAAGCGAAGCCCACCCGCGGGCTAAAGTCCAAGTGGTCGGCCTTCCAAAGATTGCTGAGATGCTGCCCTCCAGCCGGGTAGAATTGCGGTACGCCTCCAGGCGGAAAGATCAAAATGCGGGTGACATTATTCACATCCTGCGGAACTTTAAACAAGTCATAGCGGAGACCCAGATTCACTGTCAGCTTCGAAGACACTTTCCAATCGTCCTGCCCGTAAAAGGCAGACCTCCATTGCCGCGCTTTAGTAATGGGAACACCTTCGGGAGTTAGCACGGTCCTGGGGAAGCCCAGCATGTAATCGGCAGCCGGATCGCCGCTAATGTCTCCAGTGAAATTCATGATGCCGAAGGGCCAGTTATTCGTGGTGGCGTCGTCCAGTAACTTGCGCACATCGGTACCGAACTTCAAGGTGTGCCTCCCTTTGACCCACGTCAAGTTATCGACAAACTGATAGGTCCGGCTATTATCGAGGTTTGAGGCCGCCAGATCGTCTCCAATTCCGATATATCCCGAGATGTTCAGAAGCGGAAACCCCTCTTCGCTCTTGGTGAGGGGCCTGCCGTTCGGTCCCCCCACTTTCATTCCCTCAATGCCCAGAGACTCAATGGTGAAATCCGTGTTGGTTCTGGTGCTCAACTGCGAGACGTTTTCCAGATCGAAGCCCACCCGCAATTCGTTCAGCAAGTTCGGCGCGAACGTGTGGATGTATTGGGTATCGAAATTACTGATTGGATAATTCCCCGTAAAAGAGAAACTAGGGTTCAAATCGCGATTTGGAAAATCTCGCTTCGCGTAAATATAGTGAGCGAAAAGCTGGTCTTTCGAACTAGCGTAGTAATCCACCCGGAATAACTCCTGGTTCGTTGTCAGGTTTCCCAGGGAAGACCCGGAGTAATTCACCACGCCCGGCGTATTGGGCAGAGGCATGTAGGTGTTAATGATATTGAGGGACACCGGGTCGAGCCGGTTCGCTTGAATCATGTTGTTCGGGAAGGGACTGCCCGAGCGCGGGTCGATGATCGGAGTCGAACTGGCCGAGAAATCGCCCATCCGCTGTGCGGGGGTCAGTACTTCGGCAGTGGAAGGAGACTCGCTGATAGACCTCAATCCTTCGTAACTCGCAAAGAAAAATAGCTTGTCCTTGATGACCGCCCCGCCCAGTGTCGCGCCGAACTGATTCTGCTTTAGAATGTTCACGGGAATCGGAGGCGGCGTAAAATAGTTGCGCGCGTCCAGCGCATTGTTGCGAAAGAACTCGAACAGGTCGCCGTGAAATTGATTCGATCCCGACTTCAATTGAATGTTTACGTTGGTCCCCGCGTTGCCCCCGTATTCCGCCGAATAATCGCCGGTCTGTACCTTGAATTCCTGCACCGCATCCAGCGAGGGATATAGATTGACGTAGTTATGCCGGTTGTTGACCATCGTGATGCCGTCCACGTTCACCTGGCCCCAAATCGGCCTGGAACCGTTCCCACTGATCTCAGACCCGTCGGTGCTGGAGGAATGAAGATCTGGATTGTAGACGCTTACCCCGGGTGTCAGTATCGCCAGGTCGTCGAACTTTCGGCCGTTCAATGGAAGATTTTCGATTCTCTCCTGTCCGACAACCCCCGCCAGCGTCGCGTTCTCCGTTTGCAGCAAGGGCGTGAGCGCTTCCACGTTAATCGCCTGCTGGAGCGATCCCACCTGTAGCGAAAATTCGAGTTTCGCTTGTTGGCCGATTTGAATATCGACATTCGAGCGAATCTCACTCCGAAAGCCGGTAGCTTGCACTTCCACGGTGTAATTTCCCGGTATCAGATAGCGGAATTCAAACGTGCCCGTTGAACTCACGGCTTCCGACCGCGAAAATCCGGTTGCGGCTTGCGACACGGTGACGCGAGCGTTTGGAATCGCACCCCCCGCCGGGTCGGCGACGGTGCCAAGAACGGCCGTGTCCACCGTCTGACTCTGTGCGGCGAACGCGGCGGCTATGCTAAGTGCCGCTAAACGGAGTTGGTGGCGCATTTCAGTAACTCTCCTTATGGCAATAAGTGCGGATGCAATAAGTGCAGGTTGTTTGCTACTGAGCATCGAGAGCGACGCGGCCGTAAAACTAACTGAAAACAATCTGCGTAGCCTAGCAACTTCGCAATGTTTAAATTAGCTAACCACAATTCCGTAAGGGAGTCAATTGATTTTTTCGTTCGCCCGCGAGATAGCCGGCCGCTGCTCAGAACCCCGCCCTTTACTATGTAGATAGCTTGAAACTCCGATTCTTCGCCGCCTTTGGCGCTCTGTCCATAATCGCCACCGCGGCCACCAGCACGGTTTGGGAGGTAAGCGGCTTTTCCGATTTCCTCAAAGGCCGGCTGGTGAATTTAGCCCTTTCGGCGGATGGCATTCTGCAGCCCGGCCCGGCGGTTCGCTGGTCTACCCCGCTCGATCAGCCGGCGTTGTGGTCGATCGCCCCCGCACCAGATGGAGGCATATTCGCCAGCACGGGTCATTCGGGCAAAGTATATCGAGTGGCGGCGGATGGCAAAGGGACGCTCGCGTGGTCGGCGCCACAAAGCGAAGTGTTCGCGCTAGTCTGCGATATGCAAGGCATTCTCTACGCCGGCTCATCGCCCAATGGTGGCGTCTATCGCATAGAAGGCTTAAGCGCGAAAGAGATTTGGCGGGCCCCGGCCAAATATATATGGGCACTGAAGCTGGGCCGTGAAGGCGAACTGTACATTGCCACCGGTGAACCTGGCCGCATATACCGGCTGGCGCCAGGCGCCACCACTGCGGAGTTGTACTACGAGACCGGCCAGGCGAATGTGACCGCCCTGGCGATGGCGGCCAATGGCCACGTGCTGGCCGGAACGGACCCCAACGGCTTGCTGTATGAAATCAGCGCGCCCGGAAAGGCCGCCATGCTTTATGACTCGTCCCTGCCAGAAATTCGCGCCATTACCAGCGATACCAAAGGAAACATTTATGTAGCGGCTATGGGAGGCGCGCTCTCCACCCGTACCGGCGGCGCTTCCGCCAATACCGCGTCAACGGCCACGGTGGTCAGCTCTACACCCACCGTGATCACGGTCAGCGAGGCGAAAGAGAATGGCGCTACGGCGGACAACGATCAAAGCGGCGTGAAAGTTTCCGGCGAAGCCAATAAAGCAAACGCGGCGCAAGCCTCAGGCGCGGCCAGTTCGGCGTCCATCACCGAAGTCAGTGGGGTCGAGAAATCGGCCATTTACCGCATCTCTCCCGAAGGCGCGGTGGAAACGCTGCGGACATCGAAAGAGGACAACGTCTACGACCTGTTGATGGATGGCGAAGACCTGCTTTTTTCCACCGACGAACAGGGCCGCATCTACCGCTGGCACGATCACCAGACCACGCTGATCGCCGAACCGGGAAACGGCGAAACCACCCGCCTCCTGCAACTGCGCGGCACTCTTTACGCCGCCATGAGCAACCCAGCGCGCCTGTTCGCCTTCGGAGCGCCAGGCAGTGCGCCGTCGTCTTACGAATCCCAAGTGCATGATTCCATCAGCGTGGCGCATTGGGGCCACTTGCAATGGCATGGCATGGGAACCGGCTTGGCCTTCCTGACGCGCACCGGCAATACAGCCCGGCCCGACGCCACTTGGAGCGCCTGGTCTGAGCCGATCATCGACTCCTCCCATTCGCTGCTCAAGAGTCCGCCCGCGCGCTTTGTGCAATGGCGCGCCGAATGGCCGGCCGGCACAAGCGCCGCCATCTCTACCGTGGACGTTCCTTACTTGCCGCAAAACGGGCCGCCCGCGTTACACAGCATTACCGTGACTTCCATCGTCGCTACAAACCCGCAAAAATCCGGCGGCACGGCCTCTACGTCTTCCTCGGCCTATTCGATCACGGTCACCGATACCGGCGAGGCGCCCGCCGCCAGTTCGGCTTCCTCCGCCACACAATCGGTTTCGCACTTGCAATCCACCCAGACCCAAGTCTCCTGGCAGGCCGACGATCCCGATGGCGACAAGCTGGTTTATTCGTTGTATTTCCGGGCGGAAGATGAATCGAATTGGCACCTGATTCGCAGCCGCATGTTTGAGAACAGCTTGCTCCTTGATCCCGACGTGTTCGCCGATGGCCGCTACTATTTCAAAGTGGTGGCATCCGATGCGCCGGCCAATGCGGTTCAATACGCCCAGCAGGCCGAGATCACCAGTTCGCCCGTGCTGATCGACAATACGCCGCCGCTGGTCGCATTATCAAACGTAAAGCGCGATGGCAATTTGCTGGATGTGGATATTGAAGCGCAAGACAAAACGAGTCCACTGCGTCTCTGCGAATACTCGATCGATGCAGGTTTCTGGCAGCCGGTGGAAGCGGTGGAAGGCGTAACCGATTCGCCGCGCGAACGTTTTCATTTGCATCTGGATAATCTGCACTCGGGCGAGCATTTGCTGGTGGTGCGGGTTTATGATAGTGCGAACAATGCCGGGCTAGCGCGGGTTACGCTGAAATAAGGTCTCTGCCGAAGCTGGCCGGGTAATCTGAAGGTATGGCGGCTGAACGGAACACTGATCCGTTTGTCTCGACCGAGCCCGAAGTGGAACTCGATGAAGAAACGCTTCAAATGCTGGACGCGCACGTTGGCAAGCCAAGCGACTCCATTCCAGCCGAGGAAGCTCGCAAACAGATTGTCCAGTGGCTTTCAAACTCCTCTACCGTCCATCCTCGCTGACCGATTTAGCGCGAGTCGCGGTGAAATAAGATTCGTAGCGGGCTAACGTGCGCCTCTCGTCAGCCTTAGGGCCTTTGCTTCGATTTGTCGAATCCGGTCTCGAACCGCCTCGAATTTAGTTGCGCGTTCGGCAATGCATGACTCACAGATATAGGGCTGCGTCGATCCGCCCGTTTTGGGAACAGACTCTGGTAATTGATTGCAGAACAAGCAGCGAGATTGGGTTGAGGAGTCTTGATCCCTCATAACTCTCAAGGATAGCTCGCCACCGGGCTTTCCTACCTGGGCGCATCTACCGATGGGAGGCCCACCGCACTCACCCTGCCTGCCGGTGTACCGCATCCAACACACCATTAATAAACGAAAGCGACTCATCGCCTGAAAACTGCCGCGCCAGTTCCAATGCCTCATCGATCACCACGGGCCCCGGCAACTCATTCCGGCCAAGCTCATAAATCGCCAGCCGCAGAATGTTACGGTCCACCACAGCCATGCGTTCCAAGCGCCAGTGAGCCGACTTCGCCTCGATTTTCTTGTCGATGTCCTGGGCATTCGCCACCGTGCCGCGCGCCAGTTCTTCCATGAACTTATCCGGCTTGAGTTGCACATCGGTCTGCGTTTCTTCCGAATGCAAAGTGTCGTAGTAATGCGCGATGGCACCGTCAATCGGCTCGCCCCGCATGTCCCACTCGAACAGAACTTGCAATGCTCTGGTGCGCGACCGGTGCCGTGCCGCCATGGCTAGCGGAGTTCCTTCAACTGCCGCACCAAACTAGCCAGTTCGATGGCTACTTCGGCCGCCTCCGCGCCTTTGTTGCCGCTCTTGCCGCCGGCCCGGTCCATGGCCTGCTGCATATCGTCGGTCGTCAACACCCCAAAAGCGATCGGTACGCCGCTATCCAGGCTTACGCGCGTTAACCCTTGCGCCGCCCCGCTCGCCACATATTCGAAATGCGGCGTGTCCCCTCTTACCACCGCGCCCAACGCCACAATCGCATCGCACGACGGGGCAATGTGTTTCGCCGCGACAGCCAACTCCCACGCGCCCGGCACTTTCACGAACAGCACATTTTCCGGCGGGCACCCATGCTTCTCCAAAACCGCCAGCGCCCCTTTGGCCAGTTGCTCCGTGATGAACTCGTTGAAACGGCTCACAATCACCGCGATTCGCAGTTTGCTGGCGTCGAGCGAGCCTTGGAAGGTCTGGTATGACATGAAATGAGAGGCGCGCGTTGGCGGCGTGCGTCGCCACTCGCTATGGGATACTTGGGGTTTACCCCTCAGTCTACCGCAACATGGACCCCCGCTTCATACGCAATTTCTCTATCATTGCGCATATCGATCACGGCAAATCCACCCTAGCCGACCGCCTGCTGGAATTCACCGGCGCTTTGGCACAACGCGAAATGATGGAGCAGGTTCTCGACAGCATGGATCTGGAACGCGAGCGCGGCATCACCATTAAGGCCCACGCCGTGCGGCTCAACTATACAGCCGACGACGGAAATCTCTACGAACTCAATCTGATCGACACACCCGGCCACGTCGATTTCACTTACGAAGTCTCGCGCAGCCTGCAGGCTTGTGAAGGCGCGCTGTTGGTGGTCGATGCCTCGCAAGGCGTCGAGGCGCAAACGTTGGCCAATACCTATCTGGCGCTCAATCACAATCTTGAAATCATTCCGGTGATCAATAAGATCGATCTGCCCTCGGCCGAACCGGAGCGCATTCGCGAGCAGATTGAGCAGGTGATTGGGCTTGACGCGAGCGAGGCGGTTCTCGCTAGCGCCAAAAACGGTATTGGCATCAAAGAGATTCTCGAAGCCGTTGTTAAACGCGTCCCGCCGCCGAAGGGCGACCCGGCCGCGCCCTTGCGCGCACTCATTTTCGATTCCTGGTTTGATCCCTACCGCGGCGTCATCATTCTCACCCGGATTGTCGACGGCACGCTGCGCAAAGGCCAGAAGATCAGGCTGTGGTCCAACGGTAAAGTGCATGAAGTGGACGGCCTCGGCTTTCAATCTCCCAAGCCCGTCCCTTGCGACGAATTAACGGCCGGCGAAGCGGGCTTTATGTTCGCCAACATTAAGACCGTTTCGGATGCCATGATTGGCGACACCATCACCGACGACGCGAACCCCGCCGCCGAACCGCTCCCCGGTTTTCAGGAAATCAAGCCGATGGTTTTCGCCGGTCTCTATCCCGTTGAATCGCACGAGCACGGCCTGCTGCGCGACGCTTTGGAAAAACTCAGGCTCAACGATAGCGCCTTCAATTTCGAGCCGGAGAACTCCGTTGCTCTCGGCTTTGGCTTCCGCTGCGGCTTTCTCGGCCTTTTGCATTTGGAAATTGTGCAGGAGCGCTTGGAGCGCGAATTTGAAATCGATTTGATCACCACCGCCCCGGGGGTCCGCTATCGCGTCACCACCACCGCCGGCGATCTGATCGAAGTCGATAACCCCCAAAAGTTCCCGGATCCGACAAATACCGAAAAGATTGAAGAGCCGATTATCGACGCCACCGTGATCACGCGTGAAGAATACATTGGCGAGATTCTGAAACTGCTGGAAGAGAAGCGCGGCGTCCAGAAGAAGTTTGAATATATCGGTGGCGGACGAGTGCTGCTGCTATATGAAATGCCTCTGAACGAGATTGTGCTCGATTTCTACGACCGCTTGAAATCGGCCAGCCGGGGCTATGCGTCGCTCGATTATCACTTGTCCGGCTATCGCGTTTCGCCCATGGTGAAGCTGGATGTTCTCGTGGCCGGCGAACCCGTGGATGCCCTCGGCATGATCGTCCATCGCGACTTCGCGTACGAGCGCGGTAAGTTGCTGATCGAGCGACTGCGCAAACTCATTCCACGCCAGATGTTTGAAGTGGCCCTGCAGGCGGCCATTGGGAATAAGATCATCGCCCGCGAAACCATCTCCGCCATGCGCAAAAACGTCCTGGCGAAATGCTACGGCGGCGATATTTCTCGCAAACGCAAGCTGCTCGAAAAGCAAAAAGAGGGAAAGCGCCGAATGAAGCGCGTGGGGCGGGTGGAAATACCCCAAGAGGCGTTTCTGGCTGTTCTCAAAGTGGGTACGGATTCGGGCGAATAGCTCGGCCGGACCCCGGTCTCTTTCAAGGAACTCGCGCAAAACGGCCACGTCGAGGCCGCGCGAATTCCTGACTTTGTTTCGCGGCACGAATGTGCCCTTTGCGCTTCTGATATACTCGGCGCGCCCCAAGGAGGGAGTTACCAATGCCTAAGTTTTTGTTTGCGGGAAGTTACACCGCTGATGGCATGCGCGGAGTCATTAAAGGAAGAGCCGCCGGACGCAAAGTAGCGGTTGAGAAAATGTTGGCCAGTCTGGGCGGTACTTTGGAAGGCCTCTACTTTACGTTTGGAAAGGACGATGTGATTGTGCTGGCCGATTTGCCCGATTCGGTCAGTGCGGCCGCGCTCAGCGTGGCGGTCGCCGCCAGCGGCGCTCTAAAAGGGAAAACGACTCCGCTTTTAACGGTTGAAGAGCTCGATCAGGCGCTGGCCAAGACCGTTACTTATACCCCTCCAGGCGGCTGAAGCCCCAGCGTTGCGCAAAGCGGCGGCGCTACGAGCACACCGCCCGCCGCAATAATAATGACGCGTTCAGCCCTCCGAAGGCGAACGTGTTCGATAAGGCAATCTCCAAGTTTGCCTCAAGCGCTTCCGCATGCACCACCCGAATGGCGCACGCCGGATCGATGGCGGATACGTTCGCCGTCGGCGGCACAATCCCATGCCGCAGAGAGAGCAGAGTCGCTACCGCTTCCACCGCACCGGCCGCGCCCAGGGTGTGTCCATGCGCGGCTTTCGTAGAACTAACCGGAATATTTTCGGCTCGCGGCCCGAAAACCGTGCGAATGGCCTGGCTTTCAGTCACGTCGTTGCTCTGCGTGCCGGTTCCATGCGCGTTGATGTAATCAACGGCTTCCGGCTCGACGCCCGCATCGCGCAGCGCCCACTTCATAGCGTTCGCGGGCCCGTCAACGCAAGGTTGCGTAATGTGATGGGCATCGGAGCTCATACCGAAGCCGATAATTTCGCCCAATATCCTTGCGCCTCGCGCCGCCGCGTGTTCCCAATTTTCGAGCACCAGCATGCCCGCGCCTTCGCCCAGCGACAACCCACGCCGTTCCGTTGAAAAGGGCTTGCACGGTTCCGGCGACACCACCCGCATCGCCTCCCAGGCGCGCAGCAATCCTTCAGCGAACACCGCTTCGCTCCCGCCCGCAATGGCCGCCGTCAACTGTCCGTTTCGCACCATCCAAAACGCTTGCCCGATCGAGTGGTTTGACGACGAGCAAGCCGTTGACACTGTGTAGCAAGGCCCGTGAATGCCGAATTCGAGCGAAATGCGGCTGGCCCCGGCATTCGACATGGTGCGCGGAATGGTCAACGGCGCCACCCGCGGATTATTCTCGCGGTACAGCCGCATATAGCCTTCCTCTTCGCTGAACTGGCCTCCCACGCTGGTGCCGGTAATCACTCCCGAACGGTTGCCCAATTCATCCGCAAACGAAATTCCGCTTTGCGCCACCGCTTCACGCGCAGCCACCACCGCCATCATCGCGAACCGTTCCAGGAATAGCATTTCCTTCTCGCTGAAAAAATCCAGCGGCCGGAAATCAATCGCCTCAGCCCCATGTCGAAACTTATAAGGAGGCGTGCCGGGGTCGGCTAACGGGCGGATGCGCGATTCGCCTTTCGCCAGCAGCGGCCAGCACTCTTTAACGTTGTTGCCCAACGCGCAGACCAGCCCCATGCCGGTCACCGCCACGCGGTTCAAGCCGTGTCGTCCTTGTGAACCGGCAACGCGCCGCCGGCGGGTTCTTGGGCCGCAGCCTTTTGCGCCAAAAGCTGGGCAATGCCTGCCACTGTTTCGCGTACCGAGCGCAAATGCGTGCCTTCCTCGGGAATGTCGATTCCAAACTCACTCTCGAGTTCGAAAACGATGTTGATGCCATCGAGCGAATCGATTTTCAATTCCTCGAACGTGCTGTCGAGCGTTACGGTTTCGACAGGCATGCGCTGGGACTTGGCAATAACGGCCATCACCTTGGATGCAAGGGCGGCGTCCGGTTGTTCGGGCATCGTCGAACATCATCATAACTCGTTCGATAATGGGCGTTAGGCTTCCTGTTGCAGAACCCCTATTTCTCGTTGCTGCGAACCGCGTGGCGTTATGCGCGCGCCGAACGCCGGCGTTATGTGCTGATCTACGCCCTATTTTTGTGCGCCAATTTCGTTTACGGCTCGTACCCGTTGCTGCTCGGTTGGTTTATCGATAAGATCCAACGCCGTCAGGAACAGATCCCCCATTACGTGCTGGTTTACGCTTTAGCCTACGTCGGCCTCAAGTTGCTGGAGTGGAGCTTCCACGGCCCGGCGCGCGTCATGGAACGGCAACTGGCTTTCAATCTGAGCCGCAATTTCCTGAATGAGCGTTATCATCAAGCCCTGCATTTGCCCGTCAAATGGCATCAGGATCACCACAGCGGGTCAACCATTAATCGCATTCGCAAAGCCTACGAAGCCTTGCGCCAGTTCTTCGACGGCGGCTTCACTTATATCTATGCCATTTCGCGGCTGACCGTCTCCTTCACTGCCATGTTGATCTTTGCCCCACTCTTCGGCACCATCGGCGCTCTTCTCGGCGTGCTTGCCATTTGGATCATCATGCGATTCGACGGGCCCATCATCCGCACGCAGGAACAGGTGAATGAGGGCGAGCACGTGATTGCGGCCACGCTGTTCGATAGCCTTTCCAACATCATGACGGTGGTGACCCTACGTCTTGAACAGAGCATGGAAGGCGGCATTGCCCGCAAAATTCACCAGCTTCTTCATCCGTTTCGCCGCAATGCGGTGATCAACGAATGGAAATGGTTCGTGGTTGACACTCTGGTGGCCCTTACTTATTGCGTGATCGTGGCCGGTTATGTGTTCGAGCACTGGACTCCCGGCAAACTTTTCCTGGTAGGCAGCCTGGTGACGCTGCTTGGCTACGTGAACCAGTTCACCAGCGTGTTTCACGATTTAGCCGCCGAATACAACCGCATTGTGCAATACAACACCGACGTTCGTACCGCCGACGGCATCGAGCAAGCATTCCGGGCGCATCACCGCGCCGATAGGAAAACCGATTTGCCAGGACGCTGGCAAACCTTGGAGTTATCGAACCTCAGCTTTTCGCATCGCGAGCAGTACCAGCAGGAGCATGCGCCGCAAAGCCTGCACAACATTCACTTAAAACTCCAGCGGGGCAAACGAGTGGCCCTGATTGGCGAAAGTGGCAGCGGCAAGAGCACCTTGCTGGCTTTACTGCGCGGCTTGTACGAACCGGAACCCGGCTACCGCATGCTGGTGGATGGCGAAGAGCGAGCCCTCGCCAGCCTGAACGAAACCGTTACGCTCTTTCCGCAAGATCCCGAAATCTTCGAAAACACCATCGCCTACAACCTCACTCTCGATCTGCCCTTTGCGCCCGAGGACATCAACGCGGCGTGCGAGGCCAGCCATTTTTCAGAGGTTGTCGAAGAACTGCCGCGCGGCTTGGATTCGAGCATTCAGGAAAAAGGCGTGAATCTTTCCGGCGGCCAGAAGCAGCGCTTAGCCTTGGCGCGCGGCATTCTGGCGGCGGCGGAGAGCGACGTTGTTTTGCTGGACGAGCCAACCAGCAGTGTTGACCCCAAGACCGAAGCCGTCATCTATCGGCGCTTATTCGAGGCTTTCTCCGGCAAGGCTATGGTGTCGGCCCTGCACCGCTTGCACTTGCTGCCTTGTTTCGATTATGTCTATGTTTTGGAGCAGGGGCGCATCGTGGCGGAAGGCACCCTCGCAACCCTGCGCGGCCAGAGTCCCGAGTTTCAGGAGCTTTGGCAGCACCAGGAAATCGAAGCGCCGGCCACACCGCTAAGCTGAGCATTGGTACTCCATTGAAAATTCACACAGGCAGCAGTGCGAGCGTGCCCGATCGCTTACTGTGTCTTGCGATCGTTTCGAGCAAAGCGCTTCTGTTGATTGGTTTGGAGATGTAGTCGTCCATGCCGGCCGCCAGGCAGCGTTCGCGGTCGCCGGTCATAGCGTGCGCGGTTAAGGCGACGATCGGAATGTGGCTGTTCGAAGCGGCTTCGGCGCGGCGGATGGCGGAGGTGCTTTGGAACCCATCCATTTCCGGCATCTGCACGTCCATCAGAATGAGGTCGAAAGGTTGATTCAGCCAAGCCGTCAGTGCCTCTCTGCCGTTCCCGGCCACTACCACCCGGTGCCCTTCTTTTTCAAGAATGCGCACGGCCAGCCGTTGATTAACCAGCGTGTCTTCCGCCAAAAGAATACGCAGCGGAGACTGCGTGGCAGTTTCGCCGGCCGCCGAGAGGGGCGTTTTCATGGGCGCTTTCATGAAGTGTTCCGCGCTGCTATTGCGGGCCAAGGCGCTAATGATCGCCGCTTGCAGCTCCGCCCGGCGTACCGGCTTAGTCAGGCAGGCGGAAACGCCTAATTCCCTACAACGCGCCAGATCGTCTTGCCGTGTGCCGGAAGTGAGCATCAGGATGACGGCTCCCGCCAAGTCTCGCGAACTCCTGATTTGCAGCGCCAGATCGAAGCCGTCCATCCCCGGCATATGGGCGTCAGTGAGCACCAGTGCGAACGGCTGCCCTTGTGCGGCGGCCCGGCCCATCAGAGCCAGACCTTCCTCAGCGCTGGCGGCGGGCACAGGCCGGGCCTGCCATTGCGATAACAAATCGATCAGAATTCGTCGATTCGTAAGATGATCGTCCACAATCAAGACGGGCATGCCGGTCAACGATATTTGATCGGTTCCGGCGGCCGGCGGCGCTTCCCGCGCCAACTCCAGCCAAAGCGTGAAATGGAAGCAGCTTCCCATGCCCAAGGAACTCTCCACCCAAATTTTTCCCTCCATGGCGGCCACCAGGCGCGCGCAGATCGTCAAGCCAAGGCCTGTCCCGCCAAACTCGCGCGTGGTGGACGTATCGGCTTGGGAAAAGGCGTCGAAGATAAGCGCTTGTTTTTCGGGGGCAACGCCGATGCCGCTATCGCGCACCGCGAAATGCAGGGCCACGCGGTTCCCGCTGCTTGCCTCCAGCGAAACCTCCAATGCGACTTCTCCAACTGAGGTGAACTTAATCGCGTTGCCCAATAAATTCACCACAATCTGGCGAAGACGTGTAGCATCTCCAATCACCCAGTCTGGAACGGTTGGCTTCATTTCAAACGCCAGTTCCAGGTTCTTCTGGTGAGCCCGCACAGCCATCGCCTTCATTGTCTCTTCCAGGCTCTCGCGCAGATTGAAACAGATCGGATCCAGTTCCATCTTGCCGGCTTCAATCTTTGAAAAATCCAACACGTCGTTGATGACTCCCAGAAGCGAATCGGCCGACGATTTAACGGTGGCCAGATAATCGCGCTGCTCAGCGGATAACTCGGTATCCAGCGCCAATTCGGTCATGCCGATGATGCCGTTCATCGGCGTCCTGATCTCATGGCTCATATTCGCCACGAATTCACTCTTGGCGCGGTTGGCCGCTTCCGCCTTATCCCTGGCAAGCCGCAGCTCGAGATTGGTTTTTTTCAGTTCCGCCAGAGACTCGGCGCGCTCGCGCTCAACAAGGTATTCTTCCCGGTATCGCGTGATAACCGTGAATGCCAAGCCGAAGCCAAGATAGCTGAGACAAGAGGTCACTAACAGGAACAGCAGGTCCACGCTGAAAATCGCGATCAAGCGGGGGGCAAGGCAGACGATGATTGCCACCGGACCCACCAGCAAAATTTTGCCGAGCAAACGTCCCACCGCCGGCTCATTCACGAGCTTATTGAATACCAGGAGGGGGAAAAACCAGACCAGGTAAATGAAGAGATTGAGATGGTGTTGGCTCAGGCGGCTGACCGAAATGATCGAGCAGGCGCAAAGGTAGAAGGCGAAGTATAGGGTGGAGGCGGTGGCGATCGTCTGTAGGGCAATACGGCGCCAAACCAGCAAGGCTGCCAGTGATGCTAAGCAAAAGACCAGGCATGAGACTATAAGCGCCGCCTCTGGACCGGCCACCGTCCCTTTCACCATGCCGATCAAGCCTAATGCCGAGCCAGCAGTGGCGAATGTGCTTGTTAGCAAAAGTGCGCGCCGGGCCAAAGCAGTCGACGAAGGGCCAAACTGCTCTATCTCAGGCATACGACGCCCATGCGCAGTTGCACAGGAGCGAATCGCCCGCCCGCGAAGCTTTCGCCACCCGAGCCAAGTCAATGATCATGGCCTTTCTAAAGGTGATGATTCGGACGCGGCATTGCACCTAACTCTATATCGGAAGAGGATGGAAGGACTTTAACGGCAGTTCGGGCTTTGACGCGGAACTACACCCACTCCCCGGCGGTCGTGGTTGTGTAAACCTCAAATCTTCAGCAGGGTTCGCAAGCGCCGCGTCTGAATGCGGCTCACCGGAATTTCGGTCTGCTTCTTGTCGTCCATTTTCAATTGAAAACTGGACTTGAACCACGGAATGACTTCGCGGATTTTGTTGATGTTCACCAGGAACGATCGATGGACGCGCCAGAAAAGGTTGGGGTCGAGATTGGATTGCAGTTCTTCAATAGTGCGGTAATTCGATTGGCCTTCAAAGTGGGAGGTGACCACCGTAATGAGCCCATCGTCGATTGTGGCGTAGATCAGATCCTGCGCATCCACAATGAGGTTGCGGTTGTTGGCGCGTACCAGCAGTTTGGTGCGCTGAGCGGGCGCTTTGGAAACGGAAGAAGTTGGCTCAGCCGCCTTTTCCTGCGCCTGCTGCTTATCTTCAATAATCCGCTTGGCGCGCGCCACGCTTTCAGCCAGGCGCTCCCTTTCGACGGGCTTCAATAGATAATCAAGAGCTTCCAGACGAAACGCTTCTACCGCGTATTGGTCGAAAGCAGTCGTGAGAATGAAGTGCGGGACGGTGGCGCCGCTCTCACGTACTTTGGCGATCACCCCCAAGCCGTCCAGACCCGGCATTTGCACGTCCAGGAAGACCAAGTCCGGCTCCAGCCGTTCAATCAGCTTTACCGCTTCCAGGCCGTTGGTAGCCGATTGCAGGATTTCGACTTCGGGAAAGTCTCTCAAAAGAAAGGACAATTCCTCGCGCGCGAGCGGCTCGTCGTCCACCACAAGGGCCGAGATGGTTGCCGTCACACTTTGCGACATTCGAATGTTAGTATAACGTAGAACGGGCGCGCGGACCCCTTTGCCCGGTGCGCGCCGAATCGTCAACCAGGAGTTATTTCCCTTTGGCTAGCAAACCAAACACCACCATAGCGCCCGCGGATGGCAAATTGGGGGTTCTGATTCCGGGCATGGGCGCGGTGACTTCAACATTTATCGCCGGTGTGGAAGCCATTAAGCGCGGCCTTGGCTCGCCCATTGGTTCGCTCACCCAAATGGGCACCATCCGGCTGGGCAAACGGACGGAAGGCCGCACCCCCAAGATCAAAGATTTTGTGCCTTTGGCGCCGCTCGAATGTTTGGCATTTGGTTGTTGGGATATTTTTGAGGACGATGGGTTTGAAGCGGCGGTCCGGGCGAACGTGCTCGAGCGCCCAATCCTCGATCAATTGAAAGAGCCACTCTCGGCCCTCAAGCCCATGAAAGCCGTATTCGATCACGAATACGTGAAGCGCATAACCGGTCCCAACGTAAAATCGGGCGCTTCCAAGATGGTCCTGGCCGAAGAGCTGATGGAAGACATCCTGGATTTCAAGGCGCGGAACAATTGCAACCGGCTGGTCATGATCTGGTGCGGATCTACCGAAGTATTTCACCGGCCGGCCGCCGTGCATCAAAGTCTGGCCTCGTTTGAGGAGGGGCTGCGCAAAAACGATCCCGATATTGCTCCCAGCCAGATTTATGCCTATGCGGCGTTGCGCCTGCGCGTGCCGTTTGCCAATGGCGCGCCCAATTTGACCACCGATGTTCCAGCCTTGCAGGAGTTGGCGCGCAACAACGCCGTTCCTATTTGCGGAAAAGATTTCAAGACCGGCCAAACCTATATGAAGACACTGCTGGCGCCGGGCTTCAAAGCGCGCATGCTGGGCGTGCGCGGCTGGTTTTCGACAAACATCCTGGGCAACCGCGACGGCGAAGTTCTGGAAGATCCCGGCTCTTTCAAGTCGAAAGAAGAGACCAAGCTTTCGGTGCTGGAGCAAATTCTACAGCCTGATCTTTATCCCGAGCTTTATAAAGATCTGTACCACGCGGTACGCATCAATTATTATCCGCCCCGCGGCGATTCCAAGGAGGGTTGGGACAATATCGATATTTTTGGCTGGCTCGGATATCCGATGCAAATTAAAATCGATTTCCTTTGCCGGGACTCGATTCTGGCCGCGCCGCTCGTACTCGATCTAGTGCTTTTTATGGATTTGGCGCAACGTTCCGGGATGAAGGGCATCCAAGAGTGGTTGTCTTTTTATTTTAAAGGACCGATGACGGCTCCGGGATTGTATCCAGAGCACGATATCTTCATCCAATTGATGAAACTCAAGAATACGCTGCGATGGATGCAAGGTGAAGATCTTATTACTCATTTGGGACTGGAATATTACGATTAGTTACGCTGGCGGGTGTAAGCCGTCTAACGGTTTATAAGGCCTATGCCAACCACCGCGCCCGCTCGTTCCGCCACGAAAGCAAAGGCCGCGCAGCGGCCAGATGAACCGGAGCCGAAGCGCATCCTGGTGATTGGCGGCACGCAGTTCATAGGAAAGTTGCTCGTAGCTGAGTTGCTCAAGGCCGGGCACGAAGTGCATATCCTGCATCGCAGATCGCGGCACTCGTTGGGCAAACGGGTCAGAAATCTGATGGCTGACCGCAATGAAGCGGCCAGTGTAAAAAAAGCGGTCTCGGACACACGCTACGACGTGGTGTTTGACAACGCTTACGATTGGGAGCATGGCACAACCGGTTCGCACGTGGAAGCGACCGCCCAGATCTTCGATGGCAAAATCTCCCGCTACGTTTTCATGTCGAGCGTGGCCGCCTATGGCGACGGTTTAAATCACCATGAAGGCGATGCCTTGGCGCCGGACGATCATCCCAATCCTTATGCACGCCACAAGGCCATGAGCGAACGGGCGCTGTTTCGTTTGCACCAGCGGACGGGCTTTCCCATCGTGACGCTGCGTCCGCCTTTTGTTTACGGTCCTGGGAATCCTTTCTACCGGGAAGCCTTTTTCTGGGATCGCTTCCGCGCCGCGCGCCCGGTGATTCTGCCCAGTGAAGGGCACCGCTTGATGCAGTTCGTCTACATCAAGGATTTGGTTGACCTGATGATTCGCGTCATGGAATTGCGCAACGCCATTGGACACGCTTTTAACGCGGCGAATCCCAAGGCGATTACCCAACATGAACTTGTGGAACATCTGGCCATGGCCGCCGGTTGTAAAGAGCCGCGCTTTATCTCGGTCCCACGCGAAGTCATTTACCGCGCGGGCGGCCAAGTCGTGGGAGAAAAGCTTTATTTCGGCTCCTATTACGATGTGCCCGCCATTACGCAAATCATCACCAAGGCGCAGCGCATGCTAGCCTTCAAGCCAACGGAATTTGATGTTGGTCTGAAAGTGGCATACAAGTCATACTTGAAGAAGCGCATCTATCCCAAGCCGGATTTCAGCTTCGAAGACGAGTTGTTGACGGCGAAATTATCGACAACAAGGTCGGCTTGAGGATGGAAACGGTCCGTTTATGTTCTGGGCCTCAAGTACCCGCACGTCAACCGACCAAACGTAATGTGGGCGGAGACACGTTGCTAAAGACCGGACCTATCAACTCTCGTATTCTGGTCTTGAGCTCATCGACACTTATCAGGCGATCCGAATATTCCGAAAGATTCATCTCGATCTCATCAACGAGAATTTCCAGGCCACGATCTCCGGAGTTATGGACACTCCAGGTCGCCGGAACGAACCAATCTCCCTACAAGACCTGTATACGGGTATCCGAGTGGAGAATTCGCGAAATTTTCAATGCCGGCAGTTTTGCCGAGAGAGTCGAATCTGGAGAGCTTGAATTTAAGATCGTCCGATCGAAAAAAGTCTTGACCGATAAAATCAGGGGTTAGATTCCTGGAACCATGTCTCAAGAAGTCCGTTATTTCGATAGGCTGACCGGAGCGCTAATCGCAAAAGGCCATCGCTATCTTCGCCCCGACGGGATGCTTGCTGCGAGTCGGATGGTTGATCCAAAGCGGGTTGTCAAAGACGGCATAATGTACATCCTTGAGATTTCAGATGAAGTTGCCGCGTCTTCGGCTGGCAGCGACTATAAAATCATGAAACGCCCGGAATGCAGCGAAGGCTCCCCGCTCTTTTACCCGCACGTTACAATGTCTGTGCATGTCACAACTGCTACGGGGCAAGACAGCGCTGGTATTAGGCGTCGCGAACAAATGGAGCATTGCCTATGCCATCAGCGCTGCGTTTGTCCGTGAAGGGGCTTCGCTGATTCTCACCTACCAGGGCGAACGCTTCAAGCAGACGGTAGAAGAACTGGGGCAGGAATTGCATGCTTCCAAAGTCTTTCCGTGCGATGTCACCAAACCCGATGAGCTCGAGGCCCTGGTCGGCAATTTGAAACAAGACTCGCCTGTTTTAGACACCGTCATGCACAGCATCGCGTTCGCCAATCGTGAAGATCTCAGCCGGCCCTTCCTTGAAACCAGCCGCGACGGTTTTCTGCTGGCGCAAGAGGTTAGTGCTTATTCATTAGTCGCGGTATCTCGCGCCATGCTCCCCTTAATGTCGCAAGGCGGTTCTATCACTACCTTGACCTATCTTGGGTCGATTCGAGTAGTGCAAAACTATAACGTCATGGGAGTAGCCAAAGCGTCCCTCGAAGCGTGTGTCCGTTATCTGGCCAGCGATCTCGGTCCGAAGAGGGTGCGGGTGAACGCCATCTCCGCCGGCCCCATCAAAACGACCTCGGCGCGCGGCATCAAGGATTTTTCCAAGGTTTTGGAAGGCGTCGCAGCAAACGCTCCATTGCGCCGCAACACAGACCCAGCGGAGGTGGCCGACGCGGCGGTTTTCCTGGCCAGCGACATGGGCCGCGGCGTTACTGGAAATGTAGTATTCGTTGACTCAGGATTCCAAATCGTGGGTCTAGGGTTAAGTGATTAGATGCTTCCCGTTTTTGAACACTCTAACCGCGATTCATCATTGACACCTTATTTTCTCCTTAATTATCCTGGTTATTTCCTACACGGCGTCACGCCACAACTATGATTCAAGTCACCGGTCTTTCCAAGAAGTATGCCAACTATGTTGCGGTGGACAACATTTCTTTCTCCGTTGATAAAGGCGATATCGTCGGTTTTCTGGGCCCTAACGGAGCGGGCAAAACAACCACCATGCGCGTGCTTACCTGCTTCATGCCTCCTACGGCAGGCCGGGCTACGGTAGCCGGCTTCGATGTTTTCGATCAACCGATGGAAGTGAAGAAGCGCATCGGCTATCTGCCCGAAGCGCCGCCGCTCTATCCGGAAATGAGCGTCGCCGATTATCTTACGTTTGTGGCACGCTTGAAGGGCATCCCGAACGCCGAAATCTCCGACCGCGTTCAGCAGACCATGAAGAAGTGTTCGGTCCTGGACGTCAGCGGTAAGCTGATTTCAAAACTGTCCAAAGGCTACCGGCAGCGCGTTGGCTTGGCGCAGGCAATTATCCACAACCCGGACGTCCTGATTCTGGACGAGCCAACGTCGGGGCTCGACCCGAAACAGATTCTGGAAACGCGCGATTTAATTCGTAGCTTGGCGGGTGAACACACCATTATCTTGAGCACGCACATACTTCCCGAAGTGGAAGCCACCTGCAAGAACGTGATCATCATCAGCAAAGGAAAACTGGTAAAAACCGATTCTGTGGAAAACTTGAAGAACCGCTCGGCGTTTACCGTCGAGTTGAGCACGGCTGGTGCGGCCGATGCGTTGGGAGTGCGGCAGAAGCTCGAACAAGTAGCGAGTGTAAGTAAAGTGCTTGATCGCGAGTCGATGGGCGGCCGCTTGGCGTTTGATGTGGAAGGCTTGAACGGTATCGACGTGCGGCCGGAAGTGGCACGCGCGATCGTGCATGCGGGATGGAATCTGCTGGAATTGAGGTCAAGTACCACGCTTGAGGAAGTCTTCCTTGAACTGACGGGCTCCGATCAAAGGGCAGCTGAGCCGGTGAGCGCTGGAGAGCAGGCATGAGAAATGTTTGGACGATTTGCCGCCGCGAGCTCTACGCTTATTTTGTGTCGCCGATCGCTTGGGTTTTGCTGGCGCTGTTTGCGGTTTTGAGCGGCGGCTTCACATCCATTTCGGTTTCATTTTTTGTGCAGGAAACCATGGCATCGCAAATGCGCGGCCAACCGGTTCCCATGAGCGTTAACGAAATGGTGATCGCTCCACTGTTTGGCAATATCTCAGTGATCGGGCTATTTCTTATCCCACTCATCAGCATGCGCCTCTTCGCGGAGGAGAAGCGCCAGGGAACCATCGAGCTCCTGGTCACCTCGCCGGTGCATGATTTGGAAATCGTTATTGGAAAATGGCTCGCGGCGGTCTTGATGTACTCGGCGCTATTGGGTGTTCTGGTGCTCGATCTGTCCTTCTTATTTATCTACGGCTCGCCCGATTGGAAGCCGGTGCTTTCCGGTCTCCTGGGTGTTTTTCTGCAAGGCGCATGCCTGTTGGCTTTCGGCGCGTTCATATCCACATTGACCAAAAATCAAATCGTAGCCGGCGCGGTTGGCTTCGCTTTCGCGCTGCTGCTGTGGATTATGAATTGGTGGAGTTCGCTCGGCGATTCCATCCCCATTCGCATCGTCAGTTACCTTTCCATTGTCAGCCATATGGAAAGCTTTTCGCGCGGTGTGATTGACAGCAAAGATCTGATTTACTATCTCTCCATGATTTTCCTAGGTTTGTTTTTGACAACGCGGTCGCTTGAATCGCTGCGGTGGAGGGCATAAATGGCAACCACTCAAACCGTAGCCTCGCAGCAAGCCCGCTTCGGCGCCACCGCCGGCCTTTATACGATTGTGGTCATCGCCATTTTGGGCGCGGTGAACTATTTGGGAGTGCGTTTTAACAAGCCGCTCGATCTAACCAGCAACAAGCGCTTCACTCTTTCGCAGGAAACGCAGCGCATCGTGGGCAACTTGAAGCAAGACGCCACCATTACTTACTTCGATAGCGCCCGCAGTTTCGATCAAGCGCGCGGTGTCCTCGACCGCTATCGGAACCTGTCGCCCAAAATCCACATCGAATACGTCGATTTGAAAACTCAGCCGATGCGCGCCCGGGAATACGGTGTGCGTTTTCAAGGTACCGCCTTTGTGGAAGAGGGTGCGCGCCGCGAAGAAGCCAAATCGTTTGACGAGCAGGGAATCACCGGGGCATTTCTCAAGATCTCGAAGGGTGTTCGCAAGGTTTGTTTCGTAAGCGGCAGTAAGGAGCGTCCGCTCGATCTAACGGATGGGCCCGGCCTTTCGGCTTTCAAAACTTTGTTGGAACGTGACAACTATACCGCCGAATCGGTTGCTTTACTCGACAAGAACAAGGTGCCGGACGATTGCAAAGTGACGGTCGTCGCCGGCCCGAAAGGCGATTACACAACGAACGAAGTGGCCGCCTTGAAAACGTATGTCGAGAACGGGGGAAGGGCGTTGTTTCTGCTCGACCCGCCGCTTGATTTTCGTGGCGAACATATCGCCGAGAACACTGCGCTCACCAATCTTCTGGAAAGCTGGGGTGTGACTCTTGACAAGGATTTGGTTTTAGAGAACACGGCGCTCACGGCGATTTATGGTCCTGAAAATCCGCCGGTGAATCACTATGAGGACCATCCGATTGTGAACGACTTGAAGGGCAGCTACACCATCATGCCGCTGGCTCGTTCGCTGGAAGTGAAGAACGCGGGGAAATCTACCGTCAGCAAGCTTTTTTCGACCTCCGACGCGGCCGTCGCGACGACGGAACTGACCACGGGCCGCGTGAGAATGGACGATCCAAAGAATAAGAAGGGCCCGTTTGTCCTGGGAGCCGCAGGCACTTATGACACCGGCAAGCCAAATGAAAATGGACGTTTCGTAGTAATTGGCACTTCCGGTTTCTTGACCAACGATACGCTGACCACCGCTTTGAACCGCGATCTGGCGCTGAATACCATTAACTGGCTTTCCTCCGATGAAGACTTGATTTCGATCCGGCCGAAAGAACCGGAAGACCGCAAGCTTGATCCGCGCGGTGTAAACCTGACTCTCTATTCAGAAGTTTTCGCTTTCCCGCTGCTGATTATCGTGGCGGGCGTAGCGGTCTTCATGAAGCGCAGATAACATGGGCACCAAAAAATTACTCATCGCGGCCATCGTGCTGGCCGCGCTCAGCGGCGTGCTGTGGTGGAGCAACAAGCATCCGGATTGGGGCAAGGAAAAAACTGCGGAATCGGAAACACCGGTGTTGGTGAACATACCCGACACCGCCATTGAAGGCATTGACATTCAGAAGAAGGATGGCGCGAAAGTTTCGCTGGAACGCAAAAGCGGCAAGTGGGCTATTACTGCGCCGGCTGCTTACCCGGCGGACCAGGACGCCCTGTCGAGTATCGTTTCCTCGCTTGCTCCGGCGAATGCGGATAGCGTGATCGAGGCGAAGCCGGGCGACGTAGGCAAATACGGCCTGACCAATCCGACGCTGATTGTGACTGTTCACGAAAAGGGCGGCAGGACTGAACAATTGCTGATCGGCGACGATGTTCCGGCGAATTCGCTGGTTTATGTACGCGTCGGTGGGAATCCCAAAGTTTACGCCGCCGCCTCGTCGCTGAAGACTTCGTTTGATAAAGGCGTGAACGATCTGCGCGATAAACGTTTGTTGACGTTCGATCAGAATCAGCTTACGCGCATTGATCTGGCAGCCGGTAAGACGAACATCGAGTTCGGCAAGAATGGGCAAAACGAATGGGCCATTGTGCAGCCGCAGCCTTATCGCGCCGACAATTTCCAGGTGGAAGAGCTTTTGCGCCGGTTCACCGAAGCGAAGATGGATTTGGCCGCACCGGCAGCCGACCAGGAGAAGGCGAAAAAGGGCTACGCCACGGGCAAGCCGGTGGCCGTCGCAAAGTTGACCGATTCATCCGGCGCGCAAACACTTGACGTTCGCAAAAGCGGCGATGACTATTTCGGCAAAAGCAGCGTGGTGGATGGGACTTACAAACTGGCTGCCGATTTGGGGAAACAGTTGGAGAAACCGCTGGACGAATATCGCAACAAGAAAATCTTCGATTTCGGTTTCAGCGATCCAACCAAAGTAGAGATTCAGGGTAAAGCGTTCGCCAGAAGCGGCAGCGATTGGAAATCGGATGGCAAGGTGCTGGATTCGGCGAGCGTGCAAGAGGTGATTGACAAGCTGCGCGAACTGACGGCCAGCAAATTTGTGGAGTCCGGTTTCGGCGCGGCGACGGCGTCGGTGACGGTTGTTTCGAACGATGGAAAGCGCACGGAGAAAGTGGAGTTTTCGAAAGACGCCGATGGCTATGTAGCGCGCCGCGGCAGCGAAATGAGCCTTTATCAACTGGACGCCAAAGCGGTTAACGATATCCTGGAAGCTAGTACCAAAGTGAAGCCGGCAGCTTCGAAGAAGTAGATAGGCTGTCAGTCAGGCAGCATGTCCGCACTCAATACCGATCTCTACGAACTCACGATGGCGGCGGGTTATTTCGCCGAACGGAAAACCGGCGAAATGGCGACCTTTGAACTTTCCGTCCGTCGTCTACCGGAGCCGCGCAATTTCCTGATTGCCGCTGGTTTGGCGCAGGCGGTGGAGTATTTGCGCGAACTCAAGTTCAGGCCGGACGAGATTGATTATCTGCGCGGCTTGGCGCAGTTCAAGCAAACGCCGCCGGAGTTTTTCGATTTCCTGGCGAACCTGCGTTTTACCGGCGACCTGTTTGCCTTGCCGGAAGGAACGCCGGTGTTTGCGAATGAGCCGATCGCGATTGTGCGCGCGCCGTTGGTGGAAGCGCAGTTGGTGGAAACCTTCCTGCTTTCGACGTTCATGTTTCAGACGATGATTGCGTCGAAAGCGGCGCGCTGCGTGTTGGCGGCGGAAGGGCGGCCCATTGTGGAATTCGGCAGCCGGCGAGCGCATTCGCCTGGCGCGGGAATTCTGGCGGGCCGAGCGGCGTTCGTGGGCGGATGCTCGGGAACCAGCAATGCGGAAGCGGGAATGCGTTTTGGTATTCCGGTATTCGGTACCGCCGCGCATTCGTGGACGATGGCTTTCGGCGACGAAGAGCGCAGCTTCCGGGCGCTGCAAAAGCTGTTAGGCGAATCGACCGTTTTCCTGATCGATACCTACGATACTTTGGACGGCGCGCATTTGGCGGCGCGAATGGGCAAGCCGGTTTGGGGCGTGCGGCTGGACAGCGGGAACCTGGGAGAACTGTCGCGGCAGGTGCGGCGTATTTTGGATCACGCCGGATTGCGCGAAGCAAAGATTTTCGCGACCAACGATTTGGACGAGTATCGCGTGGCGGAGTTTGTGAAAGCGGGTGTGCCGCTGGATGCGTTTGGAGTGGGCACGCAACTGGCGACATCGGCGGATGCGCCGGCGTTATCGGCGGTTTACAAGATGGTGGAATTAAAGCGCGATGGCGAAGTGTTCTACACCGCGAAGTTCAGTTCCGATAAGAGCACGCTGCCGGGGGCGAAGCAGATTTACCGTTACGCGGATCGCGATGTGGTGGCGCACTACAGCGAGTGCAGCAACGAGTTCAAGGGCGAACCGCTGCTGCGGCCGATTCTGATTAACGGCGAATTAGTGGAGACGCTGCCGGGGATGTTGGATATTCAGAAGCGTTCGCAGGCGATGATTGGAGCGCTGCCGTGGCGCTTGAGAGAACTCGGGCGCGTGGAGCCTTATTCGGTTGAGTTGTCGCCATTGCTGCGGCAGATGGCGGAATTCGTCCGTGAAGAAATGCAGCCGGCAAAGTAATGAAAACGGTTTTCTTCGATGTGGATACGCAGTTGGATTTTGTCTATCCGGCGGGCGCGTTGTACGTGCCGGGGGCGGAGGACATTGTTGGAAGCCTGACGAAATTGACGCGGTTTGCCGCGGAGAAATCGTATCGGATTATTGCCACGATGGACGCGCATAGCGAGGACGATGCGGAGTTCAAAATCTGGAAGCCGCATTGCGTGGTTGGGACGACGGGGCAACAAAAGTGCGCGGGAACTTTGGCGGCGCAGCAGATTGTGATTGAGAAGCAAAAGCTGGACTGCTTTTCGAATCCGAAGCTGCGGCTTTTGCTGAAGGAGTTGGCGGCAGAGCGCTATGTAGTATACGGCTTAGTCTCGGAGCTCTGCGTGAAGTGCGCCGCGCTGGGGCTGCTCGAAACCGGGGCGCGGGTGGAACTGGTTACGGATGCGATTGTGTGCCTTGACCCGGCGGCGGAGCGGGCGTTGATCGAAGAATTTACCCTACGCGGCGGATTAACGGTAAAAAGCGACCTTGTGCTCGCCGGCGGGTAAAACGACAGAGCTGAGTTTTTCACCCCCTTTCGCTTCGAGGAATGGAGCGCCATCCACTTCGACGCGCGAAACGTCGGAGCCCAGGACGGCGACGGCGCGGCTCTTGCTGGTGTAAGAAAGATCGGCATGATCGGGAGCGCCGAGGGCGGAACGGATTTCGCCGTTGAAGTCTGAAATGGAAACGCCGGGTTCTAAGGCGCTGGCTTCAAACTTGTGTTTGCCGGTGGGAGCGAGGATGGAGCGGGCGTTTTGTATGGGCCAGAGTTTGCCATCCATATCGGCGGCTCCCTGCCATGCGACGCGCGTGGGCTGAAGGGCATCGAGCGTTAGAACGCCATCTTCGACTTGGGCGGAAGCGGTGTTGGCGGCGGCGGGGAGCAAGGCGAGATCCTGCTTTTCGAGCGAATTTTCGAAATACAGAGCCACTCGAGAGAATGAAATAGCCGCCTCATGCACGAGCTCGAACAATTCAACGCCGGTTTGTTTTTTGGTGGGGTAGACGTCCTGATAACGCTCGACCACGTTGATATCGACGGCGAGATGAGCGCTGTCTGAAGTAAGCAGGCGGTATTGCGCGCCGAGTTTGGAATAGCGCTCCGGGCCGAGGCTCCACATGGTGGCAGGATCTTCAACGAGCAGCGTGCTCTGGCGGGCCTGCATAAGAGGGAGGCTGCGGGCGATATCGGCGCCAATGGCGTCTCGAATACCGGGCTCGAAACGGTCGTCAACATGAGTAAGGACGATGTCAAGGTAAGGTTTCTGAACGCGGGCTTTATCGATTTCGCCGAGCCATTGCGCCTGCATATTTGTGGCAAGATTGGCGCGGTAATCGAGAAAACGGCGCAGGTCTGAGGCGCGGGCGCCGGGTTCGAGGAGCGTTTTTGGGTCGAGGCCGGTTTGCTTTTTGAAATCGGCGCGAACGTCGTCGTTCATGGGCGTGAAGCGGGCGGGGTTGCTGGCGCCTTCGAGCGATTCGAAATAGAGTTCGGCGAGATTGACCCCATCCCAATCGAAGCGATTGAGCAGGCTTTCAATCTGTGTGGAGGCGGCGGCGCGGCACTGGTTGTTCTGGAGGTTCATGAGCTTACGCCAATCGAGCTGGGCGTCCTGGCCGGCGGCGGTTTTTTCGCGCCATTCGGGATGGTCGTTCCAGAATTTTTCGCTGACGTGGGGAAGCTCGAGCCAGGCGTAGACGAGGATGGCGTTGCGATGGCAGGCGCGGATGAGACGCGCGAGATATTCGTCCTGGATGGGATCGGGGTCCATGGTGTGCCAGGCGGCGACGTGGAGAATGCTGACGCCGGATTCACGCCAGCGGCGGGCGAGATAGTCGGAATCGGCGCGAATGCGGTAGGAGGAATCGAAGAAGGCCCAGAGGTTGGTACCGCGCAAGGGCAGATCGAGACCCAGATCGACAAGAGCATGCAGCAAGTAGGGATAACGTTCGATGCCGCTGGGGCCGGGTGCGGTGGCGAGCCAGAGGATTGCGCCGTGTGAAGTGCGCTTGCCTGCCAAGACAGGTGCGCTTTGCCAGCGTTCGGTGGCGTAAACCGTGAAGCCTTCGGGCAGTTGCGCTTTGACAATTTCGGCAGGCTGCTCCCAGATGATTTGCATTTGCGGGGCGTGGGTATCGACAATGTGACGGACGGAAATTTTGTCTTTTTGGGGAAGGATACCCAAGGCGCGGGCGGCGGGGCTATCGCCTTCGAGGATGAGGATGTGGCTGGTGGCGAGGGCGGCGGTGGCGGCGGGCGCGGAAGCTCCAGCGATGAGGATGGTGGGATCGGCAGAGGCGGGTTGGATGCCGACAGAGCCGAGGATTTTGGTCCAGGTGAGGGTATTGGCGCCGTCGGTTTGAAAGGTCGCGGCGAAAGAGGGTACGGCGAGTGCGACGGCGCAGAGGATTTTTCTGAAGTGTTTCATTTTGTTTGGGCGTACCAGAAGCCGATGCGAATGTCGTTATAGAAACGTGGATAGAAAACGTTCGTTGCCGAGTTGCTTGCCAGCGCATTCCACTGTTGGAGAAGGCGGATGCCCCCGAGGAAATCGGCCGAGAAGTAGACGTTGGCGGGGAAGAAGTGGGGACGGTAACGGAGGCCGGGCCCGAATTCGACGATGTTGGCCCAGGGTTGACGCCGGGCGTCCTGCACTAAGTTGCCGTTGAGGAGGAGTTGCAGCTTGTCGCCCTCGCCGATGGGAATGGTTCGGCCGGCGCGATTCTGCGAATAGAAGAGCCAGTCTTTGCTGAAGTTAGAGACATAGATAGCGTCGCCGGTGGTCTCGTAATAGAAGCCGGCTTTATTGCTGCCGAGCAGGGAGCCGAAACCTTTAGCGAAGTTGATGCCGCCGCGATAATCGGGAACGGCCGCGCCGACGTTTTTGAGGTTGAGATATTTGACGGATTCGCCGGCTTCCAGCCATCCGGTGAGGTGGTGCCAGGTTTTGGAGGCTGCGCCCACACCAAAAATGAAGGCGCTTTGCGAAAGATTTTCGGGATAGGCAACGCTCTGGGTAGTGAGGCCGGTCTTGGCGTCGCCGGTAAAACGGGTGGACACGTAGAACGAGAGGAGCTTATTAAAATGGCCGAGGCCGGGAATGGGAATGGAACGCTTGATTTGGCCATAAGTGAAAATGTCGTTCCAGCGGCTGGAATACATGGGCAGAGCCCAGATGGTGGTTTGCGGCATGGCGTCGCCGTTGAGAGCGTGAAAAGCTTTGTTGGCTTCGTTCGCGACTTCACTGTTTTCCAAGGAACTCGCGCAAGACGGGCGCGTCGCTTCGCGGCACGTGCGTGCCCTTTGCGCTTCGGCGTGGCGGGCGTTATCGAACCAGACCTTAGCTTCGGCATCGCGCTTAGCGGCGTTGTAAGCCCAGGCGAGTTTGAGCATGGCCTCTGAATCTTTGGGATCTTCCTGCAAGGCTTGGAGAAGATACTTGATGGCGTCGTTGTTATAGCCGAGGGCGAGGCTTTTGAGGCCCATGGCTTTGGAACTGGTTGCGGCGGAGGGCGAGGCATCATGAGGGATGTATTGGAGGCGGGTTTTGAAGCCGCGCAGGGCGTCGAGCTGGTCGCGAGCGGCAAGGTCTTTCGGGTTGATGCTGAGAATGGTTTCGAACTGTTCGATGGCTTTGGGCTTATCGTTCATGGCGAGGTAGAGATAAGCCAGTTCGCGGCGCAAGGTGGGGTTGCGGGGATCGAGCTTGAGGGCGTTCAGGAATTCGTAAGGGTAGGGATAGCGGGTGCCATAGATTTCGAGGGCTTGTTCGGCGGTGCGCGAATCGCTGGAACGGGAGGCGGCGAGCAGGGCGGCCTGCGCGTCCTCACCACGGTTGATTTGGGCGTAGACGCGGGCCAAGTGGAGCAACAGTTCGGCCATTTGGGGTTTGAGTTCGCGGCAAATCTCGTATTCTTTGGCGGCCAGGGGGAGTTCGTCGCGCAATTCGGCGGTTTGGGCGAGTTCCCAATGGGCGCTGAACATGGTGAGATCGTTGGGCTTGGGCGATTGAGCGATGGCTTGCTGCCAGCGCGCGATGCTGGTGGCTAACGGCTGATCGATGTTCTGGAAGGCTGATTCGGCGGTTTGTCTGGTGGCAGCGGCGGCGCCGGCTTGACGGAGCTTGTCGAACATGCGGCGGGCTTGGATGGGCTGCTTAGTTTCGAAAGCGAGGAAGGCGAATTCGAGAGCGGCGCTTTCATCCTGCGGATTGAGCTTTTGGGCGGCGGCGAATTCGTCGCGGGCGGCGGGGTTGTCGCCGGTTTTGAGAAGCGTGTAGGCGAGATCTTTGTGAAGGCCGGGATTGGCGGGTTGGAGGGCGATGCCTTTGCGGAAAAGGTCGATGGCGAGATCGTAATCGCGATTTTTGAGCGCGTCGTAGGCTTTGGTGAGATCGGCCTGGCCGGGGGGAGATTGGCAAAGCAGGAGGGTGGCGGCGGTTTGGAGGAGGATGGCAGAGCGGAGATGAGAATGCATGGATGGATCGCCTGGGAAGAAGTGGGCGAAGTTGGGGGAATTCTCGATAGGAGAAATCGGAGCGGGGTGGAGGGGGTTTTTGATGCGAGCGCGAAGCGCGAATTCGAGCGGCAAGTGGCCCGCTATTAATAGTAGTGGATTTGCGCGGCCAGATGTCAGTTGTTTTGAGTTTTGAGGGAGGGGTTTTTGACGCGCCGAACGACGGAAGAATGGCCACAGATGAACACAGATAAACACAGATAAGAAACGAACGGTGAAGTGGAGTTGGAAAGACGTTTGCATTTCGGTTCCAGAGTAGAGGGCGGGGATTTGGGATGAGGGTTTGGCGAAGGTGGGTAATTGGGGTTAAGTGGCTGATGGGGATAGGGTTAGAGAGTTTTGAAGAAAGTTTGAGGGGTTGTGACTGGAAAAGATCGCATCAGCTTTTGCGGGTGGGGATGTGCGGGAACGGCGCGGGCAAGGAAGCTGTAACTGCGACTACACCGCCAACGTTTGCGGCGCGGGCTGGGGTTGCGCGGCGGTGTTTGCTAGCGCCTCGCTCAGCGTGTGCAGATCGACGAAAGACTGATCGCAGGCGAAACCGGATTTCTCCAGCGCCTCCAAACAAGTGGCGTCCAGCGCGTGCGGAATATCCTTGCGCATGATCTCGAAAACTTTTTCGAGCGGCAGAGCGTCGCGATACGGCCGCTTGGCGGACAGCGCGTCAAAGATATCGGACACTACCAGGATTCTGGCCTCGGTTGATAACTGTTCGGCGGTCAGGCCGCGATGGTAACCTTTGCCGTTCAGCCTTTCATGGTGCGAAGCGGCCACCTCGCTCAACTCTTCGAAGCCTTTCACCGATCGCAGAATTGTCCAGGTATGCGCCGGATGCTCCCGCAAAATCTGCCACTCGGCGTCGTCCGGCTTGCCCGCCTTTTCCAGAATGACGTTGGAGACGGCCATCTTGCCAAGGTCGTGCAGCAGGGCGGCATGACGGATAAACAGGATGCGGCCGGCATCGAAATTCAGTTTTCGGGCGATCGCCACGGCGGCGTTCGCCACGCCGTTCGAATGGTTGTACGTGAACGGCGATTTCGCATCTACGATTTGGGCGAACGCCTGGCAGACGGCATCCAGGCTGACATCGCCCTGCGCCAAGATTCTTTGGCCAGGTTCCAAGCTGAGGGCAAGGGTAAGGGGATCGTCCGCTCCCAGTCCGTTCCAAAGCGTTTGCCGTTTGGCCAGCGAACAAGCCGCTTTGACTACGGCCGGATCGAACCATTTGCCGCTCCGCTGCTTTGTCACTTCGAGCGACTGTTGCGGACCAGCGCTGGTATAAAACACATCGAGCGTTTGCGCCACCAACATAATGCGCGAGGTGAGCGGAATGGCGGCGCCGCCAAGACCATAGGGGTTCCCTGCGCCATTCCAGTGTTCATCCAGGCCGCCGATGGCTTCCGCTGTTCCTTCGGGCAGTCCCATCAGGCGAGCCATGGTAGCGCCGCGTTCGCAGCGAATGGCTGTCACCTGACGCGCATGCCGCTTTTCCGTGGCCGCGATACGAAGCAGGCTGCGGACGCGTTCCAGAAATGGTTTGTCCGGCGCCACATGCTTTAGAGCGTATTCGAGCGTGTCCCAATTGTGGCGCGTCCAATCCATTTTTTTCACGTCGCGCTTGGCGGCAATATCGTCGGAGCCTAAGGCATGGTAGATCTTGGAAGCGTTGCCGCTGCAACCGGCGTCCTTCAGCAGGAGAGCATAGTACAACTCTGCTTGGATCTTTTGGTCGAGCCGCAGTTCTTCGGCAATGCGCATCCCCAGAATGCAGGTTCGAACCGAATGCCAGCGCGCCGCGCCGGAGCCAAGATCGAGGGCTTGCGAAAGGGCGGAGACAACTTCGGCTACGCGCAACGACGCCGGAATGGGATCGAAAACAGCATTCACCCTTCCCTTATCGAGCCATCTTACGCTGTTTGAGCTGATTTAGCGATCTCTGATGGTAACGGCCTTAAGCTAGAATTCCAGGCGTGCCTGAAACGCGATCATCCGTGGGGCGCTATCGCCGCCTAAGCCCACCCCAAGTAGACCGGTCGGTGGCGCGGTTGTCGAGCTGAGTGTGCCAAAGCCCGTCTGCGTTGAGCGTCGCCCGGGAACGCCCGCGTACAGCATTGACGGCAGGGCAAAATTGGGATGGTTAAGAATATTGAAGGCCTGCGCCTCAACCCGGAGTTTCAGTCGCTCAGTTAGGCTAAACCACTTGGTCAGGTAGAAATCGCTCCAGGCGAATTCAGGTCCTCGGAGGGCATTTCGTCCAAGGTTGCCAAATTGACAATTCTCCGGCGTGTTGCCTCCCACGCAGGCGCCGGTGCTGGGGTCAACGGAAGAAATAAACGCATCGGGGTTCAGCCACTGGATTGTCCCCGGCTGCGTCACGCCAGAAATAGAGCTATGTTCATAAAGCGGCACGCCGGGAATAACACTAGCGTATTGAGGCCCGCTGCCTTGCACAATTCCGTTTCCATGGGCACTGTATGGCGCGCTCAGAACCGAGAAAGGAAGCCCGCTGTGCCAGAAAGCCGTCCCCGAAAGCTGCCAGCCATTGGCTGCATACCCAAGAATCCGGCTGCGTATCTTGCCGGGCAGCTGATACACATACTGTGCGGTGAGGTTGTGCCGGACATCATAATCGCAAGGCCCGTATTGCCGTCCCAACTCGCCGGGTAATGGCGCTAGAATCCCAGCGGACGAAAACGATAAAAATCCACCATTTGAGACCGTGTCGATACAGCGGCTCCAGGCGTAATTCAGCAACGCCTGCAACCCGTGCGCCAGTCGCTTGTCGGCGGTGAGTTGCAAGCCGTTATAGTGGCTATTCGCCCCGGTGTTCAATTGTGTAACCGGGCCAAATCTAGCGTCCAAAGGCTGCTCATAGGGAAACGGCGTAAAGCAACCTTGGCAAACGGTCTGATAACCGTTCACTTGGGTGAAATAGGGCTGGTTCACAGCGCGCGTGCCTACATACTGCGCGCGCAGGTTTACGGTCGAGCCAATTTGGCGCTCGAGGGCAAGGCTCCATTGCATGAAATAAGGCGCACGGAGTGGGCCGTCGGGAAGGGCCGTGATGGCGACCGGCTGAAGACAAGTAGCAGGATTTGCGAGCGAAGACACGCAAGAAAGCTGACCTTGCGCGAAGCCGTTGTTGAAACTCTGATTGGCCGCGACGGTTGCACCCTCGGCGCTATTGGCAACGCCTGGCGCTATGCCTACCCCACCCACCGCGCCAAGGAGACCGCCTTGAAAGGTCTTGGAGTACGGCGGGTTTGCGCCTGCGAGATCGGCTACACTGCCCGGCAAAAGATCGCTAAATAGCCCAAATCCGCCGCGCAACACAGTCTTTGGAGCAAACTGCCAGGCGACGGCCGTCCTGGGTTGCAGCAGAGCCAACGGAGTTGAAGTGAAAATATTTCCCAGCCCGGTTTGAATGACTTCATTTAAAGGCTGATTTACATTAGCGGGGGCGGCGAACGAGCGCGCCAGCCGCGCGATCTCGTTATGGGGATTCGTTGGGTTCGCGTTGTGAGTGGCTCGCATCCCAAAAGTCCACGTCAGCGTTCGATTCAGCTTCCAAGTGTCTTGCGCATACAAGTCCAGATTTAAGAAGTTGAATGGCTGCGAATTCGCGAGCGGAAACGTTTGAGAAGCGGTAGACGCAACTCCGTAGATGAATTGCGGCAGCGTCGTATAAGTCACCAACGGAACCGTTCCCTCGCCAAAATCGTAGTCGTTCAGCCGCAACAGTCTGGTGTTGGTACCAAACCTCAGCTCATGCGCGCCCATGCTCCAAGCCAGATTGTCGTTGATAAAAAATCGCGCGGCGCGCCTGCCTTGAATCCAGGTGTTATCCAGTCCGCCCAACGTGGTAAAGGGCGCATTTTCCCCGGTGCCTTGTAAAACGATGGGGAACGCGTTGAGAGTGGCTTGAGAGTTAGTTGGTCCAAATAGACAGGAGTACCAGGAAAAGGCAGGATTGAAATAGTTCACCAGATTCTGCGAGAAAACATGCGTGTAACCCGCTGCCGCCGAATAGAGAGGCTGTGGAGAGAATGCGTCAAAGAGCGGATTGATGGGATCGGTGTAAGCAGCCTGAAGGCCGGTGTCGGCCTGAAAACGCAGCCAAGCGGTGTTGTTCCGGTTAATGTTGTAATCGATGCGAGCGGTCTGCACTTGCTCGTGGTCGTCGCTCGAATGCGAAATACTCTGCCGGTTTGCGCAACCGTTCCCATTAGGAGGGTTGCCTCCCGCTACGCTGCCATTGCTGTTGAAAGGGCACCCGAGAACGGCCAGCGCCGTCCCTGCGGTATTGCCATAAAGTGAAAACAGCTTCCGATAGAACGGCACGAGTTGTGGCTGGGGTTGATAGATTGAGCCGGTCACCGCATCCGTTCCACCCCGCGGAAGTTGCTGCAAAACATAATTTTGGAAGGCTTGCGCCGGTACTGTTGTGGCTGAAACAATAGGAAGCGCGATTCGAACCCACTCGCTGTCGAAAAAAAAGAAAAGCTTGTCGCGGGCGATCGGCCCTCCCAAGCTGCCTCCGAAATGATTCACGGTCGAGCGCGGCTTGTGATTGCCAGCCGTCGAGTTCGTGAAGAAATCCGCCGCGTTGAACCGCGACCCATTCCAGAGCTCATATAGATTTCCATGCAATTGATTTGTGCCGGACTTGGTGACGTAATTGATCTGGGACGCGCCATACCGCCCCTGATCCACCGCATAGGAAAGAGTATTAACCGTGACTTCCGAAATCGAATTCAACCCCAGAACCAGATTGGTAGAGAGTCCGCTGTTTAGATTGGTGAGCGGATCGTTCGTCTCCAAGCCGTCGACGATATAACCATTGGAAAGCGCCGGCAGGCCATTAAACTGTACATTGCCATAACCGTTGCTGCCGCCGACAAAATCGTTTGAGCTGCCCGCAGTGTTAATCAACGCGCCAGCGGCAAATTGCAACGGATACGTCAGATCGCCGCCGGGGTTTGGAAGATCCTCCAGAGCACGCGCACTCAGGGTTGTGGAAGTGTTTGGATTCTCCGGATTGATCAGCGGACGGTCTTCGGTAACCGTAACTGTTTCGTTCGCTCTGGCAATCCGCAGGGTGAAATCGACGGTTTGCTTTTCACCAAGTCCGGCCAGAACCGAATTGTTTTGTTGTGACTGGAAATGCTCCGCTTCGGCCTTGACTATATAAGTAGCCGGTTTGAGCTGCGGGAAACTGAACCGTCCCCCCGCGTCGGTCTTCGCCGAGCGCTGCATGCCGCTATCGATACTGGTAATCATCACCACCGCGCCCGGAATGGGAGCGCCCGTCTGGTCGGCCACGGTTCCGACGATGGCGCTGGTTGTCTCTCCCTGGCCGCGCGCGAGTGCGGTAAGGCACAAAGCCGCAAAAACACACGCTGCACAGCTTAATTTAGGCATGCCTAAATTAAACGATGAAGGTTCAGGGGCGATTTGTCAAGAACAATTCGCAATTCATTGCGCGGGAATGCGTAATAAGCCTATTCTAGAATTTAGTGCCGGCTGAAAATAAACACAGCAACAACACGGAATCGGTGGACGATTATCTTAAAGCAATACTTGAGGTAAGCGGGCCTGAGGAACAGCGCGTGACGAGCAACGCGCTGGCCGAACGATTGGCCGTCCGGCCCGCTTCAGTCACGGGAATGCTCCAAAAACTGGCCGCCCAGAAACCTTGCTTCGTCAAGTATGAAAAGCATCACGGCGTAGTGCTCACAGAAGCGGGCCGCCACCGCGCGCTGGAGGTTTTGCGCCACCACCGGTTACTGGAGCGTTTTCTACATGACGTCCTGGATTATCCCTGGGACGAAGTGCATGAAGAAGCCGAGCGCTTGGAGCACTTCATTTCGGAGCGCCTGGAAGACCGCATAGCCGCGAAACTGGGCGACCCCGATAGCGACCCGCATGGCCATTCGATTCCGGAACGAAATGGAACTGTAAAGCAGCGCAAAGAGGTTCCGCTTTCGTCCTGGGTTTGCGGTGTCCCCGCCGAAATCAGCAGCGTCTCCGATCGCGATCCGGCGGCTTTGCGTGAGATGCAGCGGCTGGGCTTGTTGCCGGGAATCCACGTTTTGATAGAGCCTGGCCATCGCGGCGCTACCACGCTCATCAAGATCGGCAACGATAGTCGGGTCGTTCGATTAAACCAGGAACTGGCGAATGCTATAGCGGTGGTGGCTGTTCGCTCGGATTAGAGCCGAAGCTTCTGTCGCGCGCGTTCCGCCAATCCCTGACCACTACACTGGTACTAAGCCTTCCATGTCCACCAGCGTTTTGGAACCTCCCCAAGTTGAGGAACTCTATCGCACTCTCGAAGAGAAAGTGCGCGCGCTGCGGCCTAAGGAAGATCTTGCGCCGCTGGATCGCGCTTATCGCTTTTCGGCCGAACAGCACCGCGAGCAGAAACGCAAATCGGGCGAGCCCTATATCACCCATCCGCTGGCCGTCGCGCACATCCTGGCCGACATGCAAATGGATCTCGTCAGCATCGAGACGGGCCTGCTGCACGATGTGGTGGAAGATACGCCCGTCATGCTTGAAGAGATTCGCCAGAAGTTTGGCGAAGACGTGGCGCGCTGCGTGGATGGCGTTACCAAGCTGAGCAAAATCAGTTTCGCCAACCGCGAAGACCGCCAGGCGGAAAGTCTGCGGAAAATGTTGCTGGCCATGACCAGCGATATCCGCGTGGTCATTGTGAAGCTAGCCGACCGGCTGCACAACATGCGCACTATCAATGCCATGCCGCCCGAAAGGCGCGAAGCCATTTCGCAGGAAACGCTCGACATCTACGCGCCCATCGCTCACCGCCTGGGCATGGGTAAGATCCGGGGCGAATTGGAGGATCTGGCCTTTCAGGCGCTGCAACCGGAGGCCTCCGCCGATCTCATGCGTGAGATTGACGCCAAGCGGCAGCAGCATGAGGAATTCCTGCTTCAGTTGAAAGCCGACGTGGAGCACAAACTGCAGCGTGAAGACATTCCGGCGCGCGTGCAAGGCCGCGTCAAGCGCGCCTATTCGGTTTACCTCAAACTGAAGCGGCAGCGCATTACTCTCGACCAGGTCTATGACGTTCTGGCCATTCGCATCATTACCGATTCGGTGAAGAACTGCTACGCGGCGCTGGGTGTGATTCATAACGAATGGCATCCTATACCGGGCCGGATCAAAGATTTCATCGCCATGCCGCGGCCGAATCTGTATCAATCGCTGCACACTTCCGTGATCGGGCCGGGCGGCATGACGTTTGAAGTCCAGATCCGTACTGAGGAAATGCACCGCATTGCGGAGGAAGGCATTGCCGCGCACTGGAAATATAAGGAAGGCAGCAAAGGCCCCGATCAGGACGATCAGCGGATTGCCTGGCTCCGGCAACTTGTCGAGTGGCAGCGCGATATGAGCGATTCGGGCGAGTTTCTTTCCACGCTCAAGGTGGATCTGTATTCGGAGGAGGTCTACACCTTCACCCCGCGCGGGCGCGTGATTGTCCTGCCGCGCGATGCCACGCCCATCGATTTCGCTTTCGCCATTCACAGCGACATCGGCACCACCTGTGTGGGCGCGCGCGTGAACGGCGCCATGAAGCCGCTCAAGACGGCGCTGCGCAATGGCGACGTGGTCGAAATTCTCACCCAGCCCGGGCATCAACCAAGCCGCGATTGGCTGGCCGTTGTCAAAACATCCAAAGCGCGCAACAAGATCCGGCACGTTATCAACGCTGTCGAGCGGGCCAAAGCGGTCGAAATCGGCCAGAAATCGCTCGAAAAGGAAGCCCGCCGTTTGGGGGTGAGCCTAGGGCGCATTTCGAATCACGATTTGGAATCGGTAGCCTCCGAATACGGCGTCAGTAAGACCGAAGATCTGTACGCGGCGCTGGGCTTTGGGCGTTTCTCCGCTCGTCAGGTGCTGCAAAAGGTGGCTCCCGAAGAATCGCGCCAAGCTCCTCCTGAGGAGCCGGTGCCGCCGCCTCCCGCCCGAGACGCTAAGACCGCTCCCGGTTCCCCGCTAGGCGATCACGATCTGGTGATTCAGGTAAAGGGTGCCGACGACGTAATGGTGTACCGCGCCAAATGCTGCAATCCCGTGCGCGGCGAACCCATTGTCGGCTACATCACGCGGGGCAAGGGCATTGCTGTCCATTCCGTTCAATGCGCCAACGTGCAAAAGCTGATGTACGAAGCGGAACGCAAGATTGCGGTTGAATGGGCCCGCAGCGCCAGCGATCCGCTGCCTGTGCGTGTGGTGATTTATACCGACGACCGCCCCGGCATCCTACACCAACTCACGTCCATACTGAGCGACGAATCAAGCAACATCCGCACCCTTGAAGCGCGCGGCGATGAGAAGCGCACGGACGATAGCGCCGTGATCGAAATCACCATGGATGTGCGCGATAAGAAGCAACTCGAACGTGTGATCAGCGCCTTCCGCCGCATTCCCGGTATCCGCGACATAGAACGGATGCAGAGCGCACCGTAAAACAGCAATGCAGATTCAAGCCGAACTCGACCCTGAGCACATCGCCATTTCAAAATCCACTGGCATCAAGATTGATTGGCGCGATGGCCACCACAGCGATTACACGCTAGCCTATTTGCGCGATGAATGCCCGTGTGCCACTTGCACCGGCGCGCATGGCACAAAACCGGAAAGGAGCAATTACGTAAAGCAGGAATTGTTTCCGATGTACAAGCCCAGCTTGCGGATGAACTCAGTTGAGCCGGTGGGCCAATATGCGGTGCGCGTGCATTGGAGCGATGGCCACAGCACGGGCATCTATTCGTTCGACCACCTGCGGCGCATTTGCCCTTGCACAGAGTGCCGGGGTAAGCGGGATTAAATTCAAGCGCCCGCGCTTAGAGTAAGCGGAAACTCACTTCGACTTGCGCCTGCACCGGCACCGCGCGGCCACCCTTCATGCCTGGACGGAAGCGCCACTTCATCACCGCTTCGATGGCTTTCTGGTCAAGACCTAAGCCAAGCGGGCGAACTACCTTGATATCGCGCGGCAGACCGTTTTGATCCACGATGATGGAAAGCAACACACTGCCCGAATATTTCGCCTTGCGCGCTTCTTCCGAATATTCCGGCTCTATCTTTGAAATCAAAACCGGCGCCGAAACATCGCCGCCAATGCGGTAAGCTCCGCCACCCGTGCCGTGTCCGTTGCCCGGACCGTAGCCATCGCCATTACCGTCACCCAAACCTGATCCGTGGCCATTGCCCAAGCTGCTTTCATTCATGTTGCTCAAAGGATCGCCATATTGATCGGCTTGAATCACCGGGGCGGGAGCGGTAATGGTGGGAACCAGGGGTAATTGCGGATGTGGAATAGCCAAAGCCGGCGGCATAAACTGCTTGCGCGCAAACTTCGGGGCTTCCCCATGGCTGGCCGGCTTCAAATCCCGTTGGCCTCCACCACCGCCCGCCTTGTCCGCAGCCTTCGGAAGCTTGGGCATCTCTTTAATAGGGGGGAAATAGAGGGCGGTTACGTCTTTTACTTTCTTCTGAACGGCAGGCACTTGGAAAATGGCAAAGATCGCGGCAATGATGCCAGCCTGGATTAAGACCGACGCCACGAACGAACGGCCCTGCCCACCGGCGTAAGCGCCCCAGATCTCAGGCACTTCCACCGCCTTAGACGTTATCTCAAGCGGCGGAAGCTTCGGCGGACTGATCAAATCCTTAATATTGCCAAGCAGCGACTTAAACCAGGGCTGTTCCAGCTTGTCGAGATCGCCCAACTGATCGCTGTCCACAGGCCGCGATGTCAATTCCAAGGGCGGAAGCTTGGGCGGATTGATCGTCTCAGCGATACCTTTAAAAACGGACTTGTACCACGGTAATTCGATGTCAGTCGCCATGAGGAGCTTGACATCCGCTTCACCTGTTCTAGGCTCCATACTTCTGCTCGGCGCTTCCTTTTCTACCATGCTGCTTAAAGACACACTCTGCTTCCCTCTTGTGCGGTCACACTATGCTCTATGGTAGGACGTCATACTGAAAATCACAGTTGCAAAGAATATTGCTCTGGTTCCATCAGCCAGTACCACCAGTCTAGCGGATTTCCGCTCCGAACGGAGCCGCAAACCCTTATCGGGGTATGTTATCGCAACCATTTCCAAAATCTTCATGGCTCATCTGCTAGCAAGAAGGCTCTAGCCGATAACCACATATCGTCCAATACGTCTGTCAGTTCGTGGCCGGATCTGAATTCTAATAAATGAATATTCGCGCGCCCCGCCGCATACCGGCGGGAGTTGTGGACGGGCACCACCGGGTCGTCCACCCCATGAAAAATCAAACCCAATTGGCGAAAATCCGGGAAACCTTCGAAACGGGCCGCATCGTCCATGAGATCGAAGGCCAGAGGCATTTCTCCGCCCGATCCGTAATGAAAGACAGGAATAGTTCCTTTTTCTCTCCACGCCTGGAATTTTTCCTCGCCCATTTCGGTGCGCCAAAGATCGTAAAAGCCAAACGCCGGCGCGAGCAGAATCACTTTCTGGACCTCTGCCTGCCGGGCCGCGCTGAGAGCGGCCAAATAGCCGCCCAAACTCGAGCCCATCAAAATCGCGCGGCCTTGGCTGAGCAGTTCTTTGACGATACGAAGCTGCCCGCTGATCGTCAGATGCTGGAAATCGCCCGCCGCCAAATCCGGAACCTCGACGGTAAAGCCATCCGCGCGCAGCTTCTCGGCGAAAAAACGCGCTTTGCGCGATTGCGGGCTGGAGGCAAAGCCATGCAGATAAATGACGCGCCGGCAAGGGGAGGATTCCATGATTTAATCCTGCCACCCGGCCGAATCCGAAGGAATGTGCCAACCAGGCTCGCGGCCTAGCAAATTCCGTGGGGCGATGCGGTAGCTTAGTGTGTTGGGTTTCGCATGGCGCGGCTTCGCCAGCCAGCGCACCTGGAAGCACAGGAGAAGACAAACTTAAATGCCGGTAGCAGAAAAAGTAAAGCAGATTATCGTGGAACAGCTTGGCGTCGATGAAAACCAGGTTGAGCCCAGCGCCTCGTTCGTTGACGATCTGGGCGCCGATTCACTCGACATCGTTGAACTCGTTATGGCCTTCGAAGAAGCCTTTGGCCTGGACATTCCGGACGAAGACGCCGAGAAGATCAAAACCGTGAAAGACGCCATCGACTACATCGAGTCGAAAAAGAAGTAACCTTTTGCCTTTCCGATGGCGCAAAGAAGAGTAGTTGTTACTGGGATTGGGCTGATCTCTTCGGTCGGCACAGGCACGGAGCAAAACTGGTCGGCCTTGCAGCGCGGCGAGAGCGGCATTGCCTCCATTACGCAATTCGACGCTTCGCAGTATGCCGCGCGCATTGCCGGCGAAGTCAAGAATTTCGAACCGTTGGACTACGTCGAGAAAAAAGAACTGCGGAAGATGGGCCGCTTCATTCAGCTCGCGCTCGCCGCCAGCGAGTTTGCCGTCAAATCCGCCCGCCTCGAAGTCACGGAAGAAGATTCGGAGAACGTCGGGGTCTATATTGGCAGCGGTATCGGCGCGTTTGAAGTGATTGAGCGCGAGCACAAAATTCTGCTCGAGCGCGGCCCCAGCCGCATCTCACCGTTTTTCATCCCGGCCGTGATCGTCAATTTGGCCAGCGGCTACGTGTCCATCCGCTACAAAGCCAAAGGCCCGAACTCGGCGACGGCAACCGCTTGCACCACCAGTGCGCATTCCATTGGCGACTCGTTCCGCTTGATTCAACACGGCTATGCGGACGCTATGATCTGCGGCGGCAGCGAAGCGTGTATTACGCCGATGGGCGTGGGTGGTTTCGCCGCCATGCGCGCTCTGTCCACGCGTAACGACGAACCGCGGCGCGCCTCCCGTCCCTGGGATAAGGAGCGCGATGGTTTCGTCATCGGCGAAGGTTCGGGCATCCTGATTCTCGAAGAGCTCGAACGCGCCCGCCGCCGCGAGGCGCCCATCCTCGCGGAGATCGCCGGCTATGGCATGAGCGCCGATGCGCATCACATTACGGCTCCGCCCGCGGATGGCAACGGCGGCTATCGCGTTATGCGCAATGCGCTACGCGATGCCGGTATCGAGCCCTCGCGCGTTCAATACATCAACGCCCACGGCACATCGACAGATGTAGGCGACAAGGTTGAAACGCTCGCGGTAAAGCGCGCTTTTGGCGATCATGCTTACAAGCTGGCCGTGAGCTCCACAAAATCGATGACCGGCCATTTGCTCGGCGGAGCAGGCGGCCTGGAAGCCGGTATTACTGTGCTTGCCATTCGCGACCGCATCGTTCCACCAACCATCAACTACGAATTCCCAGACCCCGATTGCGATCTGGATTACGTGCCCAACCAAGCGCGGCCGCTTGAGATTGAGTACGCCCTTTCGAATAGCTTTGGGTTTGGGGGAACGAATGGGTGTTTGATTTTCAAGAGATTTGAGGGTTAGGCTCCGGAGCCGATCCAGCTCAGTTCTGAGACGGACATTTAGGACGTTACGGCCCTTGATTTCCGTTGGCTTCCGCGCTTTCGGTTAATAAACTAATGCCTTTGCCGTTCGCCCGGACGTGCGCGCCACCGTTCAGTTCATAGAGATCGACATCGTTAGCGCGTACATGATCGAGGCGCGGCGATGTAGAATCACTCGGCGGGGTCGGCATCCTTTCGGAAGTTAACAAACAATTTGGATGGGATTGCCATCCGGACCGGCGATCCAAGCCGCGCCCAGCTTGCCGTCTAACAAGTCATGGGCAGGAGAGAGGAGAAACGCTCTCTTCGCCATTAATGCGCTCATGCGGCGGTGTCGCCGGTCCAAAGCACGATTTACAATCCAGCGCCTTTCTCTGCCCCGTCGAAGCAGCCGAGTTCCGAATAGAATGCCGCCGCTCGGGAAGGACTGCGAGTAGAGATTGATCATGGGTTTTAAAAGTGGCCATCGATTCCCTCCTCGTCTTTTGTTTACCTCCTATTGCACAATAGCTCAAGATGCCTACCGTCATGACCGCCGGCGACGCCATCGTCTCCGCCCTCGAAGCCAACGGCGTCCGCACTGTTTTCGGCCTACCCGGCGTCCAGATGTATCCTCTCTTCGACGCGCTCTATCGCCGCCGCCATGTCATCCGAACAGTCGCCTCGCGCCATGAACAAGGATGCGCCTACATGGCATATGGTTTTGCCGCATCCACTGGCCGTGCTGGCGTTTTCTCCGTCGTCCCGGGTCCTGGAGTTCTCAACGCCGGAGCGGCCCTCAACACCGCCTGGGCCGCGAACGCACCCGTCTTATGCATCACGGGCGAGATCGCTACGCCCTTTATCGGGCAACGCCGCGGGCATGTCCATGAAATGCCCGACCAACTCGCCACCCTTCGCTCCATCGTCAAGTGGGCCGCAAAGATCGACCGCCCCGCAGCCGCGCCTGCCGTCATCAACGAAGCCTTCCGTCAAATGCTCTCCGGCCGCCGCGGTCCTGTCGCCGTGGAGATTGCTTGGGACATCCTCGCGTCCAGCGAACCGGTACCGGAGGCTCAACCCGCTCACATCGATTCACCTTTAGCGCCAGATCCCAACGCCATCGAACGAGCCGCCCAAGTGCTTGTCACCGCAAAGCATCCTCTGATTATGGTGGGCAGCGGCGCCCAGCACGCCGCCGTGGAAGTGCGCGCCCTGGCCGAAGCTCTTGACGCGCCTGTCTGTGCCTTTCGCGGCGGCCGCGGCATCATGCCCGAAGATCACGAACTCGGCCTTTCCAACTACGCGGCCTCTCGCCTCTGGCCGCACGTTGACGTTTTAGTCGGCATCGGCTCGCGCCTCGAGCTCCCCTATCTGCGTTGGACCAAAAACTACATGCAATACCACAACGTCGCCGACGCTCCTCCGCAACTCATCCGCATCGATATCGATCCCGCCGAGATGCAGCGCCTCCGCCCGCATGTACCCATCGTGGCCGATTCCGCACTGGCTGCTTCCGCATTGCGCGAAGCCCTGCTACGCCTTGGCAACAAGCGCATCGGCCAACGTGCCGATATTGCCGGCGCCAAGAGTCTCGCCGCCCACGCCATTCAGAAAATTCAGCCCATGGTGGCCTATCTCGAAGTGATTCGTCAGGTGCTGCCTCGCGACGGCTTCTTCGTACGCGAAGTCAATCAAATCGGCTTCACCTCCTGGTATGCGTTCCCCGTGTTCGAACCTCGCACCTACGTGACGGAAGCATTCTCGGGAACCTTAGGCTACGGCTTTCCGACAGCGCTGGGCGTGAAAATCGCTAACCCTGACAAAGCCGTGATCTGCGCCAGCAGCGACGGCGGCTTCCTTTTCGGCCTGCAGGAACTCGCTTCCGCCGCGCAGGAGAAAATCAATCTGGTCACGCTCGTCTTCAACAACAGCGCCTTCTTCAACGTCTTGCGCGATCAGCAACTCGGCTTCGACAATCGCATCATGTGCGCGGAATTACAGAACCCCGATTTCGTGAAGCTCGCCGAGTCGTTCGGGATCGCCGCCTATCGCGCCCCTTCGCCTGAGACGTTGCGGCCGATTTTGACCAGGGCCCTTGCTGCGGAATGCCCGGTTCTCATCGAAGTTCCCGTTCCCCGCGGCAGCGAAGTCTCCCCTTGGGAATTCGTATCTTTCCCGGAGTAAAACCGCCGCCGTTAGGAAAATGACCTGTTTTTGTGCCTCACGCTCACCCACGCTTCATAAACAAAGTTGTCACTACATGTACCAATAACGGTACCCCATGTGTCAAGAATCCACGAGGACGCTCAAGCAGTTCGGTGGGCGGGCGATCTCTCGGTCGTCCAATTGAAAAGCGCGGTCTCTTTGGCTTCGCCTGGGTATCTGCGAGGAATAGATGACGGGACATTGTTTTCTGTCATCGTCGAAACGACCGTCTCCATTCGGCGGTTTGAATATCGTGTGTGAATTTGCCGTTTATCACACCCGATCAATAAGCAGGCTTACGCATGAAAAAGGACGTTATCATACCGTTGTGACGATTACGCAGGCGATTCCAGACGTGGAGGTATTTCTCGCCCTCGAACCTGAGGAACTGGGGGCCAAGCTGCTTTTTCTGATCAAATCCCGCCAGCGTGAAAACGGAGGTATGTTTGGGCGGATGGCTTTTGAAATGGAGATATTGGACGCGGCGAATCGCGGATACCCGGTTTATCCAGCCAATCAAAGGCAAGCAATATCTCTCGCGCTCTCGGAGGCGTGGGCTTGGTTAGACGCGCAAGGCCTGATCATTGCTGCTCCCGGCCAGGGAGAGGGCACTAGTCACCGAGTTCTCAGTCGGCGCGCTAAACGTTTCCAGAGCGAGGCTGAATTCGCCAACTACGCAGTTGCCAGGATGTTGCCTCGCGAAGCCCTCCACGCCAAAATCGCCGATAAGGTTTGGATGGCGTTCATGCGGAGCGAATTCGAGGTAGCCGCATTTCAGGCCATGAAAGCGGTCGAGGTGGCGGTACGCGAGGCTGCGGGCCTCGGGAATAATCTGATCGGAGTTGCGCTGATGCGTGACGCTTTCGCTCCGGATAAAGGCGCTCTTACCGATACGAAAGCGGAGCGCGGAGAACAGGTTGCTCGTATGGATTTCTTCGCCGGTACGATTGGGTCATACAAAAACCCTCATTCTCACCGTGATGTTGATTTGGACGATCCGGCTGAAGCCGTCGAAATCATCCTGCTAGCGAACCATCTCTTGCGTATTGTCGATGCGCGTGCCAGAGCGAAAGGCGGCATCATATGAAGACCGAACTCGTTCCCCTCAACATCCCGCGCGGTTTGGCGGCTTATTACAAAGCGGCTTTGCCGGTTTGCTGACTGGTGCGAGGGCAGGGGACTGAACGAACTGGCCCAAGTGGGCCCCACATCGAGATAAACGCAAATTTTACCCTTTGCCCCGCAAAGCGGCCATTGATCGCGCCCAAACCGTTGATTCCACGTTTCGCGCGCCGCCAAAAGGCACCCGCCAAGAACGTTGGCACAATCGAATCAGTGTTGCAACAAGTGAAATCGAATCAAGTGAGTGCGAAGCCAATGAGGAAAAATTACCCTTATCTCGGTGCAGGACCAACGTGTCTCCGGGCGATTCGATATTGGCGCATCGCGACCGCGCGACTCACTGCCGTTGTCGGAATGAAATCCTTTTATCTGAAAGGGGAATTGCGCCAAAGCCGCTTCTAGCGCGGGTTTCAGCCAGGCTTCGCTGATCTGCGAGGCCGCGCCTACTACTTGCCACTGGGTTACTTCGTCCACCATGTTGAGGTGATAAACGCCCTTGACTCCATCCTGGTCTCCCTGATGCACCATGTCCACACGCACATACCCGGGCTTGCCATCCGGCTTCGGCTTCCTCCGCTCACCGATGGACACTGGTGTCGGTCGTGTCTCCGCATACTCGATCCGCTGACGCCGATAGCCGCTGCTGTTGCGCAGGTTGTATAAGTGCCCGCCTGAAATCGTCGCCAGCCTCTTATAACTCTGTTTGCCGAAGACCGTGTACTCGCGTTGCAGAATGGCCCGCGTAGCTGGTCCGCTTAGCTTGCCGTGTGCCTGGTCCCACTTTTACCAGCAGCGCCACATCGGCCGCCGTATAGCGTCGGGGAAACCGCCGACGCTGGCTTGCTGCCAATTTCACCGTTCCGGTCGTGCCGAACTGTCCGATCAGCCGCGTCGTCTGGGCTCGGCTTAATCCTGTCATCTTCTCGATGTAGCGGCGCACCACCCTTTGTCAGCTCGCTTCAATTGCCCGTAATCCTGCTGTCTGAGTAGCCGCCCCACCCAGCCGTAAATCTCCTCGCGCCCTTCTCCCTGAAATCGCACTTCCTGGCTCCCCGCCCAAAAAGCCCGGATCTCCTCCAAGCTTGGGTTTTCCATCTCCTGCATGCGTATTAGCAATCCCCAGCATGCCCCACCTTTCCCCCTTCAGGCTCATCTTGTGTTGGAATCACCCTCCTCTCCAGGCTCATCTTGTATTGGACAAGACTCGCTCCGCCTCTGGATGACTGTTAATGATAAGATCGGAGATCTAAGAATTTGGAGGTTGGATAGTCATCCTATGCGCTATCGGATCGGCTTAGCTTGCATTGGTCTTTCAATATTCTTTGGAAAGTTGATTCGTGCAGACAGTCTGAACCTCACTGCGCAGTTGCTTGAGAACGGAGCTGTGGTGGAATCGAGCAACTCCGTTCCTGTGGCTTCCGTAGGTGGTGCTACGGCTGCAACGGGTTCACTTGCCCTTGGAACGATTGGCGCAAAGGCCGGATTCCCTAGAACTGATTACATCCCAGCGCCTAATAGCGTAGCCGAGTCGACTTGGTCGTCTCTCGCATCTGCAGAACTGAACTACAGTTTTTCAGTGCAAAATCTGCCGCCAGGATTGCCGCCTAGCTCTCTGGTAGGCGGAGAGGCGGCTTTCACAGTCAACCTCAACGGGGTCGCTTCACTCTCGAACACGATTGGCACTGGACCCGGATCAACTCTGACCTCCCCTTGCGCGATTTTATCCTGCTCGACATCCGCGAGCGTCACTATTATGGCGGGAGAGACTTTTGAAGGCGTGCCTGCCAATACGAGGTCGTTGTACGAGGCGTACCTGACCACGTCCCGTGTCGGCAGCCAGAAGCAGATCATTAACACCACGGTTACCATCTTTGCTCCGATCGTAAATGGCGACGTTAATTTTGATTTGGGCCTTACTGCATTAGGGGAATGTCCATCGATCCCTATACTGCAGCGCGTCGATGGAGCTACGTGTGCAGCCTATGCGAACTTTTTCGATCCGGCTACGATCACGTCCGCCGCTGTGTACGATTCCAAAGGCAATCAGATTCCAGGAGCAACGCTGGTTTCGCAGACCGGATTCAGTCCAGTGAGCACGCCCGAACCGCAAACACTTCTCCTGTATACCGCAGGCGGGGTCGTGTTACTGGTCATGCGCCGACGAATTTGGTTTCGCATTAGCAATTGTGGGTAAAAAGTTAGGAAAGGGTCAAAAGTTACGTAGACTTGCACAAACGGTCGTTTGCGCAACGATTGACCCGCGACGGTGAGAATAGCCGATACTCCGGTGTCAAGTACTTAAGCACCGGTGGCGTCACAATGGCCCGTGCCGTTGCGGCAGAGCTTCTCATCGCCATGCGGCCGATTGGTGTCGAAGCAGCGTTGGATGCCTGGGACCGCCGTCAGGAGTCAGAAGATCAGAAAGTACGCGCCATTCAGATGGCGCTGGACAAATGCCGCTATGAGGCGGATGGCCCTATGCCGAGATACGTGTTACCGATTAACACATCCCCTTTAAGTCCTTGAATAGACGTGAGTTAACACCCACGTATTTTTATTAATTTCCTCGTAAGCTATTGATTCTACGTTAACCAACTTCCAGAGATCTCCCTCTTTTCTGAATAATTGTTGAGCAATGGTCTGAAGGTGTCCGGTCTCACACCGTTTTTCTTCGCAAAAAGGCGGTTTTTGCGGGGCCAAAAAGTACCTCAAAGCCGCCAAAAACACAAATATACAGACTGAAGAATAATAAATATACATGCCATCTATCGGCAATTTAATCAACTACTTACAAGAGATGTGTTAATCGGCAACACGTATCTCGGCATAGGGCCCAATATGCGACGGTCAGCGTGGCAATCGGTTTACTGAATTGGCGCAGGGCGACGTCTACGTTTGCCAGCCAGGAGAAGCAACGCTAGTCCAGGCACAACCATCGTCAGGACGCCCGGCTCTGGTGCACCTACCAATGTGAAGTCCGCCGCTGGGTTGTCGACATTCAACCCAAACCCGGTATGAGTACCTACGTTGTTCCATCCCCCTGGGCCTTCTATCTCGTTTGCCGCGACGTCCCCATCGCAAGAGCCAGACCCAGAAGAGCTTGAGCACACGGTGAAGTTGAGATCAGAGGGTCCGACAGTGATGTCCGTTGGGTCGGAGTTCAGCGCGGCCCGGATTGTGTCTGCCGCGTCGGTTGCCAGGGCGGCCGACCCGAAGGTTATGTCGACGGTGTTCCCGAATGTGACATCGTATGTGTTGCCCAAAATGACAATATTGTCGATGGCTGTCACATTACTTCCGCTCTGGACAAACGTGGTCGCCATGGCAGGCGCAACGGTCATTCCCAAAGTAGCAAGTATGGTTGCGATCGTGTGTTTCAAAGCTGTTTCCCCCTAAATCGCTATGCCTTCCGATTCGGAGAACACACGAACGGAAGCGCTTGAACGAGTGTATTGCGCGTTACGCAGCTCCGCAAGCTTTAGTACACCCAGGACGACCACTTAAGTGGGTTCTCTAACGGGGCAGCGGATGGCCGGGGTCGTGCATTGAAGCCCTTACGGTTGTTGACCAATATATCAGGGGCAAGCACCGCGCCCTTGGGAAGTTCGCAGACCGAACCGCATTTCTCGGAATCGTCGTGATCGGACGAAGCCCCGAATGCGGTGACGGCGCTCCCCGACACGTAAGTGCGACTCGGGTCGAAGGATGTGTCTGCATATAAATGGGTCATATAGTCCCCTGGTCTTCTTGTGGATAGAGTCACGCCACCCAAAATGCCGCAACACAATCTTGTGCTATTTGATCGCTGGGTTGAAGGTCTCGGCCACGAGAGTGTCAGCCAGACCGGAAACTCCCACCGGAATGCCCAACGCTTCTGATATTTCCTGATAAGTCATGTCTTCCACGTCACAGAGCAGAATGACCTCGCGAAATGGCACCGGCAAGCATTCGAGCGCAGCCTGCGCCAACTGGTGATCGGCGCGCGCGAGCAAGACGGACTCGGGGGTGTCGGAGGTTGCCGGCAAAGCGTCTTCCTCTTCCGGGTCAAGAGGCTCAGTCATGTTGGCGCTCAGTCCAGCACGCGAAGTGAGAAAGGTATTTCGCAAGATGCGGTATATCCAAGCGCGAAAATTGGTCCCTTCCTGAAATGAGCCGAAGCCCTTCAGCGCCTTCAAGTAGGTTTCCTGAAGCAGGTCTTCGGCCTCTTCGCGGTTTTGTGTCAGCCAATGCGCGAGGTTGTAGAGGGAAGCGAATAGCGGCATCGCCAGTGCTTCGAAGGAGGCGGCATTGGCTGGCCGGGTTGACACAAAACAATAGGGTAATCGATTCTTTAGGCCGCCACCTCCCTAACGGGTCTAGGCGATGCTTCATGCTGAGCGCTGATGAGCGGTTTGTTTGCGTTTTGCCAGAGGGCATCCAAAGACCAGCGGCCCGGGCCGTTGATAAGTAAGAACAAGGTGGTGAGCAGTTGCGCATATTCGGACCGGACTTCATGCAGCACCGCCCAGATGCCGGTAAACGGTGGCGCGGCGGGCGGAGGCAGCGGAGACGTTCCGAAATACAACGAAATTTTAGTGGCCAGCATGGCGACGATCATTTCAACGATCAACGGCACGGCAACCAGGCGCGTGATCAGCCCGGAGATCAAGAGCACTCCGCCGATGATCTCAACCCCGGCGACAAAGCTGGCGGTCGAATGCGGGAAGGGAAAGCCCAGCTTCGTAAAGCGGCCGACGCCCTGGTTTGCGTAGACAAATTTCAGGATTCCCTCCCAGAGGAATACGCCGCCCGCCATGATGCGCAACGCGAGAGTGGAGGTGGGGCCGTCGGTGGGTGGGCTGAAGAGCCAGTTTGATAGAGTTTTCATGAGTTTTCTTCCTTAATCTCGTAGAATTTACGGGCGGCTTGCACCCGTTCAATGTGAATAACGGGCAGGCGAGAATTTTATTCCCATGGATGCGGAAAAAGTCTATCCTTTTTGTGTGAAGAACTCTTTTTTCGCCGGCAAGTGAAACGGAAACCGCTCTTTTATCACTACGAGGCAAGGAGAGTTGCTGTAATTCCAGTTTTGGCAACGCCGTGTGAATTTGACAACGAGTAGCGTGCTGGATCTCAATAGACCCGACCGGGCTTCGTGTGATACTACACAGAAAGCTGCGCGGAGACCTATGGACCGGTTCGAATTTAGCGACGACTACGTCGCGCGTTTGCGCAATAACGATGCGCAAACCTGGGAGCACTTTTACGCTTATTTCCGCCCCAAAATCCGCACCAAGTTCCGCGCGCAATTTCCCTGGGATATGGTGGACGACCTCAGCGGCGAAACCATGGTGGCGGTGGTGGAAAAAATCGGCCAGGGTGAACCGCGCAACGCCGCTTGCTTAGCCGCCTATGTCCTCCAAATATGCCATAACAAAGGATTGGAAGCGTTGCGGCGGTTGACGGGCGACAGGCAATTTAGCGAGGTGGATTGGAATCTCTTGCCCGGCAGCGGCAAAACGCCGCAGCAGGAAGTTTTGGACAAAGAGTTGGGTCAAAAAGTCGCGAACGCTGTTAAAAAGCTGCCGTCGCGTGACCGCGGGGCATTGGCCGCCGTCTTTTATGAGGGCCGCGACCGCGATGAGGTCTGCAAGGAGCGCGGCGTTTCGCGCGATCAACTTAAGATGATCCTGTTTCGAGCGCGCCAAAAATTTAAGCGAGAGTGGCAGCGGGAGTAGCCGCCCTCTTTTTTTGATCGGCAAAGACTATGAGCGATATAACGAATCCAATGGCCCACCAAGAGGCCGAGAAGACGATGGCGGTTGACCGTTATCTTTTGAATGAACTGACCACTGAGGAGCGCATGCGTTTCGAAGAGCATTACTTCGAATGCGCCGAGTGCGCGGACGCGGTTGAGGCGGGCCAAGCCTTTATCAGCGGCATCCGTCCCATTCCAGATCAAGTTCCCTGGTGGCGGAAGCTGCTGGATCTGTTCACAGCGCCGGTTTCCGTCCCAGCCTGGCGGATGTGGATGTTGGGAGGCGCTACAGCGGCCTCTCTGGCGCTGGTGGGGTTTGAGGAGTTCTCTCCGGCTATACCGCTCGCAAACACGGTGCTGCTCGCAGGAGAGACAATTAAAGGCCCCGACGACGACAAAACCTATTCGCTGAAAACGCCTTCCGCCACGGTGGAAGCAACTCTTCTGGATGTAGACTTTCCCTATTATCGCGTTGACATCACTCGCAAGAGCGATGGGAAAACTCGTTCGCAAATCGTACCCGCCCCACCCAAGGGTTCCGAACACCGCCTGTCCGTTCAGATGACTCGCGAGGCTCTGGGCGCGGGTCGCTTCATAGTAACTGTCTCAGGGCTCGACAACCGGGAAGCGCAGCGGTCACACCCAGTCGAAACCTATTATTTCCAAATCGATCAAACTAACTAAATCCGCCGCGCCTCCGCGCCTGAGTAAGTGCAGTGGAACGCCACTAGGGCTTTGCGGACGCCGGCTGCCAGAGCTCAATCTTATTTCCATCAAGGTCATAGATCCAGGCAAAGTGACCGTACGATTCATTCATTCGTTTGGGGTCAATCTTTACTCCCTCTTGTTTTAAGCGGTCGAGCAAAGCATCCAGATCGTCTACGATGTAGTTGACCATAAACGGTTGCGTGGCTGGGAAATAGTCTGTGGAGGCGGGGAAAATAGTCCAAACTGTAACGTGTTTCTTTTGCGGGTCGTCCTGTTCGCGCCAGGGAAGCATTGCGCCTCCGCCCTTGTCAGCGAGTCCAAGATGCTTCGAATACCATTCGCGCATCTGATCGCGATTAGCGGATTTGAAGAAGACACCGCCGATTCCAAGGATGCGTCCGCGCTGCTCCATTTTGACAGGCGGCTTCGACTTTTCAGATTGAGGAGATTGCGCTTCCTGCCCTGGTAGTGAGCAGGCCGAGATGAGCAACAGCGAGCCGAGCGCAATGGCGCTCGACGGTATTCCTTGCATGTTCGGATTATACAGGTTTTCCTGCATCGGACGGGCCTCGAAAACTCGCTAACACTGCAAATTTTCAGGCGTTGGGCAACGCCGCGCCCTTGATTCGCACTAATAGGTTAGCGGAGGTTACAAAGGTTGCTCTAAAAATGCACCATACAGCTTTTTCCTATTTCTTTCTTAAAAAGATGAAACGGCGCACGCCTATCTGCCACTAAGCAGGCTAGATGGAACTGCTCTACTCCGGTAACAGCTCAGAAAGACGCCTAATAGGATGCTAATAGAGTTTCCCAAAGCCGATGACGATGCGAAACGCTCATCTACTAAGAAGAAGGCTTATCCTTTCGACGACGCTTATCTCATCCGCCTCCGAAGTAACGACGACGCGACGGCGCGGCACTTTTACAGGCACTTTCGGAAGGCCGTCGGCAGCATGCTTTATGGAAAATTTTACCGGCAGCGGGAAGAAGATTTGGCCGACGATGTGATGGCCGCGGTGATTGAAAAGGTGATGGCGGGTGAGCCTCGCGACGGCGCGCTGTTGCCGGCTTATGTACGCGGCGTTTGCATGAACTTCATAAGAATGGAGATTGACCGCCTTCGCTCCCGGCCGGAACGCAGCGAGATCGATTTCGACAAAGTGCCGGGGAAAGGGAGATCGCCGGAAGAGTCTGCCCGGTCGACGGAAGTAGGCAAAGCCGTATGGGAGGTCCTATCCACCCTGCGATTCCGCTACCGGAATATTTTGCTTGATGTTTTTTACCACGAACTGGATCGTGACGAGATTCGCCAAAAATACGGCAAGACACCGGAACAGTTGCGGATGATTTTATTTCACGCCCGGGGCAGATTTCAGAAAGAGTGGCGCAAGAGAGATGAAAAGGATAGTGAGCGACGAAACCATGAACAGAACGACCTACCAAATTAGGCCAAAGCCAACCGCCCGGGAAGAGGCGATCCGCAGAAGTCACGATGCCGCCATCAAGAGCCAGGCTGTTGAACAGTATCTCCTGAACGAGCTGCCGGAGGAGGAGCGCGAGCGCTTTGAGGAGCATTACTTCGAATGCGAAGAGTGCGCCGATGCCGTGGCTGCGGGACAAACGTTTCTGACGCATATCCGCCCGCTCCCGGCGGCGAGGCGGGTCTGGTGGCAGCAGCCGGCCGCGGCCATTGCGGCGCTTTTTCTAGCCGTCGCCGGAGGCCAACAGTTTGTGATTGCACAATTGGCTGCACCGCATGCGAACAGCGTCATCTTCGTTCGGCCCTTGGAAAAGGGCGCCGAAGAAAGGGCCTATCTCTTACGAACACCATCGGCAACCATCGAAGTGAACCTTCCGGGAGACGCCGGGTACCCGTTCTATCTGGTGAAGATTGCGGGCGCCCAAGGCAAGAGACTTTCGCAAGTTGTTCCCGCCCCTCTCAAAGACTCCGAACAACGGCTTTCCGTGCAGGTGTCGCGCCGGGCCTTGGGAGCCGGGCATTTCACGGTTGATATCGACGGTCTAAGCCGCGAGGATTTGAAAACGGGCTCGCGATTAGGGGAACAGTACGAATTTGATTTGAAATGAGGATACAAATGAAAAAGCCAAAAACGAGTGCCACCAAACGGAAGAGCGCGGCGGCTTCCAACGGCACGGTTCAACCTCTTTCGGTAGCCAAGGGATCGCATCCAGTACCCGAAACGGGCGGCGCGCTTTCGGTGGCACCGGGATCGCATCCTGTACCTGGGCCCGGGGTTGAATCTGAGCCGGAAGCGTAAGCGACCTAGTCTGGCCTTTATTGTCCTTTCCCATCCGCACAGTATCATGTGCAGATGGCCGCACCTCTGCTTTCCGTTTACCCGCCGCGGCGGGTCAGAGGCGTGGTGATTGTTCTTTGTCTTACGCTCCTCCTGGCGTCGCTTTCCTGCGAAAAGCAAGGGCGCAGAGCTAACGCCGTCTACGCACACCTGCGCGCCATACGACGCTCAGACCCAAAGAACGCCATCATCGAAGCGGAAAAAGCGTACCGGGAATTCGGCAATAGCCAATCGGAAACGGCTTGGCGGTTTCGCTTACTTTACGCCGACGTGCTTCTTGACGCCGATCAGGCCAACCTTGCCGCACCGCTCTTGCAAGGTGAACCGCCTGCCGGGCCGCAACATGGCGACTTAGCGGCATGGTTCGCCGCCAGCCAAGTTCGTCTTGCCTTTGCCAACGGCGACTCCGACCTAGCGGCTAAACGCCAATTGCGAGCTTTCCTGCTACTCACGGCATCTGGCGATCAGTGCTTACGCGCGCAGCTCTTATCAACTGACATTCAAACCCTCATTTTCAGTGGTCGATTTGAGCAATCCTCAGTCCGGCTGAGGGAAATGCAGCAGGCGGTAAAGTCCTGCCCCGACCCTTATTGGGAGGCCATGCGGCATTTCCTCTTTGGTATGGAGTTACACAATCAATCGCGCGATGAGGAGGCGATGGAGGCGTACCGGCGCGCCTTGGCTTTGGCAAGGCAAAGCCACTTGCAGACCCTGATTCCATTGCTGCTTGGGAGTATCGCTTCCTGCCACATGAACCTGGGAGATACCGATGCGGCACTTAGCAAGCTGGATGAAGCCGAAATCGGTTACCGCGAAACGGGCCAGGAATTTCAGAGGTCCATTGATCGTGGAGAGCGCGGACTCATCTACACGACCTTAGACGAATACGACAAGGCGGAACTCGAATATAAAGAGGCCTTGCGCGTCGCCCAAGCTCATGGCTATCGTCCCTATGTCGTGACTTGGCTGAACGAGCTAACTTCATTGAGTACACACACTGGGCGCCTGACATCGGCCGAAGACTTCAATCGCCGGGCCCTCCAGACCGCCGATCCCGCAAAAGACGAAGACGAATATGCGGCCGCTCAATTGAATTCAGCGCGCATCGCCCGGCTCCGTCAAAACTTTCAAGCCGCCGGCCGGCTTCTCGCACAGCTTCGCTCAAAGGGGAATGCCAAGTCTTTTCGCTGGCAGGTGCAAGCAGAGGCTGGCGAACTCTGGGCGGCCATGGGCCATTCAGACAAGGCCCGCACTCAATTTCAAGCGGCCATCGATACGGCCGAGTCAGCCCGCGGCGAAATCAACGATGACTGGAACCGCATCACTTTCTCCCGCCAAACCCTCGAGTTGTATCGGCGCTATGTCGATTTCCTGATCGAGCGCAAAGACTCCATCGAGGCGCTGCGCGTGGCCGAATCCTCCCAGGCGCGCCAATTGCTGGAAAAGCTCAACGTCACCGGCAAGTTTGCGCCTTCGCCCGATTTCTCCAAGGTCGCGCGTTCTCAGCAAGCTATTATTTTGTCGTATTGGCTCAATGGGAATCGGTCTTATTTGTGGGTCACCACCGCCCGGGGCAGCCAAATTTGCCCGCTGGGAGATAGCGCCAAACTGACCAGCCAGATTGCCGATTACCGCCGTCAAATCGACGATCGCGCCGATTTCCTCCAACAACCCCATTCATCCATAGCGCTTTACAACAAACTGATTGCCCCCGCCGCGGCCTCGATTCCAGCGGGCGCTAACTTGATTGTGATCCCGGACGGTCCATTGGCTAACTTGAATTTTGAGACGTTAATTGCGCCCGAGAAGCCCCGGCAATACTGGCTCGAAAAGGTTTCCATCAGAGTTACCCCGTCACTTACACTCTTGCACCGTAACGAACAGCGCCCGGCGCCCATCTCGAGCTTGTTGCTGGTTGGCGGTACCAAGCCGCCTCCTGAGTTTCCCAGCCTGCCAGGGTCGCAGCATGAAATCGATTCAATCGGCGCGCTGTTTCAATCCGCCAAGCCACTTGTCTTGTCAGCCGATCAAGCAACGCCCCAGCGCTTTCTTGCGGCCGATCCCGGCAGGTTTTCGTTGATTCACCTTTCGGCCCACGCCGTGGCGGTGAAAGAGAATCCGCTGGATTCGTCGATCATTCTTACGCCCGAAAGCTCTACCGGCAATTTCAGGCTGTATGCCCGGCAATTGGCGGCTATGAAATTTCACGCCGATTTGGTAACGCTCTCGGCCTGCCAAGGGGCCGGCGCCAAAGCCGTTCCGGGCGAAGGATTGGTTGGCTTCACCTGGGCGCTTCTAAGCGCCGGAGCGCACAACGTGGTAGCCGGATTGTGGAATGTTCCCGACAAGGCCAGCGCGCAGCTCATGGACGGCTTTTATTCCGCCCTGCAAAAGGGCGCCACTCCCGGTCAGGCTCTGCGCTCAGCGAAACTTGCCATGCTCCGCCGCCAGGCACCCCCGTATTATTGGGCGGCGTTTCAGCTCTATTCGCGTTAATCCAAAGATTGTCCTACAACCTACAGTACTAATTCATTCTTTCGATCAAAATAAGTGTAAAACGCCAGACTATCTAAGCGCACTTCTCACATATGATAGGAGCCTGTTAAGTTTTTGCAAGCTACTAAAGACAGACTATCTAGGTGACTAAGTGTCTACACAAGACGATTTACCATATGTATTTTTCGGTTCGGCGCTGGCTATGGACGCCTACGTCGGGGGCCCGGCTCACGAGTTTCTGAAGGAGCAAACATCGGCCGTATTAACGTTTAACGGCGGCCACGCCGTGCAGACTCGCGAGCATATCAGATTCCGCGAGGTTGTGCGCACCGGCAAGGTCAGCGCGTCCATCATCGGCACCGCGGAGCACGCCGGCCACTATTCCACGGTGGCTACCGCAACCATCGAGAAGCTCGATATTCTGGGAAGGATAACAGCGGATGCCATTGTCTCGCGCGTCGAAGGGCTTGCTCCTAAAGAGGTGCCCGACAACCCAGACATGCATCCGACTACGTTCTTCCATCATGGTTCCGCCTTCCACGGTTTGAAGATCGACGGCAAAGACTATGCACCGACTCTCGTCGATTTCACCCGTGACATTCCAATGGACCGCGACCAAAAGCCAATCTTCGAGGCGATGCCAAACAACGGCTTCCGGCTGCGCGAGAATGCCGTGGGATATATGCAAATGTTCACGGCGCCCGGGCGCAAGCATCCGCGAGAACCTTTTATGGAGATCGCCGGATTCGGGAGGCTCTACGTGGGCGAGGTCGATTTTTTTAAGGGAAGAGTGACCTTGAGCATGCTGCGCCTGGAATTGAAGGGTGAGCATCATGGCCGTGTCACCGGTCCCGTGGCGTGCATCAATGGTCATCCACCACCCATCAAGCCGGTTCCCTAGGAGCGTAAAGGGCGCGGCTGACAACGCGCCCGTCTTGCGCGAATTCTTTAACCTCTCGATTTGATGCCGGTACAATGTGGCGATGTCCCGCCAGTACCAGCGCCGTTCGGCCTTAGTCGGTCTCTTGCTGGGAATCTCGATCATCGCGTGCCGTCCCGCCCACTTGACGCTATCGGAGGATCCAGCGGCGGTCTACCAATCGATCGCGGCAGAGCGCCATGCCCATCCTCAGCAAGCACTGACAAAAGCGCACCGCGCCTATAAGGATGCGGAGGCTATCCATTTATCCGTTCAATGGAAGCAACGCTTTCGTCTACTTTATGCCGACGTGCTGGTCGAGCAAAGCGTCACTTTGGAAGGCAGCCGCCTCGCCGAAACCAAGCAACTTCTCGCCTTCAACGCGCAAGATGCCGAATCGGCCGCCCGCCAGTTGGCCACCCAAGCTTATGTCGCCCGCAAGATGAACGATTTCGCCAAAGCCAAAGAAACCAACGAGAGAGCTCTGGCTCTGGCGGATTCCGTCCCCGATCCTTGCTGGCGCGCGGAAGTATTGCTTCACCAAGTTCAAACTCTACTCGATGTTGATGGCGATCCCGCTGGCGTCCTGGTAAAGGCCGGGCCGGAAGCCCGCAACTGTTCCGACCCCTATTGGCTGACAGTCTGGTATCTCGCAAAAGGCAACTCTTACTACTCACGCTTTCGTTTCGAGCAAGCAAAAGCGGAATACGAGACTGCCTTGCACTTGGCCGAGTCTCACAACTTTCCAGCATTGATCGACGCGGCCAAGCCTAACCTTGCAACGGCCTACTTCAGCTTGGGAGATTCCGGTAGCGCGCTGCGCTTGTTGACCGTGGGAGGAGGGGAGACTGCGCGCGTGACCGTAGAGGATGAAGCCCACAACCTTGCGCTCGCGGCCGCAGTCCATTACCAAAGGAGTGAGTATGAAGCTGCGCGGGCCGGTTACCAGCGCGCCGTTGATCTGCTGAAAAACCACCCTCAGCCTGAGTATTACTCCGATCTGGAGGAGCTGGCGGCGGTCTTGCTCGACATGAACCGCCTCCCGGAAGCGGAAGCGGACAATCTCGTGGTGATCAACCACGCTGGACCCGAACTTGAGCCAAAGTGGATCTATAAAGTCGCGCGCATCAATGCTGCCGGTATCGCCCGCATGCGCGGAGATCCTGTTTCAGCCCTCCAAAAACTCCGAACTCTAACGGCTTCGCTGCAGCGAGAGCGCGATCCTGAGATCGTCACCGGTCTGCATGGTGAGTTAGCCCAGACATTCGCCGCCTTGCATCGCAAGCAGGACGCCGAACGGGAATTCAAGCTCGCGGTGGAGGCCGCCAACGAGGTCCGCGGCAGCATCGCGAGCGATTGGAACCGTCTGACCTACTCCGTTTATGCGTTGAAGTTTATGGCCCCCTATGTCGATTTTCGGATCGACCAACATGATCCCGCCGGCGCGCTCCAACTCGCCGAAACGTTTCGCGCGCGGCAACTCGCCGAGAAACTTCATTTCACCAACGCTCCGCCGGCCGAGCAGTTTCAAAAGATAGCGCGCGCCCGCCATGCGGTGATCCTCTCTTATTGGATTACCGGCAAGCGTTCCTATGTTTGGGCCACCACCGGGAGCGAAATCAAAGTCTTTCCATTGCAGAGCGTCGAGACGCTCGAACGTGATATCGCGAACCAGAATTTAGCTATAGCGAACTCGCGCGACCTATTGACCTCACCCACACTGCCGGAAGAACTCTATGGGAAACTCGTTGCGCCGGTCGAATCGCTCATCCCACCTCTCTCAAACGTCATCATCGTACCGGACGGCCCCCTCGCAGCCTTAAACTTTGAAACGCTCGTTCCCCCTGCGCGCCCCGCTCGCTTCTGGCTTAACAGTGTCTCGCTTACGGTGGCCCCCTCTCTAGTGGTTCTGCAGGTCTCCCAAACCCCGCCTAGCATGCATCAACAGTTCCTGCTGGTTGGTGGAACCATCCCGGCGGGCGGCCTAAAACTCCTGCCCGACCACGAGATTAACGACATCCAAACACTCTTCCCCTCCGTTCACACATTGGCTCTGAAAGGAGCCACCGCCACCCCACAGGCGTTTCTCGATCACCAGCCAGCGGAATTTTCGCTCCTTCACATCTCAGCCCATGCCTTCGCGAATAAAGAGAGTCCTCTCGATTCCTACATAGCTCTCACACCAGACGCCACCCACATAGACGGCCGCCTCTACGCCCATGATTTAATGGATCTCAAGTTGAATAGCGATCTGGTGACTCTCTCGGTCTGTGAGGGAGCCGCCGGCAAGAGTCTGCCGGGCGAAGGGTTAATCGGCCTCACCTGGGCTCTTCTCAGCACCGGCGCGCGCAATATCGTCGCTGGTTTGTGGAACGTTTCCGATACCGCTACCGCCGATTTTATGCACGCTTTTTATCTCTGTCTCCGCGCCCACGAAAACCCCGCCCAAGCGCTGCACGATACCAAGGTGGCGCTGGCAAAAAGGCAACCCAGCCCTTACTATTGGGCGCCCTTTCAGTTGTACACGCGCTGATCAGCGCCCTGCCTCTGTCTTCTTCGGAGGCGGCACATAGTTGACAAGCTCATCCACCGGCTTCTTGGCGGCCCACGCGATACCCCGCAGCAAGGTCCGCTGAATCTGGTAATTCGCAAAATTCGCGTAAATGTGCCCTTGCATCCAGACAAACGCTCGAGCCGTCTGGCCGCCGGCGAGTGAGTGCTCATAGGTCCAGATCTGCGGCGCCACTTCTCCTTTGTGTTCCCCGGCGCTGCGTGTCGCTGGGATAATTGCGGTGGCCAACACATGAATAGCCGGGGCTTTCGCCCACGTCATCTTAAAGAACGCTTCATCAAGAATGGTGATATCGGACATGTCCCTCATGATCGGGTCCGCCGGGTCCACAATCGAATAATGGATCGGCGCATCCAATGTATAGTTCACCTCCCCATGCTTCTTCGCCCCACCCAGCAGCGTTGCCAGATAGCCGGGGTCCGGTCCGCACAACGAATCGTGAAAATTAACCAGCCCACCCCCGCGCTTTACAAATTCCTCCATCACCTCCCTGTCGCTGTTCATCGGGTAGCCCGCGTCGCCTTTGTAAATAACCACCACGCCGGTGTGTTCCAGCTCCGCTCTGCTCGGAGGATGCAGCGCGCCATCCACCACCGCCCCATGCTCGGTCAAGATCTTGCTCCAATCGGCGAGAAACTGTGGGTAGTCATGTTGGCCCGGAAGGTGGGATTTCAAACCCGCCCAAAGGTAAACATGCATCCCATCCGGGTTCTGCCCCGGCGCGCGCGGAGCATCCTGCGTCCAGCCACTTGGCTCCGCCGCCCCTAAAAGGAGAAGCAAAAGCAACGCTCCTGATTTTGTCTGCTTGCTGTGCGTCATGAGTTGCTACAGCTATTCAATCATGCGACACTGGAGGAACAAATGGCAATGATCACTGGCCTCGGTGGCGCTTTCTTAAGAGCCGATAACCCCAAAGCCTTGTACGCCTGGTATGAGCAGCATCTCGGAATCAGCGCTCCACATGGGAGCTTCTTATTCCCTGCTCAAAGCCAAAAGGCCAAAATCGCCGTCTCCTTTTTCCCGCGCGCCTCCGATTATTTTCCTAGCTCGCAGCCCGCCATGCTCAATTTTCAAGTAGATAACTTGGACGAGGTGTTGGATAAACTCTCAGCCGCGGGAGTCTCCGTCGATCCTAAACGCGAACAACACGAATACGGCAAGTTCGGCTGGTTTACCGATCTCGAAGGCAATCGCGTCGAGCTTTGGGAACCTCCGCAAGGCTGAGCCGCCGGCCCCTCTCTCACTCACCAGCCGAACCCCGGCGTCTTGATCGAAACTTCGTTCATCCCCGGCGCGTATTTCTTCACCGAATCGCGGATCTTCGCGGCATTTCCCAGCACTACAAATGTCAGGTTCTCCGTCCCGTACCACTTCTTTGCCGCGGCATTCGCCCGCTCCAGCGTTACCGAATCGATGCGCGAAAAGAGGTCGTCCACTTCGCCGCGGTTGAGACCAAAGACTTCCATTTCGCCCAACAGATTAGCCAGTTGGTCGGCTGTTTCGAGCGAGCGTGTCGGGTAGGTCCCCTTAACGTATGCCTTCACAGAGGCCAGTTGCTCCGCGCTAATACCCTTTTCATGTAAGCGCTTGAGAACCTCCAGCGCCAGATCCATCGCTTTCGCGGTTGTGTCGGTCCGCGTGTAGGTGCTAATGGTAATGGCCCCTGGCTCGCGCGCCACGTCCAGCAAACAATTCGCGCCATAGGTCAATCCTGTGTTAACTCGCAGTTCGTCGTTCAACATCGATGTGAATCGCCCGCCAAACAGCGTGTTGATCAGCAGCAGCGTTGTGCGGTCCGCATCGGTGCGGCTGATACCCGGCTGCGCGATTCGAAAGTAGGTTTGGGTGGCATCCGGCTTATCAATCAATAATAACCTCTGCCCGGAAGCGGGTTTCACGTCCTGCGCCCACTCATAGGCCTTGCCGGCCGGAGCCGCGCCGAATGCGGCCTCCACCGCCAGACGCGCCGCCGCAGGGTCAAAATCTCCACTCACGATCACAATCAGGTTCTTTCCTACATACATGCGCTTTACATAATCAACCATGTCCGCGCGTGTCAGACGCCCCAACGACACTTCATCGGCTGGCCGCCCATACGGGTGTTGCGGACCATAAAAGAAAGCCCGAAAATACCCTTGCATGGCGGCCTGCGGATTATCTTTCACTGACTTTGCCGCATCCACCGCCTGCGCCAGCGTTTTCTTCACCTCGGCCTCAGGGAAGGAGGCATGCAACACCGCGTCGGCAACCAGATCGAGACCGGCGCCGAAATCCTTTTTCAGAAACTCACTGGCAATCGTGGTCGCCTGCTCGTTATCGCGTACTTGAAAGGAGCCGCCCAGCGCATCCAACTCGTTCGAAAACTGATCGGCGGTGCGGCCGGGCGTGCCTTTCCGTAAAAGCTGCGCCGAAACATTCGCGATACCCGCCAGAGCCGGCGGTTCCGATTCCCTGCCCCCTTTTACAATCGCCAGAAAATTCACCAACGGCACTCCCGGCCGCGGCATCAGGTACACCGCAACGCCGTTCGGTAAGGTTTCTCGCGTGTACTGGGGCAGCCGGATTTCCGCGTTCAGCGCTGCCAGCGAGCACAAAAATAGCGCTAGTCTCTTCACTTTCCGGCCTCCGGAATCAAAGTCGCCACGGTCCGGTTCTTTTCGGAAAAATATTTCTTCGCAACGCGCCGCACGTCCTCGGGCGTCACCGCTTCTATATCTCCGGCAATCGTATATAACTTGGCGTAATCTCCATAGAACACCTCGTACGTACCCAACAGATTGGCCCGGCCCGCGATGGTCTTCATTTGCCGGTAATGCTGCACCAGCAATTGATTCTTGGCCTTTCGCAGTTCGTCCGCCGGCGCCTCTTTGTCCCCAAGCTTCGCCAGTTCCTCATACAGGGTGCTCTCGGTACGCAACGGATCTACCCCTGCGCGCGGCGTTATCGAAAAAGTGTAAATACCGGGATCGAGCGAATGCTCCAAGCTGGCTCCCACGTTCAGCGCCACCTGATCTTGATCCACCATACGTTTGTAAAGCCGCGAACTCTCGCCCTCCGTCATCAGCGCGTCAATCACATCCAGCACAATCACATCACTGCTCCTCGCCTCAGGCGTATGAAACGCAATCAATTGAACGGGCAATTGCGCCGCTTTCTTTACCGTAAGGCGGCGTTCGCCAATCTGCTCCGGTTCCTTCGTCCGAACCGCCGGTGGAGACGGCTGCGCGGGAATAGGTTCAAGGTACTTCGTTGCCAGCGCCAACACCTCGCCGCTTGTCACATCGCCCACCACTACCATCACGCAATTGTTGGGCGCATAACCCATTTTGTAATGCGCGCGCAAATCCTCCATCGTCCACGATTCGATATCGGAGGGCCACCCCACCACCGGCCAGTGATAGGGATGCGCGATGAACGCCGCCGCCCGAAGCTGTTCGTCAAGCAGCCCCCGATTGTTGTTATCAACCGAGGTGCGCCGCTCCGAATAAACCACACCTCTCTCGGATTCGATGATTTTCGGATCAAACGCCAGATTTTGCATGCGGTCGGCTTCCATGTCGAACATCAGTTCCAGCGCCGCGCCGGGAAACCAGTCGGTATAGACGGTGACGTCCTCCGACGTGTAGGCATTGTTGTTGCCGCCGGCTTTTTCCATTTCGTTATCGAATTGTTTCGGACCATATTTCTTCGCGCCGTTGAACATCATGTGTTCAAAGAAATGGGAGACGCCGGTGGTCCCCGGCTTCTCGTTGCGCGAGCCAATCCGATAGAAGAAGTACATTGCCACGTTCGGTATGTTGTGGTCTTCCTGAATCAGAATCTTAAGCCCATTGCCCAGCGTCTGTGCTTTTACTTCGCCCGGTTGCGCGTGCAGCGCGGCACTGATCAGGAAAACGGCCAGCCATGTCTTCATAGCCCTTCAGTTTGACACGCTGCCTTGCTGGAGCCCGCGCTGCCCCACCGCCCATTGCAGTAACTTGGATGTTTGCCGATGATTGTTCCTCATCCCATCCAACGCCGGTACCTTGCCGAGCAACTCGTTCGCTTGCGGCGGGCGGACGAACAACAGCGGTATGCCGCCGCGCAGCGCCAAGGCCGCATTGATCCGAACCCACATCAAATAGACGCGGTGATCTTCGCGCTGAAAAGGTTCCCCGAGGGTGGCTGCATCCTGGCGGACGAAGTCGGCTTGGGAAAGACCATAGAGGCTGGATTGGTGCTCGCGCAACTGCGTTCCGAAGGTGCGGCTTCGCGCGTGCTCCTGGTGGTGCCGAAGCCGCTGCTCGGCCAGTGGCAGGACGAACTCTACCGGCTCTTCGGCATCCAAGCGGTAGAGGGGCGTCTCGAGCCGGGAGGTTTCTCCGGTGCAGAAGTGTTTCTTGTGGGTAGAGAAGTGGCAGGCAGTGAGCGAGGTGCGGAGTTCCTACTGGAGACCGAGCCGTTTGACCTATGTGTCATCGACGAGGCCCACGAAGTTTTCGCCAACATCTATCGGCGTTTTGACAAAGAAGGCGAGTACCGCAGCGACTCGCCGGAGGCGCGAATTGCGGATCGGGTGCGGAGCTTTCTCCGCCACACGCCGGTGTTGCTATTAACTGCCACACCAATTCAAAATAATCTGACCGAGCTGTGGGGGTTGATCCAATATGTAGAGCCCACCGGAACTTTGCTTGGGAACCTGCGCACTTTTCGCGATGTTTTCTGCGACGGCGACGATCGAACACTGGTGCGGGGGCAGGACGACGAGTTGCGCAGACGCATCGAAACCGTCGTTCAGCGGACGCTGCGGCGGCAGGCACAGGATTTTCTGGAGCGCCCTTTTGTCGCGCGGCATGCGCAAATCTTCGAATATTCGATGACGGCGAGAGAGAAGCTTCTGTACGACCAAGTGACGGCCTACCTGCTGGAACCGCAACTGTTTGCCTTCCGGGGCAACCAGCGGCGGCTGCTCCTAATCGGCTTCCACCGTCTGATGGGTTCATCGATAGCGGCATTGACGGCGAGTTTGCGGAAAGTCGCCGCGCGCCTTGAACGGATTCTGGCGGGACATACGCCGGAACAGGTAGACACGCTGCTGGAGGATCTGGAAGACGACGAGATAGAGATTGAGCCGGAGACCGAGGAAAAAGCTGCTATCGATCTGAAGCTTGTGGAAAAGGAGTTGGAGCGTGTTCGCTCGTTCATATCGCTTGCTGAAACTCTGCGCCGCGACAGCAAGGCGGACAAACTGCTGGATGTGATGCGCGTGATCGCGGAGCGGGCCGCCGGCCGGCAGCGCGCCGTCATCTTTACCGAATCGCTGGTCACGCAGTCATATCTCGAAGACCTGTTGCTGGACAGAGGCGGCTTCCGGCCGGAAGAGATCACTTTGTTCAGAGGGACAAACGATTCGCCGCGGGCGGCGCAAGCTCTAAAACGATGGCAGGAGGAAATTGGAGACTCGCTGCCGGCTCATCAGCGGCCTAGCCGCTCAGTCGCGATGCGGCTGGCGCTCGTGTACGAATTCAAGACCCGCTCGCGAGTCTTCATATCGACCGAAGCGGGCGCCAAAGGGCTGAATCTGCAATTTTGCGACACGATTGTAAATTACGACTTGCCATGGAATCCGCAACGCATTGAGCAGCGAATTGGCAGGTGCCACAGGTACGGCCAGGAGCACGATGTTACTGTGATTAACTTTCTGGCGGCGGATAACGAAGCACAAAAGCTGACCTTTGATATTCTCAGCCGCAAATTGGATTTGTTCGGCAAGGTGCTGGATGCGTCGGATGTGGTGCTGCATGAACCATCAACGGAGACGCCGGAAACATTGGCCGGTGCGGTGGGTAGCGATTTCGAGGGACGCTTGCGGCGGATTTATGAGCGCGCCAGAACGGTGGGCGAAATAGAAGCGGAGTTAAGACGTTTGCGCGAAGAGATGGAGGACGAGCGCAAGCGTTTTGAAGAAACCTGGGCGCGCACGGCAGGCTTGATTGAAACGCGTTTCGACCAGCGCGTGAAGCAAGCGTTTCGCCGTTTACAGACGGACCTGCCACCGGGTTTGGCACGGCTAGACGATGAGATGGACCGGCTCATCACGGGTTACTTGCTGGCGCTGAATGTGCCGCACCGGAGAGTTGCGGCAAATGGAAACATCCGTTTTGAGTTGTCGGCGTCAGACCGGTTGCCCAATGGCTGGCGCGACGGTGGCACTGTCGCCATTGGTGAAGCGCGGAATTTGGAGGATGCTGAAGCACTGCATCTTGGCCATCCGCTTGTGCAGGCCGCGGTAACCGAAGCGCGCGACGCGACCTGGACTCAATCGCCCGTTGCCTGGATTCTTGACAAGACTGCGCCCCGCGAGCTGCTGGCTCATAAAGGAAAACGCGGGCGGCTGATCCTGGTCAGGATTCGTTACGAGGGTTTCGAAAGGGTTGACCGGCTGATTCCCATTGCGTTACTCGAAGGAGAAGCTTCTCCGCTGTCGAGCGATAGCGCGGGCTGGCTTTTGGACCATCAGCCGCAGGACAGACCGACGCTTTCAAAGGTCGAAATCGAAAGCTTCGCAGTGGATGACGCTGTGGAGGAAATGGCCTTCACCGACCAAGTTGAAGTGTCAGGCGAAGAACAGGCGCCGTTCGAACGGAATTTGGAACAGCTTGAGCGATATCTGGAAGATCAGTTGCTGGTTTTGCGCCGCCGCTTGAGTGCCGCGCGACAATCTTTGCTGGCTGCTCAGGACAAGCGCGAATCCGCTTTGGGAGCGGAGCTACGAAGTCAAGCGGAGGCGCGGGTGCGGTCAATTCAGGAAGGTATCGACGCAATCGAAAAAGAAGTCGCCCGCCTTGAAACGCGCGACGATGCAGACTATCAAAAGTGGCGGCGGCGCGTCCAGCAGAGGCGAGACAGTCCGCCGCAGATTCACCGCCTGCTCGATGTGGAGTTTGTACTCGAATGACAACGCGAATGACGGCGGGAATGACAAGTGTGGAGGAGCAAGACGTGGCGCTGAAGATACTGCATACAGCCGATTGGCATCTCGGCTTGCGCTTCGCCTCTTTTGGCGAGGATGACAGCCTGAAACTGACCAGAGCGCGCATTGATGCAGTGGACAAGCTGCTCGGATTAGCGGAGAGTTATACGGTTAACGCCGTCCTTTGCGCCGGCGATATCTTCGATAGTCCCGCTCCGGAGGAGCTGTGGTGGAAGGGCTTGCTACAGCTCTTTCAGCGGCGCAACTGGCAAGACCGTCCTGTGTTCCTTTTGCCCGGAAATCACGACCCGCTGCAGGCGAACTCGGTGTGGTCGGCTGACCACGCGTTCCGGAAGGCGCTGCCTGGCTGGGTGCATGTGGTAGATCGCGATCACTATGAGTTCGCACTTTCGGAAGAGGCGACGATTTATGCGGAGCCATGCCGGAGCCAGGCGGGCGCTGACGATCTGGCTTCGCGTATCGCGCTGCGGGCCGCCGGAGATCAAAAGATTCGCATCGGGTTAGCGCATGGCCAGACATTCGATATGACTGGTTACCAGACGAACTTTCCGATTGCCGCTGATGCCGCTCAGCAGCGCGGACTGAGCTATTTAGCGATTGGCGACACGCATGCGTTCCGCGAGTTGCCACCCAAAACCAGTCCCACAGTTTATCCAGGTGCGCCGGAAGCAACCAAATTCGGCGAACTCGATGCGGGCTTCGTGGCGCTGGTCTTTTTTTCCCGTCAAGGCAAGCCGCCCATGGTGCAAAGACAACAGGTGGGCCGGTGGCGTTGGCGCGACGAACGCATAGCAAGCGTTGCAGAACTGGAGCAACTTCGCGCCGAAGACCTCCGGGATTGCGTTGTCAGACTGACGCTCTCCATGGAAGCAAGCTTGGCGGAGTTCGAACGGATCGAAAAAATCCTGAACGAGCTAAAGGGCAACGAGGCGACGCATGGCAGAGCGGGCGTGCTGCAGGTGAACCGCGCAGATCTGCAACTGAATACGGATTTAGGCGACTTAGAAAAGGATCTCCCGGAAGTCTTGAAATCGGTGGTCCGGCGGCTGCGAGAGCGCACGGGCGGGCAGGAAGGAGCGGTGGCCAAGCAAGCTCTTTACCATCTGTTCAAGACCTTTCGCACGTTGCCAAATCGTGCCGCTTCGGGCGAGGCGGTGCGAACCGCCGGTGACGGCAAATGAAACTATGGTCGCTGAGCGTGGAGCATTTCCGCGGCATACGGAAAGCGCGCCTTGAGTTTGGGGCCGGCCTGAACGTGCTGCACGGCCCAAACGATCTGGGCAAATCGAGTCTGGCGGCGGCGATTCGCGCTGCCTTGCTGCTGCAGGTTTCATCGAAAGAGGGCGACGAGTTTCTCAACTGGCAGGGCAGCGGCGATCCTCATGTTGAACTCATTTTTGAGAGCGAGCCGCAGCGTATTTGGCGAATCAGAAAAACGTTTGGTAGCCGTGCGCAAGCATTCCTGGATGAATCGCGCGATGGTGTGGATTTTCGTGTGGAAGCGAAGGCGCGCGAGGTAGACGGCCGGCTGAGTGAGATATTGCGCTGGGGACTGGCGCCGCCCGGCGGCAAAACTGGCGGTAAGGGGCGACCCAAAGGCATGCCGGTGACGTTCCTTTCCAGCGCCTTCTTAGCCGAGCAGGATCAGGTGGCAGCCATCTTTGCTCAGGCGCTTTCGGCCGACTCCGATGAATCGGGAAAGAAGCGTTTGATCGAGGCCCTACAGGCTGTCGCCGAAGACCCTGTTTTCAAATCGATTTTGCATATCGTGCAGGCGAAAGTCGAACAAGCCTTTGGAGCGACGGGTCAAAAACGGCGCGGGAAAGATTCGCCCTGGATCAAGATTCAGGAGCAGATTCAGCGGGCGGAGGCGGAGGAACGCCAGTGGAGCGAGCAACTGCAGAAGACGGTATCCATTGAGAGCGAACTCCAGGAATTGCTCAACCAGCGCTTGGAATGCGAAGCCGCTTTGGGGAAGTTACGCAGCGAATACAAGAGTGCGGAGGAAGATTATGGGCGCGCCATTAAGCGGGAAGTCATCCTCCAGCGCCTGCGGATATCGCACAAGCGGCTGGCGGACATTGTCGCGGCGTCTCAAGAGCTGGCCAATACTAAAGCGAGACACGCGGACCTGATTCAAAGGGTGGCAAAGCTTGGGCAGCAGGAAACAGAAGCAAACTCTAAGCTCGCTGCGACCGACGCGCGTGTAAAGAAAGCGGCAGAAGAGGTGCGCGCTCAGAACGCCGATCAAGAGCGCGAAAGCCAACTCAGGCAAAGCACTCTTCAGAAAAAGTGCGCCGAGCTTCGTTCGGAACAGGCCATTAACGATGCTACGCTTGGCCGCGTTCGAGCTGTTGAACCGGTGGCGGAACGGGCGCGGGCTTTGGAAACGGCCACCGGCGCTTTGACGGCCAGAATTGCCGAGCTTACGGGCCAGTACGATGAAGCGGCGAAGGCCTTAAAGGAGCTGGACGAGCAACAACGTGGAGTGGCTGGTGTCGCGCAGTTATTCCGCAGTGCCGCGGCGCAAGCGGCTATCGCTGAAGCGGAGACGGCGCTGGGGCAGCTTGCAACATGGCGCGCCCAAGCCACCCAACAGCGCAGCGCGGCAATCAATATCGAGAGCACGCAGAATCACCAGAACCTGCCTGCCGCCGCCGACATCGAAGCCCTCAAGCGGCTGGAACAGCAACTGCAAGTCGCGCGCGCCAGGCTGGGCGTCGGCCTGCATCTCGCGGTCATTCCGAAGCGTGAGCTGCGTGTATCGATGCGCCGGGATGGCGGAGATCCCGAGTCACGCGTACTCAAGCAAGACTTGTTCAACACCCGCGCCAGTGGCGAAATCCACCTGGATATCGAGGGCATCGCGGAGATCAGCCTTTCCGGTGGCGAGGAAAGCGCTCGCACCGAAATGGCGCGGCTGCAAGCACGCTGGAGCACGGAAGTCGAGCCGGTACTCAAACAAACCGGCCTTGCCAGCCTCGACGAGGTTGCCGAAGCGGTAAGAACGCGAGCGGCAAATCTGGACGAGATCCGCAAGTTGCGACACGAGGCGGCGGCGCTAGACCAGCGGATTTCGGATCAACCCGACTGGGTGGGCAAGCGCGCCGAGAAGCAACGAGAGCTCGACAAATCGGCAGAAGCGTTAGCGGGCGCGGACCGCAAGGAATTGGAGAAACTTGCGCGAAAATTACGCATCAAAGATCTCTCGGCTGCTGAAGCAAGCCTTGCCCAACTCAGCGGCCAGCGGCCGAAATTGCTCGCCCGTGAGCGGACTCTGGAAGGGGATTTGGCAGCCGCTCAGTTGTTATTCTCCGAGAAACAGAAAGATTTGGCCGCCGCGCAGGAAGAAGTGATCAGAGCGCGCGCCGCGATTGAGGGTTACTCCGAAGGCTTGCTGACGGAGCTTCTCGATAAGCAATCGCGGTTAGCGGCAGATCTGTTGGCGGCGGAAGGTGAGCTGCAAATGTCCGATGCCAAGAGCTCAGAAGCATTGATAAAGGCGCGAGGGGTTCTCGCATTAGCGGAAAAGGAGCATGCCGCCGCAGGAGCCCGGCACCGTGAGATCGCGGATGAGTTGCGCAATACGGATAGCCAGCGGGCCACCGCCGAAGGCGAACTCAAAATACTTGCTGAAGCGGCGGCGAAGCTGGACGAACAGGCGGCGCGGTTAGAGATGAGCGCAGTTGAAGCGGAATTGGCGCTGGCGCCCGAGCCTTCTCGCGCTATTACGGAGCAGTTGTTGGCAGAGTCGCAAGCCTCTGTCAAATCGAAAGAAGCCGAACTGAGAGAGATCGAGAACGCGATTCAATCCAAACGCGGAGCGCTTGAGCATGTCGGCGGCCAAGTCGCGAAGGATCGTAGCGAAGGCGCCCGCGAAGCGCTGGCACTTCTGCGTGAGCAGGAACACAATCTGGAAATCGACTATGACGCGTGGGCGCTGCTTCGCGATACGCTCTTAGAAGCGGAACAGCAGGAAGGCGTGCATCTGGGCCGGGTTCTCGGCGGGCCGATCATTCAGCGTTTTGGCGACCTTACCGCGGGCCGCTACGGAAAACTAGCTCTTGGCCCCGACCTCGAAACGAACTCGATCCTTGTTGCAGGAGAAGGCCGTCCCGTGGACGCGCTCTCCGTCGGCACCCGTGACCAGCTTTCCATCATTTTCCGCCTGACGTTAGCCGAACAGTTGCAAAGTGTTGTGGTGCTGGACGATCAGCTTACCCAGTGCGATGGCGAGCGCATGGTTTGGATTCGCAGCTTCATCCGCGAGATGGTCAAGAATATTCAGATTATTGTGTTCACGTGTAGACCGGGCGATTATTTGCTTCCTTCCGAACTTAAGACGGCCAAGAAAGCGGAACGGTTGAGTGCGTCTGTTCTATCAGTCGATCTCACGCAGGTCATTGAGAGATCGTGAGTGATGAGCGAACGCTTCGCGGCCGACGGCGTTCAGGCTGGCCGAATGCTCCTTCAATTTGTCGAATTGGGAGTTCAAGCTACGCAGGGATTTGATCTGCACTCAACTCCGCGGACGCGTCGATTTTGAGCCACAGGAGCGCGCCGAGAAACAACAAGCCGGCCATAGGCACAAAAGGGGCATCGTAGCTGGCGAAGCGTTCGACGATGTAGCCGTAAGCCACCGAGCCTAAAAGACCGCCCACCTGCGACGAGGTATTCATCAATCCCACCATGGACCCGGCGTACTTCTTCCCGATGTCTATGCAGACGCCAAACACACCCGACTGCTGAAACGTGATGGCTCCGTAGACCAGCGACAAAAGAACTACGGTCAACAGTTGCTGGCGCGTAAACATTGCGCCGATTGTGGAAAACCCGGCGCACGTGAGGGCGGCGGCACCCAGCGCGCGCCGTCCGCGCTTTGGTCCCAGTTTGCGTACCAGAGCATCGCTGACTGCGCCACCGGCCAGATTTGCGCACGCGGCAACGATGTAGGGAAGCGAGGAGAGCAGCAAGCTCTCTTCACTGAAACCGCGGCCTTTCACGAGAAACGTGTGGAACCAGGTTTGGAAGAAGTTGTAAACGTAGATATAACAGAACGCCGTACCCAACAGGGCGAGCACGCTGGGCGAGCGCAGAGCGGCGCGCCAGGGAAAATGCAGTTGTTCCGAAGAGGCAAGAGCAGGTTGCGCGGGGGGCGAATCGCGGAACCACCGGTACCAAACCGCCGCCCAGACGACGCCTAGCGCGCCAAACCCAAAGAACGACGCCCGCCAGCCATAGCGGATCTGGATGGGCACCACCAATAATGGCGCCAGAGCCCCACCAAGCTGGCTGGCCATCAACGCGACCCCGCTGATGGTGGCACGCTGCGACGGGGGAAACCAACGCGAGACCACTACCGATGCGGTGGGGAAGGCGCCGGCTTCACCAGCACCGAACAGAAACCTGGTGGCTAGCAGCGGATAGTAACTGATGGCCGCGCCGGTAAGTGCCGTGAAGGCCGACCACCAGAGGACAATGCGAGTGAGCACGCGGCGTGGCCCAATGCGGTCGGCGAGCGCGCCGGTGGGAATTTCGAACAGGCAGTAAGAGAGCGTGAAGACGCCTGTGACCCAACCCCAGCCGGCGGGGTCGATGTGGAGGTCTTGCTGAATGCGCGGTCCAGCGACGGAGATGCAGACACGGTCGAGGTAAGTGATGGCGAAGAGGAATATAAGCAATCCGACAACGCCGGAGCGAGTTATTTGCAATGGCTTGGGCACGGAGAGCCAATTGTCTCATTGCGGCGGTGGCTGTAATATGAAGAGCAAGTCGTCGCAATTAACACTAATTGAGAGTAAATGAAACAGTTCGACCGCATCCAGTTGAATGCCGCGATTGAGCAACTGGTGGAGAGTAAGGGTTTCTCACTGGAAGCGCGGCAGGCCGTGTACGAGTTTGGCGCTTCCTTACCGGTGGCGCCGCGCGTGAGCGGCTCGCTGCAAATGGAACGGCCGGGCGACAGTACGACGGGCTACACGCAAGAGCACGGCAACGTGCAGATTGACGACGACAAAGAGAAAATTACCAAGCTGGAGTTCGGGGCCGAGCGAGCGCGGGTCGGCAGTTACAAGATTTGGCGGGAGACGAGGCGAAGGGGCGAGTTCCGTATCGCCATTGCACACTTCTGGAAACTGGACGAAGGTACCGAATCGATGGAAGAGAAGGCGCAGGTCTGGTGTCTGGCCTGTGATGAAAAGGGCCCCATCTGGTTCGGGGAGCGCGCCACTCAAACGGTCTTGGATCATTTCGGATTTTGTCTCCGGCGGCAGCAGTTCGTTGAAAGCTGGGGTGGCAGCGTGGGGAAACTTCATCACGCGGGCTGGATGATCGGGCTGGGTTTCTAGGGGAAATGGTCGTTACCGCTCCTTGAAAAACAAGTTGGGCAGGCCTGGGTGCAACCGCTCCTTGCCAGTCACGGTTCAGCTGGGTTGGGGCCAAATGAGAGGTTTTCATCATCGGTGGGCCGAAGCTCATCTTGATTGGTTGTCCGAAGGACCAAGGGCGCGGCCAGGAAGCCGGGCGAAGGGCCACCTAAAAGGCGGCCCGCTGGCACGAATGCCCGCCCTACAAGAGCGAGGCCAATGAGTACTCCCTTGAAAAACAAATTGAATAGGCCTGTCGTTACCGCTCCTTGGCAGTCGCGGCTCGGTCACGGGGCGTGGGTTTTCAGTTCATTGAATCAGGGTGTGATGAGAACCTTACCGTTTGCGCCTTTTTCAGCCGCCGTGTGCGCCTCGCGTATTTCGCTCAACTTAAAACGCTGGGCGATGGGGATTTCGAGAGCTCCTTCGCGCACGTCCTCCGCCAGTTCCGCCAGGCGTTTGGCGTCCGGTTGAGAATAAACTTCGGCTACACGAATGCCGGCTTTCTCGGCAGCCGGCGGCTTGCCCACGACCGTCCCCACGACGCCGTCTTTTTTGAGCTTCGGCAGCAGCTTCTCTAGGGTTGGGCCAGCTATGGTGTCGGCGATGGCATCTAACTCGGACAGGGACGCGATTTCGTCATCCTCGTCCAACGCGACTACGCGCTGAGCTTCGAGGATCTGCGCTTCCCCCTTTTGAGCCTTACGCACGCCGGCTAGCACCAAGGCTCCGTGAATTTTCGCGACATAGATAGCCGTCCTGCCGACTGAGCCGACGGCGCCGGTGACCAGGACCAGATCCCCCGCTTTCGGCTTAATCCCTTTTTCGATGAGCTGCGCGCCCGTAATGGTAACGAGCGGGATGACGGCGGCTTTCTCGATACTCAAACCTTCGGGTATGATGGTCAAGTCCTCAGCCTTAGCGGTCAGCAGTTCGGCATAACTTTGATTGACCACTCCCATCACTTTGTCTCCCTGCTTGAGATGAGTGACCCCCGGGCCTACCTCTACGATTTCGCCGGCAACGTCGTGACCCAGAATGGTAGGCAGTTGCCTGGGCATGATGTCTTTCATATACCCAGCGCGGATCTTCCAATCGATGGGATTGAGACTGGTCCCCCATACCTTGACGAGCACTTCGCCCGCGTTCGGTTTAGGGTCGGGGACTTCTTCGTAGCTGAGTTGATCGACTCCGCCGTAGGCTTTCAAGAGGACAGCTTTCATTGAGCAGATTGTATCGCCAGAGGTTTGGGGGCTTTTCAAGGGCGGTTTACGTTTTCGCGCCAGGTATGTAGAAAACTGCTTACGGCATTGACTTTGGGCCGGCGAATGGCGAAGAGAATTAAACCGGCGGCGGTCCAGATGAAAAACGCCAGGGTGATGTAGCGGCGTACGTCGTCGCCGAAAAAAGCGGGCAGCACAAACTGCACGGCGAAAAGGATAAACATGGCAATGGCTTCGAGCCAGCTAAAGTACATGTTCAACAGGAAGAGCATAGAGACAAAACTCTGGCCAACGGTGAGGAGCAATTCGGTTTTCTGCGCGGCGTCGAAGGAGAAGCCGGCGGGCGTGCCCAGGCTGAGCGAATAGACAGTAGGCAACATGGCAACTAGGAGGGTCCATTGATTGATGTTGCTTGAAGCAATGTTCATCAGCGCGACGCCGGCGTTCTCGGGCTGACGCGCGAAGTAGAAGGTGGAGAGCAATTCCGGGAATTCGGAGATAATGGGCGCGAGCCACTGAATCACGAGGAAACTAGGGAGTCCCACGGCTGCGGCTACGGCGATCAGGCTGCCGAGAAATGGTTCGGCGGCCAGATAGATGAGCGCACCACCCACCACAAAGCAACCGAAAATAGCGGCAACCCGCCAGCGGCGCGGCGCCTTGACGATGGCGCGTGGAATCGCATCGAGCTGGTCAATGCCTTCTTGCTCTTCGGGCGGCAGCTTCGTGAGCAGCGCCAGATAGAGAGCATACATGATGACGAGCGGAATGGCGTCGAACAAATGGAGCGAGCCTTTCCACCAAATGAAGAGTGCGTAAAGGAGCGGGAAGAAGAGGCCTATCACTTCCACGCTGTGATGCGCATCGAGCTTGATCTTACCGAGCGGCTTTCCAGTGCGGCGGCGATGCACCACAGAGGCGGTGAGGTAAATGAGCGGCCAAGCGAGTCCGGTTAGAAGACGCAGAGCGCCGGTAAGATTTGCCAGCAGCAACGCGGTTTGCTGTTTCCAGGCGAGCACTCCCTCCACAGCAAATTCGGGCAGAGTTTGCATCCAGGCCAACATGGCCAGGGCGAAACCTTGCGCGACAAAAAACTGCGCGGCTTCAGCACCCCAGGTGAGTAAGAGGGATGCGGCCAAAATGGAAGGCGTGGTCCAAAGCGCGGACCAAGGACTGGTTGCGGAAAGAGGAACCGCCACGAAGAGCAGCGCGAAGCCCGCGAAACAATTAAGGCGGCGCTGTTGTTCGGTGAGATTAGGCAAAGATTGGGCTAACGATACTACACATGGTACAACGGGGATGAAATGCCCATCTTTACGGTGAATACGCCGCAACACGCTTATGAAAACGTGGTTGAGCGCGGCGTGATTGAGCGGATTGCGGAGTTCCTTCCGCCGCGTGCGGGCCGGCTTTTCATTGTTACCACGGAAGATGTGTGGCGGCTGCACGGGGAAAAACTGCAAGGGCCACTCGCTGGGAGAGCATGCGACGTATTGTTTTTTCCAGGCGGCGAAGCGAACAAAAGGCTGGCGGCGGTGGAAGCCTTGGCCGAGCGGATGATGGAGCGGGGCGCGGACCGGAGCAGCATGGTGATTGGGTTTGGCGGCGGCATCGTCACCGACGTAAGCGGTTTCCTGGCGGCCATCTTTATGCGTGGCGTGCCGATTTTGCAGGTGCCCACCACTCTGCTGGCGCAAGTAGATGCGGGGACGGGCGGCAAAACCGGCGTGAATCTGCTGAGCGGCAAGAATCTGATTGGCAGCTTTCATCAACCAACCGCGGTATTGATAGACGCCGAGGTGCTTTCAACACTGCCGGCACGCGAGTACCGCGCTGGATTATTCGAAGTGATCAAATGCGGGATCATTCGCGACCGCGCCTTGTTCGACGTGCTGGAGCAGCGGCGCGACGAGGTGTTAGCGCTCGAGCCGGCGGTGGTTGATCGAATGATTGGCGACGCAGTCAGGATTAAGGCGGAGGTGGTGACCGCTGACGAACGGGAAGGCGATCTGCGGCGCATACTGAATTTCGGGCATACCCTTGGCCATGCCATAGAAGCCGAAACGGCTTACGTGCGTTTGCTGCATGGCGAAGCGGTGGGCTGGGGCATGTTGGCGGCTATGCGGCTGGCGGAGTTGACGGGCACTTTGCGAGGCACGGACGCCGATCGCATGGCGCGCGTCATATGCAGCTACGGGCCGCTGCCGGCGATTGGCGATCTGGATCCGGATCGCCTTTTGGCGCGGCTTTCGAGCGATAAGAAAACCTTGCAGGGCAAGATTCATTTCGTTTTGCCGACAACGATTGGCGAGGTAACGGTGATGACTGGGATTGATCCGGCGCTGATCCGGCAAGCGGCAGCGGAAGCGCTGCGAAGGAAGCTGTGAACGCTTCCACGGGCACCAGGCCGCCGGGCGCACCGGGCGAGCAACAAGCGGCCCAATGGGTACGGCAGATGTTTGCCGATATCGCGCCGCGTTACGATCTGCTGAACCATCTTCTGTCATTCAACATCGACCGGGGTTGGCGTAAAGCTTTGCTTAAAAGTGTGGAACCGATTTTGTCGCGGCCGGACGCGCGCGTGTTGGATTTATGCTGCGGTACGGGGGATGTGCTGCTCGAGCTGCAAGATGTGGCGATATGCACGGTGATGGGCGCGGATTTCTGCCATCCCATGCTGGTGATGGCGGCCGGAAAGGCGGGCGGGCGGGGTTTTGCGCAACGGCTGTTTGAGGCGGACGCTTTGACGTTACCTATGGCCGCCGATTCGCTGGACGGCATAACGATCGCGTTCGGCTTTCGCAATCTGGTGAACTACCGGGCTGGGCTGGCTGAGTTTCAGCGAGTTCTGAAACCTGGTGGAAGGCTGGCGATTCTGGAGTTCTCACACCCGCGCGGCCTGTTCGTGCGCAGCGCATACGGGTTTTACGCAAAGGCGATTCTTCCGCTGGTTGGAGGGCTGGTGTCAGGGTCGCGCGAAGCATACGCCTATTTGCCGGAATCGGTAGCGAAGTTTCCGCGAGCGGAAGAATTGCAAGCCATGTTCGAGGAAAACGGATTTGTGAATGCCCAGTTTGCATTGCTGACTGGCGGAATTGCAGCCCTGCATACAGGCGAGAAAAAGTCTTAACAGCGGCGATCCTCAGGCGGTGGAGAAGCGGAAAATTGTGATCTGGTGGTACTTTTCGCCGGGCTTCAGAACTGTGCTGGGAAAACTTGGCTGGTTCGGTGAGTCGGGAAAGTGCTGCGTCTCAAAGCAATAAGCGCCGCGAAAATGGTAAACGGCGCCGGCCTTGCCTTTGACATCGCCTTCAATATGATTGGCAGTGTAGAGTTGCACGCCGGGCTGAGTCGTGAGAACTTCCATGACGCGGCCGGATTGCGGGTCAGTGACACGCGCCGCCAGGGTTGGCGTGCCGCCGATGCCGTTCAGAACAAAGTTGTGATCGTAACCTTTGCCGAACTGAATCTGTTCATCGGCCGCGTCGATGTGCGTTCCAATCGGCGTGGGCTTGCGGAAATCGAAGGGCGTTCCCTCCACACTGCGCAATTCGCCAGTAGGAATCAGGTTGGCGTTCACCGGCGTGAATTTATCGGCGTTCACCGTCAAAACGTGACTTAGGATTTGGCCGGCACCATGCCCCGCCAGATTGAAATAGGAATGATTCGTCAGGTTCAAGACCGTATCCGCATCGGTGGCGGCCGCATAATCGATACTCAAAGCATTGTCTTCGGCCAGTGTGTAGGTGACCGTGGTTGTTAAGTTGCCAGGGTAGCCTTCTTCGCCGTCTTTGCTGAAACAAGTGAGTTGCAAGGCTTTGCCATCGTTGGTAATTGTGGCGTCCCACGCCTTCTTGTCGAAGCCTTTTAAGCCGCCGTGCAGGGAATTGGGGCCGTTGTTCTTGGCCAGGGTGTATTTCTTGCCGTCAAGGGTGAACTCGCCGTTGGCAATACGGTTGGCATAGCGTCCCACCAGCGTTCCAAAGAATGGATTCGGCTTGGTGTATGGCTCAAGCGAGTCATAGCCCAGCACCACGTCGGCGAATTTGCCGGCACGGTCGGGCGCCTTCAGAGTGACGATACGCCCGCCAAAGTTGCTGATGTTTACTTCCATGCCTTTGGCGTTGCGCAAGGTGTAAAGGCTGATGGTTTCTCCGGTGGGCAAGAAGCCCCAGGCTTGTTCAGTGATTGCGTTCATGGTTTTGTTATTCTGATCGCGCGTGCAAGATAAGAGTGTCAAAGTGGGCGCCAGTTGAAGCGCCTGCCGTCTGGTCATTTGCCAATGCCTTCCAAGTTGGGACACGAAATACATAATATGTTAGCGGCCCGGCGCGTGCTGGCGGGCATCGCCATTTTTGGCAGCGCCTTTCTGCTCTTTACGTTGGAGCCGCTGTTCGCCAAATTGATTTTGCCATGGTTCGGCGGGTCGGCGGCGGTGTGGTCTAGCTGCCTGGTTTTTTATCAAACTGCGTTGCTGGCGGGTTATCTTTACGCCCGGCTGATCACGCGCTATTTGCGTGCCGCGGCGCAACTACCGGTTCATGTTGTTCTATTGCTGCTGGCGCTTTTGCTACTGCCGATTGGCCCTTCTGCACGATGGCAGCCGGTGACAACAACGCACCCGATGTGGGACATATTCGTTATGCTGAGCGCCACGCTGGGGCTGCCGTTCCTGCTGCTTTCGGCCACGAGTCCACTGGTGCAGCATTGGCTGGCGCGCACCGGCGATGCCATCCCGTACCGCTTTTTCGCGCTCTCGAATTTTGCCTCGTTGGCGGCCTTACTGGCGTATCCGGTTCTGGTTGAACCCAGCCTCGAGATTGGCAGTCAACGCCTTTGGTGGTCGGCCGGGTTCGCAGCGTTTGCTTTGGTGTGCGGTTCGTTCGCGTGGCTGGTCAGGTCTGTAAGCCCGCGCTTGGAAGCGCACGAGAAGCCCGAGCCGCTGCCCATTTTCCGGCGTCTCTACTGGTTTTCACTGGCCGCTTGCGGTTCCATGCTGCTACTTTCGGTAACCAATCACATAACGCAGAATGTGGCCGCCGTGCCGTTGCTGTGGGTGTTGCCGCTAGCCGTTTATCTGCTGAGCTTCGTGTTCGGCTTTGGCGCAAACTTTTACCGCCGCGGCTTGTGGCTCCGCCTGCTGGCCTTGGCGTTGGGCTTGTTGGCCTACTCGATTTACAACATAGACGCTATAGACCAAGCGTTGCAAATCAGCTTGCCGATTTTTCTAGGTGGCCTCTTTGTCTGCCTGATGTTTTGTCAGGGCGAGCTTTTCCTGAACCGTCCAGACCCCGCCGGACTCACGGATTTCTATCTGGTGATTGCCGCCGGAGGAGCCGCGGGCGCGATCTTCATCGGCATTTTCGCGCCCTATCTTTTTGAAGGCATCTATGAATTGCCTTTTTCGTTGTTCGTCACAGCCGTTCTCGTGCTGGTTTCCACCTGGGGTTATTACGCTTGGCCGGTGCGTCTACTCTGGCTGGGAGTTTCAGGCTGCATGGCCGCGGTTTTTGTGGCCAATGTCATTGCCTATCATGAAAACGCGCTGCTGCTGGTACGCAACTTCTATGGTTCGCTGCGCGTAGTGCAATCGCCGCACGCGGGCCCGGAACAAACCCGCACGCTGTTTCACGGAACTATCCAGCACGGCGCGGAGTTCCTTGCGCCCGACCGGCAGCGCTCTCCAACCACTTACTATGGCCCCGATTCAGGCATTGGCATCGTGCTGCGTGAATGCCTTTCCGCTGCGCCGCGGCGCGTTGGAATTGTGGGCTTGGGCGCGGGCACGCTGGCGGCGTATGGACGCGCCGGCGACACTTTCGTTTTTTACGAACTCAATCCGCAGGTGATCACCATCGCGAATGCCCTCTTCTTTTTCACGCGCCAATCGGCGGCGCATGTTGAGATTGTCGAAGGCGACGCTCGATTGTCACTCGAACGCGAGCGGCAACCTTTCGATCTGCTGGTGCTGGATGCGTTTTCGGGCGATGCCATTCCCATTCACCTGCTCACGCGCGAAGCCTTGGCGCGGTATCTGCGTCTGCTCAAGCCCGGCGGGGTGATTGCGTTTCATGTTTCGAACGTTTATCTGGATTTGGCCCCGGTGGTGCGGCAGTTGGCGGAGCAGGCCGGGTATCAGGCGGTCGAAGCAAAGAATCACCAGGATAGCGACAGCAGAGTTTTAGCCTCCGATTGGGTACTGGTGACCAATAATCCCGAAATTCTGAATAACGCGGCTATCCGAATTCATGCCCCACCCATTGCGCGGCGCGAGGGGTTGCGGCCTTGGACAGATGGTTTCAACAACCTTTTGGAGATAGTCAAGTGGCCGGATTCGGCGCGGCGCTCGAATTGGTGAGAAGGTGCTTTTGTACTTTGCCCATGGCATTGCGCGGCAACCGGTCGATTAACACAAATCTGCGTGGCACCTTAAACGACGCCATCTTTGCGCGGCATCTTTCGGCCAAAATCTCTTCCGCGATTTGCTCTTTCATCACCACGAAGGCCACCGGCACTTCGCCGCGCACGGCGTCGGCCAATCCGAGAACGGCCGCTTCCGCGACCTCCGGTTGTTCCTCCAGAAACTCTTCAATCTCGCGGGGATAAATATTGAAGCCGCCGGAAATAATCAAGTCGCCGCTGCGCCCGCACAGCGTGTAATAACCGTCTTGCGAACGAATAGCCAGATCGCCGGTTTTGAAATAGCCATCTACGAAAGCGGCACGCGTGGCTTCCGCGCGCTGCCAGTAACCTGAGAAAATGTTCGGCCCGCGCAGATAAACTTCGCCGGTTTGGCCATCGGGCACGGGTTGCAACGCGCTGTCGAGCAAGCGCACTGAAACGCCCGGCAAAGGCACGCCCACTGTCCCCGCGCGCCGCTCGCCGGGATAAGGATTGCTGATATTCATGAGCGTTTCACTCATGCCATAGCGTTCCAGAATCGTGTGTCCATAAAGTGTTCGGAATTCTTCGAGCACGTGAGCGGGCAGCGGGGCCGAACCGGATACGAACAGGCGCATCGAGCGGCCAATCTCGCGCGCCGAAGCTGCGTTCATTTCAAGCAGGCGCACATACATTGTGGGTACGCCGAAAAACAGTGTGGGCCGGAAATCCAAAAACGTCTCTTCCGCCAACTGATATTCGAAGCGTTTGAGCAGGCGCATCCGGCAACCGCCGATGAGCCAGCAATGCAAACCGTTACCTAAACCATGCACATGAAAGAGCGGCAAACCCAATAGAAGGCGGTCTTGCTGAGTGATTTGCCAGCAGGTGAGCAAGTTCAGCGCGTTCACCGCAAAATTGTTGTGAGTCAGAACAGCGCCTTTAGAGGTTCCGGTTGTGCCGGACGTGTAGATGATGCCGGCTGGAGTGTCGCCATCCAAGCGGACGGCGGGCCGGGCGCTGCTGCACGCCTGAGCCTTTGTTATCAGCTTGGCCAGCGTGTCTTCGGTGACAACCGCTTTTGGCTTCGCATCGTTTACGATGTGTGAGATTTCGCGATCACGATACAGAATATTGACCGGCACAAAAATCACTCCGCTTTTGATACATGCCAGATAGAGGTCAATCATCTCCACGCAATTCGCCAGATACACGCAAAGCCGGTCACCTGCCGTGAAACCTTCATCCAACAGACACCGCGCGAGACGGTTGCTGCGTTCGTCCAAATCGCGGAATGTGAACGTTTGGCCTTCAAATTCGAGTGCAATGGAATCTGCGCGCGGGCCTTGAAAAGAGAGATCGAAGAGGTCTGCGAGGTTCATGCGAGTCACTCAGGCAAAGGTTGGCCTTTCGTTTCCCGTGCAAGAGGAATGAGGAACAGACCCAGCGCGAAGGGGATGGCAGTGAGCGCCACCGGCTTGCCCAGCGTGCCAAAGTACCCAACACCGGCTCCGACTAGAAAAGTGATCCCGGCTGCCAGAAAACGTCCGAACGCCGTGGCGAAAGCAAATGCGCTGGCGCGGCACTCCGTTGGGTATTGCTCCGGCAGCCAGATCGTGTACACGCAGAAGCTCGCGCCTCCCACTCCTAGAAAGAAGAGGCACGTCATGAACCAGGGCAAGGCATTCTGTGAGAGATAAAACGCATAGCCGAATCCGAGGCTGATAAATGCCGCCATGAGTGCAAAAAAGAATGCCAGAGTGCCGCGGCGGCCCAGGCGCGGCATGAAGCCGGGAGTGAGCAAGCAGCCCAGAATTGTTCCCACTGAGAGTAGCACCGTCGCGTTCGAAGCCAGATGAGGCGCTTCCGCCGGGCGGCCTGCGCGTATGGCCAATTGAGTGACGGCGCTGGGAACGTAAACCGATCCCGCCCATAACCCAATCATGGAGATCAGCACCAACACGCCATTCAATACAGTACGCCGCCGCCATTCCGCCGAAAACAATTGAGCGAAGGCTTGGCGCGCGCTGAGCTTTTTGGCCGCTTGCCAGCGTTCCGGCTCCGCCACGCCCCAGCGGATGAATGCGACTAACAGAGCGGGCGATCCTCCTAATAGGAACATGGCCCTCCATCCATAGCGTGCCCCAATAAAGTAGTTCAATAAACCCGCCAGCAGTGTGCCCACATAATAGCCGCTGTGCATGTAAGCGCCGCCTTGCACGCGTTTGCTTTCGGGCCACTGCTCGGCAACCAGAGTTCCGCCCAGCGTCCATTCGCCGCCTATGCCGATTCCCGCGAGCAGCCGGAAGAGGCCCAGCTGCCAGATGTTCGTGGCAAAACCTCCGAGCAGCGTGAAAAGCGAATAGCAAAGAATGCTGAGCATCAGCGTGCGCACGCGGCCGAACCGGTCGGCAATCGGGCCCCAAACAAACGAGATCCCCCAACCCACCAGAAACAGCGCGAATAGGATGCCGCCGTAATAGCCGGTATGGGCGGGCGTGGCGGCAATGCCGGATGCGGGGAGCAAATCGCGCATGGCGGGCGTCAACACCAGCGCGTAGATGAAGGAATCCATACCATCGAGCGTCCAACCGCCCCAGGCAGCCCAGAAGCCGCGGACCTGGCTTGCCGTCAACTTGATTCCGGCAGTTACGGGTGCGCCCATTTGCATTAGAATAATGGGTACGTCTTTTTGCTATCGGGTCTTATCATGCCATTACTGGTTACTAACTCACGCGACGATCGTTCTCCACGCCAGGAATCCGAGGTTGTGCCGCCGCTTTTTGCCGGGCTCATGCGTGCTGAACTGGCGGACGCGGACGCGGAATTGGAAGCCGCTCTACACGACGCGCACGCAGGCTTTAGCGAACATCGTTTCGTGTCGGGCCTTGGCAAGTTTCGCGAGGCGCTGGCATTGAGCTATGGCCATTCGGCACGCGCGCAAAAAGTCCGTGCGGCCGCCGCAGCCGAAGCTGCCGCCCTGATGCCGGGCAATTGGCGCGTCGCGGAAGTGGTGTTAGTCGAAATTGAGCAGGCCGGCGGCCAGTCTGCGGAATTCAACACGCTGTGGGCCCATATTGAAAGCCAAAAGCGGGAAGACACCATTCGCATTGCGCTCGACGAATCTGACCGGGTAGAACAGACCGCCTACTTTCCGCATGAGCGGGCGCGGCTGCTGCGGCTGGCGCAAAGGTATCCCGGCGATGCCGGCCTGGAATCGCGTTTGCGTGTGGTGGAGCGGCTGCTATCACAGCGTGTTGAGGACGATCGCGAAAAGAACCTCCGCCGCCTGGCGCTTTTTCGCGACCGCCTTGCTGAGTGCGATAACCCGGAAACGCTCCATGGTTTTCGCACTCTGGCTGCGCCGTTCGTCGATCTCTATGCCGGCGATCCTCAATTCGCAAGCATTCTGGATGAAGTGAGTGAGCTGCGCACGGCCTATGAAAACGCTTTGGCGCTTTTAGCTGAAAAGCGCAGCCGGGAGAGTTTGGAAATCTGCGACCAAGTGCTGGCGAATCGGCCCAGTAATATTTTGTTTCGCCGTCTGGAAGAAAAAGCCAAGGGCCGCGAATGGGTCAGGCTGCTCGCCGATTCGGCCGTGCAGCGGGCGCGCGAGTTTGAGCAGAACGGCCAGTATGCGGAAGCTGTGGAGGAATGGGAGTCATTGCGCGCCATCGATCCACACTATAAGGGCCTGGAGTCGGAACTGCTCCGTTGTGAGGCTCGCAAGGCGCAAGCGCAGCAGCCGGCCGTAGAAGAAATTGAACCTGGACGCGAAGTTGCCGAACACGATTTCGGCGGCGAGACTTTTCCGTCGTTCGCCAGTCTTGGCAGGTCGAGCGATCTGCCGCTGGGCTTAAGAATTGCGATTACTGGGGAAGCTTGGAATCATCTGAAGACGGGAGTGGTGGCGACAGCGGCGTTGTTGCTGGTGTTGCTAGTGCTGGCGGTGAATTCCAGGCGATGAGTACAGCGGTGCTCGGGGAGAGACGCGTGAAACTGGCGGCCAAGCTGCAACCTCAACGGTGCAGAGCGTTAAAGACGCGGTGAAGTACGGTAGGCTGCCAAGAGTATATCTGGCCAAATCGAATAATCTAGCGCCTCCTGACTCAGATGTTCAACTTGCCTCGAAAGTCCTCGTATGCCGCTAACACTGCCCGGCAGAAGGTGCGGGTGTTGCAGCATCGGGCTGACGCCTCAGCCAAGAAGAGACGTCGCGCACAATCGATGTCACTGTCATATCGTGCATGCTGGGATCGAAGCCAGCAAGGTCGGATACGAAGCGCTGATAAGCATAGCCGCCGGCAACCAGCACTTGCCAGTTATGCACACGCCCTGTTGTTCGTCCGGCATATCGCAGCGCGATGGCGATGCCCAGTTCAAGCGGCATATTAAATCGGGCGAAGTTGTCCAGTCCCTCGCCCGTGAAACGCGAGAGATCATGAATCGAGTACTTTGACTCCGCAAGGGCCGATGCGATGCGGTCCATTCGCGGATCCGCACTGGCTTCCGGCTCTTTAGTTAGCGCTGCGAGGGACAAATCCGTGCGCGACAACCGTGAACATTATTGAATGGAACAGGTCGATAAAGCCAGGATCATAGGGACAGTTAATAAATACGGACTTCTCGTAGGGCCGGCCAGCTTCAGGAGTCACTGCGGCAAGGAATGGCCTTCCGGGCGTTGACTTGCCAGTTTGAGAGCCAGCGCGAAATGCTTTGATACGTCGAGTCTCTGCTTTTGTTCTTGCCGTGCCTGATCGTAGTTCACTGGCAACCGTGTTTGCTCAGGATTGACGAGAAGCTGCACAATTCGATCCACCGGTAGGTCCATGGATCTTTCGGTGCGCAATGCAACCCGGTCGGCCAAGAATGCCGGGACGGCAACATCACCTAACAGAATTGGGATCATCGGCCGCTGTGGCACACGATCCCAATCCGATTCGAGAATTGTCTGCCACTCAACCTGCAGCCAACGGTCTTCTTGAGACTGCGGTCCAACCAGAAACAAGAAGCCTTGCGATTCCGAGACTGCCTGGGTTATGGCGGCCTTCCAATCTTTACCCGGCTCAAGCCGCGCTGAAGTCCACGGTTCCAGGGTCCGCTCTTCAAGGGCATAGGCAAGCCTGAGTGCCACGGCCCGGTCCTCGTAGGAATGCGAAATGAACACCTTCATCGCACAGCCTGTCATCACCTCAACGATACCGAATTTCGTTACAGCCACCACTGTTCGGAATGCGCGACTGGTCCTCCGTAACGCTGGCCTACTTCCACGTCTTCCGGTTTTGAAATCCAACATTCCCAATCACCCTTCTTGAAAACTTCGCACGGACGAAAGCGCTTGGGCGGAGACTCACTGAGAAAGCCCGCCACAACTATGAGTCCATTTGGCTTGGCGATCCGCCGTAAATCTCCGGCCAGCGCATCCACCACTTTGGCGCTGATATTCGCCAGCACCAAATCGCCCAGACCCGGTCTCAAAGCATCGGCCGAGCCAACAAACATTGGTGTTTCCACCAGCGCCTTGGCAGTTCGGACGGAGTCGGCATGAATGTCGCAACTGAAAACCACACCAGCGCCCAGCAATTGAGCCGCAGCCGACAATAGGCCCGATCCGCAGCCGATATCCAGCACCACACCGCCGGCTTGCAAATGTTTCTCCAGCGCCTCAATGCACAACTGCGTGCTTTCGTGCCGGCCGCTGCCGAAAGCGCTGCCGGCATCAATCGTCAACCGGAAACGTCCTTCAGGCACCGGTTCCGCCACCCAGGAAGGTGCCACATAGAATCTCTTACCAATCAAAACCGGATCGCAGTCAAATGGCGGAAGGGATGCCGGATCGAACGGCGGTTCGTGCCGCGCCGCTGTTTCGGCTAACTCGAATCTGCGGCAGATGGCAGCGCGTTCCACCGAATCGTCAAAGAACGCCCGCAGCCCGTCGGCTTCTTCCACTAAACCAGCTGTGCCCAACTCCCATAGGTCGGCGCTGAGTGAATCTACTGTCCGCCCGTTGGCAGCGATGAGAATCGACCACACCGTTACGCCGGCACACTCGCAAATTCCGCTGCGGGGTAACATTGCGAAAACCAAAAGGAATGAGCTGTTGCTCCCTGCTTTTGATAATGCTCCAAACGCTCCCGGCCCTCGCGGACGCTCGGTATGTGCCCATCCGGCACCCACCACAGACAGTAATGGGGCAAAGCCATCTTCTCAAACCATCTTTGCCGGTCGCGCAGAGCGCTTACGTGCCGCAATCCATAGGTGAACTCCTTCAAGCTCTCAATCGATTGCCAAACCGACATGTTGACAAGCAAAAACGGATCGTCCGAATAAACAATATCCGTAGCGTTCCCGGAATCCGACTTAAGACGCCACACAAACCCCGGCGTTTGTTCGGCGAGTGCATTCACTTCATCCAGTTGCGCCACGAAATCCGCCATGCGCGGATCGTCAAGCGGGGCAACCATTCGAGCTGTATTAATCTGGGCGAGTTGGCACATCTTTAGATGGTAATACTCGAATCCTGTTTCTTTCCCAGCGCGCGCAGCCAGCTAATAAAAGCCTTTTGCGCGCTGCCCAGCGCGTGTTGCCGAACGCGCATGTAGCCTATCCGCCGGCAGGCCTCGCGCTCGAGAGCCAAATAATTGCAGCCGTTGCCGGTGCGGGCAGCCATTTGTGGCACCAGTGAAATGCCAAAGCCTTCCGCCACTAGCGGCAAGATGCTCGAAAACTGATTCGTCTCAAAAATCGAAAGAAAGTGCATGCCCCCGCGCGTGCACAGCGTCAGCGTGTTGTCGCGGAAACAGTGGCCCTCTTTCAGTAACAGCATTTTCTCTTCGCGCAGATCGGGCAAACTTACACTCGTCTCGCGCGCCAGCCGATGACCTTTGCCTACCGCCACCACAATCGGCTCACGAAACAGATCGCTGCACACAATATCGGGATTCTTCACCGGCGGACTCACCACCGCTACGTCGATTTCGCCGGATTGCAGCAAGCCCACCAGATTGGGTGTGATGTCTTCAATGAGACGCAGTTCCACTTCCGGATAATGGCGGGCGAAGTCGCCGATATTCGGCGCCAGGAAATAGGGCGTAATCGTGGGTATGCAGCCCACCGCTAGCCGGCCGCCTACCCCTAGCTTTAAAGTATCCATGCTGGCGCGCGCGGTATTCACCTGTCGCAAAATCTCCGCCGCCTGCGGCAACAGCGCGCGCCCGAATTCGGTGAGCTTGACGCCGCGTCCCAACCGGTCAAACAGTTTTGAGCCAAGACCTTCCTCCAAACGCTGGATTTGCTGGGAAAGCGACGGTTGCGTTACGCCTTCCTGCGTGGCGGCTTTGGTGAAGCTGCCGGTGCGTGCGACGGCGCAGAAATAGCGAAGCTGGTGTATCTCCATCGGCCTTTCCTATTGTATAGGCAGTTCCTATGGGAGCGATAGGCAACGGCGCGGCTCACATCGTTTCGGAACGCTGTATCATTGCCAGCAGGAAACCCGAAAGGAAGATCCCATAAGTATGGCTGATGAATCAACGAATGGAAAACCGCAGTGCCCGGTCATGACAACTAATTCAGGCCGGCCGGTTGGCGACAACCAGAATTCAGTAACCGTTGGCCCGCGCGGTCCGGTTTTGATGGAAGACTATCTTCTGTTTGAGAAGATGGCGGCGTTTAACCGTGAACGTATCCCCGAACGCGTCGTCCACGCCAAGGGTGCTGCCGCGTATGGCACGTTCACCGTCACCAAAGATATCTCGCAATACACCTACGCCAAATTGTTCGACAAGATCGGCAAACAAACCGAAGTGCTGGCGCGCTTTTCAACGGTGGCCGGCGAAAAGGGTTCGGCCGATACCGCCCGCGATCCGCGCGGCTTCGCGGTGAAGTTTTACACCGAAGAAGGCAACTGGGACATGACCGGCAACAATACTCCCGTCTTCTTTGTGCGCGATCCGCTGAAGTTTGGCGATTTCATCCACTCGCAGAAGCGCATTCCACAAACCAATCTGCGCTCGCCCACCGTGATGTGGGATTTCTGGTCGCTCTCGCCCGAATCGCTGCATCAGGTAACGATTCTCTTTTCCGACCGCGGCACACCCGACGGTTATCGTTTCATGAACGGCTATTCCAGCCACACTTTTAGCTTGATCAACGCGCAGAACGAGCGTTTCTGGGTGAAGTGGCATTTCAAGACGATGCTAGGCATCCACAATTTGATGGCCGACAAGGCGGAAGAACTCGCCGGCAGCGAACCCGACTACGCGACGAAGGATCTGTTCGAAGCCATTGAGCGCGGCGATCATCCGAAGTGGCGCGTGTGCGTGCAGGTAATGCCCGAAGCGGCCGCCGAAACGTTCCGCTACAACCCGTTCGATCTCACCAAGGTCTGGCCCCATGGCGAATATCCGCTGATTGAAGTGGGCGTGATGGAGCTGAACCGCAATCCGAAGAATTACTTCGCGGAAGTGGAGCAAGCCGCCTATTCGCCCGTGAACATTGTCCCCGGCATGGGCTATTCACCCGACAAGATGCTGCAAGCGCGGCTGATCAGTTACCCCGACGCGCATCGTTACCGGCTGGGCGTGAACTATGAGGCGCTGCCGGTGAATGCGCCGCGCTGCCCGGTTCATTCCTATAACCGCGATGGCTTCATGCGTTTCGACGACAACGGTGGAACCAAAACTCCCAACTACGAACCCAACAGCTTTGGCGGGCCGGTGGAGGATCATCGCTACATTGAGCGCCGCTATGCCGTTACCGGCGAAGTGGGCCGCTTCAACCATCGCGAAGGCAATGACGATTACACGCAGCCCGGCAATCTTTTCCGTCTACTCGGCAAAGAGGGTCAGGCACGCCTGATTTCGAACCTGGTTGGGCATATGAAAACGGTGCCCGAACGCATACAGCGATTGCAGATCAGCCACTTCTTTAAGGCCGATCCGGCTTATGGCCGTGGTGTGGCTGAAGGGTTGGGCCTGAAGGTGGAAGAGCATGAGCTAGTCGGCGTGAAGTAAGCGGCACTCCTCTTTCAGCGGTCAACAAGGCCGGAGTCGTTCAAAGCCGACTCCGGCCTTTTCCTTGACCTCGTTACCTTCGCGGTTCATACCGCATCGCCACCGCCCCCGAGTTGAACTCCAGCCGGCCCACGAGCCTCAAATCGGCATGCTTCGATAGCCCCGCGAACAACGCCGGTCCGTGGCCCGCTAGCCTGGGATGCACCACGAACTCGTACTCGTCGATCAATCCCAACTCCGCCAACGCCAAGGGCAGCTTCACCCCGCCTGCTAGCAGTCCCTTGCCAGACTCCTGCTTGAGCTGCTGAACCGCCTTCGCTAAATCCCCGCGTACGAGCTCCGCATTCCAATCCACCCGGTCGAGGGTGCTCGACACCACGTACTTCTTTGCCGCGTTGATCGTCCGGGCGAAGGGTTCCATCCAATCAGGTCTCGCTCCCGTCCGCGTCGGCGGCCGAAACGCCGCCTCCATCATTTCGTAAGTCACCCGGCCAAAGAGGAGGGCGTCGGCCTGGTCGAGGTTCTCGACCGCATGACGATGCAAGTCTTCGTCCGCTGAGATGGCACGGTGATCGCAGCAGCCGTCCAATGTGATGTTAATGGAATAGCGGAGGGGTCGCATTTACACAAGAGTACTGCTGATGGGATATCGCGAGTCCCCAGTGCGACCAGTCCGAGCCGTCTTGACATTGGGCCAGCTACCTTGTGCCCCTGTCAATCCGGTTCGAGGAAGCCTGCCTTGAACAGCGGACGCCCGGCCACGGCGGTGTGGAAGGCGTAGGCGGTCAGGGCGAGTACTGCAACCAAAACGAAGACGGTTGTGGTCGCGTACCAGGTGGAGAAATCCGCGATTGGAAAGTCCCCCAGAGTTTCGCCCACGATAACGCATACGATCGTCGGCAACAATCCTCCAAACCGCAGCAAGGTGGCAGCTAACAGCGTAAACAATGAGACCCGTACAACGAGCGCGATCCCCGGATGACCGTCTACCATTGCGGTCGAGGCCCCGAGCAGTATGAGAGTGGCCGCCGCGAGCCATTGCCGCCGCAAAACCACGCGGAGCAACATAAGGATCAATGTGAGCAACATTCCAAGAAGGATCGCACCGGTCATCCACTCTAGCAGGCTGCTCGCCAGGCCCCGGGCCTCGAGAGCCGAAAGCAGTTGAGAGTCTGCGAATGGGCCATAATGCTCCCGAGCCAACCGGTTGCCTAAGTTCAGGAGCGCAAGTCCGATGCCTAAAGCCAATCCGATGAGGAGGTGTCCGCCCACCAGTGGATCGCGAAATCCACCGCTGAGCACGCGACTCCAGGAGATCATGCTCTGCGGCCAGCGCCGTCTCACATAAGGCTCGAACGCCAGGTAAAGCGCCCATACGTCTACCGCAGGCCTCGCGGCGCCTAGCGCACGCAGAATGAATACCTCGAATTCGCTCGACAACGCAACATGGTGGGTGCTGAGCATACCCTGCAACAGGGCCGACGCGAAGACGAAGGCCGCCACCCGGTTTGCTCCGCGAATGTCGCCTCGTTTCGCCCGGAAATTGCGCCAGGCGAGAAAAACACCCAGTCCAAGCGCAACAAGGGCCGCCACCGGGAACACCAGCGCTACGGATAAGACCTCCGGGAAACGCTGCATTCGTTCGGGTTTAGACCAGGGACCGATTAACCGAAAGAACACCGGCATCCCCCGCCAGGAAGCGGCTTCGATGCGGATTGGAATGTCCGGGGCGCTTGCGTATGATCCTGTCCACGCCGCTCGCGCATCGAAGGGGGCGAGCGAAATCCATTGCGGCTTCGCGGGTGTGAAACGAGTCAGGTCCAGCCCCGCCGCGGTGAATAGAGCTTTCCAATCAAAGGGAGCAGGCGACGAAGAGTTTTCCTCCATTTGCGGAGGTACGGCGTCGAGCTGAAGCAAACGGCCCCGCGGATCCAGACTCAGCCCAATCATCCCAGAGACGATAGGTGGCGGGTCATCTCGGGATACATCGCTGCTGAAGGGACTGCTCACGATCAGGGGCTCCGGGCTCTGCCGGTACAGGAAATAGATCAGCGGCGGCTGTCCCTTCGCCAACTGATCCCGATACGCGGCGGGTTTCCCTTGCTTCTCCGCGTAGGTCACGTAGTCATAGTCAAAACTAAAGTGGTAAGCGCGGTCGGCGAAACGGGCGGTATATCCGAAGCCTTGGATCATCTCGTTCGCTTTCTGCGCCAGGATCTCGGGTGAGTGCGGAAAAGGAGTCCGCAGGAGGATATTGGCCTTCTCGCCTAGAATCACGGCCGCCACACAGCCCGCAAGAATCCATGCCAGACAGATGCCGGCGGTGCGCACCGAAATTCCTGGCGTGTCCCCGGAGGCGGCCACCATCCCGGGCGTAGGCGTATCCCCTGCCGCCAAGGCGGCCTCCAACGGATCGCCACCCGGCAATGCGGCCGCCACCGCCAGCGCCGAGGCTGGACGCTGGTGCGCGTCCAAATCCAGACAGCGCAGAATCACACGCTCTACCCGGGGATCGATGTCTTTTGTGAGAGAACTTAGGGCGGTGAGCGTGGCGCGCTGGGAGCCGTCTTCGAAGGCCCGCTTGCCGGTGAACATCTCATGCAGCACCAGCCCGAGGGCGTAGATATCGCTGCGAACCGAAACTTCCTTGCCGGCCAGTTGCTCCGGAGCCATGTAGGCGGGCGTGCCGCCGCGGAGTTGTGCTGCGTCCAGTTCTCCGGCCAACGCGGCCAAGCCAAAATCCATGATCAACACCTGCCCGCGGCCGTCGATCATGATGTTGGCCGGTTTCAGGTCGCGATGCAGCACTCCCCTGTCGTGCGACGCTGCGAGCCCCGCGCACAGCTTGCGAGCGATCTCCACCGCCTTGTCGGGCGGCAAGCGTCCGATGCGGCGCAGCAGGGAACGGAGATCCTCGCCATCCACATACTCCATCGAAAGGAATGTGGAGCCGTCCACTTCGCCGATGTCGTAAACCCGGCAGACATTCGGATGCGAAACCCGGCGCGCGATGCGCACTTCGGCGTGGAAGCGATCAAGCAGTTGTTGGTTCTTCCCGGTCACTGCGGGCAGGAACTTAAGGGCGACCGGCTGGCCCAGCTTCAAGTCGTTGGCGCGATAAACTTCGCCCATCCCGCCTTGGCCGACGAGTCCAATGATGCGGTAGCGGTTGGCGAGCACCGTGCCGGCAGGGAATCGGCCTTCGTCCGGGAAGCTGGACGGAGCCGGTGTCCTGAGAGACGGCATTGTGGCCGTGGGCGCCGCAGACGCTGAGTCTAGCGCCGAGCCACAAGTCAAACAAAAGCGGCTATGCCCCGGAATTTCGGCGAAGCAGGATGGGCACCTTGCCATTGAGCCCCAACTCTATCACCGGAGTCCCGAGTGACGCGCCACTCGGAGAGTCCCAGCCTTGGCCTCGGTTCGATCGGGTCGAGTGCGCGTTCTGCCCATTTGACGTCCGCCAACACCCTGGCGATGTAAACCTGAAACCAACCTGCTCGCCCGGCGCGGACTTCCCGGTGGACCCGCGCGATCTGATCCTTGTGCAGACTGATCGCGATCTTCGATCTGGTCATACTTGCATCATAGTGCGGCGCTCCGTCCCCAGAGCCCGTCTGGTTGAGCTTCTAAACCCAAAATCGCCGTGGTGACGAACCTCCTTGGGTTCTCAATACGAGTTGCCGCTCTGAAATCGAGGTTGTGCCGCAGTTTTGCATATGAAAAACTGCTATACTAAGCGATGAATCAAATGACTGAAGTAGTGGTTTGTGCGACTTCGCAAGATTTAGACCAAGCGGGCCAGTTTGCCAAAAAATGCCTCACGAATGTGGAGCTGCGGACTTTTGACGATATCGTCCGGGATATTCCTCTTCAGCCCGTTCTCGTGTATCTCACTACTTTACGTCTCACTCACCCAGACGACGACCACGTTTCCTCTCTCCTCAAGGCAATGAAGCCGAGTGCCGCTAATCTCGTAATTTATTGTGCCGATCTTGTGGCTCCTGAACAAGCCGCCCGCCTTGGCCGACTGATAGGGGAGTTTCGCCCTCGTCACACCGAGATCGTATTTGGTGCTGAAGCGGCTGTATCCGCTCTGCATATGCCCCATCATGGGAGCCAAGTTCCTATTCCCGGCGGCAATCGGTTGCATGCAATGCGAGAACGGCTTGGTTTAACACAGCTCGAGATGGGTCGCGCTGTCGGAGTAAGCTTAAGAACGATTCAGAACTGGGAAAAACAAGCCAACGCGGGAAGGGGTCACCTCTTACGTGATCTACAAGAGTTAATGGCAATTCTCTCGGACGTTCTGCCGGAATCCGATATTCCGGTTTGGCTTCGCTCAGACAACGATTCGTTCGGCGGCAAGCGGCCCATCGAATCGATTCTCGATGGGAGAACCCGTGACATTATTAGTGAGTTTAGGCGACTCCAAGCAGGAGAACCTATCTGACCATAGGGCATGCTGCCCGGGCACAACTTGACGAACGAATCGCGAACGCCGCTCCACTGGAGGGAAACTTCTTTCGTTCATTAGCCTTCCAATATTTTCACCCTGATGACGTGATGAGCGGCGAGGGTCCGCGCGTTTACGGCGGAAGGTTCGTGCCTGTAGGTGTTCCGGCGGTTTACGCCAGTGTAGAAGAGGATACTGCCCTGCGCGAAGCTGCGACCCGTCAAGCCTCACTGCATGGTCAAAACAAGACGGCCTTTCGCGAATACCCTCGCCTGACTTACGTTCTGCACATTAAAACCGATCGTGGCCTTAATCTAACAACTGTCCTCCCAACCGAATTGCAGCGTCTAGTCGTCGATTGTTTGGGGCCGGATCAACACGTCGCATCTCAGCAGCTTGCGAGCATTTGGATTGCTGAAGGCATCGAGAGCGTTATTTTCCCATCGGCCACAGGCGTTGGCAGTAACATCGCAGTGTATGTCGCGAATGCCCGGCCAGGAAGTGTCTCTATCTTTAATCGAGACGAGCTCATCGCACATATGCGAAGCCGCCTATGAAGATTGCGGCCCGTTACACTTTACCGTGAAGACCAGATCTTTGCGGAATCTAATAGTTAATACCGGCCTTTTTCTTATTTCGCGTACGACTCCACATAGCCGCATCCCGTGCAACGATAAGCCGTAATCTCGTACTGCGGACTGTCCTTAGTCTGTACTCCGAGCCAAAAAGACTTCTTCGGTTCGCCTGGCTGCCATTTCGCCACAACGCCAGCTGCGTGACCTGTGTGGTCGAGAATGAACCCTTGTTTCATTTCGCAGTTGCATTTCGGACACTGATTGTGAGATTCCATCATCTCCCCCGAATCAATTATCCCGGGGAGCGGAGAAGCCATGCTGAGCCTTTCCCAGCCGTTACTCTGTGTTTAGCGGTCACACTTCTTCGTTGAGGACACTTTGCTGCCATTCTTCGCTCGAGTTTTCCCCATCTCTCTGGTCTCGTTGTGCGCCTTCGCCCAGTCCAACCCACCCATTAAGCTTGACCTCGATCTAACCGGCGCGCCTCGCAAAATATTGCATGCGCATCTTATGATTCCGGTCGAGTCGGGCCCGCTCACGCTGGTTTATCCGGAATGGATTCCGGGCGAGCATTCGCCTTCGGGTCCAATTGATAACTTCGCGGGCTTGCTAATAACAGCCAACGGCCAGAACGTTCCCTGGCAGCGTGACGGCGTCAATATGTTCGCGTTCCATCTCACCGTTCCTCCCGGCGTAACGTTACTCGAAGCCAATGTCGATTTTCTGGCCACTGCCGCGCCTTCCGGTTTCTCAGCGGGCGCCTCCACCAGCCCGAATCTGGCGGTGGTTTCCTGGAACGAAGTGGCGCTGTATCCCGCGGGGACGCCGGCCGCGGAGGTCAAATTCGCGCCGTCCATCAAAGTGCCGGAGGGCTGGAAGCTCGGAACGGCGCTCACCACCAGCGGCGTCCAAGGGACAACCTTCCGGTTTGAAACCGTGACTCTGGAAACGCTAGTGGATTCTCCCGTCCTGGCCGGGCGTTTCTTCAAAGAGATTCCACTCGCTCCTGAGATTTCACCCAAACACTTTCTGGATATGGCGGGCGATGGCCCCGAAGACGTCAACCTGAGCGTCGATGAAATCGCGGCCTACGCCAACCTGGTGAAGGAAACCGGCGCGCTCTACAAAGCGCGGCATTACAACCACTACAACTTTCTGTTCACCCTCAGCGACAGCGTGGCGCACTTTGGCCTGGAGCATCATCAATCGAGCGACGACCGGGTGGAAGCGCGCAATTTTCTGGACGAAAATCTAAAACTGCTCAACGGTTCGTTGCTGCCGCATGAATTCACTCACTCCTGGAATGGGAAATACCGCCGTCCCGCCGGCTTGGCGACGCCTAACTTCCAGCAGCCCATGAAAGGCGAATTGCTCTGGGTGTACGAAGGGCTTACCGAATACTTCGGCGACGTGCTGAGCGCGCGCAGTGGCTTATGGACAGCCGAACAATATCGCGAATCGTTGGCTCTCAGCGCGGCGGAACTCGACCATCGCCCGGGTCGAACCTGGCGCGATTTGCAGGATACCGCCACTGCCGCGCAAACGCTTTACAGCACCAGCAGCGAATGGGATAACTGGCGCCGCTCGGTGGATTACTATTCCGAAGGCGAACTCATCTGGCTGGACGTCGATACAACCCTGCGCAAACTGTCAGGCGGCCGGCGCAGTTTGAACGATTTTGCCGCGCGCTTTCTGGGCCAGGGCGGCAATACACCTCCACAGGTTGTGCCTTACGATTTTGCCGATATTGTGGGCGCCCTGAGCTCCCTAGTGCCTTACGATTGGCAAGGCTTCCTGCAAAAACGCCTCACCACAAAATCGCCGCATGCGCCGCTCGATGGCATCTCGAACGGTGGCTACCGGTTGGAATACTCCGACCAGGCCAATGAATTTTCGCGCGCGCTGGAAGCGCGGGACCACGGCGTGAACGCCTGGTATTCGCTGGGCTTTGTAACCGCCGACGAAGCCATTCGCGACGTGCTGGTTGGTTCGCTTGCTTACCTTGCCGGCCTCGGCCCCGGCATGAAGCTGATCGCCATCAATGGACGGAAGGCCACCGACGAACTATTGCACAACGCCATCCGCGATGCGAAGACGGCTACAGAACCGATTGAGCTCATTGTCGAAAATGCCGGATATATAAAGGTCGTGAAGATCGATTATCACGAAGGCGAAAAATATCCGCACTTGGTGCGTCAGCCGAATACGCCCGCCCTGCTGGATGAAATTCTGAAGCCGATGACGGGACCCCTGAAACCGCGTGGCGAATGACCGGTGCTATGCGATGATTACTTAGGCGGTGCCGCCGACGCGGCCAGACTCAGAGCATTTTCTTCATTCGCCGCCCGTTCCAACCGATGTTCCTCCACCAGACGCGCTGCCATCAACTGAGGATCGATTTGGTATTCACCTTGCTTCACTAACCTGCGAAGTTCCTGTATGCGAGCTTCGCGATCGGCGTCGGACATGTTTTGCATTGGTTTGTTCGAGTTTTGCTCTCTTGCCCTAACTCGATTTTAGCGCAGGCTAAGGCGGGAGTGGCAATTTTTTGCGCGGGAAAGCTGAAGTTCAAAGTGAATTTTGACGAAAGACAATGTAGGGGAAGAGTAATTGGATCATAACCAAGCTCTCACCAGGTAATACCCGATGAGTACGGAATTAGCCCAAGACCAACAACGTCGGACCTTACAGCCGGTGAGTCCCCAGCTTCGGGAACAACTGATCTTGGAACATTTGCCGCAGGTCAAACTGATTGCGCGACGCATCCATGAACGCTTACCGGTCTCGGTAAGTCTCGACGATCTAATCTCTACGGGGGTAGTGGGTCTAATCGCGGCTATAGACCGCTACGATGCAAGCCACGACGTTAAGTTGAAGACCTACGCCGAATATAAGATTCGTGGAGCAATCTTAGATAGCCTGCGCGGGCTGGATTGGGCGCCGCGGCAACAGCGCAAACGTTCGAAACAAATCGAAGCGGCGATCTCGGCGCTTGAACAAGAGCATCATCGGACACCCACGGAAGAGGAGATCGCCGCTCATCTCGGGCTGGCAGTCTCCGATTATCAGGATTGGTTGACGGAGATTCGCGGTCTCACACTCGGCAGCCTGGAAAACGCCGGGACGGAAGAAGAAGGCTGCGATCTGCTCCGCTACCTGGCCGATTCCGACGATCAATGGCCTTCCCAGATTGTCGAAAGAGCCGCGTTGGAACGCTTACTCGCCGAAGCTATTGAGAAGATGCCGCAATTGGAGCGAACCGTGCTGAGTCTCTACTATTACGAGGAGATGACGCTGCGCGAGATCGCCAAGATCGTGGATCTGCATGAATCGCGCATTTCGCAGCTAAAATCCCAGGCAATCCTCAGGCTGCGTTCGTATATGCAGAAGCGCTGGCCTTCCTTAAAGAGCTAGTTTCCGATCTGGTCTTTCGGAACCGCGAACGTTACTAAGCGGGCCCTTAGGCAGTGTGCTCCAAAGCCCAGCCGTGTGACTTTTACCGCCCTGAATCGCTCTTATCATTTGACGCCCAACGGCAAATCCGAAAACCCGGTATGTTCTATGCTCAAAACTAGCCGGAAGTCGGCGTGAGGACACTTTTTTGCCTGCCAACGAGCAAGAAGACGAACTTTTCCAATTAGCGCGCACGGCCCAGGAGGGCGATTTGCGAGCATTCGAGGGCTTGGTGGCGCAGAATCAGCGCCGCATTGTGGCCGATTGCCGTCATATCACGCGCGATGAAAGCGTAGCCGAGGATCTGGCGCAGGAAGTTTTTGTCAAAGCCTACTTCGGTATGAAGAATTTCGAAGGGCGTTCGTCTTTCCGCCACTGGCTGCAGGTGATTAAAGTTCACCACTGCCTCAACCATCTGAAAAAGCAAAAGGGCAAGGCCGTGAGCATAGACGAAGACGGCCCGCAATCGAGCGAAGAGGCCAAAGCGCTGTCATCGTCCGACCGCAACCTGGAACGCATCAGCGAGCAGCAGATCATCCACCGTATTTTGGAAGCCATGCCCGAGAATCTGCGCGTGCCGCTGGTGCTGCGCGATATGGACGAGTTGTCGTACGAAGAAGTAGCCGCGAATCTGAAAATCAATCTTTCAGCCGCGAAAATGCGCATCAAGCGGGCGCGCGAGTGGTTTCGCGAACAGTATGAAGCGCAAGGCGCGCGTGCGGCCCGGGAGGCCCAGCTATGACGCCAGATCCCGAAGAACGGCCCATCCCGGAATTGGCCGATTTGGAAACCGAGGTTTCGCCCTCGTTCTTGAATCGCGTCCGGAGCAAGATACAGCGGCGCACCACCGTCTCCCAATACGCCTATTTTTCGTGGACTTTGCCCGGCATTGTCCTTAAGGAATTCCTCAGCGTTTTAATACACCTGTTTGCCGTCGCGGACGGCCGGAAAGGCAGATCGTAATGAAGGAAAAGCTGATTGGCGCGTTCATGAATCTGCTGGATTCGGTGATTGCGGCGGCGCCCAAAGTGTTGGTGGGCATTGTGCTCATCGTCGTCGGCCTGGTGGTCGCCAAGGCCATCGAAACCATTCTCCGCTTCCTCCTGACACGGCTGCGTTTTGACAGCCTGATGGAACGCACCGGCATCGATAAGACGCTGCAGCGCATCGGTTTGCGGCAGCAGCTCAACCTGGTCATTCCGCGCCTGGTCTATTTCTTGACGCTGATCGTGCTGGCGCGTACCGCTTCCGACGCCCTGGGGATGGCGGCCATCTCAGGCGCCATTGGCGCGTTCTTCGCCTATCTCCCCAACATTATTGCCGCACTATTGCTGCTGGTAGTAGGCACCTCCATTGCGCAGTTCGCCGCCAATACGGTGGAAGAGGCGGCGCGCAGTTCGGGCATCGATTTTGCGCCGGCGCTGGGCAAGCTCGTTTCGGGCCTTATTATGTTCGTGGTGGCGATGATGGCCGTGGGGCAGTTGCAGATCGACACCAATATGGTGCGCATCGTGACCAGCTTCATCCTGGGCGGCGGAGCGCTGGCCTTTGGGCTGGCGTTCGGGCTGGGGACGCGCGACGTGGTGCGCAATATCACGGCCGGGTTCTATCTGCGCAAACATCTGGTGATTGGAAAAACGCTCGAAATTGCCGGACAAAAAGGCGTGTTGAAGGGTATCACCGCAACCCATACAATCCTCGAAGCGGAGGCCACGGAGATTAGTGTGGCAAACGCAACATTCTTGGACCAGCCGGCCAAGCAATAAGCGCTCGCCGTATCACAAGCTCCAGTACTAAAGTTTACCCTTACTTCGCCTGCGGGCGGGGTACGCAATATCGAATCCAAACCCCAGCGGCCTACCGCCAAATCCCGTAATCTTACAAGGTTTTCGTGTTAGCTTCATATTTAGCGAATTGTGCGCGAGAATAGTCGTTTCCTCGTGATCTTCAATCCGTTAGGCCGTTCTGCCGGCCCCAATGCCCGATTGCTTATGAACACCTTAGATCAGCCGTCTGTGACGTTTCGTCCAGCGACGTTCCTCTCCGGAGCGCCGGGCCCGTGGGCCGGCCATTTACCCTTCGCCTGCGATTTGATTGCGGCGCTGCGTCCTGAGGTCATTGTCGAACTGGGCGTGTTTTACGGCGATTCGTATTTCGGTTTTTGTCAAACGGTGGCCGAAACGAAGCTGCCTTGCACCTGTTACGGTATCGACACATGGCGCGGCGACACGCCCGCGAGCTTTTATGAAAGCTCCGTTTACGATGCCGTCAGCCGCCACAACGACCGCTATTATCGCGCCTTCTCCTACCTGATGCGCACGCCGTTCGACGAAGCCATCAAGCAGTTTTCCGATCAAAGCATCAGCCTGTTGCACATGGACGGCTCGCATTCCTACGAAGCGGCCGAGCACGATTTTGAGAACTGGCTGCCGAAGGTGCGGCCCGGCGGAGTGGTTTTGCTGCACGATATCGCGGTCCGTTCGGGCGACTACGGGGTTTGGCGGTTGTGGGAAGAACTGGAAAAGAGGTTTCCCACGTTCGAGTTCCGCAACAACGATGGCTTAGGCGTGCTGTGGAAACCGGGTGGGACCGACGAGAAGAATCCCTATCTGCACGAACTTTTTTCGAGCTCGAGCGAAAATCAGGAGCGCATCCGGCGCTACTATTGCCTGTGCGCGGAACGTCTGGAGATGGAGCATACGCTCGGTTTGTCGCGCGCTTCCGATGCCGGGCATTCCTTAATCCAAGTGGTTTGCGCGCGCAACGGCCGCTACAAGCCGGAAGAGCGCCTGACACAGATCATTGAACCCGGCAAATGGACCAACGTATTCATCCGTTTGCCGGAAGGTCCAGGCGATAAGCCGCTGCGGATCGAGCCGGCCAGCCGCACGGGCATCATCGATATCTCGAGCATTGTGCTCCGCAAAATGGGCGGGCGCACGGTGTGGAGTTGGAACCCGGACGACAGCGGCGAGGGGTTTCGTGTGGAGGGCACCGCATACCGGATGCCCTCTACAGAATCGTTTCGCATTCTGAGCTTTGGCAATGCACCGCAGATTTTCCTGCCGGAGCTATCGGCGGTCGCGCCGGCGGCCGAACCGATGGAGTTGGAAATCCGCCTGCGTATCGACATCGAGTTGAGCGCGGTGCAGGATGTGGCGCAGAAAGCGGCGGACCTGGACCGCGAGCGCCGGGAATGGGAGAAGAACAGACTGCAAGATCAAGCAAGACTGGAAGCGGCGAGGCAGGATACCTCGAAGCTTTCCGACAAAGACAAGGCTAAACTGGCGTCGCAGTTTGCCGAACGCGAGCAGGAATTGCTCAGGAAGAACGAAGCCGCCAAGCTCACGTTGATGCAGCAGCACGAAGAGAAAGTGCGCGCCCTGGTGCAGCAAAATGAGGAGAAGGTCCGCGCGCTGACGCAGCAGCTAGAACAAGCTAAGCAGACGATGCTCAAGCAGACAGAGCAGACCAAGCAAACGCTGCTGAAGCAAAACGAAGACAGCAAACAGGCATTGCTCAAACAGCACGAAGAAGCCAAGCAAGTGATTGTGCAGCAATTTGAGCAATCGCGCCAGGAGATGGAAAAGCGGCTGGCCCAAGCCGAAGAGCTGTTGGAGCAGCAGCGCAAGGCGCAGATTTCCGCCGCCGCCGAAAAAGAGCGGCTGCAGGCCACGCATAGCCTGCTCACCCAGGAAGTATCCATCGCGCGCGGGAACGTGGACGAATTGAAGGCGGAAATTGAGCGCTTGACCACGATTCAAGCGGGCACGCAGAACGAATTGATGGACGCCCGCAAAGTGAATTCGCGCCTGGCGGCGGCGCTTGACCAGGAACGTCTGGCGCGCGCCGTTATTGAGAATTCGCGTTCCTGGCAAATCACCAAGCCGTTCCGCAATATGTTCGGCTTGTTCAAATCGTGACTACTTCTCCGGCGCCGAACCTGCGCCGGTCAGCTTGCTGCCCGAGTTGATGATCGGGCCCCTTATCAGCGAAACAGCGCCCGAAACCCCTCTTGCTCGAAATGCCGATCACTTGTCGCCCCATCGATCAATACTTCTTCAGTCGTAACAAGCGGAGGCCGTTCTAGCGAAAGATCATAAGCGGTCACGCGCTCGTGATCCGGATCTTCCGTATTGAGAAGGGCAATCCAGTAGAAGGTATCCGCGAAAACCGGGCGCATGAGTCTCCCTTAGGTAGTCCGTAAACGTAATGATCCACTTGGCGCGCGCCATCTTTGGGAAGCTTGGCGAATTCTCCGGCCGGAACGTCGCTCATGCTTTCGGCGATGCGTTCAGAAATCCGGCGCGTCTTGCGTGTCGTTGGCTCCGCGCGGCCAGTGGACCCTTCGCCGGCGGTTGTGTCAGCAACGGTCAGCTTTTCCAGCCAAGCTGCGATGCTCAGCCCGTGCGCCTCCGCTTTTGCTTTCAGTGCCGCCGCCTGCTCGTCCGAAAGTTCAATCACCGTCATCGCTTCAATTTCTTCGGATTCACGTGGACAACTGCGTAGTGAATCAAGAAAGATCTATCTTCCTAACAATAAAGCATTTCGTTCCCTCTGTCACGTTTTCCCTACTTCTCCGGCGCAGACCCCGCGCCGGTCAGCTTGCTATATCTCTCGCTCTCGATCTTCGCCTGGGCCATCAGCCCGAGCTTGCGGTAGACTTGCGCCAGCATGAAATGTACCGGCGCATCTTCCGGCGCGAGCGCTACGGCCTTCTCTAATTCCTGCCGGGCCTCGGCGGTCTGATTCAAGTGCGCATAGGCCTTGCCCAACGCCCGGTGCATCCGGAAATCTTCAGGCGCGAGCGTCGCCGCCTGCCGGAGATCTTCCAGCGCTTCACTCGGCTTGCCGTTATCCACCAGCAAGCTGCCCAAATCCAGGTACGGACCTGGATCTTTGAGCGGCGCGTCCGTCTGCCAGGAGATCGCGGTTCGGTAGGCCGCCAGCGCTTCCTCAACCTGATTCAACCCTTCATAGGACAACCCGAGATTGTCCTCCGCCTTCACATCTTTCGGTTTCAGCGCGAGGCATTTTTGAAACGCGCCGATGGCTTCTTCAAAACGGTTCTCGTTGTACTTGGTGCGGCCCAAATAATACCAACCGAGCGCGTCTTGCGGATTCCACTCTACCGCCTTGCTGTACCATTTATCCGCGTCAGGGTAATCCTTCAGCAGAACGTAATCGCTCGCCACCACTTCCAGATCGGCGGCGTTCGGCTTGCGGTACTTGGCGCCTTCGGTATATTCCGCGAGCGACGCGACAGCGCTCTTTTCCTTGAACAGAATGTATCCCAATAAGAAATGCGCTTCGCCCGATTGCGCATGCGCCTTGAGATAGCCGCGCGCAGTGTCTTCCGCCTCGCGCAGCTTCCCCAAATCCAGCAAAGACCGCGCCTGCGCCAGTGGCGTCTCTGGAGCCGAATGCGCGCCGGTCAAGTCGGCATAGCGTGCCGTCTCCACATCGGCTTTGGCCGCCATGCCTCGCTTGCGATACACCTGCGCCAGCAAAAAGTGAATCGGCGCGTTGTCCCGCGCCAGTTCGGCGGCCTTCTCCACTTCGGTCTGCGCCAGTGCCAAGCGGTTCAACGCGAGATACGCTTTCCCCAACTCGCGATGCGCATCGGCATTCGGCGGCGCGAGGGCGACGGCACGCGATAGCGGCGCAAGCGCTTCTTCCGGCCGCCCGCTCTCTACTAACAACGTCCCCAAATCCAGATAAGGCCCCAATTCGGCAGTCCCGCTCCCTAAGGCCGCCCGATAGGCCGCCAGTGCATCCTCGGTTTTTCCAAGACGTTCGTAAGAGAGGCCGAGATAATCCTGCGCCTTGGCGTTCGCCGGCTCCAATTTCAAACACTGTGCCAGCGCTTGCGCGGCTTGGTCGAAATGCTTTTCGTTATATCTCGCCCTGCCCAGTTCGTACCAGCTGGCGGCGTTCCCGGCGTCCTTTTCGACAGACTTCGTCAGCCAGCGATCCGCCGCCGGATAGTCTTCAAGCAGGAACGCATCGCTGCCCATGGCCGCCAGATCGAGCGCAGCCGGCTCGCGTCGCTTGGCCCCTTCCGCGTATTCGGCCAATGAGGCACGCGGGTCCGCCCGCCGAAACAGAATGTAGCCGAGAAGGTTATGGCCGTCCGCGGATTCAGGTTCAGCGGCGACATAGGCCCGCGCCTTCGACTCGGCTTCAGCCAGTTGATGGCGGTCAATCAGGGATTGGATTTCAATAAGTTGAGGCGATTGAAAAAGGAAAGCGAAGAGAAGGACGAGCCACAACATCCATTCAGCTTAAATCGTAGGGCGGCCATTCTTGCCAGCCGGGCGGCTTTCCAGCCGCCCGGACCCTTTACGAATTAGAACCTCACCTCGAAGTGAGCTTGGCCCTCTCTGCGCGTATTGGCTTGGCTGTTGATCACCTTGCCGAAGTTTGTATCCGTCAACGTAGTATCCGGGCTGCCGAATACCACCCGGTTCAGAACGTTGAAATACTCAACCTCCAACTTCAACTTGACCTTTTCGCCGAGCGGAAAATACTTCGCCAGCGCAATGTTCTCGTTGTAGTTGAATGGATTGCGAATGCTCCCCAGGTAGCGCGGCTCATTGCCGAGCACCCACACTCCAGGATTACTGAACGCCGCCGAATTCAGCACCGGCAGCCCTTTGTAAACGTTGGAGTAGGAGAACATCTGCTCCACACCTTGAATGACATTGGCGCGGTTTCCATTACCCAGCGGAGAACCGGGAACGCCCACTTGCAGCGGTGTGCCGCTCGCGTAAGTTAACAGCGGGCTGATTTGCCACCCGCCCAAAATCACGTTCTTGATTCCGCCCTGGTTCATGAACTTCCGGCCCTTGCCGAAAGGCAGCTCATAGGTAGCCGCGATGTTGACGATTTGCGGCTGATCGTTATTATCGACCGACCATTCCGATTTCTGGTTGTTCTTGTTGATAGAGCCGCTGGTGAAGGAGGTGAATCCGGAACTGGTATTCGACATGAAGTGAGACAGGTTGTAAGAAACCAGGAAACTGAGTCCGCTGGAATAGCGTTTCTCCACCTGGATTTGCATGGCGTTGTACAAAGCCGAGCCGTTATCGTCGAAGTTGTCGAAGATGCTGGCAAACTGCGGATACGGAAGCAGCGCTTGCTGCACCGTAGCGCCTTGCGCGCCATTGGCGTTGTATTGGGCGATGAAACCCGAATAGGGAACTCTGATGCCGGCTGCGATGGCGTCGGGCGAGTTAACCTGTTCGCCCAAAATGGAGCCGAGCGAAAGATACTGTATGGGCATCTGGTTAATGGGGTTCAACTGGGAAGGCAAGCGATTGCCGCGATTGCCCGTATAGCTGGCGCTTAAGAACATCTGGCCGGGCAATTCGCGTTGAATCCCGATGTTCCAAACGACGTCATAGGGAGCAAGACCGTCTTTGGCGGGGTTGAAGGCGTCGATGGACGACGCGACGCCGAGGGCTGAACTAAAAGGCGTGGGCGCCGGTAACGGAAGCGAGTTGGTATCCCAAGAACCAAAAGCCGCCGCAGTGGTGCCAGTGGCCTTAACGGTAGCGGAACCATCCAACAAGTTGCCGTAGTTGACGGCCACCTTGCTGGTGCCATACTCATACGCGCCGCCGTCGAGGAAATTGAGCGAAAGGCCGCCCTGGAGGACGGTTTTGTTGTTCAACTGATAGGAGAAGCCACCGCGCGGCGCGATGTGATCCCATTTGATGGCCGCCCGATCAACGCCGGCACAACCTGTGCAATTGCCGAACTTGGTGGCCGCCCCGGGCAAGCCGTCGGCGTCCGGATTCGCAATCTTCGAGTCGAAGTAAACAATGTAATTGCCAACGGAGGTGAACGGCTGCATGATATCCCAGCGCAGACCAACGTTGAACGTCAGCTTCGGACTCCACTTGATGTCGTCCTGAATATAAAACGAGTAATCGCGATTGCGGAGACGTTCTTCGAGGGTACCGATCCGGTCGGCGCTGTCCACTTGTCCGAGCAGGAAACTGGCAAACGAGTTGCCGGTGGTAGCCAAGTCGCCGTTCACCGCATTGTTGGGATCGGCGGTGGTGTTGTTGCTGAAATTGAAGTTGCCGCCGCACTGCTGGCATTCGTTATCGTCCTGGTAGGTGCGGCGATATTCGAAGCCGATATTGAAGGTGCTCTTGCCGTGAATCCAAAGGTAGTTGTTCTCAAAGACGGCGCCCAGTTTGCGGTTGACCGAATCGGTGTTAGAGGTACCCCAACTCCCAGGCGATAAATTGCCGCTGAAATTGATGCCGGAAACCACTGGCGAGCCAGGGGCGGCCGCGAGAATCGGCTGGACGCCGGTGCGCTGCGGCAGTTGGAAGTTGAGTTCTCCCAACCAGCTCGCGCCCGCGGTCATCACCAAGTGTGGCGTGATGGCGTAGGAGTAGTTCAGGATGAAAACGGTGCCCAGATCCGGGTAATAGGTTTTGTCGGCGAGCGGATTCGAGAACTGCAGATTCGTGGCGGTGTTATCGCCGTAAGAGGTTTGCTTATCGCGCCACATCGTCCAGTGGATGGATTGCTTGTCGCTGATGTTGTGATCGATGGTGAAGCCCCACGGATTCTGCCTGGTGGGGATGACGCCTTCGAGATTCTGTTCGTTGTTCTGAAAGCCGGCGCCGCTGGGATTGGGCAGATATTGCAAGAGGCTGGCCGATTGCGGGCTAAAACATACGGCGGGAATAATGTTGCCCCTAAAAGGAGTTCCCGGCGTATTGCCATTGGCGTTACAGCCACTGCCGACCGGATTATAGATCACCTGCGGCAAAGCGCTGAAATCGCCGGCCTTCTCAGCGGCGGTGGGCAGCGAGAAGAAGTTCGTGTTGATGGTGTTCTCCCGATACCATTCCATGGTCAAGAAGAAGAATGTACGGTTCTTGCCGTTATAGACGTGCGGAATAATAACCGGGCCGCCGATGCTGAAGCCGTAGTTGTTTTCTTTGTCGGGAGGCACACTGGTGTTGTAGGCGCCTTTGGCATCGAAGAAATCGTTGCGAATGATTTCAAAGCCATCGCCATGGATCTGATTTGTGCCGGATGCCGTGTGGTAAGTGATGGCGCCCTGCGCTAAACCATACTGTGCGCCAAACGAGGAGCGCAGCACGTTAAATTCATTCACCAGTTCAAAAGGCGGATTCCAGATGGTTTGAAAACCCTGCGTTTCCGATTGCGCCATGGGAATGCCGTTGAACACTACTTCGTTTTCGAAATCGACACCGCCATTGATGCGCTTGCTGAAGGTGCCGCCCGTTACGCCGGGCGCGAGAAACACAAATGCGTCAATCTGCCGGCCCCGGCCGCCTTGCACCTGATTCGGCAATTCCTGCACCACTTTGTTTTCGATGGTGGTATTGAGATCGGGCTGCGTAGTATCCAGCGCGATTTCGTTTTCTTTTACTTCAACGGTGGTGGACGTATTGCCGGGCAGCAACACCGCATCGACGGTGGCCGCGTGGGCCGTTTCGACGCCGACGCCGTTGTGGACGGAAGCCTCAAAGCCGGCGCTTTCCACTCTGACGGTGTAGATGCCGGGAAGCAAGTCAGTGACGGTATAGCTACCGGCAGAACTGCTGAGCGTGGTCTTTTTTACATTGGTAGCATCGTTCGTCACGGATACAGTGGCATTCGCCACAACCGCGCCGGAGCTATCCGTCACCGTGCCGGTGATGCTGGCCAGGGCTTGCGCGTACAGCTTGCCCGCTGGCGAGAAAAGAATGGCGAGAATGCCGATCAAAAGAATTACGTGGCGAGACCACCATTGCACACGTGTGCATGGCTCCTCGCTTTCGAAGAATTTCCTCATTTTTATGTACCCCTTTTTTGTACTAACCTTGGTATCAAAAAACTCTACTGCGAAAGCGGCCATAGCGTGAAACTGCTAGCCCCTAGGTAGAGTATTTATATCATACTCTGGACCATCACCACGGCCGGTTTTTTGGGTGGGGCGGACGCCCCCGTCCGCAGGCCGACCCCCTGGTCGGCCTCTACTTTGGTGAGAAACCCGGCCTTCTCGCCGAACTATCCGGGTATGGCCCTCTATCGGCGGCGACTTCCGCACGATTATGAGACGGACCAACCCGTCTTCCTCAGCTGGCGTCTCCATAACAGTCTGCCCTGTCACCGGCCTTTCCGGGCAGCAACTGTCAATGATGCTCTTTCTGGGCCGTTTTACCTACGGCAACCCGCCATTGCCGACATGGTAGTCGAAGCCATCCAGTACAACGCCTTATTGGCAATGACGGGAAGCTATTTTTGGCAAGAAGAGAGCTTCGACCACCTGGTGCGAAATGAGCGTGAGTTCGATCCAGAGTTACGGGACGCAAATGAGTATCGATGGTCGAGCGCGGTGCATCTTTGGGAGCGGGTGGATATGTTCTTTTTTGGGACAGCCTAACCATCACCATGGCCTGACTGTCACTTCTATGTCGATCAGGTTTCTTGGGTGGGGCGGACGCCCCCGTCCGCAGGCCGACCCCCTGGTCGGCCTCTGCTTTGGTGAGAAAACCGGCCTTCTCGCCGAACTATCCGGGTATGGCCCTCTATCGGCGGCGACTTCCGCACGATTATGAGACGGACCAACCCGTCTTCCTCACCTGGCGTCTCCATAACAGTCTGCCCTGTCACCGGCCTTTCCGGGCAGCAACTGTCAATGATGCTCTTTCTGGGCCGTTTTACCTACCGCAACCCGCCATCGCCGACACGGTGGTCGAAGCCATCCAGTACAACGCCTTATTGGCAATGACGGGAAGCTATTTTTGGCAAGAAGAGAGCTTCGACCACCTGGTGCGAAATGAGCGTGAGTTCGATCCAGAGTTACGGGACGCAAATGAGTATCGATGGTCGAGCGCGGTGCATCTTTGGGAGCGGGTGGATATGTTCTTTTTTGGGACAGCCTAACCATCACCATGGCCTGACTGTCACTTCTATGTCGATCAGGTTTCTTGGGTGGGGCGGACGCCCCCGTCCGCAGGCCGACCCCCTGGTCGGCCTCTGCTTTGGTGAGAAAACCGGCCTTCTCGCCGAACTATCCGGGTATGGCCCTCTATCGGCGGCGACTTCCGCACGATTATGAGACGGACCAACCCGTCTTCCTCACCTGGCGTCTCCATAACAGTCTGCCCTGTCACCGGCCTTTCCGGGCGGCAACGGTCAATTCCGGGCAGGCATTTGCCGCCATGGATCGCTTGCTGGATGATGCTCTTTCTGGGCCGTTTTACCTACGGCAACCCGCCATCGCCGACATGGTAGTCGAAGCCATCCAGTACAACGCCGCGACCCTCGAACACTACGTTTTGCATGCCTTCGTGGTTATGCCCAACCACGTTCATCTGCTGGCTACTCCAGCCGTGGCTTTGCCGAAGCTAACGAAATCGTTGAAAGGCATCACGAGCAAACGGGCGAACGCCTTATTGGCAATGACGGGAAGCTATTTTTGGCAAGAAGAGAGCTTCGACCACCTGGTGCGAAATGAGCGTGAGTTCGAAAAGATCCAGCGTTACATCGAGGAGAATCCCGTGCGGGCAGGCTTCGTGCGGGACGCAAATGAGTATCGATGGTCGAGCGCGGGATGGGTGACCAGGGGGTCACCTGCGGACGAGGCGTCCGCCCCACCGTCGCCCGGCTGTAAGTACATGGCGCGCTCACTTTCATGTCGCGCACCCATCCCAAAGAAGTAGAATGCAACTGGCCGCCAGCAAGAAACATGGGCAAACCGACAACGCTCCTCGAAGGGTTATGCGGTCACGCCCTCTCTCTCGGCTCCCAATCCATCGCAATCGAGTACAAAGATCACCGCGAATGGGTCTTCGTTAACAAAGACGGCGAAGGCATCCGCGTCGCCCACTACGCCTGCACCAGTTCCGATGCCCAAGAGTTGCGCGCCAACCTCTACGCCGCCAAAAAACCCGTTCGCACCGTTCTCAACGGAAAAGTCTGCATTCTGAAAGTCCACGTCTTCCCGTTCTGCTCCAGGTGCCAAATCAAATCAGTGCGCTTTACGCGGTGGGAAGGATCAGGTTTTCGCGGATGACCTGTGGGTTAAACGATTTTCTCGCCCGCAAGATCTGCGACGATCTTCAGATCGCTCGGTCGTAGAAGAGGTACGGTCAGGTTGAAGGGCCGCCGACTCGTCCACTGGCTTCCCATCCGGGCGAAAATCGCCATTCACAACCCTTCACAAAATATTATCTCCCAATCTTTTCAACCACTTACCATCTTTTTTCCAGCCACTCCGTTCGCCCCCGTTCTATCCTGGCCCCGGAAAGGAGTTCCCGCGTTCTCACAAACCGGCTATGTTTCTTATGACAAATCTCGCCAGCCAAACTCAATCGCCGACCTCCCGCCTGAGCCATCTACCTATACCTATGCGGGAAAAACTCGCCTTTCCAACCCTGAAAAAACATATATCTGGCCGCGCATCTGCACTATATTTAATAGCGGGCCAATTGACGTTTTGTCGAACCCCTATTTTTACCGCTCACAACCTTCTCCCTGCGCCGCCAACATTGCCTCTCAGTCGCGCGTTTTCATCCCCTTCGCGAACCACCCTCCCGCCAACCCATCCGCGCCCAAAACGCACCCCTCGCTACACTGGTACTTCCATGACCCTCTGCTATTTCGACGCATTTTCCGGCATCAGCGGCGACATGACCGTCGGCGCTCTGCTCGATGCCGGCGCCCATTGGCCCACCGTCGAATCCGCCTTGCAGAGCCTTCACCTCGACGCCGCCTTCCGCCTCTACAAAACCAAGCGCAAAGGCATTGCCGCATCCAAGTTTTGCGTCGATTTCACCGAACAAAAAAAGCACCGCCACCTGCCGCACATCGAAAAAATCATCCAAGCTGCCAGTCTTTCCACAAAGGCGAAACACAACGCTCTGGCCGTCTTTCAACGATTAGGCGAAGCTGAATCCCAGACTCACGACGTCCCCATCGAAAAGGTTCACTTTCACGAAGTAGGCGCGGTCGATTCCATTTGCGATATCGTCGGCGCGTGCGTCGCGCTTGATTCGCTGAACGTTTCTGAAATTCACTGCTCGCGCATCAACGTCGGCGGCGGCACTGTGGAAACGGAGCACGGCACGCTTCCGGTTCCCGCCCCTGCCACCTCTCTCCTCCTCAAAGACCGCGCCATCTACAGCGCCGGTCCGCAAACCGAACTCACCACTCCTACCGGCGCGGCACTCGTCACCACGCTTGCCACTCACTTCGGCGCTCTCCCCGCCATCCAACTCAAGGCGCAAGGTTTCGGCGCGGGCGATAAAGACTTTCCCGGACAAGCCAACGTACTCCGCGTGCTGCTTGGCGAACGCACCTCCGCGCTCGAAGCCACATCCGTTTCCATCTTGGAAGCCAACATTGACGATTCCTCCCCGCAAGTCCTCGGCTATGCCATGGAACGCCTTCTCGCGGCAGGCGCGCTTGATGTTACTCTTACGCCTATCTACATGAAGAAGAACCGCGCCGCCACCATGCTCTCCGTCATCGCATCGCCTGAGTTGACTGAGCAACTCGCCGCCGTGCTCTTCGCCGAAACCAGTACTCTGGGCCTGCGTATTCTGCAAGCCGAGCGCCGCGTCCTCGCCCGCCAAATCGCCGAAGTGGAAACTTCTTTTGGCAAAGTGCGCATCAAGTACAACGAACACGGGAGTTTCGCTCCCGAATATGAAGACTGCCGGCAAGCCGCTGCCGCCAAGGGCGTCCCTTTGCGCGCCGTCATCGGCGAAGCCAATCAGCTATTCGCCCATCAGTGGAAAGCGAATCATTCGCAATGAGTCAAGGCAAGTATTACCTCACAACTCCCATTTACTATGTCAATGCCGCGCCGCATATTGGGCACGCTTACACTTCCTTTGCGGCCGAAGTCATCGCACGCTTCAAACGCATGCAAGGCTATGACGTGGTTCTGACCACCGGTACCGATGAACACGGCACCAAGGTTGAACGCGCCGCTCGCGCGCAGGGCAAATCGCCTGAGGAGTTTGTCGATCTCATTTCGGCTGAGTTCCGCGAAACATGGCAGAAGCTCGATCTTCAGATCGACCGTTTCCAGCGGACCACCAACGCGAACCACGGCAAGATCGTCAACTCGCTCTTCGAAGCCTGCAAGAAGAACGGTTACATCTACAAAGGCCAATACACCGGCCTCTATGCCGTAGTGAGCGAGGCGTTCGTCAACGACGCCAAGCCCGGCGACATCGACCCCGAAACACTCAAGCCTTACGAAGAGCTGACCGAAGAGAACTACTTTTTCAAACTATCGGCCTTCACCGATCGCCTGCTCGAGTTCTACGAAAACAACCCCGCTTTTGTGCTGCCCGACATTCGCCGCAATGAAATTCTCGCTTTCGTCAAGCAAGGCCTGGTCGATCTCTCCATCACTCGCACCAGCATCAAATGGGGCATCCCCGTCGAGTCCGATCCCTCGCACGTGTTCTATGTCTGGTTTGATGCCCTCACCACTTATGTAAGCGCCGTCGATGGCGAGAACCGCTGGCCGGCCGATCTACACTTGATCGGCAAAGAGATCCTCCGCTTTCACACCGTCTTCTGGCCCGCTTTTTTAATGGCCGCCGGTTGGGAGCTACCCAAACGAGTCTTTGCCCACGGCTGGCTGCTCTTCGAAAACGACAAAATGAGTAAGTCGCGCGGTAACATCGTTCGACCTAGCCCCATAGCCGACACCATGGGCGTTGACGCTCTCCGCTACTTCCTGCTCCGCGAAATTGTCTTCGGGCAGGATGGCAGCTTCAGCTTCGATGCGCTAGTCGGCCGCTACAATTCCGATCTCGCCAATGGCTTAGGCAACCTTGCCAGCCGCGCGCTCAGCATGGTTCAGCAGTATCGCTCCGGCGCGATTCCCGCAAGTTTCGAAGACAGCGATCTGGCGGCTGAAGTGAGCGCCGTTCAGCAAGACGTCGCCGCCCATTATGAAGCGTTCGATTTTTCAAAAGCCCTCGAACGCATCTGGACGCTCATCGCCAAGATCGATAAGCTCATCGTCCAAGTCGCGCCCTGGAAACTCGCGAAAGATGAGAGTCCCGAAGCGCAAAAGAATCTTGATCGCATCCTCTTCACCGCCCTTGAAAGCCTGCGAATCATTAGCGGTCTCGTCTCCCCCATTCTGCCGCATGCGGCGCAGCATATCTGGGCTCAACTCGGATTCACAGACCAGGTGGCAACCCACTTATTCGAAGAGTTCCAATGGAACGCCGCCAAACTGCCTGAAAAAATCGGCGAGATTAGTGGCGTCTTTCCGCGCCTCGACCCCGCGCCCACCGTGCAGAAAATGCGCGATCTCGAAGTAGTCGAAAAGAAGCGCCAAGCCGCCCTGCTGGGCAACCCGCCCGAACCGGACGTTCCTATTTCGCCCCTAGCCCCAACCATTACCATCGATGACTTCTCCAAAATCGACCTCCGCGTCGGCCAAGTAAAGTCCGCCGAAAAAGTCAAAGGAGCCGATAAGCTTCTGCATCTCAAAGTGGATATCGGCGAATCCGAACCCCGCACCATCGTCGCCGGCATCGCGCTTGCCTATCAGCCGGAACAACTCGTCGGCCGCAAAGTCGTGATCGTCGCTAACCTCGAACCTCGCAAGTTGCGCGGTCTCACCTCGCAAGGCATGATTGTCGCGGCCAGTCTCGATGGCGGCACGCCGGTCCTCGCCGCCTTTTTGGAAAGTGTGCCCGTCGGCGCGCGGTTGAAGTAAGTGGAACTGGTTGATTCCCATTGCCATCTGGACGATGCGCAATTCGATGCCGATCGGCCCGCTGTCATCCGACGCGCCCGTGAAGCAGGACTGAAATATATTTTGTCCATCGGTACGGGCGACGGCCCGCCCGGCCTGCTCGCAGCCGTTCGTCAAGCCGAAGCCCACGATTTCGTCTACGCCACTGTGGGCGTTCATCCGAACGATGTTTTGAAGATGACCGGTAATACTTTCAAAGATCTTGAACGCTTTATGACTCATCCTAAAGTAAAGGCCATCGGTGAGATCGGTCTCGATTATCACTGGAGTGTCCCGAAAGATTCACAGTTGCCGGCCTTCATTCAACAACTCGAGATCGCCGCGGCTGCCCGCATGCCGGTGGTGATCCATACGCGCGACGCTTGGGCCGATACACTCGAAGTTCTCCGCAATCATTGGGTGCCCAAAGGTCTGCCCGGCATCATGCACTGCTTCGCGGGCAGTCCCGCCCAAGCGCGCGAATGTCTGGACATGGGCTTCTATCTCGCCTTTGGCGGTGTCTCCACATTTCCCAAAGCCGCCGAGGCGCGCGAGGCGGCGCGCATCACGCCCGGCAATCGGCTGCTGCTTGAAACCGACGCGCCCTATCTTGCGCCCGTCCCCTTTCGCGGCAAACGCAACGAACCGGCTTACGTCGCCCATACCGCGCGCGTCCTCGCTCAAATACGCGGCGAAGATGTGGCCGAGTTCGCCGCCGTCACCACCGCCAACTTTGCCAGGCTTCTTGGCATTACCAGTTACACTGAGGGTTTCGTCAGCAACCATGTTCTCTAAAATTCGGCAAAACATCACCGCGCGCGATGCCTTTGAATTGGTCCAAACCGATCTGCGGGAAGTCGAGCGCGAGATCAGTGTCGAATCCGTCGCCTCCATCGACGCCATCACCACCATCAATCAATATCTGCAGGCCGGCGGCGGCAAGCGGCTGCGCCCCGCGCTATTGCTCTTGTGCAGCCGTCTCTTCGGTCCACCCGCCGCTTGCGCCCGCCGCTTAGCCGCCGTGGTGGAAATGATTCACACCGCCACACTCGTCCATGACGACGTGATCGACCTCGCGCGCAAACGCCGCGGCCGCCCTTCCACCAACGTGATCTGGGGCAACCACATGGCCGTGCTGGCCGGTGATTGGCTCTACATGCAAGCCTTCCAGGTGGCGCTGCGCGAACGCAATTTTCATTTGCTCGACGTTCTTATTTCCCTCACCCAGATGATGGTCGAAGGCGAACTCTTGCAGCTCGAGCGGCTGCAGAGGGTGGATATCAGCGAAGCCGATTACATGGAACTCGTTGACCGCAAAACCGCCAGCCTCTTCTCCGCCTGCGCGCGTCTGGGAGCCATCGCCGCTGGCGCCGACGAAGCCAACGAAAACCAGTTGGCCGATTTTGCCTGGAACCTCGGCATGGCCTTTCAGTTGGTTGACGACATCCTCGATTTCACTTCCACTGAGAAAGTTTTAGGCAAGCCTTCCGGCAACGATCTGCGCGAAGGCAAGGTGACACTGCCTCTGATCTACGCCCTCGAAATCGCATCCCCAGCCGAACGCCAGATTGTAGAAACCATTCTGGCCGATGGCAGCTATGAGAACGTTCCGTTCATGCAAGTGGTAAAAATTCTTGAGCGTCATCAATCCATCCACCGCGCCTACGAACGCGCGCGCGGCTTTACCGATAAAGCCCACTCACTCATCGCCACCTTCCCCGAAAGCCCCGCCCAACTCGCGTTGCGCGACATCGTCGATCTGGTTACCGAGCGCGAGTCGTAGGCCGGGCTACGCTTTCGGCAGCTTGCTGGTATCCCACCCGCCGCCCAACGCGCGCACCAGTTGCACACTGGCATCCATGCGCCGCTGCATCAAATCCACTTCCGTGCGTTCGTTACTCAGTGCGATGCTCTGCGCCTCAATCACTTCCAGATAAGTCACCAGCCCGCCCTTATAACGATTCATTGCCAGTTCCTGCGAATTCTCCGCCGCCTGTGTAGCCTCGTGCTGTTTGGCAATCTCCTGCTCCAAAATTCTGAGGTTCGACAAGTTATCTTCTACTTCCTGAAATGCCGTTAAAGAAGTCTGCCGGTAGCTGGCCACCGTGGCATCATAAGCCGCTTGCGAAATCTCCACCTGTGACCGTCTCCTGCCCGCATCGAAAATAGTCTGTGCCAATTGCGGGCCAACGCTCCAGAAACGGCTCGGCCAGGTGAACCAGTTCACAAAATTTCCAGCCTGCAGCCCGCCCTCCGCCGCAATAACTAAGTCCGGATAGAACGCCGCTTTCGCAATGCCAATCTGCGCATTGGCCGCCGCCACCTGCCGCTCACTGGCCGCGATGTCAGGCCGTCGTTCCAACAATTGCGAGGGCAAGCCCACCGGGATAACCGGCAGTGTGTCTTTCAATTCCGCCACCGAGATATGGAACCCTTCTGGCGGCCTGCCTGTCAACACCGCAATCGCGTGTTCCAATTGCGCTCTCTGGACACCTAGATCGATGGCCTGCGCTTGCGTCTGATTCAATTGCGTCTTCGCCTGCGCGACTTCCGCTTTCGAAGCCACGCCGCCGTTATACCGATTGTTGGTCAAATCAAACGCCTTCTGATACGCCACCACCGTATCGTCCAGTAAGCGCTTCTGAGAATCCAAACCGCGAATCGTGTAGTAATAGAATGCCAGTTCCGTCTGTAACTCCAGCTTCACGTTTTCCAGATCGGCCGCGGAAGCTTGCGTCTGTTCCCTGGCCGCTTCCACCGACTTCCGAATCCGCCCCCACAGGTCCGCATCGTAAGATGCGGTGATCGGCAAAGTGAACGATCCATATTGCAAGCCTTGCAATCCGGTTGGCGAGTTGCCGGATATGCGGCTGCTGGTGATGGAAGGCGACACACTCACTGTCGGAAACCGGAACGACCGTTGAAACTGAATGTTCGCCCGCGCCTGCCGGTAATTGGCTTCCGCAATCTTTAGTGTTTGGTTCGCCGGCGCCACTTGCTCTTCGAGCGTATTCAATTCACTCTCGTTGAAGATCTCCCACCACTTGCCCTTCTTCATCGCGTCGCTTGGTTCAGCGGCCCGCCATCCTGCCGCGTCTTCATACTGGCGTGGCGGCTGTTCGCTGTACTCCGGCGCCATAGGCACCGTCGGCTTCGCATACTTTGGGCCAACCGTGCAACTGACCAGCAACGCCGCCATCGCCACTGCCATCAGGCCATGCTTGATTTTCATTTCGCTATTTCAACCTTCTGACCGTTGACGATGGAATCGCTCGGATTCACCACCACTTGGTCATCGTGCTTTATGCCGGCCACCAGTTCCACGGTGTCGCCGAAATCCCGCCCTAAGATCACGGGCACCAATTCTGCTTTACCTTCCGCCACCCTAACCACGCGCAAACCTTCCGAACGGAATAGCAAAGTATTCGAGGGCACCGTCACCGCTGGAATTTTCGAGGGCAACTTCAAATGGACCGACACATACGACCCGGGCAACAACTCGCCCGTCGGATTCTTTACGTCCACTTCCACCAGCAACGTGCGTGACGATTGGTCAATCGAATTCGCATTGCGCACAACCTGCCCGAAGAACTTTCGACCTGGAAACTCATCCAGCGTCAGATAGGCTTGCACCCCCGGCGTGGCGGCTTGCGAGTACATCTCAGGCACGCTCACATAAGTGCGCAACGTGTCGATAGACGCCACATGAAAGAGTTCTTTACCCGGCGTGTTGGCTCCTTGATTCACCAACGCGCCTTCATCGATATTGCGCGCCGTGATGATTCCGGCGAAAGGCGCTTCCACTTTTTCGTACGCCACCAGTTGTTCCAGCCGCGACACATTGGCCTGCGCCGATGAAACGTCGGCTTCCTTAGCGGCTTGGCCCTGCACGGCGTTATCGACATCCTGTTTCGAAACTGAATCGGTCTTGAACAGCGCTGTATATCTGTCCGCCGTCACCTGCGATAGTTTGAGGTTGGCTTCGGCGGTTTGCAATTGCGCGCGCGCTTGCAACAACTGCTGGTCCACTTCCGGCGCTTCAATTTCGGCCAGCAATTGCCCTTGTTTCACGTGCCCGCCGATGTCCACGTACCAGGCTTTCAAATATCCGCTGGAACGCGCCCAAACCGGCGTATCGATGAACGCCTGCATATTACCCGGCAGCGCAATCTCTTCCGCGCCCGGCGTAATTTTCGGCGTAATCACCGAAACCGTCGGCACCGCCAGTTCATTCGTCTCTGCCGTTAACGTGTCGCCCGCCTGCATGCGCGAAGTAATGCCCGCCCAAATCAGGTAGGCAAACACCATGCCGCCCAGCAGCACTAACGCCAATAATCCTTTCAGCGCCACACCGGTTCGTTTCGTCTTGCCGCCTTCCGCTACTGGTGTTGTTTCGGTTTCTTTTTGTTCCACTTGCATAGCTAAGTCCTCAACGCCCCACCGGCTCATGCTGTAACTTGCCCTCGCTTGTTGCCTTTGTTCCCACCAGGCTGTGTACCAGACCAAAAACAGTCGGAACAAAAAACAAAGTAGCCACCGTCGCAAAGAGCAAGCCGCCAATCACCGCGCGCCCTAAAGGGGCGTTCTGCTCTCCGCCTTCACCCATGCCTATCGCCATGGGAATCATGCCAATGATCATTGCCAGCGCCGTCATCAGCACCGGGCGAAAACGGGTTGACCCGGCTTCCAGCGCCGCCTCAATCGCGTCGCCGTGCTTTTCCAATTGTTCTTTGGCGAAACTCACCACCAAAATGCTATTCGCCGTAGCCACGCCCATGCACATAATCGCGCCCATCAAGGCCGGAACACTCACTGTGGTGTGTGTAACGAACAGAAACATCACAATGCCCGCTAGCGCCGCCGGCAGCGCCGTGATGATGATAAACGGATCGAGCCAGCTTTGGAAATTCACCACAATCAACAGGTAGACCAACACAATCGCTCCGGCCAATCCAGCGAGCAATCCGACGAAAGACGTCTGCATGGTCCGCACCTGCCCGCGCACCACTACCTCCATTCCACGGGCTACAGATTTCTTGTTGGCGTCCAACACTTTTTGAATGTCGCGGCCTACCCCGCCCAAGTCTCTCCCTTGTACCGACCCATAAATATCCACCGTCCGCCGGATGTTGTAATGCGAAACAATCGCCGGCTCGCTCTCGCGTTGAATGTTCGCCACATCGTTCAAGATCTCCGGCACCTTCTGCCCTGCGCCAGAAATGGGAATGTTCTGCATGTCTTGCATGGATTGAATGCGGTATTGCGGCGTCTGCGTGGCCAAATTGTAACTCACGCCGTTCTGCGGGTTCAGCCAAAACGCCGGCTGCGTCTGAAAACTACCGCTCAGCGAAGTCAGCAGACTGCGGGCGATATCGTTCTGCGTAAAACCGCTCCCCGCCGCTTTCGTTCTATCCACCGTTATATGCAGCTTGGGTTGATCAAACGTCTGATGCACATGCAGATCCACCGCGCCCGGAATCAATTTCAACTGCGGCACAATGGCGTCGGCGTACTTCTTACTGGCAAACACGTCATTACCGACAATCTGGATGTCGATGGGCGACGGTAAACCGAAATTCAAAATTTGCGTGACGATATCGGCCGGCAGGAAATAGAAAGTGGTTCCTGGAAATTCCTTTGGCAAAGTCTCGCGTAGTTTCCGCACATACTCCGCCGTCGGTCTGTGCTTTTCATTTAGGCTTACCAGCAAGTCGGCATCGGCGCTGCCAATCTGCCCGGTGTTGCTATAGGAAAGATTCAAACCGCTGTAGGGCAGGCCGATATTGTCCAGAATCGTTTCCAGTTCAGTCTTAGGTATCTGCCGGCGAATCGATGTGTCCACCAGATCGCAAAGCCGCGCCGTCTCTTCAATTCGCGTACCGGTCTTCGCCCGCACGTGCAGCTTGAACTGTCCGTTATCGCTGGTTGGAAAAAAGTCTTCGCCCAGAACGGGGATCAGGAACAAGACCGATACGCAAGCCAAAAGAAATACCGGCACAAAGACGATCCGCCGCCAAACGAGGGTTGTTAAAACAGCCTGGTATTGGGCACGCACACGCTCAAACAGCCTTTCAAATCCGCGTTGAAACAAAACCAGCGGATTGCGCGAACGCCTTGGCACATGATCTTTGGCTCTCAAAAGATACATAGCAAGCGTTGGCACCAGCGTTCTCGAAAGCACATATGAGGCAAGCATGGCGAACACCACCGCCTCAGCCAGCGGCACAAACAAATAGCGCGCTACGCCGCTCAAAAAGAACATGGGCAAGAACACAATGCAAATGCATAGAGTGGACACCAGCGCCGGAACTGAGATCTGCGCCGCGCCCTCCACAATCGAGTCTTTTAAAGGAAGGCCTTCTTCCAGATAGCGCTCAATATTTTCAATCGTCACCGTGGCATCGTCCACCAGAATGCCCACCGCAAGCGCCAGCCCGCCCAGCGTCATAATATTGATGGTTTCGCCGAGCCCGCTCAGAATGATCACCGACGTCAAGATAGACAACGGAATGGAGATGGCAATAATCAGCGTGCTGCGCCAGCTTCCCAGAAACAGCAAGATCATCACACCGGTCAGCAACGCGGCAATCACCGCTTCCCGCACCACACCACTGATGGCGGCGCGCACGAAAATCGATTGATCCGAGAGCGGTTGAATTTTCAAATCCACCGGCAGTGTCGCCGCCACGCGCGGCAGCAACTCTTTGGTGCCCTTCACGATATCCAACGTGGATGCATTGCCGGCCTTCAATATCGAAATCAGCACACCGCGCTGCCCGTCTTGCCGAACGATATTCGTCTGTGGCGAGAATCCATTGCGAATACCGGCCACGTCTCGCACATACACCGTGGAATTGCCCACCACCTTAATCGGAAAATCCCCGATTTCATTAATCTTCTTCGGACTGGCATTCATATCCACGTCATACTCGAATTGCCCGATCTTCACCGTGCCCGAAGGAAGAATCAGGTTCTGTGTCCCTACCGCGCTCACCACGTCGGTCGGAGAAAGCCCTTTGGCCTGCAATTGCGATTGGTCCAAATCGATCATCACCTGCCGCTGCTTGCCGCCATACGGATAAGGCACCGCCGCGCCCGGCACCGTCACAAGCTGTGGCCGCAGAAAATTCAATCCAATATCGTTCAGATCCTGTTCCTGCATCTTGGGGCTTGAAAGCGCTAATTGCAGGATGGGAACGCTCGACGCGTTGTACGTAATCACCAGCGGAGGATTCACCCCCGCCGGCATCTGCCGCAAGATTGTCTGCGAAACCGCGGTCACCTGGGCTATACCCGTCGTCACGTTGGCGTATGGCTGCAAGTAAATTTTGTTTACCGCCACGCCATTGAGCGAGAACGATTCAAGGTGCTCAATATCGTTCACCGTGGTCGTGAGAACGCGCTCATACGGCGAGATCATGCGGCCTTCAATTTGGTCGGGGCTCAACCCCGTAAAATTCCAGACAACCGAAATAACGGGAATGTTGATGTTGGGAAAAATATCAGTCGGCGTGCGCAGAATTACGATGGGAGCCGCCAAAAGAATCAGCAAGGCTAGTACGATGAACGTATAGGGCCTTGCAAGAGCCAGCTTTACGATCCACATGCACTAGCAATGATTAATTTCGATACGCGCAGGTTTCGGAAAAATGGAACTTTCGCGCGCTCGAATCGATCTGAAAGGTGAATGCCCACGCCAGTCATTGAGGAAGCGATGCGCGGCCGCGGCCGTCCCCGCGATGAAGAGGCGCGCTCGCGTATTTTACAAGCCTCGCTCGAAGCGTTGGAGGATCTCGGCTATCCAGGCGCGACGTGTGAGGCTATCGCTGAGAGGGCGGGCGCGAGCAAAGCAACCATCTACCGCTGGTGGCCCCACAAAGAATCCGTCATGCTTGAGGCGCTGCGCGAATCTATCGCGCAGGAACTTCCCTTCCCCGACAGCGGCAGCTTAAAGGAAGATATCCGCATTCAGCTGCAAAATTTCGTGCAACTGCTGAACGGCTCGCGCGGCCGTGTGTTCAAAGGCCTAATCGGCGCCGCGCAAAGCGACCCCAAAGTGGCGGCGGCTTTTCTTTCCATCTGGGTCCGGCCGCGCCGCGAATTTGCCCGAAAAGCGTTGGATCGATACGGAAACGAGCTGCGCCCTGGCCTTGACGTGGGCGCGGTTCTCGACTCACTGTATGGCCCGCTCTATTACCGCCTTCTCATTGGGCATGAGCCGCTGACCATAGAATTCGCCGATCAAGTGACAGAGCTGGTTTGGGCCGGCATTGCCAAAGGCTCCTCAAGCTCTTGAGCCGCGCTATACCCAGGCAAAAGCAGCATCAGCGAGGCCCCGGCCAGCGTCAGCAACGCAAGACTCGACAGCAGTGTTTGATAGGAACCAGTCGCATCGAACGCCCGCCCCATAATCACCGGACCGATGGCGCCCGCAATCGCGTATGCGGTCCAAGTAAATCCATACAACGTGGAGAATGACCGCAAGCCAAAATACTTCGCAATCAAATAAGGCGTAACATCTGCTTCCCCGCCCATTCCAAGGCCAATGCAAGCGGCACCCAAAAAGCCCATCCATGCGGAATGCGCTATGGCCAAAACGAACGTGCCTAGGGCCGCAACCAACAACAAACAAAACGCGACTCTCGGAGCAAAATAGCGATCCAACAACCAACCGGTTAGCAAGCGCCCCGCCAGTGTCGCGGCTCCTAATACGGAAACTCCCAATGCCGCTTGGCCGGCGGAAACGCCTCGATCGGTAAGCAACGCCGCCATGTGTGTAATGGAACCGTTTTGGCTGAGCGACGCGAAGAAAAGCATTGTCACGATAATCCAGAACACTCGCGACCTCAGCCCTGTTGCTGCGGAAGCGCCACCCGCGATACCGGCTTTCGAGCGATCATAAGCGGGGGAATTGCGAAGCGTTGAGGCCACCGACAAACCCACCACCAACGACATGGCCCCCAATAAGCCAAATGCGTTGCGCCAACCTACTTGTCCGATGAGAGCTTGCGCAATCGGCGGCAGAATCATGGCACCGACCGCCCCGCCAGACATTAAGAACGCAAAGGCGAGTCCGCGCCGCCGGTTAAACCAAGTGGATAGCGGGCGCGAATAAGCCAGATGAGCGGTTCCGTTTCCCACCACTCCCAGCACAATGAACACCGCATAAAGATGCCAGAGGTAGTTACTCAGAAAACTGAGCGACGTAAACGCGCAGCCGAAAACCAACACACACGGCAGAATGATACGGCGTGCCGGATAGCGATCGAGCAGCGCCCCCAGAACCGGCGAACAGGCAGCCACCGCTAACGCCGCGACTCCGAACGCCGCCGAAACCGCCTCTCGGGACCAATGAAACTCCGAGGCAATCGGTTTTAGAAAAACGCCGAAAGTATAAACCAACAGCGAGGCAAACCCGACCAGCACGCCCACGGCCGAGGCCAGCGCAACGCGCCAACCCGGATAGCCGGCATTGTTTTCGTTCGTTTCCGCAGGCGTCATCAGAAAGCTAACTTCAAGGCAAACTGCGTCAACCGCGCTGAACCCGCGCTCAAAATCTGGCCGAAATTCGGCGAGTTCAGATCCGCTACCGGCAAAGCGAAGTTCGGATGGTTGGCAATATTGAATCCTTCAGCGCGGAACTGTAATCGCAAGGTCTCTGTAAGCGCGAACGTCCGCGCTAGCGATGCATCGAAATCCGTGAAGGCCGGCCCCCGCTCGACATCGCGCCCCTCGTTGCCAAATTGCCCGGCTTGCGTTACGGGATTCAGCCGGAGGAACGCGGCGGGCGAAACCCACTGTTGCACGGTATGCGGCCCGTTGTTCGGATTGCTCAACAAATCCGGCCGGCTGGCGGGAATGCCGGAAATGGGCGGGCTGTTCGCTTGCAGTGAAACATTCGTCGAATCATAAACCGTGAAGGGCGTAGGCGAATTGTGACTGGCGATGAGATTCAATTCCCAACCACCCAGAATATGCCGCACAGCCAGCGGCGCGCTCTTCGAGATTTGCGGCCGCCACGAAGCGCTAGCCACAACCCGGTTCCGCGCGTCGAATAAAGACGGCCCATGCTCCGCCGCCAAATCAAAAGGATTCTGCGCCAGATCGTTCGCGCCAGCCAGCGGCTGTGACGAAGCGCCCGCCAGGTTCATGGACGATAGATAATCGAGAGACTTCGAGTACCAATAGGAGGCGCTAAAACCGAGGCCCTGGGTGAATCGCCGCGAGATCGTCGCCTGGCCCGATTCATAGGTTGAGTTCGTAATATCCGAGAGCAGACCCACCGTTGAAAGCGCGCAAACGCCGTTGGCCTGACAACCCGCGTAAACCCGCCGCTGATCGGCGTTTTGCGCGGTCGCACCCGGCCCATACACCGCCGGGTTGGCCTCTACGTTGCGCGGCAGATGCGTTCCATTCGATCCGACATAGCGCACTTCCAACAAATAATGAGCCAGCAGCGATCGCTGAATACTCAGATTCCAATTTTGCGCGTAAGGCGCGCGTGCCGTCGGATCTATCCCGAACACTGTGGCCGGGGAAACGAAAGTATTCAGCGCGGGGTAGGTATGGCCTTGATAGGGATTGGAGAAATTACGCAAGGCCGGGCCGCTATATTGATTGAACTCCGCCGACGGCAAGGCGCTGACGGGCGCTTGCGAAGCCGTACCAGGGCCGTTCTGAAACTGATCGTAGAAAATTCCATAGCTCAAACGGATGGCCCATTTCCCATCGCCCTTTGGATCGAACGCGAAGCCCACTCTTGGCATAAAAGCGTTGTCTCCTGGAGCGATGCCGGCGGCAATTCCAGGATCGCCTGGAAACAAAACGCCGGTGGGCGCGTTGGGGTACACCTTCGATTGCACACCCGGCACGAAGCCGTTCAGACGATTTCGTATTTCCGTGATCGGATTCACGCGTTCGTAGCGGACTCCATAATTTAGGGTGAAGCGCGGCGCAATACGCCACTCATCTTGCGCATACACGCCCGCGTTCCAATCGCGCAAGCCGCGATTGAAATCCCCCAGCCCTTGATAAAACGTCACCGGCGCGCCCAACATCAAATTGGCAACCGCATCGTTGGTTGGAAAGCTCGAAGCAAAGATAAAAAAGGCGTTCGGAGCAATGGCCTGAAACATATTCAATTGGGTACGCAGAAATTCAGCGCCGAATTTTAGGGAATGCGGGCCTTTGATCCAGGAAAGTCCATCCTGCTCCTCAAAGCTATTTTGCGCCGAATCGCGCGGCCCGGTAATGGCTCCCCCCACCGGCGAATAGCCCAAGAGGTTGAAGAACGGCGGCCCTTGGCCCGGCGAGTTCGCCGATGGATACGTAAAGCCCAGCGCGCTGGGCGGCGTCTGATTCAGGCGCAAATCGAAATAGAACTGATAGCGCAGAAACGTGGAACGGAATGAGTTGACCAGCGTGGGCGAAAACGTGTGGGTGTTTGAAAGCTCGGCTGAATCCGTTTTGATATCGTCGCGCGTGGGAAATCCAGGAACCGGCGTTCCACGAACTGAAACTGGATTATAGTCGTAGCCGCCCGAGTACGAAAAACGCGCAAAAAGCTGATTCGTCGAAGAGGCGTCGAAATCTACCCGCGCGCCCGCTTGATCGTAATCATTAGTCCCCTCCACATTGGCCCGGTAAAGATTGGTCCCGGCGTTCGGCGCAGGATAGAACTGCAACACATTCAGCGCCACCGGATTTAGCGCGGCAGTGGGGATTTGGTTGTGCGGAAAATGAACGCCGCCCGCGGCAAAATTAAGCAGCGGCCCGCCAATGCCAGAGAAATCCCCCGCGCGCTGCAAGGCGCTGGGCACAATGGCCGAAGTTGTCAGCCCATCGCGGTTGCGAAAGCCCTCGTAGTAAACAAAATAGAACAGCCGGTCTCTCTTAATAGGACCGCCGGCCGTACCGCCGAATTGGTTTTGCTTCAACGGCAGAACATCGGGGCTGAAGAAATTGCGTGTATCGAACTTGTCGTTCCGGACGAACTCATAGAGCGAGCCGTGCAGGTTATTCGCTCCGGCGCGCGTAACCACCGCCGTTGTGGCGCCGCCCGTGCCGCCGTATTCAGGCTCGGCTGTCTGTGTCAGGATGCGGAATTCGGCAATGGCATCCACCGGAATCTTCAACGCATAGCCGCCATCCATCCGGTTCACATTCTGCGCGCCGTCGATGGTGTACATATTTTGCTCGGGCCGGCCGCCATTCACTGAGTAGGTTTCGCCCTGGCGTAACGGCCCTCCCGCTTGCACCAAGCCACTCGTCAGCGGCGCCACGCCCGCTTGTAGCAGACCCAGTTGGGTAAAATTGCGCCCATTCAAAGGTAAATCCACAATTTCGCGACCGGTCACTACCGCTCCCAGCGTGTTGCTCGAAGCGTCCACCAACGGCGCCTCGGCATTCACGGTGACTGTCGATTTCACCGTCGCCACCTGCAAGTGATACTCCAAGCGCGCCGTCTGGCTTACATCAATCGTGAGCGGCGACTGCACCACGGTGGCAAAGTGCGGAGCATCTACCGTCACACTGTACTCGCCCACCGGTAACAGCGGAATTCGGAATAAGCCGTTGGCGTTCGCGGTCGTTTCTCTTAGTAAATCAGTGGCCAGATTCTTCGCGGTCACGTGCGCGGCTACCGGCGCCGCCGATTGATCCACCACTGATCCTTCAATAGCGCCCACCGGATCTTGTGCGCGAACGGCCAGCGATCCGGCCAAACACAAAACGACCAACGTAATTGCAGCGTTTATCTTCATTTTTGTTTTAAGAGAACCTTTAAAAGACAGACTTACCTTGCGGCGGCCGTTGTAAGCGTGCTGGCCGCGTATCCATTTGTCGCAACCAAGGCCGCACGCTGGCGATAGAAATCCGGATCGTCCGGCGCCCAGGTCGCCAAGCCGTCCACATAGCGGTTACACATGCAGAACACCGCGGCGATCAGCACGGTATCGTGGATCTCGAGATCGCTGGCGCCCTCCGCGCGTGCCCGCTCTACGTCTTGCGCGGTCACGTTGCGGCCGCTTTGCTGCACCTTGCCCGCAAGCGCCAGCAGCGCTTTAAGCTTCGGCGAAATCGCCGCCTGTTCCGGATCGTATTTCACAGAACTGACAAGCTGTTCATTGCCATTCAGGTGATGAGCCGCAATCGCGCCGTGGATGGTCTGGCAATACCGGCAATCGTTCTGTGCCGATACGTAAGTGGCAATCAATTCGCGCTCGCCCGGGGAAAGCGTATGCGACCCGCGCAACAATACGTCCACCAGTTCGTTCAACGGCTTTGCCGTTTCAGGTCTAAACATCATGGGACCGCGGATGCCGGGTATCCCATCGGGAAGTTTTATATGTGCCATTAGCGAAAACCCTACGCAAGCTTAAGCCACTTCTACTATGTTTGTCCTCGGCCAAGGGGTGGGGAAACATCTGCAACTGAAGGTGTACCGCCGGGCGCCGGGGCTCGCGCCAATGGCTTTTCTACAATCGAAAGCATGGGACGGCCCATCATTCGTGTCGCGGAGGAATCAGATCGCATTCAACTCGCGGGTATGCGCGCCTTGCTCTGGCCAGATGCATCTTTCGAAGATCACCTAAAAGAACTGGAAAGCGCTCCGGCCGGCTCAATGCCAATCGAAACATTTGTGGCAGTTTGCGAAGAGAGTGGCTTAGTGGGCTTCCTTGATGTGGGATTGCGCTCTCATGCGGACGGATGCGATCCCGCCCAGCCGGTTGGCTTCGTCGAGGGCTGGTTTGTCAAGGAGGCGTTTCGAAAGCAAGGGATGGGCGCAGCCTTGATGCGCGCGGCGGAGAAATGGTCCCGGGAACAAGGCTCGGTAGAAATGGCTTCGGACACCTGGATCGACCATGAGGAATCGCAGCGGGCGCATATGGCCCTTGGGTTCGAGGTAGTGGATCGGTGCGTCCACTTCAGAAAACAACTTTAGACGCTTAGGCCAAAGCTTTTCCGTAGAGCTCGAGCAGGCGGCCCCAGGCTTTCTCAGCCTGCGGCTCGTTGTAGACCCGCGAATCTGGAGGGCACCAACCGTGGGCGGCGTCGGCATACACTTCGATTTCGGCGGAAAGATTCGCTTTGGCGAACGTTTCCTTCAAAACAGTCTTGTCGTTGGGCGACCGCTGATCGTCATTTGCCGCAATCGCGACCAGGAATTGGGCTTTGCTTTTCGCCGCTTCAAGATGCGGACTGTTCGGTTTATCCGTCACCAATCCGCCGCCGTGGAACGAGGCTACCGCGCCGACGCGGGCGGGCACCGCGGCCGCGGTTCGAAACGCAATCGGGCCGCCCATGCAATAGCCTTGCGTGCCCATTTTCCGATTCTTTGCAACGGACGATTGCGTGTCCAGCCAGGCGATGAACGCTTTTGCATCCGTCATATGCGTTCCCTCGTTCAGTGCTTGCGCGAGCGGCATGAGCTGCTGGATGGGTGTTGCGGAGCCGGCATCCGCGGTGGGAGCCTTTTTAGTGCGGTAGAACGGATTCACCACAAGCACTGAATAGCCCAATTCGGCCAGCCGTTTACCCATTTGTCGAAACGCGGGCCGCAGCCCGAAGATGTCCGGCCACATCAGAACGCCCGGAGCCGTGCCGCTGGCGGGATGCACGAAGTAACAATCCGCGGTACCGTCGGGCGTTGTCACGTTCACGTCCGATTCGCTCACCGCAGCCGCGTTGGCCGCTCGCGGCAACATCATGGCGATGCCTGCTCCCAACATGGCGCCGAACTGCTTCCGCGTCACCCGGCCAAGCTTTTCATACTCTTGCCGATCCTGCTCAAAATGATCTTGATCACACATGTCTAATCCCCTATTGACGCCTGTTTTTGCGGACGACCACGCGTACTGCATTATTTTATCCTCATCCGTTCGGGTTGGAAGCGTCCGCAACCGAACTGTTGGCCCGGTTTACCGAAGCGCTCTCGCGAGATCTGCGGAGTGCCGGGGCCGTCAACCGCCGTTACCTTCGCTTGATCGACACATCCGTGGTGGTGGCTGGAGTCGCCGGATTTGAAATCGCTTGTCTCTGGTCCGCCAAACGCCAGCGCGGTGCTTCTTCGACGTTGGCTGGACGAAGGTACTTTCTAAATCGAAGTCCTTCACGGCGGACAGGCTAGCCTGAAGTTTAAGCTACATGAAGACTTCCATGGTCGCGTTAATGCTGTCGATTTCCGGTAGTTTTACTCAGGCTCCCTCCGCTGAACAGGTGGGGGCAAGCGTGCATCGCGTTGTGAATCGCGATGTAAAAACTCTGACCGGTATTGACGTGCTGGAGGAAGACGGCTTCGCAGAGCTGAAAGGCAAACGTATCGGCTTACTCACGAACCAGACCGGCTTCGATCGCGCGGGACGGCGCGACGTAGACGCGATGCTGGCGGCGGGCGTGCAGGTGGTGAGTCTCTTCTCGCCAGAACATGGCTTCTCCGTGTCGCAAGACACGGAAAATATCCCCGACACCAAGGACTCGTTGACGGGACTACCGGTCGTAAGTCTGTATGAACCGGGAAAACGGCGGCTCACCTCCGAACAGATGCGGAAACTGGATGCAGTGGTTTACGATGTCCAGGATGTCGGCACACGCTTTTGGACTTACTCCTGTACTCTGCTATACGCAGTAGAAGAATCGGGCAAGGCCAAGAAGCCTTTCTTCGTGTTGGATCGCCCAAACCCGATCACCGGAACACACGTGGAAGGCCCCATGCTCGAGAACGACTTGCATTCCTTCACCGGTTGTTATGAAATGCCGCTACGGCACGGAATGACTTTCGGAGAACTGGCTACGATGGCGAACGCGGAACAGCATTGGGGAGCCGATCTTCGAGTCATCAAGCTCAAGAACTGGGAGCGTGGTGACTGGTTTGACGCGACAAATTTGAGCTGGGTAAATCCATCACCGAACATGCGGAGTTTAAATGCGGCGCTGCTTTACCCAGGAGTGGGGATGATCGAATACGCTAGGAATTATTCGGTGGGTCGCGGGACGGATGCTCCATTTGAGCAAATTGGCGCCGATTGGATTGATGGACCGGCGTTGGCGCAGCTTCTGAACTCGCGCTTCATCCCGGGTGTGCGAATATATCCTACGCGTTTCCGGCCTTCTTCCTCGAACCTCAAAGATGTGGATGTCAGCGGCGTGCGTTTCGTCATCACCGATCGTGATGCTTTTGATAGTACGAGGTTGGGAATCGAACTCGCAGCAGCGCTGCAGAAGCTATTTCCGGGAAAAATCGATTTCGAAAAATGCCGGCTATTAATTGGTAATCATGCGGTACTGAATGAACTGAAGAATGGAACAAATGCAAGTGCAATCTGGTCAAAAGCTCAAGAGCAGGCGAGCCAGTTCGCCGAACGACGCAAGCCCTACCTGCTCTACTAATATCGGTTCTGATTCAGGTTTGGTGCAATGCACACATAGGCTATGAACAGTAGAAGGGAGCAGACGAGCGCGGACGTGATGTTACCTGAATCGAGCAGGGATCGCTTTCCCGTAGATGGACGACGTTTGACACCTTGTTCCTGAGCCTTTCGCCTTCAATCCGCGCCTGAAGTAGCCAGATAGTTGTTCAACTGGCTAGACACCGCCATCCAAGCCCTTCCTGCCCATTCATTTTTCCAGTCACAACTTTCAAATCTTTTCTTCAAATTTCTTTAAATCCTCACAGATCATCGCTTTAGCGCCAATTTTGCGATTCAAAAAGCGCCTCGGCAAATCTGGGTCGCCGCGCTAGGCATGTTGCACTGAAGTCGCCCGTAGATATTACGGCCATTCTCCACATGAGGCATCATGCTTAACTTCCGCCAACCGCTTATTGCGATTTTGATGGCGGCGACGCTTGTCGCCGTGAGCGCTTTTGCGCAAACGAATCTGACGCAGATTCTTGACACCATAACCAACCCCGATGGAACACCGTTCAGTGGAACGGTGGTGATTACTTGGAACGGCTACTCAGTCAGCGGTAGCGGAACGGTTTCTCGACTCAGCACCTCAGCAAGGGTTTATAACGGCGCGCTTTCCGTCCTCTTGGTTCCTACCACTACGGCCTCGCCCGGCACCTACTATCAGGTTGTGTACAGCAGCAGCAATGGCACGGTCACCTGGACGGAAACGTGGCAAGTGCCGCCGAGCACCACGGCGCTCACCATCGGTGAGGTCCGGCAGACCAGCACCGTGGGCACCGGCGGCGGCTCGGGATCGGGATCGGGCGGCGGCCAATACGCTACGTTGCCCATCTCGATCAGCGAGATCACCGGCCTGGCCAGCGATCTCAGTTCCATCGATAGCAACATCTCCACCATACAGGCCACGGCGGCCACACTGGGCACAACCGTCACCGGCCTGAGTACCTCCGTGACATCGTTGAATTCGCTGGTAGCGGGCTTGGGGACCACAGTCACAGGTCTAAACACAACCGTCACCGGCATCAGCACCACGGTTTCCGGCTTGAACACCACCGTGGCGAGCGAAGGAACCTCCATCACAACCCTCACCACAAACCTGGGAAGCCTCACCACCACCGTCGCCGGCAATAGCAACTCTTTGACCGCTGTCGGCGGCGCTATCACCGGACTCAGCACCAACGTGACAAACCTAACCAATCTGGTGAATGGCTTGAGCACCACGGTGAATACTTTGAGCGCCTCCGGGTCGAGCGCTGTCTTCGTGGACGACGAAACGCCGGCCGGCACTATCAATGGCGTGAATACGCTTTTCTCACTCGCCCATACGCCCGCGCCGGCCATGAGCCTCACGCTCTTTCGCAATGGCCTTGAGTTAGGGCAAGGGCCAGACTACTCACTCAACGGTTCGGCCATCACCTTCTCGTCGTCGGCCTTGCCGCGAACGGGTGACACCGTGCTTGCTTATTACCGAATCGCGGGCGCCGGTTCGGCCACCAACTTCGCGGACAACGAAACGCCCGGCGGCTCAATCAACGGCATAAACCTCACCTTCACCTTGGCCTCCGCGCCAAACCCAGCAACGAGTCTGCGCTTGTTTCGCAACGGCCTCTTGATGGCTCCCGGCGGTGACTACACCCTGAGCGGCTCCTCCGTCTCCTTCATAGCTGGTTCCACACCGCGCACCGGCGATTCGCTCGCCGCCTACTACCGCCATTAATAACCAGAAGCGTCCAAATACTTTTTTAAATCCGGATGCAACTGGGCGTCGATCGCGGGATCGTGAAGGTTCCCGAGATCGACCAGACGAGGAGGGAGGGCGATTTTCTTTGGGGTCTGCCCTCCCTGAATCGCCTTCACGGCGCTATCCACCGCAGTCTCGCCCATCTTGAAAGGATCTTGAATGACCAGCGTGTCGATCCAGCCCGCTTGCACGGCGTCAATCAGCGATGGACTGGAATCGAAGCCCACCAATTTCAACCTCTTGCCGCGCGCCCGCAACGCCTGCGACGCTCCTATCGATCCGGATTCATTGGAACAAAATATACCCTGCAATTCCGGATGCGCCGTCAACATGTTCTCCGTCACCGTAAGCGATTGCGCCACGGTGGCCATGCCATAGCGCTCATCCAGAATTTCAATGCCCGGATATTTCGCTTTCAGGCCATCCCGAAATCCATCCTCGCGCGCGGTGGTGGACGCGCCGCCCGGCACCGTTTTCACCATGACTATTTTTCCCGTGCCGTTCATCCGTTCTCCCAATCGCTCCGCCCCCATCTTGCCGCCCAAATAATTGTCTGTCGCTACAAACGTCCGATAGTTCTCCGAATCCAGCCCCGAATCGTAGATAATCACCGGTATCCCGGCACGCGCCGCTCGGTCCACCACAATTTTGAATGCCGAGCGGTCTGAAGGAGCCAGACAAATTGCATCCACGCGACGGTTGATCATGGTCTCCACAATCTGCATTTCCGTGGCGATGTCCGTTTCATTCGGCGGCCCTTCCCAAACAATGTCCACGTGATTGTCCCAACTCGCCTTCATTGCGCCGGCATGCACGCTCTGCCAGAAAAGGTCGGCGCTCGCCTTGGGAATCACCGCGATGGTCGTTCGATGCGTCCGGTTGCACCCGCCCGCCATGAGCGAAACGATGAAGACGCTCACAGCCAAGCCCGCCGTTCGCCGCTGTTTGTTACTAACTTTCATCACATCCCAATCTAAAGAAGCTAACCTATCAGGTGAGGTCGAAAAAACGTTCGCCCTCGAACAAGGAAGAGAGATAAATGGAACTTGGTTTGGTTGGTCTGGGACGTATGGGCGCGAACATGGTTCGCCGTCTGAAAAAAGGCGGGCACACCTGCACCGTCTTCGATTTAAGTGCCGAAAGCGTTAAGAAAATGGCGGCTGAAGGCTTCACTGGCGCTACCTCCCTTGAAGACTTGGTGAAGAAGCTGGCGAAACCGCGCGCCGTTTGGGTGATGGTGCCCGCCGGCAAGCCCACCGAAAGCACCGTGCAGACGCTGGCCGCCGCCATGGAAGAAGGCGACACCATTATTGACGGAGGCAACAGCTTTTACAAAGACGATATCCGGCGCGCCGCCGAACTCAAGAAACGCGGTATCAACTATGTGGATGCCGGCACCAGCGGCGGTGTCTGGGGTGTCGAGCGCGGCTACTGCCTGATGATCGGCGCCGACCAATCCGCTTTCGACCGGCTCGAACCCATCTTCAAAACGCTCGCTCCCGGCTTGGGCACCATTGAGCGCACTCCGGGCCGTGACAAAATTCCCGGCACTTGCGAACAAGGCTACCTGCGCACCGGCCCCCCTGGTTCCGGCCACTTCGTCAAGATGGTGCATAACGGCATTGAGTACGGCCTCATGCAAGCTTATGGCGAAGGCCTGGATGTGCTGGTTCACAAAAACTCAACCGATTTGCCCGAGAACGAGCGCTTCGACCTGAACGTCAGCGATATTGTCGAACTCTGGCGGCGGGGCAGCGTGGTTGGCTCGTGGCTGCTGGATCTCACCGCCATGGCACTGGTAGAGAATCCGGATTTGTCCAATTTCAGCGGATCCGTTGAAGATTCGGGCGAAGGCCGCTGGACGATCAATGCCGCCATAGAAGAAGCCGTGCCGGTGGAGGTGCTCGCTTCGGCGCTGTTCACGCGCTTCCGCTCGCGCCGCGAACACACGTTTACGGAAAAGGTGCTCTCGGCCATGCGTTTCAAATTCGGCGGTCACGTCGAACGCGCTTCCGGAGGGTGAGTGTCCCTTTGCGAACACTTCCGTGACGAAGGCGGACGCCGCCGATTGATGTGATCGTTCATTGCCCATCTAAGAAATCAGGCACTTAGGCTCGGCGGCCGGTTGGCCAATGACGTGCGACTCACTAGCCAAATCAATGCTCCAGGATCTGCGATACTGCGTCCGTCAACTAGTGAAGAGTCCCGGCTTTGCGCTTACCGCTATCGTCTCGCTGACGCTGGGCATCGGCGCCACCACTGCCGTTTTCAGCCTCGTCTATGCAGTCCTTATGGACCCTTATCCCTATGCGGCCCCTGATCGCATGGTCCACATGCGCCTGCTCGATCCCGCCGGTCATGAAGGCGGCTTTGGCTTAACCGCCAGCCAGTGGCAGGTGATCAGGAAATCGCCGGTGGTTGAGGACGCTTTTGCGGTAGACGATTGGAACCTTACCGTCACGGGGCGCGATTTACCGGAAGATATCAACGGCGTCTACTTCACTTCCAACACTTTCAACTTCATGGGTGTGCCGCCTGCCCTCGGGCGGGGACTGATCCCATCGGACGCCATCGCCGGCCAGGACCCGCAGCCCGTTGCGGTGCTCGGCTACAAGTTCTGGCAGCGCCACTTCGCCGCCGATCCGAACGTGGTGGGCCAGACCATCCAACTCGTGCGCAAACCCTACACCATCGTCGGCGTAGCGGGCCCGCGCTTCACTTGGGAAGACGGCGATGTCTACCTGCCGCTCAAAGTCACCCAAGATCAAACGCGCGCTTACTATGTCGGTCTTCGTCTCAAGCCCGGAATCACCCATGAAGCCGCCGCCGGTGCGTTGCAGCCATTGATCGAGCAATTCGCCAAAGAGACGCCGAAACATTTCCCCCAAAGCCGCTTCAAGTTTCATCTCGTGGGCCTCAACGAAGATTTCGTCAAGCAATTGGGCGGCACTCTCTATCTGCTCTTCAGCGCGGTGGCCGTCCTGCTGTTGATTGGATGCGGCAATGTCTCGATTCTCATGTTGGCGCGAGGTACCGCCCGCCAGCATGAGTTTGCGGTGCGGGCGGCCATTGGCGCTGACCGCCGCCGATTAGTCCGCCAGATGCTGACCGAAGCGCTGCTGCTGTCTGGCAGCGGAGCACTCTTCGGTGTGCTGTTGGCATACCGCGCGGTGAAGATCATTACCGCCTTGCTTCCCAAGTACTCGTTCCCGCACGAGGCAGCCATTTCGCTCAACGTGCCGGTGTTGGTTTTCAGTGTGGCTTTGGCACTCCTCACCGGCGTGCTCTTCGGTCTCTGGCCTTCCTTGCAGCTCTCACGACCGGACGTCAATCAGATCATGCAATCCAGCACGCGCCGCGTATCGGGCGGAAGCCGCGGCCGCGCTATGAACAATGTCCTGATCGCCGGGCAGATCGCCCTTACGCTCGTGATGCTGGCGGGCGCGGGCGCCGCCATGCAAGGATTTCTCCGCCTCATTCATACTCCGCTGGGCTACGACCCGCACAACGTCATGTCGGTTGGCATACCAGTGCATGACGGCGCTTACCCGACATGGGACGCTCGCGCGGCCTACTTCGAACAAATTCGCGACAAAATCGCCACTGTTCCTGGCGTAACCGTCGCCGCCATCTCGACGAACGCGACACCGCCTTCCAACGGTTGGAACACTGGAATCGAGATCCTCGGTAAGCCCCCGAGAGACTCCCAAAAAATTCGCGTCAACTTTGTAAGCCCCGGATACTTTCCTATCCTGCGCATACCACTCGCCCGGGGACGCATCTGGGATGAAACGGAAAACCACCGCGCGGCTCGTGTCGCCGTTATTAACGAGACCATGGCACGTTTGTATTTCCCCAATAATGACGCGGTAGGTCATTCGTTGAAGATCCCGGAGATGAGAAACGAACCGCCGTTCAATGTCGGGCCTCCCGGGACGGAACCCCGGACGGAACCCTGGCTGATGATTGTCGGCGTTGTGGCCGACAAGCGCAATGACGGCCTCCGCAAGCCGGTCCTGCCTGAAGCCTTCATTCCCTATACCATTTCGATGCGCATGTGGACGCAGATCCTCGTCCGCTCTGAGACCTCGCCCCTGGCGCTGCTGCACTCCATCGGGCAGCAGGTGAACTCCATCAATCCAGACCAGCAGATCTCCGGCGGGGTACAGGATTTAGAGCACTGGATTCAGGGCCAGCAGGAATGGGAGCAGGAACACCTGGTGGCTTGGCTCTTTGGCGCGTTTGCCATCCTCGCGCTGGCTCTGGCGGCTACCGGCCTGTATAGCGTTGTCTCCTTTTCGGTTGAGCAGCGGACTAACGAGTTCGGCATTCGCATGGCTTTGGGGGCGCAGCGCGCGGATGTCCTGCGGCTCGTATTCTCGTCGATGGCCGCCAGTGTTGGTGGTGGATTGCTGGCCGGCATTGTCTTGACCGTGGCTCTCAGCAACGCGCTGGCTCATTGGGCGGAAGGAAGTTCGCGGGACGTCTTCGTCCTGCTGAGTGCCATAGTGGTGCTCGGAGTTGTGGCTGCTTTCGCGTGCGCCGGACCCGCGCGCCGCGCGTCGGGATCGGACCCAATGGCGGCGTTACGCTATGAATAGATATAGTGATCGATCAGTTTACGGAGGTCTTACTGGCGAAGGAACAGCTGGCGTCGCTAAGCCCTCTTTCCATTACCGCGACGACAGCACAATCTGATTGCCCTCCGAATCCTGCATCACCGCGAATGTCCCCCAAGGCTGTCTTTGCGGCGGCTTCATGAACTGCACTCCGTTCTCCAGCAACTCAGCGTACGCTTTTTCCACGTTATCCACCTCCCAGGAAGTGTTAACGAAAGTGCCGATCCTATCCTCTTGACCCTCCGGCGTGAACAGCACAATTCCCGTATCCGCTCCGGGAATCGACAGTTCAATCCAGCGCTGCTTTTCGGAAAACGCCTGGTCCGTAAGGATGCGGAACCCAAGTTTTTCCGTGTAGAACTGAAGGGCTCGGCTTTGGTCTTGCACCGGTATGCCGATAAATTTGATTCGCTTGATCATGCACGCTCAGAATGCCATGCGAAGTTTTCGAAATCAAGAGCGGGAAACCAAAACGGGGGCAATCGACGCTATAGCTATTATTACCATAGCAATGAGATTTGACCCTTACATCGTCGATACCTTAATGCGCGACTTGGTCGCACACAGCCATTCCCCGGCGGCTTTCCTGGTGTATTTACTCCTCTATCGCTACACTCACGGCGCTGGCCGGGAGTCCGTCGCGATGAGCCACGCCGTTCTCGCCGATTTGACTGGAATCTCTAAGCGTTCCGTCCAAACGGCCATCGGTCACTTAGCCAGCCGCCGCCTCATCCGCAGACGCAAAAGCAGGCCAACGGCAGTCCCGGTCTACACGGTCCTCACGCCCTGGATACGCAAAGAACAAGGCACCTAAACCGGCGGCCACACGGTCGGCGACAACACTTCAAACCTCGCTCCTGCTGGGCGCGCTGCTCTGCGCACCCATCCGCGTCACCGAAACCGCCCCGGCCTTCACGGCAAAGGCGCACGCCGCCGCCAACTCCCGCCCTTCGCTCAACGCCACTGCCAACGCCGCATTGAAAACGTCCCCTGCGGCCGTCGTATCCACAGCCTTCACCTTCGGCGCGCCAATTAGCTGCTGTGTGCCGCCGTCGGCCAAAAGGCATCCTTGTTCGCCCAGTTTCACAATCACGGTGCGCACGCCCTTCGCCTGCAAGGTTCGCGCCATGACCCCGGCTTGCTCCGCCGTCAACGGCCCAGGCGTCAGTCCAGCCAGCATCGCCGCTTCACTTTCGTTCGGCGTCAGAATATCCACCGCGTTCAGCAACTCCGCTGGCAGCGCACCACTTGGCGCGGGAGCTGGATCGAGTATCACGCGCGCCCCGCGCTTCTTTGCATACAGCGCCGCCGCAGTCACTGTCTCAATAGGAATCTCCAATTGCAGCAGGGTCACCTGACAGCCGTCGAACAAAGTCGCATCCGCCCCCATGTCGTCCGCCGCGAACTGATGATTGGCCCCCGGCGCAATCACAATGCAGTTCGCCCCGTCCGCAGCCACAAAAATGAGCGCCACGCCACTTGGACCCGCCACCGTCCGCACACCGGTCACGTCGCAACCCACACCTTGCAGATTGCCTCGCATGGCACGCCCGAAATCGTCTTCGCCCACCCGCCCCAGCATGGCCGTGGCGCCACCAAGTTTGGCGGCCGCATAGGCTTGATTGGCGCCTTTGCCTCCCGGCGCCGTAAAGAAGTTGCTGCCCGTGATGGTCTCGCCCGCTACCGGAATGCGCGGCGCAACCGCCACCAGGTCCATGTTCAAGCTGCCGACAACGACGATCCTCGCCATTCAGGTAGCATATCGTTCAACCACAGAGCCACGCATGCATGCGGATAAAGGTTTCCCGCGCCGCCTGCACCACCACGTCTTCTTCCTCTAACGGCGTTTGCGCCTGCAAGGTTGTGCAAAACGATCGCCACATAGGCCCCACTCGTAAACCGTAACTCGAAAAGAACGCGGTGCCGCGCCGTGCCGACAAGCCGAGCATTTGCTCCAACTGGCGCGAGATCACCTGCCCTCCCAGCGTTGCTCCCTCTGTCACATACAATCCGCCCAGCAGATTGGGCCATTCGAGGCAATCGGGGAGAGCTTTGCATACCGGCAGCTTCGCCGGTTCGCTGCCTAAGTAGGCTAGGTCTTCCAGCAACTTCGGTATCTTAGTGCGCGGCTCTACAAAATCGGGCAGATGTTCGGCCACTAAGGGCTTAATGGCCTGCTCCCAAGGCTGATGGAAACCATAGAACAACTCCACGATACTCCGGTACCGTTCCAGAGTAAGATCGGGGCGGAGGAGATTCAAATCTCGCTCCAGGCTCTCATGCACATCGCGGGTCTCGCTTTTGAGCCTCAGAAGCAACGTTCTCGGAGCCGCCGGCGAGTCGTGAGCCAACTTGACCGAAAGACTGGTCATGTAAGTGGCAAATCAGAGGACTTCTTCATCATACCCGACGCGCCTTTGGGTGAGCCGGTACAGGTTGTCATTACTGGGTGAGGAACGGCCACTTCGGAATCCAATGGAAGTGATAGCGGTAAATCAGCACCGCAACTGCGTTGGCTGCAAGCACCAGAACGCCTAAGATCACCAGCAGCACTTTACCCCAAGGGAATTTCTGACCCTCGCGGCGGAGCACCAACAGATAGCTGGCGAAAACACCGACGAAATACAGCGCCACCATGGGTACCGTAAAGAGCGTCATATTGAAGGCATCGGGCGTTGGCGTTACGATAGCCGCGATAATCGTGATGGCGAGAATGGCGTAGCGCGAATGGCGGAATAAAAAGCGCGGCGAGGCCATGCGTAGCAGAGTCAGGAAAAAAATGATGACCGGCATTTCGAAGACCAAGCCAACGCCCAAAGTGACGTTGACGAAGAGATCGAAGTATTCGTTCACAGATACCATTGGCGAGACGTTAATGTCACGGCCGATGCCAAGCAGAAAGACCAAACCGTAGCGGAAGGCAACGAAATAGGCAAACAAACCACCGGCGATGAAGAGGCCGGCGGTGGCGAGGATGAAGGGCACGGCCCAGCGTTTTTCGCGCTTGTAGAGGCCGGGAGAAATAAAGGACCAAACCTGATAGAAGATCCACGGTGAGCCGACGAACACCGAGACTAACAAAGGAAGTTTGATGTAGATGACATTGAACATCTCCATCGGCGTGATGCCGACGAGTTCCGGCCTGGCACCGATCTGCTTGAGAGCATCGACGGCGGGAGCGGAAACAATCCTCCAAAGTTCGTGAGCAAAATAGAAACTGGCGAAGAAAGCCGCGACGACACCAGCTAGAGACCTGAGAATGCGCGTGCGCAGTTCGTCGAGGTGCTCCATGAAGGACATGCGGAGCATTCCGCGCTCTTCGGGATTCTCGTCTTCGTCGTCCTCCGCGGGAGGCTTGGGCGGGGGAGGGGGTGGCGGGGGAGGAGCGGCTTGCGGAACGACCGCCACGGCTTGCGTCGGGTTGTAAGTTGGCTGATCGGCGGTATAAACGCTGGCGGATTCCTCCATCACCGGTTCGGCCGGGGTTTCCGGCGTTGTCGGTGAAACCGCAGTTTCGCTGTGCGGAGCCGATGGCTCCTCAATATCGTCAGGCATTTCGAGAACTCACGAATCAGACGGAATGGCCCTCTGGTGCTGCGCCGTTGGAACGAGGCACGGTTCCTTCCACGGGATAGGCAGCGGTAGAGGGTGTTTCCCGGTAGGCCTCGGCGTCCTGAGTTGCGGTTGCGCTGGCGGTGGATGAGGGTGAAGAGACGGGCGTAGACGAAGCTGCTTCCAGGTACGGCGTCGGACTGGAATAGCTTGGATCGTAATGGCCGGACTCGTCATAACTATGCGCGACGGAAAGCGGAGAAGAGTAGGGCGTATTGACAGTTTTGAGTGCGTCGTTTACGTTTGCTTCTCTTTCCAATTCGCGAAGATGCGTTTCGAAGGTGGATTTCAGCTCGCTTTTGGCCCGCCGGAATTCGGTAAGACCCTTGCCTAGCAAGCGGCCGAGCTCAGGCAATTTTTTAGGCCCGAAGAGCACAAGAGCGACGAGGAAAATCAACATCATCTCTTGTACGCCGATGGGTCCCATAAAAACTCCTGCTTAAATGATAGCCCAGCGAGAAAGTGGGACGAAGGAAAAGGACGCTTTTGTTCAGCAAATCCCAAAAGCGGACAAGAGTGGCGGATGGGCTAAGGGATCTTCTACTGTTTTGAGGGAGATAGCGCGATTTGCAGAACGGTTCTCAGAATGCTTTGATTTGAGTTATGACGTTTGGGTACGATCTTCAACATGCCTTCCGCACGCTGCGCAAGAGTCCCGGATTCGCCTCTGCCGCTGTGCTTTCTTTAGCGTTGGGCATCGGCGCGAACGCGGCCATTTTCAGCATTGTCAATGGCTTGTTCTTGCATCCTGCCGGCATCGAGCGGCCAGAGGAAGTGGTTGCTCCGCAGGTCACCTATAAGAAGCTCAATCTGATCCAGATCGGGATGTCGGCCACCGATTTTGCCGACGTGCGAGCGAGTACTAAGGTATTCGCGAAAGCCGCCATGGAACAGATTCAAGGGTTCAACTATACGGGTGGGGATTCGCCCGAGCGGCTGGTTGGGGCCGACGTTACCTGGCAATGGTTCGACGTTTTTGGGGCCACTCCGGTTTTGGGCCGCACCTTCCGAAGCGAAGAAGATCAGCCTGCAACCAACCAGGTAGCTGTGCTCTCTTATGACACTTGGCAGCGGCTATTTGGCGGTGACCGCGGCATCGTCGGCCGCATGTTTGAGTTGAATCGCAAGCCGTATCGGATTGTGGGTGTGATGCCGGCTACTTTTCATTGGCCCGCGCAGGCTGCGCTCTGGACCCCGCTGGGCCTTCCGGCCGATGCCTTCGCTCCGGCTAATCGCTTCAATGAGAGCTACAACGCCGTGGCACGCTTGCAGCCGGGCATAAGTTATCCGGCCGCCGTCAGCTTTATGAAAATCTTGACCCGGCGCGTCGAGGATGCCGATCCGGAAACCGGCAACTTTGGGCGGCGTTCTGAATGGAGTATGGGTATCCAGCCTTTTACCGAATACACCAGCGGCAATGTAGAAACGCCCATGCTGATTCTGCTGTGCGCAGTGGCATTCGTCCTCTTGATCGCCTGTTCGAACATCGCCGGTTTGATGCTGGTGCGCGCCACCGGGCGGGCACGCGAATTGGCGATTCGAATGTCTCTGGGCGCCACGCGCGCCAATCTGATCAAGCAAGCCTTCGCGGAAAGCCTCACGCTCTCGTTGGCCGGAACGCTGTTGGGCTTATTCGCCGCTTCGGCCCTGCTAAAAGGGATGGTGTCGCTCGCGCCCCCTCAGTTGTCTTCCGGAGCAGTCATCGAAATGGATGCTCACGTTCTTCTCTTCGCAGTGGGGGCCGGATTGATAACCGCTTTCCTCTTTGGACTCGCACCGGCGTGGCACATGTCGCGGCTTGGTCAGAAGTACGAAAGGCTCAAAGAAGGCGGACGCTCCAATACCGAAGGGCGGCAGCGGCAAACGCTGCGTACCGGACTGGTGGTGGCCCAGGTAGCGCTGGCCTTGGTCCTTCTTTTCGGCGCTGGGTTGTTCATCAAGAGTCTGGGCCGGCTGCGCAATGTGGATACCGGGTTCCGGCCGGATGGGACCGCATCCGCTTCCGTTGCTTTGCCCGACGCGCAATATCACGAGCAAGACAAACAATCGGCGTTTTATCGTGCCGTTCTCGATAACCTTTCGAACAGTCCGGGCGTGCAATCGGTGGCGGCTGCTGCGCCGCTACCCTTCAGTGGAGACGATCCGTCGGCATCCTTCAATATCGAAGGACGGGTTGCCGCGCCGGGCGATCCTGGTCCGCACGGGGGCATTCGCACGATTAGCAGCGGCTACTTTGAAACAATGGGCATCAAGCTGCTGGCGGGCCGCTACTTCACGGCAGCTGATCGCAAAGACAGCATGCCGGTGGCCGTTATCGATGAGAATTTAGCCCGGCAATACTGGCCCAAGGAGAATCCCGTTGGGAAGCGCCTACGCAACGGATCGAACGGCCCTTGGAGCACCATTGTCGGCGTGGTGGCGCATGTGAAGCATTCGCAACTGGCGGCGGACTCCGGCAAGGGTGTCTACTACTACCCGATCTTCCAGAGCGCCGGCAGCGGCTTTCCCACCGTCTACTTCATTGCGCGAGGTTCGGGCAAGACCAGCGCACTCGGGGAAGCGATTCGGCGCGCGGTGCGTTCGGTAGACCCCAAGCAAGCCGTTTTCGATTTAAAGACGATGGATGAACGGCTCGCGCTGGCGCTTGGGCCGCAGCAGTTCGCGGTTTCCCTTCTCAGCGCATTCGCCGGCGCGGCTTTGCTGCTGGCGGCGTTGGGTTTGTACGGCGTGATCAACTACAACGTGGCGCAACGGACTCGCGAGATTGGTTTGCGCGCCGCCTTGGGTGCGCGCCGGCCGCAAATTCTGCGCATGGTGATGGGCCAGGGGATGCGCTTAGTCGGCCTGGGCGCCATCCTTGGGTTTGTGGCGGCGAGCGGGTTGGCACAACTCATTTCTTCACAGCTCTTTCAGGTGAGCAGTCTCGACCCGGCAACGTTTATGCTGAGCGCCATCGTGCTTGGGGCCACCGCGCTTTTGGCGGCGTACATACCAGCTTGGCGGGCGACGCAAGTGGACCCGATGACGGCCCTGCGGGACGAGTAGGATAGGCGCAGATGACGGCCCTTACGTACCTTCGGAGGAATGTGCGCAGCGTTGCCGTCATCGCCTTCCTGTTCCACGCCGGCCCGGGGATGGCCGCGCCGGTCTCTGGCTACCGAGTGGTTGCAAAATTTCCGCATTCGACGGAAAGCTATACAGAAGGCTTCCTTTATCTGGATGGATTGTTCTGGGAAGGGACGGGGCTCAAGGGCCACTCCGCAGTGATGGCCATCCAACCGGAAACCGGCAAGATCATCCAAAGGCTTGAGTTGCCGGAAGAATACTTTGGCGAAGGCATCGTCGATTGGGGGCCGAATCTTTACGAATGGACCTGGCAATCGCACGTCTGTTTCGTTTACGACCGCTTCAGCCTGCGACTTGTGAAGCAGTTTAGCTACGAGGGCGAGGGCTGGGGCATGACCCACACGGCGAGAGAAATTATCACCAGCGATGGCACCGCGACTTTGCGCTTCCGCGACCCGAATACCTTCAAGGAAACCCGCCGCATTGTCGTAAGGGACGGAACGGAGGCGATTGAACGGCTGAACGAGCTTGAATTCGTCAAGGGCGAGATTTACGCCAATGTGTGGCACTCAGACCGCATTGCCCGGATCTCCCCACGGGACGGCCGTGTCACCGGCTGGGTCGATCTCAGCGGGCTTTTACCCGAAAGTCAGAAAGCGAATGATGAATCAGTGCTTAACGGAATTGCCTACGACAAACAGCATGACCGGACGTTCGTCACCGGGAAACAATGGCCGGTGGTTTTCGAGATCAAGATCGTGCCCTGATTTGCCCCGTCGGGCCCTATCGGGTATCCTAAAGGAGTAAATCTACGATTCAGGTTCAATCAGGTAAATGGCAAATACAGTATCTTCGTTGAAGCGTGTCCGTGTGGCGGAACGCCGCACCGCTATCAACCGTCTTCGCAAAACACGGCTCCGGCACCAGATCCGCACCATGCGGCGTCTGTTGGATAAAAAGGACGCGGAGGGCGCCGGCAAAGTGGTTCCCGCGACCTTTTCGCTGGTGGATCGCGCGGCAAAATGGGGCATTATCAAGAAAAACACCGCGGCGCGCTACAAGAGCCGCTTGACATTGCGCCTGCGCGCCTTGACCACCGCCAAATAGCCAACATTCATTTGGGCAGCCGGAACATTGTGGCGAGCGGGAGCTGTTTGCCGTTCCATTCGATAGAGGTTTGACCCTTGAATGTTTTTGTAGGCGTCCGGCCAAACATCGAGGATGGACGGCTGACGCGGACTTCCCGCTTCTTCGGATCGGCAACCCAGACTTCCAGGCCGTGCTTCAGATAGATGTCCACCTTCGACTTCAGCGGACCCGGGCGATTGCTGGGGGAAATCACTTCCACCGCGAGCACCACTTCACGGCCTTCCGGATAAACGCTCTCCACTAAAGCGCGCTTCCATTCCTTCTTGTGGATGACAAACACATCGGGGTTGGGCATGCTGTGGGCATCCGCGAAGCGCAGATTCATCCGTTGGGCCACTTTGTGTTTCTTGCGGGCGAACTTTTTCAGCAGTGCGTAGATGTTTTCAGCCACTTCATGATGCAGGGGTTTGGCTTCGGGGGAAGCCACAATCCTTCCGTGAATCAGTTCGTCGCGATAGCCCTCGGGCGCTTCAAAAGCTTCGTATTGCTCAAAGGTGATGAGAGGGGGTACCGGGAGTGCGGAAGCCATCAATAGGATGGTATTAGTGCGGAAGGCGGGGCAGCTTCTTAGCTGTTAGACTTGCATTCATGCGTTGTCTCCGGCTTTTCCTTCCGCTGATTTGCGCGCTATCGCTAGTTCCGGCTTACGCGAAAGATCCAATCCGCGCGCAACATGGCATGGTTGTCGCCCAGGAACCTTTCGCCGCCGACGTTGGCTTGGCCGTTCTTAAGAGCGGCGGCAATGCAGTAGACGCAGCGGTAGCAGTGGGTTTTGCGTTAGCCGTTACCCATCCGCAGGCGGGCAATCTAGGCGGCGGCGGCTTCCTGCTGGTGCGCCTGGCTAACGGCAAGACCGCCTTTCTCGATTTCCGCGAGTGCGCGCCGCAAAAAGCGGGCCGCGACATGTATCTGGACGACAAAGGAAACCCCACCAAAGAAAGTATCTTCGGCTGGCGGTCGTCCGGCGTGCCGGGCTCCGTGGCGGGTTTTGCTCTGGCGCACAAAAAGTGGGGATCGCAGAAATGGCAGCAACTCGTGGAACCGGCAGTCAAACTGGCGGCCGAAGGTTTTACGGTCAGTCCCATTCTTGAAAAGTCAATTGCCGGCAATAGCGCGTTTACCACCGACCCCGAATCGAAGCGCATCTTCCTGCGCGACGGCAACCCTTATAAAGCGGGCGAAACGTTCAAACAGCCCGAACTCGCCGGTACTCTGCAGCGCATAGCCCAATTTGGCGCGAAAGGCTTTTATGAAGGGCCAACAGCCGAGCAGTTTGCCGCTGCCATGCAAGCGCACGGCGGACTCGTTACCGAAGCCGATCTCAAAGCTTATAGAGTGGCCGAACGGGTGCCGCTCGAAGGCAACTATAAGGAATTCCATATCATTACCGCGCCTCCTCCGAGCGCCGGCGGCGTTGGCATTCTGCAAATGATGGCCATGCTCAATGGCACCGATTACTCGAGCGACGGCGCCAACTCCGTTAAAGCCGTCCACTATGAGGCGGAAGCGATGCGGCGGTTTTATGCCGACCGCAGCGAATATCTGGGCGACCCCGGCTTTTATAACGTACCCATCAAAGCGCTGCTGGATGACGCTTACGTTAGCTGGCGGCGGCAAACCATCGATCCGAATCATGCCACGCCCAGCGACATGATCGCGCCGGGCCTAGCGCACGCCCAAGCCGCGCATATCTCGCAATTTGAGAGCGCCGAAACCACTCACTACAACGTCGTCGATGCGCAAGGCAACGCTGTCGCGGTTACTTATACGTTGAACAATACCTTCGGTAACAGCATCACCGTGCCCAAGCTCGGGTTTCTGCTGAACGATGAGATGGACGATTTTGCCGCTAAGCCGGGCGTGCCTAACATGTTCGGCGTGATCGGCGGTGAGGCTAACGCCATTGAACCCGGCAAGCGCCCGGTTTCCTCGATGACGCCCACCATTGTCACCAAGGGCGGTAAACTCTTCATGGTGGCCGGCGCTCCCGGAGGATCGCGCATCACCACCGGTGTAATGCAAGTCATTCTCGACGTGCTTGATTTTCATATGAATGCGCAGGACGCGGTGGATCTGCCCAGATTTCACCAGCAGTGGAGGCCCGATGTGCTGTACCTGCAGAATGGATTCCCTCCGCAGGCGGCGGAGACTTTACGCGGCATGGGCTACGACATAAAGCCGGTGGGCAGCGTGGCGCGAGTGGAGGCCATTGTTGTTAGCAAAGGCGCTCTGGAAGGCGGCACTGATTCGCGCCTTGACGGAAAGGCCGCCGGCTACTGAGCCGCGCGCCCTGCAGGCCGATCTGCTTTGTAAGAAGAAACGTAAACAACCAACATGCAGCACGTGCTTTCTACTCAATTATTCGTGGGCCAGCGCTTAACCACCGCAGGGCTGGAACGGATAAGCAACGCCGGCTTTGAAGCGGTGGAAATCTTCTGCGCCCGCCAACATATCGATTATCACGATTCCGCGCAGATTGCCGAACTCGGCCACTGGTTTCGCGATTCTCCGCTGAAAATGCATTCGCTGCATTCACCTATGTATAGCGACGATGTCTGGGGACGTAGCGGCCCAAATGCCGTGTTGGATATTACAGAAAAGCTGAAAGGGAAGCGCATTGCCGTTGTCGATGAAATCAAGCGCGCCATAGAGATTGCGGAGAGCGTGCCGTTCCGTTACCTGATTCAGCATCTGGGCGGACCCGAACAGGATACGGATGAACGGCGTATCGATTCGGCTTTCTCCTCGCTTGATGAAATTCGCGTCTTTGCCGGCCAGCGCGGCGTGGAGGTTTTGCTTGAAAACATTCCGAACGGAATGTCGTCCGCAGCCAAGCTGAACGAGTTTCTTACCACCACGCACCTGAATCTCAACTACTGCTTCGACATCGGTCATGCGCACTTGACCAAAGGCGTTGCGGCGGAATTCGAGCTGATGAAAGAGCGCATTCGTTCCACGCACATCCACGACAACGATGGCCAGACCGATTCGCATCTTTTTCCCGGACAAGGCACTATAGATTGGAAACATGCCATGGGCCTGCTGCGCTCGCGGCCGGATCAATATCCCTTGCTTCTCGAATTGAAGGCCGTCACCGCAGTGGAACATCCCGCCGAAGATGCTAAGCGCACCGCCGACGATTTGGATAAGTTCGAAAGTTACTATGAGCAGCAGTAGCGAAGGTGTAGCGCCGAGTGTTATTAGAATCTCCGATGCACATGCCCACGCGGGCGAACGCGTAACGCTGCAGGGCTGGCTCTATAACCTGCGCAAATCCGGCAAAATTGTTTTTCCGGTTATGCGCGACGGCACCGGACTGATGCAATGCGTGGCCGTGAAAAGCAATCTGCCCGAGCCGGTGTTTGAAGCGCTGAAAAATCTAACGCAAGAGAGTTCGCTCACCATTACCGGAACAATCCGCGCGGAAGCCCGGGCGCATGGCGGTTTCGAGCTTGACGTAGACGGCGCGCACATCGTCCAGCGCGTGCCGGAAGAGCACCCGTATCCGATCACTCCCAAAGAACACGGCGTCGATTTCCTGATGGACCATCGTCATCTTTGGCTGCGCAGCCGCCGGCAACATGCCGCGATTCGCGTTCGCCACGAAGTTGTGAAAGGCATTCGCGATTACTTCGATTCGCATGGCTTCACGCTGGTAGACACGCCCATCTTCACGCCAGCCGCCTGCGAAGGCACCACCACGCTCTTTGAAGTGGATTACTTCGAAGACGAAAAAGTTTACCTGACGCAATCCGGCCAGCTTTACAACGAAGCCGACGCTATGGCCTTCGGCAAAGTGTATTGCTTCGGCCCCACGTTCCGCGCCGAAAAATCCAAGACTCGTCGTCACCTCACCGAATTTTGGATGGTCGAGCCCGAAATGGCTTACGCCGATCTGGAAGAAGTGAAGGGCGTGGCGGAAGATCTTGTCGTTTCGCTGGTGGCTCGCGTGCTCGAAGAATCGCCAGGAAGAATTGAAGGTCCTGGAACGCGACATCAGCAAACTGGAGAGCGTAAAGGCGCCCTTCCCGCGCATGAGTTACGACGATGCCGTCAAAGCGCTCGCGGCGAAGGGCAGCGAAATCCAATGGGGCGGCGATTTCGGGAATACCGACGAAACTCTGCTCACTGAGGGATCGGACCGCCCCATCATAGTTGACCGTTACCCCACCGCCATCAAAGCCTTCTACTTTCTGCCTGACGAGCAGCGCCCGGAAGTGGCCCTGGGAGTGGACGTCATCGCTCCCGAAGGCTATGGCGAAATCATCGGCGGCGGCCAGCGCATTCACGATTTGGCGCTGCTTGAGAAGCGCTTGGATGAGCACCAACTGCCGCGCGCGGCCTTCGAATGGTACCTGGATCTTCGCCGCTTCGGGTCTGTTCCTCACGGCGGCTTCGGCATGGGAGTGGAGCGTTTCGTGGCCTGGATGTGCGGCGTAGAGCATCTGCGTGAAACCATTCCTTATCCGCGCATGCTGTACCGTACGCGGCCTTAGGCGGTTCCGTACGCGCACTATAGCCGTTTTCTTTCCTACAGTCGCTATACTTCGCAGTAATGTCCTCTCTATTCAAAACGAAAGACATCGATTCCCTGGTAGAAGACACGCAGGCGGAAGGCACCCGTCTGAAGCGCACCCTGGGCCCGTGGAGCCTCATCGCTTTCGGTATTGGCGCGGTCATCGGCGCGGGCATTTTCACGGTCACGGGAACGGCAGCCGCCGGTCAGCACAGCATGAATCCATCGCTGCTCAATGCGCCGCTGCTGGATCTTATTTTGCACGGTTCGGCGGCTACGACGCTGGGCGGCAGGCCGGGCGCCGGGCCAGGCCTTGCCTTATCGTTCATGCTTGTCGCCGTCACTTGCGGCTTCGCGGCGCTTTGCTATGCGGAATTGGCTTCCATGATTCCCATTGCCGGCAGCGCGTACACCTACGCATACGCGGCGCTGGGCGAAATTTTTGCCTGGATTATCGGTTGGGATCTCATCTTGGAATACGCGGTATCAAACATGACCGTCGCCGTCGGCTTTTCCGCTTACATCAATGAACTGCTCAATAATTATCTGCCGTTCAGTCTTTCTCACGCCATCATCGCCGACATGAAGTACACCGGCGCGCTGTTTAACCTGCCCGCCTTCTTAGTGGTTATGGCGCTTAGTTGGATTCTGGTTCGCGGCGTGAAAGAAAGCGCTAGCACGAATAACGCCATGGTTGCCATTAAGCTAACCGCCGTATTGCTGTTCGTGTTTGGCGCGGCGCACGCGGTTAAATCTTCCAATCTGCATCCGTTCTTTCCGAACGGTGGAGCAGGCGTTCTCAGCGGCGCGGCTATCGTCTTCTTCACCTTTATCGGTTTTGATTCGGTCTCGACAGCCGCGGAAGAATGCAGGAACCCGCAACGCAATATGCCGATTGGGATCATCGGCACGCTGATTGCTTGCGCCGTTCTTTACACCTCGGTATCTCTCGTTCTCACCGGCATTGTGAACTGGAAAACGCTCGACAACGCCGCGCCCGTGGCTAATGCGCTGAAGGCCATTGGCATGGACAGATTGAAATTCATCGTTACAGTGGGTGCGCTTCTCGGCATGCTCTCGTCCCTACTCGTTTATCAATATGGACAAGCCCGCATCTGGTTCGCGATGTCGCGCGACCGCTTGCTGCCCGCCCTCTTTTCAAAAGTTCACAAACGATTTAAAACGCCGCACGTCAGTACATGGTTAGCGGGCTTAGCGGTGGGCATTCCGGCGGGTATCATGGATATTGATTTTTTTGCCGACTTGGCGAATATCGGGACCTTGTTCGCGTTCGTTTTCGTCTCTTCCGCTGTGATTATTTTGCGGCGCACCCAGCCCAATAGGCCGCGCTCATTCCGCGTGCCCCTGTGTCCGGCAACGCCTATCCTTTCCGTTGTCTGTTGCTTCGGACTCATGTTAGGGCTGCCGCTGCTGGCTTGGATTGGATTCGTGGTATGGCTCATCATCGGATTAGCAATTTACTTTAGTTACAGCAGCAGGCGCAGCTTACTGCAAAAACCGGCTTAAGCAGTTCATCATGAAACCGTCAGTCACCAAACAGTACATCCTTCTCGGCGTGCTGTTTCTGTGGGCATTGATCGCCCAGAGTACATTTTCGGGCTATCTCATTCTCAACGAGGCGCGCCCGAATGAGCATACGTACTTGCCGTTTACGTTCCGCGAATACAGCACCGCCGTCCAATATCTCCACCCGCTCTACCGCAGCAGCGGCATTTATCCGGGCGACGAAATTGTAGCCATCAATGGCCAGTCTATTCAGGGCTTGGCGCAAGTTTCAGCCCTGGAAGGCCGTTTGCGGCCGAAGGAAACTCTAAGGCTTACCGTCAAACGTGGGGAGGGCGGGCGGACGAAGATTTTTGACATGCAGTTCCCGCTCCAGGCCGGCCCCGCGGCCAGCATTGGTTGGACTTTTGTGATTGGCATTTTCGTGGTGCTTCCGGCCATCGGCCTATTCGCCGGCTTCTACATCGCCTTCGCCAGGCCGCGCGACCCGCTTGCCTGGATCACCATGCTGATGCTGGCTTCCTTCGGGCAGCTCACGGACGCGGCCATCTCATGGTCAATCTCACCGCCATGGCGCGAACTATTTCTGGTTTATCACGCGCTGCTTACCAGCACTTGGCCGCTTTGGATGTTGCTGTTCGCCTTCTATTTTCCTATTCCCTTCCCGTTCCTCAAACACCGCCGCTGGTTGGTTTACGCTGCATCGGTGGTTCCCGCTTCGCTGGCCGTTCTGCATATTTACGGCAACTTAGCGGAGGGTTACCACATTGGCGAGTTGAGGTGGTTGTCCACCTTTCACCAGGCAACCATCAGGTATGTGGTCATCCTCTATATGGGCTACGTGGGGGCCTTCTTTACCCTGCTGGGAATGAAACGCCACCTGCTCACCACGCCCGACGCTTGCCGGCGGCTCCGGGTGATGAGCATAGGCTGCGGCATCTCGCTCACCCCTTTGATTCCGCTGGTTCTCGGGGAGATCGGAGTTCTGCCGATGATGCCGCCCTGGCTCGCCGTCATCTGCCTCCTTATGCTCGTCCTGTTCCCGCTCACTGTCGCCTACGTCATTGTGGTGCAGCGCGCCATGGATGTGCGCATGGTGGTGCGCAGCGGCGTGCAATACTCGCTTTCTATCATCGGCATTCGCATCTTGCAGATCGGCTTGATTGTGGCCGTTATTCAGTTCATGCGGCAACTGCAGATGCAGAGCGATCATCCCGCCGAGTGGATCGCGATTCTGCTCGCCGGCATTGGTGTGTCGGTTCTGCTGGGCCGCCTCGCCCGCCGGGCACGCCAGTGGACCGACCAGCGCTTTTTCCGCGAGGCTTACAACACCGAACGCATCCTCACCGAGCTCACCAGTTCGGTGGCCGGCATTCGCGATACCAAGCGTTTAATTGAAACCGTGGCCCACCGAATAGCCGATTCGCTGCATGTGCCGCGCGTGGCTTTTCTGCTCGAGCAAGGCGGTCTGTTTCAGCCGGCTTACGCGCTGGGCTTCGCGAACGGCGCGCCACCTGTGCGCCTGAACGAACAGGCCACTACCATTCGCACGCTTAAGCGCATCAACGGCCCTTCGAAAATCTTTTTCGACGATCCGCAATCCTGGGTGCATGGCACCAGCGAACCGGAACAGACAGCCTTGCATACCCTCGAAACGCAGGTGTTGCTCCCCGTCAGTCTCGATAGCAAAATGCTGGGCATCATCAGCCTGGGGTCGAAACGTTCTGAGTTGCCCTACACCAAAGCGGATCTTCAGTTGTTGAGCGCGGTGGCGGCACAAACCGGACTGGCGCTTGAGAACGCGCATTTGACGGAAAGCATCCGGCGCGAAATCGCCTCGCGCGAACGGTTGGACCGGGAACTCGAAATCGCGCGCGACGTACAGCAACGGCTGTTTCCGCAAAAGCTGCCGCACGTCAACGGCCTCGATTTCTGCGGGTACTGCCGGCCCGCGCAGGGCGTCGGCGGCGATTACTACGATTTCATCCATTTGGCCAGCGGCGCGCTCGGTATTGCTGTCGGCGACGTATCGGGTAAAGGCATTGCGGCGGCGTTGATGATGGCCAGTTTGCAAGCTTCGCTGCGCGGCCAAACCATTAAGCCGTGCGACACGCTGGCGGAGATGATTCATCACATCAACGGCCTGGTCTATGAAGCGTCTTCGGCGAACCGTTACGCGACGTTTTTCTACGCACAGTACGATCCGGTCAGCCGGAAGCTTACTTACGTAAACGCCGGCCACAATCCTCCGATGCTGCGCCGCAAGAAAGGCGACGGCTTCGAATTCCTGCGCCTGGAAGAAGGCGGCACGGTGATTGGGCTGTTCCCCGATTTCCCGTTCAAAGAAGCCGAGGTTCAACTGCAGTCCGGCGATATATTGGTAGCCTTCACCGACGGCATCAGCGAAGCCATGAATCACGACGAGGAGGAGTTCGACGAAGAGCGCCTGATGGAGGCGATCAGAACCTGCCCCAGCCGTTCAGCCGCGAATATCTCGAGCTACATTCTGGAGCATGTGGACGCCTTCACCGCCGGCGCGGACCAGCACGACGATATGACGATTGTGGTGATGCGGCTGCTGTAGACCTGTGGCAGTAGCGGTTGGGATCTTTTTAACGCTTCTAAGTATGCGAATGACAGCTCACAAAAGCCTTGTTTTCGTTTCGAGGGAAGAAATCCGTTGATTATGATCCACAAAATGCTCCACCAGGAACTTGAGTTGGTTATCGACACTCGTAAATCGTTGATTGACAGCCTCGAATTTTGCGTCCATGTAGTCTTTTAGGATTTTGTAAAAGGCTCCCAATAAAGTCAGTAGTGTGCCAAGCAAAGCCAGGAACAATTGGTTATTGGACATTTTTCTTATTGTTGCAAATGCTTCGCCAGACTCAAGAACAGCCCCGAAATTGTCTTCGTCAGCCGCTCTTGACTCAGCGGTTCTGGTAGCGGTAGGGATAACTTGGGCTTTTGGGTGACGGCATCACGCTTGAATAATCCGGACAGCATTTGTTCGAGCGAGCCACTGGCAGCCTCGTTGGCGACCGACTCGAGGAACTTGGCGCCGGCCTCAAACAAACCAGCCATGGTTTTTTCGAGGCTGCCGCCATTCGCGCTTGCGACATTCTCTTTACCAGGCGGCGTGGCCTGAGTTGGCGCGATGGGCCTGTTAGGTGGATCGACGAAAATCTCTTTCATCTTCTCCAGGCCCGTCTTCTTCCCTAGCTTGGCAAAGCTGATCTCGCCGGTTGGCGAATCAAACACACCCGCAAACAGCGATTTTTTGAGTCGCAAAGTCTCCCACACGCGCTCTTCGATGCTATCGGAGGTAAGCATGTGGATCACGTGAACGGGCCGCGATTGTCCGAGCCGATGCACGCGGCCAATGCGCTGCTCGAGCCTGGCCGGATTCCAAGGCGGCTCGAAGTTCACTACCGCCGATGCCGCTTGCAGGTTGAGGCCAACACCTCCCGCATCGGTGGAGAGGAAGACCTTGCATTGCGGATCGTTGCGGAATTTCTCGATCAGCGCACCGCGCTGGCGGGATGGCACGCCGCCATGCAGTGAGACAAAACCGATCCCCAGTTTGCGCAGTTCCAAGCCAGCTAAATGCGTCATGCGCTCAAATTCGCTGAACACCACCACTTTACAGTTTTCTTCAATGGCGAGTTCTCGCAGGATTTCGCGAAACTCCGCTAGCTTTGGCGAATGGTGAGTTTGCTTGTCGAACAGAAACGTCGAGTTGCACAGCATGCGCATGTTTTGAAGCGCGCACAGCACGCGCTTGTGATCGATCTCCGATAACCAGCCCTGTCTTTCCCACTTGTGCATGAGCTGACGGAGGATGTCGCTTTGCTCGTAATAAGGCTCGGCTTGCTCGGGAGTCAGAGGCACCTTGAAGATTTGATCCGTGCGCTCCGGGAGTTCCTTGAGAACCTCAGCGCGGGTGCGCCGCAGCAGGATGGGTGCCATCTGATCGTGAATGCGGTCCAAACCGCGATAGCCCAGCAAGCGGCCCTTCTCATCCTCCATGCGGTGCTCATGCAGGAAGCGGAAGGCGGGGCCTAGGCGGCGTCCGTCCACAAACTCGACAACGGAAAAGAGTTCTTCCAGCTTGTTCTCAAGGGGCGTGCCAGTAAGGACGAAAGCATATCGGCTCTTCAGTTGTTTAATGGTACGGGCGGTGGTGGTCTCCCAGTTGCGGATGCGCTGCGCTTCGTCCAGAATGATCAAGTCGGGCTTCAGGCCGTGGATGTACTGCACATCTTTGAGCGCCAGTTCGTAGCTGGTGAGCGTGAAGAATGCCGGCGAAGCATACTGCGCCTGCCGCCGCGGCAACAAGCCGTCAATCACCTGCGCTGAGTGACCGGTGAACTTTTCGATCTCTGTTTTCCATTGGTATTTGACAGAGGCGGGTGCAATCACCAGTACTCTTTCAATGCCCTTGCGGCGGCGCAGGAGTTCAGTGGCGGCCAGCGCTTGTACGGTTTTTCCCAAGCCCATATCGTCGGCCAGAACCACCCGGCCCCGGCAAGCGGCGAATAGAGCGCCGCGCGTCTGGTAGGGGAGCAGTTTGGTTTTAAGCAGCCCGGGTAGCGGATCTTTATCCTGCTTTAGCTTGGCCAGCAGCTTGCCCTCGAGTTCGATACCTTCGGCCAGTTCGTTTTCGCGATCAAGGTAATCCAGTACGTCGCTATAGACAACCGCCTGGTCGTCAGCTTTTTGGACGGACGCCAACACGTTGGAGAATTGCCGGTAGTGCTCGCGCAGCAACTGACCGGAGGGATCGAAGTATTGCGCCGCCAACGCCAACAACTCCTGAGATGGCGAGGCCGGAAGATGCAACCACACTTCGATGGTGTCTCCGTATTTAAGCGAGATGGAAGCACGGCTGCGTTTATACGCCGCCGTTTCCAACGTCTTGCGACGCCGAAGCTTGAGCCGCGCCAGCAGAGCCTCGATATGCTTGCAGGTTCCTAGTGTGTTGACCGCAAAATCAGGGCAAGAGCAATAGTTATCAAACAGGCCGGGACCGCGCAACGCTACGCGATAACTTCGTCCGCTGCCGGACTTGATTTTGTAATCGCCATAGGGGCTTCCGGCGGGCCGCTCCAGAACTCGAGTAACGGCGTTGCTCGCCCTGGCTTGCCGTTCGGCGATCTGCTGTTCGATTAACATGGGGCGCTTTCCAGTTGTCCCGGCAATCAGCAGGATAACAGCAAGGCGACGGGAGCTCGTTCGTCGGCAGATTTCCAAGTAAATGAAGAGGGGACCTCCATGTTTCTTGGCGCTTCGGGAAGCGAGATAATGGACGCATGGGTATTTCTGTCGAAGGCCTGTACCGGAACGGCAAGGTCGAGTTGCTGGAGCCAGTTGCAGAAGCCGATGGATCGCGCGTCATCGTGACCTGGCTCCACTCGGGTCCGGCCATCAACCTTCGCGAGCGGGGCATTGATGAGGACCACGCTTTAGATCTGCGTCGCAGGTTGGCCGCCTGTGCCGAGGACTGGGACCGGCCCGAAATGTCGGTGTATGATCAAGACTCGCAAGAGTAGCTTGCCTGACACCACGCCGATCTCGGGCGTGTCCCCTAAAACCCCTCCCAAACCAGCGCCGGGAACAACGAATTCACGCTGAATCCCACCGACTCATAAAGCCGCAGCGCCTCGGCGTTCGTCGCGGTGACAGTGAGGCTGATCGACTGGCAACCCAGATCGTTCAACCGCAACATGGATTGGCGCAACAGTTCATATCCGAGACCGGTGCCGCGCGTTTCGGGCAAAATACACAACTGCGTGACGTGGCCCGACGTATTGGAGACCATGCTGGCAAGGCTGACGCCACAGACGCGGCCGTTACTCTTATCCACCGCGACAATGGAAGCCTTGCTCGAAAACTGGCCGCAGCCGGGATACTGAATAATGTTCATCAGGAAGTGGCGGGCGCCAGGCACGTTGCGGTATTGATCGTTAATCTCGCTATCAACGTGGCCGCGATAGGAATTGACCATCAGGTGCGCGGCCTCCTCTTTGAAGGCGTCGGACCAGGGCAAAATCTTCACGTCAATGGATGGCTGGCGCGGCCGCAATGCCAGTACTTGCGCGCGGCTCACCTCCATGAAATAACGCTCATGCCTGGTCAAGTAGCGGCTGAAGGGTAAGACCTGCGCGGGTGGAGCGTTGAGCAAAAGCAACTGCGATTCAATACGCCGCACACCGGGCGCCAGCATCAAACCTTGCACCGCCGCGCCCAACAGCATCATTTCGTTGGAGGGGTCGGCGAAATTTCGCTGCAAATAAAAGTCGCCAATCAGCCCCTTGCGCCCTTCGCAGACTTGATAGGAATAGCCAACAACGGTGCGGCCCACGCGCAACGCGTAGCCGAAGAGCGAACGCAGATTCATGAAGCGGCGTAGAAGATCGGCGGACGGCCGGAAATCCCAATCGAAGTAGCGGCGCCATTCTGAAATCTCTTCTTCCATCAACGGGCCAAGCTCTGCCACGGTCAGGCTGCTGAGCTCGACTATTTCGGGAAACGGGGCTTCAAGGCGCGCCGCCATTGGAAGATTATACGTGGACGGGTTCCGGCTTGGCGGCAGTGGCCACGCCGCGCTGCTTGAAGAACTCCGCAACCCGCGCCAGCGCCTGGCGAACGCGGTCGTCATCCTCAATTAAGCTGAAACGCACAAAGCCTTCGCCCATGGGTCCAAAACCGATGCCGGGTGAGACGGCCAAGTGCGTCTCTTGCATCAGCAGTTTGGCAAATTCCAGGGAGCCGATTTTCTGAAAGGGCTCTGGAATGCGCGCCCAGGCGAACATGGTAGCTTTCGGCGGTTCCACATTCCAGCCCGCCGCGCGGAGCCCTTCCATTAAGACATCGCGGCGAGCCTGATACACCTCGCGAATCTTGCCGGGTGCATCGTCACACTCGCGCAGCCCGGTGACCGCGGCAATTTGCAGCGGCTGGAAGATGCCGTAATCCAAATAGCTCTTGATGCGCGCCAACGCCGCGATGAGCTTGCGGTTTCCCAGGCAGAAGCCCACGCGCCAGCCGGCCATGTTGTAGCTCTTGGTCATGGAGTAGATCTCGACGGCGTAATCGGCCGCGCCCGGCACTTGCAGAATGCTGGGAGGCTTGTAGCCATCGAAGCCGAGCTCCGCGTAGGCAAAATCGTGAATGATGTAAGTGCCGTATTCGCGCGCCAGATCCACCACTTCTTTCATGAACGCGTAATCCACACAAATGGTGGTGGGATTATGGGGGAAGGAAATCAGAATCAGCTTTGGCTTCTTGGCGGCGGTGCGGAATAGCGTCTTCAATTCGGAAAGAAAGGTGGCGGCATCGGGCATGGGCAGCATGCAGGCTTCGCCTTCCGCCATGATCACACCGTACTGGTGAATCGGGTAAGCGGGATTCGGCGAGACAACCACATCGCCGGGGCCAATCATGGCGAACAGCAAGTGCGCCAGCGCGTCTTTCGCGCCGATGGTGGCGATAGCTTCCGTCTCCGGATCGAGCGTGACGCCATACTGCTTGGCATAGCGGGCCACCATCGCTTCGCGCAACGGAGTGATGCCTCGCGAGACGGAGTAGCGATGATTCAGGGGATTGCGAATGGCTTCGATAGCTTTCTCAACCACGGGCTGAGGAGACGCGCCATCCGGGTTCCCCATGCCCATATCTACAATGTCGATGCCCGCCGCGCGCGCTTTGTCACGCATCTCATTGATGACGGCGAAGACGTAGGGAGGGAGCTTCTTGATGCGGTAAAACTCCTCGTTGGGTGGCAGTGGCATATATCTACATAGTAACCAGCGCGTTACTGGGTTGCCAGGCCAATCAGCAGCAATCCGGCCGCGTAGCCGGCAAACATCAGACCGATAAAGCGAGTTGTCCCTGGGCCGCCGGCAGCGAGCTCTTTCCAAACCAGCACGCCCCAAATGGCGGCGATGAGGGTAGCGCCTTGCCCGAGGGCATAGGAGATGGCGGGGCCCGCGACGCCTGAGGCGATCACGTTAAAGCAAAGAGCGATCATCCAGATGACGCCGCCTAAGACACCAATGAAATGCAGTTTGGCACTGCCGCGGAAGTAATCGGCATAAGTCAGCTTCCCTGCCCGCATGAAGATGGTATTGACTACGATATTGCTCAGCACCACGCCCAGCGCGAACAGCAGCAGCGCTACATATGGCGTTAGCATGCCGGGATGAATCGGCTCATTATTGAAGTTTGGCGAGATGCTGCGCATCAACTCCGGATAGAACGATCCCATGATGCAACCAGCGAGCGCCGAAAAGATCAGACCGCGCAAGGGGCTTTTGGCGCGGCTTTGTGGCAGCTTGCGGTAAGCCAGGCCGGACATGACCATGGCGAACAGGATGAGCAGGACGCCGCCGAATAAAAGGAGCGGGTTGCCTTTGGGAGTTTGCAGGTAGCTTTCGACCGTGCCGATGACCAGCGCCAAGCCGACGCCGACGGGAAAGGCGACGGCCATGCCAGCGGCGTCAATGCCTACCACTAACATAATGTTCGCGACGTTGAAGATGACGCCGCTGAGCAAGGCTGGATAGACCGCGCTGAGAGCGGCTTGGTGCATATTGTGGCGGGCATGTTGGCCAGCCGAGCCGAAGCTGCCAAGGGTGTGGGAGAAAACGATGGCGAACAGAAGAACGCCGATGGCGTAATCCCAATAGTAGAGTTCGAAACGCCACTGGGTTTTGCCGGAGAGTTTCTGGGTGTTGGCCCAGGAACCCCAGCCGAGCATGGTGATGAAGCAGAAGAAGATGGCGAGCGGCAAACTGTGGAGGACAAACATAGCCCTGTCATTCTGTCATGGCGTGGGCCGAGGGTTGAATCATGCGATACCTTGAATGTATGACGAACCTGGAAGGAATCGATCCGTTCATCTCAACGGAAGACGAGATTGAAGTGGATGCCGAGACGGCCGCCGCGATCCGGCGAGGAATTGAGGATGCCGACGCGGGGCGGGTTGTGACTCTTGAAGAAGCGCGCGAGCGAATGGAACAGTGGCTTTCAAGGTCATCCTCGCCGAGGCGGCGCTAGCGGACTTTGAGCAGTTGATGAACTGGTCGCTGGATAAGTATCCCGACGGCCGTGAGAAGTTCGGCACAGCGCTTCTCAACCACATCGAATTGTTAAGAAGTTTCCCGTTGGCCGGCGCACCGGTGAAGGCTTTTCCCAAGATGAGACCGCTTTATATTTATTACCGAGTGGAAACGGAGAGGGAGAGGATCGAAATTTTGCGCTTCTGGCACGTCTCGCGGCGGCAACCCAAGTTTTAGGCGGGAGCCAGTTGTCGATGCGTCTCGCGGTCTTGTTCAAGATCCTGCCAGGAGTATTCGAGCCATACCTCGTGCTGCTTCAGGAAACCGTCAAGTTCGTAACGAGACTCAAAACCCAGGATACGGCGGAGTTGGGCGGTGGTGAGTTTGCGTTCGCGATAAGCTTCGAGCGCGATGGCTTCGAAGGCTGCGCGGGGCAAATCCTGACCAGATTGCGCCAAGGCAATAAAAAGCTCGTCGGGAACGTCGAGGGTGAGCTTCATTGTTTGAGTATAGCGGCACGGGCTATGCGGTGCGGCGCAGCAAGCGGCCTGGGAGGAAGATGATGCCTTTGACCAGTTCGAGCACTCCTTCGACGGCAATTCCGACAATGCGGAAGGGCAACAGAATGAGCCAGACGAGTGGATAGAGCACTAATGCCACGAGCGCCAGGGGCCAGCAGAAAATCAACAAGAGGCACCAGAGCAGGAATTTGACCATGTACCTATTAGAACGAATTCACGGGCGCAGATGTTCCTTAATCGGGTGGTTTCAGGGAGGCTGACCTAGCCGCGCGAAAGTGCTCGGTTTTCGGATTGTTGGCGTTCCACGCGGGGGCCTTTTCGCTGTTGGCGATATTGAAGAGCGCTAACAAGACCATGCGGTCAACCTTGGCCATATTTTCGTAGTTCACCTTTTGCCACTCGTCGCCGACGCCGTGATAATCGGGGAAATCAAATGCGACACAGAGGGTGTGCGCGGGGACGCCCTGCTCGGCGAGAGCGTCGTTATCGCTGCGGGTGAAGTAGGCGTCGCTGGCTTCAGGGTCGCGATAGACTTTGATGCCTAATTGGTGGCCGGCGCGTTGGAGAAAACCGGTGACGTCGGAATAGTCAAATCCGGTTATGCTGGCGTTGTTCAATTGCGGGCCGACGGTGGAATCCGTTCGGCCTACTTGCTCGAGATTTACGTCGGCGACGGTTTGCGAGATGGGAAAGACGGGATGCTTGCCGTAAAACTGCGATCCTAATTCGCCGCGCTCTTCGCCGAAGAAAGTCATGAACACGATAGAGCGTTTGGGCCGGGGTTGGAGTTTGGCTAGAGCGCGGGCGATTTCGATGACGGACACGGTGCCGCTGCCATCGTCGTTGGCACCGTTATAAATATGATCGGGCGAAGTACCCGGCGGGTGCATGGACATCTGGCCGGCCGTTTCGACGGTGCCGATGTGGTCATAATGCGCGGTCAAGAGAACGGCGGTCTTGGATAAGGCCGGGTCGGCACCGCGCAAAATGCCGATGACATTTTTTACCGTGACTTTGTTGTCGATGGGTGCGGGAATCTCAACCGTCAGCGTGGCGCCTGGAGAGATCAGTTTGGCGAGGTCCGGACTTCGCACGGACAATAGTGGGGGGCTTGCGGCGGCGGCCTCTGCGGCGAACAACAGACGCGGTGGGCCGGACATTTGTTTGTTGGCGACGATGGTGAAGGCGAGCACCGCGCCGGATGAGGCAACAGCTTGATTGAAGGCGCGCATTTTGCGATAAGCGGCCATGCGTGCTTCCGCGTTCAGTTTGTCCCAATCGGAATCGGGCGTAACCACAGCTTTGCCCTTGAGGTCGAGACCTTTTAGAAGCCCCGGGTCTTTGGCGGCCAACATGACTACGGGTACGTGGTCGAAATGCGCGGCTTGGCTGCAGGATTTGACGGCTATATCCACAGCGGGTACGGTCAAGGTGTGGTCGGCGGCGGAGACAGTCAGGTCAGATGCCATTGCGGGCAGGTGGCGGTCTACCATCTCGGCGGTCTGAAAATAATCATGGTCGCCGCCCGGCTCCAACCCAGCGGCGCGGAATTTCGAAGCGATGAATTCGGCCGCTACGTCGAGACCAGGGGATGGCGTGAAGCGCCCTTGCAAAGTATCGGACGCGAGGAAAGAGAGATCGCCCTTTAATTCGCCGGCACTGACGGAGGTGAGCGCGTGTTGGACTGAGGGAGGCAATGAAGGGGTAGCGGAGGTTTCAGAATGCGCGAAATTAAGCGAAAACGAAACCGCCAAGGCTAAGAAGACGGGCTTTTGCATTCAGGTTCTATTACTATTCAAGTAGACGGGGTTGGCTTAGACTGCCGCTGATATGGTAACGTAACGGTTAATTTCATGACGCTAACACGGAAGAAATCAATTCAATCTTTGCTGGACCAAGCTAGTCACAGCACCCTAAAACGGACGCTGACAGCTACCAGCCTGATTGCATTGGGCATAGGCGCCGTGATTGGAGCGGGCCTTTTTGTGAGGACGGCAGCGGCGTCGGCCGAGGCGGCGGGTCCATCGGTGGTGCTTTCCTTTATAGTGGCGGCGACGGGCTGCGCGTTTGCGGGGCTGTGTTACGCCGAATTTTCGGCTATGATCCCGATTGCCGGGAGCGCCTACACGTATGCGTATGCCACGATGGGCGAGTTTGTGGCTTGGGTGATTGGCTGGGCATTGGTGCTGGAGTATGCGCTGGGCGCCGCCACGCTTTCCATTGCGTGGAGCGAATACCTGAATAACCTATTAGGCGGCCGGATACCTTACCAATGGTGCCATTCACCGATGGAGACATCGATTTCGGGCGTGCATGGCATTATCAACGGACCGGCGGTTTTGATTCTGGCGCTGCTCTCTTTGGTGTTGATTAAAGGGACGCAGGAATCGGCTACTTTGAATTCGGTGATTGTGGGTATCAAGGTGTCGATTGTGCTGCTGATTGTGGCACTGGGCTGGCAATTCATTAATCCGACGAACTATCATCCATTTTTGGTTCCGGCGACGGTGCCGGGCCACGAAGCGTTTTTCGCGCATGGCTGGGGCGGTGTGTTGAAGGGCGCGGGGATTGTCTTCTTCGCGTATATCGGCTTTGACGCGGTATCGACGGCGGCGCAGGAAGCAAGAAATCCGGCGCGGGACATGCCGATTGGCATTCTTGGGTCATTGGCAATCTGCACAATTCTATATGTTGTATTTGGCCACGTGCTGACGGGGATTTGCAATTGGAAGGAATTCAAGATTGCCGGGAAAGAAGCGTCGGTGGCGTATGCGATTCAACACTACATGCCCGGTTATCACTGGCTGGCGATTCTGGTGACGGTGGCGATTCTGGCCGGTTTCTCTTCGGTGATGCTGGTGATGCTGCTGGGCCAGAGCCGCGTTTTCTACTCGATGTCGCACGATGGGCTGTTGCCGAAGCTTTTTTGCGACATTCACCCGAAATTCCGGACGCCCTACAAATCGAATATCCTGCTATTTTTCTTTGTGGGCGCGTTCGGCGCTTTCATTCCGGGTTCGCTGGCCGGGGATCTGACTTCGATTGGTACGTTGTTTGCGTTTACGCTGGTTTGCGTGGGCGTGTGGATTCTGCGCAAAAAAGAACCGACGCGTGAGCGGCCGTTCCGGACACCGCTGGTACCGCTGGTGCCGATTCTGGGCATGATTGTTTGCGGCGCGATGATTATTTCGCTGGATACCAGAACGCAGATCACGGCGTTTTGCTGGATGCTGATCGGTTTGCTGGTTTTCTTTGGCTATAGCCAGTCGCATAGCAAGCTGAATGTGCCGGAAGTGATGACGGGAGTTGGGGTGAAGTAGGCGGAAAAGAAGAAGACAGAAGATAGAAGACGGAAGACAGAAGACAGAAGACAGAAGACAGAATGGGTGCAGTTTGGGTTTGGGCTTGACTGTGAATCAAAAGAGTGGCAGGTGAAGGACTTGAAGAGCGCCGATTGCCAATCGGCGCGCAGGATGCCATCCTGCCCCACTGGAAATTAGGCGGCTTTTTTGATCATTTGTGCTTTCCAGGAGCGGTCAAATTGCTTGACGGCTTCCTGGCCGCCGATGTGTTGGGCCTCGAAACGGGTATCGAGATATTCCTCGGTAAATTCGAAGCCAAAATGTTCGACGGCGTTGGGTGGCGGTCTGAAGCCGCCGATGCGTTCGGACTTGCGCATCATGATGCGGTTGCGGCGTTGAAACTGAATGGCTTCACGATCTTCTTGCAGTTGGGCGAGTTCGGCCACGAACTTGGCGAGCTGAGCGCGTAAGCGGCGTTCCTGCAAGGCCAGATTGCGGAGATCTTTTTTGAAAGTACGGTCGATCAAGGCGTCGAGCATGGCGGCGCGGACTTGCTGGTTCGATTCGTGGGCGCATTCGGCGGCGAGTTCGTGGCGGCCGAGCGCATAGTAGCCGGTTTCGAGAGTGGGGATGCGGAGGAGACGCCATTCGGTATCGGCGATGGATTGAGTGAGATGTTTCTCGTAGTCGTCCTTGGGCTGATACTTGCGGTTGAGAATTTCGACGAAGTTTTCGTAGGCGGCGACATCATCACTGGGCAGGAGGATGGTGCGTCCGGTAAGGCCGGTTTTGACGGCGTTGTGGGAGGACTTGAGTTTCCCTTCCGGCGACGACGGGCCGGTGGAGGATTGAGAATTGGCGCGGTTAGCGTTGATTTGAGCTTCAGTGGACATAAAAGTAATTCCACCTCGATTGGAACAGAGGGGCGAACGGGGGAATAAAAATTTTGGGGTTAAGTGGTTGATAAGAAGGGAAAAGAATTATTTTGAACTTTGGTGATTCACTTCACGGCCCCTTTTGGGGCCGTCAGGAGGACGGATGAAAATGGGGGGACTTGACAGGTTTGGGACGCTAGAAGTAGATCCCCAGCGAAGTAAGAGACCGTACGCTAGTTGGTGCTTTAAAGCCCGTTTGTGATTCTGGTCAGGACGCAGCTTACTGGAACCTGGAACTGTAGTCCCGCCACGGCGGTGAACACGCATAGGAATGTCTTTCGTTGTCCCAGGCGTCCCTCGCTCGGTGATCGAACGAGGAGTGTGACAGGTGAAAGAAAGAGTGAAGCGGCGATGCTGCGGCATCGACGTGCATAAGAACAGTGTGAGCGTTTGCATCTTGCCCGCCAAAGGGCAAACAGAGCAAAGCATCAAGAGGCGGAGTTTCCCGACATTCACGCGCGATTTGCGGCAACTGCGGAATTGGTTGAAGAACTGCGGGGTGACCGAGATCGCGATGGAATCGACCGGCCAATACTGGCGGCCGTTGTGGAACATTCTGGAAGGCGAGTTCGAGAAGCTGCTGCTGGTCAACCCGCAGCACAGCAAAGGGTTGGATGGCCGCAAGAATGACCGCCGCGATGCGCAGTGGATTGCCGAGTTGTTGGAAGACGGACGGCTGAAGGGAAATTGGGCGCCGGCGCGCGAGATTCGCGAGTTACGAGACCTGACGCGGCAGCGGGTACACACACTCGAAGACCGGACGCGGGTGCGCAACCGGATTGAGCAGTTGTGCCAGAGCAACAACATCAAAGTGTCTTCGGTGGCGACGGATCTGTTCGGCCTGTCGGGGCGGAGCATGCTGAAGGCGTTGGTGGAGGGTAAACGCGATGCCGGTTGGATGGCCGATTACGCGCGCGGCACTTTGCGCAACAAGAAGCGCGAGTTGGAAAGTGCGCTGGACGGCACGTTCACCGCCGAACAACGCTGGCTGCTAGGCCGGGAGTTGTCGCAGATGGAGTGGCTGGAAAAGCAACTGGAGGTGATGGAGGCCGAGATCGAGCGGCGGACTGCGGCTTTCTCCGAGGAGCTACGCCGTCTGGTTACCATCCCCGGCGTGGACCGTATCACGGCGTGGACGATCCTCGCCGAGGTGGGGGTCGACATGAAGACGTTCAAAGATGCCCGCCATTTGGCCAGTTGGGCTGGGCTCTGCCCCGGCAGTCGCGAAAGCGGCGGCAAGCGGATGAGTGGCCGGACACGCAAGGCGAACTGCTATGTGAAACGCGCTTTATGCCAGGCCGCTTGGGCCGCTTCGCACACCAAGAACAACTATCTGGCGGCGTTCTACCGCCGCCTGTGTATACGCAAAGGTGCGCCCAAGGCCGTCATGGCGCTGGCTCATCACATCATGACCATCGTGTATCACATCCTCGCCCATCAGACCGAGTATGTGGAATTGGGCGCCGATTACTACGATCAGCGCAACAAGCCGAGGGTGGTGAACCGCTTACTCAAGCGCCTCCAGAACCTGGGTTTTGAAGTAACTCTCAAGCCCAGTTCTCCCGTCTTGATTGAGCCACCTTCGACAGACCCGTCCGCTTGCGTCCCTGAGTCGAACGCCCTTTCGCTTGACAATCCCTCGTCTCCAGCGCCCTTACACAAGCGCAGGAGAGGCCGTCCTTGCAAGTGCACGGAGCGCGGAATTATTTGTAAACATGCCCCCGTTGCCGACCTGAACTCGTTGATTCCACAACCGTCTGCGACTCAGGAATTTTCATAGGATTGAGGAAACCACATTTCGCCGGGCTGTAGATCTGCTCGATGCGGGCGATGTGGAAGGCTTGCGGGCGCACCTGGAAGCGCATCCGAATCTGACTAGTCAACGTGTCCTGTTCGAAGGCGTAAACTACTTCCGCATTCCGGCGCTGTTGGAGTTTGTGGCCGAGAATCCGATTCGGCATGGAAGCCTACCGCCGAACATTGTGGAGGTGGCAAGGGTAATTCTGGAGGCGGGCGCGAAGAACGACAAAGCCGCGTTGAACGAGACGCTCAGGCTGATCTGTTCCGGCCGCGTTTCACGGGAATGCCGGGTACAAGTGCCGCTGATCGATTTGCTATGCGAATACGGCGCCGACCCAAACAGTGGTATGTTGCCCGCTCTGCCACACGCGGAGTTCGAAGCGGCGAACGTATTGATTCGGAATGGCGCACGGATCGATTTGGTTGTAGCGGCGAGTTTGGGCCGAGTTGACGAGAGCCGCCAGTTACTAACGAGCGCCAGTGTTGAAGATAGACACCGCGCATTCGCACTGGCTGCCCAGTTTGGCCATGCGGAAATCGTGCGTCTCCTGATGGACGCGGGTGAAGAGCCCAACCGATACAATCCTGTGGGAGCGCATGCTCATTCGACTCCGCTGCATCAGGCGGCCCTTGGCGGCCACGACGCAGTTGTCCGGCTGCTGGTGGAACGCGGCGCACGATTAGACCTGAAGGACACTTTGTGGCAAGCGACTCCGGAAGGGTGGGCGCGGCACGCGGAGAAGACGGAAATTGCGGAGTACCTGAGTGGGTGCGCAACAAAGGGCGAGAGAGAGCGTGCGAATTGAGTTACTCGCGACTCCCTTGGTACAAGTATAAGCGGCGATTGACAGCCTCGCGGGTCGCGGTGCTCTGAAAATACTGCGTAACGCTCCGATGCCAGTCGTTACCGCTCGTTAACACTCGCGGCTCAGCTAGGGCGTTGGGGCGAAATGGAGGTTTTCATTATCACTGGTGGGCCGCAGGCCCTGTGGCATTAACACAGAAAGCGTGGTATCCTTGTGTGGTATTAGCACAGGAGATTGTTTGGCTGATTCAAAGTTAGACCTTTTACAAGGCACGCTGGACGTGATGGTGCTGCAAACGCTGGCGGTGCTGGGACCGCAGCATGGTTACGGCATCGCTCGACGGATAGAACAAGTGAGCGGAGAAGAGGTTCTGCTGAACCAGGGGACGATTTATGCGGCGCTGGTGAGGCTGCAGCAGCGCGGTTGGATCGCAGCGGAATGGGGTTCGTCGGACAACAACCGAAAGGCGAAATTCTACTCCATTACCCGTTCGGGAACGAAACAACTCGCTAACGATGTGGCGTATTGGGAGCGCCTTTCGAAAGTGATGTCGCGCGTGTTGGGGATTGCGAAGGAGGCTGGGCGTGGTGCGTGAATTTATAGAGCGGTTAGCCGCGTTATTCAAGAAATCAGGGCAAGAAAACGATTTAAACGCTGAGATGGAAGCGCATCTGGCATTCGCGATTGATGAGAATATGGCCGCGGGGATGCCTCCGGCTGAAGCGCGGCGCCGGGCGATGATTCGCTTTGGGGGCGTGGAAGCGGCTAAAGAATTGCATCGAGAGACGCGCTCGTTTGTTTTTCTAGAGCACCTGACGCAAGATCTGCGTTACGCGCTACGGATGATGAAGCGCGACCCCGGATTCAGCCTGTTTGCGATTTTGATCATCGCGCTGGGAATTGGCGCCAGTACGACGGTGTTCAGCGTGCTGCGGACGGTGCTGATTCGTCCACTGCCTTTTCGCGATTCGGCCAACCTGGTATGGCTGGCGAACTCGAAACCGGAGGAAGGACTATCGGCGCAAACGCTGCAGGTGCTTCCCTATCTGGCACTCAAAGAACGCAACCACTCTTTCTCAGATATGGCGGCGTATTTTGCCTTCTACGGAGTGGGCGATAGCCAGCTTACGGTACACGGCGAATCGGAACGGCTCAACGCGCTACCTGTTTCGCAAAATTTCTTCCCACTGCTGGGGGTGCAACCACAACTGGGCCGGAACTTTTCCGGAGATGAATGCAAATGGAATGGAGCGAAGGCGGTGCTTTTGAGCCATGGACTGTGGGAACGGCGTTTCGCCTCAGACCCTAGCATAGTAGGCCGCGCCGTGACTCTCAACAATGAGGCAGTAACGATTGTAGGAGTGTTGCCAAAGACTTTTGATTTTGGATCAGTGTTCGCACCGGGCACACACATGGATCTTTATCTACCCTTCCCGCTGACACAAGAGACCGACCGATGGGGTAACACGATTGCGGTGATTGCGCGGCTGAAACCGGGAGTGACTCTAGCGAGCGCGCAGGCGGAAGCCAGTGTGTTGGGTGTGCATATCTCAGCGGAGCAACCAAACAAAAACTCAGTGCAACCAGTGTTGAGCATGTTGAAGGATCATGTTAGTGGCAACCTGCGGCCAGCGTTGATGGTTTTGGGATTCGCAGTAGGCGCGGTTATGTTGATTGTCTGCGCCAATCTGTCAAACCTCCTTTTGGCGAGGAGTACTGCCCGGCAAAAAGAGTTGGCGATTCGCAGCGCGTTGGGAGCCGGCAGAGGCAGGCTGGTGGAACAGATTCTTACCGAGAGCCTATTGCTTTCATTGTGGGGCGCGACGCTGGGGGTGGGATTTGCACTGTTAGGAACAAGCCTCCTTTCGCGACTGACTTCGTTCAATATTCCGCTACTGGCTGAAGTTAGGGTGGACCCCACGGCACTGATGTTCACTCTGCTGTTGGCATTGTTTACGGGCGCGTTGTTTGGCGTGCTGCCCGCTTTGCAGGTGCCGAAGATCAAAGTGAGCGACGCCATGAAAGAACAATCGCGCAGTTCCACCGGTTCAAAGCGCCACGCATGGGTTCGTGGAGCGCTGGTTGTCTCAGAGATCGCCTTTGCGGCGGTATTGATTGTGGGCACTGGACTGTTGCTGCACAGCTTTCTGCGGGTACTGGACGTGAATCTTGGTTTTCAGCCGGTGCGCTCGGCAGCGCTGCGGATCGACCCAAGCGCCTACCTTTCCACGCAGGAAAAAGCAAACACCTATTTGAGAGAAGCATTGCGCAGCGTGCGCGAGATTCCGGGGGTGGAAGCGGCGGGCGTGATCGATTCGCTTCCATTGGGGAGCAACCGGACGTGGGGCGCTGCTGCGAAGGGAGTGGTCTATACGCGCGAGAACTATCCCGAGGCGTTCGTGCATATTGTGTCGGATGGGTATTTGAAGGCCATGGGTATTGCGCTTAAAGAGGGCCGCGATTTCGACGAACGGGACACTCCGAGTGGAGACAAAGTGGTGCTCATTAATGAGACACTGGCGCGCAACTTGTGGCCCGGGCAAGATCCGATTGGGCGGTTGATGGTGGGAGATAAGCAGGGTATTCATGTGGTGGGCGTGGTGCGGGATGTACATCATTTAGGTATTGAGCAACCGAGCGGCGCGGAAATGTACTATGCGATGAGGCAGACGAGGGATTATGGGTCGATGCAGTTAGTGGTGCGTTCGCGGCTGAGCCTTGCAGAACTGAACGGAGCGGTTCGAGCCGCGCTGTTGCAGATAGACCATGGCTTGCCGCGCGAACCATTTCGCCCGCTGCAAGATATTGTGGACCATGCGTCATCACCGAGGCGCTTTATCGTTCTGCTGCTTTCCGGCTTTGCGGGCTTCGCGCTGTTGCTGGCTTCACTGGGCATCTATGCGGTGATTTCGTATTCGGTGGGGCAGAGGACGCAGGAGATTGGGATACGGATGGCTTTGGGCGCTACGCCTGGTGCTTTGCAGAGGAGCATTCTTATGCAGACGCTTGGACTGGCAGGCATTGGGTTGTTGCTGGGGACTATGGCGTCGGCTCTGCTGACACAGGGGTTGAAGAGTTTACTGTTTGGCGTTCCACCGCGGGATCCAGCGACGTTTGTGGGGATGTTGGTGGTGCTGGCTGGGGTGGCAGGATTGGCGGGATTTTTGCCGGCGCAGCGAGCGGCGCGGATCAATCCGACAGTGGCGTTGCGGGCGGATTAGTTGGTGGCTTGGACGCGGCTGGGGGGAAGGAGAGCAATGGTATATTGTTGGGGAAGTGAGTTAAGGCGATGGGCGGGAGTAATTCAGTGGTAGAATGCCAGCTTCCCAAGCTGGACGTCGCCGGTTCGAACCCGGTCTCCCGCTCCATGTTTTCAACGACTTAGGAAAGACTCAAAGTCTCAAGATTAGTTCGATTAGTTCATTAAGCTCCCGAGCACCTCGCGGAGACTGGTAGGAGGGTGGTTCCAGCACCCTTCTACCAACCCCTGGATTTCCTCGCTAGCCTCGTTTCAGAGAGTCTCATTGAGGTCTCCCTGCGCCGTCATCCAGACCGGCTAATTCCAAAAGTCTGACGGCGGCAAGCTTTTCTTCAAACGTTGCCACCGCATATTCATTCTCGTTCACATTGACCGTATTGCCCATCTGCGCGGACCGGGTATGAGCATTAACACCGGCTTTCTTCGACAACGTGGCGAAGGTCCTGCGCATGACTTGAAAGGTTGCCCATTCGAGGCCAATCGGCTTCAGCCACGGATACATGTAGCGAAGCCAAACGTTATCCCGCCTCAACGGTTTCCCGTTTTCCGACGGAAAAAGCCACGCATTCTGATCTGTGATCGTGGCTTTTTCGATCCACATTCGGAGCAATATGATGGTCCCGGTGGTTAACGCGACCTGCCGAGCGGAGCGCTTTGACTTTGGATCGTCGAGGTCGCCTTTGTAAAGCCGACGCCGCACCCAAACACAGTCGCTCCCGACATCGCCAAGTTTCAGAGCCAATATCTCACCTGGCCGCATGCCTTCCCAAATTGCCAATCGAGCAATGACCTTTTCCCGGAGCCCAAGCGCGTTGAGCAGTATTCGGGTTTGATCAGCCGTCATCACCCTCTTTTCTCGGCTAGCTTTGAATTGCCTTGGAGTAAACAACGTGGTTGCCGGATTACGGTCAACTACGCCTTCACTCAGTGCCAACGCAAAAATAGACCGAAGCCGAAAGCGCAGATGATCTATCACGCTCCTGCCGCAGACCTTACCCGTTCGATCCAGGAGTTCCTGAAGTTCTTCACGGGTAATGCTTCGCATCAGCCTCTCGCCGAGAGGCCGAACAAGATGGAATTTGATTCTGGGTATCTCCGTCTCTGCCGTCGATGGCTTCCACTTCCGAAGATAAACAGGCAGATAGACAAGCTCAACGAACTGTTCTAACGTGGACTTCGTTGACTCCCGCCGCTCTACCCCTTCATTGATTGGCCGAAGAATCTCCTGAAGCAGTGACTCTGCGGCGATCCTGTTGACCTTTGAACAGAGACCCAGTTCCTTGGTTCTGTGATCCCCTTCCTCTCTCCACTGGGCAAACCAGTAGTTCTTTCCTTCACGTTTGCGAGTCGTTAAGCTTCCTCGCTGGAACCGCTTTCGACGCATGTTTTTCCTCTTTCCTGCGTCTAAGGCGATCAATCCTGATTTGAGTGATCTTAACATTGCTTCTTGGAAGCCTCCAGCCATTGAAGAAGCCACTCGCCTCGCACGACTTTGCGCCGTCCCATCTCCATGTGCGCTAGCGGCGGAACGCCTGCGACCTGGCCATTCAAAAGGCGAGCCGCATGCGCCTTCGAGCAGCGGAGCCTTCGAGCTACCTCCTTGAGCGTGAGGATTTCCTTGGATTCATCGTCTTTCATCACGTACTCCCTCACTAGACAAGAAGCACGCGAAATGGCCAATCCCGCAGAGGCATGAAAAAATATTTGCAGGGAAAATTACGCGAATGACCACGGGACTTTAGGGGCGCTTTGGAAATCTGCGGACTCGGAATAACCACTCGGAATAATTTTTCGTTATTCCGATTCGATTATTATTCCGCGTCGATTCTAAGACTTGCGAAAAAGGCCGGAAACCGGCATCCACATGATTTTCACACCCGGAATAATTTTAAGACTGGACCCGAAAACGTCAGCATGACCCCGTCCCCGCCTGCCCACGGCGACTCGGAATAATTCTGGTCCCTCGCAAGCTTAGAGACAGCTGTGGATTTGCCGTCCTACCGGAGGGGATGCGATTGGGTAAACTGCTGCTTCGCGCGGCCTATTCGTGAAGCCGAAAAAAGCCTGCGATAGCAATTTTCGTTCGTCCCTATCTGAAGTCGTTGTCGGGAGTGACTAGTGAGAAACCTGGTGAAGTCGGAGCGAGTCGAATTTCGACCCAGTAAGGATCACCGCCCGAGAACGCAGCCTTGGGCTTTATTTCGTTCGAACCCCAGAGGTTTGTGAACTCCAATATCATGGCGCGCTCATATTGGAACTCAAGCAGATGCGGTTGACGCCACACAAGCTTCGCACCGCGAACATCGGACGACACGATACTCGCTTCCTTCACAGACGCAGCGGATCGGCCCTTTTCTACGATGCAGATAAACCAATTGATCTCACCTATGGCTCCGCCCCAAGATTCGAGAATCAATACGGCATCAAACTGACCAGAAGGATCAGTAACGCGCTGCTTTTCAACGCCTTGCACTCTTTCTAGGTCCCGGAGGCTGTGATGCGGCGATAACCAACCGACGGCATATCCTACCCCGAATGCAGCGATTATGAGTGCGATCCAGAATAATCGGCGCATGGATATGAAAGTCTAGGATACAAGCAAGCTTTGGCCTGAAGAGATGTTGCCAACCAGGTCTGTTACCAGTTTGCAGACATGCGCACAACGAGATTAATGGTTCAACGTCATCAGCATCGCACGGAATCGCGATGTACGCAGCAAACTGTTAAACGCGGGCCTGGAGAAAGAAGCCCAAGCCCGCGCTCCGGTTTAGATTCCTGCCAAGAACTCCAGCAGGGAATCATCAGCTTTGAACCGGCTCACCTTGCCTGAGGCGGGAGTGAGCTTATCCAATGCACGTTGTTTCAGTTCAAGATCCGCCTCCACATATCCGTGAGTGGTCTCAATGCTTTCGTGCCCAAGCCAAAGCGCAATAACGGCGATGTCCACTCCCGACTGCAGCAGATGCATGGCCGTTGTGTGGCGCAAAACGTGAGGCGTCACTCGCTTGTTGGCCATGTCCGGACACGCCGGAAGCGCCTTCTCGACGGCGCGCTTGAGAAGACCGTCAAGAGCATCCGCGGACAGCGCCGTCTTTCGAACTGACGGGAAAGCCAGCGCCTTTTCATCCGCCTGTAACACCTCAAACCATTTCCGAAGGACCTTGGCCGTCTGAGGCCACAGCGGGACAACGCGGTCTTTTCGGCCCTTTCCATGCAACTGAACCAACGCTGGTGAACCGAAGGACACTTGTCCACATCGCAACTGCGTCAGCTCGGATGACCGGGCTCCGGTGTTGTACATGGTCAGAAGCAGGGCATGATCGCGGCTGCCCAGCCATGTCTGCCGGTCTGTGGTCGCAAGAATGGCATCCATCTCTGACCGCGTGAGAAACGTCATGAGTGGGCGTGAGGTTCGTTTATTCGGGATGGCGAGAACGCGATTGACAACGATCAGATGTTCCGGTTCGCGCACCGACACGAACTTGAAGAATGAGCGAATTGCGCACAGGCGCACATTGCGAGACCTGGCGTGATTGCTTCGTTCGGATTCAAGATGTTCCAGGAACGACAGCACGGCCGGCGCGTCCAGATCGGAGAGTTCCAGCGAGCTTGGTGTTTTGCCCGTTTGCTTCTGCATAAAAGTGAAAAGCAAGCGGAAGGTGTCTCTGTACGCAGTTACAGTTCGTGGACTGACCTGCTTGTGCTCACAGAGGTGCTTTGTGAAGAAGCACTGCACGAGGGAGGAGAATCGTGCTGATCCAGTCATCGTTCACCTCCGGCGGATGCGGGCGGCATAAAGTCAGCTGCAGCGGCGGAGAGCATCTCGGGCGTGGCCGTCATGTACCAGTAGGTTTCATGAACGTCGACATGGCCGAGATAGGTCGCCAAGTGTGCCAGTCGGCTCTGAACATCCAACCCTTCTTCGTGCCAGGTGCGTAACCGGGTAACGACGAAGGAGTGGCGGAGAGAATGCAGCGTCGGGTCATTGCTTCCGTTGCGAGCCCGGATTCCCAGCTTGGTGATGAGCTTTTTGAAGGCCTCCCGCAACGTGTTATACGACAGCCGACCGCGCTGACGCGAGACGAAGAAGGCGGGAGTTTCAAGACTGTATCCCAGCAACTCCCGGTGCCCGGCGTAGACACGCAGTTGTTCTGCCGTTGTGGAGTGAAGCGGAACCAAGCGTGTCTTGCCAAACTTTCCTTCCCGGATCAGGAGCGTCTCAGGACTGCTTCTTGGCATGACATCTGGTCGGTCGAGATTCAGCGCCTCAGCTGCCCTAAGCCCAGTGGCGGCGATTAAGCCGAGAATGGCGTGGAGCACCACCGAACAGAAATGGCCTGGCTTGAAGTCTGCTGCCGCTTCCATAACCAGGTGTAGTTCGTTGGCCGAGAATATGAACGGTATGGGCCGCTTATAGCCAACAACCAGGTTTCGTTGCGGCACTTGAGTTTCTGGGATGGCTGCACTCAGGTGCAAAAGGAACTGCCTCACCAGGCTCAGTTGTCTGGCGATGGCAACGGCCGACTGTTCGCTCTTTCTGTTCTCCAGCCAATCAAAAACCATCTTCGACGTGACGGCTTCGGTGGTGCATTGATCACCGGCAAACTGCACAAACTCGCCGAGCAGTTTCGCATTGGCTCCGACCGAAGTGCCCAGCGCTTTACGAAGTTCCAGGTATGCGGTCAGGCGGTCTTCCAGTTGAGTGCGATTCATAGTTTGCCTCCCTTCCACGGCAGAGCAACATCCTGCAGAGAGGGCTCGTCGAGCTTTACGTAGATGCCCGTGGTAGACAGTGAACGGTGCCCGAGAACATCGGCTACCTCCTTTAGCGATGCGCCGTTTTGTACCATCAGCGTGGCCGCAGTATGGCGGAAGCTATGACAGCCGCGACCGGGACCGCCCAATCCAAGCTTGTGAAGATAGACATTCACAAACGTGGTAGCTGTGCAGTTGCCAAGCGGGCGCCGCGGCGTCAGCGAAGTCAGAAAGATCTCGCGGTACTCTGTCGTGGGCCGTTCGCTGCGGATATATTCGGCGACCAGTTTGCCGGCATCGCCGGGCAGCGGCAGTGTGCGACCGTGGCCAGACTTACTCTCTTTGATGTGAAGCAGTCCTTCGGTCCAGTCAATGTCTTCTAAGCGAAGGCTTCGCAACTCGCCCGACCGCACACCCAAGCGCGCCAGCAGGGCAATGAAGGCGCGGTCGCGAAGGCAGCCGTGTTCCTCTGATTGACAGTCTTTGAGCACCAGATCGAGTTCGGCAGCGGAGAGACGTTTCGGCAACTCTGCATAGCGCCAACGGCGCACACGCGGGATCGCGCGCACAAGTTCGGCAGGCAGCGTGCCCTCACAAACCATGAAGCGCAGAAAGGTTCGCACAGCGGAAACAATCCGGTGTTTAGCCGCGCGCGCTTGATCGGCTTGGCGGACCACGAACCCTGAGATGTATTCCGACGTCATCCTCCACCATTCGGGCTCACCATTGGAGTAGATTCCAGCAACGAGCGGGCGCACATAGCGCAAGTACGATGTGCTGGTGGACCGCCGCACTCCCCGAACATTCACCAAATGGTTTTCAAAACGGTGAAGGACCGCATCTTCAGCCGACTTTGTTTCTCTACACAATATGCCGCTGGAATGAAGCAAGCCTGGGAGGCGTGTGCTTCCAACGGCTCCGTCAGCAAGCCGGCCGCAGGGTGTTCGCCTCTGCTGGCGGATGAACTTCTCCAAGTCCGCCTTTCCAGCCTCGACGGGCGTCAGTCCGCGATCCGCCAGCCAGTGGCCCAAAGAAGATGCGGTTCGAACGATCTTCCGCGCCTGAGAATGGCAGTAGCCCAGTTCCAAGAGTCTTGAAGTCAGAACGTCCAGGTATGGCCCCATCGGACCGGCGAGCAACGGTTGCCGCACCTCGACGTCTTTGAATAAAGTTTCAAGCATGTTTTTCTCCGCGAGCCCAGTTGGCTCGTGAAGTCGAGATTATTCCGAGTCGCCATCGGCTGGCCGGCACGCGGCCATGCTGACGTTTTCGGGTCCAGTCTTAAAATTATTCCGGGTGTGAAAATCATGTGGATGCCGGTTTCCGGCCTTTTTTCGCAAGTCTTAGAATCGACGCGGAATAATAATCGAATCGGAATAACGAGGATTATTCCGCGCGCGGAATAACGATCGGGATTTTAGGGGCGGTTTTCGCCGGTTCTTACGGGACCTTAGGGGCGGATCGATGGGACTTTAGGGGCGCTCTCTATTATTACTCCTGTATGTCATGTAGAAGAGTCCAGTAGCAGGCGTCGCGTTGTTTGTGGAAATGTGGAAAACAGCGGCGGGCATAGATTGCACGGGAAGAAAAAAAGAAACCGCTTTCAGCGGAAATCAATCGAAGACAGAAATGAATTCCTTGAAACTCGGTGCTCTCTTTGGCCTTTTTTCAATCGTGCTCATTGCAGCTCCTAACGAAAATGCAGTAGCAGCTTTACAAAAGGCCGACCATCTTGCTGATCTTTACAACTGGGCAGATGCAGGTCCATTTTTTCTCATCGCTGACAAAGGGTTGCCGCCAGGGTCGCCACAACAGATTCACGCACATTTGGGTTACCTGCGAGCCACCATGGAAAGTCGATCGCTTCCCGAATTTTCTAATCATCTCGCCGACATGCTGAAGTCGCCGGTGATTGCTTCTAATCCGCGCTTGCGAATGTGGTGCCTGGGAATCAAAGGTGACGCCGACGGCGAAATGGATACCGGCTCCGCTCGGGCTGGCTGGGAAGAGGCTCACAGAGTCGCTGAACAACTGAACGACAAGAAGTGGGAATCGCGCTCCCTGGCCGAGGCTGGCTTCGAAGCTTATCTGCAAGGCGACATCGCAGTCGGCCGA
>CAWAVY010000003.1:0-2158104 GCA_963785595.1 Bryobacterales bacterium | reverse complement strand
GTTCGGCCGCCATCAGCGACGGTGGAGTCGCGGCGCACTTGCATCCTTGTGAAAACCGAGCGAGACCTACGCGACCTCTTGTGAATCGCGCGATGTATTAAACCCTCTTCCCGTACCACTCTCACCGGTGTAGAATTCAACAATGCAATCGCCCTGAGCAACTCTCATCACCTGCGCGATCACGCCGCGGATCGCCTCGGAAGAACCGACAATCTCCTCGAACATGGTCGTCGGCAAAACCTCGTCTCAAAGTCATGTTTCTTCGCTCATATCTCCCCTTCCTTCTAGCGGGTCCCATGTGTCGCGACGTGTTTCGAATCCGCCCCCGTTAACCCATTCACGGATATAGGGCGTACCCCTCCTGAGTTCCGCGCCCTTAGACTCGCTGAGAGCAGCTAATCCTCCACAGCTTCTCTGTCGACAAGAAGAACGTTTTTGAGATCGATGGCAAAGCCGCCCAATTCCTGCCTCAGTACGCCCCGAAGCATGTCGAAATATGTTCCCCGCGATCCGGCCGCTCAACGAACAACACCACGAGGTTTTCGGGGCGAGCCCGCGACGCGGTCGACTCTGCAGCTCATTTGTTTTGCTTTCGGTTCACTCCTTCCATTGCTCCCCATAGATCGGGGGGGGGATGTACCCGGAGGACAAAGCAAAACGGCTGCCATTCGCAAGTGATTGAAAACACGATTAAGAGGGCGGGGAAATGCCGCGCGCTGCCGCTAATCGCGCGAATCTCCGTGAATTTAGTGATTGAGCGAGTTGAAACTAGGGAACCCTTAGGCGAATTTGAATTGTTGTTTGTTGATTTTCAGAGCCTTGATCCGAGTCTCAAGGGTCGATGGTGGAATTCGAAGCTCGGCCGAAAGCCCTGACGTACGGAAACCCGACCCCTCGTCTCTGCCAGCGCCTTCGATAATCTCGCGCTCGCTCCGCGCTTAACACGCAAGGGCGGCGATGTTCAACCCCGATGCCGGCGGAGGAGCGCCTTTCGAAAGCCACAACTCATCAACTGAAAACACTCCAGCGGAGCTGAGGATTATGGACCTTTCAATTACGTTCTGCAACTCACCAATGTTGCCAGGCCAGTCGTAGGACTGCAGCAGATCCAAGGTCTTCTGGTCGATCAATCGGATATTTACCCGCCCGGTTGGCGTAGCGCTGCACGAAATACTCGACCAGGATCAAAATGTCGTCTTTGGTCTCGCAAAGGCGGCATCTCGATGGAAAGCATTCAACCGATAGAGGGATACTGACGGAAGGTCCCATTCGCTGCAGCGCTTCAAGTCGCGATTCGTGGCGGCGATTACGCGAACGTCGGTGCGAATGGGCTCTTCCCCTCTCGCTGGAATTCCCGCTCCTGAAGCACTCTCAATAGCGCCGCCTGTGTATTGGGAGCAGTTCGCCCACTTCATCCAGGAAAATCGTTGCGCTTCGCCCTCTGAAAGCGGCCAACCCGGCGCTGGGTGGCGCCTGTGAAAGCTCCTTTTTCATGGCCAAACAATTCCGAGGAAACCAAAGTGGCGGAAGCGCGGCGCAGTTCACACTAACGAAGGGACAACCAGATCTTTGGATCGTTTGTGAACGGCATGGGCGATGAGTTCTTTGCCAGTGCCGGTCTCCCCCTAATTAGAACGGTCGAGTCGGTCGGAGCAACTCTTGCAATCGGGAGAGAACGGCCTTTAGAGGCTTCGAGGTGCCGACAATTTCCTCGAACATCGAAGCCTTGTCGATTTCCTCGCGAAGGGCGACGTTTTCCTGCCGCAGCCTCTCTTCGCTTGCTTGCGGTCTTCGATGTCGGTCCCTGCAACAAACCAACGCGCAATCTGTCCCCGTTCGTCGTGCAACGGATTGTTACGGACCAGAAACCGCGATACTCTCCGTCGTATCTCCGCAGCCGCGCTTCGTATTGGTCCGGGGGACTGACTTGTCCCAACATGAGACGTTCCCAATCATCCGGATGAACTCGCGTCTGGGTGCCGCGACTCTGCCATTCCTCAAGGCGAAGACCGAAATAATTCAGTAGGGCTCGGTTGGCAAAAATGCGTTCTTTCCCGTGCTCCACTACGGCGACGTGCTGAGGAGTGAGATCCAGAATCTGTCGAGCCTCCATTTCCAGTCCTCGGATCTTTTCCTCGGCGCGTTTACGTTCGTCAATGTCGAGGTTCACCCCGATCCAATACAGAAGGATTCCATCACTCGCCCGGAGTGGTTCCACACGACTTAGAAACCAGCGATATCCTCCCTCAGCGTTACGAACTCGAAAACTGTTTTCCATAACGGAGCCTGTGCGTATACAGATTGACCATACCCTGCGTGACTCTTCGCGGTCGTCGGGATGCAGTAGGGGAATATGGGAATCCCACTCTCCACCCGTGTCGATGCCGAATCGAAGGGGATGGTCTTTCGGAAGACCAAGGTAATCCGCAGTTCGTTCATTCACGAATGTCAGTCCACCGGATGGAAGAGCGTACCAGGTATGTGCCGGAATCACATTTAGGGTGGCCTGTAATTGTGCTTCGAGGCGTGGGTACAGTTGAGTATCACTATGTAAGTACAAACTGGTAAACAGCCAGAGTTCGGTCCCGTCATTCGGGGTGGGTCCGAAAGCGATCAATTCGACGGTTACAGGAACACCGTCGGAGCCTCGTAGGCGTAGCCTCGTGCGATAGGGCGTGCCGGATGCGAAAGATTTTTGCCAGGACGCCGACGCAGCGGCTCGATCCTCCTCCAGAACGAAACTGCGCCAGTCAACTTGGTTGATCTGATCAGATTTGAGACCGAAGCCGATGAGACGCTCCAGCGCCGGATTGACATATAAACATTCGCCGCGACTTGTCGCCAACCATGCGGGGTGCGGAGAACTTTGAACAAAAGCGTCGATTTTCGTAACGTCAACCATAAGTCGGACTCAAACTTGAGCAATCATCCGGGACGCACACACGACCGATCTTTGGTAGATATTGTGTCCCCGTACAGAAGGGCCGATTCGAGGGTATCTACAAATCTGAAACCTGCCTAACCCGTCAACTCTAAGGAGCGTCAGCCGTACTTAAATCGCCGTTTATCGATCTTCAAGGATTTGATCCTGTCCTCAAGAGTAGAGCACGACATCCCAAGCTTCTCCGCTGCTCCTGATGGTCCTGAAACCCGGCCTCGAGTCCCAGCCAGCGCCGCCTCTATAATCTCCCGCTGGCTTCGCGGCTCAACATTCAAAGCCGGCGATGCTTCAGCGCGCGATGCCTGCGGAGGAGCGCCTTTCGAAAGCCACAACTCATCAACTGAAAACACTTCAGCGGAGCTGAGGATGATGGACCTTTCAATTACGTTCTGCAACTCACGAATGTTGCCAGGCCAGTCGTAGGATTGCAACAGGTCCAATGTTTTCTTGTCGATGGATCGGATATTTTTGCCGGCACGGTTAGCGTAACGCTGCACGAAATACTCGACCAGCATCAAAACGTCGTCTTTCCGTTCTCGCAAAGGCGGTATTTCAATGGGAAATACATTGAGACGATAGAGGAGATCCTGACGGAAAGTCCTATTCGCTACAGCCGCGTTCAAGTCGCGATTCGTGGCAGCGATAATGCGAACGTCGACTGGGATAGGCTGCCCTCCCCCGACTCGCTCGAATTCCCGTTCCTGTAGCACTCTCAATAACGCGCCTTGTGTGTCGGGCGAGAGTTCACCCACTTCGTCCAGGAATATCGTTCCGCCGTCAGCCATTTCAAAGCGGCCAAGCCGACGCTGCGTGGCTCCCGTGAAGGCCCCCTTTTCATGGCCAAACAATTCCGAAGAAACCAGCGTGGGCGGAAGCGCTGCACAATTCACACTAACGAAGGGACACCCAGATCTTTGGGATCGTTTGTGAACGGCACGTGCAATGAGTTCTTTGCCAGTGCCGGTTTCGCCGGTAATCAGAACGGTGGAATCGGTCGGAGCAACTCTAGCGATTCGGGAAAGAACGGCCTTCAGAGATCTCGATGTGCCGATAATTTCCTCGAACATCGAAGCTTTATCGATCTCCTCGCGAAGGGCGATGTTTTCCTGCTGAAGTTTCTGTTCGGCCCGCTTGCGGTCTTCAATATCGGTACACGCAACGTACCAGCGCATGAGCTGTCCCTTGTCGTCGCACACAGGGTTGCAACGAGTCAGAAACCAGCGATAACTTCCATCGCCTTTTTTTAGGCGCAACTCCACCTCGAAACCAGCCTCAGTAGAGACAGCACGGTCAAAATGGCCGATCGTCCGTTCCCAGTCATCGGGATGAAGGGCCTCACCAAATTTAAATCTCCGCCGCCATTCTTCGAGACTAAAACCGAGGTAATCAAGCATGACGCGGTTGGCGTAAAGGCGTTCACGATTAAGCCCGTATACCGACACAAGCTGAGGCGTCAAGTCCAGAATCTGCCGAAACTCCATTTCCTGGTCCCGGATTTTTTCCTCGGCGCGCTTTTGCTCGCTCAAATCGAGGACGAAGGAGACGCCCTCGTTCGAATCTTGAAACAGCGCCCCTCCCAGCAGCACGGGCAAGCGCCTGCCATCTTTCCGGAAAAACTGCTTCTCGTATGGCTGAAAAAAACCGGTTGCCAGTGCCTCTGTCACGGCACGTTGGTCGCGTTGGCGCAATTCGGCCGGCGTCATATCCTCCCAGCGCAATCGGCCCGAGACGAGATCCTGACGGTCGTATTGAAACATTTGTAGAAACGCCTGGTTGGCCTCCACGATCTCACCCTCTAGGTTCGCGATGAAGATCCCCAGAATGCCGGCATCGACCAGGCGGCGGATCTTACCCTCGGCGGTCTTTCGTTCGGTGATGTCGGTCACCGCCCCGACAACTTCGATGTTGCCTGATGAATCGGAAAGAGCGTGGGCTCTCACTTGGACGTACTTGATTGCCCCGCGAGGCATAACCAAACGATATTCGTGTGCGAAGTCCGAACTCCTGGAGGCGCTTTCGATGACCTGTTGTGCGAGCGCCCTATCGTGCGGGTGTATGCGCTGGAACACCATGTCTACAGTTGGTTTATTGGCGCAGTCGTACTCGAAAATCCTAAAGGTTTCGTCTGACCAGACAATCTCGCCACTGTCAGGTTTCCACCCAAAGCTGCCTGTGTGGCTGAGCCTTTGGGCTTCTGCCAGATAGGCCTCGCGCCGCAGGAGTTCCTGGGTCACGAGCTCGTGTTCCGTAACGTCTAGGGCGCTGCCAACGAACTTTTTGGGGCTCTGTTTTTCGGCGACAGGAGCCCCGGCGCAGCGAACGTAGCGGACTTCGCCATTGGGTCGCACGATGCGCTTCGTAACATCGAACGGTGAAGCTCTCGCCCACAATTCCTTGATGAGGTTCGCCATGGACTCGCGATCCTGTGGGTGGACACAATCCAAATATTCCTGAACAGTAGGCGGCTTGCGGGCCGGATCGAGACCATGCATCCGAAATAATTCCGGAGACCAGTAGTCGAATCCGGCAGGATCGAGGGCCCAGCTACCCCCGTGGGCAAGCCGCTGCCCCTCGGCGAGATAAAACTCGCTTCTTTGCAGATCCTGGGTGCTTCGGCGGAGATCTCCTTCCGCTTGCTTGCGATCCTCAATGTCGATGCTCGACCCATACCACTTAACAATTTCGCCGTATCCGTCGCGCGCTGGTACTTTGTGGTGCAACATCCAGCGAAATTCGCCGTCTGCGCGCAGGACGCGAGCTTCATGCAGGAACGGTTCGCCGCTGGCCAGAGACGCGCGCCACTTTTCGACGATTCCTTCAACATCCTCCGGATGGATGAACGCTGTCCACTTCCAGCCCTGCAAATTCTCCAGCGACTGCCCCACGTAACTGAGCCATGTTTGATTGAAGAAATCGAGGTGTCCGTCGGGCCTACCCGTGTGAATCAAGCTGGGAGCCGAATGGACCAGGAGTTGAAGATCTGACGTTTGATCTCGTCGGTGGGCACCCTCTCCATTGGCAGCCATAGTCGTATTATATTCATTCGCGGTGTTTTGATCGTTCCGGTCGATTCATCCGGGGGAATCGACCGGTTAATTCGTCATTGGACAAATTCCTAGCCAAGAATCAGGAGCGCCGGCGCGGGCGTGCCATGCGCAATGACAAGGAACTTGCGGGTTTAATCACGTTTTCGTAGTTGATCACACCTTCTTTCGGAAACCCAAGATGGGTGAGTCCGGCCACGAGCACTTAAATGCCAACCGACCTTAGGCGCATGCCCGCGGCCAAGCTCAAATTATGGGCGATGCAGACGAGATCTGACTGCCTCCTCGGCGAGTGAATGTCCTGATTGCGGGTCGATCAGCACAGCAATGCCTTCGCAAAGCAGCGGATGGTCGTCCACGGTTAGAACGCGAATCACTTCTCGTACAACCTTCTCTCAAGTCGGCCAGAACGGAAGCGGTTCGCCGATTTGGCGTACGCAATAGAGCTAGAAATAGTCAACTCTATCTCGGTCCCGGCTCTAGCTGCGCCACTCCATATGCTGAGCTTCGCACCCATTTGCTCGGCGCGCTCGCGCATTCCATCGAGGCCGTAGTGCCCGGGGCGACCTTGCTTCAGGACTTCCGGTGGAATGCCTTCTCCATCGTCCCGAATCCTCAACCGGAAGAGCCGTTCTGCATAGGCAATTTCCACCTCGATCCGATGAGCGCGCGCGTGATTAAAGGCATTTCGTAGGGCCTCGCGAGTGATGCGGTAAAGTTCGTCTCGAATGATTGGATGAAACTCGCGCGGACGGCCTTCCATTGCCAAACGGAACGCTACGGCGTCTTCCGTGCCCAGTTCGGCGCCCAGCGCTTGCACCGCTTGAGCAAAGTCATTCGTAGACATGGCCGATGAGCGCAGCTCGTATACGGCGTTACGACCCTCAATGATCGCTTGATCGGCGTATTTGAGTGTTTCTTGGAGTTGTCTCTCTGCCTTTCCATCTTGCATCAATTCGTGCACTGCCTGAAAACGGAGCATCAGCCCCTGAAAACTTTGGAGAAGCGTATCATGCAGCTCACGAGCAATACGGGTGCGCTCGGCAACCCGCTCCTCCATTCTGATGTTGAACCGCGCTGATAACTGGTTTAAGCGTAATCGATAGAACAGCCCCAGAATCCCACAAAGAGCAGCAACCAAGCACGTGAGAAACCAGTATGTCTGCCAGAATGGAGGCAAAATCTTAATCTCCAGCAGCACGTCGGGGGACCACGGGCCTCTGATGGTAGCGGCCTCAAGCCGAAAGGTATGGTTGCCGGCCGGCAGCGTTGTATACGTCGCGAGCCGCTCGTCACTTCCCACCTCGCGCCAACCTCTATCAATACCGTCGAGCTTATATCTGTAGCGATTGGTCTCAGGATTAAGATAACTGAGCGCGGAAAATTCGATCGACAAGATGTTCTCCGAATGCGAGAGCCGTATAGCGCTCGCCCAGTTGATAGGCGTCTTCAAGGGTGAACGTCGGCCAGGAATGACTGGAGAACCAAACAGGCGAAAGTCGGTCAGGATGGGTTGAGGCACATAAGGGCTCTCGACGACCTTATCGGGGAAAAACGCGGTGGCTCCACTGAGCCCGGCAAAGTACATCTTGCCTCGCGAACTCTCGTAACATGCCCCGGTTCCGGTGAGATCCTGACCAGGAAGGCCATCCGCGGCCGTGTAGTTGGCAAAACGCTCCGATTTCGTATCGAAGCTGGAAATGCCGTTGTTGGTACTCATCCAGAGCGTGCCGCGACCGTCTTGGAGGATGCAGCTTACGACGGTACCAGACATGCCACTCCGCTGGTCGTAACTTTTGAAAGTGTGGGCAGCCGGATCGAACTTGTCAAGGCCATTCTGAGTTCCAGCCCAAAGAGTCCCCGATTGATCGAAAAACACCGCGTTGACGTGACCGTCGCTGATGCTGGTTGGATCTTCTGGATTATGAGAGTAAACGGTAAACTTCTTGGTCTGCGGGTCAAAACGATGAAGGCCAAGATTACCACCCAACCACAGCGCGCCGTCAGGCCCCTGGGCTATCGCGTAGTAGTTAAGCCCGCGACTCCCGGGACCGGGTATGTAAGTCGTGAATCGGCTTTTCGATGAGTCAAATTGGCAGAGGCCATTGAACGTTGCAGACCAAAGAACTCCCTTGCTGTCGACGAGTAGGTGATAGATGACACCGCTGCACAAGGTTGTGGAGTCGGCTCTGTTGTGACGGTAGCCCCTGCGCTCTCCTGTCTTTATGTTGTAACGGAGCAAACCGGGGTATGCGTTGCCGAACCAAAGCACATCTGGTCCGTCTGGAATGATCGAGAAGACGTCCGAATTATCGACACCTTTGAACGGCCAAACTTGTCCAGTCTTGAGATTGATATGGTACAACCGCCGATTGGTGCCCAGCCAGGCGTCGTTCCGCCCGTCTTCATATACGGCAGTGATTTGGCCGGAAAGGTCCTCTTTGCTCGAGCGCGTCAAACGGGAGAGGGTTTCGAATGGCAGAGGTCTAATTGGAAAATAGTTGGGCGCCTTTTGATCAAGGCCCGTCCAGATGTTTCCCTCACGGTCTTCAAACAACGCAATTACTCGATTGTCGTCAATCGTCCCGGCATCGGCTGGGTCGCGACGGTAGCTGACAAAGCACCGATTCCGACGATCAAACTTCATCAAGCCCGCGCCAGCGGTTCCGAACCACATGGTTCCATCGCTATCTTCCATCATGGAATAGGCTTGATTTTCCTGTGGCCTTCCAGCTTTCCATTCGTAATCAAAGCGCGTCAGCCGATTTGTCTTACGGTCAAAGGTAGCTATGTACCCGAGCGAACCATAGATGACCCAAAACACGCCGAATCGGTCCTCGTGGAACCATAGTCCGACACCTGAGTCTCCCACCTGAGTGCGCTGCGTAACCTTGCCGGTTTCCCTATCAAATTCGTCTAGAGATGTGCGCGTGCCCACCCAGAAATTCCCCGCTCTGTCCTGCCCGGTCGATAAGATCTCGCTGTCGCCGAGCGAGAAAGGATCAGTGGGATCGTGAAAATACCTCTTCGTCCTGCGGTGATTCGGATCTAAGCTGAACAGGCCGTTCCTTGTCGACAGCCAAAGCCTTCCACTGGAGTCCTCGCTGATGTGGATTACGGCCTTCGATAGACTATTGCTGGGGAACTGATCGAGTCCGAAATGCGTAAAGGTCTCGGATTTCGGTTCAAAGCGGTCTACGAAGCCCTCGGTCCCGACCCATAAGTTGCCCGAATGATCTTTGAATACTGCGTACACGGACACACCGCTGAGACTATTGGGATCGCCGACCTCGTGTTTAAATACCTTAAACTTATACCCATCGTACCGGTTCAGCCCATTCCCGGCGCCAAACCATATGAATCCTTGACTGTCCTGAACAATCGACTCAATCCTAAGGCGAGACAGATTCTGCGGGTTGGACAGCTTTCGGAAGCGGATGTCCCGGCCTTCGACTATCGGTACTCGAACGACGTCTCGCCCTGCGGGTGAAGCTTGTTGGGCGCTACAGCGATCAGGTAAAACGAAAGCTGGCACCAAAATTCCTATCCAAATGAACCAAAAGAACAGGTTTCCGCTACGCCGCAGCATCGTAAAAGCAAGCTATCATACCAGGCCCGCCGGCTGCCGGTCTGCTCCACTTATCGCCAGATTCCTTGAAGAGCCCACGCGAAGAGTCGTTTGCCGGCCTCCATGCACTTTTCACCCCGCCGGTTCGTCGGGTATGATCACGTTTTCGTAAGCCCTACAAGTGGGGTCCTACTGTCAGTGCCGGACCTCCGCGGGGAATTCCAGGCTAGGCGCTCCAACAAAAGTGACATAAACCAAATCTTCTTAAGCAGACCATCTAGAAACGGTGGGAATGGCAAACGTCGCCGTTCTGCCAGCAAACGGATGGGCTAACACAATTTATATGGCTACAACATGCTAAAAGGCTTCAATTATCCATTGACTCCACAAGGGAAGTCGACACTGAACCCGCTTCCTCCCTGGCACTACTCCGCGGACTTCCTGAACATTGAGTTTTGGGCGGATCCTTCCGTCGTGGCAGCCACGCTGCCATCTGGGCTCGATCCTGATCCATCCGCCGATGGCCACGCAAATGCCCTGTTTTACGATTGGCAGTTCTCAGGTTCGAACGAGGAGTTCCTCGATCCTGCGCGCTACCAGTATCGTGAGTTCTTCATTTTGGTGGATGCATACTTTGAAGGACGACCTGTCTCCTACTGTCCATACATCTTTGTGGACAACGATGCGGCCCTGGCGCGGGGCTGGACTCAGGGCTATCCGAAACGCATCGGGTCCATTTTTCAGACGAGATATTACGCGGCTACAGGCGGGGCGGGTCCGGCGTTGGCGGCAGGGTCGAAGTTTGCCGGAAGTCTGTCGGCGGCCGGGCAGCGGCTTGCGGAAGGAGTTGTAACGTTGAGAGAGCCGGTTAAGAACCCTTCCACGTTGTCGCAACGTGCGGTCGTGAACCTCTTGCACACCCCGCGCTTGGCGGCGGGAATGCACAACAAACCTGCGATTCACGAACTGGTTGAAAATGTACCCCACGACCTCAAGATTGAGCAGGCTTGGATCGGCGATGGCATCCTCGCGCTCCCGGTTTGCAGAGGCGAAGAGTTGTCAGATCTTGCCCCCGTTCGCTGCGGTGCGGGCGTTCGCGCCTCCATGTCGTACGTCGTGGATGACCTCAAAACCCTGAAGCACCTGTTATGAGGACAATTACTTGCAATCTTCCCGATTCCCTCTACGCGACGCTCGAAGAGCGCATGGCCGCTGACAAGGAGACCTGTGATCATTTGGTCGCCAGCGCACTTGCTAAGAGTCTAGGAACTTCGCTGCACACTCTTTTTCAGGTATCGACTTCGGCGGCCCTTGTCGAAGGGCTATATCAAGGAGCCGTGCGGGTCTCACGCTTATTGCGACATGGAGATTTTGGGCTCGGCACATTTGCAGATCTGGACGGCGAAATGATCGTGCTCGGAGGAGTCTGCTACCAAGTCTCTTCGACAGGGACCGTTGTTACAGTCGACGGAGATCGCCTTATTCCCTACGCTGTCGTGACAAGGTTTAATCCCGACTTTCGAAAGAACCATCAAACAATATCGACTATGGATGACCTGGTTGCGGCCTGTGACCAGCTCCGCGATTCGAACAACGTCTTCTATGCCTTCCGGGCGAACGGAACTTTCCATACCGTGAAGACCAGGGTCATGAAGTCAGTTTCGGAGGGAACGACGCTAAAGATGGCCGCCTCAGAGCAACAGGAATTCTCCTTTCACGAGTTGCGCGGAGCGTTGGTGGGCCTGTGGTCGCCGGCGTTCGCCGCATCGTTCAGCGTCCCGGGATACCACTTCCATTTTCTGTCGGAGGATCGGCAAAAAGGAGGCCACGTTCTCGAGTGCCGAGCCTCAAATATCGATATCGAAGGTTGCTCCATCGGCGAAATGCATGTTTCCCTGCCCGAGACCGAGGAATTCCTTAAGGCGGATCTCTCTCGCGATCCAGTGGAAGACTTGTTAAGCGCTGAACGCAGCAGAGCCTCGGGCGCATCCGCGTCGGTTCCTTTCGACTGCTAAGGAGTATCGAACTTGGGCCGTATAACTTCACCATCAGCAAAGACGGGCGCTCAGGTAGTGGTCGAATCCCTGGAACGGCAGGGCGTCCAGTATGTGTTTGGAATCCCTGGCGCAAAGATCGACAAGGTGTTTGACACCCTTGCTTCCTCCTCCATCCAAACCATAGTCTGCCGTCACGAACAGAATGCAGCTTTCATCGCAGGCGGCATAGGAAGATTGACCGGCAAGGCTGGTGTCGCTATTGCTACCTCAGGTCCTGGCGTTAGTAATTTGACAACAGGGCTCTTAACTGCAAATAGCGAAGGTGACCCACTGGTCGCACTCGGCGGAGCTGTCCCAACTTCTCAGGGCATCAAGCGGGTTCATCAGACCTTTCAAGGTGTAGCAGCGTTTCGGCCTCTAACGAAGTACAGCGTTGAAGCCACTTCTCCGCAATCCATAGGCGAGGTGTTGGCCAATGCATTTGTTGCTGCTGAATCAGACCGGCCAGGCGCCGCATTTGTCAGCCTGCCGAAGGACGTAATGGAAGGAGCGGCAGACTGTGAAGCTTTGACTGGTTCCTCGACGCCTTCGTTCGGGCCTGGCAGCCGGGAGTCGATTGAGGAAGCGGCGAGGATTATCAACGGCTCGCAACGTGCCGTCATGCTGCTGGGGCTTCTCGCCAGTAAACCCCAGAACGCCGAGGCGGTGCGCGCCTTCATGCGAAAGACGAGTATCCCAGTGGTCGGGACGTTTCAGGCCGCCGGGACGGTATCGGCGAACCTTTTTCAAAAATTCGCAGGCCGCATCGGTCAACTCGACAATTCGCCTGGAGACGAGCTCCTTGCGGCCGCGGACGTGATCATTACGGTCGGCTACGACCCGGTGGAGTACGATCCCTCGATTTGGAACGGCCCCCGCAAAGCGAAGCTAATTCACATCGATTCAAATCGGGCCGACATCGACAATTTCTACTTGCCGGCCGTTGAAGTGTTGGGTGATGTGGCTGCAAGCCTCTTCGCATTGCTGGATCTCGTTGCTCCCATTGTTCTGGCGCCGGATGTGAAGCAGTTCTTCGCGACATTGTCCTCGCAGCGCGCTCTTAGAATTGAGCAGGCGAACCAGCACACTGGAAATCCGATCCATCCTCAGCGTATCGTCGCTGAACTTCAGAAATGGTTGAGCGATGATGTCACGGTGTGTGTCGATATGGGATCCTTCCATCTTTGGATTGCTCACTTCTTGTTTAGCTTCCGAGCTCGCCAGATTCTGATCAGCAATGGGCAACAGACCCTTGGAGTCGCGCTGCCTTGGGGAATCGCTTCCTGTCTCGTGCGGCCACATGAGAAGACCTTGTCGATCTCGGGTGACGGCGGGTTTCTCTTCTCCAGCATGGAGCTGGAAACCGCTGTCCGATTGAAGCTAAACCTGGTCCATATGATCTGGATCGACGGAACGTACGATATGGTCGGGGTCCAAGAGCTCGCCAAATACCAACGGACATCGGGCGTGGATTTCGGACCCGTCGACGTTGTCAAGTATGCGGAAGCCTTTGGCGCCAAGGGTCTGTTTATCAACTCCCCGGATGACATCGGGTGCCAGTTGCGCAAAGCTTTCGAAATGCCGGGCCCTGTCCTAATCGGAATCAATGTGGACTACCGGGACAACCACAAGCTGTTCGAGAAAGTGCATAAGCATCTTCTCATGTGATCCAGCACCTCAAAAATCAGGCGCAGTCGGGGACAAACAACACAGATGATACGAGGCTCTTCTTAGAAGGAGATGCCCATGGCAGATTCTAAAGCGAAGATTCTCGTTGTGTTTTACTCTCGTGACGGGTCCGTGGAAGCGCTCGCCAAAGCGGTAGGCGAAGGAGCTAGTGACGCCGGGGCCGAAGTGCGGCTTCGCCGTGTACCCGATCTCGTTTCTCCGACAGTAATGGCCAATGTTCCGGGCTGGGAGGAACGTAGCAAAAGAATGCTCGCCGAATACGGAGCCCCAACACCAGCCGACGCGGAATGGGCCGACGGAATCATATTCGGCACCCCGACGCGCTTCGGGAATGCATCAGCGGAGTTGAAAGCGTTCATAGACAGTCTGGGAGGTTTGTGGTTTCAAGGCAAACTGAACGGAAAGGCGGCAGGGGCCATTACGTCGACGGGGGGACCGCACGGCGGAAACGAGACTACGCTGCTCTCACTCTACCTCCCGATGGCGCATCTGGGATTCATCATCGTGCCGAATGGCTACACTCACCCCAAGCTTTTTGAGGGACACGGGACGCCGTATGGATCGTCTTCGATTTCGGGACAGAACAGCGCCCGGCCGACTACGGACGAGATCGAAGTTGCCAAGCATCAGGGTGCGCGCGTCACACAGGTGGCCGCCGCCCTAAAGGCCACGCGGTAAGCCCCGGAGCTAACGAATGCCCTTGTACACCGTAATGACTGAAGAGCACTCTCTTTCGGAAGACATCAAATCCAAGATCGCCGAGGAGATAACGCGAATCCATACCGCGGTTATGAAGGTGCCGAGAAACTTCGTCCGAGTGATCTTTCTCTCTTATCCGGCGGGTTCAGGATATGCCGCCGGCGTGGCGGCTCCGACCGCAGCACTGAATTGCACTTTGCGCAGCGGTCACGACCTGGAAGAGAAAGCGGACATGCTCCAGCAACTGTGGTCGATGTTTCAAAACCTCACAGGAATTGCCACCGAACAGCTCGCAATCTCTCTCCAGGAGATCCCATCGAGCAATGCGATGGAAATGGGACAAATTATGCAAGCGGTCGGTCCCGAATAGACTTCTCGCAGGGGTAGCCGTGCCCAAGCCAAAATTCATGCTCCACTCGTTGATAGAAAAAACAAGTTCAAGGAGCGAGCTCCCTGCGCACCGTGAACCAAGGTGCCCTCCACGTCGCCCGTCGCGGAAGGTTCCATCATGAAGCATCCGTAGGCTGTCCCATCGAGACGCACGCGTGCGTAAGCGTCGTGCATGCCAGCGACGATTTCGTTGGGATCGAGCAGAACGACAAGATGTTGGGACAGGAACCCCAGACCGTTCACGATCAAGTCCTCCTCGGTAAGCCAGACAGCACCACTGTCGGCAACGCCGAATTGCGCCCTAATCACTCTGACGTCTACATTCGCCAGTTCGTGGGGACTCGCGAACCGTCTCCGCGCGCCTCGTACCGGGAATTCGGGAACGGCAGAAAAAATCACCTGTGCCGCGGGATGGAGCGCCGCCAATTTTGCCTGCGCGCCGGTTCCGCTTTCGATATTGTGTGCCACGCCGCCGGCATCTTGAAGGTGTTTTTCAAAAGTGGTTTTGAGGTTCGTATCCGCCCTTTTGAGGATCGGAATCTGCGAATGCTCCACTCGCCCCGGCGGAATGTTGGCACGAATAGCGGAAAGAGTCTGCTCTCGGCTAGTGTTGGACATTCTCTACCTTCCTGTTGACGACATACCACTGGCGAAATGTCTGCTCTGAGATTTCCGGCAATTCCCGATCCCGCCCCCCAAGGATTCAGAGACCGATTGTACAGCAGGAAATGCGGTGTATGGTCTAGCACCGGCCCCGCTGCCTTTTCTACTGCGTGAAACTCTTCGGGAGGCGGAAAACATGGCCCGCCACCGCGAAGGAAAGGCGCTTGGCCAATGGAAGATAGCCCTTCTCGGCCATCACTCTCCGCCATTTCAGTATTTGGTCACTGATGTCGATTTTACCGGGCAGACTTCCGAGCACGATCCACACAAGGTCGAGTGAAATGGCAGTTCGCTGTATTTGAATTCGTCAACTGTAGGATCGAGAATCGCGCCGATCGGACCGGAATGAGGTGCCCCGTAGGCTAACCCCCCGCTGCGGCGATAAATGGGACAGGTATCCATGCAAGCTCCACTAAGAATGCATTTCAACGAATGCCAGAATTCAGTCATGCCAAGCCGGCGGCTTCTCCCGTTGTGCACCAGAACAATGTGAAGCTCACCCCCTTTTTCGGCCCCATAAAGTGAGACGAATATTGCGTCAAAGGCTCGCCCAGTGCACTTCGGGTAAGCAGGCGCGGAATACGCCCATGTCTTCCACTCGCGGAACCATATTTTCAATGCCGATGCTCGCAATATGCAGTGGGGGCTCGGCAGCGCCAATATCTGCATTTCCTTCGTTGGTGCATACTAGAAAAGTTCCTGTTTCGGCGATCGCGAAGTTCGCGCCCGTCATGATTGGTTTAATGTAGTAGCCGTGACGTCTCACCCCTATGAGAGGCTCCAGTCTACGCGACCAGAGAGAACCCATTGGAGGCGCAAATCAGTTTCTTGTTTACGAATTCCTGGATTCCGAGATCTGAAAGTTCTTTGCCATATCCAGACCGTTTGATTCCGCCGAAAGGCAAATCCGCCGTGCTCACCGAGGGGTAATTGATGAAGACCATGCCGGTTTCGATTCTGCTAGCGACGCGCTTTCCGTGCTCGATGTTCTTCGTGTAGATGGAGCCGCCCAAGCCGAATGGAGAATCGTTGGCGATGGCAATCGCTTCCTCCTCGTCTTTGGCGGGAAAGATAAGTGCGACGGGACCAAAGAACTCCTGCCGGTACGCGGGATTGTCCGGTGTGATATCGGTGAGGATAGTCGGCTGCATGAAAAAACCTTTGCGATCTACCCGCTTGCCTCCGGTCACAACCTTCGCACCGTGAGCAACTGCTTCGTTTACCTGTTCGAGCAGGTGGGTAAGGGCGGCTTCGGATGAGAGGGGGCCGAGTGTGGTTTCCTCCTCGAATGGGTCGCCGATGTTGAGGGATTCCAGCGCGGCGCGAAACATCGCGACAAACTTGTTGAGCCTGGGACCAACGAAAATGAACCGTTTCGCGCCGATACAGGTTTGCCCTGCGTTGCCGATCCGTCCGACGACGGCCATCTTCACGGCATCCTCCAGATCATAATCTTCCAGCACGATGAAGGCATCACTTCCGCCCAGTTCCATTGTCGATTTCTTTAGATTCTTGCCTGCGCGGGACGCTAGAGATTCTCCAGCCCTCTCAGATCCGGTCAGTGCAACGCCTCTAGTACGCGGATCGTCGATCAGCTTCGCGACTTGATCGTTGGATAAGAATACGTTAGTGTACGTGCCTGCCGGCGCACCGGCTTCCACGAAAAGCCTTTCAAATGCCATCGCACACTGCGGCACGCTGGGAGCGTGCTTCACCAGCATCACGTTTCCGGCCATCAAATGAGGAGCCGCAAAACGCGCCAGTTGATAGTAAGGATAGTTCCAAGGTTGCACGCCGATTAGGACGCCGAACGGGGAATATTCGATGTAAGCTTCACCGGCAGTAGAGTGGAGTTGGCGGGGAGCGAGAAACGTTTCCGCATTGTCGGCGTAATACTTCAGGATGGACGCGCTCAACTCCACCTCTCCGCGGCTCTCTTCGATCCGCTTTCCCATTTCAAGCGTCGCCAAATAAGCGAACTTCTCCTTTTGTTCAAGCATGAGAGAAGCCGCTTTGCCGACTACTCTTGCCCTTTCACGGATGGGTTTCTTGGACCAAACATCGCGAAAAGTTTCCTGGGCTCTCACGAGCATTCTTTCCATATCTGCATCGATGTGTTCGTCGAAGCTGCGCAGCAGCTCTCCATTCGATGGGTTCACGCTTTGATAAGGCATACCGGTTCCTTTCCACTCTCCTCGACAACAAAGAGCCCGGGCTCGGCGATATTGTTTGGCAATAGACGGCGAATTGGATCAACACCGCGCGCAATTCGCCTTTAGCTAACGGCGCGTTCTTTGCCGGCCCAGAAACGCTCGCGTAGAAGCCGCTTTAGCACTTTGCCAGAACCGCTTTTCGGCAAATCTGTTTCCAAGAACTCCACGCGACGGGGAATCTTATAGTTCGCCAAGTTCTGACGGCAGTGGCGCACCAACTCGTCGGCAGTTATCCTCATGCCCGGTTTGACCACTACGCAAACGGCTACAAGCTCTCCCCACTTGGCATCAGGTATTCCAAAAACCGCGGCCTCGCGCACCGCAGGATGTGTGACAACGACGGCCTCTACCTCGCCGCTATAGACGTTTTCCCCACCTGTGACGATCATGTCCTTCAGACGGTCCAGAATATAGAAGTAGCCGTCCGTGTCCTGGTAGCCAATATCTCCCGTGCGAAAGAAGCCGTCTCGGAACGCCGCTGCGGTATCTTCGCGCTTGTTCCAATACCCAGCGGTCACGTTTGCGCCGCGCACAACCAATTCACCGTGTTCACCGGAACCAACCTCCTTGCCGGATTCATCGGTTACTCGTAGATCGATACCAGGGCATGGCAGCCCGCACGATAACAGTCTTGCGCCGGCGTGGTCCTTGTCTTGAAGGCCGGTAAGCAATCCTGTTTCGCTGAGTCCGTAAACCTGAACGAGTTCTGCCTTCGGAAGAATTTCCCGGCTCTTAAGAACTAGCTCTGGCGCCATGGGCGAGCCGCCATAAGCCAGCACAGCGAGACTGCTCAAATCAAATTCCTTAATCTCTGGCAATTGAGTGAGCAGGTTGATCATTGTCGGGACCAAGACGGTGAAGTTGACTCGCTCAATCGAAACTGCCTCACAGAAAGCTGTCGGGCCAAAAGTCGGCAGCACCGTTTGGCAGGTTCCAAAGGCCGGTGCCGCGAACATCGCGGGGAAATCGGCGATATGGAACATAGGAGCCGCGTGCAAAAACAGACCGCCTTCGCGATAGCGCATCCAATAGTTGAAATGATGGACGTTCGCCAGAATGTTCGCGTGCGTCACCATCACGCCCTTTGGCTGACCAGTCGTTCCGCTGGTATAGATCAGCGCAAGAATGGCTTCGGCATCGTAACACGGTTCCGGGCGAGTATACTCACCCTGGTTCACAGTCTGTTGGCTCAGAGTCTGTTGGTCCAGCACCAGCTCCCAGGGAACTCGCACAGTGGCTGCCGGCAACGAGGAATGCCGTACCAATCCCCGCGGACTGGCATTTTCCAACACCCCATCAATCTCGGCAGCGGAGAGACGTGTATTCATCGGCACGACGATAACGCCAAGCCAGCCGCATGCATAGACAAACTTGATGTAGTCGAGTCCGTTGGGGAGTAGGAGCGCTAGCCGGTCGCCCGGTTTGAAGCCGAGATGCGTAAGAGTAGCAGCCAAGCGTTTCACTTGCTCGTGAAGCTCGCGAAAATTCAGGCGGTCTTCGCCCAGACGCCACGCGAGCTGCCCTGGGTGATACCGGAGCGCTCGCTCCATGGAATGGACATAGATCATCCGGTGGTCACCATTCAAGCCCAGTCCAGAGCTCGATCGCCTCGCGTTCCAATCCATAAAGGGCTAAGTCTTCAACCGTAATCATCTTCAGATTGTGCTCGACGCAGAAGCGAAGGAGTTGAGGCAGACGGGCCATGCTGCCGTCCTCGTTCATGATTTCGCAGATGACGCCTGACGGATGCAATCCGGCGAGACGTGCAAGATCAACGGCTGCCTCCGTTTGCCCGCGCCGCTCCAACACCCCGCCAGGACGTGCCCTGAGCGGGAAAATATGTCCAGGCCGCGCCAGGTTCGCAGGAAGCGAATCTGAATCAATCGCAGCCAAGATAGTTTGCGCGCGATCAGACGCCGAGATACCGGTGGTGACGCCACGTCCCTTAGCATCGATCGATACCGTGAAGGCCGTGCCGCCCAGTGATGTATTGATCGGCGTCATGGGGCCCAGTTCTAATTGGTCCGCCCTTTCGCCCGTAATAGCTAGGCAGATCAGGCCGCGCGCGTGCGTCGCCATGAAATTGATGGCTTGCGGCGTGATCATCTCCGCGGCCATCGTAAGATCACCCTCGTTCTCGCGATCTTCATCGTCAACGACGACGATCATGCGCCCGGCCTGCAACTCATCGATGGCTTGCTCGATCGATACAAATACACCGGGGCACGAAATGGTTTCGGTAGCTCCAAAGTTTTCAATGCAATCGATAAGCATAGATACAGGATTAACGGGCACGGCCTACACGAGTGTAAGCGCGTGCCCCATCCGCTCCTTTTTGCTTCTTAGATAAACAACAGAATGAGGACTGGGCGGCGTCTCGCACGGAATGCGTGCCAGAACGTCGATTCCACCTTCGACCAAGGCATCCAACTTCTGAGGATTGTTCGAAAGAAGCCGAACCCGCCGTATCCCAAGTTGATTCAAGACCGCGACGGGTAAACGGTAATTGCGACAATCGGCCTCAAACCCGAGCGCCTGATTTGCCGCGATCGTGTCGAGGCCTTCGTCTTGCAGTGCGTAGGCTCTGAGCTTTGCCATAAGTCCAATTCCCCGACCCTCTTGATGCTCGTAGATCATAACGCCGCATCCTTCGTTAGCAATAGCTCGCATAGCTATCTCTAACTGATCGCTGCAGTCACAACGAAGCGACCCAAACACTTCGCTCGTGACACACTGCGAGTGGATTCGCAGTAGCGGCGCTCCCCGTTTGACATCTCCCATAATCATCACGAGCGCTGTTTCCACTGGCCTGGTCTCGCCGGGCGTGTCACGCTCGAATGCCAGGGCCTGAAACATTCCCCACCGAGTAGGCATTCGAGTGGAAGCAATTCGTCGAATAGGGTGAGTCATGTTTCCTCTTGCTGAGTGTTTTCAGCCCGCGTGCGTTCGCGAGACTAACTCGCCCTCTGTTCGTGCGGGCGGAGTACCGAACGCACCTCCCACGCGCAAGCTTTCGATTTCGCGCTTCTCAAAACCTAGTTCCGTCAGAATCTCCTCGTTATGTTCTCCGATTTCGGGTGCTCGTTTCGCAGCCACCTTAACGACACCTTGCACCTGCATCGGACTGTTGACGGTGAATTTCAGAGTTCCTCCGGCACCCTCGATCGGGACGACTATCTCGTTCTCCCGGAGCTGCGGATCTTTGACAACTTCGCTGGGAGCGTGAACGACTCCGAATGTCAGGTGAGCTAGATCGAACGCTTCCCGCCAGTGCGACATGGGTTGTGACTTGAACAATTGGTCAAGAATGGCCGTGAGGTCCGCCGAATTGGCTGCTTGCTTTGCCGAGTCTGCGAAGCGCGGGTCAGTCAGCAGATCCGGGCGGCCAATTGCCTTTGTTAGAGCCGGCCACTTGTCCGGCGTAAGGACAATCAGGAACCAGATATCATCCGAGGACTGATATACATTGAGAATGGCGTTCGGCGGTTTCAGCCGGTCATGCAGAGGGAAGAACGTGGCGTCGCAAAGGGCAGCTTGAACGAACACGCCGCACGACCAGACACCCGCAGCGAGGAGCGACGTGGTGACGTACGAACCCATTCCAGTGCGTTCGCGCCGGTACAGGCCCGTGACGATGGCGGAAAACAAAGTAACTGCCGTCGCGTGGTCTCCGCTGCCTGCTGGCGGGAGAGTGGGTGGAGCGCCGGCATCCCGGGTCAGCGATAGCAAGCCGGATCTGGCCCAGTACGCCGTGATGTCGAATCCCGGCAGGCTGGCGTCCGGCCCCTTTTCGCCGTAACCAGTCACGTCGGCATAAATCAGCCGGGGATTCCACTGCGCAACGTCCTCATACTCCAGCTTCAGCTTCTTACGCGCCGGATGTGGCGTGTTGACGATGAGCACGTCCGCCCACTTGACGAGCCGTTCTAATATCTCTCCTGCCTGTGGAGATTTCAGATCCAGGGCCAGTCCGCGTTTGTTGCGATTGTTCAAGTGCCACGGATAGCTGTCGGGGGATCGCGGTTGGGGGGGAATCTTGTGGCCGATTCTCCATGTGTCGCCGGTTGGAGGCTCGACCTTAATAACGTCAGCGCCGAAATCCGACAAGATCACGGCAGCGGCGGGCCCGGCGATGAAACTCGACAGATCCACCACCTTCAATCCTGAAAAGATATTGTCGTTATTCATAACCCTTCTTTCTACCGGCCCTGAAACTTCGCCGGTCGCTTCTCGAGAAATGCGGTTGTTCCTTCCTTCTTGTCTTCTGTTGCGGCACAGAGCCCAAAGAAAGAAGCTTCGAGTGCCAACCCCTCAGCCTGGCTCGTTTCCAATCCCTTGTTCACCGCCTCGAGCGAGTATTGAACAGCAATCGGAGCATTGGCAAAAATCTGTTTCAAGACCGTTTCCGCACGCGGGATGAGTTCTGCAGCCGGAACAACTTCGTTGACTAGTCCGATGCGATGAGCCTCTGTTGAATCGATGATCTCTGCTGAAAGAATGAGTTGAAGGGCTCGACCTTTCCCGACCAGCCTGGGCAAGCGTTGCGTTCCACCTCCACCAGGAGGTAAGCCCAGTTTCACTTCGGGCTGGCCGAACTTTGCGTTCTCAGCGGCGATCCTGATGGTACAAGCCATCGCGGTTTCGCAGCCACCGCCGAGCGCAAAGCCGTTGATTGCGGCGATCACTGGCTTACCCAGATTCTCGATGAGGTTAAGGACTGCCTGGCCAAAGCTGCTGGACCGTTCTGCTTCTACTGCAGTGACATGAGCGAGCTCACTGATGTCCGCTCCCGCGATGAAAGCCTTTTCGCCGGCGCCGGTCAGGATCACGCCGCGCACGGCTGCCTCATCTCGCGCCTCTTCAAAAGCCGCTCGCAAATCCGTCCATGTTTGGTGATTCAGAGCATTGAGAACCTTGGGCCGATTTATGGTCACGTACGCGATGGCGTCCTTCTTTTCATAAAGAACGGTTTCAAGTGCTAATCCCGTAGCTGTTGATTGGCTCATTTAACTCTCCTCTCTAAGTGAGCGACAAAATATGCGCTTTGTTGGCTTAGGCAAGGACGGAACGTATGTTAATTTCCGACGTCAATGTTCGAGAAACGGGGCATTTCTCCGCAATCTCGAACAGCCTAAGACGGTCGTCCGGACTCAGCGAGCCGCTCAATTCAATTTCGCGGTCGATCCGGTCCAAAAACCCCTCTTCGGTCTGACACTCGAAGCAATCTTCGGCATGAATCCTCGAATGTCGTAGTCGCACCACAATTCCATCGAGCGGCAACTTTTTCCGTCGGGCATACATCGTGACTGTCATGGCGGTGCATGCGCCCAGAGCAGCTAGCAGCAGCTCGTAAGGAGTCGGGCCCGTATCGCTGCCTCCCGCGGAAAGCGGTTCGTCCGCGTTTAGGCGATGCTGCCCCGCCACGATCTCCAAGGCGAATCCCGCGCCCGTCCCGTGAATCACAACCGACGTTTGTGTCATCGACGCCGCTATTAGCCTGCTAAACGAAAGCGCTCAATCCAGTAATCGCCTTACCAACAATGAGCGTGTTCATCTCTCGCGTGCCTTCATACGAATACAGAGCTTCCGCGTCAGCGAAAAAACGTGCCACTTGGTAATCCAGCAGAATGCCGTTGGCGCCGAATAACTCGCGTGCCCAAGCCACGGTCTCGCGCATTCGCACAGTGCAGAACGCTTTTGCCAGAGAAGCATGGTGATCGAGTAACTTGCCCTCGTCCTGCATTTGCGAAAGGCGAAGAACCATGCATTGCGCGGCCGTGACGTTGCCGATCATTTTCGCGAGCAAGTCCTGAACCAATTGGAATTTTGCGATGGGTTTGCCGAACTGTTCGCGTGTTTGGGCATATGCCAGAGCGTGCTCATACGCGCCCATGGCGCAGCCGGTCGATTCCCAGGCGACAAAGGCACGCGTCATGCGAAGCACCTTGGCAGTATCACGAAACGAAGAATCGCCCTGTAGCCGGTTCTGTTCGGGTACGCGGCAGTTTTCCATGGTGATCAGCCCGTTTTGGACGACGCGTAGCGCGATCTTGTTCTGGATTTTTTCCACTGTGAAACCCGGCGTTGATTTGTTTTCGACGATAAACCCCTTCACCTGGTTGTCAGCCACATCGCGCGCCCAGATGATGGTGACGTCACCCCAGGTTGCGTTTCCGATCCACTTCTTCTGGCCGTTGAGCAGCCAAGTGTCGCCGTCGCGTTTCGCCGTTGTCATAAGACCTCCGCCGGTGCCTGACCCCACTAGCGGCTCGGTCAGGCCGAACGATCCTATCTTTTCCAGTCGAGCCATAGGTGGCAGCCATTTTTGCTTCTGCTCCTCAGAGCCACCCAAGTAGATTGACCCCATCGCCAGCCCGCTATGGACACCGAAGAACGTAGCGAAGGACGAGTCCACTCGCGCCATCTCCATTGCGACGAAGCCCGCTAGGAGAGTGCTTCCTCCGCGGCAGCCATAGCCCTCATAACCTAAGCCCTCGATGTTCAGTTCGCGCAGCGCCGGAACTAGCTCAAACGGGAATGAATCCTCCGCCCAGTACTTAGTTATCACTGGAGCCACTTTGGTCTCCATGAACTCGCGAACGCTCTTGACGGTCGCGCGTTCCTGTTCATTCAAGCACTCAATGATTTGATAGAAATCGCCATTTGGCTTCGGTAATGTTGCCGGGGCTTGTTGGCTCTTCTTATCTATTGCCGCGGCAGCATGTGTGAGGGTACTCATAAATTCTCCTTAACTGTTACTTTTTGAAAGAGTTTGTAACTGCGCCTCGCGAGCAGCCGGCCGCGCTACTTCCGCGCCGTGGTGATTTACAATCAAGCGCGAGCCGCGCTGTCCGGTGATATACGTCCAAGCCCATTGCAAGAACACACTCACGCGGAGGCTGGATTGCGCCAGAAACTGAAGATGAATCGCTGCCCATGCGAGCCACGCGACGAAGCCGCTGATCCGCACCTTGCCGCTCTGTAAAACAGCGAACCCTTTGCCGACCACCGCCATGGTGCCCTTATCGAAGTAACGAAATGGCGCTGCTGCCGTTACTCCGCATAAGCGGCGACGAATCAGCTTTCCGGCATAGCGACCTTCTTGCATCGCCACCTGCGCCACGCCCGCTAGTGGCTTGCCGTCCTGGTCAAGCGACGCCGTATCGCCAACCACAAAAACGTTCGGGTAACCTGCTACCGATAAATCAGGTTCTACGCGAACTCGCCCGGCGCGATCGGTCGGCACGTTCAGCCACTTGCCGGCGGGCGATGGAGTAACGCCTGCCGTCCAAATCACTGTTTTGCTGAAAATTCGTTCTCCCGACACGATCACACCGTCGGCATCAATCTGATCGACGCCGTGCCCCAACCGGACCTCGACTCCCAGGCTCTCCAGTCGTCTCTTGGCGGCCTGTGAAAGCGGTTCCGCAAAAGGTCCAAGAACACGCGGCGCCATATCCAACAGGAGAATCCGCGTTGAATCAGGATTGATGCGCCGGAACTCCGATTTAAGTGTCGCGCGAGTCAGCAGAGCTATCGCGCTGGCCATCTCCACTCCGGTAGGACCGGCCCCGACCAGCACAAATGTGAGCAGATCCCGGTGCCTGTTGGGATCTTCCTCGGCTTCCGCCTGCTCGAAGGCTTGCAATATCTTGTTGCGTATTGCTACCGCGTCGGCGAGGCTCTTCAGGCCCGGCGCAAACCTCTCGAATTCGTTGTGTCCGAAGTAACTGTGCGTTGCTCCGGTTGCCAACACCAGGAAATCGTAAGTAATCGGCACGTTCGTTCGGTCGGCCGAGTTCACGAGTACATGCTTTTCTTCCTTATTTACGCCGGTAGCTTCACCCAGGATCACTGTGGTGTTTTTTTGTCGTCGAAGAATATTACGGATCGGTGACCCTATTTGCGAAGGCGTGAGCACCGACGTCGCTACTTGATAGAGCAGCGGCTGAAAGAGGTGATGATTCGATCGATCGATCAAGATGATTTCCGCCGGAGCGTCCTTGAGGGCTTTGGCCGCCGCTAAGCCGCCGAAGCCCCCGCCCACGATTACGACTCGTCGCGTGGTCACTGGCATATTGATCTGTTCTCTAACCGGCGTGAGCTGACTGGTGAGCCTCGGCATACTTCGCGCGCAACTGAAGAAGGCCCAGCAGCACGTCATCCCGGGTCGCGGCCAACTGATCCACCGTGCGCCCGTCAACTTCTTCTAAAGTTCCATCGGCTATGGTTTGCTTGAGCCCTTCCGGCCAAGCCGTGAAGCTGCCGAGATCCTTCCACCATGTCGCTAAGGGCTCAGAAAGGTGTTCCATGAAATGCTGAATTCCGCCTTGACCGCCACCGAGATGAAACAGCAGATTGGGACCCATAACTCCCCAGCGGAGTCCAGGTCCCCAGCACACGGCTGTGTCGGCGTCCGCGACGTCCACGACACCCAACTGAACGAGGTTGACTACCTCCCGATAAAGGGCCGCCTGTAGCCGATTCGCAACGTGGCCGACCACTTCCTTGCGCAGATGAATCGGCTTCTTCCCGATGGAAGCGTAAAACGCGATCGCGCGCCGGATCGTTTCGGCCGACGTCTTCTCACCTCCAACTACCTCAACCAGCGGAATCATGTGCGGGGGATTGAAGGGATGCCCGATGACACAGCGTTCGGGACGGCTGCAACCGGATTGGATCACGGTCATGGTCAGCCCCGATGAACTCGAAGCAATGATCGAATCAGCCGGGGTCGCGGCGTCCAAGTCGGCAAACAACTTGATCTTAAAATCGGGCCGCTCGGGACCGTTCTCCTGCACAAGATCCGCGTCCGACACGGCGGTTTTCATATCTGGAGTGAAGCTAAGTCTTTCGCGTGATGCTTTGGGCGAAAGGCCCATAGCAGTGAGCGCCGGCCACGCCTCGTCGATGTATTTACGCATATTTGCTTCCGCATTCGGCGCGGGGTCCGTTGCGATCACATCAAGGCCACGCGCCAGAAATTCTGCCGCCCAGCTTGCACCAATCACGCCGGTGCCGACAATCGCGATACGTTGTATTGCTTTGTCTGAACTCATGTATCCTTTTCTCCTTCGCTCGGAAACTTCATCAGCGGGCCACACTCGGTTTCGCTTCCTACGTTCCAGAAGAGGCGCAATGAACCATTTTTGTTGGGCGATTGGCGAGTTGCAGAAAAGTTAGCGGAAAAGTTGTTCGGATATTCTCTGAGACCCAGCGGGCGAGAACACGGTATCCTATATGCAGGCCATGACTGTTGCCAATCCAGCTTATCTAGAGTTTATCGATTTCATCGCAAGGGGCACCACGCCGGAACAGATCATCGCCTTTCGTCCTTCTTTGAAAGCCCAACAACGCGTAGAAGAACTGATTGCACGAGAGAAAGAGGATCACCTTTCTCCGGATGAACAGTCGGAATTGGACTATTTCTTTCAGCTCGAACATATATTTCGCGTAGCAAAGGCCCGTGCGGAACAGATCCTGACACGTGCCTCGTGAACTCCGAGAAGACGCTCGGCAAGCAGTCATCCTCCGTGCGCAATATCGTTGTGAATACTGTCTTTACCCGGAAGGCCGGTCTGCTTTCGCTCATCAAATCGACCACATCGTAAGCCGCAAACATGGCGGCAGGTCGAATCTGGACAACCTGGCTTACTGCTGTATTTTCTGTAATCGCTATAAGGGCTCTGACGTTGCGGCAATCGACTCAGAAACAGGTGAAGCCGTCAGACTGTTTCACCCTCGCTTGCAGCAGTGGCCGGATCACTTCCGGATCCGCGGAGCCGTTATCGAACCTCTTACGCGGCAAGGCGAAGTAACGGCGCGCCTTCTGCGATTCAATCACGCCGAACGAATTGTTGAACGGACAATCCTCCAGAGCGCGGGTCGGTATCCGCGGGGCAATCGCTAGCAGCTACGCAAACCTTCGTCTGTAGCCTACTCATTGCGCCGCCCCAACTTTAAAGAGACTCAAGGCCGCTACGTTTGTTGTGTCCTCACAAATGGCGCCGGTCCAGCACCATCATCGCCAGAACCGCCGGCAGGTAAACCACCGACGCCAACAACACATGCCGTGCTCGAACGAAAGTGCACTCTTGTCGAAAACGTACTCCGAAATAAAGCAGCGACAATCCTGCCCCAACCGCGGCAATCGCGTAAATCGATCCCGATATACCCAGCAGACGAGGCAAAAGGCTGATTGGGATCAGCAGCACTGAACAAGCCACAATGCGCTTGCGTGTAGACTCGCCCTGAGGCTCGACCACCGCGAGCATCCGGATGCCGCCTCTCGCATAATCTTCGCGATACATCCACGCGATGGCGTAGAAGTGCGGAAACTGCCAGGCAAACAGGATGGCAAACAACGCCAGCGCTGGCCAATCGAGATGTCCGTTAGCAGCGGCATAGCCGATCAGCGGCGGCATCGCGCCCGGCACCGCTCCAAGGGTTGTGCATAGAGGTGTGTGCCGCTTTAGGGGCGTGTAGACCAACAGATAACTGAGCAAGGTGAACAAACCTAGAATCGCCGCGAGCGCATTTGTTTGGAACCACAGTTCGGCAAATCCGCAGATCGAGAGTAAAACACCGAAAGCAAAGGCGTGACGGCGCTTTATTCTGCCAGCGGGAATTGGGCGCTCGCGTGTCCGATGCATCTTCGCATCCGATTTTGCCTCCCACCACTGATTCAACGTCGATGTTCCCGAAGCTAGCAGCGCCGTGCCAAGCAGCACATGTAGCAGCATTAGTGGATGCAAGGAGCTTCGGTAACCGAAAGAGTACCCAACCGCAGTGCAGATGAGAATCATTATGGTGATTCTCGGCTTTGTTAGTTCTAAGTAATCTCGCATTCAGTAGCTGCCCGTTTCTACGACATCATCATTCCGCGCATCTGCATCGGTTGGAAAACGATCCAAACCCCGGTCGAATAGAGCCCACTCGCCAGAAGCGCCCACGGCAAAACCACCGGCACCGATGAACGCGCGCCGTTGACGAGACGGCAAGCTACCCGCCACATCGCATATAAGGTTAAAAGCAGGCCCGCATCCAGGAAGATCAGTTCCATTGAGGGCAGCCATTCAGGAACAAACGCCGCAGGGTAATTGACGGAAGTTACCGACCACAAGAATCTGCCAGCGACCGGGATGATTGTGCTCCATCCTGCCAGCAGGTGATTCGAAAAGTGCGCTAACCACATGCTGAAGCCTACGGGGATCAGAGCCGGAGCGAAACTACAGGTGACGCTTATGAGCCTGAGGTTCAGGTGTCCCCAATAGAAGCTGGCCCAACCACACGCGGCGACCAAAATGCCTGGAACAATCAAGAGGCTTAGGATATAAAACACCGTCACGACCGGCACCATTGAGCTGAGTTGCAGCTTTGCGTGCCAGTGGTGCATCCACATCATCACCGGTCCGGTCATTCCGGCTGCATTGACGAATGCTCCGAATACCAGCACTAGAGCGAGAGCCGCGACATCCGGCCGCTGGCTCAGACGCGCGATTCCCGATCCACGGCTATCGTTATATATGCTTTTTCCCGGCAGCGCTTGAAGAATTCCAACGTTCTGTTGAGGGCAAGCCTGTACGCAATCTAAGCAAAAGGTGCAATCGAAGTTGCCTTGTTTCTTTGGCTGAAAAAGATTCAGCTCGCATCCTCGCTGCCGATCGTTGCCACGAATGCAATCGTAGCTGCTGCAGGAATTGCAGACCGCCGGTTCACGCACTCTCACTTCTAGAGGCGACACAAGAGCATGAACGAAATGGAATTGGCCGATGGGACAAACGTACTTGCAGAAGCTGGCACCCTTAAAGATGGTATCGACTGCGAAAGCGGCGACGAAATAGCCAAGGATGATCCAGGCAGTCGAGCGCGGGCTGTTCCACAGACCTAAAGCCTCATAAGCCCAGAGATATGTGATCAGCAAGCCGACGGCAATCCACTTCGCGCGCAATTGTCTCGGCCAACGAAAGAGAGGCGTTACGAATTTTCGCGCTAAGTCGCGAGGCAACGTGAATGGGCAGGCCATGCAAAAGAGGTTTCCCACCGCAAGCAACGCAATCACCGCCAGACCTCGCCAGTAAGTCCACGGCAAGACGCCCGCAAGGTTCATTGGTGCAACCTGGGGTCCGAAAAGCCCGTCAGCTACGACCACTGCAGCCATCATCAACATCATGAACTGGATCGACCGCCGAAAGTATCGATGCTGAAGGATGGGCCCGACGACAGGTACCCGCAAAAGATCCGAGGGAGTTCTCGGTCGAATGCGCGGAATTACCGCGCGAGCGGCCGGCGTCCGCTTGATTCTGTGAGATCGGCCAGACTCAGCAACCTGCATGATCAACGCTACGGCCGGCGCCAGGAAAGCAATTGATCCGGGTACCCACATAATCGCGCCCGCAGTAACTTGATCGCTGATGGCCGAGATGCCCCACAAGCGCGGGACCGACAGGTAGGTGCCATACAAAACGTGATCCGAAAAGCACAGGACCGCAGACAGCCCCGTATTCACGACATCGGCTAAGACCAGGTACGGAATCATCGCCCATTTGGGCCAGACAGGGTGACTTGGCCAGACCCCGATGACCGGCCACCAAAACAGCATGGCGCTCCAAAAGAAGCAAGCATGCTCAGCTTCATGCCAGCGTTGCGAGTGCAGTGCTAACTCGTAGAGCCGAGGAAGGTGCCACGCGATGATAGCGGTTGCCAGACAGCACCATCCAATCAGCGGGTGCATAATTGCCTTGCCGGTTTGCCGCAGTTCGCTCCAAGAAAAGAAAGGCCCCATCACGTCTCTGAACACAAAGCGAGGTAAACCGCGTAGTAGCGGCAGAACAGGCTGTCCGAGCCACAGGAGCGGAGGCGCCACCATGATTAGCAGCAGATGCTGAATCATGTGTGCCTCCAGGAGGAACCCTGCGAGCGCGTCTATAGGCGAGGCCAAAGCGATGAGAATCGTAGTCAGTCCCGACGCAAACGAGACGAGTCTGCGGGCGGTGTATTTGTGTGGCCGTTCGGCGCTAAGAAGGCGCCACCCTCGAAAATAAATAACCGCCAGCACCAGCAGCATGCACACCAAAGAAGCGTTCAGGCTCCATGATGAAAGCGCAGCTGCGGCGGCAGGGTCCATATTGTCTGGTTTTAACGGACCGCGCGAAGATCCTTCGAAGTCGGCTGCACTGAGTCATTCGATGGCAAGCGCGCGGATTCGGTGGCGTCGCGCGCCGGAGGTTGATACGAGGGTCGCAAGGTCTCCATGAAGGCGACCAGCGCACTAACCTCCGCCGGGCTCAGGTTCTTACCGTAGGCCGGCATGTTACCGCTGCCCTGAATAACTTGCCTAACCAGTTCGTCGCGCGTCAATCGCGTGGCCACTGTGTCGAGAGCCGGACCACGTAAGCCACCTTCGCCATTGAGACTGTGACAATTTCGGCATTGCTTCCCCTGAATGAGAAGCGCGCCTTGCAGTTCCAGTCCCGAACGGTCCCGTATAAACGCAACCGGCGTGGGTGCGCCGCTCCACGCGTCCATGTGTGGAGACCACGGCGCGAACGTTCCAAGATGGGCGAGTATCCCTACCGTCAAAAACGCCAGTACAACAATGACGATAGCCATTGGGCGGCGTCGGTAACTCTTCTCTCCCGTTCCCGAATAGAACGGAAGCAGAATGAGAACCGCGAGGCCGATCACAGGAGCGACGAGTAACAGGAATGTCTCCATGTAGGCCGGCAGCAGCGCGAGAATCGCGTACACCGGCAGGAAATAGAAATCCGGTTTCGGCGCTGTGTGAATGAGCGTTGGGTTCGGTGGGCCATTGGGGCCAGCTGGACCGAAAACGAGCGCGCAAGTGACAATTGCCACCACCAAGAACGCGCTGAAGATCAAGTCTTTGCCGATTACATCCGGCACGAACGGCACGCCAGTCTTGTGGACCGCTTCCTCGTACTCATTATCATAAGTTTCTTTGCTGACAAGGCGGCCGGGCTGCGGATACTCATTGATGCCCTTTGTCAACACGAGCCGCAGGTGCAGGCTGAGCAGCGCGATGATCATTCCAGGGACTACGAACACGTGCATTGTGAAGAAGCGGGAAAGCGTCTCGCCCGCTATGATCGAGCCAGCCAGCATAAAATGCACTAACTGCGCTCCGATGAATGGCACGCGGCCCATAATCGACGCGCCAATCCCCAATCCCCAGTAAGCATCTTGATCGAAACGAAGAACCTGGCCGGTAAACGCCATGCCGAGTGTACAGAGGAAGAGAACGCAGCCGCTCACCCAAGTCAGTTCGCGTGGGTATTTGTAGGCGCCGAACAAGAACGTTTGCACCAGGTGCAAGCTCATGATGGCCACCATGAATATGGAGCCCCAATTGTGTACCGCGCGCAAAAAGGCTCCCAGAAACTGCTGGTTATTGAGATATTGCAGACTAGGCCACGCCTGGCTCGCAGAAGGAACATAGACAAGGGCCAAGCAGATACCCGTGACGATCTGTAGGACGAAACACAAAAGCGTTCCACTGCCAAAGACGTAGAACCAACTGTTGGTGCTAGGAGGAACCTTGTGGCCGGCAGTTGCTTCGAACACCTTCACCAAGTGCAAGCGGTGTTCTACCCAAAGCGCCAGCGATCTAAGCATCGGTATCAAACTCATGTTGGCTCCGCCAAGGTCGGAAGATTACCGCCCAAAATCTTCAGCTCTCCACTCTCAACCTTGTGTTCGTAGACGAACAGTCCACGCGGCGGCGGCCCCGAAGCATGAGATCCGTCCTCATAGAACACGCCACCGTGGCACGGACACATAAACAGCCGTGATTGCTGGAACCATCGCACCGGACAGCCGAGGTGGGTACAGTTGATGGCGAATACCTGAAACTTCTCACCTTCGATTCTGCGCACCCAGCACGGCACCTCGGCGGTATCTCCGTCCCAATTCTTAGTGACTGGGTTCCGAAACACCGCCAATCTTGTATTCCCTTCCGGGAACTGATTCACCGCTCCGAGCGACACCCAGGTGCGTGGTGACTTTTTCGAGAATGTCGATAAAACGTAGCCGAATACTGGCACACCAATCAATAATCCGGCGAGTGCGTTCAGTCCGGCGCCGAGTTTGAGAAGCGCATTACGCCGCGACAGCGATTTTGCGGGCGTGCCCTCGGCAAGCGCAACTTTGTTGCAGCCGCAACCTGACTCCTGATTGTCACTACTCATGGTAAATTCGATCCTCCATTGGTCCGGTTATCCGGGGATGTGCGTTGGGCCGCGAGCCAGGCTACGATATCGGCGACCTCCTGCGGGTTCATCGCATGGCCCGGAACATAGGTGCGCCAGTTCGGAATAGCTTCGTCAGATCGACCGGCGATAGCCGTTGTGCGAAGGTACTGATCACTTACCAGCGCCAAGTAAGTGGGATCGACTACCGATCCACCTCTGCGTCCGGCAACACCCGTTCCATCTGGGCCGTGACAACCAGCGCAATACTGGCGAAACGTCGCCGCACCGTCGGTTGCGTTGCCAAGTGTGCCGTCGTAAGCTGGCATCGCAGCGGCATCGAACTCTTGCGGCAGCGCCCATTTCTTTTGCATTTCGTCGGTTAGCACGGTTATTTGCCGATCCGTGAGAGTGCCGCCTTGGTCCTCTGCGAACGGTGGCATCGTCGTACCAGGCACGCCGTTCGCAATCACGTGGCCCAGCCGCTCTTTGCCGATGAGTGCAAGATAAAGCCCGTCGTTCAAGGGACGCGCCGCGCCCTGCCGCCCGTTCTGTCCGTGGCAACCAGCGCAATTGTCTTTATAAAGTGTTCCGAAATTCATGACTTGATCCGGTAGCACGTATTGCTCCGGGCCATTGCCGCACGCAACAAGCATGGTCATCGCAGCGGTAAGTGACAAGCAGCGGATCCGCCAAATCATGATTCAGGTTCCTCGGCATCCCTATCCAAAGACTCAATTCCCGCACGATCTATGAGCGGCCAGCTCTGCATGGTCTCGATCTTCTGGCTCCGCCCCACTACCCACCCCGCCGTCACGCCAAAGGCAATCTGAGATCCAACGAACCAGGTCCACTCGATGCGCGCATTCAAAGCAGGGTTGATCACCGAAAGTGTCGCCGCCACAAGCCCAGACCATAGAATCGGCGTTACCAGTCCACTGCGCCATTTCGCGCCCCTCGGAAACATTGGCAGTGAAATGGCATAAAGCACGCCTACAAACAGCGACATCAGCAGGTGGATGATTGAACCGGCAATCAAGCCGCTCTCACTAAATTCTCTGAGTCGTGAAACCGGGGCGTCGGCTAGTGAGGGCACTATGCCGGCGGCCAGCAAGTTGACGGGGAACCAGATGCTGCGTTGTGCGACAACGCCAAACAGTGTGGCCACCACCGCCATCGCTGCGGCTCCCGCGAGTCCACCATAGAGTCCCGCGGAATATGGATGAAAGTCTTCAGGGATTCGGAGGCGATGTCTGCCCACACCAATCCTTAAGTGATCCACCGCCAGCGAACTGTTCGGCACGGTTATACCGCGTCGTTCCACCGCACTTACCGGCACTAACTCCTCCTTCTGTTCAGGCAGGACATCGCGCCACCAGCCCACTGCGGCGCACAATAGCGCCACCACGCCGACGATGCTAACCGCGAAATGAGTCACCAGCCCGGCACAAATGAGCGTTAACCCGAACGCAGTTATAACTGGCCAGGCAGTGCGCGCCGGCACGAGAATTGAATCGGAACCTTGTTCGTTCAGCATAGGTTTCATTCGCCTTCAACGCCCAATCACATACACGACTGTGAAAACCACAATCCAGACCACATCTACGAAGTGCCAGTACCAGGCGAGAAGTTCGAAGCGCCGGGCCTGTCCGTCCATGCTTCCGCGCAGGCCGAGTATCAATGTGAGCAGCAGTAAAGTCAGGCCAATCGCAACGTGGCTGCCATGCAGTCCCACCAGTGAATAGAAAGTGGTTCCGAACAGGTTTGTAGTGATGGTCAAGTGGTCGACCGTAATGAGGTGGTACCACTCCAGCGCGGTCTGCCGTAGGAATTCGCAGCCAAGCAGGATTGTCGCCGCCACCGATATTTGGAAGCTGGGTATCCGGTACTCCGCCAGCGCTTTCGCCGCGATTCCAACCGTTACGCTGCTCGACAGAAGGCAGATAGTCGGCCAAATCGGGAGGTGCAATACCTGCTCAGGTATTGGACCGGTCAGACTCTTTCCGATGTAGAAAACGTAAGCCACCACGAAGATCGTGAAGAGTACAAACTCTGTAAAGATCAAGCAGGAAACTCCAACCAGTGGCACGATCCGGTAGTTTCCACTCGGTCTTTTGAACGGCAAGGGTTGAAGTCATCGGAGGTTCCTCACTCGTATTTCCAATCCGGATCTTCAGGATGTTTCAGATCCCACAAAGGCCGGCTGCTCTGCACTTCTGGCAGGACCGCAAAGTTGTACTCAGGAGGCGGCGAGGAAGTGGCCCACTCCAAGGTCCAAGCGTCCCAGGGATCGTTGCCGGCATCCTTGCCGCTCCGCAGCGAGCGGATGATGTTCCAAGCCATGAAGGCCACGGCTGCAGCCTGGAAAATGACCCCAATCGACGCCATGAGGTTTAGACCTTCCCAGCCTCGCCCCGCTGGATATGTGTAGATACGGCGAGGCATACCCAGCAAACCCGCGAAGTGTAGCGGGTCAAACGTCATGTGGAACCCGATGACAAGCAGCCAGAAACTCCATTTGCCGAGAGTTTCGCTTAGCATTTTCCCTGTGGCTTTGGGAAACCAATAGTAGACGCCCCCAAACAGCGCGAACAACATGCCGCCAATCAGCGTGTAGTGAAAATGCGCAACGACGAAGTAAGAGTCCGTAAGCTGCCAATCAAACGGCGCCGCCGCCAGCATGATTCCCGTTAATCCCGCTATCAGAAACTGAAACAGAAAACCTATACAAAAAAGCATCGGCGTATCGAACCGGATCTTTCCGTTGTACAGGGTTGCCAGCCAGTTGAAGATCTTGATTCCGGTGGGAACTCCCACCAGCATCGTGGCGGCCACAAAGAAAGTATTCGATGTCGATGACATGCCGACGGCGAACATATGGTGAGCCCAAACACTCACCGACACCATGCCAATCGCTATCGTGGCGCCAATCATGGCTGCGCGCCCGAACATTGGTTTCCTTGAGAACACCGGAATGATTTCGGAAACGCAAGCGAAGCCAGGGATCACCAGGATGTAGACCTCGGGGTGGCCAAACAGCCAGAAAAAATGCTGCCACAGCAGCGCCGACCCACCTGCCTGCGTGTCGAAGAAATGAGCGCCCAAATACCGGTCGAGCAGCAGCATGGCCTGGGCGGCCGTCAATGGCGGCATCGCCATAAGAACCATTCCCGAGACAACCAGCATCAGCCACACGAATAGCGGCATGCGGCTGAGCGTCATCCCTTTGCAGCGCATGGAGACAATCGTGGCAATAACGTTGATGGCGCTTGCTGTTGTGCCAATACCGCTCACGAAGATGCTGAGAATCCAATAGTCCGTGCTGGTGCCGCGCGAGAAGGCCCGCTCGGTTAGCGGCGAGTAGGCAAACCAGCCAACATCCGGCGCGGTCCCATGACCCGCTAGCCCTTCTCCCCCGATGTAGCTGAAGTAGAGGAGGAGTCCCCCAAACAGAAACGTCCAGTACCCAAAGGCATTCAGCCGCGGAAACGCCATGTCCCTGGCGCCGATCATCAGAGGCACCAGGTAATTCGCAAAACCCGCGAATAACGGCATACCGACGAGGAACACCATTGTTGTGCCGTGTACTGTGAACAGCCGATTAAAAACTTCCGGCCTTAAAACGTGGCCATCCGGAAACGCTAACTGCGTCCGCATGAGTGCCGCCAAGCTTCCGGCAACGGCAAAAAACAAGAGCGAAGTTGCAATGTACATTACCCCAAGCCGCTTGTGATCCACAGTCACAACCCATTCATGCAGCTTCGTAGGAAGTGACAACGCCTTGCCGTCTACGGCGGAAAGTTCGGGGTTGTAAGGAATGGATGCCATAAGATTTACTTCAGAGACGACAGGTACGTGACAACTTCATCTAACTGCTCAGGGGTAAGTTGCATGTTAGGCATGAGACTTCCGGGTTTGACGGCGTCCGGATCTTTAATCCACTCACGCAGATTCTTGACGCTGTTTGGAACGACCCCAGCGGCAAGTGTGTCTCTGCTCATCAGGTGAGAAAGGTCCGGGCCGAAAGTTCCAGCGGCTGTTGTCCCGCTCACCGTGTGACAATTCACGCAAGATAAGGAAAGAAACTGAGATCGGCCGGTTTCAATATGCGCAGCAGTCGTCGCGTTTTGCTGCTGACCCGCTATCCATTTCGCGAAGTCTGCCCGCGACTGAACGATGACCCGAAGACGCATATTGGCGTGTTGCGTTCCACAATACTCTGCACAATTGCCGAGAAACGTGCCTTCCTGTTTCGGGTCTATCCACATGCGGTTCGGATGGTTTGGGATCAAGTCTGTCTTACCGGCTAACTGAGGGATCCAGAAACTGTGCGCCACATCGGCTGATTCCAGACCAAGAAATGTAACTGCCGGATTCGCCGTTGTGCTTATCGGTACGTGCACCTCATTCGCAGTCACAATCTTGAATGCTGGATACCGAACCTCCCACCACCACTGGTGACCGATAACAGTTATCTTCAGAGCATCGCCAGGGATGGGCTTGTCCAACGTCGCCGACACGATCCGAGCCGTCGCCATGGTCAGCACGAAGACGATGAGAATCGGGATCACTGTCCAAGCGATCTCGATCCGATCGCTCCCATACACCTGGGCTGGTTCTCTGTGATCTCCACATTTCCGGCGAAACCGAACGAGCGCGTAGGTCAGCAGCCCTGCGACAACGATAAAAATAGCCGCGCAAACCGCAAGCACCAATAGCGAAAGGTGGTAGACAGATTCCGCAGGCGTGGCTTTCGGCTTGAAGATATTCCCGATGGCCTGCACCTGCTCCCCGTACGCCGCGACGGCTGTGAAACTCCAGAAGATGGAAAATCGCGAGGTAACAGTCATTGGATTGAATTGCTCAGTCCTCATACGGCAAGAGCTTCGGCAAGGTGTTTTTGTTGGAGAGTTACCATAGTTCTAAGTCGTTCACAAGTCTTGTGAAAATATTTCCTCGCCTAACTACCTGAGCAATCAGCCACTTGCCTGTTTTGCCTTGCAATGGTCCATCTAGCTCGACCCCGCCGCACGCTATTTTCAAACCAACGCCGATTTCTCTCTCGCCGCAAGGTGTTCGAAGCGTCGGCTCACGGTTCTTTGACAACTTAATACTGCAAGTCTTCCGCCACGCACTTTTTGTAGTGCCGTCAACCCTCGAGCCGAGCCGTGAGTGCAAACGAGCGGCAACGGATCGACCAGTTGTCCGAATTGCTTTACCACCTACAACTGCACCGCAGCAATCCTTTTACGTCGGCGACCGTTTGGGTTCGTTGCGCAGCACAGCAACCAGCCATTGGGTTCGTATTTTCAAACTTGCCCAATGGCCGTTATCTTGGGCGATCCAACGAAGTTTGGCTTCGTTTTTACAAGCCGTCGGCGTCCACGCGGATTGGGTTCGTAGCGCAAGATGTATCCATTCGCGAACCCGGTAAGCAAAAGACGCCGTTTCTTCGCCTTTCACGAGCGGGCTCGCTGGGCCCCCGACCCAAAGGCGCTCACGAGTTATTGCGGGAACCTTGCTCGCAGCATCCGTCTCGCGCGCCTCAGACGCGTCTTCACTGCTGAAAGGCTCAAGTCGAGAGAGTGTGCCGTTTCTTTCTCGCTTAGCTCTTCAAGATCGCGAAGAATCAATACCTTCCGATAGTTTGCCGGGAGTTTCGCCACAGCGATCCGAAGAGTCTGTGTTCCTTCAAGGTTGACTAACAACTGACACGGCGATTCATGCAGAGAAGGGAAGCTATCGAAATCGTGGGAGCCATAAACGATCCGTCGGCGCTGTTCCCTTCGGAATAATTGCAATGCCTCATTAATGGCGATTCGAGTCATCCAGGTTCGAAAGCTGGACTCCAACCGAAATGTCGATAAGTGAACCCAAACCTTCAAGAGCACCTCTTGGAGAAGATCCTCCGCTTCCCCCGCGTCTCGCGCCAGCTTCCCGATCCGCTTTCTTACGGTTGCCAAGTGGCGATCCATCAGGACAGTAAAGCAATCGGCTCGGCCTGCCAGTACTAGCTTGATCAAAACGCCGTCTTGAAGCTGTGATGCCAGTGCCATTTCCGTCATCTTCAGTTACCAAGAGGCCCAACAGGGATGAATTGTTTGCTGCCTGGCGATGCTAGTGTTGTGAAACTTTCCTGCCAACAAGAACCCTCTTCAGGCGCTCTTCAGAAGTGGGACTTATGGCTTTCCCTTGGCGAACAATGACAAAGGCAATGGCGCCAAGCGAAGGCGTCAACGCAATGTTCGAACATCGCGGAGTAGAGTGCCAAGCCGTGCTCACGGGACGAATTACCATCGATTCATCGCCCGAATTGCGCGAGACCTTGCTAAAGCAGTTGGTGTCGCCTAGTTGTCGAACCTTAACAGTCGATTTTAACGGTGTAGCCTACGTCGATACATCAGGGCTCGCCATGTTGGTTGAGATCCTCAAAGCCGCACGAACCCAGGGGAAGGAGTTCCAGCTAACCGGGCTCAAGGAGCGACCAAGATACTTACTAGAAACGACGCGACTGCTGCGTTTCTTCCAGCAGGCGAATAGCGATAGGGTACAGAAAAGCGCTTCGTCCGAGGGCCCGCAATGAGTGCTTCCGCCGTTGAACGACTTGGGGGCGCGACCTTGCGTCAGGTGGAGTACGTGGGCGGTCTGGCTATTCAGGTTGGGAACGTCTTCGGCGCGCTTACCAGAACTTTGCCACTGGTCGGGAATCGAAGCCGCTGGCGATCAGCCGTCAGACAGATGCTCGATGTGGGCGTGGATGCCTTTCCGATGGTCGGGATCATGGCTGCATGCGCGGGATTCATTCTAGCGATGCAAGGTGCCTCCGAACTCCACCGCTTCGGGGCCATGAATTTCGTGGTGGATTTGGTGACTATTGGTTTTACGCGGGAGTTGGGTCCGTTGTTAACGGCGATTGCGGTCAGCGGGCGTTCCGGATCGGCGTTCTCGGCGGAAATTGGCAGTATGGTGGTAACCGAAGAGATTGATGCGCTGCGGACAATGGGGATCGACCCTGTGGAATTTGTGTTAGCCCCCAAATACCTTGCGGCGCTGATCGCCTTGCCCTGTTTGACGATCATCAGCAACACTTGCGGAATTTTGGCGGGTGGGCTTTTCATGCGGTTTAGCACGGACATGACTTTCAGTGTCTACCTGCAATACGTTTGGCACTCCATGGTGCTGCGAGATGTCGCGACAGGCCTGATAAAAAGTCTAGCTTTTGCAACGATCATCGTGCAGGTCGGGTGTCTCGAAGGTTTGCGCGTTCGTGGAGGACCCGACGCGGTGGGTCGATCTGCCACGGCGGCGGTTGTGAAGTCCACGTTTCTTGTCATCCTTGCCGATGTTGGATTCACGGCCCTCTTCTACCTGACTGGAGCGAAGTGACGTCATGCCACCAGCGCCAGAGCCGGCATCTGCAGACCCGGTAATATCCGTCCGGGACGTGATAGTCAGCTACAACGGACGCCGGGTACTCGATGGAATCAACCTCGATATCCTACGCGGCGAAACTATGGTTCTCCTCGGTGGTAGCGGATCCGGCAAGAGCACCCTCTTACGGCAAATCATCGGGTTAGAACGGCCGCAAAGCGGAGAAATTCTTGTAAACGGCGTCGATCTGGCGAAATGCACAGCCAGGGAGCTGAAGAGAGTGCGTCGCTCAATTGGCATGGCTTTTCAGAATTCGGCTCTATTTAATTCAATGTCGGTGGAAGACAATGTCGCGTTGCCGTTGCGAGAGCACACGCGGCTGGCTGAATCCACAATTAGTCTGATGACCTGGATGAAGCTAGCGGTGGTTGGGCTCGCGGAGTTTGGAAAACTGAGCCCGCAGGCGCTTTCCGGAGGAATGAAGAAGCGCGCTGCTGTCGCACGAGCCCTTTCGCTCGACCCGGAACTTCTAGTGTTTGACGAGCCCTCGGCCGGCCTAGACCCAATCGTGGCAGCCGAACTGGATCAACTCATTTTGGGCCTGAAGCGCGCGTTCAATATGACCGTTGTAGTGGTGACTCACGAGATGGAAAGCGCCTTCAGAATCGCGGACCGCATGGCCATGCTCTATCGAGGATCGCTGATCGCAGTGGGAACGAAGGAGGAACTGCAGAGCAACCCGCATCCGCGAATTCGGCAATTTTTCGACCGTGTCCCCGACAACATCGCCGACGCGGCGGCAGTAGATAACTATTTACGACGGTATTTGGAAGGAGATCCATAGTGACCACAGAAGCGAAAGTGGGAACATTCGTGATCGTTTCTTTGAGCTTGCTAGGCGTAACGGTCTTTTATGTTGGCAACAATGAATGGGGGAGGCATTTGACCCCTTATAAGACTTACTTACGTTACGCCGGTGGCATCGCACCAGGATCGGAAGTTCTCTTCGGCGGTATTGAAGCCGGTAGAGTAACCTCTGTTAGGCCTTGGAATCAGGATCCCACACAGATTGAGATTCTCCTTGAAGTAAAAGAAGGCACGCCGCTCAATGAGAAATCCACGGCACGGCTCGGCTCCGTCAGTCTGATGAGCAGTCCCGCAATTTCCATCACCACCGGCGCTCAAGACGCGCAACGCCTTAAGGCTGGTCAAGTGATCGCTTCTCAAGAAACGGTAAGCATCGATGACATGACGCTGAAGCTATCCGGGATTGCCGACAATGCGGCTGGTCTGATTACTCAGGTGCAAGGCGAACTCAAGGGAATTAGCGGTCAAGCTACCACGCTCTTAGCTAACCTGAACGAGACAACAGGGTCGGCCAACAGAGAGCAGCTAGCGGGAATCTTGCGCCAAGTCAACGCTCTGGTGTCCCGGCAATCGCCGAAGATCGACCAGATAACGGATCAGGTGTTACTGGTGAGCCGCGATGCGGATTCAGCCATCAAGAAAATGGACCCGCTGCTGGAACATACCGACGCGACAGTGGCCAACGTCAATACCACGATCGACCAATTGCGCGATCCTCTCCGGCAGGATCTCGCACAACTGCAATCCACCATGGAGCAGGCTAAGAGCCTCATGGCCAGCCTGCAAACCACTGTGCGCGCCAACGACGACAATGTCCACGACACAATAGAGAATCTTCGTATTGCAACGGAGAACCTTGATGAACTGAGCGACCAGATTAAGCAGCGCCCGTGGAGCCTCGTGAGAATCAGGCAGCCGAAAGACCGCAAAGTGCCACAATGATCGGGCCTTTACATCTTGGAATCCATCAGGCCATTGATATACCGAAGGAACTCGCAGTTGTGAGCGAATTCGGCAGCCACGGCCTCCCATTCTCGACGGATCACCGGACCCGTTAGAGTGCGCTTGATTTCACGTTCCCAAAGCATCCAAAGGCGATTCGAAATGTATCTGCCTTTGTGGAGATGATAGACGTCGGCAACGAATTGGATGGTGTAAAGCGTACAGTCCCTTAATTCCTGACTTGAAGGCGGCAGGGGCTGGTGAGGACTGCGGTTAGCAAGCCACGCTTCAGTAGGAAACAAACGAAGCAACTCTTGAAATCGGCGGGAAAATTCAATGAACATTTGGGCGTTGAGTTGGCGGTGCTGGTTTATGAGAGCCACACAAATACCTATGGACCCAATCACAAGAGTACCCACTTGTCCGAGTTGTAACAAGAAACCGATCGCCATTTGTGTGTGCTCGCCATGCTCAAGCAGACGGCAGGCGTTCGTAGACAACGAGCACTGTTCCGCGACTTTTGTTGGAGCTGTCGCTTGAAAATGAAGTGCCTCAACAAATCGTGCGATATCTCGCTCCTCTCAAAAGAAGGAGTTATATTTTGCATCTTCGCATCTTCGGTTTCGTTCTCGTCACTACTCTGTTTGTGGCCTCGTCTCTGAGTCAGCAGCTGTCTCCCGGAAGCCTCGCTCAACCAGGTGTCGCTCCGACGGGCGAAACGCAAAGCCCGCCGCCAGGCGAGAGTAAACGAATTCTTGGGATCATTCCTAACTACCGCACCTCTCCGAGCTCGCTGAATTACCAGCCCGCGACAGGCCGCGAAAAATTCAAGTTAGCCTCAGAAGACGCCTTTGATCGTGGCACCTTCGCGCTCGCGGCTATGTTCGGCGGTCTAGGCCAATTGACAAATGCCAATCGATCCTTCGGGGAGGGCGCTGCCGGGTTCAGCCGGTACTGGAGTGCGGCCTATGGCGATCTCTTAATTGGTGATTACATGACAGAGGGCGTGTTCCCCACCCTCCTTCACCAAGATCCCCGCTATTTCCGGCGGGGCGTCGGAAGCAAATCGTCCAGACTTGCCTATGCGATGGGGCAAATCTTTTCGACGCATCGCGATTCGGGTGGGACTCAGTTCAACTATTCGGAAGTGGTTGGAAACTCAGTCGCAGTAGCGATTTCAAACGCCTACTACGTTGATAACCGCACGGCCACTGATGCCGTATCTAAACTGGGCACGCAACTCGCAGTTGATATGGCCGCCAATGTCTTAAAGGAATTCTGGCCAGATATGGAACGGAAATTCAAGAGAAAAGGGTTGAGAAAGTAAGTCCTCGCCGGCGACCATCGCTCATGGCCGGTCGAAGCCCGAACAAAATGACGGGATGCCGCTCCTTTCATTTGAGGATTAGGAGCGGCTAGAATCCGGGGGTGCGGCCGATTGCTTGCTCGAGTTCGGCCCAAGCCAGCAGATAGCCTAAGTTGGCTTGAAGCAAATCTGCCTGTGCCTTGTAACTGGCGGCAGTCGCCTGCCTGTGGTCAGATACCAATACCACACCTTGGCTTACTTGGTTCCCTGCCAGCCGCTCATTTTCTTGCCGTAGTTTCACGACCTGAGTGGCGACCTCGACCAGATTCTTGGTGCGCTCCAGTTTGTTATAAGTTCTTTCGACCCCGACGGCTATTTCTTCTTTAAGGCGGCGTAGATTCTCTTCCGCTTCAGCCAATTGCGTCTCACGCTCGCGTACTGCCGAATGTCGTTTGCCGAAGTCGAACACGTCCCAATTGAGAGTGACACCGAACGTGCCGAAATTGCGAACGAAGAATGGAACGCCGTCCTGATAGCTCTGGCGGGCGAAGGCGGTGATATCGGGAATGTAGGCGGATTTCGCGGCGATGACGCCGGCTCGCGCCTTATGGATGGCCTCCTCGGCGGCTTGTATTTCGGGGTTCTCCAACCATGCAGTCTGGACGTACTCTTCGCGGGGACGTTGCTCAATACTGGCTGGCACGGCGGGGTCGAGTTCGAGTTGCGTGTCGAGCGGAAGACCTAAGAGGTCGTTCAATTCCGTGGCCAAGTCGTCGACTTGCAATTCGGCCGTGAGTACAGCCTGCCGGCTTTCGAGCAGGCCGGCAAGGCCCTGAATCGAGGTGACTCTCAGGGCGCTGCCGTTGCGCACCTCGTCCTCGCTTTCGCGCAGATTCTCAGTTGCGTAAGCGTTTTGGTGTTCGGCAGCTTGTTTTTGAAGGCGGGCGATGAGGATGCCGAAGTAAAGGTTGTGGACTTGAAGAGCAATCTGGTTTTCTGAATTCTTCAGATCATCCTTCGAAACAGCAACGTCGCCAGCGGCGATGCGGTTGGCTTGATGGATGCGGATCAACTGCGTTAGCGGCTGAGAAATCATTGTGCCGCTCGAAAACAATGTCCTCTGACCCTGCGGGAGAACTACATTTTGAGCGGGGACGAGGGAACCGGCCACGGTCCCGAGAGTTCCTGCGGGGATGCCGATATTCTGGAGATCCGTGACGTGCAGCGCATTCGATTGGTTGGCGATTGAGGGGAAGTAGGCAGATCGTTCGCCAGCCTTTTTTTGTTCACTTTCCGTCACCCTCAGCCGTGCGATCTTCAGACCTCGGTTCTGACTGATCGCGAGATGGACCGCCTCTGTCAGTGTTAGGCGGCGGAGTTCAGCGCCTTCATTAGAGACGGCCAGCCAGATGGCCAGAGCTGCCATCATCATGATCCTGCAAAAGAAGGCTCGGTTCATTTCATGTTCCTCAAATCCTGATAGCTGAGTTTGCCCGGCTGGAGAAAGAGCATCAGAAGCAGATAAGCCACCACCACCCAACCGACCAGAATGAAGCCGTCGGCAGTCGCCAGCGTGTAGGCCTGGGCGCGAACTTGTTGGCCAAGAATGCCAAGGGCCCGGTATTGGGCTTCTTCGAACCCGGAGGACCCCGGTAAGAGTCCCCCGGTCAACATGCGGACGCGTTCATCGGTAAGCCAATCGCCAAGTTGCACATGGAGACCGAGCAGATTGGAATGAAATTTTTCGCGTACCGAAATGAAGTGAGTCATGACAGCGACGCCGACCTGGCCTCCAAAAAGACGAATGAAGTGAATGAATCCAGAGTAAGTGGCGGCATTGGCGGCGCTGGAGAGGACTCCTGCTTCCAGTCCCTGCAAAACCAGACTGCCTATTAGGCCAATGAATGAGCACGCAAAGCCACAGGCGAGAAGAACCTCCACTGTTTCGAAGCTGGCCCCCGACCAAGACGTATCGAGGTGCGCAAAGATCCAGCAGCCAACGGCGGCGATGCTGAGCCCCAGAGCCAAGATCAGTCGCGAATGAGTGTAGATCACTATGAGAGCGATCAGCCATACAATAGCAAACATTGGCACCGCCACCCAGGCAAGCGCATTACCGGTTTCCAAAGGGCGGTATTGCTGGATGTTACTCAAGAATCCGGGAACGAGCACAATAGTGGACAGTTGAACGAACTTAAACGCGAACACTGACAGGGCGAGGATGATGATGTTTCGACGGTTGAGAAAGGCAAGTTGTAACGTTGGATTCGGCTGCGAGATACGGCGCGCGAACGCGGCTGCCAATAGAAACATTCCCGCGGCGAGCATGGCGACTATGACGCCGGAGTTCAGCCAATACAAGCGCTCGCCTTGATCGAGAGCCCCGTAGAGAAGACTGACGCCAACGCTAAAATAAGCGAATCCACGCCAACTGGGTCTTGGGTCGGTGGTAGGAGGTTTGCGGGGGATTCCCCAATAAACGCATAGCATCATCAACGGCGTGAGGACGGCCGCAGTCCAAAAGACCCAGTGCCAAGAGAGATGCTCGGCGTACCAGCCCTCAATCGCCGAGGCGATGTTGCTAATGAAAACGATGTCTGAAGCGTAAGCTGCAATCCCGAAGATAACCAGCCGCCTGGGAAGGGTAGTTAGCACAAAAGTCATGGTAAGCGAGTAGAACGTACCCGACGAGAGGCCCGCGATAACCACTAACGCCAGCATTGACCGATAGTTCGGGACGAGAGGCAGCAGTACGGAGGCAAGCGTCAGAACAGGTGCTGCTGAGAGCAGAATCCTGCGTGGCCCGAAGAAAGCGCTTAAGAAGACAACAAAGACGCCGCTGAACATCATCGCCATGTTGAGGGCGGTCGGAAGCCACGAGGCCTCGTCAAAGCCAAAGCCGAGGGCACCGCGAAGATCGGGTAAACCTACGCTGAGCAAGCGCCCATTTAGGGTGGCGATTCCGGCGCCTAGAAAAACTCCTAAGATCCCAACATACGGATTGGTGGCGGGTTCAGACCGATTGGATTGCGCCGAGGCAGGGGCGGTTTTAGGCGCTGAGGACATCACCGAAGCATTCTCGTTCACTTGCCAACGCCAGTGGTATGAACCGTTGCGATTACCGACAACCCGGGCCGCAAACGCTCGGTTGGCTGGCTGGCATCGAGCACGATTTTCACGGGCACCCGCTGCACGATCTTGGTAAAGTTACCGGTGGCGTTGTCAGGCGGCAACAGAGCGAATTGCGAGCCGCTCGCGGGTGACAAATGGTCGACCTTCCCATGGAAGATCGTCCCAGGAAGCGCATCCACACGAATTTCTGCCGGATCGCCAGAGAGGATATGGCGGACTTGCGTTTCCTTGAAATTGGCCTGCACCCAAACGTCCTTTTGAACCAGGGAAATGACTTGAGTGCCAGGACTGACTAGCTGTCCGGGGCGTACTCTACGCTCACTGACGAAACCACTCTCCGGAGCAACGACCCTGGTGTAATCGAGATTGGTGTTGGCGAGCGCAAGCGCCGCCTTTCTCGAACTCAGATCGGCGTGCAGCAGCAGTTCCTGAGAGTCGAGAACTGCACGCTGCCGTTTCTGCGCTTCCAGTTCCGACTTGGTGCTAGCCAGTCGCGCTTGTGCTCGCGCCAGATCAGCTTGCCGGCTGGCCAACTGCGCCTTTGCTGAACTAAGATCCGCTTCCCGGCTTGAGAGTTGTGCGCGGAACCGCTGTTCTTCCGCCACGACCTGCTCGAGCTTTTGGCGCGTGGCAGACTCCGTAGCGATGAGCGCCTCCTGGCGGCGCCGCTCCAATAGTGTGCGCTCCACATCGGCCTTGGCCGCCTCGATTGCGCTCGAGGCATTGGCGATCATGGATTTTGCTGCTTCGATGCCGGCCTCCCCAGCAGCTAGGTCTGCCTCCGCCGCATGAATTCCGTCGCCTGCTTGGATGATTCGCGCGTTCTGCAACTCCCTCTGCCGTTGGTTGTTGACGAGCGCGTCCTCGCCTGCGGCTACCGCGGCTTCAGCCTGCTGCACCTGCGCCCGAAAATCGTCATCTCGCAACTGCACGAGTAGATCTCCCGATTTGACGGGCTGATAGTCCGAGACGTTGACGGTCGCCACAAGTCCCGCTACTTTTGTACTCAGCGGCGTGAGATCTGCCCGCAGGTAGGCATCGTCGGTTTCCTGCGAAGGCCTCTCACTGGCCCACGTATTCCAGTTTCCGGTGATCAAAAATAGAATCCCAACGGCCATAAGTAGAATCAGCCCTGGGACGAGCCACTGCTTTAGCCGTTGTGCAAGGCTGGGCTGTGACGAAGCGACTGAATTAGGCATTTCCGTTCCTCCTTGATATACCGCCCTTACTCATTCGCGTTAGTGCGCTTCAGCGCCAGCGACTCCGCCGAAACACGCTCTTGCATGGACGAAACCAACCCTTCCACAAGGTCGCCCACATCATCTGACATTTGGGTCACGATGTCATGCATCGAGCGCTGCTCGATGTTGGTTGTTTTTGATTTTGTCTCCTGCCAGAGTACCTCCGCTGTTCGCAGGTTAAGCAACCGCGCCGAAATACTCACTTCGACGGAGACAGCACCTCCTCGGTCAACTTCTTCGAGGTGGTCGAGTGTTCCAGTGAGTAGATAGGTAGCGGATTGATGTCCGTCGAACAGATCGACCGACTGAAAGACGCCGGAGGCCTGTATCTTCCGTGCGAATGTTGCCGTCACTACCCGCCGGGGATCTTCCACCCAACGATGATAGGTGTAGAAATCGATTTGCTCAGGCGATTGACGGTATACGATCGGACCCTCCCTTAGGAATGCCGGCGCCCTGAACTCTCGGACCGCGACCGGGCCAAACATAGGTTTGGAATGAGCATTTGTAGGAACAGGAGTGGGCACGTTCAAGACGTAGTAAGTCGGATAGCGGGTTTTGCTCCCGCATCCAACCAAGCTCGCGAGCGCAATCGTGAGCCCTATCGCAAGTATCAGTTTTGATGGCCGTGCCAATTTAGTCTCCGTGAGCCCTGGGGTTCACAAATGTAAGAGACATTCGCAAGCATTTTTGTTGGTTCCCCCGATGAAAGGAATTCAAACAAAACGTCGTCAACGAGTCGTCAGGACTGACAGGACGACGGTTCATGTCTCAAGGAGACGACTAATGATCGCCCATCGGCAGGCCCCCGAAGCGAGTACGTCATTCCGACGATAGTCCTGCTGCGAGAGCATATCGAAACCATTAGGAGAGGCGAGATCGACCGAGCGCGTAGGCGCTTGGGGAAGCCTAGTGCTGAGCAAGAGAAGGCAATCGGGTTTCTTACCCACGGAATAGTCAATGAAATCCTACATGGTCCGATAACTGCTCTAGACGCATCCGCCGAAAAAGATCCCAGTGTCGCAAGTGTCGCCGTTGAAATGGTACATCGCATCTTTGACCTCGGCGGTAAACACAAGCGCGAAAACCGCTAATCAGTCTCATCCCCGTTTGGCCCCAAAGACCCTCATTAACGGTGGCCAGCCGAATGCCCCGGCGTACGTGACGCTGCGAGCAGGGGGCTAGGGCTCGATGAATGGCGTTTGTGACGCCAACTGCAAATCCATGATCAGGCCAAGGCGCCAATCGAGTTGAAAGAACAGCGCCGTTGCCCTGCCGGACAGCACTTGTCGAAATATCGGAAAGAATTTGAGGCGCAATTTCATGACTGACTCGTCGACCGCGGCGCGCCCTTTGATGTACTTCTCAGCTTCCTCACTCGTGAATGTAGTGTAGTTCTGCGCGTAGTCTTTGAGCAAAGCGTACTTTGGATCAAGGAGCCGCGCCAATTCGGCTGTATACCGGTCATAGATAGGCCAGAACTGCTGAGCCTCGGTATCCGTCAAATCCATATTCGCAGCGATGATCTGCTTCTTGAGCGATCTGACGTCCTTCCTGAACAAGTTGATGTCTTCGTCGGAGCCTGTTTGGTTCGATGTCGCCTGCGGGGTCGGGTCCTGCGCTAGGGCTCTGTCTCCACTCGTCAACGCGACTCCGGCTAGCACCATGGTCATGAGAAAATTGTTGATCTTCATCGATCCTTCCAATGCCGTGCTGTCCCGGCGTTCATTAGGAGAGAGTGCCGGTCCGCCACTTTTGTTGGGTGGACGGTGGAGTTCGGTCGGGTGAGATAAATCCAACAAGGGCCGCCGTCAGTGACTCTTGATGATTTAAATCTGCGTAACGCAATTGCATCAAATACGACATCCGCCATTCGGCGGCCTTTCTTTTTCGAATTGGCAAGAAGGATTAACAAGAAGGATTAAGAAGATGAGGAATGATCGCCTGGCCATTATTTTGATCTTGCTGCAATTTCCTGCGTTCATTGGTGCGGCCACCTTGAAGCCGGAAACGAAAGCAGCCTGGGATGCTTATCTTCAGGCGGCAACTGCCACAATGCAGGCTCGCCTCCAGCCTGGGGCACATTTTCTTTGGCTCGATGACGAGCCGGATCGGGCGGAGCACGTCCGCACCAAGGGACCTTACATTGGGCCAGTTAGCCGGCAAATTCCGCAGAAAGTTCCTTCCGGGCTCATCCACGATTGGCTTGGTGCGGGCTTCGTCCCTAACGCGAAAATCGAAGACATCTTGCGGATCGTGCGGGACTATGACCGCTACAAAGAGATCTATCAACCGGGCGTAATCGACTCAATCTCGCACGGTTCTGACGGAGTCAAAGACCTCTTTTCCCTCCGCCTCGTGAACAGAACCGTGGTGGCGAAAACGGCTCTTGATACCGACTGCGAAGCGTCGTATATTCGGGTGGACGATCATCGCTGGTACAGCATTTCTAACACAACCCACATCCAAGAGGTTGATAAATTCGGGACTTCAGAGCAGCGAACCTTGCCTGAGGACGAGGGCACCGGCCTGATTTGGCGGCTTTCCAGCATCACGCGCTTGGAGGAGCGGGACGGAGGCGTGTACGCGGAGTTGGAGGCCATCGCATTAAGCCGCGATATACCCGCGGCGTTTCGCTTGTTCGTGACGCCTATTGTGCGCCGCGTATCGAGAGACTCGCTAGCTACATCTCTTCACCAAACAAAAATAGCCATTGATGACAAGATGGGGCATGGCAAGCTGGTGAGAGTTGCTCAATGAGCCGCGTGCATTGCCCTACTGGCTTAGTAGAAGGTGTTTCGCGAATATCGCCCGTGTGCTCCCGCGTTCTGAACCAGCGGCGATTTGAGAATCGCGCAACGGTAATAAAACTGAAGGGGACAGAGGGAAGCAAGAAGAAGACATGCGCACTGGATGCAGAAGCCGTCAACAATCATGGTTCAGCTTGGGACTTTAATCACGGATTGAAAGGAAGGCGTCCGATGACGGTATGCGTCTCATTATCTACTCCAGTGCACACCTTTTAGTCGGACAAAAGTGTCCACCGGCCACCGACAAACAATGGTCGAGCTCGAAATCACATAAGTGATTGAATTTATTGCAGTTGACTGCCGCTAAGAAGGGGAGTTCGCTTTAGGTCGCACTCGACTGTAAACTTCCCAAGCTGGACGTCGCCGGTTCGAACCCGGTCTCCCGCTCCATAGAATCAATAACTTACAAGCACTTGCCAAACTGACGTACCTCGATTAACCTCGTTTGCTAAACACCCCTAAAAAATCGGCGTAAAGTTTTGACGCTTCCGCCTTCCGTTCCGCGAGCCCGCTCTGGACATATTCCTCCATGTGCGTCCGCATACCATGCCCCTGTTGGTCGGCGATAACCTTCAAATCCGACTTTCGTTGCTTGTGCAGAGTTGAATGTGACCGTCGCAACACGGCAAAATTAACCCAAGCAAGACCGGCTGGCCGCAGGCGGGGCCGCACGTGCTTGCTCAAAACGCTTTCCAGCCATATGGGTTTAGCCAGCTTCGACGATGGAAAAACACAGTCGTCGGGCCGCTGCGAATGCAGCCGCGAAATCCAGGATCTTAAGCGCTCCATGATTTCGGCTGGAACACCCACGTGACGATCGCTCCTGGCGGTCTTCGGTGTTTCATAGAGCCCTTTGTAAAAAGACCGTTCAATGTAGATTCCGTCCGTAGCCACGTTCCCGCACCACAGGGCGAACGCCTCTGACTCGCGCATCCCGGCGAACATATCGCCTGTTCGTACCAGAAGCCGGAGGCCCGTTTCCTGTCTTTACAGAGAAACCAGATCCGCATAGGGTCTTCGTTTCGCTCATTGTTCCGCTTATTACCACGATGAAAAGCGGCTTCTTGCCAGTCATGCTCACAAACTCCACCGCCTTCGCATTACCTTTGGAATCTAGTGCAAACGCGGGACCAAAACGTTGGCAGGGCGAACCCTCTTGGACCTTGGAATGCCTGTGTGACAGGGGCAATACTCTGCTCAGGGGAGTTTTCCCTTCCCCGACACCGTAGGTCATCTACGTTTTCCCAAGACGGTTTATGTAATTTCTCGGACTTCGTCACGAAGTGTAAGCTAAGACTTTAGAGAAGAAGTAGAAACGCTATTGTTTCGCGTTGGGAAAGGGTTGATGAAAGCCAATCGGATTGACAGAGATCGGGTCGGACTCGCCAACAGGCGAGAGATGCTCGCAATGCTAGCGGCGACCAAGTTAATGCAGGCGCAGAATGAAGAAACTGTGACCATCCCGGGCAAACGTCCCATGATATTGCACAATGACCGGCCAGAGGATCTCGAAACCCCGCTGAACTACTTCGATCAATGGATCACGCCTAACGATGCTTTTTTCGTCCGGCAACATCTGCCTCGACCTGAGATCCGCGAGGCCGACTTCCGCCTGAAAGTCGGTGGCCGAACGGATCGTGAGATCCAGTTGACGTTGACGGACCTCCAAAAACTTCCTCAAGGAACGCTGCCGGCAGTCCTCGAATGCACTGGTAATGGCAGAGGCTTTTACAGGCCTCGTGTTCCCGGCATACAGTGGGGCAGAGGCGCCGTCGGTAATGCTGAATGGAGCGGTCCGCGGTTGGTCGACGTTCTCAAGCTGGCCGGCGCCGACCTTCAAGCTGCTTATGTCACGGCAAACGGAATAGATGTCGGTCTAGCAAAGACGCCCGATTTTATTCGTTCATTGCCAATGCGGAAAGCAATTCACCCCGATACGCTTCTGGCGCTCAGGATGAATGGCGAAACCCTGCCGGCGTTGCACGGTTTTCCGCTCCGCATGATCGTGCCGGGCTGGGATGGAACCAGTTGGGTGAAATGGGTTAACTCGCTGATGGTTTCCAACGAACCGGATCAAGGATTTTTTATGAATCCCGCTTATCGGTTTCCTAAGCATCCAGTAGCGCCCGGGGCAGCCGTTGATCGTGCTGACCTTGAAGTAGTCGAAGGAATGCCGGTGAAGTCATATATCGCGTCACCTACGGACGGAGACAAAATTCCTCTGGCCCCTATCAATCTTCGAGGAATGGCGTGGGCAGGCGAGGAGCGCATCACGAAGGTTGATGTTTCCACTGATGGCGGAAGCACTTGGGGCGAAGCCCGGCTTTCACAAAAGAGTCTTCCTTTTACTTGGCGTCTTTGGACGCTAGAATGGACACCGTCGAAATCTGGCTACTATACGGTGCTTTCGCGAGCAACCGATTCCGCTGGGCGGGTTCAGCCAATTGTTGCCCCTTGGAATCCGTCGGGGTATTTGTTCAATGCTATCGATCGAATCGGCGTGCTTGTGGAGGGTGCATGAGTAAGTCTAGTCTTAGAATCATTGCTATCTTCGGTTTTGTAGTACTTTGTTTTTCTGCGAATGGCCAATCTACGGAGAGCGCTAAAAAAGAAGAGCAGATTGCCTGCATAGCGTGCCACAGCTTGCGCCTGATTCACTCGCAAAGGCTTTCGACCGCTGCCTGGGGAAAAGAAGTCGACAAGATGGTTGGATGGGGAGCAACAGTTCCTGATCGGCAGTTACTGATTGACTATCTCGCAGCCCAATATAGCGATACGAAACCGGTACCGGTTCCGCCGGCGTCCGGGAACGGAGTCATATCGAATTCCCGTTAGTCTTCTGCGTCGAGAGTATCTTCCGACTGATGAAAAACTGAGGGTGCTCCATGTCACCACAGGGCTATTGCGCCGAAGCCTTCAACCGCATTTTCTAAACGTTGAGTATCTGGTCGACCAGATTCGGCGTGTCGGCTCATCGAACGGTTCGAGGCCCACGTCCTCTTTTGTAGAGCAGGCGGACGTGGGCCTCTGCGGCTTTGGTCACACTTCGAAGCGGATAGCCCCGCTACCAGAGCTTAAATGCGATTCCGACGTTGACAACGTTTTCGTGCAAAGACAAGTTATCGGCTGCGGTGTAGGCTGCGTTCCTATATGAGGTCCATGTTTGGGATTGGGAGGGGAACCCCTCGTAACGCCATTCAGCACGCAACCGGAAACGGTTGCCGAGCTTTCTTTTCCACACCCAAGCCCACCCCAATGCCAGTCTTAGTAACGGACTTGGATGTGGCATAACCCGGAGCCAAGACGATGGTTTGATTGCCGACGACGATGGTAGATCCGGCCGCCGGCGGGTTCGTTATGCTCGTCTTGATTCTGTCGAATGAGGGACCAACCGCCGCGAAGAGCAGCGTATGAACCTTCACCAAGCCGAAAGGCTTCTTCATTGAGTGTGACTCCGCTCTTAACCCAAGTTCGTCACGGTCAAGGTCGGAAGCGACCTAAACCTTTCAGAATCAGTCTAGGCTATGCGAAAGTCTGCACTACATTTTTGATTGGATTGAAATTGACGAGGGAGGTTGAAGCCAAGCCGGTCCAATAGTTGCTTTTGCTCGGCTGTCGGCTCGGTGATACGGCGTAGACGGATTTCAGGGCCATCGGTAGTGGGCAAAACGATGTCGGCACTTTGCAGTGTGGAGAGAACAGCAAGCGCCGTCATGGGAGAGTAGCATCGCTTGGAGTTGTCGGCCTCGTTGGGTGGTATAGGTGGTTCGACTGCCAGCCGATGTTTGAGCGTGACCCACAGCGCATAGCCCAGGAAGGCGACCAGGTGACCTGGCGCAATGAGCCCTCGGAAGCTAGGTTTTCACGAAGTTTGGTCTTTGTTCAATCGAAGCAGGAGTAACGCTATGACTACTGTAGATTTGATCGGGTCCAGTCCGAAATTCCGGGCCGTGCTCGCAGACGTGGATAGAATTGCGCCGGTGGACTCCGCTGTTTTGATCCAAGGCGAAACAGGCACCGGAAAAGAACTGATCGCGAGAGCCATTCATGAGGCTAGTCCACCCCGTAACCAACGTTTTGTGGCCCTTAACTGCGCGGCGATTCCGAGCGCGTTGCTGGAGAGCGAACTGTTCGGCCACGAAAAGGGCGCTTTCACAGGCGCATGGGCGCAAACCAAAGGCCGGTTTCAGATGGCGGACGGAGGTACGCTTTTTCTGGACGAGATTGGCGACATGCCGTTGGAACTTCAGCCCAAGCTCTTACGCGCCCTGCAAGAGCGCGAGTTCGAGCGTTTGGGTAGCGGCCAGACCGTCCGCGTCAACGTGCGGGTGGCGGCGGCGACAAACCAGGATTTAGCGCACCTCGTGAGTAAGAAGCTGTTTCGGGTGGATCTGTTCTACCGCTTGAATGTAATTCCAATCTGCCTGCCACCGTTGCGGGAACGCGTTCAAGACATCCTGCCACTGACGGAGTTCTTCGTAGCAAAGTTTGCCGCCAGTCTCAACAAGCCCATCGATTCGATTCCCGATGAAGTGGTGGCGGTCCTCAAAGCGCACGACTGGCCGGCGAATATTCGCGAACTACAGAATTTCATCGAGCGCGCGGTGCTCTTTTCGCCTGGGTCGGTGCTGCGTCTGCCGCTGGACTTGAAGCAGACGGTGAGGCAGAATTCGGAGAGCGCTGCACGCACGCTTGCGGAGGCCGACCGAGAGCATTTTCTGGAAACATTGAACCAAACCGGCTGGCTAATCGGAGGGCAGGACGGCGCGGCCAATCGGCTTGGATTGCCGCGTACTACGCTGGTTTACAAGATGCGAAAGCTGGGGATCGAAACACGCCGATCTCCGAGGGCGCGCCCTATTCAGCAGTTGACGGATGAACGGTGCCATGCCGCCGCGAACTGCTGAGGCTACTATTGAGGTGTCATCATGATCGACTCTGCCGATTTTCGGATGAAAAGAATGCCGCTTCACTACGGAGCCGGCCATATGCCCGTCCTCGGCTTCGGCACCCTGATTCCCGACGCAGCCGCGACGATAAGTGCTACTAGAGATGCGCTCGCAGTTGGGTTTCGACACTTCGATTGTGCGGAACGATACCGGAACGAGCGCGAGGTGGGCGAGGCGTTGCAGGCAGGACTTGCCGCTGGCGGGATTGCCCGCGAAGACATCTTTGTTACCACAAAGTTGTGGAATACAAATCACCGGCCTGAGCGCGTCGGGCCTGCTTTCGAGGCGAGTCTCGCCAGACTTGGACTCAGCTATCTGGATCTCTATCTCAGTCACACGCCGTTTGCCTTTCAACCGGGCGACGAACTGGATCCGCGAGATCAAAACGGCAATATCCTTTACGACCACGGCGTGACTTTGCTCGATACTTGGCGGGCGATGGAGAGTCTTGTGGACCGTGGCAAATGCCGGGCCATCGGACTATCTGACATCGCCTTGGACGGATTGTTGCCCGTTTATGAATCCGCGAGAATCAAGCCGGCCGTGGTCCAAGTCGAAGCGCATCCGTATCTGCCGGAAACGGAGCTTTTGGAATTCTGCAAGCAGAACGACATCGTGTTTTTGGCTTTCGCGCCGTTGGGTCACGGAATGAGACCTGGGCCGCTTCAAGATCCAGTCATTTCGGCAATCGCCACGCGAGTTGGCAAGACGCCTGCACAGGTGCTGTTAGCTTGGGCGGTGCAGCGTGGCACGGCTTTGCTTACAACGCCTAGAACTGCGGCGCGTGCGCGGGAGAATTTCAACATCTCCGCTCTTCCGGAAGACGCGCTTGATGAAATCAATCGAATTCAGACTAGACAAAGGTTGAATGAAGTAGTTACGACCGGCAACCCGGGCTTCATTCCACAGGGGAGATGATAATGCGATGGATTTGTGGAGGAATCAAATCATGCGGCCTGACCTAATTCCCGGAACCGTTTTTCCTGACTATCAGTTACCCGACCACACGGCTACACCTCGGAGGCTCAGCGAACTCCAGGGCGCCGATCCATTTATCCTGACGCTTTCGCGCGGCCATTACTGCCCGAAGGAACATCAGCAGCATCTCGAACTTGCGGCGTTTTATCCGAAAATCGCTGTGGCATACACCCAAATTGCCACGATCTCTACCGATGACCACCACACCCTTCAGGAGTTCCGCGCGTCGGTGGGCGCCCAGTGGACCTTCCTCTCCGACCCAGGCAGAATCGTCCAGAAGGACCTCGACATCGCTGAGTATACCGACCCGGAGCATAATCCGATGATTCCGCACACACTCGTGCTCAAACCAGGACTCGTCATCCACAGCATCTATAACGGCTATTGGTTTTGGGGCCGGCCTTCCGTCGTCGACCTCTGGCACGATCTCCGGGCGGTGACAAGCGAGATCCGTCCTGACTGGGACCTCAACAGTCCTGGACTTCGTGAGGTTTGGGACGCGGGCGACAAGTCGGCCTTCCACGGATGGAACAAGCGCGCAAAGATTTGACCGCAGTTAACGAAGGCCCGTGAGCGTCAGTGCATACCACTGTCGCGGATCCGTCCACGTCTGCTTGATCGTGAAGCCCGCATCATCTAACAAGGCGCCCAGCGTTTGGTGGGTGAACTTGTAGCTGCTCTCGGTATGGATGGTTTCAGACGCCGCGAATTGAATGCTGAGTTCCGCCGCCGGAATATCTACGCATTGATCGCACGTGCTCTCCAAATGCATCTCGATGCGTGACTGCAGGCGATTCCAGCGGGCTCGATGGCGGAAGCAGCCGGTATCAAAGTTCGCACCGAGTTCTCTATTGAGGCGATGCAAAATGTTCAAATTGAACTCGCCGGTGACGCCATCTCTGTCGTCGTATGCCCGCACCATAGTCGCCACGTCTTTCACCATATCGGTACCTAACAGCAGCGCATCGCCGGCGCTGAGTTCAGACCTCAGATTGCGAAGAATGGCGCAAGCCTCCCCCGGCGAGAAGTTGCCGATGCTCGATCCAATGTACATTGCGAGCGTGTTCCCCTCGAACCGTTCAAGCTTCGGCGGGTGAGTGACATAGTTCGCGACCATAGGCTGTAGCTGCACGTCCGGTAACAGGCAACCAATGCTGTCGCATGCGGCATCGAGTGCATCCGAAGCGACATCAACCGGGAGGTAAGTTACTTCGTTTCGCAAGCCCGCGGCGGCTTTCAGCAAAACTCCGGTCTTGGCGGCCGTCCCTGCTCCCAACTCCAGCAGGCGCAAGGGCCTGGTGTAATCAGAACCAAGCGCTGCGGCGATCGTTTCGGCATTGGCCGCCAAAATCTCGCGCTCCGTTCGCGTGGGATAATATTCTGCCAGGGTTGTGATGCACTCGAAAAGACGCGAACCCTCGGCATCGTAGAGCATCCACGGCACAAGGGATCGCGGACGTTTCCGAAGCCCACTCCGAACCTCATCGATCAGCGCCTCGCGCGCGTCCAGCGGGGTGAGGCTTTTCGCTTCGAATATCTGAAAATCGGTCGTCGCATTCATGTTTGTGACCCCTTAGTCGGCCAAGCGGATTCCGCTGAATTCCAGCGGGTTTCTGGCTGTGAGGTCGTTGGTGCAGTCACACCTCTACAGGGTGCATTTCAAGAGCCAACAGGCACTCATCACCCCGAGAAAAGGCAAAGTTCTCAAAAAAGATCCTTTGCCGTTTCGTCGAGGGGCTAACCTAACAAGCGGAACGGCGGGAAAGCCATTGGCCCGACACCGATAGCCGACTTCCGACACAGATGAACCGCAGTCACGACCTTGCTGGTGCGGTGGCCCCGGACTTGCAAGTTACTTCCAGCGGGGATCTTTTTGATCCTTAGCGATGGAGTGTCAACCGCCGAACAAAGGAGTTTAATGAATGAGACTTACGACGCGATCATCATCGGAACCGGTCAGGCTGGTCCCTTACTAGCGCAACGCCTAGCAGGGGCGGGAATGAAAATTGCTGGGTTACATCGGCCTGGAATTCGCGCAAATGTACCACAGGTTCGGCAGCGAGGCGACCATCATCAAGATCGGCTCGCACCTGGCTGGGCATGAGGATGAGGATGTTTGCGTAGGGCGGGCATTCGTGCCTGCCAGCCGCCTTTCCAGGCGGCCTTCTGGAGTTTCTACATTTTCTGACCCACGACTAACTCCGAAACCGAGCCGGAAGCGTCAGCGCCCTAATTCGGCGCGCAGCTTTTGAGAGAAGGTACACACTTGGGTGAGCGGGAATGTCTTGAGCGGCTACATTTCTCAGTGGGTCGATGCGAAACACAGCATACCCGGAAGTCCGGTTTTGGGTGGTGATGAGCAGATTGGCGGTTTTTGGAAGGCTCGGTTGAAGGAGCCGCCGCTCGTGTTGGAGCCGGATCCACGGCGCATTGTGTTGGAAGCGGTTTTGGGCGTTTGTGGGTATAGGGGATGGATGGCATATGGAATTCATGTGAGGACCAACCATGTACATGCAGTGGTTGGAGGAGAAGCAAACCCAGAAAGGATGATGGCGGTTTTTAAGAGTTATGCCACGAGGGCGTTACGCGCAAAGGCGAATTACCAGCGTGAGAGGTTCTGGGCGCACCATGGGAGCACAAGATATTTGTGGAACGAAATGAGTTTGAAGGCGGCGGTGGAGTATGTTTTAAACGGGCAAGGGATGAAAATGGAGTGTTTTCCGGACCGGATTTAGGGCGCTTACGCTTCCGGCTCGGATTCGGAGTCAGTCGTGGTCAGAAAATGTAGAAACTCCAGGGGGTGCCTTTCCAGGCGGCCGCGTTTCAGCGCTCGAAACGATCCGCGCCGGGAGTTTCTGCCCGAGGCCTTTGGCGAGGTGGCTGGGGCCGCTGAAAGGATTCACGGCCAACCAAGCCAAGAAAGCCCTGGGACTCCGTGATAGCGCGTTTTGGCAGAACGAGAGTTACGATCACCTGGTGCGAAGCGACGAAGAGTTTCGGCGGGTTCAAAGGTACATCGAGCTGAATCCCGTGAAGGCGGGATTCGTCCAGAAACCCGAGCAGTTCCAGTGGTCGAGCGCAGGCGCCGCCTATGTGACGAATTTCTAGCTCAGGACAGGTCGCACATCCGGTCTGAGTATCCGACGATGGAGTCCGCCCGCCGACATCGGATATCTGAACAACACCGCCCGACCCCACAAGCGTTCACGCTAAGCCGCTCAAAATCAAGCCAGTTTCAGCATTTCGGACCTAGCGGCAAAACCTGGCCCGAAGCGTGCACCTACAGTTACCAGATGTGCTCCGCTACTCATAAGCACATCGAGCAGGAGGAAGTCATGTTTCACAAAGCTTTGTTGCCGTCAGCAGCCGCACTTGGCATAGCATTGGCAGTTCTGAGCGCCATGGCCTTTTCCGCGCAGGACAAGTACACACTGCGCGTGCCAGATGGGCTCGCATTCTCTGACTTCAGAGGGTATGAGAACTGGCAGGTTGTCGCCGTCAGTCAGACTGATGACCTGCTGAAGGTGATGGTCGCCAATCCCACGATGATCGACGCCTACCGGGCCGGCGTTCCCGGCAACGGCAAGTCTTTCCCCGACGGCTCAAAGATTGCAAAAATCGAATGGAAACCGAAAAAGAACACGGAATCCCCTTTTTCCGTGAGGGTACCGGACACCTTACAAGACGTTTTCTTCATCGAGAAGAACAACAAGAGATTCCCGGACACGAAGGGTTGGGCATACGCCGCATTTGACTACGATCCCGCGGCGGACACGTTTAAGCCCGATCCGGCCGGTGTGGTCAGTTGCGGCTTCACGTGTCATACGAGAGTGGCCGCCAAGGATTACATTTTCACCGCGTACGGCAAGAGGTGAACGGGGTGAGTCACGATCACAGTATCGAAAGGAGTCATCTATGCACGGCGTACAAAAGGAGCCATCAATGAACGCAGTACAAGTCGAACAAAAGAGCTATGAGATGCCCCCGAGCGAGGGGCTCAGCATCGCACATTTCCTCACTGTCACCGACATCGAGCGATCGGCTCGCTACTACGAAAAGGTTTTCGGCGCTCGCATCCTGAGCCTGGGTGACGGCAACGCGCCCGCATACCTTCAGCTTGCGAATATCTGGATGATTCTGAACGTTGGAGGAGGGCCGACTCCGGATAAGCCGACCGTAACGCTCAGCGTTCCCAACCCGAATCACATCAACAGCTTTATGAATTTCCGCGTTGCAGATATCCAAGCGTGCTATGAATTGTGGAAAAGTCGAGGAGCCGAGTTCATCACGGAGCCAATACCTAAGTACGGCGAGATTCGCTGCTACATCCGCGATCCTGACGGCTATATTATCGAGGTCGGGCAGAGCACCGAGCTCAAGTACGGTTAACGCTCGAGGAGTACCAAATGGACACCACAAATGGACTGAAAGAGGTCACGCGCGCGACCGCGCCGGTCGCGTCGAGCACGCTTAGTGTGAATGTTTTTACGGCCCCCGGAAAGACCATGGTCGGCGAGCGGCCAAAGTCTTTGGGCGAACCATTCGGCTTTGACCCTATCACGTCGACTTTAATCTTCGGCGAGTACGACGCGGTGCTGGTGGACGCAATGGGAACAGTGGCTGAGGCCCAGGCGCTGGCGGATTGGATCGCTCTGCACAACCGCAACTTGGAAACTATCTATATAACGCATGCCCATTTCGACCACTTCTACGGCCTGAGTATTCTGCTCGACCGTTTCCCGGGGGCCCGGGCGATTGCAACGCCCAACGCAGTGAGCGCCATGCAATCGTCGTTCACTCCCCCAGTGGAGCAGTTGGCCCGCCGGATCTTCCCTGGGCAAGTACCCACCAAGTTGGTGCCACCCGAGCCCTATGAGCACGACACGTTCACTCTGGAGGGCCACGAATTGCGCATCATCGAGCAGGGCCGCACCGATAGTCCCGATTCGACCTCTCTATACGTTCCATCGATCGGCCTGATCGTCGCTGGCGACGTTGTGTACAACCAATGCCGCATTTACGTCGGCGACACCACCCCCGAGAGCCGCAAGAACTGGATTGCGGCGCTAGACCGGTTGGCGGCGCTCAAGCCAACGATTGTTGTCGCCGGTCACAAGAAACCCGGTGCTCCCGACTTACCATCGGCGATCGAGGACACGAAGCGCTATCTGCTGGACTTCGATCGGCTGAAGCAGACCACGGCGTCCGACGAAGAGCTGTTCAACCAGATGACCGAGCTTTACCCGCACTGGGTAGCCAATCAGTCGTGGCTGATGTTTGGATTCCCAGGGGCATGACCTACATCAACCGCAATGTCGGAAGCAGATTCAATTTCAAAAAGGAGAACAAAATGACAACTAATGGAAAAGTCTTGGTGCTAGTCTCGAGCGGTCATGGCTTGCCGTTAAAAGATGGCAAGGTTTATACCGGCGCTGGCTACTATCTCAACGAACTTACGGTTCCAGTTCGCGCCCTGATGAACGAGGGCTACGAAATCACTTTCGCCAACCCCAAAGGCAACACGCCGCAGATGGACGTCCATTCAGCTGTAGCCGCCTTCTTTGGTGGAGACGAGGCTAAGCTTCAGGACTATCTAAAATTTCGCGACACCCTGGCTGGGCTCAAAAATCCAACTCGTATCTCGGATGTCATCGCGTCGGGCCTGGATCAATATGACGCTGTTTTCGTCCCCGGCGGCCATGGCCCGATGATGGATCTTCTCGATGATCCCGACGCGGGCACCGTGCTGAGACACTTTCATAAAACATCCAAGCCTACGGCGGTACTCTGCCATGGCGGGATTTCACTTCTCTCGGCGCTTACTAATTCGACGGAAGTGGTAGCCGCGCTGTCGGCGGGCGATGCCGCAGGAGCGCGGGCCAAGGCTCAAGGCTGGATCTATTCTGGGTATAAGATGACTGTCTTTTCGACAGCGGAAGAGCAGCAGCGGGAACCGCTTGAGATTGGTGGCAAGGTGCTGTTCTACCCGGACTTCGCCTTGCTTACGGCGGGCGGTGAAGTAAGCGTGCTCGCTCCCTGGCAGAGCTACGTCCTTCAAGATCGCGAGGTGATCTCGGGTCAGAACCCGTTCTCTGATCAAGCGCTTCTGAACCTTCTTCTACCGGCGCTCAATCGGAGGAAGGAGTCGGTTTCAGCGGCATAAGCGTTAGAATAAGCCACAAAATGCTGAAAGCATGGTGGCGCAGGCGGTGGCGCAGGCGGTTTCGCCTGCGTTTTTCCCGCCCATGCATCCCCGACAAGCCGTCCCCTCTGCAAGGAGTTTGTTATGTCTCAGAAAGCCAACGCCGTTAAGCTCGTTCAACAAAGCGAAGTCCAGCCTCACCAACTGGGGCAGGAGGTTTTCAAAGCAATCTTATCCGAGGATGTCGATTGGAAGCCGTTCCCGGCGTTCCCACCTTCCGTCCGGCTGGCGGTCGTCGTGGGTCAGCCCTCGGAACCCGGCCCGTACACCATCAGGGTCAAAATGCCCCACGGCGAGAAGTTGATGCCTCACAAGCATCCCGAGGATCGCGTCTATACCGTGATTTCCGGGGTCTTTTACATCGGACTAGGTGATGAATTCGACACGAGTAAGCTGGAAGCCTATCCGCCCGGCGCCGTGATCATTCTCCCTGGTAACACGCCCCATTTCCACTGGGCGAAATCCGGCGAGTACGTCACGCAGGTAACCGCCATGGGGCCGCTTGGACTGGAATACCTCAGTGCGAAAGACGATCCGCGAAACAGCAACTTGTCGGGGGAGCCTTGAACAGTTTCGTTAGATCCAAGAAACTAACGCCTCAGTCGGGACGAAGCCCGAATCTCGTTGGTGGGCGCGCACGGGGCACCCGAATCACAGAGCAACGACAATCGATTACTGGAGGTGCTTATGATCAAAACCGAACCCGAAAGACTTTCCCCGGAAAAGCTACGCGGTCTTGCGTCGGCTGCTCCACCATGTATCTCGATCGTTCTTGTTGAACGCGAGGCTCGCGACGCCCGAATTGCCTTCAAAGACGCGCTTGCTCAGGTTCACTCCAAGCTGGCAGCCAGCGAATCGAAGCCCGACATCGCTTCCCTCCTGGATCCCTTAAAGACCGCCGCTTCGAAGGTGATCGATTCCTCGGAGTCGCCAGCGACGTTCATTTTTCTACGCTCGCCGGACGTGTGCGAGTTGTTCCGCACGAGATATCTCGTCGGCCAGCCCCTCGCCGCCGTTGGTGAGTACTTCCAGCTTCGCCCGCTGCTGGCCATTGCCAGCAAGCACCTCGAGTTCTACATTCTCGCCTTAAAGCTGAACGATACGCGCATCTTCAAATGCACGGATCAATCCTGCGAGGCCGCGAGATTTCCGAAAAACGCCAGCACTGAGGCCGCCGGCTTTGCTCCTGGTGCATCCCAGTCCTCACTTCGAGCGGAGCCAGTGCATGATCGGGATCACCCTGAGAACCACCTGGCCCATTTTTACCGTGAGATTGATCGAGACGTTAACGCTCTCCTGAAGGATGGACATCCCCCGCTGGTTGTTGTAGGCGTCGAACATGACGTGGCGCTTTTCCATCGGTTGACAACCTATCCTGTGTGCGTGGAACCAGGGATACGCGGATTACCCGGACATTTTGGCCAGAACGAAATGTATCGGCAATCCTTGGAGTTGGTGCAGTCGGTGACCACTGGGCCGGCGCGTCGCGCCCTGGAGAGGTTCGACAAGCAGATCGGAACAAGCCATGCTTCGACGGATGTACAGGAGATTGTGCGCGCTGCTTCCACAGGGAGAGTCGAGCATTTATTCCTGCTTGAGAACGGGACCCTTCCGAATTGGGTCGACGGCGGTGCCGACATACTGGACAGAGCCGCGGTGCAAACGCTTCGCCACGGCGGCGACGTTCACACCCTACCGGAGACAAGCATGCCTTCCGGCAGACCTATTTGCGCGATCTTTCGCTACGTATCAGAGAGTACTTAGGAGCCGCGCAAAAACAACTTCACATTCTAGGCGAGATGGTGTAATTCCATTTGGGCAGGACACGTTTGCCTGTGACGGAGAGTTGGCTGATTTCAGCTTTGGAAGGCTTGATGCCGGTGGGGTAGAAGTTTGTATTTAGTCGCGCAGTGACCCTGAGTCCGGTAGAGGTTTTCGTGGCGCGGATAAATTTGAGAGCTTTCTCGTAACTGTCCAACGGCTCGGCGGCCCAGTTGCGGCTGATCTGGCTGAAGAGGCGGTGTTCGACGGGGTTCCATTTGGAGGCTCCAGAGGGGTAATGAGAAAGGGTGACGGATAAGCCCAGGCCATCGCACAGTTGGCGTTGAATTTCCTGCTTCCAGGCACCCCGCCGCGGGTCGTTGCTGCCGCCGGTGTCAGCCAGGATGAGGATGCGGTTAGATTGCGAGTAGCGTTTGCGGCCTTCCTGCAGCCACCATTTGCGAATACAGGAAACGGCGAAGGCCGACGTCTCGTGGGAGGTGCCCAGGAACACCGAGCCCCGGTTGGCCTGAGTGTCGTAGATGCCATAGGGGATGGCGATCCCTTTTGCGGCGGAGCGGAAGTCGTGATCGTTGACTTTTGTGGAGGTTCGCTCCCATTTAGTACCGGGGTTCTTGAAGTTGCCGATCAGTTCCCTCTTTTTGGCATCCACGCTCAGAATCGGATCTTCCCGCTTCTCGAACTGACTCCGTTGCCGGTTGAGGTAGCGGAACTGGCGGTCGCGGTCGGAAGTGGAACCGGCCGAGACGGTCTTACGATTGGTGCGCAGGCAGTACTTCATCTGCCGCAGGAGCCGGCCGACGGTGTTGGGGCTCACCGCAATTCCCAACAGTGTCAGCTGATGGGCGATGTTCTCGGTGGTTTTCCTGGTCCATTTGACGCCAGTCATCGGATCACCGGCGGTCTCCTTTTCCATCAGTTTGTGGATGGCATCCATCACCGCGGGCGTTTTTTTTCCAACGACTTCCGCCCTCCACCCTCCGCCCGAACGCGCTTGGCATGCACTTGTTGAGCCAGGAGCTGACGCCGTCCTTTAGCAACCGTGTGCGGGTCCAGACCGAGAAGCTCAGCAATCTGCCGATCGCCACCCAACTGGAGAGACTCCAGACCGGCGTACAGCCGGCGCTGTTGTTCATCAAGCAAACCGGCAAACAGGACAATGGCAGCGCGCAACTCGTCAGAAACGCCGGTGGCCATGAGGCCGTCGGAGGAGGCGGCTTGGTCCTGTTGTGCTTGCCGCGCCAGCAACTGCCGCTGTCGCGTGCGCGCATCGTTGGCGCAGTACAGATACAGACCGGAGATAATCTGGCGGGCGATCCGGCCTTGCGCGACCAACTGGAGCAGCGGCTCTTTGACCGGCACATGGAGGATCTCCTCCAACTCGGAAGCGAAACAGCCACTCTCAGCGTGCGTGACGCGGTCCTCTGTCGTGGCCACCAGAGTGCCGTGACGGGAGAACCAGACAGAGTCGAACGACCACAAACCCAGTTCATTGAAAGCGACCATCTCATCGAGAGCGTAAAACGAACCTCGATGAGAGTAGCTGGTACGGTAGGCAAGCTCCTTCAGTTTGCGAAAGACCGTGATGTCGGCCTGTGTGCCCAGCAACTGCTTGAGTTGCGGCAAGGTAGCGATGCGTTTCTTGCGTAAGAACCGGCGCAGAACGTCGGACGAGAAGACAGTGGGACGCATAATGCTGTAGTTCCTCCTTGAAGTGCTCGTACAGGAAGAACTATAGCATAACTAAAACACTTCTCTCCTCCGGTCCCGCCTGTCTTATTTGGCCTATATTTATTGGATTATGGACGGATTCCGCAGCCTTACCACAATGAGCCGAGCGGATTGGTTATGATAATATTCTGCCTACTAGCCGTTATTCTATTGATGCGCCGTTCCTTAGCAATAACTCGCGGAGGCAAGGCAATTCCCGTTCGTCATCCTGGGCGTTTCCGTCGCTCAGAACTCCGGGTTGATTCTATGGAGCTGGCGGATTACCGCATTGAATCGCTTTACGCCGCGTGGCATGTAAAAACCCGAACGCCGAAGTAATCAGTTAGGCGAAGGTAATAACCCAGCTTCCGGTTCGGCGAACCAGATCGGCTCGCCGGTAAATCAATATTGAAGTAGGATGGATATTCTTGACAGAGCGATTCATCCTACGTCGATTGGCCGCCCTGGAAGAAATCCTCAGTGTGCTGGGGATGTGAATCAATGCGAGAGAAAACAAATGAAAAAAGCTCCGTTACCCATCTCTTTGGCCGGCTCACAACTCGGCGAAGCGCGTCACGTCTGCGCGTTTTTTAATAATGAGGAGGAAGAATACAGTGTGTTGCTTCCCTTCATTCAGGAAGGCCTCAAACGCGGCGACAAAGCCGTGCATGTAATAAATCCGGATCAACGTGCCGGCCACCTCCAGCGCCTGACTGGCGTGGGAATTGACCCGGCCGCCGCCGAGAAAGCTGGGCAATTGGAAGTTCGGATCAATAGCGACGTTTATATTCGGGAAGGCCTTTTCGATCAGGATCGGATGCTGCAAGTATTTGAACAGTTGGCCAGCGGCAATGCCGAGGGTGATTTTCCGCTCAGCCGCATTGTATGCCGCATGGATTGGGTTAATCAAGATAGATCCTACGTCGACGATGTCATTGAATTCGAATCGCGGGTGAACGATGTGTGGAACCGGCACGACGACGCAGTGGTCTGCACGTATTATCTCTCGCAATTTGGGGGAGACACCGTCATCGACATCATGCGGACGCATCCGCTGATCATCATCGGCGGTATTCTCCAGCAAAATCCATTCTTCGTACCGGCGGAGGAATTCTTGCGTGAATTCCGCCAGCGCCGGGCCTCGCGCACAGCGGCAGCGTCATAATATTCAAGTGCAACCGGAACATTCGGCCGAAAAGATCAAAGCGCTTCAGCGATCTATTAACGATCTGGTCAGTGTTCTCGCGCTTCCCGCGATGTGGAGTGGCCGCGAGCCGTCCCACATTCTTCATGTGCTGGCGGAGACACTTGCACGTATGCTTCGGTTGGACCTGGTCAGCGCGCGGTTTGATAAGGGCGTCGTCGAAGTGCCTGTTGAAGTGACCCGGATCTTTGAATCGGGCAAGTCGGTACTCGCACCACAAGAGATCTGCGAGTCGGTCCGGCGCTGCTTAAGTGACGCCCCAAACCGTCGGTCGATACCGAATCCTAAAGGAACCGGGGACATTTCGATACTGCAACTCCCGCTGGGTTTGCAAGGCGAAATCGGAATAGTCGTGGTGGGGTCCGAGCGCGCAGATTTTCCACTACAGACGGAGCGGCTTGTTCTCAGTGTGGCGGCGAATCAGGCGGCCATCGGACTGCAAGAAGCAAGACTCTTGAGCGAACAGAAGCGGCTGGCCGCCATCCTCGATGAGCGGGTCGCACAACGAACGAAGGAACTCGCCGAAGCGAACGAAGAACTGAGAAGGGAAATCGCCGAACGGAGGCTGGCAGAGGAGAGACTTCGCGAGGAGGAAAAGGAATTAAAACGCAGTGAGGGCCACAAGGCGGCCATTCTGAATTCCTCCCTGGATTGTGTGATAGGCGTCGACCACCAGGGCCGCATCACCGAATTCAACATCGCCGCGGAAAGAACGCTTGGTTACTTTCGCAGCGATGTCATAGGCAAACAGTTAGCCGATGTCATCATCCCTCTTTCATTGAGGGAGAAACACCGAACTGGATTTGCCCGCCACCTTGCCACTGGCGACTCGCGAGTGCTTGATCGACGTGTCGAAATGACGGCTTTGTGCGCCGACGGACGAGAAATCCCCGTCGAGCTCGCCATCACCCGCATTCCACAAGAGGGACCTCCGGCCTTCACGGGGTATTTGCGCGACATTACCGAACGTAAGCGAAACGAAGATTCCCTACGCGAGGCGCACGCGGAGGTTGCGTGGAGCGAAGAACGTTGGCGTTCGGTCTTTGAGAATTCAGCCGTTGGGGTTGCGCTGACCGACTTAAATGGCCGATTCCTTGCAACCAATCCCGTCTATCAAAAAATGCTGGGATACACCGGGGAGGAATTGCAAAAGCTCTCTATCGCCGACATTACCCACGAAGATTACCGGGAAGACAATTGGAAGCTAATGAGGGAACTTTTGGAGGGAACGCGTCGGCGATTCGAGATTGAGAAACAATATCGGCGTCAAGACGGCAACTTGGTGTGGGTCCGCAATCACGTTTCTATCGTGCCTGGAACGGCGAGGGGGCCGGAGTTTCTAATGGCGATTGTGGAGGACATCACAGATCGCAAGAACCTCAATCAAGCGCGCTCCGAACTCGCAAAGGTAGCAAGAATTACCAGCCTCGGCGCCTTAACGGCATCCATTGCGCACGAGGTGAGCCAGCCTCTTGCGGGTATCGTCACGAATGCAAGTACCTGCCATCGGATGCTGACTGCAAATCCTCCCAATATTGAGGGTGCGCGCGAAACTACGCGCCGGACGATTCGTGATGGCAATCGTGCGTCTGAAATAATAAACCGCTTGCGCGCATTGTTCGCAAGAAAAGACTTCACGGCCGAACCTGTCGACCTGGCTGAAATTACGCGGGAGGTAATCGCGTTTACAGTGAGCGAGCTTCAGCGGAACCGGGTCGTTTTGCGGTCTGAACTTGATGACAAGCTGCCGCTGATTTCCGGTGACCGTGTGCAGCTCCAGCAAGTCATTCTGAATCTGCTGCGCAACGCTTCCGATGCGATGAGCAAAATCGAAGAACGTCCCAGAGAACTGCTGATCAGAACGCAAGCGGACGGAGAAGATCGGGTGCGTCTGACCGTGCGAGATGCCGGTGTTGGTTTTGATCCCAAAGCCATGGAGAGACTGTTCGAAGCCTTCTACACGACAAAGGACGGCGGTATGGGGATTGGGCTATCCGTTAGCCAATCCATCATTGAGCGCCATCGCGGCCAACTGTGGGCATCGCTGAATGATGGACCAGGAGCGACCTTTTCGTTTTCAATCCCTTGTGGAGCCGCGCGTGCAAAGAGTTACGGCGATTCTGATCCTAATCCGCCCTCGGCCGTAACGGATCCCCACCAAGTTGGGAGGAATTTATGAAGATCAAACGTTCCCTCGTGCCGGTTATCGATGACGATGAGCCGGTGCGCGAGTCCCTACCCGACTTGCTGAACGAACTTGGCTTTGAGTCTCGCACATTCTCGTCGGCCCCGGAAGTTCCTGAACTCAAGCTATATGCGTTGGGCCCGGTCCGAGTGCCAGACGGATTGGCATCGATACCTTAGTCCAATTGGATTTTCTCGTCCGTCGTGGCTTAATTGCAAATGTGGTACGGCACCAGTCGAACTCGGTCCGTGAAGAGACGTTCGCCAATCTGATGGCATCGGCCGAGCACGAACTTGGCGCCTTCGTTAAGGCCGTGATGGATTCGTTTGGCACGGAGCGGGCAGGGCGCGCGGCAGAAGATTGGCTTGAGGAACTGGAGTCGATGCCGTTGCCTGATGAACTGAACTCGTGCCTATGGAGGACAATTACCATCGCCTCGGCGGCCCGACTGGCTGCACGGTTGAATACAACGCCGGGTGACACCAAAGTATCGCCGATACGTTCGTCCAATTGTTCGGTTCAAGAACCTCTGGCCTAATCGGATACAGCAAGCAGATGCGTACGCGCAAGCTTCAAGGAGTTCCAATGAACGTGAAAGTGAATGCCGGCACTGCCCAAACCAGGGGCGGAGAAGACGAAATGGAGGTAAAGCACCATGCTTGAACGGACTGCCATGGCCCACAGGGTCGAAGACGACATCGTGGGTCATAGCCCCGCGTTTTTAAACGTATTGGATCAGGTTCGCATCATTGCGAAAAGCGATTCGGTCACGCTGATCCAGGGCGAAACCGGCACGGGCAAGGAAGTCATCGCCCGGGCCATTCATAATCAGAGTCTGCGGAGCCGCGGACCGTTTGTAAAATTGAACTGTGCCGCGATTCCACATGCGCTGCTGGAGAGCGAACTCTTCGGCCACGAACGAGGAGCCTTCACCGGCGCAGTCGCCCAAACCATGGGCCGGTTCCAGCTAGCGGACAACGGGACCTTGTTCCTTGACGAAATCGGCGACCTTCCGCTCGAGTTACAGCCGAAGCTTTTGCGCACTCTGCAGGAACAGGAGTTCGAGCGGCTGGGTTCCGGGCGGACAATACGCGTTAACGTGCGCATTGTCGCGGCGACCAACCAGGATCTCGCTCAATTGGTGTCAGCGCGCCAATTCCGCGCTGATTTGTACTATCGCCTTAACGTCATCCCGATCTTTCTTCCTCCCCTGCGCGAGCGCCCGGATGACATTCCTCGATTAGTCCAACACTTCGTTCGAAAGCACACAGCACGCCTCAACAAACCGATCGACACGATTCCCGACGAAGTGATGGAAGTCCTTAAGTTTCACGATTGGCCGGGCAACATTCGGGAGCTGCAGAACTTCATCGAACGCGCCGTCGTCCTTTCACCAGGGCCGGTGCTGCGTCCCACATTGACGGAGTTGCGTCCTATGCCGAAACAGCGCACAGCCACCGCGGCACAGACGTTTGCCGAGGCGTCCCGGGATCATATCCTCGAAGTCCTGGAACAGAGTCGTTGGATGATCGGCGGCCGCGAGGGGGCGGCCGAGCGGCTCGGTCTGCCGCGCACTACCTTGATTTACAAGATGCGCAAACTCGGTATCGAAACCCGGCGGTCGCAGCGGCGCCGGTCAATACCGGTCGCGCCCGCGGTCACAGGCACTGGCGCGTACGCTGTATTGGCCGCGACTGTTTGAGAGCTTTGACGACTACCGCCATTCAAAGGAGGTCTAAGATGGGCGTCGCCGCAATCAGGAAACGATACTTTCGTCTAATCGACTTGTGTCCAGGTCTCTGCTTTAATCAGCTTAGGCATGGGGTAGCGGTCGGCGATATCGAAACACGGTCTCGCCGAGATATTCGCGGGAACGCTTAAAGAAACATGATTGACAGGCATCGTTCAACCAAAAGAATGAAACTCAATGGGCGTGGCGCGGAAGAATCGGCTTCCTGCCACATCTTCACCACTTCGTGCGAAATGGGAGGCATGGCGCTCGCCGGAGGCTTGTTTTGACGCCGGTCCAATCCTCTGCCCACGAAGCCACACCGTCGCGCCCTCGCCGGAAAACTCTCGCGATCTTGACTATCTTTCCCGGCTTGACTCTCTCGCTCTTGATTGCTGGCACTGCTCAGGCGTCACCAGCGCGGTTCCAGGGCCAGAGGCGAAATTGATGCCCGACGAACGTTCGCTTGTGTCTGTGGTTGACGACGACGAATCCGTTCGTGAGTCGCTCCCGGATTTGCTGAATGAATTTGGCTATTCCGTGCGGACGTTTTCATCTGCGTTAGAGTTCCTCGCATCGGATGCGTTGGAGCAGACCAAGTGTCTGATCCTCGACGTCGCGATGCCGGGCATGAATGGCATGGAGTTGCAAGCTGAATTGAAGCGTCACAATAAGTGGATTCCCATTGTCTTCATCACAGCGATCCGGGACGAGGCGGTTCGGGGGCGAGTAGTCGAGTTGGGCGCGACAGCTTGCTTGACCAAACCGTTTAGCGACACAGCCCTTTTCGAGGCCCTTCGTTCGGTGATGCCCCCAATTGAAGCTCGCCGGGAACGCTAAACTGGTGGAATTGTATGCTGCGGGGTGTGAAATCAAGATGCTTTCTATGACGCACCCTACCTCAGTTGTATTCGTTGTCGACGACGATGTGTCAGTTCGCGAATCTCTTGACCTGCTGATTCGCTGCGCGGGTTGGCATCCGGAGATTTTCGCTTCCGCCTCCGAGTTTCTTGCCTCGCCGCGACCTCGGCCTTTTGTTCCAAGTTGCCTGGTGCTCGATGTTTCGATGCCGGGACTGAGCGGCCTGGAGTTGCAGAAGCGCGTCGCGAACGATCGCGCCGACATGCCGATCATCTTCATCACGGGCCACGGGGATATACCGATGACGGTTGAGGCGATGAAGGCAGGAGCCGTCGAATTCCTGACGAAGCCGTTTACGGACGAGGCTCTTTTGGGTGCCATTCGCCAGGCGATCGAACGAAGCCGCGAAATGTTGTGCCGCGAAAGAGAGATGCAGACGCTACGCGACAACTTTGCATCCCTGTCCCAACGGGAACAGGAGGTGATGGCCCTGGTAGTCACGGGAATGCTTAACAAACAAGTGGCCGGCGACTTGGGAATCAGCGAAGTTACAGTTAAGGCGCATCGCGGACGTGTGATGCAGAAGATGAAAGCCGAGTCTCTTGCCGATTTGGTCAACATGGCCGCCAAGTTGGGCCTCGCACGAGGCAGATCGGCCTGAGGCACCCGGCACGTCTCCCTATTCCACAAGAGTCGTTTGCACCGCAAATGAGCTTGAGTCAGGAGAAGACATTTGTGTTATGTCCGCGCAGATCATCGTCCCACGGCCCCTTTTCAGCCAAGCAACACCGCAGTTGTTACGCCGTGCCGACACAGCGCATCTGGGTTCATGACGATTCGCTGACAACAGGCGGATGCACCCAAGCATGTGTCGGACCAACGACACTTCCCAGGCCGAACCGGCTCCTCGAGTCGAAGCTTCGACAGTTTGATCGGCAACAGTACTTCCTAAAGCGCTTTTCCCTCAATCGCATACGGACAACGCCGACCCGATGCGTTTGTGGCCTCCTGTTTGCCTTCATTCAGGCGATTATGGCAACTGCAGCGATCACAATCGCGACTATGACGGAAGCGCAAATTTCCAAGCCAACGGCGCACCACACCCGGACCCCGCTATTTGCCCAAGCTGTAATCGATGTCGATGGCTTTTGATCGGACATCTCGTAAGCGTAGCGAAACACCGCAGCGATGGACTCTTATCGGGAAGGAAAAAGCACTTGCAGGAGATTCAACCGTGAATACGATAAACACGTCCGAAAAATTCAGCCGCCGCCGCTTTGTGCGCGATGCGGCCATAACCGTCACAGCAGCTGTTCCAACAGCGAGCGCCTACAAATACCGGACCGGTCTTGCCGGCGAAGGGCCGTTTCCCGGCTTGGACGGAGCCGTCGGCTGGCTCAACTCGCCTCCCTTGAACCCTAAGTCGCTCCGTGGAAAAGTTGTATTGGTCGATTTCTGGACTTACACGTGCATCAACTCGTTGCGGCCGCTGCCCTACGTCAAAAGCTGGGCGGCGAGGTATAAGGACGCGGGCTTGGTAGTGATCGGTGTGCATACCCCTGAGTTCTCGTTTGAGAAGGAACGCCCGAACGTAGAAAACGCCCTGCGCGATCTGAAGGTGACCTACCCCGTCCCCATTGACAGCAATTACAGGATTTGGCAGGCGTTCAACAACGAATACTGGCCGGCGCAATACCTCATCGATGGAAAAGGACGAATTCGTTATCACCATTTCGGCGAGGGCGAATATACCGAGTTCGAGGGCATCGTCCAGGGACTTCTGAAGGAAAACGGAGCCAGCGGTCTGGATGGCAGCGCGGCGGGCGTATCCGCCGATGGCGTCGAAGCCGCACCCAGCCGGGATGTGCAATCGCCCGAAACCTACGTGGGCTATCGTCGAGCCGAGCGCTTCGCCTCGCCGGGACGATTGCCTCACAACTCACCCAAAACTTACAGCCCACCCGCGAGACCTTCGTTGAATCGATGGGGATTGAGCGGATCGTGGAACGTGGGCGCCGAGAGCGCCGTACCCCAGGCAGCGTCCGGCGCGATTGTGCTCCGCTTCCATAGCCGCGATCTGCACATGGTGTTAAGTCCAACGAAGAACGGTGAGCCCGTCCGCTTCAAAGTGAAGCTGGATGGCGCCGCGCCGGGCGACGATTGTGGAGCCGATTCCGATCCTGACGGCATGGGTACCATTCGCGCGCCCCGTCTCTACCAGCTCATCCGGCAAAAGGGTCACGTCGAAGACAGGACGTTTGAGATTGAATTCCTCGATCCCCGCGCTCAGGCTTTTGTTTTCACGTTTGGTTAGGAGATCCAAGCGGCTCATATGATCGGGCAGAGTTAGATCGACACACAAGAGGGATGCCGTTATGAAGACAAGGACCATGATTGTGACGGCGCAGCCAAGTGGTGAAGGGCTGCACGTGGACGCAGGCGCTCACAACGGCAGATAGTAAAGAATATGCTAAAAAGCACAGAAGAAAAACTCGCGGCTGCAGGCATCGAACTGCCGCCCGCCGTGACTCCCTTGGGCCCTTATGTTGAGGCGCTTCAAACAGGCAATCTGTTGTTCCTAAGCGGGATGCTCCCCACAGTAGGCCACGAACTCAAGTTCGTTGGGCGGCTCGGAAAGGAACTGACGGTGGAACAAGCCTGCGACGCTGCCTATGCCGCTGCCCTAAATGTGCTCGCCGTAGCGCGCCAAAGTCTTGGATCGTTGGACCGGATCTCACGAGTTGTCAAGCTCGCAGTCTACATTGCAACGGCAGGAGATCGGCTCGACCTTGTGAAGATTGCCGATGCCGCCTCGGATCTACTCCGCGACGTGTTTGGAGAAGACAAGCTAGCGGTCCGCTTAGTGTTCGGAATGGAGAGCCTACCGCTCGGTGTGCCAATCGAGCTGGAAGTGATCTTCGAAGTCTGCTGAGGCCGTAACACATGAAACTCGCAACAATCGTTTAAAGCGCGCTGCTAGTTTTCGCAGGCGGCATTGCTGCCGGTCATCTTGAAGGTCGGGAAGGGATCAACATACACATGTCACAGCACGTTTTTTATCGCACGGTGAAGGTCGACGGACTGTCCATCTTTTATCGGGAAGCGGGACCAAAGGATGCTCCAACGATTCTGTTGCTCCATGGACTACCCTCTTCGTCGCGGATGTTCGAGCCGCTCTTCGGCCGGCTTTCCGATCGCTTTCACCTCGTGGCCCCCGATTATCCCGGCTTCGGACATAGCGGCTGGCCAGACCCTAAATCATTTGCCTATACGTTCGATCACTACGCGGAGGTCGTGAATCACTTCACCGAAGCGCTCAAGCTCTCGCGATATACGCTGTACATGCAGGATTATGGCGGCCCCGTGGGTTTTCGCATGGCCCTGGCCCATTCCGAGCGTGTCGCGGCCCTCATTGTCCAGGACGCTGTGGCGCACAACGAAGGTCTCGGTACGAATTGGAAGGCGCGCCGGGCCTTTTGGGCCGATCGAGCTGCCAACGAAAGCGCACTTCGCATAAATCTTCTGTCCTTGCCGACCACGCGGACACGCCACATCGGCAGCGATCCGAACGCGGATCGCTACGACCCCGATCTCTGGACGGACGAGTTCGCGTTTCTGAGTCAGCCGGGCCAGGCGGAGATTCAAAGCGACTTGTTTTACGACTACCGAACCAATGTGGATGCCTACCCGAAATGGCAGGCATGGATGCGCGAGAAGCAGCCGCGTCTGCTGGTGATCTGGGGTAAGTATGACTCGTCGTTCGACCTTTCTGAGCCGGAAGCCTATCGCCGGGATGTGCCAAACGCCGAGGTCCACGTTCTCGACGCGGCTCATTTCGCACTGGACACCGCGGCGGAGGAGATTGCAACATTGGTCCGAGGTTTTTTGGCTCAGGCAGCTACGGGAGCGGCGGCTTAACAGTCGGCCCAAGAAACCCTTCGACGGTCTTCCGCCCAGCGGGCAATCACCTCTTCCCACTAACAAGCTGCTGAACGGCCACGAAGGATACGCTCTCCTTCGTTTATCGTGATGATCGCAACTAACTTAACTAAGTCTGCCAGCCGCCTCCGAGTGCTCGATAGACTTGCACGAGGCTCTGGTACTCGTTGCCGCGGGCCTGTGCCAGGGTTAGTTCAGCCGCATACAGCGATCGCTGGCCATCGAGTACTTCGAGATAGGTGGTCGTACCTCCCCGGTAACGAAGCGTGGAAAGGCGGACGGATTCCTGCAAATCAGCGACGGACTCTTGCTGCCGAATCCGGACCTGGTGGAATTTTTCATACCCGATGAGCGCATCGGAAACATCGCCGAAAGCACGTTGAATCGCTTGCCGATAAGCGATGAGAGCCTGCTTCTGTTGCGACTCAGCCAGACGCAGGTTTCCGCGAAGTGCGCCACCCGTAAAAATCGGCTGGCTCACCTGCGCACCATAGGACCAGGTCCCGATCTGCGAACTCATGAGACTCGAGAAGGCACTGCTGCGGCCGAAGGCCCCTCCCGCCGATCCGGTCAGCGAAATTTGTGGAAAGAACTGAGCTTTAGCAACCCCGATTTCGGCGTTGGCAGCGATCAAGTTCTGTTCGGCCTCGCGGATATCAGGCCGGCGTTCGATGATCGAGGAGGGGACGCCCGGCGGCACTTCGGGCGGAAGTGCCTGCTCCACCAGAGTGAACCCGCGTGGGACATCCTGCGGATAATTGCCGAGGAGAATGGCGATTGCGTTTTCCTCCTGAGTAATTTGCCGTTCTAAGTCGGGTACTTGCGCATTGGCCGTATCTAGCGTTTGCTGGGCCTGCAGTACATCTAGTTTTGTGGCTACACCATATTCAAGGCGTCTGGTGGTTAACTTGACCGAATCCGTCTGCGTATCGACTGTCTCACGAGTAATCTGGAGCTGCAGGTCGAGTTGCAAAAGAGCGAAGTAGTCGCTGGCGACGTCGCTGACAAGCGTTAAGATTACGGTTTGCCGAGCGGCTTCTGTAGCTAATAGCCCGGCGTGAGCCGCCTCTGTGGCGCGACGCAGACGGCCGAAGAAATCCAACTGGAACGTTGCGTCGGCCGCAAGGATCAGAAAGTTATATCTTGTTTGAAAATTGGATTCTTTTCCACCACTGAAATTGCCGCCGCCTTGCACTTGAGGAAACAGGCTTGAGCGGGTTATCGCAAGTTGAGCCCGAGCAGCATCAATGCGCTCCGTGGCAAGCTGCAAATCGTAGTTCTGCTTGAGGGCTGTGCGAATGAGCTCTTGTAACTTGCGATCTTTGAAAACCTGCCACCACGGAAGGTCTGCATACGAGGCGGCTTGCGCCTGAAGCTGGGGATTTCCCGACAGATCCCGATAGGTAGTTGGGATCTGGATAGGCGGCCGATGATAATTAGGACCCACCATGCAGGCAGTAAGCAAGCCGAAGGCGAAGAGCGCAATCGGGAAGCTTGCCAGTCCCACGGACAATTCGGCTTTATGCGTCGCGCGATTAGTCATCCTTGCAGACATCTCAATCTCCTGGCGCCGGAGCGGGTGTAGCCGGCATCATGGCGGGAACGGATTCCTTACCGGCCCCGGATAATTTTTCCACCAAGTAGAAGATTCCGGGCACGAAGAAGATGCCGATCCCACTAGCGGCCAGCATGCCACCAATAACGGTAGTACCCATAATCTGCCGCGCCACCGAACCAGCCCCGGTGGCGCTCCAGAGCGGGACACAACCAAGAATAAAGGCGAAGGACGTCATCAAAATCGGCCGAAGCCGAAGCTTGGCGCCCTCAAGCGCAGCTTCCGAAAGAGGCCTTCCCCGCTCATATTGATCCTTGGCGAACTCCACGATCAGAATCGCGTTCTTAGCCGCCAACCCAATCAGCATGACCAACCCGATTTGCGAATAGATGTCGCTCTCGATCTGAACCATGTAAGGAGGTAGAAATTTGGCAAGGATGACACGGCGAAGCCACAAGACACAAAACGCTCCGAACACCGCCACGGGCGTGCTCAGCAGAACACTGAAGGGCAACGACCAGCTTTCGTAAAGCGCCGCCAGAACCAAAAAGACAAATAATAGCGAAAGCCCGAAGACCAGTGAAGGCGGAACACCCTCGCGGGCTTTCTGTTCCTGAAACGAGATACCCGAATAATCGAAGCCCATCTCTCTCGGCATCGTCTCTCTGAAGACAGCCTCCAGAGCGGTGGTCGCTTGATCGGCGCTGTAGCCGGGGGCGGCGCTTCCGTTGATTTGCGCCGAACGGTACTCGTTGAATCGTAAAGTGAATTCCGGACCCAGGCGCGGGTTAACTCTAGTAAGTGTCGAGAGGGGAACGTTCTCCCCGCTCCCATTGCGGACATAAAACTGCCCGACGTTTTCGGCTTTTGCCCGGTCGTTGCTCTCAGCTTCGATGTACACCTGCCATTGGCGGCCGAAGCGGTTGAAGTAATTGATAAAGTAACCGCCCATGAACGCTTGGATGGTGCGGTAAACATCATTGAGGTTCACACCTTGCTTCAACACTTTGTCGCGGTCCACTTCGACAAATTTTTGCGGGACGCTCGGCAAAAAAGTGGTGCTCAGACTGGCAATCTCGGGCCTCTTTCGGGCAGCTTCAAGAAAAATTCCAAGATTTTTGCTGAGGAATTGGATGTCGCTGCCCGAACGGTCTTCCAGGATGAATGTGAACCCGCCGGCGGTCCCAACACCCGGTATGGCAGGTGGTGAAAAACCGAAAATGACGGCCGCCGGTATTTTACTGAATTGCTGGTTTAGATGCGCCTTGAGCGCTTGAAATTGCTGCGCCTGGGTCTTGCGCTCATCCCAGGGCTTAAAAGTCACAAAATAGGTTGCGTTGTAACTGGTGCGAACAAAACTGAGCAAGCTAAAACCGATGAAGCCGGTCGAGTATTGAACTCCGGGGGTATTCATCAGAATTTTTTCTACTTGAGCCGCAACAGCGGTGGTACGTTCCATGGAAGCCCCATTGGGCAATTGCACATTGACGTAGGCGTACCCTTGATCTTCGTCCGGTAGAAAACTCGACGGCACGCGATTCGCGAAGAATCCGGCCGCAGCGGCAAAAGCGCCGATTAATACGACTATCACAACAGCCTTTCGGAGCAGTATCCCGCTCCAGCGAACGTACCCAACCGTAGCTTGCTCGAAAACGCGGTTGAACCAGTCGAAGAATCGTCTCAATAACCCGCGGCTTGGCTGCTTGGGCCGAAGCAACAGCGCGGCAAGCGCAGGGCTCAGCGTAAGAGCGTTGAACGCCGAAAGCAGGACCGAGATAGCAATCGTGACGGCAAACTGCTGATACAGTCTGCCGGTAATTCCTGGAATGAAAGCCGTAGGGACGAAGACGGCGGAGAGAACCAGAGCGATTCCGACGACAGGGCCAGAGAGTTCCTCCATTGCTTTTAGCGCTGCATTCTTAGGCGCCATTCCCTCTTCAATGTGCCGTTCCACACCTTCGACCACGACGATTGCGTCATCCACCACCAGACCGATCGCCAGCACCAGCCCGAAGAGGGAAAGAGTGTTGATGGAAAAACCGAATATCGGAAAGAGTACGAAGGTGCCGACAAGTGAAACGGGTACGGCCAGCAGGGGAATCAACGTGGCGCGCCAGCCCTGCAGGAAAAGATAGACCACCAGGATGACGAGCGCAAGCGCGATAAAGAGCGTTATGATGATTTCTTTAATACCTTGCGTGACCGAGCGCGTTGTGTCCAGTGCAACGACGAAATCGAGGTCTTCCGGAAAGCGCTGTTTCATTTGCGTCATCAGCTTTTTGACCCCGGCGGCTGCATCAACCGCGTTCGAGCCAGGCAATTGGTATGCTGCGATGACCGCGCTCGGCGCTCCATTAAAACGGCCAGCCACGCTATAGTCCTGCGAACCTAGCTCGATTCGAGCCACGTCGCGGACCCGCACAATGCCGCCGTCGGGAGTTTCGCGAACCACAATGTTGCCGAATTCCTGCGGCGATACGAGGCGCCCTTGCGCGAGAACCGAGTAGGTAAATTCTTGGCCTTGGGGGGCAGGCTCGCCCCCAGCTTTCCCGGCTGGGTTGACGGTGTTTTGCGACTGAATCGCACTGACAATTTCCGGGACCGTTATGCCCAGCTTGGCCAGTGTATCGGGGTTTACCCAAAGCCGCATCGCGTATTGACCGGAGCCGAATACCTGAACATTGCCGATGCCCGGCGAACGAAGCACGGGGTCTGCCAGATTGATGTACGCGTAGTTCGCCAGGAAATTGGCGTTATAAGTTCCATGCGGCGAGTAAACTGCCACTAACAAGAGGGGAGCGGTAACAGACTTTCTAACGGTGATTCCGTAATTGGTTACGTCCACGGGAAGCTGAGAAGCAGCTTGCGTTTCACGGGCCTGAGCGAGTATGAAATCCGTGTTCGGGTCGGTTTTTACGTCGAAGTCCACAATCAGGCTAGTAGTCGAGTTGCCGGTGGCGTTCAGCGAATACATGTAATTCATGTTGTCCACGCCATTCATCTGCTGCTCGATAGGGGTGGCAACCGCTTGCTCCAGGGTTTCCGCGTCCGCCCCCACGTAAGTAGCCAGGATTTGAATCTCCGGTGGAGCGATATTAGGGAACTGGGCGACCGGTAAAGTCAGGATGGTGAGTCCGCCCACCAAAACCAAGACGATTGAAATCACCATCGCGACAATGGGACGGTTAATGAAGAACTTTGACATGCGATTACCTGATCTCGGCTTGCGTGGCCATGGGCTTGGGATTCACGTACACGCCTGTGCGGACTTTCTGAACTCCTTCGGACACAACTCTTTCCGCTTGATTTAGATTGCTAAGAATGATCCATTGATTGCCCACACGGTCGCCGACGGTGACTGTCCGAACATTCACTTTGTTATCGCCATCCACAACGGCGACTTGATAGCCGCCTTGCAGTTCCGACACCGCTCGTTGAGGAACAAGCAGCGCGCCATGTTGAATCGAGATGACGGCGTGAACTTTAGCGTACCCGCCGGGCCGTAGAACGTTCCCTGGATTTGGAAACAGCCCGGCGATACGAATGGCGCCCGTACCCACGTTAACCTGGCGATCCGCAAAGTAAAACCTGCCCTCTTGCCCGTAGGTCGAGCCGTCCGCCAAAATCAGTTGTAGGCGCAGAGCCTTGTCGGCCGCCTCCCGGCTGACCTCCGTCGGGAAGCGCTTCCGCCACGCGAGATACTGAGGCTCGCTGACCGTAAAATAAACCTTGATCGGGTCAACGGTGGAAACCGACGTGACCGGCGCACTTCCCGGCGTGACCAGGGCGCCCACTTGCAACTGCGCTTGTCCTGCGATGCCATCAATGGGTGCAACGAGGCGGGTAAACTCGAGATTGATCCTCGCCGTTTCGACGGCAGCCTCACCCGTCTTAATTTGGGCCCTGGCCGTTTCCACAGTTGCTTTGGCGGCAAGATTGTTCTGGACTGCGTTGTCGAGATCTTGCTGGCTGGCCGCCTGTTCCTTTGCCAACGGCGTATAGCGCTTGACGTCCAGGTCGGTCCGGCCTTGAACCGCCTCCGCATTGGCTAGTATGGCCTTAGCCTGCGCCAATTGGCCTTCGGCTTGATCGAGCACCGCCTGAAACGGCCGTGGGTCGATCTGGAAGAGAAGCTGGCCCTTTTTGACGAACGCGCCCTCCTGATAGCCCTGTGTTTGCAGATATCCCGTAACCTGCGCCCTCACATCGGCATTGACCAAACCGTCGAGGGTGCCGATCCATTCGCCATAAATCGGAACATCTTTCTGCTCAACTTGAACGACCGCTACATCCTGCGGGGGGTTCGCCGGCCCCGCCGAAGCAGGCTTGGATGGCCGCATTGCTTCAACGATCACACCAACCAAGATCAGGCAAAGGCCACCACCGATTAGAACCTTACGTTTCAATTGATTGGTCACCTTCGCCCCCTAAAATCGCTTTCCCATGGTCGGAAATCCGCTGATGCTATTCTTCTGCGGCGGCACAGCCGCGAGTGACATTGTATCCCAAAACTATTGAAAACTTCACTCGAAGCCCACTCGGCCTTCGTAGCCACTCTCGTTCGTTGCGTGCGATTGACGCATAAGCTTTTTTGTTGTCATCAGCTCACCGCCCGACTCTGAAGACTCCAATAACTGTCGCGCAATATTCTCTTTGGGATCTTGCCGGAGCCGCTCTTTGGCAACTCAGTCTCCCAGAACTCGATTCGTCGCGGAACCTTATAAGTGCCGAGGGATCTCCGGCAAAAGGCGATCAACTCGTTGGCGCTAAGACTATTTCCCGTCTTCAGACGAACTACGGCCATGACGAGTCCACCCCATTGGGGATCTGGTATTCCAAATACCGCGGCTTCGCTCACGGCCGGATGCTGGTAAATGACGGCTTCGACCTCGCCCGAATAGACATTCTCACCCCCGGTGACAATCATGTCCTTCAAACGGTCGAGGATATAAAAGTATCCCGTCGCATCTTGATAGCCGACATCACCGGTGCGGAATGCTCCGTCTCGAAATGCGCGCGAGGTCTCCTCGGGATTGTTCCAATAGCCTCGCATGACATTGGCCCCGCGAGCCACCAGCTCACCCCGTTGTCCTGCCTCAACTTCTTTTCCTGACTCGTCGCACACACGAACATCGACCCCGGGACAGGCTCGCCCGCAAGACATCAACTTGTCTGCTGTGTGTTCTGCGTCCCTGAGACCGGTAAGGAAACCAGTCTCCGTCAGGCCGTAGACTTGAACGAGTTTGACTTGGGGGAGAACCTCTCTGGTGCGGTGGATCAGTTCGGGAGCCATGGGAGATCCACCATAGCCCAATTGTTTGAGGCTGGTTAAGTCATACTTCGCAACGTCCGGGAATTGTGTGAGCATGTTTATCATCGTTGGCACCAGCACCGTACGCGTGACTCGTTCGCGTTGAACTGTTTCGCAGAAGCTTTGAGGGTTAAATTTAGAAATCGTTACCTGACAGGCTCCGCACGCCGGCGCCGCGAATAGCACCGGAAAATCGGCGACGTGAAAGAGCGGCGCTGCGTCCAGGTGGACGCCCCCTTCTTCGTAGGGCATCCAGTAGTTGCCGTTGTTCACGTCGGCCAGAATATTGGCGTGAGAGAGCATGGCGCCCTTGGAGTGGCCGGTGGTGCCACTCGTGTAGATGAGAGCCAATAACGAATCCGGATCGTAAATGGCCTCGGGATAGGAATCTACAGGAACATCCAGCGCGTTCTGATCGGCGGCGAGTTGGAATGAAGGCTGGACGGCCGGAACGGGTAGTGACGAGTGGCGAATCAGACCTCGGGGCGCGGCATCGACAAGTATGCGGTCGATTTCAGTCACCGACAGCCTTATGTTCAGTGGGACCACGATCACTCCCAGCCATGCACACGCGTAGATCCACTCAAGGTAGTCGGGTTCATTTGGGAGGAGAATAGCCAACCTGTCTCCAGCCTCAAACCCGAATTTCTGCAGGGTAGCGGCAAGGCGTCCGACTCGTTCATGAAGCTCGCGAAAAGTCGTGGGCTTCCCGGCAACCGTGACTGCCGTTTGCTCCGGATAATATCGAGCAGCCCGCCCCAGGGAGTGGCTATAGATCATATTAAGTCTCCTTAGCTACGTTTATGGCTGCCCGCGAAGGCCGCTTTGACAGTCGTATCCGATCCGAGTTTAGGGTCCGTACGAGCATCGCGATTGACGATGAGCCGGTCACCCCTCTGTCCGGTCAAATACGTCCACACCCATTGCAGAAAAACTGTCAAGCGAAGACTCGATGTGGCGAGGAATTGCAGGTGTACCGCAGCCCAGGCAAACCAAGCCAGCAGGCCGCTCATTTTGACTTTGCCGCTTTCCAGCACAGCGAAACCTGTTCCGCACCTTGTTGTTCTCAACATCGAAGCGCGGGCGCGTCATCGAAAGCATGCATGTTGCACTGTGGCGAAACGAGACACACCAGAACTTTAATATCTGGGTGTATGGCGAACACGAAAAATTGGTGCGTGGCAGTGGCCTGTTCGTTGGCGAAACAGGCGTTTCAGCAAATCATCACTTTCTAACCCCCCATGATGGAAGCTCCTTTCATTTCACGGAAGGTCACTATCGGCTTGATGTGTTCGTACATCTGCTCGGTGAGGAAAAGCCCCTGCGCCTCTTTTCTCAGGGGTTGGACATTTCGCACGAGATAGCAGCATCACTAAAAGAACCCGGCGCAGGATTGTATTTTGATTGGGGGCCGGATTCGTCACGTTACTTGCTCCACGTTGAGAAGCGGCCACCATCGCCAGACCCAGAGGATTTCCTTAAGGCTTTGGGAATGAACCCTTAACGCTGAACCGTCTCACAAAGGGGACGAAAAGCAAAGGCTGGTACCTCAGGCGTGTTTACTCGATGCGCGCCGGTTCTCAACAATCTGTTTCAGTTCCTCAATCGAGAGCGGCGTTTTCCCGGTATGCAGCATCTCGTGGCAATTCGGGCAGACCGGTCGCAGATCCGTTTTTGGATCGACGACATATTCTTCGCCGAGCAGTGATACTGGCGTCAAATGATGCACATGTATGAAGCCCTGGCCCAGCGGTCCATAGCTCTTTCCGAAATCGAATCCGCACACCTGACAAGCTGTACCAAATGCCTCAATGCAGGCTGCCCGGGCTTTCCCGCTGCGTTCAAAGCGGTTAACGAGAATCGCGATGCGATTCCCTTCAGTCAGAACAGCAGCAGCCTTTTCGGATGGGGAGCGGTAGGCCGTAATCGGTTCGGACGCCTCAACAATGATGGTCGCACCGGGCGTCAGCGCGTGTGCGATGTCCTTTCCGTAAATCTCAGGTCCGGACCTCAATTCTTTGCGCCCCCGAAATAGCTCGGTGCCTGACTGACTCGTGATTGTTAAGTGCACACTATCGCCAGAGTTGATGCCCAACGCGGTCCGCTCCGCCTTAGGTATACAAAACGCGCGACTACTCTTGTACACCGAGGCTTTAAACGTGCGCGTCATATTCCAATCCGACCTTTTATATCCATATCATTTTATTCACCCCAAAATTGATCTCGGCACGCCACGAAGGGCAGATTTCAGCCGGCAAGCGCACGATAAAGTGTGCTTCGACCAATATTAAAGCTTTCCGCAACGTCTGAGAGAGCTTCCCCCGATTGGATGCGTTTGCGAATCTGCTGGACCTGATACGGCTTAAGTTTCTTCTTGCGTCCAAATTGCACGCCCCTCGCCTGGGCCGCCGCGATGCCAGCTTGAGTGCGTTCCTTGATTTGGCTGCGTTCGAGCTCGGCTAGAATCCCGATCATTTGCCACATAGCGCGGCCGGTTGGAGTCTCGGTTTCGATATTTTCGGTGAGCGACCGAAACTTTATCCCGCGTTCTTTGAAGTCGTCTAGGACCAGGATCAGGTCACGCAAGCTGCGCCCTAAACGGTCCAGCTTCCAGACGGTCAGGCTGTCGCCTGTAGTTAGCTTCTTAAGGCATTTCTGGAATTCCGGTCGATCTGTCGTAGCACCGGATTTTCCATCATCGGTAAAAATCTTCTTACAGCCGAACTTCTTCAACGCCGTTTTTTGCATGCTGGCGTTCTGATCTTCGGTTGATACCCGAGCGTAGCCGTATTTCACGGTTCTATTTTGGGCCAGACATACGGGACGCTGCAACCCCTGATTTCATTGGTCTGGAAATTTGTGTCACAAACTACCCTTTTTGAGACCGTATAATCGTGGCTCCAGCTCCGAAGAAACTGGAAGGGAGCTATTTTAAGCGCTCATTGATGCCGCCGGCAATCCGCGCACTTGGAGAGTCATCCGGATTCGCAAATTCGGCACGTGGTAACTTTCATCCCTACCGCTCGGTCTGTGATCCTACCTGCGATTTGTTTTAACAAACCGCCCGATTCTTTCTTGATGGAGCATGTATAGGCAAAGCGGTCAAACTTTGGGCAGATAACATTGGTGATGTTGCCGTTCAAGTCGGCAACTACGCTCACCTGCCCTTCCAAAACGTGGCATTGCACTTGAGAAGCAGACATCCGCTAGCGCTCCTTGGGGTTCAGCTTTGCCGAGAAGTATAGCACCGGCATATTACGTCACCGACGTTTTTCAGAAAGGACCCTTAAAGAGGGCGACGGGGCAGGTTAGATTTCATGTCACCACTGGTACTTCAAGCCCAGACCTTCGTTCGCAGTCAAACTGACGATGGCATTCACCGCGACAGATTCCCTGAAAATGCGTCTTGTCATCGGTCCATGCATCGCTCATCAATCTACGTAGATCCTTCGCTCCCGGCGGTGGCGTCTGAAATATACGCCTCCGCTGTAAGACAATGGTGAACCTGAGTTTAATGCTTCCACCGCAATAGTCGCAAGTAATGGCGTTGATCGTGACCTCACCGCTCCAGACTGCTTGCTTCGTAGATACGGTGCATTGCTCGGACTTGAGAGAATCATAGAACCAATCAGTCCCCAGTGCTATCGACCGCCAGCATTCAAGCACTCTATTTGATGGTTCACCAGGATCGAAAACACCCCGATTGACAGGAGAGTAGGCGCTGTCGTCTGCGTACCGTTCGATCCCCACCGGTAATGCTTGGAAAATGAATTCAATTCCTCGAAACCCCGGGTTCTTGTAGTCCATGCGCGACTTCCAGAATAACCAAATGTCCGCAATCGTTGCGAAATTCGTGGTGTCCCTAAAGCTAACCCTTACGGGACTGTGCTCATGCTTGGTTTTCGGCCCGCGAAGCTAGGGAAAGAAGCCGTCTGGTTTCGTTCTAAAACCCAGACGCCTTGGGCGGCGTAAGTGGTATCGGCTGACGGGAGAACTCTTTCACTTGCGCACCAAATGCTTCCACGGCTGCTTTCTCCAAGCCGTCATAGACAATGCTTAACTTGGCGATGTCGTTGCCATAGTCGGCCTGCAGGTCCTCGTCGTCGCTGGCCTTGGCGGTGGCTGACCATTGCGCTTCGCAGACGCGCAACGCTTCAAGGATGTACCGTGCCCGCCATTCATCAAGGGTGATTTTCATAGTTTGCGCGTCCTTTCCAGCTTCAGGGCCAGCTTGGAAAGCAAGCCCGTGTACTCACTTAAAGTCATATCAGATACGGGGCATAAAAAGTAGTGCTCGGGCAAGCCTCCGGGGTTGAGAATGGAGGCCATATCGGGATTGAGCGCCAGCCCGGACGGCATCGGCAAATTCGCGGGGAGCTTCCAAACATAGCCGGTGGCAACTTTTTCGATGCGCTTCAGGCGTGCTTCCGTAATCAGCGATATGCCTTTGCCGTTGGCGACAACCATTACAATGCCGTTGCGTTCGTAGGTGTTCACGTCGTCGGCCCTGACATTGTGAAGCTTGGGCGATGTCGAGTTGCCGAGGCGGTAAAGATCTTCGTCCAGCATGTAGAGGAGCTGAGGCGCTTGGGTCGTCATAACTTATCGAGGGTAACAGTGGCCGCTGCCGATGTGCACAGTAGGCCTGCTGATTTCCCCCAAGGTAGGTGTCCTCAGTTTTTAATGCGGCGGTCGATGGTTAACTGTAGCGGCTTGAGATCATAAACCGTTCTGCTTGAGAACAGCGCCACTTCCTGCTCACATTAACTGCGACCAAGCGCGTGCCTTCAACCCACATTAGGTTAGAACGTGCTCACATTAAATGCGACCAGCTTGAGATCATCCGCCTTCTGCTCACATTAATTGCGAATAGAGGTGGTTCGAAAAAACGAACGTTTTTTCGAACCCGTTGTCGCTCCAGTTTCCGAGTTCGAAACAGGCTGTGAGCCCGTGCGGAATACCGGTTCAGGGAAACAGAGTTCGATTTACACTGAAAAGTTAAGTTATCCAAACCTGGAGGAAGCAGCGGGCCTTTGGCTTGTCGTCCAAATCTAATGGATCAGCACCGTCAACACAAACATACGGCTTCTGCGAATCTGGCCGGGTTTCGTTTGCCACCGGGTGTTTCAATCACCAAGCAGACCGTGTCCGACGGCTGGGCCTATTTATTTCGCCATCACAGCCTTGGTCAATTGGGCCGGATCGTGCTACGGGAGACGGCGGACGGCCGCACTCACATTTCCTGCGAAGTGGCCGGCGATGCCCATGACCCCATGACGGCTCAACGGCTGGCCGTCTTCCAGCCGCTGAGTCTTAAGATCACCCAACTCATGGGCGGCAGCAGCGAACTGTGGGACGGCGGATGGGCGGAGCCACCGCAAGCATTGCCCCCGGAGCCCACCACAGAGGTGGTGGAAAGTAAATTGATCTCTTGCGAACGCTGCGGTGTCAAACTGGCGATGCTCATCTTTGCGCCAGGCGCAACGGATGCCGGGCGCTTCGAAGACTATGCCCGCAAGATGTACTCCGAATACGCGCGCCTGAACGTGCAGACCTGGATCATCGGCCCGGCGCTCGGTGGCGGCCCATTGATGGAGCGTCCGGCGGACATGCTCAAGGTCTGGCCGGTGCGCGAACCGCTGTACCGACAGCCACCGGCACCATTCAATGCCATGCTGGACCGGCTGACGAGCGAGCATTGCCAGTAGTGTAAAGTGTTGAATTCTGGCCGTTTCGCCCAGATACTCCCTTAGTCGCAAATAATGTGGGCACAAGCCGGATGATCTCAGGCTGGTCGCATTTAATGTGGGCACGTTCTCACGCAATGTGGGTTGACGCCCGGTCCTTGGTCGCACTTAATGTGAGCAGGAATCGGCGCTGTTCTCAATCACAACGATTTATGATCTCAAGCCGCTACAGTTAAGGTCGTGGCTCATCGCTGCCGCCAGTCCCCAAACTTAGAAATCTACCGGCCAATTCGTGCCTTCACGAAAAGATAGCGAAGCGATTGAAAACAAAGGCGATTGGCCGGTAGATGTGTAATTAACTGGTCCAATCTGTGCACGCGCCTCATTTTATTGGACTTAGGTGCGCGTGGGCATCACGATTGGCCAGTTAATTAAACCCTTTCGGGACGGGTTAACAGTCCTCAGTCTTTAATGCTGCGGTCGATGGTTAAGGTTTGTGGGGATCGTAATCGAAAAGCAGTTTGACGGGTTCGCGGACGGGCACTGGCTCTGCTTTTATTTTGCGAATTCGTTCGCGGGCCTCGGCGTGGCGGTCGAAGTTTGCTGTCGGCCTACCGCGAGGCTCTCGCCGTGCCGAATGCGAAAGGCCAGACGCGCGAAGTGCTGGTGGTGGCGCCCACGCATGAAGAAATCCGGCGGCTCACCGAGGCCATCCGCGGTGAACGCCAGCACGCCGGCGAACTGGGACCGGGGGAAACGCTGACACGTTATGTGCCGTTGAACTGGACGCAAGCACAGAAGCAGGAAAGCAAGCGTTACCAGCCGGGCCTGGTGCTGACCTTCCACAAAGCGACCAAAGAAGTCGGCAAAAACGAAGCGGTGGAAATCGTTCGAGTGGAAAAAGACAAACTGATCGCGCGCAAAGAGAGCGGTCAAGAGATCACATTGACGCGCCGCCAGGCGCAGGCCTTTTCGGTGCATGAAAAACGCGAGATAGAAGTGTCCGCCGGTGACAAGCTCCTGCTCGAAGCAAACCGCTGGGAAACGAACTTGCGAGTAACGAATGGCGAGCTGGTGACGGTGGCGCAGGTGGACCAAGGGCGCATTGAACTGGCAGACGGGCGGACCTTGCCGGCGAATTACCGGACGTTCGATCACGGCTATGCGGTGACGGCGCATCGCAGCCAGGGGCAGACGGTGGATGCAGTGATTGTGTCGGGTGACCGGATGTCGAAAGAGCTGTTCTACGTGGCGGCCACGCGCGGCCGCGAGAGTCTGACGGTGATTACCAGCGACAAAGAGCAGTTGCGCGAAGCGATTGGCATTTCCGGTGAGCGAACCTCGGCCACGGAATTGGCGCGCAAGGCCGAGCAGCAGACACAACTGGGGCCGCGGCTGCCGGAACTGCGCTTAGGACACAGTCTCGAAACGGCGGCGGATTTTGTGTTGTGGCGATCGGCTTCGCTCGTCACGGAAGAGCAGCAGAAACCCGTTCAAGTCATTCAGCCGGAAATAGCGCCGACATTACAGCGGCGGCTGGAAGAGAAACAGGAAATGGAGATCGATCATGGCTTCAGCATCGGCTTCTAGTCGGGCCTGGCGGATAGCGGAGAACGGACGGGCGACGGCACTGGTAGTGCAGTTGCGGCAACGGGTTTATGTGCTGCCGTGGAGTTTGTTTTTGTATGCGGAGGGAACCGACGCCGAAGTGAAGGCGCAGTTTCATACGCATGCCGTGCTGGTGCAAGGGGCCGGTCTCACTTCCCTGCTCTCTGATGTTGCCGGTCAATTCGTTAGCCAGCTCGTCGAGCCGGACCGCACAGCGAAATTCAGTCAGAGCACTGGCCCGCAACTGACGGCGCTATCGGTGAGCGAAAACAAATAATCGGTTAGCGCGGTACCGAGAACGATTCACGTTACAAGTGCGCTTACCCTTCCCCTCGCAAGCGTGCTGCTTCGCTCCTGTGTTTGCAAGGGCGCGCCCTCCAGGTACAAGTATGCCGTGCAGGCACGGCTGGGTTTTGGTTCCTTCCGCTTCGCTCCCTCCCAAAAATCGCTGGCGCTATTCGCTAACCCTTTGCAACCTTCGGAGACTTCGCAATGCGCTCTGCCTAGGAAGGCTAAGCCACAGAAACAAGCCTTCACCCTCTCACGCGGGCAGCCTCGCCCGTTTATTTGTTCAACAGTGCTTCTATATCGCGCGCACCGTGGATGACATGAACAATCTCGACGCCGTAGCGTGTTGCCTGATAAAAAATAAGCCAATTCTCGAAATCTTTCACCGGCCAGCGACGAAGGCGGCGCGTGGACGGTTTGCGAAAACCACAGAAAAAGCCCATTTTAGGCATGTCCGCCAGCGCCTGAAAACTACTCATCAATTGGTCAAGAAAACGCTCGGCGGTTTCCAGCCCCGCTTCTTCTTCGAGGTAGTCAAGATGGGAGTTGATTTCGCGCCATGTCAGGGGACGCACTCGGAAGAGTGCCATTTTTAAGATTTGGCCGGTTTGCGCGCTTTTGCGCGGGTGCGAAGTCTGCGGCGTACATCGTCCAGCATTTCCGGGGTAATCTCAATGGGTTCGCCGGAGTTGAGAGAGTTAATCAGCAATTGCTCAAGCTGATCTTTGTCCCGGCGCTTCTGGTCAGCTCGCACCAGTTCGCGAACATACTCGCTCGCGCTGCTGTAGCCGCCCGAGTTCACCTGTTCCTCGACATACTGCTTCATCGGGTCGGGCAAAGAAATGTTCATGGTCTGCATAAAACGGATACTTCCCTTTAAATCTATCGCACAACTCTATCCGTTATGGCATTTCTTGTCAATTGTTGCTCAACGCGGGAGAGGGACCGCCAGCCATATTTACTTTTCTTTTTTCATTTTCATTGAAGGTTTTATTTGTTTCGCGGCGTTTGGGTGCCTGGCGTTTTAGGTGGCCGGCGAACTCGGCAATGAGTTTCTCCGCCGAAGACAAATTGTGCAACCGTTCTGCGGCGTAATTCATAGCTTCGTTGCGGATCACACACAAGGCTTCGTGATAACCGTTCTTCAGTAACATGACTACGATTTCACTTTCGGGAGAGTACTTCTCTACTGCGGTCTTAGTGCCTTGGTGGGGTGGCAGAAGCCATGCTGGCACGTAGCACGGGTTGTATTTCCGAAACGGATCGGCAAAAACCGCACCCTTACCATGCAAAGCAAAGCCTTGCAGTCCCACAGACATCAAGGCGGGCGCGTTGTCTCTAATCCATTGCCTGGATTCGGCGTTATCTTCTTTGGCGTTTTCCATTTTAGATATCCATCTGGTCGTTCAACGCCTCGACTTCTAATTTCGGACGCTTCTTTTTCGTCCAAGCAGGGCACTCGGTCTGAGTCGTTTCACTCTCAATATCCTTGCCGCATAGACACTTGAAGCAAACGTTTGCGTTTGTGTTGGCCGGGCAACGGTTGCCACTTTGGGCGCGCGTTTACGATGGCGGCCATGTCCCAGTATGCAATGCTTCTCCTGCCCTGGGTGTTCATAGTGGTGGCCGCCCAAGGCGGATTGAGCCTTGGGCCTAATTGAGAGGGGAGCGAAGCGGAGACGGTGTCAAGGCCGCCGGGTGAGGAATTCAGAAATAACCCGGCTTGCCGTTGTGGGGTGTGGCCGTCATTAAAAGGAGATGCCGGGTGATTTGACCGAGAAGCTGCCCAAGGCGGTAACGCTTGGTGTACTTCACTTCGTTGCCGAAGAAAGTGGCCGGCATTTTGCGAGCTTCGTCGCAAACCACAAGGTCCCAATCCGTATTGGCGAGCTTGGCTTGAACGTCCTCATTTCGGCTGAGCTTATCCAGGCCGCAAATTGCTAATGGAGTTTCTGCAAACCAGTTGCCAGTGCGGGCGGATTCAAGCGCGTCGTTGGTAAGAATTTTGAAGTCGAGTTGGAAGCGCTGGTAGAGTTCGTCCTGCCATTGTTCGCTCAGATTGCCAGGACAGACGATCATGCAGCGATGCAAGTCGCCGCAGATGAGCAGCTCTTTGATGAGAAGGCCGGCCATGATCGTCTTGCCAGCGCCAGGATCGTCGGCTAATAGAAAGCGCAACGGTTGGCGGGGCAGCATTCCACCATAGACAGCAGTGATTTGATGTGGCGGATCGACCATTGACGTATGGATGGCAAGCAGTGGGTCAAACAAGTGAGCCAGGTTGATCCGGTGGGCTTCGGAGACAAGCCGGAAAAGATGGCCGTCTCCGTCGAAACTCCACGGGCGTCCGGCTTCGTCAATTTCCAAGCTTGGTTCGCGATCCCGCTAGAGGAGAACAACGCTGGGCTTCCCAGCCGGGTCTTTGTAGGTCAGTTCGACGGCGGCGGAACCGTACCATTTAACGTCGATTACGCTAACAAGGCAATCTGGCAATATGCCTTTTACAGCGGTGCCCCGTTTTAATTCTTCAAGCTTTGCCATCGTCGTGGTTCAGCCTAGAAAAATAAATGTCGCCAATCTTTCCCATCACTTACAAGCATCCCTCTCAATTCGCCCCTTGACACCGTCTTATTCTGGATCGAAAGGACGGTGTTATGACCGCACATTCTCCAATAAGCATCGGAAAGTCCCGGAAATGTCTCAAGAAGTCCTCGGAAAGTCTCAAGAAGTCGCCGCTGAATGCCACATGTCAGGCCAGTGTTCGCCTTATCTTCCCATTCATCCGCCTCTTATCAACAACTTACATGCCGTCACACCCCAAACCTAGCCGCCAAAAGCCCAAATATCCGGGTTTCCGGGAAAAAACTCTTTTCGCGATGTCTCAAACTAAAGGTTGATGTGGAATGACCATGTTTCTTCTAAACTCAAGTAACTCAGCGGGTCTAATGACAAAATCTCGGATTGCGGGCGCACTCCTGGCCGGGGCCGCGCTCTTCCTCACCGCTGCGGATACACCTCCTGCGGAAGATCGCCTCTGGGAACATCGCAACCTCGGCAAAGCCTTTTACGAAAATCCCGATACCCACGTGCAAGCTGTCACCGAATTGCGTGAAGCTCTGCGCTTGAATCCAAATTCCGTTCGCGACCGCATAAACTACGGCCTCGCTCTCCTGCGCGCCGGCCAGACCGACGAAGGCATCGCCGAGCTAGTCAAAGCCCAGAAGCAACACCCCTCCAACCCGCACACCTGGTTCAACCTCGGCATCGCCTACAAACACGCCGGCGATTACGACAAAGCCATTGAGCAGTTGCAAGGAATGATCAAACTGGTACCCACCGAAGCCGTGGCGCACTACAACCTCGCTTCTGTGCTGCGTTCCAAAGGCGATTCCGAAGCTGCCCTGCCCGAATTCCTCGAAGCCGAGCGCTTGAATCCCAATCTCGCCGGCCCGCATTTTCAACTGTTCAGTCTCTATCAGCGGGCGCAGAACCGCGCCGAAGCCGCCAAAGAGCGGCAGGCGTTTGAAGACATCAAAAAGCGCACCGAAGGCGCACCGGTGCCCGAAGATATGGAGTGGTGCTTCTACGTCGAATTGGACGATCCGCCCGAAGCCCGCTCCACCGCCGCCGCGGAACCTACCCGTTATGACGACAAAATCGTCTCCCAAGGTTGGAGCTTGGGTACTCATCTCTTAGCCATCGACACCGAAGGCCTTGGCAAACCCGATCTGCTGGTCTGGTCGCACGACCGAGTGGAGCTTCTGAAGCACGGCTCTGATTTGGCCGCAAATAGCGGCTTAGCCGATCTCAAAAACGTGGTCAGCATCGCCGCTGGCGATTATGATAATGACGGCCTTCCCGATCTCTGCATAGTCACGGACAAGGGCGTTGCGCTTTTCCACAACAACAATGGCACCTTCAGCAAGGCATCGGACGTAACCGTAAATAGCGGCTTTACTAAAGCCGTCTGGCTCGATTTCGATCACGATACCGACCTCGACCTGCTCCTCTTCGGCCCATCGCCCGCATTGTTTCGCAATATAGGCCCCGGTAAGTTCGAAGAAAAAACCGCGCTTTTCCCGTTCGTGAAAGGCAGCGCTCTCGACGCCGCGCTCACCGCCGTCCGCATCGATACCGCCGCCCGCGATTTGGTCGTCTCTTACCAGGACCGGCCCGCCGTGCTCTACCGCGATAAACTCAACGGCATCTTCGAAGCCACCGATTTTCCGTTGCTTCCCGCAGGCGCAACCAACCTTGAAGCGGAAGATTTCAATCACGACGGTCTGCTGGATATCGTCAGCTATGCGCCGGAACTCATCGCGCTGCGCAACGCCGACGGTAAATTTGTTCGCGGCGAAAAATCCAAGCCCCCGCAATTCGGCGCTCGCGCGGATTTCAATATGGACAAGCGCGAAGATATCGCCACCCTTTCATCCGACGGCAACATAATCCTGGCCTTAAACGCTTCCCCGTCGGAGCGTTGGCTAACCGTCCGCTTGCAGGGCGTAAAAAACCTCAAAACCGCTCCCGGCGCAACCGTCGAAATGAAAGCCGGCGCTTACTACGAAAAAAAGGTTTATAACGGTGTGCCGCTGCCCTTTGCCGTCGATGGCCACTCCGACGCCGATACCATTCGCATTACCTGGTCAAACGGCCTCATTCAAAACGAGCCGCATCAAAAGCTGGAAGCCCTCACCATTCCCGAAGCCCAGCGCCTTTCCGGTTCATGCCCCATGATTTTCACTTGGGACGGCGACAAATACGAATTTATTACCGACGTTCTTGGCGTAGCTCCGCTCGGCGCCAGTTCAGGCGACGGCCATTACTTCCCGGTCGATCATGACGAGTACATCCAGATTCCCGGTTCGGCTCTCAAAGCGCAAAACGGCAAGTACGAACTGCAAATCACCGAAGAGCTTCATGAGGTTTCCTATCTCGACCAGGTTCAACTGATCGCGGTCGATCACCCCGCCGCAACCAACATCTATACGAACGATAAATTCAAAGCACCGCCCTATCCTGAATTCCGTTTGTTCGGCGCGTCTGAAAAAATGCATCCCACGCGCGCTCTTGAATCAAATGGTAAGGATGTCACCGCGCGTGTGGCGAAGCTAGATCAAACTTATCCCGATTCCTTCCAGCGCGATGCCTCTGGCATTGCCGAATCTCATACACTCGAACTCGATTTCGGCAAATCCGCGCCCGCCAATCACGCGGCTCTCATCTTAAATGGCTGGGTGGATTGGGCCGATGGTAGCACTTTCTTGCGCGCCTCGCAAACCGGCCAGGGTTTGGTCTTTCCTTATCTGCAAGTAAAAGATAACTCCGGGCATTGGCAAACTGTCGTAGAGGATATGGGTATCCCCTCCGGCAAACCTAAAACCATCGCCGTCGATCTCGCCGGTAAATTTCTATCCGCTTCGCGCGAAGTCCGCATCGTGACGAATCTATGCGTTTATTGGGACGAAATCTTCCTGATTGACAACGCCGGCGCTCCGCAAACCAAGCTCACAGCGCTCAATGCTGAAACCGGCGATCTGCATTTTCGCGGTTTTTCGCGCGCCGTCGTTGACCCGGAACGCCGCCAGCCGGAGCGCTTCCTCTACAGCGATGTGCGGCCCATCTCGAACTGGAATCCCACGCCCGGAATGTACACCCGTTATGGCAGCGTCGCGCCGCTTTTGCAGACCGCTGACGACCGCATGGTGATCATGGGCTCCGGCGACGAAGTCACCATCGAGTATCCAGCCACTTCCTTGCCCGCTCTCCCTGCCGGCTGGACGCGCGATTTTCTCCTAAAGGTAGATGGCTGGGCCAAAGATGCCGACGCCAATACTGCTTTCAGTGAAAACGTTTTGCCCCTGCCCTTTCATGCCATGAGCAGCTATCCCTACAAAGCATCCGAACGTTTTCCGCAGGACAAAGAACATGTCGATTACGTGCGCGACTACCTCACCCGTCCCGCACTGCATTTAATACGGCCTCTGGCCTCGTTGGGAGTAACGGAGTGACGAACCGCCTCAAATTCTGGTGCGCCGTTTCTTTGGCCATCCTGCTTGTCAATAGCGCCTTGTTATGGGCTTTCCCCACTGCCACCGCCTTCAACGTGGCAAACCTGCTGCTGCACGTCGGACTTGGCGCGGCTGTGGGACTCGTTGCGCTGCTGCTGGTACGCCCGCGCCAATGGGAGCCCATTTACGTTGCGCTTGCCGCCCTTTCCGGCGGTTTCCTGGCTTATATCGGCAATACCCGCGACCATCACTCCATCCTTCTCATTCACATTTTCCTCTCACTCGTTGCCGTAATCGTCTTCTTCGCCCGCCGTGAAAACTTCACCCTCGCCAAGATTGCCTCCGCTGCGGCCCCGTTAGTCCTGCTCGCCGGCATCGCCGATCGCTATTGGATCAAGCACCCCGAAAACCGCATCGCCAACTCCCAAATTGTGCCCGTTTCCATGGAGGAAGAAGGCGGCGGACCGAAGAGCCCCTTCTTTCCTTCCGGTGCGAACACCAGCGACGGCAAAATCGTGCCCTCTTCGTTTTTCATGGAATCGAAGAAGTGCGGCGAATGCCACAAGGATATTTACCAGCAGTGGAAGAGTTCCGTCCACCATTTCGCTTCCTTCAACAATCAGTACTACCGCAAATCCATCGAATACATGCAATCAGTCGTCGGCACCCAGCCCAGCAAGTGGTGCGCCGGCTGCCATGATCATGCCGTTTTCTTCAACGGCCGCTTCGATAAGCCCATCAAAGATCAAATCGATACGCCCGAAGCGCAGGCGGGCTTGAGTTGCATGTCGTGCCATTCCATTGTGCATGTGAATGGCACCGTCGGCAACGCATCATTCACCATGTCGTACCCGCCGCTGCATGAAGTGGCCAGCAGCCCCAATCAGTTCATACAGAAGCTGGAGCACTTTGTCACCTACGCCGCTCCGGAAGCGCACCGCCAGACTTTCATGAAGCCTTTCATGAAAGATAACTCCGAATTCTGTTCCGCCTGCCACAAGGTCCATTTGGACGTGCCGGTGAACGATTATCGTTGGTTTCGCGGCTTCAACGATTACGATAACTGGCAGGCCAGCGGCGTTTCAGGCTTAGGCGCGCGCTCTTTCTACTATCCCGCCAAATCGCTGCGCTGCGCTGGCTGCCACATGCCACTGGTGGCGTCGCACGATCCCGGCAACGTCAACGGCCAGGTTCACTCCCATCGTTTCCCTGGCGCAAACACCGCTGTGCCGTTTTCCAATCAAGACCCGCAACAACTCGCCGCCACAGAAAAGCTTTTACAATCCGGTTTCATCACCGTCGATATTTTCGCGGTCAGTCCCGTGCAAAAGCAGAAGACTACGGCCATGGTGCGCCGCGCGAACGATTCGCAGCAATCCGCCAATACCGGCTTCGCCGTCGGTGAAGAATCTGACCAGAGCGCCGCCGCCATGATTCGCAACGTGGGAGAAATCGCCGCCCCGGCGAACGCTTCGAACATTACGTTGAAGCCTGGCGAGACCGTGCAAGTGGATGTGGTGGTTCGCACTCGCAAAATTGGCCACTTCTTCCCAGGCGGCACGGTCGATTCCTTCGATGTGTGGCTTGAATTAGAGGCCTGCGACGATACCGGCAAGCCGATTTTCTGGAGTGGCAAAGTGGAAGACAACGGCAACGGTCCGGTGGAACCCGGCGCTCACTTCTACCGTTCCCTCCAACTGGATGGCGAAGGTAATCCCATCAACAAACGCAACGCCTGGCAGGCGCGCAGCCTACTTTATGCTCACCTGATCCCGCCCGGCGCAGCCGATGTCGCGCACTACTTGGTCAAGGTGCCGCCTGGGGCTAAAGGCAACATTCACTTCACCGCCAAGCTAAACTATCGAAAATTCAGTTGGTATTACACGCACTTTTCCTACGCCGGCGAGCCCAAGGCCGGACAGGATGTGAAACTGCTTCTGGCTAAGAGCTTCAACAGCCTCGAATACAGCTTCGACCGTGCCAACATTCCAGCCAACGTTTCGGGCCAGATCAAGAATGAAATTCCTAACTTGCCCATCGTTACGCTGTCGAAGGCGGAACTCGCCTTGCCGGTTTCAGAGCAAGCTCCGGTCTGGAGTACTGTCACCAAAAACGGCACGCGCGAACGCTGGAACGATTGGGGCATCGGCCTTTTGCTGCAAGGCGATTTGAAAGGCGCCGAATTCGCCTTCAAGAAAGCCACCGAAGCTGAACCCGGTTATGCCGATGCCTGGCTCAACGCCGCGCGCGCGCTGATTCAAGAAGGGGAGACCGATGCCGCCAAACCTTATATCGAAAAAGCGTTGCATCTCGATCCCTCGCTGGGCCGCATCTACTACTTCCGCGCTTTGATCGAGAAAACCGAAGGGCGCTATGACGACGCGCTGGCCTCTCTATACCGCGTCGAAGCTCAGTATCCGCGCGATCGCGTCGCGCTCAATCAAATCGCCCGCATCTTGCTCCTGAAGCGCGAGTATGCCAAGGCGCTTGACTATTGCCGGCGCATCTGCGATATCGATACGGAAGATTTGCAGATGCATTACACAGCTATGCTTTGCTACAAGGGTTTGGGCGACACTGACAAAGCGAATCGCGAACAGGCATTGTTTCAGCGCTTCAAGGCGGATGAAGCGGCGCAAGCCATTACCGCCAAGCGCCGCTTGGCCAGTCCAGAGGATAATAACGAACGGCAGCCTGTGCATGCTCACGAATCCGTGCCGCTGGAAAGCCGCTTCTGAAGCGGAGCTACTGTTATGAAAACTTCTTTTGTTGGCCTAACACTTGGTGTTCTCCTGGCCGGCGCCCTCGCCACCCGCGCCTTCGCACCAGACGCCAGCGTACGATTCGTCGATACCACCGCAAAAGCTGGCATACACTTCCAACACAACACCGGCGCAACCGGGAAGCGTTATCTGCCGGAAACGCTGGGGTCCGGCGTCGCGTTTGTTGATCTCGATGGCGATGGCTGGGCCGATATTCTCTTTATCAACGATAAGGACTTCGTCCCGCGCGGCCGCCGCACAACCCTTGCCCTTTATCACAACAACCGCAACGGCACGTTCACAGATATCACGCGCGGCAGTGGCCTAGATATTGAAGTGTACGGCTTCGGCGTGGCAGTGGCGGACTACGACAACGACGGCCGGCCCGACGTCTACATTACCGCGCTCGAAGGCGATCGCCTGTTCCACAACGAAGGCAACTGTCATTTTCGCGACGTCACCGCCGAAAGCGGCATCCATAACGTAAACTTCGGCACCAGCGCCGCCTGGTTCGATTACGACAAGGACGGCAAGGCCGATCTCATCGTCGCCAACTACGCCACCTGGAGCCAAAAGACCGATCAATGGTGTACGCTCGACGGCGCATCGAAATCCTATTGCACGCCCGAATCGTACAAAGGAACATCCGCGCGACTGTATCACAATCTGGGCAATGGAAAATTTGAAGATGTAACCGAAAAGGCCGGTCTTATCGATAACACCAGCAAGTCTCTCGGCGTGCTCATTTTCGATTACAACGGCGATGGCTGGCCCGATATTTTCCTGTCGAATGACACGCAGCCTAACAAGCTCTATCGCAACTTAGGCAACGGCACGTTCAAAGAAGAAGGCATGCAGGCCGGCGTCGCTTACGGCGAGGATGGCGTGGCGCGCGGCGCAATGGGCGTGGATGCCGCGGATTACGACCATTGCGGCCGGCCGCACTTGCTGGTAGGCAACTTCGCCAACCAGATGCTCGGGCTCTACCATAATGAAGGCAAGGGCTTCTTTGTGGATGAAGCGCCTTCTTCCACCGTGGGCCGCTCCAGTTTGCTGAGCCTCACCTTCGCCGCGTTTTTCTTCGATTACAATCTTGATGGTTGGGATGACATTCTCGCCGCCAATGGCCACATCGAGCCGGAAATCAGCCGCGTGCAGCCCAAAGTGCAGTACAAAGAACCACCACTGATGTTCCGCAATCTCGGCCGCGGAAAATTTGAAGACGCCAGCAATTCGCTCGGCCCCGATTTCAAAAAGCCTATGGTCGCGCGCGGCGCAGCTTTCGCCGATTTCGACCACGATGGCGATCTCGATCTCGTCTTCAATAACAACAACGGCCCTGCGCTGCTCTATACCAACGAAGGCGGCAATAAGAATAACTGGCTGAACGTTCGATTAGCGGGAACAAAATCAAACCGCAGCGGACTGGATGCCATCGTGCGCGTGGAAAGCGCGCTGGGCAAGCAATGGAAAACCGTGCATAGCGGCTCAAGCTATTGTTCGCAAAGCGATCTGGCTCTTACGTTCGGTCTCGCGCAAGACAAAGCCGTCTCCAGCCTGAGCGTCGATTGGCCCAGCGGCATCAAGCAGCAATTCAAGAATGTTACCGTCAATCAGTTCATTGTCATCGATGAAACGAAGGGCATGGTGAAATGATAATCATTCTGGCCAGCCTTTTGTTCGCTCAGATCACCCCCCAACAAATCGTTGATCGCATCCAGAATGAAGTGGGCGTCCCTTGGCATCCGCAAACCGTCGACACCTTCAAAGCCGGCGATCCGAACACGCCTGTCACAGGCGTCGCCGTTACCATGATGGCCACGCTCGATGTTCTCCAACGCGCGGCCGCCGCCGGCGACAACTTTGTCATTACGCACGAACCTACGTTCTATAGCCATCTGGACGGTACCGCCGATCTCGAAAAGCAGAACGACCCGGTGCTTGCCGCCAAGCAAGCTTTCATTCGCGAGCACCACATGGTGGTCTGGCGCTTTCACGACCATTGGCATATGCGCCAACCCGATGGCATTCAACTCGGCATGACTAAAGCTTTAGGTTGGGAAAAATATCAAAGCACCGAAAATCCGCACCTCTTCACGCTGCCTGAAACCACGCTCGCCGATTTAGCCGCGGCCCTCAAGAAGAAACTCGGCATCGTCGCCATGCGCGTCGTCGGCGATCGCTCCATGAAGATTTCGAAAATCGCTCTTATCCCGGGTGCCGCCGGCCCGGAAACGCAAATTAAAGCACTCGAACGATCCGATGTTGAAGTTCTCATCATCGGCGAAGTTCCTGAATGGGAGACCGTCGAGTATGTTGATGACGCCACCGCCGCGCACCAGCACAAAGCACTCATCATGCTCACCCACATCCCATCCGAACAAGCCGGCATGGAAGAATGCACTCAGTGGCTCAAGACGTTCCTGAAGGAAGTGCCCGTTGAATTCGTACCCGCTAAACAGCCTTTTTGGCAGCCTAAGTAGTTCGTTACAAATCTTTCGCTCCCGCAATTCGCCGTCGATATATTCACAATCGGGATTGTAAACGTTATCGAAAATATTCGCTAACTGGAACAGTGACGATGGTAGACAAATGGCGCTCCCTGAATTTTTATAGTCCCACCTTTACTGATTGATCACCGTTCCATCGGGCAACCTCACGACGCCCCAGCCGCCGTTCAAATCCTTCCTTTCGCCGTTTTCAAAAGATCCAAACGGATACTTCGCCGCCGCCTTTTCATTGATCTCCACGCCCCAGCCCGGCCTCTCATTCGCCAGCAGGTAGCCGTCTTTCATTTGCGGATAGCCATCGAAAACTTCATCCAGCCGTTCGTTCGATGGGCTCCATTCCTGAATCCCAAAGTTGCGGCACACCAGATCGAGGGTGACATTCGCACAATGCCCAATAGGAGATACATCGCCGGGCCCGTGCCAGGCGGTTCGCACCTGAAACGCTTCCGCCATCGTCGCCAGTTTCCAACTCGGCGTTAATCCGCCCGCCTGTGTCACGTGAACGCGGATATAATCGATCAACCGCTCGCGAATGAGCATGTTCCACTCGTGCGGGCTGTTGAACAATTCACCCATGGCGATCGGCGTCGTGCAGTTCTGACGAATCTGGCGAAAGTAATCAATGTCCTCCGGTGCCAGCGCATCTTCCATAAAGAACAGCTTGTATGGTTCCAGATCTTTGGCGAACTGCACAGCGAGCCGGGGCGGCACTCGCTCATGCACGTCGTGCAGCAAATGTATTTCCGGCCCAAGCTCTTTGCGCGCCGTTTCGAAAAGTTGCAACGTACGCCGCACATAGGCATACGGATCGAATACCGAATCTCCAGGCGCGCCACTCCGTTGCCCCGGCGCACCGTAGGCTGCGGAACCCGGAACCGCCACCTGCAATCGCACCGCTTTAATCCCGCGCGCCATGATCTTCCGCGCCGCATCCAGCGTCTCCGCTATCTCGCCGCCGCCTGCGTGCGAGTAGATCATGGCGCCTTGCCGGCATTTGCCGCCCAGCAATTCGTATACGGGCATGCCCGCTTGCCGCCCCTTGATATCCCACAACGCCTGATCCACCCCGCTGATGGCGTTGTTCAACACCGGACCGTTGCGCCAATACGACGAGTTGTACATGGCGTACCAAAGATCTTCGATGGCATCCGCCGGACGTCCGATAAGCAAGGGCCGCAGATAGCGATTCACCGCCTCCACCACTAAGTCGGCCCGCTGAGTGAACGTGCCGCAGCCATAGCCATAAAGACCGTCTTGATCGGTAAGAATCTTCACCACAACCAGACGCAATCCGCCCGGCGCGGTGGCGATTACCGAAACATCTTTGATCTTCGGCGTAGGCATGCCACGCAATACGGCCGGCGCGGCTAACGCGCTCAGAAATTCTCGACGGCATAGCTTCATCGTGACTGAGATTCTATCGGATCTACAAAGAGCCATGCCACCGCTCCGCACGCGCACAAACCCGCGGCCACCAGGAATGAGGCATTCCAACCAAAGTGGCCGCCAATGTAGGGTGTGAGCGTCGCCGTAATGGCGCTGCCCGTTTGCGCTCCCATGTTCATCACGCCCGAAACAGATCCCGCCGATTTCTTCCCGATATCCGCACTCACGCTCCAAAACGAACTCTGCGATAGATAGAGCGCCCCCGCCCCCGCCGCTAGATAAAGGACCGCCGTGTTGGTATCCGAGATTCTAGTGCCTAACGCAATCAGAATGGCCGCAAGCCCAATCGCTCCAGCCGCCAGCAGACACCGCCCCTGGCGCTTGCCCCGCGCTTTCGTAATGGCGTCGCTGAGCCAGCCGCCCAGCAAAGATCCCACGGCCATCGCAATAAACGGCAAGGTTGTTAGCCAGCCGCTCTTTTTCAAATCAACCCCACGGACATCGCTTAGATAGATATAGAACCAGGCGAAGAAGATAAATGCCGCATAGCCGTAAGTGAAGTAACTCAACGTGACAATCACGATGTCTTTATTGGAAAAGATCTCGCCCCAACTGAGCCGGGCTTTGGGTGCAGTTTCGGGCGCAGGCACTCCCGCTTCGATTAAAGCTAATTCCGGCGGCCCAACCCAAGGATGTTCGCGCGGCGTATCGCGGCCCAACGCATACCAGATCAAACCCGCCGCTAAACCGATAAGAGAGCTGACCCAGAAAGACGCGTGCCAACCATAACGGCCCATAATGTAAGTAATAAGCGGCGGCGTCACGCCCGCGCCAAAGCCAACGCCTGCGAAAATCAACCCGTTCGCCAGCCCGCGCTCACGCGACGGGATCCATGCCGCTACAATCTTATTCGCCGCCGGATACATCACCGCCTCGCCTACGCCCAAGCCAAAGCGGATAGCGATAATCGCCACAAACGCCGCGGCAAAAACCGGCACAGCGGTAATCAGGGACGTGAACACTCCCCACCAAATCACCGCTAATGCCAAAATCTGGCGCGGCCCCATACGATCCGCCAGACGGCCCGCCGGAGCTTGAAATAGCGCGTAGGCTCCCACAAAGAAACTCTGGATTATGCCAAACTGCACTTTGCTGAAATGGAAATCGCGCATGATGGCCCCGCCCGCGATGGAAATGTTAACGCGATCCAAATACCCCACAGCGCTCAAAACGAAAATCCAGCCGATCAAAATCCAGCGAACGCGCGTGACTCCCGATTCTTTCATCTCGCCTATCCTATAACGTCCCGGCAGCCACCCTACCTATGTATGCTAGAGAGAGCCATGAAAACAACACTAACGGTAATTGCAGCCGCAGCCCTGTGCGTTATGCCGGCTGCCGCGAAGATGAAAGCCTCAAAAGTAACGGTTCAACTGAAAGATGCAAAGGGCGAGAGCGTCGGTACCGCAACCATAACCGGCACCGGAGCGAGCGGCGTCGCCATCAAATTGAACGTGAAGGGCCTACCCGCCGGCGAGCACGCCATCCATATTCATTCCGTTCCTAAATGCGACGGGCCCGATTTTAAATCTGCCGGCCCGCACTTCAATCCGGATAAGAAGCATCACGGCTTGGAGAATCCCGAAGGCCACCACGCGGGCGACATGCTGAATTTCACGGTAGATGGCAAAGGAAAATCCAAGGCCACGATTACCGATTCCGACGTGAATCTAAATGCCGACGAACACTCGCTGTTTCGCGATGGAGGAACCGCGCTGGTGATTCACGCGAAGGCCGACGATATGAAGAGCGATCCAGCCGGTAATGCGGGTGATCGTATAGCGTGCGGCACGATTACCAAGTAAGTCGGCCGGGTTCCTGACGTGCGGCGCTCCACTCTTGGAGCGCCCTTTGCTTTTAGTACTTACGCACTTATACATTCACAGTAACAACGCCTATCTTTTATCTTCCTTTCAGCCCCCGCCTCAGCTTTTTCTTCCAGGAAATCTGTCTTTTTGTAAAGAACTCCCAAAAAAAAGCGGAATAGCGCACAAGTGCAACGCTGGCCCTCTACGCGCAACTATAACGGCATAGGTCGCACGGAAACGTGAATGACGCGGGGAAGCAAGAACGTTCTCCGAAGGAAAGCAAAGGAGATTTGAAATGAAACGCATTTTCACAAGTTTATTGATGGCAGTGGCAATCACTGTTCCATTCGCAACTCACATCGCCGCGCAAGAACATGGCGCCGTAGCGGACATTCCGTTCGCATTCGTGGTATCGCACACCACCCTGCCTGCTGGGCAATACAAGGTGTCTCAGTTGCACATGGGTTCGCCAGTATTCCTGTTGGCAGACGAGCGGCGGCACTCCGTCATGGTGCAACTCGGGACGTTAGAGAAAGGCACCCCGGATAAACCGAGCGTCACTTTCGCCTGCTACGGCAAGGAGTGCGTGCTCGCAAAAATCACGCCTCCCGGCACGGCAAATGCCTACGCTTTAGGCGAGTCCGCTATCGAGAAGAACCTGACCCACAAGCTGGGAATGGCCGCGCTCGTCTCGATCAAAGTCCCGATCCGCTAGGTCAACCAAATTCCGTTCCGCACACACTTTTATCGGAGTTAGGCCCGCTGAAACCGGAAGCAGCGGGCCTTTTATTCATCCTAAAGAGAGCCTTTGCCGCTGCCGATAACGCTTATGAGGATCAAACTTGTGTTTCAACTAGTCAGACGCGCCAACCCGCTTAAGGCGATTCAGCAGCCGAATATCACGAAAGACTTCACCACCCGCGAAAGATTCCTTTCTACGGCTCTTCTTTCTGTTTTGTCGGTGAACGTTTTTATGCTCTCCGGTGTGCTTTCTTTTTGCACGTTTGCGTTCTGGTATCCGCAATAGCCTTTAACGCGTGAGAAGCGGCAACACATGCCCCGAAGAACCGCTGGGGGTCTCGATATCCAATAAGGTAGCGAGGGTGGGCGCGATGTCATTCACCTGCACGTCCTCGTTATAATGGCCCGGCTTGATCCCAGGGCCCATAAGCAGCATGGGCACGTGCCGGTCATAGGCCCATGGCGAGAAGTGGGTTGTGCCGCTTGTACCCGCCATGTACCCTGGCTCAAAGACCAGGTTTAAGTCTCCACTGCGCTTCGCGTAGAACCCATTCATCTCCGCTTGCGCGACAAAATCGCCAGCGACGCCGTTCGCCAATTGCTGGTGCGTGTACACGCGCGCCACGTGCAACTGCGAAGTAGAAAGCAAGGCGCTTGCGGCAACGCGGTAAACATCATCCTCTTCAAGCGGCTCGCCTGAAGCACTATGCGCCTTATGCACCGTTTCCCAATTGAGATAGAGAGATGTCTCTCCCGCGCCAGGAATCAGCCAGGTACCCTTGCCGAAGCTCCGCGTCAGAGCGCTTTGTGCGACGTCTTCCGCGTCGGCGTACACATAGCCGCCCGGAACACGCATCGCTTCCGCGTGCTGGGGTGTTGCGGCAACGCCGTGATCGGCGGAAAGAACCACCACGGTATCTTTCATACTGCCGTTCTTATCGATCCATTCAAACAATTTGCCCAGGAGTTGATCCGTCCTCATCGCCATATCGCGCACTTCAGGCGCATTCGGCCCCACCGCGTGTCCTACATAATCGTTCGATGAAAAAGAGACTGTGAGCAAATCGGTAGCGCCGCGCTGTCCCAGCTTTTCACCGGCAATCGCGGCCTCGGCGAACTGTTCAATCAGTTCATTGCCCCACGGACTCGCCGGCAGCTTGGCATACAGGTTGCCCAGCGAGTGAAAATCCCACTGGGGAAAACCGTCCCACTTCCGTTCTATGTATTTTCCGGGAAGCTTCTGTCCATTAAACTCTTCAGCCCACGCGGGAAGCTTCTCCATATAGAAGGAACTGGTCACGAAATTTCCAGTGACATCGTCAAACCAGAACGCCCCATCGGCGCTGTGGCCGGAAGACAAAATGGCGCCGCGCGCTTTGATGGAAATACCGACCACTTTCGATTCCGGGTGCGCATCCTTAAGCTCATCGCCCAAAGTTGAAACCAGCAGCCGTTGCGGCGAGGCCGGGTCTGAATCGGTGCAGCGTTCTCCCTGGTTCGGCTGCGGCGCGCCCACCACGGTCACGCTCCAATCGCAAACGCTGGTAACCACTTTTCCTTCCGCGCGGTCATACCACGAATTGCCCACAATCCCGCTCACGGCCGGCATTGCGCCCGACAACATGATGCTGTGCCCTACCGCGGTCACGGTCGGTACTTGCGCGTAGAATCCGTTCGTGAAGTCGGCGCCTTCGGAAAGCATCCGGTCGAGTCCACCGTGATAATCCTGCCGGAAGCGCGTCAGGTAGTCATAGCGGAACTGATCTATCACCACCACAACCACTAGCTTTGGCTTCGGCGGCATCTGCGCGCCCGTCGTCGGGGCCAGCCAAGACATTGCCGAAAACGCAATGGCCATCGCTCGAAAAGCAGTCATTCCGCCATAGAGTAACATTGCATATTAAAAGTGCAAACCGTCCTGGAACTGCAGGCTCTTAGCAAACACTTTCCCACTCATCGCGCGGTGGATGGTGTTTCTTTGTCCATTGGAACAGGTGAGTTCTTCTCACTCGTCGGCCCCTCCGGCTGCGGCAAGACCACCACCTTGCGCTTGATTGCGGGTTTTGAGGAACCTACCAGCGGCCAACTGCTGCTGGACGGGCATTCGGTGGAAGGTCTGCCCGCCTATCGGCGAAACGTGAGCACCGTCTTTCAGAACTACGCACTGTTTCCTCATTTAACGGTGGCGCAGAATGTGGCCTTTGGGCTGGAGCGCCGCGCGAAAAACGGCAATCACGCCACCGCCGAAAAAATTGCCAAGGCACTCGAGTTGGTTCACTTGAGCGGCAAGGAATCGCGGCTGCCGAACCAAATCTCTGGCGGTGAACGGCAGCGGGTGGCACTGGCTCGTTCGCTGGTGCTTGAGCCAAAGGTGCTGCTCTTGGATGAGCCGCTTTCCGCGCTGGACGCCAAACTCCGCAAAGAGATGCGCCACGAATTGAAAAATCTTCAGCGCAGTACCGGTATCGCGTTTCTTTTTGTTACGCACGATCAGGAGGAGGCGCTTTCTCTTTCAGACCGCGTGGGCATCATGAACCGCGGGCTGCTGGAACAAGTGGGGACGCCGCGGGACGTGTATCGAACGCCCAAGACGCGCTTCGTCGCGGAATTTCTAGGCGATGTGAACTGGCTCGAAGGCGCGGGTGTGCGGCCGGAAGCCGTGCGCGTTTCCAGAAACCCACCGGTTGCCGCGGAGCGCGCCACGGCCGCCATTGTCGAAGGGCAGACATTCTTGGGCAATTGCGTTCATCTCAGCGCGAAACTGGAAAACGGCTCAGTATGCGTCGCTGAAATGGCGCAGCAGGAATGCGATTTCAATCCAGGCGAGCGAATCTACTTGTGGTGGCAGACCGCCGACGAGTTTCGCGTCCCCAACGAAGCGGCCGCATGAAGCTTCGCACGGTGTTCCTAGCGCCCGGCGCCGCCGTGATGCTCAGCCTTTTCTTTCTCTCACTGCTGATCGTGCTCGCCTATAGTTTCTTGAGCCGTGGCGCCTATGGCGGGGTCACGCTGCCCTGGACTCCTGAAAGCTACAGCCGCATTTTCGACCCGCTCTACCTTGTTATCCTTTGGCGGTCGATTTGGATCGCGACGGTTTCCACAGCTCTTTGCCTGGTGTTGGCCTTCCCGCTGGCCCTCTATATCGCGCGCGCCGAGGCTCGCAAAACGCTCTTGTTGAATCTCGTGATGCTGCCCTTTTGGACGAGTTTCCTGATCCGTACTTACGCCTGGATGTTTCTGCTCAGAGATACCGGCCTGGTCAACACGCTGCTGCAATCGCTACACGTGATAAGCGCTCCGCTGCCACTGCTGTTCAATACCGGAGCCGTGATCCTCGGCCTGGTTTACGGTTACTTGCCCTTTATGGTCTTGCCTCTTTACGCGACGCTTGAAAAGCTCGACCCTGCCTTGCTCGACGCCGCGGCGGATCTGGGCGCTTCTCCCGCTGTCGCCGTCTGGCGCGTAGTTGTCCCCATCAGCCGCCCCGGTATGATCGCCGGCTGTCTCCTTGTTTTCATTCCGTGCCTGGGCGCTTATCTCACGCCCGATCTTATGGGCGGCGGCAAAACCGTGATGATCGGCAACCTGGTGCAGAATCAGTTCACCACGGCGCGCGATTGGCCTTTCGGCGCGGCCATTTCTCTACTGCTCATGGCTATGGTGTTGCTCGTCATGCGCGCCTTGGGCGATAAAGGCGAGGAGCTTCTATGAAGCGCGAAGGGCACGCTCGTGCCGCGAGACAGTGTCAGGAATTTGCGCGGCCTCGACGTGCCCGTCTTGCGCGTGTTCCTGTGAAGCGCTTTCTTCCGACGTATGCATGCGCCGCCTATCTGTTTCTCTACCTGCCCCTGTTCGCCTTAGGGGCGTTCAGCTTCAACAATTCCAAAATCGCCGTCTGGCAGGGATTTACGTTCGCGTGGTACGGCGGCGTGTTTCACAACCCGGCCTTGGTGGAAGGGGCTCTCAATAGCCTGCTCATTGCCGCGGTGGCGACCGCGGCCGCCACTTCCATTGGCACTCTTATGGCCTATGCACTTTGGAAGAAGCGCGTGGCCTGGCTTACCGGCTCTCTTTACCTTTCGCTGCTCTCACCCGAAATTGTCACGGGCGTTTCCCTGCTCGTGTTCTTTCAATGGATGTTTCACTTCCTCAAGCTGCAGCTTGGCATGCATACCGTGATCCTGGCGCACATTTCCTTTTCTTTGGCCTATGTAGTAATCGTTATATTGGCGCGCCTTCGCACCTTTGACCGCAGTTTAGAGGAGGCGGCTCTCGATTTGGGCGCCAACGAGTGGCAGGCTTTCCGCTACGTCACCGCGCCGCTGCTTTTGCCGGGCATTGTAGCCGCCGCGTTGCTTTGCTTTACGGTTTCGTTTGACGATTACGTGATCACCAGCCTGGTGGCGGGCGTTAACTCCGAAACGTTGCCCATGATCATTTACGCCATGGCGCGCAAAGGCGTCAGCCCGGAAGTAAACGCGCTTTCGGTGATGATCACGGTCGGCCTGGGTATTCTCGTTTTGATATCGGGCCGTTTGGAGCGCCAGCAATGAATCGCCGCATTTTTCTGATGGGTATTACCGGTGCTCTAGCGGGCTGCTCGCGCGCCGGAGAGCGGCGGCTCAACGTCTACAACTGGGAAAACTACATCGCTGAGTCGACTATCCCTAATTTCGAGCGTGAATTCCATTGCACGGCTCGCTACGCCACCTATGGCAGCGCGGAAGAGCTGCTGGCCAAAGTCTTCAGCGGCAATTCAGGGTGGGATGTGGTGTTCCCCTCCAACAGTTTTGTGGAACCTATGCGCGAGCTCGACCTGTTATTAGAGCTGGATCATCAACGCCTGCCAAATCTGGGTAATCTCGATGCGCGCTTCAAACAGCCGGCCTGGGATCCGCCACTTGCCTACTGCGTGCCGTATATGCATAGCGCTACCGGCATCCTCTATTCGAAATCGGTGACACGCACACCCTTGGGTTGGGCCGATCTTTGGACCGATTCCTATTCGCGTCGCGTCACCATGCTCGACGATCCCGCCGAGGTTCTGGGCGCCAGTCTGAAACGGCTGGGCGCGTCCGTCAATGCAACGGACGAATCGAACCTGAAAGCCGCCCGCGACTTGGCTATCAAGCAGAAGCCCTTGCTGCGAGCGTACCTGAACGAAGAAGTGCGCGACCAGGTAGTGGCGGGCGACGTCTTGGTGGCGCAGATATGGGCGCAGGTGGGACAAGTAGCTATCGATAATGCACCCAACCTTGCGTTCGCGTTCCCAGTGGAAGGGTTTCCGCTTTATGCCGATAACGCGGTAATTCTCCGCGAAAGTAAACACCAGGATCTGGCTTATCGTTTCGTCGATTATCTTCTGCGGCCGGAGGTCGCGTCCCGAATCGCGATCGAAATGCGCACGGCGACTACCAATAGCGCAGCCCGCGCGCTTCTGCCGGCTGCCCAACGCGAGAACACTGTGCTTTATCCAACGTCGGATGTTCTGGAGCGGGGCGAGTGGTTTAAAGCGCTGCCGGGCCCGACGCAGCGATTGCGAGATAGGTATTGGACGGAGATTAAATCGTCGTGATTGTGCTAACCTGCGTTTTATTTTGCCACTTCAAGAGGCTATGTCCAGCGGCGGCTTTTGGGAAGGCTTTGGATTCGGCGCGTCGTCCCACTCGATGGTTATTGCGGCTTTCGGAAGTTTGCTGGGCGAAGCAATCCTGGCGGTGAATGCGTACCGCCAGCATAAAGGCCTGCCAGATTATTACGGGCAAAAGGGATTTTGGATAGTCCGCCTGATTGTGGTGCTAGGGGCCACGGCGCTCCCATGGGCACAAGGGATGAAGGATGTCGGCATAGAACCACTGGTGCCTTTTGAGATAGGGCTTTGCGCCGAGTTGCTGCTCAGCCGGATTATGAGCAATCACTAAACGGCGATTGACTTGGATCTTGAATTTCCGCCAGCCTGATCTTGAACTGACAATTCGGCGGCAGACCCCGGCAAATCACGAGGATCAATGTAGCCGATATACGCCAGATAGCGCCGCACTGTTCCGCTTAGTTTCGCTGAGTTGTAGCGCAGGATAATTGCCAAGAGAACAACTGCGCCCCAAGCCGCGAGAACTGAGTAGCGAAGAAATTCACCGGTATGGAAGGGGGACATGCTTAAATACTTTCTAGTGCGATGTTAACACAATTCCGGGGTTGCCGGCGTATTTTTCGGCGGTCCAAAGCGCCGCCACGAAGCCTAGGATCCAAACCGTTGGTGGTCCATAGACGGTGAAAACCGGACCCCTCGAATGATTTTTGCATTGAAGTGTGATCTGCCTTAGCCGTATTCGACTGAAACGAGGATGAGCCCACTTGCCGGAACCGCCGGTCCGGGCCTGATGCCGCAGTCAGGCTCCAGTCTTGCCCACACGTCGGCATCGCTCAAGTTCCCTTTGCCCACTTCAAGCAGCACACCCACAATATTCCTTACCATGTGTTTCAAAAATCCCGATCCCGTCACCTTATAAACCAACAGTTCATCGCGCCTTTCTAGCGACGAATTGAAAATGTTCCGCACCTTGGTCTGCCCATCCGCGTCGCGGTCATCGGATGCGGCGAATGCGCTGAAATCATGCTCGCCTTCCAGCAGTCGCGCCGCTCCAGCCATGGCCGCCTCGTTCAAAGGATACGGGTGGTGATAGACAAAACGCCGCGCGAACGGCGAACATACTTCTTCGCGGTAAACGCGGTATTCATAGGTTTTGCGCAAGGCGTCGAAGCGGGGATGAAACTCGGCCTGCACTTCGCGCACGTGGTTGATGCGTATCGCCGCAGGCAGCAGGCGGTTCACGGCGCGGCGGAAATTATCGGGCGGGATGCGGTTCTCAATCGAGACCGCCGCCACTTGTGCGAAGGCATGAACGCCGGCATCGGTGCGGCCCGAACCAGCTACCTGAACCGGTTTGCCTTCAATGCCGCTAATGATCTCCTCCAGCGTGCCCTGAATTGTCGAGAGTCCCGGTTGCACTTGCCAGCCGTGAAAATCGGTGCCGTCGTACGCGACCTCGAAACGCAATCTGCGCATGGCAGAGGCTCATGACCGGGATTCCGTGCGGCGTGATCCGGGCTTCACCACCGGCACACCCTCCAAACATAGCGGGCAATCTTCCGGCTGATACGCCACCGCTTTAAGCGATTGAAGCGCCACGCGCGGCACGCCCACATCGGCCCGGCCGTCGCTTCGATCGATAATCGATCCCGCTGCCAGAACTTTCCCGCCGAGTTTCTCCACGACGCGCACCACTTCTTTCGTGCTGCCGCCGGTGGTGATGACATCTTCAATCACCACCACGGTCTCACCTGCCTTAATTTCGAAGCCGCGGCGCAGCGTCATGTCGTTCGTATCAACGTCCCGTTCCGTAAAGAGCGAGCGAGCTTTGAGAGCTTTCGCAACTTCATGGCCGATCACAATGCCGCCAATTGCGGGCGCGACAACAACCTGCAGCGCGGCCCCCGCCAGCAAATCTGTGACTTGGTGAGCCAATTCCCGTCCGAGCCGTTCGGCATAAGCGGGCACCGATAGAACTTTGGCGCATTGTAGATACTCGCTGCTGTGCAATCCGCTGGTCAAACGGAAGTGGCCATGCAGATAGGCGGCGGTCTCTTCGAACAGCGCCATCACGAAAGTATCCATCGCCGTCAGGATAGCAACAAGCGGCCACTCCATTCCCAGAATCGAACAGGCCGTGCGAAGGCCAAAACCGTCCCGCTCTCTGTTTTCAGCGCGCTTGCCGCGGCCACTGCTTTGCTATATTTAAGGGCCTGCTTCGATAAGTTACTATGAGGAGCACGGACTAAACACGGAACTTCGGCTCCGTCATTATCGTTCTTCGTTCAAGCGGGTAAGCTTGTCTTGAGGCGCGGAACGTGAGGGCGCGAGCTGTCTCCCGCGTTTTTCGGATGGGGGTCTTCAGCAAATTCTAATGAGACAATTCAAAGCACTCCTGGCAATGCTTTGCAGCTTCTTAATTTTGACGAGTGCCATGGACGCGCAGAACGCGATCCGAGTGGAGCCGGCGAAAGGGCCTTTCGGTTGGTACCGGCAGCGCAGCGTGGCGCCGATCAATATAACGAACTCAAGCAGGTTGAATTCGCTCATTCACAGCGGCAACTTATATTTGTCGGCGCAGGACGTGATCGCGCTGACGTTAGAAAACAATCTCGATATTGAAATTCAGCGTTACACGCCCATTCTTACCAAAGAAGTCACGCTGCGTACGCAGGGCGGCGGCGCGATTCGCAGCGTCGGCGTGGGGCTTTCGGCTGGACCTACCAGCGTCAGCTTAACGGGCGTAAGCGTGAATGCCAGCGGCGGTGGAACCAGCGCCAGCGGAGTGAGTTCAAGCGGGATTCTCACGCAGTTGGGCCCGGCCATTCCGAACCTCGACCCCCAATTGTCATTGGTCACTCAATTTGCTCATAGCACCAGCCCGCAGAGCAACACGTTCCTAACCGGAACTACTTCTTTGATTCAAAATACCCGCTACTACCAAGGGCAGGTTTCCAAATACACCGATTTCGGGACTTATTTTCAATTCAGTATTACGGACACTCATCTTAAGTTCAACAGTCCTTTTTATACGCTCAATCCTTTCAACCAGGGGAACGCCGATTTTCAAATCACGCAAAATCTGTTAAACGGTTTCGGCCGCCCGGTGCTGGGCCGGAATATCCGGGTTTCGAAAAACAACGAAAAGGTTTCCAACCTGCAATTTAAGCAACAGGTGATTACCACCGTTTCCGCAGTGCTGAATCTGTATTGGGATTTGGTCAGTTTCAATGCGGATTTAAAGGCGCGGAAAGACGAGCTCGCTACCGCGCAAGCGTTGTTTGAGGATAACCAAAAGCAAGTGAAGATTGGCACTCTAGCGCCCATCGAAGTGACGCGCGCGGAAGCGCAGGTTTATTCAAGTCAGCAGGATCTGCTTATTTCGCAGACCAATTTATTGCAGCAGGAAACGGTTCTGAAGAACGCGATTAGCAGAAACGGCGTGGCTAGTCCCGAATTGGCGGACGTTCACGTAGTGCCGCTCGATACCATTCAAGTCCCTCCGCAAGACGAACTCCTGCCCATTGATCAATTGGTACAGCAAGCGTTGAGCAAGCGCATTGAAATCGCGCAAGACAAGATTAATATCGATAGTCAAGCGATCAACTTGCGCGCGATTCGCAACGGCTTGCGGCCTACCCTGCAGCTGTTTGCCGAGTTGACCAACAACGGCTTGGCCGGCAATCCTAACTACCTGACGCCCGGCACCGTGGCTCCCGGTTTCTTGACGGGCGGCAACGGCACGTTGTTCGAAGAAATATTGCATCGCAACTATCCAAACTACTCGGCTGGTGTGTCGCTGAACATTCCTTTGCGCAATCGGGCCGCGCAATCCGACTACGTGACTTCCGCCTTGGAAGAACGACAAGCGGAACTGTCGCTGCAGAAAGCGGTGAATCAAGTGCGAGTGGATGTGCAGAACGCGCTGATAGGTGTGCGGCAGGCAAGGGTTCGATATGACTCGGCGGTGAAGGCTCGCATTCTGCAACAGCAGACGCTGGATGCCGATCGCAAGAAATATACGCTGGGCGCATCCACCGTATTTCAAGTGGTGCAAGATCAGCAGACGTTGGCTTCTGCGCAGAGTACTGAAGAGCAATCGCTCGCCAACTACAGCCACGCGCGTATTCAGTTTGATCAGGCGTTGGGCACAACGCTAGAGGTCAACCACATTTCAATTGACGAGGCGCTGTCGGGCCGGGTGATGCGGCCCTCTGAATTGCCGGCGACTCTGCCGCCCGCCGCACAGGAGCAAAAACCGTGAAAAAGTTCCGGCAGTTGATTGCGTTTGGATTGTGCGCGTTATCGAGTGGCCCGTTAGGCTGGAGCCAGGACGCCATCAGTCCAGTTCTGCCGCGTGGCGGCTTTTTTGGTTCTTACTCGGCTCCGCAAATACCAGCTTCGCGCCGCGGCAATAGTACGCGGCTGCAAAGCCTGGTGCAAGGCGGCAAGCTATATCTTACGGCGCAAGACGCGATTGCGCTGGCGATTGAAAATAACATCGACATTGAGAGCGACCGCTACAACGCGCTGATCGATACCTGGAATTACCGGCGGCAACAAGCCGGCGGCCCCCTGCCTGGCGTCCCCAGCGGATCGTCGCAGGCGGGCAGTGTGCAAAATGGAGAAGGTGTGGCCGGCAGCCAGGCGGCGGCGGGCGTAAGCAGCGGCGGTAGCGGCAACGGAAGCAATGGCACCAACACGACCATTACGCAAATCGGCCCGGTGACCCCAACGCTCGATCCGTCGTTCACAAGCGCGGAAACCTTTTCCCATAAATCCAGCCCGCAATCGAATGCTGTGCAAAGCCAGGTTTCGAACCTGATTGACAACACGCGCAACTATACGGAGACCCTGAACGCGGGCTTCATTTATGGCGGGAAAGCAACTCTATCTTTTGCGAACTCTTATCTGAACGAGAACGCGCCGACAGACTTATTGAATCCGCAAAACGGGACCTCGCTTTCTCTAAGCTTGCAGCAGAATCTTCTATACGGGTTCGGGAAAGCGCTGAACGCGCGTAATATAACGGTTGCCAAAGCGAATATCGAGATCAACGACTTCACATTCAAGACGCAGGTGATAGCGGTGGTGGTGAGTGTCTTGAACGATTACTATGCCGTGGCGGCCGATTATGAGAGCGTGAAGGCCAAGCGGCAAGCGCTTTCCGTGGCGCAACGATTCTACGAGGACAATAAGAAGCAAGTGCAGATTGGAACCATGGCGCCGCTGGATGTCACCACAGCCGAAGCGCAAGTGGCTACCAGCAACCAAGATCTGGTGGTGGCGGAGACCACGCTCGAGCAAGATCAGGTAACGTTGAAAAATCTGTTGAGCCGGAATGGCTTGGCCGATCCACTGCTGGCGAATGTGGAAATCGTTCCGCTGGACAAGATTGAAGTTCCGGAGAAGGATACCTCGCCGTCTGTGAAAGAGGCGTTGGCCGTCGCGATGACGAACCGGGCCGATTTGGAGATTGACCGGCTGAACCTCATCAACACCAAAACGTCGAACCTTGGAACGAGCAATGGCGTGCTGCCGCAAGCGGTGGCATTCGCTACGCTGCAATCGCAAGGACTGTCGGGTACGCCCCACGATGTCTTTGAAGGGAGCCTTCCCGTGGTCGGGGGAGTGACCAGCCCGATTCCCGTGGGATACGTAGCTTGTCCGGCGTCATTCGGGCCGGGGGCAATTTGCGAAGTTCCGAACAAGTATTTTAGCGGCAACATTACGACTGCGCTGGGCCAGATGATTCGCCGCGATTTCCCAACCGAAAGCGGCGGCGTTTTCTTTGGGCCGACGCTACGGAACCGGCAAGCTGTAGCGGATCAGAGCATCGATCAGCTTTCGCTGCGGCAGCAGGAGCTTGAAAATGAGCGAACCATCAACCAAGTGGCGGTGGACGTTTCGAACCAATTGATCGGTTTGCAGCAGGCGCGCATCCGTTATCAGGCGGCGGTGAAGAACCGGGTTTTGGAAGAACAATTGCTGGACGCGGAGCAGAAGAAATTTTCGCTCGGAGCGTCTACCACGTTTAACGTTGTTACGCAGCAACGCGATTTAGCAACCGCGCAAGCCACGGAAGTGTCGACGCTGGCGAGCTATAGCCAAGCGCGAATTCAGTTGGATCAGACTTTGGGGACGACTCTGAAGACGAATCACGTTCAAATTGAAGAAGCGCAGAGTGGGCTAGTGGCCAGGAAATCAGTGTTGCAGGATAATCTTCCTAAGTAGGTAAAAAATTCTTCACGCCCAATTCGCCAAGTCATTGATAATAAAGGGCCGGTGTTTTGGCAATGAAGATGCTAAAGAAAGGGCGAACAAGGCAGCTCAGGGATTGAAGGTTGTTCCGCCCTTAACCACGACTCACCCAATCCAGCCGGTTAGACTCTTCAAAATCCCCTCACAGCCCACCCGACCGATTTCCCTGAGCTTGCTTTGAAATGGCTTCGGCGATGAGCTTGCCGTGAAAGCGTCCGTTCTCAATAAAAATTTCATTCGTATGGGTGCCGGCGACAATGACGCCCGCCAAATAAACACCGGGCCTTTCGCTTTCGAGCGTTTGCGGATCGGTAATGGGTTTTGAGGTGTGCGGGTCGAGGTGAATGCCGTGCGCGGCCATAAACTCAAAATCGGGACGATAGCCTGTCATGGCAAAGACGAAATCGTTTTTGATGGCGACTTCGCCCTCCGGGGTTTGAATGACGACATCGTGCTCGCGAATTTCTTTGACGCTGCTGTGGAAGTAGGCTTTAATTTCGCCGCACTTGATACGGTTTTCGATGTTGGGCTTAATCCAGTATTTGACGTTGGGGTGAATGCCAGCTCCGCGGATGACCATGGTGACACGGGCACCGGTCCAAAAGAGCTCGAGCGCGCCGATGGCGGCTGAATTCTTGGCTCCGACGATGAGGACGTCGTGGTTGTAATAAGGATGAGCCTCGCGATAGTAGTGGATGACTTTGTCGAGGTCTTCGCCGGGGACGTCGAGTTTGTTGGGGATATCGTAGTAGCCACTGGCCAGAATGATTTTGCGCGCCTGATAGCAAGCTTTTTCGGTGCGCACGATGAAGTTTCCATCTGAGCCGTCGAAATCGAGGACGCGTTCGTATTGGTGGATATTGAGTTTGTAGTGATCGGCGACGCGGCGATAGTACTTCAACGCTTCGGTGCGGCCCGGCTTTTCATTGAGCGAGGTCATGGGGATGTCGCCGATTTCGAGTAGCTCGGGCGTGGTGAAGAAAACGAGGTTGATGGGGTAATGATAAAGCGAATTGACGACGCAGCCTTTGTCGAATAGGACGGGCTTGAGGCCGCGCCTTTCCAGTTCAATGCCACAGGCGAGACCGGTTGGGCCAGCACCGACGATGGCAACGTCAAACTGTTCCATTTCTTCCATTACAAAAGGGCTCCTACCCGTTGGTAGATACCGGCCAGGGCTTCGGGCAGCGCGGCCGGATCTTTGCCGGCGCCTTCGGCCATGTCGGGCCGGCCGCCACCTTTGCCGCCAGTGGCTTTGGCAACCTCGCCCACCAGTTTGCCGGCTTGGACTTTACCGGTGAGATCTTTGCTGACGGTGGCAACGATGGAGATAGTGGAACCGTTCACTGAAGCCAGCACTATGACGGCACTGCTCCACTTGTTGCGCAGCTCATCAACCATGGTGCGCAATTGTTTGGAATCGAGACCTTCCACGCGCTCGGCGAGAACAATGGCGCCGTTGAAGCTGCGCCCGGTAAGTTTCTCAATCTGGTTGTGAGCCACTTGAGTCTTTAGATCATCGATCTGGCGTTGGAGAATCTTTTGCTGCTCGAGCAGTTTTTCCATGTGCTCCAGAACACCGGATTCGGAGGTGTGGAACAATTCGCCAAATTTGGCTAACTGCGCGCTGGCCGATTGAAAACGTTCGAGCGAGCCTTCGCCGGTGACGGCCTCAATGCGGCGAACGCCGGCGGAAATGCTGCCCTCGTAGATAATTTTCATGAGGCCGATATCGCCGGTGCGGCTGACGTGCGTGCCGCCGCATAACTCGCGGCTGAAATCGGGAATACTGACCACGCGCACGCTTTCGCCATACTTCTCACCGAACAATGCCATTGCGCCGGTGGCGAGGGCTTGATCGAGGTCCATGAGGTCTGTCTTGACTTCGGTGTTGGCGAAGATCTGCTGGTTGACGATGGACTCTACTTCGCGGAGTTCGTCAGCGGTCATAGCGGAGTAATGATGAAAATCGAAACGCAAGCGGCCGGGCTCGACAACGCTACCGGCTTGTTTAACATGCGGTCCTAAAACCTGTCGCAGGGCGGCGTGGAGCAGATGCGTGGCGGTGTGATTGCGCATGGTTGCGCCACGCGACGGTTTGTCTACTTCGGCAATGAGTTTGTCGCCGGAATTTATGGGGCGAAGAACGCGGATTTTCTGAACCAAGGCGGTGGGCGCGGGCTTATAAGCGCCTTCGACAACGGCAACGCGTTCGTGCGTTTCAGGATCGAGCAGCAAACCGGTATCGCCAACCTGTCCGCCGGATTCCGCGTAAAAAGGCGTTTTAGCGAAGACGATTTCGGCCGGGCCTTGTTCGACACGATCGACGGCGGATTTATCGACGATGATTTGGGTTACGTCAACGGGCGATTCTAGAGTTTCGCGGCCGACGAATTCGACGGGCGGCAGAGCCTTGTAGACATCGGCGATGTTGGCTTTATCGGCGCCCTTCCAACTGGCGCGCGCGCGGGTGCGCTGCTTCTCCATTTCGGCGGTGAAGCCTTCATGATCGATCTTGAGGCCGAACTCGCGAGCCATTTCTTCCTGCTCGTCAAGAGCAAGGCCAAAGGTGTCGTAGAGTTTGAAGGCGGCCGCGCCGGGAAGTACGCCCGCGAGGGCGGATTGAGCTTCATCGCGGAAGAAACGTTCGGCAATGAGGAAAGTAGTGGCGTAGCGGGTTTCTTCATCGCGCACAATGCGGGCAACACGTTCGACGCTGGCCTGAAGTTCGGGATAAGCGGGCTGCATGAGATGGGCCACGAAGCTGGTGAGCTTGTGGAGATAAGCATCATTAAAGCCGGTAAGCCGGCCGTGGCGCAGGGCGCGCCGCATAATTTTGCGAAGAACATAGCCGCGGCCTTCGTTCGAAGGGATGACGCCATCGTGAATGAGAAAGGCCGTGGCGCGGGCGTGGTCGGCATTGATGCGGAGAGCGGTTTCGGCGCGCTCGCTGGCGCCGCGCTTGATGTGCAGGAGTTCGGCGGCGTGTTCGACGATGGGTTGAAGAAGATCGGTTTCATAATTCGAGAGATGACCTTGCAGCACAGCGGCAAGGCGTTCGAGACCCATGCCGGTATCGATAGAAGGCTTGGGCAGAGGCGTTAGCTTGCCATCGGCGGAGCGGTCAAACTGCATGAACACGAGATTCCAAATCTCGACGAAACGGCCCCCGCCATCAAGCGGGAACTGTTCGTGCTCGCGGCCTTTTTCGGCGGCCGCGGGGCCAAGATCGTAATGAATTTCAGAGCAGGGACCGCAGGGGCCAGTTTCGCCCATCTGCCAGAAGTTATCTTTTTCATCGAGGCGGAAGATGCGGCTCTTGGGAACACCGGCAACTTGCTGCCAGAGATCTTCGGCATCGTCATCTTCGCGGAAAATGGTGACGTAGAGCTTGTCTTTGGGCAGGGCGTACCAAGCAGGGCTGGTGATGAGTTCCCAGGCGTAGGCGATGGCATCTTTTTTGAAGTAATCGCCAAAGGAAAAGTTGCCGAGCATTTCGAAAAACGTGTGATGGCGGCGAGTGTAGCCGACGTTTTCGAGATCGTTGTGCTTGCCGCCGGCGCGGACGCATTTTTGAGAAGTAGCGGCGCGGGCATAATCGCGCTTTTCGAGGCCGAGGAAAGTTTCCTTAAACTGATTCATGCCGGCGTTGGTGAAGAGCAGAGTGGGGTCGTTGGCGGGGACAAGCGACGAACTGCGCACAACGCGGTGGCCTTGCTGCGCGAAGAATTCGAGGAACTTGGCGCGAATTTCATTTCCAGTCATGATGCACTTCCAGTGTCGCAACAAGGGAAGCGAGAAGACAGAAGATAGAAGACAGAAGACAGAATGAGCGAAACGGTAAAAAGTAAGGCTGCGACGAATGCCGATTGGCCCGCTATTAATAGTAGTGGAATTGCGCGGCCAGATATTAGTTTTTTCGAGGCTGGAAAGGCGAGTTTTTCCCGTGGGGAAAAGAGAGAATCTGGAATGAAGAGAGAATTCAGAAGGGTTGGCGTGATTTTCATAAAGTGTTTCCGGGCGGTTCCGTGAGGACCACCTACGAAGAAGAGAATAGAACGGGAGGTGAGCGGAATGGCGGTGGAGAGAGTGGAAGAAATGGGGTAAGCGGTTGATGGGAGTTGAGTTAGCGGGAAATGAAATATTGTTTTGGGGTTGTGACTCGCCCAGGCGGCGGTTAGGCCAGCCGCCCGTTATCCGGAAGCAAGCAACAGGCTTTGAGTACACTGTCACGAAAAATCAGCGGGAGAGTTTCCTCGTTTCTGATATTTGGAGTTTCGGCCCTATGGAGTAATCAGCTTCTCGCCGGAGCTTTGTGGAACGGAGCTTTTGAAAGCGGCTCGGCAGTGCCGTGGGTCGTGTCTAAAGGTCCAGCGGCTGCGGGCGCGACGGCGCATTCGGGCAACTATGGATTGACCATGGGACCGGCTGCGGCGGGAGCGGTTGTCTATGAGCAGATCAGCGGCCTGGCGGCTGGTCAGACATACGTCGTCTCGGCTTGGGTGAAGGCCTCGAGCGCGAACAATGGAGGAGTAAAACTGGCGGTCGAAGGTGCGGGAGGGACCAGCGGATTACCGTCAACGCCAACCACCAGTTGGCAACTCATTAGCCAGACGTACACGGTTGGGGCAAACGGGCTGCTCACCATCTACTTAGAACAGCTTCCTTCTTCCTCTGTTGTTACCACTTATTGGGATGATATAGGGATTGTGGCGATGCCTCCCGGCAACGGAGGGTTTGAGGGTGGTTCATTGGTTCCGTGGATAGCGTCTCAGGGTTCAGCCACATTGGGACCGACGGCACACTCGGGCAGTTATGGGCTTGCCATGGGACCCAGCGCTGGGGGAACGATTGTGTCTCAGCAGATAGCCGGCCTGGTTTCCGGTAAAAGCTACCTCGTTTCGGCTTGGGTGAAGGCCTCAAGCGCGAGCAACGGAGGAGCCGAACTGGCGGTAGGAGGAGCCGGCGGCCTGCTAGCGACTCAGATCGTTCCAACCACTGGCTGGCAACAAGTGAGCCGATCCTACGTGGCTGGGGCAGACGAAGCGATCACTGTTTACCTGGTTCAACTGGGCTCTTCCTCTTCGGCGAGCATTGACTGGGACGATGTTGCCATAACGGGCGGTCCTGGAGGTGGTACAGCGGGGCCGAACGTGCTCACCTATCACAACGATCAAGCGCGAACCGGTGGGAACACGAATGAATCGACCCTGGCACCGGCCACGGTTGCGGCCAACACTTTCGGCAAGCTGTTTGAGCGGCCGGTGAACGGCTTCGTGCTCGCTCAACCTCTCTATGTAACGGGCCAGTTCGTTCAAGGAAGCGGCTTCCATAATGCGATTGTGGTTGCCACAGAGGAGGAGAGCCTCTATCTGTTTGACGCCGACAGCAATCAAGGCACGAATGCGAACGCGCTTTGGCATATTAAACTCATTGACAGCGCGCATGGAGGCCAGACGGGAGAGACATCCGCGCCCGCCGGCAAGTGTTCGTTTGGACCTTTCCATGAAGGAGTGACCGGCACTCCGGTGATCGATCCCAATTCGGGTGTGTTGTATGTGGAGGCCAAGTCCTCTTTAAATGGAAATGTCATCCACCGGCTGCATGCCATAGATATGACAGGTGGGGCGGAAGAGCCGGGTTGGCCCATTACCATTGCTGGAACGGTTGCGGGTACAGGCGATGGTTCGGTAAATGGCGAGTTAGTGTTTAATCCGAACGTGGAACTAAGCCGGCCGGGACTACTCTTAACGGGAGGCGGAGTTTACGTGGCGTTTGCATCGAATGGCTGCGATGCCGACTATGGAGACGTCTATCACGGGTGGCTGTTCCGCTTTGATGCGGCGACGGGGGCCAACAGCGTGATTTCAGTGACGCCCAATGGACACGCCGATGCGAGTGGCGCGCCGGCGGCAGGAGGCATCTGGATGTCCGGCGCAGCGCCCGCAGCCGACGCGGCGGGAAACGTCTACTTAGCTACTTCGAACGGCACATTCGACACGACTCTCAACGCCAAAGGCATGCCCGCGCAGAGCGATTTTTCCGATAGCATCCTGAGGATTGACCCGGGGATTCAGTTGGCCGTGGCGGATTACTTCACGCCGATTACTCAATTGGGGCTAGACGATGCGGACCAAGACCTAGGCTCAGGAGGTGTGTTGCTGCTACCGGATCAAACTGGACCCTATGCGCATCTTTTGGTGGAGGCGGGGAAGGACAAGACGATCCGGCTGATCAACCGCGACCAGATGATGCACTACTGCGGAACTTGTACGGCCGATCCGGTGGTACAAGAACTGCAAAACGCTTTGCCGCACGTTGAGCTGGCTATGCCCGCCTACTGGAACGGACATTTGTATTTTGGCAGCAATCGCGACTATATTCGCGCCTTCTCGATCAACGGAGGCGTGCTTAGTACGTCTCCGACGGCAACGTCAACAGACCCAGTGCCGAGTTCGTTTGGAACAACGCCCTCCGTGTCTTCGGCCGGACTCGACGACGGCATTGTGTGGGGCATCCAGGCTTGGCCGGGACCGCCAGACGGAAATGCCGTGCTAAAAGCTTGGGATGCAACCAGTTTGAGCAATCTGTATAGCAGCAACAATCAATTCGGGACCGACGCGCCCGGCGGGTATGTGGAATTCACTGTGCCTACGGTAGCGCACGGCAAAGTGTATGTGGGAACGACAAGCAACATCGCTGTGTACGGCTTGCTAGCGAGCGCGCGATCATCCCTTGTTACGAACGGAACGTTTGAGAGTGGGAGTTTAAGCGAGCCTTGGAACACTTTCATCCCAAGCGGTGGAACGGGGAATATCAGTGTCACTGCGCAAGCGGCGCTGGCGGGCAATTACGGACTGGAGGAGGGGGCTAACTCAAGCGCTGAGGTTGCTTACCAGACTGTGAGCGGGTTGACTCCGGGACAGAGCTATGTGGTATCGGCATGGGTGATGCTGGGGTCGGGCACCCCTGGAACGGTTTTCCTGTACACGGACGATACGACAGGGGCAAACGCGTGCGCGACTCCGCCCATTGTACCGGTGACCGCATGGCTGCAGTTGAGTTGCGTTTACACGGCGACCAGCAATCAGACCATGAACATCCACCTGGTGGAAAACGCCGGGCCGTTTAGTACCTATTGGGACAACGTAACGGTAACGCTGGTTCCGCCCGTGAACGGAGGCTTTGAGAGTGGGACGTTCAGTCAGCCGTGGAACACATTCATTCCCGGCGGCGCAACGGGGAGCGTGAGTGTGAGCGCCCTGGCCGCGCATTCGGGGAGTTATGGGCTTTTAGAGGGTTCCAACTCGAGCGATGAGGTGGCTTACCAGACGGTAAACGGATTGACGCCGGGACAGAGCTATCTAGCTTCCGCCTGGGTCAAGCTGGGATCTGGCACAGCCGGGACGGCGTACCTATATGCGGACGACACCACCGGCGCGAACGCATGCGCGACACCATTGATCCCGCCCGCGACGATATGGCAGCAGATGAGTTGTGTGTACACGGCGACGAGCAATCAGACTATGAACATTCACTTGGTGGAGACTGCGGGCCCATTGAGCACCTATTGGGACGACGTGGCGCTTACGCCCATACCGCCGCTGAATGGAGGTTTTGAGAGCGGGAGTTTGGCCGCGCCCTGGAATACTTACACTCCCACCGGTGGAGTTGGGAGCTTCGGCGTGAGTTCCCTGGCCGCGCATTCCGGAAGTTACGGGCTGGTGGAGGGTCCGAACTCGAATGATGAGTATGCTTATCAGACGGTGTCTGGGCTTGCCCCGGGACAGAATTATCTCGTAGCGGCATGGGTCATGCTCGGATCTGGAAGCGCCGGAACCGTGTTCCTCTATGCGAGCGACACCTTGAGTAGCGCTGCGTGCGGCACGCCCCTGATCACACCTACGGCGGGTTGGCAGCAGATTAGCTGCGTCTTCACGGCCACCAGCAACCAGGCGGTGATTGTGTACTTAGCGCAAAATTGGGGATCGTTTAGTACTTATTGGGATGACGTGACGGTGATTCCGGTGCCGCCGGTGAATGGAGGGTTTGAGAGTGGGTCCCTAAGTCAATCTTGGAACACTTTCCTTGAAAGTGGCGGCACGGGGAGCATCGGGGTGAGTGCGGCAGCGGCGCATTCGGCAACTTATGGATTGGTGGAGGGTCCGAACTCAGCCGGTGAGGATGCCGATCAGACGGTGCGAGGGCTCACGGAGGGACAGAGCTACGTGGTATCGGCGTGGGTCAGGCTGGGAGCGGGCACAGGTGGGACGATCTATCTGTATGTGGGCGATATAACCGGCTCGAATACCTGCAGTACCAAGCCGATTACGCCTACCAGCATTTGGCAGCAAATCAGTTGTGTCTATACGGCGACGAGCACGCAGGCGATGAACATCCGACTGGTGGAAACGGCAGGGTCACTCACGACGTATTGGGACGATGTGACGGTAAGCGGGCCACTTACAGCGAACGTCTGGGAGAATTTTGCGCCGAGCAATGTTTGGATCAATTTTCTCGGGCATAGGTGGTAGAGCAGAGATCCGGAGGATGGCGGCGAATGGGGCGGGATCGGGGAAAAGAAGCCCCTAGCCCCGAAAAAGAGCGCATCCTCAGGTGAATCCTCATATAGGCCGTCGTCTGGCGGGCCGATAAATGACTCAGAGGAACGCGCGTACACGATGTTTTCCATCATTGGCATGGTTGTAGTGATAGGCGCCATCGTCGGCGGCTATTTGCTCGAAAAAGGGAATCTGCTGGTTTTGATGCAGCCGGCCGAGCTGCTCATCATCGGCGGATCCGCGCTGGGCACCCTGCTGATTGCCAACCCCCTACCCGTCATCATCCAGTTGTTCAAAATGATCGTGGCTGTGCTGGGCGGCGACAAATACAACAAGGGGCGCTACACGGATACGCTCAAGATGCTGAGCGACTTGTTCTCACGCGGCCGTAAGGGCGGCATCAGCAGCCTGGAACCGGATGTGGAAGCCCCGGAAAAGAGTGAAGTCTTCAAGCGATACGATTTCGTGATGAAAGACCATCATGTGCTCGATTTTATCTGCGACACACTCCGCATGGCCATGACAGGCACGGTTTCGCACTTTGATCTCGACCAGATGATTGAGCTCGACCTCGAAGTGCATCACCATGAGGTAGGCGCGCCCGTTGCCGCGCTTTCAACGGTGGCGGACGCGCTGCCGGGCCTGGGCATTGTCGCCGCGGTTTTAGGCGTGGTCATTACCATGGGCGCCATTGGCGGCCCGCCCGCTGAGATTGGCCACAAAGTAGCGGCGGCCTTGGTTGGCACCTTCTTGGGAATTCTGCTCTGCTACGGCTTTCTGGGTCCGCTGGCTCTCATGATGACAAAGATCAACGACGCGGAAGCCCAATACTACAATTGCCTCCGCACAGGTTTAATTGCTTTCGTTCGCGGCGCTGCGCCCATGCTGGCCGTCGAGTTTGCCCGCCGCTCGATTCCCGCTGCGGCGCGCCCGAGTTTCAAAGAGATGGAAGCGGCCTGCAAGGGCTCCAAAACAGGGGGCGAGGCTAAGGCCGCCTAGGGCCAGTCGCAAGAAACTCTATGTCGGCACCCGCCACTCCGCCCATCATCCTTATTAAAAAGAAAGCCAGCCACGCTGGCCATCACGGCGGCGCCTGGAAAGTAGCCTACGCCGATTTTGTTACCGCCATGATGGCGCTGTTTATCGTCTTGTGGCTGCTGAGCAGCAGCGAAAATGTAAGAAAGTCGGTCGCCGGCTACTTTCAAGATCCCAAGGGATTTGGCAAAGAACTGGGGAGTTCCATGGGGGGCAACGGCGAAAGCGTGACGCTCACGCAGAGCAATATGGATCAGCTCAAGAATAAGCTGCAGCAAGCCATAAGAAAGAGTCCGCAGTTTGAAAAGATGAAGGATTATGTGGAGATGACTATCACCGGGGAGGGCTTGCGCATCGAGTTGCTTGAAACCGAAAAAGGAATGTTCTTCGAAACGGGGCAAGCTGTCCCAACCCCCACCGGCGCGGCGCTGTTGGCCAAGCTCTCGCATGAATTGGGCTCGATGAAGAACAGCATTTTGGTGGAAGGGCATACGGACGCCGCGCCTTACCAGGGAGCAAACTACTCAAATTGGGAACTATCGGCCGACCGGGCCAACGCCGCGCGCAAGATCATGCAGGAAAATGGCCTGCGGCCCGACCAGGTAACCCAGGTGCGAGGCTTCGCCGATCAACAGTTGCGTAACCCCGACAAACCAGAGGCCCCCTCTAACCGCCGCGTTTCAATCATTGTCCAGTTTCTGCAAACGCATGTGCCCGAGCCTGCGCCCGCCAAAGGAAAGGAGAGCGCCCCACCGCACGCTGTGGGAAAACCGGCGGAACAAAAGCCCGCCATTAAGAAGTAACAAACGGCAAGATCCTTCCTCTACTGTTGCTCGTTCGTCATCGATACAGATTCCTATCGAGGCAACGAATCAGAAATGCAAACCCTTTTAGCACGCGCAACTGAGAATCCTTCGAAAGAGATTAACGTTGGAGCGAACGAATGCCGGCTTGCCCACCAGGGTGAGCGTATGGTGGCGCGCGCCGTTTTGGCCGATGTAGTCGTGGCAATGCGAGTCCCCTCCGCCGCTTTCGCCGCCATTCTGCGCTTTTCCGTCCCGGAAGAATCCACTGACTCAAGCCTACGCCTGCGGGCCCTATGCGATTTTGCCGATCAAGCCCTGGCTTTGCTATTGGAAAGTATCCGCTCCATGGCTCTGCCCGACGGAGCCATGCTTGTTTCCGCCATAGGCGGAGCCGACGTTGACGGCCTCACTCACGGCCGTGGAAGGCAGTTGGCGATGGCCGTCGAGAAAAGCTTGTCGCGGCACGGCATACTCCTCAACGGAAGCGACTTAGGGGGAACGCACACCCGTAGCGTCTGGCTCGATTCTTCGAGTGGCCGTCTGATCGTTCGTTCGGCCTCGCTGTCAACTGCCATTCCCCTGGGCGGCTCTCCGTTTAAATCTCTGCCACGCGAAAGCTTGCGGAGAAATGGCACAGCTTAGCCGATTCCGCCACGCCAGACCTCAAATTCCGCCGCCTCCCGGCCGATAAAGATGTTTGACCAAATCTGTTCTTTCGGTTTGCTTCCTGCTTTTGGCACGATTACCTCTCTTGGCCGCTCCCCAGCAACCAGCGGTAGCCGCAGTCAAACCCGAACAAGCAATGCCGGAACAAGCACTTGAAAATGCGCTCCAAAAACAGCGTCAATCCATCCGGAGACAGCAGCAAGCCGTCCGCCGCCAACTCGGTGAAAAACCGTTAGCCGATAACAATCCGGCGCAGCACTTTATCGAACCGCTGATTCCGGAATTGAATCCAGCCCCCTGCCCCTCACTCGATAGCGGCAAGCTTCGCGAACTGGTCTTGTTCGCCGCTGAAAAGCAGTCTCTCGATCCAGCGCTTTTAATAGCGGTCATGCGACAGGAATCCGCATTTCGCCCGTGTGCGGTGTCGGTAAAGGGAGCCCTCGGCCTTATGCAACTCATGCCTGCCACCGCCCGCGAACTGCACGTCGCCGATGCTTTCGATCCCGCGCAAAACATCAGTGGCGGTGCCGCTTACCTGAGACAACTGATAGACCGCTATAAGGGCGATTTGCGGCTGGCGCTCGTGGGCTACAACGCCGGACCCAGCGTGGCCGATCAGCCGTTGGGCTCGCCCTACCCTCTCGAAACTCAGAACTACGTTTCCAATGTCCTCGCCGAACTGGCCGTGGGCCCGACTAATTGATGAGATGGGCGCGCCACATAACCGATCTTCGCTGCGTCGGGAAGGACCGTGTTTTGGATGAACCGCTCCGTAATAGCGGAGAGCACCGGGCGGCCGCCCTGGCACGGAGGAACGACCGGATAGCCGTTGTGTGCATATTCCTGTTCCACAACAAAACTGGAATGCCGTTTGCGTGAAAAATCCTCCATAGCCAGCATTCGATCCAATTCATGCGGTAAACCGGCGAATTCACAAATGCTCTCGGTCCATCGGCGGGGATGCTCGATGAAGTCCTCGTACCTGAGCAACATATAGTTGGCCGGATAATGGCGACTGTAACGCAGCCCGGTCAGAAGGCTGGCTTGCCATTTCGAGCCGATGACGGCGCGCAACATTCCTATTCCCGATCTGTGCGGGCCGCCAAATAAAGATGGGCCCGTCACTCATTTGTCTTTACGGGGGCCGGTATTGAACCTGCCGACGCCTTAATCTCCGACTCGATCATTTCGCTCAACACTCCGGCGGACGCCGTTGACCGCCCGTGCAGCCGGAAGACCGGACAGCGTGCCAAGATTTCCTGGAGAAGTAGAAAGTGCTCCTTCAGGCGGCCTAAGGCCCGCAGTTTGCGCGGGCCGGCAACGTTCGACACAAGTGCTGCCAATGCCGCGCCGCCCCCTAGCAATTCGAGCCGTGGCAGTGCTTCCTGGCCTCCCAGTTCGATGATGGCAATGAGCCGGGCCGGGCCATTCGGCGGCGTCCGATCAACGATGAACTTTTCGCCGCCGGCCGGGTCGCGAATGAGCTGCGACGTAGCGATGTTGAGCCGTTCGCAGGCATCGCTTCGCAATCGCAGGGCGCCAGCGCCGGGCCATGCCATCACTTCGCCCCCGCCGGCCGTGATGCGCGTCAAGTCGTCGCAGAAGAATCGCCAGCCACGTTTCATGAGTGTCGCACTCATCGTTGACTTCCCCGTGCCGGAAGGGCCGCAAAGGGCAATCACCCCCGTTCCCTCTGGCGAGAGTGCGGAGGAGGCATGCAGCGGTAAATCACCACGCTGATGGATAAGCCCGGCCAAAGCATTCCCCCAGAGAAAATGGTCGATAGCCAACGGGCTGGCACCCGCTTCGACGCTGAAGTCAATGCCTTGGCCACCGTAGATATGGAATCGCCCGATGGCGTCCGCATGCAGGAGAAGATTGCCAGCGGCCACCTCGCCGATTGGGCTATAGCGAACAGCATTCGGAAGAGTGCGCGGCACATGCTCCGTTTGCCGCGCGACAGCGCCAGGGATGCCGGGGATGCGCCGGCACTCAAACATGAACGCCAACCGGCGCGCTGCCCTGCGAACACAGGGTCCCCGTCTCGAAGCCAACCGCGAAGGGTCCGGCATCCAACGCACGATGCGCGATGGTGGCCTCTTCCATAGACCCGTTACCGGCGCAAAGTGTCTCGAGCATGGCCTCCAACTTGGGCATATCGAGGAAGCGGGCGCACGTAGGCGAGCGCTGAATCGTCTGGAAAGCCTGGCGATAATCCTTGGCGCGGAGCGGGAACCAGGCAGCCGTGCATTTTGGCAACGGAAGCGGCAAAGGGCGCGTCGTCGGCATCCCAACCGCAGCGGTTCTCCACACGCAAGCCCGGTTGGGGAACGGCCGTGAAGGCATCGAGCCAACGGCCGCTGCCAACCATCTGCCTGGCGGCCGTGGTAGCCACCAAAGTAGAATCCAGGCCGCCACTCATGGTCGCGGCAATTTCGCCTCGCGCCCGCAGCCGGGTGGCAACGGCGGCGGAGAAAATGGCGCGCACGTCATCGACGTAGTCTTGTGGGCGCTCGTAAGGGACGCGCGGAACCGTATCCGGCCGCCACCATTTTTCAGTACCCAGCGTGCCATCCTGAAAAGTCAGTAGTTGACCGCCGGGAAGATGTTGAAGCCCCTCGAACATCGTCCAGCCCTGGCCCAATTTGGCCGCCACCATCAGGCCCAGCGACTTGAGATCGAGGGTTGGCCGAACGGCTGGGTTTGCCATTAGCGCCGAAAGCCGGCTAGCGACCAGAATTCGCTCTTCTTGCCAACGGTAGAACAATGCGCAGCTTTCGCCGGTGACGGTTCAGCCGAAGAAATGAAATCGCTGTCTTGCAATTTGTCCAGGAACGCCAGAGTATCTGTCTGGCCAGTGGCATGATCGATAGCATACTTCTGCCCCAGCGCGTCCACCAACTCCGGAAGAGTGCGCGGCGCAGCGAAGATATCCCATACGTCGTTGGCGCTGCCGTTCAGATGACAGTACTTTCCGCTCTCCGGATGAAAGAGAACGCAATCGGCGCCAATCACAGCTTGAAGAACCGACAAATTCCGCTGAAAAGTGGGATCGTTTCCAGAGAAAGGCATCTACCTTTTTGGTTGCGATCTGGCGGAATTAATCTCAGTTGACCTTATAGGCCGTGCCGCAGACCCAGGAGTATTGACTATTTGAATAGAAAAGCTGTAGAGTTCGGTTGGTATCCCGCCGATTCCTAAAGTAAGCGGGTTAATTTTTCCGAAGGCTCTAATGAATACTGAACAGACATCGTCCTCTCAAGCGCAGCCTGAAAAGACGCCCTGGCATGCGCCGACCGCTGATATCGAGGGCAGCGAGATCACCCAAGGAGTGATCAACAACGACAACACCACGCCGTTCGATGGAAACGGAACTCTTTGTCAAAGTTGAGATTTATGAACACCGAAAACATACCGTTATCGCTAGAACACGCAATTCAGCCCGGCCAGTCGGACAGCAGATCGCCTTGGCAACCACCCACCGCCCAAGTCCAGGGCATTGAGATTACCAGAAACGGCATGCCTAATAACCAAGGTGCAAGAATCGATGGCGCGAATGCAAGTAACTGTCGGAGTTAATTAGGCGCTTTGCGCCGAATCGCCGTCGCGCGTGTTCGGCAGCGGCTATCTAGCTGGCACGGTGCCGCAGCGTGGCGCTTGCTATGCCCCCCGATTTTGACATGAGACGAGCCGCCATGGCTCGGCCGAAATCAAGCAGCAGGAGCACGGGCATAAGTATGGGTGCCCATAGCCAGAACCGGTGATCAATCGTTCGGACAAGCTCGTCCGGAAGGAACCGGGAACAGCGCAGCCAGGCCCAGGACCGGACAATTCTGCGGAGGACACGGGGTGGAAGTGACTTCCGGAAGCGGATTTCGGGGCAGCGCTCAATCAACCGTGCCAAGTCGGCGGGTAAAGATCCAGCAGGTTGCTCGGCATACCACCAACCGCGATGATGGATTCCGTAGTGAGCGCAGCGCGTCAGATGGGCAACAGAGTGAGCGCGGTGGCCCGCCAATTCCGCATGCGCGACCCGCGCCAGCTTGCGCGACGGTGTGCTCGAAGGATCGACAAAACACAGATGGCGGCCGGCGTTCGGCAATGCGCCGGCGGCAGGCGCGCTGAACCGCACGTCGAAGGGCGCTTGCCGTTTCGAGCGGATAGGTCCCAAGACAGCACTGAGCGGCACGGCCACGCCCGACCTGCTGAACCAGGCAATTCCGAGCATGTTCCACGCCGGCGCGGGTTGGCGGTCAAGCGCGAAAGCGCCCCGAAATCCTTTGGCGTTTGTGGCGCTGCGCGACAAGCTGATCGACGTTTGTAGTGCCTTCGCCAATGAGCCCCCGCGTTACGCTAGAGAATAAACTCCCCGTGAAAATCATTCTCATTGCCTCCGCTCTGGTTTTTTGCCTGGCTTGTGCGCGCGGCGCGAAATCGGCACCGCAGAAACATTACCAGCTCACCGGCAAAGTAGTTTCGATCAACGCACAAGAACAAACCGCCGCTATTGACGCCGCCGCCATTCCGAACTTCATGGAAGCCATGACTATGGAGTACCCCATTGCCTCGAAAGCGGAGTTCGCAACCTTGCGCCCGGGCCAGCACATCACGGCCACCGTAAACGTCAGCGCCGACGGCGTTTACAATCTCTCGCAAATCAAAGCGCAGCCCGCGGCTCCCAAATGACTCCGACCGATCCGCTTCAACCGCTCGTCTCGCAGGCTTCGAATCCGACGCGGCCCATTTATGTCGATCTGCGGCCCAAAGATCCGCTTCGTCCGGCGGCGCACGTCCGCGTGGCGAGCTGGCGCGCTCTTGGTAAAAGCCTGGTCACATCTCTGCGCTTCCTGATGCAGACGGAAGTTCATGTTTACGCTTTTGCGGTGGCCGTCAACATTCTGATTTCGTTCTATCCGTTTCTGGTGGCCATGATTCTGATTTGCCGGCGCGTCTTCAAATGGCAAGCCGCCATTGACGTGATTATTCAAACCGTGGCCGGCTATTTTCCGGGCGATTTTGGATTCAACGTGGGAGCCTATTTGCGCCCCGCTTCGTGGCAGAAAAACTATAGCTGGCTTTCGGTTGCGCTGCTCTTCTTCACCGCCAACGGTATCTTCACGCCCCTTGAAGTGGCCCTGAACCGCATTTGGGGTGTTAAGAAAAACCGCAGCTATGTTTGGAATCAGACCATTAGTCTTGGGTTGATTTTCATTTGTGGAGCCTTGGTTCTGGCTTCGGTCTGCTTTACCACCGTGACGCTGAAGGCCCCGGTCCTCGATTCCACATTCGGCTCAAGCCAAGCAGTCTCCGTTTTGCAAAGCGTGGTGCTTCACGTCATTGCGCTGCCCGTTACCATGGCGCTCATCTTTCTGATTTACTGGCTATTGCCGAACGCCAAGATTCCTGTGGGGCGGTTGCTGCCATCGGCGGCCGCGGTGGCCATCCTGCTGCAAATTTCGGAATACCTCAATCTTCTGACCTGGCCTTGGCTGCGGGACAAACTGCGTGCCGATGTGCCGCCTTTCGTGCAATCCATCAGCATCATCTTCTGGGCCTTTATCGCCACCCTTATCATTCTGGCGGGCGCCGAGTGGGCGGCGCGCGTCAAGCTCGATACCAGTAGCGAAGATCCCGACGGCGCGAAATAACCTGCATTACACTTGTCTCAAATGTCGAAGCCCGAAACCATCGACCGGCGAACCGATTTTTCACGGCGCGATGCCCTCAAGGCCGGGGCGGCGATTGCATCTGCGCCCGCTGTGCGGAAGGTCTACGCCGCTGCGGATGCGGTGAAGTTCGGGGTGATTGGCGTGGGCAGCCGGGGCTCGAACCTTGTCCATCACTTAGCCATGCTGGATACCGGCCGTTGCGTGGCCCTGTGCGATGTGAATCAACAGGCGCTCGATGAAACCGCGAAAAAGGTATCGACAAATCCCCGGAAATATAAAGACTATCGCGAATTGCTGGCCGACAAAGATGTCGAGGCCGTGGTGATTGCGGTGCCGTTGTATCTGCACTTCGCCATCACGCGCGATTCGTTGCAGGCCGGCAAGCATGTGTTCTGCGAAAAGAGCCTGGTTTTCAAAGCGGACGAAGTCCATGCTTTGCGCGCCCTTGCCGCGGAACATCCCAAGCAGATTCTGCAAGTGGGCTTCGAGCGCCGCTATAGCGTCTATTTCCAATCCGTTAAGAAGATGATTGACGGCGGTGTTCTGGGCAACGTCACTCACATTCACGGCCAGTGGCACCGCAACCCCGGCTGGACCATGCAGCCAGGCGGCAAAGGTAACCCCAAGAACTGGCGCTTGTTTCGCGAATACTCCGGCGGCTTGACGGCCGAACTGGCGTCTCACCATATTGACGTTGCGGACTGGTTCTTTGGCGCTCATCCGGAATACGTGGTGGGTGTGGGTGGCCTCGATTTCTGGAAAGACGGGCGCGAGGTGTTCGACAACATACAGCTCATCTATAGTTATCCAGGCGGCCGCAAGTTTATGTATAGCGCCATCACCACGTGCCAGCACCTGCCGATTCTTTGCTCGCAACGGCCCGAGTTTGGCCTCGTCGTGATGGGCACGGCCGGCGCTGTGGAGATGACGCTTGGCAATGACAACGCCCTTCCTACCGCGCTCTGGTTTCGCGAGCCCGAGCCCGCCACTGCCGGTGCAAGCCCGCCACAACCAGGCCCGCAAAAGGGGATACCGATCATGACACCGGCAACCGAAGTCGATTGGAATAACGATTCGTTTCTCTCGCGCGAATCCAAACTCGCCCGGCGCTGGCTTTACGATAAAGGTCTCATGCTGCCACAGGAAGACCGCAACCCGGTGGATACCGAACTCGAAAGCTTCCTCAGCGATGTGCGCACCGGCAACCGTCCGCGTGCGGATTTGGAAGTGGGTTTGGCCGATTCAATCGCGGTTATCCTTTCCAATATCGCCATGGACGAGAATCGGCGGGTTTCTTTCAAGGAGTTCGAGACGATGGGGCTTCCCGCGCCAGCAGCGCCCGTTAGCGCGAAGCCGGCGGCGGAAGCGCCTGGGACCGCGAAACCGCCTGCCGCCACCACGCCAAGCGCGGCACCCAAACCCTGAGTGCTACGCTGAACGCATGCTGAAGCCGTTAACGCGGCTCGAACCCAGCTACTACGAAACCTTCCGTTGTGTGGGCGCCGTTTGTGAGGATACCTGCTGTCGCGGCTGGCGTGTCCCGGTAGACAAAGAAACTTATCAGGAATATCAAGCCTGCTCAGATCCAGTGTTGGGCGCGAGGCTTCATGCGTTGGTCACCATTAATCCGACGAGGGTGAGTGATGAGAGCTATGCGGAAATTACTCTTGATGCCAGCGGATGCCCTTTTCTCACGGAGGGACTCTGCGAGATTCATGCCGCTCTGGGCGAAGAATATCTTTCCAAGAACTGCGCCACCTATCCGCGGGTGATGTGCCTGGTGGAAGGCGTTTTGGAACGTTCGCTCGATCTTTCTTGTCCGGAAGCCGCGCGGTTGGCACTCGCAAATCCAGAGCGGATTCAATTTGTTGAACGCAGCGGCGAGGGCGATGAAACGCGGCTCGGCACGATTGGCATTGTCGATACGACTGACTCCAAGCACCCAGACAAGCCATACCACTCCGTTCGCGAGGTGCAAAGCCTGATCATTTCGCTGCTGCAAAATCGCAGCTATTCGATCGCGCAAAGGCTCCTGGTGTTGGGGCATCTCTGCGATGAACTCGATACGGAAGGTAGCGAAGAGGGCTACGTGCGACTGCGCGAGATAGCCAGTAGTCTTTCACCCATCCGCGAACGCGCTGCCATGCCCGCTACTGCGCGCGTTGAATTGATGATTGAGCTGATTCTTGCTCGTGTTGGATCCGACGCCACCGGCCGCCGCTTTCTGGATTGCTACCAATGTTTCATGGCTGGCCTCAATTGGACGATGGAGACCACCATGGAACAACTGGCCGAGCGTTTGGACGCGGCCTACAACGGTCCTTATGCTGATTTCCGCGCACAGCATGAGTACGTGCTTGAAAACTACTTAGTTGCCTACGCTTTCAAGAGGCTGTTTCCCTTTGGCGCTGAATCGGTGAACCGCAAGCTGGCAGAGTATCGCTTTGAACATTCCATTTCGCATCAGTATCAGATGATGGTGGCTGATTTCGCGGTGATTGAGACGCTGCTAGCCGGTTTGGCCGCCTTCTATGGTCGGCGCTTCGGCATACCGGAGGCGCTCAAACTGATTCAATCCGTGATGAAGACGTTTGAACACAGCTTGTCTTACCCAGGCAAAGCGCTCGAACTGCTGGCTGCGAAGGGCTTGCTTGACTGCCGGTCAATGGGAATGCTGATTCGTGACTGAGTGGCGGCGCAGACCTCTTCGCACACGAGCAGCACCAAACTAATCCAAACCAAGTCGCCGATCAACAGATGCAGCATCTGCATCCAGATTGGGGCGAGCAGATAGATGTTGGCAAAGCCGGCCAAAACTTGTATCATCACAATCACCGCAACGCGCCCGCCCGCCTTGCGCAGAGGGCTATCTTCAGAACGGCCTTGCATCGCCCTCAGGGCGACCCATAAAAGATACATGGCACTGAGTATGGCCACCGCCGGATGCAGCAAGCGCAAACGCAGCAGCAGGCTTGAGCCGTTTGCGAAATCTTGTGCCACGCCGTTCGCTAACGATGTTGCCGGGAACAGAGTATCGCCGAGCGCGGCAATGGCACCCGTGATGCTAACGGCAAAAACCGTAAAGACCGCGATGCGCAATTTGGTTGAAGCGTTCCAAAGCCTGATGGCATTCTGTTCGTGAGTAGCCAGCCACGCCGTTATTGTGTAAGCCGCCATCAGCAACATGGTGTTGGTTAAGTGCAATGACAAATACCAGGCGCGTCCGGCGGATAGATCGTGCGCTACATAGCGGAACAATACGAGACCGGCGCCGAGGAGGGCTTCGATCAAGAGAAAAATCGTTGCCAGCAACGTATAGCGCCGCACCGCATGCTTTTTCGGAAATGCCAGAAAAGCCCAGACCACAAGCGCGATGGTGGCAACAGAATCCAACGACGTCATCATCCGATGCGTGAATTCAATCAGCTTGGGTGTGCCCATCTGCGTTGGCAGAAATTGCCCGGCGCACGTGGGCCAGTGGGCGCCGCAGCCATCGCCTGAAAAGGAAGCGCGCACATAAGCGCCCCACAGAATCACCGCCAGGTTGTAACCTAAAACGGCCCAAGCAAACCGGGCAAAGTTCCTGCTCGATACGGGAGTTGCCAGTTCCATCTATGTCTTCGCTTGCCGCAGCAGGGCCAAGCGCAAAATGGCCGCGATGCTGCACACTTCCGTTATTGTCCCATTCATTGCCATTGTTACCGCTTCGTCAAATGGCTTCCAAACAATGCTGATCTCCTCTTCCGCATCGAAGTTCGTTGGCGTGGCCGATAACCCCGTCGCCAGGTAGAAGTGTTGGACGTCATCCAGCACGCCATTGCCGACATCCACCGCGCCCATTGCCTGCCAGTGCGCGGCCATCACGCCGGCCTCCTCCGCCAATTCACGCTCCGCGGCGCGTTGTACGTCCACTTCATCGGCGCGCGAACCGCCGCGCGGAATCTCCCACGAATAGCGGTTCACCGTGTAACGCCATTGGCCCACCAACACAATTTCGTCGTTCTCATTCAGCGCGACGATGCCCACGGAAGGCCGGATTTCGACAACGCCGTAAATGCCGGGCTTACCGTCCGGCCGGATGACCTGGTCTTCGCGAACGCGCAACCAGGCGTTTTCATAAGCCGTGCGGCTTGCTAAGGTCTTCCAAGGATTTTGCACACTAATTGCTTCACGCTGCTTGGCAGATGCCGGCGAGAACGTCATAATCGACATTCCCCCCTGACAATATGATGCCAGCCTTCACTATGCCGGCGGGAACTTTCTTGTGGAATAGTGCGGCCGCTCCCACCGCGCCGCTGGGCTCCGTGAGAATTTTCAATCGCGTTAACAAAAAGCGCACGGCTGCTTTGATTTCATCTTCGGAAACTAAGAGCACGCCGGCCGCCAGTTTGTTGACGATGGGGAATGTGACCTCACCGGGGATGGGAGTGCGCAGGCCGTCGGCGATGGTGTTCGGCGGCGGAATCGCAATGCGCTTGCCCGCTTCGAGCGACTGATACCAATCGCTGGCAAGTTCCGGCTCGACGCCGAAGACGCGGATGGCCGGATTATGCGCCTGCGCGGCTAATAAAGTTCCGGCCAGCAGCCCGCCGCCGCCCAAGGGTACAAAAATCGCCTCGAGATCCGGCTTTTCGGCGAGCAGTTCCAACGCCGCCGTTCCCTGCCCTGCCACCACCCATGGATGATCGTACGAAGGCAATACGATCGCATTTGCCTCAGCCGCAATCTTGCCCGCGATTTCTTCGCGATTCTCGCGCAGGCGGTCGAACAGCACGATCTTGGGGTTGTACGCCTTGGTAGATTCCATCTTGGCTTTCGGCGTATCGGTGGGCATTACAATGGCCGCGGCCACCCCTAGATGGGCCGCCGCGATAGCGACGGCTTGCGCGTGATTTCCCGATGAAAATGTGACCACGCCGCGTTTGCGTTCTTCGGGTGCAAGAGCCTGCAGGAAGTTGAACGCCCCGCGAATTTTGAAAGCTCCACCGCGCTGCAAGTTCTCGCATTTGAAAAAGCATTCAGCGCCCGCCGCCTCATCGAACAGGCGCGAATGCATGACCGGCGTATTCTTCGCCAGCTCTTGAATCCTACCCGCTGCCGCTCGAATGTCCTCTATCGTAACCGTCACTAGTAGCCGGCCTTCTTATCGACTACATTTTCGAGTGGCTGCCCTTTCACGAAGCGCCAGAAGTTTTCTACAAAACACTGCATGCTCAAATCGAGCCAATCGGGATTCACGGTTCTATCGGTGCAGTGTGGCGAAATCAAAACATTTTCCATGGCCCATAGCGGACTGTCGGCGGGCAGCGGTTCCTCTTCAAACACATCCAGGGCCGCTCCCGCGATTTGCTTGGCTTGCAAAGCGCGAATCAGAGCCGCTTCATGAATCACCGGCCCACGGCCCACGTTGATTACCATCGCGGAAGGCTTCATGGCCTGGAAGGCTTCGTCGCTAATGAGATGATGCGTCTCAGGCGTCAAGGGCGCGGCAGCCAGCAAGATATCGATCTCGCCCAGCATCTCATGCAGTTTGCCGGCCGGAAAGATTCGATCAAGCAACGGATCGGCGGCCGAGCGCTCGGGATTCCGGCGAAGCGCATGAATTTTGACACCCAAAGGTTTCGCGAGCAAGGCGCACTCGCGGCCAATCTCGCCATAACCTACAATGCCCATCACCTTGTTGTTGATGAACTCGGTGCTGAAGTTATCCCATCGGGCGGCGCGCTGGTTATCGACCAATCGCCGCACACGTTTGGTGAAATACAGGATTCCCAAAATAGCGAACTCAGCCAGCGAACGTTTAAATACGCCGCGAGCATTGGTGAGCGGCACCGGGCTATCGACTAAAGCCGGGAACATAAGCTTCTCGACTCCCGCCGATAGCGAATGAACCCACTTCAATTGCCCCGCGGCCGCGAAAACGTCCGGGAAGCTGACAGACTTGCCGGTCAATCCGGAATAGAGAATGACGTCCGCCGTGCGCGCAAATTCTTTCGAGGCATCCTCTTCGTTGTTGATGAAAATGTTAGCAGCGTCTTTGATCGGTTCCAGATTGCGCAGGGCGTAGTGATCGGGCGGCGAGAGTACGAGAACATTGGGTTTTGCCATGGCAGCTATTAGTCATCTTAAACGCTGATCGTTTGTAAAATAAGAGGCCGCACCATGCCAGCTTCCGCCATCGATTCCCTACTCGCCGAACTCGCCGCGGCTGCGAATCCCGTCCGCGCCGCATCGTCCGCCTGGTTCTTCAAAACGGGCAAAGGGCAGTATGGCGAGGGCGATCAATTCCTGGGCGTTACAGTTCCTGCGCAGCGCAAGATCGCTCTCCGCTACCGCGATTTACCGGAGAAGGCTCTTACGAAACTGCTGGCCTCCAAAATTCACGAACACCGGCTGGTGGCGCTTGAAATTCTGGTTGCCCAGTTTGAGGCCGGTACTCTCGCGCAAAAAACCACCGTCTACCGCTTCTATCTCGCCAACACCGCGCGCATCAATAATTGGGATCTGGTGGATGGCTCCGCGCCCTACATCGTTGGCGAGTATTTGTTAAACCGTTCGAGGGCGGTCTTGCGCAGACTGGCCAAATCGAGCAATATGTGGGAACGGCGCATTGCCATTGTTGCGACATTTGCCTTCATCCGCGGGGGTCAACCAGAAGATACGTTCGCCATCGCTAAGATGTTGCTCGCCGATGAACACAGCTTGATCCATAAGGCCGTCGGATGGGCCTTGCGGGAAGCCGGTAAAAAGTCACCCGAGCAACTCCGGGAGTTCTTGCAGGCCAATTACGAAAAGCTCCCACGAACATCGTTGCGATACGCCATTGAGCGTTTCCCGCCGCGTGAACGGGAACGATTGCTTGCTGGAGATTTCGGCTCGGCCACTCGACAAACGACTCGGGTATAACTCGGGTTATACTAAACGCATGAAGACCGCCGTCTCGTTGTCTGATGAGCTTTTCCGCATGGCGGAGGCGGCTGCCCGCCGGCTGCGGGTTTCGAGGAGTGAGCTGTACGCTAAGGCCATTGCCGAGTTTCTGAACAGCCAGCGAGAAGATTCGATTACAGAGCGTCTCAACGATTTGTATTCTCGACGCACGGCGAAGTTAGATCCCGGCTTGCAGCGCGCGCAGCTCCAATCTCTCGAGAAGGACACTTGGTAGAGATGGACGAGATTCAGCGAGGGGAAGTCTGGTGGGCGGATCTTCCTGAGCCGCGTCGCTCCGAGCCTGGGCATCGACGGCCGGTGCTGATTGTCCAGGCTGACTCCTTCAATCGCAGCCGGATTCAAACCGCAATCGTGGCAGCGATCACCAGTAACGTGGATCTTGCCGCCGCTCCTGGGAACGTCCTACTACCGGCGCGCTCGGCTGGCCTTTCGCGAGACTCGGCCGTAAATGTCTCGCAACTCCTGACCCTCGACCGCAGCTTCTTGACTGAACATGCGGGTACGTTGTCGCCACGCTTGCAGCGTACCGTCGACGAGGGGCTGCGCACAATCCTGCAGCTCTAGCGCCCGCGCGAAGCCGTCTTGGGCACCACCGTATCAATAGGCGTCGGAGGCGGCGCGGGAGCTTCGGCTTCCACGGTCTTGGTCAAGCCAAGCGTCTTTCGCAGTTCGGTATCGATCCGGGCGCGGATGTCGGGGTTGTCTTTCAGAAACTGGCGGGCGTTTTCGCGGCCTTGGCCGATGCGCTCGCCCTTATAGCTGAACCATGAACCGCTTTTTTCGATCACGTTGTGCGTGGCGCCCAAATCAAGCAGATCGCCTTCGCGCGAAACGCCTTCGCCGTAAATAATGTCGAACTCGGCTTCGCGGAAGGGCGGGGCAACCTTGTTCTTCACCACTTTGATTTTTGTCCGGTTGCCGGTGACCGTTTCGCCGTCTTTAATAGCTGCGATGCGGCGGATGTCCAGGCGGATCGACGAATAGAACTTGAGAGCGCGGCCACCGGTGGTGGTTTCGGGATTGCCGAACATGACGCCAATTTTTTCGCGTATCTGGTTGATGAAGATCAAACAAGTATTCGATTTTGAAACCGTGCCGGTGAGTTTGCGCATGGCCTGCGACATCAGCCGCGCCTGCACGCCCATATGCGAATCGCCCATTTCGCCATCGAGTTCGGCTTTGGGAACCAGCGCGGCGACCGAATCGACAACCAACACGTCAATGGAGCCGGAAGCAATCAGGGCCGCGGTAATTTCGAGCGCTTGTTCGGCGAAATCGGGCTGTGAGACCAGCAGATTATCCACGTCCACGCCGAGTTGTTTGGCATAGATAGGATCGAGCGCGTGCTCAACGTCAATAAACGCCGCCATGCCGCCCATTTTTTGCGCTTCGGCGATCACTTGAAGCGCGATGGTGGTTTTACCCGAAGATTCAGGGCCGAAGATTTCGCAAATACGGCCGCGCGGCAACCCGCCGACGCCCAGCGCGTAATCCACTGAGATCGACCCGGTGGGAATAGCGGAAACGGGAACAATGGCTTCCTTCGCGCCCAGGCGCAGGATGGAACCCTTTCCAAATTGCTTTTCGATCTGACCCAAGGTTAAGGTCAATGTACGGCTGCGCTCTTTTTCGTCCACGGGGGTCCTTTCAGGAGATCTAAGCGGGGGAAGCAGTTTCTAGTATAGCTCAAATCGAAACAATATGGGACGAAGTTGTTTTATGTTTTAGGTGGTGCGGCGCGCGTAATAGCCTTTGCGGGCGCGCACGATCAGGTCTTTGCGGTTCTTCACTTTAATCAGAACCTTGTGATACTGGCCGTCGTTATTCAGCGGCTCCGGCGCGTAGAAAAGGTTGTACTGGTGGCGGAGTTCATTGGCGATGTTTTCAAACGATTGATTCAGATCGTTGGCCTGGAACGGGAAGAACGGCGTGCCGCCCGTTTCGTCCGCAAAATAGCGCATCACCTTGTCGCCGTCCGTCTCAAGGTGGCTGATGTTGGTGGAAATCGTGTAAATCACAGCGTCGGCGCGCTGCGCCATTTCGAGAGCCTGATCGCGGCTGTGCCGGCTTTCGTTATCGTCGCCATCGCTTAAAATCACCATCGCGCGCCGGAACTTGTACATGGGCTGATCGAGCATGAGCTTTTCTTTGCAGGCGAAGTAGATGGCGTCGTAAAGAGCAGTGCCCCCGCCGGGCCGCAGGTTATGCACGGCGGTTTCCAAAACGCGCGTGTCGCCGGTGAGGTCGGCGGCCAGCTCGGCGGCCGTGTCGAAGCTGACCACTACGGCCTTGTCCTGCTCGCGCATCACTTGGTTGATGAAATTACCGGCGGCTTCCTGCTGGAAATGAAAGCGGTCTCGAATGCTGTTGCTGGTATCGATCAAGATGGCCAGGCGCAGCGGCAGATCGCTTTCAGCAGTAAACTCGCGGATATTCTGCTGCTTCTTGTTTTCAAAGATGGTGAAATCGCCGCGCGTGAGGTCGGTAACGAAGTGGCCGCGCTTGTCGGTAACGGTGAACAGCATATTGACGCGCGTGACATCGGTGCGGATAATGTTGTCGTCGTCTGAGGGTTTGGAAACGTTCTGCTGTTGTGCGGCGCGGATGGCGCCTAGCGTAACGATGCCAAGGGTCGCCAGCGTCAACAGGGAACGGGCATTGAACTTCATTTTGCTACATCCATAGTAACGGGGTTGGCGCGGGGGGTAGCGCGCACGACCTCGAGCAGAGCGTCCAACTCTTGCGCAAGCGGGCTTTCAACGCTAATCCGGCGCCCGCTACTGGGCGAATCAAAGGCCAGGCGGTGCGCATGCAGGAAGAATCGCTCTGGATCAGGAAGAGCGAATGGCGAAGGAGGCGCGCCGTAAAGACGGTCGCCCACAACCGGATGACGCAGGCTGGCCAGGTGGACGCGAATCTGGTGAGTGCGGCCCGTGCCGATGCGCACCTCGAGGTAGGAAAAGCGCTCAAACGCTTCCAGAGTCTTATATTCGGTGAGAGCGGAACGGCCATTCAGGAGTTTCGTGGTCATGCGCGTGCGGCGCACCGGATCGCGAGCGATAGGCGCGGTGATGCGGCCTTGCGGCGGTCTTAGCAGGCCATGCACGAGCGTGAGGTAGATCTTTTCGACTTTGCGCGATTGGAACTGCGCGGCAAGCGATTGGTGGGCCAGATCGGTGCGCGCAATCACCATCACACCGCTGGTTTCGCGATCAAGGCGATGAACAATGCCCGGGCGCAGATCTCCGTTGATAGCGGAAAGCGTTCCGAAATGATGGAGCAACGCATTCACCAGCGTGCCGCGCGTGTGACCGGCGCCCGCATGCACAACCATGCCCGCCGGCTTATCGACCACCACAACATCGTCATCTTGATACAGGATTTTGAGTGGCAGCTCTTCAGGCGTGGCCTGGAGAGGGGGGAGACCAGCGGGAGTGAGAGTGATTGTGTCGCCAGGCCGCAGCGTATGAGAAGCGCGAACAGGCGCGGCATTCACCTGAACGCGGTCTTCTTTGATCCAGGTTTGCAGCCGCGAACGGCTGTATTCGGGCAAGCGCTCATGCAGGAAGGAATCGAGGCGTTTGCCGGAATCGCTCAAACCAGCCGTCACAGCCAGCGGACTAATTGGAACTTGTTTCGTAAGGGTGGCCGTCTTTGTAGCGTAATTCACCGGCGTTGACCGCGAACGGCAAATGATTTTCCTTGGGCGGCAGCGGGCAAGTGGCGTGCGGCGTAAACGTGCAGGGCGGATTGTAGGCGCGATTGAAATCCAAATCCACCTTGCCATTCACGGGCAGCGGAACGTTGAGCATGCGGCCCGCCTGATAAGTGGCCGTCTTATTGGTTAGGTCCTTGAACAGGAAGAAGAGCGTTTTGCCGTTCGCTGTGTCTTCGTAAATGGGACGTAGGCGGTAGGCGTGGCCTTCGTGGCTGAACTCCACCACGCCGGGGCTTTCTTCCATCTCGGTCTGGCCCAGAACATTCAGTATTGGGATCTTTTTAACCTCCGGAATGAGCTTGGCTGCAAAGCGCATCGCCGGGTTTATTGGGAAGTAACTCATGCCTTCGAAGCTCTTAAGCGCGGGGCTGGCGCTATCCTTGGCGCGAACGCCGAAGCGGTCGCCCCGCTTGATGACGAAGAAGGAAACGGATCCGGCGGTGACCACATCGGGACTCTTCTCGTCGGACGAGAGTGGCTTTTGCGCCCCGGATGGCTCAATGAACGTGACCTTATTGTCGGCCAGATGAAGGCGGCCGACTTCCCCGGGAGCCGTCTTAGGCAAAACGAAATCGTTGCCGGGAGCGGAGCCGATGCTATTATCGCCGGGCTTCAGCCAAAAGAGGCCCACCAGCGTCAGCCAGCCTTTTTCGGAGCGGAGACCCGCATCGCGATGTTTCTGCCATGCACGGATGGAATCAGTGTAGGAGGTGGCGGTTTCGGTAGACATGAGAAGCGCGGCGAACACAGCCAAGCCGATTAGGATGCGGGCCATGGCTGAATTTTAACAGCTTTTGGTGGGCGCAGCGCCCTGCGGCGCGGCGTTAGAACTTCCCAGTGGCCACGCCATACCGGGCCAGTGCCTCGAGACAGATTCCGGTTGTGAGATCGGCCGAGCCAAAGGTTGTGGGAGTGGGAGGACCGCCGTATGCCGGTATGCGTTTCCATGACCCGTCCGGCCGTTGGGCACTTATAAGAAACTCGACTGCGCTTCCCAGTTCCGGCTGAACGCACCCCAGATTCAGGAGCGAGCAGATAGCCATGCCGGTCAACAATTCGTCGCCGAATGAACCATCGGGCTGGCGCAATGCGGCGATTCGTTCGGTGAGGGTGGATTTCAGGTCGGCAAATGCGCTTACGCCGCAGAAGTAGGCGCGGCTGAGCATGTAATAGAGGCTGAACTTGTGGGCGTAGAAAACGATATTCTGGTCCTCGGCAGCTTGACGAACCACTTCTTTGAGATACGCAATGGCACGGCGGGTGTGGCGCGTCTCCCCCAAATACAGAATGGCATTTGCGTTCACCACCGCGCACACATCGTCTTTAGCAGTCCACTGCCAAATTTCGTCGCGATAAGAGAACGCACGCCCCCGGGTCCGCAGCCACAACAGCCACTTGCGGGGCGAGTTAGCGGTGTAGAGCCAGGTGTAGAATGCGCCTTGCGAGTTCTTGCTGTCGTGAAATAGGCCCGCGTTTTTCGGAACCGGAATGCCGTTGGCCTTGAGGACGTGTGAAATGCACGCGGTGTCGTCGAGATCCGGCGGGATCAAAACGCGCCTGGCGTTTTTCCAGGACCAGTAGCGCCACAAACCACCCGGCTCCATCTCGGCCTGTAGAAAGCCGCACCCCCGCGCGATCATGGGCGGGACCGCAGGATGCAGGTGGCGCGCAAATTGGAGCGAATGAAGGAGCAATGACGTGACAAACGGCGAACTGTCAAACACCAGATTTTCAACCGTCTGGCCGGCTAAGTCCTGGAGTCTTTCGACACAGAATTCGGTTTGAAACTCGCCATCGGGCAACTGGCTTTGGGCGAGGAAAAGGATCGCTCGCCGCACGCTCGACTCAAGGCGCTGAGCGGGTTGGCAAGCCGCTGCTTCCGCCAACTGAACATTTGAGTCATCGTGGCACTCAGGCTTCATTGAAATGGGTGCCGACTTGGTTTGCAATCTCTCACAATGGCGACGGCGTAAGAGACTTTACCACGGCCAACAGCACTGTCCTGGTGAGTGCGTTAGAGGAAACATATTTTGAGAAAGATATTTCACGACACAGCTCTTCAAGAGAGTTTCGTCCAAACCGGATACGCCCGAGTTCCGATGCTCACCGCCGCTGAAGTGGCCGATATGCTGGCAGACGTCGCCACCCTGCGCCCCGCGGACGGCTTCGCGCCCATCGGCTACCATTGCTCCTTCCTTGACACTAACGTTTCCTATAAGAGGGAAGCCTTCCATCTCATTCAGCAGGTCTTCGCGCCACACATCGGCAGCGTCCTGAACGGTTATAAGATCCTGAACTCCAACTTTTACGTCAAGCCGCCCGGAACCGGCGAGTTCGTCATTCATCAAAACTGGCCCGCCATCGCCGATCTGAACGACACCACCGTGACGCTCTGGTGTCCATTGGTGGATGTTGTCGCTTCGAACGGCGCGCTGCAGGTTGTGGAAGGCAGCCACAAGATCTTGCCGCATGTGGAAGGGCCGAACTGCCCGCCCTATTTTCGCGATTTCCGCGCTGCTCTCATCCAAAAGTACCTCAAGCCTGTCCCCATGCGCGCCGGCGAAGCCATCATCTTCGACGACGGATTGATCCACTGGTCGGCCAATAATGATTCCACGGCGGCCCGCTTTGCCATCCAGATTCTTTGTGTTCCGGCCGATGCCCAGCCTGTCTTCTTCTTCTTCGACCCGAAGGCACCGGAACGCTTTGAACTCATTGCCGCCGACAGCGAATTCTGGCTAGCCACCGATGTCGCCGGCCTGACCAAACGGCAGCCGCATTGGCGCAGCCTCGGTTTCGTGGAAAACCGGAACCGCTACCTCACCGAGCGTGAGTTCGCATCCTTGCTTGCGCGCGGCGCCGAAATCCGCCAGGAGATCTACTTTGGCGTCGCATGCGGTTAGAAGCTTCCCTGCCGAGAGCCGGCCCGAATGCAGCGGCGCCGCTTTTTTTGCCGATCCGTATCCCACTTACGCGCGCCTCCGCGACCGTGGTTGCCCCGTCTTCGACCCTACGGCCAATACATGGCTGATCGCTCGTTACGCCGAAGTGGAAGCGTTTCTCCGTGAGACGCGCGTTTCGAAGACGGTTCAGCGCGCCGCCCCGACTCCTTTTGAAACCTCTATCCTGTTCCAAAATCCACCCGACCACACGCGCGTTCGAGCCATTCTGAACCAGGCTTTCTCCGGAGCCGCTATGCAAGGCCTGGAAGACCGGGTACGCGAAGCCGCCGATAGCCTGATCGGCCATGTGCAATCTTCGCAAACCTCGGATTTCATCGCCGCTTTTGCCAAGCCGCTCCCATCGCTGGTGATTGCCTCGCTGTTAGGCATTCCACCCGCAGACGCCGGCGAGCTACATCGCCTTTCAGCGGCCTTCCTAGTGGAGGAAGGAGTTTCGTGGCAAGAAACAGAGCGCCGCCAAACGCAGGCCATTCAAGCGATGGCGGATTACTTCCGGCGCTTGATTGGGAGGCGCCGCCGGCAGCCCGAACCGGACGTGTTGAGCGCTTTGATAAAAGCTCACCACGAAGGCCGCCTCAGCAACGATGAACTCATTGGCAACTGCATGCTGCTTATGATCGCCGGACACGAAACCACCGTGAACCTGCTGGGTAATGGCCTCTATTTGCTTCTCCGGCATCCCGATCAGTTGCGCCTGCTCGAGCAAAAACCCGAACTCTGGCCCTCGGCTATTGAAGAGATTCTGCGCTTTGAATCGCCGGTGCAACAGGGCACATTTCGAACCACCACCGAACCTATGGATATTGCGGGCGCAAAGTTGGACGCGGGTTCCAGAGTGACGGCGATTATCGGTTCGGCGAATCGAGATCCTGAACAGTTTCCAGATCCCGACCGCTTCGACGTCACGCGCACACCCAACCGGCACCTTGCCTTTGGAATGGGGTTCCACTTCTGCCTGGGAACTTCGCTCGCCCGCACCGAAGCCAAGGTCGGGTTCGCGCGCCTGTTCGAACGCTTACCAAACCTGCGTCTTGCATCCGCCTCCAGCGCACCACGGCACATGCGCTACCTGCAAAGCATGCTGCCTTGGCTTGAGAAGGGTTCTTCCGGGCTCCGGTGGCGGACCAACGCCGCTACGCGCGGCTTAGAGAAGTTGAATGTCCGGGTTTGACGGCTGAGATTAGCAGATAGTTCGTCACGCCTTGCCGCAGTTGAGCGCTATGCTCTCGCCACCATTTTCGCTGAGTTTCGTCAAAAGCGGAATTGCTTTGCGACCATCTCTCCAGGCTGCGGCAAAAGCCACCCCAGCACTCATCGGTCGCACATTCTATGTTTATGCCGCTAAAGCCCGCGTTGCGAAGAAGGGCGCTGTACTCATCCCGATCATTGAGGAAATTTTCTTCGGGCACCGTGAAACTGCCGGGGAAACCGGCGCGCGCCAACAGCATGTCGCTGAGACAGACGACACCGCCAGGCCGGAGAGTTCGGAAACATTCGTTGAGGAAATCCACGCGTGTGTAGAAATGGAAGGCGGCTTCAACGGAAATGATGGCGTCGAGCGAGGACGCTGCCAAGCCTAGGCGCGCGGCATCCATCTGAAGCGCTTCCGCGGCGGGGCATACGCTACGGCAAGTCTGCAGCTGAGCGAACGAGAAATTGATGGCAAGAATGCGCGCTTGCGGGCGCATTTGGCAAAGCCGCCGCGTGGTGGCTCCCAAGCCACAGCCGATATCCGCGATCAGCTTGGCTGAGCTTGGTATTTGAGCAATAAGGCGGTCAGTGAGAATGCGGCTGGCGTGGTTCGGGTCTCTTGTATCGGTGTCCCAATACCCGGTGTTATAGTACCCGTCCGGGCCGAAATAGCCGCGCAGAACCGGATCGAAAATGAGCTTGTCATAAGTGAGATCAAAACCTGGTTGCCACGCTGCGCGCGTCTCGAGACGAGCGGGCGGCCTCAAGCGTCAGCCTTTCGCATCTATATCACCCCTAAAGTTGTGTTTCTCGCTTCACCGCCAGGAGCGGCGTTCTCGTGTGGAAAAGGTGTATGACGCGGAACAGGTTTGCCCAGAAAACGGCAGAGCTGCGGCCACCCGTCGCCCGTCTCCCAACAGACGGTCAAAAGCCTATCAGGCTGGCTGCTGAAGAATTGTCGCACTCTACGGTTATGAAAGTCATAGAGGGCCGCCGGGTCTGAAAGATCCGCGCCCAACTCGCGATATAAATCGACGAATATCTGGCGCGCGCTCGCCTCGATTGTGCCCGGCAGGTTGTGGCGCTGGTCGTGACCCAGGGCGCTTTTCACCCACCGCGCTGAGTCGCCGCGGGTTGTCAGGATAAATCGGCAATCGGGGTATTGCTCGCTGAACTCCTCATACAACATGAACCAGGGGATATCCGTGAAGGCTTCGCAGGTGTCCATTTGCTTGAACACCGGTTGCATGCAACCGGCCGCCATTGACTCGAGCGCTTGGGGATCGTAGCCCGCACAGTGGTAGCCGAGAAGCTCAAAGCACTTGCGCAGAGAAGTAGTGCCGGTCTTGTCGAGACCGACACAGACCACTTTGCTCGCCGGTGCAGTGCCTGTCGCGGGAGTTGGTGCGCTCGGGCGCAGGAGAGACAGCATGTTCTTCACTCAAGTTAGTGGGCGGATCGAGAGGAACTCTCGATAAACCAGGATCGGCGCCGGGGCGGGCGTTCATGGCGCCGTTTTAGTGCGCCAGTGATAGCCGATCAGGCAGGTGCAGATCAGCGCTGGAGACAAGTGACCGAGTCCACGCGCTACAAATCCATACAATTGATACTCCGGATTCTGTACGACAAGGTAGATTACCAGGTAAGCGGCGAATTGTGCCCCGATCAGCGCCAGCACCGGCTTGCTGATTCTCTCCCACCTACGCCACATCAGCGGTAAGCACAGGAGGAGTAAGAACGACAGGCTGACTGGCCCGAAATCCGCGAAATGGGCCAGCAAAATTGTCTTGAGGCGCAACGCCCACTCAAGTTTCAAGGTTTCTAGCGTGGCCAGCGGCTCCTCGGGTCCATAAACCATCGAGTGCCTCAACTTAAAGACTTGCCAAGGAGCGATTGCCAAAAAGAACCAAGCGAAGGTGGAAGCCGCGCGCTTGTAATAGCCCCATCGGACTTCAAATACAAGTAGCAACGCGCCCGCGAAGACGGCCCACGTCAATCCTTCATTTTTCGTTTGCAGAGCCCCCAGCGACAACAGCAGCACGGGTATTCGCGACGATTCCTTCCGGCGCGAGATATAGCTATTCAGAAACAGGGCGGAAGCCAGAAAATATGCCGCAAGAGCACTGTCGGCGAACCCCCTGGTGGCCAACAAGACGTTCAATAGATTGTTCGCCACGATAGAGGTGGCCATCCAGGCCCAGGTTACCGGCATGAAGGCCCGGCAGCCCGCGAAAGCGATCACTACTCCGTCCAGATAGAAGATAAATCCCATCGCCTCATGCCACCAGTCGTCGACATGCTGGATGTGTTTGTAGACCCACCACGACTGCAAGGGGAAAAGTACCGGATAGTTGGGCTTGTTACAACAGCCCTTCATAAGAGGCCCAAACGAACTTGCGAGATAGAAAGCCTTGGCTTTCTTGGCCCAGATAGCGTGGGCATCGATGCCCATGTTCGGGTCGGTGATCAGGGCCGATCCCGTCGAGAGGATTCCGAGCGCTACCGCCAGGATGAGGAAGCTTATCCAAATTCCTCGCCTGTGCGCACCCATCCCCTTTGGGTTGGGGTTAGGCCGGGTGGCCCACGCCCACACCGCCAGAATGCCGAAGACGACGTATACAGGAAGGATGGTTAGGCGTCCCCTCGCGAGGGCGGCGACGGTGACCGTCCAGGCCATCAACGCGGCTCCAACCAAGTGCGCCAGCGCCAGACGGACTGGCCACGTTGAGCACCATGGGGTTTGAGGGATCAAGCTGAGGACCGATAAACCGCCCACGATGAGCGTGGCGAGGGCGAGGGTTCCGAGCGCCGCTTCGCCAGGTGTCACCGGGAAGTTCCGTCCTTGCCGCCGTATCGCCAGACTGAACCGGGACATGAGAGCGTGACGTCCGAGCCGGATGGCCAAGCAACCCGGCAGACATTGTCCCTCATCCCTTCGGCACTCCCAGGTTGGACGAATTTGCGTGGATATATCCCGTACGCCAACTGGGCCGCAGGGATATTCGATGGCTTCTCGACCCAAACGAACACCATGGGCCGGCCTTCCGAAACTGTCTTCGCGATTGCCCTTTCGAGGGACCGAACGGCATCTGCGCCCGGTGGATGAACCAGATCCAGAATTGAACTGACTTGGCGGGCCTGAAATACGCCCAACCTCACCATCAACGCGGGAACGTTGCGCTCTCCCCAGTGAGTTTGAAGAGCCGCGGTGAGAAGCTCTGAAACTAGGGCGACAATAACCGCAATTCGCCACGTAAACTCGATGACCCGCTCTGTCGCGGGAGCTGGCGTGCTCCGGCGCGGGAGAGACAACAAATCCTTCACCCAAGTTAGTGGGCGGAGCGAGAGGAACTCTCGATGAACGCTCTTAGCAACGCTTCATGAGACGAAAAGCTTCTACCCACACCTTCCTTATTGTGAGTACCAACGCTGATCAACTCAAAAGCGGCGTTCTCTCGGGTGAAAAATCAAGTGAAATAGGCCTGTTGTTACCGCTCCTTTGCAGTCGCGGCTCGGCTAAGGGCGTCGCCGTTTTCACCGTCGAGAAGAAGCTGCGGCGTTGGGTCCAAAGTCTTCTAGTGCTCTCGGCCGGATCCTTTGTGCTGCTGCTGGCTATCGTCTTTCTTTCCGCGACATGGAAATCCGCGACTTTTCTGCCTTGGCTGCCTCCCATGCTGAAATCGCTGGCCGCACTAGCGGCCGCAGGCGCTTTGGGAGCGGTTGCGGCGCTGGCTCGCAGCACACCCTGGAAAGCGATTTGCTGCAACCTGGCCGGCGTGGCTGCCGCTTGTTTCATCCTTTTTGGGTTTATCGCCTACCGCTCGTCCCCGAACAAAATTATCGAGACGTTTAAACCAAAGGGTTGGACCGCCCCTAATCCATTCCTTGGCTACTTGCCGCTTCCCAATCGCACCTTTCGCTGGCGGAAGTCCGCTGGCCGCGAACAGATCTTCGACGTCAAGGTCAGCACGGGTCCACACGGCTGGCGTGTTACCCCGGCGGCACCCTCGGCGCGCCGAAGCCTGCTCTTTTTCGGCTGCTCCTACACTTTCGGCACCGGACTCAATGATGAGGAGTCCTATCCTTATCGCGTTGCGGTGCAAACGGGCGGACGTTTTGCGGTGCATAATTTTGGGCAGAGCGGCTGGGGTCCCAACCAGATGCTGGCGCTACTCGAGCATAATCTTGCGGAAGAGGTAGTACGGCAACCTCCGGAATTGGCGGTGTTCCTGACCATTCCAGACCACTTGGCGCGCATCGAGGGATTAGGCCCTCACTCCGACGGGTACCCGCGTTATGCGCTGAACTCCCGCGGCCAAGCCGTGGCTGCTGGTACGTTTGCCGGAACGTTGAATCCGCTGAACCGCGCATTGAGAGATTGGAACATGAGCTGGATCAAAACTACCGCTCTATTTTCATGGCCCCCTTTGGCGGGAGATACCAACCAGTTGTACTTTGCCATTCTTCTCTCCGCCCGTGATCAGATTCAGCGGCGCTTCCCCGGCTGCCGCTTCGAGGTAGTGCTCTGGGGTGGACCCGATCCCTGGGTTGCGGATCAATGGGCCGCGCGGATGGAAGTGGGACTGCGTAATGAAGGCATTTCGGTACATCGCGCCGAAGAATTCCTGCCAGGCGTTCGGGAGAACTTGGACCGCTACCGCCTCTCCCGGCTCGACATACATCCCAACGCATTAGCCGCCGACTTGATGGCCGGTTTCGTGGTCCATCGGCTGCTGGCTCAATAACGAAAACCTATCCATTTCGTCCCGACAGACCTGTTCAACTGGTCTTTCGCGCTTGATCTCCGTTCTTTTTCAGGAGTTTGGAAAATGGAGGGCAGGCAACTACTGCATCCGTACGGAGGGGGTCGGCTTGGTAGCGACGGATGGAGTATTCGATAGAGCTTTGTCGATTTGCCGCTTAAAAATAACGGTCAAAACAGCAGCCACGCCGAGAACAAGTGCGGTAATACCGTAAATTTGTGGCGTCATGTACTATAGCTCCCCTTCTAGTATAACGAGAATTTCAAGGCCTAAACTGACGCCCCGTGAATAACTGGTTGCCTGAAGTGGTAGCTCCGGCCGCAACACTGGCTATGCTTTTCAACGAAGTGCTCATGGGCCTGAGGCACACCCACGACGATGAAAAACGCCGAATCCGAGCCGGAAGCGTAAGCGCCCTAGCTTATATTTTCAACCGATCAATACGCTACCGTATTTTCAAAGCCACCAGGCAGCTATTAGATATTAGTCAAGCTCGAAGGTCACTTTGTAATCGCGCTTTAGGTCTAGGTCCTGGTCTTCCTTCCTAAGGAAGCAGTCGCCCACCACCAGCACCTCGATATCCGTGCCCATGAAGCAGCGGAAAGCGTCTTCCGGAGTGCAGACAATCGGTTCGCCGCGGATATTAAAGCTGGTGTTCACAATCACGGGGCAGCCGGTTCTCGCCTTGAACTCCGCAATCAGCGCATGATACCGCGGGTTGGTTTGCTCGTGAACGGTTTGCACGCGCGCCGAATAATCTACGTGGGTCACGGCCGGAATCTGGCTGCGCCGGATGTTCAGTTTCTCGATCCCGAAGAGTTTTTGCTGATCATCCGTCATGCCGACGCGATGCCGCTCGTGGACATCCGCGACCAGGAGCATATAGGGACTGTCGGTGTCCATTTCAAACCAATCGCCGACGTCTTCACGGAGAACCGAAGGTGCGAAGGGCCGGAAAGACTCGCGGTGTTTGACCTTGAGATTCAGGAGCGATTGCATGGTGGGAGACCGGGCATCCCCGAGGATGGAACGATTGCCCAAGGCGCGCGGGCCAAACTCCATGCGGCCCTGAAACCAGCCCACAGCTTTACCGTCTGACAGCGCGTCAACAGAGTGACGAAGCAGATCGGCATCGTTGTGCGTCGTAAACCTGGCGTGGGCTCGGGTCAACCGCCGCTCCACGTCGTCGTCCGCGAACGACGGACCCAAATACCCGCCCTTCATTCCGTCCAGAAGACCTGCGAGGTGTCTTGGCTGGTCCTCGTGGATGTAGTATGCCGCGAGCGCAGCCCCCAATGCCCCTCCCGCGTCGCCCGCAGCCGGCTGGATCCACAACCCCTTAAATTTCCCGGCTCGCAGCACTTTGCCGTTCGCCACGCAGTTCAGGCCCACGCCTCCGGCGATACACAGATTGCGGGCGCCCGTTTGGGTGGCCAGCGAGCAAGTCATCCGCAAGACCACTTCTTCCAGCACTGCCTGGACCGAAGCCGCCAGATCCATGTGGCGCTGGGTGAGCCGCTCCTCCGCTTGGCGCGGCGGCGCTCCGAAAAGCGCGGAAAATTTCCCATTGGTCATTGTCAGGCCGGTGCAATAGTCGAAGTAATCGAGGTTCAACCGGAACGACCCATCGGGCTTGACGTCAATCAGATGTTCGAGGATCCTCTGCGCATAGATCGGCTCGCCGTAGGGTGCAAGTCCCATCACTTTGTACTCCCCGGAATTGACCTTAAAACCGGTGTAGTAAGTGAATGCGGAATACAATAATCCGAGCGAATGAGGATAGCGTATCTCGCTGATAATATCGAGGCGATTTCCGGCTCCCAGCGCGGCCGAGGTGGTGGCCCATTCGCCTACACCGTCCATGGTGAGCACCAGCGCTTCCTCAAAAGGCGACGGGAAAAACGCACTGGCGGCATGGCTCTGGTGATGCTCGGCGAAGAGGAGTCGGCTGGCCCAATCTTCATCCGGCCCAATCGCCTTCAGCTCACGGGAGAGAAGGTCTTTTTGGAACAACTTCTCTCGAATCCAGAGCGGAAGGGCCATCTGGAATGACCGAAGACCGCGTGGAGCGAACGCCAGATAGCTTTCGAGCAGGCGCTCGAACTTGAGAAACGGCTTTTCGTAAAAGACTACATGATCGAGCGCGCCGGGCTTCAGCCCCGCCTCTTCCAGGCAGTACTGAACCGCATTCGTCGGGAAGCGGGCGTCGTGCTTCTTGCGCGTAAACCGCTCTTCCTGAGCGGCGGCAATCACCTCGCCGTCGCGTATAAGCGCTGCGGCGCTGTCGTGATAAAACGCCGAGATCCCCAGCAGCCACATCTAAAATAGCGTGTAGATGAATGGCGCCAAGGCACTACTTTCGGCCATAATCAGCAGGACACCGAACAGCGCAGTCATCAACAACAGAGGCCCCAGCCAGAACTTTTTTCTAACCCGCAGGAAACTCCAAAATTCGCCTAGAAACGACATTCGTTCCTTCAGAACTGATTCTTCATGTTCGAAGAGTTGCCGGCCGCGCTGCGCTGAATCCAATAGGTCTTGGCATTGGAATCTAAAGAGATTCCCAACAAGTCGCGGCCCATCCACCGCAGGATGATCGCCCAGGGCGTAAAAACCAGGTAGAACAGGAGTCCGGCTACAACCGGGTTGACCACCTGACCCAACACTTTGCCCGTCTTGGTCCAGACCAGATTCAGCCCGTTGAGCAGCGAAGGCCAAATGAGAGCCACTAGCAAAACAGCGCCACTTAGGATCAAACACCCGATTCGAATCGGTTTCCCGTGGCGAAGAGGCGACAGCCCGAAGAACAAGATCGCCGCGCTGAACACAAGTCCAAAGGCTCTGTCAGTGGGACCATTAGTGCGCACTTCTCTTGCGAAGTCCTCGTGTGTGGCGTTCATCGAAACTCCGCTCATCGTCAAGTTAGTGGGCCGAGCGAGAAGAACTCTCCGATCGGCGCGAGTGAATGAGACAAAAAGCTTCTACGGAGACCTTCCTTTATTGTGACTGCTAACGTGAAAAACGAGTTCAACAGGCCTGGGTGCAACCGCTCCTTTGGTACAAGTAGAGGCGGCGCAGCCGCCTTGACAGTCGCGGCTTTGCCGGTGGCCGTTTTCACCGCCAAGAGCAAGCTCATTTCGCCCCTTGGGTTTATCCGCCAACTCGCGCGCGATCTGGTGCGCTCCCGCCACGTGGCGCGGGAGATGTTGCAGCGCGATCTCAAGAGCCAGTACCGCCAGTCGCTGTTCGGAGTTCTGCTTTCTATCCTGCCGGCGCTGACGATCACGGCATGGGCCATCCTTTTTCGCAGCGCACATCTCATGAATGTTGGCAAAACCACAGTGCCTTACCCATTTTTTGTCCTGTGCGGCATGATTATCTGGTCGGCTTTTCTCGATGCCATCGACGCTCCTGTCCAGGGTGTGCTCTCCGAGCAGGCTTTGCTCTCCAAGTCTTCGATTCCCCCGGAAGCCGTCGCCTTCGCCCGTCTCGGTCAGGTTTTCGTGAACTTCATCCTGAAGGCCGCCGTGGTGGGCATTGCCGCTGCCCTTTACCACATTCACATGCACTGGACAGCGCTGTTTGTGCAGGCCGGCGTCGCATTGGTAGTTGCTCTGGGAGCCGGCATTGGCCTCATTCTGGCGCCCATCAACCTCCTTTACCGAGACGTCTCGAAAACCTTGCCGCTCATCACCACCTTCTGGTTCTTCTTGACGCCCATCGTCTTTGTGTCTCCCCAACAAGGACTGGCCTACCTGATCATGCAGAAAATAAACCCCGTTACGCAGCTCCTCATCGCCACTCGCAACCTGCTGTTTCCGGAAAGCGGTGGACGGCCGGAAACGCTCTGGCCGGCCGCGATCTTCGCTATCGGCTTATTCTTCGTCGGCCTCATTTTTCACCGCATCGCCATGCCCATCGTCATCGACCGGGCTAACGCCTGATTTCCGCCGGCGCACCTGTGGAACATTTAATCCAAGCCACTCACGTCTCCAAAAAATACTGTCGCGACTTCCGCAAATCTCTCTGGTACGCGGCGCGGGATGTAGTCGGCGGCTTCTTGCCCGGTCGAGATCCGGCGATTCTCCGCCAGAAGGAGTTTTGGGCAGTCAGAGACGTTTCTTTCACATTGGGCCGGGGAGACAGCCTGGGGCTGATTGGGCACAACGGAGCGGGAAAGTCTACGCTGTTGAAGATGCTGACGGGCCAACGCGGGCTGACCGCCGGGAGAATCGTGACCCGGGGCCGGGCCGTGGCCCTGAACGAACTGGGACTGGGCTTCGACCCAGTTATGACGGGCCGCGAAAATGCCTACATCAACGCCGCCGTTTTCGATGTTCCCCGCAAGAAACTGGAACCGCTCATCGACGCCATCGTCGATTTCGCCGGCATACGCGAGTTTATCGATGCCCCCGTTCAAACCTACAGCTCCGGGATGAAGGCGCGCCTCGGCTTCTCTATCGCCACTCACCTCGAGCCCGACATTCTGATTGTCGACGAAGTCCTCGCGGTAGGCGATCTCGCCTTCCGGCGTAAGTGCGTCACTCACATCCTGGAATTCCTGCGGCGCGGAGGCTCGCTCGTCTTGGTGGCCCACGATCCTTACCTGATTCAGACCGTTTGCAATCGCGTCATCGTAATGGAAAAAGGCAGCGTCATTTTTGACGGCACGGCGATCGAAGGCGTCGATCTGCACTTTCAGATGGGGCACGCGTCCCGGATGAAGGACTTTACCGGCCAGACTCTTGAAAGAAACTGGTTGTCTGAGGCAGCAGAGGCGAATCCGAATGCGCCCTCCGGGCCGACCGCCGAGCAGCCCATTGTCATCGAAGAGCTCCACGTCACTCCGGAAGAAGGTCCAGACCTCCTTACCGGCCGCTCCGCCATCGTTACACTTCACTGCCGTTCGCAAATCGCCGCCCAGGCCGGATGGGGATTCAATTTCTGTACGGCCGATCTGGCCACCTCGATTTCTTCCTTTGCGATCGGCCTGGACGCAGCGAGCGTCACGGTTCGACCGGGCAAGAACGAATTCCGCTGCCGCATTCCCAACCTCCCGCTTCGCCCAGGCAGTTATGCCGTCCGCGGCGGCGTTACCGATCTGGCCACATTCATGCCCATCGCCCTTCTGGGCTACCAAAACGCTCCAAGCTTTTTCACTATAGAGAGCGGTCAATCCGATCGGGACGGCAATCTCCGCTCCCTCGCCAACGACCTGGTGACGATTCGGGCCGAGTGGTTGTAGGATTAGTGCGAATAATTGCCCGAACCCGCTACTACGTGTATCGCAGGAAAATGTCACCGCTCCGCATACTCATCAGCGAACCGCACGCACCGGATTCTATCGTTCTTCCCTACGTTTCGTCTATCCTCAGATCCTGGTGCGAGCACAATGCCGCTCAGCCGGAGGCTTTCGAATGGCTGGAACCCATCTGGCTCCGCGATACCGCCGAAGGAAATCTGGATGACCACTGCCGGGCGTTGCCGGATATTCTCGGGCTCAGTTGTTATACCTGGAACTGGGAGCTCCAGTGCAAGGTAGCGCGCTGGGCCAAACACCGCAATCCGGACTGTCTAGTGGTAGCGGGCGGACCGGACCCGGACTATAAAGACCCCGATTTTTTCCGCAAGCACAGCTTCATCGACGTGATTGTGGTGAAGGATGGCGAGATTCCCTTCACCCGCATACTTGAGACGGTTCTCAGCGGCGGACGCGATTTCCGCCATATTCCGGGGCTTTACCTGCCCTCGCCTGCTCCTTCCCTGCGGTTGCTCGATCATCCGGCGGCGGCACATTTTTATACCGGACCCGCGCAGGTACCCGCGGTTTTCGACCATAGCCCGTATCTTGAGCACAGCGCAATGTATGAACGGCTCATGGACGCTCATGCCGGCCGCTGGGTCATAGCAACTCTGGAAACCAATCGCGGATGCCCCTATTCCTGCAGTTTTTGCGATTGGGGCTCGTCCACGATGTCAAAAGTACGCAAGTTCGACATGGCGCGCGTCGAGGCCGAAATCGACTGGCTGGGGCGCATTGGAGTCAAGTTCGTCTTTCTGGCCGACGCCAATTTTGGAATTTTGCCGCGCGACGTGGACATTGCCGGCCGGCTGGTGGAAACGCGCGCGAAATACAATCATCCCCGCGGACTCTATTATTGCTCCGCCAAGAACAACCCGGATCGGACTGTGGAAATAGCCAGACGCACCTACGATGGCCACCTCACGCTCGAGCATGTGCTGGCAGTCCAGCATACCGACAGCGAGGTGCTGGCGGCCACCGACCGAAACAACATTCCGGCGGCGAAGTACCGCGAGGTGGTGACCAAATTGGCGGGGTTCGGCATTCCCTCCGAGGTGCAGCTCATTCTCGGCATCCCCGGCGACACGGTCGAAAAGTGGAAGAATTGCCTCGCCGAGTTGATGGACTGGGGGATTCACGACAACTTCCAGGTTTCTCCTTACGCCTTGCTTCCCAACGCACCCGCCGCCGAACCAGCCTTCATGGCCAAGTGGCAGATGGAAACGCTCGAGCGCGGCCTCGTCCCCTATGGCGGGATTCGGCAAAAGAATGGCCAGTCCTACACCAGCAGCAGGATCGTGGTGGGCTGGCGCGGCTTCGGCAAGGAAGACTGGGTCGAAGTGAGCACCTACACAGCATTCGTCAGGGCCTATCACAACCGCGCTCTCACCCGGCTGCCCGCGATCTATCTCAGGCTTGTTCACGGCGTTGCCTATCGCGATTACTATGACGCCGTGATCGACGGGTTTTGCCGCGATTCCCCGGTGACCGCATCCCTTTACCAGCGCGTTCAGGCCCTCTATCGGGAATTTCTCGAAAACCCGGATCTGACCGATGCGATGGAACTTGAAGACTCGCCCGGCTGTGAATTCCTGGTGGATCCGAGCAAATGGCTCTTCGTCAATACCTGCCTGCGGCTCGACGAATTTTACCGCGATCTGTCCCGCTTCCTGGTGGCGAGATTTCCCGGCGCCGCAAATTTAACCGGCGCGATCGAATATCAACGGCGCTTGGTGGTTACGCCCGACTATTCCAGCAGAAATGGGAAATCCTTCCAGATCAGCCAGGATTGGCCGCAATTCTTCCAGACTGCACGCGGTCTTGTGGACAACCCGCGCCTTGCGGAACCCGCCTCTTTCATTTTGCCGAGGATCGCGGAAATACCCAAGGAACAGCGTGGCGGCCGGGATCAGATGCTCAATTTCGGTGACGGAAACCCGCAAGAGCGGCGGGCGCGCTGGCTGGCGCAGACCGTTAGAAAAGCCAACGCCGCGCAATTCAGCAATTACCCCAACCCTTGTGTCAAGTTGGGGGTAAGGGCCGGTTTCCTGGCGAAGCAGGCAGGTTGAAGTTTCTACCCCACCTGTCCGGCGGCTGGCTCCGCTTCGCCGCCGGGGCGGCTCACGAAAAAGTTGTTGCAGTTCGCCTTCATCCGCGCGCGGACTCTGAGCCATGCGTTTACGGCGCGATATCCTCAAACCACGTGTCGCGGCGACGCGCCAGCGGAGCCATAAGAACGAGGCCCATTTCCCCGGCTAGGACACCGCCGAGAACAGGTACAGATGAGAGTGTTCCTTTAATAAGGGCGGATCGATGGTCTTCAAGCGTAGGTTCACTTGGTAACTTTTGTTTCGACGGCTCGGTAAAAATTCCCATGCGGCCTCAGTATAGCTTTGTTTAGCCAGCACATTTCTGCGACTATCCACGCTGCAATTGATCCCGTAAGCAGGCCTGACCGTCAGGAATCTCGGAACACGGCGCGGAACCCTTCCTGCTCAAAATGCCGGTCGTTGGTGAGGACTTCGGTCAGACCTTCCTTCCGCATCGTCTGCATCGAAATGCAATCGGCCAGACTGTACCCTTTATCGGGCCGCGCTCTGTAAAGGGCCATGCCGCAGAGAAACGAATCTCGACTCTGAGGAACGACGTGAACACCCGGACTTTTGAGAATGCGCTGCGCGTTCGCAAGGGCCTTGCGGCGCATCTGCGCATGGGCTGTCGCAAAGAAAGTAAGGTATTCTGCCAACACTTCGTCTGTAGTGATGATCGGAACTTCCGGGAGACTTGAGGTTGTAAGTTCCAACGCCCGCCTGTGGGCGCTATCGCTAAGATCGATTAGAGCAATCCAGTAAAAGGTGTCGGCGAAAAGCGCCGTCATACCTCTCTCTTCGGCCAGCCGTAAATGTAATGATCGTGCTGGCTGGCGCCGTCCTTGGGCATCGTCGCCATGATCTCGGGCGGCACGTCTTTCATGCTTTCCACGATGATGTTGGCAATATGCTCTAGCCGGCGGCTGACCGGAGGTTCAGCTTGAGCGAGCTTCCGCAGCCATTCCTCAAGGGAAAGGCCCTCGGCGGCGGCCTTGGCGTGAAGAAGCGTGGCTTCTTCGTCGGATAGTTTGAGGGTCAGGCTCATGAGCGTTTCCATTTCCATGTTGGCACAGACACCATACGGCAAAGGCGGCTCCGGCGCAAACAAACGACGCTATCTCCTTTCACCGCCAGAGTTTTTCGAACCGGGACGGATTGGACCCGGTGTATGCGACGGTGTGCTGTATGTTGCGGTGCCAGAGATAATCCTGAATGAGCCACGTACCGGCTCTCTTCAGCCTTTGCCGGCGTTGTTACCATTTGCGGCCGACGCGGCGGCTACAATTTGGCCGTGGGCTGCCGGTTGTAGAGCGTTGGACAGTGGCGCGAAAATGGCGTCGATGAAGCTCGTTAATCCTGCAACTTCGTTCGACGAACCAAAACCTTCCAGCAGCGAACGGCGCGCATTGTCAATCAGGCCCATCGCTTCCGCGTGGCGCGCATTTTCGTCCAGCCGCGCGCTGTGGCTCGGCCGGTGGTGCCGTAAATCCTGACCCGGCGTCTTGCCGGTCGAGTGGCCTGGCAGACCGGCGTCCAGCAGATCGTCGCAAATCTGATAAGCCTGGCCCAGTTGTTGACCGGCCGCCGCCAGCGGGGCCACGTCTTCGCGGGAAGCTCCTACCGCCAGCGCACCCGCCGTGAGTGCCAGCCGCATCAAAGCGGACGTTTTCCGATCCCGTTCCGCCAGCGATCCCACGCCGTTGCCGAGACAGAGATCGATGGCCTGCCCGCCGATCATCCCGCCGACGCCAATGCATTCGGCGGCCTCCCGAATCAGTTCGGGCGTCTCGGCGAACAGCGCGTAGGCTTGGTTGAGCAACGCAATCCCGGTCAATAAGGCGACTTCTTCCCCAAAGACACGGTGGAGTGTTGGATTTCCGCGGCGAAGGTCGGCGTCGTCCATGCACGGCAGGTCGTCGAAAATCAGCGAACTCGCGTGGACGAACTCGACCGCGCAAGCGGCCCTTAGCGCGCGGTCGTCAAGCGTGCCGAAGATGCGCGCTCCCAGCATAGTCAGACGAGGCCTCAGTCTTTTTCCGCCCGGGAATAAAGCATAGCGCAGCGCGTCGTTTAGAGATCCTCCACTATCGGCTGGGCATTGCGGAATCGCCGCTAAGAGGGCCGATTCGATGACCTGTCCAAAATCTCCATCCGCTAACGGCCGGCCCGCCGGCGAAATCCGCCTTCCCGTTCCGCTGCGCATGCCCGTTACCGAACCGGCTGCGGTGTGCGGAATGCTATGGGCCGATAGCGCTCCCGATAGCGTGATCAAATCGATATTTGTGTGGTCCGGCCGCGACATCGGCGAATTTTTTTTTGCCAGTTGCGAGAAACAGTGGATCGCCAGGCCGAGACCGAACGCTGTTCCGCAGCAGAAGAAGTAAATCAGGTGAAGGGGCACCGCTGCGGCCGCGAAGCGGTGGCCGCGCCGGGCTGCCAGAAAACGATAGAAAGGCAGGTTTAAAGCCGTGATGGAGACCAGAAGCAGTGGCAGAATCGTGGTCTGCCGCCACAGGAGTCCGTCCATTCCGCCAGCCAGCGCGCCGCCGCCGAGTACCACCCCCAGCACGCAAAACAGCCCCGTCAACGCCACACTGACGCGACTGCTATGCCGGAGGTTCAGATCGTTCGGCATGCGGTGGGATAGCAGGATCAGCCGCGTCCAGCAAATCCCCCGCCGCCTGATGTCCGTGTCAATCATGGCCCAAAGTGTCCAGCGTTTCAGGTGTCTGACCTGAATTAGCGGGTCGAGCGCAATGCGGATGCCCTCCCGCACCAGGCGGCTCCCCAGCTCGATATCCTCAATACAAGCGACGCTATAAGAGACATCGAAGCCTTTGCTTTCCAGGAATATTTCCCGGCGAATCGCGCCGCACCCGGACCAAAACGTGGAGGCTCGCTGATTACTGGTTTGATGGACAAAACAGTGCAGCAAATTGCGAAACTGCGAAACCAGTTGCGGAGCGGCGGGATCCGTGTCGTAGGAACCGAAGAGGGCGCCAAGGTCCTCATCCTGCGCAAAACGCTGGCGGATCCTGGGAATTGCGTCGTCGTGGACACACACGTCCGCGTCAAGAAACAGCAGGATATCGCCGCTTGCCGCCATTGCGCCCACGTTCCTGCCGTTGGCTGGTCCTCTTCGCGACCCTACGCGCAGCACCCGTGCGCCCAATTCGAGCGCATCGTCGATGGCCTCGTCCGTCGATCCGTCATCCACAACCAGCAACTCGGCAAAGTGTTCCCGATTTCGCGCCAGACTCGCCAAACAATCCCGGAGTTGCTGGCCGCCATTATGAACTGAAAGGACAACGGAGACCTCCGGAGCCGTCTTGCTGTTTTGGAGCACTGTCGAAGAGTGGCGGAAGGGGCATGAATCTCTCTGTTTTCGCGGTAGTTGGGATCCTCGGCCGCCAACTCGTAGGGCGGCCATTCGTGGCTGCGAGGCGGCTTTCCAGCCGCCGCACAAAGCCCCGAAATCACGGTCACCAAAGTTCAAAATAATTCTTTTCCCCTCTTATCAACCACTTGCCCCAAAAATTTTCCTGTTCCCGTTCGCCCTCCTGTTCCAATCGAGTTGGAAATACATTTATGTCCACCGAAGCTCAAATCAACGCTAACCGCGCCAATGCGCAATCCTCCACCGGCCCGTCGTCGCCGGAAGGAAAACTGAAATCCTCTCACAACGCCGTCAAAACCGGCCTTACCGGACGCACCATCCTCCTGCCCAGCGATGATGTCGCCGCTTACGAAAACTTCGTCGAAATTCTCAACCGCAAGTATCAGCCCAAGGACGACTACGAGAAACACCTCACGCAAACCATCGCCGATACCGAATGGCGTCTCCTCCGCATCCCCACTCTCGAAACCGGCTACTATGCGCTCGGCCGCCACGAACTCGCCGCCGAATGCGCCCACGAATCGAACCAGCAAGTCCGCGCCGCCATGCTCGACGCCTTGATCGACCGTACTTTCAAAAAAGATCTCCGCAATCTCGCTTTACAGGAACGCCGCCTCCGCGCTCAACTGGCGAAACTCGTGGCCGAACTCGCCCAACTGCAGGAAGACCGCGAAGCCATTCAGTTTCAACGCCGCAACCGCATCATGATGCGCAAGTCCGAACGCATCGGCGGCTTCAAACCTCCACCCAACGCCGTCGAGCATTTTGGCTTCGAATTTACCGAGGAATATCTCGATACCCGTTTCGAAGCCCAACACATCGGCGGCCAGGAAGCCGTCAAGCAATTTGACCGCTCCTGGAAGGCACAAATGATCAAAAAAGCCGCCTAACTACTGGCGCGCGTTAGTAACTTTACCGGAGAGCAACCTGCATTTCGCGCACTACCTGTAAGGGCCATAGCAGACGGCGCAATCAACTTCATTACTCTCTTCATCGGAAACTCCGCTGGTCTCTGTCGTCATGCCGTCCTACCAGTCGGCGAAGAATGTCCGCTACGCCCTGGCTGCTTTGCAGGCGCAGCGCACTTCGATTCCCTACGAAATCATCGTGGTGGATTCTTCCACCGATGGCGCAGACCGGATCGTTGAGGAGGAATTTCCACGCGTTCGGCTGCTTCATTTTCCGGGCCGTTGCCAAGTGGGAACCGCGAGAAACATTGGTGTCGATGCGGCCAGGGGCGAGGTGATCCTCTTCCTGGATACCGATACCATCCCGTGCGCCACCTGGATCGAGCAAATGTGCGGAGCCATACGGGAGGGAGGCGCCGACGGCGTGGGTGGGGGTATGAGGAATGGAACGCCTTGGAGCCTTAGCGGATCGGCCGGCTTTTATCTCGAGTTTTTTCGTTTTCTGGGGCACGATGGGCCTCCGCAAAACGCCCGCTTCCTGGTTGGAGGCAACAGCGGGTTCCGCCGCCAGATCCTAGCCGACGCACGCTACGCCGATTGCTCGGCAGGTGAAGATATGTTGTTCAGTTCCAGGCTCGCCAGAAGCGGAAGCCGGTTGTTCTTTCTACCGGGAGCATCGGTAACACATCTGAACCGCCAGGGTTGGCGCGGCGTTTTCGGCTACCAGCGCAAACTGGGCCTGGGCGCCTTCCTCTACCGTTCAGAGGAATCGCCGGAAAAGATACGCTCCCTGCGGGCAGCCCCGTCGCTGATTTTTCTCATGCCTTTCGCGGTGATGTTTTGGATCGGATGCAGTATCCTGCGGTGCCGCCAGCTTAGCGATTTCCTGCGGTTCGTGGCCGTTCTTCCGCTGTGCTTCATCGCCAATGGCGCGTGGGCCCTCGGCTTTTATGAGGCCCTGCGGAACGCTAATAAGGGTCGCCGCCCGGCATGACCCGTCTCGATTTTTCGATTGTCGTTCCTGTCTTCAACGCCGCCAAGTACATCGAACGTTGCCTGCGCGCACTGCTATTGCAGACATACCCCCCGGACCGCTACGAGATCATCGTGGTGGATAACAATTCGCAAGACGGGTCGGCGGCCATCGCCAGCAGTTTCGGCCGCGTGACGCTGCTGCGCGAGGCCGAGCAGGGGTCTTATGCCGCGCGCAATCGTGGCATCCGCGCAGCGAGTGGCGAGGTGGTGGCTTTTACCGACCCGGATTGCGAACCGCGAGAAGACTGGCTGGAACAGATTCACCGCGCGATGGCCGGGGGGCAAACCGGGGTGATTCTGGGCGACCGCCGGTTCGCTACCGATAGCGGAATTGTAGGCATGCTGGCAGCCTACGAATCGGCATTGGGGTTCCACATCTTTAGCGCGCGGCGCGTCGAATGTTACTACGCTTACACCAACAACATGGCGGTCCGCCTACCCGTCCTTAAGGCGCTCAACGGGTTCCAGCACTTGCAGAGAGGGGCTGATACATTGTTGCTACGCCAGACGATTGAACGGTATGGCCCGGCAGTCTTGCGATTTGCCCCGGAAGCGGTAGTTCGCCATCTCGAAATTGCCGGAATCCGCGACTACCTCCGAAAGAAATGCATCTACGGCCGGCTTTGCGGGAATCGGACGCTGGCGACCGCGCTCTCAGTACCACTGGCCAAACGCTTGGAGCTCGCGCGGTGCGTCAAACCGGAGCAGGGCCGTTCCCTAGCCACAAACCTCGGCTTTCTGGGAGCGCTCGCTGCCGGCGCCGGCTGCTTCGCATGGGAACGCCGGTGGGGTGGCCGGTAGACATGGAGTTTCAGGTCATTGTTGGCAGCCCTTACTGGGCTTTAAACGGCGTCAATATTTTCTCCGCGAATCTGGTGCGAGGTTTGCTTTCTTTAGGGGTGCCGGCGCACATCCTGCTAACCGAGCAACACACTAGATTGGTCAACATTCAAGAGCCGATGATGCCACTGCCAGAGGGAGTGCCGGTGAAAGAACTGCCACTGCGCGGGGATGATTGTTGGGGGGCGCGCTGGGGAGCCCTCATCCGTTATCTGGAAGACCAAGCCCCGTGCGTCTATATTCCTAATCACGATTGGCGCCATTCGATTGTCTGCTCGCAGCTTTCGGCCGAGGTTCGGGTAGTGGGCATTGTGCATAGCGACGACGCGCTGCACTACGACCACGCGGCCCGCCTGGGGCGCTACTGGGATGCCATCGTAACCACGAATGACGTCATTTCCGCTCAAGTGATTTCCGCTAATCCCGGCCTGTCGAAAAGGGTCATCACCATCCCCATAGGCGTCCCGATAGAAGAGCGGTGGCGGCCTCGCAAAGCGGCCGCGGGGGAACCGCTGCGCGTGGTTTACCAAGGCAGGCTTACGCAGAACCAGAAGCGGGTGCTCGACCTGCCGAAAATTATCGACGAGACACTTCGCCAAAATACACCAGTTGAACTAACGGTGATTGGAGAAGGGGAAGACCGTGAGCGTTTGGTAGCCACCTCGAGCCATCTGGTGGAGCGGGGCGCGATGCGCTTTATCGGCTTGCTGCCGCACAGCGAGGTGATCGAAATGCTATCCCAATTCGACGTGTGTTTGCTCACCTCGGAGTTCGAAGGAATGCCGAACGCGTTGGGCGAAGCCATGGCGCGAGGCTGCATCCCGGTGGTTTCCGATATACGCGGCGGGGTGCGCGACTTGGCGCGTGATGGTGAGAACGGTTATCTGGTTCCCGTTGGAGACATCGTGGCATTCGCCGCCAAACTCACGCTTCTTCACCGCGATCCACAACTGCGCGAGCGCCTCGTTGGCAAAGCTCGAAACACCATCGTTGCCGGGGGATTCGACGTGGAGACCATGGTGAGGCGTTACCATGCTCTTTTCCGCGAGTTGTTTCGAAAGCCCCTCTTTGGGCGGCCGCGCGGCATTTTAAGACTGCCGCCTTACCAGGTATTGTTCGAACCGCACGACCTGCAGCGGTTCGCGGGCGTAGGCGTCTTGGCCTCGGCGGCCGACTACCACGGTTACGTTCGTGAGACTGGAAAAACGCAGGCAAAACCGCCTGCGCCACCGCTGGGACGCCCCTATCCGAACGTAATTGTGTCCGCTACCTCGGGGCGTTTGAGCGGGGTGGACGTTTTCTCCGCCAACTTGGTTCGCAGCCTGCGAGAACTGGGCCGTGCCGCCTATGTGCTGATGACCAGCGCCGACGATTCCACCCCGGACCCGATGCCTTTCCCTACCGATGTTCCCCTGAGGAAGTTAGCGGTGACGCTGCGCACGCCATGGCCCCAGCGCCGCCAACGCTTATTCGAACACCTGGAAAGCAACTCGCCTGGTATCTACATTCCGAACTACGACTGGCGAAATTCCTGCATCAGCCCGACACTATCCGACAAGGTTGCCATTGTAGGCATCGTCCACAGCGACGATCCGCAACACTATGAACACGTAGGCAGACTCGGACGCTACTGGAATGCGATTGTGGCCGTAAGCCAGACCATCGCCCAAAAGGTTTTAGAACTGGACCCCTCGCTTGCACCGCGCCTGGTGATTATCCCCTACGGCGTGAAGGTGCCCGAATCGCCGCCTGATCGCTCGCGGGCAACCGCTGGCCCGCTGCGAATCGTCTATGCCGGCCGGCTGGTGCAGGAGCAGAAACGGGTCCTCGATTTGCCACTGATATTCAACGCTCTGATGGAACGAGGCGTAGCGGCTACTCTCACCATCGTCGGAGGTGGCCTGGAGGAAGTCAGGCTCAAGGCGGCGTGCAGCCGCTGGACCGCTACCGGCCAGGTGCGCTTTCTGGGCACACTGTCCAACGAGGAGGTTCTGCGCGCGTTTGCACAGAGCGACGTATTGTTGATGACCTCCGAATTTGAGGGTCTGCCAGTGAGTCTGCTGGAGGCGATGGCGCACGGCTGTGTACCGGTGGTAACCGACATTCGCAGTGGAATTCCGGAGATCGTGCGCAATGGGGAGACGGGGTATCGCGTCGCGGTCGGCGATATCGCCGGGTTTGCCGAGTGCCTGGCAAAACTCGAATCCGACCCGGCTACCCGGCAGGCTCTTTCGACCGCCAGTTACACAGCTATGCGCGCCGGTTTTAGCGTGCAAAAGATGGTGGCGTCCTATTTGAATCTATTCGAACGTGTGTTGGTGGAAGCCGAATTGGGAGAGTTCCGGCGCCCGCGCGGCGGGATTCTACCGCTAGGGAATGGCGCACCGCTCTTCACGCGGAGACAACTGTGGCCGGTGGCGAACGTCCCAAACTGGGCAGGACGGAATTAGGCTGTCATGCCGAATTGGCCCCAAGTCGTGGTGGCTGCGCCCACCTGGAGCCTCAACGGGCCGAACGTGTTTTCGGCCAACCTGGTGCGCGGCCTCATCGCCCGGCAGATACCCGCTCACATCGTTCTGACCCGGCCCGACTGGGTGGATGCCAAACCCTTACCGAGACCGTTGGACATTCCGTTCAAGACGCTGGCGGTAAAACCGTTCATGAGTTTTCGCGCGCGTTGCGCCGCCATGATCAGGCATCTCGAGGAGCACGCTCCGTGTATCTATATACCCAATCACGATTTCGGCCACTCCTGCATTAGTTCGAAATTGCCAGAGGCTGTGGCCATTATCGGGATTGTGCATAGCGACGATGCGCAGCACTATGACCACTTGGCGCGGCTGAGTCGTTATTGGAACGCCGTGGTGGCGGTGAGTCCGGCCATTGCGGCCGAGTCGCTGAAGATTGCGCCCGCGCTCGAGACACGTCTTGCAGTGATGCCCTATGGCGTTGAGGCAGCCGCGCGTCTGCCCGAACGCTCCGGTATGGCGCCGCAACCACTGCGAGTCATCTATGCGGGGCGGCTGGAGCAGAAACAGAAGCGCGTGCTTGATTTGCCCGCTATTTTCGAAGCTGCTGCGGACCACGGCGTGCCACTCGAACTGAGCATTGCGGGCAGCGGTTCCGCAGAAGGGCAATTGAGAGCAAGTTTCGCGGCAAGGGGCGGCGGCCAGCGGGTGGAATTCCTCGGCTCTTTGCAACGTGAGGCTCTGGCTGTTGCTCTCGCCCGGCAGGATGTGTTTCTGCTTACCTCCGAGTTCGAGGGCTTACCGATTTCCCTCCTCGAGGCCATGGGGCAGGGTTGCATTCCGCTCGTGACAAACCTTCGCAGCGGTATTCCTGAACTGATTGAAGATGGGGTAAATGGGTTCCGTATTCCAATAGGAGACATTCAGGGATTTGCCAGGCGTCTTGCGGAGCTGCACAGGGATCCTGCCATGCGGCGGCAGATGGCCGAAGCGGCTTACGGCAAAGCTACTGCGGGCTGTTACCGGATTGGCCACATGGTGGAGAGTTACATCCAACTCTTCGCCCAGGTTTTGGATGAGGCGAAGCGCGGGGTTTTCCGCCGGCCGCGAGCGGGAATTCGGCCGCCGCCTGACCTGCCATGGCCAGAGCACCTGGCCGCGCCCTTGCAGAGTTGGGGCCATCAGGTCAAGCAACTGCTGACCGAAAGGCTGCGGTAATCCCGATGCGGATCGCTTTTCTCGTCAACTCTTTTCCGTGTATCTCCGAGACATTTATCCTGGACCAGATCACTGGATTGATAGATCTAGGGTGTGAGGTGGAGATTTTCGCCTGGCGGTCCGGAACTCCGGGCGCCACGCATCCCGAAGTGGCTGCTTACGGGTTGATGGATCGCCGGCATACCACGTGCTCGCCGGCGAACTTTGCGCTCCGCCCCTGGCAAGCGATGCGCCTGGCTATTCACGCCACCTCGCTGCGGCTCTTCTTCGAAACGCTGGCTTGGAGTGGCCGCCCTGGCTTCGATGTGATCCACTGCCATTTTGGGCCCAACGGTGTGCAAGGCTTGGCCCTGCGCGATATCGGAGCAATGCGCGGAAAGCTGGTAACCTCTTTCTACGGATACGACGTTTCGGAGTTTCCCAGGCGGCACAGGAGCAACCCTTACTCTCAACTATTCGCGCAAGGCGATTTGTTTCTGGCCATCAGCGATGAAATGCGGCGCAAGCTAATCGAATTGGGGTGCGATTCGAAGCGTATCGTCGTGCAGCATCTGGGTGTAAATCCGCAGAGGTTTGCGTGTGCGCGCCCCTCGGATAGCGGCAGACCCATCCGTATCTTAAGCATCGCCCGAATGGTGCCGAAGAAGGGACTCGAATACGCATTAAAGGCGGTGGCCGCGCTGGTTAAGGAAGAGCCGAACGTCGAATACGTGATTATCGGCGACGGCCCGCTGCGGCGCAAAATTGAGAGCCTGGTGCAAAGCCTCGGCGTAACGGGCGTAGTTCGTTTAGCGGGTTGGCTGCCACGGCCTGAAATCATTCGCGCCCTAGCCGACAGCGATGTTCTGCTAGCGCCAAGCGTAACCGCAGAAAGCGGCGATCAAGAAGGAACACCCGTGGTGATCATGGAGGCGCTCGCCTCAGGCGTGCCGGTGGTCTCAACCCGCCACGCTGGAATCCCGGAAGTTGTGGAGGATGGCATCTCGGGCTTCCTGGTCGAAGAGCGTGATGTGCCGGCTCTCACCTTAGCTCTGCAGCGCCTGATCCGCAGCCGGGAGTTGCGGGCCAGTATGGGTGCGCGCGGGAGACGGGCCATGGAAGAGCAGCACGATATCGGGAAATTGAATGACCGTCTGCTGGGGATCTATCGAGGAATCCAGTTTAGCGGCGGCGATAAATCCGATAACCTTGGCGATCATAGATCAGATCAAATCCAGCGCGCCTTACCTGGATAGCGGCAAATAGGTTCGGGTTTTCTTTACTGCACTTATTCCAATCGGCCTCGTAACCTTGATCGACATAATAATCGGGGAACAATCCGTGGCCGACTCCGAGGTTTGGGTCGTCTACCAGCTTGTGACTTGGACCGCAACAATCGAACCAAAAAGACATGTTGCCGATAACCAGATTGCGAGAGGAAACGTTGCTTTGGAGAAACGCCAGGGCGTGGCTGAATCCGTTTCCGGTGAAATCCGCTCTCAGCTTTGAGGCGACGCCGCTGAGACCGATGAGCAGGTAGGCGGCAAAGACCAGTGCGGCCGCCGCCCGCTGCCACGCTCCGGCCCGCCACGTGTGAAGGGCGAGAGCGGCCATCAACGCGCAGTAGAAGATTTCGATATGTATCAGATAGTAGTGGAATTTATAGTTCTCGAAAAAGGTTTGACTGATCAGGATAGCCGCAGTGAGCAGAAGAATCAGGCGAAGGCCGCTTTGCCGTCTCAGTGAGCGCGTCAGAAGCGTTCCGGCAATGCCCAGAAGAGGGATGAGGAGCAAGGGAAGCTTCCAAATCCAATTCTGAGAACTTTTTTCACCAGTCAGATAGCGTTTCAGGACTTCCCGGCGCACCGAATAAAGCGGATTCCAGGAGCGGGGGAGCCTGCCGCGGGAATTCGCCCTTAGCTGGGAAAATGCCGCCGCGGGATCCTGGCTGACATACCAAAGCCACAGGGCCCCACAAATGGCAAAAGGGACCGCGGCAAGCGCAAAGTGAACGGGAGAGAGGGATTTTCGGTCCAGAACGAGCGCCACAATGAGAAGGCCCGCGACGTACTGGACTCCTTGCGGATGAGTCAGACACGCGAGCACCGTGAGCGTGGAGCTTACAAGCACGGCTGCTTTGAGCGACCGCAAACGGATTTCGCAATAGCTTGCGAGGGCCGCCATTCCGAGCGATGCCGTCATCACGTCTACTCGCACCTGAGCAACGCCGACGATGAAATTATAATTCAGAACGAGCAGGATCGTACCAAAGGTAGCGACCTGGAGGTCTGCGGTCACTCTGCGCAAGAACATGAAGCAGCCCGCCAGCAGAATAGGTCCCCAAAGGGTCATGGCTATTCGGCTGGAGAGAATGGTGGCGGGAAAAATAGCGAACCAGGAAGCCAGATACACAATACCACCCGGAAGCGTGTTGTAGGTGCGGCGATTGACGCCTTGCCATGCCGTATTCGTGTCTACCAATACAGTGGTTCCCGGAAAGCCGTGGTGCGCGAGATTCCACGCCGGCACGGCCAGGAAAACCTCGTCTGTGATCGGTGGGTTGGAAGCGATTCGCGCAGCGATAAGGACGCCGGAGAGCAGAATCGCGGCCACACTGGCTGCCAGCCACTTCGTAGAAACGTTCATCGACTAAAGGCGCGTCGCTTTAGGCATGGCCGCGCGAATAGTAATTAGTCAATTCACCGCCGCTTTATTCTCCGGCCAAACTCCCGTTACGAAATTACTAAGGTGACGGAGGTTGAGTTCGTGGTACCGCCCGATACGCCCTGGACGGATAGCTTGTACGTTCCGGCGGTAGCCGTGGACGGGACATAGATAACCAGGGTAGAACTGGTTGGACTGTTCGTCAGGAACGTATCACTCACACCTTTTGGCGTTCCCGTCAGGGATAGGGTGACAGTGCCGGAGAACCCGTTGGTAGGGGTGATAGTAACAGGAAACGCGCCGCCTGTTCCGCGCGGGAGCGTCATGTTAGGAGCCGAGATTGTGATCCCTGGCGGCGCGGTGACCACGAACATTTCGGTGGTTTGCACGGATATGCTGCCGGAGGTTCCAGTGATGATGAGGGGATACGTGCCGGGGATGGTTGCCGGCGACGCATAGATCACCAACGTGGAGCCGGTGGCCGAGGTGTTCACGAATGCGGAACTCACTCCAGACGGAAGCACGCCCATGGATAGAGTGACCGACCCGCTGAATCCAGCCGCCCGGGAAATGGTGACCGGTGTGGTGCCGCCGGTGCCTGCCACCAGAGTGAGCGGGCTGGCGGCTAGGGTGAACGACGGTGCCGCTCCGGTGATAATCCAGTTGAAGGAGACCGACGGGCTGCCCGCGCCCGTGGTGCCAGTGGCGGTCACGGTAGTGGTGTAAGACGATGCCGCCGTGGAACTCACACTGCCTGAGATAGCTCCGGTGGCGGGATTGACGCTCAAGCCGGGCGGCAGATTCAAGGCGGTATAGGTGTAGCTGGCGTTGGGAGTTGGGTTGTTGAGTGTGAGCGATAAGTTCGCGGATTGCCCCGCAGCCACTGTTTGGGTGGCTGGCACGGTGAAGCTCGCAATCTCGTAACCCATGACTCGGACCTCCGCCAACTGGAGCGGAACAGGATTAGCCGCGTCGTTCAACTGCACGCGTACGTAGCGGCCAGCGGTTTGCATCGGAATCTGTGCGAGCGCACCCTCTACTCCAGAGAGGAAGAACTCCTTAACTCCCAGTTGTGCGCGCGTCTGACTCACCCCGGTTGAGGCGAACGGAACTTGCGAGATAAACACCGAAACGTTCGCGAGCCGGTTGGCGCAACAGTCCCAGCGATTGAATAGCTGAACCATGCTGATTTGGGAGTTCGACCCCAGATCCTCCTGAAACCAATCGTTAGTGCCGCCCTGGGTGTGTAACATCGAATTCTGGTCGAAGTAACCAATGGTGTTGCCGTCGATAGCTTGCGCTGCGGTGTGACTGCCATCAAATACCGAAGCGGCGGTGGCGGTTCCCGCAAGTGCCAGATCCACGGGGGTGGTGTTCGGCACCGCCGGTTGGGCATCGTCGGAATCGAGAATGCCGTCGCCATCCATATCGATGCCGATGCGCGCCGCGCTCTCGTTGGGAACGGCGGTGAAGGTGATAGTTGCGCCGCCGGCGATCAGGTTGTTGAGTGCGGCGGTGGTGTCAACTTCGGCCGAGCGATCCGATTGCCATACGCCGTTGCCAAGATACATATAACCCCGGCGGACGGTGCCGCTTACCGCTCCACCTTTAGCGACGAGGCCGATAACACCTTGATCTCCGAGAGCCTCTAACTGACTCAGGAGACCGCTGGTGTCAGTGGGATTGGCCGGGCTTAAGGTGACTTGTTTACCTACGGCGGCGTGGGTATTGTTGCTCCAGTTGGTGGCATTCAAACCCGCCGGCTCGTAAGGATAGCCGCCGTTGAACGACATCATGAAGGCCATCATGTTGTTATCGCGAGAGTCGTTTTGGGTAGCGTCGAATGTGCCGTCCTGCTGGAAGCCAAAGCCGACATTGGTGGCGGTTGCGTTTTGAAACCAAATCCCCTGGCGCTTGTAGAAATTTTTCCAGGTGGGAGGATTTCGAATGCCGGCGCCAAAAGGGATATTGGTATCGATAAACAAAGACCCGCGATTGGTATGGCCGGGATGGCAGCTGCGACAGTTGCCTTCAAATTCCGCAGCGCCCGCGGCGGCGTTGCCAGTCCCCGTGATGGTGTTGTTGGGTCCGATGATCGGAACCGCGGCCGGGTAGGAGTTATCGAGATTCCGGTTAGGATTGGGCGGAAGGGCGATGGTGGCCAGGAAACTCCGTAAGGCCACTATCTGCGCCTCCGTGGCCACGCTGCCACCCATGAGTGTGTTGAAGGCGCCTTCAAAATCCTCCAATATGGGGCGGTCTCCGCGCCAGTGCAAGAACGGCGCCTGCATATCGTCCACCAATGTCATGGTCAAGAACGGACCTTTCATTGGGTGATAGGTAACGGTGTTCCCCGAGTCGGTGGTTCCGGGGTTAGTTAGCATGGCGCCCGCGGGATTGCCAAGGTCCCACGCGAGGCGGTCCCAGCGGGCATCCACGTGACAGGAAGCGCAGGATAGTTGGCCTAGTGATGAGGTCTGTTGTGTGTTGTAGAGTATGGGGCGGCCGAGTTTGATGACTGCCGGAGTGGGATCGAAATACAACGGCGCCGTCCCGCTGACGGTGTTTGAAATTGTGTTGATAGTAGTGATGGTTGCGTCGAATTTGTTCAGGACATAAGCAAAGCCGTTCGATAAAACCAAGCCTGTGGGACCTTGGCCCACCTCAATGGTTGCCACCCGGGCCGCGCTGGTTGCCGAGGGCTGGACAACGATCACGTTGTTCGAGCCCATACCGGTGATATAGGCTTCTGTTCCGGTCGAATTCCAAACGATGGCGCGCGGATCGCCAATGGAGTTCTGGATTCCTGTTCCCGGAGCAAAATTGGTATAGTGTTCACCTTTTGCGCTGACTGGGTTCAGGTAGCTGGTAATGTGCGGATTCAAATCGAGGATGGTATTCGCGCCTCCGGGCGTGAAGGTTGCCATGTTGACTTTGATGAATGCGCCCTGAAGCACCGGCTCATAACGAATCTGATTCGTAGCATCTGTACCCACAACCGAGACAGCGCCGCTTTTCGGATTCACCCCAATCGCCATGAGAATGTTCATCAGACGGGTTTGATAGGTGACTGAGTTGCTGTTGGTATCGATAATGGCGACATCGCGATCCGGCATGTCCCAACCCGCTACTCGATTTCCGGGTGTAGAAGGCGGAGACGAGGGCGGGCCTGAAATGAAGCGGCTCCAGTCCTTCAAATTGTCGTCCAGCCACTGAACGATGCCTGACACTACAGTCCGCTTGACAATCAAGCTGACCGCGGGAGGGGCGGGTAGCGCCGCATTGAAGGGTGGATTAAATTTAGCGCCGTTATTGGGGGGCACACCCTCGCCGCCATAGGGACCGGTCTTGTTTTGCACCAGATCGTTCTCGAACTGGCTGCTTGCTCCGCCCACAACGGCAGTGGTGGCATTTCCCGATTCAAAGATGGCCAGGTAGACGTAGCGCCCCGTTGGATCTACCGCCAAGGCCCGGGGTTGTTCACCATTAATGGGGATAACCGCGGTGGGCAAGGTTGGCGCCGCGGAGTTGAAAACCAGCACGGTCTTGGCTTGCGCGCACGACACAAGCGCAATGTTTTGTGAAACACCGGCGAACACCACGTCTGCCGGTTCATCATTGACCTGCAAAGTTTTCGTGACGATTCCGTCCGCTAAGTCAACGATGCTGACACTATCTGAAATGACATTCACGACCCAGGCTTCGCTGTTGGTGCGGGCACGGACGCTGACAGGATCCAAGCCGACTGGTATGCTCTTCACGAACACGACGGGAGAGCCCGGAGTGTAGATCTTGAGACTGTTATTGGCCGTGTTCACGGCTAACAGCTTTTTGCCGTCGGGCGTGATGTCCAGAGGGTGGACATGCGGCGATTCCCAGTTCACAAAGCTGTTATTTCGTAAGTAGCTTTGCAACGGAACGGTGGTCGCTTGACCAAATGTCAGGGAGGAAAGGGCGAGGAACGCCCCTACACTTATCACTATGCGATTCAATTAGGATCCTCTGGCTCAGGTTTTCGTGCCAAGTCTTTGCTGTTCTACCAAGTTCGCATTGGCACGATAGTGAATCAAGAGGGAGGTCTGTAAATAATACCGGTACTCCCTGTACGGATCGCTGTAAAAGGAGTGTAGGCGCCCAGAACGCGCGACAATGGATTTTGGCTAAAACAACCCCAAAAATCCGGCTGGCATTGATCTATGGCGGGCGCTCGGGCGAACACGAGATTTCGGTTCGCTCGGCGGAGTCCGTTAAGAAAGCGCTCGACCCGGCGAAGTACGATCTCATAGAATATTTCATCAGCGCGGCGGGCAAATGGAGTCCCAAAGCGATTCTGCCTGAGCCAGGAGCTAACGGCGATATTGATGTAGTCTTCCCATTGCTGCATGGCACGTTCGGCGAGGATGGCACGGTGCAGGGCTTGCTGGAACTGGCGGATCTGCCGTACGTGGGCGCGGGCGTTTTGGGTTCCGCAGTGTCTATGGATAAAGTCATGACCAAGAGACTTTGCATGCAAGCGGGCTTGCCGGTGGTGGAGCACTTGAGCTTGACGCGCGGCGACTTCGATCCGAAAACGCTGCGCCTGCCCTTTGACTTTCCAGTGTTCGTGAAGCCCGCCAACCTGGGCTCATCGGTGGGTATTACGAAGGCCAAAACCTGCGGTGAGTTGGAAACGGCGCTCGAGATGGCGTCACAGTATGATCGCAAGCTGGTGGTGGAGCGCGGGGTGAACGGCCGGGAATTCGAGTGCGCGGTATTAGGAGGCGATCCGCCGCGGGCCGCCACACCCTGCGAAATCATTCCTTCCCAGGAATTCTACACATACGAAGACAAATACCTGCTGGATAAAGCGCGCATCGAATTGCCGGCTCAGTTGAGCGAAGCACAGACTAAGGAAATGCAGCGGCTGGCGCTGGCTTGTTTCGAGGCCGTGTCGTGCGAAGGCATGGGGCGCGTGGATTTTCTGATGGAGAACGCGACCGGGCAGTTCTATATCAACGAGATCAACACCATTCCAGGCTTTACCTCAATCAGCATGTATCCAAAGATGTTCGAGTATGACGGCGTCCCCTATGCGGAGTTGCTGGATACGCTGATTGAGCTGGCGCTGCGGCGCGCGCAAACCCGCCGAGCCACCCAGTACACGAGATGAAGACGCTGAGTTTTTTTGTGTTGGCGGTGAGCTTCGCGCTCGCCCAGACGCCGCCTGCAGCGAAGCCCGACGCTCCGCAAGAAAACCCGGCGCAGGATCTGGAGCCGTACCTGCGGCAATTCGTGGAGGTGCTGAGTGCCGTTGAAGCTCACTCGGCCGGTGGTGTGCCCACCGAGAAGATGGTGTACGAGGGCGCCATCCCATCTATGCTGCGGCAACTTGATCCGCACACGCAGTTCTTCGACCCCATGCAGTTTCAGCAATTGAAACAAATGCAGGATTCGGAGCAGAAGGGTTTCGGCAGCATAGTCTCGGTGTTGCCCGGCCAAGTGATCTTTCTGCAAACGTTTCCGGGCACGCCGTCGAACAAAGCGGGGATCCAAGCGGGCGATGAACTGGTGGCCATTAATAACGTTGCGATTCGATCGTTAGACCCCGAACAGATTGTGGGGCTATTGACCGAAGCGCGCCAGCAAAAGATCACGGCGTTTGTGCGGCGGCAAGGGTTTTCGCGGTTGTTTCAATTTACGTTGACGCCCGAACTGGTGGACGCGCCCAGCGTGGACCGGACGTTCTTATTGAAGCCCGGCTATGGGTTCATACGCGTGGCGAGTTGGGATATGCAGACCGCCAAGCAATTGCATGACGCTATCGAGAAACTGTCGCCCGGCAAACTAAAGGGACTGGTATTGGATTTGCGCAACAATCCCGGCGGCATTGTGAAAGCGGCGTTGGATGCGGCGTCGATGTTCTTGGAGCCCGGGCAAAGAATTTTGACGGCGCGCGGGCGTTCAAAGGAGGTGGATAGCGCGGATGTGCCGCGCAATGCCCAGCCCTACCACTTCGCGCTGGCGTTGATTGTGAACGAGAAGACGGCGAGCGCGTCGGAGATTCTATCGGGGGCGCTGCAGGATCACGATCGCGCGGTGATTGTGGGCGAGCCCACGTATGGCAAGGGGTTGGTGCAGAGCGTAATGCCGCTTTCGGGCGGCGCGGGACTGGCGATTACCACTGCGTTCTATTACACGCCGAGCGGACGCACGATACAGCGACCGCTGCGGGATTCCGCTCTTTCGGAGACGTTTGCCGAGAGGCGCAGCGGCCCTCCTACTTACAAGACCGATAAGGGACGCACGGTAACGGGCGGTGGCGGCATTCAGCCCGATATTGTGGTTGCTCCGGCTTCGTTTACGCGTTTGGAGGGGGTACTGGATTCCAGCGGCGCCGTAACGGCGTTTGCCACGCAGTACCTTTCGAACCATTCACCTTTACCGGAGAGCTTTGAAGTGACGGCCGATTTGCTGGACGATTTCAAAGTGAACCTGGCGGCGCGGAACATCCAACCGAACGTAGCGGAGTGGATCAGCGACCAGCCCTGGATTAAATCGCGATTGAAAGAAGAGATTGTCACTCAAGCCCGTGGAGTGGATAAAGGAGATGAAGTACTCGCGCAGAGAGATCCACAGGTGCAGGCGGCATTGAAGACCCTAGAGGGGAAGTAAGCTTCTACTTTACCCCTTTTTGTGTGCGCTCGCTGAAGCCGGCTAATAGGCGCCGGCGGATCTAACAACTGCCGGTAAGGTCCGGGCGATGATTTCCAAGTCACACTTTGGCGACCAGCGCTGAACGTAGTGGCAGTCTAGCTCAACCCGTTGGGTGTAGCCTGTGTCGTTTCTGCCGGACACTTGCCAAAGTCCCGTCAGCCCAGGACGCACACGGCAATACTCGGCGTAGCGGTCGCCGTACTTTGGAATTTCGCTGGTCACAATCGGCCTTGGGCCAACCAGACTCATTTCGCCTTTAACTACATTCCACAGTTGCGGTAATTCATCGATGCTAAATTTGCGTATGAACCGGCCCACCGGCGTGATGCGTGGGTCCATGCGGAGCTTATGGTCAATCATCCACTCTCGCTTCGCCTCTGGATGAGCCTCCAGATACTCGGCTAAGACGGCCTCGGCGTCAACGATCATCGTTCGAAACTTCACAATCGAGAAGGCCTTCCCAGCGTGCCCCAACCGAGACTGAAAGAAGAACAGCGGCCCCTTTGAGGTAAGCCGGATCGCCAGTGCGCATGCCGCCAGGATCGGCAGAGCAGCTAGCAGAGCCAAGCCTGCCAGCACCACATCGACGCTCCGTTTGAGGGCACACAGAGACGGATGGCTGTGTGGCCCGGCGTGCATGGTGACTGAAGCAGGCGTGCTCCTTGACCGGATATTCTCTCCCAAAAGCGCGCCGCCCAGGGAAAACAGATCGCTGGAACTCGCGCTCAATGGCACGCCCGTCCCAAACCGGCGTCCTTGCGAGACAGTCTCATTGGTTCGCTGGGCTTCGATTCGTTCATCTTGCCCCGCCTGAGTTGATAGTCCGCACCCTGTTTCTTCGCTTAAGGTAGTAGTCGTCATGGATCGATGTTTCGCCTCTCAGGTGGGACATTTCCTATTGCCCGCCCATACTTTCTCATCGCAAAATAACGCCAGTTCTCGAATAAGAATTTCATTCGAGTACTGTGTAGGGTGGAACTGAGAAAATCTCCGAGCCTGCCGTTTGGCCTCACGGCATGATGGGAAGTTCAATGTGCGATGGCAGAGTTGGGGAGCAATATACCCGCTGAACCGCGGAGACATAATCGGCGGCGGTCGCGGTGTAGATGCTTGCCGTGAACTTTTGAGGATTGCGGTCGATCAACGGGAACCAGGTGGATTGGACCTGGATCATGATGCGGTGGCCTTTGAGAAAGACATGGTCGCGATCGCGCAGAGGGATGGGAAACAGAGTGGGCTCGTTTGGCGTTAGAGGCGCTGGATGCTCGTAGCTCCTATTGAATCGGCCGCGGCGGACTTCCATGGCGATCGGTAATTGATAACCGTTGAGGGATTTGGCATAGTCGCCGGGTTTAGGACCGTGATCATCGTCCCAACTATCCTTCACCGCGTTTTCAGGATAAACATCAATTAGCTTCACTACGAAGTCGCTATCAGTGCCGGAGGTGGAGGCATAGATTTGCGCGGCAACCGAGCCGGTAATGGTAAGGTCGTGATCGAGCGGTGCGGTAACGAATGTGAGGACGTCCGGGCGGTGATCGACGAAGCGCTGGTCAGCCACCTCCCAAAACGGCCAGTCGCCGCCTGGATAAGTGGGCGAGATAGGCCTCAGGCGATAGGGTACGGGATGGGCGGGGTCGGAGACGTATTCAACGAAGTTCTTGGTGGTAGGTTTAGGTGGATCGAACGATAGCGAGCCATCTGTTTGCAAGTATAGGTTAGTGGTCTTAGCCTCCTTGGGAGGCCACTCGGCGTAGGTGTGCCATGTGTAAGAGCCCGATTGAAACGTGCTGGCTTTCCAGTTGATTTTGTCGCCTGAGCCATGCAGGTAGTAGCGAAAAAACGGGGCTTCGATCTGTTCGCGGAATTCACGCGCGGTCTCGTGTCCCCCGAATTTGATTTGACCAATGGAATCCCCCTTGGGAGACTGCCACTCACCGTGAAACCAGGGACCGGCCACCATTATGTTTTGCGGTGCCGGGCCGGCTTTCTCGGAATTGCGGAAAATCTGCCAGGGCCCCCACGGGTCTTCTTGATCCCAAAAGCCAGCCACATTAAGGTTAGGAACCGGGCTCGAATGCAATTGATTGACCCAGGCTTCTTTACGCCAGAACTCGTCGTAGTTGGGGTGCTCTACGCTATCGGTCCAATAAGGGATACTGCCGTGCAAGTACTTATTGTTGATGTTGGAAATAGGTCCGAGCTTGAGATACCAATCGTAGGTATCGAAAACATCGAAGGCAAAGTGAGTGTTGGCGTTCTTATCGGCCTGTTCCATAACGGCGTATTCGAAATCGTAGCTGAGGCGGAGCGCGCCGTAGCGATGGTCGTCGTCATTCATCCACTGATCGGCGGGCGACGCTTGCTCGGAGACGGCTTTGAGGGCGGGATGCGGCTGGAGCAGAGTCATGGCGGCGGTGAGGCCGTCATAGGAGACGCCATAAATACCGACGCGGCCGCTGTTTTGCGGAATATTCTTGACGAGCCATTCGATGGTGTCGTAAGCGTCGGTCGTCTCGTTGGTCGATTTCGGATTAGTGAGATCGACCTGTGAGGAAAGATTAAAGACGCCTTCGGATTTAAAGCGTCCACGGAGATTTTGGATGACGAAAATGTAGCCGTCGTGCGCGAGTTCTATCCAGCGGGCGGGCGTGGGGGCGGGCGGCTTTTCCGGGACGCCATAGGGAGTGCGTTCGAGAAGGATGGGCAGGGGTCCGGTCTGATCAAGCGGGGTGAGGATGGCGGTTTGTAAGTGGATGCCATCACGCATCGGGATCATGACTTCTTTGAGAGCGAACGCGGATTTTTCAGGTGGAGGCGGAGTGGCGACTTGGGCAACGGCCGAGGAGACGACGAAAGTAAGTGCGATAAAGCTGTTGCGAAGTGAGGACATAAGGATACAAGGTAATATACCAACCGGTATTTTCAGAGCCGCGACCGCCGGAGAGCGTGATTAAAAAGGCTAAAGCCAGCAACGCCGAGACAAACATTAATCCGAGAACGGAAGGTTCGGGAACGGAAGCAATGGTAAAAACGGCAGTGAGTGTCTGCCCTTGCGTTGGATTCCCGCCTGGGTAGTCGAGGGTTATCACATCACCAACCAACGAGTCATCACTAAGGGGAAGGCTATCGGAGCCTGCAATCAAGTATTTCCCGGTAAAAGCGGAGTCGGTAAAAGTCAGGCGAAAGCCGCTGGTTCCGCCCGAAAGTTCAATCAGGTCGCTAATTGTCACTTCAGTGGCGGAGAAGTCGGCTGAGATCCGGCTCAAACCGTCGTCAAAACCAAATTCGACAGCGCTGCCGGAGATGGCGACCGTTGTGCTCGAAATGTTGAGGTAACCGGTGGCAGGCACAAAGCCGTAGCCGGGGTCGAAATAGTTGGATAGTAACTCAGAAAATGTAAGCGATCCCGTCACCGGCGTGCCGACGAGCGTCGCCTTAGCGGGCAGCGACCAGAGAGACAACAACAGCGCAACTGCTGAGAGCGTGAAAAGCCGATTCTTCATTTTGTTCTCCAGGGTAAAGACTATCACTGTGAGACGAACACAGCCGTTGTTAAACCATCCACCGTCAAGGTCCCGGTGGCGTTGTTCACGGAAGAGGCTTTCATTTGTGCATCGGGCGACAGCGCCTGCAATGGATGTAAAGCGAGATTCAGGCCCTTCAACCGATTGTCTTGGAAGTTAACGGCGCTAAGCGTGGCGTTGAAAACCACGACGATGTGGTTGTAGACGCCATAATTGCCTCCATTGGAATCCAGCTTCATCACAATCAGGCCCGGGATCTGCGAAGCACCGGTATTCAGGAAATGCAGATTGTTCTGGACCTCCGTTAACGCGGCCATATGAAAGAGCTGCGAGCTACCGCGGATGCGAAGGAACATTTGGAAGGCGGCAGCGGCGCTTGAAATGTTGACGGGCGTGGGCGCCAAAGCGGGATTAGCCAACAGCGGCTGCATGAACGACCACTGCCCACCGTTGACGTTCTGAAGCGGAAGGCCAATGCCCCAGTTGTTCCACTCCTGGGAGAGGAGATTCTGGCTGGGCCGATCACCTTGATAGATCCAGTTATCTTTGCTGAACCAATCGCCGGAGTTGTAGCTGTTGTCGTCCATGTCTTTCGAGGCAAGCAAGTCGTCGCCTCCAAAGAAAAACGGTATGCCCTGACCCAAAGCGATGATGCTCATGGCCAGCACCTGCCGCCGCGTTCGCATGGCAATAGAGTCTCCGCCCGTCGCGGTTGTACCGGGAATCGCCGCCTTCAATTGAATGGCATCGAATAATGTTTGATTATCGTGGACGGAACAGTAGTTAATGGCCTCAAGCGGCGTCGCCGTATAACCTACCGGCTGGCCGCCGTAGCTAAGCTGGCTGCCTTTGACTGTTGCCCCGCTGCTATCTACAAATGTGAAGTCGCGCAGATTGCCGGCCAGGCCGATTCTTATCCAGTCTGCCTCCAAGTTGAGATTGGTTTTCTGGCTAGATAGGCTCTGCCCCAGCGTACTGGTCGTATAGAGGCTCGGATCGGTGAAGAGCCCGGTCGCAAAACCCTGCACCTGTTCCGCCGTAGTGTCGAATGTACTCCCGCCCCGGATGCCATCGCGGATGCGGTCGTTGAAGGTGCCAATGCCGTAACCATAGAGGTTCTCCTGAGTGGCATTCACACCCAGCGCCGCTGTTTCCGGGTTGGGGAAACCTTCCCCGTAGATATAGATCTTTGAACCATCGACGCCATCGTTCGCCAGAGTGAGGCTCCGCAGCGCCTGCTTGATGTGCTCCATGTTGGAAACAAAATGCAAGCTCATGTCGTCGAAGCGATAGCCATCGATCTTGTACTGTTTGGCGTTTTGCACCACTGTATCGATCATCAGCTTTTCAAACATGCGATGCTCGCTGGCGGTATCGTAACAGCAGCTTGCGGTATCGACGTTGCCATTCGCATCCAGCCTGTAGTAATAACTCGGAACGATCTCATCCAGCACCGAAAAGGTGTTTTCGCCCAGCGCATAGGTGTGATTGAAGACGACATCCTGAACCACTCGCAAGCCCGCATTATGCAGCCCCATCACCATTTGCCTATACTCCATAACCCGGTTATCGGGATTGAAGGCGTAGCCCCCGTTAGGAGCAAGGTAATGGACAGGATCGTAGCCGAAATCGTAAGCGTCGGAGTTTTGCACGGCGGTGATGGCAGCCTGCTGTTGCGTGCCGTCGGGCGGATATCCACTTAGATCGCCGGGCGATTGCCAGGTTGATTTGTCTTCATTCACGCTGCCGGTATGCATGCTCGGCATGATGTGAACGGCCTTCAAACCGGCGGCTGCCAGCCTGTGCAGATGTGTCATGCCATAGGAGCTGGGATTGGTGAACGCCAGATAGGTCCCTTGATATTCGGCGGGAACGCTCGTATCCGCCACACTGAACGACCGCACGTGCAACTCGTAAACCGAAAAATCGCTCAGTGAATCGAGTGCCGGCGAGATGCTCGCATCCCAGCCTGTGGGTTTGGTTGACTCATCGCTGAGATCTGTGATGCGCGTTTTCGATCCGTTCAGTGCAATATCGGCGGAATACGGATCGGTCACAAGGTTCTCGACTATCTGCTGTTGACCGGGCACATACACAACAACGTCAAAGAGGTAGTACCCGCCCTTCCAGGAACTCTGTCCTTTTATTGTCCAAACACCGTTGCTCTCAGTCATCGGTAAGGTTTGGGCGGGTGTCGCATCGTTCTCATGAGCATAAAGCAATAGCTTTACCGATTGGGCTGTAGGAGCCCATAGGTTGATGGTGAGTTGGCCATTCGAGAAAACCGGCCCGAGCTGTCCCGCATAGTAGAAGAGGTCGTCAAGTACCCCGGCATCCTGCACGCCATTTAAGTACGTCAGCGTGCCTCCCGAACTGCCCGCTACCACAATTTGTCCGGTTAATACCTGCCCAAGGGTACTGAGTTGTACAGTGGCTGGCAGATGAAATACGCTGTAGCCGGAAAGTTGCGGATATTGGGCAGTTTCGGCCGCCGTGAATCCACTTGTCATGTGTGTCAGTGGAATGGCTGTGCCGCCCGAAAGAGCGCCGGCGCTTGTCACACTCAAGCTGGCGTTCAGTGAGTAAACGAGCGAGTAAGTGGACGTGGACTTATAGCCACTCGCGGGAATTGCTACCGTTGTCCGGTCGATCCAGAACGCCTGATGCTGGTAAAGACCCGCGCCGGCAATTTGGCCCGCGCTGGGTTGGGTTGTAAATACCGTTGCGTCTCCTGAGATCACCCACCCCTGGGAATATTGAGTAACCTGCAGATACTGATTCGGGCCTGGATCTTTTATCTGGCCCGCGTTGCAGTTATTAATGATGAATCCGAGTTGACCGGGCGGCGTACCTTGGGTCGGGTTCACCGTAACGTCAAAGTAAATCCCATAACTATCTGTGCCGGTTTGCGCCACCTCGCTGCTGCACCAGGAGTTGTTTTCGGTGGAGGCGTTCCAGGTGTAAAGCGCCCAGCCAGTGTAATTGCCATCGGGGCGGTAGTAGTGAATGCGAACCGTGCCTGAGGGTTGAGTCTTGGCCGGCTGGGTGGTGTACACGGTTGCATTACCCGAAATCACCCAGCCTTCGCTGTATTGTGTGACTTGTAGATACTGGTTCGATCCGGGGTCTTTGATCTGGCCGGCGTTGCAATTATTGATGATGAATCCGAGTTGGCCCGCCGGCGAGCCCTGCGTGGGATTCACCGAAACATCGAAGTAGAGACCGAAACTGTCGAAACCGGTGGCCGCCACTTCGCTGCTACACCACGAGTTATTTTCCGTGGAAGCGTTCCACGTGTAGAGAGCCCAACCGCCATAATTACCGTCGGGCCGGTAATAGTGGATGCGCACGTTGCCGGAAGGAATTGGCCCATCGCCTATCAGCGGCTGCGCCGTGAACACGTCTGAATCGCCGGAGACCACCCATGCCTGTTTGTTCTGCGTGACCTGTAGATATTGATTAGCGCCGGGGTCTTTGATCTGACCCGCGTTGCAGTTGTTAATGATGAAGCCCAGTTGGCCGGCCGGCGTGCCTTGCGTGGGATTCACCGAAACATCGAAGTAGACACCGAAGCTGTCGAAACCGGTGGCCGCCACTTCGCTGCTGCACCAGGAGTTGTTCTCGGTGGATGCGTTCCACGTATAGAGAGCCCAACCGCCGTAACTGCCGTCGGGCCGGTAATAGTGGATGCGCACGTCGCCAGAGGGAATCGGGCCATCGCCTATCAGGGGCTGCGTTGTGAAGACATCTGAATCGCCCGAAACCACCCACGCCTGGTTATTCTGCGTGACCTGGAGATATTGGTTAGGCCCCGGATCTTTGAGTTGGTTGTCCGCGCAGTTATTCAGGATGAACCCGAGCTGACCCGCCGGCGAGCCTTGTGCGGGATTCACCGATACGTCGAAGTAAACGCCGAAGCTGTCCGTCCCGCTGACGGCCACTTCGCTGCTACACCACGAGTTATTCTCGGTGGATGCGTTCCAGGTGTAAAGAGCCCAACCCGCATAATTGCCATCGGGGCGATGATAGTGGATTCGAACATCGCCTGCCGGTATCTGGGCCAACGCCGGAATAGCTAGCGCGGTAAGCAGTAAAAGGTAATTGCGAATGATAGGTTTCGACATGGGACCACCGAGATACTATCACTTAAAAACCGAGCGGAAGCGTGGAAGGCCGCAGTGCGCTGCCTCATCCTCACTCATGCTTTAGCAGCACAAGCGGCGGTTTACGGAACCAGGCGTCGTAGCCGATGATGAACCAACCAATGGGAAAGCCTCCTTCGTGGCTGATGACCAGGTTCAGATCTCGGGCCGCTGGGGGAACCACGAAAACGCGGCTAAGATCCACCGATTCGCCCGGCGCGAGCAGCGTGCTGAAAGGGACATCCGCAGGCTGAGGAGCGGGGGCGTAGCGATGACTATCGCGGTCAATCAGATAGACGCCCAGGTTGAGTTCACGTTGCGAAACGCGGCGGGCGCGGCTCGATATCCGTAGTTTGACGGCGTATGTAGAGCCGCTAGAGTTGAAGGATGTCGCGGCTACGCACCAATCGTCGAAGCACTGAGTCTCGCCAAGATTGAAAACGCGCCGGGGCGCGACCAACGAGACTATAACGACCACGGCAAAGTAAAGCGCGGCGCCAAACGCGAGCCGGCGAAGGATGCGAAGAGATTGAGCCGTCCGGCGGGCGATGGTAAGCGCGGCGACGGCGACAAGCGTGATCAGCGTTGTCAAAGCGAGGACAAGGAAGACCAAGTCAAAGAGCGTCATGGCCTAACACTGTATCACAAAGTACTTGGCTACAAGAAGCCAACGCTTGGGTTTAGTAAAAAGGAAGTATGAGAACAATTGCACTGTCGGTTGGATTACTGCTGGGCGTAGCCGGATTGGCGCCGCTTTCCGCACAAGTAAAAGAGGATTTGAAGACTGCCGGGGAGAAAACCGGCGATGCCGTAAAAGACGGCGCAAAGGATACCGCCAAGGGCGTCAAGAAGGGCGCGAAGGCCACGGGAAAAGGCGCCAAGGTAGTTGGCAAAGATACCGCTAAGGGCGTGAAGAAAGGTACGCACAAAGTAGCGAAGGCTACCGAAAAAGGGGCGGACAAACTAGCGGGCAAGACCGAAACGCCTAAGCAGTAATTTGGCCGAAAGCAGCTTTGGCTGGGAGGCAGGGACTCGAACCCCGATACGCAGATCCAGAGTCTGCAGTCTTACCATTAGACGACCTCCCAAGAGGCTCTTTCGGAATTATAACAAGGCGTGCGGGTTTTCGGCCCAGTCGTACAATGGGCGCGTTCCCAATCTTGACGCGTTCGATACATTAGGTGCTTATGGCCACGACGGCGGAGAAACCACCTGTCACTTTTGCGATTGACGTAGGCGGTACGGGAGTCAAGGGCTTGCTCCTGGACGAGCGGGGGAAGCCCATTAGCGAGCGAATTCGCGTGGAGACGCCGCAGCCCGCTACACCCGAGAAAATTCTGGAAGTGCTGAACGATATCGCCGAAAAGTTGCGCGGATTCGACCGCGTCTCGGTGGGCTTCCCAGGCGTGGTGAAGCGGGGTGCCACGCTGACAGCGCACAATTTGAGTCCGCAGTGGGTGGGATTTGAATTGGAAAAGGTCTTGGCGCGCCGCTGGCGGAAGCCGGTGAGGGTCTGCAACGATGCGGCGGTGCAAGGGTATGGCGCCATCAACGGCAAAGGGTTGGAACTGGTGATCACGCTAGGAACGGGGTTCGGATCTTCCCTGTTCGTTAACGGAACGCTGGTGCCCGGTTTGGAACTGGCGCATCACCCATGGCGCAAAGACAAGACCTATGAGGAGTATCTGGGCAAGAAGGCGCTCGAAAAATACGGAAAGAAGCGTTGGAACAAATTTTTGGAGAAGGCCATTACCCAGTTAGACGCGCTCTTCAATTACGATCATCTTTTCATTGGCGGCGGCAATGCGGAGAAAATTAACTTCTCGCTGCCCTCGCACGCCACGCGCGTACCGAATGAAGACGGCTTGTTGGGCGGCGTCGCGCTTTGGAAGTATTGAGGGAGTGCCAGCTGGGCGAAATCAAGAACAAGCTTTCGCACTCGAATCAAGCTCAGAACGGGGAACCATAAAGCTATGAAAATCATTATGGTCTTTATGCAGCCGATAGACCCGCACCTCGCCCGAGCCGTCGCTGATTCCCGCCTCCGCGCGTTCCTCAACGATGTCGCCAATCTCCGCAATTTCAAACGTCTTCGTACCCGGATATCTGAGTTTCAACGGCACGTGGACTTTCCAGAGCTTTTTCGACATGTAGTTAAACCCTCCGACTTTTCCATTCTATCTGTTTTCCGGCTGAATTTCTCGCCTGATTGGTACGTCGGGCTGAGCCGCGACCGCAAACGATTTTACTGGCCCACCCTCCTTGGAATAAGGCTAGCGACGGTTAGCTGGCTCGATTGTTCGGCCCATAACCTCTGACCCGTACTATCCGATAAAAATAGGGCAGCTTTGCGGATGTGATTGGCCAGGGATCGGATGGCGACTACCGTCAGTCTGCTGTTAGACCGCCCTTCGGCAAACTCGCGCACGCGCGCATCGAGATAATCCGCCATGGCGTTCAACCGGTGGCGGGTCAGCGGATGTTGTTTCGGAGCAACTGGCGGGAGGTATAGCATCCCGTGGATGAGCATCAGCAAACCAGCGGGCGGCTCCGAGTTCTTTTTCATTATCTCGAGCGCAAAATTGTCGGCTAATTCTTCTTCGCCCTCCACGTGGTCATGCTTCAACGCGGCTTCTTCCGATGCTGAGCGGTGGCTCAGATGCCCGAACTCATGCAGCAGGATGAAGGAAAGTGTGGTGGCGCGTACCCGCTCCGACATCTGCGCCACAGCGGGGTTTTCCATGGCGTTTGCGGGGATGTGAAGCGCCTCGAGCGGAGTGGGATAGTGGTGTCCGGGAAAATCGGCGGGCGCGCGATTTCGCAACATCCCCAAATACTCATCCACGGTTTGCGAGCTGTACCGATTAGCCCACAACCAGGCATACGCTTCCGACATATCCGCGACAAAAGCCACCGTTAGAAGCGGCAACGTGATAACTCCCGCGCGCGCGGAATAGAAATCGAAAGGATTGGGTTCCGGTTCAGCGGTTAGCGGGAGATCGATTTGAATGTCGAAAAACGCGCGCGCTTGAGCGCTCGTTAAAAACGGCTGGATCTCCTGCGCGACTACAAGATCCACGTCTTTGGTTAAGCGCTCACGCTGACTCTCCAGGTACTGGGCGTTGTAGATGCTGCTCCAATCGCCGCAGATCGAAACGGACGCAAACAACAGCGCGAGTACAACCAATCGCATACTTATAGAGTAAGCGGCAGGTTTAAACGGGCAACTGGCTCGAACCCATAAGAAAGCGATCAATGTGATGCGCCGCTTTGCGGCCTTCCGCAATGGCCCAAACAACCAGAGACTGGCCGCGACGGGCGTCGCCGGCGGAAAAAACGCCCGGCACAGACGTGGCGTAATCCGCGCCGGTTTTTAAGTTGCCGCGATGATCGAGTTCGAGCGGCAGTTGTTCGAGCAAGCCTTGCCTGACCGGACCGGAGAAACCAATGGCAATGAGAACGAGATCGGCATCGAGATAGAATTCGCTGCCGGGCATGCGTTCGAGCGCCGGCTTCGGTCCCACGCGAACGCAGTGCAGCTTCCTCACGTTGCCTTCGTCATCACCACTGAAGTGAGTGGTGAGCACGCTCCATTCCCGGAAGCCGCCTTCTTCATGCGCCGCTTCCACGCGCAATTGCAAAGGCCATAATGGCCAAGGGGTTGCTTCGTGACGATCTTCGGGGGGCATGGGGTGGATCTGCAATTGATGAACTGACAATGCTTTCTGGCGATGCGCCGTGCCCAGGCAATCGGCTCCGGTATCGCCGCCACCTATGATTACCACGCGTTTACCCATGGCAACAATCTCTTCCGCGTGGCCAAAGCGGTCGCCGGCGCCGCGCTTGTTTTGCTGCGTCAGATAATCCATGGCGAAATGGATGCCTTTCAATTCGCGCCCGGGGATTTCCAGCTCGCGCGCTTTCTCCGCTCCCACGGCCAACAGCACCGCGTCGAAATCCTTCACCAATTGTTCAGCCGTGGGATCGACGCCCACATGAACATTGGTGCGGAATTCAATGCCTTCGGCATAGAGCTGCTCGAGCCGCCGGTCCACCACTCTCTTTTCGAGTTTGAAATCCGGGATGCCGTAGCGCAGCAATCCACCAATCCGATCGTGTTTTTCGAACACCGCGACCTGGTGCCCGGCGCGATTTAGTTGTTGCGCCGCCGCCAAACCCGCCGGCCCTGAACCGACGACAGCCACCTTCTTGCCTGTGCGAGTGCTCGGCGGCTCTGGTTCCACCCAGCCTTGCCCAAAAGCGTGATCGATGACATTCTGCTCGACCACTTTTATGGTTACTGGATGATCGTTGATTCCCAAGACGCAAGCCGCCTCGCAAGGCGCCGGACAAATGCGACCGGTGAACTCCGGAAAATTATTGGTGGAATGCAGCGAGCGAATGGCTTCCCGCCAGCGATCCTTATAGACAAAATCGTTCCAGTCGGGAATCACGTTGTTGACCGGGCAGCCGGTGTGACAAAACGGCACGCCGCAATCCATGCAGCGTCCGGCCTGATGGCGCAGATTCTCCTTTGGAAACTCCTGATAGACCTCAAACCAATCGTTAACGCGCTCCAGAACCGGGCGCCGATCGGGCGATTCGCGCGTGTACTCCAGAAAGCCAGTGACTTTACCCACCTGCTACGCCCTTTCGCCCATCGCCAGCAAGTTGGAACTCATCGCCGCCATCACCGGCTCCAGTTTTTCCGCAGCCATCGGTTTCTTTGTGAGAATCCGTTTGTATTCGTGCGGGAACACCTTCACGAAATCTTTCAAGGTCTGGGGCCAGTTTTCAAGAATGCCTTTCGCGCGCGGGCTATTGGTATAGGCGATGTGTTTGCGTATGAGCGCTTCGAGAAGCATGACATCTTCCGGTTCGAAAATCGGCTCCAAATCGACTGCCGATTTATTGCAGCGGACCCGGACAAATTCCCCTTGCGGATCGTAAACGTAGGCCAAGCCGCCGCTCATGCCCGCGGCGAAGTTCCGCCCGGTCCGACCCAGCACCACCACGGTGCCGTTCGTCATGTATTCGCAGGCATGATCGCCTACGCCTTCCACTACCGTAATGGCGCCGGAATTACGAACGGCAAAACGTTCGCCCGCGACACCGTTGAAAAACGCATGTCCGCTGGTAGCGCCGTAGAGAACGGTGTTGCCCACCAGAATGTTTTCTTCCGGGGCAAATGTCGAGCTTCTGGGCGGATAAACCACGATTCGTCCACCTGAAAGACCCTTGCCGACATAATCGTTGGCGTCGCCTTCTAACGTCAAGGAAACACCAGGGGCCAGAAACGCCCCGAAGCTTTGACCGGCCGAGCCTTCGAAACGTATATTGATGGTGTCGCACGGCAAGCCAGGCGCGCCGCGGCGACGCGCAATCTCACCGCTCAACATGGCACCCACCGCGCGGTGAATGTTGCGGATGGGCATAGCCAAATCCACCCTCGTCCCGTGTTCAAGGGCGTTCCTGGCCTGCTCAAGCAGGGTGTTGTCCAGCGCCTCTTGCAGCCCGTGATCTTGCGCAATGGTGCAGCGCCGTCCGACGCGCCCCGGCACCTGCGGATTGTAGAGAATGGAAGAAAAATCCAACCCGCGCGCTTTCCAGTGCGAAACGGCCGTGTCCATTTCGATCATGTCAACGCGGCCGATCATTTCGTCCATTTTGCGGAAGCCCATCTTGGCCATCCACTCGCGTACTTCCTCGGCAATGTAGAAGAAGAAGTTGATGACGTTCTCGGGCGTGCCCGCAAACTTCTTGCGGAGTTCCGGATTCTGCGTGGCGATGCCCACCGGACAAGTATTCAGGTGGCATTTGCGCATCATGATGCAGCCCATGGCCACCAGCGGCGCCGTGGAAAAACCAAACTCTTCGGCACCGAGCAGCGCTGCAATGGCCACGTCGCGCCCGGTTTGCAATTTTCCATCCACTTGAACGCGAATGCGGCTGCGCAGATCGTTCATGACGAGCACCTGCTGCGCTTCCGCCAAGCCGAGTTCCCACGGAATGCCCGCGTGCTTCAGCGAGGTGAGCGGGGATGCGCCGGTGCCGCCATCATAACCGCTGATGAGCACCAGATCGGCATGCGCTTTCGAAACACCCGCCGCTACCGTGCCGACGCCCACTTCAGCGACTAATTTCACCGAAATGCGCGCTTTCGGATTCACGTTCTTCAAATCGTAAATCAGTTGCGCCAAGTCTTCGATGGAATAAATGTCATGATGCGGCGGCGGCGAAATCAAGCCGACTCCGGGAATAGAATGACGGACGCGCGCAATTTCAGCATCTACTTTATGGCCTGGTAACTGGCCGCCTTCTCCCGGTTTGGCCCCTTGCGCGATTTTGATTTGAAGCTCATCCGCGTTTACCAAATAATTAGCCGTGACCCCGAAACGCGCAGAGGCCACCTGCTTAATGGCGCTTCGGCGCGAATCGCCATTGGGCAGCGGAATGAAACGCGCTTCGTCTTCGCCGCCTTCGCCGGTATTTGACTTCCCGCCTATGCGGTTCATGGCGATGGCCAGCGTTTCGTGCGCTTCTGCGCTAATGGAGCCGAACGACATAGCGCCGGTAGCGAAGCGCTTGACAATTTCACTGGCCGGCTCGACCTCTTCCAGCGGTATCGGCCGCGGAGTCGTCTTCAGCTTCATCAACCCGCGTAACGTGTAGTAGCTTTCATTTTGCTCATCGATGAGCTTGGTATATTCCTGGAACGTGGCGTAGCTCGAGCCGCGCACGGCGTGCTGCAGCTTGCTCACGGTTTCAGGATTCAGTAGGTGCCGTTCGCCGTTGATGCGGTATTGATAATAGCCGCCTACGGCTAGTTCCGCTTCGGAGTCGGTAATTCTGCGAAACGCGAAAGAGTGCTTTTCAATGGCTTCCCGCGCCAACACATCCAAACCAACACCCTCGATTCGCGAAGCCGTACCGGTGAAATACTCAGCGACGAGTTCTTTATTTAAGCCGATGGCCTCAAACACCTGGGCGCCACGATAACTCTGTAGCGTGGAGATGCCCATTTTGGAAGACACCTTCAGCAAGCCCTTGCCGACGGCTTTGATGTAATTTTTGACGGCCGCCTCAGGCGAGATGCCCCCTGGCAGTTCCTTGGTGGCGGCGAGATCTTCGATGGTCTCGATGGCCAGATACGGGTTAATCGCGCTTGCTCCATAGCCGATGAGCAGGCAATAGTGCATGACTTCGCGCGGCTCGCCCGATTCGATAATCAACGCAACCCCGGTGCGCGTTCCTTCGCGAACTAGGTGGTTGTGCACAGCCGTCAAAGCTAACAAGGAGGGTATAGGCGCGTATTCTTCATCGACTCCGCGGTCGGAGAGAATCAACAGTGTATAGCCGGATTTGATAGCCAAAGATGCGCGGCGGCAGAGACCATCGAGGTGGCGCTTCAGGCCTTTCTCGCCATCGAGCACGTTGAAAGTAGTGGGCAGGGTATGCGCCAGCAAATCACCACGCGACACGCGCCGTAATTTTTCGAGTTCGCGGTTTGTCAAAATCGGGTGCGGCAGTTTTAGGGTGTGGCAATTCTCGGGAACTTCGCTCAGGATGTTGCCTTCCACTCCGATGTAGCTGGTGAGCGACATCACTAGTTCCTCGCGAATGGGATCAACCGGCGGATTCGTGACTTGCGCAAAGAGTTGCTTGAAATAATGGAACAGCGATTGGGGCCGGTCGGAAAGGCAGGCGAGCGGCGCATCGACGCCCATCGATCCCATGGCTTCTTGTCCTTCGCTCGCCATGGGTGAGATCAGCAAGCGCAGGTCTTCATCGGTATAGCCAAAGCAACGCTGGCGGGTGACAACCGTGCCGTGGTCGGCCGCTTGCATGCGCGAGGGCTCGGGCAAAGATTCAAGGGTAACTTGATTTTCATCGAGCCATTTACCGAACGGCTGGCGCGATGAGAGCTGGGCTTTAATTTCCTTGTCGGGTACCAAGCGGCCTTGTTCCAAATCCACGAGCAGCATTTTGCCGGGCTGCAAACGCCCTTTGGTCTTTATCTCTTCAGGCTTAAACGACAAGACGCCGGTCTCGGAAGCCATCACCAGCAGGCCGTCATGTGTAATCAGGTAACGCGCCGGCCGCAAGCCATTGCGGTCGAGCGTTGCGCCAATCACTTTGCCGTCGGTAAACGCAACGGCCGCAGGGCCATCCCACGGCTCCATCAACGACGCATGGTACTCGTAGAAAGCCCTCTTTTCCTCGGACATGGTGGTGTGCCCGTCCCAGGCTTCCGGCATGAGCATCGCCATTGCATGCGGCAAGGAACGCCCGGTCATGGTGAACAGCTCCACCGCGTTGTCCAGCGTGGCAGAATCGCTTACCCCGGGCTGGATGATGGGCAGCAGCTTCTTGAAATCTTCAAACAGGGGCGAAGTCATCACGTTTTGCCGCGCGTTCATCCAATTGGTATTGCCTCTGACGGTGTTGATTTCGCCGTTGTGGCAGATGTAGCGGAACGGATGCGCCAGTTGCCAGGTAGGAAAGGTATTGGTGGAAAAGCGCTGATGCACAAGGCACATCGCGCTCACCGTATCGGGGTCGAGCAATTCGGCGTAGAACTGGCCAATCTGATGCGCCAGCAGCAATCCCTTATAGACGATTGTGCGCGAAGAAAACGACGGGATGTAAAAAAAGCTTTTATCGCGGACATCGGATTGCGCCACTTGCGATTCCGCACGTTTGCGCACCGCATACAGCCGGCGTTCGAACTCATCGGCGTCCATTCCGGCGGGGCGTGAAACAAAGAGCTGTTGGATATATGGCTGCGACGCGCGCGCCTCCCGGCCGATGGCATCGCCTTCCACCGGCGTGTCTCGCCAACCCAAAACCGCTAAGCCCTCTTCGCGCGTGATCCTCTCTAAGACGCCTTCACAAACCAAGCGCTGCTGCCGTTCCACTGGCAAAAAACACATGGCTACGCCGTATTCGCCCGGAGCAGGCAGTGTGAAGCCGATGGCCGTAGCTTCCTTAGCGAAGAATTTATGCGGAATCTGAATAAGGACGCCGGCACCGTCGCCAGTTTCGGCGTCGCAGCCACACGCGCCACGATGCGCCAGATTCACCAGAATTTGCAAACCTTTTAGAACGATGTCATGCGACGCTTCGCCCTGAATGTTAACGACAAAGCCAATTCCGCAAGCATCGTGCTCATTGGCGGGGTTGTAGAGGCCGTGGGGACGGGGAAATTCGGGTCTGTTTTCCGATGAATACACTTCGATTCTCCTCAACTTTGATGGAGATAGATTTCTAGTATAGCGGCTCTGGCAGTATTCGTCAAATCGAATTTGCACGGTTGCAATATCGATTTTTCTTATGCTAGACTTAGCTTTGCGTGACCATTGAAAACCTACGGATTGTAAAAGATATAGCGCATTTTCGCAGTATTAGCAAGGCTGCCCGTACGCACGGCTTAAGCCAATCGGCGGCCAGCCAAGCTTTGTCGGAGTTGGAACGCGAATTAGGCGTCGAGCTGTTCGACCGCCGCCGGCGGCCACTCGACATTACCGCCGCCGGCAAGCTTTATTTGGAATATTGCCGGGAAGTTTTGCGCAAAGACGAGGAAATCCGGGCATCGCTGAGCCAGCTAAAGAACCGCGCAGGCGGCAGAGTGAGGCTGGCGGCGATTTATTCGGTTGGATTGTCGGAAATGGCGCAAATTGAAGTTCGTTTCGAAGAGCGTTTTCCGGAAGCTGAACTGGCCGTGCAATATCTACGGCCGGAGCGCGTTTGGGAAGCCATTTTGGCTGACCAAGCCGACCTGGGTTTGATGAGCTACGCCGAATCGTCGCGCGATGTGGTGGCCATCCCGTGGCGCGATGAAGAAATGGTCGTCGCTGTGGCACCCGACAATCCACTCGCCAGCCGGCGCTCGATTCCGATCTCAGCCATCGAGGGTCAAGCTTTCGTTGGCTTCGACGACGACTTGCCGATTCAGGATCAGATTGAGCGGTATCTGCGGGAGCATAAGGTTACGGTGGAGGTGGGGCTGCGCTTCGATAATGTGGCGATGATTAAGCAGGCGGTGGCGCATGGGGCCGGCCTGAGCATCATGCCGGAGCGCGTGATGCGCGACGATATACAGCAGGGCCAATTGAAGGCGTTGCGGTTGGAGCCGGCGGAGTTATACCGGCCGGTGAGGATTGTACACCGTCGACGCAAAGTGTTTAATGAAGTGGCGAACGGTTTGTTGGATCTTTTGAGGGAAGAAGAGAGAACAAATGCGGCTTAACCCGGGCGTGGAGGCTTGTGCTTGGCGGTGGGGAGTTTAGCGGTTCGTCGATGACTAGTCTTTTCAACCAGTCTTCGCGGCTGGGACCCTCCGCCGACGCCCTCGGTGCAAGCGCTAGCTTAGCTAACGCGTGATCGTCAGGGAGTTTGATCACGGTCATCCGTGTAACTCTTTCAAGAATCTAATCCCGGCGTGGCTTACGACCCGAAGGAGGGATGATCAACCAAGCGCCCCGGTTCGCTCTTCCGGGGCGCAAATTTTTGATTCTACTGGACCTTACGCGCCGCTTTGGCCACATCGGCGGCTTTCTTCTGGGCTTGCATTTCTTTTGCCTTGGCAGCCTTCTTCTGGAAGCGATCAACGCGGCCTTCAGTGTCGATCAGCTTTTGCCTACCCGTAAAAAACGGATGGCAACTGGAGCAGATTTCGACGCGCAGATCGCCTTTATGCGTGGAACGCGTGGCAAAGGAAGATCCGCAGGCGCAGATAACCTTTACATTGTCATAGGCGGGGTGAATCCCGGCTTTCATTTGGAATCCTTTCAGTTGGGTAAACAACAGTTTACCACGTAAAACCCCGGTGCTAGGCCACGCGGGCGCTATGCCACCGGGGTTATGGATAAACGACTACTCTAGATACGTTACGCGCGACGGGGCGGCCGGTCCACAGGAACTTCGGCCTCGTCACTGAAACGACACCTGAACGTACGAACGGCGACTTTAAGAGTCGGCCACCTCGCGCGTGGAATGTATGCTACAGTCACTACCAGAATTCATATTTTGACTGGACCACCTCCTTCCTCAGTGATGACTTGATTGTATAAATTGCCGACGATTGTGTCAATGAATCTTGAAGAGGAAATCGAACAAATTATCGATTACACCGAACGGTCGCCGCTTTGGCTTAGCGGATTTCTGCCGCTGGGCGTGCTGATCGGCCTTTTAGGGTCGTTGATAGTAGCTTGGCAGTATCACATTGACGTTGAACCGCAAATCATTGGCCTCCATTTCCTGGCGCTAAGTATTGGCTACGTTCTTGCGGCGGCTGTGGGGCAGCGTTGGGTCCGCTGGATGGCGTTGCGTACGCTGGCGCTTCTGGCTTGCGGGCTGGCGGTGGTGAGCCTTGCGGCGCTGGGCATGCTGGGGCCTCCGGTTCCTACCATTTACCGCATTCTGGGTGCCGGTTTCATCGGCATGGCCGCAGGCGCCCTTTCTACCGCGCTGCTGTATGCCTCAGAGCCCTATTTTGCCGACGCGCCGGCCGCCGCCGCCAACGTGGCGGGATCGCTGCTGGGCTGTGGCTGTCTGTTCGCAACTATTCTCACGGCTGCCACCTACTCGATTGGCCCCGTTGAACTTGCGGGATTAACCATTGGTCCTTTGCAGTTGGAAATGACAACGCTCGCACTCTTTCCGGGGCTGTTTTTTTTACTCGTGCTGGTGAATCGTTTCCCACTGGCCCGTTTCGCCATCGGCGACCGCGAGGAGGATATGCATCGGGAGATGCTGCGCGACCTGCGCAGTATTGCCACCGTGCTGTTTAGCCTTCTCTTGTTCTTTCAGTTTGGCAATGAGTGGGCGATTGCCGGATGGCTGCCTCTGTTTCTGATTCACCGCTTTGGCCTGAATCCAGCCTGGGCCATCGGGATTCTTGCCTTCTACTTTTTTGCGCTCATGTTCGGACGGCTGGTGGCGCAAGTATTGCTTGAATGGTTTAATCATCGCAGGCTGCTTTTAGGCAGCATCGTGTTAGCCATGATCGGCTATGTGGTTCTGAGCTTTGCGCAAACTGCTTTCGGCGCGCTGATTGCCGTCGCCCTGATCGGCGCGGGTTACGCCCCGATTTATCCTCTCATCGCCGAAAGGCTTGACGATCGCTTTTCCTACCATCCCGGCTTTTGGAACGGCACCGTTTCCATTGCCATCACCGGCGCCATGTGCGCCCCTTGGGTTTTGGGTTACGTAGATCAGTTTTTGGGCGTCCAATATGTAATGGTGGTTCCCGCGCTGGGTTCGCTGGCTGTTTGCATTCTGGCGATTCTGTTGATGTTTGAAGCTCGTCTTATGGGCGAAAAGCGCCGTGGCCGCGAGCCCGAACCTCTGATCTCAGCCGACGACGTCTAACCAAGAGTGGGCCTAAACGTTTTATTCCGCGAAGCCGGCATCTACTTGCCAGATATCGATCTCTGGCTCGATAACACCGAACCCAACACGGAACCATGTTCTGGCGGTGGTTCCACGTGGCTCTCCCACGGGCACAGCGACCACGCCCGCGGATGCCACACGCGAGTGATCGGCACTGGCACAACGTTGCGTTTCTACCGCATGCGTCTGTCACTGGGCGAGGACGACGCGGAACCTATCCAGCACATCCTCGATTTTGGCGAAAGCATGGATTGGAACGGTGCGCGTCTCACTGCGTATCCCGCCAGCCACATTCTGGGCGCGGCGCAACTTCTCATCGAATACAAAGATGAGCGTCTGGTTTACACCGGCGACATTAAACTGCGCAAGCCCCTGGCCGGCGAAACCACGCAACCGTTGGAATGCGACCGCCTTATTATTGAATCCACTTTCGGTCTGCCCATTTACCATCTCCTAGAACGCGAAACCGCTATCGCCCGCATAGTCCGGTTTGCACGCGAGTGTCTGGCCGATGGCGTCACGCCCGTCTTTATAGGCTATGCGTTAGGCCGCGGACAAGAGATAGTCCACGTCCTCTGTGAGGTCGGCATACCCACCGGCGTTCACGGAGCCATTGCCAGATTCATCCCCGTGTATCAGGAATCCGGCTATAGCTTCAATGGCTGGGAGCCTTACGAAGCGCGCGCCATTGCCGGCAAGGCATTGGTCGTTGTACCTTCGCATGGTGCGGCTTTGGAAACGAGCGGCAAGCCGGTGCGTCTGGCTTACGTATCAGGCTGGGCCGCGCTTGATAATGCTCGCGCTCGCTCAGGTGCGGAGGAACTGATTCCATACTCCGACCATGCCGATTTTGAAGAGCTTCTAGCGTTGGTGATGCATTCGCAGGCTAAACACATCGACGTGGTACATGGTTACACCGAGCCATTTGCTCACATATTGCGCACCCGCGGATTTTCGGCGGCCGCTCCCCAGCGAGGGGGAGACAGCACCGCCATTGAGGCTGAAGGCTGATGGATCGTCTTGCCGCCGCCTGCGAAGAAATACAAAGACACTCGAGCAGGCTAAGAAAGGTAACCATCCTGGCCGAATACCTTAAGCCACTCGACGACCGCGAACTCGGCATTGCCGTGCAACTCCTCAGCAGCGGACCAGTGGCGCGCGCCTCAGTTAGCAAAACGCTTTTTGAACTCGACGACAAAATACAGTTGAAAATTGGCGGGAGCGTTTTGCGCGAAGCGCTGCGTGCCGCCTCGGGTTGGGACAAACAAACACTCGGCGTGTGTCATGCCCAAGTAAGCGATACCGGCGAGACCGTGGGGCTCTTGATGCGAGGCATAGCCGCGGGCGAGCCACTCGACCTCCTGGCCGCCGAGGAACTGTATCAGGAACTCTTCCAAATGCGGACAACCGGCGAGCGTGTGAAATGTCTGGCTACCATATTTCGCAAGTACCAGCCACTTACACTCAAATACTTCGTTAAGATCATTACGCGCGGGCTGCGGATTGGTTTGCAGGCGAAACAAGTAGAAGAAGCCGTGGCGATTGCCTGTGGCGCTTCGCCGGAAGCCGTCAGAGGCGCTAACAACCGTCTGGGCGATTTGGCGCGTGTGGCCGTAGCCGCCCGCCATGGCGAACTTAGCGCTATCGAAGCGCGCCTTTTCCATCCCATGGAGTTTATGCTTGCGAAGCCGCTCGATCAAGTGGAAGACCTCACAGATATCTCAGCGTGGCTGATTGAAGATAAATATGATGGCATCCGCGCTCAAGTGCATTTCAGCCACGGTCAAGCACGCATCTTCTCGCGAGGTATGGAGGAAATCACGCACTCATTCCCAGAGATAGTGGCTTCTTTCAGCACAGTGCCGGGCAATGGCCTGATTGATGGCGAGATACTTGCCTTCCGCGACGGGCGCGCGTTGAGCTTTAATATTCTGCAGCGCCGCCTTGCGAAGAAGCAGGTGCGAGCCAGCCTGTTAACAGAGGTTCCGGTCATTTTTATGGCGTACGATCTACTGCTGCGCGACGACGTTCTGCTATTCGCTGAACCATTGTGGCGCCGCCGCGAGAAATTGCACGAGCTACCGTTGACCATTTCACCCCGGCATCGCGCCACCTGCCAAACTGAGTTGGAGGAACTTTTCAACCAGGCTCGGGCGCGGGGCAACGAAGGCTTACTGCTCAAGTGGCCCGACAGCCTCTACGAACCAGGCAGGCGCGGTGGGGCATGGCTGAAACTGAAGCGGCCTTATGCGACCCTGGACGTGGTCATTACGGCCGCCGAACAAGGCAACGGGAGGCGCGCCACGGTGTTTTCGGATTATACGTTCGGCGTGCGCGCTTCCAATGGTTTCGTGAACGTGGGTAAAGCCTACTCTGGTTTGACCGATACGGAGATTAAAGAGCTAACACGGCACCTGCGATCGGCATCGCTCGAAAAGTTCGGTCGTGTACTGCTAGTCAAGCCGGAAATCGTCTTGGAAGTGGCCTTCGACGGTGTCGAGCGAAGCAACCGTCACAAAGGCGGGTATGCGCTGCGGTTTCCACGGATTGTGCGATGGCGGCGCGACAAACGGCCGGAGGAATGCGATGGCCTCGAGCGGGTTGAAGCGCTCTATCGCGCGTCGGTCGAGTGAGTTGGCGGGTCTCGATCCCGTTCTGCGCGCCTGGTTCACGGCCCAATACGGCACTCTCTCAGAGATTCAGAAGCGCGCCCTCCCGCACACTCTAAACAATGAGAACACTCTTATTCTGGCACCCACCGGCAGCGGCAAAACGTTAGCCGCCTTCCTCTCAGTCCTTTCAAAACTGGCTACGCTGGCGCATGCCAAACACTTGCCTAATGCGGTGGTGGCCCTCTACGTCTCTCCGTTAAAAGCGCTTGATAACGACATTCATCGCAACCTGCAGCCTGCCCTCTCCGCGCTTAATCAGGATCTCAGCCCCAACCAGCAAATCCGCATGGAAGTGCGCACCGGCGACACTGCCTTTGAAGATCGGAATCGCCAGCGCCGCCACCGTCCGCACCTCCTGCTCACCACTCCCGAAACCCTCAGCTCCATCCTTTCCCAAAAAGAGTGGCGCGAAAAAGGTTTTGATCCGGCGACTGTCGTGGTAGACGAGATTCACTCATTCGCCGAAAACAAACGCGGTTCTCTGCTCTCCCTCTGCCTTGAACGATTGGAGCACCGTGTCAAGCGCCCCATACAACGCATTGGCGTTTCCGCCACAGCTTGGCCGGTGGAGGCCATGGCTCGTTTATTGTGCGGCGAACGCCCATGCGCGGTCGCCAGCGTGGATCTTCGCAAGGCTCACCGTCTCGAAATAGAACCTCCCAATCCCGGAGAGTGGCTTCCGCCCGCCGGCTACAACCCGTTCCGCATCGCCCCAACTGTCGCGCGGTTGGTAGAGAAAGCCCGCTGCAGCCTTATCTTCCTCACCACGCGATCGGGCGTGGAACGTTTAGCCCTCGCTTTAGGCGTGCTGTTGCCGGAGCTCGAGGACAAACTCGCCGTGCATCATGGCTCGGTCGATCGCGAACGCCGCTTGGCCATCGAAGACGGTTTGAAAAGCGGCGAGTGGCGCGCCGTTATCGCATCCAGCAGCTTAGAACTCGGCGTAGACTTTTCGAGTGTCGATCAGGTTTTATTGATTGGTACTCCGCGCGGGGTCAGTCGCGCTTTGCAACGTCTCGGCCGAAGTGGCCACCGTATAGAAGGAGTGGCTCAGGGCGCGCTTGTCCCTCTGAGCCTCCCGGACCTGGTTGAATGTGTGGCACTGAGGGAAGCGGTACGCGCCGGCCATCTTGACGCTCTGCGTATCCCTTCTGCCCCGCTCGACGTTCTCGCACAGGCTCTCTTGGGCATGAGCATTGAACAGTCATGGGAAGGCGGCGAAGCGTACCAATTGGTCAAGCGCGCCGGTCCGTTTATTGACTTAACGCGTGCGGATTTCGATGCTGTCCTTCTCTATCTCGCCGGCCAGGGCAAAGTCCTCGGACCTTATGGAACGTATGGAAAGATCATTCTCGAAAACAACCGCTTCCATGTCGCCAACGCCAAAACCGCCCGCAATTACTATATGAACCTGGGAGTGATCAGCTCCGACGTTGAGATGAAGGTGGTCTCCGTTCGTAACCGCATGTTGGGAGGGGTAGAGGAATCTTTCATCACCTCTCTCCAACCGGGCGAAGCGTTCATCATCGGAGGCAAACCCATGCGCGTGAAGCAAATTCATCAGAACACCGCCATTGTCGAACCCGCGCAAGGCGAGCACGTGAAAACCCCGCGGTGGATGGGAAACAAAATGTCTCTGACCACCCAACTGGCTAACGAAGAGTTGCGGCTGCGGCGCCGATTGCGCGACGCCTGGCAAAGCGGCGGCGCCGAAGCTTGTATTCGCATGTTGAGGGATGAGTATAACGCCGGCGCCAACGTTGCAGCGCGCATTGCGCAATTCCTGACCCACCACAACAAAGCCCTTCCGATTCCCACCGATTCGCCGGTACTTGCCGAACGAGTCATTACCGGCCGCAGCATGCTGCTTCTTGTACACGTAGTAGGAGGCCGAGCTGTCAACCGTTCCCTGGCCTGGGTGGCAGCCGCACGCATCGCCAAAGGACAGAGCGTTGTCGCCAATTTCGATGATCACAGCTTCCTGCTCGCCCTTGATGCCCGCCTGAAACTGAATGCCGAAATTCTGCGTGAAGCCTTCAACCCTCAGAACTGGCTCGAAGACCTCCGCGCGACTCTTTCGACCACTGAGACACTCGGCGCCAGCTTCCGGCGAATCGCGGAGATTGGCCAGCTCCTCCCAAAGCGTACACCCCGCGGCGACGTTCCCGCGCGCACCGCCACCTGGAATGGCAGCCTTCTCTATAAGACGCTACAGGAGCACGAGCCCGATCATCCGCTGGTGCGCGAGGCCGTTCGTGAAGTCCTGGAAGATCAATGCGACACCCCGCGCGCCTACTCCGAAGCGCAGCGAATCTATGGCGAGCCAGTGGAAATTTATGATCTTGCCCGGCCTTCGCCTTTCGCACTGCCCCTGTTTACCGCGTTCAATCGCGAAGTGCTGCTGGCGTCCGATCCCGAGCGCGCCTTGGACGATTTAGTCGAGCGTATATACGGTGAGTGGGACTAAAAGATATACTCAACTTTCAATGACGGCGAAACGAAGTTATCTGGCTTTGGATTTAGGCGCGGAAAGTGGCCGCGCCATGTTGGCGCATCTGGCGGATGACCGGCTCGAGCTGGCTGAGTTGCACCGCTTCCCGAATATTCCCGTCCGCCTGCCCAGTGGCCTCTATTGGGATACCCTGCGCCTGTTTCACGAGATGTGCGAGGGAATCGCCATGGCAGCGAAGACCGTCGATCAATTGGATGGCATCGCCGTCGATACCTGGGGCGTGGATTTCGGCCTTCTCAGCGAGGAAGGGGTGTTGCTCGACAATCCGCGTCACTATCGTGACGCGCGCAACAATAGCGCCTTTACGCAAGTCTCCGAGAAACTCCCGCGCGCCGAAATTTTCAAGAACACCGGCGTGCAGTTCATGGAGATCAATTCGCTCTATCAGCTCTTCGCCGCTCAACGCGACACACCTAAGACTTTCGAAAAGGTATCGAATCTCTTATTCATGCCTGACCTGTTCAACTACTTTTTGACCGGCGTATTTCGAGCGGAAAAAACCATTGCCAGCACGTCGCAATTCTACGATCCGGTAAAAAAACAATTCGCCACCGATATGTTGCGTAAGATTGGGCTGCATGCCGGTTTTCTTGCCCCTTTGGTCGATCCCGGCACGGATTTGGGTCCGGTCCTGCCCTACATCGCCGAACGCTGCGATCTGAAACGTGAGACCACCGTCTTCGCCACCGGCTCTCATGACACCGCCTCCGCTGTGGCAGCCGTGCCCGCGCGTGCAGGCGAAAACTGGTGTTACATCAGTTCGGGCACCTGGTCGTTGATGGGCGTGGAACTGAACGACCCGGTGATCAACGACGCTTCCCTCGCAGCTAATTTCACTAACGAAGTTGGAGTGCAGAATCGCATCCGCTTTCTTAAAAATATTCCCGGGTTGTGGGTACTGCAGGAATGCAAACGCGCCTGGGCGCGCGAGGGCCGCGATATCTCATACGCCGATCTCACCGCCAGCGCCGCCGAAGCCAAACCTATCGCTACCGTTTTGGACCTGGATGAATTTGCTTCGCCCGGCAACCATCCGCAGCGCATTCGGGACTATTGCCGGAAAACAGGCCAAGAGGCACCGGCCGATGTGGCATCCACCGTGCGAGTGACTCTGCACAGTCTTGCGGTGCGCTACAGACAAGTACTCGAGACCCTGGAAAGCCTCACCGGCCGCAAGTTGGAAGTGATTCACATCATTGGCGGCGGATCGCGGAACTCACTGCTCAATCAACTAACAGCCGATGTGACGGGCCGCCGCGTCTTAGCCGGCCCGGCTGAAGCCACCGCCGCGGGCAACGCTCTTACACAGGCTATGGGAACGGGACACATTGGATCTCTGGAAGAGCTACGCGCCGTAGTGAGGAATTCCTTTAAAGTGGAGGAGTTCCTTCCTCACGCCTAGCCTGCAGCCTCAACGTTTTTGGAACTTATAAAAAAGCTCAACGCTGACATTTCCGTTATAATCGCGCAGGGCCACCGCCGACGTTCTTGCGTTGAGATCTAATTGCACTCTGACGATTTCGGAGTTAGTCTGAGTCACATCGGTTATATAAGTAAAAGTAAGGTTGCTGGCAATCTTCTGCTGCAGCGTGACTCTTGCCGAGGGTTGGCCATTACTTCCGGCGATGGAGGGGTCTATTTTGAACTCCGATAACCCGAACACCCGTTGGACGCGGCTGGCGAGCGGGTTGGCAATGGCTTGCCCCAAGATGGCCGATTCGCCCATCTGGCTGGTGGATTGTTGTGGAGAAGGAGGCTGCTGTGATGCTATGGTGGCATCGAACGGCGTGGTGTTCGTGGCTAGCAACTGAACAATTTGATCGAAGGTAAGGGGTGGATCCGAACGGTAGCTTAGTTTCATGTCACTCAAGGGTCCGGTAACACCTAAGATCACATCCACCCCCTGCGCCACAGTCTCAAGCGAAAGATCGAGAATGGGACGAATGGCAGTGGAATCGTAAAAACTGATTGAGCCGGTTTTCACGTCGTAGGTATTGCCGAAGAAGGCTAACTGCCCGTCTGTAAGAACGATCTTTCCGGTGATGCCTGGCTGGGCGGCAGTGCCCCGAACGACGAGGCTTCCAGTCAGATTAAGCTTTTCAACATAGCTTGTCACAACCCGTACATCGGACGCCGTGACAACATGAATATCTAGCCGCATGGTTGAAAGCAGGGCCGACGGTTCTGAGATACTGGCAGGCGGGGCCGAGGCACCGTAGAGAAGCGACCCGATGTCGCTCGAAGAAGAATAGGCGACTCGTTGTACACTGATCAATCCCGCCAGCAGAGAGTGCGTGCTGCTGCCGGTAAGAGCGAGGTTGGCGTTGGCAGTAACGCTCGCCTCCGCGTATCGAGTGCGAACTTTGCTAGCTCGGGCATGAACGCTATAAATAACCGCCGTGGGACTGAGGCCCACAAATCCGCTGAACGCAATTTTTCCGCCGCCGCTTTCAGCCGTTACATTTTGGAGAGTGGCAGTTGTGCCGTTAAGAAGAATCAGCCCATTCCCGTTTGAAATGCCGTTTGGAATGTCGGCATAGTTGATGTTTGCATTGTGAAGTTCAATCTTGCCGTTCAGCAACGGGTCGGCAAAGGTACCTCTCACCATAGCGTTCACCGCCACCGTTCCTGAAGAGTAGAAGCTGCGGCTCACATTTTGCAGGACACCCAGGTCACCCGTTGCATTCACTGTAACATCGAGTGGCGCAGTGTTGTTGGCGAGATTGATCGAACCCGAAACGTCCATCGCCGTCTGAGGACCGCGAATATGCAAGCTGTCCATTCTTACCACCGACCTATCAAGCGTTACCACCATGGGTCCTTGATTTTGGAATTCCATCGTTCTAGTTGCGGGGCCGCCGGTTGGCGTGAAGTGCGGAGATGTGCCGACAACGAGCTGACTTAATTCGAGGCGAGCGGACAACGCTTTCGCATCCAGCAGCGGACCGTTTATCGACGCTTGTCCTTCCGCGAGCGCATTGAGGAGGGGTGGCCCCGCAGACTCGCTCGGAATAAACGGCGAGATGTTCTCATACCGAATATTCTTGAATGTCAACTGCCCGTGAGTAGGATAGTTCGGGGCCAGTTGCGCTTCGCCCGATGCGTGAATCTCGCTTTGCGCAAGATCGCTGTCCAATTGAAACTTGACCGTGGAATGGTCTGTGCGAGCCGAAAGCGTCAACCCGCCAAGGCTGTGATTCTCTATGCGCATGCCCTTGCCCGAAACGTTCGCACTCAAGCTTGTGGCCAGAATCTGCGGCGAATTATCTTTGTCTGAAATGGCAGCGCTGATATCCGCAGCAAGCTTTAAAGTGCCGGCAAGACCGGGCTCAAAAGACTGCGCATGTTTGATCTTCGCAACCTGGAATTCACTATCGGGAACATGCAGGGAAAGCACACCGTGATAGAGGTCGGCATCATGAATGTAGTTTCCTGAAAAAGTGAGTCTCCCCGCCGGAGCGCTCACGTTGAAGGACGGAATTTCAAGCGACCTGTTGTTGTAGTGAATTGTAGCTTGCAAGCTATCCAGAGGCTCCTGATAAACGAGTGCTTTCGTTAAACTGAGGTCTGCGGCAATATCGGGTGAGTCAACCGAGCCATTGAGTTGCGCATTGGCTGATAGGGTGCCTGAGATTGGCACATGATTTTGGTTCGCCAAGTCCAGAACTTTGTTCAACGACAGATTACTAATAACAGCGTTTGCCTTTGTGTAATAGCCCGCCGCGAGAGCCGTGCGTCCCTGGACGTTGATATTCGACCCCGCGAAGTTGGAGGCGATCTTGTAGACGACATTGCCGTTAACCGTGCGGGCCGAAGCGGTCAGACCACCGGCGTCGGCGCCACGGATTCGGAGCGCCTCAGCCGAAACGTCAGCATCAATATTCGAAAACCTCACGGCAGTTTTCTCGGACTGATTTGCTATGTCGGCTGACCCGTTCGCTTTTAGTCTAACCAACCCGGCGACACCTTGACCGGATTTCTGCAAAGCGTTAACGGTCGAGAGTTCAAACGAATTGGCACTGATTTGAATCTCGGCATGACCGGAAGTAACGCTATCCGCCGGATGGTGGAAAGATCCCGTCGCGGACAAAGTTCCACCGGCCGTCGAGAGGTCAAGGGCTTCCAATCGCGCAAGTTGGTTTGAGAGACTAAGGCGCGCATCCACACGTTGAAATGGTTGCCCATAAGCTTCGCCCTCCGATGTGTGAACGCTAACTCCTCCTAACGGATTGCCATAGGTGCCGGCGATACGCACCTCCGCATTCACAGCACCTCGCGCCGTTTTATCGTCGGTCCCCGCGAGCGAAAGTAACGCCCTCATCCCGCCATGATTGAGAGTCAGATTTGCGGACACCGGCGATACGCCACGCGGCCGCCACTTGACCATCCCCAGCGACCCGTCGAAGGCTGAACTAAGTCCTTGACTTGACAGTGATCCGTTACGCAAGGCTAGTGTCGATGGTGAGGCAAAAGCATCCACACTGAATCGATCAAAATGACTCTCCCTGACTTCAAAGTTTGTCATTGTTGCGTTTGCGCTGATTTGTGCTCGATCCAGCTCTCCCCTGATACTCGCAGTTATATTGGCTGCGCCTCGGCTATCCAGAGTGACCGGCAGAGACTTTAGCGGTTGAGCGTCTGAGGCTTGGGCTAAGGGGAGAAAATCGTTCAAATTGCTGGATTTCAGAGTTATTTTGAGGTCCCTACCAAGCAATCCCGAAGCATCAAGCCGGGAGTGGGGAAGTGAGAGATATGATCGGTTCAAGTCGGTTTGTCCGTTGGCTCCAGAATACGTTGCGGAGATTTCGCCCTTCAAAGGAACGTTCTTTTGCCCCGGCTTAATGTTGAGCCGTGCCTGCAGCGCGATTCCCGACGTCCCTTTGGCCTTAAGATCGGCGTTCGCGGTGATCGAACCGTCCACTCGTCCGTCGTACCCGATGGAGTGACCGGTCAGCGCCGACGCCATAGCCGGAATCTCAAAACCATGCAGGTCGCCCTTCGCGGTGAGCTTGCTTAATTCCTCCACCGCCACTGTGGCGGTAACGTTGCCCCCCAGAGCGCGGATCTTCAATTCATCGAGGCTAATCACGTGAGAGTTAGCGTGAAACGGTGCCGAAATAGAAACATTCGAAAGATAAGTGGACGCATCTCGAACAGTCAATTCGCGCGAATAAACGCTGCCAGTGACCGTATCGGTATTCGCCGTTCCGCGGAGCACCAAATCGCCCTTTATCTCCGGCGATGACACCTTAAAGAGACGGCTGATCTCCGCCAGAGCGACATTCCCGTTGAAGTTTATTGCTTGCCCCTGTCCAGAGGCATCAATCGTAGTTTTCCCCAGATCAATGTGCATGCGCGGCAGGGCAATTGTCTTGGTCCGCTGATCGAATCCACCGTCGATATCGGCGTAAAGAATCGTCGGCCCCGACTTGTCTATGGGTACTCCGAAGGTGGCCGCAAGCTCCGGCGCAGACAGTTGAGCGTTCATCTTGAGAGCAAGCCGTGGAGCGTTCAGGTGAGCAACCGATGCGCTTAAGAGAATCCGCGAAGCCGTGGTGGTAAGGCTTGCATTGCTTAGGCTCACCTCATCCTTCTGCATCTCTAGCGGCAGGTCTACCTGAACCGACAACGGCGGTTGAGTGCCGTACGAAACCTTAAGCGGGTCGATTTTGACGTATCCCCGATAGCTTTGCTTCACTCCGTTGGATTGAAGGAGAGTGCGCAGGTTTTCTCCTTGCATGCTGAAAGAATCTTCCCGCCGAGAATAAACGATCAATCCTTTCTCTATACGAAACTCTCCCACCGCGAGATCCACCACGGTCTTAAGGGGAGAGTCGGCGTTGGGGGCATTGTTGACCTTCGGCTGCGGGATATTCGTTGAGCCGTCCGCATTGACGACCAAGTTAACTCGCGGCTCCTCAACTCCCAGATAGGCCAGGTCCACCATATCCTTAAATCCGGCGAGCAGTTTTAGACGCAGTTCAAGGCTTGAGATACGCGCTAAAGGCTGAGCGCTTTTCGGCTCAGTGCCGTGAAGAATTAAATTCCGGACTCGAAGGGTTAGGTGCGCCGCGTCAACCTGAAGTGAGCCAATCTCTACGCGGCCGCCTGTAGAATCCTCCAAAGTACTCACTATCTTGTTTCTAACGGTGTCAGCAAACCATTGGGTCTCCATGACGAGCAGAGCGCCTATGACCGCAACCGCGCACACGCCAGCCAAGGACGCGGCAATGGTAAGAACGATTTTCTTCCTTCGCGCCGTCACGTTAACCCTTCCTCGTGAAGAACGATCTTGGCATCTTTCCGATGCTGATCAAGCCACGCGAACAATAAGCGATTTACCTCTGCGTCTACTTTGGTTCTATCGCCCAAATCCCCTTCGGGCATAACCACAGACGGCGCAAAACGGGCATCGATAAATTGAAGAACCGTCAACTGCCAGCGGAATTGTTCGCGAAGATCTGCTTCCTCCAGACTATATTTCTTGAGGGCGCGCTGATAGGCTGTGCTCGAGGGATAGCGCCGCTTGATAAGAGACTCCAGTTGATCATCCGCTTGCATTACCGTGGCCCAGAGATAATCTCCCGTTCGGATCTCCTCACGGATGAATATTTGATCTATCAATCTGTTGGCAGCCTTCTTGCGCTCGGTCAAGCTGAGACTTAGCGGCTCGTTATTCATAAACTCCGTAATGCGCATATCGCGGTCGATATCGCTATCTTTGATGATCGATCGATCCACCACGATGGCGATTTGATCTATCAGCACGCTACTCAGCGCCAGGTTAGCGAGCAATGGGAGCAAGAATGCGATCTGCATCAGAACGCCTGTCCGATCGAGAAAAAGAAGTTGAAGCGACTCAATCTCTGCGGCCCACTCGGGCATCCATTGCCGCAAGCGAGCAACTGCTGAATAGTCAAACTGTTGCTGTAGCCAAAGTAATTTGGGGGATTCAACGCATAGGAAAAATCAACGCGGATCGGACCGAGCGGCGTTTTGTAGCGGATTCCCAGACCCGGCGCCTGCACGGCGTAATTGAAATTGCCGTCGCCCTTTTGTTTGTAAGCGAGCGAAATGTCGCTGAGATTGCGATAGATGTTTCCCATATCGTGAAAAAGGACTCCGCTAATGTTAGGCCCCAAAAGCGGGAAGCGCAGTTCAAAGGTATTGAAGAAAAGGCCGTTCCCACCAATAGGAAAGCCCGTGGCGTTGCTTGCCGGCGGACCTGTCTCCGCTGACGTACCAAGATCGCGCGGGCCTGCCTGGTTATCGCCGAACCCGCGCATCGAGACGCCGCCGCCGCCAAAGAAGCGCTCAGGCAACGGGGTCGCATCGAAGCTACTCACGCCGGCCGCGGTGCTAAAGGGTATGATTGCGCCAAACTGCGTCTGTCGCGCAAAAACGAGGTTGCGGCCTATTGGCGTGTAGGTAGCGTTGCGAGCGAGCACCCGCGCGAAACTCCGTTGCGAACCGAAGAACCCTCCCGCCAAACCAGTGTCTACCGTGTTGTAGAACCCATGGTGCGCATCGGACGGGTTGTCCCGGTGATCCTGTATATAACTCAGCGACAGAATACCGATTCTGAGGGGTTGTGAAAGTTGAGGCACCAGCAGCGCCGGTATGTAGAGGTTGCCGACACTCACCCGCCGGTAAGCGAACCGCCCAACCAGGGTGGACGCCCGGTTTAGCTTTTGCGATACCTGCGCCGAGGCTTCCGCGCGCCGCGCTGAAAACGTCTGCACGTCTTGCGTTGTGTCATACAGTGCCGATAAGGTAAAGACGCGTTTCGGCGATTTCAGGAAGCGCGGAACGATGTAGCTCACAGACTCCCGCTGTTCCAGAGTTGAATACTTAGTCTGGAGAGAAAGGGTTTGAGCACGTCCCAGAAAGTTGATGCGGTTGATATCAAATGAGACGATGGGCGATATTCCCTTTGCCCCGCCTGCTTGCGAGAGTGAGTTGGTAGTTTGACCGAACTGACCCACCTCTACGCCGAGACCGACATTAAATGTATAGCGGTTGGCTTCATCGAAGTCGTACAAGACATACTTATAATCGCTGTTGCCGTTAGGATCTTGGGTTGCCGTATTTACGCTGGCGAATGCTCCCAGGTCTGAGAGCTTCCGAGACACTTCGCCGATCTTCGCCGCCGAAATCGGTTCTCCTGCTTTAATTTTGTCCAGTTCTTTCTGAACGATTTGGGGCCGAGTCACCTCCAGACCGGAGACCAGCACCTTACGAACAAATTGTCGATTTCCCTCCGTTACCTCGTATCGCAGGCGCGCCTGATGGGTGTTCGGATCAAGCGTTGTCTGGTAGCGGAATGAAGCGGAAAGATAGCCATTAGAAAGGTAGTGCTGCAGAATCCGATTACGGTCTGTAGAGATGTTTACATCCGCGAACGGTTGCCCCGCGACTGAGGCAAGTTCGTTCCTCAGTGAAGCGGCTTCCAGAGGGTTGGTTCCCGTAATCTCCACTGCCGAAACAAGCCACTGAGGACCTGGGTTTATATGAAACGTCACAGCCAAATCGTTTCCTTTTCCTCTGTAATTCACGGCTACAGACGAGGAAACTTTGACACTGCGAAAGCCGTTGGCTTGAAAAAGCGCCGTCAACGTTTCTTCGTCTTTGCTGCGAAAGCTCTCGCTGTACCGCCCATAACGCAGCACCAAGGAATTCTTGTGAAGGAAGAGCCTGCCACGCAGAAAATCTTCCGGGAAATAATCGTTGCCTACTATAGTGACGTTCACCAATCTGCGCCGCGGCCCAGCCGCAATGTAGTAATTGATCGTCTCTTTATCGTCTTTAATAGGCTCGCGTTTGAACACCACATCGACATCCGGATACCCGCGCGATTGAAAGTATGCGCGAAGATTGCTCGCACCCTCCGCCAGCAGGTCGTTATCAACCGCCCCCTCCTCAAACACGGGCACGTATTTTTTCAAAACTCTTTTTGATACCTTAGCTTCTAAAGCTCGCACCGTAACGATCGGACCGGCGTCGATGGCAAGCTGCGGCTGCGCTTTGTTATTCTTCTCCTGGTAATCCACGCCTGTAAGCTCTACCGTAGCGGTGAGCCGGTCCTTTTTGGCGTACCGTTTTTGTATCCCGTCTATCCCTCTATCCGTCTCCGCTTTTGTGACTTGCCGCCACCTATGGATTAAAGGGATTCGCCATCCGGTGGCCGCTATGATGGCGTTATTGGGTAATCGCGCATTTCCTGTGATGGCCGGCGCTACGTACCGGGCGCGCTTTCCAGCTTTGATCGTAAAGCCGATCATTACCTGATGCGTATGCGGGTCTTCCACTGTTGTCGCATCCACTGTCCCCTTAAATAGCCCGTTACGTTTGAGTTCCTCCTCAATTCTTTTGCGGGCTATCTCCACAGTTTCGGGCTCAAAGCGGGCGCCAAGGTCAAGTTGCGTCTCCGCGAGAATGGCCGAACGGCTTGGTGGATCTTTAATTTTCCCGTTGGCCATCACATGGCCGATAAAAAGTTGCGGAGTGGTTACGAATCGAACCACTACGCCTTTGTCTTGCGGTTCGGCAAAGGCTTTGATGTCTCGATAGAGGCCAGTCGCGTAAAGGCGGTCTATCGTGGCCGCCACTTCCCGCGCATCCAGCGGCCTGCCGATCTCAACCATTTGCGCATCCTTTAGATCGTGCGGATCAATGGGCTGTTCAAGGGGCTCATATTCAACGCTTATGACGTTGAGGCCTAATACGCGTTGGGCTTCCTGACCGGGCAAGCTGGGAATTAGTAGCGCGATGGCGAGCGACGATAAGATTAAGCCAACCCAACATGGTTTCCGCAACATGCCCAGTATCAAATAGATGCTTGTTAGCGAGGCTTGTTACATGTGTTACTTTCTGGCCGGAAATCGTCTATACAAACAGTCTAAGACTACATATGGCCAGCAGATTGCGTGAAGCGTTCGCTCTTGTTCAAACGGCGGCAATAAAGTGGAACAGTCACAATGCCCCTCGCCTGGGCGCTTCACTTGCTTTTTACACTTTGCTTTCGTTGGCGCCGTTGGTGATTCTCATGGTGCCCATTTGCGGTTTTGTCTTTACTCAGGGCAGAGCGGAGCAAGAACTGATATTCCAGGCGCAGGAACTGGCTGGAGCGTCCGGCGCGGCAACCCTCAAGGCGCTCATCGCCAACTCCCATGAACCAAAGGGCGGATTCCTTGCCGGAACGGAAGCCATCATCGCTCTCGCATTCGGGGCGTCTGGTGTGTTCGTCGAATTGCGCGATTCTCTAAACACTATCTGGGACGCTCCACCCTTAAAAGGAGACCTCAAGAGCATAGTTTGGAGGAGAGCCACTTCCTTCGGCATGGTTCTGGCGCTCGGCTTTGTCCTGGTGGTTTCACTGCTGCTCAGTACGGTTTTGGCTTTGGTCGAAAAAGTTTTTACAACGTTACTACCTGCCGATGCCGCCATCTTCGGCGAACTGGCCAACATCGTTGTTTCATTCCTGGCGATTGCCGTACTCTGCGCTCTAATTTTCAAGTTCATTCCCGATGTCCCCATCGAATGGAAAAATGTGGGGATAGGCGCGGTATTGACGGCAGTGATGTTCACACTCGGAAGAACCGCGTTGGGCTTTTATTTGCTGAAGACCGGATTGGGCTCGCCTTATGGCGCGGCCGGTTCCATCGTTGCGCTGATAGTCTGGGTTTATTATTCGGCGCAGATTTTCTTGTTTGGCGCGCAGTTGACTCGTGTTTATGCGGATCGCCTCGGCTTTGTCCCGCACTCCGTAATTTCTCGAAGTCAACGTTCAGCCGCCTCATAGCGAAAAAAAAGGGCGACTGATATTGCTCGCCCTTCGCCTAACGAATTGAAGTGATTTGCCGTTCGACTAACTAACTTATCTGTAGGCCTTCGCCGCCATCCCTCGCAGAGCTTCCACGTTGATCTTCTGAACCGCTAATTGAGTCAACTTCTTATCCGCCGCCGCCTCTTCGTCCAAAGTGCTTTGCAGCAGATCGGCTGCCTGTGTCAGGCCTAACTGCTGAGCAAAAGTACGGGCGGTGCCGTAGCCGGCCATTTCGTAGTGTTCCACTCGCTGGGCGGCCGCAATCAATCCAGCGTCTTTAACCGCGGGATTACTCCTCGTGGCGTCGATCATTTCCGAGCCTTCACTCACCAAGCCCTTCATCGCCGGGCATGTTTCTCGCTCGGCCTCGATCCCAATAGTGGCGAACACCTGCTCCAAACGAGTGACGTGATTCCGTGTCTCTTCCAGATGCTCCCGAAACGCGTTCTTTAGGCCGCTTGCATTCGCCGCTTCCGCCATTTTTGGCAACGCTTCGACCAGCCGGTGTTCGGCATCATACAGATCTTTGAGCTGTTCCACGAACAGGTCTTCCAACGAGTTAAACTCAGTCCTGGTAAGAAATCCCATATTTACCTCTTTTCCATGTTTAGGCGGCCGTGCTCGTTAGCCGGCAACCATATGTACGACTCGTTGCCTCGCTGAGTGTGACCTGGAACATCTGCGGTAACTTGTTTGGCCACGTGCCAGTGCTCTGGTTCATTCGTACCGCAATGCCCGTATCGGATCAATCGAAGCCGCGCGGATCGCCGGAATCAAGCCGGCCAACAGGCAAACCACCAGCACTCCCACTACTGCCAGAGCGAACGTCAGCGGATCGTGCGGCGCTAAACCAAAAAGCTGCGAGTCAAGATACTTTGAGAAGGCAAACGCCGCCGGGACCCCAACCACAATTCCCACCAAACTAAGCATCAATCCCTCGCGCAAAACCATCCACATCAACCCGGCCCACCCGCACCCGATCGCCATCCGCACTCCAAACTCTGAAGTTCTGCGGTTCACGCTATAGGCCAGCGTCCCATAAAGCCCGCTGGCGACAAGCAGAATCGCTAAAGCACCGAAAAACTGTGAAAGCCGCGAAACGAGCAGGTCTTGCGTAATGCTGGCGGCAAACTGCGCGCGCTGGCTCATCGGCTGCAGCAATGCCAAGTCAGGCGCCAATGAGGTAATCGCTTTGCGCACTTCCGGCAAGAAACCGGCCGGATCACCTGCCGTTCGCAACTCCACGTGCATGTCGCCGATATCACCGACTTGCGGATACGGGAAGTAGGCCATGGGGATGGGATCCTCGCGCACGCCTGTATAGTTGTTATCCGCCACTACGCCAACAATCGTAAAAGCAAGTTGGGAGGTATAGGAAACGATATGGCCCATACCTGCGCGTCCCTTCAGGAAGCGTTTCACAAACGTCTCGTTGACAATCGCAACCTTCGGACTTGCCGGGGAATCGGAGTCCCGAAAATCGCGCCCCTCGCGAATGGGGACGCCAAGCGTCGTGAAAAAATCCGGCCCTACCGAGTTCCAGCGCATCCCCGCTTTTTCCACTTCGGGGCGTTTCCCATCGAGAATCGTAGTCGTGTTGTTACTCCAACCAGAGCCGATCCGATTGCCCATGAGAGTAGCGGAGACAACGCCGGGAATGGAACGCAGCTTGTCCAGCACGCCGTGGTAAAAGGCAATTTTCTTTTCATCCTGCGCCGCGCCGAATTGCGGACTGAGGCCAAAAACCAGCAATCCATCGGTCTTGAGGCCGAGGTTGGCTCGTTCCAGTTTGCCAAGGCTACGCGTCAGCAAACCGGCGGAAACGGCAAGCACCAAGCCAAGCGCCACCTGCGCCACAACAATCAAACGCGAACTACGCGATCGCGTCTTTTCTTGAAAGGCCGTGGCCGACGAGTCTTTCAGCGCCAGCCCAACCGGAACACGCCGCACGGTAAGCAACGGCGCTAAGCCGAAGAGCAAAGCAATCAGGATCATAATCGCGCCGGTGAACAGCGTGACAATCCGGTCGGGTGCAAGGTCTGCTTCCATGCCAGCCCAACCGGCCAGTACTTTGGTAAACGCCATCGCAAAGAACCAGCCCAAAATGGCGCCGGAAGCCGAAAGGAGCAGACTTTCGGCCAGGAGTTGGCGAAACAGGCGGCTTTGGCTGCCGCCAATCGCCATCCGAATGCTGAATTCGCGCCGGCGCACAGAGTTGCGAGCCGCCATGAGCATGGCCACATTACCGCAGGCGATCGCCAAAATCACCCCCACGATGGCGAACAAGTAGTAAAGCGGTTGTTTGTATCCGTCTCCGCCCTGCCCAATACCGCGCGCGGGCACCAGGACGAGCTTACGTGGCTGTTCGCCCGGCTTCGGTTTGCCGCCCAGATGTTCATACGCTGCCCGCCCGAATGCGGAAGCCAGCGAGGCCTGTGCTTGCTCTATCGTTACGCCCGGCGCCAGACGGCCCACTAACGGCAAGCACCACCATAAAGGATCGGCATAGTAGTTCATTTGCTGATTGCCCCAGGCGTTCAGTGCCAGGCTGATCTGCAGCGGAATCCAAATATCTGTAGGGCTTGGCTCAACCCCGCTGAAACCGCGGGCGGCAACGCCGGCAACTGTGAACGGGAGACCCTTCACGTAAACGGTTTTGCCGACCACCGAACAATCGGCGCCGAAACGGCGATTCCAGAAGCCATACCCGAGAACGGCGATAGCAGCGTGGTTCTTCTCGTCGGCCAAATTAAGGGTGCGGCCACAGGTGGCACCGGCCCCAATACCCGAAAAGAATTCACCGCTGACCATTTCAACGGAGGCTTCTTCAGGAAGCGGACCAATGCGCACGGCGATCTTATTGAAGCCCAGCGGAACGTACGCCGCCACTGCTGAAAAAGCTTGCCGTTGGGTACGCAGCTGTTCAAAAACGTATTCGCTAAACGAGGAATTGCCGTTTCCCGTATTGCCGGCGCCGTCGGGCTGACTCGGTTCGACATGCAGATAGACCAACTGCTCCGGCTTCGCAACGGGCAAGCGGCGAAGCAAAACGGCGTTAATCACACTGAAGATCGCGGTATTGGCGCCAATGCCCAGAGCGAGAGTCAGGATTGCTATTACACTAAAAAGCGGATTGGCGAAAAGCGACCGGAGCGAGTAGCGCAAATCCTTGCCCAGGTCTTCAAGCAGATTCCAAGTAAGCATGTGGCGGGAGTCCTCTTTGAGCAAAGTCGCGTTACCAAATTGGCGGTCAGCCATGAGCGCTGCCTCATCCGGCGCAATCCCCTGCCGGGCCAACAGTTCGGCGCGCAATTCGCGGTGCAAGAGCATTTCCGCTTCGAGGTCGTCCAGGCACCGCTGCCGATTCAACAGGAACTGGAAACGTCTCAAGAGTGCATGCATATCGCTCCTCAAGCGGGCCTGAGAACCCGGCCAATGGCTTCGCTGACACGGCCATAGCGCGCCAGTTCGCGGGTCAGTTGTTTGCGCCCGTCGCGCGTCAGCCTGTAGTAGCGCGCTCGGCGATTTTCCGCAGTCTTGCCCCACTCCCCGTCCAGCCAACCTTTCAGCATCATCCGCTGCAGCGCCGGATACAGTGAGCCCTCTTCGACGTGCAGGACGTCTTGGGAGCTGGCCTGGATCGCGTTGGCGATTTCAAAGCCGTGCAGTTCGCCCAGGCGTTCCAGCGTTTTCAAAATTAGCAGGTCGAGAGTGCCTTGCGGGATTTCTTCGCGGGTGGCCGATGCCATTACATAGAGATTCTATGTCAGATGGATTGGTAAAGTCAACATCACTCCAGCGTGCCTTGTTCGATGACGACGTTTTCCCGCACAATCAGCCGGTGAGGCGCCAGCCCGAACAATTTGGGCAACACCCGGCTCACATGCTCCTCGAAATCTACAAAGACAATGACAACCGGGAGATTGCCGCCAGCCTCGACCAAACTCGATGTATGGACGTGATTTCTGCCATTAAATCCGCCCACCGCATGGAAGGCGCTCGCCCCCGCGACGTTTTCACGCCGCAGCATTTGTAGTATCTGCTTCCATTTGTCGGATTCATTCAGGTACATCGTGACTTGGACGGCGGTGGTCATTTGAAAATCTGTCCTATAAGCCTCGCGCCAGGGCGGCACCGCCGGCTACCGCTATGAAGCACACCACGTTGGTAGCCAGAAAATTCAGCGCCGCCACTAAGAACTGCCCTTTCTCTAGCAAAGCGAACGTCTCAAAAGCGTAACTGGAATATGTGGAGTATGTGGCGCAGAATCCCACGGCTATGAGCATACGCCAGCGCGGGTCCGCCAGCACCCGCTCGCTGGTCCAGATAAGGAAGAATCCAAGGATGAAACTGGCTGAGATGTTGATAATCAGCGTGCCGAAAGGAAAACTCGATGGGACGAGTTTGGCAACATATTGGGCCACAAAATAACGAAGGTTTGCACCGACCACGGCACCGAGGGAAATCAAGAGGACTGTTTGCAAAGTAGACTCCAAACGTTAGGTTTATAGGAGTCATCAGCCCTCACAGGCGGTTGTGGCGAACTCCATCGCCGTTAAGCTCCAGTTTATCGCCAGCCAGTTGCCATCTTCAAGCCGGCTGACGGAGTTCCAAACCACTCAACCAGAACCTATCCATCCCACGTACCATCTCCACATATGCCGGGAGACTACTAGGCTTTGTCACGAAACAGGATGCGTTCAATTCATAGGCACTTCGGCGGTCGTCTTCCGCGGTTGAACTGCTCAAAATCACTACCGGGATATGCCGCAAGCCGGAAGACGCTTTGATTTCCGCCAACACCACGTGACCATTCTTGCGGGGCAAGTTGAGGTCGAGTACGATCAAATCCGGGTAATCGAGCGCGTTTCTTTCAATCCTATGGAGGTAATCGGTCGCCTCCATGCCATCCCGTGCGATAGCAATCTGCGCGGAAATCTGAGCCAGGCGCAAAGCTTCTTTGACCAGCCAAACATCGCTTGGACTATCGTCGATGAGGAGAATGCGAAAACTGCGAGGGTACATGAGAAAGCCGAGTCTCATTAAACGAGAGCACGCAGACGGCCAGGAACGGGCAATCCAAAAGCATTGTCCACTCAACAACTTAAGCGCACTGGAGAAATAGCGGTTCGGTAAGAACAGCGCGTAGGATGAAAAAAATCCCTTCGAAGGCCGGTGCGGGTAGTAAAGCCCCGGATCAGCCAATTTGACAGTGCGTTACACTCCTTCATAGCATATAAATTGGGGCAAAGAAGTGTTTTGCGCGTCTTCATCGCAAGGCATTTCAGCTCCGCAAAGCCGGGAGGCTGTTTGATCAAGTTAGACATCATCAACGAAGTTGTGAACCGGACTGGGATTACAAAAACAAAGGCGGAGATGGCCGTCGAAACGGTTTTCGACACGATGAAGAGGGCTCTCAGCGAAGGTGACCGGATCGAGCTTCGGGGCTTTGGAATCTTTAACGTGCGGCCACGCAAGACGGGAATAGGGCGCAACCCGCGGACCGGCGCAGAAGTGGCGATTCCTCCCGGAAAGGCTGTGCGCTTCAAACCGGGCAAGGAATTGCAGGCGCTACAGTAAGTTTTGTGTCACAGCCGGGACTGCTTGGCCCCCCCGATAGCGTGCCACCCGAACCTCAGCGAACGTGGCTGGGCGAGGAGCCACAGGAGGGTTTCCAGCGCTTGCCCCGCTTATGGTGGTTGAGTCTGCTGCTGTTTATCCTCACCGCTGTAACCACTACGGTGTTTGGATCTGCCTTGGTATCCAGTTTCTCTTTAGGCCGTCCGTTCAATCAGCAAGACTTGATCGAGAGCTTTCTTCAGCTTTTTCACGGCGATAAGGGCCTCCTGCGGGGCTTTGTGTTTTCCGGACCCTTACTGCTGATTCTCATAGCGCACGAAATGGGCCACTACGTAGCGTGCGTGCGATGCAGAGTCGAGGCGACGCTCCCCTATTTTCTGCCATCTCCCACGCTGTTCGGCACGCTGGGAGCATTCATTCGAATTAAGACACCCATCTATACCCGGCGCGATCTATTTGACATTGGCAGTTCCGGTCCTTTCGCGGGCGTGCTTATGCTGCTGCCGTTCCTAGTCGCAGGCGTTTGGGCCTCTCATCCGTTGCGCGGCGGCGATGAAGGAGCCATTCTGATCGGTACGCCGTTGGGTTTGCGAGCTGTGGAATGGCTGCATTTCGGTGCCTCCGGTTCAAGCCGTATTCTTTTGCACCCCATGGCCACAGCCGCACTCGCGGGCCTGCTGATGACGGCGCTTAATCTACTTCCGCTAGGCCAGTTGGACGGCGGACATATTGTGTATGCGGTGTTCGGCGAGCGCGGCCATCGCATCTTGTCCACCAGCATGGTGGCGCTTTTGGTGGTAATGGGAAAGTTCTATTGGCCTTGGTGGCTTTGGGCGGTCGTGATGTTTTTTCTAGGGCGCCGGCATCCACTGGTTTTCGACGATCATCCCCCTGGCGCCGCCCGGCGCTGGCTAGCGGCGGCCGCGGTCGTTATCTTCGCTCTTTCGGTTTCGTTAGCACCCACGCGCATTTAGCATGATGAAAATTTCGGCCACCATCATTACCTTTAACGAAGAACGTAATATTGCGCGCGTGATTGAAAGCCTGCGCTGCTGCGAGGAAATTCTAGTGCTGGATAGCGGCTCAAACGATCGCACGGTGGAGATAGCCGGCAAGCTGGGCGCGCGGGTTGAGGAAGCTTCCTGGCACGGCTATGCCGCGCAAAAGAACATAGCCGCCGAACTGGCCACACACGATTGGATTCTTTCGCTTGACGCGGACGAAAGCTTGAGCGAAGCGTTGGAAGCGGAAATCTGGCACATCAAGAAGGCGGGAGCAAAATATCAAGGCTACACCATGCCCCGCCTGGCGCAATACCTGGGACGCTGGATTTTGCATAGCGGCTGGTATCCCGATCGCAAGGTCCGCTTGTTTAATCGGCGCAAAGCTCGCTGGGTGGGAGAGTTCGTCCATGAATCGGTAAGAGTGGATGGTCCCGTGGGACATTTAGAATCGAACCTTCTGCACTTCACCTGCAGTTCTCTGTCGGAACACCTGCGGACCATGGATAGGTACACCACGCTCGCCGCGCAGGAAATGGTAACGCGCGGCCAGTCGCTTGGGTTCACACGGCTGCTGCTCGAGCCGCCTTGGACGATTTTTCGCACGTATGTCTTGAAACTCGGTTTTCTGGATGGCATAGAAGGCTTGACCATCGCCTACATGGCGGGGCTTTATAACTTTGTGAAGTACGCCAAAGCCAGAGCTATGAGTCCGGGCCGAAAGGCGTAGCCTTGCGTACTGTGCATGTGGATACCGGGCGCGAAATGCGCGGCGGCCAACGGCAGGTTTTGTTGCTTCTAAATGGATTGCGGAATGCGGGCCAGGAGTGCGTGCTGCTGGCACGCGCCGGGTCGCCGCTTTTTAAAAGTGCATCCGAGGCGGGATTCACCATTTATGCCGCGAACCTGAAGAACCTTTGGACCCATTCAAGAAACGCCGCTCTTGTGCATGTGCATGATGCGCACGCGCACACCTACGCGGCCTTGGTCTCCGGCGCGCCTTTCGTGGTTTCCAGGCGAGTGGCTTTTCCGCTTAAACTTTCGCCGCTTTCGAAATGGAAATATCGGCAAGCTTCACGTTTCCTGGCCGTCTCCTGGTTTGTGGCGGGGGAATTGGAAGTCGCGGGGATTGCCAAAAACAAAATTGACGTCGTGTACGACGGCGTCGATTCCGGGGGCGTGACAGCCGAATGGAGGGCCGATTATCCCGTAGTCGCGCTGGATTCGGACGATCCCGCCAAGGGTCGCGATCTGATAGAGGAAGCCGCCCGCTTGGCCGGAATGCCGGTTCACTTCTCCACCGACCTAAGCCGCGACTTGGAACGCGCGTCTATGTTCGTTTATATTACCCGGGCCGAAGGGTTTGGCTCCGCCGCTTTGTTAGCCATGGCGAGAGGCATTCCCGTGATCGCAAGCAATGTGGGTGGTTTGAGCGAGGCGTTGGATTTCGGCGAGGCTGGATTACTCACGCCAAACTCGCCCAGCGAAATCTGCACGGCCATGCGCCGATTGAGAGAAGATTCCACCCTGGCGCAGACTCTCATTGAACGGGGCAAGAGAAGAGTGGCGGAACACTTTACAGCGGAGCGCATGGTCGGGCGAACACTGGAATCCTACCTGAGGGCGCTTGCCCGCTGATTCCATGGTCTATATTGTGGTGGCGGCATTGGCCGGCCTGCTCATGGGCAGTTTCCTTAACGTTTGCATTTATCGCATACCGCGAGATCTATCCATTGTGCGGCCCCGTTCGTTCTGTCCGGAATGCGGCAAACCCGTGGCCTGGTATGACAACATCCCGGTTGTCAGCTTCGCTCTGCTCAAAGGACGCTGCCGCAGTTGCGGTAAGGCTATTGGCATCCGTTACCTGCTGGTGGAACTGATTACGGCCGCGCTATTCGCCGCCACGGTGGCGCGTTTTGGTTGGAGCCTGAACAGCCTGAAGTGGTGTCTTTTTGAAGCGATTATGACGGTCCTTTTTTGGACGGATCTGGAAGAGCGCATCTTGCCCGACGAATTCACCCTAGGCGGCAGCGCTCTGGGTTTGCTGTTTGCCTTCTTCACGAAAGTACCGGGAGATTTGGGTGTTCTATTACTGCCCTCGCTCGGAACGCGCGCCCAGTCTCTATTTGAAGCGCTCACGGGCGCATTTGTGCTAACAGTGCCGCTGGCGGCCATTGGATTTCTGTGGGGCAGAGCGACAAAGCGCGAAGTTCTCGGAATGGGCGACGTTAAGCTTCTACCCTGCATCGGCCTATTCCTTGGTTTAGAGGCTGGCATTCAGACACTCCTCCTGGGCAGCGTCACCGCGGTTGTTTTAGGCGGAATGTACATTTTAATCGCTAAGAAAAAAGCGCGCGAATACCCACTTCCTCTTGGTAGCTTTTATTGCGGAGCGGCAGCCCTAGTCCCTGTGCTTATGAAGTTTTAGTGCAAAAACTGGCCCGAACTTTGTGGCGATGGGCAATCTCCTTGGTGTACCATAGAACTTTACGATATGAAGGAACTGCTCAGATCGCTCTCCCCCGGAGATGCCGATTGGCGTATCGCGAACCAGATAGACCCGCTTCGGCTGCCGGCGCACGTGGCCATCATCATGGACGGAAACGGGCGTTGGGCGAAGCAAAGAAACTATCCGCGCCTCATGGGGCATCGCGCCGGCATTAACACCGTTAGAAATGTGGTTGAGGCTTGCGCCCAACTTGGCCTGGAAGCGTTAACGCTCTACGCTTTTTCCGTGGAAAACTGGAAACGGCCGCGCAACGAAGTGGAAGGTTTGTGGCGGTTGTTGCGATTCTTTTTGCGCAAGGAGCTAGAGAACTTGTTGCGCAACGATATTCAATTAGGAGCGATTGGCCGAATCGAATCTCTGCCTGACGCGGTGCAGGCGGAATTGCAAGACGCCATTGATAAGACAGCCGGGAATCGCGGCATGCGCTTGAACCTTGCCATTAACTACGGCGGCCGTACTGAGCTTGTGGATGCGGTGAACGCGATGATTGAGAATGCCCGCGACGAGGGCAACTTGAACGCGCTGGAAGTGACTGAGGAATCGATTGCCGATCATTTATACACCGCCGGCCAGAAGGATCCGGATCTGCTCATTCGCACGTCGGGCGAAATGCGCATCAGCAATTTTCTGCTTTGGCAAATCGCCTACGCCGAACTATATGTCACGGAAACGCTGTGGCCCGATTTCTCGCGGCGCGGTCTGCTCGAAGCTATCTGTGAATACCAAAGCCGCGAACGCCGTTTTGGCGGTCTTGCCAGGTCTACGTCCCCCGTCATTGAATCCACCGAACTGCTCTTAGAAGACGAAGCATTAGAATTGCCTTTAGCTCATTTGGGCTAAAAGCAAAATGATTTTGTCGAAATTATTGTTCCTATTCGCCGTATGAAGCGCGTCGTCACGGCGTTGGCGCTGGTTCTGGTTGCAGCCTATTTAGTTGGTTGGGCACCGCCGCTTCTTTTCATGGCGGCTTCTCTGGCCGTGAGCCTGCTCTGTTATTGGGAATACTCCGGTCTGGTAGCGAAACACGACATCCCGCGTCCCGGCATTTTCGGTTTTCTCGCCGGCTTGGTGATCCTCTTCCTGCCGCAATTCACTCTGCCGGGCGTCAGCATTCTGGTGGTATGCGCGTTCGTTACTTCTTTGCGCCACGACAATTTGCGCGACGTCCTGCCACAGGTGGCCTGTGCCTTCCTGGGCGCGTTCTACACGTTTGCTCCTTGGCGTTTTGCCGTTGATTTGCGGCGCACCAGCGTGCATTTGCTTTTCTTCGCGCTGGCGCTGAATTGGGTGGGAGACAGCGCTGCTTATTATGTCGGACGAAAATTCGGCAGGCACAAGCTTGCGCCCGTGGTGAGTCCCGGTAAGAGTTGGGAAGGGGCCATCGCTTCCGTTCTCGGCGCAGTTCTCTTTGGCGTGTTTTATTTGGGCCATTTCGTTACCTGGGTCGCGCGGTGGCAAGTCGTCTTGATTGCCGTTGTGGCAAGCCTGGCCGGACAATTGGGCGATCTTGCCGAATCGGCCATGAAACGCGGCGCGGGCGTGAAGGATAGCGGCAACTTACTGCCTGGCCATGGCGGCATGCTCGACCGCCTGGATAGCAGCTTATTCGCCTTGCCCGTGGTTTATATCTTGTACCTCCTCGCGGTCTGGTCTTTTTAAACAATCATGCATTGCCAGAAGCTTGAAACGCTTCGGCTTCCGCCGTCACTATAATGCATATGCGAAACGGAGGTCAGGCCAGTGACGACGCCATTTAAACGCCCCCTTGCCTTAGCGGCAGGGCTTATCGTTGCGCTTCTTAGTTCGCGAGTTGCTTCCGCGCAGAATGTAGCGCCGCCCCCCATCATAGAGATTCCACAGTGCAATGGCTACCGGCTTCAGACGGACGATCCTCTAACCGCCAAGCAGCGCGCCTGCATCTGGGGTGGTAATCTACTCACCCCCGGGGCGGTTTTTGGCGCGGCTTTCTCCAGCGGCTATGGACTTTTGACGAAAGAAGAACCGGCTTGGGGACAAGGGACGGCCGGTTATGCGAAACTCTTCGGCGCGCGTTACGCGCAAGGCATGACCAAGGCTACGGGCGAGTATTTGACCGCTTGGGCTTTTCATGAAGATCCGCGCCGCAAGCCAACAAATTGCATTACCTGGAAGCGCGCGGTTTGTGCCGCACGCAACATGTTCGCGCAACCCAAGGAAGGCGGCGGTTACCGGCCTGTTTTCTCAACGGTGGCCGGCGCGGCGGCGGGCGGCTTCATTGGCATGAGCTTCTATCCGAACACGGGCACGGTAAACGAATCCTTGCGCCGCAGCGGAACGTCTCTGGCCACATCTCTGCTCTCCTTCGAACTGACGGAATTCGAGCCTGATATTCTGCATTTGGTCGGGCGTTTATTTGCACCAAAGAGCACTGCCAAAGAAGCCTTCGCCACAGGTAAGGAGAAACGGTGAAACCAATTTGCTTTGCCGCCGTCGCGCTGTGTTTACTGACCGCGTGCTACCCAGTCAAGCAGTATCAAAGCAATCTGGTGGGCTTGGTGCCTCCTGCTCCAAAATTCGATCACACCGTTCCTTTGGGTTTCGTTGAATTCGACGACAACGGCCAGATTTTCAGCCGCGCTCAGCTCGATAACACGGTCGAGCGAATCGTCAAGCTGCGCCGGGAGTGTGCCGATCCGTACGTGATTGTCTTTATCCACGGCTGGAAAAACAACGCCGACAAGAACTCCGGCAATGTGGCCGGGTTTGAACAGTTCCTGCGCGATGTGTACACCGATGTAACGGAGAGCGATGGGAATAAATCGAGTTGCTCCGTGCCGGTTATGGGGATTTACATCGGTTGGCGCGGCGCGCGTGTAAAGGTTGGAGCAAACTTCTCCTATTGGAACGGTTCTGCCGCCGCCGTACGCGCCGGCGGTCTCGATCTTGAGGAAGCGCTGTTCCGCGTCATGTGTACGGCAAGACCAACTCAGGCGGAGAAAACGAATCTGGTGTTGATTGGCCATTCGTTCGGCGGCCGTGCGCTTGAGCGCGTGATGACTCCGTACCTGGAAACGCAAATTCTCGATGAACTGCGCAGCGCGAATTATCGCGGAGGAGCCATGCGGTTTCCGCTACCTACCCTTACAGTGCTCTTAAACGAAGCCGCGCCCGCCACCGATGCCAAGCAGTTCCTCGATTTCTTGAAACATCACAGTGTGACCTATCGCGCGGGCGATAAAAGCGTGCCATTGTTCTTGTCCATCACCTCGATGGCGATTGGGCGAATCACATTTTCCTGCCTATCGGTCAAACGGCCGCCAGGATGCAAATGAAGACGCGCGCGTACTGCACGGGCAATGTGGAGGCAGACAAGAAGTCGGGTTGCAGTGGAGACCCCGCCGATCCTGGAGTCATCACCAACCAAAGCACTTACTTCACGCACAGCACCGCCAGCATTCCAGCCCTTTACAACCACTATTTCGTGAAAGGCACGCAGTGCCAAGAGCACGATACCGAAGTTGTGAAGTGGAAGACCGTCAAAGACAATTACATATTCTGTGAGACCACCGGCGCATGGAACCAAACGCCCTACTGGGTCTCATCCATGCCGGTTTCGATTGTGCCCGATCACAGCGATATTTTCCGGCCCGAGCTGTCGCAAACCTTGATCAGCTTTATTCGCCAGCCAAGGGAAGGACAGCCAGTGATACAAGCGCATTGAGAAGCGGGAGCCGCAGCTTGCCGGCGGCGATCCCTTGTTAGACTATGAGCTTCCATGCCAGTTCATATCATTCGTTATCTTTTGTTCGTCTTGTGTGTACCGCTGTTCGGGTGGCAATCCAACGGTCCGGGAATTCTGGAGAAGCTGGGACACTCTCATAGTGGAGAGGCTTTCGATACAGGCCCACGCGAAAAGCCTTGGGTGATGGAGGGTATAGGCGTCGCGCATTTTCCCATCACCGCCAAGAACCCGGAGGTGCAGCGCTGGTTCGATCAGGGCAACGCTTTGCTGCACTCCTTTTGGGATTACGAGGCGGAGCGCTCGTTTCGTTGGTGTCTCAAACTCGAGCCTGGCAATGCGATGGCGTACTGGGGGCTGGCTCGTGCCAATCTGGTGGGCCGAGGCGGTGAAGAACGCGCTCAGGATATGATTCGCGAGGCGATCAGACGGGAAGATCAAGTCACCCCGCGCGAGCGTCTTTATATCGATGCAATGGCGGCGGAACTCTTAGCCGATCCGTTGAACGATAGTCCGGACGCGAACGGCTACGAGGCAAGGGCAAAGCGGGGAAGGAAGATTCTCGAAACCCTCTGCGTGAAGTATCCAGACGACATGGAAGCGCGGGCAGTGCTGGCGCTGGAAACCATCGGCGATTCCCGGTATGGCGCGGAGTTGATGATTCGCGAAATTCTGGCCAAGCAACCCGACCATCCGGGCGCGCATCATTACCGCATCCACAATTGGGATTACAACGAACCTGAGCAAGCGCTCGAAAGCGCCCGCCGTTACGGCGAGATCGTGCCCGGCATCGGACATGCTCTGCATATGCCGGGACATATCTATAGCATTGTGGGGATGTGGAACGAGGCGGCCATTTCCATGGACGCGGCAACCCGGTGCGAAAAACAGTACATGCAGCAGACGATGACATTCCCATTCAACGTCTGGAATTACGGCCACAACCGCAATTACTTGTCGTACATCCAAGAGCAATTGGGGATGGCGGAGGCGGCCATGTTCGGAGCCAGGCAACTGATCGACGCGCCACTTGACCCGAAGGGAAACGACGTCTCTCCCTATAGCAGCCACTCTTATGGAATCGCGGCGCTGGCGCGCGAATGCGTTAAGTTTGAACGCTGGGACGATTTGCTGAAAGAAAACAATCTTCCGTGGCGCGATATTTTGCTGGATAAAGTGAACCGGAGCTATTTCGAGGCACGCGCTTATTTGGGCAAGAACGAGTTGGAGAAAGCGGAAAAGAGGATCGCCGCGCATCGAGCGTTGATGAGCGAGGTTGAAAAGGATAAAAGTGGACTTGCACCTTATGAAATTCAGTCTCTGGAACTGAAGGGAAGGATATTGCTGGCGCGCGGGCATACCCTGGAGGGGCTGCAATCTCTTTCGGAAGCGGCGGGGCGCGAATTCGATTTTCAGCAGGGATATGCCGATCCGCCCCGGTATCCGGAGTCTTTGTACAACAGCCTGGGCGAAGCTTATTTGAACAGCAAAAGCCCACTACTGGCGGCGGTGGCGTTTGAGAAAGCACTGACTTTGACGAAAAACGATCTGTTCGCCTTGTCTGGTTTGGTGCGCGCGTACGCGGCGGCCGGCGACAAGAGCAAGGCAGAGGATGCCATGGCGCGGTTGTTGTTCGTCTCCGCCGATGCCGATAAAGACCTGCCGATTGTGAGCCGTGCGCTGGCCACGGGAATCAAGGCGTCGCCTCGGGATTCCTCGCCCAGAGAAGAACGAAATTACTTGCGCACGTCGCTCGAAAAATTCGGTCCCAATAAATGGGAACCCTTTCCGGCCCCGCTACTGGACGTGAAGGACTCTTCAGGAAAGCGCGTGACTCTGGACCAATTCAAGAAGAAGAACGTCATTCTGGTGTTCTATCTGGGTCAGGACTGCGCGCACTGCATGAAGCAATTGCACGATATCAGCGACAAGAAAAGCGAGTGGCAGCGGCTTGACACAATCGTGCTGGCGGTGAGCAGCGCTACTCCGGAGAAGAATGCGGAGGCCTTGAAGACGTTCGGGAGCTTGCCGATTGAGCTTCTTTCCGACGATCACTACTCGAACGCGCGCCGCTTTCATTCCTACGACGATTTTGAGGAGATTGAACTGCACTCAACGATTTTGATTGATAAGCTTGGCCGGGTTTACTGGGCGCGCAACGGCGGAGAACCGTTCGGCGACATGGCGTTTCTCACGAATCAATTGGAGAGCATGAATAAGAACACTATTGTGCGTTGATCTCAATGAATCGTGCGCGTCTTGCGATTCATATAATCCATTAACAGATAGTTGCCCAGCGTGTAAGGGGTAGTGAAGTAAGCCTTGCCTTTACACATCTGCGTCACTTTTTGCACGAATTGGACCAAGCCGTAATCGCTGGCGAGCATGAAGGTATTGATCAAAATGCCGCGCTTTTTGCAGCGCGCCACTTCCTCCAGCGTTTGACTGATTACCAATGGATCAAGACCGAAGGCGTTCTTATAGATCCTGCCGTCTTCCAGTGTCAGAGCGGAAGGTTTGCCGTCGGTAATCATGATGATCTGCTTCATGTCCTTCTTTTCCTGAGCCAGAAGGCGCTGAGACAGAATGAGGCCATCGCGTGTGTTCGTGTAGTATGGCCCCACTTGCACACGCGCCAGATCGGAAATGCGCATCTCCTCCGCTGAATCGTGAAACAGCACGCAACGCAAGGAATCGCCCGGATATTGCGTCTTTATGAGGTGCGACAAAGCCAAAGCCACTTTCTTGGCCGGCGTGAAACGATCTTCGCCATAAAGAATCATGCTGTGACTGCAATCGAGCATCAGCACCGTGGCGCAAGAGCTTTGATATTCCGACTGATGAACATGCAGGTCCGAATATTCGAGATTCAACGGCAGCTTCACACCTTCGCGCTGCATGGCCGAGAACAACGTCGCGCTGACATCCAGATTAAGAACATCGCCAAACTCATATGATTTGGCCCCGCCGCTAGCGTCGATGCCCGTCGATAGATCGCGGGTATCGTGCGCGCCGAAACTTGATTTGCCGAGCGAGCCCAACAGATCCTTCAGCGTCTTGAATCCCAGAAAATCGATGGCCTTATCAGTCACCTCGAAATGCATCTGATTCTCCGCATCGCCTTCTCCGCCCGGGCCGGTTGCAGAATCTCGCGGCGGGCCATCCATATTGATGTAGCCGCCCTCCTCCAATTTTTGGATCAACCGCTGGATCAATTGCTCGCGCTGTTCCGCCGACATTTGTTCGAGCCGCTGGCGCATTTCTTCCAGTTGCTCAGGGCTGAAAAGATCGCCCGCCTGGAGCGCCTGCTCGAGAGCCCGTCTCAGATCTTCGAGCGTGTGCTGGCTCATTTCCGAGAACTGCATGTACGGATCTTGGAAACCGCTCCCCAGCAGATAATCCGACAACGCGCGCAACAAATCCTCGAGCTCAATACCGAGATCTTCTTCGGAAAATTTGGAATAAGAGACGCGCCGCATTTGGTCAGCCTTAGTTCAAATTCCGGCGTCCGCCGCCGCCCGGTCCGCCCTTACGAGGCTCAAAGCCGCCGCGCCGCGGATCTTGCTCCTCACGAAGGCGCTCTTCGCGAGACGCTCGTTCCGCCACCACAAACTCCAACTCTTCGTTGCGGCTAATTCGCTTATGAGCGTACAAACCTTCCAGAATAAATTCAGCGGCCGAAGCTCGCAAGGCGTCGCTCTCGTTCTCGTTCAGCCCTAATTTGCCGGTGAAATGCAGCAAATCCTGAATCTTGCCGAGTTGGCTGATCATTTCCTGTGCCGGCAGATCTTCGTCCAGCCGCAGGCTGCCGCCCAATTCAAACCATTGCACAACTTGGCGCAAGTTTACCCCGTCAAAATAGGAGGTGAAGACTTTGCCGACGGCGTTCTTGATAATTTCGCGCGCCACCGCATCGCCACCCTTCAGTTCGCCTTCATACTCTAATTCGAGCTTGCCTGTGATAGAGGGCAGCGCCGCATAAAGATCCAGGATGCGCGGCACCGCCTCGCTATCTTTCGATTTCAAAGCGCGGCGTTCGGCATTTGAGATGACATTCTCAAGCACCGAGATGGGGAGCCGCTGCGAAACACCCGAACGCTTATCGACGCGCTTGTCTTCACGCGCCAAAAACGCGATGTGCTCCACCACTTCATGAATGTAGGGCGGCACCTCAATGCCCACCGGCGACCGCCGCCTGGTCCAAGCTTCCTGCTTGGTGATAGCTATGCCTTGCGAAACGTGCAGCGGATAATGCGTGCGGATTTCGCTGCCGATGCGGTCCTTCAGAGGAGTAATGATTTTACCGCGCGCGGTGTAGTCTTCCGGGTTCGCGGTGAACACCAGCATCACATCCAGCGGCAGACGAACCGGATAGCCTTTGATTTGGATGTCGCCCTCTTGCATGATGTTAAACAGGCCCACTTGCACCTTGCCCGCCAAATCAGGCAGTTCATTGATGACAAACAAGCCGCGATTCGCGCGCGGGACCAAGCCGTAGTGAATGGTAAGTTCGTTCGAAATGTCCTGGCCGGTGCGCGCCGCCTTAATCGGATCGATATCGCCAATCATGTCGGCGATGGTCACGTCAGGCGTCGCCAATTTTTCCACGTAACGATCTGCGGCTGAGACCCATCGGATGGGCGTCGCATCGCCCAGTGTCGCAATTTTGTCGCGACAATGCTTGCACAGCGGCCGCAACGGATGATCTTTGATTTCGCAACCCGCCACGTACGGCATAAACGGATCGAGCAAAGTGGTGAGCATGCGCGCCAACCGGGTTTTGGCCTGGCCGCGCAAACCTAAAAGAATGAAGTTATGGCGTGAGAGGACAGCGTTCACTACCTGGGGAATCACCGTGTCTTCATAACCCATGACGCCGGGAAACAGCGTCTCGCTCCGTTCCAGTTTGCAAAGAAGATTGGAACGCAATTCTTCTTTCAACGTTCGTTCGGGGCTCAGTTGTTCGATCAAATGGCTGGCGCGTAAAGCACCCAGCGTTACCGGCAAGTCGGGTTTAGGCATGTTTAGAAGACTCGCAGTCGGGGTTCTGAGTCAAGTCTAGCAGTGTGTTGATGAGACGCCGCACGCGCGTGTGAACATATACCCATGCATCTCACGGCGCAAGATGTCGAGAAGCTCTTGGATCTGGATGAACTCATCGCTGAGATGAGAGATGCTCTGATTGCGCTCTCGGCTGGAAAAGTTATTCAGCCGGTTCGGTCGGTCCTGACGACGGAAGAACCTCCGGGTTGGTTTGCGTTGATGCCGGCCATCCAAGGCGACGTGATGGGCGCGAAACTGGTGACTGTCTTCCCGCGCAACGCCGGCACGCCCTTACACACGCATCAGGCTCTCATTGTGCTGTTTAGCGCTCATACAGGCGAACCGCTGGCAACGCTCGACGGCCGGGTGATCACGGCGTGGCGCACTGCTGCCGTGTCGGCACTGGCTACCCAGGCTTTGGCGCTCCCGGACGCGCGCGTGCTCACTATCCTTGGCAGCGGCGTACAGGCACGGACCCACTTTGCGGCTTTAAGCAAGGTGCGCGAGTTTGCGGAAGTCCGCGTCTGGAGTCGAACCTCGGAAAATGCCATGCGCTTTGCACACGAAACCGGCGCCAAGGTTATGGGTATGGAAGAAGCGGTTCGAGGCGCCGATGTCATTTGCTCGGTCACCCATGCCAGCGAGGCGTTCGTGCGGGGCGAATGGCTCAAAGAGCGCGTGCATGTGAACGCAGTGGGCGCGGTGGGTATGGCAGCGCGCGAACTGGATGATGCGGTCATGCGCGGCGCGGCGATTGTGGTAGAGCAGCGCGAGGCAGCGGAAAGAGAATCGGTGGAAATCGTATGTTCGGGCGAGCCCATCTATGCCGAGTTGGGCGAAATCCTGGCACAGACCAAAGCCACGCCGCCGCAACAAAAGACGGTATACAAATCGTTAGGGGTGGCGGTGGAAGATATTAGCGCCGCACGCATGATTTGGCAAAAGGCGGTTTGCCGGTTTGGTTAAGGGTAGTTTGAGCTTGGCCAAGGCCTATATCGATGAGCGCCTTGAAGCGGCGCGCGACTCCGTCCCCAAGCCGGGTAGTTGAGTAGTAAACGGAACTGAAAGACCCCGCCTTGGCGGATCTAATTACACTGACAAATCAGTCTCGACTTGTGATATGTTCTCGGTTCGATGAGTAGCAGGGACGTCACGCCGGTCGATTACCAGTTAAATTGGCGGAAGTTGCAGCAGGTCGGGTTGAACGCCTACGAAGCCCGATCCTATATGGTCCTACTGGGGCACCCACGGTTTAAGGCCTTGGAGTTGGCTGCGCGCGCACACGTGCCTCGCCAAAAAATTTATGAAGTGCTCGACAGCCTGGTGGAGAAGGGGTTCGCCCAGGTGGTGCAGGAGCGCACCAAGCTTTTTTCGGGCATCGATCCCAGCCTCGCCATTCCCTCCTATCTGGGACGCCGCAGCAAGATTCTTCAAACAGAGTTGACAGAGCAATCGCGTCTCGCCAGCGGCCTGATTGAAGACCTGCGAACCTCATATTTGGAAGGCCAGGACGGCCGCGGCACGCTCGATTTTCTGAGCCTGGTCAACGATCCCATGCAAACGGCGGTTCACTACCGCAGGATGCTCGCCTCCGCGAGCCGCGAATACGTGGAGTTCTCGCGGCCGCCTTTCGCCGTCGATCCGCTCGACGAGCAAATGGTGAAAGATTCGGCTACGCGCGGAGTGACTTGCCGGCTGCTGATCGAGGCCGGTCCCATTGATGAGGAGCATCGCCACCGGCTGCTTGAATATCGCGGCGTCGGCATTGAAATCCGCTTTGCCGAGCGCTTGCCGATGAAACTCGCTCTATTCGATAGCAGGTGCGGATTGGTGGCCCTGCTCGATCCCGTGCTGACGCGGCCAGCTTGGACCGCTGTCGTCTTCGAACACGACGGATTTGCCGAAGCCATGGCCGGCCTGTTTGAATCCTATTGGTCCCGCGCTCCCAAAGAGTTCTGATTCCCTCTACTCGAAGGGCAAGTCCCCGTTCTTCGTCTCATCCCCCGTGTCGGGAATGCAAGACGCCGCCGCAACCAGATCGCCTTCTTCCATGCGCACCAGCCGCACACCTTGGGTAGACCGGCCCGCCTGCCGAATCTCGCCGGACTCAATGCGAATCATCTTGCCGTCTTTAGTGATGATCATCAGATCGGTATTCTCCTTCACGGAAAGCACCGCCACCACCTTGCCCACCTTCGGCGTTGTCTTCATGTTGATAACGCCCTTGCGTCCGCGGGCCGTTAGCCGGTAGTCTTCAAGCGGCGTACGCTTACCAAACCCGTGCTCTGAAATCGAGAGAATCAGTCCTTCCTTCTCGATCACCTCCAGACCGACCAGGTAATCGCCCTTATCCAGATCCATCGCCCTGACACCGCGCGCCTGCCGTCCCATGGCCCGCACTTCGTCTTCGTTAAAGCGGATGGCCATACCTTCATGGCTGCCCAGGAAGATATAGTTTTTGCCGTTGGTGATAGTGGCGCCCAGCAGTTCATCATCGTCATCCAGCGCCAGCGCAATAATGCCGCGCGACAGAGGATTGTCGAACTCCGTCAACTCGCACTTCTTAATGACACCATGCCGCGTCACCATGACAATAAACTTCTCGGCCACAAACTCCTTCACGGCCAGGAACGCCTTCACCGATTCGTCCGGCTGCAAAGCGATCAAGCCCGACACGTGTTTGCCCTTGCCGGTGGTGCCGGCATCGGGAATCTCATAAATCTTCAACCAGTAAACGCGGCCTTTGTTGGTGAAGATCAACATGTAAGCGTGCGTGGAAGCAATAACCAAATGCTCCACAGCGTCTTCCGAACGCGTACCCATGCCGATGCGGCCCTTGCCGCCACGCGTTTGGCGCCGGTAGGTGTCTACCGAGGTGCGCTTTAAATAGCCGCCGCGCGAAACCGTGACCGCCACGTCTTCCATCTGCACCAGATCTTCTAGCTTGATCTCGCCCGTATCCTCGATGATCTGGGTGCGCCGCTCGTCGCCAAACTCTTTCTGCACATCCTTGAGTTCCCTGACAATCACGGCTTTCAAAACTTTTTCCGACCCCAGAATTTCCAGGTACTCGGCAATCATGCGTTGAATCTCGGCCAGTTCGTCCAGAATCTTCTGGCGTTCCATGCCGGTGAGCCGCTGCAGCTGCAACTCGATGATGGCTTGCGCCTGAATCTCAGTAAACGTGAATTGGGTAACCAAGCCCTCGCGCGCTTCTTTGGGAGTCTTCGACCCGCGGATGAGGGAGATGATGGCATCCAGCAGATCGAGCGCTTTCTGGAAACCTAAGAGAATGTGCTCGCGGGCTCGCGCTTTGCGCAAAAGGTAATCCGTGCGCCGCCGCACCACATCGACACGGTGCTCAAGGAAGCGTTTAATGACATCGATGATGCCCAGTTCGCGCGGCTGCCCGTTGACAATCGCCAGCATGATCACGCCGAAGCTGATCTGCATTTGCGTTTGCTTATATAGGTTGTTCAGAATGACTTCGGCATTTTCGCCGCGCTTCAGTTCGAACACAATGCGCATGCCGTCGCGATCGCTCTCGTCGCGCGCGTCGGAAATGCCTTCAATTTTCTTCTCTCCCACCAAGGCGGCCACATGCTCAATGAGACGAGCCTTGTTTACCTGGAAGGGCAGCTCCGTGACGATGATGGATTCGCGGTCTTTGCCCAGCTTCTCCATCGCCGCCTTGGCGCGTAACTTCAAACTGCCGCGGCCGCGGGTGTAGTAATCCAAAATTCCTTGCCGCCCCAGAATAAAGCCGCCGGTGGGGAAATCTGGACCGGGCACCATCTCCAGAATCTTCAATAAAGGTGTTTGTGGTTCGGCCAGCAGCGCAATACAAGCGTCAATGATCTCTTTGAGGTTATGTGGCGGAATGTTGGTGGCCATGCCGACCGCGATGCCCGAAGATCCGTTGATCAGCAGGTTCGGCACGCGCGTGGGCAGAACTTCAGGCTCCACCTCGCTGTCGTCATAGTTCGGACGGAAATCGACGGTCTCTTTGTCAATATCTTCCAGTAGTGTGCTGGCAATCTTCGAGAGCCGCGCTTCGGTGTACCGCATGGCCGCCGGCGGGTCGCCATCCACCGAACCGAAATTGCCTTGGCCATCGATCAGTGGATAACGCATGGAGAAAAGCTGCGCCATGCGGACCAACGCGTCATACACAGGCGTATCGCCATGCGGATGGAACTTACCCAGCACTTCGCCGACGATCTTGGCGCACTTGCGCGTAGGCCGGTTAAAACTCAGCCCCATTTCGTGCAACCCGTAAAGGATGCGGCGGTGTACCGGCTTTAAGCCATCACGCACATCGGGCAGCGCACGGCCCACGATTACACTCATCGAGTAATCGAGGTACGAACGTTTCATCTCGTCTTCAATGTTGATCGAAATGATGTTTTTGTTATCGCCGCCGGGCGGCAAAAGCGCGCCGCCGGGTCCTTCTAAATCGGCCAAATCGGACTCCTAAGATCGAACAGGTGAATTTGTCGGCAAGTTGTTGATAATCAGGCAACTTACCACTCAGTTGCGTATGCCTCTATTCTAGCATTTTGACAGGCGGAAATACGGCGTTTAGTACGTGCTTTCAGGGGAAACTAATCAACCAATTCAGAATTTGGACACCAACAAATGCACTACAATGTAGTGCATGAAGACCGAAGTCTATAGCTGGCGAGTTTCAGCGGACCTAAAGACCGGCTTGGAGCGCGAAGCTCGGCGACGGAGGATATCGCTTTCCGCAGCGCTCGATCTTGCAGCCCGAGAATGGCTGAGCAAAAACGATCCGGAAACGGACGACGCCAGTGAGCAACTGCGCCTTCAAAAGGCCGCAGCAAAGTGCTTTGGCGCTCTCACCGGCAGTGATGCTCATCGGTCGGAAAACGTGCGCGAACTTTTGCGTCAGCGGCTAAAGCAGCATTATGACCGCTAACGGTCTGATCGACACTGGCGCGATTCTGGCGCTTCTGAACAAAACAGATCGCTGGCACCGGATCTGCGTAGATGCATTCAAGCAACTTCGTCTCCCTTTGGCTACTTCGGAGGCTGTTCTGGCAGAACTGTTTCATCTGGTGGGCGACAATCGGCATGATACCGAGGCCGCTTGGCGGCTTTTGCGCTCCGGCGCCTTCGTGATGGCGACGATCGAAGATGCAGAACTCCCACGAATACAAGCGCTGATCTCGCGCTATTGCGACCGCCCCATGGATTTTGCAGATGCAACGCTTGTCCATCTCGCCAAACGTGAGGGGATTTCGACCATCTTCACCACAGATATTGCGGACTTCGAGACGTATCGAATAGGAGACCGCCGCCGATTCCGCGTAGTTCCCGCGACTCGGTCATGAAGGCACCGATTTTAGCGAGCGAATGCCGAAGCCGAATTGAATTGCCGGGGAAATGTGGGAAACGTGGGAACAGCCCGCGTGCTTCCATGTTTCGATCAGACCCCTCCTGTAGCAAATAGTGTGCTTTGCGTTGCGAGATTGGGTTTGGGGGAATTCGCAGAGGGATATTTGGAAACACGCAGGCTATCCCCGTTAGGAAACATGCGGGCTGTCCCCAAGTTGAGTTCAAGTTGAGGCAGTTGAGTTGAAGTTGTGGCTACCACAGATACTGTTTCGCCTCGACCCTGCGCTGGTAGCTATCCAACACATGCACCACGCGAATCTTCTTTAATTTGGCGGGCGATAGCTGGCCTAACGGAATGTAAATAATCTTGCGGTTTACTTTGGCGGCCAAGTGGCGGAACAAGCTGCGGGGCGGTTTGGCTGCGATATACACGACGTTGCGTTCAATTGAGTAGTCGAGACCGGCCATGAGGAGACGTTCGGCTTTGGTTTCGGCGGTCTCATAGTCAGGGTCGCTCCAGACATCATAAAGGCGGCGCGGGGGCAAGGTCATGAGCAGGCCGCCGTATTCGGCGCGGCCGATGCCGGGGCCGATCAGATGGTCAAACGGGTGAGTGGAGTAAAAGGCCATGTCCGATTCGTTCTGATGTTCGCCCAGCCAAGTTGTTAAATAGCGATAACGGTCTTGGCGGTCTTCATCGAAAATCACAATCAGAGCGCCGACTTCGCCGGAGAACTTTCCCAGTTCGCGGACATAGAGTTTGCCCGCTTGCCAGTTGCGAATGGTTTCGCGCAGATCGATGCCATCGAGGGTGGACGAAAGGAACGGCTCGACGCGGGCGCGTTCTTCGGAGAGTTTCGATTTCGCATAACGTTTCAAGAAGCGTCCATAATTCTCGATAACTAAATCCTCGGGGGGATAGGAACAGATGCTTTGTCCGTCCGTTTGCCGCGCCCATTCACCCTTGAACGTCTCGCGCTTTCGGGCCTTCAGGCCGCTGGGCATCAAGCGCTGCTTCATGCGCGGCAGACGGCGCCGGATGCGCAGCTTGCGCGTTCGAAGCCACACTTCATCGCCTGAGAGGTTCAACGTCTCCATGCCGGGGACTTCGGTCTGTTGCTCGCCGAAGCGGTTGGCGATTTGCCAGACTTCGTAGGCGTAGTTATCGTCGACGATGGAGCGCGCGGCGAGCGTGAGGTCGTAGATGGACGGAATCAGGTGGCCGTCGAGCGTGGCTAGGTTGCGCGAAAACTTTGCGAGGGTGATGCGCTGCCAGGCTTGCATCGTTTCGCCGGTGTTGATGGCATATTCCTTTTCCGCTTCGCGCAACAGTTGAAGCTGCCAGCGAGGGCGGTCGAAACGGAATTCGGCAAGACCCTCGACGCGATTGCTTTCATAGAGTTCTTGATAATAGGGCGCTTCACTGGTTACTTCGGCCAGGCAATCGGGATGCAGATTGCAGAGTTCGGCGCGCTGGAATAGACGCGTTCTCGGCGCAGGGGGCGGGTCTTGCGGCACTTCCATGGCGTCCAGCAAAGGATCCAAAGTGTTTAGTGAAACAACGGCGCAGATAGCCCCCAGCGGATCGCCGCCTTGCAGTTTCCAAGCCATGGCGGCAGCGTGCGAATCGAGTTCCGGCGAGCGCGGTTGGGGGTAAACGCGATAGGCCTCGATATAGGCTCTGGGGCCGATGATCTCAACCGCATACGGTTCCGGATAAGAATCGCCGAAGTGCGGTTTGTCATGGCGGGGCGGTTCGAGGAATACGATCTCCGCGCCAAGTTCGAGGGCTGTACGCATAGCTTCGACAAACGGATCGGCGGGTTCGACGGGGATGTAAGTGGCGCGGGCTTCGTGCCCGTCGAGATCGTCTTCCGGAATGAGAATCACCGACATTTGCGGCAGCCGTTCGAGCGCTTTGCGATAAAGCCCTTCGAGCGAGGAAGGTAATTCGACGGCCACCACGGAGGGCCGGCGTTCGAGCAAATAGCGGCGCAGACGCCAGGCAAATTCCAAGCGGCCCGGGACCACGGGAAAGTAGGAAATGTTGCCGCGCGTGAGAATGCCGTGCGCGCTTAGATCGTCCGCCATGTCGATGCTCTAGCGGCGCTGCTGATAGCGCAGCGCTTCCTCTCCAAGAATGGATTGAATGGACACTGTCAAAAGCAGCTTAGGCGGCTGGCCGCTTTCGCTGCTTAGCTTCAAGGCGTAACGGGCAATGTTCACGCCATCGCGCACGGTGTAGCTCTCATCGGAAGCGTGCGCTTGTTGGAGAAAATCGGTGACATATTGCAGCACGTCGTCTGGAGAAAAGGGCAGGTTTTCGCGCAAAATGGCGAGTTCTTCTTCGCGTTCGGGAAAATCGATCAGGACTTGCGGCTGCAGGCGGGAATGAATGTATTCGGGAAGATCAAAGGTGGAGGAATCCTCGTTCATGGTGGCGACCAGGCGAAAGTCGCGGTGAGCTTTGATCTTGATGCCGGCGACGATCGATTCGACGTAGCGGCGGTTATCGAGAAGCGGCGCGAGACTGGCCCAACTTTTTTCGCTCATGCGATTGCCTTCATCGAGAATGGCGACGCCGCCGCGCAGCATGGCCGTGACGAGCGGGGAAGCAACGTATTTGAGGCGGGCGGAACCTTCCACGACGGGGGTAATAATCAGATCTTCCGGGCGGGTGTCAACGGTGGCCTGAATGATGTACACTTCACGGCCCAGACGCTTGCCGGCGGCATAAGCCATGGTTGTTTTGCCGACGCCCGGCTTGCCGAGGAGCCGCGGGTTCATGGGCATGTCGCGGTCGTTGAGAACCATCCAGGCGGCCATTAACTGCCGCATGGCCTCTTCCTGGCCCACCCAGGTTACATTCAACTCATCGGGATGAGCGAGGTGCAGTTCAATTCCTTCCAATGCAACTTTCATGAGAAAAGTGAGATCTCCAGACACACCAACAGATTGGGGTACTATGCGTTCTTGCCTACATCTCATCGTAGAATGAGAGAGCGCGGGAATGACCCCTAAACTGCTCCGGTTCGCTTATACCTGCGAGTTCTTATTGGCTGTGCTCGCCATTTTTACGGCTTGGCCTGAAATTGGCGGGCAAGCAGCGCTTGATCTGATGCATTGGGGATGGAAGCTGGGATTTGGTTTGGCGCTGGGTGGCGGCATGGTGGGATATACAGCGGCGATTGTCGGCGAAGAGAAAATTATGACGGCGCGGGCGGCTCGCTGGCTGGCCGCGATCCTGCTGATCACCCTAGCCATGGGCATTGTAACCTATTACTACGCGCTACAAGCCGAGACCGGCGAAACTGACGAACCGTCGGGCACGGTATCCATCTACTATCCATCGATTCCCAAGGCGAGCGCCCGTTCTTAAATGACTCGCGACGACAAACCGCAAGTGACAGCCGAAAAGCGCAACGAATATGCGTATTGGACGGCGCCGAACGGGGAGACTTCGGTTATCTATTCGCTACCGCTGTTTCACGAAATCGATTTTGCGGTAAATGAAGGTTATCGCAAAATTCCGCATGGCGGCATCGAGGAAGGCGGATTGCTTTTCGGAAAAATCGACAAGAAAGGTACGCGCGTAGAGGCTTTCCGGCCCATTCAGTGTGAACATGCGTCGGGTCCATCGCTGCTGCTTTCCGAGCGCGATCTTGAAACGCTGACGGCGCAATTAGCGGCAGCGGGAAGCGATCCGGAGTTGGCGGGCTTAGAGCCGGTGGGCTGGTTTTTAGCGCACACGAGAGGACCGCTGATACTGACGGAGCGCGAGGCGGAGTTGTGCGGGCACTATTTCGCGCGGCCCGGAATGCTGACGGTGCTGGTGAAGCCAGAACGCTTTCAGCCGACGCGCTTCGGTTTTCTGGTGCGCGGAAGAGACGGCAGCCTGGCGCGCGATGCCATGCAAAACGCCATTATTCTTCCGCTGCCAGGGCGCAATGCACGGGCTTCGAACGGACCGATTGCCTCGATTCCGGCACCGGCACTGGTGGCTTCGCCCATACGCCGTGGGCTGGAAACGGAAAGCGCGGAGCGCACGGCAGAAGAGAAGCCGGCCCTGGAGACGGTTGCTACGTCTACTCCGGTGGCGGCTGCCGGTGAGGTGGCGGAAAAAACGGAGGATCGCACGGCCCGGCGGCACCGGCATCTCATGCTGGATCAGGTTGTTCCCAAACCGGAAGAGCCAAAAGAGGAGAAACCGATTCCCGCAGCGCCAGAGGCCGTTGTGGAACCATTTGGCGTGGCGGATGCGGCGGCAACGGCATGCGGCGAGTTGGAAGCGCTGCCGCGGGGAGTGGCGGCCACGGATTTTTCGGAAAATGCACTGGCTGTGCGGGGGGGAAACCACGAAGGCGGGAATGGCAGCCTGCTGCCGGACGCGTACCGGCAAATTGAGCTGCTGAACAAAAAGAAGCCGGCTGGCACGGCGGCGCGGTTTGTAATGGTTCTTCCGCTGGCGGCGCTGCTGGGGTGTCTGGTGGGCTACATCGCTTATCTGCAAGTTCCTTCGCCGATCATTCCGTTGACCATCAGGGGCAAAGGCGAGACGGTAATTGTGAGTTGGCCGGCGGACCAGACGCGTAGCGCGGTTTATGCCGCTGTGAGAGTGGATGACAGTACGCCGGTGATGCTCACTCCGGAGGAAAGGTTGGCGGGGCACGTAGAAGTGACGGCCAGCGCCGACATGAAAGTGGAGTTGATTGCGCGCAATTGGATACACGATTCACGGGGCATTGTGCGATTTGTAAAGCCGATGGCGAATACGGCGCCGTAGAGTGGAAACCGGGATTGCTCAAGTAACGTTTGTGCTTTCGCCAGAGTCTACGTACCTGAAGGAGCAATCATGAAAAGGTTTTTGGGTTCTTTGGTTTTAGGTTTGGGTCTGCTTGCACCGGTTGGGACTTTGCGCGCTCAGGACCACCACGATCAGCAGAAGGCACACGAGTGGAATGACGGCGAAAATGGAGCTTGGCGCCAATATTTGAAGGAACATCACAAGAAGGACCACGATTGGGCCAAGGCCAGCAAGCGGGAGCAAAGCAACTACTGGAAGTGGCGAGATCAACACAGGGACATACACTAGCGCTTGATCCGCAAGTCTTTGCCTTTCATTTGAATAGGTTGATCCAAATTTAAGATGCCAAGCAAGGTGGGTGCCACGTCCTGGAGCGCGCCGTTCCGCTCTAAATCAACCTTCTCGTTTGTCATGAAAAGGAACGGCACGGGGTTAGTGGTGTGGTAAGTATGCGGGCCTTTAGCAATGGGATCAATCATGGTTTCGGCATTACCATGATCGGCCGTCACAAGCCAGGAGCCGCCGCAGCGCTTCAACGTTTGGTATATTTCGCCTAAGCCCGCGTCAACGGCTTCACAGGCGCGAATGGTTGGGTCCAGTTTGCCGGAGTGGCCCACCATATCGGCGTTTGCGTAGTTCATCACGATGACGTCAAAGCTGCCCTGCTCGATAGCGTTGACGACTTTCCCGGTGATGCCTGCGGCGTTCATCTCGGGCTTCAGGTCGTACGTTGCCACCTTGGGAGAAGCAACCATTTCGCGTTCCTCGCCGCCATAAGGCTTTTCGTTGCCGCCGTTGAAGAAGTAGGTAACATGCGCGTACTTTTCTGTTTCGGCCACGCGCAGGTTTTTCCAACGCGCGCGCTCCATCACAGCGGCCAGGATGTTGTCCGGGTGCTCAGGCGGCAATACGAACGGCAGCTTAAAGCTCTTGTCGTATTGCGTCATCATGGTGTATGTCAGATTACTGGGCACGCTGGAGCGCGACGGCTTTTCGAGCAGCGGGTCGGTGAAAGCAGCGGTGATTTCGCGGGCGCGGTCGGCACGGTAGTTGTACATCACCAGGCTATCGTCTTCCCGAATTGTCCCCACCGGCTCGTTGCGTTCGTTGACGATGGTGGCTGGTTCGATGAATTCATCGGTTATGCCGTGTTCGTACGAGGAGCGCACCGCTGCACCGGCGGAAGCGAATTTGGCGCCGTTCCCGAGGACCATGGCTGAAAAGGCGCGCTCAATGCGATCCCAACGCTTGTCGCGATCCATAGCGTAGTAGCGGCCGGATACCGAAGCAATTTTGCCAACGCCGAGTTCGCGCATTTTCTTCTCGAGTTGCTCGATATAGCCGGCTCCGCTTTCGGGAGGTGTGTCGCGGCCATCCATAAAGCAATGCACGAAGATATCTTGCAAGCCGTGCTTTTTCGCCATTGCAAGCAGGGCGTAGAGATGCGTCATCTGGGCATGCACACCGCCATCGCTGCACAGCCCGAACAAATGCAGCCGGTGTCCTTGCGCCTTCTGCATGGCATTCAGCAACGCTGGATTTAATTCAAACTGGCCGGAACTAATCATCAGATCAAGGCGCGTAACGTCCATGTAAACCACGCGACCGGCACCCATGTTCATGTGGCCCACTTCGCTGTTTCCCATCTGGCCTTCGGGTAATCCGACGTAAGGGCCGGAGGTGTGAATCAAGGTGTGCGGATAGGTTGCGATTAAATGGTCGTACGTGGGTTTGCGCGCCAGAGCAATGGCGTTGCCTTCGGTCGCGGCGCGGTGGCCCCAACCGTCTAACACGGTTAAAACGAGTGGTTTCAATTTAGCCATGAACTTTATTGCCGGAAGGCTTTCTTGCCAAGGTAGACGGCTGCTGGACCCAACTCCTCTTCGATGCGGAGCAGTTGATTATATTTGGCGATGCGATCGGTCCTGCTGGCCGAACCGGTTTTGATTTGTCCGGCGTTGGTGGCGACGGCCAAGTCCGCAATGAACGTGTCTTCGGTTTCGCCCGACCGGTGCGACATAACCGATGTGTAGTTTGCGCCAGCGGCGAGCCGCATGGCTTCGAGCGTTTCGGTCAGTGAGCCAATCTGATTTACCTTGACCAGAATCGAATTGCCGACACCCATGTCGATACCGCGCTGCAGACGCTCGCTATTGGTGACGAAAAGATCGTCGCCCACTAACTGGATCTTCTTGCCTAACACATCGGTTAGCGTTTTCCAGCCCTCCCAATCGTCTTCCGCCATGCCGTCTTCAAGCGAAATGATGGGATATTGTGAGACCCAGTTTGCGTAAAACTCCACCATCTGCGCGGACGTTTTTTCGCTCTTGTCGGATTTCTTAAAGATGTACTTCTTCTTGTCTTTATCGAAAAACTCACTCGACGCCGGATCAAGAGCGATGGCAATCTGTTCACCGGGCTTATAGCCGGCTTGCTGAATGGCTTCCATTAGGACTTCCAAGGCTTCTTCGTTGGCTTTGAGGCTGGGCGCAAAACCGCCTTCATCGCCGACGGCGGTGGAATAGCCGCGCTTTTTTAGAACCACTTTCAGGGTATGGAAGGTTTCGGTTCCCATGCGCAAGCCCTCTGAGAAGCTCTTTGCTCCCACTGGCACCAACATGAATTCCTGAAAGTCAACCGAACTATCGGCATGCGCCCCGCCGTTGATTACGTTCATGAGGGGCACCGGCAAAACGCGCGCGTTGACGCCTCCGAGGTAACGAAAGAGCGGCGTCATTTCCGATTGCGCGGCGGCGCGGGCGGTGGCCATGGAAACAGCTAGAATGGCGTTTGCGCCGAGTTTGCCTTTGTTGGGCGTGCCATCGAGCTTGAGCATGGTGTGATCTACCAGCGTCTGGTTGGCGGCATCGAGGCCAACGAGCGCGGGCGAAATGGCTTTGCCGATATTCTCCACGGCTTTCTTGGCGCCCTTCCCTAAGTAGCGAGATTTATCGTTGTCACGCAGCTCGACAGCTTCATGTTCGCCGGTGGATGCGCCTGAGGGAACGGCGGCACGGCCCATAGTGCCGTCGGCCAGATGCACGTCGGCTTCCACCGTCGGATTGCCTCGCGAATCCAGAATCTCCCGACCGATGACTTTAACGATTTCCATGCTGAATTTCTTGTTGTCCTGAGAATAGAATTGGGTTGCGAACTTCTAACTTTAGCAGCAGGGGGATGCTCGGAATTACGAGAGCCGGCCGCCTACCACGCTATACTTAAGGTTCTGGAAGGTGGTGAATTCTTAATTGGCAGAAGTCCATCTGCAAGATGGCGAGACGCTTGAAAGCGCTCTGCGACGGTTCAAACGTAAAGTACAACAAGAGGATATCGTTAAAGAGATCAAGCGGCATTCGTTTTACCTGAAACCCGGGGAAAAGCGCCGTACGAAAGAAGCTCTCGCCCGCAAGCGGAATCGCAAGAAGCGGCCGCGCGAAATTGAGTAATGAAAAGCCCGCCGGTTTTTAACGCCGGTGGGCTTTTCGCTTGTTTGGGCTGAGACTGATGGGCGTTAGTTCCTGTAGGATAATCAAGTAACTCGGACGGTAACATGCGCAGCGTCTTCCTCAGCCACTCTAGCGTTGACAAACCCTTCGTCCGCAACCTGGCTGCCGCGCTCGAAGAGGGCGGGGAAATCAAGGTTTGGCTGGACGAAGGCGAGATCGCACCAGGCGACAACATCGTTACAAAAATCGCTGAAGGTCTGGAGTCCGATTTTGTGCTGTTCGTGATGTCGCCGGATTCCGTGGCATCGAATTGGGTGAGGGAAGAGTGGACGGACGCATTTTGGGAGCAGACGAACAAAGGGCAAATTAAGCTTGCCGCCGTGCTTTATCGCGATTGCGCGATCCCGCGGCTGATCCGCAACAAAGAGTATTTCGACCTGCGGCGGAACCATCCGGAAGGCTTCCGGCAAATCCGCACTTGGCTGCTCAACGAACGGCCGGTGCCGCCACCGCCTGTCAATTTGCTGCCCACGCGGCCTCCGCTTTTTATTGGCCGCGAAGCGGATCTGGACCTGCTGCGGCAGCGCCTCAAACCCGGCGTGGTTCTCGGGCTTTCCGGTATGGCCGGCGGCGGCAAGACCACACTGGCGCTCGAGTTCGCTCATGGCTGGCAAACCGAGTTTGAATCGGTCTATTGGCTACCCTGCGAGAGCGGCAGCTTGCCTTCTATCGCGGGCGATTTCGCGCGCCAACTCGGCCTGAGCATTCCTGGCGACATTCACCAAATCGTCGCCGAGATCAAGCTGGTTTGCGGGCGCAAGCCTTGCCTTTTGATTCTGGATAACGTGGAACGGGAAGAGCTGGGCGCGCTGATTCCCGGCGGGCAGGCAGCGGTTCTGGTGACCACGCGGCAGCCGGGACTGCGCTTTCTGCGTTTGCGGCCGGAGCTTCGCCTCGAGTTGTTCACGGAAGAGCAATGCTTCCAACTTTTCCGTGAGGTGCTGGGTGCGGATGAGGTCGCGGCGCACCAGGCCGGGTGTCGAAAACTGTTTGAACGCGTGGGCCGCCTGCCGCTGGCGGTGAACGTTTCGGCCAGCTTGATCAAGTATGATGTGCGGCACACCATTGCGAGCCTGGCTGCGAACCTGCCGGCCGACGTGACGGGACTCATCAGTGAAGCTATCGCGGCGCTTGCCCCGGAACCGCGACGGCTCCTGGCCGCTATGTCCGCTTGCGCGCCGGAAGGGTTTCGGCTTGATCTGGCGGCATCGTTGCTTAGTCTTGATGAGACGGCGGCGCTGGAAGCGCTCTTTCAGCTCAACGGGCGTTCCCTGGTGGAAGAGCTGAACCGGCAACAACGGCGCTATCGCCTGCACGCGCTTGTTCGGGCGGCGGCTCCTGGACAGGAATTCGCTCAACGGCATGCGGAAACGGTGAGGAAGCAGTTTGCGAGTTGGGAGACCGATTGGCAAACATGCGAACAGGATCTAGCCGATTTCCAGGTGGCGCTTGATTGGGCGCTGGCGAGCCAAGCTGGCTTCGCCGACCGGTTGGCGTTTGAAGGATACGAGTTGACTCTACGGATTGGCCGACTCGCCGAGGCATACGAAATTTGTGAGCGGATGGGTAGCGCCGCAGAGAAACGGAATGATGACGGGTGGTTACAGGCTTGGTACGGGAACCAGGCGCTAATCCTCAAAGCTTGGGGACGGCTGGAGGAAGCGCTGGCGCTGCATAAAAAGGAAGAAGCGCTCTGCCTGGAACTGGGTAATAAAGATGGCTTGCAAGCCTGCTACGGGAACCAGGCGCTGATCCTCAAAGCCTGGGGACGGCTGGAGGAAGCGCTGGCGCTGCTCAAAAAGCAAGAGGCGCTCTGCCTGGAACTGGGCAACAAAAATGGCTTGCAAGCCTGCTACGGGAACCAGGCGCTAATCCTCAAAGCTTGGGGACGGCTGGAGGAAGCGCTGGCGCTGCATAAAAAGCAAGAAGCGCTCTGCCTGGAACTGGGCGACAAAAATGGCTTGTCGATCAGCTACGGGAACCAGGCGCTAATCCTCAAAGCCTGGGGACGGCTGGAGGAAGCGCTGGCGCTGCACAAAAAGGAAGAAGCGCTCTGCCTGGAACTGGGCGACAAAAATGGCTTGTCGATCAGCTACGGGAACCAGGCGCTAATCCTCAAAGCTTGGGGACGGCTGGAGGAAGCGCTGGCGCTGCACAAAAAGCAAGAAGCGCTCTGCCTGGAACTGGGTAATAAAGATGGCTTGCAACGGACCTACGGGAACCAGGCGCTAATCCTGCAAGACTGGGGACGGCTGGAGGAAGCGCTGGCGCTGCTCAAAAAGCAAGAGGCGCTCTGCCTGGAACTGGGCAACAAAAATGGCTTGCAAGCCTGCTACGGGAACCAGGCGCTAATCCTCAAAGCCTGGGGACGGCTGGAGGAAGCGCTGGCGCTGCTCAAAAAGAAAGAAGCGCTCTGCCTGGAACTGGGCAACAGATCGGGCCTCGGTTATTGCTATTGGAATTGGGGCTTGCTCGCCCGCCACCAGAAAGACTCCCACACCGAGCAGGAAAAGCTCAACGCCGCTCTGGCTTTGTTCACTGAACTGGGTATGCCCCGCGAACGTGATGCTGTGGCAGCGGAACTCAACAAGGCTCGCGGTGCTGGAGCTTCCTGAGACTCGCGGTTGTTCTGAAAATTCCGCATCGACCGCTGCGGCGAAAAACGAGGTGAGATGGGTCGCGGAGTTTAGCGCTCCCTTGAAAATCACCCCTGTACGGGCGCGGGAGTGTTTGGCGTGAGGGTTACGGTGTAGCCAAGTTTACGCAGCGCCTGAACCATCTTATTGGCGCGGCGTTTTTTGGTCTTGGGATCACTATCCTGGCCTTGCTCAATGTAGCTTACACCGTCGTGTAAAATTTTCCAGACGAGTCGGCCCAAGCGGTGGGCGATAGCCCAGATAGCAGCGTTATAGTGGAGCCGCGGTAAGAGCCGACGGAAAAGGGCCTGGAAATAGCTGCCCTTTTTCTTGACCGCCGCTTGCGCGGCTTGGTTCAGAAGCCGCCGTACAAAACGATTCCCCTTCGCTGAGTGGGAACTTTTGTTCTTCTCTGCGCTCTCGTTGCTGCCAGGACACAGGCCAGCCCAGGAGGCGAACTCGCCCGCCGAGGGGAACGCCTCGGCATCAGCCCCCATTTCGGCGATGATTTGTTGCGCTGAGTCTGGGCCGAATCCGGGGATTTCCGCTACGCGGACCACAGCCTCTTGGTATTGCTTGAGCAGCGTAGCGGTCATTTGATCCAGTTCGCCGATCTGTTTGTCTAACACCTTGAGGCGCTCCAGATACAGCTTCAGGAGTTGGCGGTGGATTGGCTCCACCGAGCCGGTGAGTGCATCGGTCAGTTGCTGTTGGCTGCAGTGTAGCCGGTCATCTCCCAACTTGGCTAAGCGATCCGGGTCGCTTTCTCCGTCGGCCAGCGCCTGCAAAATCCGTTGTCCACTGACCCCCAACAGATCGCTGATCACGCTGGAGAGCTTGATGCGTGCTTCCTCTAACAAGGCTTCCAGTTGGTTCTGCAGCCGCACCCGATCACGGACCAGTTGGTGTTTGCCGCGCGTGACGGTTCGCCAGGCGCGTTGCTCGGCAGCCGGCACAAAACTCAGCATCAGTTCGTCGGCCAGCAACCGCCTCGCGAGCCGTTTCGCATCGCGAAAATCGTCCTTGCGGCCTTTCGGCGCACGATTGGAGTATGCCTGCGCCAGATGCAGTTTCTCGAAATGCGGCTCCAGATCCAACCACACCGGTTTCCAATACTGCGCCGTCGATTCCATCACCACTTCGCGCACCGTGTGTTCTTTCAGCCAACGGATCAACTCCTGCCGCTCGCTGGCTCCAGTTCCAAACCGCCGGCACTCAAACTCCAGCGCTTCGCCCGCGGGGTCCGCTGCTTCCTCGCCCCCGATGGCGATCACCACCATTAACACTTTCTTGTGAATGTCAATTCCTGCTACCTTGTAAGACATAGTCATCCTTTCCGCCGAGGAAGCGGCAGAACGCGCGATAGCTAAACGATACGCACCCTTACGTGCTCATGCCCCTTCCTCGACGGTAGGACCACGTCACAATCATTGGTTCAAGAACGCGCGTCCTGGGTCATACTCCGTTACGGCCTCAACATATCCAGAGCGGTTCGGATCTCTCCCGCTCCTCGACTCAGAACAGAATATCGCTCTCGAACGCGATTTTCATCATCATTGATGGGCCGCAGGCCCATGGGCACTCCGTTGAAAAACGGGTTGAACGGGCCTGTCGTTACCGCTCGTTAGCACTTGCGGCTCGGCTCGGGGCGTCGAGGCGAAATGGGGGGTTTCATTATTATCGGTGGGCCGAAGGCCAATGACCAGCGGCAAGAACAAGAGGCCAAACTAGGTCGCTGACGCTTCCGGCTCGGATAGCGGCGGGGTACCAGAGGTCGGTAAAGGGTGCAACCGCTCTTTCGGTAATCGGGTCAGTCGCCCATTGCGCCGACTTCTTCCTGCTTCGTTTCCACGGCAGGTTTCGGTGCGGCCGGCACGGAGTTCAGCAGTCCGTCCAGCGGTACAAAGCCTTCGATCTTCTTTTCGCCCAGGACGTGCTCCCGATATAGGCGGGCCATTTTGTCGTTCTCAATCTTCGCCTTCAACGCTTCATCGCGCTTGCGGGTCTTCTCTTCGCGCGCGGTCTTGGCGATACCTTTATCGTCCAGATCATGCTGCCGTCCGGCTTTGACGTGCTCTTCGTTCAGCACCAGGTTGTGCGCCTTTTCGGTGAGCGGCACGGCTTTGTTGCCGGCGAAGATTTCGTGGCGGCCCTTGTCTTCGTACCACTTAGTAAGAGTGGCGGTCATGTGCATCTTCTCAATGATGTTGCGCCACCCCACGCCGGTGTTGTAAGCGCAGAACGAAATCTCACCTTCCTGCGTGGCGTACGGGATGATGCACTGTTCGGTGCGGCGGAAATCGTAGTTAAAGAGATCCTGGAACCACATGCCGGCGATGAAGAGGAAGTTCCAACGATCGTTGCGGCGCTTCACGATATCGTCCATGGTGCGGTCGCCCGTCACTTTGCCGTAGCCGCCGGTTTGCGACTTTTTGCTCATGCCGAAACACTTGTCGAACTTCGCCATCAAATCGCTCAGCTTAAAGTGCGTAGGCGAGGTGAAGGGATCGTAGTTGCGAAGCAGCGCCAAGCTCACGCCCAGCACCGAGAGAAAACGACCGCGCGCGGCGTCGTTGATGCGCGCAATGTCTTTCGCCAACTGGTCGGCATGCAAGAACTTGGTGACCGGAACGTATTCCTTGGTGTCCTTGTCGCACATGATGGCCATGCCGATACCGCAATTCGGATGGCAGCCGCAACTCAGTTGCCCCCAATCGGCCGCCGGCCCGTGGATGAGGTCGGCGAAATCCGAAAAGGTGCTCATGAAGCTGATGGGGAACCAGTCGCGCACCGGTTCGCCAATGCCGATTTGATTCTTCACGTCGTGCGCCAAATGCGACAGCGTGTAGCGCTGCGCCTGGCGGCGTTCGTCGGTAACAGCCTCATCGCGCCCCGTGAAGGATACCGGCTGGAACGAAAGGAACGGAATCTTCTTGGGATTATCGAGCGCGAATTGAACGACGTGGCCCACTTGCTCGTTGTTGACACCATTGATGATGGTGATGACTGGAACGATATCGACGCCATTGCTCCATAGGTTTTCAATCGCGCGCAGCTTCACGTCGAACAAATTGCCGACGGCGCGGTGCGAGTTGGCTTCGTTGCCGATGCCATCGAATTGCAAGTAGGCGTAGCGAAGTCCGGCGGCGGCGGCCTCTTTGCAAAACTCCGGCCGCTTGGCGAATTCGATACCGTTGGTGGCAGCCTGCACGCTGTTGTAGCCCACTTTGCGGGCATACCGGACGGCATCCAGGAAGTAAGGGGAAAGCGTGGGTTCGCCGCCGGAAAACTGCACCGACATCTGGCGGCGCGGCTTAATGGAGATAGCGTTATCGAGCAGCGTTTGGATGTCTTCCCAACTCAGCTCATGCACGAAACCAACTTGGTTGGCATCCATAAAGCAGGGGTCGCACATCATGTTGCAGCGGTTGGTTAGATCAATGGTGAGCACCGAGCCGCGCCCATGCGTGATGGTGCTGGTGCCGTGGTCATGCAGCTTTTCATCGTTGTGGGCGCGGATATCGCGGCCCGGGAAGACGTCTTCCAGGTGCTTTGAAAAAGCCGGGTCGATGGACATGAGGTCTTCGAAGACGCCATGCTTACTGCATTCCTTCACCATCAGGATCTTGCCGTCGCGTTCGATGATTTTGGCTTTGATTTCGCCCACCGGCTGGGTGAGCAGAATTTTGTAATCGACTTCGCCATCGACAATGCGCTGGCGGATTTCCGGAATGCAGCGGGGGCAGAGCGAATCTGTTTCACGCGGCCAACCCAGGGGCGGCTTGGCTTTTTGATAGCTCTTCAGCAGCGGTTTATCCGACCACTTGGGGGTGAAAGGTGCGTTTTGCTTAATCTGGTTGACCCGGTCAAAGACCTGCCAGGCGGCGTTGGCGCCGACGGTGACCACTTTTTCGAAGTACTTTACTGGTTTGTGCATGAGTTTTTCGACCTTGAACTGCTTCCAGATCCTCTCCCTCAGGTTGTGTGACTAGGCTGCTCCGCCCCTCAGTAAATCAGTATAAGTTGATTGGCGAGGGGTTGAAAACGAATTGGATGCGAACTGCGCCGTTTGGCGGTTGTATGGAGATTAATAAAGCTGAACAGAGGGGCAGATTTGGCGCAAATGGTTCACTTTCAGCGAGTTAAGCGAGTATTGTTCGCAGGCGGGCGACAGGGACAAGGTTGGGCTTGACACCCGCCGGCGGTATCTTTAACCTTGGGGCATGGAAGTACTGCTCACCGCCGATCAAAAAGCGTTTGTCCGTCAAGCCATCGAGATCGGCAGGCTACGCCGTGAAGAAGACGCAGTTACAGAAGCCTTATCGCTCTGGGAAGAACGCGAGCGGCGGCGGCTTGAAATCTTGGCTTACGTCGGCAGAGCTGATGCTTCCCTTGCGCGGGGTGAAGGCCGGACTATTACCAGCCGCGAGCGAGCGACGCAGTTGGCGGACGATGTGAAGCGGCGAGGGATGGCGAGGCTCGCCGCCGAGAATGGCAAGTAATGGCCGAATTCCGTCTTTCGACTGAAGCGGAAACGGAGCTTGACGGTATCTGGCTTCGCATCGCAGGCGAAAGCGGCAGCATTGAGATTGCTTACCCGCGTAGTGGACGAGATCACCGAGCGTTTCTGGTTGCTGGCGCAATTTCCCTGGATTGGCCGCAAGCGCGATGACGATTTGAGCCCCGGATTACGAAGCTTCGCCGTAGGCGATTACGTCGTCATTCATCGGGTCGAAAGCGATGAAGTTGTATTGATATTGCATGTGGTACATGGTAGCCGTGACATTGTGGCGCTCCTTAAGCACTAGGAGCGTACCCCCTACCAGGCATGAAAGTACCCGTCCCGTTCCACCATCTCCACCGGCACTCCGAACGTCGCCAAAAGGCTGTCCGGCGTCAGCACGTCATTTTTCGGCCCATCTAAAAACACCGCGCCGTCCTTCAACAGAATCACCCGATCAATCTCCGGAATGATGTCGTCCAAATGATGCGTCACGAGCAACAGCCCCACTCCGCTCTGCGCCAGATTCCGTAACTGCCGCCTCACTTCTCGAAGCGATGGCAAGTCGAGGCTCGTCGTCGGCTCATCCAGCAGCAAAGTGTCGGGGTTGTGAATCAGCGCGCGGGCAATCAACAAGCGGCGTGCTTCGCCGGAAGATAGCTCATCCAGCCAGCGGTCGGCCAGATGCGTTACCTCCAGCCGGGCCATCGCTGTCTCCGCCGACGCTGCCATCTCGGGCAGAACGTGATGATTGGGCCAGATGCCGATGGAACCGAAAAATCCGGACAACACCAGTTCCCTGCCCTTGATGTCGCGCGTGCATTGCGCCATCAGATCGTTACTCACTACGCCCAAGTGGTGGCGCAAATCGAAGATGTTCCAGCTATCGGCGCCCAGAATGCGCAGCTTTGTTTCGGGCCGCAATAGCGGATAACATTCGCGGGTGATGGTTTTGATCAAGGTAGACTTGCCGCTGCCGTTTGGACCAAGGATGGCCACGTGCTCACCGGCGTTAACGGCCAGGGTCAGCCCGTTCAGGGCGTAGCGGCCGCCACGCTCCACGTAGACGTCTTCGAGTTCAAGTAGTGAAGGCAAAGTAAGAAGGTTAGCAGGCGGCTCCGGGCACCTCACCCGTACTTGGGTCAAGTAGCATTAACGAAACCAGATTGGCGATAATGGCGTCAGCATCCCGTAAACCCGTTATTTTGCATCCCGCAACCATGCCGTTTAAATCGAGAAACGTCCGCTCAACATGTCTTTTTCTATCGGCTCTCATGCTTGCCGGTGGCGGTTTAGTCCACGCAGCCCAAGCCCCGACCTTAATTACCTCGACCGTCAACGCAGCGCAACTATTGAGCGTCCCGAACAGCACTCATCCCCTGGCCCGCAAGGAATTCGACCAAGGGCCGGCGCCTGACAGCCTGCCCATGGAACGCATGCTGCTGGTCTTAAAGCGCAGTCCGGAACGTGAGGCGGCCTTGGTTCAGTTTTTGGAAGAGCTGCAAAATCCGTCATCGCCGAATTTTCATAAGTGGCTCACGCCGGATGAATTTGGCCAGCAGTTTGGGGCATCCGAGGCCGACATTCAAACCGTTAGTTCCTGGTTAGAGAGCTACGGTTTTGCGGTGCAGCCCGCCTCGAAAGGCCGCACACTGATTGAATTTTCAGGCAATGCCGGCCAGGTGCAAAACGCCTTTCGCACAGAGATCCACAAGTTTGTAGTGAAGGGCCGGGAGCATTGGGCGAATTCGAGTAGCCAGCAGATTCCAGCGGCGCTAGCCAGTGCAGTCGCGGGCGTTTTCACTTTGCATAATTTTGCCGCCGAACCGCAGGTTTCGATAGTTGATGCGCACGTGGCCGCCACGTTCTCTCCCGGCTCGCCCACGCCGCAGTTTACGGCCGGCTCAGGCAACCACTATTTGGCACCGGGCGATTACGCCATTATCTATAACGCCAAGCCTCTCTACCCAGCCATCACCGGTGCCGGCACAACCATCGCAGTGGTGGGACGAACGAATATCAACGTGGCGGACGTAGTGGCCTTCCGCAGTCTATTGGGTCTGCCGGCGAATCCGCCCAACATCATTGTCAACGGTTCCGACCCCGGTGACCTAGGCGGCGCCGAAGAGACGGAAGCGGTATTGGACACGTCCTGGGCGGGCGCCATCGCCACCGGCGCGACGGTCGATTTAGTCGTCTCACAATCCACCGCCGCTACCGACGGCATCGAACTTTCCGAAGCCTACATCATCAATAACAATCTCGCCAACGTTATGACGGAAAGCTTTGGCGCCTGCGAAGCATCGTTGACTTCGGCTGAGGAGATGGCCATCTCTTCCAACGCCCAGCAGGCGGCGGCGCAAGGCATCACCTATACGGTTTCCGCCGGTGACGCGGGGTCGGCGGGTTGCGACAATTTCGATAGCGAAACCTCAGCCACCGGCCCGATTTCGGTGAACGGCCTGGGCTCCACGCCTTACAACATCGCCGTAGGGGGCACGCAGTTCAACGAAAATGGCACCCCCTCGCAGTATTGGAACTCCACCAATTCCTCCACTGAGATTTCCGCGCTCTCATATATTCCAGAAGACGTCTGGAATGCCAACTGCACCGGAGCAAGTTGTGGAACCGGCAGCATTCTCGCCGGCGGAGGAGGAGCGAGCGTCTTTTTCGCGAAACCCTCCTGGCAAACTGGGGTGGCCGGTATTCCAGCTGACGGCGCGCGCGATGTGCCCGACGTTTCACTGACGGCCGCCGGCCACGACGCCTACCTGCTTTGCCTGGATGGCTCTTGCAGTGGCTCATCGCCGGGTTTTTATGCGGTTTATGGCACTTCGGCAGCAGCGCCGGCGTTCGCCAGCATCGTGGCCCTCATCAACCAGAAAAAGGGGGCGCGGCAGGGTCAACTGGCTCCCGAACTTTACTATCTGGCTGCTAATGAAAACCTGTCGGCCTGTAACGGTTCCAACACCGCGCTATTGCCTGCCACTAATTGCATTTTCCACGATGTCACCATCGGCACTAACGCCGTTCCGGGAGAAGCAAATTACAACACGAGCAGCGAAACGTATCCCGCCACAACCGGCTTCGATCTGGCGAGCGGGCTCGGCTCCGTCAATATAGCCAATCTGATTAATTCCTGGGGCGTGCCGGCGAGTGTTCCCGTCGCGTCGCTCTCTCCCACTTCGCTTACTTTCGCGTTGCAGACGGACGGCACCACGAGCGCCGCGCAGGTGGTTACTCTCAGCAACACAGGGAAGGCGGCGCTCAGCATCGCGTCCATTAGCATCAGCGGGACGAATGCGGCCGATTTCGCAGTTTCCAACAAGTGCGGCTCCACCCTGACGGCCGGGGCCACGTGCGGCGTCTCAGTAACCTTCACCCCAAGCGGCTTTGGCAATCGAACGGCGAAGTTGGTTGTGACCGATAATTCGAGCTATGTCAGCGGCTCAATCCAATCGGCAGCCCTTGCCGGAACGGGCGATATTCCGGTAACCGCGGCGGCGGTCTACGACGGTTTGGATAACACAACGCTCGGAACCTGGACCGGCAAGTATGGCGCCAACGGCCAAGTGATCGCCAACGGTTTGAGCAACGTTCCCTCGTACGCAAGCGGCACCTTGACCGGAGATTCCATTTATACCTGGACCACGTCCACAACCGATCCGCGCGCGCTCCAAACCGCCAGCGGATCTTCTGCGCGCATCGCTTCCGCGTTTTACTCTGCCAGTGCCTTCACCTTCGATGTGAATCTTACCGATGGCAACACGCATCGAATCGCGCTGTATCTTTGCGACTGGGATAACTATGGGCGAGCGGAAACCATTTCCATCGTTGACGCCAGCAGCAAAGCGGTCCTGAACACGCAGTCATTCTCCTCGTTCAGCGGCGGCGTGTATGCGGCTTGGAACGTGAAGGGTCATGTGCAGATTCAGGTTACCCGGACAGCCGGCCCGAATGCCCTAGTGAATAGCGTCTTCTTTGACCCACCCGGCTCAAGCGCCGCTGGATCGGCAAGCTACAGCGGCTTAGATAGCACTACGCAAGGCACCTGGAGCGGCAAGTACGGGGCAGATGGTCAATTGATCGCCAACGATTTGAGTGATGTTCCCGCCTACGCAATCCTCAACACCGCCAGCGCATCCATTTACACCTGGAGTACATCCACCACAGACCCACGCGCTTTGCAGACCGCGAGTGGTTCGTCTTCGCGCATCGCCTCCACCTATGACTCGAGCAGTGTATTTACCTTCGACTTGAACCTTACGGATGGCAACGTTCACAAAGTCTCGCTGTATTTGTGCGATTGGGATAAATCGGGACGCGCGGAAAGCATTTCCATCGTTGACGCCAATAGTAAGGCAGTGCTTAATACGCAGGCTTTCTCCTCGTTTAGCGGCGGAGTCTATGCCACTTGGAGTGTGAAAGGCCATGTGCTGGTTCAAGTAACCGGCACCGCCGGTCCTAATGGGATCGTCAACGCCGTATTTTTTGACCCGGCCGCCGCTGCCGCTTCTGCCAGCTACACAAGTACGGATAACACCACGCTCGGCACCTGGACCGGGAAGTACGGCGCTAACGGGCAAGTCATCGCCGGGGGTCTGAACAACGTTCCCTCGTATGCGAGCCTCACGGTGACTGGAGATTCCATTTATACCTGGACCACATCCACTACGGATCCGCGCGCGCTCCAAACCGCCAGCGGATCGTCTTCGCGCATTGCCGCAGGTTATTACTCGACCAGTTCGTTTACGTTTGACCTGAACCTCAAAGACGGCAGCACCCATAGAATCGCGCTGTATCTCTGCGACTGGGATAACTATGGGCGCGCGGAAACCATTTCCATTGTGGACGCCAGCAGCAAGGCGGTTCTCAACTCGCAATCGTTTTCCTCCTTCAGCGGCGGCGTGTATGCGGCTTGGAACGTCAAGGGTCACGTGCAAATTCAGGTGACCCGCACGGGCGGTCCGAACGCCCTGGTGAATGCCCTCTTCTTTGACCCGCAAGGGTCGAGCGCCACCGGATCGGCAAGCTACAGCGGCTTAGACACCACCACAGAGGGTACCTGGACGAGCAAATACGGGGCGGACGGCCAACTAATCCCGGCCGATTTGAGCAGCGTTCCCACATACGCCATCCTCAACACTGGCAGCACGCCCATCTATACCTGGGGCACATCCACCACCGATCCGCGAGCGCTGCAGACCACGAGTGGATCGTCTTCGCGCATTGCCTCCACCTATGACTCGAGCAGTCTCTTCACCTTCGATTTGAACCTGACGGATGGCAACGCTCATAAAGTGTCGATCTATTTGTGCGACTGGGATAAATCAGGACGCGCTCAGAACGTTTCGATTGTGGACGCTAACAGTAAAGCAGTCCTCAACACACAGGCGTTCTCCTCTTTCACTGGCGGTGTTTATGCTACGTGGAGTTTGCAAGGGCATGTGCAAATTCAAGTGAGCGATACGGCCGGCCCGAGTGGGCTTGTGAATGCGGTTTTCTTCAAGTGATGGAAGCAACCAACTTGCCACTAAATCTCGACGAGTGCTCCCGCCTTTCCCAAGGGGCGCAATGTGAATCTGCGGGGGAGTGAAACGGTAAAAAGTAAGGCTGTGACGAATGCCGATTGGCCCGCTATTAATAGTATTGGAATTGCGCGGCCAGATGTTAGTTTTTCCGAGGCTGGAGAGGCGGGTTTTTCCCGTGGTGAAAAGAAAGAATCCGGAATGAAGAGAGAATTCAGAAGGGCGAATCGGATGTGCGGTTTCGGTGGTTTGCGTGATTTTCATAAAGCGTTTCCAGGCGGTTCCGTGAGGACCACCTACGAAGAAGAGAATAGAACGGGGCGTGAGCGGAATGGCAGTGGAGAGAGTGGAAGAAATGGGGTAAGCGGCTGATGGGAGTTAAGTTAGAGGGAAATGAAAACTTTCTGTGAAGTTGTGACTGGCGAAATGGCATTGGTAGTGTCAAGTCTTTTGCGTAAGCGGGGGCCCGGTTAACTCGACGTTCCGCGACAACGCACGCGAAACCGCCTGCGCCACCGGGCAGTCAAGAAACTGCGAAGCAGGAGTGAGACGATCCATGCCCTTCAGGTAAGCTCTCTGCCCTTGGTCTCAGGGACTCGCGACGCGGCGGCTGCGGCTACTGCGAAGGCCACGCCGCAGGAGGCGAAGCCCCAACCTAAACCGTGCCTCTCACCAATTGCTCCGATGATGAAAGGGGCGAGCGAACTGATACCGCGCGCGGTGTTGTAGGAAAGGCCGAGGGCAGTAGCTCGGATGGGAGTGGGGAAAAGTTCGCTGCCGAGCAAAGCGGATCCGACGAAGAAGCCGGTGCCGAAAAACGCCGTGATGGAGGCGGTCAGCAGAATCATCCAGGGTTCGCGCGAGAGAGCGAAGGGCGGCACGGCGAGGGCGGCCAAGATCAAATATAGAACCAGGGCGCGCTTGCGGCCGAATTTATCGGCGATGGCGCCGAAGAGCAAATAGCCGGGAAACATGCCGCACAGATTCAGCACAACCAGGAAGGTGGTGAAACCGAGGAGTCCGAAATCGCGGCCGCCGCGCGCGATGGGCAGTGACAAGTAAGCGGGAATCCAAGTGAAGAGGCCCCACCAGGCGAACATGCCGAACGTATTCATGAGCAGCAGGCGCAGCAGGTTCGGCGTGGATGCGCGCCAGAGTGAGCGCGTCTCATCGGCTGTGGCTGGAGCTTGCTTGGAACGCCGCCATAGTTCAGGCTCAGGCACGTCTTTTTGAATCCAGAAGACGATCAACGCGGGTAAGACGCCGACGAAAAACACCCAACGCCAGGAGGCGCGGGCGAGAACGAAATTGGCCACCAGCGCGGCGAGGGCGTAGCCGACGGCCCAACTGCTTTGCACAACAGCCAGGGCGCGGCCTCGCCAGGCACTTGGCCATGTTTCGGCCACCAGTGTGGCGCCGGCATTCCATTCGCCTCCCATGCCCAGGCCCAGCAGGAAACGGAAGCAAGCCAGCATGAGCACGCTGGTGGAAAAGCCACAAGCGAACGTGAATAGCGAATAGGTGAGAATGCTCATGCTCAACATGCGGCGGCGGCCAAGGCGGTCGGCGAAGAAGCCGAAGAGAAAACTGCCGAGAGCGGAGGCGACGAGCGTGAGAGTATTCAGGAAGCCGGCGGTGGCTTTGGTCATGCCGAACTCGCGCATGAGAGTTGCCAGCACGATGGAGTACAACATGACATCGAACGAATCGAGCATCCAGCCGAGTCCAGCGGCCACGACGGTGCGGCGCTGCGCCGAAGACGTGTTGCCCCAGCGGAAAGGAGGCGGTAAAGGAGTGTCCAACACAATTAGGATAGAGAATGCAGATCGCAATTGATACAGGCGGCACATTTACCGATTGCGTGTATTGGGAGAGCGGCGAGCTGCGTGTTCTGAAGGTGCGCTCGACAGCGTCCGATCCAGCGAGCGCCATCTTGAGTGCGGTGGCACAGATTGCGGGTGGTGGCGAAGCCGAAGTGCGCCACGGGACGACGGTTGGGACGAACGCCTTGCTCGAACGGAAAGGCGCACGGGTAGCGTTTATCACAACAGCCGGTTTTGAAGACACGATCGCCATTGGGCGGCAGGCTCGGCCGAAGCTTTACGATTTGTTCTTCAAGAAGGAGGAGCCGCTGGCGGGCAAAGAACTGCGTTTTGGAGTGGCGGAGCGGGTGGCGGCCGATGGGAGTATGTTGCAGGCGGTGAATGAAGGGGAATTGCGGCGGGTGTGCGAGGCGGTGCGAGAGGCCAAGCCCGAAAGCATTGCCATCTCACTGCTGTTTGGCTTTGCGAATCCGGCAAATGAGAAAGCGGTGGCGTCGAGCTTGTCGGTTCTGGGGGTACCTATCTCCGTCTCCCATGAAATTTTACCGGAATTTCGGGAGTACGAACGCGGGTCCACTGTGTTGATCAATGCGTATCTGGCGCCCAAGATGCAAGGTTACTTGACGACCGTGAATGATGGCTTGAAAGCGCGCGGGTCAAGTCTGTTTGTGATGCAGTCTTCGGGTGGCATCACGAGCGCAGCTGTGGCGGCCCGCGAGCCGGTGCGCACGATTTTGTCGGGCCCGGCGGGGGGTGTGATGGGTGCGGCGCGAGTGGCGAAGACTGCCGGCTTCACAAAGATTCTGACGTTCGATATGGGAGGGACTTCGACGGATGTGGCTCTGTTGACGGAGGGAGGTTTGCGCACGACCTCGGAATTTCAGATTCTGGGTATGCCGGTAGCGGTGCCTATGTTGGATATTCATACGGTGGGTGCGGGTGGAGGGTCGCTTGCGAGTTTTGACAGAGGCGGCGCACTCAAAGTGGGTCCGCAATCGGCTGGGGCGGAGCCTGGTCCTATCTGTTATGGCAAAGGCGAATTACCCACTGTGACAGACGCGAATTTGTTGCTGGGCCGGATTGAGCCGGATGGCTTGCTAGGCGGAGGGATTCGTTTGGAAGAGGCGCGCATGCGCGAGGTGATGACGCGCGCGAAGGGCACTCTGGCGAGTGTAGAGGCCTTTGCGGAGGGCATAGTGCGGGTGGTGGATGCCAACATGGTTCGGGCGTTGCGCAAGATTTCGGTGGAGCAGGGCTATGACCCGCGTGATTTTGTTTTGGTGAGTTTTGGCGGCGCGGGGCCGCTGCATGCCTGTGGGTTGGCAAGAGCGTTGCGCATTCCCAAAGTCCTGGTGCCCAGAATGCCGGGAGCGTTGTCGGCTTATGGGATTCTGATTTCGGATGTGGTGCGGGACGTTTCGCGGACGGTTATGCTTGCTCCGGGAGACGACCGGATTGCTGGATGTTTTGCAGATCTGGGAGAAGGCGACCAGTCGGTGGACGTGCGCTACGCCGGACAAGGGTATGAGTTGAATGTGCCGTGGGTGGGAGATTTTGTGGAGCGGTTTCACGAGGTACATCGCCAACGCTATGGATATTTCGATAGGACGCGGCCGGTGGAGGTGGTAAACGCACGCGTGAGAATCGTTTCGGTAACCTTGCCTGTCGAAGAGAGGTGCGAACCTATGCGCGTGGGAGATGCACGACAGGCGGTGACAAGGGAAAAGGAGATCTACTGCGAGGGGGCATGGCGAAGTGGGCGCGTTTACGCTCGCGAGCTACTCGAGCCGGGAGATACATTCAGGGGGCCAGCGGTTGTGGTGGAATATAGCGCGACCACATTTATTGAGCCGGGTGCGGAAGTGTTAGTAGATGGATTCCGCAATTTGGTGATTGCGCTATGACTGATCCCATTGAACTAGCCATATTCAAGAGCGCCTTCCATTCCATTGCGGAGGAGATGGGCGTGGCTCTGCGGCGCACAGCTTTTTCGCCGAACATCAAAGAGCGGCGCGATTATTCGAGCGCGGTGTTTGACGGCAGGGGCCAAGTGATTGCGATGGGGGACGACATGCCAGTGCATCTAGGTTCGATGCCGATGTCGGTACGGGCGGTGCTGGATGCACTCACGCTGGAACGCGGCAATATGGCCATTTTGAACGACCCTTACGACGGCGGCACGCATTTGCCCGATATCACGCTGGTAATGCCGGTGTTTGTAGCAGATGGCGACGCGGCATTTTTTGTGGCGAACCGGGCGCATCACGCCGATGTGGGAGGCATGTACCCAGGCTCGATGGGACTGTGCCGCGAGATTTATCAGGAGGGTATTCGCATTCCGCCCCTGAAACTGGACAGCAGCGTTTTGAAGCTGATTTTGAAGAACGTGCGAACGCCGCGGGAACGCGAGGGCGATTTAACGGCGCAGATTGGGGCGTGCCGGATTGGGGTGGAGCGTGTAGAGGAGTTGGTGGCCAAATATGGACTGCAGAGGGTGGAATCGAACGCGGCGGCATTGCTCAATCACTCGGAAGAACTGTTGCGGGCGGAGCTGGCGGCATTACCCGAAGGCGAGTTCAGCGCGGAAGACTTTTTGGATGACGATGGGATCACGTCCGAACCGGTGAGGATTCACGTGACTGTGAGGACCTATCCGAGCTCGGGAAGTCTAGAGGTGGACTTCAGAGGGTCGGCCGGGCAAGTGAGTGGGAGTTTAAATGCGGTGGCAGCGATTACTTATTCGGCTACTTTCTACGTGCTCCGTTGTTTGCTGCCTGAGGAAGCGGCGCCGACAGCGGGATTGATGAGGCCGGTGAAACTGATTTTGCCGGAAGGGTCGGTGGTGAATGCCAAACCTCCAGCGGCGGTGGCGGGGGGTAATGTTGAGACATCGCAGCGGATAGTGGATGTGTTGCTGAAAGCTTTCGCACAGATGGCGCCGGAGCGGATACCGGCGGCTAGTTCTGGCACAATGAACAATCTGACGATAGGAGGAATGGATGCCCGCAACGGCCAGCCCTACGCATATTACGAAACGATTGCGGGAGGAAGCGGAGGGCGACCGGCGGGTGACGGTGTGGCGGGCGTTCACACGCATATGACAAACTCTTTGAACACGCCGGTGGAGGCATTGGAATATGCTTATCCGCTTCGCGTGAGGCGCTATGGGTATCGCGAGGGTTCGGGAGGTGCGGGCCACTTTCGCGGTGGAGATGGATTGGTGCGCGAGATTGAATTGCTGGGGGCGGCCCAAGTGACTCTGCTGGCCGACCGGCGGGTGTTTGCGCCCTATGGGTTGAACGGCGGAGAGGCGGGAGCGAAAGGGCGAAGTGTGTTGATTGCGAAGGGCGAGGAAAAACCTCTGCCGGGTAAATGTAATCTAGCCGTAAATGCGGGCGACATTGTACGAATTGAGACACCGGGCGGAGGAGGTTGGGGAAATGCATAGAAGAGAGTTTGCAAAGAGGGCGGCGTGGTTCGCTACGGGATTGCTGGCGAAGGCGATGGTGAGACCGATGCGAGCCTATGTAGGCACCTACAGTTCTCCGCAAGGGCCAGAGGGTAGCAAAGGGCGCGGGAGTGGGATCTATTTGTTCGAGATGGACCCCCAGAGTGGCCTGTTAACCCAGCGCGACTTGTTTAAGGACGATTCCAACCCTTCGTGGCTCGCGCTGGACAAAACGCGGACTCACTTATATGCGGCTAATGAAACGGCGGCAGGAACGGTGAGCGCGTTTTCGATTGATGCCGGGAGTGGAGAGCTGACGCTGCTGAATCGGGCGAGTTCAGGCGGGGCTGGTCCGGCGCATCTCAGTTTGCATCCTTCAGGTAAATATGTGCTGGTGGCCAATTATGCGGGCGGAACAGTGGCGGTTTTGCCCATTCTGGAGGACAGCCGAGTGGGTGAGCCGAGCGATGTTCATAAGGACGCGGGTAACGTAGGTCCCACAAAGGCGGAGAGCGGGCCGCCGGGCAGCTTTGCCATTAGCGGACATGAAAAACCGCATGCACACATGATTGAAGCCGATCCGATGGGCCATTTCGTGCTGGCGGCCGATTTAGGACTTGACGAGATTTTGATCTACAAGTTCGATGCCAGTTCGGGGAAGATGACTCTCAACAATCCTGCGAGTTTTAAGCTGCCGGCAGGCGACGGGCCCAGGCATTTCGCGTTTCACATGAACCGCCACTGGTTCTATACGCTGCAGGAAGAGAGTTCCACGCTAGTTGTGTGCGATTACGATTCGGCGCGGGGTATTTTGAAGGAGAAGCAGAAAATATCAACGTTGCCGAAAGATTTTGGAGGTACGAATTTCACGTCGGAGATCGCACTCGCACCGGATGGACGGTTTGTTTATGTTGCCAACCGCTTGCACGATAGCATTGCTTGGTTTGGCGTAGGGCATGATGGAAAGCTGACTTGGATGGGAGAAGAGTGGACGCGCGGAGATTATCCGAGAAGTTTCACGATTGATCCTAGCGGCAGCTTTGTTTATGTGTGTAATCAACGGAGCGACGCTATTGTTTGTTTTAAGAGGGATAAGAAGACAGGCATGCTGGATTTTATGGGGCAGTATACGGCAGTGGGAACGCCAGCGATTATAAGGTTTGCGTAACTGCGCGGCGGTTACTATCTTTGTATACAGGCTTACCATGGTGATTCAGCTTGCTCCCGAGATTGAATTGGTACTCCGAGCAGAGGCATCTGCGCGCGGGGTTTCGGTGGAGGTCATCGTAAGCGATGCGTTCAGGCTTTATCAGACAGAACGTTCCGGCTCATCGTTCGGGGAGAAACGCGTTGCAACCGCTGACCGGCGCCTTGAACTCGCTTGGACTGCGCAACCGGACTTGAGTTATCGCGGACAATGGGTAGCGCTCCAAGGATCGGAGGTTATCGCGCATGGCAAGAATGGCCATGCAGTTGCCGCTTGCGCTCGTTCGAAGAATATCTTATCGCCGTTCCTGTTTTTCGTCGCGGACCCCGACTCCACACCCTTCGTGGGTGGTTGGCTGCGGCCGATGAACTAATAGGGGCGCTTAACCGATTGGCATTCAAAGGGATTCCGGTGTTTCGAGGCTTAATAACGCTCCCCTGAAAGACCAAACTGGGTCGCTTACGCTTCCGGCTCGGATTCGGCGATTTCATCACTAATGCGCTTCCTTTCCGAAACGGTTGTCAAGCACCCAATACGATTCGACACTGGAAGGAATTGTTATTGCCATTCAATAAGTCGTTTCGTTGCAGAAAGCTACTTCTTTGTCTTTGCTGAAGGTCAACCAAATTGAGCCGTTCTCTTCGCGGATGGCGAGCCAGCCTACGCCGACGCCGGCCGAAAGTACGTAGACTAACTCCTGTTGTGAATAGAAGAAGTGCCAGTGGCCCACTTGGTTGTTGATTTGCTTGAGCACTTCTTCCCTGAGTGGGAACAGGCGTAAATGGGAGGGGAGCAGCGCGTAAGAGAGAAGGTGCAGCGCTGCGAAGCCCGTGGGCTTTAGTATGCGGTTTATCTCAAAAAACAGGTTGTAAGCATAGCTCTTCGGGATGTGCTGAATTGTGGCAACGGAATACACGAAATCGAATGAGCTGTCATCAAAAGGGATAGTGAGGCCGTCATACAGATTGAAGCCAAAGCGTGAATCCGCCACTCCATCCCTGGCTAATCTCTGCTTCACCTTGGCGATCATGTTCGGCGCTACATCCAGGCCGGTGACGCTCGCGGGTGCTAGACGTTCGGCGGCCGCTTGCATAATATAGCCTAAGCCGCTTCCGATCTCCAAGACTCGCGCGCCGGGTTCAGGCAGGCTCCAGGGAAAGAGCCGGGAAAAGGTACCTATGTAACCTCTGGCCCGCGCCATTAGCGCATCAAGCGGCACTCCATCGTGGATGCGCCTCTCTACCGATTCCAGCGGCTCATTCTCGGTGTCCCAAGTCTCGAAAGAAGGATGCATATTAAACCTGAGGCGGCCGTTCTTGATCTTGTCTCCGGCCATACTGGGTTAGCATGCTCTTGCATGTCAGAGCCGGGTTGCGGACGGGCAGGCCGCCGTGCAGCAATTGGGGGTGGAGGAGAAGAGTATCGCCCGCCACGCCCATAAAGGCAGTCTTCCACAAACTTCTCGTTGCGACCTCGTTCTCAAGATAGGCGCGGCAAGCATTCATCTCCGCTTCGACAGTGCGAGGATCGCTAGAGGAAAACTTAAACGGGGGAATAGTGTGGCTGCCGGGATAAAAGAACAGAGGTCCGGCACCGGGACGAACATCCTCCAAACAGAGAGAGCTCACTAGCAACTTATCTGGAACGGAGGGTTGTTGGCTGGCGCTGGTGAGGGCCAGGGAGCGGATGATTATAGGATGGCCGTCTAACAGGGACGATAAAATTGCTACGAGCTGACGGCTGAGGATCGCCCGGTTGACGACTGCGGAGCCAAGATGGAGATCGTGAAGTTGCTGAGGATTGCCGGCGACCTCGGCATTTACGGCGGCGGCGAGTTCTTGGGGGACAAGCTCTTTCAATATGAGAAATCCATTTTCGCGCCAGCACTTGAGCTGATCGAGAGTCAAGACGGCATGGTCAAGCTGCGACGCTCTGTGAAGAGCCGTTCGAAACTTCCGCATCACTCGGCGCAACAATCGAAATCTCCTTGGGTCTGAATTATATTACGACGTTAAAAAACCACCCGCCTGGTGAACTTAATGGCGGGGTTCTCGAACAATTGAGAGATGACCGAATCCGGCACCGGCTCGTCGGTCTCGACAATCGAAATTGCCGTGAGTGGGGCAGTACCCTTGCGGGCGGACTCATCCTGGCGGCCCAGCGCAAAGCTGGCCACGTTGACTCCATTCTTGCCCAGGCAGGTTCCGAGGAACCCGATCACTCCAGGCACGTCGTCGTTACGCGAGTACATCAGATTGCCGCCGAGGGTAGCTTCAATTGAGATGTTCTCTACTTGCAGCAGGCGTGGCTTATCGAGCACCATAGCGCCGAGGGCGGGAAAACTGCCTGCGTCGGTATCGATCTCAACGGCAATGGAATCCATATGAGCCAAGCCGGGTTCGCGCTGTTCGACGACACGGAAGCCGCGCTGGGTGGCGATTTGCATGGCATTCACCACATTGGCGCGGTATTCGAGCGAGCGCGAAAGAACTCCGGCCAAACCCGCATTGCGCAAGATCTGGGTATTTTGATCGGCCAAGCGGCCGTAGTAGGTGAAGCGAATGGTCTGGGGGTTGCCCACCATAATGTTGCTGAGAAACAATCCGAGACGTTCCGCTAAGTCAACGAATGGGCGGAGCGCCTGATACTGATCGGCAGTCATGGCAGGCATGTTGACCGCGTTCAGAGCGACTCCGCTGGTGAGATATTCGATCATCTGTTCGACGATGCGAATGCCGACGATCTCCTGAGCTTCCTCAGTGGAGCCGGCGATGTGAGGCGTAGCGATGACAGGTTCCAGTTCAAAGAGCGGGTGATGTTCGGGGGGTTCCTTGAGAAAGACATCCAAGGCCGCGCCCGCTACCTTGCCGCTGGCGATGGCGGCTTGGAGATCGGCTTCATCTACGAGTTCGCCGCGCGCGCAGTTGACAACGCGCACGCCGGCTTTCATTTTTCCGAAGGCGGCGGCGTTCAGCATACGCTCTGTCTCGGGGGTATGGGCCACGTGCAGAGTGATGTAGTCGCTTTGCTCATAGAGATCGTCTAGCGAAACCAGTTCCACGCCTATGTCGCGCGCGGTGAGCAGGCTGACGTAGGGATCGTGCCCGATGACATGCATCTCAAATGGCTTGGCGCGTTTGACTACCTCGCGGCCAATGCTACCAAGGCCGATGATGCCCAGCGTTTTACCGCGCAATTCGTTACCCAAGAACTTCTTCTTTTCCCATTTGCCGGACTTAGTGGAGACGCTGGCCTGGGGAATGGCGCGGGCCATGGAGAGCATCAGCGCGAGAGTGTGTTCGGCCACCGAAATGGCGTTGCCGCCTGGCGTGTTCATCACTAGAACACCCGCTTGCGTGGCGGCGGGAAGATCGACATTATCGACACCCACGCCGGCGCGGCCAATGACGCGCAGCTTGGGGGCCGCTTTCAAAACCTCCTTTGTCACTTTGACCGCGCTACGGACAAGCAGGGCGTCACAGCCGGCGAGATGGGGCAGATAGGTTTTGGGATCGGCAATGATCACGTCCCAGCCAGCTTGGGCGTGCAGTAGCTCTATGGCCGCGGGAGCGAGCGGCTCGGCAACGAGTATTTTCATTTTTGGATTACTTCACGGCGAGTTCGGGTTGCGCTACCGCTAGCTCGGTGTAGACGTTCTGCACGGCCGCCACTCCGGAACCAAACTTCACTGGAAAGCCGTTGGCGTTGAGAATGATTTCGAGCTCGGCCACAACGGCGAACAAGTCATGAAAATCGAAATAGCCCAGATGGGCTAAACGAAAGATCTGACCCTTCATGGAGCCTTGGCCATTGGTGATAATCGCGTTGAAGCGCTGGCGGTATTCCTTGATGATAACGCCGGAATCCATGCCGGCCGGCGGGCGAACGGAGGTGACGGAAGAGCCGGGCGAGGTAGAGAACAATTCAAGGCCGAGAGCCTGCATGGCTTCGCGTGTGGCGCGTGCGAGGATCTGGGCGTTTTCTACGAGCTTATCCATGCCGATGGACTTGATATATTTCAGCGCTTCCGCCAGGGCGAGCAGCAGGGAGGTGTTGGGAGTCCAGGCGGATTCGCCATTGACGGCGTTCTTCTTTTCCTTTTTGAGATCGAAGTAGAAGCGCGGCGCTTTTGAGGTATCGGCCAGCGCCCAGGCTTTCGGGCTGATGGCCAGAAACGCCAAGCCGGGAGGCACCATGAAGGCCTTCTGTGAGCCGCCGACGACGATATCGAGGCCCCAACCGTCAATGTCGAGCGGCATGGTACCGATACCGGTAATGGCATCCACCACAAAAAGGGCATCGGTTTTCTTTACCGCGAGACCCATGGCTTTCACGTCGTGCTGTGCGCCGGTGGAGGTTTCGGAGGCTTGCACAAAGACGCCCTTGATGTTGGGGTTGGCGGCGAGCGCTTGTTCCACGGCGGCGGGTTGAACAGCCGAGCCATAAGGCGCAGTGAGCACGGTGGCGTTCATGCCCCACGCTTTCATAATTTCCACCCAGCGCTCGCCAAATTTGCCGGCCGAGCAGACCAGGGTTGCGTCTCCGGGCGAGAAGAAGTTTTGCGTGGCGGCTTCCAATCCGCCCGAACCGGAGGCCACTACCACCAACACGTCGTGCGAGGTGCCGAGGACGATTTGCAGATCGGAGAGGACCTGCTTGTAGAGGTTGCGAAAATCCTCGGTACGGTGATGAATATCGGAGCCCATCATGGCATGAAGAGCCTGCGGCAAGAGAGGGGTTGGGCCGGGCGTGAGAAGACGCTGCTTTCTGATATGCATTAAAGGAGACACTCCAGGTGTAATGAGTAATTCGAAACGATCTGGAAGAACTCTTAGGATAACAAAGCGGGGAAAATTTATATGGCGGGGACAGGGAGCAAAATGAATGCGGACGGGGAGAAGCTTAATGGGCAAGGGTAGACCGCAAAGGGACGGACTGCTGTGTCCACTGAGGGGCTACTGGACCTGGGTAGGAAGTGGGCTGGGGACACAGACCGTCCCCTTTGCTCGCGGCGGAGAAGGCGGAGGTGAAATCAACGCAGAGCGTCGCGATGCACTGCCAGGGAGGCGGGAAAAAGTGGGCTGCTGGCGCAGCCCTTGGCAGACGGAACCGTCTGCCCCACCAAGGGTTGGTAAGACAAGGGTTGGTAAGACAAGGAAGGGCAAGGCAAGGTAGGGCTAAAAGGGGGTTTGATGTTCGCGCTTGAGGTAATAACCGGTTCGATGAACCTTCTCAACGCGCTCGGGCGCTACGTCCTTTTCTCTCCAGTAATGCGTCACCAAGGTCTTGCGGGTATAGCTCAAGTCTTTAATGGGTGAGCCCGCATGCAGCAGTTGGCCATGCCAAATGAAGACATCGCCGGCTTTCCCCAGGAACTCCTGCCGTTCCGCGTTGGTCTTCTTCAACTGCTCTTGCAAGTAGGCATAGCAGGCGGGCATCTCCTCTTGTATCGCGTGAATGCCGCCGTGTGAAAAGCGGTACGGCGGGATTTTGTGGGAGCCGGGGTAGTAAAGCAGCGGTCCGGCCTCGGGCCTTACATCCTCCAGGCAAATCGAACTGACAGCCAACTTATTTTGCACAGGTGGAGGCATATACCAGGAATCGATATGGTCAGGTTGCTGGCTTCCCCAGATGAAGTTCAAAGAATTGCAAATCATGGGAGGGCCGTCCAGGAGGTCGGAGAGAATCTCGGTAAGCCGTTTGCCCAAAGCCAGGTCGCGGACCTTTGGTTCTTGCAGGAACAGATCGTTGATTTTGATTGGTACCTGAAACGACTCCTTAGGGGTATCGGGGCCACGGAAGCGTTTGCCACTAAACTCTCCCTTCAAGACATCGACGGTGGCGTTGCCAAGCTTTTTGGGATCTTCGCGAAGACCTTCGATGAGCTCGTTTACGGCCTGCACCTCAGCGAGACTGAATAGACCGGGCAAAACGAGATAACCGTTGTCGTCCCAAAACTGTTTTTGCTCACTGGTGAGGCGGGTGCCCGACCGCATCCAAGGAAAACGCATTCTCAGAATATAACAGATGCGAAAAAGAGGGGACACGCCTGCTGGAGTGGTTGGGGGTGGTAGTGTTGACCAGAGCCCGGAGTGTCCCCTCTTTTTCCTCGCGATCGTCAGTTGGCAGAGGTGAACTGTCTCGATACGGAGTAGCTTTGGCCCGTAACGGTAGTTCCCGTTACCGATATGGTGTGAATGTCGTTCGATAGAAGACCGGTGTCTATGGTAATGGTCCAACCCACGTTCGGGCAATCGGGACTGACTGAGGTGCTAGTGCAGACATCCGGCCTGGGTCCGTGACTGCCGGCATTGCCAAAGGGAATGCCGTCTATGGAGATGAAGACACTTTGAACGGAGGCAAAACTTTCATAGAGCCACCCGCCGAAGATCACGACGCCGGAATAGACCTGAGACAGGACGCCGCTGGGTGAATCGATATTGATGATCATGGGCGTGACGACGGTCCAATTGGCAACGGTGAACGAGGAAGAGGCGCTGGTGGTTGTGCCGTCGGCAGCGGTGGCGAGAACGCCAAAGGTATGGGAACCATCGGTGAGCAGACTGGTATCCAGCGAATAAGTCCAGCCGACATTGGGGCAATCCGGACTGACGGCGGTGCTGGTGCAAATGTCCGGCCGACTTAGGCCATAAGCAGCGTTACCAACGGGAACTCCGTCGATGCTGATGGATACGGAAACGATGTGGGCGTGAGCGTTGAGGGCCCAACCGCGCATCAGACCGATACCGGAATAGGGGTTGTTGGCAGGTCCGGGAACGTCTATATTTACTCTGCCGGTGGCGCTGGAGTTTGAAACGTTGAACGCCATGGAGCCGGTGGAGCGCTGACCGGCGGCGTTGGTGCTGGTAATTTCAAGCGAGTGAGCGCCATTGGTCAGAAGGTTTGTATTGAGTGTGTAGTTCCAACCCACATTCGGGCAGCCGGGCTCGGTGGTAAGCACCACACAGACATCCGGGCGAGATCCACCATAGGTGGCGGTTCCGTTCAAGATGCCGTCTATAGAAACAGTCACGGTTTTCACAATGGCGGAATTACCGACGGCCCACCCAGTGATCGCAGCCATACCCGTAAGGTTTGGCGAAGCGGCGTTGGGCACGTCGATATTGATAAGAACTCCGGTGGCCGATTGATTCGCAACGGTAATCGTTCGAGTCGCGGCGTAGGGCTGACCTCCGCCCGGATAGCCGAGCACCTGGAGGGTATGCGTGCCATCGGACAGCAAAGTGGTATCGAGAGAGGCGGTAAAGCCAACATTGGGACAGCCGGGCGAAGTAGAGAATACCGCGCAGACATCACTGCGAGAAGCGCCATAAGATGCGTAGCCGTAGAGGATGCCATCCACATAGATCTCGACGGAGTTTATGTTGCTAACGGGATCGACGGCCCAACCGGCTACGGCGACGACACCGCTTAACGAGCCCGCGGAACTGCTGGGCGTATCAATGTTCACGGTCGGTCCATTCGTAGGACTCTGCGCTGTGAAGTTATCGACCACAAACGGATTGACGAGCGTATATTGCTGGCCGTTGGCGGCGATGGCAGTGAGGGAGAACGTGTGATTTCCGTTTGAGAGGCCGGAGAGATCGGCCAGATAGCTCCAGCCAACGTTCGGACAATTCGGCCTGCCGGGGTAGTTGGCCGGGGCGCAAACATCGGGCCGCGGAGTGCCATAGACGACGGCGCTGTCATTGATAGGCAGAGCGTCTATGTAGCCTTTGAAAGAGACGATGGCGGAGCTATCGTTCAGCGCCCAACCAACGAACTGCACCACGCCGTGGTACGTTGCGCCGCCGAAAGGCGAGTCAATGCCAACGTGCGTGGGATAGGACGCTGGGTTGTTACTAACGGTAACGTTGTCGGAGGCGGTGGTGAAATGGTTGCCGGCAGTGTCAGTGACGGTCACCTGGAATGTGTGGACGCCGTTGCCTATGGTGGAGGTATCCAGATACACGTTGTAGCCCACGTTCGGGCAGTTCAAGCCGGTGGTATAAACGGCGCAGGCATCGGGGCGGGAGCCGCCATAAAAGGCGTTGCCGTACGGTATGCCGTCCACTGAAATCGAGACGCTGGTAACTGGATAGCTGGTATCTAAAGCCCAACCACCAACGAGGAGCGATCCGCTGACCGTTGCACCCGTTGCGGGGGCGTCGATGCTCATAAAGATGGACGGTAGAGGAGCGGGCCCGGAAGAGGGTGGAGGATTAGAGACGGCAGCCCCCACGGCCAGAGTGACGGTGTTACTGATGAAGGCGTTTTGAGCGATGTAAAGCGGCGTAATATCGCTGGCGGAGAGGCCGGTGGGAACGATGACATCCACGCGATAAATGCCGTAAGAGCCAACCGGCAAGCCGGCGTAAATCACCTGGGCGGTTTGAGCTCCCATAGTGGCCGCAACGAAGTTAGGCTGCAAAACATCGTCATCCCCAGGGCCGGGAAACGGCTGGCCGGTATTGAGGTTGATGTAATTGCCGTTTACGTCGTTGACTGAGCCAAGGCCCGCCGCTGAAACAGAAATGAGCTCACCCAGAACGGCGGGGTTGCTGGGGGAAATGAGCGAACCGTTTTTCACGGCGCAACAGGTAGCGGAGGTATAGGCGGTGAGCGTAAGATTGGCGGCGGTGCTGGTTGAAGTGGAGACGGCAATGCCATTGCCGCCGGAAAAACCGTCGAGCCTGGTTGTGAGAACGACGCGTGTAAAAGCTCCACCCACGGAGGCGACCACGTTCGGATCTGGAGTACTGCCGTTATTAATCAGATTGACGAACCCCGTGACAATGGTGGCGAGCGTATCGGTGCTCAGAACCGTGTAAGTGTAACTGGTGCTGCCAATGGTGATGGTTCCGGTATCGCCCGCTTTTACCGAGCCATCCACGGAAACCACAGCGGTGGGATTGTTGAGCTGATGGTAGGCCATGGAGGCGGGCCAAGGCCGCACCTGGCGCGGATATTGGGGAGCGTTGAAGATGCCAGGATTGGCCGGAGCGATATAAACCGGCGTAGCGTTGGTGACGGTTATGGAACCATCATTATGCACGGTGCGGACGTAAACGCTGGTGCTGTTGCGGTCTCCATAAAAGTAAGGTATCTGGCCGATAATTTGCGTGGGGGACACTTTGAATAAAGGCGAAGCGAACCCGTCGAGATAGAGCTGAACGCCGTCGAGAGTGGCAGGAACCTGCGGGCCGAGGTCGGGGGTTACGGGCGTGGGGTTGTCGGTAAAAGTGACTCCGGGTGGAGCATTTACCTCAATCAGCGTACCTGGCGATACGGTGGCTCCGTTGCCGGCCGAAAGGTAGCTACCGGACGCGGTGGCGACAACGTTGGCGGTATTGGATGTAGTGGCTGCGAGAGTGATGGTGTCATAACCGAGGTTGCCCACAATGGAACTGAGGTAAATGGTGGCGGTTCCAGCACCGGCGAAAGTGGCCGTCACGTTGGTGTCGGAGGCGTCTATCAACTTGACCAAGGCTCTGGAAATGCCATCCAGAGTGTCAGTGCTCTTCTCGGTGTAAGTGTAGGCGGTGCCTTGAATGGTTACGGTGGCTGTGTCGTTCGCGGTAATCTTACCGCCGGTGGCGAGCGATAAGGCGACGGTGCCTTCCTGGCGAATGATTTCGCTGGCCCAGTTGACTACCGGTACGACCTTTGCCACAGGATCGAACGCACTGGGTAAGAGAGAGTCGCCGGCGGTGAAGATGAGAACACGGCGATTGAAAGGATCGGCCACATAGAGATTCGTGCCATCCCACGCAAGCGAGGTGGGCGTGGGGATGGTATCAACGGCGCCGGTATTGTCGATCTGGGTGCTGACGATGCTGATGGACTGACTGGTGACGACGTCGTTGTAGAAGGTGACTTGGCCGAGGACGTTATTGGCGGAAACGCCGTTGGTGGTGGGGATGGTGTTGTAAATAAGGACGCGGTTGTTGCCACCGTCGGCAATGAACAAGCGAGTGCCGTCGGAGAGAGCGAAACGAGGAAAATTCAAACTGGCGGAGCAGGGGCCGGGGAGGGTAACGGTGGTGCCGGTGACGGTGGTGACGCTGGTGGAAGCGCCCGTTTGCAGGTTGGTACAGGCGTTGGGGCTATTGGCCGGCGATGAGACAAAATCAGTCTGCCCGACGACCACATCAGCATTCTGTGACGTGGTGGGCGAGGTGGTATTCCAGATCAGGACACGGTTGTTGCCTAAATCGGCCACGAAGACGTGGGCGCTATCGGCCGTCACCGATACCGGATTGAGCAACTGGTTGGCGGCGGTCGGCGTAGCGTTGGCGGAAGGGGTTGGCCCATTCGCATGCGTGAAATCGGGCTGGCCGAGAACCACGTCGGGCGCTTGATTGTTGGTGGTTGGGAAAGTGTTCCAAATCAAAACGCGATAGTTTTGGGTATCGGCGACATAGAGCTTGTTGTTAGCGATCCAAACGCCTTGCGGGCCACGCATGGTGGTAGCGGTGACCACCCCTAGTTGCTGCGATTGTACGGTGGCGAAATCGGGCTGGCCTAAGACCAAATTGGGAGGTTGGTTGTTGCTGGTGGGAATGGTGGTCCAAATCAAGACGCGGTTGTTGTCGGTGTCGGCGACAGCCAGGCGCACGCCATCGGTTCCCACTGCGGTGGCGTTGTTGAACCAGGCGTTCTCGGGCGTGCTCGTACTGGCGGGGTCTTGCGTGCCGTTGCGTCCGGGATAATAGGCAGTCTCACTGCTGCTGGATCCGCTGGGAATCCACGTTGGCGGATTGAAGGTGTTCTGGCCTAGCACGAGACTGGCCTGGGTTCCGCAGACGAAACAGGAGGACTGACCGTAAAGCGCGGTATCGGTGGCGAGGTTGGTGTACGGGCCGGGGATCAAGGTCGTATCGAACACTAAGACGCGGTCATCGAGGGGACTGGCGGCGACTCGGTTCGAATCGGCCACATACAGGCGATTACCCGCCCAAGCGATGCCGCTGGCGCCACCTAGGGTTTGCTGCGATGGATTATTGTTACCGACCGTGAAAGTAATTTGACCAACAACGGCGCGCGCGGCCTGCCCGTTCTGGAATGGCTTTTGCGCTAACAGGGCAAAGGAAAACAAAAAGAGAAACGAAATCGTTCGGTACGTTCTTAGCAATTGGACCCCAAAAAATGAATGCGATCTGAAAAGCGCGGCGTGTAAGCCGGAGTTTCGGCTGAATCATTCTAATCAAATACAGACACAGTTACACGCGGCGCTAGAGCCGCCAAAATAGCTTTAGTATAACAGCGCTAGGGACGTTAGCTTGGGGTGTGCGGTTGCAAAGAAACGCTTGGGTGCGCGACCCTGAGGGTGATAGTTCGGCGAGAACGGCGATTTTCTCACCAAAGAGGCCGACCAGGGGGTCGGCCAGCGGGCGTCTGCCCCACCGTCGCCTGGCTGTAAGCAATGGAGCGTACAATAAGGGCGATGCCAATGCTCGATCAAGTACAGAAAGACATGGTTAGCGCCATGAAAGCAAAGGACGAAAATCGCCTGAGCGCGCTGCGGATGATGAAAACGGCGCTCAAGAAGCAGGAAGTGGACAGCATGAAGCCGCTGGACGAGGCGGCGGAGATGGCGGTGATGAACACGCTTCTGAAGCAGCGGCGCGAATCGGCGGATATGTTTCGCAAAGGCGGGCGCGAGGAATTGGCGCTAAAAGAGGAAGGCGAGATTGCGATCCTTGAAGCGTATTTGCCAGGGGTTCCGACGGCTGAGGAGATGGAAGCTGCCGTTGCGGCGGCGCTGGCCGAAACGGGGGCCAACTCAGCCAAGCAAATGGGGCTGGTGATGAAAGCCGCACAAAGCAAACTGGCGGGCAAGCGGGTGGACGGGAAAGCGCTGAGCGAATTGGTGAAAGGGAGGTTGAGTTAGATCAAACTTTAGCGCGCCGCTGTCCGCACTTCACTGCCGCCTAGGGGTACCGGTGGTCCGAAAGATCCACTGTTCAGTGCCGCGTCCCGATCCGCCTCCGTAGCGTAAGGACTCACCAGCATCACCGAAACCTTCCCTCCGCCCTCTTCCGGACAAAAGGGCAGTGATGGTTCATACAGCCGGTACAAATCCGCCGCCGCATGGGGCGTTACCTGCACGCACGTCCCCGCCGTAACCAGCCGCCGCGCTTCCGTCGCGGGCAGTTTCCAGTTTTCATTCGAATGGCCGAACCAGCGGACATCGTAAATGCACGCCGCCGCCGTCAACGCCAAGGCTACTAATGGCCGCCAGCCCTTTTGCAGCGCTTGCAAACCCTCTCCGGCCAGCACACACAAGGGCGGTATAACGAACAGCATCTGGCGAATCGCGAAAAAATAGTGAAACCGCAAATCGGCGAGCAGCACCAACGGGATGGGCACCACGAACCAGAGCAGCAGCAGCCGCTTACTTGAACTGGGTATTCCCGTTCGCAGGTAGCCGCGCCAAGCTAAAACCAGCAAGACGCCCGTGAGCAAATAACCGCCGCCCGAAAGTTCGCGCGTCATCATCAACGGTGTTTTCCAATTGAGCGACGAGTGGTAGCCGGCATCCGCTACCGCCTGAACCCAAAAGCCGCGCGCATATAGATACCACGGCAAGAACAAAGCCGCCCCCGCCGCGGCCCCGGCCAACACAAACCGGAAACACTCCCGCCGCCACGCCCAAAGCAGATGGACCGCCGCCACAAACCCTACATAAGGTTGCGTGTACATTCCCAACGCCAAGACCAGGGCATACGCTGAAGCTTTCACCCAACTCGGCCGCGCATCCAGCCACGCGAGCAATGCAGTCGCCACAATGCTTAACGCCAGCGCGGGCCCGTACTGCCGCGCCTCTACCGCATAGCGCAGTGAGATGGGCAAAAGAGCGTACAGCAGCGCCGCCTGCCGCCAACCGGCCGCCGCGCCCAGCAACCGCACGAGCCAAATCAGACTCGCCAACCCGCCCACAGCGCAGAGAATTGAAAATGCGTGCGCCATATAAATGGGCTGCCCCGTGGCGTTCACCAATACGTTCTCCGCCAGATAAGCTAGCGGCACGCCGCCCGGGTTATGCGCCACACGATTGCTGGTTACTGTGAGCGAACGCCCATACGCATCCGAAAGCTGCAACAGTTCATCCAGCCACAGGGGCCGCAGCGGCGCCAACAGGCACAGCAACAGCGCATACAACCCCACGAGCCATTTCGCGGAAACGTTTCTCAACTTACAATTTCCGCATACCGGTGTTGCGGCCGCGGCGGCGCTGGGCTAAAGCACTGCAAACGCTCGTCGCTTCTTTCGCCCGGCAGCTTCGCCAGTTCCCTCAAGAAAAGCTCCCGCAACGCGTCGGCTTCCATCACCACCCGCAGGTTCAATCGCAAGGCATGCTCAACTTCCGGCGATGCGGTCAAATCGCCTTCCACCATCGGCTCTTCGGCGTTACCCGTTAGAGCCGCCTTCAAATAACCGGTCCCGGTCTGATCGAACACTTTCAAGTGCGAAATATGCCCGCCCGCGGAACTCAATGCCTCGTGCAAAGCATCGAGCCAAGGCCCTACCAGTAAAGCTGGCGAAAGCGCTGGCGATAACCGCACCGTCGCACTCCAATTCAACCAGGCCAACGCCGCTTCCGCGCGCGCATATTGCTCATAATCAATCTCGAGCAGCTTGCCGCCCACCGGCAGCGAACCCCCCAAAATCTCGTCCAGCCAAGCCGTCACTCCCTCCCCACTCAACGCACTGCCGTATCTCAACTCCGTTGCGGCTGCCTGAAATTCCCCGCCTTTATTCACAAAAACCAGATCGGCTTCCGCCACTTGCCGTTCAAAGAGAAAGCCGATGTTTGGATCTTCCAAATCCGCCGCCCGTGCCGGATCAACCACCACCGTAAGGGGCGCTAAACGATACTCGTGCCCGAACTCGCGCTTCAGCGGCTGGAGAATCGTCGCCGATAAGTCTGTACAACTTCCCACCGGCTCAATAAAGATCACGGCTGGCTCAATGGCGCGCAAATGCTCAATCGAATCGATAAGATCGCTAAACCGGCAGCAGAAACAACCGCCTGTCACTTCGCCCGCGCTCACGCCTTGCGCCTGAACGTAAGCCGAATCCACCAGGTCGCCGCCTTGATCGTTCAAAATCGCCGCGCACTTCAGGCCCCGCTCCGCCAAAACACGCGCCGCCGCCATAATAAGGGTGGTCTTCCCCGCCCCCAAAAACCCGCCAACCGGAACCACCCAAGGCCGCGTCACAGAATAAACGTCTCGCCTTCCTGGACGTCCGCCTTTACAAAACGCGCCCCGGCTTTTTCAATCGGCAAATGCCCGCCTAGCACGCGCACCTCCGTCTTTCCGGCGCGCTTCGTGAACACGCCCCAACCCGTTCCCGTCGCCCAGAACGACCGGAAGTCCGCCACCTTACCCGGCGGCTCAATCGACAACTGCCCCGCGTTGTAGCGGAATCCACTCAATGCCACTACGCCCGACCACGCCGCCATGGCCCGCGCATAATGATGCCCGCACTCCGCTTCATCCCAAGGATTGCGCCGCTCACCGTCATATCTCCGCCGCACCGCCGCTATGCACTCCACACCCTCGTTCCGCATCCCGGCAAACAGCATATGCGAGGCCGTTGCGTATTCAAGCCCTGTGAAGACTTCAGCGAAATAGGGAAACGGAATTCGCGGCCGCACCGTTTTGGCGTAATCGCAAACCACCAGCGCCGCCTCATCATTCAGCACAAACGTCCGCTGCACGTTGTCATGCCGCGCGAACGATCTCTTAAAGTTATATTTATAGATCGATTCGAGCGTCCGCCGTATATTCTCCGGCTTCAACAGCGGCCCTAATCCGCACACATCCGCGAGCGACTGTCCCAAGAGCTGATCCACCAAACAGCCTTTGCCAACCTGATATTCCGGATGCTCAGGATCGTCCGCGCCCATATCGCTGCGCAGCGATTTCGCAATCTCGCCGTTATGAAACGAACGGATCTGCTGTTCGTAATATTCTCCGTTGAAAAGGTGCGCATCCATCCACGCGCTGCCGCTGGCAAATAGCATATGGCACTCCTCCGCAAACTCCGTCTCGCCCACCGCTCGCGCCATCTCTTCGCCGGCGCGCAGCGCCGCCAGATAGTAAACCCCGCACAACGGATTCGGACCATAGAACTCCACATCGTAGGTGTTGTGCTGCACGCCTTCCATCACGCCGTCGCGATTGGCATCCCACCCGCCCGGCACCCAGGCGAATTCGATCCCCTTCTTGACCTTCGGCCAAATCCCCGTGAGCCATTCGCGATCACCCGTCAACGACCAATCCAGATAAGCATGCACAATCTGCCCCATCTGCCCATCGGCGGCGGCAAAGCCGCTACGCTCTTTCCCATCCGGCAGCAGTTGCCGGAAGTGCATAGCGCCCTGCTCATCTTGCGAATAGCCAAACGATGCTTTGCGCAATGATCTGGCAAACGTTGGGAAAATGTGCGCCGTGCTGGTTTCGTAATTCCACACGTGCGTGCAATTGCCGAAGCAACAACCGAGTTTGTCGTCTACTCCTTCAAAGCCGTGAAACTCGCCATCGGCCGTACGAAACGAAGTGGTGGAGCGCAATGTGGATAAATTCGCCATCGCCGCCTCCCGCACCACCGGCGGCAGCGTACTCTCGCGCATAGCGTTCACAAACATCCTGGTGCGCTTTTCCAACCCCGGCAAGTTCTGCGCCGCGTACTCAGCCACGGCCCACGCATCCGCAAATTTCGTGGCATACCAATTGCCGATCACGGTGTTCTCTTCGCCTTTAGGAGCTCGCCAACCGCAACGCGCCGGCGTCCGATTTGGGAAATGCCAAGCCAGCAGGAACTCATAATCCGCTGATTGGCCAGCCGCAATAGTGCGCTTCAAACAAACTGCGCCCACCGCGCTGCTGCGTTCTGGCTCCGGCCCTAACTCGCCATCCGCCGTAAAATCATCCCAAAACAGGAGTGGCGAATTCCACCAGCGCCCCGCCGGCCAGCCTTTCAGATGGCTCAAGCTGCCGGTTCCCCCATTCATCACACCCAGCGCAAAACTACCGCGCATCACATCGCTATCGGCGAGCGAAGGATTCGTCATCACCAAGCCCGCAAGCGCCCCGCCGCTCCGGAACTCGTTCATGCGCTTGTCATCTTTGCCAACCGGCTTCCCAACAGGATTGTCAATCGACCACGCAATCGCCACTCTTGCGGGTCGCGCATGCGGATTCTTCACCCGATAGCGCAAAATCGCCACCGGCAAACCCGAATCGTCCGGCTCATGCGGAATAAACGGCGAGAACGCTTCGAGACTTACCTCCACCGGCAACGAATCGTCTATGAAATCGATGCGCGCCAGCGGAAACTCACCGGTGAATCGCGCGGCGGCCAGCCGCGAAAGCCCCGGCGCATTTTGCGAACCGAGCCCATCCTCGCCTTCGTAGGGCGGCTGGTAGCGCGCTTCCAGCACATGTGCGACAGGCTTTGTATCGCCCACCTGCGCCCAAATCGATGGCAGCGCGTAAGAAAGATTGTTGCCTTTATCCGGGCGATTGAAAATCTCCCAATCGCGCAATTGCCCGCGCCCGCCGAGTGAAACGGACCCCGCCGCGACGCCTCCCAACGGAAACGCGATCATCTTCAACTGGCGGCCCGTAAAGGTGCGGGCGTAGCCACCGCTCGGCGCCGCGAGCGTGGGCAACTTCGCCGCCGCCGCCACCGCCGCGGTTCCAAGAAATGTTCGACGAGAAGGCTGCATCGCAAACTAGCGTACCCCATGCGAAGGGGAACGCTGCTAGTCGGACTTATTGGACGCTAGGAGGTGGAACATATTCCACACGGCTCCCGCTTGAGCTGACCACGCAACAGATCTTGGTGTGCCAGTCTCCAAACGTATCTTTGTAGGCGATCCCACTAGCAGGAGACGGCGTTTCGTACTTGAAGCAGTTCTTACCCGCAACCGGGGCGTTGGTGACGCCAGGAATCGGCTTGCGGGGCTCGCTGCACTGCCATTGCATATACGTTCCGCGGATGGGATAAACGGTTTGAGATGGGTCCACATCAGGCCACGAATCCGTTAGTACGTTAAACGGTCTGCCCTTGCCGGCTTCGATACTCACGTTACCCACCAGATAAAGCAAAGCTCCCGAAGCACCCGCTGCTTGAAAGTGTTCCGAATCGCATATTACGTACTGCTTTAGTTGTGCCGCGCTGGGAGCGCCGTTCCGTGGCTCCTTACGGGAGGGGCACGTTCGAGCGTCTCGCGCGCCAAAACTCGCACCTGACCCCTTCTGCGCCAAGGCTTCGACAGCCGCCACAGAGAGGGCGATCACTAAAGCCGCATATCTAATTCTGTTCATTCCTTTGCTATGCCTTCTATCAATGAAACATAATTACATCTCTTTGCCGTTCTGTATATTCCCCGGCCCTGATCGTGGTGCATCTTGACCTCAGGCGTCTTTCTCCTTTTCGCCGTCTTTGGGCCCAGATTAATAACAAATAATTGCCATCGAACTCTGCCGAACGGCTCCCAACAGCGTCTCTCTTCCTGAAAGGGATTTGCATATGAAAAACCTATTGAAAGCAAGTTTAATTATGCTGGCGTGCTTCGGATTCACCGCCGCCGCACAAGATTGGTATCACGAGCGTGACGGCCGTTTTCGCGATGAACAGTGGCGCGGCCGGCTATTCGCCCACGTCAGAATGGATTTGGACCACGTCCAAAGTGTCACTTGGCCGGGTGGCCGCGATCGCTACCGCATTGATCGAACCAAGTACGAGTTGGACGAACTGCAGGGTAAGCTGGAACACGGCCGTTACGACGAACACGAATTGAACGAAGTTATTCGCTCTCTCAACCGGGTTGTCGCCGACAATCGCATGGGCCCGCGCGATAGAGACATCCTGCATGACGACCTAAACCGCCTGCGCGATTATCGCGAACACCACGATCACTGGATGCGCTAAACATACGTATTGGGGGCGTGCCATTGCGCGGCTTGCGGGCCGCGCAATGGGGCAAACAAAACACCTTAGACCAAGACGATTTCCTTAATGGAGTATTGCCCTTCAGCCGATAGTCCCCCTGAATGGCCACTCGATCAGCAGGTCTACGTCGCGTCCTCTTCCAAATCGCCTTAGCCCTTGCCGTTGTGCCTGTTCTCTCCAACGCCGCAGTCCATGATTTTGGACCCGTAGCCGTCGGTGGCTCACAGAGCGCCACGTTAACCTTCTCCTTAACTGGCTTGTCGGCTGTGCCTAACTTCTCGTTGTCCTGGAATAGGGATTTTCAAGCCGGTACGCCTAGCTGTACGCTGGGAACAACCACGAATTGCACGGTCTCTCTCACTTTTGGCCCGTTGCGTCCGGGCCTGCGCCAGGACGCGCTTACCGTTACGAATCAATCCGGTACTGTTCTAACAACTACTCTGCTCCGCGGCATTGGGCAATCGCCCCTTATCGCTCTCTATCCCGGTACCATTTCCACGCTGATGGGCAATGGCACCTGGGGGTATCAGGATTCCCCTAACCCAGCAGCCGCGATGTTCCGTAATCCGCAGGGAATCGCGCTAGACGGTAGCGGCGCTGTGGCCTACATAGCAGATTCAGTAAACAATGTGATTCGCCGAATTGTCTTGGCGTCGGGCGCGGTCACGACTGTTGTGGGCAATGGAAGCAGCGGTTTAGGAGGCGACGGCGGACTGGCCCTCAATGCGGCCTTGAACACACCAACCGGAGTGGCTATGGATGCCGCCGGCAACCTCTATATTGCCGACCAAGGCAACAATCTGATTCGCAAAGTAGACACAGCCACGCAGATCATTCACACCGTGGCCGGAGGGGGAACGGCCGCCAGCGGGGCGGACCATTTGGGCGACGGCGGTCCAGCCACCAGCGCTATCCTTTATGGTCCCCAGAGTCTGGCACTCGATTCCGCCGGTAACCTCTATATAGCCGACTCGTTTCACAACCTCGTACGCATGGTGAATGCCTCCAGTGAAACCATCACGGTGGTGGCGGGCGGCGGTAACTCAGCGGGAACGGATGGCCTTGGAGACGGCGGCGCGGCCACCAGTGCGAAGCTCAGCAACCCTTCCGGCATAGCGCTCGATAGCGCGGGTAACCTCTACATCGCCGATACCGGCTTCAACCTGATTCGGCGCGTCGGTATGACAACCGGCATAATAACCGCCGTGGCCGGCAATGGAGGTTCGGGCTATAGCGGCGACAGCGGCCTAGCCACGGCCGCTGCCCTCTCCTCGCCGCAAGGCGTGGTTTTAGATGCCGCCAATAACATTTACATCGCCGACTACGGGAATAATGCGATCCGGCAAATCTGCGCGGCCACTCAGAAAATCTTCACGCTGGCTGGAAGAGGCTCAACCGGCTACTACGGTGACGGCGGAAACCCTACAGTGGCGTTCCTGACCAACCCCACTAGCTTGGCTGTAGATGAAAACGGAAATCTTTACATCGCGGATTATGGCAACAACGTGGTTCGCAAAGTTTCCTACGCGATCGTGCCTATGGCATTCGCTGGTCAGCCGGTGGGAGCGGTCAGTCCGTCGCAATTGGTCACCCCGATAAACATCGGCGATGAAACGCTTGTCCTCGGCGCGATTACGCTCCCCAATAACTTTGCGCAGGTTCTATCGGGTTCGACGGATTGCTCCGCGAACATCGCCCTAACCCCTGGATCAAGCTGTGACGTTGGAGTGAGTTTTGTCCCGGCGCAAACGGGACCGACTAGTGGATCTCTCACGATGACTAGCAATTCTCTGAACTCCGCGGCGAATGTTGAGGCGATTGGTCTGACAGCCGATGGTTTGACGGTGGCGGGTCCGCGAGTCTCTCTCAGCGTTTCAGCGTTGACGTTCCACGCCCAACTGATCGGCGCAAAAAGCCCGGCACAAACGGTCATGCTGGCAAACTCCGGCGGCAGCGCCTTCACCATATCGAGTATTTGGCTACAAGGCCCGCAAGCCGCCGACTTTCACATCTCGACAACGTGTGGCGCTTCCTTGGCGGCGGGAGCAAACTGCACGGTCTCGGTTTCGTTCGCGCCATTAGCCACGGGAACGCGAACCGCGACGTTGCTGTTCAGCGACTTGGTCGTGGATTCGCCACAAAGCGTGACGCTCACTGGAAACGGCAATGGTGGAGTTCTTGCGCTCGGCAACACCGCCTTGAGTTTTGTCGCAATGCTAGGCAGGACAAGCGCAGAACAGACAATTTCGGTTTCGAACACCGCCGGCTATCCATTGCACATTTTTGGCATTTCAACCACCGGTTCGAACGCAAACGAATTCAATGCCACTACAACCTGTGGTTCAGCTATCGCGGCCGGGGCAACCTGCAAACTGGCGGTCACCTTTTCGCCCGCCGCGGAGGGCAGCCGAACCGCCGTGCTCAATCTCACGGACGATGCGAGCGGTTCGCCGCAGACGATTTCGCTGACTGGCAAAATCATCAAACCCGGCTTACGCTCTGGACCAATCGTCTACGGAGGCGAATCAACCCAGAAATCTCGAATGGTGCCCGGCCCGGTCAGAACCGCGCGGCAAGATGCTACTTGGTCGTCAAAACGGGACGAGCCCGGCGGGATAACTAAAGCGGCAAGATCTGTTCGCGGCTGGTATCGAAATTGATACGCCTTCGTTCGACGTACGAAATGTTGCCCAAGTGAGACGCCTGCGCCGAGCGATGCCCAATCAACACATCGCCGTTTGGAAGTTGCCGGCTCCTCATGCATTCCAGGAAATTGTTGACGTGTTCCTGCGTCAGCGGGTCGTTGGTTCCTTCAATCGCCACGGTCTTCATTACCTCAGCCGGCTCTTTGGCGTTCACCGGGTAATATTCATAGCGGCTGCGGTCAATCCAGAGGCGGCCTTCGGTGCCGCAGATCTCAAGCGCCTCGCCTTTGATTCCCGGCACCAGCGTCGCTTCAAAAGTAGCCGTAAACGGATTGGGGTCGGGGTATTCGAGAAGAACATTGATCGTATCGGGCGCGGTGCGGCCATCCCGGTAGTGATAAACCCCGCCCACCGCCGAAGCGGCACAGGGAAATTCCTTGCCCATAAACATGTGTACAACGTCAATCCAATGCGTGAAAAGATCCGTGACTTGGCCGCCGCCAAAATCGAGGTAGGCGCGCCAGTTGTAGAACTGCTGTGGATCGTAGTCGCGCCATTTCACCGGTCCTACAAAGCTGGCCCAGTCCAGGTCGGCCGGTTTGGATTGGAGCGAGCCGGGAGCCTTTCTCAGATGCCAACTGTTGCCATACCACCAGGTCCGAGCCAGCGTGATGGCGCCCAACTTGCCTGTATCGAAATACTTTTCCTTAGCCGTCCGGTAATGTGTGCCGGAACGCTGCTGCATGCCGACCTGGCAAATGCGATTATTTTCACGGGCTGCTTTGACGACGAGTGGACCTTCTTCGGGCGTGCGTGTGAGCGGCTTCTCAACGTAAACGTCTTTGCCCGCCGTAAGCGCGTCCACCGCAATCTGGGTGTGCCAGTGATCCGGTGTGGCGATGAGTACCGCGTCCAGCGGCTTCGTTTCGAGGAGCTTGCGATAGTCGCCGAATCCAACCGCGCCGCTCGCTTTTTGCCGCGTCGATTCCACTCTCTCTCCCCAGACATCGCAAACCGCCGCCACTTGCACCTCGGGGTGATGTTGGAACAGGCTCATGACGTGATTGCCGCGATCCCCGGCTCCGATTAATGCCAGGTTGATACGATCATTTGCTCCCATGACGCGCGAGTAGGAGGCGGCAGTCATCACCAGTGCGCTCGATGAGGCCACACGAGTGGCGTCGCGCAAGAATTCTCTGCGGGTGTTGGAATCCATGTGCGAATTATACGTCCGAGCCAGCACTATTTGAACGGCATGCCCAAAATTCTAGCCGTTCTTCTTTTCCCCTTGATGGCACTTACCGCCGCTCTGACTCCCATGGCGGCGGCCACCTCTCCCACGAAAGCGCCGGCGGCACAATCCCGTGCGGCGGTCAGCGATGAGCAACTGGAAGCAACCATCAAAACAAAGCTCACTAAATCAAAGATCGGTAAAGACGGCTTTCACTTCAAGGTGCAGCGCGGGATCGTCACCTGGGAAGGAAATACGAGCATTGGCCAGCACAAAGGCGCGGCCACACGCATGGCGCGCTCGTCTGGCGCCGCCCAGGTCATCAACAACATCAAGGTCTTAAACACGGGCAAAGATACCGTCTTGCGCAAGGCTTACGTCCAGCCCTGAGGGTCGCACTTACCGCCGTTTCTAAGCCACCGCGTGCTAATTTGAAGGAGAACCTTCTTAGTTTGCGAAGAAATAATGAAAATTGTTTTATCCTTCTCCTTTATAGTTGCCTCGTTCGCCCCGTTATCGTGGTCTCAGACAACAACCACTCCACCGCCCGCGTCTACCACGACACCCGCTGCGCAGACGCCGGCAAAGCCTCATGGCCCGGAAAAAGTGGCCGCGCAAGATCCCAATCGCATCGTGGCGACCATTGACGGCCAGAAAATCACCGCCAAGCAGGCGGCCGATTTACTGAAGCCGTTTCCTCCCGAGCAGCGCAAGCAGCTTGACGCCAATTTGAGCAACGCGGTCCAACAGATTTACACACAGCACCAGTTCGCGGACGAGGCGCGCAAGTTGAAGTTGGAGGATCAATCTCCCTGGAAGGAACAGCTTGAACTGACTCGCGAAGGAGTGCTCGCGCGGGCCTATATCTCGCATTTGCAGGATACAACGAAGAACCAGCCTGTCGAGGATCCGGAGACATATTATAAGAGCCACGAGGCTGAATATGAAACCGCGAAGATGAGCGGCATTTTCGTGGGATTCAGTCCGCCCGGTACGCCCGCTAACAGCGCGGCGGCCAACGCGCGAACCGAAGAGCAGGCGCGCGACAAAGCCAACGATATTGAGAAGAAGCTGAAAGCCGGCGGCGATTTCGCAGCCATCGCCCGCTCCGATTCCGAGCATCAAACCGCGTCCAAAGGCGGCGATCTAGGCACGGTGCCCATCAACGATCCGGAATTGAAAATTCCCGCCGACGTCAAGGCCGCCGTGCTAAAGCTACAGCCCGGCGAAGTAACCGAGCCGATCCGCATTCCTGGAGCCTTTTTGATTGTGAAGCTCGATGCGCGCGAAAAGGTTTCGTTTGAGAAAGCTAAAGACGGCATCGTGCAAAAGCTGCAGACCGAACGCTCGCAAAGCGCCGTAAAAAAAGAAGTAGACAAATATACAATTCATGTGGAGGATCAGGATTTCTTTGACACAGGCGTTGCGCCGAGCTCGAAAATTCCCAGCCTCCAAAGACCTTCGGCTGCGGTTCAGCCCAAGCCTTAAACCTTCCGTTCGTCAACGCATTCTATCCTCTTTGATCGGGCTGCCGCCACTTACCGGCAGCCCGATTCACGTCCGGGCACTCCCTGAGTTGACCGCCCATCGCGGCAAGCTGCTATCGTCAGCGCCGGGACGCGGCACACCGGTACATGCGGCCAGTTTCATCCGGCGGCGCGAGATTATTCTCGAATACGAACTGCTCGGAAAACCCAGTTTGCCGATAATTCTGGTGCATGAGATCTTTCATTTTGTTTGGGCGCGCTTGGCGAATTTGACCCGGGCAAGTTTCACCGCGCTCCTGGAAGAAGAGTTTCGCGGTAAAGCGCGCGGCGAATTGGGTGAATCGGCGGCTGTGCGAAAAGAAGTGGACAGGCACAGCCGCGACTATATTTGCGAGAGTTTCTGCGATACAGCCGCGTGGCTTTATGCGCCGCCAGCCGCTCGCGAACACATAACCCTGGCAGCGCGCTGGCGGACTCGCAGAAAGCTTTGGTTCGAGGCGAATTTTATCGGGCCAACCAACTGTTAGCGGAAACGGCAAGTAACAGCGGTAGACTATAAAGTTAGGAGCCAACTCAACTTTGCGTACGTTTCTCCCGCTGGCCGTTTTCGCTACAGTCTGTCTTTCGTCCTGTTCATCAAAACAGGTCAACGCCGGCTCCACTGAACCGTCCAAGCATCGCACGGCCGCCGCGGATTTCACCCTGAAGGATGCCGATGGCGCATCGGTAAAGTTATCCGACTATCGCGGCAAGGTGGTCCTCCTGAACTTCTGGGCCACTTGGTGCGGACCGTGCGGCGTCGAAGTGCCCTGGTTCACCGAGTTCGAACAGCGTTACAAGTCGCAAGGATTCGCGGTGCTTGGTGTTTCGATGGATGAAGACGGCTGGTCTGCCGTGAAGCCTTACGTTGCCGACCACAAAATCAACTATCGGGTGCTGCTTGGGAACGACACCATTGCGCAGCTCTACGGCGGTCTTGATTCTCTGCCCACCAGCTTTGTGATCGATAAAGCAGGTAAAGTTGCCTTTCCTCCCCACATAGGTCTGATCAGCAAAAATGAATATGTCAACGAAATCGAATGTCTTTTGGGCGATAAACCGGTCACTTCTGTGCCTGCTGCCTCTCTTAGCACTCGCGCCGCGCTTGCCTGCCCAGCAAAATAAGGTTTCTATTGAGCCGGGCGACCCTGTTACCGTCAAGCGCGGGGAGCCGGCCAAGGAAGTATTGAAGGCCGTGGTTCTGCCTGGTTTTCACGTCAACAGCGACAAGCCGCGCGACGAGTTCCTGATTCCCTTGAAACTCACCTGGAACGCCGGCCCGCTTGAGGCGAAGTCGATTTCCTATCCAAAGCCTGAAGAACTGGACATGAACGGCCAGAAGCTCGTGGTATTCACCGGCACGGTGCCCATTGAGACAGAGTTTGTGGTGGCCAAAGATGCCGCCAAAGGCGAGGCGACCATCACAGGCAAGCTGAAATACCAAGCCTGCAATAACCAGATGTGTTTTCGGCCGGCAACTATTGAGGTTCATTTCCCGGTTGTGATTGAATAACCAAGGGATGAGAATTCTTGCTTGCGCGGTTGGAGTGTGCTTCCTGGTGTCCTGCTCGCGCCCCGGAGATCCGGATTCGCATATTTCAAGCGAAATTGCCGCCGAGCTTGAGCATACTAAGGCCATCGACAATCACGCGCATCCCATGAAAATGGTGGGACCGGGCGAACAGGACCGCGATTTCGATGCGCTGCCCGCTGACGCCGTGCAAGATCCAGGGCTGCCCATGGCTGGCCAGCCCGATAATCCTCTATTCGCGGCGGCGTGGCTTGATCTGTTCGGCTATAAGAACTCGGGCTCGATGACCGCGAACCTGCCGGAGCTTGCACAAGCCAGGGCGGCGATGGTCAAGCAGAAAGGCGATTTATATCCCGCTTGGGTCTTGAATCACAGCAATACGGAGATCATGCTGGCGAACCGCGTGGCGATGGGGCGCGGCCTTCCTAGCGACCGCTTTAAATGGGTTCCGTTCGTGGACATGTTTCTATTTCCTCTGAACAACAGCGCCATAAAACTGAAAGATCCGGAACACAACGCGTTCATGAAGAACGAGGAGAAACTGCTGGCCGGCTATTTGGAAAAGGCGCAATTGAAATCGCCTCCCCTGACCTTCGACGATTATCTTACCTTCATCAGCCACACGCTTGAGAAGTTCAAATCCGATGGCGCGGTGGCGCTGAAATTCGAATTGGCATACCTGCGCGATCTGGATATCGGCAATCCGAAAAAGGAGGACGCGGAACGGATTTATTCGGTCTACGTGCAATCGTCTGAGCCCTCGCCGGAAGAATACCGGCAGCTTGAAGACTATCTGTTCCGCTACATCTCGCATGAAGCGGAACGTTTGAATCTGGCGGTTCATATCCATACTTCGGTGGGCGTGGGGAGTTATTTTCGGGCCGCAAATGCCAACCCGTTGGCACTTGAGCCGCTGTTTAACGACCCAACTTTCCGCAAGACCAAGTTCGTAATGCTACACGGCGCCTGGCCGTTCACGCGCGAGGCCGCTACGCTGATTGTGAAGCCCAACGTTTACTTGGATTACTCCTCGTGGAGTTACACAACCTATCCGCATCAGGCGGCGATTGACATGCGTTTGCTCTTGGAGGCCGCGCCCGAAAGGGTTTTATATGGATCTGACGCCTCGCCGTTCTCGCAGAATGTGGGCTGGGAAGAGACAACCTGGACCGGCGCGAAATTTGGGCGGCAGGCGTTGGGCATGGCGCTCACAGCTATGGTCGAAGACGGCGAAATCAGCAGCGAACGCGCCAAGCATATCGTGCATATGGTGCTGCGCGAGAATGCCCGCCAGCTTTACGGCTGGTAAGACATGCGCCGTCTCCTGATTCGGCCGGGAGCGATTGGCGACGTGATTGTTTCCCTGCCCGCGCTCGAGTTTCTCAAAGCCGAATACACCGAGGTTTGGGTACCGGGCGCGTTAGTGCCTCTCATTCAATTTGCGGACAAAGTTTTGTCGATAGCGGCCAGCCGGATTGATGTCATGGCCGATGGATTTGCCGAACGGTTTCAGGCGTTCGATGAGGTTGTTTCCTGGTATGGCTCAAACAAAGAAGCCCTCGAAGTCCTGAATCCCCGTTGTGTGTTTCATCAGGCGCTGCCGCCCAAAGACTGGCCGCTGCATGCGATCGATTTCTACGCACAGCAAGTGGGCGCACCGTGTGGTTTGAAACCCAAAATCAGCGTGAAGCAAAGTTCGGCGCGAGAAACCGTTGTCATTCATCCGTTTTCAGGAAGTGCCGGCAAGAACTGGCCGATTGAGTCTTACGTTCAACTGGCGGAGCGCCTTCCGTTGCCTGTCGAGTGGGCGCAGGAGCGCTTTGAGAGCTTGTTGGATCTAGCCGAGTGGATGGCCGGGGCGCGGCTTTACATCGGCAACGATTCAGGAATCACCCACTTAGCGGCCGCGGTTGGAATACCAACGATCGCCATTTTCGGGCCTTCCGACCCCGGAATATGGGCACCCGCGAATTCGCGAGCATTGCGAAACCCGTCGATAGATGAGGTGCTTACCGCCGCCAGCGAACAATTGGCTTACGCGCGGCCGTAACTTCATCCACGCGGGGCGTGCGCGTCAGGTGCGGCGCAGTTTTCACCAACTCAGGAGTCTCTTCCACTTCTTTGGCGATGGAAATTAAAGCGTCGGCGAAAAGATCGAGTTCGCCTTTGCCTTCCGTTTCGGTCGGTTCAATCATCAGAGCGCCGTGGACGATCAGGGGGAAACTCACGGTGTAAGGATGAAATCCGTAATCGATGAGGCGCTTGGCAATGTCGCCGGTACGAACGCCTTTGGGCGATTGCCGATCGTCGCTAAACACGCATTCGTGCATGCTGGGAGCTTTGTAGGCGATGTCGTAATAAGGTTCGAGCAAGGTGCGGAGATAGTTGGCGTTCAGCAACGCATCCATGGTGGCTTGCCGCAGACCGTTCGAACCATGCGCCATGATGTAAGCCAGCGCCCGAACCAGAACCCCGAAGTTACCGTAGAAGGCTTTTACGCGGCCAACCGATTTTGGCAAATCGTAATTCCAGCGCCATAGATCGCCATCGCGCTTCAAACGTGGACTCGGCAAGAACGGAGCTAGTTCCTTGACGCAAGCCACGGCACCCGCACCCGGGCCACCACCACCGTGAGGAGTGGAAAAGGTTTTGTGCAAGTTAAGGTGCATGACATCAATGCCGAAATCGCCGGGACGTGCAATACCCACGAGCGCGTTCATATTGGCGCCATCCATATAGACCAGGGCGCCCTTATCGTGCATGACACTGCAGATCTTGCGAATGTTCTCTTCGAAAACTCCCACGGTGTTGGGATTGGTGATCATGAGGCCGGCGACATCGGCTGTCATGGACTTAGCCAGCGCTTCCACATCCACCATGCCGCGCTCGTTCGACTTGATATTTTCAACCGAGTAGCCGACCATCATAGCGGTGGCGGGATTGGTGCCATGGGCCGAATCAGGCACCAGAATTTTTTTGCGGGGATTGCCGCGCGATTCGAGCAGCGCGCGAATCATGAGAATGCCGGTGAATTCGCCATGAGCGCCGGCGGCGGGCTGCAGCGTGACGGAATCCATGCCGGTGATTTCAACCAGAGCTTGTTCGAGGGCCGCGACCACTTCCATGCATCCCTGGCTGAGTTCCTCCGATTGATAAGGATGGGCCCAGGCCAGACTTTCGGTGCGCGCGACTAGTTCGTTCACGCGCGGGTTGTACTTCATGGTGCAAGAGCCGAGCGGATAGAGGCCCAAGTCGATGGCATAGTTCCAGGTGGAGAGGCGCGTAAAATGACGCAAAGTCTCGAACTCACTGACTTCCGGAAAATCTTCAATCTCCGAACGGACGTGACCTTTGCCGAGAACCTCTTCGGCATCGATAGGTGGCACATCCAAAGGAGGGAGTTGATAACCCTTCTTGCCTGGAGAGCTCTGTTCAAACAGGAGCGGCTCGTTTTGAACAATGTGTCTGGCGGATTTCTTGATCATGTTAGCTTTGCGGCGACGGTATCCATGTCTTCGCGTTTGTTCATTTCGGTGGCGCAAAGGAGCATGGAGTTTTTCAGCTCGGGATAGAAACGTTCGAGAGGCAGGCCACCAATGATCTTCGTTTCAGCGAGTTCGGCATTCACTTGATCGGGCGATTTGCCGTGGGTATCGGCCACGAATTCGTTGAAGAAGGGACCATCAAAATGGCGTGTCACTTTGCCGGCCAGATAATGAGCTTTGGCGAGGTTCTGTTCGGCCAGTTCGCGCAGACCCTCTTTGCCGTAGACGCTCATGAAGACAGTGGCCATCAGCGCGAGCAGGGCTTGATTTGTACAGATATTCGAAGTGGCTTTTTCGCGGCGTATGTGTTGCTCGCGGGTGGCCAAGGTAAGACAGAAGGCGCGGTGGCCGACGGAATCGGTGGTTTCGCCCACGAGACGGCCGGGCAGTTGGCGGATGTACTTTTCGCGCGCGGCGATGATACCCACGTAAGGGCCGCCGTAGCTGGGCGAGATGGCGAAACTTTGCAATTCGCCGACGACGATATCTGCTTCCCGCGGCGGTTCGATTAACCCAAGCGCTACAGCTTCCGTGAACGCGACAACCAGAAGAGCGCCCTTGCTTTGAACCAGCGGAGCGATCTCTTTCAACTCTTCAAGCAGGCCGAAAAAGTTAGGCGTTTGCACAATAACGGCGGCCACTTGATCGGTAAGTTTATGCTTGAGGTCGTCGAGATCGAGACGGCCGGTTTTGGCATACGAGAGTTCTTCGACAGGGATGCCTTGATGCTGAGTGGACGTGCTCAAGACTTCGCGATACTCAGGATGCACCGTGCGGGCGACTAACACTTTGTCGCGCTTGGTGATGCGTACGGCCATCATGGCAGCTTCCGGCACAGCGGAGGAGCCGTCATACATGGAAGCGTTGGCGACATCCATACCAGTCAACTGACATACCATCGTCTGGAATTCGAAAATACTGACCAGAGTGCCTTGAGAGATCTCGGCTTGATAGGGAGTGTACGAGGTGAGAAACTCACCTCGAGAGACAACGGCGTCGACTATAACCGGCCGGTAGTGGTTATAGACTCCCGCGCCGAGAAAGCTCGCATAACCATTCGCATTGCGCGCAGCTTGCCGCTTGAAATAATCGACAATTTCAAATTCGCTAATGCCATCGTGGAGCTTGAGTCGCTTGTCGAAGCGAACGTCGGAGGGAAGATGCGCAATCAAGTCCTCTTCGGAGCGGAGGCCGATGGTAGCTAGCATTTCGCGCCGCTCGGAGTCGGATTTAGGTAGGTATCGCAAAATTAGGCGCCTAAGTACTTTTGATAATCGGCAGCGGCTAAGAGTTCATTAATTTCGGAGGGTTGCGCGAGTTTCACTTTGATAAGCCAGGCTGAACCATGTGGGTCAGAGTTAAGAGTCTCAGGCGCGGTGCTGAGGGTCTCATTGATGGCAAGCACTTCGCCAGTGACTGGAGAGTAGATATCCGATACCGCTTTCACTGACTCGACCGAGCCAAACGTCTGGCCTTTGGTGACAGTGGCGCCTACCTTTGGGAGATCGACAAAGACGATGTCCCCCAGCTCGTTTTGCGCGTGATCGGTGATACCGATAGTTCCCTGATCGCCTTCAACCAGCACCCATTCGTGCTCTTTGGTGTACTTAAGATTTTCTGGATAGGTCATACCTTCGCTCGCTTATAGAATGGCGCCGGGACAGTGATTGCCTCGACCGGGGTATTGCGGATGATGACTTGGATTGCGGTACCCACCTGGGAGGAAGTGGCGGGCAGATAGCACAAACCGATATTCTTATTGAGAGTAGGAGATGGGCCTCCGCTGGTGACCCAACCCGCTGGTTTGCCCGCCATCCAAACTTCGTAGCCATCGCGGCCAATCCCGCGATCCTTCATTTCGAAGCCGGCAAGAGTGCGCGTGAGACCGGCGGCTTGCACTTTTTCGAGCGCGGCGCGGCCTACGAAATCGCCTTTATTCATTTTGACGATCCAGCCGAGATTGGCTTCGAGAGGGTTGATGGAAGCGGTGAGTTCGTGACCATACAGGGCCATGCCCGCTTCGAGACGCAAGGTGTTGCGCGCGCCTAAGCCGCAAGGACGGATGCCGAATTCTTCACCGGCAGCGAGGAGTTCATTCCAAAGGCGGCAGGCCTCGCTGGGCGCAACGTAAATTTCAAAGCCGTCTTCGCCGGTGTAGCCGGTGTGCGCGATACGGGCGGGCGTGCCGGAAACCTCGCCATCGGTGAACCAATAATATTTGATTTCGGAGAGATCCGTGGCGGTGAGCTTTTGGAGAGTGTCGAGACCTTTGGGGCCTTGCACGGCGATCTGCGCGTAGCGGCTACTGGCGAGATCCACTTCCGCATCGAAGCGATTCGCGGTGACCTGCTTGATATGCTCGAAATCTTTTTCCTGGTTCGAGGCGTTGACGCACAGGAACATGTTGCCATCGGGCAAGCGGTGGACCAGGATATCGTCAACGGTGCCGCCATGTTCATAGAGGAGCGCGGAATAGTGGGCCTGCCAGGGCTTGAGTTTGGCGGCGTCGTTGGTGGCGACGTAGTTGATGAGGTCGAGAGCTTGCGGGCCGAGGACTTCGATTTCGCCCATGTGGCTGACGTCGAACAGGCCGACGGCGGTGCGCACGGCGGTGTGTTCCTGGACGATGCCGGAGTATTGGACGGGCATGTGCCAGCCGCCAAAATCTACCATTTTGGCCTTGCAAGCGAGGTGGGTTTCGAAAAGCGGGGTGCGCAGCAGGCCGGTTGTGTCAGACATGCAAGGGGAAGTAAATTTCAGGGTAACATTCGTGAACTGGCGGGAGACGTTGTGTACAATGAGTACGCAAGATGGAAACCGAAAAGATCGGCATGCGCGAATTCCGTGAAAATTTGGCGGGCTACCTCGAAGGCGGCCGCCCCTTGGCGATCACGCGTCATGGCGAGACACTAGGTTTTTTCATCCCTGCGCAGAAACGAAACCGGAACGCTGAAGTGGAGGCAATGCGGGCCGCCGCGAAAGAACTGGATGCGATGATCGCAACTTGGGGCGCTTCCGAAGACGAACTTATGGGCGAGTACAAGGAGATTCGGCGGGCGGCCCGCGACAAGAAGCGCAATGGCAAATAGAGCACTGGTGCTCGATGCCAACATTTTGATTCGTGCGGTGCTCGGAAATCGAGTCCGAGGAATTCTCGAAAAGTATATGCAGGCAGCGTCTCGTTCTTTATTTCCGAACACGCCTATGCTGAAGCGGAAGAGCATCTAGCGGCACTCGTGATCAAACGTGGGGCCACTCGGCTAAGGGGCTCATCATGCTAAGTGCCGTGACCGCTCTTGCCGATTTAGTCAGTACGGACCTTTACGGCGAGTACGAGGCGGAAGCGCGAACGAGGCTCGGCATCCGCGATCCGGAAGACTGGCCGATTCTGGCGTCCGCACTTGCTCTGGGTTGCCCGATCTGGACCGAGGATACCGACTTCTCCGGATGTGGTGTTGCCACGTGGGCTTCTGATCGCGTCGAGATTCTCTTGAGCGGCCGAGCTACCTAGGCGCGTGCGCAAATCAATCAAGATGGTTTTGGGCGGCGCTGGTGGTGCCTATGTTTTGGGTCGGGAAGGTGAGCGAGGCGGATTGATGGTAAGGGCGTAGTTGCGGGGAATTTGACTGATGCCGGTGGAGCGAGGGATTGAGGAGACACTCCGGCATTGCTGGTTGACGACGGCGATGCTGGCGGGCGTTGCCATGTGGTTCCCCGATTCCCGCCGAGAGTTTTGGCCCCGTTTGCGGTTTCGCGCGCAAATGCCAAAACCGCTGACGAAACTAGTGAGATATTGAAGGCGTGACGCTTTTTGTACACCCAAGGCTGTGAATTCAACCTTCCTAATGGGATCATAGGTTCACTATAGCGGAGCGTGAGGGCGGCGAGGATCTGCAGAGCCCACAACAGCATGTTCATCGTGTGCCCTCGCTCGGATAGTTGAAGAGGAGCTGATTGCCGTCGAGATCATCGATCACCAGAAGTCGATAGCCCCATGAACCCTCCTTGACTGGAACGCCCTTGGCCTCGAGTTCTACGCGTAGCGCATCCAACGCGGCAACCGCGGCCTCGGGCGTCGCCGGCTCGACGTTTAGGGAAATGAACATCACTCCCTTGCCAATCTTCTCCGGGGCGAGGTTGTTGGCCAGGATGAGGGCGCAGCCCTGGCGGTCGACCTGTGCCACTCGCGCTTTGCCTTCCTCGTCGTAGCGCCACGGGCTCGTGAAGCCAAGCAGCTTCACGTAAAAGAGAAGCGAGGCATCGACATCCTTGACGTGGAGGACGGGGCGTGCGAACCAGTCAGTCATACTTGATAGCTTTGCAAAAAATGATTTTGTCCTCACCTGCTTGGTAGAACTCACGGATTCTGGCTTCCTCGTTGTAGCCGAGTTTCTTGTAGAATGCCCGGGTCTTCTCAAACCTGGGCAGACCTGACGTCTCAACAAGCAGCAACCGTTGACCGTTCGCAGCCAATGCCTGTTCGATATGACGCATGATTGCCGCTCCATATCCCTTGCCTTGGCTGTCCGGATGGACCGCGAGCAATAACAAATTCCAAGTTCCCTGCGTCATCGGTTCAGGCGCGCAATAAGCAACTGCGACGGGCTTGCCGTCGTCGTACGTGAGCCACGAGTCCACTTTAGCTTCGCCGCTGAATATTCCGAGGTCATCCCGTCGAGCAGTTCCGACGGAAACAGACCGCATGCGTCAATGACAGCCTTAACTGCCGGCATATCACTTGACTGAAGAGGACGAATTGTTTGGTGACTTTTCATGAAGCTCTGAGCAACGCAACCGCGCGCCACTTCCAAAGGATACAAGTCGAACTAGAGGCTATCGCGAAACTTAGGCTGCTCCGCAGCCCTGGGGCGGCTGGAAAGCCGCCGTGGTCGCGGTAGGGACAGCCATTACTGACCGCCCCCCGCACAGACCCGTGCGGGCGCTTCTAACGCACACGGTTCTTGCCCCGGAAATTGGGATATTTGGCGTCAAAACGCACGTTGGGATAAGGTTGCAAGACCTGGACAGGTGGTAGCAGGGACGCCAGGCGCTCGGAGAACTTCTCCCACGTCAGGCGACTGCGCTGGCTGCGGCGCCGAAGCGTACGAAACCAGAGACGCAGCACCTCGCGACGGAAGATGTTCAGGCGCGGCGTGTTACCGGGGATCGCATGAAATTGGAAATAGCCGCGTACCACCTGCTGAAGCCACTCCACTGTGTCCGTCCGACCGGCGTGCATTCGTTTGCGCAGCTTGCCTGAATATCTTGCAGCTTGGCCGTCATCCGTTTGCCGATGGTCTTCCGTTGTACCGTGAAGTTGCCCGTGGTGTGGTTAACTCCGCAATAGTGAGTGAAACCCAAAAAGTGAAAGGTCTCCGGTTTTCCTTCTCCACGCTTTTTCCGGCGTTCAGCAGCATAGCGCCCGAATTCAATCAGGCGCGTCTTGTCTGGATGTAGTTCCAACCGGAATTTGGCCAGCCGTTCCCGCAACTGCTCCAGGAACCGCTCGGCTTCTTCCTTACGTTCGAACCCCAGCACCGCGTCATCCGCATAGCGCACGATGATCACATCACCTTTTGCCAGCTTCGTACGCCATGCCTCTGTCCAGACATCGAGCGCATAGTGAAGGTAAAGATTAGCCAGAATCGGCGAAATCACCGAACCTTGCGGACTCCCTTCCTCCGTCTCGAACCACTGACCCTCCTCCAGTACGCCCGCCTTCAACCATTTCTGGATCAGGCGGACGACTCGTTTATCTCCAATCCGATATTCCACAAACCTGACCAGCCAATCATGCTGGAGTTTGTCGAAAAAGGATCGGATGTCCAAGTCCAAAATCCAGTTCACCTTCTTACTCATGATCCCTACCCATAACGAGTCCAGCGCATCGTGCTGGCTGCGCTCCGGGCGGAATCCGTAGCTAAAGCCCAGAAAGTCCTCTTCCCATATCTGGTTGAGAACCGTACCCACGGCACGCTGAACGATTTTATCCTCCAGCGCCGCTATCCCGATTGGTCGTTGCCTTCCGTCCGGTTTTGGTATCCAGACTCTGCGCGACGGTTTGGCATGATAACCTCCGCGATGGATTCGCCCATGCAGGTCGGCCAGCCGAACCTCCAGGTCTTCTCCATATTCTTTCCACGTTACCTCGTCTACTCCCGCTGCGGCCTTTTTCTTCAGGCCGCGGTAACTGTCTCGGAGCAGATCGACATTCACGTGGTGCAGCAGAGTGGTGAACCGTAGCTTCTTATCCTTTTTTGCTGCTTCGCGCACACGCGCCAGCCCTGTTGGCTCGCTTTCCCGGCTCGGTGTCCGGTACGAGTTTGGCTTCTTGCGTGTTCTCCTTGGCCTGCGGTCTTCCCTCCACATCCTCCGCTGGCGATTTCTCGCTTTTGTTTGGTTGCTTCGTTGGTACTACACCACAGTACGACTCCCCGCCTCCGTTCATGAAGGACTTACCGCTCATCGCGTTCTCCTTCCGGCCCGCTGATTGCTCGGGCGGTGACGGGGTCTCTCGGTTCTCGCACATGGAGTTTCTCTGCACGCTTGGGGTCTACGACTCCGCAGGAAGACTGGACGCTCGCACTTTAACGCGCCACAGCTCTGTTGCCTTCTGATTGGCAGACACCATCGGCTTCCTGGACTACCATCTTTTCGAAGCTCAATACCCAGCTTGCAGATACCCCTGTCCAACGCTTCAAGTGCAGCCTTGCGACTGCCCTCACATGGCTCGGGGCCAGAGTGGCTTGCTAGTCCTTCTCTGTACGACTCTTTCATTCGCTACTCCATGTCGGTTTATCCCGACGCTATCCTGCCAGGAATGGCCGCCCTACGAAAGGGGGACACGGCAGGCGAATGTAGGAACTCACTTCACGGTTCCGCACTAGGCAGCGTTAATGACACAGTTGTACCCACGGACGTTTCGCTTTCGATTTTGACGTCGCCGCCGTGGAGGAGGACGATCTGGCGGATGATCGAGAGACCCAAACCGCTGCCGCCGGAGCGGCGGGCGCGGGCGGAATCTTCCCGATAGAAGCGGTCGAATACCTTGGGGAGAGCTTCGGAGGAAATGCCACTGCCGGTATCGCTGACCTCTATGCGGACTTGCCGGGGCTGTTGGACAGCGGTCAGCAACACCGTGCCGCCACGGGGTGTGTGGGCGAGCGCGTTTGAGACCAGGTTACCCAGAGCTCGCTGGAGCAGGGGCCCATCCACTTCGCCGACGACTTCGCCCTCACAGTGGAGGCGCAGTTTTACACCCGATTCAGAGGCGGCCGCCTCATAGTATTCCTGGACGCTGGAAAGCAGAGTGCCAATATCCTGGCGTTTGCGCTTGAGATGGTCGCCGGGACTCTCCGATCTTGCCAGAAAGAGCAACGACTCAATCAGTTCAGTGAGGCGAACCGACTCTTCCAGGCAGGAGCCGAGCGTCTCGCGGTATTCTTCGCCGGTACGGGGCTGCGCCAACGCCACTTCCGATTCGCCGCGGATGTTGTTGACGGGCGTTCGAAGTTCATGCGCGATATCTGCGGAAAAGCGCGAGAGACGCAGAAACGAGTCTTCCAAGCGCTGGAGCATGGCGTTGAAGGTGCGGGCGAGACTCTCGATTTCACCCGGATAGCCTCCTGTTCGGATACGCTCATTGAGCGTGCTGGAACTAATGTGACGGGCGGTTTCAGATACTTCGCGCAACGGCTGCGTGCCCCATCTGGCGGCGGCGATGCCGGCCCGCGGGCAAAGAATGGCGGCAAACGCCAGTACGATCCAGATCCAGATGCGATGCTGCGACAGAACCTCCACTTCCTGCGAGAGATCCATCGTGAGCTGAATGGTCCAGGGATCGAGTCCGCTGTTACCGCGATTCACGCGAGCCACGATGCCGCGATAAGGTTTGCCGCTGGCCGCTTTGAGCCAAAAGATTTGCCCGTCTTGCCGGGCGCCTTCCTGGGCGATCTGGGCGGCGCTCATTTCCCGGTCCATGCCAGGGGTGGTGAAGAGGGCGCGGCCGGTGTTATCAAGCACGCGGATGTAGAACTTCTGGTAGCGCCGGACAGCGGAATCGATCTCCACTTCTTCACGCAGAGCATGTGAATCGTTGGAACGGGCCTGGATGAGTGCCCGGCAAACGTCGAGTTCATCGGCCAGAATCTGCTCGGAGAGCTTTTTGAGGTTCTCGCCTAATCCGAAGTAAAGCAGCCCTGTCACGGCGGCCACGATCAGGAATGAGGATGCCGTGTAGGAAACCGCCAGCATCAGCGCCAGCGAGGGAGTCTTTGGCTGGCGACCCAGCCGCCGAAGAACGCTAGCTAGGATTTTCGAGAACATAGCCTACACCTCGGACTGTGCGGATCAATTTGCGCGGAAACGGATCGTCTACCTTTCCGCGCAGCCGGCGCACGCTCACATCCACCACGTTGGTGTCGCTCTGCGAACTGAGGTTCCAGACAGATTCGGCGATAAAGGTGCGGGTGAGCACTTCACCGGCTCTTCTGACGAACAGCGAAAGCAGGCCGAATTCGCGGGAGGTGAGGTCGAGCTTTTGGCCGCCGCGCGTCGCCCGATGCCCGGCCAAATCCAATTCCAGATCGCCAACCCGGAGAATGGCCGGTTCGCGCAAGGGCGGGCGCCGCAGAATGGTGCGGGCGCGGGCTAGCAGTTCGGAGAAGGCGAATGGTTTGACCAGATAATCGTCGGCACCCAGTTCGAGCCCGGCTACGCGATCGGGCGTGGAATCGCGGGCGGTCAGCATCAGCACCGGCGTCTGGATGCCCGATTGGCGCATCAGGGCCAATATCTTCAAGCCATCCAAACCCGGCAACATGATGTCCAGTACCACCAGATCGTATTTTCCGGTCTGAATCATGTTCAGGCCTGTGAGTCCATCGGCCGCTACATCAACCACAAACCCGGCTTCGCCGAAACCGCGCTTCAGGAAACCGGTGGTTTTCGGTTCGTCTTCAACAACCAGCAACCGCATAGCGTTCTCGGAAATGGATGACCAGCCGATTATATAGCTTCGCCCCAAATGCCCAATTGGTCGCTTTACCGTTCCGTACCATGACCCGTAGATTACACATAATTGACAATAACTTAATTTTCGAATAGCCTATGTACAAATACAGGAGGCCTACCTGTTTTGGGGAAAAGACTCTCTCCGATTTTGGTATTGAGGTATTGGGATGAAATCAAAGTTCTTAGACTGGGGCGCCAACGTGCGCACTTTTTTTCTGGCGTTTGTCGCGATCCAGGCTGGCTGGGCCGGAGTGGGAGGAAGCATCTCCGGTAGAGTGGTAGACCCGCACGACCTTGCCATGGTCGGGGTTACGGTAACGGTCGTAAATCGCGCGACGAACCTACGAAGCGTCACCCAGACGAACGGGGCCGGAATTTATCTGTTTCCGGATCTGCTGGTGGGCACCTATACCATTGAGGCTGAGTCGAAAGGGTTCCGGACGTACCGGCGGACTGAGTTGATCGTGGATGTGAACAGTTCGCAGCGGGTAGATATTGCGTTGCAACTGGGCGACCGCAGGGAAACGGTCAGCGTGACCGCGGCGCAAACCCGCGTAGAGACCACCGACACGCAATTAGGCGAAGTGGTTTCGGGCCAAACAATTGCAGCCGTTCCATTGAATGGCCGGAGTTTTACAGATCTATTGGCGTTGCAGCCGGGCGTGGCTCCCACCACCACCATTACGGGCGCTTCGATTCAAGCGGCGGGCGCGGCCATTCTCTCACCTTCTGGCGATTTGAATCCGGGCACCATCTCGATCAACGGGCAGCGCGAATATGCGAACGGCTTTACGGTGAACGATTCAGATGTAGTGGAACGTTTCACGATGGGCGCGGCGATTATCCCGAATCTGGATTCGATCGCCGAATTCCGGGTTTTAACCGGCAACTTCGACGCGCAGTATGGCAATTACGCGGGTGGGCGGATTAATGTAGTTACGAAATCGGGGACGAATGAATTTCACGGGTCGGCCTTCGAGTTTGTGCGCAACACCGATTTTGATTCGCGGAATTTCTTTTCACCGGAGCGAGCGGTTTATCAGCAGAACCAGGTGGGTGGCCTGTTTGGCGGACCGATTATTAAGAACAAGGTCTTCTTTTATACCGATTACCAGGGGACACGCCTCAAACAAGGGGTGGATACCGGACTGGTGCAAGTGCCTTCGGTTCTGAACAGGAACGGCAATTTTTCCGATACGACCGATAACCTGACGGGCGCCGTGAGCGGCCCCTATCTTGCCAGTCAATTGTCCAGTAAACTCGGCTACGGTGTTTCGCAAGGCGAGCCATACTACACACCTGGCTGCGTGGACCCAGCGACGTGCGTATTTCCAAATGCGGTGATTCCGCAGCGGGTTTGGTCTACGCCAGCGCAAAAGCTGTTGCAGTACATTCCGTCGCCCAACTTGTCGAGCAATTCTTTTACAACGTCGGCGTCGGATGAGACGCTGAGGGACGATAAGGGCGCGCTGAGGGTGGACGCGGTAACTCGTATTGGCACAATCGACGGCTACTATTTCGCCGACGATTACACGCTCAACAATCCGTATCCCGCATTGCAGGGAGGCGCGAATGTTCCGGGTTTCAGCGCGCTTAATCTGGGGCGGTCGCAATTGGCGACGCTCGGAGACGTTAAGAACTTCGGCGCACGGAGCGTGAACGAATTTCACTTTTCGTATATGCGCGCAGTGAACGATGTGGGAACGCCGCAGGGAACGGTGGGTACGAGTTTGACCTCACAGGGATTCTTGACGGCTGCGGGCACGCCGAGTATTTTGCCGCAGCGGCCGGGCATTGTGGGGGTGGAGAACGTTATTTTTAACGACTTTATTATTGGATCGACCATCACAGGCCTGAATCAGACGGACAACACGTTTGAATATCGCGATAACTTTTCGCATGTGGCCGGGGCGCACACGATTACGGTGGGCGGCGAACTGATGTTCGCTCAGGTAAATGCGGCGGCGGACGTGCAATCGAATGGAACGTTTTCATTTTTCGGCTCGGAAACGGGCAGCGATTTCGCGGACTTCCTGATTGGCGTGCCCAGCTTTTATAAGCAGGGCGATGCCCAGCCGTTTTATATGCGCAATCATTATGGAGCACTGTTTGTGCAAGACAGTTGGCGGGTGCGGCCGCGGTTGACCTTGAACTACGGGTTCCGTTGGGATCCGATTATGCCCTGGTATGAGAAATACAACCAGATTCAAACGCTGATTCCAGGTGAACAATCGGTGGTGTATCCAGGCGCGCCGACGGGCTTGGTTTTTCCGGGCGATCCGGGCGTTGCGCGCTCGCTGGCGCCTATGCGCTGGAACAATTTCTCGCCACGGGTTGGGGTGGCCTGGGCCCCGCGCGGCAACAATGGCTTGGCGCGCATGCTGTTTGGCGATTCCGACAAAACCAGCATTCGGGTGGGGTTCGGCCGGTTCTTTTCGGCCATCGAAGGAGTCTCGGCGGGAGTCATGGCGGGCGATCCGCCTTATGGCAGCACTTATTCGAGCCCCGCGCCGCCGTTATTCAACGACCCGTTCATCACGGCATCAACCGGCGTGGATAATCTGCAGCGGTTCCCGATCCACTTCCCCGCCCTCAATGCCTCCGCCAGTAACCCGGATACGACGGTGAACTGGACACCGTTTCTGCCGGTGTCGGGGCTGCCGGGCTACAAGCCGGATGGCGTGACTCCGTACACCGAGCAGTACACGCTTTCCATTCAACGGCAGTTCGGCAAGAGCACAGTGGTTACGGCCAGTTATGTAGGCAGCGAGTCTCACCACTTACTGACGCTGGTGGAAACCAACCCCGGCAACCCGGGGCTGTGCTTGAGCGTGAGCCAGTTAAGCCAAGTGGCGCCCGGATCTCCCACTTGCGGACCTTTCTCGGAATCGAACGTCTTTACCACCGCTGCGGGACAGGTGATCAATGGCACACGCCCCGTTTTGGGCGCTAATTTTGGCAGTGTCGATTGGCTTACAACAGTTGGAAACGGTAACTACAACGCGCTGCAACTGAGTGTGCGGCATAGCAGCCGGCGGCTGGAATTGCAGGCGGGCTATACGTACAGCAAGTCGCTGGATAATTCTTCGAGTATTTCAGAGCAGTTAAACCCGACTAACTACCGCGCTACTTATGCACCCTCGGCATTTGATTTAAAGCACAACTTTGTGGTGAGCTATCGCTATGAGCTGCCCTTCGACGTCTTATTCCGGGCGCGGAACCGGCTTACCGAGGGATGGGTGCTTTCCGGCATCGCACGGTTTTCAACGGGCTTCCCGGTTACGTTTACCAACGCGAGTGATAATTCGCTGCTGGGCACGCAACCAAACGGGGTGAACTCGTACGGCGCGGATTTGCCGGATATGATTGACGGCGCTTTGGAGATTAACCACAATCCGCGGAATGCGCAACCTTATTTCAATACCTCGCTGTTCAGCCTGCCGGCGCTGGGTTCTGCCGGGGACGCGCCGCACCGGCTGTTTTATGGGCCGGGCCTCGAGAATTTCGACACAGCGCTTTCGAAGGCCATCAGTTTGGGCGAATCGCGGTCGCTGCAACTCCGGCTGGAGACGTTTAACACGTTCAACCACGCGCAGTTCTTTGGGCCGGCTTCGGTGAACGGCGAAATCACCAGTTCGGCCTTTGGCCAAGTGGTGAGCGCCGATGCGCCGCGGCTGGTGCAACTGGGTGTGAAGATAGTGTTCTGAAAACCTTTTGCTCACCTTAGTTAGTAAGCTGGTTGCAAGGTGGTCTGCGGGTTTTCACGACAAAGATGCAAATCGATTTGAAATGTAAATACTTGACCGTCACCGCGCTAGCGCTCACCTGCGCGATCGTGAGCGGATGCGGGAAACAATCAAGCGCCCAGAAGACGCTAGTGATCTATCACCACGGCTCTCCCACGCCCGCGATTGAGGCGGCGGAGAAAGTGTTCACGGCAAAGTACCCCAACATCAAAGTGATTCGCGAAAAGGACGATGCGCTGGCGAACATGCGCAAAGTGACGGACCTGGGCAAGAATGCCGATATCGTCTACACAGACGATTATTCAATCATTCCGCCAGTGATGTTTCCCAAATTCGCCGACTTTTGGATTCGCTACGCGCACGATGAAATGACCATTGCTTACGCGAATAACTCAAAGTATGCGAGCGAGATAAATGGTAATAACTGGTACGATATTTTGGCGAGAAAAGACGTGAAGTGGGGCATTGCCGACCCCAACGCCGGCCCCGATGGCTACTTTTCGCTCGGCCAGATCATGTTGTCGAACCTCTTTTACAAGAACGACAAAATCTTCGCGAATCTGATAGCAGCCAATACCGCCATCACGGCCACGCGAGACGGCGAAAACTATATAGTCAATTGTCCCGAAAACCTGAATCCGAAATCGGCTAAGGTGTTGATCAGGCCGGACCCGGAGACGCTGTATCCGATGATCCTGGCAGGCGATCTCGACTACGCGTTTGGGTATATGGGATCGGTGATTGGAGAAGGCCCGGCGGGTATCCGCACGGTGAGTTTGCCGCCGCAGGTGAATCTAGCGGATCTCGGGCTGGTAGCGAACACCTATAACCGCGTGAGCATCAATTTGTTCAGCGATAAGCCCGATCGCAAAATCGCTATTAAGCTGGGAGCGAAGGCGAACGGGCTAACCATACCGCTGAACGCACAAAATAAAGAGGCGGCGGCGAACTACCTGAAAATATTTCTGGGACCGATTGGCCAGGACGCATTGAGGGGCGTGCATATCACGCCGCTGGATCCTGCTGAGACGAACGATTTGAGTAAAGTGCCGGAGATGCTGCGGCCCATGCTGAGGCAGGGGCAGTGAGACGCCTCAGCAAGTCAGTTAGCCGGCAATGAAAAGGCGGCACCGGCAGAACAATGGGCCGCTGGTGGGATTCGCGGTTTTGGGCGCGCTGCTGGTCCTGTTTATCCTCTTACCCATTCTCAACCTTTTGTTGACGACCGCTCCGGCGCGCATTTTGGCGATGGCGCGCGATGACACGGTGGAGACGGCGCTGTTGCTCACGGTGAGCAGCGCCGGAGCAGCCACGCTTGTGTCGCTCTGTTTCGGCATTCCGCTGGGTTACGTGCTGGCTCGAGAGAAGTTCGCCGGCAAGGCGATGGTTGAGGCGATAGTGGACATGCCGGTGGTGATTCCGCACACGGTGGCCGGCATCGCGCTGCTTTTCGTCTTTGGGCGGGCAGGCATTTTGGGTGCTCCGCTGCACAGGGCCTTTGGCATTCTCTTCAGCGATTCCTATTGGGGGATCGTGCTGGCCATGCTGTTTGTGGGCATTCCGTTTGTGGTGAATCAGGCGCGCGACGGTTTCATGAAAGTGGATCCGCGGATGGAAAACGTGGCGCGGAGTTTGGGCGCCGGTCCGTGGAGTGCGTTTTTGCGCGTGACGATTCCGTTGACTTGGCGTTCGCTGCTGTCGGCCAGCATCATGACTTGGGCCAGGGCGGTGAGCGAATTCGGCTCAGTGGCGGTCATTGCGTACTACCCGCGGACCATCAATACGCTGCTGTTCGAGTGGTACAACTTTTTCGGCTATGCTTACACGAAGCCGCTGGCGGCGCTTTTGCTGCTAGTGGCGCTGGCGATATTCGCAACGCTGCGGGCGGTGGCGGCGGTCACAAGAGCGGAGCATGATTAGACTGGAGGGCGTCAGCCGCCAATGGCCGGAGTTCAGCATAAAGAACGTCACGCTTGAGGTGGAAGAAGGCGAGTACCTGGTGATTGTCGGCCCCACGGGTGCAGGCAAGACTCTTCTTCTTGAACTGCTGCTGGGCATTCACCGGCCGGACCAAGGGCGGCTCTTCCTGGCCGGCAACGATGTGACGGCCGAGCCGCCGGAAAAGCGCGGCATCGGCATGGTCTATCAGGACTATCTGCTGTTCCCGCACTTGAATGTAGAGCAGAACCTGGCGTTCGGCTTTCATTACCGGCACGTGACACCCGGCGAGGCGCAGACGAAAGTCAGCGATATGGCGCGCTTGTTGGGTATAGGACATCTGCTGCATCGCTACCCTTACACACTCAGCGGGGGAGAACGGCAGCGTGTGGCGATTGGGCGGGCGCTGATTACGGGGCCGCCGGTGTTGCTGCTGGATGAACCGTTTAGCGCGCTCGACCGGGGCACGGCGGGGCGTCTGCGGAGTGAGCTGAAATCGCTGCATCAATTGAAACACTTGACGACCATTCACGTGACGCACGACCTTTCCGAGGCGCGGCTGATGGGCGATCGAATTGCGCTGATCAACGCAGGCGAATTGAGTGCCGTGGGGACGGCGGAAGAGCTATTGCGCCGCCCGCCCACGCTATTCGCGGCGCAGTTTGTAGGTGCCGTGAATCTCATCAAGGCGACTGTCGAGAGAAATAATGGCGCGACGCGATTGGTGGCTGGGCCGATTGTGGCCGGACCGCTGGACGCGCTCGAATACGCGAACTACATTATGGTCATGCCGGACGAAGTGGCGATTTTGGGTGCAGACAAGGCTACGGGTGAGAACTTGATTGCGGGAGAAGTGAGCGCGCTGCTGGATGCGGGAGATTATGTAACTGTGTTACTGCGCGTTAGTGGACTTTCCGACCCGCTCGCCGTTCATTTGACTCGCCAGACCGTTCGCGCCATGGGGCTCGAAATGGGCGGCTTGGTGACTGCGGACGTCCGGCACGCGCTCCACGTTTTGCAGGGGTGAGGGCTCGAAGGTATTTTCTCGGCCGAAGACGCCAAACCAAATCGCGCCGCAAATACCGAAGGCAAAGGCGGTGAGGAAGTTGGTGGCCGGGTTGATTTTCCAAAGAAACGCGCCAGCCAGAGCAGAGAGAGAAACGACGATATCGCGGCAGAGATAGTAGGTGCCGAAGGCGGCGGCTTTGCGGTCTTCCGGCGCCAGGTGCATGATGAGGGCTTTGCGGGTGGGTTCGCCAAACTCTTTCAAGCCGCGGACAACGAAGGCGAGCAGCAACCAGGCATAGGAGCGGCAGAAGAGAAGAACCAGCGGGAACAGCGCGAAGTTGATGAAGGTGACGAAGACAAACGGCTTTTTCGTTCCTTTATCTGCGAAACGGGCCACTGGCAAATAACAGATTAAGGCCGTAGCCATCTCTACACTGGTCAGAAGCCCGAATTGCGCGGCGGTGACGTGGGCGGTGTGGTAGCCGGGCAGAGGTTGAACGCACCAGATGACGACGTAAGCATAGGGGATCTGCTCACAGAAGCGGATGAGGATGTCGGAAAGCAGCAGGTTTTTCAAGGCCGGCGAAAAGCTTTTCAACATGGCCAGCGGATGATTGGGGAGATCGGACGAGGCGGCGGGCTTCGACTCGGGGATGAGCACTTGCTGCATGGCCAGGGCGATTAGCGCGAAGAAGATAGCTGCCGAGAAGGCTACGCGTACGCCGTTGACTGGACCCCAGACATCAATGAATATGCCGCCGAGGACGGGCCCCAGAGCCATGGGAAAGCGTCGGACTAAGGAATGCAGCGTGACGCCCATAACATGTTTCTGTTTGGGCAGCGCTTTGGAGACCAGACCCATGGTGGCGGGGAGGGAAATGGCGCTCCACGACAGAAAGAGCAACGAGCCCAAGATCACGACTTGCCAGCGGGGGATTGCCACGACCAGAGCGAAGCCGGCGATGGCCATCAAGTTGAAGACCACGAGAGCGCGTTTTGGGCCGAGGCGTTCGGCGAGCCAGCCTCCGGGGAATGAGTAGAGGGCTGAAACCAGGTTGTTGATGGCGTTCAGGAAGCCGGGCCAGAGCATGCCGCTGCCCAAAGCGATGAGGTAGAGGGGCAGAAAGCGCTCGGCCATTCGCTCGCCCATGCCCACGAGCATGACCATGAGCAACATGCCGACTATGCCGCGGCGCAGGCCGAGAATTTCGGCGATCTTACGGGTGCGGCTTATGGCCGGATTTTCGTGAGGGGGGTTAGGGGATTGCACGTGCGTTGGTGGGCGCTTCCCCTATAGCTTACGGCGGCTGGGCGGGGTTGCGCCAGATTCGCAAGTACTGGTACAGAGAAGCAAGAAAGAGAACTGAGGAGGCCCCTTCCGGGAGTCCCTAGAGTCGTAGGAAATCGACGGCTTGTGGCAGATCGGCCAGGGTGTACAAGATATAGTCCGGTTCAACTTGCGACTGAGCGGGCGAAGAACTCCCTGCCGGCGCGAAAAGAATGGTCCGCATGCCTAATTGGTGTGCGCCAAGGATGTCGCGATAGCGGTCGTTGCCAACGAAGATCGCCTGCTCAGGCTGAACATGCAATTGGTCGAGTGCGGCCTGGAATAATCGCGCGTCGGGCTTGCGGAAGCCGTAATCGCCGGACACCACGATGGGATCCAAATATTGATCAAGCCCGACGGCGCGCAGTTCCGGCACGGCATAGGCGGTCTGGGCATCGGAAACGGCTGCCAGCGGATAGCGCTGTTTCAAACGCTCCAGAGCTTCGGCTGCGCCTGGAAAGCACTTGAGGCGTTTTCGAGCAACCCCGCGCTGCAATTGCGCAATCACCAGGGCGAGATGCGTCAACTTTTCTTCGCCCACACCGCGGCGGCGTAGACTCTCGCGCCAGACTTCGACCACGTTGAATTCGGGGTATTTTTCCGTGCTGGCGGCGAACTGCTCCTTCATGACCTGAAAATACAGATCGCGAACCTCCCAGCGCCGCATGAAAATGCCCTGGTAGAGGAGGAAGTGGCCGATGGCGCGATAGACCTCTTCCATTCCTTCGTCGGTCTCGATATCGATCAAGGTTCCATTGATATCGAAGAGTATGGCCCGGAGATCCATCAAAACGTACGCAAAGTGATCTTGGCTTCCTCGATGAGCCGTTTCCGATGAGCGGGTGCAATCCAGGAGTTGCGAGAAATACGCAGCAGGGTGAGGGCCATTTGGAACGGAACCCTGCCGTTAATAGAGCGGAAGGCTCGCTCGCGATCCGGAAAATGACAAGCATACTCCCAAAGGAAATGGCCGATAAACGGCTCCGCCGCATACTTATTGCCGAGGGCCTGCAAAAAGAAATGTTGCAACTCGCCGGCGATGCGTCCGACGTCGAAGACGCGGTCGGCGCGCTTCATGCGTTCGAGGTCGATAGCCACTACATTGAGGCCGTTTCCAAAAAGAAAATTACTAGGCGTGGCGTCGCCATGGACAAGCACCTGGCGATCTTCCCACATGCGCGGCTGTTCGCGCCAGCGGTCGCGCAGCCAATACATTTCTTCGGCCTCGCCGGCGGCGACGAAGTGCTTGCTGCGCAACTTACCCACCAGCCGGTCCAAATAAGAGCAATCCTGGGAGAAATCCACCCCATGGCCGTTCGCGGTGCGGTTATGCAGCGTAGCCAGAAAGTAAGCCAGCGCCGTCAACTTAGCGTAGAGTCGAGCTTCCTTATGCTGGTAGATCGCATCGCCGATAACGGAACTCAGTGAGCTTCCGCCGCAAAACTCTTCCACCAGGACGCTGTCGATCCAGATATTCGCGCCCAAGGGGCGGACGACGCAATGGGGATCGTTACTCAGTCCGAAGCCCCGCAGGAGCTCGAGATTATCGAACTCCTGTTGCATGCGCCGCGGTCCCTCATTCCCGTTTGCGAAAAACTTTCCGACAATCTGCGCGCGGCTGTATGTCTCCTCATATAAGTAAACCTTCGCCGATTTCATACTGAAGACGCGGAAGTCGGGAGATTGCCCCAGTGCTCCCACTTTTGGCAAAATGCAGCCACGCAGATAGTCCCAGAGCGGATCGTGCGCGGGAAGGTGGCCAAGATATTGTTTCGACAACGTTACAATTTGATTATAGTGAGCGGATGAGCGATGTGGATCAGGTTTCCGGGTGGGGCGGACGCCACGTCCGTCGGCCGACCCCCTGGTCGGCCTCTACTTTGGTGAGAAACCGGCGTTCTCGCCGAACAATCCCGGTATGGCCCTCTACCGGCAACGACTTCCAAATTACGTCGAGGAGAATCCCGTGCGGGCGGGCTGCGCGGGATGGGTGACCAGGGGGTCGCCCGCGGACGAGGCATAGGCGTTAAAATAAGAACATTTCGTGGTGGAAATGTTAGGAAAAACGCAGGCGAAACCGCCTGCGCCACCGTGCATATCAACAGTTTGCGCCGTATTTTAACGCCTATGCGCGGACGAGGGCACCCGCCCCACCCGGCTGTAGGTACGTTCTCATTCTATATTCGCGCACGGCGCCCACCGGCCCATAAAATTAACTGGGCAAATTAAGTAAGAATATTGCCTAGCAAGACTCACCCTTCACTAATAGAGCTTCTATCTAAACCGTATTAGGTTAAGGTGCTTAGAAAAAAGATTTTTTATTTAGTAACAGCAGCTCGGAATGGCGCTATACTCAGGCCGGAAGTCCAAATAATCGCTGCTGGGCGGAGTAGCGAGTTGCGAGTCTACAAGCAACGGGCAGACTTGCGGCTCTTGACGATTGAAGCGCAAAGTTTCAACGGCGTCCTGGCGCCCGGATCAGGTGGGAGAAAGCATGATTTGCGAAGAGGAATCCATAGAGTCGAAGGTCGGGTTGACAAAGGTGCGGACCGGCATCGCCGGACTCGATGAAATCACCCATGGCGGGCTTCCGGCAGGCCGGCCGACACTGGTCTATGGCGGCCCCGGGTGTGGCAAGACGATCCTCGCCATGGAGTTTCTGGTGCGCGGGGCGCGCGATTTCGGTGAGCCAGGGTTGTTCGTATCCTTCGAGGAGAACGTCGGACAACTGGTCGAGAACTTCCACTCCATCGGCTTCGACCTCGACCGTCTGGTCGAGCAGAAGAAACTCAAAATCGCGCATGTTGACCTCTCGAGAGGCGAGATCATCGAAGCCGGCGCTTTTACGCTCGATGCACTGTTGATCCGGCTAAAGCACGCCATGGCGGAGATTGGGGCAAAACGGCTGGTGCTTGACGCCATGGAAGCGGTGTTCGCGGCCCTTTCCGTCAACAGCAAACTGCGCGGCGAGGTGGCGCGTCTGTTCGATTGGGTCAGGGAAACGGGCGTAACGGCCATCGTGACGGGAGAGCGCGGCTTGGGCGACTCGACACGTTACGGATTCGAGGATTATATTTCCGATTGCGTTCTTCTGCTCGACCATCGTATTAGCGAGCAGATTTCGAAGCGGCGGCTGCGCATCGTCAAATACCGCGGTTCCGGTCACGCCACAAACGAGTTTCCGTTCTTGATTGGCCCAAACGGGGTGTCGGTTGTTCCCATCACTTCCATCGACCTGGACCACGAAGCGCGTCACGAACGCGTGAGTTCGGGGGTGAGAGACATTGATGACATGCTGGGGGGACTGGGGTATTTCAAAGCCACCACCGCGCTCGTCACCGGCATTGCCGGAGCGGGAAAAAGCTCTTTAGCGGCGGCTTTTGCCCAAGCCACTTGTGTGCGCGGAGAACGTTGCCTCTATTTTTCTTTCGAGGAGTCCGCTTCGCACGTCACCCGCAACATGCGGTCGCTCGGCATCGATCTCGCTCCCTGGCTGGAGAAAGGCTTGCTGACCATGCGCTCGTTCCGGCCCACTTTCCGCGGCTTGGAAGAACACCTGGTCTCGGTGGCGCAACAAGCGGAATCCATCAATCCCACCTGTGTAGTGATGGATCCGATCACGAATTTCGTCACGGTCGGCGACGAAGAGGAAGTCAAATCGATGCTTACGCGCATCCTGGATCTCCTCAAACGCCGCGGTATCACCCTGCTGATGACGGCGCTGACAACGGGTTCGGCGCGCGAGGAGACGGAGATGCGCGTATCGTCGATGGTGGATAGCTGGATCAACCTCGATTCAGAACCGGTAGGGCATGCCCACCGGCGCACCATTCGCGTGGTCAAGTCGCGAGGCATGGAACATTCGCATGAAACACGCGAACTGGTAATGTCGTCGTCCGGCCTGTCGGTCAGAGATCTTGCGCCGGAGGAATTATGAACCAGAACGACCCGAACGAGAGATGGACGCTCTTTCTGTATGTAGCGGGTATGACGCCGGCCGCCAAACGCGCGCTAGCCAACATCGAGGCCATCTGTGAAGAGCATCTGCAAGGACAGTATTCTCTGGAGATCATCGACCTTCTCAAACAGCCGGCGCTGGCGGAGGGCCATCAGATCTTTGCAGTGCCCACGCTGGTGCGGCAGCTTCCTGAGCCGCTCCGTAAGATCATCGGCGATCTGGCCGACACGCAGAAAGTAGTGGTGGGGCTGGATATACAAACCACGGTGGTCACTTAGGCAACGAAGGGAACAATGACATCCGGAGTGGAAGATTTCGCGGCGAAGGTTGTCGAGCATTCGGTCGATGGCCTGCTGGTGATCGACGCGGACGGCCTCGTCTGCTTTGCCAACCCGGCGGCGAATGCCTTATTCGCCGACCGAACCAACCAACTGCTCGGATTTCACCTGGGAGCGCCGGCGATTCACGAGCCAGTGGAAATTATCCTTCCGGGAGGCGACCGGACCCGGCAGGTGGAAATGCGTTCGGTGGAGATCATGTGGAAAGGCCGCAGGGCGACCTTGGCGGGCTTGCGGGACGTCACCGCGCGGAAGCGGGTGGAAGAGGCGATGCACAAGTACATCGCGGATCTGGCCGAAAAGAACCAAACGCTCATCCGTTTTAACCGTGCCGCGGTGGGAAGAGAACTGCTGATGATCGAACTAAAGCAGGAAGTGAACGAGCTGTGCCGCCGGCTGGGCGAGGCGGAGCGTCATCGGATACCCAGAGTCGAGGATGCCATACCGGCCTGAACGGGAACTTAGCTATGACATCTTCTCAAGACCAGGTTGAGCGCTCCGTTAAAAAACAAGTTAGGGCGCTTACGTTTCCGGCTCCGATTCGGCGTTTTTCACCACCATGGGCGCCCGGCTTTCATGAGGAGGTCTGAATGAAAAATACGGGAGCGCTGGAAGGACTCCTGGCTGGGTCCGCGGGAACCTATTTGCTAGAGACGGCGCCGGTATTAGCGCTGCAACTCGATACCGAAAGCCGTTTGGTGGAAGCCAATGCCTATGCGCGGCGCGTGTTGGGTGAGCAAGCCATCGGCTGCCCTGTGGCTGATTGTTTGGCCGGTTTCCCAGGCCCGCTCGAATTGGCCGCGCTCGCGGCCGGCGGCCATCACGTTCACCGTTTGAGCTTGAGAACCGCCGGCGGCCCGGCCGAAACGCTAGGCTTCCGCTTTTTCCCGCTGCCGGACGGCACGCTGGCTCTGGGCAGCACCGACTTCGATGAACAGCGCAAGCAAGCCAACGACCTGCTGGCGCTAAATCGCGAATTGAGCCAGCGGACCCGCCAGTTACACCAGGCCAACGAGGAACTGCGCGAATCGAACGAGCTCAAGGACAAGCTGACAGAGCGCTTACAGACGCAAAATATCGCCCAGCATCATGAAACGCTGGCATTGCTGAATCTGATGGAAGACGCGCTGGCCGCGCGCCAACGGGCCGAGCGGGCGGCCGAAGAATTGCGGGCGAGCGAGGCCCGCGGGCGAGCGGTGTTCGATAACGCTCCCGACGCGGCGCTCATCGTCTATCCGGGGGGCCGTTGTCTGCAACTGAACGCGATCACGCTGCCCCGCTACGGATACTCGTTAGAGGAGTTCCTGGCCATGACTCCGAAGGACTTAGCCGCGCCGGGATGGGAAACCGAATTCGCAGCGGAGGTGGAAGGGGGATTTTCGAATATCAACCGCTTTGAATCGCGACACCGCAGCAAGGATGGCAGCGAGTTCCCGGTGGATGTGACCGTCAGTCCGCTGGTTTTGGACGGCGTCACTTCCGTACTCTGCATCATCAAGGACAGCAGCCAGCGCAAGAAAGCCGAAGAAGCGCTACAGCGGAGCGAACTGCGCTGCCGCAGCATACTCGAAGCGGCTCCCGACCCCATGGTGGTGGTCAATCAGGCGTCCCAAATGGTCCTCGTCAACGCCGCAGCCGAGCGCGTGTTCGGCTACACGCGCGCCGAACTGCTGGGCAAACCGGTCAGGCTACTCATTCCCTTCGGCCTCCCCGACGCTGCCGCCGAAGCTACCGAAGGACTCGCTATCCGCCAGGACGGCATTGAAGTTCCAGTCGAAGTTCGACTCAGCGCGGAGGTCGGGCCGGCAGACGGAGCATGGCAGACCACGCTGGCCATCCGCGACCTTTCCAGGATAAAACGGGCCGAGGCGAAATTTCAAAAGCTGCTGGAGACCGCGCCCGATGCTGTGGTGGTGGTAGGCGGAGACGGGCAGATCGTATTAGTGAATACCCAGACGGAGCGGATTTTTGGATATCCCAGGGAAACGCTGTTAGGACGGAATATCGATGTGCTGTTTCCGGAGCGCGTGAGGCCGGAACGCGCGGAGTCGTGGGCGGCGTGCTTTGGCAATCCTCAGAAGCAGGGCTTGGCGGCGGAGTTCATCGGGGTGCGCCAGGATGGCAGCGAGTTTCCTGTCGAAGCCGGTCTGAGTCTGCTCGAAACGGCGGAGGGAGCGCTCATTTTCAGCGCGATTCGCGACGTCACGGAGCGCAAGAACACCGAGCAGCGGAGCCGTGAGCTGGAAATCAAAGCGGCTGAAGCCGAGGCGGCCAACCGGGCCAAGAGTATGTTCCTCTCGACCATGTCGCACGAAATTCGCACACCGTTGAATGCCGTGCTCGGCTACTCGCAATTGATGTTGCGGGACCCCGCCCTAGCCGCGAACGCCAAAGCTAACCTGAAGATCATCAACCGCAGCGGCGAGCACCTGCTGAAGATGATAGATGAGATTCTCGACTTGGCCAAAATCGAAGCCGGGCGTATGGAACTCACGTCACGGACGTTTCAGGTGCGTGGCCTGCTACGCGACATGGAGGCCATGTTCCGGCTGCGAGCGGAGGCGAAAGGGTTGCAACTGGCGGCGGCGGCGGGTGGGGAACCGGTAGAACACCTAAGGGCCGACGAAGGAAAGATACGGCAGGTGCTGATCAACCTTGTTGGCAACGCGATCAAGTTTACCGAACGCGGCAGAATCGAGCTGGAATTGTCGCTGGAGTTCCGGGCGGGTGGGCGGCTCTGGCTATCGGCCCGGGTCGGGGACACCGGCATGGGTATGACGGCCGAGGAACTGAGCACGCTCTTCCGTCCGTTCGTGCAAGGCGAGGGCGGCCAGCATACTCGCCAAGGCGGGACTGGCTTGGGTCTGGCGATCAGTCAGGAAGTGGCGCACTTGATGGGCGGAGAAATCACTGTGCGCAGCACTCCGGGCTTAGGTTCAAGCTTTCTCCTGGAGATTCCGGTGCAGCCCGCCTCCGGTAGGGGCTTTTCCGACCACACCGTGTTAGGCAACCGCGTGCTTTGCCTTGACCCGGGGCAGCCGGCCCCGCGCATTCTAGTGGCTGACGATCTGCACGATAACCGCGACTGGCTGAGCAAGCTGCTGACGGCGGTGGGGTTCGATGTGCGATCGGCGGAGAACGGGGAAGCGGCGGTGATGGCCTGGCAAGAATGGGGACCCCGGCTGATCCTCATGGACATCCACATGCCTGGCATGACCGGGTTAGAGGCTACCCGGCGCATCCGATCGCAACCCGGCGGCAGGGAGACGGTGATCATTGCCCTGACGGCGGACGCCATGGAAGATAACCGGCAGGCGGTTCTGGGCAATAACATGAACGATTTCATCTCAAAGCCATGCGCCGAGGCCGAATTGCTGGAAAAGATCCGCGCCCATCTGGGAGTGGTCTACCGGCGCAGCGACGCGTTGGCCCATGGCGGAATGGACCCGCTGAGCGGTGCGCCGCCCGACCTGGAAGAACTAAGAACGCTACCCGCGCTGCTGGTAAGACGGCTGCGGCAGGCCACCCTGTATGGCGACAAAGCTTTGCTTGATGAACTGATTATGACCATCGGCGATAAAGGAGACTCGCAATCGGCGCGCACTTTGCGGGAGCTTGCCGACGGTTACCGCTATGACGAGTTGATGCAACTGCTGGAGGAAGCGTGCGCCCAGTAGCGGACGACTGGGAGACGGCCGGCGAAACCGCCTGCGCCACCGGGCGGATAAAACAATTTACGGCGAAGTGGGAGAAATGAGATGAACACGGCGGCAAGAGTGGCCAACATCATGGTTGTGGACGACGAACCGGCCAATCTGAAGCTGCTCGAAGAGGTGCTGCGGCTGGAAGGATACGGCGTACGCTCATTCCCGCTTGGCCGACTCGCCCTGGCGGCAGTTGAGCACTACACACCCGACTTGATTCTGCTCGACATCAACATGCCGGAGCTCTCTGGCTATGAAGTTTGTGAACGGCTTAAGGCGAAGGGCGCGCTTGCTTCCGTTCCGGTCATTTTCTTGAGCGCGTTGCACGACACGGCGGATAAGTTGAACGGCTTTCGATTGGGCGGCGTGGATTATATTTCCAAACCCTTTCAGGTGGAAGAAGTGTATGCCCGCCTGGCCACCCACCTCAAGTTGAACGAGCTGCAACGAGCTTTAAAGGAGCAGAACGAACACCTGGAGGAAACGGTGGCCTTGCGCACCCGCGAGCTGGCCGAGGCGCATGGGCGACTCACCCGGTTGGACGGGGCGAAAGACGACTTCCTGAAAATCATCTCGCATGAGTTCCGAACGCCCCTCTGCGGATTGCTGGGCGTGGGTGAGCTGGCCCTGGACAAACTGCTGCCTTCTGAATCGAACAGCCAAATCCGCGGGCTGTTTGAGCGGTCGCGCCGCAGAATCCTCTCGATCCTGGATGACGCCATGCTCCTGACACAGATCGACGTCAAGCGAGGGAACGTGGGATCTGCTCCGGTGCATGTAGGCTCAACTCTGAATCGGGCGCTGAAGGAGGCGACGGATTTCGCCGAATCGCGCCACGTCAGATTTCAACCGCCGCCAGCGGACCTGGGATTTGTGCAGGGCGACGAGAAACTGCTGACCAGCGCGTTGCAGTCATTGCTCGAGACCGCCGTAAAATTCTCACACGAGGGTGGCACTGTGCGCACAGCGCGTAACGGCGGCTCCGGTTTGCCGGGAGTGGTCATCCAGAGCGAGGGCCGGACAATTCCGGGAACGGCCATAGACAAGTTCTTCGATGTTTTCTCGATTAGCGAGGCTCTCACGCCCGGTGGGGATTTGGGGCTGGCGCCGGCGGTGGCAAGCCGCATCCTTTCGCTGTTTGGCGGCACGGTAGCGGTGGCGAATTGTGAGCCGCCCGGTATCCGCTTGAGCGTAGCGTTTTAGAACGGGGGGCTGACCGGGAGGTTAGCCTGTGGCAGGCTGAATGCCCGCCGTCGGAGTTTATCCTTCTGCCCCAGACCTGTTCGCCTCTCTCCTGCCTTGGTCGACTTGGTGGAGCAGGCGCTTCCGCCTGCTAACTAACTACCGGCAGGCTGAATGCCTGCCCCACCTTAGTGCGCTCGTTCCAAATTGTTCCACAGGAGCAGGGGCGAATGGCCCACTCTCGATCAAAGGGTTGAGGACGTTGCGCGCGCGATTCTGTTAGACTCCCAGCATATGGCGGATAGCGATTTCTTAGCAAACCAAAAGACGATTCTGGCGAATCAAAAGACGATCATAGTCAACCAGAAGGTCATCGTCAAGAATCAGGAGACGATCAAGAAAAATCAGACGCGGCTGGATCTGATTTTGAAAAATCAGGTTAAGATTCTGGCGCTGCTAAAGAAGTAAGACTCACCTGACCGTGGCAATGCCCGACTGGTATTTCCAAGCGGTCTGGCTCAGCGCCCCATCTGAGAAACGCGTGTCCGCGTAGTCTTCGAAATCGATTTTCTTGTCCAGAACGCCAGTCTCGAACATTAGATCGCGAACCAGGTCGAAATCCGCTTTGCGGGGCGCGAGCGGGGTGTACATGACGCGATCCAGCGGCTTGGTGAGCGCCCAGCGCAGCAAGGCGGGTTTCTGGTGGTAGTAGAAACGGCCCACAAAATCGGCCGCATCGTCGCGCTCCGGTTTGCCCTTGTCGAGCCAAAGACCCGACCGCGCAATGCCATCCACCAACGCCTGAACCACATCCGGCCGCGTATCGATCAGACTCTGTTGCACTACCAGAATGCACGACATGTAATCGGGCCAATATTCGCGCGCCTGAAATAGCACTCTCCCATAACCGCCCATCTCCGCCTGCGAGGGAAAGGGCTCACCCATGGCAAAGGCGTCAATCGCGCCGGCCGCCAGCGCTCCCGGCACATCGGGCGGCGCCATCTCCAGCATTTTCACTTCATTGGGCTTGATACCCCAGGCTTTCATGGCCCGAAAGACCAGCAACCGCTCGTCTGAGAAGCGGCTGGGAATGGCAATGGTGTGGCCGCGCAAATCGGCCAACGTGCGGATGGGGCCATTTTTGCGGACCACCACCGCGCTGCCATAACGGTGACCTAAGTAGACCACTTTGATGGGAACGCCTTGGGCCTTTAGTGCAATGGCCAAAGGCGCTACGATGAACGCCGCTTGCATGCGATTCGAAATCAGGGCCTCTTTAATTTCCGGAAAGCCCTGAAACAAGCGCGGCAAGAAGATTTCGCCGTTCGGCGACAGTTTTGAAATGTAATCCGTCACGGGGCAAGTCAATTGGCACGTCACCGGAATGTAAGCGACGTTGATCTTACGCTTCGCCAACGGGCGGTATTCATTGAGGACCGCACCCCAATTCACATTGAGGTATCCGTGCAGGGCGGAAATCGCCGCCACCCAGGCGGCTACGAACAGTAAGATTTTAGGTTTAAGACTCATCGCGGAACCCCCAGCGCACCGGCCTGATATTTCTGAGCCGCCGAAAACACAGATCCAAAACCAATCCAATCACGCCAATCAACAACATCGCCGCGACGACAAGATCATAACGTTTCCCCGAGTTTCGCGCGTCGATCACCAGATAGCCGAGACCGGAATCCACCGCGATCATTTCCGCCGCCACAACCACCACCCACGCAATGCCGAGCGCGATACGCAAACCAATCAAGATTTGCGGCAAGGCGGCAGGGAAAACCACCTTTGCCAGCAGTTGCCCGGGCGCCAATCCGAAGTTGCGGCCCGCCCGGCGGAAGATGGCGGGAACGCTGGCTACGCCGCTTATGCACGACACCACAATAGGAAACAAAGCCGCCAGGAAAATCAAAAACACCGCAGTCATCTCGCCGACGCCGAAAAACACGATCGAAACGGGTATCCAAGCCAGCGGGCTGATGGGGCGCAGCATTTGCAGCAGCGGATTGACAACTTGGTTCACGGCTGGATACCAACCGAGGGCCAATCCCAGTGGGATTCCCAATGCGGCGGCCAAGCCGAACCCCAACGCCACGCGCCGCAGGGAATCGCCAATATAAGCCCAGAGCAGACCCTTTTGCGCCAACTCACCGATACCTTTCACGACTGCCAGCGGCGCGGGAAATACTTCAGTGGCCGTCCAAACCACTAAGTAATGCCACAAGGCGATAAACAGCACCAGCGCCAGCAGCGGCCACAAAAACATCTCCCATTTTTTCGGTTCAGCCAGCGAGTTCATATGGCGTGCGCCAGACCAAGCTGTTTGAAGATCCCGTTGCGAAGCTCCAGGTAGCGCGCCGAACTGATGTCGCGCGGATGCGGAATATCAACGTTCACAATCTGCTGAATTCCGGCAGGCCGGTCGGTCATCACCGCCACGCGGTTCGCCAGTTGAACGGCCTCATCTATATCGTGAGTCACGAAAACCACGGTATTCCGCTCCGCCTCCCAAATACGCAGCAACTCACGCCGCATGGTGAGCCGGGTAATGGAATCCAGCGCTCCGAACGGCTCGTCCAGAAACAGCACGTCGGGGTTCACCGCCAGTGCGCGAGCCACTTCCAGCCGCTGTTTCATGCCGCCCGAAAGTTCGGCCGGATAGGATCTCTCAAATCCGCTGAGACCCACCATTTTTGTGTAGTAAGCAATGCGCCGCTGCCGTTCCGCTCGTGGCACATTGAAGAGTCCAAAGCCGATATTGCCCTCCACTGTGAGCCAGGGAAAGACGCCGCGATCCTGAAAGACAAAAATCCGCCGGGGGTCTGGTCCGGTCACCACTTGTCCGTCAATCCTGATCTCGCCGCTGGTGGGTGCGAGGAACCCCGCCATGGCGCTGAGCAGCGTCGATTTGCCGCAACCTGAAGGTCCTAGAATGCAGAGAAACTCTCCTTGGGCCACCGCAAGATTGACGTCGTTCAAAACGGGCATAGTCTCACCATCGCGGGCGAATGCCATGCTGATGTGCTGCGCTGTGAGCTTTATCTCGCTCGACGGCATTATTGCTGCGGAGCCTCCCAATCGAGCGCCTTCATTCGTTGCAGCCAACGCATGCCCGAATCGAGCAGCAAACCAATCAGACCGATGATCGCCATGCCCGCCACTACCAGATCGTAACGGTTGCCGGCATTGCGCGCGTCCACAATCAGGAAACCCAGACCTGAGTTCACGGCAATCATCTCGGCCGCCACCACCACCAGCCAAGCGACTCCCAAAGTAATCCGCAGGCCGGTGATCAATTGGGGAATCACCGCCGGATATAGAACTCGATAGACGATGCCCGCTGGACTTAGGCCAAAATTGCGGCCGGCATTGACGAAGACTGCGGGAATACTCTGCACCGCATTAATGGCCGTTAGCAACAACGGAAAGAAGCAGCTCAGGAAGATGAGAAAGACGGCGGCCAGATCTCCCACGCCGAACCATAAGATAGCGATGGGAATCCAAGCCAGCGGCGAAATGGGACGGAAAATCTGAAGCAAGGGATTGAAGGCCATTTCGGCGCGCCGGTACCAGCCGATGGTCAACCCCAGGGGAATGGCCAGCACGGCCGCCACTAGAAAGCCCCAGGTCACGCGAAATAAGGAAGCGACGGTGTATTTGAGCAACAATCCGTGCCGCGCCAGATCGGCGATGCCGCCCAGAGTTTCTAAGGGTGTCGGCAAGACATGCACGGACTGGAGGCCGGCGGCGATTTGCCACAGTGCCAGCAGAGCTCCTATAAACACGACTTGTAATACGAGCGTGCGGGTCAGCAAGCGATTTTGCCGCCGACAGGCGCGTTCAATGCAGTTGCGGGATTCTGCTCGAAGGCCTGCAAGTCTGGGCTCGCGCCTGTGTTTTTGGGATAGCGCGGCATCCCCAACATCAGCAGTCCAGCTACGAAGGTCAGGAAAGCGAGCCGCAACAAGAGCATTGCATAGGAACCTGTGGAATCGAACGCCTTGCCCAATAGCACCGACCCCAGAGCCGCGGCCATCGCGTATGCCATCCACATGAAGCCGTAAAGCGTCCCCAGGCTCGGTAATCCAAAGTAGCGGCTGAGCGCAAAGGGAGTGACATCCGCTTCGCCTCCCATACTGAAGCCAATGAGTGCGGAAGCGCCGAGGGCGGCCGCCTCAGATCTGGCACTGGAGAGCAGCAGAAGGCCCGCCGACGTGGTAAACAGCAGCACCATATTCACCCGCGGGCCAAAGAACCGATCTAGAATCCACCCGGTAAAAAGCCGTCCCAGAACGCTGGCGCCGCCCACTACTCCTACCGCCCAAGCCGCGCCCGTCCGCGAAATGCCGCGGTCTGTCAGCAAAGCGGAAAGGTGTGTAATGATGCCGGTGGTGCTCATGGCCGCCAGAAATAGGGCTGCCGCGAGCAACCAAAATCCCCGGCTTCGGATGGCTTTGGCCATCGCCTGGCTGCGATGCTCGCGATTGCCGCTCTTATCGCTGTCCGTGTCCGGCCTTTCGCGTAGGAACACCGCCGCTAATGGCAAAGCGATGAGCAAAGGCGCCGCACCAAGAATTGCGTAGGTAGCGCGCCACCCATAAACGGCAATCAGTTTCTGGGTGACAACCGGAACGATGATGGTGCCGGCGGCCGCCCCGGCCATGAGCCAAGCGAGGGCCAAACCACGGCGGCGATGAAACCAGGACGCAACGGCCCTGGCATAGCCCATCTGCGCGGTGGCGTTGCCTACCACGCCAATCAGGATAAAGGTGCCGAACAATTGCAACCGGTGACCGCTGAGCAGCGAAAGCGAACTGAACGCCAAGCCAAACACCACGATGCAGGGGATGACGATGCGGCGCGGACCGTAGCGGTCCAGTAGCCAACCGAGCCCCGGCGAACAGATTCCCAGGGTAAACGAAGCGCAGGCGAAAGCCGTGGAAATGGTTTCGCGCGTCCATCCAAATTCCACACTCAAAGGCTTCAAAAATATGCCGAAGCTATAGATGAGAATCGATCCGAACCCCGCCATGGACGCGAGCGAAGACGCGAGCGCGACCCGCCACCCCGGAAAACCTATACGCAACTCAGGATCGGACATTAGCAGATGCTAGCAGCCGGAGATGGCTTTGTCCTCAACCTTTCGATTGAGCCGTTCCAAACCGCTTAGCGGCAACACCGGCCACAGGATGCCGTTGCCGGCAATATCGTTGATAAAGTCCGGCGCCGGTCCTGAACAGACCTAGCACAAAACCGTACAACAAGGTAGCAGCCACACCTTTGGGCCGTAAACGCGAATACACGACGTTGAGGCTCCAAGCCGCCGCCGTGTACAGATCGCCTGCCTGTAAAGGGCCTATACGGTTTCTGATGGGCCCTTCATAGATCACTTTCTCGATACCGCAATTGAAGAACTTTCCAACATCCAACACCCGCCTGTTATAGAGAGCCCTGGCCACCGGAGGTAATTGCCGCCGCCGGCGCGCACGGATAATGAGGTCCGATCCTTCCGCCGCATGCCTTAAAGCGGCTGTCACGCCGTTGGCCGTCATTGGGTCTACCATTGAGGCGGCTTCTCCCACCACCACCCAGTTCGGTCCCGATGCGCCTTTGTGGACACGGCAATGAAACGACGTTACGCACGGAGACAACGAGCTTTCAGCTTTGAGCAGCCGGTCAAAGCGTGGGAACTGCGCCAGTTTTTGCCGGAATATCTCTTCAATACTGAGCCCCTCTTGCCGCTTCCGCTTGATGGAATCGCCGGGCGCCACGTAACCCACGCCAATCCTGTCGCTGCGAATCGGGATTTCCCACACCCATTCAAAGTAGTTGGAATCGCCACAATCGGCGTAGAGCGTTGTCCCTTCGGCGGGCTCAGGAACCGTGAAATAGTTCCAGAGGGCCACCTTCCTGGGCCCATATTCATAGGCCGGCAGATTGAACTTTCGTGGAAATAGATTCGCGCCCGAGCCCGAAGCATCCACGAACCAGGGAGACGCAAACCGCGCACCTTTCGCCGTGTTCACCGCAGTCACTCTCCGGCCATCGCTCTCAATAGCGGTAACGTTGTCGTGAACCAGCGTCAATCCACTGCTTATCGCGATTTTGCGAAGAGCTTCGTCGAGCCGAAAGCGGTCAACATGGATCGTTTCCAAGTCGATGTTAAAAGGCGGCTGTCCCAGCCAATCCGACGGAATATAATGCCGACTCGAACCGTCGCTCAGGTTCAACGTAACATGCTTTTTGTAAGTGGCAATTTGGTCGCGGATCAACTGGTCCATCGGCAAACCCAAAGCCCGCAGGAGGTCGGGGGCCGACCAGTCGAGCGACTCGCCAACCGTATGAAGAAGTTCTTCTTCCGGCTCGATGCACACCACCTCGATCCCTGCTTTTGCAAGATGGACGGCAGCCGCCATACCGGCCATTCCGCCGCCAATCACTGTTACTTCTGCCAGATCAGTATCTCCGTATTTCGAATCGGGCGGCGTAGCCTTCCTTTTATTTGAGCACGAAAATGGCCTGGAGTTGCCCATTTTTATGCTGCGGGATACAACTTTGGATTGACGTAATGGATAACGCAAAACGGTTATACTCAACCCATATTAACGTTGCTTCCCAAGTCTGGATATGCACATACTTTGCCGCGGTTCCGGTCAAGCCATCCTGTTCATTCATGGAATACCCACCAGCCATCAGTTGTGGAGCGGCATCATCGAACGAATGTCCGGCAGGTTCACATGCTTTGCGCTCGACCTTCCCGGATTGGGTCACACGCCCGTTGAGCCATACAATGCCGATTACCTGGAGCGCATGGCCCAGCGCATTGACGCGCTCAGAATTAAGAACAAGATTGAAAAGTGGCATGTCGTGGGGCATGATGCAGGCTCAGCCATTGCGGCACAATACGCCCACTCTTTTCAGCCACACGTCAGCCGTTTGGCGCTGCTTTCGCCGGCCTTGTTTCCCGACCTCAAGCCCTATTTTCTTCTCGAGTGGCTGCGGAAGCCAGTGCTTGGCGAGTGTCTGGCGCCGCTGATTCATCCGCTCTTCTGGAACCTCGCCATGCGGCGGGCCGTGCAGAACGAAGAAGGGCCCACGCTTCCCGGCTGCAGCGACTTCAGAGAGCCCTTTGCCGGATTTTGCGGCGCTTGGGATTTCATGCGGATTTTGCGTTGGGGCAAGCCCGCTGAGGTGCTGGCGCATTTTTCGGAGATCCTGCCGCAGTTGTCCATCCCCACCTTGATCTTTCACGGCTCGCGCGATCCGGCGATTCCGCAATCGTTTGCCCGGCGCGCGCAAAGGTTGATCCCGAATTCGGAGTTGCTCGAAGTAGACTCGGGGCACTTTATTCCGCTCAACCGGCCTGCCTTCGTGGCCGGGCGCCTGCTCACGTTTTTTGATCAGCCGCTTCGTGACTCCATAGAAACCGCCAGGGACGTACGCGAAACTCGTTCCACAAGGCGCGAACCAACTTCCTGCGGCCACCGGTATCCAGGTTCCTTGCCCGTAGAGCTAACCACAAGCCCAGAGCGAAGGACACACTGAAGTTGAGCAAGCCAGTTGCCAGCAGTCCGCCCAACGCCCACCATACCGCCGGCCAGGGAACGGCGCCGCGCCACAGGAGCGAACTCACGTCGTATGCCACTGAAGCACTCGCCAAGGTGATATGGCGGACCTCGAGCGGCAACCCGGCAAAGACGCTCACAAAGGGAAGCAAGCCGAGCAGAAGCCCCAGACATACATAGCCAGCCACGCCACTCAAATGCTGCTTGACGAGGTGCGCCAGTTGCAGTGCGGAGCCTTCACCTAAAAACCGCCTGATCTTCCGGCTTTGAGCGATACCGGCGGGAATGCGGTTGAGCACCATCCAGTTGGCGGTCCAGCCGGCAAACAGGCTCGAGAGCCACAGGAAGCATCCGGTGAGCGCGGCGAATGGAATGGTGAGCGACCGCAAGAGATGCATTGAATTGAGACCGTGCAGCGCGGCTTCACTACTCAGAAAGGGGCTGCCGGCAGCCCAGCGAAACAAAGCGTCAATGAGCAAAGCCAGCGGAATGGCGCCCAACAAATTCCCGATGGTGACAACCCATTGCGTCCGGGCGATGGCCGCCACCAACTCGACTTCGGAGTGCATGCCATCTTCCTTCTCGAGCGCATCGCACAGAGCTGCCGCGGTCATGGATGGCATCTTGGACGCGAGCCGCCAACCGAGAAACTGCATCAATACAAAACTCACGGTGTAATTCAGGCTGTGGGCGATGCCAGTCCACAGAGGCGCCAGCGCCATGCCGGCGAAGAGGTATTTGAAGAGCGCGGTAAACGCGGTGATGGCGCCGGCGCCTATCGCCCCATAACCCATGTTTGCCCATTCGTCGCTCGAGCCGGCAATGTAATGCTCGCCGCTCTGGCCGGTGTGAGTGACAATCCGGCGAGCGAGCCGGTTCACGCTGTTGCGGATCAGGCCATGAACGCTGCGCTCATCGGCGAAGGCGCGTACCAACATCGCCGCGAAACGGCGGCCGTCTTCCTCATGGCACATCACGCGCAAGAGGACGTCGATTCTTTCAAGCTGCGCCAGCACCAGGTCGAGGCGGAAGACCATGTCGGAGGAGACGCCTTGTTCCTCCATGTGCGCATGTGCCAAGCCGGCGGATACGCGGCAGCGAAAGACGATTTCCCGGAGAGGGTGACTGCCGTCGGGGGGTAATTGAGCGGATTGGCCGGCGGCGTCAATTAGTTGATAGAAAGGCGAATCGGTTTCATAGCGGTGCGGCATCACTTTCATGACGGCGGGAGATAAACCGATGGCGGCCGCGCGGATGGCGAGCAGGCGGATAGCCACTGGGAGATCGCCGGCCGACCCGGCCGTGAGTTCAGACCAAGGGGCCACGTCAGCATCGCCCAAACTGGCGATCCATTCGGCATCGGTGTCATCGAGGTCTGCCGCGTTTAGGGCCGAATAGAGATCCACGACGTCCTCGATTTGAGGGATAAGCCGACTCTTGACGCGGGCGATCAACTCGCGCGGCAGCGAGGTGGCTTCCGGCAATCCGGCCTCGGCAAACACTTTGGAGGCGAAAGACATCCGCCAGATCTGTTGGAACCTCTCTTTGGCGGCGGGGGCGCTGAGGAGTCCTTCGGACAAGTGGCGCAGGCGTTCGGTGCGCGAGCTGGATGAAGCGCCTTTGAGCCAAGCTAACGTATCCTGCAGCCATTGGCGCTCAAGCGCTTCGCTCTGGCCGAGGGGCAAAAGTGTAAGGGCTTGAACGGGATCGGAGAAAACGGCTGGCATCTAGCGATTGAAAGGATATTCCTGGACCCAGTGGAAACCGCGATTGAGGAGGTTGAATTGGTTGGGGTCTACCACTTGGAGTTGCATGTGAACCTTGTGACCTTCGAGCGTGCCATCGAGTGCTAGTAGGCCGGGCGACGGCTGCTGAAATGTGAGGGTCGATTTGGCGTTTTTAGCGTTGCTTCGACTGAGCTCGAGAGTCTTAGCCTCCATCTTTAAGGACAGATTGTAATGGGTGAACTCACCGTTCATGCGCTGAATCGTCATAGTTTCCGGAAACTCGAAAATGGCGTTGCGCCATAGCTCTTTGTCAGTAAGGAGAAGGGGGCGAAGACGTCCGTCGATTGACATCAGGTTCACATTCCAAATGCCGTACAGAGGCGGCTTCTCCCGCCCACCGCCGTATTCGAACCACATCTGGCCGCTGCCGTACAGGTTCATGGTCACGAGCCAAACCCCAAGTCCGACCTGCGACCAGAACGCGATGCGGTTATGCCGGGGATCTTCGAAGAGGGCTATTTCGGGAGATGGGGAGGCGACGGTATTTCGGACGAAAAAGTTAATAAGGCGGTGGAACTCAGGAGCGAGGAGGAATAGGTTCAGCAAAATCAGATGAAAGGAGAATAGTTTCACAGGAACGTCGTAAGTCATGTTGAGCATGAAGACATGGATGGTCTCAAGAAGGCCAAGCAACGCACCTAGGGGCGTGGTGCGTTCGAAAAAAAGCAGGCCGCCAGCCAGCGTTTCGGCACAGCCCGCAAAAATCTCGTAAGCGCGTGAGGAACCGATGGAGGACCACAGGATTCCCATGGGAGAAAAGTTGCCGAGGGGTTGAAGAAGTTGGGTGAGATAAGGGAAAGGCATTTGCAGGGGAATGACTTTGGCGAAGCCATAGGAGAGCATTTGCCCGGCAAGAGAAAAGCGGATGAACACGCGAAACCACTTGTGCAGGGTAGCGTAGTTAGTACGCTTGCGATCAAGAACGGACCAGACGGCGGCGGCGAGCGTGGCGAAAATGAGCAGGCAGAAAACTAAGACCCAATCGAATGTCTTGTCGCCGCTACCGCTGCCGGTGTAGACCAGGGGAAGTTTTGCGCCAAAGATTCGCGCGGCGGTCCAGAAAAGAATTGGCTGCAGGGCAAGAGATAAATCGGGGATATCGACTTTTGGAATGGGACACAAGCTGCCGAGAATTTGCGTGGAGAGGCTAAAGAGGCCGAAATAAATAAAGCAAAAGCGAAAGGCGATGCGCGGGCCCATGTGCCAGCCGGGCATCAGAACCACTGGCTTAATGTGTAGTGTGCGGACGGCGGATGCCATTTACGAGTCCAACGGACGATGGGGAACCATTGTACGACAAAATTACGAACCTAAGCTAAACTGTTGGGTTCCATGACCTCACTAAGACTTGTTGCGTGCGTGTTGTGCGCTTGTTTAGCGTGGGCTGTAGACACGGACTGGCCGGTGAACGGCGGGCCCGGCAACATCCGCTATTCTCCGCTGACACAAATCAACCAGGAGAACGTAAAACAATTGCAGGTGGCCTGGACCTATGACTCAGGCGACGCGTTTCCGGGTTCGGAAATGCAGAGCAACCCCATCATCGTAGATGGCACGCTCTACGCCACCACTCCCAAGATGCGGGTGATTGCGCTGGACGCCACGACCGGACGTGAGATCTGGAGTTTCAATCCGAGCGAGCCGGGTGCAGCAAAACGGCGCTATCGGCATCGCGGCGTTACGGTTTACCGGGATCGCGTGTTCTTCACCTATCGAAATTACCTTTGGGCTTTGAACCGCGGCACGGGCAAGCCCATGACGAGTTTCGGCAAGAATGGGCGGATCGATCTGCGCGAGGGATTGGGCAGACCAGCGGAACGAATGACAGTGAGCGCCAGCAGTCCGGGCGTGATTTACCAGGACATGATCATCTTGGGCAGTACAGTGCCCGAGACTTTGCCCGGCACGCCAGGCCATATACGGGCGTTCGACGTAAACACCGGCCAGATGCGCTGGATCTTCCACACGATCCCGCATCCGGGTGAGTTCGGGTATGAGACTTGGTCGAAGACTTCCTATGAAATTTCGGGCGGCGCGAACGCTTGGGCCGGACTCAGCATCGATCCAAAGCTGGGAATGGTATTCGCGGCGACGGGCTCGGGGTCGTTCGATTTTTACGGCTCGAATCGCATCGGCGACAATCTGTTCGCGGACTGTGTGCTGGCGCTGGACGCTAAAACAGGTAAGCGGATCTGGCATTTCCAGGACGTAAGGCACGACGTGTGGGATCTGGATTTTCCAGCCGCACCCAGTCTGGTCACCGTCACTCACAACGGACGCAGAGTGGAGGCAGTGGCGCAAATTACCAAGACAGGCTATGTCTTTGTTCTGGACCGGAGAACCGGCGAACCACTCTTCCCGATTGAATATCGTAAAGCTCCGAGCTCGTCGCTCGATGGCGAGAAACTCTCGGAGGTGCAGCCTTACCCGGTGAAGCCGCCGCCCTTCACGCGGCAGACATTCACGGAAGACCTGGTGACTGATCGAACGCCAGAGGCGCATGCGGCGGTACTTGAGAGATTGAAGACACTCGATTCCAACGGAATCTTCACTCCGCCGAGCCTGCGAGGGACGGTGTTAATGCCAGGTACGGACGGTGGCGCTGAATGGGGAGGCGCGGCGTTCGATCCGGCAAGCGGACTTTTGTTTGTCAACTCAAACGAGCAACCGTGGATCATTCGCATGGTGAATCACCAAACGAAATCGCTTTATCAGAACAACTGCGCGACTTGCCACGGCGACAACCGGGAAGGTGGGCCTACGTTTCCGTCGCTGATCGATATCGGCAAAAGGCGTTCGCGCGAGGATCTGATCAAACTCGTGCGCGAGGGATCGGGCCGCATGCCGGCCTTTGATTATCTTGAGAAGAACGTGGATGAGATTGTCGATTTCCTGCTGACCGGGCGGGATTCGGGAGTGGTGGACGAAGCCGCCGCCAAAGCCGACCCGAGCTGGCAGAAGTATCGAAACGAAGGCTACATTTTGTTCCGCGATCCTGACAACTACCCGCCTATCAAGCCACCATGGGGAACTCTGAATGCCATCGACCTGAATAAAGGGGAGATTCGCTGGACGATTCCCTTCGGCGAGTATCCGGAACTTGCCGCGAAGGGGATGACTAACACCGGAACCGACAACTATGGTGGCCCGGTAGTCACGCAAAGCGGGCTGCTGTTTATTGGCGCTACCAGCTTCGATAATAAATTCCACGCGTACGATAGGGCGACGGGCCAGTTGCTTTGGGAAGCGAAGCTTCCGGCGGCCGGCAACGCGACACCCTCCGTCTATGAGATCAATGGCAGGGAATACGTCGTCATTGTTTGCGGGGGTGGTAAGAATGAGGCCAAATCGGGCGGAAGCATTGTCGCGTTTGCGCTACCTTCATTCGTTCTGCCCAAAAAATAATTGGCGGGTCTGCGGCCCCGTTTCCGCTTTATAGGCGGAAGGAATGAAACGAATGAAACAAATGAGACGAATTCGATGTGGACTATTGGCCTTAACGGTGCTGGCTGGCTTGGTTCAGAACGCTTCCGCGTGGGCCGTAGACGACTTTAAAGTCGGCGATTGGGCCCAGATTAAAATGGGGTACACCTGGTATACGGTCACGATCGCCACGCCACTGAACGCCGGGTCTTATTACGTGAATCAGGGCCCTTTGGCCTTGCCAGTGAACGCGGACCCGAATTACCTACGGCACTACCAACCCACGGCGGAGGAACTGAGAGTGGCAGCGGAAACTGCCAACGCCATGAATAACCGCCCAAAAGGCGACAGTACGGGCGCGAAATTTGGCACCCGGGAACCCGCCACTTGCGCGAACCGCAAGGGTCCGATCAATGCCGCGGCCGCCAAACAATACTTTACGTGTGACAATGAGGGCATTTTTTCTCGCGACACTCTATACCTTACCAGCGACGTGACGATCCAGGTTGCTAGCTCGCGGGCTTTTAACTACTCCCTTGATTCAGCGTCCACAGCGATTGACACCAGGGCACCGGTATTCGATATTCGCGGTAATTTCACACGTTACCAATGCGGGATGCAATCCACCCTGCTGAACGCTTTCGCCAATACCCATAACTGTTACAAGTACCCGACGACCGGGGCGCAGGGCAGCTGTTACAAAGACACGTTTGGCGACTGGCATTGCAAAATGGGCGGTGGCAGCGGGCCCGGACAGATCAAAGATCAGATGCCCCCGGCGGGCCACTGATTCCAAACGACCGAGACAAAATCCCTCAGACCCATTCTTAGGGTTTGAGGGCTTTGACTTCTTGCTGGCGGTCTAAGAAGCTCTCACCATCGGTGATCCACGCTGGCCCTGCTTCGCCTTTCAGGTAATGCCCAAACCAGGCGAAGATGCGGCGTTGGTAATCGATTTGGTCGGGCTTCTTTTTGAGTCCATGGTCTTCGCCGGCATAGACAATCAGGACGACTTCCTTTTTCGCGCGGCGGGCGATGTTATACAGTTCAACACCCTGGTGGAAGAACACGGTACCATCGCTATCGCCTACCTCAATCAGCAGCGGCGTGGTCATATTCTGGGCGTTGAAAACCGCGGAGTTGCGAATGTAGGCTGGTAGATCCTCCCAAAGGGGCACCTCCATGCGCTGTTGGCCGGTTTCGATGTGATCGGTTTCTGCGATGCCGGAACTCCAGTGATGATTGCCGTAGTTGCTCACTAAGTCTGTGATAGGCGCGCCCGCCACAGCGGCGGCAAAGATGCGAGTGTGAGTGGCGAGATAGGTAGAATCAAAACCTCCCCATGAGTGACCCATGACACCAATTTTGCGTTCGTCTACGATTCCTTTTTCCAGAACCTTCTTTACGGCGGCAGTCACGCAATCGGCAACGGAGACGCCCGGTTCGCGCGGTTGGAAGACGATATCGGGCATGAGTAGAAAATAGCCGTGGCTGGTGACCGCGCCAGGGTTGTAGTAGCTACGCTCGGAAAGCGAACTATAACGATGCAAGGAATCGGACAGCTTTTCATATAGGTAGACAACCATGGGATATTTGCGGCCGGGCTCGTATCCGGCGGGATAGTAGAGCGCCCCTTGCAGGCGCTGCCCGTGGCTGTTTTTGTATTCGACTAACTCCGACCGGCCCCAGGCGTATTTGCTTTGGAACTCGTTAGTCTTGGTTATTTGCTTGGCGTCTTTCCAATCCACTTTGTTGGCGGCGTTAGCGACGAAGATGTTGGGCGATTCTTCAAAGGTTTCAGAGACATATTCGAACACGTCGGCATCTTTGGCCTTGCCGAGCCGGGAGACATTCTTGTCCTCACAGATCAGATGACGATCCTTAGAGGCGCCCGGGTCGAGGCGCGCGTAGCCGGCTTTTTTGGTCCAAATTCCGAACAAGCTGAGGTAGAGCGGTTTCGAAGTATCGATAAACTCCTCATCCGGATCCAAACGCACGTAGCGATGGCGCGTCTCTTCTTCGGCGCCATCGGTGAGGCGCACAGCTTTCGAACCATCGGGATCCACTTGCCATAAATCAAACTTGTCGTAGAGGATCACGCTGGCGTCGTCTTTGGTCCAACCGGCGAGGCCAAAGGCTGGCTTCTGTTTTTCGGTGTAATCGGATTCGCGATCGACGAATGACGTTTTCACGTTTTTCGTGATGTTCACAACGGCATGGGTGGCGGTGTTCACGGTCCAGTAATGATCGTCTTGCAGATAGAGCAGGTAATGGCCGCTGGGACTGGATTGAACATAGTAATCGGCGATGAGGTCCTGGTGGATCTTGGTGCGGCCACCGGTTGCGAGATCGACCAGGTAGATATCCGCTGCCGGACGGCCGATGGTGCGGTCGAGTGCGTAGGGTTTCCAATCAGCGGCCCAGGCAAGGCTCTGATGCTTGATTGGGGTGACCTGCTCAGTGAGAGAGTGACCGAGTTGAGTGAGTAAACCAGATTCGAGATGCCAGGCGGCAAGCAGGTTGCGCTGTGAATCGTTACGCGCGTTGATCTTTTGCTTAGGCATGACGTCGAGATCGTGCCAGTGCCAAACATCGACAGTGGCGGGTTCGCCGGCCTCAGGGGCGGGGTCGTTGGCGGCGTCTTTGTCGGGAGATGGCTTCTTCGCGGAGGGCGGTTTGTCGAGCCATTTCGCCACGCCGAGAAAGACAATCTGGCCATCGTCGGACCAAGCCGGTTTGCGGTAAGAGACGGTGCGCATGCCAGCAGCAAATTTCGTATCGGAGGAAGGATCGTAACGATAAGTGGATTCAGTAGGTTCACCGAGGCGCCGCCACGCCAGGGCGAGAGTGATGGCCCCGTAATGTTTATCGTCTGTTTTCGAGCGGAGGAATGCCAGGTCGGCGCTATCCTTGCGCCAAGCGAGACCACTGTAGTCGAGAGCGGCGGAATCAAGCACGCGGAGGGTACCGGTTTCGGAATCGAATAGCTGGACGGCGTTGCCGGTCTTATCATCCCCTGCGTTGATAGCCATTGCCAGTAAGTGGCCATGCAGGCGGATATCCTGCCAGGCAAACTCGGCTACATTGCCGAAAGTGGTGTCGCGGGAAGTGGCGAGCTGACGGACAATCAAAGTGGCGCCAGAGGGAGGCGGTTCTTCATCGGGAGGAGTGATGGGCGTGGATGGATCCTTTTTCTCGGGTGCGTAGCGGCGCATGACGAGAAAGGTTCCGGTCGGGCTGAAGGCGAACGATTCAATGTCTTCGATAACCGTCTGCTCACCGGTTGTGAGGTTGAGGAGGCCGAGTTTGTTGTGGACGGGCTTTTTATCTTTGCGCAGCTTATCTTGTTGCGTTTCGGAATAGCCAATGGTGAAGGCGGCCCAAAGGGAGTTGGATGAAAAGAAGGGTTGCGTGCCGAAAGCTGTGACTTTGTTTGTGCCGGCGGCTATGTTCGCGATGCGCAGTTCGTTGTTGCCGTTTGATCGATCAATGCCATAGGCGAGCCATTTGCCATCTGGTGAAAGGCCGCCGAAACGCGAATTGGGGACGAGTGTTTCCCATTGACCGTAATCGGCGGGGGCGGCGGGCGTTTTGGTTTGGGCGGTGGCGAGTAAGGAGATGAGAAGGAAGAGGGCGAAAAGACGCATTTGGACGTTGAGGTTAGCACAGTCTCCTTTGCGGCTCCACCCGGTAGAAACAGGCACGGTTGGGATAATAGCAGCGCATGCCGTCAGTCTCCGCCATCGTCCTCGCGGCCGGCTCAGCGAGCCGCATGGGTAGCCAGAAGCAGCTCTTACCGCTTGGCAGTAAGCCACTTATCCAACACACTTTAGAAAACGTGAGGGCTTCCGAGGTTAGTGAAATCGTGGTGGTGTTAGGCTCAGGGGCCGAAGCGATCCGTTCCTACATTCCTACGCACGAAAACGTACGGGTGGTTGTCAACGAAGCCTTTCAAGCGGGCATGGGCAGTTCGCTCCAGCGCGGACTGGCCGAACTTAATGCGGAAGCGGATGCCACGTTGGTGGTTCTGGCCGACCAACCGTTAGTCAGGGCCCGCACACTCAACCGGATCATTAACGAGTATCGTCTGCACAAACCGCAAATCCTCATTCCATTATTTCGGGGCTTCCGAGGCAATCCGGTGCTTTTGGACCGATCGGTGTTTCCTGAAATCGCCGAGTTGAATGGAGACACTGGCTGCCGCGCCATCTTCGGCGACCATCTTGAAAATATTCGCAAGATCGAGGTGGATGACCCAGGCATTCTGCTCGATGCCGACAGGCCGCAGGATCTGGATCTGCTCAGGAATATTTATGAGACTGGCTCGTTGAACTTAGCAGCCATGGAAACGTCGCCGGCACATCTTGCATCGGCGCCTGAGTTGGTGTTGGTGGGCCGCGAGGGCGTGGCGATTGCCCTGGCGAGATTTGCGCGGCTGTTGGATTTTCGCGTGACGGTGGTTGATCCGTTGCTTAGCTTCGCTGACATGCCGGAAGCCACCGCGATCTTGCGTGTTATGGACTTCGGCTTATTGCCAACCGCGAGCCGCCGCTTCTGCGTAGTGGCCAGCATGGGGCGCTTTGATGAGGAAGCCCTGGAGCAGGCGATGGGCGCCACTATCCCTTATGTAGCCTTAGTTGCAAACAAAAAGCGAGCACAGGAGGTTTTGCAAAGCCTCGGACTGAAAGGGTTGACGGCGGACCAGATCGGGAAGGTTCGAACCAAACCTGGGATTTCGATAGGTGCGCAGACGCCAGGGGAGATTGCGGTGAGTATTATGGCCGAGATCGTTTTGCAGTTGCGGAACGGGCGCGATATGGGCTGAGTGGCTGGCCTGGAAAATGTACAAACTCCAGGGGGCCGACCAGGGGGTCGGCCTGCGGACGGGGGCGTCCGCCCTACCAGGAATTAGGCGGCTTTTTTGATCATTTGAGCTTTCCAGGAGCGGTCAAGTTGTTTGACGGCTTCCTGGCCGCCGATTCGAACCAAACCTGGGATTTCGATAGGTGCGCAGACGCCAGGGGAGATTGCGCTGAGTATTATGGCCGAGATCGTTTTGCAGTTGCGGAACGGGCGCGATATGGGCTGAGTGGCTGGCCTGGAAAATGTACAAACTCCAGGGGGCCGACCAGGGGGTCGGCCTGCGGACGGGGGCGTCCGCCCTACCAGGAATTAGGCGGCTTTTTTGATCATTTGAGCTTTCCAGGAGCGGTCAAGTTGTTTGACGGCTTCCTGGCAGCCGATTCGAACCAAACCTGGGATTTCGATAGGTGCGCAGACGCCAGGGGAGATTGCGCTGAGTATTATGGCCGAGATCGTTTTGCAGTTGCGGAACGGGCGCGATATAGGCTGAGTGGCTGGCCTGGAAAATGTACAAACTCCAGGGGGCCGACCAGGGGGTCGGCCTGCGGACGGGGGCGTCCGCCCTACCAGGAATTAGGCGGCTTTTTTGATCATTTGAGCTTTCCAGGAGCGGTCAAGTTGTTTGACGGCTTCCTGGCCGCCGATTCGAACCAAACCTGGGATTTCGATAGGTGCGCAGACGCCAGGGGAGATTGCGCTGAGTATTATGGCCGAGAGCGTTTTGCAGTTGCGGAACGGGCGCGATATAGGCTGAGTGGCTGGCCTGGAAAATGTACAAACTCCAGGGGGCCGACCAGGGGGTCGGCCTGCGGACGGGGGCGTCCGCCCTACCAGGAATTAGGCGGCTTTTTTGATCATTTGAGCTTTCCAGGAGCGGTCAAGTTGTTTGACGGCTTCCTGGCCGCCGATTCGAACCAAACCTGGGATTTCGATAGGTGCGCAGACGCCAGGGGAGATTGCGCTGAGTATTATGGCCGAGAGCGTTTTGCAGTTGCGGAACGGGCGCGATATAGGCTGAGTGGCTGGCCTGGAAAATGTACAAACTCCAGGGGGCCGACCAGGGGGTCGGCCTGCGGACGGGGGCGTCCGCCCTACCAGGAATTAGGCGGCTTTTTTGATCATTTGAGCTTTCCAGGAGCGCTCAAGTTGTTTGACGGCTTCCTGGCAGCCGATTCGAACCAAACCTGGGATTTCGATAGGTGCGCAGACGCCAGGGGAGATTGCGCTGAGTATTATGGCCGAGATCGTTTTGCAGTTGCGGAACGGGCGCGATATGGGCTGAGTGGCTGGCCTGGAAAATGTACAAACTCCAGGGGGCCGACCAGGGGGTCGGCCTGCGGACGGGGGCGTCCGCCCTACCAGGAATTAGGCGGCTTTTTTGATCATTTGAGCTTTCCAGGAGCGGTCAAGTTGTTTGACGGCTTCCTGGCCGCCGATTCGAACCAAACCTGGGATTTCGATAGGTGCGCAGACGCCAGGGGAGATTGCGGTGAGTATTATGGCCGAGAGCGTTTTGCAGTTGCGGAACGGGCGCGATATGGGCTGAGTGGCTGGCCTGGAAAATGTACAAACTCCAGGGGGCCGACCAGGGGGTCGGCCTGCGGACGGGGGCGTCCGCCCTACCAGGAATTAGGCGGCTTTTTTGATCATTTGAGCTTTCCAGGAGCGGTCAAGTTGTTTGACGGCTTCCTGGCCGCCGATTCGAACCAAACCTGGGATTTCGATAGGTGCGCAGACGCCAGGGGAGATTGCGCTGAGTATTATGGCCGAGAGCGTTTTGCAGTTGCGGAACGGGCGCGATATGGGCTGAGTGGCTGGCCTGGAAAATGTACAAACTCCAGGGGGCCGACCAGGGGGCCGACCAGGGGGTCGGCCTGCGGACGGGGGCGTCCGCCCTACCAGGAATTAGGCGGCTTTTTTGATCATTTGAGCTTTCCAGGAGCGGTCAAGTTGTTTGACGGCTTCCTGGCCGCCGATTCGAACCAAACCTGGGATTTCGATAGGTGCGCAGACGCCAGGGGAGATTGCGCTGAGTATTATGGCCGAGAGCGTTTTGCAGTTGCGGAACGGGCGCGATATGGGCTGAGTGGCTGGCCTGGAAAATGTACAAACTCCAGGGGGCCGACCAGGGGGTCGGCCTGCGGACGGGGGCGTCCGCCCTACCAGGAATTAGGCGGCCTTTTTGATCATTTGAGCTTTCCAGGAGCGGTCAAGTTGTTTGACGGCTTCCTGGCCGCCGATTCGAACCAAACCTGGGATTTCGATAGGTGCGCAGACGCCAGGGGAGATTGCGCTGAGTATTATGGCCGAGATCGTTTTGCAGTTGCGGAACGGGCGCGATATGGGCTGAGTGGCTGGCCTGGAAAATGTACAAACTCCAGGGGGCCGACCAGGGGGTCGGCCTGCGGACGGGGGCGTCCGCCCTACCAGGAATTAGGCGGCTTTTTTGATCATTTGAGCTTTCCAGGAGCGGTCAAGTTGTTTGACGGCTTCCTGGCCGCCGATTCGAACCAAACCTGGGATTTCGATAGGTGCGCAGACGCCAGGGGAGATTGCGCTGAGTATTATGGCCGAGAGCGTTTTGCAGTTGCGGAACGGGCGCGATATGGGCTGAGTGGCTGGCCTGGAAAATGTACAAACTCCAGGGGGCCGACCAGGGGGTCGGCCTGCGGACGGGGGCGTCCGCCCTACCAGGAATTAGGCGGCTTTTTTGATCATTTGAGCTTTCCAGGAGCGGTCAAGTTGTTTGACGGCTTCCTGGCCGCCGATTCGAACCAAACCTGGGATTTCGATAGGTGCGCAGACGCCAGGGGAGATTGCGCTGAGTATTATGGCCGAGAGCGTTTTGCAGTTGCGGAACGGGCGCGATATGGGCTGAGTGGCTGGCCTGGAAAATGTACAAACTCCAGGGGGCCGACCAGGGGGTCGGCCTGCGGACGGGGGCGTCCGCCCTACCAGGAATTAGGCGGCTTTTTTGATCATTTGAGCTTTCCAGGAGCGGTCAAATTGCTTGACGGCGGCTTGGCCGCCCAGGTTTTGAGCTTCGAAACGGGTATCGAGATATTCATCGGTAAATACGAAGCCAAAATGCTCGATGGCATTCGGTGGCGGTTTGAAGCCACCGATACGTTCGGAGTGACGCATCATGATGCGATTGCGGCGTTGAAACTGAATGGCTTCGCGGTCTTCCTGCAGTTGGGCGAGTTCGGCGACGAACTTCGCCAGTTGAGCGCGTAAGCGGCGTTCCTGCAAGGCCAGATTGCGGAGGTCTTTCTTGAAGGTGCGGTCGATGAGGGCGTCGAGCATAGCGGCGCGGACTTGGGGGTTGGATTCGTGGGCGCATTCGGCGGCGAGTTCGTGGCGGCCGAGGGCGTAATAGCCGGTTTCGAGAGTGGGGATGCGGAGTAAACGCCATTCGGTATCCACGATGGATTGCGTAAGGTGCTTTTCGTAGTCGTCCTTGGGCTGATACTTGCGGTTGAGGAGTTCGACGAAGTTTTCGTAGGCGGCGACATCATCGCTGGGCAGGAGGATGGTGCGTCCGGTAAGGCCCGTTTTGACGGCGTTGTGAGAAGACTTGAGTTTTCCTTCCGGCGACGACGGGCCGGTGGAGGATTGCGCATTGGCGCGGTTAGCGTTGATTTGAGCTTCGGTGGACATAAATGTATTTCCAACTCGATTGGAACAGGAGGGCGAACGGGGGAAGAAAAATTTTGAGCGTAAGTGGTTGATAAGAAGGGAAAAGAATTATTTTAAACTTTGGTGACTGGCGATTTTGACCTCTTTCGACTTGGAATTGCGCTTCATGAGATGAAAGAACTCTCTTGACTATTGATGGTTATTCCTGTACTACTACTGGTACCGACAAAAGGAGTGGGATATGCACCGACAGTTCCGTGGGGGTATCACGTTCGCGTTCTTGCTGGGCTGTGGAGTGATTAGTGGGCAGGTGCCGGGAAGAAATATCAATATGGTGTCGGGGACAACGTGGCCCGGCGGAGATCCTTTCTTACAAAGACAGAACGAACCGAGCATAGCGGCATCGACCCGGAACCCGCTGCATCTCTTAGCCGGGGCCAACGATTATCGCAGTGTCGATTTACCGAATGTTACTTTGCCGAAGCTCGAGGAGACAGAAGAGCATGGGGATGCGTGGCTGGGACTGTTTGAGTCGTTTGACGGCGGCCAAACGTGGCAAAGCAACCTCTTGCCGGGATGCCAATACAAAGGCTGTGGGAGCACGCCGTTTTCAGGAAAGTACGAAGCGGCATCAGATCCAGTAGTGCGGGCCGGCACGAACGGCATGTTTTACTACAGCGGCATAGCCTTTCAACGGGACCAGAAGAGCGCAGGGGTGGTTTTTGTAGCGCGCTACATAGACAACAACAACAAAGAGAACGGCGATCCCATAGACTATGTGGCAACTTCGGTGGTCGCTTCCGGTACTGCGAATACGTTCCTGGACAAACCGTGGATAGCGGTGGATATTCCGCGCGAGGGGGCGCTTACGTGCAATGTGAACGGACAGTTGTTTCCCGGCGGCAACTTGTACATCGCTTACGCGAGTTTCACGGTGCCGGACGAGGACCACGCAGCCATTCTTTTTTCGCGATCGAGAGATTGCGGCGCTACCTGGAGTACGCCTTTGCAAATTGCCGCCAACACAGCGGGCAATCAAGGGCCGACCTTTGCGATTGACCCGATCAACGGGACGGTTTATTTAGCGTGGCGGCAGTTCGCGACATCGGCGGGAGCTGTTTGGGTGGCAAAATCGACAAACGGGGGCGCGAGTTTCAGCGCGCCGGTGAAGGTGGCGAACATAACGGCGTTCGATCAGGCAACGAGCGAGACGGCCTTCCGAACCAACGCTTATCCTACGCTTGCCACAGATGCCAATGGGCGCGTCTACATCGCCTGGTCGGATCGAGTGGGGCCTAGCGGAGCGGAAGGCTGCGGCGCCAGTGCCTGCGCGCGAATTGTGGTGTCCTCTTCCGCAGACGGCCAGACATGGTCTTCTCCGCAACTGGCGGACCCGACGCCGGCGGCAGGGCATCAGTGGATGCCCGCGCTCACCTATTCGGGAGGATTGCTTTCGCTGGTCTACTACGACTCCCGCGACGATCATCAGGCGGGGGTCCTGGTCTGTAAGGCGAAGCCAATGTGCATTAGTATTTCCGATTACGTTGAGGAACTGATATCACCTCCACAAACCGACCCCGCCACGCACGTGTTTACTCCCAACATTGATGACAACCTAATAGATAAAGTTCAACTTCTTCGCAGACACACGATCGATGTCCGGGTAACACAAAGCCCCGCCGGTTCAGCCCTTAAATTCTCATATCCTTCCACGCAGGTGACGCAATACCTGTTCGGCAGTTCGACTAAAACCAGCGGCGCTCAGCCCATTGACCAATTGCGTTACGATCCACCGAACTTGCCCATGTTCGACAACGGTACGGAGGCTTTTCTAGGCGACTACATTGATGTTACGCCGCTGCCGGCGTTTGTTCCCGTGGTGACAGGGACTCGATCAGTGTGGCGGTACAACGTGAATCCGACTACCGGATCGGTGGTTCAGACCGCTTGGACGGATAATCGCGACGTGATTCCGCCGCCCCGTCAGGACTGGCAAAACTATACGCCGCCGCAACTGCAAGCGGATAGTATTATCAGTCCGGGCAAGCAAACGCCGGCGTGTGCCGCCGACTATACGGGCACGAGAAATCAGAACATCTACACGGCGCGAGTGGCCGCCGGCGTGGTGGCCGGTTCGCCCGGGAACACCAAGCCGCTTTCGACGTCGCTTGAACGGGGATTCGTGGTGTTTGTCGAGAACACCGCGGCTGTTCCACCCACCAAGACTTACCGGCTTACGATTCCCGCAGATCAGCAGCCGGCAGGGGGATACGCGTCGTTCGTTTCCAAAAGTATTCAGGCGTCGTTAGTTACTTCGCTCGATGTCGTTGTGCCGGCTTTGTCGAGCATTTCCCGGACAGTGTTCGTTACGGCATCGGACGCTCATGCCCAAGTAAACATCAATGTGACGCAGATTACGGGATTGAACGGCAATCCGGTAGCGGCGGGCCCGGGTACCTCGGCTACCATCCAACTCAATCCGGACTTAACGAACCCGGATCTGACAAACCCCGACCTGACCAATCCGGATCTGACGAACCCGGATATCACTAACACTGAAGTCTATAACCCCGATTTGACGAATTTAGGGCAGACGAATCCCGATTTGACGAACCCGGATTTGACGAATCCAGACTTAACCAATCCCGATTTGACAAATCATGAAATCACCAATCCGGATCTGACGAATCCAGGCATCCCGAATCCTGACTTGACGAATCCCGATCTGACCAATCCGGATCTGACGAATCAGAGCATAACCACGCCGGATTTAACGAACGGTTCCATTAGCGATACGTTTTTCACGATTACCAACAACGGGAACACGGCAGCCGCTTATTCGGTTAAGTTGCTTTTGAAAGGGCAAATTCCAGACGGGATACAGTTGCAACTCCTGCTGTACCGGGTTTACACGGTTCCGGCGGCGGATGGATGCACGTTGTACGCGCAACCGCAGAACCAGTTGATTGCCAACATTCCGAACCCGGTCTTTACGACTACACCCGACTTGACGAATCCGGACTTGACGAATGGCGCGGCGACCAACGCGACTTTGTCGTTGGCGCCGGGCGAGACTGCGCGCATCGACTTAAGGACGGCATCGCCGAGCAAGAAAATTGTCTTCGATCCGCGCAAAGCGGTGACCGTGGTGGCAACAGCGCAAGCAGTAAATACGAACGCGCCGGCGCAGGTGAAGACAATTCCCGCAGTGGCGTCTTCGGGTGTGACGATTCTGCCGGTGCCGCTGCCCGATGGCGTGAGTGGTGGCGGATACACAGCGAGCGCGCAAATCGCACGCTTCCAAGGTGGGGCCGTTACCTGGGCCAAAACCGGGGGAACGTTACCGCCTGGCTTGTCTGTGGCGGCGACCGGCGTGATTAGCGGGAACCTTGGGGCGGCGGGCACTTACAATTTCACGCTTTCCGCCACCAGCGTTGCGAACCCGGCCGCTTCGGACACAGGCCATTTGACGATTCGCGTGGGCGCGCCGCTGCAGATTCTGACGACGTCGCCGCTACCGGCCGGAACGGTGGGCGCACCTTACAGCGACACTCTGAGTGCGAGCGGAGGGCTGGGGGCTTATACCTGGGCGATCACTTTCGGCTCACTACCCGCTGGCCTTACGCTCAACGCCAGCACAGGAGTTATTTCCGGGACGCCGACAACTACGGGCGTTTCCGTTTTTCGGGTGAGCGTTACGGATTCCAGTTCACCGAGTCAGACTACGCGGAAATACCCTCTCAGTATCAAAATCAATTGATTTGCTTCGGAGGTTTTGCCATGGCTAGATTGCTATTCGGTCAATTCGATTGCGGGAAGTGGTTGTTAGTTGGAGCTTCGATGTTAGCGCTACCCGTGGGCGCGTTGGGCCAGATATCGGACACGACGCCGCCAGTTTTGACGAAGTTGTCGTTTCCGGCGAGTGTGGATGTGACGAAAGGGCCGCAAAATTTTGCGGTAACGATTCACGCAACTGACGATTTGTCGGGTGTGAACTACGCTTACGTCGCCCTGGCGAGTCCGTCGGGTAAACAGAACCAATACGCATACGTTTATGCCCTATCATCAGGCACTCCCCTCGCCGCGGTACTCACAGCGACGCTGACGATCCCGCAATACAGCGAGTCTGGAAAATGGACCGTTCAGGCTGTGGATCTCTGGGATAACGCCGGAAACGAGGCGATTTATTCGACGAATACTTTGGCCGCCAAGGGCTTTACCACTACGTTTTCAGTTGTGTCCAACCCGGACACTACCCCGCCCACCCTCACGGGCGTGAGCATTAGCCCGGGTTCACTGAATGTTTCAAGCAGCTCTGAGACAGTAACTGTGCAACTTGACATCACTGATAACGAATCAGGTGTCAGCTTTGCCTGCGGGACCTATTGTTACAACAGCGTTATTTTGCGGAGTCCATCGGGCATTCAATATCAGGAGGGCCTCGATTACTACGTGACCCAAGTTTCGGGAACTGCGCTCAACGGAGTGTGGAAGTCGGAGATCACTATCCCAAGGTACGCGGAAGCGGGCGTCTGGAGCATAGATTACCTTTACCTTTACGATAAGGCTGGGAACACGGAGTACATCTATGGCTCCGATCTCAAGAGCAAGGGCTTTGCGTCAACGTTCACAGTTTCCTCCAGGCCGGACGACGTAACTCCGCCCGTGGTGAATGGCATCACGCTTCCGGGATTGGTTGATACCTCCGGTTCGCCGCAAACAGTGCAAGGGACTCTGAACGTGTCGGACAATCTTGCGGGTTTTAATTACGCCAACATTTACTTCTACAGTCCATCGAACGGTCAAGATCACTACGCCGATGCAGCGATTCTGACTTCGGGCACGCCGCTCAATGGGAACTATTCCTTCCAGTTCAGGATGCCGCAATATAGCGAAGCAGGAACTTGGACAATACAATATTTGGATCTTGTCGACCTTGCGGGTAATGTTGCTTATCTGAACGCGTCAGACCTGATCAATCTCGGTCTCAATGTTAGCTTCGATGTGATCAAGGGCACGACGTCTATCGACGGAACGATCAGTTCGACTACGGGTGGCACAGTGAACGACCAAACCTTCGGCAACCGGGCATCCATCAGCGTTCCCCCTGGCATTTTGACGCAAAACACCGATGTCTCGATTGATGTGCTGCAATCCTCGGCGAGTCCGGTGATTCCAACGCCGCAAGGCTATAGCGGGGAAGGTACGCTGTTTATGAACCTCACGCTCACACCAACGCCCACCGAACCGTTTCCGGCGCCGGGTATTTCGGTGACCATACCGGTGCAAGAAGGGAGCGCCAAGCCAGGGTCGCATATGGATTTATATCGAATCGACACAGTGACGGGACATCTGATTCCGGAACTTAGTGTGGGCGGGGGAATTATTTCAGGCGTGGTGGCTGCGGATGGGTTGAGCGCTACGTTTACCGGGCTGGCCTCGCTCTCGACAGTGATTGGACTTATTCCGAACGGCTATCCGATCGGAGACGCAAACAAGGATGGGGTAGTGAATTGCGCCGACGTCGCCATTGTAAAGGCGGCCTTCGGCACGAGTAAGGGCGGAAAGGGATTTAATGCGGAGGCCGACTTGAACAACGATGGCGTGGTGGATATCAACGACCTAGCGCTGGTGCTTCATCATCTGCCTAGCGGGTTGGTATGTCAGTAGTTACTAGTCGAGATATGAGTATTCTAACTTTCTTATCAGACGAGGTGAAATTATGCGGTATTGCCTAACGATTACGGCGGCCATCGGACTATTGTTCGAAGGCGCCATGGGAGCGGCGACTTTGTCTTTCGACCAATCGTCGCTCACGGTGAACTCAGGACAGTCATTCTCGCTGGACGTCACGATTTCCGGCGTGAGCGACCTGGCCGACTATGAGTTCGACATCGGTTATCAGCCGACGATTTTGAAGGTGTTATCGGTACAAGAAGGGCCGTTTCTTGCGACAGCAGGCCCGACTCTGTACATTCCGGGAACCATTAGCAACAGTTCAGGGCAAGTCTCATCCATAGCCGATGGAATTCAGGGCAGCGGCAAGGGGGCGAGCGGCAGCGGCACGTTAGTGAAGGTGAATTTCAAGGCAATTGGCCAGGGGATGAGTAATGTCACTCTGTTCGATGTGACCCTGCTCGACCACAACCTCTCGGGAATCACCGCACAAACGGTTGACTCGCAAGTGACGGTAAATGGGCTGAGCGGCTCCCCCGAACCTTCCTCGCTTCCTCTCATGTGCGGCGCTATGATTTGCTGGACGTTCATCGGGCGCAGGGTTGGTAAAGCGAGGCGGTCATGAAAGCCGCGAAGCTCGCTCGACTGATTGGCTTGGCGTTGGTAACGGCGGTGATTTCAAATGCGAACTTGATCACATCCGCGAATCAAATCGGGAAGTCGAGTACGGTGGTCGATTTCAGTCAGTTCGCGGGGGCTAAGACCATTTACACAGAAGGCCCAGTGCCGGTGGGGTCGGGGGTGACGTTTCGGTCTACGAATCCCGACGGCTCATTGCTGGGATCGGGACCATACAGTTTCAATAACAACGGGACATGGGGCAGTACACTCACGATGGCGGGTTTGGACGTAGACAACTTTGGGGGCGATGCTTATTCGATGACGTTTTCGTTTGCCAAACCGGTGAGCGCGGTGGGCGGCATTTTGGACTACGCGGTGTTCCCATCGAGCGGTTTTAGCGACGTGGTTATTACCGCGCTAGGGAGCAAAGGCCAGATACTGGCAAGTTATGACGTGACGGTGAAGGCCCCCATTTCGGGCCCGGGCGGGGCGTTTGTGGGGATCTCGCAAAGCCAGGCGGATATTGCGGCGTTTTCGCTATCGAATAGCGCGGTTGCGATCAGGGACCTTACTTTTTCTTCTTCGGGTACACCGACGTCACCGGAGCCTTCGACTCTTTTACTGTTGGGGGGAGGGATTGTTGTTTTGTGTGTGGGGAGGCGGAAGAGGGGAAGAACGGGGGTATTCTAGCTCACCGGCAGCGAAAAAGAGGGGACGGCAGCAAGCTGTGGCCGCTTTGCGACCATACACCTGCTTCAGTGGTTTTGGTGGCAGCTTTGACGAGAGCCCGGAGTGTCCCCCCTTTTACTTCGGAGGGGACGGCTGGAAAGCCGCCCCGCAGCCACGAATGGCCGCCCTACGAAAGTGTTTCACTGGCCGGTTGAGAAATGGCGGCGGGCGTCCTCCACCATAGGGTCGGAGCTATCGTTGGCCTTGATATCGAGGAAGGTCTTGTACCAGGTTCTGGCGCTGGCGCCTAGACCTTCTTCGGCGAGTCCGTGGAAATAGTAGACGGGGGGGAAGATACGGTAGGTGGGGGTGTCATCCATGAAGACGGCGGCGGCTTCTCCGTTGCGGCGAAGGCACCTCTTGAGCTGGCCATCGGCTTCGGGGTATTTTTTGGCTCGCACATAGGCGCGGCCCAGATCGTAGCGGGCGAGCCAGGAATCGGTTTGTCTCAGAGCGTCCTCAAATGCGGCGATGGCCGGTTCGATGCGCTGGCTTTCCATGTCCAACTCGCCTTTGATGAGCGCGGCATAAAACATGGTGTCGGGCAGTTCGTCATTCTTCATTTGCTTGACTACTTCGGCAACTTTGCGCGATTTCAGCTTGACAAAAACCTGCGCCAACTGGAACAGCACGGTATAAGCATTGGTCTTCAGATCGGCAGCGCGTGAAGCGGCAGCGAGCGCCGGGCCCGGTTTCCCGGCGATCAAGTGAGTTTGGGCCAGCACGACCAGTTTGACAACGGCGGCGGCCTCGTTATTGGTGGCAACATCGGTATCGGCGCCAGCCTGTAAGAGTTTGATGGCGTCATCTATCCTTCCTTCGTAGATGGCGATGTCGGCCAGTCCAAGCGTGGCGGATGAGGCTCCGCTATCGGTGGTTCGCCGCAAATCGTTATAGGCACTCATGGCGCCCTGGACGTCTCCCTGCGCCAATTTCGATAAGGCGACGACAATGTAGGCTTTTTCCAATTTGCGATTCTCCTGGAGAGCCTGGTTTGCCTGACTGGCGGCCTCTTGAAATTTGCCATCGAAGAGAAGATACCAAGCCAGATTGGTCCTTTGGACGGAATTTCTTGGATAGAATTCTACTGCTTTCCGGCCGTGTTCGGTGGCTTTGGCCATATCGCGCTTGAGCGACCAGGCAAGCCCAAGATTGGCCTCGCCGGCGTTATCGGCGGGGTACTCTTTGACTAACTGATCGAATTCATCAATGGCTTTGTCGGGAGCGCCGGCGGTGATGTAATAGCCGCCGCGGGTGCGAAATTTCTCACGGTCGGTCATTAGATCGACGTGCTTCATAGCGTTGCGGTAGGCTTGAAGCGCTTCGGAAATTTTATTTTGATTGCGATAGAGCGCGGCGAGGCCGGCGTAGGCGCGGCCGAGATCTGGATCGAGCTGAATGGCGAGACGATACTGGGAAATGGCATCGTCCCTCTTTCCTTCCAACGCGAGTCCCTGGGCCACCGAGTACGCATGGATAGCGTCAAGGGACGACGCGGTGAAGGTTTCCGGGCGTTCGCTGGGCGGGGTTCTTTCGCCGAGATCCTGACGGATGCCGGTAGCCATTTCGGTAAGGGTGGACAAGACCGCGTCTCGGCTGCTGGCGTTCGCCTGGCGGGAAATCCGCGGCGCCCGGCTGTCCGCATCGGCTACACGCAGCGAGAGTGTATATTGCGAGCCCTGGAGGTTCAACTCTCCGGCGACGACATTCTGAATTCCTTCGCGGACGGCTATTTGGTGGGCCGCCGCTTCAGTCAAATCAAGGCTGCCGTTCAATTGTTTGGCCGTTCTGTGGGCAGTGTCGCGCGAATAGGAACTGATGAACGGAGATTTCTCAAGTTCGATGGCGAGGACGGATTCCAAGGTTCCACCGGAGAAGACGGAATCACCGGTGCGGTTGGCGAAATCGGAGATGAGCAAGGTGACGGCGGGGTGGGTGGGAGGCGGCCCAGCGGGGTGCTCTAACACACTTCGTAAGCCCACGGCGGCAGCCAGCAAAGCAACCACGGCCGCCGCAATCCTCCAGCGCGTTAAGACGGCCTTGGATGAACCTGGATGAAGCCAGTCGCCGATATCCTGCCTGAGGTCTGTGGCGGATTGATAGCGGTTTTGGGGATCGTCCGCGAGGCACTTGCGCACGATACCGCTAAGCTTCTGGTCGGCGGTGCCGATAGGAGGGAGGGACAGGCGGCGCGGCAAAAGGTATGAAGCGAAATCCGTCTTTTTGTCCGGCCTGAATGGAAGGGTGGGCAACTCGCCAGTGAGCAGTTCGTGAAAGACGACTCCCAGCGAGTAGAGATCGGTTCTTTCGTCCGACTTCTGGAGGCGCAATTGCTCGGGCGCCATGTAGGCGAAGGTGCCCATGAGACCGGCGGTTTCAGTCCTGGTTTGATCGCCGAGGGGGCGTGCCAGCCCGAAATCGGTAACCACCACTCGCCCGTCGGACTGGCGCATGATGTTGCGGGTTTTGAGGTCGCGGTGAATGACGTTGGCCTGATGAGCCGCCTCAATGCCGGAAGCCGCCTGATACATGATTTGGGCCGCTTCTTTGGGCGAATACGGGCCATGGCCGGCTAACAGAGTACCCAGGTCTTTACCCTTGACATATTCCATGGTCAGGAAAAGAAGCGTGCCAGCGATTTCGAGATTGAAGATTTTGATGACGTTTCTATGCGCGACGCGGCGAGCTAGGGAAATCTCGTCTTTGAATCGGCGCTGGAGGTCGCCGCGCTCCGCATACTCTGGAAGAATGACTTTGATGGCGATGGGATTCGATCCTTCGCCCGTCAATTCGCTATCGACCGCCTCATAGACCGCGCCCATTCCTCCATGACCAATCAGCCCGGTAATCCGGTAGCGGCCACAAAGCAAGTTACCAACCTGCACGGAATCGGGTGGGGCGGAATGGTGGTCCGGGTGGCCGTGATTTAAGTCGAAACCTCTATCGAGTAGCGAATCGGGTTCGTCATTGGCGCGCAAAAGCTTTTCAACTTCGGAGAGTAATAAAGGATCGCCTTTACATTGCTCGCGCAAGAACGAGGATCGGGTGTCGGCACGCTGTTCGAGTGCCTGGTCAAAGATGCTTCGTATTTTACGGAATCGCTCGGGATCGGCTTCATCTTTGGCGCGGAGAAGTTTTTCAACTTCCGCCAGCAAAAGGGGATCGCCCTTACATTGGTCGCGCAGGAACGAGGATCGGGTGTCGGCACTCTGCTCAAGTGCCTTGTCAAAGATGCTTTTTATCTTACGGAATCGCTCGGAATCCATCGACGCATTCAATCGCACCAGCGCACATTATGATAACAATAGCAGAGGGTCGCCGCGCGGACACTCCCTGACGGCCGCGGTTCCGCAAGAAAGGCTCGCCAAATGGCGAAAGTGCCGTTACAATTGAAACTTGATAGTTAGCCCATAAATGGAAGATTTGGCCGCAAAGCCCTTGATAGAGCCGGAGATCCCGAACAAACTGTATTTCAGGATCGGCGAAGTTGCTAAACTCGCGGGGATCAAGCCCTACGTGTTGCGTTTTTGGGAGTCAGAGTTCGGGGGCTTGGGGCCGAAGAAATCGGGCACGGGACACCGGCTATACCGGCGCAAAGACGTTGAACTGGTTTTGGAAATAAAGCGGCTGCTGTATGAGAAGCGCTTTACCATTGAGGGCGCGCGGAAGGTTCTGGAAGCGAGGCCTAAGCGGAGTGAAGCGGCGGCGAAACCAGCGGCGGCCGGCACGCGAAGACAGCAAGGGGAACTGTTTTCGGGGACGTCGTCGTTCTATCAGGAAATGCGCAAAGAGCTGGCGGAGTTGCTGGCGATCTTGAAAGATTAATTTTTGGACCGGGCCCTCCGCCGGGCAAGCCAAAGTAGCCGAGCGGCCCCGGTGCGGAGCCAAGTTCGAGCGTCCCATAATTTCCAGTGCCGAGAAGCAGCCAGCCCATATTCGTTGTGGCGCCATCGCCCGAATCCCCATTCCAGTAGGGAGCGCCGTACACCGGTGAGCTGGTGGTTCCGAGCTGGCTCGCCGTCCAGCACTGCCAAGCGCCGTCCCCCACAACAATACTGGTGGCGATGCTCGCCCCATTGCATGTGCTTCCGGCGACTGTCAAATTGCTCCACTGCCCAACCGTGGCCCCGTAAGGAACAGGGTAAGCGCCGCCATTGGATTGGCCCAGAATTACGATCTGATCGCTGAAGGCGCCACTCCGCGCCAGCCCCAAGTCAATCTGAAATTCGTTTCCCAGCAAGGCAAGACGGTAGGATGTGATTTGCAGTACACCCAAGGTGATGGGCGTTGCCAAGGTGATGGTATTGCCGCTGGCCGTCATTTCCAAGTTCGGAGAAGGCACAGCGGTAGTGGCGTTTGCTAATCGCAGAGTGTAGCCGCCGACGCCGTCGGATTGGGCGTAAATCGCATAGTCCGTCCCCGCCGCGCCGTTCAGATTCACCTGCAGATAACCGACCTGCGACGCACCGCCCGGAAGGTAAGCGCGCACCGGCAGCACTGCTTCCGGCCCGGTAAACGGACTCTGCGTGCCGCCATACGGCGCTAGATAGTTGCTCATCAGCTACCGGGGTTGCCGATTGGCAACTCGAACATTACACTGGGGATAGCCGCCCATGTACGACCAACTTGCTTTAGATCCCGTGATACCGGCAAAGAACGAGGTGCCGGATAATGTTTGTCAGTTCGCAGGCAATGCTCCGGATCCAAGCTTCTGGGCATCGGCGGGGAAAGCTTCCAAGTGGGATCCGGTCTCGGCGGTACTGGATCTCACCAAGGGCTTCAAGATCGGTGGATATTTGGACGTTCAGCCAATGGCGAGCGGCGACCCGTATCAACGTGCGGCTTACGGCAATTACGTGTTTGGAGCATGGATGCGTGCTTCAGGAACTCCGCTTCCGGTGGCGTTAGCCGGCGCGAATGAGATCGCATTCGTTCACAAGCTTTCAAATCCCAACCAGTAGCGCGGCCGACAGATGGACAGCTTTTTCTGGTCACTCCCGGCAGCTAACGTCGCCAACATCGTCAATGGCTATAACGCCCAAAAAAACGGAACGCTATGTCACAAATAGTTCCGATGCGAGTTCTGGGATGGTTACCCAAGAGCTTCCTTAGACTTCGCGCTGTCCTCAGGCCGAGTTCGCTTATGATGTGCGGATTTTGCCTGTTGATAACGAGCTGCAAAAACACCGAGCGGACTTGGTCAGCGCAGACAAAATCTCCAGACGGAAGATATGTCGTTACGGCTGAGACTTTGAGGCCCGGCGGATGGGGAACCGGCGCACCTGCTCAGACCACGGTAGACCTGAACTATACGTCAGGCCATCAGAGTTCGTCGGAAATCTTGACGTTCGTAGATGGGTCGGATGAACCGGATGGGATGAACGTCACAATTAAGTGGCTCAGTCCAACGCAGCTCGAACTGAGCTACAAAGGGCATCCCACGATCGAGTTTCAAGCTGTGAAATGCCGTGGCATCGACGTCAGTACTCGAGAGGCGGATACCAGAGCAGCGCGATAGTCGCAACCACGGTGCTGCGCACCGGCTAAATAGTGACACGTCACCCCTGGGGAGGTTGCTGTCTGGGAGCTGAAGGTTGCTGGATAGCAACGGCTTTGGAATGAGGCGGCTAAGGGGAAAAGCAGGAAAGGCGGTTGCTATAGGGCACCGCCATTTTAGTGGCTCAGAGCATCGTGCGGGGCGGCTTCGGCGAGGGTGCGGGACTTCTGGGGTTTCCGGGACAGTCACCATAATGCATTAATTCTAACCAAGCCTTGCGGTTCACGCAATGCACCTCACCACAACTCCAAATTCGCCGCCCGCAGCGCCAACACGGCCGCTTCCTCCCCAGCCGATTTCGCCCTTGGTCCCCTCTTTTGCGGACGTAAAATCGTTCCGCACTGGCGCTCGCACACCTCTACAAACGCTTCGTCGCCCAACGGTCGTCCAGTCCTGGTTGCCTCCACCAGCCGGGCCTGAAAGCTGGCTTCGTTCAAACCTTGCGTCAGCGCGATTCGCCATGCCTTTGGACTCCAATTCTCCTGCCAGATTGCCATCTGCAACCACTGGTTCGCGCACCGCGCCGAGTCCAAATGCGCAGCCGCGCTCGACCAGCGCCACTCCTCCGCAGCCGCCACTATTCCGGCGCGCACAGGGTTTCGCTCCGCGTAGGCCAAAGCGGCCCACAGGTGGCGCCGTTCCAGTGGGCAGGAATAGAATCGACTCTGCCAAACGTGCCCCGATTCGAGCCGGCTCACATTCAGCCAGCGTGAATAGTCGTTGTGTGTGCCACCGAGCGCTTTTGCCAGCGAGTTTTCCCGCTGCGGAGTAGCGATCAGATGGATGTGATTCGTCATCAGGCAATAGCCGACGATGCCCACACCGTATTTGGAGCAGTATTTACGCAACAGGTTGAGATAGGTCGCGCGGTCGGCTTCACTGAAGAACACGTCGCGGCGATTGTTGCCGCGTTGTGTGACGTGATGGGGAAAACCGGGGATCACGACGCGCGATCTTCTGGACATCTGCCAAGGGAGTAAGCGCACGTAGCGCGCGCTCTCAAGGAATTTACGCATTTTGGTGACTGTCCCGGAACCCCTCCGGAACCCCTCGGAACCCCTGGTGACTGTCCCGGAAACCCGGAAACCGCGGAATTTACGCATTTTGGTGACTGTCCCGGAAACCGTCCCGGAAACCGCGGAAACCGTCCGTCCCGGAAACCAGGGGTGTAACGACTTCTAGTTGACGTGCGGGACGGGTTGCCCGCCAGTGCCAGGTAGGGAATGGCTCTCGCTTCTTAGGTTCAGGTTCACTCCGGGTTCGTCGGGGTGCGTTACACTCCAGGTTGTCGTGCTCTTTTCTAAATACTGGTGCGCGGCTTTTCCTCGAGAGTCTGCAATCGGCCAATCAGGATTTCGGCGGCGTGCTGGCTGGCGGCCTTTTTCGACGAACCGGTGGCGCGCTGGCTGAGCAATTCTCCGACGCGGGCTTCCACGGTAAACACTTTGGCATGTTCGGGCCCGGCGGTGCCTACGGTAAAGTAGCGTGGCATGGGGAGGCCCATGGCTTGCGTGCGTTCCTGCAACACGCTCTTGTGATTCAGCAGCTCAATGGCGCCATCGGCCATCTGATCGATCTCCTCGAGAACCCTGGCTTTTACGAAAGCCGTGGCCACTGCAATGCCGCCATCCAGATGCATGGCCGCAATCAGGGCTTCAAACGCATTGGCTAGAACGGTTTTGCGCGTCCGGCCGCCGTTGCGCTCCTCGCCTTTGCCGAGGCGCAAGTAATCGCCCAAGTCGATGGACAGGGCGCAGCGATAGAGGTAGGTAGCACTGACCAGATGCGACTTCCATTGCGACAACTCACCTTCGAGCGCGGCTGGATAGCGCGACACGAGGGCCTCACTGACGACGAAGCCGAGGACAGCGTCGCCGAGGAACTCGAGTTGTTCGTTATCGGCGCACTGGTCGGGTGGAAACTCCGAAGCGCAGGAGCGATGTGTGAGAGCGCGGAAGAGAAGCTCCCTATTGGTAAAGCGGTAGCCGAGCTTCTCTTCCAATCTCTCGATTGGATGGGTCATAAATTGGGGACCGTGGTTATTTCGCTCCTTTGAGCTTGGTGGCAAGGTCCTTTTGCGCTTGCGCGTAATTCTTGACCTGAGGAGTGGCATCTGGCATGGCCATAGCTTTGTCGGCAGTGGCGATGGCATCGTCATATTGCTTGGCATCGACGTAGATCTTAGAAAGGCGGGCCGTGACGATGGAACTGGGGAAGACCTGCAAGGCATTTTTGTAATCCGTAATGGCGTCGGGATATTTCTTGTCCACAGCGGAGGCCATGGCCATGGCGCTCCAAGCTCTGCCAGCGAGTTCCTTCTTATAATCGTCCATCTTGTCCGCCGGTACGCCAGCGGGCGGGGTGCCACCGGATTGAATGAGATCCAAAGCCTTGTGCGCCAGATCGTTCACCTTCTTGATGTTGTCGGCTTTATCGAGATCGTTCTCGCGCATGTGCGCGGCGGTGGTTTCGGCTACGGTTACGCGGGCTACGATATCGTTCGGATCGGCAGCCATGGCGCGTTCCGCCCAAGTGGCGACCTGAGCCTGATCGCCGGTGCGCTGCGCCGCGTCCATGGCCATGTTCAGCAACTGCGCCTTAAATTCCGTGTCGGCGAAATTCTCGAGGACGTTGCTGATGGCCGTCAGTTCGGCAGCGGCATTGCCGGCTTGCGCGGCAGTCTGGACCTGCATCAAGGCTTCTTGCTCTTTCTTCGACTTTACTTTCGGCTGTTTCGCCGCCTGATAAGCCGCGAGCGGCATAACTGCAAACAAAACCGCCAGTCCCAATAGACGCATTTTCATTTTTGTTTGTCTCCTGTTAGTGAACTACTTTCAAGGCCTTTCTCAGCGGCATCGCGCGCCTGCGCGGAAATGCCTTCCATTGCCAGTGCAATTGTAAACTGCTCTTTGGCTTTTTTATCATCCTTTTCGTGCAGCGCGATCCGGCCCAAATAAACGTGCGCCCAAGCGCTGATGGCGGGCCCGGGATTATTCTCGACGGTGCGCTCAAATAGCTGCTTTGCCTCATGGAGTTGGTTTTCGCGAATAGCAATACGGGCCAGCCCATAATACGCCCGGCCATGCAGAGCCGGATTGGTGGTTTGTTCGAAGACCTTCTTAAACGTATTTTGGGCATTCTCCAAGTCGCTTTGCTCATACAGGCCTTCGGCAGTTTGAAGCGATTCTTCGGCTGGCTCAATCTGCATTTTGGCGGCGGGCGCTATCACTTTCGGGGAAACCGATTCGACAAACTGCACGCCTTCCAGGCGCTTTCTTTCCTTTTTGACGTCGATGGCGGCGATGATTTGCGGGTAATAGAGGCGGAACGCGTCGGGCTGCTTCTCATAGCGTTCGAGAGATTCGGCGAAAGCGGCGGTGAGAATGAAGCCTTCGCGCATGGCCTGATCGACAAAAGCTTCGCGCTTTCCTGGGCCGCCGTGCAGCATCCGGCTATCGATGGCTTTGATCAGGCATTTAGTCACCAGCAATTGGAAATCGTCTTTGTAAGCGAGGTCGAGCGCCGGGGCGGACTGGGCAAATTTGTCTAAAGCCTGTTTCCCTTTGATCGCGGCGGCGTATTTGAAGCTGAGCGGATCCACGAGGTAGGCTAAATAGGCGTCGCGGATTTCATCCACGAGCGGTGTGTTGCTGGGCGTGATGACGACGAAATAGCTGTCGCGGTAATTGCGCACCTGGGCCTGGTTGGGTTCGCCCAGCAAATCGAGATAGATCTGAAAGCGGCGCGCCTCGATGCCGGAGGGGTTGCGCAGGTAGCCGTTAGCTTCAAATAGCGCATTGATGACGTCGTCCTGGTATTGGGAAATGGCCGCGACGTAAGCATGGTTGGACGAGCGCCAAAGTTCCGCGAGGTTGGCTTCCTTATAGAAGCGCGCGAGGAGTTCGCTGAAGCTGCGCAGGGGCTCAACATCGGGCGGCAGTTCTCCGGCGGGCAGCTCGAACTTGGGCGCGTCACCGGCGAGCAAAGCGAACGAGATGTACTGGCCCAGATCTGCGCCGCCGGATGGCTTGCGATGAGCGCGGTAAAACTCTTTCACTTCCGGAAGGCTGGGAATCTTCCGTTGAGCCAATTCCTGCCTGACCTGCGTGCGGAGTTTGAATTTGTCGTTGATGGCGGCGTCGATGCCAGTGTCGTAGCCAGCGGCATTAATCGCGGCGAGGGTGGCGAAAAGGGTCTGGCTTACGTTGAACTGGTTTTCCGCGCCGCCGGGGCGTTGCGGGAAAGCGCGGGGCCCGGTCGCAAGCAAAACAGCGAACGTCAGTAAAGCAGACAAGCTGGAAGGACGTAATTTCAAAAGGGCCTTTTGTGATAAGCAGATTTCTTTATGCCAACAGTTTACCCTGAGGCCACAGCGTTTCTATGGTGCGAATGCAGTAGGTCTCGGCGTATGATGGGATTGAATCGAATTGGGTCGTCTACACATCAACTAAACGGAGATTTAAATGGCAGGCAACGACACGCTAACGTTTACCGACGATGGCTTTGACAAAGAGGTTTTGGGTTCCGAGGTTCCGGTCCTGGTGGATTTTTGGGCAGAATGGTGCGGACCGTGCCGGATGATGGGTCCTACTGTGGACCAAGTGGCTTCTGAATACGCCGGAAAAGTGAAGGTGGGCAAGCTGGATGTGGATTCGAACCAGCAGACGGCTTTTCGCTACGGAATTCGCGGGATTCCGACGCTTTTGCTTTTTAAGGGCGGGCAGATTTTGGAGCAGCGCACGGGCGCGATCGGCAAGCCGGAATTCCAGAAGATGCTGAACAAGCACCTGGAAGAGGCGCAGCCGACACCGGTGAGTGCCACTAAGACGTTGAGTTAAACCGAGGGCTCTGGGCGTGGTGGACGCCCGCGAGATGGTTCAAGCTGAAGGCCAAGGAGGGGTGTCCTTGGCCTTTGGTGTGTGAAGGGCGTAGCTAACGCTCCCTTGAAAATCACCCCTGTACGGGCGCGGGAGTGTTTGGCGTGAGGGTTACGGTGTAGCCAAGTTTACGCAGCGCCTGAACCATCTTATTGGCGCGGCGTTTTTTGGTCTTGGGATCACTATCCTGGCCTTGCTCAATGTAGCTTACACCGTCGTGTAAAATTTTCCAGACGAGTCGGCCCAAGCGGTGGGCGATAGCCCAGATAGCAGCGTTATAGTGGAGCCGCGGTAAGAGCCGACGGAAAAGGGCCTGGAAATAGCTGCCCTTTTTCTTGACCGCCGCTTGCGCGGCTTGGTTCAGAAGCCGCCGTACAAAACGATTCCCCTTCGCTGAGTGGGAACTTTTGTTCTTCTCTGCGCTCTCGTTGCTGCCAGGACACAGGCCAGCCCAGGAGGCGAACTCGCCCGCCGAGGGGAACGCCTCGGCATCAGCCCCCATTTCGGCGATGATTTGTTGCGCTGAGTCTGGGCCGAATCCGGGGATTTCCGCTACGCGGACCACAGCCTCTTGGTATTGCTTGAGCAGCGTAGCGGTCATTTGATCCAGTTCGCCGATCTGTTTGTCTAACACCTTGAGGCGCTCCAGATACAGCTTCAGGAGTTGGCGGTGGATTGGCTCCACCGAGCCGGTGAGTGCATCGGTCAGTTGCTGTTGGCTGCAGTGTAGCCGGTCATCTCCCAACTTGGCTAAGCGATCCGGGTCGCTTTCTCCGTCGGCCAGCGCCTGCAAAATCCGTTGTCCACTGACCCCCAACAGATCGCTGATCACGCTGGAGAGCTTGATGCGTGCTTCCTCTAACAAGGCTTCCAGTTGGTTCTGCAGCCGCACCCGATCACGGACCAGTTGGTGTTTGCCGCGCGTGACGGTTCGCCAGGCGCGTTGCTCGGCAGCCGGCACAAAACTCAGCATCAGTTCGTCGGCCAGCAACCGCCTCGCGAGCCGTTTCGCATCGCGAAAATCGTCCTTGCGGCCTTTCGGCGCACGATTGGAGTATGCCTGCGCCAGATGCAGTTTCTCGAAATGCGGCTCCAGATCCAACCACACCGGTTTCCAATACTGCGCCGTCGATTCCATCACCACTTCGCGCACCGTGTGTTCTTTCAGCCAACGGATCAACTCCTGCCGCTCGCTGGCTCCAGTTCCAAACCGCCGGCACTCAAACTCCAGCGCTTCGCCCGCGGGGTCCGCTGCTTCCTCGCCCCCGATGGCGATCACCACCATTAACACTTTCTTGTGAATGTCAATTCCTGCTACCTTGTAAGACATAGTCATCCTTTCCGCCGAGGAAGCGGCAGAACGCGCGATAGCTAAACGATACGCACCCTTACGTGCTCATGCCCCTTCCTCGACGGTAGGACCACGTCACAATCATTGGTTCAAGAACGCGCGTCCTGGGTCATACTCCGTTACGGCCTCAACATATCCAGAGCGGTTCGGATCTCTCCCGCTCCTCGACTCAGAACAGAATATCGCTCTCGAACGCGATTTTCATCATCATTGATGGGCCGCAGGCCCATGGGCACTCCTTTGAAAAACAAGTTAGGGCGCTTGCGCTTCCGGGTCCGATTCGCCGTTTTCATTACCATGGATGGGCCGCAGGACCAAGAGCGCGGCCAGGAAGCCGGGCGAAGGGCCACCTAAAAGGCGGCCCGCTGGCACGAATGCCCGCTCTACGAGAGTGAGGCCCATGAGCATTCCGTTGAAAAACAAGTTGAGCAGCCTGTCGTTAGCGCTCGTTAACACTCGCGATTCAGCTACGTAGTGGTACCTTATGGAGGTGTTCGGGACTGCCGCAGCACTAGCGGTGCTGGTTTTAGGAGCCAGTCAAGCCCCGAGGCTGCCGGAAAGCGCTGGCGAGGCACTGCATGCGGCGGTTCGTAGCGCCAATCTATCTGAAGTGCAAAGGCTTATCGCGGGAGGCGCGCCCGTGGATGCGCGCGACGACTTGGGCGGGACGCCCCTGCTGGACGCTGCCTGGGTGGGAAACACCGAAATTGCGGAGTTTCTGATCCGGCATGGGGCGGACGTAAACGCCCAGCATCGCGAGGCGGGTTCCACGCCGCTTCAATATGCGGTGCTGACTGGACGCCCAAACATGGTTCGCCTACTGCTGAACGCGGGCGCGCGCACGGGCGGCAGCTTTCGCGACGGGCAGAGCGTGCTGCATGTTGCGGCCGCGCGTGGCGCAGTGCCCATTATCGAGTTGTTGCTGAACGCAAAAGCCGACCTGGAAGCGTTAGACTCGAATGGAAATACGCCGCTGGATAGCGCGGTGCTCCACGGCCAACGGCAGGCGGTAGAGACACTGCTGCGTTATCACGCGAACGTGAAATATGTACACCCGTTGGACGGCCGAGGCGCCCTGCATGAAGCTTGCATGCGTGGATTTCCGGACTTGCTACAGCCGCTGCTGGATGCCGGCGCCGATCTCAGTGCGCGCGACCGTTTTGGCCAAACGCCGTTGGATATCGCTTTAGATTACAAGAACGCGAATACTGTGGCCGCTTTACTGCGGCTAGGCCAGAAGTTAGAGGGATCGCAAAGGGTTGCCGAGGGAGCTATGGAATCGGCAACGCTGCGCGGGCAAACGGAGATCGCGCGCATTCTATTGGATAACGGTTTAGAGGTGAATGGTTCCCCGGGGAGCGGATCGAGCTATTTGAACGACGCCGCCTTAAAAGGACAGGCGAAAATGGTGCGGCTGTTGCTGGATCATGGCGCTGCGGTGACGGCGCGGAATCAGAGTGGGGGCACGCCGTTGCATGATGCGGCCTTAGGGGGGAATCCCGAGGTGGTGGCGCTGCTTCTGGAGCATGGGTCGGGGATAGATGAACGGGAGGGGGAATCGGGTGCGACACCTTTAATGATGGCCGCTTCTATGGGGCGCGTTGAGGTGGTAAGGCTTTTGCTGAAGCGCGGCGCTAACCGACGTCTGAGGGATAAGGCGGGTCATACCGCGTTGGAGCGGGCGCGTGACGCCGAAAACGAAGAGATTATGAAGTTGCTGGGGGAGTAGCGTTGCTGAAAAGGCGTGCGGAGGGATTACTTTACTTATTCGCAGTAGTTTTTTTAGTAAGCCGCGTGTTAGTGCCGATGAGAGAAGTACAAGAAAGGAAGGCAGCCTTGACACGCGCAAAACGCATTCACAAGATTATCCTGGCCGATGGCCACACCCTATTCCGTCGAGGTTTAAGAACTCTTCTGGCGACCGAGTCCGATTTGGACGTGGTGGCGGAAATGGGCACGGTTGATGAAGCATTGGCGGTGAGCAGGTTGCTGACGCCGGATGCGTTGGTTATGGATCTTGAATTGCTTGCCGATGCCGAGGCCCAGACATCCGTGGCATTACGTCAAATGGCTTCCACCGCGACAGGTCTACTCTTCCTGACGGTGCAAGATACGCCCGAGCATTTGGAGAAAGCCATTGCGGCGGGCGCACGAGGTTATATGTTGAAAAATAGCGCTCCTGGCCAACTGGTGGCCGGCATACGGCAGGTTGCCCAAGAGGATGAACAGAACCCGGCGGGCATCTCTCTTCTTACTCCAGATTTAAAAGCCTTGGCGGCATCGAACAATTATGCCCGCGCTTCTGTGCTTACGTTGCGGGAGCAGGAAGTGATGCGGTTGCTGGCTGAGGGGCGTACGGTGCGCGAAGTGGCGGCCGAATTGTCGCTCAGTATTAAGACGATAGAGGCGCACAAGCTGAACCTGATGCGCAAATTGGATATTCATAATCGCACCAGCCTGATTGAGAGCGCCATGCGCATGGGTTTGTTGGTTCCGCAGACGGAGGGAGTGTCTTAGGAAGGAACTGCTCAGACCGCGAGGCGGGCTGGTGGTTACTGCTCCGTTGAAAAACAAGTTAGAGCGCTTACGCTTCCGTCTCCGATTCGGCGTTTTCATCATCATGGGTGGGCCGCAAGCCCATGGACACTCCATTGAAAAACGGGTTGAGCAGGCCTGTCGTTACCGCTCGTTAGCACTCGCGGCTCGGCCAGGGCAGTCGGGGGCGAAATGGAGTTTTCATCACCTTCGGGCCGCAGGACCATGAGCACTCCTTGGCAGTCGGGGCTCAGAGACGTATTCCCTCCGATTCGGCGTTTTCATCACCATGGGTGGGCCGCAAGCCCATGGACACTCCATTGAAAAACGGGTTGAGCAGGCCTGTCGTTACCGCTCGTTAGCACTCGCGGCTCGGCAGGGCAGTCGGGGGCGAAATGGAGTTTTCATCACCTTCGGGCCGCAGGACCATGAGCACTCCTTGGCAGTCGGAGCTCAGAGACGTATTCCCTCCGATTCGGCGTTTTCATCACCATGGGTGGGCCGCAAGCCCATGGACACTCCATTGAAAAACGGGTTGAGCAGGCCTGTCGTTACCGCTCGTTAGCACTCGCGGCTCGGCCAAGGCAGTCGGGGGCGAAATGGAGTTTTCATCACCTTCGGGCCGCAGGACCATGAGCACTCCTTGGCAGTCGGGGCTCAGAGACGTATTCCCTTCCCGCTGAACTTGGTACGCTGCGAATATGGCGAAGTTCTTCCTCGGGATCTTCATTGGCATCATTATTGCGGTTTTCGGCTCACTCATTTTGCTGTTCGCGATCGGGAAGGCTTTCTCGAACAAACAGCCCACGGTTGCCGATCATTCTGTGCTGGTGCTCGCCTTGGACGGCGATATTCCGGAATCCGCGCCCTTAGACTTGCCCTTCCCCATCGGCCGGCAACAGGCCACACCGACGATCCGCGATTTATGGACTTCCCTGCGCGAAGCAGCCCAAGATCAACACATCAGAGCGATCATTCTCAAACCACGCAGAATCAGCGCGGGCTGGGCCAAACTCCAGGAGATCCGGCACGAAATCGTGGAATTCAAGAAATCGGCGAAACCGGTCTATGCGTATTTGGAAGGGCCTGGTTCGCGCGAGTATTATTTGGCGTCCGCCGCCGACAAAATCTACCTTTCGCCTGACGACAACCTGGATGTCAAAGGCTTCCTGCTGGAAGAAATGTTCTTCAAGAACACGCTTGACAAGTTAGGCGTGCAGGTTGAGGTCGATCACATTGGCAAGTACAAAGACGCGGGCGATCTTTTTACCAAGACCAATATGTCGCCCGAGACGCGCGAAGTACTCAATCAGGTTCTCGACCAAATCTATAACGAGTTCTGCACAACTGTGGCGCAATCGCGCCATATGACGGGGGAGCAAATCAAGACCTTGATTGACGCGGGACCGTTTATGGGCGAGCAGGCAAAAGCCGATGGATTGATTGATGAACTTGGCTACGAAGATCAGGTTTATGGCGATCTGAAAGGGAAGAGCGGCGATCACGATTTGAATAAGCTCGGCATTAAGACCTACTTTCGTGCAGTGCCCGGCAAAGGGGATCGCATCGCGGTGCTGGTGGGCGAAGGCGAGATTGTCCGCGGCGATCCGCAAGAAGGCTTTGGCGATACCACGGAAATCTCTTCCGGCGGATTCGCGCGCGTCGTCCGGCAAGTGCGCAATGATTCGTCGATTAAGGGCGTTATTGTGCGGGTGAATTCGCCCGGCGGCGACGCGGTTGCTTCCGACGAGATTTTGCATGAGCTCAAGATGTTGAGCGCCGCCAAGCCGCTGGCGATTTCCATGTCAGACTACGCCGCTTCCGGCGGGTATTTCATGGCCATGACGGGCGACCCAATTGTGTCCTACCCGAATACCCTGACCGGCTCGATCGGCGTGCTTTACATCCGCCCGAATCTGCGTGGTTTGTTCGACAAACTGGGTATTGGGGAAGATCAGATCAGCCGGGGCAAATTTGCGAATCTCGACGACACCACCCAGCCGCTTAGCGAGGCGGGCCGTCAGAAGCTCCATCAATCGATTGAGGCGACGTACAAGTCGTTTGTCGGCAAGGTAGCGAGCGCCCGCAAAAAGACGTACGACCAGATTGATGCGCTCGCTCAAGGGCACGTGTGGATGGGGGCACAGGCCAGGCAAAACGGCTTGGTGGATCAACTGGGCGGGTTGAGTGAAGCCGTTGAGATTGTCCGCAAGAAGGCCGGGCTCTCAGCCGGTGGCGAGACCAATCTGGTTATGTATCCGCCGCGGCGCAGCTGGTTTGAACTTCTTTCGAACACGACGCCCGAAACGTTGGGCGAGGCCGCGGCCGAGAGCAGGCTGAGAGCGATGGTCCCAAATCTTCCCAGCCGGATTTTCCTAAAGGGCGGGTTGTTGCGGGTACTGCCCTATAGTTTGAGCGTGAGATAGCCCCACTCCCTGGCGGTCGTGGTTCCGTAAGCCGCTAGATCCGTTTTGGAACGTGGCCTCCAGAATGGCACGCAGAACTTGTTCCAAACCGGCACGGGGACCGCCACCAGTTCTTCGAACACATTTAATTTCATTGACTTACGTAATGGTTCCCCGGTTGCCCATAGAAGGGCATGAACTTTTGGATGATTCTCCTGGCCGCCCAAGTGATCCTGACCGTCATAGCCTTCGCGCGCGGCACGCGGCAGGATTCCCGCTTTCAAGACGACAAGCTCGACTTTCGCAGCTAATTCTTCTCTCGCTGGAGGCGTCGACTGGAACTCCGCGCTAATCTGGAGACGAATGGAGACTTCCGACGCAGGCCCGGAACGGGCGCGAACAAAGCTGGCGGAGTTGAGGCAAGTTCTCCTCACGCTGCACAAGGCTTTGCTCGATTCCGAGCGCACGGCGTACGAAATCAGGCATGGCGCTATCGGTCCTCCCGCCGCCTTCCTGAACCTGTTGATTCACGACCCGTCTTTTCAATGGCTGCGGCCCATCACCACTCTGATTGTTCAAATCGACGAAACTCTGGCCGCCAAAAAGCCACCCGCTTCGACGCGCGATTTTGAACAATTGATTACCGACATGCGCGCGCTGCTTTCCCCATCGCGCGAAGAGGCGGATTTCTGGCGGCGCTATTTTGCGGTGGTCCAACGCGATCCCGCCGTCGCCGTGCTGCATGAACAAATGGAAAAGGTGTTTTCGGTTAGTTAGCGGTAAGCCGGCACGCCAGTGACTTTTTCGCCGATGACGAGCGCATGGATGTGATCTGTGCCTTCATACGTCTTCACCGTTTCCAAATTGCACATGTGGCGCATGATGGGATACTCGTCCATAATGCCGTTGGCGCCGAGCAGGTCGCGCGACAAACGGGCGCATTCGAGCGCAATCGCCACGTTATTGCGTTTAAGCATGGAAATGTGCGCCGCCTCGACTTTGCCGGCGTCCTTGAGCTTGCCCACCTGGAGCGCTAGCAATTGGCCTTTCGTGATCTCGGTGATCATCCAGGCGAGCTTTTCCTGGACTAGTTGATGGCTGGCAATGGGCTTATCGTCAAACTGCTTGCGGGTGAGAGTATAGGTGCGCGCGGTTTCAAAGCAATCCATGGCCGCGCCGAGCACGCCCCAGCCGATACCGAAGCGGGCTTGCGAAAGGCATGCGAGCGCGGCCTTCAGACCCTTGGCCAAGGGCAGGACGTTTTCTTCGGGAACCGCGCAATCGGCTAAATGCAGACTTGAGGTAACGGAAGCCCGCATGGAAAGCTTTCCATGGATGTCCGAAGCCTGAAAACCCGGCGTACCCTTCTCCACCAGGAAGCCTTGAATACCGGCCGGGGTGCGGGCCCAAACAATCGCTATATCGGCGAGCGTGCCGTTGGTGATCCAGGTCTTTTCGCCGTTCAGCACCCATTGAGCGCCGCGCTTCTCCGCCGTAGTTCGCATGCCCGACGGATTAGAGCCAAAATCGGGCTCGGTCAGCCCGAAACAGCCTATCGCCTTACCCGCCTGTAGCGCCGGCAGCCAGCGCTGCTTCTGTTCTTCGGTGCCATAGGCATGAATTGGAAACATCACCAGCGCGCCCTGCACACTCACGAAACTCCGTAACCCGGAATCGCCGCGCTCGATTTCCTGCATGAGCAAGCCGTATTCGATGTTGTTCATACCGGCGCAGCCATAGCCTTCCAGGTTTGCTCCAAAGAAGCCCAGCTCGCCCATTTCCGCAGTCAGATGCTTTGGCAGGCAGGCGTTGTTATACGCGTCGCGAATGACCGGCATCACCCGGTCATCGACAAACTGGCGAGCGGTTTGCCTGACCAGCAGTTCTTGCTCGCTGAGCAGGGAATCAAAATACATGTAGTCGACGCCAGGGAAACGGGCCATAGGGTTCTGAGTTCCAATGTAGCGTGAAGGCGGTTTTCTCCGGCCGCGTTTTGCCTGCTCGGTGATAGTTTAGACGAGGAGGCAGCACTTTGCGGACGCTTTTCCTTTTTTCATTCTTGTCGGCACTGAGCTTGGCGCAAACGCCGGAAGCGCGAATTGAACAGATTGTTCAATCGTACGTTCGCGATCACAAGTTCATGGGAACGGTATTGATCGCCAAGAGCGACAACGTGGTTTTCGACAAAGGCTACGGTTACGCCAATCTGGAATGGCAGATTCCGAATACTGCGGATACGAAGTTCCGCTTGGGCTCGGTGACGAAACAGTTCACCGCCGCTTCCATTCTGCTGCTCGAAGAACGCGGCAAGTTGAAGACGGACGATCTGGTGAAGAAGTATGTGCCCGATGCGCCTGAGGCCTGGGACAAAATCACCATCTATCACCTGCTCACCCATACCTCCGGCATTCCGAGTTTCACCAGCTTTCCCGAGTATCCGGATTTTGAGAAGAAACCGGCCACCCCCGAAGAGCTAGTCAAGCGCTTTAAAGACAAGGCTCTTGAGTTTGAACCGGGCTCACAGTTCAAATACAGCAACTCCGGTTATTTGCTGCTTGGCTATTTAATCGACAAGATCAGTGGCGAAAAGTATCCGCAATTCCTTCAAGAAAACATCTTCGTGCCGCTCGGGATGGCAGATTCCGGCTACGACTTGAATGGCAGCGTGATTGCGCATCGCGCCGCCGGTTATACACCGGAGCCGAATGGCGAGATCCGAAATACGGGATATATCGACATGACTATTCCGTACTCGGCGGGCGCCCTCTATTCGACCACGCGAGATTTGCTGAAGTGGGAGTGCGGGTTGTATGGCGGGAAGGTTTTGCGGGCGGAATCGTTGAAAAAGATGACCATGCCGTTCAAAGAAAACTACGGATGCGGGTTGTTCATCTCAAATGCCGGCAGCCACAAGAAGATAGACCACGGCGGCGGAATCGAGGGGTTCAATACGGAAGTGGCCTATTATCCAGACGACCGGTTGGCTGTGATTGTGTTGGCCAATTTGAATGGCCGCGCTCCTGAGGAGATCGCGAACAAGGCGGCGACCGTCGAATTCGGCGGAACTGTGGAGCTCACTTCGGAGCGGAAGGAGATTGCGCTCAAGCCGGAAGAACTCAGCGGGCTGGTGGGAAACTATGTGCTTTCGCCAGGGGTGGATTTAGCAATCACGCAAGAGGGCAATCGGCTTTGGACTCAGCTTACCGGCCAGGGAAAAATCGAGATTTACCCGGAAAGCCCGACGTTTTTCTTCCTCAAGGTGGTGGACGCGCAACTGGAGTTTGTCAAAGACGGTGGGGGCCAGGCTATTCAGGTGACGCTGCATCAAAACGGGCGCGATATGGTTGCGAAGAAGAAGTGAGGGAGAGGGAGCCAGCTAGCCAATCTTTCTTATCTTCCGTGGGCTTATGTCCCGGGCGGCGTTAGGCCCAGTGCGGCCCGCTGGGCGTCTAAGCGCGAACAACTCCTTGAAGGCCAACTCGGTATTGGCCAAGTCATCGTCGGCCAGGGCGGCGAGATCCTTATCCCATTCGAGCATTTTTCGTCTTAGCCCCACGTCCAACTCGCTCTGATTCAATAGATCCATCGTCGAAAGGCCCAATTTTGTTAGAATGCGGTCCGCCAGATGGATTTGCAGCCGTCTCACGCCTTTTAAGACATTATGTGTTTGGGATTGCGAGATTCCCAGAAGCCGGGCCAGCCCTCGCTCGGTGAATTCTCCATTGTGAATGCGGAGCTTAGTCTGCTCAATGAGCCGACCGCAAAGAACGTCGAAGGTGACTCTGTCTGGCACGAAAGTGATTCCACCCTGAAATAGGGTTCGGCTTTTTCTTAAACTAAGTCGCAGTTTAGCACTTCAATACGCCGCGAGCCCTGCGAGCGTATGTCCTTTACTTCCAGTATATTACGCAAACTCTTCCTGTTTTTTCTAAATTCGCTGAGAAATATTTTCATTTAAATTTTGAGAAAGTACCATAAGTACTGTATCTTCAGGTCATAAAGCGATGCCGACACGAACGCTTAAATCAAACCAAATAGTGACAGAAAACAACAACAAAATGGAGTGGACCCGTTCTGAAACTCTGGCCCTCGCTCAGCAGTCTTGCACGTTTTGTTACGGCCTGGGCCTTCGGCCTGGCAGAGCTGGGGCGTCTGCCCCTTGCAATTGTGTATTTCGCGCAATTTTTCGCGTCTGTTACGAAAGATTCCGCCTATGCGTTTCAAAGGAGAAGCATGTAAGCCGTGTCTCTCTTGAATCGAACCGTGGCCAGACTCGGAGATCGGTCTGGGGGTTGAAGAACGAAGAATATGTCGCTGACTTTTGCCTGGTCAGTCGGCGTGCATTGTCGCTACGCGAGCACAGAATATTTCGTTACCACTATTTACTGGGAGCCGATTGGAAGCTCTGCTGCCAAAAGCTAAATATGGACAGAGGCAGTTTCTTCCACGAGATTTACCGGATTGAACAGAAACTGGGGCGTGTCTTCCGCGAACTCGAACCGCACGCGCTGTTCCCAGTGGATGAGTACTTTAATGGCGGCGGCCGCGATGACAAACCTACTGTTGCGGTGTTAAGCCCGTTTGGAATTGAAGGCGAGCAACAGGGCAACGCGAAGGTGCCATTGAAGAACCTGCTCAGGTTTCCCATTAGAAAAGTGGCCTGAGTTGTCGGCGGGCCATGCTGAATATGGCCCGCTTTTTCGCTGTGGCCGCTCTGCGACCATACGCCTGCTGGAGTGGTTTGGGGTGGCAGCTTTGACCAGAGCCCGGAGTGTCCCCCCTTTTTCTTCGGCCGCGCCGCCAAAAACGGAGCCAGCGGATCCGACCCCCGTCCCAGGTAAATCTTAGCCCCGCCACAGTTCCCCTCCGACACCCTTCCGCCAGCCAAGCCGTTCCAATTCGCCCCATAATCCTGTTCTGGAACGAGCTTTTGAGGCAGTTCGTTTCAGAACGATTCGGCTCTCGTCTCGAGCAGCGTAGCCGTTGTAGGAAGAAATTCCCAGGTGGTCTGTAACCCCCTTATTTATAAGTCATTTACCCCGTTCTAAGGTGACTACGATTTTGGTTGACCCAGGTGGCTCCTCTAGTGCTTTTCTCTTTGCGTACCGAGCGATGAACGAGCCGCTCGGAACCGAGGAGACATACAGTGACCGCCGCCAGCCAAACCGCACTATCCAGGAAATCAGCACCGGACATCGATCCCGAGATTCGTGCCCGCCGGGACGAACTCATGTTAGATCACATGCCGCTTGTTACAGCAATTGCCGCGCACATCCAGAAATCGATCCCCGTGCATGTGGAGTTGGACGATCTGGTCCATGCGGGCATTATGGGTTTGTTCGACGCGGCCACTAAATATCGCGACGATAAGGAAGTGGCTTTTCCGACCTACGCCAAGCATCGGATACGCGGTGCCATTCTAGACAGCTTGCGGCAGCAGGATTGGGCTTCGCGCGACCTCAGAAAGCGTTATAAACAAGTGGAAAGCGTAACGCGCGAACTGACCTTACGGCTTGATCGGGCACCGACGGACGCGGAGCTTGCCAATCACATCGGACTGTCACCGCGCCGCTGGCAGGCTCTTATGGTGGATTTCCGAAGCCTGGGTGTGGTAGCGATTCAACAACATCCGAACGACCGCGAAGATCATCTTGTGCCGGAGGCTAGCAGTTCGCCCGAACTGGCGCCGGATCGCATTTTTGCGCGCAGCGAACTTCGGCAGAAGCTCGACAGAGCGATCCAGACGCTGCCCCACCGCTACCAGCAGGTGGTTACCCTTTACTACGAGAAAGACATGACCATGAAGGAGATTGGCGGCGTGCTTGGGGTGAATGAGAGCCGCGTTTCGCAAATTCACAAATCCGCCCTTGACCGGATGCAGAACGCACTAAACGGCAACGGTATTGGCTCAACCGGGATGTTTTAGTCGCGGCCGCTTACCCCTGCCGCTTACCCCTGCGCTCGCTGCAGCGCATTTACGGCGGCGCCAATCACCGCCACCGATTCACCGCCGGTTACCACTTCTACCGAATAACCCTGCAAGGGACTGAGCTTGACCATTTCGTGCATGTATTCGTTCAATAGCGAAACGTTAACAAATCCGGCGTTGAATCCGGTAATGAAAAACTTTCCGGGGCCATCCAGATGAACGCTGGTTGCCGTCGCCGCAGCCAGCGCCCGGTGCCAGAGTTTGGCAAACTCGACGCAACGCGGGTCGCCCGCTTCGGCGTGGGCGAATACTTCATCGGGTTCGAGATCCATAAAGCGCAGGCGCATGGCTCGTTGCCCCATGATTCCTTCCAGGTGGCCTTTGCCGCCGCACCCGCAGAAGTGCTCTTTAGGGTCGAGCGTTACCACGGAATGACCGGCTTCCCAGAAACCGTCGCGAAATGGATAGCGGCCGTAGCCAATGCCGGTGCCTAAGGTCCATACCCGAATAAGGCGGTCTAAATGGCCGTGGGTCGCGGCGATGCCGGCCGCCATTACGTCGGCATCGTTAAACACCGATACCGGAATCTTGCCGAAAGTAGGAGCAAACGCCGCACTCACCGATTCCTCCATGTTCATTCCTTTGAACTGAATCAGATTCGGTGAATCTTCGATGGATCCATTGCGCACAATGCCAGGCATGCCGATTCCAATGTGAGTGGGCGGTTCGGTCAGGCCAAGCGCCTTAACCTCTTCAACGACACGCCGCACAATCAACTCGGCCGGCACGCCGTGCAGCGAATCGGCGATCGCACGATCTTCGGGATTCACGCGGAGCACTCCGCTGATCGAGTTATCCGCCACCGCGGCCACCGCTATGCGTTCGGTGATGACGATTCCTATTCCTTTTGCCATTTCCGTCCTACGGCCGCGAGAGCTTGTTTAGCCCGTTAAAGGCAGCCGCCTTATAACATTCCGCCAGTGTGGGGTAGTTGAAAACCGTTTCGACAAAGTAAGTCACCTTGCCCTTGAGAATCATGACGGCCTGCCCGATATGCAGCAACTCAGAGGCACCTTCGCCAATGATATGCACGCCCAGTATTTCCAACGTTTCGCGGTGAAAAATCAGCTTCAAACGGCCAGTGGTATCCCCACGAATCTGACCGCGCGCGATCTCACGATAATACGCCACCCCTACTTCATAGGGCACATCTTCATCGGTGAGCTGCTCTTCCGTTTTGCCGATAAAGGAGATCTCCGGTATGGTGTAGATGCCGAATGGAAAGTAGCTGGGATTCGAAGATACGTTCTTGTTATAGGCGTGCGCCACGGCGATGCGCCCCTGTTCCATCGAAACCGAAGCCAGACTGGGAAAACCAATCACGTCGCCGACGGCGTAAATATTCGGCTGCTTGGTCTGGTAGAACTCATTCACCGCGATCCGGCCGCGCGAATCGGCTTCTAAACCGGCCGCAGCCAGATTCAACTCGTCTACATTGCCCTGGCGGCCCACCGCGTACAGCAACGAATCACCCGTCACTTTCTTCTTGCTTTCGAGCATCGCCACAACTGTCCCGCCGCCTTCCGTTTCCTCGACGCTCTCCACTTCCTCGTTGAGCCGCATGGTCACGCGATGATCGCGCAAGTGATACGAAAGCGCTTCAATAATCTCCTGATCGGCAAACTCCAAAAGCCGGGGCCGCTTTTCAATCAACGTCACGCGCACCCCGAGTGCCGCGAACATGCAAGTATACTCAACTCCGATCACGCCGCCGCCCACGACAATCAGCGTGCGCGGCAGGTTCGGCATTTCCAGCACCTGATCGCTGTTAATGATGTTCTGCCCGTTAATCTTAACTTTCGCCGACGCCGCCGGCTTTGTGCCTGTGCCGATGACCACCTTGTCGCCAGTGATTTCATTGGTGCCGCGCAGGCCGGTGACCAGAATCGTGTTCGGACTCTTGAAGCTGGCGATGCCGGTAAGCACTTCGATACCGTTGCGCGACAACTGGGCGGTGGTAACGTCAATTTCGGTTTTAATCACATGCTGCACCCGGAATGCCAGGTCCGCCATGCTGATCTTTTCCTTTACGCGGTAGCTTACGCCGTAAATGTTTTGATAATTGTAACCGGAGAGATGCAACACGGCCTCGCGCATGGTCTTGCTGGGGATGGTGCCGGTGTTGATACACACGCCGCCAATCACCTCGCGCCGTTCCACCAACGCTACCTCGTTGCCGGTCTTGGCTCCCTGGATGGCAGCTCGCTGGCCGGCCGGGCCGGAACCGATCACGATCAGATCATAGTGAGACATCGGGATGTAAATTTTCCCCTACTTATTCGGCATAGGGCTATACCGGTACAACACTCCTGAGTATAGCTTTCGTTTATGACGGGACCGTCAAAATTCGTTCCTGCAAAGGCGGTCCCTCTGGACGGCCTTTGTTTCTCTCGTGATCGCAGGGCAGGACCGGGGCAGGACCGTGGGCAGGACCGGGGCAGGACCGTGGGCAGGACCGGGGCAGGACCGTGGGCAGGACCGGGGGTCCTGCGCGGACGCGGGCGTCCGCCCCACCACAAATTATGTGAGGAAACTGGCGGCTATGACACGCCTACAATTTCGCCCTGGGCGTCCAGATCGATCTCAATGGCCCGCGATTCCTTTGGCAGCCCTGGCATTAGCATCATGCTGCCGGAAATGACGACTAAGAAGCCGGCGCCGGCCGAGAGTTTTAAATCCGAAACGTGCAGAGTCCAGCCTGTGGGCGCGCCTGACAACTTGGGATCGTCTGAGAAGGAATATTGAGTCTTGGCAATGCAAATGGGCAAGCGGCCAAAGCCCCACTCTGAGAATTCCGCCAGTTTCCCGATGGCACGTTCGCTGTATTCAACGTGCGCCGCGCCGTAAACCTTTTGAGCCACTTTCAAAATCTTTTCTTCCGCCGTATCGTCCGCCGAATAAATAGTATGCAGCGAAGGATTCGGATGGGAGTCGATGGTGCGAACAACCTCTTGCGCCAGCGCCGCGGCACCCTCGCCGCCTTTGGCGAAAGCTTCAGATAAGGCACTTGCCGCGCCCTGCTCCTGGCAGTAAGCCTGGAGGACGCTTAATTCCTCGTCCGTATCCTTCGGAAACCGATTGATTGCCACTACTGTGGGCACCCCGAATTGGCGCAAGTTCCCTAAATGCTTTTGCAAGTTCGCGAACCCCCGCCGCAGTTGGCCCTCGCCCTGATTTCGCAGACTCTGCAAAGTGGTCACCAAGACCACCGCACTGGGCTTCAGGCCCGCTGAGGGCATCACCAGATCCAGATATTTTTCAAAGCCGAGATCGGTAGCGAATCCCACCTCATTCACCACGTAGTCGGCTAACCGCAGGCCCATATCCTGCGAAACAATGCTACTGGTTCCATGGGCGATGTTGGCAAACGGCCCGCAGTGGACGAAGGCCGGGGTTCCCTCGGTCGTTTGCACCAGGTTCGGCAGAAACGCCTCGCTCAATAACGCCATCATTCCGCCGGTGCCTTTTAGTTCTGCCGCGCGAACTGGGCGGCCGTCGAAGGCCGTTCCAATGACGATTGAGTCTAGCCGGCGCCGCAGATCGTCCAGGTTCTGGGCAAGCGCCAGGATAGCCATAATCTCCGAGGCGGCCGTAATGACAAACTCGCCCCGCCGGTTGCTGCCTAGCCGTTTTCCGCCGACGCTCAAGGTGATTTGACGAAGAGCCCGGTCGTTCATGTCCATGGCGCGCGGCCAGGTAATGGCGTTCGGATCGAGTTGCAAAGCGTTGCCATGAAACAGGTGAGCGTCGATTAAGGCGGCCAGAAGATTGTGAGCCGAGGTGATGGCGTGGAAATCGCCATGAAAGTGCAGGTTGATCTTGGCGCTGGGCTCTAGAGCCGAACGCCCCGCTCCAGCCGCACCACCTTTCATGCCAAACACCGGTCCAAGAGACGGCTCGCGCGACGTGATCACCGCCCGCTTGCCGATCCGCTCCAATCCTTGCACCAAGCCGATGGCGGTGACGGTCTTGCCTTCCCCGGATACTGTGGGGGTGGTGGCGGTGACGAGAATTAGTTTGCCCCGGCGCGGCAGGTTTGGATCTTGCAAAAGCTCCAATTTCACCTTGGCGCCGTAGGGCCCCAGTTGCTCAATATATTGCGGAGGTATGGCCAACTTGTTCGCGATGGTCTCAATGGGCGCCAGTTTCTTATTCATCCCTACCAAGATAGAACTCTCGGCAGATAACGGCCTGGGGGCTCACGGCTCTCGAGCGACGCCGGTGGAATCCCTAACCACAAACTCGGGATCGATCAGGATCTCTCTGCTGAGGTTTGGCATCTGGCCATTCTCCCGTACCAGGCTCTCGAAAACGCTTTGGCCGATGCGGTCGCGCGGGATATGGACTGTGGTCAGGGCCGGAGAACAGAACTCGGAAAGCTTGATATTGTCGAAGCCCGTTACCGAAACGTCTTGCGGAACGCGAAGTCCTTGATCGCGCAACTCGCGCAGCACGCCAATGGCGGTGAAGTCGTTCGCGCAAATGATGGCCGATGGTGTGAAGCCGGAAGAGAGAAGTTGCCGGGCTGCTTTGCGGCCGCCTTCCGGGCCGTCGGCCTCGGCTTCGGTAGTGACTTCCAGATGCGGAGAGTAGCGCGCGACGGTTTCGAGAAACGCTTTCTTGCGTTCATCAATGGGCGCGAGTTGGGCGTGATGACCGACGAAGGCCATGCGGGTGTGCCCCAGATTGTGGAGATACTGCACGGTTTTCTCGATGCCCTTGCGATAGTGAACCCGGATGTTGGTGATGTGCTTGCCGGGTGCGCCGACGTCGTAGAAAACCACCGGCATGGTGCCGTTCGCCAATTCGTGGCGCAATCCAGGGTCCATTTCGGAGACGATGACGGCGAGACCGGCAACGCGGCGGCCCATCATCAGCCGTATGCTGGAGATGAGCCGTTCCGGTTGATAGCCGGTATGGGCGGCGACCACTTCGTAGCCACGCGCCAGGGCGGCCGATTCCAGCGCTTCGAAGACATCGAAAAAGAAAGGGTTCGCCATATTCGACATGACGATGCCCAGCGTGCGGCTGCGGCCACCGGCCAATGTTCGCGCGTGCAGGTTTGGATGATAATTCAACTCCGCAACGGCCTTCATTACCCGGGCGCGGGTCGAACTTTTCACCACGTCCAGGTTGTTTAAGACGCGCGAAACTGTAGCGGGTGAAACACGAGCGCGCTTCGCCACTTCATCAAGGCTCATGGAGGACCCAGCTAAATGGTAGCGCTTGCAGGGCTGGATTACTTGGGGAGATTAGAATAGACATCCGCCAGGCGGATGCTGCAGTTGATGGTGCTGAGAGTTATTGTGCCGGCGTCGCCCTTATATTCGCGGAAGATCCAACTGCCGTCGGACTGGCGGGCAAAGTGTTCGACATGGATTGAGTCGGTGCGCACAAGAACGTAATCGCCCAAAGAAGGTATTTCACGATAAAGCTCAAATTTTGCGCCGCGATCATACCTTGCCGTAGATGGGGAAAGAACTTCGACCACTACGGTTGGATTGGTGAGGACATCGTCCGAGCCAGCGTATGCAACAGGCTCTCCAGAAACCACCGAGACATCGGGATAAACGTAAGAGCCGGTGCTTGGCGTTCGCACCCGAACGTCCGACGAAAACACACGGCACCCGAAGCCACGCAGTTTGATCCGTAGTTCGGTTGACCAGTTTACAGCTAACTCTGAATGTCTGAACGAACCGCCGGGCATGGGAAAGATTTCACCTCCGATATACTCGCTCTTATATTCGGCCGCGCGCTCCAGCCGGAGATATTCTTCTTCGGTGATCTTGGTAACGGGTTGAGTTGCCATGGCTAAAGCTATTATGGCTAAACTGGAAGCTTAGCTGCGCAATCCGTCGAAGGCCTTTTCGATCTCAGCTTTCGCTTCCGCCGAGGGTGGAACAAATGGTAGGCGGGGCGGGCCTCCGTAATAGCCATTCAGATCCATGGCATGCTTCAAGCCTGGAATGCCATGTTTGCCGGCGATCAATTTCGCGGCGGGCATGATGCGTTCATGCCAGTCGTTGGCAGCTTCAAATTCGCGCGTGCGAAAGGCTTCCCAGACTGTCACGCAGGCATATGGCACGGCGTTGGCGATGGCCAGAATCGCCCCCGCCGCGCCCAGTTGCAGAGCCTCGCCGAACCCCGCGCCCGATCCGGAAAAAACCTGAAATCCGGGCTTTACGGCGGCCACAACCAGTTTCATCCGTTCGTTATCGCCCGAGCTATCTTTCATGCCGGCGATATTCGGGTGATGCGAAAGCTCGGCCACCGTCTCGACCGGCAACATGTAACCGGTCACTTGCGGAATGTTGTAAAGCAGAACGGGAATCTTCGATTGATCGGCCAGCGCCCGGAAGTAGAGCGCCTGCGTGTCGGGCCGGTGCATTTGGGTGCGGTAGTAAAAAGGCGTCAAGGCCAGCGCGTAGTGGAAACCGATATCAGCCGCGCGATTGGCCACCTTTACCGTTTCATGCACGCTTTCGGCTCCCACACCCGCGATAAGCGTCTTTCCTTCCGCCGCTGCTTGCTTCACCCATTCCATCAACTGAATGCGTTCATCCACGCTGAGCAGGGGCGTCTCGGCCGTTGAACCGCAGACGGTGTAGCCGGTGAGGCCAATCTGGTTGAGCTTTTCGACGTTGTGAAGAACCTTGGCTTTGTAGAGTTGGCCGTGGTGGTCAAAACAAGTGGCGAGGGCGGGGAAGATTCCTTGAAGTTTCATGAAGGTGTCTACCAATAGAACAGCCTGCCAGCGCGGAATGCAACTGGCAGGCTTGTGGAATTACTAAAATCTACTTTGTGATGTAGGTGGCCATCAGCGCGTAGAGGCCCAGCGATTCGATAAACGCCAGACCAATAAAGAGGGAAAGGCGGATGGCCGCGATGGCTCCTGGATTGCGGGCCATGGCTTCAGCGGCGGAAGCGGTGGCTCTGCCTTGGCCGAGACCGCAGAGCCCGGAGGCAATACCAACGGAAAGGTAGGCAGCGGCCTTACGGGTGGCTTCCGCCGACGAGCTACTCTCGCCGCCTTGTGCCAGCATCGGGCTTGCCAAAACCAGCAAGCCGATGCCAAGCGTCATCATTTTGTTCTTCATTGTGTTTCTCCTAAGTAAAAGTGCTGCCAGGAGGTGGTTCGACACCGTGCGTTGGGACGCCGGGCGCTCACACTGGGAGCGTGATAAAGCCTAATGTTCGTCGGAAACCGCGCCGCCAATGTAGACCATGGCGAGCACCATAAAAATGTAAGCCTGCAGAAGACAAGCGAAAGCATGCAGACTGATAAAAATAACCGGGATAACAAGTTTAGTCAGCGCGGTGAAGGCGCTTGAGACCTGTTCACCGGCAAACATGTTTGCGTAAAGACGGATGGTGAGCGAAAGCGGACGCGCCGCGTGGCTGATCAACTCAATCGGCAGCATGAGAATCACCAGCCACCATACGGGGCCCAAAAACTGTTTAATATAGCCGAAGCCATGCGCTTTTATACCCACCGCGTGATAGAAGATGACAAGCGATAAGGCCATGCCCAACGGTACGCAGGGCGACATGGTGGGCGCTACGAAACCGGGAATCAGGCCCAGGGTGTTCATGCAAAAAATGAAGAGGAAGATGGTGCCGAAGAAAGGAATGTATTTATTGGGATTGTGCTCCACCATCTCTTCGGAAGAGGCATGCACGAATTCGTAGAAGAGCTCGAAAATATGTTGCAATTTCCCAGGCTTGTCAACGGAAAGGCGGGTCCGCAGAAATGCGAACAGCACGGTGATAAACAGCACGACCAGGATTTCACACGTCATCCAGTCGGCCCAGGGATGAACCGGATCGTGAGCGATACGAAGTGCGTCGAGCAGAGCGTCGGCAGGACCTGCCAGAACGCGGTTGAAGAGAGTGGTGATCCAGAGTTCCGATTCCATTTAGTGCGAAGAGCGGCTTACAAAGAAACTTTCAAATAGTTCGATGATGGTGGAGGTTACGACTGCCGCCGTGCTGGTGAGAAGCCCCAGAATTACCGGCAAAGCATTGACACCCAAAGCCTTGACTATAGCATAGGCAACCGCGATCATGACCACGTAGCGCAGGATGAAAACACCCGCCGTCCACGGTTTCCTGGGCGGTTCGCCGGCCGGGGCGGGCTCGATGCTGCGAGTGAGTCTTTCGTAAAGCCAAAGGTTTCCAAGCGAGGCCAGAGATCCCATGGCGAAGCCGGCGGCGGGCCGCCAACCCTGAGACCCAAGGTAGCCGAGAACGCCGAGCAAACCGAAGCCTAGCGCAAGCCAGTAAATGCGCTTGACGTAGAGGGCGGCTTCTGGTTCAGTCATTTCGGTAGATCCTTAGCGATTAGGGCGCGTTTTTCGTCACGTAATAGCTGGCGAGCGATCTGGCTTATTCCCGCGAACGTGCCGAGAATGACGCCAATGCCGCGGAGAATCGGCCAATGCAGCCAGTGATCGGCGAAAGCGCCAACCAGAAAGCCGGCGACCACATAGCCAGGCAAAGCGGTGGCCAAGGCAAGATATTTGCCGCCCGAGACGAACGATTTGCCGGAAGGGTCGGGCATTTTACGATTCGAAGCCAATCCAGCGCTTCACTCCCGGCATATCAAGGCCGAACTGATCAAGCACGCGGCCCACGACATGGTTGACAATATCGTCAACCGTGGCCGGTTTGTTGTAAAAGGCGGGAATAGGCGGGAAGATCACTACGCCCATGCGCGCCAAGGCCAGCATATTTTCCAGATGAACTTCACTGAAGGGACTTTCGCGGGCTAGCAGCACGAGTTTGCGGCGCTCTTTAAGAGCCACGTCGGCGGCGCGGCTGATGAGTGTGTCGCCGAACCCCATGCGGATGGCGGCCAGGGTTTTCATGCTGCATGGAGCGACGATCATGCCATCGGTCTTGAAAGAGCCGCTTGAAATGGGAGCCGCCTGGTTTTCGTGATGATGGACAACTGTGGCCAACCCTTCCACCTGCGCGAGCGAAGCGGACGTTTCATGCGCAATGGTGGAGCGCGCCCATTTACTGACGACGAGATGGGTCTCAACGTCCAGGGCATGCAGCGCCTCGAGCGTCCGAATGCCGAAGAGAGCACCCGACGCCCCGGTAATGGCGACTACCAATCTCATCCATTCATAGTCTACTGGCTTGGTGAAAAATCGACGGTGCCCGCTCGCTCAGTTCGTTGCCGCTCTTTTGGGATTTTGCAGATCAGCATTCGCCGATTTGATTCTAAAGACCATTGCAACTCAGTTCGGATCTCTAAAATTTCGTAGGATGTAGACATGCTGGACACGATTGCTCCGGAAAAGAGCCAAGTGGCTAAAATGCTCGCTGAGGCCCATCGAGAAGTTGAGCCTGGCATCAACCGCATCTTTCGAGTTGTATCCGATCGAGAGCAGGAAGCAGATGAGCCGGTGAAGCTCCTTGAGGTCAATCCCGATACCTCACCGTCTGGTATCTTCCGGATAGCGTTCAGCGCCGACCCGCCCACGATTCCTTTTCCGACGGTGGTAATCGAAGTAACGGAAAATGAGCTTGAAAAGATTTACGCAGGGAGTTTGCTTCTGCCAGAAGGCTGGCGACTGGGTGAACTGATTTGGCAACCTGCGGCCTAATCTATGGCAACGCGCAGTCAGGCGTTCGCGCGACAGGCTGCTTCGGGTCTTAATGCGTATTACCTTCTGACAAAGAACACGCTTCCGGTCAGCCATCAACTGCACTACCTTCAAATGTGGTTAGAGAAGCTCTGCAAGGCGTATTTGTGGAGGCCTGAAACCCCGAGGGGGAGGTTGCGATGCGGATGCAGCATCGGGTTGTGGCGAAAGCCAGAAACTACACTCGGGTCCAGGGAGACTACTGCTTAAGGCTGCTGGAAGTCTCACAGGCAATCCAGCTATATTGATTTACGAGGCTTGAGGTCTACTTCTTCCCTTCCAATTCCTCGACTCGGCGCTCCAGGGCCCGCAAAGTCCGTAGCATCTCCGGCAAACGCGAAAACGCGGCCGACGCCCGCAGCCAAATACGCGAATCAAACGCGGGCGATCCACTCACAACAGCACCTTCCGGCACGTCGTGCCCAACCCCGGCCTGTGCCCAGACAATGGCATTCTTATGAATCGTGATGTGTCCCGACGAACCGGTCTGGCCGGCCATAACGACGTTCTCTTCCAGCACGGTACTGCCGGCCAGCCCGGTTTGACCGCAGATGATGTTATCCTCTCCGACAACACAACCATGGCCGATCTGGCAGAGGCTGTCGATCTTTGCGCCGCGCTTCACGCGCGTTTCGCTCAGCGCGCCGCGATCCACCGAGGTCAGCGTCTGGATCTCGACATCATCCTCAATTACGGTGATGGCCGCTTGCGGGATTTTGTATTGCGTGCCCTCGTTGGTCTTGGCGAAACCAAATCCATCGCCGCCAACGGCCACTCCGTTATGGAGCGTGACGCGATGGCCGATCCGGGAGAACTCGCGGACTGACACATGGGAGTGGGCAGTAAAATCGTCTCCGATGGTGCATCCTTGATAGATCACAGCATGTGGATGCAGCGTAACATTCGCGCCTATGGCGGCACGTTCTCCTACCACAGCGAACGGGCCGATGGATGGATTTGCACCCACAACCGCACTTTCCGCCACGAACGCCAATGGATGGATGCCGGGCGACGGCCTGGGTGCTTGATAAAAGTGCCCGAGTGCGCGCGCGAAATCGTGATACGGGTTTGGGGAAATCAGCGTAGCGCCCGCAAACCCTTTGATGGGTTCGGCGGCAATCATGGCGGAAGCGCGGCAATCCTTCGCTTTTGGCGCGTATTTAAGGTTGGCGAGGAACGTCAAATCGCCCGGGCCGCCTTTTTCGATGGTTGAGAGTGAATGAATCTCCAGATCGGGCGGCCCACTGAGGCGGCAGCCCAGCAACTGGCTTAGCTGCGCCGCACTGAAAGAGGGCATACTAACCTTCCGCCACCACCGGGTTGACCAATTCGCCGATAGCGGGAATTCTCACCGTCACCTCTTCGCCGGGGCGCAGGAAGCGTTGAGGATTGCGCGCCACGCCGACGCCGGCGGGTGTGCCGGTAGAAACGATATCGCCGGGCTCCAACGTGAACACACTTGAGAGAAAGGCGATTAGATCGGGAATTTTGAAAATGAGTTCGCTGGTGTTGGAGTTTTGCAAGATCTCGCCATCGATTTCGAGCTGGATATCCAAGCTGTGCGGATCGGCAATTTCGTCCGGCGTCACGATCCAGGGACCCATCGGAGCGAAGGTATCAAAGGTCTTGCCCATGAGCCACTGGGTAGTGGCGCGCTGATAATCGCGGGCGGAAACGTCGTTGATCATGGTGTAGCCGAACATATGCTCGCGCCAGTTTTCGGCTGGGATATGCCGTCCTCCCGGGCCGACGACGAAAGCGAATTCAGCTTCGTAATCGGGCGATTTGGACACTTTCGGCAGAACAATGTCGTCGCCGGGGCCAATTACGGCGGTCGCGAATTTATTGAAGATGGTGGGGACATCGGGAATAGGCGAGCCGGTTTCCGCCGCGTGATCGCGATAGTTGAGACCCACGCAGATAAGTTTGCGCGGGCGCGGGATGGGGGCGAGCAATTTCAGCGAGTCCGGCGCGTGTTTGTGATCGCTAGCGGCCGTGGCGGCGAATGCTTCCGCCTTGGCGCGGCCCGGGGCGCCGGCTTCAATCAACTCAAGCATAGAAGAGAAGCCAGCGGCGGAGAGATCGACTACTAAATTATCGGCCGTCAGGATGCCGGGACGGCTCTTTCCGGCGGATTCAAAAGTTACGAAGCGCATGTATGCAGTGTAGACCGGGAAGGTCAAAGCTAGACTGGGCTGGGGATGAGATCCGTTTATGGAGAGTAGCGGCAAGGCGCTGGTGACGGGGGCTTCGCGAGGGATCGGCGCGGCCACCGCATTGAAACTCGCGCAACGCGGCTACGAGGTAGCGCTGAACTATCGCAATAAAGGGCCGCGTGCCGCGCAGGTGGCAGCGCAGATTGAGGCGTTAGGACAACGGGCCGTGCTGGCACAAGCCGACATCACGAACCAAGACGACGTAATCTCCATGCTGCGGGCCATAGAACGCGAGTTTGGGCATCTGGACGCGCTGATTCTAAACGCCAGCGGTGGCTTGGAATCGGGAAAAGCAGAAGATTATGCCATGGAACTCAATTTGACTGCCCAGATGAGAGTAGCCGAAAATGTGGCAAGTCTGTTGCGACCGGGCGGGCGCATCGTCTTTGTGACCAGTCATTGGGCGCATTTCTACGGCACGAAGCCGGTAATGCCAGCCTATGAACCGGTGGCGAAGAGCAAGCGTGCGGGGGAAGACGCTCTGCGTGAGTATTCGAAAGACCTAACGCAAAGGGGCGTCTCGCTGGTGGTTGTGAGCGGCGCTGCGATTGAAGGGACCATCACCCCGAAATTGTTGGAGCGCAAAAGCCGGGGCAAATTCGAGATGCCATCCAAGGCGGCACGCGTTTTGCCGACGGTGGATGAATTCGCCGAAGCCATTGTGGAGGCGGCCATGGACCGCAAGCTAGCAAACGGGGACACCGTTTTTGTCGGATCGACGGAGTGGTGAATCGTCGGGCCTATGACGTTCTCGACTTGGCAATCTCCGGCGCTTCCTCGCTGGCGGGGAGCCCAGACTCCGGCTCCAAATAGTATTTCGTAAGGCCTTCTTTCAGGAGTCGAAGCGCGTCTTCGGGAGTATCGGCAAAACCGAATAACTTCAAATCGTCCGGCCCGATCATGCCGTATTTCACCAGAGCATCAAAGTTCAAAATCTCGCGCCAATAGTCGGAGCCATAAAGCAGGATCAAAATTTTGTTTTCGAGTTTCTTGGTTTGCGCCAGCGTGAGAATTTCGGTCATTTCGTCCAGCGTGCCGAAGCCGCCGGGGAAGACCACCAGGGCCTTGGCCAAATACGCAAACCAAAACTTGCGCATGAAAAAGTAGTGGAATTCGAATGAAAGTTCGGGGGTGATGTAGGGATTGGGCCGCTGTTCGAAAGGGAGACCAATATTGAGGCCGATGGTTTTGCCGCCGGCGTCACTCGCGCCGCGGTTAGCGGCTTCCATAATGCCGGGTCCGCCGCCGGAGCAGATGACGAAACGGTGAGTCTTGGCGTGCTCCGGAGATCCGGGCTTTGATAGTGATTCGGACCAGACGGTCAACAAGCGCGCCAGTTCCCGGGCTTCGCGATAATAGCGAGCCAAGGGACCGTTTTCATCGACTCGCGCAGAGCCGAAGAAGACGATGGTGTCGTGAATCTTTTCTTCCTGAAAATGGGCCAACGGCCACAAGTACTCCGAGAGGAAACGCAGCGGCCGCGAATCCGGGCTCTGCAGAAATGCCTCTTCCCGGTAAGCCAGCGGGCGGCGCAACGAATCGTTTCCGTTATTCGGGGGCAATGGTTCTTCCTGTTGGCAACCACGATTGTCGCACTGCTGGGGGAAGCTGATAAAATCCGCTCAGATGCCCGGTCGCAACGTTTACACAGTGTTAACAGAGAGTGCCGCTCAACATGGAGACGCCGCCGCTTTGCATCAGCCGAACGGCGGCAAAACCGGCGCGCCCTATCGTATCTATTCCTGGAATGAATGGGCCGGCATTTCTTCCGAGATCGGGTTGGGGCTCCGCGAGCTAGGGTTGGAAAAGGGCGATATCGTCTGCATTTTGTCGGAAACCCGCGCCGAATTCTATCTGGTGGATGTAGGGATCATGGCCGCCGGCGGCATAGCGGCGGCGCTTTACACGGCGTACCCGATGGCCGACCTCGTCCGAAGCATCAAGGCATCGAACCCGCGATTTTTGTTTGCGGAAGACGCCAAGACATGGGCCAGCCTTTGCCAAGCCGCCGAAGCGCAAAGCGTAAAACTGCCGGAGCATGTGATCCTGATGACCGGGAGCGAGCCGGGGTTGCTGTCGCTCGACTCGCTCAGGGAACTGGGCCGAGCTTTGCTCTCGCGCGAACCGGGCGCATTGGAGCGTGTGCAGCAGGACATTTCGCCGCAGGATGGCGCGATTTTGTATCTGACTTCGGGCGCAACGGGCGAACCGAAAATGGGCTTGAGCAGCCATGCGGCGGTGATCGCAAATATCGATATGGGGCCAGCGGTGCTGCCCATTCAACCGGAAGATTCCACGATTGTCTTCCTGCCCTCCGCGCACATCACCCAACGTATTGCGTTAGAGCTGCTGCCCATGCGCATGGGCACACCCGTTTGGTTTTCGGAAAGCTTGTCCCGTTTACCCGCGGAGCTCAAAGCGATACGGCCCACCTTCTTCCTGGCCCCGCCGCGTGTATGGGAAAGAATGTACGCAAGCATTTTGAGCGAAGTAAAAAAACGGCCGCTGATTGCACGCAAGCTTTTTCATGGCGCTTTAGGGCTGGGCGCTGAAGCCGGTCGCCTCCAGCGTGAAGGAAAGCAGTTGCCGCTCTGGATGAAACGAGGCCTCAAGCTGGCGAACAAGTTGGTCTTTCAGAAGGTACGCGACCGTTTAGGCGGACGGCTGCGGATCGCGGCTTCGGGCGGCGCGCCATTGGGAAAAGATTTGGCGGAATTCTTTGCAGCCATTGGCATGCCGCTGGTGGAAGGGTACGGTTTGACGGAAGCCGGCATTGTAAGCTTCAATCCGCTTGATCGGTCGAGGCCAGGCAGCATTGGCAAAATGTTACCAGGGGTGGAAGCTCGCTTGGCCGACGACGGCGAATTACAAGTTCGCTCGCCGTGTCTGTTTGGCGGCTACTATGGCGACGAGGCCGCGACGCGTTCCGTAGTGGATGAAGACGGATGGTTTTCCACCGGCGACATCGCGGAAGCCGATAGCGAAGGCTATTGGTATATTACAGGACGCAAGAAGGAGTTGATTGTTTCTTCGAACGGAAAGAAGATCTACCCTTCGCGCATCGAAAATCTGTTCAAGATGGAACCGCTTGTGAATCAGGTGGTGCTGATAGGGGATAAGAAACCCTATATGACGGCGATTTTGACGATAAATCCGGCAAATCTAAAAGGCGCCAAGCCAGCGCCTCCCGCTGCGGAGCAGGCTAGGGCAGACCCAGTGACTAAGGCGGTGCAAGAAGCGGTGGCGCGGGTCAATAAACAACTAGCCGAATTTGAGCGCATCAGACGGTTTCGGATCTTAGATCGCGATTTCTCGATTGAGCACGGTGAACTAACACCGACGATGAAGATTCGCCGGGCTCGAGTGCTGGACATTCATAAGGACCTCGTGAGTCAACTTTACTTAGGGCGAGAAGAGAGCGAGTAAAGCCAACTTCGGCGAAGACATCGGAAGAGGCATTGATTTCCTGGGCGTGCATAATGGCCGGTGCCTGACGCTGGGAATCTTCTTTGACGCGGTTATCGTCCATCTCGTTCAGAATGCGCGAGACACGCCGATGGGATTCGCCTAAGCCCACCAAGGACAACGCGCATATTGCCAAAAAAACTAAGATGCCGACCCCGATAATCATATTTTAATTCTCACTCAGTCACTTTCACATATCTAATGTTCAGTAACTTCGAAGAAGATCTCCCTACAAGACACCTATCGGCGAGGTATGCTTTCCTTTGAACAGAAGAGTACTAAAACGGCTGAACCGCTTGGACAGATATGTCGCCAAACATAGGCTTTCGTAAACCCATTCAACTGATGCCGCTGTTTCAGGAAAAGGTATGGGGCCGGCGGAATCTGGCGCCATTCTACCCGACTTACGCCGCAGATCATCCTATCGGTGAAGTTTGGTTTACGTTCAAGGAGAACCCCATAAAATCTGGCGCGCTTTTGGGTGATCTGATAAGGGCGCACCCTGAAATCCTAGGCTCAGCTTACGATCCCTTACACCCTGACCAATGCCCCTTACTGGTGAAACTGTTGTTCACAACGGAGAGGCTCTCCGTGCAGGTGCATCCGGGCGACGAATACGCACAGCAACATCATCAAAGCCTTGGCAAGACGGAGGCGTGGTATGTGGTGGCCGCTGAGCCGGAGGCTGAAGTGGCCGTGGGTTTTAAAGAGACGCTCAGTGCGGAGCGGCTGGAAAGCGCGGCCCGCTCGGGCGAAATTGAAACCTTGCTCGACTGGCGTCCGGTCAAGAAAGGAGACACGATTTTCGTGCCGGCCGGAACCGTACACGCCATCGGCGCGGGTGTGACTATCTGCGAGGTACAGCAAAATTCCGACATCACTTACCGGCTGTACGATTATGGACGGCCGCGTGAACTGCACTTGCAGCATGGTGTGAAAGTTTCAAATCTTGGGCCGCATCGTGGCCGGGTTGAGCCGTTGATGCTGGCGCCGGGGCGCGAAGAACTGCTGGTCTCGAACTATTTTCGAATCGAGCGGTTGGAGCTCAACGGACCGCTGAATTTTGCCGAAGGTACGCCCTACTACATGCTATTAACATGCCTAAGTGGCGCCGGCCGGATTGGCGCAGACGAATTCACCGCCGGAGAGACTTGGCTGGTACCCGCGCATGCCGAAGAGTTCAGCCTGTCTGGCATGGCTTCCGAATGGATTCTGTGCTACGCGGCGGACGTTCCGGCGGCTGGTATAGATTGAGGAATGCGCTTTCTTATATTCCTGGGCGGCGTTCTCATACTAGGCAGGTTGCACGCTGCCGATTTCACTTTGCTCGCTTCGCCGGCAACGGTTGTTTGGGGGTACTATTCGCAAGATGCCAAAGCGGTTTTGACGGTTCATTCCGGAGATTCGGTGCGCATTCAAACCGCTTCGTCGTGCCCTTCCCCGGCGCGATTGGAGGCGGCGGGTGTAAATCCGAGCGACATTCCGCAATATGATCGCGACATTCATGACCGGGTGACGGATAAGGGTCCGGGCGGCCATATTTTGACGGGTCCGGTGGCGATCGCCGAAGCAGAACCGGGCGATGTGCTCGAGGTACAGATCCAAAGGATCGATCTCGACGTGCCGTTTGCCTGCAATTCGTTTGGACCGGGCCGGGGATTCCTGCCGAACGATTTCCCATACGCCCGGTTGAAAATTATTCCGCTGGATCGCGACCGCATGATTGGCAAGTTTGCGCCCGGCATCAATCTTCCGCTGCGGCCGTTTTTTGGCAGCATGGGTGTGGCTCCTCCGTCGGCAGGGCGTTTGAACAGTGGACCACCGTGGATGCACGCGGGCAACATGGATAATAAAGAACTTGTAGCGGGCACGACGGTCTTCATCCCGGTGTTTGCCAAAGGTGCCTTGTTCGAAGTGGGCGACGGACATGCCGGCCAGGGCAATGGCGAGGTGGACATCACGGCGCTTGAGACTCTACTTACCGGAACATTCAAGTTCATCGTTCACAAAGGCGACCGGTTGTTATGGCCTCGTGCGGAGACGCCCACCAGCTACATCAGCATGGGGTTTGACGAAGACCTGAAGACCGCGACGGAGATGGCGGTGCGCAATATGATTGACTTTCTGGTCAAGGAAAAGCATCTGAGCCGGGAAGATGCGTACGCCCTGACCAGCGTGGCGGTGGATGTGGATATTACTCAACTGGTGGATGGCAAAGTGGGCGTGCATGCGATCTGCCCGAAGAATATATTCTGAGGGGGGACGCTACTCGTCGATTAGCTCGCCGTACACCTTGTGAAAATAAGCGTCGGTCATGCCGGCGAGATAGTCGCAGACCACCCGCTCCGGTGGTTCTTCCTTGAGGCTTTCGCGGTAACCGGGCGAGACTTGCTCGGGGTGGGCGATCAAGTACTCGAACAGACGGCCTAACTTCTCAACCGCCCGTTCACGGTCGAGCACCAAAGCAGGGTGCGAATAGAGGTGTGCGACGAGGAAAGCACGCAGTTGCCGGTTCACCTCTTTGGCTCCGGTTGTCAGAATGGCCAGACGCCGATCAAGCGAACGGATATCGTCTACCGTCTCCACTCCGGCGGCCTCCACCGCCGTACGCGTACCGCTAATTAAGCCGCCAATCAAAGCATTCATAATCTGGCGCTGCACTTCCCAAAAACGCACCCGTTCGGTGGCGCCGGGGAACTGGGTATCGATCTGCTCCGCAAGATCGTCAAAAAACCTAACCCCCTGGCGAATGGCGTTCGTGGAGAAGAGGCCGGCGGAAAAAGCGTCGTCCAGGTCCGCCGTGTTGTAGGCAATTTCATCGGCCAAATCGAGCAGTTGTGCCTCGAGCGGCGGACGAAGGCCGGGCAGGAATTCCTGCAATTCAGGCGCGGCGTCGGCGGCAATTTCGCGTGAATGTTTGAGTATGCCTTCACGGACTTCAAACGTGAGATTGAGCCCGTCAAAACGGGCATAGCGTTCTTCCAAACGATCAACAATGCGCAATGCATGGCGATTGTGCTCGAAAGCGGAGCCGAAGCGCTCCATTTGGCGATTGAGTTCGCGCTCGCCGGCATGGCCGAAAGGAGGGTGCCCCAAATCGTGCGCCAGGGCGAGCGTCTCGGTAAACTCCTCGTTCAAGCCGAGCGCCACGGCAACCGTGCGCGCCACCTGGGAAACCTCAATCGAGTGGGTGAGGCGGTTGCGGAAATGATCGCAAAGGCCCGCCGCGAAAACCTGCGTTTTGCCCTCCATGCGGCGGAAAGCGCGTGAATGAATCACCCGATCGCGGTCGCGCTGAAAATCGCTGCGATATGGATGCAGCGGTTCCGGGAATTTTCTGCCGCGCATTTGTGCGCCAGTCAAACTGATCGGCCCGAGCATCAGGCAAAGATCACTTGGCCAGTTGGGTAGTCAACTGCTCGATGGCGCGCTTTACGGGAGGCCGCTGCTGAGCTGCCGTATCGATCGACTTGAGTGCGTCTTTGGCCGCCTGCGGATTGCTGGACTGATCCAGTTGCGCCTGCAATATTTGCGCCTGCGCCTTAGAGACTAACGGGCTAGGGTCTTTCACCAGTCCTTGCAGAAGGCTCTGCGCTTCCACACCCTTCTTATCGCCTACATACAAATTCACCAGTGCGATCTTGGCCAACGGAGCGACACTGCTATTGGAATCCGCTACCGTCTTGAGGTCGCTTTCAGCCCCTGGCACATCGCCTTTTTGGGCACGGGCGGCGCCCCGGTAGTACTGCGCAATCAATCCTTCGCGGGTTCCCTGGTATTTGGCGACGATGTTCGAAACGGCAGCCGCAAAGGCGTCTTTCTTGGCGTCTTCGGTGGGATAAGTCTTAGCGAAATCGCTAGGTCCGCCTACTTGGGCATCCAGAATGCTCATGGCGGCGGAAAGTTCTTCCTGGCGCTTGGCGCTTTGTTCAGCGAGATACCACCAAGCACCACCGGCCAGGATCGCAAGGAGAACCAGGGCGATGCCAGCGCGGAGAAGGACCGGGCGATGCGAACCGGCGTAGGCAACAACGTTAGAAACTGCATCAGTGAAGTGATCATGCTGCAGTTGATCTTTTAATTCGTGGCGGGTCAAGACGCGGACAACAACCTTTCTTCGCTAATCAGGCGCTCCGTTGGTGAGGCGCCGGGCCTTCACAGCGGGTGGGCGCGGCAAAACCTTCGCGGCCCCGCGTGCGTAACGCGCCTCTTAGAGCGTAGCACAGAAAAAGGCCGCTCCCGCGAAAAACAAGTTGAGCAGGCCTGTCGTTACCGCTCGTTAGCACTCGCGGCTCGGCTACGGGTGTCGGCGTGATATAAGAGGTTTTTCATCATCATCGGTGGGCCGGGGGGTCGGCCAGGGGCGTTGGGGGCCATGATCACTCATTATTCTATTCAGGTGAACGGGTCACGCCCGAAGGTCGGCTAAATCGCGGCGGATCGCGAACTTCACCAAACTGGCGACATCGTGAATATCGAGTTTACGCATCAAGCTAGAGCGGTAAGTATCCACGGTCTTAGGGCTAAGCGAAAGGCGGGCGGCGATTTCCTTGGCGCGAATCCCTTCCACCAAAAGCGAGAAGACTTGAAACTCGCGGCTGCTCAGGGATTCGAGCGGATCTTCATGACTCATCCGGCCCGCGGCGTCGCCAAATAGGGACATGACCTCAATCTGGGGCGATACGTAGATACCGCCTTGGCTAAACTGGCAGAGCGCGTCGGCCATCTGCTCGGAGCTGGAGGTTTTCAAAAGGAAACCGCAGGCACCGGTGCGCAGCACTTCAAGAACGGTTTTACGGTCTTTTCGGACGGAGAAAACCGCGCAGCGGGTGGGCAGGTTCAATTCGCGCACGCGGCGAATCACCTCAGTGGCGGCCAGGTCGGATAGGCCCAAATCCAAGAGCGCCAAGGCGGGCTGGAGACGCAGAATCTCGGCCAAAGCGGCACCCGCGCTGCCCACTTGCGACACCACGTGGTAACCCGGAATCGAGTTGCACAGGGCCGCCAAGCCTTCGCGGACCAGCGTCAACTCATCCGCGATCAGGATATCTACGGGCCGCTCTTCGGAAATAGGGGTGGCGGCGCTTTGTTGTTGTGTTGCGGAAACAGGCATAGGTTTTGTTGAGAAGGACAACCCGGATAACTGCTAAGGATGTGCCGCCCGGAGCTAAGTCGTCTCGAAGAAAAAGCGTTACAGTCCGTTGGGCGGCCAAGAGATAAGCGCGCCGTCAATGCAACGCAACAAAACCAGTGCCTGTTTTTCGGGCCTTACTTAAAGCTGCGGACGGCCTCGGTTTCATCGTCGAACGCTTCGAAAACCGTATAGAGTTTGGTGATTTGCAGCAGGTCTTTGACACGTTTAGACAAACCGATCAGCTTGAGTTGGCCGCCGCCATTGGTGACGCTGGTAAAGGCCGAAACCATTTCGCCGATTCCGGAGCTATCAATGTATGAAACTTCTGAAAGGTTGATCAGCAGCTTCTTGTTGCCTTTGGCGGCGAGGTCGCGTACGGTATCGCGAAAGACACTGGCGCCTTCGCCCAGGGTGATTCTTCCCGCCGCGTCCACCACCGTCACATCGCCCACTTGGCGAGACGTTAACTTAACACTCACTTGTGCCTCCTCTGAATGAATGGGGTTCCCATAGATTTCAAATTCCTATTCCTGCGCGAGATGCTTGACGAGGCGGACTTCGGTGCCGCCGCCCGGCCGCGGGTGCATGTCGAATTCATCCATAAATGCACGAATGATCATTATGCCCCGGCCCGATTGCTTCAGTAGATTCTCGGGCGCCAGCGGATCGGCGATGGAATTGACGTCGAACCCTTCCCCTTCGTCGCCCACGACCACGGTAATTGCCTGCCGGCTCCATTCCACATCCAAGTGAACCTTCTTGTTTTTGTTATAGCGATTGCCATGCACCACGGCATTCACGGCACATTCGCGGACCGCCATGCCAATCTGGTGCTGGGTGTCTTCATCAAAGCCCGCCTTGGCGGCTTCGCCCATTACCAACTCCTCTGCCAAATCGACGCTTTGCAAAGTTGATTCGAGTGTGGTCTGAAGCTTTTCCATCCGGTCGTTTTTTCCGCAGTCAAGCCCTTCAGAATCAGTTCTTACTGACTATAACCCACCGGGCTGGTATTTTAGAGCCGAATCGCCAAAATACTACTGTGTCGCAGTCAAAGTCAACTGTTTTGTGGACGGAAGGAGATGTTAGGGCCTATCGCGGCCGCCGAGCGAAGCATCGATCCAACTTTTCGAGCAAGGCGAGTCCTTCTTTGGTTGAGCCGCGCGCCGCCATCGCCCGGAAGCGAATCTCTGCGTCATGTTGAGCCAAAGCGATGGTGGACAATTCTTCGATCAGCTTGTTGACGCTTGTCCCCCGCGATTTGGCTAGATTCCGCAGCCGTTCGTGCTTGCTTTCCGGAATTCGTATCGTCAACACACTCATTGGGCAAACCCTCCTTTCATGAATGCCATGAACTCTGTTGGCTTGGCAATGCGAATCTCGGGAAATCTTAGTTCAGCACGCCTGAAATCCGCGATGCTACTGGTAGATCAACGCGACCTTGTCCGCAACAGTCAAGCCGACCACAATATAGCGATCGCCGCTTCCAAAGATTTGCCTGCGCTGAAGGCTTTTGTGGAGCGGCTGAAGGCGAATCCGGATATTTGCGAACAAGACACCACGGTGTTCTGTACCTGGGTGCCGGCGGGTGTTGCCGTGAGACCTGAGTAACCGGTCTCGCCAGGTTGATTGACTGATGCGCAAGCCTTTTGTTTAGACTCGTTCTCATGACATTACAGAAAATCGCCGTTTCCGTTGGAATGGTATTGGTCCCAGCATGCTGGTGGCAGAATCCAGCGCGGATGTGAAAGCCGAAGAAGCCGCCATTCGCGCCTTGATTGCCAGCGATGCGCGCTTGTCTCATACGGAAGATGAGGTCTTCTGGAGTGGCGCCTACAAAAGACCGGTTGTTGGGTCTGAAAAGCCAGAACCATACCCGGAAAGCGCCGCTGGGAAACGCAGGAATCAAAAGAACACCGTAACGACCATAGACCGGCTAGAGGTGGCCGCCTCTGGCGACATGGCGTGGGAATTCTCGCATTCGACGCTTGAGTGGGATCAAGAAGGGGATCCTTCGGGCCATGTGAGCGTTGCGGCCGCCGAACTGAGGGTTTGGAAAAAAGTGGGCGGGGAATGGAAGGTGGCGGCGTTCTTTGCGCGGCCTCTCGACCGGCCTTTTGCACCGCGCTGACGCTATCTAAAAGCGTTGGGGTTTCGAAGGCGTTAATAACGCTTCCTGGCGGGCGCGGTTCCGAAAGGGACGGTGGGGGTTGTCTACAATGGTTAACCATGCGCTCCACTCTTGCTTTACTGGCTGTCTTCGCACTCTCGACCCAAGCCGCTGACACACCATCGACCCTCCGAGGCTACTCCGCGCAAACGTCGGCGAGCGAGATTCAATGGGAACAAAAGTTCAAGGAGATTCCGCAGCCAGATCGCTTGCGGGAGAACATGCGCCGGCTTTCCGCGCGCCCTCATCATGTTGGTTCGCCCTACGACAAAGACAACGCGGAGTGGATCGCCGCTCAATTGAAATCCTGGGGGCTGGATGTCCAGATTGAGACCTTCGACACACTGTTCCCCACTCCAAGAGAGCGCTCTCTTGAACTGATCGAGCCCGTCAAGTACACAGCCAAGCTGGAAGAACCGGCGCTCTCCGTCGATCCCACATCCAATCAGAAGAGTGAGCAGCTTCCGACATACAACGCTTTTTCCATCGACGGCGATGTCACAGCTCCTATCGTTTACGTTAACTATGGCAGTCCCGACGACTACAAGGAACTCGACCGGATGGGCATCTCGGTTCAAGGCGCTATTGTGCTGGCACGTTATGGTCTGACTTGGCGCGGGATCAAGCCGAAAGTCGCAGCGGAACACGGCGCCATCGGCTGCCTTATCTATTCCGACCCGCACGAGGACGGCTTTTTTCATGGCGACGTTTATCCCAAAGGCCCGATGCGTCCACCCTTCGGCGCACAGCGTGGCAGCGTTATGGACATGCCACTCTATCCAGGCGATCCCGCCACTCCGGGTATCGGCGCAGTGGAAGGCGCGAAGAAATTGCCGCTGAACGAAATCACTACGCTGACCAAAATTCCGGTCATGCCGATCTCATATGAAGACGCCGAACCGCTGCTGAAGAACTTGGGCGGGGAACTGGTGCCGGTGGCTTGGCGCGGTTCGCTTCCCATGACCTACCACGTGGGCCCTGGCCCTTCAAAGGCGCATTTGCACCTTAAGTTCAATTGGGATCGCAAGCCACTTTACGACGTCATCGCCAAAATTGCGGGTTCGAAATATCCCGACGAGTGGATCATCCGCGGCAACCATCACGACGCCTGGGTCAACGGCGCGCAAGATCCAGTCTCTGGCGCAAGTCCGGAGATGGAAGAGGCCCGGGCTCTGGCCGAGCTGCTCAAGCAAGGTTGGAAGCCCGACCGTACCATCATCTATTGCTTTTGGGACGGCGAAGAGCCCGGTCTCCTCGGCTCGACTGAGTGGGCGGAAACTCATGCCGCCGAATTGAAACAGCATGCGGTGGCCTATATCAATTCCGATAGCAATGGGCGGGGATACCTCTTTGCCGGCGGCTCGCATTCATTGGAAGACTTTGTCAACGGAGTGGCGAAGGACATTCAAGACCCGGAAACTAAGATGACTGTTTGGCAGCGCCTCCGTTTAAGGGAGATCTCCAACGGCACACCGAAACTCCGCGCCGAACTGAAATCCCGGCCGGACCTGCGAATTGCGGCTTTGGGATCAGGTTCCGATTACACTGTCTTTACAGACCACCTGGGCGTGGCCTGCCTCGATCTCGGATTCGGAGGGGAAGACTCGGGAGGTCAGTACCATTCCATTTACGACGATTTTTACTATTACACTCATTTCGACGACACTGACTTTGCTTACGGACGAGTGCTGGCACAAACGGCCGGCACGATGGTGATGCGCCTGGCTGACGCGGCAATCCTGCCGTTCAAGTTCACTAATTTCGCCGACACCATTCACACCTACATTACGGAGATCAAAGAGTTGGACTCCGACCAGCGAGCCCATGCCAAGGAACTGAACACCGAGATTGATGACGGCGTTTATCGGGCCACAGCCGATCCGAAGAAGAAGATGGCACCACCTTCCAGGGAACCTGTTCCGCCTTATCTTAATTTTGCCCCTCTCGATAACGCTGCCGACGAGTTGACCGGCGCCGCTGAAGCCTACGAAAAGGCGTTTGAGGCAGCCGGCAGCCAAGCCTCGGCCAGCGTGAACGCCAAGTTGATCCAGACGGAGCGTCTTCTTACTGACTCCGGCGGCCTGCCGAACCGCGCTTGGTTTGAGAATCTCGTCTATGCTCCCGGCCTCTATACCGGCTACGGTGTGAAAACCATTCCGGGTGTCCGGGAAGCCATTGAGCAAAAACGCTGGGCTCAAGCGGACGAACAAATACTGCGGGTGGCGAAAGCTTTGCAGAGCGAGGCCGACCTATTGGACGAAGCCGCTAGAGAACTGACGAAGAATTAGGAAGGAGCCTGATGGCGGGTCCGCCGGACAGGCAACGCCGCCAATTTGCTGGAAGCCAAGTTCGCGCGTCACCCTAAATGGGCAGATCACTGCTTCTCAAAAATCTCAACGTTATGCACCGGCTTTCCATCCGGACTGGTACCGGTCAACGTATAAGTCATCGTCTTTCCGTTCTTAGAAATCACGCTCCTGCCCGTTTGCGTCCCAGAGCCGACTTTCCAGGTGTGTTCCACATGACGCCCGTCAATTCTCTTCTCAACGAGTGTGGAGTTCTCGCCCATGCCTACGATTGCAGCAGGCGTCCCATCGGCTGTGGGCAATACGGACCAGCTGGTCGATTTGCCATCGGGTGTTTCGGCTGAGTACTGGATTTTATTGTCTTCGCCGATAATGACGGTCGCGCCGGTAGGTCCAGGCCCGGGGTCGAACTTGGATTTCGCGGTGTTCAGTTTCCAGGTGCCGGCCGCCATATTCTTGGAAGCCGTTTGCGAGATAAGCGCAGCTGGGATCAGCAGCGCAAGGAGGATGAGAGGTGTACGTCTGAACATGGGAACCCTCGGGCAAATTTTAGCCGAGAGTAGAATACCTCAATTCGATGGACACTTCAACAGTTAAAGCAATAAGGAATGCCACTTTCTCCGAACGTAAGCTGCATCACAGTTCAACTCGATTCGGGATGCTGCGGCAGAATGGATCTTTGCTCGGCGGCTTCCAAAGAGAACGCCCGCTATTCCAATAGCCACAAGTCCGTATGCAGCTGGTTCCGGCGCCTCGGACACCTGGACGGGAGTGACGCCGTCAGCCTCGAAGAACAGGAATGTCAGCTGAGTGCTCCCAAAACCGCTCGCCGGTCCTGACAGATCGCTACCGTTCTCGGTAAAGTTCATGTCTTCGTTGAACTGGAAGGTGGTGCCTAACGTGATGGGCTGCAAGAGCGGATCATTGAAGCAAATTGCTCCAGCGCAACCCGCGGCCAGGCCCGTGGGTGAGAGGGAGTACTGAGTGGAACCTATTCCGTTGCCACCCGTAACGCCTGCGAAATTGCCACCCTTCACAATCTCGAGAACGCCCGTTCGCAGAGGACCGGCGGTGTATAACTCGACACTCAGAGAGGCGTTCGCGGTAGCGCTGGTGGAGCCAACGAATAGGCCGGGTGGTGTGGCGTTGGCGGACGCCGACAGTGTGCTGTTGAAATCGTTTCCGGCGACAGAATATGTGACGGACGCGGTGGCGTTGGCATAGCCATCCCCGGGGCCCAAACTCGAGCTCCCAATGGTGCAGCTTGACGAGTTAGCGATGCTAATGGGAAGCTGCCCCTGCGTGGTGAGCCCACAGGAGACACTCGTGCCAATAGAGGCTGCGCTTGCAGAGCCAGTGAAAAACGGAACAAATAGGAATGCGCCCAGAGCGGCCCTCCGCAGGCGAATTCTTGACCAACCCTCCGATGGATAAATCATTAACCACAGCGTACGTGAAATACGGATTCGCGTCCAGGAGTGGGAGTTTTGGGACTGAGGAGCGGGTTTGAGTGACGAGGTTACCGCGTAGAACGATCCTGCATCGGTGGTTGTAAGGGCCTAAAGCCCGCTAAATGGGTAGCAGTTTTTGCTGAGCTTCATTCGTGTCCAGCTAAACTAGAATTTTCGCTCATGCCAGGAGGCTAGCACTTGAAGAATTTGGCCATTGCCTTAATCGCGTTCGCTATTTTTTGTCTAAATCCGCCACCCGGCGCCGCTCAAAGCGCATTGCCGGCGGGTGTAACGAAAATCACATCGGTGGAAGGGATCACGCAATATCAATTGGACAATGGGTTGAAACTCCTTGTCTTCCCCGACCCCTCAAAAGCCACCATCACCGTCAACATTACTTATCTGGTTGGATCGCGCCATGAAGGGGCGGGCGAAGGCGGCATGGCTCACTTGCTGGAGCACATGGTATTTAAAGGCAGCACCAAGCACACCAATATTCCGCAGGAATTGACGGAGCATGGCGCGCGCCCCAACGGCACCACATCGGAAGACCGGACCAACTACTTCGAAACTTTCCAGGCATCAGACGTCAATCTGCGTTGGGCGCTCGATCTGGAATCCGATCGCATGGTTAATTCCTTCATCAAGAAGGAGGATTTCGACAAAGAGTTCTCGGTCGTCCGCAATGAATTCGAAATGGGCGAAAACAATCCGTTCAACGTGCTCTTTGAACATACAAAATCGGCCGCCTACACCGCCCATGCCTACGGCCGTCCGGTGATCGGCAACCGCTCCGATGTCGAACGCGTGCCGATTACCAACCTGCAGGCTTTCTATCACAAGTTCTATCAGCCGGACAACGCGGTTCTCACGGTAGCCGGCAAAGTGGATGAAGCGCAGATTGTTTCGTTAGTAAACGAATATTTTGGAAAGATTCCGCGGCCCACGCGGGTGCTTGAACCAACCCATACGGTGGAGCCGGCGCAGGACGGCGAGCGTACCACTATTGTTCGCCGGGTGGGCGATGTTCAGGGGGTGGTGGCGGCCTATCATATTCCCGATGGCGGTAGTCCCGATTCGGCGGCGCTGGAGATTCTTGCGGGCATTTTGGGTGAGCCTTCCTCGGGCCGCTTGTACAAAGCGCTAGTGGATAACAAGAAAGCCACCGAGGTATTCGCCGATGCCGAGCAGCATAATGAGCCGGGCCTGCTGCTGGCGGCGGCGGTGCTGCGCAATACCGATTCAATGGATGAGGCGCGCAAGACTTTGCTGGATGTGATTGCGGCCGTCGCCACGGAACCGCCCAGTAAAGAGGAAGTGGAGCGCGCCAAGACCCGGATTCTCAAGAATATCGATCTAACCTTGAACGATTCCGACCGGGTTGGGCTCTTCATGAGCGAGTGGATCGCGCTGGGCGATTGGCGTCTTTTGTTTCTGGATCGCGACCGCATCAAGAGCGTGACGCCTGAAGATGTCAAGCGCGTTGCGGCGGCATACTTGAAGCCATCCAACCGCACGCTGGGCGAGTTCATTCCCGATGCCAAGCCGGACCGCGCCACGATCCCCGCGAAAACGGACGTCGCCGCAGAGCTAAAAGACTACAAAGGCGAAGCGGCCATGGCTCAAGGTGAAGCGTTTGATCCCTCGCCCGCGAATATCGAATCGCGAACCGAGCGTTTCACGCTACCCTCGGGGATGAAAGTCGTTTTAATGCCGAAGAAGACCCGCGGCGGGACGGTACACGCGGTAATCAACCTGCACTTCGGTACGATTGAGTCGCTCAAGAACAAAGATATCCTCGGCACGCTTACCGCCGAGTGCCTCATTCGCGGCACCACCAGCTTGAATCGCCAACAGATTCAGGATCAAATCGATCGCCTGAAAGCGCAACTCAATGTGGGCGGAAGTGCTACTACCGTGAACGCCTCCATTGAAACCGTTCACGCCAACCTGGTGCCGGTGCTCAAACTTGCCAGCGATATTCTGCAGCACCCGACGATTCCCGAAACCGAGTTCGAGCAAGTCCGCAAGGAACAACTGACCTTTGCTGAATACAGTAAGTCTGAACCGCAGTCCATAGCGCCGCTTGAGTTGAACCGCGCGATTCGTCCGTACCCACGCGGCGATGTCCGTAGCGCCGTCTCGGTTGAGGAGTCAATTGAGGATCTCGGCAAAGCCAAAGTGGAAGAGGCCCGCGAGTTCCATAAACGGTTTTACGGCGCCAACCACGCGGAAGTTTCCATCGTAGGCGATTTTGACGCCGCGGAAGCAAAGAAAGCGCTGACTGAATTATTCGGCTCGTTTACGAACTCCACTCCGTACGAACGGATCAAGTTTGGTTTTGAAAAGACGGAGGTAATAAACAAGACTATCGAAACCCCGGATAAGCAAAACGCGGTTTTCGTCGCGGGCGAACGCATTAATCTGTCAGATACCGATCCCAGGTATCCGGGCTTGGTTTTCGGCAACTACATGCTGGGGGGTGGTTTCCTTAACTCCCGTTTAGCCACCCGCATCCGGGTGAAAGATGGCCTGAGCTATGGCGTTGGGTCGAGGCTGACAGCGTCGTCTCACGAACCGGATGGCGAATTCATGGTGTTTGCGATTGCCGCTCCACAAAATGTTGCAAAGGTGGAAGCCGCTTTTAAGGAAGAACTCGCCAGAGCCTTGAAAGACGGCTTTACTCCCAGCGAGGTGGATAACGACCGGGTAGGTTGGCTGCAATCGCGCCAGGTAAGCCGGGGCGACGACCGGTCTCTGGCGCAAATGCTAGCCGGTCACGAAGAAGACGGGCGAACGTTTGCGTTCAACGAAGACCAGGAAAACAAGGTTCGCCAGTTGACGCCAGACCAAGTGGTTGCCGCCATGCGCAGCGTGATTGACCCCGATCGCATTTCCATTGTTAAAGCGGGCGATTTCAAGAAGGCGGCGGCGGTGGCGCCCGCTAGCAAGTGAAGTCACATTAGATTAAAAGCGATTTCGATACTGACCCTGACGTGAACCACTTCCCCGCCCTTGGTGCCAGGCTGAAAGCGCCATTGCTTTACGGCCTCCACCGCGCTTTGGTTTTCTTCGGTGTTCAAGCCCTTGATGACCTCGATGTCGATTGGTAGCCCGTCTGGGGTGACGGTGGTCTTGAGCTTCACGACGCCTTCGACAAACGCTTCTTTGGACGAGCTGGAGAATTGCGGCTCGACGTAGTGAACGACTTTGGGCGCTTTTACATCGCCACCCGGCGTATAAACCGTCGGAGCGGGCTTGTCTTGCTTATCTTTGTCCTTGGATGTTGCCTCTTGCCAAGCGAAAGCCTGGGCCGCCGCGGCAACCAAAAGCGTGGCCGTTACTCGCCAGAAACCTCTCCGATGTGTGCTCAAAGACACCTATAGCCGATCCACCATAGCAAACGAGTGTCAAAAAAGACGCTTTGTCTCGCTATAAGGTTTCAGCTATCTGCGGGAAAGTGCCGCAGCGGGGGTGCCGTCTCCCACGTCTTCCAATTCCGGTATTTCGATCCGTGTTTTCGTACCTCCGCCGGGCGTACTATCCACCGTCATGCGGTACCCCTTGCCGAATAGAACGCGCAGGCGCTCGTTCACGTTGCTCACACCGATACCCGATTCAAACAATGCTCCTAGTTTTTCCTCGTCAATGCCCACGCCATCGTCCTCAATTGAAATGTTCAACCTCGTTCCCTCGAGCCAAGCCCTGAGGCGCACCGTGCCGCCATCCACCTTACTCGCCAAACCGTGGCGGATGGAGTTCTCAATAATCGGCTGCAAGATCATGCTTGGCACGAGACGGCTGAGCGTGGCGTTCTCGATGTCTTTCTGAAATTTGAGCTTGTCGCCGAAGCGGACCATTTCTATAGCCAGGTAGTCATCGATAAAGGCAATCTCCTCGCGCAGTTGGGAATAGTTTTCGGTCCTTCGCAACAGGCGGCGAAGAATCTTGGAAAGCCGGTAAATCATGTTGCGCGCGTTATCGGGATTGATGCGGATGAGCGTGGCGATTGAATTGAGCGTGTTGAACAAAAAATGTGGGTTGATCTGGTTCGTCAGGGCCGCCAGGCGGGCTTCGATCAGGCGCGCGTGCTGGGTCTCCAATTGGCGTTCCGCGCGATAACTGCTCCAAACGCGGATGGGCAACGAAACCGCGAACAAGGTGGTGGCCGCGCAATAAACGAAGACCCAACGGTGCGCCGGCGGGTACTCGAAGAGGAAAAACGTATTGTGTACCGGAAAGATGGCGCGCACCCCCCAGCGAAGCGCCTCGACCAGCACCACCAGAAAATTGCAAGTCAAGTTAAAAGCCGCCAATTCCAGCAAGCGGCGTTGAATGACATCGCGCTTCAATCGCAGGAGTTGACGGAAGAGCCGCCAAAGATTCAAGTCTACGAAGGGCGAAAAGGACCAAATATCTTCGCGCCGCGGCGCCAGATCATGAATCAACGCGCCGATGATACCTGCCGCGCTGAAGAGGGGCATCGACATCCACTTGCCATTAAACATATCGGGGATGGATGCGCACAGGCCGGTAATCAACCCGCTGACGTAACCGCCGAGGATGCCCGCGATGATCGAGCCTTCCAACGCCAGATCGATGGCCTGGTACTTATCGTGGCTCAAGATGCGAAACTCCGCGCTGGCCCCAAAGAGCAGGGCGAAGATGAAGGCTAGTTGCAGGCGTTCCCGCAGACTCCTGTCGTCGCGCAGCAGCATCCGCTGCATGGGCCCAAAACGCATCACAATGCTCGCGAGCGAGGTGGATACCGCGATCTTCAGCAGCAGCGCCGCAAGCTGATCCTGGTTCAGCATGTGCTTTGGCTTCTATAATAGAGGTTGAGTGACTTGCAGCTTAATAAAATAGCCGAAGCAGAGTTTCCAACGCGTTTCGGCAAGTTTCGCATTTTCGGCTTTGCCGGCATTCGTCCTAATGAAACCGAAGAGGCGGTGGTTCTTACAATGGGCGACCTCAACCCCGTATTGGGAGCGCCTCTGGTCCGCATTCATTCGGAATGCCTCACAGGCGATGTGTTTCACAGCCTGCGCTGCGATTGCCGCTCGCAACTGGAAATTTCGCTCGACAAAATCGTTGGCGAGGGACGGGGGTTATTTATTTATGAGCATCAAGAAGGCCGCGGCATCGGGCTTCTCAATAAGTTGCGGGCTTACGAATTGCAGGACCACGGCTTGGATACCGTGGAGGCCAATGAGGAATTAGGCTTCGCCGCCGATCTGCGGGACTACGCTTTGCCGGCGGCCATTATCAATTATTTCAAAATCCCCCAAGTTCGATTACTTTCCAACAACCCTGAAAAAATCGCAGCTCTTGAAAACGCGGGTATTGAGGTTGTCGAACGCACGCCGATTATTGCGCCGGCGCTGGATACAACGGCTGAGTATCTCAAGACGAAGCGCGAGAAGATGGGACATTTGTTTTAGCGGTTAGTGGGCGTTCTTCAATTCCACCACCATCACTTCAATGGGTTTGCTGCCTGCGTTGACGTCGGCATGCATCTTGCCGGGCTCGTTCGCCGGCAGCCAATATGCCTTACCGGTCTGCCAATGATTCATTTCACTACCGCCGGATTCCTGAACAATCTTCATATCTCCGCCTTCCAACGCCACAATCACGCGGGGGTGCTCATGCCTGTGCATGGCCAGCGGAGCGTTAGGCACCACGATGGATTTCCATACTCGGACCTCAGCGTTTTCGAACTGGGCAATTCGCGTGCTGCCACCTTTTTGCTGCGAGACCGCGCCGCCGCTCACCAAAAGAAGCACCGCTACCGCACTCAAGCCTTTCGCCATTTTGCTTACGCTCCCGCCGCCCGCCGCTGCTTGCGCAAAATTGCGGGCATCTCATAATCGTCGTCGGCTATCAGATCCTGCTGCGCTACTACTGGCTCCGGCTCGGGCGCAATGAGGGGTTCCGGCTCGGGCACATATGCAGGTGTGGGCGGCGGAGCAGGCATGGTGGCCACCTCCGGCGCAATCGTCGAACTGAATGGGAAGTGTGAACTGCGCCGGTCGATCTCCGGTAGCGAATCGCGCTGAAAGCCGGTGGCAATTACCGTCACCTTGACATCGCTGCCCATACGCTCGTCCATCACCACGCCGAAGTTGATTTGGACATCCTCGTTCTTGGTGGCCGCGCGAATCAGGTTGCAGGCTTCGTTCACATCGTGAATGCCCAATTCGCTCGACGCTGTAATGTTGATTAACACGCCGCGGGCGCCCAGCACTCCGCCTTCTTCCATCAGCGGGCTGTTGATCGCTTTCTGAGCCGCTTCGACAGGCGCGTTATCGCCTGAGGCAATGGCCGTTCCCATCATGGCGTAACCCATGCCGAGCATGATGGTACGGATGTCCGAGAAGTCGCGATTGATGATGCCTGGCGTGGTAATAATGTCCGCGATCCCTTGTACGGCCTGGCGCAGAACGTCGTCGGCCATACGAAACGCATCCATGAATTTCGCGCCCTTGGGCACTAAGGCCAGCAGTTTCTCATTGGGAATACTGATGACCGTGTCGCAGCAACCGGCCAGTTCGGCCAGGCCGCGTTCGGCTTGCCGCATGCGGCGGGGCCCTTCAAATAAGAATGGTTTGGTGACAACGGCCACCGTGAGGGCGTTGAGTTCTTTGGCGAGAGAGGCCACAACGGGCGCGGCACCGGTGCCGGTGCCACCTCCGAGTCCCGCCGTGACGAATACCATATCGGCGCCTTCCAGAATTTCAATAATCTGTTCGGTGTCTTCGAGCGCCGCTTGCCGGCCGACCGACGGGTCGGCTCCAGCGCCCAACCCGCTGGTGAGTTTCTTACCGACCGCGAGCTTATTCGCCACCGGCGAGGCGGCCAGCGCCTGCTTGTCGGTGTTGAGAATGTAGAACTCAATACCGCTGAGTCCCTCCTGTAGCATACGGCCGACCGCGTTAGACCCGCCGCCGCCCACGCCCAAAACCTTGATCCGTGTGGTTAGATTCACTTCCTCGGCCATGAGGAATTTTAGATCGTCGTCCATTTGGTTTACACTCCCTTTCTACTTAACTGCCGACCCTGCTATGCTCGTCGATGCTCGTTTCCAATCGCGTTTCAACTTCAACCGTCCCGAATACATTGCCAATCCGCCCGCGGTGGTCCAGGCCGGGTTGTCCAATTCGCTTGGCCAGCCCTCAATGCCCAGCGCCAAGCCTTTGCGCGCCGGGCAGTGCATGATACGCTCAGCCACATCGCATATCTCAGGCAATAGCGCGCCGCCACCCGTTACCACTACGCCTTCCAACAGCGCTTCTTCCATTCCCACGCGCAACACTTCGTTGTAGACGTGTTCGAAAATCTGCTCGGCGCGAGCCTCTAGAATTTCGTTGAGTTGGCGGCGGCTGGCTTCGCGGACACCCCGGCCATCGCCGGAAGGGAGCTCCACCAAAGCCGTTTCGGGAACCGAATCCGTTACGGCCGAGCCGAACTGGCGCTTTAACGCTTCGGCAAAATCGTAATTCACTTTAAACAGCCGTGCGAGATCGCGCGTGAAGTGGTCGCCGCCGATGGGGATGCTAGTGGCCAGCAGCAGCGAGTCGCCATCGTAAATGGCGAGTTCGGTGGATTGGGCGCCAATATCGACAATGGCCGCACCGCGCGCCCGATCTTCCGGCAATACCGCCGCGTAACCAGCGGCGATGGCTTCAAACACGGATTCTTCCACCGCGAGATGCGAGTTATGCACAGCCGAAACAATGGCTTGATGCTCATGCAGCGATACCGTCACGACGAGCACATTCGCTTCCAGGCGCGCGCCCATAATACCCTTGGGATTGCGGTAGCCGGCGCGGCCGTCCAGGGTAAAATCCTGCGGGCAGATCTGCAGAATTTCGCGGTCTTCGTCTAGCTGCACACGCGCGGCCAATTCCACCGCGCAGGTCAGATCCTCCGGTTCAATGGCGCGCCGGCGCTGGCCGAACTCGTAAACGCCACGGCTGTTCATGCCCGAGACGCAGCCGCCCAAGCCAATCAATGCCGAATCTGGCGAAGCTTGCGCCCTTTTCTCAGCCTCACGCAAAGCGGCGCGAATGCTTTCCGCCAGCGCTTCCAGGTCGCCGAGCCTCCCTTTGCTCCAAGCTTGTACCGGCGCTTCGCCATATCCGAGGAAGCGCGTGGTGAAGTCTTCGAGTGCGCAGATGACAACGCGTGAACTGCTGCTGCCCAGATCCAGACCGACCGCTAGTTTGGTTTTACCGCTCAAATCGATTTTCCCCTACCGCTGTGATGACGCCATCCACCCGCAGGTCGAGCGTCTTGGCGTCGGGACGCTTCTCTTTAATCTCGCTGTAGTTCGCCAAAAAGTTGCGCAGCCTTTCGGCATAATTCTCTTCTCCCACCATGAGATTCACAACATCGTTGCCTACGTGCTCAGCCACCACCAGATTGTTCGGGTCGCTCACGTCCACCTCAGAGATCTGCACACCTAGCGGCCCCACCTCCTTCAACATCTCGAGCGCCCGCTCAACGCGCGCATGCCGGCTCTCTACCGTCTCGTCCTCGCGCACACCGGCGATGACGGGCAGAGTAAATTTCGCGGCTACGCGGGGGTGTAAAATATGCCCGTAAGCGTCAATCAGAGCCAGCCTCGTGCCAGCCCCGGAGTGCCGCTCCGGCAGCCTTACGAATGCCACCGGCTCGCGTTCGCGAATCGCCACTCTCAGCGTGTCCGGCCATATCTTCGAAACCGCCGCATCTTGCACCCAATCGATCTCAAGCAATTGCTGCCTCCGGGCTTGAAGCGGAACCAGGTACAAACTCCGTCCGAAGTCTTGCGAGAAGACATGACGGACTTGGGAAGCCGACGCATAATGTACTCCCTCCACCACCAGATTTGGACTCTGCCCTGCCAGTTCTTCGGACTCCGCCACGCGGAAGCGGTCGTCTTTGATCAAGAATTCCACGATCAAATGCCAGGCGATGAACGCGCCGAACATCAGCACAATGCCCGAGATCAGCCAAAAGGCCAAGCGGAGCCATTGGAGCCCGGCGAATAGACCTGGGGCGCCGGCATCGTCGTTGAAGGTTGCTTTGCGGCGCGCCAACTATGCCCCACCCCGCAGCCGTTCGAGAATTTTTTCGGCCGCTTGCGAAACATTACCCGCACCCAGGGTTACGATCAAATCGCCCGGGCCAGCGGCACTTGCAATCGCGGTTACGCCTTCGTCCATAGTTGCGACATACTGCGCGGAGCGGTGGCCGAACGAGCGGATTTTTTCCACCAGAGCTTTGGCGTTCACTCCTTCTATGGCGGGTTCCGACGCGGCGTAAATATCCAACAGATACAAATTGTCGGCCTGATTAAAAGCGCCGGCAAAATCGTCCATAAGAAACTTCGTGCGCGAGAAACGATGCGGCTGGAATAACACATGAATCTTTTTGTAAGGCCCTAGGCGCGCGGCTGCGAGTGTGGCCTTGACTTCGGTTGGGTGGTGGCCGTAGTCGTCCAGCACCGTCACACCCTTCTCTATGCCGCGCACCGAGAAACGCCGGTCTACCCCGCTAAAGGCCGCCAGTCCTTCGCGAATTTGCGCCACTGTCGCGTCCATCTCCAACCCAATGCCCGCCGCCGCCGCCGCGTTCAAAACGTTATGCACGCCTGGCACGCTCAGATGGAAATCTCCCAGTTCGCTGCCATGCCGGCGCAACGAGAAGTCACTGCCGCCAGCGCCCAATCGGATCTCTTGAATCTCCAGATCCACCTGCGCCGACCTGCCGTACGTAATCGTGCGCCGTCGAATTTTGGGAAAGATCTGTTGGATGTTGGCATCTTCCATGCACAACACTGCCGCTCCGTAGAACGGCACCCGATTTACAAATTCAGTGAACGCCGTCTGAATTTCTTCGAGAGATGCGTAGTGATCCAAATGCTCGCGGTCGATATTCGTCACTACCGCCAGGATTGGCGCAAGCTTCAGGAACGAGCCATCGCTTTCATCCGATTCGACCACCAGAATGGTGCTTTTGCCGACACGCGCGTTCGATCCCTCCATAGCTGCCACGCGCCCGCCCACCACAACCGTTGGATCGAGATTAGCGGCGTTCAATATGGATGCGACCATGGATGTAGTGGTAGTCTTGCCGTGGCTGCCGGCGATGGCAATACCGAACTTCAAGCGCATCAATTCGGCCAGCAATTCGCCGCGCGGAATCACCGGTATTTGCAGACGGCGCGCCTCGGCCACCTCGGGGTTGGCCGGATCGAGAGCGGACGTCACGACCACCGCTTTCGCGCCGGCGACATTCTCCGCCCGGTGACCCACCAGGACCAGCGCGCCCAACTTCGTTAGCCGGTCGGTGATCGGACTGAGTTTCGCGTCGGAACCGGAAACCTGATAGCCGAGAGTCAGCAGAACCTCGGCGATGGCGCTCATGCCAATGCCCCCGATGCCAACGAAGTGGACGTGCTGGGGCTTAAAAAACATTTCTTGCCACCATTGTTTCGGCTTTATGAGCTTCTGTCAAATAAAAATTCCTTTTTTATGAGCGGCGCTTGCTTTCAGCCGCCTCCTCGAGTACTGCCGCCGCCCGTTCCGCAGCGCCCGGATGCGCAAACTGACGTACCTGCCGGCGCATGGCAGCCAGTGCTTCCGGGCTTTTGCGCAAATCCTCCACTTCGCGAAACAGCCTTTCGCCCGACAGATCGCGGTCTAACACCATGCGTGCCGCACCGGCCTCCAGTAGAGTTTTCGCATTTTCTTTCTGGTGGTCGTCGGCGGCAAACGGCAGAGGAATCAAAACCGAAGCCATTCCCGCGGCGGCAATTTCGTTGACACCGCCCGCGCCGGCGCGGCCGACCACGACATCGGCCTGGGTAAACGCCGCAGCCATATCTCTAATGAACGGCAACACTTCGCCGGCAACCCCCGCACCGCCAAATTCGGCGGCCAGCGCCGCATGCTCCGCCGCACCCGTTTGGTGTACGATCCGCACAGGCGTTTGGCTCGCTCGAAAATGCGGCCAGCTTTCTTTCGAAGCACGGTTTAACGTGCGCGCGCCGCGGCTTCCTCCGGTAATGAGCACGGTAAAGGTTTGGTGGGGCTTGGGCTCGAGGGCAAAGAACTCGGGCCGTACCGGTAGCCCGGTCACTTCGGCACGGTCGGCTGGAAACCAGCGGCGGGCGTTCTCAAAACCCAGCAGCGCGCGGTAAACGCGGCCGGCCATTTTCCGATTGGCGAATCCCGGCACGGAGTTCGGCTCCATGATTACCAGCGGAATGCCGGCCAGCGCCGCCGCCAGCATTACGGGCCCCGCCACATACCCGCCCATGCTGAATACCGCTTCCGCGCGAAACTTGCGCAAAATTCTCCAAGCTGCGGCAATGCCCAAAGGTAACTGCGCCGCGCTGCGAATTTGCTTGGCGATACCTACGCGGTTTAAGCCCCCGCTGTGAACGAATTCGATATCAAACCCCGCGTCTGGCACCAAGCGCGATTCCATGCCCTCTTTGGTTCCCACGAACAGCAACTTGTGAGCGCGCGCTTGTAAGACACGCGCCACAGCCAGCGCCGGAAATACATGTCCGCCGGTACCGCCGCCGGTCAAAACGAACGAATGGGCCATGGTCAGGGCGTATTCTCAGTCACGCTCAACAGCATTCCCATCAGCAGCAAAGTGCTCAGCAGCGAACTCCCGCCGTTGCTGATGAACGGCAGCGGAATTCCCTTGTTTGGAATGAGGTCCAGCACCACGCTGATGTTGATCAGCGCTTGCACCACCACGCACACGGTGACAGAGAGCGCCAGATAGCGTCCAAAATTGTCATTGGCGCGCAGAGCGACACGCAGACCCCGCCACAGCACCACCACAAAGCCGCATAACAACGCCGCAGCGCCGAGGAAACCGGTTTCTTCGCCCACCACTGCATAAATAAAATCGGTGTGCGCTTCCGGCAAATACAACATCTTTTGCTTGCTCTCCATCAATCCGGCGCCAAACAGGCCGCCGGAGCCGAGCGCGATGCGCGCTTGCAGTTGCTGATAGCCGGGATCGCTGGTGGAAGCGGTCTTGTGCGCATAGGCCAATATGCGGCCGCCGGGATCGACTTTGTTGAGAATCTGGTGATCCTTGTCCACAAAATCGATCAGCCGCGAGAGGCGGTAAGGTTTCATGGCGATAAAACCGAGACCCAACAATAGGCCCAGCACGCCGCAGACGGCCAAATAGCGCAAATCGACGCCCGCTACGAAGATCACAATGATTGTGGTGATGACCAGGACCACGGCGGTTCCAAGGTCGGCCAGCGCCACGAACAAAGCCATGGCGGAAACGGAAATGGCGATGGGCGCAAGGGTGGAGCGGTCATTCACGGCGCCCAAACGCCGGCACAGAAAATAGGCCAGAAACAGCGCCAGGGCGGGTTTTGCCAATTCCGATGGCTGAAGGGAGAGCGGGCCGGCGCGCAACCAGCGATGGCTGGCGCTATCGGTCAAATACACCACAAGCAAAAGCAGCACCACCACGCCCAACGCCGCGAAGGCATATTTGGGGTTGTTCCAGCGGCGGTAATCGCGTTTCATGCAATACAACAGCACCAGGAAAGAGAAAACGGCCCAACCCAGTTGGCGGACGAAAAAATGCGTGCTGCTCCAGTGGTATTTCAGTTCAGCGACGATAGACGACGAGCTGTACACCATCACCAGGCCGAAGCAGACCATGGTGAGCACGGCAAGAAACAGAATCCAATCGGTTTTGAGCTTTTGGGCCATTTTTTTCTTACAACAATTGTGTCACTAAATGTTTGAAATGTTTTCCGCGTTCTTCGTAATTTTGAAATTGGTCAAAACTGGCGCAGGCCGGGGCCAGGAGCACGGTGTCGCCTGGGGCGGCGCGCGCGCGGGCGTAGGCGACTGCGCGCTCGAGCGTGCCGCAATCCGTCATCTCAACGGCTCCAGCCAGCGCTTTACGGATGATGGGTGCGGCGGCATAGGCATAGGGCGGCTCTGCGCCGATCAGCAAGACGCCCTTGGCGCGCTCATGCAGCGGTTGGCGTAAAGGGGAGTAATCGCTGCCCTTGTCTTTGCCGCCCAAAATAATCCAAAGGCCGTGAGCGAAAGCGGCTACGGCTTTCAGCGTTGCATCCACATTGGTTGCCTTTGAATCGTTGTAATATTCCACGCCGTCCAAAGCACGGACGAATTCAATACGGTGCTCAACGCCGGGGAACGACGTTACGGCCGGGCCAAGCCCCGCCAATGGAGCGCCTGCCAAATGAGCGAGCGCCGCGGCCGCCATTACGTTTTCCACATTGTGGATGCCGCGCAGTTTGATTTGCGACCGATCCATGAACGCGCCCTCGTTCCAAAAAATCCGCTCGCCTTTGAGCCACACGCCGTCCGGCACCTGTTCGGTGGAACTGAACCAAAGAACCTTGCCGCGTGTGTGGGAAGCAAAGCCGCGGCAAGTGGCATCGTCGTAATTAAGCACCGCAAAAGCGTTTTCGCGCTGCGTTTCAAATAGGCGCGCTTTGGCGTTCGCATAAATCTCAAAGGTGTGATGACGGTCTAAATGATCGGGCGTGACATTCAAACACGCGCCTATCTGCGCTTGGAAGTGGCTGATGGATTCCAGTTGAAAGCTGGATAGTTCCAGCACGTTCCAGCGGTTTGGCGAAGATGAATCGATTAATGAGGTGACCGCCGTGCCGATGTTGCCGCCCACCTGGCACGGGATGCCGCACTCCTGGAGAAGATGTCCGGTCAAGGCGGTAGTGGTGGTTTTGCCATTTGAGCCGGTAATGCCCAGCACTGTGCCTTGCAGGAAATAGGACGCCAGCTCCACTTCACCAATGGTTGGAATGCCGCGTTCGCGTGCGGCGATCAACATAGGCAGGTCGTAAGGGACAGCCGGCGACAGGACGATCAAGCTGGCCGGGCCGATGTGTTCGGCTTCTTGCGGCACGACTGGCACGCCTATACCGGCAAAATATGTTTGTTCGTCCGCAGTAAGGGGCGACGAATCCATGGCCCGCACGCGCGCGCCGTGCTTGCGCAGAAGTTCGATGGCCGCCATGCCGGAACGCTTGGTGCCGATCACCAAAACATCTTGACCTGAGAATTCGCGCGGCATTTTCGCTTACCTCAGCTTCAACGTAGTGAGCGCCAACAGGGCCATTACTAAACCCACAATCCAAAACCTTACAATGACTTTGGATTCAGACCAGCCCAGCGCTTCGAAATGGTGATGGATGGGCGCCATCTTAAAGATGCGCTTGCCGCCGCGCAGCTTGTAGCTGCCTACTTGCAAAATGACCGACAACGCTTCGATCACATAAACTCCGCCGATAAACGCCAGCAGCACTTCCTGTTTAATCAGGACAGCGACTATACCCAGGCCGCCGCCCAGAGCAAGGGAACCGACATCGCCCATGAAAACTTCGGCGGGGTGACAGTTGTACCAAAGAAACGCCAGACTCGCGCCCACCATGGAGGCGCAAAAGATGGTGAGTTCCTGCGAGCGGGGCAGGCGCGCCAAGCCAAGATATTGCGAAAGCGCGGCGTTGCTGGAAAGATAGGTCAGCACCGTCATGCCGCCCGACGCGATGATCATTAAACCTATGGCAAGGCCGTCCAAGCCATCGGTTAAATTGACCGAGTTGGATGCACCGACCATGATGAAGACGATGAATGCATAAAAAAATACGAACGCCAGCGGATAGGTCCAGAAGTTCTTGGTCCAGCTTTCGACTAGCAACTCCGGCTTAAATTGCTTGAAAAACGGCACATTGATGGCAGTGGAGTAGGATTGGTGCGCGTGCAGCACCAACAGACAGAAGCCGATGAGCATAGCCACCAGCACCTGCGCCCAAAACTTCTCCCAAGACGTAAGCCCTAGGTTCTGTTTCTTGGTGACTTTGGTGTAATCGTCGAAGAAACCAATCACGCCGAAACCGACCAAGCCCAAAATGGCCAACCATATATATGGGTTTCGCAAGTCGGCCCAGAGCAGGGTTGGTACGACAATGGCAGTGACGATGAGCAATCCGCCCATGGTGGGCGTGCCGGATTTCTTGCGATGGGATTGCGGCCCCTCTTCGCGAATATGTTGGCCGAAACTCAATGCGCGCAGCTTGCGAATGAGCCAAGGGCCGGAGATCAAGCCGATGGCGAGGGCTGAAAAGCTGGCCAGGGCGGTGCGCACCGTAATGTAGCCGAAAATCCGGAAGACGGGCACGTATTTGTGAAGAACCTGAAACAGAAGCCAGTAGAGCATTTGCGGTTAGGACTCCATTCGAGCCAACGCGGTTTCCACCTTCGTTCCGCGCGAACCTTTAAATAAGATGGCATCCCCGGTTTTGACAAAGCCCTTGAGGAAATCGCCGGCCGGTTCCGGGCCGTCGAAGAAAAATGTGGAGCCGGCTTGCGCGCCCGCCGCCCGCGCGCTTTCCACGATGAAACGGGCTGCGCCGTGTATCCCCACCACCACGTCGATGCCGGCTTCGACGGCGTGGGCGCCCAGTTCGCGATGCAACTGTTCGGACATAGCTCCTAGTTCGCGCATTTCACCAAGGACGGCAATGCGCCGCTCGGCGGGTTCGTCGCGCAACACCTCGAGCATATTGCGGGCCGCTTCCGGATTGGAATTGTAAGAATCATTCAGCACAGTGGCCCCCCGCCAGACCTTTCTCTCACCGCGCATTTTGCCGGGCGTCAGGTTCGCCACAGCCGCCACCAGCTCCGCCGGCTGAATGCCAAACACTCTAGCGGTGGCAATCCCCGCCAAAATATTCGAAACGTTGTGTCTTCCCGCCAAGCCCGTTTGAAAGCGCACGCCTTGCACCCTGAAAACAGAGTGATCGGCGCAGATTTCCGTATCCAGCGCGCGAACATCGGCCTCAGCCGAGAACCCGTAGGTCACGCTGCGGCCCGCGTGACTTCCCGCAAACTTGACAACGCGCTCGTCGTCCGCATTCAGAATCGCCACGCCTCCCGCCGGCAGCCCCTCAATCAGCTCGCGCTTGGCGGCGGCCACGCCGTCAATCGAATCGAAATTTTCCACATGCGCATAGCCGACATTCGTCACCACTCCGTGCTGCGGTTCCGCGATGGAGACAAGCTGGCGAATCTCGCCCGCATGATTCATGCCCATTTCGAGCACCGCAATTTGCGCCTCGTCGGGCAGCCGCAAAATGGCAAGTGGCAGTCCAATATGGTTGTTAAAATTGCCTTCGTTCTTTCCCACCTTGAGCCGCACGCTCAGTAGTGCCGCAATCACCTCCTTAGTGCTTGTTTTTCCGGCGCTGCCGGTCACCGCCACAATCTGCCTGTTCCATCGCCGCCGCGCCCAGCGGGCCAAAGATTGCAACGCGCGCAAAGTATCGTCAACCAACAACAGCGGCCCTTTCGCACGTGGTTCGCTGACTACTGCCGCAGCCGCGCCGCGCGCGAACGCCGCCTCCACGAAGGCATGCCCGTCAAGGCTTTCGCCCTTTATGGCAAAGAATAAATCGCCGGGAGAAACAGTCCGCGAATCGATACTCCAACCCGAGATATAAGTTTCACCGGCGGCACCGGCTATGGATTGCGCGCCGGTGGCAGCCTGAACCTGCGCGAGCGTGAAGCGCATATCAGGCCGATCCGTTCTTTTTGCGGACGTAGCCGAAACCGCGTAAAACACGGCGCGCCACTTCACGATCGTCAAACGGAATAGGGCCGTCTTTCAGAATCTGATACGTCTCGTGGCCTTTGCCCGCCAGAATCACCACATCGCCGGGTTCGGCAATCTCGATGGCTTTTCTGATAGCACGCTCACGGTCAGGCTCGGAAATATTGGGCGTATCGAAACGCCCCACGCCCACGCTGGCATCGTTCATGATGGCCAGGGGATCTTCGCTGCGCGGATTATCGGAGGTAAGCACCACATAATCGCTCAGTTCGGCGGCCGCCATCCCCATCAGCGGGCGCTTTGAGCGATCACGGTCTCCGCCGCAACCGAAGAGGGTAATGACGCGTTTCGGATTCATGCCGCGCGCCACAGAAATCACATTGCGGAGAGCGTCGTCGGTGTGCGCATAATCCACCACCACCATGAACGGCTGGCCTTCTTCCACACGCTCAAAGCGGCCTGGAACGCGGGTCATGTCTTGCAGCCCCTTTTGAATTTGCGCGTCGGTCAGGCCAAGCGATAGGGCGCAGCCGCAGGCCAGCAGAATGTTATAGGCGTTGATATGCCCCACCAGTTGCGACTCGATGGGGAATTTACGATCTCCGGCGACAACCGTAAAGCGCAGGCCGCTAAACGACATCTGCAAATTCTCCGGGTGAATCCAGGTCGATTGTGAACCGCCGGCAGAGAGCGGCTGCTGGTTCAAGCCGTACCAGAATGCATGCGTCCCACTGGACAGCTCGATTTTGCGCGCCCATTCGTCATCGGCATTCAACACCGCGAAACGCGGGGGAGGAGCGTTTCGCGGCTTAAACAGCAATTGTTTGGCGGCAAAGTACGCCTCCATGGTGTGGTGGTAATCCAGATGGTCGCGGGTGAAATTGGTGAAGCCCGCCGTATGCACGTTCATGGCGTAAATGCGGCCAAGATCGAGAGCGTGCGAGGACGCTTCAAAGGTGACGTGCGTGCCACCCAAACGTTCGAGTTCGGCGAACATGGCGAACAGGTCAAGCGATTCGGGCGTGGTGTTTACGGCCGGCAGAACGCGTCCAGCCAGATGATATTCGATGGTGCCAATGAGCGCGGTGGTTTTGCCGGCGGCGCGCAGCATGGCGTCAAGCAGCGTGGTGGTGGTGGTTTTACCGTTCGTTCCCGTGATGCCGGTAAGAACCAGCCGCTCATCGGGCTTGTTGAAGAAGTTACGCGCGGCGAGAGCCAACGCTTCGCGGCCATGCGCGACTTGCAACCAAAGGCCAGCGAACCCACCCGGGGCGGGGCGGTCACCCACTACAGCAAGCGCACCTTTCCTGATGGCGTCGTTGGCGAATTGCGCGCCGTCGGTCTTAGCGCCGGAGAAGGCAAAAAACAAGAACCCGGCAGCGACTTTGCGACTATCGTAGGCAATGCCACTCACTTCGGTTTCGGGTAACGGAGTTGACGTACGAAGCAGGGCGACGCCGTTTAGGATTTGGCTAAGGTTCACCGCGCAAACCTCACGCGGATGTGTTCTCCAGGGGTGAGGAGTGTTCCAGCCACCGGATTTTGTGCGCGCGCTAAACCATCGCCCAACATGTCTACCTCAATGCCGGTCGCGGTCGCTTCCTGTATCACGTCTCTTACTGTTTTACCGACAAAGTTCGGAGCCTTAGGAGCGGACCCATCGGTAATGGCCACTACGTCATCGCCCTTCAGTTCTTCGGCCGTGAAAGGCGTGGCCAATTCGGCTACCGTGTCAGTGTCTTCCTCTTCTTCCCGCGCCGCAGTCTTGGCTTTCACGCCCTGGCGCGCGATTAATTCTTCGACTTCTTGGGGCACGTCGCGCACCACGCCCAGGCGGTTCAAGGCGGCGGACATCAGCTTGACGAACACCGGCCCGGCCGCCGATCCACCGAAGCCTGCTTGACCGCTGGTGCCGCTGACGGTTACCACAATCACGACAGAGGGATTATTGGCGGGCGCGAAGCCGAGGAACGAAGCGTTGTAGCGATGCGTGTAGAGCTTGTGCTCATAATCATAGATTTGGGCCGTGCCGGTTTTGCCGGCAATGGAGTAACCAATCACATGCAAGCGATGGCCGGTGCCGTGCGGCTCTGTAATGACGCGGCGCATCATTAAGCGCATGGTCATTACCGTCTCCGGTTTCAACACCGCTACCGGCTGGGCGTGCTTCACAGTTTGGCGCGGGCCGCCAGGCGCTTGTTCCCAGGCCACGATGTGCGGCGGCATCAGATAGCCGCCGTTGGCGATCACACTGCCCAGTTGCGCCAGTTGTAATGAAGTGACGGCTATTTCATGCCCCATGGGCACCGAACCGATGCTGGTTCGCTGCCAGCGGCGCAATGGGCGCAAAATGCCGGGCGCCTCCCCAGGCAGTTCGATGCCAGTGCGCTGCCCAAAACCCAAGCGCCTAATGTACTGGTAAAGATTTTCGTTACCCACCTGTTGGCCGATTCTAATAGCTCCGATATTGCTCGAAAACGCCAGCACATCCTGCATAGAGAGAACGCCATGCGGATGCGAATCGTGAATGACGCGATTCAGCAAGTGCATGACGCCGTTGCCGCAATCGATAGGCGACTCGGGCGTTAAACGAGTTGTTTCAAGAGCGGCGGCCAGCGTGACAATTTTGAACACGGAACCGGGTTCGAAGGGAGTTCCTACGGCCAGGTTTCCGCGGCCGACGTCTGTTTCGCCTGCCAGTAAGCGTTCGTTTGGATCGTATGTCGGATCGTTTTCGAGTGCCAGAATTTCGCCGGTGCGAGGATCCATCGCCACCAGGCTGGCATGATCGGCGTGGTTCTCTTTGACGGCTTCCTCAAGGGCTTCCTTGGCAATGAATTGCAGTTTCCTATCAATAGTAAGGCCAATGCTCTTACCCATAACGGGCATTTTCACAATCTCACTCGCATACGAGACTTGTTTGCCATCGCGTTCAATGCGGCGGACTCCGGGCGTACCCGCCAGGTCTTTGTTGAGTTTTAATTCAACGCCCGCGACGCCTTTGCCTTGCCAATCGACATTGCCGACGATGTGCGCGGCTACGGCATCGTTCGGATAGCTTCTGACACTTGACTGGCGGATCTCAAGCCAATCGAGATGCATGCCGTCGAGGCTGTTGGCTTGTTCATCCGTGAGATGGTTATCAACCACCAGATAGCCGCCGCGCTTGCGGGATTCGGCGGCTTTGGCAAAGTAGCCCTCAAGCTGCGCCGCGTCTTGATGCAGTATGCCGGCCAGCAGCGCCGCCGCCAGTTCTTTGTTCGGCATGCGCTTGGGATTGACCACCGCCATGTGAGAGTTGGAACTGATGGCCAGGATGCTCCCGTTGCGGTCGTAGATGGAACCGCGGGGCGCTTCGACGACTTCGAGATGCTCCTGCTGGCGGTGCGCGAGTTTCGACAAAGAATCATGCTCCAAGACTTGGACCGTGAACAGGCGCGCTAAAACAATGAAGGCCCATCCGAGAAGGATGAGCCCCGCAAGCAACGCGCGTTCCTGTGTCTTGCTCAAACCGGATGGCGGTGGTAAGTCCATGGTGTCATCGTCAAAGAAGAATACAGAAGATAGAATCCAGGATCTAGAATGCTTGTCTCCGCTTCAGCGAGCGAGGGGGGAGAACGGCAAGGTGACGCGCGCTTCCGCCGGTGAATCTTGCTTGCTCATGCCACTGAGCGTTTGCACTTGCTGCGGCTGAGGCTCAGTCATCTTCAGCGTTTTGGCGAGCTGACGAAGCCGGTCTGGATTCACCAGGCGGGCTTCCTCTGTTAGCAGGATAGCGCGCTGGCGTTCCAGTTGCGTCTGTTCCTGGCGGAGTTGTTGCATGGTGAATCCGGCGGTGATGTTGTACGCGGTGGGGACAAGGCCGGCGATGATGAGCACGGCGGCCGCAAAGCCGGTGGCCATCGATTTGGCGCGGGCGGACTGCGCAGCCGGATCGATTGCGCGAATGACGCCGCTATTATCAATGCGCTTCACGAAGAGATAGACGTCTTCGTTCGCGATGGGGCGCAGGCGCGGAACATCCGTGCGGGTCCAGACGGCGGAAGGAGCGTCCGCCAGTTCTTTTGCGCCCACAAAACGATTTACAAATGTAGCCAATGTAGACATATAAAAATTTGTCCCTTCTTACAACCACTCGAGCGCGCGCAGTTTTGCGCTGCGCGACGCAGCATTCTCTGAAACTTCTTCCTGGGCCGGCCTGATCACATGCTTGGTTAAGATCTTTGCTGTTCCAGCGGCGGCCAGGGCTTGAAACGCCCGCTTCACCAGGCGGTCTTCCGTGGACATAAAAGTGAGCACCACAAAACGGCCGCCGGTATTGAGCCGCTCCGGCACCGAGCGAAGCAACGCGGCCAGCTCCTCAAACTCTTCATTCACCTTCAGCCGCAACGCCATAAACGTCTGAGTGGCCGGGTGGATTCTCCCCGTTCGCGGCACGGCTTGCTCGATCACCTGGGCCAAACGGCTGGTGGTGGAGATGGGCCGTGCGCGAACGATTGCTCTGGAGATTCTTCGCGACCTCCTTTCTTCGCCGAACTCATAGATGAGATCGGCGAGCGCCTTTTCAGGCAGTTCATTTAAAAAATCGGCGGCGGACACACCTTGGCTGCGGTCCATGCGCATATCCAAAGGTCCGTCCTGCATAATCGAAAAACCTCGTTCTCCCTCGCTCAACTGGTAACGGCTGACACCCAAATCAGCGAGCACGCCATCCACCTTTAGAACTCCAAAACTTTCGAGCGCCTGCGGCAACTGCGAGAAAGCGCCGTGAAAATAACGCATCCGCTGCTCCCACGCCGCTGTATTGCGGCGCGCCATTTCCAAAGACTCGGCGTCGCGGTCGCAAGCGATCAACAGCCCGGTTTCGAGCCGTTCCGCAATAGCCGCCGAATGACCGCCAAGACCGGCCGTTACGTCCACATAAATTCCATCCGGCTTGATCGCCAGGTATGCGAGCGACTCTTGGAGGAGAACCGGATAGTGCTGCATAAATGACGCCCATCACAATCCCTTCCTCTTCAGAGCCTTCAATTTCTCCGGTAAATTCGTCTTAGCCACGGTCAAACGCCGTTCCCATTCGCCGCTTCCCAAAATGTTGATCCGGCTTTGAAAACAGTGCAGCCGGACCTCATCGCCTTCCAACCCCAACTTCTTACGCAAATCGCCGGGTAGGGTGAGCCGCCCCTGAGCATCTACATCCGTATCCTGCCCATAGTTGGCAGCGACTAGCGCCAACGAATCACGATCGTCAAAATCGTCGCCCGGCTCCTGGAGCATTTTTTCTGTTTCGCGCCAGACCGAAATAGGGTAAAGTCGAGCTTCGGACTCATCGAACGTGGTGATAAAAACTTTGCGCTCCTCTTTAAAACTTTCCAAGTACTGGACCAGGGAAGCTGGTAACTTGAGCCGCCCTTTGTCGTCCACAGAGACGCGGAAGACGCCGCGAGGGGCGTCCGGCGCCGGAGACGGCGGGGCGGTTTGGCCGATAACTTCCACTGAGGTCCAATTTGGGCCAATTTAGGCCACAGCCTGATCGTGACACGCGAGGGGCGGAGATTGCAAGCGAAATCTGCAATGATTTTTCCTGTAAGTTGTTGTATTCGCCTTTCTTACGCCAATATCGGGTACTGGGAATGGGGTGAGTACGCGGGTACTGGGGTGCTGAAGAGTTCACCAGCGGTGTTCATCAGTGTGTGGAGCAAAGGCGCCTAGTTCGCTACCCTGTCGGCGTCCTGACGCCCCGCAAAACTCCCGCACTTAAAATCAGAGGCAACGTCACCATCCAAACCACCTGCGTATAAAGCTGGTGATCGGACAAATATCCAATAACCGGCGAAATCAGCGCTGTCAGGAATCCAAACGAGCACGTCAACGCCGCCAGGGCCACGCCGGAACGCTGCGCTCCGTAAATGTCAATCGGCAAAGCATAAATGTTTACGCTGCCCGCCAGCGCAAAGAAGAAGCTGGCTGAAATGAGCGCGGTTGCCCAACGAGCATCAACGGCGAGCGGGAGGAAAAGCGTAATCGAGGAGCACAACGCACTGACCCAAACAGCTCGCAAACGGGCGCTGATGGGGTCGGCCATGGTCTTCGACCAACGGAAAGAAAGCCAACCGCCAAAGAAGCCGCCAATGTTCGAGATAAGCGGCGGAATCCAAGCATAATATCTAGATTCCTCCAAACTAAGGTGATGGACGTGGACTAAATAGAGAGTCGTCCAACTCGACCACAACGAATAACTGCCCATCCACAACATATTTGCCAATACCAGAAGCAGTAGATTGCGTTCGTGCAGAATGGCGAACGATGGCTTCGCGCGACGTTCCCGATCTGACGCCAGTTCCGATTGGCGAAACTGCGCGGGGATGCGATGGCTCACGAACCACCACAGCGGAAGCCAAACGAATCCGCAAATTCCCGCCATCATGAAGGGCCAACGCCACCCATGATCTGAGGCCGCCTTCACTCCCCAGAAGACCGCCAGCGATCCCCCCAAGCTAAGGCCGATCTGGTTCACGGCAGCGCCCAGTGCACGCTCTTCAGGTTTCAGATAAATGGCATTAAGCTTTCCGACGGCCGAGACGCCTGCGGACTCACCAATGCCTAAAGCGGCCCGGCACACTTCCAGGCCCGGCAGCCCACGAACCAGTCCCGTGCCGACGGCGGCGCTCGACCACCAACTCACGGCGGCAAACATGCTGCGATTTACGCCGAAGCGATCCAGAACCCAGCCAGCCGCCAGAGCGCTGACGGCATAAGTGACGGAGAACATGGAGATTAGCCATCCAAAGCCGGTTTGATTGAAATGAAATTCCGACATCAGCAGCGGCGAAAGCGCGCTGAGTAGACTGCGGTCCAGATAATTCAGGGTCGAAGAGAGAACGAAAACACTCACTGCGATCCAGCGAAGAGAGACACTATTGGGCATAGATGCCAAATTCCTATGATGGAGCACCGGCTCCGCCGAAAGAACGAATCGCCAGGCGGAGATGGCTGCAAGCGGCGGCGGCGAGTGTTGCCTTGTTGCCTGCCCGCGCGGATGAAAAGGCGGCAACTACCCGCAGCATTGTGGACGTGGGCGGCTTGCGTGTGGGGCATCACACCGATAGCAGGCGGCCGACCGGTTGTACGGTGGTGATTTTTGAAGGCGGCGCAGTCGCGGGCGTGGATGTGCGCGGGGCGGCGCCGGGTACGCGCGAAACGGACTTACTCAATCCGTTGAACACTGTTCAAAAAGTAAATGCCATTTTGCTGGCAGGCGGCAGCGCGTTCGGCCTGGATGCCGCGAGCGGCGTGATGCGATACCTGGAAGAAAACAAGATGGGGTATCGTGTCGGTCCGGTGATCGTACCCATTGTTCCAGCAGCGATCTTATTCGATCTGAATCTGGGCGACCCGAAAATCCGCCCGGATGAGCAATCGGGTTATGCCGCCTGTCAAGCGTCGTCAAGCAGTGCGCCGGCTGAGGGCAACATGGGCGCGGGCGCCGGGGCTACGGTAGGAAAGATGTTCGGGATGCAGGCGGCAATGAAATCGGGCTTGGGATCTGCCAGCATTGCGCTGGGTGACAGCGGTTTGATGGTGGGCGCGATTGTCGCCGTGAATGCGCTGGGCGATGTAAGGGATCGCGAAAGCGGGCGGATACTCGCTGGTGCGCGCGCCGATGGCGAAGGATTTCTGGATTGCATGGAGCAGATCATGGAGGGCGCAAGTTTGCCCGGCCATCATCCAACGCAACCTGGCGCACATACAACCATCGGCATTGTGGCCACCAACGCGGTGTTGACTAAGAGCGAGGCGACCAAGGTAGCGCAGATGGCGCACGACGGCTTGGCGCGCACGATTAACCCGGTGCATACCGCCGCCGATGGCGATACCATTTTCGCGGCGGCGACGGGATTGTCCTCAGTGCGCGCCGATGTGACGACTATTGGAGCAATTGGCGCTGAAGCTATGGCGCGCGCCGTGAACCGCGCCGTGCGCAGCGCGGTGGGAATTTCAGGATTGCCGGCGCATCGCGATTTAGCCTGGCTGAAGCGCTGACGGATTTACCAGCGGAAACTGCGGACGTAGGCGCCATCGGTATCGATTTGAATGGTTTCGTCGTGATGACGCGCGCCGTCGGTGAGACTTAAATGATGCCTACCGGCCGTGAGGTTCACATGGACAGGGGTTGGCCCCACATCTCTGCCATCGATCATCACTTTACTGCCCGCCGGTTCACTTGTGAGCACAAGCAGGCCCATGTTGCGCTCCATGGAGATGAAAACGCTGCCGTCCAAGGGCACGTTGAAAATCTTGCGGGTGATCCCATAGCCAACCAAGTTCCCGGATAAAGTGTGACGGCCAGGAGGCAGCGAAACATTGCACGGGGCGAGACACGTGAGATCGGGCCGGTTATCAACCACGATGCGGGCACCGGGCGGGTCGCTGTTCAGTTCAACATTCGATACCGTTTCAGCCAGACTCGGAAGGCTGCGGAGGGGCCGCGGTTTGGCGGGCGGCGGGGGGGCCGGGCGGACGGCCGCAACCGTGCTGCGTGAACTCGGATCGCGGGCAACCGGGGCCAACACGGGCGCAGTTGTCAAATCCGCCGGCGGCGAACTGGTTTGCTTGCTGGTTGCGCTGAGGTCTTCCGGCGGCGCGCTGGTCACAGCGCCCTTTGTTTCCAAGTCTTGGGTGACGGGCCTTGGGCTTGATAGAAACCGCACAAATAGAATACCGAGCAGCACGACCGCCGCGCAGGCCGCCATCGTGACAGCTAAATGCCGCCCGGGAGGAGGTTCCACCGCGAGGCGAACCCTGGCACCATCGGCTTGCGGCCCGAGAGTATGTGGCTGAGAACTGGTAGTAACCGCTTTGTCAAAAACGTTCTCGGAAGGCGGGAGCACCACAGGGTCAATCGCTAGCGGCTGTTCGCCCCGCTCGCCTTCCACAGAGCCGTCTTCGATGAGCCGCGTGGAGATGACGGTTTCGGGCGCATACCAGCCTTTGCCCAGCGCGGGTGCGGGCTCCTCGCTTCGTTTCGGGGGCACCGGCTGCCATTCGCCGCATTCCCCAAGCGCGACGGAGAGTGCGCCTATGAACTCACTGCAAGAAGCGTAGCGTTCTTCGGGCAGCTTCGCCAGGGCGCGCTCCACCACACGATTCACGGTCTCACTCAAGGTGGGATTGATTTCATAAGGCGGTTTGGCGGGCCGTTTACAGATGAAATAATGGAGCGCCGCTAAGTTGTCGGCAGCAAAAGGCTTCTCGCCAGTGAGCAATTCGTAGACGACAACCGCCAGGGCGAACTGGTCGCTGGCCCCACCCACCGCCACGCCTTCCAATTGTTCGGGGGACATATAACTGGGCGTTCCTATCAAGGCGCGCTGATGGGTGGCCTCATGCGAAATCAATTTGGCGACTCCAAAATCCGCAATCTTCGCAACGCCATCCCGATCTACTCCCCGGTCGGAAATCATGATGTTGGCCGGCTTGATATCGCGATGAATAATTCCTTTGCGATGCGCGTAATCCAAGGCGCTGGCAATTTGCCGGAGAAAACTCAAGACCTGCTCGCGGCCGGGAGGCGAGTCTCGCCGCATGGCATCTTTGAGCGACGAGCCATCCACAAACTCCATGAAGATGTAGGCAAGATCGTCGCTTTCGAGGACATCGTAGATAGTAACGATGTTCGGGTGCGAGAGTTTGCCGGCGGATTGCGCCTCGCGGAGCACGCGTTCACGCAAGTCGCGGCGTTCGTCCAGATCGGAAAACTCGCTAAAACGGATGGACTTAATCGCGACAGTTCTGCCGATAGCGGGGTCGAGCGCGCGATAGACGACGCCACAAGCACCACGACCCAGTTCTTCCAGAATCTGATACCGGCCGACCTGATTCACGTGTAACAGGCTCACGTGTAACTAGTATAGCGGTGGATTTAGGCGGTAATCCAGCCACCTTGTTAGGATGAAGGTACCCGATGATCCCAGAGGTGATTCCCGAAGGTCTTACCTTCGACGATGTCCTTCTCCAGCCGGCGCACAGCGCAGTTACGCCAGCGGAAGCCGATACCACTACGCGTCTCACGCCGAAGATTGAACTCAAGATTCCGCTGCTCAGTTCGGCCATGGATACGGTAACCGAATCGCATATGGCCATCGCCTTGGCGCAGCAGGGAGGCATTGGCGTGATCCATCGCAATATGTCGATTGAACGGCAAGCCGAAGAGGTGGACCGCGTCAAGCGCAGTGAGAGCGGCATGATTGTGGATCCGGTGACGATTGAGCCAGAACGGAAGATCTCCGAGGCGTTGGAATTGATGAGCCACTATCGGATTTCAGGCGTCCCGGTTACCAAGAACGGCAAGCTGGTGGGTATTCTGACGAATCGCGACTTACGCTTTGAAAACCGCTACGATCTGCCTATCTCCGATGTGATGACCAAAGAGAACCTGGTAACGGTGCCGGTGGGAACAACGCTCGAAGATGCACGGCGGATTCTGCATACGCACCGCGTGGAAAAGTTGCTGGTGGTGGACGATCAGTTTACGCTGAAGGGCTTGATCACGGTAAAAGATATTCAGAAAAAGTTAAAGTATCCGAATGCCGCCAAGGATTCGCAAGGACGCTTGCGAGTAGCAGCGGCTCTGGGCGCGGCGGGCGATTTTATCGAGCGCGCACAGGAACTGGTCCGCAAGAAGGTGGATGTCATCGCGGTAGATTCCGCGCATGGCCATAGCCAGCGCGTGATGGATGCCATCAAAGCCTTGAAACATGCGCTGCCGGAACTGGAGGTGATTGCCGGCAACGTGGCGTCTTTTGAGGGCGCGCGCGACTTGGTTAAATTAGGCGCGGACGGAATAAAAGTGGGCATTGGCCCTGGCTCAATCTGCACAACGCGCGTAGTGAGTGGAGCGGGCGTGCCGCAAATTACGGCCATTGCCGAGTGTGCGAAAGCGACCCGGGGGTCTGGTATTCCGCTGATCTCCGATGGCGGCGTAAAATTTTCCGGCGATATCACGAAAGCCATTGCCGCCGGCGCCGATTCCGTGATGATTGGCAGTTTGTTGGCCGGGACGGACGAAAGCCCGGGCGAAACGATTTTATATCAGGGCCGGACGTTCAAAAGTTATCGCGGCATGGGCTCGATGGGCGCCAACCCCGGCGGCGGCTCCGAACGTTATGCGCAGACCAGCGGCGGCAAGCTGGTGCCCGAGGGCATTGAAGGGCGCGTTCCCTACAAAGGCCCGCTGGCCGATTTGAGCTATCAGTTGGTGGGTGGTTTACGCGCGGGTATGGGTTATTGCGGCTGCCGCACCATTGCCGACCTTCAACAGAACGCCCGCTTCCTGCGGGTTACATCCGCTGGGCTTCGTGAGAGCCACGTTCACGACGTGATCATCACTAAAGAAGCGCCGAATTATCGCCTGGAATAGGCGCGCCGGCTCATTGCGCCGCATCTCCGCAATCGGCACCAATCCACCTACCCGCCAAATCCGTGGTGTTTACCGTCTTGCCGCCCGGCAAGTTTGCTCTTAGCGAACCCTTTACGGTTTCCGGATCGAGCGCTTCAATGCGCCCATCGAACGTACGCTTCGTGTCCGCTACCGCACACTCTTGGCGGAACTGCAGAACCTTGGCGTCGGAAGCGACAACGGTCCGTTGACAGGATTTGTTATCGATCTCATCAAAAACCGCCTTGTTCAGTTTCTCCTCGGTCAGACAAAATCTCTTCGTATCGGTGTGCGGCCCTTGCGCGGCGCGAGCTTTCAAACGGGCTTCGGTTCGGGCGCGCTGCTCTGGAGTGAGTTTGGCAAGCAACTCCGGCGAAATAGAAACAGTGCCGCTTCGGTCCATGGTGTAAGTCATCTGCCAGAGGCCGAGCCTTAGATTCAGCGGCTGAGTTTTGTCTACCGCCGACAGCGCTAACGCCAACACAACGCCGAGACCGATGGACGATTTGAGCCGCATTCTACTTCTTCCGCAAGATGGAGCCAAATATTTTGTCATCATACTAGACTCCATGGGTAACCGGCTTGTTTCAAAAGTAGCGATCGTGACCGGCGCCGCCGGCGGGATCGGTTCGCGGATGGCGGCTTTATTCGCCGCTGAAGGCGCGGCTGTGGTCCTGGCCGATATCGCGGATGAAACCGGCGGCCGCGTGGCGGGCGAAATTAGCGATGCCGGCGGGCGGGCTAGTTACGTTCATGCCGACGTGACCAGTTCGCGTGAGGTAGCGGATTTGATGACGCGAACTGAGGAAGTGTATGGCGGGCTCGACGTTCTCATCAACAACGCGATCAATATCGGAGGCGATACGTCGATCACGGAGGTGACGGAGGAGGTCTTCGATCAAACCATAGCGGTCTGTCTCAAAGGGCCGTTTCTTTGTACGCGCCATGCCATTCCGCTGATGAAAAAACGCCAGAGCTCGAGCATCGTCACAATTTCGAGCGTGAACGCTTTGTTCGGTTTCGGCGAAACGGCTTACACAGCGGCCAAGGGAGGACTCATTTCGATGATGCGGCTGGTGGCGGCGGAATACGGTGAATGGAACATAAGGTCGAACGTTATTTGCCCAGGGACCATTGAGACACCTACATCAATGAATCATTGGAAGAAGTATCCGAGCGGCTATGCCCGGCTGCTGGGGATGTACCCGCTTGGAAGAATCGGGCAGCCCACGGAGGTGGCCCAGTATGCGCTCTTTCTGGCATCGGAGGAATCGGCGTTTGTGAATGGGGCGGTTTGTGTGATTGATGGAGGGTTGCTGGCGGGGCGCAAGTTTGAAGTCAGCTAAACTGGGCGTTTTGCCATGAAGCTTTCGCTTACGTTGCTTGTGTTGTCCGCCGGGACGCTCTTGGGATTCAGCGGCGCTTCTCATTGGGTGGCCACTTGGGGAGCGAGTCCCGCGCCGCAGCTCCCGGAAGATCAGATGCTGAACGCGCATCTTGAGTTTTCCGATCAAACGCTGCGTGAGATTATCCACACAAGTATCGGCGGCGAGATGGTTCGCGTGCGGCTGTCGAATATCTTCGGCAAGCAGAGCCTGGAGATGGGCGCGGTCCACCTGGCGGTACGCGGCAAAGGTTCTGAGATCGCCGTCGAGAGTGATCGCCCGTTGACCTTTGGCGGCCACACAGCCGTGACGATTCCGCCAAACGCGATTGTCGTGAGCGATGCAGTGAAGCTCAGCGTTCAGCCGGATAGCGACTTGGCCATCAGCATTTACGTTCCAAATCAAGCGCTGGGCAGCGGTATTCACTACTCCGCGGAACAAACTTCCTATATCACCAAAGGCAATCAAGTAAATGCACCTTCGTTTCCCGAACCAGTGCCCATTAAGTCCTGGATCTTCCTTGCGGGCGTTGATGTAGAGGCTCCTCGTGCGGCCGCCGCATTGATGGCATTTGGCGATTCCATCACCGATGGCGCGCGTTCCACGCCGGACATGAACCGGCGCTGGCCTAACGTTTTAGCTACTCGACTGTTAGCTCGCAAAGGCCACGAAATGGGCATTGTGGATGCAGGCATCGGCGGCAATCGCATTCTGCATGACGCGCAGACCAATATCGGATTCGGCGTGAATGCGTTGGCTCGTTTTGATCGCGACGCGCTAGATCAGCCGGGTGTGAAATATGTAGTGGTGATGGAAGGAATCAACGATTTGGGGCATGCCGGCAGTTCCGCGCCGGTGTCTGAGACAGTGAGCGCCGACGATCTGATTGCAGGTTTGCAACAGTTGATCAAGAAGGCGCATGATCGCGGCGTGAAAATTTACGGCGCTACTCTAACGCCCTTCGAAGGCACCGTTTTCGCGGGTTATTTCTCAGCGGAGAAGGAATTGAAGCGCAAAGCGTTGAATGAATGGATTAGGACGGGTAACGCCTTCGATGGTGTCATCGATTTTGATATGGCCGTGCGCGATCCGGCGCATCCCGACCGCATTCTACCCGCCTACGATAGCGGCGATCATCTGCATCCAGGCGACGCGGGCTACAAGGCAATGGCGGATTCTATCGACTTGAAGCTTTTCAAATAGGAGACTGATTTACGGAGACAGGCGTCCCATGCGCCAGGAGCCATCGGCATGAAGGCGATAGACGATGCGGTCATGCAGACGGTTGGTACGCCCCTGCCAGAATTCAAGCAGATGTGGTGTCAGGCGATAGCCACCCCAGGTTTCGGGCATGGGGACATCGTCGGTATTCGCGTAGGCCAGTTCAAGTTCGGCAAGGCGCGTTTCAAGAGGCTGGCGCGAGGGCAACTCCGCGCTTTGATTCGATACGACCGCGCCGATGCGGCTGCCTTTAGGACGGCCTTTAAAGTAAGCCTCAGACTGCTCTTTCGATACCTTTTGGACTTTGCCTTCCACTCGCACCTGGCGCTCTAATTCGGCCCAATAGAAGGTGAGCGCGCAGTGTGGATTGGCGGCTAATTCGCGGCCTTTGCGGCTTGCGTAGTTGGTGTAAAAGAGGAAGCCATCGTGCTCAAGCCCTTTGAGTAAAACGATGCGTGCCGAGGGCTGCCCGGCGGAGCTGACGGTTGACAATGTCATGGCGTTCGGTTCCTTTAGATCGGCGCTCTTGGCTTCTTTGAACCATTGCTCGAACTGCCGCATAGGGTGGGAGGCACAATGCGCTTCATCGAGCACAGCGCGCCGGTAATCTTCACGCAGGTGGGTCAATTCGAGCGGCTCTGGCATGACAACTCCTATTGTGGCTTGATGCGGTCATCCGATTGCTATACTCATAAATGTCATGATTTGGGCGGTAACTGCTTTGCACGTCATAGTGTGCCTCGTTTTGATCCTGGTCGTTTTGCTGCAAAGCGGAAAGGCGGCGGATCTGGCAGGGGCGTTCGGCGGCATGGGTTCGCAGACGGTTTTCGGCCCGCGTGGAACGGCGACTGTTTTGTCAAGAGCGACGACGGTAGCGGCCGCGCTTTTCATGGTTACTTCGCTGGGGCTGGTGATTCTGGCCAATGGCCAGGCACGCAGTTCGGGCAGCGTGCTTGAGAAGCGTAAGAGCGTGAACGTGCAGCCGAAGGTGCCAGTGAAAGTTCAGCCGGCTCCGGTGCCCGCGGCTCCCGTGAAGAAGTAGTAGTTGCGGAGATGGCGGAATTGGCAGACGCACTAGCTTGAGGTGCTAGCGGGTAACACCGTGGGGGTTCAAGTCCCCCTCTCCGCACCAGTAACAAAATAAAAGACTTCCTCGGTCTCATTCGTTTGCCTTAGTGGTTTGTGACGGAATTTGAGCCAATTCCGCGTTCTCTTTAGCTAAGAAGTCTCGGGCAACTTGTGACCACTTGATTCGAAGCAACGCGCCTACGATTACTTGAGCTTTTGTGCGAAGAGCAAGGCGCTTCGCCATGGTCCAGCCATTACGTACCATGCGAACTGCTTCGACGAGATTCCGTCTACCGAATCAGTGGATGAAAGATGGAAGCTGCGGTTTCTCCACATGTAATCGCTATTGAAACCGCCGTCAAGCTTGCCTCCCGAAAAGTTGCTGCTCGGCATAGCGATTGCCAGACCAACATCCCGTTTTTCATCTTGATACCATCCGCCTGCCATATAGGTAGTCCCGTTCGAGGGACAGGGACAGTTTTCGGGACTGACCGCGCGGACGGCGAACGACCAGGGCATGTAGTCGGCGAAATCAAACGAGAACGGCCCGATCTTCTCGTCCGCGACATGCACGAGAGTTTCGTTCAACGCCAGGTAATATTTCGGCAGTCCCGCCGGATTCGGCACCCAGTTGGCGCGCGTTTCCAGGATATAGGGGGAGAAATAGCTGAGTGGAACCATGTCGTTGACTCTTCCGCCCCAAACCGCGATCAGAGCCTTGTTGTAGAAGCCATTGTTGTGATTGAAATCGAGCATGGCCGTCATGATCGTCACCGCGTTTGTTCCATCGCAGGCGATGCCGGTGACGGGCGACATGGCCGAGCCGTCGCCCGCTTGCGTTGGATTGTAGTCGCCATCCCACGGCCCCGCTGCCAGGCGATTGTGGAAGGCCATCTGTAAAAGGCCGCCGCCATTGTAACCCCAGATGTGCTCGATCCCTTTATATTTGAGTGAAACGATGGCACCGCCTTGGGTGGTATCGAAGAGCACCGATTGCTCATGGGCAGGATCCGCAAGCACAATCGCCTGGTCTACTTGATTGGGCTGCGGCTTGAATTCGGTTGTCTCGCAATTGATGCGAAGAGCTTCTTTAGCAGCGGTCGTAGGCCGCGGTTCAGGCGCTTCCGGCAACACAGTCGAGATGGGCTTCGGCTGCGCTTCGGCAAAATGCTCGACTTGATTCCAGCTTCCGGCACACACATACCAACTGAAGCGAAAAGAGTTGACACCATCTAACGGCCGTTCCAACACAGCGGCAAACGTATGCCGGGGGAACGCCCAAACGGCATTGTAAAGCAAGACCACATACTCGGCGTTTTCGCGAATGTAGGCACGTTTGGTTTGCCAGGGCGAAGTGGGGACGACTATAGCGACTCCGGCAGATCGGCTGGCATCTTCGTAGCGTCCGGCGGCCAGCGCGTTTGTTGAGACGCTCGGGCAGGGAGCTTTCTCGGTGCAACGATCAGGGTAGCTCGCCGAGTGGCCGAAATCCCAGGGCGACGACGCCGTCAGGTACCATTCCACCGGTCCCGATTTGCCGGCGCGGGTATTCACTACACTCTGGTCAAGCCGCAGATAGTATTTGGGCGAACCACCCAGGTTTTCCAGCCAACTCGCATTGGTCTCGATGACGTAAGGCGTGGAATAACCGGGTGGGAAATTCTTGCTGATGGCGCCCTGGTTTAGACCGAGCAGGGGCTCCGGCTGGAAGGAGTTGTCCACTCCGCGGTCGATCATGGTAGCGAAGGCGCGCATCGATTTCTGTCCGTCACAGGCCACACCTTCCGTTGTGGCCGGGATGCCCATGCTCGAGCCGCCCTGATCGGGACTGTAGGCCGACCAGTAGGGCGCCAAGCTCTTCAACTCGGCCTCGGTGCCGTGACGAGTAGCGAACATGGACACGCTGGCTCCGGCTGATTGGCCGAACAACACTTCTTTACCTTGATAGCGAAGAGAAATGAGACTGGCGCCGTGAAGCAAATCAAAGCGCGCTTCCTGTTCGCCGGCCGGGTCGCGCAGAATGACTACTTCGACCTTCGAGAGAGTTTCCGGAAACTGCCAGGCGACTACGGCTTTCAAGGGATAGTCCTCGATCTCGCAATGCACATCGGGAATCTTTTGGGCGGCGGCCGGCAGCGCCCATAAAAAAACACATAATAGCGTCGATACTTTCATCCAGGCTGAACCTTCGTGTTCGCCGTTTAGGATACTATAACGGCCAGATATTCCGACCGGCAAGGTGATCCGATGATAGGCGCCATGAACCGTAGAAGTTTTCTCTCCGCTTCGGTGGCTGCGGGCGGCTTGACGAGTGTCCCGTCGCTCGCCTTCCAAGTTGAAAAGAGCAAATTGAAGATCACGGGTGTGCGCCTGGTGAACACTCGCCCTAAGCACCCGCTGCCCACCTTTACGCCCTCTCCCACCGCATGGTCGGTGGAAGGAGTGGAAGTGGCGAGTCCGATGTCGATCTATCCGGAATACAAGGCAAAACGATCTCTATTCCTGCCCGATGCCGGAAAGGTGCCTAGCTTCACTGTCGAGGTAGCGACAGATAAAGGCGTCAAGGGTTATGGGCAGGGAGGACCGGGGGGCGGCGCCATCGTCGAGGAGCATCTGGTGAAGCTATTGGTGGGCGAGGATCCGTTCAACGTTGAACGAATCTGGGATATCCTTTGGCGTTCGACTGAATCGTATGGGCGTACCGGTGTGACGATGCATGCGATTAGCGGAGTGGATCTGGCTATCTGGGATCTGATCGGGGTCGCTTTGGGTGAACCCGTTTATAAGCTGATCGGTGGCGCGACCAAAGAGCGCATTCCCGCGTACTGCACAGCCAACGATGTCGAGCAGCACATCGAGTTTGGATTTAAGCGCCTGAAACTGGCCATCCCCAAAGGTCCGGCAGACGGGCGCGGGGGCATGAAGGTGAATGAAGAGCTGGTCAAGAAGACGCGGGAGGCGCTGGGACCCGATGGCGACATCATGCTCGATTGCTGGATGTCGTGGACCGAGCGATACGCGATCGAGATGGCGGAGATGCTTGCGCCTTACCGGATCTATTGGATGGAAGAGTGCCTGCCGCCTTATGACTTTGAGGGATTCGGCCGTTTGCGAGCGGCGATCAAGTCGACACGAATCGCAACCGGGGAACACGTCTACGGGCGCTATGAATTCAGACGCCTAGTTGAGCATAATGGCGCCGACATTTGGCAGCCGGACATTCACTGGTGCGGCGGCCTGACGGAATTGCGCAAGATTGCGGCGCTGGCCGCGGCTTATGACACGCCGGTGATCCCCCACGTTGGCGGCGTAAGCGATTGCATGCATTTTATTATGGCCACGACCAATGCTCCGTGGGCAGAATTGTTCATGCCATCGCCAGGGGGGCCTAGTGAGGTGTACCGGCGCTGGGAGGAAGATAACCGCATTACGCGCGGCCCTGAAGGCATCTACACCAGACCCTCCGATCAACCTGGGTTCGGTTGGGACTTTGATGTGAGTTGAAATGGCACAGAGATAGATTAGGAGTTACTATGCTACGCCGATCGTTTCTTACCAGTTCCGCGGCGGTCGGTTTGGCTGTTGCCGCGAACGACCTACCGCCAGGGAAGGTAAAGCCCGGCGATATCCCCACGCGGTTATTTGGAAAGACCGGTCAACGAGTGACAATCATTGGCCAAGCCGGGGGACGCTTTCCGCTCTGCACGTTTGAAGATGCGAAAGCCATCACTCATCGCGCCTATGATCTGGGCATTAACTACTTCGACACGGCGCGCATTTATTGGGACGGCCGCTCCGAAGAGGTGTACGGAGCAGTTTTGCCGCCCTTCCGAAAGCAAATCTTTCTCACCACCAAATCTCCCCAACGCTCCCGGCAAGGAGCGGAGGCCGATTTGGAAAAATCGCTGCGCGCGTTGAAAACAGATCACGTCGATTTGTGGCAGATGCATCAGGTCAGTGAGATGGACGAAGTGCAGCAGATTTTCGCTCCCGGCGGAGCTATCGAAGCCTTTGAGGCTGCCAAAAAAGCCGGGAAGTGTCGATTTATTGGCTTCACCGGGCATCACGATCCGGAAGTGCATCTGGCGATGTTAAAGAACTACGATCATTACGACAGCATTCTGATGCCCTTGAATCCCGCCGATCCAGCGTATTTGAGTTTCGAGGAAAATGTATTGCCCGTTGCGGTGGAACGCGGCATGGGTATCCAAGCCATGAAGAGCACGGCAAACGCGAAGCTCTTGCAAGGAATGCATCTCAAAGATTGTCTTTCTTATGTGCTGAGCTTGCCGGTGCATTGTTTAGCTCTTGGATGCACGACGATTGGGCAAATTGAAGACGACGTCCGCATCGCGCAGCAATTCAGCCCACTCAGTGAAAGTCAAATGGCGCAACTGCGCGCCAAGGGAGCGCAATTCAAAGGCCCGCAAGTGGAAGACTGGAAGCGGAACACGAGCACCGCTTCGGCGGGCACTCATCGCGACGGCGATCTCAGCTAAATGCGCTATTCCGGCGACTCGGTGACATAAAACGTAGAGGTGAACGGCGATAGGGAGAGGCGCATGGTGGTGACCGCTATTCCACGGATACTGGATTGTTCCGCGCCAACCGCTTTTATCTCGCCCGTGTGAGGGTTCCAGATGACAAGCTTGTGGGCGCCGCGCAGAACCACATCGGTGTCCACTTTACGTTCCGAAGAGTTGGCAAAGAAGAATATCTGACGTCCATCTTTTACTTTATGAAGGTAAGTGAGAGCACCGGAATAATCGCGTCCGCTGGTCTGCGGCCAAGCCGCTTCGCGAATATCCACATCCCGGACTGGAATGGACTCGGCCAAAATCGTCTTAAGAAGATTTGGTTCGGCCTGCGGGAGAAAGTACGCTCTGCCTCCGGCGTGGTTACTCATTGCGAGGTAAGGAGTACCGCCGGAGACGAGTTCAGCGGGCGAAACCCCGAAGATGCCGCCGATGGCCTGCTGCACTTCCTTGTCGTGATGCGGTTCCGCTGATCGAAATGGCAATTTGCTTGTAGCGATCACGGTGCCGCCGTGTTCATAGAAGTCGCCGAACTTTAAGGCGTTCGCCAGGGAGATTGTATTTCCTCCCGGGACAATGAGCACGCGATATTCTTCGCGGTTTTCCTGGTTGTTCAAGACCAGTTTGTTGCCGGAAATCAGGCATCGTTTGGTCAAGACCTCCGGATGAAGATAGGTATAATCGACGCGCAGGTTTCGATAAAGCACATCGCCGATATCCATGTAGTCGATCTCAGGAGGAACGATGCCGCCCAGATACGCCCACTTCCAGGCGGGTCCTTGCAAATCGTATAGAGCTCTTACGCCCGCGTCGTCACGCTTCGGGTCTTCGGGGATTGCCTCCTGCGAAAAACGATAACAACTCTGCAGCGAGGCGATTGGATAAAGAACGGCGACATCGGCCACATGGCGCCCGTGGCGCAGCATGTAGCTCAGTCTCGCCACGTATTCGTTGAATCGCGGTACATCGCTCGCGTGGGTGAGGCTGTCAGCGGCTGGAATTTGCAAATTGATTCCCATGGCAAATTGATCCATAGCCACGCGAAAAAGTGTGTCGTCATCGAGCTTGCGATAGGCGGCATAGGTTTCGGCCATCACGACGGGCTTGTCATAGTTAAACGCGGCCGAGGTTACGACCTTATAACCCTTGTTCGCCCGTCCAAGATAAAAGATATCGTCGTGGCCGGGGATGTCCTGATATTCGAAGGCTTTCATGAGATCGCCGTTTATGGGTACCGGATTCGCAATCTCTTCCTGATCGAGGTGGCCCGAGCTCTGGATGTGATGGTTGTGACACCACTGGGTGATTTTGCCTACAAAATTCTCCGCGAACAAGTGTGCGCGGAAGCCAAATAATGCATTGCGCGCGGCGGCTGTATCCGGACCAACGTCGTACCACATGGCGGGATAATCTTTCATAGGCGAGTAGCCGTACTTCTGTTGGAATTTGGTGTTGAAAGCGGCGGTCCACATACGGCCGTCAAGCCAGTGCATGGAGGGTTCGTCATAGAAAGACATTTTGATGAAGTTCCCGAAGTACTGCGGGAAGCGATCATAGAAGCGTTGGTAACTCAGCTTCAGGAACATGTTCATGGCACTGTCATCGAGATAATCCACCAAGCCGGGATTGCGGATCTTCAGCACGGCTTGATGGTTCAGATAGAACAGCATGACTTTCCACTTACCTGGCGGAACGCGGTACCGGAGCCTGCCGTTGCCGGCATGATCGCTGATGTCGTCGCGCTGGAAGGTAGCGAGATTCATGGCGACCGATCCAATATAGGTGCCTGCTGGAATCGCCAGATTGACTTGGGCCGGTCCCGTAACATCTTCTTCCAGCATGTCAAGCCGCTTGGCCATGTATTGAGGATATTTTTCAAACAACTCGCCACACAAATTACCGGTGGGATAGTTGTAATCGTCGTAAAGAACGAAAGAGGATAGCCCCGCTGCCTTCGCCTCCGCTATTGCCGTGCCGTAGAGATGGAAGAATGGTTCGCTCATGTATTCGATACCGTGATCGCTCAAGCCGAAGAAGGGCTTAGCTTGCCGGAAGTACGCAGGATCGAGATGGCTGCCGTTGGCGCCAAACACAGTGATGAGAAAACCTCCGTCAGCCGGCGTGTGCCAAATCCCGAACGCCCGATTTGACTTCCGCCTCGGTCACTGACGATAGATCGAAGCCCCACATCGCCCGGCCACGGAACTCAGGGGAGGGATTTCGGAACGCTTCGTAATTGAGGGCGGCGCGCCCGGCTCCGGCCGGAAGCAAATGGGGATTCGACAAGAGCAGACCGCCAATGGCGGGGAGCAATGTGAGCCGGTAGAGGGCGGTTGTCATGCATTCAATTTTGCATCCTGGGTTTAGAATATTCAAGATGTTTAGAAGCGCAAAGGGCTCGGCTGCGTGCCGCCAATCAGCGAGGAACTCCCGCGAACATTCGGGCGGGGCGCTTGACACCGAGCCCGTCTTGCGCGTGTTCCATCGAAGCTGGTTGAGTCTCGCGATGATTGGGTTCGCGGCGTGCGCTCTCGCCTCAAACAACCCATGCGCGTCTTGCCATCCCCGCGAAGTAGCGGGCTATCAACGGACAGCCATGGCTCATTCGCTTTCGCACGCGGCAGCGCAAACAAAGGGGACCTTCACACACGCTTTGTCCGGGACGACCTTCGTGATTCAGTCGCACGGAGGACAGACAGAAGTGGTCATGAGGCGCGACAACCTGGCTGCGACTTATCCAATTACCTCCGTCATCGGGTCGGGTAGTCACGCCTTCGGCTATTTGATGGAGGCGGACCATCATCTATTCCAAGCGCCGATTTCGTATTACACAAAACGCAAGAGCTGGGACATGGCTCCCGGATACGAGGCCGATCCCGCGCCGGATTTTTTTCGTCCGGTTACGGCGGAGTGTCTACAATGCCATGCCGGACGCCCCCATCCTATAGCAGGTACGTTGAATCAGTTCAACCCGATGGACGAGGCGGAGGAAGCGATCTCATGCGAACGCTGCCATGGCGACGCAACGGCGCATCTGCAACGGCCGAGCCGTGAAACCATCGTTAATCCGCTAAGGCTTTCTGCGCGTGCGCGCGACAGCGTGTGCGAACAGTGCCACCTCAGCGGAGAGGTTCGGATTTTGAATCCTGGCCGGCAATTTGGCGATTTTCAGCCAGGCCAGAATCTGGAAGATGTTTTCTCCGTTTACGTGCGCGACAGTTCCGCAGCCCGGCCCAGCACCTCCATTAAGGTCATCAGTCATGCCGAGCAACTGGCTCTGAGCCGATGTGCCAGAAACAGCGAGGGCAAATTATGGTGCGGCACCTGTCACGATCCACACGAACAACCTGCCAACCCAGTGACGTATTTTCGTGCCAAGTGTCTTTCCTGCCATGGCGAGACCATCATACAGAAGCACACAAAACCGGCTGACAATTGCATCGGATGCCATATGCCGAAACGCCCGACCACGGATGGGGCGCACACCGTATTTACCGATCATGAGATTGCACGCTTTCCCGCGCCGCGCGAGCAGAGCCCGCCTGCTGCGGTGCCGGTAAAGCTGCGCCCCTGGCACGAACCGGCAGGCATGCTCGCTACCCGAAATCTCGGCTTGGCCAACATTGCCATTGGCGAACGGCAGCAATCGAGCGAATTGATCGATGAAGGGGCGGGACAGTTGATCGCGGCAATGAAGGATCTGCCGCCCGATCCAGTGCTGCTTACCAAGTTGGGATTCGTTTTCTTGAGAAAAGGGTTCGCCTCCGATGCGACCGACTTCCTGGCGTATGCTTTGAAGCTTCAACCGAACGAGGCAGCGGCTCACGCCAACCTCGGCGTTGCCTACAAGGAGCAAGGCGAGGCTGAGAAGGCGATTGGAGAGCTCAATCAAGCGATCGGACTGGATCCGGCCCTGGAAACGGCTTATCGCAGCCTCGGCGAGATTTATCTCGGCCAGCGGAATTTTCCAGAACTTCGACACACGCTGGAACGCTATTTGAAAGCCATGCCAAATAATTTGAAGGCCATGAGGGCGCTGGACGATCTCAATTCCAAATCCGATTCGCACTGAGCGCTGTTAGGCGTGTCGCATACAATAGCCGTTTTCCCCACTCGAGATGGATTTGACTAGAGCGGACTTCTTAAGAACGGCTTTGCTCGCGCCGGGGCTTGGTTTGTTGGCGCCCTCCGAAGGCGCGAACGGAGATGAGGCTGAGAGCAGATCTTTCCATAGCCTCAGTAACGGCAACCACCGGCTGCGCTTTGACTCCGCCACTGGCGGCCTCCTTTCGCTACGCGCCAGCCATGCACCGGAGCAGGAATTTATGCCGGCCGACGCCAAATTGCCAGTTTTCACAATTCAATATCTGGATAGCGAAAACACCTTCCGGCAAATCAGTTCGTTGGAAGCGGCTGAAACGGCGATCACGAAGAGCCCGGGGGGCGGCGAACTGATAATGAGCTTCAATCGCCTGGCCGGCCGCGATCTTCACGCGACAGTCAAGGTTCGAATTTCCAACGAAGAAGACCCGAGCTATTGGGCGATTGCGATTGAGAATCGCACCGATCTGTCTGTGACTGACGTGCAGTTCCCCTTCATCATTTGCTCCTACGACTTAAGAGGCGCCGCACGCAGTGAAGCCCTCATCACGCCGTTTTGGCTCGGTCGATTGTATGCCGCGCCGCAGCCGCAGGACCTGGAGCCAGACAGTCCGCATGCCTGGCAATTCCGTCCGGAGAATCAAGCGACTTGGCATTATCCGGGTCTCACGATGGCGCAGTTCCTGTCGTATTACAACAATCTTGCCGGCATCCTGGTTCGCTGCCTGGATCATTCCGGCAGGGTGAAGCAGATTAAGGCCGTTCATCACTCGCCGGGGGTTCGGCTGGGTTTTTCGCACGTCGGCGATTGGCCGGCGCACGGCGCGCGCAAATTGGAATACGAGATCGCCGTGCAGTCGTTCGAGGGCGATTGGTATAAAGCCGCCGAAATCTACCGGGACTGGTCGCTTCGGCAGCCTTGGGCGCAAACCCCGCTGATACGGCGCCGAGACGTTCCCGAATGGCTCTTGGAATCGCCGCCGCACATCATGATTCGAATGCAAGGGGAGCTGGACGAAGGACCTAGCAAGCCCAATCTGGATTTTCTGCCCTATTCAAAACTGATCCCGTTGCTTGAGCGGATCGCGGAGAAGACCGCGTCTCCACTCGTGGCGATTTTGATGGCATGGGAACGGGGCGGCCCTTGGGTCTACCCAGACTGCTTCCCGCCTATCGGAGGCGATGAAGCCATTGCGAAATTCGCGACGGAAGCGCGGCAGAGGCGCTGGCACGTTGGCAGCTACTCGAACGGAACGCGTTGGGTCACGCAGCAGTTCTGGAGTGGGTACGAAGGAGGAGATTTTTTCCGCGAAAACGGCGGGGCGAAAAGTGTCTGCCGCACGGCTGACGGCCAACTGTGGCGAGAGCTTTGGGACATCGGCTGGCGTCCGAGCTTCGCCTGTTGCCTGGGTGTCCAGCAAACCCACGATTTAGCGCGAAGCTATGTTCAACGGCTGGTTAGTTGGGGGCTGGATTGGATTCAGTTTCTCGATCAGAACGTCGGATGCTCGTCGTTTCCCTGCTATTCGCGCGAGCATGGCCATGCTTTCGCACCTGGGATGTGGATGACACGGGCCATGCACTCTTTGTTGGATGAACTTGACGCTAGCGCCGGCGGACCGGGCCAGAGACAGATTGCATTCTCAGTGGAATCCACGCCGAACGAATTTTTCATGCCGCGCTTCCCGCTCTGCGACGTAAGGGTAAGCCCGCCGGGACATCCGGGAATGCTGGCGGGCTACGTGCCGCTCTATCACTTCCTCTACCACGAGTTTTTGCTGCTGCAAGGTGGGTTCGGTTTTGGCCCTGAACCCTATCACCTCTGTATTCAAAATGCTTACAATTTTGTGCTCGGCGAAATCGGCGGCGGCGTGCTGACAGGTGATGGACGTCTCTTGAACAAAGATTCCATCAACTGGGCTCCGTGGAATCCAGGCACCGGCAGCGACGACGATTCCCTGGAAATGTTGCGCTGCGCCAGCGCTTTGCGGCGGGGGCGAGCGAAATCCTACGTGGTTTTCGGCCGCATGGAGAAGCCAGCACGAACGTTTGACGCACAGACGGTGCGCTGGACTTTCGAAGGCAAGTCGAATGCTCTGGCACCCGTTTTCCATGCTGCTTGGCGCGCGCCCAATCTCACTTTCGCTTTGGCGCTGGCGAACTGGACGAAGGACGAGCAAAAGGTGAGCATTCGCGACGAACGGCTGGGCGAGCGCGCCCACTTGACGATCATGGCGCGTTCGGAAACAAACGTGGTTATAGACCCGCAAGCCATTGTTCTGCCGCCGCTGAGTTGCGCCATCTTCGAGGCCGTTTGAGCCGTTAGCGGCCGGCATAGGTGAATTCAATCGACGACGTTACCGGCAGCGGCCGCGGGGATTTCGTCGTGAGCTTTGCGGGATCGAGATCGTAGTAAGTGCGCGCGCTTTCAGCGCGGAGACTGATGCGATGCTTGCCCAGCGCCAGCTTTGCACAATCGAAATTGTACTCGGAGCTATGAAGATGCTGGGCCACAGGCCGCTCATCCAGCAAGACTGTATAAGCCGCGGGAGCTTTGCCGAGGACGCTCCAGCGGAGAGGGAAATGGTCTCCTTTAAAGGGCACTGGCTGAAAGGGCGCGGATAAAGCCATCACAGTGGCGTCCGGCGTCTCACCCCTGTAAAGAGAGATCAGCGCTTTGGTCAGATTCATGTAATAGTAGCCCCAGCCGCCGCAGCCGCGGTAGGCGCAGCCAGTCAGTCGCGCTGGTTCAATATCGTCGCTTAGGAACGGCGCATCAATAGAATAACGGCTAGTAGGCAGAATATTATCATAACCAATCCGCTCGGCTCATTGTGGTAAGGCTGCGGAATCCGTCCATAATCCAATAAATATAGGCCAAATAAGACAGGCGGGACCGGAGGAGAGAAGTGTTTTAGTTATGCTATAGTTCTTCCTGTACGAGCACTTCAAGGAGGAACTACAGCATTATGCGTCCCACTGTCTTCTCGTCCGACGTTCTGCGCCGGTTCTTACGCAAGAAACGCATCGCTACCTTGCCGCAACTCAAGCAGTTGCTGGGCACACAGGCCGACATCACGGTCTTTCGCAAACTGAAGGAGCTTGCCTACCGTACCAGCTACTCTCATCGAGGTTCGTTTTACGCTCTCGATGAGATGGTCGCTTTCAATGAACTGGGTTTGTGGTCGTTCGACTCTGTCTGGTTCTCCCGTCACGGCACTCTGGTGGCCACGACAGAGGACCGCGTCACGCACGCTGAGAGTGGCTGTTTCGCTTCCGAGTTGGAGGAGATCCTCCATGTGCCGGTCAAAGAGCCGCTGCTCCAGTTGGTCGCGCAAGGCCGGATCGCCCGCCAGATTATCTCCGGTCTGTATCTGTACTGCGCCAACGATGCGCGCACGCGACAGCGGCAGTTGCTGGCGCGGCAAGCACAACAGGACCAAGCCGCCTCCTCCGACGGCCTCATGGCCACCGGCGTTTCTGACGAGTTGCGCGCTGCCATTGTCCTGTTTGCCGGTTTGCTTGATGAACAACAGCGCCGGCTGTACGCCGGTCTGGAGTCTCTCCAGTTGGGTGGCGATCGGCAGATTGCTGAGCTTCTCGGTCTGGACCCGCACACGGTTGCTAAAGGACGGCGTCAGCTCCTGGCTCAACAAGTGCATGCCAAGCGCGTTCGGGCGGAGGGTGGAGGGCGGAAGTCGTTGGAAAAAAAACGCCCGCGGTGATGGATGCCATCCACAAACTGATGGAAAAGGAGACCGCCGGTGATCCGATGACTGGCGTCAAATGGACCAGGAAAACCACCGAGAACATCGCCCATCAGCTGACACTGTTGGGAATTGCGGTGAGCCCCAACACCGTCGGCCGGCTCCTGCGGCAGATGAAGTACTGCCTGCGCACCAATCGTAAGACCGTCTCGGCCGGTTCCACTTCCGACCGCGACCGCCAGTTCCGCTACCTCAACCGGCAACGGAGTCAGTTCGAGAAGCGGGAAGATCCGATTCTGAGCGTGGATGCCAAAAAGAGGGAACTGATCGGCAACTTCAAGAACCCCGGTACTAAATGGGAGCGAACCTCCACAAAAGTCAACGATCACGACTTCCGCTCCGCCGCAAAAGGGATCGCCATCCCCTATGGCATCTACGACACTCAGGCCAACCGGGGCTCGGTGTTCCTGGGCACCTCCCACGAGACGTCGGCCTTCGCCGTTTCCTGTATTCGCAAATGGTGGCTGCAGGAAGGCCGCAAACGCTACTCGCAATCTAACCGCATCCTCATCCTGGCTGACACCGGCGGCAGCAACGACCCGCGGCGGGGTGCCTGGAAGCAGGAAATTCAACGCCAACTGTGCGATGGCCTGGGCTTATCCGTCACCCTTTCTCATTACCCCTCTGGAGCCTCCAAATGGAACCCCGTCGAACACCGCCTCTTCAGCCAGATCAGCCGCAACTGGGCCGCCGAGCCGTTGGACAGTTACGAGAAAGCTCTCAAATTTATCCGCGCCACGAAAACCTCTACCGGACTCAGGGTCACTGCGCGACTAAATACAAACTTCTACCCCACCGGCATCAAGCCTTCCAAAGCTGAAATCAGCCAACTCTCCGTCACAGGCAAACGTGTCCTGCCCAAATGGAATTACACCATCTCGCCTAGAATGTGAAGTTGTTTTTGCGCGGCTCCTTAGTTCAAGGTTGTATTCGTCGCCGTAGATCTGCGTCTTCGGAGGTTGCGCCTTGGCGGCTTGGGGCCAATAATCGTCAGGCATACCTTCGCCCTCCTTCTGTCCGGCAAACTCATTCCATTGGTGAATCTGGATGAATTTCGGTCTTGCCTCAAAGGCTACGCGCCAGCTATCGATATAGGGCGCTCCGTGATCTCGTCCAGTGGCCGTGGGATGGCGCCATCCTTTCGAAGGCAGCTGAAAGCAGGAAGGCGTAACGACAACCTCTTCCGCCTCATCATTATGGCGAGTGACCGTTTGGCGGATATCTCCGTCCATCCATGACCACATGCCGCAACTCTCCGCATGATTGTATTGAAGCTGGGATGCCATCCAGCGCACAGTCCAATCGGAAGCTTCGAGCTGCGATTTGCTCAAATCCGCTTTGATTTGCGCACACGGATCCGAAGGAAAATAGAGGATCGTGAGCAGCGGTTTCCCGTCGTAGCGAAGCCAAAGCTTTTTGTATGCCGGGTTGTCGAGATACTTTGTTTTGATCCAGGCTATGATTCCGTTCAAACGTTTCATGCCGTCGGGCACCGGCGGTCCGTTCTGGAGCCCGAGCATGAAAACCATCTTCGGGGCATATCGGCCCTCTTTTTCAAGCGCCGCGGCCGTTTTGAACATGACCGCGACTGTTTCCTCCAACTCTCGCGTAGCGCCTTGATGCTCTTCCCAAGCGGGCTTCGACCAAAGCATATTGCTCCAATCAATCAGCAGCCAGTCTATGCCGAGATCGTTAAACCACGCGAAGTGCTCACGCAATATGGATGGATCATAAGAATTGTATTTCCCCAGAATTGGAATCGCCTCAGCCGTATCCCATGTCGCGTTATGCGGAGTGAACCAATTTTCATACTGAATGCCGATCAGCGAGCGTGATACGTTAGCGGCATCGAAATTCTCGGAATGATGCTCCGGGTGGAGCGGGCCAGTGGCAATAGTGAGGCAGGCGAGCGCGGCTGCCGTGAGCCGGAGATTTCGGTTCCAGGGAAGGTTATTCATATAATCGTCTGATGGTCTGATATTATAGCGACCCGGAAGCAAAAGCAAAAACCGTTTCATGACATCCGTAACGCGCATGCAGCCTTTCCAAATAGGCATTTCAGCCGATTTCCTTGACGAGCGGGGAGCGCTTGTTTTTCCGGATATTGGACTCTCCCTTTTAGATGGTGTTCCGGGCGTCAACTATGAGTTCTTGAGCAAGTACCGCGCCGAGTACGCAGCAGAGCAATTGCGGGATTACGATGTGCTGATTTCGCTCAAGCCGCGGGTTACCGCCGAGTCTCTCAAAGGCGCCGACCGATTATGCGCGATCGGGCGTTGCGGCGTGGGCTGTGACAACGTGGATCTGGGGGCTTGCACGGAACGCGACATCGCAGTTTACATCACACCCACAGCCGTGATGCGGCCGGTGGCCGAATCCATAGTGCTCTTAATTTTCGCGCTCTCGCATAACCTTGTTTTGAAAGACCGTCTGGTGCGGCAAGGCCGCTGGGCGGAAAGTACGCGCGCTTTAGGCAGAGAGCCTAGAGATCGGGTGGTGGGCACCATTGGCCTGGGCAACATCGCCCGCGAGGCTATTCGGCTGCTACGCCCTTTTGGCATTGCCGGATTTCTCGCCTTCGATCCTTACGCGTCTCAAACAACTGCCGGCGAACTCAATGTCGAGTTGACCGATTTGAACACCCTTCTGCGGGAATCGGATTACGTGCTGGTCAATTGCGCGCTAACGCCCGAAACGCGCGGTTTGATAGGCGCGCGGGAGATTGCTCAGATGAAGAAGGATGCCGTCATTGTGAACACGGCGCGCGGACCGATCATCCAACAACAAGCGCTGATTGACGCGCTGGAAAACGGCCGCATTGGCGGTGCGGCGCTGGATGTATTCGAAAAGGAACCACTGGAGCCGGATTCCCGGCTCATAGGCATGGACAACGTCATTCTCACATCGCACTCGATCGCTTGGACCACCGAACTGTTTCGCGATATGGGACGCATGGATTGTGAAGGGGCGCTGGCGGTGGCTCGCGGGGACGCCCCGTTGCATGTCGTCAACCGCGAGGTGCTGGAACGCCCCGGCTTTCGCGCGAAGCTCGCGGCCTATCGGAACTCGTTTGCGGAAAAGACGGTATGAGCTCTTTGCGAAAACGCTGGCGCGATGGCGAGGTGATCTTCGGCCAGATGGTGCTGGAACTTTTTACCTCAGGCATTGGGCCGATGCTGGCGGCGGCCGGTATGGAGTTTGTGATCTATGACATGGAGCATGGGAGATGCGATATTGCTCTGCTGGCGGAAATGATAGCCGGCTGCCGGGGGAGCGCGATTGTACCCATGGCGCGTGTCCCCGACGTACACTTCCAGCCGCTCTCGCGAGTATTGGATATTGGCGCGCGTGGGGTGATGGTGCCGCGCGTTGAGACTCGCGCGCAGGCTGAAGAAATCGTCGCGCAGTTGAAGTACGCGCCGGCAGGGCGCAGGGGCGTGGCGATGGGGATTGCTCACGACCTTTATTGCGCCGGCGGTCCTGAATTTTTTGCCCAAGCCAATGACGAGACCATCGTCATTCTGCTTCTTGAGACGACGAGGGCATTTGAAAATCTGGACGCCATCGTTTCGGTGCCCGGCGTAGACGTCGCCTGGATGGGGCATTACGATTTGACCATGTCCATGGGCATTCCAGCCCAGTTCAATCATCCGCTCTTCCTGGACGCGATGGACGCACTGGTAGCATCCTGCCGCCGCCATGGCGTGGCTCCGGGCTTTCTGCCGGCGACGCCGCAGAGCGCGGCGCATTGGATCGGCAAAGGATTTCGCGCTCTCAGCCTGGGCAGCGATGTCGGCATATTCCAGAGCGGCGTCCGATCTTTCCGCCACTCGGTAATCGACCGCGTCGCCGAACTGGCTGCCGTCTCCGAAGGAACTCGATCATGAACTATACCGTACAGGCGTTTAACGCAGGAACGTTTTGGGTGCCAGGTCCAGAGGTCTATTGGATGCAACACTGGAACACCCGCGAGGAAATGAACATCCTGCTCTATCTAGTGCGCGGGGGTGGTCGCAACATCCTGGTAAATACCGGGCCGCCGCGGGATCTGAGCGAGATTAATGCCGCTTGGCTCAAATTTTTCGGTTATGAAGAAGCCCAAATCGTGCGCAGCGAGGAGCAAATTCCCGAAAATATTTTGGGCGCGCAGGGTCTTACGCCCGACGATATCGACACCGTGATTGTCACACCGTTGCAGGCTTACGCCACGGCCAATGTCCACCTGTTCCGCAAAGCCCAGATCTGTATTTCGCGCAAGGGATGGATTGAAGACTTTCAAGCGCCGTATTACCACTTGCACGTGCCGAGGCATCTGCGCATTCCGCCGGAAGTGAACCATTACCTGCAGAATGAGGGATGGGAAAAGGTGCGTTTACTAGCCGACGAAGAGCAGATCTTCGAGGGGTTGAGTGTCTTTTGGGCCGGCGTTCACCATCGCTCGTCGCTCGCGGTCCGCATCGAAACGGCGAAAGGGCCAATCATTCTCACGGATTGTTTTTTCAAGTATGGAAACATCGAACAGGGTCATTACCTCGGTGTAATGGAAAGCATGATGGAAGCGGATGCCACCTGGGCGCGCATCCGGCGGGAAGGCAAAATTGTCGCCTCTATCTACGATCCCGAGGTGTTCGTGCGGCATCCGGGCGGAGTGCTGGCCTGATGGCTGGCCGGTTCCATGAGCGGGTCGCTGTCGTCACGGGCGGCGCCTCGGGCATAGGGTTGGCGATTGTCAAGCGATTCGCTGAAGAAGACGCGGCTGTGGCCATGATCGATCGGGAGACGGAAGCCGGGCTCGCGGCTAGCGCGCATGTTTGCGGCACAGGCGGCATTTGCGAATTTGTTCGCGCCGACGTGGCTTCTGAAACCGACGTCATCGCGGCGCTGGAGCAAGTGGCGCAACGTTTTCATGGCATTGACTGCCTGGTGAACAACGCGGGCATGGTGCTGGTGAAAGGCATTGAGGAATGTAGCGCCGAAGAATGGGACCGCGTTCTCGACGTCAACCTCAAATCGGTCTTCCTCATGGTGAAACATGCGCTCCCCTGGTTGCGCCGCTCGCCGCAGCCGACTGTGGTGAATATTGGCTCGGTCTCATCCTTTATCGGTCAACAGCGCACGCCGGCTTATGTCGCGTCCAAGGGCGGCGTGCTGCTCTTATCGAAAGCACTGGCGCTCGACCTGGCCGCTGACGGCATTCGCGTGAACTGCGTGTGTCCAGGCATCACTGACACGCCGATGTTCCGCTTCCATCTGAACTCGACTTCCGATCCTGAGCATACCTTGCGCGAACGTTTGCGGCGCGTGCCGCTGGGGCGAGCGCTGGCGCCCCGTGAAATCGCCGATTCCGTTCTTTATCTTGCCGGTACGGAGTCTTCGGGCGTTACCGGTACTTCCATCGTGGTGGACGCCGGTTACACGGCAGCGGCGGAATGGTCGCCGGTCTAACGGCTACGTTCGGAGCTAGCTGAGAGCGCGGGCAGCTTGTCCACATATTCAACCCACCCCGACATCATCTCCGTTTCGCTGGCTGCGCCGAAGCGCACCACCTTGCTGGGATCGGGGTTCAGCGGATTGTTCCGTGAATTATCGAAGTGGGCGGTAATGATCAGGCGCGTGCCTTTGGGCAAATAGACCGGCTGCTCCGCGCGATAGGTGATCTGCCAATTAAAGTTGTAGGCGGGAACCCACAGCAGAGTATCTGTATGGCCGTCCGGAAAGGCTGCCTCCACCTTCATGGATTTGCCGCGGAAATGCATGTGCGGCGTCAAGCTGGTGACGAAAATGTCCTTGTTGAAGGTGTGGCATTCCGTCACCAGATGATTGGGATCGCCGGGCGGAATGAGGAACATATTGTTCGAAAGATCGATGCGGCGCGCGATCTGGGTGGGTGGCCCACTGGCGAAAATCAGGCCTACGCTGCTGGCGTCCGTTTCGGCTTTACCCGAGGTGTGCGAGTAATGAATTTGGAAATGCAGTTTCGAGCCGGCTGGTATGAGCCGGGCCGTACCCGCCGGATAGACGTCCGGCGCGCGCCCTGGCAAATAAGAGCTCAACAGATTTCCAAGATCGTTCTGTTTGATACCGGGGAATCCACCGTTGTCGTCAACCACGCAGCCATCGTCAATCACGGGCGCTTCAGGCCGCATGAATTCCAGCGTCCCCTGCTTGACCAACAACCACTTCCCGTATTCCGCCGCCGGATCTTTTTCTTGCGGTGCCGCAGCCTGTTTCGGTTCTGGTTCCATCACAAACACGTGAGCGTGATGCACTATCTTGCGATTATCCGGACGCAGTTCGGCGGCCACCACCCATTTGTCTTCGGTAAAAGTAGTGGGCACAGTAACATACGCGTATTCGTCCGGCCCCGAGGCTTGTATCTGCTGGGTGGGCATGGTGATGATGACATCTGGCTTGCCAATTTTCCAGCCACTTGAAAAGCTCGGCGCTTTTGGCAGAAGTTTAGGATCGCCTTCGGGAGCGCCGCGCTCGACCCACGCCTGGACGGTGGCGATTTCGGCCGAGGTTAGCGTAGGGTCGTTCGACCACTTACCGAAATGCGGGTCGGCCTTCCACGGGGGCATCTTACGCGTTTGAACAGCTTCGCGAATCGCCGCGGCCCACGGCCTAACTTCTTTGTAGGTCAGCAATGACATCGGCGCAATGTCGTCCGCATGGTGACAAGAGACGCAGTGCGCATAAAGAATGGGAGCTACGTCCGCTGTGAACGTGGGGTTGGCATTCGATGGCAATGCAAAAGCGCCAAAAGGTAGCGCCAGCAGGTAGAGAAAACGGCTGCGGGCCGTCAGGCGGCGAAGCGGAAAAGACATGTTCCCAACTCCTTGGGTATATCAGACCATTAGACCATTTTTGATTGACAGCGAAGGAAAGGTGCGATATAGATCAGATGGCCCGAACCACCAACCCTCTTATGACACTCTCACGACGAGCATTTTGGCAGGGAAGCGCGACCAGTCTGCTTCTGCTTTCCCGCCATTCATCGGCTCAAAATCAATTCGGAATGCAGAATTGCGCCAGCGAATGGTCCTATCGTTCCGGAAAGCGATACGACGATCCTTTCAACCAGCTTGACTTGGACGTGATCTTCAAAACTGCGGAAGGCGAAGAGCATCGCGTGCCGGCATTTTGGGCTGGAGAATCGACCTGGCATGTGCGCTACGCTCCGGCCAAGGCGGGCCAATATTCTTATCGCACGGTCTGCACCGATACAGGAAACGACGACCTGCACAACCGCACCGGGCATTTTTCAGTCGAGCCGTATGTCGGCGACAACGCGCTCTACCGTCACGGTCCGTTACGCGTCTCGTCAGACCAGCGCCATCTCGAGCATAGCGATGGCACGCCTTTTTTCTGGTTGGGCGACACCTGGTGGATGAGTCTCTGCAAACGCCTGTCGTGGCCGGATGGCTTTCAAACGCTGGCGGCGGATCGCGTCGGCAAAGGTTTCACGCTTGTCCAAATCGTCGCGGGCCTCTATCCGGACATGGAACCTTACGATGAGCGCGGCGCTAATGAAGCGGGTTATCCCTGGAAGCGCGATTACTCCGGCATCAATCCAGCCTACTTCGATGCCGCGGATGCCCGCATCGCACATTTAGCGGATCACGGACTGGTTCCTTGCGTGGTTGGCGCTTGGGGTTATTTTTTGCCGCGTATGGGAATGCAAAAAATGAAACAGCACTGGCGCTACCTGGTGGCGCGCTGGGGCGCGTACCCCACCGTTTGGTGTCTCGCGGGCGAGGGCACGATGCCGTATTATCTTTCGAAAACCCCGAAGGAGGATTCGGCGGCACAAAAACAGGGTTGGACCGAAATCGCCCGATACGTGAAAACCATCGATCCGCTGCGCCGTCCTATTACCATCCATCCTTCACGGACCGCACGCGAAACCGTAGAAGACCCGAGTGTACTCGATATCGACATGCTGCAAACGGGACACGACGACCGCAAGAGCGTCCCGAACACCATCGAGACGGTCAACAAGTGCCTGGCCGCTGATCCCAAGATGCCGGTCCTGGTGGGTGAGGTCTGCTACGAGGGCATTCAGGAAGCCAGCCGCGAAGAGGTGCAGCGCTTCATGTTCTGGTCTTGTATTCTCAGCGGCACGGCCGGACACACCTATGGGGCCAACGGCATATGGCAGGTCAATACGCGTCAGAAACCATATGGCCTTTCGCCGCACGGCCATGCCTGGGGCGGACCTGGTTGGGAAGACGCTTATCAACTGCCCGGTTCCCGCCAGGTCGGCCTCGGCAAGTCTTTGTTGAGCCGTTATTCCTGGTGGAAACTCCAACCGCGGCCCGAATTGCTGGAACCACATTGGAGCGCACAGGATTATTGGCGTCCGTTCAGCGCCCACATTCCGGGTGAAGCGGTGGTAGCGTATTCCCCTATGGCTTGGAAAGCGCTGGTGTTCAGCGGTTTGGAGCCGGGCAGCCGCTATCGCGCTTTCCTGTTTAATCCAAGTGACGGTAGCGAAGTGCCGTGGGGTACCGTGCAAGCCGACAACTCGGGAGCCTGGAAAGCGCCCGAATTTCCGATCATTCGGGACTGGGTGGTGGTTCTCGACCATCGGACGTGAGAGCTTCGCCCCCTAGGCCGCGACATCCGCCAAAAAGAAGTTGACTCTTGCCAGAAGCCGAGATAACATACCCCACAGGCTTTGATAGATCTGACCATCCGACCACTGGGCCAATCGCTCTGAATGCGACTGATCTTCCACTCGGCGGGTGATGTCCATAATCGACCAGAAAGAGGGGAAACGTTGTGATTAAACATACGACCAAGCTCGTCATCGTGTTGCTTCTGTGTTGGGTAGGTTTATACGGTCAGTCGGAACGCGGCAGCATCCGCGGAACGGTTCTGGATTCATCGGGCGCAACGGTGCCCGGAGCAAAGATAACAGCCGTCAGTAATACCACAAGCATAGCCGTCTCGACGCTGTCCTCCACAGCTGGTAACTACAACATTCCCGAGCTACCGCCAGGTGTCTATACGGTGCATGTTCAACTGTCGGGATTTAAGGAGTTGGTTCAGGAAAACGTAGTGGTGGAAGTCGGAGGTGTTACACCCCTGGATCCTCGCATGGAAGTCGGTCAGATCAATCAGAAGATTGAAGTAACGACGGCGGCGCCTATGTTGCAGAGTGAGACGACTAACGTCAGTGTGGAAATTAACCCACAGTCGTACAATGATCTCCCGCTCACTTCGGCAGGAGCCGGAAGAGCGCCGGAGAACTTTATCTTTCTGTCACCCGGAGTCACGCCTGGCGTACACGCCGGTGGCGGAGCCACGGATACATTCGACGCACATATCAATGGCAGTCCCACGCTCTCTAAAGAAATGCAAATAGACGGCATGAGCACTCAGATCTCCGAGGTGCAGGGCGATCCGCGCGATCTGACATTCCCGCCAGACGCCGTCATGGAGATGACGATCATGACAAGCAGCTATCCCGCCGAATTTGGCAACACGGGCGGCGGAGTCGAGCAGTACGTCATCAAGTCGGGAACCAATGCCTACCACGGGAATTTTTACGAGTTCCTGCGCAATAACGCCTTCGATGCGCGCGGTTTCTTCAACACCAGCACCGCCGTTCACCATGAAAACGAATTTGGCGCCACCTTTGGCGGTCCGGTTATCATTCCCAAAATTTACAACGGCAAAAACAAAACCTTTTTCTTCGTGAACCCTGAGATCTATTTGCTGCGCGGCGGATCGCAGAACTCAATCGGATCGGTGCCCGATTCGGCGTTTCGTTCCGGCGACTTCTCGGGATTGGTAGGCGCCAACGGCGCGCAGATTCCCATCTATGACCCGAGCACGACGGTACCGGATGGAAACGGAGGCTTCACGCGGACCCAATTTCCCGGAAACATGATTCCGGCCAACCAGATCAGTCCCGCCGCCAAGGCCATTCTCAGCTACGTGCCGAACGCTACATTACCCGGTGTCTACAACAACTATCCGTCGTCCGGTTCCTCGATCACCAACTACGATGCCTACACTTACAAGATCGACCAGTATTTCTCATCCACTCAACATTTGAGCGGTACTTGGAACCAGAGCGCGAACGATAACAACGGTCCGTATTCGATTCTGCCCCATCCGGTGGAGAGCACGCGGAACGGCACGACGAACGTGTACACCGGCCGGATCAATTACGATTGGACCATCAGCCCGACACTGCTGAATTCATTTCGCGTCGGGTTCAACCGCCAGTTTCAATACCTGGCTTCCGTGGAGGCTTCCCAGGATTGGGGAACAAAGTTGGGCATCTCAGGGTTGACGCCGGGATTTCCCACGGTGAATTTCGGCCAATTCACTGCGCTGGCACAGAACCAAGCCATCATCGGACCGATTTCAAACACATTTTTGTATGCGGACTCGGTCTCATGGACAAAGGGCAAACATAACTTCAAGTTTGGAGAAGATCTCCGCAGGCTCCAACACCAAAGTATTTTGCCCAGCCAGCCCGCTACGTTTAATTTCAGTACGCTTGAGACCGGCTTGCCGGGAGCGTCGGGCACCACCGGAAATGAATTCGCCAGCTTCCTGCTAGGCCAAGTGGACAGCGCCGGCGCCTACATCAATAACGTCACAGAGGGCAATCGCTTTTGGTATTCAGGCGCCTACGCGCAGGACGATTGGAAGATCACTCCCAAGTTGACCATCAACGCGGGCCTGCGCTGGGACATTTTCACTCCTTATCGGGAAGTGGAGAACCGCTATTCCATCATGGACCCCAGCAAACCCAATCCGGCCGCCGGTGGTGTACTCGGAGCCTACGTCTTTGCCGGCGGAAACGCCGGGACCGCTCCTTACACCGGAACCAAGTATCTAACAACCGATTCAAGCACTCAAATGCACAATTTTGCGCCGCGTCTTGGCATAGCCTCGAAAGTGACCGACCGTCTTGTCGTGCGCGCGGCCTACGGGCTCAGCTATTACCCGGATGGTGGTTTGGGCGGCGGCAATGTGCAATATGTAACCGACGGCTTCTCGACCAACGCGAGTTTCATCAGCCCGAATAATGGCGTGAGTCCAGCATTTGGCTTGGATAGCGGATTCCCGCAAAACTACTCTCACCCGCCCTTCATCAACGCCGGTTTGAACGTCGGAGGAAGCGCCAACATGTGGTGGAACAACGCGTCTCTACCGATGTACAAATCCGACTGGAACTTCACCACCCAGACTCAAATCACCTCGTCCTTTGTATTGGACGCGGCTTATGTTGGCTCCAAATCCACGCGCGTTGGGACCGGAGCGATCAATGCGGATCAGCTCAACCCGCTTTACTTAAAGCTGGGAAGCCTGCTCACGGACGATATCAATTCGCCGGCCGTCAAGGCGGCTGGATTCGCGCCGCCCTATGCGGGCTTTACGGGATCGCTGGCGCAAGCGTTACGCCCCTTCCCGCAGTACATCGGGGTGGGCGTTGAAAATTCGGCGATGATTGGCAACGCAACCTATAACTCCCTGCAATTGAAAGCCGAGAAAAGGTACACCAAAGGCTTGTGGGTTCTAGCGGCGTACACCTGGTCGAAAACCATCACGGATTCCAGTTCGCAACTCGGAGGGTTCTTCTCAAGCAGCGCCCGCGACAACTATAACCGCTCGCTGGAAAAGGCCTTGGCCACGTATGACGTGCCTTCCCGCCTGGTGGTCGCGTTCAATTATGAGTTGCCCATTGGTCCCGGCAAGCCGTTCGTGAATCACGGAGTGGCCAGTAAGATCATTGGCGGCTGGCAGGTAAACGGCATTCTGACCTATCAATCCGGCGTGCCCATCTCCATTTCGGCGAACAATACTTTGCCGCTTTTCAATTCGACGAATACTCCCAACTCAGTGTCAGGCCAAAGGGTGGAGAATTCCTCCAGTAATTTCGATCCCGCCAAAGATGTTCTGCTGAATTCAGCCGCCTTCTCAGACCCGGCCCCTTACACATTCGGCAGTTCGGCGCAAATCTTACCCAACGCCCGCAGCTTCCCGGTTTACAACGAGGACTTTGGGCTTCAGAAGAAGTTCTTTATCCGGGAGCCATCTCTGTATTTCGAACTGCGCTTTGAGATGTTTAACGCCTTCAATCGCGTGGTGTTTGGTTCTCCTTCGGGGACCAACGTCGATAATGCGAATTTCGGCCAGGTTACCAGTCAGGGCAACTCTCCTAGAAATGGGCAAATCGCCGCAAAATTCTACTTTTAAGCGATCTACTGGGCGGGATTTTTCCCGCCCAGGTGTATTTTGGATGTGATGGTTCGAGCGATGCCGGCGTCTTTCCTTTTACTGGGCTCGGCTCTCGCCCCGGGTTCCATCGATTCGCTGCAGAAGGCCTTGGCCTTGTTCAATTCCGGCAAATACCAACAGTCGTTCGAACTGGTTTCTCAATACTTGCGGGAAGCTCCCAGCAGCCCGACCGCCTACAAGCTTCTGGGGATGGATGAGTACATGTTGGGTCATCCTCGGGAGGCGCTCGCCTCCGTCCTGCACGCGACTGAACTCGCTCCGAACGATGCTGACGCGCTTTATTATTTGGGCAGGTTATATTTCAGCACTGACAAAATTCCCGCGGCGTTAGAGACATTTCAGAAAGCAATTGCTCTCGATCCTATGAACATCCGCGCACGCAACTACCTCGGCCAGAGCCTCGAGGCTTTGGGGCGGCGCGACGAGGCTGAAAAAGCATATTTGCAAGCGATTGAGGTGCAGAAGGACCAGCCAAAGAAATCCGCCTGGCCCGATTACAACCTTGGAGTGTTGTATCTCGATGACGGGCGTACTGCCGACGCCATAGCCGCTTTCCGCCGGGCTCTCCAGGTAAACCCGTCCTTTCCCGAAGCGGAAATCAAACTGGCCGTTGCCCTTTCCAAGCCGCAGCCCGTTCCGGAAGCGTTTGAGCTCCTGCAACAGGCATTGCGGATCGATCCTGGCAATGCCGAAGCGCACTATCGTCTGGCGGTGTTATTGACAAAATCGGGAAAGCGCGAAGAGGCGCAAGAACACTTCGCGCTTTTCGAGAAGTACCGCAAGCCTTGAAGCCCGCTCTCTCCTTGCTAGTGGCGGCGGCTGGCCTGCTGGTGTGCGCTTGGGCCGCCACTTCTCCCAGTTCAATCGTTTTTGAAGACGTGGCCGCGCAAAGCGGCATTCACGCGCAGATTCGTTGCGGCGGTCCTGCCAAGGATTGGATTCCAGAGGCCAATGGCTCGGGTGCGGCCTGGCTCGATTTCGACCGCGATGGCCGCATGGATTTGTTGATCGTCAACGGTTCCACCATCGACGATCTGCGCCAGATCTTGGCCGGTCGCGTGCCGCGCGTGCGTGCCGGCAGCGTGTATCTCTATCACAACTTAGGAAACGGCCATTTCGAAGACGTCGCCATCCGCGCCGGCCTCTCGAATCCTTACTGGGGAACTGGCGTCGCCGTTGCTGACTTTGACAACGATGGCTATCCCGACATCCTGGTCACGAACATCGGAGTAGATCTTCTGTTTCGTAACAATCACGACGGGACGTTCAGCGAGGTGGGCGCTCAAAAGGGCTTGAGCCGCAAAGTCGCCTGGCACACCGGCGCCGCTTTCGGAGACTATGACGGCGATGGCCGGCTCGATCTCTATGTAGCCGGCTGACGTAGATTTAAATGAGTTACACCTCAAGGCACCGCCGCCTGTCTGCAATTATCGCGGCATCCCAGGATTTTGCGGGCCGGCGGGATTGAAAGGCGAAGCCGACATTCTCTACCACAACGACGGCCGCGCCGGCTTCAGCGACGTCACCCTCAAAGCGGGAGTCCAGGATAAGAACTTGCGCCACGGTTTCACGGTTGTCTTTGACGACTTCAACCAGGACGGTAAGATCGATATCTTTGTGGCGAACGACTCAGACCCCAACTATCTCTATTTGAACCGTGGAGACGGAACCTTTGCAGAGTCCGGTCTTTCCCGCGGCGTCGCCTTCGGAGGAGACGGCCGGACGCAATCCAATATGGGAGTAGCGGTCGGCGATTACGATAACCACGGCTTGATAGACCTGATGACGACGACCTTTTCCGAAGATTACTTTCCGCTCTTCCGGCAGGAGGCGCCCTTTTTCTTCTCGGACGTGTCCGCTGAGGTCGGCCTTGCCTCAGTTACCATGCCGTGGGTCGGTTGGGCATGCGGGTTTGCGGATCTCGACAACGACGGGCAGCGCGATCTCTGGGTGGCCAATGGCCATGTTTATCCAAAGGCGGACATGCTGGCCAGCACGAGTTATCTGCAGCCTATAACGGTGTTCACTAATCGCCACGGGAAATTCACGGCAGCCGCCCAGTTTCACGGCAAAGACGGGCCCAATTCCTACCGGGGCGGGTGCGCCGGCGACTTTAATAACGATGGAAAACTGGATCTGCTCATCCTGCCCATTGCCGGCTCTCCGGTATTGCTGGAAAATCGCACCCAATCTTCATTCCATTGGCTTGGCCTTGATTTGCGAGGGCGCAGCGGAAATCGAGATGCTATCGGGTCTCAAGTGCGGGTGGACGCCTGTGAAACGTCGCAAGTGGAAGTTGTACGCAATGGCGGCAGTTTCTTATCTGTCGACGATCCGCGCCTCCACTTTGGCCTTGGCGCTTGCAACAAGCTTGACCGCCTTAAAGTTCGTTGGCCGAATGGCCGCCTGCAAGTCTTGGAAAACCTGCCGGTAGACCGCTACTTAACAGTGGAAGAGCCCAACTGAGCCGCGGCTGGTTGCGGTCTGTTCTGGTTAAAGAGACTCAACTCCCGTTCTGCTTCTTGCGGCCGTCCCAATTTCCGGTACACGACCGCCAGACGATAATGCGCCGTAGGTTCCAGGGAATTCATTCTTAGTAGCGCTCGCAACTGCTCAAGGGACTTTTCGTAGCGACCGCTCTCTGTGTAGATTTTCTCAAGCGCATAACGCGCCTCAGTCAGGTCCGGATCGAGTTTGACGGCTTCGACGAGATACTTCTCGGCTTCGGCGGATTTTTCTCTGAAGACACAAATGTCGCCCAGTTCATAAAGAGCTTGCGGATGATGTGGGTTCGTCTTTAGCTCCGCTTGCAACTCCGTCCAGGCGTCCTCTTCCTTGTGGTTTTTCCAATACAGCGTGCCGATGGCGAAATGGATGTTCTGTAAGTCAGGCTTGCGTTTGAGCGCCTCACGGTATTCTCTAACGGCCGCGTCGTCGTTCTTGCCTTCTTCGAACATTTGCGCGCGAAGCTGATGGGCCCGGTACGAATCCTGATCGAGCTCAAAGACCGCGAGCGATGTAAGATACGCCAACACCTGATATCCTTCGCCTTGCACATATTGTCGGCGGTCGTCTTTATCGGTAGACCCGAGTTCGCTCACTTTCGACTGCCACCGGGCGATCTCTTCTTTCAGCTTGGCGCCAGCCGGCGGCGTATCCTTGTAAGCGAGCGGCCCGTCAATGAGTTCGTCGCCGATCGTATTGTCGGCAGGCCTCGCTTTCCCGGCGGCCATGGCCGTGTTCGCCGCGATTTTTGCGCGCAGGCGCTCGTTGTCAGGCTCCTTTTCGAGCGCCAGGCTGTACTGCTTCGCCGCACCTGCCCAATCTTCGTTGCTTTCCGCTAGATGGGCCCTCGCCAATAGCAGGTAGACCGAACCAGGAAACTCCGTTTGCAGTTGTGCGAACGCGTGGTTAGCCAAATGGCCGTAACACTTGCTGAGATGATAAAGCACGTCGATGTCTGCCCCGCTCAACGCGCTGGCCTTCTCCAGGTTAGTGGTTGCTTCAGAGAATTCGGCGCGCGCGAACCTGGTATATCCCAAATAGGCGTAAATCAAGCCGTTTGAGGGTTGTGTGGCTTCCGCCTTCGCCAGACGCTCCAGCGCAACCGAGTAATCGTGTTCTCCGAACGCGATCACGCCCAAAAAGAAGTTCGGGCCGGTGAGTTCAGGCTTGAGTGCCACTGCTTTTCGGTACGCCGTCTTCGCATGCTCACCCTGCCCTTGTTGATAGTAAAGGTTGCCCAGGTTCGCATAAGCTTCCGCCATCTTGGGCTGTTGCCGAACAATGGCTTCATAATTTCGAGTGGCGGTTGCCAGATCACCGGAAGCCTGTGCCTGCTGCGCGTCCCTGTACAGTTTGCCAATATCGACTTGTGCTACCGCCGGGTAAGCCAAACCGCACGCAATGACGGTGAACCTAAGAACGCAATGCGGCTCCAGATATCGCATTGAGCCCGTGAGCCGCATTAGATGCGCGATTCCTCGCCTTTCGCGATTTCGTCCTTTTGTTTGTCCTGGGCTTGGATGTAAAGGCGCGCCATTTCTTCCAAATGCGCCAGCATAGCCGCGCGTGCCGCAGGTACGTTCTTCTTGGCCACCGCGAAGAAGATCGCCTTGTGGTGTTCCAAAGCCCTTGTGTAAACGCCCGGCTCTTGTAGTGTTCGGCCAATCCACTCCTGAAGCAGATTACGTATCAGGTTCAGCGCATTCATCAAAATGCTGTTGTGAGCGGCCTCCCCAATGGCAAGATGAAATTCGATATCCGCCCCCAATAATTCGCTGGGAGATTGTGGCGAGCGCTCCATGCGATCCAGGTGTTTACCGATCTCTTTTAAATCGTCCGCCGAGGCTCTTTCCGCTGCCAAGCCGGCCAGTTCCGTCTCAATCAGCTTGCGTGCCTCTACAAGCTCGTAGACTTCCGTCTCCGAACTGCTCGTAATGGCCCAAAGCAAAGGTTTGGAGAGAAACTCGGAGCGCTGGCAAACGTAGGTCCCGTCGCCCAGGCGAGTCTCAATCAGGCCCATGATCTCCAACGCTTTCAAAGCTTCTCTTAAGGAAGCGCGCCCAACCCCCAACTGTTGTCCGAGTTGACGTTCCGCGGGAATGCGCGTGCCCGGTTTCCAGACCCCTCGAATGATGTGGCTTACCAACTTGCGATAGATATCCGCCGTGAGTGTGGTCCGCGTGACAGGGGTCAGCTCATCGCTAGGGACAGCCAATTTTGGCACGCTCTATTATACCGAGCCTGATCGTTTTGCGTGTAACGAAATTCGCCTGATGGTCTGATATTCTTACCTTTCGGAAATCTCTAAAACCCTATGATGAGACGCCATTTTCTACAGGCCGGCGCTTTAGCCGTCAGCGCCGCGACCGGACCTAAACTCGCCGGAGCAACCAACCGCCGCCAATTCGTCCTGGAAAACAAGCAGCTTGCTTGGCGATTAGACGCGGCGCACGATGGGGTTCGTGCCGTAGCCTTTGAGAATCGTCTTTCAGGACGTCGCCATGAACTCGAAACACAGAACGATTTCAAACTTACATTCGCCACTGGGCAACGGCTCGAAATCCCCTGGTGGAACTTTCGGCTAACGGATGGCGAAGACGTTTCTCCGGAACGGGAGGAGGGACTTAGGTTAGGTTTCCATAAGCCGGCCTCGCCTGCGGGAAATTGGACAGCCGTGCATAACCTGGCGGGTGGGCAAAAGGGACGTGTCTACCAGGGCTTCGGTTGGTTTCGTCACGAATTTGTCCTGCCCGAAGAAGCCCGGGGCCGCGATCTGTTCTTCGTGCTCGGAGGGTACGACGAACAAGATTGGAACGAACATTGGGTCTATCTGAACGGCGGCGAGATAGGCCATCGCACGGTCTCCGGCCGTTGGCGAGTACCAGGCCGGTACGCTGTTCGGCCGGGCGACCAGGCTTACGCGAGCCTGCAGTTCGGCGCAAAGTTCCGCAACCTGCTGGCCATCCGGGCGCGCGGTTATGACTATCATGTGGAGGGTTTGTCGGAAGAAGCACTCGAACAATATGTCTTTCGACCGTTCTTGTTCGATCAATTCATCTCCATAGGCGAGCCTTATCTACCGACGCCGAGATTCGAACTCAAGCAAGCCCAGCAGGATCGCGCGGAATCGCTACGCTTCGTTCTCGAGGATTCCGCGCGCCAACTGGTAGTCACCGCTCATTATGAGCTGGATGGTTTTCTGCGCCGCAAAACGTTGGATATTCGCAATCAGAGCCAGCAGCCGGTCCTGCTGCTGGACGTGGAACTGGATGCGTTCCGCACAACAGGGAAAAGCGCTGAAGGTGGTCATGGCAAGCCGGTTTTTCTGGAGGGTGAAGCCTTTTGCGCTATCGAGCATCCTGCCGGAATCAACCAGGGCGACGCCGGCGAGGTTCGCTTGTGGCACTGTCCCGGCCGTACAATTGCTCCGGGCGAGACACTCCGAACTCTGTCCGCGGTGGTTGGGGCGGCCGAGCCGAAGCGCGCGCTTGCGCAGTTCCAAAACTATCTGCAGGCGCGTAGTCCCCGCCGCGACAAAGGACGAATCTCCATCTTTACCTGCTTTGGCACGAATAACCAGTGGGGTGCCTGTCCGACTCTGAATGATTCCGAAGTGCTCGATGATCAAAAGGTTGTGGGAAGCTGGCAGGCCAAAGGAGTGAAGTTGGATTTCTTCACTCTCGACACGGGCTGGCCGGCCAACGATGGGGACTTAACCGAGTTCGTAAACACTTGCTATCCCGATGGCCCGGCGCCGATTGTCGCAGGCATCCATCGACTTAATATGCGTTTCGGCCTGTGGTTCTCCGAAGGTTGGGGAGGCTGGGCGAATGGTTCGTATCCCGCTATCCAACCCGGCGCGATCCCCGAGCCCGGCCAACCACCCGATGCGCCGGACGCGTTGCCGGTAGCCGTCTATCGCAATGGCTTCCCGGCGGCTGGGGGCGTGGGCCACCAGATGTGCATGGCAGCCGATGCTTACTACGACGTGTTCCGCAAAGCGGTGCTCCATCACGTTCGTGAGAACCAGGCGCGGTTATTGAAATTCGATTCCGGCAATTATTATTGCAACAGCACGAAGCATGGCCATTTGCCCGGCAAATACTCAACGGAAGCCATCTCCAACCGCGTGATTGAGATCGTACAAGCGGCCCGCGCGCTGGCTCCGGATGTTTTCGTGATGTGGTACTGGGGCGAAGGCTCCCCATTCTGGGCTCTTCACGGCGACGTCATCTCCGAATCGGGACTCTTCATGGAGGGTTCCGGCACGAGTCAATTCCCGACTCTCTACTATCGCGATTCGGTCACCCTTTCACTCGACCAGAACACCCAATTCGCCAAGTTAATCCCACCCATGAATAAGGATAGCCTCGGCATTTGGCTTTCGCAGATCCGTTGGGGCAATTTCATGGGCAAGGAGCGCTGGCGCGAAGCCCTGGTCATGGACCTGGGGCGCGGAAGCCTCGTTTTTCCTCAGTTATGGGGCGATCCCAATCTACTCGACGATAGCGACGTAGCGTTCTTAGCGTCCATGCTGGAACTGGCCCGCAACCATCAGCAGACTCTGCTGCGCCCACGGCTCACCTTTGGCGATTCCTGGAAAAATGAGCCGTACGGCTACGCCTTCACCGAAGGCAGTCGCGGTCTGATCTTCTGCCACAACGCGCATTTCACAGCTCGTCCGTTGAATCTCACGTTGGGAACTCAGTTAGGCATCTCCGTGGCCGAGGGCGCGCCTCTACGAACCACCACCCACTTCCCTGAGCGCACCGAACTAGTCTCGGAGAAAGGCATTCCGTTCCGCGTAGGCGACGCGCTGCAGATTTGGATGCGGCCTTTTGAGACGCTGCTGCTTGAAATCCAATCGGACGCAGCGAACCTCCCCACCCGGCGCTTGAACCAAGCTGCGGAGGAGCACTACGGAGCATCTCTCGCTCTCAACTCTCAGGCTTCTTTAGAGCGAGTCGATCTGAAATTCGCCGACGCGGCGCGCTTTGAGAGCGCGGGCCTGCGGCAGACCACTCAGTATTTCTCATCTCTCTTACCGGCGCTGGCGGAGGGACGACACGTGCTGGCGATTACCGTAAAGCTCAGCAAGAAGGGCAAAGATTATCGCTACTCGCCTGTCGTCGCCGAGATCGTGCAACTTCGCGGCCGCCTAGCCGGTCGCGAAATCCAAATGATTCCAGTTCCCGACGCGCGGCGCTTCGGCAACACACAACATGCCGGCTGTTCATGGGTGCTCTACAAAATACCGCTGGCCGCCCGGCACTCGAAAGAGGGGCTGGAATTCGCCGTCCATGCTTTCCTGCCGGAGGGTGTGGAAGCGCACGCCGAAGCCTGGATTGTGAAGCAGTGGTGGCACGAAAACTCGCGCCCCGAAGCCGACGGACTATACGGCGATTCTCCTTCTTAGCGGCTACGCGCGGTGTGCCCGGATCACGATGTCGTGAGTGAAAGGAGGAAGGGCCAGGGTCGCGCCGTCTTCCACCAGCAATCCCGGCGAGGATTCGCCGCTCACCGGCGAGTACAGGCTGACCAGAAACCGGCCGGCGGGCAAGGATAGCTTTACTATTCCACTGATCGCTTGCCCGGCCGTCGCCTCTGTCACTTCGCGATTGTCGGCCAAGTAGGCAACATATTCTTGCCCATTCACCGCTAAGCCTGAAACCGTGACGTTTGTCGGCAGTTGCCGCACCCAATCTGGCGCCAGAACAGCATGCACATAGTCAAAACTCGCCATGAACTCGGAGAGGTGCTGAAACCAGGTTCGAAGATGGCTGCGCGACAGGGGCGTTCCGGCTTCACTCCCGACCGTGATCGAGAAATCAATGTAATCGTAATGGGAGCCATTGAAGAGCGCGGTCCACGCCCGCTTGCGATGGATGGTCCAGCCTACGGGGTCGCGGTACATACTCGCTGTGTTGTCTTCGTCCAGTACGGTCGGTTTCTTTTGCGAAAACACTGCCCGGCAGAACCGTGCCACTTCCGGCAGCATCAATTCTTTCGACATGAAGCCGCCCAACTGGTAAAGGCTCCCTGATAAATCCGTGTCGGGCAAAGGATGGACGTTCACGATGTCGAACAAAGACTGCGAGTAGGTGTCAGCCAGCGGAAAGCGGAACTTGGGCGAATAGAAAAATGCCTGTTGCCCGCTGATCAAATGCGGCCGATTGAGCCGTCGCAATTCGTCGCGCATAACGCGTCCCATTTCCATCTGCCAGGCGTCAACGTCCGCCGGCGGAATGTGGTCCTTCACAGCGCCGCCCGGTTCGTTGCAGATCTCATAGTAGACGTTGTCGTACTCGCTGGTTTCCTCAATGATCTTGCGAGCGTAGGCCGCTTGCCGCCGCACCAGTTCCGGTTCCTTCAAAGACAAATATTCCGGCCATTCCACCTTCCCCACATGCTGCTTGTTGTTCTCAGCCCGAAACGGATTGAGCGCCCATACCTGCGGCCCGTAGGTGTTGCTGAAAACTGTCAATTCCACCACGATGCCACGGCGTGAAGCGGCATCCAGAAAGCGATGCAGCCTGTCGAAATACTCCGGGTTCCACTGATCCAGATCATAGATGGGTTCGCCATCCAAAGCCTTTTCCGCGCCGGTTCTCGGATACGGCGCTATATAATCGGGCGACTCTGGCTTGCAGGGTGAGGAGGGGTTGCGCGCACTCTGCTGTTCGCGGAATAGCAGAAACGTCCGAGTCATCGTCATTTTATGTGCCGCTGCGTCGTCAAGGTATTTCTCGAAATCGAAGGGCCGGTTGATCACAGAACCGTAATGCTCGCTCGCGCTGAGCAGCACCAGCGGCTTGCCCCGGAACAGGAAGTAACGTGGGTTATCGGGATGAAGTCGAATGGCTTCAGCCGCACAAAGTTGGAGCGCCAGCGGCAGAATGAGGAGCATTGCACGAAGTGAAAGTGTTTTCATGAATTGGTCTGATTATCGGATATGTAATTCGCCAGTATGTCAAAGATCCCCTGGCGACTGCAAGGGAATCGAGCTTGACCTACTTGTCGGTAGTGCCATATTATCTAATGGTCGGACCAGTAAAACCTTCATAAAGCTATGATCCAGGAAATCTTTGTGTCTGGAAATTGCGAACCAAACGCTGCTTCGCCCCCCGGCGTTGCATTGCGGACCTTCGTCTCGCAAGCGTGCGGCGCTAGAGGGTTTAGCACCGGAACCGCTACATTTCAAATTGGCGCCGAGCTTGCTTGCCATATACATGACTGCAGTGAAGCAATTACCGTCCTCTCCGGCAGCGCTCTCGTCATTGTGGAAAGACGCGGGTATCGGCTCGGCCGCCTCGACTGCATACATGTTCCTCCCGGCGTCGCCCATGCTGTTCGGAACGTTGCAGCAGACCGTGAAATGGTGGCGCACTGGTCCTTTGCCTCGCCGGATCCAACGCGCACCTTCGTGCAAGATCAAGGTGGGTTTCAAGACCGTGGCGAAACTGACCCTTTGCCGAACGACCCCGAACGGGTGCAACGTTTTGCGGATGCCGAAATTTACCAACCAGCTGCGGGAGCGCGGTTCCGCGATCTCTTTGCCAAAAGGCTTGGATCGAGGGGCATTTGCGGCGGATATGGCAAGTTCGCTAAAGGTTCTTCGCTACTTTGTCACACTCATGCCTATGACGAATCCATCACCATACTCAGCGGTAGCGCAACCTGTCAAGTGCAGGGCGCGCGTTACGAATTGGCGGCGGTGCAGACTGCCTTCGTGCCGCAAGGAAAACCGCATCGCTTTCTAAACAGTGGCGACGCCGAAATGGAAATGCTTTGGGTCTATGCGGGTGACGAACCTGACCGTACAATAGTCGACAATCAATATTGCTCCGGTCTGCTGGTGTGGCCGGAGTAAATGAAAGCCAAGCAGCCGACCGATCACTATTAATGAACAACATAATCCCCGCTGCACTCGGGTCTGGAGCACCACAAGATCATCCTTGCGGCATTCGCGAGGAGCACTCAGTCGTCGTGGTGGGCGCATGACGCCCAACCCGCTTTTAGGAGTATTTCTTCACTGGATGGGCGGATTGGCTTCGGCCAGCTTTTATGTTCCCTTTCGAGGTGTACGTGGCTGGGCGTGGGAGACGTATTGGCTGGTGGGAGGCGTCTTCAGTTGGTTGGTCGCACCTTTCCTAATAGCGTCCTTGTTGATTCACGACGTGCCGGCAATCTTGCGCGAGGCGCCGCCTTTAACGATATTTTGGTGCTACCTATTCGGAGTTTTGTGGGGATTTGGCGGGCTGACGTTCGGTCTTACGATGCGCTACCTCGGCATGTCGCTCGGCATGGCCGTGGCACTCGGTTACTGCGCAGCCTTTGGTACGCTGATGCCGCCTCTTGTGCGCGGCGAATTTGCCAGTAAGATTCTCGGCACCTCTTCAGGTGTTTTGATCCTGATCGGTGTAGGGATTTGCGTTTGCGGAATTGCCGTAGCCGGCATGGCGGGCATTTCCAAAGAGAGGGAATTCTCAGCGGCCGAGCGCACCGCCGTAATCAAAGAATTCAATCTCAAGAAGGGCCTGCTCGTCGCCACATTTTGCGGCATCATGAGTGCCTGCTTTTCGTATGGCCTAGCTTCCGGGGGTCCAGTGCGCGACATTGCCGGGCGCCACGGTGCGCCACCCTTGTGGCAGGGTCTGCCGATACTCATCCTGATCCTAGCGGGCGGCTTTACGACCAACGTGGTTTGGTGTGTGATCTTGCACGTTCGCAACAGGACCGGCGCACAGTATGTTCAGCCCCTTAGCTGCGTCGCTAATTCCACGCTGCCAGTTCCGTTGGCTGCCAACTATACGCTCTGTGCGCTGGCCGGGTTCGTCTGGTATTTCCAATTTTTCTTCTACACTATGGGCGAGGCGCAAATGGGCAGTTACCGCTTCTCGAGCTGGACGCTGCATATGGCGAGTATCATGATTTTCGGGACGCTATGGGGATTAGCGCTAAGGGAATGGAGAGGCGCGGCAGGCGAACGATGCGGTTACTGGCATTGAGCTTGGCGGTGTTGGTGGCGTCTACTCTCGTAGTAGGTTATGGCAATTATCTGAGCATCGGTTCACCGGCAAGCCACTCAAGCTTTCGCGTCAAGCTTCGACCGTGCCAACCGCATTGCTGACGGAGCAATCCGCCGACGCTCTTCCGCACCCTCGTGCTGGTAATTACACTGCTTTTTTAGATCTCATATGGACTGCGGACGCAGAGGTTAGATTCATGGCTCCGCATGACCGTTTAGCCGACCCCACATTCTTCATGTTCGATCAGATCATCGCAAAGATCCCCCATGGCCTTTTACCGAGTGCTCATTGGCCTCACTGTCGTAGGGCGGGCATTCCTGCCTGTCCCCATGGCTCTGCGAGCCACCCAAAGGGATGAAAACCCGATTTGAATCCTAGATGCATCTAATGAATAAATAGGGGTTTTCGACCGAGCGGGCCGCCTTTTAGGTGGCCCTTCGCCCGGCTTCCTGGCCGCGCCCTTGGTCCTGCGGCCCACCCATGGTAATGAAAAACGCCGAATCGGAGCCGGAAGCGTAAGCGCCCTAACTTGTTTTTTAAGGGAGTGCTCATGGTCCTACGGCCCACCGATGGTGATCAAAAACCTCGCATTTCGCTTCGACGCCCCTTGCTGAACCGCGACTGCAAGGGAGCGGAACGATTCGCGCGGAGAATGTCGCGCCAAGGCGCCCTGTTGGTGACCACTTCCACAGCCACGAAACAATTAGCGATACGGCGGCGGATATCTTGGGTCGCTTGCGTTTGAAAATAATGATCAACCGCATCTTCGCCGCAGCGAAATAAACTGCCCTCCTCGCCCAAGCCGCTCCAGACGAAACGGGAATGTCATTCGACGCCAAGGAGTTCAATCCGCCGCTGAAAAGCCTTCTTCAGGGCAGGGGCGGGCTCAGGCGGATTAACAAGCGCTTGTGCGATTTGCCGTTGGTCCTTGGCGGAGAGCCGGATGATTTCAGTAGCTTCGATGGTTCGGCAAGCGGCCTGGCGCGCCGCCGACACGACAAAATCGGTGAGTGTGCGCCCTTCGATCTCCGCAGCGCGCTTTGGGAGCGCGTGAACGTCATTGGGTAAACGCGCTTCGAGTCTGGCTGTGGTTGGTTGTGTCTCTTCTGCCATAGGAACGGCGCATCAATAGAATAACGGCTAGTAGGCAGAAGATTATCATAACCAATCCGCTCGGCTCATTGTGGTAAGGCTGCGGAATCCGTCCATAATCCAATAAATATAGGCCAAATAAGACAGGCGGGACCGGAGGAGAGAAGTGTTTTAGTTATGCTATAGTTCTTCCTGTACGAGCACTTCAAGGAGGAACTACAGCATTATGCGTCCCACTGTCTTCTCGTCCGACGTTCTGCGCCGGTTCTTACGCAAGAAACGCATCGCTACCTTGCCGCAACTCAAGCAGTTGCTGGGCACACAGGCCGACATCACGGTCTTTCGCAAACTGAAGGAGCTTGCCTACCGTACCAGCTACTCTCATCGAGGTTCGTTTTACGCTCTCGATGAGATGGTCGCTTTCAATGAACTGGGTTTGTGGTCGTTCGACTCTGTCTGGTTCTCCCGTCACGGCACTCTGGTGGCCACGACAGAGGACCGCGTCACGCACGCTGAGAGTGGCTGTTTCGCTTCCGAGTTGGAGGAGATCCTCCATGTGCCGGTCAAAGAGCCGCTGCTCCAGTTGGTCGCGCAAGGCCGGATCGCCCGCCAGATTATCTCCGGTCTGTATCTGTACTGCGCCAACGATGCGCGCACGCGACAGCGGCAGTTGCTGGCGCGGCAAGCACAACAGGACCAAGCCGCCTCCTCCGACGGCCTCATGGCCACCGGCGTTTCTGACGAGTTGCGCGCTGCCATTGTCCTGTTTGCCGGTTTGCTTGATGAACAACAGCGCCGGCTGTACGCCGGTCTGGAGTCTCTCCAGTTGGGTGGCGATCGGCAGATTGCTGAGCTTCTCGGTCTGGACCCGCACACGGTTGCTAAAGGACGGCGTCAGCTCCTGGCTCAACAAGTGCATGCCAAGCGCGTTCGGGCGGAGGGTGGAGGGCGGAAGTCGTTGGAAAAAAAACGCCCGCGGTGATGGATGCCATCCACAAACTGATGGAAAAGGAGACCGCCGGTGATCCGATGACTGGCGTCAAATGGACCAGGAAAACCACCGAGAACATCGCCCATCAGCTGACACTGTTGGGAATTGCGGTGAGCCCCAACACCGTCGGCCGGCTCCTGCGGCAGATGAAGTACTGCCTGCGCACCAATCGTAAGACCGTCTCGGCCGGTTCCACTTCCGACCGCGACCGCCAGTTCCGCTACCTCAACCGGCAACGGAGTCAGTTCGAGAAGCGGGAAGATCCGATTCTGAGCGTGGATGCCAAAAAGAGGGAACTGATCGGCAACTTCAAGAACCCCGGTACTAAATGGGAGCGAACCTCCACAAAAGTCAACGATCACGACTTCCGCTCCGCCGCAAAAGGGATCGCCATCCCCTATGGCATCTACGACACTCAGGCCAACCGGGGCTCGGTGTTCCTGGGCACCTCCCACGAGACGTCGGCCTTCGCCGTTTCCTGTATTCGCAAATGGTGGCTGCAGGAAGGCCGCAAACGCTACTCGCAATCTAACCGCATCCTCATCCTGGCTGACACCGGCGGCAGCAACGACCCGCGGCGGGGTGCCTGGAAGCAGGAAATTCAACGCCAACTGTGCGATGGCCTGGGCTTATCCGTCACCCTTTCTCATTACCCCTCTGGAGCCTCCAAATGGAACCCCGTCGAACACCGCCTCTTCAGCCAGATCAGCCGCAACTGGGCCGCCGAGCCGTTGGACAGTTACGAGAAAGCTCTCAAATTTATCCGCGCCACGAAAACCTCTACCGGACTCAGGGTCACTGCGCGACTAAATACAAACTTCTACCCCACCGGCATCAAGCCTTCCAAAGCTGAAATCAGCCAACTCTCCGTCACAGGCAAACGTGTCCTGCCCAAATGGAATTACACCATCTCGCCTAGAATGTGAAGTTGTTTTTGCGCGGCTCCATAATGCCAGCAGAATACGGTAAAACGCCGTACATGTCAAATTGTAACGGCCGCAAATCTTTCGTTCTTTGGCGGCCCATTTCCTTCATCAGTTTCTGCACGGACGGGCGGGATCGTGACCGAAACCGGAAGCAAGCGTGACCACGAGAGTGGACGCGAGACGGAGGCCGATGCCGAAGCTGTGGCTTCAAGACCAGTACAATGCGTATCACGCCATGACGAAGAACGTTTTGAAGAGTCTGCAAATAAGAAACTTACTATCATTCGGTAGTGACTCGCCCCGAATTGAACTCTTCGACCTAAACGTCCTCATCGGCCCGAATGGCTCCGGCAAGTCAAATCTGATTGAGGTCATCGGCCTGCTCCGAAGCACGCCGAAGGATATCGCCGCTGAAGTCGGCGACAGCGGGGGCGTTGCCGAATGGCTTTGGAAAGGTAAGTCTAGTAGTAAAAGTCCAACGGCCTCTGTGCAAGTCAACGCCTCTCCTGCGGGGGTGAACAAAACGATTTCCTACCAGCTTTCCTTTACGCGCGTCGGGTCACAGCTGAAAATCGTTGACGAGCGAGTTGAAAATGAAACCCCAGATGAAGGTCACGATAAGCCTTATCTGTATTTCGGTCTGAACGGAGGACGGCCCGTGCTAAATGTTGCGGGTTCCCCGCGATCCCTGAAACGAGAGGAGGTCGATACCCAGCGTTCGATACTGTCTCAACGACAAGACCCAGACCAGTACCTGAGGTGACGTATCTTGGGCGCTTTTTTGCCAGTTTCCGGCTTTATCGAAACTGGCACTTCGGGCCGGACTCCGAGGTTCGCGATCTTTATGGCGCTGGACAAAAAAATGACTTCCTCGAAGAAGACGTTAGCAACCTCGGGTTGATGCTCAACAAGCTCAGAGCGGACACCCATGCCAAAGGAGAGTTGCTCCGCCATCTCAAGATGTTTTACGAGGGCGCGGAGGACATTCTAACCCCGATTCAAGGTGGTATGGTCGACTTGCGCATTGAGGAAGCCAATGGCGTCACTATTCCTGCGTCTCGCTTGTCGGACGGCACGCTTCGATGGCTTTCGCTTTTAACCATTCTTTTGCACCCTGACCCGCCTCCCCTTGTCTGCATCGAAGAACCAGAACTGGGGTTGCATCCCGATATGATCCAACCGCTGGCCAAGCTTCTTTTGACGGCTTCGGAACGAATGCAGCTTGTGGTAACTACGCACTCCGACGACCTGATAGATGAAATGTCCGGAAACCCCGCAACCCGCAGGCGCAGATAGCGACCAAGCTCACTTGATGGTTCAAGTTATGGAAGCATGGTTTCTTGCTGATCGACAAACCGTCTCGGCTTACTACGGTCAAGGATTTCTCATGAATTCGTTGCCTCGCCAGGCAAAGATTGAGAAAATTGAGAAGGAGAGAGTCTTTAAATCCTTGGATCATGCCACAAAAAATACGATGAAAGGTAGGTATCACAAGATTCGACACGGGTTTGAATTGCTTGAGCTGATTAATCCGGAGCTCGTTCAAGCCGCCTCTCCTCACGCGCAAAAATTCTTTGACATACTTAAGCGGAAGACGGCCGGGTAAGCAGCGTTAGTCCTCCAGTTCCATCTTCATCTACAAAGTGCTTATCGTATCGTCTTCGATCATAGTCCTAACAAAGTGCCCTCTCCGCACCAAATGGGACCGGCCTTCTCATCGCATCTCACGACCCCCCTGCTATATGATTAGCCCCATGAGTAAATTCGCAGCATTCCTCGTGGCGGCCTCGCTCCTGTGCAGCGCTGCCGAGCTTTCCACCAAGAAAGCTCTAAATCTGGCCACCGTCAAAATCATCGTCGCCGGCTCGGAAGCTGAGGCGCAAAAACGCAGCGCCCAGGTCACCATCTGCATTCTTGATGACAGCGGCAATCTTCTGTTTCTCGAAAAAGCCGACGGCGCCGGCCTCAACACCATCGTTTTCGCGCAGCGAAAAGCGCGTCATTCGGTCTTCTTCCGGAGTCCGTCAAAGAATGCCTCCGACGGGCTGAAAGGAGGCAACATGGCCCTGTTGTCACTTCCCGACGCGTTCCCCGTGCAAGGCGGCCTTCCTATCAAAGTTGACGGCCAAACCATCGGCGCCATCGGCGTGAGCGGCGCGGCCTCCGAGGTTGATGAAGCCATTGGGCAGGCCGGGTTGGACGCCGCTTTCGGAGCTACTGCTAAGTAACCCATGCAATACCGGGCGTTAGGCAAAACCGGCTTCGAGGTCTCAGAGGTCAGCTTCGGAGCTTGGGCCATTGGCGGCTCTTGGGGCGAGGTAGACGACTCAGATTCGATGGCCGCGCTGCACAAAGCCATTGATTGCGGCGTCAATTTCATCGACACAGCCGACGTGTACGGCATGGGACGCAGCGAACGGCTGGTGGCGCAACTGCGGCGCGAGCGGAAGGAGAAAATCGTGGTCGCCACGAAAGCCGGCCGCAAACTGCCGAGTCAAACGGTGGAGGGCTACTCCCGAGAGAACCTCACCGCCTGGATCGAGGAGAGCCTGCGAAACCTGGGCACCGACTGTCTCGACCTCGTACAGCTTCACTGTCCCCCCACAGCCTTGTACTACCAACCTGAGGTCTTTGGATATCTGGATGACTTAGTCTCGGCCGGCAAAATTCGGCACTACGGAGTGAGTGTCGAAAGCGTAGAGGAAGGGCTCAAAGCCATCGAATTTCCGCATGTGAAAACCGTTCAGATTATCTTCAACTGTTTCCGCCTGCGCCCGGCCGAGTTGTTCTTTGAGCGGGCCATAAAACGAAATGTCGGAATACTGGCGCGCGTGCCCTTGGCCAGCGGTTTACTCACCGGTAAGTTTACAAAAACCTCGCAATTCCCGAAAGACGATCACAGACAGTTCAATCGCCACGGCGAAGCCTTCGACATGGGAGAAACCTTTTCAGGCGTGGATTATGAAGTGGCACTCGCAGCCGTGGAGCAACTTCGCCCACTCATCCCAGCTGGCACGACTATGACTCAGTTCGCTTTGCGCTGGATTCTCATGTTCCCCGCCGTTAGCTGTGCCATCCCGGGCGGCAAGACGGCACAGCAGATAGCGGATAACTGCGCCGCCTCCGGCCTGCCGCCACTCAGCGACTTAGTGATGCGACAAGTCGCTGAGATCTATGCCGAAAGGATTGCGCCCCTGGTGCATCAGCGCTGGTAAGCAGCCATGGTCAAAATCCGCGAAGACTTAACCGCCGCCGCGCTTGAAAAGAAAATCCATACTCTGTTTGAGAGTTCGGCGTGTAAGATCAAGTCACTCGCTGGCTCCTGGCCGCCCGAGAATGGCGCGCCCGTTTTCACTGTCGAAGGCAAATATACCAGCCGTGGTTGGACAGAGTGGACCCAAGGCTTTCAGTTCGGCGCCGAGATTCTGCAGTTCGATGCCACGGGGGAAAAGGAGTTTCTCGAAGCAGGCCGCAGCCATACAGCCGCTCACATGGCCTCGCATGTATCTCACACGGGCGTGCATGATCACGGCTTCAACAATGTCAGCACCTATGGCAACCTGCTTCGGCTTATGAACGAAGGCCGCATCGCGGAGGATTCGGGCGAGCGCCGCTTTTACGAATTAGCGCTTAAAGTCTCGGGCGCAATCCAAGCCGCCCGCTGGATTAACATCGCTGGAGGCGGCGGTTACATTTATTCGTTCAATGGTCCACACTCGTTATTTGTTGACACCATCCGCTCCTTGCGGGCGCTAGGAATCAGTCACCAACTCGGCCACACGCTCATGGGCGAAAACGACACGCGTTATTCGCTGCTTGATCGCCTGCTCAAGCACGCTGAGGCCACGGCCCGTTACTCCGTTTATTATGGGGAAGGCCGCGACTATTACGACGTCCGTGGCCGCACCGCGCACGAAAGCATTTTCAATATTAACGACGGCAACTATCGCTGCCCTAACTCCCAGCAAGGCTATTCGCCTTTCAGTACTTGGACTCGTGGATTAGCCTGGGCCATGCTCGGTTTCGCCGAGCAGTTGGAGTTCCTCGCGGCCATAGGTCGTTCGGAGGCCGAACCTCTGCTACGCAAAGCCGCCGAAGCCACTTGCGATTTCTATATCGGCAACACTCCTACCGATGGCATTCCCTACTGGGATACCGGCGCTCCGCAACTGTATCGCTTAGGCGATTGGACCGGGTGCCCAGCCGATCCCTTTAATCCCTATGAGCCAGTAGATAGTTCAGCCGCCGCCATTGCCGCTCAAGGCTTGCTGCGCCTGGGAAAGTATCTCGGAAATCAGCAGTATCTCCAAGCCGGTCTGACTGTCTCCGACACTCTCTTTGGGGAACCCTACCTCAGCACCGATGCCGCGCACCAAGGCTTGCTTCTGCATGCCGTTTATCATAGGCCGAACGCCTGGGATCATGCGCCCGCCTCCGACGGAGTGCCGCGCGGCGAAGCTTGTATGTGGGGCGATTATCACGCGCGCGAATTGGCTTTATATTTGTTGCGTGAGATAGAGCATAAACCATACCTCACGTTTTGGAGCAATGCAAAATGATCATCGCGGATCTCGCGGAAATCGTTGGCAGGCAGTACCCTGCCCGCCGCAAAACGCAAAATTTAGTGGGAGGCGCGAGCCCTATTTCAGCCACTCACTTCTGTTTGGGTTATGTAACTTTGGAACCCAACGGCGGCCAAGTCCCGTGGCACAACCAGGATCAGGAAGAGATCTATTTCATCGTCGAAGGCTGCGGCGAAATGTGTCTTGGCGAGGAGCGGCGCACAGTGGAAGCCGGCCAAGCCGTTTATATTCCACACGGCGTTTTCCATCAACTCACCAACACCGGCGCCACTCCCATGCGCATGATTTATTGCTATGGCCCCGCCGGAGATGTCGCTCACTGGCGTCAGGAACTCGATGGCACCCTTCCACACGCTGGCCTAGACGCGCCTCCGCTGCCGGACGGAGCCACACCCCAATGCACATAGGCATTATTATGAACGGCGTCACTGGACGCATGGGCTTGAACCAGCACCTGCGCCGCTCCGTCTTCGCCATCATGCAACAAGGTGGCATCAAACTCAGTGACACGGAGACGGTTATGCCGCGGCCTTTACTGGTGGGCCGTAACACCGCCAAGCTCGCGGCCATCGCCAAAGAGTGCGGCGGCCTGCCCTTCACAACCGATCTCGATCAGGCTCTCGCAGACAAAAGTTATTCCGTCTATTTCGACGCGCAAACTACCGACCGCCGCGCTGACGCGGTGCGCAAAGCCGTTGCCGCGGGCAAACATATTTATTGTGAGAAACCGATTGCCGACAACTTGCACACCGCCCTCGATCTGTACCGTTTAGCGGCGGCGGCGGGCGTCAAACATGGCGTGGTGCAAGACAAGCTCTGGCTGCCCGGCATCATGAAACTGAAGACTCTGAGCGATCTCGGCTTCTTCGGCAAGATTCTCTCCGTGCGTGGCGAGTTCGGTTACTGGGTTTTCGAAGGCGACGTAGTGACTCCGCAACGGCCCTCCTGGAATTACCGCAAAGAGGATGGCGGCGGCATTATCATCGATATGCTGTGTCACTGGCGGTATGTGCTGGATGAAGTCTTCGCTCCCGTGAAGGCTGTCTCGTGCCTCGGTGCAACCCACATTCCCGAACGTCGCGATGAACAAGGCAAGCCGTATATCTGCACGGCGGATGACTCAGCTTACGCCACTTTCGAATTGGAGGGTGGCATCATCGCGCACTTCAACTCTTCCTGGTGCGTGCGCGTGCGGCGCGACGACTTGCTGACATTGCAGGTGGATGGCGCCAAGGGATCTGCCGTGGCCGGTCTGCGCGATTGTTGGATTCAACCTTACGGCGCGACTCCGCGGCCCGTCTGGAATCCCGATATTCCCAACCCGCTGAATTTCTACGGCGGCTGGCAGAAAGTGCCCGAGCAGGAAACTTTCGACAATGCCTTCAAACGGCAGTGGGAATTATTCTTGCGTCACGTCGTCAAAGACGAGCCCTTCCGTTGGGATCTTCTGCAGGCAGCCAAAGGCGTCCAACTCGCCGAAGCCGGACTCGAATCGTGGCGCACGCGCACCTGGATCGATATCCCTCCGCTATCCTGACCGCGTAGTACCTTCCGCCATTTAAACGTTTAACCGACTGCGATACAATCGCCCAGGGGCAGGAGTCTTTCTTTGAAATTAAGAGCCGTTGACTACGTCAGTCTCGCCATCTATTTCGCCTTCGTTCTGGGGATTGGCTGGATGGCCAAGAAAAAAATCACCAGCAGCGCGGATTTTCTCACGTCGCGCCATTCCGTTCCAGTCTGGATTACCAGCCTGGCCTTTATCGCCGCCAATCTCGGCGCTCAGGAAATGATCGGCATGTGTGCTTCCGGGGCTAAGTATGGAATCATGACCGCGCATTTCTATTGGCTGGGCGCGGTGCCGGCCATGGTCTTCGTGGGCCTGTTTATGATGCCGTTCTATTACGGCAGCCGCGCCCGTAGCGTGCCGGAATATCTCAAGTTGCGCTTCGACGAAAAAACGCGCGGTCTCAACGCCATCACTTTCGCCATCATGACCATCTTTTCGTCGGGCATCAGCATGTATGCGCTGGGCAAACTGTTTCAACTGGTGCTGGGCTGGAGCTTTACCAACTCAGTGCTGCTCTCTGCCGTCATTGTCCTGATCTATACTCTTCTGGGCGGCCTTACCAGCGCCATTTATAACGAAGTGGTTCAATTCTTCCTCATCGTCCTTGGCTTCGCCCCGCTCTCATTCTTAGCGGTTCAAAAAGCGGGCGGCTGGAGCGGTATATCGGCGCGCTTGCCGGTGGTCATGTCGCACTCCTGGAGGTACATTGCCAATCCAGCCGATAACCCCATGGGCGTGGGAGCGTTCGGTCTTATCGCGGGCCTCGGGTTCGTGCTTTCTTTCGGCTATTGGTGTACGAACTTCCTGGTGGTACAGCGCGCCATGGCGGCCAACTCCATGGAAGGCGCGCGGCAAACGCCGCTCTTCGCCGCGTTCCCGAAAATTTTCATGCCGTTCATCGTGATTCTCCCGGGTATCGCGGCAGTCGCTCTCATGAAGCAGCATATTGGCTACGACGTGCCGGTCAAGGCGGGCGGCGGGCCCGATTACGATCTGGTCCTGACCACGCTCATGGCCAAGTTTTACCCGTCCGGCATGTTGGGAATAGGCCTCACTGCGCTTATGGCTTCGTTCATGTCGGGCATGGCCGGCAACGTTACCGCCTTCAACACCGTTTTCACTTACGACATCTATCAAAGCTATATCCGCCCCAAAGCGCCGGATAGCCACTATCTGTGGGTGGGCCGTGTAACTACCGTCGCAGGCGTGGTGCTCTCCATTGGCACGGCCTACCTTGCCACACAGTTCAACGACATGATGGATTTTCTGCAATTGATATTCGCCTTCGTCAATGCGCCGCTTTTTGCCACATTCTTGCTTGGCATGTTCTGGAAGCGCACCACCGGGCATGCGGCTTTCAGCGGCTTGCTGGCCGGCACCAGCGCCGCCGCCCTCACCTGGCTTCTCACTTTGGCGGAAGGCAAGGGAGGGTTGCTGGGCGTGGTCCACACCTTTAGCTCAACCATGGCGCAGAGCTATTGGATCGCCATCATCTCCTGGAGCACATGCGTGGTGGTCACCGTTTTGATCAGCCTTATCACCAGAGCCAAGCCGGAAAGCGAACTCAAAAATCTGGTCTATGGCTTTACCGATGTTCCACCCGTTAACGAGGCTCCCTGGTATAAGCGCCCCGCGCCTTTGGCTGTCATTGTCATCGCCGTTCTTGTCGTTGTCAACTTGCTTTTCTGGTAAACCAACATGGATGATTTACGCCGCCCCACCGGATTCTTATTCAGCCTTCTTGGACTGATTCTGTTGCTCTACGGCTTGATCAGTCCCGATATTCAAGCGCCTCTGGAACCGGGCGTCAACGTGAACTTATGGTGTGGGGCCATGCTCTTGATTTTTGGAGGTTGCCTGCTTTGGCTTTCGTTCCGGACGAAATCATAGACCGTTTTCGGAAGCAATTTCAATCAACGGAGACCTTAACGTTTTATCGCGCTCCGGGCCGGGTCAACCTCATTGGCGAACATACCGACTATAATCTCGGTTTCGTCTTTCCGATCGCACTGCAGATGGCTTGTTATGCCGCCATCGCTCCCGCAGCGCACGGCAAACTGCGAGTTTACTCGCGGGATTTCGACCAGGAATTTTCTATTCCGGTAGCCGATATAGCCACCGCGCAGCCATCGAAGCAATGGAGCGATTACATTCTGGGTGTGGCTCAGGAGTTGACCAAAGCCGGCTTTCCGATCACGCCTTGCGACATGTTGGTGGCGAGTGAAGTGCCAACCGGCGCGGGCCTCAGTTCTTCCGCCGCGCTTGAAATCGTTAGTGCCATCGCCCTGCTCGGCGGCCGTGCCTTTCCGAAAATTGAGCTAGCCAAGCTGGGTCAGCGGGCGGAATCGCAATTCGTGGGCATGCCGTGCGGCATTATGGATCAGTATGCAGCTGTCTTTGGGTATGCCGGAGCCGCCCTCAAGATCGATTGCCGCAGCCTTGGCCACGAATATGTTGAGCTGCCCGCCGATGTGCGGATCATCGCCGTGAATTCGCTCGTCAAGCATGAGCTTGGCACTTCCGCGTATCGAGAACGCGTGGCGGAATGCGCGCAGGCCGTCGCCGCTTTACGCGAACTTGATCCTAAAATCGAAAGCCTGCGCGACGTCACTCTCGAGTTTTTTGAGCGTGTGCAGGATTCGGTGCCGCTCATCCCGCGCCGCCGCGCCCGTCACATCATCTCTGATACGCAACGCGTTGTCGATCTGGCTGCGGCCGCCCGGGCGCACGACTTGCGCGAAATGGGACGCCTCTTCGTAGCTTCGCACCGCAGCATGCAGTACGATTACGAAATCAGTTGCGAGGAGATCGATTTCCTGGTCGATACCGCGATCAAGTTTCCCGGCGTTTACGGCTCGCGCATGACCGGCGGCGGCTTCGGCGGCTGCACCGTGAACCTGGTCGCGCCGGACGCGGTTGAGACGTTTCGCCAACAGTTGAGCGCCGCCTATCACGAACGTTATACGAAGACGCCGGCGTTCTACGATTGCCAACCCGCCGAAGGCGCTTCACGGTACTAAGTGGCTGAAGGGCGGCACATATGCCTGCAAAGTGACGAGAATCCCCACCAGGCAACCCAACGCCAAGCTGTGGAAGAACACATAGCGCAGAATCTCGCCCTCATGCCCAAACCAGTTGGTGGCCGTTGAGGCTACTACAATTGATTGCGCGTCGATCATCTTGCCCATCACGCCGCCGGAACTGTTGGCCGCCGCCATCAGCAGCGGACTCAACCCCAGTTGTTGCGCGGTGATGCGCTGCAAGCTGCCAAACAAGATATTCGAAGAGGTGTCCGACCCGGTGAGCGCCACTCCCATCCAGCCCAGCAGCGTGCCGAAGAACGGATAGAATGCGCCGGAACGCGCGAACGCCAGTCCCATGGTGGCATCCAAACCGGAATAACGCGTGGTGTACCCAAGCGCCAACATGGCGGCGATGGTCAGTAATGAGAAGCGCACGGTGTAGAACGTCGCCACATAAGTTTTGAGGGCGCTGCCAAAGCCGATGCGCATCACAAATGCCGCAATGATGGCCGCCACCAGGATTCCGCTGCCCGAGGCCGAAAGCCACGAAAGGCCGAACACCGCCGCTTCCGGCTTGGCGTTGGCCGCCGCAACCGGGGGCACGCGCTGCACCAGGTTGTGCAATCCAGCGATAGGAAATTGCGGGTTCGATAAGTGATTCAGCCACGTCTTCACGGGCGGTAATCCCCACAGAAAGGCCGTCACCGCCAGAATCACCCAAGGTGTCCAGGCCGATACCACTGCCGCCCGCGTATACGTGTGCCGCACCATGCGCCGGTCCGCTTCCTCCGGTGAAACGAATTCGGAATCCTTGGTCATCCCAAGCATGATGGTCTTCGGCCGCCACACTTTCAACAGCGCCGCCAGCGCGCCAATCGAGGCAAGGGATGCAACCACATCCACCAGCGTGGGCCCATGGAAATTCGAGATCAGATATTGCGGCAGCGCGAACGCTACCCCGGCCACCAGCAGAGCCGGCCAAATCTCCGCCATGCGCTTGAACCCCACGAAGGCCCAAATGAGCCAGAACGGCAAAATGGCTGAGAAGAACGGCAACTGCCTGCCAATCATGCTGGACAACTGATTCAAGTCGAGTCCGGTGGCCGCTTGCAAGGCCAGGATGGGCGTGCCCAGCGCGCCAAATGCCACCGGCGCGGTGTTGGCGATCAACGATAGGGCGGATGCGGCCAAGGGAGAAAATCCCAGCCCTATCAAAATGGCACCCGTCACTGCGACCGGGGTTCCAAAACCGGAGGTGCCTTCAAAGAATGCGCCAAAGCAGAAGGCCACGAGCAAGAGTTGCAAGCGGCGGTCGTTGGTGACGCCGGCAATGCTGTCCTGCAAAACCTGAAAACGTCCTGTACTGTGCGTGAGCTTGTAGAGGAAAATGACGTTGATGACGATCCAGCCAATGGGCAGCAGCCCGTAGAGGCCGCCCAACAAAGCTGTTTTGCCGGCCATGCCCGCGGGCATGTGAAAGACGAAAATCGCCATCGCGAGAGCCGCCGCCAAGCCAAGCAAGGCCGCCACATGCGCTTGCATTTTGAAGATGCCTAACGCGCCCAACAACACAACGAACGGCAGTGCGGCCAGAAAGGTGGAGAGCAGCGGGTTGCCCGCCGGATCATAAGTTTGTTGCCACATGGCGGGCTATCCTCCGATAGCGTACATGGGCCGTTGGGGCGCAATAAAGCCAGCTTGATTGATCTCGTGCCCGATCCACTTTTGCCAAACTGACGATCTTATCGCAGTTTCCAAATGGTGCGCGGATTGATCGCCGCGAAGCAGATGCCGTACATCGGTCTCTTCGTTGGCAAACAGGCAGTAGCGCATCTTGCCGTCGGCGGTGAGGCGCAGACGGTTGCAGTTCATGCAGAACGGGCGGCTGACGGAGGCGATAAACCCAACTCGATAGCCATCGGTAAAACGGTATTCTGTCGCTGGAGCGCGCGGGTCAGCGTCTGGAACGGCTTCAAGAGGGCCGAACTCGCGTTCGAGCATGGCAATCATTTCGTCGGCGGTGAGCACGCGGTCGAGCGACCAGAGGTGCTGCGCGTCCAGCGGCATGAATTCGATAAAGCGCACTTCCACACCGTTTTCGCGGCCAAAGCGCACAAGAGAAACGACATCCGGCTCGGTCAGGCCTTTTATCGCCACCGCATTGATTTTCACCACGTTATAGCGCTGTTTCTTCGCCGCTTCCAGGCCAGCCAGCACGCGCTGCAAATCGTCGCGCCGCGAGATTTGCTGGAAACGTTCGCGGTCTAAGGTATCCAAATGGATGTTTAGGCGGCGCAATCCGGCATCGTGCAGCGGTTGGGCCGCGTCGGCGAGCAGGACACCATTGGTGGTAAGAGCTAAATCGCGCACTCCGCGCATGGCGCTGATCCGCGCTACCAGATCCGGCAGTTTGGGCCGGAGCAACGGTTCCCCGCCCGTCAGGCGAATCTTGTTCACCCCCAGCGCTACGGCGGCTTGGGCAAAGCGCTCTATTTCATCAAAGCTCAGCAGATCGCGCGGCTTGAGAAAGGCCGCGCCGGCTTCCGGCATGCAATAGAAACAACGGATGTTACAGCGATCCGTGACACTGATCCGCAGGTCCGAATGGGTGCGGCCAAACTGATCTACTAAGGGTCCCGCAAGGGGTGCGTGGCGCGCACTTGTGGTACCGAGTTGAACTAGCTGAGGCAACTAATAGTCACTGTAGCGCAATTGGCAGTAATCGGTAGCGGTTCGGAAACTTAGTACTAAAACGTTTGGATCATCGGAAGCGCGGAGACTGTCACGAAATTACGAAGAAATTGCAGCTAAATCAATGACTTGCAGAGACTTAGTTTAGTACGTCTGATGGCTAGCAATCCCCGGCTCGGTCTAGTACGGGCAATCTGCTGGTACTTGCGGGTCGTATTAAAGAAACGTTATCATCACGGTGGCATCTAAAAAGCAGAGCGTAGGCAACCTCCGAGTCTACGCGCGATAGGGTGCAAGGCGGTCTTAATTGACCACCTTGCCCCTTTCTTTTTTAGAACGTCAACTTGCCGGTAACTTGCACCGTCCGTGGCGACGAATCGTAGCCGAGGAATACCCCGTACGGTGAAGTGGGAGAACTCGCCATTCCGGTAATCTGACCGAAGGTGGAATCGCCGAGAGTGGAATCCGGCAGTCCGAAATTCGGATGGTTCAGCACGTTGAATGCCTGAATGCCGAAAGCAAACTTGAAGCGTTCGGCGTAAGTAAACGTGCGGAAGAGCGAGGTATCCATGTTGAAGAGATGGGGCCCGCGGAAGGTGTTGCGATTCTGCGACGACCAAGCGGTGTAATTGCTGAAGTTGGGGTCGCCCGAGTTGAGGAAGGCGCTGGCATTAAGACAAGGCGTTACAGCAGCTCCTTCGCCGCAACTGGTTTGCGCGGCGCCACCAATTGGTGTGGCCAGGATGGTTCCGCCGCCATTGCCCAAGGCCCAATTGCCGTCGGTAACGGAGAACGGCAGACCGCTGCGCCAAAAGATTTTGCCGGAAACCTGCCATCCGCCTAGCGCCGAATCCAAGATCCTATGACCTGTGTGGATGGTGGGTTGATAAACGAAATCGCCGTTGAAGTTGTTGCGGATATCGTAATCGGCGTTGCCGTAATTGTTGGCGCGCAGGCTAAGCGGGTTGATCTGCCCCAACAGCGAATCGCCGTAGGTGAAGAGTCCGCCGTTCGATACTTCGTCAATGGCGTGCGACCAAGTGTAATTGAAATCGGCGACGAAACCGTGTGACATATGCTTCCGGACAGAGATGCTCAAGCCGTTGTAGTTGGAGAGCGCGCCGTTCTGAACGGTGGTTACGGTTCCATAGTTGGGCACGGGGGCGCTGGCCGACACTCCGGGCACACCTGGATAAACGCCGTATTCGTCGAAAGCGTTCGGCCAGGCATTGGTGTACAGTTCCTTTGCCCCGTGGTTGCCGACATAGTTGGCAACCAAAACAACGGATTTGCTGATTTCCTGCTGAATCTGCAGGTTCCATTCCTGATATTCGGGGTTGTGAATGGTTCCGGAGATAGAGGTAAAGGCGGGGGCGGCGAACGTTGAGCCCAAAGCCGATAGTGAGGAAGCGATTTGCGAATAGGTATCGGTAACGCTAAACGCGCCAGCGGAAGCCGCCCAGGTAGCAGCGCCTCCGGCCGGATCAAAGGGCGCAATGCCGCCCTTAGGACGTACGCGAATGGCAACCGAAACGGGCGGGTTGGCCAAAAGGTCGTCTACCAATCCTGCTGCCGGTGAATCATAGAAGAGGCCAAAGCCGCCGCTGATGACGGTTTTGTTGCTGGCGAAGGGCGAATAGCTGAATCCGAAACGGGGCGAGGGGCTGAGGGAATCCACGCCGGGATAGGCTTGGTGCTGGTTATAAGCGATGTCGCTGCTATAGGGAACGCTGCCCGGATCGGCGGCGTTAAAGCTAGCGAGGGAACTCCACGGCCCTTTGAAGTTTGCGAAGCAGTTGAACTGGCACACCGGGTTCGAGTTCCGTTCAAAACGGAGGGCTAACGTCAGTTTCAAATTCGATTTGACACTCCATTCGTCCTGCGCATAAAAACCCAGTCCCCAAAGCGCAACCGGGACGTCACTCGCCAAATTCAAGGATTTGCGATATTGATAAGCCAGACCATCGGCGAAATTTTGCAGGCCATTACTCGTGTAGCCGAAATAAACGGCGGGGGAGTTGTAGAAGAAGTTGTGATCGCTTACATCGTAGCGGCGGAAATTCTCGCCGAATTTCAAGCTGTGCTTACCTTTTACCAAGCTGAAATCGTCGAAAATCTGATATTGGGTGATATTGCGTCCCTGGGGAAAATCTTGAATAAGATTGAAGCCAGTGAAGTCAACGGCGCCGTTGGTGACGATGCCGTAAGGAAATGTACTGCTGGCCAATTGATAGTTTTGCTGGAATTGGGCCACGTAATGGCTGAAGGTGGCGTTGAACGAATTGGTCGCCGTGGAGCTGAAAATATGGGTTTCCTGGAATTGATTATCCCAACTGGGCTGTTTCGAAATGGCGTCGAATTTAGAGCTGATGGGGTCTAACTCAGTCGGTTGGGTTCCATGATCGAGTTTATAGCGGTAGAAAGCCGAATCCTTGTCGCTAATGCGCTGATCTACGCGCCCGGTTAAGAACCATTCGGAGGCAAGCGCTGAAGGGGCGGCTTGAAAACGCGCGTCGCAAGCCTGGGTGGTGGGATCGAATCCCGGTAGCGAGAGGGTTGAGCAAGCCTGGCTATTGGCGATGGGCTGGGCACTGCCCGCGCCGGGGGCGTTCTGGTACAAGTTGAACAAAGTCTGATACGCCGAAACCTCGGCTGGTTCGGTGTTCTTGACGTTGTTTAGGACGGCGTTGGCGAAAGCCGAAGTCGGGATGGTGGTGGACTTTACGGATGGCAGCACAAAGCGCAGCCCTTCAAAATTGACGAAAAAGAACGTTTTGTCTTTGCGGACCGGGCCACCCAGCGAAGATGCATATTGGTTATCGTTCGAAAACGGGCGGGGCGAATAGCCATAGATGCTGGAGTTGTTGAACCAATCGTTGGCGTTCATAATTCGCCCATTCCACCAATACTGGGCATTGCCATGGAACTGATTGCTGCCGGACTTGGTGACGTAGGTCACCTGCGCGCCGGCTAATTGGCCATATTCGCCCGCATACGGATTGGCAATGATGGTGGCTTCCTGCAGCTCGTTCTGCCCCAATGTCAGATTTGTGGCACCCGAGTTATTGATGTTGAAATACGGGTCCATATTATTTTCGCCGTTGACGGTGAACAGGTTCGAGGTGGCGGGCAAACCGTTCAATGTGAAATTTCCGTAGCCGCCAGTGGCATTCACCACGACGCCGGGAGTGGTAGAAGCGATATTCGTAATGTCGCCGCCGGCGCTGGGCAAAAGAGCGATCTGGGCCTGCGTGAAGGCCGTATTCGAACTGGCTTCTGTGCTTACAGCGGGCGCCGCTTCCGTTACCTCTACTGTAGTGGTATTTTCACCCACTTCAAGGCGCAGATTGGCGGTGGTTGTTCCGCCGAGTGCCACTTCAAAGCGCCGTTCGGAAGGCCGGAAACCGGATTGCGAAACACTCACCGAATAACGGCCGGGTTTCAGCAGCGAGAAGCGAAATTGCCCTTGCGCGTTAGTTTGATCGTCCTGCTGCGCGCCAGTGTCTAAACTCTTGAGGGTAACGGACGCCCCTACGATGACCGCATCGCTCGCATCTGTTACCACGCCCACTACGTCACCGGTGGTTAATGACTGTGCGCTAACCTGCGACCACGTTAAGGCCGCTAACAAAGCGAATTTGAAAGAAGTGAGTGGAAACTTTGAAATTGTGCTTTTCTTAAACATGATTTTCAGGCTATATTGCCGTTCCCCTTATTTGAGTGATGGAGGTCTCCCAGGCCATACTCCACGGAATATTGTCGCACTACCGCATGCATATTCATCGCCAAATTCGTAATTACTTAAAAACAATGAGTCAGGGAGAAATACAAATGTGGTTTATAGGATGATTTACGAACTGCGGATTCTGAAAATGGAACTCATGAGTCGGGTTTTCGTCTGCGGTAAACCACCATGTCGTCGCCATATGCGCCCGTGGGGCTATAGGAAACGCTCCTCCTCCCCAGGTATTCAAGCAGGCTGGCGGGCTGCGAAGGGAGGGCGTGGTTGACCAACAAAACGCCGCCCGGATTCATGAGATGGGCGATGGCGGCTTTAGCGAGGGCTTGATGAAACAGGTCGTAATAAACCAGGATGTTGGTGGCGACAACCAAATCAAATCCTGCGCCGGGCTCGACGTCTAAAGTTTGCGCGACGATATCGAGATCGAAGGCGTCCAGACGCGCGGCGTAGCGTGGCTGAACTGCGACGGCCCGCGACAGAATATCGGGCTTGAGCGACGGCGGCGCGGCGATGGGCGGGAGCGTTACGCCTATGACATCACCGAAGTGTTGCCAGTAGGCGAGCGCATCGGGATTTAATGCGGCCTGCCGATCGCGCGGCAATTGAATCGTATAGGCTTCACCGGCTTCAGCGCGGCGCGCTGCCTCGTGAATGTGCGCGAGCACGGCGGAGTTCAAATCGAACGCGCTCAACTGGACATGATCGGCCTGGCCCAAGCCGAGCCGCGCCACCGCTTCCAGCACGGCAAATGGTTGGATGGTCTGCAACGGGTAGTAGTCATAGCCGCCGCGCTTATCGGCGAAATCCAGACCAGGGCCGATAATCGCGACGCGGCGAATGGCGCCCGGCGCGAGCGCGCCTCTACGCAGCAAGGCGCGCAGCGTATCCTCGATGGCAAAATTGGGGAGCAGCGAGGTGTCGACGGACAAGCCACGTTCCTGGTAGAGGGTGCTGCGTGCGAAGAGCAATTGGCCGGGATCGTCGCCTTTGGCGGCGGAAGCGAGGGTATCCTGATACACACGCTGCTCGGCAAGGAAGCGGCTGAGATTGGCTTCGAGAAGCGCTTGCATGGCTGGGCCTGAGACGCCGTGGCTGGCGAGAAAATTGGCGGCAAAGCGTAGGCGCTCATTAGTGGGTTTGCGCGCGAGTGCGGTTATGAAATCGCGAACGCGGGCGCGCACGGCTAAAGGCTCCTCTCCGCTCGCGATGCGGGGCAGAGCGGTGAAGGTGGTGCCGTATAGGATCAGATTGCTGATGGAATCTTCAAAACCGCGATCGACACGGTTGCGGATATCGCGGTCGCAGGCTTTGATCCATTGCGGCCATGAGACGGCAGAGGGAAGATCGCCGGTGGGCGCGCCGGAGGTGGCGAAGGCGGTAACGATCTCACTGGCTTCGTCGAAGGTCAGGAAGCGGGCGGAATTAGCGGCGCTGGCGGGCGGGGAGAATAGAGTGAAGGCGGCATGGATTGTGAAAAAGAGCGCGGCGCGGCGCGAGTTTTTACCCTGAAAAGGTGGGTTGCGAGAGGTGAAATCTGGCCACATATAAATATAAGTGGGGAAACGCATCAAAAACCCCCTCCTTTTGAAATAAGTGAGAAGGGGAATAAGTCGGAGGAGGCTGACCGGGAGGTCAGCAGGGGGCGGCTGGAAAGCCGCCCCGCGGCCAAGAATGGCCGCCCTACGAAGGTGTGACACGGCAGGCGAAATGTAGAAGTTCCAAAGGCTGACCGGGAGGTCAGCCCCACAAGGGCGCACGCGGTTTTCATGAGCAGGTCCATGACAAGAAGTTCCTTTCTGGTCCCAATCTTAGAAGCAGGCCGAACGCAGCAGCGTGAAAAATGAGTGTAAGTATCAGAAAAGAAGAGAGTTGTTTTTGGGCATCTTGTGTGACTGAGGTCTCATCGATGGGACGCTTCTTCCGCAGCGTGAAATTCCTGAGCGGCTTGCGCCGTCTTCCCTTGTTTCTGGAAAACGAAACCAAGGGTTTTATGGGCTTCGGCGGAGCCGGGATCGGCATGCAGTGCGGCCACGATCTGGCGCTGCGCCTCGTTCCAATCGTTATCCATGGCGGCGAAGATGCCGAGGTTGAAGTGCGCCGTGTAGCTATCGGGATCGATGGATAACAGATGATTGAGATGCGCGCGGGCTTGCGGGAAATCCTTGCCCTGAATATAGATTTCGGCCAGCGCCTCATCGGCGCGCGTGTACCAAGGCTTGAGCGCTAGCGTGGTGTTGAATTCTTTCAGGGCGTTATCGGGTTGCCGCTGGCGGAAGTAACACAGCCCCAATTCGAAATGGGCGCCGGCGTTGGTGGGATCAAGCTCCGTCACGCGCTTGAATTCGCTGGCCGCCTCCGCGTCGTCCTTGAGACGCAGCCGGTTCAGGCCAAGATTCATTCTGATATCGGCGATGTCTGGCAGCGTGCCGCTCAGGCTTTCCAAAACGCTGTTGGATTCGGCCAGTTTACCGGCCGACGCCAGGCCAAGGGCTTGGCTGAAGCGCTCGAAATCGGCGATACGATCTTTGGGGTCCACGTGGGATTCGAGACGGCTCCCATGGCTTGATCCGCTGAGGTAGCCGAGTGAGCGGAGCGCAGAGGCGGTTTCGGGCGAAGGAGATTTGGCGGCCGGAACGGGAGCGGTGCCGCGAATCGCCACGATCCGCTCGCGGAGGGTGGACGCTTTTGAACGCTGCTGGTCGTAAAGGTTTCGCTGCTCGTTCGGATCGCTGGCAAGGTCGTAGAGTTCCGGTTTCGGGGCATCGATATATTTGTAACCGCCGGCGCGCAGACTCCGCAAGCCAGCGCAGCCAAAATGATTTCGCGCGTAGACACTTTCCGAGTAGACTTCTTCGGTGGCGGGCCGCAACAGGCTATGGCCGCGCATTTCACTGGGAGGGGTCAGAACGATGGCGTCTAAAATCGTGGGCGCGACGTCGATTAAGTTAGCCGGTTCATCGACACGGCTCTGCGGGAGACGCTTGGAACCGGTGGGCCAGTGAACGATGAGCGGCACGTGCAGAGTGCTCTGGTAAATGAAATAACCGTGGCTATTTTCGCCATGTTCGCCCAAGCCTTCGCCGTGATCTGAAGTGAAGACGATCAGCACTTTTTCGAAAAGGCCATGGCGTTGCAGGAACGCGAAAAAATCGCCGAGAAGCTTGTCTACATAAGCCAGTTCGGCTTGGTAGCCGGTTTCGCCGTGGCGCAGGTTGGGGTCGGACGGAAGACTGTAGGGCGCGTGCAAATCGTACAGATGGAGAAAGAGAAAGAAAGGAGCGCTGGAATTCTGCTCGAGCCAATGCTGGGCGCCTGCTACCACTTGGCCGCCGGGCCGTTTGTGATCGACCGGACCGGCGGCCACGTTGTTGTGGAGATCGAGCGGGCCATCATACACATCGAAACCACGGCTCAAGCCGAAACGGCGATCTAAGACAAAGCTGCCGACGAATGCGGCGGTCCGGTAATCGGCGTTTTTCAAAACCGTGGCCAGCGTGGGAGGTGTTGAAGCGAGGGGGATGCCGTTATCCTGTACGCCGTTCGAGAATGGATAGGTTGAAGTGAACAGCGCCACATGAGCGGGAAGGGTGAGCGGGAAGGGGGTGCTGATTTGGGAGAAGAGGGTTCCGCTTTTTGCCAACGCATCAATGTGCGGGGACTGGCGGCGGGCGGGTTGATAACAGCCGAGATGATCTGCCCGGAGGGTGTCAACGGAGATGAGGATAATGGGCGTGGCGGGGAAGCACGCAAATGGGGCTAGGGATACGAAGACTAACTGCGCGAAGGGCAGGCGGAACCGCCTGCCCCACCACCACCACTGCAAATAACTGCCTAGTGAGATCACCTAGAACGTGATGCGGGCACCCAGTTGCAAGCGCCGGGCGGGCGCTTGGCCTACCAGAATCTGTGCCTTGCCGAATGTGCCACTGTTCAGGTTGGTATCGATGCCATCGAAGTTGGGATGGTTATCGAGATTGAGCGCCTCAAAGCGGAATTGCAGCTTCACAATTTCCGTGAGCCGGACGTTTTTGATCAGTGCGCCGTCGAGACCGTTGAACCAGGGTCCGCGGAACACATTTCGGCCTAGTTCGCCGAAGCGCGGTCCGGTACCTCCGGGGTTAACGAAGAGGGAATTCGGAGTGCCGACGCCGTAGTTGGCATTACAGGCGGCGATGGCGGCGGCAGAGGAGTTGGCCCCCGCGTAGCCGCAACCGATCTCGTTGTTGTCCTTGAAGATGCCGTCCGCAGGGTTGTAGTGGGAATAGGCGGAGTTGATGCTTGAGCCGACAAAAGTCGGGCGATCATTCAGGACATTGTCCAGATTGTAGTCGCCGCCGATGTTCTCAAGGATTCCGTTGGCGTCAAACGCGTCTCCCGCATAGCGCGAGCGGCTGTTGTAGACGTCGAGCGGATGGCCCGAGTAGCCTTGATAAAACGCCGAAAGCTGCCAACCGCCCAGAACGCGCCCAACCAAACCATGCTGGTTTTTCAAGAACGGAAGTTCGTAGGTGAAAATCGCTTTGAAGTTTTTCTGGTGGTCAAACGCTCCCGCACCGCGCTCGAGTTGCGGGGCGCTGTTGCTCAGGAAGTAGAAGGGCTGGCTATAACCGCCGCTGGTGGTGGAACCGGAGAACAGATCGGAACCTTCATCCATCAGCTTTGACCAAGTAAAGCTGAACTGCATCTGAAGGCCATGGGAGAAGCGCTTCTGAACTTCCGTAGTCATGGAATTGTATTCGGAGTTGATATTGTTGGCGCGATAGTTAAAGCCGGAATACAACGCATTGGGGCGCGCGCCACTGAAACTGGTGTCGTCCGCGTTGTTGTTGTAATACATGCCGTCGTAACGGTTGAGGTTCATCAATTGCGACAAATGGCGGCCGAAAGAGCCCTGGTAGTTGACGCGCAAAAGGAAGTCATGCCAGAACTGATGTTCTACGCCCAAATAGTAATTGTCTACGGAAGAATCGCGCATGTGAACATCCATGGTGCGGACGGAGACGCGGCCGATGGATTGTCCGGCAACGAAGGTGCTGCCGATGGTGGGGGGAACGGTGTAATTGATGGCGTCGCCGCCCGTGGCATCGTGATCCACCAGAGCGTAGAAGGGTGGATTCCAGGCACCGTTCGACCAGATGTTATCGAAAAGCCGGTCATAAGAGATGCCGTAACCACCGCGCAAAGACGTCTTGCCGTCGCCAAAAACATCGTAGGCAAAGCCGATGCGCGGACCAAAGTCCTTGTTCGGGGTGTTCCACATGCTGGTCACGGGGTTGACGCGCGAGTTGGCGATATCGGCTACGCTGGCCGTACTCAGGTTAGTGAATTGGGCGATTTGATTATGCGCTTCGGTGGGCGCGCCATAGCGCTCCCAACGTAAACCGAGGTTGAGGGTCAAACGCTTCGTAGCCTTCCAACTATCGTTCACGAAAAAGTTCATGTCCTTCATGATGTAGTGGCGATAGGCGTTGGCAGGGGCGCCCGTTCGCGGATCGACGGACAGTTCGGAGTAATAGGGGAAATCGTTCTGGAAATTGCTATCGGTATAGTTAATTCCATCGGAATTAAGGATTGTGCCATTGGGACCCACATCGCCCGCTTGCGCCGCGGTGCCACCGACGGTATTGGCAAATTCGTATTGACCGGGGTTGCCCAAATCCCAGTTGCGGTACAGGATGGCATATTGGAAGCCGCCGCCAAATTTGAACGAGTGCTTGCCTTTGGTCCAGCCCAAGTTATCTTGCAACTGCCAGCGGTCTTGGGTGAACGCATTGGCGTCCCCTTCATAAGCCCCGTAGCCAAAACCCAGATTGTCGTAGTTTGCGGCGTCGATAATGGCTTCGGCAAAACCTTTCGCGGCACTGCCTTGTGAGGTATCGGAGAAGTGGCGATTGTGGGCTATGGTCAGTTCGTTTACCAAACTGGCGCTAAAGACGTGGGTTTCGATGAGCGACAGATTGTGGTAGTGCTCATCGTCGATAAGCGGGATGTTCTGCCCGGTGGTGGGATATCCGCCGCCGTACTTGTCGGTGTTCTGATAGCGCGAGATATTGGCGGTAAAACTCAGGCGGTCGTTGGCACTGAAGTTCTGGTCGATGCGTCCCACGTACACATTTTGGCCGGTGAGGATGGGATCGCCCAGTACAATACAGCCGATATGACCTACCGCGTCGGGCTGGTTCACTGCCTCGGCAGGGCACAAGGACTCTGAAGTCAGAGGTGAAAACTTTTTGAAATAGGCCTGCGCATTCGGCCCGGCGCCCAGCGTCATAGCAGCGAGTTCGCTGCTGGTGGGAACCGCCTGGACGATGGTTGAGGATTGATGGATGTCCACACGGTCAAAAGCGCCCGTGAAGAACGTCTTGTTCTTGATGATGGGTCCATCTACCTCACCGCCGAACTGGTTGCGGATGTATTCGGGCTTGGCGCTGCCTGCGCGGTTGCTGAAGAAGTCGGAAGCGTTGAAGTCGGTATTCCGATTGAACTCGTAAGCCGCGCCGTGGAAGCTGTTGGTTCCCGATTTCTGGACGGCGCTGACCAAGGCGCCAGAAGCGTGCCCATACTCCGCGCTCATGTTGTTGGTGAGCATGGTGAACTCGCTCACGGTTTCCATGGGGGGTGTGATGTTAACGGAGCCTTCGCTGAAATTATCGTTGTTGTCGGAGCCGTTCAGCAGGTAGGTAGTGCCGGATTCGCGCGAGCCGCCCGAGGCCGCTTGAAAGTTCATGCCCTGGGTGACCGAGGGCGCGGCGAAGGCCAGATCGAAAACGTTGCGCGACAACAGCGGCATGCTTTCAATGAATTTCTGGTTGACGGTGGTGGCGAGATCGGAGCTGACGGTCTGCACCATGGTCTCCTGCGAGCTCACCTCCATGACCGTGGTGGCGGTGGCCACCGATAGGGTGACGTTGACGGGCACGGATGAACTGGCATCGACGATGATTCCTTTGATTTCGCGGGGCGTGAATCCGGGCGCCTTCGTCGTAAGCGAATAGGTGCCGGGAGGAACGAGCCCAAAGCGATAATCGCCATTGTTGAGGCTCTTCTCGTTCTGCGACACGTTGGTACCGTCGTTCGTAAGAGTGAGATCGGCGCCAGGTACTACCGCGCCGGTGGCGTCGGTCACGACACCTGTTACCACACCTTGCACGGATTGAGCTTCCAGGCCGACGGCAAATGTGAGTGCCAGCAGCACCAATCCGACTACAGACACTTGTTCAGATCTAACTTTCTTCTGCATTTTCCCTCATCTCTGAGGGGTGCTTTAGCCTTTTGAGTATCCCGAACGTTGCGACCCCGGAGGAAAGCGCCCCGACCAAATTTGTAACCTGAGATTTATAGTAGCAGAAGATTACAACAGCGTAGTGCTTTTTTGTGAGGGGAGAAGTACCAATGGGAAAACTAAAGTAACGAAAAGAGGGTAGAGCTTGAGGTGAATAGCGCTGTGGAATCGTTGCACGAAATGGCCAGCGGAAGAGAATAAAACGCCAAACTAGGCCGCTGACGCTTCCGGCTCCGATTTGGCGTTTTTCATCATCAAGGGTGGGCTGAAGGCGTCAGGCCACGCGAGCGGTTGGCAGGCAGCCAGATGTTGACGAGAGCCTGCTCCGGGTTGATAGGTTTAGCGTGCCGCTAGCAACGCTCGCAAGTGCCGGGCCCGTTCGGGAGAACGCAATTGCCGTAGCGCTTTGGCCTCAATTTGCCTGATCCGCTCGCGGGTCACGTCAAACTCCTGGCCGATTTCTTCGAGAGTGTGTTCACGCTCGCAGCCGATTCCGAAGCGCAGCCGGATCACCTTCTCCTCTTTGGGAGAAAGCGTTTTCAGTATGTTAGCCGTCTCATCGCGGACGTTCGAATCGATCACCGCGTCCACCGGAGATCCAACCCAGCGGTCTTCAATCAGATCGCCCAGAGCCGATTCGCCGTCGCGGCCGACGGGGGTTTCGAGCGACACAGGATCGCGCGAAATCGTCTTCAGTTTTTGGACCTTTTCCACCGGAATGTCCATCCGGCGGCTGATTTCTTCGTTGGTCGGCACGCGCCCGAGCTCCTTTTCGAGCTCGCGGGTGGCGCGCAGAAACTTGTTCATGCTCTCGTTCATGTGAACGGGAATGCGGATGGTTCGCGATTGATCGGCAATGGCGCGCGTAATGGCTTGCCGAATCCACCAGGTGGCGTAGGTTGAGAACTTGTAGCCGCGGCGGTATTCGAATTTATCGGCGGCGCGCATCAGGCCGATATTGCCTTCCTGGATCAAATCGAGCAAATGCAAGCCGCGATTCACGTACTTCTTCGCCACCGAAACGACCAACCGGAGGTTGGCTTCCACCAAATCCTTCTTGGCCCGTTCGGCTTCGATTTCGCCGTGCCGAATGACGTGCAGACTGTGACGCAGATCGGTAATGGAAGCGCCGGCCTCCGTTTCCTTCTTCTTGAGATCGCGCTTCAGCTCTTTGACGCGCAATTGAGCCGCCGCCGAGGTGCGCGATTCCAGCTTCTTCACTTCGGCATCGAGCAGCGCCATTTCGTCGGCGTTGCGCTCGATGACGCGCACGAATTCCTTCCAACGCGCCAGATTGAAGGGAATGGCGCGCAGCGTTTGCGACATCTCTACCTGGGCGCGCGCCACCTTGCCCGCCCACTTCTTGCGCAGCTTTTTGTTGGCTGTGGGAACGGCCGTGTACTTATCTTCAGTTTGCAGGTATTTCTTAACGGCCGCCTGGAACGCGAAAAACAATTCCGCAATATCGTTGCGGCGCTTAATATCGGCGGCGCTGCCTTCTTCTATATCGGAAGGCCCAAAATCCACATAGCTGTCAACATCTTCCGCGCCTTTGCGAACCAAATCGCTGAATTCGCCTACCAGCGCCTGAATCATCGGAGACCGGCTGATCGCTTTCTGCATGCGAACCTTGCCGCGCTCCATTTTGCGCGCCAGCGTCACTTCGCCTTCGCGCGTGAGCAGCGGAACCGATCCCATTTCGCGCAGATACACGCGTACCGGGTCATCGGTATAGATTGACTCTTCTACCGGTTGAGCGCCCTGGAACTCGTCATCCTGAACTTCTTCGGGATGAAAAAAATTGGAATCCTCGTCGAAAGGAATTCCAAGCGGTTCCGGCCCATCGGCTAGAAATTGATCTTCGAATTGATCCACCTTAGCTAATCACCCCTAGTTGCCGACCAAGCGCTAACGCGCCTAAACGTTGTACCCTAATTTTGACCAAGCCACTTCACGAAAGTCACACGTCTGACCTTCGCCTCACCCTTATAAGACGCAAATGGAGGGCACCGGGAGAACCCGACAACCCCGAAAACTGCAATACATTCTTCTCTTCGGAAGCGAGGACGCACTTCACCACTAGAACTGTCAGTTCTTTCAAGCGGACAGAATGACCACAGAGCCGAATGCCAACGATTCCGTAGCCCATTCCTAGACGGGCCTGCTCCATCGATTGTAATATTTACGAGACCCTATTATACCCAGGAATCGTCCTGAAGTTAAGCCCTATTTGTTGAGATGATTATGAAAGTGATTGGTTTCACAAAACATAAGTGCTTGGCCGCAGGTTTCCGCGCCACCCCTTGGCAGGAAATCTGACAAATTCAGCAAGATTCTTCTAGGTTTAGGCCTTTCGCCACGTCGAGACGCTATTGAGTTCGCGGACGAACTCATCTACGTCCTGAAAGTCCCGGTACACGGAGGCAAAACGCACGTAGGCGATCTTATCTAGTGCTTTTAGGCTAGCCATGACCTCTTCGCCGATTTGGGTGGTTGAAATTTCCCGGTCGGCGTTTTCAAAGAGCAGAGCTTCGATGTGGTTGACCAACTCGGCCAATTTTCCCATGCTGACGGGGCGCTTTTCGCAGGCGCGCAACAGACCGTTTAAGACTTTTTGGCGGTCGAATTTCTCGCGGCGCCCGTCTTTTTTGATGACCATATAGGGCACTTCGTCGCAGCGCTCATAGGTGGTGTAGCGGCGTTCGCAGGAAAGACATTGGCGGCGGCGGCGGATGGAGTCCCCTTCTTTGCTTTCGCGCGAATCGATCACTTTGTCTTCGCGGAAAGCGCAAAACGGACAAATCATACGGTTTGAGGGTAGCACTGGAGCACACGTTGGCTGGACGCGGCAGCGCTCTGAGGGCCCTTACTGGATGGGGGCGTCCAAAGTTACGGCAATCATCCGCCCGGTGGAACTCACTATCATATTGTTGAAAGGCAAATTTGCGGACCCTGCGGCCATGGCGGCCGCGCGCTGCAAACCGCTGGCCGCGCTAAGCGTATCTTTCAGCAGCGTCGCGGTTTGATCTGAAGTGCAAAACAAACTCAAGGCCACGTGCGCTTTGGTGTCCAGTTTTACGCTGTAACCAAAGCTCTCAATTCCCGAGAAAAGCCGCGAGAAATCGATGCGCGACGCCATCGCCGGCGGGATGCTATCGCCAATCCATTGGCCGATTTCGCTGCCCGGCGCAATGCCGAAGACGGGCGCGTGCGGCTCGATGCGGTTCATTAGATTAATGAAGGTGGCGTTGCCGTGCAAAGATTGCGCCCGCCCCTGGCGCACGTCGGAGATGGCGCGCAATTGGGCGAGTGTGCCGAACAGAACACGCCCTCCCTCGCGGACCAGAAATTGGAAACACACATCATCTTTGGCGCAATATAAGGCTCCGCCGTCCAAGACGCTTGTGGTCATGCCACGGCTAGGGGCTTCGCTCGCGGGTACGGCCCGGAAGGTTCCCGCCAACAGACCGAAGAATCCGTTCGGTCCGGCAGCCGTGACAACTTCGGTGATTTGGTCTTCGGAAATACCGAGCAGCAGCAGATCTTTCTGCGTGCGCTGTAGGCCCTCGCCGGAATATTGTTTCCGCAAGCTTTGGTAGTTCGGCAGCGCCCGGAGCGCGCTGAGCGCGTCGTATTCGAGAGCGGTTGTTTGCGCTGGAAAGGCGAGGACGGCTTCGGACAAGAGTTCCGCCTGAGCAGTGCTCGCCAGGAAACAGAACGAGGCGGCGACGGCGATTGCTTTCAGCATGGCTACTGAACCGTGACCGTGATTTGCGCGGTATTCGTAAGCTCGCCGCTAGCGGCGGTCACGGTGACAACGCCCGTCTCGGTCACGACAAAATTGGATTCGGCTTGAGTCGCGGTTTGCACGGGAGAACCGGAATCGGAAGCCTTGATGGTGAACGAACTGGTTCCGAAGGCCGAGGGGGAACCGGTGAGGGCGCCACTGGATGCGTTGAGTGTCAAACCGCTTGGCAGCGTGCCGGTGCTGATCGAGTAGCTATACGGTGCTGTGCCGCCGCTCGCGGTGCAACTGCCGGTGTAAGCCACCGCCACCTGGGCTGTCGAGGGAAGCGAGCATGAAAGGGCCAACGGCGTGGGCGCGGCGGATACGCTGCCGCTGGAGCTTCCGCCCCCACAACTCACGGCGCTGATCGTAATGGCCAAGGCCGCTGCCGCGCCGCCTGCGTAAAGGGAAGGCACGAACCTGAATCGCACCGCTCGAAAGCGCTGCTTGCGCAAGGCATAAATGAGTGCCATGAGCGCGAATGTGAGCAACAGCCAGCCAAGGCGTAGCGGCGGCAGTTTGCGAAGCCAGCGAAGGAGCGGCGTTGCACTTCCACTGCTGGGGACTGTGATGGTAACCATCGTGTTGCCGGAGGCGCTCACCGTGGCGCCGGTTACGGAACAAGTCACGTTTGGCAAAGTGCTGGACACGGAACAGCCATTCGCTCCGCCAGCAAAGGTCACCATGCCGTTGAAATTGCTTTGCGGGCTGACGGTGATGGTCGCCGACGACGAATTTCCTGACTGAATCGTCAGAGAGCTTGGGGTGGAGCTGAGCTTGAAGTCGAAAGACCAGTCCTGCACCAGATTGTTCGCATCGATCGAGCCCAGGCCGGTGGTCTGGTCGTAGCCAACACCGGCTGAATAACCGTATTGGCCGTTGACGGTGGCGGTCAGCGAAGGACAATTCGGTGTGCCTCCCTCACACGGGACATTGTTACTACCGTTGGTGATGTCGTGGAAGGGAATGTTGGTGGTGGCGGTGGCCGCCAGTTGATAGAGGTTTGCGTTGATGTTACCTACGCGGCTGCCGGGACCGTTGCTTTGTAATAGCAAAGCCAGGACGCCGGAGAAGGTGGGCGGGCCAGTCGAGGTGCCTCCTGTGACATTGAGGGTGGTTTGTGAATCGTTATTGCGAAAAGTGCCGTTCACGCAGGTCGAGATGCCCGCACTGCCGTAGGGCGTGCAATAGAGCAGCCCATCGGTGTTTGGCGATGAGGTAAGGGCGAGGTCGGGAACGTTCCGGCCGGTAGAGATCGCTGTGCTGAGGCCGCTCTGCCAAGCGGGTTGCGGGACCAGAGAACTCACCCCGCCGCCGGTGGCGTTTTGAAAGCCGGATACGGCCGCCGTGCCGAGAGTTCCATCATTCCAAACCGCTTCCGGTATATAAGACAATGCGGATCCGCCGCCACTGCTGTTGGTTGAACGGAAGTACATGCCCGCGCCTTCGGCTTGCAATGTCGTGCCGCCGATGCCCGTGACATATTGCGACGAGGCGGGGAAATCGACCGCCAGCCCCAGGGTGGCCACCGTTTCGTTGGTTCCCGAATCGCAGTCGGCCGCGCCATCGTCGCCGGCTGCCGCCACTATAGTCATTCCCTGGGCGTTGGCTTGGGCAAAGAGGGTTTGTTGGGCGTCAAAATCAGCCGTCGTCTCCTCGGGTTCGCATAAGCCGTAAGAGGTGCTGAGAATGGGCGCTAGGTTGTTGTCGATGGCGTAAATGATGGCATCTTCGACTCCATTGTCAATAGTCGAATCGGCGGTAATAAACAGGATGTCGGCGTTCTTAGCAATGGCGTTCGACCACTCCAAATCCAGATCCGACTCGCTCTCATCGCCGCTCGAGAATTGAAACCCAGGATCTTTATCGTTAGGAGGAATCACGACGGTGGGAGCCTTTGCGGGCAGGCCCGACGCCGTGCGAAAATTACTCAAATCGGAAAGGTTGACATCGCTCTGCCCCACCACCGCGATGGTGACGCCGGTACCATCCACGCCCGCGTTGTACAACGGATTCACATCATAAATCGTCGCCCAATCGGCGGGCGCCAGATAGGTATTGCCGCTGATGCTTGAAGTGAAGTGCGCCTGGGGGAGCCGGATGTGCGGCTTCATATGGAAGTTGTGCAGACCACGCACACCCTGCGCGATGCCCTCGAGCGCTTTCGGCATTTGCGGATCGCTCGCATTTGCGAAGTGCGCTTCACCGTTTACCAGGTACTTGTGAATTGCGGTATGGAAGGCATTTTGCGCCTGCGCCGCTGTTCCGCTAAACGCGATCCAAGTGCGGCTGCGAGCCGCTTGCACATTGGAAAAGCCGTTGTTCTCAAGCCAAGCCGTCACCTTCTCGATATCGGCGCTGTTGAGGCCGAAGCGGTTGGCGTAGTCTTCCGGCGTAAGAAACTTGTGAAATTGTGGCGAGCGGCGGTTTTGCTGCGCGGCCAGCAACTGGTCAAGATCGGCCTGCTGGGCGGCGGTCAATTTGAAATGGATAGACATGCGGGGCATGACTTGCGAGCCGGAGACCGGACCTTGATCCTGCGCCAAGCCGTTCGCAACCACCGGACGGGTATTGCCTTTGAGCACGAAGGTTTCGCTATCGTTTAGGTTCGAACGAAGGCGTTTGGGAGCCTGCGATGCGCCGAAAAGTGATGGCGCGAGGGCGCCAACGACGCCCGCAATTAAGAGAGTCTTAAGAATTGTAAGGTTAACGCGGAGCAATTTCTTCCATTCCCTGCTTACTGTAACGCAGGACTGCGATTTGCGGTTACTAAGAATGTCCGATTCGCGGACCGGTTCCCGGAGCGTTCCAGCCGGGTTATGCTTGTTTTTATGATGTCAGAGGTCTTGACCAGGAAACGTCTGACCCGCGACGAGAGCCGTGCGCAAACTCGCGAACGGCTGTTAGAAGCCGCACGCAGCGTTTTTCTAACCCAGGGCATTGAAGCGGCCTCCATTGAAGAGGTGGCGGAAACCGCCGGTTATTCGCGCGGCGCTTTCTATTCAAATTTCGAAAGCAAAGACGACCTTTTGTGCGCGGTGCTGGATCGGGAATTGGAGAGCGACCGGCAGGAGTTTGAAGCGATTGTCTCAGCGATGCCCCCTGACGACCTGATGGCCAAACTCCGCCAATATTACGTGGAGCTAGGCAACAACCAGCCGCATTGCGCGTTTTGGCTGGGGCTGCAATTGCACGCCATTCGCAATGCCGCTATCCGTCCGCGCGTGGCCGAGTTGATGCGGAGGAAACGCGATTATGTAATGGCGCTCATTCCACGAATTTACCAGGCAATCGGCAAAGAGCCGCCGGGTTCGGTGGAAACGGTGGCTTTCGGTTTGATGTCGATTGCCCAGGGCTTAGCGTTGACGCGGATGCTCGACCCGGAGAGCGTATCGGAGTCGCTGCCGAAATCGCTTGAAACGCTGTTTGATCAGATTACGGGAGTGGGCGGCGGCGGTTGAGGCAAGGCGTTTGCGGCCGATCTGGAAGGATTAAAAGCGCGCGCGGGATGGGTGACGAGGGGGTCACCCGCGGACGCGGGCGTCCGCCCCACCGTCATGTTATTTTAATGCTTTGAAACGGCAAAGTTTCGATCATGAGCAACGAAAGCAGCGGCCTGCAGCGCGCCTCTGGGGGTGGCGTGGCCGGTACACACGACACGCCGGATGAGAAGCCGTTACTGATTGGATCTTCCACTGAGAGTCAGATCAACAAGATCCGCAGCCCCCTGGTGCCCATTGCCTGTTGGCGGGTGGACGATATCCGTTTCGATTTCGATTCGTCTTTTGTCCGCACCGAAGTTAAATATGAGCTTGAACATTTGAAAGAACTTGTTCGACCAGCATCCGGGATGTCCGATTTCGGTCTTCGGACACGCCGATCCGGTGGGCACTGACGATTACAACAAGAGCTTGAGCGGCCGGCGGGCCACCACCGTTTACGCCGTCCTGATCGCTAATTCAAATCTGGCGAAAGCGGTGTCGTTGTGGCAGACAGTGGCCGCGCAGGAGAATTGGACCGCCGACGCCTATTCGGCTATGCAGGCGGCCAGGGGGCAGCCCGCCGGCACTTCACACCGCGCCCTGATCCAGAGCTACCTGCAGACGCTAGGCGGCAAGCTGAAAATTACTACCGCCGATTTTCTTGGCGCCGGCGCGGATGCCGATGGCAAGGCCGACTACCAGGGTTGCAGCGAGTTCAATCCGCTGCTGCTCTTCTCGGATGCGGAGAACGCCCGTTTCGCGCAAGCGGGCAACGACACACAGCGCAACACCCAGCGAAACCAAGCCAACGCCCCCAACCGCCGCGTGATGGTATTGATGTTCCGCAAAGGGAGCCGGGTCGATCCAACTCAATGGCCTTGTCCCCGCGCGGGAGAAGGAAAGGCGGGTTGCATCGCCCGGTTCTGGTCGGACGGCGACACTCGCCGCAGCAAAACGCTTCCCAACCAGCGCAGGACGTTCGACCAGACACACGATACGTTTGCCTGCCGCTTCTATCAGCGTTTGTGCTGCTCCTCACCGTGCGAACAGACCAAAGCGATCTTCCAATTCGGTTACGACGACCGGCTCAGCAATAAGAGTCCGGACGATATGCGGGTACTGCTGGAGAAATCCGACGGGAGCGTGGCCAAGACTTTTCGGATGCAGGATGGCGTCCTAAAAGGCAGCCACCGCATTTTCACCTACGCCGAGGCAGCGGCCGGAGAGACATATTCCGCTTATCTTACCTATAAGAACCGCAAGCTGCTACTCATCGACGATGCTCTGATCGCCGAAATCATGGACCCTGATAGCGACACCATGAGCGTCACCCACATACACGCGCCAAACGACCCTACTCAATCTGACGAAAGCGCTGACGAAAGCGCTGACGAAAGCGCTGACGAAAGCGCTGACGAAAGCGCTGACGAAAGCGCGGACGAAAGCGCGAATGGCTAGCTTCATCGAAGTCCAGACTGCGGATGTGAACGGCGATCCACTAACACCGGACGCCGTGGAAATAACTCTTGATGGCAGCAGCGAGCTTCAGACGATGGCTCCCGCCTCTTCTGGTGGTCAACAGGCCGAAGTCACCGGTGCGCAAAAAATCAAGATGCACGTGACCGCCAAGAACTATTGGGACGTAACGCACAATTTCGATTTTACGGACGGCAATCCGCCCACCGTGAGCCCCGACGGGAACCAAGCGACTTACAATCCCTACGATTATGAAATCAACCTGGATCCGCCGACACTCCACTTAGCCGCGAACAACGATTGGATCATGACGGTCCACGTCCGTTTGAGTCACCTGCGCGACTGTGAGACCAAGGTGCGAGCGGTACTTAAGAATTCGCACGATACGGGGTGGGCGGAGAAGTGGGACACGGAAATGGATTTCGATTTGACGCGATCGGTGACCACGCGTCTGGTGCAGGAGTGGATTCTGGGCGATGAAGGTTCTACCGGCACAGATTGCCTCAGCACCACCACCACACAAGGGCCGCCGGGCGGCACACTGTATTTTCTCGAACGCCCAGCTACGCCCAAGCTGATTCTTGTGTGGATATCTGAAAAAGCGGACGTGATCGGCATGTGGTACGAAGAGATGCCGGTACCGATCAATTACCAGATCTTCTTTCATCCAGCGATTCCCTGGCCCGACCATCCGCCCGGCGAAGAGGCGTACCCTTGGAATTTCGACTCGCTCAATTTGCCGCACCGCTACCTGATGGGCCGGCCACCGCAAGCTGATAATCCCAATCCGGACCAGTTCGACATCTTGCATGGAACCAGCAAGAACAAACACATGCTGAATATGGTGGGCGCATCGGGAGCGGGCGTGGTCTTTGTGTACCCGGTGGGCAACGCCGCGAGCTGGTTGAACGACATTACCAACCAGGCAAACGCCTTGTTGCTGTTGCAAGAGATCAATCATTTCATACAGCGCCGCGCGGCGGCTGCGTTGGCGCTGCATCCTATCGGCCGTATCGCCGTTTCCGGATTCAGCTTCGGCTACAACGGGCCTGCGCGCTTGGCGATCAGCAAGAAAGTTGCGGATTTCGACGACAAGTGGGACGAGATCTACAACTTCGACGGTAATGACAACTCGTTTATCAGCCCCACTATTGCTTGGCTTCACGGCCGGACGGACAAACAGAGTATGTCAGGCAATCGGCGTCTGCGAGTTTATACACAAACCGGCATGTGGGATGTGATCGCGACTTTGAAGCCGTTCAAGCATGCGGTGGAAGTGAAGCGGTTTTCGGCCAGGGAGGTGGAAAGCTACGCGGGAACGCTTCTCAAAGTCCCGTCCGCTTTTTGGAGTAAGGCATTCGGCGTTGCCGATTTTGATCACATTCATCAAGCGATGCCGGCACTCTTTTTGCATCATGCCATGATCGGGTGGTTCTACGTTGTGTAGCGCGGGTTGCCCCGGTAGCGGATTATCCTCGTGTCTCCCGCCCATTCACGATCCAGATAACGAGTGCCGCGCCGCGCTGGCCTGATCCTGATCTTCCACGATCTTGCTCAACTTCGCCGCCATCTCCCGCAGAAGCAGCGAGTTCTCAGGCCGCACCACCACCTCCATGCGCGTGAGCACCGCCGACATCTCTTTACCCAAAGGCTCCAGTAACTCCGGTTGGCCCCGCAGAGCCATAATTTTAGGAATCATCCGCCGCAGCTCCGATTCACAGGGCCGATACGCTTCGGCGATGGCCCGAAAGTGATCGAAGTCCAAATATTGCGTCCACATCCCCGGCCGGTCCAACCCCGCTTCCTGGGCATCTCTATGCAGAAGATTCAGCTCTTTCAAGAGGCTATTAGCGATTTCCGGCAGTTTGTTGACCTGCATGAGACCGACATTCGCACCCAGAAAATCGCTGCCTGGCTCGAGAAACATCGAGCGAAACCGGCAGACCAGTTCCAAACCTTTTAAGAGGCGCGTCGTAGCCTCATCGCCGTAGTCGGCCCGCTGCAGCATCTCGACGAAATAGACATTGAACTCGCGAAAGTCATCGTAGAACTTCGTGGCGGTGGTCAGAATGACTCGGTACCCCGTATTTCCGTCGCTCGCCAGAATGACTTGGCTATTATCCACGTTCACCCGATCCGGGAAAGAGGAGAGGACCACGGTCGTGATGGCGTCCCTCCAGGAATCGGCGAACGGCTGATCCGCCGTTTTCTCCAGAAATTCTTTCCAGGTAATCGGCTCATCGGCAAGGCCAAAGATCTTCATCGAACCACCCGTGCTGATTGCGCCCAGCGGCCGCAGTTCCGCTTCCGGCGGCAAGTTATCGCTCGATTGCTCGAGAGCGGAGCCCTTCACGCGAATGGTGATCTGCTTCTGGGGCTTAACTATGTTCTCTATGGTGCATTTCAAATGCTGAAAGATCGCCAGTTTCAGGTTATGAACGCACTTCGCCGGTTCTTGTTCGGGTCTTCGATGAGGCCTGGCGAATCCGGATTTCTCGATATTCTTCGCCACCACTTCCTGCCAATCCTCGATCTCCTTGCAGAGAGGGTCTTCGGACGAAACAGACAGGCTTCCTTCAAACTGCTGAAAGCTTAGTCTTAGTTGATCGGTAGATAGTCCGAGTTGGACGCCTTGATCTACCACCGTGACCGCCGGCGGATCAAAGAGATACAGCGAGATTTTCTTCCGCTGCCCCCGATCCGTCCGCATGATGTGATCGAAGTATCCGACCTCCCAGCCGGTGTATCCGTGGCTGCGTTTTTCCGCGCCGGTATAGACAATGATAAAGACGTCCGTTTGTTGTAACTTGGCCTCAATCTGAGCCTGAAAGGCCGATCCCGGTTCCAGAAAGTCTCTGTCGAGGTTGACCTCCGCGAAGAAATCGGGCAGCGCCGTCTTGAAGCAACTGGCCACCGCGGTGGCAATGGCTAAGTCTTCCGAGGCATAACTGATAAAGATGCGGAAAACCCGTTGCTCGGGAACTGCTAGCGCGCTTGTGGCCATGTATCCTCCTGCAGCGTTCGGCGATGCAGAATTAGTAGCAAGTTGAGTGCCGAACCGAAGCCATGATAGCGCCGTCCCGGTCTGCAGGCTTAGTTCCACTGCCCGATGGTCACTTACTGTGGAACAAGCACTTAGCTTAGTCGGCGGGTGTTGGTAGTCTGAAGTGGAATCCAGGCAGGTTAGCCTGGAAAGCCGTCTCTGGAGGAACCCATGAAAGACCCCGGTCTCCCTGCACTCCGCAAAATCGGCTGCATTTTGCTCGCCGTCACCCTGCGCTCCCTTTCAGCCTCTTTGCTCATGGCGCAAAGCCCCGCCAGCGGGCAGAATAGCCAGGTGGATATTCGGGCACTGCGCGAGGAAGTGAGTGAACTGAAGAAGCGTCTGGCGGAGGTAGAGGCAAAGCTGGCGACCGCTGTTGTGGAACCGCCGCCCAGTTCCGCTGCGCCCGCGAGCGCGCCCGCACCCCAATCGGAGGCCGCCACACAGGACGACTCGAAGGCGGCACCCTTCGCTTTCGGGGACTTCACATGGATGAATGGCCAGAGCCGTCAAAAGAGCCAGCCTCTCTCTAACCCGTTCGCGACCGTCACTCTCTATCTTGATACTTATTACGGCTACTCATTCAATCATCCGAAGGATGACACGATTATCGGCAGCGGCGCGGTGGGCCGTAACACTGAGTGGCAGATCAATAACGCCACCATTGGCATCGACACGAATTACAAAAACGTAATCGGCAAAATCACGCTGCAGACCGGAAACCAGTTGGCGGTCACGCAGGATCTGGACGCCACCGTGAACCGCGGCCGAAACTTGACGGTGGCCAATAACAAGTACATTGGTGAGGCGCTCGCCGGCTATCATTTCAATCAATGGAACGGTATTAACGTCGAGGCCGGTTACTTCTACTCTTACATCGGTCTGGAGAGTTATCTACTGGGCGAGAACTGGAATTACAACCGCTCTTTCTTATCGGACATGACTCCCTTCTACTTCTCTGGCGCGCGCATTCAGATCTTTCCAACAGACAAGATCAAGATTGAACCCTGGTTCATGAACGGCTACCAGACCTACGGAAAATGGAGTAAAAACAATTCAGTGGGGCTGTCCAACTACTGGCGTCCCCACGAGTACCTGGGCTTCGTGGCAAATTTCTACTACGGCACCGACACCAAAGACGACCCGCATCGAAAACGATTCCACCACGACGATAGTATTCTGCTTCGCTATTTGAATCGTCCGCAATCGGCGGCGGTTTCGAAAATGGCGCTGAGTCTCAACACCCATTTCGGCAAACAGTGGGATGGCGTAAACCCATTTCCTGGACGGAAAGAATACATGCTCGGTTCGTCGTTTGCAAACCGGATCTGGTTTAGCCACGATCATTTAGCCTGGTCGTTGCGCGCGGAAGCGGTAACGAACCCTGGGCGCTATCTGGCGTATCTTCCAACACCCGCCGGATTTCCCCCGGGACCCGATAACTACAGCCTGAAGCTGTGGGATCTCACGTCCACCTTCGACGTTCTACCGACCGACTTTCTGGCGTTTCGTTTTGAGTTCATCAGCCGTCATTCGGACACGCCCTATTTCGCCGGCCGCGGCGGCGTCACCTCGCCTGACGGTTGGCAAGGGACGGAGGGGCCTTTCGTGCCTGACATCGCAAAACATGAAAACCGGCTGACGTTTGCCATCAACTGGCGGATGTGAGGTTCTGGGGGCGATGCTCTTGGCCTTTACTGTGGAAACGGCCAATGACCGTTAGTTCGCTGCAAACTGCTGAGCTGCCGAGACAAGTTCCGCTTCCAGCCCAGACGGATCCGCCGCCTCGCGAATCATCACAAGAACCGCGCGGTCGTCCAAATCCGGATTCTTCCCCTGCAGCCAAGCTTGAACCGTGTCCTTATCGAATCGCCCACTTACAACCTTCGATACCTTGTGAGCGAGACGCAGCCGCTCGGCCGTAATGCGTGGGGGCACCGCGTTCCCGCTAATCCATCCTTCTATCAGGCCTTCTATCACGTGCGATTCGTTGACGGACGTCATGTAAGCAATAAACTTCCGGCCGATCATTTCTGCCAACTCGGAAACCACGTCCGGGCAGTGGGGGGCGGATGGAAAGCCGCCCTGTTGCCAAGAATGGCCGCCCTACGAAAGTGTGGCACGGCAGGCGAAATGTAGAAATCGGACGAGAACGGCGCGACAGCGTTTCAGGGTGTGGCAAGCTGTTTTTGGCAAGACGGGAGCTACGACCACAGTTAGATCGAGGAAAATCCGTGCGGGCGTCGAGCGCAGGATGGGTGACCAGGGGGTCACCCGCGGACGAGGGCGTCCGCCCCACCGTCGGCGTCCTCCCCAGAAGAACTTCTTCTGATAGAGTATTTTCATGGGACGAAGAAAAGCCTCAAGCGAAGGCGGCGAAATGCTGCAAGGAACGCTGGATATGCTCATATTGAGAACCGTGCAATTGGGTCCGGCGCACGGGCACACCATTGCGCATGCGATTGAACACACTTCAGATGAAGTTCTACAGGTAGAGCACGGGTCGCTTTACCCGGCGCTGCACAGACTGGAAGACCGCCGGCTGATTGCCTCGTTTTGGGGCACGTCAGAGAACAACCGAAAGGCGAAATATTACCGCATCACACCGGCGGGCAAAAGGCACTTGGCGAATGAACGGAGCCGGTGGGATGAGCTGGTTATGGCGGTGGGGCGCGTGCTGGGTCCGGCGGTGGAGTGACCTATGAACTGGCGGCGCTTCTGGCAGCGAACACGGCGCAATGACGATCTGGCGCGGGAGCTTGAATCCTACCTGGCGCATGAGGCCGATCTGCGAGCTTCACAAGGTCTCTCGGCCGAAGACGCGGCTTGGGCGGCGCAACGCAAATTAGGCAACCGGACAGCCGTGAAAGAAAGGGTTTGGGAGATGAACTCACTCCGTTTTATCGAAAGCGTGTGGCAGGATGTGCGTTACGCGGCTCGCATGCTGCGCATGAATCCGGGCTTCTTCGCGGTGGCCACCATTTCGCTGGCGTTGGGCATTGGCGCGAACACGGCGATTTTTCAATTGCTGGATGCGGTGCGGTTGCGCATGCTCCCGGTAGCGAACCCGCAGGAACTGGTGGAACTCAAAATCGCCGACAACGACCACTGCTGCAGCGGTAACTTCACGGGGCGCCGGAATAATTTTACGTTTGCGCAATGGGAGCAGATTCGCGCTCACCAACAAGCGTTTTCGAGCGTTTTCGCATGGGGAAACGACGAGTTCAATCTTACGCAGCGCGGCGAAGTGAATTTTGCCGAAGGACTTTGGGTGACCGGCGATTATTTCAAGACCCTCGGCGTAACGCCGTTATTGGGAAGACTGATTCAGGGTGGCGACGATGTGAAAGGCTGCGCGGCGGGCGCCGTCATCAGCTATGCGTTCTGGCAGCGTCACTTTGGCGGTGATGCGGGGGTCTTAGGGAAAACTCTTTTGCTCGATGGGCATGGGGTCGAAGTAAAGGGCGTGACGCCATCCAGTTTCTTCGGCGTCGAGGTGGGGCGTAATTTTGACGTGGTTTTGCCGGTGTGCGCGGAGCCGATTTTTGGCGGCGAGAACGCCCACACCACGCACCGGCATCATTGGTGGCTGGCGGCGATCGGACGGCTGAAGCCCGGTTGGACCCTGGCGCGGGGCAGCGCCCAGCTCAAGACTATTTCAGCGGCGGTATTCGAAAGCACTGTTCCCGAGCACTATAGAGCCGACCAGGCCAAATATTATCGTGAATACAAATTGACGGCGTTGCCTGCCGGCATAGGCGTTTCATCCTTACGCAAAGATTATGAAGACCCGCTGCTTTTATTGCTTGGCATCGCCGGGCTGGTGTTACTGATTGCTTGTGCAAATTTGGCGAATCTGACTTTAGCGCGCGCGAGCGTGCGCGAACGCGAGATGGCGGTACGATTGGCCATTGGGGCGGGACGCGGCCGTTTGATGCGCCAATTGCTTTCCGAAAGCCTGCTGTTGACGTTTTGCGGATCGGTTTTTGGAATATTGCTGGCGGAAATTTTGTGCCGGTACATGGTGACGTTCCTGACAACGGAACAGAATCCAATATTTCTGGCGCTTACGCCGGATTGGCGGCTGCTCGGCTTCACCACGGCGTTAGCGATTCTGACTTGTCTCCTGTTTGGATTGACACCCGCGCAGCGTGCTACGCGGACGGCGCCTGCGGGAGCCATGAAATCGGCGGGGCGTGGCATGACCGCCAGCCGGGAACGCTTCAGCTTGAGACGAGTTCTGGTGGTGGGACAAGTGGCGCTCTCGCTCTTATTGCTGGCGGCTTCGCTGCTGTTTGTGCGCAGTTTGCGAAATCTGACTACCCTCGATGCGGGGCTTCGGCAAGAAGGATTGCTGATTATGGGCGTGGATCTTTCGCGCCTGCAATATAGAGCCGACCGGCGGGCCGCAGTATATCGGACTCTGTTGGATGAGGTGCGCGCCACGCCGGGAGTGGATGCGGCGGCGGCGGCCAACATTGTCCCGCTGAGCGGCGCGGGCTGGAATGAAATGTTAGAAATCCGCGGTGTGCCGAGCAAAGACCGCAAGCTCGCCTGGTTCAGCAGTGTAAGCGAGGGCTACTTTCAAACCATGGAAACGGCGCTCGTGGCGGGAAGAGACTTTAACCCACACGACAACGCTTCCACGCCCGAGGTGGCGATTGTGAATCAGGAATTCTGCCGGAAGTTTCTGGCGGGGGCGAACCCGCTCGGACGGCAACTTCGCATCTTGACCGGGCCTGGCGAGCCGGAGCATCAATATCAGATTGTCGGATTGGCGAAGAATGCCAAGTATATAACGCTCCGGGAGGACAACAGGCCGGTTGTTTTCGTCGCGGAAAATCAGCGGAAGGAGCCTGCCCAGGGAACCACAATTCTGGTGCGGTCGCGCCTCCCATTCGGGACTTTGAGCGCGGAGTTAAAGGGCGCGGTTGAGAGAACGAATCCGGAGATGTCGATTCAATTTGTGCCCTTTCAGACGCAGGTTCAAGATTCGTTGTTGCGCGACCGGCTGATGGCGACGCTTTCCTCTTTCTTCGGCTTTCTAGCGGCGGCGTTGGCCATGGTGGGATTGTATGGAGTGATCTCATACATGGTGGCGCGACGACGCGGGGAGATCGGCATTCGCATTGCGCTGGGGGCGACGCGCGGCGGAGTCATGCGCCTGATTCTCACGGAAGCGGGGTGGCTGCTGCTGGTGGGGCTGACAATCGGGACTGGGTTAGCGCTCACCACAGGCAAAGCGGCTGAAACGCTGCTGTTCGGCCTGAAACCGACCGATCCGCTCACGATTACCATGGCGGTTCTACTGCTGGCGGCGGTGGCGCTGGTGGCGAGTTTCGTACCGGCTTTGCGAGCGGCCCGGACGGAGGCGGTGGCGGCGTTGCGCGAAGAATAACTGAGGCGCGGTTAGGCCATCCGTCTCGAAGTTGGGATGCGGATTCCCAAAACCGCCGATGTCTAGACCGCGTGGGCGCGGATTTGATGGAAGTTCATGGCAATTCAATTGCCTATGGAGGGATATATGCGCCAACTCCGCGATCAAATACAGAGCCCCGTTTCGCTCGATTATTTTCAACAACGCGCCGCCGCCGGCTGGACGCTCAAAGCCATTGAATGGGAACGGGCGGAAGAGGAGGCCGGTGTTCGCGAACCAGGCGGCACGCCCTCGCCCTACGGACTTGAACTGGTGCCGGAGACGGCGCGCCTGCAGCAAAACCCGGAAGAGGCGGAGGTGCTGCTGACGATTCTGGAACTGATTGTGGTGGAAAAAGGCGTCTCGCATATCGCGGCGGAACTGAACAAACGAGGGTACGCCACGCGTGGCGGCAAGCCCTGGACGTCTACCGCCGTGTTTAATCTGCTGCCGCGCTTGATCGAAGCGGCGCCGGATATTCTGAAGAGTGACGACTGGCACGCACACCGGGCAAGGGCGAAGAGCAGCGAGCACAGCGCTACGCATTAAACGCACTAGCTTGAAAAACGGCTGAGCTTCCATTTACCCGAGTCGGGATCGTAAATAAAGGTGGCGCTGGCGTCGAATTCCAGCGGCGCCGGGCGGTTCGCGCACAGGACGATGTGTTGCAAGTCGATTTGCGTGAGTGGGGGCACTTGGTCGGGCAAGGTGAGGCGAAATTCGCAGTAAGGGTTCTTGGTCTTCACCCGCGTGATGAAATTTTGGGCGCGTTCGTCGAAGTTTAATAACTGCGCCGCATTCTCGGGGGTCAGGGCGGGGGTTGTCGGTTTGGGCGGACTGCAGGAAAAGAGCAGCGTTAGGCCGAAGGCGGCGGCCAGCAATTTTGCGTTTGTCATTTTTCTCCCCTTGCTCTGCGCATAGTAACAGAAGGCGTGCGCTACAATTCAGGCGATCCTGGAAGACATGGAACGCGCACCGGCTATACGCGTATTTAACCCGAGATCACCCACATCGGGAATTCCTTTCGAAATTCAGGCTGTATTGAGGTTGGGAGTTCGGAGCCCGGGCATCGTTTTGCTTGCGCTCCGTTGAAAAACGAGTTAGGGCGCTTACGCTTCCGGCTCGGATTCGGAGGTTTTCATTATTACGGGTGGGCCGCAGGCCATGAGCACTCCGTTGAAAAACAGGTTTTCATCATCATCGGTGGGGCGAACGTGCATGAGAATGCCGAAGACCTACGCACAACCGTCGAGGGTGGAAGGATGCAAACTCGGCTCGAAGAGAAGGGTCTTATCGCCACCGTCCCTTTGGTCCGAATGTCCGACGGCGCTGTTTGTTGGCTTGCCCTACGGATTCGAAATTCTCGAACGCATCAATCCCTATGCCGTTCGTCAGTCCTCCGGCTACGCGGACCGCTTCTTCAAGGCTCTCGAATCGTAAAATAGATTCGGGAATGAGCAAGCTATATACGCGCCCTGAGTTATTCGAGCAGCGGCAAGTTTGGAGATCCGAAGGCAAGAGAGTTGTCTTAACGAACGGCTGTTATGACATTCTGCATCCGGGCCACATCCGCACGCTCGAGCGGGCGCGGTCGTTGGGCGATATTCTCATCCTCGCGCTCAATACCGACGCGAGTGTGCAGCGCATTAAGGGACCCACGCGTCCGTTCTTCAACGAGCAAAGCCGGGCGGCGCTGGCGCTGCATCTGGAAGCGGTGGATGCGGTGACGCTGTTCGATGAAGACACGCCGCGCGAATTGATTGCCTTGATTCTGCCCGACGTTCTCGTGAAAGGCGCGGATTGGTCGCACTTCGTGGCCGGGCGCGAGGAGGTGGAAGCCGCCGGCGGAGTGGTGCATACTTTGCCGATGGAGCCCGGTTTCTCCACCACCAATATCGCGGAACGCGTGCTCGCGAAGAGACCGTGATACACCCCGCCACTGGCGAACTGTTGCAATCGGCCGCACGCCAGCAAAGCTTTCAAGGTCTCCTCAAGAAACTCACGCGCGGGGAACGCGGGCCGTTCGCGGTTTCCGGATTGGTCAACACGGCCAAAGCGCTCTATCTGGTGCTGCTGTATCAAGCCACGGAAAAACCGCTCTTCGTGATCGTGGACGGCAACAAACAAGCCGAGACGTTGCTGGCCGCTATCGAAGTCTTCTTCGACATGCTTCTGGAAGGGCGCGAACTGCCGCCGCCGCATCTGATTCCGGCGCTGGATGTGCTGCCGCATCAACGCTTATCGCCACATAACGAGATCGAAGAGATGCGTGCGGTGGGGTTATGGCGTCTCTCATCGCACCGGATTCCGATTACCATTGCGCCGGTGGCTTCCGCGCTGTTGCGAACCGAATCGCCGGAATTCTATAGGCAGCTCGCGCTGGTGTTGCGCACCGGGGAAGAGATTCCGCTGGACGATCTGGTGCAGCATCTCGAGAGCATCGGCTATGAGAAGCGTGAACCGGTGGAGATGGTGGGCGAATATTCCATTCGCGGCGGCATCTTCGATGTGTTTCCAGCGGAAGCCGAGCGCCCCGTGCGCGTGGAATTTTTTGGCGACACCATCGAATCGATCCGCCAATTCGATGTGGCGTCGCAGCGCTCAGTGCTCAAAGTGACCACGGCGCCGCTCTTGCCGCTAGCTGAATATCCGCGGTCACGTTCGCTGTTGAGGCAACTGGCGGAGGCGGCGGAGAAGGCGGATCTGGATCTATCAAATCCCGGTGAAGTTTTTCCAGGCTGGGAGTTTCTGGTGCCACTCGTGCGGCCACGCTCGCACAGCTTGCTTTCGCTGAACCACGACTCGCTGATTATTCTGGATGAACCCAGCGCGATTTTGTCCGCTGCCGACCGGCTTTGGCATCGGCTGGAAAATCCCGACCGCCCGGCACAAATCGAGCCTGAAAAAAATTATCTGCGCTGGGAAGAGCTCAGCGGCAAGATCGAGGAGCACACGGCCATAGAATTTCAGGAACTCGAACTGATCACCGAAAACACGCCTGCGCCGGAGCGGAGTTTCTACATACCCACCCGGCAATCGCTCACCTTTCAAGGGAACATGCCGGTGGCGGTGGCCGAAGCGCGCAATCTGATTCAAGCTGGCTACCGAGTGGCGTTCTTCGCGGCATCAGTGGGTGAACTGGAACGGCTGGCGGACATCTTGCAGGAATATTCGGTGCCTTATCAATTGGGGCTGGAATCCACCGCGGGCGCTCGGCCTTCCCTTGTCGAGCGCGCTTATCACGCAGGCGCGGTATCGAGCGCGTTTCTCGTCAAAGGCGGCATTCGGCGGGGCGCAGTGTTGCATGATTCGCTGATCGCGATTCTCGGTTCCGAAGACCTTTTCGAAACCTCCGATTTGGTGGTGCGACAACCTACGAAATCGCAATTGGCCGCCTTTGCCGCCGATGTGGCCGATCTCAAACCCGGCGATTTCGTGGTACACGCTACGCATGGAGTGGGCTGCTTTCTGGGCACTCGCGAGGTTGCGCAGGGCGATCAAAAGGGCGACTTCATGCTGATTGAATACGCCGCTGAATCGAAGCTTTACGTACCGCTCACGCGGCTTGATCTGGTGCAGAAGTATCGCGGCGCGGGCGAAGGCAAACCGCATCTGGACAGGCTGGGCGGCGTCACTTGGGAGAAAACTAAATCGCGCGTCAAAGCGAAAATGCGCGATATGGCGGATGAGTTGCTCAAGCTGTATGCGCAGCGCCGCCTGAGTAAAGGCTTTGCCTTTTCGCCCGATAGCAACTGGCAGCGCGAGTTTGAAGACGCGTTTGAATATAGCTCTACCAAAGATCAAATCACCGCTGTGAGCCATATCAAAGGCGACATGGAAAGCGAGCAGCCCATGGATCGGCTGCTGTGCGGCGACGTGGGTTTTGGCAAAACGGAAGTGGCCATGCGGGCGGCGTTTAAGGCGCTGGGTGATGGCAAGCAAGTAGCGGTGCTGGCGCCGACCACCGTTCTAGCCTTCCAGCATTACGAAACATTCAAGCGGCGCTTTGCCTCATTCCCCGTGCGCGTTGAATTAGCCAGCCGGTTTCGCTCAAGCAAGGAAGTGAAAGCCACGCTGGAAGAGTTGGCGGCGGGCAAAGTGGATGTTCTGATCGGCACGCACCGGCTCCTCTCGGCCGACGTGCAGTTTTACGACCTTGGCTTGCTGGTGGTTGATGAAGAGCAGCGCTTTGGCGTGAAACATAAAGAGCGCCTGAAACAGATCCGGCACAACGTGGATGTGCTCACCATGAGCGCCACGCCTATTCCGCGCACACTGCACATGTCGCTGCTGGGGCTGCGCGACATGTCTGTGCTGGAGACCCCGCCCAAGGACCGGCTGGCGATTAACACTGTAGTAGCGCACTTCAATCTCGATCTGGCCAAGACCGCCATTGAGCAGGAACTTGCGCGGCAAGGTCAGGTTTATTTCGTGCATAACCGCGTGGATACCATCTTCATGCGCGCCGCCTCGATTCAGGAAATGATTCCGCATTGCCGCATCGGGGTGGGCCATGGACAGATGGGTGAAGCCGAGCTTGAGAAAGTGTTGCTCGGTTTCATGAAGCACGAATACGACGTTTTCGTATGCACGACTATTGTGGAAAACGGCTTGGATATTCCACTCGCCAATACCATCATCATTGAAAACGCCGAGCGTTACGGCTTGAGTGAGTTGTATCAATTAAGAGGGCGCGTCGGTCGTTCAAATCGCCGCGCATATGCGTATCTACTCGTGCCGGCCGATACCCAACTCAGCGAAGTGGCGCGCAAACGGCTGGCGGCGTTGAAGGAGTTCAGCGATCTGGGCGCGGGCTTCAAGATTGCCGCGCTGGATCTGGAGCTGCGCGGCGCCGGCAATCTGTTGGGCGGCGAACAGCACGGGCATATTGAAGCGGTGGGCTATGACACGTATGTGCGGCTGTTGGAAGAGACGGTGAAGGAACTCAAAGGCGAAGAGGTGCCACTCGAAATTCATTCGACATTGAATCTGGGTCTGGATATTCGCATTCCCACTGAATACATTTCCGATGAGGCCCAGCGGCTGCGCTCTTACAAGCGCATTGCCGATGCCAAAGACGAAGAGCAGGCCAAGCGCATTGGAGAGGAAATGGCCGACCGCTACGGCCCCGCGCCAATTGAAGTATCGAACCTGCTGCGGTTTTCTTTGTTGAAGGCGATGGCGCAAAAGGCCGGCGTGGAATCCATTGACCGGCGGCAAGGGTTCGCCAATGTCAAGTTTCATCAGCAATCTAAAATTGACCCGCTAAAGCTGATGGAGTTGGTGCGCCGGGCGAACGGCGCGCAGTTTACGCCGGCCGGGGTGCTGAAGTGGCCGCTGAAGGCGCATACAGATCCAGCGGATCTGATTGAAGATTTGCGGCAGATGCTGCTGGAGTTGACGGCGGATGCGGCGGTAGGGGTGCGGCCGTAGGAGGGCGCCGGAGTCTCCGCCGATCTCAGCTCACCATCACAGACATTTCTCCGTGCTCCTTCCGTGCCGGTCGTACGGTGATTTCCACGTCCTGGCCGAGCGCCGTCAGAAATTCCATCAGCCGCCCAGCCGAAAAACTGCCGGAGCGATTCCGCATGAGCAACGATACGTGCGGCTGCTTGACGCCAAGCACTTTGGCCGCTTGTGCCTGCGTCAAACCGCGTTCACGAATGATGCGGTAAATCTGAAGGGTCAGCCGCGTCTTCATCATTTCCTGTTCAGGGTTAGGCAAGCCAAGGTCTCGAAAAACATTGCCGGTGCTTGCGGTAACTTTCAGTTGTGTATTGCTTTTCTTGGGGTGTTTTGTCTTCATCGTTTAGTTCTGCCTTTGGTTGTGATCCCGCTGCGCATCGGCAAGCCGCTTCCAAATCAGGTGGATTTCCTTCTGGGGAGTAGTTAATGCCCGATTTCGATTTCTTCTGGAAGGCATGCAGCACCTAAATGGCGTCTTCAAATCGCACGGTGTAGACAGCGCGCCAGGTGCCGCCGTCGTATCTCAGACCTGACGCTGCGAAGGAATGACTTCACATCACCCTCGACGCTCCACCCATCGCAACGGCTTAACTTCGCCAAGGCTCTTCAACTGTTTAATTATACGTATATCCGTATCTTTGCGCGAGCGCTTCTAACCAGACTCACCATCAAGCCGCAACCACGAGGGGTGGAAGCACCGCCCCTACTTGTGATGGAGGGGCGTCAATCCAGGGGTTGTTTAAATTGTTTCGGGAGGTCATTTCGGTACACTCAAACACAATTAGTTGTCGTTTGGGATATGGGTGTTTGAGTGCCGTTCCCGAGTTCCGACGAGTCTCGACTATATATGAGATTACCCAGCAAGCTGTTGATCGTCGGGGCAAGCAGCGTTGCCTTGCTCCAAATCGTCAGGCCAAGTATTCCAACGCCACCCGTGACTGGGGAAGTACAGGCGCCGCCGGAGATTCTAAGCATTCTACGAAAGGATTGCTACAGTTGCCATTCAAACGAGCGGCGGCTCGCCTGGTTCGATCAGCCAGAGCCGATCTATTGGCTTGTACGGAGCGATATTCTCGCCGCGCGTGAACATCTCAACTTTTCTACGCTTGGATCTAAGCCGGCCGCGCAGCAGAAGGCAACACTCTTCGAGGCGGTGAACCAGATTCAGCTCGGTGCCATGCCACTGCCCAGATTTCTCAAGCTACATCCAGAAGCAAAGGTGACAGCGGAAGATTTAGCCGCTTTGAAGTCCTATCTTGCGCCCTGGAGTGTTGCGCCAAACGAAGCCACCAGCGCGGGTGGCATGGCAAACGCGGTTTTTCCGCTGTCGCCGGTTCAGCCGGAATACAACGGATTGGCATTGGATTCCGACTTCAAGACGTGGAAACCGATCAGTACAACCGATCGAGGCGACAACAACACTTTCCGTTCCATTCTTGGCAACGACATTGCTCAGCGCGCCCGGGAGTCGGGCCACATCTCACCATGGCCGAATGGAACACGCTTCGCCAAGATTGCGTGGCAGCAGGAGCGAGGTCCCGGCGGACTGATCCGCCCGGGCAAGTTTGTCCAAGTGGAAATCATGGTGAAGGACGCTCGCCAATATAAGGCCACGGATGGATGGGGATGGGGTCGCTGGCGTGGTCTCGACATGAAACCGTACGGGAAAGACGCTCAATTTGTAAACGAATGCACCGGTTGCCATGAGCCGGTACGCGGCAACGATTACGTTTACACATTGCCAATCACGGCAACCAGGGTTAGCGGATTTGAGGTTGTGAACAACAGAGCTGCCCTTCCGGCCCGTCTACCGTACCAGCCGTTCGGCTGGAGCCAGATCACGATGTACGTCGATCCGGTCAACCATACTATGGCCACGTTGTCTGGTAATGACGGCTCAGTATTGGCGCTGGTCACGTGGATGCAGCGGGAGGATCCTCACTGGTTCGGAGCGCGGATTCCGGCGGCTCCCACATCTATCGAATTTTTGCAAGTCGATGTTTCCGGTAAACCGGCGGCGTACCGCCGTTACGCGGGCGATGGGACGCCGATTAGTCTTGTGGACGCGGATGAGGGGGCACAGCGCACGAAGTTAATCTTGGGTCTGCCGTCGGCACAAATACCGTAGCGGTTTCACGGCGGTCCCAAACGGAACGGCCGTTCAGGAAAATGCCAGAATAGAAAACCAGTGCCGTCTCTGAACCGCAACCGCGCGCCGAAGCAAGCGGCCTCAAGAAATCAGTCAACTTATGAAAACTCTTCTTTGCATTCTCTCATTAGTGCCGCCGTATCTCTTCGCCGCCGGCACGTTCACGCTCAACCAGATCATGAGCGCTCCCTTCGCCAGCGCCCCGGTCGCCTCGCCCAGCGGCGCCAAAGTCGCGTGGCTTGAGAACGAGCAAGGCAAGCGCAACGTTTACGTGGCCGCCGCTCCCGATTGGAAGGCCAAGCGCATCACCAACTTTGCCAAAGACGATGGCGAGGAAATCGCCGAAATCGCCTGGGCGCCCGACGCCTCCTACTTGCTATTCGTCCGCGGCGGCGATCTGGAAACCGGCGGCGATAATCCTAATCCCGAGTTGAGCTCCGTCACGCCCGAGCAGGAAATCTGGTCCGCTGCCGCCGATGGTTCCGCTGTTAAAAAGTTGACCGTAGGCCACGGTCCAGCCGTGTCGCCCGCAGGCGGCCTGGTGGCGTTTCTGAAAGGTGGCCAAATCTTCACCATGCAGCCTGGCGGTGAAGATGTGAAAAACGTTGTGACGCAAAAAGGCCACGCGGGCGATCTCCGCTGGTCGCACGATGGCCAGTCGCTCGCGTTCACCACCACCCGGGCCGGTCACAGTTTCGTCACCATCTATTCGCTGGCGGACAAATCCCTGCGCTATTTGGACCCGAGCACCGACCTCGACCTCGCGCCGATTTGGTCGCCTGATGATGCTCACCTCGCTTATTTGCGAATTCCTGCGGTTTCGCCCAAAATTGGCCCGGCACCCGAGCGCGAGGGCGAGCCTTGGTCCATCCGCGTTGCCGAAGTGAAAACGGGCATAGCGCGCCCCGTGTTTCGCGCAGCCGAAGGAACCGGCAGCGTATTCCATGCTGTTGTGGCCACCCAGCAAGTCATGTGGGCCGACTCCGGCCAGTTGGTATTCCCCTGGGAGCGCACCGGTTGGTGCCATCTCTACAGCATTCCGGAGCAGGGCGGAACCCCTCGCGAACTCACTCCCGGTGAAGGCGAAGTGGAAGACGTGTCGCTCTCCGCCGATCGCAAAACCGTTTACTTCAATTCCAACATCGGCGATATCGACGGGCGTCATTTATGGAGCGTGGCCTTGTCCGGCGCCCCCGCCAAACAACTCACCACTGGCGAACGCATCGATTGGGCCCCCACGCCTCTTTCCGCTGAATCCGCGCTCTTCTTTCTCTCCTCGAGTTTCAACCAGAAAGCCCACCCGATGCTGCGTCTTTCTGGAAAAGAAACGAGCCTGGCGGATGAACTGATACCCGCCGATTTTCCTTCGGCGAACTTAGTAAAACCGCAACCCGTAACCATCGTGGCCGCGGACGGCATGCGCATCCACGGCCAGCTTTTTCTTCCGCCTAACGCCACCGCTGAACGCCATCCCGCGCTGGCTTTCTTCCACGGCGGTTCGCGCCGTCAGATGCTGCTCGGCTTTCACTACATGTATTACTATTCGAACGCCTACGCCATGAACCAATTTTTGGCCAGCCAGGGCTACGTTGTGCTCTCGGTGAATTATCGCAGCGGCATCGGCTATGGCATGCCATTTCGCGAGGCGCTGAATTATGGCGCGCACGGCGGCAGCGAGTATAACGATGTGATCGGTGCCGGCCTGTACCTCAAGAATCGCGCCGATGTTGATCCCGCCCGCATCGGCCTTTGGGGAGGTTCTTACGGCGGCTATCTCACCGCCATGGGCCTTTCGCGCGCTTCCGATCTGTTCGCCGCCGGTGTGGATTTTCACGGCGTGCATGATTGGAGCAGTCTGCGCGACGGAACTCCTCCAACGGGAGGCGATCCCAAAACCCAACGCGAATACCAGGAAGCCTTGCGTCTGGCCTTCGAATCGTCACCCATGGCCACTGTCGATTCGTGGAAAAGCCCGGTCCTGCTCATTCACGGCGATGACGACCGCAACGTTTCCTTCGCTCAGACCGAAATGTTAGCCGAAGCGCTGCGCGCCCGCCACGTGGAGTTTGAAGAGTTGATTTTTCCGAATGAAATCCACGATTTTCTGCGCCACGATCATTGGCTCGAAGCCTATCAAGCCACCGCCGCCTTCTTCGCACGCAAACTAAACGGCCACAGCGGGCCATGACCCTAACCAAAGGTTTTCAGGCTGCCCGCATTGCCCAGCGACAGGCTGCTCAAAAGCTCTAACGATGAACTCTTGCCGGATTTGGCCACCGACTGCCATCCTCGTTCTTCCGCTTGGCCTCTTGAAACCAGCCTCACAAACTGTGTCTCAATATTCCGGCTCACGAAGAAATTCCGCAGCTTGCGCCGATCGGCGGTAGATACGCTGGCGGCGTCGGCAATCACGCAATCAATCTTACTGTCGTGAAGCTGCCCCAGCAGGAGCGCCTCTACCGCGCTGGAACAGCGGATCACGGCGTAACGGTTTTCCTCCAGTTGGGCTTCAACGCTCCCCAGGGCTTCCAGGTCCGACCCGACGATCAAAACGGCGCCTCGCCGGCCCATCGCATCCAGGTAACCCGGACTCGCGTATTGCAGCGGCAACAGAATTTCGAGCCTTCCCTGAGTGTCCGAAACGCTTTCGAACGAAATCGAGCCTTCCATCGCCGCCACAATCACGTGTGCAATCGCCAGGCTGAAATCGGGGTTCTCCATTTCGAGCGGATACGACAGCGGCTTCCAGGCCGAGATACCGATGTGCTCCAAATCGAAAAGAACGCTCACCATACGCCCGGCTTGGCGGGTAGCGATGCGCATCCGCCCCGCCCCGGCCATACGCTCGCGCGCGTTCAGGAAGACGTTCATCAACAGCGTTTGCAATCGGCCCGGCTGGCATAACACCAGCGTCGATTCGTCGGTCAAGTGTATGTCCACTTGTAGCGACGGGCCGCGCAGCTTGTTCAGCAGCGGCTCAACCGCGGCCACCACTCCCGCCGCGCTCACAAATGTGGCGCGCACCCCTTGTGGCGCGCTCAATTGCGAAAGCTGACCGGCAATCAGCAAGCCCATCGCGCTGGCCCGCTCAATAGTGTCCGTCTTGTCAAGCAAGGCAGCGCGTTCGGCGTCCGGCAGCTTGGCGGCTAAGCTCGTAATTTCGGGGCAAGTGCTGCTAAGCAGCGCGTGCAAGCTATTGATATCGGCCGCGATACCGCCGGCCAATTGGCCCAGCGCCAGCATCTTCTCCTCTTGCCTGGCAATCTTATCTTCCTGCTCCCGGCGCGAAACGTCTCGCAGCGTGAAGATGGCCCCGGCGGGCTGACCGTTCGAGTAGCTGATGGCCACGTCGCCCTCAACGGCGAGGCCGCCGTTCCGCCCGTCTGAGCGCAGGCGTGTGTCCTTCTGGAAAGAAACGCGAGCGCCCCATTCCGCCTTTTCCACTAAATGACTGGCCAGGTTGTCCTGCTCGCCGCAGGAAAGAGCCACGACTGCGTCCACCGGCTTCCCCAACGCTTCATTGCCCTGCAATCCGGTGAGCTCCTCGGCGGCGGTGTTCAAAAACTGTACGTTCCCCACCGGGTCCGTGACCAAAACAGAATCGGGAATGGTCTGCAGAACAGTCGTCAGCCAAGCGCGGTTCTGCTCCAGATCCTGTTCGATTCGCCGCTTATGCAGCGCCATCTCGATGGTGCTCGTTAACGTCAGCGCCGAAATCGGCTTGACGATGTAACCAAACGGCTCCGTTTCGCGCGCCCGGTCGAGCGTCTTCTTGTCGGCGTGCGCCGTAACGAAAATCACCGGCAATTGGAATTTCCTGCGGATTTCCAGCGCAGTCTCAATTCCGTCGGCCGATCCCCTGATATGTATGTCGATCAGAGCCAAGTCCGGCGCCGACGTCTCGGTGGCGCGCATGGCTTGGTCGTATGTGGCCGCCACGGCTGCCACCACATAGCCGGAATTCGAAAGGAGGCGCTTGATATCCAGACTGATGAGCGCTTCATCTTCTACAATAAGGACGCGAGCAGGCCGGTCCAATGCTTTCATGGGAACCCCAGGATTCCTGCTCACCGGCTGCAGCGGCACGCGAAAAGCAAGGAAGGATTTTTAGTTGCATTACAACTTAAGCACAGATTCGCGCCCCATGGCAGAACTATTTCGAGTTTAGACAAAAACTTCCCAAAACATGGGCAATTCCATTGGGTACGATACTTAATCTGTATCCGGGGCCGGCACGACTCCGGGGCAGTCCATAATCTCAAGCGGCTTCGTTGCTTCCGCTTCAGACCGACCGTCTTCGCTGGCCGCCTCGGTCCAAGCAAGCCACTGCTCATCTGCCCAGGTGACAACTTGACAGCAGCTATAAACGGCCGCCAGGAACTCTTCTTGAAATCCTATAACCCAAGCGTCCGCCATAGCCTGCGATGCTGTACATCCGCAATATCGACAAACCGTCATTTCTCTACCACCCCAATTTCCTCGCCCACCACGGGCGTTGCCGCTTACATCGTCTTTGATGTTGCAACCTGATAACCAAGTGCAGGTCCGCCGACATTAATCTTTTCCAAACAGAGGCTGCAGACGCAAAAGTCCCAAGTTTTGTTTGGCTTGCGACTACCTCGGGAATTCTCCTGAAACATCGGCTCGTTGGATGCGACGTTGATTGAGTGCAGAAATGGTACGTTTCGTTTCCAATTTTGGATTTTCAGGCAGGTTAAGGGTTTGTAAACCTACCTTAGATTCGCCGCCGGATCGAGCCGCAACTGCTCAAAATCGTTTCCCGTTTCGGCACAGAGCGCTTCGACCACCAATTGATGATCGTCGCGCTGCGGCAAGCCTGAGACCGTGACCGATCCCACCACGCCCGTACCGTTAACCGTGACGGGAAATGAGCCGCCATGGGCGGCGAACTCGTTGAGCGCGAGTCCGAACCGGTCGGCCAGATTCGTGCCCTTGAGCTGCAGTTCGAGGCCCATGTAATAAGAGCTGCGGTGAAAGCGCGCCACTGTATTGGCTTTTCTCAGCGCCCAAGCCGCATTGTCGGGCGAACTGCCCGCCAGTGCGCAGTAAAACAGCGGCTGTCCAAAACGGCGCACATCCACCACCAACGCCGCCTTCCGCGCCGCCGCAAACTGCCGTAGACGCGAGCCTAAATGCCAGGCGGTCTCTTCGTTGAACCGGGTAAACTGCAACAGAGCTTCCTGGCGCGCAATGATCGCTAAATCGTCTGTGATGGACATGGCTCACCACATTTTGTCACCCCAGGCCCTTCGCTTCGTCGCCCGTAGTCTGCCTGGGCCTTTATTCGTAACGCAGCGCGCGGGTCGGATCCACCCGGCTCGCCCGTAACGCGGGCACAAACCCCGCCAAACAAGCCACCGCCGTGAGCCCAATCGTGGCAAGCGTCAAAGTGACCGGATCATGTGGCGCCATGCCGAAGAGCTGGTTCTTGATCAGGCTGCTCAGACCAATGGCCAAAGGCACGCCCACGATCACGCCCACCCCCACCAGCAGCAAGACTTCGCGCATAATCATCCAGATCACGTTGCCTTGTTCCGCCCCAAGAGCCATGCGAATGCCGATTTCGCGTGTCCGGCGCGCTACGGTGTAAGCCATCACACCATACAGCCCGATGACTGCCAGTAGCGTTGCCAGCGCGCCGAAGACCGTCGAGAGGCTGGCCACCAGACGCTCAGTCCGCAGCGATAAATCGATCTGCTCCTGTGTCGTTCGCATGGCGTAGACGGGAATGTTGGGGTCCAGATCCCGCACCTGACGGCGCACGGTGCCCATCAACTGCCGGGGGTCCAGGGTGGTGCGCAGATAAACTGTCATGCCGCCCACATAAGGGCTGGCCAGGTAAGGAATGTAGGCCTGCACGGGAATCTCATCGCGCAAGTTGGTGTACTTGATGTCTTTCACCACGCCGATAATTTCCATATCGGCTCTGGTTCCCGGATCGGAACCGAAACCAAGATGCAGACCGAGCGGACTGCGGCCTGGAAAATACTTTTTAGCGAAACTCTCGTTGATCATGATCGTGGCGGGAACATGGTCGTTGAGGCCGTCGTCCGGGTGACCGTGTGAGAGGTTCAGAGTGTCTTTGATGGTGAAATCGCGGCCCGCTAAGATTGGCACGCCCAGCGTGGCGAAGTAACCGGGACTGATCGAATTCATGTACGGTTCGGGGGTCTGATCGGCGCGGGCAGAGTAACCTTCCACCGTCATGGAGCTATCCCACTCACCGCCCTCGAGAATGCGCATCGAGGCAAGGCTGACGGCCTGCACGCCGGGCGTGGCCGCCAAGCGGTCCGTCAACCTTAGATAGAAATTTCGCGCGCGCTCAACGGCATAGCCATTCAGCGAAGGATCAATGTTGAACCCCACCAGCCGTTCGGCGGAAAAGCCGGGGCCGAGATCGCGCAGATTGTTCAACGTGCGCAGGAACAGACCAGCGCCAATCAGCAGCAGCAATGAGAGCGTCACCTGCGCCACAACCAGCCCTTTGCGCAAGGCCACATTCCCGCCGCTCACCACCGAGCCCGCCTGATCTTTGAGAGTAGGCGCCACATCCGCGCGTGAACTGTGAATGGCGGGCGCCAGGCCAAAAATCAAAACTGTCATAAACATCACGGCAATCGTGAAGAGCAAAATACGCACGTCGGGGATCGCGCTGATGGCCACTTCGCCGGCTTCGTCGGCCGGTAAATACGCGGCCAGCAAAAATTGATCGGCGCCGAAAGCCAATGCCAAACCTAGCGTCGCGCCCAAAGTGGAAAGCAGCAAACTTTCGACCAGCAATTGGCCGATGATTCGCCGGCGTCCCGCGCCAATGGCCAAGCGCACCGCCATCTCGCGTTCACGGCTGGCGGCGCGCGCCAGCATCAGGTTCGCCAGATTCGCACAGGCCAGCAGCAAAACCGTTCCCGTAAGCGCCATCAACACCCACAGCGGCGTACCCAACTCCATGCGCAGGTAAGATTGGCCCTGCGATCCGGGCAGTACCTCAATGGAGTTCTTAAGAAACTCGCGCCGCGCATAATCGGACGCATTACGGAACGCCGGTTCCTTCACTTCCATCTCAATCATGCTATGCATGAAGGGCTGCAGCGCCGCTTGTGCGTGTTTTATGCCGATGCCCGGCTTCAAGCGGCCAAAGGCGTTTACCCACCGCCAGCGCCGGTCCTGCAGCGCATCCCAAAGAGGCGTCATTTGCGCCTTCATCATGATGGGCACAAATACTTTGGTGGTATGTCCCAATTGAATGCCGTCGAAGCCAGCTTGCGCCACCCCAATGACCGTCATACTGTGACCGTTGATGACCAGCGTCTTGTTCACGATGCCGGGGTCGGAGGCAAAACGGTTCTGCCAAAAACTATAGCTGAGAACCGCCTGCGGATGGCCGTTCGGGATACGGTCGTCATCTGGCGTGAAGGTTCTGCCGAGCGCCGCCGTCACGCCGAGCACCGGGAAATAGCTGCCTGAAACCAGTTCCGCCGGGACGAGCTCGGTCCGTTTGCCATAACCCAGGCTGGCGTCGAAGGAGAACCGGCAAAACATGCCCGAAAAGACATCGTTGTGTTCGCTGAAGTCTTTATACATGGGGTAAGACAGCGCGTTCATGCCGGAGTTGCTGCCGTAATGCATGCCGCGTTCTTTTAGCAGCACCAATTGCTCCGGCTGCTTGACGGGCAATAGGCGCAGCATCACCTGATCAAGCAGGCTGAACACGGCGGTGTTGGCGCCAATGCCAAAGGCGAGCGAGAAAACCGCCACGATGGTGAATAACGGCGTGCGCTTAAAGCCGCGCAAGGCGTAACGGACGTCGTTCCAGGTGCTCATAACGATCTTCCTTTTGACGTACGCAGCGGACGGCGGTTAGGTTCAATTGAATTCAATCAATTCCGTGAATTCGCAAATTGATGAGCTGGTCGAGAGTCAAATTTTGAATTCCGCGCGCCCGCAATTTTTCGATGTATTCCGGCGTCACGCCGTGAATGCGTAGTGCAATCAGTTTCTCCGCGTCGGGATGCGGAAAGCCGAGATGATCGAGTTGGCCGACAAACTCCGGCGAGACTCCATGAATGCGAAACGCGATGAGCTTTTCCGGATCGGTGGTGCTCGCGCCCGCAGCGCTCAGGCCCTTAACGAACTCCGGTGAAACGCCATGAATTCGAAAGGCGATCAACTTTTCCGAGTCCGCCGTATTGATGCCCGCGTCATGAATGCCGCGTACAAATTCGGGCGATACGCCATGAATTCGAAAAGCAATCAGCTTCTCTGAATCGACTGTGGCGATTCCGGCGGCATGTATGTCGCGTACGAATTCAGGCGAGACGCCGTGAATGCGAAACGCGATCAATTTTTCCGCCTCAATTTCGTTCACACCCGCCGCATGAATCTGCCGGACAAACTCCGGACTCACAGCGTGAATACGAAAGGCGATTAGTTTGTCTTTATCCAGGCCGGTGACTCCGGCCGCCTTGATGCCACGCACAAACTCGAGACTCACATCGTGAATCGCGTAGGCGAATAGCTCGTCGTCCGTTACGCCTGGAAATCCAAGCGCGGCCATTTCCTGGCTGTACTTCGCGTTTCCTTGAAAGGTAAAGAGTCCCGCGCCTGAGCCGTCTTTCAGGAACCCGTCGCCGTCAATGGTACCCGCATCGCGCGCAATGCTGAAGCGCACATCGTGCTTGCCGGCGGTCTTCCAGTCCAGGCCTTTCAGTTCGCTGGCGTCCCAATCTGAGCTGTTGTTGAAGGAATGACGGCCATCGCTCTCGCTGTGCAGAAAAAGCCGGATCTTACCGGGGTCTTCGGACTGGCTTAGCGTCCACTCACCTTTTTCAACCGCTGCAAAGGTACATGTGGAAGCGAGCAGGCACACTATGCCTGTTATCAATTTATGCTGAATCATGTGGGAGTCTCCTAAAACACTTCGGCCATTTTGAGGCCCATTAGTTGGCGTAACGTAAGATTCTTAAATCCGTGGCTGCGGACTTTTTCGATAAATTCGGGGGTGATCCCCTGCACCTTGGCCGAAATGAAATCGCGCACGGTCAGATCGCCCAGCCCCGCCGATTGCAGAGCTTTGACATACTCCGGCGTAACGCCTTGCACCTTCATGCCGATCAGATCTCGCATATTCGGCTTCAAGCCGGTTGCGCGAATGTCGCGTATGTATTCGGGCGTCACACCCTGCACTTTCATGCCGATGAGGTCATGCACGCTCGGATCGAATCCGGCGGCTTTCACCTGGCGGACGTAATCGCCGGTCACTCCTTGCACTTTCAACGCGATCAAATCGTCCACGCTGAGTTTGGTTAAACCGGCTGCCTCAAGGCTGTCGATATACGAAGGCCCATTGTGCTCTTCTGCTTTGTGCTCTTCGGGTGCGAGTTGGCTGCCACCGCCATCAAAGCGCGCCGCCATTTCTCTTGCGATCTTGTCCAGTTCCTCGGCTTGCCGTTCGGCGAAACCGTCGCCCATTTCAGACTGCGCGAGCCGCATCGCGGCTTTGACTTGCCGCCGCATTTGAGCTTCGTCAACGTTGATCGGCTTGCGCTTGAGCTCTCGTTCCAATTCCTTCACTTGCCGGTCGAGCTTTTCCAACTCCGCGTCCGGCGCTTGGGGCGCAAGCAGATCCGCAGGTGGTGTGGGAGGCGCAGGTGCGGCTGGAGGCAGCGGCGCCGGCGGTTCCTGCTTGAAAGCTCCCGCCGCTAGCACTACGCAGGAAGCGCACAGCACCGCCAGCACCGCCAAACCAGCCCGCGGAATGCCCGGCGCAATCTGCCCCAAGCCAAGCAACCGGCTCACCCGCAATTTCAGTGCGCCCCCATTCGCTGCCATCGCCCAAACGGGCTGTGCAGCTTTGCCGCCCAGTATGGTCAGGGCGCGCGCATACTCGCTGGCATTGCCGCACACCTCGACGGCGATATCGTCGCAGCAATTCTCCCGCTCCGCGCGGATGACGCGGTTTACCCACCACACCGCCGGATGATAGAAAAGAACCGTCTCAGCCGCGATTTGAAACAGATTCACCAGCGCGTCGTAACGACGGATATGCGCCAGTTCGTGCGCCACAATCGCCTCAAACTGTTCCACCGAAAGACCAGCTAGCGCCGAAAGTGGAACCAAAACAACGGGCCGGAACCAGCCAACCACCGCGGGCACATCCACAATTTCCGATTGCGCATAGCGAACCAGCCTCGCAATGCCGATCCGCTTCTCCAAACGCAGGCAACGCTCGAGCAACGCCGGACAGACCGTTTCGTGCGCCGTTCGCCTCAGCCTTTGCAACATCACCCAGCCGCCGAACGCCCGCAGCCCGAAAATAACCACGCCGCTCGACCAGATCCACACCAGGCAGGTGAGCCAATCTAACGGAGTAGCCGGTTGCGCTGTTTCGAGCGCCACGCTTACGTTCGAGAGCGCAATCGAGACCGGTAAGGTTTGAGAAGCGGCAGCCGCCACGGAAGGCTTTTCGAGATACGCCACTGTGGCGAGCGGGCACAGCGCCATCAGCACCAAAGCACCAACCGCGATTCCATAGCGCACCCGCGCATTTCGTGTAAACGAAATCGCAACATACAGCAGCAGAGCCAACACCGCCCCCTGCCACAAAAAGTGGAGTAATGCCGAGCCCAGTGTTTCAATCGCTGGTGGGTTCATTTCGCTTTCCTTTCGTACTCGTCCAAAAGCTCGCGGATCTCCGCAATTTCCTCTTGCGAGGTTTTCTTGCCAGCCAGCGCATGCATCATTAATTGACTCGCCGAGCCAGAGAACGCGCGCTGTAAGAGGTCTCCCACCAACTGCCGCTTGGTATTTTCCGCCGGCTGGCGCGCCTTGTAAACGTGCGCCTTACTATCCTCATTACGCGCTACGCTACCTTTTTGAGTCATAATTTGCATGATCTTTAAGACTGTGGTGTATCCGATTGGTTTGCCCTGGGCCAGTACTTCCTGCACTTCCCGGACGGTAGAAGGACCGCGCTCCCAAAGCACGCGTAATATTTCCAGTTCGGTAGCCGTAGGCTTCTGCAGCCGTTCCATTGCCATGTTCAGAATTTACTACGAAGCCATTCGTACTGTCAACGAAAATCTTCGTACATTTTTGGTGCTATGCTCGGCTTCGAGGGCTGATTGCGGCATCGTGTGTTGAAACTGGCAGGTTTTTTCGCGGGCTTTCTGGGCCTGCTGGGCGTTGTTTACGCTGCGCACCGCAACCTTCCCCAGCCTTTTCGCCAATATCCCGGCGATGAGTATCACGAAGGCCAGATTCCGCTCCCGATCGATTTCAACCAAACCACTGAATGGGTGTTCGCGCGTCTTATGTATCCTTCCATTGAAGACGCGCGCTTTCGCCATGCGGGTTGGGATTGGCATCAAGGCCATTCCAGTTGGACGAACGATTACCCGCGCGCCGACCGGCACTTTCTGGACGCCCTGCGCCGCCTCACGCGCCTGAATGCCCGCTCTGTGGAGCAGCCCGTAAGCCTTGACGATCACGACGAAGTTTACAATTATCCCTGGCTCTATGCGGTGTTTGTGGGGGAATGGGACCTCACCGGGCAGCAGGCCGGCACGCTGCGCGATTACTTGCTGCGCGGCGGTTTTCTCATGTGCGACGACTTTTGGGGCACGCGCGACTGGTCTGTTTTCGAAGCCAGCATGAGTAAAGTCTTCCCGGACCGTCCTATTGTTGAAATCAACGATGCGGAATCCATCTTCCATACCGTCTACGATCTGGACGAACGCTATCAAGTGCCGGGCGAATGGTCTATGCGCATGGGCGTTCCGTATCGCAACGATGGCGCCGTGGCTCATTGGCGAGGCATCTATGACGACAAAAATCGGCTGATGGTGGCCGTGTCTTTCAATTCCGATTTGGGCGACTCATGGGAGTGGGCGGACGATCCGCATTACCCGGAGGAGTATTCCGCTCTGGGAATTCGCATTGGCGTGAACTACATTATTTACTCGATGACTCACTGAGAAGCGCAAAAGGAGCGGCTGCGCGGGAAATCATGAGTCTGGGAAATCTAAGAGGGTTAGAGGGCGATGATGGTGCGCTTCTGAGGCTGATTATTCTGCCAGACTTTCACCCAGTCGATGTGTAGATTCAAAGAGGTTGCGGTGACGCCGGTGGTGTCGCCTGACGTCCAATTTACGCCTTCCTGCGCGCCGAAGATCAGGTAGTACTCTTGTTGATCGAAAATCGGATAGGTGAGCGCGGTAAGAATGGAGTTGTCATCGAAGTACCAAGTGACGCGTCCGGGAATCCAGAGCACGCCATAGGTGTGCCATTGCGAGAAATCAACGCCAGGTATGACATACGAGTTCTGGGCATTGTTGTTTGCCGCATCAACGGCCTTCCCATTGATAGTCACCCAATCGTGAATGGTGCCAAAAAAGGTGTGGGCATCGGCGGGATCACCCTGCCCGTCGAAGACATCGAGTTCGCCGGATTCGGAGGCACCCCATATGGCCTCTACGGGGATCATCCAGAAGGCGGGCCAAGCACCGGTGGTTACATCCCATTTCATGCGGGCTTCAAAGTAGCCGTAGCGAAAGGCTCGGCAGCGGAGGCCGTCTCCTGAACAGGAAGTAATGCTTGTTTCGGACGGAGTTTGTCCTTTGTTCCAGGTGAGGTTGAGAACGGAAGAACTGGCGGAGGCGGCGAACGGACTGGGCGCGGTTTCCCACCAAAGGTCTTTAAACCAGGGATACTGGCCCGAGCCATCGGGGGAGAGATTGAGATTCGTAAAATCGTCGTAGAAAACCAGCGAGTAATTGGCCGCTTGGGCAGGAGGCTGGGGCGCAGCAGCTGGCATTTCGGCAATGAAAGCGAAGAATGCCCAGGCAAGGGCGATTGGTTTGATTTGCCGCACAGTAAGCCTTTCCTAACCTGTCTTGAGCGCAAGGCTCAGACAATAGAAGAGCGTTGGTAGAAATTGTTTCCACTTTTTGTTGGCCGTTAATTGGGGAGATTCTCGATCAGGTGCTCCGTGGAACGCAAAGAAAAGGCGAGGATTGAGAGGGTGGTGGTTTTATCGGTGCAGTTCGGAAAGACGCTGGCGTCGCAGATATAGAGGTTGGGAACGTCGTGGGTGCGGCCGAAGCGATCTGTGACAAATTTAGTGGGATCGTTACCCATGCGGAGGGTGCCGGTTTCGTGAAGGCTGGTACCGGGAATATCAATTTCGCCGGCTCCGAGGTATTCACCGCCGCTTGAGCGAATGAGTTGTTCGGTGACGTATTTGGCGTGCTCCCACATGAGGAGGGTATTGGTGTCCCAGGCAAAGTGGAGGCGGGCGGCGGGGATGCCGTAGATGTCTATGACGGTGGGATCGATATCGACATAGTTATCGTCACTGCGCTGGGTGGGAGCTTGCACGTAGAAACCGATGGTGGTGGGATAGCGGCGTTTGATTTCGCGTTTGAAAGCGCGGCCGGCGCCGGGGATGGAATGGTAATAGCCGGGGAATCCGGCGCAGCCGCCGTCGGGGTAAACGGAATAGCCGCGGATGAATTTTTCCGCGCGCGGATTGGTTAGATTCTGCCAGCGCGGCAGCCAGGCGATGGTGCTTTCGGAAACGTTGTCTGGGAAGCTGGGCTGGCCGAGTAACTGGGGCAGGTAGCCGCGAGCAGTGGTGCCATAGAGGTGATCGCAGAGATTGCGGCCGACTTGGCCGCTGGAATTGGCGATGCCGGTGGGCCAGTGGCGCGATTTGGAATTCAGCAAAATGCGAGCGGACTCGACGCAGGAGGCGGCGACTACCACGGCGCGCGCATGGACTTCGATTTCCTGTTTCGTGTCGCGATCGATATAGGCGACACCCGAGGCGCGGCCGTCGCTATCAACCAGAATGTTCTTGGCGAGGGCGTTGGTGCGGATTTCCAGGCGGCCGGATTTTTCGGCTTCGGGCAGCAAGCACCAAGGCGTGGAGAAGAACGAGCCGGTATCACAACCTTGGGTGCAATTTCCGCAATAGTGACAGGCGGGGCGGCCGTTGTGATTGCGGGTGAGTTGCGCGATGCGGTCGGGTAGATAGGGGACGCCGATTTTGTGTGCGCCACTTTCCAGTATCCGGTCAATACAACGAAAGTTCATGGGAGGCAGATATTCGCCGTCGGGGTTGCTGGGGCGATTCTGCACAGTGCTGGCGACGCCGATGAGGCGTTCGACACGGCTATAGAAAGGAGCGATTTCAGCGTAGGAGATGGGCCAATCGGTATCGTAGCCATCGCGGGAGGCGGCTGTGAAATCGATATCGCTGAAGCGGGCGGAGGAGCGTCCCCAGAAATTTGTTTTACCACCGACGGCGAAGCAGCGGCGCCAGGTCCACTCAGTGCCCGGCGCGGTGGTGAAGGCGATGTCGTGTTCCCAAATGCCTTCCGTGTATTCGTTGTCCATGTAGCCGATGTAGTTTTTGCTCTTTTGCGGATCGCCAAAACCGCGGAAGGGCAGATCGTACGGCTGTTTGTGGTTGCGGAAATCCTTCTTAGGATCGAGACGGCGGCTGCCGTTCAATGCGCAGACGGTAAGGCCGGCTTTGCAGAGTGTGTGAAGAGCCATGCCACCGCCCGCGCCGGTGCCGATCACGATAACGTCGTAAGTCTGGGTAGCCATTTAGTATCTGGGAGGCGGGAGATGAAGGTGCTCAGGATCGTCTGTATGGGGACATTCGGGCGAAGAAGAGTAAAGGCGGAGGCCGGGATCATCGAGGGCTTCGAGGCCGATGCGAGTGGTGTAATAACCCATGACTGTGTAAGTGCGAAGGAGGTGAAAGAAGGCTGGGCCTTCGATGTCAGTTTGATTAGGAGTGGCGATTGTGCGCAGGAGATCTTCCTGTTGGCTGGTTGGGAGGCTCATGAATTCCTGACGGTGCGTTTCGAGGGCGAAGGTATTGATGAGCGCAAGGCCGCGGCGGAATTGAAATTGAATATCGGGATCGTGAGCGACCATGTGGTCGATGAATTCGACGACGCCCGCTTCATGCGCGCCGGGGGTTTCATCACTGGGGATGATGAGTTCGGAGAGATGATCGAGCAACTGGTATTCGGGGGGCGAGAAGAACTGCGGCTGGTAAGGGGCTGTGTTGGGCGGTGCTGAGTGTTGGTGTTCGGCGAAACTCCAGCGGCTGAAGCCGGGAAACTGACTGACAACGGCGAGTTTGGCGAACATCTCAAGAACGGCGCGGCGGTCGGGGCTTTGATTCGCCATCGCTCACTTGCCTTTTCGGCTCAGCCACTCGTCGATGGGCTTAGTGGTTTTGGGATGAAACGGCAGGTGGACTTTCTGACCCAGACCAGCGGAGGCATAGCCGGCGTAGAGCGCTTGCATGACAACGCGGCCATCTTCTCCGGTGGCTTCGAGCGTTTCCTTACCGCGAACGGCGCGGGCGAAATGACGCATCTCTTGCGGTATGCCATAGTTCCAATGTTCTTCGAAGACGGGATAACTCCAGCCTTGGGTGCTGGGCGCTTTTTCAACGGCGTAACCGAAGCCGTATTCGCTATAGGTGGGCAGGGCGTTGCCCATATGGAGATCGGCATAGGAGACGCCGCCTTCGCCGTAGATTTCGCTGCGGTCGGACATGCCGCCCCGGCGGGCCCAACTGTTTTCGATCATGCCGATGGCGCCGCCTTCAAATTCGAGGATGCAAATAGACTCGTCGTCACCCTTGGTTTTGGCGGCGTGGACGTTAGTGGCGAGATGCGTGTAGACGGACTTAATGGCGGGGCGGCCGAGGAACCAATAGCAGAAGGCGATGCCATGGCAACCGAGATCCATGAAAGCGCCGCCGCCGGCTTTATCCATATCCCAGAACCAGGCGCTGTGCGGACCGAAATGTTTTTCGCTTTGTTTGACGAGGTAGACGCGGCCGAACGCCCCCTGGTCGGCCATTTCCTTGGCCTTGACGTATTTGGGAGTGAAGAAGAGCTCTTCGGCGTAGGCGAGGAGGACGCCCTGGTGTTTGCAAGTGTCGATCATTTCGTCGGCTTCGGCGAGAGTCATACAGAGAGGTTTTTCGCAGACGACGTGTTTGCCGGCGTTCGCGATATCGATGGTCATTTGCGCATGAAAGGAGTTCGGGGCGGTGATGGTGACCATCTCGATATCGGGCTCTTTAAGCATGTCGCGATAGTCGAGGAAGACGCGAGGAATGTGGTAGCGCTGAGCGAGTTTTTCTGCATTGCCGGGGGTGGGCGAAGCGATGGCGACGACTTCGGCTTCTTCGGGCATGAGTTGGAATGATACGGCGTGGATGTCGGCTTCGAATTGGGAGCCGATGATACCGACCTTCACTTTTCCGGTGGGAAGCATTCAGGGAGGATGGTATCACTGCGAATAAAAGGGAAGGGGCGGGAGTGGTTACGGGGTCGGGGCGTCGGGGCGAATTGGAGATTGTTCGACTAGAATGAATGGATGCCGAATGGCGCATGGAACATCCGCCTCGCGGTGGTTCACGATGCCCGTGCGATTGCCGAGGTTCACGTCGCAAGCTGGAAGAGCACATATCGAGGCATCTTTGCCGACGCTATTCTAAGGAACTCGCGCAAAACGGGCACGTCGAGGCCGCGCGAATTCCTGACCTTGTTTCGCGGCACGAATGTACCCTTTGCGCTTTTAAAGGAACTCGCGCAAAACGGGCACGTCGAGGCCGCGCGAATTCCTGACCTTGTTTCGCGGCACGAATGTACCCTTTGCGCTTTTAAGTGAATTATCAGTCGAGAAGCGTGAATCCTTTTGGCGGGATTCGCTGGCGGCGCCTGAGCCGCGGTCAGTCATAACAATGGTCGGCTGTGAACCTGGCGGCGCTGTTGTGGCGTTTGTCTCAGGTGGCAAGGAGAGAACTGGCCAATTGGCGTGCGATGGTGAGATCTACGCCATTTATCTGCGCCAGGAGGCGCAACGAAGGGGACTTGGAGGTTTGCTTGTCCGGCGATTCGTGCATGAGTTGGACGCGAGAGGGTTTGGTTCTATGGCGGTTTGGGTACTAGCCCTCAACCCTTCAAGGGGATTCTATGAGTACCTCGGGGGGAAGGTGATCGGGCAACGGCAGATAGAACAGGAAGGGGAGCCGTTTTCAGAAGTCGCGTATGGCTGGCGGAATTTGACCGTTTTCCTTTAGGCGCGAAAGAGCGCGACAAATTTAGCGTGTTCCACACCTTGGCAGATTGGGCCGCAGTTGGCGCGTCTGGCGGTCGTGGACAATGGTTCTTTGTTCCTTTAAGCTGAAATAAAGGTCAAGAGCCAACAAAATGAGATCGGCTATTCATGCCCGCGCACACCTAGGCGCAATAAAATGAGGCGCATGCCTGGATTGAACCAATTAGTTATACATCTACCCGCCAATCGCCTTTGTTTTTGGCCGGTAGATTTCTAAGTTTCGGGACTGGCCGAATGATCTAAAACCCGGCCCGCAGGGCTTTTTGCGGTTGCCTTCAAGAGGCTTTTTCCGTACTCTGGAAGGCATGGAAGTACATTTTGCGCCAGACCTGCAAGCCAAGATTGACCAGTTGGTCAGTGAAACCGGACGCACGCCCGACAAGCTTCTTGCGGATGCGATGGCCGGTTACGTGGACGAGGTTGCCGAGACACGCGAAATGCTCAACAGCCGCTACGACGACCTCAAAAGCTGTAAGGTAAAGCCCATCGACGGGGAAGCCTTTTTTGAGAGCCTTCGCAAACGGGAAGATGACCTGCTGAACAAGCGATGACCGCAGGGCAGGGCTTTGACCTTCATCCCCTCGCGGCTCAGGACATCACCGACATTTGGGAATATATCGCCGACGACAGCCCACAGGCAGCGCGGCGAGTGCGTGAAGAAATTCTAGCCGCACTTCGCGCCTTGGCGCCGTTCCCAAATGTTGGACACAGGCGAACAGACCTCACCTCGCGCCCTTTGCGTTGCATCGTCGTTCGTGAATATCTGATTGCCTACGCACCGGATGAAAAGCCGTTATGGGTTGTTGCCGTGATGCACGGACGCCGCAACCCTCGCGTAATGGCCGCAATTCTCAGAGGCAGAGAAGAATAAACAGTCCAACCAAAGATTGACTTTCGGGACAGACCCGCTTTCTTTGCCGCCGCGTTGTGGTCGAAGGTTTCGGATTTTAAGCGCCCTCAACGACACACGCAAAACGGCGATACCGTGCTAGTGTGGCTTCGGGGGCACAGAAGGTGACGCTGGATACGGGCCTTGCGGCTTGTATGGCGTCGAGACCTTCGGCTCAACGAGCCGTCAAGCGCAACCGTTGACGGTTGTCCGCCGATTTCATGTTTCGCTTAAGCGCTGGAGGAATCGGCCGGTTTAACATCGCTATTTGCGATGTTAAAGGGCGGGGATAAAACGTGATCTGAGTTCAACCCGCAATGGCCGCCGCCGTCCCGACCGCGCTCAGTTCCTTCACCATACTGCCCACAAACGATTTCGCATCGCCGAAAAGCATGAGCGTCTTGTCCATATAGTAAAGCTCATTGTCGATACCCGCGAAGCCAGGGCTCATGCTGCGTTTGATCACCATAACCGTGTGGGCTTCAAATGCTTTCAGAATGGGCATGCCGGCGATGGGGCTGGTCTTATCGTTCATGGCGGCGGGGTTCACAACATCGTTCGCGCCAATCACCAGGGCGACATCGGTACGCGGGAAATCGGGGTTAATGTCGTCCATTTCCACCAGCTTGTCGTAAGGAATGTCGGCTTCGGCCAAGAGAACGTTCATGTGGCCGGGCATGCGGCCGGCCACCGGATGAATAGCGAAGCGTACCTCCACCCCGCGCTTCACCAGCATGTCGTGCATTTCGCGTAATTTGTGCTGGGCCTGCGCGACGGCCATGCCATAACCGGGAATGATCACAACGCTGCGCGCGGCATCGAGAATTTCTGCGGCTTCTTCGGGCGAGGCGGAACGCACTGGACGTTCAACCGCTTTGGCAGCGCTGGTTTGAATGGTGCCGAACGCACCGAAAAGAACATTCGAGAACGAGCGATTCATGGCGCGGCACATGATAACGGCCAGAATGAAGCCGGAAGAACCATCCAGCGCGCCTGCCACGATGAGCAGTTTGTTATCAAGCGCGAAGCCCATCGCGCTGGCGGAAAGACCGGCGTAGGAATTGAGCAGGGCGATGACTGTGGGCATGTCCGCGCCGCCAATGGGAACAATCAAAAGCACACCGAAGATCAACGAGAGCAGCGCGAAGGGCGGAAACAGCCAAGTATGTTGAGGCGAGACGATGAGCGCGATCCCAACCGCTACGGCCAAGCCGAACACTGCCAGATTGACGATGTTCTGGCCCTTATAAGTCATGGGGCGCGTGGGCAGGATTTCCTGTAGTTTGCCGAATGCCATCAGGCTGGCCGTGCAAGTGAGGAAGCCAAGCAGCGTTTCCAGAACCAGCGCGCCCATCACAAAACCGTTGGGCGTGTGGCGATAATATTCCGCCGTTCCGATGAGGGCGGAGGCCAGCGCGCCGCACGCATGCGAAACAGCGGTTCGCTGCGGAACAGCGGTCATCGGCATCATATACGCGATAGGCACGCCAATAGCGGAACCAACCAGAAATGCGATGACGATCCACTCGTAATTAACAACTTCAAACCGCAAGAGCGTGCCAACCACCGCCAGCAGCATGCCGATTTCGCCAACGATGACCCCGCGCCGCGCTGTGGCGGGCGAGTTCATCCACTTAATGGCAAGAATGAAGCCTGCGGCGGCCAGGATATATAAAGCAGGAAAAAGGGCGTTCACGAGTGTTTCTCCGGCGCGCGCTTTTTGAACATTTTGAGCATACGGTCGGTGATGAGATAACCGCTGACTACGTTGACGGTAGAAGCAACCACCGCAATGAAGCCCAGCGTCCGGGTAAGCGGTGAGGCATCCTTAGCTCCGGTTATGAGAATGGCACCCACCACCGCGATGGCTGAAATGGCGTTGGTGAGCGACATCAGCGGCGTGTGCAAGAGTGGCGAGACGCGGCGGATCAACTCGAATCCGAGAAACGCGGCGAGCATGAAAACCCAAATAGCGATTTCGTATTTATTCATGATGGTTACCTGGCGACTGACGCCCCCAACTGGCTGGGCACGGCTTCCAGAACACGCGGATGGACGATTTTGTTTTGGTGAGTGACCAGCGTTTCGCGAATAATTTCATCGTCCAGGTTGATATTCAGCGAGCCGTCTTTAAAAAGCAATTTGATAAACGAAGAAATGTTGGAGCTATACATCTGGCTGGCGTGGTAGGGAACCATGGAGGGAACATTCAGCGGGCCGAGCACGGAAACACCCTGCTCGACAATGGTTTCGCCGGGCCTTGTCACCTCGCAATTCCCGCCGCGTTCGGCGGCGATATCTACAATGACGGAACCGGGCTGCATGGCCAGCACCATGTCGCGGGTGACCAGGATGGGTGCTTTTCGGCCAGGAACGGCGGCCGTGGTGATGAGCACGTCCTGTTCACGAATCACGTCGGTCATCAACTCGCGCTGACGGCGGTAGAAAGCCTCATCCATGGCTTTCGCATAGCCGCCTTTGTCTTCAGAGGTTTTGGAATCGACATCGAGGATGACGAATTTACCGCCCACGCTTTCCACTTGTTCTTTCACGACGGGCCGAACGTCATAAGCGGAGACTACAGCACCCAGGCGGCGCGCGGTGGCAATGGCCTGCAATCCGGCAACGCCCGCGCCCAGCACGAAGACCTTGGCGGGCGCGATGGTGCCGGCGGCGGTCATCAGCATCGGGAACATTTTGGGCAATCGCGTGGCCGCAATCAGCACAGCTTCGTAACCGGAAATCGTGGCCATGGAGGATAGCGCGTCCATGCTTTGCGCGCGCGTGATGCGCGGCATCAGTTCCATGGCGAGAAAGGAAACGCCGGCGGCTGCGAGGTCGGTACACTCCTGCGGCGCCGTCAGAGGTTCGCCAAAGCCAACCACCGCCTGCCCCGGACGGCACGCCGTAAGATCTGCCCGGCCCGCTTCTGGATTAGCGCCGAGCGTGCGCACCTGGGCGATGAGGTTGGCCTGGGCGAACAGTGTTTGCCGGTCCACGAGTTGAGCGCCGCGCGCAGTGTAAGCCTCGTCCGGGTAACCGGATTCGACTCCCGCGTGATGTTCAATCAGTACTTCAATCCCCGACTTTCTTAGCGCTTCGCAGTGGCGGGGAGTAACCGCAACGCGCCGTTCCCCAGGGAACGTTTCGCGGGGAGTTCCAATTGTGGCGGACAAACAGAGCCTCCGATTTACATTAAAAAGAGATATACCACAAGTACGACGTGCGATTTTGCATTTGCGTTCTCACAGGTTGATATAATCCCACCAAAAGAATGAGTGACAAGCCTCGTATGCAGGTCATATCTGAGTGAAACCGACTAACGTTCAAAACCCCGATTATTTCCATAAGGTCGTAGACTGCCAATGGGCGTGCCCCGCGCACACGAATGTGCCGGAATACATTCGGCTGATTGCGCAAGAGCGCTACACCGAAGCCTATTTGCTAAACCGCGAATCGAATGTGTTTCCGGGCATTTTAGGACGCACTTGCGACCGTCCTTGCGAGCCCGCTTGCCGGCGCGGAAGACTAGACGGCAAGCCGGTGGCGATTTGCCGGCTAAAGCGCGTGGCGGCCGATCATCGCGGGGAAGTGAAGCACCTTCTGCCGCAAGCGCCGGCGCGAAAAAATGGCAAAAAGGTGGCTTGTATTGGAGCCGGGCCGGCGTCACTCACCGTGGCGAACGATTTGCTGCCGCTGGGTTACCGAGTCACAATTTTCGAAAAGCAAGATAAGCCGGGCGGGTTGATGCGCTCGAATATTCCTTCGTTCCGGCTGCCCGACCAAGTGCTTGGCGAAGAGATCGATTACATCCTGGATATGGGTGTGGACATTCGCTATAACTCGCCTGTAAACAGCATGAACGCGCTGCTGGGGGAAGGGTTTGACGCGCTGTTTGTGGGCAGCGGTGCGCCGCGCGGAAAAAACCTGGATGTGCCCGGGCGCAACGATAGCGAACGCATTCATATCGGCATCGATTGGCTGGAATCGGTTGCCTTCGGCCATGTGCATTCCATTGGCGAGCGGGTGTTGATTATCGGCGTGGGCAATACGGCCATGGATTGCTGCCGGACATCGCGGCGCTTGGGGGGCAAGGATATTAAAGTGATGGCGCGGCGGCCCAGGCAATACTTTAAAGCTTCGCCGTGGGAGTTGGATGATTCCGAGGAAGAAGGCGTTGAGATTCTGGTGAATCATGCGCCTAAGAATTTCGTGTTGCAAAACGGCGTATTGCAAGGCATGACGTTCGAACGCCTGGAATGGGATGCGGCGGCAAAGAAATCGAAGACGATCGACGAAATATTCCTGCCGGCCGACGACGTGATTCTGGCCATCGGGCAAGAGAACGCTTTCCCCTGGGTTGAGCGCGATCTGGGTATCGAGTTTGATAAGTGGGACGTTCCGGTGGTGGACGAAAAGACGTATCAATCGACCCGGCCTGGCGTTTTCTTCGGGGGCGACGCGGCGTTCGGGCCGAAAAACATCATCTGGGCGGTGGAGCATGGGCACCAGGCGGCCATTTCGATTCATAACTATTGCGAAGGAACGCCGGTAGCTGAGCGGCTTCCCTACGGCCTGAATCTGGTGACCCAGAAAATGGGCATCAGCGAGTGGAGTTATAAGAACGACTACTCAGCCGCGCTGCGCCAAAAAATGAAGCACGTGGATCTGGTAGAGCGCTTCAACAAAATGAACATTGAAGTGGAACTGGGCTTCACGGCGGAGCAAGCGGCGGCGGAAGTGGGGCGCTGTTTGAACTGCGATGTGCAGACGGTATTCGCAGCGCCCAAATGCATTGAATGCGATGCGTGCGTGGACATTTGCCCGGTGCAGTGCTTGACGATTACGCGCAACGGCGACGAGTTGGATCTGCGCGCGCGGTTGTCGGCTCCGGCCTTGAATCCGGAGCAAGACCTTTACGTTTCAGCGGCACTGCCGCAAACCGGCCGCATCATGGCAAAGGACGAAGACGTTTGCGTGCATTGCGGCTTGTGCGCGGAACGCTGCCCCACCGCGGCTTGGGACATGCAGAAATTCCAACTCATCATTCCATATGCGGGCGTGCAAGCATGCAGCGAAACTCTAGCGGCAGTATAAACGATTTCGCCATTAAGTTGGCGAATGTAAATGGAACGGGATCTGCCAGCGCCAACGGCTTGTTGATGCAGGCTATTTTCCGCATGGGCATTCCGGTATCGGGCAAAAATCTTTTCCCGTCCAACATCCAAGGCTTGCCCACCTGGTATGAAATACGCGTCAATAACGAAGGCCATACGGCGCGGGCGCTGGATTACGACCTGATGGTGGCCATGAACGCGCAAACCTATGGGCGCGACATCAAGGAAGTGCGTGAGGGCGGGTATGTGTTGTACGATTCTTCCTGGCCGCTGGATCCGAAGGTGTATCGCAGCGACGTGAACTTCATACCCATCCCGTTTGCGCAAATGTGCAACGAGCGTTTCAAAGACGCGCGTGCGCGAACGTTGATGAAGAACATTGCGTACGCGGGAGCCTTGGTGGCGACGCTTGAAATTGACATGAACACGGTGGAAGCTCTTTTGGACGAGCGGTTCGCCGGCAAGAAAGCGTTGCGCGATTCAAATCTGCAGGCGCTCAAGATCGGCTACGATTACGCGAAAGATCATTTCGCATGTCCGCTGCCGTTTCACTTGGAGCCGATGAACGCCAATAGCGACAAAGTGCTGATAGATGGCAACACGGCGACGGCGTTAGGCTGTGTCTATGCGGGCGCGACGGTAGCGGCTTGGTATCCGATCACGCCGGCCACATCAGTAATGGACGCCTTCAAAGAATTTTGCGAAAAGTTCCGGCGCGATCCGGAAACGGGGCGCAATAATTACTGCATTATCCAGGCGGAAGACGAACTGGCGGCTATAGGCATGGTGATTGGCGCGTCCTGGAATGGCGCGCGTTCGTTTACCTCAACGGCGGGTCCGGGTATTTCACTCATGGGTGAGTTGCTGGGGCTGGCATATTATTCCGAGATTCCGGCGGTGGTGGTGGATGTGCAGCGCGTGGGGCCATCCACGGGCATGCCAACGCGCACACAACAGGCGGATTTGCTGGCTTGCGCCTACGCCTCACATGGCGATACCAAGCACATTTTGCTGTTTCCCGCAAACCCGGCGGAATGTTTTAAGTTCGCCGTGAAGTCGTTCGATTTGGCGGAACGTTTTCAGACCCCGGTGATCATGATGTCCGATCTGGATATCGGCATGAACGATTGGGTGGTACCGCGGCTGACGTGGGACGATTCTTACCGGCCCGATCGCGGACGAGTACTGACGGAAGAAGAGCTGAAAGCGCTACCCAAGTATTTCCGCTATTCGGATGAGGATGAGAATTTTATTGCGGCGCGCACCCTACCGGGCGTGGACGCCAAAGGTGCGTATGTGACGCGCGGTTCCGGCCACAACAAACTGGGCGCTTATACGGAAACGCCGAGCGAGTATCAGCAAGTGCTAGACCGCCTGGCGAAGAAACATGCGGCGGCGGCTGAATTTGTGCCCGGTCCAATGATTCAAACCGTGGGGGAGCCGCGCTGCGGCGTAGTGACGTTAGGCGGCTGCGACTTGGCGGTGCGGGAGGCGATTGGCGTTCTTAGCCAACGCGGGATCAATGTCGACTACATGCGCGTTCGCGCCTTCCCGTTCCCTAAAAGCGTGGAGACGTTTCTGAATCAGCATCACGTTAATTTCGTGGTGGAACAGAATCGCGACGGGCAGCTTTCGGCGCTGTTGACGCTGGAAACGGGCGTGAAGAAGGAAAAGATCAGACCGGTATTATTCTACGGCGGATTTCCGCTCAGCGCGAGCCAGGTAGTGGGCGCGATTCAAAGCTCAATGGGAGAAATAAACTTTGCCCTCGATAGCGAAACCTATAGCAACTCACCCGAGTTTACAACGGAATGAACTTGGGCTGACCATTCGCGATTACGAAGGTTCCATGTCGACGCTGTGCGCTGGCTGCGGCCACGATTCCATTACGGCCGCCATTGTGCGCGCGCTGTGGGAGATTTCACTGGCTCCGCACATGTTGGCCAAGATGAGCGGCATTGGCTGTTCATCAAAAACGCCCGCCTATTTCGTGAATGGCGCGCACGGCTTCAATTCCGCGCATGGCCGTATGCCCACGATTACCACTGGCGCCGCGGCGGCGAATCGTGCGCTTACCTATATTGGCGTCTCGGGCGACGGAGATTCTTTGTCCATCGGCATCGGGCATATGTGCCACGCCATCCGGCGCAATGTAAAGATGCTCTATTTGATCGAGAACAATGGCGTCTACGGTTTGACGAAGGGGCAATTTTCGGCGTCGGCCGATGTCGGTTCGAAGAGCAAGCGCGGGGAAGCGAACCGCATGTCGCCCATCGATCCGGTGATGCTGGCGCTGAGTATCGGCGCGACGTTCGTGGCGCGAAGTTTTTCAGGAGACAAAGAGCAACTGGTGCCCATTCTCAAAGCGGCTCTGGCGCACCGCGGATTAGCGCTGGTGGATGTGGTCTCGCCGTGCGTGACGTTTAACGATCATGAAGGATCGACGAAGAGTTATCTCTACACCCGCAAGCACGAGGCCCGCGCCACGGAGAGCGATTACGTGCCCAAGGCCGCGGAGATTCTGGCTGAGTTGAATGGCGACGGCGTTACATCAGTGACGATGCACGATGGCAGCGTGCTAAGGTTTCGAACTGTGCCGCCGGGGTATGATCCGACTGACCGGCATCGCGTGACGGCCTATTTGCAGGAACGGCAAGCGAAAGGCGAAGTGCTCACCGGTGTGTTGTTTGTGGATGAGACCGCACCCGATCTGCATGAGATGAACAATACGCCCGAGATTCCGCTGACGGAAGTGCCGTATGAGAAGTTATGTCCGGGCGCGGAGGCGTTGGAGAAGTTGCAGGAGGAATATCGCTAAGCCGGGCCCGCCGTTGTAGAGTTATAACGATAAAATCAAGGTATGGTATTCCCCCCCGAGGAAGAATCCTTGATCGACGCGGTTCGGGCGCTACCGCCTGCGGAAGCCGGGAAGGTGCTCGATTGGGCCCGCCAATTGGCCGACCTTGGTGGCGGGCGTCAGATCCTATGGTCCGATGCCTGGAGTGATGAGGACCTCGCCGACGCAACAGCGGCGTCCATCGGACACTTCGACGCGCAGGAAGGCCATTGAAACCCGGTGACGAGGTAGTGGCTGCGTTTCCAGGAGCGCATTTGACAAAGACGCGCCCGGCCGTAGTCCTCTCGACGGAAGCCTACAATCGAGACCGGCCAGACGTGGTCTTGGGTTTGATCACCTCGCAGAAGCCCAAATTCCCGACCCCTACCGACTGCGCTCTACGCGATTGGAACCAAGCTGGTTTACACAGCACGTCGTATTTCCGGCTGTTTCTTGTTACTCTTCCACAGCGCGAAGTCCGACTAATCGGACGCCTCTCCGATGCGGATTGGGAGTCGGTGCGGAAGTGCTTCGATGCTGGATTTATTGGGACGTAGCTCGTCCGGGCAGCATCACGATGCTATTGTCAATTCTTAGAAACCGGCGGCTTTGTCTCCGGCGTCTCTTCCCCAAACGTAATCGTTGATTCCGCTTCGAACTTCTTATAGTTCAAATACCGCACAATCGTCCGCAACCGCTGCGGGAAATCGCGAAAGAACAGCGTGTCGTCCGAATATGTTTCCACCGGGAACAACCACTTGCCATCAATCTCATGGCGGATGGTGGTGAAATGCGGCGTGAGGTTCTGCTCCTTAAGGTTATCGATTTGCGGAACCGCCTGGCCCTCGGCGCGCAGCACGGCGAAATCGCTTTGCCGCACCCAGAGCGTCCCTTCAAAGAAGCGCTGCCCCGCCAGAATTTGCTTGGGCCGGACGTGCTCGACGAAACAAGGGACGCCATCCACCTTCTCTTCCCCTTCGTAACGGCCTTCGTAAAGCGGAACGGTCTCAGTGGTCAGCAGAAATGGCTCAATGTTCCGAATGTCGTTGAAATCTTCTTTGGTAAGGCGGACACGCGTCAGAGTGCTGTGGCCGGGCACAATGACTTTCTCAAAACGTCCCACCGCCGGCGAGAAAGTAACGTCCCGCACCTCGCCATACTCGCCCGTGATGCCGCCGTGAACGTCAAATTCCTGCACGGCTACGGATTGGCGAAAAGTATAGTTTTCGCGTGCATGGGCATTGGCGGTTTCGCGTTCGGCGATCTTGCGGAGGAAACCGGCAGGCGGTTCCGCAGCGCAAAGGGCCGATGCTACGATGAGGGCGATGCCGACGAGTTTCCGTCCATTTTTCATAGTGTTAGCGTGCATTTGGGGTGCTTTGCTGGCAACGGATTTGGTCTATTCGCACCAATTTCCAGAATCTCAATGGATCACCCGGGCTCTGCTTCCCGCTTTGGCCGTGGAAGCGGCTTGTTACCTGGCGTCCGTATTCCTTCAGACGCGGAATCTCTTCAGTCTATTTCGCCCCGCCAGGGCGCAAGCGGCAGTTCTGTGGACGAGCGCTTTTTTTCCCTACCTCATCTTTAGCTTAAGTGCCGGGACGTTTCATCGCAACGCGTTTTACTTATTAGTGGGGTTGACTGCGATTTTTTCTTTTTGGCACATTATTTTACCGCGCCGGCCCGCTTATGATTTCGGATTTTTGGTGATAGCGGCAACGCCTTTTATAAACCGCGTTTTTTCACGAATCTACCTATCGCCCGACGCGCACGTTCGAGCGGATATCCTGGGGCATCTCATGTGGATCAGGCTAGGCATCGTGGGGTTGTTGGTTTTTCGCGGGTGGGATCCTGGCGCTTTTGGCTTCTGGCCCAAGGCGCGTGAATGGCGGAGCGGGGCAATCTACTATTGTGCGGCAATAATCCCGCTGGTGGCGTTAGCACTGGCGGTGCATGACGTCCGTTGGTTGCCGCTCACCGGCGAGTGGTGGCGAGTCGGCGGCATGGCGCTCGGTACTTTTTTCGGCTTCTTATGGGTGACGGCGCTGGCCGAGGAGCTTTTCTTCCGCGGAGTGATCGCGCGCGCGCTGCTTGACCACGTGCCATCAAAAGCGCTGGCCGTCGTGTTGTCGGCCGTAGTTTTTGGCGCGGCGCATTTGTGGTTCCGCGGATTTCCCGACTGGCGTAGGGCAGTTGTAGCTGGGCTGCTCGGAATCTTTTGCGGATTTGCGTATGCGCGAACGGGGAGTGTGCGCGTGTCGATGGTGACGCACACGCTGGCGGTGACCACGTGGCGGTTGTTTTTTAGATAGCGCTTTCCAGTCTCACCGCGCCGTTGCGTCCGGCGCAACAGGCAACAAGTAGCCGTCCGGCCGTTTCACCGCCAAAATCTTTTCGCCTCTGGCAATCACCGCAGCCACACCGGTCTGCTTGTCGAGAAACGCCAATCCACGCTCCGCGCCAAGCACATTGACGGCGGTAGCCATGCCATCGGCATCAATCCCGCGCCGCGCAATCACAGTCGTGGTTAGATCGGTGGTTAAACCCAAGCCGGTTTTCGGGTCCAGAATATGGGAGTAGCGAACGCCATTGGCTACAAAATTTTGTTCAGTCGATCCGGAAGTGGAAACCGCGGCATTCGCCAAAAGCATAGGGCGGCGCAGCGCATCAATCGCAACCTTCCAACCCTGTTCATTAGGCGGCGCGTCGCTAAAAGCGAGATCTCCACTGGCAGCCACGAGCGCGCTTTTGATGCCGGCTTTCGCCAGAACAGCCAGCGCTTCATCCGCCGCGTAGCCTTTCGCGATGCCGCCAACATCGAGCTGCATGCCACGCACGTCGAAGCAGACCGTGTGCGCTGCCGGGTCGAGATGCATCTTGCGAAAGCCACTGCGCTTGAGTGCGTCTTGGAGCAGCGCGTCGTTCGGCAAAGCGCGCGCCCGGCGGCTTTCCCGCCACAAATGAGTGAGCGGGCCCAGCGTTACATCGAACGCGCCATTTGTCTGCTCAGCCAGCCACTGGCCTTTCGAGAGAACCGTGAACAAGTCGTCACTGATGTGAACTGGATTTGCCGACTTGGTCGTTCGGCTTAGTTCGCTATCGGCGCGATAATCGGTTAACGTTGCGTCTAGCTGTGCGATTCGCGCAAACGCCGCCTGAACTGCATCCTTCGCCTGCTGCTCGCTGGCCGCATACAGCTTGATGCTGAACAGCGTTCCCATATGCGGCTCCACAGCTTCATACGGTTGCAGCGTCGCAGCGGCCAGTAAGCCGGCTGCCAGTGCCGCGTTACTGCTCGTCGTGTTCAACGCCGTTGTTCCAATAGTGATACATCTCTTCGGCGCTCGGCAGTTTCAGCGGCCTCACCAAACGGAAGCCCAGCCACGGTGCGTCTGTCTCGTACCACATACTCTTGGGCAGTTGCGGGTCTTGCTGCTTCCATGAGGCATCAGACCCCAACCGCGCTTCACACGTCAGATTAGCCGCCGGGTCGCTCCAATTGCCGCCCCGCACCGCTATGGGATACGCCGTCTTGGGAGCTACCCAAGGATCGACTTGGGCTTCGGTTGAGTAAGGCAAGTCTTGATCGAGCGTCCACTCAGAGACGTTCCCGAGCATATCGAAAAGGCCCCAGGCATTCGGCTGCTTAGTTCCCACTTTCTGATATTTCCCCGTACTGTTGGCCGCATACCAGGCAATGTCGGCCAACGGCCCAGCAGGTTTGCCGCCCGCTTTGCAAGCGTATTCCCATTCCGCCTCCGTCGGCAGCCGGTAGAACTGGCCCGTTTTCGCGCTCAGCCACTCAGCGTATTTATTCGCGGCGTGCTGCGTCATGCTGATCGCGGGAAATCCATTGATGCCCATGCCGAAACTCATCTCCACGTAAGGGTGAGTGGGGCGGCTAATGGCGTCAACGGCCTTGTCTTCGCCCGCCTTTTCGTTGGCTTGATTGGCAAACATGAAGAGGTGGAACTCGTCCCACGTTACTTCTTTCGTCTGCATCCAGAAAGCGTCCAAACGCACCCGATGCGGCGGCTGACCCATCGCGAACTCCCCGGCGGCTATGGGCGCCATTTCAAACGAGACAGTGGTGTTCGGAATCGTAACCCGATAAAGGGTAAAGGCGTCGCTCGTCTTCCGCGCGGCGATGCGTTCGCGTATGTGCTTCACATTTTCAAGCTCGCCTGTAGCCGCAACCGCCTCCACTTTCTTCTCGGGCTTCTTCAGCACAACATCGTCCGGCCAAGCTGCGCCTTCGGCAATCCAATCGCGAACCAGCGCGAGCTGAACGTCGTCAATTTTGCCCGCCGGCGGCATCCAGCCATCCACCATGCAGTTGTAAAAGAAGCTTTTCGTTGGGTCGCCCGGCACCACACTTCCGCTATGCAGCAGTTCCTTGCGCCCGGCCAACTGCAGGCCGCTGCTCGAGGTTCCGGAATAGTGGCATTCCAAGCAGTACTTCTCAAGAATGGGCGCCACGTCGCGGCGGAAATCGATCTTGTGAACCGTCTCAGCGCCGCATGCCGCAACGGCCAGCAGGTAGCCGCTGGCCGTCCAACGAAGAATTTTACTCATCGCCAAACTTCTTTAAACAAACTTCGTAATGCCGGGCAGGGCGCGCGGTTTCACGGGCAGGCTGCCGTTCCAATCCAGATGCTCCGGTACCAGCACCTCTTGCGAATTCATAGCCTGCTCCCAGGTGATCTGCTGCCCGGTGTAGGCGGCCATCCGGCCCATCATGGCCAGCATGGTACTGGTGGCCATGCGCTTGCCGTTATTCACCGGCGTATTCTTGCGGATGGCGGCGAACAGAACATCGTGCTCCCGCTGGTACATGTCGTATTTCTGACCGCTCCACATCCACGGATTCTTGCCCGTAATGCGTGGGGGCAGCGAACCCGCCAAGGTAAGCGTGCCATCGGAACCCATAATGAAATCGGCGTTTTCGTTGTAACAGCCTTCGTCCTGACGGTTTGCCAGGAAAGCGCGGAAGCCGTTCGGATAAAGATAAGTCACCGCGAAATGGTCGAAAATGTTGCCGCCTTCCGCCGGAATCTGCCGGCCGCCCACGCCCACGCAACTAATCGGCGGCTCGTCCTTCATCGCCCAAGCGATTTTGTCCGCGCTATGCACCGCTTGCTCCACCAGACTATCGCCGCACAGCCAAACGAAGTTATACCAGTTGCGGATCTGCCACTCTGTATCGCTCATACCGGCCGGCCGCGAACTTTCAGGAGGCATCGGTTTCACCGGACTTGTGTAGTAAGTGGCGTCATACGAAATCAGGCGGCCCAGTGAGCCGTCATGCACCTTCGCGAACGATTCTTCAATCGACGCGTTATAACGCCAGCAGAAGCCGGACACGAGAGAAAGATTCTTCTGCTTGGCTTTTTCGGTGGTGGCTAGCACGGAGCGCACGCCGGGCGCATCGGTGGAAATCGGCTTTTCGCAGAAGACGTGCTTGTTGGCATCGATACAGGCGGCCAGATGCACCGGCCGGAACCCGGGCGGCGTGGTGAGGATCACAATATCCACGCCGGAATCGATGAGCTTCTGATACGCGTCCAAGCCAAGAAATTGCTTGTCCTTCTCGACCTTCAAACGGTCCGCGATTTTCTCCTTGCCGAGAGTGGCCAACGACGCGTCAATGCGCGATTGATCGATATCGGCAACCGCCGTCAGTTCGGCGTAATCGTCGGCATGCAGCGCCTGCGCCGCCGCTCCCGTGCCGCGGCCTCCTGAACCCACCAAGCCGACCTTGATGGCATTCGTTACGGTTTGCGCGGATAGGATGGCCGGGAAACCAGTGACAACGCTGGCCGCCACCGCCGTTGTTGCTTTCAGAAACTCTCGACGGTCCTGGGTAAGATCTTGTTCTTTCACGTGTACCTCGCTGTGATTATTATTCACCAAGAAGAATACACGATATGGCAAACGTTAGACTGGAAACGCCCGCGCTATACAAAAAAATGCTCCCGGCGCGGCCAATGGGGCAACCGATTCGTGTTCGTTGTAGACCATCACTGAGTTGTATCTGCCCAAACCCGGCTGCCGATGGCAAACCAGCCGCCGGCCCGCGACGTCCAAAACCCAATACTCAACGATGCCCGCCCGGGCATAAAGAGCGGCCTTGACTGTGAGATCGAAGCTGAGCGTGCTGTCGGAAATTTCGACAAGGAGATGAATGTCCTGCGGCTGCGGATTAGCTGAAAAGGTTATGCATTCCCGGTTCAGCACGATTAGGTCGGGCTCCGGCTCATTCAAAGAATTGTCGCCCGGGTTTACATCAATGGGCGCTTCCGCATTTATAAATTGCTTGCCAAAGGTTTCAGCCAGCCAGAAGAGCATTAGCATGGCTGCGTTGACATGCGGCCGATTTTTTCCCATTTTGCTGATGAGCTCTCCGTCAATCAACTCGAGCCGCTCTTTTTCGAAAAGACCGGACGCCTCAAGCTCGGTGCATTGCTCCCGTGTCCATCGCTTGCGCGGCGGAACCGCGGGCGGCGGGAATTCCGGGACATGAGTCAGAAGGGTCGGCATGAGGCTTTTCTCTAATGTACTCTGTAGCGGGCATATTGGACGAGCGGAAGACGCGGCGTCATAATGGCACTACCTTGGACGCAAGCACGGAGAATTTTCGGCTCACTGTTTTCAGATGAATATGGCCGGGCCTGGTTTTGGTGCTTAACGCGGAAACAGCTCCTGAATGTCACGTCGGCCATGTGCAACGCGCAGCACAAGAACATCCTCGCCTTCGACAGTGTAGACAATCACAGGCGATCTAGATGCTGCCGCTTTCCTTCGCGACCTGATACCAAATGTCGTCAAGATCGCTGTCGGCCGTGGCGCTACACGATGCGCTATCAGCCGGAAGACCTGAGCGCCGGCATCACCGCTAATTTTACTGGCTCCCCGCAGTCCAGTTGTGGGATTATTGTGCTCGTGTCTTTCATCGTCATAGATCATAACGGGGGTTTCAGATGACACTCAGATAAACATTTAAAAATAGTTCCGTCTTTCTGCTTTTTTCTGCACTTGCCTGCGCGGATCAAGGCGCGATAAACATCTCGGCAAGTGGTTCTGCCTCCGTGAGCGGCGGTATTACAACCATCAGTTCAACCGGTACAACTCCCGCCGGCGCTCTAAACATCAGCACCACGGCCACCAGCGGCACCATCACGTTCGTCTCTTCTGATGGAACGGTCTCGCTGAAAGGAACAATCTCCTCATCGAGCAGCGTCGAAGGCTGCTCAGGCGGCGGTCGCGGCGGACACACCACCTGCGGCTACACCTTCAAAGCCAACTTCACCGGCACGCTCACGGTAAACGGCCTGACCCAAGCCGTCATGGGAAACAGCGTAGAGTTTTGGACTGTCGGCGGCCCTCCCTCGGGCAGCACCGTAGACCCCTGCGGCTGTCGAGGAAATCGGACACCACACCTCTCGCATCCTCCGCAAGCTACCATGAAATAAGCCCATGAGCGCCTTAACCGTTGACCTCAAAAAGACGGTCAACCTCCCCAAAACCGATTTCCCCATGAAGGCGAACCTGCCCGTCGCCGAACCCAAAATCCTCGCCAAATGGGAAGCCGCCAACCTCTATCAAGCCATTCGCCAGGCCCGCGCCGGCCGCCAACAATACGTTCTGCACGACGGCCCTCCGTACGCCAACGGCAACATTCACCTCGGGACCGCTTTCAACAAAATCCTTAAGGATTTCATCGTCAAATCGAAATCCATGGCCGGCTTCGACGCTCCTTACATCCCCGGCTGGGATTGCCACGGCCTGCCCATCGAGTTCAAAGTCGATCAGGAACTCGGCAAACGCAAGGCCAGCATGTCCATCGCCGATATTCGCGCCGAATGCCGCGCCTACGCCGCCAAATTTGTCGATATCCACCGCAGCGAGTTCAAACGCCTTGGCATTCTCGGCCGTTGGGAAGATCCTTATCTCACCATGTCGGCCGATTATGAAGCCGTCATCGCGCAAGCCTTTGTCGATTCCTTGCACGGCGGCTACATCTACAAAGGCCTTAAGCCCGTGCATTGGTGCATAAAAGACCGCACCGCGCTGGCCGAAGCCGAAGTCGAATACGAAAATCACTCGAGCCCAGCCATCTACGTCCGCTTCAAACTCGCGGGCGATCCCGCCGCTCTCGATCCCTCGCTCGCCGGCCGCAATGTCTCGGTCCTCATCTGGACCACCACGCCTTGGACCATTCCCTCGAACCTCGGCATCTCGTTTCATCCGAAATTCGAGTACGTGGCGGTCGATACGCCCGAAGGCCCAACCATCGTCGCCGCGGGTCTTCTGCCGCAAGTCGCGGAGGCCCTGGGTTGGGAAAACGCCGACACCAAAATCCTTGCACGCTTTCCGGGCGCTCAGTTGGATCGCGTTGTCTTCCGCCATCCTTTCCTCGACCGCGATTCGCTGGGCCTCGTTGGCGATCACGTGACTCTCGAACAAGGCACCGGCGCAGTCCACACCGCGCCGGGCCATGGCCAGGAAGATTTCGTCATCGGCCAGCGCTACGGCCTCCCCGTCTATTGCCCGGTAGACGCCGCCGGACGCATCTTTCAAGCGGAAGGCGCCGCTGGCAAATTGCCCGAAGAGCTTCTGGGCAAGACTGTTTGGGAAATCAATCCCATCGTCATCGAAATGTTGCAACTGCACGGCGCTCTTGCGGGCCGTACTACGCTCGAACACAGCTATCCGCATTGCTGGCGATGCCACAACGCGCTCATCTTTCGCGCTACCGAGCAGTGGTTCATCGGCATGGATTCCGAGCACTTGCGCGCGAAAACCCTCGACGCCATCAAGCGCGTTCAGTGGTATCCCGCCTGGGGCGAAGAGCGCATGACCAACATGATCGCCCCCCGTCCCGATTGGTGCATCTCGCGCCAGCGCGTTTGGGGTGTGCCCATCGTGGCTTTCTACTGCGAAGACTGCGCCGAGCCGTTCACCGAAAAGCGCGTTCTGGACGCCGTTGTTGCCCAATTTCGCGAACACACGTCCGACGTCTGGTATTCCAAATCGGTTGCCGAACTCATGGGCCCGGGCTGCCAGTGCGCCAAATGCGGAGCCACATCGTTCCGCAAAGAGTCCGACATTCTCGACGTCTGGTTCGATTCCGGCTCCAGCCACCTCGCCGTCCTCAACGAAAAGAACGGGCTGACTTGGCCCTCCGACATGTACGTCGAAGGCGGCGATCAATTTCGCGGCTGGTTCCAAAGTTCGCTGCTCATCGGCGTAGGCTTGAAAGGCGCTGCACCCTACCGCGAATGCGTCACCCACGGCTGGACCCTCGATGCCGCTGGCCGCGCCATGTCGAAATCGCTCGGCAACATCATCGAGCCTGAAAAGATCGTCAAGAAATTCGGCGCCGATCTCCTGCGCCTCTGGGTGGCCTCCGTCGATTTCACCGAAGATGTTCGCCTCTCCGACACCATCACCGACCGCCTCGCCGAGGCCTATCGCAAACTGCGCAATACCTTTCGCTACGCCCTCGGCAATTTGGAAGGTTTCAATGCGGCTATCGATTCAGTCCCCGGCCAAAGGCTCTTAAGCTTCGACGCCTGGATTCTGCTCAAGGCGGAAGACCTCGCGCGCAAATGCCTTGATTGGTATCGCGAATATGCCTTTCATAAGATCTATCGCGCGGTGTACGAATTCGCCAGCACAGATTTAAGCGCGGTCTATTTCGACGTCTCGAAAGATCGTCTTTACACCTCGGGCCCAACCTCCGAAGCGCGCCGCAGCGGCCAAACCGCCTTGCACCGCCTGAATTTCGCGCTCACGCGTTTGCTGGCTCCCATCCTTTCCTTTACCTGCGAGGAGGTTTGGCTACACTCTCGCCATACGACCGGCGAGACGCCCAGCGTCCACCTGAATCTCTTCCCCAAGCCGGAAGATCTAAGCGCCGGTATCACCCCCGCTCAGCGCGAGCAAGCTGCCGATTGGGAACGCCTGATCCCGGTTCGCGATCAGGTGCTGAAGGTTCTCGACAGCGCGCGCAACGTTGAACAAATCATCGGCTCCTCGCTCGAAGCGGCCGTCACCCTTTACGCCGGCGGCGAACTGTACGCCCTCCTCGAAAAACTCGCTGCCGATCTGCCCGGCTTCTTTATCGTTTCCTATGTCTCGCTGCTGCCGGCTGATACCGATACACTGAGAGTAGAGGTGGAGCGCGCCGGCGGCGACAAATGTGAACGCTGCTGGAAATATACCAACGACGTCGCGAGCGACCAGGAGTTGCCAACCGTCTGTGCCTCATGCGCCAAAATAGTCCGGGAATTCTATATCTAAGTGCCTTACCGACTCAATCTTTTTTCGCGTCTCACCCCGCTCGCCATCACCATTTGTGTGATGGTGGGCGACCGTCTTTCTAAGCTCGAAATCCAGCAGGCTCTATCCAGCTTCGATTCCATTCCCGTCATTCCCGGCTGGCTGCGCATCATCCACACTGAGAATCCCGGCGCCGCTTTCGGCATGCTCGCCGAAGGCAATCCCATTCTGCGCAGCTCGGTTCTCATCGGTGTCTCCGCCTTGGTCTTGCTGTTTGTCGCCTGGGCTTTGTGGAGCGATCGCAGCACTCTCAACAGTTGGCTCTCGCGCCTTGGTCTTTCACTCATCCTGGGTGGCGCTTGCGGCAATTTGTACGACCGCGTGGTGCATCAAACCGTCACCGATTTTATTGAGGTCTACCGAGGCGCCTGGTCTTTCCCCGCTTTCAATGTTGCCGATAGCGCTATCACCATTGGCGCTATACTGCTGCTCCTCGATCTTTGGCGCCAAAACCCTAAAACCTACGGCGATAGCGCCCGTATCGCCCAAGCCTACAACGCCGCCAAGCGCAGATAACGCAAATGTTCCCGAAACTCATTAGCATCGGTTCGTTCTACATACCGACTTATGGCGTCTTAGTCGCGCTTGGTTTTCTAGCAGGGCTCGCGGTGATGGTGCGCCTGGCCAAGCGCGCCGGTCTGAACGCCGATACTGTCACCAATCTGGCTTTCTATTGCGCCATCGCCGGCGTGCTCGGAGCGAAGTTGTTCATGTTTCTCTTCGACCTCCCGGATTACCTGCGCGATCCCCGCCAGGTCTTCACTCTCGAAACGCTGCAAGCCGCCGGCGTCTTCCACGGCGGATTCATCGCGGCTTTAGTAACGGCTGTCATCGTGATGCGCCGCCACAAAATGCCCGTGCTGGAAACCATGGATATTTTCGCACCCGCTGTCGCCATCGGCCAAGCCATTGGCCGCCTCGGCTGTTTCGCCGCCGGCTGCTGCTGGGGCCGCGAGTGCGATCTGCCCTGGGGCGTCCGTTTCCGTTCCGATTTCGCCGCCCCCGTGCCGCTCGATAAAACGCTTCATCCCGTGCAGCTCTACGAGTCCGCCGCCAACTTCCTGATCTTCGCCTTCCTGTATCGCCTGTGCGCTAAGGAACATCGCGCCGGGCAAGTCATCGGCTGGTATCTCGTGCTCTATTCCACCGCGCGTTTCATCGTCGAATTTTTCCGCGTGCATGAGCAATCAACGGTGGCCGGACTTTCGCTCACCCAGTGGATTTCGCTCGCGCTCCTCGCCTTAGGCGCTGGAATCCTGCTGCACGTCTGGCGCAAGCCGGTGGCACTCAGTACGCTCGCCGCGGAGTAAACGGAGGGCAAACGCTTTCTAGACCCAGGTAAGTTGTACGTCCATGGTTCTAGTGGCGGCATCGCACCGTTCGGTGTTCCCGTCGCTCATGGTAAGACGCTTACCGCGTCCCAGGGGCTCTTGCCGAATTTCTCCGCACCATCCACCTGGGGCGGAAAAACCGTTGGCTACACGAACTGCAACGGCAAGGTAGTAACACTATCGCTACCACCCATTCCCAAACGTTGCGGACGTGAGACTTTCTGACCTCTTCAGTCTTACATCGTGGACAGCGGGCGGTTCGAGGGAATGGCATAATTTCTGCCGTTCGACCAGGAGACGGTATGACTGAGTATAACACTCGCACGTAAACCATTTCAATTGAAAGAGAATAGGTGAATTCTTTGCATACAAAGCGTTTTCCGATCACTCCGGACAGCCGAATTTATCTGTCAAATCAATAACTTACGCTCTCCAACAAATTATCCTTCCCAAGCACTCACAAATGCGTTAACATACCTTCACCTAACAGCCACTTCGTAGTCGTTGTTAAGAATGGGCCTTGAAACCCAAAGCTCTATTGATCTTCGTTAAAACCAGAAACCCTCCATGGAGGTTGAAGCATGAGCGCAGCGAGCGCAGCCTTGGCATTCCGGCCACCCGTCCCGCTATTTCGGGAAGGACAGGCCTTTTGGGAAGAATTAATGCGTGAGACACAGGAACACGCACAATCGGTAAACGCCGCCGCCCAAGAACACGGTCTCGATGCCGCGCATTGGGTGGAATGGGAATCGGGACGCAACATGTTTGGCATCGTCCGCAAGATGTATCCGTCTACTGAGATCACGGTCAGCCTCTCGTTTGAGCGCTGGGGTCCGCTGATTCAGGTCTTGATCACCGGTTATCAGCATGAAGATCTGCGATATTATCCCGAAGAGCAGGAGGTTCCCATCGCTCGCGATCTGGATGGCCGCACCGTCGCTGTTTTGGGCGAGGGCCGCAGCTATTCGCCCAGCGAATTCGCCAGCTATCTGGTGCAGCATCTCCGCCGCTGTTTCCCCGATATGGCTTTGCCTTATGCGGCGGCCGCGTACGCCTGACTACGCCGCGCCCGTCCCCTTCGCCGTCAGAGCCAGTAAAGTTTCGTCGCCTTTGTAAACCACATAAGCGTCTTTGTATCCAATGGTGTCGGCTTCGCTGCCGCCGAGCATCCACAATAAAGAGCCAGCTGTGCCAGTTTCCTCCACCGCCGCCAGCCATTTTGCGAACCAAGCGTTTCGTGTTGCGGCATCGGGCACTAGGGCGTCGGCGAGCTTGAGACCATATTCTTCCATCAAAACGGGCTTCCCAGCTCGTCGCCCTGCGTCCGCGTGATCCTCCACCCATTGCTGGCCGAACGCCAAATCCTGCGCATGGCCCCAGTCTTGCGGATAAAAGTGATATCCGCCGAAATCAATTTCCGGAATCTCCAACACGGCAGTAAAATCGGTGCCATGCCGCCCGTCGTATAACTCGCCTTCGCCATGTGGAAAAAACCGCTCGCGAAAGAACCCCTCGTCTCCGAGGGCCAACAGGTGATTCCCATCCAGTTGCTTCACGTGACTTGCCATTTCGTGAACCCAATCCAACAGCAGGTCTCTATCGCCTTCACAGCGCGCTTCGTTGGTCAACTCCCACGCCATGATGCTTGGCTCATCCGCGTACAGCCGGCCCGTCAGGCTGTTGCGCCGCGTCAGCACATGCCCCACCCAATTCCGATAAGCCAGGCGGGCCTGCAGCAATTCGTAAAACTTCTTCACATCGCCTTCCCCCCCGAGCCACTTCAGGTACATAGGCATGCCACCAAAATCTTTCCAGTGGTTCACCAGGGGCAAAATCAACTTCAAACCCAGTTCGTCCGCAGTCTGAATCACTCCGTCCAAACGCTGTAAGCCATTCGGCCCGTCGTCAATTTTGATCACGCCGTTGTCCAGGTATTGGAAGGCCACGCCGCCCGCTGCCTCGGCATCCAGGAAAGCCCACGTGCGAATCACATTGGCGCCCATCTCTTTCGCCGCGGTCATGGCCGCCCGCCGGCTCTCCGCCGCGCAATACGTCAGAAAATAGCAATTCACCCCGGTTACCGGAAATGCGCTGCCTTGCAGGGTAAACTTCGTTCCCTCTCGTCCCACGAATTGGTTTGGCATAGTATTTGGATAAACCCGCTCCATGTCATTCTATTGGACGCATGCACCCCGCCATCTTTCTCGACCGCGACGGCACGCTCAACTTCGACTATGGTTGGATCACCTCGCCTGCGAAAATTGAGCTTCTCGCGGGCGCCGCTGAAGCCGTTCGCGCCATTAACCAGGCGGGGTTTCTGGCCGTGCTGGTGACGAATCAACCCGTGATCGCGCGCGGTGAATGTACCGAAGCCGAGATGGCCGCCATTCACCATCGGCTTGAGTTCCTCCTCTCCCAATCCCACGCCCATCTCGATGGAATTTATTACTGCCCGCATCATCCCGACGCCGGTATTCCCGGGGAACGTCCCGAACTTAAAATTCGTTGTCATTGCCGCAAGCCCGCGCCCGGCTTACTGGAAGACGCCGCCCGCGATCTGAATATCGACGTCGCCCGTTCGTGGATGATTGGCGATTCAGAACGCGACTTGGGCGCCGCCGCCGCTTTTGGTATTCCCGCCGTTCTGGTCTCCAGTAACCAGCAAGGGTTTAAAGCGGATATCACATCTGCCGAAGCGTTTCGCGCGCCCTCAGTCTTAGAAGCTGTTCAGCGCATCCTAAAAATAGCTCCCGCTTGCTAAGATTGCCTTGCGGGCCCTTAGCTCAGCGGTTAGAGCAGTGGACTCATAATCCATTGGTCGTAGGTTCAAATCCTACAGGGCCCACCATGCTTCCCGCTATGAAAAAATTTCTAATCTCAGTCGCTGCGATTTCGTCGTTGTTGGCCGCCGGCAATACGGTTGACCGCTATTCGACGCAGGATCTCACTGCCATCCGCGAAAAGCTCTCCGCCACGCATCCCACCTTCAAATCGGAGCAACTCAAGCAGTACAAAGGCCACTACACGATGGTGGCTCACCGCGAAGCTACCGGCTCCTCCGAAGTTCACGAGCATGAGGCGGATCTTTTCGTCATCACCGCCGGCGAAGGAACGCTGGTTACCGGAGGCAAACTCGTCAATTCGCGCGTTGAGAAGGCGGGTGAATTACGCGGCACCGCCATCGCCGGCGGCGACAAGATTCACTACGCACCCGGCGATGTGATTCACATACCCGCCGGTGTGCCGCACCAAATGTTGGTTGAGAAAGGCCAACCGGTGACGTATTTTGTTATGAAAGTAACCGGCCAATAGCCGCGCTTATTCGCTGCATTCGATCACGCGGGTCTCTTCGCTCGTATGCGTAAGACGGATTTCGACGCGTTCGGCGGGCAGCACCTCCGGGAATCGTTCCCCCCATTCGATCAAGGTGAGTGCGGGCTTGTCGAAAAATTCTTCCAGCCCTAAGCGCCTGACTTGCTCGGCGGTTTCCAATCGATATAGGTCTACGTGATAAATTCGCACGGGGTCGCCGTACTCGTGAATCAGGGTGAACGTCGGGCTCGATACCTCGTCACCGGGAGCGGCCTCGCGGCCTTCGACAATTCCCTTCGCCAGTGTCGTCTTGCCGGCGCCTAAATCGCCAATCAGCAGCACTACTCCTTGTGGCGGGAGAAAATCCGTGGCCAGTTGGCGACCCAGCGCGCGAGTTTCCTCCGCGGAATGAGTCTCAAACCGCCGGCCGGACTTCATTCATCGCCTCCGCCAGATACGGAAGCACGTCTGTGGCGAGAGTGGATTCTTCGCCCCAGTGCGCGCCCGCCAACTCCCCGGCCCGCCCGTGCAACCAAACCGCCGCCACCACCGCGCGTTTCCAGTCCTGCGGATGCTGCGCCACCATGCCCGCTACAATGCCGGTCAAAATGTCACCCGTGCCGCCTTTCGCCAATGCCGGCGACCCCGTCGGGTTGATCCACGTTTCGCCGTCGGGAAAAGCGATGATCGTGCGGTCGCCTTTCAACACCACCACCGCGCCGCTCCTGGCCGCGAATTGCTGGGCAACCGCCAGCCGGTCAGCCTGCACGTCTTTGGCTGATTTTCCAATCAGCCGTCCCATCTCGCCAGGGTGTGGTGTCAGTATGCGAATTTTCGCGGCGCGCGGCAGCGACCCGGCCATAGCGTTCAGCGCGTCCGCATCCACTACCGCTGGAACGTCGGCCCTTTCGTACACCATCCTCACCAGGCGAACGGTGTCGTCGCCACTTCCCAAGCCGGGTCCAATCGCCACCACCGTCATCTTGGCCAATAATTGCAGGATCTGCTGGGCATCGCGCAGCGGTTCTGTCATCAATTCCGGCGGAGCGGTGCCGCCTCCGGGCAATGCCACAGTCACCAAACCCGCACCGCTGCGATAAGCCGCCAAGCCCGACATGACGGGTGCCCCAATTTTGCCCACTGAACCGCCCACCACAAGCACGTGTCCGTACATGCCTTTGTTGGAATTTCGAACCCGTTTCGCGAACAGATGGCGAATATCATCGGGGGTGGTCTGATTTAATTTGCACGATTCAAGCAGGTCCACCGGCGTTCCAATGGGCACGACCGCCAATTTGCCCATCCACTCGTAGCTGGGCGATAAACATTGGCTTCGTTTTGCCGCCGTAAACGTGACGGTGACATGAGCCTTCACAAACTCACCCGGCGCGTTGGGGGCGTCGGAAGGAAGGCCGGAAGGAATGTCCACCGCCAACGTTTTCGCCAGCGGAAATGCCTTATTCATCAGTTGGATAGCGTCCAAAGCCGGCCCCTTCGCCCCGCCTGTGAGACCCGTTCCTAAGACCGCATCCACGAGTACCGTGGCGAGATTTGCGTCGGTGGGCAGTTCGCGCACCACCGGACAGCCACAGGCCGCCAGCGCCTGCCTGTTGGTCTTGGCGTCGCCCGAAAGTTGCTCCGCGTCAAACAACTCCCAAACCGTCAATTGGCCGCAGAGCCCTCGTGTAAAAAGCTGGCGCGCCACGGCAAATCCGTCGCCGCCGTTGTTGCCTTTACCGCAAATCACCACAACCCGCTGCTTGTTCAACGGACTAAATGTTTCACGTAGAACGTCAACCACCCGGCTAGCCGCGTTCTCCATGAGGATCAAGCCTGGAATGCCGCGGTCTATGGTGAGCCGGTCCGCCTCACGCATTTCCGCAGCTGTCAGGATCTTCACTTCGTTCGCACCTCACGCGCCAACAGCAGCGTCATATCGTCCTGCAACTCGGGCGTGCCGGTCCAACTTCGAACCGCTTCAAGAATGATTTGCAGAATTTCGCGGTCTTCTCGTTGCGCGTGTTTCTTCACCAGATCGATAAGGCGCTCTTCGCCGAACATTTCGCCATATGGATTTTCCGGCTCGGTGATGCCGTCGGTGTAGCACAGCAGCAGGTCGCCGGGTTTCAGTGTGAGCGTGCTCTCGTCGTAGATAGCGCCCGGAAAAGCGCCTACCACGGTGCCGTTGGAATCCAGGGCGCTCACGTCGCCGTTACGGAACAGCAGCGGCGAAAGATGCCCGGCGTTGGTATAGATCAGATTGCGCGTCAATTCATCAAAGGTGGCGAAGAAAAACGTCGCGTATTTTTCAGGCGCGGTGTTAGCCCAGATTTGCTTATTCAGGCGCGAAACCACCAATGAGGATTGCAGAATGGTATTCGGCTGGTTCAAGTTGATCTGCGCGCGCAAAGCCGCCTGAATGGTGGCCATCAGCAGCGCCGCCGAAATACCTTTGCCCGCTACGTCGCCGATGGCGAACGCCATTTTCCCGCCGGCGATTTCCTGATAATCGTAATAATCGCCCGAAACCATGCGCGCCGGATCGCAGCACACCGTCAATTTCAGGCCACGCATGGGTGGCGCTTCCTTGGGGTAGAGCTGGCTCTGGACTTCTCTGGCGATTTCGAGCTCGGTCTGCAAACGCTCTTTCTCTTTTTCCACCGAAAAGAGGCGTTCGAGGTTGCTCGTCATTTGATTGAATGATTCGCTTAAATCTCCAAGCTGGTCGCGGTCGCGCACCGGAATCCGGTGCTGAAAATCGCCCAGTAGAACACGGCGCGTCCCCTCATACAACTGATTGACCGCTCCCGTGAGACGGTGGGAGAGCGAAACCCCGATCGAAACGGCTATGGCTTCAACGATCAAAAAAAGGATCACCACCACCAAGAAAAGAATGGCGAGCGTGCCGCGCAGCGATTCCGACTTGGAAAAGAAAGACGATAAGACCGCCGACGGGCGCGAGTAAACCCACAGCACTCCTTCGTGAGTCTTGTTGGGGTTTTCCAAGTGATAGTGCTGAACGGTAGACGGCAGGAACACCGGAATGTCAAACGTGCTGACCGCCGGCGGCAAGTGCAGCTGCAGCCGGGGCTCTTCGGATTGGGCCGAAGGATCTTCCAGACTCAGCGAGAGTTGCGGTTTGCCGCTCGAGCCCTTGACTTCAATCAGCGCGATGACGCCCAGATTGGGCACCAGATTTTCAACCAGTTCGTTCGAGAGCGGGGCCACCGCGTAGACTTGCTTTTTGCCATCGGCGCGCAAGGCCCAACCATAGAAACGCTCGCGCCAGAACAGCAATCCGTTGGCATCTCGCCAAGACGATTCGAGTTTCAGCTCAGGACTGTCGAGCGGATAACGATGCTCGCCATTCTCATCGTGAAGGTAAAACGTGATGCCTCGAAATGTCTTGCTGAAGGCATCCTGCATCTCAGCCGCGACCGGGCCGCGCTGCCCGGCGGACATGCGCGAAAGACTTTCGACCGCGCCCACGAGCGGATCGAGCTTGCGCTCTAACGCCGAGTTGGCCAGATAGATGGCGAGGTCGTTCGTCAGGCCCCAGAGACTCAAAGCGACCAACACCAGCAACAAAAGCAGGGGCAGCACGCCCATCAAGCCATACACGAATAGCAGGCGGTTGCGAACGCTCCATAACGAGTGCCGCTGAATAAAACGCAGAGCGCGGAACGTGACAATCGCGCCCAGGGGCGCCAGCAATAACAGCGTTAGGAAAGCCGGCAGAACACGGCCAGCCAGGTAAAACGCCAAATAGAGCGCCAGCACCAGCAGGAACGCGACACCGGATTTGCCAAGACGCCGCAATACTTGGCGAGGGGCAGACATCACCTAGACATTATCGCCGTTGAGCGAATTCGCTTAGGCCCACTACGCGGCTTTTTGAACTTTGCCGTTGCGGATACAAGAGGTGCAAACCCGAATCCGCTTGTTCGCGCCCTTTACCACCGCGTGAACACTTTGCAAGTTCAAATTCCAGCGCCGCTTCGTCACGTTGTGCGCGTGACTGATTTTATTGCCGAATTGCGGACCGCGGCCGCACACATCACAAACTTTAGACATGAAACAAGACTCCCGCGCGCAGTAGGCACGCAAACTAAGATTCTAGCACGCCACATAAAAGTGAGCGGTTCGCTATTTCGCTCTTCGGAGCCGCTGGTCAATTTCGTCAACGGCAGGGATTTCAAAGAGAATGTCTCGAAATCGTGGGTGAAGTGGGTTTAAGATGTAATTGTGCTCGCTTCTCATTACGACTGAGGGGACGCGAAGTACAGCTGTTGAACGAGATTTCGCCCAGAGAGTGCCAATCGCCGCAGTACGTGGTATTGAGGTTTCTTCGTGCCAGTCGGAAGGAAGAGATACAATCTCGACGGCTTCGATTTCTAGGTTGCCTGGTAGGGCAATGTTTATGACCCGATAATCGACTGGGATCATCTGGAAGTGTACAAGGACTTCGAGTGCCGCTAGAGATGGAGTGGCGGATGAGTAGATGACAGGGGTGCCGGGTTCATTCCAACGACCGCGTAGAGACGAGCGCCTTCACTATTGTTCGAGGCATATCTTATGCTCGCGATGCGGTAAAACCCACACTTAATAGACGCCGTGTTCGATTCGACCCAGCACTGAGTCGACCTGCTTGCGTCCCTCTTCAGACTGCATCAGCGCGTAGGGTGTATGGCCATTCAACGCGGGTACGGGGGTCTGTATCCACTCGGCCAGTTTGCAGCTGGAACCGGCAATGCAGAGAGCTTTCAAAAGGAGTTCAATCTCTGGCGAGCGCTCGCGTTTCGGATCGCCGGCTTTCGGCGCGAGTTCCACGGGTGCTTTGGGATTCCACGCTACCACGGCCCAAACGTCAGCAGGAATCTGTGCGTACGAAGACGGATCGGGGTTGGCTGGAGCGAGTTCCGGGGTCGCGACGGGCGGCTCGGTTGTGAGTAATCTTTGTTGCCGCTCTTTCCTTGTCATGCGTGGCTCACAGTCTTGATTCTAGCGCGGTTTCCATGGACGTGTCCGAACGAAGAGCTCTTGAGGAGATTGAACAAGGATTCTCAAAGCTGACTCGAGTCTCGCTGCAAAGCGTTGACGATATTCAGCAGACGGTGGCCGGCCGGTAACAGAAACCTGATCCACATCGCTCCTGGGTCTCGCACCCTGTCATCGTTCTAGTCTCCAGATTTGGGCATTTTCTGGAGTTAACATGTTAAGTGTGGTTGTTCGCTGGGAGCCTGACCACCGTGCCTGCAACCGCTCCAGTAATTCCTCCGCCGCTGCGCGACGGCGACCACATGACGCGCGATGAGTTCCTTCGCCGTTGGGATGCCATGCCCGGTTTGAAGCGGGCGGAATTGATCAATGGTGTCGTGCATAGGCCTTCTCCGGTCTCCAATTTCCACGGCGATTGCCATTTTCGGCTGAGCTATTGGCTGGGTGTGTACGCAGCGGCCACGCCCGGCTGCATGGCGGGTGTGGCGACCACTTGGCTGATGAACCAGGACTCCACTCCTCAGCCCGATCTTCATTTGAAGATCCTGCCCGAGCTTGGCGGCCAATCGAGGTTGGAAGGCCCATACCCCGCAGGCGCTCCCGAGTTGATCGTTGAAATCAGTCACACCACTAGCACTCGAGAGTCGGGCGAGAAGGCGAAACTCTACGAACGGAGCGGCGTACGGGAGTATCTCATCGTGCGTCCCAAGAGCCAGCGAGTCGTTTGGCGCGAGTTGGCCGGTGGCAAGTACCGCGAGATTGCGGCGGCGGCGGATGGCACACTGCGGTCTCACGCATTTCCAGGCTTGTGGCTCCTTCCCGCAGCGCTCTGGGAGTCCGGCTTGGACGGCCTTGCTGCCACCGTCGGGAGGGGACTCAAGACTGCGGACCATACCGCGTTCGCGCGGAAATTGAAGCGTTAGGCTCAATTGAGTCTCTCGTCTGCCGCCGGTGGTAAACTGACTGTGACCGCCGAAGGGACCATCCAATGCCGCTGGCCGCTCCTGTATCGCCCCCGACGCTGCTGGAAGGCGATTCGCTGACCACCGATGAGTTTCTGCGCCGCTGGGAACAAACCCCCGACCTTAAGCACGCCGAACTGATCAACGGAATCGTCTACATGCCTTCTCCTGTAAGCCTCGGGCACCAGGAATGTCAGTCCTTCCTGAACGGCTGGCTTGATCACTATGCTTCCTCCACGCCCGGATGCCGCCCCGCCCTGGAGGGTACCTGGCTGATGGGTGACGGCCAAGTGCCGCAGCCCGACACCACTTTGCGAATCCTGCCGGAATTTGGAGGCCAGTCGGGGGTAACGGGAACGTACCCGTCCGGCGCTCCTGAATTGGTGCTGGAAGTCGCCATTTCCAGCCGGTCTCGCGATTTCGGAGCAAAGAAACGGCTTTACGAGCGCATGGGAGTTCGGGAATATCTCATTGCGGTCCCTCGTAACAAAGAACTGGTGGGCTTCACGCTCACTCCCCAAGGCTTTCAGGCAGCCGAATCGGGGCCGGACGGCGTCTTCCGATCCCGCTGCTTCCCCGGACTCTGGCTCGACACCACGGCGCTGTGGGATCTCGATATGCCCCGTAGAAATTTGGTTCTCCAGCAGGGATTAGCCACGCCGGAGCACGCGGATTTTGTTGCTCAACTGGCCGCGCGCAAGCGCGATTGAATCAGGCACGGGCGGGTTTTATCACGGTTTCGCCATGATCGCTGGCCCTTCGAGCGATTTTGGTGCCACCGGATATATGACAATTTTGGGAAGTGTTTTAGAATCAAAGAGTCTGTTGGATTGGGCGGTTAGCTCAGCCGGTTAGAGCGCCTGCCTTACAAGCAGGAGGTCCACAGTTCGATCCTGTGACCGCCCACCACTTACTTCTCCCCCACACAAGCGTCGTAGCCATCCGCCGTCAAACTCCCGGTCGCGCAATAAAACTGCCGGTAGCTACTATGCGCCACCGCCCTTCCCGCCTCACTCGAAGTCGAATAGAATCGCCACCAACGGTCAGCCGTTTCCGAAGAGCCGGCAATTCTCTCATAGAGGCTCGCATAGCTCTCCGCATTCAGCCCCGGGAGTTTCCACTCCCGTCGAAAGTCATACTCCACGTCCCAATCACTCGCTGCCCCGCCTGCGGCCTCCGTGAGGTTTCTCAGATAATAGGTCGTTTCATCTTCCAACTTTCCATGCGAATCGAATTGCACCAATCGGAACGTCGGATTCTGTCCCGTGATCGGACTCACGCCCGGCCCCACCATCACAAAGGCCGAACGCCCCGCCCGACTCCCTAAGAGTCGAAAGTCATCCACGTGAACGTGACCCGCGAAGTTTGGCCCCACCAGGCTCGCGTATTGAGCCATGAGGCTCAGGAACTTGCTCTGATACGGTTCCTTCCAAAGCAGCCTTACCGGCTCAGCCGCCGCCATCTGCCTGGCATGTGTGGTCGCATAAGCATCCACTCCCGGTGGGATGTGATAAACCAACCAGACTTTCTCATGCCGCGCCTTGGCCTTCTCTAACTCATCCGCTAGCCACGCCAACTCTCCCGCGCCCGGATCGTCCGTTCCCTGGCCACACACATCGCGGTATCTGGGCGAAAAGAAGACCGTGTTCAGAACAACAATGCGACCATGCCTCAGCGCCGGATTCGCCACGCTAAAACTCCCATAGTGCTTGTAAGAATCTGAGTCGCTCACAAACTTCGCACTGTCGCTCAGAAACGGCCCGCTCGGCTGCAACGCATAATCTCCGCAGTCGCTGTCGTTGTTACCCAGCGCGGCGATTACCGGCGCGCCGGCCAACCTCTGTTTGATCTGCAGCGTGACAAACTCCGCCGTCTTCCTGACAAAGCTGCGAAACGCCTCGTCGCTGTGGACCGTGGCCGCCAAATCAAATCGTTCTCGAAAGTGATGCGTGAGAAGATCGCCGGTCACAATCGTGAACGCCGGCCTGGGCGTAACTTTTGCGCTAGCCTGCAACGCAGATAAGAATAACGGCCAATTCGTATCATGGCCAAAGCCAGGAAGCTTAGCCGACCCTGTATCCAGAATCGCGGCCCACTGCGCTGGCTCCGCGGCGGCCAGTTGATTGACGATGCCCGTATCGGCTAAAGGATCGAAGTGAATGTCGGAAAGCCATAGAAACTCGCTGGCCATCGCAGGCGCGGCTACGATCAGCGTCAAAAATGCGCTCAAGCGAAACGCGGCGCCGTAAGCGCAAAGGGCGCGGCTGCGCGCCGCCACACAGGGAGGAACTCCCCCGCATCTTCGGGCGGCACGCTTGATACCGTGGCCGTTTTGCGCGAGCTCCTTGAACGATCGAACGGGTGGCAACGCCTTTAGTTTGGCATGTGGCTTCGAACTGCCAACTGTCTATAATGCCAACATGCCTCTCCGCTTAAATCGCCGGCGGTGGGTCGCCTTCCTGGGCGCCACACCGCTCTTGGCCCAAATCGCTCCGCAATCCGCGGCCCCTGCTTTGCCGCCCGAGCAGCGCATCGCCAAAGCCCAGTCCGATGTCCATGAAGTGAGCGGCAAACTAGCGGCTCTCGAAGTTCCTATGAATATCGAACCGGCTTTCCACTTCCGGGCGTAGCGCATGGGCCAACCAAGAACGAATTTGGATGAGAGCACCCTCGCGTTCGCCACCATCGCCGAGTTAGGTGCTGCCTTGCGCCAACGGCAGATCTCTTCCGTTGAGCTGACCAAATTTTTCGGGGCACGTTTGGAAACACAAGGTCCGGAGTACAACGCCCTCGCGCTCTCGTTGTTGCAAGACGGCCAAAAGGCGGCTAAAGACGTCGATTGGTATATCAAACGCGATCGCTTCCGCAGCCCGCTGCAAGGGATTCCCTTTGCCGTCAAAGATCTCCTCAGTGTCGCCGATTACCCCACAACTTGGGGTGCTAAACCCTTCGCCGATCAGGTGTTCGATTACGATGCCACGGCAGTCCAAAAGTTGAAAGGTGTGAAAGCGATACTAATCGGCAAACTCTCGATGGTCGAATTGGCGGGCGGCGGCGGCTATACATCCGCTAGTGCTTCATTGCAGGGGCCCGGTCGCAATCCTTGGAATAAACAATATTGGTCGGGTGGGTCGTCCAGTGGCTCCGGTGCCGCTGTCGGTGCCGGTCTCGTGCCTTTTGCTCTCGGATCCGAAACCTCGGGATCCATCCTCACGCCCGCCAGCTATTGCGGTGTGAGTGGCCTCCGCCCCACTTATGGCTTAGTCAGCCGGCACGGCGCCATGTCCCTTTCCTGGACCCTCGACAAAATCGGCGTGCTGGCCCGTTCTGCTGAGGATTGCGGTCTGGTGCTGCATGCCATCGCGGGCGCCGACGATGAAGACCCTGCCTCCGCGAACAAGAGTTTCTATTACTCGCCTCAGTATTACAGCAATTTGAAAGAGTTGACCATCGGGTTTGCCGAAATCGACTTTACGGAGTGGCCGGAAGAGAGTTTGCGGCCCGCTTTCGCTCAGGCTCTGTCAGTTGTAAAGTCGCTCGGACCCCGCACCGTGGAAACGAAGTTACCTGACTTCCCCTATGGACCGGTGATCACTTGCATTATCGACTCAGAGGCCGCCTCGGTGTTTGAGCCATTCATTCGGAGTGGACGGGTAGATCAGTTGGCCGACCAGGGCCAGATCGACGGGTTGAAAGCCTCCCTGAACTATTCGGCCATCGACTACCTGAAGGCGATGCGCCTGCGCACGCAAATGCAAGCCGCCTTTCGCGAGCTCTTTGCAAGTGTGGACTTCCTCGTAGCTCCCACGAAGGTGGATCTTCCCGACAAAGCCGACACACCCTTTGATCAAACCATCCCTAAAAGGCCGGAAACAAAGGGCGTTTTTGCCGGCTTGGTACAAGCGAGCAATTTGTGCGGCCTGCCTGCGATTACCATTCCTTGTGGCTTTGGGAATGGCTTGCCCATTGGGTTGCAGATCGTGGGACGCCCGTTTTCTGAAAACCGCATCCTCGCCCTGGCCGTAGCATTTCAGAACCAGACAAACTTCCACAAACAGCGCCCCGGCAAACTTCCCACCTAGACGTCAAGCCTTAGGAACCACGACCGTCAGGGAGTGTGCGGTAATAGTTAAGCACGGCCCAATACAAACAAGGTAACGTCGTCGGTTTTTGTAGCGTGGCGCCGGAAGTCTCTCAGATCGTCGCGGCAAGCTGCGAGGAGAGTTGAGGCGTTGCGCATTTGCTTTTGGCCGATCAGTGCCCGCAAGCGCTCCACGCCATACTCACTTCCTGATAAGTCTGTCGCTTCAGAGACACCGTCAGAATAGATCACCAGGCCATGGCCGGGATCGAGAGACAATTCGGCAAGGGTGAATTCCTGGTTGCCGAACATGCCGATAGGAAGATCCGCGGTCTCAACCGCATCGATCGCCGCTCCTAGCACAACCAAGGGAGGCGGATGTCCGGCATTGCAGATCTCAACTCGGCCATCGGGCCACGCGCGGCCGGCGACGAGTGTGGCGTACTGGTTGGGCAACGTGCTCTCGCGGAACACGCGGTTGGCGTGTTGGAGCATACAGGGGAGCGACAATTCCAGTGGAATGAGAGTGCGGAACATGGCATGCAGATGCGCCATCAACATCGAGGCGGCCACGCCTTTTCCGGAAACATCTCCCACCATGAAGTAGAGCCCGTTTTCGCCTGAATCGATAACATCGCAATAATCGCCGCTGACGAGACCCGCAGGCTCGTAGTGGTAGCAGATTTGCCAGCCATAGCGGTCGAGAATTCCCTTCGGAAGCAGGCCCAACTGGACGCGTTTGGCGAGTTGCAAATCCTGTTCGAGGGCGGACCTCTCCGAACGGGTCAGGTGGTCGAGGCAGAAGCGCACTAACGGGTCGGCAATGAGCCGATCGTATTCGATGGTGTCGTGGCAGGCTTCACAAATGCCGAACGAACCATCGTCCATTCTTGCCAAAGCGCCATCCACTTCGTGTAAGAGAAGTTGGAAGCGTTCCGCATCATGGACGTGGTGACCGGCATCCACCAGTTTGTGCCGCCGGTCGAGCAATTGATCGCGCATGAACTGATTTACGCTTGTTGACATTTCGCGCTTGACCATCACTGGAACCAGCTCTAATGATGCCTGACCAAATGGGAAAGATCCATCCGGATCTTGCGGGTAAACTAACTTTGCGCTTATTCAAGAAGGAATCGCAGGTATCCGATTTTGGCGATAAACTGCGGAGCAGTCAGCGGGAAACCGACGGCTGGGGGGAAGCGGCCGAGACGCCGAAGCTGCGGAGTTGCTGCAAGGCTTTGCGGGCGTCGTCGGTGTGCGGGTAGTTGGAAACGAGGATGCGGAATTCCTGCACGGCGCGGTTGCGTTCGTTGGCTTTGAGCAGAGAATAGGCCTTCATGAGATGAGCGTCGGCGGTCTTGGGGTTTTCGGGGTAGCGTTCGAGGACCAGGTCGAAATTGTGAATGGCGCTGGGATAGTTGCCGCGGTTGTAATCGATTTCGCCCAGATAATACTGTGCCTGGACAGCAAATTCGGTGCTCGGAAAATAAGTGAGGTATTGCTGAAATTCGTTATAAGCGAGATCGCTTTTTCCGGTTTGCAGATCGCGCTTGGCTTCGGCGAAGCTGCGATCGGCGCTGACTCCGGGAGGAGGTTGCGGACCCGCCGCGGGGGTGGGACCGCTTGATGCCTGGGGGGGCGTTGACGAGAGCGGGGACGTTGTGGACGTGCCGCTCGAGGAAGGAACGGGCGGCGGGCTCTGCATGATCTGCAATTGATTCTTGAGATCGGTAATTTTGGCGTCCATGCGCTCCATGCGCGCGGTGATATCGGCCAGGGAATCTTTCAAAGAGCGCACTTCTTCGCCCACGGTATCGACACGATTGGTCAGGCCAGTCACGGGAGTGAGCGAGCGAGCCACGCTGCTGCTGACGGATTCCTGCATGCCGGACAGCAGATCGGCATTATGGCGGGAATCGGCTTGAATGGCGCTGAGCATGCCGTTCATGGTGTCGAGCTTGGTGTTCATCTCCTTTTGGAGAGCGTCGATTTTATCTTCCATCTCACGCTGCAGGGCCAACAGGTCTTTGTTCACGGCAAAACAAAAACCGGAGCAGGTGACGAATAAAACGGCGAGGCGCACTAATTTCATCTGAATGAACTCCTCAATGGAAGGGGACGGATTTGGGCCATCCCCGTTTCGCACTTGTCTTCAGTGTAAGGGAACTTTAATTTCCCCGCACGCGCGGACTTACTGAGTGGCGGAGAAATGGGCTCGCCGGTTGCGGGAGTAGCAATCCTCCGTGGGTTCGGTACAGAGTGGACGCTCTTTGCCGAAGCTGATGGTTTTCAGCTTATCGCCAGGGACGCCGAGCGCGATGAGGGCATCTTTGGTGGCCCCGGCGCGGCGGTCACCGAGCGCGAGATTGTATTCAGCGGACCCCCGCTCGTCGCAGTGTCCTTCCAGGGCGACGATGAAATTGGGATCCATCTGGAAGATGGTTTTCAACGCGCTCGCGTCGCCTTGGAGAATGGCCTGATCTTCGGCGCGAATGTCGCTCTTGTCGTAGTCGAAGTGAATATCCTGCACCTGCTTGGCCAGGATGTCCTGAATCGTGGGCTGACCGCCAGTTGAAACGGGCGCGGGGGGTGGAGGCGTGCTGACGGTGACAGTGGCATCGGCTTCAGAACTGCCGCCGGCATTGGTGGCGGTTAGGTGATAAGTAGTGGTGGCGGTGGGGTAAACGCCGCGGCGGCCGTTGGGGCTGACTTCGCCAATACCGTTGTCAATTTTTACACTGGTGGCGTCGGTCACGGACCAGCGGAGGGACGACGGCTGGCCAACGGTGACGGTGCTAGGTTCGGCGGTAAAATAGCCTATGGCGGGCTTGGCGGTGGGCGCGTTGTTTTCCGGCAAAGGCGCCGGGGCCTGCGGGGGCGGCGGCGGAATTTTCTTGTGACATCCGGCCGAAAGGCCCAGGATGAGCATTGTCAGGAGCGCTAGAGTTGCCTTTTGTTTCATCATGATTTAGAGAATTCCCTCAAACTTTGTATTCTAGTTCACGGCTGGTTTCCGGGTCAGTCAAAGAACACGCGGTGAGCGCGCGAAAAAGGGCGAAAAAGACCCTCTTTTTTCTCACTTTTCAGCGTTGACCCAGACGGGTTTTTCATTGCTGCCTTTATCGGTGAGTGGATGCTTGCCCGTCCCATCGGCGTTCATAACCCAGATTTGCGACTGATGGCCACGTTTGGAAGCGTAGACAATGTGCGCGCCATCGGGTGCCCAGTTGGGGTTCTCATTGCGCCCTTCGTTGGCGGTGAGTTGGGTGGTGTCTTTGGTGATCACATCCATGACGAAGATATTGTAATTGCCGGGCTCGAATCCTTTGGTCCACGCGAACGCAATGTGTTCGCCATCGGGATTCCAAGCCGGATTGGTGGCTTCGCCCGTGCCGGCGGAGAGGCGCTGGACATCGGCGCCTTCCATATTCATGAGGTAAATTTGCGGCAAGCCGGAGCGGCCCGACACATCCATCATAGTGGCTCCGGTTTTGGGGTTGATTTTCGCTTCTACCTCGATGGTGCTGGAATTGGAAATGCGCCGCATGCCGCTGCCATCGGCATTGGCCAGATAGAGTTGCGCCGCGCCGCCGGCGGCGGTGGACGAGAACACAATCTGTTTGGAATCCGGGGTGAAGGACACGAAGGCGTTCATGGAAGCGCGCTGGTTATAGAACGGCAGTTTGCGGTTGGTATCGAGCGAGAACATTTGAATGGCGGGATAACCGGTGGCATAGGTGGTAAAGGCGACAATGCGGCCGTCGGGCGAAACGGAGGGGAAGGTGGTAATGGAGCCGTACTTGGTGACCTGCCGTTGATCTGTTCCGTCCCAATTCATCACCCAAATTTCCTTTGAGCCGGTGCGGTCCGAAACGAAAACGATGCGCGAGCCGACCAGGCTTTGACCGCCGAACTGAGAGAGGATGTCGGCGGCGTAGCGATGCGCGGCGTCGATGGCGCCGTTTTGATCGAGCGAGGCGGTGTAGATTTTGCCGAAGACCTGCGCCTGCTGGAGATCGGTAATGTTGGGGGCGGTGGTATAGAAATAACCGAAGACCACGAAGAGGCCGCGATCTTCCGCGCCGTAGCCGATGCCAAGGTAGTTGGCAGTAGTGGGCGCGGCATACCAATCAGCTAGGCGGAAACCCGGGGTGGGGGCCGGTCTGGCATTGGCGGCCGCCTCGCCGGCGGCGAGATCATTGGGCACTTGCGGAATGCGCAACGGGTAGAGAGTTTTCGGGATGAAGTTGATGAGTGGTGAACTCTGCAAATCGCTCTGAACGGTGCTGTTGAACGTGGCCATGAGCGTGGGCGCGATGGTTCCGGTGGCGCGAAAATCGGTAACGGCGATGTGGGGCTTGCCGGGATTTTTTTCGATGGTGCCGACCACCTGCTGGCGCGCGGAGACGAGTCCGAGCGTGAGGAATAGAAAGAGAGAAACAGTAAGTGTGCGCATCAGCGTAAATTGAAGGTGAACTCTGCCAGGATATCGTTTTCGGAGATTTGCGGCGGAAGCGGATTCAGGGGGCTCGAAGCATAGACAGCGCGGAGAGCCGTGTTATCGATTTCCGAATTGCCGCTGGATTGGACGATTTGCGGATTGCGGATGGTGCCGTCCCGCAGGATGTGAAAGCTGACCACGGCGGGCGCGGTTTGGGTGCGGCCGTTCAGACCGTTGGTTTGCCAGTTTTGGGCGAGACGGTCGCGAATTAGCTGCGCATACCAGCCCAGGCGATTGCCAAGTAGTGAATTCGGGCCGATGCCGACCTGCCCTGCGCCGGCTTGCGCGCCATACATGGGGTTGGAGACAGCTTGCCGCGATTGACTATAGACCTGATTGGGGGGAGCAGGGGCGGTGTACTTTTGCTGCGGGTGGGGTTGCTCTTTTTGCGGCTTGATTTTATCGGGGATTTGGAAGGCGTCTTTTTTGGGCTCAGGCTCCTTCTTTTCGGCTTCCTTTTCGGCGGGCGCGGAAGGGACGAGAGATTCGGTATCGTGCGCTACCGGATTGAGAGGCGCATCACGTTGCGGAATAGGGATGTTCTTTGTAACTGAAACCGCGTAGGCGGTGCCGCCGGAGGGATTCGGTTCGCCAAGCGAATCGGGCGAGTGTTTGAGCCAAAACCAACTCAGGAAAAAAACGGCGGCGACGCTGCCATGCACCAGGAGCGAGCCGAAGAAAGGCAGGGCGAGTCGGTCGCGTTCGTCGAGAATGTCAATGCGCTCGGCCATGAGAGGTTAGCGGCCGGGACGCCCGGAATCGGTGGGAGCGGTTACCATTTTTACTTCGAATTTCGCTTCGCCCAGTTCGGCGACGATTTGGGCGATGGGATCCCAAGGGGTTTCCTTGTCGGCGCGCACATAGACGGCTGTGGCGGTGCGAAAACGGGCGCGGACCGCTTGCGCAAGTTCGTGGATGTTGACGGGCTTTTCGTTGAGAAAGGACTCGCCGGTTTTGGTGATGCTGACAACGGGCAGATCTTGCGCCGTATTTTGCACGCGGCGAACGGCGGGCACTTGAATATCGAGACCGAATTCCATGACGTTGGCGGTGATCATGAAAATGATGAGGAGAACGAGAACGACATCGACGAGCGGAACGATGTTGATTTCAGAGAGAGCGGCGGGACCGCCGAAGCGCCGACCCCGATGCCCGCCATTGCCGCCATTGAAGGAGAAGGCCATGGTTATCCTCCGAAATCGCGTTCGGCGAAGTTTTGAAATTCGATGGCGAAGTCTTCCATGCGGGTACCGAATTCCTTGATGCGGCTGCCAAAGAGGTTGTAAAAGATGGCGGCGGGGATGGCGGCGGCAAGGCCGATTGCGGTGGTGACGAGCGCTTCCGAAATACCGGGCGCGACGGCGCGCAGACTGGCGCTGCCGGCGGTGCCCAGGCCTTCAAAAGCGTCGATGATGCCCCAAACAGTGCCGAAGAGGCCAATGAACGGCGAGACGGAGGCCACGGTGGCGAGCCAGGGCATGTTCATTTCGAGCTTGGTGACCTCTTCGCTGATACCCAGTTGCAAGCTGCGTTCCACGGCGGGTTTGTTGACGAGCGCGCCACGCTGGGAGATCTGGCGTTCGATCTCACGATAGCCAAAATCGAAGACGGCCACGAGCGGCGCGGAGCCGAATTGCTCGCTGGCGGCGGCGATGGCTTGCAGGTTCTTGGCTTTACGAAACGCGCGCAGGAAATTCTTGTTGCGCGAGCGAGCGCGGCTGAAAATGCCGCTCTTGGACAAAACGATGGTCCAGGAAAACAGCGAGAAGAAGATCAAAATTCCTATTACGGCGAGCGGCACGGGCCGCAGATTTTTCGTGATGTCCCACAGAGATAAGTCTGCGAGAAACAAAGAAAAGGGCAATATGCGTGTCCTTTCGTTTCCTCGCTTTCATTATAGGGACCGAGAAAACGGTGAGTGGTTGGGCTGAAGGTTGGACGTGGTGGCGCAGGCGATTTCGCCTGCGTTTTCCAGTGTAAACGGTACGGTCGTTGCCCATTCCTAAACATTTCAACCAAAAAATGGTCTTATTTTTTCGCTAACAACTGCTCCACTCTGGCCCTCACAAGTCTTTCGATCACGCTGTACGGGATCGGCTCGTCGATTGGAAATCGCAAATTCCCCTTCTCGCCGAGGTACTTTGATTTCGCCTTTTCCAGCCCGGCATCGCCCTTGATTGGCGGATAGAACCCGATGTGCTTCTTAAACGCAGCGAAGTACACCAAAACACCGCCCAGCGTCTAGGCCGGCATGTTGTAGCTGATTATCTCCTCTGCGGCGGGGGCGGCCTTCCGGATTGTCAGGCGGATCCTTTCGAGGATCGCCCAAACTTCGGGCGGGAACGATGCAATGTATTCATCCACGCTTTTAGGCTTAGGCATTACAAAATTTCTCTTGATAATAACAATTTAGTTATATAACATAACGATCATATAGAGATCCCTGAAGAATGTCAACCCTCGACGCGGCCTTTTCTGCTTTATCGGACCCAACACGGCGCGCTATCCTGGCCCGCCTCGCGCTCGGCGAAACCACGGTGATGGAACTGGCGAAACCGTTTGAAATGACGCAGCCAGCGATCTCGCGCCACCTGAAAGTGTTGGAGGGCGCGGGGCTGATTATCCGGCGGGTCGAGGGAACGAAGCGCCCTTGCCGATTAGCAGAGAGCGGTATTGAACCCATTGATAAGTGGCTTGCGATGCTGCGAGACGCTTTGGCCAAAAACTACGACCGCCTAGACCATGTTCTGGCAGAGATGAAACCAGCTGAATAGAAAAAGGAGATTTGCAATGGCGAAAATGACACTGAAGACGGAAGGCGATACACACATCGTGGTGACGAGGCGCTTCGCCGCGCCACCCGAGGCGGTGTATCGTGCGCACACGGAGCCGGAACTGATTCAGAAATGGCTGCTCGGGCCGGACGGCTGGACGATGCCGGTTTGCATCAGCGAGGCGAGGCCGAACGGGAAGATCCGCTACGAGTGGACCAACGGCAAAGGTGGATTCCACGTGACGGGTGAATACCTGGAACTGGAGCCTTACACCAGGATCGTGCATGTGGAACGGATGTTTTTGCCCGACCGCACGCCTGACAATCACGTTGAAACGAAGTTCGAGGCCGACGGCGAGGGCACATTGTTGACGCTCCGCATGACCCTGCCGGATACCGGAACGCGCGCGCGCATGCTGGCCAGTGGCATGGAGCGGGGAATGGAAGCGAGTTATGTCCGGCTGGAAGGCATGATTTAGCCCAAGTTCGTCACGAACCTGATTTAGCATGCTGCCTAGGCATCTGGCATAATTCGGTCAAACATGCTGCTGGAATTAATGGTTGAGAACTATGCGGTGGTGGAGCAGGCGCGCATACGTTTTCACCAAGGGTTGAACATACTAACGGGTGAGACGGGCAGCGGCAAATCGATTGTGGTGGATTCGTTGGGTTTGCTGCTGGGGGCGCGAGCGTCGGCGGAGATGGTGCGCAGCGGGCAGGCAAAGGCGAGAGTGGCGGGCATTTTTTCTTTGCAGGATGAGGCGGAAACGGCCGGCCTGTTGAGTGAAAGCGGCGTGGAGCCAGACGGCGAAGGCGAGTTGATTGTGGAGCGGGAAGTGGCGGCGAACGGTAAATCGCGCGCCTTTGTTGCGAATAAGCCGGTGACGACGGCGTTCTTGAAACTGCTGGCGCCGCTGCTGGGCGCTATCCACGGGCAGAATGAGCAGCAACATTTGTTCACGCCAGTGGCGCAGCGGCAATTACTGGATGAGTATGCCAAGGCGGAAGGGCTGCGCTGCAAGGTGGGCGAGGCCTTTGCGCTTTGGCGAAATTTGGGGACCAAACTCGAGGAGTTAAATCAGAACGAGCAGGAGAAGTTGCGGCTGCTGGATTTATGGAGCTTTCAGCGCAAAGAGATTGAGGCCACACAGCCGCGCGTGGGCGAGGATGCCGAACTCGAAGGCGAGCGGAAAATTCTGCAGAACGTGACGAAGTTACAGGAGAACGCGGCAGCGGCATTTGCGGCGCTTTACGAATCGCCAGACAGTGCGACGACGCAATTGCGGACGGCGATCAAGCGGCTGGACGAACTGGTGCGGATTGACGATAGCCTGGCCGAAAGCACGGCGAGCCTCAAGCAGGCGGCGGTGCAGGTGAATGAAGCGGCTTACGGTTTGCGCGATTATCTGGGCAAGTTGGAAGGCGATCCGGCGCGATTGGACAAAGTGGAGAGCCGCTTGGAATCGCTGGACAAGTTGAAGCGCAAATATGGCCGGACCGTGGACGAGGTGTTGGCGTTTCACGCGGACGTGGCGCGGCGCATGGACGAAGTGGAAAACTCGAACCTACACCGCGCTGAACTGGAGAAGCAACGCGCGGCCGCGGCCCGGCAATACGAAAAGTTGGCGATGGAACTGAGCGGCAAACGGGCGGCAGCGGCGGCGGCGCTCAGCCAACAGGTGGAGACGGAACTGAAAAGTTTGATGATGGCCGGAACGCATTTTCAAATTGGCGTGACGCAAGGGGCGTGGACGGCGGCGGGCGTGGATGAGATCGCGTTTCTGGTGTCGCCGAATAAAGGTGAGGAGTTGAAGGCGCTAGAGAAGATTGCTTCGGGCGGGGAGCTTTCGCGGATCGCGCTGGCGTTGAAAACGGCGGCGGGCGATGCCGGTCAGCGGCACGGTATTTCGACGCTGGTGTTTGATGAAGTAGACGCGGGGGTGGGGGGCGCGGCGGCCGCGGCGGTGGGAAAGCGCTTGAAAATTTTGTCGAAGGCGAATCAGGTGATCTGCGTAACGCATCTGGCGCAAATAGCCGGGTTTGCGGACCATCATTATTCGGTGGCAAAGCGCGAGAGCAAAGGGCGTGTGGCCACCGAGATTGAAGAACTAGGGCCGGCGGAAAGGGCGCGCGAAATTGGGCGTATGCTTTCGGGTGAGAATATCACGCCGGAGGCGCTGAAGCAGGCGGAGCAGTTGATGAAGGCGGGGGCGATTGGCTAGGTAACCGAAGCGAGCGAACACACTCACCATTCTGGTGGGGCGGACGCCCCCGTCCGCTGGCCGACCCCCTGGTCGGCCCTTCACGCGCACCCGCTCACCAATCCAAGTGACTGCAGCCTCGCTATCCTAGTCAGAGTGACTTCCGTAACTAACAAACTGATTTTGCCGGCCATCCTGCTTTGCCGCGCGGCGTTCGCCGATTCCTTTTACCTGCATCCGGGAGATACTGTCGTTTTCTACGGCGACAGTATTACCGATCAGCGCCTTTACACCATGGTCACTGAGTTGTACACGGTCACGCGCTATCCAAAGCTCGAGGTGCGTTTTGTGCATTCGGGCTGGGGTGGCGACCGGGTGAGCGGGGGCGGTGGTGGTCCGATTGACGTTCGGCTGGCACGCGATGTGCTGGCCTATCATCCAACGGTGATGACCATCATGCTGGGCATGAATGACGGACACTACACCAACAACACGGCGGCGGACGATGAGACCTATTACGCCGGATATCGGCACTTGGTTGAAGTGGTTCGGCAGGCGGTTCCCAACTTGCGCATTACGGCTATTGAGCCTTCACCCTTCGACGATGTGACGCGCCCGTTCACGCTGCAGCCGGACGGCTATAACGCAGTGTTGCAGAAGTACAGCGCGTGGATTCAGCATTACGCGAGTGATGCGCATTTGGACGTGGCCGATTTGAATGCGCCCGTGGTAGCAATGCTTAAGAAGGCGAATAGCGACGATGCGGCGACAGCGCAAAAGATTCTGCCCGATCGTGTGCATCCGGCACTGGCGGGACACATGGTGATGGCGGAACAACTGTTAAAGGCGTGGAACGCCCGGCCGTTGGTTTCTTCCGTCACGCTGGATGCGGCGGCAGGTCAGGTGAAGGATGCCGCTTTCGCGAAAGTGAGCGGCCTTAAGACTGCGCCTCTAGCGTGGACGGAAAGCGATGAAGCGTTGCCCATGCCTTTTGCCGCGTGGCTGGCTGACGACCGTGACCATTCGATTGCTTTAGCGATCAAAGACAGTGACATTACCGAGGCTCTCAACCGCCAACCGCTGCGCGTGACCGGGTTGGCGGAAGGGCGCTATAAACTCACCATTGATGGCGTCGTGGTGGGTACGTGGAGCGGTAAAGAATGGGCCGATGGGGTGAACCTGGCTGTGCTCGACACGCCCATGGCGCGGCAATCGGTGGAAGTGCGCGATTTGACCATTCGCCGGATTGAGACTCATAACCAGCGCTGGCGTACGTTTCAGGTGCCGCTTGAAAAATTGAATCTGGAGAGTCTCGACCGGTCATTAAAGGCGCTGGATGCGTTGGACGCTGAACTGGCTAGCCGTCAGCACTCAGCCGCGCAGCCGCACCCGCATTCGTTCCAACTTGATTTAGTGCAATGAAGTTTCTGATTCGCAAGGCGGCGGGACGCTACCGCAACTGGATGTACGGTTGGGAGAATGGCCTGGCCAACCGCTCCACCGATCGCGTTGTCCGCCCCTTCGAATTCGGCTTGGAGTGGAGCGAACATTGGCCGTGCAGCAGAAATTTTCCGCGTAATGGGACCGACCCCGTTGAATACATTGAACAGTTGAATCAGCGCATCATCGCGCACAGCGGCGAGTTTTTCGGCTACGATTCGCCCAGCGATTTCAGGCTCGAAAAACAAACGGACGGCGAATGGTTGAAGTTTACGTCCCCGGTGCCGACGCCCTACGCGGAGAACAACACGGTGCATTGCCTGTGGTATCCGGCGCGCGGCGGGGGGCGAAAGGCGATTACGCTGCTGCCGCATTGGAATTCGCAGTTGCCCCAGCACAACGCGTTGTGCGCGGGTTTGCAGCGTTTGGGCATATCGGTGTTGCGTTTGAGCTTGCCGTATCACGACGCGCGTATGCCGCGGCACTTGCAGCGCGCCGACTATGCAGTTTCGTCCAACATCTGCCGCACGATTGACGCCACCCGCCAAGCGGTGATTGATACGCGCGCCTGCTTCGATTGGCTGGAACAAGAAGGGTTCACAGATTTGGGCATCGTGGGCACAAGCCTGGGTTCCTGCTATGCGTTTCTCGCGAGCGCGCACGAGCCGCGCATCAAAGTGGATATTTTCAACCACTGTTCCACCTACGTTGCCGATGTAGTGTGGGAAGGGCTTTCCTCGCGCCACATTCGCGAAAGCCTGGAAGGGTCTGTGACTTTGGAAGCGCTGCGCAAGATGTGGCTGGCCATTAGCCCGCCCAGTTATTATGAAATGTATTCCACGCGGAAGAAAAAGGCGAAATTCATCTACACGCGCTACGACACCACGTTCCCGCTGCATCTTTCACGCCAAGTGATTGAAGGCGCGCGTCGGCACAACTGGGATCACGATGCGGTGGAATTGCTGTGCGGCCACTATACGATGGGCGAGTTTCCGTTCAAATACCTGACGGGGTTCGAGATCTGCTCGTTTGCCAAGCGCCATTTGTAAAAGGTTAAGGTGTTAAATATTTCGGCTACGAACGCTTGGGTTTGTGCATCGAAAGCAGTAGTGCCGAGCCTTTCAGAAATGAAAACACTCCAGTTGCGAATTTTTCTTGCTCTCATTATGTGGTTGACCGCGCCGCTTACAGCGCCCGGGCAATCGGTTCAGGGAAGCGTGCCGCAAGGGACCGCTAGCGCGACGCCCATTCCGCTCAGTTTCGGCGACGCTATTGCGCGCGGGTTGAAAGCCAACCTGGGCTTGCTCACCAGCCAGCAGAGTAGCGAAGAGACGCGCGCCCAGCGGATTGGGGCCTTGAGCGCGCTATTGCCGCACTTGGACGGCAATGTGAGCATGACGGAACAGCAGTTAAACCTGCAGGCGCTTGGCTTCAATGTCAAGCTGCCTCCGGGCCTTGGATTTCAGATTCCCACGATTATTAAGCCCTATTCTTACCAATCTGCTTTGTTGAACGCCTCCGTTACTCTTTTCGACTACCGTTCGATCAGCAATTTGCGATCGGCGCGCGCATCGCAAAAGGCCGCGGAGCTAAGCGTGAGTAATGCCCGCGATCTGGTGGTGCAGGCCGTGGGGAACGCCTACTTGCAGATTATCGCCGACGCCGCCCGGGTTACCTCGACGCAAGCGCAGATTGACGCCGATAACGCGGTGTACAACAACGCGGTAGCGCGGCACGATGCGGGAACGGCCATTGGCATCGACGTGTTGCGATCGCAGGTTGAATTGAAACAACGGCAACAACAATTGGTAGTGGTGGCTAATCAGTTCGAGAAAGACAAATTATCGCTGGGGCGGCTGATTGGGCTGCCGATCGGACAGGATTTTACGGTCGCCGATCCGTCGCCGGCGCTGCCGCTCGAAGCGCAGTCGCTCAAAGATGCAATGGATAAAGCGTACGAGCACCGGGCCGATTTTCAAGCGGCGAAGGCGCGGGTGATTGCCGCGGAATTCACGGTGCGCGCGGCCAAGGCGGAACGGTACCCGACGCTCGGCGCCAATGGCTACTATGGCGGCGAGGGCTTGCGCCTGGCCACCAACTCGCATGGCGTTTTCAATGCCACCGGCTCAATCAAGTTCAATGTCTTTGACGGCGGGCGCATTAAGGCGGACATTCTGGAAAATAACGCCGAACTGACCAACCGGCGCAACGAATTGGAAAACTTGCGCGGCCAGATCGATTTCGACGTGCGCAGCGCGCTGCTCGATCTCAAAGCGGCCGGGGATCAGGTTGAAGTAGCAAAGAGCAACGTGCAGCTGGCGGCGGAATCTCTGCAGCAATCGCGCGACCGATTCACTGCCGGCGTTACGAATAGCGTGGAGATTGTGCAAGCGCAACAGGCCGTGGCGGCAGCCGACGAAAACCTGATCAGCGCCCAATTCCAATACAACGTGGCCAAAGTTTCCCTCGCACGGGCGGTTGGGCTGACGGATGAAGGCGTTCGAAATTATTTCGCGAGGTGAAACTGCCAAATCTGTCATTTGAACCCTCCGTTGGCCAGAGGCTTCAAAGAGCCCCCTTTGTTCTGAGCGGCGGCCCAACAATCCCTGGGCCGGTAGTGCAGAATGGAAAGCATCCGTTGGCAGCCAGTTCAAGATTTTGGTGCCGTTACACACCCAGTGTAGAAATAGGGCTTCGCGTCTGCGCGCCACTAAATCAGAGCTTTGTACGAGTCGCGCCGTGATCCGGCCAGAGCGCGGTCTGACACTTCCCCCAATCAGACTTGAGCTCGTGCCACTCGATGAAGGCTGCCGCCTTCCAGTACTATCAGGCTCATCCGGGTGCCCGTTGGCCTGGGTTCCTGTCAAGTGACCCACCCCCTTCGCTCCGCGGGCATTACACCGCTTCATCACTAATACGGGGCAGTCCGCCCCTGACCAATGCATCGATACTTTCGGCCTCGTGTTGTTGCACTTGTACCTTTTCTCTTGTCATCATCGGTCAGGTTCTCAAGTTCCGTATAGGAGCCTGGCTCAGATTCACGCCTCCTGTACGCCGGTCGCCGCCTGCCCGGTAATCAGGCGCCCGGCAGGCTTATCCCAGAAGATTTCGGCGCCTCTGGTTTTGACGACGGATTGGTTTATCGACGCGTCATCGGAAGGTTTGCTTACGCTCGTCTCCAAGCCATACATGACGTGGATTACCACGCCTTTTGCCATAACGCTCACCACCACAGCTTTTCACCGTAGCAGCTTATGGTTGTTTGAAGCCTCCCCCTGAAGAGCGGCTCCGAAAGGCCTCCTTTCATCTCCTACACAGCATGACGCTTTCGCGTCTTCTTGACACAACCAAAACTCACCGCTTACTGAGTGCCCTAAATGAAGTACGGTTTCTGATCAGTCTCTCCAAAGCAAGCAAACCACTACCTCCGCCTGGTTTTGCCTGCGTCGGCCCTTTCGTTTTTCAGCCTTGCCGTCTTGTTATCACCGCTTAGCATAAGGACAACATTTCCATAAGGCGTTAACAAAGTTTGCCGATCCGCGGGATCTGCAACTGGCTATGTGAGCGCTAATCCGGATAGCGGTAAGTTACTTTCGGTTTCGGCCTCGCATGAAACGGGTACGATCTCTCCAAAGAACGTTCGACGTTGCTATCTGCTTGCCATGGGAACTCCATAAATAACCAATCAATTTGGATAGCCTCGCCGTCGCGAGCAACCGAGGCACCGATTTGGCGCTCGGCCCGGAAATCATATTTGGCCAGCGTTGCAAAGTTCCGCAGAGCGTTTAACCTCATCTGAAAAGCCCCGTCAGGAACGGGGAAGATGACGAAGCTCGTCTTCGTGTTTGTGGACTGCATTCTCACAGGAAGCTGAAGCTGCTTGGCACCGGCATGTTCCAATGCCCAATCGAAGATCTGTTTGAATCCACGCATTTCGGCCCGATTGAGTCGAGAAAACTCCCCGAGAATTCGGTAGTAGTCAAGCTCCCCTCCGCCATCCTCTTGATGAGAGATTTTGTCGCCAAACTCCCGAAGAAGGGACCCTACGTCAAACGACGAAGTATCATCCGTGGCTTTGCTCAATAACAGGCGAGCCTCTTCCTGAGGAAGTGGCTCGTTCGTGTTCGCGATAAATTGCGCGGCCATCTGCGATTCGGACCATTGATTTTCGGGATTCTGAAGAAAAACCGTGCGCCGGAAGGAGAAATAGGCTATCAGTTCGCTGGGCAACGCGAGAGCTTGGCACAGATGACAGTAATTTCGGAAGGACAATATATGGACGAATCCGGCTCGCCGGCTATTGTGATATCTCTTAGACTCCACCGTCGATGGTAGGGGATTCTCAGACGGATACGAATAAAGGATGATTGGAATCACAGGCCTAGGATCGGCGGCGAGGTCATGCTCATACCCTCGCTGATTAGGGACCAACAATTTGGGTTGCTCGCTCAAGAAACGAATCGAGTCGGCGATCTGGCCACAGCCAACTTTGGTTACCTTTTGCGCGAACCACTTGGCAACTGCATCTTTATCCGGCGAGGCCTCTTGCGTGCGTTCTTTGAGCTGAAATACAAACAGCGCATCCGGGTGCGCAATCAGGTGATCGGCCAGTTCGAGTTCTTGTCCACCCGGCGCTCGAAACACGTTTTTGGCAAAGGAATATTCCCGAAGGAAAACGAAGCGGTTTACCTCCGCGGTAAAAGCTTCAAGCAAGTTCTTCAACTCTTCAGTGTCTCATCTGGGCTGGAAGGCGTCGGCGGCGCATTTTCGCGAGGCCACTGCCATCCCTGACCTGGCGTGTTCGGTCCCGGCGGGCGAATGCCGAGCGGCAACGAAATTGGACTCGGTGGCCACTTTGCTTCGCCATAGCGGACACGAGAGGCGTGCCGCAGATACCGCGATGTGAAACTCTTCGCGTCGAGATTGCGCGACGGCGACGTCCGGAGCTGATGCTCTCTCCGGCTCGATTCGTTGTTTCTTAAATTAGCCACAGAACGAGCAATTGGCGAGAATCGTCAATGTGAGGATAAACCGCCAACGACATCCTGGAGGGTTCCATCCAAACGAGCTGCCTTCGTGTAAAGCTTCAAGTAGTTCTCGGCGAGACGTTTCAGATCCTCATCGGTGGCTCTGGCGTTTCGGGCACCAATGATACCTTCTTTAATCGCATTGAAGTCTTCGCGCATAGCCTCAGGGAAATCGTCGGTGCGCAACGGCAAGATGAACTGCAGTACCGACTCAAGACGCTGCGATAGCGTGCCCTCTAAACAGAGAGCGTCCATACCGTTATAGACGCGTTCGAAAATATTGTGAGAATCTTTTATCACCATTGCGTCTCATTCTATCCGTCTCCTCCGCGGAGGACAATGATGAGGTTGCTGGCCCGATTCTGGCCGACCTGCCGCATCGTTTTCTCCAAACGGCGATCTGGGAAGCGTCATCTACACCCCGGGCGAATCGTCCGTCACCCCTCCAAGGTTAACCGCGGCGGTGATTCGCTGAACACAAGGTGCCGCAATCCAGGTGCATTCGGTATCGAACCAAAAAACAGTCCTACTGAACGATAATCGCAGCTCAGAGCAGTACCATTCAATGAACTCGCCAATCGCGTGGCGATAAATGCGCCGTACTCACCATCCCTAGCAAAGCGCTCGAAGCGGTTGACTATCTTCAGCATCTTGCCAGCGTTTCAGGGGTGCGGCAATCCTCTGCAAATCCATCAACTAGGCGATACGAGTTCGTCGCTCGCAGACTTGCGCACGGAACCGCGATCACCTACCCAACCCCAACACTTCCATGCGGCCGTATTGTCGGAAGTGGGGATCGAACGTAAACGCGCGGCGAACCCCACGAGCCTCCAGAACGGCGAAGGAAATGGCGTCACAAAGACTCCAGTACTTGTCTGAATGTCGCGCAATGATTTCCCGCGCTCGGTCCTCCTCTGCCGGAAGTGCTCGTACCACCGGAAGGCCGCCAGTGAGTAGCCACTCGCGGGCAAGCATTCTCCCCAACTTTCGTAAGAGCAAGGCGTGAGCCTCAACCTCGATGTAGTTGGTGATGAAACTCGGTCGCCGCGCCAAAGCAATCTGGCGGGCCGCTTGAACTGCGCTTCCATGATCAGCGTCATTGGCATCTAACAGCGCGAGGATAGCGCTGGAGTCCCATAGAACGCCCCGTGTAACGGTCATTCGTCTAGAATCGCGTGTTTATCGCGGGTGCCGGGCTGCCCCCCGCCGCGGCCTGCACCGACGAGCCGAAAAATTGGATGATCTTCCGTAAAGGGAGGGATCCCGCCTTTCACGTTCACGCGAGACGCCTTTGGGCCCGCCGGCAATTGCACGAGGCGACTTCCGCCACGCCGGACGCTCTGAATATTGCCACTCCGGAGACGGCGCCAGAGGGTAGAACGCGAGATTCCCAATGCTTGGGTGGCTTGATCGACTGTCATCAAATGCGCGGCCATCGGCTTAATCGTAGCAAGCGGTGTCACTGTGCCATTTGTTTCACTTCGCTCGCAGTAAATGTGCGAGCCGTTCCGGCTCGGGCGCTGTCAACCCTTTCGCACCCCCCCGCAATCCAGGAAAATCATGCACCTGACATCGAATTGCATCACCCAAAGCGGCCCGTTCACGCTCCAAGCAACGCCCCTTATTACTCACGCCCCATCCTCACCCAAAAACTCACTCAAATCGCTTGCTCGGCGAAGGCTTGCTCGGCAAAAGAAGGTTAGGTACACCACAGGCGCGGCGCCCATAGGGTAACAATCCCGCCCAGCCGCATGCTCCAGAAAACGACGATGTCCAGCCAACACATACCCATCTAGTGAGGATGGGCACGGAAACGTTGCAATCTGTTTTCGCGTGCGGAAGCCGTACTAGCGTACTAGTATATTCATTGAGGTCTACCCCAAACTTAAGAACGGTAATAATGGTCCAAGACACTCTATGATAATCTGCTGGGTCGGGCCCTTGGGCGCGGGTTGAGGCACTCATCATGCAGAATTCTGATTTTGAAATGCCAACCGAAAGTACCGGAACTGGTGCCGCGCGCGCCGTTTCGCGGGACGGTCTGATAGAGCAGATCGTGGAAGCGCTGGGCCGCGGCGACTATCAGCCGGCCGGTGGTTTTTTGCGGCTTGGGTTGGAACATTTTCCCGAGGACAACGTCCTGCGCCGGCTCGCTACCAAGCAGCGAAAGCTGGAAGAGCGTTTTAGCCGCGTGTATTCTCTGCTCGAAGAAACGCGTAAAGCGATGGAAGACGACGCCTTTGTGCGCGCTGCCGGGGCGTTTCGCGAAGCGGCTAATTTGAGTCAGGGCTTGGCCGACCTGGAAGAAGCGGCATTTAGCGTTGCAGTGGAAGAAGCGGCGGAGCTGGGAGACAGGAATTGGCGGGTTGCCCGGAGCTTGCTGGAAGAGGCTGCGCGGTTGAATGCCAAACTAGCCGTCCCCGACAGCCTTTGGGAAGGTGTGCGAGCGGCCGAGCGTGAAGAGATCGTCGCCAATGTACTGGCCGAGACGGCGCTCGCTCAACCTGACGATTTGGAGCGTGCGCGCGAGCGGCTGACGCGAACCTTAGAGCGATATCCGCACGATAGCGGGCTGGTGAACCGGCTGAAGTCCATTGAATCCACGATTGCGGACAAGCGCAAATGGGAGGAACGCCAGAGACACCTCAAACAGCTAACGGACTTGGCGGCGGCGCTGCAGCGCGAGGATGATCCGGCGCAGGCGGGCAAGTATGTGCGGCTGAGTGAAGCGGCAGCCATTCCCTATGGAGCGGAGCCGGAATTCAGCAGCGTGATGGAAGACATCAAGCATCAGGTGATCAGTTACGAGAAAGCGGCGGCGGCGCTGGAGCAGGATCGCATTGACGATTGCCTGGAAGAATGCGCCTGGGTGCTAAGCAGGATGAGGCACCATCAACTGTTCCTCAAGCTTAAGCAAAGAGCGGAGGAGCGGGAACTGGCGCTGGTGGACGAATATTCGCATGCCGTTTCGCGAATTCGCCAATTCCTGGATGAAGGCGAGTTAGTGAAGGCCCGAAAGCTGTGCGCGGAGGCAAGGGCCAAGCTGCCGCAATTCACAGATTTTCTGGAGCTGTCGCGAGAAATTGAGCAGCGAAAGACCGAGTATGACCGGAATCTGCAAGAGAATGTCGAGAGCGCGCGGCGGCTGGTGGAACGGGGCGACCGCAGTCTGCGAGCGCGTCAGTTCCGCGCTGCGGAAGAGTCTTTCGGCAACGCTCTCAAATTACTGCCGGGAGACAAGAACTTAGAAGGCGGGGTCTTGGCGATTCTGCAAGGCTATGCGCGGTCGATGGCGCGCGAAAATGCGGAATCGGCAGAGGAAGCGTTGAGCATGGCGGAGCGGCTTTTCCCCGGATCGGTTGTGCCGGTGGAGGTGACGGAGGCGCTGCGGTATAAACGCGAGAAGGCGCAAGCGGAGGCCATCCGCTGGTCCGCGCTCAACAAAATGGCCGATTTGGATAGCCAAATAGAATCTGCCAAGACGGCTGAACAACTGAACGCGTTGCGCGGCGAAGTAACAAAAGACGATTTTGCATCGTCCAGCCACGCCGATGTGCGCTTCGCCGCGGGGGCCCTGTTAAGTAACATAGACGCCAAGCTGGCAGCCTTTGATAGGACCAGCGGACGGCAATCTGCTTTTCGAAAAGCGCTTCCCATTGCGGCGGTATTGATCGTGATGGTTGGTCTGGCTTATTGGATGAGCAGGCCCGCGCACGTCGCCACCAAGTGGGTGACTGTTGAAAGCGCGGAAACTAGACAAGCTCCCGCGGCTGGGCCTACCACGGGCAGCTTGGTGATTCGCAGCGAAGTGCCGGGGGCGCGCGTCTTCATTAATGGCAAAGAATACGCCGTTTCGAACCAGCCTTTAAAAGTGGAATTGAGCGCCGATACCTATCAGGTGAGCGGTTCCCGCAAAGGCTACAAAGATTTTGGACCGGTGGCGGTGGCGGTCGGCAAATCGGCGCAAACCGTTTTGGATGTGAAGCTCACCCCCAAGCCCGCGAGTGTGGAGATTCGCGGGGCGATGGCGGATACGCAGATCAAGCTGGATGGCGTTTTGTTGGGGAAAGCGCAGGCGAAGCAAGTTTGGACCAGGGAATTGGCAGCGGGCCGTCACTCGATTGAGCTTTCGCACAACGGCTATCTGCCGAAAACGATTGTGCGCCAGCTGGCGCCGGGCGAGTTATTGACTCTCGCCCGACCGGATATACGGATGGAATCGTCCGACGCCAGCGCGCTGGCTTCGGAGCAGCAGGATTGGAAGAAACTCGGCAGCGGAGCAAGTCTGGCGGCGTTGGGAACTTTTGCCGCAAAGTATCCCGGCGGCCTGCACGCCAATGCGGCTGCGGCCAAAGTCGAGGAATTGCAATGGCAGGGCATCGATAAAGGTAATCCGGATTCGCTGCGCGATTTTATGGCGAAGTATCCAGCAAGCCCGTTCGTCAATCAAGCGAAGCGGGATCTCGATGGGGTTCTCATGGCGCGCGATATGAAAGCGGAAGATAGCGATTGGAGCAACGCGAATCATGGCGGCAGGAACGCATTGGAAGACTTTCTCAGAAAGCATCCTGGCGGCCGGCATGCCGCAGCCGCTGCGAACGCTTTGGCCGAGCTTGAACGTAAGACACGAGCAGCCGAGGCGGAAAGCCGGGAAGAAGCGGCCTGGAAGAAAGTCAACCAGCGAGACCAGGCGTCGCTCGAAAGCTATTTGCGAAACGCGCCGGGCAGCCGCTACCGCAATGAAGCAGAAGCGGCGCTGGGCGCGCTGCGCTTGAACGAGGCCTCGAAAAATGAGACGGTCGCCGTGCTCACCGTGATCTCGCGCTTCGCGAGTGCTTGGAATACCAGAGACGTGGATTCCATTCTGGCCATTCAACGGACGCTCAACAAGAGGGCGGTGAAGGCCGAGCTTTCGCAAGTTAAAGAGCTGAATATGCGGATTTCGCCGGCTTCACCGCCGCAAATAGACGGATCGCAGGCGGTCGTGTTATGCCGCCGCCAGGCATCGCAGGTTTTTTCGGACGGCACGCGTAAGCAAATTCCCGAATCCATTGTTAGTTATGTATTGGGCAAACACGATGGTAACTGGACCATTGAAGGCACTCGGTAGCCGGCAAGCGATGCCGGTGTTATCCTGTATTTTCTTGGAAGCGCAAAGGGCGTGGCTGCGCGCCGCCATACAGAGAGGAACTCCGGTGGATCTTCGGGCGGCACGCTTGACACCGCGCCCGTCTTGCGCGAGTTCCTTAAAAGCCATTGAGCCGTGCGCTGGTCTTTTATCCTGCTATATCGGATACTAACCTGTTTAGGTAACTTGTCTTTCGTTGGCTAACAAAATGACAAAAACTCTTGCGCTCGGATTGTGTTCGCCTGCTTTCTTTGTTGGTCTGATGTTCTCTCAATCTGTTCCGATTTCAAGTGTCCCTGGGCTGAGCGCATCGCTCCCGGCGCCGACGGCTTGCACCGGCAAGACAAATCTACTTTGCGCAATACCCAATGTCTTCGGCCCTTATGGGCTCGTTCTGCCGCATCCCGGCGTGTCGCCCAGCTTCGCATCGGCGTTCCAGACCGATTTTGCCGCCACCGCGACCCAGCTCACGCTCTTGCCCCTGGCGAATCCGGCTTCGGGATTTGTATATGAATATGACGCGCAGACAGGGTTGTACTCGCGGACGTCGCAGAGCCTGGGCCCGGTGGTGACGGAACGCGGCGAAACGATTGGACGCCACAAGTTTGCGTTTGGAGGCACTTATCAGAGGTTTCGCTTTTCGAAGCTCGACGGCGTGAATCTGCATAACATCCCGGCACTGCTGCCTGCTGTTCCGAGCACGGTGCCGGCGGGCGATCCCTATCTGGCCGGGCAATTCATTTCCACGCGCAATTCGGTGGATATCAAACTGAATCAATTTACGATTTTCGGCACGTTCGGACTCACGAATCGTATTGATGTTTCGGTTGCGGTGCCTTTCATGCAGGCCGGTTTCAACGTGAATTCGGTGGCAACCATCAATCGCATTGTGGGTACTGAGCCGATTGTGATTCCAGGGGCCGCGGGGCAGCCAGTAGTTACCTGCTGCAGCAACGGCGGACCTGGGCCTTATGGCCCAATATTTGCGAATTACTTCAACCCGGGCAATCCGGCTGGCAGCACAGTACGCGAATTTTCGAACAACCAGAGCACATCGCAGGGCGATTTGTATTGGAACCCTAATAAGAACAACGCACAAGGCATTGGCGATGTTACGTTTCGGGTAAAAGCCAATCTGTATCGCGATGACCGGTCGAGCTTTGCGCTGGTGACCGACATCCGCACGCCTACCGGTGATGCGAGTAACTTCCTTGGCTCGGGAACAATTGGCTTTAAGCCAGTGGCGGCCTTATCTATCCGCGCGGGCTGGCTTACTCCACACGTGAATGTAGGTTACCAATGGAATGGCTCGTCTATTCTGGGAGGCGATCCCTACTTAGGGACTAAAGGGCGCTTGCCGGGCTTCGCGATATTTTCAGCGGGTTCCGACATTCCTATTTCCAAATATATAACGCTTTCCGCCGACTATCTAGGGCAGGAGTTAGTCAATTCGCTGCGCATCTCGACCACGACGTTCACCTCCGCGGGGCCCTTGTCGGCCACCGGGCAGGTAGGCAACTTCCAAACGATTGTTTCAGACGGAAAACAGACTTATAACCAAAGCGATGCGGCGATAGGCGTGAAAATCAGCGCCTTCGATCATCTGCTGTTCACAGCCAACGCCATTGTGTCTTTGAACGATGCGGGGTTGCGGCAGAAGGTCACTCCGTTAGTGGCGATTTCTTATGTGTTTTGACATGACAGGTTGCAGGGTTTCGCCATGCTGTCATTCGTTTCTCTGATAGCACGGAACAGTTTTCGCAGCCGCCGCCGAAGCGTGCTGACCATTTTGAGCACGGCCGTCTGTTTTTGCATGATCGGCGTGCTGATGGCGATGTACAGCCTATTCTTTCTGAGCGAGCCGGCGCCGGATCAGGCGTTGCGGCTGGTTGTCAGGAACCGCATCTCCTTTGCGAATCCCATTCCCGTTTCTTACGTGGGGAAGATCAAGGAGGTGCCGGGAGTCCAGGAGGTGATGATTCAGCAGTGGTTCGGTGGCACCTACAAAGATTCGCGGACATCCGGCAACAACTTTCCGCGTTTTGCGATTGAACCGGCCAAGCTGTTCGCGCTGCATCCGGAATATGCGATAGCAAGAGGAGACGTAGAACGATTCTTACGGTTAAGGGATTCCTGCATCCTGGGCCGCACCTTGGCCGCGCGCCTTGGGATGAAGCTGGGCGATAGGGTCACATTGTTGGGAGATATATTTCCGGCGCGGCTCAATCTGGTGGTGGCGGGCTTTTACGAGAGCGCGGTGGATGGCGATACGCTTTACTTTAACAATCAATATCTTCGGGAATCCTTGCGCAAAGAACCGGATTTCGCCATCATGCTGATCGTGTTGGTGGATCGCCTTGACGATGTGACGGCGGTGGCGCGGCGAATCGACGAGTTATTTCGAAACTCAACCTCGCCCACCAAGACGGAAAGCGAACAAACCTTCCGCCTAAACTTCCTGAGCTACGTGGGCAACGTCAAATTATTCCTGTTTGTGGTCAGCGGGCTGCTGGCCGGAACGGTTTTATTGGTGGCGGCGAATTCCATCACGATGTCGGTGCGCGAACGAGCGGAGGAGGTAGGCATTATGAAAGCGCTGGGATTTGCGCCGAATACAATTTTGTGTCTGATCGCGGGAGAAGCCATGCTGTTGGGCGTTGTGGGAGGAACTCTCGGGCTGTGCGGCGCGCAGGTTATGGTTGCCGGAATGCGCAGCCTGCCGGCGGCGATTGTCAGCCTTGCTTCGCTGTCACTATCGCCGGAGGTTTTGGCTACCGGAGTGTTGTTGGCCGCCGCTTGCGGCTTGGCGGCGGCTATGCCGGCAGCTTGGCGAACTTCGCGACGCTCGATTGTCGAATGCCTGAGGCAGGTCGATTAAATACCACTCCGATGACTATCCCAATCACTTACAATTTTCGGAATTTGCGGGTCCGCAAGATCACGACATTGACGACCGCGCTGGCAGCCGCGCTGAGCGTCCTGGTGCTGGTGGCCGTCATGGCGCTCGAGGCGGGATTGCGGAGATCGTTTGAGGTATTCGCGAGCCCTAAGCATTTGATTTTGATGCGCAGCGGATCGGCCTCTGAGTTGGTGAGCCTGATCACGCGAGAAAACTTCGAGGACGTGCTGTCTCGCGCCGGCATAGCAAGAGACTCGCAGGGCCGGCCACTCGCTTCGCTCGAGATGGTTACCGTGGTGACAGTGACTCTGCCCGAAGGCAAAGAGATGAATGTGAATCTGCGTGGTATGAGCGCGATAGGTTGGGAAATGCGTCCGCAATTGCGCTTGACGCGGGGACGGATCTTCGCGGCCGGCGCGCGCGAGATTGTGGTGGGGCAGGCGATTGCCGATAGGTGCCCAGATGCGCGGGTGGGCGGCGCGCTTCTGCTTGGCGGCACGCCGTGGAGCGTGGTGGGAATTGTGAGCGACGGGCAATCGGCGTTTAACAGTGAGATTTTCGGCGATCTGAATCAGGTCAGTTCCGAGTATCAACGTTTTGACTTACTAAGTTCGGTGCTGGTTCAGTCTGAATCAAACGACTTAGCGCCGCTGAGCCGCAGCCTGCGCGAGGACCGGCGGTTGAATCTGGCGGTGGAGCCGGAGCGCGATTACTATGAGAGGCAGATGGCCGCCGCCATTCCAGTGCGGTTTATGGGGACGATTGTGGCGCTGGTGATGGCGCTGGCTGGCGCGTTCGCCGCGATGAACACCATGTACACCGCGATTGCGAGACGCTCGCCCGAAATTGGGGTTCTGCGAGTCATGGGGTTCTCGCGCGGCTCGGTGTTGGTGAGTTTTTTGCTGGAATCCATACTCATCGGTCTGTTGGGAGGCGCAATTGGTTGCCTGCTGGCGCTGCCATTCAGCGCGTTCGAAACGGCAATCGGCAGCTTCAATACGTGGAGCCAGGTGAGCTTTCATCCGCGCGTGACGCCGCAGATTTTACTGACGGGGCTGGCGTTCGCCGCGTTGATTGGAGCGGTGGGAGGGTTCCTGCCGGCGCGGAGTGCGGCGAACAAGCAGGTAATGGGAGCGATGCGGGGTCGATGATGTCCGCATGCGGAATTCCCCAGAGCAAGATCCGAACCGCCGCTTCGTCTTTGGTCCCGATGAGGCCGAACAGAGCGGAGCGTGTGGGCAAGGCGAAATCGCTGAGGCGGAGCGCCGCGTCGCCATCAATCTGAAGGGAACCTTTGTGCCGGTGACTCAGGACCGTACTTACTTCCACAGTGCGCGTGACGCCGCGAATCTGCAGGCTGCCTAGGACGACAAATCCGCGCAGCGCTTTGGCGCGAATGGTATTCGAGGTGAAGCGGATTTCCGGACAGGCGGTTGCCGCGAGAGCCTGGTCGCGGGCAAATTCGGCGAGCGCGGAGCACTTCCTCTGGCTCAGCCTGACGTCGCGGCATACAACGCTCGAAGCATCAATCACGAGGTTTAGTTTGAAAGCGGTCAGGTCGTCTTCGGCGAAGCATAGGTCTCCGGTGAAGTTCTCGAAGAACAGCAAATGCTTTCTGCCGCGCATAAAGCAGGTCTTTGAAACCTCAATAGCGAGCGTTGAATCGGCGGAAGGCGAGATGGTGTAGCGGGTTGCACGTTCCGGCATGCCAGTGAAGCCTTAGACGAATGCGGAGTGCAAAAGGTTCGTTTGTCGGCGAAGCAAATTGGCGAGGAAACTGTTCAAAATGTCCACTTTCGGGAATGCCTGTGCGGACTATCATAATTGCGGAACATTACCTGCGGGTTGCGCGTACTAAGCCAGCAGCAAGCTGAAAGGAATAACTCAATGAACGCTCTTGTCCTTAGTATCTTGATTTTCGTTTTCGCAGCCGGACTATTCGCCGGAGAACAGGAAGGCTCGTTTGAAAAATCTCTGACGGTATCCGGCGAGGTTGATTTGGATGTGAAGACCGACTCCGGGGGAATTACCGTCAGGCCGGGTTCCGCTGGAACGGTGCATATCCACGCGATTTTGAAGGCTGAGCACGGCTGGTTCAGTTCGGGCGATGTGGAAGGGCGTATGCGCGAATTGGAACGCCATCCGCCGGTGGAACAAAATGGCAACCGCGTGCGTGTGGGCTATGTGAGCGACAGTGGCTTACTGAAGGGTATTTCGATGCGGCTGGAGATTGAGACACCCGCCAATACTCAGTTACACGCCCGCGCCGATTCGGGCGGCATCCGGGTTGAAGGCGTCGCAGGCCCGGTGGATTGCAAAACCGATTCGGGCGGGATCGACATTGACGATGTTTCGGCGACGGTGCGTGCGGCGGCAGATTCGGGTGGTATCCACGTTCGGAACGTCAAAGGCTCGCTCTTTGCACATGTCGATTCGGGTGGGATTGAGGCTTCTGGCATCGCGGGCAGCATTGACGCCCAGGCTGATTCAGGAGCGGTGAGGCTGGAGCAAACAATTCCCGCCGCGATCAATGCCAAAGTCGATTCGGGAGGTGTGACGGTGAGGCTCGCGCCCGGTGCGGGCTACGATGTCAGGGCTGAGACGGACAGCGGCCACATCTCCGTTCCCGAAATGCAAGTGCGCAGCGCTTTTTCGTCTCACCACGTCGAAGGAAAGATTGGCGGCGGTGGGCCGCTGGTGAAAGTTCAGGCTGAGTCGGGCAGCGTGACCATCCATTGAGTTGAGTTAGATTGAAAGCGTGCTTAGCTTCAGCGCCCGCAAGATGGGCCAAATGGTGGCCTCACGCGAGATCTCGCCGGTTGAACTGGTAAGGGCGCATTTGCAGCAGATTGAGAGAATCAATCCGGCGCTGAATGCGGTGGTGGATCGGCTCGAGGAGCGGGCGCTGGCGGCTGCGCTAACGGCGGAAAAGCAGTTGATTGAGGGGAAGCCGTGTGGACCCCTGCATGGCGTGCCGTTTTCGGTAAAAGATTCGATTGATGTGGCTGGGGTGAAAACCACGGCGGGCACCTTGGGCCGGCGCGATGCCCCTCCAGCGGCGGTGAATGCGACGTTAGTGGATCGCTTGTGCCAAGCCGGCGGCATTCCGATTGCGAAGACGAACTTGCCCGATCTGCTGTTTTCTTTCGAGACGGACAATTTGATTTATGGCCGGACCAATAATCCCTACGACGTGACATGTACCCCTGGGGGAAGCAGCGGGGGCGAATCGGCACTGATCGCGGGTTGCGGTTCGCCGCTGGGGCTCGGCAGCGATGCGGCAGGCAGTGTGCGGTTGCCGGCGGCGTTCTGCGGCATAGCGAGCATCAAACCAACCAGCGGACGTTTGCCGCGCACCGGGCATGTGCCGGCGGCCGGCGGTTGGATTGAAGCGCTGTGGCAGATTGGGCCAATGGCGCGCTTCACGGAAGATCTGGTGCTGGCCATGCAACTTTTAGCGCATGAGGACGATGCCGATTTCACTGCGCCGCCGGTCGAGTTGCTCGAGCCGCCCGATCTCAAGAATCTGAGGATTGCCTTTTTCACCGATAACGGTTTTGCGCGCTGCCAGCCCGAAGTGGTGAAGGCCGTAAAACAGTGTGCGATGTTTTTCGCGGATGAGGGCTTGCTGGTAGAGCAGTGCCGGCCACCAGGAGTGGAAGACGCCTACGAACTGGAACTCGCGCTGCTGGGCGCCGATGGTGCGGACGGTATTGATGAATATTTGCAGGCCGCCGGCAGCAGCCAAACGCATCCGCTTTTGAATGGCTTTTTGCATCACATGCGGCCGCATCGGGCCACAGTTGCGCAATTTGCCAAACGCTGGCAACAGTGGGATAACTATCGAGCCAATTTGCGGACGTTTTTCAATCGCTGTGATGCGATCGTGTGTCCGGTTTATACGCAGACGGCGCTGCCGCACGGCGGGTCTTTGGTTGACGAAAACTTCCGGGGCTTCAGTTATACGATGGCGTGGAATGTGGCGGGCGCGCCGGCTGCGGCGGTGCGTTGCGCGGCGCACGAAGGGCTACCGATTAACGTGCAAGTTGTAACCAAGCCGTGGCGAGATCTGCTGGCATTGCAGCTTTGCCGGATGATTGAGGAGCAGTTTGGGGGATGGAAAAAACCTTGCGGCTTGCTTGTCTAGCGCTGGTCTTCTGCTTGGCTTTGACGGGCGGCGGCGCGACCGCGTTTCCGCAGGCGGAGATCTCGAATGGCCTGATCAAAGCGAAGATCCTGCTGCCCGATCCGGAGCGCGGCTATTACCGGGGCAGCCGCTTCGATTGGGCCGGCGTGATTGAAAAACTTACTTACCAAGGCCACGATTTCTTTGGCCAATGGTTTGAGCATTATGAGCCAACGTCGCATGACGCCATTATGGGTCCGGTGGAGGAATTTCGCGGCGACGAAGGCGCGCTGGGCTATAACGAGGCGAAGGCCGGCGGCTATTTCGTCAAGATCGGCATCGGCATTTTGCGCAAGCCGGATAACGAGAAGTACCAGTTTTATCGCACCTATCCGATTGTGAGCACCGGTAAGCGAGTTGTTACGCCGGAAGCAGACCGCGTCACGTTCAGGCACGAGTTGAACAACGGCGAAGGCTATGCGTATGTGTACAAGAAGACAGTGCGGCTGGCGCGTGGCAAGCCGGAGCTGGTTATCGAGCATGCGCTGAAAAATGTGGGGCGGCGGGTGATTGACACCACGGTCTATAACCACGATTTCTATATGATTGACGGACAACCGGCGGGCCCTGGATATCGGGTCGCGTTTGCCTTTACCCCGCGCGCGCAAGAGGATTTGAAGGGCCTGGCGGATGTGCAGGGTAACCAGTTGGTTTACCGGCGTGAGTTGAAAGCGGAAGGAGAATCAGTAGCGACGGCGCTGACGGGTTTCGGTCCACAGCCGAAAGATAACGATGTGATTGTCGAGAACACGAACGCGCAGGCAGGCGTGCGGGAGAAGGGGAACCGGCCTTTATCGTCTTTGTATTTCTGGTCGATTCGATCAACGGTTTGCCCGGAAGGGTATATTCATATGCGGATTGAGCCGGGGAAGACGTTCAGTTGGAAGATTACGTACCGGTTTTATACGCTGTAGGGAAGTTGGTGAACGTCATCAGCTTGGCTCGATGACGTCGAGTTCCGCAAATTGTGTAAAGTCGCGCCCATTGTAACTGAAAAGCTTCTTCAGCCCGTGCGCCATCATGGTTGCGACAATCTGCACGTCAAAGACACGGGCGCCAGCCACTTGTGTCCTTTTCAAAAGGGGAAGCAAGAATGTCGGGATGTCCTGAGGAATGGCCAATATCGAAATATGCCGATAGCCAAGCAGAGTTTCAATAAACTCGACAGCTTCTAGTGGCGAGTAAGGGTTCGTTACTCGCTTCGCACTTGTGATGGCGGAGTAAAACTCGGTTATAATCTGCGGCGAGATATAGAGTATACCTTTGCCCGAACCGGTCAGGAGAGTTCGTGCCGCCTCGTTACGTGGGTCAGCCTTCACTGCAGAATAAACGAGGACGTTCGCATCGACGCATGACGAACCGCTAACGATCCTCATATAGATCGATACGTCGCAGTGACCCTATCACCTTCCCAGGACCTAAAGGAAGCGCTTTAGGGGATTCCGTCTCTCTCTCGGTCTGCGGCTGGTAGCGACTCTTCAGGTTGATGACAGTTTCAATAATCGCCGTCGCTACGGGCTCGGGAAGGCCTTCGAGATCAATGAATTGTGCCATGGTCTTCGCTCACCTCTTCTCTAGGTTAACAGCGCTCTAGCTCAATTAGCCAACCGGCACAAACAGAAACGAAACCGGCGAGGGCATCGCGAAGCTGCCATCGGTCGGAGCGAGTTTTCCGGTGCCCTGATCTACGCTGAACAAGATAAATTTGTTGCCCTTCTGATCGCCAACGAAGAGGAGCTTGCCGGAAGGATCGAGTTCCACGCCGCGTGGCTGATCGAAGCCGGTCTCAATTACCTGAAGGCGCGATAGCTTGCCGGTGGCGTGGTCAACGGCAAAGACTGCGATAGCGCCGTATTCGCGGTTGGATGCATACACGTACTTGCCGGCGCGATCCAGCAGAATTTCGGCCGGATTGCTAACGCCCTTGAAGCCATCGGGCACCGAAGCGATCGTTTGCAGATGAGTCAGAGCGCCAGTGGAGCTATCGCGCGCGAAGACCGCCACTTGCGGGATCAGTTCGTGAATGACGTAAGCGAACTTGCCATCGTGGCTGAGCACCAGGTGGCGAGGGCCTGAGCCTGGATCGGTTTTCGCGAAGGGCGGTTCGTTCGGCGTGAGGACCGCCTTTGCCGCATCAACTTTATAGATGCGGATTCTATCCAGACCCAGGTCGGGAACATAAGCGAAGCGGTTGTCGGCAGAGAACACGGTTTCGTGCGCGTGCGGACCTTCCTGGCGTTGTTTGTCCGGGCCGCTTCCGGTAGCCGACATCAGGCCCGAAAGGGGGCCCAACTTGCCATCCCGTTCAATGGGAAACGAAGGTACGGTACCGGAGGTATAGTTCGCGGCGATCAGCATTTTGCCGGTATGATCCACCGCCAGATGACACGGTGCCAGCCCATCCGACGAACGGCTGTTCAATTCGCTCAACGCGCCGGTGGTTCGGTTGATGGCGAAGCCGGCTACGGCTCCTGGCTTGTTCCCGTCCAATTCGCTAGCGGCGTAAAGATGCTTGTATTCGCGATCGGTGGCGAGAAACGAAGGGTTGGTCACTTTACCCACTAACCCCAGAGGTTCTAACTTGCCGGAAGCCGGATCGTAGCGGTATGCGTGGATACCTTCGCCATAAGTGCCTACATACAGAAAATATTTGGAGTTCGAAGAGGAAGTCAAGATTGTCCCAGCCATGATGGCCAGCAGAGCGGCCATTTTCAGTTTCATTTTGCGTCCTTGCGTTTCTTATCGCGCAGCGATTTGTGCAACACCAGTTCGATGTGAACCTGCGGCATATCCATCACCAGCGATTTCGTTTGCGTATCAATCTGGATTGTATAAGGACCGTCGCGCGTGCCGAGTTCATCGAAAAGAGCCAATTGATCGTCTTCCAGTGTATATGTTCCATGGCGCGGCACCGCTTGGCCCTGGATCTTCACTTCTTGCGCGAATTTATTATCGGTGGAAAACGTGAGCCGCCCGCTGCAGGTATCGGGATGCAATTTGCCGTCGAAACAATCATGGTCCGTTCGCATCCCGCCGTCGGTCATTTTGAGGTATTCCCACCCGGCGGGGTCTTGCAGCATCTTGAGCTGGTCGCGGTCTAGGGTTGAGAAGGCGGACAGCACGGCGGCCCCGGCCAGCAGCAAACTTGCGCGAACGGATACTGACGACATAATTTATTCTCGCTCTTTTAGAACGCGCGATCTACGGCTTTGTCGTAATCCGACTGCCCTACGTCCGAGGTTGGTAAGATTCACTTGTGGCCCAAATGAGACTTACCGCGGTTTACATGAAAGTTCCCGAAGGCTACGTCGCGTTCGTTGAAGAACTGCCGGGTGCAAACGCGCAAGGGGAAACTCTCCACGAAGCCCGCGCCAACCTGGCAGAAGCCGTCACGATGGTCTTGGATACAAACCGTGATTTGTCTGAGCAATCGCTAGCGGGTGCCGAGGTCATCCGCGAAAGCCTGATCCTACCCGCCGCGTGAAGCGCACCGATCTGATTCGGCACCTGGAGCAGAACGGTTGCGAGCTTCACCGCGAGGGCGGCAACCACTCCATTTATGTGTATCGAAAGATCCGCCGGTCTTCGGCTGTTCCGCGGCATCGTGAGGTAAACGATTTTCTCGCCCGCAAGATCTGCGATGACCTTCAGATCGTTCGGCCATAAGGCCGATCGTACCCTCCCTTCCCGAATCGGGCCGCAAGTGGGGGACGGCTACAAGGGCCACTCCTCTCCGCCCTGCCTCGTTTACGTCGCTAGCAATTCGCCGGCAAACTGCCTTCGTACCACTTCAATGCTCGCGGCAAGGCTCTCAAAATCCGCGCCCTCGTCGTGTCTCTTGCCGCCGACGAAAAACGTGGGTGTCCTGTTCACGCCACTCCGCACGCCGCCCATGAAGTCCTGCTTCACTCGCTTCAGAAAGGCGTGCCGCCTCCGAAGCGCTCTTAGAGAAGCTTCCCTATCGGATGAGCCCGAACGCAATCCGGGCGCTGATCGTCGCCATACTCAACCACGGTGACAGTGGCGTCTTCCGGCCCTTGCAGGTGATCGTCCTCCGAAATCGCTATATTACGCTGCATTACGTTAACTCGTGCTGTAGACTCTCGAGTGCTTCCAAAATCCCGTCGGCGCCTGGATTCACCGCAACCGGAGAAAGGTAGCTCCAGCGCAACACTCCCTCCTCGTCGATCACGAATAGCGCCCGCTCGCTGACGCCCTCTGCCCGGTATGCGCCATACATCTGTGCCACCGCACCCTTCGGTTCGAAATCCGCCAGCAGAGGGAAATGTTGATTCTGCTCCTTGGCGAACGCGGCGTGGCACCAGACTCCGTCCACCGAGATCCCGATGATCTCGGCATGATGCTTCCGAAACTCAGGCAGAACCTCGTTGTAGAGAGCCATCTGGTCCCTGCAAACGGACTCCAGTCGGCGGGATAAAACGCGAGCACCACTGGCCTGCCTCTAAACTCAGAGAGTGAAACGGTTTGGTCGGGCGTCGCGTATAACGTGAAGTCCGGCGCAGCAACGCCGGAAGCTAAATATTCGACATAAAACTGCCCTCCAAGGCAGCGGCCTTCAACAACTAACAGCACTGGAATGGCTGGTGTAAGTCGGTGATCTGTATCTCTGTATGACAATGTTACTTATTTGCCGGCGACCCTCATACGCCATTTGACCGCATTTGGCCATTTCAAAACTGGATTCGGACGGCTATTCGTCCTCAAACATGAGCCTGACCCAAAACCTCGCAAAGTAAGCCGAGAAAATTAAGAATGCCGGTGGACTTATTTCGAAGAACATATCCAACCTGAATGACAGCGATCTCCCCTTTAACCGGCCTTTCGAGAGTCCCGGAAATTCTTTCCAGCGAACTGGATGGCGAACTTCTCCTGATGAGCATCGAAGAGGGCAAATATTTCGCCCTCAAAGGAACGGCTCGGCATGTGTGGGATCTTGTCGAGAAGACTTGTAGTTTCGGTGATCTGTGCGATCAGTTGGGCGCGCGCTATAGTGCCTCGCCGGGCAAAATCGAATCCGATTTGATGGTCTTTGTAAACAAGCTGATTGAGCAGAAATTATTCGTCGTTTCCTGAAGGCCAGCCATTTGAGCGCGATCTTCGGTATTTTCAACGGCGATGGTCAGCCTGTCGATCGGGCGTCCTTGGCGCGAATGGACGCAGCCTTAGCCGATTGGGGACCGGATGGCGGCCTGCAGATAGAGGGCCAGACCGCTTTGGGTTGCCGATTGTTGCGCATCACCGCCGAGGACATGTTCGAGCGACAGCCGCTAACCCACGAAGCAACCCGCGAACCTTGCCTGCTCGTTGCCCACGTCAGGCTTGACAATCGGATAGATCTCCGTCGTCAGCTCGGTTTGGGGGGCCAGCCGAATCTGCCGGATAGCGCACTGGTCATGGCGGCCTATCGGCGGTACGGTATCGAGTGCGTCGAGCATCTCCAAGGCGACTGGGTGTTTGCCTTGTGGGATCGTACCCTCGGCCGCCTGCTCCTCGCCCGCTGCGCCACCGGCGCCGCCAGCCTTTTCTGGTGCCACCAAGACGGCCGGCTATTCTTCGCCACTGGCATCAAGGGAGTGCTCGCTCACCCCGATTGTGCCGCCACGCCGAACCCCCGCCATATCGCCTGTTTGCTGATGAGCCTCGAGGATCCGGAGGAGGACAGTACCGTTTTTCGCAACATCGGCCTCCTCGAACCTGGGCATCTGTTGGTCGCTACCCATAAGGGTGTTGAACGGCGCCGATGGTGGCAACCGGAGCATCTCCCACCCTTGCTTCTGCCCAATTCTGCGGAGTACTATCAAGCCTTTCGGGAACTTTACGGCACGGTCGTCAGCCAACACCTGAGCGTCGCGTCGGGCGGTATCGCCGCCACCTTAAGCGGCGGCCTCGATTCCAGTTCAGTCGCCGCCATCGCGGCAGCGCGCCTGAACGAGCCCCTGAAAGCCTACGTCCATACACCGTTCTATGAGCCCGCCGCTACTGCGCTGCGCATCGGCAATGAGTTGCCGCAAGCCCGGCGTTTGGCGGAATATGCCGACAATATCGAAATTGTGCCGCTCGATTCGCGTCAAACCTCGATAGTCGGTGCCATCGAGCAGGGCCTGCGGGTGAATGCCATGCCGGCCTATGCGGCGGCCCATGAATACTGGCTGACCGACATACTTCAAAACGCCAAAGCGGCAGGTGTCCGTGTCTTATTGACTGGCCAAGGTGGTAATGCAACAGTTTCTTATACCGGCAGCGGTAACTTGCTCCCGCAACTCGTTGCAGGCCAGTGGCGGCCTGCCTTGACTGCCTTGCGCGCCGACACCTCTGGATTGTGGCCCGCGGTCAAACGGCGCTTGCTCAAACCCATAATCTCAACGGCGCGGAATCGTTTGCCGGCGCGCCCCCGTGGTGATGCTTCAATCGTAAACTCCACATTGGTCGAAAGGCTGAAAATATCTCGCGCGGCTGACCCGCCCTTTCCCCGCATTTCCGCCTTCCGATTGGGCCTGCAAGGCGCCGGTCGTGGACGGGCGCGTTGGATGGCGGACGCCGCCGCGCATGGTCTGGATGTACGCGATCCCACCCGTGATCGGCGTATCATCGAGTTTTGCTGGCGCTTGCCCGACGAGGTTTTTTGGGCAAACGGCCGGCAGCGTGGCCTCGTCCGCGTAGGCTTGGCCGCCTACCTGCCTTCGGAAATTCGCGACGAGGGACGCAAAGGTTTGCAATCCTCCGATATTGTGCCCCGCATGCGGGTCCAATCGGCGGAAATCTATGCTGCCATTGATGCTATGGACCGCCGCCCCATCACCAGCGAATTTCTAGACACGGCAGCCATGCGTAGCATCCTTTGCGGCATAGTCGCGGGTGGAAATTCCATGTCTCAAGTCGCCCAGGCTCATCTGCTCGCCCGTGGCCTAAGTGTTGGCTGCTTTCTAGCGTCGCCCGGGCGGAGCCGCGACTGCTAACGAGCGGTAACGATAGGCCCCGTTTACCAATTTCGCAAAATAAACCATAATTTTTAAAGATTTAAGTCCAATTCGTCGAACTATAGATTAGCAAAGCGATGATAAATCCAACTGCTCAAGAGCATCAGATCGAGATTAAGCCGAAATGGGAAACCCCGGAGTTAATCGTTGCAACTGTGCCATCGGACACCGAGGGCGGTAATATGACCGTCGCCACAGATGGGGCATCCGGCTCCTGACCTACCTTCGAGGTCTCGGACTTTATTGTTTAGCCAAACGGCGTTCGGCATCGTTTTCTCGAGTTCCAGACAATTTGCCGAATTGACCACCGCCCCCGTTGATACAGGGCGCAACCCCAGTGTGTCCATCGAATGGGACGACGTTCCCCTCACTCTGGAAAATCCGACGCTACGGCATGATTGGTGGCAGACGGCGGCCGGCGAATATTTGTTGCAGGTACCCGCCGTGGCTCGCTTTCACGTCACCCCCGAAAGGATCACCGTCTTTCCTCACTCCGAAGCCGACGATACGGCGGTGCGTCTTTATCTTTTCGGCTCCGTAATGGGAGCCTTGCTGCATCTACGAGGGGTTCTGCCGCTGCACGGTTCGGCGGTATTCGTGCCTCAGCGCCAGAGCGCGGTCGTTTTTGCCGGCGTGTCATCCGCCGGCAAATCCACCCTGGCAGCCGCACTCACCCGGCGCGGATATGGGTTGATGGCGGACGACATCTCCGTGATCCGAATCTCTTCAGATCGTCCGATGCTTCATCCTGGCCTCGCCCGCAGCAAGCTGTGGCGTAAATCGCAGGATTTTCTTCAGCTCGATCCCGCAAATGGCAAGCCTGTACGCGTGGATAAGGATGCCTTTGAAGTAGCCGTCTCTCAGCAGCCCGCGCCCGTCGTCCATGTCTACGAGTTATTGGTCCGCGATGGCTGCGGCGTTTCCTTAACACCGGTGGAGGGCATGGAAAAGCTGCTGCTGCTGGACCGGCACACATTTCGGCGCAATTATGTCGGCGGTTTCCGCCAGCGTGGCGCCCATATCCAGCGTCTTGCCAAACTAGCCGCCCAAGTCCGCGTTAGCCGAATCATCCGGCCCCCAAGCGAGACGCTCTCCGTAGATGCCGTCATGGATCTGCTCGAACAAGACTGGACTTAGTTCGATCTACATTTTCCTTACTGATCTGCCTGGGTGGAGCAGGCGGTTCCGCCTGCTAAAGGTTGCCCAGCAGCTTGGCCGCCCTTCGGCCTTCTGGAGCTCTTATTGCACATTCTACATTTTCCTTATTGATCTGCCCGGGTGGAGCAGGCGGTTCCGCCTGCTAAAGGCTGCCGAGCAGCCTGGCCGTCTTCGGCCTTCTGGAGCTCTTATTGCACATTCTACATTTTCCTTATTGATCTGCCCGGGTGGAGCAGGCGGTTCCGCCTGCTAAAGGTTGCCCAGCAGCCTGGCCGCCCTTCGGCGTTCTGGAGTTTTTCGTTGCACATTCTCTATTTTCCTTACTGATCTGCCTGGGTGGAGCAGGCGGTTCCGCCTGCTAAAGGCTGCCGAGCAGCCTGGCCGTCTTCGGCCTTCTGGAGTTTTCATTGCACATTCTCTTCGTATCACCGCATTGCGCCCTTGATCGCAGCAGCGGTGCCGCTATCAGCGTCACCACCCAACTCGAAGAATTGGCCAAGCTTGGTTGGAAGTGCCGTACTCTAACCGGAACCGTGACGTCGGGGCGGGAACCTGTCGATCGGCACTTTGCATCATGGGGCGTCCGGCGCGCTGGTCATGCCGCACAATCGCTGCTTCTGGGAACGAATCGGAATGGGGTCGAGCACCTGATCGTACCCATGCACGACGCTCGCCGCTCCCACATCACCAGCGGTGACGAAGAACGTTTTTTCGCGGTGGTGCGGGAGCAACTGCGCAGTGCCCGCCCTCGCCTGCTATACATTTACGGCAGGCGACTGCTCGAGCAGGCGATCATGCGTGAGGCACGGCGGCAAGGCATCCCCACCGCCTTCTATCTCGCCAATGCCAGTTACCGCGAGCCTGAACCTTTCATCGATGCCGACGCTATCTTCACGCCCTCGCAAGCTCTGGCCCGGTTCTATGCCGACACCCTGAACCTCACCGCAAACGCAATTGGCAGTTTCACCCGGCCGCTCGCGATCCCTCCCGCAAGCGTAAAGGCCGAGGCAATCCTGTTCGTCAATCCGGAACCCGCCAAGGGCGCGTCGTTCCTTATCGAAATCGCCCGGCGCTGCCGCACCGAGTTGCCCGAAGCACGCTTCCTGGTAGTCGAAAGCCGCGGGACCAAAGAGTCCGCCGCCAGTCAGTTTCAGGTCGATTGGGCCGATTTGCCAAACGTCTCCTTCCGGCCCCAGCAAGCAGATCTGGGCGCGGCATTCGGAGCCGCTTGTCTCCTCCTGTGCCCCTCACTCGGCTTTGAGGGCGCGCCTCGGATCATCGTTGAAGCCAACCATGCCCATATCCCGGTACTCTCAAGCGCGCATGGTGGATCGCCGGAGATGCTGGACGGCGCCGGATTTTTGATTGATGTGCCCCCGCGCTACCGTGCTGCCTTCACGACGCTGCCGGACAGCGATGCTGTCACGCCCTGGGTAGAACACCTAAAACTGCTTTTTCGCGATCAGGACGCCTACAACTTCGCATGCGCTCGCGCCGGCAAAGCCGCCAAGCGCCACGATTTGCCAAGCCTGGCCCAACTCTTCAGCCAGCGATTACTTGTCGCCGCCGCGTAGGGCGGCCATTCCTGGCAGCGCGGCGGCTTTCCAGCCGCCGCTGGCCCCAAAGGGGCCTGTTTCGAATCCTATGAAAAATAGTGACGTAAATCCCCTATCGAATCAATCACATAAAAATCTCGTAGGTTCCAAAAATTTCGACAGCACCCCGAATTAAACGGCCATTTTTCATCCGTCCTCCTGACGGCCCCAAAAGGGGGCCGTGCGGCGGATCACAAATCTTTCAAATAAACTTTCCCTCAATCCCCTCAACAACTTACAACCGATTTCCCCCAATTTTCCAACCCCCGCGTTCTACCCTTTCTCCAGGAAGCCATTTTTCGCACTCAGACAACCGAGGAAAATCATGAACCTGACATCCAATCGCATCACCCACACCGCCCGGCTCGCGCTCCAACCACGCCCCCAATTCTCATCACCCATCCTCACGGTAAAAACTCCTTCGCCGCGCCAAAAAAGAGGGGGGTTTTTGATGCGATCCACCCCTTATATTTATATAGGGCCAGATACAGCCCTCAAACAGCCTGCCGCCCGCGCATCAAAAACCCACTCAAACCGCTGGCTTGCCGCCGGTCTTCAACAACCGTTCCGCATACAGCGCGCCCGCCGGAGTTTCTTCGTGCTTGAAAATCGCAAACGTCGGATAACCGTTTCTCACATACTGCTGCGTTCTCCGCTCAATCTCGCACAATTCAGATTCGCTGTAGTCCGGCTTGCGCAGCCGCAGGTAAACAAAATCGGCAGTCAAAACGTGCGGCGTTTCCATATTTTCGTTTTCCGCCTGGCACAAACCCACGTTCGCTTCGCGCAAAGTTTTGTAAATACCCTCGTCGAACCAACTCGCATTACGGAATTCGAAAACGTATTTGCTCGTCTTTGGCAGCAGCCGCACAAATTCCGCCAGCAACACTCGGTCGGCCTTAAAGCTCGGCGCAAGTTGGAACAGAATCGGGCCCAATCGCCCCGCGTGCCGCAACGGTTCAAGCGATTCCAGAAAGTAGCGCGTGAACTCCTCCGCCTCTTTCAGCTTCAACGAGTGCGTGATCTTCATGTGCGCTTTCGGAAGGAACACGAAGTGCGGCTCCGTCGCCGCAATCCACTTTTCAAAAGTCGTGGCTGCGGCAATCCGCCGATAGGTGTAATTAATCTCCACCGCGTTCAACCGCGTCGCATAGAACGAAAGGAATTTGTCGCTCGGCAGCTTCTCCGGATAGAAGCCGGGCTTCCAGCTTGGGTAGGCGAATCCAGATGTGCCGCAATATATTCGAGCGTCAGCCAAGTGTCACAGACCTGCGAACCAATCGTAGCCCCGTTCATACCAGTAGTCCCGTGGCTTCTGATTAGTGTAGCGAATCAGCCCGATGCGCTTCAGATTCTTAATCCCGTACTTTACCGGAATGATCAGCCGCAGCGGCGCCCCATGCTCGTAGGTCAGCGGCTTATCGTTTCGCTCCCATGCCAGCAGCGTTTGCGGGTGCAGCGCGCTTTTCATATCCAAGCCCACGAAATAATCTTCGCCGTCCGTCGCCATGTAGACGTAATCCGGCAGGCTCGCCCCCGCCGGCAGATACTTCCTGCTGAAATCCGCGAACCGCGCCCCCGCCCACTTTTGCACCACGCTCCAGCCCTCTATGCAGCAGAACTTGGTAATCATCTCGTGCCGCGGCAGAGATTGCACGTCCGCCAGTTGCAGCGTCACGGGCGTTACGCCAACGCCCTCCAGTTTGAACCCGTCCCATTCCGGATCGTTCCCTTGCTCGTCCGGCTCCTCGTCCAGTCCATATTCGCCGTTCGGTTTCAGGTATCCAATCTCGCTGGGCGCATAGTTCGGCATCCGGTGCGCATCGTCAAGATAACTGCGCCAAAGCTTGCCGTTCGCCTCCAAGACTTCGCGCTGTGGCCAGGGAACTTCGTTGTCTTTACCAGCCAGCCGCACCGCCTTATACGCACCGAACGCGCCGGCCGCCGCCAACCCGCCCATCAGGAATCCACGCCGCGATTTCTTCCGCAGCTCCCCAGCCAGCTCGGCTTCCGGCAGAACGATTTCCAAATGGCGCTTGTTCATCGTCCTTCACCGTCTTTAACCAGTTCGTACCCGATCACCATGCTCCGAAAGTTGTTCCAACCCGCCAAAATCACTTGCCCGACATGCACCGCAAAGAACCCTATGTAGCCCATCGTAAGGGCGAAATGAATCAGCCGCGCGAATTCATACCCGCCGCAAAGCGCCGCTAACCAAGCCAGTTGCGCGGGTTTGTAGATCGCTAAGCCTGTAACGAACGACCCAAAACCCATAACCACAATCCCGCTATAGGAAATCTGTTGCGCCGCATTATATTTTTCTTGCGGCGGCATTTCCTTCCGCAAATGTAAGTCGTGCAAGACCACGTGCCAGGCATCGCGGAACGCTCTAGTAGACGTCGGAACCAGGTATCTCCATTCGCCGGAAAAGATCGTGTAAGACACATACAATATGCCGTTAAGAATGAAAATCCACATGAAAACAAAATGCAGCGCCATGCCCTCGGCCAGACGAAATTTCAAACCGAGCAGGCCGAAAAACCACTGCGGGAAAAGGGAAATGGGACCAAGATGATAAACCGGATAAGCCCAATAAATCATCATCCCGCTCCAGATCATCAGGAACAGAATGGGAAAATTCACCCAGTGGAACCATCGAATGGCTAGCAGGTGTTTGAGAACTAATTTTGCCATATCCAGCCTGTTCCTTCGTTTCACGGAACGAAATAGTTACGCTAGCGTCTCAACTGTAGCAGGAAGTGTGCGACGCGGCCCGACGAATGATGATGAAAAACGCCGAATCGGAGCCGGAAGCGTAAGCGCCTTAGCTTGGTGTTTTCAACGGAACTGTAACGACCGGCTCGCTTTGAGGTACTTCATCACCTTCGCTCGGCTTGCGCCTGTCGTTCCAACAGCGCTATCCTGTACGGCATTGACATGAAGGCCGACGGAACGCTCACCATGCTGTGCTTGGCCAGCTATGAAAAGGGCCATCGATTTTTAGAAGAAGCGCGGCGTGAGGGTTGCCGCGTGTTGTTACTCACCTCGCTGAGTCTCGAACACAAATGGCCGCCCGAGCTTTACGACGAAATTTTTTACATGCCCGACAAGGAGTTTGAATGGGACTTACAGCACATGTTAAAAGGTGTGAATCATCTGGCGCGCCGCGAGCGGATTGAACGCATTGTGCCGCTCGACGATTTTGATCTTGAAAAGGCCTCCCTGCTCAGGGAGCATTTGCGCGTCCCCGGGTTAGGCGAAACCGCCACTCGCTTCTTTCGCGATAAGCTTGCCATGCGAATGCGCGCCGCCGAAAGCGCCATCCGCGTCCCCGCGTTTACGTCTATTGCTCACTATCGGGACATCACCGACTTCCTGGAAAACGTCCCGCCGCCGTGGGTGCTGAAGCCGCGCTTGATGGCGGGCGCTATGGGCATTCGCAAATGCCACACCAAAGAAGACGTATGGGAAAACGTGCATGGCTTGGGCGATGAGCAATCGTTCTTCGTGCTCGAACAGTTTGTCCCCGGCGCTATCTTCCATGTCGATTCCATTTGGTTTGGCGGCCAAATGATCTTCGCCATCGCCAGCGCCTACGGTACACCGCCTCTCGAAGTGGCTACCAATGGCGGCATATTCACCACCGAAACGATCGAGGCCGGCACCGACCTGGATATCGGCTTACGCCAATTGAACGAAAGAGTCTTACACGCTTTCGGCTTGCGCGATGGCGTCTCGCACACCGAATTTATCGGCGCCCATGCCGACGGCGCGCTTTATTTCCTCGAAACCTCGGCGCGTGTCGGTGGCGCGAACATCGCCGATTTGATTGAGGCCGCCAGTGGCGTCAATATGTGGGCCGAGTGGGCCAAGGTGGAAATCGCCGCCGCCCGCCGCAGTCCTTATCAGGTTGCCGAACAACCCAGGCAGCAGGCCGGTTTGCTGGTTTCCCTCGCCCGCCAGGAATGGCCCGACACCTCCAGCTTCCACGAGCCTGAACTCGTTTGGCGGATGCATAAAAAACATCACGTTGGATTCATAGTAAAATCGCCACAAAGGCAAAGGGTCGCAGAACTCTTAAAGTTATACACGGATCGTGTGCGCAGTGATTATCACGCCTCTGCGCCACCACGTCAAAAGCCGGGAGAGTGAACGCCATGAGTGTTTCGAAAGCGCTGGGTCTTACCGCCGGTGCGCTGTTGGGTGGTTTGTCGGCCGCTGCCGCCTATGGAAGTGTCTCCAAGGGTTCGCAGCTATTTGGTCCTTCCGTCTATCGCGGGCCGGGTACCCGCAAATCGATTGCGCTGACATTCGACGATGGACCCAGTGAGAGCACACCAGACCTCTTGGACTATCTCGAAAAGGAAGGCGTCGCCGCCACGTTTTTTGAATGCGGCATGAACGTCAAACGTCTGCCGCACGTCTCTGGGCAGGTCGCCGCCGCCGGTCATGAAATAGGGAATCATTCCTATTCGCATCCGAAGCTACCCTTCAAGTCGCGCGAATTTATCCTGCGCGAATTCAGCCAGGCGCAGCACGTCATCGAATCGGAAACCGGCGTTACGCCCATGCTTATGCGCGCGCCCTATGGCTTTCGTTGGGTCGGCCTGCGCGAAGTGCAGGAGCGCTTACTCTTACTCGGCGTCATGTGGACCGTCATTGGTTTCGATTGGCGCTGGCCCGCCGAACGCGTCAGCGAATATGTGTTACGCCATCGTTCGCCCGGTGGCATCATCTGCCTGCACGATGGCCGCGGCGTAGACGTCCGCCCCCAGATCGGCAACACTCTCGCCGCCGTCCGCGCCATCGTGCCCCGCCTCCGCGACGAAGGCTACCGCTTCGAAACCGTAAGCTCCCTCCTAGATAGCTAACGCCGCTTCCCGAACCAGCACCCCCATCTTCGGATGGCTCGGCTCCATCGCCGGCGTTAGGCCCTGTGCCCGCAGAGATTCACTGCAGGTGGGACCGATGGAAGCAATGAACGTTTTTTCCAGTGCGCTCAACACCTTGGCCCGTTTGCCATGCTGCTCCGCGAATTCCAGCACATGCTCAATCTGCACGCCTGTCGTAAAGAGCACCACTTGAAACCGGCCCGCCAGCAGCATCTCAACCGCCGCGGCCAGGGGCGCGGTGTCTTCCGGTAGCGCCCACTGATAAACCGGCACGCGGGTTACGCTGCGGCCCTGCGCCGCCAACCCTGACAGCAACTCCGCATTGCTACGGCCATATTCCTGAACGGCGACCGACTTTTCATTACGCCCCGCAATCGCCTCCAGCAATTCACGCCACGTGTTCGGTTCGGGCACCGTAACCGCTATGGGCACTTGCCATTCACGCAGCACCGCCACCGGCTTCGGTCCGCGTGCCACCACCGCGAGTTTCCGCAAGGCTTCAAAGAAGAGGTTCTCCGCTTCGCGCGTAGCCAGCACCCGCTGCAGCAATCGCGCCCCAACGCCAGTCAGGAAAATGACCATCTCAAACTCGCCCGCATAGAGTCTGGAAGCGAATTCAAACGCCGCCGGATTCTCCTCCAACGGTACTTCGCGCAAAGCCGGCGCCACAAACGGATGGCCGCCATTAATACGAATGAGTTCCGCCATTTCCTTCGCCCGGCGGCTCTCAAACGCCAGCACCCTGGTGTTGCCGAAAGACATAGAAAATGGTACCCCGGATCTCTTGATAGGATTTAATACAGAGGTGCTATGAAACTGAGTTCGCGTGCGCTTCTCGCCAGCTTGCTGCTTAGCTTAGGTGTGTCGAGCGCTCCGGCGCAACAGACGCAAGACACCAGGCCGCCCGACGTCTTCCTTGATAATCACCGCCCCTTGAACCAGAAGAAGGAAAAGAATCCAACCACCCGTACCGTAACCGGCCAAGTGGTGGACGATTCCGGTCAACCCCTCGAAGGTGCATTGGTCACGCTGCTAGACGACAAAACCAAAGAGCGCCACGAGTACTTCACAAAAAAGGACGGCCGCTACAAGTTTGAAGATCTCAGCTTTTCCGTGGATTATCAGTTGCGCGCAAAATGGAAGAATCTTATCAGCGACGAACGCAAGCTAAGCCAGTATGATCACACCGCTCGCATCGTCCGGCTGCTCGAGGTGACAACGCCGGAGGGAGCGCCGCCACCGTCAAGCGAGGCTAAGACCGACAAACCCAAGTCTTAGCGTTTGCAAAGTTCTGGATAATATTTCTTCAGCGCATTCACTTTAGGCAAGTCGTTATACACGATATACGGATAGGTGGGGTTATTCTGCATGAAGTGCTGGTGATGCGCTTCCGCCGCGTAGAACGCCTTCAGCGGCACGATTTGCGTCACGATGCGGTGTGAGTAGACGCCCGCCTCTTGCAACTGCTGGACGTACGCTTCCGCCACTTTCTTCTGGTCGTCATTGGCATAGAAAATAACCGAGCGGTATTGCGAACCCCAGTCTGGCCCTTGATGATCTTTCTCGGTGGGGTCGTGCGCCACGGAGAAGAAGATCTTCAGCAGTTGGCCATAGGTGATCTGCGCCGGATCGTACGTCACCTCAACTGATTCAGCATGGCCGGTATTCCCTTCGCTCACCATCTCGTAATGAGCGGTGGACTTTTCGCCGCCCGAATATCCGGCCACCGCTTTTTTCACGCCTTTGACTTTTTCGTAGACGCCCTCAACACCCCAGAAGCAGCCGCCGGCAAATACCGCCACTTGTTCACCCGCCGCCGGAGGAACGTCAACCGCCGGATCGGGAAACACTTTATCGGACGCCGAAAGCAGATACGCCCCCGCCACAAGCGATCCCATCAAACCAACTACTTTTCGATTAAACATTGTAAGCACCCTTTCACTAGATTGCTCTACCTAATGATTCGCTGCGGAATCTGGAAAAGTTATTAACGCCAGCCGGGATTCTTGCCCGCGCTGATGAGATTAGCGAGAATTCGATAAGCCCCCGGCACGCCCTCGGGCAGTTGCCGGTACAGAGCATAAGCATCATACACATAGATGCCCTTGCCGAACCTCGTCAACAGCAGGCCGCCCTTTTGCGGGTCCTGGTCCGGATCGTGGGTTTCTAGTAGCGCCTGATAATGCTCGTCCCATTTCTGTAGGAAACCGTGGCCGCGCTCTTCTTGCCATCCGTCGAAATCGGCCGTCGTGATTTTGTTCGGCCAAGTCAAGAGCGGGCTCTGCGGTTCCAGGATCTTAACCGGCGAAGCTTCGTCCACCACCCGCGGCCCATTACCAACCGAGAACGGATACGGGCCATAATCGCGATCGAAATTCTGCTGATTATATTGCACTATCAGCACTCCGCCGTTGCTGACGTAGCTCATTAGCCGGCTATTGGCCGCTCGCAACTCCGGGCGGACCGCGTAGGCGCGAACGCCCAAGACAATTGCGTCAAAAGGGGAGAGATCGCCAGTTTCAATATCGGCCGCGGACAAAATTTGCAGTTTGACGCCGAGGTCTTCGAGCGCTCGCGGAACATCGTCGCCAGTCCCGGGCAGGAAACCGATACGCAAGCTGGGAGCGGTCTTCACATCCACGCCAACCGCTTTATAAGTGGCGGGCCGGTAGCTCGGATAGGATCGCAAACCCGTATACCCAACCAGGCGAAATCCTTCTTCGTAGGTCTTGCCGCCGTAATCCGCCACCGCGCGAATTTCATAGTTGCCGGCCTGCAAAGAATGCGGCGTGACTTGAAACGTCAATGTAGATGTATCGCCATCGTGACCAAACGAAAAAGGTGCTTGCGAAGGCGTGGAATTCCACCCGGTTGGCAATCGCAAACGCACCGAGCCTTTGGCTGGACCCTTGACATTACTGCGGAGTTCGCATGAAAAGGCAAACGCGTCCGCGCTGAGCGGCACTGCGCCCGCTGATGGCGTAACCGACACGGAAATGGCAGGCGCCATGATCAGCGGATCGGCCACAATGCCAATCCCGTCCAGCCGTTGATTCGCTTCAACCACGCGCCGGAGCGAAAACGCCTCGCCTTTGAAACTAAGCCGCGCCGAAGCGATCAGCGGATAAGGCGGAAGCGAAAGGTTGCGAAAACGCTCGTCCGTGAGGTTATAGTAAGGCTGCTCGCGGTTGGGGCGCGTGAAGTAGGCTTTCGTAATGGCGGCGTCTTCCGGCGCGGAAACGGCAAACTTCAGGTTGTTTTCCGTGCCGCCCGCAATCGAACCCGCCGCTGGCTTATCCGCTTTGATTGCCCAAGCTTTCCCGTCGGAAGCCGCCACCGCAATTTCTTCAATAGCAATGCGTTCGGCGCCGTTGTTGTGAAGGTTCGTCTGCACCAGGAATTTCTGCCCGGGAATGGCGATGGTGAAGGTAATCGCTTGAGCCCCGCCAAAGCGGTTGTCCGGCTCTTTTTCCGGCGCGACAACTGCGTTGAATGAAACCTCCAGAGCGAGCACCAGAGCTTTTTCAAACTGCTCCTGTTTGACGTTGAGTTCAAACGCAACATCACTCTTACCGGGTTCGGGCAAGGCACTCGCTTGCACTTGCGCAAGCAAATCGCGGGTGGCGCGCAGGCCATCGGCTAGCAACGGCGCGATCTGCGTCGGACTGCCGGGCCGATATTTCTCGCAAGTTTCATCGGCGAGTTTGGCAATCCGCTCAAGGCCCGTCTTCAAAAAAGCCGTGTCGCCTCTCGCTAATGAGGCGATACCGGGCAAAGAGATATCGATGCCGTCATAAAACGATTTGTCTTTACCGCCCGCTTCAACGCGCGAACCGTAACGGTGATAGGCAGCATTGTACACGCCTTCGGGTGGCGTTGTGCCGCCGCCGTTTTGACTTTTTTCAAAGCCCCAGCCCGTGCGCCCTATCTGCAAATACGTCAAGCCGGCAGCCGGATCGAATTGGCCTTCTGGAATTTCCAAATTGGTCGGCGGACGCTCGTTGATCCAGCTTTGGTCTACGTAATTGCGGAAGCGAATGGGAACGTACTTATCCGTGGCGTAATCGTAGATCGTGTTGTCTTTGGTGGGGGCAAAGAACGGGACGCGCGCATAGACCTTCACCGGCGCCCAAGGGCGCAGACCTTCGCGTATTTGCTCAGGGAAACGCTTGGGATCGGCTGCGGCAACGAAAGCTTCCTGCGCCATTTGGCCCGCTACTTGGTGGTTGCCGTGGCCATCGGTAGGCGCGCCCGCGAAGCTGGACGTTAGAATAAGCGGCCGAGTCATTCTTACCACCCGAACAACATCGGATAAAACCCGCTCGTAGCCCCATTTCTCAATGGCTTCTTCGCGCGTTTTGGAAAAGCCATAATCGATGACACTGCCCCAGTACTGATCGACGCCGTAATACCGATCAGCCTGCAGAAGTTCCTGCGTGCGCACCAAACCTAACTCGTCGTACATATCGGGAGACATGGCATTTTGCCCGCCTTCGCCGCGCGTCAGAGTCATCAAAGAACCGCGCGCTCCCCGGCCGCGCGTTTCGGCCGCCAGCATGCCGCCATCTTCGTCGTCCGGATGCGCGACGATCATCAGAACACTGGCACGGGTGCGAATGGCCGCCAAGGCTTGAGAAAGGCCAGCAGCGCCACGATCCGGAGCAATGGGTTGTGAATAGGGAGTGACCCGGGCCATGTCTTGCGGTGTTTGAGCCGAAACGTGAAGCCGGAAGTCCACAAGCACCAGGCAGAGGGCACCGGCAAGGAGAAGATAGAAAAGTGACGGTCGCATGGTTTCCGGTAAACCGGTTGGGTTGACAGATTTAATGGTACGCCACAGCCGCTAAACAAGTTTTAATCGACGCGCCGCGCCAGGAACGTATCCTTTAGACCAAAAAGGCCGTCCAACCTAATGACAGAGGAAATTTCAAATGCAAACGAATAGAGCATTCATCGCTGCGATTTTAGGGATTGCCATGGTGCAACTGAGCTTGGGCCAGGAAAATCCGCCGCCGGTTCCCCCGCAATATCCCCAGGGACCGCCGCAAAGCCAGACTCCACCGCAGCAGCAGTATCCACAGAGCCAGCCGCAATACCCTCCTTCGCAAAGCTATCCGTCGCAATATCCGCCGGTTAATCAGCCGCCCCTGTTGCCGCCGCAACAATTGGATCAAATGGTGGCCTCAATTGCCCTGTATCCCGATGGTCTTCTGGCACATGTTTTGACGGCCGCGACCTTTCCCACGCAAATTCCAGAAGCGGCGGGTTGGGCCAACCAGCACGCCTACCTGCATGGCGAAGCGTTAGCACGCGCCATTCGGGAGGATAACCTGCCCTGGGATGTTAGCGTACTTGCATTACTTCCCTTCCCCCAAGTGCTCAGCCAAATGGCGCAGTACATGCAGTGGACACAGCAGTTGGGCGATGCGGTTCTCGCGCAGCGCGGCGACGTGATGGACGCCATTCAACGTCTGCGCCAACGGGCAAATCAGGACGGCTATCTGCGCGATCCACAATTTGCTCAATATGAGCGAGTGGAAATTGCCGGACCGGGTGTTATTCAAATCGATCCCATCGGCCCTGAGTATTACGTGCCCTATTACAATCCGCAAATTTTCTTTGTGGCGCGGCGCCCCGGCTTCTTTGCCGGCTTTAGCTTTGGCCCGGCCATTACCATTGGCGGTTTCTTCGGCGGATTCGGCTGGGGCGGCGGTGTGGGCTTTGGCTGGCGCGATCATGCGATTCTATACGGCGGTACTCCCTGGAACCGGGGTTGGGTTGATAGAGGCCGGGTCGTGATTCGGCCAGGTTTCGAGCCAAGCCGACGCGTGGAACAGCACGGCTGGGCTCCGGAGCGCCGGGAAGAACATCGCGAGCGTGAGCGCGAACATCACTAATCTTTTCTTTGATGTGTAAAGGCGTTCAACTGAGCGAGCGTTTGCTCTGCCGCTGCGGTATCACCGGATTCGGATTGCGCCTTGGCTAGTCCGCGCAGAGAAAGGGCCCGTCCGGGGGTGCGCTGCAACGCAAGTTCGAATTGCCGGCGCGCTTCTTGCGGCCGCCCGGCCTTGAGCAGCAGTTCGCCATAGAGCTCATGCGCCGGTTTGAGTGGGGTGGGGGGCCCAAATTCGAAGGTGAGTGCATATTCTTCGGAAGCGGTTTGCGCAAGCATTGCAAAAGCTTCAGCGGACTTCCCATCAGCGTAGAGTATTGCGGCTTCCAGTTGCTGAAGCATCATTTGCGCGGGCTTACGGTTGTTGGGAGCTTCCGGCATGAGCATGGGGCCGTGCGAGGAACTGCTTGTTTCGGTCGGCGGCGAATCCATCTTTTTTCGGGCGTCGGCAGCGCAGGCACGCGCTTCCGCCGTGCGACCGTGGGCGAGATGAACCAGCCCTTCGGCGTTTAATACAGAAACGTTCGTGAGCAGGTTTGTTTGCGTGAGATCAAGCTCGGCGGGAGAGCGGTCCCACTCGCCCGTTTCTATGGCGTAAGTGGCGCTCATACGCGCCAGCGGCGAAGGCGATTGAATGCCGTGCAGGACTTGGCGCGCTTCGGCCATACGGCTTTCCTGAAGATAAGCGTATTCCAGCCAAAGTAGCGAGTGATAATTACGCGCGCCAAGGTCCAAGCCTTTGCGCTCCATGCGCTCGTCGGCCACAGCGACGGAAGCTTGGTTAGCCGCAATCGCTTCGTCCCACATCCCCAAGGCGAAAAAGATGTGCGAGGGCATATGCTGGGCATGCGAAGCGGACCCGGCCACTTTGCCGTACACGCGTGCGGGCCGCAAGCCGAGAGGCGCATGAATAGGGTCGTCATAGGCATGGATTAAATAGTGGATGGCCCCTGGGTGCTGAGGATTCCTGGCGAATACTTCTTCAGCAACCGCCGCGGCGCGCATGTAAACGCTGAACTGGCGCTCGTATTGACAAGTGCCCAGCAGCGCGACGGCGTAGAGACTGGCGGCCTCCAGATCATCGGGATATTTCTTCATCATGCGCTCCATAGCATTGGCATAGGCAACATCGCGAGCCACCTTATCGCCTCCACCGTAGAGAATTTCAACCGCACGTAAGTAATCCTTTTCGCGTTCGGTCGGCGCTAGAGCCACCCGCGCTTCGGGAGTAGGCGCTAAGCGTGCTAATGCGGCGCGTGCGGCCGGCGCATCCTGCTCCACCCAAACCGGATGCGTGTACGTAAGAGCTTCGCCCCAATACGCCATGGCGAAGGCAGGTTGAATTTTGGCTGCGGCCTGGAATTCTTCGCGAGCATCGGCGTATTCAAAACTGTGCAGCCACAAAACCCCTTGTACGAAATGTTGCTGCGCTTCTGCAGAGCCGGAGGTGGGAAAGTCGATTTTGCCTAAACTGACTTGTTGCGCCAAGGCGGATAAGTTGAGCGCTAAATAGAAAGCGAACAGAGTCAGTTTCAAGCGGGTGGTCCCTTTGCTTCCATAGGCTATCATCCGGTTTTGCGAGTCCGCTGCCATTTAGGAGAGTGACCATGAAACTCTATCGCACACCAGTTGGCTATGTTGTTGAACAAGGAGCGCAATTTTTCCGCGGCGACGATACGGCTTGGGACGTGCTGATTGGGCGCGACGATCTAGCCGAGTTTTTGGAAGCCGCGCTGTTCAAGTTCGCGGCGGTCAGCCCACCGGGCGAGAGTGAGATACTCGCGCCCATTGGAAGCCAGGAAGTCTGGGCGGCGGGCGTCACCTACTATCGCAGCCGCGATGCGCGGATGGAAGAAGCGAAATCGGCAGGCGGCGGAGATTTCTACGACCGGGTGTATGCGGCCGAGCGGCCGGAATTGTTTATGAAGGCCACGCCGCACCGGGTGGTTGGGCCGAACCAGAAAGTGGCGATTCGGGACGATGCCAAATGGTCTGTGCCGGAACCAGAGTTGACGCTGCTGATTACGCCCAGCGGCAAAATCACCGGTTACACCATTGGCAACGACATGAGCTCGCGCGACATTGAGGGCGAAAATCCGCTGTATTTGCCGCAAGCGAAAGTGTATGACCGGAGCTGCGCCTTGGGGCCGTGCATTTTAGTTTCATCCGCGCCGCTTGAGAAGACAACGGAGATCCGGCTCGAGATTTCGCGCGCTGGTCAGAGCGAGTTTTCGGGATCGACCACGCTGGAATCACTGAAGCGCGAGCCCGCTTCGCTGGTTGAATATCTATACCGCAACAATAGTTTTCCGTGTGGTTGTTTTTTGCTGACGGGAACGGGCATTGTTCCGCCGGATGCGTTTACCTTACAGCGCGGCGATGAGATCCGCATTACAATTCCGCCCATCGGCACGCTGAGCAACCGCGTGGGCTAACTGGCAGGCGACATTTGGATTATGTTGAAATCCGCTCCGTTTTTCTCGCGTCCGAGCGCGGCAATCGCCGCCGTAAACACAAAAACAGCCGCCGCGGTTAGCGCCATCGCCGTCGCGTAACTCATCTTCTCAGCCAATAGCGGCTCCAGATAGACAACGGGGCCGGCCAACAGCACGCCGCATTGATAAGAAAAGCCAGGCAGGAAGCCGCGAATTGAATTAGGAGAAAGTTCGCTGAGATGCGCTGGAATCACGCCCCAAGCCCCTTGCACGCAGAACTGCAAGAGGAAAGCCCCCGCCACCAGGAAGGCGGTGCGCGGCGCATACGCCCATAGCGGCACCAGCAACACCGCCAGCAAAAGAGCCGTCACAATGGCGCGCCGCCGGCCTAAACGGTCGGAAACGAAACCAATCAGAGTGCCGCCAATCATGGCCCCCACATTGCCCACCGCGGAAATCAACGAACGCTCGCGAACACCGAAATGCCAGAAGCGTTGCAGGAACGTAGGATACATGTCCTGTGTTCCATGCGAAGCGAGATTCATGCCGGCCATCAGCAAGACGAGATACAAAAACAGGCGCCAGTGTTGCAAGATTGTGGTGCGGAGATTCCCCCAGCTTTCCTCCTTGGATTTCCGCCACACCTCCGATTCCTTCACGCGCACTCGCACAAAAAGCGCCAGCAACGCCGGCAACCCGCCTAGGAAAAACATCGGCCGCCAACCCCAACGCGGAAACAAGAACAGAAAGGCGAGCGAGGCTAGCAGGTTTCCGAATGCGTAGCCCTGCTGGAGCGCGCCCGAGACTACGCCGCGCCATTTCACCGGCACCTTCTCCATGGCGAGTGACGCACCCACTCCCCATTCGCCGCCCATGCCAATTCCAAACAGCGCGCGCAGCACCAGGAACGTAGTGAAGTTTGGCGAGAACCCTGTGGCCACTTCAACGATGGAATAGAAGACCAGATCGATCATCATGGGCAGGCGCCGCCCGTATCGATCGGCGATGAGGCCGAAGATGAATGCGCCCACCGGCCGAAAGGCCAACGTCAAAGTAATCGACCAGCCCACTTCCTTGTCAGTCTTATGAAATTCTTCGCCGATGGCGGTGAGGCACAAAACAACCAGAAAAAAGTCGAACGCGTCCAGCGCCCAACCCAGAAAACTGGCGGTGAGGGCGGGCCAATGGTCGTTTGCGGGACTGCCAATGGTTTCGTCGGGCACTGCGAGTAGGGTAAACCATCGCACGGATTTCGGAACTTTACCACTGCCGCTTACGTAGTACTAATGCATGATGGATTGGCTAGCCTGGGCCCCGTTAGCGGCAGCTTGCTGTCACATGTTTGAAGAGTTCGCTTGGCCGGGTGGATTTGGGGAGTGGTATCGCCGCTACCGCCCCAGCGCATCGCGCATCACGCCGCGCACGTTGACCGTTGTGAATGTGGCGCTTTTGGCCGCGTGCGTTTACTACGCGCTGGTGGCGCAAACAGCTACAGGCGCGGTCTGTTTGCTGGGCCTTTCGGCGTTGCTATGCGGCAACGGCTTGTGGCATGCCTGGGCCAGCGTCAAAACACATACCATTTCGCCCGGCGTCGTCACGGGAATATTGCTCTACGTGCCGCTGATGATTATTGAATCCAACTTCTATGTGCGTTACGGCCGTGCGCCGTTGTGGGCGGGAGCACTGGCGGCGCTAATCGGCGGTTCCTATCACCTCTGGTCGGCGCTCTATCATCGGAGCGCCCTTAAGCGAGTAACGAATTAAATGGAATTAGCGGTTATCCGTAGTGCCGCTGGCCGCCGCGTTGGGCGCCCAAAGCGTCTCCGCGGCGCCTAGCGCGTGGTTCACCCAGCGGCTCCAGACGAACAGCGCATCGCTCAGACGATTAAGATAACGAATCGCTTCTTCGGGCACGTTTTGCTCGCGCGCCAGGCCAACCAGCAAACGTTCAGCCCGCCGGCAAACGGTCCGGCAAATGTGAAGATCGGCGTCCAACCGGCTGCCACCGGGAAGGACGAATGATCGCAAGGGTGAAAGGACGGCATTCGCTTCGTCGATTTCGCGTTCCAGTCGATCGATTTCCACACCGGTGACGCGCGGCTGTTTGGGATGGACGTCTTCGGGCAATGTGGCGAGAATGGAGCCGAGATTGAAGAGCTCATGCTGCACGCGCTTGAGAATAACCGCGAGACTTGCGACTGCAGGCAGAGATTCGGCCGTGAGACGCGCCGCCCCAAGAAAGGCATTCAGTTCATCGACAGTGCCATAACAATCGATGCGAAGGTTATCCTTCGGCACTCTCTGGCCACCGACCAAATGGGTTTGCCCGGCATCGCCGGTGCGAGTATAGATGCGGTTCAGGGCGATACGGGGTTCGTTGAAAGTTGATTCGCTCACGAGTAGCCTAGTTTGAGTGTAGAGGGCGTTTTTCAACGCGCGCGGCGCGCAGAACGGAATTGCTCGAACTCGGTGGCGAATACACTTTCCGCCCAGGGCGGCACTTTGTTTCGAAGGGTGAGCTTGCCGCAGCTAAAGCGGGCAATGAGGCGGTGAGGACGCAGATGGTTGGTGTTATCGAAAAGAAGCAATTGATCGGCCAGTTGAGACGCCCCCGGAAGACTCTTCAGCGAGCGGTCATAGCGAGCGACGATCGCATCTTCAGGAACTGAGTGGCCGCCCTGGAGCACACGAAATCTGACGCGAGACACATTTAGGTTGGAAGAGCCCACGCAGATGAAAACGACGCGAATAAAGAAACCAAGGTCTTTCGCTTCCTTCAGCAGTTTCGGGTCTGGTCGAATTCCCTCGCTCACAAAAGACGTACGGCCCTCCAGGAACTTTTTTCGTTGGTCGTCGGCAATCCGCGCGGCACGAAGCGCGGCTCCTGAGGGATCCAGTGGAGCGATGTCTTTGGCAATGTTATCGGGATTCACAAAAGGCAAGGCCCACTTCGCGAGGCGGCGGTCGAAAAATGTCGACTTGCCCGACCCATTTGGCCCAGCAAGTATAATGAGTTCAGGCGGCCGGGATTTATCCGGCACGGCGTTCGAAGATCATTTGCTGCGCAATACCCGCGCTGACTTCCTTGATGCGGACTAAGCCCTGGCCCTTCTTATACTCGACTACATAGCGTTTCCCATCCGGCGCCGTTTCGATCGTAGCATTGAGATCGTCATCAAAATCGTACGTTGTGCCATCGGGAAAGCGATTGTCTATCGGCGTGTCATCCCCGTCGGCTAGCAAATCGGGAAGCTCATCCAAATATCGGGAAAGCTCGTCGTTATTTATAGTTGCTTTCTGCTCGCTCACGACCTTGCCTCCAGCAGTTCCAAGTATATCGCCGCTTATCGTCCATCAAGCCCAAAGCCATCATGCCAAGGGTGGATGAATAGCCCACCGTATGGGTGGCGATTTATTGATCAAGCCTTGATCGCTATAAATTTGGAACATTGTAGTTATGAGCGTCCCCATTCGCTTGCCGGGACACGCGCTCCGGTTCAGGTGATACGGGGTTTGCTGACGCTTGTGTCGCCGGGGTAGGCTTGATTTGGACGGCACGACACACGCAGTTTTGGGTCTAACCACTCACGGTTTATAAACGATGCCAGCTCGTTCTTCGAGGCGAACTACACGTTGAACAAGATTACCCATATCTCTATGGATGGCTTTTATTTCCGATTCGATACCACCGAGTCTAGCCAAGATATCACGCAATAACAAAGTGTCACGGGAACCTTTTATGGCAACAGCAATATAAAACCCAACAATGGCCAGCAAAACTGGGATACTGCCATAGAACACCTGCAATGCCCGACTATCGGGTGGCTTCATGATCTTGCTTCCAACAGCTTTAAGTATATCGCTGCATACCATCCCTCAAGCCAATCCATCATGGTATACTTCTTGTGGTTGGGGTTAGTTCGGAGTTTTTCAAAGACTCGAAATTCTCCTTCCCATTGCCAAGCAAGATGAATAAGCCCACCGCGGGGTGGCGATTATTGATCGAACCGCAATCGCTATAATTTAGAACAGTGTAGATATGAGCGTCCCCATTCGTGTGCTGGTTGCCAAGCCGGGCCTGGACGGACACGACCGTGGCGCGAAAGTGATCGCACGCGCTTTGCGCGATGCGGGCATGGAAGTGATTTACACAGGTCTCCGGCAAACGCCGGAAATGATCGTAAATGCAGCTCTGCAGGAAGACGTCCAGGTGATTGGACTATCGATTCTTTCGGGCGCGCACAATGCAATTGTGCCGCGCGTGATGGAGTTGCTCCGCGAAAAGGAGATGAACGACGTGCTGGTTGTCGTCGGTGGAATTATCCCCGACGAAGACGCGGCCGAACTGAAAAAGCGGGGCGTGGCGGAAGTTTTCCAGCCGGGCGCTTCGCTTGAGAAGATCGTTCATTTCATTCGCGGCTCCGTAAAACAGGCCGCCTGAGCCTCTACTCGGGCAAGAAAGATCCGCCATGTACCGCCATACAAAACGGCACAGCGGAGAGAAAAGGAAATTGATGCAAGATAGACTGAACATCGCCGTGTTCGTCGATTACGACAACATAGAAATAGGCGTTAAGTCAACGTTGCGGCGCGAATTTGATGTTTCGCTGCCGCTGGGAGCTTTGAAAGAACGGGGCGATCTGGTGGCCAAATTCGCCTATGCGAATTGGGGACGCCAGGAAGGCGCCACCCGCCAGATGGCTGAGAACGCGGTGCAAATGGTGCAGCGCATTCCGTCGCCGCGCGGCGACAAAAATGGCGCCGATATTAACCTTGCGCTCGATGCGCTCGAGATGGCCTTCACCCACGCGCACGTGAACGCTTTTGCCATTGTGAGTGGCGATAGCGATTTCATTCCGCTGGTGAACAAGCTCAAGGAGTATGGCAAAACCGTATTCGTGGTGGGCGGAAAAGCCTTCACCAGCACCATTCTGCAGCAAAACTGCCATGAATTTGTGAGCTATGAATCGCTGCTGGAAGATGGCGACCGGATTGTGCCACAGCCCATGCCCGATAGGCGCGATATGCGCGGAGACCGGCCCGACCGGCAGCAGGATCGGCAACAGGACAGGCAGCAGGATCGCAAAGATAAGAACAAAGAAAGCAATAAAGGCCAGCGGCCCGCCCCGCTAGAACTTTCGCAAGCCATGCCGCTGGTGGAACGCGCTCTCCAGGTTTTGGAGCGGCGCGCCGTGCAGCCCCAATTGGGCCTGCTGAAGAGCACCATGCTGCAGCTCGATCCGGCCTTCAGCGAACGCGCTTACGGTGCCGGCAGCTTTTCCGATTTCGTTGAGAAGTTAAAAAAGGCCGACTTTATCAACGTGAGTGGCTCCGGTGGCCGCTACATTATCGAGCGGCGTGGTGGCGGGACTGAGAAGATTGCCGCGCGGCCTGAAGATGCGTTGCCGGCTTTGCGCGATGTTTTAGAAACGCACCGCATGGAACTGGAGGAAGGCGGCGCAACCGCTGAAGAACTCGAGCAGTGGATGATGGCGGAGAATCCCGATTTCAACCTGGCAAAATTCGGCTTCCAACGCTTTTCCGAACTGCTCAACTACGCCCAAGACAAAACGGTGGTGCGCGCTGAACCAGACGAAGAACGCGGCTTGGTCGTGCAATTGGGCGCCGAGTTCTATCCGCCGGCTTTGCCGCCTCAGGCACCCGAACCGGCCTTCGAAGAGGAAGAAGATGAGCCTCAGCCCATTGTGGAAGGTCAGCCCACGATATTCGAACCCAATCCGCCGCCCGTCAAGCCTAAGAAAGTAGCCACCAGGAAACGGCCCGCCGGCGCGGGTAACGCCGCTCGCCGTCCGCGCAAACGCAAAGATTGATTTCCTCTTCCACCAGGTAATCTTTTCTCTTGACGGATGGCGAATAAAGAGAGAAGATTTCTGGTGGAGGATTCATCCCTAATGAAAATCAGCGAAGCTCTCTTACCGGAGTTCGATCAGGAATCGAGCATGACGAAATCCGTGCTGGAGCGCTGTCCGGAAGCGAAATTCGATTTCAAGCCCCATGCGAAATCGTGGGAACTCATTCATCTTGCCACCCATTTGGCTAACTTGCCCATGTGGGGAGTCATGACGTTGAAGCAGGACGAATTGGATATCGCCCCCCCGGGCGCACCACCTTACAAAGAAGAACTCGCCAAAACCACTGCGGAGTTATTAGAGAAATTCAGCAAAAACACTGCGGATGCCAAGGAAGCCATCGCTTCCGCCAGCGATGAGGAGTTCATGAAAAATTGGACGCTTCTCAAAACCGGCACGCCCATTTTTAGCATGCCGAAAGTGGTTTGTCTGCGCTCATTCGTGATGAATCACGGCATCTTTCACCGCGGCCAACTTGCCGTCTATTTGCGCTTGGTTGACGTCTCGGTACCGGCGCTTTACGGCCCTTCGGCGGACGAAGGCGCTTTTTAACGCTGCACCCTTTTTTGCTAGACCCCTAGCCACTCGCGAAGCAATTCGCTGGGGTCGCTTTTTAGATCCACGGCCTGGGTCTTGGTTGCGCCGTCAATTTCGATGAAGGCCGCCATAATGCCCTCCGCCGTGGGTCGCAATTCCAACCGCCGCTGCCTGGCCTCCAAGCGCAAAGTATCGTCGAACCAAGCCATATAAATCTTGGTGCGGATGCGATGTCCGGCCAAAGCCGCTTGGTCAAATAGCTTTTGCGTGAACGGGCCGTTCTTGAGCTGTTCCGCCCAAGGGCCAACGGCGACGGCGCGCGTTCGCTCTTCCTGCCGACGCTGGTGTTCGCGCGGATCGCGTTCGTCGCTGTCTTCCAAACTTTTCAGCGAACTTTCCAAATTATCCAAGAAACCCATCTCACTCAATTATGTCAGTGGGACAATGATCGCCATGAACTTCGCGCTTGAAACCTACGCCGTGAAAGATGCCGCGAGCATTGTGACCCCGGCTTTACTGATTTATCCGGCGATTGTCGATCAAAACATTCGCACCACGCTGGGCATGGTTGGGAACGATCCGCAACGCTGGCGCCCACACATCAAGACGGCCAAGCTGGAAGCGGTGATCCGCCGCATGATCGAGCATGGCATTCGCAATTTCAAGTGTGCCACCACGCTGGAATTGGTGACCGCCTGCCAAGCCGGAGCGGAAGACGTATTGGTGGCATTTGCCATGACCGGAGCGAACGCGCGCCGGGTGTTGGAATTAGCGGAACAATTTCCCAAGACTCGCGTATCAGTGCTTGTGGAAGCGGCGGGCCAATTAGCAGCGTGGCGCGATTCGGCCATAGGCATTTTCGTGGATGTGAACCCGGGCATGAACCGCACCGGCCTGAACCCCGACCGAGCGTCGGAAATTGTGCGGCTGTGCCTGCAAAGTGGCGCGGCCCTGCGCGGATTGCATTGGTATGACGGCCACATTTCGAGCGGCGAGCCTGACGAACGGCGAACCATAGCGCATCGCGGCTACGACAAGCTCATGGACGTGATCCAAGCCGTGCAAGCCGCCGGCTGCAAAGTGGAAGAAGTGATTACTTCCGGCACGCCAGTGGCGCCGTACGGCTATTCCTACGCGGCATTTCACAATGCCGGTTTCATCCATCGCATTTCACCGGGCACGGTGGTTTATAACGACACCGTCAGTCTCAAACAGCTGAGCGGATTTGGCTATCAGCCGGCCGCGATCGTGCTCACGACGGTGATCAGCCATCCCCTGCCGGAAAAAATAACTTGCGACGCCGGCCATAAAAGCGTTTCGGCGGACGCGGGCGTTCCCACCTGCGCCGTGATCGGCCACCCAGAACTTATGCCGCAGAAACCGAGCGAAGAGCATCTGCCCATAGAAGCTCCAGTGGGCATGCCGCTGCCCGCCATCGGCGAAAACCTCTATCTGATTCCCCGGCACGTGTGCCCCTCGGTAAACAATTTTGACGAGGCGCTGATGGTTGTAGATGGGCGAGTGACCGCCGTCGAAAAGGTGAGTGCGCGCGGACATGAGAGCCTGCTGCTGGTGGCTTGACGCTTAGGAGGATACAGATGCTTCTGCAAGACCTTCGCTTCGCCCTGCGCCAACTGACGGCCGCTCCGGGTTTTTGCCTCGCAATCGTGCTGACTCTCGCTCTGGGCATCGGCGTCAACACCGCCGTGTTCAGCATGCTCGACGCATTCCTGCTGCGCAAGCTTCCTTATCCCCAACCTGAACGCATCGCCGCTCTGGTCAAACATCAGGAAGGCGTTAATCCAAAGACTGGCCACGCCAGCTCCGATGAGGATGACAGCTTCGAGGGTGCAGAGTGGCAAATTCTGAAACGGGATCTCGACACCGTCACCTTCGCCTCGTGGGGCGGAAGCAGCGGCGTCAATCTCAAAGCCGACGCCAGCGCGCAAGCGGCCGTACGCTACGTGCGCGATAGGCGCGTTTCCGCCGGCTACTTCGCCGTTCTCGGCATCCCCATGCGACTCGGCCGCAGCTTCAGTCAAGAGGAAGATCTTCCCAAGGGTCCACCGGCGGTCATTCTCAGCGACAGCTTATGGAAATCAACCTTCCACGGAGACGAAACCCTCATTGGTAAATCGATCCTGCTCAAGGGCGAGCCATTCACGGTAGTCGGTGTGTTACCACCCAACGCACTCACCCCGAGTAATGCCGATCTATTCACTCCCTTGCAACCTTCGACCACCGGCGAATGCGGCGGCAACAATTGCGGAATCATGGTGCGCCTCAAACCGGGAGCAACGTGGCAGCAAGTGCGTGCTCAACTCAGCCATGTCCGGCTGCCCCAATTCGCAGAGTTCGAAAAAGCGGTGCATGGCCGTGCCTGGCTTTATCCAAAACCGCTCCAACTGGAATTCGCCGGCGAGCAGCAGGGCCAGATTCTTGTGTTGATGGTGGCGGTGAGTTTCATCCTGCTTATTGCCTGTGCGAACTTGGCAGGCCTGGCGCTGGTCCGCATTTCCCGCCGCACGCGCGAGATCGCCACCCGGCTCGCGCTCGGCGCTTCCAGTTGGGCCGTCCTGCGTCAACTGTGGACCGAGACTCTGGTCCTTGCCCTTATTGGCGCGGGTGTGGGCGTTGTCGTTTCTCTCGGCATCGTCCGTGTGTTGAGCAATTTCCTTCCGCCCGAGATGCTTCCCATCGGTGGATTCGCCATTGACCTCCGCGTGATGGCCTTCACCTTCGCGGTTTCGCTTCTCACCAGCATTTTGTTTGGCGCGCTGCCCGCACTACAAGCGTGGCGCATTGACTTACGTGCCTCCATCGTAAGCGGTGGCCGATCCATCGCGGGTGGATCGGGCCGCCTCCGTCACTGGCTGATTGCCGCCGAAGTGGCATTGACGGTGACCCTGCTGGCCGCTGCCGGACTGATGGTTCGCACTTTGATTCATCTCGAAACGCGTCCTCCCGGCTTCGATCCGCACAATGTCATGACGGCGAAGGCCTCGCTCGATGACGCCCGCTACCATCAAGCCGGCAGCTTTCAAACCCTGCTTTCGGAAAGCGTTACCGCTATGCGCCAATCGCCCGGCGTTGAGGATGCGGCGGTAGGTTTGAGCGTGCCTTACGAACGCGGGTTGAACGATGGCTTCAAGATCGTGGATGGCAAACAGGCAGGCGCGGAGAACGGATCAAGCATGGTCTACGTCACTCCGGGCTACTTCTCGACTCTCCGCATTCCCCTTCTCTCCGGACGCCCATTCACGGAAGGCGATACGCTCACCTCGCAACCCGTTGCCATTGTCAATCAAGCTTTTGCCAAGCGGTTCTTGAACGACTCCTCGCCTTTGGGCCGCCATCTCCAGACCTCCAAGACGACCTATTCGGTAGTGGGAGTGGTGGGAAATGTCGCCAAGAGGCCAGGGATGAACAGCGACGCGCCCATCTCTACCGAACCAGTCTTCTACCTCCCAGCCACCCAGGTCGCGCAGGGTCTGGTCAACATTGCTCACATCTGGTTCCAACCCAGTTGGATGGTTCGCACCCACAACGCCAATCAGTCAAGCACGATCCGGCTCATGCAGCAGGCGTTGGCCAAGGTGGCGCCCGATTTGCCGTTCTCGGGATTCTATTCTATGGATCAGATTCTTCGTGAACAGCTTCAACAACAGCGCATAGAGGTTTTGTTGTTGACCACTCTCGCGGGTTTGGCTCTCATGCTTTCGGTAGTGGGCATTTACGCGCTGGTTTCGAATCTAGTGGTGCAACGCACCCGCGAAATCGGCATTCGCCTGGTGCTCGGCTCGACTACTGGTCAAGCCATGTTAAACATCGGCTCGTCCGGTGCGGTGGCTACAGTGGCGGGATTAGCGGCTGGCATCGTCCTCTCGTTTGCGGCACTGCGCGTTCTCTCCAGCGAAATCTACGGGATTCCAGTCTATGACCCGGTCACCCTTATAGCGGTTCCTCTTTTGCTCTTGGTCGTCGGTTCCTTGTCTATCTGCCTGCCTGCTTTGCGCATCACGCGCCTGCAGCCGTCGGAGACGCTAAGATCCGAGTAAGCTCGGCATCACTAAGATAGAGTATTGCTCCCGCCGCTCACTGACATCCTAAACAAGACCTTCGGATTCAGCTCGTTCCGCCCGAATCAGGAGCCCGTCTGCCGCGCCGCCGTCGAAGGGCGCGACGTTCTGCTGGTGATGCCCACCGGTTCCGGCAAATCGCTTTGCTACCAACTGCCCGGGCTGGCGCGTCAGGGCACCACTCTCGTGATCAGCCCGCTGATAGCTTTGATGGAAGATCAGGTAGCGAAGCTCGAAACTCTCGGCCTCGCCGTCGCACGCATTCATTCCGGCCGCGACAGGCTCGCGTCTCGGCAAGCTTGTTTTGACTATCTCGAAGGCAAACTGCAGTTCCTGTTCATTGCGCCCGAACGCCTCAGCGTAAACGGCTTTCCGGAAATGCTGGCCAAGCGCAAACCCACGCTGGTGGCGGTTGATGAAGCGCATTGCATCTCGCAATGGGGGCATGATTTTCGTCCCGATTACCGCATGATTGGCCAGTATTTGCCGCTCTTGCGCCCTGCCGCAGTGATGGCGCTGACGGCCACCGCCACGCCCAGCGTGCAGAACGATATCGAAAGGCAATTGGGTCTTATCAAGCCATCGCGCTTCATTCAAGGCTTTCGCCGCGAGAACATCGCCATTGAAGTTGTGGAGGCCGCGCCTTCCGAGCGGGTGGACCTGCTGCGAGAACTGCTGGCCGATCCGGGCCGCCGCCCCGCCATTGTCTACGCGCCGAATCGCAAGCAAACCGAGTCTCTAGCGCTGGATCTGGCCGATTTATCTAAGGCCGCCGCCTATCATGCCGGGCTGAGCAACACGCTGCGCGCCTCAGTTCAGGACGACTTTTTGGCGGGAAGCCTGGATGTGATGGTGGCCACCATCGCCTTCGGCATGGGTATCGACAAACCCGATGTGCGCACCGTTGTTCACGTGGCCTTGCCCGGAAGTGTCGAGCGTTACTACCAGGAAATTGGCCGCGCCGGACGTGACGGCAAGCCCAGCCGCGCCATTCTGATGCAATCCTATTCCGACCGCCGCACGCACGATTTCTTTTTCGAACAAGACTATCCAGATGTGACGATCTTGGACGAAATCTTTAAGCGCCTGCCCGAAGATCCAATGCCGAGAGAGAAACTGCTGGAACAGCTCCGTTTGGAAGTGGAGGTGTTTGAGAAGGCCGTAGAACGCTTAGCGGTGTATGGCGGCGCCATTACCACTTACGACCAGATCAGCCGCGGCTCGAACCGCTGGCGCAATAGCTATCTATTTCAGTGCGACCAGAAATCGGCTCAACTGGAAGCCATGATTCACCTGGCGCAGAGCCATCAATGCCGCATGGCCATGCTGGTGCGGCACTTTGGCGATTTGCTCGATTCACAAAGCCCTTGCGGCATTTGCGATTTCTGCGCGCCCCAACAATGCGAAGTGCAGCGCTTCCGCCCCGCCACGCCGGCCGAAGGTATGCAACTTCGGCGCATTGTGAAAACCTTGCAAAGCAGCGGCCAGCGCGCCACCGGAAAACTCTATGCCGAAGTGTTTCCGAATCAGGAATCGCCGCGCCGGGACTTCGAAGATTTGCTGGGTTCATTAGCGCGCGCCGGCTTGCTCCAGTTGCAGGACGCCAGCTTTGAAAAGGATGGCAAAGAGATTCCGTACCGCGTGGCGCGCTTGCTGAAAGCCCGGCCTGACGACACGGCGCTTGGGGCGGTTTTGATGAAGGAAGTGGTTGAGAAACAGAAGCGCCGCAAGAAGGAGTTTCCAAAAGCGGCCGAAACGCTTTCCGACCCGGCCAGCCAGCGTATCGAAGAGCAGCTAAAGACTTGGCGCACCGCCAAAGCGAAGGAGAAAGGCATTCCGCCCTATTGTGTTTTCAGCAATCAGGTTATGCGGAACATTGCCGTGGCGCGCCCCGGCGCAAACGAGGATCTGCTGGCTATTCCAGGCATCGGCCCCACCATTGTCCGCACTTACGGCGACGAGATCCTGAAAATCGTCCAAGCCCTTCCAGCGTAGTTCCTATTTCCGTTTCTTCGCCTTCTTCTCCGTCAACTCACTCAAGATCGATTCGCGATCCTCCCGCGACCAGGCGTCCTTGATTTGTTTCTCATCGAACCCCGCCACGCGCCCCGCCAGAATGAAAGCCGGCAATGCGTGATCGAGTGTGTGCCAACGCGCCATCTCCGCCACCGAGGGCAACGCCCGCTCACGAATCAGATCTAACGTTGCGGGCTTGCGGTCTTCCGTTAATTCCACCAACTCCTGGGTGGCGCTACGCCGGTCAGACCATACCACCGAATTCAGCATCTCGACAAACCAGGTCGGCTCGATGGCCATATCCTGTTCGGGGTGAAGTTTCGCTCCCACGGTGACCGCCCGCAATGCTCGCATCGCATTTCTGCGCACCACGTCCTCCTGATCGCGCACGGCATACTGCAAGGCGTCCGCGATGATTTTGGACGATCGGCCGCGCGGTCCATACTGCAATAGATAAGCCGCCGCCGCCCGTTGCTCCGGGTCCGCCGATTCCCGCACCACTTGGTCTAGCAACTTAAGGTTCGCTTCCACTGGCGGAATGAATCCCAATTGAAGAATGCGCCCGTCAGGGTCGGCCATAAGCGAGTATCCGTTGGTCAGATCCTCGTCCGCATTCCCGCCGCGAATGCTGCCTTCCGCCGTCTCAAGCAAGCTCAAATAGCCGTCGTACAAAGCGTTGGGAAGCCTAGCATCGCCTGAAGGCGCGGGATTAAATTCCAACCGTGGCGCGTCGCGCTCCTCCACACCCACGTAGAGAATCATCTTCCCGCCGCTGGCGCAGCAGACGGCTTCTAAGCGAGACGCCAGCACGCCGCCGATTTTATTGATCTTGTCTTCAGCCGCCTCCGCCGGCGGCAATGGATCGCCAGGTTTTGCGCCGAGAGCGATGAGAATCTTATGCACCGCAACTTTGCGCGCGCCGAAGACTTCAATCACACCAACGCGCGGCGAGACATCAACTACGCCCGAGGCTGGCGCTTGCGCCTGACACACACAGGCAAAGCCTAAAACAAATGTGCTGAAACGGATCTTCTTCACAGTCTCAGTATGAGACGTGAGCACCAGCCCTTCGGTTAAGCTTGCTTTTCAGCCAGATCGCCAATTAAGGGAAGCTTGACTTTCTTATTGTTAAAAGCGGTGTACATCATATACAACCAAATCACCAGACCGGCCAAGGCAATCAAGGGAGAGGCGAAGATGATCAAGCCGTGGGTTAGCAGCCCCAACACCATCCATAAGACGATCCACGCCAGATTCAGGAAGATAGATTGGAACGCATGGAAACGAACCAGCTTGCTCTGATTGTAAGGCGCGAGAACCAGAAAAACGATGCCGGTGATTAAGCCGAAAAGGTAACATAGAGCGCTGGCCACGTTGTCGCTCAAGCCGGGCGCGCTGATCGGCTGCGCCTGTTGATATTGAGGCTGTGCGCCGGCGCCGGAGGGTGGCGCAGATCCGGCCGCCACGGCCGCGCCGCAATTCGGACAAAAAGGACCTGTTGACTGAGTTCCGCAATTCGCACAAAACGCCATGTGTTTCTCCTGCTTTCGACGACTCTTCGAGTTTATTTGAATCTTGTCTGTAACGCTAGACCGTTACAGGACTAGGCCGCTGCAAGGCAGACCGAAGTACCAAACTTACAAGTACCATTGCGAGACCAAAAACCGGCAACAGCAGCAATCCTTGCTGCAGACTGCTCAGGTCTGCGACATATCCAATAATGCGCGAGCTGACCGCCAAACCGATCCAACCGCAGGTAATGGCCAGTCCCAGCGCCGTAGCCGTGCCACGTGGATTGGTGTCGGCCACCGTCGCCAGCGTCGTCGGGAAGACCGGCGCCATGGCCAGCCCGGCGCAAAACACCGCCAATGTGAGCAGCGTGGGCCCAAGCTTCTGCAACACCGCAAAGGTGGTAATCGCGATCAAGGCGGCCGATGCAGTCAGTACGGTAATGTTCTTCACCTTTGTAAGAATCCGCGACACCACTACCCGGCCCACCAAGATACCGAACGCGAATCCATAGCTGACCACGCCGCCCGCCCGCTGCTCAGTGAATCCAGCCGAAATCAAGTAGGTCTTCAGCCAGTTCCAAACACCGACTTCACAAGAGACATACAAGAATAAGAAAAGCGATAGCAAAATCAGCGTGGGACTGGAGAGTAGTGTCGGAATCTCGCTCGGCCGGAAAGCCACTTCGCCCGATGGCCCTGGCATCTTAGCCAGCGCATTCACCAGCAGCGCCACCACCGTCAGGCTGGCCACCGCGTAGCAAAGCGTGAGACCTGAGAACAGGTAACTGGCCGCCCAGGTGGTAATGATGCCGCCCAAGCCAAAAAACAGATTGAGAAAATTGAAGGCCGAACCCCTGGCGTCCGGCGATAACGTACCCACTAGCGAATTGGCGCCCGTTACCACAATGCCGCCGCCCAATCCAAGCACGAAATAGACTACCAGCAAGCCGTGATAGCCGCCCGCGTTAGGTGCGGCAAAGAGCGAGGCCGCCACCAGAAACAAGCCCAACAGCAATGCCAATTTATTGCCGCGCAAATCAATGACCGGTCCGGCCGAAAGCGACGCAATCACCAAACCTGCCGCTTGCGTCAATCCCAGAACCCCTTCCTGGCCGTGGGTCAAATGATAACTGGGCAGGAGCGCGCCCAACATCGGCGCCATGAGTCCGTAAACAAAAATCGCCAGAATGGCGGCTGTAATGAGCACGAAACAGATGTTATCAAACCATTGTTATAGGAACTCCAGGAAAATCTCGTTCGAGACAAGCACTGCCTGGGGTGTGAGGCGCAAGCGCGAACCAGCACGTTCCAGCATGCCTGCGCGCTCCCACTTCTCAATCGGCTTTGCAAACAGTTGCCACTCCTGCGCCGTCGGCACAATGCCGTCCAGCAGCCTCAGGCCCACAAAGAAGTGTTCCTCTGCGGCATTGCTCGCCGTGCTGCCGGGCCTCTCACCGCTGAAGTAGCCGGCCAACGTATCCGCATTGCTCGAGCGCCGCTGCCCATCGAAGGAATGAGCATCCATCCCAAACCCGACGTATGGTTCCAGCAGCCAGTATTTCAAATTGTGCCGCGATTCAAAACCCGGCTGCGCATAGTTCGAGATTTCATAATGGCGATAGCCCAAGCTTCGCAATTCGACCGAGGCTTTTTCATACAACTGTGCCGTCAATTCGTCGCCCGGCACGCGCGGCGCGCCATAACGCTGGCCGCCCAGAAGTATTTCATTGCCCAACCTGCTGTCTTCGTCAACCTCGAAAATGTAGAGCGACACATGCGGCGGCGAAAGGCGTTCCACCCATGCCAGCGATTCGCCCATCGATTCCAACGTTTGCTCGGGCAGCCCCGCAATCAGGTCAATGTTGATATTGGCAATACCCCCGCTTCGCAGCAGCGCAACTTCGCGTTCCACGATTTCACGGTTATGCCGCCGCCCGGACTGGCGCAGTTCGTTCGTCACGAAAGACTGAACACCCAAACTCACTCGATTGATACCGCATTCGCGCCAAGTCTCTACCGCTTGCAGCGTCACATCGCCGGGCGCGCATTCAAGCGTCGCTTCAACCAACTGTTCGGCTGGAATCGCCGCCATCATGTTGCGCAGAAAATCCGCCGGCATCAGACTGGGCGTGCCGCCGCCGAAATAGAGAGTTTCAGGCTGCCACAGCCACTTATGATTGCGAATCTCCTCTAGCAGCGCAGTCTGATACTGCATGATCGTGTCAGGCCCACTTACGCCCGAGGCAAAATTGCAGAAGCTGCATTTCTGGCTGCAGAAAGGATAGGAAATGTAGACGCCGGGCACAAGTTTAGAGTTGAATCTCTTCGCCCATCTGCTGCGAAATGGCTCCAGCCACCATCTGTGCCAAAGTCTGGCCTGTTTCAGGCAAAACAAATGCACCCTGCGCCGGTACCCATTCCAGCTTGAAGCTTTTGGAATGCGCCGAAACCCAAATTTGGCGAACCGGTGAATTCGGGCTGACGACAAAGCGCGCTTTGGGTTCTTCAAACTCAATCGTCAGCGCTCCCGCGTTGAAATCGGGCTCGAAGTCGAACTGGTCGGTAGCCGCCGATAGCTTCTTATACAAGGATTCCAGCGCCAAGTCGCATTCCTTCTTGAACTCCTGCTCGTCCATGCTCACATTCTCATTGTCTCCAACTGGCCCTACGAATATTTGTCGTAACTTTCCAGGCATGGACATCATCTGCTAGAGGCGGCCTTTAGAGCTATGGAGCCTTCGTGTGTTCGCCAAGACCAAATACCGGGAACGAGCGCTTTCTTTGCGGACTATCTCTATCGGTTCGACAAGGTAAGCTCCTTCTTTCCCTATAGTTCGTGGCAACTGGATGGAGTGGCTTCCGCGGCCACATCGCTATCGTTTCCAGCCGCTCGGCGCAAGCAAATCGTCTCTGCACTCGCTGCGCAGAACGATAATGCAGCGGCCCTAAACAAACTGGCTCAGCCCGATACTGTAGCCATTATCACAGGTCAGCAAGTTGGCTTCCTGCTGGGTCCGGCCTACACGATTTTCAAAGCACTTACGGCCGTTAAGCTGGCCGAGCACCTGAACGAGCAGGGCATCTCAGCTGTCCCAATTTTCTGGCTCGCCACGGAAGATCACGATCTCGCGGAGGTCGATCACGCCTGGGTGTTCAATCAGGAAGCCACCGCTGCTAGAGTCAGCCTCACCGGCAGTGTAGTGAATGGCGGCCCGGTGGGCGATGTTGTTCTGAACGAAGTGCCGCTGGCTGAACTGCGAGCGGCATTGGGCGACCTTCCCTTCGCCGACGATGTGATGAAGTACGTTGCCGCTAGCTATCAACCCGGCGCTACTTTAGGATCAGCCTTTCGCAAGCTTTTGGAGCAAACCTTGAAAGGGCTGGGCCTGCTGTACCTGGATCCCCTGGCCGCGCCCATTCGCGAAGCGGCAGCGCCTTTCCTAAGCGAAGCCGTACAGCGCGTTCCCGAACTCATTGCGGGATTGCGCGCTCGTAACAATCTGATCGCCGAAGCGGGCTATCACACGCAGGTTCATATCGATGCCGATTCGTCGCTGTTCTTCCTTCTGAAGAACGGCCGGCGCTGGCCCATTCGCTGGAAAGACGGGCGCTTCAGCAGCCGCGAAGGTTCTTACAGCCCGGCAGAGTTGGCGGCGTTGGCGGGTGAGCTTTCGCCCAACGCGTTGCTGCGGCCCGTGATGCAGGATTATCTACTGCCTACCGCCAGTTACGTAGCTGGTCCTTCGGAGGCGGCTTATTTTGCGCAAAGCGCCGTGCTCTACCAGAAACTGCTAGGCCGTATGCCCGTTATCTATCCGCGCAATAGTTTCACTTTGCTCGACGCGCGCGCCAGCAAGATCTTGATGCGCTACGGCCTGCGTGTGCCGGATCTGCTCGACTATCGCGAAAACGTAAAAGGCACCCTCGCCTCGCGTTTGGTGCCGCCCGCCTTAAGCGATCAAATCAAAACAACTCAAACCGCCGTATCGCAATCCTTGGGTCAGTTGCAAGACAGTTTGCTTCATTTTGATCCAACGCTGGAAGCGGCCGCGCGCAAGAGTATGGCGAAGATCAACTATCAATTCGCTAAGCTCGAACGCAAGATCGCCCGCGAAACCATGCGCCGCGATGAACGCGCTACACAAGATGCCGATTATTTACTGAACCTCATCTACCCGCAACGGCATTTGCAGGAGCGCTTCTACTCTATTTTGCCGTTTCTCGCCAAACATGGCCTCGACCTTCCACAGCAATTGCTCGGCGAGATTCAATTGAGTTGTCCCGATCATATGTTGCGGGCGTTTTAAACTGAGGGTTGCCGTCGCGCCGCTCATTCATCCGCTCGCTCTGCGCCGCCGTCCCCGTGTTCTCCCTTAAGCAGCTTCTCGCGGGCACGTCCCTTGGCATTCAGTTTGTCAATGTCGCACAAAAAGCCGGCCTGAACTCAAAAATCGTCTTCGGCGCCGAACGAAGCAACAAATTCCTGTTGGAAACCACCGGCTGCGGCGTCGCCTTTATCGACTATGACGACGATGGCTGGCTCGACCTCTTTTTCGTCAACGGCACACGCTTCGAAACCACGTTTCCCAAAGGTTCGGAACCTGTTAGCCGTCTCTACAAAAACAATCGCGATGGCACGTTTACCGACGTCACCGTAAAAGCTGGCCTAGCGCGCACGGGCTGGGGACAAGGCGTCTGCGCCGGCGACTACAATAACGACGGCCACGTCGATCTCTTCGTCACCTATTGGGGCGATTGCGCACTCTATCGCAATAACGGCAACGGCACATTCACCGATGTCGCTGAAAAAGCCGGCGTAACCACCCGCACAACCAGCGGCCTTCAGCGCTGGAACACCGGCTGCGCGTTTCTTGACTATGATCGCGACGGCCACCTCGACCTCTATGTCGCCAATTACATCGATTTCGAACCCAAAACCGCGCCCCTGCCCGAAAGCGGCCCGTGTCTCTATGAAGGGCTGATGGTTGCATGCGGACCCCCCGGTTTGCAAGGCGGCAAAGACATCCTCTTTCACAACAACGGCGATGGCACGTTTAGCGACGTCTCCGAAAAGGCGGGTATCTTGAAGAAGCAGGGCACCTACGGCCTGGGCGTGTTGATCGGCGATTTCGATAACGATGGCTGGCCTGACATTTATGTGGCCGACGACTCCGCGCCTTCCGCCCTCTTCAAGAACAATCACGACGGCACGTTCACGGACATAGCTCTTGAGGCGGGGGTTGCCTTCGGCGCCGATGGCAAGACACAAGCCGGCATGGGTGTGACGGCGGCGGATATTTTGGGGAATGGCAAGCTTGAAATCTTCAAGACTAATTTCGCCGGCGATACTTCAACTCTCTATCGCAATTTAGGCGATAACAACTTCGAAGACATGACGTTTCAATCGGGCATGGGGCGCAATACGCGATTCCTGGGTTGGGGTGCCAGTTTCCTGGATTTCGACAACGACGGCTGGCCCGATGTCGTCACCTGCAACGGCCATGTCTATCCGGAAGTGCGCGAAAAGGCCAGCGAATCAGGGTACCGCGAGCGTAAAGTTTTGTATCACAACTTGGGGAACGGGAAATTCCAGGATGTCTCCCTCGAAGCGGGGCCTGGCATTCTCGAAAAGGTGGCGGGCCGCGGGTGCGCCATTGGCGATTTCGATAACGATGGCAGTTTGGACATCGCGGTGAACTGCGTCAACGACTTTCCGCAACTACTGCATTGCGAGTCAACGCTGAAGAACAATTGGCTCAAAGTGAAAACAGTGGGGACAAAATCGAATCGGTCCGGAATTGGTGCGCGGGTATTCTGCAAGCCCGAAGGCGAGCATCAGCAGATGGATGAGGTGCGCAGCGGCGGCAGTTATTTTTCCCAAAGCGACCTGCGAGTGCATTTCGGTTTGAATAAAGCGACAAAAGCCGATGTGGAAGTGCATTGGCCGACTGGCGTGGTGGACAAGATCACTGGTGTTGCGGCGAATCAGGTGCTGACAGTGTTGGAAGGTGGGCAACGGATTCACTAGCTGTGGGAAAATGGATTTGTGCCGTCCAAAACACATGGTGAGCGAATTAACGTCCTGGACCAAGTAGTCCAGATCTTCGCTGAGGGCCAATCATTGGCCGAGAAGGCAATTGCCGAGTTGGCAACTGAAACCCGGCGTGGATTCGATCAGGTTAGCGAGCTATTCAAGAAAACTGAAATACACATGCAAGAGACTGATCGGCGGATGCGCGAAACCGACGAGCGCATGCGGCAGACGGACGAACGTTTCCGGCAGACCGACGAACGCATCGACAAACTCGTGATCGCAATTGGCGAATTTATCAGTCGTCGCAACTGATTTCTGGGCGCATTCGGATCCACTTCAATAAAATCGTGAGTGTGAAGCGTCCGGCCTACCTGCTGTTGATAGTCTCCTCAATTACGTGGGCTGGCCAAAGCGGTTATTTGGGAAGCGACGTATGCGCGGGCTGCCACAAGCAAATCGCTTTAACACAGTTCCAAACCAACATGGCGCGGACCTGGCAGGGCGTTGCTACCCGGCAATTGCCGGCGAATTATTCCGAGACGCGTGCGGAAGGACCGGAACCCGCGATCAAATATGCGGTCCGTAGAACAGGCGACCAAGCACAATATCGAGTGCAAATGCCAGGGCAGTCAGCGCTCGAATTTCCAGTGGAGGACGTGATCGGCGGCAAACGCCACGGAATCACTTTCCTTTATCGTGTTCCCGAGCTGGAAGGCTTGCCTCTGCCGCGTTCACCGCTTGTAGAGGGCCGCTACATCCACTCTGTCCTCGAGAACGGACTGGCCCTCGAACTAGGTTTTCCCGAAGAGAAGCCCTCCGGTTATGAAACAGCCTTTGGCCGCGTCCTAACACCGAGTTTGGAGAAAAGATGCCTCAGTTGCCACCCCGCGCCGCGCACCTTGGGAACGCAGCTTCAGAGCGGCGTAGCTTGTGAGAATTGCCATGGCCCAGGCCAGGCACATCTTGCCGCGCTCGCCGCCCACTCGCCAGACTTGGCCATACTTAACCCGGGCAAACTGCCCATAGCCGAGCGCATGCGGCCCTGTTCGCAATGTCACGCGGGCTCTGGTTTCGTTGAAGATCCGATGGCGGACAACTTGCTGATTTCCGATCAGGTGACCGCCTTGAAAAACAGTGAGTGCTGGCGTCAAAGCGGCGGCGAGATCACCTGCACCAACTGCCACAACCCGCATCAGGATGCGCCTCATGCCGTGCTGGTGGCCAGAAGCGAAAAAACGTGTTTGCGCTGCCATAGCGCCACGGTGACGAATCGCGCGGCTTTGTGCCCGGTAAACCGGACGGGCGGCTGCGTCGGTTGTCATCTACCCAACTCAATACACGGCGCATTTCATTTGGCCGATCATTGGATTCGCGTCCATCCCGAGCAAAAGACCAAAGTGACGGCGCATAACCCGGCGTGGCGAAGCAGGCTGACTCCCAAACATTTGTATCTTCGCCAAATTGTCGTGGACAATCGCGAAAAGGCGTTTGCCATGCGACAGCGCCTCTTGTCGGGAGGATCGTTCTTCGACCTTGCCGGCACGAATTCGCTTGATCACGAAACCGCCATCAATGGCGGCTATATGGGAGACTTCGAGGCGAGCCGGCTCGATCCAGCGTGGTCGGCGGTCGCGCTGAAGCTCCAGCCGGGCGAGATCTCCACTGTCGTCGAAGCAGACGGGAAATACCTCATCCTTCAACGCATGCCGCGCGATTTTCGCCAGGATGCTGTGGCACAAGTGGACGACGCCCTAAAACTGCGCAAAGAAGGCAAGCCACGGGAATACGTCGCGGAATTAATTGAAGCCCTGAAAATTTATCCGTACTTCTTGCGTGCGCTGACCTATTTAGGAATCAACTATGCCCAGACCGGCAACCCGCCCATGGGAGCCGGGATCTTAGCATTTGCGACGCGCCTCTACCCGAAGGATCAAGGCGCGCATTTCAACCTTGGTATCGCCTACGGCGCCATGGGAAGTCCGGATGAAATCTCAGAGTACAAGCGGACGCTTGAGATTGATCCGGACTATGTGCCTGCCTATCTGAACTGGGGCGGTGCGTTGTACGCCAAAGGCGAATATGAAGAAGCAATCCAACTCTATAGGCAAGCGATTGTCATAAACCCACTCAACGCATCGCTCCATTACAGCCTGAGCGTAGCGCTCGATCAACTCAATAGAAAGCAAGAAGCCGAAGCGGAGATGGCGCTCGCCACCAAAATCGAGGCGAAGTAACGAACCTTATAATGGCAATTGATTGAAGGTTTTTCTCGCACTGATCGCCACGCTGGGTTTCGCGTCCTGTCTCAACGCGCAGACACAGTCGGCACTCGCGGAGAAGGCCGAGGCCCTCATCCGCGCGGGCCAAGCGCAAAATGCCATTGCCCTTCTTGAGCAGGCCGCCCAGGCACCCGGCGCCACTGCCCAATCGGAAGACCGCCTTGGTTTTCTGTTGGCCGTCGTGGGCCGGAACTCGGACGCCATCGAGCACTTCCAGAAATCTCTCTCGATCAACGCCGATTTTGCGCCCGCGCACTATCATCTGGGCGTCGCGTTGTTTCTTGGCAAAGAGTATAGCCGCGGTTTGCCCGAGTTGCAAGCGGCCGCGAAATTATCGCCTGCTAGCTTCGACTACCGCTACCGCCTTGGGTCTGGATACCTTGAGATGAACAATCTCGAACAAGCCGTCTCCGAGTTAAAGCAGGCAGTCGCGATAGACGCTTCAAAAGCGGATGCCTGGAGTCAACTCGGGCAAGCACTACGCCGAAAAGGCGACTTGGCCCCCGCTGTGGACGCGTTCGCACACGCTGTGCGCCTTGCTCCCGAAGACGATTCTCTACGCAACAGCTTTGCCTCAGTCCTGGTTCAGACCCGGCAGCCCGGTAAGGCCATTGAAGAAGCGCAAAGGGTGCTGGCCCGGCGCGGCGCTCCCGGCGCGGCTCGAGCCAACGCCCAGATGAACATCGGCTATGCCTATTTGAAGACGGGCGAATTCGAGAAATCTGAGCAAGCTTATCGGGCTGCCGTGGCGCTTGATCCCAAATCGGTGGCTGCCCACTACAACCTGGCAATTGCCCTTAAGATGAAGGACCAGATAGAGGCATCACAGGTGGAGTTTCAAAAGTCGATCGAACTGGACCCCAACCTGGCCGAAGCCCATTACTCACTTGGCATTGCCGACTGGCAGTTGGGTGACTTCCCCGCCGCGATTACCCAAATGAAGGCCGCCATCGCCATCCGGCCCGATTACGCGGAGGCGCACTATATGCTGGGTATCACGCTGAAACAGAGTGGCGACCTTGACGCGGCCGTAGTCGAACTTAAAGAAGCAATCCGGCTCGATCCTTCAACTCCCGGCCCATACAATACGCTGGGACAGATTTTCCGTATTAGGGGAGATAAGGCGGCCAGCGATGAAGCTTTCGCAAACGGCGCTCGCCTCAAGAAGGCGAAGGACGCGGAGTTAACCAATACTCTGGAGCAGGGGATGCGCGGCGGGGTGTTCCCAAAACCGTTGGAAGGCGTCAGGGAATAACCTACTGCATCTCATGATGCATCTGCGCCGCTCCCGTCAGATAGCGAAACGGCTTGATATTGCGCAGGGTGGCCTTTGCGTCTCCTTCGCGGAGTTGGTAGAGGCTGTCCACTTCGAGGCCGGTGAAAGTCTGTTTGCCCCCGGCAGGCCATTGAATCTCAACCTGCTTGATGGCATGCGCCGGGCCCAGCCCAATGTGTTGCTCAAACGGCGTATCCCCGAAACTCGTGCCCGAATTCACTATGCGGTATATGCTGCGCGCCTGCGGTTCATTTAGCTCCACGCGCACGCGCGCGCCGACGGCGGATCGGTTTGATTTCACGCCCACCAGCTTCAGTCCGAGCCAATGATTCGCATGTCCAGGATTTTCCAGCAGCACGCTCATGTAGGTATCGCCCGGCACGGCTCCCCCCAATACTTCAAAGACGTCTTCATTGCCATCGCGATTGAAATCGGCAAACGAAATGGCGTGGCCTTTCTGAAGCTGCCCGAAACCGCCCGATGTGGTCACGTCTTGAAATTTTCGCCCGTTGTCATTGCGGAACATGCGGTTCGGCAGCAGCGCTTCATAGTCGGGAGTACCGGTGCCGAAATAACAATCCAGCCAGCCATCGTTATCCAGATCTCCAAAGCCCACACCCATCGCCAGGATCACGCGATCCAATCCAACTGCCTTAGTAACGTCCTTGAAAGTGCCGTCGCCATTGTTGTGATAGAGGCGTGGCACCTCGGCCTTGTTCGGAAGGCCAAGATGAAACGCCGGAATATCGTCCAGCGTGTCGATGTAATAACCGGTTACAAGCAGATCGGGGAAGCCGTCGTTATCGTAATCGAAAAACCAGGTGGCAAAGCTTTGAACTGGTTCGCTCACACCAGCCACTTCGTTGACATTGGTGAACTTCCAGCCGTGCGCGGGGTCGGGTCCATCGTTGCGGAACAGCAGGTTCGGTTTCCCCTTACGCGAGATGTACAGATCGGGGCGGCCGTCGTTGTTGAAATCGCCCCAAGCCACGCCCTTGACGTACCCGAGGTCCGCTAGCCCCAACTCAACGGCCACGTTCGTGAACGTGCCATCGCCGTTGTTGCGAAACAGTTCGGAGGGATACGGGTCGTCAACGCTCGTTTCGTGTCCGAGCAGCAGGTCAAGGTAGCCATCGTTGTCGTAATCCGCCCAAGCTGCGGTTTGTGTTGGATGAGGCGACATCAAACCTGCTTCCACGGTTACATCGGTGAAAGTGATTTGGCCCTGGGCATTGGGGCCGTTATTGCGCAGCAGCGAACAAGGGTAGCCGCCGAACTTGCCCCACCAGCCGCCGCGCAGCACTAGAAGGTCGGGCCTGCCATCGTTGTTGTAATCGGCGTGGATCACATTGAGTCCACCCGTCTCACCATCCAAGCCCGCCGCGTGGGTTTGATCGGTAAAGGTGCCATCTCCGTTGTTGTGAAAATAGCGGAGTTGATCGCGCGGGCCGGATGACGAAATGACCAGGTCAAAATAGCCATCGCCGTCAAAATCTTCCGCGACGCTGCCGCCGGAGTGCGTGGTAGCTTCGAGACCCGCCGCCGGGGCAACGTCTTGAAAACGGCCCACGTCATAGTCGGATTTGAGAATCGAACTGGGAATGATCCAATCCGGCGGGGCGTCCTGCGGCGGACCGCCCAAAGTCATCCAAGCCAAATTCAGCAGCCATTTATCGATCAATGTGCCGCGGCCTTCTTTAAGCAGGGTGCTCCATTGTTCAACGGCGCACTGGGCGCCTTGTCTGCTCTTATGCAAGCCGCCGCCACGCAACGGGTACACGCAGGATTGCGCGTTGTGATTCTCCAGGCAGTTCTGTTGCTCGCCGCTGCGCAGGCAGGCCAAGCCATGCAGTTCGGTGATCTGCCGGTCGAAATCGGGCTTCAACCGGATGCCATCTTGCTTGAGAACAGCGCGCAGTTTCACGATTTCCGCGACAGCCCCCGCGCTATCGCCGGCTTGCAGCAGGAACTGAGCCAGATCGAAGCGCGCCCGTACCTCTTTGGACTTGTCGTTAGGCTGCGAGAGCAATCGGCGGTAATAAACGACGCGTTCGGCTGCTTTGTTGGGGTCGGCTTTCCAGTCTTGATCGTGGTAGATCTGAGCGAGCAGCTCGGCCATCTTCCGGGTGGATTCGGCGCGCGGATCGGCATCGTTAGGCTGAAGGAGCGCCGCGAAGAAGAAGAGCGCAAGGATCGTTTTTCGTGGCACGGAAAAAGTTAAGAGCCGGGCAAATTGCTCTGCCCGGCTCCCTTAGCTTCTTATGTGTCGAACGCGAACCCTAGAACCTAAGGGTCCCGGAGAACTGCATTCTGCGCATTGTGGCCCCGGCGGCGATACCGCTGATTTGACCGGCGCTGGATTGATCGACGTTGCTATTAGGCAAGCCGAGATTCGTGTGATTTAAGACGTTGCTGGCATCGGCGCGCAACGCAAACCCCAGTTTTTCGGTTATTTTGAAAGTCTTGGACATGCTTAAATCCTGTTGGATGAAACGCGGTCCAAAAAGTGTGTTGATGGGGTAGGTGCCGAAGGTGTTGGCGGCCGGATACAGGAAAGCGCCGCTAGTGCAATTTCCGTCCGGACAGCCCGTAAACCATTGGGCACGGGTGTTGTCGTAGGTAAAGCCGGATCCCTGATCGGGCCTATTGTTGGGGCCGGCATTGGGCTTACCGGCGTAGTTGTTAGCGAAAGCCGGTGAGAACGGGAAACCACTATAAAACGTGGTAATTCCGCTGATGTTCCAGCCGCCGATGACCGCGTCGGCAACCTTGTTCATACTGCTCATGTACTTTCGGCCCTTGCCGACTGGGATGTCATAGTTCTGAGCGAGCGTGATCTGCTGCCGAGGCAGCACGCCACCGTTTCCATAGCCGGCCGCACGGTCGTAGATGAAGTAATAGTTGCTGTCGTACGCCCAACCAGGACCATACTGCCGCTGATAGGTGTAATTGCCTTGCAGTGTCCAGCCAGACAAGGCTTTAACGTTGACCGTTCCCTGGAAGGAGTTGTACTGCTCATTTGCGCAATCGCAATAGTAGCCGAGACTGGTGTTGCCGATTATGTTGGCGTAAGGGTTTATGGGCGATCCGCCAGGAACGAACTCGGCCTCGTTCGGATTGATTTCGTTGCCGGTTCCGAGGAAGCCATGACGGTTTGAATTGCCTACATAAGCGCCCGTTGCGCTGACCTTACTCGTGATTTGACGCTGAATGGAAGCGTTGTACTGATAAAGCTGCGGCAGCGTCACCGTGGCGGGGCGGAACTTGGGAGAAATTCCGACTGGCAGCGGGAAAGTGCCGTTGGAGCCAACGACGATGGGCGCGGGCGCCGCAGGACCCTGTGCGAGATTAAAGACACCGGCAAAGGGGTTATTATTTGTAATTACCTGGTTGTATAGGACGGGCGGATTCTGCGTCACATTGTGGCCGAAGTTAGAGCCGAAGACGCCCAGGTCGTAAGTCCAGCCATAACCGGCGCGAATCACGGTTTTTTCGTTCAGCTGATAAGCGATGCCAACGCGCGGCGCGAAGTCGTGATAGTTGGTCGTTTGGATACCATGCGACGAAACCGAGTTGCCGTAACCGAAGACATACATCAAACCATTTTGCAGGTCAAAAGTGGCCCCGTTGCCCGCGCCGTTGACGGTTTCCGGGGGAACTAACTCGTAGCGCATGCCCAGATTGAGCGTCCATTTCGGAGTGGGGTGCCAGGCGTCTTGCGCGTAGAAAAAGAGCCGCGGCTGGGATTCCTGCGCGTTGGTGCTGCTGCTGACATAGCGGTTGAACGAGGTCACATCGCCGAGCAGGAAAGTGGCCATGCCAACACCCGGTGACGGGGAGGTTCCGGCCGTGGTGACATCACCCGTTTCCGGGCCCGCAAAGGTTAATTCACCGGCGCGATGGTTATCGCTGGGAACACGCAAGTTTTGGGCATAACGGATGTCGGCGCCGAACTTTAAGGTGTGGTTGCCAACGATCTTGGTTAGGTTGTCAATGAATTGATACTGGGTTTCGGTTTGCGTAAGCGGGCAGTTGCATTGGTTCACGCCTAGCGCATAACCGAGTTCCGCAGTGTCGTGCGGGTTGTTGATGTAGAAGGCAGGCAAGCCCGACGTATAAGTGTTGTCGAGGTTGAGGCCTGGGATGCCCGCGGTAGTGGCAGGCTGGGTGCCGTAACCATTCGGAACGTCAAACACGTGATACCGCATGTAACCGAACCGGGCTTCGTTCACCACGGTGGGGCTAATCGTGTCAGTCCAGCCGAGCGAAATACTCTGATTCAAGGCTTTGGAACTACCAGCGTAGTGGCCGAATGCCGGTCCACCGGCGGTGGAGCCGAATGCGCCCGGAGCGGACTCCGTAAAAGCGGCATAGCTGTAACGGCCGAAAATAGTGTTCTTCTCGTTCAGATAGTAGTCTTCGCGCGTGTCCCACTGATTGGCGGTGATGGCGGTGTTGCCGTTCTCGGCGAAGTTGTTGGCGTAGTCTTCACCAGCGAACTGCGGGGTGAAGTTGGGCAGCGGGAAGTAGTTAAGAATGGCGGCCGCTTGCGGACTGATCTTGCTTGCAGGAATAATGTTGCCGGTGAAAGCGGTGCGGCCCGTACCGTCGCTCTGATTCCCGGTGCTCGGATCGTAAATTTGATATTGAGAATTGAAATTCAAATAGTCCGAGAAGTTACCCAGCCGATTTTGCGCGGTAGGTACGCTGGTGACCACCGAGCCGCCTTGCGCTTCGCGATTCAATTGAGCGTCACCGAAGAAGAACAACTTGTCTTTAATGATCCGCCCGCCAATCGAGCCGCCATACTGATTTTGGCGATAAGTTGCGGTGGGCAGGTTATTGAAGGGGTCCGCGGCAAACGTTTTGAAACCCGGAGTGTTGATCTGGAGATATTCAAAAGCGTCCGCATGGAAGGTGTTCGAACCGGACTTGGTGGAATAGCTGGCCATGTTTGCGGCGTATTCGAACTCGGCGTCGAAATTCTGAGTTGCCTGCTTGATTTCAGAAAGCGAGTCAAATGTGGGGTTTATAACGATAATGCCGAGGATCGGATCCTGGTTGGTGGTACCGTCCAACTCGTAACCCATGGAGTCGAACAACTGGCCATCGGCCACCATCTGAACCGAACCCTGGGGGTTTTCGTCAGAGGCATGCTGCCAGCCGATCTTTGCCGTACCCGGATTCAACAATTCCATGGACTGAGCATTGCGCCCAATATTAGGAAGGTCGTTAATCTGTTCCGCGCTGAACGTTTGCGCGACATCGGCACGATCCGTTTGGAGCAGCGGCGCGGAAGCGGTGACTTCCACCGTGGTGCTTTCCTGGCCGACTTTAAGCTGCGTGTCAAAACGAACCGATTCGTCTACGTGAATATCGAGACCGTTCGAAACGACCTTTTGGAAGCCGACGGCTTCAATGCTGACCGTGTATGCATCGGGAATCAACTGGCCTTTGTTGTAGTTGCCCGAAGCATCCGTCATTACCACGAACTGAGTGCCCTTGCTGGCATCCGTGATTGTGACTTTGGCATTGGCCACAGCGCCACCCGAAGCGTCTGTGACTGTGCCTAAAATGTTGCCGAAAACTTGCTGTGCGCTGGCGCTGTTCCAACCCGTTAGAGCTAGGGCCAGTGCCAGAACGGGGAAACAGATTCCCCAGCGAGACTTAAACATATCTTCTCCTTGGAAGCAATTCTCTGAGACTTTCAAAGTAGATCCAGCCCCTGAGCCAGACCTGACTAACCATTGACCAGTGTAAACCTTTTCACTATGCTTGCCTACCGGAAAAACGCTAATTTTCTGTAAAAACTAACAGAATCATATCGCCAGGTACAGGCACCAGTCAATCTCGGAATTGACCTAGAGTATGAGGCGGTGCCTATTCAGGTTTTGGTATCGTTATCGGTCGCCTGTTTCTTATCTTGTATTTAGGGGCTGTAAGTAGATGAATGCAGTACAGACAACTATGTTTTGCGACCGCGTGAGCCTGCCAGCTGCAGTTTTGGGCTTGCATTCATTGCAAGTTTAGGTTACCAATGGTCTAGCCCGGATTGATACAACTTTGCGAAAAGTTGTTCAGTGGCCCTGTACGCCTAGGTTTATGGAAGAAGTTTCAATTAAGGACGATTCGACCTCTCGGCCGAACAAATATAGGAAGATCTTCGAGCAACTGCAGCAGGCCATTGCCAACGGCAAATATAAAGAAGGTCAGCGCATCCCCAGCGAAACGCAACTCAGCCGCACCTGCGGGGCGTCCCGGCTCACCGTAGCGCGTGCGCTCAAGGAACTTGAATCCATTGGTCTAATCGAACGGCGGCCTGGCTCCGGCAGTTACGTCAAGCCGCCGGTTCGCGCGCAGGGCAGAACGTTTGGGCTGCTGATACCGGAACTCGGCCAAACGGAAGTCTTTGAACCCATCTGCCAAGGTATGGCGCGCGCCAGCCGGGCCACGCACGACGAACTCCTTTGGGGCGCGGCCACGCACGATGTGGAATCGCATGAGCACCAGGCGCTGCAACTTTGCGAATATTACATTTCAAAGGACGTCTCCGGAGTTTTCTTCGCACCCCTGGAATTCACGACCCATCGCTTTGAGGTGAACCGCCGGATCCTTGACGACTTTCTGAAGACCGGCATACCAGTTGTTCTGCTCGACCGCGATGTTTGCCCTTACCCGCGCCGCAGCCATTGTGATCTGGTGGGCATCGATAACCGCCGCGTGGGCTACCTGGTTGCCGAGCACCTGTTCCGCCAAGGCTGCCAAAGGGTTGTCTTTTTCGGCGTACCGAACTCCGCCGCCACGGTGGATCAGCGCATAGCCGGCTATCGCGAAGCCGCGCGGCAAGCGGGGAAACCTGAGATTGTCGAAATCGGCGATGCGGAATCGCGTGAATCGATTTCTACGCTGCTAGCCAAACACCGCCCCGATGGTTTTGCATGCGCGAACGACCGAACGGCCGGACAAGTCATGATCCGCCTGAACGAACTGGGCGTTGAGATTCCTGGAAAAATGAAGATCACCGGCATTGACGACGCCAAGTACGCCAGTTTCCTGCACGTTCCCCTTACTACCGTTCGCCAGCCTTGCCACGACATTGGCGCGGCGGCGGTGAGGACCATGATCGAGCGCATTGAACACCCCAACATGCCCGCGCGCGACATTCTGCTCGATTGCCAGTTGATTGTGCGGCGCTCCTGCGGTTCAAGCTAGTTCAATTCGATACCGTGATCGCCATCCCAGGTAACCGTGTCCGGTATAGTCTCGGAAATCGTGATGAAGGCGCAGTACTCCACTGTCAGTTTGCTGCGCGCCGGTACCCAACGATACCCCGGTACGCCAAAAAGCGCTCCTCGCTCGACCATCTTGCGGCGTGATTCGACGAACGGCGAAACGCCAAATTCCATGCCGCAGGTAATCGCGTTTCCATTCCATGGCGGGTCTTTCCGTAAGCAGTGTTCTTCCCAACGAGCCAGCCACGGGAAATCTCTCTGCTTCCACACATAGCCGAATAAGACCTTGGTGCTGGGCGACCAAGCCATGAAAAATGCCTGTTCCCGAGCCGGGTCCATCAAATGCGTACTGAAGCCGCCGGACACTGGGCCTTTTGTGTAGACGCTAAAATCCTCGGCTCCGCCGTTCTTGAGCGGACAAAACGGCCACGTGAACTCGGCATCCGGCGGATAGGGACCGAGGTTGTCGTTAAAGCCGATGTCGCCGGTTTTTGAGAGGGTCGCGGGCATGCGGAACTGGGTGCGCCCCGATTCCAGAAATGGCGGACCCAGCGTTACGTGCTGGGTCCAGGCAATGGGGCGATCGCTGGCGACAAGACTTTCGACGGTTTCGGAGAGCCGGACGACGTTCGACCCCGCCTTCAGCCCGATGCGCCGACTAAAACGCAATTCGGCGAGACGGAGCATCCCTGCGAGGTTCAATTCGGTCTCATTGTGGAGCAAAACGCCATACGGAATCACGGGTGCTTCGCCATGCACCGGCATGCCCGCCGCTGCCTCTTCGGGGCTGGGGCCGCCAAAGGTATCAAGGCAGATATTGTGGCCCATGATGCCAGCTAGTAATTGCGCTTCATTGCCTGAGCCGTATTCTGGGTGGCGCGTGGCATCGTAGGTGGACGGCTCAATCGAAGGCCAGGGCGGAATCCAAAGCGGATTTACGCCGGACGCTTTGTGTTGAATCTCGGCGATATGGCCGCCTTCCAGAGTCGCCGTAACGCGGATTTGATCGTTCTCAATGCGCTCGGCGCGGCGCTCTTTGAAGGTGATTTCTGTCATTCAGCAAAGACACGGTATACCACAGCGTGTACTTTGCCAGCGGGTCGCCATCACTCCAACAAACCGTAAACCACCAGCTTGTTTGGCCGGGGCGAGCCGTCGTTGAAGGTTGCCAGGTAAACCTTGCCGTTCGCTACCACGGGCGGGCAGAATTTCGCGAACATTCTTACGCGATCGCGCGCTGAATTTTGCTCGCTGTTCCAGAGTTCCTTCTTCAAATCCAGAGCGTCGAATGCGCGCAGCACGCCCTCAACGGTGGCCAGATTTGCATCGCCTTTTAATGGGAGTGAAGCCCAAAGAATCGCGCTGTCCAGGTTGCGTCCATTGGCGGAGAGGCTGAGTATGCCGCCGGGCATGCTGTTTTCGGGAGCGCGAACCGCGCCTTTGGCGGCGGGCTGAAAGCTCGCGCCATCAAACGCGAAGGCCCGCGGGAAATCCTCTTCGCCCCACACATATAGATGCAGAACGTTATTCCAATCCCACCACACTACCGGTGTTCCATGTATGTTTGAGGGCCGGTCGCCGCCATAGCTGTTCATACCGGCCGGGAATTTTTGAACCAAGCGCATGTCGGAGCGGTTCACCAGATAACAGTCGCCCGCTTTGCTGCAAGCCAGAACAAACGGAAGTCCCGGAAGAAGCACCGGACCAGTGGAAAGATCCAAGTCGTGGTCGTTCAAATATGCGTTGTCCGCGGGAATGAAAGCCTGCTTCACGCTAAGCAGCGGACCGGGATACAGTTGAGCGATGCTCTCACCGAAATTCCTTCCGATACTGCTGCCGTTAGCAATCACGGCGTACAACAACGGGTAAGTTCCTTCGCGCTCTTCCGCCGCCAGCCCGACCCCACTCTGCCAGATGCCGCCTTGAATCCCGTCGGGCGTCGTGCATAACACGGAAATCTGTTTCAGCGTCCGCGCATCGTAGGCCATAATCCAGCCGTGATAATCGAATCCTGGTTCGCCATCGAGATGAGACGTGAACGCGAGATAGAGAACGCCGCCAACCAGAAGCAGCCCCGGACGGTTTAACATTTTTCTGGGCCGGAACGAAATGCGGCCGTCAACATTGCCCGCGCCATTGCCCACCGCTGAAGCAGTAACGTTGGCCGGGCTATTCATTTCCGTCTTCTCGCGGCCTGTGGCAAGGTCGAAGGCGTGAATATGGAAACTATACTCAGTGCCCTTCTTCGAATTGGCAACAACATAAATCGTTTTTGATTGAGGGTCGATGACCGGCGTGGCAACAATACCGATACTCGTCGCAAAATTGAGATATTTCTCGTCGGGCGGCATGTCAGTGACTTCGTCCTTTGATACAGGATCCCCAAACACTTCACGCGAATGACACCACAAGGGCGTTCGAGCGCCGGGAGAATCGGCATCGAACGCAAAAAGGCTATTCTTGACGGTGGCAACGTAAACCACATTGCGTATGCCAGACCCCGGAATCAAAACACCCGTTTTGATCAGCGGCTGAGCATAGATATCGCCGTCCACCTCCCGTTCAAACAGCTTCCCGAAAGTCTTTGCCGAGACATTGCGGGGGGTCAGAATGGTTTCCTGAATGTTCGAACCGGTCCTGGCATCGTCGTAGCGATTCGTGAGTACGTCCACGGGTCGAGCAAGACAAATGACGACGGAAACCAGAAAGAGCAAACCACAAAGGGATCTTTGTTTATTCAAATTGAAAACATTTCCACCTTGGGTCAAACTGGGAAACGGATGGAACCTCAGCTTGAAGACGCTCCTCTATATGGGAACGTTTCGGTTGGCCGGGAAAGTGAGAATGGTAGTTACAATATCAACTTTTACCCATTGACGGCTCTGCCTTAAAGACGTAGACTTCAAAGCGAAGAGGTAGCTGCCATGCCTGCAGAAGTTGTTCCTTATGGCCGGTCCACTCAAAGGGCCCCAGACGTTAAGGAAATACATGTCCTTTGGATCACAGCCGGGCTGGGTTGCGATGGCGACACGATCTCCATCACAGCCGCTACGCAGCCTAGCGTGGAAGACGTTCTCCTGGGGGCTATCCCCGGTCTCCCAAAAGTTCATTTGCACAACCCGGTGCTTGCCTACGAAGTGGGCGATGACTTCATGAAGTATTGGTACCAAGCATGGGAGGGAAAGCTGGAGCCGTTTGTCCTGGTGGTGGAGGGATCCATTCCCAACGAAAAGATCAAGAAAGAGGGCTATTGGGCGGCGCTCGGAAACGACCCCGATTCAGGCCAACCCATCACCACTTGCGAGTGGATCAGCAGACTGGCGCCCAGGGCGACGGCCATCATAGGTGCGGGCACCTGTGCGACTTACGGGGGCATCCATGCCATGCAAGGCAATCCCACCGGATGCATGGGCTTGGCCGATTATCTCGGTTGGAATTGGAAGTCGAAAGCGGGCCTTCCCATCGTGAACGTTCCGGGGTGTCCAGTGCAGCCGGATAACTTCATGGAGACGCTTCTCTATCTCCTTTATCAGCTTGCGGGCTTGGCACCCATGATTCCGCTGGACGAGCAATTGCGGCCCAAATGGCTCTTCGGCGCTACGGTTCACGACGGATGCGACCGGGCAGGTTACTACGAGCAAGGTGATTTCGCGACCGACTATAACTCACCGAAGTGCTTGGTGAAAGTTGGATGTTGGGGGCCGGTAGTCAACTGCAACGTTCCCAAGCGCGGTTGGATGAACGGCATTGGGGGATGCCCCAATGTCGGCGGTATTTGCATCGGTTGCACCATGCCTGGATTCCCGGATAAGTTCATGCCCTTTATGGACGAGCCTCCGGGAGCAAGACTCTCCGCCGCTGCTATCGGAGTTTATGGATCGGCCATCCGGTCTCTTCGTAGTATTACCAATTCGACCGTAAACAAAGAACCCAAATGGCGGCATCCCGGCAACCGCTTAACCACCGGCTATCGGCCCAGTGCCTTCTAAAGCACGACCGGCAATTTGTGTTCCCCTAACAGGAGTTTTCAAATGGCAACAGTCACAGACCCCGCAGTTTCTAAAGACGTTTCGCAACGCCGCCTGGTTGAGATGAATTGGGATCCGATTACCAGGATTGTCGGCAGCTTGGGTATCTACACAAAAATCGATTTCGCCAACCGGCAGGTGGCTGAGTGTCACAGCACGTCTTCCATTTTCCGCGGCTATAGCATTTTCATGAAAGGCAAAGATCCGCGCGATGCGCATTTCATCACGAGCCGGATCTGCGGCATTTGCGGCGACAATCACGCCACATGCGCCTGCTACGCCCAAAACATGGCCTTCGGCGTGCGACCGCCGAGCATGGCGGAATGGATTACGAATCTTGGTGAAGCCGCCGAATACATGTTCGACCACAACCTCTACCAAGACAATCTGGTTGGGGTGGATTTCTGCGAACAGATGGTGAAGGAAACAAATCCGGGCGTTTTGGCGAAAGCGGAACAAACTGCTTCGCCTCACGCGGACATGCATGGCTACAAAACCATTGCCGATATCATGCGTGCGCTAAATCCCTTCACCGGCGCCTTCTATCTGGAAACCTTGCAGATGAGCCGCATGACTCGCGAGATGTTCTGTTTAATGGAGGGCCGGCACGTGCATCCCTCCACGCTTTATCCGGGCGGCGTAGGTACAGTTCCCACTGTTCAACTGTTTACCGACTACATGGTCCGCTTGATGAAATATGTTGAATTCATGAAGAAGGTGGTACCGCTTCATGACGATCTGTTCGACTTTTTCTACGAAGCGCTTCCAGGATATGAGAAGGTTGGGCAACGCCGCATTTTATTGGGCTGCTGGGGATCGTTCCAAAATCCGGAGGTTTGCGATTACACCTATCGGAACATGGACAAGTGGGGACACGCCATGTATGTTACGCCGGGCGTGGTGGTTGATGGCGAGTTAGTCACTAAGAACCTTGTAGACATCAACCTCGGAATTCGGATTCTGCTGGGTAGCTCCTATTACGAGGGTTGGGAACGTGGGGAAATGTTTGTAAAGACAGACCCGCTCGGCAATCCGGTTGACCGGAACCACCCGTGGAATCAGACGACGACGCCTCGTCCACAGAAACGGGATTTCAAAGGTAACTACTCGTGGGTGATGTCTCCGCGTTGGTTTGACAAGCGAACCGGCGACTATCTGGCACTGGATACCGGCGGCGGACCGATTGCGCGCTTCTGGGCCACTGCGCTGGCGGGCATTGTCGATATCGGGTATATCAAAGCAACCGGTAACAGCGTAAAGATCTACTTGCCTAAAACGGCCGGTAAACCGGAGGTGGAGTTTGAATGGAAGATTCCAAAGTGGAGCAATGCGATTGAGCGTGACCGCGCGCGTACTTATTTTCAGGCTTACTCAGCCGCCGCGGCACTCTACTTTGCCGAGCAAGCGATGCGCGAATTGCATAAAGGCAATACCAAGACGTTCACGGACTTCGCAGTGCCGGATGAAGCGATAGGTTGTGGGTTCCATGAGGCGGTGCGGGGCGTGCTCTCTCATCACGTAGTGATACGCGAAGGAAAGATCGCCAACTATCATCCTTATCCTCCAACTCCCTGGAACGCCAACCCGCGCGACATCTACGGCACCCCAGGACCCTATGAAGACGCAGTTCAGAACACACCTATCTTCGAGGAGAATGGGCCGGAAAATTTCAAGGGCATTGACATCATGAGAGCGGTTCGCAGTTTTGACCCTTGCCTGCCGTGTGGCGTTCACATGTATTTGGGTAACGGCAAGACGCTCGAGACGCACCACTCTCCCATGTTCGGCTCTCCTATGTCCGGCGTTCAAGGGCACTGAACACTCATGGGAAAAGCCGATGAAGGCCGCCTCCGGCGTATCGAAGAATTGGTGCGCCGGCTGGATGAAATTCCCAACCGCGAAAGCCGCGAAACGGCCCGTGCGCTGATGGAAGCAATTCTGGAACTCCACGGCGCGGGACTGGAGCGCGTCATGGATATCGTATCTGAGCAAGGCGACGCCGGGAAGGTTACGATTCGGAAATTTGAGGCGGATGAGTTACTGGCCGGTCTCCTACTGCTGCATGACCTGCACCCGGAAGATTTAGAGACAAGGGTTCACCGGGCGTTAGCAAAAACTCATGGGAACGCCGAGTTAGTGAGTGTTTTTGAGGGGGTGGTGCGTGTGCGCCTCAACGGCGGCGGATGCGGATTGAAGGATTCGGTTGAAGGGCTGATAAGAGACGCTGCGCCGGATTTAGTTGAACTGGTGATAGAAGAGGCCGGGCCACCTTCCTCGAACGATTTCGTACCTATCGCCTCGCTCGGTTCGGCTTTAACAAGGACGGCGTGAAATGGCTCAGGCGTCCATTGCCGCGCTGCGCACCTTCATCCGGCCCCGCGAGCCGGAAGAACGTTGCGATACGTGCCGCGCAGGATTACCGAAGGAACATGGGCATACGTTCGATCCGGCATCGCGAGTAATCCGCTGTGCGTGCGAGTCTTGTGAGATTCTCTACAGCAGCGTGTACCGGCCGATTCCCCGCCGCGTACGAGCGCTGACAAACTTCGTGATAAGCGATGCGCAGTGGGATGATCTGATGATCCCCATCTCTCTGGCGTTCTTCTCATACAACACTCCTTTACAGAAGATGGTTGCCCAATATCCCGGTCCGGCTGGAGCTGCGGAGTCACTCCTTCGTCTCAATGCCTGGGAGGAGATTTGCGCGCACAATCCGGAACTCCGCGAGTTGCAACCGGATGTAGAAGCGCTGCTGGTGAACCGGATTGGTGCGGCGCGCGATTATTTCATCGTTCCTATTGATGAGTGCTACAAGCTGGTGGGTTTGATCCGTTTGCATTGGCGCGGCCTTTCCGGGGGCGCGTTGGTTTGGGGTGAGATAGGCAAATTCTTCGATGAGTTGCGGCGCAAGGGGAATGCATGCCTGTCTTAACGTTCAGCATTGAGAACGCGGAGGCATTGCCCTTCGCGGCCTCACCTACCATTGCGTTCCGTGTAAAACTGACCCACCCGCAGGCGGGCCAAGCCATTCAGAGCGTGGCTTTACGTTGCCAAATCCTGATTGAAGCGGCACGGCGGCACTACGCCACTGATGAGCGTGAAAGCCTGCGGGATTTGTTCGGAGACCCCGACCGGTGGAGTCAGACAGTGCGCTCGCTCCTTTGGACTCACGCTTCCACGAATGTGCCGGCATTTTCTCAGTCTATTGGGATCGATTTGCCCGTTCCATGCACGTTTGATTTCAATGTGGCGGCAGCAAAGTATTTCCACGCTCTCCAGGACGAAGACGTGCCTCTCTGCTTCCAATTCAGCGGGACGATCTTTTATGAGGCGGCGAATGGCGCGTTGCAGATAGATCAGATCGGCTGGGACAAAGAGGCAAGATTCAGGCTTCCGGCGAGGATCTGGCGCGAGATGATGGACCACTATTATCCGAATAGCGCGTGGCTTAGGTTGCGGCGCGATGCGTTTGACCGCCTGCATGACTACAAGAGGCGTAACGGTATAGCCACCTGGGAAGAGACTATCGACAGCCTTCTGCCTTTTGAAAACGAGGCCGCGTCGTGAACTTCGAACCGCTTGAGAAGATCGCCAACGCGGTTTTATACGAGGGCTTCATGCTGTATCCTTACCGGAAATCGTCGGTTAAGAATCAGCAGCGGTGGCATTTCGGCACCATCGACCCTAGCGGTGGCGCGGAGAGCAATGTCATGCAGACCGAATGTCTGGTGGAAGGGGATGAACAGACAACTCTTGACATAAAGGTTCGATTCCTTCAGCAGGAGAAAGAGCGGGAGATCGAGTTTCGCGACATTCTCCTCAACTCCGAAGCCGAGCGCTTTGGTTTTTCGTTTTCACCCCTTAAGGGTGAAGTGGAAGTCGCATCCGCCAAAGTCAGTGAGCGGATATTTCGGCTCACGGTCCGAATCATAAATGAAAGCGAGCAGCCAGGAGCGGATCGTTCGATGTTGTCTACGCATACGCTGCTAGGTGTTCGCGGAGGGGCATTTCTTTCGCTGCTGGATCCGCCGGAAGACTACCGCTTGGCTGCGGCAGCGTGCCGGAATATCGGAACTTGGCCCGTGCTGGCAGGCTACGAGGGGGAGCGAACCCTCATGTTATCGTCTCCTATTATTCTCTACGATTATCCGCAGATCGCTCCTGAAAGCCCAGGCGACCTCTTCGATGGCACTGAGATTGACGAGATACTCACACTCAGAGTGCTCACCTTGAGCGAAGAAGAGAAGAAAGAAGTTTGCGCGGGCGATGATCGGACGCGCGGGATTCTGGAACGCACAGAGGCGTTGCCACCTGAGGCCCTGGCAAAAATGCACGGAGCTATTCGCGGCCTGCGAAACGCCTCGAAGCTCAACTTTCGGGAAGGGGATCGTGTACGCTTACATCCACGCAGGAGGGCCGACATCTTCGATATCGCCCTGGATGGAAAGATTGCGATTGTTGAATCCGTTGAGAGCGATTTCGAAAACAACGTTCACCTCGCGGTTACGGTAGAGGACGATCCGGGACGCGAGTTTGGTGTGGCGCGCCAGATTGGCCATCGCTTCTTTTTCGGGCCGGAAGAAGTGGAGCTATTGTGAGCATTCTTGTCGCTTGTGTCGGCAACATTTTTCAGGGCGACGATGCCTTTGGTTGCGAGGTGGCGAAGAATCTTACTGAGCGGGTTGGCTGCGAGGGAGTTCGTGTGGTCGATTTCGGAATTCGCGGAATCGATTTGACCTATGCTTTGCTCGATGCCCCCGAACTGACGATTCTGGTGGATGTGGTTTCGCGCGGAGGCGCGCCTGGGACGCTCTATACTATTGAACCGGACCTGGAAAATTTGGGGGACTTCGGGCAGCAAATGACAGACGCGCACACCATGGACCCGGTTCACGTTTTACGGGCGGTGAAAGCCATGGGTGGGAAGTTGGGGCGGATTCTGTTGGTAGGCTGCGAGCCGGGAGATCTGGGCGAGGCAGAGGGTCTAATGGGCTTGACTCCTGCTGTTACAGAGGCGGTGAAACAAGCGACGGTGATGGTGGAGTCTTTAATCGAAAAGGAATTGGAGAAGGTATAACTATGAATTTCAAGAATATTCTGGGCGGGCTGGCTTTGGCTTTGGCTATCGTGGCGGTCGTTTCGGCGCTTCCAGACATAAAACGTTACATTCGCATCAGCACGATGTAAACCAGCTAGCAATATTTCGGGTTGCTGTTTGCGCCACGAATTCGGTCAAACCGATATGCTGCGCAAACGAATCCTGTGCGTTTTGGCCGCCACCGGAGTTTTTGGGCTGACAAGCTGTACGAACTCTTTCGCTCCCCGCAGAACGGAGGGTGAATCGGGCAACCCCAACACACCTGCGGGTAAGGTGGGCAAAGCTGCATACAAAGCCGGTAAAGAGGCTGAAAAGGCCGCGAAGGAAGCGGAAAGAAAGATCGATAAGGCCGCTCGCGACGCGCAAGCAGGCTGGAAGGACGCCAAGAAGACTTCAGACAATTAGCAAGCGACTCGGCTTGAGGGCTGGCCCTTGTGGTCGTTCGACAAAATTGTCTAGACTGCGAGACAATAATCATGACTTGCAAGGCGAAGAACAATTGGCTGCCGAAAGTATGATTTCGGGCACGAACAACGGCGAGCGATTGGTGGAAGCCGGGGGAGTGGCTCTCGACGGCCTTGCCATGGAGATGGAACAGCGGATTCGAGCGCTGAATTGGGGGGAAACGCCGCTCGGACCGCTCGACCGTTGGCCCCAGAGCCTTCGCACAGTGGTAAACATATTACTTTCGTCCCGTTATGCAATGTGGATGGCTTGGGGACCTCAGCTAACCATGTTCTACAACGATGCGTACCGGCCGACGCTTGGAATCAAGCACCCTTGGGCGCTCGGGCAGCCGGCCAATACCGTATGGGCGGAGATCTGGCCAGACATCGGGCCGCGAATTGAGGCCGTTCTGACTACGGGCCGGGCGACCTATGACGAAGCTCTGCTTTTGTTTCTTGAACGAAGCGGCTTTCCCGAGGAAACCTACCATACGTTTTCGTATAGTCCTTTGCTAGACGATGAAGGGCGAATCAGCGGCATGCTCTGTGTTGTGACCGAAGAGACGGGCCGTCTTATCGGGGAAAGGCGCGTTCAGACTCTCCGTGAGCTCTCTTCCGCACTGGCGAGCACGAACACGGAGGATCAGGTTTTGCGGGCTGTCAGTGGCCAGCTTGACCTGAACAAGAAAGACCTACCGTTCACCCTGACGTATTTGTTCGATGAGACCGGAAACGCGCGGCTAGCGTCATCGAGCGGCATTACGGCGGATCATCCGGCGGCACCCGCGTGGATCGGCAGAGGTTCCGATTGGCCTTGGCCCATGCACCAATTGCGTAGTCAACCGACATCGCGGCTGATTGAAAGCTTGGCCGAGCAATCGAAGATGTCACCGCTGCCGGCCGGCGATTGGAATATGCCCGTTGAGCAAGCGGCGATCGTCCCAATCAAGCAGCAGGGACAAGAGGATCCGGCCGGGGTGTTCATTGTCGGTACGAACCCTTATAGACGCTACGATTCGGCTTACAGCGGTTTTATTACTTTGCTTTCGGGTCAGCTCGCCGCGGGCCTTGGCAACGCTCGAGCCTACGAGGCGGAACGCCGACGCGCCGAAGCATTAGCTGAGATTGACCAGGCGAAGACCACTTTCTTTTCAAACGTCAGCCATGAACTGCGAACGCCCCTGACGCTTATGCTTAGCCCTATCGAAGAGCTTCTTGCCAATAAGGCTGAGCGCAGGGATCCTGAGGAACGGAACCTGCTCGACTTAGTTCACCGCAATGGGTTGCGGCTGCAGAAACTCGTGAATACGCTGCTCGATTTCTCCCGTATCGAAGCTAGGCGGATGCAGGCGACTTACGAGCCGACCGATCTGGCTCACTACACGAAGGAACTGGCGTCCAATTTTCGATCGGCAATGGAGCGGGCCGGGCTCAGTCTGCGGATTGATTGCCCGCCGCTTTCCCGGCCGGTCTATGTTGACCGTGAAATGTGGGAGAAGATAGTACTCAACCTTCTTTCGAACGCACTGAAGTTTACGTTTGGGGGCAGCGTAACTGTGACGTTGCGAGAGTCTCTACAAGGTGTGGCGCTCACTGTTGAAGATACTGGCATTGGTATCGCTCAATCCGAGTTGCCACACATTTTTGAACGCTTTCATCGGGCTGCTGGAGCTAAAGGCCGGACTATAGAAGGCACGGGCATAGGACTAGCACTGGTTCAGGAGCTAGTTAAGCTCCACGGCGGTTCTATCACGGTCGACAGTGAGCTCAACAAGGGCAGTATTTTTGCAGTCGTCATTCCAGCGGGCAGTGAGCATCTAACTAAAGAGAAGGTGAAGGAGACGGCGGAGACGGTTGGGAGCGCGAACCGGGCGGATTTATTCGTGACGGAAGCGTTGCGCTGGCTGCCCGATGATCGTACAGTGGAAGGCCATCGTCATTTAGATCAGTTGCCTCAGTCACTTTCTTCGGGGGCTCAAGCAGCAGAGAGGCGCGGGGAACGAGTCCTCTTAGCGGATGACAATGCCGATGTCAGAGAGTATGTGGCGCGGCTGCTAGGCCGGGAATATAAGGTGATCGCAGTCTCAAATGGCGACGACGCACTCGCGGCTGCGCTTGCCGAGCCTCCCGACCTGATTCTGAGTGACGTCATGATGCCGGGCCTGGATGGTTTCAAACTCCTTGAGGAATTGCGGGCTCATTCTGAAACCGCTACTATCCCGGTTATTCTGCTATCGGCGCGCGCGGGCGAAGAGAGCCGGGTTGAGGGTCTGGATGCGGGCGCCGACGATTATTTGATCAAACCCTTTACCGCGAGAGAGCTGCTGGCGCGAGTGGGAGCCCACCTCTCGATGAGCCGGCGCAGAAAAAGAGGCGGAACGGGCGCTACGCGAAACCCAAGGCACTCTTCAGAGCTTCTATGACAGTTGCCCATTCCTTATGGGAGTGGCCGAGATAGAGGGGGAAGAGATTATTCAGGTGTACAGCAACGCCGCCACCGCCGCTTTTTTCGGAATGCCTGAGCCAGAGATGCTAAACCGCTGCGGCAGGGAGGTTGGGGTTCCATCTCCGATCATTGAACTGTGGGTACAGCGCTACCGCGAGAGCCAGGCGGAAGGCCGTTCCGTTCGATTCGAATATGAGCATCCACTTCCAGGCGGGGGCTGTTGGTTGAGCGCCTGTGTAAATTTCCTGGGGAACGGCTCGAGTGGCCGGCCGCGCTTCAGTTTCATTGCCGAAGACATCACAGATAGAAAAAAGAACGATGAACGTTTGCGGCAATCGAACAATGAGCTGCGCCGCGCTAACGCCGATTTGGAGCAGTTTGCCTATTCGGCGAGTCACGACCTCAAGGAGCCGCTCAGGCAGGTAGCCGTCTACAGTCAATTACTGGAAAAGAAGTTTGCGAGCAGGCTCGACGGTAAGGCTTCTCAGTATCTTGCTTACTGCATTGAGGGTGCGCACCGAATGGAGATGTTGATCAGCGACCTGCTGGCCTACTCGCAAGCCACCAAGACCTCTGATGCTTCCTCAGAACCGGTGAACATGAATGAGGTTGTTGAGACCGCCAAGAAGAACCTGGCTACGACCATTGAAGAAAGCGCCGCTGAAATCTTTACAGCCGATCTACCGGTAGTGCAGGCTAACTCCGTTCCATTGGTGCATCTGTTTCAGAATCTCATTTCGAATGCGCTGAAATACCGGAGCGCGGACACGCCTAGACTCAAGATCTCCGCCGCTGAGGAAGGAAGCTACTGGCGCTTTGCGGTCGAAGACAATGGAATCGGAATTCCCAAGGAGTTTCAAAGCCAGATTTTCGGGATTTTTAAGCGGCTTCACAACCGGAGTGAGTATCCGGGCACGGGCATCGGCCTGGCAATATGCCAAAAGGTAGTTGAGCAATATGGGGGGCGCATTTGGGTGGAATCTGAGCCGGGTTCGGGCTCAACATTCTTTTTTACCGTACCGCGCGAAAACAAATGAACGTCAAGGCGCTAGAAGTACTTTTGGTTGAGGACAACCCAGCCGATGCGGATCTCGTGGAAGAGGCGCTTACTGAGGCTCAGATCGATTGCAATCTCTCCGTTGTGCGAGATGGCGCGGAAGCCGTAGGGTTGATCGAACGGCTGGATTCGGATGTGTGGCGTGTTTGTCCAGACTTGATTTTATTGGATTTAAACTTGCCCAAAGTGGGTGGAGAAGCGATACTCGAGCGGATTCGGCTGAGCCCCAGGTGCGGAGGGGTGAAAGTGCTTATCATCAGTTCTTCGGACGCCCCGGCAGACCGAAAGCGAGCTATGGAATTGGGTGCCAGCGATTACTTTCACAAACCATCAAGCTTGGAACAATTATTCATGGAGTTCGGTCCTACGATTCGCCGGCTGCTTGAAGGAACTGACTGAAGGTAAGGTCGGAGCTTATTTTTCCGATCCAGCCCATGACGAAGGAGAATCGCTCGACGGGAATGATTCGAGCGACATTTCATCGATCCGGCGATCAACCCGCCGCATTTGGCTCCGCTGCTGCCACCTTTCCGCCAGAGTCTTAGCTATCCACATCACCAAAAACACCGTTGCAGAACGGTAGATGGTCTTCATCATAAGAAATGTTATAGCAGAAGCCGGCAATTCTCACAAAGCATAATTCGTAGGTTTATCTCCCAGGGAAACAGCATCGTGAGTGCGGTCATCCACCCAGAGAGGAGTACTTAAATAAATGCCCGTTCTGAAAGACCTACTGATTGAAGAGATGCAAGATCTGCTGCACGCGGAAAATCAACTTGTCGCAGCACTTCCCAAGATGGCGAAAGCCGCCCACGAGCCTAAGCTGAAGACAGCGTTCCAAGACCACCTGGAAGAAACGAAAGGCCACGTGGAGCGGCTCAAGCAAGCGTTTGAGCTCTTGGGCGCAAAGGCCAAACCAAAACCCTGCAAAGCCATGCTCGGCTTAGTAGGTGAGGGAAAAGAGACCATCGACGAAGGAAAGAGCAAAGAAGAGAGTGTGGCCGACCTAGCACTCATCGTTGCCGCGCAAAAAGTGGAACATTACGAGATTTCAGGCTACGGAAATCTTCGTACCTTTGCCGAACAACTGGGGGAAACCAAGGTTGCTAAACTTCTCTCGCAAATACTGGCGGAGGAAGAGAATGCGGACAAGATGCTGACCAAGTTGTCACCCCCGCTGATGAAGGCTACAGCTGCTGAAGCCATGGCGGCAAGCGAATAAGGGAGAAAACAACCCTCCGCCGTCTGCTCAAATGCAGCGGCGGAGGGCAACGCATTAAAACCGGTTCGAAGCGGTTGTATAGGCACTATCGGAATCTACGGCTTCTTCCCCTGCGGAGGAAATATCCTCGGCTTCCGTGGTCTTCAACAATTTCTTAGCGTTCGAAACCTCTTCGGAGGTCTCGCAATGGACTGATAAGAGAATGCCTCCTTGCTTTACTCTTCCTTCGTAGCGCTTGGCCTCGTATTCGGGAATTCCCATTCCTACCAGAGCGCCGATCAATCCGCCCACCGCGCCGCCGACGCCTAAACCGGCGAGCGCCGCCATAATGGGACCGGCGGCGATGAATGGACCCAGCCCCGGGATGGCCAATGCTCCAACGCCGACTAAAAGCCCCAAAGTTCCACCGATGGCGCCACCCGCTGTAACGCCGGTGGCCGTCCCCTCCGGCGCTTTCGTATGTTTTTCGTGCGCAAACGTTTCGGAGCTTTGACTATCCGGCAGCAGGACCGAAATGTCATCGTATGAGAATCCAGATGCGGCTATGTAATCCACCGCACGCTCCGCTTGATTAACACTGTTGTAGATACCAAACACCGCAGTTGTTTTGCTTGCCATATAAATCCCTTCTGTGTGAGTCTAAGTTTTGACGAGCCCCCTTGTCCGCTAATGATGGCTGACCAAGAACCAGAGAATGACCACGACACCCGGAACTCCGAGGGCCCACGCCAGCAGATATCTCATGTCGATCTCCTTTCTAAAATCACAGTGGGTTATGCACGCGACAGACCTTTTTGAAAATCGCTGATTTTCCAGGGATATAGCGCGGTTAAAAGGAGTAGGCGGGGTAACGTTTCCGCACAGGTCGGAGAAAAGGTCACGGTGGTAGGGCCCGCTAGAAACGTTACGTAACCTTTTCGCATGGCGCCCACTCTTATTTCTGTTGGCTGAATTTCGCGGATTGTTGCTCAACAAAAAAGGGGACTGCTAAGGGCTTATGAGTACTGAGGTTAAGAACATTGTGAAAGAGGGTTCACCCTATCCGATGGGCGCTTGTTGGGACGGCAAGGGAACGAACTTCGCCGTCTTCTCAGCACATGCTACCAAGGTAGAGGTATGTCTCTTTGATCCTTCCGGCAAGGAAGAGCTTAAGCGCATCGCATTGCCTGAATATACCGATCAGATTTGGCACGGCTACCTGACTGAAGTCTCGCCTGGCACCGTGTATGGCTATCGCGTACATGGGCCATATGAACCTGAAAACGGGCATCGCTTCAATCCCAACAAGCTCTTGCTCGATCCTTACGCATGTGCGCACGTTGGATCTTTGCAATGGGACCCGGCGGTATTTGGTTACCAGATGGAATCGGGTGACGATCTGACGTTTGACGAACGCGACAGCGCTCCTTTCATGCCGAAGTGCAGCGTTGTGGACCCGAATTTTGACTGGACAGGATCGCGAGCGCGAGGATTCTCGCGTTGGAATGATAGCGTCATTTACGAACTGCACGTTCGCGGCTTCACCAAACTGCACCCAGCCGTTCCAGAGGAACTGCGCGGTACCTACGCAGGGCTTGGTACCAAAGAAGTGGTTGAGTATATCAAGTCGTTAGGCGTGACGTCCGTAGAGCTCATGCCTATCCACACCTTTATCGAAGACAAGGGATTGCTGGAAAAAGGTCTTCATAACTACTGGGGTTACAACAGCATCGGCTTTTTTGCGCCCGATCCGCGTTACGCTTTCGCTAAAGACAACAGTTTGGCCGAGTTTAAGGAGATGGTAGCGCAATTTCACCAGGCAGGGCTGGAAGTCATTTTAGACGTGGTCTACAACCACACCGCCGAAGGAAACGAGTTTGGACCTACATTGTCGTTCAAGGGCATAGATAACGCCAGCTATTACCGGCTGCTTGCCGACGACCAACGTCATTACATCAACGATACGGGGACAGGCAACACGCTCAACGTGAGTCATCCGAGAGTTCTGCAAATGGTGACAGACAGCCTGCGTTATTGGGTCCAGCTCGCGAATATTGACGGTTTCCGCTTCGACCTGGGGACGATCTTAGCTAGGGAACCGAATGGGTTTGACAACCGCAGTGGATTTTTGAAGGCTTGCTGCCAAGATCCGCTGCTAGGTACTGTGAAGCTGATAGCGGAACCGTGGGACTGTGGACCCGGAGGTTATCAAGTGGGTGGATTTCCTCCCGGATGGGCTGAGTGGAACGATAAATTCCGCGATACCGTTCGAGACTTCTGGCGCGGCGAGGCCTCCGCTTCCGAGTTGACTCCCAAATTGTGCGCCTCAGGCGACATCTTCAACCATCAGGGACGCCGGCCCTGGTCTTCGGTCAATTTTGTAACCGCTCACGACGGTTTTACTTTGAACGATGTTGTGAGTTATAACGATAAGCACAACGAAGCTAACGGCGAGGGGAACAACGACGGAAATTCAAATAATCGTTCGTGGAATTGCGGAGCGGAGGGGCCCACAGACGATCCCAACGTTTATTTGTTGCGGGAACGGCAGATTCGAAACATGCTGGCGACATTGATGCTTTCGCAGGGGACACCTATGCTGCTGGCCGGCGATGAGTTCGGCCGTACGCAGGGTGGCAACAACAATGCCTATTGTCAGGACAACGAGATTAGCTGGCTGAATTGGGACATCCAAGAAAAAGGAAAATGTCTGATCGCTTTTGCTCAAAAGTTGATCGGCTTGCGGCGCAAATACCCAATTCTGCGGCGTGACCGTTTCTTGAATGGGGATTATGTTGAAGAACTCAACGTAAGGGATGTGACGTGGATTAACGCCAACGGAAAAGAAATGGAAGACGAGCACTGGGGCGATTCCGGCACTCGCTGTTTTGGAATGCTGCTGGACGGGCGCGCGCAAACCAGCGGCATCCGCCAACCCGGCCGCGAAGCAACTCTGCTGATCGTGATTAACGCTCATTCCGATCTGGTCAATTTTGTTCTACCGGCATGCATCGGCGGAGAACGGTGGACGGTTCTGCTTGATACAAATCAAGCCTGTAAAACAGGCGAAGCTACGCTCAGCACCGGTGAAGAATACGGCATGACGGCTCATTCGCTGGTGTTATTCCAGTTAAACCTGGCAGCCTGAACAGGATGAAACAGGATCTCGGCTTTCTTGTCCGCACTGTCGTGGTTCTTTCGATTGCTACCAAGCTGCAGGCGGAGTCTCCGAAGCAGAACGGCGACCCGCTCAGCCGCGCCAATCCTCGTTCGGCTGTTACGGCGTTTCTGGAGTCATGCCACGATCACAATTACGTTGACGCTGCTCAGTACCTCGATTTGCGGGCGCTTCCGGAGCGGTTGCGTGCCGAGCAGGGCCTTCAACTCGCGCGGCAGCTTGAGGCAATCCTCAACTCCGACAGTCAGTTTAACGTTCTTCGACTCAGCCAGGCGCCAAAAGGAAACCTGACAGACGACGCCAATCCGTCGTTAGAACATGTCGCCAACGTTTCTCGAAGCGGCAAAAGCTTCAGTATCGAACTTGAGCGAGTGGCGCTGAAGCCGGGATCGGAGGTGTGGCTCTTTTCGTCCGGCACCGTTTCCCTTATTCCATCGTTGAAGCCAATCAATACTCAAAGCGCGTTTGAGGCGCGGTTGCCGGGCTGGCTGGTATCCATCAATCTGCTCGAGACACCGCTGTGGAAGTGGATCGCGTTGCTCGCGCTTGCCGTGGTAGTAGTTTCTCTCTTCCGGCTCAGCGGCCGGTTGCTGATCCTAGGGGTTGGACAATTCGCCCCCAGTTTCGGAACCTCCAGCCGCTGGATCTGGATTGAGTCAGTGCTGCAGCCGTGGCTCGTTTTCCTCTCTGCCATGATATTCGGTTTGGCGGAACAGTTCATCGACCCCTCCGCACTTAGCCGGCTTTACATTGGGCGCGCTATTCTGCTTTTTGTCGTTTGGTCGTTTGCCTGGTGTTTCATTAATCTCTTAGACGTGTTTCTTTCGCGCGTGGATTCGATGCTCGATCCACGGCAGCGAGTAGTCTCCCACTCTCTCATCTACTTGGGCCGGAGAGTGTCCAAATTCGCAATTTTTGTGGTGGCCATCATCATCGTGCTGGACAATTGGGGCTACAACATGACCACTATGATCGCCGGATTGGGGGTGGGGGGGATCGCGGTGGCCCTGGCCGCGCAAAGCACGATTGCAAATGTCTTCGGAGGCGTCTCTGTCATTGGCGACAGGCCGGTTATGGTCGGGGACTACGGCAATTTCGGAGGCGTGATGGGAACCATAGAGGACATTGGAATGCGCTCCACCCGAGTTCGTACGCTCAACCGCACTCTCATGAGTATTCCGAATGCCGCGTTCGCGGGCATGAATTTGGAGAACTATGCATCGCGCGACAAGATCCTCTTTAATCCGACATTGCAGATTAAGCGTGGCACGCCCAAGGAAAAAATACGTCAGGTGATGACTGCGTTAGAAGAGCTTCTGAGGAAGAACAAACGAATCGAGGCCGGTCGTACTCCGATTCGATTGGATAGCCTTAGTGCCACATCCTTTGCCTTGGAGATCTTCGTGTACACGCTCACCGCGGATATCGACGAGTTTTACGGAATAGAGGCTGAATTATTCCTGGAGATTGACGACGCCCTTGCCGCTTCCGGCGTGGAGTTGGTCTAAAAGAGAGAAATGATCTGCGAGGTGCGCGGGTCTTATCAATAGAGAGCTTAACGAGGCGAAGACAATATGCTTATTCTGATCATTATTTTGATTCTACTGCTGGGCGGCGGAGGCGGTTACTACGGTTACGGACGTTGGGGCTATGGCGGTGGAACGGGGATAGGATTGGGAACGATTCTACTGCTGGTGTTCCGCCTCAGTTGGAAATGGAAAGAGCGTTCTACCGTTAAGATAACGGAGAGAACGCGTGAAAAAGACAAGAAAGCATTACCCAGCCGAAGAGAAAGTCGCCATCCTGAGGCGGCATTTGTTGGAGCAAGAGCCGATTTCTAGTTTCTTGGAAACGGCGACGGGACCTTCGGGGCACCGTCAAACTTCGCGCTCGCAAACCAAACGACAAAAGTCGTGATCGCCGACTTTGATGGAACATTCTCCGGCCCGGTGGAAAGCCATTGTAGGTGATGCCGACGATGTCGGGGCGCACGCCTGCTATGTGACTTACTATCCGGCGACGAATCTCCTGTATCTGGAGAATGACGGCGACAATGGGACATTGCCGGCGGTCGCACCGGGCTCGGCGGGGTCGGCATCGAACAGCCAATGCACGCTGGCGGGAACCGGTTCTTCGTACAGTGCGGCGGGCAATACCGCCACGCTGACTGTGGCGCTGACCTTTACCGGCACATTGCCGGAGAACATCTATCTGGATGCGGCGGAAGGCAACGCGACGGTCGGCAACAGCGGTTGGATCAAGCTGGGGACGTGGGGCGCCTCGGCGGGAGCGCCGACGTCGGTGTCGGTGACGCCCAACTCAGGTTCGGGCGCAACGCAAGCGTTCAGCGCGGTGTACGCCGATCCGAATGGAGCGGCGGACCTGGCCGCGGTGCGGCTGTTGTTCAACACCTCGGTGAACGGAGCGCATGCCTGTTACGTGATTTACTATCCGGCGACGAACTTGCTGTATCTGGAGAATGACGGCGACAATGGGACAGTGCCGGCGGTCGCACCGGGCTCGGCAGGGTCGGCATCGAACAGCCAATGCACGCTGGCGGGAACCGGTTCTTCGTACAGTGCGGCGGGCAATACCGCCACGCTGACTGTGGCGCTGACCTTTACCGGCACATTGCCGGAGAACATCTATCTGGATGCGGCGGAAGCCAACGCGACGGCCGGCAACAGCGGTTGGATCAAGCTGGGGACGTGGGTCCCTTAATCAGTTTTTACAAGCTAACGCCAAGCTGTTTTCAATCGTTTCGCCGCCGTGCTTCTCAGCATGCACATGATCGATTTGAAAGTGCAAAGGAAAGGAAGATACAATCGACGTGTTGCGCTTCTTAACCACGTGTTTTGGCCCGCGCACGCCGTAACTATTGATTCTAAAGAAGCTATTTTGGTGGACGGCATGGGGTTCGAACCCACGACCCCCACGTTGCGAACGTGGTGCTCTCCCAACTGAGCTAGCCGCCCACTTCTGGTTCGAGTGCTATGCTCCACTAGGATAGCATTCGGCATGGTAACCTGTCTGTTCGCGAATCTATGGTTCTTTCCGATGTCGATATTCGGCGCTATTTAGCGGCCGGCAAGATACGCATCAGTCCCGAATTGCCGGCGGAGCAGTTCGGAAGTTGCTCGGTGGATTTCCGTTTGGGGGCCGAATTCAGCGTGTTTGAGCATAGCCGTCACGCCTTCATCGACGTGCGTGAAAAATCGGCCATTCAAGACATTATGCGTTCGATCCATGTCAAGGAAGGCGACCCTTTCGTGCTGCAGCCGCGCGAATTCGCGCTGGCCATCACGGAGGAAAATCTCGAACTCGATGACGACGTGCTGGGGCGCTTAGAAGGCCGTTCGAGCCTTGGGCGCATCGGCATCATTGTGCATGGCACGGCGGGTTTGTTCGATCCGGGTTGGCGCGGCAAGGCAACGTTGGAATTGAGCAACCTGGGTATTATGCCTGTGGCGCTGTATCCTGGAATGCGTATTTGTTCGTTCACGTTTGAACAGCTTTCGTCGCCTGTTTCGGTTCCCTATTACAAGAAGGCGGGCAATAAGTATGCCGGGCAAACTCAGCCGGTGGCGAGCCGTTTAACGGCTGAGACGAAGACGGACAAATAGGGCCTGGCTACTTTCCGGCGCAAAAATCGATGACCCAGTTGAAATAGGCCTGTCGTTACCGCTCGTTAGCACTCGCGGCTCTGCTAGGGCGTCGGGGCGGGGGCTGGCTAGCGGCCGGAGGATCCAAAGCCGCCGACGCCACGCGCGGAATCCGCCAGATCGCCTTCATCCCACGTGACGGCCTCGTATTTGCTGACCACCATCTGCGCCACCCGGTCGCCCGCGTGTATTTCATAGGGCAGCTTGCCTAAGTTCAGCAAAATCACTTTGAGTTCGCCGCGATAACCGGGGTCGATGGTGGCGGGTGAGTTCGCCAAGGTGATGGCATATTTGAGCGCGAGTCCACTACGCGGACGCAACTGCACTTCGTAACCAGGAGGAATCTCGAACGCCAAGCCTGTCGCCAACGCCAGCGGAATATTGGGAACCAGCACTGCGCCCTCGATGCAACGCACATCCAAACCGGCGTCTTCTTCCGCACCATGAGCATACTCGGGCAGCGCGGCTTTGGACGAGAGTTTCTTGATCTTGATTTGCATGCGATTCCGCTATCATAACGTCTTGCCTGATTCACCTCAAAAGCGCGTGTTAACCCTAGCGCCCATGCCGCCTGAAAAGCTCGCCTATGCTCTGGCGCGTTATAGCCGCTCGCCGGATTCGATCAGAGATTCGGTGGAGTGGGTGCGGACGCACGATTCCGGCAAGTTCCTCGAAAGCTTCTATTTCCAGTACGGCCACGCTTCGATAGCCGATCTGGGACATGTGGCCATTTGCTTTGAAGGCATTTCGGAGATGGCTGCCACGGAGATTGAAGATGAGCAGCTTTGGGATGGTCAAGCGCGCAGTTCGCGCTATCAGGATTTTTCGAAGTCTGGCGTTATCACACCGCCGGAGTTCACGGCGGACGAGCGCGCCATCTATCAAACGGCCACAAACACACTTTTAGGCGCCTATCAACAAGTGCAGGAGCGCGTGGCCGCGCATTTGGAAGAGCAATTGCCGCGTCCGCAGGAAATGAAGGCGGATGCGTACCGGCGGAATCTGGCCGCGCGCGCGTTCGATGTGGCGCGCTATCTGCTGCCGTTCGGCATTCCGACGGGAGTGGGGCAGGTGACCAGCATCCGAACACTCGAACGACAAATTCGCCGTTTGAAAACCTCGGAGTTTCAAGAGCTGCGCGAGGTGGCGCACGAACTTGCGGTAGCGTGTGCGGCGGCGCCGGAATGCACCTGGCATGATAATCCGGCGTTTAACGAACCGCTTGCGCCGACGCTGGCGCGCCACGCCGATCCTGACGAATATGGCAGCCGCTTGCGTGCAAATTTGACGGAGTGGGCGGCGCATCATCTGCCGAAAGCAGCGGGTACACAAGGCGAAGCGGTGGATCTTCTTCAGCCTGGCGATCATCTGGCCGACATTTGCGCGACGTTGTTGTATCCGGTGACAGATCGGCCTTATCGCGAACTCTACGAACTGGCGGGCGGCTGGTCTGCGGCGCAGCGCAAAGAATTGTTGGATGTGGCTTTAGGCCCGCGCACGCAGCGCGATGAACTGCCGCGCCATTTCCGCAGCTCTCCGTATGTCTTCGATTTTGTGATGGACATTGGCGCTTACCGCGATCTGCATCGCCACCGGCGCTGTCAGCAGTTCCGGCAGTTTTATACGAACAAGCTTGGATATGAACGGCCCGAGGTTTTGGATCTGTGCGGGGCTGGGAAGATCTTCGATGACACACTGCATGCGGTGGACGAAGCCATTGGTGAACTGCCGCAGCCTGGCGCGCAGTATCTTCTGCCGTTTGCAGCGCGATCACGATTTTTATTTAAGATGGACTTCGCAGAGTTGGAATACATCTCACGTTTACGCAGCGGAGTAAAGGGGCATTTTTCGTATAGAAAAGTGGCTTGGGGCATGAAGCTGGCCCTTGAAAAGCTGGATCCGGCGTTAGGGGCGTTGGTGGAAGCGACGCCACCATGGGTGGAAGATCCGTTGAAACGTTGATTTAACCGATATTCAGAGTCTTCGCGACCGTGCCGCGCTCGGCCTGAATTTTCTCCTGTAGCATCATAATCGCGTAGATCAACTGCTCCGGCCTTGGCGGACAGCCTGGCACATACACATCCACGGGAATGACCTGATTTACCGGCACCAGCGCATAGTTGCTAAATACGCCCGTAGACGTGGCGCAAGCGCCCATGGAAATCACCCACTTCGGCTCAGGCATCTGGCGGTAAAGCTGGCGGATGACGGGCGCCATTTTGTTCGAAACGCGGCCTGCAATGATCATGAGGTCGGACTGGCGGGGCGAGCCGCGAAAGACCTCCGCGCCGAAACGTGCGGCATCGTAGCGGGAAGCCATCATCGACATCATCTCGATGGCGCAACACGCCAAGCCGAAGGTCATGGGCCACAGGGAGTTCTTGCGCGCCCAATTTAAGGCGCTGTCAAGCGTGGTGGTGATGATGCTGTCGCCGAAATCTTTCGCCGGGTCGTCCACTCGGGAGAAAAGACTTGGCGGTTGACTGATTTCAAAGCGTTCTGAGTCGCCCATTGGTTCAGTATCCCATGTGGAAAAAGAAGACAGGAGACAGGAGACAGGAGACAGGAGACAGAAGACAGGAGACAGAAGATAGAAGACGGAATGGGCGCAGTATTTGGGTTGGGGCTTGTCCCACATCTGAGATTTGGCTTGGTGCCGAATAGGGTTAGGCGGCTTTTTTGATCATTTGGGCTTTCCAGGAGCGGTCAAATTGCTTGACGGCTTCCTGGCCGCCGATGTGTTGGGCCTCGAAACGGGTATCGAGATATTCCTCAGTAAATTCGAAGCCAAAATGTTCGACGGCGTTGGGTGGAGGTCTGAAACCGCCGATGCGTTCGGACTTGCGCATCATAATGCGATTGCGGCGTTGAAACTGAATGGCTTCGCGATCCTCTTGCAGTTGGGCGAGTTCGGCGACGAACTTGGCGAGTTGAGCGCGTAAGCGGCGTTCCTGCAAGGCCAGATTGCGGAGGTCTTTCTTGAAGGTGCGGTCGATGAGGGCGTCGAGCATAGCGGCGCGGACTTGTTGGTTGGATTCATGAGCGCATTCGGCGGCGAGTTCGTGGCGGCCAAGGGCGTAATAGCCGGTTTCGAGAGTGGGGATGCGAAGGAGACGCCATTCGGTATCGGCGATGGTTTGAGTGAGATGTTTCTCGTAGTCGTCCTTGGGCTGATACTTGCGGTTGAGAATTTCGATAAAGTTTTCATAGGCGGCGACATCATCACTGGGCAGGAGGATGGTGCGTCCGGTAAGGCCGGTTTTGACGGCTTTGTGAGAGGATTTCAGTTTTCCTTCCGGCGACGACGGGCCGGTGGAGGATTGCGCATTGGCGCGGTTAGCGTTGATTTGAGCTTCGGTGGACATAAATGTATTTCCACCTCGATTGGAACAGGAGGGCGAACGGGAGAATAAAAATTTTGGGGTTAAGTGGTTGATAAGAAGGGAAAAGAATTATTTTGAACTTTGGTGACCGGAAGAATCTACAAGATAGCAAGCGTGCGTCCCACTAAAATCGAATCAGCACATGGCGGTATCTCAACTTACTTTTCAAAAATCCAGTACGTACGAAGAAGCACTTGGTCGCGCCGCCGCCGAGTGTGGGGTTGATCGGCAATATTGGGATATTTTCGGACACAGCCATGAGGCGTCTGTTGACGCGCTAAAGAAGATACTAGGCGCGCTGGGCTGGGATATTGCCAGTACTGAGACAATCGATGCCAAACGGGCGCAGTTGTTTGGCAGCCTCCATACCGCCGTCCTGCAGCAAACCATCGTCGTAGGAGATGCGGAGTGTTGCGTGCCGCTCACGGTGCTCGACGTTGCCGAGTTGACGGTTGAGTATGAAGTCACGCTCGAATCCGGCGAACGGATTCCCGGGCAAGCTGACGTTTCGAAGTTGGCACTTCTCCACGAAGTTCATTTTGAAGGCAAGCATTGGTCCGCTTTTCGCTTGCCACTGACGAGCCGACTGCCGTTGGGCTACCACTCTCTTACCGTAACTCTCAACGGCCAATCCGCGGTAAGCGCGAACCTGATTGTTTGCCCTGATAAAGCTTATCTGCCGGATCGCTTGGCAGGTGGCGGCAAGACCGCGGGCTTTAATGTCGCGCTCTATGGTCTTCGCTCGGCGCGCAATTGGGGCTGCGGCGATTTTAGCGACCTTCGCGCGCTTGTCGATTGGGCGTTCCGGGAAGTGGGCTTCAGCTTTATCGGCCTCAATCCTCTGCACGCGCTGCATAATCGCACACCTTATAACACGAGCCCGTATCTCCCGCTTTCTCTCTATTACAAGAACCTGATTTATATCGATATTGAGACGATCCCCGAATTCGCCCTATCTTCAGAAGCGCTGTCGCTGTTCCGTTCCGCGGCTACGCAAAGCGAGATCCAAATTCTGCGGGAGGCAACGTTCGTGCAATATCACGAAGTGGATGCGCTGAAGAAACGTTTCCTCAGACTGCTGTACCAGCAATTCCAACAACCGGCAAATCGAGACTCCGAACGCTGGCAAAAGTTTGAGGCTTATTGTAAGTGCGAGGGCGATTTACTGAACAAATTCGCGCTTTACTGCGCGCTTGACGAAATCCTGCACGAGCAGGATACGAATCGCTGGACTTGGCGCGATTGGCCGCTTGACTATCAGACACCGGATTCCGCGGCGGCGCGCTCGTTCGCCGAGGAGCACGCGGGCACGGTGGAGTTTTACAAATACATACAGTTTGTGATTGATGAGCAGCTGGCCGGGGTGAGGGAGCACGCCAAAGCGATTGGAATGGAGATTGGCCTTTATCACGATCTAGCTGTGGCCACCGATAGCTATGGCTCAGACCTATGGGCGCACCGGGCGTTCTATGTGGACGGCTGCCGGGTGGGCGCACCGCCTGACGATTTCTCTCCGAAAGGCCAAGACTGGGGATTTCCGCCGCCCAACGTACTGGCGCATCGCGCTAACGGTTACTGTCTTTATCGCGAAAGCATTCGGAAGATTCTGCATCTGGGCGGAGCGTTGCGGATTGATCATGTGATGCGCCTTTTTCGGCTGTTCTGGATTCCGGCGGGCATGGTGGCCGCACAAGGAACATATGTGCGCGATAACGCCATTGACCTGATGCGCATTCTCGCGTTGGAGAGCGTCCGCTCAAACAATGTGATTATCGGCGAGGATTTGGGGACGGTCACAGACGAAATCCGCGACATGCTGGCGCAATTCCGCATTCTAAGCTATCGCGTGTTCTATTTCGAAAAACATCGCGACGGCTCGTTTAAGCGAACCAGCGAATACCCGGTGCAGGCGCTGGTTTCTTCGGCGACCCACGATCTACCGACCCTGGCCGGGTTCTGGTTGAATCGCGATATTGAAGCGCGCAAGGCTGCGGGACTGGCGGACGAACAGGGGTATTGGAATCAGATCCACGACCGCGAGCGCGAAAAGCAAAGTATGCTGGACGTGCTGCACTTTGAGAATCTGCTGCCGGAGAACTACGAGCGCAACGCCGCGAACTTAGCCGAGTTTAATGGCGATCTACACAACGCGGTGATTGGGTTTTTGATGAATGTTCCGTCTATGATTCTGCTGATCAACCAGGAGGACTTCACGAAGGAGACCGAGCAGCAAAACCTGCCCGGCAGCACGGCGCAGTATCCGAACTGGCAGCGCAAGATGCGTTGGTCGATTGAAGATTTGGGGTCGGCGGAAGCGCAGGGATATTCGCAGATGTTCCGGAATCAGTTGGAGCGGAGTGGGCGGCGATGAAAGTCAGCCAACGGAGATGGGTCAGATTTGCGATGTAAGTTTTTGATAATAAGCAATTTGTATCTTCGTTAATTGTGAAGCTTTCATTTCCTGTTGATTTGTGTCAACATTAGGTTGATGCTGTGGCCTAAAGCCAAGCAGATCCTCTGAGCTGAAGATGGCTCGGACATGGCTTGACCCCGTGAGCCGATCAATCACGGGGCGTCTTCTTTGCGCTTCCAAACCGTGCGAGCGCCTACGGAATACCTCCGAATTTCTTCGATAGATAGTGGGTACGCTGAGGAGAACTTCCAGCCACTTTCTTTTCGCGGCTCAAGCCAGACTACGAACGGGTGTTTGAAAACTGCATATAACCGATTCGGCGGTCTTCTTCGGCCTGTCGGACTTGGAACCTCGAAACAGGCTGACCCAGGAACATTCCCGCATACTAATTGTTCGATCCAAAGTATTCTTTCAATGCTCGCACGCCGGACGACATCCTTCCGCTCAGGATGGCATATCCTATCGCTGGTTGTGAAGAAAGCATGGTCGAACTGACTCTTATGGAAAATTAGCGTCTCACCGTCATGGGTAACGTGGATACCATAGTGGCCGATTCAAATAGTGACGGGCGTATAGCTCACGTCCGTAGGCCTCTGTTTCTGCCGGCGGAAGACCGTCGAGCGAAACCATGAGATCTAATAGGTTTGCCACTATCTTCTTTATCACTTTCCACCGCTCTCTGGCACTGGAGAGTCTCTCTTTCCATCGATTGATTCGAGAGAAGCCCGGTGGCTAATTGAATGCCCAACGGCGTCAACTTATTTTCCTGTTTTCAGCAACCCGGCAGCGCGGGGAAGGTTATTGGTGCTGCTAATCACCGGCCGCGCCTTGCCAGTAATCGCCGCAACAGCATCCACGCTTGATTGTCTCACCTAGCCTGGCTTTCCGTTAATTAATTCGATCACCACACACTCCCTGACGGTCGTGGTTCCGTAAGCGTATGGTGGTGAGCGGATTCTGGGAATTTGAGCCGGGATCTAGCTGATACTCCGGCTGTAAAGTTGAAAGGGTGCCCAGTAATATGGGCGCTGGTAATTCGAGTGGAGCATCTTTAGCTTGGCTTGGCGAAGGGCGTCGGCGTAAGAATGGCCGGCTGCAACACCGGAGTAAAAATCGTCCATGAGTTGCGCTGTGGAATTGTCGTAAACATCCCAAAGGCTGGTAACTACGTTCTGCGCGCGGGCTTGGAAGAAGGCCCAGGCAAAGCCGACGAGGCCTTCGCCTGAGAGCGTGCGCGCGCCTGCTCCGCGGCAAGCGGAGATGGTGACGAGATCGGCATGGAGGGGCGTTTGGGCGACATCGCGGGCATAGAGCCGGAAGCCGTTGGGTTGGGGGGAGAGAATGATGGAGGAATCGAGCGGGCTTTGGGAATTAGCATCGACGTGGGTGGCGAAGTGGATGGTAGAAAACTTGCCGGGCTCAGCGGTGGAGTAGGCGTCTACCACGGCTTGGCGGCCAGTGAGAACGGTTGAATCGTTAGCGGGAAACTGGCGCTCCACTTTGGCGATTTCGAGCGCCGCCTGAGGAAGCGGCGGATAGCCGGTGCCTTGCGTTACGGGATCTCCGATGAGTAACAGAGAACGATGGACAGAGGCGGGCGGCTTCCCTGCCCGCACAATGCCGAGCGACGGGGCGATAGAGAGGGTGACATCCTCTATCCAGTAGTGAGGTTGGGGCGATGTGACTAGCAGGGTTTCGAAATTCAAGTTATGGAGAACGCCGTCGGGCACGACAACGACGCGGCTGCCGGGCGGAACCAAAGCGGCTACCGGGGTGATCAGTTCCTGATACAGGCGGGCGCCCGCTTGACTTGAGCTCACGAGTGGATCGCGTTTTTCTTGTTCGATCAAAGCACGGTAAGAGGCGACATCCTGGGAGATTTGTTGCTGGTCTGAGAGTGGGACGGCTTTGCTCTGCGTGCCGGTGATGGCCCACAGATACGAGGTTTTGGGGGCGAGCCAATAGAACAGAAAAACGCTGTGGCCGGCTTTGGCGGCTTTTTGAATTTGTGGAAGAAGAGCGGCGCGGGTGATTTCACTTTTGCCAAGAAGGTCTTCGGTGAGCACGCTGGCGCGGCTGGAATCGGCAATTTCGAGGGCGCGGTTGGAATCACCGTGCTGAATCAAGAGGGCGACATAATCCTGATAAAAGCGGATGAGGTTGGAGAGGAAAGTAATTTTGTAATCGGTTTTGAGTTGGTCGGCCCGGTTGGAGGAGATGACGGTGAGAGCGGTAGCGTAGTTCTTGTCGGCGTTTGAGAAATCTCCTTTGGCGGAGTAGACGGCGGCGAGACCAGCGTAGGCTTGCCATAGAATGGACGGGACGTCCTTGCCGATCGTAAGGGCTTGTTGATAGACGGTAATTGCTTGCTCGTGATAGCCGCGATGCTCGGCGATGGCAGCTTCAGTTATTGTGGCGGGGCCGATGAGATTTTCGTCCTTTGGGTCGGCTGCGGCGAAGACGATTCGGTTGTAGCGTTCGGCTTCGTCGAGAGAACCGATCTGCTGCAGGACACTGGCGAGATTTCCGGCGGCCGACGCATACGGCACAGGAGCATCTTTGCTCACGACGTCGAATGCCTGCCGAAAGTATCGAGCGGCTTCTTTGGTCTCGCCTTTTTGCAGGTGAATGACACCTAGTTCCGAGTAGTCATCGCTGAGGTATGTTGCTAGGCCGGAGCGTTTTTGATCTATCACGCTGGTTTCCAGCAAAGTCAACGCCTGATCCAGGTTGCCGAGGCTTTCATAACAGTTGGCGAGGTTATCCAATGCGGATGCGGCGAGAAATCCGGCACCGGCGAGGTTAGCAATCTCACGCGCTTCCTCCAGCAACGGAATGGCATTGGCGTATCGCTCGCGCTTGATTTGTAGATATCCACGATTGACGAGTGCCGCAGCGCGCTGGTATTCCAGGTGTTTTGCTTCGGCTAATTCTTGCGCGCGTCGAAACGCCAAATCGGCAGCCTTGAGGTCGCCGGACAGCTGAGATGTCCCAAGATAGAGCCACGCATCGTCCGCGGTCTCGGCATCGCCCCTGGCCTGCGCATCGGCGATGGCGCGTTTCAGAAGCTCTTGGCCTTGAGAAGAGTTGTGGCGATAGAGGGAATATCCGCGCAACATCTCATAGCGTGGAACCAGCCAGGCAAGGCGGGCGGGGGGAGCATCTGAAAGAAAAGTGTCGGCGCGCGTCGTATTGCCGTTCAGCAAATCGATTTCAGCCGCAAGTATGGCGAACTTCCAACGCCACTGGGATTGTGACTGACTTCTGAAGCGAGAATAACCGTCTTGAGCTTTTTTGCCGGCATCGTCGAAACGGCCCGCCTTGTAAAGGTCTTTCGCCGATTGATACAGGCTGGCAGGTGATTGAGAGCAGGCGGCCGCCACCAAAATCGCAGCGGCTACGAAGAGGAAGTGGTTACATTCGCGGTGGCCAGGTGTGCCCGTTTGACTGCACTTCCACAGCCGACCCATCCGCTCCAACCGGTGATCCAAGCTGAAAGCGTAGCAGGGTCAGACGCCGCGCATTGTGCTCAAACAGAATTTCGCCGAAGTAAATAGATCCGACGCCATCGATCTTTAGCCGGTTGGCAATAATCTCGGTTCCTGGGGCTGGCGTGGCGGCCCAGCGTAGCTCAACCACAATGGTTCCGAGAATCAGGCCGCCCTCATTCGGGATGTGAGACTTTGAGAGCAGGGCTCCGACGCCGGTCTTTTCATGGCCGGTCAGGTAGAAGAGCGAAGCGAATTTCTTGCGGAAATCGCTGTCGTCTTGATAGGCCTGAAGCAGTTTGGCGTAAGTCTCGTAATTGTTAGAAACTTCCGGAGCGGTCATCACCAGCAACTCATGACCATTGACGAAAACACCCTTGAAGGAGGCTTCCAATCCGCGGAAAGCGGTGGGGTTCTGGCGGTCTGAGGAACTCTCAAGCCGGGCGTGGAGTTGGTCGACCGCGAAAGTGGCGACTTTGTCCGCGCCTTGGGGCGGCTGATCTTGAGGCACGGTAATTTTCAGTCCGCTTAGGCGGCTATCTACAAAAGTCTGAGTAGAGAGTTCGTTCTCGGCGAAGTTGCCTTGGGTGAAATCGACAGCCCTGCGGGTATCGGCAAAGTCGCCTTGCGCGCTGGTGGAAGCGGCGGTGAAGGAAACGATGTTCTGATAGCTTTGCGGTCCGGAAGCGGCTTCGGCCAAACCTCCGGTGACCGGCAAGCAACTGCTGGCGACAGACTTGAATTGATGATCGGCGGGCCGGCGGATATGAGCGGCAAACGCCACGGCGTTTCCAAAAAAGATAAAGCGCTTTTCAATCGGCTGAGGGGTGTCCATTATCGATTACTTGTCCTGATATTTAACGGCGAACGTGTAACGGCTAATCTCGGTTTGTTGGTTGGAGACTGGCCGCAGGATCATAGTATATCCGCCCGGCGGGAACTTTGGCGAGGGTAAGAGCAGGCTGAGCGTGAATTCGGCGGTGGAATGTTTGCCACAATCGACGGTGGTTACATTGTTTGTCCCATCAGTCTGAAATTGGCATACATAACCTGGGTAAACTGCCGGAGAAGACACTTCAAAGCTGACGGCGAAGAGGGCTGCGCGTGGTTTGACCAGAGCAATTTGGCTGCCGGCGCCGCGCGTGGTGGCGATCATAGGCGTGGTATCGAGCACCTGCGGTTGCAGCATGCCTGGAATGGATACCAGATTCTGATAGCCGACCACCATCGCGAGCGCAAGTGCGGCGAATGCGGGAACAAATGCGACAGGCCGGAACCAATCGCGCCAGCCGGCTTTAGCCTTCGCGGGTTCGTTGAGCGCGCGCGGGGGAGATTCGTTTAAGACCGCTGTCAACTCCGCGATCATGTCGTAATCCTGCTTAACCTTTGCCGCGCACTCCGGGCAGTCGAACATATGCTCTTCGAAAGCCAGGCGCTCCTCATGGGGGAGTTCGCGCATGAGATATTTATCGATGGTGTTGGTCTGATGTGCCAATGTGTGTTCCATAGCGTCTAGTAAATAGTGAAAGGCGGGGCGTAAAGCGTTTCACCCGGCGGCCGCACTTCCTTGTGAAAAAGGACTTGTTTGCTTTTGAAGCGAGCTACGAAAGCGCGATAAGGCGCGGTGGACGCGCACTCTGAGGTAATCGCGATCGATACCCATCTCCTTGCAAATCTCGTCTTTGTCCTGTTCTTCGAGAAAAACTTTGCGCAAAATCTGCTGGTCGGGGTTGGCCAGGGTGTGCATGACGCGGCGAATGATACTTTTGCGCTCCTCGCTGAGGCAATATGATTCGGCGTTGGCGGTTTCGTCGGCAGGCTCACTGGCATTTTCCGGCACTTGTTGAAAACGGCTGCCGGCGCGGAAGAATTCCGAGAGCACGTTTTCGCAAACTGAATTTACGAAGGCGCCTAAGCGCTCAGGGTGCTGAACGCCACCTTTGTTGCGGAGAACATTCAGCACGCGCAGAAACGTTTCCTGGCGGGCGTCTTCCACTAATTGAGGGGAACGGAGGCGGCCGCGGAGCTTAATCAGGAGGAGGGCGCCGAAGTAATTGGTGAAGTGAGTTTCGGTTTCCTGGTCGCCTTCGGTAAGCCGGTTCACATAATCTTGGTCGAACACCTTACGCTCGAGGCCCCTCCCCACGCGGCTCACTCGATGGTACAACGGTGGCACGGCGGCCGGGGCTGTTGCATTGGATAGAACTTGGCGGGTAGCGGCTTGCATTTAGGCAGTTAAGTCCTTGAAAGATTTGGACTGGCAATTTTGCATTGCCAAGTGTATTGTGCATGACAGAGGCGAAGCGTTACAGGGGAACGGAAAACTTTTTCGATTTTGCGTGAGCGTCTTGGCGGCGGGTTCGATAAGGCTTATGGGAGTTGAACGAAGAGAGGCATGAATCGGTATCGAGTGAGGATGTACGAGAGCGGGGATGGCGACGGCGGGATAGCGGCGGGGACGATTGTGGTGTCGATTGATCGCGGCTTTTCGCTGGATGCGGACTCTGCGGATGAGGCCGAGCGAAGATTGCACGAAGGTGTGATTGCCGGCAAACTGCCAGGCGGAAGGGTTTACAAGATCTCGCCCGCCGATGGGAATGCGGAGTTGATTCGAACGGTGGCTTTTTGCGAAAACGGGAACGGCCGGCACGTCATTTTAGAACCGGCGATGGGGATGTATTCGGAATTCCGGCGGTTGCGTTATGTGGAGGAGACACCGGCGCCACACGCAGCGGCGCAGGAACAATGGTGCGCGACATAGAAGTGGGGCCGCGTGCATGGAAGTTCACCGGATCGAGTTGCTGTCGTTACGCTCCTTGGCAGTCGCGGCTCTGCCACGTAATAGAATGCTGGGTTGGCACGAACACTGGCGGTGATCACTGGCGCATCGAGCGGCATAGGCGCTACGTTTGCGCGCAAATTAGCGCCCGACTATGACTTACTTTTAGTGGCACGGCGCAAAGACCGATTAGAAGAACTGGCGTCGGAGTTGTCTACCAAATATAAAGCCGGGGTGGAAATTTTCGTTGCCGATCTGTCTGACCCGATTCAGGTAGAGTCGTTGGCGGAGAGGATGAGGTTGGAGCCGCGCTTGAGTTTGCTGGTGAACAACGCGGGTTTCGGGACGTTAGGAAGATTTTGGGAGGCGCCGCTCGATAGCCAGGAGCAGATGCACCAGCTTCACGTGATGGCGACGGTGCGGTTGACGCATGCGGCGTTAGGAAATATGGTGCCGCGCGATAACGGAGCGATCATCAATGTCGCTTCCGTGGCGGGCTTTGCGCGAAGCCAGGGCAGTGTGAGTTATTGCGCCACGAAAAGCTGGATGAACATATTCAGCGAAGGGCTTTACCTTGAATTGCGGGGCATGGGTTCGCATGTCACGGTGCAGACGTTATGCCCGGGATTTACGTATTCCGAGTTCCACGACACTATGGCGATTCAGCGCGAGAAGCTGGCGTCGAAGGCGTTTTGGTTAACGGCCGATCAAGTGGTTGAGGCTTCTTTGAAAGGCTTGAAGAGGGGTCAGTTGTATGTAATTCCTGGTTGGCGGTATCGGTTGTTGACGGCGATTGTTTCAAAGCTGCCGTCGAGGCTGAGGATTGCGTTTGAAATGGCGAGGGGTAAAGAAAGAGTGGGGGCGCGGTAGCTACTTTGACACACTCCCTAACGGTCGTGGTTCCGTAAGCCTTGGCAGACGGACCGTCTGCCCCAGCAAGGCAAGCCCACCTTCAAGCTAGCTCTTCTTTGCTGGGAGGGCGCGGACGGCGCCGGTGGAAATGCCGCCGTCGACCAAAAGCGTCTGGCCGGTGATGTAGCGGCTGGATTCAGCGGCGAGAAAGACCACGGCGGAATCGAGATCGCCGGGTTGGCCGGGGCGTTTGACGGGAATGCGGTCGCTTAAATAATCCACCCATTCCTTGTCTTCGTACATAACCTTGTTCTGACTGGTTTTGAACCAGCCGGGCGCCAGGCAATTGACGGTGATGCCGAATTTGCCCCAATCGTCGGCCAGGCTCATGGTGAGCTGGCGAATGCCGCCGCGGCTTGCGCCGTAGGGACCGAGCCCGGCATAGCCAGCAACGCTGGTGACCGAGCCTATATTAATGATGCGGCCGTAATTGCGCGGCACCATGCGCTTGGCAACGGCTTGCGCTACGAAAAAACTGCCGCGCAAGTTGGTATCGAGAATTTTATTCCAATCGTCCCAAAGAACATCGAGCGCAGGTTTGCGAATGTTCATACCCGCGTTGTTGACCAGAATGTCGATCTTGCCGTAAGCCTCTTCAGCGGCAGCGGCCATTTGCTCGATGCTTTGCAAATCGCAGACATCGAGAGCGAGCGGCACAGCGCGGCAGCCGAGATCGGCAATCTCCGCGACAAAGGGCTTTAAAGAATCGGTGGTGCGGCTAGTGACAACAAGGTCTGCGCCGGAGCGGGCAAGAGCGCGGGCGAAATACTGGCCGAGGCCGCGGCTGGTGCCGGTGACAATGGCAACGTGCCCGGTTAGATCGAATAGCGGGTTATTCATTGGGGCTTCGGTGTGAGAACGACCTTCATGAGATTGGCTTCGCGACCATGGAGGCGGGTGAACCAGTGTGCGCCGTCTTCGAGCGGGGCAACGGCGGTAATGAGCGGTTTCACACTGACGGCGCCGCGCACCAGGAGATCAATGGCTTCGGGATATTCTCCGGAGGATCCGGCCGAACCTTGCAGACGGATTTGGCGGCTGACGACGGCTTGCAGCGGGATTTCGACTCTGGGCGCGATATTGCCGATCAGCGTAACGGTGGCGTTGCGTTTGACGCTTTCGATGGCGGCCCCGATGGTAGGCGTGCTGCCTACGGCTTCCAGCGCCACATCCACACCTGCGCCACCGGTCAGCTTTTTCACTTCGGCGACGGCATCGCTGCTTTTAGCATTGATGATGGCGGTCGCGCCGAGTTCGCTTGCCAACTTTAGACGCGTATCGTCGATATCGGAGACGATGATCTGGGAGCAGCCGGCCTCGCGTAGCGTCTGCAAAACGAGGAGACCGATCATGCCGGCGCCGACAACCAAGGCGGTGCTGCGTTTGGGAATTTCGCTCACGGCCACCGCATGAACGGCCACCGCCAGCGGTTCGATCATGGCGGCTTCGGCAAAGGAGATGCCGGCGGGAAGCGCGTAGAGCACGCGCGCGGGCACGACGACGTAATCGGCAAAAGCGCCGGCGCGGCGGAATTCCGGTGTGGAGACGCCCAAAACTTCGCGATGGCTGCAAAGATTGATGAGTCCCTTGCGGCAGTACTCGCACTGGCCGCAGTAGATGGTTGAGTCAAAGGTGACGCGGTCGCCCTTGCGCCAGTTTTCCGCTCCCGCGCCGACGCTCTCAATGGAGCCGGCGGCTTCGTGCCCCATGACTAAAGGTGGAATGCGGCGGCCGGAACTGCCATCGTAACCATGAACGTCGCTGCCGCAAATGCCGCAGGCCTCGACGCGAATTAAAACTTCTCCGGCAGCCGGCTCAGGAATTGGCAGATCGGCCATTTCCAGCTTGCTGTATTCGGTGAGCAACAGAGCTTTCATCAATAGAGATAGTATCGAATCAGCTTGCGGGGCCGAGGGCGCGCTGGGTACGTTGCTTTAGTTCGGCGAGGAGGCGCTCCACTTCATCGGCCCGATCCATGGCTTCTATTTGACGAGTGGAATCGAGCGCGGCGGCGTGCAGTTGCCCGGCGGCCATGGCTTCGGCCACATCCACTTTGTTTTTGGCGCGTTCGAACAAAGCGTCGTTGCGAAATTCCACCGAGGGCTCGACACCCGCCCGTTGCGCCAGCTTCGAGCGGCGATGCTGAGCGATCAGCAGATCTGCCTTGAGCTTGGTCTCGACCATTTTCTGCTCGAGATTGTGCATGGCTTCGCGCAGCAACTGCACTTGGTGGGTTTGTTCTTCCACTTGCTGGGTGAAATTCCTGACGGCGTTTTCAAAAGCGAGCGAACGTTCAAGCGCGGTGCGGGCGAGGCCCTCCTCATTCTTCTGCAAGGCGAGTTCCGCTTTACGCACCCATTCGCGCTGGGAGGCGAGGCTTTCGTTCTGCTTTTTCTCGAGCAGATGGTGGTCGGCAATGGCCATGGCCACTTGCGTCTTGACCTGCATGAACTGATTCTGCATATCGAGGAGAAGCTGCTTGAGCAGCTTCTCCGGGTCTTCGGCCTTCTCGATGAGGTCGTTCAAGTTGGCCCTGATGAGGGTGGTGACTCTTTCCAGTAATGCCATGAAGTACTCCTTAAATCGGCTTCACTTACGTACGCGGTTCCTTGGGCGCACCATTCGTGCGGTCGGTAATGGTTTTCACCTTACCTAAAAGATCGGACATTTGCATACCAGATAAGGATTCAAAGAGAGCGGGTATCTGGGCGGCGATCTGGGTCATGTCGCCGGTGATTTTGTGCATGCCGGCCGAACCGTTATCACCGGTTGAAACGATGGTGATTTTGTCGATGTTGGCCAGGGGCGCGGCCAAAGCACGAACGATTTCCGGCAGCCCGGTGATCAACTTGTCGACGACGGCGGCCTGGTTCCATTCCTGGTAGGCTTCCGCCTTAACGTTCATCGCGCGGGCTTCGGCTTCACCTTTCCGGAGAATGATATCGGCGTCGGCTTCACCCTGGGCGCGAGTGGCGGCGGCGGAACCTTCGGCCTCAATCGTCATCTTGCGGCGTGAGGCTTCGGCCAGCATTTCAATGCGTTGACGCTCGATCTCGGCGCCTTTCAAAACGGTGGCGATTAATTCTTTTTCGTGGCGCAGGATTTCAAATTCCTGCACTTTCACTTCGCCTTCCTTTTCGACTTGGCGAACCTTTACCGCCTCAGCCACTACTTGCTGCTGCATGACGTTGGTTTGAATGTCGTACGCTTTGTCGGCTTGCGCCTGTTGGCGTTTAACGGTTTCGACGTATTGCGCGCGGCGGATTTCGAGATCGCGCTGCGCTTCGGCCTGAGCCGCGAGAGAGAGAGCTTCCGCAAGGACACGTTCCTGATCGGCCTGCGACTTGGCGACGGCGGCGGCACGCGTGGCTTCGGCGCGGCGAATGGCGGTATCGCGCTCGGCTTCAGCGGCGGCCACATCGGCATCGCGTTTGATGCGCGCGACGTCAGGACGGCCCATGTTCAGAATGTATTCGTTCTTATCGCGGACTTCTTTGATGGTGAAGGAAATGACTTCGAGACCCATCTTGGTGAGATCGCCGGCGCATGTGCCGCGCATACGGTCGCCCACCATTTCGGGTTCTTTTACGATCTGTTCGACGGACAACTGGCCGATGATGCCGCGCAAATGGCCTTCCATGACAAGGCGGATGAGGCCTTCGCGCTCATCGTTAGTCTTGGTGAGAAACTGCTCAGCGGCAGTGCGGATGGATTCGTTATCGCTGCGGACTTTGATTTGGGCGACGGCTTCCACGGTGACCGCGACACCTTGCTTGGTGTAAAGATCCTGTTGCGGCGCCACATCGAAAGACATGAGCTGCAAAGAAAGTTCCCGATAGGTTTCGATCATGGGCACAATGACCGTGCCACGGCCGATGATAGTGCGAGTGCCGCGCAAGCCATAGACAATCAGCGCTTCATGCGGCCCCGCTTTTCGAAAGAGGGTGGCGACGGCAATCATTAAAAACAGCAGGGTGAGCACAATCGCCACGACAATAAACGTCACTTCATTCAACATTTGAATCTCCTTTGGCAGAAGTTCCGGGCCGCTCAGAATGGGCCTCCGGCTGGGTCAATGCCGCCCAGGTGCGTACAAACGCAATTCCTTTTTCATACCGGGTGACAACCACTTCTTCCTCCCGTTGAATTTCCAATGCATCTTCGCTACGCGCTGCGACGCAACGCCGCGAACCATCGCGAACATAAATCACCTCACCCACGCCATCGGGCCGGATGGTGCTGGAGACGCGCCCGAGCATGCCGACAACTTCCGTGTCCATAGATTCGAGCGGCTTCTCATGCGCTTGCAGCCAGCGCAGAAAGGCACCCAGCAAAACCGCGCCGGCCAAACCGACGAGAACGGCGATGACTAAATCGGCCCAGCCGCCGAGCGCTGAATGGCGCGTCAACAGATAACCGATGCCGCCGAACCACGCCAGGAAAATGGCGATGCAACCGGGGGTCAGCAACGTCCCGACCCAACTGGCCCAGCCTGACGGTTGCGCGTGGCCGTGGCTATGCCCATGACCGTGCGGGGTGTGCGCGTGGCCACCGTGAGCATGGCCGCCGTGGGCGTGGCCCAGATGCATGCCGCCCAGGAACAGCGACACAATGCTCCATAAAGTGCCCACGCCAAAACAGATGAGATAGATTTCAGGTGAGTTCATAGCGTTTGTCCTCCGACGGCAAGGCGTCCGAAAGCCGGTCCAGCAGTTCCGGCGTTTCCAACACGCGCGCCAGCACCAGCAAGCAGTGGCGCGTATCTTGATGACCGGCCAGTTTTAACAGCGCCGCCGCCAATTGTGGATCGCGGCGAAACAGTTCGGCCCCTTGAACAAGCCACAAATCGAGTTTGTCTTCACGCTCGGCGAGATCGGTGATGAGTTCGGTTTGAAAACCGGCGGGATCATCGACCAGGTGACCCGGATGAACCTTGAAAAATTTGGCGAGGAGCAAACGGGTGGTGTTGGTGAGATGTTTGCGGCGGCCGCTTTCTAGTTGCGAGAGATAGGGCTGGCTGATGGATTTTTTGAGGTCCTTCCGGATGGCGGAGACGAGTTCGTTTTGAGTCATCTCGCGGCCGAGACCGCGGAGGCGGCCCTCGATGAGGCGGAGGTGGCGGATTTTCTGGCCGACCGTCATATAGCAATCTGCAATTATGGTATGGCAAATTGCTATATATGGCAAGGAAATTCGGCGGGCGGAACGGGTAAGTTATTGAGGAGATGGGAGATTTAGTTCGGCGAAGAAATTGGCCACAGATGGATACGGATAAACACGGATAAGACACGGCGGCGGCGCGACTTGATATTCATTGCTGGATCGGACATCAGTAATCCACCACTTCGCTTGACTCGTAGCTAAAGATCATGCCGTTGATGGATTCAAGAACGCCATCTTCCGCGATGGAAAATTGGCTGACGGATCCGGTGACCGTCAGATAAAGCCGGACTGTGGTCGATTGGCCGGGATTTAGAAGGCCGAGCGAAATCGGGAGCGCTGGAGACGCGGATGTGTTGTAGCTGACGGTTCCCGTTCCCGACAGCGTGCGGAAATTGAGTTGATTGATGATGACGGTGCCGGGCAATCCGGTGCCAGTGTTCGTGACCTGTAAATCAATATAGAAAGAGGATCCGGGTGGCGACTGATCAAGTATTGTCATTTTGACCATTCCGACCGCCGGGCCACCCCCCGGGGCCACTACGGTGAGTACCGCTGCGGGGGACGTGATACCGCTCAAACTGGCCGTGACGTTGCTCGTGCCCGGGTCTACACCTATCGCCAGGCCGCCGGAAGCGATGGTGGCGACTGAGGCGGTGGCGGAGGCCCAGGTGGCGCTGGCCGTGATGTTGGCGGTGCTGTTGTCGCTATAGGTGCCGGTGGCGGTGAACTGCTGGGTGGCTCCTGCGGCGATGGTGGGGTTGGCCGGGGTGACGGCGATGGATTGCAAAACCTTAGTCACCATCAACAGCGCCGCTGGGGAGGTGATGCCGCTGAGGCTGGCGGTGATGTTGCTGCTGCCTTTCGCCACGCCTGTCGCCAGGCCGCCGGAAGCGATGGTGGCGACCGAGGTGTTGGACGAGGCCCAGGTGACGGTGGCCGTGATGTTCCCGGTGCTGCCGTCGCTATAGGTACCGGTGGCGGTGAACTGCTGCGTGGCGCCGGCGGCGATGGTGGGGTTGGCCGGGGTGACGGCGATGGATTGCAAAACCTTCGTTACCATCAACAGCGCCGCTGGCGAGGTGATGCCGCTGAGGCTGGCGGTGATGTTGCTGCTGCCTTTCGCTACGCCTGTCGCCAGGCCGCCGGAAGCGATGGTGGCGACCGAGGTGTTGGCCGAGGCCCAGGTGACGGTGGCCGTGATGTTGCCGGTGCTGCCGTCGCTATAGGTGCCGGTGGCGGTGAACTGCTGCGTGGTGCCGGCGGCGATGGTGGGGTTGGCCGGGGTGACGGCGATGGATTGCAAAACCTTCGTTACCATCAACAGCGCCGCTGGCGAGGTGATGCCGCTGAGGCTGGCGGTGATGTTGCTGCTGCCTTTCGCTACGCCTGTCGCCAGGCCGCCGGAAGCGATGGTGGCGACCGAGGTGTTGGCCGAGGCCCAGGTGACGGTGGCCGTGATGTTGCCGGTGCTGCCGTCGCTATAGGTGCCGGTGGCGGTGAACTGCTGCGTGGTGCCGGCGGCGATGGTGGGGTTGGCCGGGGTGACGGCGATGGATTGCAAAACTTTAGTCACCATCAGCACCGCCGCTGGGGAGGTGATGCCGCTGAGGCTGGCGGTGATGTTGCTGCTGCCTTTCGCTACGCCTGTCGCCAGGCCGCCGGAAGCGATGGTGGCGACCGAGGTGTTGGCCGAGGCCCAGGTGACGGTGGCCGTGATGTTCCCGGTGCTGCCGTCGCTATAGGTACCGGTGGCGGTGAACTGCTGGGTGGCTCCTGCGGCGATGGTGGGGTTGGCCGGGGTGACGGCGATGGATTGCAAAACCTTCGTCACCGTCAACAACGCCGCTGGAGAGGTGATGCCGCTGAGGCTGGCGGTGATGTTGCTGCTGCCTTTCGCCACGCCTGTCGCCAGGCCGCCGGAAGCGATGGTGGCGACCGAGGTTGTTGCCGAGGCCCAGGTGACGGTGGCCGTGATGTTCCCGGTGCTGCCGTCGCTATAGGTACCGGTGGCGGTGAACTGCTGGGTGGCTCCTGCGGCGATGGTGGGGTTGGCCGGGGTGACGGCGATGGATTGCAAAACCTTAGTCACCATCAACAGCGCCGCTGGGGAGGTGATGCCGCTGAGGCTGGCGGTGATGTTGCTGCTGCCTTTCGCTACGCCTGTCGCTAGGCCGCCGGAAGCGATGGTGGCGACCGAGGTGTTGGACGAGGCCCAGGTGACGGTGGCCGTGATGTTCCCGGTGCTGCCGTCGCTATAGGTGCCGGTGGCGGTGAACTGCTGCGTGGCGCCGGCGGCGATGGTGGGGTTGGCCGGGGTGACGGCGATGGATTGCAAAACTTTAGTCACCATCAACAGCGCCGCTGGCGAGGTGATGCCGCTGAGGCTGGCGGTGATGTTGCTGCTGCCTTTCGCCACGCCTGTGGCTAGGCCGCCGGAAGCGATGGTGGCGACCGAGGTGTTGGACGAGGCCCAGGTGACGGTGGCCGTGATGTTCCCGGTGCTGCCGTCGCTATAGGTACCGGTGGCGGTGAACTGCTGCGTGGCGCCGGCGGCGATGGTGGGGTTGGCCGGGGTGACGGCGATGGATTGCAAAACCTTCGTTACCATCAACAGCGCCGCTGGCGAGGTGATGCCGCTGAGGCTGGCGGTGATGTTGCTGCTGCCTTTCGCTACGCCTGTCGCCAGGCCGCCGGAAGCGATGGTGGCGACCGAGGTGTTGGCCGAGGCCCAGGTGACGGTGGCCGTGATGTTGCCGGTGCTGCCGTCGCTATAGGTGCCGGTGGCGGTGAACTGCTGCGTGGCGCCGGCGGCGATGGTGGGGTTGGCCGGGGTGACGGCGATGGATTGCAAAACTTTAGTCACCATCAGCACCGCCGCTGGGGAGGTGATGCCGCTGAGGCTGGCGGTGATGTTGCTGCTGCCTTTCGCCACGCCTGTCGCCAGGCCGCCGGAAGCGATGGTGGCGACCGAGGTGTTGGCCGAGGCCCAGGTGACGGTGGCCGTGATGTTCCCGGTGCTGCCGTCGCTATAGGTACCGGTGGCGGTGAACTGCTGCGTGGCTCCGGCGGCGATGGTGGGGTTGGCCGGGGTGACGGCGATGGATTGCAAAACCTTCGTCACCATCAACAGCGCCGCTGGAGAGGTGATGCCGCTGAGGCTGGCGGTGATGTTGCTGCTGCCTTTCGCCACGCCTGTCGCCAGGCCGCCGGAAGCGATGGTGGCGACCGAGGTGTTGGACGAGGCCCAGGTGACGGTGGCCGTGATGTTCCCGGTGCTGCCGTCGCTATAGGTACCGGTGGCGGTGAACTGCTGCGTGGCGCCGGCGGCGATGGTGGGGTTGGCCGGGGTGACGGCGATGGATTGCAAAACCTTCGTCACCATCAACAGCGCCGCTGGCGAGGTGATGCCGCTGAGGCTGGCGGTGATGTTGCTGCTGCCTTTCGCCACGCCTGTCGCCAGGCCGCCGGAAGCGATGGTGGCGACCGAGGTGTTGGCCGAGGCCCAGGTGACGGTGGCCGTGATGTTGCCGGTGCTGCCGTCGCTATAGGTACCGGTGGCGGTGAACTGCTGCGTGGCGCCGGCGGCGATGGTGGGGTTGGCCGGGGTGACGGCGATGGATTGCAAAACCTTCGTCACCATCAACAGCGCCGCTGGCGAGGTGATGCCGCTGAGGCTGGCGGTGATGTTGCTGCTGCCTTTCGCTACGCCTGTCGCCAGGCCGCCGGAAGCGATGGTGGCGACCGAGGTGTTGGCCGAGGCCCAGGTGACGGTGGCCGTGATGTTGCCGGTGCTGCCGTCGCTATAGGTGCCGGTGGCGGTGAACTGCTGCGTGGTGCCGGCGGCGATGGTGGGGTTGGCCGGGGTGACGGCGATGGATTGCAAAACCTTCGTCACCGTCAACAACGCCGCTGGAGAGGTGATGCCGCTGAGGCTGGCGGTGATGTTGCTGCTGCCTTTCGCTACGCCTGTCGCCAGGCCGCCGGAAGCGATGGTGGCGACCGAGGTGTTGCCGAGGCCCAGGTGACGGTGGCCGTGATGTTGCCGGTGCTGCCGTCGCTATAGGTGCCGGTGGCGGTGAACTGCTGCGTGGTGCCGGCGAGGCCCAGGTGACGGTGGCCGTGATGTTCCCGGTGCTGCCGTCGCTATAGGTACCGGTGGCGGTGAACTGCTGGGTGGCTCCTGCGGCGATGGTGGGGTTGGCCGGGGTGACGGCGATGGATTGCAAAACCTTAGTCACCATCAACAGCGCCGCTGGGGAGGTGATGCCGCTGAGGCTGGCGGTGATGTTGCTGCTGCCTTTCGCTACGCCTGTCGCTAGGCCGCCGGAAGCGATGGTGGCGACCGAGGTGTTGGCCGAGGCCCAGGTGACGGTGGCCGTGATGTTGCCGGTGCTGCCGTCGCTATAGGTGCCGGTGGCGGTGAACTGCTGCGTGGCGCCGGCGGTTATTGTGGCGCTCGAAGGCGTCACGGCGATTGATACGAGCTTCGGCGGTGTCACGGTCAACACTACCGCCGGGGAGGTGATCGTTCCCTTGTTGGCCGTGATGTTACTAGTGCCCACGCCCACGCCTGTTGCCAGACCGCCGGAAGCGATGGTGGCGACCGAAGTTGTTGCCGAGGCCCACGTCACGTTGGCCGTAATGTCCCCTGTGCTGCCGTCACTATAGGTGCCGGTGGCGGTGAACTGCTGGGTTAGTCCGTTCGCGATCGACGGACTTGCTGGCGTGACCGCGATCGATACAAGCGTCTTTGTTCCGGGCGCTGCATTCAGCACGACCGAGGTCGCGGTGTACTTCACGATCCATTCTTTGCTCGGAAGGTTAACCGTTGCGAACTTGCCAGTGACGGAATTCGCCGTCAATATGGTGAATGAGTCGGTACTTTTTGGGTTGTAGGCACCAAAGGTGGTGACGTTCAGCGTGCCCCCTGCGAGAGCGGCTGTTCCGCTGGCCGTGAGCGTGTCAAACTGACCGGCTCCCAAGCCGCCGATTTTGACGTTGAGCGAGCCCGTTCCTGCCGTATAGTTTCCAGAACCGCCTGTGAGACTGATGGCGCCAGCGGCGGTTGTAGTGCCAGGGGCGATTGCGCCGGCTGGGTTGGTGGCTACAGTGGTGTAGTTGCCGGAAATTGTGCCGGAACCGGTTATGGAGCCGCCTTGGATGTTGGGGGTGGAACCGAATTGGAGGCTGCCGCCGCCGAGAAGAGTGGTGCCTGCAGTTTGGGTGTAAGTACCGTAGAGGTATAGTTGGGCGACGTCTGCCGCGACGGTTCCGGAGTTATTTAGGGTCACATCCACCGTGCTTGTGCCCGTGCCGCCGGTTTTCGCAAACGTGCCCTTGTTGTTGAACGTGCCGCCGCCGGTTGAGTAGGTGATGTTGTTATCGCCCGCCAGATTCCAGGTCGCCCCCGGCAAGTTGTTCACCACGCCGGCGTAGGCCAGATACAGGTAGTAGCCGTTCAAGCTGGTGAAGGCCGCCGTCCCTGCGTTGTTCAGCGTACGCCCATACAGATACAAGTAGCCCGAGCCCGTAATCCCGCCGTTGGCGTTCGTCACCCCCTGCGTCGCCGCCGGCGCTCCGCAGCTGTCGATGGCGCACATAAAACCGCCGTATGTCCACGTCAACAAGCCCGTGACGTTCAGCGTGCCCGGCCCCGAAAGAACCCCGGCCAGGTTCAGCGTCGGGACCGTCACGGTGGTGCCCGCCGTCACATCCAGCACCGCCCTTGGAATCCCCACCGACACCGTGAACGTGGGCGCGCCGCTCAGGTCGATGATGCCGTTACCGGTTGTGCCGAATTGCAGGTAACCCGCCCCGCTATATTTCCCGCCCGTCAACGTGGCCGTCGTGGCATTCGCCGCCGACAGATTCAGCACCGCCCCGTTGGCCGCGCTCCACGATCCGCCCGTCTCGCTGCCCACGTTATTCAGACTCAGCGTGGTCCCGTTCACGTTGGCCTGCACGGCTCCGGTATTCACAAAAAACACATCCACCGTGCTTGTGCCCGTGCCGCCGGTTTTCGCAAACGTGCCCTTGTTGTTGAACGTGCCGCCGCCGGTTGAGTAGGTGATGTTGTTATCGCCCGCCAGATTCCAGGTCGCCCCCGGCAAGTTGTTCACCACGCCGGCGTAGGCCAGATACAGGTAGTAGCCGTTCAAGCTGGTGAAGGCCGCCGTCCCCGCGTTGTTCAGTGTACGCCCATACAGATACATGTAGCCCGAGCCCGTAATCCCGCCGTTGGCGTTCGTCACCCCCTGCGTCGCCGCCGGCGCTCCGCAGCTGTCGATGGCGCACATAAAACCGCCGTATGTCCACGTCAACAAGCCCGTGACGTTCAGCGTGCCCGGCCCCGAAAGAACCCCGGCCAGGTTCAGCGTCGGGACCGTCACGGTGGTGCCCGCCGTCACATCCAGCACCGCCCTTGGAATCCCCACCGACACCGTGAACGTGGGCGCGCCGCTCAGGTCGATGATGCCGTTACCGGTTGTGCCGAATTGCAGGTAACCCGCCCCGCTATATTTCCCGCCCGTCAACGTAGCCGTCGTGGCATTCGCCGCCGACAGATTCAGCACCGCCCCGTTGGCCGCGCTCCACGATCCGCCCGTCTCGCTGCCCACGTTATTCAGACTCAGCGTGGTCCCGTTCACGTTGGCCTGCACGGCTCCGGTATTCACAAAAAACACATCCACCGTGCTTGTGCCCGTGCCGCCGGTTTTCGCAAACGTGCCCTTGTTGTTGAACGTGCCGCCGCCGGTTGAGTAGGTGATGTTGTTATCGCCCGCCAGATTCCAGGTCGCCCCCGGCAAGTTGTTCACCACGCCGGCGTAGGCCAGATACAGGTAGTAGCCGTTCAAGCTGGTGAAGGCCGCCGTCCCCGCGTTGTTCAGCGTACGCCCATACAGATACAAGTAGCCCGAGCCCGTAATCCCGCCGTTGGCGTTCGTCACCCCCTGCGTCGCCGCCGGCGCTCCGCAGCTGTCGATGGCGCACATAAAACCGCCGTATGTCCACGTCAACAAGCCCGTGACGTTCAGCGTGCCCGGCCCCGAAAGAACCCCGGCCAGGTTCAGCGTCGGGACCGTCACGGTGGTGCCCGCCGTCACATCCAGCACCGCCCTTGGAATCCCCACCGACACCGTGAACGTGGGCGCGCCGCTCAGGTCGATGATGCCGTTACCGGTTGTGCCGAATTGCAGGTAACCCGCCCCGCTATATTTCCCGCCCGTCAACGTGGCCGTCGTGGCATTCGCCGCCGACAGATTCAGCACCGCCCCGTTGGCCGCGCTCCACGATCCGCCCGTCTCGCTGCCCACGTTATTCAGACTCAGCGTGGTCCCGTTCACGTTGGCCCGCACGGCTCCGGTATTCACAAAAAACACATCCACCGTGCTTGTGCCCGTGCCGCCGGTTTTCGCAAACGTGCCCTTGTTGTTGAACGTGCCGCCGCCGGTTGAGTAGGTGATGTTGTTATCGCCCGCCAGATTCCAGGTCGCCCCCGGCAAGTTGTTCACCACGCCGGCGTAGGCCAGATACAGGTAGTAGCCGTTCAAGCTGGTGAAGGCCGCCGTCCCCGCGTTGTTCAGTGTACGCCCATACAGATACATGTAGCCCGAGCCCGTAATCCCGCCGTTGGCGTTCGTCACCCCCTGCGTCGCCGCCGGCGCTCCGCAGCTGTCGATGGCGCACATAAAACCGCCGTATGTCCACGTCAACAAGCCCGTGACGTTCAGCGTGCCCGGCCCCGAAAGAACCCCGGCCAGGTTCAGCGTCGGGACCGTCACGGTGGTGCCCGCCGTCACATCCAGCACCGCCCTTGGAATCCCCACCGACACCGTGAACGTGGGCGCGCCGCTCAGGTCGATGATGCCGTTACCGGTTGTGCCGAATTGCAGGTAACCCGCCCCGCTATATTTCCCGCCCGTCAACGTAGCCGTCGTGGCATTCGCCGCCGACAGATTCAGCACCGCCCCGTTGGCCGCGCTCCACGATCCGCCCGTCTCGCTGCCCACGTTATTCAGACTCAGCGTGGTCCCGTTCACGTTGGCCTGCACGGCTCCGGTATTCACAAAAAACACATCCACCGTGCTTGTGCCCGTGCCGCCGGTTTTCGCAAACGTGCCCTTGTTGTTGAACGTGCCGCCGCCGGTTGAGTAGGTGATGTTGTTATCGCCCGCCAGATTCCAGGTCGCCCCCGGCAAGTTGTTCACCACGCCGGCGTAGGCCAGATACAGGTAGTAGCCGTTCAAGCTGGTGAAGGCCGCCGTCCCCGCGTTGTTCAGCGTACGCCCATACAGATACAAGTAGCCCGAGCCCGTAATCCCGCCGTTGGCGTTCGTCACCCCCTGCGTCGCCGCCGGCGCTCCGCAGCTGTCGATGGCGCACATAAAACCGCCGTATGTCCACGTCAACAAGCCCGTGACGTTCAGCGTGCCCGGCCCCGAAAGAACCCCGGCCAGGTTCAGCGTCGGGACCGTCACGGTGGTGCCCGCCGTCACATCCAGCACCGCCCTTGGAATCCCCACCGACACCGTGAACGTGGGCGCGCCGCTCAGGTCGATGATGCCGTTACCGGTTGTGCCGAATTGCAGGTAACCCGCCCCGCTATATTTCCCGCCCGTCAACGTGGCCGTCGTGGCATTCGCCGCCGACAGATTCAGCACCGCCCCGTTGGCCGCGCTCCACGATCCGCCCGTCTCGCTGCCCACGTTATTCAGACTCAGCGTGGTCCCGTTCACGTTGGCCCGCACGGCTCCGGTATTCACAAAAAACACATCCACCGTGCTTGTGCCCGTGCCGCCGGTTTTCGCAAACGTGCCCTTGTTGTTGAACGTGCCGCCGCCGGTTGAGTAGGTGATGTTGTTATCGCCCGCCAGATTCCAGGTCGCCCCCGGCAAGTTGTTCACCACGCCGGCGTAGGCCAGATACAGGTAGTAGCCGTTCAAGCTGGTGAAGGCCGCCGTCCCCGCGTTGTTCAGCGTACGCCCATACAGATACAAGTAGCCCGAGCCCGTAATCCCGCCGTTGGCGTTCGTCACCCCCTGCGTCGCCGCCGGCGCTCCGCAGCTGTCGATGGCGCACATAAAACCGCCGTATGTCCACGTCAACAAGCCCGTGACGTTCAGCGTGCCCGGCCCCGAAAGAACCCCGGCCAGGTTCAGCGACGGCAGCGTCACGGTGGTTCCCGCATTCACGTCCAGCGCGGCGCCTGGAATGGCCACCGGGATGGTGGTGAAGGTGGGCGCGCCGGCGAGATTGATCACGCCGTTACCGACCGCGCCGAACTGCAGCAGGCCCGTCGCGCCGCCGCTATAAGTTCCGCCAGTAAGCGTGGGCGTCGCTCCATTGGCCGCCGACAGATTCAGCACAGCTCCGTTGACCGCGCTCCACTTTCCCCCCGCCTCGCTGCCCACATTCGTCAGGTTTAGCGTGTACGCATTCGCCTGCACCGAGCCGGTATTGACGAACGACGCATTCACGTTGCTAACGCTCGAGCCGCCGGTTTTCGCAAACGTGCCCTTGTTGTTGAAGGTGCCGCCGCCGGTTGAGTAGGTGATGCCGCTATCGCCGGCCAAATTCCAGGTGGCGCCCGGCAGGTTGTTCACGACTGCTCCATAGGCCAAATACAGGTAGTAGCCCGATCCGCTGGTGAACGCGGCGGACCCCGCGTTGTTCAGCGTCCGCCCATCCACGGCCAGCACGCCCGAGCCGGCAATGCCGCCATTGGCGTTCGTCACGCCTTGCAGCGCCGTCGGCGCTCCGCAGGTGTCGATGGCGCACATATAACCTTCGTTGTTCCACGTCAGCAGGCCTGTGATGTTGAGTGTGTCCGTGCCGGCCAGAAGTGCGTTGCTGAGCATCATGGCACCGCCCACGCTACTGCCATTCGTACCGTTTAGCGTGAGAATGCCTCCTGTGAGCAAGAGTTTATTTACGAACGTAGCCCCACCCGTAACGGTCAGCGGGCCGCCGATGAAACTGATATCCGCATAGCTGGCGAGGCTCGAAATCGTCTGATTCGCCGCTGCCGAGATCGAACCAATCGTGATAGTCGTACCGGCAAAACCCGATCCAATACAGACCGTGTCGGAAGCTACGGGGACAGCGCCGCCGCTCCAGTTGCCGGGCGTGGTCCATTGCTTATCGCCTGCGGTGCCAGTCCAAGTGACGCCACTACACGATGTCTGCGCCTCAATGCCTGATATCTTCGCCACAATGCCGCCCACCGGAAGTCCGGAGGCTTTTGCGGCGGTGTTGCTCTGAGCGCGCAGGCTTCCAAACGGCCCGGGGCTCGCAGGCGCAGCTCCCGGCTCCATGACCGTCACCGCGACCATCGGAAAATCCAACGTGGTTGTGCCGCCGCCCAGGTACGCGGCCCCTTTCGCATCGACCGCTATGGCGCGGCCTTCGTCGGTCCCGCTGCCGCCCAGATAAGTCGAAAATTGCAGTCCGGTGCCTGCCGGATTCAGCACGGCCAGAAACGCGTCGGTGCTACAAACTCCCGCCGCATCCTTCCGGCACGCTGCCTGAAGCGGACCCTGCGTCGGAAAATCGGCAGAGTTGGTCTGGCCGCCAATGAAAACCTTGCCGGCGGTGTCAACGGCAATGGAGGTGGCTGCGTCGTCGCCGCTGCCGCCGAGATAGGTGGCGTAGACGAGTCCCGACCCATCCGGTAAGAGCTTGGCCACAAAGGCTTCGCTCTTGCCCTTACGTTTCGCCTGCAGAGGCTTGACTAACGGAAAATCTTCGGACGAGGTAGTCCCGGCAATGAAAGCATTCCCCTCGAGGTTCAACGCGATGGCATTCGCGGAGTCTCCGCCGCTGCCGCCGAGATAAGTCGAATAAACAACGTCCGTTCCGTCGGGCGATAGCTTGGTTACGAACGCCTCGCCTTGGCATTGATTGGAAGCACCAACGCGGCACTGCGGCTGAAGCGCGTCTTTCACCGGGAAATCGGGCGACTGCGTCCGGCCGGTGATATAGGCGCTCAATTTCGCGTCTACGGCGATTCCTAAGGCTTCATCGGCACCCGTTCCACCCAGGTAGGTGGCATAGAGGATATGCAGGCCGTCGGCGGAAAGTTTGGCCACGAATGCATCGCCATTTCCATTGTTTGAAGGCTGAACGCCGCGAAAGGCCGGAAAATCTATAGAGGCCGTGGATCCCGCGACATAAATGTCGCCCGCCGAATCGAGCGTAATCGCGTTGCCCGCGTCTTCCTCAGCGCCACCCAAGTATGTTGCGAAATTGAGCGAGCCATCTGCATTCATTTTGGCCACGAAGGCGTCGCCCGCGCACTGCTTCGATTGGTTTACAGTACAAGTGCTTTGCAGACTGTTCAATACGGGGAAATCGGGCGCTTTGGTCTCACCGGTGACATAGGCGTTTCCGGCGAGGTCTAATGCGATGGCACGGGCGTCGGTGGCGCCGCTGCCACCCAGATACGTCATATATAGAAGCGTTTTGCCGTCGGCACTGACATGCGCGATGAAAGCTTCGTCATGGTCTGCAGTTGACTTCGCGGGTGAAATACCGGCGACATACGTGCTGCCGTCGGCGCCTACCGCAATCGCGTTGACTTTGTCGTTCACGCTACGCCCCAAAGAGGCGGTGTAATTCAGAGTGGGATGGATAATGAGCGGGGAAGACACTTGGGCGTGAGCCCAGCCCGCACCCAGCAGAGCGGCTACCGCTGCTACACGACCGATGAAGCGGGAAGACCGTTGAATAGAATTTGGAATAGCGCCCATGATGACCTCCGAAGACTGGACACAAGTCTAGCCAGTGCGCGAAATTTAACCGGCGTTCGCCAAAATTCGAACCAAGTATTTCGCGTCTTGACAAGCTGAGTCGTCAATATCGCTCCACTCGCGGGAATAAGATCGAAAGAGTAAGTGGCGGCGAAAGCGGGCGCACTTAGTAGTAACAATGACTGTATAACAATGAAACGACCCAGTTGTCTCACCGGTTTTCCTCCAAAACGCGACGATGCCTGCCGAACTGCCTTGAGCGATAATAACCGAATCCTTCCGCTTCTGTCCAGCGCAAAAGCGCGACGGCGCTGGCAGAATACAATCCAGCCAGACCAAACACACCAGAGTTGCTGGAAGCTTGGATCCTCATTTGTATATGCGCGATTCAAGCGCAATAGTGACCGAATTATTTTGGCCCGGACCAAATGCTTGGATAGAATCTGAGGGCGGGTTTCAGCGGGAGGGCCGAATGAACAATTGGGCGGAGGGGGCGGTACAGGATTGGCGATTCGCGCTGCGCAGCTTTTGGAAGAATCCGGGGTTCACGGCGGCGGCTGTATCGGCGTTGGCGTTGGGGATTGGCGCGAACACGGCGATTTTCAGCGTGGTGAACGCGACGTTGTTAAATCCGCAGCCGTTCAAGAATTTGCGCGCGCCAGAGCGACTGGCGATGCTGTGGGAACACAATCCGGCGCTGAATCTGTTTGCGGGTGGACGTCTGCCGGTGCGGATGAAGAGCTATCGGGCGTGGCTAGAGCAGAGCCACTCTTTCGAAGGACTGGCTCTCTATAACGATGCCACCTTCAACCTGACCGAGCCAGGCGATGCCGCAGGCCGGAAGCCGGAACGCGTGGAGGCTGGTGTGGTGACGGCGGGGTTTTTGCCGCTGTTGGGCATCCGGCCACAGCTTGGCAGGAATTTCAATGCGGCGGAGATGCAGACCGGTAAGGAACACGTGGCGATTCTCACGCACGAGCTCTTCCTAAGCCGCTTCGGAGGGAACCCAAACGTTATAGGAAAGTTTCTATACGCGGATGGGCAGGCATACGCCATCATCGGCATCTTGGCGGCGGGCTTTGAAATGCCGGCAGCGGCGGAAGGATTCGAACAAGCGAAACCTCAGATGCTGGTACCGGTGAACATGAGCCCGGGCGGAGATGCCGAAGGGCAAATGAATTACGCGGTTTATGGACGGCTGAAGCGAGGAGTGACGCTGGAGCGGGCACGGGCGGAAATGAGGGTTATCTCTGAGCGGCTCAACAAGGAGAACGAGAAAGAATACAACGGTTTTGGGGCTGTGCTGTACTCGCTGGCGGAGGAGGATACCGGGCCGAATCTGCGACGTCTGTTGGTTGTGCTGCAAGTGGCGGTGGGATTTGTGCTGCTGATTGCGTGCGCCAATGTGGGCAACCTGCTGCTGACCAGAGCGATCAGGCGAGAAAAGGAAATCGCGGTGCGGCTGGCGCTGGGCGCCGGTCGGTTGCGGCTGATTCGTCAACTGCTGAGCGAGAGTGTTTTGTTGAGCGCCTTGGGAGGAGTGGGAGGATTGGTGCTGGCGTATTGGACACTGCGCGCGATTTCTTACTTTGCGCCGGACGATACGCACGGATTCCACGAATTGAGAATCGACCTGGGGGTCTTGTTGTTTACGATTGGGGTAACGCTAGGGGCGGGGCTGTTGTTTGGATTGGCGCCATCGTTTCATGCCTTGGGGCAGAACGTAAATGCGGCTTTGGGACGCGGGGCGCGAGGGGTGGGTGGGACGTCGAACCGGCTGCGCAGCGTGCTGGTGGTTTGCGAAGTTGCGCTAACGCTGGTTCTGCTGATTGGCGCGGGCTTGATGATTCGGAGCCTGAGCGCGCTGATGGCCACCGATTTGGGATTCCAGGTGGATCATTTATTTACGCTGCAAGTGACACTGCCGGCGGCGAAGTACAAAACACCGGCGCAGTTGGCGGCCTTTAACGATCAGTTGCTGAATCGAGTGCGGCAGGTGCCGGGCGTGCGGGCAGCGGCCCTTACCAATGCGCTGCCCATGCGCAGCGTGCAAGTGTCATCGTACAAATTGGAGGGCAAGCCTACCAAGAACGGCGAGATGCTGACAGCGAATTGCGCGCGCGTGAGCGATGGTTATTTTGAAACCATGCGATCGCGGATCATCCAGGGGCGGACGTTTCAGCGGAACGAGGTGGTGGCGGCCCAGGCTGTAGCGGTGGTGAGCGAGGGGTTTGCGCGCACGAATTGGCCGGGGCAAAATCCGCTTGGTAAGGTTTTGATCGCGAACGGCGAGGAGGGGAACGAATTGCACTACCCGGTGATTGGCATTGTTGGGGACGAGCATCAGATGGGCCCGGATGCGGGCGGCCATGCCGAATTTTATCTGCCGGGGAAACAGTTGGACGCGCCGATTCTGATTGCCCGTACGATGGGAGATCCGCTGGCGATGGCGGCGGCAATTAAGAAGCAGGTGTGGGAGATAGATGCGGAGGAGCCGGTTACTTCAGTTCACAGTATGGAGGAGGTGCTGCATGAATGGTCGGCCCCACGGCGATTCAACATGACGGTTCTGCTGTATTTCGCGGGCGCCGCTTTGCTGTTGGCGACGGTTGGACTTTATAGCGTGTTGGCGTATTCGGTGAGTCTGCGGACGCGCGAGATTGGTATTCGCGTAGCGCTGGGAGCGCAACCCAGACAGGTGGCCGGGTTTGTTGTGAACCATGGCTTAAGGCTGGCTTTGTTGGGCGTGGCGGCGGGCACGGCGGCGGCGTTGGGACTGACGCGTTTTATGCAGAGCTTGATCTATGGAGTGGGCGAGAACGACCCGTACACGTTTATTTTGATGGCGGCGGCGATGATGGCCATCGCGCTGGCGGCGAGCTATTTGCCCGCGAGGCAAGCAGCGCGTATCGATCCGGTGGATGCGCTTCGGTTGGAGTGAGCGCGGCTGCTCCGAAATGCAGTGGCCCGAACGCTCCCTTTGCAGTCGGGGTTCAGAAAATGGCGATGGCTTTCATCAAGCACACTTCGCGCCGGTTCAAAAAAGGCAGAGATTTTGCTTAATGCGTGACGCCGGCTAACAAGCCGCCCATGAAGACCTCATAGGTGGAACGGATGCCGGCTTCGAGTGGGATTTGATGGCGCCAACCGAGGGAGTGAAGGCGCGAGACGTCTAGCAGTTTGCGAGGGGTGCCGTCGGGTTTGGAGGTATCGAAGGTCCAGGTACCTGGGAATTCGACGATGGATGCGACGAGCTTGGCGAGGTCGGCAATGGAGAGGTCTTCACCCACGCCCACATTGATAAATTGCTTTTCGTCGTAGTTTTGCATGAGGAAAACGGCGGCCGAGGCGAGGTCGTCAACATGCAGAAACTCGCGCTTAGGAGTGCCGGTGCCCCAGAGGACGATTTCGGCGGCGCGATTCATTTTTCCCTCGTGAAACTTGCGGATCAGAGCGGGCAGGACATGGGAGGATTGAAGGTCGAAGTTATCGCCCGGACCATAAAGATTGGTGGGCATAAGCGATATGGCGTTGAAGCCGTATTGCTGGCGGTAGGCTTCACAGAGCTTTATGCCGGCGATCTTAGCGATGGCATACCATTCGTTGGTTGGCTCCAGAGCGCCGGTGAGCAGATACTCTTCCTTGAGCGGTTGTGGGGCCAGTTTCGGGTAGATGCAGGATGAACCAAGGAACTGGAGTTTGGTAGCACCATGGCGATAGGCGGCATCGATTACGTTGTTTTGGATGATGAGATTGTCGCGAATGAAGTCGGCGGGCCGGGTGGAATTAGCGAGGATGCCACCCACCTTGGCGGCGGCGAGAAAGACGTATTCGGGCTGTTCTTTCGCGAAGAGAGATTCGACCGATTGGGTGTTGAGCAGGTCGACTTCGGCGCGGGTGCGGAGTATGAGGTTCTTATAGCCTTGCGATTTCAGGAGACGGGTAATGGCGGAGCCAACAAGACCGCGATGACCGGCGATAAAGACGCGGGAGGATTTATTCACAGAGAGCTGCTCGTCAACTGGGCCATTTGAGACTCGGTTTGGGCGAGGTGAAGGTCGTAATCGACCATCATGCGGACAAGCTGCGGGAACGAGGTTTTGGGTTTCCAACCGAAAGTGTTGCGAGCCTTGATCGGATCGCCGAGGAGGTAATCGACCTCTGTGGGGCGGAAATAGAGAGGGTCGATTTCGACGTACTCTTTCCAATCGAGGTTGGCATAGCCGAAGGACTCGTCGAGGAACTGGCGCACCGAAAAAGACTCCCCGGTGGCAACAACGAAATCGCCGGGTTCGGAATGCTGCAACATCATCCACATGGCTTCTACATAATCGCCGGCGAAACCCCAGTCTCGCCGGGAATCGAGATTGCCGAGATAAAGTTTTTTCTGCAGGCCGGCTTTGATGCGGCCGAGGGCGCGGGTGATTTTGCGGGTAACGAAAGTTTCACCGCGGCGTGGAGATTCGTGGTTGAAGAGAATGCCGTTAGAGATGAAGAGGTTGTAAGCTTCGCGATAATTGACGGCGTACCAATGAGCGGCGACTTTAGAGACAGCGTAGGGACTGCGGGGATAGAAAGGGGTTGCTTCACTTTGCGGGGGCTTGGCGGCACCGAACATTTCCGAAGAGCCTGCCTGATAGAAGCGCACCTGACGGCCGGTGTGCTGCATGTAGTCGCGGATGGAATCGAGCAGGCGAAGGGGGCCGCTGGCAACGGAATCGGCAGTGTATTCGGGATTTTCGAAAGAGACTTTGACGTGGGATTGAGCGCCGAGGTTATAGACTTCGTCGGGCTGGGCGATTTCCAGAATGCGGCGGAGACCGGTGGAATCGGTGAGATCGCCATAGTGGAGATTGAGGCGGCGGCCGGCCTGGTGGGGGTCCTGGTAAATGTGGTTGATGCGACCGGTGTTGAAGCTGGACGAACGGCGGATGACGCCGTGGACGGTATAACCTTTGGCGAGAAGCAACTCGCTAAGGTAAGAGCCATCTTGGCCGGTTATGCCGGTAATTAATGCAGACTTAGGCATAACTATAAGGTTAACCTACCAACGAAAAGTTCGTTACCGCGCCTTGGCCGTCGCGGCTCTGCCTAAGGCGTCGGAGCGAATCGGAGGTTTTCATTTAGGCGTTCTCTAAGTGTTCACCGATGAGCCGGATGCGAAGAGGGCCAGCGGAGATTTGGCGTTCGTAACGGGCGTCGAGGGCCAGGGTGAAACCGAGAACGATGAGTCCGAGTTTAAGCAACATCTCATACCAATGAAAGCTATGCCCCCGGCCGATGAGGCCCTGCAGCGTTTCCACGCCCATGGCGGAGACGGCCGCTAGCATGATGCCGCGATTTAGCGCATTGAAGCGCCAGAACGCTAACGGCGCGAGATAGCCGACCGCTATAAAGAGAAGGAGTTTGAAAATCTTGTAGGAGTAGTGAGGTAAGGGCGGAAGGGGCGGATTGGTAGGGAGTAACAGAACTTCAGATACAATTGTTACCGCCACGATTGCTACCCAAACGGTGCGCAGCGTGGGTGTAAAGACTCTTAGCATAGTGGCGGCGGAGAGGTCAATAAGCGCCGTCGGCTGAGATCACCGCTCCCCCTGTCCGGACAAGAATGTAGATGTCGAGCCAGACAGACCAATTTTGAATGACATATTTGTCGAGGGTTGCGCGTTCGGCGAAGGTGAGATGATTGCGGCCCGAAACCTGCCAAAGGCCAGTGATACCGGGGCGGACCTGTTTGTACAGGTTGAAGGCGGGACCGTACATGTCGATTTGACTCTGAAGCATGGGGCGAGGTCCTACAACGCTCATTTCCCCAATGAACACGTTCCAGAACTGTGGAAGCTCGTCAATGCTGGTCTTGCGGATGAAGCGGCCGATGCGCGTGAGCCGAGGATCATGCTTAAGTTTTTGGGTGGCGCGCCAATGAGCGTGGTCGAGGGGATTGTTTTCGAAATGCTGGCGGAGGACGCTATCGCCGTTAGTGACCATACTGCGAAGCTTCCACGCCTTGAATTTGCGGCCGGCGTGGCCGATACGCTCGTTACAGTAGAAAGCGGGACCGGCATCCTCCAGCATGACCAGCACCGCGAAGAGCGCAACGACCGGAATGACGATGGGCGCAAGGAGCAGAGTAATGGTCAAATCCAAAGACCGCTTTAGAAACTTAGACCACGGCCGAAGCAACTGCTGCCTCACTTCCAGGCCGATAATGCCGCCGACTTCTTTGGCGGTAATGCCAAGACTCGTCATACCAATCAGGTTGGGAATAACCAGGAGATGCCCAAAGCACTGGCCATAACGGTCGAGGAGATCGAGCAGATCCTGGCGCGAGAGGCCGGGCATGCAAACAACGCCGTAGGAAATTTTGTGGTTGGCAGTAATTTCGAGACAACGGGAAAGCGGGCCTGTTATGAGGCCCTCGGCTTGGTGAATCTTAGCCGGGTTGTCGTCAAGAACGGCATAGGGTTTAAGGCCGTACACTGGGTTCTTCTTCAGCTTGTCATACATTAATTTGCCGGTGGTTCCGAAGCCAAGAATCACGACTTGGCTTCCCCACCAGGGTTTATGGCAGAGCGTTTTACGGGTAAGCGCGCGGGCCAGAGGCACCAACACGATGGCCAGAAGATACGCCACAATGTAGACAAGCCGAGAAGGCGAAAGGTCATGAAGAAAAAACGTGGCAGACCAAGCCAATAGAAAAGCGATACTAATGGCACGCGCGGATAGCCGCAACTCGTCAACGGGATTCAGCGAGACGCCGGGGTAGAGACCAACGGCTACAAAACTACATAAGACAAGGATAAGGGCGGGGAATATTATTCCGGCAATGGAGATTTCCTTGATATGAAAAATATGGCTACCCACGAGCGAGGCGGGAAATATGATTCCGGCAATAGGTGTGCCCTTGATAGGGAACAATCGGTCACGGACGAGGGATGCGATCAGAAGCGAACCGACGATAGACAAGATGTCGGCAGTTGCGAGACAGGCCACAGTACCAATGGGGCGGTCAACTGAAATAGAGCTCGGAATTCCTTCAAAGGCTGCCGCCACGACGGAAGCTGGTAGTTGTGTTTCCATAGACTCTGTATGCACGAGATTCACCTTGAGAATTGAGTTAAGTCTGGTGGGATAACGCTGTTTGTTTGTGACGGAAAAGCGACTGCGGGACCGAGATACCGGCTTAGAACTGATTCATCTTGCGCGCGCTGACCATGGTTTCTTAGAGGGCTCTTTGTGAGTAGTTGACTTCATAAAAGTCGCGGTATTCACCGCTTTTGATTCTTTGCACCCAAGCACGGTGCCGCGCGTACCAGTCTACAGTGGCCTGCAATCCGCTGTCAAAATCTGTTATAGGATGCCAGCCGGTTTGGCGTGTCAACTTGGCGTTCGTGAGGGCGTAGCGCCGATCATGCCCGGGCCGATCCTTCACACGGGTAATAAGGCTCTCTGTCTTTCCGGTGGCATTCAAAATCCGCCGCACCACTTCAATATTAGGCAAGGAGCAATTGCCCCCAATATTGTAAATCTCGCCGGCATGACCCCTGTCCAATACCGCCTTGATGGCCCGGCAGTGATCTTCCACATAAAGCCAGTCGCGCACCTGCTGCCCGTCGCCGTAGACCGGTAGGGCCTTATCTTCCAACGCGTTCGAGATCATCAGCGGAATCAGCTTTTCGGGAAACTGATAAGGTCCGTAATTATTCGACGCACGGGTAACCGACAAGTTCATTTTGTACGTTGTATGGTAGGAAAGCGCCAGCAAATCCGACCCCGCCTTTGAGGCTGAGTAGGGGCTGCTTGCCTTTAATGGGTAGCCCTCATCGGCTTCGTTCGGAGGTTCGATGCTGCCATAAACTTCATCCGTGGAAACATGCACAAAACGGTCGATACGCAGGTGCCGCGCCGCCTCGAGAAGTGTGAAGGTTCCGTTGAAGTTTGTTTGAATTACTGGTGCGGGTGAATGTATGCTACGGTCAACGTGCGACTCAGCGGCGAAATGGACTATGGCATCCGGCGCTCCATCGCGCAACGCTTTCTCAACGTCGTCGGCGTCGCAGATGTCGCCCAGGACGAATCGGTATCCAGGATGATCCCCGACTGCGCCGACATTTTCAAGGTTGCCCGCATAGGTCAGCTTATCGAAATTTACGACCTGCTTTGCCCAGCCTTGGCCCAAGGCCATACGTACAAAGCACGATCCGATGAATCCCGCGCCCCCTGTCACGAAGAGCTTCATTTGTGTTGTAACTCCCAGTCATAAGCGATGGACGGGTCGTTATGCGGGATCCGGCCTTCGTCCTTAGGGTCGTAGTTGCGATTTGTCAGGTACACCAACACCGAGGGATGCTCTCCGATGACCTTGTAGCCATGTGCAACCCCAGGCGGAATTAGTAGTTGCCATGGACGGAGCGCTCCGATATAGAGCGTATTCTTCTTGCCGAACGTATTAGAGCTGGTGCGCAAATCGACGAGCGCCACCTGCAGAAGGCCGGCTGCCGCAACCCAATAGTCAGTTTGAAATTTGTGAAAATGAAAGGCCTTGATAATGCCCGGATAATTGAGTGCGGCCGATATCTGACTGGTTTCGGCGGGGAAACCCGCTACCAGACCCTGGCCAAAGCGCGCTACTTCCAGAAAATAGCCGCGGTCATCCGGCCATAAAGGAAACGGCGATATTTCGACACCTGCAATGAGATCCGCGCTGAGCGGCGACAAGATCACCTTTCCGATTCCCGCCTCCGCTTGCGGAATTACCAACTCAATGTTGTCGGGGTAGATTGTGCCGAGTGCGTTTGGTGCGGGCGTCATTCGCAAGCTTCCCCGGCAAACGCCAACTCAGGTACAAGGCGGTTCTTCGTCTCATGCACTAAATTGGTAGCCCGTAGAAGTGAATCGAACGTGCCTGCATCCGTCCACCAGCCGTCCAGGTAATTGAACGTCATGGTGCCTTCGCGGATGTAAGCGTTGTTGACGTCGGTGATCTCCAGTTCGCCGCGCGAGGAAGGCTTCAGGGTCCGGGTCTTGTCGAATACCGTGCCGTCATACATGTAGATCCCGGTCACGGCATAGTTGGATTTCGGTTTAGACGGCTTCTCTTCAATGCCGACGATCTTATCGCCGGCGATTTCTGCCACGCCAAAGCGCTCAGCGTCCGGCACTTCCTTCAACAAAATACTGGCGCCACGTTCCTGTCTCTTGAATGCGGCCACTGCGGCGGCAATCGACGATTCAACAATGTTGTCCCCCAACACAACGCAGATCTTATCCCCGTCTGCGAAATGCTCCGCCAAGGCCAGGGCTTCGGCGATTCCGCCTTCACCCTCCTGATACGTATAGTTGATATGCTTCAGGCCAAACTCTTTACCATTGGCAAGCAAGCGCAAAAAGTCTCCAGAATTGCGTCCACCCGTGACGATAAGCAAATCTTCTATGCCGGCTTCGACTAGCGTGTGGATCGGGTAATAGATCATGGGCTTGTCGTAAATCGGCAGCAGATGCTTGTTGGTTATCTTCGTGAGCGGAAAAAGACGGCTTCCCGTACCTCCCGCCAGAATAATTCCTTTCATAAACCTCCGTTAGTAAGAGTGGCAGAACTTGGGCCAAATGACTTCACTTCGGTAAGTCAGCTTGACGCATGAGTTAAGTGGCGATTCGGTGCCCGCGTTTCGCAGCTACACAGCCGTGATCAGGGCCACCAAAAGCATGACGAGTCTTGCAATAAATCTACATTGGGATTGAAATTTTCAGGTCAGGGAAGGCGACTAGCGGCCGCTACCCTCGATGAGATCCACTATGAACCGCCTATAGAGGCCGGGTCCCGAGAATTCCTTGACGAGACATCTCCAACCGCCCGGCTCGCGCAGCACGCCCTGTAAAAGCCGTAGCCGCCGCATGAGTAACGTCGAATACATATAGACGGGATCTACGAAGCGGAGTGGGGGCCACTTTCGCAGGAGTTTTCTGCGAAGCCAGCGAAGGTATGTAAAAGGAGTGAGGCTTATTGGAAACGGCGTTTCGAGGCCGAGAACTTCCCTCACTTGAAGAAGATGCATCGCCAAAACTGGGAATTCCCCGACTGCGCGGAAGCGGCGCTCGATAGCAGCCCAGTCTATCTTTTCGTTGAAGTGATTTTGGACGAGCGCGAGATCGTGCATCGCTCTGAGTGGTGGCCAAATCCTTTCGTTGTACGGATGATGGAACTGGGAATGCATGATGAGGTGCGTCATCAGATGCTCTGGACACGGCACCCGCACCCTCGCACCTTGCCATTCACAAACGATGGACCTCTCCCACATCTCCGACGCCGGCAGCAACGACCGGCAAATGCCCATGCCTAAGCTATGGTGCAACTCATACGCAGGTGATCCAGCCCGCCAAAGAGCGGGGTAATGATGCTTGAACCGACCGAGTGGATAACTGTCGTCTTGCTCAAAACCACATTTCGAAAGAACCTCGACTGCAGTTTCCAGTTGAGGCTCCGGTATCAGGAAATCGACATCTCCGAGGTATCGACTAGCCGGGTTCCGATAGATACCCATCACGCAGTAGGCGGTGCCTTTCAGCAAAAGCGGTTCGATCCCAGCTTCGTTGAGTAGCGAGGCAACTGAGCCAAGTTCCGCGAGGATGGCTTGGTTGCGCTCGAAGCTCAACTCTTCCACAGAAGCTAGAAAATTCGCGAGTTCGGCGGGAATTTGGGAGAGCACGCCAATATCGTTAAGGCGGCCGCGCAACGCGGGGAGAACAAGCTCCTCTTCGGCGATTTGGACCAGATCCTCCCAGACGAGACTTCCGTCGCGCAACCCGTCGGCGGCCAAGAACTGTGTGCTGGAGCTGAAGCACGCCGACAAAAGGTCGGGCAAATTCATCGATTTCATGGTTGATTCCGCTTCAACTGCGCTACCGAGGCTTCCGCAGCTAGGACGGCTACGGCCAAGATCATCGTTTCAGGCCTGCGGACGAGGTCACGGCCTATGTTTGAATGCTGCCGCGGCAAGCTTGAGCACGCCACCGGCAGCGCGGCCACGGAAAGCACGCAAGTCCGCGATACGGCTTCGGCGATCAGCGCCCAGTTGAACCGGAAGCAGGCGCTCCTCCAGCATTCCAAAGTCGAGCCTTGCGATCGCCGCATGTTGATCATTGATACCGTAACTGACCAAGAGTGAACCTTCGTCCGATGAGATGCCTGCCGGGTAGATCACCTCCGCGACCGTGCCGTTCAGCGGCGCCTTCCGGCGGAAAGGATTTGGCAGCGGGAGCCTTCCGAAAGGATTTGGCAGCGGGACCGGCAGGGGAGTCCACGAGAGCGGCTGGAAGGGCGGCGCCGCGGCCGTCACCAGCAGTCCGGCTACATAGCGATGACGCAGAACCGGCCGCGCCGCGGAATGGAAAAAGACATACAATTGGTTGGCGATCTGCAGCGGCGGCGCGCCACCACGCAAATCGCCATAGCGGCTGGTATAGGAAACGGCATCCCACTTCGTCGATGCGATCTTCGAAAAGATGAAAGCGGACGGCGTGATGTCCGTGACGCGGAGTACGACTGCCGGACTCAGGGTGTAGAAGGCGTGCAGCGCGCCTTGATATTCGAAGAGACTCCAGTTCTTCTCGATGGGCTGGCGACCTTCGGCGCACTCCAATGTGAAGCAAGGGCCGGTCGGTTGCAATGAATGAGTATCCACCTCTTGGATGAATTGGTGATTTGCGGGCCGGTGAATGCCGCTGTTCCAATAGACATACAAGCGTTCCTGCCACCAGGCCAATCGCGGATCGGCGAACCATCGCTCCGCTTGAGGAGCGAGTTGCCGCCCGTCCCCTGGACGAACCAAATCGCTGAACGGAACTGCGGTTCGGGCAACCAGCGACAACTGGTCGTTCAGGCGGCAAAGCCCAACTCGGCGTTGACCATCACTGTCCACAGCACGATAGGCCAAGGCGAAACCTCCGCCGGACAACCGAGTTATCGCGGGATTGAAAATAGTGTGCCGCGCGGAACCACTGGACCGCCACTCGGAAGGGAGGATATCATCGGGCAGTATTAGTGAATCGGTGATTAGATTGTGCATGGCGCCACTTCCAATCTGCGGCGTAAGTTAAGAGTCAGGCGGTTTTTTGAATATAGAATGAGCCTGGCTCTCGATCGGGCGTCAAGAACGGCGCGACCGCCTTTAGTGTTTCGTGGTGGTTGTGGCTCAAATAGTTCACGGCGCCAATGATTTTCCAGCTAGCGTTGTGCGACAAAAATGCCTCGAGCAGATACTGCTCATTCCAGAATCTCACTCTTTCCTGTAACCATGATTGGCGGTAGTTCCTGGGCGAAAATATGTCATGCACGTGGACAATCACCCCCTTCCTAAGAGTAGGCAACAGTTCAAGAAACTCAAACAGAACGTCGCCTTGAGGTCTTATGATATGAGATGAATCAATAAACAAAAGATCATTCTCTTCAAGCTCGGAGAAAAAATCCAACTCGACATCTTCGACTTTCTTTCTTAGAACCGATACGCCAGTTTCTTCAAGCCAAGGCATTTCATAAGGCTCGATGCAAACATGCTTGCACTGATAACCGGCGTCTTGCTCATTATTTTTCCGGACCGCCTTGATTGCCATCAGAGTGGAGTACCCGCTGCCGATTTCAAATATTCGACGGGGTTTTGTCGAGCGAATTAATTGATATAAATATTCAGCATCCCCCGATTCAAAATGGCCATTATTCAGATAGAAGTCGAGAGTGTTGCCCTTCTCCATCGCCAAGTCCGAGAGTTCTTGGGCGCGCGTAAACTTAGCCAGGATTCCCAGCTGTTCCTCGATGTTCGAGTCTATTCCGGGTAACATCCGGTCCTCCGATAACGGCTTCTTGAGGTTTCTGTAATCAAACTGCGGTTCGTAGTAGTGATCCCGAATGGGGAAAACGCCGATTCTGATCAGGGCATCTCGGCAGTGGGGCAATCGGTGCATTCCCGCCCGGCGTAGGCTCTTGAGGAACGATCCGGCAGGATAAACCAAAAGTACAAGGAGAACATCCACAAAGGGAAGAATTCCTGAGAGCAACTTTTTCATTCGTGTCTTCGATTAAAACCCAAGCCACATCTCTCTTCGAGCGAGGTGCTGGTTCAGAGAATCGGGAGCCGAACTGGCTTTGTCTATTTGCTTGTCGTTTTACTGCTGGTTGGCCAGTTCTGTCGGCCTCCCGCGTAGGTGGCGACGACGGCCGAGGAGGTTTTGGCGTCAGCCGGAAGATCGGCCTCGAATTGCCCGGCGGAATTGGTTTTGACGGTAATCATAGGCATTTCCAGAGTCCGAATGGGAAGTATCTTTCGAGCAATCTCTCCCTTGGCGCCCAGGAAGATCAATACGAAGTTGCCGCTATCCGCTGTCTGAGGGTTCAAATCCGCCTTAACCTCGAAGTGAAACTTGCCGGTTCCATTCACGGGAAACTGACTGCTCGTGAACTTGACTTGTTGCCCGGGCTGGGCAATCACTCGAAGAGCGCCATCGACAATACCAACTTTTGCCCCACTTGGCAAAGCCCGCATTGCGCCGGATGGATCTAACTTACTCACGAGCGAGGGCCATTTGCCGACATCGTCTTTCGACGCGAATCCTTCGACAACGGCACCACCGCCATCGACTGTGAAACTGAATTTGAGTAACGAATAGTCGGCTACGCCAGAACAATCGCATTCGATGTTGACCCGAATGCCAAAGCTGGCCCCCTGGGTTCCGGGAGGAATTACGTCGTCTACAGAGTAGGTTTGTCGGAGAGGCTTCGCCGGCCCCCCCGCTGCGGAGGGAACGAGCGATAACTTAACTTCGCGTCCAGCGAGTGGCTTACCGTGGGCATCGATGAGTGCGCCGGAGACCCTCTGGCCGGTGACTGAAGTTGTCAGCTTCGTCCTCGTTCTGAAATATTGATCAATCAGCCAGGTAAACGAATCGGGATCAGTTTCTGGCAGCAACTTCGCCGGGTGGCTGTGCCACGATTGAAAGATCACTGCCTCGGGCGTGCCAACGCCATTCTCGCTGTCTTCCATATGTTGGAGGGTCCCGCTAATCCAAGTACTATCCGATTCATTGCTGGCTACGCCGTCATAGATCACTCCCATTGGCACTTGTTCGCTTGTGAGCATGTTTCGCATGGCGATGAGATTGGCGGGGAATGAAGAGGAGGTCCAGTTAACATCCGCGTGAAAAAAGACGAGTGGAAATCCCAGCGCTCGCTTGAACGCTTCGAGACCTGCTTTGTAGCGGGCAACCATGTCGGGTATCGACATGCCTTCGCTAGCTCCGATGGGCTCGACATCGCCAAACTTTACTTCCGGAAACTCAGCGACAACTGCTTTTATATTGACGGCGGCGTTTGCCGCGGTATGCTCCGGCGTCCAATGGCAGGCTGCCTTCCCATCGGCGATTGTCGAAAAGTAAATCGGCTCGTCCATGGCAACGAATTTCAAAAATCCACCGTCGCTCTTAATGCGCCGCACAGCGGTCAGAAGATGCTCTCCGCCTTGGCCCTCACCCGAAATGCCATTCGCACAATTTGTCGAGGTGGTGAGAACTCCGTATTCGAGCGCGAGGGCGATACCGCGACGACTCAAATCCGCAAACTGGCGGCGCAGGTCATCGTCGCTTGCTTGTTCGATCCATTGAGGATAGATTTTGAAGACTTTGACGTGCGAGGCTGCTTCCTTCCACGGAGCTTGTGGCGAAAACAATTCCATATATTGCGGTGAACCCGTCGTTCCGGGATGGCGCGCGGGGTCAAGCGGGCAAAACCAGACTAGCGGCTCGGCCCACATGCCGGGTGCGGCGATAAGGATGCAAAGGGATAAAAGAGAGAGTCGCTTACAAATAAGAGTGATCATATTTCACGCTCCAACTTTGGTTCTCTTCGAACGTAAATCACACGTTATCATGGCCGCTGCGAGCGAATCAACAAGGCGAGCTACATTGCGGCGAGCCGCGGACGTTGCCCAGAACCAGGTATGTTTTTCTATGCCCGTGGATTTTGCAAGCGCGATGCGTTCCAGTGTGGACAGGGGCGTGCTTTCGCCCGTGTCCACCATAAATTCGCCGCGCCCCACGCTTTCGAAAAAACTGCGCAGCTTTACGTCCCAGCCAAACCCCACGCTGGGAATTTGATAGGAAAATGCGGGAATGTGGGCATGCAGGCGGTGCCCCGCGATCACGTCGCAACCCGCGATGGTTGCGGCCAGTGTCTGCGGAACCAGGGGACGCGGCATGAACGACAAGCGGGCATTTCGGGTGACGCCAAGCGCGCCCAAATGTGCGTTAAGAGATTTCAAATAGCGGTCGTCTTGCTCGCCCCCGTTCCCAAAGGCTCTGATTTCATAGCCGGCATCCAATGCACGTCGCACTAAGTCGCTCCACCATTCCGTAAGCGCATGGCCCGGCATCGAGTGTCCCTGGGAGTGGCGCTTTATCTCCTCGGGCGCAGTAATATTGAGCCCCAAGATCGGCGGCCCGGATTTCGCACTAGAGACAGCCGGGAAGTGATCACAGGTCAATACAGCTGGATCATGACAGACCTCGGCCTCAATCGCTCCTTTAGCAACGAACGCCGAATCCCAAATTTTCTTTGATCGCTCATCTCGCAGCGCCACGTGCTGGGGTAGCGATCCAAGCACAGCCGACTCAAACAAGCGTCTCGCTGTCAACGACCAGTGGTCGGAAGCGCCCACGCCGAATAACGCCCAAGGCGTTCGGCTTCGGGCTATCTCGGTGCCTAAACCCGAAAGCTTCAGCGGAAAATTCAGATTGATATCGATAAGCAAATTGCCGCCACCCAACACCGCACAATCGGCTTTCGACAACGCTTCTGCCCACAAAGGACGGAGTTGTCTTTTCACCACTCTCCCTAACGTCAGTTGCATGCCGACATTTCTTAAGGGTCCGGGAGTCTTGTCAAGGATTTGACTCGCCAAATCGCGCCGCCACGAGCCTTCCCCGTATCCGGTGCGACCCGCTAGGTCGTACACCGAGACTGTCACGTCTGGATTGGCCTTTACAATCTGACGGGCCAGGCAGAGCGAAAGAAGTCCGTCGCCCAGATTTTCGCTGTAGTGAACATTGAACAGGGCAATATGCATGTGTAGGCTCAGCGAATCAATGTTTACGAAATAAACCGGACTAGCTAACTGGCTTGATGAGAAATCTGTGGCGGCTCATTCAAGGGGGCAAGAAGTCCTTCCCATAAAGCCTTTAACGCTACGACTCCGTTCCGGCGCGGGCCGCGAATCAGTCGATAACACCCGCCTAGGACGACGGCGAGAACGACGGTGGGCAAATACGGTCGATAGAAACGACGGGCCAGCAATATACGAGAGCGGACTCCGAACCTCTCCGCCGTAATGCTCCGTTTAGAACGATTCCGCGAGTTCCCCGCGCTCGCCCCCGCCTTGTGGTAGACCCTGCTCTCAATCGTGTAGCCCATCTGATACCTGCCGCGTGTACGCATGGCAAGGTCCGCCTCTTCGCAATAAAGGAAGTACGATTCATCGAGAAGCCCTACGGTTTCGAAACAGGCGCGGCTGATCAACCATGAAGCTCCGAAGACATAATCCATTCGGTGCCGGCCAGAGTGATCTTTTGCCTGTTCGAGGCGCAAACCCCGTGTCGCGAAAACACTCCCAGTCCATTTGTTGATCGCCGGCCCGCCTAACGCCTGTATCTCCTCGGGCTTGTGGTAGAAAAGGCACAAAGATCCACACATGCCAAGGTTCTGATCGTCCATGTGGGCAACCATCGCCGATAGCGCTTGGGGCTCCACGACCGTATCATTGTTCAGCAGCCAAACGTAGTTGCATTCGGCGTCCGCTAACGCCCAGCGGATTCCTACATTAGATCCACCCGCGAAGCCCAAGTTTTTCCCAGTTTGGATGAGTATCAACGCAGCGTCTGAATCGCCCCGAAAATCGTCTCTTGGATCAAGACTGTTTAGACGAACACAGGCGACCGGTTTGGATACCGCGGGGTTAACCAGGCTTTCCAGAGCTTGGTTGCCACATTCGGCGCGCCGCGTACCAGCCGCCCATTCTTCGATTCGGCTCAAGGAGTCGTCTGACGAGGCGTTATCGCAGACGACAACTTTGAAATCCGGGAATTCCATCCTGAACAGGGATTCAAGGCATTCGATGGTATCGCGCCATCCGTTCCAATTCACCATTACAACGTAAGCTCTGTAACCCATTTGCTTCGTCCGCCACTTTTTTTGCAGCCCAGAACTACGCCCAACCATATGCTAAGTACGCCTTATAATTCGGCCACCGGCTGGCACTCACTGGCTGGATGTTACAGTCTCGGGCTCCAGCGCAAGATTCCTGGGTAAATGCCTCAAAATCCAGTAGAGCGATCCTGAGTTCAACACAGCCAACAGGCCATCTGACATTAAACTAGTCCAAGCTGCGGCTATCCAGCCAAATCTTGGGATCCACAAGATATTCAAGGAGACGTTGACCACGGCGACCATGAACTGTGCTGCCGTTCGCAAATTCTGGTGCCCCGTGCCAGTAAGAACAACCCCGGTCATACGATGAACTCCGCGCAAAAGGGGAATCCAGCACAACCATCGCAACGCCGTTACCACTCCGGAATAGTCATGACCAACCAACCGGGGAACTAAAGGAGACAACAGCATAGTAGTGCAAGCGATTCCGACTCCCAGCAGAAACGCCACGCGCAGTGACTTAGCGACAAGATGAATAATCGGCGCCATTCCTTCACGGCTCAAAATAAAATACCTGGGCTGGAGGGCAGCATCCATCGCCGTTATAGGAGCTGTAGCGAATTCCACTATTCGGTAGGCTAGCGTATAAAACCCATTTTCCCGATTGAGACCGTAGTGACTGAGCATGGTCTTGTCTATGTCGTTAAAGACAAGTGCTGTGGTGCCCGCAAAAGAGAATCCAATTCCCTCCCACGCCCTCCGAAAGATCAATTTGAGATCGAACCTGATCGACTTAATCTCCGAGCGTACGCAAATCAAGGCGAGCAACGCGGCGAGCAATGAGGCAATCAGCACGCCAAGCGCCCACTGAAAGGCATTCGCCTTATGCAGCGTGAATTCCATAATCAGCAGAATAATGAATCGCGAGAAATTGGTCAGGAAACTCAGTATTGCGGTTACACGGAGCTTTTCAAAAGTTTGGAAGACTTGCCCGGCCATGGAGGCAATTTGAAAACAAAGGCAGTTGGCAAATACCAACACCACGAACAACAGACGGTCGTGGTTTCCTGTAGCGGCCGGGCCGGTAAACCATAGTATGGCGGCAATCAGGCTGCTCATTGCCAATGTGACCAACAGCGCGTTTCCCCAATAAAGACCTGCCTGAGTCCTGTCGGCGCTCACGTACCGCATAAACAGTAACCCGGCGCCAAGTGTACTGTAGGGTGTAACTGTACTAACCAGTGAAAAGGCCCCGGCCAAAATCCCATATTGGGCCGCCCCTAGTAACCTGGCTAGAAGTACGAAAAATATGGACTGTAAAAGAAAACTGGCTCCCTGGCCGAACAGTATCCAAGAAGCATTACGCGCCAGCCGTCGCTTGAGAACCCGTCGTACACTGTTACGAACATCGATCAAAGTGAAGAACTTTCATAGCTCATGTCGGTGAGGCGCTTGGGGATTCAGTCTTCCGAAAGAGAGCCCGGAAGTGGCTCAATATGTCTGGTAAGAGTGCCGGTCCGCTCTAATCTGCGGAAGTGGGGCAGAGACTTGTTCTGGAGCGCTGCGAAGAAAGAAGTAATCGTAGACAACCAGAGCGACGGCGGTCACAGAGAACGTCACGAAATAGCCACCGAAGAGAGGGTTCCAGCCAAGCCAGAATAGGATACAGAAAGCTACCCATGGGTAGAGTACCAGACCAATTGTGCCGCCGAGTTTGAACTTGGCCCAAAGATAGCCCGCCATTAATCCATTAGCGAACAAGTACAGGAGCGATAGCCAACCGAGATCGGCGTATATGTATCCGAATGTTCCCGACCAGATATACCTGCTATTCAGACCGGCCACCACAGTGGACGCGAATTCTGAGAGCCATAGCTCACTAGCATCAGGCCATCCGAAAGCGCGCGACAGGCCCGTGAGTGAGTTTAATCTTCTCGACTCCGATAAGTATGCGAAAAGATACTGCCCTTTGCCGCCGTATTCATAGTGCATAACTCCAGTCAACAGCGCGGTAAGACGGTTATAAGAGACAATCGTGTAACCGAGAAAGCTGGAAACGAGCCGATTACCCGCGCTCGCCCCCCGCACGAAGGAAAGCGCAAGAAATAGGGCAACCACGCCAACTGCAAAGGCCAAGCCAATCGCTAGCACCTTCGACAACCGGAACCCTTTTACTTGTGTTCTCCCGAAAAGACTAATCACCGCAAGTCCCGCAACTAGGGGCATGAGGTTTGTTCTATCGAGGGCGGCAATGCAAGCCACGATATCGATAACCAGGGCGACGAGAAAACAACAGGCGAATACCCATCTGGTGACGCCAACGAGTTGAACCTGTCTGGCCCTAAAAGACGCCCACCATAATACGCCAGTGAGCACCATGAGTGTGAGGCTCCATTGCGCATCTTCCAAGGTGCCCGAATGAAGGACTTGCTTGAGCGTGTTGCCTTGCTGTGAGCTTATAAGTCCAATGAAGTCCACCTGAGCGCGAAGCTTGATCAGACGAACGCAGGCAAGTACCGAGCCGAGGAATAACGGCACCAGCAAATAAAGAAGGGAGGAACGATAAAGCTTGCGACCCGGCTTATTGGGCTTTAGAGCAGGAGCGCAAAATGAAAACGCTCGTACGCCGAGCATAAATGAGGCGACGCAAGCGGTATAGAAGACAAAGGTGAGCGGATCAAGGAACATTAAATTTTGTTCTTCTACATATTGCGTGTACAGTCCCGGGGGAAAAATCCAGGCAAACAGGAAGATCGAGTACGAAACCACGGCCAAGCCATAGGGCGAGACCAGATTACCGAGAATCAACCGCTTGAGGTGGCTGATCATAGCGTTGCCTGAAGGGCGAGAGTACGGCCGCGCGAAGCGGTGGTACTCTTCGCGCGCCGGCCCAACGATGCCTCTATCACCGACTGAATACTCTCGGAGAAGATTCGCGAATTGAAATTGTTAGCGTGGTTTTGAATACACACTGGACTAAATTTCTCTTCAGATCTTTCGAACTGAAGAATTGCGCCTTCAACTGACTCAACTGTTTGGTTGTCGAAAAATATACCTGTAGCGTCCAAGCCCCGAGGGTTGTGAAGAGGAATAACGGTCTCGAGAGCGCCACCGCGCCCATAGGCAATTACCGGACGACCGTAAGACTGGGCTTCGACCGGTACGATCCCGAAGTCCTCTTCAGCCGCAAAAAGGAAAGCGCGGCAACCGGCATAGAGTCTGGCTAATTCGCCGCTGGATACATGGCCCACAAACTCAATCGTCGGCCCAGATATGGCTTTAAGACGTCGCTCCTCCCGGCCGCTGCCGGCGATGATAAAACGCCGCCGCAGACGATTGCAGGCGCGGATCAAGAGATCTAACTTTTTCACATCCACGAGCCGGCCGAAAAATAGTAGTCTTCATGCCGGTCGGCAATGTATCCGCGTTCGGTATCTACTGGAGGGTAAATCACGGTGCTTTCGCGGCGGTAGTACGTGCGTATGCGCTCCGCCACATTGTAAGAATTGGCCACAAACGCATCCACCCGTTGCGCGGCACTCATGTCCCACTGGCGAACGTAGTGGGTGGCTAGGGAAAAAGCCGGCTTTGCAAAAATGGGCATCTGCTCCGAGTATTCTCTATGCTGGTCCCAAAGACATCTCATCGGACTGTGGCAATAGCAAACATGCAATGAATTCTGATCGACCAAAATGCCCTTCGCAACACAAGAATCGCTAGTGATTATAAGATCGTAGCCACGGAGATCCAGCGATTCGAATAACAAAGGGTACAGAGGCAGCAAGTGACGATAAACGTGATACTTTGCCGGAATCCAGTTCATCCCTAAAGCGGTTATTTTTCTTCCTTTGAGATTTCTGGGGAGATCTTGCTGGCGATAAAAGAGAGCAAAAAAGTCAGCTCTCGGAAAAACCTCTGCAAGCGCATTTACTGTTTGTTCCGCTCCTCCATTCGCTAAATACCAGGGGTGAACGATCGCCATTCGCATTTGTGTTTTTGCCCTTTATTGATTTCGTCCCGGTTGGGCCGGAACCGGGGAAGCCAGCCCAAAGTCTAGCTAACTTTTCGGCCGCAAAATTCGGTCACTACCCACTCCCTAGCGGGCGTAGCACTGTAGGCCTTTGAAAATCGCCAGACCGTTTGGCTGAACTACGCCGTTTCGAAGCGGATTCTAGAATCCCGCGCCGGAAACTCTACGTGGATGCCGGACGATAACGCTCACGGGTGAGCCGCATAAATTAACGCGGTAGTAGCCGATGTTCCAATGGATGAACTCGCCAATGCCACGTTCTTCATCCAGCTGAAAGGAATGTATACGATATCGTTCGCCTGCAACACCACGTCCGGTTGCTTACCTTTCTCAATCTCCCCGAGTTGAATCGGTACGTCCTCGAGTCCGGTTGGGGTTTTCCGAATCAGCTTAGCTTTTGAAAGTAGAGCCGTTTTGTTAAGGGTGCCCGCAAGCGCCACGGCCTGTAAAATCGTCATATGAGAATCATTGGTCGATAGCGGGTATCCGCCAGGGCGCCCAACGTCGCCGAGAACATAAACCACACCAACCTTAGGCACCAGGATGGTATCGCCGGGATAGACGATAACCTGGTTCGCAATCGCGTCGTCGGACGTATTCGAGAGATAGTAATTTATTTTCTTCCCAGGTTCAGCGTGGCGCTCGATGGAAATGTTGCGATCCGCGAGTTCGGTAATTCCGCCGGCGAGAGATAAAACCCTTAGTATGGGCGTCCCGGTTGTAAGCGGATATGTGCCAGGCGTCTTGAGTTGACCCAGTATCGATACTTGTTGAGTCGCGAACAATTCCACAGTCACACTCACTTGGGGATGCAGCATAATCTGCTTGGCCTTCAGGGCGTCTCCGATGGCTGCGGCGGCTTCAGCAGGACTCAGCTTCGCCACTTTCACGTTGCCGGCAAACAGCAACGGAATCTCCCCTGAGTCGGTCACCTTTGGATGTTGGTCCATCTCCGGGGTATCGAAAATCTGAACGTGCAAGGTGTCCCCGGGACCGATGAGCAGGCTCTCGCTTTGCCCAAGGCAGGCCAGAGAGAGAACCAAAAAAATAAAACCAAGTCTAAGCGACTTCATGAGAAACCCCCTCGTTTCTGTAATACATGGAATCACGGTATCCGTAGTATTGGTAGTAGGCATCGGCATCTTGGGACACGGCGTTCAGAACGACACCCACTTTTTGCCGGCTCGTCTGAGCTTGCAGCATGCGGTAGCTCCGATCAAGCGACTGCCGTTCGGTCATTTTGTAGCGTGCCAGTAGCAATGTGAAATCAACCATTGTGCTCAAGACGACCGAATCGGTCACGGGAAGCACCGGAGCGCCATCAATCACAACGAAGTCAAAATGATCGCGCCAGACGCTGATCCCGTTGCGCATCTGGTCTGAATCGAGAAGTTCGGCGGGATAGGGTGGAACCGGTCCAGCCGGCAACACGAAAAGGTCGGGCGTGTCCCGGTCCTGAAGAATCGAGGACATAGCGTCTAGCTCCTCTCCTTGGCCGGTCAAGAACGTGCTTAGTCCTTCCTCGTTCCCCAGATGGAGTGAACGGTGAAGAGTAGGACGGCGAAGATCCCCATCGACCAGCAGAACTTTCTTGTTTTGCTGAGCAAGCAGGACAGACAAATTCAAGCTGAGCATGCTCTTGCCTTCGCCGGCGATCGAACTCGTAACGAGAATCACCTTGGGAGGAGACCCGCTTCGGGTTAGGAGAAGCGATGTGCGCAGGGCACGGACGGCCTCCACATAAGGAGAATGAGGCGAATTCACTGCCAACACTTTCCCTTTGCTTGGATCGAGCGGAAGCTCGGAGCTGGGCATTTCGTCCACAGAATACAAGCCACCCCCGATTGTTTTCGGGCTGAGACGAGCAGCACCGGCCGCAGGGAGCGATCCTCTCCGGGCGGGTTCCGGAAGCTTCACGCGCTCCTGCTTCTGGAACGGAAGAACGCCAAGCGGTATCGCTCCAAGCTGGGCTTCGAGTTCGGACATGTTTTGAATCTTTCGATCAGTTTTATCTCTGGCGACGGCGGCGCATGTGCCCAAAAATAACCCGCAGGCAATCGATCCGAGGATCCACAGCACTTTTTTGGGCTTGGCGGGCTTCGCCGGCGCCCGCGCAGGATCCACAATGGAAATGTCGTTCGAGTGAAAATCAGCCAGCACCCCGGCTTGCTTCAACTGTTTGAAGAGCGTTTCATACAGAGTTCTACTCTCTTCCGCCTCCTGGCGTAGTATGGTGTATTGCGTGGTCTTGTCATTCAGTAAATCTGCTTGGTGTTTCGCCTCAAGGTACTCTTTTCGAGTAGCGTCCTCAACCCCTAACGCTACATCGTAGTCATTCTTGGCCCTTTCCGCCAACCTCTCCACTTCCACCTTGATTGAACCTTCGAAGGCGTCCTGTTGCGCCCGTAATTCAGCGAGCTTCGGATAGGCCGGGCCAAACTTCGCTGAAAGTTCCGCGAGCTGACCCTTAGTGTTGGTTAGGTCTTCGCGAAGTTTTTGAATGAGAGTGAGCGCGTTGTCCAGACCAGTGGTGCCGTTGGTTATGCCGCCCGTTAGACCCGAAATAGCCTCGGCATCTCCGTTTCTTGCGGCTTGGTAGACAGCGCCTTTGGCGATACGGCTCGACTCGGCTTGGCTGAAGGCAGTGGTTGCCTGTTGGAGCTTATCGAGTACGGTACTGTAAAGCTGCTCTCGCCCCAGGGAATCCGAACCTCCTAAGGTAAAGACCCCGGAATCCCGCTGGGCTTGTGCCACCTTATCCTGCAGTTCCTCACTCTGCTTTCTTAGATCTGATAGCTGGCCCGCAAGCCAATCGGCGGTTTTCGCGGTTGCGTTGTGACGCGTTTGGAAGTTATAGTCGATGAGGCCCTTCGTCAATTCGTTCACGATACTGGCAGCGAGCTTAGGATCTGGATTCAGATAGGAAATATTGATAAGCCTGGTTCCGGGCACAGGCTTTACCGTAAGGTTCCTGCCGAATACATCCAGCACTTGATAGCGCCGCTTAGGCGCTTCGTCTAAGCTGGCGTTGGGGGGATCGCTCGCGCCTTCCGACTCGAAAAAGCTCATGGCCCAGCCGATTGGATTGAACTTTGGCTGAAAATCTTCCGTCGGCTCAAGGTTCAAATCTTTGATGACCTTCAGGGCAAGCGTGTCTGATTCTAAGATTTTCGCTTGGGTCTGAAGAGTCAGACTGTCCTCCATGGCGTCTGGCGACACTCCCTGTTGGCCGGCGGCTCCTTCAAGCCCAAGGGCAGAGCTCGACGCTCCTTCGTTCTCCACCTGCACTTGGGCGGACGCTTCATAGCGCCGCGTGCTAAGGACGCAAACGAGGATTGCGGTTACGAAGAACAAGAAAACCGTTCCTAGCAGTATCGATTTACGGCGCGTGAGTATACGAAAAAGATCATGGATCGAAATTTCTTTTTCATCTTGGTACGTGTGGAGAGGAGCGGCTATCGGCTCCTGCACATGCACTAAGGCTAATTCTTTATTAAGGCTCATTTGACTCTCTTACTGGTACTGGATTTTGGCGTACTTGAATTCAGGCGAAAGATCTTTACGCGTTGCGGTCAACGCGCGAAAGGAACGTCCTACAACTGTAGTGGCAGATTAGCCGACGCTTGGTTGGAGACAATGCTGAACGGGTTCTCGAGCACCAAACGATCAACAAGGTTGCTGCCGATTATTTTGGCGGCGGCCTTGCGGGCTGAGGAGAGAAGTGGCTTTCGGAGCTTCGGATCATGGGCATCCGTAGCAATAAACGAAACGAGGCCTTTTCGGAGCAGCACCTCGCAACTCTTTCTGGCCTTCCGGCCCCACTCTCCACACAATGCACCCGCCGTGATTTGGATGAGCGACCCCATATCTACAAACTGCTGAGGCATATCGGGATACTGGTGGACGATGGGATTGCGTTCAGGATGGCTAACAATAGTAATGAACCCAGCAGAGTGGAGGCGTGACAAGCTTTCGGTCATTTGCCGGGGAATTTGGAAGTCGTTAAACTCGACCAGGATGTATTGGCTGTTTCCGATCGAATAGCGATCGGGGTGACGCACGGCATCCACAATATTGTCGTGAGAGAGGTTAAAGTCGCAGCCTAGAGAGAAATCGATTCCCGGAACTCTTACGCGAAGCTCCTCAACTCGGTCCGCGTGTTCCTCTCTGCGGTACGGATAATTATGGTTGGCGTGCGGTGTGGCGACAATGTGACGGATGCCGTCTGCCTCGGCGATCTGGCACATCGCAACGGTCATTTCCCAACTCTTGGAACCGTCGTCGACGCCAGGGAGGATGTGGCAATGAATATCTGTCATGGCGACGGTTTGTTACTCCATGTTAGCCGACGCGGCGTTTGCCCGCGAGACTGAAGCCGCGCCGCCCCGTTGACGGTGGTGCTGGTTTAGACTCTTGATTTCCAGGGCCAGGATATGGAGCCGGCCTTCGAGGTCGGCAACGCGCGCTTCGAGCGAGTCGTGCCCGGCGCGGGTTGGCTGTTGGAGCAAGGTGTTGATAGCGACTCGCGCCATCTCTGAAACGCTGCGAATGCCGCTCGTAAAGCAGAGTTCGCGGAATTTTTCATACTCCTCCGCCGAAAGGCGGAAGCTAATCATGCGGTTTCTGGATTCGAGGGACATGGGAAGAAGCGGGGGAAATTAGAAAGAAGAAACGTTTGAAGGCGATTAGAACAAAAGGGCAAGCTACCGCAGTTTCAGTCCCACTGAACGATTACTCAAGGGTCGGGGAATAAAGTGACAACTCTGTTTTACCATGTAAACGATTGAAGACCCAAGAGAGTAAGGCGGGTTTGCGAGTACTGGTACTAACCCCCGGACGAGCCCGTGATCTGCCTACCGGAACGGGGAGTCGCGGCCTTTTGAAACTCTCGTAGATCCAGGTGTGAAGATCACGAGCGGAACGACGAGGGCGAGGCCGGAGGTCCTAAAAGACTATGGACCAAAGAAATGGCATCGGCAAGGCTGGAATAGGCGAGTTCATAAGCTGGCAGAGATTGGACCCAGGTTACGAATTCGCCAATGCATTCACGGTTATGTGGTACCCAAAAACCTGATTTTTGGAGGCTGAGGAGGGATTCGAATGTATTGAGAGGCTTGAGCCTGGCCGGGGCGCCGGGTTGGTATTGAACGAACACCAAACTTTGAGCCGGAACGGGAGCAGGCGGAGAGTGGGGCTGCAAGAAGCGCACGCGGTCGCCATTCCGGAATAAGGTAGGGGCTGAGTCGAGTTCTGGGAAATAGGGTGCCAGCACCGGCCAGCTTCCTTCACGCAACATCAGAGCGAAGGGAAGAGGGACAACTCGGCGTGTTTGGCGATCTATGGCTGCGGAATCGTCAGAAAAAATGTGCAGGCCGCTGTGCATCAAGCCAGCGGTTAGTGTGCTTTTGCCGGAGTTGGTGGCGGCGGGCACGATGATGCAGCGATCAGCGGTACCGCAGGCGGCGGCGTGTAGGATAGCCAGCCATTCGGTATTGGGGCGGGCGAGGCGGGCCATCTCCTGCAGCAGAATGGTCCTCGCAACGGAGACCTCGGGTTCGGCGCCAATGGAAGCTTCGCCGCAAAAGACCCAGAAAAGGTCTTCCTGGCGGAAGACATGAAAAGTGATGTCGGGAGACTGCCGAGCTACAGCAAGGTGGGCAAGCCGGGGGCGGATTTCTTCGATGAAATCGAAGTCATGAATTAGCAGACGGAAGCGTTTCGAACCTAAAACATAATCGCAGAGGAAGGAAGGCGGTGATGACGGCGGCAGAGGGGGTGGAGCAACAAACTGGGTTGCCCTTGCGGGTGAAAGTAAACCTTGCGACCAACCGTCGATGGTTAAAGCGACGTCAGAAGAGGCTTGGCTGAGCGGAATGCCGAAGCAATTGGCAAAATGCTCAACGAGTGCTTGTTCCGATCCGCCCAGTTGGAGACGGGTCCAAATGAAGCGGGCCGTGTTGTTAAGAATAAAGAGATTCGGGAAGTCCGGACGGGAAACCACCAAACCATATTCGCCCTCGCCCAACTTGCCTGGGACTGCGTTAATCTCGAAGTCCCAGGTTGCTACGGGGAGGGATGGGAGGAGCCGCATCCCACAACTGAATCAAACCATTTCCTTATTTGTGGTGAGGGCCAGGTCCGCTTGACGTTCCAGCTTTGCTGTTTAGCGCCATGACGGTGAACGGGGCGGCATAAGCGGCAAACTTACCGAGTTTGGTTACGAGTTCCCGGCGATTCTGCTTTTCCGACGAAGAGACAATTTCGTCGGGTTGGTTGTTTGCTTGATGATCCATATCGTTATTATAAGCCATGATTGATTACTCCTTTATTACTTGGCGGTGCCAAAGCGAAATTTGCGAGCTTTGAAAAGAAACAGGCCAACTAAACCCATGGCAGCGGGGATGGTTTGAGCTGGTTCAGGGGTGAGCGACACGGGCGAAGAGATGAAGCCACCAACCGGCGTGGCAGTGCCACCTGGGAAAACAAAAGTAAATTGAAAATCGCTGGCCAGGTAGTTGCCGTCCAGAGGGCTGATATTGTGAGTCCCGGTCAGGTTGTACATTCCGGTTCCGAAGACCGGACCGAGTTCTCCTACTGTGCCGCCGGCATCGACAGTGGTACCCGTCCCGGTTACCGTGCTGTAAAGAACCTGCCCGCTGGCTTGGCTACCCGCCACCGGAAGATTCAAGGGGAGAGTCTCATTATACGTGCCTGCCCATGAGATTCCCGAACCCGGAAAGGTGAAGTCCTGGAGCATGTCTATCGTGATTGTATCTTGGGCAACGGCATCAATCGCGCCATGAATAGAATTCCCCGTGTAGGTGACAGTGGGGAAAAACCCGAGGAGGGTGGTGCCGCCCAGGAAAGCATTGGAAAAGGTGCCGGCGATGTTGTAGATATCACCATCTGCGGCGGTTACGTTGAAGCTGTAAGGTCCGGTTGTGCTTCCACCGGAGGTAAGAGCACCGGCTGCCAGAGCCGCAGACGTACAGGATCCATAGCCGCACGCGGTGGCTGTGCTACCCGAAGGTATGCTGAAGGGGACCGGGGCTGCCAGATTACTGGTAGCGACGTTGATACCAGTGACGGCCGAAAAGCCGACCACCGGGATCGCTAACGCCAAAACGGCGATGCGATGAAGAAAACTAGATTTGTAATGCATTGAAATTGACTCCTCCTTGATTTCGAAACTGCTTACGTTTTAACAGATTACACTAGTTTTGCCGCCCTCCGTTAGTACCAGAGCTACTAACGTAATTGTGGATGGCGTACAGTACTAGTAAAAGATTGAGGTTGTTAAGGATTGGGCGATCAAAACGCGGAAACTTCAACTGGTTTCGGACTGGCCAAGCTTCGCCGTTTCAGTCCCAGGCGCTACCCCTCGTTTTTGAATCCGGAGAACTCTTAAGCGCTAAGGACAAATCGCGTACTACATTGATAACATCATCCCTCCAAGCGCACAAGCGGGAGGGAGTACTAGGAGATCCGTCCAAAAGACGAAATGGCGCTAGAAAACTCGGTCAATTTTGCTATTTAAATCAATCAGATACAGTCCATATTGTTGGGCTTATCAAAAAAACAAATCAGTCGGGGCGGGCAGCGGTGATAGCGGGCAAATTGTTGTACATTTTACACGTGTGTTAGCTAGCAGGGTAGTTTTTTCAACTCAAGCTTGGCAATTGTCTCAAGGTGGACTTCATCGGGGCCGTCGGCCAGGCGAAGCGTGCGGACGTTGGCCCAAGCGGCGGCCAGAAAAGTATCTTGCGAGACCCCAGCCGCCCCATGCGCTTGGATGGCCCGATCAATAACTTGAAGAGCTACGTTCGGAGCCACCACTTTGATCATGGCGATTTCAGCGCGGGCCGCTTTGTTGCCTGCCGTATCCATCATTTCGGCGGCCTTGAGGGTAAGCAAACGCGCTTGGTCGATTTCGATGCGGGATTGAGCTATATCGGCGCGGATGAGGCCCTGCTCAGCCAGAGTTTTGCCGAAAGCGACGCGGGACATGACCCGCCGGCACATCGTTGCGAGAGCCCGTTCCGCAACACCAATGCACCGCATGCAATGGTGAATGCGGCCCGGACCCAGGCGGCCTTGCGCAATTTCAAAGCCGCGTCCTTCGCCGAGGAGAATATTTGAGATCGGCAGGCGAACGTCTTCAAAGCTGATTTCGGCGTGGCCGTGTGGGGCGTCATCGTAACCGAAAACAGTCAGCACGCGTTCTACCCGGACACCCGGCGTATCCATGGGTACCAGGATCATGGATTGCCGTTGATGGGGCGGAGCGGAGGGGTCGGTCTTGCCCATGAAAATGGCGATTTTGCAACGGGGGTCGGCGGCGCCGGAAATCCACCATTTGCGGCCGTTAATAAGATATTCGTCGCCTTGGCGAACGATGCTGGCCTGAATATTCGTGGCGTCGGATGAAGCTACGGCGGGTTCGGTCATGGCGAAACAGGAGCGCATTTCACCCGCGAGCAGAGGTTTGAGCCAACGCTCTCTCTGTTCGGCCGTGGCATATCGCGCGAGCACTTCCATATTGCCGGTATCCGGCGCGGAGCAGTTGAAGATTTCGGGCGCCATAACGCTGTGGCCCATAATTTCGCAGAGCGGTGCGTATTGCGAGTTGGTAAGACCCGCGCCGAACTCGCTATCAGGCAGGAAGAGATTCCATAGGCCAGCCGCGCGCGCTTTAGACTTGAGTTCCTCAACCACGCCGGAGGGCGTCCAGCGATTGCGCTCGATCTCTTCGTGATAGCTCGCTTCGTTGGGGTAGATGTGCTCGTCCATGAAGGCGAGCAGTTGTTGCCGGAGATGTTGCATAGAAGCCCAAAGGGGGCGGATGCGCGCCACCACTTAGAGAATAAACTCTCCACCACTCTTGGGTTGGGCGATTCACACCGCGACCGTCTTGCGCGTGTTTCTCAAAAGTCTAGCGGCCGGTGAAGACGGGCAGGCGCTTTTCACGAAAGTGGGCCACGCCTTCCTTGAAGTCTTCGCATGCCAGGCTTTCCAGGATTTCGCGCTCAGCCCATTGCGAGGCTTCAGCCAAGCTTTGCGAGAGGCCTTGGTAGATTTGGCGTTTCATGACGCGCAGGGAGCGCGGACTGGAAAGCGTGACGAGATCGCGGACATATTGGCGAACGCCGGCCGCGAAACTCTCGTGGGGAAAGACTTGGTTTACCAGGCCCATACGCAGGGCTTCGGCGGCATCAATCGTGCGGGCGGAGAAAAGCAGATCGATCGCATTGGGCAGACCTACGAGACGGGGCAAAATCCAGGCGATGCCATATTCGGCGATCAGGCCGCGGCGCGCGAAAGTGGTGCTGAATTTGGCCGTAGCGGAGGCGAAACGCAGATCGCAATAAAGTGTAAGAATCAGGCCGAGGCCGACGACGGGCCCGTTGATAGCGGCAATCACGGGTTTGGAGAGCGCCGGGAAGTAAGAATATTTCTGTTCGAAATCGCCGGCCTTGATCTGACTGGGGGGGACTCTTCCCGTAGCGCCGTGGTCCGCCAAGTCTTTCAGCAGCGACATATCGGCTCCGGCGCAGAAACCGCGCCCTTCACCGGTGAGAACAATGGCGCGCACGCGTTCGTCCTGCTCGGCTTCGAACATGGCTGAACGGACTTCGCGCTCCATAATTTCCGTCCAGGCGTTTAGTTTGTCAGGGCGGTTGAGGGTGATGGTAGCGATGGCGTCGGCGATTTCAAACTTGGTTTCAACTCGGGACATTGTGCGGTGATTGTATCGGAAATCGGCTGGTCAAGCGCGGCGCTCCGCCAAACGGGCGGCGGTTTGTGCCAGTTCGTTCACCCGCTCATCGAATCTTTCAAAGCGTTTGTCCGCGGTTTGTCCACGGCGGAAGCGGTAATAGATCTGCTGGAGGATCACGGCCAGTTTGAAAACGCCCAGCACTTCGTAGTAGCCGATGTTTCGCACGTCACGCCCGCTCAACTCCGCGTAGCGGCCGATGAACTGTTCGCGCGTATGCCAGCCGGCTTCACATGTGACGCACGGCGGCACCAGCCAATAGCATAAACTCAACCCTACATCGGCAAGCGGATCTCCCACCGTTGTCATCTCCCAATCCAAAACCGCTTCGATTCGATCAAGATCGCGAAAAGCCAGCATGACGTTATCCAGTTTGTAATCGTTATGCACCAGGGTAGGTTTGCCGGATACCGGACGTTGCTCACGCAACCAGCGAATCACCTCATCCATAACCTCGAGTTTGCCGGTCTGCGCCGCCTGCCATCGTCCCGCCCAACCGTCCACTTGCCGTTCGAGAAAGCCGCCGGGCTTACCGAGGGCAATCAAGCCGGTCTCGGCAACGTCGATACTATGCAGCCGTACCAGGCACTTGATGAACGCTTCGCTCATGCGGTGCCGATCGTCAGGCATCAGCGAAACTTCGGGAGGAACGGAATCGCGCAAGACCAAGCCATGCCGCCGCTCCATCAGGGAAAAGACTGAGCCAATCACGGCGGTGTCTTCGCACAGGTGAAAAACGCGCGGCGCCTCCGGGAAGTGTGGATGAACGGCTTCAAGAACGCGATATTCGCGCGCCATATCGTGCGCTTTCGGAGGCACGGGTCCTAAAGGTCCGCGGCGCAAGACATATTCATTTGCCCCGGCCCGCAGGAGGTAGGTCAGGTTCGAGTGTCCTTTCGGGAACTGAGCTACGGCGAGTCCGCATTCGATACCTTCCACTTTGCCTTGCAAGTACAAGGTCAGCGCTTTGCTATCCAATTCCTCGCCGCTGCGAACCGGTTGCGTGTCGGCTGGCACTTCATTCACCAGGCCGTTTGACCGCCATCGACAACCAGAACATGGCCAGTGACGAAATCGGATGCGGCGGAGGCGAGAAAAACGGCTGCGCCTTTCAAATCGTGCTCGCTACCGAAGCGGTGCAGCGGAATTCGTTCACGCAAGGCGTCTGGATTGCGCTCAATCACCGCGCCGGACATATTGGTAGGAAACCAACCTGGGGCAATGGCATTGACGTGAATATTGTGCGCAGCCCATTTGCAAGCCAAATCCCTGGTAAAGGCGATCAGCGCGCCTTTGCTCGCCTGATAGCCGATGGCTTGAAACGCGGGCGGTGAGCCCCGCAAACCGGCGACTGAGGCAATGTTAACGATTTTGCCGCGTTTTTGCGGCAGCATTACCTTGCCCACTACCTGGCAGAAAAGGAATGCGCCGGTCATGTTGGTCTCCATCACTTTATTCCATTGTTCGAGCTTCATATCTTCGATCGGCGCACCCCACGAGGTACCCGCGTTGTTGATAAGAATATCGATACGGCCAAAACGCGCGGCCGTCTCATCCACCACGCGCTGAATGCTCTCAGGTCTTCTCACATCGCAGCCGAAGGACAGAACCTCCGCCCCAAGCTCCCGCAGTTCGGTGGCGGCCAAATCGCAACGCTCTTTATTGCGCGCGCACAGAACCAACTGCGCCCCGGCTTCCGCCAGCGCTTCGGCCATCTGTCTGCCTAAGCCCGTGGCGCCGCCGGTAATGATCGCGACACGGCCTGTTAAGTCGAATAATTCCTTGATGTGCATCCGCGCGAGACTATTCTATCGGTCACGCGGCGGATCGTGGTATCAAGAAAAGGACCGAATCATCAACAGTGATTTTACGAAGCTGCGACGAATGGAGTGCGAGGTGAGCGGCCTCCTGGTTTGGTCAATTGCCGCAGCGGCCATGGCCGGTGTCTTATTCCGGCCGAAGAATTGGCCTGAAGCGGTTTGGGCGTGCTCAGGCGCAGCTGTCATGGTCGCCTGTGGGCTTTTGCCTATCTCGCAGGCGGGCCACGCCATCTCCAAGGGAACAGATGTTTACCTGTTTCTCACCGGGATGATGCTGTTGGCGGAACTGGCCCGGCGCGAAGGTGTATTCCACTGGCTGGCTTCACTCGCAGTGGCGGCGGCGAAAGGTTCCCGCGCGCGCCTGTTCACACTGGTTTACATCGTAGGAATCGCCGTCACGGTTTTCCTGTCGAATGACGCCACCGCCGTTGTTCTTACACCCGCCGTTTATGCGGCCGTCCAAAAAGCGCGCACGAAGGCGCTTCCCTACCTTCTCGTTTGCGCATTCATCGCCAATGCCGCAAGCTTTGTATTACCCATCTCGAATCCCGCCAATCTTGTCGTCTATGGCAAGCATCTCCCGCCACTCGTGCCGTGGTTGCGCACCTTTCTACTGCCTTCCTTTTTCTCAATCGCGGCCACCTATGCCGCGTTGCGCTGGATCTCCCGCAAAGACCTGACCGGACGAGTTGAAGACGCCGGTAAACCCGCCAGTCTGTCGAAGGAGGGCCAGCTTGCCGCCTGGGAAATTGCCGGCACTGGCGCAATCCTCATTGGCGCCTCCGCCTTTGGGGTGGATCTCGGCCTGCCCACTTGTCTGGCGGCAGTGATTGCCGTGCTGTTTACCACCCGCGCTCGAATCGACGCGGTGAGCGAAATTGTGAAAGGCGTCTCCTGGAGCGTGCTTCCATTGGTAGCGGGTCTATTCGTGCTAGTTGAAGCGGTAAACCTTGCCGGCGCGCTCGACCACGTGGGTACCGTTTTACGCTGGTGCGCGGCAACACCCCATTTCGGCGCGCTGATTGCTTCGTTCAGCATCGCCGCCTTGTCGAACCTGATCAATAATCTGCCTTCGGGACTGCTGGCGGGCGGAGCGATCCAGGCCTTTCCAATACCCGCTCCCATCCGTGACGCCGTTCTGATTGGTGTGGATCTGGGCCCAAACCTTTCAGTTACAGGATCGCTCGCTACGGTCCTCTGGCTCATTGCGCTACGCCGCGAAGGCGAACAGATCAGTGGTTGGAAGTTCTTAAAAGTTGGCTTGTTGGTTATGCCGCCCGCTCTCTTGATGGCTACTATTGCGGTCTCGGGACTAGCGCCATAGACTGCGGAGCCGACGCGGGAGAAGTAGGGCCGCAACCGCCAGCCCTAGGGTCAAGAGCGCTAAAGAATCCGGCTCAGGCGCTGCCAAAGCCTGCGTGGCAAAGTCCAGGTCTTGAAAGGAGGGATCGTGGAAATTTTGGGTAACCGTAAAACTCGTTACGTTTGTAAGTTCGATGATGCCACTGAGGAAAGAATTGAAGTTGGTGGCATCAAAACTGGTCCCGCCTACGACGGCGGCGTTGGAATTACCCGAAAGAATTTGGATCGCCTGACCGAAGTTGTAGTCCGTCAAATGTTCTGGGCGCCAAAAATAGTCATAAACGTACAGGATGGGGATGGGCGATGAGAACGTAACGGTAAAGTTCGATCCCTCTGCGTAATGGATGGATTGCTGGCTACTTCCACCCGGATTGGCGCTGAAGAAGCCACTAGACAAGTCCGAGGTCGTAAGTCCGGCGTTAGTTAAGCCGGAAACTGTGAAGCTCACGCCGCCGAGACTGCCCGCAGCCGTGCTGCCACTGGCTGAATTCCATGCCGCGAAGACGGTGCTGGCGGAAGCCCGCGAGCCCGCGAAGGCTAGGAAAAGAGTCAAGCAGGAGATGGACCTGCGCAGGTTCAATCCGCGTAAAATCACTTCGAAAGGTTAACATTCCGAACCAGCGGATCGCAAGTTTTTGAGAGGTTTTTTTAAGCTGAAAACTACCATTTCTTCCGGTACGCCTCCATCGCGGCGCCACCCTTTTGCCTAGCTCCAAGGACTGCGCTCCTTCTGATCATTGTCCAGAACCCGGTTCAAGTAAGTAGCCGCGCTGATCAAAGCGAGATGAGTCAGCGCTTGCGGATAGTTGCCCAAGTGTTCTCCACTCTCGCTGAGTTCCTCGGAATACAGCCCCAGATGGTTGGAATAACCTAGCATCTTTTCAAATAACAGCCGCGCCTTCTCCACTTGGTGCGAACGGGCAAGCGCTTCAATGAACCAAAAAGAACAGGGCGTAAAACTTCCTTCCTCGCCCGGCAAGCCATCCACGCTGCTCTTCGAACGATAGCGCTTCACCAGCGTGTCTACCGTCAACTCACGTTCAATACGCTCCAGAGTGGAGAGCCACCGCGGATCTATCGGGCTAATAAACCGCATCAACGGCATTAAGAGCGTCGAAGCGTCCACTTCCTTCGCACCCTTATATTGGACAAACGCCTTTAACTCGGGGTCCCAGAAGTTTTCCTGAACGTCCCGGATGATCGCATCGCGGCATTCCTCCATCCACCCATAAGGGCCCTCCAAAGAACGCTTCCGTCCCAGGCGAATGATCCGGTCGAATGCAACCCAGCACATCATCCGTGAATGCAAGAAATGCTTCCTGCCACCGCGCACTTCCCAAATTCCCTCATCCGGCTCGCTCCAGTGCTTGGCCAGCCATCTCAGAATCTCTTTCAGCCGCTCCCAACCTTCGTAGGATGGCGCGTCGCCATACTTGCTGGATAGATAGAGCGCGTCGAACATCTCACCATAAATGTCGAGCTGTAACTGCCGATAAGCTGCGTTGCCGATGCGCACTGGCTTCGACCCGCGATATCCTTCCAGATGTTCCAGTTCGTATTCCGGCAACTCCGTTCGGCCGTCGATACCGTACATAACTTGTAGCGGGCCTTCCACTCTATCGAATCGTAGGCGGTCCTTCAGCCACGCGTTAAAACGCCGTCCCTCCTCCATATAACCGAGCCGCATTAAGGCGTAGAGACTGAAAGAAGAGTCGCGCAACCAGGTGTAGCGGTAATCCCAGTTGCGGGGCCCTCCAATCGCCTCGGGCAAACTGAATGTCGGCGCGGCAATCAAAGACCCATACTTGCTGTCGGTAAGCAGCTTTAGAACCAGGGCGGAGCGATTGACCATCTCGCGCCAGCGGCCGGAATAGCGCGACTTTCCCGCCCACTGCCGCCAATAGGCGCAGGTGGATTCAAAATGCCATTTAACAAATTCGACCAGCGCCTCTACCGTCTTCTCTTCAAAATCGATTCCCAAGACAAAACATGCGCTCTCGCCCGCTTTCAGTGCGAAGGATGCGCGGGCGTCCCCGCCTTCGATTTCAAGACTGACACTCGACTGGAGAAATGCCGCCTCGTGCTCCGTCCCTTCCTCTGTGAATACGATGGCCCGGTTGCGGCATTCCGCGCGATGACCGGATCGGGCGTAATTAAATCTGGGGGAACAATGAACCTGGATGTGAGCCTCACCGCTGATCACGGCCACCTGGCGCATAATGCAGTGACAGGGCCGGGTCTCGCTCACCGGCATGAAGTCGGTCAATTCGACTATGGCGTCGTCAGCCAGGAAACGCGTCAGCAGCACGTTCGTCTCGGGAAGGTACATCTGTTTGCTGTTAAAGCCTTGGCGTTCCGGGCTAATCGTGAATGCGCCGCCTTTGGCTGTGTCGAGAATGGCCGCGAACACGCTCGGGGAATCGAACTCGGGAAAGCAGAAAAAATCTATGGAGCCGGCCACACTCACCAGCGCCGCCGAGCGCATATTGCCGATCACGCCGTAATTCTGGATAGGCTCAAACTTCATAGGTTCACCGCGGTCTAGTCATGAGACCGGGAAACGGCCCTGGCGTTTCGTAATTGTGTGAGGACGTGCATAAATAGGTTTAGGCTCCGCAGAATGCTCGCATCTTCTTACGACGACATCGCCGGAATGTACCACGCACTGTGGGTGAATTCCTATCTACCCGCCGCTCTCCCCGCGCTTGAGAGCTTGTTTTTTTCCCGCGTGAGCCCGGCGTCGCGGGTGCTGGATGTCTGCTGCGGCTCGGGTCATGTCACCAAAGAACTCCTGAAGCGCGGGTATCGCGTGACCGGGGTCGATAGTTCGTCGGGCTTGATTGAGATCGCCAGGCAATACCTGCCCCAAGCGGAATTGCATGTCCAAGACGTGCGGCACTTGGACGTAACCGGCCCGTTCGACGGCGCGCTCTCGACATTCGATTCGCTAAACCACATGTTGAGTCTGGAAGAGCTGCACGCCGTTTTCAGCGGTGTCTATGGTGCGCTCGCCGCGGGCGGCCTTTTCGTGTTCGACATGAATCTGGAAGAGGCCTATGCCCTTGACCTGCATCAATGGGCCGTAAACATTCGGCATGACGCGCTTTGCTTATGGCGTGGCTTATACGATACCGTCACCCATACTGCGCACACCGAACTCATCTGGTTCAAGCAAACCGATTCGCAGGATTGCTGGCAGCGCCGCCAAAGCATTGTGGAGGAACGCTGCTACGAAAAGCACGACATCCTGCAAGCCTTACAATTCGCCGGCTTTCGCGGCATAGAAGTACAAGCGGCCATTGACCTGTGCCCCGACAAAGAGTTTGGCAACGGGCGCTATTTTTTCTCGGCGAGACGTTGAACCATAAGCCTTTTAAAATAAGGCTCACGTCGTACTTACAGCCGGCGAAGGTGGGGCGGACGCCCGCGTCCGCGGGTGGACCCCCTGGTCACCCATCTCTCCAGAAACAGCTCGTAAGTTATTGACTCTCCGTTGGTGGATTTGGCCGTTTCGAGTAATCTGGATTGGGCGTAGCGCGTTCCCGCGCTGTCGGTTTCTCGCCGCAGAGCCCGACCAGGGGGTCAGCCAGCGGACGAAGGCGTCCGCCCCACCCAAGAAACCTGATCCACATCGCTCTTGAGTCGCGCCCCAGACTCTCAGTTCATCTGGGAGACTTCAATCGCATTCACCTCCGCATAGTTGCGCACCGGCACAAACTCCAAAACGATATTGCCTTGCGCGTTGGGCTCGATGTTCTCAAACGTTTTAGTAGTGGCGCGATTCGGCCCGCCCGCATCCTGGGCCACGTCGAAATTGCGGAGCAGCGTTTCTCCGTTGGCGAATACATTAAACAGACGGGCTCCGGCGGCGCTGGCCGCGTAAGGAAGGTTGCTCCCAAAAAAAGTTTCGGCGAAATAGAGCGTCGCCCGGTAGCGCCCGGGCGGCATGGGGATATGGTACGCGAAATTGCCATAATGCTCCCCGGCAAACAGCATTTTGAGGCGTGCGTCCTGAATACTGTCGCGCCGCTCCACTAAAACCCCTCCCACGGCGCCCTCGTCGGCCAGCCAAACCGATCCGTCCGAATCCACCACGGACGATTTTGCCGCCACGATGCGCACCGGCCGCACCCTGCCGGGCTCGGACGAAAGAACTTCAATCGCGTTGACGAAGGCTTTGGTGGAAAGCCCTACGAAAGCGAGATGAATCTTTCCGTCCTTGGCAGCAGGGGAAACGTCGCGAATCACGCGCGAGTGAAAGCGGTCTGGCCCGCCCGCCTCGGAAATCGGATCGAAGCCCTCCAAGACGGGGTGGTCATTTACACTCACTCGAAAGGAGGCTAACGACGCCGGATCGCCGGGGTCGCCGTACCGGGCCCCAATAAAATGCAGGTGAACTTCGTAAGTGCCCTGCCGAGCAGGAATGGAGTAACGAAAGGTGCCTTCGCGCCGGCTCTTGGCAAACTTCGGATCGGGTAAGCCAGCCACACCCGCATCCTCCGGCAGCGGAACTGAGACGCCACCGTCGAAATAGGCATCCGGCTGCCAAATACGGCCCTGCCTGTCCGTAAACGGCGCCCCGTGGTAACCAGCCAGGAAACGAAATTCCCCGGGTACCGGCTCACTGGACGGTCCGCGCCAAGTCTCAATTGTCTCGGACGAAGCCGCGGTATGGTGACGGCCCGCGATAACGAACGCTATTAATAGGATGGCCGCCAGCGCCAGCAAAGCCGCCACGAAAAGCCGGCTGTGGGTTTTCCGGTTGTGGATTTTCAATGACCGGCCACCGGTTCGCACCGGTTCGAGCGGAGTTGGCGCGACGGTCGCTGGCATCTCGATTTGCCGTTGGTCCAGTTGCTGCAGATCCGTCACCGGTTCTTCCAAAGGCTCTTGCGTGTGATGGATAAATCGCGGCGAATACTGGCCGTTCGGTATTTCGATTTGAACGCAGTGAGCGGCACCGACGCTCTCGTAATACTCGGCCAGCCGCTTGCGCAAACGGTGAGCCTCGACCCGCACGATTGAATCTTTTCTCGGGTCGAAATCCGCGCTTCGGTTCAGCGCCTCGACCGCAATACTGTACTCCTTTACGGAGTCGGATTCGCCCTCGAAGTGCTGGGCGCACACGTATCTTAGAAAACTAGCAAGGTTAGGTGCCCGGTCTAATATTCCTGAGCGAAGGACGGCCTCAACCTCGGCTCGCTCCTCGGCACTTTGGGAGCTGGCAGCGTACATATTAACCTCATGAAGTCTCCGCGAAGTATATCAAATCTCACAAATGGAGTGGGAACGGGACCGTTAACTTCGCTCAAAAACGGGGCTTTTTTGCGTTAACGTGGGCTGTTAGCTCTCGATTAACCCTAAGAAACTTTCTCTCCACCTTTTGATCTAGTTATACTCAGTTAGTTTTGCACGCAGTCCGCGTTGATTTAAGGGGATCTATGTCTCGAACCTTGCAATCTTTCAGGTGTTCACTTTTCTTAGCCATTTTTTTGAGTTGCGCCACGTTGCTCCCGGCGCAATCTATTTTTGGCACCATTACAGGCACCGTTTCCGATGCCACCGGCGCAGTCGTTCCGCGCGCCACCATCACGCTAACCAACAAGACCTCTGGCGACGTGCGGCGGTCCACGTCAAATAATGATGGTTATTTCTCGTATTCTTCCGTCCCGGCTGGCCAGTATGACCTTTTGGTTACCGCCTCCGGCTTCAAGCAGTACGAAATCACTGGCATCGATCTAATCGGCGCAGCCACCCTGAATTTCCCGGTGAGCGTCGAGATTGGCAGTTCGAAAACAGAGGTCGAAGTCGTCAGTCAGTCAGAGCAGATCATACCGGTGGATTCCGGTGAAAAATCTATCGTGCTTGGACAGAAGCAGCTTCAGGATTTCAGCCAAGTCGGCCGGAACGCCGCCGAATTCATTAAGATCCTGCCCGGCATGGCTATGCTCAACAGCTCGGACGGATTGAAATCGGGCACCAACTATAACGGTGAAGTGATTGGCATCAACGGCAACGGCGACGGCGGCAGCCAGAGTCCGTTAAACAGCGCCTTTTCCGCCAACGGGACCGGCGCGGGCAGCATCGACATAACTGCCGACGGCGCGCACGTCTCAGATCCCGGTTGCAACTGCGCCACGCCCGTGAATCCGAACACCGATATGATTCAGGAGTTCAAGGTGCTGACGTCGAACTACAGCGCTGAAAACTCTAAAGGTCCGATTGTCATCAGCACGGTCGCCAAGGCCGGCGGCAAGGATTTCCACGGCGAGGCATACTTCTATGCCCGCGACTATGTAATGAATTCGAACACCTGGCTGAACAACGACGTGGGCGTCGGACGGCCCGAGAGCAAGTACTTCTTTCCGGGCGGCAACATCGGCGGTCCTGTTTTGATCCCGCATACCAACTTCAACAGGAAGCGTGACAAGCTATTCTTCTTTACCGGCTTTGAAGCCTATGTGCAAACTCTGGACACCGGCTTGTTGGGCGCTACCGTAGCCACCACCCAAATGCAGCAAGGAGATTTTTCCGCTGCCAGCTTGGCCGCGCTCGGGGTCAAAACCGCCAGCGGGGGTGCGCCTTCGCCGGTTAACTCCACGCTTTACCCCGGTGGCATGATCCCGGCTAGCGCCATCAACCCGAGCGGCTTGGCCCTGATGAAAGAATATCCCTCGCCGAACGCCAATCCGGCAACCACCTTCGGCGATAACTACGCGGAAGACGCCATCTTCCAGCAGAATTCGTTCCAATGGCTATCGCGTATCGATTACAACATTAGCGACAACACCAAGCTTTTCGTCCGCTATAATTTGCAGTGGGAAACACAGCAGTTCCCGGTCACTCTCTGGTGGCGCAACGGCACCTCCGTGCCTTACCCGACACCGATTTTAGGCAAGAACCAATCCCAATCGGTCTCAACCAGCCTGACTCACGTTTTCAACCCCACGATGTCGAACGAATTCGTTTTCGCCTACACCTATATCGACTTCCCGAACGTGTTCCAGACTCCTTCGAAGGTCAGCAACAAGGCGATCGGAAACACCTTCACCGGCCTCTACAACAACGGAGTGGATCAAATCCCTTCAATGACGAGTTGGGGCGGTGAGCTTGCCACGCTGTTGAACCCCTCCGGCTTCCAGGTGGGCGGAGCGAGCCAAGGCTTGTTCGCCAAGAAAGACCTGCCGTCTGTCAGCGATAGTTTGTCGAAGGTGTGGGGTACCCACACGGCCAAGTTTGGCGGCTACTATGAGTTCGACATCAACAACCAACCCTCCAGCAACTACGCCAACGGCCTATTGGCACAGGCGAACTGGAGCTCAGTCACCGGCAATCCGTGGGCTGATTTGCTGACCGGCAACACGAGTTCATATGAGCAGACAAACTACGACAGGCTGAATAACGAAGCCTACCACGCCATAGAGTTCTTTGCCCAGGATAGCTGGAAGGTGAGCAAGCGCTTGACTGTGGATTACGGATTGCGGATTTCGCATCTTAGCCCCTGGTATGACCGTCAAGGCCTCGGCTTCGCCGTCTTCAATCCGGGCGCCTATAGCTCGACTGCGGCCAACGGGACGCAGCCCGGGTTTGAATGGCACGCAAACGACTCCGCTGTCCCGCTCGGTGGCTTCCCCAGCCGCGCTCTTTTCTACGCGCCGCGCTTCGGTATGGCCTATGATGTCTTCGGCAACGGCAAAACCGTGGTAAGAGGTGGTTGGGGCCAGTTCCGCTATCACAATGCCCAGTTCACGCAGGGGCTTCAGCCAGGCCAGGGAATTCAGACGGCCACCGTTAGCGGTCCCATTAGTTTTGCGCAAATCCAGGCGACTAACCCCGGCACGCAGCCTTTTGCCACCGCCGGCGTCAGTTCCAAAGATAGCGAAAGTCCTCTGACTTCCAGCTACAGCTTTACCATCTCCCAAAGACTGCCCTTCTCCTCGATGTTCGAGGCATCCTATGTCGGCAATCAAAGCAAGTACTTGCTCAACACTACGGGAGTAGGAACCAACATCAACGTCATTCCTTATGGCACGTTGTTTAATATCGGCAAAGACCCTTCCGTCGTCGCCAGCGGCGAGTATAATTACGGCCCCTATCCCACATATCAGGCCGTGAATATCGCCAACCACAACCTGTACTCGAATTACAATGCTTTGCAAGTGAGTTGGGTCCGGCAAAAGGGCAAGTACGATATCACAATGAACTATACGTTCGGCAAAGCCATGGGCATTGTCGGTGGAGATCAACTCAACTTGTCGCAAGACTACGGCCCGGTGCCGTATGATCGCCGTCAGATCATCAATGCGGCATACTCCATCGAGTTGCCCAGCCCGGTTCACACCAACAAGTTCGCCATCGGCGTGGTTAACGGGTGGCAACTGTCTGGTATCACCCAGCTTCAGAGTGGCGTAAACCTGACCGGCAACTCTTCCAGCGCGGCCTTCAACTCCAGCGGAAATATCAGTAGTTCGTTAAAGGTGAATAACGCATATGGCTCGTCGGTCAGCGCCTATTCCATCAACGGAACAGACCAAGTACCGCTCACACCGCTCATCACCTGCAATCCCACGGCGAATCTCGCGCCCCATCAGTATCTGAACGGCAACTGTTTCTCAATTTCGACTACGCCTGGTCAGAATGGGCCCATTGTCTTACCCGAGTATTTTGGACCCTGGTTCTTCAATAGCGATTTGTCGATCTTCAAGAATTGGCAGGTCAGTGAGTCGAAGAAACTGCAGTTCCGTTTTTCGGCTTACAACTTCCTGAACCACCCCATTTGGAGCTTCACGGGTACAGGAGTTGGTTCGAACAGCACCTATCTGGATTTCGCTCCCAATCCGAACGGCGGAGCGCCCGTGAATACCAATACGGCCTTCGGTTACACCCCGGTAAAACTGGGTAACCGCATCGTCCAACTGGCTCTCAAGTTCTACTTCTAAGTGGCAAAGCAAAGGGGGGACGGACTACTGTCCGCCCCCCTTTTGCGCTCCACCACTGGTGAAGGGACTATAATCGTCGGAAGGAGCAATGTTCCGCCTTGCAGTACTCGTAATCGGTACCGGATTCCTGTATGCGCAAACCAGCCAATCGCCGCAAGAGCTGCTGAAACAGGCCATCGCTTCCCATCAAGCCGGCGAACTGGACGCCGCCATCCGCGATTATCGAGCCTTTCTCGCCATGTATCCCGACGTCGCGCAAGTGCGCTCGAACTTAGGTGCCGCTTTGGCTGCGCAAGGCATGTACCAGGAAGCCATCATCGAATACAAACGTTCTCTGAACATTGCGCCCAATCCGCAAGTCAGCTTGAATTTGGCTCGTGCATACTATAAGGCCGCACAGTTTCCATCCGCTATCGAACAACTGGAGAGCGCCAGGAACTCGTTGCCGGGCGACTTGCAGCTCATCCAGCTTCTCGCCGACTCCTATCTAAGAACCGGCCAAAATAAGAAGGTGATCGAATTACTGAAGCCTCTGCGCCGTGGCGATCCCGATAACCCCGCTATCGCCTATATGCTGGGCACGGCCTTAGTTCGCGACGGCCAAGCCGGCGATGGACAGTTGCTCATCGACCAGATTCTCAAGCATGGCGATTCGGCCGAGGCGCGCTTGCTCATCGGAACCACCAAATTCGCGGTGAACGACTTCTCGGGCGCGCTCGTCGATTTAAAGCGTGCCGTCGAGTTGAATCCTACTCTCCCCGACGCGCACGCCTATTACGGACTCGCGCTGCTCGGAACCGGCGATCAACCCGGCGCTCGAACGGCGTTCCAGCAGGAACTGGCCATCAACCCCAACAACTTTGAAGCTAACTTGCGCCTGGGCTTTCTGCTCCGGCTGGATCAGGATTACGCTGCGGCCATGCCTTACCTCTCGCGAGCGTTGGAGGTGCGTCCCGGCGATTTCGGCGCGCGCTTTCAAATTGCCTCGGTCGAAATGGCTTTAGGCCAAAGCGAAAAAGCCGAAGCGGACCTCGAATCCATCCTCCGGCAAGCCCCAAACTTCATGGAAGCCCACGTTACCCTGGCAACGCTTTACTATCGTCAGAAGCGTAAGGCGGATGGCGATCGGGAACGTGCTACCGCGGAGCGTCTAAGGACCGCCGAACAAGCCACCGAAGCGGCCCAAAAGGCAGCACCATGACGCCTGCGTATCCATTCTACATTTTCAGCAGTGCATTGAATTGGTGGGGCAGGCTTCAGCCTGCCAGCGCTCTCTTGGTCCCGCTCCTAGTTCCAGTCTGCACCCTATTATCCGCTACCGACAGCAAACCCGCTTTCCCCGCCCTAGCCGCCAAAGCCCAAGCCGCGCGCGAAGCCGGTAACCCCGATGAAGCGCTCCGCCTCTACCGCCAGGCGCTGGATCTGAAGCCCACCTGGGCCGAAGGCTGGTGGTTTACCGGCACCATCTACTACGAAGCCGATCAATACGAGCAGGGCCGCGATGCCTTCCGCCACGTCCTCTCAAACGAACCCAAAATGGCCACCGCCTGGGCCATGCTGGGGCTGTGCGAATTCCAAACCAAGCAATACGTCGAAGCGCTGGCCCATCTGCAACACGCCAACACATTGGGGCTGGGCGGTCACGATGAAATCCGCGATATCGCTAACTATCATCGGGCGCTGCTCTTCACGCGCGAGGGCGAATTCGACCAAGCCATGGGCCTGGTGGCATTGGCGGTGGGCCAGGGCAAAGATAATCCCCGCCTGGCCGAAGCCATGGGAATCGCCGCCTTGCGCAAACCCGTGCTTCCTTCCGAACTCCCGCCCACCGAACGCGAGCTTGTGATGGACGTTGGCCGCGCACTCTGCGATGGGAGCGCCCGCAGAATTGCCGACGCGACCGCCGAATTCGACCAGATCCTGAAGAAATACCCGGACACCCCCCAGTTGCATTATCTGTATGGCTTGATTTTAGTGAGTGGCGACCCCGATCAAGCGGTGGAGCAATTCAAAGCGGAGCTGGCCGTTTCTCCCCGTCACTCGGAAGCCCTCTTCAGCATCGCTCGCGAATACGATAAACGCGCCGACTTCGCTTCCGCCCTTCCGTTTGCCAGGAAAGCGGTGGATGTCAACCCGAATTTCGCACCCGCCCACGCCTTGTTGGGTAAGGTTCTCGTAGACGGCGGCTCCAACGTCTCGCAAGGCATCGGCGAAATTGAGACGGCCATCAAAATGAGCCCCGCCAATCCCCAAAACCACTATCTCCTCGCCATGGCCTATGGCAAAGTGGGCCGCCCCGCCGACGCCGCCCGCGAGCGCGCCGAGTTCATCAAACTCCGTAAAGATTCACCCGCCGTGGAGCAAAAGTGAGCATCCTCGGAGGTGTTATTCTGGCTCTCCTGGCAACCACGCAAGGCTCTCCCTCCTGCGCAGGCTGTCACCCGGCGCAGGCGGCCAGACAGCCCGCCACTCCCATGGCACACGCCATGGAAACTGTTGCCGAATGCGCCATCCTCAAAACCTATCCGGTTTTGACATTCCAAAGCGGTAAATACTCCTACCGGATCGAGCGCCAAGCGAACCAAAGTATCTATTCCGTAACCGACGGCGTGCAGACATTCACCACGCCCATCGGCTGGGCCTTTGGACTCGGGCGCGCCGGCCAAACGTATGTCTTCGAAAAAGACGGCCGCCTTTATGAAAGCCGCGTCAGCTTTTACAAAGAGATCAACGCTTTGGATCTCACCATGGGCGCCGTCAATCAAGCGCCCCTCAATCTCTTGCAGGCCGCAGGCCGCGAAATGGGAAAGCAGGACGGTGCGCGCTGTTTCCAGTGCCACGCTACCAACGCCGGTGAAGGGCTTACTTTGAATCTGACCAGCCTTGTCCCCGGCCTTCAATGCGAGCGTTGCCACGGGTCCGCCGCCGATCATTTAGCCGGCTTCAAAACCGGTAAGGTCGCCGCCATGAAAAAACTAACCGATGGCACCGCCGAGCAAATGAACTCCTTCTGCGGCGGCTGCCACCGGACCTGGGACGAAATCGCCACCGGACCCAAACTTGGCCTTGCCAGCGTCCGTTTCCAGCCCTACCGCATCACCAACAGCAAATGCTACGACAGCGCCGATGCTCGCATCAGTTGTGTCGCCTGTCACGATCCGCATCAGCCGCTCAATGCCGATGAAGCCAGTTACGATCCCAAATGCCTCGCCTGCCATTCAACGGGCGCCAACACGGCGGCCCGCCTATGCAAGGTTTCTAAGAACAATTGCGCATCCTGCCACATGCCGCGGATCGACATGCCCGGCGCGCATCACCGTTTTACCGACCACCAAATCCGCATTGTGAGGCCCAATGAACCGTTTCCGGATTAAGGGCCTCATTCGTTTCGTCGTTCTTGTGTGGCCAATGCTTCTGCCGGCTCAATCAGATGATCCGCGCGCTCTGATTCAACAGGCGTATTCTCTCCAACAGGCCGGCGATAACGAAGGCGCAGCCGCCGCCTATCGCGCTTTTCTCAAGCTCCGGCCCGACGAGGTAGGCGCACACTCGAATCTCGGCGTCGTGCTCGTCAAACTGGGCCGCTACGATGAGGCCATCGAGGAATATCAGGCCGCCTTCCGTCTAGCACCCGGCGACACGCGCATTGCCGTCAATCTTGCCCTGGCCTTGGTCAAGAGTGGCCGCCTCGCGGAAGCTGCCGAGCGCTTTGAGGCGCTTCACCACCAGATGCCCGCGGAAAAGCAGATCACCCTTCAGCTTGCCGATTGCCAGCTTCAACTCGGCAACGATGATCGCGTCGTCGAACTTCTTCAGCCGCTCGAACAAGCCGACCACACGGACCTGTCCGTCGCCTACATGCTCGGCATGGCGCTCCTTCACAAACAGCGCATCGCCGAAGGACAAGTGCTGCTGGATCGCATTCTGGGACAAGGCGATACCGCGCAAGCGCGCTTCCTGCTCGGCACGCGCATGTTCGAAACCGGCGACTATCCCGCCGCCGTCGCGAAACTGGCCAGCGCTATTGCGCTGAATCCCGATCTGTCCGGTATCGAGTCCTTATTTGGACGCGCTCTTCTCGCCACCGGCGACCCCGACGGCGCTTCCGCCGCTTTCCACAAAGAACTCGCCTCCAACCCCAACGATTTTCCTGCCAATCTCGCGCTCGGGCAAATTCTACTGGTTCGCAAGCAATATGGCGAAGCCAAACCGGTTCTCGAGCGGGCGCACTCGCTCCGGCCCAAATCAGCTGATGCCGCCATTGCTTATGGCGAACTGCTGGCCGCAACCAACCAACCCGACAAAGCGCGCATCCAGTTTGAGGCCGCCCGCCCGCTCGCACCCGACTCGCTCGATCTGCATCGTGATTTAGAGGCGCTCTACACACGCCTTCGTTTGAATAAAGACGCCGCCCGCGAACACACAGAAGTTGTCCGTTTGCAAACGCTGCAGGCGGCTGGTGCGCCAGGCCTGAAACCGCATGACGTGGCGCCCGATTTTTCCCTTCCCGTGCTGGCCGGCGGCAAAACGGTCTCCCTTTCCAGTTTCCGCGGAAAAACGCCTGTCGTGCTTGTTTTTGCCAGCTATTCTTGCCCTAATTTCCGTGCCGCCGCCCCTTCCTTGCGCGACTTGCAGAAGCGTTATGGCTCACAAGCACCGTTCTTATTGGTCTACATACGCGAAGCCCACACTGCGGAAACCTGGGAAAGCGGTCGCAATGCTCGCGACGGCGTACAGGTTCAGGCCGCCGCCAACATAACCGAAAAGCGCGAGCATGCCTCCTACTGCTTGCGGCAATTGCACCTGGCCTTTCCCGCCGTTGTCGATGGCATGGACGGCGAGGTTGAAAAGCTTTACTCCGCTTGGCCCAGCCTGGCGGTGATTGTCGGTAAAGACGGCCGGGTGATATACTCGACCCGTCTCACCGAGTTGGATTATCGCGCGGAAAATATGCAATCCGCGCTCGAATCTGCGCTGGCGGAAACGCCTTCCCGCCCTTTAGCGGAAACCGCCGCCGGACACCTGAACAGATGAGCACCATGAAGAATCTCAAGAAAATAGTTTCGAGGTACACGACGATGACACGATTGCTCCATCGGACGACGTTGACGCTGCTGGGCCTTGCGGCTTTAAGCATGCCCGCCGCCCTGGCTCAGACCACCGCGCCCGCTCCTGAGAAATCGCAGACGGTCATCAAGGCTGAAAGCGACGAGGTGGTGCTCGACGTCATAGTGCGCGACAAGCATGGCAAAGCCGTCACTGATCTGACGCCGCAGGATTTCGAGATCACCGACAATGGCGAAAAACACGCCGTCAAATCTTTCCGGCTAGTCGAGGGAGCCGAGGCCATCGCCGCTCCCACCGCTGGCGCCGCTGGAACGCGCACTCAACTCGACCCGCTGCGCCAGATCCGTCTGGTCACCATGATCTATCAAGGGCTCGACCTAACGGGCCGCAAGCTGGCGCGCGACGCGTCTCTCGACCTTCTGAAGAGCGACTTGCCTCAGAACGTTTACATGGCCGTGATGGTGATTGACCATCAATTGGAGGCCATCCAAAGGTTCACCAATGATCGCGAACTGCTGAAGAAAGCGGTTCTGCACGCCACCGGTGGCGACAACCAGAATTTCGTTGGCGACACCGAGCGCGTGCAGGCGGAACTCCAGCAGGTACTGGGTCCAAACCCCGGCGGCCAAAGCCTCCAACAACAGGTGAACACCGCTCAGGATACCGCCAACGGTAGTGCTAACGGTGCCGGCACCAACGCCAATAGCATGATGACGTCGCAAGCCAACGCGCTGATGGCCCAAATGATGTTGCAGATGCTGCAAGGCCAGCAAGGCATGGCCATGATCGATTGGGGCCGCTCCAGCATCTACGCTTTACTGAATGCCGTCAAGGAGCAATACCGCTTGCCCGGCCGCAAGACCATCCTCTACTTCACTCCGGGCTTCAGCATCCCTCAGGGCATGGAGCAAGGCTTCAAGAACGTCATCAGTATCGCCAACCGGTCAAATGTGAGCTTTTACGCCATTGACACGCGCGGCGTCGGCGCCGGCAATAACCAGGGAGCCTCGGACATGTTGAACTCGGCGGCTAAATCTTCCCAGAGCCAAGCGCAATCCACCGGCTACCAAGCTGTTCGGCCCGATCAGGTGAAAGTTTTCGACACCGCTCTTGAAAGCAGCCGCGCCAACACGCAGGTCACCCTGTCCGATCTCTCTGAATCCACCGGCGGCTTCCTCATCGCCAATAGCAACGACCTCAAGGGTCCGCTTCGCCGCCTGAACGAAGATATCGAGACGTATTACGAAATTTCTTACGCGCCCGAAATACAGAAGTATGATGGATCTTTCCGCAAAGTTGCGGTGAAGACCGCGCGCGCCGACCTGAGAATTCAATCGCGCGCTGGCTACTTTGCGCTGCCTCCTTCCATGGTGGGGCATGGCGACCTCATCGCCGGCTACGAGGTTCCGCTGCTGAAGGCATTCGAGACCGCTCCCTTGCCGAAGGCGTTTGCCTATCATGCCGACGGCATGCACTTCCGCACTGCGCAAAATCAAACCTTCGGCGAAATCGTCATTGACGTGCCATTGAGTAACTTTAAGCTGACCGAGGCCGTGAAGGGCTCGGGAACATTCGAAGGCCGCTTCTCCTACCTGGCCATCATCAAGAATGCCAGCGGAGAAGTCACCAAGAAGTTTGGCAACGAGATTCCGTTGAAGGTGCCCGCCGCCAAAATGGCCGCCTTGGCCCAGAGCCACTTCATCTACACCGAGCGCGTCGATCTGCCTCCTGGCCGCTACTCTCTCGAAACCGCCGTTATGGACCAGGAAGGCGATACCATCAGCGCGTCCAAGAGAAGCATTCTCATTCCGGCCGAGGAAAGCAAGCTGGCCATCTCGAGCGTCGCGGTCATTCGCACTCTCAAAGACAAAGAGCCGACAACATCCCCAACGGACCCCTGGTTAATGGGCGCTAAGGTGGTTTCGCCCACTTTAGACCCGGTTATCAAGAAGGCGAGCACCTCCTCCCTGCCCTTCTACCTTGTGGTGTATCCGAATTTGCAGCAAAAGGGCGTTGCGCCCGAACTAACCATGGAATTCACCAAGGATGGCCAGCTTCTCGGCAGCGGACCCGCTCCGTTGCCTGCGGCTGATAAAGACGGACACATACAATACGTTGCCCAAGTACCGGTTCAACAGTTACCTTCGGGAAATTACAGCGTGCGATTCGTGGTAAAGCAAGGTACTGAATCCGCCGACGAAATCGTCACATTCGTTCTGGAATAGCTATTCCGCGGTCACTTCGCCATCCGGCGAGGATCTCCTCCACCCGCTCTGCGACGCGTCGGCGGGCCGTGACGCGATCCAATCCACTGGCCAGCAATTCATCGTAACTGGTGTGTTTGTGGCGAACCGCCGCGGCAACGGCCAGTGTCAGCGCTTGCTCATCGAGCTTTCGGCCCGCTTCGGTACGGCCAACGCGCCCGCTTCCCCGCTGCGCGGTGTGTTCGGCGATCGCGGCACCTTCGGCAGCTGGACAACCGGGAAACAGCCCCCCGATCTGCTGAACCATACGAACCACCAGGGACCGATCCTCTTCGCGCCGCCGCTCGGCCCCGCGCTCACGGGCAGCCGCTCGCTCCTCGGCATCCTCGGTACATTTACGTTCCGCTTTTTCCAGCGCGGATCTCTCCACCAGAATCCCCGGCCTTTCGTAGCGCTTCCGTGATCGGCTGAAACGAACCACCACCGCGACGCGGCCACTGTACTCGGTAGCCCGCCGCGTCAAAGCTGTGTCGCCTCCCGGCAGGTATTCGAGATCGTCGAGACGCGCGCAGGAAAGGCAAAGCGGCTCGCCGGCGTCCATCAAGAGAAACGAGTCTTGCTCGATTGCCGCGCCGCATTCCGAGCATTGAGAATCCCGCAGGATCTGGAACACTACGGCTCGTGGAGCTTGGTCCATCTCTGTTTGAAGTCTCTTCTGTTTGCGCTCCGAAAGCGCGGGCGAGACGTAGTGAGTGCGGTAGTTCTTTTCGATCCCCGCGTCTCCGCTCTGCCTGAAGGCCAGCACAGGGTTCTTATGCTCCGCTATCTACGTCGTCTGCCTCACTGGGATGCCATCGGACAGCCGCAGTTCGTTACGTTCCGTCTGCACGGAAGTTTGCCCGCCACACGAAGCTTTCGTCGCGAGCACGTGGCTACGTCAGGCGAAGGATGCGGGCAATAAAGCCGCTCTGGAATGGAGCCGGGAGACGGCGTCCGTCCACATTGTTATTACTGAGAAAGTGCTCACCGAAGTACTTGCCTTTTGCTCATCTGACGAAGGCTTGCGGTGAATGAGCGCAACCCAATAAAAGGTATGCGCGAAAACTCGCCGCACTAATCTCTCTTCGGAAGGCCGTAGATGTAATGATCAACCTGGCTTGCTGCATCTTTCGGCAGCCGGTCGAAGACTTCATCGGGCACGTCTTTTACAATGTCGGTGATGACTTCCCAAATAGGCCGTTCATCGGTCTTCGCCCCTTGAAAATCGTGCTGGCTCACACGCTGTTCAACAGCGGAGGCTATCAGCTCAGCGAAATCGCTACGTTCCTGCCTCGCGACTTCGTGGGCGCGCGTCAAAAGCGGACTAGGAATGGCGGCTTGCAGATTCTCTTCGGTTTCCATGGGTGGTATGCCTGCTGTTCCCCATTGTCGCAAGATTTTGAAGGCAGAGGCCGTGTTTTCCACGGCCCACCAGCCCCGGCCTCCAGTTCGGCGCTCCGGACAACCAGGGGAGCAAATGCCGTCAAAATCGTGAGGAGCATTTTGTCGGCTCGAACGGTACACGTGATACCGCAGAGCCATGAAAGTTTTCTCACCGGCTTGGCGCTCTATGAGGCTCGGCCCGACAAAGGATACAGCCTTACCGATTGCACCTCCATGCATGCGATGCGGCGTGAAGGGTTAACCGAAGCCCTCACCAATGACCATCATTTCGAGCAGGAAGGCTTTAAAGCCCTGTTTCGAGGCTCAGGCACCCAAGACATCAGCCCAGGCAGTTTGCGGTAAAAGACGGACACATACAATACGTCGACCAAGTCCCGGTTCGTTCTGGAATAGCCAGCTACTTTCCGGCACAAAATTCGATCACCACACACTCCCTGACGGTCGTGGTGGTTTTCTGAACCGCGCACGTTAGTAAGCGGATTCCGGATTTCTGCGCTGGCAGGTTACCTGGGCCACCGCCGTTAAGCAATCATTGCCCCTTGGCGAAAATCATATCCAGCACTTGATACCGCGCCCGATCGGGCTCCGGCTCCGCTTTGCTCTGAACATCAATCCGCATCCGCATATACCCGCTGTCCGCACTGTAAGCCGGCCATTCCGGCACGCCCGCCCCATTCGGATTCCCTGTCTTAATAAAGTTCACAAAGTAAGTCTGCATCGTCTCCGAAACCTTGTGATCCTCCGCATCCCACTTGTACCGGGGGTCCAAATCCAGGTTCCCCATCGCATACTGAATCTCCGCCGAATGCACCGCGCCGCGCGCCTGCATTGCCGGATTCGCCGGCGGCGGAGTCTGCCCGGGCATCCCCAGATACGGCGGACGCACCCGCGCATAAAAATAACGGTAAACCGGGTATCCGCCCGTCTTCATTTGCAGCTCGGTCCAGCTCCACGTCGAATGTGCAATAAACCGCGCACTCGCCAGGTCCGTCGCCGCCTGCATCACCTCTCCGTCATTCTTCGGCGCATACACTTTCAATACCTCGTCCGCCTTGTCCCCGTAGAGCTTGTGAATCGCCGCCGCAAAATTTTCAACCGTCGGCGCGCTCTGGCCCAGAATCAGGCGCCCTCCCATCTCCTGCGAATTACTCCCGGCCAACAGCGGCACTTTCGCCTCTTCGCCCGCCTCGAAAACCTCCAGCGGCGTCTTCGGCAAGAAGTAGCCATCCAGATTCGCACTGAACCGCAGTGCCGGCGCGGTCGCACTCCCCGGCGCGCCGCCACCCATCGGAGCCATCTTCGCTACCACCTCTTGAATCTTCTCCGCACTCATCGCCCGCAACTCTTTCAGAGACCCCGCCCCCGCCAACTCACCAAACCGTGTGCCATCCTTCTCCGTCTGCGCCAACGGCCGCGGCGGCAAAGTCGAAATCAACGCGCCGCTCTCCCCAATCGCTCCTGCCATCAAATCCCGCGACAATGGCGACGCCATCAACGCACTCACAGAAATCGACCCCGCCGATTCCCCTGCCACCGTCACCCGCTTTGGATCTCCTCCAAACGCCTCTATATTCTTCCGCACCCACTCAAGCGCCGCCACCTGATCCAACAAGCCGTAATTCCCCGACGCGTGATGATCCGACTCCTTTGTCAACTCTGGATGCGAGAAGAATCCAAAAATATTGGTGCGGTAATTCACCGAAACCGCCACCATTCCCTTCCGCGCCATGCTCTCCCCGTCATACCGCGGCTCCGATCCATCGCCATTCTGGAACCCGCCTCCAAATACATAAACCAAAACAGGCAGCAGCTCCCCGCCTGACTTCGCCGGAGTCCAGACGTTCAGATACAAGCAGTCTTCGCTCATCCCATTGCTCCGAAACCAATAATCGGCATTCGGGCCCGTTTGCTGCATGCAGCGCGGAGCAAAGTCGTCCGCCTTCCGAACCCCCTCCCAGTTCTTCACGGGCTGCGCCGCCCGCCACCGCAAATCTCCCACGGGCGGCTCCGCAAACGGAATCCCTTTAAAGCTGCGCACTCCCTCTTTCGGCGGCTTCGTCGTCTCCACTGCGCCATTGGCGGTCTTCACCCGCTCCGACGCAAACACCCCGGACGACAACATCAAAACGCATCCAACATTCGTCAATCGAAAAAGTTTCATATTCTCCACTTGGCTATCAAGGAACACGCGGCACAGCGCGTTCCAGGTTGTGAGCAAGAGCTGTCTTTGGAAAGTGCAGGGCCTCATTGGCATCGGCCGGACTCAGCGTAATGCGAATGCATTTAGCGGCTGGCTGATTGCTCTTGGCGGCGACACTGCGGATCGGGATCAAAACATTGGTCTCCGGATAGTAGGCCGCGGCGCTCCGGCGGGCAATCGCATATGGCACAATCGCAAAGCGCGGCGCCCTGCGCACCTCTCCTTCAAAGTGACTGTATATGTCTACTATCTGACCGGCCTGGAGATTTCTCTCCGCCATATCAAGCGGGTTCAGAAAAAGCGCGCGGCGTCCATTAAAGACACCCCGATAGCGGTCATTCAGCCCATAGATCGTGGAATTGAACTGATCGTGGCTGCGAATTGTTGTCAAAAGAAACTCGTCGGACTTCAGGTCATGCTTCGGAATTGGGCAAACGCTTAGCTTCGCCTTCCCCGAACTCGTTTTGAAGACACGGTGCTTCGCCGCATTCGGCAGATAGAAAAATTTCTCCTTAGCAAGCCGTTCGTTGAAATTCTCGAAACCCGGGATCACCTTGGAGATCGCATCGCGGATCAAGCTGTAATCCGCCACAAAGCCAAGCCAATTTGTGGTCGTTCGAGATCCCAAAGTAGCTTTCGCCAGATTCGCGATGATCGCTACATCGCTCAACAGCTCCGGTGAAGCCGGTGGAAGGAAGCCTTGAGAAGGATTGACAATGCCCATTGAATCTTCGACCGTGAGGAATTGCTTGCCACTTGCCTGTATGTCCTCCTCCGTTCGCCCCAGACAAGGCAGAATCAAGGCCCGCTCCCCTGTGATCAGGTGAGAGCGATTTAGCTTCGTCGAAACGTGAACGGTAAGCTTGCAGCGCTCCATAGCATGCGCGCTATAGACCGTGTCGGGGACGTTCGATAGGAAATTGCCGCTGATCGCAAAAAACACCTTGATGTCTCCGTCGAACATCGCGTGCAGACTCTCGACAGTGTCATACCCCGACTTGCGGGGTGGTTCAAAGTTGAACTCTTTCCCAAGGGCATCCAGAAAAGGCTTCGGCGGGCGCTCCCACACGCCCATCGTGCGATCGCCCTGGACATTCGAGTGTCCACGGACGCATACCGTACCTGCCCCGGGGCGGCCGATATGCCCGCCCACCAGCAGAAGATTTACGATCATCGAAACGTTGTCGACGCCATTGCGATGCTGTGTTACGCCCAGGCACCACGCGCATATGGTCTTCTTGGAGGCCGCGTACATATCGGCGGCCACCCGCATCTGATTTCGGGTCAGCCCGCTGTTTTCCTCGATTTCTTCCCAGCTTGTAGTTTCCAAGTCGGCCAGCAGTGCTTCGAAACCTTCCGTGGAGGTTTGAATAAACTCGCGGTCTATTGCCGATACCTGTCCTGCTCGTTCGCGCTCGAACAGGTCCTTCAGAATGCCTTTAATTACCGCTACATCTCCATTCACCCGCACGGGGAGGTACAGATCCGCCAGGGCCTGCCCTTTACCAAGCAGCGCAATGGGCAGTTCCAAAGGATTCCGGTAATCCTGGGGATTCGGATTGGTAACTTTCATCAAGCTGACTTCGGGCAGTGGATTGACCGCGATGATTTTGGCGCCTTGGTCCTTGGCTTTCTGCAGCGAGGTCAACATTCGCGGATGGTTTGTGCCAGGGTTGTTTCCAAAGATGAAGATGAGATCCGTGCTCTCCATGTCTTCCAGCGTGGCCGTACCTTTTCCGACGCCGAGCGTCTCGACCATCGCAACTCCCGACGACTCGTGGCACATGTTCGAACAATCCGGAAGATTGTTCGTTCCAAACTGCCGTGCGAACAGCTGCAGAAGGAAGGCAGGCTCATTGGTCGTCTTGCCTGAGGTGTAGAAGCAAGCTTCGTTGGGCGAATCCACACGATTCAGCTCGTCCGCGATCATCGTAAAGACCTCCGGCCATGCGATCGGCTGATAATGCGCCCCACCCTTGTGCCGTACCATCGGCGTAGTCAGACGTCCCTGCTGATTGAGCCAGTAATCCGATTTCGCCGCGAGATCGGCTATCGAATACCGGGCGAAGAAGTCCGGCCCGATGCGCTTCTTCGTAGACTCGTCGGACACCGCCTTGGCGCCGTTTTCGCAAAACTCGAAAATCTTCCGCTTCTTGTCGGGACTGGGCCATGCGCAGCTCTGGCAGTCGAATCCAGTGACTTGGTTGATCTTCAAAAAAGCTTCAGCTGATCGCAGCGGACCCATTTCACCAATGCCGTAGAGCATGGTGTTCCAGATGGCGGGAATGCCGGCGGCTTCTTCAGAAGCAACTCCCACCCTAAGCTCGCCCAAATCGGTTGGGTTTTGCGCTTTGAGCGAAGTCGAGTCGTTCGGATCCAGCCGCACCGGAGAGATCGCGCCAGGACTGGTCATAAGCTCCGGGCGCATATCCTGCTTGGCGCGATAGTGCCCGTCTCTGGATTGCTCGTCCCCTTGGATTATGCTCCTGCTGTCTGAGGTTTCCACGGTCTCCTGCCTTTCCACCCGCCATCATTGGAACACATCGACGAGTAGAATTTAGCGAACCGAAGCCAAGTTCCCAAAAAGTATATAACACTGGAGATGTGAGGCAGGATGGCATCCTGCGCGCCAATTAGCAATCGGCACTCGGCGGTCATCTGTTTTTCAACGGAACGTAACCACATGACGCGTGCGTTTAACATCAGGAGGGTGACCGGTCGAGACACCGAGCGGTTGATGGATCACGTTGCTGAGGAGGAGCCCTTAGCCATTCTTGTAACGCACTGGCGGAAGGACGCGTGTGTGACCGAGAGTCTGGCGGTCACAATGCGAACCCCCGGGCACGACAAAGAACTTGCCGCTGGCTTGCTGCTCTCGGAAGGAGTCATTCGACGGCGCGAGGATTTGACGGCCGTTCGCACTTTAGGCGCCGAACCTTCGAATGAGGTGCTGGTTGAACTGGCCCAAGGCGTGGACTTTGCTGAGTGGCGGGCGTCGCGCAACGGCTTCGTGAGTTCGAGTTGTGGAGTCTGTGGAAAACGAACCCGCGAAAGTGTGAACCAAGATATCCCGCCCGTGGAGGCGGATCAGTTTCAGGTAGCCGCCCGCATCATTCACTATTTGCCCGCCGCCTTGCGCCTGCGCCAAAAGGGATTTGCCGAGACGGGTGGACTACATGCGGCGGCGCTCGTGACCGGGAGTGGGGAGATTATAGCCGTATTTGAGGACATCGGACGCCACAACGCGCTGGACAAGTTGATCGGCTGGGCGGCCCTTCATGGGCACACGCCCTTGCGCGAGCGGATTGTGTTCTTAAGCAGCCGCGGCAGTTTTGAGCTCGTGCAGAAGGCCGCCATGGCGGGAGCGCCAATGCTGGCCACCGTCGGCGGTCCCTCAAGCCTGGCAACTGAGACAGCGCGCGATTTGCAGATGACGCTGATTGGCTTTGTGCGCAACGAGCGCTTCAACGTTTACGCCGGAGAATGGCGAATCAGCGAGTAATCGGCGACGTCGCCCGCCAATCGTTATGAAAAACGCCGAATCGGAAGCGTAAGAAGGTGTGAAAGAATCAAAATTGGAGATGTGGGGCAGGATGGCATCCGGGATGGCATCCTGCGCGCCGATTGGCAATCGGCGCTCGGCGGTCAGCAAAAATTCTAACCGCTACATCTCCGCATCGGAGCCGGAAGCGTAAGCGCCCTAACCGTTCTTCAACGGAGCCGTAACGACAATTTCACTCAGAGCCTAAGGAACGCCAACAGATCGGAGTTAATGGTTTCCGCTTGCGTAGTCGGCATGCCGTGCGGGAAATCCTCATAGGTCTTGGGGGTTCCGTTCTTGAGCAGCTTGGCGGACAGCGGACCTGAAGCTACATAGGGGACAATTTGATCGTCTTTGCTATGCATAACCAATACCGGAATGGTGATTTTCTTCAAGTCTTCTGTGAAGTCGGTCTGGGAAAACGCCACAATGCCGTCGTAATGTGCCTTTGCGCCGCCCATCATCCCCTGCCGCCACCAATTTTGAATGACCGCTTCCGAGGCTTTGGCGCCCGGTCGGTTGTAGCCATAGAAAGGCCCCACCGGCAGGTCGCGATAGAACTGCGAACGATTGGCGGCGAGTTGCGCCTGCAAATCGTCAAAAACCTCTTTGGGGAGCCCGAGCGGATTTGCCGGTGTCTTCAGCATTAACGGCGGCACCGCGCTGATCAACACCGCCTTAGCAGCCCGCTCATCGCCGTGCCGGCCTAGATAACGCGTCACCTCGCCGCCGCCGGTCGAATGGCCCACGTGGATCGCGTTCTTCAGATCGAGATGCGCCGTGAGAGCCGCCAAGTCGTCGGCGTAATGATCCATATCGTGGCCGTCTGCCGTCTGGGTCGAGCGCCCATGCCCGCGCCGGTCATGAGCGATCACGCGATAGCCTTGACGCAAAAAGAACAACAATTGTGCATCCCAGTCGTCGGCGGAAAGCGGCCACCCATGGCTGAATACCATTGGCTGGCCCGAACCCCAGTCCTTGTAGAAGATCTCGACGCCATCTTTCGTAGTGATTGTGGGCATATGCGCTCCTTTAAGTCGATTCCTTGCGCTCTCAATTAAATCACAGGGCTTTGTCTTAGTTATCCTGAGCCGAAAGCGGGTTCCGTTCGAAGACGATCCGGTCAAATGCGTAAAGCAACTCTTCCCGGGCAGAATAAGGACCGGGCGTATAGGCGCGCGATTGCATACCGGCTTGTGACATCTCGACGATATGCCAGTCCTCGCGGTTTGTGATATCCCAGAACTCGATGGCATCGTCCCCGGCAAAGCCCGGCTTCGCCAGCTCGTCAGGATGGAAATACCATTCGCAGATAATCTCGGTGCGGTCCACTGCCCGCGGCCAGAGAGTATGAATCATCATATAGTCTGGATGGAGGCTCAACAGCAAATTCGGATAGATAGAGAAGTAGCAGACTTTCTTGCGCTCAGTCTCGCTCAAACCGGGTAGGTAGTCGCGCCTGCGCTTACCGTCCATGCTCATCGTTTCAGCCGCGCCGCGAAAGCCCATCGAACCGCCCATGTAGGTCGGCTGTGGGGTTTCATTATCCGAGCCCAAATAGTCCGTCAGCCGGTTGAGAGCCGGGTGCAACACGGGGCAATGCAGACACTCGTTGTAGTTTGCTACGACGAGCTTCCAATTTGCGTGGATGTCGTAAACAATTCGCTTTTGCAGCCGCAATTCTGCCATGCCCCAAGCGGCAAATCGTGCCGGCAAATCGGCAAGCTGAACCGCGAGCGGCCCGGGCTCGGCCTGCGCATTGAGAAAAATGTGGCCATCCCAGACACCGGTATGAAGTTTGTGGAGCGGGTACTCTTGACGGTCAAACAGAGAAGAATCCATGTGGGGTGCCCCCAGCAGGCGGCCATCCAGTCCATAGGTCCAGCCATGGTACGGGCATTGGATCCTTCCCGCGAAGCTCCCCTCCGGCTTTGCACATAAGCGTGTGCCGCGATGACGGCAGACGTTATAGAAAGCTTCTACCGAACCAGCGTCGGTCCGAACGACGATCAGGCTTTCCCCGGCGATCTCGCGCAGGAAATAATCTCCCGGCCTCGGAATGGCGTCCGCACGCCCCGCACAGATCCAATCTTCGAAGAAGAAAGTGTCGATCTCCCGCCGAAAAAGCTCCAAATCGGTGTAGTAGCAAGCCGGTAATGTTTTCAAGACGGTGCTCAAAATGACCTCCTGAATGAGATATCACATCCGGTTTAGATGGTAAGCCACGCCTAGTCCCGATGCACATCTACTCGACAGGGAAAATTCCATGTAACAAATTGAAACGAACGGGTTGGCTCCCCGACATGGATTCGAACCACGATTCACGGCTCCAAAGGCCGCTGTCCTACCATTAGACGATCGGGGATCAAAAAGGAAGGAATCGAACTTTCTTATCTTACCAAGTAGCCTTGCCTCATCTCACCAATCGGCATAATTCGTCCCATCCAGCGCTTTCTTGTCCGATCCGCTGCGCACGTCATACAGCCCCGGAGTGCCGGACGAACCGCTCACCGGAGTCTCTTCCATGATGGTCTTCCAGGTTTGATCGGAATTCGTCATGGGGTCTTGCGGTACTTGCCTCAGATATCCATCCGACACCAAATCCTGTAGGGATTCAGGCGCTTTCTGCTTATCTACCGTATACTCGTCGATCATATTTCGGATCGTGAAAAGGTTGTTACGCAGAACGCTCTCTTTCGCCCGGATGATGGACTTCTGGTACACCGGCACCGCGATCGCCAACAACACTGAGATGATGGCCATCACCACCATCAGTTCGATCAAGGTGAATCCGTCCCGCAATTTCCCAAACGCCGTTTTCTTTGCGAACATTCGTCTCACCACTCTGAATAGGCCGTGCCATCGCTGGCCCTGTCCATCGTCTTCGTATAAACGTTAAAGACATTCTGTCCACCCCACGAGTTCGACGTGGGGTCGTCCTGCATGCTGCGTTTGCCCCAATCCGTATCTCCCGTCATCGGGTCTTTAGGGATGCGGCGCAGGAATTTCACTTTGTTGCTTTGCCCGTTCCCGCTCATGGTGCTGTTCATTTTCACACCATCGACAAGCAGCTCCAGCTTTGCTGGATAACAAAAGGCGTCCGGGTCGCCGGCCTGAATCTTTCCCTGGTCGCACAGGTCTTTATATTTGTTGATTGCCTCCCGCATTTCGCGCAAATCGTAGAGCAGATCCTTTTCGCGCTGGCGGCGCACCTGGTACCGAGCCAGAGGCACGGCCATGGTGGTGAGTATGAGCAGAATACTGAACGCCACGATCAACTCAACGAGCGTCAGGCCGGATTGTGACCGGCGGCGGCGAAGTCCGCGCTCTATTCCTGACCGCTCGACCACTAAATCCCCCATACACCTATTTTGGCTTGGCGTTGGCCGAGGCGGACGTGGACGTGGACGCATCCGCATCCCGCGAAGAATCGGCGCCGACCGCCAGCTTCGGATTGTTGGTAGACGGTAGCAAACCAGCCCGACCCTCCGGCGGCGGCACTTGGGGCGCTCCCGGCGGGTTTGAGACGGGTGGGTTTGAGACGGGTGGTGTTGAGACAGGCGGATTCGTCACCGGTTGAGCCACCGCTGGCGGATTGGCAGCCGGCGGATTGCTTTGTCCTGGCGTTGTCGCACTCGGCAGCGCCGCTGGCTGCGGTTCATTCTTCCGCTCTACCTTAACCATTCTCTCGGTACCGGCCAAAATTCCATCGCTCTTTTGATCGTCCACCGGTTGTGCCCGAATAATATGCGGTACCAAGGCAATCAAAATATCGTCCTTCTCGCGGTCTTTGGTCCGGGTACCGAAAAGATAGCCGAGCACCGGAATATTCGATACCCCCGGTAAGCCCGAGACGGAGAGCGAATCCGTGTCGCTCGACAAGCCACCCAAAAGGCTATATTCGCCGTCGCGCATCCGCACAAACGAATCGTTCACTTTTTGGCCAATCACCGGCTGAGCCACGCCCGCAATCGTAGTCGTATTAACGACGTTCGAAATCTCAACCTTGATATGCATGCTGATGTCGTCGGGTCCGTTCACATGCGGCTCCACGTCGATGTTGACGCCTACATCGATTTGCTGGAACTGCGTAGTGGCATACGGAATCGATCCCGGCGTCGCCACCGCCGAATTCAGCGATCCCGACACGTAAGGAATTTTTTGCCCGATTTTCAGGGAGCCTTTTCCGCCGTCGGTCACTCGCACCTGCGGATTCTGCAAAAGCTTCGAATTCGAATCCGTCAAAAGAGCCTGAGCCACCGCGCTTGGCAGGGTGAGCGTAAAGTCGTTAGTGGAAAGTTTCCCGATCCGGGACAACGGAAGGCCGCTCGCGGTAGTCGAGCTAGATGTCGAAGTGGTACCGGAAGTGGAGCTGGTAGACGTCGTGGAATTGGGCGCCACCGACAGAATATTACTTCCTTGCAGCGCCATACCCAGATTCGTAACCTTGGATTTCGATACTTCCCAAACCATCACGTCGATCAAAACTTCCGCTTTTGGACGGTCCAAGTCGTGAAGCAGTTTCTCGATAATCGCCATCGTGTCGGGTGTTCCGCGCGCCACAATCGCGTTTTGTGTCGCCACCTGAAAAAGTCCTTGCGTCAGCTTCGAGCCGATGCGCACAGCATTGAAAATTTCGGTGAACTCGGCGGGTGTACCGGCGTTCTGAACGTAAAACACCCTCACCACTTCGTCCTGATACTCCTGGCGTTTGGGTTCACTCTCTTGCGTTACGAAAATCGCGTTCCGGCTGATTGGCTTCCAAAACGTATGCGTCACCAATGCCACGTATTCCAGCGCTTCTTCCAGCGTTGCGTTATTTAGATCGAGGTTGAAGTTGCGGTTTGTCGCGCCCAACGTATCGATGCCGGATGGATCGAATAAAACATTGATACCCGCCAACTTTCCAATACTCTCGTAGATCACCCGCGCGGTCTGATTATTCATCTTTAAGCTGGTGATCAGGTTATTGATCGGACGCAAGATCGGTGGCCCTTCCAGAGTGTTGATGCGCGTTTCCAAATCGTGCCGCGCACGCTCCGCCGGCGTCAAGATCACCGTTCCCGCCGGCGCCTTGTTCTTCTCTTTGATCATCGCGCCCGCCTGTATCACTAGCTGTAATGCCAGCGGCGAAGATGGGTCTATCAGCAAGGCTTTCTGGAACTGGATGAGCCCCTCATTGAGTTTTTGCTGCTCCAATAGCCTCTTTCCAGCCGCTATATGCTGCTCAGACGCTTTAGTCTTGGCGCGCTGCTCGGCCAGTTGGTAGGCAGGTTCACGCCCGTCTTCTTGCAGCGCCTGCTCATAATAGGTGACCGCCTTATCGTAATCTTGATCCGCTTCCGCCTTCGCGCCAAGTTTCAGCAATCGGTCGCCCTGTTTGGTCTTTGCGTCCACCGCCGGCGCGGCTAAGACAATCGCACAAACCATCGCGGCGATTTGCCGCCATAAATTAAGAATTTTCACAGTTTCGTTTCCAGGCTAAACCAGCCCATATCCCCAAAGCAATCGATAGGATAGCCGGGTCTGGATACAGTACTATACCTCTTACGCCGCCGCGTAGCTGTTTTATCAGGATAACCCCTCGCGCCCGCCTCAAAGCCAGGCAGTTTCACTTCTTTGACGCATCTACCGTATATCTCGTGTACCTTTCGCTAAAGGATTAGGCGAAACTGGAACTTAAAGGCAAAAAAACTTTGGCCGACCAACCAGCAATCAAAATCTTAAGCGATAACCGCTCCGCCGGCCACGACTATCATTTATCCGACCGCTACGAAGCTGGCTTGGTTCTGACCGGCACGGAGGTAAAGGCTGCCAAAACAGGCAAAATTCAGCTCAAGGAAAGCTACGCGGAAGTTGCCGAGAACGAAGCTTGGCTCATGAACGCCCATTTCAGCGAGTACTCCCATGGCAATCTCATGAATCATGCGCCCGTTCGCAAACGTAAGCTGTTGCTGCACCGCTCGGAAATCGAAAAACTGCGCATGGAGACTCGCGAAAAAGGTCTTACCATTGTGCCCACTAAACTCTACCTCAAGGCCGGTAAGATCAAAGTCGAAATCGCCGTAGGAAAAGGTAAGAAATTTCACGACAAGCGCGAGGCCGTCAAAGCCAAAGAAATGCAGGCCGAAGCGAAAGCTGCCATGGCCCGCCGCGCCCGCCAGTAGACGCTCGAAAAGGAAATCTCCACCCAATGCAATTCAACCTCGAGACCACGCCCGTCGCACAACTGTCCGTCGACGCGCTCGCCGTCATCTGTTTTGAATCCGACCCGAACCCTCCGGCTGTGGCCGATCAGAGCGGTTGGCTGCAGGAAATTTTCACGGCCGGCGAGTTCAGCGGCAAGCTCTATGAAATCGCCGTTCTGCACCGCCCTCAAGGGTTAGCCGCCAAACGGCTCGTGGTAGTCGGCGGCGGCAAGCGTGCCGCATTTTCAACCGTCGAGGCGCGCCGTGTCGCCGGCGCCCTGGTCCGCGCTCTAAAGGGCAAGGGAGTGCATAGCCTGGCGCTCTTGCTCGATCCCACGGACTCCGCCACTATTACCGCCGCCGCGGAAGGCGCGCTCCTGGGCGCCTGGGAGCCCGACAAATACAAATCCGATCCCAAGAAAAACGACAAGCGCCTTCATAGCTTTACGCTGTGCCTGCCCGCCGCCACACCTGAGCTCCGAAACGCATTCGAACGCGGCCGCATTATCGGCGAAGCGCAGAATCTCACTCGCGATCTGGTCAACGAACCCGCCAATCAGCTCACCCCCGCCGCCTTGGCCGAAGCGGCCCGCTCCATGGCATCTTCATCCGGTTTGGAATGCGAAGTTCTCGATACCGATGCCATGACAAAACTCGGCATGGGCGCCTTACTTGGGGTGGCCCAAGGCAGCAGTAATCCCCCCTTTTTGGCCGTAATCAAATACCGGCCCGCCACTCCGTCTGGCGGCGATCATCTCGCGCTAATAGGCAAAGGTGTCACCTTTGACACCGGCGGCATCTCCATCAAACCCTCCGACGGCATGGAAAAAATGAAGTACGACATGGCGGGCGCCGCCGCCGTGATTGGCGCAATGCGCGCTCTCGCTCAGTTGAAGCCCGCTATTCCCGTTACGGGTTATATACCCACTGTCGAAAACATGCTCAACGGGAACGCGCAACGTCCCGGCGATATCGTGACCTCGCTCGCCGGCAAGACTATTGAGGTCTTGAATACCGATGCTGAAGGACGCCTCATCCTAGCCGACGCCTTGACCTTCGCTACCCGCAACGGCGCCACTCACCTGGTAGACGCCGCCACCCTCACCGGAGCCATCGGTGTGGCTCTAGGCCACTACAACATAGGCGCCTTCACCAACAACGAAGCATTCCTCGCACGCTTCATGACTGCCGCCCGCGTCGCCGGCGAAAAAACCTGGCAATTGCCCATGGACGAAGAGTACAAAGACTACCTCAAATCCGCTTTTGCCGATCTGCCCAACATCGGCGGCCGCCACGGTGGCTCCATCACCGCCGCCTGGTTCCTGCGCGAGTTTGCCGATCCCACGCCCTGGGTTCACTTGGATATCGCCGCCACTGCCGGCCTCGATGAGGGCAAGGCGTGGCTCTCCAAAGGCCCCACCGGAGTGGCCGTCCGCTCGTTCGTCGAACTCGCTCTCGATTGGACGAGTTCTCTCTAAAACTCACTTTTTTCACCTTCTCGAATCCTCTGCGGTATACAATTCTTTTGGTCCACGGAGGACAAGATGCAACTTCGAGTGCTGGCATTTGTTCTGGCGGGCGGCAAAGGAACGCGCCTTTATCCGCTTACTAAGGAACGCGCGAAACCGGCTGTTCCATTCGGCGGACGCTATCGCATTATTGATTTCGTCCTGAGCAATCTCATCAATTCAGGCATTTTTTCCATCTACGTCCTCACCCAGTTCAAAAGCCAGTCGCTTCTGCAACATCTGCGCGAAGGCTGGGAAGTGAGCGGACTTCTGAAGAACAACTTCATCATTCCCGTACCGGCGCAAATGCGCTCCGCCCAGGAAGATTGGTATCGCGGCACGGCCGACGCCATTCACCAGAACATCAACCTCATTCAGCAGGCAGACCCGCATGTCGTGGTCATCTTCGGCGCCGATCACATTTACCGCATGAATATCCGCCAGATGATCGAATATCACGTGGAAAAACGCGCCGGCGTCACCATCGCGGCCATTCCCGTTGAAAAAGAGTTGGCCTCTGAATTCGGCGTCATCGAAACAACCGACGACGGCAGTATTGTCGGCTTTCACGAGAAGAACGCCAATGCACCCACCATGCCCGGCGATCCCGCGCGCGTTCACGCCTCCATGGGCAATTACATCTTTTCCACCGATCTACTGCTTCGCGAATTGATCGCCGACGGCCAGCGCGAGGAGAGCTCCCACGATTTCGGCAAAGATATTCTGCCGTCGCTCATTGGCCGGGCGGATATGTATGCGTATGATTTTCAAACCAACATCATTCCCGGCGACCCCATCGGCTCTCCTCAGTATTGGCGTGACGTTGGTACTCTCGACGCCTATTACGAAGCCAGCATGGATCTGCGCGCCGTCTCCCCGGAGCTGAACCTTTACAACCGCCAGTGGCCGCTGCGCACTGCGGGCTATTATGACGCGCCCGCCAAGTTCGTGTTCGACGAAGACGGCCGCCGTGGCATGGCTATCGATAGCATCATTGCCGGAAGTTCCATCGTTTCAGGCGGCATTGTACGTGGCTCCATCCTGGGCCGCGGCGTCAGGATTCACACCGGCGCTTCGATTGAAAATTCCGTCATCTTCGATAACTGCGACATCGGCCGCCGCGCCAGGGTCAAGCGCGCCATTCTCGACAAAAACGTCAAAGTACCCCCCGGCGCGGAGATCGGCTACAACCTTGACGAAGACCGCAAGCGGTATTACGTAACAGATAGTGGCATCGTGGTTGTGGAAGGGCATCATACGACGGTGGATATTGCGACGATTCAGGTGTAACCCCCGGTGTAACCCCCTGCCTCGAATAACCCCTCTAATCCACGCACGTTCTGCGTCGAATACATGCTACAATCTGCGCAGAGATGCATGTATCGTATAGCCACCATCGTCCCGGCTGGCCCAATTTTAGCTGGCTTCAGCAGTCCCTGGCTGAAACGCTGGCAACTGTGCGCCACAGCCAGGGCCGGCTGGTTGGCCACATGCAAGCCCTGGGGTTCAATCTTCGCGAAGAAGCGAACCTGCAGACTCTCACCACCAACGTTCTCAAGACCAGCGAGATCGAAGGCGAAAGGCTCGACGCCGAGATGGTGCGCTCGTCTATCGCCCGCCGCCTCGGCCTGGATATCGGTGCTCTGAAACCGGCAGACCGCAGCGTTGACGGCGTTGTTGAAATGATGCTTGACGCTACTTGCAATTTCAGCACGCCCCTCACCCGCAAAAGGCTCTTCGCCTGGCACGCCGCTCTTTTTCCAACCGGGCGCAACGGCCTGAATAAGGTCAAAATCATGTCCTGGCGCGACGACAGCAGCGGTCCGATGGAAGTTGTCTCCGGGCGGATAGGCGGAGAACGGGTGCATTTTGAAGCGCCCGCCGCTTCCCGTCTGCCTGAGGAAATGCGGACATTCCTGACCTGGTTCAACGCTCATTCCAACATCGACCCGGTCCTCAAAGCGGCCCTGGCCCACTTATGGTTTGTAACCATTCATCCTTTTGACGACGGCAATGGCCGCATCGCGCGCGCCATCGCCGACATGGCCCTCGCGCGTTCCGAAAATACCGCGCAACGCTTCTACAGCATGTCCGCCCAAATCCGCCTTGAACGTAACGCCTATTACGCCATCCTCGAGCAGACACAAAAAGGAGGCATGAATATCACGCCTTGGATGGAGTGGTTCCTGGCCTGCCTGGGACGCGCCATCCGCAACGCGCAAAAAACGCTCGCCGCCATCCTCGCCAAAGCTCGCTTCTGGGATTCAATAGCCGCTGTCGAACTCAATAATCGCCAGCGCCTTGTTCTCAACCGCCTCCTTGATGGCTTTGAGGGTAATCTCACATCTTCCAAATACGCCCAGCTCGCCAATTGTTCTCACGACACGGCGCTGCGCGATATTCTGCCGCTCGTCGAACGGGGCGTACTGCTCCGCAATCCTTCCGGCGGCCGGAGCACGAGTTATGGCCTTGCGCTTCAAACCGCAGCCGCCGCCCCGCTCGCTATGATCGGATAAGTACCCGGAGACGCATCACATCCCTACACCCTCTGACTTCACTGAGGAGATCGCCTTTTCCACCCCTTGGTTCGACCTGCTTGCTCGCAGTCTGCCGGGCAATCCGAGCCCATTCTACTGCCTAAAGCTCCCTGACTACGTCAGCGTTGTCGCCGAAACTCCCGACAACGACATTATTTTGGTCAGGCAATATCGCGCCGCGGTTGACAGAGTCACCACCGAGCTGCCATCCGGCCTTATCGATCCTGGCGAAAATCCCCAAGCCGCTGCGTTGCGCGAGCTGGAAGAGGAAACCGGCTACTCCGCCCATGAATTGCTACTAGCCGGCGTTTTGACGCCCGACACCGGCAGGCTTTCCAATCGTATGTGGTGCTTTTATGCAAAGGCGCACAAGATAGACCCGGCTCCTCCGCCGGAGAATGGTGTCGAATCATTCGCCTGTGCGGCGCCACGGCTGATGGATCTCATCGGCAACCAGGAGTTTGATTGCGCGCTTCACGTGGCGGCGCTGTTCCTCTGTGTCGCCCGCGGGTTCCTCAAGCTAGCTCCTCATCTCCCATAAACCTCGTCAACACCAACGCCGTCCCCACCACCACCACGCAGCCAATCACGTTGTACCAGAGAAACGAAACCGCCGTAAATCGCGCCGCGCAAAAAATCGCCGCTTCACCCGCCAGCACTCCCCAAAATGCCGCCGTCCCTCTCACCTTCTTAAAGCAAAATGCCAGCACAAACACTCCCAGCATTCCTCCATAAAACAACGACCCCACAATATTCACCCGTTCGATCAGCGCGCCAAATCCGCGCGCCCCGAAGGCCGCAAAGGCCACCGCAAACCCGCCCCAAAACACCGTCAGAAAGCGCGATGCAATCAGATAGTGGCGGTCGTCGCGATTGCGCGCTATATACCGCCCATAAATATCCACCACCGACACCGTCGCCAGTGAATTGATCTCGCCCGATGTCGAACCCATGGACGCTGAAAAAATCACCCCGATCAAAAGCCCCACCAATCCCACCGGCAAATAATTCTTTACAAACGACAAAAAAATATAATTCGTATCGTCGAACTTGCCGCCGCCATGCAGTCGCTGGACAATCGCCAGCCCCCCCTGCCGCCGCGCGTCGAATGTCTTCTGCGCATCCCGGAAGCGCTCCACCGTTTCCGCAGTCCCCTTAGTCACCAAATCATAAGCCGCCACGCGCCGTTCGGCAAACGCCTGTTCATAACCCGCCTGGGCGCTCTGCCAGTCTTGCGTCTGCGCCGCGCGCGCGGCTTCCACTGGATGAAAAATCATCGGTTCGCGCGCAAACAACGACAAGACAAACACCATCGCCCCAATAAACAAAATGAACAACTGCATCGGAATCTTTACGCTCGCGTTGAAAATCAAGCTCAGCCTGCTTTGCGCAATCGATTTGCCCGTCAAATAGCGTTGCACCTGGCTTTGATCGCACCCAAAATACGCCAGCGCCAAGAAAGCTCCACCAATCAATCCGCTCCACAGGTTGTAACGGCTGCTCCAATCCAATCGCGTGTCCACAATGTTCAGCCGCCCCGCCGCTCCCGCCAGATGCAGCGCGTCCAAAAAGGAAATCTGTCCCGGCAGCGCCCTCAGCGCAACCACCAAACTCACTACCAGCGCCACGAAAATCATGGTCATCTGCTGCACATCCGCCCATGTCAAAGCCTTGATGCCCCCCGTCGTCACGTAAAGCACCACCAGCGCTCCAATCGCCACCGTGATCCACCTGTCGCTCCATCCCAATACCGCCGATAGCGCCACCGCCGGAGCATATATCCCGATGCCGGCAGCCAGCCCGCGCTGAATCAGGAAGATTCCGCTGGTCAGTGCGCGCGTCTTCGAATCGAAGCGGTACTCCAGATATTCGTAGGCCGTGTACACTTTCGCTCGATGGAAAATCGGTACCGCCGTGGCCGACAAAATCACCATCGCCACCGGTAGCCCAAAGTAGAATTGCGCAAACCGCATCCCATCCACATGCCCTTGCCCCGTCGTGGAGATGAAGGTAATCGCACTCGCTTGCGTGGCCAGGATCGATAAGCCCATCGCATACCACGGCATCGATTTGCCCGCCAGCAAATACTGGCTCACCGTGTTGCTGCCGCGCCCGCGATAAAGCCCATAGCTGACAAGCGACACCAGCCACACCAGGAACACGAGCCAATCGAGAGGTCTCATCCGCCTCGCCGGCTCTTCAGCAACGCTATTCTGCCCGCATCCAGCACGCCATCGTTTTCTTGCGGAATCCGCACCGCCCGCCCCACATGCACTTCCGCGAATTCCCCCTCCATGAGTTCCGCTGCTTCCGCTTCCGAGAGTCCTCCGCCCACCAGAATCCCAATCTCCGGCGCCGCCGCTTTGCTCCATTCGCGTAAACGTCTCTTGCGCTCCATCCACGAACCCTCGCCGCCGCCCGTCAGAACCTTATCAATCTGCGCGAAACGCTTCAGCACCTTCAACCCTTCGAACGGATCGGCCAGGTTTTCAAACGCCCTGTGAAATGTGACTCTGCACTGCGGCGCTTTCGCGAGTACCGCTTCCATTGCCGCTACGTCCACCTCTCCCGCGCCCCCCACCCAGCCCATCACCAAGCCGTCTATGTCAAACTGCTGCAACCGGGCGGCTCCGTTCCTCAGCACTTCCAATTCCTCTGCATTCGCCACCGACATGGAAGAATTCTCGCGCAGCATAACCCGCACCGGTATTGCAACCCTCCGGGTCACCAGCCCAACCGTCTCCCATTCTGGCGTGAGACCGCCCGTTTCAAGCGCCCGCACCAGTTCCAACCGGTCTGCCCCGCCCGTAGCCGCAATCATTGCTTCCTCGGCGGAAGTCACAATTACCTCCAGCCTAGGCATGCCCAAACACTCTCGTGAATACGTACAGGCAAATAATCAAAACCAGCAAATAACACAGCACGGCAATGTAAACATTCCGCCAGCTTCGCAAGAAGGGCGGCGGTTCATCAGCCACTGCGCGGGTCAGAAGATCGGGCATACCGGCCTTTAGCCGAAACTAAGGATAACCTAGGTTCTTTGCAGAGCTCCATCCGCTAAACTACAAAGACCGTGGCCCGTCAACCCATTAACGTTCTGATTGTTGACGACGAAGAATCTCAGCGCGCGGCTCTGGCCGCCATGCTCGACGGTTGGGGCTATTACGCCCAAACGGTCGCCGACGGTCAGGAAGCGCTGGATAAGCTCGGCAGTTTTTCGGCACACGTCATCGTCACAGATCTCATGATGCCGCGCATGGACGGCTTTGAACTCATGAAGCGCCTGGCTGCCGATGGCAACATGCCTCCAGCCATTGTTCTGACCGCCTTTGGCAATATTGAAACCGCCATCGAAACCACTCATGATCTGGGTGCGTTTTGGTTTCTCGAAAAACCCATCCAACCCGCCGCTCTGCGCTTTTTGATTGAACGAGCCGCCTCGCAAAGCCAGCTCACCGAAGAAACGGAAAGGCTCCAGCGGCAGTTGCAATATCAGGGTGTGCTCGCCGATATGGTCGGCACATCCCCCCAGATGCAAGCGGTGTTTTCGGTCATCCGCCAGGTTGCGCCCAGCAAAGCGGCCGTTCTCATCGTGGGCGAGAGCGGCACGGGTAAAGAACTCGTGGCCCGCGCCGTTCACCAGCTAAGTCCGCGCCGCGCCGGCCCCTTTGTCGCCATCAACTGCGCCGCCATGCCCGAAACCCTCATGGAAAGTGAACTCTTCGGCCATGAGAAAGGCGCTTTCACCGGGGCGCTGGAACGCCGCGCCGGTTGTTTCGAACTTGCTCAGAATGGCACCCTGCTGCTGGACGAACTCGCCGAAATGCCCTCCGGCACCCAAGCCAAGCTCCTGCGCGTTCTCGAAGATTCTCGCGTGCGCCGCCTCGGCGGTAAGAACGAAATCTGCGTCGATGTCCGCGTTATCGCCGCCACCAATCGCAACCTCGATGAAGCTCTCAAGAAAGGCGATCTTCGCGAAGATCTCTTCTACCGCCTCAACGTTTTCCAGATTTCCCTCCCGCCTTTGCGCCAGCGCATGTCAGACCTGCCTGTTCTTTGCGAAGCCCTCATCGAATCGCTCAACCGCAAACACCTTTGCAGCGTTACCAACGTCAGTGATGAGGTCATGGAAGCTTTCAAGAAATACTCATGGCCGGGCAACGTTCGCGAGCTCCGCAATGTCTTGGAACGCGCTGTCATCATGGCCGGCGAAAACACCATTCAAATGACTCACCTGCCTTATGATTTCGGCGTTTCCGTTGGCTCCCGCCATGCCGGCCAGATATTCGAACCCGAAAGCGTTCGCCTGGCGGTGGGTACTACCGTGGCTGAAGCTGAGAAGGCGCTCATCCTGGTCACCTTACAGCACACCAAGAACAACAAAACGCGCGCCGCCGAGATTCTCGGTATCAGCCTCAAAACGCTCTTCAACAAGCTGAAGGAATACGGCAGCGCCGAAGCGGCTGACGCGGCCAGCTAAATAATTATCTGTTAATTCAGTAACATACAGCCAATAACACCCACGTGATCAAAACAGCGTTGACTTTCATAACATGCCCGTGATGCCATTTCCTCAGTGCCGCATCTTCTTCTTCTCCAACCCCCAAGGGCGGAACGTGATCCGCCTATGGTCAGACGAACTGGACGCCTCGGATGCCGATCGTTGGGCCTTTCAGTCTTTGTTGGATATTTGCGAGTACAGCGGGCCGGATGCGCTGGCAAGCTCCATCAGGAACCTAGGCAATGGGTTTTATGCGTTAAGGAGCAAGCACAAGGGTGGATTAGAATTGAGCCCGATTTTTGTGAAGGGTCCTTTTAGTGACACGGAGATTACTTTGCTGGTGGGCGCGCGCATTGTAAACAAGGCGCTGAAACCCCTATACGCTGCGGGCATAGCACAAGAGCATTTAGAGCTTTACGGGAACAACCAAACAGGAGACGTCGTGAACGAATTACTTGAACAACTAAAATTAGATTTCCAGAGTGAAGAAGCCCGCTACGCGTACGCGGAGTCGGTGGCAAACGCCTACGTTTCTGAACAAATAAAACGCCTTAGAGAAGATCGCGGTCTAAGCCAGGAGGAACTGGCGGTTTTGATCGGCACCAAACAGTCGGGCGTTTCCCGCCTGCAGAGCCGCGACTATTCGGCTTGGAAGGTTGAGACTCTTCACAAGCTCGCCAAAGCCTTTGGCGTGCGCCTGCGAATCAGCTTCGAAGAATTCGGCACCATCATCGATGACGTCGCCGGTTTCAAGCAGGGCAATCTCGTGCCCCGCAAATTCGCTGAAGATCCGGCCTTCAACCCATCGCCGAAAGATAGCCAGTCCCTTGCAGTTCGCTAGCTATAGCTAGCTTGGCTATGGCTAAACCTTAAACCGTACTCAGTTTCCGCAACACCCTCAGCGCGCCTTCTTTCCCGCGCCGCCCAATCTCTGTATGCGGCCCCACGCAGCTCGGGCATCCCGCCTCGCAAGCGCACGCTGAAGCCAAATCCAGCGCCGCTTTCAGTAACTCGTTTCTCCGCCGGAACAGCGGATCGCTTTGCCCAATCCCGCCCGGATAATTGTCGTAAAGCAGTACATCCGGCTCAAACTCTGTCTTCTTCTCGGCCGAATCGTCCAGCACCGCCGCCGCCAAATCCCGCGGGTCGCTCAACAACAACAGCGCTCCCACCGTTTTCAAAACATTTCCTAAACCATGCAGCGCATCCTGCAAATCCGCCCTCGAGAATCCTTCGAAATCGTCGAAAAATCCCGCCGCAAAATGCAGCCAAAACGCCGTCGTATGCATTTCCTGCTCCGGTAGCGACAGTGTGCCCGCGCCCACATTCTCCAACGTGTAAAACTTGATCTTTTTGAATCCCACCACCTGCCTCTTCACGCGCACCTCTCCCTGCGCCGCCAGGCCCTCTTCCTCAAAGCGCGCCAACTCGCTCACTTGCGTATAGACAACGGCATCCGTGAAATAATCCGCATCCACTTCCCGCACAAACGCTTTGCGCCCATCAAAGTCCAGCTTCTCCACCTGATACTGCCGCGCATCGTGCAGATAGATAGCCTTCTCATGCAGCGTCGTCAGCGCCGAAGGAAAATCCACTTCCCCAATGATCTGGTGGTCGCGCGTAATGTCAACCACCAGAAAGTTGTCGCTGCTCACCGCTCGCACACTCACTGAATCCGCCGGATAGCTATCGCTCACCCAATGCCAGCAATCTCCCGACCGGTGCAGCAATTGCAAATCCTCACACAAGAACCGGCATAATCTCGCTAAGTCTTGCTTCCCAAAATGTTCATCCTCCCGAACCGGCAGCTCAAACGCCGCGCACTTCAAATGACTGAGGAAAATCTCCAGATTGTCCGCATTGATGTGCGCCCCTTCCGGCGGCGAACTGAAGAAATAATCCGGGTGTTCCACAATGTATTGGTCCAGCGGCGCGCTCGAAGCCACCATCACCGCAATCGACGCCGCCTGCCGCCGCCCCGCTCGCCCCGCCCGCTGCCACGTTGACGCAATATTTCCCGGATACCCCGCCAGCACCACCGCATCCAGCGAGCCGATATCTACTCCCAACTCCAGCGCATTGGTCGCAATCACCGTGCGAATGTCCCCATTGCGCAGCCCTTGCTCGATGTGCCGCCGCTCTTTCGGCAAATAACCGCCTCGGTACCCTCGCACCGCTTCATGCGAAAACGGCAGTTGCGCGCACGCATCTTTTAAATAGGTAGTGAGAATCTCCGTAGCCAGCCGGTTGTTCGTAAACACCAACGTTTGTTGTTTCTGCCGAATAAACTCCACCGCAATCCGCCTGGTCTCATGCAAATAGCTGCGCCGGATGCCCAGTTGCCGGTTCACCACCGGCGGATTGTAGAACACAAAATACTGCTCGCCCGAAGGCGCTCCATTGTCCGCCACGGTTTCAAATGTTTGCTCCGTCAGTGCCTCAGCCAGGTCTTTCGGGTTGGCGATTGTCGCCGAGCAACACACAAACCGCGGACTCGTGCCATAGAAATTGCATATGCGTTTGAGTCGCCGCAGAATATTCGCCAAATGGCTGCCATAAACGCCGCGATACATGTGCAGCTCGTCAATCACGATGTAGCGCAAATTCTCAAACAACTTCGCCCATTTCGTATGGTGCGGCAGAATCCCGGTATGCAGCATCTCGGGATTTGTCATTACGATATTGGCTTTATCGCGAATCGTGCGCCGCGCATCCTGCGGCGTATCGCCATCGTAGGTGTGGCAACACAACGGTCCACCCAGCGCGTCGTTCAGCCGCTGCAATTCAAGCCTTTGGTCCTCAGCCAGCGCCTTGGTCGGAAACAGAAAAATCGCCCGCGCCGCCGGATTTGCCAGCATGTCATGCACCACCGGCAGGTTGTAGCAGAGTGTCTTCCCACTCGCCGTGGGCGTCACCACAACCACGTTTTTACCGCCTAGCGACCACTCCACCGCCGCCGCCTGATGCGTGTACAGCCTCTCAATCCCTCGCCCCGCCAGCGCCTCGCGCAACATCGGGTTCAGCCCTTCAGGAAAAACTCCATAGCGTGCCGCCTTTGCTGGTTGATGCCGTACCGCCCGCACCGGCGATCCGTCCTGCTGCATCGCCTCCACAAACCGTGCCGCCAGTGGCCCAGCAGCCGCGGCTGGATGCAGCGCCACCGATTCCGGAGTTTCAAAATCCAGCGTGAGATTCATAATTCGCCTTTTGTTCTTTTAGCCTAAACGACTTTCACCGGGAGAACAAGAGGCGAATTGATCGTCCGTAACAGTCTGCCGCCCGAAAATAGTAAACTCTACAAAAAGGAGCAGGCAACCCATGCTCACCCCAAATCGTGCGCTGTTCGCAATCTTCGCCTTAACCTCCGCTATCTCTTTCGCCCAAACGTCAAATGATTCCTGCGCCGCCTCGCCCGCCGACCAGCAATTCCACGAAGAGCTTGCGAAATCGCCACACCCCCTTGAGTTGTTGCGAAAAAAACTGGCAACCGATCCCGATAATCTCTTCCTCCATCGCTGGCTTCTCGAGAATCGCCAGACCGAAAAAGGTAGCCTCGCCGGCGAGTATCGGAAGAAGCTAGACCAACATCCCGCCAGCGTCCTCTATCAATATCTGTACGGTCAGTCACTCCTGGGCGCCGGCACCCCGCAAGCCATCCACCAACTGAACCTAGCAATCGCCGCCGATCCAAAAATGCCCTGGCCCTACCACGCGCTCCTCCAAGTCTATGCAAGCCCGAACTTCAAAAACACAGCCAAGTTAACCGACAACTTGCTGACGTTTAACCACCTCTGTCCCGATGTCCTCTCCGCTTACAACTTCCTCCGCCACGTCGAGGAGCGTGAGAAACTTCGCGAACTCACTGTACGATTCCGCCGCTCCGTGGAGAGCCAGAACACCAAAGCCGCTGCCGCCAGCTATCGACCCCTCTGGGCTGCGGAATTCCGCGCCGCCGATCCCAGCGCCTTCGACACCTTGCGCGCGCAAGTGGCAAAAGACATGGAACGCGTCAAACAACTCGATCCCAACAATACGGACGTCTTCCGCGAAGGTTATAAACTCACCGGCAACTCCGCTGCCGCCAACGCGCTTCCACCTCCCGAACCCCCGGCTGATTTCCCCCAAACCTTTAACGACGTTTTGAACGCTTGGATAAAAACTCATCCTTTCCCGAAAAACGCTTCTCCGAAAGAAATAGAGGCTTTCTACAACGATCAGCTCCTGGCCTCCGCGCAATGGGTGCAAGATTGGCCCGACAGCCCCAGCGCACGGTATTGGCGTCTCGACTCTCTTGATCGTGTGAAAGGCACCTCAAACCAGGATCTCGAGGAGGCTGGCAATGCCCTCATTGATACCCTCAAAAACCATCCGGTCAAAGGTTATTACTTCTATCCCCTGCAAGCGTCGCTAGCGGAGATTTGGAGCGCCCATGACATCCGCCTTGAACAATGCCTCCAATTAGCCGAAGAGGCGCTGGCCCAGATTGATCTCGGTCCTGTGCAGTTGAAGCCAAAGGACGATATGCGGCCTGATACTACCGCGGCGCTCACTAAAAACCTCGCAGGCCCGATTGTGGACGGGCGCTTTCATACTCTTACTGTTGAAACCACCGTGGCTCGCAAATTGAAGAATTTCGACAAAGCCGCAACCACGCTCGATCAAATGAAACACCTTCTGGATGAAAATCCGCCAAACGCCGCGCGCCACACTCGCACCTATCTCCAGCAATGCGCTCTCCTGGCTGAAGCCCAAGGCCGCAAGTTAGACGCTCTCACCTATTACCGCCTCCAATTCAGTCACTCCACCCCGCATTCCGAAGACGAAGCACACTTCCACACACTCTGGAAAGACCTCGGCGGGACTGACGAAGGCTTCAAACTCTGGTCTTCCCTCCAAGAGCCAAAGAGACCAGAGGTCGCAGATCACACCAGCCCTTGGACCGAGATCAACAAACCACTTACCTCCTTAAAGGCGCCGGACACCAACGGCAAGACTTGGACCTTCGCCGATCTGAAAGGCAAAACCACTCTCATCAACGTCTGGGCGACCTGGTGCGTTCCCTGCCGCAAAGAATTGCCCGATCTTCAAAAGCTGTTCGAACAAGTGAAAGACCGGAACGACATTCAAGTCGTCAGCATCAGTGTCGATAGCAATCCCGGCGATCTCGCACCGTTTCTCAAAGACACGCACTATACGTTTCCCGTCCTCGCACAACCTGCCCTATCGGACGATTTGCTGGGTGCGGGAGGCATTCCTCGCACCTGGATCGTCGATTCAAACGGCAGTCTTCGCTTCGAGCAGTTAGGTTACAATCCCGCCGATTGGCCGCAGGCCATGCTTCAGAAGATGACCACGCTCTCACTCCACCCGTAGTGCCTCTACCGGGTTCACCCCAGCCGCTCTTCTCGCCGGTATAAAACTCGCCAAAATTGCCGCCGCTCCCAGCACTAACGCTACACATCCCAGCGTTGTCAAATCCCAGGAACTTACTCCAAACAGCAGGCCGCTCATCATACGCGCCGCTCCAATCGAACCCACCAATCCCACTCCAATACCGGCCACCGTCAACCACCCCGCTTCTCCTAAAATCAACCGGTACACCGACCTTCGTTCCGCTCCCAGCGCCATCCGCACTCCAATCTCCCGCGTCCTCTGGCTCACTGAGTACGCAATCACTCCATAGAGGCCGAACACCCCTAACGCCAGCGCGAGCACCGCGAACCCTCCCACCAGCCATGCCGACGTGCGGTGCATGTAAGCCGATTGCGAGTTACTAATCTGCTCACTCATGCTTCCTCCGTCGAACGCAACAATCTCACGGTCAATGTCATGAATAATGGTGTTTAGCGTAGGAATGAGGGATAATTCCGCCTGCGACGTCCGTACCGCGATTTGGAAGTAGTCATCCGTATTCTGGTTGAACGGATAGTAGACGGCCGGCCAAATCTCCGAGGGTGTAAAACTGATTGTGTAAACGCAGGTTGATCAAGAAAGGACCTGTGTACTAAATGACAATTAACGAAGAAGTATTAGATAAGTTGTTAGAAAACTATCAAAAGCCAGAAGACATTCTGGGCGAGAACGGGCTGATTAAGCAACTCAGCAAGGGACTGCTTGAGAGGATGCTGGGAGCCGAATTGAGCAGCCATCTCGGCTATGAGAAGCACGATCCAGCAGGCTACGGCAGCGGCAACAGCCGCAACGGCAAGAGCAAGAAGAAAGTGAAGGCGGACTTCGGCGAGATCGAGTTGGAAGTGCCGCGCGACCGGCAATCTACGTTCGAGCCGAAGATCGTACCTAAAGGGCAAACGCGCTTTCCCGGCTTCGATGAAAAGATTCTATCGCTGTATGCGCGCGGCATGACGACGCGCGATATTCAAGGGCACTTAGAAGAGTTGTACCAGGTGGAAGTGAGTCCAGCGCTGATTTCGAACGTGACCGACGCAGTGCTCGACGAAGTGCAAGCTTGGCAAAGCCGGCCGTTGGAGCAACTGTATCCAATCGTGTACCTGGATGCGTTGTACGTGAAGATGCGCGACAACGGGCATGTGCAGAATCGCGCGGTCTACACGGCGATCGCGATCACGTTGGAAGGCAAGAAGGAGGTGCTGGGGTTGTGGACCAGCGCCAACGAAGGAGCGAAGTTCTGGCTGCAAGTGCTGACGGAGTTGCAAACACGGGGTGTGAAAGACATTTTGATTGCTTGCGTGGATGGGTTAAAAGGCTTTCCGGAAGCGATTGAGACGGCCTTCCCGCAGACCCAAGTGCAATTATGCATTGTGCACTTAGTGCGGGCGAGCCTAAACTATGTGAACTGGAAAGAGCGCAAGAAGGTGGCGGCGGATTTACGCGAAGTGTACCGCGCGACGACGGCCCTGGAAGCGGAGCATCGTTTGGAACTGTTCGAGGCGCAATGGGGCAAAAAGTATCCGACGATTGCCGCTCTCTGGCGGCGTCATTGGGAGCGGGTGATTCCGTTCTTTGCCTTTCCGGCGGAGATCCGGCGCGTCATCTATACGACGAATGCGATCGAGTCCTTGCACATGACGCTGCGCAAGGTAATCAAGACACGCGGCTCATTCCCGAATGAAGAGGCGGCGCGTAAACTGCTCTATCTGGCTTTGCGCAATGTCTCGAAGAAGTGGCAAACGATTCAGAACTGGAAGGAGGCGCTGAACCGTTTTGCGATCCTCTGGCCTGGGCGCATTCCGCTACCTGGAGCAGAGTCCGCTTCGCCCTCCTGACCGTGAGATAGGGCAGGCTCAGGAGCCCTGTCAAGGCAACCCTGCGGGCTCGCTCCGCTCGACCTTGACAGAACTCCCAACCCTGCCCAAAGGCGCCTTATAGGAGGGCGAAGCGGAAAACTAAGTGGAATATTTTTAGAGGCGTTTACACAAAAGACTTGACACTACCAAATCTCCGCGTCCAGTGACCCTTCTCGTATATCATCCACCACTCCGACGATTTCCTTAATCGATTTGGGCGACAAACCAAGGTCTCCAAACTGCTTTCCAATCGGGTCCTGACCGGCAAAATATTTTCGTGCCAGCGCTTGATTGATGATCGCTACCCTCGGCTTTGACAAATCCTCCGCGTCGCTAAAATACCTCCCATGCAATAACTTCGCCCCTATAGTAGTCAGGTACCCGGCGCTCACATCCCGTTCGTTAACCTCATTGTGCTCTCCGTTAAACGGCCTGCCCACAAACCTGATCCAATCCGTATTGCCGTTGTAGGTCACTGGGAGTTGGCTCGTAATACCAGCCGACTTCACCCCAGGCACAGCCTCTATCCGGCTCAAAATCTTCCGCTCCAGCGCCACTAACTGCTCCTCTTTTGCATATCTAGCTTTTGGCGCAGCCACTGAGAGCGTTGCCAAGTGGTCTGGCTGTAATCCGTTCCTCACCTGCAATAACAGGTACAAACTCTTGCTCAATAATCCTGCTCCCACTAACAACACTACGGCCGTGGCCAATTCCACAATCACCAGCTTCGAACCAATTCGCCGCCACGCGTTTCCGGAAGAACCTCTGCTCCCTTCCCCCAGACCTCCCCTGCTTCCGCTCGCCGCATAATGGAACGCGGGAGCCACCGCAAACAGCAATGCGGCGAGCAGCGCAATCACGCCCGCAAACGCCATCACGTGGGTATTCAAACCCAGCCCTCGCAAATAGGGCATGTGCGCCACCGCGTCCGCCGATAGCAGATGCATCAGTAGGTTCATCGCCCAAAGCGCCCCCGTAACTCCCAGCGCGCTGCCCACTCCCGCCAAAAGCAACCCTTCCGTGGCGAACTGGCTCATCAACCGTCCACGCCCTGCTCCCAGCGCGCTCCGTACCGCCATCTCCCGTCTCCGCCCCTCCGAACGCACCAGCAACAGACTCGCCACATTCACACCCGCAATCAACAACAGTAACCCCGCTCCACTCAGCAGCACCAGCAACATCGGTCGAATGCTGCCAATGATTACCTCGCTCAGAGGCAGCACTGCCGCGCCCTGGCCCTTATTTTCCGGATACTCTCTTTCTAGTTGTTTAGCGATTTCCTTCACGTTAGCTAGCGCCGTCCCAACCGAGACTCCATCCCTCAGCCGGGCCACTCCATAAATCCCATGGCAGCTCCGCCTCAGGTCGCACTCACTCTCCGCGTGAAACGCTGTGAAGAACTCGCTCGGCTCCGTAGGTGCGAAATGAAAACTTGCGGGCAACACTCCAATGACAATGTAGGGATCGCCGTTCAAAATCACCGCGCGCCCCAACACCTCCGGCCTCCCGCCATAGCGCTTCTGCCAGGCGCTATAGCTCAATACCACCGCCCGCTGCGCCTTCTTCAAATCTTCACCCGCGTAGAAGTCGCGTCCCAGAACCGGAGTGACTCCCAGCGTCCGGAAGAAACCGTCACTCACCCGCGTACCGTGACTCGGCTCCATACCTGTAGCGGTGCTCACGCTGTAACCCGCATTCCCATATAGCTCCAGCGATCGAAACACTGTGTTGAGTTTCTTCCAATCCAGATAATCCGGATAGGAGAGGTTGCACTCCGGACACATCGGCGCGCTTTCATACACCCCCACCAGCCGCCCCGGTTCCTGGTACGGCAGCGGTTTAATCAGGCTCGCATCGACAAACGCGAAGATCGCCACGCTCGCGCACATCCCCAGCCCCAGCATCAATACAGCCGTACCGGTGAACCCCGGATTCTTGCTCAATTGCCTGATCGCAAAACGCCCATCCCTCAGCAGATTCTCAATCACCGGAATTCCATTCCTCTCCCGGCACACTTGCTTGGTAGCTTCCACTCCTCCCAGTTTCAAAATCGCCTCCCGCCGCGCCTCTTCCGCATTCATACCGGCGCGTAGGTTGTCGTCAATATGCAGTTGTAGGTGTGCTTCCAACTCCGCCGCAACCTCCTGCTCGCGCTCTTCCCTCTTCCACAGGCCCGCCAGCCTCAGCAACCACGCCCGCAGCCCGCTCATGCCGGCTCTCCGCTCGAATCCATAAATCGCGCCAGAATCGCAATTGTCTGCTCCCAGTTCTCCGCTTCTTTCGCCAGTTGCTTCCGGCCCGCGCGCGTCAGCCTGTAGAACTTCGCCTTGCGATTATTCTCCGACGCTCCCCACTCGGAAGCAATCGCTCCTTCCTGTTCCAACTTCAACAACGCCGGATACAACGTTCCATAATTCAGCGAAAGAACATTCCCACTGGTTTGTTCAATCCGCCTTGCTATCCCGTATCCATGCAACGGCCCCAGCGTTTCCAGCGTTTTCAAAACCATCAAAGCCAGCGTCCCTTGCCATACATCTGCTTTTTCGCCCATACGCTCCTATTGCTTCACCATAGGTATTCTCCCACTTTCTGTATGGGAATGCAATAGAAAGGAATACGTCGTCCATGGTCCTGCCGCCAACCCATAGATGATGAAAACCTCCGAATCTGAGCCGGAAGCGTAAGCGCCCTAGCTTGTTTTTCAAACGGAGCCAGTAACGGCGGGCTCTACTGGCTCGATACGTACTTCCACGTCGCACACCCCGCCGCTCCACCCCTTCACCACCGCCGCTTCCAACCGCGCCACCACCTCATATCGCCCAAATCCAACGCATTCCACGCCGCGTCTGTCGCGCTCTGGTCCCCGCGCAAGATCGCCTCGCGCGTCACGTTCGCCGGCAAAGACACCAACGTCGCAAAGCGCTCAAACACCGCCGCGCGTTCAGCGCCCTGCGTCCTCTGCAATAAGTGCCACAGCGTCAACCCATCTCGTGGCCTCCCTCTCGCCAGCGCCTCGTTCAGCGCCGCCGCATTCCCGCTCCGGTCGAATTCCGCCACCTGTGTCGAAAAGGCCTCCGCTGCATCCTTGAAGTACGGCGTGTCCGGCCCATGCCCCCGCCGCGTAAAACACACCGCGCCCGCCGGAATAAACGATTCCACTCCACGCCACTCAAACGCCACCCACCCCATCTCCACACTCAAAAACCCAGTGCCGTCTTTTGCAACCTTCAATGTGTATTGACATCCCAGATCAACCGTCCTTGCCGACGGTGTATCCACCACAAACGTGGCTGGCCGCGCCCAAATGAATGCGTGAATCGTGCCATGCTCAAGCGCCAGCCGCTGCAAACCCTCGCGCGCCGAGACCAACCGCAGCATCGAATCGGGCTCGATGTTCACCTCACCCACTTCTTCCGATCGCATCGTTCCGCCCGCTCCCGCGCTGGTCTCAATCACTTCGCCGCCTCGCACCGCGCTGCCTTTTTCGCCTGCCATCGAAAACTCCCAAGACGTCACTGCGCCTCTCTCTCGCGCTCTCTCGACATACCACGTCGTCCCCGCCGCTACCAGCAAAACCGCCGCCGCCGCAACTCCCCACCTCCACCCTCTGCGCACCCTCGCACTATCAAACGGTCCTCTCCGCCATCGCAGTTCTCTCAATACTTCCTCAAGATGTGCAATGTCGGCATCGCCCTCGCCACTCCTGTCCCACAGATAGTCTTCGTTCATATCCCTTTCTCTTCCAAAGCCCTGCGCAGCAGTTTCATTCCTCGGCATAGATTTACCCGCACTGAGTCTGGCGTCAATCCGGTGCGCACCGCAATCTCCGGTCCCGTCATGCCCTCCACCAATCGCAGAATCAAGGTCTCCCGATAGCTCTCTGGCAAACTCCGAATCACTCCCAGAACCTCAAACGCCTCCTCGTCGGGCCGGGCTCCCGCCGCAAGGCTGCTTCCAAGCCCACTCAGTCGCTTCTTGCTTCGTTGAAAATCGCTAGCCGTGTGGCGCGCAATCGCCATCAGCCAGCCGCCAAACGCTCCCGGCTCGCGCAGCGGCCCCAACCGTTCCATCGCCTTCACAAAAACGTCCTGCATCAGATCCTCCGCATCGTGATAGGCCGCATGCGCCAGCAACACGCCGTGAACCATGCGTCCGTATTCCTCATAGAGCGCGCCAAAAGCCACGCGGTCGCCCCTCTGAGCGGAGCGAACCAGCGCGGCTTCATTCAGGCGCGGCTCAGTGGTCGATAGCACAATAACGGGCCATCTCTAGTTTATGGATGCGCGCATCACGGTTTCCCTCTCCAGCAGCGCACCTGCTTCCGCGCCCGTCGGTTCGTGAGAATAGCGCTCCACCGCTGTCCAACCAAATGATCCCTTCTCCATCACCGGAACCAGCATTCCCGCTGCGTAATTTTTGTTCTCCGGGTAGCTGGCCACTAGCTTCACCACCCATGTGCCCCGCTCATCCCACTCCCGCTTGAAGGCGAATGTTCCGTCCTCCGCCAGCCGGATCACCTGCAACGGAATGCTCCGCCGCACTCCATCTTCCACACCTTCCGCCGTTGCCGCCATCGTCGCTTCATGCTGCGGCAGGCAAGCGGTAATCCGCGCTACCAGCACCGCGTGTTTCTGTTGGGCCTCAGGATACTTGGTGGCATCGCTCACTTCAATGCGTATTCCTCCCGCTATCAGCGGCGTTGCCAATATCGCCAGCGCCATGATATTTTTATTGATGATTTGCACCTGTACTTCTCCATTCCGGAACTTAAAGTTCCCTGGAGAAGACGGGTGCCAGCGTCAATCTGTTAACGCTAAACTCAATAAACGCTCATGCTCACTCGCCGCGAACTCTTGAAATTCACCGCCAGCGCTGCTTTTCTACCCACCCGTTCCCCGAAACAAATCGTCGTTGCCGGCGGCGGCATGGCCGGTCTCTGCTGCGCCTACGAACTTAACAAACTCGGCCATGATGTGACTGTCCTCGAAGCCTCCAATCGCCCCGGCGGCCACGTCAAAACCGTTCGCGAAGACCTTCCCGACGGTCTCTATGTCGATGCCGGCGCCGAACACTTCACCAAACCCGGCTATGATCTCTACTGGTCTTATGTAAAGGAATTCAACCTCCCTCACATGCAAGACCATCGCCGTGAACACATGCAGCGCCTCGTCTTCGGCCGCATGTACTCCGAACCCGAACTGGCCGACCCTAAAATCCTCTCCTCTTTCGGCCTCAATCAACGCGAGATCGATTTCTTTAAAACGCATCCCTGGTGGCAGTCGGCGAGTGTCTATCTCGATAAGTATGCCGGCCGCTTCACCGACGAATACCAACCCTTCAACGCCGGTCTCAATGAGCTCGATAGCATCCCTCTCACTCGCCTCCTTCAGAACGAACACGCCTCCGACGCTTACATTCGCCTCGCCGGCGGCTCCGGCTCCGCTCTCCAATCCGTTTGGCACCTCGGCATTCTCAAACAGCGCGGCGTTCCCGCTTGGCCCTCGCAAGTCTTTCGACTCATCGGCGGCAATAGCCTCTTACCCGAAACTTTCGCCAAACGCCTCGGAGATCGCCTGAAATTAAACTCTCCGGTCACCGCCATCCATCACGGCCAAATGGGCGTCACTGTCGAATACGGCTCTGGGGCCTCTCCTAACAAAATCTCCGCCGATTACCTCGTTTGCGCCATGTCCGCCATCATGCTGCGTCAAATTCCCGTCACGCCCGCTTTTCCAGAACCCAAACGTTGGGCCATCGCCGCCGTTCCCTATTACTCGGCAACCCGTCCTATCCTTATTTCACGCACCAAATTCTGGCGCGAAAACTCCATCGGTATGAACGTCGAGTTCCATCAACACGCCCTCGAGCATGTCTGGTCCATGGCTGACGACGTCAATACCAATCGCGGTCTCATCGTCGGCACCGCCCAGCCCGGCGTCCTCCCAAGTCAGGCTCTCTCCACCTTCCGCACCCACTATCCCGCCAAAAACGATACCATCGAGCGTGCCCTCGTCGTCGATTGGTCCAAAGATCCTTGGTGTCTCGCCTGTGAGACCACCTCCTACAAACCTGGCGAACTATCTCGCTTCTGGCCCACCATCATCCAACCCCACGGCCGCATCCATTTTGCCGGCGCCTATTGCGACAATCTCAATTGGGGCCAGGAAGCCGCCACCCGCTCCGCTAATCGCGTCGCCCGCGAAATTCACGCCGCCTAAAACATCATGCTTCTGCCACGCCGCCAATTCCTCAATACCGTCCTCGCCACCTCCGCTTCCCTCCCGCGTCTCACTGCCGCACCTCCCAAGCGCATCGCTTTCGGCGGCATTGGCATTGAGTGCAGCACCTACTCTCGCATTCGCGCCAAAGATGAAGATTTCACCATCCTCCGCGGTCCTCAGCTCGCCCAAGATCCTCGCTTCGCTTTCCTCAAGAGCTATCCCTATCCATTTCTCCCAACCATCGTTGCCACAGCCGTCCCCGGCGGTCCAGTCGCCCCCGCCACTTATCAACGCCTCAAAACCGAGTTCCTCAAACGCGTCCAAGACCTCCTCCCACTCGACGGCCTCTTCCTTCCCATGCACGGAGCCATGTTTGTCGAAGGCATGCAAGACGCTGAGGGCGATTGCTACTCGGCCGTCCGCCAAATCGTCGGTCCCAGGTGTTTGCTGAGTGCCAGCTATGATCTCCACGGTAATATCAGCCAGCGCGTCATCGATAATCTCGACATGCTCTCCGCCTTTCGCACCGCCCCTCACATTGATCGCGAAGAAACCATGCGGCGTGCCTGCGATATGCTCATCCACTGCCTCGATCAAGCCATCCAACCCACTCTCCTGTGGGCGCCCATCCCCGTCCTCATGCCCGGCGAACGCACCAGCACTGAGTGGGATCCCGGCAAACGTCTCTGGGCTCAACTCCCCTCTCTCAACGCCCAGTCCGGTGTTCTCGACGTCTCACTTCTGGTCGGCTATGTCTGGGCCGATGAGCCTCGCTCCACTGCCAGTGCCGTCGTCACCGGCACCGCTCCCGCCACTTTAAAGAAGATTGCTCTTTCTCTCGCTCAGCAATACTGGGACGCTCGCAAAGATTTTCGATTCGGCACCAAAACCGGCACCATCGCTGAGTGTGTCCGCTGGTCCATCCAAGCTCCCACCCAACCTGCCATTCTCGCCGATTCGGGCGATAATCCCACCGGCGGCGGCACCGGAGACCGCGCCGAAGTCCTCGAAGAACTCCTGCGCCAGAAAGCCACCAACGTAGTCTTCGCCGGCATTGCCGACCGCCCCGCCACCGAAGCCTGTTACCACGCGGGCGTCGGTGCAACTCTTCCTCTTTCCATCGGCGCAACTCTCGATCCCCTCGGCAGCCGCCCGGTAAAAACTTCGGCGAAAGTGATCTTCCTCTCTCAAACCGATCAACCTCTCGAACGCCAAGCCGTCGTCGAAGTCGCCGATATCAAGGTCGTTCTCACCGCGCGCCGCCGCCCTTTTCACGACATCGCCGATTTCACCTCTCTGAACCTCCAGCCCAAAACCTTCAAAATCATCGTCGTCAAGTCCGGCTATCTTTCTCCCGAACTCAGCCCTCTCGCCAACCCCAGCCTGATGGCCCTGTCCGACGGCGCCATCAATCAAGACCTCGAACACCTCCCCAAAAACCGCCTCCGCAAACCCAGCTACCCCTTCGTCCCCAACCTACAATTCACCCCCTACACAATCATGCGCAAGAGGTAGGCGATGTGGGGCAGGATGGCATCCTGCGCGCCGATTGGCAATCGGCGCTCGGCGGACACGTCTCCGATCTGAGCCGGAAGCGTAAGCGCCCTAGGCCGGCGGCTAACTCGAGAGAAGCTTCGCGGATGGTCTGACTGTAAACGCCCACCTCCCTCCCCTAAGAGATAATCGTCTTGTGCCCCGCACCGCACAACTCGCCCTTCTTCTCTCCCTCCCCCTGCAATCCGCGCAAAACCCCTGCGCATCCTGTCATCCCAACGAAGTCAAAACCTTCGCCCTCAACGCCATGTCCGGCTCTCTCTCAACAACCGCCCCCCAGCCCGACGGTCATCTCCACCATGCCCCATCCGATTCCGACATTTCCATCCGCCATTCTCCCGATGGGCAGATGATCCACCGTGTCACCTCTCGCGGCTTAACCGCCGAATATCCTATCGCCTATGCGGTAGGTGCCGGCAAAGTCGGATTCAGCTATCTCGTCTCCATTCCTCCCTACCTTTTTCAATCTCCCGTTTCCTATTACTCCCAAGCCGCCACTTGGGACGTCACACCCGGCTACGAGCCGGAACGCGTCCTCGATTTCACTCATCCTATCTCCGAGGGCTGTGTATTCTGTCACTCGAATACCGCGAATCTCGTTCCCGGTACCGATAACCAATTCCGCCCACCCGCTCTTTCCCCCATTTCGTGCGAACGCTGTCACGGCCGCACGCAGTCGCACCTTCAGAAACCTCTACCGGGCTCCATCGTCAACCCCGCCAAGCTTGCACCCGCCGCGCGCGATAGTGTCTGTGAGCAGTGCCATCTCGAAGGTGAAGTGCGCATTCTGAATCCCGCTAAGCACTGGCAGGATTTTCAGGTGGGTGCCGCACTTGAGTCCGTCTTCTCCACCTACATAACCCCCACCCCTCCTAGCGCCGGAGAAAAGGCTGTCAGTCACTCGGAGCAGCTATCGCTCAGCCGCTGCGCCCGCGAAAGCGCCGGACGCCTCTGGTGCGGCACTTGCCACAATCCGCACTCAGCCGCAACAGATCGCGCCGCCGAAGTCCGCGCCGCATGCCTCACCTGCCACGCCTCGTTATTTGATTCTGCCCGCCATCAGCCCGCGGCTGAGTGTGTCTCCTGCCACATGCCTCGCATCCGCCCCAACAATGTGGCGCACGCCGCCATCACCAGTCACCGTATCGCGCGCCCTTCCTCCCAATCCGCTTCCCCCACCGAATCCGTCGCCGCTGACCTAACTGCTTGGCGTGAGCCTCCTCCCTCTCTCGCAGCTCGCAATTTCGGCCTGGCCCTCTTTCAAGTCGGCAGCGCCGCCAAAAGCTGGGATCAGGTCTATCGCGCCTATCAGCTTCTCTCTCATTTACCTCAGCGCGACCCACAAGTCCTCGCTACTCTCGGCTCAATTCTCCTCTCACAAAACCATCCCGATTCAGCCCTCTCGCTCTACCGCCAAGCCCTCGCCGCCGAACCTCGCAACGCTCGCTTTTCGTACCTGTTGGGAGTCGCCCTCGATGCGCAAAGCAACCACCAAGCCGCCATCGCCGAACTTCGCCATAGCATCGACCTCGATCGGTCGGCGCCCGATCCCTATCGCAAACTCAGTGACATCTATGACCACCTCGGCCAGCACTCACTCAGCCGCCAGATCATCGCCGATTACCTAAAGTTCATGCCCCAAAACATCTCCCTCCGCCGCAACTAAACACGATTTTGCATTTCCCCAGACTGATTTGCCTTGGTGTTTTGCTGGAGCAGGCGGTTCCGCCTGCTAAAGGCTGCGGAGCAGCCTCCTGGAGTTTCTACCAGCCTAGCGCCCCAAATCTCCGTTCACCAAAGTTTCAAATAAATCTTTTCCCTTCCTTTCAACCACTTACCCCAAATTTTTCAATCCGCCCGCTCGCCCGTATCCTACGCTGATACCGGAAAGCATTCTCTGCGTCCGTACAGCGGGCCAAATTTTTATGAAATTCGTCACTCTATCAACGCCAATCTTCACCCCAACCGGCGCACGTTTGCTCGCGCGTCAAAAACCCCTCTTGCGCCCCTCAAAAAAATACACATCTGGCCGCGCAATGCCACTATTATTAATAGCGGGCCACTTGCCGCTTTTTTTCCGCCTTCCGTCTCGCGTCAAAAACCCCCTTCATTTCGCCCTCTCAACTCTCCGTTCTGTATTCTGGAAACGTGCCACTCCCCGGCCATCTCATGCGGAGACATTTTCGCGCTTGGCGCTAACCGGCGTCCGGCTCTCAGACTACGTCCTCCGTTTCGTTGCAAACCTGGGCGTCAAGCACGTATTCCTTGTCCCCGGCGGCGGAGCTATGCATCTCAACGATGCACTCAGCCGCTGCCCGCGCATTGAATCCGTTTGCAACCTGCATGAACAGGCCAGTGCCATCGCTGCTGAGAATTACTCCAAAGCCACCAACCATCTAGGCGTCTGCATGGTCACCACCGGGCCGGGCGCAACCAATGCCATCACGGGTCTCGCCGGCGCATGGCTCGATTCCATTCCCTGTCTCTTCCTTTCCGGTCAGGTGAAACGTGCCGACCGCATGGTCTCTTCCGAAGGCATCCCTTCCGGCGTCCGCCAGATGGGCGTTCAGGAAGTCGATATCGTCTCCATCGTAAAGCCACTCACCAAGTACGCCGTCACTGTTGATGAACCCGAGACAATTCGCTACCACCTGGAAAAAGCTATCCATCTCGCTCAATCCGCCCGCCCCGGCCCCGTCTGGATCGATATTCCTCTTGACGTCCAGGCCATTCACATCGCTGAGGAATCACTCCCTGCCTTCACTCCCCCTCCCCTCGCAACTGAGCCACCCGGCGTTTCCAACGTCATCGCGGCACTCAATCGTTCCGAACGGCCTATTATCCTCGCGGGCAACGGCATTCGCCTGGCCCACGCGGAAACCGAATTCCTCGAACTCCTCGCTCTGTTGGAGGTGCCGGTTGAAACCACCTGGCTCGCCATCGATATCGTTCCTTCTACTCACCCACTCTTCGTAGGCCGCCCGGGTTCCCTTGCCTCGCGTGGCTCTAACTTTGCCATCCAGAACTCCGACTTTCTCCTATCCCTCGGCTCTCGTCTCGATCGTGTCATTACCGGTTACGCGCCCGAACGCTTTGCTCGCGCCGCTGAAAAGGTCATGGTCGATATTGATCCAGCCGAACTCGCAAAAATGGGCGCTTCCATCCATCACAAGATCTGTTGTGACGCTGGCGAATTTATCCGCGCCCTGCTTGTCCGCCGCTCCGAAATCGAAAAACCTAACCGCGCCCCCTGGCTCGCTCGTTGCTCGCAATGGAAAACACGCTATCCCATCGTCACCTCCGAACATCGCAAGCCCTCCGGCCGGGTCAGTGTCTACCACCTTTCGGAGATCCTCTCCGCCGAATTGCAACAGAACGATTACATTGTCTCCGGTAGCTCCGGCAGCGGCATCGAGCTTTTTCTCTTTGCTTTCGACGTCAAGCCTGGGCAGCGGGTCTTTCACACTACCGCCCTCGGCGCCATGGGTTTCGCCATTCCCGCTTCCATTGGCGCCAGCCTGGCCGGCGGCCGCCGCAGTGTCGTTTGCGTTGATGGCGATGGTGGTTTTCAATTCAACATCCAGGAATTGGAAACAGTCCGCCGTCTTAACCTCCCCATTAAGTTCTTCATCTTGAACAATGAGGGTTACTCTTCCATCCGCATCTCGCAAACCGCCTTCTTCGGCGAACCTCGCATCGGGTGCGACGCCAAAACCGGCCAGACTCTCCCAGATGTCCGCAAAGTCGCCGAAGCCTATGGCATCCCCACCGCCATCATTCGCGATCAATCGAATCTGCGCGCCGAAATCCGCCGCGTCCTTGATTTGCCGGGCCCGGTTGTTTGTGATGTGTACGTCCTCCTCGAAGAAGTCCGCGCTCCCCGCCTCGCATCCATGCAACGCCCCGACGGATCTTTCGTTTCCAAACCTCTCGAAGATCTCGCGCCCTTTCTCTCTCGCGCTGAGTTTCTTGAGAACATGATTGTTCCGCCCCTTCCTGAGTGACCACCATGCGCATCGGAATCATGCAAGGGCGGCTCATTCCACCCGAACCGGATCGCCTTCAGGCCTTCCCGCGCCTGCGCTGGCAAGAGGAATTCCCTTTGGCCGCCGCTGCCGGCTTGCGCTCAATCGAATGGATCTATGATCTCTACGGCGCAGACGTCAATCCTATCGCCACCGCCGCAGGCATCCAAGCCATGCGGAGCCTCGCAGCCGAGCATGGTATCACCCTGAGTTCCCTCTGCGCGGACTACTTTATCGACCGTCCCACGCTTGATCAAGCTAAGCTGGTCTGGCTGCTCGATCGCTGCCATCTGGCCGGTATCTCGCGCCTCGTCCTCCCATTCGTAGATGCCTCTCGCATTGAAACTCCCGCCCAGGCCGAACGAGTTACCGCCATGCTGCTCGAAGTGCTCCCTGATGCCGCTCGTAACCAGGTCGAGATTCATCTGGAAACCTCGCTCCCTCCTCAGCCTTTTGCCGCTATGCTCAACTCTCCCCCTCATCCGCTACTCAAAGTGAACTACGATTCCGGAAATAGCGCGTCGCTCGGCTACTCTCCCGCCGAAGAGTTCGCCGCCTATGGTGATCGTATCGGCAGTATTCACATCAAAGACCGTCTTATTAATGGCGGCACTGTTCCCCTCGGATCGGGCGCCGCCAACTTCCCCGCGTTGTTTAAAGCCCTCAAACAAATTGATTATTCCGGTGACTTTATTCTGCAGGTCGCTCGCGAAACTCCCGGCCAGGAAGTCCCTCTCGCCCAACGAAACGTGTCTTGGCTGCGGAGCCGTCTATGAAAATCCTCATAGTAGGTTTAGGCGGCATTGGTCAACGCCACGCTCGCAACCTCCGCCAGATCTTACGTAATGACGTTGATCTCCTCGCCTATCGCATCCGCCGCCTTACTCATATCATCACGCCTGCGCTCGAAGCCGATTCCGCCCGCAACGTCGAAGCCGAATACAACATGCAAGTTTTCGATAACCTGCGCGCAGCCCTCGCTGCAAAACCGGACGCAGCTTTTATCTGTAATCCCACCAGCCACCACCTGTCAGTTGCGCAATCGTGTGCTGAACACAACTGCCACCTCTTTATCGAAAAGCCCGTCTCCCACTCTCTTGACGGCTTACCCAAATTACTCGCTACCGTCGCGGCCCGCAAACTCATCACCCTTGTCGGTTATCAACTCCGCTTCCATCCTTGCTTGAAAGCGGTCTCCAAACTCCTCGCTTCTCACGCCATCGGCCGCATTCTTACCGTCCGCGCGGCCATCGGCGAATACTTACCGGGCTGGCATGCTTACGAAGACTACCGGAAAATGTATGCCGCTAGCGCCGAACTTGGCGGAGGTGTTATCCTTTCGCAGATACACGAGTTCGATTACCTATACTCACTGTTTGGCTTACCGAGCTCCGTCTATTCGCTCGGTGGCCACTGGAGCCGCCTCGATCTCGACGTCGAAGATACCGCCAGCACCCTTATGAATTTCCTGGTCGAAAACAAACCGGTTGCAGTTCACTTACAGCAGGATTACTTGCAGCGCCCGCCCTGCCGCCAGTGCGAAATCGTCGGCGAGCAAGGCAAAATTGTCGCCGATTTCGCCGCCCTCCGCGTCACCGCCCCCGGTGTCAGCCTTGATTTCAGTGGCTTTGATCGCAACCAACTGTTCCTCGATCAGACCAGGCACTTCCTCGCTTGCCTCGCAGGCCGCGAATCGCCGAACGTTGACCTGCGTGCCGGTATGCAGAGTTTGCGCATGGCTCTGGCGGCAAAAGAATCCATCACAACCGGCCAACCGGTCACACTCGCGCTGGAATTCAAACCATGAGCCACCCTGCTTTCGATCTCTCCGGCAAAATCGCCATTATCACGGGCGGGGCCGGTTTACTGGGTGAGCAGCACGCCCGCGCCATCGCCGCCGCGCGCGGCATTCCCGTCCTGGTTGATATCGCGGCCATCCGTGTTTCTGAAAAAGCCACCCGCCTCAGCGAGGAGTTGCGCTGGAGTGTGCCGAGTTTTGCCGCCGACGTCACAAAACCGAACGAGGTGAAGCGTGTCCTCGCCGAAGTCTTGCAGCGTTATGGCCGGGTCGATATTCTGATTAACAACGCAGCCAGCAACCCAAAGGTGGAAGGCGCCGAGCCCGCCAGCTTCTCGCGCTTCGAGAGCTTTTCGCTCGACCAGTGGAACGCCGATCTCGCCGTCGGACTCACTGGCGCGTTCATCTGCTGCCAGGTGTTCGGTATGGAAATGGTCCGCCGCGGCGGAGGCGTCATCATAAACGTTTCGTCTGATCTTGGCATGATCGCGCCCGATCAGCGTATCTACCGCCTGCCTAACATGCCTGAGAACTTACAGCCCGTAAAGCCCGTCAGTTACTCAGTTGTCAAATCGGCGCTAATTGGTCTTACTCGCTACTTGGCCACTTACTGGGCCGGCCGTGGCATTCGCGTTAACGCCATTTGCCCCGGCGGAGTTGAAAACGGGCAGCCGGAAGAGTTCGTTGCCAAGCTAACCAGCCTGATTCCCATGGGCCGCATGGCGCGCCCCCATGAATACCAGGGCGCGATTCTGTTCTTGTGCTCCGACGCCTCGTCTTATATGACAGGCGCTACCTTAGTAGTCGATGGCGGCCGGACCTGTTGGTGAGGCATCGCGTAACAAACCAAATCCCAAACGTCATACACATGCGGCTTTAAATAGAATTTGTAACTTGGATTATAAGAGTGAATCTGCAAGGGGATCTTCCAGAGATGATCCTGCGCATGATAGACGCAAATCGCCAGCGCAGGCGCATCCCGTTCTATGATTTCGCGCGCTCCCGCCAACGCCTCCGGCTCGAAGCCCTCAATGTCCATCTTGATCAGGGTCGGGTGCTCGCCTTTCAGATAGCTATCTAACGCCACGCACTCCACTTTCATGTCGCCTTTCCCCGCTGAGGATGATTCGTTGCCTTCCGCCGAAAACGAGATTAAGCCGTTCGCGCGGCCCACCGCCGCTTGCCTCGCGCTTATCCTCCGGTCAAGAGCCGCGGTCGTCTGCAGCTTCGCAAAGTTCGCCGGGTCGGGCTCAAACGCATAAATCTTTTTGAAATGGCCCGCTGAGTGCTTCAAGAACGCGCGCACTGTATCGCCGTCGTACGCGCCGCAATCCACGAACACCTCGTCGCTCATCGGCGGCCGCAATTCATCGCGAAAATAAATCGGCCCCGCCACTGGGTCTGGCAACCCGCCGAAATCAAAGTGCAAACGCCAGCGGACTTGTGCCAGGTATTCGCGCCGCGATGCTTCATCGCTCCAGAGTTCGGCACCGGCCCGAACCTGTTCCCTCTGCTCCAAAACCAGCTGTGCGGCATCGGCGGCATAGAGCGGGAATAGCGCCGGATACCGCCAGTAAAGCAGGCCCCAATGCAACACCGTTCCGCAACCCGCCTCGCGCAGTTGCCGTTCGCGATCCACCATGCGCTCCGTCGGACTCCCACCCCAAATCGTGATCACAAAGGCCGCGCTCTCTCCGAACTTCACGGCAGCCTGTGGCTGCGACAGCACCTGTAATCCGTCAATCTCTCTTCCCCACAGCGCCGCATTGTTATCGCAAAAGGCCAGCGGCTCCAGCCCAACCGCGCGCGCTCCCTTTAGCGTCCGCCTGCCCAATCGGCCCGCGCCAAACAACACCAACGGCCGCCCATCAGTGGCTCTTTCGAAAGCGGCTGCCGCACGTTCTTGGGCCGCCTCTATCGATTCGCTCAACTGCACTTCTAACGCATTCGGCATCTGACAAGATATGTCTATGGCCAGCTCTGAAACCACAGCTAGCGTTGCCCACATTATGGACCAACCGGACCCCGCCGTACCGGCACGTTTGCTTTCGCTCGACGCTTTCCGCGGCCTCACGATGCTGTTTATGGTTCTGGTAAACAATGGCGGAGGCCCGGTATCGTACCCGCCTTTGGAACACTCCGCTTGGAATGGCTGGACGCCGACTGACGTGGTATTTCCTTCGTTTCTCTGGATCGCCGGCGTCGCCATCACCCTCGCTCTGGGCCGCCGCTTGGAAGCCGGCGAAGCCAAAGGGAAGCTGCTAAAAATCGCGTTTCGACGCGCCTTTATTATTTACGTGCTCGGCCTGCTGGTCTACGCCTTCCCGCATTTCAGCCTGTCGCATCAACGCCTGCTAGGCGTGCTCCAGCGCATCGCCATCTGTTATCTCGCCGCTTCCATCATCTATCTCTATTGCGGTGTGCGCGCTCAAATCATTTGGATCATCGCGCTCTTCGCCGTCTATTGGGGCATGATGGCGTTCATTGATGTTCCCGGCTACGGCCCCGGCAATCTAAGTGTCGAAGGAAATTTCGCACGCTATATCGACAGCATTGTCCTGGGTACGCACAACTATGCCTCCACCAAGACCTGGGACCCGGAAGGCATTGTCAGCACGCTGCCCGCCATCGGCACCGCTCTTCTGGGAGTGATGGCGGGTCACATTTTGCGGCTGCCCATTCCGCTTGCTCTGCGCCGCAACCGGCTGCTCATTGCCGGAGGGTTCTTAATTGCGCTCGGCTTGATCTGGAATCTTAAGCTTCCCATCAATAAGAAACTTTGGACCGATTCATTCGCGACCTTCATGGCCGGGCTGGATTTTGTGGTGCTCGCCGTCTTCGTTTGGCTGGTCGATGAACACGGCTTCCGCCGCTGGATCAAGCCATTCACCATTACCGGAATGAATGCCATTGCCGTCTATCTCGCCTCCGAGTTCTTGTCGGAATTTCTGGATGCCACATCTCTGCATCGTAATATCTACGGCCGTTTTTTTGCGCCCATCGCCTCTCCTATGAATGCCTCTTTGCTCTGGGCGCTCAGCTTCACGCTGCTCATGTACCTGCTGGCCTGGTTCTTATATAAGCGGCGCTGGTTCCTGCGGATCTGAACAAATGCGGCTGGCGATTTTTATTGCCGCCACGGCCACGTTAGGCGGAGCTGCATTACTCTGGCTTGGGCATTCGCCGATACTTCCCCCAGCTACTGAAGTGGGATCGGGCGCAGAGGTAACACTGGTGCTTTTCTCCGATCAAGGTGAACGCCAAGGAACGCAACGCGCCGGCAAAGTCGTCCGTTCCGACGCCGAATGGCGACGCCAGCTTTCCAGTGAGCAATACGCCGTCACTCGCCGGCAATCCACCGAGTTCCCGTTTCACAACCTCTATTGGAACCAACATGCGGCGGGCATCTACCGTTGCGTTTGTTGTGGGAACGCGGTGTTCCGCTCGCGAGAGAAATTCGATTCCGACACAGGCTGGCCGAGTTTCTGGGCTCCCATTGCGGAGGAGAACATCGCAACCTCTAAAGATCTGAGCCTTGGCATGGAGCGAACTGAGGTTCTCTGCCGTAAGTGCGATGCGCATCTCGGTCATGTGTTCGACGATGGACCACCACCCACGGGTAAGCGCTATTGTCTAAACTCGGCGGCGCTGCGCTTCGTTCAAAGCAAGTGAGGAGGTGTCGGCCGCAGCGTGCGCGTTTCCGGCGAATGCAAGAACTCGTTGACCGTCTTGAGCGAACCAAAAAACCCGGCGAAGCACTGTCGCAAATGGGTGGGTGATTCTCGCGCCGCCACAAAATCGCGATGGCGAAACAGATCGGTCAGCGCAACGACGGCCGTTCCCATGGGCCGATATTCATGCGTCCCTTGCGCCCACGCAACGCGCTCTTTCGCATCGATCCAAACCGCGAAACCCACTGCGCTTACGGCCTCTTCGTCAAAAGCACCTGCGCTTCAACCGGCATGCCGTTCCGCAGCACTTTGACGGTCACGGTGTCGCCCGGTTTATGCGCGCGCAGTGCGTAGGTGAAATCGTAAAGGTTGTCGATTTTGTTGCCGTCAAATTCCACCAGGACGTCACCCGCCTTGCAGCCGGCCTTGGCGGCGGGCGAGCCATCGCGCACATCCGAAAAGCGCACACCCTTCACTTGCTCGCCAAAATCGGGAATGCTGCCGAAATAGGGTCCGTAACCACTCGAGTTGGAGCCTCCCGGCAGGTCGCCATTGTGCGCCGAAGGCTGCACCCGCACGAAGGCTGGGCGCTGATCCGCGTCGGCCAGAGTTATGGCTATCTCGTCCACCTCCGCCAGCAGCTTGACTGCTCCTTCGGCGTTGATCTTGTCCCAGGTATCGCTCGGCTTGTGATAGTCGCTGTGCAAGCCTGAAAAGAAGAATAATGTCGGCACGCCTTTGACGCTGAAAGAGGTGTGGTCACTCAAGCCATCCACGCCAGTGCCCGTTATGTCATCCTGCAAACCTGCGTCGGAGGCGGCCTTTTCGACAATCGGCTTAAACGTCGAGCCGGTCTGAATGCCACCCACGTACACTTTGTCGCTCCGCAGCCGGCCAATCATATCCAGGTTGATCATAGCTACGGCGTTTCCCAGCGGTTCAAGAGGATGATTGGCAAAGTAAGCGGAGCCGAGCAGCCCTTCTTCTTCGCCGGCGAAACACAGAAACAGAAAGCCACGCGCATGTTTGCCCGAGTGAGCGATGGCATGAGCTAACTCGATAACACCAGCGGTACCTGACGCATTGTCATCGGCACCAGGATGAACCGTGCCGGCGAGCGATGGCGCGAGCGAATGTTCCGGGCCCAATCCTAAGTGGTCATAATGAGCACCGATAATGACGTATTGATTCGTTTCGCCGCGCCAAAATCCCACAACATTATGCACCGGGCGCTGCTCTATGGTGATATTGACGGTCAGCCTGGCGGCATCGTCAGCCGGCAAGTCAAAGGAATGCGGCAGCAAATCGGCATCAATGGCTTTGACTAAAGCCGGCAAATCGCGCTGAGCCGAAGCCAACAATTCGTTGGCGTACTTGACGGTAATCTGCGCAACGGGCAAGCCATAATCCTCCGTGCTGATGGCCGGCGTGAAATTATCCAAACGATCGTCATCGCCGGGATGGTTCGGCAAATCGTTCACCAGCAGAACGGCGGCCGCGCCATGCTGTTTGGCATTGGCTACCTTGCTGGCTAGCTCCGAATGAAGCGTATAGTTCTTGCCGCCGAAAATGCTTTTCTCGTCGGCTTCCTGCGGTTCATGCCTCAGCAGCATGACAACCTTGCCGCGCGCGTCCACTTTCTCATAATCGTTGTAATGATATTCGGGCGCGGTAATACCGTAGCCTACAAACACGATCGGTCCCATGGTCTGACCATTCGTGCTCAAGTTCAATGGAGCGAAATCCCGTCCCTCCCATAGCTCCTTGACGCGTTGGGAAATGACGAGCGTCAGTTTGTTCCCTTCGCCGAGCGCGGTGTGCGCGGTGACCGTGAACTCCTGCAGATAGCTGCCGGCCACCGGCTTCAAACCGGCCGCGTGAAATTTGTGCGCGATATACGTGGCCGCTTTTTCCAACTCGGGCGATCCGGTGAGCCTGCCTTTCAATTGGGGTGACGCCAAGTATTTAATGTGAGCCAGATATCTATCAGGCTTGAAATCCGCCGACGCTTGCAACGCCGCGGCGAATAACGCAAGGACAATGGCGCGGCGCATTACCGGCTCCAATCCGCCGTGAAGACGTTGAATTCATAGCGTGCCGGCGCTTTCCAATCGGAAACGAAAACCAGCGTGCGGCCGTCGGGCGAAATTTCCGGAAACGAGGTAAAGCCACCGAAATCGGTAATCTGCCGCAAACCGGTGCCGTCCGCGTTAATCAGAAAGAGTTCAAATTTGCGGCCATCGCAGTTGTTCTTATTGGTTGAGAACAGAATCTGTTTGCCATCGGGCGTGAAAGTAGGGGCAAACGAGGCGCAATTGAAATTTGTCAACTGCTTAACATGCTTGCCGCCGGCATCGGAGATGAACAGTTCCATTTTCATGGGACTGGTGAGGTTGTCTTTGAGTAGAGCGGCGTACTTTTGTTTCGCGGCTTCGTCGGCAGGGTGACCACCACGCCAAACCACCTTTTTGCCATCTCTTGAGAAGACTGGTCCGCCGTCGTAGCCATAGGTCTCAGTAAGCCGCTTCTTGGCGGAGCCATCCAGCTTCATGGTCCACAGATCCAAGTCGCCGGAAGCCAGCGAGGTGTAGACGATCTTTTTGGCTTTCCAGTTTACGGTGGCTTCGGCATCGTAACCTTCCGCCTGTGTGAGGCGTTTCAAATCAGAGCCGTCGTCTTTAGCGGTGAAGATGTCGTAGCTCGAATAGACCGCCCAGACATAGCCTTTGCTGCGGTCGGCTGCGGGCGGGCAGGCATCGCCGGCGAGGTGAGTGGAGGCATAGAGGATGTGTTTGCCGTCCGGCAGAAAATAGCCGCAGGTGGTGCGGCCTTTGCCGGTAGACACCATGTGCTGGTCGGAGCCATCGGCATTCATGATGAAGATCTGGTCGCACTTCAAGTCGCCACGGGTAGATTGGAAGATAAGGCGTTTGCCATCGGGCGACCAATAGGCTTCGGCGTTTTCGCCGCCATTCGTGAGTTGATGAATGTTTGCGAGATCGGCCGCGTTCCCCAAGGCGGCGACGAAAAGGTAGATAAGAATTTTGCGCATATGTATTTGGTTTTAATCATGCCATAGGCACTTGATCGGCGAGAATAAAGACTGAGGGAAAACTATGACGGGGACGCTCAGCGAGGTTGAGAAGTTGCTTGGCGCGCTTTCACGAGGCAAAAAAGCACAGCTCCTAGTCAACGAACTCGCGCGATCTTCTCGGCCAACCCCGCCGGATCAAGATCCGTGCGATTGCAAAGCACAATAACAGTAAGCCCTTCCCCCGTAAAGCGCTCAATCACCGTTCGAAAGCCGCTAGTGCTGCCCGAGTGCCGCATCCGCGGACGGCCGTTGAGAGGGTCAAGAAACCAACCGAACCCATAAGACACCGGCTTGCCGTCATCGCGAGGTTGGCTTCCGTCATTCAGCAGAACCGGCTCCAGCGCGAAAGCCATTTCGGCTTTGGACAGCAGCTTGGCGCTCGTCAACGCGTCGTCCCAATTCGCCAGGTCGTTCAAATTGGAGTAGACGCCGCCATCGCCGAGAGTGGCGGAGGTAGCGCTTTGATCTGTATCCTCCCACTGCCCTTCATTCCTGCTGTATCCATAGGCGCGGTCGCTAATGGTGTTCTGTCCGGCCGCGTATGCCACAGTGTGCGACATTTTGAGCGGCGAAAATATGCGGCGGTGCAGGAATTCAGCATAAGGCATCTGGGCAACTTTAGCCACAATCAGCCCCAAAACAACGTAGCCGGAATTACTGTAGGCCCACTTTGTACCGGGAGCAAACGTCCCTTGCGTCTGGTGGGCGAGCAGAGTGAGCACATCCTCATCGTGAAGCTGTTTGCCGGCGGACCATTCCTTCTGGTCCATCAGCGTTTCGTAATCGGCCAGGCCGGAAGTGTGAGTGAGCAGGTGGCGCACCGTAATAGCGCGGCCGTAAGCGGGGAAGCCTGGAAAAATCTCGGTGAGGTTCTGATTATAGAAAAGTTTGCCGTCGTGTATGAGCAGCATAACGGCCATAGCCGTAAATTGTTTGGTAACCGAAGCGAGGCGAAAATTTGTGCGCGTATCGATAGGGCGGAGAGTATGCAGATCGCTCACACCATAGCCGCGGGCGAAAACAGTGTGGCCGTTCTTGCGCACCATGACGGCGGCGCCCGGAGACTTCGCATCAATCAGCGGAGAAAAGATAGCGTCGATAGCTGGGTCGGGCGCCGCCGCAAAAAGGGCACAGCCCAGCAGCGGCAAGAGGCACAACTTGAATAAGAATAGGCACATTCTGAAAAGCCGTTTTGGACAAAGACGGTGAAACCGATCCCCTCGAAGCATAATACCTTGCGATTCGGGGGTATTGACAAGGCAGAATTCCGTGTAAACTGTTTATAGGTACTCATTTGATCCAAACCTTTTCCCACCCCCAAGCGCGGAACCGCGCCGACCGTTAGCCCCGGCATGTATCCACCAAGAAGTCTTCCACCCCGCCGGCCTAAAATCCGAGAGAATGTGAACGAAGCAATCCGCGCTCGGGAAGTACGTGCAGTATTCCCAGACGGCACAGTTGAGGTGATGCCCACCTTAGCCGCGGTACGCAAAGCGCAAGAGTTAGGGCTCGACCTGATTCTGATTGCTCCCACCGCGGAACCGCCGGTGGCCAAAGCCATGGATTATGGGCAGTGGCGTTACGAACAAAAGAAAAAGCAGCACGACGCCAAGAAGAAGCAGCACGTGATTCAAGTGAAGGAGCTAAAGTTCCGGCCGAACACCGACGATCACGATTACGACTTCAAGAAAAATCACGCGATCCGTTTTTTGAAAGACGGCAACCGGGTAAAAGCCGTGGTGCAGTTTCGCGGCCGCGAGATTGCACATACCGATTTGGGCCGCAAGCTGCTATTGCGGTTTGTTGAAGACCTGGCGGGAGTGGGTGCCGTGGAAGGGCAACCGCGCATGGAAGGTAAAGCCACCCACGTGATCATCAGTCCGGTTAAGACAACCACCGGCGGTGGCAAAGAAAAGCCGGAAAGGCCGAAAGAACTGGGAACTGCCGCAGCCGCCCCGCCCCCTAGCGGAATTGCCGGGCGCTAGACTTCCATTAACAGCCGCTAGCGCAAAATTAGAGAATCCGCTCACTAACGTGCGCGGTTCAGAAAAACAGCCTCGGGTTCTTGACAGTTTACGGCACCACGACCGCCAGGGAGTGTGGTAATGATGTTGCCGCCCACCGCTCTAATCGGAATAGAACAGATACTTGCGCCATTGGTCGTCACTGCGTCCCAACAGGCGCATCAAATGGCGGCTCGTATGCAAGCTGAAAGGCCGCGGCGGACGCAGCAGTTTCATGCCCGCCTCTTCCGGCGTACGGCTACCCTTTCGGTTGTTGCAGGGGTGGCAACAGGCGACCAGATTTTCCCAAGTGGTCTCACCGGCGCGTGAACGCGGGATGACGTGATCGAGCGTCATTTCGCCAGACGGCAGAGTGCGATGGCAGTATTGGCAGGTGTAGCGGTCGCGCATCAGAATGTTCTTGCGCGAAAGCGCGCGTGTTTGATGAGGAATCCGCCGATATTCAAGCAGACGAATGACGGAAGGAACACTCAAACAGCGTTTTGCGGAATGAATCTGCGAAGGGGCCACTTCTTCAGCCGAGGCAACGCCTTTCAAAATCAGCACCAACGCGCGGCGCGCGGCACAGATGTTGATGGGCTCGTAACTGGCGTTCAAGACGAGTACCGGCCGGTGAAGCCGATCTGGACTAGGCATTTCAAGCTCCCTTTTCGCTTTCTTCTGTAACGCTCCTCTAACCTACAATAGCGGGCCAACTTCCGAACCGGCAGCCGGATTGGGCATTTGCTTTCCGGCTGAAAAACTGGACGCGCCTCCCCAGGCTGCGGCGGCGGTCTTCAATGCCGTTCGCGTGGAGATGGATCGATCAACTCTGGCCAGCGTCAGAGCCGAAACGTGGGCCGTCCCGGCAGATTTCAAAACGGCAGCGGCCGCACGCAGCGTGGCGCCGGTGGTAAAGACGTCGTCCACCAGCAGAATGCGTTTGCCCGCCAGTTGATTGGGACGGTGTATGCAAAACGAACCACGCAGGTTATCGCGGCGGGCGGATTCCGTGAGGCCCGCTTGCGATTTTGTGTAGCGCGCGCGCCGCAGATTGGTCGCCAAAGGCAAGCCGTAGCGGCGAGCCACCGGCGCGGCCAAAAGCTCAGCCTGATTGAAACCGCGTTCCCAGCGTTTACGCCAATGCATGGGCATCGCCATGATGAGGTCGAAATTCGCTTCCAAAGGCAAGGCTTGCAGCAGAAAACGGCTCAAAGGCTGGGCCAGACTTTCCACTTTGGCGTATTTGAAAAGATGGATCAACTGCTGGAGAGGACCTTCATAGCTGCCGAAAGAATAGGCGGCATCGAAGTTCGCCAGACCCTCGCGGCAGACGGCACAAAGGTCGTGCTCATCTAATGGGTAGTCATCCGCGAAGGGAGTTCTGCAAGCGCGGCAGAAAAATTCGGCCTGAAGGGGTTGAGGCAACGCGAGGCAGGCGGGACATACCGGAACACGAGAGACATTCGCCAAAGGCCGCTCACAAAGCCGGCAATCGTCGGGGAATACGAGGTTAAAAAAGAACGCGGTCAGGGGACGAATTAAAGCCAAACGAACCGTTGGCCGGTGGCCGTTTCTTGGTAAAACCGTCTGAGTCGAGAGGCTAGGGAAAGCGCACCCCCACTAAATCGACAGTATACCTTACAGGTGCAGCAGCTCGGCGCCACGGGCCTGCTTCCGCGACTTTCGTGGAAAGGCGCTAAAGTTTGGTTGGCAAGCGGACGATTCTTAAGTATGCTTGTAATGTTCGCCTATAGCAGCGAACGCTGAGCAATGTCGGCTCTCGTGAGTTAAAAAGGAACATGAATTCGTTGAGGGTTTTGCTTGTTGACGGCGGTTCGGAGAAGTCGGGTGAGATCTCGACCGCTCTGGCTAACGCGAACCACACTGTACTCCCGGCCGCTGGGCTCGAGGAGGCGGGTGAAGCATTGTTTGTGGAGCAATTCGACGCGGTGTTGTTGGCATCAAACTTCCCGTTGCGGAATTTGGCCGATTTCACCGCCAAGCTTCGACGGGTGGAGCAGACCCAGAGCACGGACACGCGGATCCCTGTTTTGGCTTTACAATCTGTGCATGCCGGGGGAACGGATGGCTCCGTGCAAGAACCGATCGATCCGATGGCGCTCACACAAGCAGTGAAAAGTTTGGCGCAGGCATTGGCCCAGCCGATGCAGCGCGACGTGGCCTCGGCCGCCGAAAAGCTACCGGTGCTTGAACCTGAAAAGTTCGAGGAGCAAGTGGGCTACGACAACGAGTTGATGGTGGAAATCATCGATCTTTTCCTTGCCGAGAGCAAAAAAGACGTCTCAGACATGAACGCCAGCGTGGCGAGTTGCAATTGGGAAACACTTTCGAAACTCGCGCACACCATTAAGGGTTCATTAGCCAGCCTGCATGCGGCCCGAGCCCGGGCGACGGCGCAGGAACTCGAATCCGCGGCCAAGGGCCATGAGGTTGAAGTAAGTGTTCGGGCTTTCCAGCAACTGATTAAGGATCTGCGGGTTTTGGAACCCCGCCTGTTGGAATTACGGAATAGCGTGGCTACGGTTCGCGCGTAGGCTTATCGCTGCAAATTGCCTGTTAAACTGAAGTTGCTCCTTCCCAGTCATTCTCTATGAGTTCTTCCCCGGTGCTTGATATCGTCTGCGCCCATAGTCCCGATTCTGACGACGCGTTTATGTTTTATGCGCTCGCGACGAAGAAGGTCAGGTCGCGCATCTTGAACGTCCAGCACGTGCTGGAAGACATCGAAACCCTGAACCACAAAGCGCAGGAAGGGCTTTATGAGCTCACGGCCATTTCGTACCACGCCTATCCCTATGTCGCGGATAAGTACATCTTGATGGCATCGGGCTCAAGCGTGGGCGATGGCTATGGCCCGATGGTAGTAAGCGCGAAATCAACCATGACGGCGGAAGATCTGAAGGGAAAGCGCATTGCCATTCCCGGCACGATGACTACCGCCTTCTTAACGCTTAAGCTCTTTGAGCCCGATTTTGTGCCGGTGGTGGTGCGCTTCGATATGATCCTCCAGGCGGTAAAGGATCACGAAGTGGACGCCGGTTTGATCATCCACGAAGGACAGCTCACATATGGCAGCGGCGGATTGTACAATGTGGTGGATTTAGGGCGCTGGTTCAAGCAGAAATACGATTTGCCGCTGCCGCTCGGGGCGAACGCCCTGCGGCGCGATCTTTCCAAAGAAGTGCAGACAGAATGCACGCGCCTGATGCGGGAGGGAATCCAATATTCGCTCGAGCACCGCGAAGAAGCTCTGAATTACGCGCTCCAGTTCTCGCGCGACCTGGACCCCTCGCTGGCCGATCAATTCGTGGGGATGTATGTGAATCACCACACCCAGGATGGCGGCGATATTGTTCCCCAGGCGGCGCAAAAGCTGCTGGATTTGGGCTACGAAGCCGGTTTGATCCCCCACAAAACAATCATTGAAGTTCTGCGCTAAGCCGGGTAAGGTCGAATCATGCGACTTCTTCGGGTTGTGGGGTATGGGTGTGTTCTTCCGCTGCTTCTTTTTAGCCAGGAAAATCAGAAAGACCGTGATAAGGCGCAAATCGGCCACATTCGCGCGGTCGAAAAAAGCGGCACGGGTGGGTTGACTGAACTGAGTGGCTTTCTGAAGGATCCGGACAAGCCGGTGCGCGTGGAAGCGGTAAACGCAATCGTTAGAATTGGCTCGAAGGCGAGCCTTGACCCATTAATACTCGCCACGCGCGACATGGACGCAGAGGTGCGTGTGCGCGCCACCGATGGCATTGTGAACGTCTACGTGCCCGGCTATGTGGCGAACAGCGGGCTCAGCGGTTATGTCGCGCGTGGCTTAAGGCAGGTGAAATCGTTCTTCGCGGCGCGCAACGATACGGTGATTGACGACGATGTCAAAGTGCGAGAGGACGTGGGGCCGGCCATCGCGGATGAAGTGAACTTCGGCAATGAGATGACGCCCCGCTCCAATGCCGCTTTGGCGGCCGGCATTTTGCGCCTCAAGGCGGCTGTACCCGCCCTATTGCAAGCGCTGCACGCTAAAGATAATGACCTCATCTTCGAAAGCTTGGTGGCCTTGCAGAAGATTCACGATCCGAGCGCGGGTGAAGGCGTTGGCTTCCTGGTGCGCGACCTGGACGAGCGCACACAGGCGACGGCGCTTGAGACGGTTGGCGTGTTACGGGGCGTTGCGGCGGCGCCCGACGTGCGGTATGCCGTGCAAAATGCCCGCAATCTGAAGATACGGCGCGCGGCGCTTTCGGCGCTGGCGATGTTAGCGATGCCTGAGGACCGGACGATCTTCCGGCAGTATGTCATCAATGGCGATCCTGGGTTGAGGGCGGCAGCGCTTGAAGGGCTGGGGCGCTTGCGCGAGCCGGAGGATACCCCTACATTGCAGACAAGCTTCGACGAAGCGAACGCGGACTGGCGCATTCATCTGGCGGCGGCCTTTGCGCTGGTGAACGAGGGCACTGTTTCCACCGACGAGTTCAGCCCGCTGCTTTATTTAGTCGAGAATCTGAATTCACGCGCACGGGCCGATGCGGCAAATGCGTATTTAAAGGAACTGATTCACCGCGAAGACGTTCGAAAGAATATTGTTAACACCCTGGACGATGCAACGAAGGCGCAAAAACTGGCATTGTGCTGGATCTTCGGCGAAAGCCATAGTAGCGATATTTTGCCCGCGCTAAAACGCTTGGCAAGCGACTCAGACGGAGAAGTGGAAACCGCTGCGAAAAGAGCCCAGCATGTGGTGGAAACCCACCGGGATTAAACCCGGCGGGTTCAAACCTACTTGGCCTTTTTCTGTTTCTGCTGACCGACGCGGACTTTGAACATCTTGTCTTTGGCTTCCTGGAAAGCCTTATGATCGTGCCGCGCGACGGCGTCTTTGAGATACGCATCGACATCGGCATCCTTGGGAAGGACAGCCATCAAAGTGTAATATTCGCTGCAGGTCGGGCAAAAAGGCCGAAAGCGCTTTATATTCGGAATTGCCATAGAATTTTAGGATAGCATGCGAGTGGGTGGCCATTCTCACGTGCATACCGCTCGGAAAGTCTCCTCCGAACTGCTTCAGCGGACAAGTTCGGGGAGGGCTTCGACCAGATTCGCATGCTCGAAATGAAAGCCGGTTTCCTGCGCCGCGGCTGGCGTGACGCGAAGGCTATCAAACAAAAAGCTCGACATTTCTCCGAGAGCCAACTTCAGCGCAAAGCGGGGGATTGTGAAAAACGCCGGCCGGTGAACCGCGCGTGCCAAAGCCCGCGTGAACTCCGCGTTCGTTACGGGCTGAGGAGAACAGCCATTCAGTGGCCCACTGATATCGTTGTCCGCGGCAAAAAGAAAAAGACGGACTAGATCATCCACATGAACCCAGGACATCCACTGCGCACCGCTACCGAAGCGGCCGCCGATACCGAAACGAAACGGAGTGACCATCTGCGGCAGTGCTCCACCATCGCGGCCGAGCACAGTGGCGATCCGAACTGAGACCACTCGCAAGCCGAAGTCCACAGCCTTGTGCGCTTCACGCTCCCACGCGACACACACATCGGCAAGAAAGCCGGAACCAGCCGGGCTCTTTTCTGTGAGAATCTCATCTCCGCGATCGCCATAGTAACCGACGGCGGAAGCCGAGATCAATACCGAGGGTTTATGCCGTAAGCCACCGATGGCGGAAACCAGTTCGCGGGTGGCATCGACACGGCTGCGGAGGATTCGCTCTTTGACTTGCGGCGTCCAGCGCTGGGCTATGGGTTCGCCCATGAGGTGAATGATCGCATCCAAACGGGGAACGCTTTCGAGCGGCGGGACCGTCTCGCCGTCCCATGGGTGGAATGCCATGCGCGAACTCAGTTCTTTGCTCTGGCGGCGAGCGAGGTAGTTCACGGAATCGCCGCGCGCAAGCAGTACGCCGGCAAGTTTCCGGCCAATAAAGCCAGTGGCCCCGGTAATCAGGAAGTCCATAAGGCTTTCTGTAATGGCGGCTTTCCGTTCATCTGTTCAATGTACGCGCGGGTGTCGGTCTTGCGCTTCATACCTTCCAGCGACATATAGCGCATTTTCCCAAAAATGGGGCGTTCCGGCCAAGGCCGGTCATGCAGGCCGAAACACCAGAAGATATTTGTGTAGGTGTTGGGGTCGCGGCCATCCAGGGCATAGCGGCCATGGATATCGATCATGGTTTTGGCCGCTTCCTGGTAGGTGCGCGACCACTCGATGATTTTCTTGCCCCAATACATCCGGTAATACCCTTGAATCTTGCCGTGTTCGAGCATCTCCTTCTGAGTGGCGTTCCAAAGTTCATCATGGGTTTCGGCACGCTCAAACTGGTCAGGCGAATAAACGGGGTCGCGCTTGTCTTTGGCGTGTTCTTGCATGTTTAGCTGGCACCATTCTGGCAGGTTCTTAAGATCCCCAGGATCTTCCACAAAGCGCGCGTAATTGAAAGCCAGTTCGCGGCGGACAATCAGTTCTTCGAGATACTCGTCCGCGATCAGCTTGTGCTCTTTCGCGTAGTCAGTCACTTTGAGGGCGATTTCGAGCGCCGAAATTTGCCCAAAATGTAGATAAGGACTCATGTGGGAGGTGGCGTTGGCGGATGGCTCGTTACGGCCTTCCGCATAGTGACTCAGCTTGTCGCGGAGAAAGGTTTTGAGAAGCGTTTCGGCGGAGAGAGTGCCTCCCTGAAACTCCGAAGACGGAGAAATCGAGTGATCGATGTGGCAGGAGGCGACTAAGTCCTTTATATTGGCGGGAGTGACCTCCGTATGGAATTTGGGAATGTCGCCAGTGAAGCGCTGTTTGACTCGGAGAGGGTCGGCGGGAGTGAGATAGGTTGGGAGGAGGCGTTGAATGCGGGGGCGAATCGTGTAGGCTCCGTATTGCCGGTGAGGAATCTCACTCATCGGGATAATGCAACTGGCGTCGACAACATAGTAGGCGGCATCCACTTTAGCGGGTACGGAGGCGTTGTGGCGGCGGGCGATGAAGGTTGGATAATCGTCAGTGACAATAGCGGCGGCATTTTTGGCGACGGTGTAGAAAGTGTCGTTGGGATCTGTCTTGCTGCGCTGGAGGTAGAAGATATAACCGATGCCGGCTTTGCGTAGCCGTTGAGCCGTTTCGGGAACGGCCTCGAGGATGAAGGTGTGCAGGCGGTCGTTGGCGTATTCGTAGGTATAAGTGAGGGCTTCGTAGACGAGGACGGGGAGGTTGAGGCGGTTGGCGATTTCGGCGGCGTAGAGGAGAGCGTGGTTGCAATCCACGCGCCGGTTCATCTGCGACCAGTAGAGGATGTAGCGGCGGTTCGGGTGAATGGGAGCGGAGTTAAGTTGGCGGACACGGGCGGGGTGGACAGGCATCGTTTATTAGATAGCGCGAACGATGGGGAGGGCCAAATTCGTTCGGAGCCATCGACATACCAATGTGCTCGGCGGCGATTACGACGCTGGAGTCGAGGATCAATCCCACAATGTCTCTAGTGGTTCTGGATGGCTATTGACGGCCACCTCCAGATCATCGGCGAACCCGGAGTCGAGCGTGGCCGTCGAACCGTGTTCCTTGGCGAGGCGAAGAGATTCCGAAAGACGGCGTACATGAAGATCTGGAGCCATGCGCAAGAAAATGCCGGGGGATTTGTCATCTTCGATGATGACCTCGGCACCAGCACGAACGCGTGCCAACAATGCCGGAAAATCGCGCGCAGCTTCGGCTTCCGAGATGTGGATGGGGTCCATACTTAAGATAATAGCTTTTTCTGCAAGCCCCGCAGTCATGTCCGGAGAGGCAGGGCCGCTTATGGTTCTTGACTGGCAGCCTGCGCCTTACCTAAACACGGAAGAACCCCCCCGGCCTATTCGCGCGTCTAAAATGTATTGAGGTCAACGCAAATGTTCAAACGTTCAGCGATTTTGTGGCTCATCCTGGCCGGCTTCCTGTTCGTAGCGAATTCTAAACCAGCAAGTGCGCAGTATGTCTACGGCGCGGCGATCGCACCCTACGGATACGCCCCGTATGTGTACGCTCCCTACGCTTGCAATCCATACTACAGTCCCTACTGTTATTCAGGCTATTACGGCTATCCGTATTATTACGGCGGCGTCGGTTTTGGTTATTGGGGCTATTGGGGTCGCGGTTATTATCCATATCGCGGTTACTACGGGTACCGCGGTTACTACGGGTACCGCGGTTACTACGGGTATCGCGGCGGCTATGGCTATCGCGGAGGCTACGGTGGTTATGGATACCGCGGCGGCTATGCAGGCGGCGGGCGTGGCTTCGGCGGATCTTCGGCCCGCGGCGGTGGATTTGGCGGCGGTCGCGGCGGCGGCGGTCACCGCTAACGATTACTCCTTCGGCGCTATGCCAAGAGCCTTCATCTTCCGGTAGAGATTGCTGCGTTCCAAGCCGAGCAATTCAGACGCCCGCGAAACGTTTCCGCCCGTCTCGTCCAGCTTGTGCAGAATATACTCGCGTTCGGCGGCGTCACGCACTTCGTGCAAGCTGCCGAACGAATCCCAACTCTTAGGGCTTGGCATTTTACGAGAACCGTCCAACGCCAAATGCCGCGCTTCGATCTTCCTTTGCGGATGTAAGATAACCAGCCGCTCCATCAAATTGCGCAGTTCGCGCACATTGCCGGGCCATCCATAGTTCATCAGCGCGCTCACCGCGTCTTCTGTTAGGTCTTTCCCTTTGCGGCCATAGGCGGTGGAGAACTCGTGCAGAAAATGGTTAGCCAGCGCCGGAATATCTTCCGCGCGGTCACGCAACGGTGGAACCGTGAACGGGATTACGTTCAAGCGGTAGAACAGATCTTCGCGAAAGTTGCCCCGCTCAATTTCCTTTTCAAGATTTTTGTTGGTGGCGGCAATCACGCGCGCGTCCACCTGTATGAAGTGTGGAGCGCCCACCGGTTCAAAACGGTGCTCATCCAACGCCCTCAGAACTTTGGCCTGCGTCTTCAGGCTCATATCGCCCACTTCATCCAGGAAGAACGTGCCACCGTGGGCCTTTTGAAGTTTGCCGATTTTGTGATCGGTCGTTCCATCCAGGTTGCCGCGCTGGTGCCCGAACAGTTCACTTTCAATGAGGTCTTCGGGAATGGCGGCGCAGTTCACCTCCACAAAAGGGCCGTTGGCGCGCTGGCTCGAGCGGTGAATCGCGCGCGCCACCAATTCCTTGCCCGCGCCGCTTTCACCATAAATGAGAACGCGGCCATTGGTCCCCGCCATGAGGTTCAACTGCTGGCGCAGCGCTTTCACCGCGACACTATTGCCAATGATTTCAGGCCAGACCGTATCTTCCCGCAGGCGGCGAAGCTCCAGATCCATGCGGCGTTGCTCTAGCGCGTTCTTCAGCACCACACTTACTTTTTCAATGGTGAGTGGCTTTTCGACAAAATCGAAAGCGCCCAGCTTGGTGGCTTTCACGGCGGTTTCGATGTTGCCGTGGCCGGAGATCATGATGACGGCGGGGCGCGCGCCCGCGGGTATCTCCTGAATTCGGCTGAGCGTGGTAAGACCATCAATGCCGGGGAGCCAGATATCCAGAAGAACGGCTTCAAACGATTCACGGCTGAGTGCCTCCAGGCAGGCTTCGCCGCTATCCACAACCACGCACTGATAATTTTCATCGGCCAGAACACCGCGCAGCGATTGGCGGATGTTCACTTCATCGTCAACGATGAGAACTCTAGGACCGCTGGTGGGCATTCACTTCGGCTACTTCGGAATAGATCGTCTGATCGATGGCCGCGAGCGCATTCAGTTCGACAATGAAGCAGGCGCCGCTGGGATAGTTGTCTTCCACGCGAACATGGCCCTGATGCTCGGTGACGATGTGGTGAACAATGGCCAGGCCCAGACCTGTGCCGCGGGCTTTCGTTGAGAAATAGGGCAGGAAGAGTTTTTCTTTATCGGCGTAAGAGACGCCGCAGCCACTATCGGCCACCGAGATCTCGACAAGATCGGGCGTGGGTTGGGAGGTGGCAATTTCCAGCCTGCGTACCGGCGAATCCGTCATTGCTTCCGCAGCGTTGTCTATGAGATTGACAATAACGCGTTTTAGGAGTTCGCGGTCGGCCATGACTTGAGAAATGTTGCGGTCAAGTGAGAGTGCAACATCAATGCCATCCAGACGGCCCGCAAAAACGTTTCGCGCGCTTTCAACAATTTCATTCAAATCGGCGGGAACGGGCTGAGCGGCGGGAAAACGCGAGAATTGCGAGAATTCATCCACCAGCGTTTTAACGGTTTGCACTTCTTGCTGGATAATGAGAGCACATTCATCGAGAATGGCCCGGCTTTCGGGCGGAAGCTTGACGCGGAGGAGCTGACGGGCAATGCGGTCGGCGCACAGCGAGATGGGGGTGAGTGGATTCTTGATTTCGTGAGCGATGCGCCGCGCCACCTCCTGCCAGGCCGAGGCTTTCTGGAAGCGCAGAAGGTCGCTGGTATCTTCAATCACCATTACGAAACCGCGGTGCTCTTCTAGCGAAGCGGCGGTCACAGCCAAATGCAGTACACCGGAGGCGCGCTGCATTTCAAGCTGGCAGGCGGCGGTGCCGGTACGGCGGGCCTTCTTCAAGAGATAGCGGATGTCGGCCAGATCGTCGCCGGCAAATAGATCGGCCAGGCGTTTGGAATTGGCCACCTTTTCCGCGGAGAAAATGCCGGCCAAAGCTCGATTACCGCGCTCGATCCGCTCATCCGAAGAAACGGAAATCACGCCGGTAGGAATGCTTTCGAGAATGGCTTCCGTGAACCGGCGGCGGAGTTCAAGCTCTTTGGCATTGCCCTCCAATTCGCTAGTCATCTCGTTGAAGGCGCGAACCAAGGTGGCGAGTTCATCGATAGCGCCCACACGCACCCGATATGACAGATTGCCGCGGCTAACCTCGCGCGCGCCCGCCAGTATGCCCGCGATGGGAACGCTGAGTTGGCGCGATAGGATCTGCGCAGACCAGGCGGCGAAGAAGAGGACGAACACCGTGAGAAGACAGATCAATAGAAAGTAATTATCGTGATAGAACTTCTTGCGGCCGGCCAACTGCTTCTGATCGTTCATATAGCGTTCGATCAAGTCCTCTTTTTGAGAGGGATCGTCAGTCATGGCTGAGAGAACGGTTATGCGGCCTACCGTTTCGGTGAGGCTCTTAACAGTGGAATCGGCCCGCAAAACCGTCGGGGGAGGCGAATTAAACAACTGATACAGAAGCAGCGGAACGCCGGTGCGGGGTGTGAGAATCAGTTGGCGGATGCCGCGCTTTTCGCAGATTGACTTAAAGAAAGGAGCTTCAATGTGGCCGGTTAGGGCGGCTTCCCTGGTTTCGGGCAGCAGGCTGAGCCAATCGGCCTCCGCTTGAACGCGCGCCTGCGCCTCTTTCCGATAAGACTTATCCAGTTCTTGCAGATTCATCTCAATGCCCCGCTGAGGAAGGCTGAACCACTTATCCAGTGTGCGATTGAGAACCCCGTAGTTGAAGAGCGCCGAAAAAAGCGTGGGTGCAATGGTTAGCAGCAGTGCCCCGAACAGCAGTTTAGAGCGGATGCGCGAACCTTCCCGCTGGTTCTGTCTATCGATGTAAAGCTTGATGGTGTCGCGAAAAAGGATGAACGCCAACGCCGCCAGCAGAATGAAAATGATGATGGAAACGGTGGAGAGAAGAATGGTCTCGTGCGAATTGTCGGGCCGGAAGGGAAAGCTGAAAGAGCCCTGCCAAACAAGTAGCGCCAGCAGCAGCAGGAAGATGGACGCCGCCGCACTAAACGCGAAAGGGTGCTTTCTCACAACACTACGATGTTAGCCCAGCCACCCTTTTCAGTGCGGCGCATCCCCCGCCCGAAGCGTATACACTTCCGCACTGTGCCTCGGCAACCGCACCCTACCTGCACCTCCACTCACCCTCAAATCTCCTCCCACTCCCAGCTGCCCCGCATAATCTCCGTCCGTGTAAGGCACCTCCACGTCCGCCGCCTCATCCCCATTATTCAGGGCCACAATCGCCGCGTCTTTCACACCCACCCGCGCAAACGCCCAGGTCTTCTCCTTCACCGACAAATCCACAAATCTGCCTTGCCGCAGCGCTGGCGTTCTGGCTCGCAGCTCCAATAGTGTATGCACATGCCGGAAAACCTCTTGCTCCTCCGCCGTTCGTCCCGCCTCCTCAAAGGCACTCCGTCCGTCGTCTTTCCAACCCCCTGGAAAGTCTCGCCGATTATCCGGGTCGTCTCCCCCGGCCATGCCAATCTCATCTCCGTAGTAAATCATCGGCGTCCCTCTAACGGTCAATAGATAAGTAAACGCCAGTTTCAACTTTGCCACCGTTGCCCCGGGCTCGCTCATAAACCGGGCCACATCGTGCAACCCTAAAAACGTCACTAATCGATTCGCATCCTCGTAATAGCGGTCTTTCGCCAGTGTCTTAGCAGCGCTTTCTAACGATCCGCCCCTCGCAAAGATCTCCCTCACATTAAAGTAGGTGGGAAAATCAAACACGGTATCCACCGCCGTTCCTTGAAAGAACGAAGTCACTGCCGGGTCGCCGTCAAACACCTCGCCCACCGCTCGCAGCTTCGGATACTGCTTATGCAGCGCCGCACTCCACTCTTTCCAAAACGCCACCGGTACATACGGCAGCGTATCCTGCCGAATCCCATCGAATCCCGTCATCCCCACCCACCACAGCGCGTTTTGAATCTCATACCGTGCCACATCCTCGTCCTCTTGGTTCATGTCCGGCAGAATATTTACAAACCAGCCATCCACAACGTCCCGCTGCAATTTGGCCGACGCCCCACGGTCCGTCATACTCCAGATCTGCCACGTCTCATTCACATGCTGCGCCGCGGTTCCATGGAACCACGTAGCTTTCGGAGGGTCAATCACCCACGGATGCCCCGGCCCGGTGTGATTCGCTACCTGATCTTGAATTACTTTGATCCCATCGCGATGCGCCTCATCCACCAGCTTGCGCAACAACGCCAAAGTGCCAAAATGTTCCTCCACGCTGTAGTAATCGGTCGCCCCATAGCCGTGGTAATCCGCAATCGCTTCCCCATTCACCGCCTGCTGCCGGTTCAAAGTATTGGTGTTGTCATAAACCGGCGTCATCCAGATTGCGGTTACTCCCAAACTCTTCAAGTACGGTAAATGATCGATGATCCCCTGCAAATCTCCGCCGTGATAGTAGCGGCTCTTCTTACGGTCGAACATCCCGGGCGAAATCGCCGGGTCGTCGTTCGCCGTATCTCCATCGCCAAAACGGTCGGGCATGATCAGGTAGATCACGTCATCCTCCGAGAACCCTTGAAACCTGCCAGCTGGATCCAGTGGCGCCTCCAAGCGAAAATCTGCCTGCGTGTCTCCGGCCGATGTCTGTATCTGCAATGGATAACTCCCGGGTTTCGCCCTCTTAGGGATCTCCAGATCAACCATCAGATAGGTCCCGGCGGCATTCACCCGCACATTACTCGCTTTCAACCCCACGGCCTTCACAGCCGCACCCGTCAGGCCCGTCCCCCGAACCAACACTCGAACCGGATTCAACGTGTGTCCCGGCCACCAATTGGGCGGCTCTACCTTACTCACAGTCGGCCCCGCGAACGCCACCGCTGTAAGCAAAAGACAACAAAACCGCGCACTCACGGCTCTACCTGTCCTACATACGACCCAAACGCCGGCAACGCAATTGCCCGCAAGGTTACTGTCTCAACTCCGCTAAACGATTCCAATAACGTTCTCGCGTGCCGCCCCTTCAACCCGCGAGTAGCTAAGTCTATGCTTGCGATCTGCGGCGTCGCCGTAAAGTTCAACGCCACCACCACCGCTTGGCCGTCCTTCGTCATCCGTATGAAGGAGAGCACTCTACTGCTCACCTCGTTCGCCAGCACAAAGTCGCCCTCCCTCAACTGGTCGTTCTCTTTTCGGAGCTTGATCAGTTTCTTGTAGTAGTTCAGCAGTGAGTCCGGGTCTTTACTCTCACTAGTCACATTGACGGTCTTATAGTTATCTTCCACCGGCAACCAAGGCTTGTGTGTGCCGCCAAATCCCGCGTTAGTATCGTTGTTCCACTGCATCGGCGTCCGCTCCCCATCCCGGCCTTTCTCCTTCGGCCAACCGATCCTCCCAATCGGATCTCGCACATCCTCAACCTTTGTCGGCGTATTCGTCACCATGCCGATCTCCTCGCCGTAATACATCAATGCCGCGCTCTTAGGAGTCAGTAGAATTGTCGCCAGCAGTCGCTGTATCTCGTCGTTGTGCGCGCCATCTCCATATCGATCCACACTTCGCACGTTATCGTGATTGTCAAACGCAAACAATGGAGGGTTCCCATTGAGCTCCGTCTCCGCCTCAAAAAGCTTCTCCCTAAAATCCACCACGGAAAGCTTGTTCAGGAATCCGAGTTGCATGTCCATCGGCAGGTGCAATTCGTCTCTGTTCTTCCCATACATCTTCGCCAACTCCACCACATTGGGCAGATAGGTCTCGCCAATCAAAACGGCTCCCGGGTATTCGTTGGTCAGGTGCCGCAACTCGCGCAGCACATCGTGAACCTCCGGCAAATTGTTCGTGTAACTGCGCGAGACATTCCGTTCGTTGTACGCGTCAACCCCATCCAAATATGGCTCATCGCGCAACTGCGGGTCTTCGAACAAACTGGGCACCGCGTCCAATCGGAACCCGGCAACGCCCTTATCCAGCCAGAACCGCATGGTGTCGTACATCGCATTTCGCACCGCCCGGTTGCGGAAATTCAAATCCGGCTGTTCCCTGTAAAACGCGTGATAGTAATACTGTTTCCGCGGCTCAGACCACTGCCACGCCGAATGTCCGAAGATCGATTGCCAGTTGTTCGGCGGATGCCCCTTGGCATCCGGATTCTGCCAAACATACCAATCGGCCTTCTTATTCTTGCGCGACGATTTCGACTCCTTAAACCAAGGGTGTTGATCCGACGTATGGTTGAGCACCATGTCGTTGATCACCCTGATACCGCGTTTCGCCGCCTCGGCCACCAGCCGTTCAAAATCTGCCATCGTGCCATACTGCGGATCGACTGCTTCATAATCTGAAATGTCGTAGCCGAAATCCACCTGCGGCGATGGATAAAACGGTGTAATCCAAATCGCGTCCACTCCCAGGTCCTTCAAGTAATCCAGGTGCGCGGTGATGCCGTTCAGATCCCCGATTCCATCCCCATTGGTATCCGCGAAACTGCGCGGATAGATCTCATAGATAACCGCGTTTCTCCACCAATCCACATTGGCGCCGCAAGCCAAACCGCAGAACAGCATCGCAACCCCTAACTTCGCCATAACATGAGCCTGATGATATGGATGCCATACTTGCATGTTTTTCAATTCGCCCCATACTTCTTCTCATACTTGTTCCGCGCATTAAACACCTCGAAACTCCCATCCTCATGCGCCGTCAACTTCAAATAAAACCCGGTATCCGCTTCCGTCACATTGGCAATAAACGGATCAGGTGCGTTGTGCTCACTCCCGCCCGCGTCCGCGAAATGCAACTGCCAAATGTCCTCCAATGCCGGCGACGATTTAATGATGTCCCAAGCGCCCGGCGTCGCGCCTTTCTTCGTACCGTTATCCAAAATCGCCACGCGCGGCCGCAGCCCATGCACCAGCGCCGGACTGTTACTTTGATCCAGTCCGTGGTGCGACGCAATATAAATATCCGCTTTGCCCAGCTTGTTATCCGGGCACATCAGTTCCAGTTCTTTGTTCCAAGTCAGATCGCCTAAATCCACAATGCGCAGTTTGCCGAATTGAATCACTACTCCCAACGAACGGGCATTCTCGCTCGGGTCACTGGCCTTAGGCTGAACTCCCGAACAGGCATCGTTCGCCCCGCCCGCGCCCGGCAAAGCTTGCGCCAACACAGTGCCGTCTCCCGAAACCACCGTCACGTCCATGCCCTTAATCGGCAGCTGATCGCCCGGTTTCAGAACGCTGTGGTCAATCGATCCAATGGCAGCCAAATACTCACTGTAGAGAGTTTTCGTCTCTTTCGATTCCTCGCGATTCGGGCCGTGATCTACAAAATGTTCCACCGTCATTTTCTTTACCAGTTGCGGCACGCCCCCTACGTGGTCGGTGTGATAGTGAGTGATCAGCACATAGTCGATCTTCTTGATCTTCGCGTGTTTCGCCGCCGCCGCAATCCGGTTCGCATCGCGGTACGCGTTGTACCCCCAACCCGTATCGATCAGCAGCGATTGCCCCGCCGGCGTCACGAAGAGCGTCGATTGTCCACCTTCAACATCGATGAAAAAAATTTCGAGCGTCTTCTCTCCGCCGAACGCCGCCGAAGCAAATAAAACCGCGCCAAAGACCACAGATAAGATTGACCACATGCGCACGATCCTATCAAAGCCTTTGCTAAAATAGGTTCATGCCGTCCACTCTCAAAATCACCGGGCAGGAGCGCGCCCAACGCCTCTCCGCTGTGGACGAAGCTTTAGCTTCGGTCCGTCTGGAAGGCCTTGAGCCGAGCAAAGAAGCTCAAGTCATTTACGGGCTCTACGTCGAAGGCGAGCTTAACCTGGAACAGGCAAGAGCGGAGATCGGGGCGGTGCATGACCGAAAATACGGATCCGTACCTGTACCCGGGAACGAACGTTCTTAAGAATCTTCGAGATATTCGAAACTTCGAAGTTCTGTCCGAGTTTGAGGCGGATTCCGCGTTTGGCCGGACAATGAATTAACAAACTCGCCCATCAAAGGCGATTTCAACTACCCCACCTAAAATCCATTCACAAATACATCTTCCAGGATGTCTACCCCTGGGCGGGCCAGTTTCGTACCGTCAACATCTCGACAGCAGGACATTCCTTCGCTAGAGCCGATTTTGTCGAGCCAGCCCTAAACGATATCTTTCGCAAGCTCGCTTCCAAAAAGCATCTGCGCGGACTTGATGCCGAAACGTTCACACAACGCGCCGCATTTTTTCTGGGCGAAATCAACGCCGCCCACCCCTTTCGCGAAGGCAACGGCCGCACCCAAAGGGAATTCATTCGCCAGCTAGCGCAACAATCCGGCTTCACATTGCATTGGAGCCGCGCCACGCGCGATCAAATGACCGCCGCTTCCATAGAGAGCTTTTTGACCGGCAAAATCGCCGGCCTCGCAGCCATCGTCCGCGCATGTTTGTCCTAGTCGAAAATCCTTGCGATCATGACTTCAGTTCTATCCTGTTGCTGTGAGCAACGAACGCGCCATGCCCGGCGGCTGGGCCACGAAAGATATTCTCCCCAAAGGTCCCAACGGCCGTTACCTCTGCCGCTGGTGCCAGCTGGAAGTGCCCGCTGGCCGGCAAACGTTCTGTTCAGCCTACTGTGTGGAAGAATGGCGTCTCCGCACCAACCCCGGCCATTTGCGCGACCGCGTCTTCGAACGTGACAAGGGTATCTGCGCCGTTTGTGGAACAAACTGCGTCTTGGAATACGCCCACATCCGCCGCCTCAAGGGCGCCGCGCGTCTAAAGGCCATCGCTGCCTGGGGCCTGAAAGGACGCAAGTCCCTCTGGGATGCCGACCACATCGTACCCGTCGCCGAGGGCGGCGGTGAATGCGATCTAACCAACATGCGCACTCTCTGTCTCAAGTGCCATCGCGTTCACACCGCCGCTTTGCGCGAACGTAGGAGGAAACATGCCGAAGCGAGTGGATAAGCTGCACGGCAGCTTGGAACTCCTCATCTTGGAAACTCTCGACTACGCGCCGCAGCATGGCTTCGGCATCGTCGCCCACTTGCACGCCGCGTCCGAAGGCTTGCTCCGCGTCGAGGAAGGGTCGCTATACCCGGCTTTGCATCGCTTGGAACGCCTGAAACTTGTCGTTGGTTCTTGGCAAACCACCGAGAACGGCCGCCAAGCCAAGCTCTACACCATCACCGCCGCCGGCAAATCACGACTCGCCGAGGTTCGCCGCCATTGGAAATCCGTGGCCAAGGGTGTCAAGCTAGTCCTGCGCTTCCGGCGAACGTGATACATAGCGGCGGCCCCTACCGAACCGCGAGCGTCAGCGAGCGGCGAACCATAAAATACATCATCAATCCTAAAGGGCCGAACATAAAAGTGAAAAATAAACAAGGCAGCACAAGCCATTGTGAGATGCCCCGCTCCTCGGCATCTCGAACCTCCCACGATCCGACAAACAGATCGAACGCCAGGTAATGAATCCAGCCTGCCAGCAACATCCAGTGATTCGAAAATAGCGCCGCGACGTCAGTCGGCGAGCCGAAACCGCCGCTCGATTCCCGAAAGTGCGCCACCAGCAGCACCAGATAAGCGGCGGCAAACAACAACGGTAATATCGCGCCGGTGAGCAAAGAGGAAACCCAGCGCCGCCGTCCGCCAAAAACAAGCAGTAGCCATCCGGCCAGCGCCAGGAAATTACAAATGGAAAAGAGTTTGTCAGCGCTCATGCAGCGCCCCAATTGGATAGTCGCCGCGTTCATGCGGAATCAGTGCTGCAACGGTCACACTCAACCAGACACCCAGCGCGATCAATGTGACGGTCGAAGGCTGGGCAATGGATTCGCCCCGCAGCGCTTGCCAAAGCAGAATCGCGTACAAAGTGAAATAACTAGCCGAAATGGAAAAAACAAATTTCACTGTCCGCCGGCGCCGCGCCAGCCACACCAGTAGCGGAATCGTTTGCAGCGCATGCATTCCCATGAAGTGTGGAATGCGCAGATCTCCATGCTGCTTGCTCCAACCAACGCCCGGCAGTCCCGGGCCTCCATCGGGCGCGCCCACCGTGTGTGCTCCGGAAACAGTCACCCGTTCGTGCCGCGCCATCGCCGCGCTCTGATCGGCTGTCGGGACCACCATCAGCCCTCCGGAGGCCGAACCCAAAACGCTGATCAGCATGCCCAGCCGTACCGCCCAACCCCACGCTTGATCGCGGAAAGGTTGCCGCCACAGCGCCACCAAAATCCACACGCTCAGCAGCAGCACAATTCCAATCCCAATCCCCATCACCGTGAAGAGCACGGCATTCTCTACCGTGCTGATGTTGAAATGGCTGGTAATGCCGCGCGCCGCCTGCCAATCGATGATGCCCACTTCCAGAATCAGCATGGCCGCTAAACCGCCTCCCGCCCAACGTTTGGTTTTCGGAAAGTCTCCCAGATAGCGGAACACCCAGGCAATGGAAGCGCTAAAAATGAAAGTCGAGATGGCAAACTTGGCCGGTTTGAGCCAAGCCGGCATTCCTGTAATCACCCGCGAGTCGAAAGCCAGACCCACCAACGTGAAGAGGAAATCCACCAACATGATTGCCGCAGTCGCGGTCAGAGCCCGGCTTTCCTGCCAGAATGATGAAATCAGCGCCATGATCAGATTCTACAACGAATATGTTGACGCCGTCAACATGTAATTTCAATTATGTCTCACGTCAGACGCGCCTTACAGTTCCTCACATATGGCTATCTGCTGCGCGTGCCGCTATCAACCTGGATCGTTCTCATTGCGCTGTGGGCTGGCTCTTTCCACGGCTCGGACGCCGAACCCATCTTGCGTGGCATCTTCGATCTCGCCTTGCCGCAACCTACCTTGCTCAGGATCATCGTCCGCTTTGGCGCCGTCACGTTGGCCGCCTTGCTCGCCGGAACCAGCATGGGCGTCTCAGCCCGGCTGGTCGTTTGTAACGCCCATCTCCGTTTCCGAGCCGCATCGGTCGAACTGAGGCCCGGGCTTGAGTTGATGTTTCGCTTGGTTCCACTTATCGCATTCGTCGCTGTCGTCTGGACGGCGCTATCGCGCTCAACCGCTCTGTCGCCCGCCAAGTGGGTAGGCGTTGCTTTGGGAGCGCTCCTCTGGTACATCCTCACTATTGGCGCGCGCAATCTCTTTTCATTGCCCCGCATAAACGCGCTTTTCGCATACCGTGTCGCCGGCTGGATTCCGCACACTGAACCTGGCTATCTCGACCGCGAAGCTTCCACCCCCACTCTGCAAGCCCGGCACCTCTTTGCCACCTACCAGCTCCTATTGGCTCTCTCCGCCTATGGCCTCTACGGCATCGCCTCCGTTTTGCACATCCCTCTTTTAGGTGGCCGCGCGCCAACTCTCAGTCTGGTGCTCGTGCTGCTCACGCTAATCTGCTGGGGCCTCTCAGGTGTCGCGTTCTTTCTTGACCGTTATCGTATTCCGTTGTTGCTGCCTCTAGCCTTGCTCACTCTGGCAAGCGGCTTATTCAAGCAGTCTGACTACTATTACCAGGGGTTGCCGTTGCCTGCCAACGGAGTGACTACCCTCTGTGCCGCTGATATTCTCGCTGCGCATTCGAAGACTCCCATTCTGTTGGTCGCTACTACCGGCGGGGGAATTCAAGCCGCGGGTTGGACGGCGCGCGTACTCGCCGGTCTGAACGACCAAGTGACAGTAGATAGTGTAGGTGCTACCAGCCGCTTCTCGCAATATGTCCGGCTCATTAGTTCCGTATCTGGCGGCTCTATCGGCGCTATGTATTTCGCCGCTGCCTACGACAAAGGCGCTGTCAGTCAAACACTCGACCAGAGCATAGTTGACAATGCCGAGGCGTCCAGTCTCGATCAAATAGCGTGGGGGCTCTCCTATCCCGATCTTGTGTTCGGCTTGTTCCCCTGGCTGAAAGAAGGCGACGCGATTTTCCTGGACCGCGGCCGTATGCTCGAAACTACCTGGCGTAACCGGCTGCCGGCCCCGCAGAGAGATGTAACGCTGAGCGATTGGCGCCAGGATGCCGCTGCGGGCCTCAGGCCGGCCGTGGTCTTCAACTCCACGCTGGTTGAGTCGGGAGATCGCTACCTCCTATCCACCACCAACTTCAGCCACTCAGGCTACGCCCAGGTTGGCCGTTGGGAGTTTTCGCAACTCTACCCTGAATCGGACCTCCGAGTTCGCACCGCGGTGCGTCTCTCGGCTACCTTTCCTTACGTCACGCCGGCCTCCAGAATGCTGCGCATCGACTCAGACAAGAGTAAAGATGGCCGGTTTTACCAGCCCGAACCACATGCCGTGGATGGCGGGTATTACGATAACTACGGCCTGGTGAGCCTCATCGATTGGTTGGACAGCGGCCTTCGAACCATCCCCGAGCGCCCAAACATAATGATCGTGGAAATTCGGGCATCGCCCGTCGGCAAGGTGAGCCGGCCCCATTCTTCTTCATTCGGCACCCTCTTCCAATTGATCAATCCTCTCGAGACCTTGGCGAATGTGCGCGGCACCGGTCAACTCTCACACAACATTTTGGACCGAAGTCTGCTAAACCGAATCTACGCCCCGAACGTTTGCGAAGCCGTTTTCGAATTCACCGAGACCGACAAGTTGGGCTGCCCGCGCAACGAACCGCTCAACTGGCATCTCACTCCCGAAGACATCAAAGCCCTGTACGACGCCTGGAACTCAGATGATATTAGCGCGAACATCAATCGCGTCCAAAACTTTTTGAGAGAGGGCAAATGCCCGCCGTAGCAACTCTTCCGAAGCTTCCTCCTTTCTGGGGCAATTCGTATTGGTGGACGCGCACAGGCGCGCTGCTCGGCGTCGCCCTGCTCTTAACTGGCATTGCAATGAAATATGGCGTGGTGGGAACCCATGTTGGTTCTTGCGGCCTGCCGAACCGTTTGACGAATCCCATCCTCGCCATTGAAGTCGCCGCGAATTGGGTAGACGTTCTGGCCATGGTGGGGCCGTGCCAGGCCACACATTGCCTGCAAAGCATGAGTGGCTCTGTCTGTTATCAGGGCGTCTGCAACCTGATCGTTTGTCCTGATAAAGTCGCGGCGCTCACCTCACTCCAGACGTGGGATCGGGCATTCATCGTTATCTATTGGGTCTACTTCCTATATCTGGGCCTCATAAACTGGAGATTCTGCGCGTGGCGGCGATTTGCATTTGTCAGTCAAGCCATCGCCAAACTAGCGGGCCTGGCTGCCGTCGTTTTGGCAACCCTCGGCGCAGTCGCCGACTGGCGCGAGGATGACCGCATTCTGCAAGCGCTCCTGCAAGTGCTTCATATCTCCAGCACCACGCCCTTGATGCGCGATTTCGCCTACCACAAGTGGAAGTTCCTCTTCTTGGCCATCGGCTTGGCCTCACCGGTATTTATATTTTGGCCCAATCAGAACAACCCTGCCGGGACGCGTCGCAGCGCCTTCTCTCAAACCTTGGCTTGGCTCACGTCGCTCGTGGCGTTGACCGCCGCGTGGACCGGTGTCACGGCCTGCCTCTCTGGCGATGACGCTCACTTGGAACTGGCTTCTCAGCTCCTAGCCTTGGTGATGATCCTCTCCGTGCTCACTCTGGCCACAGCTTCGTATTGGCGCGGAGGAACGATGGCGGCGCTCGACCGGCTGGCGGAACTGCCCGTCCTCTCGTTCCTTACTAACCTCTTCGCCCGGAATTAATCTTCCTTCAGACCGTACGATTCCTCGAACTTTCGCCAATGCGATATTGTCTATACAGATGATATGGACCTCTCTACGCTTGGATTCGCCATGGGTTCGGCCTGGCTATCGGGCATCAACCTGTACGCTACCGTACTCACATTAGGGTTGTTGCAGCGTTTTCATCTTGCCAGCCTGCCGGGCGACCTCGGATATTTGGCCCACACCTGGATCTTGATTTTATCCGGCGCACTTTTCGCGGTACAGTTCATCGCGGACAAGATTCCGGCGGTGGATTCAGGCTGGGATCTGATCCACACCTTTATCCGCATCCCGGCTGGCGCGATTCTGGCCGCTGCGGCCTTTGCCCATCTGGATCCAGGAGTGCGCTTAGTGGCGCTACTCGTGGGAGGAGGAATTGCCCTCAGCTCCCACGGCACCAAGACCGCGACTAAGTTGGCGGCCAATACTTCTCCCGAACCCTTTTCCAACGTCGCGTTAGGGTTGGCGGGCGATGTGGTTTCCGTCGGTGGCACCGTGCTCATGGCCGCGCACCCGGTTGCCATGGTTGTTGTGGTTGTATTGGCGGTCATCTTTTCGGTCCTGCTGGTGCGCTGGATCTTCCGCATGCTGCGGCGGATTTTCAAGCCTCAGCCCAAAGCGTCCCTCGCCTGAGTTTATATTGAAGCAATGAGCGAGAAGAAGAATACGAAAGCGCGCAACTCGATTGCCGAGTGGTCGGTCACGATCTTACTTTTGTTGTTTGGGACCTCATCTCTGGCCCAGCCGTTTGTGATCCCCACCAGTTCCATGGAAGACAACTTGCTGATTGGCGATCACCTGATTGTCGATAAGCTTGCCTTCGCGCCGGCCGGACCAGTAAGCAAGTATCTTCTTCCTTACCAGGAACCTAAGCACGGCGATGTGATTGTGTTTCGCTATCCCGGCGACATTACTCAAACTTACGTGAAGCGCTTGATTGGCGCGCCCGGCGATCGTTTGAAGTTGGTAAACGGCGTTGTCTTCCGCAACGGCAAGCAGTTGAACGAGCCCTACGCTTTTCAGAAATTCTCCTACGATGCCGAACGTGACAATTTTCCATCGGGCTTACGCACCAACGTCCGGCAGGAACTGGCGCTGCAGTTACAACGCCGGATGCTTGAGAGCAATGTGGTGAATGGCGAAGTGGTGGTGCCGCCCGGCAACTACTTCGCCATGGGCGATAACCGCGATAATTCAGAAGACAGTCGTTACTGGGGTTTCGTTCCGCGCGAGAACATCATTGGGAAACCCGTGCTCGTTTACTGGTCGTACAAAGCGCCGACGGAGGATTTACTCGGCAACTCCGCCGGTTCAGTGATCAGCCATTTTATCGACGTGGGCGAACATTTTTTCACGCGAACGCGTTGGAGCCGTACGCTCATGTTGGTGCGCGGATTCCCCGATAATCGGCTGCCCGATCACCCACTGCCGCCCAATTCAGGTAATCCAGATCCTTAACGCCTAACTAGCCGGATCAAGATTGGCTCTTTAGACGGTTGATTTCATCACGCAGGCCAAGATTGCGCACCAGGCGCAGCAGATAGTTAGGGTGCAAATTGAGAATCTTGGCGGCGCCGCGATAGTCTCCCTTGGCTTGTTTGTAAGCATCCAGTATGGCGTCGCGCTTGGCGCCCACAATCGAAGCTTCATATTTGGAACTGGGACTGGGCGGCGCCACCGCCAAGAGCGGGTCCGGCAGGTCTTCGGGTAGAACCCAATCGGAATCGCCCAGTACCACGGCGCGCTCCATGGCGTTTTCCAACTCGCGAACATTACCAGGCCAGTTGTAGGCCATGATCATTTCCAGCGCTTCGGAGGAAATGCCCCGAATGGCGCGTTTCGATTTTTCGGCAAACCGTTGCAGGAAATAATGCGCGAGCTGCGGAATATCGTCTTTACGATCACGCAGTGGCGGCGATTCAAGCGCCACCACATTGAGACGGTGATAAAGGTCTTCGCGGAAGCGGCCCTCGCTCACATCCTGGCCAAGATCGCGATTGGTGGCGGCCACCACGCGAATGTCGAGCAACCGGGCCTGCGTGCCGCCCACCCGGTAGAACTCGCGCTGCTGTAAGACGCGCAGAAACTTGACTTGAAATGCCTGGGCCAGTTCGCCGACTTCATCCAGAAAAATCGTGCCGCCCTGGGCCAGTTCGAACAAACCGGGCTTCATGGCAGCAGCCCCGGTGAACGAGCCTTTCTCGTGGCCGAACAGTTCGCTCTCAAAGAGAGATTCGGTGAGGGCCGCGCAGTTTACGGGAATGAACGGCCGGTCTTTGCGATTGCTTCTATCGTGCAGCGCCCGGGCGATGAGTTCTTTGCCGGTACCGCTTTCGCCGGTGATCAAAACGGTGGTGTCGTGCGGGGCCACACGCTCCACGCGCTCCATAAGGCGGCGCAAAAGAGGGCTGGCGCCGACGATTCCGCCGGACGGTGCGATCTGTTGTTGGAGGAACTTGTTTTCGGCGCGCAGGGTTTCCACTTCGCGATTTGCTTCAAAACCGACCGAAGCCAGCGCCGATATGGCCGTTAGAGTTTCGAGGTGCGCGGCGAGGTGAGGGCGCTCGGCGTCGTTGGCGCGCACCACTAACGCACCGAAGAGATTACCGGAAAGATAAAGCGGCACCGCCACCAGCCCCGACGAGGCATCGCTGAAAGCGCCTTCCTCGCAAACATGCGACAAGACGGACGACACCTCAGGCTGTGGTGGCGAGGCGGATTGCGCATAGAGCGTCAGCAACTCCGCAACTGTGCCACCGATCAACAATATGCCGTCGCTATTTGGGATCAGATCGCCCACCAGCCGCAGAATCTGAGTTTGCAGGATATGCTTATCGCCATCGCTGGAGGCAAGCGCGCGAAACAGGAATAAAAGAGAACAGGCGGCTAGCAGTGCCGGTTTGGTCTCCACCGGCGGTGCCAACCCAGCGTTAGCCTCGCCGGAGCGGAACATCACAATGGTGCGGCCAACGCCGATCTGATCTTTTTCTTCGAGCCAACGTTCGGCGGAACGCATGCCATTTACATAGGTGCCGGTAGAGGTGCGCAAATCGGCAACCAGGAAACGCGTGCCCTGTTGACGAATCTGACAATGCCGCCAGCTCACTTCCGGCTCTGAAAGCACCAGGCTTGAATTCGGCGCGCGGCCAATGACGAACTCGGCTTCGCTTAGAGGGTAGCGGGTGCCGGCCTGCGGACCATTGATAATAATGAGCTCAGAACTCATAACCTGCAATTACGTTATCTGCAAGGTTACCAGTTCGTCACGTGAACTCTCTGCTTCGTCGCTATTATCGTCCAGGTCGAGATAGCGCGTGTCCAAGAGGCGCGATGTTTCAATGTTGCCCATGGCGGAGAGCAGAGACTCCTTGAGGAAAGGATGTTCTTTTTCGAGTTCGGCGAACATATCGCGGAGGGAGCGCCGGACCGTGCCGGTTTTCTGAGAACAGCCGCACGGCACGACGGGTGCGCCCAGACTGGCCGCGAAATCGCGCGTCAGATTTTCATTCACAAACACCAGCGGGCGAATCAACCGGAACTCGCGTTTGCGCGACCAAGCCACTGCAGGCAGCGCACTAATGCGGCCGGTAAACATGGCATTGCGCAAGAACGCCTCGCAAAAATCGTCGGCGGTGTGGCCGAACGCCACCACGTTCGCGCCCAAACCGCGCGCCACTTCGTAAACGGCCCGGCGGCGAAAGCGGCTGCACAGATCGCAGCCATGGTCGGGCTGATTCACCAGCAAGTCCAACGATGGATTGTCTTTCACATAGGTCCAATCCACTCCCCGCGCTTTGAGGAACTCACCTACCGGATGGATGGGCGCGAGAAACTTACCCTGCTCGATGGTGAACGCGCAAACCGAAAATTGGATAGGGGCGCGCTTTTGAAGAAGCAAAAGCGCTTCGAGCAGCGTAAGCGAGTCCTTACCACCGGAAACGCCAACAGCCACGCGGTCGCCTTGCCGGATCATGCGGAAACGGCCTACCGCGTCGCCCACTTTCCGCAATATGGTTTTTTCGATACTCACTCTTTCTTAGAATAAGCGAAGGGCGAAAGGGCAAGGCATGATCTCAGGCGCGCATGTAATCGTCTACAGCAAGGATGCGGAGGCGGATCGAGACTTCTTGCGGGACATTCTCGGATTTGCGCCGGTGGACGCTGGGCATGGATGGCTGATTTTCGCGTTGCCACCGGCGGAAGTGGCGGTTCATCCCTCTAGCGAGAATGACAGGCACGAACTTTATTTTATGTGCGACGATCTGGAAGCGGAGATGGCGGCGCTCGGGAAGAAGGGTGTCCGATGTTCCCAGGTGGAAGAGGAACGATGGGGCTCGATTACGAAGATCCGGCTTCCGGGCGGCGGGGAAGTTGGCCTCTATCAACCGAGGCATCCGACGGCTTTGGGCTTGAACGCGGGGTAGACTTTTGATTGGCGTCCACAATGGCAACGATTCAAGTGGTATTAGATGCGAAGCTGCTCAAGGCTGCCAACGCCGCAGCCAAACGCGGAAAGTAATCGGTCGGCGCTAATCCGTAAGGCTCTCGAAGAGCATTTGAAACGGCTAAAGGTGTTAGAGATGGAGGAGCAGGAGCGGCGTGCCTATCTGGCTCAGCCGCAGCGCTCTGATGAATGCTTCGGATGGGAGTCCATCGCCGCGTGGCCAACCGGCTGAGCCGAGGCGCCGTTCCTACATTCTTCGGAACAACACAGCGCAAGCCTACTACGTCCCTGCCGGGATTCGAGATACTCGACCGCAAAAATAAATGAATTTTTCTTACCGTTTACTACAGCTTTGCAAAAGAGTGAACACGCTCAAACGGAAATCTGCATCGCGGCAACGTGGCGCAAGATGCGCTCCGCATCAGCATAACGAAAATGCGCCTTTATCCATCGCGCCGTGTCCGCACAAACCCACTCGACACACTCAAGCACTTCCGGCAGCGTGAGAAACCCATCGCCGTTATAGAGCGTATTACTTGCGGTTAAGACCCGCTCGTGATGGGAGATGCGGTTGCGCAGCAGTTGAATCGCCTTCAGTCGTTGGTGAATCGCTGCTCTGGGCCGTTACACGTTGGGGAAGGCCATATATAGTTTCCTATCAATCCAAAGCCTTCTATGATTGGCGTTTTTCAGGAGGTCAACCCAAAAGCCCAGCGTGAATTCGGCTAGGAGCTTTCCAGGCGTTGCGGCCACACCGTGTTTTATCTTTGCGTCCTGAAGCTGTTTCTGCCAGTGCAGCGGTAACGGCACAAGGTCATACCAGGCGGTCGTTCCGTAGCTCGCGGCGAGCGCGAAGTGCTCGGAGTTTCGCACAGCCACTTCCAGCCCATGCAGAAGCCCATAGAGCACTTCGGAAAGCTGCACGTTGTACCCATAGAGTTCGAGCGCTCTGGAAACGTCCTGATGCGTTGCGCCCAGATAGCGGGTAAGCCGCTCCTTCGTGATGGTCCGCTGGAGCTGATAAGTAGTTGCGGGGTATAGGGCGGCGGCACTGCTGACAATCCTTAAAGCTTTTATTATCAACATCTTTCAAATATTGAATCAATGTTGACAGTAATGCAAGCGATTGGCTATACTTTAGTCGATACTTCCGGACATCCCTGCCTCAAGGCATATTACCGGCGGTAAAGATTCTCAAAGGGAGAGGCCCAAAGCTTATCCCTTCGGTTTAGGTGCTGCCTGTACCCACCCTAAAGCACTGGCCCGGGTGCAAGCACGTCGGTGGCTGCCCCTGCCGCCTTCGCAGCGCGCGATTTTCTCTGATGTCGTCGCTAGCGCCAGCGAGGTACTTGTGCCGGTTCCCGCCGCCGGACAAGGAACGCCCGGTATTGGTGCTAACACGGAAAACTCGATCGGCCATCTTTCGACCGTGACGGTTGCTCCGAGCGGCGAACGGATGCAAGAAGTTTGCGGAGCGTTAGGCTTTTCTCTCGGTTGTAGTTGAGCAGGCCGAATTTGCGAGAATAGAGATAACGGCTCGCACATTCCGCCAAGAAGTTTGGCAATTATCTGCTTCCTGACGGTCGCTACGGCTCCATAATCTGTGAATAACGACATCGAATTGCGTTTTGGACTGGGCTTTGAAGACCTCTATCAGCGTGAGGGATTGGTAAAGCTGGACGGAGTCTTTCTCAACCAGCTCCAGGAACACTCGCCGGCATTGCACGAAAAGCTGTCGGCGGCGCGCGAGAATCCTCCGCCGGCACACAATAAGGCGGGTTCAGAGCTCATCATTGAATTGGCGCCGTATGTGGAAGACTTCATCGGCGAGTTGTTCGGCATTGAGCCCGAGCTAAGCGAATTGCAGCACCGCCATACGAAACTTGCGCCCATCTTCACTGTGAAGCGCAAATTCGTACAGCGGAAAGCGCTCACCGGCTATACCGAGGAAACCGCCAGCGCCATTGATGGCGAGGCAGTAGCGGCCAAGCTAACGGCATTTTTAATGGAGCCGTTGACCGAATTGAGTTTCGCAACCAAGGTGGAACAATGGTTGGCGTCGGAAGCCGAGCATCAGCCGCAACTGCAACTCGCTACTCAATACACAGCTTGGGCCACGCTTTCCGCGCCGGGAAAAACGAAACACAAGCAAGGTGTATTGTTCAAGACGCCGCACAAGCTCGACATGCATTATTTGGTTCCCGTCGAGACATCGGAGAGCAACGGGCTGGTGCGATTGGAACTTGGCCGCAGTCACTGGCGGCATCGCGAAGGGTTCGAGCTAACGGACGCCGGCACGGATTTGACGGGCGCACTGGATCAGGCGCATTACTGCATCAAGTGCCACCACCAGGCGAAAGACAGTTGCTCCACCGGGTTGAAGGAGAAAAACGGCGACTACAAATCGAGTGTGTTCGGCGTCAAACTGGCGGGGTGTCCGCTAGACGAAAAGATTTCCGAGATGAACGTGCTGAAGGATAACGGGAATCCCATTGGCGCTTTGGCGGTGGTGGCCATCGACAATCCGATGGCGGCGGGCACCGGGCACCGCATCTGCAACGACTGCATGAAATCGTGCATTTTCCAGAAGCAAGAGCCGGTGGATATTCCGCAGGTGGAAACGCGTTCGTTGAAGGATGTGCTGGAACTGCCGTGGGGTTTTGAGATTTACAGTTTATTGACGCGTTGGAATCCGCTGAACTTTGCGCGGCCCTATCCGCGGGTACACACTGGCTACAAAGTGCTGGTGGTGGGTTTGGGTCCGGCGGGCTTTACGCTGGCACATCACTTGATGAACGATGGCCACACGGTGATGGCGGTGGACGGTTTAAAGATTGAGCCGCTGCCGGTGGAGATTTCCGGCGTAGATCCGTTTGGCGCACGAGGCGAGTTCCGGCCGTTGCGTGACATTACCGATATCTACGAACAACTAGGCGACCGCGTGATGGCCGGGTTTGGCGGAGTGGCGGAATATGGCATCACGGTTCGCTGGAACAAGAATTTTTTGAAGGTGATCCGCCTGCTGCTCGAACGGCGTAGCGAATTTGCCATGTTTGGCGGAGTGCGCTTTGGCGGGACGCTGACGGTGGAGAGCGCCTTCGCTCTTGGCTTCGACCATATTGCATTGTGCGCCGGCGCGGGACGGCCAACAGTGATTCCGATGAAGAACGGGCTGGTGCGCGGAGTGAGGCAGGCGTCCGATTTCTTGATGGCTCTGCAACTAACCGGTGCGGCGAAGGCGGAATCGCTGGCGAATTTGCAGATACGGATGCCGATTGTGGTGATCGGCGGCGGATTAACGGCCATTGATACGGCCACCGAATCGCTGGCTTACTACGTAGTGCAGGTAGAGAAGTTCCTGGCGCGGTATGAAAAGCTGGCGGAAGATTTGGGCGAAGCGCAGTTGCGGGCGCGCTGGAGTAAGGATGAAGCGGAGATTGCGCAGGAGTTTCTGGCCCACGCACGTGCCATCCGGCGTGAGCGTGCGGGAGCGGCGAGGGCGGGGCGTGAGCCACAGTTGATCGACCTGCTAAACGAGTGGGGCGGTGTCACAGTGGCATACCGGCGGCGTTTGATTGATGCGCCAAGCTATACCCTGAATCACGAAGAAGTGGCCAAGGCATTGGAAGAAGGCGTGCAGTTTGCCGAATGCCTGGCACCCGATGAAGTGGAAGTGGATGCGCAAGGCAGCGCGGCGGCGTTGCGGGTGGAGAAGCTGCGGTTCGACGATGCAAGTGGCAAGATGGTAGCAACCGGCGAAAAGCTGCTCCTTCCGGCGCGTACGATTTTAGTGGCGGCGGGTACCCAACCCAACACAGTTTTGGCGCGGGAAGACGAAGAGAACTTCAAACTGGATGGGCGTTTTTTCCAGGCGGTGGGTGAGGACGGCGAACCCGTGAAGCCGGAACGCGTTTCCAAGCCGGCGAATCCGCAGGTGTTGATTTCGCTACGCCCCGACGGGCGGGCCATCAGCTTTTTCGGCGATTTGCATCCCTCTTTCTCAGGCAATGTGGTGAAGGCTATGGGCGGGGCGAAGCAGGGATATCCGATGGTATCGCGTGTCCTTGCTAAACGTCAACCGGAAGCGCCATCGCCTGCAGAGCTGATGAACAAACTCAACCATGAGCTACGCGCGGTGGTAGAGGATGTGATCCGGCTCACGCCGAACATTGTAGAAATTGTGGTGCGCGCGCCGATTGCCGCCAGAGCGTTCCAACCGGGACAGTTCTACCGCTTGCAGAATTATGAGTCGCTGGCGCCCCGGACAAGCGATACGGTGTTGGCGATGGAAGGCCTGGCGTTAACAGGCGCGGCGGTGAATCAGGAGAAGGGCTTGCTTTCAACGATTGTACTCGAGATGGGTGGATCGTCGGACCTTTGCACTTTGTTAAAGCCGGGCGAGCCGGTGATTTTGATGGGCCCAACGGGCACGCCCACGGAGACGCCATCGAAGACTACGCTGATGCTGGCAGGCGGCGGACTTGGCAATGCGGTGCTCTTTTCCATTGGTCAGCAAGCGCGCGCGACCGGTTCGCGAGTGGTGTATTTCGCGGGCTATAAGAAGATCATCGACCGCTATAAGGTGGAAGAAATCGAGAAGGCGGCGGACGTGGTGATTTGGGTCTGCGACGAAGCGCCGGGATTCACGCCGGGGCGAGTGCAGGATAGCGCATTTGTCGGCAACATCGTCGAAGCGATGGCAGCGTATGGGCGCGGCGATTTGGGCGATCCGCAGATTCCGTTGAGCGCGGTGGATAGGCTGATTGTCATTGGGTCGGACGGCATGATGAAGGCGGTGCAACAGGCCCGGCATACGGTGTTGCGGCCCTATCTGAAGCCCGGCCACCATGCAATTGGCAGCATAAACTCGCCCATGCAGTGCATGATGAAGGAGATTTGCGCACAATGCCTGCAGATGCACAAAGACCCGCTGACTGGCGAGGAAACGGTGGTGTTTTCGTGCTTCAATCAGGATCAGCCCTTGGATCATGTGGAGTTTGGCAGTTTGCGGTCGCGGCTCACACAGAATGGCGCGCAGGAAAAACTGACGAAGTTGTGGATTGACTATTGCCTGCGGGCCATTGGCGCGCGCCCTGAGTTGGTGGCGCGGTAAATCGTCTGCTAACCGGCGTGCCCTTGCGCAGTCTAAGAAACCAGCCGGATGGAATGGACTGACGCAGAAGCTGCCCGCGAGGCGCGGCTGGGGAACCAGCAAGCGTTTCGCGTCTTGGTGGAAAGGCATAGCCGCGCGCTGTTCCGTCTTGCCTATCGTATGACTGGCAACGAACACGACGCGGAAGATCTGGTGCAAGAGAGTTTCTTGCGCGCCTATAAACAAATCTCCAAATTCAACGAGCGGGCGGCGTTTGGCACATGGCTCCATCGCATCTGCGTGAACTGCTCGCTCGACATGATTCGCGCCCGCAAGACACGGCGCGAAATTCAAAACAACGTCGAGGATGAACGCGCCAACAGTTGGCTGGAACAAGTAGCTGCGCCTGGGCCGTCGCCTGAGAGGCTGATGCAAAGCAGCCAAGTGACGGAGTTGTTGGAGCCGGCGCTGAACAGCCTGACCGAGAACGAGCGCGCCGCGTTCATTCTCAGGCACTACGAAGGATCGAACATTGAGGAGATTGCGCAGGCGCTAGGTGTCGAGACAAGCGCGGCCAAGCATAGCGTGTATCGCGCGGTGCAAAAGCTGCGGCGGTCTTTGGCGCCAGCGTGGGGAGCGGCACGATGAAGCACCTGAGTGAGGAAGAACTCGTGGAGGCCTATTACGGCGGATTGCCGGAAAATGAGGCGCGGCATTTGGCGGAGTGTGATGCATGCCGGGCTCTTTTTGAACGGCAGAGCGAAGTGCTGAATACACTGCGTCAGTATCCAGTGCCCGAGCGCGGACCTGGCTACGGCGGTGAAGTATGGTTGCGCGTGTTGCCGCATCTTGCCGCGCGGCCCAAACAGCCTCGGTGGCGGGTATGGATGCTGGCGCCGGCGGTGGCGACGCTGCTGGCGTTGGCGTTTATGGCCGGACGGTGGACCGAGCGGAGTACACCCGGGGCCGGCATTCCCGAGAAGGCCAGAGAGAGAGTGTTGCTGCTTTCGCTGAGCGAGCATCTGGAACGCTCGCAAATTGTGCTGGCGGAATTGGCGAACGGAAACATCGGTTCAACCGATTTGCTGGAAGAGCGGGACCGCGCACGGGAACTGATAGGAGCGAACCGCCTGCTCCGGCAAACGGCGGAACGGCTGGGAGATACCAAGGACGTAGCCGTATTGGAGGATCTGGAGCATGTGTTGCTGGAAGTGGCGAACGCCCCAGACAAGCCCACAAGTGAGGACGCGGCACGGGTGCAACAAAGTATTGCCGAGAACGAGCTGTTATTTAAAGTACGCATCACATCGACGGATGCGCGTGAAAGAGGATTGAGATTATGAAACGGGTTTTGTTGGCTTTGGGATTGAGCCTGCCCATACTGGCGCAGAACTTCAGCCTACCGGAAGCGCAGAGCTTTCAGGCGCGGGAAGCGGGCAAGGGCGATGAGGATTACCAGAAAGGCTTGAGCGCGTTGGATGCGCACGATTGGGATGGTGCGATTGAGGCTTTCAACGAATCGGCATCGCAGAAGAAGAGCAGCGCGCCAGCGGCGCTGTATTGGAAAGCTTACGCGCTGAACAAAGCGGGGCGCAGCGCGGAGGCCTTGCAAAGTATTGCCGAATTGCGCCGATCGTACAAGGACAGCCGCTGGCTGAACGACGCGGGGGCGCTGGAAGTGGAGATGCGCGCGCAGGGTGGAACCCCGGTGAATCCCGCCACGGAACCAGATGAAGAATTGAAGCTGGTGGCGTTGAACAGCCTGATGCAGGCCGAACCGGACCGGGCTCTCCCGATTTTGCAGAAATTGCTGGCAGGCAACTATCCGGACAAGTTAAAGGAACGCGCTCTCTTCATCCTGGTGCAAAGCGGATCTTCGCAAGCGGCAAAGATGCTGGGCGATATGGCGCGCGGGGCGGCCAACCCGCACTTGCAGCTCAAGGCGATTCACTACATGGGGATGATGGGCAGCGCGGAATCTCGCAAAGAGCTATCGGCGGTCTACGCCGCTTCGAACAACGTTGAGGTGAAGCGGGCGATTCTCAAGAGCTTCATGATTTCGGGATCGCGCGGCTTGCTTTTCGACGCTGCCAAGAGCGAGCAGAATCCGGAACTGCGGCGAGAGGCAATCCAGCAGCTTGCCTTGACCGGCGGGCACGACGAGCTGTGGCAGTTATATGGCAGCGAGAGTTCGGTGGATAACAAACGCGCCATCTTAAAAGCGATGTTCCTGACGGGTAACTCAGACAAGTTGGCTGACCTGGCGCACAGCGAGAAGGACCCGTCTTTGCGGGCTGCGGCGATCAAGTCTCTGGGCCTGATGGGAGATAACGGCCGGGGCGATGTGCTGGTGGGCATCTTCAAATCCGATAGCGATCCGCAGGTGCGGCACGAAGTGTTGAATGCGTTGTTTCTGCAGGGCAACGGAAAGGCCTTGGTGGAATTGGCCCGCAGCGAGAAAAACCCCGAAGTGAAGAAAGAGATTGTCAACAAGATGGCGCTGGTGCATTCCAAGGAAGTGACCGATTACATGCTGGAGATCCTGCGATGAAGGCCTTACTGGCGTTGTGTTTCGCTGGCGTCATGGCGGCTCAGATTCCGCCGGCCGTAAAGAACGGAGTGTTGGAAACCAGGGCGTTCGCGGGAGATCTGGCGGCGCAGTTGAAGAGCGGCCCGGCCACGTGGTTCGGGTATGAGATCAAGGCGGAGCGCCGGACCGATCAATGGTGCGACGGGCAACATCAGAATCCCATTCAGTTGGAAGGTTCGGATAAGGCGGCAGTCTTGCTGAGAGTGGAAAACAATCAGGTTCAGAAGCTTAAGGTTTATTCGCTGGAATGTGCCTTGGATGCGGGTGGTTTGCCGTTTGTGTGGTTAACGGGTGTCAGCGCCGAGGCCAGCCTTGAGTATCTAAAGGGCTTGTCAAACGATGGCGCGATCTTTGCGATCTCCCAACACGCGGGAATGCGGGCGACGGATATCTTGATCGACGAAGCCCGCAACAACAAGTCTACCCACCGGCGGGAGCAGGCATTGTTCTGGCTGGCGCAGAGGGCTGGAACGAAATCGGCCGCCGCCATCGTGGATGCGATCACCAACGATCCGGATACCGGCGTAAAGAAAAAGGCCGTGTTCGCACTGTCTCAATTGCCCGATGGAGAGGGTGTGACGAAGCTCATCGAGGTGGCGAACACGCAACGGAACCCGGAGGTGCGGAAACAGGCGTTCTTTTGGTTAGGCCAATCGCACGATCAGCGCGCGATTCAGTACATCGAGGACGTATTGACGAAGTAAGTAAGCACGCGATGGCCCAGTCGGCAAACTGGACCACATGCCCGGTTATGAGATCTTCCGGGGGGGCATAACGGCCGCGCCGCCGGGACACCAGCGCGAATTGAGTATGTAGGATGCGGCCTAAGCCCCTCGGTTATTGTTTGTCGTATACGGAGACGCCGTCCACCGTTTGACCCGCTGCGTTGGTGCCCTTGGATGCGACGGTCAACGTTTTGCCATCCTTTGAGACCTTGGCGTGAGTGGTGTATGACACCTTGCCGACTTTGGAAAAGCTGGTCTCACGCTTTCTGGCGTTCAGGATCTTGCCGGAGACCGCCTCGAAAGGTCCTTCGACGATCTTGCCGATCCCCCCATTTGCGGGAACCGTGTAATGAGCGGAGAGGGGCGCGCCGTTCGCAGCCGTCCCTTTCAGGGCCACATCGTTGTCACTGCCCGATTCTGAAATGGTTATGGTGGCCTCTTGATATGGCGCACCAGCCTTAAACTTCGACTCGGCTGGATTTAGCTTCCAGGTTCCAACAAATGGGTCCGCTGCCATGAGGGCTACGGCAGGCGCCAGGAGCATGAACACCAGTTTCGCGTAACGCATGGTTAATCCCTTCCTTTGGGGATGCGTTACATCATACACGGAATTAAGTCCTGTGGCACATCCAACGGCTAAGCCGACTTGTCTCTTTTTCGGCCCAGTCCCTCAGACAACATACTGATGACGAGCGTATTGAATGACACCCCTTCACGCTCGGCCTCAACCTGCAGCCGGTGATGTAAGCTCCTTGGGGCGCGCTGACGCCATACGGACTCTCCCGGGGCCGGAAGCTTGTCTCCGTGCTTCTTGATACTGGCCAAATAAGATTTCAAAGCGTCCTGCGATTCGATCAGAGCGCCTCCGCCGTTGCTCCGTCAGCCATGCAGCCGGGCAGATCTGGGAATTCTGCAAGATATCCGCCACCCTCGGCCTTGCTCAGCTTTCGAAGAAGGACCGGATATTCGCTTTTGATCCTCGGCATTTTATTCCCCGGCGCCAACAATGTATTGACCAAGTAAAACCGTTGACGCTAACCGAAGAAATCCCGCACTTTTTCGAAGACGCTTTTCTCGCGCGGAGAATTCTCGACCGGCAACAGAGCGGCAAGCTGCTCGAAAAGCTTGCGTTGTTCGCGGGTGAGCTTCTTGGGAATCTGTACGTCGAGATGCACGAACAGATCTCCGCGTGTCCGTGTATTCAGCACCGGAACGCCTAGGTTGCGGATACGGAATTGCGCGCCCGGCTGCGTTCCCTCGGGTACCAGAATCTGCTGGGTGCCGTCGAACGTTTCGATTTCGATTTCCGCGCCAAGCACGGCCTGCGCCAAATTAATGGGAAGAGTGCAGTGCAAGTCGTTTTCGCGCCGCTCGAAGATGTGATGCTCATGCACTTTGAGCACTACATACAAATCGCCTGGTTGTGCGCCGGGAGGGCCGGGGTTGCCTTCCCCCGCCAGCCGCAGCCGGGTGCCGTTATCTACGCCCGCGGGGATGTTCACCTTTAGCCGCTTTTCCACTTTCGTGAAGCCTTCCGCTTTGCACTGCGGGCAAACCTGGCGGATCAGCTTGCCACGCCCGCTGCAACTGGGGCAAGTCTTGCGGATGGAAAGGAAACCTTGTTGATAGAGAACTTCGCCGCGCCCATGGCAGGTGGTGCAGGAGATCAAGCCGCCGTTCGGATCGGCGCCCGATCCCTGGCACTTGGTGCAAGCTTCCATCCGGGGAATGAGCAGGTCGGCCGAAAGGCCCTTCATGGAATCTTCGAAGCTGACTTCCAGGTCGTAGCGAATGTCTTCGCCGCGCACAACGCGCGAGCGGCGGCCACCGCCGCGCTGACCGAACAGATCGCCTAAGCCAAACAGGTCGCCTAAAATATCGTTGAAATCGGCGAACGTGTTTTCATCGAAGCCCGCGGCGGCCGCGCCGTTGACGCCTTGATGACCAAAACGATCGTAACTCGAACGTTTTTGCGGATCGCTAAGAATCGCGTATGCTTCGGCCGCTTCCTTGAACTTTTCCTCCGCATCCCGGTCGCCTGGGTTGCGGTCGGGATGGAATTGCAAGGCTAATTTACGGTAAGAAGACTTTAACGTCTGCTCATCGCAATCGCGCGAGACGCTCAGCACTTCATAATAATCGCGTTTGGCGACACCCATCGAAATCTATAGATCCCTTCGTCAAAAAAAACGCAGCCGCAGCCGCTAGCGGTTCACCGCCACTTTAACCATGGCGGGACGAAGCAGCCGGCCCTTAAAATAATAGCCGCGTTGGTATTCTTCAAGGATAGTTTCATCGGGGTGGTCTTTTGTATCGACCATCTCTACAGCGTGATGAATGTGCGGGTTGAAAACAGGTACATCGGAGGCGATGGGTTCCAGGCCAAGCTTTTTGAGAGCTTCGTAGAGGCGCTGATAGATGAGTTCCATGCCGCGCGAATATTCTTTATCGACGCATTCATTCTTGAGCGCGCGTTCGAAATCGTCCAGGACAGGCAACAGAGCCTTAACCGTGTCCATGGCCGCAAATTCCAGCAACTCGCCCCGTTCGCGCTCACTGCGGCGGCGGTAATTCTCAAACTCCGCCTGGCGGCGTTGCAGCAGATCCTGATACTCTGCTTTCTCTTTGGCCAAACGTTCGCGCTCGCCGAAGTCCGGCGGCGGAGGGGGCGTATTGTGTCCTGATGCGTCGGAGGGATCAGGAGTGGGCTCTTGTTGGGAATCTTCAGCCACGGCGGCGTTATTCTCGTTATCAGCTTGCATTTACACTAGACCAGTAGAAGAAAGTGTAGAGAGAGACTCCTTCCAGAGCTTTCAGCGTAGCAAACGCGGCACGGCTTCTGTACAAGCCTGAAGATCGCTAACGCCGGTGGGCCCGGAGCCCTCTCCAAACTACTAGGTTAGCAGGAACGGCTCCGTGGCAAAAGTCAGAATTGCATCTAGCGAGGAACTACAATCTAATCTATGCCTACTTTGCCCGTCTCCAGGCGCACGTTTGTGCAATCCGTTGCCGCGGCTTCGGTGCTATCGGCTCGCAGCTATGCGGCCACCAAGGGAGCGAACGACCGCATCCGGATCGGCGTCATCGGGGCCGGCGGCATGGCCACCAATCATATGGAAACGCTGGTGAAGATGCGCGCGGACGATAACTTCGAGATTGTCAACGTGTGCGATATCTACGACAAGCGCTTGGAAAAGGCCGCGCAAATCACGGGCGCCGCGCCGGTTAAGGATTACCGCAAGGTGCTCGACAACAAAGACACCGATTACGTGCTGATTGCGGTGCCCGAGCATTGGCATTTCCAGATGACCATGGATGCGCTGGACGCCGGCAAGCACGTCTATGTTGAAAAGCCCATGACGCAAAATATTGCGCAGGCTCACAAGGTTGTCGAGAAGGTGAAAGCCACCGGCCGCAAACTGCAGGTGGGCGTGCAAGGCATGTCCGATGAATCCTACGCGGTGGCTTATGAACACGTCAAGGCCGGCGAGTTGGGCAATGTAGTGCTCGCTCAAATCGATTACTCCCGCAACTATCGCGGCGACTTCTGGGCGGGCGACGATTATCCGATTGACCCGGATGCCAAGCCCGGAGTCAATTTGAATTGGGACGCCTGGTTGGGACCCGCGCCAAAGAGGCCGTGGGATCCTGAGCGTTATTTCCGCTGGCGGCGTTATTGGGATTATTCGGGCGGCATTGCGTCCGACTTATTTATTCATCGCGCCAGCCGCTTGATCAAAGCTTTGAACCTGACGTTCCCGGAATATGTGGTCGCAACCGGCGGCAAGTTCGAATACAAAGACAGCGTGGCCGAGATTCCAGATACGTTCAATGTATTGGCGGATTATCCGGGCGGACCTACCATGCAGTTGGTCTCGTCCATGGGCAATGACACCGCGGTCGACCATATGATTCGCGGGCATACGGCGACGCTGTATTTCACGCCCACGGGCTTTACCATCAAACCGCAACAAGAGTTCGAAAAGGACATGCAGCCGGTGACGTACCAGAAGAAAGGCTCGGAAAGCCTGACGCTCCACCACAGGAACTTGCAGGCGGCCATTCGCGAGAACCAACCCCTGAATTGCGATGCCATCTTAGGGCTGTATGGGGTGACGATTTGCGATATGGCTGTCGAATCTTTCCGCAAGCGCCAATATCTCAAGTGGGACAAAGCGAAAGGAATGGCGGTTAAGGCTTAGGAACTGGCCACCGCGCTGCTCAAGGCGCTGGTAATCGTGGACCAGATCCCGCTAATCTCAACTCGCAGACTTGTCATGACGGCAACAGCGGCCAACACAATAAACCCCAATAAGAGTACATATTCGACCATGTCTTGCCCCCCTTCTTCGACCCTGAGATTCCTTAAAAAGCGTGCGATCACTATTCGTAGTATCGTCAGCCGCACCGGATTTCTGCACTCTTCGCAAGACATTCCTCATCCAAGCTAACTTGAAACAATGGCGAAGAACTTCAAAGATCTGGCTGAGCCTGAAATTTTGGCGTTAGCCATCACTCTAGAAGAGGAGGACGGGCGCATCTACGGGGAATTCGCGCAGAGCGTCCGGGCAAGCTATCCGGCGACGGCGCAGATGCTGGATGAGATGCAGGCGGAGGAATCCGGCCACCGCGCCAGCCTGATCGACCTCTACCGCAGGCGGTTCGGCGAGCATATTCCCTTGATCCGGCGGCAAGATGTAAAGGGGTTTGTGACGCGGCCGGCCGTTTGGCTGGTGCATCCGGTTGGGCCTAAGGCGGTGCGGTCGGCTATCGAAGCCATGGAGAGTGAGACTCGGCGTTTCTACAATCTGGCAATGGCGCGGACCACAGACGCCTCCACGCGGAAATTGTTGGGCGATTTGGCGGAAGCGGAGGCAAAACATTCCGCCGCCGCCGGAACCATTGAGAAGGAACACCTTACGCCCGACGCACGGAAGGGTGAAGAGGCCGCTCAGCGCCGCCTGTTCGTCCTGCGGTTCGTGCAGCCCGGCTTAGCGGGGTTGATGGACGGCTCGGTTTCCACACTGGCACCCGTATTCGCAGCAGCATTCGCAACCGGAAAAAGCAAGGACGCATTTCTGGTGGGGATGGCGGCCTCCATCGGCGCGGGGATTTCCATGGCTTTCGCCGAAGCGCTCTCCGACGATGGAGCGTTGACGGGACGCGGTAATCCGGTGATGCGTGGATTAGTGACCGGCGTGATGACTACGGCGGGCGGTATTGGCCATACCTTGCCCTATCTGATTGCCGACTTTAGAACTGCGACCTCCGTGGCGGTGGTGGTGGTCTCAATAGAACTGGCCGTCATTAGCTGGATTAGGCATCACTATATGGATACGCCGCTGGTCCGGGCAACTTTGCAAGTCGTGCTGGGCGGGGTGCTGGTGTTCCTCACCGGTATTCTGATTGGCAAATCGTGAGTGGGAGAAGCGAATGGCAACGTATGGTTTGGTGGAATACGCGGAGGCGAGTCCGGAAGTGCGCGCCGTGTACGACGACATAATCGCGACGCGCAAGACGGAGTACATTAACAATTTCTGGAAAGCGCTGGCGGCGCATCCGGCTACCTTGCGGCGCACCTGGGAGAGCGTGAAGGAGGTAATGGCCGCCGGCGCGCTTGATCCGTTGACCAAGGAATTGATTTATCTGGCCGTGAGCGCCACCAATCAGTGCGGCTATTGCCTGGCGTCTCACACGGCGGGCGCGCTCGCGAAGGGCGCTACGCAGCAAATGGTGGGCGAAGTGCTGGCGGTAGTGGGCATGGCGAACCAAACGAACGCGCTGGCCGGCGGTTTCCAGGTTGAGATTGACGAGCGGTTCAAGACTCACGCGTAGGCGCAGTTGGCGGAAGATTTATCATGTTGCTGGCCAGTATTGTCGAAGCGTCCCGCCAAGTCTCGGAAACCACCAAACGGCTTGAAAAGACGGCGCATTTGGCGGTGTTGCTGAAGCAGTTGTCGGCTGAGGAAATTGAGCCGGCCGTGGCGTTTCTTTCCGGAACTCTGCGGCAAGGACGCATGGGTGTCGGTTATGCAACATTGCACGCGGCCATGCCTGAAGCCGCCACCACGCCCTCGCTCGAGATTCTGCAAGTAGACCGGCTGTTCGATCAACTGGCGGGGGTCAAAGGCTCAGGCGCCGAGCAAAGGAAGCGTTTCCTGCTCGGCGAGATCTTCCGGCACGCCACTCGTGAAGAGCAACAGTTCCTGTTCCGGTTGATTGGCGGCGAACTGCGGCAGGGTGCCCTGGAAGGCATTATGCTCGAAGCGCTGGCGAAGGCTACAAACATCCCCGCCGAGCGAATCCGCCGGGCGGCGATGATGGCGGGCGGGTCGGCGGCGATTGCCAAAGCGGTCTTCGAAAAGGGTGAACCCGGCCTCGCACAATTCGATATTCAATTGTTTCGGCCCGTGCAACCCATGCTGGCGCAATCGGCTGAAGATGTAGGCACCGCCCTGGCGGAGTTGGGTGAGGCCGCGCTCGAATACAAATTGGATGGGGCGCGCATTCAAGTACACAAATCGGCCGATCTGGTTGCCGTCTACTCACGGGGCGCCAACGAGGTGACGGCGGCGGTGCCCGAAGTTGTGGCGGCGGCTCGCGCGCTGCCGGCCCGCGAACTGATTTTGGACGGTGAGGTCTTGAGTCTAACGCCGGACGGGCGGCCCCAACCGTTTCAAGTATCCATGCGCCGGTTCGGGCGGAAGCTGGACGTGGCGCGGTTGGCGGCGGAATTGCCCATGACGCCTTTCTGGTTCGATTTGATTCAGCTTGACGGCGCGCCTCTGGTGGACGAGCCGCAAAGCCGGCGGTTCAGCGAATTAGTGCGATTGGCCCCGGCCAAAAACGTCATCCCACAGCTCACCACCGGCGATGCGCAGCGGGCCGAGGACTTTTTGGCGCGGGCGCTCGAGTGCGGGCACGAAGGCATCATGGCGAAGGCGGTTGGGTCCGCATACGCCGCCGGCGCGCGCGGCCAGAGTTGGCTCAAGATCAAGCAAGCCCGGACGCTGGATTTGGTGGTATTGGCCGCGGAGTGGGGGAACGGGCGGCGGCGCGGGTTCCTAAGCAACTTGCATCTGGGGGCGCGCGATACGGAGAAGGGCGGCTTCGCCATGTTGGGCAAAACGTTCAAAGGGCTGACGGACGAGATGCTCGTATGGCAGACGGCCCAGCTGCTCAAGCTGGAAGTGGCGCGCGATAAATATACCGTTTATGTGCAACCGAAGCTGATTGCGGAAGTGGCGTTTAACGAGATCCAGGTAAGTCCGCGCTACGTAAGTGGGCTGTCGTTAAGGTTCGCGCGAGTGAAGAGATATAGGGCCGATAAGACAGCGGCGGAAGCGGATACGTTTTTGGCGGTCCAGAAACTGGCGTTTGCCAACGGGGCCGTTTCGTAGGGCGGCCATTCCTGGCAGCAAGGCGGCTTTCCAGCCGCCAGTCACCAAAGTTCAAAATAATTCTTTTCCCTTCTTATCAACCACTTAACCCCAAAATTTTTATTCCCCCGTTCGCCCCTCTGTTCCAATCGAGGTGGAAATACATTTATGTCCACCGAAGCTCAAATCAACGCTAACCGCGCCAATGCGCAATCCTCCACCGGCCCGTCGTCGCCGGAAGGAAAACTGAAATCTTCCCACAACGCCGTCAAAACCGGCCTTACCGGACGCACCATCCTCCTGCCCAGTGATGATGTCGCCGCCTACGAAAACTTCGTCGAAATCCTCAACCGCAAATATCAGCCCAAGGATGACTACGAAAAACATCTCACGCAATCTATCGCCGATACCGAATGGCGTCTCCTTCGCATCCCCACCCTCGAAACCGGCTATTACGCCCTTGGCCGCCACGAACTCGCCGCCGAATGCGCCCACGAATCCAATCCCCAAGTCCGCGCCGCCATGCTCGACGCCCTCATAGACCGCACCTTCAAGAAAGACCTCCGCAATCTCGCTTTACAGGAACGCCGCCTCCGCGCTCAACTGGCCAAGTTTGTCGCCGAACTCGCCCAACTGCAAGAAGATCGTGAAGCCATTCAGTTTCAACGCCGCAACCGCATCATGATGCGCAAGTCCGAACGTATCGGCGGCTTCAGACCGCCACCCAACGCCGTCGAACATTTTGGCTTCGAATTTACCGAGGAATATCTCGATACCCGTTTCGAGGCCCAACACATCGGCGGCCAGGAAGCCGTCAAGCAATTTGACCGCTCCTGGAAGGCACAAATGATCAAAAAAGCCGCCTAACTTTCCGTCTTCTATATTCTGTCTCCTGTCTTCTGTCTTCTTGTAGGTAAGCCCAAATGATCAAAAAAGCCGCCTAACTTTCCGTCTTCTATATTCTGTCTCCTGTCTTCTGTCTTCTTGTAGGTAAGCCCAAATGATCAAAAAAGCCGCCTAACTTTCCGTCTTCTATATTCTGTCTCCTGTCTTCTGTCTTCTTGTAGGTAAGCCCAAATGATCAAAAAAGCCGCCTAACCCCGGACAAGATACCCGCCGAGCTTTACAACGCCACCATCACCGCTTTGGCATCGCCGAAGAAGCGTTCTACCTCATAGCCGATTTGCTTGCCGGGCCGCTGGACGTTGCTCGCGTTCTTAACGCCGTAGGTGGTGAAACTCTGGAAATCGCCATCGACCTCAACAACTGGCGGCAGAAAGAGCCAAAATGTAAGCGGCGCAGTGTCGGTTTGCGGCTTCAAAACCACTGAGACGAGGCGACCGAGGGAGGTATCTTCGTGGGTGATCTCCGAGCCGCGGAAGGTCCAGTTACCCTCAGGACCTTCGTACTTAAGGGAAGCACCCGAGGTGTGTCCCTGCAAGATGGGGCCTGGGGCGGATGGGTAATAGGTGACCTTGATCTTCCCGGAAAGATTGCATAGTTGAAACAGATTGGCCGTTTTCGCTTGTGGCGCAATGGCAAGGGCGCTGGACATGGTGGAACCTCCGGTGAGGGCTTGAATTCCCTCACTGGAGTAGTAGCGAAAAGAGCGCCAGCGTTTCAGTTGCGTGTCGCACTCTTCTAGGGCGGGCATTCTTGCCAAGCGGGCCGCTCGCTAGCCATTGTCTTTCAAGGGAGTGCCCATGGTCCTCGCGCTCGTGGGGCGGACCCCCGGTCCGCGGCTGACCCCCCGGTCAGCCTCCTCCGGCCCACCGATGAAGGTGAAAAACAATTCTCCAACCCTTGTGGAATCAATCCGTTACTCGGTTTTTCAACGGAACTGAACCGCGACTGCAAGGAGTGGTTGCACCCAGGCCCGCTCAACTCGTTTTTTCAGAAGAGGGGTATTCACGTCGAATACCCCTCGGCCGATTTGCTATCCGCGGACCAGAACGCGGCAACACAAGCAAAGTGCGGCCAAACCAGCAACACCCAGCAGCAGGGAGGAGGGTTCCGGCGTGGCGACGTTGTCAATTCGGGCGAACAAACCGCCGGATTCGTCATTCGGTCCAGCGGTGACGTACAGGGAGTCCACCAAACCGCCCGACCCGCCATTCCCGAAGGAGAGCCCCCACAAGCCGTCATCAACCAATGGAGTTCCACCCACGCCGGCGAGAGTCCCGATCAAACTTCCGGTCAGTGGATTGAAAGCGTTAATTGTGCCGTCGCCGAAGTTACCGACAAGCAGATCGTTGCTCAATCCGCCGAAATTCGCAGGAGCGATAGCCAAACCCCAAGGCGAATTCAATACGCCCTGCGATACCACGCGCGTGAACGTGTGACTGGTGGGGTCGAACACCGACACAAAGCCGTGGCCCGCTCCCGCCGTATCGTCGCCGGTCGGCCCGCGCAGCGCATAGGTTACATAGAGCTTGCCGTCAATCTCCTGAATGTTGAAAGGAGCGTAACCGGCGGGAACGGAGGAATCTGAGAAACTGCCGGTTAGGCCACCCGATTTGAAAACGTCGATCTTTCCGGTAGCAAAATTAGCGGCGTAGAGAGTGTCTCCGGTGGGCGAAATGGCCAGCCCCTTGTATTCGGCGCCTGCCTGGGTGAACAACGTTTCGGCGCTCGTGCCCAGCGCGCCGCGCCAGCCGGCAATGGTGCCGTTCTCAGTGGAAAAGAGAAAACTGTCGCCGTTGAAAGACGCGGTGCCGTTGAAGACCTGGCCATCCACATCGAAAGAGCCGGCTGGCATGCTCACCACCAGACCCAACTTCGTCCCGGCACTGTTGTAAAGGGTGGCTTTTCCCGTGCCGTTATCTGAAACCCAAAACGGACTCGATGAGCTCATTGCAATCCCCCAGGGGTTCACTAGATCGGGGTCCGTGGCATTTGTTTGTAGAGTTGTCTGAACATAGCCGCCGACTGCTGCCGCATCAGCCGAGGCGGTCATCCAGAGGAACGTGAAAGCTGCGAGCGGAATTCGAAATTTTGCCATTGTTTTTTTCCTTTTGTAATTGGAATCGTGCGTTCTTGCGCCAGTATCACCGTTTTGGCACGGCGGAGTATCGCCTATTATGTAAAAGAAATGTAAAAAGGCGCGGGATCAGGCGTGGGCGCTATGGGCGCCATCGCATATAATCCACTAAGCGAGAGGGACGGCTATGTCGAATGTCGTGACGGACACCCACGAAAAACTCATTAGCGAGAAATCGATGGCGCAGCTACCGCAGGTGGCTCGCAATACGGCGGTAGACGCCTACCGCGGCTTCGTAATGCTGCTGATGATGGCGGAAGTCTTGCAGCTTTCCAGGGTGGCGCGCGCGTTTCCGGGCAACTGGTTTTGGCAATTCCTGGGCTATAACCAAAGCCATGTCGAGTGGGCGGGGTGCTCTCTCCACGACATGATTCAGCCATCGTTCTCGTTTCTCGTAGGAGTGGCGTTGCCCTATTCCATCGCCAGCCGGCTAAAGAAAGGCGCGACGTTCGACAAGATTTTCGGACATGCCTTGTGGCGGTCGCTGTTGTTAGTGGCGCTGGGCGTTTTCCTACGCTCCATGAGCCATACGCAAACGTATTTCACGTTCGAAGACACCCTGAGCCAGATCGGTTTGGGCTATCCGATCTTGTTTCTCTTGGGATTCCGCTCCCCCAAATGGCAGTGGGGCGCTTTGGGCGCTATCCTATTTGGCTATTGGCTGGCGTGGGCGCTCTACCCGGCGCCCGGACCAGATTTTAATTGGGCTGCCGTGCAAGTCCCGCCAAATTGGAGCCACAATTTTAGCGGTTTCGCGGCGCATTGGAATAAGAACAGCAATCTGGGCAACGCGTTTGATCAGTGGTTCCTCAACCTGTTTCCACGCGAGAAGCCCTTTGTCGATAACGACGGCGGCTATTTGACGCTGAGCTTTATTCCGACGCTAGGCACGATGATCCTGGGTTTGATCGCGGGCCGCTGGCTGCGCGACTCGGCCCCCGCCATCCCGTTGAAGCGCTTTCTGGCAACAGGGGCTCTTTTGATCGCGGCCGGTTTGCTGTTGCATTTCACTGGAATTTGCCCCATCGTCAAGCGCATCTGGACGCCGGCTTGGACGCTCTTCAGCGGTGGCGTCTGCTTCCTGTTCTTGAGCGCCTTCAGTTGGGTGATCGAAATGAAAGGCTACAAGCGCTGGTCGTTTCCGCTCTTGGTGATTGGCATGAATTCCATCGCAGCGTATCTCATCGCCCATCTGTGCGAGGAGTTTGTGGCCAGTTCGCTGCGCATCAACCTGGGCCCAAAACCGTTTGCAGTGTTGGGCGCCGGTTTACAACCTCTCTTGTTCGGCGCGGCGATGCTCCTTATTTACTGGTTGATGTTGCTCTGGATGTACCGACGTAAGATTTTCCTAAGAGTCTGAACGTGAAACGCAAGCCGCCGCGGCCAGCAATTTCGTAGTCTGGAAGCATAGAAGTTGCGTTTCACGCCCGAAGCGCTGATAGCGCAGAGAGCAACCAAAGCCGGGAAGTGGGCTGTGGAGACTCCCCAAAGGGTTGGTGTTGCCGCACGGCCTCTTGTTCAACAATGACCGCCCCAGCCATTATGCGCTCTGTCCGTCTTTTGATATGACAGTAGCTGAATACCGCGCCTTGTTGTCACGGCTTGCGGTGAGTTGCGAAAGGATCAGAAAAACATGACGCTCGGCCTCAACAGTTGGGAAACCCGCCTTGTTCTCGAAGCCCTCGCCACGCTCGATCAAGAATGGACGGCGATCATTGAAGACGCCACCAACAAGGGCGACGAGGACACCGCCGCCGATTACGGCAACGATGCGCGGCAGTTGAGCATTGTGCAGGAGCGCATCGAGGCCGCCGCCGTTGCCGAGTTCGGCCCGACAATCAAGGACTTCTCTCGCGAGCCGATCCCCGTCAGCAGCGCCCCGAAAAAGTAGGTCCCCGCCGTTGTTTCTCTCTCAACCGGCCCGGCCTTAATTCGCACGCTGAAGGCTTGCGTGTATGCCCGAAAAGGCTAGGGTTCGGGACTGGCACTCCAGGCGTGGAGTGATCCCATGCTGGCGCTCAAGTACGAATAACGGCTACCGCGCGTCTGAAGCGGAAATAACTGCGGCGTAGAAGCCGTCGCCTTCATCGCGGCCGGGAATCCGGTAAATCTCTTCCACGCAGCGGAATGACGAATGGGCGCCGAGAACCGCGCTCACCACATCTTCGTTCTCCTCGCGTTCAAGCGAACAAGTGGCATAAACCAGCCGCCCCAGTGGCGCAAGCACACGCAGGGCATTGGACAAAATCGCCGTTTGTTTTTCGTGAAACCGCGGAAAATCTTCTGGTTTGATGCGCCATTTAATTTCCGGATTGCCCGCCAACGTTCCCGTGCCGGTACACGGCGCATCCACTAAAATGCGGTCGAACTTCGTGGAAAACGGCAGCGGCTGGGTGGCGTCAAGCAGCGCGCGTTTACCCGGAACGGCCATCTGGCGCAGCCGGTCAAAGCTAGCGTCGCAAATGGCCACCAGACCCAATGGCGTTTCCATCGCTTGGCTGGTTTTATTCCCCGGAGCCGCGCACAGATCGAGATAGCTTTGGCCGGCTTCGAGTTCGAGCAGCGGCACGATGGATTGCGAACCGATGTCGTGAAAACGCAGCGTCGAGGAAGCGCCGCCGCGCACGCGATAGCACCCTGCAACGGTGGTGGCTTCCGCATCAAGCTCAGCCGGCACTTCCCTGCCCGCCGGGATTCGCACATAATGATGCGGTTCGTGCAACGCGGCACGCGCAATGCCCAGCGCCCGTTCCTCGCCAAACGAAGATTGCCAGCGGCACAGCAGCCATTCCGGACATGATTCAGCAATGGCCCGATCCGGCCACGTCACCGGGTCGCGGTTCACTTTGCGCAGAACGGCGTTGGCGAAGCCGGTAGCCGCGCGTTGCCGTTTTTTGACGAATTCAACGGAGTTGTGAACTGCGGCGTGGGCGGGCACGCGCTCTAAATAGCGCATCTGAAATATGGCGGCACGCAATGCAATCCGCACTGCCGGGTCAAGAGCCGGCGCCTGACGTCCGGAATAAAGCGCCAGCAAATAGTCGAGTTGATTCTGGAAACGTAGGCACCCGAAGACGATTTGCGCGGCCAGAGCGGCGTCACGGGGTGCTAGACCTTCGGACTTCGAACGCAGATCGTCGGAAGCGTAAGCCCCTTCTTCAACATCCAAAAGCGTATTGAAGGCGGCTGAGCGAGCGGGCGAGACGGCGGAGAAAGTAAACTTTGGCACGCAGTACTTAACAAGTCTTAGATTCGCGCAAAACCGCAGAGTGTCGAGCAATAAATGTTTGCGGGAAGACCACGCCTGTGTTAGTATTCTAATAGCCTGCGCAGGCTCCGGTTTGCGAGGCGCACCCCTAATTTCCCTTCACGGAGCATAAAACAACTATTTCATGAGCTTTACCGTTTTCCTCGGAAATCTCCCTGTTTGGGTGACAGCCGACGATATCAAATCGTGGCTGACGTCCGAAAACTTGGTCGCCGACGCGGTCAAGGTTATTCGCAACCCTGAGACCCAGGAGTCGAAGGGCTTCGCTTTTATCGAGTCTCCTAATCAAGAGGAGATGAACTCCATAATCCGGCGGTTTGACAGAGCACCGCTGGAGGATCGACTTCTTCGCGCCAACCCGGCACAGCCGCCAAAAGCGGGAACCAAGATACCGGTTAAGACCGCGCCACCACCAGACAGGCCCAAACGTACTATGCCTACGATTGCGGCAGCGCAGCAAAGCGTAGCGACGACGGCAGCGGCGAATGGACCGGCCGCCAATCCAGTGGCACGCAAGAGTACAAACCCGCGGCGCACTAACCATGCCGCCTCGCGCCAAAGCGCCTTCGCCGAGGAACTCGCAAAAGAACTCGCCAAAGCCCTCTAGCCGAGCGGCGTCGTATTGAGTCTTTTGCGTTCCCGACTGAAGCACTTCATATTTACCTTCCGCATGCAGACCCTGCCATGAGGTCTGAGAGGGCGGGAGGTTTCTATTCAACCCTTCCTTCCCGGCGTTTCAGCCTCACTAAATTCAAACGATGCTATAATTCGCTGAATTGCCGTTCAGCAAGGCATTTATGCAAAACGCCCACTCCCCAGGAATTTGGCCGGCCCTGATTTTCAAGGAAATACCTTGTGAATCGCTCTAATTTTGAAGTTTTATCTCTGCGCATTTTGTTTGTCTCATCGATAGCTTTCCTTGGGGCGATGTTGCAGCCGTTCGCGCTGCCAGTTGGCATTTCCATTTTGCTGGCGATTGTGGCCGCGCTACTGGCGGTTTGGTTAGCCGTGCGCATGCGCCGAGCCACCCCGCCGGCTTTGATAGCGGGCTTTATTGGCACGGTAGCGGGACTTTGTTTAGGACTCCTCTTCGTCTTCGTCTGCGTGCAGGCTGGCATTGTGCAGGGCGCCGCTGGACAGTTTCCGCGCCTCGCTGTACCTCTCTTATGCGGCTACATCGGTTTGATGGCCGCCTTAGCGCATGCCGGGGAAATGCCATTGGGCCTTGTTCCCCCGAAAAAGGCCGATTACGGTTCCACCGCGAAAGTGCTCGACACAAGCGTGCTCATTGATGGGCGAATCGTCGATATTGCGGAATCCGGTTTTTTGGAAGGGCGCTTAATTGTCCCTCGATTTGTGCTGCATGAATTGCAGTTAGTGGCCGATTCCTCCGACTCCGCTAAACGCAACCGCGGACGGCGCGGATTGGATGTGGTGCAGCTGCTCCAAAAGCAGCCGCGGATCAGGCTGGAGGTCTCGTCGGAAGACTTTCCTGAAACGCGCGAAGTGGATCTGAAGCTAATCGAACTGGCCAAATTGCTCGAGGCCAAAATCGTTACCAACGATTTCAACCTCAATAAACTGGCGCAAGTGCAGGGCCTGATGGTGATGAACATCAACGAACTAGCCAACTCGCTTAAGCCTGTGGTGCTCCCTGGAGAAGTGATGCGCGTCTTCATTCTCAAGGAAGGGAAAGAACACAATCAGGGGGTGGCGTATTTGGACGACGGCACGATGGTAGTGGTGGATAACGCCCGGCGCATGATTTCAAAGACGGTGGACATTATCGTTACCAGCGTGTTGCAGACCACCGCCGGCAAAATGATCTTCGGACGCTTCGACGAACGCACCCAGCCGGTAGCGGAAGCGCGCGCCAGCGCGGCGGCGAGCGCCGCGCAATAAAAAATTCTCACCTGCCCGTTCGGCTGATGCGCGCGCCCCGTTTCACGCGCAAACTAGGGGCATGAGTGAAGCACCTGAGTTTGATTTACAAAAGTATTCAGCGGCCATCAGCCAGTTGGTGGAAAGAGCGGGCGCGTATGTGGCGGCCATCAAATCCGCGCCTTATCGCGTCACCAGCGGTGTGATCTTCCATAAAGATTTGATTGCGGTGAACAATCACCTGCTCAAGCGCGAGGGAAAAATTCCCGTGCATTTGCCCGAGGGCGAGGTGGCGGAAGCGAACATTGTGGGCCGCGACCCCGCGGTGGATTTAGCCGTTCTGCAAGTGCCGGGCGCGCAATGGGCCACTCCCCAAACCGAAGAAGACGCGGCGCTGCGGGCGGGCGCTCTGACTGTGGTGGTGGGGCGCACGTTGGACGCCGGCTTATCGGCCAGCGCCGGCATTTTGGGCGCGGTGGGTGGACCACGCCGGAGTTGGCGCGGTGGAGAACTGGAACGCTTTTTGCGGTTGGACGTGAACCTCTATCCTTCGCAAGCGGGCGCGGCCGTGGTTTCGGCCACCGGCCATTTCGTAGGCATGGCCACCGCCGCGATTTTGCGCCATTCCGCCTTGGCGGTTCCCATGGGAACCTTGCACACCATTGCGCAAGAGATGCTAACCGGCGGCCTTCAACAAGGCTATCTGGGTGTGGGCTTGCAGCCCGTAAGCATCCCCGAGCATCTGCGAAATAAGTCGCCCTTGGCTGGTGAAACAGGATTGATGATTGTGAGCATTGAGCCCGGCACCAGCGCGGAGAAGGCGGGATTGCAACTGGGCGATATCTTGATCGCGGTGAATGGCGCCAGTCTGACACACGTGGAATCTTTAATGGGAGCGTTGCGCGGTAAGGCGATTGGCAAGCCGGCACTGTTCAGTATCCTCCGCGCCGGCGAAGTGACGTCAGTCGAAATCGAAATCGCGGCGCGGCCAGAAAGGAAGAACTAACGTGCCGTTCCCGGTACCAGGACGAATCGCGGAATTTCTGCGGCGCGCCACCGTGCAAATCCGCGCTACCGGTCGAGACATGCAAGGGTCGGGCTCGGGCGTTGTGTTAATGGCGGGACAGATCGTGACCAACGCGCATGTTGCCGTGGGCGGCGATGTGACGATTGAAGCGTGGGATGGCGCAGCGCGTAAGGCAAAGGTGGTGAGGCGAGACCCGCACAGCGACCTGGCTTTACTTTCAACCGATGGCTTTGACGCTCCCCCGGCGGCGCTGGCGAACGGCGAACCAAAGCCCGGCGCAGCGGTGATCGCCGTAGGTAATCCCATGGGCTTTGTGGGCGCGGTCTCCACCGGCTTTGTGCATGCCGTTGGAAGCTTGCGTGGCATGGGCGGACGCCGCTGGGTGCAGGCGGATGTGCGGCTCGCTCCGGGAAATTCCGGCGGACCGCTGGCCGACGTGTACGGCCAGATTGTCGGAATCAACACCATGGTGGCGGGTGGCATGGCGCTGGCTATACCGGCCGCGAACGTGCAGCGTTTCCTGGCGTCGAAATCGCAGCGCGCTTTAGGCGTAGTCGTTCGGGCCGTCATGTTGCGCTCCCCCAAGCGCGACCCGCGGCCAGCCTTGCTCATTCTCGAACTGACCGGCGCTGGTGCGGCGGAACGCGCGTCGTTGCTTCCAGGGGACATTCTCGTGGAAGCGAATGGCAAGCCGCTCGAGACACCGGAGGACTTGGCGGTTTCCCTCGATGGCGACGTCGTGCAGTTGGGTTTCCATCGGGCGGGCGATGCGAAGCTGCGGCGCGTAACGGTGCAGTTGGCTGCTAGCAGGCAGGCGAGCGCGGCGTGATTCGGGTGCTCATCCTGGCGGCCAGTCCTGTGGAAGAAGCGGCACTCGCAGCGTTATTGGCGGAGGATGAGCGGTTCGAGATCGTCGAGCCGGGAGAAGCGCTCAGCGCCGATGTCGTGCTCGTGAACGGCGGCCGCGCGCCCTCCGGCGAACTGGCGCACGTCCCAACGATCATCTTGACCGAGGATCTGTTCGAGCCATCGGACTACCGATCGGCGGTGCGTGCCCGCCTTCCGGCCAACGCGACGGCGGCCGAACTGCTGGCGGCCATCGGCGCGGCTGCGCAGGGCCTGACCGTGCTTACCCAGGCCCAAGCCGACGCGCTGTTCCACCATCCAACGGTGCCGCAGTCTCCTCCGCCTCTGGTTGAACAACTCACAGCGCGCGAATTGCAGGTCTTGCGCGATGTGGCGCTGGGATTGGCGAACAAAGAGATCGCTGAGCGCCTGCGTATCAGCGAGCATACGGTAAAGTTTCACGTGGCATCGATTCTGGGCAAGCTCGAGGCCGGATCGAGAACGGAAGCCGTGACGCAAGGGATTCGCAGAGGCTTAATTCCCATTTAGCGTTCTGTTGATATCATGGCGACGACATGACACGCAGAACAGCATTGCAGACCGCGGCAAGCGCCGCCTTGGTGACGGCGGCAGCAGGCAAGGAAGCCGGGCATGCCGGCCGGTTGAAACAATCGGTGGCGCGCTGGTGCTACCAGAAAATCAGCCTCGACGATTTAGCGCGGGCCGGTGCCGAGATGGGCTTGAGCGGCGTAGATTTGATCAATCACGACGAATGGCCGACCGTGCAGAAATACGGTCTGGTGCCGGCCATGACTCCCGGAGCCGGCGATATTCCCAACGCCTGGAACCGGAAGGAAAACCACGACAAGCTGGAAAAGGAGATGCGCGCGAATATCGAGCGCGCCGCTGCCGCCAAAGTCCCCAACGTGATTACGTTTTCCGGCAACCGGCGCGGTATGGCTGACGATGTGGGCAAAGAGAACTGCATTGCTGGTTTAAAGCGCGTGAAGAAGGCCGCCGAGGATAGCGGCGTCACAATCTGTCTCGAATTGTTGAACAGTAAAATCGATCACCACGACTATATGTGCGATCACACCGCCTGGGGCGTGGACGTGATCAAGGCCGTTGACTCGCCGCGCGTGAAATTGCTTTACGACATCTATCACATGCAAATCATGGAAGGCGATATTATCCGCACCATCCGCGACAACATACAATACATCGCACACTTCCACACGGGCGGCGTGCCCGGACGCCACGAACTGGACGACACGCAAGAGCTGCAATGGCGCACCGTGGCAAAAGCGATTGCGGATCTGAATTATCAGGGATACTTCGCGCATGAGTTTGTGCCGGCGAAAGACCCGCTGACGTCTTTGAAAAGCGCCGTAGAGTTGTGTACGGTTTGAGAGACGGCTGACACAAGCCGTGAATCTTAAGCCATGCCAAAGAGTGTTGACTGTGAAGTATTGACGAGCAAAGGCTGGACCGTCATCAATATCGATGATTACCTGGCGCGCGGGGAATCAGGCGGTCGGTGTCCGGAATGCAAGAAGCCAGTCCGAGCGCACAAGAAAAGCGTAAATGGCATGGCCGCACACTTCGAGCACCGGACTGCTAGCCCCACCTGTTTCCGTGCCGATCATCGTATCTGATCGGCCATCCTCTTGCCATCGCGGGCAACAATAGCCGCTTGTACTATCAACTCATCCACCGGTGGCCCAGGTTACTTCGTCGCTCCCAAGACGACGCAAGGAAAGCGGCGGAAAATGGCCCGTCTCCTGCCCGAGAATCACGGTTCGAGCCAACGGAAGAAGCGGCCGGCGCGATGCCCGCGCTTGCTTAAGCAGAATCGAGAGCGCCTGCCCATGGGTCAGATTTCCCGCGCTAGCCAAAACCCCGGCGGCGCGGCTGACGGCCTTGCGCGTTTCGAGACGCTGCTCCAGCCGGCTAACGGCGGCGGCAATCGCGGAATTTCGGTCAGCCACTTCCAGGCGGTTCAGCATGAGTGCGGCATGTTGGGCTAGGAGCCGGGCGAAGCGTAGCGGGCACTCGACGCTTTGCATGCGTGGCTCAAACAGAATGCGGAGCCTTCCCCATTCCCGCGAGTTGGCCGCAATCATTCCGGTAGCGGAACCATGCGGCGCGGGTGATTTCGAATCATGCCACTCCATAGTTTCAGCATTGCCGCGCCCGGAAGCGAGGGTGATTTCGACGCCGTGCAGACCGCTGAGCCGCAAAGCTATGCTGGCCAGCGATTCAATTCCGCTTGCCGCGTCGGTGGCGGTCAGCGCCAACCGGCCGATGGTGAAGATTGCTTCCTGCTCGCTAACGCGGCGTAAAGAGCGGAAAAGATTAGGCGATTGTAGTAAGGCACTCATCCTATGTTCATTCCTTTGAAAGCTGGGTTGTTTAGGGTTAGGTCAGCAGCGGGTACTAACCGCGGCAACACGACGCGGAGAGGGAATTGGGGAGGGCAGACATAACTACTTAATTTATATAGACATTATGGTGATTTAATGAGGGGAAGTCAATAGTCACTTTTGCTGAGTTTCGCCAAGCCGTTCAGGCTTCTCCAAACAGAACGGCAATAGGAAGCGAATGGCCAGGAAGCCCCGGAACGGGAACGGATTCGCTCAAAGCGTAAAGACGCTCCGGATGGTTGGGGTAATACACTTCTATCGAGCGCTCGTCCGCATCGATAATCCAAAACTCTTGCGTGCCTGCGGCGAACGCGGCGATGCGTTGGGCCTTCATCTTGGGGCGGCGGTTGGAAGGAGAAAGCACTTCCACAATCAGCGGTGGCGCATAGATGGGATAGTCGTCGCCACGCATGCCTCGCAAGTCTTCATTTGGCACGTAGGCGACGTCCGCTTTCCAAAATTGCAAATTCTCGGCTGGACGATATGGAAATTCCTGCGCGCCGTGACCACGGCCTTGAGCCGCTGCAGTAAGCCATTCAGCGAGCATCATTTGAACCAAGATGTGTAACGGTCTAGCCGGAGCCACTAAAACCACTTCCCCATCGTGGAGTTCCAAATGAAAGCCGGGCTCGGGATCGGGCAACTCAAGAAACTGTTCCCAGGTGACCAGCGCTCTGCCAACAGTGCCCATGTGGAATCCTTCTCCCCATTATGCTCCGCCCGGTGTTATACAATCGCGCCTTGATAATGAAACGCCATTTAATCGGTTGGTATTTGATCTGCGGAATCTCCGCCGCCGCACTAGCACAAGAACCCGCGAAAGTGGAAAGGCTTGGCAAAGGCATCGATGACATCGTGCCAACCGATGCCACCATCAAAAAAGTGGCGGATGGTTTCACCTGGACCGAAGGACCTATCTGGATCTACGAAGGCTATCTGCTGTTTGCCGATATCCCGGGCAACGTTATCGAGAAAATGATTCCCGGGCATAAGCCAACGGTGTTCATGCACCCGAGCGGTTGGAACGAAGCAACGCCTTACAACGGCAAAGAACCGGGTTCGAACGGCATGACGCTTGATTCACGTCTGCGGCTTACCGTGGCTGGACACGCGCGCCGTAACGTATGGCGGCTCGAGACGCTGAGCCCAAAGGGCAAGATCACAGTACTGGCCGACCGTTTTGAAGGCAAGCGCCTGAACAGTCCGAACGATCTGGTTTACAAGCGCGACCATTCTCTTTATTTCACCGATCCGCCCTATGGCTTAGAGACTCAAAGCGACGACGATCCGAAAAAAGAGTTGAAGGTAAATGGCGTCTACCGTGTGGACGACGCGGTGAATCATGCCCCCGGAGCCCCGCCGGACCCGAGCAAACTGCATCTTTTGATTTCGGATTTACCGCGGCCCAACGGGATTGCGTTTTCGCCGGACGAAAAGTATTTATACGTGAATTGTTCCGACCCGAAGAAGAAAGTGTGGATGCGCTATACGGTGCAAGCGGATGGAACAGTGGCCGAGCCCAAGCTCATTTTAGATGCGAGCGACGATCCGCGCGAGGGTGCGCCGGATGGCATGAAGGTGGACCAAAAAGGAAACATTTACAGCACCGGTCCGGGCGGGATTTGGATTTTTTCGGCGAAGCTCGAGCATATCGGCACGATTGACATACCAGAGCGGACCGCGAACCTAGCGTGGGGCGCGCAGGATGGGAAGACCCTATACATCATGGCAAGCGGCAACTTGTATACGATGCGTTTGAAGGTCGCCGGAGTGCGGCCCTAAAATCGGTCATTTGCCGCACTGGACGCCGAAGCGATTTTTGCTGGAGCCGTTACCCACCTTGGCCTCCGTCGGAATCCTGGAAACCAAATACAACAATTCGATCTCAATCGGCACTATCTACTGGTGAAAGACCGCTCGGGCCCTTCAGCCCGCAATCGTGCATAAAGTGTCATGGGGAAGCGTTTTCAAGTAAATTCTCAAGCATTGCTTAGGCCGTTGAAGCTGCCATTTTTGCTGCTGATCCAACCGGCAGTCGCCTGGCTCATATTGCTCGACGCCGGCACCGAGGCTAATGACCGCAACGTGTGGATTGGGCCTTTGGAAATAGTCCTGGCCGCCGTGGTCGCTGCAGGGCTTCTCTATCCCATTGTTGTCTCGATCGCCGCCGACCGTCTGCGTAACGACGCCAGAAGGATGCTCGCCATTTTCCGCCCCGGCCTTTATGTCGCGGCTGGCCTGGGAGCAATAGTGGTCTTCCTGGAGTCGGCCGTTCTGGCGGCGGCAGTACTTATTTCAGCCGGCGACGACGGGTGGTTTATCGCGGCGGCTATTGCTTTTGGCGGCCTCTGGGGATTGATCATTCTTTTGCACAGTGGCGTCGGAATGAGAATCGATTCTACCCGGCGTTCCTATTCGGTTCTGCTCCATTTGAACGAGCATCCCGCTCTGGAACAATGCCTCCTCCGGCTGTGTCATACGCTTGACGTAAACCTCCCCCACAATATCCTGGTTGGAAGAGAACCCGAGTTTTTCGCCACCCCCGAAACCGTAACCTGCTGGAACGGCGAGATCGAAGGTGGCGCTCTTTATCTGCCGCTTCCTACTTGCCGCTTGCTGAGTCATGCTGAGTTTGAGGCGCGAGCGGCGGTCGGATTAGTGGCGCTTAAAGGTAAAATTGGCGACGTCCAATTGGAATTCCGCGAACGGGTGGCCGGTGCCGTTGCCACCGCGCAGGATGTGGAATCTGCCAAAGACGATTGGAGCTGGTTCTCCCGAGCCGCCGCCCATCCTGTGTTGGCCATGTTCCGTTTAGGTTTGGTGGTCTTGGTCCGAATGTGCATTGTTTTGGGTGCGGAATGGTTTGCGTTCTTCGTTCGAGCGTTTCAAAGGGTAGACGCGGAGACAAACTTGGCAGGCTATTTTCAGGCCGCGCACGCCGCCGCCCAACTTTGTGGCGCGCAATGGTACGTTTCAGGCTTAGAAAAGGAAGCCGCGATCAGCCTTTGTGCCCAATATAAGTTAGTTGAAAAGACCGGGCCGAGTCACCGTTTGGGTGAAGTCTTAATGCGGATTCCCGACCCCTTTTATGTACGGCCTACCCGGCCATCACCCTGGCTTAACCCTTTCGTCGCCTGGAACATACTTCGCCAGCGTACTCAACTGTTTGGCCTGAGTATGGAATGGTGCCATCAATTGGCGCTTGATGTGCATCCTGAGCCTTGCGCGGCGAGTCTGTTCTCTGATCTAACGGCGTTAGAAACGAAAATAACCCAGGCCGATCAAAACGAATTTCTGCCAGAAGACAAGCGCAGCCGCGAGCGGCGGAAAGACGCGAGCATGCTGAAACTTTAACGGTGGCTTCCGAGACCCGCTATTCTGCTTTCTTCAACCACCTGACGCTCTTCGGCTGGGTATTCAGGCAGCGAATCGAATCGTCCACGCCTGACGAAATGTCGGCGCACGCATTCTCCGTGGCGGAGCGCACGGCCGCATCCTGGCTTTTCGCATTCACTGTCTTACAAACCGTCTGCCCGTTAAACGTCATGCAAACCTCCACTCGATACCGTGGCCCATGCAGCGTGGAATACGCAAGCAGCGCCAGAAACGCCACCAAGAACAGCACAATAACTACTCCAATACGGTTCAGAACACACCCTCGTGGAAATGGCTGCCCATCGCGCGAAATTTGGCAAAGCGTTCTTTTACCAGAACTTCCGGCGAATGGCCAGATAGCTCTTCCAGCGCCTCGCAAATCGTCGCGCGCAAAGCATGCGCCGCGGCCACCGGGTCAAGATGCGCGCCGCCCGGAGGCTCGGCCACTATGCCATCAATGAGGCCAATGGAAAGCAGATCGTCGGCGGTCATGCGCAGTGCCGCCGACGCCTCGGGCGCCTTTCTCGAATCGCGATAAATAATGGCTGCGCAACTTTCCGGCGAGATCACGCTGTAATACGCGTTCTCCAACATATAAACGCGATTGGCCAAGCCGATTCCCAGCGCCCCGCCGCTGCCGCCTTCGCCGATGACCACACTCACAATAGGACAACGCAAGCGCGACATTTCACGCAGGCTGTGAGCGATAGCTTCCGCCTGGCCGCGCTCTTCGCCGTCAATGCCTGGGTACGCCCCTGGCGTATCAATCAGCGTGATAATAGGACGGCCAAACTTGGCGGCCAACTGCATAATGCGGATGGCTTTGCGATACCCTTCCGGCTTTGGCATGCCGAAATTACGCAGCAGTTTTTCCTTGGTATCGCGGCCCTTTTGATGACCTACAATCATCACCGGCTTGCTGTCCAAAAATGCCATGCCCGCCAGGATTGATTTATCGTCCCCAAAGGTGCGGTCGCCATGAATTTCGGAAAAGTTTGTAAAGATAGCCTGAATGTAATCGCGCGAGTGGGGGCGCTTGGGGTGGCGCGCCAGTTGCACCCGCTGCCAGCTCAAGGCAATGCGCGGGTCCGCATGTTCAGCGTGCCGTTGTTGGTCGGCGTAGGGCGCGAGTGGCTCTTGTTCTTCTTCGTCGCCGGGCATTCGTTCGTCAGCCACTAGGTTAGCTTGCCAGTATTTCCAAAGCTTCGGGGCCGCAGATCTTTTCCAGTTCGGCGCGGAATTCACGGTCTGGGCGGACCTTGCTCGCCACATCCATCACTACTGAAAAGTCGCGCGGCTTCTCCAAACGCAAGCGCACCTCCGTTGTCCCGCACTTGCGTCCGAAAAGCTCGTTCAAGGCGTCGGCTTTTTCCACAGAGGCTTCGTCTTTGAGCCAGACACGAATCGAAATCAGCGAAGGCAAATCCAGCCGCGCTTCTTCCAACGCCACCATTTCCTGAATCGAAAGCTTAGGCGGAGCGCCTTCTTCGGTGAGCACTGAGGCCCGCACGAAAACGGCGGCATCTTCGCGCAGGGCGCCCAACTGCTCTTCATAACGATTGGCGAAAACCATGGCGTCAACCGTTCCGCGGCCATCGTCCAATTTCATCGAAGCCCAATACTTGCCTTCGCGATTGGTTTTGCGCAAAATGCCTGTCAAAATTCCACACAAAGCAACCGGCGTCCCTTTTTCCAAATCCTCAAGCTTGTCGGTAAAGTGCGTGGCCAGGTCGGCAACCTTTTCTTTGAAACGATCAAGCGGATGGCCCGATACGTAAATGCCAAGCACTTCCTTCTCACCGGCCAGCTTTTGTTCCATGGTCCAATCGGGCAGCTTAGCCAGCGGATATTCGCTAGCCTCTTCGTCCTCGGCGAATCCGAAAAGGCCGGGCTGCCCCATTTCGCGGTCTCTCGAAGCACGTGTACCAGATTCTACGGCGCGCGGGATCGCCTCAGTAAGCTGCGCGCGATTGGCGCCCGTGGAATCCAGCGCCCCCGCCTTGACCAGGCTTTCAATCACGCGCGAATTCACATTGGCAAGATTGATGCGCTCGCAGAATTTATAGATAGAAGTAAACGCGCCAGCTTCTTCACGCGCTTTCACGATGGCCTCCACCGCGCCATGGCCGACATTCTTCACCGCGCCCAAGCCGAAGCGAATCGCGTCGCCCGCCGGGGTAAAGTTGAGGTCGCTCTGGTTCACCTCCGGCGGCAACACTCGAATTCCCATTTCCTTGCACTCATTGATGTATTTGACAATCTTGTCTGTGTTGCCGGATTCCGATGTGAGTAGCGCGGACAGGAACTCCACCGAATAATGCGCCTTGAGATAAGCCGTGACGTAAGCCAGGTATGCATACGCCGCCGAGTGCGATTTATTGAAGCCGTAACCGGCGAACTGCTCCATGAGATCGAAAATCTTGGCCACCTTTTTCGCGGGCAACCCACGCGCGGTGGCACCCGTGATGAAGCGTTCGCGTTGCTTCGCCATCTCGTCGGCCTTCTTCTTTCCCATGGCGCGCCGCAAAATGTCGGCATCGCCCAGTGAATAGCCGGCCAGCTTGTTTGAAATCTGCATCACCTGCTCTTGATAGAGGATCACGCCATATGTCTCGGAAAGAATGGGTTCCAGCTCCGGCACGTCATAAACCACCGGCTTGCGGCCATGCTTGCGATCGATGAAATCCGGAATCATGCCGCCTTGAATCGGGCCCGGGCGATAAAGCGCGTTCAAAGCGCATAAGTCTTCAATGCGGCTAGGTTGGTAACGGCGCAGCACGTCCTGCATGCCGGGCGATTCAAACTGGAAGACCCCGCTGGTGAAGGCGTTCGAGAAAATTTTCCGGTAAGTGAGTTCATCGTCGAGCGGCAACTCCTCGATAACAACTGTTTCACCGCGATACTTTTGGATCAGCTTCATGGCCTCCTCAATAATCGTGAGGGTGGTCAGGCCCAGGAAGTCCATCTTCAACAAGCCAAGCTTTTCCAGTCCCAGCATGTCGTACTGCGTCACAATTTCCTGTTTGTTAGTGACGAAAAGCGGCACCAACTCGCGCAGCGGAACAGATGAAATCACTACGCCCGCGGCATGCATGCCGGCATTGCGGCAGACGCCTTCCAGCTTCATGCTGATATCGAGAACTTCTTTCACGCGCGGTTCTTTTGCGAGAACGGCTTTGAGTTCCGCATCTTCAATGGCTTGTTCCAGCTTGATATTCAGGGTTTTGGGAACGAGCTTCGAAATGCGATCCACTTCCGCGAACGTCATATCCAGTACACGGCCTACATCTTTAATGGCGGCTTTGGCTGCCAGCGTGCCGAACGTGATGATCTGCGCCACCTGTTCGCGGCCATATTTTTCGGTGACATATTGAATCACCTCACCACGCCGGTTGGTGCAAAAATCCACATCGATATCCGGCATGCTGATACGTTCGGGATTTAAGAAACGCTCAAAGAGCAACCCGTATTCCAGCGGGTCGATATCGGTAATCTCCATCGCATAACTAACCAGGCTGCCGGCCGCGGACCCGCGGCCCGGCCCCACCGGAATACCTTTCTGCTTCGAGAATCGGATGAAATCCCAAACGATGAGCAGATAGCCCGGGAATTTCATCTGCTGGATCATGCGGATTTCAAAATCCAAACGCTCCAGGTATTCGGGCAAGCTGTGTTTTAAGCGCCCCTGTTGGTAAAGCGCTTCGAGCCGCGGCCGCCGTTTCTCAAAACCTTCCCGGGCCACCAGCGCGAAGTAGCTATCAAGCGTCTGGCCTTCCGGCACATCGAAGCGCGGGAAAGGATCTTTCACTTTTTCCAGCTTCACGTGGCAGCGCTGGGCGATATCCCAGGTACGATCAAGCGCGTGCTCCACTTCACCGAACAGCTTCATCATTTCCGCCCGCGATTTAACGTAGAACTCGGGTGTGGAGAAGCGCATGCGGTTCTCGTCTTTCATCGTCTTGCCGGTTTGGATGCAAAGCAGGATTTCGTGAGCGCGCACGTCGCCGTGCTCCAGATAATGCGCATCGTTGGTGGCCACCAGCGGGATGCCGGTTTCTTTCGACAAGCGGCACACTCCAGGCATCACGATTTTGTCCTGGTCTAACCCGTGATCCTGCAATTCCAGGAAGAAATTATCCCTGCCAAACAGATCGCTGTATTCGTTGGTTAAACGGCGTGCTTCCTCGTACTTGTCCCCCATCAAGGCTTCGTTCACATCGCCGCGCAGACAGGCCGACATGCCAATCAGCCCCTTGGCATGCCGCGCCAACAGATCCTTATCTACCCGTGGCTTGTAGTAGAAGCCCTCGAGATAGCCGATTGAAACAAGATTGATCAAATTCTTATAACCTTCCTGCGTCTCCGCCAGCAGGATGAGGTGGTTGTATCGGTCGGAATCCGATTTGGTTTTGTGGCCTTGCTGCGAGACGTACACTTCGCAGCCAATCACCGGAAGAATGCCGTGGGCGTCCGCTTCGTTATAGAATTCCACGGCCCCGAACAGATTGCCATGGTCGGTCATGGCCAGTGCGGGCATTTTCTGCCGCTCGGCCACCGACATCAACTTTTGGATGTCGCAGGCGCCATCGAGCAAAGAATAATCTGTGTGACAGTGCAGGTGGACGAACGGGCGTTCGGGCATGTGTTCATTACCAGTTTACTTTCGATGGGACTATGGCGCGCCAGAACGCGGAACTAGTAACCAAACGTTAATCCGAATGTAATGGTGCTCCTGTAACTTGGGGAGAGTTTTTCGGAACTTTCAGTTCAATAAGGAGCATATGAGGAAAAGTTTTGCATTCAGTACAATCCTCCTGATGGGCCTCGGGGTGACTTCTTTGTTCGCCCAGAACACCGCCCCAGGCGCGGCCGAAGCCGCCGCGAGCGACCTCGATTCGCTAAAGGCACGGATTTCAGAACAACAAGCGCAGATCAAGAAGTTGCAGCAAGCGGTAGATGAACAACAGAAACTGCTGGAGCGCGCGCTGCAAACCACCGCCGCCGCCCACCCGGTTGTACAACCGGCGGCTAAGACAGCCGATGGAACCACCATTGCTGTAGCGTCTACCACAAACGTAGCCGCGCCAGTGAGACTGATTCCCGCATTGGGAGGCAGCCGAGCGTATCCGCTGGCATATCCGAGCCCTCAAAAAACCAACACCGGCAGTTCGCAAAATCCCTGCGATAGCGATAGTCCCTCGCCCACATTTATCAGGCTGGGTAGCACTTGCATCGTCCCCATTGGTTTCATGGATCTAACGGGCCTCTGGCGCGATAAGAATGCCGGGTCGAGCATTGGCACGAACTTCGGAAGCATTCCGTACAACAACACCACCAACGCGAAGAACTCCGAATTCCGCTTCTCGCCACAGAACTCGCGTATCGGCTTTCGGATAGACGGTGATTGGCTGGGAACGCATTTCATCGGCTACAACGAGTTTGATTTTCTGGGCACCAGCGGCGCAACCAATATCGGAGTTACGAATGGCGCGTTTGTGCCGCGCCTGCGGCTCTTCTGGCTGGACGCGCGAAAAGGCAAGATCGAGTTTCTGGCCGGACAGAGCTGGAGCATGCTTACGCCCAACCGCAAGGGCATCTCGGCGCTGCCGGGCGATCTCTTCTATTCGCAAGTCATGGACGTGAACTATATGGCCGGTCTCACGTGGACCCGCCAGCCGGGCCTGCGTGTCCTCCTCCATCCGAACGACAAAGTAACGTTTGGCCTCTCGTTAGAAAATCCCGATCAGTACATGGGAGGATCGTCGGGTGGCGGCGCGGTGGTCTTACCCTCTGCCCTCACCGGACTCGCAGCCACTCAGCTCGATAACGGCGGCACCATCGGCACGGCCAACACGGTATTGACAACTCCCACGGTGTCTCCCGACATCATCGCCAAAATTGCCATTGACCCAAGCTCGCGTTTCCACTTCGAAGTGGCTGGTGTCACCAGCCAGTTCAAGATTTGGAATCCTAACACGGGCTCCGCTTTGGGTGCTGGTCAACACTTCAGCACAACCGGGGCCGGCGTCCAGGTCGGGCTTAATGCCGAAGTGATCAAGCACCTTCGCTTGATTACCACCAATTACTGGACCGATGGCGACGGACGTTACCTCTTCGGTCAGGCGCCCGATGTGATTGTCCGCTCCAACGGCAGCCTCAGCCCGGTGCATGCCGGCGGCACGGTGGATGGTTTTGAAGCCACCATCAAAAACACTCTGTTGTTCGCTTATTACGGCGGCATTCTCATCGAACGAGACACCGCGCTCGACACCACCGGAAAGCCCATAGGTTATGGCTACACGGGTTCAGCCAACAGCCAGAACCGGACCATTCAAGAAGGCACGTTTGGCTTCAACCAGACCATCTGGAAGAATCCTCGGTACGGCGCGCTTAGCCTGATTGGGCAGTACGAATATGCGACCCGCAACCCTTGGGCCATTGCCGCAGGCGCTCCGAAGCAAACGCACGATAACACCATTTACTTCGACGTTCGCTACACTTTGCCCGGTAGCATGCCGAACTTCTAGGTTGATATACCCGGTGGCGCAGGCGGTTTCGCCTGCGTTTTCCGGGTTTGCGGCCGCGCCTACCTTGCGGCGGCAAGTTGTTTAAGCCGGGCGCGGAGTTGATCGAGATCCTGTTGTGAGAGGTAGTGCCCATCCGTGACGACTCCCGCGATTTTGCGCGTGTTCGCAATATCATCCAAAGGGTTCGCCGTAAGCAACACCAGATCTGCGATTCCACCCGTCGTTATCGCGCCAAAATCACCCTCTCTGTGATAAAACTTTGCCGGATTCAAGGTGGCGGTCTGTAATGCTTCGAGTGGGGTGAAGCCGGCGGCGGCGAAACGCTGTAGCTCAAGATGCAGACTGATGCCGGGAATCACGTCAACGCCCGCCGGAGTATCGGTGCCCGCTAGAAATGGCACGTTCGCCGCGTGCAGCCTCCTGACAATCCCAAGTTCGTGTTCTACAAACTTCTCTCGAATAAGAAGCGGATCGGTATCGAGAGACTGCATGATGGATTTCTGTAGCGCAGGCCAATGCTTCACCACCCAGGTGTGACCCGCGTAAGCGAGATCGGGGTCTTTTGAATAATCAACGACATCCACCAGCCATTGACCGCGCTCCCACAAAAGCGTCGGGCATTGCCACACTTGCTTCTTGGCCAGCAGCTTAATGATCTCAGCCTCGCGAGCTGGATCGTAGCTCGCCAGAAACAGGCCCGGTCCCTTTGTTCCGGTCAGGTACTTGTCCTCATCGGGCGAACTAGCTTCGAAAATGCCAATCAGATGTTCGAAGGTGCGCTGGCCTGCGGAAACAGCCTCGCTCGCTCGAACGGCATCGGGCACATGGCCCTCGAATTCGATGCCTGCTTTTTTCGATTCATCGGCGATGGCAAAATAAGCCTCGCGCGGCACATACGATTGCACCTTGACGAAATCGGCTCCGCGCTTTTTCAGCATGTCAACCGCTTGGCGCCCGTCCTGAGGCGTGGCGATAGGAATGACTGCTTTGTAAGAGGACTTCGCACCATCCAGCATGGGACCGCAGACAATCATTCGCGGGCCAAAGAGCCGATGCGCGGCGATCTCCTCCCGCGCATGCAGGATGAGGTCGAGGTTGCTGCCCATATCGCGGATACCGGTGACGCCATACGCGAGGAAAAGCGGAAGAATGAGGCCGGTGCCATCGCGGGAGGTGTTATCGAAGTAGACATGGGTGTGCATGTCCCAGAGGCCCGGGATGAGGTACTCGCCTTTTGCGTCGATAATCTGTCCTGCTTTGGGTTTCCTAGCGTGAGTTACGCTCGCGATGCGGTTCCCATTGATGACGACTGTGGTCCCCGGCTGAGTCTTGCCATTGGCGACATCAATGACCGTTGCATTGACGATCGCGATGGTTTGCGCATTGACACCGGAAACGAGAAGGGCAAGCGCAAAAAGCAGATACCCCACCGGCCTCAGCCCTGCGCCGCCGCGGTTGCCGGTTGGCCGACAACCGGTACAACGCCGTATCCTTGCGCCACCACACCATTCACAAAACTCAAATTGCTTGGGTGCCAATCTGAATCCTGTTGACACCGCACCACCACACTATTGGCGATGGCCGCATCTTTCGCGATGTGTCGCCGCACCGGGACGCCCCAGAGCACGTTCCACGATTCGTGAAATTTGCCTAGAGCATACTGCGGGTCCATGGGCGGCGCGTAGGGAGTAGCGGCAGCTTCATCAAACGTCACTCCCAGGCCACGCGCCTTGTTCATCATCCACGACAACGCGATGTCGGAAAGCTCTTTGACCCCGTTCACGTCGTCCGGTTCTCCACCCCCGACGTCGCTATGCGCGCCCGTGAACCAAACCTGCTCCACGTGTTGATCGGCGGCCGGGGTGCCCGTCCACAAGGTGGGCATGAACTGCGCGCGGCGTTCGTCCATCGCCATGGCATGGAATCCGTTCTTGATTTTGGGGTTCAGGCTGGTGTCGAGAAATCCATACGCGATAGGATCAATGTGCCCGATGGCGGCTGGTATCCCGAGCGCGCCCACGGTATCCCACACGCCCACCATCTTCATGTCGGCCGCAAACATAGCCCACGGCGCCAATTTCTGCAGCTTCGCCGGGCGGTTCAGTTTGTCGCGATACGCGTCGAATGCCAGATTCACCGTATCGTCGGTAAAGCTCTTCGTCGGCAATCCGCAAATGGCAATCATGCCGGCCAGGCTGCGCGCCGTGAACGCACCGCGGCTGAAGCCGAAAAGATACAGTTCGTCGCCCGGTTCGTAAACATGCGCAATCTGGGTATAGCCCTCGCGGATCTTCTTCCAGAGCCCCGTACCGAAGGCACCGCCAAGCAGCATCACCAGCAGCGCGCCGTCCGCACCCACGCCATCGTCATAGAGCGGCATTTGGTCCGCACTGGTCACAAGGGCCTTAAACAACTTGTAGACATTGGTGCGCTTGCTCGCCTTGTCCCACGTTCCATCGGCACAAAATACGATGCGTTTACTCATGCTGGATACTGTATCTCAAATGAATAGTGGCCGATCTTGTCGAATCGTTGCAGTCTGGCGTGAACGTTAAAGCGGTGTTTGTTCTCCGTTCTATTTCGCCAGCATTACTGTCATGGCGTTACCATTAGCTTAGTGAAAGTTCGGGATTTGGTGCGTTTGCTGGAATCGAATGGCTGGCACCTAAAGGCGACGAGAGGCAGCCACCGTCAGTTTCTGCACCCGACTAAGGGTATGGTTGCGACCGTGCCTGGCCAACTCGGTAAGGACGTTCCCATAGGAACGTTGAAGGCAATTTTGCGGAGCGCTAATCTGGAAACAAAACTGGAGGATCGATGACTTACACGGTAATCTACGAGAAGGGCCGAGAAAACTGGGGCGCGTATGTTCCCGACCTGCCGGGCGTAATCACCGTGGGCGATTCGCGTGAAGAGGTGGAGCAACTCATTCAGGAAGCCATCGCTTTTCACCTTGAGGGATTGCGGGAAGAAGGTCTTGCGGTTCCGCCGCCAGCCAGCTTCGCAGGTTCGGTCGAAGTCAACCCCGCCGCTTAAAGCGGAATGTTGCCGTGCTTCTTGCGCGGCATGATATCGGTTTTGTTCGCCAGCATTTTAAGCGCGCGAATCACCTTAACCCTAGTCTCATGCGGTTCAATCACGTCATCCACGTAACCGCGCTCAGCCGCCACGAACGGATTGGCGAATTGATCGCGGTATTCATCAATCTTCGCTTGCCTTACCTCCTCAGCGTTGCTGGCCGCCTGAAGCTCACGCTTGTATAGGATATTAACCGCGCCTTCCGGGCCCATCACGGCAATCTCAGCCGTGGGATAAGCGAAATTCACGTCTGTCCGCAAATGTTTTGAGCCCATCACGCAATAAGCGCCGCCATACGCTTTGCGCGTGATCACGGTAATCTTCGGCACGGTGGCTTCCGCATAAGCGTATAGCAGTTTCGCTCCGTGCCGGATGATGCCGCCAAACTCTTGCGCGGTGCCGGGCAGAAATCCCGGAACATCTTCGAAGGTAAGAATGGGAATCTGAAAGGCGTCGCAAAAACGCACGAAGCGCGCGCCTTTGGTAGAAGAATTTATATCCAGGCAACCCGCCAGATACGCAGGCTGATTCGCCACAATTCCGATGGTTTCGCCCGCCATGCGCGCGAAGCCAATCACTATGTTCTGCGCGAAATGCTCCGCCACTTCAAAAAAGTAAGCATCGTCCACCACGCGCCGGATCACATCTTTCATGTCGTACGGTTTGTTGGATTCGGCGGGGATCAGCGCGTCTAATTCTTTATCGGCGCGCTCGTCGCTGTCGTTCGTCGCCACTCTGGGCACGCCGTCCAGATTGTTCTGCGGTAGAAAAGTCAGCAACTCACGAATATGCTGCAGGCAATCTTCGTCGTTTGCAGACTGAAAGTGCGCGACGCCACTCACGGAGTTGTGCGTCACAGCGCCGCCTAGGTCCTCCTTAGTGACATCTTCATGGGTAACGGTTTTGATCACCTCCGGACCGGTGACAAACATGTGGCTGGTGCCTTCCACCATGAAAACGAAATCGGTCAAAGCGGGTGAATAAACCGCGCCGCCGGCGCACGGCCCCATGATGGCCGAAATCTGCGGCACCACACCGCTGGCTAACGTATTGCGCAGAAAGATGTCCGCATAACCAGCGAGTGACGCCACGCCTTCCTGAATGCGGGCGCCGCCGGAATCGTTCAATCCAATGATCGGCGCACCCGTTTTAAGGGCTAGATCCATGAGCTTCACTATCTTTTGCGCGTTCGCTTCCGATAACGATCCGCCAAAAACCGTGAAGTCCTGGGCGAAGACGAACACGGGCCGGTTATGGATCAAACCATGACCGGTGACGAAGCCATCGCCATCAATCACGTTGTTCTGCATGCCGAAATTCTGGCTGCGGTGCCGTACCAGTTTGTCCAGTTCCTCGAAGGTTCCCTCGTCGAGCAACTGCTGAACGCGTTCGCGTGCCGAAAGCTTGCCTTCGGCGTGCTGGCGTTCCTGGCGCTCCGGGCCGCCGCCTGCTTCGGCACGCGCGTGCCTGCGCCGTACTTCATCAAAGCGATTGCTGCTCATAAGTGGCGTGTACCATTTAAACAATCTCATGTCTGAGGGACTCGTCATCGGCACGGCCGGCCATATTGACCACGGCAAGACTTCGCTGGTGAGCGCGCTTACCGGGATCGATACAGATCGCCTGGCGGAGGAAAAGCGCCGGGGCATTTCCATTGACCTCGGCTTCGCGCACTTGACTCTCGCGGGGGGACAGCGCCTCAGTTTTATCGACGTTCCGGGCCATGAGCGGTTTATCCGCAACATGCTGGCAGGCGCGGCTGGCATAGAAGCCGTTCTGCTGGTGATTGCGGCGGATGAATCGGTAAAGCCGCAAACGCGCGAACACTTTGATATTTGCCGATTGCTCGATATCCGCCACGGTTTGATTGTCTTGACGAAACGCGATCTGGCATCGCCGGCTCAACTTGAGAGAACCATGAGCGATGCGCGCCGGCTGACGGAGGGCTCTTTTCTTGAGGGTGCTTCAATGGTTCCCGTCAGTTCAGTGACGGGCGAAGGTCTGCCGGAACTCAAGAAACATTTGGCGGCATTGGCGGCGAGGAAGACGCAGCGCGATGCGCTGGGTTTGACGCGCTTACCCATAGACCGCAGTTTTGCGCTAAAAGGTTTTGGCACGGTGGTGACGGGCACCTTATGGAGTGGCAGCTTGCGCGTGGGCGAATCCGTACGAATTCATCCAACGAATCGCGAAGCGCGCGTCCGCGGGCTGCAACGGCATGGAGAAGCGGTGGAATCGGCCCGCGCCGGCGACCGCACCGCCGTCAACCTGGCCGGGATTGAACATGCCGAAATCAAGCGCGGCTTTACCCTGACTTCGCTGAATGCGCTCGAGACCACGCAGGTGATGGATGTCGCGCTCGATTGGCTCAATCCAGTTTTCGCCCCGTCAAGAGCAACGGAGTTCCTGCTGGATATCGGTACCACCGAGTTGCTCGTCACGGTCAAACCGCTGCGAGTAGGGGAGCGGTTCGCGCGCTTGCATTTGGCGGAACCTATTCTCGCTTTGCCGGGCGACCGCTTTGTTCTGCGCCGGCCATCGCCTGCTCTCACTGTTGCGGGCGGCACGGTAATCGATCCGTTTCCGCCGAGACGGCTGAATCGAGCGAAGACGTTTGCACGCCTGAGCGCGCTGGGGTCGGCTTCCGGGTCTCGGCGGGTCGAGATCCTGACGGAAGAAAGCTTGGCTGGTCTTTCCGTTTCACAACTCGTTCGGCTCACAGGCATCCCGCCCGACGCTATTGCAGAAACTCCAAATCTGATTCTGGTTAACGGACAACATCTTCTTTCGAAGCTTTGGGTGGAGCAACAGAGGCACAAGCTTTTGGAATGGCTGGAAGCGTTTCACGCCAGGAATCCGGCGGCGGCGGGAGCGCCTATTTCACAAGCGCGCCTCGGCGTGGATCCGGCTTTGCTTGGACCGGTATTCGATCACTTTCCGGCGATCAACCTGCGCGGCGATCTCGTCTCACTTGCCAGTCATCAGCCGCAAGTCTCCGCGGTGGATGCTCAGACGCTGGCGCAGATTGAGTTGGCGTTTCGCCAAGCCGGGTTTCAGCCGCCGGCGCCGAACGAAGTGTTGCGGGCCGCTAGTGCAAATCCGAAAATCGCGCGCGGTCTTCTGGAATCGTTGGTGAAAGATGGCAGGCTGATACGGATTTCCACCGATTTGATTTTTCATGCCGAAGTCCTTACGCACATCCGGCAATCGCTGGCCGCGCATAAGGGCAGGCGTTTTTCAGTTGCCGATTTCAAATCCTGGACCAAGGTCTCACGCAAGTACGCTATTCCACTGCTCGAATACCTGGATCATCAGCACGTGACCAAACGCGAAGGCGATATACGGGTTGTACTGTAAGGCATGTCAACGTTCGTCGCGGTTCGGGTAAACCGCAAGGCAACCGAGCGGTTAGCCGACGGCCATTTGTGGGTTTTCGCTTCAGACGTTGTGGACCGCGGAACGGCCCAGCCCGGAGACTTTGTAAAAGTTATCGATCCAAAAGGCCACGCGCTGGGGACGGCTCACTATAGTTCAACGTCGCAAATCGTGCTGCGCCTTCTCAGCCAGCGGGTTGAACCGATTGATGAGGAATTCATCTTCAAACGCTGCGCGGCGGCGCTACGTTTTCGCGAGCGAGTAGTGAGGAATACCGATGCCTACCGGCTGGTTCATGCTGAAGGCGATTTGCTGCCCGGCCTGATTGTGGATCGCTATGGCGACTACCTGGCGATGCAGTTGCTCGATCAGGGCATGGATCGGCAAGCCAATGATGTGGTCGGCGCTTTGACACGGCTGTTAGCGCCGCGCGGCATCGTGGCGCGCAACGACGTGGCTGTGAGGGCGAAGGAGAATTTGCCGTTGGAAACGAAAATTCTGGCGGGCGAGATTCCACCGCGCATCGACATTGCGATGAACGGCCTGCGCTTGTCAGCCGATTTAGTGGGCGGGCAGAAGACCGGCGTGTTTCTGGATCAGCGCGAGAATTATCTGGCGGTGGCGGAATACGCGGCGGGCGGCAGAGCGCTGGATTGCTTCACGGGTTCGGGCGGCTTTGCTCTGCATTTGGCGGCGCGTTGTTCGACCGTCGAGGCGGTTGACAGCTCGGCTGCGGCGCTTGAAAGCGCGCGTGAAAATGCTGCGGCGAACCATTTGGGCAACATTGAATTTCGTGAAGCGAATGCGCTGCAATATCTGCCGAGCCTGGTGGCGGCGCATCGGACGTTTGATCTGGTGGTGGTTGATCCACCGGCGTTCAGCAAGTCGCGCGAATCGGTGGAGCAGGCAGCGCGCGGCTATAAAGAAATCAATTTGCGCGCATTGCGATTGCTTAAGCCGGGCGGCACCCTAGTGAGTTGTTCGTGTTCGCACCACATGAGCGAGGCTCATCTCCTGGAAGTGGTTGCGCAAGCGGCCTTGGATAGCGGGAAACGGCTGCGGGTATTAGACCGGCGTACGCAGGCGCATGACCACCCTATTCTACTCACGGTGCCCGAGACTCACTACCTGAAGTGCCTGATTCTACAGGAGTTAAGCTAGTATTTTTTCCACCTCCAAACCCCTTGTGCGGGAGTGCATCGCATGGTATTACTATTAGCAACCCCCTGTAGAGGCCCCTTGTTATCAGTAGTGTCTTTACAGTATAAAGAAACGGAGGAAACTGAAACGACTATGCAACTCAGCACTCATACAATTTTCACTGAAAGCTTAAGTCCGCAACCCCTGATCCTGCCCGATACCGAGGTTCAATTTCCTTGGTTTGCGATTCGAACGCGCTCGAACTTTGAGAAAATCGCTTCGGTGGCGCTGGAAAACAAGGGCCTTGCCCCATACCTGCCGACGTATCGTGACCGGCGCCGTTGGTCAGACCGGGTGGTAGTTTCCGACACACCGTTATTTCGCGGTTATGTGTTTTGCCGGTTCAACCCGCTTCATCGGCTTCCCATTTTGACCTCGACCGGAATCATTTCGATTGTCGGCTGCGGAACGGAACCCGCTCCGATTAACGATTCTGAAATAGAAGCCATCCAACTGATACTTCGTTCGGGGCTGGCGACAGAGCCATGCCCATTTTTGAAAGAAGGCCAAACCGTCCGCGTGACGCGAGGAGCGCTCGCCGGAGTGGAAGGCATTTTAATCAAGAAGAAATCCGATTTCCGTTTGGTGATCTCTGTAACCATGTTGCAGCGGTCAATTTCGGTGGAAATCGACCGCGAGTGGATCAAGATTGTCTAGTGTGTGACCGCAGAGCAGGACCGGGGGGTCCTGCGCGGACGGGGGCGTCCGCCCCACCACCACTCAGGACACTAGAAGCTAGACATCTAAATTTCGGACGTCGAGGGCGTTTTCCTCGATGAATTTGCGGCGTGCCTCCACATCTTCGCCCATCAGCGTTGAGAAGATGGGTTCGGTTTCGGCGAAATCAACCAGATCGACTTTGAGCAGGGTGCGTGTTTCGGCGTTCATGGTGGTAGACCAAAGCTGTTCCGCGTTCATTTCGCCTAGCCCTTTATAGCGCTGCACGTTGACTTCGCGGGTACCTTCAGTTTTTACAGTACTGAGGAGTTCGCGCCAGTTCGGGATGACCTGCCTTTGGCCGTCTTTGATTATGGTGAAGGGCGGCTTGTTGAATTTGCCGACGTGCTTGGCTTGAGCGCGGGTTTTGCGAAATTCGGGCAGCGAGACGAACTCGGTATTGATCATGCGCATGGCGTTGGTTGGATCGCGATAGCCGATCATCCACGACGAATGCTCTTCTTCTTTTTCAACGACGGTTTCGAGCTTAGCGGCCTTGAACTTTTCGGCGACGGCCCGAACGTTCTTTTCATCCTGCCAATCGGCTTTCGTATCGATAGCGAGGCTGATGTCGCTGAGCACTTCGGCGACAAGCGGAACTCTGACGCGGCGCACGAGGCGAGCGGAGATTTGCTCCAACTCATCAAGGGACATCAGGAAGCTGCGCAGCTCGCCGCCTTCGAGGGTAACGGGAGGGGCTTTGCCTTCGGCGGCTAACTCCACGGCCAGATTTTCAGTGGCGCGGCGCAGAATTTCACGCGTGAATTCCTTATCGTCTTTGATGTACTTTTCGCTCTTGCCTTTCTTAATGCGGTAGAGGGGCGGCTGGGCGACGAAGATTTTGCCGCGGGTGATCAATTCCTGCATGTGGCGAAAGAAGAACGTGAGGAGCAGAGTGCGGATGTGCGAGCCATCGACATCGGCATCGGTCATGATGATGATTTTGCCGTAGCGCAATTTGGCGAGTTCGAAGTCTTCCCCTTTCCCGATGCCGGTGCCAATGGCGGTGATCATGGCGCGGATTTCTTCGTGGCCGAGCATTTTGTCATAGCGGGCTTTTTCGACGTTGAGGATTTTGCCTTTGAGGGGCAGGATGGCCTGATAGCGGCGGTCGCGGCCGGACTTGGCGGTGCCGCCGGCGGATTCGCCTTCGACGAGGAAGAGCTCGCAACGGTCGGGATCGCGCTCCTGGCAATCGGCCAGTTTGCCGGGCAGACCGCCGGAATCGAGGGCGCCTTTACGGCGGGTTAAATCACGGGCTTTGCGGGCGGCCTCGCGGGCGCGGGCGGCGTCAATGGCCTTGCTGATGATTTTCTTGGCGACGGCCGGATTTTTGTCGAAGAACTCGCCCAGCTTTTCGTTAACCAACTGGACAACCTGGCCCTGGATATCGGAATTGAGCTTGCCTTTGGTCTGGCCTTCGAACTGGGGCTGGGGCAGTTTCACGCTGATGACGGCGGTTAAGCCTTCGCGCACGTCGTCGCCGGTGAGGTTGTCTTTGGCGTCTTTGATCATGCCGGCGGCGGTAGCGGCGGCGTTGATGGTGCGGGTGAGAGCGCTGCGGAAGCCGCTGAGATGCGAGCCGCCATCAACGGTGTTGATGTTGTTGGCGAAGCTGAAGACGTTTTCCGAATAAGAATCGCTATACTGCAGCGCGACTTCGATGTAGAGCAAACCGTTGGGTAATTCGCGTTCGCCCTCAAAGTGAATGGGCTTATCGTGCAGCGCAGTTTTGCCGCGGTTGAGATGCTTGATGAACTCCGCGATGCCGCCACTGTAGAAGAACTCTTCTGAGCGGATGTTATCGCCGCGCTCGTCGGTGAGGGTGATTTTGAGGCCGCGATTGAGGAAGGCCAACTGGCGGAGGCGGGTGGCCAGCGTATCGAAGTTGAATTCGCTGGCATCCATGATGGTGGTGTCGGGTTTAAAGGTGATTTTCGTGCCGGTTTTATTCGACTTGCCGGTTCTGGCGAGAGGCGCTTTGGGGACTCCCTTTTCGTAATCCTGTTCCCAGGTGGCTTTTTCGCGCCAGACTTCCAGATGGAACGTTTCAGAAAGCGCGTTGACGCAGCTTACGCCGACGCCGTGCAGGCCGCCCGAGACTTTGTAAGTATTGGAATCAAACTTGCCGCCGGCGTGGAGCTTGGTTAACACAACCTGGGCGGCGGAGACGCCTTCTTCGGCGTGCATATCGACGGGAATGCCGCGGCCGTTATCGACGACGGTGAGCGAATTATCAATATGAATGGTGACGCCGATTTCAGTGCAGTATCCGGCCAAGGCTTCGTCAACCGAGTTGTCAACGACTTCGTAAACGAGGTGATGCAGACCCATTTCGCCGGTGGAACCGATGTACATGGCGGGGCGCAGGCGCACCGCTTCCAGACCTTCGAGGACTTTGATGCTAGTTGAATCGTAATGATCGTTACCGTTGATGTCTTTAGCCAATTTAGTCACACTTTCAGCAAAGGCCCGCGCGAGGAAGGGCTAACGGGCTTGCCAGGAATTTCCAGTTTGTGGTGCCGTGCGGTTCGAAACTCAAATGCGCATGGGCATCACCACATAACGGTAGACAGTGTCGCCATCTCCGCCATGCGGCCGCAATTCGCCCGCGTTATTGGAATCTTTAAAGTGAAACGACACTTCACTTTGACTGACCGAGCGCAGGAATTCGAGCATGTACTGCGCATTAAAACCGATTTCGACGGCGGCGCCGCCATAGGTAACAGGGAGGGTCTCTTCGCTTTCGCCGGTTTCGGAAATGGAAGAATGGACCTTCAATTCGTCCTTCAAAATCTGCAGGCGGATGGCGCGCGAACGTTCGTCGGCAAACTGGGCCACGCGTTCGATAGCGGCTTTTAACTCTTCGCGATCAAGAACGATGTGATGCGGATGATCTTTGGGGAGGACGCGTTCGTAATCCGGAAAATTGCCGGTAAGTTTGCGGCTGAGCAGCAGGCGTTTATCGATGCGGAAGAAGAGATGATTTTCGTTGCCGGAGAATTCAACGGTTTTGGATGAATCGTCGCTGGCGAGTTTTTGAATTTCAGCCATGGCTTTGCGCGGCAGCAAGGCCTTGAACTGGGCGCTGAGACCGGGCAGGGGCACATGCTTTTCAATGAGCGAGAGGCGATGGCCATCGGTAGAGACCATGACGAGGCCATCTTCGCGGAGCAGCAAGAGCGCGCCGTTCAAAGTGAAGCGCGATTCTTCGGAAGAGATGGCGAAGATGGTGCTATTGATCATTTGCGCCAAAACGCCCAGCGGAATTTTGGCCAGCGGCTCAGGCATTTCCGGAAGCTCCGGAAAACTTTCGCGGGACATACCGGCGATGCGGGTGCGCGAACGGCCGCAGACGAGGCTGGCCCAGTGATTGTCAGCAAGCTTGACCTGCACGTCGGCATCGGGCAGCAGGCGCACATAATCGAGCAGGCGGCGCGCTGGAATGGTGCCCGCGCCTTCCTTCTTGACGCGTGCGGGGCAGGCGCAGCGGATGCCCAGTTCCAAATCAGTGGCGGTGAGCCAGATTTGATCTTTGTCGGTTTCGAGCAGGATGTTCGACAGAATGGGAATGGTGGTTTTCTTTTCGACGACGCCTTGCGTGAGGCCCAGTTCCCGCACCAGATCTGACTTGCTAACCGTAAATTCCATGATGTTCTTCTTGGAGCTCCTTACCGGGCTTTCCTTAGTCTTCCAGGACCGGAATAGGTACTAGAAAGAGATGGTATCAGCAGGAACTGCGGGGGATTCAAATTCCTCCTAAATTATAGCAAAAACGGGGGGATTGTGGGGGGATCGGAGAGACTAGAATGCAGAATACAGAAGATAGAATACAGAAGATAGAAGGTGGAAAAAGGGATGAACGGGGGATGGAGAAACGGTAAAAAGTGGCGGCTTGCGGCCACATATAAATATAAGTAGTGGGGCGCATCAAAAACCCCCTAGTTTTTACCTGTAGCAGAGAAGCCGGAAGAAGACTGGAGCGGGGGTTGGCGATGCGCGTTTTTCGCTGCTGGGGTGTTGCGGTGGTTTGCATGATGTTCTGATTCTCCTCTGGGATTTGGGTGATCTGCGTGACAACGCACGGGACCCTTCGGATGAAAGGATAGAACGGGGGTGAACGGGATTGACGTGGACGCGGGGAAGGAAATGGCGGTAAGTGAGTGAGGGGTGGGGAGATAGAGGGAAGTGAGAATATTTTCTGGAGGTGTGAACGGATTTTGGGGGCTTCGTTGCGGTTGGGGGCTCTGTGGAACACCCGGAAAAGCGACAGGAAGAATGTGCGGTGGCCACAAGGAGATTGTGTCGTCGCGGACGGGGGCTGAACTGAAGGTGTCGGCACCCGCCACAGGCGCTCACCGGCTTTTGAAGTGGGCTTCGCCCCCAGGTTCAAGTTACGCCCAGTCGCCATGGGCGTTTGAACGAAGTCGCTTGCGCGACGGACGCTTCGCGTATATCATTTTGGCAGGGCAACTGCGATGTCGGCAAATCGTTATAATCGCGCTACTTTCCATACCTTGATCGTTGCGATATTCGGGCCTTTCAAGCGATTGCAGTGAATGCAGGCATAAGCCCTGATTCGGAACCTGCGCGCAGTTTTCAGACGAGCGCATCGTGAGCGGAGGCCAAAGGCTCAGGTCTCCGTCACTCCTGAACCTCATCGCGGACAGTTCGCGTTTTCTGCCGGGCGAATTTGGCCTGTCGCAAGGGCGTTTGTGTCCGATCTCGCCATGGCCTGCAAGGCCAATAAAATACTACGCCAAAAATGCTGCGTCCTTTAATCAACTATAGATGTTGATCAAAAAAGGCTGTCATGGCCGTAAGCAACTCGGCCAATTTGTGCGGATCTTCCCGATAATCGCTGTCCGGGATATGGAGTACTTGTAAGTGGCTCGCCATTGGCGTACTTTTATATTTCGCCTGCCTAAAGGCGTCCTGCAAAGCCTCGCCTTGCTGATGGCGGATCATTCGATTCGCAGGGCTGTCGGCTACGAAAAGTTGGCCGGTAGTGCGTTTGGCGTTCTCCAGTGGCGATGAGTCTTCGTACTCGGTGAAACGGCCGTGAGGCAAGCCTAAATAGCGCTCCGCGAAGTAAGCGTCGTAGCGCCGCCAGTCGGTGATCGGAGAATCGGCAAACCCGGCCTTGAATCCCTTAGGAAATTCAAGCATGGCATGCACCACTGTATGGGCACCGTAATCACATCCCCAGATGCCAAGGCGCTGGGCGTCGACAAAGGGCTGGCGTTGAAGAAAACTCACCACCTCGCGCAAATCGGCCAACTCCTGCGCTCCCAACCGGTAATGGAGGTATTCTTCAAACAGATGCCCATAGCCGCCTGACCCGCGAGTGTCTACCGCGAGCACCAGGTATCCTCGGCCCACCATATAGCGGTTCCATGCCATTTGCCAGCCGCCCCAGGCATCCTCCACAACTCGGCCGCGCGGGCCTGAGAAAGTATAGAAGATGACCGCGTACTTCTTGAGTGGGTCGAAGTCTTTGGGCTTGAACAATCGCGCGGGCAGTTTCAGATCGTCGTGGGTCGTGATGGGCATAAACTGTTGGGAGACCGGCGCTTGAGAAACTGCCAGTTGCTCCAATGGAACCGCCGCCTGTTCACCGCTTCGCCGCCACAAAGAAGGCGGCTTGGTGGCCGACGAAAAGAGATCCACATAGCTATCGCCAGTAGAGTCGAGACGCACATCGTGCCAACCCGGTTCGGTGGTCAGTTTGGTGCACTGTCCGCTCAGCGAATCCAAGCGGAAGAGATGCTGCTCTTGCCGGTCGCCCGTGCTGGCTGTGATGAAGACTCCGCCGCGCGAGTCAATCGCGGGATGGAGACGGTCCACTTCCATGCCGTCGGGAGTGATATCGCGAATCAACTCCCCTTTGAGGCTATAGATGTAGACGTGCCGCTGGCCGGATCGTTCGCTGGTTACGGCAAGACTCTCACCACCGGGCAAAAACAGGGAGTTTTCCGGCACATTCACCCAATAAGCATCCGTCTCCGTTACGATCACGCTCATTTGAGTGGTGTCAAACAGGCAGAGTTGAGCCTGGTTCTGCGGACGGTTCATCCGGTACATTCCAATGCGGCGGCTGTCCGGATGCCAAACCACTCGCAAGAAATAGGGCCAGTCCCGACTTGATTCGGCGGCCGTGCGTACTTCTCCCAACTTCACGTTCAGAATCTTCAAACGAAATTTCGGCAATTCGGCACCGGATTCCGGGTAGTGGTCACTGGACGAGAAGGCGGTTTCAATGTAGGCGATCGAAGACGAATCGGGTGACCACCAGTAATGCCGGGCAACCCGGAATTCGACAGCATAAAGCGGATCGGTTTCACCGACCAACAGATTTTCGCTTCCTCGATTGGCCATTGGTTTGAACGCTTTTCGCGACAAAGATCCGAGCCACAGACTGTGCGCGGAGATAGCGGAGACGGTCTGGGAATCGGGCGATATGTCAACCGAGGAAACTGGTGCTCGCTGGGTGAATCGGCACTCTAACTTACCGGCCGGTAGCCGGAAGACATAAATGGCAAGACGGCCACCTACCGCTAAGTGGCGATCATCCCGAGAGCAGGTAATCGACAGAGGAGTCTCCGCCATACGAATGACCAGATTACCGGCGGTAGATCTGGTGTCTGTCACGGCAATATTGCCGTCGTTGTTTTGCCAAGCAACCCAGCGGCCGGATTGGCTGATGGCAAAGGTGGGTGAGAGCTTAAGAGAGTCGGTGGCGAGTCGAAGCAGCGTGCCGTCAGCGCAGACCGCGTCATTTGGCCAGAAACAAATAAAGAGCAACACCGGCAGCAAGCGCACTGACAACGGGTGGCTTGGCGGAGAGGATGAAACACACGGCACTGGGAACATTCTAACGTTGTGGCTGGTGGTATTTGGGGGGCGAGGTACCATAAGCGCTAACTTAAGGCCAAGAGCTTCTGGGACGGCGCGTAATTCGACAATGGCGTGCGATTTTGTCTCGATAAGCGGTTTGCCGACTTATGCGCTCGCGTGGGTTGCTTGCCGTTTGCCGGCCACCCTGGTCGAATCCAAAGGAGCCATGTAGGATGAGCCCGGGAGGGCTTATTCGGCGATATACTGACAATCAAAAATGCTTCGACCTATCATTTTCGGTCTGCTCCTTACGGTAGGCCTCATGGCGGCGGAGAACGGGCCGGGCAAAGGAGGGCATTGCGCCGAATTCCCCCCTTTTGGGCCCAAAGATTCGCTGAACACGGCTGACCTACGATTGGAGATTAAGGACCTGCGGGTGCGTGTGAACGCAAAGGGTCCGGAGTTGCACTTGCAGTTAGAGCCAGACACCTCGGCATCGATGTCCACCGCGAACGTCGGCACTAACGCCGCCTCGCAACGAGTTGGCTGGATACGTCTTTTCTCCTGCGAGACTGGGGCGTTGATCCAGTCGCTGGAGGTCCGAAGCCTGCGCGGTCCGGAATTGTTTTTGAGGTTTTTCGAGGTACGGGACGCCAACTTTGACGGTTACCTTGACATCGCCGTGCTAATGAACTCTGGCGCGCTCTGGGGCAGTCAGATTTGGTGGGTGTTCTCTCCGGCATCGGGAAAGTTCATCTCGAACGAGTTCACGGAAGCCCTTTCTAGGATTGAGGGCAATGGCCGGGAATTCGACGCAAGCCGACATCACATCATCGTGCCACATTTATTGGGCCCGGGTCGATGCAGCAGGTTCCAGGACATCTACAACGTGGAGCAGAGCAGCCGTCTGGTTCTCATACATGAGGAAGGCCTAACCCCCACATGGGACCCGAGCCACTCCTATGCGGTAGGCTGCACCTTGACAACGCGCGAACTGGTAAATGGACGGATGCACGTGACGAAACTGGAACGCTTCCCTATGACTGCGCAGTAGTTTTTGAATGCACACAGCAGACGCTCTCTTAATCACCGGCCAAATGCGGGCTGGCGCTGCCACCAGCCCGCAGCCGGTCACTCCTGGCGGAGCGCGCGAATCGGGTCAACCCTCGTGGCTCGCAGCGCTGGGATCAGGCTCGCGAGTACCGCAACCACAATAAGGAACAGCGCTGCCCCCGCTATGCTCACAGGGTCGGCTGGACTGACTCGGTAAAGCAGAGGCGCGATCTGCGGGGTCGCTGCCAGGGCGATGGCGAGGCCGGCGGCGATCCCCAATAAAGCCAGCAGCAAACCTTCTCTCATGACAATCCCAAGCACGCCCCCACGGTCGGCCCCCAGCGCCATGCGGATACCCATTTCCCGAGTCCGTTGGCTTACCGAGTACGCCATAACTCCATAAAGACCCACCCCGGCGAGCAGCAAGGAAATGGTGCCGAGCACGGCGAGGAACGACGAGGCGATCCGCGACCCAAACCAGGCAGCGGAGATGTAATCCGCCAAGGGCATAGCCGTGAGGCCGGTGGCATTTGGATCGATGGCCGACATCTCGCGGCGGAGTACGGGGACTAAATCGCGCGCGTCACGGTCGGTCCGGGCGTAGAGAGCGACTCCGTTTTCGCCACTGCCGTAGTGCACCTGGTCGAAGGACATGTAGAAGTATGGCTGCGGCGCTTCCGACAGATTGTAGTACTTGCTGTCCTTGACCATTCCTACGATCTGGAACGGTTTGCCGTAAATCTGCACCCGGTGCCCGACGGGGTCGCGGCCGTCGAAAAAGCGCCGTGCGAAAGACTCGTTGACGATCATGACGCGCGGCGCCGTTTGATTATCTTCGGCCCGGAAATCGCGGCCGGCGAGAAGCGGGATCCGCAGCAAGTCGAAGTAGCCGGGCGACACCGAGGCGTGATGCAGATCCAAGTTCTCGCCGGGCCGCGACGCATACCCTTCCACCACGACGGTGGTCCACTTTCCCAGCCCGAAGCCGAGCGGGATAGAGTCGGAATAGGCGGCGCTTGTCACCCCTGGGGCGGCAAGAAGGTGCTCGCGTAGCCGCCGCGAGAACTCCTGCTCCTCGCTGGCCGTGTAGTTGTTCGTCGACAGAAAAAGACGGCCCACCGTCACGTTGCGGTGATTGAAACCGGCCGGAGTGTTCTCTAACCCGTAAAGGCTCCGAACAAACAGTCCGAGCGTCACCAGAGCCGCGACCGCCAGCCCCGTTTCGGCTACCACCAGCGCCCCTGAGATGCGCTGCGCGTGCCCGCTCCGTGTACCGCTTCTTCCACCTTGCTTCAGCGCATCCACCAGGCCGCGCTGCATCAACTGATACGCGGGCGGAATCCCGGAAATCAGCGCGGAGGCCAAGCAAACCAGAGCGGCAAACAGGAACACCCGGGCGCTGGGATGTACGTTGAAACTTACCGGCACTCCTGTGGGCGGTACGAAATAAATAAGCACATTCTCAGCCCACAGAGCCAGCGGCAACCCGACAAGCGTTGCCAGGGCAGCCAAAAGCAGGCTTTCAAAAATCAGCTGGCGGCTCAGACGACCCGGACTGGCGCCCAGGGCAGCGCGGATGCCGAACTCCGTCTGCCGGGCTGTGGAACGAGCCAGCAGAAGATTGGCGACGTTGGCGCAGGCAATCAGCAGCACCAGTACACACGCCGCACCGAGAATGGCCATCGGCCATGCCACAATGCTCGAGGCTCCCTCCTGCGCCTTCCAGATCGGTACGATCCGGGCGCCGATCCCCTGGTTGGTCTTCGGAAAGCCACGGGCAAGGCGCGCGGCAACCGTCGCCGCCTCGGCGTTTGCCTCCGAGACGCTGACGCCAGGTTTGAGCCTGACTATGGCCTGGAAGTGCCGCGCATCGCGCTCGCGTTCTCCGGCCAGCGGCGCTGGAACCCAGACGTCGAACGCCGTTCCCGGAAAATCGCCGCCAAATTCCGGAGGCGCTACCCCCACGATGGTGACCGGGTACCGGTTGATCCGCACGGTGCGGCCGAGGACGGACTTGTCGGCATGAAAATAGTTCTGCCACACCCGATAGCTGATGACGGCCGTGAACGCTTTGGCCCGGTCGCCGTATTCGTCGCGAGCGAACGCGCGACCCAGGACCGGCTTTACGCCCAGGACGTCGAAGTAGTTTCCAGAGACCGATTCGTACCACGCAAAATAGGGCTTTTCTCCCTCGCCGATCGAGGCGGGGCCTTTTTGGTTCAGCAACAATCCGGAAATACTGCGAAGGGTGTCCTGGAAGTCCCGGGAGTCGGCGTACGAAACCTGATGCTGCAGGCCGCTGGCACTGACGGACTCAAGCACGGCGAGTTGTCCGTCGTCACTAGCGCCGCGGAACGGGTGTAGGACCATTCCGTCGATCCAGCCAAAGACGGTCGTGATCGCGGCAATCCCTAGCGCCAGAGTAAGCACTGCGACCGCGGCCAGGGTCGGGGTCCGGCGGAGGACACGCATCGCATACCGCAGGTCTTCAAGGACGTTTCGCATGTGTTTTCCTGCCCTTTTGGGGCACGTTGACTTCCTAAATAGACGCCTGATTCTATTGAACGCCGGGTTCAGTCGTGGTCGATTTTCGGGGTTCAGGTGTCCGAAAACGGGAACCGCCCGTCACGATTCTAGCTGATTGCAACGGTGCAGCCGGATTGATCCATTTCCGACCATTCCTCGACAATGGCGGCACGGCCGCCGTTCAAAAAAATCCGTTTTTACGTGATCGCTAACAAACCGCGCGTGGGCGAAGTGCCCGTAAGCATCCACTGTAAACAGGGTGGTCGCGGAAGTGGCTACCATGCTCTGAGCGTTTATGGAACCGTGAGTTTCAAGGCACCGACAGCCGTGCCGCCGATGGTGATCGGAACCGTGTAAGTGCCGGCCGTGACCGCCGGGTTCACATAGATTCCCAGCGTGGCGCTGGTCTTGGAGACGTTAAAGAACTCAAAGTTCAGCGGTGTGCCGCTGCCGCTCAGAGCGACGGTGCAGCCAGCGGCATTGACACACGGAACACCGCCTAAACCTAAGTTGGCGGGCGCGCTGCTTTCGCCGGAGATGGACGCCGCGAAGGCATTATAGTTGCCCGGCGCCAGCGAGACGGACGCCAGCGTCACGCTCACAGTAGAGGGAATAGTTAGCGTGAAGGTGCCGACGGCCGTGCCGCCGATGGTGATCGGAATCGCATAAGTGCCGGGCGTGACCGCCGGGTTCACATAGACGCCCAGCGTGGCGCTGGTATTGGAAACGTTAAAGAACTCAAAGTTGAGCGGAGTGCCGCTGCCGTTTAGGGACAGCGTGCAGCCAGCGACATTGACGCACGGCACGCCGCCCAGGCCTAACGTGGTGGGCGCGCTGCTTTCACCCGAGAGGGAGACCGTAAACGTGTTGTAATTGCCCTGTGCCAAGCTGGCCGCGGGGACCGTGGCGATAATTGCCGTGCCGGTTACCGCGAAGCTGCGCGTGACTGGCGCGGCAGCGCCGTACACATTGTTGCCGGGCTGCGAGGCCACAATCGTGCATGTGCCGACAGCAAGCAAGTTCGCGGTGTTACCCGAAACTGTGCAGATGCTAGCGGTGGAGGAACTGAAGCTCACGCTGAGGCCAGAACTCGCCGTGGCGCTTAGTGTAAGGGTTGTGCCCGTGGCTTGGCTGGCCGGGGCGGCAAAGGTAATCGTCTGCGCCGTCGGGTTGTTCACCACAATAATTTGTCCCACCGCCGGTGCGGCGCTATAAGCACTGCTGCCCGCCTGGTTGGCAATCACGCCGCAGTTGCCCACATTCAGGAATGTCACAACGCTGCCGGCAATACTGCAATTCCCATTCTGGACAATACTGAAGCTTACGGGCAGACCCGAACTCGCTGTGGCGCTTACCGTCAGCGTGCCTCCCACAATCTGCGTGGGGATTGCATTGAAAGTGATGGTTTGCGCTTTGGGAAGCGCCGACGCACTTGGAGAAAGAGTGATAGCCAGCATCACAACGTTACGATTTGCGGGCAAAGTAATGCTTACGGCCGTTTTCCCTGAAGTCAGCGCGAAAGAGTAAGCGTAGACGTTGCACGCCAGTGCCGAGGTTCCAGAGCTGGGGCTGATGCGGTACGTCATTGCCAGCGCCAGCGTTTCCCCGGGGTAATTCTGTGGACCGCACCAGTCGCTTACGCCTTGCGTAAAGGTGCTTGTGCTGCCATCGGCATAGGTCACCACGAAAGACTGACTCGCTTGACTGCCGTTTGCCGCAGCCCCGGCCAGATTGATCGACTGGTAATTTCCCGCAGGAAGGGGGACCGTCACACTCGAGACGGCATCCGCAGTTCCCGGAGTGCCGAAGTAAAAAGGAACGCCCAGCGCAGAGACGGAAGACCCCAGCAAATTAGCCGAGTACGCCCAACTTTCAGTATCGAATCCGCCATTGGTAGGAGTTATGTGGTTGAGAAAGGTGCCGTACACGTTCGCCACCGATGCCAAGTTGACGGCCAGGGGGCTGGGGGTATTAGAAACGGCAACCGAGACGGAGATGGATTGCGACATCGCGCCCGAGGTTCCGGTAATAGTCACCGCGGCGGGCGAAGTCGTGACGGCGGCGCTCGAAGAAGCCGTCAAGGTCAGCACAGGGCCGACAAACGTTGCCGTCACACCGCTTGGCAACCCGGAAGCCGTCAGCGTGACCGATCCCGTGAAGGAACCTACCGGAGTTACGGTGACTTGCGTGCTCGCGGAAGATCCCGGCACCACGTTGAGCACTGGCTGGAACGCCGACAAATTGTAGGAGGGAAAACTGGCAGGCAGCAAACCGTATACCTGCAGCTGGCTGTCGGAGGCTAGGAACACTTTGCCATCCGCCACCGTGGGGACGGCAAACTTCTGCGATCCGCCTGCGCCATCGCGAGTTGGATTCTGCAGGCTCGTCCACAAAGGCGTGGTCACGTTCGTAGCATTGTACGCATAGAGGTACTGGATGGGATTGCCTTGATCTCGCACCCAGTCGTCTACCCAAACGATTCCATCGCTAGTGCCGTTTGCCGAAATGGAAGGCGATGCGCCCAAGAAAGTGCCTGTGTAATAGCCGCCCGAAGCGCCCGGTTCCGTGTACGATCCCTCTGACGCCAGGCTGAGGGATGGCGAACCGCTCGTTGGCACCCGCAAGCTCCACTGCTGCAGATTGGAGTTAGCACCCCAGAAATAAATGCTGTTATTGAAATACGCAGGGATGCCCCACAAGCCATATGGATAGGCGCCGAACGTTTGTTCCTGGAGCACTTGGTCAGCGCTGGTGTTGTAGCCTCCAAGATGGTCGCGATTCAGGAGGTACATTGTGCCTGCCTTGCTCAGTTGCACGGCCAAGTGCGGGTATGGATAAGTGGAACTGGGCAGGTCAGGGATTATCAAAGTGCCGGCGGAACCTAAGTCGATATCGCCGTTGGTCAGCGCGGCTTGCGTGTTAGGCGTAAATGAGTCGGTCACCTGTGGGGTGGTGCCGGAAAGGTTGAGATTCAGAACGCTTTCACTCCAATCGCCGTTCGAGTCGAAGCTGCCGTTGCCAGTGGCTTCAAAAATGCGCGGGGTGCCCTTGGGTCCATCGTAGTCGGCAGCCAGACCGGCCCCGCTCGTCCAAACTCCACCTGCAGATCCATTGGGAGTGCTCAGGAACGCGAAGGTCTGTTTGAGCGTGGTCGCGTTGTAACCCATCACCCAACCATGCCAAGGGCCCGAATCGCAGTGTGAACCCCAGCCCATATAAACCGTTCCGTTCAGCAGCAGCAAGCCGGGCCGCTGGTTATCCCACTTCGGGTCAAAGGAGACGGTGCCATTGACGCTGCCCGTTCCGGTGCCCGCCACGCTGGCGCTAATGGTCACCGGTCCGTTAAACTGTTCCGCGCCGCTGGTGATGTCGAGAGCATGCAGGCGCTGCACCGGGTAGCTGCCTTCATAGGTGGTTGAAACGACGTAGAGCGTGCCCGTTGTTGCATTGGTGTAATTGATGACTGGTGTTCCGGTAATTCCGTATTCCGCACTATCAATGTCGCCGCAACCGGTGTCGCTTTGCGGATCGGGAATCGCCCCCGCTGGCGCGCCGTGCGCGTGGTCAAGAAGACTGACTTTCCACAAAACCGCACCGTTCGCATTCGCGTCCAACGCGTACACACTGTCGTGCTCCGTGGCGACATAGACGACGCTGTGATTCACACCGCCGATCGTGACGCTTGAAACGTAGAGTGGCTGGGCAAAGGAGCGCCCATCGAGGTTCGCCGAGTAGAGCTTGCCGAAGCCATTGGTCGCAGAGACGTTTGCCGGAGTGAGAACAGTCTCGGTCAGGTTCTGACCCGTGCGTCCGATGTCGTTGTGCTGCGTGAGCATATTCGTTTGCCCGAAAAGAAAGCCGCTGCTAAGGGCAATGACGGTGAAGACACTACGGGAAGAGATTTTTGGAACGTTCATAGGATGGGCTGTAGAGTTAATCTATGGTGACAGCTAAGAATGATGTTCCGCAAGGTAGCAAGGTTGTAGACGGTACCGGGGGTACCGCGCTTGGGCGCGAAGCATCCGCCAATAAATACATTTCCATATAAGAATGCTTTGGACCACGCGCCGGGCCACGTTGTTATTCTGAGCGGTGTGATCATGCGCGTGTCGGTGAAGCGGAGAGCTTTGTCCATCGCTCTTCTGGTTCAGCCTATAATTCCGCTGGCAGGCGTAGCAGCCGAATCTACTTTTACACAAGATGTTGCGCCCATTCTGCGCAAGCATTGCATCCAGTGCCACCGCCTGGGTGGTATCGCATCTTTAGCGCAGTTCACTTCCTACGAAAGCGTGCGCCCCTGGGCCACTGCCATGAAACAGGCCGTGACCTTACGCCAAATGCCGCCCTGGAGCGCAGATCCCGATCATAGTCTGGTATTCCGGAACGACCCTCGGCTGAGTTCCGCCGAAATCGCCACGATCCGTTCCTGGGTCGATACCGGTGCACCGGAAGGCGAGATTTCCGCAAGCTCAGATCTGGTGGCCGCCGCCAACCATTGGCAGGGCCCGGGAGGCCGCGCCCCTGATCTCGTTATCTCTATGGCCCGAGAGGCGAACATCCCGGCGACGGGAGATCTGCCCTATATGCGTTTTCTCGCCAAGGTGCCGCTCACTGAAGACAAATGGATTGCCGCTTGCCAGGCCCGCCCCGGCAACGCGTCCGTGGTTCATCATATGGCCGTCACCGAAGTGGAAATGCCGGAAGGAGTACCGCTCGCGGAGCTTGACGGTCTGGAGGCGTTTTACCGGCAAACGGGTTTGTCCAGAGCCGTTCTTCAACCGGTTGTAGGTCCGCGCACCGAACCGGGGCTCTTTGATATGCTGGCGATCTACACGCCCGGCATCGCGCTGGAACAGTATGCAGACGATAGCGCGAAACTGCTGAAAGGCGGCCGCAATCTCTACCTCGACTTCAACATTCATTACACGGCTAGCGGAAAATCCGCAACTGATCGTTCCGAAGTCGCCTTCTGGTTTCGCGACACTCCGCCCAACCATCAGATTTACCGGGTGTCCATGTCCGCCGGCGTCATCCTGGCCAATGGTGTGGAGTTACTCGTCGACGCGAGAGGTCCCAAGGCAGAGGGTACGCAAGTGGTGATTCCTCCTATTCCGCCGGGAGATGCAAATTTCGAGCTGATCGGCGTGACGGCGTTTACACAGGCCGTCACTATCTTTCAGCTGCATCCGCACGCGCATTTTCGCGCCAAAGATTTCACTTATGTGGCAGTGTATCCAGATGGGCGGGAGCAAACTTTGCTGACCGTGCCGAAGTATGATTTCCGTTGGCAGTTGGCTTATGATCTGGCCACCCCGCTCAAACTGCCGGCGGGTAGCAAAATGGTGATCACCGCGCACTACGATAACTCCGCCAACAACCGCTCGAATCCAGGACCTGAGAAAGAAGTGTTCTTCAGGCCGCAGAATTTGAGTACGGATGAAATGTTCTCTCCCTTTGTCCAGTACTCGGTCGATACGGAAAATCCGGCGGCGGCACTGGTTGAAACCCACGGCTGTCTGGTAGCGGGAACGAAGCAGAGCTGGCTGCTGACTGAGGCTGCCGATCCGGAACAAACAGCCAGCCAGATCTCCGCCTCAACCGACGTAAACAAAGCCGCCCAAAACCGATCGGGAAAAGAAACTTTTGTATTGGTGGGTACGGAAATATTCCAGCCGGGCAAGTATGAAGGCACAACCGTGCTGGTTCGGGGCGTGATGGTGCGGGGTGGCAGCAGCCAAAACCTGAACGTGACCTCACTGCTGGCAATGTCTATGCCTTGCTCGGGGAAGAGATAAAGATCGCCTAACAGACCGATTTTTCGTCTTGTTCGGTTCCAGTGGACAGATTTGGGGAATTTCCGCCGTTGCAAAACCGCGTAGTCCGCTCTCGCTTTGGGGGAAAGCCTGGTGTCTCTCTAGCTAAACCGCTCCCACGATTAGACACGCGAAAGCTAGCGTGAGGAGCGCAACACGCCAGCGGTGAAGCATGTCCCATCTGCATCGAAAAGTTTTCCAATCGGCAGGTGGGGCGACGTTTTTCCAGGATGCAATACGGTTGTTGATCGGCACCAAAGCAATGAGCGAATACACACTCACCAACGCCCACAAAACGGCCGAAGTTGCAATCCAGATAGGTAAGTGGCTAGATTGGCGCCATTGGACCAAGACATCGGCTAAAGTAAGCAAGAACACGAGGATGTACCAAAACGGCATGAATCTCCCCTGCACACGACCGAGGGCGATTGCCACCGGCACATGGACATTATCCGGAAGCCGATCAAGAGTTGGGTGAACAAACGCGGCGATGGCCAGCTCACTCCCGACCATCAATCCGGCGACAAGGATCGCAAAAGCATTCAGGAATTCCATCATGAGGGGTTCCGCCTTCCAAGGAGAAACGCGGCGACGATCATCATGTAAAGCGCGGTTCCCCAGTGAATATAGATCGGCGGCGCAAAACCGAGATGTCCGAGAATAACCAGCCCATCGCCGAACGGGATGAAAATTGCAGTGGCGAAGAGTATTGCGGTGGTGCGCCGATCTCCCCTGAAGAGGAACGTCAGGACTACGAGACCCGAAAAGATGTCGCGAATTCCCTTGACCCACATAAAAGGAAAGGCGGCAGGGTCGTGGATCGGAATGCCGTAGGCAGTGGAGGCCGCAACCGGGTTGAGTATGAAGTTGATGCCGATTCCGATAATAGCTACCGGTATCAGGAGAGTACACCAGAAGAGCGGCGAATTCCTTCTCAAGGTCAAACTATCTAAGCTTTTTGCCGTGTTCATTTGTTTTTTCTTTCTCCCCGCTATGTGAGCGGAAAACTGGTTGAAGGTATGAGGATCGTCGATTCATGACGCCCCTATATTTAATTGTGCTATAAAATCTAGCACTGCTATAGAAGATGCAGGGTATTCTGAAAAAGTTTCGCCGGAGTGTTGGGCGGAACCTAGCGGCGCTATACTTTCTATCAATGGCAACAACGGTGGCTTCTAACCGGATTGCGGAACGAAAACTGCTTGACAGGCAGGCCCGCCGGGCACAGATTATCAGTGCCGCACGGCGAATCGCGGAACTTGAAGGGTGGTCCAACGTAACCGTTCGGCGGCTCTCCGAAGAAATTTCATACAGCCAACCCGTCTTGTACGCTCACTTTGGAAGCCGCGAAGGAATTCTGGCCGCGGTGGCTATCGAGGGTTTTCAGGAGATAGGCCTGGCTTTGGAGAAGGCACGTAAACGGGTTAAGCGTGGAAATACGCTCGAATCGGCCGCGGCCGCATATCTGGAGTTCGCCGCGTCTTCACCAGCACTGTATGAAGTGATGTTTTCGCTCAGCCTGAGCGTACCATTCGATGACGCGGCTACTCCCGCGGAGATGCGCTTCGCGTTTTCCCAGCTTCTGGAGTTGTTTCAGGGGCAGAGTTCGAAGTCGGAGGTTACATCGGAACTGTTTTGGGCGAGCCTCCATGGTATCGCCGAGTTGACAAGAACCAAACGCTTTCCGCGCAGCCGTCAGAAAGAGCGCGTGAGGGCACTGGTGGAGCTTTTCACTCCGAAGACGAAACGGCACAGATCGTGAGAACGCGATGACTGCAATAGGCGAGCTCTCGTCCTGGAGTTCTACGCCCCGTGGCGGAGTTGACGCATGGAGCAGCGATGGCGAAAGGCCAGATCGAGTTCGGCGGCGGTGAAGAGGAAGCCGGCGGACTCGCCGATTTTTCGCAAATCTTCGTAGTCGGCTACGTTGGCCAGAGGGCCAGCCAACTCCGGTTTGCGCGGGATGGCTTCAATAAAATCCATGGCTGCTTGTAACGGCATAGGTTTGTCTCAGATGCGAATTGGCAGGGTGTCGACCACCTTGTCTTTGTTTCTTGCCTCAGTCCAGGTGGGCGGGGCAAGCATCTCCAATTCCGGGAAATGTTTCAGCAAGGCCAGCAAGGCTGCGCGCATCTGGCTGCGGGCTAGATGCATGCCGGGGCACTGCTGGCTGCCGGCGCCGAAGGCGAGATTACGCTTCGGACAGCGCCAGGGATTGAACTCAAACGGATTTTGAAATACGGCGGGGTCGCGATCGGCGCGTCCAATCATGAGGAGAAGCCGCTCGCCAGCCGGAATTTCGACACCGCCAAAAGCGCTATCCTTCCACAGCGTTCTCGAAACCATGGTCCTCGGCGGGCCGAGGCGCAAACACTCTTCGATGACGGCATCGAGGGCGAGGCTGCCGGATCGCGTCGCCTTCCAGGCGCCAGGATGCAGGGCAAGACGGTGAACCATCGAGCCAATCGCCGTGATGGTCGTGCTCCGTCCGGCAATGATCAACATGGCAATCTGAGCGGCCGCCTCGTCGGGCGACCAGGCGCCCAGGCGGACCGCTTCCACCCAGTCGGCCATCGCCGGTGTCTTCGGCCGGCTCATGTCGGCCATCAAGTCCCGCACAATTCGGCAGATCTCCGTAAAAGCAAAAGTGCCTGCCGCGCGTTCGACTTCCGTGACGCCCAGACCAAACAGAAGAGAAACCGCTTTGCTCAGCTTCGCCAGCTGCCCCCAATGCTCTTCCGGCACACCCACCATGCCGAAAAGGCTTCCGTTGACCAGGGGCTTGGCGAGATCGCCCATCACCTCCAGCGATCCACGTTCGAGCGCAGACGAGACGAGAAGACCGGCCGACTCTTCGAGCTTCGCCGTCAGCATACGCATCTCGTTAGACCCCAGATGGCGCATCAGGGTTTTGCGGAGGCGCTCCGTATCCGGCGAACTCTGGAACTTGAGTCCCAGGGAAAAGAGATATTCGCCTCTCCCAAGGATCTCGCCAGGCAACGCACTGCGCGGAGGCTTGGCGAGTTCCGGGTCTGTGTTGAACAAGCACCGCTCGGCTGCCCGGCTAGTTAGAACGGCCTCGGGGTTAGGCGTTCCGGCAACGGGGCATCTTCGAACGGCGTTTGGCGACGGGCCTGGATTGCGCGCCTGCAGGATTTCAAGAACAGCCGCATAGGAGGTCACGACCCAGCGGTGAAACGGCGAGTCGAAGAAAACATCGGCCAGGGTCTCGTCCTGGCCCTCGTTCCAGCCGCTCATGCGACGGCGAAGTGTGGTGAGGAGTTCATCCGTCATGCTTTTGGCCTCGAACACGAATTTCCAGCCGTTCGATCACCCGCTCATTGTGAAGGACTTCCGTCCAAGTAGGCGCGGCGGCCAGCTCCAGTTTCGGGATATATTTCAGCAAAGCGAGCAAAGCCGCACGCATCTGCCCAAGGGCGAGATGCATACCGGGGCAGCGCCGATTGCCGGCACCGAAAGCCAAGTTACGCTTTGGGCGACGCCATGGATCGAATTCAAGAGGATTGTCAAATAGGGCGGGGTCGCGATTGGCGCTTCCGACCATGAGGAGAAGGCGCTGACCAGCGGGAATCTCGACGCCGCCCACTGTGCCACCTTGCCACAGCGTTCTGGAGACGATGGTTTTCGGCGGACCGAGGCGAAGACACTCCTCAATGACGGTTTCGATGGCGAGCGTGCCGGATTGCAGCGCTTCCCAGGCGGCAGGATGCAAGGCAAGGTGATGAACCATGGAGGCCACGGCCGGGATGGGACTGATCCTTCCGCCGATGATGAGTATCGCAATCTGAGCGGCTGCCTCGTCCGGCGACCAGGTACCCAGGCGGACTGCTTCCACCCAATCGGCCATGGCAGGAGTTTTCGGCTGGGTCCTGTCGGACATCAAGTCGCGCAAAATCCGGCACATCTCGGCAAACGCAAAATGACCGGCGGTTCGTTCGCGTTCGGTGACGCCGAGTCCCAACAGAAAAGAGACCGCTTTGCTCAACTTCGCCAGATGCGCCCACTGCGGTGGCGGCACACCCAGCATGCCGAAAAGGCTGGCGTCGATGAGTGGTGTGGCGAGATGGGCGATCACCTCGAGCGATCCGCGTTCGAGCGCCGACGAGACGAGACGATCGGCCGACTCCTCCAAGCTTGCTGCCAGCATACGCATCTCGTTCGCGCCGAGATGGCGCATCATGGTTTTGCGGAGGCGCTCGGTATCCGGCGAACTCTGGAATTTGAGTCCCAGGGAGAAGAGATATTCGCCTCTCCTAAGAAGCTCGCCGGGCAACGCGCTGCGCGGAGGCTTGGCGACTTCCGGGTCTGTGTTGACCAAGCACCGCTGGGCTGCCCGGCTAGTTAGCACTGCCTGGGGATTGGGGCTTCCGGCCATGGGGCATCTTCGAACGCCATTTGGGGGAGGGCCTGGATTGCGCGCTTGAAACACTTCAAGAACAGAGGCATAGGAGGTGACCACCCAGCGATGGAAGGACGAATCGAAGAAAACGTCGCCCATGGACTCGTTTTTACCCTCGTTCCAGCCGCTGATGCGGCGGCGAAGGGTGGAGAGAAGTTGATCTGTCAAGGGGCAACCTGACTTTCCGATGTTTGCTGAAATGCCGCCATAGCGAGAGCCGCTTGTACGGACGCGGTGGTGAAATTGCGCTGCTGGTCAATGCAGAGGGGCGCGTCAGGGGCGCGGGCGATTTGACAAGGCGAAGGGAACAGCATGGGTGCGCCAGCGGGCCAACCACCGTCGGGCTGCTGAAGATCGAGTAAGCGCGTCACGCGGCGGGTTACCTCGCCCGGCGCGCTTGATCCGACGAGCAAGGTAAGACGCAAACGCCAGGCGAGATCAAAGGCCGAGACTGCTTCGTTGTCATTCTGCGAGGCTGCCCAGTTGATGGCGCGAGCTATGTTTTCTTGGTTGGCGGGATGCGGAACGGCCAGCAGGGATTCCGCCGCGAGGGCGGTAGCGAAAACGTCGGTCTGCCACCAATAGGCTTGCCAGGCACCGGAAGCGGACTGATTCCGGCGCAGAGCATTGAGAGCGCCAGTGCCCAAGAGCGGAGCGGCGTTTGCCGCGACGCAGGTGTGGGCCCCACGCCAGCCGGGCGCTGCGCCGTTATTCCAATCCTGCTCGCGGAAATGGATGGGGGTTGACGAAGCATATGTTGTCACAGCGCCATCGGGCAACAAGTGGTTGGCAAGAAATGCGCGGGCGCGGCGGGTGGCTTCCGTTTCGACGCCGCAAGCGAGGGTTAGACGAAGGACCCAAGCGGTTGAATCGGCATCGGGCGGGCTGATGGCGTTAAAGCCCCATCCGCCGGCCGACCGTTGACGGCGGAGCAGCCACGCGAGCGCATAGTGAGCGGCGGCCGTCGCGCGCGGAGTTTTGGTAAGCGCGATTTGAGTTGCGATAAAGGCGGTGACCCATTCGTCGCTAAAGCCGATGTCGAGGTGGAAATCGTGCCAGAAGCCTCCTTGGGAGAGGCGGTTGAGGAGAAAATCGTGGGAGGCTTCGATGGAAGCGGGGATTGGCAGGCTGAATGCCAGCCCCGCCTTAGAAAGCTGCTTTGCCTGAGTAAGTGGGTTTACTTGCCATTCATGGCGGGTTCCGAGATAGGCTTTGGCGGTTAGCTGGCCCACAGCGTTGAGAGTGACTTTTATGTGGGAAAGTTCTCGCCAGAAGATGGGAAGATGATCAGGCGGCGCCAGTGCCGCTGCGACAAGCCAGGAGGCCGGCCAGGGCGAACCTGATGGGCCGGGCATGGTGCGGCCCGGGAATTGGAGCAAAGCCTGGCGCTCGTGTGATGTGCAGAGGGCCTGCTCGCAGAGCCAGTCTAATAGCCGTTGCCAGCGCGGATCCACGGCGGGCTGGGCGTTGAGGAAGGCTTCGAAGCCGATGCCAGGGAGCCATTCGGAGGAAAGATCGAGCGCGACGGTGACGAGATCGACTTCATCGATGAGGCGGTTGAAAACACTCTCGGCTGCGGCGCGGTCGCCCGTCCAATTAAGGTCATCGAGAAGAGGCAGCAAGGCGCCGCGGCGCAGATCTTTTATGTTCAGACGGATGGACTGCTGGTCGCGGCCTAGCATGATACCGAGGTGGCCGATGGAGCCACGCCCGTTGACAGAATCGAAGCACCTTTGGAGTTCGTGCCGTCTGAGCGGGTTCAACGCGCCCTGCAATTGCTCGATGGCGGCCACGATGAGCGACTCGCCCGCGAGCCTTTCTGAGTGATCGTGCGAGCGGCGATGCACATCGAAGAAGAGGCACGGAACCCGCGGGGGTGCGCCGTCGTCCGGCAGATCATATTCGATAAAAAATCGCTGGAAAATAGTGCCGAAGAGGCTTTGCTCGTCGCACCAGGCAACCAGAAACGCGCGCAGCCTTTGGGCGGCCGCGCTATCGCACCACTGCCTGGCGTTGCTCAAATAATCCAAAAGAACGGCCGGTTCGCCGCTGGTCTTGGTCACAAGCTGGTGCAAATCGACCCGTACCTCGCCGGTTCCAAGGCGCAATTCCAACCCCACCTTTGGGATGGCAGGCATTGAGACGCTCGCCGAGTTGAGGATCGCGCGTATAGGAGGCGGGACCGGGGTGGATTCCCAATTCGGCCAAAGCAGATCGAGGCAACCGCGCGCCGTCATGCTGCTGTGGCCGCCGCGGTCTGGACGATTTGGCGGGAAAGTGCGGGCAGCGCGGCAAATCCATCGCTTCGTTCGACCTGGAAAATGGGAACCTGGGTAGCCAGCCGTGACAGGCGGGGAAACAGGGAGCGGTGCTCCTCCGGGGAGACGGGCAAGAAAGGTGGATAGAGTTGGCCGAGTAGGGTGAGGAGCGCCTGAGTCGGGGTCAACTTTTCGAGCGATACTGGCAGATGGGTGGTGCGGCGGGGCGCAAGGAGAAAGATAGCCGCGAGCGGCGTTGCGGCGCAGGGCGACGCGGCGGTAATGGCAACAGTACGCTTGCTCGCACGGGGGAACACGCGTGGAAACTCACTGGCTGACCAGCGCAGGGCCTCGAGGCTGGTGGGCCATAACTTGAGATTGGACTGACCGGAGTGAAGCACGGGAGCGCCCTGCTCGTCTTCGACCACGATGAGATCATCCGCCAACAAACTGCAACCGCGTTCCAATAGGCTGGCGATGAGTGTGGACTTGCCGCTGCCGCTAGGGCCTAACAGTGCGAAGGCGCGACCGTCGAAAGCGACTGCTCCAGCATGTAACGGCAATCGATGAGTGATGCGAAGGATCAAGCCGAGCACCGGCCCCAGCATCAATTTCAGGAGGTGCGCCCGCTCGACGAGCGGATTCGTCCAGGCAGCTCTAACACTTTGGCCGCCAGGTGCTATCAGGAATTCCGAGAAGTTGACGCTGCCAAATCGGAGGAGATAGGAAGTCCCAGTGGGCGATGGCCGAGACCAGAGCTGCGAGCTTTGACAGTTCGGAAGGGGAATGGCTGCCCAGCCCGACTCGCAGGCTGATGGCATCTCTTCAGGCCGCCGCCAGCCGAACCAGGTAAGCGCAATGTCAGGTTCAAGAGATTGGCTTACGCCGGGCAAGCCGATCACGGGTGCGGGCAAGCTAAGGGTTAGGCCATTGACGCGGTAGCAATACATTACGGGTTAGGCATAGGCCAAGTGACCGGTCCGAGACTCGGAAATCGCAGGCGGAACCGCCTGCGCCACCGTGGTTGGCGGGGAAATCAGGAATAAAACGGATCGTTTCCGGAATCAAAGTTGTGAGCGACGTTATTTGTTACGGCCATTGTCAATTCTGAAACGCTGCCAATTTTTTTGATGACGGGCTTCTCATAGTCTTGCTTTTTGGTAGTTAGTTCAACATTAGTTTCTGGCATTTGATATCCATTGTAAGGATCTAACCGGTTCGGGTCAATTCAGGGTTATCCTAATCGCGCAGCCAACGTGCAAAGTTCCACAGGTTCGAAAAGCGGGCGAAGGTGGAGCGGTCCCAGTCTTGCGGATGACGTAGGAGGTTTTGGGCGGCTTGGCGATTCAAGTAAGGTTGCAAAGCAGCGCGGTTCAGAAGATCGAACATCCAGGGCTCAGGTCCATGTTGGCGCCAGCGGATCAAGCGAGGATGCCCTTGCAGGCCTCTCTTGGGACGGCGGCGGATTGGTTCGGGCAGAGATCCAAGCATGGCGAGACGGAGCAGCATCTTCCCTCCCGTCCAGGGGTGGGCGGGGATTCGATTCAGATAGCGAAAGAGCCGGAGATCGAAGAAGGGAAAGCGAGCCTTTAAGGGCAATCCGGTGAAGTCGGAATCGGCTGAGTCAAAGATACTGGTCCAGAGTGGATCGAGCGTCATGCCTGGCCTAGCGGGGCGTGCCGCGGCCACCAAGCGGTTGCGGCGGCGCTCGTTGAGATTCGATCTGGTGACGAAATCAGGGTCCAAGAAGCGGTCTGGGGCGGGAGGCTGATGAACAGAGGCGCGCTGGCGGATACCAAGATGGGGGCGAACGCCATGGAGGCGGTAGCAATAGATAAAATCGCGCAGGAGACGATGAGACAACGGGGAGCGATTTTCCGAAGAGCCGAAGAGAGGATCGCCCCCGAAGCCCATAAATATGACCCGGCCGTGTTTGGCAGCGTGCTGGTTGACGACAGCAGCGGGAGATGAGAGATGTTCGGGCGCCGGTTCAGGAGGCGTGTGGGCGGGAATCGAGCCTTGGGCCCGATCGAGAATCGGTTCAATCTCAAGCAGCTCGAGGGGGATTCCGGTAGAGGCCGCGATGGTTTGGGCAAGCTCACCCTCATCATCGGGAATCAAGTTGCTGAAATAGAAAGTGTAGGCGCGGAGGCTCTGGACGGTGGCGGGGCCGTATTGGCCAGCGATGGTGACGGCGATGCTGCTGGCATCCAATCCACCGCTCAGATGGGTGGCGGAGCGGTTACAGCGCAAACGGTCGCGGACGGCGGCGTCGAAGATCTCGCGGAAGTGCTCGACGTATTCGGCGGGGCGGCGATAGTGAATGCCGGGAAGATCTTCGGCGTGGTTCCAATAAGGGGAGACGCGCAAATCGTCTGAAGAAGCGCTGAGTGAATGGCCCGGCTCGAGGCGCCTGACGCCTTGATAGAACGTAGTGTTTCGCTGGGTGTTGAGGCCGATGGCCAGGTAATCGGCGATAGCGTCTTCGGAGAGGCGCAGATCGACCTGCGGATGGGCAAGAATGCAGGAGAGGGTGTTGCTCACGAGCAGGGCGTCACCGGCTTCGGCATAGAAAAGAGGGACGATTCCAAAGTGATCGCGGGCCGCGAAAAGGCGATTGACGCGGGCATCCCAGAGGGCGAAGGCAAAATCGCCGGCCATCTCGGCGAGACACTTTTCACCCCACAGGCGATAGGCGTGGAGGAGGAGCTCGACGTCGGGGGACTGCGCGTGCGCGTGATAACCGGCCGCGCGCAAACGCCGGATGAGACAATCGCGGTCATCGAAACGAACGTCGCCGGCGAGATGAATGACATTGAAGGCGATGGGGCCTGGAAGGGGTTCGATTTCGTGAGTGGTCTGAAGCAAACTGCGGCCGAGCCCGATGGGGCCTTGATGCCAGGTGGCCCAGCCATCGGGCCCACGAGCGGACAACTTGCTGGTGAGGCGTTCGAGAAGCGATGGATCGACCGGCAGACCGGAGCGGTGAAATAGCGCGATAAATCCGCTCATGATTTCAAGGCGATCTCACATTTGGGCAGGGATTGAGATGAGGCCATCCTGCTCGAGTGCGCCGATTAACTCGGCCACGTCCAACTGAGCGGTGGTTGGATCGACGGCATAATCGTGCGTCAGGCGGTCTATGGAAGTTTGAACTGAGCCGTTGTTGGTCCAGAGTTTCCAGAGGTAGGCGGCCACGGGGGAAAGGGAGAAATAGGTGCCGCTCTTTATGTTTAGGAGAACGGCATCGCTAGAATCCATGTCGGCGGAGAGTACATCCGGGGAGATTACGACTTGGGAGGGAAGTGAAGCCGGCAAATTCTAATCCTTGATTTGAAAGCGGTGGGGTCTTTAGAAATGTGGGGGAAGGCGGAGGATATTCTCGATGCGGGTGAGCGTAGCGGGATAGGTCGGGTCGTGGTCGTCCAGCGCTCGCTTGCCAATCATGCTAAAGCCCTGGCAGGGCGCTCCGCAGCAGCGGTTGGGAAACGAACATTTACGAAACAGCCAGACGATTGTATAGAAAGATTCCATTTTTGCCGATTGGCTCCATGAAAACAAGGTAACGGATTGAGCTAATCGTGGAGTAGCTTGAGCGGTGAGAGGGCATGTTAGATTTGGGACGGGGTTGTGCGTTTTCGGTGTAGTTCTTCAAGATATGGTCTCTTCGCTTAACGAGGTCGCGTCCACAAGTCAGCGTGAGCGGCGGAATTCATTTCTGGTGGCGAGCGCTTGGGGCGTGTGCGCCGCGGCGGCGGTTTTCGGGTGGCTGATTCTTAGTACCTACTACCTCTATGACGGTAATTGGACAAGCGTCTATTACACGGGGGAGCATTGGCCAACGCCGGCGCAACTGGCTAACGAACATATCTATCGTTTTCCGGGCACGACCGGATACGACGGGGAGCAGTATCACGTAGTCGCCCACGATCCGTTGGCACGAACCGATATGTGGAAAACGGTGGACATGCCGCGTTTTCGCTACCGGCGTATTTTAATGCCTGGGTTGGCGGCAGCGTTGTCTTTCGGGCATGCCAGTTGGGTTGATCCGGCGTATATCGCGATTTTTCTTTTGTTCATCTATCTGGGGACGTTCTGGCTCTCGCGCTGGGCGCAATCCCATGGGTTCGCGGCGGTTTGGGGTCTACTTTTTTTGCTGGTGCCGGCTACTCTTGCCTGTGTGTTTTTTATGGTTGTGGATGTAGCGACGGCGGCGTTGACGGTGGGCATGGCCTGCTACGCCGTGCGGCGGGAGGACAAAAAACTATACCTGGTGCTATTGGCGGCGGGCTTGAGCCGGGAAACGGGCCTGATCCTTCCTTTGGGCTACTGCTGCTGGCTTTTGTCACAAAGGGAGGTGAGGCGCGCCTTCGTGTTCGGGACGTCTATGATCCCGGCGGTTGGTTGGTTTCTGTGGGTGCAGCGGCGATTCCCGCCGGGTGGCTTCGAATATGTTACGTCGCCGATTCCGTTTGTGGGAATCTACCGGGGCATCGTTCACCATTACGTGTACAAGCAGCCTGTGCTTTTGTGGCTGGACTTTTTGGCGATGGCGGCGATGGCGGCGGCAGTGGGTATGGCGCTTTATTTCGCGGTTCGCCGAAAGACTTGGAACGCGTTGACTTTTGTGGGGCTCGGATTTGCGGTGTTAGCGGCGCTGATCAGCCATGAAGGGGTTTGGAGCGAAGTGAACGGGTTCGGCAGACATTTCTCGCCGCTGCTGATCACCGTGGGTTTGACGGCGGCGATCGAAAGAAAATGGTGGTTCCTCGCGCCCATTCTGCTGATCGATCTGCGAATTCTCACTGTCTATGTGAATCACGCGGCGAGGATTCTCGAAGCGATGCTTCATCACAGCTAACCACGAACAAACAGTTAGCTATGGCATTCGCAAAACTGAAATCGCTGCTGGAGCATCCCCTCACGAAGGGGCTTGACTTAGACGATCCGAGGACGACGGAGCTGCGGGTCAGGATTATTCGCGAGAAGATCTTTCTTCGGCGAATATACGATGAGTGGTATCAAACGATCTGCTCCGGAATTCCCACGGGAGAGGGAGAGGTGCTTGAGTTGGGCTCGGGCGCGGGCTACTTTCAGGAGCACGTTCCGGGGGTGATCCGGTCGGACGTTTTTCTTTGCAGCAATGCCAATGTGATTGCCGATGCGCGCCGCTTGCCTTTCCGCGAGAAGTGTCTGAAGGCGATTGTGATGACGAATGTTTTTCACCATATACCGGAGGTGGAGCGGTTTCTGGCGGAGGCGGCGCGCTGCTTACGTTCGGGCGGCCGAATCCTGATGGTGGAACCATGGGTTTCCGGTTGGTCGAGACTGGTTTTCAGCCGGCTGCATCACGAGCCGTTCGCGCCCGAAGCGCAGGAATGGAAAATACCGGACAGCGGACCGCTTTCGAGCGCCAACGGAGCACTCCCGTGGATGGTATTTGAGCGCGATCAAGCGAGATTCCTGAGAGATTTCCCGCAGTTCAGGATTTTGGAAATCCGGCCGTTGATGCCATTTCGGTATCTGGTGTCGGGGGGTGTATCGATGAGGACGCTGGTGCCGCCGGGTTCCTATGGCGCTTGGCGGATGTTTGAAGGCGCGCTCGAACCGTGGATGGACAAGCTGGCTATGTTCGCATATATTGCGATTGAACGGAGATGACATCGAGGAGAATCCCGTGCGGCAGGCTTGGTGGTCGAGCGTCGGATGGATGACCAGGGGGTCACCGGCGGACGAGGCGTCCGCCCCACCGCCGCCCGGCTGTAAGTCCATGGTATGGTCCGGATTCTCGCGGTGGCTGGCGGTTTAAACGCGCCAGAATATGTCCTCAAACGCGAGGTGGATTGGGCCGGCGGTGAGAGTCTGCTCCACTTTGCGTGGCTCGACGTCGGCGGGGAAATACTCCCAGGCGATTTGACGTTCGGGATCGATCACCCAACAATAGGGCACGCTCCACTTGTGATACTCTTCGCATTTTCCAAAGAGCTTGCCGACTCGGTCTGGCGGCGACATGATCTCGACACACAGCAAGACCGGGTCGTTCGGACCCGGATAACGGCCTTGTATCGGCTTCGCCAGATCCTCGATGGCCAGGTCAGGCACATAAAACTGCGTTTCACGAAGACGAACGCTCAGCTCGGATAGCGGGTTCAGGGTATCAGCGTACCGTGCGCGGATTACCACCGCGATATTAACCTGGACCTGACTGTGTTTTTTGGTCGGCATCGACTTCGGAATGAGTTCGCCATCTACGTATTCGCAAGTTGGTTTTTCGCCGCCTTCCACAAAACGGGTGATGTACTCTTCGACCGAGACCAACAGCGGCGTGCTTGTGACTGCTGCCATCTTCTTTCAGTTTAGCGGCTTGCCGAAACCACTGTCCAGGCATTGGCTTTGAGATCTTCGAGCTCGCTCGCCTGCCAAGCTTGTTCGGGATGGTCCTTGAGGTGTTTCTTAGCGTCGAACGCGACGCCGCAAGGATGACCGGCGCCCGCCACGAAGGAAAGCTTTTCGGCCATGGCGCTATCGGCCACTTTGGCGTCGGCCGTTCCCGCCGCGCCGAATGGACCCTGCCAGCCGGGCATACCGCGGCTTGATTTATCGATGTGCCCGCAAAGGGTCCGCTCGTTGGGGTCGAACTCTTTGGTGATGACGTCGTAGTGGTCGGTCTCAAAGCGCTTGCCGGCTTCCACGTCGATTTTGCCCTTGTTCTCTTCCATCAGTTGATCCCAGCGGCGATGCCTGCACTGGTTGGGCGCGTTGGGATCGGACATGGGGAAGCTGGTTTCTTCGCGCGCCAACTTATCGTTAATGGGGAAGTTCGAGCCGACATAGTAGCCGTCTTTGGTGCGCTCCAGAATCACGTTTTTCAGGCCGAGTTCGAGACGGCCGATTTCATTGTTCTTGCGGTCGCCCACGAGCCACGCATTGGCATAGCCGCCGTTGTTCCCCTCTTCCATAATGCGCGCGAAATCGTCGATGGATTCCGAATACTGCATCGCCTTGCGGGCTCGCGCGAACTCGGGAATACCGTTTTCGTCGAAGCCATGGAAATCGGAGATGGTTGTTTCCGTGATCATGATGCCAGCGTCGTTGATGCCGAAATCGTCGCCGCTATGAATCAAGCCGGGCACGCCATCCATGATGAAGTGACGGCCGGTGGAGGGCGCGATATCGAAAATGACTTTCCAGCGGCTGCCGGTTAAGTAGTCGGTCCAATTGTTGTGGCCAATCACGATGCGGCCGTCTTTTGTGTACTTGCCAGTGGCCACGAAGGCGCTGCAATGCTCCCCCACACTGCTGGTGAGCGTGACGCCCTGACGCCTCTTCAACTCGTCATAGTAGTACGGAAACTCCATCCACTCATTTAGCGCCACCATATCGATCACGTCCAGCTTCGAGCCTTTGGCCTTGAGACCGGCGGCGATGCCTTGCAACTCCTGCTGATATTCGGCGGGGATTTTCGGCCAAGTCATCTTCTCGGCCACTTGACGGAGCTCCAGCCAGGTCTTATTCACCTCGTGGGTGACGCTGAGTTCGACGGCCTTTTTGGCGTCTTCAATCTCGGCGCTGAGCAAGTAGCCATGCTGGTAGCCGCGGGTGGCCGCATCGCCTTCCAAGTGCAGCATGATCCAACCACTGTTTTCGCCCGGCTGACGAGAAGCGCCTTTCAACCGGTCGTCCGCCTGCGACAAGGGGACAAGAGAAAGCGACAAAACTAATGCAGGGAGCGAAATGCGCATATTCAAATATACGACGGTACCGGCGCTTGGTGTAGGGAGGCATAGAGGCAAAATAGAAAGTAAGTGCATACGGCTCCCGAGATGATTGCGCGCGAGCGCGAACTGAATTCGCTTTACACGTTCACTGTGGTTGTGGTGTTGGTGATTGTGACTGCTACATTCGGGGCGCTCATTTTCGCGTTCATCTGGCGATCGCAAAACGGTTTTCTCTGGGAGCACCTGCAGATTCCCTCGTTGTTATGGGTGACGACGCCCATCTTGCTGGCGAGTAGCGCGCTGCTGGAACGGGCGCGGCGATTTTTGAAGGCCGGCGACCGGGCAGCTTTCCTGCGTCTCCTGCAATGGGCAACGGGCCTCGGCTTCCTTTTTCTGCTTGGGCAAGGCGCGGCCTGGCTTCAAGTCAGACACTCGAATGTGATTTTGGAATTCGATAAACACGTCTGGTTTATCTTTCTGTTCAGCGGTATGCATGCGCTGCATATTTTGGCGGGGGTGGGTGGTTTGGCTTATTTGCTTTACCGCTCGTATGAACCGGCGAGTGGTCCGCGTTATCAGATGACGACGCGCGCTTTGATGAATGCGCTGACGATTTTCTGGCATTATCTGGGGTTTATGTGGGTGGTGTTGTTTGGGTTGCTGCTGCTGTGGCGGCGGTAAGACCAATTCTTGAAAAGGCGGCGCGATATTCCGGCGAGCCCTTCATGGCCATCCACAGAGGGTCGGTCGCTAATCCAAGTACATTTGGATCGTGTTCATCGATGGCTTTCCCTACCCACCTGGTTACTTGGTCCCGCCGTCCCACGGCCAGATTAACGACCGCCATGATCGTAGGTGGTAGATAGGGCTGGTCAAGCGACTCCGCGAGTTGATTGCCGATTCTGGCGGCTTTGTCTGTATCGCCGATCAGAGCGCAGCTCGCCGCAAAGTATCCGAGGTCGATGAACGAGCTTCCCGGTAGATCGACAGCCATCGCATAGGCGCGATTTGCCTCTTGAGTCTTGCCCTGCCGCTGCCAGATGTGGCCCAGAATGCGGTGAGCGAGATAGCTTTGGCCGTCGAAACCAAGTGCCGCCTCGCAAAGCGAAACCGCTTCCGTCTCGTTTCCGGCTAAATAAAGAAGGTATGCCTGGACGATGCGCAGAAAGGACGAGAGCGGATCTAGAGCAAGCCCCTGTCGATTTTCGGAGATTGCTTCTGCCAATCTCCCCTGTGGACGCAGCCACCACAATGCATAGACGTGATGAACCGACGACGACGAGGGGCTGAGCGCAAGGGCGCGCCCAAAATGAATCTCCGCCTTCGCCCAGTCATAGCGCCAAAATACTGCATTGACTCCGGCGGCAGCATGCACATCGCCAGAGTCGCTTTCCAGTAGCAAAGCTTTGGAAATGGCATCCGCAGCTTTGGGGAGTACGTCGCTCGGGCGGGCAAACCCGAGATTTGCTTTGATGTGTTGGCTTTCCGCCATCCCCAAATACGCAAGCGCGTAGCCCGGGTCCAGGCGGATCGCCTTCTCGAAACAGGATTCGGCATGCGTCAGGCTGTCCGGTGTGAATCGATGTTGGTGGAGGCGGCCTTCCCAAAGCGAGTGCCAAGTATCCGTTTGGCGTGAGTGGCGCGAAGGCCCGATCTCGAGGTTCGACCGGCCAAGGCGGGGCTTCAATTCCGCAACAATTGCCCTCGCAATCGATTCTTGAATTTCAATGAAATCTCCAAGTTCCCGCTCGAACTGTTCAGACCACCGAACGGTTAACCGCTTAGCTTCGATTAGCTGCGCGGTCACTCGAAATCGCGAGTCGATCCGCCGAATGCTACCTTGAACGACAAAGTCCGTTCCCAAATCCGCCGCAATCTTTCTTAAATCATGCGCCGGACCGCGAAACCGAAAACAAGAGCCGCGGGCGGCCACCTTCAGCCCGCTGAAGCAGCTCAAGGCGTGGATAATTTCTTCCGCCAGCCCATCGCCAAAAATTTCGGCCGCGCCGTTGTCGTCAAAAGGGACAAACGGAAGGACTGCAATCATCGGTTCTGAATTCGCCGGCGAAATCGTATCGCCGTTATCGATAAGGTGAACCTCGCCGATAAAACGGTATCCATGTTTCGACACTGTCTCGATGTATTTTGCCGCCGAATGTTGGCCCAATACGGCCCGTAGATCGGAGATGTTGCGGGCAAGAGTTACATCCTCCACAAACGTATTCGGCCAAAGGAGCTTGTGCAGCACGTCTTTATGAAGCAAGTTGCCCGCGTTCTCGAGCAGCGCGATCAGCGTGTCCAGCGTTTTAGGCGCCAGTGCGATCGGTGAGCCGGCATGAAACAAGCGCCGCTCATTGGGATCTACACGAAACCGGTCGAACTCGTAAACCCTCAAGAAATCCTCAAGAAAATCCGTACTGGCCCTCAAGCGCTACGGTCAGACTTCAGCTTATCCTCATTCCATGAGTTGCCCAACGGTTGAAGACGCTCGGCTCTTGCTGTCGTTGTATGAGCTTCGGCGGGATCCCACATTTCGCTTGGCCCGGAAGTGGTTTGCGGCATCGTTCCATCCGCTCACAACTGAAGAGTTCCTGATCCTGTGCCCCGCTGGCTCCGATCAGGAAGCATATTTCCGGAATGGGGTCACGGCCGTGATGACGAGTGGCTGTACCGATTACGCTGGCGTATTTGTGAAACCGCGTACTAAACCCGAGCCGCAGCAGCTTCGCCCAGATCAAGTCCGAACGTTCGCACGAGATACTCGCGAATCGGTTCAACGAAATCACGTGGCGCTTCGGCTCCGGTCACCAAGAGAATCGCCTTGCCTTCTGAGTCAAACGTAAGAGCGGCGCCACGCCCAGGATCTTCGCCCAAGTCAAAGCCGAATTTCCCCAAGGTGCCTGCCAGCTGCCTCCAATTCGCGCCCGGAGCTGGCTGACCGCTAAGCCCATACAGCCGCAACGCAATCCAGGCCGAGGCCCGGGCCGGGAATGGGATTCGCACATCCGTTGGATACCAAAGAGGCGTGACGATGAAAAGCCGCTGTTGAAGGCCCTCACGGCGGAGAAACGTCAGTTCCCGCTGAAGATTGTCTGAGTCCGATAGCGGCATGACCATGCAAACGGCGCACCGTGCGAGCCGCTCGAAGTATTCGTACCAGCCTTCGTCATCGGCATATGTGCGAATCGCACCCTCGGGCGGAAGGTAGTCCTCAGGATTTCCGAGCGCGATGAATGGGCCGATTCGCTCGCGAAATGTGCGGCCAAGGTAGACCTCGAACATAATCGAGATGGTTGGGTCTTCGTCCCGCTTATTGCCCGCCGAGTCACTTGTGCTTCCTATGGCCGCGAGCATTTGCTGGTTGGCGGTCGCGTATTGACCGTACTTGGAGTTGAGTCCTCGAACGAATGGCACGCGTTCCGCAGCGAAAGGCCGAAGGAAAAGGACTGGCGGTCTTGGGTCGATTCTGGAGGCATCTTCGATCGATACCTCGTTATTGACGCGCTTTCCAGTATCGATCAAGGCCTTTCCGCCAAGGGCCGTCATACTCACGGCGACGAGGAGGCCCAGCGAGTTAGAGAAAGTTTTGTTCTCAGCAGGGGCAAAGACGAGCACCGCGACGGCTCCGGCAATCGCGCCGGCGATGACGAGGTAGCCGAGATAGACGAAAGGCAGACGCGCGCGGCGCGGGCCGGACACTCGAACCCCGCGTTTCGGTAGCGTACGGATGAGCAGAGTACAGCCGGAAGCTAAGAACAAGATGGAAATGCCAATGCAAAGAAGGGTACTGCCCAGACCTCCTAAAAAACCCGCTGGACTGGGGATAAACTGCGCGGTTGCGAGCGTGGCGAGCACAGCGACAACGGCTACGCTCAAAACGAGCGTCGCAGCCTTGCTGGGAGAATATCCAAGCCGCCTGATTTGCCGGTACCCGACGAGGGGCAGCGAGAAAAAGACGAAGACAATTGTCATGGCGTAGTAGGCGGCGACCACAAACAAAGTGATGGCGACTATGGGGAGAATCCAATTCACGTCCACCAAGTATCTCAACGTTTGCGAGTGGGTTCGGAGGAAGATGAGTTTTGCCCGGAAGGATCGCCGTTCCTGTTCGATTGGCCCATGACCAAGGCGCTACCGGCTGGCTGTACGGCAAACGGAAAGGCATCTACAGCGCGGGCAGCAAAGCCAAGTTCCTTTGCCTCCCGGACGACGGCACATCGTGCGGCATTACAGAGGCTGCTCCGCACCCTTTCGCCGCCCGGAAGGCGGCTAGCAGGCCTCTAAGCATGCCCCAAGGCTCTGGCAGCAGCCCCAAGCTTCGCTAGTTTAGCGAAGCTAAAACTCATTCTTCAAACTACCGGTACTACGAGCAAGTACCAGGTACAAAAAGCCTCCTCCTCTACATCCGTCCCTAACATATCTCGCGTACTCTAGTGCAAGGCGATCTAAGCACTTCACGATTCTTTTAGGAGGAATAATTTGATAAAGCAAGTTTCGCTGCTAGCCTTGGCGGCGCTATCACTAGGCGGGCTGGCCTTCGCGGGTCCATGTTCCAACGGCGCCCTGTCCACCTACGTTACGCTTGGAGCCGCTGGCTGCACCATTGGCGACAGCACGTTCTCCAACTTTAGCGTTTTCACCACCGGGACCGCCTTCGCAACGGAGATCCCGTCCACTTCCGTGACGCTCACACCTTCCGGAAGCATCTATAACCCAGTTCTCAGTCTTTCCGTGAGCCAAACGGCGACTGCTCCGGCTCTACTCGAAATCTTCTTTACCTATAAAGTCTCCGGACCAGGTTTCATCGGTACCGCGGCGTCCCTCAGCGGTTCTTCTGAAACGGTCGATGGCGCTGTCACCGGAATCGCCAACTATTGCGCAGGCGGCGCGTTTGGCGCCGATGGCGTAGACGGCTGCCCCACGACGAATGGCGCTCTGGTAACCGCTGACGGTATCCAAAACAGCGACAGCGCCGGATTCTCTGCGGTTCCGTTCCTCAATGTCACGGACGATTTCACCATTGATGGTGGCACCGCCGGAACTGCCTCCGGCGGAAAATTCACCAATAGTTTCTCCGCCGTTCCAGAACCTATCAGCCTTGCTCTCACCGGCCTCGGCTTGATACTGGCAGCGCTGTCGAGCGGTATCCTGCGCGGCCGAGTTGCAATAACGAAACAAAATTAAAGGAGGATTATTATTTACATGAATTCCATGAAACCCATCATCTGTACTCTGCTGGCGGCTCTCATCGTTACCCCGCCTTCCAGCTTCGCGGCCAGCCATCGGGAAGCGCCCATCACCGCTCTCGATACCAAAGCCGATATCACCGACTTTTTTGCTTTCGTCAGCTATGACGATCCCACCAAGGTCACCATCCTGCTGAACGTCGATCCCCTGCTTGAACCAGGCAACGGGCCCAATTATTTTCCTTTTGATGACGGCATCCTTTATCAAATTCTCGTCGATAATAATAACGACGCTCTCCCTGACGTTGCCTTCCAAGTCCAGTTCCAGACCCATATCCGCGCTGCGGGAGTTTTCACTGGCTTCGTCGGCGCCGGCGCGGGCATCAACGCTCCTGCCAATTCTCCCGCTCCCGTGGCCCCAGGCACTCCCATCGTTCCGCCCGCCATCACCGCGCTCGATGGTGCTGGTGCGGCCGGTCTCAGCTTGCGTCAAACCTACACCGTCACCATGGTCAAAGGCGGCGTGAGCACCGTCCTCACAGATTCCAGCCATCCTTCTCTATTCGCCGTGCCCAGCAATGTGGGTCCCCGCACTATGCCCAACTATCCGGCTCTGGCCGCCCAGGGTATTTACACCATGGACAACGGCATCAAGGTGTTTGCCGGGACCGTTGACGATCCTTTTTACATCGACCTCGGCGCCGCTTTTGACTCCTTGAATTTCCGCACAGCAGCCGGTGGCGGCGTTCTTTCAGCGGCCGCCGATGCCGACGATCACACAAACACCGCTCCTGATTACGTCTCTGGCTATAACGTCAACACCATCGCCATTGAAGTGCCTATCGCCATGCTTACCAGCACAGGCAAACAGGAAGTCGCCACCAGCAAAGCCGCCACTCTCGGCTTTTGGGGAACCACTTCGCGCCGCAGTGTCACCGTGCGCCGCGCCCCTTCCACCGCCGCTTCCTCCGGCAGTTGGTCGCAAGTTCAGCGCATGGGCAATCCTCTGATCAACGAACTCATCATCGGCACCGGCTCTAAAGATTTTTGGAGCATGAGCGTTCCTGCGAATGATTCTCAATTCGCCTCGTTCGATCTTGATCCGCTTCTCGCTCGCGTCCTGAACGCCATCTACGGCATCGCCATTCCGACGCCTCCGCGCACAGATCTGTTGCCGCTCGTGACCTATGCGCCGCCCATCGCCGCGCCTGGCACCACGGCCGGTCCCATTGCCGACCTGTTGCGCCTCAACACCGGCGTCGCTCCCACGCCCGAAAACAGCCGCAAACGCCTTGGGCTCTTGGCCGGTGACGCTGCGGGCTTCCCGAACGGCCGCCGCGTTTCCGACGATGTTACCGATATCGCCGCACGCGCCGTGGCCGGCATTTTGGCGGGCCCTCAATACAACTATAGGATCGGCGACGGCGTTAACACCAACGATGTTCCCTATCAGGAAACGTTCCCCTACGTTGCCTGGGCGCAGAGTGGCCGCCAGCGCCGCCACATCGATCCAGGTGAAGCCGGCTGCACCATGGGCGCCGGCGCAGCCTGTCCCACTAACTAGTTTCCGTCTGCGTGGGGCGGACCCCCTGGTCCGCGGGGGGAGCCCCTGCTCCCCCCTTTATTTCTTGAGCCTTTCTATGCACCGAACCCTAGTCTTTCTCTTCTGTATTTCTTCTTTCGCCGTCTCCCCCGCCGATCAGCGCATCGCGGTCGCGCGCCAGCAGGTGGACGCTAATCCGAAAGCCTTCCAGACTTACAACGAACTCGCCTTCGCCCTCTGCCGCAAAGCGCGCGATACCTCCGACGTTTCTCTTTACGCCCAAGCCACCTCTGCCATCAATCGTTCCCTCGAATTATCCCCCGGCAACTACGATGCTATGAAACTCCGTGCCTCCGTGCTCCTTGGCAAGCATGAGTTCTCCCCAGCCTTAAAACTCGCCCAGGAGCTCAACCATAAAACCCCGGACGACATCGGCGGCTGGGCCCTTCTCGTCGATGCCAATTCCGCCCTTGGTAACTACCCCGAAGCCGAGCGCGACGCCCAATGGATACTCAATCTGCGCTCTGGCAGCGCTCTTGGATTCGAAAAGGCCGCCGGTCTGCGCGAACTCTTCGGCGACAACGAAGGCGCAGTCGAATTCTATGACGAGGCCCTCCGACGCACCGCCCAGAGTGACCTCGATCAACGCGCGTGGCTGCTCACTCAAAAAGCGCGCCTCACTCTAGCCGCCGGTAACCCTAAAGCCGCTACAGAGATTCTTTCCGAAGTAGCTCACTTATTCCCCGATTCTCAGCTCGCGGCCCAAGTCATGGCCGATATTGAGGCGGCCAACGGCAACTACTCCGAAGCCTCGAACCTCCTCGAAAAGTGTTACCAAACCGTCCCGTCTTCCGCTAATCTCTTCCGCTGGGCCAACGCTTTAGAGCAAAGCGGCCAGAAAGAGAAAGCGGCCACCCAATTCTCCGCTTTCGAAACCAAAGCCCGCGCCGAAATCCCCCAACCCTTTAACGCCAATCTCCAACTCATTGCGTTTTACACCGGCCATAAAAGCGACCCCTCCGAAGCCCTCCGCATCGCCACTCTCGAAAGCGCCCACCGCCAGGATTGCGTAACTTTGGCCGCGCTCGCCTGGGCCCTCTACCATAATGGAAAGTTCACCGAAGCTAAGACTCAAATGGATAAAGCGCTCTCCGTCGGCATTCACGACGCAACCTTTGATCGCCACGCCGCTCTGATCTCCGCCAGAGTCAACCAAGCGCCTACGCCAGGGGCGTCCAAATGAAACTCGGGTTTCTTTTCCTCAGTGTCGCTCTACTCCTCCCAGCCCAGTCGCGTCCGCTCGACAAGCATCTGGCTTACGAGAAAACCGACGATCGCATCAAGACCTTTGAAAAGCTTCTAGCCGCTTCTCCTGACGATCTCAAACTCCAATCCGGCCTCATCTCCGCCTATCTCCAAAAGGTTCGCGAGACCTCAGACTTCGGTTACCTCGACCGTGCTTCCAAAATCGTAGACCGCATCCTCATAAAGGAAGGCGGCAACTTCACCGCTCTGCGCTTTGAAAACGAAATAGACTTGCAGCGCCACAATTTCAAAACCGTAGCCGACCGCTCCGAGGACATGCTCAAATACAACGCCTCCGATGCCGGCACTTGGGGCAATCTCGGTGACGCTCTCATGGAACTCGGCGAATATCAGCGCGCCGGCGAAGCTTACCTCAAAATGTTCGCCCTGCGCCCCGGCCTCGGCAGTTACAACCGCCTCGCCTGGCATCGCTTCGTCACGGGAGACGCTCCCTCGGCCATCGCCCTTATGCGCGAAGCCGTCGAAGCGGGCGATCCCGCGCCTGAGAATACCGCTTGGTGCTATGCCGAACTCGGTGACATGTACTTCAAAACCGGCAAGCTCACTGAGGCTATTGAGGCGTATGGGTCCGCGCTCGATTTATTCCCCACGCTCCATCGCGCTATTGCCGGCCTGGGCCAAGTGGAAGCTGCGCAAGGCCACACCGCCTCCGCCATCCGTTACTACGAACGTGCGCAATCCATTGTGCCTCTTGCGCAATACGCGGGTTCGCTCGAAGACCTGTACACGGCCGCCGGTCTACCCGCCAAAGCGCGCCAACAGCGGGATCTCATCGGACTGGTTGAGAAGCTCGGCAAAATCACCAACGAGAAAACCAATCGCAATCTGGCTCTGCTCTTAGCCGATCATAACCGCGATCTTCCCATCGCTCTCGAACTGATGCTCGCCGAACTGCCCGTGCGCGGCGATGTCTACACCTGGGATGCCTATTCCTGGGTCCTCTACAAAGCGGGCCGCATCGACGAAGCCAAGGCCGCCTCCCAAAAGGCGCTACGTTTTCACACGCCCGAACCAACGTTTTACGCTCATGCCCGCCAGATTCGGGGAGCAAGCGGGGACGGACTTCTCTGTCCCCCACCGGCAAATCTTCCTCCCTCCGAAAAGCCTCTCAGTGGACAGAGCTGTCCGTCCCCGCTTGCGGTCTATGATCGTCCCAGGAACCTATCGCTGCAAAAACCATGATCAAAACCTCTCTCTTGTTCTTTCTTACCGCCGCAATGACATTTGCCCACCCCATGGGCAACTTCAGCGTCAGCCACTACGCCAAACTGCAACCCTCAGCCAACGGGGTCGAGTTACAGTATGTTCTCGACTTGGCGGAAATTCCCACCTTTGAATTACTCCGCGATTGGAACATCGACCGCACAGCCCCACAAGCCGATCTCGACCGCCACGCCGCTTCCCAAGCCCGCCTGTGGCTTAAGAATCTCGCCATTTCCGTCGATGGCGCAAGCGTTCTCCCAAAATTCGAATCCGCCAAAATCGTCATTGCCGATGGCGCCGGCAATCTGCCCATCCTCCGCATTACCACTCGCGCACATATCGACGCGCGCGGCGGCAACTTGACCTACGAAGATCGTAATTTCGCCGAACGTGCTGGTTGGAAAGAGATCGTGGTCGATCAAGGTACGGGCGCAACCCTCCGTCAAGCGAGCCAATCGAGTCGCGATATCAGCAACGGCCTCACACAATACCCTGCCGACCCCACTCTCGCACCTCCGCAAGATCTCCGCGCCGAGCTTTCCTGGAGTGTCAAAGCGCCCGTCTCGCAACCACTCGTTCCAGTCATCCGGCAAATCCCGCAGCCTCACCTGGCCCCTCCCGCTCCTGCTCCCGCCACACTCACCGCCAAAGCCGCTCCCGCCGGAACCGTAACTCGCGGCGACTTTCTTTCCAAATTCCTGCATGAGCGCCAACTAACCCCCTGGATGATCCTTGTCGCTCTGGCCGCTGCCTTTGTTCTAGGATCGGCGCACGCCCTCACGCCCGGCCATGGCAAAACAATTGTGGCCGCTTATCTGGTGGGTTCGCGCGGCACTCTCAAACACGCCGCATTTCTCGGCGCAATGGTCACCTTCACTCACACCTTTGTGGTGTTCGCCCTCGGCATCGCCACCCTCTTTCTGTTCAAATACATCGTCCCCGAAAAGATGACTGAGATCCTCGGCGCAATCTCTGGCTTATCTATCGCCGTCATTGGCGGCTGGATGCTCTTCAAACGGATTCGCGCTCGAATGGCCGCGCATGCTCACCAGCAACAACACCATCATCACCACCCTCACACCCACACTCACTCGCATGATCACGTGCATCATCACCATGACCACGGCCACAGTCATGATCACGATCACTCCGGCCACACCCACTCCCACGTCCCCGATGAACTCTCCTGGAAAGGTTTGATCGCTCTCGGCGCCAGCGGCGGTCTAGTCCCCTGCGAATCGGCTCTCGTCCTGCTCCTCGGCGCTATCGCTCTCGGCCGCGTTGGCCTCGGATTGCTGCTCTTGATCTCGTTCAGCCTTGGCCTCGCCTTGGTTCTGATGATGATCGGCATCCTCGTCCTCTACGCCAAGAATCTCCTCCCGGAAAGTAAACGCTCCAGCAACCACCCCTTGGTTCGTTGGGCCTCGATCGCCTCGCCCGCCCTCGTGCTCATCGTAGGTATCGTCATGACCGGCGTCTCTCTCGGCTGGATCGCGCCTAAGTGGATGATCGGCTAACTCTCACCGGCGGCTCGCTGGCGGAACCACTCCGTTCATCCGCGCATACACCACCGCCTGCCCATAGTGATCGAAACTATGCCAGGCAAAAATCGTAGCCAGCGAAGCACGCGTCGCATTGCCGCCGCCAAACGGCGATTTCACTTCCTCTACCGCGTTCCTCTCCGTAATCGTGTTGATCGCTTTGTGCGCATAGACAAATGAATCTTTCAGGTACTTCACAATAGCGTCTTTATTCTCCAGAGAATCCGCCCCATTTTCACCCTTACCCATCTCCACCGGGCACTTCTCGCTCAGAATGGCCGCCGCCACAGAGTAGTTAATCGTCGCGATGTGCCGCATCTGTAGCGCGAACGTGCGCACACCGGTAAACTCGCCGCCGGTCGGCGCGAAGTTGTATTTATCCCCCGGCATCGCCTCGGCCAGTGAAACAATTTCTCTTTCTGCCGAACTCACGTCCCCGTCATAAGCCTTCGCCAGCGCGGCCTCAGGCGCCTTCGCCGCGGCAGTCATCGCGGCCAGTAAAAGCCAGAAAGTTATGTTGCGTTTCAAAATGATTGTCCCCGCACTCCACTATACAGCCGCGTCCCTGAGAATCTTTGGTCTCCCGAGACACTCATTTGTATTGGTGGGGCAGGCGCTTCCGCCTGCCAAAACGGCTCTTGTCTCCACCTCCGCATCCTCGCCATTATCCGCGCCGCGGAGCCTCCTTCATACTCTTCACCTTTGTGTCTGTTTTGGTGGTCATCCCCATCATCGGCTTGGCCATTGACGGCGCAATCAATTTTTGGGTGAAGGCCAGACTCTCCGCCGCAATCGACGCGGCCGCCTTGGCTGCGGGCCGCAACCCAACCGCCAATGCCACTAACACGGTCCAACAATATGCTTACGCAAACTTTCCGGCTGGCTGGATGGGAACCACTTATTCCGTGGCCCCCACCGCCGTCGTCACCTACCCCAACCAAGCCACCCGCCTGGTCACCGTGAACGCTTCCGTCACCGTCCCGCTAAAGTTCATGCCCATTTTGGGCTTCAAACAATCCACCGTCTCGGCGGTAGCCGCATCTTCCCGGCGCAACATGAACATCGTCATGGTGCTTGACCGCTCTGGCTCAATGAACATTACCGGGCCTGATGGCGCATTGGTCTGCAATACCATGATCGCCTCCGCCACCACCTTCATCAGCTACTTCACCAATGGCCTCGATCAAATGGGCCTCGTTACCTTCCAAACCTGGGCGAACGTGGATTTCCCTATCAGCACGAATTTCCAATCGAGCACCCCTAACCTGATTACCGTCCTCAGCGATCTCGTTTGCGGCGCCAATACCAGCTCCGCCATGGCGCTAAATATGGCCTACAACCAGATCAAGAGCTTGGGCTCGTCCGCCTACGCGAGTAATGGAGCACTGAACGTAATTCTCTTCTTCACAGATGGAAATCCCAATGGCCTCACCGCGATTTTCCCTCCCAAAGCTCAAACGGATGGCAGATATTACGCGAGTACCACCGGTAACTATATGAGCACCATAGATTCCAACATGCCGGCGACCGCCAGCTCCTGCATCAGCGGTCTGCCAAGCGCCGCACCGGGGGTAATCATCCAAGGGTCGGCCGGAGCCACTACCGGCTTAACGCAGGGCTTGTATCAAATCTATGTGAGTCCAACGCCCGCGCCCACTAATGTTTGCGCCAGCGGTCAATCGCGCGCTATCTGCGACACGGATCTCACGGTCCTCACCGTTAACGGTTGTCACTTCCAAAACACTCCCTGGGACCACGTAACCACTTACCCCACCGCCGGCCCCACCGCCCCCAGGGAAGATATCGCCTACATACCGCTCAAGGACTATTATCAGGATTCCACCGTCAATTCTTCCTTTATGACCCAAAACGCCGATCTGGTTCCCGGAACGCCCTATGTCTCAACCGGGGCCATGCGCATCGATACCCCCCAATCAGTCATGGATGCCTCTTTCAATGCCGCCGATGCTCAAGCTCTGTCCATCATTTCAGACACAACCTATAAGCCCACTATCTATACAATCGGCCTGGGCGGCGCGAGCGACGTTGCCAGTGAAACCGTCTTTCAGACATTTCTTAAGCGCGTGGCCAACGATCCAGGCAGCAACCGCTACAACGGGTCTCTGCCAGTTGGCTTGTTCGTCTATTCTCCCGACGACACGCAACTGGCCGCAGCCTTTCACCAGATCGCGTCGCAAATTCTCCGTCTCTCGAAGTAAAAGCCACTCGCAAATCGTTGATAGTCTGGGGGGAGCAGGCGGTTCCGCCTAATGCCTTATAATTTTTACTGCCCAAGCCACCGGTCTGCGCAATTGCGGGACTGGCTCGATTTCGCACCACCAACCCACCCAAAACAACCCAATCGCCCGCTGCGGAAATCGTGCCTGTACCAGCAATTGCCCCCGAGCCACACTAGCACGGGCCTGGAATTTGCGTCCGCCCTTCCTCTGCCTCAGAAAAAGAAAGTCGCGTTCACCCACGCGCTCGATCGCAGAAACCAGTTCAAGCTTTGAGATTGCGAATACACTTCAGAAATATAGGCATACTGCTGGCCTGTCGATCCCGTCGATAAAGTAATGCCCGGAAAACCTGTCACCACCGCATTCGCTTGGTTCAGATAGCCCGGCGTCGTCGGGCTACCCGGGGACACGTTCCCGGTCCCGGTGGAATCCGTCGTAGGCGTGCCGAAAGCGCTCGTGTGAATGGCCGGGTTGCCCACTACAACTTGGTTTGTGAAGACAATCTTCCCGTAGTTGCTACACGTCGAAGCATAGCCGCCTGCCTGGCACTCCGCCGTGTCGATATAGTTCACCGTTGATAGAATCACCACGCTCGCGCCTCCCTGGCCGGTCGGATCGACGTTTAGGCTGGGAGCAAAACTCGCCAGCAAGTACTGGTTTGAGCTCTGCGAGAAACTGATCCCGTAAGCATACATATGTCCGGCATCGCGGCACACCTGCGTTACTTGATTGGCCTGGAGCAGTTCGAGCCCGAATTGAGTCGCGCCTAAGAACAGTGGTATCCAGAACAAACCCACGCAGAAGGCGAACTCGATCACTGCGCTTCCTCGTTCAGTTTGCGCGGCTCTATTGCAGGACATCGGACGCACGACCCGACAACTGAAAAAGACCCGCCGTGCGAAAGAGCGGGCCGAAACTGCGCATTGAGACGCCCTGCACCGTCACTTTCACGATGTTCCCAGCGGCAGTCGCCTGCGCTGTGCCATCAAGCGTTGCCGGCACGCCAGCCGAAGAGTAACCAGTTGGCGGATAGTAGTCTACGCTAATATTGCTGGCCTTAGCGATCCCAAACGAGTACTGCTGAACAACCACCTTAATCGAGCTATCCAAACTACTTTCCGATTGTCCCGAGCCCGTCACCGCATACCGCACCCCTTCGCGCGCGCCCTCCTGAATGCACGCCGAGCCAAAAATGATCCACCCCAAGTCCACCGTCATGAACAAAATCGCAAAAAGCGGTAGGACCACAAAGGCGAACTCAGCCGTTACGGAGCCCGATTCGCTCACAATTGGCTCATCGGTTGAAAAAGGCCTAAGCAATAGCTCTTCGTAGGGCGGCCATTCATGGCTGCGGCGGCTTTCCAGCCGCCTTTCGTCAGAGCTTCCGCCTGCCTTTATTCCGCCGAAACCGTCCGCCAAAGATCTATCCCCGCATCCCCCGCATGCTGGTCGATCCGCTTCAACTCGTCATCCGAAAACGCCATCTTCTGCAACGCATCCAGCGAATTATCAAGCTGCTGTACATTGCGCGCTCCAATCAGCGCCGAAGTCACCCGTTTATCCCGCAGCACCCACGCAATAGCCATTTGCGCCAGGCTCTGACCGCGCTCTCTCGCAATTTCATGCAGCGCCCGCACGCGCCCAAGGTTTTCCTCCGTCAAAAACTCTTTGCTAAAACTCCCGTTCAAGCTGGCCCGCGAGCTTTCCGGTATGCCCTGCAAATATTTGTCCGTCAGCAGACCTTGCGCCAGCGGCGAAAACGCAATACACCCCACTCCCAACGCATCCAGCACCTCTAACAGCCCGTGTTCCACCCAGCGATTCAGCATCGAATACGAAGGCTGGTCTATCAGCAGCGGTACCCCTTCTTCCCGCAGAATTTGCGCCGCCTTCCGCGTACGCTCCGGTCCGTACGACGAGATGCCCACATACAGCGCCTTTCCCTGCCTCACCAGATGCGCCAGCGCGCCCATTGTCTCTTCCAGCGGCACATCGTCGCTCGGCCGGTGCGAGTAGAAAATGTCCACATACTCCAGTCCCATCCGCTTGAGGCTTTGCTCCAGCGAAGCGATCAGGTATTTCCTCGATCCGCCCATTCCATACGGCCCCGGCCACATGTCCCAGCCGGCCTTCGAGGAAATGATCATCTCATCGCGATAACCCCGAAAATCCTTCCGCAGGATTTCGCCAAAATTCTCCTCGGCTGATCCGTAAGGAGGGCCATAATTGTTGGCCAGATCGAAATGCGTGACACCCCGGTCAAACGCCCGCCTCACCACCGCGCGGCCGGTCTCGAACACATCGTCCCCGCCGAAATTCTGCCATAACCCCAGAGAGATCGGCGGCAGCACAAGCCCAGCTCGGCCACAGCGCCGAAAGCTCGCGTGCGCATAACGTTGGGGATCAGGTTGATAACTCATGGCGAAGGCGCGTCTTCGAATTACCGCTTCGACAAATCCCTCACCCAAATATCCTTGAACTCCATGTTCCCCCGCCCCCCCGCATGCAGTTGCAGCGCAATCGTGCCATCCCACGAAGTCGCTTTCGGATCGGTAAAATCCACCATCGCCACGCCATTCAGCCGCGACCGGTACCGATTGCCCACCACCTCCAGCAAGTAGTCGTTCCACTCCCCCATACGCACCACGCCTTCATTTTCCGGCGCCGGCCACACCACCCAGCCGCGCCCGTCTTCCGCATACACGCCCGCCGTGTGGTGCATCATCACGCAATCAATCTCAAACTGCATGCCCTGCGTCACGTCCGCCGTTCCCGGCTTAAACGCCGAGTGGAAGAAGACGCCGCTGTTGCCGTCCCCCACGCATTTGAACCGCAGCGAAAGCTGAAAGTCTTTGTAATTCTTGACGGTCTGCAAATAGCCGTAGTCTTTCGTCAGACCCTTGCCATGAATCAACCCGTTTTCCACTGTCCAGCTTTCATGCCCCACCTCCGACCACCCACTCAGAGTCTGCCCATCGAACAGCGAAACCCAATCCTCGCCCGGAAGCGGCATTTTCTTCTCCTGGGCCAAACAGCAAAAAACCGCCACCGCCGCCGGCAAAAACTTCACGAATCTTCTCATGCTCTATAGCTTATGCAATTCCGTGACAGACACCACAATTCCCGATTTCAAATCGCCAGAAACGCCCCGCACGCCGTCTTCACCTGCTCCGTCAGCTCTTCCAAATTATCCGGCTTCACTATGTAATGCTTAGCCCCCAGCGAAAACGCCTTCTCTTTATCCGCCGGCCGCGACGAAGTACTCAGCACCACCACCGGTATCGTCCGCAATGATTCGTCCCCGCTAATCCGCCGCAACACCGATAAGCCGTCGATTTTCGGCAAATTCAAATCCAAAACCATCAGGTGCGGCCGTTCGGCATCCACATAAGGCCCCGACCGCCGCAAAAATGCTAACGCTTCTTCGCCGTTTGATACGCGAAAAACCAGCGCGGCAAAACCGGCTTCCCGCACCGCCCTGCGAAACAGGTAGGCAGAGCCGTCTTCGTCCTCCACATGTAGCAGTGTAGGCACAAGCATTGGTTCTATAGACCGCGCATCCCGGCGAAAAGTAACAAGATTTTCCACTCCCTCACGTTAAGGATACGGGTAAACGACAATAGAATCAGCGCACAATGTTAAATCGCATCTCTGTGCATGGCGCCCGCCAGCACAATCTCAAGAACATCAGCGTTGAGATCCCCCGCAACACTTTTACCGTCATCACCGGCCTCAGCGGGTCGGGCAAGAGCTCCCTCGCCTTCGATACCATCTATGCCGAGGGCCAGCGCCGCTACGTCGAAACCCTTTCCCCCTACGCGCGCCAGTTTCTCGACCAGATGGAGCGCCCCGAAGTCGATTCCATCGACGGTCTCAGTCCCGCCATTTCCATCGAGCAGAAAACCACCTCCCGCAGCCCGCGCTCCACTGTCGGCACGGTAACCGAAATCTATGACTATTTGAGGCTTCTCTACGCCTCCGTCGGCGTTCCCCACTGTCCGCTCTGCGGCGCCGAAATCGCCAAACAATCCCCCGCCCAAATCTTGGACCAGGTCTTCTCCCTTCATCAGAATGAGCGCATCATGATTCTCGCGCCCATCGCGCGCGGCCGCAAAGGCGAATATAAGAAGGAGCTGGAAAAAATCTCCCAAGGCGGTTTCCGCGCCCGCATCGACGGCCAGTTGCTCACCCTCGACGAGCCCATCAAGCTCGACAAACGCAAAAATCACACCATCGAAGTAGTCATTGATCGTCTCGTGGTTAAGAAAGGCATTGAGCAGCGTCTCGAAGCCTCCATCCAAACTGCTCTAAAGTGGGCCGAAGGCCTGGTCATCGTCGCCGTCATCGATGGCGAAGAGCGCCTCTATTCCGAAAAATTGGCCTGCCCGAACGATGGCACCAGCATTCCGCAATTGGAGCCGCGTTCTTTCTCTTTCAACAGTCCCTACGGTGCTTGCGAAAACTGCCACGGCGTAGGAAGCACTTGGGCCTTCGACGCCGCCAAGGTCATCAGCGATCCTTCCAAACCGCTCATGGAAGGCGGCCTCGGCCCCGGCGGAACTTCTTCTTACATGCTGTCCGCGCTCACCGAAGCGGCCGACGCTCTGGATATCGATTTATCGCTGCCCTTCGAATCCTTGCCCAAAAAAGCCCGCACCGCGCTGGTCTATGGCAACAGCCAGTTCCCCGGCATTTTGAAGACCCTCGACGAAAACTATAGCCGCTCGAGCGAAGGCTATCGCGAATGGCTCATGGAGTTCATGTCGCCCACCACCTGCCCCGCCTGCGAAGGCCGCCGCTTAAAACCCGCCAGCCTCGCCGTCAAAGTGGAAGGTATGTCCATCGCCGAGTTCACCGGCATGCCTATGGCCCGCGCGCTCCCGCTTGTCAAGAACTGGCGCTTCACCGGCCGTGAACTGAAAATCGTCGCACGCGTGGTCGAGGAAATCCAGAACCGCATGACGTTCCTGCACGACGTCGGCCTCGATTATCTCAGCTTGGATCGTTCCTCCGCTACCCTTTCCGGCGGTGAGGCCCAACGCATTCGCCTGGCCACCCAAATCGGCTCCAAGCTTCGTGGCGTGCTCTATGTGCTCGATGAACCGTCCATCGGCTTACATCCGCGCGATAATAGCAAGTTACTCGACACCTTGCATCAGTTACGTGACTTAGGTAACACTGTCTTAGTCGTCGAGCACGATGCCGAAACCATCGAGCGCGCCGATTATGTGATTGACCTGGGTCCAAGAGCCGGCCGTTTAGGCGGCGGCCTGATGGCTCAAGGCACGCCCGCCGAAATCATGCGTGCGCCACAATCGCTGACGGGCGAATATCTTTCCGGCCACACGTCCATCCCCTCCCCGCTCGTGCGCCGCGCCGGCAATGGCCATAAGCTAACCATCAAAGGCGCGCGCGAACACAATCTAAAGAAGGTCGATGTCAACTTCCCGCTTGGCACCTTCACGGTGGTCACCGGCGTCTCAGGCAGCGGAAAATCAACGCTGGTGCATGATATCTTGTATCGCGCGCTAGCGAAAGAAGTCTATGGCTCCAGCCAACTGCCCGGCGCTCACGAATCCATCAGTGGCTTGGAACATATAGATAAGGTGATTGAGATCGATCAATCGCCCATCGGCCGCACCCCGCGCTCAAATCCCGCCACCTACACCGGCGTGTTCACCGCCATTCGCGATATCTACGCCATGCTGCCCGAATCGCGCGAACGTGGTTACAAACCCGGCCGCTTCAGCTTCAACGTCAAGGGCGGCCGTTGCGAAGCCTGCCAGGGCGACGGCCTGAAGCGCATCGAAATGAACTTCCTGCCCGACGTTTACGTTACCTGCGACGTCTGCCGCGCGCGCCGCTACAACCAGGAAACCCTGCAAGTCAAATACAAGGGCAAAAGCATTGCAGACCTGCTGGAATCGAGCGTCGAAGAGGCCGTCGGCATTCTCGAAAACATTCCGCAAATCCAGGCCAAACTCAAAACCCTCAACGAAGTCGGCCTCGGCTATATACACCTGGGCCAATCCTCCACCACGCTTTCCGGCGGCGAAGCCCAGCGCATCAAGCTGGCCAAAGAATTGAGCAAACGTCAAACCGGCAAAACGTTTTATCTGCTCGACGAACCCACCACCGGCCTGCACTTCGATGACGTTCGTCATCTTCTCGATGTCTTGCAAAGATTGGTGGATCTGGGTAACACCGTCGTCGTAATTGAACACCAGTTGGATGTCATAAAAAGCGCCGATTATTTGATCGACCTCGGCCCGGAAGGCGGCGAAGAAGGCGGCCATATCGTCGCCACCGGTACGCCTGAAGAAGTCATGCGCAATAAACGAAGCTATACCGCCCAGGCCTTGCGGAAGATAATGAAGGCGGGACATGCAGCCTGAAGATCTGCAAGATCTAAACGAAACAGCCACCGTGCCTGCCGAACCAGTGCCGGACCGCGTTCCCTTCTGGGGATACGTAGATCTCCTGCAGTTGACCGTGCTCACCTTCCTCGTCATGCTCGCGGCCAGCGCCGTTGCCTATTTTTATCCGAAACTGATTTTGCTGATTCAACTTACCGCCTACGTCTTGATCTACTTCTGTTTTCTGGCCGTCTTCAAGATGAAGTATGACCGCGATGTATTCCGCTCCCTGGGCTGGCGGCAAACCCGCTACAGCTTGCTTGTCGCGGGCTCGGGCGGCGTGTTGCTAGCCTTTGGGTTGGCCGCGCTCGCATCGCTCATCCACACACCCAAGGTGAAAACGCCGTTCGACGATTTAGTCAACAATCCAGTATCATTCGCCCTGCTGGCTGTCATCGCGGTTTTTTTCGCGCCGCTTTCCGAAGAAATGTTCTTCCGCGGCTTCTGTCAACCCCTGCTCTCCCGCACGCTGGGCGTCATCGCGGGCGTCTTAGTAACGGCGCTTCTCTTTGGCAGCCTCCACGGGGCCGAATACCAATGGGCCTGGCAGTATGTGGCCGCCATCACTACGGTTGGTATCGCCCTCGGCATTGTACGCGCGAAAACCAATTCAATCATTCCCGGAACCGTCATGCACGGCTGCTTCAACGCCGTCTCTGTCGTCGGCCTATTGGCCACAAAATACCTCACTCACAAATGAACACCAGCACTCTTACCCAGACCATCGAAACCATTGAGTGGACGCGCGATGGCGTCGTCATGATCGACCAGACGCGCTTACCTCATGAGACAGCCTTCGTCACTTGCCGCAATTACCTCGAAGTGGCGGAAGCCATTCGCGGCATGGTCATTCGCGGCGCACCCGCCATCGGAGTCGCGGCCGCCATGGGCGTTGCCATTGGCGCACTCAAATCGGACAACCTCGAAGCCGATATGCCGTTGATCTGCGAGACCCTCGCGCAGACACGCCCGACGGCCGTAAATCTCTTCTGGGCCATTGAACGTATGAAGCGCGTCTATGCGGAAACCAAATCCGCCGGTCCCGCCGCCGTCCGCCAAAAGTTGGTCAACGAAGCGCAGCACATGCGTGCCGAAGATATCGCCATCAATCAAGCCATCGGCCGCCACGGCGCGCCCTTAGTGCCCGACCACAAAACAGTCTTGACGCACTGCAACGCCGGCGCCCTGGCCACCGCCGGTTTCGGCACCGCCCTGGGCGTCATCCGCGCCGCCGTGCAAATGGGCAAGACCATCGACGTTTTTGCGGGCGAAACCCGCCCCTTCCTGCAAGGCGCGCGCCTAACCGCTTGGGAACTCCAGCGCGACGGCATCGATACCACTCTCATCACCGACAACATGGCTGGCCACTTCTTAAAAAGCGGCCGCATCGGCTGCGTGGTCGTCGGCGCCGACCGCATTGCCGCTAACGGTGACCTCGCCAACAAAATCGGCACTTACGGCCTCGCCGTCTTGGCCAAGGAAAACAACGTCCCCTTCTACGTCGCCGCTCCCCTATCGACCCTCGACCTCACCCTCGCCTCTGGCGACCAGATCCCCATCGAAGAACGCGCCGCCAAAGAAGTAACTCACGTGCATGGCGTCCACGTCGCCCCCCACGGCATCAAAGTCGCCAATCCCGCCTTCGACATCACCCCCAATCGCTACGTGACCGCCATCATTACCGAAAAGGGCGTCGCCCACCCCCCCTTCGCCGAAACCCTCCGCAATTCCGTGACAGACACCGCAATTCCCTAACTACCGCAAAACGCGCAAGCCGCGATGGTCCTACGGCCCATGATAATGAAAAACGCCGGAAGCCTAAGAAGCTGTGAAAAATCAAAATTGGAGATGTGGGGCAGGATGGCATCCTGCGCGCCGATTGGCAATCGGTGCTCGGCGTTCATTCATCTCCGAATCCGAGCCGGAAGCGTAAGCGCCCTAACTTGGTTTTTCAACGGAGTGCCCATGGGCCTGCGGCCCATCAATGATGATGAAAATCGCGTTCGAGAGCGATATTCTGTTCTGAGTCGAGGAGCGGGAGAGATCCGAACCGCTCTGGATATGTTGAGGCCGTAACGGAGTATGACCCAGGACGCGCGTTCTTGAACCAATGATTGTGACGTGGTCCTACCGTCGAGGAAGGGGCATGAGCACGTAAGGGTGCGTATCGTTTAGCTAGTTTCTGTCGCAAAATCCACAAGTGATTGATTGTAGGCGGCTTAGGCGATTTTGGATGACCTTGAGCGGCTGATCGGCAAGCTGGCTATTTGATCACTTGATGGTAATCGAGCCTCACCAGCCGCAGCCCGTCGGCGAGCCATTAAACAAATCTGCACGAAAATGTCAGAATGTACTTGACCGTCTGTTGGTTTTATTGTTTCATATATATAGATGAATCAAGAGACAATCCTCCGCAAACGGGCCCAACTCGCCGCGGCCCTCCCGTTCACGGCCGAAATCGTCCGCGGCTCCCTGCTCCGGCGCCACATTCGTCATCGCACCGGTTGTGCCGTTTGTGCCAAAGGAAAAGGCCATCCCGTGTGGGTGTTGACCGTCAGTTATCCGGGCGGAGGCACCAAGCAGTTCAGCCTCGGTGCCGAACAGAAGCCTGTCGTCCAGCGGTGGTTGCGCAATTACCACAAGCTCAAAGCCTCCATGGAGCGTCTCTGTGAGATGAATCTGGAACTGCTGCGCGCGGAGAAGAAAAAATGAGCCGCCTCCCTATTCCGCAACTCAGCTTCGCCGATCTGCAGTTGCAGAGTCTGGGGGTCCACCTCGACCCCATTTTGCAACGAATCGCCGCTTTCCTGGAGCAGCAGTCCCGCATGGTGGAATTGGTGCGCCGGGATCTGGAGCGAGGCCTGAAAAAGCCTGCCGCCGGACGCCGCGGCCTCACCCCGGAGCAGACCCTGCGCTCGTTGATTCTCATGCGCGTCAAAAACCTGGACTACCGCGACCTGCGCGAGCGCGTCAACGATGGCTTCACGTTGCGTTGCTTTACCCAGTTCGACAGTCAAGCCGTTCCCAAGCACGACGCCTTCAATCGCGCTTTCAACCGGCTCACGCCGGACACGCTGACAAAGATTAATCAACTCGTCGTGCAGGCTGCCGTGGCACTCGAACTGGAAGACGGCAAGCAGCTCCGCGTCGACACCACAGTGGTGGAAACCAATATCCATCACCCCACCGATGCCACCTTATTGTGGGACACGGTGCGCACCATCACCCGTCTGGTCGACGAGCTGAACGAGAAATTACCCCGTGGCGTCAAGAATTTTACGGATCGCACCCGCAGCGCCCGCCGGCGCATGCAAGCGCTGCAGCGCATGACTGCCGGGCAGCGGGCGCAGCAGCAAACGCCCAAGTACCGCGACCTCCTCCGCATCACAGGGAAAGTGCTGAGCAGTGCCAAGCAAGTGATTGCCGCCGTCAAGCGCCTCCGCAAGCTCGATGTGGTTCTGCGTGCGGTGGTGGACGAAATCTGTAAGCAGATCACCTCATTCTGCCAATTGGGAGAGCGAGTCATCGACCAGACACGCCGCCGGGTGCTGCAAGGAGAGACGGTTCCGGCCGAAGAGAAAGTGTATTCGATCTTCGAACCCCACACCGATCTGATCAAGCGCGGCAAGACCCTGAAGCCGGTGGAATTCGGCCACAAGGTTTTCATTGCCGAAAGCGCTCAGGGCTTGATTACCGACTATCGAGTGCTGGATGGGAATCCTGCCGATAGCGATCAGGTGTCCGCTTCCTTGGATCACCACCAGCAGACTTTCCAACACCCTCCAGACACTTATGCCGCCGACCGGGGCTTCTTCAGCGGCGAGAATGTGCAGAAGTGTAAGGACGCCGGCGTAAGCCAAGCCTGCATACCCCAGCGGGGTGGCCAGCGAACGGCGGAGCAGGAAGAGCTTGAGAGGAGCCGCGCCTTCAAGAAGGGCCAGCGCTTCCGGGTGGGGATCGAGGGGCGCATCTCCGTGTTGTTTCGCGGACGAGGCATGAAACGCTGTTTGTTCAAAGGCCGCGAGCGGTTCGAGATTCTGGTGGGCGCCGCCGTACTGGCCAATAATCTGATGCGCATCGCCGACCTTTTGGACAAGCGCAAACCAAAACGCCGGCGAGCCGCAGCCTAAGTCTTCAAAAGCCTTTTCTCACAGCAGCCGAACAAACAAAGTGTTCGGCTCAATCCCTAGCGGGAGTTTACTGTTCTTAGTAAGCTCCCGCTAGTGTTATTCAGCGGCCTTGTTACACCGTAAGCACTGGCCACAAACAGCAAACGCCGCCCGATATACAACAACCTCCACTCCCTAATTACCCACCGAAGCGTGGTGCTGGGCAAAGCCATCTGGCACCATCAATTTTCAGGCTATTTTGCGACAGAAACTAGCTATCGCGCGTTCTGCCGCTTCCTCGGCGGAAAGGATGACTATGTCTTACAAGGTAGCAGGAATTGACATTCACAAGAAAGTGTTAATGGTGGTGATCGCCATCGGGGGCGAGGAAGCAGCGGACCCCGCGGGCGAAGCGCTGGAGTTTGAGTGCCGGCGGTTTGGAACTGGAGCCAGCGAGCGGCAGGAGTTGATCCGTTGGCTGAAAGAACACACGGTGCGCGAAGTGGTGATGGAATCGACGGCGCAGTATTGGAAACCGGTGTGGTTGGATCTGGAGCCGCATTTCGAGAAACTGCATCTGGCGCAGGCATACTCCAATCGTGCGCCGAAAGGCCGCAAGGACGATTTTCGCGATGCGAAACGGCTCGCGAGGCGGTTGCTGGCCGACGAACTGATGCTGAGTTTTGTGCCGGCTGCCGAGCAACGCGCCTGGCGAACCGTCACGCGCGGCAAACACCAACTGGTCCGTGATCGGGTGCGGCTGCAGAACCAACTGGAAGCCTTGTTAGAGGAAGCACGCATCAAGCTCTCCAGCGTGATCAGCGATCTGTTGGGGGTCAGTGGACAACGGATTTTGCAGGCGCTGGCCGACGGAGAAAGCGACCCGGATCGCTTAGCCAAGTTGGGAGATGACCGGCTACACTGCAGCCAACAGCAACTGACCGATGCACTCACCGGCTCGGTGGAGCCAATCCACCGCCAACTCCTGAAGCTGTATCTGGAGCGCCTCAAGGTGTTAGACAAACAGATCGGCGAACTGGATCAAATGACCGCTACGCTGCTCAAGCAATACCAAGAGGCTGTGGTCCGCGTAGCGGAAATCCCCGGATTCGGCCCAGACTCAGCGCAACAAATCATCGCCGAAATGGGGGCTGATGCCGAGGCGTTCCCCTCGGCGGGCGAGTTCGCCTCCTGGGCTGGCCTGTGTCCTGGCAGCAACGAGAGCGCAGAGAAGAACAAAAGTTCCCACTCAGCGAAGGGGAATCGTTTTGTACGGCGGCTTCTGAACCAAGCCGCGCAAGCGGCGGTCAAGAAAAAGGGCAGCTATTTCCAGGCCCTTTTCCGTCGGCTCTTACCGCGGCTCCACTATAACGCTGCTATCTGGGCTATCGCCCACCGCTTGGGCCGACTCGTCTGGAAAATTTTACACGACGGTGTAAGCTACATTGAGCAAGGCCAGGATAGTGATCCCAAGACCAAAAAACGCCGCGCCAATAAGATGGTTCAGGCGCTGCGTAAACTTGGCTACACCGTAACCCTCACGCCAAACACTCCCGCGCCCGTACAGGGGTGATTTTCAAGGGAGCGGTTGTACCCAGGCCTGTCCCAGCTGCCACGCGCTCCGGCGGACCGCTTTTAGACTCAATTGCCCAAGTCAAGATGTTTTGAACGTCTCCTCCATTCGCTCTATTTTTCCCTATTCGGCGCGCAGCATAATGGATGGATCCACCGTTACCGCGCGCCGCACCGCTGGCAATACCGCCAACAGGGAAGCCGCGAGCAATATGGCCATCGGAACCAGTAGCATCGAAGGATCGGTAGCTTTGACTCGATAAAGCAGCGTTGCGCTGTAACGCTCGGACACCAAGGCAAAGATAAGCCCTGCCAGCGCTCCAGCCATCACCATGGCAGCCACACCAGTCGTCACCAGCCACGCAATGTTTTCCGCCCGCGCTCCCACCGCTACTCGGATACCAATCTCGCGCTCGCGTCGCAACACGGAATAGTTCAATACTCCATACAACCCTATCGCGCCCAACAGCAGCGCTACCCCCGCAAAGAAACCCGCCAAATGAGCCAGCAGCCGCTCCCGGATGGTCTGCGCCCGAATCAATGCCGTCTGCGTGCTCACCGTGCTGATCCGAAAGGCAGGATCGGCCCGTGCCATCACGCGCCGCAACGTTCCCGATAATGCAGTCGCCTCCGCCATCTTCGTTCCGACAACGATGGTAGCCCTGCGAATTCGCTGCGGGCTTCCCACAGCGTCAACCGAGCGAATGGGAATGTAAACCTGCGGCAAGGTTTCCTCGCGCGGGCTGCGATACGAAGCGTCGCCTGCCAGCCCCACAATCTCGAAGTGCTTGTTCGCGCCATCCGGCGCCTTTGTCTCAAACGATTTGCCCACCGGATTTGCCCCGTCAAAATACTGCTTGGCGAACATTTCGTTAACAATCGCTACGCTCGGGTGTGTATCGCTCTCGCGAAAATCTCTGCCGCTCCTGAGTGGAATTTTCATGGTTTCGAGCCAGCCAGTCGAAACCGCGAGAAAGAAAGCCAACACCTCGCTGGGCGGCGCGTTGTTGACCGAAATGAGATCGTTACGCATTGTGCCGCTCATCAAGGGCCAAGCCTCCAGCGCCACCGACCGGACGCCCGCAACGGCGCGCAGACGATCCGCCATTTGCTCCCACTTAACTGGGAGCTGCGCTTGTTCCGTAACCGTATCTAAGAGCAAGACGCCATCAGCCGAAAATCCGGTTGGCTGGTTTGCCAGGTTTTCGAACGTGGCCGCAAAGAGTGCGGCGGCAAACAGAACGACAAAGCAGAAAGCCACTTGCGCCGCTATCAATCCGTACATCAATCGCGATTTCGAATATCGCTCTTCTACACCCTTAAGCGCTTCCACTGGCCGTACGCCAGACGCACGCATCGCCGGCACGAGTCCGATTAAGAGCGTCACGCCGAGTGCCAGCGCCAGCCCAAACCCTAGCACCGCCCAATCTGTATCCAAAACAAGGCGGGCTGGATCATCTGGCGGGTTGATCTTACTAACGACAAACGGAGCCGCGCGCCACGCGAATAACATTCCGAGGCCGCTCGCAATTAGCCCGAGTATCGCGCTCTCTACCATCACCATCTGGACCAACTGCCAACGGCTTGCTCCAATCGAGAGCCTTAGGGCCATCTCCCGCCCGCGCGCTGCCGCCTGCGCCAACATGAGGTTCGCTACGTTCGAGCAAGCGACCAACAGAACCATGGCCACCAGCACACAAAGCGCTATCAGCGCTGACCGATACTCAACCTGCATCTCGGAGGCGCCCTCGCCAGCCGATTGCAACACCAGGTGTGCATTCGGGTAATTGGCAAGCAAGCGTTTCGGAAAATTGAGAAAGCGTTTGGCTCGTTCCTTCTCGGCAACCTGATAAACGGCGTCCATTTGGGCGCCAACCGATTCCGCTCGGATTCCCGGCTTCACCCGCACGAAGATCCGCAGCCAGAATGCGTTATCCCGGTTCACCGAACCGGCCTCCATCATCGTCGGCGTAAAAATATCCGTCATCGTGCCAGGCTCCGTTCCGGTAAACCCCTGCGGCGCCACGCCGGCAATCTGATAAACCCTGTCGCCCATACGCAGGGTGCGCCCGATAACGCTCCGGTCCTGACCGAAGCGCGCAGTCCAGTAGTCATATGACAGCACGGCAAATGGCTTCGCGCCCGGAACCTGGTCGTCGTCCTCGGAAAGGAGTCTCCCCAGCGCTGGACGTAATCCAAACTCCGAGAACATCTCTCCGGAAACCTCCTGACGATAAGCTTTCTCTGTGTCGGCGTCTGCGCCATACGTCAGGTCGATGTGGCTCATGAAAGAAACGGCAGCCGCCTGCGCTTGTCCCTTAATCGCCGCCCGCAATTGCCGAAACAGCGGATACGAGTTGCTGTCCCACGTCTCGGGCGCGCCCGTTTGAGAGTCGAATCCGTAAACGAAACGGCATAGAGACTGCCCGGGTCGCGCACTGGCATCGGCCGCAAAAACAGTGCGTCCACTAATCGAAACGCCGCTGTGCATGCTCCCATCGCTAACGCAAGCGACAATACCGCGGCGCCTGTCGCCATCTTCCGCTTCATCAATTGCCGGCACCCAAATACTGCGTCGGCGCGTAAAAATCCCAATGCTGCAAATATTCCAGCTGGGGCTTTGTTCAATGTCATCGGACCTCCCGCGGTGGTAAGAGGTTGGACGGCGTGAGGCCTTCCCGGTTAGGCAGATTTCAATATTCCGGATATTCCGGATACAACCTGACAACCACCTCAAGCTTCATATCGATATTTCCGAGGGAACGGTACTCGCCTGTGCGGTAATCGCTCATAGGCTGCCAGGAGTTTCCGGCGCCCTCGACGGTCGCCGATCAACACTTCCCCGTAGACCAGTTCGTGCCCTGCCACTTCGTCCACACCCAGCAATCTGTCCAACTCCGCCGCGCACCGCCAGCGTCATCAAGCCACTCGGCGCTTGGCCGGTTGCTTCTCACGACGCCTGGGAACGTCTTGCGCGTGAGGTTCGCTGCCACGAAGAGCCCGCAGGCGCTCGTACGCCGCATGCCGAACCAGTGCCTCTAGTCCTAAGCGGACAGTCTCGGTATCGCTAGCCGCGCCGCAAGCCGCTTTCGCCTCCCGCAACAGCCCGTCATCGACGTTGAGGGTTTTCTTCATACATTGAATTGTGCCATGTATGTCTGGGGCTTTTGCCCATCTGGTCAACATACATTTTAGGTCGGTCATCGTCCGGCGGTATACGTTTTATCGGTCGAGAACCGGGCCAAATGCTCTTCATTACGCATCGCGGAATGTTGAGTAAACTTAGACCGTTATGGCCGCCCACAACGAGAATTTTGTTCTCGTAACGTAATCGTGCGCCGCGGCCATAACAGCGGGGATACGAATGAAGAGGCGGCGCGTAAACTGCTCTATCTGGCTTTGCGCAATGTCTCGAAGAAGTGGCAAACGATTCAGAACTGGAAGGAGGCGCTGAACCGTTTTGCGATCCTCTGGCCTGGGCGCATTCCGCTACCTGGAGCAGAGTCCGCTTCGCCCTCCTGACCGTGAGATAGGGCAGGCTCAGGAGCCCTGTCAAGGCAACCGAGGGTGTAAAACTGATTGTGTAAACGCAGGTTGATCAAGAAAGGACCTGTGTACTAAATGACAATTAACGAAGAAGTATTAGATAAGTTGTTAGAAAACTATCAAAAGCCAGAAGACATTCTGGGCGAGAACGGGCTGATTAAGCAACTCAGCAAGGGACTGCTTGAGAGGATGCTGGGAGCCGAATTGAGCAGCCATCTCGGCTATGAGAAGCACGATCCAGCAGGCTACGGCAGCGGCAACAGCCGCAACGGCAAGAGCAAGAAGAAAGTGAAGGCGGACTTCGGCGAGATCGAGTTGGAAGTGCCGCGCGACCGGCAATCTACGTTCGAGCCGAAGATCGTACCTAAAGGGCAAACGCGCTTTCCCGGCTTCGATGAAAAGATTCTATCGCTGTATGCGCGCGGCATGACGACGCGCGATATTCAAGGGCACTTAGAAGAGTTGTACCAGGTGGAAGTGAGTCCAGCGCTGATTTCGAACGTGACCGACGCAGTGCTCGACGAAGTGCAAGCTTGGCAAAGCCGGCCGTTGGAGCAACTGTATCCAATCGTGTACCTGGATGCGTTGTACGTGAAGATGCGCGACAACGGGCATGTGCAGAATCGCGCGGTCTACACGGCGATCGCGATCACGTTGGAAGGCAAGAAGGAGGTGCTGGGGTTGTGGACCAGCGCCAACGAAGGAGCGAAGTTCTGGCTGCAAGTGCTGACGGAGTTGCAAACACGGGGTGTGAAAGACATTTTGATTGCTTGCGTGGATGGGTTAAAAGGCTTTCCGGAAGCGATTGAGACGGCCTTCCCGCAGACCCAAGTGCAATTATGCATTGTGCACTTAGTGCGGGCGAGCCTAAACTATGTGAACTGGAAAGAGCGCAAGAAGGTGGCGGCGGATTTACGCGAAGTGTACCGCGCGACGACGGCCCTGGAAGCGGAGCATCGTTTGGAACTGTTCGAGGCGCAATGGGGCAAAAAGTATCCGACGATTGCCGCTCTCTGGCGGCGTCATTGGGAGCGGGTGATTCCGTTCTTTGCCTTTCCGGCGGAGATCCGGCGCGTCATCTATACGACGAATGCGATCGAGTCCTTGCACATGACGCTGCGCAAGGTAATCAAGACACGCGGCTCATTCCCGAATGAAGAGGCGGCGCGTAAACTGCTCTATCTGGCTTTGCGCAATGTCTCGAAGAAGTGGCAAACGATTCAGAACTGGAAGGAGGCGCTGAACCGTTTTGCGATCCTCTGGCCTGGGCGCATTCCGCTACCTGGAGCAGAGTCCGCTTCGCCCTCCTGACCGTGAGATAGGGCAGGCTCAGGAGCCCTGTCAAGGCAACCCTGCGGGCTCGCTCCGCTCGACCTTGACAGAACTCCCAACCCTGCCCAAAGGCGCCTTATAGGAGGGCGAAGCGGAAAACTAAGTGGAATATTTTTAGAGGCGTTTACACAAAAGACTTGACACTACCAGGCAACCCTGCGGGCTCGCTCCGCTCGACCTTGACAGAACTCCCAACCCTGCCCAAAGGCGCCTTATAGGAGGGCGAAGCGGAAAACTAAGTGGAATATTTTTAGAGGCGTTTACACAAAAGACTTGACACTACCACTGCCCCTGCGTTTACACAATCAGTTTTACACCCTCGCCTCCTTCATCCCCTCAAATCCCCACCGATCCAAAATATCCAATCACAACTTTTCCCAAAACTTTATCTCCCATTCTTTTCAATCTCTTACCCTCTTTTTTCCAGTCGCCCCGTTCGCCCCCGTTCTATCCTGGCCCCAGAAAGGAGTTCCCGCGTTCTCACAAAACCGGCCATAGTTCTCATGACGAATCTCATCCTCCAACCCCAACCGCCGCGCTCCAATCTTGACCATCCACGCACACGGGAAAAACTACCCTTTCGAACCCCGAAAAAACATCCATTCGCCCCGCAACTGCCCCTACTATTAATAGCGGGCCATATCGCCGCTCGTCGAACCCAATTTTTACCGCTCACACCTCCTCGTCCCGCCCCCAAAACCAGCCAACCCCTCTGCCCATCGCCATCCCGAATACCCCTGATATTCTTGAGTTTGCCCAATACCCCCGCCCACCTTCGTTTTTTGGCCTCCGCCCGCTACAGTTTGCCGTTACTTGCCTCTCTGCTCGCGGCATGGACCTTCCTCCAAGCAGAATCCACCAACACCCAAAACTCTGGCTTGCTAGGCATCGTCTCCGCCGAACTCAACCGCGAATTTAGCGCCCTCAAATCCAAAGGCGACCCGCTCCCCTACTACATGGCTTACGAAGTCACCGACGAAAACACCACCGTCGAGGGCGCAACTCTTGGCGCCTTGCTCTCCGATTCCCAATCCCAAGTCAGAGGCTTCGACACCACCATCCGCGTGGGCACTCCCGATTTTGACAACTATCACCCCATCAAAGACTCGCGCGCCCAGTTCACTCACTTCACCCAGATCAGCCTCGAAGACGATCCCAATCAGATCCGCCGCGCGCTCTGGACCGAAACCGATCGCGTCTACCGCGCCGCATCCCGTCATCTCCTCCAAATCAAGACGGACGAGCAGCTCCTCGCCGACGAAAAGGAAAAGAACGCCGATTTTTCCGCCGCTCCCGCCGTGCAATTTTCCCGTCTCCCCGAGCGTTATCACATCGACACTGAATCGTGGGCCAAGCGCGTGCGGGCCTGGTCCGGCGAATTCAAAACCCACGATAAGATTCTTGCCTCCGGTGTGGATTTCGTTTCCCGCCGCGATCTACGCACCTTTGTCAATACCGAAGGCTCGGCCATTCAAACCGGCAGCAATCTCTTCCGCATTGAAATGCATGCCGCCGCCCTTGCCGCCGATGGCATGGAAGTCGATGATTTCGATTCCATCGAAGCCGTCGATCCCGCTCATCTTCCGGCCGATTCCGCCGTCCTCCAGCGCGTCAAGGCGCTTGCCCTGAAAGTGGATCAACTGGTCGCAGCTCCACCCGCCGAGCCCATCTACTGCCCGGCCATTCTCTCCGGCCGCGCGTCCGCCGTCTTCTTTCATGAGATCTTCGGCCACCGCGTCGAAGGCCACCGCCAAAAGGAGGTCACTGAGGGCCAGACCTTCACCAAAATGCTCGGCAGCAAGGTTCTCCCGGATTTCATCAGTGTTAATTTCGATCCAACTCGCACCAGCTATCAGGGAACCGACCTCATCGGCCATTACGAATACGACGACGAAGGAGTGAAAGCCCGTCCCGTCAAGGTCGTCGAAGGTGGCGTGCTGAAAACCTTTCTGCTTTCCCGCTCGCCCGTTGGTGAGTTCAAGGAATCGAACGGACATGGCCGCCGGCAACCCGGTTTTGAGGTCGTTTCCCGCCAATCTAATCTCATTGTCGAATCGTCCAACGCCGTGTCCGCTAAAGATCTACGCGCCAAATTGGTCGAAGAAATCAAGAAGCAGCAAAAGCCCTACGGCCTCTATTTTGAGGAAGTCTCCAGCGGCTACACCACCACCGGGCGGCGCGGTTTGCAAGCCTTCACGGTTGTGCCCTTGGTCGTCTACCGCGTCTTCCCCGATGGCCGCCCCGATGAAATGATTCGCGGCGTCGATATCGTCGGCACTCCCCTCGCCAGTTTCCAGAAAATCTTGGCCACCTCCGACACGCCCGAAGTGTTCAACGGTTATTGTGGAGCCGAATCCGGCAGTATCCCCGTCTCAGCGGTCTCGCCCGCCATTCTCGTTTCCGAAATCGAAACCCAGAAGAAGGAAAACTCGCAAGCCAAACCCCCCCTCCTTCCTCGCCCGGAGGCCCAGTGAAAACTCGCAAGAATCCCCACCCATCCCTTTCCCAAACAATGAATCGGCATGGTGGCGCGGGCGCTTTCGCCTGCGTTCTTTGCACCCTCCTCCACCCCCTCCCCTTCCCCGCCGACCCCAACCCCGCCATCCAACAAGACGTCCAGCTCCGCGCCATGCTCGATGAACTCGCCCGCGCCAAAACCCTCCAACTCAACAATCTCGACAAACCCTATTTCGTCCAATTCAGCATTGGCGATTCCGACAGCGTTTTCATAACCGCCAGCCTGGGAGGAATTCTGGCCGCTGGCGGTGGCCGCTCCCGCTCCCCGCGCGTCGAAGTCCGTGTCGGTAGCTATCAATTCGATAACACCAATTCCCTCTTCAGCGTCCCCTCTCGTTTCGGTGGTTTACCCATCGACGACGACTACCAGGTCTTTCGCGATAGCCTCTGGATCGATAGCGATTCCGTTTACAAATCCGCCACCGATCAGATTACCCGCAAACGCAACGCCTTGCGCGAAATTGCCGAGCCCGATCAAACACCCGATCTGGCGCCCGCCAAACCCATCGTCGTTCTCGAAAAGCCTCCTGAGTTCAAGATTGATCGGCATCAATGGGAGGAAACTCTCCGGCGCATTTCTGCCCGCTTCACTGCCGCGCCCGCCGTTACCCAATCCAGCGTTCGCTTTCGAGCCATTTCATCCTCCTATCGCCTGGTGAATAGCGAGGGCACCGTGCTGCGCATTCCCCAGGAACTCACGGATGTGGCCGTCCGCGGCGAAGCGCTCGCGCCCGATGGCAGCAAGGTCTGGAATTATCGAACCGTTGTCACCTTGCGCCCCTCGAATCTGCCTGACCCAACCGAGCTGCAAAAAATGGCCGACTCCGTCGCCGCCGAACTAGAAAATCTCGTCAAGGCGCCCGTTGCCGAAGACTACAGTGGCCCGGTTCTCTTTGTGCAGGAAGCGGCGGCTCAGATGATGGCCTCAGCCTTAACCGACGCCGTTCGATTGCAGCGCAAGCCCGTCGCGCCCCCCGGCGCCAACACCGGCCAGATGCTCGAAAGCGTTTGGTCGTCAAAAATGGGTAGCAAAGTTTTGCCTGAATGGATGACCGTTATCGACGACCCATTGAAAGAAGAATTTAACGGAACCGTCCTGGCGGGCGCATACAAAATAGACGACGAAGGCGTTCCCGCGCAACGCGTTGTGCTGGTTGAGAACGGCGTCTTGAAAGCCTACCTCGCGAGCCGCGAGCCCATCAGAACCATTGCCGTTTCAAACGGCCACGGCCGCCTGCCCGGCGCGTTCGGTTCCGAGCAGGCGGTCGCAGGTAATCTCTTCATCCAAGTTCCCGGCACAGTCAAAGAGAAAGATATGCAGGGGAAGCTGCTCGAAAAAGTCAAAGCGGCGGGATTGAAATACGGCATTCTCATCCGCCGTCTCGATTTTCCTTCCACCGCAGGCGGCAGCGAATTGCAGAGCATGAGCCGCCAATTGCAGAAGGGCGGCGTTTCGCGCTCCTTGAACTCGCCCCTCCTGGCTTATCGCGTCTATCTCGATGGACGCGAAGAACTCGTGCGCGGCTTGCGCTTCAAAGATTTCAGCGCCAAGGACTTGCGTGATATCGCGCTGGCTTCCGACCAGCCTTACGTCTTTAACTACGTGAACAACGGTTCGAGCTTCAACCACACCGAAGCCGCCTCGAACGCTACCACCACATCCGTCATAGTTCCTTCGCTGCTGTTAGAGAGCGTCGAAATGGCCCAGGCGGATAACGAGCCGGGCAAGCTGCCGGTTGTCCCGGCACCCGCGTTTGTCGCCCAGCGGTAGCCCATGCGAATCGTCAGCCGCGCCATTTTTAAGGAAGTATCCACCAGCGCCGCGCTTGGTACTTTGCTTTTCATTTTCGTGCTCTTTTTGCGGACCATCGAACGCCTTTCCGCCTTGCTGGTCAAGAGTTCTGCCCCCGCCCCTGTCGTGGCCAAGTTGCTGCTCTACGCTCTTCCGTCCACCTTGCCTTTCGCCCTCCCGCTGGGCGTCTTGGTCGGCATTTTGATCGGCTTGAGCCGCATGTCTGCCGATAGCGAAATCATCGCCCTCCGCGCCGCCGGTATTTCCAGCGTCACCGTAGCCAGACCCGTGATGTTGTTCTCCTTTATGGCGCTGGTAATAACCGCTCTCGCCGCACTCTGGCTCACTCCGCTCTCACTGAATCTCGAATCGAAAACCGCCAAAAACTTCGTGGCCGCTCAGTTGACCGGAGCCATTGAATCGCGCATCTTCGATGAGCAGTTTCCCGACACCGTTCTCTACGTCGGCAACGTGCAGACCGACGAAAAGCAGGTCGTCTGGCATCAGGTCTTCATCGCCGACGTCACTCCGCCCGAAAAGTTGGCCGAGCAAGGCAAGAACCGTGGCGACGGTCCGCGCATCATCGTCGCCCAGGAAGCCTTCCCCTATCCCGATCCCGTCAACAACCGCATCATCTTAGACATGCGCGACTTTCGTTCAACCGAGCGCGATAAGGAAGGGAAGGCCATCACCACCGTCGCGCAAACTCATACCTGGGTTCTGCAAGCGCAGAAGCAGGAAGACCTGCAGGTCAACAAGACCGTCCAGCAGATGGACACCGGCCCGCTCTACAAAACCGTGTACCGCCGCCACAATCTTTCGCGGCAGGATTACGTCGATGCCGCCATTGAATTGCATCAACGCTTTGCTCTCCCCTTAGCCTGCATGCTGCTCGCGCTGGTGGGTATCCCGCTCGGCGTCTCCTCGCGCAAGGGTGGCAAATCGGCTGCTTTCGTCGTCACTGTCTTGGTGGCATTTCTCTATTACATGGGTTACATCACCCTGCTGGGTCTCGCTAAAAAGGGTAGTTTGCCTGTGCCCATCGCCGTCTGGACGCCCGACGTTGTGTTTGCCATCCTCGGCGCAGTGCTGCTGGCACGACTCGAAAAGCCCGGTGACCGCGATTGGGCTGCCCGGCTCAAAACTGTCGCCCAAAAATTATGGAAAGGCGTTTTGCTCTTACTGCGCGCCGGAACCAAAACCGTGCGCCGTGGTCCCTTGAACGCGCGCGGCTTCAGCCTGCGCCCCATGCTCATGGACGGCTATGTGCTCAACGGTTTTGTCTTTTACTTCGGCATCCTGCTGGTCGCCCTGGTGGCCTTGATTGAAGTCTTCACCTTCTTCGAACTGCTCGGCGACATGTTGAAAAACGACATCAGCATGACCACCATGATGGATTACCTGTGGCATTTGGCGCCCAGCTTGATTTATCAACTAACGCCCATCGGCACCCTTGTCGCCGCCCTCATCTGCTTCGGCATTTTGACGAAGTATAACGAAATAACGGCGTTCAAAGCCGCCGGCGTCAGCGTCCATCGGCTCGCCGCTCCGGTCATCTTCGTCAGCCTCCTCATTAGCGGTCTGCTGTTTGCTTTCGATCATTACTACATTCCCGCCGCCAACCGCCGCCAGGAAATGCTCCGCGCGGAAATCAAGAAGAAGCCGGTGGCCACCTACTTGCGCCCCGACCGTCAGTGGGTTTACGGCCACGATTCCCGCATCTACAACTTTCTCCATCTCGACCCCAAGCTGGCCGTCATGTCGAAGGTGAATGTCTTCGATCTCGATCCCGGCACCTTTCACGTCGTGCATCAGATCACCGCCGACCGCGCCCAATGGAACGACCACCTGCATGCCTGGGTCTTTGAAAACGGCGTGAGCCAGGAGACCAAAACGTCCGGTTCGAACTACCGGCAGTTCTACAACGCCACCGCCACCTTCCCCGAATTGACCGAGACTCCTTCCTGGTTTGTCAAAGAAGAGAAGGAATACAAAGAGATGAACTTCGAGGAGCTGGGTTCATACATCAAAGAACTCCAAGCCAGCGGACTCGACACCACTCCTCTCCGCGTCCAGTATTACAAAAAATTCGCCGTTCCCCTCTTTGCCGTCATCATGGCCATTCTGAGTATCCCGTTTGCCTTCGTCGGCGGCAACCGCGGCGCCATGCGCGGTGTATTCGTGGCTTTCTTCATCGCCATCGCCTACTGGACGGTGGGCACCCTCTTCGAACAGGTCGGCGACCTAAATCAACTCCCCGCCGCCATGGCCGCCTGGGCCCCTGATGTCATTTTCTCCCTGGGCGGAATGTATTTCATGGCCCGCATGAAAACCTGACGCAGTGGATCAGGGCTTCTGATCGGTCTGACACTCGCCCTATTCGCCGGTCCCATCGTCAATTGGGTGCAAAGTCTTTAAGGCCATGAAGACGACCAGGCCCACGGCGAAAGCCTTGAACAAACCGCTTCTCATTGCTGGCGTGGACATGCGGCTGGCCGGCCTTGCGCTCGTCATCGCGACCATCGTTGGCGCTGCCAATGACGCTCTCGTCTACAAGGGAATTGCTGTCGCGCTTTTCGTTGCTGTCTGCACTGGTGCGCGAATCGCCACCCGGCGCGACCCCAACTTACTGGTTGTCTGGAACCTGGCGCGCCGCCATCGCTGGCTGTACGATCCCGCGAAGCGCGCTCCTTTCAGGGTTGTCTTTGTTCGATCCACGAAACGGAGTACGAATGCTGCCGCTGCCTAAATTCATCAAGCCCTGGAAAGATGCCGGTGAAGCGAATGCGCTGTTCGCCCCATGCGCGTTTATCGACGAGCACGTTTTTCTCACGAAAACGGGAGATATCGGCGTTGTGTTCGAACTCGCGGGCATTGATTCCGAGTGCTTGACCGACGCCACGATGGAAGCGAACACCAAGCGCCTGGAGGCAGCTTGGCGCTTCTTCCACGAAGACACCCGGTTCTATCAGTACGTCGTGAAGCCCGACGGCGCCGGCATTGATCAACAAACGGAATACGACAACCCGGCCGTGCAGGCGACAGTAACGAGTCGCGGGGAATTTCTCGAACAGAAGGGCCTCTATTCCATCCGGCTCTATCTGGCTATTCTTCTTGAGCCACGCGCGGTTGGCCAGAAGGCAGCGAGTTCATTCCTTAACAAAAAGGCGCTACGCTTGCTGATCCGCGAGTTAGAGGAAAACCGCGAGAAGCTGCTTGTTCACGCGCAAGCCTTCGAACGGACCATCGGCGATTTGTTGGCGCTTCAGCTCTTACCGAAGTCTGACGTGTTCCAGTTCTTCCGCGTTCTCGCGAACCTTGACAAGGAAACAGCAGCGGCCCAGACGCTTCGCCACGATTCGCATGTCGATTTCTACATGACAAGCTCCGCCGCCGCGCCCCATCGCGAGGGGCTGAGCGTCGGACACCAAAACGTGGAAGTCCTGAGTCTCCGCGAAACGCCGAGCGAAACGTTTCCGAACGTGTTCCGCGACCTGCTCAAGCTCGAATGCAATTTCATCTTGGCCAGCGAGTTTCGCCGCCTCATAAACGACGATGCCATCGCCAAGATTCGCAGCGCGCAGTCTCACCACTATTGGAACCAATGGATTTCCGATCCGATGGCGTTGCTCAATCTGATTTTGAGCTTTGGAAAGAAGGACGATCTGGTCGCCGATGAGTCGGAAACGGACGATGTAGACGAACTGACGCAAACTCTCAAGCGCGTCAAAAATGGCGGCGAGTATTTGGGCGAGTTTTCCTTCACCGTCGTGCTGTTTGCGGAGCACAACCGCGCAAAGTTGCGAACCACCGCCGCCGACGTCGTGAAGATCTTCGGCGCTCACGAGGGTGCGCTGATTCAGGAAAGCTACAACGCCCTGAACGCGTATCTCTCGATTGTTCCCGGTAACGGCGCCTTCAACGTGCGGCGTGCCTGGCTCTTGAGCGGCAACTATGCCGATGTGAGCCTGGTATACGCGCCGAGTGCCGGTGACAAACGGAATCGCCATTTGGGCAGCGAAGCCACCGTCGTACTGGCCACTGAGGACCGGACGCCCTATTACTTCAACTCTTACGAGGCGGACCGTTTCGGCATGCTGATCTTCGGGGCGCCTGGAGCCGGTAAGTCCGTTACTACCAACCTGCTGATCGACCACTCGCAGAAAGACGGTCCGCAGACTTTCATTCTTGATATCGGCGGCAGCTACAAAGCGCTCAACGGCGAAGCACGGCGGCAGCTATCTCAACATGCGTTTCGGCGACGACCGCCAGACGTTTCGCATCAACCCGTTCAGCCTCGACCCGACGCCCGACAACCTGCAATTCCCTGTTTTCGTTTGTCCTCTCGCTGATGGCGGTGAATCAGCTTGCGCCAAGTGCGGAAGACAATCGCGAGTTGTTTGACGCCATTAAAGGACTGTACATCCTGGACACGGGCATGCGAACGCTGGGCCAGCTCGCGCGCAGCTTGCCGCCCAAAATGATGCCTTATCTCCAGCCGTGGCTCGGCCGCGGCCAGTTTCTCGACCGGTTCTTGAACCGGCTGCCCACCATTACCATCCGCGAAGGCACACGCGTCAAGATCATCCTCACCGATGACTTAGCGTTGCCCGCGTACCAACCAAAAGGAGAGTAACAAAGATGCAACCCAGCACGGAACGTCTGTTGCGCTATCGCCTTGGACTCGATCTCGTGATCCCCGGCTTCATTCTGTTTGGAATGTCGGTAATGGGCGTTATTTGTGTCCTCGCGCTGTTCGGAGCTTTTGTTTTGCAGCCCGTCGAAAACCGGCTGCGCCACCCGCAACCCACAACTATTCAACACGAAAGGAGTCCTCGGAAATGAGGAAACGCATCGTCCCCTATCTCAAAGGCGGCGCTGTTACCGCCGCTGTGGTTTTATTCTTGCCGCTGGTTACGCCGCGGCTCAACGGCCAGATCGCGGTCTTCGACGCCACGTCGTGGGCGTCGCTCGGCAAGATCTGGAACGAAGACATCTCGAACGGGGCCAAGATGATCCAGGAGTACAACGAACTGGTCAAGATCTGGACCAGCGGTATGCAGCTCTACACGCTGGGCATGTCAATGGCCAGGAGTTTCACCTCCGGCCAGAAGGGCGCTTGGATGACCATCGCGCAGATGGCCACCAACGATTTCACCAAAGACAAATACAGTGAGACAATTCTTTGGCCACAGATGATCAACGGCCAACCCGGACTGACTCCCCAGGCTTGGGCAACTGCGACTTATCCCCTCACGCATGACTCTTACATGGCCGGTCAGGTGCCCGGCTCCAGCAGCACTCTTGCGCAGCTGGCCACGCTGAACGCGATGGATGGGGCTTCCGTGAGTTGCTTGCAAAATGTGGCTAACTATCACGCCAACGTGGCTCTCAACCTTCCATCGATCATGAAGCTCGCTGTTTCGCATTTGGACGGAACGGCGAATACCAATAGCAATATCGAGCAACTCAATATGATCAATGGCCACCAGGAACAGGGTAATACCGAACAGCTCGCGCAAGGTGCAATTCAGACTTGTCTCGCGCAACAGCAAACCCTCGCCATCAAACTCCAACGCGATCAGTTGGCGGAATCGCTCGACTTCCAGGGCCAAGTCTATGACTACAACAACGCGCAGGATTTCAATTGGGGCGGTTCGTCCGCCACCATCACAAACTATCGTCCGCAGTAAGGAGATTCAACAATGCTGAACCTGATCCACACCAAACTGCTCGTTTTTGCGGTCTTTCTGCTGGCTACCATTGCGGGTTCTCTCGCCTATAGCAATGCCAAGCAAGCCCAGAAAGAGGCCGAGGCTGCACGATCGCGCGCGGCGATTCAACAAGCGATGAAAACCAGCGCCAACAACTGGGGTGGAAGCGCAGACACCATTCGCCGTTACCGCCCCAAGTAAGGCTCATTCATGAACCCAGCACGCAAACTCATCTTCTTGTTTCTGGTCGCAGTCCCGCTCTCTTTCGGAGCGGGCCTCCAGGACTATTCGGGTATTGTTACGAACCAAATCGACCAGATGACAACGAATTTCAGCCCGCTGTTCTTGGCGGAGGGACAAACCGTCTTTACGAGCATTGCGGCCATCATGCTGGCGATTTTAGGTCTGCGCATCGCCCGTGCTTCGCTCGCGGCTCACCACCTCGTCTTACCGCTCGACGAGCTGGTTCATTTCTTCTTTCTCTTCGTTCTGGGAGAGACCATGCTGCGCTATTGGAACGCGCCGCTCGGCCTGCTCGGCGGAAACAACGTCCACCAGATCATTCCCGTGATCGCCTATGACTTGGCGAGCAAGATCAACATTGCGGCGCTCGATACGCTCACCAGTCAGGTCGACAACATTCTGAAAAGTACGCCCTTTCCCGGTGCGACGCAATTCCTGGAAATCGGCTTGTACTTCGAGTTCACTGGGCTGCTAGTGCTGGCCGACGGCATCCTCTTCGTTCTGACACTTATTAGCTTTGTCGCCATCGGCATTGGCACGCTGGTCGGCCCGCTGTTAGTGCCGTTCATCCTGGTTCCGCGCTTCAGTTGGCTGTTCTACAACTGGCTTTCCTACACCATCAAGTACAGCTTCTATCAAGTCGTCGCCAACGCGCTGACCTTCATCTGGGCTAATGCGTTCGTGTTCGTGATCAACAACCTCTTCGGCGGCAACTTCGCGCTGGCTCACGCCGCGACCGAGATCCTCGGCCTCTTTCTGCTCTCGGCCGGGATGCTCGCCAGCATCTGGTACATCACGCATTTTGTTAACGATCTTTTTACCGGCGCCGCCCATGCCGGCGGCAGCCTGGCCGGAACAGTCAAGAGCAGTGTCATGAAGGCTTTCAAATGAAAACAGAGACCACTTTCAATCCAGCGGCGCTTCCTCCCATCGAGCATGCCGCCGCTAAGCACTTCGAGTATTACGGTTCCACCCTGACGACCAACACAGCGCTCAAGATCGCGCTGCTTGCCGCTCTGGGTGTGATCGCAGTCCTCAGCTTCAACAACCTTCGTATATCTCGCGCGATGGCTCACATCCGGCCCGTGATCGTGCGGATCGACGACGTGGGACGCGCCGAGGCAGTCAACGATTCGCAGGCGGAGTACAAGCCGCAGGCGAAAGAGGTTCGCTACTTCCTGACGCAGTTTGTGACCGGCTTCTACGGCCGCAACCGCAAAACGGTGCAGGACCGATACGTCGAATCGATTTACTTTCTGGAACGCAGCGTCGCCGACATGGTTGATGCGAGCGACCGAAAGACCAATTGGTTACCCAAGTTCCTCGCCAGCAACGAAGACAACATCGACGTGCTGGTCTCGAACGTTGTCATTGAGGAGTTGGAGACCGAACCGTACCGCGCGCGGGTGGAGCTTACGAAGATCTTCACCACCACCGCTGGCACGGAAGACAAACGCGAACGCTGGTCCGCCGAGTTTCAGTTTCGCTTTAACCCCGAGGTGCCGAACAACGTGGTTCCTCATAACCCGCTTGGTCTCGCGATTACATACTTCCGCCAAGACCAGGCGTTTGAATAGTTCCATCCCAACCGAAAGGACCGCGAAACACATCTATGCCACTGATCGAAAGAGAAGACAAACGAGAGCAAGAACCACTGCGCATCCGCCTCCAACCGGGAGTCGCCGAGCAACTTAAGGAGTACTGCAATTTTGCCGACAGCTCCGAAGCTCATATCGTCAACGCCGCGCTCCAACGCCTGTTCGCGGCGGACAGAGAATTCAAAGAATTCCTGGACACGCCCGCCGAGCAGTGCTGACGCCAGGCCTTGGGCGCCTAAAAGCTACTAGACCAAACTCAACGACAAACAAAGTGTTCATAGTTCACGGTCGGGAGGAGCGCGGGATGAAGCGTGTGGCGCGAGAGCTTTCGGCGCGGGGATGTACTCCGGTTGTTTTGCGAGAGCTACCCAGCATGGGGCGCACATTGATAGAGAAGATTGAGGAGAACGGGGACGCAGATTACGCGGTAGTCCTATTGACCGCAGACGACAGGCGTGGTCTGGCGAACGAGAAGGAGCTACGAGCCCGGGCACGCCAGAATGTCGTGTTTGAATGGGGGTATTTCCTTGGTCGTATTAACAGGGAGCGGGTGTGTGCGCTTTATGAAGAGGGGGTGGAACTACCTTCCGATCTAGGCGGGTTCGTACACATACCATTAGATAATAGCGACCGATGGAAGAAAGAGCTCCTTGCGGAATTGAGAGCTGTTGGGTTTCAGCTGCTACCGGACTAAAGGTCATCATTTTTAGGGTTCGAGTGCGGGTGAAACTGAACGATGTCCGAACAGGCGCTTCGGTTCAACTATCCCGTTTTCATAGCTTCTGAAAGCGATCGGTTGTATCCCTGACAAAGCCCGTTGGAACGATGCGACAGCGGTCTCACCGATCTCGATTCAGCCTAGCCTGCTTAGATTCAGACCAATGCCGCCAATCGACGTTGGTATTTTAAACGGCATGTTGACGGCCAGTGCAGACCGAGACTCTTCACAAAGCCTCGATCCATACCCATCCTGTGCCAGCCGCATGCTGGTAATGGATAAATTCCTATTGAATGACCTTCGTAGCCAGGCGTCCCCAATCTCGGTAGACGCCTTCTTGTCCCTCTCTTGCCAACTTGTCTGCCAAAGCGGCTAAGAAGTACCACAAATCCCCGACGTCTTCCGGCGTCTTCTTGTACTGGGTGCTAATGCTAACGCCCATCTGGTTGCTTATGAAGGCGGCGGAAAGCCTTCGCGCGAGTTCCTTGTCGATCTTGCTTTTATCCAACACGTCCGTCGTCCTCCACACTGGCGGGCACCATTTTATCGCCGCTAGGATCATTGGCCGTATCGAATACGGCAGTCTGTTGCGTTGCTCTGCGCCTCAATGCGTCCCTCATTCGTGTTCGATGCGCACTAATACCGGCTTTGATGGCTCTGAGGCAATTTCATTTTTTAGGCAAATCAATGGGCGGATCAAAGAGAAATTCATCAAACCGTCGGCGAACCGTACAGCTAACTCTGAAGCAGTTGAAGGTCTTGCTGCGGAACGCTTGGATGAATGGCCGCAATTCCTGGCTGCGCGAGAATTTCCCGCGCGAAGCACGGTCGCGTGGGCCAAAAGGAGGCGCTTGACACAACTCATCCACCAAAACCGTTGGCCAACCGGAAGCCCGCAGCCGTCCCCTCCGAGCCGAGAAGCTTACGAGTTGCCGGACGACGCAGTGATCGACGCCGGTGCGTTGGCGAAATGGCTAGGCAAAAAACGTAGTTGGGTGATCGAAACGGCCAACCAACGCCGCCGTCACAAGCTTCGACTGCCAGCCCTCAAAATCGGCCGAGAATGGCGTTTTCGTGTCGGCGACATTCGGACTTGGCTCGCAAACCTGGCGGATGGAACAGCAGTATGAACGACAATTTCGAATCACCTGTGCCCCAATCTGGCCTACCGCCAGGTCTCGACCTTGCTAAAATCTGCCGTCATATGTCTCGAAAGCGCGGGTTTGCCAACGGCTTCGTTCGTGTAGCCGAAGGCAAAGTCAAACAGTGGGAAGCGGTTTGGTATGAATACCTCTTCATCGACGGTCGCGAACGCCGCCGTCAACGCACGAAAATCATCGGCAAGAAATCCGATCTAACCAAGCGCGAGGCCGAGGATCAAGCGCGGGAGCTGGCGCGCGGCGCCAGGCCTCCGGAACAGCACGCGAGCTTCGCTGAACTTTCCGACTGGTACCTTCGCGTAAAAGAAGGACAAGTCTCAAAGAAGTGGGCAGATACGATGCGAGGACTACTGCACCATCACATCTTGCCTCTTCTAGGCCAACGCCCCGCCGCGGAGATCAAACTCGGCGAAGTGCAACAGGCGATCAACGAAATTGCTGGGGGTGAGTGGTCTCGTTCACTCGTCACCAAGAGCCTTACGCTCGTCCGAGCAATATTTGAATTGGCGCTCGAAGAAGATCGAATCTCGAAAAACCCAGTGAACAAGGCGGAACTACCGCGCCTTCGCAAAGCCAGCGAACGTTTTCTGAAACTGCCCGAGTGCCATCGCTTACTCGCGGTTGCCGGTCGTCGCGAGGGCCTGATTCTGCGTTTGTTCCTGGTGTGCGGACTGCGGCCCTCCGAATTGTTTGCCCTGCGCGTCGACGACGTTTTGCCCGACCGAATTCTTCGTATCGATCAAACTGCGATTCCTTCACAGGGCGTGGTTGACCGGACAAAGACGGAAGAATCGGAAGGATTCGTGCCGCTGCCGCCTGCCCTTGATGGCGATATCCGTGGCTGGATTCGCGACGAGAAGCTCACGGACTTGCTCTTTCCGAGTACGACTGGAACCGCCATTAGCCACGACAACTATCTCGACCGGGTTTTGAAACCGCTAGGGGTCAAGGCCGGAATCGACGTTTTCATCGGGGAGGACGGGAAACCCGATTCGAGAGTGAATTTTCTAGTCTTGCGGCACACGACCGGAACCCAGTTGCAGCGCCACGGCCGAGTGAAGGACGTTCAAGCGTTGCTTCGGCACACCGATGCCGCCACCACGCTCAAGTACTACCAGAAGACTATCGAAGAGAGTTTGGTCAAAGGGGTCACCAGTTGGGACGAAGAATTGATGCCAAGCAAGCACCCAGACCGCCCGGGAAAGGCCCCCAAAGCTCGCAAGCGGAACGCTTAATGATTGGGTTTTGATTGGGTATAAATCAGGTCGTGATCTGTAAACTACTGAAAACTGGTGCGCCCGGAGTGATTCGAACACACGACCTTCTGGTTCGTAGCCAGACGCTCTATCCAACTGAGCTACGGGCGCACTGAAAATAAGTATAGCAACCGAAACGAGCGGTTTTTACGTGGATCTGAGATCGGAATCGCCCAGCAAAAGACTGACAACTCGATTGCGGCCGCCCGCTTTCGCGCGATAGAGGGCTTCGTCCGCTACGCGCACAAACAGATCGGGGCTGCGATCGGAAAGGTCGGAAATGGTAACGCCGAAGCTCGCGGTAACGGAGATTTCAGTGCCGGCGTCGGCCAGCACTTTGGATTCTTCCAGACGCTGCCGCATGCGCTCGGCTTGATTCGCCGCCGGCTCGAGTTCGCAGTTGGGAAGCACCACCAGGAATTCCTCACCCCCGTAGCGGCCCACTTGGTCATAGGGACGCATGCTGCTACGCAGCCGGGCGGCGGTTTCGCGCAAGACGGCATCGCCGGCAAAGTGGCCGAACGTGTCGTTGACTTTCTTAAAATGATCGATGTCTAGCAGGATGACACCCACCGAACGTTGATCGCGGTGACAGCGCGCCACCTCCTGCTCCAATGTGCCCACAATCGCCGCTCGATTCGGCAGCATGGTCAAGAGATCTTTACTGGCCTTCTCGCGCAGTTCCTCCCGCGCCTCCATCAGGCTCAGTTGCAAATCGATAATGCGTTTTCCGGCGCGCAGCCGAACCGATAGCTCTTGCTGGTTAAACGGCTTAACAATATAATCGTCGGCGCCCGCCTCTAAGCCCTCAACCGTCTCATCTTTGGTGTTCTTTGAGGTCAGGAGCAGGATGTAGGTGTAGGGCTCGCGGCGCGTTTCGCGGACTTTACTGCATACTTCCGGTCCCGTTAAATAAGGCATCACCCAATCGAGGATGGCCATGGGCGGAGCGTCGGGTTTTGCCAGAATATCCCAGGCTTCCGCGCCATTTTCCGCCATCACCACTTCATATCCCCAGCGCGCGAGGGCTGCCCGCAGCATGGCGCGGGATGTTGCACTGTCGTCGGCAATCAGAACCTTCATACGCTCGTTCAGTAGTTGTGCCCTACTAGGTTTCTTCGTCACGAATTTGTTCAAAGATTAGAGTAAAGAGCAATACGGATCCGACAAATGGCGTTTTGTGTGAAATATTCGATATTGAATCGGCACCCTAATTACGATCCTATATTATAGGGGTGCTGCCCAGAATTATTACGAATCTTGGAGCGCTTTGGATTTAATGAGGAGTTTTGGATGAACAATTCCGTACTCGTGCCGATGGTGGTGGAGCAAACGTCAAGGGGTGAGCGCGCCTACGATATCTACTCGCGCCTGCTCAAAGAGAACATCATTTTTCTCGGCACGCCCATCGACGACAATGTTGCCAATCTGGTCATCGCCCAGATGTTGTTTCTGGCCGCCGAAGATCCCGAGCGCGACATTTCGTTGTACTTGAATTCTCCGGGTGGTTCCATTACCGCCGGTTTGGCGATCCTGGACACGATGCGGCTGGTGGAGCCGGACATCGTCACCTATTGCCTGGGGCAGTGCGCGTCAATGGCGGCGGTGCTGCTGGCATGCGGGACGAAAGGGAAGCGCTTCAGCTTGCCCAATGCGCGAATTCTCATCCACCAGCCCTCGATGAGCGGACTCGGCGGGCAGGCAGCCGATATCGATATCTACGCCCGGGAGATTCTGCGCATGCGGCAATCGTTGAACGAAATTCTCGCTGACGCGACCGGTCAACCGATCGACAAAATCGCCCGCGACGTGGACCGGGATTACATCCTCGAGCCTTCTGCCGCCCTGGAATATGGAATGATTGATCGTGTCATTGCCAGCCGACAACCGGTTCCGGTACCGACCCGCTAGTATAAATCCCAAACTTGGAAGAAATTTCAGACCACTTGCAGGTCGAAGAGGCTTTCTAAGCTGCTGAAAATACCTGCTAAGCGCTCGATGTGTCGAAAGCAAATACCAGAATTGCAATAGTTTTCACGATAAATTCTATTGCTAGTACTATTATCAACCGATCAGAAATCAGGAGCAAAAAGTGCTCCGAACCGCACGGAATAATAGATACTGTTTTTGGAATCCGTTTGGAAATTCGGGCTTGGGCGAAGCGCTTTTGCGGCGAATCGGGCACCAGTTGTAGCCCGATTGAGCTAAACTATAAAAGACACTTATCGCATGATGAAAAAATCGCGCCCTAAGGTGGCCTTGTTCGTTTTACTGTCGGTCTTCACCGTGGGAGTTTCCCAAGCGGGTCCGAAGAAGACGTTGTCGGGTGGCTTTGCCCTGATAGCGGGGGCAGCGGCGGGTACGCCGGCTGCGACTGAAGCAAGTGGCCGCGAAGAACTTTCCCTTGCTCCAACCGCTGTGCCTGTAACGGGCGCTGAGGCGTCAGACGGAAGCATCCGGTCGGGAGAAGCGGACGAATGCCTGCGGCGTTCCGACAGCCATTTCAACGCCGGGCGGCAACTGTACTTTGAAGGAGATCTGGCCGGCGCCCGGCGGGAGTTTGATCAAGCTGTCGATGTGCTTTTAAGGGTTCCGGATTCGTTGCCTGACCATAGCCGCATCGAACGCCGGCTGGACGAGATTTGTAATCTGATCTACCGGTTTGATGTGGAAAAGCTTGGCGCCGGGCAGAAAGCGGACGAGGAAAAAGTGGCGTTCGACGAAGCACCCATCGATGCCATCAGCCGGATGACCTTTGGTGTGGACGAAAAGCTTGCGCCAAGGCTGCAAAGTGAATTGAGCCAAGTGACTTCCGGCATACCGTTGGAACTGGCCGGGCCGGTTCCTGGCTTGATCCGGTTTTTTACCACCACAGACTCCGGGAGACGGACGTTGCTCGCCGGATTTCGCCGCGCGGGGCGCTATCGTTCGTTAATTCAACGGATTCTGGCGGAAGAAGGCGTACCGCAGGAATTGATCTATCTGGCGCAGGCTGAATCGGGCTTCCTACCCAGAGCTATCTCGTACAAAAATGCGGTAGGCATGTGGCAGTTCATCGCCGATACGGGCTCGATTTACCAATTAAAGCGGTCCGGCACCTATGACGAGCGTCTCGATCCCGAGAAGGCTACCCGGGCTGCGGCCCGATTCTTGAAGGCGCTGCACGAACGCTATGGCGATTGGTATCTGGCAATGGCCGCCTATAACTGCGGCGCTGGAGCGGTAGACCGCGCAGTGGAGCGCACCGGGTATGCCGATTACTGGGAACTGCTGCGCCGCCACTCGCTTCCGCGGGAAACAGCCAACTATGTTCCCATTATTATCGCCATGACGATCATCGCCAAGAATCCGCAGGATTACGGTTTGGACAATATCGGAATGGATGCACCGCTCGAGTACGATTCGATTCGGGTCTCGGCGTCAACCCACTTGGACTTGATCGCCGACGCTACGCTTCAACCTGTCTCAGTTATCCGCGAATTGAACCCGTCTTTGCTGGGACGTTTGGCACCTGCCGGCTTCCAGGTGCATGTTCCCAAGGGCATGGGTGCAACCACCCAGGAAGCTCTGGAAACTGTTCCGGCCGATAGCAGGCATGCTTGGCGGCTGCATCATGTGTCGGTGGGCGATAGTCTTGCGGCGATCGCCAAGTCGTATCATTTGACCCCTGAGCGAATCGTCGCGGTAAACGGCAGTTCGGATACGCTCGAAGCAGGCGACACTCTACTGATTCCAGCACTCGACCCAGTGGTTCCTGCCAGGGCCGCCAAAGCCCGGCGCTTCGGCAAAGGACGATACAGCCTAGCCCGCGTGCAGTCGAGCAAGTCTACGGTTGCGCAGCGAAGCCACGTGGCGGCATCGCGCAGGGTCTCGGCGCATGTCTCAAGCCAGGCTTTGCACCGCAAGGCGGAAGTGCATACCGCGAGCTTGCGCAGATAATCTTCGCGCTTCACAAAACGAAAATTGAAAGCTTGATCGAAAAAGATCAAGCTTTTCTTGTTTCAGCACTTGCGAAATGGCTATTGCATATGAAATCATTTGGCTTCTCGCACCATCTCGTTGCATAGTTGCATAGTAGGGATGTGCGAAAGGAGAGAGCGCTTGCCTTTGAATTACTGGCTTAGGCCAGACGATGACGACGACGATTTCGACTATGAAGACGAACACGTCGAAATGGAGTCCGACAAGGACGAATACGAGGAGGACGAATTGGAAGAGGAACTGCCGCATAAGCCAGGCCAGGAAACTGTGATCCAGCCCACGCATAGCGAGGGAGCGCACGGGCATGAACACCACACTCATGAGAAGCCGGTAGCGCCCGAGGGCCAGGCCGAGTTGGGCTTTGCCGAACCCGAGCCGGTCAAACCAGCCGCGAAGCCTCGGAAGAAACGCGCTCCCAAGCCGCCGCCTGAACCGGCCGCCGCGCCAGTTGTAGCGAAACCTCCCGTGAAGGAGCCACCGCCGCCGCCTGCGAAGAAGGCTCCTGTAAGAAAGGCCGCTCCGGCTAAGAAAAAGGCCGCGCCTGTAAAAAAGACGGTCCCAGTGAAGAAGGTGCCTGCCAAGAAAAAGGCTCCAGCTAAGAAAGCCGCGCCCGCGAAAAAAGCGATGAAAAAGGCGATTAAGAAGGCGGTGAAGAAAGCGCCAGCCAAAATGCCGATGAAGAAGGCCGTGAAAAAAGCAGTGAAGAAAGCGCCTGCGAAAAAGAAGAAGCGTTAGATGAAAAGAATAAGGCCCGCGTGATTGTAAGCGGGCCTTGGTGTTTAGCGGCTCTATTTGGGGGTTTTGCGCACTGCCGACCGGCACCTGTCGAACAGCTCTAACAGAGCTTCGGCGTATTCTTCCGCCGAGCGGCCGCCTTTTTCCTTGCCGCCAAAACCTGCGGAGGGGACGCCTTTGCCATATCCGGTGGTCATGGCGATGAATTTCATGAGCTCGAGCGCTATTTCGTCCGGGCTAGTCGCGGCGGAGGATTCTGACTTCTCTTCAGCCATTCTGGTTATTGCTCCTTGCTTTCCTTACAACCGTTCCCCGCACGTTTAGGGCGCGGGCCAAGTCGATTCTCTCAGCTTACCTTCAATGCCTGTCAGCGCTCGCCACTTGATACGAAAAATGCGCGGTGGCGCGCAATCCCATCTGATCGCAGGTGAAGATGGCCATTTTTATGTGGTCAAGTTCACGAATAACCCGCAGCATCGCCGGATTCTGGTAAACGAGTGGCTGGCCAGCGCGTTTCTTCGCTATCTGCAAATACATGTTCCCGAAACCGCGCTGATTCAAGTCTCAGAAGATTTTCTGGCGCAAAATCCCGATGTGTACTTTTCAATCGGGTCGCGCCGGGAACGGATCTTACCGGGCCTGCATTTTGGATCGAAGATGTCGGTCAATCCGGATAAAGTAGCGGTGTTCGATTTCTTGCCCGAGAAACTGCTCGGAAAAGTGGAAAACCGGGTCGAGTTTCTGGGGACGCTGGTCTTTGATAAATGGGTGGGGAACGCCGATTCGCGGCAAGCGGTGTTTTTCCGCGCACGCGCCAAGACCTGGACTCCGCTCAAGGGTGAGGCGCCGGCCAGGATTGGTTTCTTTGCTCAGATGATCGATCACGGGTTCGCCTTCAATGGCCCGCATTGGGAGTTCCAGGACACGCCGCTGAACGGCTTGTATTTCAGGACGTCGGTTTACGAGGAGGTAGCGTCGCTCGATTCGTTCCAGCCTTGGCTGGATATGGTGACGAACTTTCCGATCGAGGTGATTGACGCGGCGTGGAAGGAAATTCCACGCGAATGGCTGGATCAGGACGAAGACGAGTTGGAGAAACTGCTCGAAAGTTTGCTAAAGAGGAGGCGCAAGGTAAGCCAACTGATCGACGACGTGCGGCGCAAGCGGGCTAGCGCGTTTCCAAATTGGCGCTGATCTCAGCCGCGAGGCGACCGGCAGTCAACGGAGCAAGCAGGATGCCGTTGCGGTAGTGGCCATAGGCAAGATAGACGTTGCCGGATTGCCAGCGGCCAAGGTGGAGCTGGTCACTCGCCGGCCGAAAGCCCACCCAGGCTTCCTTTGGTGAAGTCTCAAGCAGGTGGGGCATGACGAAACCGGCGGCGGAACTCAATTCGGAGACGATATGCGTGTCCACCTTGCGGTCAAAACCGACAGATTCGACGGACGTGCCAGAAATGAGCAACCCACCGATTCTCTGCATCAAATACGTGTGGCCATGGCGGATGATGGTGTGGCAGGTGTGCGCGGGCTGTCGGTAGCCAATCAAATGCCCTTTCACAGGTGAAGAGGCGGGTATCGGCACGGGGTTAACGGGAATGTCGCCGCTCCACGCCCCCGCGGCAATCACGGCGGCGCGAAAAATCCCAAAGCCATGAGCGCTGTTGATTTCCGCATAGCCGGTGCGCTCTGAAACGCTTTGTACGACACTGTTTTCCAGCAGACGCACATCCAGGTTCCGACAGACAGCGGCGAGGGCGGCTACCACTTCGCGCGGATTGACCAAAGCATCTCCCGGATAGAAGCGCGCACCGGTAAGCCCTTCGCTGCGCACGCGCGGCCAATGCGTAGCAACGCGGGCGGGCATGATTGATTGCGACTCGATACCCATGGCCGATTGCTTCACCGCGCGCATTTCAAGCGCCGCGAATTCTTCAGCCGAATACGCTAAATCCAGCGCTCCGGGTTCCTGAAAATCGATGGACAAGCCGGAGGCCACTTCCAGTTCACGAACATAGGCGGAATAGAGGCGGCGCGATTCGAGCGCCATGCTGGCGAGTTCGGAGGGTTCATCGATTTCGCCGCCGGGAGCGAGCATGCCAGCGCCGGCCCAACTCGCTTCGCTGCCCAAGGTGCTCTGATCGAAAACCGTTACGCGGAAGCCACGCTGCGCGAGCCGCCAGGCGATGGAAAGGCCGACGATGCCGCCGCCTACAATAGCAATGGATGGAGCGAAGCTCAAGCGGTTTCCCGCACTGCCTCCAACTCGGTGCTGGCGTGCTTTACCACATCCAGAAATGCCTTGGCGGCATGGCTGACGGCGCGGCGGGCGGGATACACAAGCCTGATTTTACGCTCCACATTCAATTCATTTACGCGAATTTCGCGCAGCAGGTCTTGCTTGATTTCCTGCTCCACGCACATGCGTGGAAGAAAGGCCACACCTTCATTATTTTGAACCAGGCGGCGGATGGATTCCACAGTGGGCATTTCCACATCCATGTTCAGCGGCACTTTGTGGCGCTGAAACTCGCGGATGACGGTTTCGCGATACGGCGAGATCACATTGTGGGCGATAAATGTTTCCATGTCGAGTTCCGCGATGGAAACGTCAATTCGCTTAGAAAAACGATGTTGCGGCGAAACAATCAGCGTTAGGCGGTCGGTATAGATGATTTGCGAGAGCAGGTGTTCATCCCCAGGGTCGTAGCTGATGACGCCGAGCTCGAGCTCGCCATCGAGGAGCTGGGATGGGATTTTGCTCGATTCCGAACGGCGAACCTGGACCTTGATCTTGGGAAAGAGCCGCCGGTACTGCTGGATGTGTTGGATCAGGTAGAGCGTGGTGGACTCATTCGCACCGATGGCCAAACGGCCGGCGTAATTATCTTTCAGCTCGCGCAGGGAGTTTTCCAGATCGGATTCCAGGTTTTGGAAGCGCTTGGCATACTCCAGCACTAGACGGCCAGCGTCGGTCAGTAAAAGCTCGCGGCCCGAGCGGTCAATGAGCTTTTCTTTGAGGTCACTCTCTAAACGTTGGATAGCAATGGAGATAGCGGGCTGCGTGCGCAGCAGTTTTTCGCCGGCCCGGGAAAAACTGCGTTCTGTCGCGACAGTAAGGAAGACTTTTAGTGGATAGAGTTCCATAACGCCCACCGCTTTGAGCGTTTATGTCATCATTATATCTAATGCTAGGTGAGAATACTATAAATTTGCATAATCTTTGTGAGGAACATTAGGATAGAGAGCAGGAGACGATCGCCTTGAGCCGAGTTTACATTTTCGACACTACGTTGCGTGACGGAGAGCAGTCGCCCGGTTGCAGTATGACCACGCCTGAGAAGCTGAGAATGGCTGAGGCGCTGGTGGATTTAGGAGTGGACATTTTGGAAGCCGGCTTTCCCATTGCTTCAGATGGCGATTTCGAAGCGGTGGATGCGGTGAGCCGGCGGTTTCCGTGGGTGCAGGTGGCGGCGTTGGCGCGGGCTTGCACGATGGACGTGGAGCGTGCGGCTCAAGCGTTGAAGCAGGCGAAACGGCCGCGCATCCATACCTTTATCGCCACAAGCGATATTCACTTGACGCATAAGCTGCGTAAGAGCAGACAGCAGGTTCTGGATGAGGCCGTGGCGGCGGTGGCGCTGGCCCGCAACTATACCGACGATGTAGAGTTTTCGGCGGAAGATGCGACGCGCACCGATCCGGACTATTTGGAACAAGTGAGCCGCGCGGTGGTGGAAGCGGGCGCACGCACGGTAAACCTGCCCGACACGGTGGGCTTTTCAGTGCCGGATGAATATGGCGAACTGATCGCCCGCATGGTGAACGCCTTGGGAGACCGGGCGATTGTCAGTGTGCATTGTCACGACGATTTGGGATTGGCCGTGGCGAATTCCCTGGCAGCTGTGAAGGCGGGCGCGCGCCAGATTGAATGCACGATCAACGGGATTGGCGAGCGCGCGGGCAACGCGGCGTTGGAAGAAGTGGTAATAGCGATGAAGGTGCGGCCCGACCGGCTGCCGTTTGAGACCAAGATCCACACGGAGAAGCTGTTTCCGGCTAGCCAATTGTTGACACAGTTTATTTCATTTGGGCCACAGCCGAATAAGGCGATTGTGGGTGAGAATGCCTTCGCGCATGAAGCGGGTATTCATCAAGATGGCTATTTGAAGAATCCGGCGACGTATGAGATTGTGAGTCCAGCCAGCGTGGGCGTGCCGGAGAGCAGGCTGGTGCTGGGCAAACATAGCGGAAGGCACGCGTTGAAAGACCGGGCGCACACGCTAGGGTATGAGTTATCGCAGGAAGAGTTAGATGAGGTTTACCGGAAGTTCACGCACTTGGCCGATCACAAGAAGGGTTTGCGGAACGATGAGATTCTGGCATTGATCAAGAGTGTGAAGGCCGAGCGGGTGCCCGCGGGCGCCACCAAGTAAGAATGAATTTATCAATATTGACTTTGCCGGGCGATGGAATCGGGATTGAGGTAACGCGCGAGGCGGTAAAAGTTTTGAAGCACGTTGGCGCAGCCTGGGGCCACACTATTTCCCTGAGCGAAGGTTTGTTGGGAGGGATTGCGATCCATAGGACCGGCAATCCTTTTCCGGACGAAACGCGGGAGCTGGCATTGAAGGCCGATGCCACGCTGATGGGCGCGGTGGGCTTGCCGGAATTCGATAACGCGCCGCCGGAGAAACGGCCGGAACGCGGATTGCTGGGCATCCGCCAGGCATTGGGCGTGTACGCGAATTTGCGGCCAGTGCGGTCTTACAAGGCGCTGCTGGATTCATCGCCGTTGAAGAACGAACTGGTGGACGGCGCGGACATGATCATTGTGCGCGAACTGACGGGCGGGCTTTACTACGGCACGCCGCGCGGCATTTCAGGCAGTGGAGCGGAAGAGCGCGCGGTGAACACCATGGTTTATACGCGGGCGGAAATTGAGCGCGTGGCGAAGATGGCGTTCGAACTGGCAGGCAAGCGGCGCAAGAAAGTAACCAGCGTGGATAAATCGAACGTGCTGGAGAATTCGCAATTGTGGCGCAGGGTGGTGGTGGAAGTGGCGGCGGGTTATCCGGATGTGGCGTTGGAGCATATTCTAGTGGACAACTGCGCCATGCAACTGGTGCTGAATCCGAAGCGCTTTGACATCGTGCTGACGGAGAATCTGTTTGGCGATATTTTGAGCGATGAAGGCGCGGTGCTGGCGGGATCGATTGGGATGCTGCCTTCGGCTTCGATTGGCGCTCAGAGACCGTCGGGCGCGTGGGCCGGTTTGTATGAGCCGGTGCATGGATCGGCGCCGGATATCGCGGGGCAAAACAAGGCGAATCCGTTCGGAGCGATCGGGTCGGTAGGAGCGATGTTGGAGTATAGCTTCGGACTGATGGCGGAAGCACAAGCGGTGTACGCGGCGATGGAAGATGTGTTGAATAGCGGGCGCGTGACGGCTGATTTGCGGCCTTCAGGAAAGGCGGCGACCACGAGCGAAGTGGGGGATGCGGTGTGTGAAGCATTGGCGGCCTGAAAGGGATTATGCAACGGACGATTATCGAAAAGGTGTGGGACAACCATGTGGTGGCGGAGCGGGCGGGGACGCCGACCCTTCTCTACATTGACCTCCACTTAGTGCATGAAGTGACTTCGCCCCAGGCGTTTTCGGGTTTGCGCGAACGCGGGTTGAAAGTGCGGCGGCCGGATTTAACCATCGGCACAACCGACCACAGCATTCCGACGCATGACCGGTCTCTGCCGATTGTAGACAAGATTGCCGAGGCGCAGATCACGCAGTTTGAAAAGAACTGCCGCGACTTTGGGATTCCGTTTTACGGGCCGCACAGTAAGAAACAGGGGATTGTGCATGTGATTGGTCCTGAGCAGGGGCTGACGCAACCGGGCATGACCGTGGTTTGCGGTGACAGCCATACAGCGACTCATGGAGCTTTTGGAGCGCTGGCCTTTGGCATTGGCACAAGCCAGGTAGAGCATGTGTTGGCGACTCAGTGCTTGCTGCAAAGCCACTCACAGACCTATGAAGTGAGAGTGGAAGGAACACTCAGACCAGGAGTGGGTGCGAAAGACATTGTTCTGAATCTGATTTCGCGGATTGGGATCGGCGGCGGAACGGGGTGTGTGTTTGAGTACGCGGGGTCGGCGATTCGCGCGCTCTCGATGGAAGAGCGCATGACCATTTGCAACATGTCGATTGAAGGAGGCGCGCGCGCGGGCTTGGTTGCGCCCGACGACACGACCTATCAATATCTGGCGGGGCGTCCCGCAGCACCGAAAGGCGCGGATTGGGAGAAGGCGCTGAGCCTGTGGCGGCAGTTGCCGACGGACGAAGGCGCAACCTACGACAAAAGCATCTACATAGATGCGGACTCGTTGGAACCGATGATTACCTTCGGCACCAATCCGGGCATGGGGATTGGGATTACCGCGCCGGTGCCGGATCCGGCGTCGATTAGCGATCCGGTGGAACGCGATACCTTGAGCAAGGCGCTGCGGTATATGGATTTGCCGGCGGGCAAGAGTTTGCTGGGACACGAAGTGAACGTGGTGTTTATTGGGAGTTGCACGAACTCGCGGATCTCGGACTTGCGGGCGGCGGCGGCGGTGTTCAAGGGGCGCAAAGTGAGCCCAAACGTGCGAGTGATGGTGGTGCCCGGATCACAACTGGTGAAGCAGCAGGCGCAGGCCGAAGGGCTCGACCGTATTTTCAAGGAGGCGGGAGCCGATTGGCGTGAGGCAGGTTGTTCGATGTGCATTGCGATGAACGGAGATCAACTGGCGCCGGGTGAGTACAGTGTCTCGACGAGTAACCGGAATTTTGAAGGACGCCAGGGTAAGGGTGGGCGGACTTTTTTGGCGAGCCCACTGACGGCGGCGGCGACGGCGGTGACGGGAGTGGTGACGGATGTGAGGACACTTTTATAGGAAGATCGCTTCCTGGCGGTCGCGGTTCCGAAGGAACATTTACATGGAGAAAGTGATAACGTTTACGAGCAGGCTAGCGCCATTGGCGATTGACAACATAGATACCGACCAAATTATTCCTGCGCGGTTTTTGAAGACGACCTCGAAAATAGGGCTGGGCGGTCAGCTTTTTTGCGACTGGCGGTATGACGCAGAGGGCAAGCCCAAGGCGGATTTCATTCTGAACAAGCCGGAGGGAAAAGCGGCCCAGGTGCTGCTGGCGGGAGACAACTTCGGCTGCGGGAGTTCGCGCGAGCATGCGCCTTGGGCTTTGACGCAATATGGGTTTAAGGCGGTGATCAGCACGTCGTTCGCGGATATTTTCAAGGGCAACTCAGCGAAGAACTCGCTGTTGACGATCATTGTTCCGGCGGATGCGCATAAGGCATTGTTCGCGGCGCTAGCGGCCGACGCGGCGGCCACCGTGACGGTGGATCTGGCTGAACAGAAGTTGACGCTGCCGGATGGTTCGGCGGTGACGTTTCCAGTGGACGAGTTCGCCAAGCAGTGCATGTTGAACGGCGTGGACGAATTGGGCTACATCTTAAAACAGGATGACGCGATCCGGGCTTATGAAGCAAAGCGGCCGTTGACAGTGAACACGGAAGTGGCGGCGTAGCGTGGTTTCAATCCGGCAGTTGCTCCGCTATCAACTCGACTTCACGACTTGGGCGACGGAGCGCGTGCTCACGGCGGCAGCGGGGTTGACCGCGGATGAACTGAGTCACGATTTCAAAACCTCCGATAAGAGTGTGCTTGGCGCGCTCACGCATATCTACCGGGCGGAGCGGGTCTGGTTGAATCGGCTGCGGGATAAGAAGGTTGATTTCGTGGTAGCGGGTGACGACACGCTGGTTGCGCTGCAAAGGGATTGGCCCGGCCTCCGCAGCGGGTGGGCCGATTGGGCACGCGAGTTGCGCGAAGACGCGGCAGGCGCGGAGATCACGTACTCCGATTTGAAAGGCAACCCATACACGCAGCCCATTTGGATGATCGTGCTGCATGTGGTGAATCATTCAAGCCATCATCGCGGGCAGGCGGTTGGATTTATCCGGGCGTTGGGTCACGCACCTCCTAATGTGGATGTGATTACGTTTTCGCGGCAACGGATGTGAGATGGACAAGGGCTTATTTTGGTGAGGTATCGGGTGTAGTCGCGCTGTAAGATCAGTCAAGCGAATCCCAGCTATGCAGACCTCAGATCAGCCCGGTTCAGCCTCTTTGTCTCGTGCAAAGGGTTGTCTGGTTGGTCAGATTGCCGGTGATGCGCTCGGCTCGCTCGTCGAGTTCGAGACGGCCGCTTCGATCAGGCATCTTTACCCTGGCGGAGTGCGACTCCTGCGTGACGGCGGCACTTGGGAGACCATTGCCGGGCAGCCGACCGACGACTCCGAGCTCGCGCTTTCACTCGCCCGCTCGCTGGCATCGCTAGGAAAGTACGAGGTAGAAGCCGTTGCGCAGTCATACGCTAAGTGGTACTCGTCGGAACCTTTCGACATCGGTGGGACGACTAGAGCAGCGCTTTCGCCGGCAGCGGCCGCGCACAGGGCTGGCGTGGGTGTAGCCACGGCGGCGCAAGAAGCGGCAAACCGAAGGAGCGAGGCCAACGGGGGATTGATGCGCGTTAGCCCGCTCGGAATCTTCGGATCCCAACTTGCCCCGGCGAACCTCGTGGCGTGCGCTCGCACGGATGCATCTCTGACACATCCGCACAGAACGTGCCAGGATTCAAACGCCGTCTACACTGCCGCGATTGCGTTTGCTATTCGTACCTGCGAATCGCCCGAGCGGATTTACAATCAAGCGCTTGAGACGCTCAAAGTGAATGGCATCAGCTCCCCTGTGAGGCGATGCTTAAAGGAAGCGGCATCGAGCCCGCACGCCGATTACGAGACGAACCAGGGGTGGGTGCCTCGTCGCCCTGCAAAACGCCTTCTATCAGCTACTCCATGCGCCGAACTTAGAGGAGGGTGTGGTCGATACCGTACGACGCGGCGGCGATACCGATACAAACGCTGCTATCGCGGGCGCGCTGCTGGGCGCGACATGGGGCCTGCAAGCGGTGCCGGCGCAGTGGCTCGAAAGCATTCTTAGTTGCAGGCCTCAAAACGGGCGCGAAAACGTCCGTCGGCCGCGCCCTCAAGAATATTGGCCGGTCGATGTTCTGACTCTCGCAGAAAAGCTCCTCGGGGGTGCGACCGATTCGTAGTGAGCGTGCTTCCGGTAACGCTGCCCGCGCAACGACAGTCCTCTCCCTCCGCGTCAAAGTCCCCGAAACACCGGAAGCATTCAGGACAAATCGAAGGTACTAAAAGCGATGGCCCTCACCCAACAAACGGCGGGTAATCGGTTCGCCGAAACGGATGTGTTCTTCGTCGCCAAATTCCAGCATGCGGCGAACCGCTTCCTGGCGTGAATCGGCAGCAAGATTCGACTGCGGGCGATTCAGCGCCCCTTCGACGAGGGAAAGGATATACCGATCAACCTCAATGCCATTGGCTTGTGCCTTCACAAGAAGGTCGGCTTCGAGTTCGGGCTTCAAATCAAGGGTTATAGTCATGTGACCGTTCTGCTTCAGTCTACTCTAAAAGGGCAGAACGCGCCGTTCTGCAAAAAGTGCGGGGAAAGACGAGGGGATCAGACTAGACGCGGCCATGCGGCCTCGCGAGTGTTGTGCTCGATGAATTCCTCAACCTTAATCAGGACCGAGGCGGCGTCTTGGCTACTGATGTCGGCATCCTCCTTCATAACCAGGTTTCTTTTTCCCCAGATTTCCTTTAGATCATTCTTAGTCCAGCCCTCCGGGAGTTCCTCATCTGAGAGCTTGTCGAACCGGTTTCGGATGGTGTCTCCCGTGGTCATCGGCACACCGCGATCCTTGAGTATCTCCCGAACCTTGATGGCGAGCGCGACCCATCCGATTGAAGCAGCGGCGGTGGCATTGTTCTCCACAAAGGATCGGGCGAGGACCAGCCGATCGATTTCACCGAGAGTCGCGATTTGCTTTGCCCTTCGTACCTGGACCCAGGGATCTTTGGAAAATTCCCGCTGAAGCCTCCTGCGATCATCACCCCCCTTTCTCCGGCAGGCCCGGTACCAGGTCCAAAGCGCGAACTCAGCTTTGGCAACTGTGAAGTCTTTAATTCGCGTGGGCCAACTATGTTTGCTCCATTCCCTTAATTCTTCACAGTACTTAATATAGAATTTGGGTACGGTTGGAGCAGTCACATACAACTGGCTCGCTAGATGGTGGCTACATATTGCGAATCGCTCAGGGTAAACGTGATGCAGCACGAGCGCGGTTAGACTGAGCTCTCGAAAGCAATAAATGATCTTTTGAAGAAGATTAAGATCGTAGTCGTGGTGCCGCAGGTCCGCGATTAGCTTGTGCGCCTCTTTCGCTTCCATCCTTTCGGCAAGGTTGTTTCGGTCTGGCTTTGTCCAGTCCTCGACGAAGGGGAGATCCGGTTCGAAAATTGCCAGAACGTCTTCGACTGTCAACGGACATCGACCGGATCGGACGTCCTTGTACTGATTCTCGATCCTGTCGAAACCGAGTTTGAAATCTCTTCCGTAACGTTCGAGAAGTGCTTCAGGGAACGCCTTCGAATATTTTCCTAAATCGAACCGGCTCATGGCGATTAGTTAGTTTACTCAAGAACAGCGAGTGGACGCAGCCCATTTGGACGATTGTGCTGCATGTCGCGAACCATTTAAGCCATCATCGCGGGCAGGCGGTTGGGTTTATCCGGGCGCTGGGTCATGTGCCTCCTAATTTGGATGTGATTACGTTTTCGCGGCAACGGATGTGACAGACCGATTTGTCGGCGGGCGGCTCATCGTTCAGGGTAAAAGTCCCGGTTCTCATCAGGAGGCGAATCCGAGCGGTGACCGGTCATCTCCGGTTTAGGCCGCTCACGCTTCCGGCTCAGATTCGGAAATGTAGAGTCCTCCTTGCGCAGTTCCACGGGCCTGAGTCAAGTAGATAGCCAGCTAAGCTAAAAAGTGATTTCGGCTCTTGGAACAGCGTGACGAGGAAGACCAGGCCAAACTGGAGTGGCTGCGAAGGAAGGGTTCGACGATATCGCCCGCAGTCAGTGCATGGCACTGACGTCGGACAAAGAGATCGACATGGCTGAACGAGGCTCTAAGCCGATTGCCTGATTACTCCGCCGGGATTTCTTCTTTCGGTCCGACCGCCGCGATGCGCAAAATTTCCTGGGCGATATCCTCAGGGGAAAGAATAAAATCTATGCATCCGCTTGCGATGGCGCTGTCAGGCATCTCCGGTTGACCAGCCGTCTCGGGCTTCTGCGCGATGGTGATGCCTCCCACTTCTTTAATGCCGCAGAGGGCGTCAGCGCCGTCGCCGTCGAAGCCGGAGACAATGACGGCTATAATTTTGCCGGTCCAATGCTCAGTGAGGGAACGAAGAAAGATGGTGATCACGTCGGGCCATCCCTTGGGCTTTGAGATGGGCTTCAGACGGAATTCGCCGTTAAGAACGTGCAAATCCCGCCGTGGTGGGATGATAAACACCCTATTAGGCTGGATGACCAGCCGATCCGTAATCAGGTCCACCGGCATCTGGGTGTGCTTCGGGAGAATCTCGTGGAGACTAGTGGCGACGGTTCTTAGATGGTTGACGATGACAATGGCAACGCCCATGTCGGGCGGAAAATTCTGCAGCAACCGGGTGTAGGCGTCGAGGCCGCCGGCGGACCCGCCCACGCAAACGACCGGGAAGTCTGTCGCCCCATACTTTGTTTCTATCGACAACGGCGGAGTGCAATCCTTGTCTTCTACATTATGGCAGGGATTGGGGTGGGGCCGGTCAAACTACTTTCAGGGCGAAGGATTCCTCGGCGGTCATTTCGAAAGAAAGATCGGGATGCTCGGCGCAAAAGGCGGCGAACTCTTCCTCGGTCATGGGGTGGGACGAATGGGTAGCGGGCAGGAACGCATCATCGATCCTGAACGCCATGGAGCCAGTTTAACGCGAAATCACTAATGTATGCTTCGGTGGAATGTGTTACTGGTTGAGATCTCTCGCCGCCGCCGCTCTGGCCGCGGTGTCTTTGCCGCAGCGATGGGCGCTGGATGCGGATGGCGGCATTACTTGGATTGTGCAGCCGGGCGCGGCGCATGAAGACCAAATTGAAATGAGCGGACGTAAGGTTTCGCTGATTGCGAACTACGGGGTGGATGCGGAGGGGCATCTTGTTTTGCGGAGACAGATTGTGTTTCCGTTGCTGCGCACGCTACCGAACGACACGCACGCGAGTTTGAGCTATTTTTTCGGAGAAGACGCCAGGCCGCGTATCCTGATTGACGGGCGCGCGATTGACAGTGAGACCGTGCGGAGCTTTTCGCACAAAGGAATTCTGACAGTACGGAGCGTGGTGGGGCGGCAGCAGAATGTCTCACTTACGCGCAGACTTTTCCCGTCCACAACCAGGCAGATGGTTATCGAACGGCTCACCTTTACAAACGATTCGGGAAAGGCGGTGCGTTTGGAAGTGGAGCGCACGGAGAAAGTAGCGCACACCAATCCACAGGATGGGGTGTATGGCGAGTACGTGATAGCGGCGCGTGTGCTGGATGGGGGGGAGCGCGACATAGCGCCTGGGGAGAGCGCGACTTTCAACCTCGTTTTTAGAGGGCGCAGAGCGGACGAGCCGGAAGCCCCGGTGGCTGCGGAGGCAGAAGAGAAGGCGAGGGAGGCATTGGTAGAGGGCTACCTGACGAAGCTGGTATTGCATACGCCCGAGCCGGTACTGAACCGGGCGTTTGCTTTCGCTAAAATCCGCACCGCCGAGAGTGTTTATGAAACCAAGGGCGGCTTGATGCACGGGCCGGGCGGCGGCAGCTATTACGCGGCGATCTGGGCGAACGACCAAGCGGAATACGCCAATCCTTTCTTTCCGTTTCTGGGCGATGCGACAGCGAACGCATCGGCAGTGAATGCTTTCCGGTTATTTGGGCAGTACATGAATGCCGACTATAAGCCGATTCCGAGTTCCATCATCGCGGAAGGAAGCAGCTTCTGGAATGGCGCGGGAGACCGCGGCGATATGGCGATGATCGCGTATGGGGCGGGCCGGTTCGCGCTGGCGTATGGCAACCGCGAGACCGCCGTTCAGTTGTGGCCGCTGATTGAATGGTGCCTGGAGTATTGCCGGCGCCAGATGAACAGCGACGGCGTGATTGCTTCCGATAGCGATGAACTGGAAGGACGATTTCCGGCGGGCAAGGCCAATTTAAATACGTCGTCGTTATATTACGATGCGCTCCATTCAGCGGCGCTGTTGGCGAAGGAGTTGGGCGGCGGGAGAGAAGTGGAGTACGCGGAGAGAGCGAAGCAGATTCGCGGCGCGATTGAACGCTACTTCGGTGCCGAGGTAGAAGGGTTTCACACGTATCGCTATTATGACGGCAACACGGTGTTACGCGCCTGGATTTGCACGCCGCTGACGGTTGGGATTTTCGAGCGGGCCGAGGGGACTATTGAAGCACTCTTCTCTCCCCGGCTCTGGACGGCGGATGGAGTTGCCACACAAGCAGGGGAGAAAACGTTCTGGGATAGAGCCAGCTTATATGCTCTGCGCGGCGCGCTGGCGGCGGGTGAAACCGAACGAGCGTTGGCCTTTCTAAGATATTATTCAAACCGCCGGCTGCTGGGCGAGCACGTGCCGTACGCGGTGGAAGCATGGCCCGAAGGAAATCAGCGGCACCTGGCAGCGGAGAGCGCACTCTACTGCCGCATCTACACAGAAGGCTTGTTCGGTATGCGCCCCACGGGGTTCCGGTCATTCGATGCGACGCCGCGCTTGCCTGCCGAGTGGCAAGACATGAAACTGGAAAAAGTGCAAGCGTTCGGCCAGAGCTTTGACATTGAGGTGAGGCGGGTGGGAAGCAAGTTGCAGGTGGATGTGACGGCAATTGGGCAGAAGACAATCTCGCAACCTTTGAAACCGGGCCGCACCGCTACGATTCGTTTCAAGTGAAAGATGATAAGATTTCTGTGAGTTTACTTTCTTATGGAGCCAATTCAGCTTCGACCACAGCGCCTGGTTGGATTCGCGCTTAGCGTTGGCTTGATTGCTCTTTCATTCGCGGTTTTCAACTGGGGACTGCAATATAAGATGTCCCTCTACCAAGACAGTGCTGGCGTTGGTAAAGCGCCGGCAAAGCTCTGGACTGGCAGAACTCTCACTACTGCCGCGACGACAGCGCCAGTTACGGTAGGGCAACAGCAAGCCGTCTTGTTCTTTCTTCTCGTCGTAGTTTCACTTTCCACCACACCTGAGAGCTGGCTGCGAGGCCAAGTCATCCCAGCCAAGCTGTACCTACAAGCCACCCTTCGCGCCTTCTCCGTTCGACCTCCGCCCGCGGTAGCTATCTATCAAAACAGCTAGTAAACCCGCTGGCACAGAATGATTATGCCAGCGGTATGTGGATGCCAGGAGAGATGTCTTTGTCGAAACAAGACCGGCAAGTAATCGCGGGCGCATTTTTGCTGGCGCTTGTGCTAGTGATTTCGTGTGATCGGGCTACGCCGGAGGCGAGTGCCTCAACTCAGGAAGAGCACGGCGTCACGGTAGGTTTCGCGAAAGTTGAACGGCATGCAGTGCGGCGGGAACTGACGGTTTCCTCCGAGTTGGTTCCGTTCGAGGAGATTGACGTTTATGCCAAGGAGTCGGGCTATGTGAAGCGGCTGCTTGTGGACTACGGAACGCACGTTAAGGCGGGCCAGTTAATAGCGGTGCTTGAAATACCCGAGTTAGAAGCGCAGATCAATCAAGATCGCGCGGCGCTGAAGAGTTTGCAAGATCAGGTACAGAATGCGAGCAGCCAGTTAGGACGGGTTGAGGCGCAGCACAGGGTTCTTCATCTGGAGTTTGAGCGATTCAACAAGGTGTCCGAAAGCAGACCGGGCTTGGTCGCTCAACAGGAGGTGGATGAAGTGCAGGGGCGGGATCTGGCGGCAGAAGCGCAAGTGGCGGCGGCGGAATCCAATTTGGAATCGGCGAAGAGTAACGTAGCCGCCTCCCAGGCCAAGCTCGCGCACGATCAGACGATTTTCAATTACGCACGGATTACAGCTCCTTTCGACGGCGTGGTGACGCAGCGCTTTGCGAATCTCGGCACGTTGGTGCAGGCCGGAACCAACTCAAATGTGAACGTGCTTCCACTGGTTCGATTGTCACAAGAGAACCTATACCGCCTAGTTATTCCCGTTCCCGAAACCTATGTTGGATTGGTACGAATCGGAGATGCAGTACAGGTTCGTGTCGCTGCGCTTAACAAGACCTTCCAAGGAAAAGTAGCACGGTTTGCTTCGGAGGTACACGACACTACGCGCACCATGCACACGGAGGTGGATGTCATGAATCCTACGGGCGAGCTGATTCCGGGTCTCTATGCGGAGGCGACTCTCAGCTTGAAGAGGAACGGCGGCGCACTTACGATTCCGGTGCAGGCGGTGGACAGGCGAGGGGATAAAGCGTTCGCCTATGCGATTGATTCCGCAAACAAAATTCAAGTCTGTCCCATCGTTTTGGGGATGCAAGGCGAAACGGAAAACGATGTGGAAGTGCTTTCAGGTTTGAGCGAAGGCGACGAGGTGGTGGTGAGCGACAGACCCGGTTTGAGGCCGGGAGAGTTGGTGCGTCCGCAACTGGCGCCTCCCGCTACCTACGGAGCCAAGCCCTAAAACTGCTATGTCACGATTTTCCCTTCGCAATCCGTATCTCATCGTGGTTCTCTGCCTGGCGGTGTGCGTGATTGGATTAGTCAGCGTGGCGCGCATGCCGGTGGATTTATTTCCCACTATCAATTTGCCGGAAGTAGTGGTGGCGACCTTTTATTCGGGCATGCCGCCGGGCGATATCGAGGTGGCGATCACCAATCCACTGGAACGATTTTTTACGCTGGCGGCTGGAATGGATCATATGGAATCACGTTCCATGTTGGGGGTTAGCATCATCAAGGCGTATTTTCAACCGGGGACTAACGCAGACGCGGATGTGACGGAGTTATCAAATCTGGCGCTGGCGGATCTCAAACGGCTGCCGCCGGGAACGCTGCCGCCAGTGGTGCTGAAGTTTGATTCCTCGAGCCAGCCGGTCTGCCTGGTGGGCGTTCACGGCAACGGGATGAACGAGACTGAACTGCACGATGAAGCGCAGTTTACGGTGAGGAACCAGATAGCCGTGGTGAAAGGCGCGGAGATTCCGCCACCGTTTGGAGGCAAGTACCGGCAGATCATGTTGTATGTGGATCCGTACAAGCTGATGTCGCGGCAGATGAGCCCGATGGACGTGGTGGATGCCATCAACTCGCAGAACCTGATTCTGCCGGCCGGCGACGTGAAGATGGGGCCATACGACTATTACGTTTACTCGAACAGCCTCGTCGCCAACATGAAAGAGATGAACGAGGTTCCACTTAAGACCAGCGGCAAATCGTGGGTTTCGGTAGGCGATGTGGGAAAGGCCGAGGACGCAAGCCAGATCCAATACAACATTGTGCGGGTGGATGGACAGCGCGCCACCTACATTCCGATCATGAAGCAAGGTGGAGATACCAACACCATTGAGGTGGTGGAGGGTGTGCGGTCGATACTCAAGAATCTGGTGGATATTCCGGCGCAACTGAAGACGGATGTGCTGTTTGATCAATCGGTGTTCGTGCGTGAAGCTATCCAGACGGTGCTGCATGAGGGGTTGATCGGCTTAATCCTGACGAGCGTCATGATCTTGCTGTTTCTGGGAAGCATGCGGGCCACCGGCGCCGTCTTGCTATCGATTCCGCTCTCGGCTTTAGCGACGTTCGTGGTGCTGTTTATGATGGGCAGCACGGTGAACACGATGATTCTGGGAGGCATGGCGCTGGCATTCTCGCGAGTGATTGACAATTCGGTGATTTCGCTGGAAAACATTTATCGCCACATGGAATTGGGTGAGCTGCCGAAGCTGGCAGCGGAACTGGGCGGTTCGGAGGTGACGCTGGCGGTGTTGGCGGCCACGCTGGTGGACGTAGTGGATTTCTTTCCGGTGACGTTTCTTTACGGCGTGAGCAAGTTTCTGTTTTCGGCGCTGGCGCTGGCGTTTTGCATTTCCCTGTTGATCTCCTTCGTGGTTGCGATGACAGTGATTCCGTTATTCTGTTCGCGTTTTCTGAAAGTTGGCCATCATGGAGAAGGCGAGCAGGCCGGGGGCGATGCGGTGGGAGTCCACGACCAAGGCGAATGGCATCGCGAGCATAGGCGGGTTAGGATAGAGCCCAAATTGTCATGGGGGGATCGATTTAACCGACGGTTCAACAACGGTTTCAATAGCGTGCTGGATAGATACGAAGCGTGGGTGCGGCGCGCATTGAAGCGCCCTGCGCTCACGGTGAGCCTGTTAGCGGGGCTGTTTCTTTTGAGCTTTGCCATCTATCCGTTTATTGGAGTGGCGTTCTTTCCGCGAACCGATGCGGGACAGTTCACTATCAACCTGAAGGCGCCCACCGGTTCCAGAATTGAACTGACGAACGACTATGTGGGGAAAGTGGAAGACCTCATCCACCAGTCTGTGGGATCTCGAGATTTCAAGATGACGGTGTCGAACATTGGCGTCATGCCGGACTTTTCGGCGCTGTACACAAGCAACTCAGGCGCTTACACGGCAGCCGTTCAGACGCAACTACAAGACAACCATAAAGGCAGCAGCTTCGAATACATGGATAAGGTCAGACAGGCGATTGCGGGCAAATATCCAGAACTGCGGACATTTTTCTCGAGCGGTTCTATGGAAGACGCCATTCTCAATTCAGGAATGGCCGCTCCGATTGACGTTCAAGTCACCGGGCGGGTTTACGAGGACGATTACGAGGCGGCTCAGCAACTGGCGGCAAAGATCAGGAACTTGCCTGGCGTGGGCCAGGTCTACATTCCGCAGGACATGGATTATCCTGCCATCCGCATGGATGTGAACCGGGTGCATGCGGGAGAGCTAGGGCTGAATCAGCGAGACATTGTGGATAACGTGATCACGGCGTTGAACTCGAACACCATGATCGCGCCGAACTATTGGGTAGATTACAAGACCGGGAACGATTACTTCCTGACGGTGCAATATGCCGAACAGGGCGGCGGGGCGATTCGGAACAGCATCGATTTGCGAAACATTCCGTTGAAGGCGCCGGGCCTGGCAGAGCCGACGACGCTCGATACCGTGGTGGATCTGACACGCCTGCAAACGCCGACGGAGTTCGATCATTACCAAATTCAACGAGTAGCGGATGTGTATGTGACCCCGCGCGGCGAAGATCTGGGAAAGATTTCAGGGGAGATTAGCGATCTTGTCTCGCACACGAAAATGGCGAAGAATGTACGCGTGACTTTACGGGGCATGGTGGAAGGAATGAACCAATCGTTCAAGAGCTTTGGGCTTGGTTTTGTGCTCTCGTTCATTCTGCTGTATCTGATTCTGACGGCGCAGTTCCGTTCGTTCGTGGATCCGTTCCTGATCATGCTGGCGATTCCGATGGGCTTCATTGGAGTGTTTATTATCCTGCCGCTGACGGGCGCGACGTTGAATGTGATGTCGCTGATGGGGGTATTGATGCTGATTGGGATTGCCGATTCGAACAGCATCTTGATCGTTGATTTTGCGCATAAGCTCGAGCAGGAAGAAAACCTGGCGCCGGGCGAAGCGGTGATCAAGGCATGCCGCGTGCGCCTGCGGCCGATCTTGATGACGTCTTTGGCCACGATCATTGGAATGATTCCGATGGCACTGAAGCTCGGAGAGGGCGCGGAGCAGTATGCGCCCATGGCGCGGGCCATTATCGGAGGGTTGACCACGTCGGTGATCTTTACGGTGTTTATCGTTCCGGCGGCTTATTTGCTGGTGTATGGGAAAAGGGACGTGGTCCCGGTTGCTTAAATCGCCATGACGAACTGGAAAATCAAGGCGATCTTATTGGTGTTCGGCGGGATGCGGGCGATTTTGGCGGGGCAAAGTGCTAATCCGCCGTCACTGACTTTAGCGGAAGCCAAGGCGATGGCGCTGAAGAACCATCCGCAGGTTCTGGAGTCGCAGGCTATGTATTTGCGAGCCGATCAAGTGACGCGGGAAACGCGCTCAGCCTACTTTCCTACGCTGAATGGCGACCTAACGGCGTCGCAGGCGGAGGTAAACTCGCTGATCGGGGCGGGGACGCTGACCGACTCAGGCCTGTTTAATCACGTCGGAGCGGGCGTGACGCTCGCGCAATTGATTACGGACGGGGGGCGCACGCGGAATCTGGTGGCAAATTCGAACCTGCGGGCGCAAGCCAGCCGGCAAGACTATCAAGCCGCCCGTTATGATGTTGTGCTGGCGGTGGATCAGGCCTATTACGAAGTTCTGCTGGCCGAGCAATTGGTCAACGTGGCACGGCAAACCGGGGCCGCGCGCCAAGCGGTGGTGGACCAGGTTTCCGAACTGACCAGGAACAAGCTGAAATCGGAGGTGGATCTGAGCTTTGCGCAAGTGAACCTGGCGGATGCGAAGCTGATGCTGCTGCGGGCGAAAGACCGGCTGAATAGCGCGTACGCTCAACTGGCCCAGACACTGGGGACGCAGCAGGATGTTCGATACCAACTGAGGGAAGAGCCGATGCCGCCGAATCCGCCTGAGGATGGGGAAGCGCTGATCGCGAAGGCGTTGGAGAATAGGCCGGAGCTGGCGAGTGTGCGATTGCAGACGCAGGCGGCGCAAAAGTTTGTAGAGGCGGAGCGCGATTTGAAGCGGCCGAATGTCAATTTGATTGCGGTGGGCGGCGCGCTGCCCTACATAGAGCGCGGCAACGCAACCGCGGGCATACCCAAAACCTATGAAGGCGCCGTTATCAATGTTCAGATACCGATTTTCAACGGATTCCTTTTCAGCGCGCGGCGGCAAGCGGCGGAATATCAACTTCAAGAGGAGGAGCACCGGACACGGGACCTGCGGGACAGAGTGGCGCGGGACGTGCGGACGGCCTACGAGCGCACGAAAACCAATTTCGAGGCCATTGCGGCTACGCAACAACTGCTGACACAAGCAAACCTAGCCATGAGCCTTGCCCAAGGGAGATACGATCTTGGCTTGGCTTCGATAGTGGAGCTGACACAAGCGCAACTGGGCCAGACGTCCGCTCAGGTACAGAACTTAAGCGCCCGGTATGAGTACCAAGCATCCTATGCCGCGCTTCAGTACACGTTGGGTCTCTTGCATTGAGTGAGCGAAAGGAAGGAACGTGAGAGACCGCCCTTTGATTCAATCGACGATTCTGCTCTTGGTTTCCGATCCGGTTGTGCGAACCGTGGTTAAAGAGACGTTAGAGCAGGAAGGATACACGGTGCTGCTGGCGGGGGATCTGGGACAGGCGGTAGACCGGATGAAGGAGAGCACGCCCGATCTGCTGATCATCCGAGGCCATGTTCAGAACTTGCCGGGTCACGATGCGGCTATCTACCTGCGGAATAAATGCCTGACGATGAAGGTTATGATTCTGGGGGGTCTGCTGGATGACGAGCGGCTTAGAAATCGGGAAGAGCTGCAAGGGTTCGAGATCTTCCCGAAGCCATATCCGGCGGCTGAGCTGCTCGAAAAGGTAAAGGACGTGCTGAATAAACCACGCGGATCTTAAATGGATATGGAAACTACAGTACGGTTCCTCGATGGCGCCCGTTTTGAAGCGGAGGCGCGGGGGCACAGGGTGTTGTGCGATCAGCCGGTGGAGAATGGCGGCCAAGATTCGGGCATGACTCCGCCGGAATTTCTGTTGGCCTCGCTGGGCACTTGCGCGGGGTACTACGCGCTGCAGTACTTGAAGACGCGCGGGCTTTCGAGCGTGGGGTTGGCGGTGAAAGTAAAAGGGGGAAAAGCGGCTCAGCCGGCGCGGATGGATCATTTCCGGATCGTGATTGAGGTGCCGGGGCTGGCGGATGCCCGGCACCGCGAGGGTGTGATTCGGGCGGCGAAGAACTGCTTGATTCACAATACAATGCTGCATGCGGCTTCGATTGAGCTTGTGATGGGTTGAGAGCTGTCTTCACCGCAAAATAAAAACGCCCCTAGGCGAACCTAAGGGCGGATTGTTGTTTTAGAAACCCGCTAGCGCGGGCGACAGTTTACTTCTTTTTCTTAGCAGGGGCCTTCTTGGCGGCCTTCTTCGCTGCTTTTTTGGTTGCGTTCTTCATCGTGTGATTCTCCCTAAACGTAAATTTGCAATCTTATGCAGATCGCAGTCGTGATTCATATATAAGATTGTTCGCGACATAAGTCAAGAAAAAAATTCACTTGACGGATTTTGGCGACCCGCTTGCTTGCTTCAAAGGGGTCCGAAACGTAGAATTTCAATTCTGTTTTGGCAGACCGGGTAGCATTTCTGAGCCGCGACTGCCAAGGAGCGGTACGCTACAGCAACTCGATCCGGTGACTTCCATGGCTTCGAGCCTGTCGTCGCCGCTTCTTACAGTCGCGGTTCAGCCAAGGATTTGTTGCATAGCGTGATCGGGTGATGGAGGATAGAAGAAGTGAGCAAAGCACGGCGCACTGTTGGCGGTTCGCTTTTGATTGGATTCTGTATTTGTCTGGCTGCGGGCTGCGGGCGAAAGCACAAGACGGTGGCGAGTGTGCCTTCCGCGCCGGTGCCGCGCGCAACACCCAGCGGCCCGAAGCGGCCACCGAAGCAAACTGCGCCGGTGCCGGTTGGCTATGTAGAAGAAGGCGTCGCGAGTTGGTATGGCATTCCCTATCATGGGCGCAAAGCGGCGGATGGCGAAGTCTACGATATGGAAACTTTGGTGGCCGCGCACCGGATCATGCCTTTCAATACCTGGTTGAAAGTCACCAACCTGACGAACAACAAAACGGTGAGTGTGCGCATCATCGACCGCGGGCCATTTGTGGATGGCCGCATTATTGATCTTTCGAAGGCGGCGGCACGCAAGATTGAATTGCTCGGGCCGGGTATCGGCCGCGTGCGGCTGGAAGTGATTGCCGCGCCCGCGGATATTCCGGCCGACGATTTTTACGCGGTGCAAGTGGGCGCGTTCTCGGTGTATGAAAATGCCGAACGGCTGCGCGCGGGCTATGAACAGCGTTTTGGCACGGCCAGATTGGTTCCTATGCAGGGCACTCTGCCGCGCTGGCGAGTCTTAGTTGGAAAAGAACCAACCGTGGCAGGCGCTCAGCAACTGGCGGCTACCTTGCTTGGGGAGAAACGCGAAGCGTTCGTAGTTCGTTTAGATGAAAAGCTCCCGGTACCGGCCCCTAAGCCACCGCCGGCGGTGGTATGGCAGTCCCCTGAGACCGTGACGTTTGACCCGAGCCAGCCCGCCCCTGGGACTCAGCAAATTCCGACCAGCCCGCAGCCGCCACCTGAATAGGGTGGCAGAGAGCTTCGTATGGGGGAAGCCACTATCCTCGTAACGACTAACCACAACGAGGCTCTCCTGACACCACAAATTGCGTTGGATCCATCGCCCTTAAGCACTCTGGTTGGGAATTCTACCACCATGAAGCAAGTGCAGCGGCTGGTCGTACGGATGAGCAAATCGCGGTACCCCGTCCTTATCCTAGGTGAGACCGGAACCGGCAAGGAAGTGGCGGCACGGGCTATCCACAATCTGCAAGCGCAGGGGCGTTTTGTGGTGGTGGATTGCGCATCCATGGTTGGACCGTTGATGGAGAGCGCGCTGTTCGGCCACCGTAAGGGTTCTTATACGGGTGCGCATGCCGATCAGTTGGGCCTGCTGGATGAGGCGAATGGGGGAACCGCTTTCTTTGATGAGGTAGGCGAGTTGCCGCTGGATTTGCAAGTGAAGCTGCTGCGCGTCTTGCAGGAAAAAGAATTCAGGGCAATCGGCGCGCTGGTCACACGCAGTTCGAACTTTCGGGTGATTGCGGCTACCAATCGCGATCTGGAAGTGGAGGTGGAGGAGAAGCGCTTCCGGCAGGATCTTTTCTACCGGTTGAATGTGATGAAGCTGCGAATGCCGAGCTTGCGAGGGCGGAAGGAAGATATACCGGTTTTGATTTCCCACTTTCTGCAGCGCTATGGGAACGGACATAAGGTACCGGATGAAGTGATGGATTTGCTGAGCGAGTACGATTGGCCGGGGAACGTGCGGGAGCTGGAACATACCCTGCAGAAGATGGTGACGATGAACACCGGCCCGTGGTTTTCAGTAGCAGACATTCCCACCGCGGTGCTGACTCGCGACTTGGAGAAGCGCGAATTGGCGGGCCGGTTGGGTGTGGCGGAACAACAGGCGGAGCCGGACGGCAGCGTGATTCCCCTGGACGAACTTGTGAAGCGGGCCATTGTTAAAACGGTTCAGATGACCAAGGGGGACCGGACGGCGGCGGCGCAGTTGCTTGGTATTGGAAGAACTACGCTGTATCGGAAGTTGAAGCAATACGGGATGTAGAGCGATACCCCATACTTGGGCATTCATCACTCTACCAGCAAAGGCGGCTTTCCAGCCGCCTTTGGGTCGACCAGGGGGTCGCCCGACGGACGGGGGCGTCCGCCCCACCCAGAAACCTGATCCACATCACTCTTGGGTCGCGTACTCACTTAAAGATGCGTCTCGGCTAAATCGGCCGTGTTCCCGGCGAAGAGCGCCATGATGTCGATGGGGTGCTCTTTTTGCAGGGTGATCAAATCACGGACCTCATCGGTAAAAACGGCGTGCTGCTCGCGGAGTATCTTCAGGAATTCCGCTTGCTGCGCGGAGACCGTCTTGCGCATATCGGCGATCTCAGTCATAGCCTGCTCGTGCTGCCGGGCATACATCTTGCCCTGTTCCAGCGTTAGCGCGATCATGCTTTGGATCACGTCGTTCATGCGGTCCAGCCGTAGCAGGTTCTCGTTCTCGCCAGTGCCGCCGTTCTCAATCGCTCATTAAGGTCCTGCCTTCAGTGCGTTCGTCGAATCTCCTCTCGCCGTACAATTTTTATCGGCGGCCGGTCGAAAACGGCGGCAAATTAGGAGATCATAGAAGTAGATGATAACCAAGCCCTTCCATTTGTTGACGCCTGATGAGAAGACCGCGCTACGGATTGCTCAAAATCGGGCCATTACTGAAAAGATTGGCGAAAAAACGAATGCGATCCCGCCTTCGAAGTCTTCCACTGATTACGTTCGCAGTACGCCGGAAGACCATGTGGGTCGTTTGATTCGCAAGGTCAAGGCCTAAGCCTCACGGCTGATCGCGGTGTTTGCCGAAGAAATCGAAACGGCGGCCGAGAATCATTTTGATCAATAGATGATCGGTGCCGTGGGTCACGCCCACACCCACGCCGAAATTAAACTCCCAATCGGGACTTAGGTCCAAGTCAATCGCCGGGATGATTTGCTGTTGCTGTTGGCCAATGGGATCAAAGCTGCCGATACGGCCGTTTACGGCGTAGTATTCGAAGCCGCCGGCGATTTTCTTATTGAAACTATACGCGACCTTCAGGCCCGGTTCGAAGTCGAGGCCTTGCGAAACGCCCGGCCCGTGAAAGCTGCGATCAAAGGCGGGATTGAAGGCCAGATACCAGGGTCCAAGCTGCTTGTCGATGATGGGGCGAATTTCCAGGGTCCAGGTATCGGCTGAAAAAATGGCGCGCTGATAGCCGAGTTCCAACGACAAGCTGACGCCAACGGGCCACTTCCATTTTTCCGGCGCGCGAACGCGGGGGCGAACGTGATCGCCTACCCATTGATAGCCCTGGCCGTTCGGGCCGATGCTGGTGAAAATGTAGAAGCCCGTTTCAAACCAATCGTTCCAACCTTGGGTGATTTCCACGGTTTCGTGCTCTTGATGGTTGGTGGGGTAGGTTCCGTCGGTAGTTGTTTTGCTGCCGATGGCGGTGAAGTTGCTGTGCAACTCAATTATGGTGTTGCGGGGGGCGACGGTGTCGGAGCCGTAGATTTGGACTTCATAGTTTCCCTGCGCGCAAACCGGTAGGCAGAGGACCGCGAATATAAGAGCACGGAACAGCGCCGGCGCACAGGATTTTAGAAGGCTACTGAGTAGTTTCATGGCGCGGGCGCTTGGCATCGGTTTTGCCGGCGTCCAGATCGTTCCAGTTGAGAATCGCATTGAATGGCAGGAAGAATGTGCCCTGGGTTTGCCAGCGCCAGAATGGCCGCAGCGCAAATAACACGATGTGGCCCTTGCCCAGCGCGATATCGGCAACCAGGACGCGATTTGCCAGCTTTTGGCCGCCGGATAACATGCCGGACAAAAGCATGTCGTCTTGCTTGGTCGGAAATTGCATGACCACGCGCGGGTGAACTTCGTCGGCATCCGGACCCATCGACCATGAACGCGGCGAGGGCGCGTCATCGGATGGTTTCGCCGGAGCTTCGATTCCTTCATACGGCGAGATGTGAACGGGATTGGCATTGGGATTAATCACTTGCCCAAAGCCGCCGGCGCCGCCACCGCCGTTCGAAAGAGCCAAAACAGGATCCTGATTGAAGTAAACTGGCAAGTCTTTCCCTTCGAAGCCATAAACGAGTGGACTCTTATGATCGGAAATCAGGCCGCGCAAGATGGTGCCGCGCGCGGCCAAGTCATCAGGATGCTCCACCGTTAAGCCGGGCGCCAAACCGAAATCGACCATGAGAGATGCAGTTGAGCCTTCGGTGATGAGCGTGCCGCCGGCGCGCACGAATTTTGCGAGTTCAGCCAAACCTTCCAAACCCATGCCGCCGCGAATGTCGTCGCTTTGATCGTTGATGCCGAGGTTCGGCGTCAACTCGCTTGTCTTATAGGGAATCGGATCTTTGCCGGTTAGCGGAACGCCATTCACTTGCGACTGTGACGTTCCACCCACGTGTGGAAACACAATTACGTCGTATTTGGCGCGCAGGTTCGGATCGCGCAATTTCTGATCGGCGAAGTAGCTGTATGGAATTTCGTAGGTATCGAGCGCCGAGCGCACCCAGCCTTCATCCTGGGTGCGCGTCCACGAATGCACATAGCCGATGCGCGGCACGTCGAGGTCATGCGTTTTCACGGCGGGTGGCGAGACCACAGCATAAACCACTAATCCTAATTCATGAATTGACGGCTCCAGTTTCGCGCGATCGGCGTTAGGAATGATGAAAGCGCCGGCGTGAAAGGCGTGGGCGGCAGCTTCAAAATCTTCTTCGGCTGCGAGCATTTTAACGGCGCCGTTGCGGAACCGAAATTGCATGAGTGTGTTGTCTGTGGTGTGGTCGATCAATAGCGTTTCGCCATTGCCGTCAATCGCGCCCTCCACTTTAGCGTCGGCGGTGAGCAGGGTCATGGGCAAATCGAGGATCGCCTTGGCGTTCACCGCGCTAAGTTTCACATTGCGCAAATACTGCATAGTCCAACCGGTGTCGTCGTAAGGCCGAGGATTCGCGACTGGATAATTCTGCACGGCGAAGTACATGTCCGCCAAGGTACGGTAGGGCTGGTCGGCGCGAATGATGTAATCGCCGGTGGCCACTTCGTTTGCGCCCTCTTTGAAGGGAGCGCGCGCTTGCTGAACTTCTAATCCCTGCCGGCGTAGCGCATTCACCATGTCGGCGGCTTCTACGCGGCGCCGCTGGGCTGCCGGTATGACCCACGCATACAGCGGCCCATTGGCGCCTTTTTCGACAGCGCGCTTATTCTTCAACCAATAATTCTCGAGGTAGAGATCCTTCGATTTCGCCACCTGGTTCAATGCAATGAGCAGCGCCGATTCCTGAATGTTCACGTTGTTTCGCGGGCCCCAGGCAATCGACGGGAGTGGCGGATTGGGACGGTACCACTCGCGGCTCGTGCTGCTAGCCGGAAGCTGCAAACTCGTGTTCACGTCCGGGCCATAGCTTTGCACTTCATAGAAACGGCCGAACGAATTGTGGGTCACGGCAATCCAAAACAAATAGTTGGGAACCCAACCATCGTAAAAGCCGTAGGTCCAAACGCCCGGCACATTGCGCTTGGCCATCTCCATGATTTCGGTTTCCGCCAGCAGCCACCACTCGTTGGTCTGGATCGGGTCAAGCGCTGGATTGTACGGGCCGGTTCCCGTAGAAATATAGAGATACGATTGCGCCTCATGCAGATCGTGCAGAACCGTAGGATGCCATTCGAGCAGCGTCTGCGTGATGTTCTGCGTGAGTTTCAGAAACTGGCCGATGCCATCACGGTTGTTGTCGTGCTGGACGTATTTGCCCCAATACATCAGCGGCGGACGTGGTTTACCGGTGTTCTTGCCGTAGTAATACGTATCCACTGCCTTTTCGCGGCCATCCACTTCCACTACCGGCGTGATGAACACGATGGTATTGTTGCGAATGGTCTGGATGAAGGGGGTCTCTTCCACGATGAGGCGGTAGGCCAGCTCCATGAGCATCTCGGGGCCGCCGGTTTCGGGCGAGTGAATGCCGCTGTCGATCCAGTAAATGGGCTTGGCTGTTTTGATTAAGCGGCGCGCTTCTTTTTCAGAAGTCTTGCGCGGGTCGGCCAGCGCCGCCAGCATTGCCTTGTAATCGTCCAGATGACGCAGCGTGGCTTCGTCGGCGATGGCCAAAATAACCTGGTCGCGGCCTTCTTCAGTTTTGCCGATGGTCCAGAAACGGGCGCGCGGGGAGTTGGCGGCCAGGGCATCCAGATAGCGATGAATATCTTTAGCGTAGGTAAGTTCGCCGGGCGTGCCGGGAATGCGTCCAAAGAACGACAACGGGCTGGGCACGGTGTCGGACGCAGGCATGTGATCGACGAGTTCTGTAGAGATACGGGAATCCTGCAGGTACTCGGCGATGAGATTTGTGTAAGCGATGTCTAGCTTTTGAGGAGCGGTTTTGGCGGGGTTTTGGGCGTAAGCGCCCAGGGCGCAAACGAGTGAAAGCAGGATGCGAAAATCCCGGAATCGGTTGCGAATGCAAGGAACCCCCATGCTTGCCAATGGTACACGACGAAAGGTAGGGCGGAGCGGTGGCGGCCGCGACTCGGCGAGAGAATACTTATCGCCGAAGCGCATATCCGTGTTTCTTGATTTAATAGCTCAACAGGTTTGTGCAATAGGAGACTGTTCGCGAGCATCCCATTCACTTTGGATCCGCTTTATCTCGTTGAGAAGGTCCTGCGAGCGGATTGGCTTCATCACATACCCGTCCATGCCCGCACGGAGGCAACGTTCGCGGTCGCCGGCCATGGCATTGGCGGTCAACGCGATAATGGCGATGTGGGTCTTGCCGCCGATTTCTCTTCGTCGAATGGCGGCGGTGGCCTGAAGCCCGTCCATATCTGGCATTTGCATATCCATCAGAATCAGGTCGAAGGACTGTTGCTCCATAGCCAAGAGCACCTCCTGCCCGTTGGCAGCAACCGTGACCGAATGATGCTGTTTTTCGAGCATTCGACGAGCCACCTTCTGATTGACGATATTGTCTTCAGCCAAAAGTATGCGCAACTCGGTCGGATTTGCAGGCAGGGGATGGCGCGCTATCGGATGGACCGGCTCGGATTGAAGGCCTAGCGCCAGGCTAATGGCGTCGATGAGCTGGAAAGGAGAGACCGGTTTGGTGAGGTAAGCGGTAATTCCGAGCGCGCGGCAGCGTGCGGAGTCGCCCCGCTGCCCGGCGGAGGTAAGCATCAGGATAGTAGTGCTGGAAAATAATTCATTTTGACGAATTTGTTCGGCCAACGCGAAGCTATCCAGATCCGGCATATGACAGTCGAGCAAAACGAGCTGAAAAGGGGCCCGCATTTCCGCGGCGGTTTGCAGATGATGCAGCACCTCAGCCGCGTTCTCCAACTCTACCGGAAGCATTCCCTGGGCCGAAACAACTTCAGAGATAATACGCCGACTGGATGCATTGTCGTCCACAATCAGGAGCGATAATCCGGACAGCTGCGCGAATTGAGGCGCCCTCTCGCTTTCCAGTTGCGCCGCCGCCAGGGCCACATCCACGGTGAAATAAAAACAACTGCCCTTTCCCTGGTCGCTCTCCACCCAGATGGTTCCGCCCATGAATCGAACCAGACGCCAGGAAATGGTAAGCCCTAGTCCAGTGCCGCCAAATTTCCGAGTCGTGGCGGCATCGGCCTGGGAAGAAGCTTCGAATATCGTCTTCTGCTTTTCCAGCGGAATGCCTACGCCCGTATCACGTACGGAAAAACGGAGTGTTGCGCTATCAAGTTCGATCCGCTCCACAGATACCCCCAACTCTACTTCTCCGCTAATGGTGAACTTCAGCGCATTCCCGACGAGATTGATAATGATCTGGCCCAGCCGGGTGGGGTCGGCCACAATTCTATCGGGTACCTTTGCCGGGATGTTTATCAGCAGTTCGAGACCTTTTTCCTCGGCTCGAAATGCCAGCGGCTTCATGATTCGGTGGATGCTTTCGCGAAGCCGGAACGGGATTAGGTCCAGGTCGAGTTTGCCGGCTTCAATCTTTGTGAAATCCAGGATGTCGTTAATGACAGTCAAAAGCTCATTTGCGGAAGATTTTGCTGTCTCAATCAGGTCAGCCTGGTCGTGGGAAAGACCGGTATCAAGCGCCAGTTCAATCATCCCCAGAACGCCGTTCATGGGGGTGCGAATTTCATGGCTCATATTAGCCAGGAACTCACCTTTAGCCCGGCTAGCCTCCTCCGCCTGTTTTCGGGCATGTTCGAGGTTGCGGTTCGCTTCTTCGAGTTGACTGGTTCGGGCCAATACACGATTCCGCAGACTGGTAATCCAGAACAATGCGATGAGGACCAATCCAGCGGCAGCGAGTGTAAGCCGTTCCCAATGCAACCTGTCGGCTAGCGGGGGTTTCTGAATAATCAAGAAGTCGGCGGGTGATCGGAGTTCAAAACTTACGTCGTCATGTCCCTGGTCCACGTCGAATTGCGCGCTACCAATACCTGTCATCCTGATGCGATCACCGATTTCCGGCAACTCGCTTTCCGAGACAGGGTGGCCGGCTCCAAATGAAAGCTCCGCTGTGAAGTCTGTCTTTCCAATCCGGAGGCCATATAAGGCGCGTTCCAACGTCAGATTGCGGGAGACAACATGTGCCTCCACACTTCCCAGCAGGCCGCAATATCGAAACCAGTAGAAATCTCCTTCAACGAGGGTTTTGGCTGTGAAGCGCTCCGGCTTATTGGCGGGACGAAACCTGGCAGCCACCAAGCTCTTGATTCCCCGGGCACCCCGAGCAGCACGACCCAAGACCTGTACGCTCTGACCGACAGCCGGGAGACCACCCGGTACGTTGAGTTCGACCGCGACTCCGCCGTTTCCCTGCTGAATGACGAATCCATCAGTGCTGGTAAGCGTGACAACGCTACTGATGTGGACCATACTGCCAATGCCGGCTCCCGACCGATATGCCAGCAAGCTGTCAATGGGTATTAGAGGCAGGGACCAGTCCTCGCGAGGCGGCGAAATTACTCGGATGTCCTGACAGCCCGAGACCGCCATCTGGTAGTTGGAGTGGTATGTTTGCTGCGACAGATAAGTATGATCGGCAATGATGCCGTAGACCGCAACTTCGGCATCGACAAGCTTTTCAGATTTGCAATGGTCAAGAGATCCCAGGCTAAGGACTACGATCTCCCCCGTGGCGAGCTGCAAATCCAAACTTATGGCCTTGTGTTCGGCGATGAATGTGTGTTTAGCTCTCAGAATGCGTCCTCGAGCCACCGACCAAATGTTACCGGCTTCCGGTATCAACTCGTTTGCTTCGTCCACTCGCAGTGGCGGGGGGCGGGGGGCCACGACCGAGGACTCTCGCCCTCCGTACTTCCAAAATAGGAGCGAACAGGCCCACAGCCGTGACGCCTTCAACCTCGACCAAATCCCCCACCCGCCATTGGACGTTGTCCGTTCGCGGGTTGAAATAAATTCCTGCCTTGCCGTTTTGTAAGAAGTACCGATAGATTTCGGGCTGGTAAAGTGTTACCTGAGCGCGGAGACGAAACGGGTGGTGAAGGGCGGCTTGGGCATTTGTTTGCTGAAGAACCTGAGCGATGCTGGCGAGTATTGGCGCTTGCTTCGCCGCCGGCTCACCTACCGTAAAAACGCTGGTGAGGGTTGCAAAGCCCAGTAGGGCGACAGTTCGCATCTTGTCTTACACTTGAACTGTCGGCAGCTCTAGAACTGTCTGCAGCTCTAGGTTTCCACGTTAGGGAATAGTACGAGAGAACTGAGCGGTTAGGTATCTGTTAACACTGCTAACGTTTGCAGGTAAAGTTGTTTCGGTTGGGGACAGAGAAGTGCGTCCCCTCTTGCGAACTAGACGGCGGCGCTGGTTGACCCTACAAGCACTGAAGTGCAATGCGCGCATTTGCGAGCAGCGATGGGAATCTCACTCAGACACTCAGGGCACTGCTTGGTGGTGGGATCGGGCGGAGCTTCGCCGCGTTTAATGCGCGCGGTCACCGCGTTCACGGGTAAAACAACGAAGAAATAAATAGCCGCCGCCGTGAGAACGAACAGAACCAGCGAGGTGAAAATCTGGCCAACTGGAAACTTAACTCCATTCACGTCGAAGCCGATGGAATCAAAATTCGGATTACCCGCTATGAGCGAGATGAGCGGTTTGATAAACGCGCCCACCAGAGCCGTCACTACCGCGCCAAACGCCCCGCCGATGACCACGCCCACGGCTAAGTCGATCACGTTGCCGCGCATCAAGAACGTTCTAAACCCCTTCATTCAAAGCCTCCTATGCCCTGTTTTTGTTTTTATTTTATAAGCACGTGCTTAACAGTTGTACCGCAAACAGAAAAGAGAAGCAATTCTACGCATACAGGGAAACGTTTGTTTTTCTGGCGAATCCATTGATTTCCCGCAAGAAGTGCAGGCCGGAGGCGAGAGCGAGTTCAACGTCGGGCGGGCTCATGCGCATGCCCGGATTTTGCGAAAGCCCATCGGGCGTGCGAATGAAAATCAAAGCGGAGGGGATCTTCTCGGCCAGGATCATGGCGTCGTGCCCGTACCCGCTCACCAGCCGCGTGGAGGGGCAGCCGGCCAGCCGCAGCGCCCGTTCGGCAACATGCATGAGGCCATCGTGCATGGGAACGGCCTGATGATCCAGATCGCGGTGAAAGTCGAAACGCAGGCGGCGCTTTTGCGCGACGTGGCGCGCCTTTTCGAGCAAGCGCGCTATAGTGCCGTTGAGGGTTTTGTCGGAGGGGTGGCGCATATCCACGCTCATGGTGACGTTCGAGGGAATAACGCCGGTGGAACCCGGAAAGACCTCCACCTTTTCCACTGTCGCGAACAATCCATTGACCGAGCGAGCTTCTTGCTCTACCATGCCGATCCACTCCGCCGCACCGCTCAAGGCGTCGCGCCGCAGATTCATGGGAGTTGTGCCGGAATTGCTTGGCTCGCCGATGAATTCAACCGTGAAACGGCTGCGCCCGACGATGGCTTCCACCACGCCCAGAGGTTTATGCAGGCTCTCTAAAACCGGCCCGCGTTCGATGTGATATTCGAGGAAGGCAAATGTGTCCGGGCTCGCGACTGCCTGGCGAAGATTCGTTGGATCAAGCCCGTAATCCGAAATAGCTTCCAATAAGGTGACATCGTGGGTATCTCTGGATTCGAGCACTTCGTCGTTAATCCGCCCAACCAGAGCTCTACTTCCCAAAAAAGGTGTGCCGAAACGCTGGCCGCTTTCTTCCGAAAACCCCACCACTTCGACTTCGAAAGGACAGCGTTGGCCATCGAGCGCTTCAATTACCGCAATCGCCAGGACCACGCCTAATACGCCGTCGTACGGTCCGGCATTAGGCGCGGCGTCGAGGTGAGATCCAATGAGGAGGCGTTCGCTGGCAGCAGTCTCGCCCGGGTAGACGCCACGTAAATTACCGATGGCATCCACCGTGACGCGCATGCCCAGCTTTTCCATCCAACTCCGCAGAAGTTGATGGCACGAGCGCATGCTTTCCGCCAGAAAAGGCCGACTGGTAAAGCCGTCCATTTCCGTGAATGTGGCGATCTCGTGACAGACCTGAAGGATTTTTTCCGAACGGTTCACTAAATCTAAGGTAGCAATCGCAACTCAAGGCCCTTAAATCCGAGCGAACTGCTTAGAACAGGCTATCGCAATCTGTAACAGAATTATCAAAAAAAGCTCGATTTATTGCCCTGCGGCTGCCGCATAACGCTTCCACACGGCTTTGTCCGTGAGCATTTCGATGAAAATTCCACCCACAACGGAACGGGCCTGAAATCCCTTTTGTTTGGCGGTTTTCGTGTCGTACCAATCGGTAAGCGGCACCCGGCTGGGCGATTCGTTAGCAAATTGATAGGCGGGCGCGAAGATTTCTTCAAAACCGGCGCGCGAAGGCGCGAGCGAAGCGGTCCAGGCCAGCCAATCGATTTTGGTGTAAGTGGCGCGATTGTCCAAAGGCAATCCGTACTGGTTGGCCCGAGATTTGTAAAAATTGAGCTCTTTTTCGGCCACGGAAGGCGGAAAAATATTCAACTCCAATAAGCGGTCCCAAACCAGGTTATATTTTTGACTCCAGGTGCCGGGGTTGTCGAAGGCAAGGCGGAAATGGTCTTGATCGGCGGCGAGTTGTACCCAGCGGGCGGCGAAAATCTGCGCTTGATCCCGATATTTTTTGTGCTCCTGATCGTGCCCGAGCATTCCCGCCAATTTGGCGTACGCGGCGAGAGCCAAAATCGCTTTGATGGAAAGATTCGCGTTGTGCGCCAGGTGTCCGGCAAAGTCGTCGGTGCAGAGTTGATTTTCGGGATCGAGCCCTTTGTCGTTCAGATACTCGGCCCATTTGGTGAGAACGGGCCAGAACTTGCGCGCAAAAGCGGCATCGCCGCGAACTTGGGCCAAGCCCGCCACCATCAGCAGCATGTTGCCGCTTTCCTCGACGGGCATTTGATCTTCCTGCGTTTTTTCGCCGCCGCCGTACTGCTGTCCGTTTGCCAGCGGATAGCGGCCCAAGTCGTGCGGCGCAAAGGGAAAGGGCCAGCGCGGTAGGCTGGCGTAATCGAGAATGGGTTTGAGCTGACCTTCGAGAAGAGCGGGGCTGAACAAAAGGAAAAAAGGCGAACTGGGATAGGTCACATCCACTGTGTCGATCGATCCATTGCTGAAGTTTTCCTTCGAGAAGAACAGCGGCGTGCCGTCCGTATCGGCCACCAGTTTGTGAGCAGCGAGGGTCTGGCGATAGGCGAGCGCACAAAGGCGCGCGTATTCAGGGCCGCCGGCGTTTTCGAGATCGGCCATCAAAGTCTGGTCGAAATGCGCACACCGCTCCTGCAGCTTCTCGTAATCGCGCAAGGCCCAACTCAGTAACTCGGCCGCGCCGTCGCCTTTACGCCGCCAGTAGGGCCGCAAACGCCGATTCAGATAGTCGACCGAGAACTCGTCGTCATAGGCGAGCACAAGATAACGCGATTCGGGGCGCGCTTCATTCAGCGTGATCGCAAACGTGTACGCCAACACCGGCGTAGGCTGCGCGTAAGGCTGAAAGGAAAGCAAATTGTCACTGTCGGGGAGGCGGCCTCTGGATAGAAAAGACTTGATGGCCGCAGGTCGCGTGGTGGCGACCTCCGATGTTCCCGGCCCGGGCGCGGCTGTGTAAAGGTAACCCCAATCGAGGCGCAGATCGTCGCCCGATTTTCCGAGCACGTTCTGCTCGCGGCTGCCCACGCGCAAAACTTGTTGACCGTTCAAAAGAAAGCGCGACCAGACCACCGGTTGATCGCGAGTGTTCACGCTGATTTCGGAGCCGGCGTCGAAGTAGATTTCGATATGATGCGGCTGGGCGTCGGTCGCTTTGACGGTCCAGGTCAAATAGGTAACGGGGCGCGAGAGAACATCGAGATCGTCAGGCAAGGCAGGGGTTAAGAACGCGAGAGTCAACTGAATGCCCGCGCCGGCGAATTCGTAAAGCGTGGTGGTGGGGCGTACCTCGACGCTGGTTTGTTCCAGTGCTGCAACGCCACGTGGTTCGGAGCCCATCACGCGATACGCCACGCCATCGATGCGCACCAGACTCGTCAGCGAGTGAACCGCGCCGGTCCAGTGTTGGGTGGGGGCGTCGGTCAGGCGATCGGCCATCGACCAGATACTGAAGTACGGATCGTGAGCCACCAAAGGGACGGCGGGAGGACGAAAACTGCCGGCGCAAAGAGGGATGGCGACGAGGAGTGAGAGCGAAAAACGGGAGATGAGAGTGAATGGCATAGGCGGCGGGTGGCGTTAAGAACGTATCACAGCAGGCCGCTTGCCGGTGCGGGTGCCGTTCAACTGGCGGGGTGGCTGCGGGCGCGCTTCACGAGTTGGTAAGTCCAGTAATAAAGATTTTCGCGCTCGACATGATTGCGGGCTTCGAGGATCATGCGCCGAGCCAGGCGGCTGAGGCCATTGCCGGGCTTGGACGTGGCTTCGATGGGGGCGTTATTAGCTTGGCAATCGGTCATGGCAAGCACCGTGGCGGCGCCATCCGTGACGGTACCGGCGTCCACAACTCCTGAGGCCGCCGAAGGGCGATCCACGCGCATTTCGGCGTCGACGCAGCCGGCAAAGCGCAGGTCTGTGGCGATCTTATCGCGCTCATCGTCGATGTTCTGGTCGATTTTGTGAGTGAACGTAAAGGAATGCAGATTGAAAGCGGCGCCGGTATCGTGAGTGGCGGCGCCCAACCATAATTCGTTGCCATCAACCACGCCCGCATACCACACGCGAATGTGATGACGTTTCGTAATGGTGTTCAAGGACTTTTCAAACACCAGTTCGGGCAGCGTACCTTTGTAAAGCAGCGCCGACACCGGTGCTGCGGCGTAGGCTCGCATGGCGTTGAAGGCGTAGAGAGCTTGAGTCCTGGTTTTGCGGCTGGGTGGATCGGCTTCCGCCCAACCGGCCGCTGCGAATGCGTGCTTGAGTTGCTCGCGCGAACCGAGGAAGGCCATGTTGACGATGTCGGCCACCGGCCGTTTGTCGCGCCTATCAATGACGAAGGGCTCTTTCCCGATCCATTCGGCCACTCCTTCGGGCGCGGCCTGCGGCAGGTCTGGGATCTCGTTCACGCCCTCCTGCTTGGCTTGATCCACCTCGAGGCGCATGTCAGTGCCGGGAGCGTATTGAATTTCAGGCTCGGGAAAACGGAACAGAGTCAGCCGCAAAGCCAACATCCCTCCGGCGCCGGCGGGACCCAAGGAAAGCGCGGAAGAAATCATGTGGCTGACGCCCGTGAGTCCGAAAACGCTGCGCGAAAGCATTTGAAGCGAAGGTGAACTCCAGACGCCAAAAATCAATTCATCAGGTTGGCTGGCCGCGATCACTCCGCGCACAGCCCCCTGAGAGGTCACCTGTTCGCGAGCATTATCCACAGCACTCAACTTGGCGAATAGAGGGAAAGTCCGGCCATCGGCGGTCACGAAATCTTCAAAAACCAGATCCAGCTTGGCGCGCTCGTGGCGGATCCCAAGACCTACCGAGGTAACGTGTCCAATGCGGCCATGCACCGTGGCGCCCCGGGGTATGACGACCCGATCGTTTTCGACCCAGGAGTTGAGCACCACGCATTCGAAGCGGTCGCCCGCTTTCGCCCGGTAACTGGTAAGCCGGGTCTTGAGCCGTACCTGCAAGTCTGAAGAGGAAGCGAAACAGAAGGCGCAATGCGCAAAAACTACGACAGATAAGGTTGCCCGAAGTAGGGTAAAACAGGGGTGCCTTGATGGCGAATGGGCCTGTATGCGCGAGTTATCTGCGAGCGATGGTAGCAAATGTCCGCCCCTGTTTGGGAATAAGCTGTAATAGTCGGGTTGATTGAGCTTAGCACGCCGATTGAGGCGCATGCTAGAAAAGGCGGGAAAGTTGCAGGTTTTTCTCAGGAAATTGTACTGGCGGATTCGACTGGGGAACCTAGTATTTCCTCTAGTGTCTTGGTCAGACTCTCGACTTTTATGGGCTTAGGAATGAAAGCATCCATGCCAGCGGCGAAACACTTTTCGCGGTCGCCCACCATAGCGTTCGCGGTTACGGCAACGATAGGGGTGTGGCGTTGGCCGGCTTCCCGAATGCGAATTTCGCGGGTGGCTTCGTAGCCATCCATTTCGGGCATCTGACAATCCATGAGAATGAGATCGTAGCAACCCTCCTCCCATTTTTGGACGCCTTCCCGGCCATTGGCGGCCACATGTACGTCATACCCCATGCGCTCCATAAGACTGCGGGCAACTTTTTGATTAATGAGATTGTCTTCCACGATCAGAACGAGGGCCTTAGGGACGCGCTCGGGCTGCGCCTCAGGCTGGGGAGCAGCCGCGGCCGGCGCCAGATTGCGAAGTTCGGCGCAGACTCTGGCTAGGGCTTCAAATACCTTATTTGCATCCAAGGGCGCCTCAATCACCTCTGAGAAGCCTCTCTCCCCCGGTTGAAGGCGGCGGGTGGCGCTTTGCTCATTCTGAATTAGAATGAGAGCCACCCGGTCGTTCTCAGGATCGGTGTGAATGGCGCGGCTGAAGGCCCAGGGAGATCCGGGGATGTCCTGCGGCACAAATACAACGTTGTAGCAATCACCCACCAGACGCGCTTCCCAAAGGCGAATCATGGCTTCTTCGGGCGTCGCCGCGATTTGATGGCGCAGCCCGACTCTCTCAAGATAACGGGCGAGTTGATGCGCCTCCGCAGCCCGATGGCCAATCACCAGAATGCGCGCCTCCCACATGTGCGAGCGCTCTTCCGAGATTTGGGCAGACGAACCCGAAACCGGTAAGCGGAGGGTAACGATAAATCTGGAACCCTTGCCTTCCTGACTCTGAAGGGTGAGCGTTCCGCCCATCATTTCGACCAGGCTTTTTGAGATGGCTAATCCCAGACCGGTGCCGCCATAGCGGCGGGTAGCGGAAGCATCCGCTTGTGAAAACTTGTGAAAGATCTTTTCCTGCGCTTCTTCCGATATGCCAATGCCGGTATCTTCAACCGATATCGTGAACAGGCAGTTCGCCTCTGTCACTTCCAGGCATCTGAGGTTAACGCGAATGTAGCCTCGCTGGGTGAACTTCACCGCGTTGCCCAGCAGATTGAGCATGACTTGGCGCAGACGGCTCAAATCGCCAATGACGAACTCCGGCGCGCGGCGGTCATAAATGCGGGTGAGTTCCAACTTTTTCGCGCTGGCACCCGGCGCAAGCAGAGTAATACTTTCGCTGATGCACTGGCGCAGAGAGAAAGGTTGTGCTTCCAGGTTTAATTGCCCTGTTTCGATCCTCGAAAAATCGAGAATGTCGTTGATCAGGGTGAGCAAGCCCTCTCCGGAAAGCTGCATCGCCTGCGTGTACTCGCGCTGTTCGGCGGTGAGCTTGCTCTGGCGGAGAAGAAAGTTCATGCCTAGAATTCCGTTTAGCGGGGTGCGGATTTCGTGGCTCATGACGGCGAGGAATTCGCTCTTTGCCTGATTTGCCGAATCGGCCGCGGCTAGAGCGACAGTCAGTTCATCGCGTGAAGCGGCCAGTGCGGCGGTTCGTTCAGCGGCTATGCTATTGGCGCGTTGGCTTACCGATTGCAGACTGGTAAGCAAACAGGCCACCAGCAGAAACAGCACCGCTGAACAGGAACTGGCCCAAACCGCCGCGGTGCTCTGTTGCGGCGTAAAGCCAGGGCCGCGATTCCAACCGAAAGTAAGCATCTGCCCCGCCATTCTAAAATGCGTTGTTGCGGCGAAGGTTCCGTTCAGGTTCTTCCCGCGGGTGCTGAAGACCCACGCGTCCGGCCTGGTGGCTCTACCCTGAAACACGTCTACGTCGGTCTGGCCATTCATGCGGTCAACGATGCCATTGAAGAAATCTTCGGCCACGAACGGCGCATAAATGAAACGCACCAGCGCCGCGCGTCTCTCTTCGGCGGTCCGAATGGGTGCTCCGGGCCGGTACATGGGAACTACCATGAGAAATCCGAAGCGGTGCCTCTCGTCCTGGGTAAGAACGACCCGGCCGCTCATGCTTGGCTTCCCCGAGATCAAAGCGCCGTCTAATGCCGCTACACGATCCTTATTCCAGCTAATATCCAGCCCCAGCGCGTTTTGGTTTTCCGCCGGCGATTCAATCATGGTGAGGACGTAGTGAACCGATTGGGAGAGCGGCTGGCCAGCCCCTGGGGGTTTTTTGAGCGCGAAGTCCGGCGAGATGTGAAGCCGCGCATTCTTAAGGAAGACCGGCATTTCACTATCTTTGACAACTTCCGCCACATCCACCCCACGCACGCCCGGGTAGCGCTGCAGCAAGCGCAATGAGCTGACATAAGCCCTCCAGCGGTCGCCATCCAACGCGCCGGAAACCTCCAGGAAGCCGACACCGCCGATCAACGACTCGGTATAGGCGCCAATGCGTTGCCGCACTTCATTTTCCGAAGTCGCAATCAACCGGCCGAACTGTTCCTGATCGAAAGCGAGCCGCTGGCGGGTGAGATCGGAAAACAGCCAACCACTCAGAGCCCAGCCGACCAACAGAACCATGCCCGGCAACAACAAACTTCCTTCCTCACTAAGAACCGCAAGAAGCATGGCGGCGAGCGGCACCGATACGGCGAACAAATCCAACTGCAAAAGACTCAAATTCAAAGATCCGCCGACGAATGGGCCGTGCCCAAGACAAGTGGACCAGACGCCAAAAGCGACCAGCAGAAAGGCAGTCGTTTTGGCGCCCAGCGGTCCAACCCAAGCGGCGGCCGCCAACAGAACGGGAAAAAGCAGGAACAGCGAGTCGTATTGCCACGGGCTCCAAAACACTGTGGCGGCAACGCCGACCGCTGCGGCGGCAATGGCGGCCACGCGCCACAATGGCACGCCCACTAGCCATTGGCGCCGTTCCAAGCACTGCTGCGCCGCCAGCGCCACCGGCAGGACCACCGTAACTCCTATGGCGCTGCCCCACCACCAGGAAACCCAACTCGACCAAAATGCATCGCCGGAGAGCCCTTGCGAGAGCCGCAAGTACAGCGCTCCGGTGGTGGCATCCGACATCATTCCGGCCATCACCGCTGCCGCCACGCCTGTGGCTTCGAGCAGATTCCTCTTTACGCTTAGCTTGCGATAAACGAGCCGCAGAGCGCCCGCACCCGCTAACGCCGACGCGCAATCGGCTGTCGCCAGCGGCATTCCCATCCAGCCTAGTCCGGGTGTAAATAGGTTGGCCAGAGCCGAACCAACGAATATAGATGGCCAAAACCGCAGTCCGAAGAAATGCAATACGGCTATGGCGACGCCCGCCGCCGGCCACACTGGCGACACGTGGGAGCGCGGGTCTACCATGAGCGCTCCCGCACGATTGCCCGCAAAGCAAATCGCCGAGACCAAAAGGAAGCGCAGCATTCCCTGCCCACTCATTTCAGGCAAACTAGGGCCAGGCAAATTAGGCAAACTGATTTTCCGCCCGGTTTCACCCATGGTATGCACTAACTATCGTGCTGTTAGCAAGCCTTTTTTCTACCCTCAACAGAATCTATCGGTCGAAGAGGAGACTGTATGCAGCCTTAGGCGAATGTTTTGGCGTAGTTGGGATAATTTGAGGCTAAAGTAAGATCGGAATTCCCTCACTTGCCGAGTAATCGCCGCAAAGTGAGCGCATCCGGCCGCAGAGTTGCGTTCTTGAGCTTTTGCCAATCGTCGGTAACGTGAATCAACTTACCTGTTATATGGTTGCTTTGCTCGGAAGCAAGAAAGGAAACCGTGGCGAGTTGCAGTTCGGCCGAAACCCCGCCGGTGCGCCTGGTTTCTTTTGCGGCGGCCACCACCGGCGATTCCAGGCGGCTTTCCGCGCGAATAATCTCATCCGTCAGGTTGGTGTAAGCCGGCCCGGGGTCCAGGCAGTTGATTTGCACGTTGTGGTCGGCCACCTCGGCGGCCAGCGCCTCCACGAAGCGCACCACCGCCGTCTTCGATGTGGTGTAAGCGGAAAAGTTTGCCTTTGGCAGCGCGTCGCTATCGCAAGCCAGCGCAATAATCTTACCGGCGCGCCGCTCAATCATCGCCGGCAAGACGGCGTGGCAGGAATGCACCACCCCTAACAGGTTTACCTGAATTGTTTCGGTCCATGCCTTGACGCTGGTCTGCAGGAATGGCTGAAGAGGGCCGGCGACACCGGCGGCGCAAATCAGCACGTCAATCGGCCCGCCGAAAGTGACGCGCGCCCGCTCTGCCGCTAACGTCAATTGTTCCGGATCCGTGACATCGGCACGAATGCGCAGCGCATTGCCCCCCGCTTGCTCAATCTCGATATGCGCTAAATCGATCTCGGCTTTACTCCGCCCCACCAACGCGATGCGCGCGCCATAACGCGCAAACCCCAGAGCCATCCGTTTTCCGATGCCGCGCCCGGCGCCGACTACCAGAATGTTCTTCTTACGGAATTCGCTATGGCCAGCGGAACCAGTCATGTCCGATGCATACTTCCCGCTTAAGGTTAGCTAATTGCGATCCATTTTTTGCGCTATACTTGCCGATAGCGGATTTTCGGCCTTTTTATGGCCTTCCTGCAAAATCCGCATTCCTTTTTCTGGAGGCCAATGAGTAAAGAAGACAGTATTGAGGTGACCGGAACCGTAGTGGAGAAGTTCCCGGCCGGGCTTTTCAGCGTGCAGTTGGATCAGGACCGAACGGTTTTGGCCCACTTGGCCGGTAAGCTCCGCCGCAATCGAATCAGAGTTCTCGCAGGCGATCGCGTCACTGTGGAGATGTCGCCGTATGACCTCACCAAGGGACGCATCACCTACCGTCACAAGTAGTATCTCTTGCACGCCCTTTGCGCTGCCAAAACACCGCGTCCTGGTTGTTTTTGGTACGCGGCCCGAAGCCATCAAACTTTGCCCTTTGATTCAGGCTCTGAAGCGCGAGCCCGCCTTTGAGACGCTCGTGTGCGTTACGGCGCAGCACCGGCAAATGCTGGATCAAGTGCTGACGGTGTTTGGCGTGAAACCCGATTTCGATCTCGATCTGATGCAGCCAGGCCAAACGCTTGCGGGCCTGAGCGCGCGCCTGCTTGCCGGGCTCGAAAAGATCTTTATGGACGCCCGTCCAGAGCTCGCATTGGTTCAAGGCGATACCACCACCACACTCTGCGGGGCGCTCTGCGCTTTCTACGGGCACGTTCCGGTGGCGCACATAGAAGCGGGGCTGCGGACATTCGATATGGATGCCCCGTTTCCGGAAGAAATGAATCGCGTGGTCACCGGCCGGCTCGCCGCGCTGCATTTTGCCGCCACTGAATGGGCCGCGCAAAACCTCCGCCGCGAAGGCGTGCCAGATGAACGTATAGAGGTTACCGGCAACACCGGCATTGACGCCGTTCTCTCCATTTGTTCGGCGCTTGAATCTGGACGTCTCAGCGGCATCGATCTTCCGCTCGATTCCAGACGCAAGCTCATCGTTGTGACCGCGCACCGCCGCGAAAGCTTTGGCGAAGGTTTTTTGCATATTTGCGAGGCTGTCGCGGAACTCGCGGAACGGCGGGATGTGCAAATCGTTTGGCCGGTTCACCCCAACCCGAACGTCGCGCGCACGGTCGATCAAACGCTGCGCGGCAAAGCCAACATTCTGCTGATTGAACCGCTCGACTATTTGCCTTTTGTGGACTTGATGCGCCAGGCTTATCTGTTGATCACCGACTCGGGAGGCGTGCAGGAAGAAGGGCCCTCGTTAGGCAAGCCAATTCTGGTATTGCGAGAAAAAACCGAGCGGCCCGAGGCGGTGGAGGCAGGCACTGTCAAGCTAGTGGGGACGAGTCGTGCGGCCATTGTGCGCGAAACCGTGCGCTTGCTTGAAAACCCAAATGAGTACGACCGCATGGCGCGTCTGCACAATCCTTATGGCGACGGACACGCCAGCGAACGAATCGTGCGGCGAATCGCGGCGCATTTCAAGGCGGCATGAGCTGTGTCGCAGCCGAAGAAAAAGGGGGGACACTCCGCGCTCTGGTCAACCTGCCACCCCAAACCACTCCAGCAGGCGTAGGGGAACTCGGGGGAACTCGGGACAGCACACTCAAACACCATATCCCAGCGACAACCGATTCTGCTCGTCCTTGCGTAATTTGTTCGAGCAGGACTTGCATCTGAAGACGTGCGCGATCGCTTCAAACAAACAACGTGACTGCCGATGAGCACTTTGTCTAAAGGAGAAAGACAATCTTGAACCAATTCCAGAAGAACGTGGTCTTTATTTCTCTCGTAGCGTGCCTCGTCGGTGGGGGAGCATACGCAGTCAACTACTCCATGCAGGAGCACAGGCGTCAGTTGGAAGAACGAAGAGCAGAGGCCCGGCGCCACTTGGAAGAACAAAAAGTAGAATGGCGCAAAGCCAATTTAAAAGCAGTGAGAGAACTAAGCGTCATCGGTGCGCTATCAACTGAGGAACAGATTCGAGTTGACAACGCGGGCGATGACTTTGAGCGCCTCCAGCTGGTTCTCTTAGACATCCATCAGGAACGAAGCAATCATTGGGCGAATCGCTTGGAAGAAATCGAGGAAAAGAAAGGAAAACTACAACGCTTTTATAACCAATACTCAGCCAACGTTAGTTTGCTTAATGACCCACAGTTAGAAGAGGCCGCCACAACCCTGTTACACAACGAAAAAGAGGCGGCGGGGGAGCTTCTTGGATTCCGAGCAGGCCTACAGAGACTACGCAACTGGCGGCCAATCACCTTCGAAGACTACTGCGCTAAGCAATCGGGCGATTCCAAGCTGAAGACTGAACCTCAGGCCGAGCCGAAGGCAACTGAGCGCACGAATCTCTGAAATTACGGATAGACTTCAACACATTGACGGATCGCAGCGTTCGCTCAACCGCCTGCTTCCGCTCTATCCGCCAAAACGCGCACGCGATTATCGAACACTTCCACAAAGCCGCCGGCGATATGCAACACATGCTTCGCGCCGCCCTCCGCATAGGTCAGAGTGCCTTTCCCCAGCGCGCTCAAAAGCGGCGCGTGGCCCGGCAGTATGCCCATATAACCGTCTTTGCCCGGCAACTCCGCTTCCGTTACCTGAGCGTCTACGAATAGACGCTCAGGCGTGGCCACTTCAAGTTGAAACGTAGTGTCGGCCATAGCCGTTAGCCCTTCATTTTCTGCGCGGCGTCCACCACCTCATCAATGGTGCCCTGCATATAAAACGCCTGCTCCGGCAATGCGTCATGCTTGCCATCCACAATCTCTTTGAAACTGCGAATCGTATCGGCTAACTTCACATATTTGCCGGGGCGTCCCGTAAACTGCTCGGCCACGTGGAACGGTTGCGAAAGGAAACGTTGTAACCGGCGGGCGCGCCCTACCACCTGCTTATCTTCATCGCTCAATTCATCAATGCCCAGAATGGCGATAATATCCTGCAAATCCTTGAAGCGCTGCAGCGTCTGCTTTACACGCTGCGCAACCTCATAGTGTTCCTCACCCACGATCAGCGGATCGAGAATGCGTGAGGTGGAAGCCAGGGGATCTACCGCGGGATAAATGCCCAGTTCGGAAATGGCGCGCGATAACTGCGTGGTGGCGTCCAGGTGGGCGAAGGTGGTGGCCGGCGCTGGATCGGTGTAATCGTCGGCGGGCACGTAGATCGCTTGCACGGAAGTAATCGAACCGCGCTTGGTAGAGGTGATACGCTCCTGCAAGTCGCCCATTTCCGAAGCGAGGTTCGGCTGATAGCCAACGGCGGAGGGCATGCGGCCCAGCAACGCCGATACTTCCGAACCCGCCTGCGTGAAGCGGAAGATATTGTCGATGAACAGCAGCACATCCTGGCCTTCCTCGTCGCGGAAGTATTCAGCCACCGTCAGGCCCGTCAAGCCTACCCTTAGACGCGCGCCGGGCGGCTCGGTCATCTGTCCGTACACCAGCGCCACTTTCGACTTCTGCCAATCGTGCGGATCGACAATGCCCGATTCCTGCATTTCAAGCCAAAGATCGTTTCCTTCGCGCGTACGCTCGCCCACGCCCGCAAACACGGATACGCCGCCATGCTTCATGGCGATGTTGTGAATGAGTTCCTGAATGATAACCGTTTTGCCCACGCCCGCGCCGCCAAAGAGTCCGATCTTCCCGCCGCGCAAGTAAGGCTCGAGCAGATCCACCACCTTGATGCCGGTCTCAAACATTTCCGATTCCGTGGCCTGTTCGGCAAAGGAGGGCGCGGAACGGTGAATGGGAAAATGCTTCTCGGTGTTCACAGGCCCCATGTTGTCCACCGGCTGGCCAAGAACGTTGAGCACGCGGCCCAGCGTCTGTTTCCCAACAGGAATCGTAATCGGCTCGCCCAGATCGTAGGCCTTCATGCCGCGCACCAAACCGTCGGTGGCTTCCATGGCAATGGTTCGCACGCGGCCTTCGCCGATGTGCTGCGCTACTTCAGCGATGATATCGATCTTGTTGGGCACGTCGTAGCCTTCGCTTGTCACGCGAATAGCGTTGTAGATTTTCGGCACGTGGCCTTCGGGAAATTCAATCTCGATGGTGGGGCCGGCCACTTGAACCACGCGCCCTTCTACCAAAGTATCTGTCGGCATAAAAACTCCAATCAACCTATGAGGCGGCGGCGCCGCTCACAATTTCGATAATTTCCCGCGTGATGCTGGCTTGCCGCACGCGATTTAAATTCAATGTCAGTGTTTGAATCACGTCGCCCGCGTTCTTGCTGGCCGCGTCCATCGCCGCCATACGAGCCGCGTGATAAGCCGAAAGCGATTCCAACAGCGCCCGGTAAATCGACATCTCCACATACCGCGGCAAGAGATCGCTCAACAATTCCTTGGCCGGCTGCTCCCAGATGTAATCGATCTGTTCGCCGCCCTCCGCCGGCAGTTCCACCGGCAGAATCTTTTTCATCACCAGATGCGGAGCCATCACACTCTTGAATTCATTAACAATCAGATAAACCGCATCTACCTCCGCCTTGCTGTAGCGCTCAATCATCTTGGCGGCGATCTCGCGGACTTTTTCAATATCCGGCTTCTCCACTATGCCTACATATTCGCCGCTCAGGTTATAACCGCGCTTGCGGAAATAATCGCGCGACTTGCGCCCAATCGTCTCTACCCGCAGATCCGCTCCGCTGCGCTCGTCGGCAAACTTATGCGCGGCTCGCAGCAAATTCGAATTAAAAGCGCCGGCGAGTCCGGTATCGCTGCTCACCACAATCAACTGCAGACGCTTTTCGTCTCTCACTTGCAGCAACGGCAGCTCCGCCACATCCTCGCTCCCCACAGACGCCGCGGCGATGTTTGAAAGCATACGCTGCATCATGTTGGCGTAAGGCCGCGAAGCGATAGCCCGCTCCTGCGCGCGCCGCAGTTTCGCCGCCGAAACCATTTTCATGGCCTTGGTGATCTGCTGCATATTCTTGACGCTGCGGATGCGGCGCCGGATGTCGATAAGGCTCGGCATCGTTTTAGGCCTTGGCAGGCGCCTTTACAAAACGCGTCTTCGCTTCATTGATGGCCGCCTTGAGCTGGCCTTTGATCTCGTCGGTTAGTTCGCGCTTTTCGCGAATCGCTTTGAGAAGATCCGCCTGGCTGTTATCAAGGTAGTGATAGAGCTCGCCTTCGAAACGCCGAATGTCTTCCACCTTCATGTCATCCAAAAAACCGTTGCCGCAGGCATAGATGACCGCTACCTGTTTTTCCACCGGGATAGGCGAATACGGACCCTGTTTCAAAACCTCCACCCAGCGCTTGCCCCGGTTGAGCTGATCTTGCGACGCCTTATCCAAATCGGAACCGAATTGCGCGAACGCCTCAAGGTTGCGATACTGCGCCAGTTCCAGGCGGAGCGTACCGGCCACCGAACGCATGGCCTTGATTTGCGCGCTACCGCCCACGCGGCTCACCGATAGGCCCACGTTGATGGCGGGCCGGATATTCGAGTTGAACAAATCGCCTTCCAGGTAGATTTGCCCGTCCGTGATCGAAATAACGTTGGTTGGGATGTATGCGGAAACGTCGCCGGCCTGGGTTTCGATGAATGGCAGCGCCGTCAAAGAGCCGCCGCCTTTTTCGTCGTTCAGTTTAGCGGCGCGCTCGAGCAGGCGGCTATGCAGGTAGAACACGTCGCCGGGGAAAGCCTCGCGCCCTGGCGGACGGCGCAACAGCAGTGAAATTTCGCGATAGGCCGCCGCATGTTTCGATAGATCGTCGTAGATGCACAGCGCGTGCCGTTTGGTATCGCGGAAAAATTCGCCAATCGCGCAACCGGCGTACGGCGCAATGTATTGCATGGGCGCCGGGTCAGAAGCGGTGGCGGCCACCACTACCGTATAAGCCATAGCGCCATGCTCTTCGAGCGTGCGCACCACTTGCGCAACCGTCGAACGCTTCTGGCCAATGGCAACGTAAATGCACATTACGTCCTGGCCCTTTTGATTGATGATGGTATCCAGCGCAATCGTCGTTTTGCCCGTTTGCCGGTCGCCTATGATGAGCTCGCGCTGCCCGCGCCCAATCGGCACCATCGCATCAATGGCTTTGATGCCGGTTTGCATAGGCTGCTTCACCGGTTGACGATCGACCACGCCGGGCGCCAACCGCTCAAGCGAGTTGAAGTCGGTGGTGGCGATCGGCCCCTTATCGTCAATCGGTAAGCCCAGCGCATTCACCACGCGGCCGATCATGGCGTCCCCTACCGGAATCGACATGATGCGTCCGGTGCGCTTCACCTGATCGCCTTCTTTTACCGCGCCATAATCGCCCAGCAGCACCACACCCACTTGATCTTCTTCCAGGTTCAGCGCCAAGCCAACAGTTTGCGGTCCGAATTCCACCAGCTCGCCGGCCATGACATTTTCCAGCCCGTAAACGCGCGCAATGCCATCGCCTACGCTGATGACGGAACCCGTCTCACTGACATTTGTGACCGCGTCGAAATTTTCAATCTCGGCTTGCAATACACGCGAGATTTCATCTGCTCGAATCTGAGCCATACTTTTCCCAATCCCTCTAAAACCCTAAAATTTCTAATGCCGGAAGGCCAATCGCTGGCGCATGCTTTCCAGCTTGCCCTTCACTGTCGCGTCGTATTCGCGCGACGCCACGCGAGCGCGAATGCCGCCAATCAGCGAGGGGTCTGTTTGATAATTCGCTCGAATCGACTTGCCCAGCTTGGCCCCTAGCGTGCCCTCGATCTCTTGTTTTTCATCACGGCTCAGATCCTTCGCCGAGGCGATTTCGGCCGGTACAAAACCCAGGCGATCGTCTACCGCCGCTTCAAAGGAGCGCCGCATGGACGGCAGTTCATGTATGCGCCGGTGCGTGACCACCACCAGCAAGAAGTTACGGATCAACCGGTTAAACCCCATCTCCCCGGCCAACTTTTCAACCACCGCTTTTCTACGCGCCTTGCCCACGGCCGGAGAAAACAGCGCATGCTCCAACTGCTTCGACCCGGAAAGTAAGGACTCGACCGCGCGCAATTGGGTGATTGCGTCTTCGGGAGATAACCCGGAGTTAGGGGCAAAAACGCTGTTGGCCAGCGCCGCGGCGTAGTGAATGGAGAGCGCATCGGGCATCTAGTTCTTACCTCCTTCCACCAGCCGCATGAAATCGTCCAGCAAATCTTTTTGGCCCGTTGAAGCAAAACGCTCGCGCAAACGGCCTTCCGCTATCGCCAGCGCTTGCTCGCTCGCGTAGACGCGAAGTTTACCTGCGCCTTCCGCCCGCTGGGAATCGATTGACGCCGCCAGGCTCTTTTGGATATAGGCGATTTCTTCCGCCGTCTGGGCGCGCATCCGCGCGTACTCGCGCTCCATTTCAGCCTGCGCTTCAGCCCGCAGCCTGCCTACTTCCTCGCCTAGATTCGCCATTTTGCGATCTGTCTCCGAATAGCGCAGATCCGCTTCCATTTTCAGTCCCGTGGCGTCTTTAATGGCCTTCTGTATATCGGCCGAACGCGCATTAAAGAAAGCCGGGGCGAACTTTACAGCCACATAACCAAGGCCTCCGGCAAAGATCGCGAAGTTGGCAATCTTCCAGAAGGTGTTCTCGTCTTCATGCGCGCTCTCCGGCTGCGCTGGCTTTTGCGCGCCCGCCAACGTTAACCCCAGCAGCAGGAACAGCAATAGATACGGCAAACGGCGCAACATTTAGGCGGCTCTCCGTCTCAATAGCGACTCCACAATACGCGAACTGAGCTGGTCCACCGACGGCAGAATGTCGGACTTGGCTTTTTCCAATTCGCCGGCAATTGCGCGTTTGGCGGCAGCCACCTGCTGTTCGGCCTCGGTGCGCGCGTCCTCGACCAGTTTGGCCTGCTCCTCAGCCCACTGGCGCCGCTGGGCTTCATTCTCCTGCAAAAGCTGCGCCCTCACCAGCATAATGGCCGTTTCGAATTCGTGTCCTTTTTGGTCGGCGGCCTCATGGGCCCGCTTTGCCAGTTCCCGCATTCCTTCCGTTTGCTTCCGGCGTTCTTCCAGAATGCCCGCCACCGGCAGGAAGTAAACACGCTTGAGATAGTGCGTCAGAAAAATGAAAAAAAGGACGGTGGGTATGGCTTCAAGTGCGAGGGCGGCGAGGGCCTTTAACGTGGCATCCATGCTTAAGAATTCTGGCTGGGAGCAAAAAAGGAGTAAGTCCGACGTTCGAACACAATACGACCGATGGCGGACTTGCCCTAATCCACTACGCTAACATATACCGCTTTCAGGATTCGCCGTTTCGCCTAAACCCGCCGGAACACGTCGTGCTACCGAAGGCTTTGGGGCGGGATGCGGTCTATCAGGCTGCGGATGGCTCCCACCAGGTCGTCGACCTTGGTGGCCAGTTTGTTCACCCGGGCGTCGGATCGGTCCATCCTTTCTACGACCTCGTTGTGCTGTTTCTCCAGCTTCTCCATCCTCTGTGCTTGCGCCAGTTGGAGCAGCGCCACTTGTTCCAGCGTCTTCTCTACGCGTTCGAAGCGTGACAGGTAGTCGCCGTTTTCGTTTGCCATTTCAGTCCCTCCCTTTTAAACCCGCCGGAAGACCTCCGCGTGCTCGTGATCGCTGCCATCTGCCTTCAGTTTAGCGAGTTCCCGCCATGCCATAATGCAACCACATGGCATGGAAGGCGGCAGCAAGGGCGGCGCTGCACAATATGGGCGGCCTTTCCGCGTTACGTCTCTTAAACCGCGGCAAATTCCGCGTCTTGGCCTTTCATTCATTCTCCGCGGCAAGCCAGGCCAATGTGGAGGCGCTTTGCGCCCACCTGGCGCGTTATTTCGAACCGCTTTCGTTATCGGTTATAGCGGACGCCCTCAAGCGCGGAGTCCCATTGCCCGCCAATGCATTGGCCGTTACCGTTGACGATGGCTACCGGAATTACGCGCTGTATGGCCATCCGGTTTTTCGACGCCATAAAATCCCCGTCACCGTCTTCCCCGTTGCCGGCTTTGCCGCCGGACGCCTTTGGCTCTGGCCCGACCAGATTGAATTCGCTCTCGAGCATACTTCGAAGACCTCCATTCCGATCGAGCTGGGTGGTCAAGGGCCAATCGAACTACCACTGAGTTCTCCGCGAGAGAAGGCCGATTCTATAATGCGGTTGACGGAAATACTCAAGACCGTTCCCAATCAGCGGCGGCTCGCATTCATGCAGGGATTCGGCGGCTTATGCGCTCTTGAGATTCCCGCCACGCCGCCGCTTGAGCGGGCCGCCATGAATTGGGACGATCTGCGAGCCGTAGCGGCCGATGGTGTTGAGATAGGCTGTCACACCGAGAGCCATCCGATTCTCACGCGCCTCGAATCGCTATCGGAGCTCGAGCGCGAAATCAAAGGAGCGAAACAATCGCTCGAGGAGGGACTCGGCCTTCCCATCCGCCACTTCTGCTATCCCAATGGCAAGCCGCCGGACATTGACGATAACGTAGTCGCGCGCGTGAAAGACGCTGGCTTTGAATCGGCGGTCACTTGTTTCTGGGGACTGAATTCAAACGCCGCCGAGCCCCTGCGCATTCAGCGGCTTCCTTTTGATAGCGGACTCGAATTTGCCTATGCGGTTGAATTGCTAGCTGGCTTACATGCCTAGCCCCTGCTTCCCGCGCTCGGTTCACTTGGCTATTTTTGCCTGACTCGTAGGGCGGCCATTCTTGGCAGCACGGCGGCTTTCCAGCCGCCTTTCCGGCGGAGCTCCCATCCCACTCAGCTACTCCCCGCCCCTTGGCACAATCCGCCGAAACGCTTTCCGCAAACCTGGTCCCGCCAGATTACGCAGCACCCGGTCCATGGTCGAAACCGACACGCGCCAATCCCGCCAGTCGAAATCGAAGAAACCCACCGGCGGGCGGTACGAACGTAACAAATCCTTCCAACCCCACATGCCCGCCTTTCGGTAACCCGCCAGCGCGGCCGAATCGCGTTCCAGCACGATATGCCGAAAGTCGCGCCTGTTCGGCTCCACGGGTTTTACCTGCCGTCCGGTCAAATCCGCAATCACGTCCAGGTAATGCAGCCAACCCAGTTCCACACCGGCATACTTTCCAGCATCCGCCGTTACGCTATAGCGCGGATTCGCCTCAATCATTTTCACTTGCCCGTCGCGGCTATCGCGCTTCAACTCGATTTCGCAAATGCCCGTATAGCCCATGCCTCGCAAAAAGCCGTCACAAAGGCGATCGGCTTCTTCATCCACCGTCGGTTCCACCAGGCTCGCCGATCCGAAATCCTTCGGGTTAGTTCGCAACTGCCGCAACATGCAATGCCCCAACCGCAGACCGCTCTTCGAGTAGCACGAAAGGTAAACCAGCTTCGCCGTATCGGGGCCTTCAATGATTTCCTGTGCTACCAGTTCCCCCGAAGCTTCCGCCGCCAGCCGGTATTTGGCCACCAGGTCGACTTCCGAATCCGCGATCACAATCTTTTGATCCAGCAGCGGATGTCCCACCGGCAGCCGCATCCAATCGCGAAAGTGTACCGGCTTCAGCAGGCAGGGGAAGCGCGCCACACTCCCAAATTCCACAATCTCCTCGAGCGAGGTCACGAAGCGCGTTCGCGGTACCGGCAGCCCATGCGATTCGGAAAGCTCATACTGCCGTTTCTTCGTCGCGAGCAGCGCCTGGGAAGCCATCGAATGCGCAAACAGAAACAGCTCACCCAACTCCGCTGCGTGTTCCGCGATGGCCGTCACATACAAATCCGCACTCGAAATCAATACCGGCTTTCCACCCAAACGTACGGCCAGCGCGCGCATGAATTGCGTCCATTCTTCGGGCGCCTCTTCCGGATTCGGGCACAAATAACCTTTGCCGTAAATGGTGCGAAAGCCAGGCTGAGACGCAATATGGTCTATGCAACACACCCGCAGTCCGCGTTGCATCAAATCCCTCATCAGCACCACGCCTGTCTGAAACGCGCCCGTCACTACCACCCACGGCCAAGATGGTTCGGCATGGGTCGGATTACCAAAATCGCGCTGCTGTGTTTCCTCGGCCAAGCGGTTTCCTCAAATCAAGCTGTAGAGATGGATCGGGCTCACGTGAAACAAGTGGGCGGCGAGTGGCGTTTTCTCTACTCTCAGCCGGCGCGCGCGATTTGCGGGTGGCTAAGCGAGTTTGCATACTCCGTTACGCCCTTAAACAAAGCCTGAGCGATCTTTTCGCGCTGGTCGCTCCGCCGCAACAGCTTCTCGTCGTGCGGGTTCGAAACAAATCCAATCTCGGCCAGAATCGACGGCATGGATGCGCCAATCAGCACCACGAACGGTGCCTTTCGAACGCCTCTGTCGTGCGCATTGGCGTTCATCTTGATAGAGTTCACCGCCAGCGATTCCTGCACCTTCTGCGCAAATTCCCGCGATTCCTCCAGCTTGGTTTGCAATACAGCCTTCTTCAGCAAATCGTTCAGGTCGGAAATGGCGTTCTCGGCAGCGGCGTTTTCGCGCATCGCCACGTCCACCGCTTTCTTATCGCCATGCAGGTTGAAGTAGTAGGTTTCAACGCCTGTGGCCGAAGCATCGGCCGACGCATTGGCGTGTATGGAAATGAAAAGGTCGGCCTTGGCGCGATTCGCCAGGGCGGTGCGCTCTCCCAGCGGAATGAATGTGTCGTCTGAGCGTGTATACACCACGTCCGCACCCAATTGCTGGCGAATGAGTTTACCCAGCCGCAGAGCCACATCGAGCACCAGTTCCTTTTCGAGCAAGCCGTTCCGTCCAATTGTTCCCGTGTCCTTGCCGCCATGCCCCGCGTCAATCACCACACGTCCCAGTTTTAAACCAAAGACCCGCACCAACGATGGGTCGCCGCTTCCACTTGCGACGGCCGGCGCCGCGCTCGGCGTATTAGGAACGTCCAGTGGCGATTTAGGCCTTTGAATCGTGCCTAAGTCCGCAGTCACAGCGGTAATCGCCGGTCTGGGCGCATCAAGCGCTTTGAGAACCGGCTTCTCAACTGTTGTCGCCACCACCGGGCGAAACACCGGCGGCGGTAAATCTTTGTCCATGTCCAGCGCCGGAACCGTCAGGTTAACGCGCTGTGCGCCCGTCACGCTATGAGAAAGGCTTTGCGCGGTGAGAGGAACAGAGCTTCTGGGGCGGATCTCAATAATTAAGCGATCCGGATTTACCAACTGCGAAGACAAAACTTCCGAAGGTCCCACCAGATCCAGCACAATGCGTGTCGTCCCGGGAATCACTTCGGCCACGCGAATCTGCTTAATGCGGCGGTCGCCCACGCTGATGGTCTGCGCGCCGTGATGAACTGCGGAAGAGGGTCGCAAGCCATTCAGATCGAAAAAAACCCGGCTCGGATTGTCAACTGAATCGGACGTGAAGTGGTACGGGCCTTGTGTCTCGATCGCAATCCGTGTGACATCGCCGAACGACCAGAAACGGATGGCATCCACGCGCGCACCGCCCGCCGTCTCTCCGTGACACACCGGAACGAGACAAAGCGCAGCGCCGATGATGGACAAAACAGCTGAGCGGGGGAGGAGCATAGCCGTAGCGCCTAAAAGTACGCGACTTACAATCGCCTTTCCCACACCACACTCATGCTCACCAGACGACCGCTGTTTAGCATTGGTTGCACCTAGACCATTATAGGCAAATTAAACCCCGCTAATGCTACCATGCGGGCATGCGCGTGGCAGGCTTCGTACTGGTGGGCGGACGCAGCTCGCGCATGGGCCAGAACAAGGCACGGCTTAAGGTGGATTCGCGCCTCCTGGTGGAGCTGATCGCTGCCACCGTGGCGGAGGTGGCCCAAAGCGTCACACTCATCGGGAATCCGCCAGCTTTTCGTGATTTGAATTTGACCTGTCTGGCTGATTTGCGTCCTGGCCTCGGTCCTCTAGCCGGGTTGGAAACCGCGCTCGCGAGCGGCCCTTACAATTTCAATATCGTCGTCAGTTGCGACATGCCCGGGATTCAGCCCGCCGACCTCGCACTCCTCTTAACAGTTTGCCGCGAGACCCAATCTCTTTGCGCACTGGCCAAAGACGCCGCCGGCCGCCGCCATCCGTTGTGCGCTGTTTACCGCGCCGCTTGCCTTCCGTTCGTTCGCGCGGCTCTCGATGCCGGGCGCTTGCGCCTGCTCGATCTTATGGAAGAATTGAAAGCAGTGGAGGTTCCCATCGAGTCCGTATTATCCAACCTGAACACACCCGGCGATTGGACCGCCTGGCAGTCCGCGCACTTGGTTTAGGGCGGCAAGCACCCACGATGGCGGCCAACGGCTCACTCACTCACTACATTGAATTCAAGAACGTGCATAAGGAGTTCGACCGGCCCGTTCTGAAGGACGTCAGCTTCTATGTGGATAACGGCCAGACCCTCGCCATCATCGGCCGTAGCGGCGTTGGCAAGTCGGTCAGCCTGGGCCACATCATGGGCTTTTTGAAACCCGATTCGGGACAGATATGGGTCGCTCATAGCGACATCACCCACATGAGCGAAGCGGAACTCCGCAAGATCCGCAAGAAGGTGACGATGGTCTTCCAATCGGGCGCCTTATTCGATTCGCTCACCGTCGGCGAGAATATCCTGTTCTCCCTGGAACTGCGTGAGGATTACGATTATCAGAATAAGGAAGACGTGGTGGATGGTCTCCTGTCCATGGTGGATCTGCTGCACGTGAAAAACCTCTTCCCCACCGATCTTTCCACCGGCTACAAGCGTGCTGTGGCGATTGCGCGCGCCTTGGCCGCTCAGCCCGAATGCGTCCTCTACGATGAGCCAACGACCATGGTCGATCCCATCATGTCGGACGATCTCGGAAATCTGATGCTGCGCCTGAAGCGCCAGCTCGGGTTGACCTCGATTGTGGTAACGCACGATCTTGACCTAATGCGCAAAGTGGCCGATACCGTTATGTTCTTGTACAAAGGCGAAGCAATCTACTTCGGAGCGGTCTCCGAATTGGAGAAGTGCCAGCATCCGCACGTGAAGCAGTTCCTGGCAATGGATCGGGTTGAGATTGTCGGGAAAATCGAAGACGTAATGTAGCTGCTACACTAGCGACCTAACTCGGACTTCGCTGATTCCGCAGCGCTGCTGGACCGCGACGGCAGCCTCGCCCCTTGGCGTTTCGGTCGCATACACCTCGCCCACCGTTTCAAATGGGCGCGTCACCTCGATACCGAAGTCGCACAGTACCGGGGCACCTGGTTGTGTCGGGTGGTGGTAGAGAAAAAGGTTGTGGCCATCAATCCAAAGACCTGGCTGGCTGCGAATGAAGTCCCACACGTTTCCCACAGCCGGCCCCCACGCCGAGCCCACCCCGCCGGCGCCGTCTCGCGCCGCACCGCAGCCAACTTGCGGGGCTGTTCAGTCCGTAAGTTCACCGAGACGGCCATTCCTAGATCATCAGCTGATGCTTGACCACTTGCACCACATGGAAACCATTGCGGCCATTCAGGAGGGCATGGCGAGCGCCGAACGCGGCGAACTGAAGCCCGCTGCCCAAGTGCTTGCCGAGATGCAAGCGAAGTATCGCCTTTCGCGTTAGTCTGCCCGCTCCAGCGGAAACCGATGCATACGCGGCCTTTGAGTGCATCCGCGAAGGTGCCCCCATGCATGCTGAGAAGTGGCTAGTGAGTTTGTTTCAGGCCATTCTAAGTCTTGAAGAGATGCCGGCCCGATGTGCCGTCGTAGGCTCTGCGAGCCCTGGGGCTGCTCCCAGAGCCAGTGTAGCTCGGTGGCTGGAGTGGGAAGCAAGCTGGTTGAGCTAGCTAGTTTCTGTCGCAAAATCCACAAGTGATTGATTGTAGGCGGCTTAGGCGATTTTGGATGACCTTGAGCGGCTGATCGGCAAGCTGGCTATTTGATCACTTGATGGTAATCGAGCCTCACCAGCCGCAGCCCGTCGGCGAGCCATTAAACAAATCTGCACGAAAATGTCAGAATGTACTTGACCGTCTGTTGGTTTTATTGTTTCATATATATAGATGAATCAAGAGACAATCCTCCGCAAACGGGCCCAACTCGCCGCGGCCCTCCCGTTCACGGCCGAAATCGTCCGCGGCTCCCTGCTCCGGCGCCACATTCGTCATCGCACCGGTTGTGCCGTTTGTGCCAAAGGAAAAGGCCATCCCGTGTGGGTGTTGACCGTCAGTTATCCGGGCGGAGGCACCAAGCAGTTCAGCCTCGGTGCCGAACAGAAGCCTGTCGTCCAGCGGTGGTTGCGCAATTACCACAAGCTCAAAGCCTCCATGGAGCGTCTCTGTGAGATGAATCTGGAACTGCTGCGCGCGGAGAAGAAAAAATGAGCCGCCTCCCTATTCCGCAACTCAGCTTCGCCGATCTGCAGTTGCAGAGTCTGGGGGTCCACCTCGACCCCATTTTGCAACGAATCGCCGCTTTCCTGGAGCAGCAGTCCCGCATGGTGGAATTGGTGCGCCGGGATCTGGAGCGAGGCCTGAAAAAGCCTGCCGCCGGACGCCGCGGCCTCACCCCGGAGCAGACCCTGCGCTCGTTGATTCTCATGCGCGTCAAAAACCTGGACTACCGCGACCTGCGCGAGCGCGTCAACGATGGCTTCACGTTGCGTTGCTTTACCCAGTTCGACAGTCAAGCCGTTCCCAAGCACGACGCCTTCAATCGCGCTTTCAACCGGCTCACGCCGGACACGCTGATAAAGATTAATCAACTCGTCGTGCAGGCTGCCGTGGCACTCGAACTGGAAGACGGCAAGCAGCTCCGCGTCGACACCACAGTGGTGGAAACCAATATCCATCACCCCACCGATGCCACCTTATTGTGGGACACGGTGCGCACCATCACCCGTCTGGTCGACGAGCTGAACGAGAAATTACCCCGTGGCGTCAAGAATTTTACGGATCGCACCCGCAGCGCCCGCCGGCGCATGCAAGCGCTGCAGCGCATGACTGCCGGGCAGCGGGCGCAGCAGCAAACGCCCAAGTACCGCGACCTCCTCCGCATCACAGGGAAAGTGCTGAGCAGTGCCAAGCAAGTGATTGCCGCCGTCAAGCGCCTCCGCAAGCTCGATGTGGTTCTGCGTGCGGTGGTGGACGAAATCTGTAAGCAGATCACCTCATTCTGCCAATTGGGAGAGCGAGTCATCGACCAGACACGCCGCCGGGTGCTGCAAGGAGAGACGGTTCCGGCCGAAGAGAAAGTGTATTCGATCTTCGAACCCCACACCGATCTGATCAAGCGCGGCAAGACCCTGAAGCCGGTGGAATTCGGCCACAAGGTTTTCATTGCCGAAAGCGCTCAGGGCTTGATTACCGACTATCGAGTGCTGGATGGGAATCCTGCCGATAGCGATCAGGTGTCCGCTTCCTTGGATCACCACCAGCAGACTTTCCAACACCCTCCAGACACTTATGCCGCCGACCGGGGCTTCTTCAGCGGCGAGAATGTGCAGAAGTGTAAGGACGCCGGCGTAAGCCAAGCCTGCATACCCCAGCGGGGTGGCCAGCGAACGGCGGAGCAGGAAGAGCTTGAGAGGAGCCGCGCCTTCAAGAAGGGCCAGCGCTTCCGGGTGGGGATCGAGGGGCGCATCTCCGTGTTGTTTCGCGGACGAGGCATGAAACGCTGTTTGTTCAAAGGCCGCGAGCGGTTCGAGATTCTGGTGGGCGCCGCCGTACTGGCCAATAATCTGATGCGCATCGCCGACCTTTTGGACAAGCGCAAACCAAAACGCCGGCGAGCCGCAGCCTAAGTCTTCAAAAGCCTTTTCTCACAGCAGCCGAACAAACAAAGTGTTCGGCTCAATCCCTAGCGGGAGTTTACTGTTCTTAGTAAGCTCCCGCTAGTGTTATTCAGCGGCCTTGTTACACCGTAAGCACTGGCCACAAACAGCAAACGCCGCCCGATATACAACAACCTCCACTCCCTAATTACCCACCGAAGAGTGGTGCTGGGCAAAGCCATCTGGCACCATCAATTTTCAGGCTATTTTGCGACAGAAACTAGCTAGTTTCTGTCGCAAAATCCACAAGTGATTGATTGTAGGCGGCTTAGGCGATTTTGGATGACCTTGAGCGGCTGATCGGCAAGCTGGCTATTTGATCACTTGATGGTAATCGAGCCTCACCAGCCGCAGCCCGTCGGCGAGCCATTAAACAAATCTGCACGAAAATGTCAGAATGTACTTGACCGTCTGTTGGTTTTATTGTTTCATATATATAGATGAATCAAGAGACAATCCTCCGCAAACGGGCCCAACTCGCCGCGGCCCTCCCGTTCACGGCCGAAATCGTCCGCGGCTCCCTGCTCCGGCGCCACATTCGTCATCGCACCGGTTGTGCCGTTTGTGCCAAAGGAAAAGGCCATCCCGTGTGGGTGTTGACCGTCAGTTATCCGGGCGGAGGCACCAAGCAGTTCAGCCTCGGTGCCGAACAGAAGCCTGTCGTCCAGCGGTGGTTGCGCAATTACCACAAGCTCAAAGCCTCCATGGAGCGTCTCTGTGAGATGAATCTGGAACTGCTGCGCGCGGAGAAGAAAAAATGAGCCGCCTCCCTATTCCGCAACTCAGCTTCGCCGATCTGCAGTTGCAGAGTCTGGGGGTCCACCTCGACCCCATTTTGCAACGAATCGCCGCTTTCCTGGAGCAGCAGTCCCGCATGGTGGAATTGGTGCGCCGGGATCTGGAGCGAGGCCTGAAAAAGCCTGCCGCCGGACGCCGCGGCCTCACCCCGGAGCAGACCCTGCGCTCGTTGATTCTCATGCGCGTCAAAAACCTGGACTACCGCGACCTGCGCGAGCGCGTCAACGATGGCTTCACGTTGCGTTGCTTTACCCAGTTCGACAGTCAAGCCGTTCCCAAGCACGACGCCTTCAATCGCGCTTTCAACCGGCTCACGCCGGACACGCTGATAAAGATTAATCAACTCGTCGTGCAGGCTGCCGTGGCACTCGAACTGGAAGACGGCAAGCAGCTCCGCGTCGACACCACAGTGGTGGAAACCAATATCCATCACCCCACCGATGCCACCTTATTGTGGGACACGGTGCGCACCATCACCCGTCTGGTCGACGAGCTGAACGAGAAATTACCCCGTGGCGTCAAGAATTTTACGGATCGCACCCGCAGCGCCCGCCGGCGCATGCAAGCGCTGCAGCGCATGACTGCCGGGCAGCGGGCGCAGCAGCAAACGCCCAAGTACCGCGACCTCCTCCGCATCACAGGGAAAGTGCTGAGCAGTGCCAAGCAAGTGATTGCCGCCGTCAAGCGCCTCCGCAAGCTCGATGTGGTTCTGCGTGCGGTGGTGGACGAAATCTGTAAGCAGATCACCTCATTCTGCCAATTGGGAGAGCGAGTCATCGACCAGACACGCCGCCGGGTGCTGCAAGGAGAGACGGTTCCGGCCGAAGAGAAAGTGTATTCGATCTTCGAACCCCACACCGATCTGATCAAGCGCGGCAAGACCCTGAAGCCGGTGGAATTCGGCCACAAGGTTTTCATTGCCGAAAGCGCTCAGGGCTTGATTACCGACTATCGAGTGCTGGATGGGAATCCTGCCGATAGCGATCAGGTGTCCGCTTCCTTGGATCACCACCAGCAGACTTTCCAACACCCTCCAGACACTTATGCCGCCGACCGGGGCTTCTTCAGCGGCGAGAATGTGCAGAAGTGTAAGGACGCCGGCGTAAGCCAAGCCTGCATACCCCAGCGGGGTGGCCAGCGAACGGCGGAGCAGGAAGAGCTTGAGAGGAGCCGCGCCTTCAAGAAGGGCCAGCGCTTCCGGGTGGGGATCGAGGGGCGCATCTCCGTGTTGTTTCGCGGACGAGGCATGAAACGCTGTTTGTTCAAAGGCCGCGAGCGGTTCGAGATTCTGGTGGGCGCCGCCGTACTGGCCAATAATCTGATGCGCATCGCCGACCTTTTGGACAAGCGCAAACCAAAACGCCGGCGAGCCGCAGCCTAAGTCTTCAAAAGCCTTTTCTCACAGCAGCCGAACAAACAAAGTGTTCGGCTCAATCCCTAGCGGGAGTTTACTGTTCTTAGTAAGCTCCCGCTAGTGTTATTCAGCGGCCTTGTTACACCGTAAGCACTGGCCACAAACAGCAAACGCCGCCCGATATACAACAACCTCCACTCCCTAATTACCCACCGAAGCGTGGTGCTGGGCAAAGCCATCTGGCACCATCAATTTTCAGGCTATTTTGCGACAGAAACTAGCTATAGCTAGGAATGGTAGCTCTTGGGGGCACTCATCACCAGCCGGCCATGGTGGACACCTTTGGTGCTTATGAGGAGATCGGCCAGAGCGCGGACGCGGTTTGATTTGCCCTTAACAACGATGACTTCGAGACAAGTATGGTGATCGAGGTGGGCATGGGTTGTAGCAATAATTAAATCGTGATGATCGTGCTGCAATTCCATTAATTTGTCAGGCAGCAGACGCGAGTGGTGGTCGTAAATAAGAGTGACGGTGCCGACCACGGGTGACTCAGGCGATTCCACGGCGGCGGAGACGAGCCGGTCGCGGATGAGGTCGCGAAACGCTTCGGAACGATTTTCGTAGCCTTGGGTGGCGATGAAGCGGTCGAATTGATCGAGAAGGTCGGAATCAATAGCGACGCCAATGCGGCTTAACTCGCTCATGCAGGTACCAGGATAAACTTTTCGAAGCGTAACACGATCCAAAGATTAGTGTTACTCGTATTATGGGAGTAGCCGTGTGAACGCCCATTCGCCCATGCATATTCCAGACGGATATTTGAGCCCCTCGACATGTGCGGCGATGTATGCGGCGTCGGCCCCGTTTTGGTATGTGGCGTTGCGGCGGGTGAAAGCGGCGTTGAGCGGGCAGACGGTGCCGTTGTTGGCGGTGTTCGCGGCGTTTTCTTTCGTGGTGATGATGTTCAACCTGCCCTTGCCGGGAGGAACTACGGGACATGCGGTGGGGATGGCGATTGGGGCGATTGTCCTGGGGCCGGCAGTCTCGATCATGGCGGTCTCTATGGCGCTGTTGATTCAAGCCTTGTTCTTTGGCGATGGCGGCATAACGGCGTATGGCGCCAATTGTTTCAACATGGCGATTGTGGGATCGGTGGTGGGGTATGCGGTTTATCGCGTGGTGGCGGGGAAGGCGGCACTTCGATCAAAGCGGCGCGTAGTGGCGGCGGCGGTGGCGGGATACACGGCGATCAATGCGGCGGCCTTTTGCGCGGCGGTCGAGTTTGGGGTTCAGCCAGGGTGGTTTCACGATGCGGCCGGAGCACCGTTGTATGCGCCTTATCCTTTACACGTGGCGATTCCGGCGATGATGATCGGGCATTTGACGATTGCCGGACTGGCGGAATTGGTCATTACGGCGGGGTTGGTGAGTTATTTGCAGCGGACTAATGTGGACATGCTGCGGCAGACGGCGGGCGCTGCGGAGGTTGAGGTGAAAGCGGTAAGCCTTCGACCGGCGCGGGGATTGTGGGTGACGCTGGCAGTGTTGATAGGCTTGACGCCGCTGGGCATTCTGGCGGCGGGGAAGGCGTGGGGGGAGTGGAAGCCGGAAGATTTCCGCTATCCGCCGCCGGGGTTGCAGGCACTCGCTAGACTGTGGCGCGCGCCGATGGCGGATTATGCGCCGGGCTTTGTAGGGAACGCCAGCGGGGGCTACCTTCTTTCGGCGGTGATGGGGGTTGGACTCATTATGCTTCTGGTGTGGGGCGGACGCCGACTGCTGATGCGCGGCGTGCGGAAACGCAGCGGTTTTGTAGAGAAGACGATCAGGGGATTGCTGAACGCGGGGCAGGAAGCATTATTTGCAGAAGGCGCGGCGCAAAGCAGCGGAGTGCTGCAAGGTCTGGACCCGCGGGTGAAGATTTGCGGGCTCGGGGCGTTGATCTTAGCGGCGGTGGGTGTGCGGCGCTTGTGGGTGCTGCTGGCGCTGTTTGGCTTGAGTATGGTGTCTGCTTTGGCGTCGCGCATTTCGCTGCGGCTGTTAGCGACCAGAGTGTGGGTAGCAGTACTGGCCTTTACGGGATTGATTGCGCTGCCGGCGATTTTCTTGGGCGGGGGCGTGGCGTTGGGCCGAATGCCATTCTTGGAGTGGACGATTTATGCGAACGGCTTGCGGAGCGCGGTATTTTTGGTGCTGCGGGCGGAGACGTGCGCCACGTTTTCGTTGCTGTTGATCTTGACGACGTTGTGGAATCGTTTGCTGCGCTCGCTGCGGTTTTTGGGTTTGCCGGCGGCGGCAGTGGCGGTGGTGAGCATGACCTATCGCTACATCTTCGTTTTTCTGGAGACGGCGAAGAATACGCTCGAGGCGCGGCAAACGCGGCTGGTGGGGCGTTTGGAACCGACGGTGGAACGGCGTTTGGCGGCGGCGAGCGTGGGCGCGTTGCTGGATAAGACGATGCACTTGAGCGGCGAGGTGTTTGTAGCGATGCAGGCGCGGGGATTTCGGGGTGAGGTGCGTCTGTTGAACGATCTGGCAATGGGCGGCCGCGATTGGTGGCAGCTTTCGGGAATGCTGGCGCTGGCGCTACTGGCGTTCGGGCTGGGGCGATAGATGGCAGCGGCGTTTGAAGTAGAGGAAGTTCGTTATGCGTACGGGGACATTGGGGCTTTAAATGGTGTGACGCTCGACATTCCGCAAGGGCGGCGAGTGGCGCTATTGGGCGCGAATGGATCCGGCAAATCTACGCTGTTGCGGCTGCTGGCGGGATTGAGTTTCCCGGCGAGTGGCAGTGTGCGGTTCTTAGGCGAGGAGCTGAGCAGAGAGCGGTTGGACGAAGAGGAATTTTTCTTTGGATTTCGTAGAAGGGTGGGCGTGGTGTTCCAGAACCCCGATGTGCAGTTGTTCAATGCGAGCGTTTTTGACGAAGTGGCGTTTGGGCCGCTGCAGATGGGGTGGCCGGCGAAGAAGGTGCGGGCCTGTGTGGACGAGACGCTTGAGCGGATGCGCATTGAGGATTTGCGGGACCGCGCGCCGCATCGTTTGTCGGGCGGAGAGAAGAAAAGGGTGGCGCTCGCGTCCGTGTTGGTGCTTGATCCGGATGTGTTGATTTTGGACGAGCCTACAGCGGCGCTTGATCCGGCCAGCCAGACGCAAATTGTGCAATTACTGGCCTTGTGGAAGGATAGCGGGCGCACGGTGGTGATTGCGACGCATGATCTGGATGCGTTGGAGGATGTGGCGGATAGCTGCTATTTGCTGAGGGATGGGCGAGTGGCGGGGATGGGAGATCCGTTGGCGGTGTTGCATGATGTGGGAATGCTGGAAGAGGCGGGGTTGATCAGACCACATAGGCATACGCACGGGCATGTGCATGCGGCGGAAAAATAGTATAGACTACAGGCTGTAGCGTTTATAGCGTTTATCAAAGCGTATGCCAGCAAAAGTGAAGATGGAATCAAGACCAGATCAGGGAATCGAAATTACGGAAGCCTACGGAAAACTAAGGAAGAGCGGTGCGCGATTAGTCGGACCGGACGGTCGGGCACGAGAGTTGCCCCGGTCAATCCAGGGCTTTATAGTTCGCCTGAATCACGACTTAGCGGCCAAGCGCCCCATCGCAATTCTTCATGCCGAATCGACGCTTAGCACTGCGCAAGCATCTCAGATCCTGGGCGTTTCACGGCAGCATCTTGTGGACCTTCTTGAAGGCGGAGCGATTCCGTTTTATAAGGTCGGGACGCACCGGAGGGTTGGCGCAGGCGATTTGCTCCGGTACAAGGAAAAACGCGACTTGAGGCGGCGGCAAGCCATTGCGGATTTTGCAGCGCTGGAGCAAGATGCCTATCTCGATTCATGAATTCTGTGCTTTTCGGACAGAACACGGCGGTTTTGGACGCATGCGTACTTGCACCCATGCCCGTGGCCGATTTGCTATTGAGGTTAGGCGAAGCGGGGTTCTACGCGCCGCGATGGTCAACACACATTCTCGCTGAACTCCGCAAATTTTTGGCGGGCAGAGGAAAAACGGCGCGCCAGATCGAGCATCGTATTGAGCAGATGTCAATCGCTTTTGAAGATGCGTGCATTTCGGGGTACGAGGATCTCATCGAGTCGGTTCACTTACCCGATCCCAATGACCGGCACGTTTTGGCCGCAGCTATTCGCGGCCAAATCCAAACCATCGTAACGGAGAATTTGCGGGACTTTCCAGAAAGGGCCACGAATCCATATGGCATCACGGTGCGAAGGCTCGATGAATTCCTAGTGGAGCAGTATGATTTGGACCGAAAGCGTTTTGTTGAGGTGCTGAACGGTCAAGCACTTGAGCGCGCGGTGGACCCGCAGCGATTGCTTGAAAAGATCAACGCTCCGAGATTACGAGCGATGATCAAGCCTGAATTAGTTTAAGACGCTATTCGCGCAACTCGACAATCGTCGCGCCGGCGCCGCCTTCGGCTTGGGTAGCGGCGTAGTGGCGGCTGACGTGGGGATTGGTGGTTAAGAACTCGGCGACGGCGCGCTTCAAAATGCCCATGCCGTGACCGTGGATGATGCGTACGCGATTGATGGAAGCCAGCGCTGCGGAATCGAGGAATTTGTCTACTTGTTCGAGCGCTTCTTCGGCACGTTGACCGATGACGTTAAGCTCGCGATAGGTGACGTCCCAGCGGGGACCGGCGTCGAGGTTCACGTTCTTCGGAAGCTTAGGCTGGGCGGCGTCGGGCGAAACGACTTCCACCACATCCTCACGGGGGATCTGCATTTTCAAGAAGCCAGCCTCCACTTCCAGATTGCCGTTTTTCAAAATGCGGCGAACGGTGGCGATTTCGCGAACGTCTTTCAGGCGCACTTTCGCACCTTCGAGAATCTGCAAGCGAACAGGCGCGGCTTGGGCGGTTTCGGGTGGAGGCGCCATTGCCGTAGCGGCTTCTTCATGGAACTCGCGCTTCGTTTTGGAAATGAGGCGTTGGGCTTGATCGGCGGCTTTACGGTGGTCGGATGTTTCGCTTAGGCGATCCAACATGGATTGCGCGCGCGCAGCGAAATCGGCTACCAAGGCTTCCGATTTTTGGGTCCACTCGCGCTGGCGCTGCTGTTCGCGGCGAAGAGCTTCCTTGTCCATCTCGGCTTGGCGCTGGCCGGCTTGGCGAATCGCTTCGGCGAGTTCGGCTTGGCGCTGGGCATTGGCATCCACTTGGCTCTGCAACTCACGCAACAAGTCTTGAAAATCAGCCTGCATGCGGGGCAGGACGGAGCGCGCGTGAGCCAGCAGCGCTTCAGGCAATTGCAAGCGGGTGGCGATATCCAATCCAGCCGATTTGCCGGGAGAGCCCAAGCGCAATTGGTAGGTGGGCTGCAAACTAGCTTCATCGAAACCCATAGATGCGTTTAGCACGCCGGCGGTGTGCGCGCCGTAGAGCTTCAACGGCAGCAGATGCGTGGAAGCCAGGCAGAAAGCGCCGGATTTGCGGAACTCATCGAGCATAGCCACACCGAGAGCGCCGCCTTCTTCGGGATCGGTAGCTCGGCCAAGTTCGTCCAGCAGGACAAGTGAATTGGCCGTGACGTCTTCCAACATGCTTTTGACGTGCAGCAAGTGACCGGAAAAACTGCTGAGGCTTTCGGCGATGGATTGCTGATCGCCAATATCGGCCAGAACGTCATCGAGCAAAGGAAACTCAGCTTCGGCGCAGGGAACGGGAATGGCGGCGTGGGCCATAAGGGCGAGCAGGCCGGTGGTTTTCATGGTGACCGTTTTGCCGCCGGTGTTGGGCCCGCTGATGAGCAGACAACGGCGCGATTCATCCAGCTCGAAAGAGATGGGCACGATGGGTTTGCGTTGTTTGCGCAAAACGGCTTCGAGCAGCGGATGCCGGGCGTCACGCAGGATCAAGCGGCGGTCAGCCGAGCTGAAGCGTGGAATAACCGCATCATAATCGCGCGCGAAAGCGGCTTTGGCGAAGATCAGATCGAATTGGGCGAGGGCTTCGGCGGTGGCGGCAATCTCATCGACATGTTCGCGCAAAGCATTGGTGATTTCGGCGAGAATGCGTTCGATTTCACGCAGTTCGTCCTCGCGCAGCCGGACCAATTGATTGTTGAGGCCGATGGTTTCGAGCGGCTCGACGAAGAGGGTACGGCCCGTGCCGCTTGAGCCATGGATGACGCCATCGACGCGGCCTTTATGGCCGGCCACAATGGGCACCACGAAACGATCTTCGCGAATGGTGACGAAATCTTCCTGGAGGGTGCCGTCGCCACGGTGGGCGCGCATGAAGCGTTCGAGCGATTCCTGAATGCTCTTTTGTTGTTTATCGATATCACGGCGAATGCGGCCAAGAGCGACGCTGGCTTCGGAGGTTAGGCTGCTGTCGGGATGAAAAGTGCGGGCGTAACGCTTGGCGAGATCGCGCAGGTCGGCGAGATGGTGGGCGAGGCGGGCAAGGCGGGGAAAACGCGCCACAAGATTAAGCAGCGCGCCGCGGAATTCACCGGCGAGCGAGAAGTTGTGGAAGAGATCGAGAATTTCCCGGCCATCGAGCGAGGCGCCTTCCACTTGGAGAGCGCGTACGGCGGCATCGACCGCGCGCAATTGATCGAAACGGAGGCGGAGTAACGAGCCGGACTTCGATTCGTTTGAGCCATGCAGCTCGCGCAAATAGGCAATGGCTTCGCCGCTATCGGCAAGCGCGGATTCAAGGGCTGGGCGGTTTGAATCGGGTTCGAGCTCCACGACCAGCTCCCGGCCCGCGAGGCTGCCGGCGTAGCGCGCCACCAATTCCTTGAGTTCGCTGAATTGGAGGAGTTCGGTACTGCTGAAGGGCATGTGGTTAAGGGCGGGTGATTTGCGGCATGGTTTGGCGCCGGGCACGGCAGGCTTCGATTACCTGAAGAGTGCCGGCAGTCATGGACAAACTGGCGAGGGCAGAGAGATCAAACCACTCGGCGCGGCGCGAATCGTCGCCCGGGCATAAATCGCCACCCAACAGCGTGCAATAAAAGTCTACCAGGACGTAGTGGTATTCCGGGCGGCCGGCGGCGTCGGGCATAATGCGCTCAAAAACCGTGGCTACCGTTTGGGCGGCGACACGCAAGCCGGTTTCTTCGAAAACTTCGCGGGCAACGGCGTCTTCCAGCCGCTCACCGGTCTCAACCAACCCTCCGGGCAGAGACCAGAAACCTTCGAGCGGCGGCTTGCCGCGTTCCACCAGCAGAATCTTCTCATCTTGAAAGACAATGGCACCAACCCCTAATAAGGGGTGCGCGGGAAAGCGGCGGCTGCGGTTTTCATCCAATGGCTGCGAGCACCTCTTCGGCGTGCCCCTCAACTTTCACCTTGGGAAAGATCTTCTTGATTTTTCCTTTGGGATCGATCACGAAGGTAGTGCGCTCGACACCCATATACTTCTTGCCGTACATGCTTTTTTCCTTCCAGACGCCATAGTCTTCGGCGGTTTTGTGTTCGATGTCGGCCAGGAGCACGAACGGCAGATCGAACTTTTCTTTGAACTTGGCCTGAGACTTCGAGGCGTCGGGCGATACTCCCACGATGACAGTATTGGCTTTAGTGAACTTCTTGGTGGTATCGCGGAATTCACAAGCTTCCTTGGTACAGCCGGGGGTATCGGCCTTGGGGTAGAAGTAAAGTACTACATTCTTGCCCTTGAGGGAGGAGAGAGTGAAGGGTTGACCGGAATCGGTGTCGACAGAGATGGCCGGGGCGGTGTCGCCTTCCTTAAGTTCTGGCATGTGAGAGGGATGAGGATAGGGGAAGAGGGGCCGCAAATTTTTCTTATGAGATTACTTGACAATGTATCACGCATATTTTATGATTGAGACGTATCCAGATTGTGGATAGGAGAACACTAAGATGCCAGTAATCAAATACAACCCTTTTAGCACCGAATTGGAAGACTTCCCCGCCGGACTGCGGGTGTTTCAGGACTCGCTTTCGCGGCTGTTCAGCGAGCCGGCCTCGCGGCCCTGGTCGCCGGCCGTGGATATCTATGAGACCGAGAACGAGTTGGTTTTGAAGGCGGACCTGCCGGATGTTGACCCCAAGAACGTGGGTATCCAGGTGGAAAACAGCACGTTGACCCTGAAGGGCGAGCGTAAATTCGAGCAGGAGAAGAACGGCAAAGGCTTCCATCGGATTGAGCGTTCGTATGGCGCGTTTGTGCGCGCGTTCAGCCTGCCGGAGACGGTGGATGCAGAGCATGTGAAGGCCGATTATAAGAACGGTGTGTTGACCGTGACGATTCAGAAGAAAGAAGTGGCAAAACCTCGCACGATCAACGTTGAAGTGAGCAACAACTAAGCAAACGGACAAACGGGTTCCTCCTTGTACAGCGGCGCGGACGAAAACTCCGCGCCGCTTTTTTTGTTGGCGACAATGTTTTTTTGTTGGCGACAATGAAGGAGGATGAAGCGATTTGAGCGGGCGCTGGCGTTTTTGCTTGTGGGCTTGACGGCGGCTGATTCGCTGCCGGGCTATTCGGTGCTGTCGCACGAAGCTGTGGTGGATGCGCTGTGGGATGTTCAACTGCGCGCGTTCCTGTTAGAGCGCTATCCAACAGCGACGGTGGAGGATCTGAAGCGCGCGCACGGCTACGCTTACGGGGGCGCGATTATCCAGGATCTCGGGTACTATCCGCACGGCGGCATCCAGTTCAGCGATCTAACACACTACGTGCGCACGGGCGATTTCGTGGAAGCGTTATTAAAGGAAGCGCACGACCTGAATGAATTGGCTTTCGCGTTGGGGGCGCTTTCGCACTACGTGAGCGATCCAGACGGGCACCGCTTTGGCACCAATGTGGCCGAGCCCATGTTGTACCCGCGGCTCCGTAAGAAGTTCGGGACGCCTATCACTTATGAGGAGAACCCAGCGGGGCACCTCAAGACGGAGTTCGGCTTCGACGTGCTTGAGGTGGCGCGCGGCAATTTTGCGCCGCAGGCATATCACGATTTCATTGGCTTTTACGTGGCGAAAGATCTTCTGGCGCGCGCGATTCGCGATACGTATGGGTTGGACCTAACGGATCTGTTCCCGAACTTCGATCGAGCCATTGCCAGCTACCGGAGCACGGTGAGCAGAATTGTTCCGCGCGCTACGCGCGTCGCCTGGGCGCAGAAGAGAGACGAGATTATGCAGGCGCAACCGGGCATGACGCACCAGCGTTTTATCTACATCATGAAGCGCTCCAGTTATCAGCGCGAATGGGGCAAGCGGTTGCAGGAGCCGAATATCCTTGAGAAATTTCTGGCCATTCTGCTAAGACTCATTCCACCGGTTGGGCCGCTGAGCGTGTTGCAACTGAAGATCCCGACAGCGCCGGTGGAGCGGGTGTTTATGGCGAGCTTCAACCGGACGGTGGCCCAGTATGCGGGCGAATTGAACGCGGTGGAAAAGAAGAGCCTGGATTTAGCGGATAAGAATTACGATGTGGGCGTTATCACGCCGGCGGGCGTGTACCGGCTCACCGACGATACGCAAGCTTTCTGGCTGCACAAGCTGGCGATGAAGAACTTTGCGACGGTAACGCCGGAAATGAAACAAGAGCTGCTGAATTTTTATAAGGATTTGAATGCGCCCATTGACACGAAGAGAAAGCCGAAGGAATGGCGGCAGACTTTGGACGAGTTGCGGGGATTGAAGGAAACCGCGCTTACCAGTGGCGTTTAATCTTCCGTCACTACAATAGAAGTTTGTCACCACTGGATCTTATGCAAGAAGCGCCGCGCTCAGTGGAACGGAGACGTTGGCCGCAGGTTTATTTTGGGGTGGCGGCGACATCGCTCGCCACGCTGCTGCTTGAACTGGCTCTGACGCGCGTTTTTTCGGTGGTTTACTTTTACCACTTCGCGTTTCTGGCCATCTCGATTGCGCTGTTCGGTTTGGGCGCGGGCGGAGTTCTCTCTTATGTAGCGGCCGGTTGGCGGGGTTCGCTGCACGGCAAGCTGGGCGCGCTGGCGATTGCCAATGCGGTGGCGATTGTACTGTGTCTGGCCTTTCTGTTGAATGCCGGCGCCAAGATGGATACGCCGTCTATGATGCTGGCTTACTTCGTGGCGGCCGTTCCATTCGTGTTGTCGGGAACCATCCTGTCGCTAGCGATTGCCGACACGATCAAACGGGTGGAGCGCGTCTATTTTTTCGATTTAGTGGGCGCGGCGACCGGTTGCGCGGTGCTGGTGCCGCTGTTGAAGTGGGTGGGCGGCCCCAATACGATTCTGGTGGCGGCGGTGGTGTTCGCCGTTTCAGCAGCCATCTGGTTTCACGTGGCACGTGCTCCTCGGGGGCGCATTCTGGCGGTGTTGCTGGGCCTGCTGCTGGTGGGCCTCATCACCTACAACTACAAATATTTCCTGATTGAAGTGAAAACCGCGAAAGGCCTGCCGATTAAGGACGAAGAATTCGTCCGCTGGAACGAGTTCTCGCGTATTGCGCTTAAACCGGAACCGGGCAGCGGCATGAAGAGCATCGTCATTGACGCCGATGCCGCGACGGGCGTGGCGCGCTTCGATTTCGCGCATCTTACGGCTAATCAAAAATTCGATTTGTCTTATGGCGGTCCGGGCATTGTCTATCTTTTGCGGCCGGGCGCCAGAACGCTGATTATCGGGCCGGGCGGCGGCTGGGATGTGGCGCGCGCGCTGGCGTCCGGCAGCAAAGACGTCACGGGGGTAGAGATCAACCCGATCATTGCGGACGTGATCATGAAGAAGCGCTTTCCGCAATACAGCAACCGTCTGTATTTTCGTCCTGAGGTGGACATTCACATTGAGGACGGGCGTTCATTCGTGCGGCGGTCGAACCAGCGTTATCAAGTACTGCAGGCAACGCTCGTGGACACGTGGGCGTCTACGGCGGCCGGAGCGTTCGCACTGAGCGAGAACAATCTTTACACGACCAACGCGTTTGTGGATTATCTTTCGCACCTTTCGGGTGACGGCGTGCTTTCCTTCACGCGATGGGGGTTCGATCCGCCGCGCGAATCGTTGCGCGTGGTTGCATTGGCTCAAACCGCGCTAGAAGAACTGGGCCGGCACGATGCCGCGCGGCATATCGCGGTGGTGCGCGAACATCTGCAGAATTTGAAGGGTTGGGGGGCGCAGGATACCATTCTGATCGCGCGCGAGCCCTTCACCGACGCCGATCTTGACACACTGCGTAAATCGGCCGAGATCGCGAAAATGGAGATTGTTTATCTGCCCGGCACAACGCGCGACACGCCGTTCCGTACGCTGCTGGAAACCAGTTCTACGGCCCAATTTTTCGAGAGTTATGCGTTTGACGTGCGGCCGGTCAGTGACGATAAGCCGTTCTTTTTTTACACGGTCCAGCCACGCGATCTTTGGCAATTCGTACTGCACGCGTCGCGCAAAACAGCCGATTATAAGGTGAATAACGCGCTGCCGGTGCTGTTCGGGTTGGTGGCTATCAGTATTGTGGCCACGCTCATTATTTTGGCCTTGCCGCCGCTGGTGTTGCGCCACTCATTACCAAGCGCTCCGGGGGCAAAGCGCGCGCTGCTGTATTTCCTTTGCATTGGCGCCGGCTACATATTGATCCAGGTGGCGCTGATTCAGAAGTTTGTGCTGTTTCTTGGGCATCCGACGTATGCGCTGACGGTGATCATCTTTTCGATGCTGTTATCGAGCGGACTGGGCAGTTTTCTCAGCAAGCGGTTGGTGGGACGGGTGATCAGTTTGCCGGCGGTCCTGATTTTTGTGGCGGTGGCAGTACTGCTATTGGCAGTAGCCGTGGGGCCGGTGAGCGAAGGCGGGGTTGCGCTTCCGCTGGCGTTGAAAATTTTGATTGCCGTTGCGATGATTGCGCCGGTTGGGTTCGCGATGGGGATGCCGTTTCCCACGGGGCTTACGCTGCTGGAAAAGGCGATGCCGGCGGCGGTGCGCTGGGCGTGGTCGGTGAATGCGGCTTCGAGCGTATTGGGTTCGGCAGCGGCGATGTTTCTGGCTATTTATCTTGGGTTGAAGTTGACGCTATGTATTGGCGGGGTGTTTTATCTGGCGGCATTGGTGAGTTTGACGATTTCGCCGCTGAAGGCGTTGAAAACCAGGTGAAGGTTGTCGTTACCGCTCTGGCCCGCTGGTAAATCTCCAAGTCAGTCCGCTACATCAGCGCGGTGATAGCATCGCGGGACTAGTTAGGGCGTTACGGCTCGGCTAGGGCGTTAGCACGCGAATATCTCCCAAATTCCGATAGTCTTCCGCGTAATCCAACCCGTATCCCACCACAAACTCGTCCGGAATCTGAAAGCCGATATACTTTACATCCACCGGAGCGAGCCGCCTTTCCGGCTTGTCGAGCAGGGTGGCGATGGCGAGCGACTTCGGGTGGCGCTGCTCAAGCAAGCGCTTTAGATAGCTGAGGGTGACGCCGCTATCGATAATGTCTTCGACAATTAGCACTTGCTGGCCTTCGATGTTGACGTCCAAATCGCGCGTCACCTTCACCTGGCCCGAACTCGTCTTTTGATTGCCGTAGCTCGAAATGGCCATAAATTCGATGCGCACCGATGAGCGTTTCAGGGCCCGCACCAAGTCGGCCACGAAAATGAAGGCGCCTTTCAGAATGGAAACGATGTAAATGGGCCCTTCCGGGTAATCGTGCTCAATCTGCGCGGCCATCTCGAGCACGCGCGTTTGAATCTGCTCGGCGGAGATGAGAACTCGCTCGGCTGAGGCGGGCATGCCAACAATCTTAACGTTGCGCCAGACCGATGCGTGAACTGCCGGTACCCAAATGGATATGCGGCGCGGTGGCCGATCCCCTCACGGCCGCTCGAAACGCGATGTAGGGAATCTGGCGCTGTTCCAAAAGCCGCCGCAACCAGATGCCTTCGGGTTGTTCCGGATTCAGGCCGATATCGATCTTGCCGCGGTGATCCAACCCGAGCGATTGGTGCAGACGTGTCTGGCCCAGAGCGGTGACGGGCAACGGGTAATGAAACTGAGCCTCGAAATCGCCCGCAACGGTTTCGAAATCGCGCTTATCGAAATGGCCGCTGCCTTCGAATTTCAACATGGCCTTGCGGGAGGTGCCCGATTCGAGCGCGTGCTCGAGATTTTGCTCTTCTAGCGCCATCTGGCGCTGCGCCTCGATGAGGCGGACGCGGTCGTGGGCCAAGTCCACAACGTGCCGTCTGGTTTCCAGTTCGGTCTCGACGGAACGCATTTCCGCCTTGGCGATGGCCCCCATCTCCAAGAGCTTTTGCCGTTCAGATACCAGATTGGCTTGGCGGTCAAACCGGCGCTCGGCTGCCGCCAGCATGTCGGCCTGCCGTTCAGGGGTCAAGTCAGCCAACTTCACGGAGCTGTACAACGTCTCCGCGAGAACGGCTTCGTCGTTGATATCGGCCAAACGGGCCTGGGCCAGGTCTAAGCTGCTTTTGGGAAGAGTCCCTTCGCCAACCAGCGTTTGGACGCGCGCCACATCGGCAAGGGCACGGTCCATTGTTTCGTTTGAAAGTGTTTCGTTTGAAAGCTCGCTTGAAGCAGAAAGGGGGGTCTCACTTCCGCGCGCAGCTTGGGCACCCAGTGCAGCCACTACCAGGCAAGGTAGGGTCAGGCAAAGGGTGCGAAAACTTGAGCGTTTACGCATCCTTCTCCATTGTAGTACTCTGGGGCCAGGAGAATAGACCAGACGAGTCTGCCGCGCCGTACCCCCGCCACTTCAGCCGAGTCGATTCCGAATTGGCTCATGGCTGCGCGTTGCGCCAGCGCCAAGAAGGCGACGGATATTAAGGTCCTGGATTTGACGGACGTTACCTCGTTTACCGACTATTTCGTGGTGTGTTCGGCGGGCAATGCGCGGCAGGGACACGCGGTTTGCGATGAGATCGAAAAGGGATTAAAGGAGATGGGCGAAAGGCCGGTGAGTATTGAGGGCTACGAGACGGGAGAATGGATTCTGATGGACTACGGCGATTTTCTCGTTCATATCTTCTCTTCGACGGCGCGCTCTTTTTACGACCTTGAACGGCTTTGGCGCCATGCGAAGGTGGTTGAGATCCCGGCGGACTAGAACTTTTCGAATGCGTAAGCTCTTGACATCTTTGCGTTAATGCTTCAGGCTCTATAATCAAGACAGAAGGCTTTACCGATAGGTAGGATAGATAAAGAGACACGCTGGCTGCTCACAGACGCCAGTTCTAGTGGGTGGAATTCGACCGATGAGCCATCTCGCGAACCTGACACCTCGTCACTTCGATGTTCTGCATGCCATTGTGCAGAACTACATTGAGACCGGAGAGCCGGTGGCTTCGCGCAGCATCGCGCGCAAATACCCCATGAGTGCGGCGTCGATACGCAACATGATGGCCGATCTATTGGAAGAGGGTTTTTTGTTTCAGCCGCATACGTCGGCGGGGCGGGTGCCCACCGAGGCGGCGTTCCGGAGCTATGTTAAGACCCTTTTTGGGAGCCGGATTGTGCAATCGGAGCTAGAGCGTTTGCAAGTGGAGATCCGCGGGGCGGGTGGGGTGGAAGCGCGCATTGAGCGTTCCTCGAAGCTACTGACGGAGATCACCCGCAACTTCGGCATCGCCGCAGCAATTCCCACCGGCAACCAGACTCTTGATTCGGTGGAACTGCTGGCGCTGCCAGACCGGCGCATCCTGATGGTGGTGATGACGCGCGACCGCATGGTGCGGAACAAAGTGGTGGAAATGGCGGAGCACATTTCGCAGGAAGAGCTGGTTTCGATTCGAAACTACATCAACTACAACTTTGGCGGATGGGTGTTGCCGAATATTCATCGTGAGCTAAAGCGGCGGCTGGAGCTGGAGAGCGCGGCCTATGACGCCATTTTGAAACGGGTTCGCTTGTTCTATGCGGAAGGCCTGCTCGATTTGGGCTTGATGCCGGAGATTCACTTTGACGGCGCAGTGAACTTGATTGGCCTAGATCTTCACTTGACGCGTGAACATATGCGGGAGTTGTTCCGCGCGCTTGAAGAAAAAAAGCGCATTTTGCAATTGCTAGAGCAGTTTCTTGAGCAGCGCGATGGCGAACTGGCCATTCAGGTAGGCCTTTCGGATGTGCATCCCAGCATGAGCGAGTTTTCGCTGATTGGCGTGCGGTTCGAGCTGGAAAACGGCTTGCGCGCGCACGTGGCGGTGCTTGGCCCGATGCGCATGAACTACAGTAGGGCTATTTCGGCCGTGCTGCACGTTGGACAAGCCTTTCGAGGCGCGGCACTGATTCAGTAGCTCGGGTGGGGCGAAAGTGGGTCCGCCTCTTCGAATACGATCCTATCGTAAACATCGGCGAGTGCTATCTCGCAATTCACGCTGGCGAAGCGGCAAATTGCTTCCTTGCCCGCGTACTCCGAAAGCAACCAGTCGCCCGTCGGTTGACGCCTGAAAATCTCGATACGGCGGCTCAAACTGTGAGACTAGGGCATGTTCCTGGAGCGACGGAATAGTGCGATATTGAGACGCTTTGAAGCCTCGGTCACAGGCCTCGGTTGAAGGCGAAAGAACTTCGACAATCAAAGCGGGGTTCACCAGAGTGTCTCTCTGATCGTCGGCGAACTCGGGCTTTCCGCATACAACGGCAATGTCGGGATAAGTAAGAGGCCGCTGGGCGATACCCGAATCCGCATATCGCTTGAAACAACCTCGCAGGAGCTCTTCTTCAGCGCCATGTAAAGCTCGCCGGACAAATTTGGGCCGATGCGGGCGTGGTTGTACTTTCCACCGACCATGGCATACATCCGACCGTTGAAGTATTCACTGCGGGTAGTGGCCGCCTGCTCTATTTCCAGATATTGTTCGGGCGAGAGCCACGTCTGGACTTGAGCGGACATGTTGTTAGTTTAGCGCCCAAAGCGCCGAGGCGGCTCGAAAGCCGTGTCGGCGCCAAGGAATGGCCGCCCTACTTGCGGGACGACAACATGTTGAGTTCATGAATCAACGGTTTGGCGTCGTCAGGCGTATGCAGGCTGTCATCGAAGATTTCGCGATTGGAGAGCTTCTTGCCATATAGCTCTTCGTTCGCCTCTTCGTCAGAGGTGAGAGCGGAGCCGCCGATATCGAGACCGCCAAATACACCGCGCGACCGCGAGTAAGAAAGGATTTCAGCGTGCATCTCCGCGTCGGTCATGGCCGAAGAATCTCTGCCCACCGGACCTGCTGCCGCGGACGCTTCACCGCCAATTTGGAACTTATCGCTCAACAGGCGATCCATCCCTTGCTTGTTCATCACTAGCATGATGACATCGGTTTCCTTGCCGCCGATCAGAAAACCGAACTTACCGCCGGTTAGCTTAATCGAGCCAGGCGCGTGCCAACCTACGCCGCTGGTTTTACGGCAGGTGAAAAATCCTTTACCGTATTGCCCGCCGACAACAAAGCCGCCCGCCTTCAAATTGGGAATGATGATCAGGCACGAAGCCCGGTTCAACAAATCCTGCGGAACACCTTTGTCGGAGGCGTTCATCATTTCTTTTAGATCTTCCGTGGCGGCCGTGATACGCGCGCTGGCACTTTTTTGAGCAAATGCCGGCACACCAATTAAAGCGGCCAGCAGCAATCCTGTCAGTAGTTTCATAACACTCGTTAGACGCTCGTTTGGCAGATGTGTTGCGCTATCTCTCGGGCGCGCCGCACGCAATCAGGTATGCCCACTCCGTCGTAGGCATTGCCGCCTAGAAATAATCCGGGCCATTCCGCTAAGTGAGTGAAGATGTTAGTCACTCGCTGGGCATGTCCCACAACATATTGGGGCATCGAATTAGGCCAACGGTGAAATGTGTGAAATAGAGGCGGGGCGGTGATGCCCATTAATCTTTGATAATCGTCGCGCACCAGAGCAAGAACATCCGCGTTTGGGGCGTTTGCCAATTCCAAAGCGCGGCGGCCTACGATGAAGGCACGTAATGCTGCGAGTCCCGGTCTGACGCGGAGCGGAAATTTGGTGTTCACCCAGGTGGAGGCCGCGATTGTTTTGCGCTCACCGCGGGGCACCAGAAACCCGAATCCATCGAGCGGATGGCCAATGGCCCCGCGATCATAAACGAGCATGACTAGAATGGCGGACGAATACGGAATGGCGGCAAGTTCATCCGCGACGCGCGCGACGCTCGATGCGAGTAATCCGGCGTTCACATGGGCCGGACAACATAAGACTACGTTTCGCGCCGACAATGTTTCCGCGCCCACACGCATGCGCCAGCCTTTGCCGCTGCGCGTCACGGCCGTGGCTTCGCCCTGCAAGATGCTCGCGCGGCCCGCGATGGCAGCCGCCAGCGAATCTGTGAGCGTCTGCACGCCGTCGCGAAATGAGAGGAACAGCGAACCGCCCTTGGGCTGATCGCGCAGTTCCTGCTGGACTCCTTTGACCAGGCTCCCGTACTTGCGTTCATATCCTATAAAGCGCGGCAGCACGCTTTCGGCGCTCAGATTTTCGGATTCGCCGCCGTACACTCCGCACAGCAAGGGCTCAGTGAGATACTCGAGCACTTCCGAGCCAAAATGTTCTTCCACGAACTGGCCCACTGAGATGTCCGCAGACCGCTCGAGCGGCTTCATTTTGGTCTCGAGGTAGATTCGGCGTTTGGCCTCTTCGCCTATCAGGTCCGACTGGTCGAGCGCTTCCCATTCGCCCGGCACCATCATCACCATGCCTTTGGGCATGGGCAACAGTTTGCCGTTACGAACCACAAAAATGCGGCGCGCCGCGTCATTCGAACCGATAATCTGGCCGCGCAAGCCCGGCAACTCTTCAGCCAGTTCCCGCACTGCGGGCTTGGTGGCAATGAAGCTATCGGGGCCCGCTTCGAGAAGGCAGCCTTCAATAAAATCGGTCTTAATTAAGCCGCCGGTGCGAGTGGACTTTTCAATAATGGTGGCCGGGATTGCATAACGAGAGAGGAAATAAGCGGTGGCCAATCCGGAAACGCCGCCGCCTACGATCAAAACCCGTTCAGCGGCCATAACGCTTCAACGTTGAAAATCACGCACAATTTGCACCACCGCCTTTACGTTCTCAACCGGCGTTTCCGGGAGTATGCCGTGACCTAGATTGACGATGTGGCCTGGCCGCGCGCCGGTGCGGCGCAGCAAATCGTTGACTTTGGTCCGCAACTCCGGCAGCGGCGCAAAGAGAGCCACCGGATCGAGGTTGCCTTGGATAGCAGAGCGATAGCCGATATCCAACCAGGCTTGATCGATGTTGATGCGCCAATCGACGCCAATCACGTCGCCGCCGGCCGCATGCAACTCGCGAAAAAATCCTGCGGCGCCGGTGCCGAAGTGAATGACCGGCACGCTGGCGGTGCGAATGCGTTCAATCAGCGCGCGCGAATAGGGCTGCACGTAGCGCACGTAATCTTCCGGGCTCAGCGCGCCCACCCAGCTATCGAACACTTGAATCGCCTTGGCCCCGCCACCCACCTGGAGGTTGGCGAAGCCGCCGAGCACGTCCACCAGTTTGCCCATGAGCCGACGCCACATGGTCTCATCGGCATACATCAGCTTCTTGGTTTTCAGGAACGTTTTTGACGGGCCGCCCTCAATCATATAGCTGGCTAGGGTAAACGGCGCGCCGACGAAACCAATGACCGGGACGCGGCCCGCGAGCGCGCGGGTTACCAGTTGGATGGATTCGGCTACATAGCCCAACTCGTCCGTGTGGCTGGTGGAAAGCCCGTCAATATCTTCCGGTTCGGTGACCGGGTTGGCAATGGAAGGCCCTTCCCCGCTCACAAACGAAAGCTTGAGGCCCATAGGTTCCACGGGGAGCAGGAGATCGGCAAAAATAATGGCCGCGTCCACGTCCAAAATTTCAACTGGCTGAAGAGTCACTTCCGCGGCTAGTTCGGAGTTCTTGCAAATGTCAAGTATGCTGTGCTTGGCCCGAATATCGCGGTAAGGCTTCAAGTAACGGCCCGCCTGGCGCATAAACCAGACCGGACGTACATCGGTGCTTCTCCGGCGGCACGCGTCCAGAAACCGGCCGCTGCTTACTTGACCCACTCGCATTCAACCCCCACTCTGTTTTCGCACATCAGAATACGCGAAGGGATCAACTCTTGGGCTGTTCCTGATCGCGCGGACGGCCCCGTCGAACGCGCTTCATGAGATGATCCATCCGAGCATTGACGGCAAGCTTCACGTCCGCTTCGAAGTGCAGTTCGGGAATGCGAAAGAGATTGAGCCGCTCGGCCAGTTGATGGCGCAGGAAACCGCGCGCGCCTTCCAACGCCTCAACCGTTTTTTTCTGTTCGCTTACGTCGGTGCCCATATGCAGACGCACTTGCGCGTGCCGCATATCGGGCGAAACCAATACTTCGGTTACAACGGCGTCGCCGATGCGGGGGTCGGAAAGCTCGTAAGAGATCATTTCAGCGAGTTCCTCGCGCAATGCCTCGGATACTCGTCCAGCCCGGTGGTTATCCATGACGCCTCCTTAAATTAGTGTAAGGCGTCCTGGTTAATTTCCTCGATGAACTTATCGAAAAACTTACGGATCATCATTTTAGCGGTGCTATCAATGATGCGTTGGCCTAACGAGGCAATGGTGCCGCCCACCTGCACATCGCCGTCGTACGCCAGTTCGGCGCCTTGCGGCGAAGGGGTCAACCTCATGAACCCCTCGCCTTTGAGAAAACCAAACACCACATCGCCTTCAACGAATATTTTGAAGCTGTGGGGCGGATTGGCTTCGGTGGTTTTGATTCTTCCGCTAAAGGGGCCCGAGAAAGCAGCCAGCGACACGTTCATATTCAACGCGTACTCGTCAGGGCCGATCTGCTGAAAATCGTCGCAACCCTGCAGGCAACGCGCCAGGATCGCGGGATCGTGCAGGGAGCGGTAAGTTTTCTCGCAATCAAAGGGCAAGGTGCAGGAGCCGGCGATTCTCAAACAATTCCCGCCGGCTCGCTTAGCATCCGTTTAAAGTTTAACCGTGACGGTCTTCACTTCGGTATATTGCTGGAGGCCGTACTCACCGAGTTCGCGGCCGAGGCCCGATTGCTTGAAACCGCCAAAGGGCGCGGCGGCATCGAAGACATCGTAGCAATTCACCCAGACCGTACCGGCGCGGACATTGTTCGCGATGGCAAGAGCTTTGCTTATGTCGCGCGTCCAAACAGCAGCGGCCAAACCATAAATCGTGCGGTTGGCGCGTTCGGTGACTTCGTCTATATCTTTGAACTTGATGATGCTCATGACAGGTCCAAAGATTTCCTCCTCGGCAATCTTCATGTTGTCACGCACATCCGAAAAGACGGTGGGTTCAATGAAGTAGCCTTTGTCGCCCACGCGGCCACCGCCATGAACGAGCTTGGCGCCTTCGTCTTTACCGGCCTGGATGTAGCCCATCACCTTGTCGAACTGGTCTCTATCCACCTGCGGACCCTGTTCGGTTTGAGGATTAAAAGGGTCGCCCACGGTGCGCTTGGCTGCGCGCGCCACGCTGCGTTCCACAAACTCGTCATACGCCTTTTCCTCAACAAACAAACGCGAACCCGCGCAGCAGCACTGGCCTTGATTGAAGAACAGCGCAAAATGCGAGCCCTCGATGGCCTCGTCCAAATTGGCGTCGGCGAAGACGATGTTAGGGCTCTTGCCGCCGAGTTCCAGGGTGACGCGCTTAAGATTCGATTTCGCTGCCGCTTCCATGATGAGATGGCCGACTTCCGTGGACCCGGTGAAGGCGACTTTATCGACATCCATATGTTTGGCGATGGCGGCGCCGGCGGTTGGACCGTAGCCGGGCAGCAGATTCACTACGCCGGCGGGGAAGCCGGCTTCCAAGATCAACTCACCCACACGCAACGCGGTAAGGGGCGTTTGTTCGGCCGGCTTCATGACGACCGTGTTGCCGGTGGCGAGCGCGGGCCCAAGCTTCCAAGCCTGCATTAGCAACGGAAAATTCCACGGAATGATTTGGCCGACGACGCCGACGGGTTCATGGCGGGTGTAAGTAAAGTAATCGCCATTGACGGGAATCGTTTTGCCCTGTAACTTGTCGGCCCAACCGGCGTAATAGCGATAACACGCTATGGTTAGCGCCAGATCGGCGGCCTTTGCCACCAAATACGGCTTGCCGTTGTCCAGGGACTCGAGCCGCGCCAGTTCGTCTGCATGCTTTTCGACCAGATCGGCCAGTTTGTTCAGCAAACGGCCGCGTTCCGAAACCGGCATTTTGCGCCACGATGGATGATCAAACGCCGCGCGCGCCGCTTTGACGGCTTTGTTGACATCGGCCGAATCGGCCTCGGCTACCTGACAGATTTCTTCGCCAGTGGCCGGATTGATGGTTGCGAAGGTCTTACCCGATTCGCTATTGACCCACTGACCATTGATGAGAAGTTTTGTCGCCGACACGGCGACGTGATTCTCAGTCGGGGAGGATAATACTGCTGCCATTCGATGCTCCTTTTTGAGGCGGTTTTAACGCAAACCGCAAAACGCTACACAGAAACGATATCACGGTGAACGGGGGCGGGTGAAGCGGGACATTTAAATCAAGCCCCGTATCATAGAGAGATGGCATCCGTCGTTTTTCCAGAGCCCGAGTTGTTGTCCGGCGCGCAAGAAATTATGAATCTTGAGCGCGAATACCTTCTCCAGAATTATGCCCGCTATCCGCTTGCGCTGCATCGCGGCAAAGGATGTTACGTCTACGATCTGGAAGGCAACCGTTACCTGGATCTGATTAGCGGAATTGGTGTGAACTCGCTTGGTTACGCTCACCCGCGCATCACCAAAATCATCCGCCAGCAGGCTGGGTTGCTGCTGCACACTTCCAATTTGTACTATCACGAGTATCAAGGCCAGTTGGCGCAGCGTTTGGCGAAACTCAGTGGGTTAAACCGCACCTTTTTCTGCAATTCCGGCACGGAGTCCATGGAAGGCGCGTTAAAAATGATTCGCGCGCATGGCAATGCCATTTCGCACACGAAGACTGAAATCATTTCACTGGAAAATTCATTTCACGGGCGCACGCTTGGGGCTCTTTCGATTACCGGCCAGCCCAAATATCGTAAGGATTTCGAACCCTTGCTTCCGGGCGCGCGCTTTGTGGAGCGGAACAATATCGCCGCTCTCGAAGCCGCCTTCAGCTCGAATACCGCGGGTATCGTGCTGGAATTCATTCAAGGCGAAGGCGGCATCTATCCCGTGTCGGAAGCGTTCGCCCGGCGCGCCCACGCACTCGCGGCGGAACACGATGCGCTGCTGGTGTTCGATGAGATCCAATGCGGGGTGGGCCGCCCTGGCGCCTATTTTGCTTATCAACTTCTTGACCCGCCGCTGTTGCCCGATATCGTGATTGCGGCCAAACCTATGGCCTGTGGCTTGCCGCTGGGAGTAATTGTGGCGAATGAGAAAGCCGCGGCCGCGATTAGACCGGGCATGCATGGTTCCACCTATGGCGGCGGCCCTATGGCTTGCCGGGTGGCGCTTGAATTTTTCGATATCCTCGAGGAGTTGCTGCCCTCTATTAATGCAGTAGGCGGCTATTTCCGCATGCGTCTTACCGAGCTCATGCGTAAATTCTCTTTTATCAAAGAAGTACGTGGCCAAGGCTTGATGATCGGCGTTGAATTGGAAATTCCCGGCAAAGAGATGGTTCTCGACGGCATCAAGGAAGGCGTTTTGTTCAACTGCACCCATGAAACCGTACTGCGGCTCTTACCTCCCTACATCCTGACCGAGCAAGATGTAGACCGCGCCCTGACCGCATTGCAGAAGGTCTTCAAGAATGTCAAATAGCCGTGGGCAAAAGGGGACGGGCAGTTCTGTCCACTGAGAAACCGTTGCGGCCGATTGATGGCGACGCCCGTGGGGGACAGTCCGTCCCCGTTTGCCTAACTTTTTGTACCCTGTGAAAGAACGATTTTGACGAAGCGAATTGACTTAACTATTTTTTCCGCTGTTGTTCTGTTGTGCCTCTGTTCCTGTGCCGGCAAACGCCCGAATCTTCAGCTTGAACCGGACCCGCGTTCCATCTCGCGCCGCTTAAACATGCCCGCCGCGCGCCATCCCCGCGTGGCTCTGGATCCGGCAGGCGACACGCTTTACCTGCTGGCCGTGGCCGGCGCCGATCCCGTATCGCAATTGGTTCTGCTCACTTCGGTGGATGGCGGCGATACGTTTGAACAGCCCGTTGCGGTGAATGAAGCAGGCACGAACGTTGGCTCGCACGGCGAAAATAGTCCGGTACTGCTGTTTGGTCCCGGCGAAAAAATCTACACGATGTGGGAACAGCAGGAAGGCGAGGCGACCAATGTGATGTTTGGCGAGTCGCTCGACTTTGGGGCAACTTTCGAAAAGCCGCTGCGGATTTCCGATCAATCCACGCCCACTTACAGCGGCTACCCCGCGCTGGCTGTGGCTCCGAATAAGACGCTGTGCGCGGCATGGCTCGATTTCCGCGATCAGACCGATCATTCCGATACTGCGTCCATTTATCTCTCTTGTTCCATTGATGAAGGCAGCACATTTTCCAAAAATCTTAAGGTGGCTGACGGCGTTTGTCCGTGCTGCCGTCCGGCCCTGGTTTACGGTCCGCAAGGCCAGCTCATGGTCTTTTGGCGGCGCGTTTTTCCCGGCAATGTTCGCGATATGGTGGTTTCCATTTCCACCGATCAAGGCAACACCTTCGCTCCGCCGGTGCGCGTTGCGGAAGACAATTGGAAACTGGAAGGCTGTCCCGATTCAGGCCCCGCCGTCATTCGAGCCGGCCAGCGAGTGTATGTTGCCTGGTTGACGGAATCTTCCCCGGCCCGCTCCGGCGTGCGCCTGGCCTGGACCGACGACGGCGGCAAGACGTTCGCCCTGCCGGTGCTGGCGTCGGCTAAGACGCTGGACGCCAACCACCCCGCCTTTGCTTTGGAGAACGACGGCCACGTGCTCTTGACATTTCAAGCCCGCGACCCCTGGCAGAAAGGCGGTTGGACTCCGCCGCGCCCTTATGCGCTGGAGATTGACCAGCACGGCGATCTTTCCGACCCGGTCCTGGTGGCGAATGGCACCATGCCGGTCGAGTTTCCCACGGTGGCCACCGGCAATGCGGGCCGCGTGTTTTTCGCCTGGACGGAGTCTACAGGAGACCGCCCCGCTGTGGTGATGCTGCGTGCGCGCAACGCGGAGCAGTAGGTTTTCTTATATTGCTCGACGGGCCCACTTGTCTGTAGTCGACTGCGGGCTTCATCATGGGCGCGGGACTCTATACCGAGTGGACCACCAACCAAGAGCGGCCACAATTGCATAAACGTCGGTGCGTCATTGAGGCGCGTCTTCTTTGTGTTCCAGCTTTTGCAGGCGCGTCTCGTGATCTCTTAAAATGCGCATAATGTTGTCTCCCATCGTCTTTAGTTGAAGGCTCAAAAGCTCAAACTTGGAATCGAAGTTCTGTGACAACGCGGCGAACTTGACGTCTACCGCCGCGAATCTAACGTCCAGGGTCGCAAACTTGTCATCGATTCGACGGTTCAGTGAATCGCGCAGGTCGGTAATTCGACCGTTATTGTACAGCGTCCCCGCAAAGACGGCGATAATCGCGACAGCAAGCGTAATCATCTGCGCATCGGTCATCATTTCTCTAACCGCACCTCCTTAAGCCTGCTTTCCTCCTAGATGCCTGAAATCCCGCCGAACCTCGGAAATGTCTCCGCGAATGGCAAACACTCCGAGCAGGCTAACGACCAACGACGTCGAAATGCTCGGGCCATCTCTACGGCCAGTATAGACCCATGTTTTCCTTTACCTCTCCTATAGCAGTTCCTCGCGCCCTTGCGCATCCAAGCGCTTGACAATCTTACTCACATCCTGGGCGCTGCTCCGGCTCGCCACCAGCAGGGCGTCCGCCGTATCCACAATCACCAGATTTTCCACCCCGACCAGCGCCACCGGCTTCTGCGCATCCACATAATTGCCACGGCTATTTTCGGCGATCAGTTCTCCGCGCGAGGCGTTGGCGTCGGCATCCTTATCCGCCAGATCGTAAACCGCCTCCCAACTGCCGACGTCGTTCCAGCCAATATCGTCCAGCGCCAGTCCAACCACGTCGCGCGCTTTTTCGATAATGGCGTAATCCACAGAAATGTTCTCGCACAGCGGATAAGCCTCCGCCAATTTCTTGGTGAAACTCTTGGCATCCACGCCTGGCAAGCCGGCCAGCAGTGTCGCGGTCTTCGGCTGGTGCTGCCGCATGAGCTCAAGCACCGCGGAAGCCTTCCAGAAAAACATGCCCGCGTTCCAAAAGAAGTGCCCACGCTCGACAAACTGTTTGGCCGTGCGCGGATCGGGCTTCTCGCGAAAACTCTTCACCGTAATCGCCGTGTTCCCGCCCGGCAGCACGTTCTTCGGAAACTCGATATAGCCGTAGCCCGTTTCCGCCCAACGCGGTTCAATGCCCAGCACCACCACGTTGGTTGTCTCAGCCGCCTTGAACGCCGCCTTCACAAAACTGCGGAAGCGCGCTTCCTTCAGAATTAAATGATCGGCCGGAAAAACGCCCATCAATGCGTCGGCATCAATCCCGGCCAGAATGTGCGCCGCTAACCCAATGCAGGGCGCGGTGTTCCGCTGTGCCGGTTCGGCGATGATCTGGCGCTTTGGCACCTCCGGCAATTGCTTGCGGATTTCCTGCTGCAAATAATCGTTGGTAATGACCCAGATATTCTCCGGCGGGATGAGGGCGCCCAGCCGGTCCACCGTCTGCTGGATCAGGGAACGTTCTCCAAAGAAACGCAAAACCTGCTTGGCGTTGCGCTTGCGGCTGCGCGGCCAAAAACGAGTTCCGCGCCCGCCGGCCATAATCAGGCCGTATCGGTGATTAGCCATAAAATGTCAGGCGGCGCCCTAGGGGCTTGGGTTGCCCCGGTTCAGCGGGACCTCATGCGTAGGCAATTCGGCATCCGGAAATCCGCGAATCAGCCGGAGCGTGCGGCTCCAACGGGTTCGCGTAAAGAAATGCTCGCCTAAATCCACCGCGTGCGACACCAGCGATCCCATGCTTGATCCCGCCAAATCATCGGTCGACGCCTTGTACGACCAGTAAATGATAATCGGCTTGCCGATAATGTTCTCGCGTGGCACGAAACCCCAATAGCGGCTATCCAGCGAATTATCGCGATTATCGCCCATCGCGAAAAAGCGATCTTTGGGCACCACAATTTCGCCGTTCACCACATTCTCATCCAGCATTTTGCGCTGCAATTCCGCAGCCAGCGGGGTATTTTGCGTGAAGGGCGATACCGGACCCGGAAAATTGTCGCGGTATTCATCGTACATTTCAGCCTTGTGGTAGACATAGGGCTCATTGAGCTTGACGCCGTTGCGGTACACGTCGCGCTTCACCATTTTCAGATGATCGCCCGGTACTCCGATCACGCGCTTTACGAAGGTGGCCGTGATATCGGCCGGATACCGGAACACGATAATATCGCCGTGCTTCGGCTCTTCGTAGGGCAGCAGGTATTTGCTGACGGCGCCCGCCGGCGCGTACGCCAGCTTGTCCACCAGTAAATGGTCTCCAATCAGCAGCGTGTCTTCCATTGATCCGGTGGGAATCACGAACGCCTGCACCAGCGTGGTCGTTCCGAACAGCAGCAGCAAAATGGTCACTGCCCACTCCGCAATACTGTTGCGAGGCGGTTCTTTCGGCTCGGTCGTGGCGCTCTTTTCGACGACTTTGATTTCTTTTATTTGTTCTGCCATTTCACTCATCGCTGCTAATCTTCATTGTATCTTTCCCCGCCGAACGCCCCGTGGCTCCCAATCCAATTGCCTTTTCGTGTTAAATAGATGTTGATGAACTCCCTTCAGAAGATATTCCTCATTTCCACACTGGGTTGCCTTTTCATCGCCTGCGGGCCCAAAGCCGTCAGCGACCAGGATTTGACTACCGCTATTCAAGCGAAGCTCTACGCCAACGATGCCACGCGTTCCGCCAACATCAAAGTGGGCGTGGCCGATGGCGTCGTTACACTCACCGGCGACGTCCCCACTTCCGATATAGCCCTGCAAGCCACGAACGCGGCCAATAGCACGACGGGCATCAAGAGCCTCAACAATCAACTCACCGTGGACAACGCCGCTGCAACCGCTGCCGCCTTGCCGCCACCCGTTGCGCAGGCGGCCACGCCGCAGAATCTGGCTCCGTCGCAGCGCCGGGAAGAAATGATCCGGCACGACGGGGATCGCGACAGAGATCGCGGTCACGATCACGATCATGATCGCGACCAGGCCCCACCTCCACCACCCCCTCCCCCGATCACCATTCCGGCCGGGCAGAGCATTTCCGTGCGCATGATTGATGGAATCGATACCGCGCATAACCAGGAAGGGCAAACGTTCCATGCGTCTCTGAGCGCGCCCATTACCGATGGCGACCACGTGGTGGTTCCCATCGGTGCGCCCGCAACCGTACTGTTAGCCTCGGCGCGCGGCGCTGGCCGCGTTAAGGGACAGAGTGAATTGGAACTTCGCCTGGTCAGCATTGCCTACCACGGTGCCGACGTCCAGGTTTCGAGCAGCACGTACGAAGCTCAGGGGTCCGCGCGCGGCAAGCAAACCGCGATCCGCACCGGCATTGGCGCCGCGGCCGGCGCGCTGATCGGCGGACTCGCAGGTGGGGGTAAAGGCGCTGGTATTGGTGCGGCCGCCGGTGGTGGCGCGGGTGCGGGTTTCCAACTGCTCACTCACGGCCAACAGGTTAAGATTCCGTCGGAAACGGAAATCGCGTTCAGACTGGCCGCTCCGCTCGTGTTAGCTCGTTAAATATCTTGCGTACGCGCATGACGAGGTGCGCGTATGCAAGCCGCTCCACCGCTGCATAGTCGTTACCGCTCTTGCCAGTCGCGGCTCAGCTAGGCGCGCACTCACCAACACTTATAAATATAAATGATCCGGGTTCGGCGCCGTTTCGCCTGGAATTCTCTTGACACTTCCCAGTCATTGAAGCTAGACTGCCACTAATCCCAACGGATCATCAATCCACGTCGCTGGCTGCGTCGCCGATTCGTTGCCATTTTCAACTCTCACGTCTCGTCGTAATTGAGCCGCACCCGGTAAGCAAGCGGTTTCTTTAAGGAGAGAAAATGCCAGATTCCCGACCTTCGTCCAAAGCTAGCTTTACACGTCTTACCGCACTCTTGTGCTTACTTATCTCTGGTAGTTTGCTGAACGGTCAATCGACGTTTGGCACCGTGCTTGGTACCGTCAAGGAACCCTCCGGCGCAGTTGTTCCGAACGCCGCTGTGAAGATATTGAATAAGGGCACGAATGCGGTTCGTTCCACCGTCACAAACGATACGGGAACATTCCAATTTACTAACGTGGAAGTGGGCACTTACTCGCTCACTATTGAATCGCCGGGCTTTCAAAAAGAAGAATTCCCCTCTTTCGACTTGGCTGGCCGCGAAACTAAGCGCCTTGATGCCGATCTCAAACTGGCCACCCAAACCACTACCGTAAACGTTGAGTCTTCGGTAGGCGTGGTGGTTCAAAGCGATACCTCGAGCGGCTCCGAGACGAAGGGCGCCCGCGAGTTAGTGGATCTGCCCGTGGCCATCACCTCGCGCGCTTCCGGTTCGACCAGCCCGATGTCTACCCTCACCGCGCAGCCCGGCGTGCAGACCGATGCTATCGGCAATATCTCCGTCGCCGGCACTCTTCCTACGCAACTCTCTATGAGCATTGACGGCATCAGCTCTATGGGGCCGGGGTCAAACAATGGAGCCGCAGCCATCTCCGAGTTGTTCCCTTCGTTCAACGCGATTGAGGAAATTCGCATCAGCGAGACGATCAATCCGGCCGAATTCGGCGGGGTGGCGGACATTACCACGATTTCAAAAGCCGGAACCAATCATTACCACGGAGGCGTGTTTGAGAATTTCCAGAACAGCTACCTGAATGCCAGCGATTTCTTCAGCCATCAGGTACCCGAACTGAAGATGAATAACTTCGGCATTTACATGGGGGGTCCAGTGGTGGTTCCCAAGCTTTACAACGGGCATGACAAGACTTTTTTCTTCGGCAGCTTTGAAGCGTTACGGTTGCCTAAGAGCATGACCATTGTGGAAAGCGTGCCGAATACCGCCTCGCGTTCCGGCGATCTCTCGGCTTACTCGGACCCACTTATCGGTTACCCGGGGAACCAAATTCCCACTAGCCAGCTTTCTCCCTATTCGCAAAAGGCCATGAGCTTGTTCTTCCCGATGCCCAACTATGGATCTCCGGGTGCGATCGCCAACAATTACCTTGCCAATTTCGCCATACCCATCAAGAGCAATCAAGCGGATTTCCGGCTGGATCAGACGCTTGGCCAAAAGAACCTGGTGTATGCGAGATTTACTTATAAGAACCGCCGCGTTGAACAAGTTCCGATCTCGGGCTTCAATGTGGATTCGCCTCCAACTTCGCCCGCGTTAGGCTCAAATGCCGCACCGGAAGTAGACGAGGCCCTTACGGTGGCTTGGAACTATACCATCAAACCCACGGTCATCAACGAACTGCGTGTGGGATTCAGCCAGAGCCGCACGGCCTCAACCTTTGCCTTGAGCGGGCAAGCGGTGCAAAACTATCTGGGCCTCACGGCTTTGCCGCAAGCCGTTCTGCCTGCAAATACCGACGAAGTCCCCAGCATTACCGTCGCCGGCTTCGTGCCCATTTTCGGTCAGTCGTCCACCGGAAATCAAGGCACTAAACAAGGCCTGGATACGTTGACTTGGATCAAAGGCCAACACACCATGAAGTTCGGCGCGGACTATCGCCGTTTGCATAGCCTGTTCACTAATGTATTTGCCAACCTCTTTTTGGGGCAATACAGCTTCAACGGCTCCGTGATGAACTCGCTGCTAGGCCCGGGAGCCGGCACTCCTTTGGCATCCTTCCTTTTGGGCTACCCGGATAATAGCAGCGCCGCGAACGTGCTGGCGCCGGACACCTATGGCCAGGCGCATCATTATGGGTTCTTTGCGCAGGACGATTTCAAGGTGTCGCGTTCTCTGACCTTAAATTATGGCTTGCGCTATGAGTATCACCCCATGTTCCGCGACACCTATAACAACGAGGCGAATTTTCTCCCGAATTACACCAGTACCGTCAATGGTCAGTTAGTGAAAGGAGCCGTCATCCTCCCAGGTCCCGGAACCTTTGATATCCTCAACCCCGGTTTTACCGCGTCCATCGCACCGACACCTATCATTACCGCGCAGTCGGCCGGCATTCCCGGCAGCCTGCGTTTTTCGCAGAAAACTGATTTTGCGCCCCGTATTGGCTTTGCGTGGCGCGTATTTGGCAACGACAAAACAGTCCTGCGCGGCGGCTATGGGCGTTTTATCGAAACACTCATGTCCTCGGCCGTCATCAGCGCCTGGGCGGTTGAAGCAAGCGACGTGGGATTCTTTAATAACTCGATTGGTAGCAATGGAGTGCCAACCTACACTCTGCCTTATGCCTGGCCTTCGAATCTAGCTCAGCCTGGATCGCAAAGTTTCTACCAAGTGACAAATATCCATTACAAAGATCCGTACGTCCAGGAATGGGATCTCACGGTTGAACGCGATCTGGGGAAAGGCGTAGGCTTCCGCGCCTCGTATGATGGAAACCACTCTTCCGATTTGGGAGCCGGCGGGAATTTAAATCAACCTGCTCCGAATACGACTGGCTTTAATAATTTGAGTGCTTCGAATTTTCCGTATCCTTTGTGGCAGGATATCTACTACAACACCAACGCGGCGCTGGGCAACTATCAGGCCGCCACTTTTGCGGTGAAGAAAAACATGTCGAATGGGCTGCAATTTCAGACCAGTTACATCTTTTCCCGGAACTTGTCCAACGTGAATGGCGCGGCCACTTCCACAGCAAACGCTTTTGCCAGTGAATTCGGCGGCACCGTTTCCAATCTGAGCAATCCCGGGCTTGATTACGGCAACGTCCCCTTCACCAGACGGAATCGTTTCTTAACTACCTTTCTTTACGAGTTACCTTTTGGCAAGGGCAAGATGCTCCTGAACGGCGCGCACGGGATTGTGAATCGCATCGTCAATGATTGGGAATTAGGCGGAGTGCTGCTCTTCCAAACCGGACCGTTTATGAGCGTTTCCACCCTCAGCGATCCTTGCGGCTGCGGCTACAATGCCTTTAACTCTAATGGCGGCCGGGCCGATGTCGTCCCCGGCGCACACTTTTACACTGGACAATCCGTGAATCAGTGGATCAATCCGTCTGCGTTTGTAGACCCAGGCGACGCCATTGGCCGCTTTGGCGATGCGTCGGCGGGAGATGTGGTGGGACCGGGTACGCAAGCCGTCTCCCTTTCGCTGATCAAGTCCATTAGTTTTACCGAATCAATTCGCCTTCGCATTGGCATGCAAGTGTCGAATGCCTTCAACCATCCGAACTTCGCGCCTCCCAGCAGCTTGACCGTGGGCGTTGCCGGGTTCGGTCAGATCACGGCTTTGCAAACGGCCGAAGGCGCCGGCCCCCGCGGTATTCAGTTAACTGCGCGCATCACGTTTTAGACGAAGACCTCCAATTTCGCACCCACGGCCCTAGCTGAGCCGCGAGTGTCAACGAGCGGCAACGGATCTACCGGTGTCGGAACTGCCCTGCCACCAACGCCAGCAACGCGCGGCAATCCTTTACCATTCCCCAGAACGAGTTTTCAGGGGTGCATGTCTTCGCCCGGTGAAGTACTCAAAGCGGGCCTGTCGTTACCACTCCTTACAGTCGCGGCTCAGCCACGTATTTCCTACGCTTGTTTTGGCGTTTGGGCGCGCGCCAAGCGTTTTGATGTTATATTCGCGACTCTAGGGTTCCCGGAAGTTAGGCCGCCCCGTTTCAAAGGTGCTATCTCTTGAATGACCCGGGAGAATCATGATTCGAAAACTAAGTAGGTCCTTTCTGACGATCGCCGCGTTCGTCCAAGTGGCGCATATCGCCTCACTCGCGCAATCGCTACCTTCCTTAACACGTCATGTACGCGCAGTAACTAGCACTGGCGAAGCAAAGCCCATAGGGCAGTTACCGGCAAACGAGGTGATGGCCCTGGATATCGTTTTGACGCTACGCGATCCGGCGGGGCTCAATGCATTTCTAAAAGAACTTTACAATCCGGCCAGCCCCAGCTATCGGCATTTCCTCACCGTCCCGGAGTTCACCGAGCGGTTCGGACCCAGCCAGGACGATTATGACGCCGTGGTTCGTTTCGCTATCAGTAACGGCTTTGCGGTGGTGGGCGGTACGCGCGACGGCATGGATGTGCAGATCAAGGGCTCCGTTTCGGCTATCCAGACTGCTTTCCATTTAACGATGCGCACTTACCAGCACCCTTCTGAGAGCCGCACGTTTTACGCGCCCGATCGCGAACCTACTACAGACCTGCGCTTCCCGCTCTGGCACATTTCCGGGTTGGACAACTATTCCATTCCACATCCCATGTTCGTCAAGAAGAGTGACTACGCCAAGGCGCACGGTATCGATCCTGATGCCGTTGTACCTCACGCCACCACCGGCTCTGGACCCTCGGCATCTTTTTTGGGCAGCGACATGCGCGCCGCTTACTACGGCGGAACGGCCCTGACCGGCAAGGGCCAGAACCTGGGATTGTTTGAGTACGAAGGTACGGATTTGGCCGATTTGGCCACGTACTTCAAAAACGCCGGTCAGGTCAACAACGTACCGGTAACATTGCTTTCTACGGATGGAACCAGCACGTCTTGCGTGTACAGCGGTTGTGACGACACCGAACAGACGCTCGACATGACCCAAGCCATTGGCATGGCTCCTGGATTGGCGAGTCTGGTCGTGTACGTGGGGTCCACCGACACTGCGATTATCGGAGCCATGACGACCCACAACCCTTTGCCCACAACCATCGGCTGCTCGTGGGGCTGGACGCCCGCCGATCCCAGCACTCTCGATCCGTATTTTCAGAAGATGGCGGCGCAGGGACAGAACTTCTTTGCGGCCTCAGGCGATAGCTCCACCTGGTCTTCGCGGAATGAGGCTTGGCCGGCTGACGACGCCTATGTTGTATCGGTCGGCGGCACGGACCTTGTAACCAGCGGCGCGGCCGGCCCTTGGTCGTCGGAAACCGCCTGGGTCGATAGTGGCGGCGGCATTTCGCCCGATAAGATCGCCATCCCTTCGTGGCAACAGCTCGCGGGCGTCATTAACTCCAGCAACAAAGGTTCGACCACCTATCGCAATGGACCGGACGTATCGGCAAACGCCAACTTTTCCTTCTACGTCTGCGCCGATCAAACCACCTGCACGGCCAACGAATATGGCGGCACCAGCTTTGCGGCACCTATGTGGGCCGGCTATATCGCGCTTGTCAATCAGCAGTTGGTCGCTAATGGCAAGCCGACCATCGGCTTCATCAACCCTACGATCTATGCGCAGAATGTGACGTCCAGCTATAGCGCAGATTTCCACGACATTATCAGCGGTACATCCGGCAGTTACTCGGCTGTTACCGGTTATGATTTGGTCACTGGCTGGGGCAGTCCGACACCCGGCCTGATTAGCGCCCTGACCTCAACTAGCGCCAGCCCCAGCTTCACCATTTCCGCCTCGCCGACTTCGGTATCAGTGGTGCAAGGCAACACTGGCAAATCGACCATCACGACCGCCGTTGCGGGCGGCTTTAATTCGTCCATCGCCTTGACCGTCTCCGGTCAGCCGGCGGGTGTGACCGCGAGCTTGAGTCCCACGTCCATTGCCGCGCCTGGATCAGGTTCCTCAACCCTGACCATGGTTGTAGCGTCAACCACCGCAACCGGTACTTACACAATTACGGTGACGGGCACGGGCGGAGGAATCACGAACACTGCGACGGTATCCCTCACGGTAACCGGGACAAGCTCCGGTGCGTTCACCATCTCCGTGTCGCCCTCTTCCGGATATCTGGATCAAGGCCAAAGCGGCTATGCCGTCGTCACCACGAGTGTCTCCGGCGGATTTAACGCCCCCATCGCTTTTTCTGCGACTGGGCAGCCCTCCGGTGTGACTATTAGCTTCAGCCCGGCCTCCATCGCCGCGCCGGGTTCGGGCACCTCCGATATGAATCTGACTGTCTCGAGATCCGCCCCAGTTGGCACTTACCCGATCACCATAACGGGCACGGGCGGAGGTATTACGCACACTACCACCCTCACATTCAGTGTGCGGCGCTGACATTCGCCACTCAGGCAAGAGGCCCGATGTCCATAGTTCGGGCCTTCCCCTTTTCACGGCAGGCTGGCGCGGCTGCCAGCAAGATGGGTATTTTTGGAAGTACTCGTCGCGCTCTTAGCCCAAGTTCGTCACGGTCAAGGTCGGAAGCGACCTAAACCTTTCAGAATCAGTCTAGGCTATGCGAAAGTCTGCACTACATTTTTGATTGGATTGAAATTGACGAGGGAGGTTGAAGCCAAGCCGGTCCAATAGTTGCTTTTGCTCGGCTGTCGGCTCGGTGATACGGCGTAGACGGATTTCAGGGCCATCGGTAGTGGCAAAACGATGTCGGCACTTTGCAGTGTGGAGAGAACAGCAAGCGCCGTCATGGGAGAGTAGCATCGCTTGGAGTTGTCGGCCTCGTTGGGTGGTACAGGTGGTTCGACTGCCAGCCGATGTTTGAGCGTGACCCACAGCGCATAGCCCAGGAAGGCGACCAGGACGTGGGCTTTCACGCGAGGCTCTTTTTGATGGAACAGGGGACGAATTGACAACTCGCTCTTGAGTGCCCGAAACGACGCTTCCGCTTCGGTCAGTTGCATGTATTTTGCCCACAGATCAGCGGCACTGTCTGCCTTGAGATTAGTGCGCAGCATGTAGGCGCCTTCGCGTTGCTGGCGCCAATCCTGCCGGTCCTTTTTCACTTCCCACGACAAACGCACTCCCTCCTTGGTGTCCCGCAACTGTACATCATATAGATCGTTCACCTGCGGATGCCTCGCTTGGATGCGGCCCAGCCGACGTTCCATTTTGTTGCGATCCTTGAGCCGTCCGTTGACGATCGTTTTGGCTAAGCGAGTGAGAGCATCTTCCATGTGCAAGGAGAATCGGTCGCGAATGGCCTTCTCTTTTTCCTTCCGCCCCGCCGTCCGGCATAGAACGTAAGTCTCTTCGCCGCCTGGCATCACCACCTGCTTCACCTCGACTTCCGGCCGCACCGCCGTCCAGTCGTCCTTCAGCAATTCCGCCTCGAACTGCTTCATCTGGCTGCGCGGCATCCCTACCAAATCCTGTCCGCCCCGTCGGCGAATCGCGGTCAGATTTTCTTCGCTCACGATGCCGCGATCCATCACCCAGATCCGCCGTGCCTTGCCATACTTGCGCTCCACCATGCGCAAGACCGCTTCCATCGCCGCTACATCCGCCCGGTTCCCGTCGAAAGTTTCATAGCTGAACGGGAATCCGTCCTGATTGACGATCAAGGCAATCACCATCTGCTCGCAGTCTGGCCGGTGATCGCGCGAGTACCCGCGTCTCATCATCGGATTCTTCTCCGCGGCGCCTTCCACGTACGTGCTCGTCAGGTCGTACAGCAACACATCAAACTCAGCTGCGAACAACTCGCCGTAGCGTTGCTTGAGATGCCGCTCCAGCTTTGTCTTGTGTGGCAACATCTGATCCAGACAGCGATACAGTCGCGTGTCGTTGATCTTGCCCTCCTCGATTTCGAGCAAGTCGTCTAACGCAGTGGCCGGATACCAGCGTTGCTCAATGGCCAACTCGCTGCCGGGCGCGCACAATCGATTAATCGCCAGCACCGCCGCCACCTTTGACCACGGCACATCGGCATCCAAGCCGTCGATCGTCTGCTCGAAGAACTGATCGAGCCGCAGTTGCTTCCACAACTCCCATCCCAGAAAGCCTGCTCCGAACTGGCGCGTTCGCTCCAAACGCACCTGATTCACCAGCACTCTCGCGACATCCGAATCGTCCGCCGGCACCTCCGCGTCGGCGGGAAACAGTTTCAGTTGGCTGCTCTCGCCCTGTTCGTTAAAGACTTCAATCGTCTTCAGCCATCGGCCCTGCGCCGAACCGTTCAACTCGCCCAAGTAGCATAGTGTCCACTGCCGAGGCCCCTGCGCCATCCGCACCGTCTCCACCAGCGACCAGTATTGATGAGGCTTTCCGTCCTTGTCCCGCCGATGCGACCGCAAAAACATTCTTGCCCGATATTGTCACGAGTTCATCATCTGTTCAAGAGGGTAGGTCTGCACTACATCGATTCCCAGAATCTCCGTGTTGACGGCCTTACCACTTAGCCCATCAACCCCACGCAAAAATCCCCGGATTGCTCTGCCCTCGACGAACTTGGGTTAGTGCGCCACCAGGTGGGGCATGACCTTGTCCATCGCCTGCATCAACGCCGTCACATCGATGGGCTTCGAAACATATTCATCCATGCCCGCGGCGAGGCAGTTCTCCCGATCGCCCTTCATCGCATGCGCGGTCATGGCAATGATCGGTAAATGAGCGCCGGTGCTCATCTCCTTTTTGCGTATCTCGGCGGTAGCTTCGAAGCCATCCATTGCCGGCATCTGGATGTCCATGAGCACCAAATCGAAAGCTTCGCGGTTCAGAATGGATAACGCTTCGCGCCCATCTTTTGCCACCACAACGGCGTGACCGCGCTTCGTCAGAAGAGCAACCGCTAATTCCTGGTTTATGCGGTTATCTTCGGCCAGAAGTATGCGGTATTTGCGGTCGGCGACGAGTTGCATTTTTCCCGAAGCCACCATGGAAGCGGGGCACGGCGCCGCAACTGTTCCCAAAGCGGAATCGATGGCCGCTCGCAATTCTTGCTCATTCAGCGGCTTGGTCAGATAGACGGATAAACCCAGTTCGCGGCAGCGAATCGCATCTTGGCACTGAGCCGCGGAACCAAGCATCATGATCGCCCGGCAGGCCGCTCCCAGGGCCGGCCGGACTTTCTCGTATAGCTCAAATCCGTCAACGTCCCCCAGGCGTGAATCGAGCAGGAGCAGTTCGAAGGTTTGTTGCGCGAGCGCGGCAATGGCTTCGGTCGCCTGAGCTACGAGCACCGGCTTCATCCCCCAAAACGTCAATACCTTCTGAAGAATCAAGCGATTCGTCTGGTTGTCGTCTACCACCAGCACACGCCTGTCTTGCAGGTGATTGCCGGTAGCGGCGGGCCTCGCCAGGGCACCCTTACCCAGCCCAAACGGGATGCTGAAGTGAAAGGTGCTCCCCTTGCCAACCGAGCTTTCAAGCCAGATCCGCCCCGCCATCATCTCAACTAATTGGCGGGATATTGTGAGTCCCAAGCCAGTCCCACCATGTTTGCGGGTCGTTGATCCGTCGGCCTGCATGAAGGCTTGAAAGACGCCCGCCCGTTTTTTCTCGGGAATACCGATGCCCGTATCGATCACCATGAAATGGAGTGAGATGGCCGCGCTTCCTGCATTGACGGGTGGGGGCTCGCGTGACTCTTGGACGACGCGCACAACAACTTCTCCGTGTTCGGTAAATTTGATGGCGTTGCCCGCCAAATTCATAATGATCTGCCGTAGCCGCCCAGGATCGCCCAACAATAGATCAGGCACTCCCGTATCGATGTCGCAAACTAATTCGAGCCTTTTTTCATCTGCCCGGATAGCGAGTACCTGGAGGGTCTCGGAGAGGCAGTCGCGCAGTGAGAAATCGATCTCTTCCAGGTCCATTTTTCCGGCTTCGATCTTGGAAAAATCAAGCACGTCGTTAATCACCGTGAGAAGGGCGCTGGCCGACGATTCCACCATCTCGAGATAGTGCCGCTGTTCCAACGTTAGATCGGTTCTCAGGGCCAGTTCGGTCATGCCAATCACGCCGTTCATTGGCGTGCGAATCTCATGACTGATATTGGCAACGAAGTCGCTCTTGGCGCGGGTGGCTTCCTCGGCGCGCTCCTTGGCTTGCGCCAACTCGGCGTTGATCCGCAAGATGGGATCGGTGACGGCTCGATGGATGGTGAAATTCACCATGTACGCCGCGATCGTCAGCGTGAATGCGAATACCAGCAAAGCGGCCCACCGCTGGCGGACAGACTGGGTTTCCGCGGCACTGAGCCGCTCATGCAAATCATTGGCGAAGCGCTTTGTGTTCGCTTGCAAGCCTTCTTTCAAGGCAGCGGTTTCCAAAGCCAAAGCGCGAGCTCTTTCCTGTGTCTCCGCCGGGACATTGGCTGGGGCCGCGACAATGGTTGCGTATGTGTTTTGCGCGTTCAGAAGGAAAATCTCTATGGCATTCGCCAGTTCGCGAGCCTGCCCCACCCGCTGCCTCGCCAGCTCTGGTATGGAAGCGATTGTTCGAAGATCCTTGACCGCGCGCCGCCCTTCTTGCCAGGCGCGTTCCAATCCAGAGCCGTCCTGCATAACAACCGCGTCCTCAAAACCTCTAATGCTCAATAGAAACGCGGCCTGGGCGTCTTGGCTCGCTTGGGCGGCGGGAAACAGCGCGGCCGAAGTACTCCGCAACAGTCCTTCGCGGCTAACGCCTTGGACCTCCACCAGAATGGTCGAGAAGATGAAGCCAAGCACGAAAATGCCGATGCTGAGCCATATCTTTGCGGTAATGCTTGCGTGCTTCATGTTCCCGCCGGCCTCTTCACTTCACTTTCAGGGTTTTCACTCCCGCCACGTTCGCACCGGAGCCGACATATCCAATGGCTCCTTTTGTTTTTGCGACGTACTCGGCCACTTCGGAATCTGAGCCGAAGCTCTTGGGAATCGAAGCCTTGCCGCTGAACATTAGGCTTCGGTAGTAAGTCATGAGCGCGGTGTTTGTCCTGCCTATGTACTCTTTCGAGAACAAGTCGCACACGGTTCCAGTCTTCTCGAGGACCGGTTCCACATGGCCGGTTTCCGCCAGAGACGTCTTCGTCATCAGAAAAATACGCGTCAGCTCGTCACGCGAAATTTCAGACGCGTCTATATTTGGATTGGCGATGATCTTAACGCTCATTTGGAGGTTGGGGGCACTGAATATCCCAATGCCGGCCACGGCGAAAAGAAGCGTTATGATTCTCATCGCGGTTAGAATTGGACGCCCGTTCTGATAACCAGCAGGTTAGTATTTGGCTTAAAACCTTGCGGATTATCTTGCCAGTAGAATCCCCGAAACGCATCGTTGGCCCCATAGCCATGCATAAAATGTCCCTCGATTTTGAGGTCCCAATGATTCGCAAGATCAAGCCGCAGGGTAACGGCCTTATCGAAGACGAAGTTTCCCGGATCGCTGTGACTCAGGCCCCAGTTCAGGTAAAATCGCGAGTCGTAGCCTCCGATCTCAATCCATTTGGAAAAACGGTAGCTGGCTGAGCCATAGAAACTTCGACTGTCCAGCATAGTTTCCGGCGGCGAAAGAACATCATTGGTCAGTTGGTCGACGTAAGTTCGGCGGTATTCAGCATCCAACCTTAAGCCGCGAAGCGCATACTGAAGATAAAATTGGGGGATCTCATATTTTTTGGATCGGCCCATGTAGGGCAGGTCGAGCACATCCGTTCCCTTCGCATGATTAGCCGCGTTCATGTAGGACGCGCCCGCGAGGAGACCGCGCAGGGGCGTGTCCCAACGCAGATCGCCTCCATTTCCCCGCGCTCCCAGCGTTCTTATGTGAAAGCCATATGCTTCTGATCCGTAGACGTAACCCCCGTTGGGATCGTCCGGAATCAATCCCGCCCACGCGGTATAAGACAGGCTTCCCAGCCGCTTCAAGCTTATATCTCCATAAAAGTCCCCACCCACGTGAGCTATTATCGACCGCAGGTCGAGCGGGTACATCGATTGCGGGAGAAGGGCCCAGGTATGGAGGGATTCCAGATCCTGCGTGTCGTTGTACAAGCCAAGGACAGTCTTGACCTTTCCGGCTCGGATGCCTAGCCAATCCTTGAATCGATAATCGCCGCTCGCCCAGTCCACTACTGGGCGCCAATTGCCGAGCTCGCCCATATTCCGGTCATAAAACTGGGCCCCAACGCGGAGTTGCCCGGTCAGTTGAACTGAGATATTTGCGCCGAAATCGGTAAACGCAAAACTCCCTCTACTGGTGGGCATGGTCAGGTAGTTGTTATTGTCAGACGCGAGAAACGCTTGCGAAGCGAACCCGTGGAGTTGAACGGGCCGCCCTTCCACCGTAAAATCCGTGGATTGCCCGCTGATTATGCCGACGGATACAGCCGCAATCACAAGAAAGGATTTCACAGGCGAACTACATTAGCCCTACGACAGGCGCTAGTCTCCTTCTTGGTTTATCGGCAACGAAGCGCTGCCGCTTTAGGTTTAGGCTAAACATCGGCGGCAGCTACGGCTACCGATCTTTTAGAACACCAGCTTCAAACCGAATTGAATCTGCCGGGATGTTGTCGCCGTGGCGGTGATAATTCCGGCTGAGGAGCTGATGGCGCCATTCGAAAACACGGTGGCATTCGGCGTTCCGAGATTCGTGTGATTCAGCGTGTTAAAGAACTCGGCGCGGAACTGCAACTTTGCCGATTCTTTGAGGCGGGTGTCTTTCAGAAGAGCCAAATCCAAGTTGGCGAGCCCGGGGCCGCTGTAAGTGCTGCGCCCCAAATTGCCATAAGTGCCGTAAGCCGGTAAAACAAAGGCGTTCGGATTAAACCACTGTTGCGCGGTACCCAAAATTACTGGCCCTGTGAAAGCCGGATTCAACGAAGGACGATCCGGATTGCGGGTGTCGCCATCGCCCGAGCGGTTGGAACCTACCTGCGGGGTGAAGGGAAAGCCGCTGAGTAAACTGGCGATGGTGTCCACTTGCCAACCGCCGAGCGTCCGGCTTACGAAACTGCGGCCGGAGCGGAACGGCAAATCATAATGCAAGGAAATGGTGGCCTGATATTTAGGGCTTAACGCCGAAGGGCCCCAATCGCGGCGCAGATCGTTGCGGTTCAGAATCATTTGCGCCTGATTGTTCGCCTGTGCTCCGGTTAGGCCCGAATTGAGGTCCAGGTTTTTCGACCAGGTGTAGTTGGCGCGAAACTGGAGCCCGTGGCGCAGACGCTTTGAAACATCCGCCTGCAAAGCGTTATAGCTGCTGTTGCCTTCTGTGTACCAGAAGAAGCCCGCGCCCAAATATGGATTGGGCCTGGTGGAGACAGGAATGTAGGGCGCACCCAGCGCTACTCTGCTTTGACTGGTAACAGGCGCCTTGGTTCCGCCGGTCGTGGTTCCTCCGGCCGTACAACCCGCCGCACGGGCGCAAATCTGCAGCGGTACAGTGTTCGGATCCACACTCAACAACTCGTGATACCCAAACGAACCGACGTACGTCAGCCGTAGCAAAGTTTCCGGCGCGAGCTGTTGCTCGAGCGTGAAATTCCACTCCTGCACGGTGGGTGTTTTAGCGTTGGCCTGCACCCCTTGCGGCGCGTATGTGGTGCAGGGAGACGGCACGTCGGGGCCACAAGGCGGCGCGATCGGGGTTGTTCGGCTTATCGGCGTAATGGAAGCAAGCGGACCCGATAAAGAAATCGCACCGTTATACGGTGGCAAGGAGTTTAGCAAAAAGCTCAAGGCGTCAATCAGCGTGTAATAAGTGCCGAAGCCGGCACGGATGGCAGTCTTGCCATTACCAGAAGCGTCCCACGCCAAGCCAACGCGGGGGCTGAGAAGCCGCTTGGCGTTGTTTTGAGTGAAGGCGGCGGAGCCAAGCGTGGGCGCAGTGAGCAAGAGACCATTGTTGCCAGTGATGTAGTTAGCCGCGCGCCCGGACAACTCGTTCCAGCCGGTGGTGAACTCGTCACGCAGACCAAGTCGCAGGGTCAAGCGCGGGTGGAGTTTGATGACATCTTCCGCGTAGGCGGCGCCGAAGAGACTGCGCCAGCCGAGTTCATTAGCGTCGGGCACAACCTGGAATGAACTCACAGTTCCCTGCAGGAACGTCGTCAGGCTGGCGAAGGTGGATTGCCCCAACTGACGCGAAGCGGCGTTCTCATTATCCTGCAGCCGCTGCAGCCAAACGCCGGCGCTCCACTGATGAATTCCGCTTGTGCCCTGCACACTGTCTGTATAGGTGAACAGGTTGCGGCGGTTCCAAACGTTGGCGGCGTTGTTTGTGCCAGCGGCGGTAATCGTGCCGCCGCCGGTGGTAGTCACGCCACCGCCAATGACTATGCCGCCCGGGTCCGCCCCGGTCACAAAGGAAAGGTCGGTCGGGAAGGAAGTCAAGGGGAAGGAATCATAGTTAAAGGCGGCGCGAGAGTAGCCGGCCGTGAAGGTGTTCAGCAGGTGTGGTGAAAACACGTGGGTCTCTTCCAGGCTGGCTACCTGGCTGCGAAGCGTGACATTGGAACCGAAGAGAGGATCGGCCAAGGGGAGTAAGTCGTCGCCATCATCTATGGTGTACGCTGTCGATACCGTGTCGCGGTCACTCTTGACGTAATCGCTTCGCACCGTACCAAAATCTTCCCGAATATGCTGGCGCGGGTTGTTGTAGGAAAGCGCCGCCCCCGGCTGTCCCGCGATGGATGGAAGTTCCGGGCCGTTCGGTAAGGGCCAGAACGCCATGTAGGGCAAGATGGCGCGATCAAGCTTAGCCACAGCTAGACCGCTTGAAAGAAGGCCCTGGCGCGCCAAAGCATCGGGTACCACGCTGACGCTGCTTATCGCCAGCGCTTGACGAAAGCCTTCATAATTTCCAAACACGAAAAGTTTATTTTTCTTGACAGGCCCGCCCAGCGCTCCGCCGAACTGATTCCGGCGAAACGGGGGAACCGCTGCCTGGTCGAAAAAGTTGCGGGCATCAAGCTTGCTGTTGCGCAAAAATTCGAAAAGCGTCCCATGTACCGCATTGGTTCCGGATTGGGTCACGACGCTTACCTGAGCGCCGGCACGCTTGCCGTATGCAACGCCATAGGTATCGGTGAGAACGTTGAACTCGCGCACCGCATCAACCCCCAATAATTCACCGCTTACTCCGCCCGGCGTGTTCGCAAGTTGGCTTGAGCCAGTGTACTCTATACCATTCAAGAGCACGAGATTTTCCAGTGGACGGCGCCCGTCCACACTGAATGTATTGCCGTTGCTGGTGCTCGTTTGCGGACTTTTTAAACCATAGTTGATGGCGCTGGGGTTCAGTGTTATTAGATCGTCGAAACTGCGGCCATTCAATGGAAGATCTTTCACTTCCCGCTCGCCCACCAAGCCGGAAACGGCGGCGGTGGTGGTATTTACCAGCGGCGCAGCGGCGGAAACCGTAACTTCCTGCGACACCGGACCAAGTTCGAGTTGGACATCGACGACTACATTCTGGCCGACTGCCAAATTGATGCCACTGCGTATTGTCGGCTTGAAGGAATCTTTCTCAACGCGAATCTCCTGTGGTCCCAAGGCCTGCGCAGGAACACGGAAATATCCTTCCGCGCTGGTCTTCACCACGCGCGTGGCTCCGGTTTCCAGACTTTTCACGGTTACGGTAGCGTCGCCTACGCCTGCCCCGGTAGCATCTTCCACCCGCCCTGAAATTGTGCCGCTCACCTGCGCCACTACGGGCTGCACAGCCACGACCATCGCAATCCAACACAATAGTAGCTTTGACGCCTTGAACACTCTGTTCCAAGATACACGACGCGTGTTTTTCGCTTACTATTCCTAAGAGTTATCTTAAAATACTACAGAAGAACCGTAGTAGTAGGATCTGTGGAAATGTGGATTTCTCGCCAAGCCTAGGCGCAAGCAGGTGCTTAGATCACTTTCGGGGTGTGGATTAATGCCTCGGAAATTCTTTGAAGCCCGACCTAGGAAAAATCTTGAACGCGCCGGCACAGGCCCTAAACGGGCCACCTGTGGAAAATCGTGTAATACGCTAACGAAGCTTTGTCTTAGCTTGAGGAAGTGTTGTTCAAAAGCTGTCTCCGATACCGGTTGCGAGAAAAAAGTCCGGTCACGCGTACTTCCATTCAGGGGACTCTTGAAGCCACAAATCTATAAAGTAGGGATCAATTGGATTCTTTGGGTACCGGGAGTTCGTGTTTATCGATTCGTCTCGTGGCAAAGTGCGTTGAATTTTGCGCTTGACCCAGCGTCTCGGCATTCGGAGAAACCGGTGGCGCGCGCGGCTGCGACAGCGTAGCTAACCTAACTTTCGCAGTTCGAGGGTTTGACGAGGGGCAAGTGCTTTAGATTCAGTGGACGCTAGCGAAAGGTCTCCACCACAAAACAGATGGACCGAAGGCTTTCAGAGAGCGGATTGGAAGGGTTTGATGCGGGGCGGGGGTTGCGACGGCAGAGTGATTTGCAGCTGGTTGAGCATGGCTTGCACATCCTTTTCCGGTTGCGTGTGACGCGGCAACATCAACCAGCGGCCATCGACCATGGGGATCCAAACCTCCACCATCTGAATCGTAGCGAGCTTTTCGAGAACCGCGGTGGACGTCAAGCCCGGAGCACGGATCATGAGGCGATTCTTCAGAGTGACTTGCAGACAGTAAGCCAGGAAGGCGATCAATACATGCGCGTCGGCGCGATGTTCGAGTTGATGATAGATAGGGCGGATTCCGAGTTCACTCTTCAGCGAACGAAACACGCTCTCGATCTGTGTCAGTTGCACATAGCGGGTTCACAACACCGCGGGGTCTTCGCCCGTCAGATTGCTGCGCAACAGATAGTGCCCGTCACGCTGTTGCGCGGCGTTCAGTTTCTGTTTGTCCACGGCAAACGAGAAGGTCTCTTTCGTGACCGCTTCGTCCTTCCCTGGCAGCCGAATCTTCACAAAGGCAAACGCTCGGCCCGCTTCCTTCTTCGCGGCTCCGATCCGCAATAGCAACTGATCGCGCTTGGGCAAACTTTTGCGCATTGCTCGCAACTTACACAGCAAACGCGCCAGTCGCTTCCGCCGCATGGCCATCTCCTTGGCTTGCCGGCCTTCACTCTTGGCCAGCAAATACAACTCGCCCTCGTGCTGGTACAACTTCACGTCCACCGATTCGCGTACCTTCTGCCACGGCAGATCCAACCACTTCTTTTCATGTTGGTTGATCTTGCCTTTTGGTGTGCCTACCAAATAGAACGTTTGCCCTTCGGTTGTGCGCATGTCTTTCAAAATCGCTTCGCTCGGAATACCGCGATCCATGCGGGCGAACGCCCGCTCCAACCGGTAGCCCGGAAACCATGACCCATACGCGCCGCGCCTTGCCGTATATGCCTTCGATCTTTTTCAGAAATCCGGGCAGCGTCGCACGATCCGACGTGTTGCCGTTCATGACTTCGTAAGCCAGTGGGAAGCCATCCGGCGTTACTACCAACGCGATCACCAGTTGTAAACAGTCCGCCCTACCATCGCGGCTGTAGCCACGCTTGGCTTTCGGATTCTGTTCTATCTCGCCTTCGAAGTAAGTGCTCGTCAGGTCGTACAGCAGCACTTCGAAATCTGCCGCAAACAGATCCGCCCACTTCTGTTTCAACCATACGAATAATTCCTGTTTGTGCGCCAGCACCCGGTCCAAACAGCGATACAGTCGATCCTTCTCGGCTACCGTGAAGTCCGTTTGCAGCAATTCATCCATCGCGCTATCGACATACCATTGCCGGTGCACTCGAAACTCGCTGCCCGGATCGAGCAAACGATTCACTACCAGGAGCCGCAGCACTTTCTCCCAACTCACACTCTCGCGAGGGTAATAACTTACTTGACAAAATAGCCCGAACCCGCTAAATTTGAAGTGTGGAAGCCACCGACCCCAAGACGCTGCAAGAGGCCATCGTATTCTTTGCCAATCCGGTCAATTGCCGCGAATTCCTGGTGGCGCGGCGCTGGCCTAATGGCGTCACCTGTCCCAAGTGTGGAAGCTCCAACGTCCTGTTCCTGGAGAATTACAACCGCTGGCACTGCCGGGAGAAGCATCCGGCCCCTCAGTTCACGTTGAAGACCGGGACCATCATGGAAGATTCTCCTATCGGCCTCGACAAGTGGCTTACGGCCATGTGGCAAATTGTGAACTGTAAGAACGGCATCAGTTCCTATGAGGTCCACCGCGCCATCGGTATCACTCAGAAGTCAGCTTGGTTCCTTGATCATAGAATCCGGCTGGCGCTCACGATGGGAACTTTCAACAAACTTAGCGGTCAGATCGAAGCGGACGAAACCTTCATCAGGCTCGGAACATGCACAAGAGTGAACGGGCGAGGAAGGTAACTGGCACGGGCGGTAAGGATAAGACTGCTGTGTTAGGGATCATGGAACGCGGCGGCGAGGTTGTTACGAAGGTCATCGACAACACAAAGAAGAAGACCTTACAAAAGGAAGTTCGGGAACACGCTCTGGCAGGGTCGGCGCTGTTCACCGATGCTTTGAAGTCGTATGAGGGACTTGATGAGTTCCAACATGAAGTCATCGACCACGCTGTTTCATACGTTGAAGGTGAGGTTCATACAAACAGCCTGCAGAACTTCTGGTCGTTGTTGAAGCGCGGTTTGAAAGGTACCTACGTTTCCGTCGAACCGTTCCATCTATTCCGCTACCTTGACGAACAAGGTTACCGCTTCAACAATCGGTGGCTGACAGACGGCCAGCGCTTTGATGTCGCCGTCCGGCAGATTGTTGGAAAGCGGTTAACGTGGGACCAATTGACAGGTAAGAGTCTAGATCAGAGCGTCACTCCTAATTAAAGTGACTATTTTGACTTTTCTTAGTAGGATTGTCGTTGAGTCCTCTCACAGACGGGTATTAACCCGATGTGACGATTTCAACACCACTAACAAATCAAGAGATCGATCTAGCCGCTATGCGGTTAGGTCACTATTCGCCGAATGATGAACCGACTTCGGCTCACCTATGCGTGGGCCTTGAATCGAAACGTATTTACAACATGGATTGTCTCGAAGGTATGAAACTCATTGCCGACGCCAGCATTGACATGATCCTTTGTGATCTTCCCTATGGCACAACCCAGAACAAGTGGGATTCAGTGATCCCGCTTGAGTCGCTCTGGGAACAGTATCGGCGGGTAATCAAATCTAGCGGAGCCATTGCGCTGGCGGCCCAAATTCCTTTCAGTACCGCATTGGGTGCGAGTAACCTTCCGTGGCTCAAGTACCAATGGATATGGGAGAAGCCACAAGGAGCGGGTTTCCTGAACGCCAGTCGTTACCCGCTTAAGATACACGAAAATATCTTGGTCTTCTGTAATGGGACTCATACATATCATCCGCAGATGGAGCCGGGAAAGCCATACACTATCAACCGTGGAAAAGAGCGAGTAAGCGACAATTATGGCGAGTATAAGCGCGATGGGAATGTTGACGTAAATAGTGGAACCCGCTATCCGAAGACGATACTTAGGTTCCGATACGATAAGAACCGCATCCACCCCACACAGAAACCCGTCGCCCTTTTCGAGTACCTGATTCGGACGTACACTAATCCCGGCCAACTCGTCCTAGACAACTGCATGGGTTCCGGCACGACTGCTGTCGCGTGTATAAACTCAGATCGCAACTACATCGGCTTTGAGAACAACGCAGGATATTACGACGCAGCCCTGAAGCGCATCGCAGCACACACCGAACAGATGTTAGGACAAACCGCATGAAACCGCACCCGCCGCCTGACGTACCAGGAAACACTGAGGCCGAGAAGTTTGATAACGCCGTCCGCAAGATGTTCAGCGTTTCCAAGGATGCTTTTCTTAAAGCCGATGAGCAGTATCGGCGGCAGCGCCGAATCAAGCCGACGAAGAAACCCGCCAAGAAAGCTGACTGCTCCCCGGCGTAAAAGAGGAGATAGGTTCGGGCTATTTTGTCAAGTAAGTTGTTACCCTAAATTCAGCCATGAGCTGCGAAAGTCAGCCTAAGCATAGGCTGCCTCGTGGTTGAGTAGCCAGCGCTTCCGCTCGATGCCGCCGCCGTAGCCGGTTAGTGCGCCCGTAGAACCGATTACTCGATGGCAAGGAACTATGACGGCTATCGGATTCGAGCCGTTAGCTAATCCCACCGCGCGACTGGCGCTGGGGCTACCAATACGCTTCGCCAGTTCACCATAACTAACGGTTGCGCCCGCTGGGATTTTGCGCAACTCAGCCCACACTAGTTGCTGGAAGGGCGAGCTTTCGGTGCGTACGGAAATCTCGTTGATGCTTGTCAGATTGCCGGCAAAGTATTCTTGCAGCCGCTTCTTGATGCCCAACTTTTCTGGGTTTTCGCGAAGAGGTTGGGAACCGTAATGTAGCTTCAGGAGGCGTTGCATACGTGGTTCGAAATCGAGGAAATCGAGCGCCCGCACAGCTTGCCCATCGGTGACAATCAGGAGAGTGCCGATGGGCGATTCCAGACGGTCAAGAAAGAGATTCATACGGCTTGAGAACAGCCATCTGGTCTACAATTCACAAAGAACTTTGCCGGGCAGAAAGTTGAAGCAGAAACTCGGAATCACGTCTGCGAACCGGCTCGGTGTCAAGATTCCGCTGAAACGGTCGCTCTGAAGAACAGCGACTCCGATAGTTTGTAAGTGCGTGAGGCCGCCACAGTTCGCGACAGAACGATAATCAAGAGAACACAACGCTGAGCGCTCTATCTTGAGGATCTGCTGAACGGCGGTGGCGCGAAGATTGAGCACGTTGTCGGCTTGTACTTTGAAGGAGACGAGAATAGTGGGCTCAACAGGGATACGCTGAAACTCGCCTTCCCGCAATCCGCCACGCAGAATGTGGCCACATTCGAATAGACACGCCAGAGGATTCGTCGCGGTGTAGAGAAGGCCGAAGCCGTGTTCGAGGTTACAAATGCTACGGGCGAGCCGTAATGGCGGGTTAAATCGGCCACCATGGTCAATGGAACCTTTCACGGAACTGACTGAGTTAGCGTATTTGAACGGAACGGTTCTATAAACGAGAGTGCCTATCTTAGTTGGCTCGACCCGGGCAAGGGCGCTCGCCAACTCATCCTGGCTGAGAACGGCCAACCTAGGGCAGCATCTCCCTCATCGCATCAACCAGGTTTTGAACGACTTCGGGTTCTCCCTGTTCGAGGTAGTACAGGGGCGTTTCGTCCCATGAGTTCGGGCCGACGGAGATGGAGGAACAGCTTGGCATTCTCCTCGCCACCGAACGTCGCCGCGAGATCGTTCCAAAGATTGGCAACGGGTTGCAAGCAGGTCAGCCGCTGACTTTCGGTTGAATTCGGCACCCAATCGTTCACATTAGCGTGGGCAGCTCTGAAGAGCGTATCTAGCGAAATTCCCATCTTCGCCGACAGATTCGCCGGGTTCAGGGGATCTGTAATCGCAAACTGCAAGCCGACTGCCGACATATGCCTTCCCTCTATTATCGCCACTTCTTCAAAAACTTCCACATCTCTTATCGACATTTCACCCATCTCCAGGTCAAGTTTGTGGTGTATATAGAAGGGCCTAACGAATAAGTTTATGAAGTCTAAGCCATTTCCCGGGTCTGGCGAGCTGAAAGAATCTTGGTGCCGGCGGGAGGAGTTGAACCTCCGACCTACGGATTATGAGACCGTCGCTCTAACCACCTGAGCTACACCGGCGCACTCACCAGATTACCAAATCCGAGGCTACTTGACGATAACGGAATAAATCCGATCCAGGTCTTCCTGGGAGTAATATTGGATCTCAAGCCGCCCAGCCACCGCAGACGTTGGAATCAGCCGGACCTTAGTCCCCAGCGCCAGTTCAAGATCTTCGAGAGCGGCCCGAACGTTTGGGTCGGTTTTGCTCTTATCTTCCGATTTTTCTTTGGAAGCTTCGGTTTGAGGATGCTCGGTCAGCTTCTTTACAAGTCCTTCTATTTCGCGAACTGATAGCTTCCGCGCAATGATTTCATCACAAAGACGAGCCTGTTCCTGGTGACTCTCAACATTGAGCAACGCTCTGGCGTGACCCACGCTGATCGAACCGGCCTTCAACTCATGTTGAGCGCGTTCGCCCAATCGCAGTAGACGGAGAAAGTTGGTGACAGTGGACCGTTCCTTGCCGGTCCTTTCGGCGATTTGTTCATGGCTTAGACCGTGGTTGGAGACCAAGCGATGAAACGCGGATGCAATTTCAATCGGGTTGAGATCCTCGCGCTGGATGTTTTCGATCAATGAGAGTTCGAGGAGGCGATCCCGATCCACAGTGCGTACAAGCGCCGGAATTTCGGCCAATCCGGCGAGACGAGCGGCGCGCCAACGGCGTTCGCCCGCGATGATACGATAGCGATTGTCGCGGTCTCGATAAACGACGATAGGCTGGAGAACGCCGTGAACGCGGATGGATTGGGATAGTTCCTGAATCTTGTCGGTGTCAAAGACGTCCCGAGGCTGTTCCTCACCCGGATGGATCTGGTCCAGGGGAACATTGTGAAACTCCTCAAAATGATCTGGCAAAGCGGGCTTGGCCGCACTGGCCTGGATTGGGGCTTCGGGCGTCGGCGCCGAGCGCGTAGGGAGAAGGGCGGAGAGGCCCTTACCTAGCACTTTGCGCGGATTCCGTTCTGGCTCTTTGTGCATTAGCCAAAATTTCCTTTGCTAATTGAATGTATGCTTCGGCACCCCGGGAGCGCGGGTCATAGGCGAGAATTGTTTTGCCAAAGCTTGGAGCTTCGGCGAGCCGGATGCTCCGCGGAATGACAGTTTGGAAGACCTGCCCGCGAAAGAAATCGCGAAGGTCCGTTTCGACCTGGCGTGTGAGATTGGTTCGGTCGTCATACATGGTGAGCAGGACTCCTTCAATCTGGAGGTCGGGATTGAAGGCCTTCCGCGTCCGGTCAATGGTGTCCATGAGTTGCGAAATGCCTTCAAGCGCGAAGAACTCGCATTGGATCGGAACCAGCACGGAATGCGAGGCGACCAGAGCGTTTAGCGTGAGCAGGTCGAGGGCCGGTGGGCAATCGATGATGATGAAATCATAGTCGGCGGCGAGCGATGCCAACGCGGTCTTCAGCCTACGTTCGCGCTCATCCTGATCTACGAGATCAAGATTGGTAGCCACCAGATTTTGGTCGGCCGGAAGAAGTGCCATGCCGAAGTCCGTTTGAGTAATGGCCTGTTCAGCGGGGGATTGGCGAAGAAGAACGTCGTAAATCGTCTTGCGTTCGTCATGCTTGGATACCCCGACTCCGCTGGTGGAATTTCCTTGAGGATCCGAGTCAATAAGAAGCACGCGCAATTCAGACGCGGCGAGCGCCGCCGCGAGATTTATAGCGGTTGTCGTTTTACCGACACCGCCTTTTTGGTTTGCAATGGAAATGACGTGGGCCACAGTTCAGGCAACAGCCTATCACGTTTCACGTGAAACATTCAGTTCTCTAAGAAACCTCATGTTTCACGTGAAACATGCGCCAAGCTCAGATATACATCCAGAACGGACACTGCCGCCGGGGTAACCCCCGGAATTCTTCCCGCCTGCCCAAGCGTGACCGGGCGGACACGAGTGAGCTTCTGCCGCACTTCGTTCGAAAGGCCCGGAATGCTTTCATAGGAAAAATCAGCGGGAATTCCCCGCCCTTCAGATTCGACCATTCGGCGAATTTGGCGATCCTGCTGAAGTAGGTATCCCTCATACTTAGCCTCTGTTTCCACAGTTGTCAGGACCCCGTTCACCAACGGTCCACCCAATTGACCAGACAGCCAAGCCTCAAGTTGGGCGGCCTTCGCCTCGGGACGACGCAGCCAAACCCGCAACGTAGGATTGTCCGTGGACGCCGCAAGGCCAACGATCTCCGAAACGCCGCTCGCTCGGGTCTTATCAAGCAAATCGAGCAATCGGGCTTTCTGTTCCTGCTTTCGCTCGAATAATTGCCACCGGCGATCACAGACCAATTCAAGCTGACGGCCGAGAGGCGTCAAACGCTCGTCCGCGTTATCAATTCGTAAGTGGAGGCGAAATTCGGCGCGCGAGGTGAACATCCGGTAGGGTTCGTCGGCCCCCTTACTCACCAGATCGTCGATCAGTATCCCGACATAGCCGGCGCTTCGAGCCAGAGTGGTTTCGGGCAAGGCCTTGACCCGGCAAGCTGCATTTAGGCCCGCAATCAATCCTTGGCAACCCGCTTCCTCATACCCCGAAGTGCCATTGATCTGGCCGGCTAGGAATAATCCCCGGATTGATTTCACCTCAAGGGCCCGTGTCAACTCTCGCGGATCTATCGCGTCATATTCAATCGCGTATCCGGGCCGGATCATGTCAGCCGATTCCAAACCTGGGATCGAACCCACCATCGCCGCCTGAACATCCGTGGGCATGCTGGTGGACATGCCGTTCACGTAAATCTCGTGTGTATCCACACCTTCCGGCTCCAGAAAAATCTGGTGCCGCCGCTTTTCGGGGAATTTTACGATCTTGTCTTCGATCGACGGACAGTAGCGCGGCCCAACGCCCTCAATCTGTCCGCTGTACAGCGGGGAGCGCGCAATGCTATCGCTCAAGATTTTGTGGGTTTCGTCCGTTGTGTAACCCAAGTGACAGGAAATCTGCGGCCTGTCAATTTTATCGGTTAGGAAGGAAAACGGTGTGGGCACCGGGTCGCCGGGCTGCGCCTCAAAGCGCGACCAATCAATCGAACGGCCATCCAACCGCGGCGGCGTACCGGTTTTGAGACGAGTCCACTGCAGGCCCAAACTCCGAAGCTGAGCTCCCAGCGTGTTAGATGGGGCTTCGCCGCTGCGTCCGCAGGCATTCTTTTGCTCACCAATATGGGCCAAGCCATTCAGGAACGTGCCCGTGGTCACCACCACGGCTTCCGCCATCAAATCCCGACCATCCTTCAGCCTAACGCCCACAATCTGCCGATTGGCTTCGTTCTGCAAAAACAGCAGTTCACCAACCTCAGCTTGCAGAATCCGCAGATTCACTTCGTTTTCCAACCATTCCCGCATGCGGACGCGGTATTGCTTCTTGTCGCATTGCGCCCTGGGCGACCAAACTGCCGGTCCTCGGCTGGTGTTTAGCAGCCGGAACTGAATGCCCACCGCATCGGTCAACTCCCCCATCACCCCACCAAGGGCGTCAATCTCACGAACCAGGTGTCCTTTAGCAATCCCGCCAATAGCCGGGTTACACGACATCTGGGCGATCAGGTCGATATTCATCGTGACCAGCGCCGTGTGAAGTCCGAGCCGGGCGCAAGCGCGAGCAGCCTCACAGCCGGCATGCCCGGCGCCCACTACGACAACGTCATACTTCTTCTGCATGGGGGAACATCCGCTATTCTAGCTTGCAGTACGCCATCTTGAAGATATTAATTGTGGGCGGCGGTGGCCGCGAGCACGCTCTCGCCTGGCGATTGCGTAAATCCCTGAACGTAAAGTCTCTCTGGGCGAGTCCCGGCAACCCGGGTATCGCGCAGGTGGCAACGTGCATTCCCGCGCCTGCGGATGTGGTGGGCTATGCCGATATGGCCGCCGCGCTTAGGGTGGACCTAACGGTTGTGGGGCCGGAAGCGCCATTGGTAGCCGGGATTGTGGATGAGTTTCAGCGGCGGGGGATGCGGATTGTTGGCCCCACTCAGGCAGCCGCCCAGCTCGAAGGATCTAAGATTTTCGCCAAGCGATTCTTCGAACGGGCCGGAATTCCGACGGCGCGGTCGAAGCAAGTTTCCAATGTCAGCGAAGCGCTTTCTGTATTAAAGTACTTTTCAACACCGGTAGTCATTAAGGCGGACGGTTTGGCCGCCGGCAAGGGCGTTGTCGTGGCGCTGGATCGCGAGGAAGCGGAAGCGGCCATCCAAAGGCTTGGACCCAATCTGGTGATCGAAGAGTTTCTCGAAGGCGAAGAAGTCAGCTTCATCGGGATCAGCGATGGCGATACACTGGTTCCGTTCGTACCCGCCCAAGATCACAAGCGTCTGTTCGATGGCGACCAAGGGCCCAACACGGGTGGCATGGGCGCCTATGTCGATTCGCGCATTTTGACAGCGCCACAAAGCGGCGCGATTATGGACCGGATCATGCTGCCGACCCTGGCTCGGATGCGCCAGGAGGGAACTCCATTCACCGGATTTCTTTACGCTGGGCTGATGATGACGGCCGAGGGCCCGAAAATCCTCGAGTTCAATGTGCGGCTGGGCGATCCCGAAACACAAGCGATTCTCCATAACTACCAGGGCGATCTGACGGAGTTGCTCAACAAACCGGGCGATATAACACCTCCGAAAACTCAGGGCTGTTCAGTCTGCATCACGCTTGCCGCGCGCGGCTACCCGGAAGCTCCGCACGCCGGTGATGCGATTCACGGAGTAACTGAGGCCGAAGCCACCGGAGCCACCATCTTTCATGCGGGAACCAGACTCGCCGGGGACCAACTTGTTACCGGCGGCGGTCGCGTGCTCGGCGTTACCGCGGCTGGCGAAACGCTGGGGGATGCGATTAACAACGCCTACCTAGCAGCCGGAAAAATCCAATTTGCCGGCATGCATTACCGGAAAGACATCGGCGAAAAAGGCCTGAAGCGCTGGGCTCAGAATAGTGGTTGAATCACCCGGTCTATTTCCTGTTCATTCAACACGGCCAAATGGATATCCCGGTGCAACGACCACGTCTCCTCATGCTCCGTCGTCGCCTCAGCCGCGATAGACAACAGTTGCCCCAGCGTTTCCAGTTCCAGGAAATCGCCGTTGGTGAACATCTCGAAAGAACACTGGAAATCGGGATAATCGGCGTTCGGCTCGGCCTGCGAACGCTTGATAAACAAATCAGAACCCAACAAATACGCCGCCCGCGTGTCGGCATTAAACAAACCCGCTTTTTGTGGCGACGGGTCGGCGGCGTCTTGCCGCAGAACGAGGTATTTGTTTGTGAATGTCCACCGTTTATCGGAGAAATTGGTATACGCCCACATCACCAGCGGGTTGGTAGGCAACAATTCCTCCGTATGTCCGCCGCGTGGCGGGAACGCGACAATGCCAGTGCCTCCGGGCGCCATTTGGCTCAATGCCCACGGCGCGAATCGGCGAGAGTGTCTGCCCCGGTTCGAAATCCGGTGGATCACTCTCACTTTGCCTGAGGGTTCGTATGCAATCACCATTTGCTTCTCCAGGCCCGTCTCCGGTTCCACTGGTTGAAACAGTTCAATGCCGCCTCCTGAAATGGTTACCCGCACCGGGCCGTTATCCAGCGCGTACGTATCCGGCTTTACCTCCGGCGATGCCCATAACCTGTGGCCACCGCGCATGCACCACGAGCTCTCGCCCGATTTTCCAAGCTGATCCTTAATTTCAACAAATAAATTTTGCCCTCCCACAAATCCGTAGCGAATTACGCGCGGGCCTACGTCCGTCGTGACGATCAATTCCGTTTCTCCGTTGGAAAGCCGGTAGCAGTTGGGCCAGCCGCCGTAAGATGTCCGCTCAATGGTGGGTTGTGGCATGGGTGTCCTAATATTTGGCAGCAAGAATTGCGTCTACCAGCGAATCCGTTCGCCGGAACTGCACACTGGAAAAGCCAGCCGCCTGCAATAGCGCAGAGTATTCGGCTTCGGTACGCTCGCGCCCGTCCGTACACACCAGCATATTCAGATCCTGCATCAGCGTATAGGTGGGGCCGCCGCGATCATCGTCCACTAGCGTCTCAGTCACCAACAAAGCGCCGCCTTTCGGCATTGCCAGGAAAACCCGGCGCAGCAGCTTGTTAATTTTCGAATCGTCCCAATCGTGCAGGATGCGTCCAAGCGTGTATAGATCCGCTTTAGGCAGATCGTCGGCAAAAAAGTCACCAGCCGTAAACGAAATGCGATCGCTTAAACCGGAATTCGCAATGTATTCGCGGGCAAACGGTTCCACCGCGGGCAAATCGAAAACCGTAGCGTACAACGTGGGATAAGCGCGGCACGCGGCAATTGCCAGATGCCCGGTCGCGCCTCCCAAATCCACCATATGCCGAAAGCCTGAAAAATCAAACGCCTCCACGATGCGTGGGGATGCAAACTGCCCGAGGCCATGCATTCCTCCCAAAAAACTGCGCGTAGATGCCTCATCGCGGAAGTAATGGTCAAACAGCGCCGCACGGCTGCCAAAGGCTTGCGTCCAGCGATTTGAGCCTTGGCGAACAGCATCGTCGAGATGATGCCATAACTTGTAGAGCGACTGGTCTGAATAGACGATGTAGCCTGTCAGTGTTTCGGGACTCGCCTTGGTCAGGTAGCGAGTAGACGCGTTCGTGTTCGCATACAGCTCGCCGTCGCGCTCAAGCAATCCCAGAGCGACACAACCGTCTAAGAGACGCGACAGAGCGCTACGATCCACCGAAAGCACAACAGACAAAGCGGCGCAAGGTTGTGGCGCGGCGGACAATCGCTCAAAAACGCCGAGCCGTACCGCGGTGAACATCACTTTCGAGCGTCGGAATGCCTCAATCAGGTCAAGTACGGTTTGGGCTTGCGGCTCATGATTCATGCGAAATGGTCGAACCCTTTGGATTGTAGCGGCTGGCCATCCAGCACAACGGTGCCCGCCGCGCCGCGAGCGATGACGCCAATCTCGCTGATCGTCAATTTGCCGATTGCTGAAGGTATCTTGAGTTTAGGCGCAGCGGTGAAGAGCAGCTCGTAGTCTTCACCGCCATTCAGGGCTTCATTCAAAGTAGATTGGCGGGCCACAGGCAAGTTCTTCGCGGAGATCTGCGCCGAAACTTTCGATTCTCGGCACAGTCGCGCAAGGTCAAGTGAAAGGCCATCGCTCAAATCAATAGCGCAAGAAACCCCCAGTTCTCGAAGGGCCATCCCCGCTGCCAGGCGCGGCACGGGCAGAATGGGGCGTCCGTTGGCGAAGGCGTGCGCGGCGCCACCGAGTCTGCCAGTCACATAAATCCCCTGCCCCGCTTTGGCATTGCCGCGCAACAACGCTTTTCCGCGCGGCACTCGGCCGCAACAGGTAACGTCGGCAATCACTTTGTCGAAGCGCGCCAGATCGCCGCCGGCTAATGAAATTGCATATCGGTTGGCCATTCGCAGAAGGCCCCGGTAAAAACCGTTAACAAATGGGCCGTTCAGCTTTGCGGGTACCGCCAAAGAGACCAGACAAAAAACCGGCTCCGCGCCCATAGCCGCCAGATCTGAAAGACTGCGTGCCAGCGCTTTTTTGCCAATAGCAGCAGGCGAATGCGTGGCGAGAGTAAAGTGGCGATCTTCCAAAACAAAGTCGGAAGTAAACACAAGATCCTCTTGGGCGCGGGGCCGGAGGATGGCACAATCGTCGCCAATCCCCAGCTTGAGCGATTGATCGCGATGGTTCTTCAGCGTCAGACGACGAATGCTGTCGATAATTTCCGCTTCGCGCATCGCAACCTAGCCAGCTAGGGCAGGAGCCAAAACTAAGCCTGCGGGAAGGCCTTCGCCGAAGATGCGGCTTGATCCAGCCAAGTCTTGCTCAGCGCCGGATAGAAGCCGAAGCAACTCCGGCGCACGAGAACTTGGTTCCACTGCGCGGCGGACAGTATCGAGCGTGGCAGGCGGAATATCACGCGCCGTATCGCCGGTTTGCTGGGCAATTTGCACAACCGCTTCGAGCAGGGCCGGTGAGTGAGGAAGACGCAGCAGCGCCTCTATCCAGCGCGTGGCGGCCGTAGGTGCAACTACAAGATTAATGGGCCCGCTGAAAAGTTTGCGCGCGCCCAGACGCGAAAGGCACCACGTTCCGGCGTCAAGCATCTCACCGCGCCTAACGATTTCAAGCAGCGCATCACCCAGTTGCGTTTTGGTTTGCGTGGGCAGCAGTTCGAGGCTTGAAGCGGTGCGCCACATCTCGCGATAGAGGCTTTGATTCAGCCTTTGCTTATTCTTCTGTCTGGGCAGCAACGCCGGCGAAAGCCGCTGGAAAATGTCCGCTTGTTGATTGCGGTTGAGGCCCCCCGCAATGCGCCCGCAGAAAATCCACCAATCGATTTCGCATTGCGCTTGATTGCCAAAAGTGATGCCTCCGGCGTAAACTCGCCGCGCCTGCTCGATGCGGAAATCATCGCCAGGGAAGCCGAAGCCGGGACGCAGGCAGAAGCCCGTGAGATTGAGCCAGCGAATTTCATGCGGCGCGTTCTTCCGCCGGCCATCGGCAACCGAGAGCAGTTTATCGGCCAGCGCGCGAATCGTAGCCAAAGGCCACGAGAGACGGCCCAAGCCCAGGGCTTGTTCAAGCCGCGCCGGAAGTTGCTCAGGCGCTAATCCGCCAGCGGATTTGCCGAAGACCTTTTCGATCAGCCCTTCAGCAGCGGCCTGCGATTCGGCGCTGATGACGGCGCTGGAACGGACCGCTGCCGCCGCCGACTGTGCCAGCTCCGTCGCGCCCGTTGTTTTGCGAAGCTGAAACGCCAACTGCCAGCGATGCTCACTGATTTTCGAGGCCGCCCAGGTTTCGAGCGTTCCCACCTCGCTCAACCGCGCGCCCAAGCCGACGGGCACCAGACGTTCCCCGCCTTTCCCGAAACGAATCACCGCATGCAGCGGCGCGTGTAGACGCGGATCGCTCGCCGGGTCGAGCAAATCCCCGCCACCCGGCAAACTAACGATATCGCCCGCCAAATCTTCCGTGCGGCTCAACGAGCTATAGAGACGAAACGCCACCGGCGTGTTAGCAACAAGCTGCAGCTCCGGCTGTTCGAGCTTGATCTCAGTGCCTTCCTCCGTCCCGCGCGGCATCAAGCAGACCGCCTTGATGGCCGTTGAATCTGCCTCCTTGCCTTGCACGCCCAGGAAATAAGCGCGTGGCAAACCGCCGCGCACCAGCACACCGCTGCCGGAGGCGCGTACATAGGAGTAATAAGCCGCTCCAATGGCGACTGCCAAATCCAAATCCTGATTTTCAAGAATCAATGGAACCCGGCCGAACCAATGCGCCACCACATCGCGCACGCGATCGCGAAACATCGGCGGAATGAAGAAACCGCCATTGAATAAAATCGCGTCAACGCCATGGTCGGCGGCGGGTGAGTGTTTCAAGAAATCGGCAAGGTGGCGGGTAACCGCCGGATCGGAAACATACGGCAAACCAAGCTCGCGAAAAACGCTTTGCTTTTCCTGCTGCGGCTTGTCGATCAATTCGCAAGGTGGTAGGAATCCACCCAACGCGAGTTCCATCACTTCCTCGCGCGTAACGGTTGTTTTCAGCGTGCCCCCAATTAGTGAAGAACCTGTACCAACAATGGTGATTTCCACGCTGGGAGGTCCGTTGGGTGCGAGCAAGCTTTCTTTCGCCGCCGAACACTGCCGCCGCAAAGCGCTCCGCTGGCGCAGCGAAAGCGTTTTTCCAAGTTTCGATTCGGCGAGCCAAGAGATCGTCAAATCCAGGTTGTCGCCGCCTAACAAGAGATGGCGACCCACCGTGGTGCGCGTGAATTGCACCCGGTCGCCCTCGCGGTCCACGCGCACCAGAGTGAAATCGCTCGTTCCGCCGCCCACGTCACAAATCAACACAATCTGCTTATCAAAGAGCTCTTTATTCGAGCGCGACAAGTGCCCGGCAATCCAAGCGTAGAAAGCAGCGGCGGGTTCTTCGAGCAGCGTTAGGTTCTGAATCCCGGCATCGTGCGCCGCCTTTACGGTCAGCTCGCGCGCTTCTTCATCGAAGCTCGCGGGAACAGTAAGTACAACCTGCTGCTCCGCCAAAGGCTCGGTTCTGCTGTGGTTCCAAGTGTCCCGCAAGTGTTCCAGATAGCGAGTGGACGCCTCAACCGGCGATAAAATACGCCCTTCTTCCTGTGAATCCCAGGGGAGAATTTTGGCCGTTCGGTCGGCTTCGGAATTCGAAAGCCACGATTTGGCCGAATGAACCGTTTTGGTAGGTACCAAAGCGCCCTGATCCCGCGCGTACGCGCCTACCACCGGCGGATCACTCAAATAGAGGAACGAAGGCAGCGTTCGCAGCGAGCCACTGCGCACTTGGTCCAACTGCTGCTCAATGGGAAGCACGTGGATGGGCGGGAAATCCGCCTCGGCCGCCTCCCGCGGATCGATATAGGCGAGCGCTGAGTTCGTGGTTCCTAAATCGATCCCGATGTTCATGCCGCGGCGGCCCGTTCCCGGACATTGAATTCCAGTTTCCAGCGGCGGCCATCGCCGGCCACGCACCAAAGTTCCAGCATGCCCGTTTCTGTCACATAGCTTTCTAGGGTCACCGGTACGATCTCTTCCTGAATGCCGTCCGTGTGGGGCGGGAGAAACACTTCAATCGGGGCGAGCTCTTCTAAAGTGTCGCCGATTTCATCCAACAGAAAGCCAGCCGCATCGTTACGCCGGGAGGCGGAGGAAAAAAAACGGAACTCGGCGGGCTCGCCGACCACCAGTGCAAACTTGCGTTGGGGCAGCTCCACTTTTGAACCCTCTTCCAAGCCAAATGGCACCACCGCTAAAGCTTTCATGGGCGCGGCGAACCCGGGAACAGCGGGCAGCGAGCTTTCAATGCCTACATAATAGGTTCGCGGCACGCCGCCACGAATGCGCACACCCTTTCCGGATCGCGCAATGCCATAGTACGCCGCCCCGTGTGCCACAGCGTGCATCAAATCGGCCCGTTTCGTATCGTTCTTAAGTTCCACCACCGGGTTGCTCTGCCATGAATTCAAGACCTCAAAGAGCCGCTGTTCAATGGCGGACGATTGCAACACACCGCCATTCAAAAGCAAGTGCGTAGGTTTCGCATTCCCGGCGTTGCGCAGAAATTGTGCCAGATGTTTCGTCACGGCGGCATCGCTCGCATAGTTGAGGCCAACTTCAGCAAGAGCGGCGCGCCGATTCCGTTGCGGTGCGGCGTCGGCGGGCACAGGCGGGAAGAAACCTTCCAGAATCAGATTGCGCACGTCGTCGCGCGCGATTTTGCCCTTAATGGTGCCGCCCACCAGACCTGAACCGCGCCCCAGAATGGTCAACGGGCTGCTCACCGGCGCTCCTTCCGCGAGCAAAGCCTCTTTCGCCGCACGCCCTTGCTGCCAAAGCGAGTGAAATTGCTGTGCGTCGAGCTTGGTTCCTTTTTCGGCAAACTGCTGCTCGGCGAAGCGTGCCACCGCGAGATCCATATTATCGCCGCCCAACAAAAGATGATCGCCTACCGCGATGCGCTCAAGCTGCAGTTCCCCGCCCTGATCCGTAACGGAAATCAACGTGAAATCAGTGGTCCCTCCGCCAATATCGACAACCAGAATCAGATCGCCCGGTTTCACTTGCTCCCGCCAATTAGGATTACGTTCAATCCAGGCATAAAAGGCGGCCTGCGGCTCTTCGATGATAGTTACTTCCGGATAACCGGCAAGTTTAGCGGCCCGTTGCGTCAGGTCGCGAGCGGCGGCGTCGAAGGAAGCGGGTACCGTAATCAGGACCGTTTGCTGGGCCAACTTCGCCTCGGCATGTGCTTGATCCCAAGCCGACCGAAGATGCAGCAAATACTGACGCGATGCTTCGAGCGGCGATATTTTGGAAACACCCTCGGGCGCAGATAGCGGAAGAAGTGGCTGCGTGGGATCGGCGGCTTGGTGAGAAAGCCACGATTTCGCGGAACTAACCAGGCGGCTGGCGTTTTCCACTCCGCGCACCCGCGCAAAACGTCCCGTTATAAAGGATGGCTGCGGATTCCACGGCAACGCCAGTGAGCCTTCCACGAACTCCTTCTCGCCGGGCAAATAGAGCGAGGATGCGAGCAGATCGAAATCCGCCACTTCGCCCGGATTGGCAAGCTGCGCAATCGGAAAGAGCGTTACTTCGGGCGTGTCCTTCCCCCAGCCTTCGAACTGAGCGAAGGCGAGTGCGCTGTTAGTGGTGCCCAAATCAATGCCAATGATGTACTGCGACATGAAATAAGTGCGGTTATTCGATCTCAATCTCGGCCGGCGCGATGATACTCACGTCCTGCTTACCGATGGCCGGCAGACTCACGGAGGTTGCCTGCCAGCCGCGATGCCGCAAAGTCCCGCCCGGCGCCTTACCGCTGGCGGGAACGTTGCCCATGAGTTTGATGCGGTTCGGATCAGGCGCTTTCGAGCCGTCGAGTTTGTGGTTCGTCCCCTCCACGCCATCAATCACCGGAACCAGCGTGACATGCCTGACCAGGCTCGCTTTTGAATCCGCGTGAACGGAGCGAACCGCCGCGCCCACTTGCTCGTCGGCATAGGAGGCGATGTCCTCCATCAGAAAATCAATCAGCCGCGCATCGCGTTGCAACGTTTGCAGGATTTGCAGCGCGCCATCTGTCAGCTTTACCTTAGGAGGCTCAGGCGGCGGAGTAACGGCGGCCTTAGCCTTCGCATAGCCGAACGCAGTAGCCACCGATTCAGGCAAAACACCGGAAAACAAGATAGAGAAAAAGCTGCTAAAGGCAGCAGAAATTCGCGACAGAACACAACCTCGTCAGTTGACAGGATATCAGGGAGGGTGGGAGCGCGCACCCAACCGTGCAGAAATACTGAGAGACTTGTTTTGGGGACTTGCGCACTCCAATGGCCGCTAGTGTCCCGAGTTAGAAATTCGTCACATAATTCGTGGTGGGGCGGACGCCTCGTCCGCGCAGGACCCCCCGGTCCTGCTCTGCGATCACGGGGAATTCGATCCAACTAGTAGCGCCGATCGCTCGATCTCGACGCTGAGAAAATGCGCGATGCTGATCCCCTCTCGCGGAGGCATCTCATAGCTCTTCTCCTCGATTTGTACGCTGCTCATTGACGACTCCACTTCTGATAAACGATGCTCATCCTCGAGTCTGATTCTTGGCATTATATCCGCTTTTTGCCTGCCGCGCCGACGGGTTCACGTCGATTTCTCGAGCCGGGACAACGTGTCGCACGTCGAAGTGATTTAGAATTGAAAGAGTGAGCATCTCGGGGACGTAGCTCAGATGGATAGAGCGGTCGCCTCCTAAGCGACAGGTCGGCAGTTCGAATCTGCCCGTCCCTACCATTCCCCTCCCCGTCCCCCCCCTCGTCAGCCTCTACTTACTCGCCACCCTGAAAACCTTGCAATTCTCAACGCCGCTGCGATATCTTAGGCGTCAATGAGCTTTCACCTATTCCGCGCTAAATCCTCGTTGCTGACCGCAGCGGCGCTCCTTCCTCTGATCTCTTTGCTCGCCGCGGCGCAGGAGCGAAGTCCCCAAACCGGTGGCGAAGCGAATCTGATCCTGCCTGATCTATCGCAGGCCACTTTCTTCAACGGCGCCATCAACGGCCAAACGCTGCTAACCTTTGGCCTGCTCATCGTCGCGCTCGGCCTTGTGTTCGGCTTGGTCATCTACAACCAACTCAAGAACGCGCCGGTTCATAGCTCCATGCTCGAGATATCGGAGCTGATTTATGAGACTTGCAAAACCTACCTCGTCACGCAGATCAAGTTCCTGATCATTCTCGAAATATTCATCGGCACCATCATCGTTTTCTATTTTGGATTTCTGCAGCACTTCTCCGCCGTGAAAGTGTTCGTCATCTTAATGTTCAGCATCGTCGGCATCTGCGGCAGTTCGGGCGTGGCTTGGTTCGGCATCCGCGTGAACACCTTCGCCAATTCGCGCTGCGCCTTTGCCAGCCTGGCCGGCAAACCCTTCCCCTGTTATGAAATTCCTTTGAAAGCCGGTATGAGCATTGGCATGCTGCTCATCAGCGTCGAACTCGTCCTCATGCTCTTCATCCTGCTCTTCATCCCGCACGATTACGCCGGCCCCTGCTTCATCGGCTTCGCGATTGGCGAATCTCTGGGCGCCGCTGCCTTGCGTGTGGCGGGCGGCATTTTCACCAAAATCGCCGACATCGGCGCCGATCTGATGAAGATCGTTTTCAAAATCAAGGAAGACGACGCGCGCAACCCCGGCGTCATTGCCGATTGCACCGGCGATAACGCGGGCGATTCGGTTGGCCCCAGCGCCGATGGTTTCGAAACCTATGGTGTCACCGGAGTAGCCCTGATTTCCTTCATCGTTCTGGCCGTTAATAGCTCGCTCGTGCAGAGCCAACTGCTGGTCTGGATCTTCGCTATGCGCGTCATGATGGTGATTTCGTCCGGTGCTTCTTACTTACTCAACGCGGCTTACTCCAAAGCCAAATACGCCAACGCTGCCGAGATGAATTTTGAAACGCCCCTAACCAACTTAGTCTGGCTCACTTCCATTGTCTCTATTGCGGCCACATACATCGTTTCCTATGTCATGATTCCGGAATTAGGGGGCGATCCCACCTTGTGGTGGAAGCTATCCTCCGTCATTACCTGCGGCACCCTGGCCGGAGCCGTCATTCCTGAATTCGTCAAGATCTTCACATCCACCAAATCAATTCATGTGCGCGAAATAGTGTCCTCCTCTCGCGAAGGCGGCGCTTCGTTAAATATTCTCTCCGGCTTTGTGGCGGGCAACTTCAGTGCCTATTGGTTGGGCCTCGCGATTCTCGCTCTCATGAGTCTTGCCTACGGCATTAGCACGCTAGGTATGGATAATCTCATGATGGCTCCGGCCGTGTTTGCCTTCGGCCTGGTGGCGTTTGGCTTCCTCGGTATGGGCCCTGTCACCATCGCCGTCGATTCCTACGGCCCCGTTACCGATAACGCCCAATCCGTCTATGAGCTTTCGACCATCGAACAGATTCCAGGTGTCGAAGCGGAGATCAAGCAGAAATATGGGTTTGTCGTCGATTTTGAAAAAGCCAAAGAGCATCTGGAAGAAAACGACGGCGCTGGCAACACGTTTAAGGCCACCGCGAAACCCGTTCTGATTGGCACGGCGGTGGTGGGCGCAACTACCATGATCTTCTCCATAGTTGTCGCGCTGACGCATGGATTGCGGCCAGATCTGGTTGTGAAACTTTCTATCCTCTATCCGCCGTTCCTGCTTGGCTTAATCGCCGGCGGCGCCGTTATTTATTGGTTTACCGGAGCGTCCGCCCAAGCTGTAACTACCGGCGCTTATCGAGCTGTGGAATTCATCAAAGCCAATATCAGGCTTGAAGGTGTAACCAAAGCTTCTGTAGAAGATAGTAAGAAAGTAGTGGAAATTTGTACTAAGTATGCGCAGCGCGGAATGTTCAATATCTTCCTTACTGTATTCTTCGTCACTTTGGCGTTTGCCTTTGTGGAACCTTATTACTTCATCGGCTATCTCATTTCCATCGCCATCTTCGGCTTGTATCAAGCCATTTTCATGGCCAACGCTGGCGGCGCTTGGGATAACGCCAAGAAGATCGTTGAGACCGAATTGAAGATGAAAGGCACTCCTTTGCACGATGCATGCGTGGTGGGCGATACCGTGGGCGATCCCTTCAAAGACACCTCGTCGGTAGCCCTGAACCCCATCATCAAATTCACCACTCTGTTTGGCCTCCTTGCCGTGGAGTTGGCCGTTTCGCTGGAAGAAGGAGGTTCCCCGGTGTTGGGCAAATTCCTAGCAGTGGTTTTCATGATCGCTTCAATGTACTTCGCCTGGCGCTCGTTCTACCGCATGCGGATCGCCAGCGGCGATGTCGTTGCTCCCGATCTGCCCGTTACCACCGGCGCAACCCGAACTTAAATCCTCTGCTCTTTCCACGTCCCGCGCCGGAACAGCACCAGGGCGGCAACGGTAAACACCAAATCGGCAATCGGCACCGCGATAAAGGCCCCGCGCGGACCCCAGCCCAACCGGATCGCCAACCAATACGCCAGCGGTATCTGACAAGCCCAGAACGCCAGCAAGTTAATCAACGTCGGCGTCATCGTGTCGCCCGCGCCATTGAAGGCCTGCATCAACACCATGCCCCACGCATAACTCACGAATGCCAGTCCGAAAATCGATAAGCAGGAAATCGCCGGCGACGAAACCGCCGGATCGTGCGTGAAGATCGCCACCAGGATTCCCGGAAAAAATACGAACGCCACCGAAACCAGGCCCATATAAATCATGTTGTAAAAGCCCGTGCGGTAAACAGATTTCTCCGCCCGCTCGGGCTTCTTCGCTCCCAGATTCTGGCCCACCAGCGTCGCCGCCGCATTGCTCAGCCCCCACGAAGGCAAAATAGCGAATACCAAAAGGCGCACCGCAATGGTGTAACCCGCCACCACCGCGCTGCCGAACGAAGAGACTATCCGAATCAGCGCCACCCAACTCGCGGTGGCAATTAAGAACTGCGCAATACCCGTCGCGGAAACGCGCAACAAATGCCACATCACCGGAAGGTTGAGACGCATTTGCGCCCGCCGGATGGTAATGCGGTGCGTGCCCGACGTCAGCGCCCACAGTTGAAACAGTACGCCGATGCCGCGCCCCGTCGTCGTCGCCACCGCCGCCCCCAAAACTCCCAGCTTCGGGAACGGTCCCCAACCGTTAATCAGGCACGGGTCAAGAAGTATGTTGATGCCATTGGCGATCCACAACGCGCGCATCGCCAGCGCCGCATCGCCCGCTCCACGAAAGATGGCGTTGATCAGGAACAGTAGAAAAATCACCGCCGATCCGCCCAGCATCACCTGCGTGTAGCGCGCATTCGCCTCAACCGCCGGCGTGCTGCCCATCAGATGCAGCAGATTCGGCGCCTCTACAATACCGATAACGCCCACCACGGCCGAAAGAAGCAAGCCCAGCAAAATCGCTTGCACTGAAGACTCCGCCGCCCCCTCCGGATCTTGCTCGCCGATGCGCCGCGCCACAAAAGCGGTCGTCGCCATGCTTAGCCCAATCGCCACGCCGAAAATCAGCGTCAACAAAGACTCGGTGAGTCCAACCGTAGCCGTCGCATCCGGCCCCAGCCGCGAAACAAAAAACACGTCTACCACCCCAAACAACGATTCCATCGCCATCTCCAGAATCATGGGAATCGCCAACAACACGATGGCGCGATTCATGTCGCCTTCGGTGAAGTTGTAATCGGAACCGAATAGAGCTTCTTTCAACATGCGGACGGCTTCGTTCTATTCTCCTATGCGAAACCGGCGTTCACCCCAGCCCACTGCCGTATTTCGCCCCGACACCCGTAACTGAACCGCGACTGCAAGGAGTGATCCATGGGCCCGTTCAACCTTTTCTTCAACGCAGCGATACGCTACTGTATTTTCAGAGCACCCGCACCCGCCTACATGAAAACTTCAAACCACCGTAGAGGCTTCCTGAAAAGCGCCGCGAACCTCGCCCTATCGTCGCCGCTTCTCATCGCCCAACAGCCGCCCGCGCCGGTACCCCCGCCGAAAAAGGCGCGCATCACGTCAAGCGTCATGCTTTGGACCCTCAAAGGCAACTTCGATCAAAAACTCGCCACCGCCGCCGATGCCGGCATCCAATCCGTTGAACTGGTGAACGAGCACGAAGATTGGTCCGGTGCCGACGCCGCAAAATACAAACGCATGGCCGCCTCCTACGGCATGCACATGGACACCATCCTCGCCTCGCGCGACTGGGTGAAGCGGCCGGTCTCTTTGGTGAATCCAGACCATCGTGACGCCTTCCTCGCCGATATTCGTCATGCCATAGGCTGGGCGAAAAAACTCGACGTTCCGCAGATCATCCTCATGAGCGGCAACATTCAGCCCGGCATGAGCCATGAAGCGCAGTACGCCAGCCTCATCGAAAGCGCCAAGCGCGCCACTGACTTGGCGGAGGCGGCCGAAGTGACTCTAATCATAGAAAACCTGAACAGCAAGGTGAACCACCCAGGCTACTTCCTCACCAGCGCCGCTGAGGCCTTAAAAGCGGTGAAAGAAGTCGATCATCCGCGCTTCCGTTTCCTCTACGACCTCTATCATGAGTATGTTCAGAATGGCGACCCCCTATCGCTCATCAATGACGCCGAACCCTATGTCGCCGTCTTCCATGTGGCGGATGCTCCCGGTCGGCATGATCCCGGCACCGGTGAAATGAAGTGGGCCGATCTCTACTCGGCTATTGGAAAATCCACTTACTCGAACTACATAGCCCTCGAGTATCTTCCCGTGCCGGCCGATCAGGCCGGCAGTCTCACCAAAGCCGTTACCGCTATGCGCAGCGCTTTGAATGCCGCGCAGCCTGAAAAGCCAAGCGTTCTGTGATGACTCGCAAGCTTGCCATCCCGCTCTTACTCACCCAGGCGGCTCTCCCCCAAACCCCTGTGTCTATAAACATAGACGCTACCCAGAAGCTCGGCACCGTTCAGCCCGTTTGGGCCTACTTTGGCTATGATGAGCCCAACTATACCTACGCTCCCAACGGCGCAAAGCTCATCTCCGAGCTAGGAACGCTCCAGCCCTCTGCTGTCTACATTCGCACCCACAACCTACTGACAACCGGTGATGGTAAGCCCGCTCTCAAATGGGGCTCCACCAACGCCTACACTGAGGATGCCGCCGGCAAGCCCGTCTACGACTGGACCATTACCGATCGCATCTTCGATACCTACCTCGCGGCACATGCCAAACCATTCGTTGAGATCGGCTTCATGCCAGAAGCACTCTCTACTCACCCGCAGCCCTACCGGCACACTTGGCCCAAGGGCGGCATCGATACTGGTTGGGCTTATCCTCCCAAAGACTACCCAAAATGGGAGGAGTTGGTGTATCAGTGGGCGAAACACTGCGCCGAAAAGTATGGCGGCGCCGAAGCCTCCTCCTGGTATTGGGAGGTTTGGAACGAGCCTGACATCATGTATTGGCATGGTACTCCTGAGGAATACGACAAGCTCTATGATGCCGCCGTCTCCGGCTTGCGCCGCGCCCTCCCAGATGCTAGGGTAGGTGGTCCTGCCAGCACCGGTCCTGGGGGCAAGCATGCCGCTGAATTTCTCCGCCAGTTCTTAGAACACTGCGAGAAAACCAATGCCCCGCTTGATTTCATCACCTTTCATGCCAAGGGGAGACCCGAAATTGTGGATGGCCAAGTGCGCATGGGCATCTCGCACGAACTCGCCGATGCCGCCAAAGGTTTTGAAATTGTGGCCTCCTTTCCGAAACTCCGCAAACTTCCCATCATCCTGAGCGAGGCCGACCCCGAAGGCTGCGCCGCTTGTTCAGCGAAAGACCATCCGCAAAACGCCTATCGCAATGGCACTGTCTACGCGGCTTACACGGCCGCCGCTATGGATGCCACGTTGCAATTGGCCGCCCGCTATCAAATCAACTTACGCGGCCTCTTGACTTGGGCGTTCGAGTTCGAAGGGCAACCATACTTTGCCGGCTTCCGCACGCTCGCTACCAACGGTGTCGATAAACCTGTTCTCAATGTGTTTCGCATGGCTGCGATGTTGTGCGGCGAAAACCTGCGCGTCGATAACCCCGCGAGTTTACCTCTCGATGAGTTGCTGGAGCATGGCACTCTCGGTAAGGAGACTGTGGGCGCACTTGCCACTCTCGCGGACCACTCTCTCACCGCGCTCGTGTGGAACTATAGCGACGATAGCAACGCCACCGCCCTCTCGAATATCCACTTGAACCTCGCCGGGCTTCAAACGAAACGCCTCAAATACCAGCGTTTCGCCATTGACCAGACACATAGCAACTCCTATTCGGCCTGGAAGCAAATGGGCTCGCCGCAAGCGCCCAGCGCCGCTCAGTATAGGGAACTCGAAGCCTCCAGCAAACTACAACTCGCCGAACCTCCCAGGAAACTATCGGCCAAGAGTGGCAAACTCCAATGCGCCTTCACCATGCCCCCACAAAGCGTCTCTCTCCTGGAACTGACTTGGTGACCCACTCTCAAAACAACGCCAGTTGTACCGGCTCTGTAAGCGCCGCCGCCATGCGTCCCGGAATCTGCACTGGTTCGCCCCACCGTTCCAGAATCCAGCTTGTTTCCCACTCCACTCGCCCCTGCGCCGCCAGGTCGCCCCGTACTTGAGTCGCGCTCGAAATCCGTGTCAGCAAATCGAACGCTTCTGCCAGCCTCCCATAATCCATTAGCAGCGCTACCGCCGCCAAACACAAGGCGCATGCATCCGGCCAACACTCCTCTTTCAAAATCTCCGGGGAGTCGAGATAGGACTCAACGTCTCCCAACGCCGCCAGACACTTCTCCGCGTTCCGCTTCCAGGAAGAAAACAAACGTATCAGGTCAACGAGCGGCCGCCGCGGTTTCGTCTCACCGCCCTCCACCAGAATCACAGAGGCTTTGCCGCCAAAATTCACCAACTCTGCCGCGCCTGAGTCAAACGCCTCAAAAACCAGCAAAATACGATGGTCCGCGCAATAGTCTCTGAGTGCCTGCGCGTTGTCCTCCCAATTCCCCTCCAACCGCAAACCTAAGCCCTGAGCCACATCTCCCAAAACTCCCGCCCGTCCCCGCCGCGCGCAGTTCAGCCAAACCACTGTCTCGAAATCGCTATGACACGTATGCGCAAACGCCAACGCCCCTTCGCGCGCATCGGTCTCAACGAAGTCCGGCCAATCGGCCAGTGACTCCAGTGAGTCCGTTTCGGTGCTTCCCAAATCGGCCGTTCGCACAGGCAGCTTCGGTGCGCTCCGCTCCGGCGCCAATTTCGCCAGCAGCCAGCGTTTTAAACCTCTCCGGCCGCTCGCAAAATCTTGCGACAAGTCAAAGAACGCTTCCTTTCGTAACACTGCCGGAAATTTGCAATCCGCCAGCAGTACATAAACAATGCGCGTCCGCCATTGTTTTGGTTGCTCAAAGAGCACCGCTTCCCAACGCTTACGCGCCCATGCCGGATGCGTCGAATCCGGCGAGAGCAAAACCAGCACATAGTCGAAGGAAAGACCAATCTCCACCGCGTCCAACAAATCCGCGCCCATCTGCACCACGCCGTCTTCCATCGCCAACGGACAATTTGTCTCAAGGTAAGCGCGCAGCTCGGTAGCCGCGCCCGTATCGGCCGGCGCATAGCAGATTGCAGTGGAACGCATCAACTGTACAATACCTTTCTGTTAATCCTTAATCTCCACCTGCACCGTTTTCGCCCCTGATACCGAATATCCCTGCAGCGCGATCGTCATCTGTCCCACCTCCGAACCGCGCGTCGCAACATTTAGCGTATTGCTGCTGGCCGAAGACGAAGGGTCTGCCAGAATCAACATCGCGGAAGGCGGCGGATCGGGCATTTCACTGCCTGGCGCCGGCCCTTTCACCGTGAATGCCGGTTGTTGGCGCCACACCCGCACATACAAACCTTCGCTCGAACGGTACGCGTTCACCGCTTCAATCAACCGCTCCGCGCTCGGCAGCGCCGCCGGCGATAACCCCGCGAAATCGCTAAAGTTCTGCAGCGTGGCGTCGCCAATCGTGAAATTCAAAAGCCCCTCCGGCGCGCCGATCGGGATCTTGTACTTCACTGATTTCGCCATTTCGTAGCCATTCTCGCCCTCCAGTTGCGCCGTGATCGTGATCGTCTCTCCAGGCCTAGCCTGATGCGCCGATGCCCACGCCTGGCTCAACCGCAGTTGCCGTTTCGTATCGAGCTGCGAAATCGTAAACGTCAAATTCTTCAATCGCAGATCCGCGAACCCTCCCCCCACCACAAAACCCAGCGGCACCAGCGCATTGGTAGCCGCCAATTGCGCCAGCGCATTATCGCTCACGTAAACGTCGCGCATCACCAGCGGCGGCAACCCGCCTTCAAACTCCGCCCGGCCCTCAATCCGCAGCGTGCCCGCGCCAATGCTGCGCTCCGTCGCATCCAGCGTCGAAAACAGCGCCGTTTGCGAAAGAAATGGCGTCAGCAATCGATCATTCGCCACCTGCATGTGATAGCTATGGTTGCCCGTCGCCGACGAATTCACCGTAATGGTAAGCGGCACCGTGTGTGGCGATCTGCCAATCTCGCCAGCCACTGCCGTGCTCCGGTCGCTTAGAATCGTACCCACCCATTCATGCGGCGCGGACAATTTGAAGGACGAATTCACCATCGGTATCGAAACCACCACCTCTGCATGAGCAAACGGTAGTTCTACCGGACCCGCGTCCAAAAAGCGATGCCCAAACGCATAGATTCGTTTGCCGTCTACATAGGTCACCGTGCCGTCAGCCGTCATGTTCATATCGCCGGTAATCAGCCCCACGCTGATCATGGATCCGGGCCGAATTTCGCTGGCGGCCGAAGGGCGCGCCTTTTGCGCCAAGCCCGCCTGCAGCCGGAAACCGAGTTCGCCGAAACGCGGCGTATACGCCGCCAACGTTGCCTCTGAAAATCCAGAGAACGAAACCGGTACCGGCAGGTTTACCAATTCACCAGGCGAAACCGCCACGCGCGCCGGAAGCGCGGCCTTCTTCCCTTCTCCGCCAAACGTCGCGTCGGCAATCATACTTTCAATGGGCTGAATCCCCGCAATCGCCTCTTTTGAAAACGGGAACCCGAGCGCCACTGCCCCCAACAATTTCCCGCCAATGTAAACCGGACTGCCGCTCATGCCTTGCAGCACCCCGGTTTCCGCCAGCGGCCCACCACTCAACCGCGCGAGCACGATGGTCTGGTGCGGAGCCAGATCCTCCACAACCCCCAGAATCTCCACCTGGAACTCATCAATCCGTTCACCTTGAAAGACGGTCCGCCCCACGCCACGCATGCCTGGGCGCACATCTTTTACCGGAAAGAAATTTTGTGCCGTGCCTAAACCGGTCATTACTAGCAGCGAAATCGAGAAGCGCGTCATCATCGGAAAGCTAGTCTCATGGTAGCCGCATCGGGATAATCCATTAAGCACTGATGGAAGCATGTCTACCCACCTCAATCCCTTTTAAGGTAGAATGTCTACCAGCCCCATGCCTCCCCATTCGTCCGACCGGATCAGCCTACTCCAAGGAACGCTCGACATGCTCATTCTGCGCACCTTACTATTTGGCCCCGCCCACGGCCACCAAATCGCCAAGCACATTCAGCGCACCACAGACGATCTGCTGCAAGTGGAACACGGTTCTCTCTACCCCGCCCTTCATCGGCTGGAACGAAAAGGCTGGGTGGCCGTGAAGTGGGAATCGGCGGGTAAAGACGTGAAGCGTGAATTCAAATACTACCGCCTCACACCCTCCGGCAAAAAACAGCTTGTGGCCGAAGAGTCCAAATGGAAGCGCCTCAGTGGTGCGATTGCCCAAATCATGTGGCCGGTAAAGGAAGGCTAACCCATGCGCTTATGGCGGCGAAAAGCACGCGAGCAGGAACTCGAGCGCGAATTACTCGCGCACCTGGAATTGGAAGCTGAGGAGCAGCAGGAAGCCGGCCTGTCTTCCGAAGAGTCGCGCTATGCCGCCAGGCGCGCCTTTGGCAACCTGGGCACGGTTAAGGAATCGGTGCGCGAAACTTGGGGCGGAACACTCTTTGAAACTCTCGGACAGGATTTGCGTTATGCCGTTCGCAGCTTGCGGGCGAATCTCGCCTTCGTCTTGGTCGCCGTCGGCTCGCTCGGCCTCGGCATCGGCGCCAACACCGCCATCTTTTCGTTTGTGAATGCCCTCTTGCTGAAACACCTGCCGGTCCCGGAACCCACCCGCTTGGTGGAGTTGGCCGAATATAACGGCGCCGAGGAGACCAATTCTGCTTTCTCTTACCCGTTCATCGCCGAGTTGGATAAACGCAACCGCGCGTTCGACGGCATCTTAGCCCGCTTCCCGGTGCGCGTCAATTTAACCAGTGATGGCGTTTCCGAACCCTTGCATGGCGAGGTGGTGACCGGCAATTATTTCAACACTCTCCAGATTCAACCGGCCATCGGCCGCCTTCTGACGGCTAACGATATCGAAGCCTCCACCGGCGATCCGCTCTGTGTCATCAGCTACGCAACCTGGCAGCAACGCTTTGCGAGCGACCCGCGCATCGTCGGACGTAAGCTACTCCTCAACGCTCATCCCTATACAGTCATCGGCGTTACGCAAAAGGGTTTCTACGGATCGCAATTGCAATCGCGCATCGATCTCCAGCTGCCGGTTTCGCGCATGGGTGATTTTATGGGCGGCTTCTTCGCATCCGGGCCCGGCGGAACCATGTGGAAGTCACCCGGGTTCAACTGGCTACAGCCCCTCGCGCGCTTAAAACCAAACCTGACTCCCGCGCGTGCGCAAGCTATGCTCAATCCCATTGCCCACGCCATCGCGCTTCAATTGGCTGGCCCAAACCAACTCGACCGCACGGGCGGAGCGAAAATAACCTACCGTTTAACCGATGGAAGCCAAGGTATCGAGAGCAACTCCGTTTATGCGCAACCCGTAGCGGTTTTGATGGGGATCGTGACCCTCGTCCTTCTCATCGCCTGTGCGAATATCGCCAATCTGCTGCTCGCCCGCGCCATTGCCCGTGCCAAAGAGTTCGCCGTGCGCTTGTCTCTAGGTGCGTCCCGCTGGCGTTTGATACGCCAGCTCATGGTTGAAACGCTGGTGCTTGCCGGCTGCGGCGGCCTGTCCGGCCTCACGCTCGCATTTTGGATCGTCCACACACTCCTGACCTATCTGAATGCTGGCCAAGCCGCGGGCGAGGGACTCCACGTTGCGGTAGACCCCCTTGTGATCGGCTTTTCCGTTCTGCTCTCTTTCCTGACGGCCTTGCTGTTCGGCCTTGTCCCCGCCTGGCAATCCGCTCAACCCGATATCGTTCCTGAGCTGAAAGGCACACCTCGCGCCAGTGCGCATGCCGGGCCCTTTCAATTGCGACGCCTCCTGATCGTTTTTCAGATCGCGCTTTCGTTGATGATCCTTTTTGCCGCCGGCCTGCTTACCCGTACGCTGAGCGGGCTCAAAACCATCGATCTCGGATTCGATCCCGCCCGTGTCGTCACACTCAAGATAGATCCGGCGATGAACGGCTATTCCCCCGATCAAACCGCGCGCCTTTTCGATGAGGTTCTCGCCCGCCTGCATCGACTACCCGGGACTGAGGCTGCCAGTCTCGCAGTCGTCACCCCGCTCGAAGGCAGCATGATTTCGCTCAACTTCACCGTTCCCGGCCACGCCCAGAAGAGTTCCGACGTGCAGACGAACTTCAACATGATCAGCCCGGAGTTTTTCAAGACACTGAACCAGCCGCTGCTGGCCGGCCGCGATTTCAGCAATCTCGATGCCGCGAAAGCCCCGCACGTCGCCATTGTCAATCAAAAGTTCGCCGCGCAATTCATGCCGGGCCAAAATCCGCTTGGGCGGCATTTTCAGGTCGGCCGCGTCGATACCGAAATCGTTGGCTTGGTCAAAAATTCGCGCTACCAAACCCTGCGCGAACAAACCTGGCCGCTCGTCTATTTGCCCGCCAAGCAAACCGAATCGTCCGGTTACAGTCTCCTCATTCGTACCCGGTCGCCCTCGCCTGCGGCTATCGCTGGAATCCGGCGCACCATTCGTTCCATCGATTCCAAGCTTCCAATCTATGAGGTTCGCCAGTTGCAAGACGAAATCGATCAAGGAATGTCCTCTGAGCGCGTGCTCAGCTTCTTATCCTCCCTGTTCGGCGCCTTCGCCACCCTGCTCAGCGCCATGGGCATCTATGGCCTCATAGCATTCGCTGTTTCGCGCCGTACCCGCGAGATTGGTTTGCGCTTCGCCATAGGCGCTCAAAAGATGGATGTGGCCAAATTGTTCCTGCGCGAAAGCCTGCTGTTAGTCGCCGCTGGCATCTTGGCCGGCATTCCCCTTGCGTTCGCTGCCACTCGCGTTTTGACAAGCTTGCTCTATGACGTTGCGCCGCGCGATCCGGCCACCCTTTCCCTGGCCGTTCTCATCTTTCTCGTGGCGGGCTTGCTGGCCAGTGTTTTGCCGGTCCTACGGGCCGCCCGCATCGATCCTATTCGCGCCCTCCGCTACGAATAACCCAGCATGCGATACCCTTAGTTACGTGGGCTCGGAGAACTTGACGGAGATTTTCGTTAATTTCAACGTACTTCCTTTGTTGGGCGAAGAACCGAGCCGCCATGTGCGGAGTGAATGTTCGTTATGTTAGAAAATTCAGGCGGGACTTCCGTTCCCATTGGCACCGCGTCCAGTGTCGATTCAGGCCATAACGTAGTTGGCCCGCGCATCGCGCCCGTTGAAAATCCTCTCGTTACCCCGCAATCCGCAGCCCCGCAAATTTCCTGGCCTCTCGTCGCCTGGTTTGGCGGCTTGCTCCTCCTTTGCTATTGGCCCATTCTTTACCGCATGGGCCATCAGTGGGCCACTGACGAGAATATGGGGCATGGTTTCTTCGTGCCTATCATGGCCGGCGTCATTGCCTGGCAGCGTCGCCACGAACTGCTCGCCACGCCCAGGCAGCCAAACATGCTAGGTTTGTTCATTGTGGTTTTTGCCGGCCTCCTGGCGCTCGCGGCCACCCTCGGCGCGGAACTCTTCACCGCCCGCGTATCGTTCGTTATAGCCCTTTTTGGCACCGTACTCTATCTCGGCGGCACGCGCTGGATGAAAATCCTCCTTTTCCCCCTGCTGCTGCTGCTGCTCATGGTTCCCATTCCCGCCATCATCTATTCCGCCCTCACCATGAAGCTCCAGAGACTCGCCGCCGAATTGGGCGAATTGATGATCAGTGCCATGGGCATTCCAGTGCTCCGCGAAGGCAACACCTTGAAGCTTCCCAGCCAGACCCTCGACATAGCCGAAGCCTGTAGCGGCATTCGCTCGCTGATGACTCTGTTGTTTCTCTCGCTCTTTATTTCCTATTTCATGGATAAGAAAGTCTGGATGCGCTGGGCTCTCCTCATCGCCACCGTGCCTATCGCCATCGGTGCCAACGGCGTTCGTGTAGCCACCACCGGCCTCCTTTCGGAAATCGATACCAAACTGGCCACTGGCGTCTATCATGAAGTGGAAGGGTATATCGTTTACATCGTCGCGCTCGTGGCATTGCTCGCCGCTCACCGGCTCATCAATGTCGTCGCGCGCAAATGGGGAAAGGCATAGCATACGGCCGGTATTATGGGTTCCAGGAGTTTCGTAATTCTGAGCGCCGTGTTGCTCGCCCAGGCGGGCATGTTCTATGGCTTCTCCAGAAAGGAAAACATTCCCTCCCGTCTTCCGCTCGCCGATTTTACCTTGACCGGAAGCCCCTGGAAGAACATTCAGGATGTCGAAATGAGCCAGGATGAACTCGATGTCCTGCAAGCCGATGACATCCTGTCCCGCATTTACCAGAATCAAAGTTCCGGTCACAGCGCGTCCCTCTTCGTTGCCTTTTTCGATACCCAGAAAACCGGCAAAACGCCGCACTCCCCCAAAAATTGCCTGCCGGGCGCCGGCTGGGTCCCTTCCCAAAGTGAAATTGTCGATATCCCAGTCCCCGGCCAGCCCTTGCCCGTTCAGGCGAACCGCTATATAGTGGCTCGCGGCGACAACCAAAGTGTCGTCCTCTATTGGTATCAGTCCCACAACCGCACCGTCGCCAGCGAATATTGGGCCAAAATTTACACCGTCACCGATTCCATCCGCTACAACCGTAGCGACACCGCCTTGGTGCGCGTCGTCGTCGCCGTCAACAACGGCGATACCCAAACCGCCATCAAAACCGCCACCGATTTCGCCATCGCCTTCTTCCCCCAGCTCAAACAGTACCTCCCTTCCTAGCCTCTACCGGCTCAGCCACGTATTCCCTACGCAAGGACGCGCGGCGTAAAATCGTGGTGTGAAGCAATTCGTTCTTATTATTGGCTCGGTCGCGCTCGCGGCGTTGCTGGGGTATGGAGTTTATCGGGGATATGGGAATTACCGGGCGACGAAGGAACAGGTGAAAGCGCTCAGCCACGAAGTGAAGCAGACCGCGGAGCTGGCGCAGAAGGAATCGGCGGCGGCTGCGGAGGCGAAGCAGAAGGCGGAAGACGCGGCGAAGAGTGCGGCGGCCTCGGCGGATGCGAGGCAGCGTGCCGAGGCGTTCAGCAAACAATCGGACCAGCAACGGCAGCAGGCGGAGACGGCGCGGGACGAGGCGTTGACGGCGGCGCACAGCGCGACGGAGCAGACGAAAAGGGCGCAGAGCGAAGTGGCACAGATGCGGCAAGAGCGCGAGCAGGAATTGAACAACATGCAAGAAGCGCTGAGCAAGCTGGTGGAGACGCATCGGACGGCGAATGGGATGGTGATGATTCTGCCGGATTCAACGTTTCGATTCGCGTTCGATAGCGCGGAGTTGACGCAGAAGAACCGGGAGTTGCTGAGCCGGATTGCGGGGATTTTGCTGGTATCGAAAGGTTATGGGTTGGCGGTGTATGGATACACGGACGATATGGGCACGACTGAGTATAACCAGGCGCTCTCCGAGCGGCGGGCAAAGGCGGTGGATGAATATCTGGTGCAGGCGGGCGTGCCGGCGGGAATCGTGAATATGAAAGGGTTTGGGAAGACGAGTCCCCTGGTAAAAGGGAATACGGCGGAGGCGCGGGCGCGGAACAGGAGGGTGGAGATTGCGGTGACGGATAGTGAAATTAAGTATCCGGAAGAGGGGGCGAAGTAGGGCAATTCGAGACAGTCTGCGCATGAAAATCTGGTCGTGGCAAGCGGGGCCGGGAGGCCCCGCGCAGACCAGGAGGTCCGCCCCACAAACGCAAAATTATGATCGGCTAGCCACCGGGGTTCGGAGCTTCCAATCGGGGCGGATGAAATGGCACGTGTAGCCGTTGGGATAGTGTTCCAGGTAGTCTTGGTGCTCGGGCTCGGCTTCCCAAAAGGGTCCGGCGGGGGCCAATTCGGTGACGACTTTACCTGGCCAGACACCCGAGGCGTTGATTTCGGCGATGATCTGTTCGGCGGTGCGTTTCTGTTCGTCGTTGGCATAAAAAATGGCTGAGCGATAGCTCGTCCCTCTATCGTTGCCTTGCCGGTTCAGGGTGGTTGGATCGTGAATTTGAAAAAAGAACTCCAATAGCTCGCGGTAGCTCATGGTTTGCGGATCAAACACGATCTCGATGGCTTCAGCGTGGGTGCCGTGATTGCGATAGGTGGCGTTGGCGACGTCGCCGCCGGAGTAGCCCACACGGGTGGAGACGACTCCGGGCAAGCGCCGAATCAGGTCCTGCATACCCCAGAAACAGCCGCCAGCGAGGATTGCCTTTTCAGTTGATGCATTCATACTTTCATTTTCCCACTAGCGGTACTTGCCGTTCCTTTAACAAACTTTGTCACGATTAACGATCTCCGCTGGTCCAACCCACGGAGGTTTGTGAACTCATTATGAAGATGAAACAGATCATGAAGTTTGGGATGGTTATGGCGGCTACCGCTGGATTGAGCGTAGCCGGACAAGATTGGTATCACGATCGTGACGCACGTTTCCGCGATGAAGGATGGCGGCCGCAGGTTTTTGCGGGAGTCCGCGACGATCTCGATCACATCTACAGCGCGGGTGCGGCCAGCGATAAGGAGAGGCGCCGGCTAGAGAGAACAAAAGAGGAATTGACCGGGCTTCAAGCGAAGCTGGACCAAGGCAGCTTCGATAACGGCACGTTGAACGACGTCATCGATTCTTTACGCAAGTCCGCCAACGACCAGCGGCTCGGGCCGCGCGATCGAGAGGTCATCAGCGACGATGTGGCTCGCTTGCACGATTATCAACGGAATCATAATCACTGGTTTCACAAGTAACCGGTTAAGACATATTTAGTTGCGTTCGCGGGCTGTGGCGGTGGCGGCGCCGGGGAGATCGATACCGGGCGCGAAGTAGAAGTTTTCGCCGAGGTAGATGCGGCGGACTTCGGGGTCGCGGCCGAGGGAATCGGGCGAGCCGGCGCGGAAGATGCGGCCGCTGCTGATGATGTAGGCGCGGTCGGTAACGGCGAGGGTTTCGCGGACGTTGTGATCGGTGACGAGGATGCCGATGCCGCGGCGTTTGAGATCGCCGATGATGCGCTGGAGTTCGAGGACTTGAATGGGGTCGATGCCGGAGAAGGGTTCATCGAGGAGGATAAAGTCGGGCTGAAGGACGAGCGAGCGGGCGATTTCGACGCGGCGGCGCTCACCGCCGGAGAGCATATAGCCTTTGCTTTGGCGGACGGTTTCGAGGCCCAGGTCGCTGATAAGGTTATTCATGCGCTCGCGGCGTTCGCGGCTGGAGATGCGCAGGGTTTGCAGGATAGCCATGAGGTTGTCTTCGACGCTGAGCTTGCGGAAGACGGAGGGCTCCTGTGGGAGATAGCTGACACCGCGCCGGGCGCGCAGGTACATGGGCAATTGGGTGATGGGCTCGTTGTCGAGCAGGACATCGCCGGATTCCGGGCTGACCAGGCCGACGATGATGTAAAACGAGGTGGTTTTACCCGCGCCGTTCGGGCCGAGAAGTCCGACCACCTCGCCTTGTTCGACGCGGACACTGACGTTATCGACCACTTTGCGGCCGTTGTAGGATTTCGAAATTTCGGCGGTTTGCAGTGTGCGCATGCGCTGTGGCCGGGCTATGTCCGGGGCCATGTCCTATGATACGCGTTAATGCCAAGGCCCACGGCGATGCGCAATCAGGCGGTGTTTGTGGGGGTGCTGATTGCGTTGGCGTGCTTGCGGGTGTGCTTTGCGGGCGTGTTGTGGTCGGACGAGGATTACCACATGGCGGCGGCGATCCAGATTTTGCATGGGAAGGCGCCCTATCGGGATTTTTGGTATGACAAACCGCCGCTGGCGGCAATTTACTACTTGGCTATGGGCGCGGTTCCCGGGGTAGTTCTGCGGTTGTGGGATGCGGCGTATGTTCTGTTGTGCTGTTTTTTGGCGGAGCGGTTGGCGCGAAGTTGGTGGGGTGAAGGGGAAGGTCGCGCGGCGGCTTTGCTGATGGCGTTTTTTACCACCTTTTATTTGCCGGCGGCGGTCATTCCGTTCGCACCGGATGCGTTGCTAATAGGACCGCATTTGGCGGCGATTTATTTGGCGCGGCAGGGAAAAGCTTGGGCCGCGGGGGTAATTTGTGGCGTGGGGTTTTGGATCAATGTGAAAGCGTTGTTTGTGGTGGTGGGGTGTGCGGCTTGGCTTGTGCCTAATTTGGTGGCCTTCGCGGGTGGGTTTGCGGCGGTGGCGGCGCTGGGCGCGGGAGTGATGGGAGCGCTGGGCATGGCGGCGGGTTATTGGGAGCAGGTGTGGGTTTGGGGCTTCGGTTATGCGCGGGGCGCGGCGGTGGCGCATCCGCTGGCCTTGGCCGTGGAGCGGGTGGGCCATTGGCTGGGCTTTCATGCGGCGTTAGCGGCCGGTTGGTTGGGCGGCGTGTGGCATGGAGAGCGAGTGAAGCAGGGGGTGTGGTTGGGAGCGTCGTTTGCAGCGGTTTGCTTTGGGAACCATTTCGCGCCGCGGTATTTTTTGCAGCTGTTGCCGCCGCTGGCGGTGGTGGGTGGGCACGGGATTGTGTGGGCGCTGAGAGCGCAAAGAAGAGCGGCGCTGGGGGCGCTGGCGGTGTTGCTGGTGGTGCCGTTGGTTAGGTTTGGTCCGAGGTACGTGAAGATGGCGGAGCATGAGGAATGGGGCGATGTTGCTTTAGATTTGGATAGCCAACAGGTGGCGGGGCGGATCAAGGCGCTGGCGAAGCCGGGGGATACGTTGTTTGTGTGGGGTTACCGGCCGGACGTTTATGTTTATACTCGGCTGAATTTCGCGAGTGAGTTTTGGGATTCGCAGCCGCTGACGGGAGTGGCGGCGGATCGGCATTTGGGGGCACGGGAGGGGGTGGTGAGCGAGGGAACTCGCGCGCACTTGCGTGTGGTGGAGGGTTCGAGGCCGACCTTCTTTGTGGATGGGTTGGGGAGGTTGAATGGAAATTTGGAGCCTGATAAGTTCGCGGAAATGAAGGATCTGCTGATTGGGTATCGGGAGGTAGGGAAGACGAGGTTGAGTGTGATTTATGAGAGGAGGGACTGATACCGTGCGTGGCGCCGCGCCACTTGCTATTTCTTGGTCATTTGGGTGACGGCCGGTTTTTTGGGCTCGCCTTGCACGAGGAGGCGATCATCTCCACTGTAATAGGTGATTAAAGTGCCTTTGGTGATGCCGCGGAGACTGTCGACGATTTGCGGCGTGCCCCCGGTGAGAACGACTTTGTCTTCCTTGGTGTAGTATTCGCCGCGATCGGCGGAGCCGGTGCGCTTATGATTCGGGCCGATCACATCGAGCACCACAAGATCGCCGCTGGCAAAAGCGTGGTCGAGGGAGGAATCGTTTTTGTTGTCGTCGGTCTTGGGATTGAGAAAGGCGCGCAATTCTTTGGACGTGACGGTCATGGCGTTGCGCAGGAGGGTCACTCCGCCGCTGTAGAGGGCCTCGCGGGTATCGTCGCGATAGAGGAGGTCGGGAGCTTTAACGGTTGTGTAGACGGGGCTGGGGGGTGGAACCGATTTGTCGGTGGCTGAATCGGCGCCGGGCTGTTTGTTATCGACGAGTTCACTGACCACGTTACCGGAGGCGTGGAGAACCTGATTGTCGCGGTTAATTTCGATTTTGTCGGCCGTGATGCGGTTGGCGCCTTGCCACATCACCACGTTGCCTTCGTAAAATACGAGGAAATTGTTTTCGCGGGACTGCATTTGATCGGCCTTGGCCTGCAGTGGCTGGCTTTGATCGAGCACGGAGGTGCCGGGCTTTTGATTTTTATCGGGAGCGCGGACGGAGAGTACCTTTCCCGTAACATCCATATCGCCGCTGGCCTGATTCATGACGATTAGATCGCCGGAAGTGAAGCCGGTATCGTCGGAAACCTTGGCGTGATCGATCAGAGTGATGCGATTGATCTTTTGCTCGAGGACGGCCTTTTTAGATGAAGCGTTGCGCGCGCCTTCCCGATAGCGGAAGTTGCCGGTCTGCTCGATGTGATCGACGTCGCTCGAATTGGGCACGAACTTGGCCACCATTTCGTCGCTCCAGGTGTAAGCGGGGGAAGGCGGCTTCTTGCCGGGAGTTGGCGGCTTATCGGTATGCGTGGCGACGTTCCAGCCGTGGAACGTATCGACGTAGCTGTGCTCTCCGTACACGATGCGCATTTTGGACGAATCGATAATGCGGTGAACCTGTTCGGGGCGGTTGGGTTTGAACTCAAGCTGCGCTTTGGATGGCGTGTAGATTTCCTGAACCTCTTTGCCACCAGTTTTCATGTCAAGATTAATTTGCTCACTCCGCAGGATGCGGGTCTCGGAAGGGGTGACGCCGGGCTGTTCGATGGGCCAGGATTCAGCGATGGCGTGCCCTTCGGCGGTGACGGAGCTGAGATAGCTGTCAACGGCCTCTTTACCGTCGCGGGTTTTATCCTCTTGTTCGAAGTGAAGGTGAGCACGATCGCCGGTCAGGACGGTTTTGGCGCGTTCCTGAAAAGAAATAACGCGCGCGTGCGGGGCACCAACGATTTCTGTCATGTTGCCGTCTTCGTCGAAGCTGGCGGTCATTTGATCGGCGGCGTATTCGACATGGCGCCCTTTGCGATCGTCGATGCCGGAGGGTTGATCGGAATCGATCTGATGAATTTTTTGATCGATGAGAGTGACGACGGATTTCCGGGCCTGGATGGTCATGGTTTGGCGCTGGAGCTTTGACCAAGGCGAGAGATAGATTTTTTGTTCGGCCTCGTTATAGATGAGGTCGCTGGTTTCGACGTGCATGCCGTTGCGGTCGAGGACGACTTGCGACTTCATGTGGAGGATTTTGGTGTTGGGATCGTATTCGACGCCGACGGCTGTGCCGGTGCCGTTGGGGAAGATGAAATGGGCGGGTTGATTGGTGAAAGCCTTGAGCGTTTTGGTTTCGTAGGTGACGCCGGAGGTTTTGACCTGGACGCGCTTGGCGAGTTCGTCTTTGTTTTCGGCGTCTTTATCGACGGGCACGTTCATGACGATGCTGACAGGTCCATCGGAAGTCATGATTTCGGAGCGCTCATCGTAGAGGGCTTTGTCGGCTTTGATGTAGGTGTAATTGGCGTCTTTCTTGTTGAACAGCTTAAGCGCGAGGCCGTGGAGTTCGAAGGTGGAGGGATTGTTGGTGGCGCGGAAGGAAGCGGCGTAGAGACGGACGACCGGGCGGTTGGTTTGCGGATCGTCTTTGTCGTATTTCCAGCCGAGGGGGGCGATGCCGTCTTCGGAAGGTTTGAGGGCGACGGAAGGAGGGCGGAGCTTGTGACGAGCGTGCGCACGACGGATGGAATAAGTGATGCCGACGACGGCGGTGATGAGGATGACGGCGAGGGCTAGGAAGAATGAGGCGCGCCGCATGGTGGAATAGAGGACCTTTTTAGGGTAACAGGGGTGTGGTGGGTTGTGTGGACTGACGCGTGACCTTGCGCCATTCAAGGCTCACGTCCACCAAGGCCTCTGAGGCTAACAGATCCCCAGGCGAGGTGACCTGATCGCGAAATTTGCGAATCTGGACCGTGCCCTTACTCCCCACAAGAATCGCATGTTCGCATAGGGTTGAGCAGATGACTCCCCTTCGTTCAATCAGGGAAGCAGAGGGAGACTTCCTCAGGAGCGGCTCCAATGCCTTCCGGAAAACATCTTCGAAGGCGTATCGATCTCCGCGAAGATCGGCTGCGGCTTTCGCCATGCGTTCTCGGTCCTCATCTTGGATTCCAGGAACGCGACGGACAAGCAAACAAAACTTCTTGAGTTTACCTTCCAGGTCAGAAAAAGTTACGCCGCGGGCGGGAATCGCCTCACAAATGACGGAATCGTTGCTCAAGTACAACGCCGCGTGGGTAAAGGGAACGCCTTGCTGAAATCGACGGATCAAATGCTGAGATATCGTCGGTTTAAGGGGCCGAAATAGAATAATATCTCCTGGCTTTAGCTTCCTGGTGTCTGGGTACCGATGACCTTTGGGCCGCCAGTAGAAGTTTCCTTCAGATGGCTGCCACTCGTCCACCGGTTCTTTGTCGGTCCAGCAAAGAACATTTGCCGGGGCCATCGAATCAAGCGTTCGCCGTCCGAACTTTTGCCGACCGCGCGGATTTTTCGACTAACCTAACCGCCGAAACCTTGCCGGCTGTTTCGACAAAAGAGACTCCTCGCCCCTCCAGTACATTTGGCCAGTTAACACCGATTGGCTCGCCAAAGTTGCTGAGCATCGAATGGTGGAATCCAAGAGCCCGGTGTGTTGACAGCTCATCGATAAACCCTGTGCCCCAAGGGCTAATTTCAAACAAAATGCCTCGGCTTTCCATATGGCGAAATCTATTCAGAATTCCAGCACTAAGGTATCACGATAAATGAGCCTTCATCGGTTTTCTCAGAGAATAATCCTAATTCCCGACCACGTTGTCTCTGAGACAGCCTTACTTAAGGTTTGGAGTTAGTACGAATTGCGAGGTCGAGTCGAGGTTTATGTCAAGCAGCAAGTTGATTTGGCGGAAAGGAAAAATTTTCGAGATTAGTCCCTTCGGCACTGGCTTTATCGAGGAAGAATCGACCGGCCTAGCTTTCGGTTTCGACATTTCAATGATGGGGTCAACTAGCCCTCGAGCGCCGAACGAACTTGAAGGGCGGTCTGTGCGATTTACCGTCACCGAGGAAGGGAAACTTGAGCAAGTCCACCTGGCTACAGGCTTGAAATTACGCAAGTCGCCAGGACGGGAAGCGGCCACGCCATTGCCCAAGGTTAATAAGAGCCACGGAGACTCCAAGATTCACAAATCATAGATTGGGGCGGGCAGGGCGCTACCTGGGCGCTGCCCCAGCTTAATATTTCGGGACGGCGGGATCGACTTTGTCGCTCCACGCGGTGATGCCGCCGGTCATGTTCCGGACGTGCGGAAAGCCGTTCTGCTTGAGCAGATCGACGGCTTTTTGGCTGCGGCCGCCGGATTTGCATTGGGCAACGATATCGGCGTTTTTGTCGAGCTCGTTGAGACGTTTGGGCAGTTCGCCGAGGGGGATCAGGATGGAGCCGGGTATGCGGGCGATTTGGTATTCGTGGGGCTCACGCACGTCGAGGAGGACGAAGTTGTCGCCCCGCTCGATCTTTTGCTTCAGCTCCAGCGCATCAATGACGGCGTTGGCGGCTACGGGTTCGTTAGGCATAAGGTTCATTCCACAAAACTGTTGATAATCGATCAATTCTGTCACGCTCGGGTGGTCGCCGCAAACGGGGCAGTCCTTATCGCGGCGGAGTTTTAGTTCGCGAAATTTCATGCCGAGGGCGTCGTAGAGCAGCAAGCGGCCTTTTAGGGTGTCGCCAATGCCCAGAATGATTTTTACGGCTTCGCTGGCTTGAATGACGCCGATGACGCCGGGGAGAATGCCGAGAACTCCACCTTCGGCGCAGCTGGGGACCAAGCCGGGGGGCGGCGGTTCGGGATAGAGGCAGCGATAGCAGGGGCCGTCTTCATAGGCGAAGACGGTGGCTTGCCCTTCGAAGCGAAAGATGGAGCCGTAGACGTTTGGTTTCTTGAGAAGGACGCAGGCATCGTTCACCAGATAGCGGGTGGGAAAGTTGTCGGTGCCGTCTACGACGACGTCGTAATCGCGCAGGATTTCGAGAGCGTTCTCACTGGTGAGTCCGGTATCGAATTTGTCGATACGAAGGTTGGGATTGATGTCCTGCATGCGGTCGGCAGCGGAATCAAGTTTCTTGCGGCCGATGTCGCGGGTGCCGTGAATGACTTGGCGCTGGAGATTGGAAACATCAACGACATCGAAATCGACGAGGCCAATGCGTCCAACGCCAGCGGCGGCCAGATAGAGGCCAAGGGGTGCGCCCAGGCCGCCGGCACCGATCATGGCCACCTTCGCCTGCTTCAATTTCGTCTGACCTGCGATGCCAACTTCGGGCAGAATCAGATGACGGCTGAAGCGGGCGATCTCGTCGTTGGTGAGAGTGGCGGACTGTTCTTCGACGGCCACCGAGCCGCCGGCAATGCTGGGGACGATGGAAATAGTTTCGGTACCGTTGAGCTTGGTTTCGACCTTGTCGAGGTAGCGGATGTCTTCGTCGTTCACGTACACATTCACGAAGCTGCGGAGCTTGCCTTGATCGTTGAACAGATTTTTCTTGATGTTGGGATAGCGTAGCGTTAAGGCGCTGAGGGCGTCTGATACGGTGGCGCCGGTAACTTCCACGGCATCGCTTTGTTCGGTGAACTGCCGCAGAGCGGTGGGGATCAGGATTTTGGCCATTTCATTTCCTCGCGTTCCGCCGAAGTCTGGTCGAGATCGGGCAGGAAGCTATTTGCATGATCGAACTTTCCATTTTGTATCGAGAGCACCACAAAGGAATACCACGGGCAGGAATGTTTGAGGTCGGTTTCGGAGAAATAGGCGGCGCAGTTGGGGTGGGAATGAAAGATGCCGATGAGGTCGAGGCCGCGGGCGCGGGCGGCTTTGTCGGCGGCGAGGAGGTCTTCGGGTTTTAGCTCGTAGCGGTGGTGTTGGGCGCCGGCGAAGGCGTTTTCCAGGGGGATGGCTTCGGTGACGAGTTTTTTGTCTTCGTGCGTGAAGCCCAGCATGGCGCCGCAGCATTCGTTGGGGTAGAGACTTTCGGCGTGTAAGAGCATGGTTTGCCAGGGTTTGGGTTCGATTTCGATCACGGATGAGAAGTTTCCCTACTATTCCTATTGTGTATCATTGCCGGTGTGTTTAGCACCTCGCTCGGATGCGATCTTTTCCGGTCCTATGAAAAATAGTGACGTAAATCCCCTATCGAATCAATCACATAAAAATCTCGTAGGTTCCAAAAATTTCGACAGCACCCCGAATTAAACGGCCATTTTTCATCCGTCCTCCTGACGGCCCCAAAAGGGGGCCGTGCGGCGGATCACCAAAGTTCAAAATAATTCTTTTCCCTTCTTATCAACCACTTAACCCCAAAATTTTTATTCCCCCGTTCGCCCCTCTGTTCCAATCGAGGTGGAAATACATTTATGTCCACCGAAGCTCAAATCAACGCTAACCGCGCCAATGCGCAATCCTCCACCGGCCCGTCGTCGCCGGAAGGAAAACTGAAATCTTCCCACAACGCCGTCAAAACCGGCCTTACCGGACGCACCATCCTCCTGCCTAGTGATGACGTCGCCGCCTACGAAAACTTCGTCGAAATTCTCAACCGCAAGTATCAGCCCAAGGACGATTACGAGAAACACCTCACCCAAACCATCGCCGATACCGAATGGCGCTTGCTTCGCATCCCCACTCTCGAAACCGGCTATTACGCTCTTGGCCGCCACGAACTCGCCGCCGAATGCGCCCACGAATCCAATCCCCAAGTCCGCGCCGCCATGCTCGACGCCTTGATTGACCGCACCTTCAAGAAAGACCTCCGCAATCTCGCCTTACAGGAACGCCGCTTACGCGCTCAGCTCGCCAAGTTCGTGGCCGAACTCAACCAACTGCAAGAAGATCGCGAAGCCATTCAGTTTCAACGCCGCAACCGCATCATGATGCGCAAGTCCGAACGCATCGGCGGCTTCAGACCGCCACCCAACGCCGTCGAGCATTTTGGCTTCGAATTTACCGAGGAATATCTCGATACCCGTTTCGAGGCCCAACACATCGGCGGCCAGGAAGCCGTCAAGCAATTTGACCGCTCCTGGAAAGCCCAAATGATCAAAAAAGCCGCGTAGGTGCGGGCACAATCAAGGGTTCGACCGCAAAAGGGCAGAACTGTAGGCCTGCAACAGCCTGCTCGTTTCTTCAAGAACCGGAGCCAAGGGCGTAGTGTCCCCGTAGCCGAGATCGTTCGCCAGAATCAAGTAATATCGGCTTTCCTCAATCGAACCTTCAGCCATATTCATAAACCGCGCCTTGTCCGCTTTGGTGCGCCGCCGAAATCCCTCGGCTATGTTGGCCGCCACCGAAACCGCCGCCCTTCGCATCTGTGAGGTGAGTCCGTAAAGCTCCTGCTTCGGAAACCCGGCCGTCAATCCATAAACCGCCAGCACGAACAAATGCGCCTTCTGCCAAACTATCAAGTCTCGAAAGCTCCGCGCCGGATGCATATTCTCCATTCAGTCTCCCGTCTCCTATCTTCTGTCTTGTCTTCTGTCTCCCGTCTCCTATCTTCTGTCTCCTGTCTTCAGTCTCCCGTCTTCTGTCTCCTATCTTCTGTCTCCTATCTTCTGTCTCCTGTCTCCCGTCTCCTGTCTTCCATCTTCTCTTTCTTGCTAAACTGAAGGCCAATGAGCGACTTTTCGCAACGCCTCAGTCTGACGCAGTCTCAACGTCAGATCCTTACCCCGGGGCTCATGCAAATGGTCGCCGTTTTGCAATTAAATCGCCTCGAATTAAAGGAAATGATCCTAAATGAGGTCGCTGAAAATCCCGTTCTCGAAGAAGCCTCCGAACTCGGCGAAGACCTGACTCCTACCGAACTCCAGGCCATCCTTGAACTCGATTCCCGCCGCGATCCCGCCGACGCCGCCCTCCTCGAAAAGGTCGATCAAAGCGATATCGAAGCCTATGCCGATCCCCCCCTCCCCGAAAGTGCGCCCGAACTAGCTTCCGGCACCGCGCCTGTCGCCGAAGAACCTCCCAAAACCGAAACCACCGATCCCTTCGATGAAATCGACTTTGGTAGCTTTTTTGACGATTATCTCGATCCCGGCTTCAAAAGCCCCGCCTCCGAATCCGTCGAAAAGCCGTCGTTTGAAACTTTTCTCTCCTATCCCGTCCGCCTCAGCGATCACCTTCAATCCCAGCTCAGCGTCGAAATTCTGCCCGAGCGCGTTCGCCAGGCCGCCAACAGCATCATCGGCAATCTGGAGGAAACCGGCTACCTCGAAACGCCTCTCGAAGAAATCGCCGCCCAGGAAGGTCTCACCCTCGCCGATATGCAGGCCGGTCTCAAAGCCGTCCAGTCTCTCGAACCCACCGGCGTCGGCGCCCAAAATATGCGCGAATGCCTCCTCCTCCAGCTCGAAGCCCGCGACGCTAAAGATTCCGTCGCCTGGAACATCGTGCATGATCATCTCCGCCTCGAAACCCCCCGCCAGCTCGGTACCCTCGCCAAATCCCTCGGCCGCCCTCTCGAGCACGTGCAAATTGCTCTCAACGTCATCCGCCATCTCGACCCCGCCCCCGGCCTCCGCTTCTCCGGCCCGCCCGCCCAAAAAGTCGAGCCCGACGTCTACATCTTCAAAGACGGCGACGAATTCGTCATCACCCTTAACGACGACGAAATTCCCCAACTCCGCCTCAACGCCGATTACCGCCGCATGATCGACCGCGTCCAGCAGCCCGATAAAGAGGTCCGCAACTACGTCAAAGAACGTTACGCCTCCGCCCTCCTCCTCATCAAGAACATCGAACAGCGCAAGCAGACCATCCTCCGGGTCTGCCAGTCCGTCGTCCGCCGTCAAGGCGAATTCCTCGAATCGGGCATTGATTCTCTCAGACCCATGATGATTAAGGAGGTCGCTGAGGAAATCGGTGTCCATCCTTCCACCGTTAGCCGCGCTGTTGCCAATAAGTACGCGCACACGCCGCAAGGCATCTTTGAATTGCGCTACTTCTTTTCCGAAGCCGTCCAAGGCCCCGTGGGCAGCGCCACCCCGCTACTGGTGGTGAAAAAACGCGTTAAGAAAATGATTGTCGAAGAGGATGCGGCGCATCCCCTGACCGACGAACAGATCACGGCTCGCTTACAAGCCGAAGGCATCCAGGTAACTCGCCGTACCGTGGCGAAATACCGGGAGGATATGAATATTCCTTCCACCCATCAGCGTAGGATCCGGCCTGAATAAAGCTCCCGCGTCACCCAAACGCGTGCGAGCTCAAAAGAGAGGCATTCATGAAGCTCATTTTTTCCGGTAAGACCAAAGACTTCACCCCAGATCTACAAAAGAAATTCAGCGCCAAGCTCGCCAAGCTGAGCAAATTGGTCGAGCGCCGCGGCGAAAAGGAAGCCCACGTCATGCACCAGGTCCAGCGCCACCTGCATAAAGTGGAAGTGATCGTCAACTTTTACGATCACGCCCTGATCGGCGAAGGTTCCGATGCCGATCTCGACAAAGCCCTCATCGGCGCCGCCGCCAAGCTCGAAAAGCAGGTGCTCAAGCTGCGCGGCCGTTGGCGAGACACCCATCGCGATGCCAAATCCGTTCGCTCCAGCAAAGAAAGCGGGCCGCCGGAAGCGCCCCCAACTAAGCCCAAACCCAATGGCCTTGCCCGCAATCCCAAACCCAAAATCTTCAAAGTCAATTACCGCGAAGACCGCAAACCCATGACCATGGAAGAGGCCATCATGGAAATGGACGCCAACATCAACTATGTTGTCTATAGGGACTCCGGCCGCGATTGTCTCTCCGTACTGGTCCGGCGGGCGGACGGTAATCTCGACCTGATTGAATCCTAAAACTTTACATCGTCGGCTTCGGGTGAGCGCTCATGGCTGAAGCGAAGCCCGTCCTCGCCCGCGAATCCCCTCAACCCCCGGGCGAACATCAGTCCCTCGCCGCTGCCGATTTGGTCATCATCACCGGCATGAGCGGCTCCGGCAAGGCCACCGCTCTCAAGGCCTTTGAAGATCTCGGCTTCTATGCCGTCGATAACCTGCCCATCGCCCTCGTCCCCAAATTCGCCGACCTCACCCGCGATTCCAAAACCCGCCGCCGCGCCGCCCTCATCATCGATATCCGCGAGGGCGACCAATTGCGCCAGTTCCCCAAAATCTTCGCCGATCTTCGCGCTCGTCTCGACACCCGCCTAATCTTCCTCGATGCCGAAGACGAAACCTTGCGCCGCCGCTTCAGCGAAACCCGCCGCCCTCATCCGCTCGGCCCCGAGAGCACCGTTCTGAAAAGCCTCAAAGACGAGCGCACCCTCCTCAAGCCCATTCAGAAGTTGGCTGATCTCTATATCGATACCACCAAACTCAACGTCCACGAGTTGCGCGCCTTGATCTCCTCCAAGTTCCAAAGCGCCGAACAAAGCGATAGCATCGTCGTCTACGTGAACAGCTTCGGCTTTCGCCACGGCGTTCCCGCCGATAGCGATCTCGTCTTCGATGTCCGTTTCCTCCCCAACCCCAACTACATTCCGCAGTTCAAGAAACTCAGCGGCCGCCATCCCAGCGTCGCCCGTTACATCCGCTCTTTCCCGCAGACCATGGAATTCATTAGCCGCATCTCCGAATTGCTGATCTACCTGCTGCCCCACTACATTCGCGAAGGCAAATCGTACCTCACCATCTCATTCGGCTGCACCGGCGGCCATCATCGCTCTGTCCTCATCGCTTCGGAAATCAACAAGCGCCTCAAAAAAGCCGGCTTCACCGTCAAAGAGCACCACCGCGACATCGGCCGCCCCTAACAAAAAGGAGTGTGATGAAAAACCTCTCATTTCACGCCGACATCCGTAGCCGAGCCGCGATTGCCAAGGAGCGGTAACGACAAGCCTTTTGCCCTTCACCCCCAAAAATTCAAAGGTCCATACCCCCGCCCCAACTCTGGCGCCGTCTCAATCGCCGCCTGTACGAACTGTTTCGCCCGGCTCACCGCTTCCTTTAATCCCAACCCCAGCGCCACATTCGCCGTAATCGCCGCCGACAAAGTGCACCCCGTCCCATGCGTATGCCGGCTCTTCACCCGCGCTCCTTCAAACCGCGTCACCTCTTCGCAATCGAACAATATGTCCACCGGTGGCCCCTCCAAATGCCCGCCCTTAATCAATACCGCCAGGCATCCCGTATCGCACAACCGCCGCGCCGCCCGCAGCATGTCCTTCTCATCGCGGATCTCCAAACCGCTCAGCAATTCCGCCTCCGGAATGTTGGGCGTTACCAAAAAAGCATAGGGCAGCAATTCGCTCTTCAACGCCGCTTCCGCTTCCGGCGAAATCAGCCGCGCCCCATGTTTGCTGATCATCACCGGATCCACAATCAACGGAAACGTGAACTCGCCCGCCATCCCCGCCACCGCTTCCACGATTTCGATACTCCCCAACGCCCCAGTCTTGGCGGCATTCGGCGGAATGTCGGAAATCACCGAAGCGATCTGCTGGCTCACCAGATCGCTGGCCAACACCTGCACCCGCGTCACCGCAACCGTGTTCTGAACCGTAACCAGCGTCACCGCCGCCATGCCATACACGCCATGCTCGTGAAACGTTTTCAAGTCGGCCTGAAGCCCGGCTCCTCCGCTCGGATCCGACCCCGCAATCGTCAACGCCACAGGTGGCATGCTTCGAGCGTACTCGAACCTTATTGAAAGGTCGCCTTGGTCGTCGTCTCTCCCAACGAGTTCGAAACCCCAACCATCACCGAACCCACCTGCGTCACGTCACCCGCCACCGGGAAGCTCGCTTCGAGCGAAAACAGGCCGCCTTGCGTGTCGTTGTTGAAGAAGAGCTGCTTAAAGTTCGCCGTCGCATCGATCTGAATCGGACTCCCAATCGCCTTTCCGTTCGGGTCGTAAAACGTAAACGAAAGCAGGCCCGCGCTATACGTGTTGTCATAGCCGCTCATCGTCACAATCAGATTAGGGCTCTCTCGCACCGCCTGCACAGTCGCCAGTTGAATGGCTGCGGGCGCTATAGCGAAGGATTGGGTATAAGTCGCAGTATCCGGAAAAGCCACCGAGAACATAACCGTACCCGCCGTCGTACCGGTTTGAAACGTGATACCGGATTGCCCGCTATAAGTGGCGGTTTGCGCGCCCGAGGCCACATCAACACTAATCTGCCGGCTGCCTGTTGCTGCAAAAACCACGGCTGGGTCATCCGCTGCACCTGACACGCTGGGCGTGAACGCTAGCGTGATCGTTCCAATGGCCTCGACAGTCGAAGGTGAGCTTAATGCAACCGTCAATGTCGCCTGTTGCTGGCTCGCGATCGGCGCTGCGAGCGTCAGGCTGAATGTTGGAAGCGGCGAGGCAACACCCACCGCGCTCAGCGTAAACAGCCTGTTCCCGATCGAGAGCGTGCCGGTGAACGTACCCGAAGACGTTGGCGTGAAGGTCAAGTTGAAACTGATGGACGCCCCTACCGCTATCGTTATCGGTGTTGTTGGCAATTTCGAAAAGGAAAACGCCCCTCCCGACACTGTAATATCGGCCAGCGTAACCGAACCCGTGGAGATGATCGGGTTTAATACGGTAAACGCCAACACCGCGCTCGCTCCACTCCCCGGAACAATCTGGCTGAATGTGATGGGGGTGGCTGCCTGCGGCGACGTGCGCACACCTTTGGAATCTGTATAAGTAATCTCCAAAGAGTCGCTGCCCGTCACAATGATGCCTTCGCCCGCAATCGGATAAGAGTTCGAGCCCACCTGCAAAGTGCCACCCGCGTAACCCGTTTGACCCGGCTCAAAGATCACGCTAAAGTCGGCCGATTGCCCCGCTGCTATCGTTGCCGGCAAGGCCGATGTGTCCAGCGTGAATGCGCTCGGCTCACCTAGGTCGACCGATGGCAGCGAAATCGCCGGCGTTGCCATCTCCACCGACGTCGAATTCATCAGCGTAAAGGTAATGGTGCTGCTCGCGCTCAATGAAGTGTTGGGAAAGTTAAGGGGCGAAGCGCTCGAAGGAAGTAGCACCACCGGCCCGCTAGCCGATTCATAGCTCAGCGTCAGCACGGGCGAGGTCGCGGTTCCCGTCATTATGCTCACGCCCGCTAAGCCGCTCGGACACGCGTTCGTCGAACTCGTGAACACGCAGCCGTTTTGCTGAATCTGAAACTCTACGTTCAGAAAGCCGGTAATCACCCCGCTGCTGCTCGGCGTGAAGTTCACCGTAAACAGCACGTCGCCCCCTGGCGCCACCGTCTCGTCCTCAAATAACCCGGTAACGGAAAAATTGGCATTGGCAACCACGTCTGTGGGGCTGATTGACATAATTGCGGCGACGAAGTAAGCAGTGTTCTTCGAAGAGTTGATCATCTTCAGCACTGTCGGGCTTGACCCGCCCACCGGCGTTTCCGCCAACTGATATGCGGCAGGCAGCGGCGTGTCCGGCAGAACTCCGGTAGTGTCGTGGATGTAAAAAGTGAACGGTGACGCCACCTGCCCATGGGCCGCCAGCTGCGCCAACAGCAAAACGCCAAACAGCGCCCGCCTCACTTTGCAGCCTCACGCGCCGGCGGTGGAAGCAGACAGACGCTCGTTCTCGTACGGCTCCAATAAACCGCCCAGTTCGCACCCGTCGCCCGCGATGAAACATGCAGCCAGTCTTTCGACATCCGCTCGATCTTCAAATCGTCAGCCGGCAACGCCTCTTTGCTCAGTTCTATCGCCCGCCGGTTTCCATTGGGCAATTCGGCCATCAAGCCGCGCTCGTTTTGACAGAGCATCCAGCCTTGCTGGACAAACACCGCACCGCGCGCGCCGGGCGTCATGTCCGATGTGATCAAACGTCCAGAAGGCAGCGAAAGGGAAACCTTGCTAACCGACGAGTCGGCCAGCTCCACGAACAATTCAACCGTCTTGCCGGCGGCCAGTTTCACAAAAGTGACCTTGCCGCCAAACGGCGAATCGTCCACCTCGGTTGTCGTGAACGCCTTCCCATCCCACCCGAGCAGCGTGTGTGTCGAGGGCAGCCAAACCACCGCCGATTGCAACGAAGAATCGATATTCAGAATGGGCTGCGCTTCGCCCGACTCGTATTCACCCAGCATCGCGCCCGCTGTGTCCGTCAGCCGCACTAAGCCGCCTGTCGAAGTCAACCCTCCCGCATCGGAGAACGAGGCCGCGTCCGCTCTGCCCACTGCCCGCGGGACCACAATGATATTCCCGGCGATGCCGTGTACCGCATGCACGCATCCATCCGGAAAACGCGCAAAGCCCAACTCGGGAACGCTCAACTGCGCATTCAGCAGGACACTCAGCAAAAGCGGCAGGCAACCGCCTATCGCGAAACGTTTCATAAAATTACCCGTCCGAAGACTCCCGTCGAAGTTTCCCGTCGAACTCTCAATGACTCACGCTGATCGTGGGAGTTCCGATCGTCACTCCCGTTGAGGTTGTCTTGCTGGCCGCCCCGCCGTGCCCGCTCAACGCCAGGAATCCGCCTATACCCGCCGCCGCCCCAATCGCCGCGATCACCAGCCATTTTTTGCGGTTACTGCCTTGTGACCCGGCCCCGGTCCCGGAGTTGCTAATACTCACAGCCGGCTCAGGCGTGGGTGCCAGCGTCGGGGCGCTTAAAGCGGAATCGGTCCCTACCGGCTTGCCTATGTCTTTAGGTAACTTCGCGCTGGTCCTGGAACTCGGCATCGGCAGCGTATCGGCCAGGGCCTGGCTCGGTTTAGGCGTCTCGAGCGAGATCTCCGGCACCGGCGGCAGCGCCACTTTCGGAACCGTCGCCACCTTCGCCACTGGAACTGCTGGCGGAACGACGCTCGCGGCCGTCCCGGACCCCACCTGTTCTTCGACCAGCAACCCGGCATGGACCGTCCCTTTAGCCGCTGTTACCCGCAGCTCCGCCAGACCCACGCTTCCCTCCCATTGGATAACCGGAAAACGTGCTATTCCCGCCGCGTCTGTATAGATCACCCATGCGCGCAGAGGCGTCCCAAAATGTCCCGCCCCGAAGTGCCCGGTCGCACCTTCATCCGGCAGACGCAGCGCCACCGCGACATCTCCAACCGGAGCGCCCGCAGAGTCGGTTACCTGGATCGCATATCCTTTGAGGGCCACCGAATTGGGAAGCGCCGGTTCAGGATCGTCAACCACCCGCACTCGCAGCATTGGCTGCGGATCTGCTTGTGGTTCTCTATCGCCGGCACTGCTTTGTGCCCCGGCTGGGCTAGTCGCGGTCAACGCAATCAGGAATAGCGCGAGGATTCTCATTTGGCCCTTTACCGCGGCCAACTAAACGAGCTTGATCAGGACAACCGTGACGTTGTCGGGCCCGCCTTCGCTTTTTGCCGCTTCCACAAGGTAGTGGCATTTCTCCCGGAGAGTTTTCTCAGAATCAAGCGCTTCGCCCAAAAATTCTTCGCTGATGATGCCGTGCAGCCCGTCTGAACACAGCAATACAAAGTCTCCTGGCCGCATTTGTACGGTGCTGGTCGCCACCCGTAGTTCGTCGGTACTGCCTACTGCCATCGTAAGTACATGGCGCATCGGATGCTTCTTAAGTACTTCTTCGCTCAGACCAAGCCGGGTGCCTACTTCCGCTACCCAAGTCTGGTCTTGCGTCAGCAGAGAAACCAGCCCGTCCGAACACAAATACGCCCGGCTGTCGCCCACGCTGCCAATCTGCATCCGCCTCTCGCCCACCTCGCGCGCCACCACCAGCGTGGTGCCCATTCCCGTTAGTTCTGGATTGCTGCGCGCCGCTTCCCTCACCGCCCGGTTCGCTTCCACAAATCCACGTTCAAGCAGATCAGGCCCCTCCTGGTCCGCTATGGTCAGCAAATACTCGTAAATCGTTTCAGCGCTGAGACGCGAAGCACACTCCCCGGCATTCGCCCCGCCCATGCCGTCCGCGAGTATGAAAATCCCGGATTCGCTGTCGCTGATGAAGTAGTCTTCATTGTTCGCGCGCACGCAGCCTGGATCTGACAGACCAAAAGCTTCCAGCATCAAGAGCTTTGATTATACTTACTAACCGCCAAGCCGCCGCGCGGAGCATCAGCCAAACGATCAAATCCTTGCGCACGGAATACGTGGCTGATCCGCGCGACTTTACAGGAGTGTTTATGGACCTCCGGCCCATCGATGATGATAGAAAACCTCTCATTTCACCCAACGCCCTAGCTGAACCGTGACTGGCAAGGAGCGGTTGTACCTAGGCCTGCTTAACTTGTTTTTCAACGTAGTGCTCATTGGCCTCACTGTCGTAGGGCGGGCATTCTTGACCGAGCGGGCCGCCTTTTAGCTGGCCCTTCGCCCGGCTTACTGGCCGCGCCCTTGGTCTGCGGCCCACCCATGGTAACGAAAAACGCTGAATCGGAGCCGGAAGCGTAAGCGCCCTAACTTGTTTTTCAACGAGCGCCCGGCCGCGAAGAGGCCCCACTTCTACGTCTCACGCCCCCCCTACTTCCCCTTCGGCTGCAACATCGCTTTCAACTGCCGGAACGCCGTCGAGTCCATCGTCGTTTTCAACCGCGCCGGTGCCAGCGGTTTCGCGCCAGTAGGGCTGACTTGATGCGCCTCGGCCTGCGCCAGCAACTCATCCGCTTCCGTGTCGTCCGGCGAATGATCCATCACCGCCTGCAGCCTCTGTCTCGCCTCATCAAACAGATTGCGCCGCAACAGAGCCGCGCCCAAATTAAAAAGGTACGACGGGTCCGCCGGATCGCCATCCACCGCCCGCCGGAAATCGTCGATCGCGGGCGGCAAATTGAGCTGGTCCTCGGCGGCCGCCAGATTGTTGTACACCTCGTGCAGCGGCATCGCATTCGCCACTTCCTTGAAGTAGCCAACCGCCGCATTGAAATCGCCCGCCTGGTAAGCCGCTATCCCCATGCGAAAGCGCGCTTCTAAATAGCGGGCGTCCGCCGCCGGCACTCTCTCTAGCCACTTCAGCGCCTGGCGCGGCTCTTTGCGCTCCAAATAAACCTTACCCAGTTCATACGCAGGGCTCACGAACTGCGGATCCAAATTCGCCGCCTGCAAAAACCATTTCTGCTGGTGCTCCTTATCGGGCGAAAGCAGCCCGTGGATATAACTCTCCTCCGCGTCCAGCCGCGTTGGCTTGCGGTCCCCCATGAATTTCTCAAAGGTCGCGTCCGCGCCGGGGCTCAGATAGCCAAGCGCTCCCCAAGCCAAATGCTCTTTGTATTTAGATAGTTCAGATAGCTTGCCCGCTTCCGATAGATCCAGCGCGTTTTCGAGCTTGCGCAAATCGATCAACTCCGCCTCAATCGAGATGTTGCCGTCTTTCAATTGCGTCACGCCTGCTGGCAGCTTCACATCGTAGCTGCCGTACACCACCAAATCCGCTTCAAGCGTTTGCGATAGCCGAATAATGGACGCCTTTGTGAAATTCGCCTCTGGCCGGAGACCCAACCGCTTCATGCCGTCCAAGCTCGCGCTCCGGTCAATCACAATCTGATTGGCCTGCCCAAACTCCGCGCGCAGCGTCTCCGCAATGCTCTCGCCCACCCAATTCAATTCGCTGAACTGCGAGCTGTTGTTAAAGCGCAGCACCAACACGGTCGAGGATTGAGCACAAAGGCCAGCGCAGGCGAGGAACGCCAAACCAACGGCGCGGTGTAACAGCACGCTTTCATCGTAACGTCTCCCCTTGCCACCTGGCTTTCCGAATCGCGCTTAAGCCTCTGCCACAAACTCGCCGGCTCACCATCGAACACATACCGAACCCCATGCATCGTGGTCCAGGCGCCTTCGCGAACCTCATTCTCCAATTGCCCCGGACCCCAACCCGCATACCCCAAATAGACCCGAAACTTCTCGCGCGGTAAACGGTCGGTAATCGATTTTTCCAGTAGAGCCTTGTGTGCCACCGCGTAAATGTCTCCGGCCACACGCTCGCCGTCCGCCGGTGGTGCAGAAGTCCGCAGTAGCGCCTGCACCGCATCGGGTGAAACCGGGCCGCCTTCGTAAACCGGATCGCGGTTCGCCCGCAAGCTGGGAAACGCCTTGGCCAACGTCAGGTCCATGGGTCTATTCAGCACCACGCCCATCGTGCCCTCGTCTGCATCGCGCTTGGTAATGAACACCACGGTCTCGGCAAAATTCGGGTCGCCCAGCTTGTCGCTCGCCACCAGCAAAGTACCGGGCGACAGTGCTTCCGACGCACTGCCCGCGAACTTCAACGCGCCTAAGCAAAGAATCGTTGACAGTCCGGCGGCGGCCAGCATTCTGCGGAGCATCCACTTCATGTTATCGGAGGCTGCGCCACGCTCCGCCCGAAGGACGAACATCCGCCAAACGGCTCCCGCTTTTATCGGGTCTTCTAAAGAGAATGCCGCAAAAGGAATGCCCGAACCAGCGCCGCAGCTTCTCCTTGAACTGCCGGCTCGTCTCCGAAACCATCCAGCCAGTGTACGTCAGCCTGCGCCCTAAACCAAGTCATCTGGCGCTTGGCATATTGGCGGGTCCTGGTCTGACAATCGGCTATCGCCTCCGCCAACGCTAACCCCTGCGTCAGCACCTTCGCCGCCTGCCGGTATCCCAGCGTCCCCAGCGTCTTCGCCGAGGGCGAAATCCCCGCATCCAATAACGCGCGCGCCTCAGCCAGCAGGCCGTTCTCAAACATCCAGGCGGTGCGCTCGTTCAGCTTCTCGTAAAGCTCACCCCGCTCCGGATTCAGCCCGATCTTCAATACGCGGAATCCTTCTAAGGGCTGCCGCGGCGCGGGCGTGCCGCTTCCCACTTCAATGGCCCGCATCAGTTTTTGATGGTCGTTCGAATGAATACGGGCTGCCGCCGCCGGATTACACCTCCTGAGAAAGCGGTGCAAAGCCGCTGGCCGGCGCCGCGCCACATCGCCAAGCCGCGCACGCAACTCTTCGTTCCGAGGCGGTGCCGGCGACAACCCATCCAACAACGCTCGTAAATAAAAACCTGTTCCGCCCGCAATCACCGGCAGCACGCCGCGCAAGCGGATCTGCCGCAAAACCTCGCTGGCCTGGCGTGCAAAGTCGCCCGCCGTCAACTCCTCATTCGCCTCAACCACATCTAATAGGTGGTGCGCAATGCCGCCGCGCCGCTCCTCAGAAATCTTGGCCGAACCGATATCCATCCGCCGGTAAACTTGCACCGAATCGCAGTTCACAATTTCGCCCTGGAACTCCTGCGCCAGCCGCAATGCCAGCGCACTCTTGCCCGCGCCGGTCGGACCGGTAACCGCAATCAATGGGTAAGCGTCATCTACAATACCGCTCGACGGAGCTATACTCAAAGTGAGTCAACCTCCCACGCTTGCCCGGTTGGCGAAACCAATTTAAAAGCAGTTGAATGCCCCACTTCCACTCTAAATCGCTGAGAGCCAGTCTCTTTGTAACAGCCGCGCTTCTGCCGGCGTACGCGGCCCAAAAATACGATGGTCCACCGCTCCCGCCTGCCACCAAGCAAACCAGTTCCCCCAAAGCGGCCTCCTACTATCATTATTCGCTGGGTCATCTTTACGCGGAAATGGCCGCATCTTATGGCAATCGCAGCGACTATCTGAATAAAGCGATCGAGAATTTCCGTCTGGCCATGAAGGAAGACCCCCAGGCGGATTTCCTGGTGGAAGATATCGCCGAACTTTATCTCGCCGCCGGGCGCGTGAAAGATGCCGTTGAAGAAGCGCAAAGCGCCCTCAAAGCCAACCCGGATCAATTGAACGCCCATCGCGTGCTGGCGCACATTTACCGCAGCCAGATCGGCGGAGACGGTCAAAATCGCGCCAACGAAGGCATGGTCCGGCGTGCACTGGACGAATTCAAAATCATTGCGGACAAAGATCCGAAGGACGTCGAAAGCCTCATCATGGTGGGCGGCCTCAACCGCATGTTGGAAAATTCGGTGGATGCCGAAGCCGCTTTCAAGAAAGCCTTGGCTCTCGAACCCGATAACGAAGACGCTTTGGTCGGTCTAGCCGGTGTTTACGGCGAGCGCGGCGACACCAAAGCTTCTACCGAATTGCTTGAAAGACTCGCCACCAAAAATCCTTCCGGCCGAGCCTACGCCATGCTGGGCCAGAACTACGAATCGATGAAGGAATGGACGCTCGCGGCCGGGGCCTTTAATAAAGCCGCCGAGCTTGAGCCGGGTCAAGTCGAATTCAAGGCGCAAGCCGCGCTCGACCAAACCAGGGCGGGCCAGTTCGATGACGCCGTCAAGGCTTATCAGGAAATCGCCGATGCCAAGCCGCTCGAAGCCGAACCATACATTCGAATGGCCGAAATTCGCGAGGAGCAGAGAAATCTCGAAGAAGCCCGCCGCCTCATCGACAAAGCTAAAGAAATTGATAAGTACAGCCCCGAAGTTCATCGGGCTGACTCTTTATTGCTCGCCGAAGAAGGCAAGCTTCCGGAAGCTATAACCGCCATGAAGGGCGTGCTCGATATGACCGCCAAGACCAGTTACGATCCGCAACAAAAAGCCGCCCGCGCCGGCTTATTTGAGGAACTGGGCGGGTTGTATCGCCGCAACGAACAGTACGATCAGGCGGTCGACAGCTTCAAGCAAATGACGGCTCTCGATCCCGATCAGGGTCCGGAAGCCGCCGTACAGATCATCGAAACCCACCGCCAATCGAAGGAATACCCGAAGGCCCAGCAGGAGGCCGACGCGGCGCTGGCCAAGTACCCAAACAACCTGAAAATCCGCAGCGTTCGCGCCCAGTTGTATTCCGATGAGGGCAAAACAGACGAGGCCGTCGCCGATCTGCGCAAAATGCTGGATGGAAAATCCGATCTTGAAACCTATCTTGAGATCGCCGAGACATATCAAAAAGGCCACAACTACCCGGAGGCCGCCAAAGCCCTCGATTCGGCCGAAAAGCTCGCCAAGGACGATAAGGGCCGCGCCAGCGTCTTTTTCAGCCGGGGTGCGTTGTACGAGCGCCAGAAAAAATTCGATCTGGCGGAGAAGGAGTTTCGCAAGGTCATCGATACCGACCCTAAGAACGCTTCTGCCCTCAATTATTTGGGCTATATGTTGGCTGACGAAAATGTGCGCTTGCCCGAAGCGCAGGATTACATCAAGCGCGCCGTGGATCTGGAACCCGCCAATTATGCGTTTCTCGATAGTCTCGGTTGGGTATATTTCCGCATGAACAGGCTTGACGATGCAGAACAGCAGTTAGCGCGTTCGTTGCAGCTCATGGGGAACGATCCCACCATTCATGATCATCTGGGCGATGTCTATTTCAAACAAGGTAAATTGAAGCTCGCCATCTCGCAATGGCAATCCTCCCTGAAAGCCTGGAATTCGAGCGCGCCTAGCGACGTCGAGCCGGAAGAAGTAGCAAAAGTCCAAAAGAAACTCGATGGCGCCCGCGTAAAACTCGCTAAAGAGGAAACTCCCGCCAAGCGGAACTAATCCTCCCCTTAATCAAGTAGGTTACTTAACTGCCTCAACCTGCGCCTTATCATCGGAGGTAAGGCTTAGCAAAATGCAAAAAACAAGAAATCAACGGATTTTCAAGTCGTTGGCAGTAGCCGGTTTGGCCATGGCCACCGTGTCGTTCCTGTATGCCCAGCACGGCGGCGAAGAGCACCACGGCGGCGGCGGTGGCAACCACGGAGTAGGTGGCGGTTTCGTTCCGAAGAGCGGCCCCGCTCCGCACGCTCGATCCGGCAAACCCATTCAGCAGGATCACCCGGACAGAGAGGGCCATCCAGAAGCGCCACACGTCCACACCAATGGCAAATGGGTAGGTCACAACACCGGACCCAAAGATGCGAACTATCATTTAGACCACCCTTGGGAGCATGGCCGTTTTTCAGGCGGAATCGGTCGCGGCCATATCTGGCGTTTGGGCGGCGGCGGTCCCAGTCGCTTTGGCTTCAACGGCTTCTTTTGGAGCGTTGCGCCGTTTGACATCGCCTATTGCAACGGTTGGCTGTGGGATTCCGATCAGATTGTCATTTATGACGACCCGGATCACGTCGGCTGGTATCTGGCTTACAACGTCCGCCTAGGTACTTACGCGCACGTGATGTATCTCGGCCAGTAGTTCTTCGGCCTCATACCACAGCCGATAAAGCATCGATCACTTCCTGCGCCCGGATCGGTTTCGAAAGATAGCCGTCCATCCCGGCCGCCAGGCAGCGCTCACGATCGCCGGTCATTGCGTGTGCCGTCACCGCGATGACCGGGACGTGCTTACCCGTCCCTCGCTCCCGCCTCCGAATGGCCGCCGTCGCTTCCAGGCCATCCATATCCGGCATCTGAACGTCCATCAAAATCACGTCAAAATCCTGGGCCGCCGATCTCTCCAACGCTTCCTGCCCGGTCAGCGCAACCTCTATCGAGTGCCCCTGCTTTTCGAGTATCCGCAAAGCAAGCCGTTGGTTCACCGGGTTGTCTTCAGCCAAAAGAATCCGCTTCCCGTTTCTTGGCCGCAAAAGCCCAAGATCCCTTTCGCCGGTATCCAACTTTATATCCCTGCCACCCGCCAGCGCGCTCAGCACCGCCTCTCGCAGTTGGCTCTCGCCAATCGGCTTTACCAGGTAGCTTTGAATTCCAATGTCGCGGCAGTGGGCCGCATCGGCGGTGAGATCGGCCGAGCTGAGCATCATGATGGGTACTCCAGTCTGTTCCGGGATGCTCTTGATGGCACGGGCCACCGCGAAGCCGTCCAGCCCGGGCATATGGCGATCCAGCAAAATCAGACCGTAGGGCCGCCCCGCTTCCATTGCCGAATGGAGCAGGTTCAAAGCCCCGGCGCCGCTCTCAACGACATCGCAACCCACCTTCCACTTCCCAAATATCTCCCGCAGAATTCTGCGGTTCGCCGCGTTATCGTCCACCACCAAAACGGAAATGTCTAGCAGAAGCTTCTCATTGGAAATGGCCGGTATCTCGCGCCGGTCTCGAACAACCGGGCATGGGAATACAAAGTGGAACGTGCTTCCGCCGTTGACCATGCTTTCCACCCACAACCGCCCGCCCATCAAATGCGCCAGCCGAGAAGATATGGTCAGACCCAAACCGGTTCCTCCAAAACGGCGTGTAATCGACCCGTCGGCCTGCGCGAACGCCTCGAAAATGCCCCCCTGCTTTTCCTCAGGTATGCCCATGCCGGTGTCGCGAACCGAGAAATGCAGCAGCATGTCCGAACCGGATAGCGGCTCGGCTGTCGCTTCTAGCTCTACCTCGCCGCGATCTGTGAACTTGATGGCGTTGCCAACCAGATTGATCAGCACCTGGCGCACGCGATCGATATCGGCCCACACCTGATGCGGCATTTCCGGCGCTACTCGACAAAGCAGCTCCAGGCCCTTCTGATGCGCCCGAACCGCAAACGATTTCATCACGCTATCAAGAGCGGGCCGCAGCTCGCACCCCGCTGGATTGAGCAGAAACTTGCCGGCCTCGATTTTCGAAAAATCCAGAATGTCGTTGATGATGTTCAGCAGCGAATCCGCGGAACTCTTGATGTATGTCAGATACTCATACTGCTCAGGCTTCAACTCGGTATCGAGCGCCAGTTCCGCCATGCCGATGATGCCGTTCATGGGCGTCCGGATTTCATGGCTCATGTTCGCCAGAAACTCGCTCTTGGAGCGGCTTCCCGCTTCGGCGGCTTCCTTGGCCTGCCGCAACTCTCCCTCGCCACGCCTTTGGTTTGTGATATCGCGGAAGCCCCACACCCGGCCCACGCATTTCCCGTTCATTCGCTGCGGCTCGGAATGCCGTTCGAACACCCGGCCGTCTTTGAATTCCAGCACGTCGTCGCTCTTTGCTTCCGGATCGGCGCACAGCTCGCGAATGCGCGCCACAAATGCCTCCGGATCGGGCAGTTCCACTTTCAGATATTCAATCAGGCTCCACTGGCTGCGGGTTGCCATCACAGCCGGAGGGATTCCCCACATCTCCACGAAGCGCTGATTCACATCGACGATATTTCCCGCGGAGTTGACGGCCAAGATGCCATCGGCGGTCGATTCCAGCGTGGCGCGGATCATCTCGGTTTGCCTCTGCACCCGGCGCCTTAGCGTGGTGACCCACGCGGAAACCACCAGCATTCCGAAAACCAGAACGATGCCCATTCCCAGCGCCCTATCGCGAGTCCACCAAGAGGCCTTTTCAAGTACCGTAATGTCGCTTGGGTTATCGAAGGCAAGTTTGAACGAGGCCGTTTGGCTGGCCACTTCTCTACCCAGAACACACACCCCGGTCACCGATAGAAGGCTACCCTCGCGCAGACGGCTCAGGTCATTTATGGAGAGCGGCGAACTGGAACTGGCGGTGAAGACTGTCGATCCTTGGCGCAGCACTAACAGCACTCCTTTAGGAGTCACGGCGCTTTGCGCCAAACGGGCTTGAATCTGGACCAGTGTTGAATCGAATCGCCCTTGGAGCGCCGCGGCGGCCGTGATCGCAACGGCCTTTGGAGGCGTTTCCCAACCCACAATCCTTACGGTGGAATCCTCGAGTGCGGGGTGCAGATCTATGATCCCCGGAAAGCCCAGCGCTTCCACCCGAGTCCCGCGCTTGAGCTTGGCGCGCGTCGCGCTTTGGACATAGGCACTGCCACCGGATCCCTTTATATAAAACGAACCGTCGGAAAGGTGCAGCGTGACAACGCCGCCAATTCGAATACGGTGTCCCGCGGAGCCGTCCAGAGTGAAGCGTTGTAACTGTTCGATCGGTTGCAAAGCAAGCGCCCAAGGATCTTTGGGCGGGGGATCGACGACTTGCAGGCTTTGCATGTTCGGCACGTAGAGTGCGATTCCGATGAGCTGATTCTCAAGGTTGAAGATCGCCCCACAGTTCCCCCGAAGAACGACCTTCGAGTCTACTAACTGTTGCGGATCGGAACCCGGATAGTCGTCTGGATAGCCGGGTATTTGAGCCGTAATCAGGCCCTCCGTGAGAGCAATGCGCAGTAAAAGCGAGTGGGCGGGCGCATTCACACTGGCGCTCCGCACAATCCCTTCCGCTTCAACCCACTGCGCGTCCTCTCTGCTTGAGGCCATTTCGCTGAAGGTCACCCGGCGCGCTTTCGGCAGCGGCGAACTTCCGAGGGTTTTCCAATGGGCATGACCGATCTGCGGAGCGAAATCGGGTTGCTCGCTGATTCCGGATAAATCGAGCAAATCGCCCACCCTAGCGGCGGGAGCGGCTTTATCCAGGTTGACCCAGATACCCCCAGTAGCATCGTGCAGGAACAAATCGGGCGACGGATCGCTGCCGTGCTCATCTGGGACTGAGCGGCCGTAGTAGGTCACGACGGCCCTAATCCGGATAGGGTAGCCCTTTGAAGCTTCGGCGCGAGTGAGCTTCAGGATTTCTCTAATGTTGGTGAGTGTAGGCTTTACCTCTGGCTGGCTCCCAAGCGTAAGGCGTCCGCAAACGAAAAGACCAAAGGCGAGCAATAACAGCGCCCTTCTCAGGCGTTCCCTTCCGTTGGCGGCCGCCGTAAACCTCCTTTGACGCATGGCTCTGCCGGACTTATCGGCATCCCGTGGCCGATTGCGTATGGAGCCAAGGCACCGAAGATTTGCGAGGATTGGGCGCTATTACTTCGTGAGCCTTTTCCGCTGCCGCACCACTTCGCCCACTATCATGACCGCTGGACCGCTCACTTCCACTTCGCCCCGCGCGACAGCGGACAAATCCGTTTCCACCACCCGCTCATCCGGCAGGGACCCCTGCTCCACAAACGCCACCGGCTCGCTGGGGCTGCGGCCCGCCTCGATCAAAGACTCCGCAATCGACACTCGCTGCCTGGTTCCCATCAGAATCACCAGCGTGTCGATCTTTGCATAGGGCGCCCATTCCATATTCGTGCCGCTTTTCCAATGCCCGGTGACAACCGCAAAGCTGCGCGAGACCTCCCGAAACGTCAGCGGAATACCCGCCAACCCAGGCACCGCAATGGCTGCACTGATACCCGGAATCATTTCCACGTCTATGCCATGCTCGAGGGCTACTTCCCACTCCTCGGCGCCGCGCCCAAACACCAGCGGGTCGCCGCCCTTGAGTCTGGCCACCGTCCGCCCCGCCAGCGCATGCTCCACGATCAGCTCGAAAATGCGCGCCTGTTCGCGTTCCTGCTCGCCATCGTGCTTGCCTACATAGATCAGTTCGGCACCCGGACGCGCCAGCGCCAGCACTTCGGGCGTCGTCAACCGGTCATACAGAACCACATCGCACTCTGCCAGCAGGCGCGCGGCTTTCAGGGTGAGGAGTTCGGCATCGCCCGGCCCCGCGCCTATCAAATAGAGCTTGCCCGCGCCCATTCACGGCTCGTTCCGAATGGTCATGGCCGGGTTGTGCGCAAAGAAATTCTGCGGCATCAACGCAAAGCTATTCCAGTGCGTGGGCATCACCGGCCAATCTTCCATGCGCGGCACATGATGGAAGCCCATGGTGTACCAAACCACGATGTCCCGGTTGCCAATGGGCCGGTGATGGCTCGTCCATTCGCCCAAAGTGTCCGCGCCGCTGCTCATCACTGCAAAGCGCCCCCCCGCATACCGCTCCTCTTGCCGGTACGGCGTCACCCACACCTGATACGCCACATAAGAGTTGCGCTTGAACGGCGGATCGTCTGCCGACAGCAGCGAATTGGCAAAACTGCCCGAGGGATCCAACATATATCCAGGCTCGTGTCCCAATGCGCCCTTTACGTTGTGATTCACAAAATGCAGAACCGCTGGCGCCGCCGGATCGATGCGCGTGCGCGCTTCGGTATCGGTAGCCGGCATCTCATGACTTACCTCGAACAACGACCGGCGCGGCGTTCCAGCGCTCGTCCGGCACGGCACCAGACGCATTCTTTCGAAGTCGTTGGCCGCGCCGTCAATGTCCAGATCCAACCGGAAATTGAAAAAGTGGCTGTGGACGGGCGCCACCAAATTAGGCGCAATGAGCGTTCCGAAGCGCGTATCGGCGCGTGCGGTTGAATCGGCCATGGAACGCGAAGCAACGCCTTTCACCGCATCAATGCCGCTCGCGCCCACCGCGGCCCGAATCGTCCCGTCCTGCTGGAAAACATAGTCGATCAAATAATCGTAGTTCCCCACTTCCGATGCCGACCGCACCACCAGTTCCGTCGCGGGCCTGCCTTCCGTTGGCGTGGACGCGCTCCCGCTCTGCGCGAAGCTTTCGAAATGCCGCCAAGCCGGATCTCCGATATTTCGTTCAAACACGCACACCGCGCCCGGTATCTCCGCCGCCTCGCCGTTATCCTGCGACACGCTCATGCTCAAAAACCTGGCATACGCCGGGCAATCGACGTTGCGTTTCAGCGGCGTCAGGAAGGTGCCAAAGCCGTACTCGCCACTATCCATGTACGTGCGGAAGTTCCAGCCTTTGTCGGGGTCCATGTATGGCACAAACACCTCCGACAAATTCATTTGATAGGCCACCGGCCGCCAGCGCTCGCCATCCCGCACATCTACCAGTGAGAGCACCACCCCAGGCCGCTTATCCGCGCGCACGCGAAAGCGCCAGATATCCCAGCGAACTTCGCCGCCCGCTACGGAGACGTTGCCCTCCCCGCTCTGCGCCAGTTTCGCGGCTTGCCACGCCGGACGCAATGGGCCTGCGTACTGTTCCACTTCCGCTTCGGTGTAGCCCCAATCCTCTTTCGGCACCGGAACCACGCCCGTATCCGTTACCGCCTCAACCCTCCGCGCTTTCACATCAAGCGTGGCGAACAAGCCTTCCACCGGCTTTGCGTAGTAGTGCGAGCCACCGGGTTTCACAAAACAGGGTGCATTGATCAGGCGTTTCCCTGCTTCGCGCGCAAGGCCGAACGCCCCGGCCGTCAATGGCAGGCAGAACACCTGTTCCGGCTTCAAATCGCGTTTCGCCAAGCCCGCGATCATGCGCGGGTCGGCAATCGCCAAATCGGTCGCCGCCACCACTTCCTCCAGCAAAATCGCCCCTTCGCCCTTCACTTCTTTGAACGAAACAATGGCGCCTGCGGCCAGATCCACCACGGCTTCATAGGTTTTCTTGTTCTGGCTGATCACCGCGAGCGCTTTCCTTGGCTCCGGCATCCCTTCATGCCATTGACGAACCGTCTCTTTGTCCGGCTCGTCCAGATTGATCTCATGAAAGCGCGCCGTGCTATCGATCTTTCCCGCTGCCTGAAGAATCTCTTTCACGCGGTGAAATTCGCCGGTGGTCAATCCATCCAGCGGATGCGCCAAACTCGCCGCCGCCATGAAAAGTGCGCCAGCTACCAATAGGAGCGTTTGTTTTGTCATAGAGTTCCTCCCATTATGGAGTCTGCCTGATGTCATACGCTAGCTATTGCTAGAAGCTTCAGTGGAGCATTGGCCAAACGATCAAATCCTCGGCTGAGCCGCGACTGTAAGGAGCGGTAACTAGAGGCGTGCTTCTAGATACTTCATCACGTTCGCTTGCTATGGGGCGCACCTGCGAGGATGAAGATGTTCAGAAAGCCATCTGCTAAGTCGCTTAGGTCGCGACGAGGTTCCACTTCTATTCGCACACCCGTTCGGTTCACCGTCCGCTATGCTTTTATCAGTATCGTTATGAGTATCCATTTGGCTCCCGATATCGAAGCCGGTCTCCGCGCCGAAGCCGGTCTCCGCGCCGAAGCCGTCGCGCGTGGAATGGACGTAGATGCGTTGATCGCTGCACCCGTCAAGGCGTATCTTTGGGATCAAAGTGGCGAGACACCGATCCCGGCGATCCACGCCTGTGCTCGCTCGGCCGAGATGGCGTGGGCCGCCCCTCCCGATGCGCGATTCCTCGGCAAATGGGTAGTCTTGGAAGGCGAGCAGGTCATCGCGAGCGGCTCGAATCCGAAAGAGCTTTATGACGACGTGCGGGCGAGCGGTATTTCCTCGCCGTTCTTGATCTTTGTTTCCCCCGACGAGCAAGAGCCATTTGCCGGCGGGTGGATCGATTGAATTCGCTCGCCACTCAAGCGCAGCCGCCGATTTTTAGCGGCCCGGCAATCTCTCCGGTCAACTCGTTTTCGATTCGGACTTCTCAGCGGCGGTCACCCGCCCGGTTTTGGGATCGACCTTCATGCGAACACCCGAAGTGGGATGGGATCCGCTCTGGATGATGATTTTTCCGTTGGGAAGGACACTACCGGGCAATCGGTGTCCGGCCCTAAAGTAGTCGAAGATCTGGTCCCATCGGCGCTTTTCCGCCGGCGTCTGCTTCGCGCGCCAGTCACGCACGGTTCGGAGAACAAAATCTGTATCGCTCATTCTTCCCATTTTCACAACACCGCCTCCACCAGTCGTGGACCGCGGGCTTGCAACGCATCGCTAAAGCAAGCCGCGAACTCGCGCACGGTGGTAGCTTTAGCCGCTTCCACACCCGCTCCTTGCGCCAGCTTCACCCAATCCAGGTTCGGACGGCCTATATCAATCATGCTATCGGCCAGCAGCCCCAAGCCCTCAGCACCCGTACGCCGCAATTCCACGTCCAGAATCCGATAACGCCGATTTGCGAAAATCACCACGGTGATGTTCAAGTTCTCTCTCGCCATCGTCCACAGCGCCTGCAGAGTGTACATGCCGCTCCCGTCCGCCTCCAGCGCCACCACTTTCCGGTCGGGGCAAGCGACGGCGGCGCCCACCGCCACCGGCAGACCTTGGCCAATCGACCCGCCCGTGACCGGCAGGAAATCGTGCCGCGCCGCACAGCCAAGTTGCGAGACCACCGCCTCCGATGACGAAACCATCTCATCGCAAACGATGGCATCATCCGGCAGCCGCGCGGCCACCACCTGCGCCACCGCCTCAAGAGTCAAGACCTCGCCGCCCGCGCTGAATGAGACCGCTCCCCACGAAGGCCGTTCGGCGAAAGGCGCGCTAAAGTTCTCCGCCAATTCGCTCAAAGCCGCCAGACCGTCGCCGCCCGGTCGTGCCAACAGGGTGATATGGCAATCGTCCGGCAACAGCGTGCTCTTTCTTCCGGGATAAGCAAAGAAGGAAACCGGCGCTTTCGCCTCTATCAGCACGATGTGCCGCAAGCCCGCGAGTTGCGCTTCCGCCTTTTCGGGGAAATAAGCCACGCGCTGCGGCTGAAAACGCCCTCTTCCCAAGGCGGACCGGGCCGCGTTGCGATCCGCGAAAATGCGCGCATGACTCCCTTTCGCGATTCGCTCCGCCGCCTTCAGTCCTGCATCCAGCAGCGTGTTGCCACCCATGAGAATGCCCGCTTGCGGCCCCAATTCGCCTAGCACCCGCGCCGCTTCCGCCACATCGGCTCTGGCAGGCTTCGCGCGTGCGGCGATCTGTGCAGGCGGGCCTAAGTCGCCGCTCGGATTCCACGAAAAATCCGCCGGCACAATCAGTGTTGCCACTTGGCCCGGCGGACCCATGGCCGCTTCGATAGCTTGGGTAGCCAACGCGCCCATCTCAGCCCCGCTATCAACGACTCGCACCCACTCCGACACCGTGCGCGCGAACGCTGGTACGTCGGCGCTCAACGGCGCGTCGAACGTTTTGTGCGCTGTCGAGTGATCGCCCACGATGTTCACGATGGGCGAGCGCGCTTTCCGCGCATTGTGAAAATTTGCCAGCGCATTGCCCAGCCCAGGGCCTAAGTGGAGCAGACTCGCGGCGGGTTTCCCGGTCATGCGCGCGTACCCATCGGCCGCGCCGGAACAAACGCCCTCAAACAAACCTAAAACCGGCCGCATGCCCCCAACCCGGTCGAGCGCCGCCACGAACTGCATCTCGGAGGTGCCCGGATTCATGAAGCATACGTCCACGCCGTTGTTCAAAAGTGTTCTCAGCAAACACTCCGCCCCGGTCATTTTCACCCTTGGATTATATAGACTTGAGATGTCAGAAGCCGCCTAGAAGATCGTTCACCGGCGCGCTGAAACCAGGAAGCAAAGGCGATTCCAGCGCTTCGGTTCCAACCAAGAGGCGGATACCCTTGCTCGTATGCACGAATAGTTGTCCATTCTCATCGTCGAGAATCCAGACTTCCGTGCTACCGGCTCCTAGATACTCACGCACTTTGCGGTTCACATCAATGGCGATTTCAGAAGGGGAAAGAACCTCAACGGCAATGTCCGGCGCAAACGGGGCAGGGATTTTTTTCAGATCAATCTCTTGCAGGCCGGGTACTGAGAAAGATGGAAAGATCGGGGCGGCGCACAGTACCGTCAGAGACTCGGCAATCAACCTCGCCAAACACTCCGCCAATCGGGCTTTGGGCCAGATAATTGCCCACCAGGCGTTCAACATTGTGGCGGATCTTAGCATGCAATAGAGTTGCGCTCGGCAAGGCAACTAGTTCTCCTTCCACCAACTCAAAATCTTCGGTTTCCGAAGTGTGCATTTGAGCGAACTCTTCTACCGTCATCAGCGTTTTTGTGGCCATTGGTGGAAGCTCCTTGGCGGGAACACTTTCAGGTTATCTTAACCGCTGCTCCAGAATCCGCTTGCTAACGTGCGCGCTTCAGCAACGGCTTACGGAACCACGACCGTCAGGGAGTGTGTGGTGGTCGAATTTTGCGCCGGAAACCTGTTTAGAAGCCCGTCAGAAGATCACTCACAGGTGCGGCGAAACCAGGAAGTAAAGGCGATTCCAGCGCTTCGGTTCCAGCTAACTGGCGGATACCCGTGCTCGTATGCACGAACAGTTGTACATTCTCATGGTCGAGAATCCAGACTTCCGTGCTACCGGCTCCTAGATACTCGCGGACTTTGCGATTTACATCAATGGCGGCCTCAGACGGAGAAAGAACTTCGACGGCTATGTCCGGAGCGAACGGTATGGGAATCTTCTTGAGGTCGATCTGTTGCACTTGAGCACTTAGAAAGATGGCAAGATCGGGCCGACGAACGGTATCACCTACAACGCGGCAATCCACCTCGCCAAACTGTTCGCCAACGGGATTGGTCTCGAAATAGTCTTCAAGCCGGCGCTCCAATCTACGGCGGATTTTAGCATGCAATGGGGTCGCGCTCGGCAAAGGGACCAGCTCTCCTTCCACCAACTCAAAATCTTCGGTTTCCGAAGTGTGCATTTGAGCGAACTCTTCTACCGTCATCAGCGTTTTTGTGGCCATTGGTCGAAGCTCCTTGCTGGGAACACTTTCAGCTTAACGTAACCCCAGCCTAGCCTCAAAAACAAGCCTGTTTTGCATGTTATGGTGTAGCTAGTGTCTTCGCCCTTAAACTTCCATCTTGAACAATATGAGGGCCCTCTCGACCTGCTTTTGGACCTCATCCGCAAGCAGGAAATCAATATTCAAGACATTCCGATCTCGAGAATCACGGCGCAATATCTGGAGTTCATGAAGAAGGCGACCGAGCTCGATATCGAACTGAGTTCCGATTTCGTCTACATGGCGGCAACGCTCATCCATATCAAGAGCAAAATGCTGCTGCCGCGCGATCCGGAGTTGGACAAGCTCGCGCCGGAAGAAGATCCGCGCAAGGAACTGGTTAACCAGTTGCTCGAACACGAGCGCTTCAAGAATGCCGCGGAAATGTTGCAGCAGAAGCGCGTGATTGAAGAAGCCGTGTGGTCGAACCCGCAAATCGAGCAGTTCATTTCCGAAGACGAAGGGCCGGGCCTAACCGCCACAATTTTCGATTTGGTGCAAACGTTTCAAACTATTCTCGAGCGCGTGAAGAACCGTCCGCTGTATGAAATTGGCAAGGAAACCGTGAGTGTGCCGGAGATGATCCAATACCTGCGCCATCAGATAGTGAACATGCGCAAAGACTCGCTCTCGGCTACGCAATTGTTCGAAAAACAACGCGGGCCGCGCGCGATGATCTGCTTGTTTCTAGCCATTCTTGAACTCGTCAAGCGGCAGGCTCTGGAACTGACGCAGGGCGAGGCGTTTGGAGACATCGGATTGCGGCGCGGCAGCGGGTTTGACGAGACAGAGGCCGCGGTGGACGATCTGGCGGCTGTGGAAGAGGAATACCACTGATAGAAAGCATGGACGAACCGCTTAAAGAGGAAGAGACACGCGAGCTGGAAGACGACGATGTCATGATCGCCGAAGCGATCAACGAACCTGTGCCTACCGAAGATGCCGCCGCCGGGTTGAAGGCGGTGATTGAGGCAGCCATCTACATAACGGATGAACCGCTGACGGCGCAGCAGATGGCCAGCGCGCTCGATCAACCGTTGGACCGCATCAAAGAAATTCTGGCCCAGTTGGTCACCGAGTACTGCGCGCCGGATCGCGGTTTATCGATTCGTGAACTGGCCGGTGGCTATAAAATGGCGACCAAGCCGGAGCATCACGAATCCATCCGCAAGTTTGTCAAGAAGCTGCAAGCTCCGTTGAAACTTTCGCTCCCGGCGCTCGAAACGTTGGCCGTCGTTGCTTATAAGCAGCCGATCACCGCGCCGGAAATTATGGAGATCCGCGGCGTGCAAGGCGCCGGCGTGTTGAAGACGCTGCTGGATCGCAAGCTCGTGGCGGCGGCGGGCCGCAAGGAAGTGATTGGCAAGCCGATCATGTATAAGACCACCCGCGAATTCCTCATTCAATTTGGTTTGAACTCGCTGGCCGAACTACCCACGCTAAAGGAGTTCGAAGAACTAGGGCGTTTTGCGCTGAGTGAGAACGACGAAGTTCAAGCCGCGCCAGAGAAGACCGAAGAAGCCGATGCCTGAACAACGCCTGCAAAAAATCTTGGCCCATGCCGGCGTTGCCAGCCGCCGCAAGGCCGAAGAGTTGATTCTGGAAGGCCGCGTATCGGTAAACGGCGTAACCGTCAGCGAACTGGGTTCAAAAGCCGATGTCGAAGTAGACAAGGTGAAGGTGGATGGGCGCGTACTCAGCGCTCCCAAGCATCACTTATATCTAGCGTTGAACAAGCCAAAGAACTGTGTCACCACCGTGCGCGACCCGGAAGGGCGCGAAACGGTAATGTCCTTTTTCAAGGGCATGCGGGAACGCATTTACCCGGTTGGCCGGCTCGATTACGCGAGCGAAGGGTTGCTGTTGCTCACCAACGACGGCGATTTTGCCAACAAGCTGATGTCTCCCGCAAGCCACATCAGCAAGACCTATTTGGTGAAGTCGAAAGGCATGCTCACGGCCGAGCAGGAAGAGCAGTTCCGGCAAGGGATACCCATGCATGGCAAACGGACCGCTCCGGCGGGGCTAAAACTCATCAAGAAAGGCGATAACCCCTGGTATGAGGTCCGGCTGGTGGAGGGCCGGCAGAATCAAATTCGCATCATGTTCAAGCATTTTGGGCATCTGGTGGAAAAATTGAAGCGGGTGAAAATTGGCTTCCTCGAGTTGGGCGCGCTGCAGCCGGGAGCCTACCGCACATTGACTAACAAAGAAGTGGAGCGTTTTCGAAAACTGATGGCGATGGAAGAGCCCGTGCATGACCGACGCTGAACTGACGCACCTATTTCAGGAATCGAAGACCGTAGCCGTGGTGGGTTTATCGAACGGCCCTGGCCGCGCCAGTTTCGGCGTGGCGCGCTTTTTGCAAGCGCAAGGATTTCGCGTGATTCCCGTGAATCCGAGCCTAACGGAAGTATTGGGCGAGAAATGCTACCCGCGCATTGAAGACATTCCGGGCGAAATCGATATCGTCGATATTTTCCGGAAATCGGAGTTCGTGCCCGAAGTGGTGGCCGATGCGCTCACGAAGCGGCCGCGCTGCATTTGGATGCAGGAAGGCGTGGTGCATCACGATGCGGCTAAGATGGCGGAAGCTGCCGGCATACCCGTAGTGATGGACCGTTGCATCCTGAAAGAATTGGCCCGCTTGCTGCCGCGTTATTGAGTTAGTGCGTTAAGCTCGATAGTAACGGGTTGCATGTCTCGCACGCCGCTGTTCCCTTCTGTCATTCCTTTTATCAGCTTGCTAACGCTGTTGGGTCTGAGCGGTTGCACCGAAGAACGCCAGACGCTGGGTAATGCCTATGTGGCGCCGCAAACACTCACGGTGCGGAGTCAGATATCGCAAAAGAGCGGCGCTGTCACCACGCTGAAGCATGGCGACAAGGTTTCGATTATTGATGTCCAGCGCAGACTGGTGAAGGTTGCGGCCGGCGCAAACGAAGGATGGGTCGATGCGGAAGATTTGCTCAGCAGTGAGCAGATGCGGCAAATCCAGCAGGATCGTGAGCGGCAACGGGCGTTGCCTTCGCAGGGTGCCGCCGCGGCCTTTGAGCTTCTGAACATTCACATCGAACCCAGCCGCCGTTCGCCCGCGTTTGCCCAGATCGCCGAAGGTGGCCAAGTCGAAATGTTGGGCCGGATGCGCGCGCCCAAAAACGCCCCGCCCACCAAAACCTCATCACTCGTTGTGGAGAGGCCTGTACCGCCCCGCCGCCCCAAGCGGGAACAGCAGGCAAAGGGCGGGTTTCGCTTGGTGAGGCCGCCGCCCCCAAAACCGCCCGCCAACTGGCAGGAGCTTTCCGCCGAACGGATTGATGGCTCAGACACACCGCGAGCGATAGCGGCCGAACAGAAGAAAGCCGCCCAGGCATTCGCGGCCAAGAAGGCGGCTGAGGCGAAGCACCCTATCGTTATGGAAGACTGGACGCTCATCCGCACAAAGAAGGGCGATACCGGTTGGGTCTTAACCCGCAATTTAACGATTTCCGTTCCCGACGATGTCGCCCAATATGCCGAAGGAAAACGCATCACGTCTTATTTCGATCTTGGTTCCGTGAACGACGAAGAGAAGGGCTTGAAACACCATTGGCTTTGGACCACTCTTTCCGGCAGCGATCCGGTGGATTTTGATTCGTGGCGGGTGTTTATTTGGAATCTACGGCGCCATCGCTTCGAAACGTCTTACCGGAAGCGCGATTTGGAAGGCTACTTTCCCGTTTCGGTTGATCCGGCGGCAGAGAAAACGAGCGGCCGCACGTTTCATATCATCACCAAAGACGACGACGAAAAATTCCGCCGCCGCACGTACAGTTTCGATGGAACGCTGGTGCATTTAACCGGCACGGAAGACTTGCCCGAGGGGCCCGGCGCAGTGGTAACGCAGGCGAATCCGAACGGCTTGGACACCAACAAGATGCAGGCAAAAGTACATCCCGGTTGGTTTCGAAGGCAATGGAGCGCTTTTGTCGGGCGCTTTGCCGCCAAGTAGTCACGCGCTAGCCGATTTGCCTTTTAGCCCGTGGCGGATACTAAGCCATTTCGCAACCATGGCGACCAATTGTTCCGCCTGAAAAGGCTTCGACAGATAATCGTCCATGCCGGCCTTCAGGCAACGCTCGCGTTCGCCGACGAGAGCATTGGCCGTGACCGCGATGATCACGGGCTGCTTCAGCGGCAGCTTGCGAATCGCGAGACTGGCTTCAAACCCGTCCATCTGCGGCATTTGGCAATCCATCAGTATGACGTCATACGGCTGCTTCTTGTGCGCTTCCAGAGTCTCAACGCCGTCGGCGGCGACATCAACGGAGAAGCCGGCCCTTTGCAATATCAATTTTCCAACCCGCTGGTTGATTAGGTTATCTTCAGCCATCAGGATGCGCGGCGGCACTGTGGTTGATGGCTGAAGCGGAGCATCAAGGCTACGCCTTGAATTCGAACCGCGAACAGTCTGGCTCATAGTAGGCTGATCAATGGCTAGGAAGACCTTTGCTCCGCCGGAATGCGGCCACCACAAAACTTGTATTTGTAATTAAGATAACACTCTGCGCTGAATTTTCTACGACTTAGCCTTCACCGTGATCTCATCGCTCTCCACTTTGCCGTCGCGGATATGAATCACCCGGTCGGCGTGATTGGCGATATCGAGTTCGTGCGTGACTAAAACGATGGTGTTCCCGGCTTCGTGCAAGCGCTCGAAGAGCCCCATGATTTCGTTGCCCGTACTGGTGTCGAGAGCGCCGGTGGGTTCGTCCGCCAAGAGAATCGAGGGCCGGTTCACCAACGCGCGGGCAATGGCCACACGCTGGCGCTGGCCGCCGGAAAGCTCATTCGGCTTGTGATCCATACGCTGCTCCAAATCCACCTCGCGCAAGGCCGATTTGGCGCGCTCAATCCGTTCCGCCGAGCTGATACCCGCGTAGATCAACGGCAGTTCCACGTTGTGCAAGGCGGATGACCGTGCGAGCAAGTTGAACGTCTGAAACACGAAACCGATTTCCCGGTTGCGGATCCGCGCCAACTCGTCGTCGTCCATATCGCTCGCCAGCTTACCGTTGAGATAATACAAACCTTTGCTAGGAGTATCCAGGCAGCCAATCAAGTTCATCAGCGTGGATTTGCCCGAGCCCGAAGGACCCATGATGGCCACATATTCGCCGCGCTTGATTTGAATATCCACCCCCGAAACCGCGTGGATTTCCTGGTCGCCCATGATGTAGGTTTTCCAGAGATCGTAGGTGCGGATCACCACGCCTTGGGTCTTAAGCTGTTCGCCGCGTTCCTCGCGCTCTCTGGGATCAAGGTCCTCTAGGACCGATGGGGCAAGTGCCATGTTGGTCTACCGAACCTTAGCTGGGCGTGGCCGAAATCGCCGGCGGTTTGTTATCGATTTTTACCTTCGCGTCATTGCGAATCGTGCGAATCACCTGATAGCTGCCCGTTACGATCTCATCGCCTTCGTTGAGTTCTCCAGGCAAAACCTCGATGTCGGTGGAACCGCTGATGCCGGTTTTCACCTCGCGAAAGACAGCCTTGCCGCCCTGTATCACAAAGACTCCTTGCAACTCTTCCTTAGCGGCTTTCAAAGCCACCGGATCGGTAACCGGCGCCTGGCCCACTTTTACCGGTTGCAGTTGTCCCTTTTGGCGGATTGTCAGCGCCTGAATCGGTATGGCAATAGCGTGCGGACGCACCGCCGTGGTGATTTTGGCCGTGCAGGAAAGGCCGGGACGAACCAGATCTTCGGAAATATCAAGCGCGATCACCACCTTGAAATCCTTCGCTTCCTGGCTCGAAGTCTGGCTCTGCGATGCCGCCACGCCGGTGGAACGCACAATCGCGGTATCTCCGATCTCTATCACTTTGCCCTTAAAAGTCTGGTTCGGTATGGCGTCAATGGTGACATCCGCCGGTTGGTCCAGCTTAACGCTCACAATGTCCGTTTCATCCACGTGAACTTCGGCCGTAATGATGGACATGTCCGCAATCGTCATGATGGTGGACGCGGTGGAATTCTGAATGCCCGGCACAACTGTTTCACCGACTCGCACCGGCAAGTTTGTTACAACGCCATCCAACGGAGCAACGGCTTCATACTGTTGCAGCACGTCGTTATAGCGGGTCACCATCGCTTGAAGCTGGTACACCTTGCGCTGCGCCGACGTGAGCTGCGCCGCCGATTGAGCTTTCTGCGATTGCGCTTGCGCGACGCGGGTAATGGACGAGTTCAGGGTGCTCACCGCCAAGTCGTACAACACTCTCTTCGCTTCAAAATCCTGCGCGGAGATCAACTTGCCGTCATAGAGCTCTTGGGCGCGTTTTAAATCGTTCTTCTTTTGATCCAGGTCCGCTTTATCATGTTCGACTTGGGCCTTGGCCACGGCGATATTGTCGTCTGCCGCTTTCACAGCGGCTTCGGTAGCAGCCGAATCAGCCTGAGTAGCAGTTAGGGAAGCTTCCTGAGCCGCCAAATCCGCCTTAGGCTGTACCGCGGCTAAGCGCGCTAAAACCTGCCCTTTTTTCACATGGTCGCCTTCTTTAACCAGGATCTGGGTGATGGGCGCGGCACCTTGGCTGTTGGCTCCGATGTTTATGTAGTTTCTTGGCTTAACTTCGCCCGAAGCGGTGACGATGGCGGTCAGATCCTCGCGGCTCACTTTGCCGGTTTGCACGACGACAATACCGCGTTCACTGTATTTGATACTGGCGAAAATGCCGCCGGCGATCAAGATCACCAGCAGCAACAGAATGACGATTCTCCACTTCTTCTTCAAAAAAGGTCTCCCCGGCTGAAACTCTCAGACGGAAACTTGAGGGCGAATGTTCCCGCAATCTGGGCGTCCTTTTGAATGTAGCACGCGGTAGGAGGCTGGCTCCTCCGTGTCCTCCCGCCGCTAAAGTAAGTCATTACAGCGTCCGATAAACTAACATTGGACTTGAATACCGTAGGAAAGGCGTTCGTCTACCGAGAGGTCTGGTTTGACTGAACTTTCCATCATCCTTCCAACTTTTAATGAGCGCGGGAACGTAGAACCGATTCTCGAACACCTCCAACATGCGCTGGGGGGTATCTCATATGAAGTGATATTCGTAGACGACGATTCGCGCGATGGAACGGCAGATCTTGTCCGTTCCATCGCTTTACGTGATCCTAAAGTTCGCATCGTGCATCGCGTGAACCGGCGCGGTCTGTCGTCGGCGTGCCTGGAAGGAATGATGAGCTCGGCCAGTCCCTATCTGGCGGTTATGGATGCCGATCTGCAGCATGATGAACAAATCCTGCCGCGCATGCTCCAGCGGCTGAAGGACGAAAATCTCGACGTAGTGGTGGGCAGCCGCAACATCGCAGGCGGCAGCATGGGCGATTTTGATAAATCGCGCGTCACTCTCAGCATGCTCGGACGCAGGCTGAGTGAAAAAATCTGCCGCTGCAAGATTCAAGATCCGATGAGCGGCTTTTTCCTGCTGCGCCGTCCGTTCCTGCTTGAGGTGGTGCATCGAACGTCTGGACTAGGATTCAAAATTCTGGTCGATTTGCTGGCTTCTTCGCCCCGCCCGGTCAGACTGGGCGAGGTGCCGTATACGTTCCGCAGCCGCCAACGGGGGGAAAGCAAGCTCGACCTTATGGTGGGCGTCGAATATCTCCAGTTGCTCATAGACAAGCTGATTGGCGGCTTCATTCCGTCGTCGTTCATCTTGTTCTCGATGGTCGGCGGCGTTGGCGTTTTCATCCAGCTTTCCATCCTGTGGCTCTTGCATTCGGCGTTTGGCACCACATTCGTGACGGCGCAAACCGTCTCGACCATCTTTGCCATGACGGCTAATTTCCTGTTGAACAACCTGATCACGTATCGCGACCGGAAACTCAAGGGGTGGGGAATCCTGCGCGGGCTGCTTTCCTTTTATTTGGCTTGTTCCATCGGGGTGTACATCAACCTCCGGCTCGCCAATTCCGCGATCGCCGCCGGCACGCCCTGGTATTTTGCCGGACTGTTTGGCCTCGCCATTGGATCAGTTTGGAATTATGGCGTGACGCAGCTCTTAACCTGGCGATTGATCCGGCGCGTCACCTATGAGCGCGCCGCGGCCAGACTCGCAGCCAACACGGCGTCGCGGAAAACCAACGCGTTATGAAGCGTGACCATTCTTCACAAACGTCTCGCTAAGATAGCGTGCGCCACCGCTTCCGAATGATAGGCAAAAACGGCACCGATGCGCAAATCAATCAGCCCGATCGGCGCCAGAGTCCACCAATTCCGACGCACCAGGCCCGTCATCGCCACGAACAATAAGACCGGGGTGAAGACGCGCCCGAAGGAGTTGACCTCCGGCCAAATCCCAGCGGAATTGCCGACGAAAACGCCCAGGAATATGAATCCCGCCACCATAAAAGCCGCTGGACTCCGCGTTTCGCGCCGCGCGAAATAATAGATAGCGAAGGTGAAGGCCAGCAGCATGCCGCCCATCGCCACGAAATCGAGCGCCACCAAGACGGGCTGCCGATAGACCCAGTGGCTGGCAACGGCCCCATACAAACCTCGAAACGGGATGGCGGACAGCATCTGCTTTGAACCGGCCGCCGTATGCAGTTGCACGAACCAGAGCCAAAGGAATAGCGGAAGGGCCGCCGTTCCGAAGATTGCCGCGCGCCGGGGCTTTCTTTGCACAAGCAGCCAAAGGCAGTATCCGGCTAGTAGAAATATACCGATTTCGCGTACCAACGCGGCGCACGCGAAGACCAGAAACAGACGCTTTTGATTTTGCCGCTCGGCGTACCAGATTGCGCCAATCGTGAGCGCCGCCAGCGCGCCATCCACAACCATCAGCAGCATCGTTACCAAGGTTGCCGGTATAACCAGAAACAAAAGCCCCCACGCAGGCGAAAGACCGTGGCTCATGCTCCAACTGGTAAGCCAAAAGGCCCCCAGATAAACGAGAGCCAACACCACCGCAATATAGGCTGAGTCAACTCTGCTGTCGTCTCCGAAAGAGAGCAAGGCAGCCAGACCCGGAATCAGAATGCGGCGGTAACGAAAGCGCGGATCGTCTATGAAATGGCCAAACCCTTTCTGAAAGAGCGGATCGTGGGCAATCAGGTGATAAAACTGGGCGTCATAGCCGACGACGCCCGGAAACAAGTATATGTTTTCATGAGCTAGCTCTGCCGGCATCGGCACACGGACGCCGGTATAAAACACGCAAGTCCAGTTATTTCCGCGAAGGTAGTGCGTATTGAGATACAGCCAGCCGAAACAGATGGTAACGGCCAGCAACCCAACAAAAGCTGGCGTTTGAACCGAGACCTTCATGCCTATCCACGGAATAAGTACAAGAAACGAGTGTCGAGTCTCTTTCTTTCTGAATCACGCTACACATAGATCCTCTTTACCCGCGCGTGGATACCGCACAGCACGCTATAGGAAATCGTCCCGGCCAGTTTAGCGATCTCCTGGGCGTCTATCGAGACCTCGCCTTCCGTGCCAAGCAGAGTGACGGCGTCGCCTACTTTAACCTCAGGACTGCCGGTCACATCAATGGATGTGAGATCCATGGAAACCGCGCCGATCATGGGCGCGAGCTTGCCGTTCACAATAACGGCTCCACGATTCGACAGGCGATGCGGAATGCCGTCCGCATAGCCGGCCGCCAATATGGCAAGGCGCATCGGTTGGGGCGCTCGAAACATTCCCCCATAGCCGACCAGAGATCCGGCAGGAAGATCCTTTACGGAAAGCACAGTGGCGCGCCACGTGAGCGCGGGCTTTACCTCCAAGATTGCGGCGGGCGCATGACCGCGCGCGGGCGAAACGTAGCCGTAGATCGCGTGGCCAGGCCGCACCATGCCACCCCAACTATTGCGCCTTCGATAAGCCACTGGTATGGTGCTCGACAAGTGGAGCAGGTGAGGTTTGACGCCCGCCGCAGCCAGCCCGGCCACCGTTTTCTCAAACAGCGCAATCTGCTCCTCGGTCTGGTGCGTCTGGTAGTTGGCAGCCGAAGCGAAATGCGTCATCACCGCTTCCACCTCCACGTTCTTCGCGGAAACGACGCCTTCGGCGATGGCCGCCACATCGGCCCGCACCCCTAACCGGCCCATGCCCGTATCGATCTTCAGATGGCAAAGGACGCGTTGGTTGCGCTGCGCCGCCAGCCGGTCCAGTTCAGCCAAGTCGGCCAGCGAATGGATCACCGGCGTGAGATTGTAAGCGAGCAGCGCCTCCCGGGTGAACGGCAGAAAATCGGCCATCACCAGAATGCGCGTCCGGATACCGGCATCGCGCAACGCCACCCCTTCGTCGGTATTGCTTACCGCCAGCCAGCGCGCGCCTCGCTCTTCCAAAACGCGCGAGACTTCCACCGCGCCATGCCGGTAGGCGTCCGCTTTCACCACCGGCATCACTTCCACACCCGCTCCGACAACCCGGCGAATCGCTTCGAAGTTTGCGCCAATTTGCGCGCGCGAAACTTCCACCCAAGAACGATAGGGCATCATTTTTTACTTCGATCCTAATCCACTTTTACTTCGATCCTAATCCACGCAGCAGCGCTTCATACTGATCCGTCACCGCGTTCCAGCTATACAATTTTTCAATTCTCTCTCTCGCCCGCTCGCCCCACAAAGCGCGTTCACTTTCAGACACCTTCACCGCCCAACCAAGCTTTTCAGCCAGGTCGTCCGTAAAAGGCACCGCTGCGTCGCCCGCCACTTCCGCACTCTCCGGCGTGTTCAGATACAGCACCAGCGCGCCACGTCCCATGGCCTCAATCAGGGCCGGGTGCGTACCACCTACTTCCGTGGCTTGCACATACACCGCGCAGTGCGATTGCAGCTGCCGATAGCCTTCGCCATAAATCGCCCCCGGTATGACAACGCGCCCATCAGTGGTGTCTTTCACCTGGCTGATATAGCCGGCTGCATAAGGCGCGTCACCCACCAGGGCGAGCTTGTAACCCGTGTCGATTTTCTCGAAAGCCTCGCGAACCAGCAAGGCGTTATTTTCCGGCTCCATGCGGCTCACATATAGGACATAGCGGCCGGGCTCCAGACCCAATCGCCGCACTTGATCCGTGTCCGCAACCTTGCCGGTTTCCGCCCCGTACGCGATAAACGTAGAGTCCTTCCCATAACGTTCCAAATAGTATTCCCGGATCTTTTGCGCGTCGGTGATCACCGTTGAGCAGCACCAGGTGGCCAGCCACTCAGACAGCAGATAGTACGATTTGGCAAGAGCGTTCCACTTCTTGCGGTGCCGCTCCACTCCATCCACGTTTAAAGCGGTGGGCATACCTACGGCGCGTGGCCATAGCGTGAAAACGGCATTGGCGGCATTGCAATAAAGCAAGACGTCAAAACGCCGAAACAACACGTCAACGGTGGAAAGCGCCGTGTGGGCCATTGTGTCGAAATACTTGTGGTGGATGGTGGGCAGATAGCGCAGTTTGACGCCGCGGTATTCCGTCAGCACGTTCCGCTCGCGGCAATAAACCGTGACTTCATGCCCCCGTTCCACCAGCCGCACCGACAACTCCTCCGCAAAGGTTTCAAAGCCGCCGTAGTTGGCCGGTATGCCGCGCGTGCCCAACAGTGCAATGCGCATCAATCTTACGAGCCGGCCCGCTGCGCGTTGAGGATTTGGGCATTTGAATCGGCTGGAAAACTGACCGGCCGGGTGGCAAACCAATGGGCCATGTACTCGTCTGTGGCGCGCCGCTTGCGCATGATGACACGGCGCTTCCGCAACTCGCCCGGCCACAACCGCGCCAGCAGAGCAAAAGCCCGCAGCGACGAAAACTCACGCAGCAGACAGCCGCCGATCACAACGCAGTCCCGCGCGGTAATAGCCAGCCAGTGCCGCGCATATAAATCGCCGTTTATGTTCTTGATCCGCATCAGCCAGCGATTTTTCACTGAATGCATATTGATGGCGGCCGACAGCGAAGATCGCCTCTCTGGCAGGACGTGGCGCACGTGATAGGCAATGGCCCGCGGCGTGTAAAGGCACTTCCAGCCGCAGAGCTGAGCGCGCCAGGCTAGGTCGGCATCTTCCCGATACGCGAAAAAATCGTTGTCAAAAAATTCGCCCTCTATTGAGACATCTTCTAGCATCAGCCGGCGGTAAAGGCACGCCGCTCCCGTGCCGCCAAATACATATTCAAGCTGCTCATATTGTCCCCGGTCGGGCATGCGGCTTCCCCGGTCGAAATGCCGGAGGCTGGGCGTGAAAAAAATGCCGGTGGAATCCAAAATAGGTTCAGCCGGGATCTCAAGCGAAGCCGTCATGCCTAGTAGCTTGCCGCAAACGCTTCCCACGCCCGAATCCACCTCAGCTGCGGCAATGAGCGAACGCGCAAACCCGGGTGTAAGGCGAACATCCGGGTTCAAAGCCAGCAGCCAATCCGCGCCTCGTGCCGCCAAGGCCATGGCCTGATTCTGCCCGGCGGCAAAACCAATGTTTTCGCGGTTGTACACCACTTTGACGCGGTGCTCAAATTCCCGCAGAATGGCAGGGGTTTCATCGCTCGAAGCATTATCCACCACCACCACGTCCAGCGCCTGATAATCCTGGTCAAACACGTGTCGCAAGCACTGCCCGATAAAGCGCGCGCTGTTAAACGTCACAATGGTGACGGCAAAGGTGGGGTAGACTGCCATTAGTGGGTCGCGTTACTCTCAGCGTACAGCGTAGCCTAATATACATTGGTCACAGCGCGCACAGTTGCACTGAAACTTGAGTTTCATCTGTTCAAGAAAAAGCGGGCGTTGTTGCGCCATATCGTTCCCGCCTGGTTGCAAGTTCAGATACGGCGAACCTTGCGCGCCAAGTACCTGGTTTGGGACGCTGCCGAATACCACGCTTGGCTCAAGCGCGAGTTGCCGGCGCGCCGAATCCATTACGCTGGCGAACTCGAAAAAGGCTTGTTGTCTATCCTGACACCGGTTTGGGAAGGCACGCCTCTCAAATATTTTAAACTGCTGGCGCAGAGCGTCATCGAACAGAACGCTTCCGGCGCCGCCGAATGGGTCATCCTGAACAACGGCTGCCAAAACCGCGAACTGCTTCATTACTTAAACAAGCTGAGCGAGCATTCCTGGATTACCATCGTGCATTCGCCCAGCAACACGGGCATCATTGGCGGCTTGCGTCTGTGTCTGGAATCCGCTGGTGCCCGCTATGTTCTGCCGGTCGATGCCGACGATTGGCTGTATCCCGATTGTCTCGAAATTGTCAATTGGTGGATTCGCCACAGCGGTTTTCCACCGCTGCTGTATTCGGACGAGGATAAGTTGATTGGCCCTCATGCGGTGCAACCGTACCTGAAGCCGGATTTCGATCCGGTCCTTCTCCTCAACTCCGCATACATTGCTCATCTGGGCGTGATTGACCGCCAGTTGGCCCTCAACCATGGCGCTTACACCGACAAAACTACCGAGGGCAGCGCGGACTGGGATCTCTTTGCGCGCTTCCTTTTGGCTGGCGACGCGGCAGTTCACATTCCAGAGGTCGTGTATAGCTGGCGCATGCACGCGGAGTCAACGGCGGACGATGCCGGTAGCAAACCTTACATTCATTCCTCCCAGAAAGCGGTTTTGCAGGGCTATCTTGAAAAGAGCGGCTTGGCTGCGAAGTTCGTTGTCGAATATAGCCCTTTGTTGCCCGGCAGCGCTGATTGGTGGCTACGCCGACGCCCCGTCGATCCTTGGCCTGCGATGCTGATTTCCGTCGAGACCGGTTCTAAGGTCGCCTCCCAGCCGCTTGAGTATCCTGAGCTTCCCAAATTTTCCTTCCCGATAGATGACGCCTTGCCGTCTCTCGCCGCCTTGATCGCGCGCGCCTCGCGGACCGGCGACGATCTAGTGTGTCTCCTCGCCGACGATCTCGAAGTCGATCGAGCGGATTGGCTATGGGAAGCCGTTGGATTGTTCGAGAGATTTCCCGACACAGTCATGATGGGCGGGTGGGTGCGCAATCGCGCCCAAATAACAATGAGCGCCGGTTATGTTTTGGGCTTCGACGAGGGCTGTCATTGTCCAGACCGGGGAAGGCCTGCCCTTGATCCAGGCTATTCCACGCAAATGATGAAACAGCGGTCGGTGAGCGCCGTCTCAGCCAGATTCGCAGTGTTACGGTCGGGCTTCTTGAAGGAACTGCTAAACGCGTCTATTCCCATGCTGGGCGCGTGGGCGGGCGCTCATGCGCTGCGAACGGGGAAGCGCGTGATCTATTCACCATTCCTGAGCGCCGTTTCCGACCTCGATTGGGACGCTTTGGCAAAGCCGGAGGAAGTGGCTGAGTTCCAGCGCGCGAATGCGGATCTAATGCCGGATTGCCGCTTTTACCCTGCGGCGTTTTGTAGGCAATCTGGCCACGCTTACCGTTTTCGGCAGTAAGGCCATTGTATTGTCTTGCCTTGTCTAGCTAGCTTAGCTAGTTTCTGTCGCAAAATAGGGTGGAGCAGGCGGTTCCGCCTGCTAGAGGCTGCGGAGCAGCCCCGGAAAGCCGTAAGCCTATAACAACCGATGTTATATCAGATATTAATGAACGGGGTTGATTCCAAGAGGATAGGATAAATAGCTCCAACTCGTGAAGTGTCTAAACGCGGCTGCAAGACAAATGTCAGAATGCGATGGTTTGAGACAACGTAGACCCGGCCTCGCAGCCCTCGAGCTAAGTGCACAGTCGGCTCAAACTCGATTAGGGGTCGGCCACGCAAGTGGGCCGCCTCGGGCCGGATTTAAAACGCCTTGACACACCATTCAGTATTTTGTATTTTTGTAATCGACTTACTGACCCCGATAGCTTCAGCCTTGCGCCTCGTCCGCCGCTTTTCAATTCAAATGACTAACGCCGTCCTCAAAGACGGGCGGCTTCAGGAGGGATTCAATGCTACGGCGTCATCCATTGCAGTTCGCGGCCGCGTTCCTAATCATCGCCTCTTCCCTTTGCGCGCAAATGGAAAGAAGTTCGATTGAAGGGGTCGTGACCGATCCACAGGGGGCGGGCATCGCCGGCGCTACCGTCACGGTCACCTCCCAGAGCACCAACGTTGCCACGCCCACTAAAACCAATGGCACCGGCTATTACCAAATCATCGGCTTGCTTCCCGGCAAATACACGGTGCGCATCGAAGCGGCTGGTTTCGCCGTTACCCAAAGCAATGACGTTGATGCCGCCGCCGGCCGGCAAGTCCGCTTAGATGCCGCGCTCACTCTCGGCACGACGCAACAGCACATAGAGGTCAACGCCGCCGCGCCCCTCGTTGAAACCTCCTCCTCCAACTTCTCCGCCATGGTCTCGCAACAGGCCATTGAGGATACGCCTCTTGCCGGGCGCGACCTCATGCAACTCGTTTACCTCCTTCCGGGAGTCGAAAACGCCGCCGGACCTCCCGGCAGCAACTTCGGCTTCAGCAGTCAGTACGGCACTTTTCCCGACCCAAGCAACGCGCAAGGCTCCGACATCTCCGTGAATGGCGGTCAGGCGGGAGCCAATGCCTGGTATCTCGACGGCAATCTCAACCTATCTGGCCTTGTCGAGAACATGGCGGTAAATCCCTCGCCCGACGCCGTCACTGAGTTTCAAGCAGTGACGGAAGGCATCTCGGCTCAATATGGCCGCACCGGCGGGGGCGTATTCAACGTGGTATTGAAATCAGGCACCAATCATCCGCACGGCGACCTCTATGAATTCGTTCGCAACAGCGATACCAACGCCCGCAACCCATTCACCTCCATTGATTCCACCGGCCATCTGATTCCCGACAAGGTCCTCCACTATAACGATTTCGGCGGGACATTTGGCGGCCCCGTTGTGATTCCCAAACTCTACAACGGCAAAGACAAAACATTCTTCTTCGCCTCCGTAGACCACACCGTTCTGCACCTAACAGGCCAGAGCGTGTTCAGCGTTCCCACCCAGGCCATGCGCACCGGAGACTTCAGCGAAGATCCTTCCTCTTCCGCCTACGGCATCTACGATCCGTATAGCACTGTTGGCCCGAATGCCGATGGCACGTTTCAGAGGACCGCGTTCGGCACGGCTCTAGTCCCGAACGGCTGCACCAACACCGTGATTGAATCCTCCGCCACGCCCACCTGCCAATTCTCCACACAAATTCCAACCAGCCGTCTCGATCCCGTCGCGATGTTCTTTCTCAAGTCATTCCCACTGCCAAATTATGTGAATCCGTTGAGCAACTGTCCCATGGGCAAAAGCGGCTACGCGATTTGCAGCAACTATCTCGGAACTATCGGTAGCAGCCAGGACCCCTATAACATCTCCGTAAAGCTTGACCATCAGCTCAGCGATAAGAGCCGTTTGTTCTTTGAGGTACTCACCAATCCTGGCAAGTACGGCATCTATCGTACACCTTGGACCGGAGCCACGGTACCTTATCAAGGCTTTGGCGGCAATACGCCTTACACTTTCACCAGTGAAGTGGCCGGTATTGGCCATACCTACATCGCCAGTCCCACCTTTTTCAACGAATTCCGCATGAGCTTTAGCCGCCAGGTTTTCAACACAAACCCAAGCGAAGCGGGCTTCCCGGACAGCGTGACCGATCTGCCGCAGGTGCAGCAAGTGTTGGCGCCTTCCCAAATCTTCCTAAGTCAGTTCACACCTTCGCCCACTTTCCAGATTTCCATGCCGGGCGGCGGCTCAGCCAATTTCGGATCTCCCGGCTGGATCAATCAACGTCAAGCGAACGATGCCTATACGATCCTCGATGACGTAACCAAAATCATAGGCCGCCACACCATCAAGACCGGCTTTATGTACCGGCTCGATCAACAGGGCCGCGAGATCAGTGACCCCTCTACCCTCGCGTTTTATGGAACTCTAGCGAACGATCCCACCACCGGGCTGGGCGGCAATGGGTTGGAGCAGTTCATGATGGGAGCCGTGGCGAATTCCGGCACTGGCATCACCTCTCAGCCGTATTCGAGCTACCCTTATTGGGGCCTGTATATTCAGGATGAGTTCCGCATCCTTCCCAATCTCACCATCAACGTAGGCCTGCGCGACGACATGATCTTCTTCTGGAAATCGCGCGATCATCCCGAATCGAATTTCTGTCTCGATTGCCTCAATCCCGCCACCGGCTTGCAAGGCGAAATGGTTTATGAAGGGCAATCGTCGCTCATACCAAAAGACGCCGCAATCGCGCCTCCGCATCTCGCCGACGTTGCACCGCGTTTCAGCTTCGCCTGGAATCCTTTCAATGACAAAAAGACCGTCATCCGCGGCGGCTACAACATGTTCTACACCAATGCCATCAATGCCATTAACAACATCGGCCAGGGCATTCAGCCGGGCGCGCAGTGGCAATCGTTCAGCAATTGGACCGGTAGTTTCTATCCCAGCCAGTGCGGAGAATATTCGGGTGAGTGCGTGGCATTCCCACTCAGTGACACCACAACCAATAAGGCGACACTCACCATACCTCCCATTCCCGCCAACGGTCAACCGCCGGCCGCCAATTACGATCCTTCTTATGGAGCTTCCCTTCAGTTCTACTATCCACCGGCCAAAGATCCGCGAGTGCAAACCTACACCTTCCAGATTCAACGTGAGTTATCGCCAAGCATGCTCTTGAGCATTGGCTACGTCGGAAATCATGGCACTCACCTGGCGGGCGAGGCATGGCGCCAGTTCAATCTTGTTCCGGTAGCCGATGAGATTCAGTACAAGACCCAGTTGAACGCTAATGTCCCTATCTCCAACTACTTTTCCGGTGCGCAAGCCGCCTTGTTGCAGCAGACATGGGGCAGCAGTGCCATCCCTCTGTCTTACGTCTTGAAGCCTTATCCGTTCTATGGAGCCCTTTTCTCTCAGACCATGTACGATGGCGAATCTGTCTACAATGGCATGAACGTCCGCTTTCAGAAACGGCTCTCTTCCGGCCTCTCGGCGCTCGTAGCTTATACCTATTCAAAGAAAATCTACAACGCCTCAGTCGAACAATTGGCCTCTCAGTTGTTCGATACCATCGCGCTTTCCCGCAACGGCATCATCGGCGGACGCGCCAGTGCCACCAGTAGCGTGGGCGGTACCGGCGGCATCAACGGCGGCGGTTATCAAGACCCCGACAATCGCAATCTGGATCGCTCCATCGCCTATGACGATATCCCGCACATGCTCAACATCGTCTTCACCTATGAGCTGCCGGTTGGCAAAGGCAGAACCTGGCTGAACCACAGTGGCCCACTGAACGTGATCTTGGGAGGTTGGCGCTTGGCGGGTAACTTTAATGCCGAGAGCGGTGTCCCGCTGAACATTAGCGGACCCTGCAATCAACTCACTTGCCGTCCTAACCTTGTCGGTAATCCCACCGCCGTCCCAGGCGGCCAGAATGCCAGCGATTGGATCAATGCCGCTGCCTTCACACCGGTGTTCGGAACCGATCAAAACTTTTGGGCCAATCCGAATCTGAACGACCCTCGCGAATGGGTCTTCGGCACTGCGGGAGAATATCTTCCCGGCCTCCGTTCCCCCGCCTTCTGGAATATAGACGGAACCTTAATGAAGGATTTTCACTTCACTGAGCACAGCTATCTGCAATTCCGTTGGGAGGTTTACAACGCCTTGAATCATCAAAACCTTGGCTATCCGAACACCAACTACTGTCTGCCTGCCGGCCCCGGCGGTGAAACCAATCTGGTTCAACAAGCCGGCTGTTCTTTCGGCCGAATCACGAATATCGCCACCGATCCCAGATCGCTCCAATTCGCTATGAAGCTTTATTTCTGATTCTCATTTGCCGTTCAACGCAAACGCGAACAGACCCGCCCCGGCCGGGATTGCCACATACTGCCTCCCATCTATTGAATAGGTAATGGGAGATGAATAGATTGCCGCGCCTAGCTGCATATGCCACAGATCCTTCCCTGTGCGGGCGTCGAACACAATAAAGTTCCCCTCTGAGTCGCCTCCGAAAACAATCCCGCCGGCGGTTGACAACGCTCCGCACCATGGAGGCGAAAAATAGGGAAACTCCCACTTCTTCTCACCGGTCAACGGATCGAACGCTCGCATGGCGCCCGCCGTCTTCTCGCCTTTCACTGGCCCATAAATACTCCCTATGAAGTCGTGCCCTTCATGATATTTCTGCGGAGCCGCGCTGAAGGTGTCGCACTCTACGGAGGAAGACACGTACAAAAGCTTCGTCTGTGGGTCATAAGAGGGTGAGAACCAGTTAGTAGCTCCCAGCGCTCCCGGGCAAGTGCGCGTGCCCTCCAGTGTCGGCTCGCTTCCTGGGGCCACCACAGGGCGGCCGTTACCATCAATCTCCTTTGCCCAAGTCACTTCTCCGAAAGCCTTGGCCTGTAGAAACTGGCCATTCGTCCGATCGAGCACATACAAAAATCCATTGCGATTGGCCTGAATCAATAGCTTGCGAGGCTTCCCTTGCCAGTTGTCATCCACCAATACCGGAACCTGCGTCGCATCGTAATCGTGTAAATCATGCGGCGTAAATTGGAAATACCATTTCAGTTTTCCGGTATCGGCATCCAACGCTAGCATCGAATTGCTGTATAGGTTGTCGCCTTTTCGCTCGGCTCCATAGTCGCTCGGTGAGGGATTCCCCGTCCCCCAATAAATGAGATTCAACTCCGGGTCATATGAACCGGTGAGCCATGCCGGTGCGCCGCCCGTTTTCCATGAATCTCCCTGCCAAGTCTCGTGGCCGGGCTCATCTGGACCCGGCACTGTATTGAACCTCCATACGCGTTTACCCGTTTCCGCCGAATACGCATCCACAAATCCACGCACTCCATACTCGCCGCCCGCTATGCCCACAATAATCTTGTCCTTCACCACCAACGGAGCCACCGTAAACACATAGCCCGCGCGATAATCCGCCGCCGTCGTATCCCAAACCACGTTGCCGGTCTTGCGGTCCAACGCAATCACATGCGCATCCAAGGTGGTCATAAAAAGGCGGTCTCCCAGAGCCGCAAAACCGCGGTTCACCATGCCGCAGCAGGCCTGAATCTTGTCCGGCAGGCTCCTTTGATATCGCCAAATGGCCCGGCCTGTGCGCGCATCCAGTGCGAATGCCCGGTTGTCTTGGCCGGTGCCATAAAGCACACCGTCAATCACCAGCGGAGTGGTTTCAAATTGTCCTAGAGACCCGCTCTGAAATACCCATTGCGCCGTGAGAGCCGCCGCGTTCAGCGAATTGACTTGCTCTAGCGTACTGTACCTCCAGCTCCGGTAACTCCCTGAGTAGGTCAGCCAGTTCTGTGGCTCCTGCGGCGCATGCAAAATCCTCTCCACTGTCACTTGCCCTAACAGCGGAATCACACACCCCAGAAATCCCAACCATGTCTTCCGCACTGTCATAGTCCCGCTCCTCGCAAGCTCGATAGGTACGCAACTAGATCTCGCAACTCACCGGCGTTTAACATGTCAGCTCCATACGCCGGCATCAATGATCGCCTCTCATGCCGAACCTCCGTCAGGTCCTTCTTCGCCAGCAGGTGAAGCTCGTCGTCTTCACCCAAAAGCTGAACCGAAAACGCATCCTCATTTTTCGCTACGCCTATAAGCCGCTTACCGTCCGTTGTCACCACCCTCACCGTGTCATACTCCAACGGAATGCCGTAGTGATTATTCGGATCGCTATAGCCCAGGCTCAACTCCTTGTTCGGTTCACGGATCGAGTCAGTGAGATAAGCGATCGACCGCGCCGCCCCAACTCTACTTAGATCCGGTCCCAAATGCCCGCCTCGACCTTTAACCATGTGGCATGTGCCGCACTTCTCTTTTCCAAAAAACAAGCGCTCTCCCGCGGCCACGTCACCGCTCGCCGGATTTTGCGGCGCGCCCGCCACCGACCGAATATAAGCCATCAGTGCCCAGGTCTCACTGTCTTCAAAAGGATTCGCCGGCATCTCGGTTCCCGGTACTCCTTGGCTGATCGTTTGGAAAATGGCTTCATCGCTCCCGCCGTGAATCCAACGGCCCATCGTTAGGTCGGGTCCTCGTCCTCCACCCCGCGCATCCAAGCCGTGACAAGGCGAACAATTTCCTCGGAAGAGCGAAGCTCCTTCGCGTATTGCTGTAGGATCCCTAGCCACGGGATTCTTCTTTTCCGTTTGCGCGATCAAACAACCGGCCGCTAGTTGGAAGCAACACAGCACCCAAAAGAGTCTCATCGCGTTGGCGTCCCCGTAGCGGTGCTGTAATTCGGATACGCCGGCTTTTTGTGTTTGGGAATTGGATGTTGCTCCAAATCAGCCAGCAACAGCGCCACTGTTCTCTCAAGCTGCGGATCGTGGCCCTCCCGAACCGCTTTCGGGTCTAGCTCCACCTCCACGTCTGGCGAAACACCGTGGTTCTCAATCTCCCACTCACCCTTGGGCGTCCAGAATCCCCGGCTCGGAGTCGAGACAATCCCTCCGTCCATCAGATCCTCTTGCGGTCCGAAGAAGCCCACCAACCCTCCCCAGGTGCGCTTTCCCACCAGAGGCCCCAGTTGCATCTCTCGAAAGTGGAATGGCATTGCATCCCCACCAGATCCCGCATATTCGTTGATGATCAGCGCTTTCGGCCCTTGAATCAGACTCACCGGCCAGGTTGTATCTTCCCCATCGCGAGTGGTGCGATAGTTCAATAGCTTGCGCTGCAGATAGGTCAGAATGTAATCTGTCATCGTTCCACCGCCGTTGAATCGTTCGTCCACCACCGCTCCTTGCTTGCCCGCCTGCGGAAAAAAGTAGCGGTTGAAAAACGTATAGCCACCCGCCGCTGTATCCGGTAAATAAATGTATGCCAGTTTCCCGTCGCTCAGCTTGTCCACTTCGCGCCGGTTGTCTTCCACCCATGCCAGATTGCGCAATGCTTGTTCAGTGGCAATGGGAACAACCGTCACCTCGCGAGATGCGGCCCCGCTTGGGTCAGGCCCTACACGAATCAAAACGGCGCGATTCGCCATCCCTTCGAAAAAGCTGAACACATTGTCGGAGCCTCGAACCTCGCGTCCACCCACTGTCAGCAGATATTCGCCCGCCCCCACATTCACTCCTGGCTGTGTCAGTGGAGCCCTCAGCAGCGGATTCCAGTTCTCACCATCGAACACGCGCGCAAACCGGTAGCGGCCGTTCTCAACCTTGTAATCGGCGCCCAAAAGCCCCACCGCCACCTTCGCCACATTGGGAAAATCTCCGCCATTCACTCGCAAATGCCCCACTGTGAGGCCCCCCAAGCTTTCCTCGAACAGATAATTCAGATCCGTTCGCGCGCCCAACCCGTCAAGATAAGGCTCATACTGTTTTTCCGTTGCAAACAGATTGAGACCGTGGAATCCAGGATCGTAGAAGAAGTCACGCTCCAGTCGAAACGCTTCGTGGTACATCTGCTTCCATTCCACTCTTGGATCAACCCGAACCTCCATGTCATCCACTTTCAAAATTTGCGTTCCCGGTCGCGCCGTGCTCGGGCTGGCTGATTGCCCAACCGGTGGTGCAACCGGCGTCGCTGGCGTGGCCGCCGGTATGCCCGCAATCACCCACTGCACCGGAACCGGGGGAGTGCCGCTGCCAGGCGGCGCGTTACTGGCCGGTGTCCCCAGCCGGTACAGCATCTTCTCGCCATTCGCCGAAACGCGAAAGTAAGAGATGCCGGCAATCAGACTTTCGCTCTTGCGCGTTTTCAGATCGAACCGATACGCCGTCATCAGCGGCGGCCCGGTGGGCGAATTGACAACGCCGCCTTCCACTGCAAACAGCACACCCTCTTTACCCGGCTGGATTTCCAAATAATTCTTAGGCGGCATAGGCAGCGCTAGTATGCGCTGGCTGATTTTTTCAAAATCGATGGTGACTACCGGCGGCTTCGGAGGCGTCTTTGCTGTCTCGCTCTTTTCACCCTCGGGCGTCACCTCCTTCTCCTCGTCGCTCTCCGGAGCTAGCGGCGATGGGAGATCCTTTCGCAATACCACCAGATAGACGCTGCTGGTCACAGCCTTGTCGAAGCTAGTCATGGCCGAATCCATCACAACGCCCGCGTCCGTGCTTGATAGCAGATATAGATACTTACCGCCTCGGTCGAAAACCGGCGACTGCGCATCGCTCATGCCGTCCGTAACGGGGTCGCTCTCTCCTGTATCCAACGAGTAAACATAGACGGAACGCATATGGCTTCTCCCCTGCTTCGTATAAGCGAGCCACTTGCTATCGGGCGACCAAGCCGCTTTAAAAAGCTGCTGTGGACCGGTAAACCTATCTTTAAAAACATGCACCGGCTTGCTATCCTGCAAATCCACATACCAGAGATTCAGCCGTTTGTCTGTGTACGCGATCTTCTTACTATCGGGCGACCAAGTCGGTGAGTAGAAGAACGATCCAGGCGACCCCAAACTGATCTTGCGTGTTTCGCCGGTGCCGCTCTGACTCCGCACATGCAGCGCATACTCGCTGGATTCATCGGAGAAATAGGCGATGTGTTGGCCATCGGGTGACCACGCGGGGCTCCGCTCGTTCACTCCCGGAGTTTCCGTGAGATTGCGGATATCGCCTTTCTCAGCGGGCACAGTCAGGATTTCGCCGCGCGCCTCAAACACCGCCCGCGTGCCGGTAGGTGAGAGATCGGCGCTATGAATTTTATTCGCCACCTTTACGAAATGCGGCCGCACCTCCGGCAGATCCCCCGTCACCGTGATACTCACCGGCGTCGATCTACCGCTCTTTAAGTCATATAGATGAATCGTTCCAAACTGCTCATAGGCAATCGCTCCCGGCCCGGCTGAGGCAGACTTAAAGTCGAGTCCATCATTGTGGAGAACCTCGGAAACAGTTTTCTGCCGGGTGTCATAAACAAACAGTGAGACGGGTCCGTTACGATCCGAGAGAAAGTAGACTTTTTCACCCACCCACATAGGATTGAAATCATTCGAGTTGTCACGAGGTAGTTTTTCCACGCTTGAATCGGCCAGCGTCGCGATCCAGATGGGGGAAGTCTCGCCGCCGCGATAGCGCTTCCACATGGAGAACGCTCGATCAAGCGGAACATAGGCCAGTCGCGCGCCATCCGCCGAGTAGGAACCATCTGCCGCAATGGGCAGCGGCAACTCAACCGGCAGGCCGCCCTCTCGCGATACCGTAAACAAACGGCTGAAACGCGAATAGCTGTTGCGGTTCGAGCTAAACAGAATTCGCTGGCCGTCTGGACTCCAACCGGCGGTTTGATCAGGCGAAGGATGCCAGGTTAACCGCCGCGGCACGCCACCCGCCGCCGCCACTACATAGACATCCACGTTGCCGTCATACTCACCGGTGAACGCAATCTCCGTTCCGTCAGGCGAGAAGTGTGGATTGGTCTCCACCCCCGCTCCCGATGTAAGCCTCCGCGCCGCGCCGCCCTCCCGGCCCACAATCCATAGATCGCCGGCATACACGAAGGCGATTTGGCTGGCGCTTAAGGTTGGCTTTTGCAGTAGCAGCGGCGCATCCGCAGCGGTGAGTGCGATGTTCAAAAAGAGCGCTGTGAACAGAGCATGTCGGAGTTCGGTCATTGAGCTATTCTGCCAGATTGGCGAGCTATTCTGCAGATTGGCCGGGCGCTGCTACGTGTTCCGCATCTTCACAATGGGCGCCAAATCCTGCAACTCCGATTCAAACGTGCTCTTCAACCGCTCCCCCGAAATCGTCAGTGTGTCCTCCGACGTGGCGGCCGGAGCCAGCCAAGGCAGCAGATAAACCGCCGCTGGCACCTCCTGGCGGAATCGCTCCAGGTCCCCTTCGCCATGAAACAGAAACGCCAGTTGCCACTCCGCCGGAAACACGTGCAGGACTTTCGCCAACCCGCGAGCCAACGTAGTCACCGTCAGTTCATCCATGTTCTGCAAGGGGTCATCGAACAGCAGCATCCCTAACGGGTTGGCCACGCGCGTAGCCGCCAACAGATACAGCGCAACAGTGAATACATTCAGCTCCGCCGTGTTCAGCAATAGGTCGGCCTGGCTATCCGTCGCACCTGAGATACCGAGTTCCAGATTCTCTTTGCCGCCTACCGATTTTTGTTTCACCTCAACGTCGTCATACGCCCACCGAGCGGGGGTAAACAGCGCCATCAGTTCATTCAACGCCGCGTTGAAGCTCTCGTTGCGTGTTTTGTTGAGGAAGGCGGCCTGCGTCTTTTTCGCGGCCTCCTTCACCGCCTTGCTGGCAGTCAAAGCCGCTTGGAGTGTGTCCTTGCGCTGTAACGGGCCGATATACGACGCCGTATTTTGCGAGCGAGTCTCAATCTGATCGCCCTCATTCACCATCGTCGCCAGCGCTTTTGCCACTCCTTCCAGCTTTGTCGTGAGTTGCTCGGTCCAGCCGGTGGAACCTATCACCACTCCGCCGAAAGACAACGGCTTGTTCTGCGCAAACGCTTGATCAACCGTAACTCCCAACTGTCCCGCCGGCTCTGGTGTGCCGGATTGCGGGGTAGGTGCTGTCAGTGTCTCCCCGGCCAGGTTCAGAGCCCGGATCTGACGGTCGGTGATATGTGGCTGCTGGCCGGATCTCGCCGCGTCCGTCGCGGAGCTCGTTGAAAACTCCACCGCTTGCAAATGAAGTTTATCCCTCTCCTCGGCAGATTGTCTCCTCAGTTGTTCAAGACCGCCAAGCGTGCTCGAGAGCGCCTGTTCCGTCTGGCTAAACAACCCGCCGTCCCATAACTCGAGGCATTCCTTTCCACTCGCGCGCGCCGCTTCCGACAAAGTTTTCGAGATCTGCCAGTGCTTCTCCGCCAAGTCGGCTAAGGCCATTTGCTCCGACCATTCCTCGAGCAGCGTCGGCCAATCGTGCGCCGGACCCACAGCATTCGCGGGCGACCAGTTCCGTACCCGTTCTTCAAAGAGACACTGGCGAGCGGCGCGGATGGCCTCCGCCCATGCGCTCGCCCTGGCTCGGACGCGTTCCAATCCTTCATTCAGGCCTTTGAACACCTCGTCAAAATGCGGCGCGTCTCGAAACGCCGGTGTATCTAAGTACACACTGATCTCCGGGGCGAAGACTCGTAGCAATTCCAGTGCCTCACGCGCAAGAGGTTCACAATCGCGGCATTCCTCACGCGTCGGAGGCCGACTCTCCTCCAGCCAGCCAAACCGCGCTTGCACTGCGTCTGACTTTTGCTCGCCCGAGAGTGTCGCCATACTCGATTGAATCTCCGGCGGCAGCGCCCGCAAGATGTTATCCAGCGTCTCTCGCGCCTTATCCAGCGCAATATGAACGCCGGCATCCTCAGGAAAAAACGACCGCAGGAAGATCTCCGCCCGCCTCTCAGATCCCTCGCGCGCCAGCGTGTCCATCGCGTCCTGATCCAGCCGGAATCGGGAGACGGGAATGTCCGTACCTAACGGCGAAGTCACTCCTGTGGCTGCAACCTCCGACGACCATGTCTCCGAAGCGCCAAAGTGAAGCTGGATACTGGCCGTTCCCGTGGCGTGTCGGTTGAGGATCACCGCCGCGTAATCCGTTACGTTTTTTGCTTTCAGCCGGGCTACCGATCCCGTCACGCTGAGTTCCAGCGCTTCTGCCAGCGACGATTTGCCCGCTCCGTTTTGACCATGCAACAGATGCACCGTGGCTTTGTGTTCGAGAGTCAACGTTCGCGTTCCCGGCAGCCGGTAGTTGCTCAGAGAGACGCTGCTAACAACCTTCGCCGGCGGCGCCGGTGGCGGATCTTTAAACCACCTGCGAGTGTACGAGAGCAGCCAGGAAAATGCGCGGCTCATGCTAGTTGGGCTAATCGGTTGGCCGTCGGCACACACCAGCACGTTCGCTCCAATCGCATGCCAAAAGGCCGTATCGCGAGCGGTGTTTCTAAACACTTCCTTCAAGGCGCGCTCGCCGGCATCTCCGGGCGCGAACGAAAGCACGCACTCAACCGTATAGGGTCGCCGCCGGGGGCTCGCGTCCACACCCGCGTCCATTACCAGTAAGTGCCTCAGGTAGGTCGCCTGATCGATGATTGTGTGCGCTCTCTCGTCGATGTTGTCATTCAGCCGGTATATTAGGCCCAGCGTCGCCAACTCGGAATCCACAATCAGCAGATCGGGTTCTAGGTCCAGATACCCCGCAACCCGCACTTGGGGTTTCTCAATCACGGAGCGCTTGGGTGGCGGCTTCTCTGCGTCAGGTTTCCACAGATCCTCAATCTTGTCCTTATCCCACGCAGTGAGAAAGAACGGGTCGGTACTTAGCTGCCCGGCCAGTCTCGAACAGAAACCCTGGGAAGCCTCTTTAGGATTCGCCAAGCCATTCTCGGGCACTCTTGATCCCTCCTGGGATTTTATCGTTGGGCGCGGTCGCCCAGTCCCACAAGTCGCGTGCGGACGGACTTCGTTTTGTCACGGTTTCGGTCTCGGCGCCGGGGCAGAGATCCCAAATCGCTAGGCGTTTATAGAAACCGCGAATCTCTGGAAGATACCCGGGCCGCTCAAATGCCGCCAGGCGCAACAACAAACAAGCCGGGCTGGGCCGTTTGTCAGTCAGCGAAAAGAGCACCGCGGGATACTCGCAGATAGCCGGTTCCACCCATCTGTGATCGCAACTCCAATCTCCGTTCTTGTCTCGAATTGCTTCAAGCATGCGGCGTAACGCAATCTCAATCACCACTCCCCACGCCGCCCATCCTGGTTGATCGGAAATCGGAAAGTAGGAACGCGCTGCGCGGAGGTGCTCAAGGGCAAGGCCAGGACCTTGGTTCCGCTGCACCATTTCCGCTAGTGCGAATTCACGCAAAAGCGCCGAATGAAATCGATCCGTCCAGCCCGCCACCCGGCCAAATTCCCAGTGTGACGAACCCCCATCGCTCCAACTCTCGGCTATCTTTTTCTCGGCGCATTCCAATTCCTCAAAACGCTGGCGCACCGACACCAAGTCAGTCTCGGGCACCGGCTTCTTCAATAACTGAGTGGCAATGCGCCGCAGATCCGTTCCAAGGGCGGCCCTCTGCAGTCCTCGCATCGTACGATGTCCCACCCACGTCAGCATCTCATCCATGGTTGGGAACTTAGCCTGATTCAGAAAGTAAAAGGGGAGGTAATTGGCATGCTCTGTGAGTTGGGGATTTTCCACACCGGCGGCCCGGCTCGCCGCTCGTAGAATCTCAATGCCATAAAACTCTCGCGAGGCCGCGCTGCCGGTGAAATAGGCGCGCACGGGTGCGCCCGTAGCCGCTCGCCCTCCGTTTTGCGCCCGAATCTCTTCGTAGACTGTTCTGAACGTGTCGTGCAGCACTGGGTCGGCGCCGCTGTAGCCGCACAAAACCATAGTGCGCGTGCGCAGCAGCGTCGAAACCAAGTCGCGCGACCACGAGTCTTTACGCCAGTTTTGAATCTCACGATAGGTAAAGACAATCGAAGGCAGATAGGCGGACCAACTTTCCTTACTTTTCTGTTTCTCGTGCCGGTAGCGATCCGCGCAGCCATGAATCTTCACCAGCAAAGCGGAACGAAAGCCCGCGCCGCTCGCAAAGAAATCGGAGGGTGCGCCAATGCGGGTCAGCCGCCCATAGGTGGCCGGCGGCTCGCGGTCCTTCTCGCCCACAGCCCCGTTAGCCACGCTAAATCCAGGTACTTTGAACCCCGCCAGCCGGCACGCCCCCTCCAGAAGCAGATCGTAATTGGTGGTTATCAACAGAGGGCAGAGACCCTCCCGCGCCAGCCGGGCCAGCACGCGATGACGCTCCCGAACCAGGCCACGAAAATCCCCCATCACTTCTTCTAGAGTGACTTTATCGAAGCGCCCCGCCATGATCTTGTTCTGGCAGAAGCCGAGAGTTTCCAGAAACAGCGCTTTGCCGCGCTCGCCTGCCCGCAGCTCCCCGAACTTGGCAATAGAGATAGCTTCCAGCGTTACCGGATCGCTTCTGCCGTTCAACGTCAATTTTTCTAGAGCTTTGTTCTCTGAGATGCTGCTATCAACCAAGATGGCCGCCGTCTTTTCAGGGTTCAGTTCGAGAGCAGCATCCAGCAGCGTTTCAAACGCGTTCGTCATCCAATCGTTGATGTCGTAATACCGAGCCGCCAGCTTGTCGATAGTATTTTGAGTGCAAATGTCTTCGTTGTCGTCCAGCTTGAAGGTGCGCCGCAGTCCATCTCGAAGATCCTCAATCTGTGCTCCCGCCCTAGGCAATTCCTCAGTGAGCGCCATAAACCGCACCATCAGCCTTGCAATCAGTCGCCCTGCCGAATTCCCCTCACTATCGAGAGAAAACCCGGCCCCCACGAAAAACACCACCTCTCCCGCCAGAATGCGGTCCACCAGACCCTCGTATTTACCCACCGGGAATGTCAGAGTCATTGCAACAACTTGTCCAAATCCTTCGAACGCGCCGTCTCAAGCCACGCCATCCAAAGCGGGCTCGGATTGCCACCCTCCGTGCCGGCCATTTCACGGGCAACCGCAGCCAAATCTTCGCGCGTCGCTTCCGGGCGAACCTTCCGCACCGCCTCCCAAAATTTCGCTGGGTCGAGCGAACTCATAAGCTCCGGCTCAGCGCGCCGCATCGCTACCAGATGGAACAACAGTTGCGCGGCCGTGGCCCGATCAACGGCGTTCGGCTGGTAACTAGAACCCTGCTGCGACGTCTGCGCGTGTGATAAATGCGCGAAGGCCGACAACACAGAGGACTTGTCCTGCTCAGATGCATTCAGGTGCTCCAGCAACTGCGCCGCCTGTTGAAACGTTGACTCGTGACTGCCCACCGCCAGCGGACCTTGACTCACCGCCGCCCGGTAAAGCAGGCCAGCCGCCGCGAAATCTCTCTGCAGCAGCTTGACCTCCGCGCTGGTGGCCGTTCTCCAGTAATCGCCCAACGTAGGTATCGAACCGACAAGAGCTTCAACCTCTTTCGCGTATTGCGAAGCCGCCGTCAAATCGCCCAGCAGCGCGCTCTTCGAAGCCGCATTAATACCCGCGTACGAATCGTCCGGCGCGGCGCGGAACGCCTCTAGGTAGAGGTCGCGCGATCTCTGCAGGAAGGACGATTCCTTCTCCGCGCGATAACGGTCCATCCAGGTTCTGGCTAAGATACCCAGAGTCTCCGCATCGCGTTCGCCTTTCTCGTAGAGTGTTGTCAGAATCAGTTGGGCTTCCTGCCACTTGCCACTCCGTGCTAGCGCTAAGGCGTGCAATTGTTGGGGCCGGATGGCCTGCGGAAACAACCTGCGGCACTCCGCTATCAGCAGCAGCGCTCTGTCGTTTTCCCGCAAAGCGATCAGAGCTTCCACCACCTGGCAGAGCAGAGAGGGCGACGTTAACCAGGCGACTCTCTGCTGGCGTTCGGCCACCAACTCCAATAACCTTAGCGGCTGCCCAACCGAGCGTGCCGCCCGAATGAGAGCCAGAGACTCTTTCGTCTCCGCATCCACTTCGGCTCCCAGCTCAATGGCTCTCTGAGGCAGCGGCTGCCCTTGCAATCCCCATAGCAGTTGCAGCAATGGCGTTCCACTTGGGCCTTCCCGGAATTCGGAGAAATCAATGAAGGCGTTGTCCAACGCGAATGAGGGCAGGCGCGCTTGGTCCAGCGTCACGATCACAAATCGAAAGTCCTTGCGTCGGTTCAGCAAATTCGAAAACGCTTCGTATTCCCGCCTCATCCATTCGGAGTCTCGAGTTTGCGAGGCCCAGACCAACAGCGCGGAACTACTCTGCTGTACCGCATCTTGCAGTGATTCGAAGTTGTTCGTTCCCGGAGTGAGAACATACTGGTCCAAAAACACTTGGTACCCGAGCCCTTTCAAAATGTCGTAAAGCTGCAGTACCCAAGGGCGATGTATCGAACGATAGCTCAAATAAGTGTGCCATTTCTGGTTATCCCTTAACGGCCACGGCTTGGGAGCGAGTTCCAGCCATTGATCCAGCGCGCTATTCGGCATGCCAGACTGCCTTACATTTCCTTGAGATACTCATGCACGAACTGCACCGCCATCGCGCCTTCGCCCACCGCCGAAGCAACCCGTTTGACTGAGCCTGAACGTACGTCGCCCGCCGCGAACACGCCACGGCGGCTGGTTTCAAGTAAAAACGGCGCGCGCGTCGCGCCCCAGTGTGGTGACCGTTCCACCGCCGCTCCCGTCCGCACGAATCCCTTCGCATCCCGCTCCACCTCCGCAGGCAGCCAATCCGTTCGCGGCGTCGCTCCTATGAAACTGAACACCGCCGGTGTCTCAACCGTCTGCGGGTGCTCGCGCGCCCCACTCACAATCTCAACCGCCTTCAAGTGACCGTTCCCCACCATCTGCCTGATCTTCGTGTTAGTCAGAAGTTCAATATTGGCGGTCTGTTCAATACGGTTCACCAGATAGCTCGACATATTCTTGTTCAGGTCGTCTCCGCGAATGATCAGCAACACTCGGTCCGCGTGTCCCGCCAGGAAGACCGCCGCCTGCCCCGCTGAGTTACCTCCTCCCACCACTATGGCCGTGCATCCCACGCAAAACTGTGCCTCGGCCGGCGTCGCAGCGTAATACACTCCTCTGCCTTCGAATTCCGCAACGCCCTGCACCTCCAGCCTGCGGTATTGCGCGCCCGTTGCAATCAGCAGGCACTTGGCGCTGATAGGCTCAGTGCCACCCGCATCCAGAGTCGCGTAGCCATTCTCAAACGACAAGCGGCTGGCGGCAGTGGGAATAGAGAGGTGTGCGCCAAACTTATTGGCTTGCAGAGTCGCGCGGTCGGTCAGTTCGGCACCCGTTAGCCCGGTCGGGAAACCCAAGTAGTTTTCAATCCGCATGCTACTACCTGCCTGGCCGCCCGGCGCATCGCAATCCAGCACCGCCGTCTTCAATCCCTCTGATGCGCCATACACCGCGGCCGCCAACCCCGCCGGCCCAGCGCCAACTATGAGTAAATCGAAAACCGTATGTTCCAGCGGCTGATGAATGCCTACCTCATCCGCCAATTTCTCATTCGATGGATTACGCAAGATCAGCAAGTGCGCGCAAGCCACTACAGGCGTATCTGCTTCCGTCAACCCAAACTCTTTCAGCAGTTGATTCACCTGCGGGTCCGTTTCCAAATCTGTCCACGTGAAGAGCACCCGGTTCCTCGTCAAGAAATCGCGCACGCGAAACGTGTCCGCCGAGTAACGCGACCCAATCACCCGCAGACCAATGAAATCCGGCGATTCGCGCAAGAGCTGGCGGCGCGCGATAAAAGCCTGCAGGATGATGTCGCTTAGGCCCGGACATTGGTTCAACACATGCCGCAGCGCCTCCGCCGATATTTCAAATACCTCGCAATCGCCGCGGGCAATGGCGGTAAAGACCGCGCGTGCGCCGCTCAAATGCGAGATGTCGCCGGTAAATTGGCCTTGGCGGTGAGTGGCAATCGTCCTCGGCGTGTCGCCCGAAAAGTCAATGACGTCAATCTCGCCTGACTTGACGATAAAGAAGTGGAACGAGCGTTCACCCGTGGCCACCAGCGTTTCCCCATCGCGGCAATGTCTCGGCGCCACCGTTGTGCAATTTGCTATCTGCGCAATCTGTTCCGGACTTAGCGCCGGAAAGGCAATGGAATGGAGGGTGTGCTCGCCCATGGATTTGATTACTCCTGCTCTCCGAAAACCTTGGCATAGCTCTTGCCATAAGGATAGAAGCGATTTTTCTCGCCGCGTTCCCAGGCCGATTTCATTTCCGGATTCGTGATGTCCCAATCCGGCCGGCATTTCTGCAAGACCGCGCGCAGGTCCTGCCGAAGCTCTTCCATCGTCGCCCGTCCAAAAAACCAATAGCCATTGTAAATCTTGAATACGATCAGCCCCGGCTCAAGCACAATCGTGTAAGGGATCATCGGATTGTGAGTTGGATCGGTATATTCGGCGATATCCAGATCTTTCTGCACCTTGCGCCCCGCATCCGACAGAAAGGGCCAATGCGCTCCCAGGCCATTCCTGTTCTCGTTAGTCGTAATCAAGTTGTCCGTGCTAATAGTAACTAACCGGCAGTACCCTACTTCCAGCTCATGGTGAAGCTGTAACAAGCTTTCCCCCTGCCGTCGGTCTTTCGGACAGAAGCTCCCTCGGCTGAGGACCAGAATCAGCGGATCTAGGCCCTGCAAATCCGAGAGTTTGCGATGTGTGCCCGTATGATCGGCCAATTCGTAATCGGGAAATACCGCGCCTGGCACAATGTCCGCCCGCATGAAACCGTCTCCTTATGTCACCACTCTACTTAGGAACGTCCGCGTTCCCAGCACAAACATAGTTACTACCGAAACGCCCAGTAACAGCAGAATCCAGCCAATCCCCAGCGTCGGGAACTTGTGCCCGCCAATCGGCGGCACCATCGAATAGCGCAGTCCCTCAGCCGCATAGGTCAGCGGATTAAACAGCGTCAACACTTGGAACCATCGAATGTTGCGCAGCGCCCCCCACGGATAGTAAGTGCAGCCGGTAAATAGCAGCGGTGTAAAAATCAGCGTGAACATCAAGCTAATCTGGTCTGGCTTAATGACGGTACCCATCAACAGGCCAATGGTCGATCCCACGCATCCCGTCAGCAGCACCATGCCTATCAACACCAGAATGCGGTCGCCGCGCACCACAAAGCCATTCCCCAAAATCAACCATCCCAGTGGGAAGATCACTGAACTGGCAATCACTCCTCGCATCGCTCCGAAAATCACTTTCTTCGAGCGCCACCCACCAAACCGGCAGTGGTGAGAGCAATCTATCGTCAATCTCGCGCGCAAAGCCAAGATCCAACACCAGCGGCAAGGTCACGCCTTGCATCGCCGCAATCATTCCCGTCAGCGCCACAATTCCCGGCAACATCAATGTGGCAAAGTTTCCCGCAGCCAATCCAATGCCCGGTAGCACTTTCCCGAAAATAAACAAGAAGAACAACGGCTGCATCAGTGCCTGCAACAGAAAAGGTACAAACTCGCGTCCAGTCACTTTGATGTCACGCTGCAAAATCGCAAAAAACGCGTTAAGAGCCAGGAATGTTCGGTTCTGCTTGCTGAGTTCGTTCATTTAGCGCAGATGTCTCCCCGTCAAAAATATGAAAACCTCTTCCAGCGAAGGCTGCTTCACACTCAAGTCGCGCACTTCTGCGCCCGACGTTAACACCGCCTGCGCCGCTGGCCCAATCAGCGTATTCACTCCCTCACCGTAAACGCGAAAGCTCAACGCGCCCAGATCGGAATCCGCCCCTCTTTTTTCATCCACCATCTCAACCTTCGCCACTTCCGGAATCCCATTTAACGCCGCATTCACCGCCTCGCAAACACTCTCGCCGCCCGCCGCGTAAGCTCGCACTTCAAGCACGGTCCCACCTGGAATCAGCTTCTTCAACTCCGCCGGTGTGTCGTCCACTAGAATCTTGCCGTGGTCCATCACCGCAATGCGCTGGCACAGCTTATCCGCCTCATCCATATCGTGCGTGGTCAGTAGAATCGTCAATCCTCGCGCATTCATCTCGCGAATCCGCTCCCACAGAAACAACCTCGATTGCGGATCAAGATTGTTCGTCGGCTCATCCAGAAACAGCACATCCGGCTCGTGCATCAGCGCCCGCGCAATCATCAAACGCTGCGCCATGCCGCCCGAATAGCGGTTCACCTTCTCGTTCTTTCGCTCGCCCAATCCAAGTTCGTTCAGCAACTTGTCCGCCAGCGCTTCGCGCGCCTTGCGGGGCACGCTATGGTACGCGCCATGAAACGTCAGAATCTCGCGCACCTTTAAGCTGCGGTCCAGATTGCTTTGCTGCGGCACCACCGCAATGCGCTGCTTCACGCTAATCGGATCCCGCCTCACATCCACCGACATGATGGAAGCCGATCCCTCCGTAGGCACAATCGCCGTTGTCAAAACTCCGATGGTCGTCGTTTTCCCCGCGCCATTCGGACCCAGCAGCCCAAAGATCTCTCCGCGCGACACCTGAAACGACACGCCATCCACCGCGTTCGTCTTCGCCTTCGCATACCTCTTCACCAATCCACGAACGTCAATGGCGGGAATATTCGGGCCGGCTCCGTTGATTATGTCGTTGCTCATACCCGTCCTTCCTTTGTACTCTAACCCACTGCGCTCTACCATTTTTTCTTAACCTCCCCAACGTTTGCCCCTTCACTTCCGTCTAATCCCCGAAAATGAAATGACGTGGGAGATTCGCTTGCCGCTGCCGTTCGGCACGACGTTGCCGGACAATCCGACTGACGCAGAGCTTCTCCAAAGCTGCAAGCGCGGAGAGGTGTGTGCATTTGAACGCTTGTACCTCTTATACGCGGCACGCATGAAAAGCCTGGCGTTTCACTTGCTGGCCAGCCGCGGCGACGCTGAAGACGCCGTGCAGGAAACATTTATGAAAGTGTATAAAGCCATGGGCGCATTCGAAGAGAACTCCGCGCTCTCCACCTGGATCTACCGGATTTTGGTTAACTCCTGTTACGACATCTTGCGCAGGCGCCAACGCCAAGCCGAAAAACCAATCCTGAAGGAATTTCCCATTGACAGCAAGTTGCCTTTGAAGATTGCCCTCGAACGCGCCCTGCTGGCCCTCAACGAACGCCACCGCCTCGTTTTTCTGATGTTTGAAGTAGAGGGCTTGAAGCATTCTGAGATTTCAGCCGTGCTCGAAGTCCCGGAAGGCACGTCGCGCGCCTGGCTCTTCGAAGCCAAACGCGCCCTCAAGCAAATGTTGACGGAGCCCCGCCATGAAGTTTGAATGCGGCGATTTAGAACGCGCGTTGGCGAATCCGGATCTTATGGCCGAAGCCCAACGCCATATGCGCGATTGCGCGCTTTGCCGTAGCGAATACCGTGTCTGGAACGAAATATCGAGCGCTGCGAAACAGCTTCATTGCGAATGGGAAAGCCCTCACTTATGGCCCAATATCCGCGCCGCTCTGGAAGCACAAATCGCTGCGCCTAAGCAGCGCTGGCCAAGCCTCTCTTTGACTGACTGGAAGGTCTGGGCTTTTACCGCGGCCGCCGCAGCTATCGTAGCGTTCGCCGTTATGCGGTGGCCCGAAACTGCCGCTGACAATAAACCCGCACTGGCAACTCTCGCCGGCCGCGATTTCCTCACTGATAAGGCCCTCAGAGAAGTGGAAAAAAATGAGACTGCCTACCGCCGCTCCATTGAAGAGTTATCCCGCTTGGCTCAGCCGAAGCTTGAGAGTCCCAACTCTTCGCCGCTTCTCGCGAGCTATCGGGAGAAACTACTCATGCTCGATTCGGCCATTCTCGAAACCCGCTCGAACATTGCGCAAAACCGTTTCAACACCCGCCTGCAAACCGAATTGGCTGACTTATACCGTGAAAAACGGCAAACTCTACAGGAGGTCCTCACGCGTGATCAACCCAACTAAAGTCGTTCTCTTCGGAATGCTTCTGGCCGTTAGCGCGATAGCGCGTGAAGATTACACCCGCAATGTCGATAAGACATTTACCCTTCACTCCGGCCAAGGCGTGCTCGTGGAACATAAGTTCGGCGAGGTCGTCATCCGCACGCATTCACAGTGGGATCTGACCATTCACGCAGAGATCCACGTCTCCGCTTCCGACCGCGCCCGCGCTGAGGAGTTTGCCGGCAAAGTCGAAATTTTAACCGAACCATTCGCCTCCGAATTCTCTATCCGCACCCGCTATCCCGAAAACCGTGGTTCGTTTCTCGGTTTGAACAATATTTCATATTCAGTGCGCTATGAAATCACCCTGCCTGAAAGTGCGCCTCTCGAAGTGCGTAACTCCTTTGGGGCGGTCTCAGTCACTGGCCTCAAGGCGAACGGGAACATTAGAACCTCCCATGGCGCACTCAGCTTCCGCGATGGCAAAGGCACCCAGCGGCTCGAAGACTCGTTCGCCAGCGTGGAACTGCTCGGTAACGGCGGCGACGTTGTCATTGAAAATACCAACGGCGACGTAAAAGTCGCCGACGTATCGGGCACCCTCACTGTGAGAGATCGCTTTGCCTCTGTTTCAGCCGAACGAGTCTCGAAAGACCTGACCATTACCAATACGAACGGTACTGTCGATGTCTCCGACTCCGGCGGCACGGGCATCGTCAAGAACGCCTTCGGAAACGTGACGGTGCATACCTTTCGAGGTGATCTGACCGTTCATAACGGTAACGGCAAAGTTGAGGCCTCGAATGTCACTGGCGCGGCCGAACTGAACACTAGCTTTGGCGAGGTGCGATTCTCCGGCATCGGCCGCAGCCTCTCCGTCCGGGCTAACAACTCGCGAATAGAAGGATCGAAGGTTAAAGGCTCGGTCAAGATCGAGAATTCTTTCGGCCCAGTGTCGGTCACTGACGTGGATGGCGGCGCGCAGATCAGGTCCGCCAACGGCGCCGTCACCGTTACAGCCGTCCATGGCGAAGCCAACGTGAAAACCAGTTTCGCGGGAGTCGATCTTCAAGGAGTCGCGGGAGCCATCGACGTTGACAATCAAAACGGCGCGGTGAACGCCACCACTAATGGCCAAACCGGCTGCCAGCCAATTGTGATTCACACCTCTTTTTCCCCCATTCGCCTGCATCTTAGTGGCAGCCCAAGCTATCGAGTGACCGCATCCACCTCCTTCGGAAAGATTCACTCCGATTTTCCACTCACCGTCTCGGGATCGATGTCCTCCGATAGTTTGAACGGTACCATCGGAGACGGCCGCTGTGAGTTGCGGCTCACAGATAACAACGGCACTATCGAAATCTTAAACGCCGGCTCGCACTGAAAGTTTCTAAAGTCCGCCTTCGCCGACAAGCGCAAAGGGGACGCCCGCACCCGCCTTGAAAATGTACAAACTTCAGGGTCACACGCCGCCCAAAAAAATTATCTCTCTTTCCTTCCAACCACTTACCCCAAATTTTCACCCCACCCCGTTCGCCCTCATTCTATTCTTTAAAACAAATTCGGTGTTCCGCTCACTATCACTTTTCACTATGGAAATCATCCGTTCAAACTCGCCGCTCGCCAAACCCACCCCCGCGCGCCCAAACTCGCCTGAAATCCTCCTCCTCGCGCCGCCCTTACCCGCGCGCCAAAAACCCCTCGCTCAAAACTCAAAACAACCGACATTTGGCCCGCTAATTCCACTACTATTAATAGCGGGCCACTTGTCGCCTCTCAGCGCCCTCCCATCACGCGTCAAAAACCCTCCCAACGCCCACTCGTTTTACGCTAAAATCGGCAGCACGGACGTAACGGGTCGTTCGATCCCGCACCACATGCTAGCCAAACTGAGCCTTCTCTGTTACTCGCTGCTGTCTCTCGCTCTCCCGGCCTTCCCCGCCGAATGGCGTCCCATCAATCCGCAAGATCTTGCCCTCAAACAATCCAAAACCGATCCCAATGCCGACGCCGAAGCCCTCTTCCGCGACGTCCGCATTGAAAACGCCATCATCGGTTCCAATCAAAACGTCTACGTCAACTACCTCCGCTTCAAGATCTTCACAGACCGCGGCCGCGAGAAATACTCCGACGTCAAAATCGGCTATCCCGGCAAGGCGCACATCTCCGACGTCGCCGGCCGCACCATTCATCCGGATGGAACCATCATCGATCTGAAGAAAGACGCCATTTTCGACAAGGTGGAAGAAAAAACCAGCGGCTTCAAATCCAAAGTCATCTCCTTCGCCCTACCCTCTGTCGAGCCCGGCTCCATCATCGAATATCGCTGGACTGAGAACAAAGGCGAGATCTCCGAAAGCTACACTCCGTACATCCCTCTCGACGTGCAAAGCGACTATCCCGTCGATGAAGTCTCGTTCCACCTCAAACCGTTCTTCAGCAACTACGCCGCGCTGCCTGAAATGCGTTTCATCCCATTCGGCTGCACGCCCGAAAAGGGCGATCGCGATTCCAAAGGCTTCTCTTCCATCACCGTGCGCAACGTGCCTGCCTATCGTGAAGAGCCGTATTCGCCGCCAGATCGCTCCTCACGGCAATGGATTCTCGTCTTTTACGAACCGGTCATCGCTGCCGACAAAGACAAATATTGGTCCGTCGTCGGCAAACAGGAGTACAGTGCCGCTAAGGAAAGGATCAAGATCAACGGTGAAATGAAACAAGCCGCCGCCGAAATCGTTTCCAAAGGGAAGACCGATGACGAAAAACTCGCCCTCCTCGCCGATTACTGCCGCAAGACCATCAAGAGCCTCGCGGGCGACGAAATCACCACCGAAGAGCGTGAGCGATTTAAGCCCAACAATAATTCCGCCGATACCTTCCGCCAGCGGGTGGGCACTGCGCGCGATATCGATTTTGCCTTCATCGCGCTTGCCCAAGCCGCCGGTTTCGATGCGCGCCTCGCCCTCGTGGCCGATCGTCGCTCCTTCCTGTTTGCCCCCATCGTGCAGTCGCGTTTCTTTTTGAACAACGCCGATGCCGCCGTTCAACTCGGTGGCAAGTGGAAGTTCTTTGATGTCAGTGATCCCTGGGCGCCTCCCGGAACGCTCACCTGGATCGAGCAGGGTGTCTGGGCTCTCATTCCCGATTCGCAAAACTCCGAATGGGTCCAAACTCCTCTCATGACCTCCGACGAGACCAAAGTCCAACGCATTGCCGAATTCACTCTCTCGCCTGAGGGAGACTTGGAAGGCGAGGTCCGTGAAATCTATTGGGGCAATGACGCCATCGCTTTTCGCATCAATCACCACAAGCAAAACGACGCCGAACGCGAACAGCTCGTCCGCGAAAGAGTTAAGGAACGCTTCTCGGAGTTTGAACTCTCAAACGTATCGGTCACTATTTCTCCCGATGCCAAACTGCCCGCCGGCGTCAAGTATCACTTGCTGGTGAAGGGTTACGCGCAGCGCACCGGCAAACGTCTCTTTTTCCGCCCCAGCTTCTTCACCGCCGGCCATCGCGCCCTCTTTAACGAAGCCGCTCGCACCAACGGGATCTATTTCCGCTACCCGTGGAGTGAAAACGATTCGATTGATATCCATTTGCCCCCGGGCTTTCAACTCGATCACCCCGAAAAGCCCAGGCCGTTTAAGGTTCCCTCCATTGTCAAGTACGTCGCCAATATCTCCATCAACAACGCCACCAATACCATGCTCTACCGCCGCACTTTCATCTTCGGCGGCGCCCTGATCCCGAATTTTGACGTGAAGAACTACAAGGGCGTAAAGAGCATATTTGACCAGGCTCATGAAAATGATGAGCACATGATCACACTTGTCAAACCGGCTGAGGCTCAACCCACCAGTCAGCAATAGGAACAAAATGCGCCTTATCTCCATCGTTCTTCTGCTGGCTCCCACGCTATGGGGCTTCTCAAACAAAGAAGTTCCTTCCTGGGTGGAAGAACTCTCCATCCGCAAACTCCCAGCTTATTCCGGCAAAGTGCCGGCGGCCGTTTTGTTCAATGATCAGCACGTCACCCTCGATCCTTCCGGCATCGTCACCACCGTGGAACGTTGCGCTATCAAAATTCTCAATCAGCAGGGTAGGAGAGACGCTGTCGTAACCGTCCACTATTGGAAAAATCGCCGCGATGTAAAAGAGCTCCACGCTTGGCTCATTGCGCCCGGCGGTTTCGAAAAAACTTTCCCCAAGAATAGCGTTGTCGATACCGGCGCGTTCGGCGAAGCTGACCTCTACGTAGATGGCCGCTTTCGCACCATCCAAGCCGATAATCCGGAAATCGGCTCCGTCTTCGCTTATGAATTCACCGTGCAAGAGAAGGCCATCACCGCGCAAGATGAGTACTATTTTCAAACGCAGCTACCCTCCTTGCAATCGCGCTACACCGTCAGCTTGCCCGCCGGCTGGGTAGCCAAGGCCGTGTTATTCAATCAATCTCAGCTAGCGCCCACTGTCGATGGCTCGTCTTACTCCTGGGAGTTGAAAGACCTACCCTTCCGCGATGCTGAGGACGATTCCGCTTCCACGGCTCCGCGCCTCGCTGTCTCGTTCCTCCCGCCTCCCGGTTCTTCCTCTGGCGCACCCACTTTTGGCTCCTGGGCCGAAGTCTCCCGTTGGCAGTGTTCTCTGGCGCAAGGTCAAGATGAAGTCACTCCCGATATCTCCGCTAAAGTCACTCAACTCACCGCTGGAACTAAGTCCGATTACGAAAAGCTCTGCGCCATCGGCCGCTACGTCCAGAACATTCGCTATGTCGAGATTGCCATGAACCTTCAAAATGGTGGAGGTTATGTTCCGCACTCCGCCGCCGCGGTCTTCACCAAACAATATGGCGATTGTAAAGACAAAGCCAATCTCATGCGCTCCATGCTCAAAGCCGCTGGCCTGGATTCATATCTCCTTGCCATCTATTCCGGTGACAAAACTCATGTGCGCGCCGAGTGGCCCTCGCCGTTTCAGTTCAATCACATGATCCTCGCCGCCAAAGTCTCCGATTCTTTCAGTGCGCCCACCACCATATCCAGCCCGCTTGGCCGTCTATTGATATTCGATCCTACCGATGACAAAACTCCCGTCGGCGACCTGCCCTTCTACGAACAAGGCAGCTTCGCCCTGCTGCTCGCCGGCGACCAGGGCGATCTCCTAAAGATGCCCGTCACCAAACCTGAAGCCAATCTGATCGACCTATCGATCGACGCCACCCTCGAAGCCGATGGCAAGTTGGCCGTTTCGTTTGTTAACTCGAAAACCGGCCAGCCCGCCAGTCTCGAGCGGCGTCTCGAAGCTAGCGAAAATCCAGACGAGTATAAAGCCACTCACCAGCGCAACATCGCTGATCGAGCCAAAGGCGCAGTCATCTCAAAAATCACTCCGGAAGACCACTTCGATCAAAACAAGTTCGATCTCAAAATAGACTTCGAATCTCCAAATTATGGCCAACCCATGCAAAGCCGTTTGCTTGTCTTCAACCCGGCCGTGCTGGGTATTCCGCGTTTTGCAGCCCCGCCGTTTCCCAGAGATGAAAAGCGCGTCAGCCCCATCGTTTTGCGCGCTGCTCTTTATCGCAAGGTAGTGCATGTCAAACTCCCGGCCGGTTTCAGCGTGGACGAAGCCCCCTCGCCCGCAAAATTCGAATCTGACTTTGCCGAATTTTCCATCGCTTTCAAGCAAGAACCTGGCCTGCTTCTTATGACGGAAGAACTCCGCACTGAAGCCGTCACGCTCCCTCCCGATCAATTCGAGAGAGTCAAGAAATTTTTCGATAACTGTCACGGTGCCGATCGTCAAAACGCCGTGTTGGTGAAGGATTAGGGTCATGTTCCAACGTTCATCCGCGTTCTTCCTAACTCTCTTGGCGTTGGCCGCGCCTGCCTTCTCTGTTGACTGGCGTCCTATCGCGCCACAGGACTTAGCTCTCCAACAATCGAAAGCCGATCCCACCGCCGACGCTGAGACGTTATTCCGTGACATCCGAATCGAAAATGGCGTGCCCGGTTCCACTGAACATGCCACCATCAATTACCTCCGTATCAAAATCTTCAACGCCCGTGGCGCGGAAAAATATTCCAAGGTCAAAATTGAATACTCCGCCAAAGCACACATATCTGATCTGGCTGGCCGCACCATTCATCCCGACGGAACCATCGTCGAGTTAGAGAAGGACGCTATTTTTGATCGAGTCGAAACCAGACGAACCGGCTCCCAGCAGAAAATAATCTCATTTGCGTTACCCTCCGTGCAATCCGGATCTATCATCGAATACTCCTGGAAACTGACTCAAACGGAGTTTTACTCCGATCAATACCTTCCTCTTGATCTGCAAACTGATTACCCCGTAGACGAGGTCACCTTCCATTTCAAGGCGGCTTCCAGTCCCTATGCTCTTCGCCCAGGTCTCCATACACCGGCGGTGCGCCTGCTTAGCTTCGGCTGTTCCGCGCAATGGCAGCCCGATACCAAGGGCTTCCTGGCGCTGACGTTCCACAATGTACCGGCCTATCATGAAGAGCCCTTTTCGCCGCCGGGGCGTTCAGCTAGACAATGGGTTCTCATTGACCAGGAAAGAAATCCAGACCTGCGGGATTTCGCCTATTGGCCGGCGGTCGGACACGAAATCTATACCACGGCCGACAAGCACATTAAGATCAATCGCGAAATCAAGGAAACCGCCGCCGAAATCGTCTCCCATGGCAAGACCGACGAAGAGAAGCTCGCACTCTTGGCAAACTATTGCCGCACTAATATCACCAACGAGTTTGCTGGCCCACTCACGCCGGAAGAGCGTAAGAAACTCCCGATCAACCTGAGTACCACAGATACGTTTAAGCGCGGAGCTGGCAGTCCTTCCGATATCAATTACCTTTTTATCGCCCTGGCGAAAGCGGTTGGCTATGATGCGCGCCTCGCGCTCGTCTCTGATCGCGGCCTTTTCCCATTTACTCCCGACACGCAATCCCGCTACTTTGTCAGTGCCCACCGCGCGGCCGTTTTCGTCAACGGCGATTGGAAATTCTTCGATATGGGTGACGATCCCACTCCTCCCGGCATACTCACTTGGCGGCACCAAGGCGTCTGGGCGCTCCTCCCACACCAGGCAGAGCCGTTGTGGACCCAAACTCCTTTACTCACTGCCGACCAAACCAAGCTCGAACGCATTGCCGACCTCACCTTAACGCCCGGTGGCGGCCTCGAAGGCAGCATCCGCGAACTGTATTGGGGTAACGAAGCCATCTCCTGGCGCATCGCTCATGGCAAACAAAACGATGCCGAACGCCAGCAGTTCATCGAGGAAAATACCAGAAGACGCTTCCCGGAATTTCAGTTGACAGGTGTCAGTGCGACTGCGTCTCCTAATCTCGCACTCCCCGTCGGCGTCAGTTATCATCTGCTTGTGAAAGGCTACGCCCAACACACCGGCAAGCGCCTGTTTCTCCGTCCAAGCTTCTTCACTGCCGGCGAGCTAGCCTATTTCACTGCTGATGAACGTACCAACCCCATCTACTTTCACTATCCTTGGACTGAAGCGGATTCCGTCGATATCCACTTGCCCGCCGGCTTTCAACTCGATCATCCTGAGCAGCCCGCTCCCATCCAGTCTCCAAACGTTGCCAAATATGGCACTACCATAACCTTTGACCGCTCCTCCAACACTTTGCATTATCGGCGCGTGTTTGTTGTAGGTAAAGACCACGTTCAGTCTTTCGATCCGCAAAACTACAAACCGATCAAAGCTTTCTTTGACCAGGTCCACGCTAACGACGAGCACTTACTCACCCTGCTAACCGAATCCGCGGGTAGCCAATAGATGACACGCTTTACCTCAGTGGCTGTACTTCTCCTGCTGGCACCCTTGCTGTGGGCCTTCTCGAATAAGGAAGTTCCATCCTGGGTGCGGGAGGTCTCCTCCATCCAGCTCCCAGCCTATTCCGGACGAGTTCCCGCCGCCGTCTTGCTGAGTGACCAACACATCACCTTAGATCAATCCGGGATGATGACCACGCTCGACCGCCGCGCTATCCGAATTCTCAATGAACACGGCAAACGCCAGGCATTTGTAAGGGTCCATTATTGGAAAAACCGCCATGACGTAAAAGACCTTCACGCCTGGCTGATCGCGCCCGACGGCACCCAGAAAACGTTCGATAAGAGTAGCGTTGTGGATCGTGCCGCATTCAACAACGCCGAACTGTACACCGACGGTCGAACTGTTGAGATCGTTGCCACGAACTCGGAGGTCGGCTCCATCTTTGCTTACGAATACACCGTTCAGGAGAAAGCCGTCGCGGCTCAAAGCCAGTTTTACTTTCAAACGGAATTACCTTCCCTACGTTCGCGCTTTTCCGTTTCCTTGCCTTCTGGCTGGATTCCCAAAGCCGTTTTCTTCAACCAGCCTCCACTCACACCTATTGTCGAGGGGTCCACCTATACCTGGGAAGCGAAGGATCTGCCTTTTCGCGACGCTGAGGATGAATCTCCTTCTGTCTTTCCCCGCCTCGCCGTCTCTTTCATTCCACCCGGCGGCGCTAACTCCGTTGTCCCCACCTTCAGCTCTTGGGCCGATGTCTCACGCTGGCAGTCCTCTCTCGCCCAGGGTCAAGATGCCGTCACTCCCGAAATCTCCGCCAAGGCCATTCAGCTCACCGCCAGCGCCAAATCCGGCTACGAAAAACTCTGCGCCATCGGTCGCTACGTGCAAAATATTCGCTACGTCGCCATTGAAATGGATCTGCAGAACGGTGGGGGCTACGTGCCGCACCAGGCCGCCGACGTCTTCGCTAACCAATATGGCGATTGCAAAGACAAAGCGAATCTCATGCGATGCATGTTGAAAGCCGTGGGGGTTGACTCGTACCTGGTCGCCGTCTACGCCACTGACCGGACCCATGTGCGCGAGCAATGGCCTTCCCCGTTCCAGTTCAACCATATGATTCTCGCAGCCAAGGTCCCGGACACAACCGTTGTTCCTTCCATCTCCTCCACCCCGCTCGGACACTTGCTGATCTTCGATCCCACTGACGATCAAACCCCAATGGGCGATCTTCCCTGGCGCGAACAAGGAAGCAATGCGCTATTGCTCGCCGATGACCGGGGCTGCCTTCTTACCATGCCCACAACCACGCCCGAAACGAATGCCATTGACGTTTCGGTGAATGCAACACTCGCTGCCAACGGTTCCCTCACGGCCTCCCTCGTGAATGCAAAGACCGGCCAGCTTGCCAGCGCCGAGCGCCGTCTGCATGCCGGCGATAAGGAAGACCAATACAGAGCGCTTTATCAAAGGATTCTGAACGAGCGTGCCAAAAGCGCCGTCATCTCCCAACTTACGGCGGAAGACCGCTTCGAACAGAACAAATTCGATCTCAAAATTGCTTTCGACTCTTTGAACTACGCCCAATCCATGCAAGGACACATGCTCGTCTTCAGTCCCGCCGTCGTAGATATTCCCCGTTTCAGCGCCCCCGCCTTTCTTCAGGCCGAAAAACGTGTCAACCCGGTTGTCCTGCGCGCGTCCTTATATCGAAAGACGGTCCGCATAAAACTCCCTGAAGGATTCACCGTCGATGAAGCTCCTTCTCCCGTAAAACTTGAGTCTGATTTTGCCAGTTTCTCGCTCGCCTTCAAACAAGAACCTGGCCTGCTTACCATGACCGAGGAACTCCGCACCGAGGCTGTCACGCTGCCTCCCGATCAATTCGAGAAGGTCAAGAAATTTTTCGACAACTGCCGCGGCGCAGACCGTCAGAACGCGGTGCTCGTAAAATGAAAATCACCCTCCTCTTCTTCCCAGTCCTTGCGATCCTTTCGCCCCCAAGATACACCAACTGGTCCGACTACGCCGGCTCGCCCAACTCCTCACAATACTCAGCACTCACTCAGATCCATCGTGGTAATGTCACTCAGCTCAAAGTGGCTTGGACCTATCCCATCGAAGACAGCAACCACTACGCCTTCAGCCCTGTGGTCGTTGATGGTGTCATCTACGTTCTCGCCCATAACAACGCCATCGTCGCGCTCAATGCTTCCACCGGCCAAGAGGTATGGCGCCACGAACCCGACCCCGATACCAAGATCATCACCGACCGCGGCCTTAACTATTGGGAGAATCAGGATAGGTCCGACCGCCGTCTTCTCTTCGCCGCCAACCACCTACTCCAAGCCATCGACGCCCGCACCGGCAAAGCCATCACCTCCTTCGGCCAAAACGGCTTTGTCGATCTCAAGGAAGGTTTGGGCCGCGATCCCAAAACCATATCGCTCGTGCAATCCACCACCCCCGGCCGTGTCTTCGAAGATTTGCTGATACTCGGTTCTGCTACCAATCAAGGCTGGGGCTCCGCGCCCGGGGATATCCGCGCTTTTGACGTCCGCTCCGGTGCCCTGCGTTGGACCTTCCACACCATTCCGCATGCCGGTGAATTCGGCTACGACACTTGGCCCAAAGATGCCTGGAAATCCGTGGGAGGAGCGAACGCTTGGAGCGAATTGACACTCGATGAGAAACGCGGCATCGTCTACATCCCCACCGCCAGCCCCAAATATAACTTCTATGGCGCCGACCGCCTCGGCGCAAATCTTTTCGGCGATTGTCTTCTCGCCCTTGACGCACGCACCGGCAAACGTCTCTGGCATTTTCAAATGGTCCACCATGACATCTGGGATTACGACGATGCCACCGCGCCCAAACTCCTCGCTGTCGAACACAACGGGAGGCCCGTCGATATTGTTGCGCAAGTCAGCAAGCAAGGTTTCGTATGGGTCTTCAATCGCGTTACGGGCGAACCGCTTTGGCCCATTGAAGAACGCCCCGTGCCTAAATCCGACATGCCCGGCGAACAAGCCTCGCCCACTCAACCGTTCCCCCTCAAGCCTCCGCCGTTTGCGCGCCAGACCTTCACTGCCACCGACCTTGACCCATCCATCGGTCCCGCCGAACGTGCGCGCCTCAAAGACGAAATCGCCAGCGCCCGCAACGAAGGTTTGTTTACTCCTCCCGGCCTGCGCAACACCATTCAAATGCCAGGCAACAACGGCGGCGCAAATTGGGGCGGCGCGGCCGTCGATCCCGCCAACGGAACTCTCTACGTCATGTCGAAAGACTTGCCCTGCATGTTGAAACTCGTCCCCGCTCCCAAGGCCGGACCCAATCGTTACGAGAGTGGCTTCGGCTTTATGTCAACTACTGCTGCAGTGTCGCCCATCGCGCCTCCCTGGACCTCTATCACCGCCTATGATCTCAACGCCGGAACCATCAAGTGGCAGGTGCCTTTAGGCCAAGTGCATCGTACCAAAGGCGGACCGGTTGTCACTGCTGGAGGCTTAATCTTTACTGGAACCTCCGACAAGTTCGTTCGCGCTCTCGATGAACAAACCGGCAAGGTGCTCTGGGAGATGCCACTCGGTTCTCCCGTAGGTGGCATTCCGGCTGTCTATGAAGTCGGAGGTAACGAGTATATCGTTTTCTGCACTAACGATTCTTATGTGGCTTTCACTCTCCCGCGCGGCCCCAACTCAATCGCCTCTAAGTGACTCAGTCGGCCTTCTGTCACGGTAAAACGTAGGATCGTCCGAACCTTGTGCCAGCCGTGATGCCCCGCCGCTCCCGGATTCAGATGAATCAGTTGCGGCGGGTTGCGTGTCACTTTCAGAATGTGTGAATGGCCGCAGATAAAGAGACCCGGCTGGTAACTCGCAGTCTCCGCTCGTGCCCGTGGGTCTTCAATGTGCGTCATGTAAATGCGTAACCCTTCGCATTCCCACTGCCGGTCTTTCGGCATCGCCGCACGCACTCGCTCACCGTCGATATTGCCCCAAACCCCGCGCAATGGTTTGAACGCCTCCAGTTCTTCCACAATCGCGAGCGGCCCAAAATCCCCCGCGTGCCACACCTCATCGCACTCGGCGAAATAGTTGTAAATCGCCGGGTCCAGAAACCCATGCGTGTCCGCCATTAACCCAATCCGCATGCATTCATCAAATCGGCTAGCGGCCATCCACCGTAAAGGCCAGTAGCACGTTACCTTCGACCTCGCCAAATTGGCTATAGCCCGAGTTGATCAAGAGAGTGCCGCCGGCGATCACCGGTCCGCTGGCGTTCAGAGACCCACCTTTACCGGGAGTGCCGTTCACCGTTCGATACTCATGCGCCGTGTCGTAATCCCAAATAACTTTCCCGTCAGCCGTCGAATAAGCACGGATGTGTCCGTCAACTGAACCTGAGAACACTGCGCCCGGTATCACACTCACTGCTGCCGATTGTGCAGGTGAACAGGGGCGGCGATCTCCGCATCCTGGAGGAGGAGTCATCCAGAGGCGCTCGCCATTCTCGATCTTAAATGCGAACATCCCTCCGCCCTGCGCCGGATTCAAATTAGATGGTAGATCCCCCGCCTTTGAGGGAAGAAACCCTAAGTCCGAGAGCGGCGCATAGACCCGATTTCCGTCAAACGCAATGCCCCACTCGATGCCTCCGAGCACACCTCCTTTACCCACTTGGCTCTGCCAGACAACTCGTCCTTCGTGATCGGGATCGACCGCATAGAGCGCGCCCGATTTTTGCGCCAGAACCAGAAGGCGGCTGCCATCTCGCAGTTTTGCAAGTACGGCCGATGCGCCGAAGTCAAAATCGGGGCCGGCGGCATCGGGACAATTCGCCTGACCGGATACTATGCAGCTTACATTGAACGTATCTCCCGCGCGCATTTGCCTGCTCCACTGAACCTTTCCCGTGTCAAGAGAAAGCGCCATCACGGCGTCGCTGTTAGCCGTCGCCGGCGCGGAGTAATTGTCACCCGTGGTTACATACAAAACTCCCGTCTTCACGTCGATGGTGGGAGAAGACCACACACCGGCTCCGGACGGGCCCAGCGATTTCGCCCCGCTCTTCAGAGGCGGACCGGGTTTTGCCGCTTGCTCAATCGTGTAGGTCCGCCAAAGCAGCTCGCCCGAGGCTGCATCCAGCGCCACCACCTCCCCGCGGAAAGTGCAGCAAACATAGTCGGGCGCAGTGGCGAACGCTTCTTCCGCCGAGGAAACCGGTACAAATAAGCGGCCTTGATAATACGCCGGTGTTCCCGTTACCAGAGCCGAGGGGTGCGACGTGGGGCGAACCTTCCAAAGGGGCCTGCCAGTGTTCGCGTCTAGCGCTTGAGCCTGGCCATTTTCGTCGCCAAAGAAGATCGTAGCCTTCCCGCCGGGCGCTCCCACAGCAATTCCACTGCGCACGACTCCCGTCAATTCGGTCGTCCAATAGGTGCAACCGGTTGCCGCATCCAACGAATAAATATTGGTATCCGCGGTAAAGAACACGCGGCCACCGTACAAGGCCGGCTGAGAGCGCACGACACTCGCGTTCGGAGCGGCAAACGCCCATTTGAGCTTGAGCCTGGGTACGTCGGAGTCACTGATGCCGGCCGCTTCCGAATCCTGAAAATGCCAATTCTCCGGTCCAACGCCCCACGACGTCCAACCGGGCATCTTCTCGGAAACGCTCGCAGGTGGGCCCTTGCAGCTATTCGCCACATGACTCGAATCGATGCTAACCGGCGTGCTCCCGCCGAGCCATTGCGCCACCGCCTTCCGTTGCTCCGGGGTCAGGCCCGCGCCTTGCTGCTTCATGACTCCGGCTTCTAAAGTGCGCAGAATTCCCGCGCTAGTGTGCTGGCGCAGCACACTTTGAGGAGGAATCCGAATCGCGCCGCTCTCATGACACAGAGCGCAGTGTTCCTGATAAACTTTCGGACCATCCTCAGCAGCGAAACCTGACATTACGAACAATGTAAGGCCGAGACAAGCGTTCCGAAGCATCACAGGATTATATAAGCCGGCAATCCAAAACAAAAGGCCCGCCAAGCTTTCGCTCGACGGGCCATTCTAACGGAGGCGGATTCTTAGTAATCCATCTCAGGGCCGTGGCCGGGAGGCGGGCCGCCGGCAGCCTTCTTCTCGGGAATCTCGCAGATCATCGCTTCGGTGGTTAACATCAAAGCGCTGATCGAAGCCGCGTGCTGCAAGGCCGACCGCGTTACTTTGGTCGGATCGATCACACCCGATTTCACGAGATCTTCGTACGCACCCGAAGCCGCGTTGAAGCCGTAATTGGGATCTTCGCTGGCGCGAACTTTCTCAATCACAATGGCGCCTTCATAACCCGCGTTGCCGGAAATCTGGCGCAGCGGCTCTTCGGTTGCCTTGCGAATGATGTCGATGCCAATCTGCTCGTCACCCTCGGCCTTCAAGTTGTGCAAAGTCTTGCCCGCGCGCAGCAACGCCACGCCGCCGCCCGGAACAATCCCTTCTTCCACAGCCGCGCGAGTGGCATGCAGCGCGTCTTCAACACGAGCCTTCTTTTCCTTCATTTCGGTCTCGGTCGCCGCGCCCACTTTGATCACCGCCACGCCGCCGGCCAACTTGGCGAGGCGCTCTTGCAGCTTCTCGCGGTCGTAGTCGGAGGTGGTTTCATCAATCTGCGTCCGCAGTTGCTTGATGCGGCCTTCAATGGCTTTCTGTGTACCGGCGCCATCTACGATGGTGGTGTTGTCCTTGTCGATTGTGACGCGCTTCGCACGGCCCAGATCTTCCAGTCGCACACCTTCCAGCTTGATGCCGGTCTCTTCCATGATCGACTTGCCGCCCGTCAGGATGGCGATGTCGTCCAACATGGCCTTGCGGCGATCGCCAAAGCCCGGAGCCTTCACGGCGCAAGCGTTTAACGTGCCACGCAGCTTGTTAACCACGAGAGTGGCCAGCGCTTCGCCTTCCACTTCTTCGGCGATCACCAGCAGCGGCTTACCGGCGCGGGCAATCTGCTCGAGCAGCGGCAGCAGATCCTTCATGTTGCTGATCTTCTTTTCATGGATCAGGATGTAGGGATCTTCAAGCACCGCTTCCATGCGGTCGGGATCGCTGACAAAGTACGGCGAAAGATAGCCGCGGTCAAACTGCATGCCGTCCACGGTCTGCAGCTCGGTCACCATGGTCTTTGATTCTTCTACCGTGATGACGCCGTCTTTACCAACCTTCTTCATCGCTTCGGCGATGATGTTGCCGATGGTGGAATCGCCGTTGGCCGAAATCGTGCCAACCTGCGCGATGGCGTCGCCCGAAACAGGCTTCGAGAACTTCTTCACGCCTTCCACAACCGTCTCAACCGCTTTCTCAATGCCGCGCTTCAGCGCCATCGGGTTTGCGCCCGCGGCCACCGACTTCACGCCTTCGCGGAAGATCGCCTGCGCCAGAATCGTGGCAGTGGTGGTGCCGTCGCCCGCGATATCGCTGGTCTTCGAGGCCACCTCGCGCACCATCTGCGCGCCCATGTTCTCGAGCGGATCTTTCAACTCCACTTCTTTCGCCACCGTCACGCCGTCTTTCGTGATCGTGGGTCCGCCGAACTTCTTTTCCAATACAACGTTGCGACCCTTGGGGCCGAGCGTCACTTTCACGGCATCAGCAAGCTGATTCACGCCGCGAAGAATAGCCTGACGCGAATTTTCGCTATAGACAATCTGTTTTGCAGCCATAGTTATTATTGATCTCCTTACTTGTTGCCATTGGTTGAGATCACGCCAAGGATCTCATCCTCGCGCATGATCAAATACTCATTGCCGTTCAGCTTGATGTCTGAACCGGAGTACTTGCCAAACAGAATGCGGTCGCCGGCTTTTACGTCGCAGGCAATCACTTTTCCGTCGTCGGTCTTCTTGCCGTTTCCCACGGCTACGACCTCGCCCTGCTGGGGCTTTTCCTTGGCAGAATCGGGGATGTACAGACCGCCTTGCATGGTCTCTCCCTCTTCAATCCGTTTAACCACGACGCGGTCGTGAAGCGGACGAATTTCCATACTAAACCTCCACTGAGTTGGTGAATTAAAAACTCTTGGGACTCTCTGGATTAAGCTAAACAGAATTTTGTTTACTAATCCGTCCCAGGCACAGTTTTAGCACACTCTGGCCGAGAGTGACAAGAGAAAATTTTATCTTGTTGATAACAATAGAGATGTAGTTTTGACAGTCAGCGGGCTGATGATAACAGACTCAGATTTTATTTCAACAAGGGACTGCGGTTTTGTCGAGGGTCTCCGCTTCCACCATCGGGCAAAGCCTAGCCACCTCAGCCATGAGCTGGCCAAACTGAATCGGCTTGGAAAGGTAGCCGTCCATGCCGGCCGCCAGACATTCTTCACGATGACTATCCATGGCATGCGCGGTCAACGCCAGCACCGGAGTACGAGATCTCCCGGCTTCCCAGTGGCGTATGGCGCGCGTCGTTTCCAAACCGTCCATCTCTGGCATCTGGACGTCCATTAGGATCAAGTCAAATGCGCCACCCGAGCCCGGCTGGTTTCTAACGCATTCCAGCGCCTCTTTGCCATTGCCAGCCAAGGTAACGATGTGGCCAAGCCGCTCGAGGAAGCGCTTCGCGACGGTTTGATTCACCAGGTTGTCTTCCGCCAGGAGTATCCGCAAGCTTTGCCTGGCGTTTTCAAATACGCCGGTTTCCGCAGACGCCACCGCTTGCGCCGCCCGTTTTTCCGTGAGTTTTTGAATCGCCTCGAGCAGGTCGGAATTCTTAACGGGTTTGGACAGGAATGCGCCGATGTTTAGTGCTTTACCACGTTCCGCATCGCCGCGTTGGCGCATAGATGTAAGCACGGCGATCCGCATGGGCAAGCCGGGCCAACGGCCGGCAATTTGCGCGGCCACCTCGTAACCGTTCATGCCCGGCATATGCATATCGAGCAGCATCAGATCGAATTCCTGACGCTCCAATAGCTCGAGGGCCGCCGCTCCAGATTCAGCGGTGGCGGCCTGGATACCCCACTTCTCCACGCTTGCCGAGAGGATTTTGCGGTTAGCCGGATGATCGTCCACGATCAAAACGCTGAGCTTGTCGGAGCCCACAATGTGAGATGGCCCAACCGGCAACGCTTCGCCGCCCGTCTCGTCAAGTTGGAATTCAGTGGTGAAGTGAAAACTTGTGCCTTGGCCGCGCGCGCTTTCCAACCATATCCTGCCGTTCATCATGCCCACAAGTTGCCGCGAAATGGAGAGCCCGAGCCCGGTTCCACCAAAGCGCCGGGTGGTGGAACTGTCGGCCTGGGAAAAAGCCTCGAAAATGAGTTCCTGCTTTTCCGGATCGATTCCTATTCCCGTGTCGCGAACCGTGAAGTGAATGCGAACGTTGCCCGGCGACACGGACTCGACAGAAGCACTGACCCCCACCTCGCCCTCGCGCGTAAACTTGATGGCGTTCGAAACCAGGTTCAGCAAAATCTGCCGCAGCCTTCCGGCGTCGCCGATTAGACGATCCGGGACTGCGTCGTCTATTTCGTATAGCAACTCAAGACCTTTCTCTTGTGCTTGCATGGCCACAGAGCGCAGATCGTCCGCCAGGCTATCGCGAAGTATAAAGGGAAAGGGGTCGAGATCGAGCTTGCCAGCTTCAATCTTAGAAAAATCGAGAATGTCGTTGATAACGGTTAGTAAAGCGTCCGCCGATTGTTTTGCTACGGAAATGTACTCCCGCTGGTCATCCGTTAACGTTGTTTCGAGCGCCAGTTGCGTCATGCCCAGAACGCCATTCATGGGCGTACGAATTTCGTGGCTCATATTGGCGAGGAATTCGCTCTTGGTGCGGCTGGCTTGTTCGGCCGCCTCCTTAGCCATGCGTAAATCGGCGGTTTGTAGCTGCACTCTGCGCCGCAGGATGGCAATCCAGGCGAACGCGACCAGCATGACGGCCCCGGCCCCGGCGAATAGGTTAAACATGCGAGCGGCCGTCCACCAGGGTGCGGCCCGCAATACGGTTACGTCGGCGGGCGACCGCAGCTGAACGGAAAAGCCGACGGGTTCCAAGATTTGCGCGGAGCTGTCCACCTGAAGAGAAACGATTCCGCGCACTCGCAGCAGGCTCCCTTTGCGCAATGCCGGCAATTGTCCCAGCAAAAGACTGCTGCGGAACAGGCGGTCGCCTGCCTGCAAGATCAGCGTTTGCTCACCGACGCCGCCGGAATCGTTGACCAGGAAACCATCGATTTCGATAAACTGCGCCTCAATCCCTTTCCGAATGACCTGATCGGCGGCTACTAAAGCCGGCTTGGGCGGGTCGAAAAAAGCAATCTTGGTCAGTTCCGCATCTTCCAAATAAGGCGCGAACTCACCGAGCCGAGTGGTGCCCGCTACCTCAACCAAATCACCGGGAGTGAGGCGAATGGGGGCATGGGTCTTAACCAAAAGCCCGGCGGAGGAATCGTTCAGATAAGTGGGGCCGCTGGGCCGGGAGAAGATCACGGTGCCGCGCGTGCGTGAGCGCTGATCCCGGTTCAACTCGTCGGAGAAGCCAAGAAGCTGCTCAATCCTGAGCAGCGGAAGATGTTCCGAGACCGCCCCCTCGCGCTGTAGGAAGGACAAAGCGGGCACGCTGATCTGAACGCCCAGCAGTTGGCGGTTGAAGTTGCTAACCGCGCCGCAAACGCCGCGAAATCGCAGCCGCGAATTCAACAGCCACGGCGGAACTTGGTTGACGCCCGCCACAAAGACAATGAATCGATGCGATCCCCAAACGACGCTCAGCTTCAAGTGTCCCGCTTCCGGACTTGCCGCGCGCACTACGCCTTCCACCTGAACCCAACGGCTATCCGCTACTCCCGTAAGGAGCTGTTCCATATCAACCCGCATTGGCTCCGGCAGCGGACGGCGACCCAAAACTTGTACCCGCGGTTCCGTAATGACCGGCGCAAATCCGCCCGGATCGACAAATCCGCGCAGTTTCACAAACTGACCAACCGTCAAGTCGAGCTTGCCGCCATTTGGAGCAAAGACGAAAATGCCGCCGCTTTCATCCTGGATGAATGTGTCGCGAACGCTTGGATCGGAATAGGTCACCACGCCCTCCAGTTGGGCCGCGTAGCCGCGCGACAACTGTTCCGGTGAGAGCCGCCGAATTTCGCGAACCTTGGTGAGAACCTTCGGCACTTCGTGTTGGGCGAATTCGTCACTGACCCGGGAACCCTCCGCTAAAATCGGCGGTCCATTTTCTTTATAGAGAAAGGCAACGATATCGGCGCCCTCTCCGGGCGAAATGTCGCGCCGGTGGCTTGGCTGCAGCGAAATACTCCCGGTCGAGTCGCGAAAAATAAGCCCGCTACCGCCGCACAAAACCGAACCACGCAGCCTCACGCGGTGCGTTGCCGTGGCTGATTGGATTTCAGCCACGGTGCTGACTGGAATCCGCGCCAGTGGGGGCGCCGGCTCCACAATCTGCAAATCCGCTATCGATTGCGTGGCCAGTTCGGCGCTGATGGGCTCGCCGGTGGCGTCAAATCTCAAGCGCAAAACGCCGCGTACCCGGATGACGGCGTCCACCAGGCTCCGGTGGTCGAAACCATCCATGTCGCGAATCGAAATATCGATGCCGTGCCCATATCCAAATAACACGAGAGCGCCTTGATCGGAATGGCCGGTACTCACGGAATGGACAACTCCCGTCAGTTCAACCAGCCTATATTGCAGTCTGGACGAATCGAAATCCGTCGCCTGTATCTGAACCGGCTTGGGAACGGAGCAGCCGGATCCAAGAACGCGAACACTTTGCCCTGACATTTCCGGGTTGAATTGGCCGCGGGTAATATCGCCCGCTACCTCGACGCGTTGCCCTGACTTCAGTTCAACTTCAACATTGGGATAAGCGACCAGGATTCCGCCCGTCGAATCTTGTACGAAAACCTGGCGAAGTCCATCCACATAAGTGACGCATCCGGCAATGCTGGCATGCATACCAACGGTGAGACTTTGGGAGTTCAGTTGACGCACCTGCTCCACCGTTGCCAGTGGCACCTCCTTGGTTCGATTTGGAAGACGCGAACAGGCTGCCGCACACGCCAGCAGCATGCAAAGAACGCACCTGTTTTGGTATGAGCGGAGCACCACACTGGAATATCGGCCTTTAACCCCAGGAACTTAAGGGGTCACTTACCAGCGTGCCGTTTCTGAGCCGGAAGCGTCAGCGACCTAGTTTGGCCTTTTCTTCCGTTCCACTTGCCATAATTTCTACGGAACCGGTAGCGAGCTAGCAGGCTTTGTTGCGGGGAAAGGCATCCGGATCCTTCTCGTCCGCCGGTCCATCCACGCATTCCAAGTCCTTTTCAACCGCTACCTTTAATCCTGGTTCAACCTCGAAATAGAAGCCGATCTCGGTACCGCGCGCCCATTCGCCCAACGGCGCGGTCACGCGAATCAATTTGCCGTCGAACTCCGCCGCTTGTTCAAAGCCGGCCGATGGCGTGAGTACGTAATCAAGCGTTGCGCCGCCGCCAAACGTTACTCGTTCCGCCAACTCCTGGCCCGCCGCCAGCATGGCCGCCTCCTGCCGGTTGACACGCAGGCGCAGGCTATTCTGACGAAACCGCAGCTTCATGAAGCTACGACTTTATCCGCCGTCGTAGGTTGCTCGATCTCCCGCGTATGCGGTTCCCGAATCCGTTGCGTGAGAGTGGCGGCGATTATGAAACATATCCCGCCCACTACCAGCGCCGCCATGCGATTGTTGCCCAGCAGGTGCGACATGATCCAGCCAAAAGCCAGCGATGCGGTAATCTCCGGCAGCACGATGAAGAAATTGAAGATGCCCATATAGATACCCATTTTGTTCTGCGGAATCGCCGCCGCCAGAATCGAATAGGGCATGGATAGAATGCTGGCCCACGCAATGCCCACACCCACCATGGGGGCCAGCAGAAGCCACTTATCGTGAATGAGCGGAATGGAAAGGAAGCCCGCCGCGCCCGCCAGCAGGCACAACGAATGAGTCTTGCATTTGCCAATCCGTTCCACCAGCCATGGCAGGAAGGGCGAAACCACGGCACACACGGCGCTATAGAACCCGGAGCAATAACCCGCCCAAACAATTCCTTGCGAATAGGCGGGATCCGCCGGCGAGGTGGCGCCAAAGACACTGCGCGCCACCGCCACGGCGAAATAAAGAAACAGGCAAAACAACCCCACCCAGGTGCAGAACTGTACCGCCGCCAACTGCCGCATAGCGCCCGGCATCTCCACCAATGCCCGGAAAATCGCGCTGGGTTCGAAGGCCTTGGCGGTTTTCAAACGCTCGCGTTCGGTGTCGCTGGGCGCATATTCCTTGGTTGTGACTATGGTCCAAATCACTGCGCCCAGAAACGCCGCCGCGCCCATCCAAAACGAGGCGCGTACCCACGTCGGAATCGCGGTTTTCAAACCGGCTGAGGACGGCATCAGCCGCAGCATCAGGCCGGTAGCCGCCGCCGCGCCAATGTTACCGATGCCAATAAAAAAACTCTGCATGGTGAAGCCGCGCGCGCGTTGTTCGTCGGGCAGCATGTCGGCCACAAACGCCCGGAACGGCTCCATGCTCACGTTGATGGAAGCGTCCAGAATCCACAACGCGCCGGCCGCCATCCACAATGCGCTGCTCATCGGCATCAGCACCAGCATGCAGGAACTCAGAATGGCGCCCACCAGGAAGAACGGTCGTCGCCGGCCTAATCGGCCCCACGTGTTGTCGCTCCAATGGCCGATTAATGGCTGAACCAGCAAACCCGTTATAGGTGCCGCCAAAAACAGAATCGGCAGTTGATCGGCGCGCGCGCCCAGATATTCGTAGATGGCGCTAATGTTGTTCATCTGCAGCGTCCAGCCGAACTGGATGCCCAGAAAACCAAAGCTCATATTCCAGATTTGCCAAAAGCTGAGACGTGGCTTGACCATTAGCCGATACGTTATCACGTGTTTGCCATCATCGTAAGAACTATGCAGGATTCGGCCATCGGCAGCGTCGAGCCTCTTTTGCTGCTTCTTCTGTTACTCGTCTCAGCTCTGGCTATCCTGGCCAAGCGCCTGCAAATCGCTTATCCCATTGTTATGGTGATCGGTGGCCTGTTTCTTAGCTTGTTGCCGCATGCTCCGCGCGTATCGCTCGATCCAAATATCGTCTTTCTGGTGATTCTCCCGCCGCTGCTTTTCCTGGCGGCTTTCCATATTTCGTGGCGCGAATTCCGCCGCAATATCCTGAACATCGTGATGCTGGCGTTTGGCTTGGTGAGCTTTACCATTTTCGGTTCGGCCGCCGCCGTCCACTGGCTGATTCCCGGATTCGATTGGCGTCTCGGCTTCGTTCTCGGCTCCGTCATTGCCGCGACCGACGCCATAGCCGCCACCGCGACGGCCAAACGCCTGGGTCTACCGCGCCGCATTACGGAGCTGCTCGAGGCTGAAAGTCTGGTGAACGATGGCAGCGGCTTGGTGGCTTTGCGGTTTACCTTGGCCATGGTTATAGCCGGCACAACGCCAAGTCTCGTGGAAGGCACCGGAACTCTGTTCTATCTGATCTTCGTGGCCATTTTGATCGGCTTGGGCGTGGGCGCGGCCATGCACGCTGTGCTGCGGCGTATTGTGGACGCGCCGGTTGAAATCACCATCAGCCTCATCACGCCCTACATTGCCTATCTTGCCGCCGAAAGCCTGCACTGTTCGGGTGTGCTTGCCACGCTCGCCTGTGGCATTTACATTGGCCGCCGGAGTTCCGGCTTTTTCTCGCTACGCGCGCGCATGGAAGGCGCGGCTGTTTGGAACACGCTCGATTTCATTCTGAATGCGCTGGTCTTTCTGGTGCTGGGGCTGCAACTGCCGGCGATTCTGGCCGAAATTCGCGGCCAAAGCCTGACGCGCCTGATCGTAGCAGGAGCGCTCTTCAGTGCCATCGTTATCGCTCTCCGCTTGCTGTGGGTGCTCCCCGGGGCTTGGGTGGCGTCGCATGTGCCCTCGAACCCGTTTAAGTTCTCCGCGAAATCGGCCTTCCTGGTGGGCTGGGCCGGAATGCGCGGCGTGCTCGCTCTGGCGGCTGCCTTTTCGCTACCCGAATACCTGCCGAATGGCTCGGCCTTTCCGCAGCGCAGCATGATTATCTATTTGACTTTCTGCGTTATCTTCACAACCCTGGTGCTGCAAGGGCTCAGCATGCCGCTTCTGATTCGCCGGCTGGGGCTGGCGGGTCCGTCCGCGAAGGACGACGAAGAGGAAATCTGGGCGCGCCGCCAACTGCTTGAAACCGCGCTTGCCAAACTCGCAAGCTTGCGCGGAGAGAAGGACGGGCAACATCTGGAAGCGCTGGAGCGTCTTGACGAATATTACAGCCGCCGGCTGCGGTTGCTCGAATCCACCGGCCCGGACGCTCAAGAGAGCGACCATCTCTATAGCACGGTGGCGCAAGAATTACGCAACGTGGAACGTGCGGTAGCGAATCATTTGCGGGCGGAGAACAAGATTCATGATGAAGTGCTGCGCAAGTTGGAACGGGAACTGGATCTGGTGGACGCGCGGTTTACGGTGGAGGAACGGTAGAGGCGCAAACGCCAGCTTTAAAAAGACAAACGGAAAGCCTTGCCTTCGGCATTGTCTTTGCGATGATCAACGGCTACCTGGGCCTGCTGGTTTTTGGCGGCGTGCTGTTTGCCGGCTACAAAGTCCGGATGTTGGTGAAGGAAAAACAAAATCCAAATACGCCGATTTGCCTGTTCAAATGAGCAGAACGGCTTTTAGTGCAACCGCTGCGAGCACATGTTTCTCCCCGCCGGAGTAATCGGTTGAAGTCCCAGAAACGAATTAAATTATGGCCACTCGATGAGGCGACCTGGCTCCGGCTTGATCGGACCGAAAGCCCAAGCCTTTAGAAATTGCAGGCGGTACTCCGGCCATCGTTGCTGAGGCAGATTGACCAGGATCACCGCAAACGTCGAATAGACTCGCAACGCGCGAGATGCTGATTCCCCAAAGAGTCGGTCGCGGGTTAGCAGGCAATCGAAACCGCCCTCGACGGCCGCCGCCACCAGTTGGCCGTTAGAAAGCGCCTTCCATCCTCGCGCGGCTGCCGTCTCAGACGCAACCCCAAGCTCTGATAGCACGCTGCGTAAGTGAACATCCATGTTGGCGTCAAGCAGCCACATGGAAAGATTCAGTCAGCTCCGAGGCAACCTGAAGGACTTCTAAGAGCGTGTCTTGGGTCAGGCAGCCGCTAAACGCCGCGTTGATGTCGTCAAGGGTCATCTGGTTTGCGAGACACTCCAGCATCAGAGAGACGGAAATTCGAGTGCCACGAACTGCCAGTTTTCCGCCGAGCAACTCCGGATCTGCCACAATCCACCGGTAATCTTTGTAGGGCGCTGGCTGCCAGTCGGACATTCTGTTTCCTCCACTCATTATAGGTTCAACACGCAGTGCCGACCATTTCAACGCCGCGCTAACCTGCAACCGAAGTAGCCCCAGCCGCCTTCCGCGTGGCCACCATCTTTTGCAGCGCCGCCAGCGCCATCGCTCCATCCGGCATCCCCAGATTCGCACGCTCTTTCACCATCGATTGCGCCAGCGAACAAGATTGGCAAATTGCCGTTTGCAGTTGATCCACCGTCGCCTCCGGGCAAGCTTCTATTAACAGCGCGGCCAACCCGGCCACATGCGGCGTGGCCATGGATGTCCCGCTGTCAAAGCGGAAATTTGCTCCACCGGCATTCGCCGAAAGAATGTCCACTCCCGGCATGACCAGATCCGGCACCAGCGGATTATCCTTGCGCGGAAACGTCTCGCTGCTCGAATTGGGATCCACCACCCCATGCTGATCCACCGCTCCCACCGACAACGCTTGCGGATAATTCGCCGGCGAACGGCTCGTGCCCGGCCCCTCGTTGCCGACGGCAAACACCGGGAAAATTCCTTTCGCGAGCAGCCGGTTCAGCAGCGGTATGTATTGATCGAAATAACCCGGAAAGCCCAGCGAAAGATTCAACACACGCACCGGAAAATTGAGCATCCAGTCAACCCCGGCCAGCACGCGCGCCACCAGATCGCCGCCTTCGATCACCGCCGCGCTCACAAGTTGACACTCCGGTGCCACGCCAATCTGCTGCCCGAGAAACGACCTGCCCGCAATGATGCCCGCCGTATGCGAACCATGATCGGAAGAATCGGCAATCGGCGCGCCGTCGATCAAGTGGCCGGTCGCGTCGAACTCCGCAAACTGCTGGATCGCCGGTTTCAGCGCTGGATGCTCGCCGTCAATGCCCGTATCGAGATGCGCCACCACCACGCCTTTACCGCTCAGCCCTTGCTGCCAAAGTTTCGGCGCTTGCACACGTGCCACACCCCAAGCCACTTGTGGTGCGTCCGGCGGGATGGCGTTCGAGCCTAAGGCGCGAATCGGCAGCATCGGCGCTGTGCCCGCAATATCGTCTGACGCTTCCACCACGCCCTGCAACTTCGACCAACCGGACTTACCCACCTGTCCATAAACGACGCCCAGGTTTCTTAAATACAGCGCCGGCGGATGGTCGTGCTTGCGATACAAGTGTCCGCGCCCACCCGCATAGCCCACCGCCACGCTGGCCAAAGCGCGATGCTGTTCCGAATGCTCAAAGCACTCACCCAGCGCTGCCAGATACTTTTCGGTTTTCGCTTCGGAATGCAGCATCACCAAAACGGCGGCCTTGCCGCGTTGCCCTATCTGCTGGCGAATATGGGTCTTTGCCATACTCATTCCAAACGCAGCGCCGTAATGATCGCTCCCCCTTCCGGCAGCTTCCTAACAGGCACAAATGTGAAGCGCATGACCCCACGCCGGTGAATTGTCTGAACCGCCACCGGCGGAAGTTCCAGCGTGAAATTGACCGGTTTGGGATCGCGCGCCGCTGAGTTTGGCAACGAGGTCAGATAACCCACGAAGTGCAGGTCGTCAACGGAAGTTTGCGCGTTCGCCTCCGGCAAATCCCAAAAAACATTCCAAATCGCTGGAGCGTTGCGCCGCACGATCACTCCTTCCAACCGCAACAGCACAACCTTCGAATGCCGCACTTTTTCGGACGCCTCCACGGTCGCCGTCACCGGCTTGTCGATCATGACAATCGCCGCCAGCGCGATAAAGAACGGCGCCGCCCAAAACATGTTTCGATCTTACTCTTCGGTCAAATAGGCGCTGCCGAACTCCAACCTGGCGCCGTTCGTTGATCCCCCCGGCGCAAAGTTCACCGAAGCGCCAGTGCCCGCCGCGCTCTGCAGAAATTCATCTGATGCGTTCAGCACCAACGAGCACTTACTATTGTGCGCGTGCTGGCCCACGATGATCCCGATGTAACCCAAATAGTTTGCCGGCACCTTCGGATCGCCCACAAACACGTTGTATGTTCCGCTTTTGCCAGGTACTTGCACTTTCTCCAACACCAGCGAGCGTTTAACGGCAATCACGCTCGGCGCGCTCACCGCGGCGCGAATCTTCTCCGGCAAACGAATTAAGTGCGTGGCCGGATCATATTGCAATTGCGTCCATTTCGGGAGTTTGCTCTCGGAAAGTTTCGCTCCCGGCGGGTAGCTAAAGCCCAGCGCCGCTGGATCCAGCACGTCCTGCACGCGAATGGTAACCAACTGCTTGGTTTCATCGAAGAACTGAAAGCCGCGCGTGAGGAAATCCGCGTCGCCTGGGTTGGCATGCGCCACCGGATTGCGTCTGTAAAATTCCGCCCATAGCCGGTCGATGTTGCAGTGGTGCGCATAAAAGATCGGATCGCGCGCCGCGAGCGACAAGTTACCCATGTCCGGGTTGGGATCGTCAGGCGAGCCCGTCCACATATGAATCGCACCATGCGGTCCGTTTTCGAGGGAGCCGCCCGCGTCGGATCCGCCTCCAAACGAAGCGAAGTTCCCGGAATTCATCGGATTCTGCCGCGCGGGAAAGATGGAGGCGGGCATCGGCGCGCCGTTCACCGCATCGCTGGATCTGTTGACGTCGTACAACGAATTCGCCGCATCGCCCACGGTGGGCGGCTGGTAGATATCCGGCAAGCTGCGATAATTCGCGTCGTCCCAACTCCAATACGGCAGGCGAAAGGTGTCGTCGTTCAGGAGCGTACACAGTATGCGTTCGTGAAAGTATAAGTAGGCGCGATGCCAGGGCAGAAATGTCCACGATTGGTGAATGTCGGTGCCGCTCCCGCCGCATTGCCAGCAATGCACTTTAGCCTGCTGCATCCAGCCGCGCGGATCGTTCGGGTCGGAAGCCGTGAGGTCGCGCAGCTTCTGATACGCCAGGCGCAGCCGAGCTGCCTCATCGGAGGTTAACTCCGCAATCGACTTGCGCTGAATGGTCTGCAAATTTGGGATAACGAAATCGACGGGCGTTCCCGTCGGCGGGGAACAATCGTCCTGTGCAAAAAGCTTCCCCAGGGTGGAAACGGCCGCGCCGGCCAATAGCGTGTGGCCAAATTTTCGTCGCGTGAATTGAGCCATATCTGCCTTCATCTAACAATTTATATAGTGAAAAGATGAGCGGAGGCGTTTCAGGCGCAAAGCAACCAAATCTGATTACGCGCCCGCCGCCATTGCTTTTCTGGCCGGAATGGGCTGCCCGGCCCCGCGTCTGAGAATGCCCACCAGGTTCGTGTAGCGGCGTCCCGTCAGCCGCTCTATCAGGTCCGAGTGACGGCCCACCATCCTTAATAAACCGTCTCCCTTGAGCTCGAACAGAGCGAAGCCGATCTCTGCCAGAAAATCAAGTAAGCCTGCCGCGTCCGAGCCGGCCTTACTCAGTCCCCAAGGCCAGAATTCCACCAGCAGCGTCACTTTGGGCGAGCGGCCCAGCGTCTCCTTCATTCCCTGTAGTACGTGCCCCTCATATCCCTGGACATCTATCTTGACCAAGTCCACACTTGTTATCCCAAGATCCGATAAGATACTGTCAACCGTTCTGCACTCGATGGTCGCCTGATCCTGGCACAACTCGTTTTCATAGAGGCGGTTATCCCCTCGATTGTCACGATTGCGGAAGAGCACGTGCTTTCCCTCTTGTGAGGAAGCGGCGTAGGGCATCACCGACATGATGCCGCTATTGTTGGCATCGCGCGTCGATGAGAGGTAAAGCAGGGCCTCCGGGTCTGGCTCAATGGCCACGATTCGCCCTTGGCCTTTCAATAGCGACAGTGCCCAAGCCGAGTAGTAGCCGCTGTTCGCGCCTATATCCACGAACGTCATATTGGGCTGGCACGCCTCTTTGAAGAATGCCGTCTCCGGCCTTTCATAAACTCCCAAGGCGGCGGCTCCAGACACGACTGGATCGTTTGGATTCGGCGTCCACCACGCATCCCCCAGGAGCTTGCGTTTAGGACTGATGGCACGCAGCGTGAAATTGGCGAGCAAGCGCAACGGGCGCGGCTTGAGTAGAACCGTATAGACGAATTCAGACAGTTCCATTGCGCTCTTCCTTACCCGCCATCCGCGAATCCTCAGGCTGAGGGTAACGTCGATAATAGCAACTTTGCGTTGTTGTGGCGGCGGACCGCTCGCGATACGGAGCGTGCGGTATGTTAATCGTATGGCACGCCTGATCCCACCACGGTCCGTCTCGAAAAAGAGGATGTGAAAGCCTTGAAACGCGCCCGCGCTGTCGGCCTTTCCAGTTCCGACCTGCTTCGCAAGGGTTTGCGAGTGGTCGCTTCCCGCTATTATTCGGGGCGGAGGCCACCCTCCACGCTTCTCTTCGAATCCACCAACGCCAAACTCGGCGATGAGTCGGAACTTTTCAGCGCGATCCGCATTGGTCCACGACTTACTTACACCCCGGAACTGCTGCCCTGAGCGGTAAGTCCCAATCAATCCCTGCGTTTGGTTGCGGGGCTCGCACTGAACACAGGACCCCATTTCGAATACACTTGCAGGCAACAAAAGAAAGGAGCAGCTAAGTCGTTGAAGATGCTGGTCGAAAGCAATGCGAACTTCCGATCTGGCAGCGGACAAAAATGGAGACGGAAGGAACTCCTGCCCGCAGCCGTCGCTCCCTCCGCAGAACGACAAACGCCGCCGATATATGGGCTTCAAGCGGACCAAGTGCATCAGCCTTAAGCCGCAGGTGGGCGTTTGCCAAACGCAAGGCGATACTGTTGTATCGCAGGCCATTCGTGACCCGAATGCTGGCTGGAGCAGCCAGCAAAGGGCTCAAATAATTCCACCGGCGCACCAAGACTTTCAATGCGCAGGTTTAGAAACACGTTCACCATAACTTCAGGAAAGCGCGTCCAAGTCGGTAGTATCGACAAATACAGGCTGTCAGGCATTTCGCTCGTCACTGAAACCGAAGAGAATTATAGGGTTCTAAAACTACCAACGTCTAGCGTAGTCGATTTTAAAACGATATGGCGCGTGTGGGAAGCTGAGATGTTCGTCGCTTTGAATGGCAAAACGCCAGCTGGGTAACAAATGACAGCGGGTGCGGATTGAAAGGTGTCTGGCGTTTCGGAACGGGAATCGCGGGGATGTCAAAACGAAAGCCAAGCTCCTCACGACCGAGGAAGTTCGCGCATTCGTTGTCAATTTCGGTTCGCGACATTCCTTCGCTATTCGCCAAGAGCCCGGAAATAGCTAAGCCCAAGCTGTCCAAGCATGTAGAGACGATCCGCATGCTGCCTCAGGCTGATGGATCGACTGTTGCGGAAGGGGAATGTGACCTTACCGGGCAGGAGAGTCCAGACATGGTTGCGGGGGCAAGATTTGAACTTGCGACCTTTGGGTTATGAGCCCAACGAGCTACCTGACTGCTCCACCCCGCTCTGTTATGGTAACAACCCGCCACGGCAGCGGTCAACCAAACTAGCGAATTCCCCCCTACTCTTCCACCCAGGCGCTACATTATTAGTTACAGCCGCTCATATTTGAGTGCGTCATCCGTATGTCCGCCGAACCAAGTAAATTACCCTCCGTCGTCCGCCGCGAAACCGCCCATCTGCCCAAGCTGGATTCGCCCGAACTCTATCTAAACCCGCATCTCGGCCTGCTGGCGTTCCAAAGGCGCGTCCTCGAAGAGGCGCAAGACGCGAATAACCCCCTACTTGAACGGGTCAAATTCATTTCCATTCTCTCGTCGAATATCGACGAGTTCTTCATGGTCCGCGTCGCGAATCTGTGGCAGCAGTTGGAAACGCGCACCACCGAGATGAGCATTGATGGCCGCTCGCCGCTCGAACAACTGGAACTCATCCGCGTCGAAATCACCAGCCTCATGAGCGAGATCTACCGCCTTTGGCGCGAAGAATTGATGCCTGAACTGGACAAGGCTGGAATTCGGATACTGAATCTCGATCAACTGAACACCCAGCAGCGCTCCTTCGTAGACGACTATTTCGCGCGCGAAGTGTATCCGGTGCTCACGCCCCTCGCAGTAGATCAGGGCCGCCCGTTTCCCCACATCTCGAATCTAAGCCTCAACATTGGCGTCTCGGTTACCAATGGCGACGGCGTCGAGCGCTTTGCGCGTATCAAGGTGCCGGGCACTCTGCCGCAACTGCTCGCGCTGCCTGTCGATCATGGCGAACTCGCCTACGTGTGGTCGGAACAAATGATCATCGCGAATCTAGGCATGCTGTTCCCGGAAATGGAAATTCTCAAAGCTGACGTGTTTCACGTCACACGCGACGCTGAATTGGCCATCCAGGAACTGGAAACCGAAGATCTGCTGGAATCCATCCAAGAGGCCGTATGGCGGCGCCGTTTTCGCGATGCCGTGCGCCTGCAAGTCGAAGCCAGCACTTCGCAAAAACTCGTAGACCTGCTGACCAGTAACCTTGAACTCGATCAAAACGACGTTTACCGTGTGGATGGGCCAGTCGATCTAGGCCGTGTAAAGGCGCTGTTAAGCATTGACCGGCCCGCGTTGAACGACAAGCCCTTCATGCCAACCACGCCGAAAGGTTTTGCCGGAAAGCGCAGCGAAATCTTCAAGACCATTCAAGAAGGCGATGTGCTCTTGCATCACCCGTTCGAATCCTTTCAGCCGATTGTGGATTTTCTACGCGCCGCCTCTGAAGATCCCGACGTCTTGGCAATCAAAATGACGCTTTACCGGGTGGGCCGCAATTCACCCATCGTCGAAGCGCTGCTGGATGCCAGCCAGAATGGCAAGCAAGTGGCCGTGTTGGTTGAGTTGAAGGCGCGGTTCGATGAAGAAAGCAACATCGAATGGGCGCAGAAGCTCGAACGCGAAGGCGTCCATGTGGTCTATGGGCTGCCCAATGTGAAAGTCCACTGCAAGATGGCTATGGTGGTGCGGCGCGAAGGCGACAAAATTCACCGCTATTTGCATCTGGGCACGGGCAACTACAATCCGGGCACGGCGCGCGCCTATACCGATCTTGGCTTGTTCACATGCAACGAAGAAATTGGCGCGGATGTGAGCGATCTGTTTAATCACCTCACGGGTTATTCGGCAAAGAAAGCCTATCGCAAGCTTCTGGTAGCGCCTAACAGCATTCGCAGCGGGCTCGAAAAGCTAATCCGTGCGGAGATGGACCGGCACGCGCAACATGGCGATGGCCATATCATCTTGAAGATGAATGCGCTCGAAGACGCGGGCATGATTCGTCATTTATACGAAGCGTCGCGCGCCGGCGTCACGGTCGATCTGATTGTGCGCGGCGTATGCTCTCTGCGGCCAGGCGTGCCAGGGGTGAGCGAAAACATTCGCGTGCGCAGCATCATTGGGCGTTTCCTCGAGCATAGCCGCATTTACTACTTCCACAACGGCGGCGAAGAAAAGGTCTACATCGGAAGCGCCGATCTCATGCCGCGCAACTTGAACCGCCGCGTCGAAGTCTTATTTCCGATTGAAAACACGCGCATCGTGCGCCGGATTCGCGACAAGATTCTGGACAAATACCTGGCCGATCAACCGGAAGCGCGTATCATGCAGCCCGATGGCGCCTTTATCCGGCAGCACGCCAAGCAGAGCAAAAAGGTTGTGAATGCCCAAGAGTGGTTCATGAAGCACGAGGCCTGAAGACCGGCCCCCGCCATGCAAAATACCTTAGCGAAGCTACTGGGAGCCTGGTGTGTTCTCATTCTTTCCCTGCCGTTTGCTTACCTATGGATCAGGCCGGCCATTCTGCCCGGACACGACTGGGACGTGGTTCTGAAACTTCTCGTGTTGCTGGCCGCCGTCGGCGCTGCCGGACTCATCTTCACCTACGCTATATCCAAACGTTGGGCGCAACGAACGGAGCTGTTGGAAAAATTCGCCGATTCGCTGCCGGGCGATCAGGCCGGGTTGCCCGAAGGCGGCCCGGATGAATTGCAGAGTTTAGCGAAGGCCATGCGGCGTATGGCTCGGCGCGTCCAGCAACTGGTGGAAAGGGCTAGTCTCGAATTGTCGCGCCGCGAAACCATCATGGCCTGCATGGCCGAAGGCCTTCTCGCCGTCGATAAGAATCTGCGTGTCAATTTCTGCAATGCGGCCTTTGCCGAGGCGTTCAGTACGCGCGTGCCGGAAAGCGAGGGAAGAACGCTTTACGAAGTGGTGCGTGAACCGGTCTTGCGCGACATTCTCGAGCGAGTGGCTAAAACCGGTGTTCCGGAAAGAGATCTGCTTCGCCTGCCGAGCGCCGCTGGCCGCTGGTTCGAAGTCCGTTCGCTTCCTTTAGGCGACCAGACGCGGCGCGGTGCAATGATCGCATTGCACGACGTTACCGACATCGAACGTCAGGAACAGGTGCGCAAGCAGTTTGTGGCCGATGTCTCGCATGAGCTGCGGACGCCTTTAACGGCCATCCGCGGTTACGCCGAAACGCTGCTCGACGGGGGCTTGGAAGATGAGCAGCATAAGCGTAAATTCGTTGAAATCATTCTCGACAACGCGATCCGATTGAACAATATCGCGGCCGATTTGCTGGTGATCTCCGAACTCGATTCCAACGCCATGCCGGCTGTACCCGCCGAACGCATCGCCCTTCACGAAGTGGTGGATGCCGCTTTTAATACTGTGGAGCGCGCGGCCGCGGCCAAGGCCGTTCGCTTGGTGCGCGATCAATGCCAAGAGTGCTGGGTGGTGGGCTACCGCTTTCGTTTGGAACAGGTCATGGTCAACCTGCTGGATAATGCCGTAAAATTCAACAAAGCCGATGGCGAAGTGGTGGTCGCCTGCGGCCCTCTGCTGGATGGCCAGGTGCGGATTTCGGTGAGCGATACGGGTGTGGGCATTCCCAGTGAGGACATCAAGCGCATTTTCGAACGCTTCTACCGCGTCGATAAGTCTCGCAGCCGGCCCGCCGGGGGAACCGGCCTCGGCTTGCCCATTGTCAAACAAGTTGTCGAGCAGATGGGCGGCTCGGTGGCTGTCGAAAGCGTTCTCGGCCGGGGCGCCAAGTTCACCATCATGTTGAAAGGAGCATGACGAATTTTGCAGGAACGGCAAAAGTTCTCTTCAGGCGCGAAGTGGGAAGACATTGTCGGCTACAGCCGCGCCATTCGCGTCGGCGAACGAATCTATGTGACGGGCACCACCGCGCTTGATGAATACGGAAATCTGGTTGGTGAAGGCGACGCTTATGCGCAAAGCGTGCAGGCCATTCGCAACCTGGAAAAAGTCTTGCGAAGGGCCGGCGCGGCGCTGGAGCACGTTGTGCGCACCAGGATGTTCGTAACAGATATTACCCTCTGGGAAGATTATGGCCGCGCGCACGGCGAGTTTTTCAAAACCATCAAGCCCTGCGCCACTATGGTGGAAGTGCGCGCTTTGATTGATCCCAGAATGTTAATTGAGATCGAAGCCGATGCGGAACTGTAGCAGGGCGGCCGTCAGTTAAGATTTTTGAACGCGTAAGTGACAACGGATGTCCTGGGCGGGGAAGATCCAGGCGGCATGACGTTCGTACCATTCCAGGTTGCCGTTCGCCAGCCAGCGGCCCGCGCCGTCCAGCACAAAGTTCTTCCCAAAGGTGAGCTCGATTTCTTCAACGCTGAACCTGACATTCGCGCCGCCGAAAGTGGCAAAATCCTCTCCCGTGAAATAGCGAAAACTCCGCGCCGCCAAATGCCGGACATGAGTGGGGTCTGTGTAGGAATTGTGTGAGCTGAAGTGCGGGGTTACCACAAAAACGTCGGCGCCATCGCGCGCCACCCGGTATATTTCCGCCATCGTGCGCGTCACGTCCCGGACATGCTCAATGATGTGTGACATGTGAATGCGGTCAAAGGCATCGTCATCCAACGGCCAGGGAAACTGATCCAGATCCCAGATGATATCGGCGGCCGATCGCGGATGAACGTCAATGCCCACTGCGCCCGGTTCAGCTTTACGGGTACCGCAACCCACGTCGAGAATCGTCAACGCACTTTAATCTATCACCCCGCCGATGGTAATCAAAAACGCCCAATCGGAGCCGGAAGCGTAAGCGCCCTAACTTGTTTTTCAAAGGAGCGGTAACGACAAGGTATTGCCCACCCAAAGATTTGCTCACACCAGTTCCGCCTCTTCTACTTGACAAACAAGTGAAACGTGTTCATATTGGATTCGGGGGTTTACTTGGATGCCAAGTGAAAGCGCGGATCGCATTGCCGTGCTGCAAGGAACGCTCGATTTAATCATTCTTCGCATGCTGCAAACCATGGGCCGCCAGCACGCCTATGCCATTGCCACGCGGCTCCAGCAGGTTTCGGAAGACCTTCTCCATTTGAATCAGGGCACTCTCTATCCGGCGCTAGTCCGGCTGGAACAGCAGGGCAGAATCAAAGGCGCATGGGGCAAGACGGAGAGTAACCGCGAAGCGAAGTTTTACGCGATCACCAAGGCGGGGGAAAAAGCTCTCGCTCAGGAAACGCTGCGCTGGCGGCGCATGGCTGGCCTGGTGGACAAACTACTGTCCGAAGGAGCGTGATCTATGCGCCGATTCTTAGCCAAACTTACCAGCCTCCTCCGAAAAGGAAAGGCGGAACGGGAACTGGCCAGGGAGGTTGAGTCGCACCTGGCGCTATTGCAAGAGGATTTCGAACGCCGGGGATTCTCCGCCGAAGATGCGCGGCAAGCAGCGCGACGCGCGTACGGTGGCGTGGAGCAAACCAAAGAATTACACCGGGAAGCGCGTTCCTTTGTATGGCTGGAGCACATGGTTAAAGACATGCGCTACGGTGTGCGAAGCCTATGGCGAACCCCGGGCTTTACTGCCGTGGCCGTAATGGCGTTAGCACTGGGAATCGGCGCGAACACAGCTTTATTCGGCGTAGTGAACGCTGTGTTGCTGCGCCCGCTGGCATACCAGGATGCGGACCGTCTGGTCACCGTTCTGCACTACGGCACGGGTCCTGTGGCGACGGCAAATTACATCGATTGGCGTGACCAGAGCCATTCGTTCGAGGCCATGGGAGCGGCGGATTTTTGGAGCGCGAACCTCACCAACAGCGATCCATCGGACAGCAACCCGGCCGAACACCTTTACGGCCTGAAGGTGACGCAGAACTTAATGCCGCTTCTCGGTATCAAGCCCTTGTTAGGCCGTTGGTTCATGGCGGGCGAGGACCAGGAAGGGGCCGAGCACGAAGTCATTCTGAGCTACAAACTATGGCAGCGGCGTTTCAATGCCGATCGTAACGTATTGGGCAAACCGATCGCCCTGAACGGCGAGGCGTACACCGTTGTTGGCGTAATGCCGGCTACCTTCAAGTTCGCGCCGTTTTGGGCAACCCATACAGAGTTGTGGGTGCCGGATGCCTTTGGCAACACCATTCACGAGCGAGGCGGGAACCATTTGCGTGTTTTTGCACGGCTGAAGCCGGGCGTCACGCTGGCCCAAGCTCAGGCCGACATGGAGACAGTGAGCGGCCGGCTCGAAAGGGAGTATCCCGCAACCAACCGCGGCGTCATGGTTCGGCCTCTGAAAGAAAATGTCGTCGGCAACATTGAGGCGCCACTGTTGCTGCTGCTGGGCGCGGTCGGTTTCGTGTTGCTGATTGCCTGCGCCAACGTCGCCCACATGCTGCTGGCGCGCACCGCCGGCCGGCAGAAGGAAATCGCCGTCCGAGTGGCGCTGGGCGCTGGCCGGGTACGAGTGATGAGTCAGTTCCTCACGGAGAATCTGCTCCTGGCCGCGATGGGCGCGGCGGTGGGCCTCTTGCTTGCGCTGGGAGGAACGAAGGCGCTGGTTGCGCTGAGTCCCGCCTATATTCCACGGGTAGAGACAGTAGCGGTCGACCCGCATGCCCTGCTATTCCTGCTTGGCATTACCCTGTTGACATCGCTAGCGTTTGGACTGATCCCCGCCATGCATGCCGCCGCCGGAAACCTGAGTGGCTCACTCAAGGAGGGAGGCCGCGGAGACAGTGACGGGTTACGCCGCAATCAATTGCGGAGCTTCCTGGTTGCCTCTGAATTCGCACTCGCATTTATGCTGTTGATCGGAGCTGGACTGATGATTCGCAGCTTCTTCGCTCTCGAGTCAGTCGATCCGGGCTTCAATCCGCACAATGTACTGGCCATGGTTGTGTCGGTGGCTGGAACCAAACAGGCCGAACCGCATCGCCGCGCGATTTTCTATCGTGAACTTCTGCAGAAGGTCGCGGCGCTCCCAGGCGTAGAGTCAGTAGGTGCCATCAATCACTTGCCGCTGGTAGGCGACATGTGGGATAGAGGCTTTGAAATCGAGGGCCGCCCCAAGCCACGGCCCGGCGAAGGGCCCGATGCCGTCTATCGCATCGTTATGCCGGGTTATTTTCGAACCATGCGGCTTCCCGTACGGCGAGGACGCGCCATCTCCGAAAGCGACGATGCCAGTGCTCCGCGAGTGGTGATCGTAAACGAGCGAGCCGCCCATCAATATTGGCCAGGGGAAGATCCCGTGGGCCAGCGCATTACGATTCCCGATAAAGAGAACAGCCAGCCAACCTGGCTAACGGTTGTCGGCGTGGTGGCAAATGCCAAGCAGTTGGATTGGGCGGCCGATGTTGCCCCCGAGATGTACCTGGCCGCCCTGCAGAATCCCGACTTCCTGGGAGATAGCGCGGAAACTATAGCGGCGCATATGACTTACCTCACTCTGGTAGTGCGCACCGCTGGCAATCCAACTGAGTTGGAGCATGCCATCGAGCAGACTGTCAGATCGTTTGACCGAAATCTCCCCATCTCCCAGGTAGTCGCTATGGATGCGGCAGTGGCCGACGCTAACGCGGAGCCCCACTTTGAGATGCTCTTGCTGGGTGTGTTCGGCGCGGTGGCGCTCATTTTGGCGGCCATTGGCATCTACGGCGTGATGAACTATGCGGTCTCGAAGCGGACACGCGAGATCGGCATTCGCATCTCGCTAGGCGCGCGCCGCGCGGATGTGCTCCAAATGGTGATGCGGCAAGCCATGCTACAGACCCTTTCGGGCACCGTGATAGGGATGGCGGGTGCGGCCCTGTTGTCCAGGCTGATGACCGGCATGCTTTACGGCGTCGAGCCCACAGATCCGTTAACCTTCGGCGGCGTGATGCTCATTCTCGGTTCCGCCGCGCTACTGGCAACCTTCATGCCGGCGCGCAAAGCGGCCCGGATCGAGCCAATGGTCGCGTTACGCACTGAGTAGCCACTGGTACCGAACGGTCAAAATTTCTCCAGCCGCGGTACTCCGTTTAAGCCTTCTTTTGCATGTCCATTGCGGTGGGAGCCGGTGGTGGAATCGCCCAAGCGAATATCGCAAGTACAACAATCGCTGCATTTGGCGCAACGTTCGCACAGATGGTTATCACATGCATCCTTGGTGCAGTAAACGCAGATCTTCTGGGACGTGCCACCGCAAATATAACAAACAAAAACACTGACTTCCATGAATAACTTTATTTCTTAGCGCGTTTAACCGGTTCCTTACTGATGATACCCCGGCACCGCTGCGCCTCTTCGTCGGCAAGCTTGAAATTGGTTTCCGAACTGGCGGCTAAATCGCGAATGTAATCCCGGAAGCGTTCGCGCCGCGAAAAGTTGCGGGCAATCAGGCCGTTGAGCTGGTCGGCGGTGAAGCGGTCGCCGTAGCGCGTTACGCCTTCTTCCAGAGATCGCGAGGTGACTTCCAGCGCTTCCAGGCGAAAGTAATCGTCCAGGGCGAGCGGCAGATTTTCCGTTTTCTGCGCCAGCAGCTTGGACGCGGCCATGACTTCCTTCAACTGAGTGTGCGCCACCTGCCATTGTTGAATATAAACGTCGGACGCGCCCTTCTTCGCAACCCATTCCTGCGGATTCATCTGCGCCAATAAAGGCTCTAGCTTCTCATTGTCTTTCAATAAATCGTCGAGAATCGTACGCAGCGTCCAGGCGCTTTCGAGGCCGGCTGGTTTGGGGACGAGCTGGCCGCCCGGCGGGGGCTGCTGCTGAGATGCGAGCGCGAAAGCCAAAACACAAAGGAAGTAAACTAATTTGCCCGAGCCCGCGAACATCCTCATTCGCCCTTATTGTAGCGGCCTTTCGGCGGGAAGAGCCTGCGCGAGAAACTTGTTGCCTTCGATCGGGTCCGCGGATTTACTAACGTGGCCGGGAGTAACGGCGCTCCACAAGTTGTGAAGTTTCACGGCGTAGCGGTAAAGAGAGCCGCGATCCAGGCGGCGCGAAATTTGTTGGTCGCTGCGGACCAGAATGGCGTCAACGGCGCGCACAATAGTGGGTTCGCTGCGTGGCAAAAGGGTATGTTGCACACGCACCTCGCCCTCCAAAACGTCAATGCGCATGGCCCCGTCTTCGTCTATTGCAATGGAAACCGTGGCTTCCTGCACGGCGGCAATCCAGGCAATGGGCGTCAGGATGCGCTGCTGAGGCTGTCCGGGTTGCGGCTTCAGATGAATGCGCGCCCGGCCTTCAATGACATCAAGAAGGTCTCCGGCGCTGGCGGCATTTTGCCGGAATACCACGCGCGAATTCGCGAAGAGATCGAAGCCGCCGCCGCCCGCCACATCGAAGTGCGCATAGCCGTCAGGGCCGGTGGTAATGACTTGTTGTATAGGAACCCGTTCGCCACTGCTAAGCGCCCAGGGTTGGGCGTCGCGCGTACGGGTGACTTTACCCGTAACAACCGTGGCGCGGGCTTCATATTTTTGCACCACCGCCTGATCGAGCGGCGTGTTTTGCCGCGGGTGGGCGGCTGCCGCTGCAGCGAGCAAAAGCGCTGAAGTCATAATGCGCATGGCCGCTTCTCGTAACTACGCGCTCCGCTTGGGGAAAGTTTCCGATTTAATCTCTCCGCTTTCGCGAATGGTAAACAAGTGGTTAGCGGCCAAGTTCGGGATTTTCCGTATCTGCCCGTTTGGCCACCGGATATCGAGATCCACCTTAGCCGCATCACCCAAGCCGAAATGCACGCGAAGGTCGTTGGCGGAATAGAAACTGGATTGACTCATCACTTCCTGCACCTGAATCTTCCCCCCATAATGCGCCGTGATGCGCGCTCCAATGGCGCTGCGGTTTGACTTCGTGCCAATCAGTTTCACCTTGATCCAGTGATTATCGCCTTTCACATCGTTGCGCAGCAGCGATGGTGGCTCGTTCAGATTCATAATCAGCACGTCAATGTCGCCGTCGTTATCGAAATCGCCGAAGGCACAGCCACGGCTGGCGTGGGCGGCAATCACGCCTGGTCCCGCTTGCTCCAGCAATTCCTCAAACTTGCCGTTCTTGAGATTGCGAAACAGAATGCGGCAGCTTTTAAACGGGTAGTTGGGCAGCACTTTTTCAACCTCGGGATAAACGCTGCCGGTTACCCAAAACAGATCCGGGTGGCCGTCGTTGTCGAAATCGAACATGCCCGCGCCCCAACTGATGTAGCGGGTCTCCACGCCAAGGCCCGAAGAATTGGTCACATCCTCAAAGCCGCCCTTGCCGTCGTTGCGGTAAAGAACGGCGGTGTCGTCGGCAAAATGCGTTTTGAGAATGTCGAGATTTCCATCCAGATTGTAATCGCCGATGCCCACCCCCATGCCGGCTTGCTCCATGCCATCTTCGTTGAGTGCCACACCACTCTCCAGGCCGATATCCGTAAAGGTGCCGTCGTGATTATTCTTGAGCAGGAAGCTGGGTGTGGAATCGCACGCGATATAGATGTCGGGCCAGCCGTCGTTATCGAAATCGGCGCAGGCCACCGTCATGCAGTACGCGCCTTTCACTTTCGAAAAGCCCGATTTTGCGGTGACGTCGCTGAAAGTACCGTCGCCGTTGTTGTGATACAGCGTGGCGTAACCCGGCGGCAATCCGCGCGGCCCGCAGTTTACCGGAATGCCTTTCCAATTGCAGAAGCCGCTTTCGCCCGGCTTAGGGATATGGACAAGATCGAGTTCGAGATAGTTGGCGACGGCTAAATCAAGGTGGCCGTCACGGTCGTAATCCACAAAAGAACAGCCCGAACCCCAGCGTTTGCCCGCGTGCAGCAGGCCGGCTTTCTCAGTCACGTCGGTGAACGTGCCATTGCCATTGTTGTGATAGAGGATGTTCTGGCCCCAATAGGTGACAAAAAGATCGTCGAAACCATCATTATCGTAATCGCCCACGGCGACCGCGGAAGCCCACCCAACCTTGGTCAACCCAGCTTTTTCAGTAACGTCGCTGAACGTGCCGTCGCGATTGTTTTTGTAGAGCCGGTTGGTGGCGCCGGGCGGGTCGCCCTCGAGCCGCGTGCCCGATAGGGTGAAGATATCGAGCCAGCCGTCGTTATCGTAGTCGATAAAAGCGCAGCCGCAGCCCACGGTCTCGAGAATATAAGTGCGGTGATCTTCCGGGCCGTAGATGAGGGGAGCGCGGAGACCCGCTTTGTCGGCGATGTCGGTGAAGCAAGCGTTAAAGGGGATACCCGTCGGCTTGCCGCGCGGTTGCGGCTTGACGGCGCGCGAAGAGACGCCTTGACCGAAAGAATGAACAACCGGGGTGCCGAGAAGGCCCAAAAGGAGCCTTCGGGAAATGACGTTGCGCTTCACAATTTGAAGTCTAACGTAAGCGTGCCGCCGGGCGCTCGGCTTGGCGCTATCATTTCAATTGAGGCGCCTCATGCCGATTGCCCTCGCCGACCCAGTTTATACAACGTCTCCGACCGAGCACTCCCGCAAACGCTGGACCCGCGACGAGGTCAGCGCTCTGGAGCACGCCGGCCTTCTCGCCGGCCAGCATCTGGAACTCATCGCCGGAGAGTTGCTGAATAAAATGGGCAAGAATCGTCCTCATGTGAACGCCACCACCAGGCTTAGGCTGTGGATGGAGCGCGTATTCGGGGCCGAATTCGTTGCGTGCGAAGCGCCGGTCGAGGTGGACCCAGGCGACCAACCCCTCAGCGAGCCCGAACCAGACCTCGTCGCGCTGAAGCGCTCGTCCGATCCTTTTAGTTTAACTACGCCGCTAGCTTCGGAGCTCGCTCTTGTCGTCGAAGTCTCCGACTCGTCCCTGGCCGTCGATCTGACGATCAAAGCGCGGCTTTATGCAAGGGCCGGTGTTGCCGACTATTGGGTGTTGGACGTGAACGGCAGGCGGCTGATCGTCCACCGCGAGCCGGAAGCGGGCCGTTACAAATCCATCGCGGCCTACAGCGATCAGGAGCAAGCGACGCCCCTTGCCGCGCCGGATTCGGTTTTTCAAGTCTCCAGCGCCTTTCCTGCCGTTTAGCGGTGCCCCTGGAAGGAGCGGCAAAACTTACTTTAAATTCTTCGCTTCCACCGCCGGAAAATTCAAAATCCCCCCAGCTTCCCCCAGCGGCTTGTGCAGCAACCCGATAATGAATTGGTACAAACGATTTCGCACGTCAAACCGGTCGGAAGCGCGCGTCACATAATGCACCACCATATCGATGCCCGAAGCCCCGGGCCGAATGTCTACCGATAGTCCGCCGCTGAAGTGGCTCGTTCCGTGTTGCCGGCTTACACGTTTCCATTCTTCCTCCGCCTGTTTGGCTTCGACTTCCGTTTCCTTCAGAACGGCTTTACAAATTTGTTCTACCGTGTCATATGTGTCGTCCGCCGCCGGGATGCTAACCGTAATCTGATCCCACATCCATTGCCCGGCAGTGGTGAAGTTGAAGTACTGACCCTTAATTGCGAAGCTGTTCATGAAGGTAACCCGGCGTCCTGTGGGGTGCCCTTTGTCCGTCCAGTTACCCGTTTCCAGCATCGCCGTGCGGAAGAGACCAATCTCCACCACCTCACCGCCCACTCCGTCAATCTCCACCCAATCGCCAATGCGGATGCCGTTCTTGCCCATCAAGACGAACCAGCCGAAGAACGCGATGATGAAGTCTTGCAGCACAACGGTGAGTCCTGCGGTGGCTAGGCCCAAAATCGCCGGCATCTGATTGGGAACGCCGAAAATAATGAGCAGCAGCACCGCCAAGCCTATAAACTGTATGCCAACTCGGAAGATGACGCGTAGGGTATCGGCGCGCCGTTGATCGAGAGTCGGCCGTTCGAGCAGATAGCGCGCCAGCGCGTTCAACAAAATAACGGCAATGACCACGCCCGCCATGAACGCGAACGATTGCATCAGCAAATGAAGGACAATGCGGTGCTGCAGTTGCACCTGCGCCGACCATTTCTTGTAAGTCTCCGCGAGTTGCTGCTGCGTTTGAATGCGGTCGTCAAAAATGCTAAGGAGTTGGCTCTGTGCCGCCCGGTGCTTCAACCCTGCCAATTTCGTTTCTTTGTCGGCCGCGCTAGCCGGCGTGCCGATTGCGCTCACACGGGCTTGCTCTTTTAATTGGTTGTGCTGCGTGGTCAGCGCCGCCGTAGCCGCCAGGGCTTCCTGTCTCGCCTGTTGGATGAGAGCGTAGCGTGAATTTTGATTCATCCAAGCCCTCACGCGTCTGGCCACGCTGCCATATTGCCCGGCGGTGGTGATCGCGTTTTGATTCTCTTTTCCCGCCTCGGCTTCGTATTTCTTCATGGCCGCTTGGTGGGCCGCCAGTTCCTGCTGAATGCGATTGCGCTCGTCGCCCGTGGCGCGCGCCAGATCCTGCTGCGCATCCGCCAGTTCATCCGAATCCAGCCCTAACTGCGCCTTCGCAACGTCCAGATCGTCGGAGGCATTCGTACCTTCGGCTGTGAGCTTTTGGACGGCAGCCTGATCGTCTTTTACGGTTTGCTGCAGTTCGGTAACCTTCTTTGAGAGCGCCAGCGCATCGCCGGTTAGTACGCGTTGATGGTTCGCCGCTTGCCTGAGCGCTGCGGCGAAGGCCTGGTCGCCATCGTGGTCGGCCAGACGCTCGGCTTCGTGCGCATACTCGGCTTCTTCCGCCGTAACCGCCAAGCTCGCCAGCACGTGCGCGGTCTGCCAGGCCTTTAAATCCACTAACGGTCTTCCCCCCTGCTGTTTCAAAAAGTGCAGATGCGCCATTGAATCGCCGGTGATCCAAGCGAACGTCAAGCAGCCAATCAAAACCGCCAGCAAAGCGGCCAACGGAATGACGGTGGCCTTGTTCAGCATCTTTCGCATAAGACCGATTGTCACTCACGCGCCGCGTTCTTTGGAGCCGCGCGCGCCAGCAAGCGATGACGGCGAGCCGAATTAGACTGGGAGCGTGCGGATTGCGCTCGACGCGACTTATTCTATAGACAAGCACCCCTCCGGTATAGCCGTCTATTCGCGCGAGATTCTGGATGGCCTCGCCCAAGCGCATCCGGAAGATTGGTTCCTTCACTGCTACCGTCCCAAGCAATACTGGCAAGCCCCGCGCCAGAACCCGCCCAATGTGCAAAAGCACACGCTATTCCCATTGTTGGGTGGCGCCTTCGCCAAGCCTAACCTCTTTCACGCGCTGAATCAGCGGGTGGATCGGCGGATAGGGCGCAGCGTGGTTAGTACGTTTCACGATTTGTTTGTAATGACGGGGGAATACTCGTCCGCGGATTTCCGCCGCCGTTTCATACAACAGGCGCGCATCGCAGAACGGAATTCAGACTTAATCATTACCGTCTCGCATTTCACCGCCAACCAGGTTCACGAATTGCTGGGAGTGGAGCGCTCGCGCATTCGCGTCATCCACCATGGCGTTCATGCGCGGCCGCTTGCTGCGCGAGCGGAAGAAAAGTTGGTGCTCTCCGTAGGCGCCATCCAACTTCGCAAAAATACCGCGCGCTTGGTAGAGGCGTTTGAAGCCCTGCCGTCGGATTGGAAGCTGGTTCTGGCGGGTGCGGTATCGGGTTATGGGGCCGAGCAGATCCTGCGGCGCATTGAGACCAGCAGCGCCCGGCAACGGATTCAACTGGCCGGCTATGTATCGCCCGAAGAATTGGAACGCCTGTATGCGCAAGCGGCGATTTTCGCTTTTCCCTCGCTCGACGAAGGATTCGGTATGCCCGTTCTTGATGCCATGGCGCATGGCGTTCCAGTAGTGACTTCGAACTCTTCGGCATTGCCGGAGGTAGCGGGGGATGCAGCGCTGCTGGTTGATCCGCAACGGGTAGACGAAATCGCCGCCGCGCTGTTGGGGTTGGCTGCGAACCGTGGGCGGCGAGACGCGCTAGCGCAAGCAGGCAAGGCGCGCGTCGCGTCCTTTTCGTGGCCGCGCGCGGTGGCAGAAACATACGCCGTCTACCGGGAGTTGGTTTACAATCGATAAAGTGCAACGGGTATTAGCGGCCTTGGTCCTCAGTGTCATCGGCTTTTTGCCGGTGGCTGAAGGTCTGGCCAGTGTCACCCCGGCGCCGGAACTTCCCGCCTGCTGCCGCGCCCATGGCAGACACAAGTGCGCCATGCGATCAAGCTCCAGTGCCGCACCCGCTATCTACGCGCTCTGTGGTAAGTATTCTTTCCCAACCTTAGGTTCGGCGGTAGCACCCGCGCCCGCGTTTCAGCCTAAAGCGACCCTGTCTTCTTTTGAACCACTGGTCAGCCAGCGTGTGACTCAAGCGCAAGCGGAATCTTTCCGTAACGTTTCCTTCGAGCCCAGCCACCGGAAACGCGGTCCTCCCACTTTCCTCGCGTAAGCCAAAATCTGCCAGCTAATCAGGAGAAGTGTGTCCCGTGGGGGGAAAACAATGAAAAGAAATCTCTATCAAAACGTTCTAGTCGCAGCTATTCTTGCGCACGCAGCGCTTTTCGCGCAAGATTCGGGCAAGCTTCGCGGAGTTGTACATGACCCGCAGCATCGCCCCATCCAAAACGCGCGGGTGACGCTCAAAGGCTTTGGCCAAAGTTTCTCGAAGGACACTCAGTCAGACAGTGACGGCGAGTTTCAGATCGAGAATATTCCCAACGGCGTCTATTCGATCAATGTTGGCGCAAAGGGTTTCCGTGACCTCACGCAGCAAATCAATATCGCCGGCAAGACGCCTGTAGTTCACTTGCAATTGGAAGTAGCATCACTTAACCAGACGGTAGAAGTTTCGGGAGCCGGCGGCAAATTGGAAACCCAAACCTCCACTCTGCAGGTCTTGGTCACTCCGCAAGAAGTTGCGCAAACCCCCGGCGCGGACCAAACCAATAGCCTTTCCATGATCACCGATTTCACGCCCGGCGCCTACATGGTTCACGACATGCTTCATATGCGCGGCGGCCATCAGGTGAACTGGTTCTTCGACGGCATCCCCGTTATCAACACCAACATCGCCGCCAACGTGGCTCCGCTCATTAACCCCAAGAATGTCGAAGAATTGGAGATCGAACGAGGAGGTTTTTCGAGCGAATATGGCGATCGGACTTACGGCTTCTTCAACGTCGTCACGCCGTCGGGCTTTGAACGCAATAACGAGGGTGAATTGATTGCTTCGGCCGGAAACTTCTATTCAACCGACGATCAACTCGATTTCGGCAGTCACACGGCGCGCTTCGCCTACTATACGAGCGTCGATGGCAATCGTTCCGAATTGGGCCTCGGAACTCCCGTTCCTCAAGTGATTCACGATCAGGAAAGCGGCGAAGGAGGCTTCGTTTCTCTGCTCTATAATCCAACTCCCAAAGACCAGTTTCGTTGGATCGCCTCTCTACGCGGCGATCACTATCAGATCCCTAATATCCAAGATCAGGAATCTTCCGGCGTGCGCGATTTGGACTTGGAGAAGGACTATCTGGTCGGCTTCAATTGGGGACACAGCTTTTCCGATGGCGTCGTCTTCTCTCTCACGCCCTATTTTCACTACAACAGCGCGCAGTATTTGAGCGGCCCGCTCGATACTCCCTTCGTATTGAACGATAACGTGCGTTCCAACTACCTTGGCGCGCGCTCCGTTCTCCAGATCGAGAAAAAGAAACATAACGCGCGCGCCGGTGTGGAGGTGTGGGCGCAGCGCGATAACGCATTCTTTGGTCTCGCCGCCAATCCGGGTGGCCAGGTTCTCAATCAGACGGAACTGCACTGGGCCAATTCCGAGTCTTTATTTTTCGAAGATCAATACAAATTGACTTCCTGGCTCTCGCTCGATCTCGGCTTGCGGCTGCAACATTACGGGGGCTTGGTCAACGAAAATGCCGCTGACCCGCGAATGGGCGCGTCCATTCGCATTCCGAAGCTCCGTTGGGTTCTGCACGGCTACTATGCTTATTACTATCAACCGCCTCCGCTCGATAGCTTGGCCGGACCCTCCCTGCAGTTCGCCATTGCACAAGGCTATGATTTCGTTCCGCTGAAAGGGGAACGCGATATCCAGCACGATATCGGTCTCAGCATTCCGTTGGGCGGTTGGTCGCTCGATGCCGACGAGTTTCATACCAGCGGCAAGAACTTTCTCGATCACGACGTCATCGGCAACTCGGGCATTTTCATCCCGTTGACCGATCTGGGTGCGATCATCAGCGGCACAGAGGTGACTATTCGTTCGCCGCGTCTATTCAATGTCGCTCAACTGCGCGTTGCTTATTCGAACCAGACCGCCCAGGGCATCGGGCCCATCACCGGCGGTCTGCTGGAATTCGCGCCGCCGGGCAATTTCCTGCTCGACCACGACCAGCGCAACACCGCCACTGCGGTTCTATCATTAAAGCTTCCCAAGCAGTTCTGGGCCACCCCTGCTTATCAGTTCGGTTCGGGATTCTTAAATGCCGATGGTCCTTCGCATCTCCCTCCACACTCGACTTTCGACCTGTCCATAGGCAAGAGGTTCGGCGAGCGTTGGTCCTTTTCGGCTAATGCGGTGAATATTGCCAACACCCGCTACCTGCTCGATACCAGCAACACATTTGGCGGCACACATTACATCAACCCTCGCCAGATTTATGGGGAAGTCCGCTATCATTTTCATTTCTGACTATGCCGTTACTCGCCCGTCCCGATTACCAAATTCACTTCACGCTTGATGGCGCTGCTGGCGCGCCGCTGCTGGTTTTATCGAATTCGCTGGGCGCCGATCTCAGTATGTGGGATGCGCAGGTTCCCGAATTCGCGAAGAGCTTTCGCGTGCTGCGCTATGACAATCGCGGCCACGGACAATCAACGGCTCCCAATGGTCCATATTCGCTCGAAGAAGTGGCGAACGACGCGGCGCTCTTGCTGGCGGAGGTGGGAGCACCGTCGGCCCGCTTCTGCGGCTTGTCGTTAGGCGGCATGGTGGGCATGTGGCTGGCAACACACCAACCAGCATTCGTCCAGAAGCTGGTCTTGTGCAATACTTCGGCCTTGTTGGGGCCGCGCGAAAATTGGGATGCGCGTATTACCGCGGTCACCGAGGGCGGCATGCAAGCAATTGTGAAGGCCACCATGGAGCGCTGGTTTACCGAAGGCTTTCGCAACAGTTCGCCCAACGTGATTGCGCCGGTGGAACAAAGCTTCCTGAACGTTTCCGTGGAAGGTTACACCGGCTGTTGCGCCGCCATTCGCGATATGGATCAGCGCGCCCATATTTCCGGAATTCGCGTACCTACGCTCGTGATAGCCGGTGCGCATGATCCCGCCACACCGCCCGCCATGGGCAAGTCCATTGCCCAAGCCATTCCAGACGCGCGCTACGTCGAACTGCCTACTGCTCATTTATCGAATATCGAAGCGGCGCCCGCTTTCAACAAACACGTCTCCGAATTTCTGAGCGCCTAGAGTTAACGAGCGGTAACGACCGCCTTTTAGGTGGCCCCTTCGCCCGGCTTACTGGCCGCGCCCCTGGTCCTACGGCCACCCGTAATAATGAAAACCTCCGAATCTGAGCCGGAAGCGTAAGCGCCCTAACTTGTTTTTCGCCGGAGTGGGCTGATCCGAATTTTGCACCCGAACGTAGCTTAGCTAAGCTAGAGACCCGGTTGTGGTACAAGTCTGAAGAGTCGGCTGATCCATGAAAACCCTCCTCTTCTTCCTTCCCACACTTTTGACGGCGGCCACACCTTGCCAGATATTAGGAACGCTTTCGCTGCCCGATACCAAAATAGAGTTCGCGCAACTCACCGCAGCGACAACCATGCTTGGTCCCGGCGGCGTCCTGGTAAAGACGCCGGAGTTTTGCCGGGTAGGCGGAATCATCACGCCGTCAACCGATTCCGAGATTCATTTTGAAGTCTGGCTGCCGGCGTCGGGATGGAACGGGAGGTTTCGCGGCACCGGCAATGGCGGCTTCGCGGGTTCCATCAACTATTCCGAGATGGCCGCCGCGTTACGCGATGGCTACGCGGCTGCATCGACTGACACCGGCCATCGCGCCGACGGCATCGACGCCAATTGGGCGTTGGGCCATCCCGAGAAGATCGCCGATTTTGGCTATCGCGCGATTCATGAGATGACTGTAAAGGCCAAAGCCGTCATTCAATCCTTCTATGGAGAGGCCCCCAAGCATTCCTTCTTTTCAAGCTGCTCCAACGGCGGCCGCCAGGCTTTGATGGAGGCGCAGCGTTTTCCCGAAGATTACGACGGCATTCTCGCTGGAGCCCCCGCCAACTACTGGACCCATCTGCTTGTGGCCAACTTCTACGCCGCCGCCAAACCTATGCTCGATGATTCTGCCAGCTATATCTCGAAGGACAAGATTCCCGCCATTGCCCAGGCCGTTCTCGCCGCCTGCGATGCCGTTGACGGCTTGAAGGACGGTATCTTGAGCGATCCGCCCGCGTGCCATTTCGATCCCGATACTCTCCTTTGCAAAGGCGCAGAAACCAACAATTGCCTCACTCCGCCGCAAGCCGCCTCGTTGAAACGCATTTACAGCGGAGCTCGAAACACCGAGGGGGCCGTGATCTATCCGGGCTACGAACCGGGCGCCGAAGACGGCGGTGGAGGTTGGTCTGCCTGGATCACTGGCCCTAAAGCGGGATTCAGTGCGGGAGTTTTGTTTAGCACAGGTTTTCTGCGCAATATGGTTTTCAACAATTCCTCCTGGGCTTACAAAGGCACAAAGCTGAGCGACTCGCTCGACACCGCCGATAGCAAGATGGCGAACATTCTTAATTCCACCGACGCCAATCTCAAGCCGTTCCAGGCGCGCGGCGGCAAGCTGATTCTCTATCATGGCTGGAGCGATGCGGCCATTCCGCCGCTCAACGCCATTCTTTATTACCAAAGTGTGAGCCAAGCCCTGGGTGAACATACCGTCGATAGCTTCGCGCGGCTGTATCTCCCACCGGGCTTGCAACACTGCGCGGGCGGACCCGGACCGAACTTGTTTGGACAATTCGGCGTGCTCAAAGCCGGCGATGCACAGCACGATATCTTTACATCGCTGGTGGATTGGGTGGAGAAAGGCTCCGCTCCCGGTGCCATCGTTGCCACAAAATATGCGAAAGACGATCCGTCGGGACCCGTCGAAATGACCCGCCCCATTTGTCCCTACCCGCTTTCGGCCAAGTATGACGGCACCGGCGGCTATAAGAAGGCGGAAAGCTTCACCTGTGCTCCCACGCACTGAGCCGCGCTAATAAGGCTCTCGTTTGCCTATTCACCCAACACAGCGGCGACAGTCCATTCGCACGTTTCAGGAAACGTATCCAAAGCGAGGCCTGTTTGGCGCGCCGCCTTGCGGCGGGCGGCGGGGTAAGACTCGGCCAGCAACTCTGCCACGTTGGCGCGCAAACTCGGGCTATCGCGCAGCACGAGCGCCAGCCGGTCCCGTTGTTCATCAATCGACTCCCACCAACTGCGCGTTTCGCGCTCGGGCTGATATTTGAGCTTGAGGAGGTGCAGGACAATAATGCCCAATCGGCTCTCAGCTTCGCGGCGGTCGCGTTTCCCCAATGATTCCACTTCCTCGGCCAAAGCCGTTCTATCTATCTCGTCGAAACGGCCTTCTTCGATGGCGCGCGCTGTCTCCTGCGTCCAGGCGAAAAAGTCGCCGTCGTAGGTGTGAAGGAGCGTTTCCCGGCCGGCTGCGCTAGGTGCGGGCATATTCTCATTTTGGCCGATTCTCGCGGAACTGCGCAACTATTGGGGTGTGCGACACAGAAATGATCGATTCAGCGGAGTATTAGCCAAGAGATCAAATCCTTGCGCAGGGAATACGTGGCTGAGCCGCGACTGCAAGGCGGCCGCGACGCCTCTACTTGTACCAAAGGAGCGGTAACGACAGGCTTTACCGGCTGGATAATTATAAATTCTGAGCCGCGCGGAGATCTTTTGCATTGCCCTACAATCAAAACATGTCCGCAGGCGCGCTCGCCGAGAGCATTCTCACGAAATATGAGCCGGTGATCGGCCTCGAAGTTCACGTGCAGCTCGGCACGAAAACAAAGATTTTCTGCAGCTGCCCGGTCGAATTCGGCGCGCCACCCAATACCAACGTCTGCCCGGTCTGCTTGGGCCTGCCGGGCGCGTTACCGGTCATGAGCCGGCAAGCCGTCGAGCTGGCCATCAGCGCTTCGCTCGCGCTGCACGCCAAGATCAACCCGTTTTCTCGCTTCGCCCGCAAGAATTACTTTTATCCAGATCTTCCCAAGGGTTATCAAATCTCTCAGTACGACCAGCCGCTGGCCGAACATGGCTATCTTGACATCGTCGCCGAAAACGGGAAGAAGCGCATTGGCGTCACTCGCATTCACATGGAAGACGACGCCGGCAAAAGCATTCACGATGGCTTCAAAGACTCCGACCGCTACACTTACGTCGATTTGAATCGCTCCGGTACGCCATTGATCGAAATCGTCAGCGAGCCGGATATGCGTTCGTCCGATGAAGCGTACGCCTATCTCACCGAATTGAAGCAGGTGATTCAATACATCGGCGTCTCCGATTGCGATATGGAAAAAGGCCAGCTTCGCTGTGACGCTAACGTTTCGGTTCGACTCAGAGGCGCGCCAAAGTTTGGCACAAAGGTGGAAGTGAAGAACGTTAATTCATTCCGCTTCGTGAAGCAGGCTATTGAATACGAAATCGAACGTCAGGTAGAGATCGTTGATCGCGGCGGCGCTATCGAACAGGAAAGCCGTTTGTACGACGCCGCCAGCGCTGTCACGGTTGGCATGCGCAGCAAAGAGCACGCCCACGATTATCGTTACTTCCCCGAGCCTGACCTTGTCCCCCTGCGTGTGAGCGATCACTGGCTGCACGAGGTCAAGGCGCGCCTCCCCGAGTTGCCCGCCGACCGGCGCGACCGCTTTGTCAACCAGTACAGCTTGCGGGAATACGACGCGCAGGTACTGAGCCTGACGCGTGCCACCGGCGATTACTTCGAGATTGCCGCCAAAGTCAGCGGCGACGGCCGCACCACAGCGAATTGGGTTGTGGGAGATCTCATGGGCCTGCTCAATTCGGCCGGCAAGGAAATTGAAACGTCGCCCATCTCCGCTGAGCACTTGGGCGAATTGGTGGCGCTGATCAACAAGAGCGAACTTTCGGGTAAACTCGCGAAAGAGATTTTGCCAAAAATGTTTGAAACGGGCGATGCGCCGTCCGTCATCATGGACCGCGAAGGGCTTAAACAGATTTCCGACAGCGGCGCGCTCGAGAAGATCGCCGAAGAAGTGATTGCGGCCAATCCGAAACAGGTGGAACAGTACAAAGGCGGCAAGACGGCGCTCTTGGGTTTCCTGGTAGGCCAAGTGATGAAAGCCAGCCGTGGCCAGGCGCACCCGGCGGCGGTGAATGAGGTGTTGAAGAAGAAGCTGAGTTGAGGGGGGTAATCTCAGAGCGAAGGCTCGTATGGTAGAGGAAGCTATTTCGATTCAAGATGCCGCGGTTCTCAGCGAGGTGCGCCGCTTGCTCCAGGGCGGCTCTGCCACACTTACGGGATCAAATGGGGAGCATGTAGTTCTTCCTGCACCGCTTTACGAGTTGTTGAAGGATTTTGTGCGGCTTATGGAGGACGGCAAGTCCATGGTTGTCTTATCGGAAGAACAGCAACTCACCACCGAGCGGGCCGCCGAGTTGCTGGGTATGGCTCACCATTATATGATTCGGGAACTCGATGACGGGATAATACCTTCTCATTTGATCGGCAAAGACCGTCGCGTCGCTCTTCGGGATGTTTTGACGTATGCAAAGCGTCAAGCGGAGGTGAGAGCTTCGCTAACCAGAATGGCGCGCGATGCTTTCGAAGCGGGACTATACGACAACCATATAGGACTTCGGGAGCGGCAAAGCGACGAGTAGTGGCTTGTTGGTGCATAAGCGGTCGATTGTCGTCCTGGATGCTTGCGTACTGGCTCCTATGCCTCTTGCCGATACTTTGTTACGACTCGCGGAACCTCCGGCTCCTACAAGGCTCGCTGGACCGACGAGATACTGGCTGAGGTGACACGGACGCTTATTGGTTGATTCGGGCGATCATCGAAAAAGGCGGCTTACCGAGAGTCTGAAATGAGGCTTCCTTTCCTGACTCCATTGTGAGGACTATGAGCATCTCATTCCTAGCATGGAGAACCATCCCAAAGACCGGCACGTCTTGGCTGCCGCAGTACGTTGCCGGGCAGACTATCTTGTTACATTCAACCTGAAGGACTTTCCAGCAAGAGCGGTAGAAAAATACAGCGTGAACGTAGTTGGTCCGCCGGCTTTTCTTGAACAGCTCTGGGCGCTCGATCAGATGAGGGTACGCGAACGACTGAACAAACAAGCGGCGGATATTCACGTTCCGATCAGTCATCTTCTCGACCGCCTCGCTCAATCCGTTCCCGCCTTTGTCGCCGAAATCCGCCGCGACTTCGATTAACTTCAATTCTTCTGCGTCGTCACCGCTTGCGTCCGCTCTTCATTGTGGTGCCGCACGTCAATGCCCTTCACCAGAAACAAAACGTCCTCGGCAATATTCGTCGAATGGTCGGCAATGCGCTCTAAATTCCGCACCACCGAAAGTAAATAAAGCGCCTGGCCAATCTGCTGAGGGTTCGTCTCCATGAAGCTGATCAGTTCGTGATAACTGGCCGTTCGCATATTATCTACCGCATCGTCTGAAGCAAGCACGCTGCGCGCCAGATCGGCATCGCGGTTCACAAATGCGTCCAGCGCTTTGCGCACCATGCTTTGCGCCAACCCGGCGATGTGCGGAATATCGATCAACGGCCGGATCACCGGCTCCTTCATCAGCGCCATGGCGCTCTGCGCTATGCTCACCGAAAGATCGCCCATCCGCTCCAGATCGTTGTTGATCTTGATAGCCGCCGTCACCAGCCGCAAATCGGCGGCCAGCGGCGCTTGCAACGCAAGCAGGCTGATGGCAAGATCGTCAATCTCAATCTCCAGTTCGTTGATGCGGCCTTCGTTCTTTAACACCTGCTGGGCCAATTCTTCGTCTTTCTCAACCACAGCCTTCACGCTGCGATAAACGGCGCTCTCCACCAGCGCGCTCATCTCGAGCAGCTTGAACTTCAATTTTTCTAACTCTTGTTCAAAATGGCGCACGGTTTTCCTCAGCCTTATTCAAGTAATCGCATCAGCCGAAACGGCCGGTCACGTAGTCTTCGGTTTCTTTCTTGCCGGGGTTTTGAAAAATCTTCTTCGTATCGTCAATCTCAATCAACTTGCCCATCAGAAAGAACCCGGTGAAATCGGCCAGGCGCGCCGCCTGCTGCATGTTATGAGTCACAATGACGATGGTCGTAATGTCTTTAATCTGAAACAACAATTCTTCAATCTTCAACGTGGCAATCGGATCGAGCGCCGAACAAGGCTCATCCAACAGAAGTACTTCCGGCTCAACGGCAAGGGCGCGCGCGATGCACAAACGTTGCTGCTGGCCTCCGGAAAGCGCCGACGCCGGCTTGTTTAATTTATCTTTTACTTCAGTCCATAACGCCGCGTGGGCTAGGCTTCTCTCCACCGCCTCGGCCACCACCGAGTTCTTTTTGATTCCATTCACCCGCAGACCATAGGCGACGTTGTCGAAAATCGTCTTCGGAAACGGATTCGATTTCTGAAAAACCATGCCCACCCGCCGCCTAACGTCGGTCACATCCATGCCTAACAGGTCTTCGCCATCCAGTTTGAGCGCGCCTTCCACCCGCGTGTTGCGCAGCGTCTCATTCATGCGGTTCATGGTGCGCAGAAAAGTCGACTTTCCACAGCCGGAGGGACCAATGAACGCCGTAACCTTATTCGCCGGAATATCCAGACTGATGCCATGCAGCGCCTGGAATTGCCCATAGAAAAAGTTAATGTCCCGCGCCGTCAGTTTGCATTGGGCGCCTGTCTTCGGCGCCGCGGGCTTCGCTTCGGGAGTAGTTACCGAATCGTTGATCATCTGTGATGGTTGCGGTTGAGGCGTTGCCACGAATTATCTCCTTTGCGCCGCTGGCCCTTTGGCGATGATGAGGCGCGCTGTTACGTTAATGATCAGGACCAGCGCCAACAGCACAAATCCAGCCGCCCAGGCTTGTTGATGCAGATCGTCCTCGGGAGCGGTAGCGTAGTTGTAAATCATCACAGGTAAGGTAGCAATGGGCGCCAGCCAACCGCTGCTCCAAAATTGATTGCCCAGCGCGGTGAACAGCAGCGGCGCGGTTTCCCCAGCCACCCGTGCCAGATTCAACATCATGCCGGAGGTAAGGCCCGAAATCGCTGCGGGTATCACCACGGTGAATATGGTTGTGGCCTTGGTGGCGCCCAACGCCATCGCGCCTTCCCGAATGTTATTCGGCACAGCCCGCAGAAACTCTTCCGTGGTTCTAACCGCAATCGGAATCATCATAATGCCCAGCGCCGTCCCGCCCGCCAGCGCGGAAAAGTGCCGCATAGGCCGCACCACCAGCGCGTAAGCGACAATGCCAATTACAATCGACGGTACGCCATTCAGCAGGTCCACCACATAACGAATGGCGAAGGCGAACGTCTTCCCGCTGTATTCGGCCAAATACACCCCTGCCATAAACCCGATCGGAACGCCAATCAACGTCGCCATCAGCAGCACTTTGCCACTGCCTACAATCGCGTTCGCCATGCCGCCGCCCGTTTCGCCGGAAGGCTTGGGCAGCTTCGTAAAGAAATCCCAATTCAATGAGGAAGCCCCATGCAGCAGCAGATAGCCGAGGATAAAGAACAACACGCTAACCACAATCACTGTGCAAACACCGGAAAGCGTGAGCATAAAGCCGTTGACAAACCGCCGGGTAGCTGAAATCTCCATCATCATGGCTAGATTCCCTTTCCCTGCGTAGTCATGATAAAGACCCGCGCCACCGCGTTGATTATGATTGTCAGGCCAAACAGCACCAGTGCCATAAAAATCAGCGAAGAAATGTATAAGTCGCCGTTTGCTTCCGCGAATTCGTTGGCAATTACTGCCGCAATCGAATAACCGGGAGATAGCAACGAGGCTGAGATTTTCGGTGCGTTGCCCACCACCATCGTAACCGCCATGGTTTCACCCAGAGCGCGTGCCAACGCCAGGAAGATCGAGCCGAAGATTCCCGTGCTGGCGTTGGGCAGGACAATATCCCAGGTTGTTTCCCACTTAGTGGCGCCTAAAGCCAGCGCCGCCTCGCGCTGTTCTACCGGCACCGCCAAAAGCACTTCGCGCGAAACCGAAATGATGAACGGCACCACCATCACCGACAAAACAATGCCCGCCGATAGAAAACTCAGGCCGTAAAACGTCCCCTCGAAAATCGGCAAATAACCAAACGCCGATTTCAGAGCTGGTGCCAAATATGTCCTAATCGCCGGCACCAGAATAAAGATGCCTATCAAGCCGTAAATCACGCTCGGCACAGCGGCCAACAGCTCAATCAAAAAAGTCAAAACGTTAGACAGCTTGGGCGGCGCCATCTCCGCTAGAAAGATCGAAGCGGCCAATCCCAACGGCACCGCAATCAGCATGCCCAAAAAGGAGGTCACGCAGGTGCCATAGATAAAAGGCAGAGCGCCGAATTTATCGGCGTTCGGGTCCCAGGCTGAACTCGTCAGAAAGCCAAAACCAAATGCCTTAAAGGTAGGCCGCGAATTCGCCCACAGCTCAAAAACAATCAGGCCGACAATCAGCAAAATCGAGACCGTCGCAGCCAGCGTGATCAGGTAAGCGATCTCATCGCCGCCGCGCAGCCGGGCCAAAAAACCGCGGCTGGTGCGGCGGCCCAAGGTCTCGGCAATGTAGCTGGTGGCTGCCACTCGATTACTGATTCTGCTTTACTTAATCAGCGCGATGCGCTTTTCAACTTCTTGCGCTACCACGGGCGGCAGCCTCGCGTAATCCAAAGATTCCGCCTGCTCTTGTCCTTTAGTCACCGCCCAAGCCAGGAAGCCCTTGATGGCCGCCGCCTTTTGGGCGTCCTTAAAGCCATCCGGCACCAAAAGCCAGGTAAACGTCGAGATCGGATAAACGCCCTTTCCGGCGGCATTCGTAATCGAGAGCTGGCCGTCCGCGGCCCCCGCTTTCGAAGCAGCGGCAGCGGCGGAAACAGTCTTCAAATCGGCCTTCACAAATTCGCCGACGGCATTTTGGACTTTACCATAGGCCAAATGATTCTTCACAGCGTAAATTAACTCCAAGTAGCCTAACGCGCCCGCCTGCTGCTTCAGCAGACCAGCCACACCGTCATTCTTCGCCGCGCCCAAACCCACCGGCCAACTCACCGATGCATTCCGCCCCACCGTCTTTTCCCAATCCGGACTCACTTTCGATAGATAGTCCGTGAAACAAAATGTCGTGCCGCTGCCATCGGAGCGGTGCAGCACTACAATCTCAATGTCTGGCAGCTTTACGCCCGGATTCACCTTCATGAGTGCCGCGTCGTTCCATTTCTTGATCTTGCCCAGAAAAATGTCGGCCAAGATTGGCCCGGTAAAGTTCAGTTCCGCCGTCACTCCGGGAACGTTGTAGCTTGGAACAACCGCGCCCAGTACGGTGGGGAAAGTCAGCAACGTGTGGCCCCCGTTCTTGGCCTTAAACGTTTCCAACTGCTCTTTGCTCAGAATCGCATCGCTCGCCCCAAAATCGACCGTCCCTTCGGTAACTCCCTTGATCCCGCCGCCCGAGCCGATCGCCTGATAGTTAATTTGCACGCTGCCGATTGCCTGGTAATCGTTGAACCACTTCTGATAGATCGGCGCTGGAAACGTAGCGCCCGCCGCCGTCATTTGTACCGCGGCCTGCGCCAGCATCGCCGCTAAATTGACCACCGCAACCGCTGCTGTTGCTTTCCCTAGCATGTGTGAACTCATTCGTTTTTCCTTATCGAAATTCTGGCCTGGAGCGGGCGAATCATCCCCGTACGCCTCGCACCTTATTTGGTTGGCCTTGCCTCACCTAGTATCGATAAGTTGTCATAAATAGAATATGAATAATTTATTACAACCATGTGAACCAACTGCAAGTGTCTGATTATGCTGTGCTATCTCGATCGATCATTGCGGTAGACCGTACCCTCTTTCATCACGAAAAAGACGCTCTGGGTCACTTTAATGTCGGTGAACGGGTTCCCAGGTACAGCCACCACGTCGGCCAGTTTCCCGCTCTCCAAAGTGCCAAGCTTATTCGAGACGCCCAGGAGATCGGCCGCCACCGAAGTGCCCGCGCGCAAAGCTTGCGCCGGCGCCATGCCATCGGCGTTCATCAGAACAAACTCCAGCGCGTTGTCGCCATGCGGATACACCGCCGCATCGGTGCCTAACGCAATCTTGACGCCCATATCCAGTGCCCGTCTCACCAGGGAGTCTTGCGCCTTCATCGCCATGTCCGCTTTTTCTCTTACGAGTGGCGGAAATTTGGCCTCGGCGATTCCGCTCCGCACAGAAAGCGTGGGAACCAGATAAGTGCCTTTCTCGCGCATGAGGCGCAGGGCCTCATCGTCCAGAAAAGTGCCGTGTTCAATCGAATCAATCCCCGCCCGGATCGCCCGTTTCGCTCCTTCCGCTCCATGCGCGTGGGCGGCAGTCTTGCGCCGCAGTTCATGCGCCGCAGTAACCAGCGCCTCTAGTTCCCCTTCGGTCAGTTGCGGCACATCCACGTCATCAGTTGGTGAAAGGACGCCGCCCGTGGCGCAGGTCTTAATCACGTCCGCGCCGTATTTGATATTCCAACGAACCGCATAACGCGCCTGGTCGGCTGAATTGATGACGCCATCTTCCGGGCCCATTTCATGACTGAGCAATCCGAATTTATAGCCCGCTCCCCCGTCGCAATGCCCGCCCGTGCCACCCAGCGCATGCACCGAGACCAGCATCCGCGGCCCCGGCACGATTCCGGCGTTAATGGAATTGCGCAAACCAACATCCAGAAAATCCTCCGACCCCAGATCGCGAACGGTGGTGAACCCCGCCATAAGAGTCTTGCGCGCATTCACTGTCGAACGAATCGCACTTTCGGCGGTCGTCCGACTCAACCCTTTGAGCCGCGCCGCGTTGTAGTCCAAATCGAAGTCCATGGTCAGATGCGTGTGGGCGTCGATGAAGCCCGGCAGCAAGGTGGCATCCCCTAGATCAATCACCTGAGCATTGGCGGGCGCGCTGCCGCCGACAGATTGGATGCGTCCACCCGCTACCACAATCAATCCTGGCTCAATTAGCCGGTCACTCTTTCCATCAAACATCCGGGCCGCTTTAATGGCTGTGACCGGTGCTTGGCCATTCAAACTTGCAATCGAAAAGAGGAGCACCACGAAAAACGGAATCGTTCGCATAAAGGGTGAGGATACCAGTGTCCGCCTATCGCCTCCACCGCAGATCATTGATATCCCGGTGGCGCAGGCGGTTTCGCCTGCGTCTTTCCTCGCCTCTTACTGACCAGGCACCGGACTCTCAACAATGAAACCCGGCAATCCCTCGAACATCCCCAACACCCAATACGTAATCATTATGTTAAGAAGAACTCAATGCCTTTCTGCACCCATTGCGGAACCCGTGTCGATCAATTCGCCTCCTTTTGCGCGAATTGCGGTACCGCCCAACCCCGTTCCGCTCCGCCAACCCAAGACTTGCTCCATGGCATCAGCGACCGCACCGCCTCCATCCTCTGCTACATCCCCGTGTTCGGCGTAATTCCGTCCATCGTCTTTCTCGCCTCGCAGAAATTCCGCTACAACCAGCGCGTGCGCTTCAACGCCTTTCAATCCGTGTATCTCTTTGTCGCCTGGCTGATCGTTTCGTCAGCCGGCCCACTCATCTTCCTGGGCCTGCCCTTCCACCACAGCTTCGCGTCCCTGCTCGAAACCCTGCTTACCATCTGCTGGATCTTTCTGCTCATCAAAGCCAGCCACTCCGAACAAGTGCATCTCCCCATCCTGGGCGATCTCGCCGCCCGCTCCACCTCCGAGCAACTGTAGTATAATTATTCATCATAGTGAATAATAATTCAAAACGGCACAACGTTGGTGTCGTCGGCTTTCGCGGCTACAGCGGTGCCGAACTGGTCCGCCTCTTAACCCGCCATCCCCTCATCGATCTGTTCCTGCTCGAACACCGCTCCGATTCCGAGTCTCCTCTAGCGCCCCTCGGCCACCGCCCTCCCAAAACCATCGCCGCCACCGCCGAAGCCGCCCGCCAGGAAGGCCTCCACCTGGTCTTTCTCGCCACTCCGCCCGATGTCTCCATTGAATTGACTCCCCCACTCCTCGCTGCCGGGGTCAAAGTCATCGATCTAAGTGGTGCCTTCCGCCTGCGCGATCCGGAGACCTATTCGCAGTGGTATAAGGAGCGCCACACCGCCCCTGAACTGTTGGCGGAAGCGCGTTACGGCCTACCGGAGTTTTATCGCGACAAAATTCGCGGCGCTCGTCTTGTTTCAAATCCAGGCTGCTATCCAACCGCCGCCAATCTGGCTATTCGCCCGCTGGTAGACGCCCAAGTGGTTGACCGCGCCCGCGGCATCGTTTGCGACGCCAAATCCGGCGTCAGCGGTGCCGGCCGCAAGCCTTCGCTCAAAACCAGCTTCTGCGAAGTGGCCGACAACTTCAACGCCTACGGCTTTCTCGAACACCGCCACGTGCCCGAGGTTCTACAGAATTCCGGTTTGGGCGAACGCGAGTTCACCTTCACGGCCCATTTGCTGCCCATCGAGCGCGGCATTCTGGAAACCATCTATCTGCGCACCGAGCGCATCGAAAAAGCCGTCGACTTATTAGCCATCTACGAGGATTTTTATGCGAACGAGCCATTTGTGCGCCTCTACGCGCCCGGCAAAACCCCCGATATTCGCTCCGTACAACACACCAATTTCTGCGACGTTGGCTTCGTTTTTGATGTGGCTAGCCAGCGCGCCACCATTGTCGTCGCCGTAGATAACTTAGTAAAGGGTGCCGCTGGCCAAGCCGTGCAGAATATGAATCTTCTGCTCGATTACGCCGAAACGGAGGCCCTCCTGTGAAGGTCTTGATCAAGCTCGGCGGCACCCTGCTCGATGATCCCGCCAAACGGCACGACCTCGCACGCCAACTCGCCCACGTCGCAAAAACGGCTGAACTCGTCGTCGTCCACGGCGGCGGCAAGCAAGTCACCCGTTTTCTCGAAGAGCGCGGCGTTGAGAGCCGCTTCGTTGGCGGTCTACGCGTTTCGGACGAAACGGTCATCGACGCCGTTACCAAAGTCATCGCTGGCACTGTAAATAAACAGCTTGTCGCCGCCCTCTGCGCCGCCGGCCCACTCGCCGTGGGCCTCTCCGGCGTGGACGCTCTCCTCACCACCGCCCAACCAGTCCATCCGGATCTGCTCTACGTCGGCAAGCCGCAACGCACTGACGGCAAGCTGTTCAACACCTTAATTGCGGCCGGCTACTTGCCGGTGGTCGCCTGCCTCGCGGCCGATCTCGCGGGCAACATCTATAATGTCAATGCCGATCAAATGGCCGTTTCCTGCGCCGCCGGTTGGCGCGCCGACAAACTACTCTTCCTCACAGACGTCCCTGGCGTGAAAGATCGTTCCGGCGACATTCTCTCCGCTTTGACGCCGGCCGAGGTGCGCGATCTCATTCACTCCGGCATCGCTCACGGTGGCATGCAAGCGAAATTGGAATCGGCCGTGTGGGCGCTCGAGAGCGGCCTCTCGGAAGTGGTCGTTGCGCCCGGCCATGAACCCGAGATTTGTACTCGTTTACTAGCGGGCCAACTGCTGGGAACCCGCCTCACCTCGGGACAATTGCAAGGACAAAGAGCATGACCGTCACCAACACGGCCTTAGCCATCCGCAAAGCGGGCATGCGCGATATCCCCAACATTCTCTCGCTCATCAACGCCTACGCCACGCAAGGTGTCATGCTGCCGCGCACCGAGTTTGAAATGTCGGAAAACATTCGCGATTTTTCCGTTGCCTATTCGGGATCCATCCTGGCCGGCTGCGGAGCCCTTCATTTCTATACGCCCACCGTCGCCGAAGTCCGTTCACTCGCCGTCTTGCCCGAACTGAAACAACACGGAACCGGGCGCGCTTTGGTCCATGCGCTTGAGCTCGAAGCTCTCGACAACAATCTCGAAGCGATTTTTGCTTTCACTTATGTTCCAGGCTTTTTTGCCAAGCTCGGCTTTGCCGAGGTCGAACGTGGCGAACTCCCTTTAAAAGCTTGGAAGGACTGCCTCCGTTGTCCAAAGTTCCAAAATTGCGATGAAATCGCCGTGCTCAAACGCCTTAACCCCCACGAGATAACCTCCCTGCATTCGGACTTCCAAAGTACTAGAACTTCTAAACTAATTCAGCTCCCCCCGATATTTTCTTCTCTCCCCGCAAAGTAGCATTTTAGATATTCGCCATTTCATCACCCAAATGCTTGTAAATACTTGGTAAATTCTTCAGACTTCCCACATTTTGTACTAGCATTTTGTTAATAAGTACCATATAGTAGGTACCACAGCCGTAATGGTACTTGGCTGAATCTTCCGAGGGGGAAGAGACATAAAATGCGAGCTCTCACAGTCGACGTTCAGAGTTCTGCTGGGCGGATTCTTTGCTGCACCATTTTCCGGCCGGGCGGCAGAAAACTCTTGGCCAAAGGCCACGTTTTGAGCGACGAAGACATACGTCTGCTGGAGACGGAAGGCATGCAGCAGGTTTGGGTGACGGAGTTGGAAGATGGCGAAATCGGCGAGGATGAAGCCGTCATGGCCGTCGCCGAAGTCATGTGCTGCGGGTCGGTGGAAATTCGCTTGGCCGCCGGTGGCCGCGCCAACCTCATTGCCACCGCCGATTCCTGCATCCTGATTGACGACGAATTACTGAAGCAGATCAATTGCACCAGTAGCGTCGTCATTGCCACCGTCACCAATTATCGCTACGTCCGCGCCGGCGAGCGCGTAGCCACTATCAAGAGTTCGCCGTTCGCGGTCTCGAAGGCCCAACTGGAAACCGTTTTGGGCATTCTGGGCGAACGTGGGGCCATTCTCCAAGCTCGCCCCATTCGCGATCCCGGCGTCGGTGTTCTTTATGCCGATCCTGTGCATGGAGACCGCGCCCGCGCCCTTTTCGAAAACATCGTGCGCACCCGCGTCGAACGCTTCGGCGGTAATCTCCGTTACGCGCTTTCAGCCGTCGAAGACGAAGAGCAGGTGGTGCGCGCCCTGCAGCATTTGTTGCGCACCAAGCCTGTCGCCATTCTCATCGCCTCCACCACCGCGCCCGCTGGCCCTGAAGATGTCATCGGCCGCGCCATGGTGCGTCTCGGTGCCCACGTGGAACGCTTCCTGGCGCCTGTCGAACCTGGCAACCTCATGCTTCTGAGCTACAAAGACGATATTCCTATCGTTTCCGCTCCCTGCTGTTTCCGTTCCGTAAAACCGAACATCCTCGATTTGGTTTTGCCCCCTATGTTGGCGAAGTATCGTATCTCCGGCTGGGAAATTGCCTGCCTGGGGCACGGTGGACTTCTTGGCTAAACCTGTACGCGCATTCCCCTGCGCGCTGTAACGGCGGCATCTCTCTGGTGCCGCGTTTTGCTGACTTGACTTGCCGGGCGCGCCTGCCATTGCGCCCGGCATTTTTCATCGCTCACGATACCTTATAAGGGTCAACTCCGAGGACCCTTTGGCTTTCACTCGCTACGACACATTCGATCGTGAACGCTGGAAAGCCTTGCGCGCGTCCACACCGCTCTTGCTCAGCGAAGAAGACCTCTCCGCCTTGCGCGGCATCAACGATCAAGTCTCCCTCCGCGAAGTCGGCGATATCTACGTGCCGCTCTCCCGCCTCCTCAACCTGCACGTCGCCGCCGTCCAGCACTTGTACGAGGCCCGCCAGCAATTTCTCGGCGCCACCGCTCCCCAACGCGTGCCCTACATCATCGGCATCGCCGGCAGCGTCGCCGTCGGCAAAAGCACCTTCTCCCGCGTCCTCCGCGCCTCGTTGGCTCGCTGGCCCGATCATCGTCGAGTCGATCTCATTACCACCGACGGCTTCCTTTTTCCCAACGCTGTCCTCGAACAGCGCGGCCTCATGATGCGCAAAGGCTTTCCCGAAAGCTACGACCAACGCCTCCTCTTGCAATTCCTCACCGGCCTCAAAGCCGGTGCGCCGGCCGTTTGCGCCCCCGTCTACTCGCACCTGCGTTACGACATCGTGCCCAACCAGGTCGTGCGCGTCGAACAACCCGACATCCTCATCCTCGAAGGCCTCAACGTCTTGCAATCCCCGCGCGACGGCCCGCGTCTCTTTGTCTCCGACTTCTTCGATTTCTCCATTTATCTCGACGCCGACGATCAAACCATCCAGATGTGGTACATCCAGCGTTTTCTGCGCCTCCGCGAAACCGTTTTTCGCAACATCGAATCATATTTCCACCGCTATTCGCAGTTGAGCGAGTCCGAAGCCATCCAAACCGCCCGGCGCATCTGGGAAGAGATTAACCTCCCTAACTTGCGCGACAACATCGGCCCCACCAAAGAGCGCGCCCAACTCATCCTCGAAAAAGGCGCCGGCCACCGCATCGAAAACATCCTTCTCCGCCGCCTTTAACCCTAGTTTGCCTTTCTTCTCTTCGGAAGAAAAAGGGGGGACACTCCGGGCTCTGGTCAAAGCTGCCACCCTAAACCACTCCAGCAGGCGTATGGTCGCAAAGCGGCCACAGTTTGCTGCCGTCCCCTCTTTTTCGCTGCCAGGGAGGTTGGAACACCTCGTCGTTTAAGAATCAGCCATGATTTTCCGAGCCGGAAGCGTCAGCGACCTAGTTTGGCCTTTCTTCTCTTCGGCTAGCTACTTTCCGGCGCAAAATTCCAGAATCCGCTTACTAACGTTCGCGGTTCAGAAAAACAGGCGCGGAACCATCAACGATTTACAGAACCACGACCGTCAGGGAGTGTGTGGTGATCGAATTTTGCGCCGGAAACTAGCTCGCTAGCCATGTTTTTCAACCGAGCGCTCATTGCCCTCTTGCTCCTTCGGCCTAACGCATCCACCCATTTCCGCCGATAGATTCACCAGCCAAACCGTGTTTTCAGACATTCACAACGGTAATATCCGCCGGCGTATCATCCTCACGGGCGGCGTCCTCATCGTGCTGCCGTTCCTGCTGCTCAGCCTGGCCGGTTGGATGTTCATGCGGCGCTTCAATCAGACTCTGATGGTTTCCGAAGCCAAAACGTCCACCGCCCATCTGTCCACTCTTACGCGGAATCTCGCAGACATATGCCGCAACGCCCAGCAGGCTGGCATAGATACCTTGAACAGCGGCCGCGCTTTGCTCGCTGCCCTCGGCACCATCAGTTTCAGCCGGGAGCATCGTTTGCAATGGCTCGCAAAGAACGAAGCCACCGGCGAAATCACCAAAGTGCCTCTGCCCGTCATGTCAGCCGGCGGCACACCCTTCCTTCCAATCGAAGATTTTGCTCATCCCGCGCCCGTTGTTGACGAAATCGAAAAGATCAATGGGACGCCGGCCACGATCTTCCAACGCATCAACGAGCGCGGTGATATGCTGCGCATCTGTACCAGCGTGAAATCCGCCACCGGAACGCGCGATATCGGCAGCTATATCCCAATGGCCTCCTCTGGCCAAGACTCTGAAGCGTTAGCCGATGTCCTCGCCGGCAAGAGCAATGTCGCGAAAACAATCTTCTCTCACACTACCTATCTAACCGCCTACCAACCGCTGGCGGATCAAGCCGGCCGAGTGGTAGGGATGCTTTCCACCGCTCTACCCGAAGCCCAAATCACCGCCAAAATCCGCAGCCTCCTTGACCGCCAAAGTAACGTGGATCGCGTGGGTCTGTTTGCTTGGCATGCCAACGGCCCGAATCACGGTACCGCGCTCATCATGGCCGACAAATCTCTCGAGGGGCAAGATTTGTGGAACCGAAAAGATGCTTCCGGCAAACTCTATGTCCAACAGATCTGTTCGCGCGCTATGGTTTTGCCTTCGGGAGAAGTGGCCGAATATAAATATCAGCAGCAGCCACGCGTCGGCGCCATACCGCAAACCATCGTCGCCAAATTCGCTCACGTTCCCGAGATGGATTGGGTGGTCGGCTACGCTCAGCCCGAGGCGGATTTCCTCGCCGGCGCGGCAGCCCTTCAGTCGCTCCTCAATTGGGGCATGTGGCTCCTCATGGGTATCGGCTTAGCCGGAACCGGCTTGGCTGTTCGCATCTGGATCCAGGTCTCGGACGATTTGGCCGGCAAGTTGAGCGCTCTGCTCACGAACCTGACGGAAAACGCCAAACAAGTCAGCGTCGCGGCCGAGCGTTGCCGCTTGGCCACTCACGAAACGCAATCCGAGGTTGAACAATCCCGCATTCAAGCCGAGAATCTAATCCGCCTCGCCGAAGGACTTGATCGCACCGTCGAGCGTATAAACGAATACCTCGAACTAGACCGCTAATTGTACGCGTAGGGCGGGCATTCCTGCCTGCTAGCCGCCTTTCCAGGCGGCGCTTGCGCTCGACCACTGGAACTGCTCGGGTTTCTGAACGAAGCCCGCCTTCACGGGATTCAGCTCGATGTACCTTTGAATCCGCCGAAACTCTTCGTCGCTTCGCACCAGGTGATCGTAACTCTCGTTCTGCCAAAACGCGCTATCACGGAGTCCCAGGGCTCTCTTGGCTTGGTTGGCCGTGAATCCTTTCAGCGGCCCCAGCCACCTTGCCAAAGGTACGAACTGGGTAGCGGGCAGGTGAACATGATTAGGCATGACCACAAAAGCATACAGCCTGCATCGCTTGAACCGCACCTCACTGTCCACCAGCGCCTCTACAACCAACGCCGCGACGTCTGGGCGTTTCAGGTGCAGGGGTCCGGCAGCGCCCTTATCGAGTAAGCGGCCCATTGTCACGAACGCTTCGCCTGACGTACCTACGTGCTCGCGACGAAAGCTCCGTGTGGCGGGCAAACTCCCGCGCAGACGGAACGTAACGAACTGCGGCTGTCCGATGGCATCCCAGTGAGGCAGACGACGTAGATAGCGGAGCATAAGAACCCTGTGCTGGCCTCGGGCACAAACTCTCGGCGCGGATCGTTTCGAGCGCTGAAACGCGGCCGCCTGGAAAGGCGGCCATGGCAGCGCACCCCGCTGCCTGTCCCGTTTTGCCCCGGTGATCAGGCTTTTCGAACGCGCAAAAGCGACACTCCGGGCTCTCGTCGAAGCCACCGCCCAACCACTCCAGCAGGCGTATCCTTTTTTTGCGCTGCTCATCGCCTCACGGCCTTTCGCCGTTCAACGAAATATATGATCCACGCACGACCGCCTTTTGGGGCCCGGCACGACAAACGCGAGCAAAATGATCATGACCGTGTCCACCGGCATTGAGTTCGAGCCCGACTTCATTCGAGAGCGTACCGGCGCTCGCCGGGAAACCGCTACGAAAAGAACCGGTCGATTTGGGCGCCCACCAAAGCTTACTGCAGATCAAAAGCTTAGCGACTTCCTGAGGCATTTTCCGTCCGAAATGGGTAACCTCGCGCTTCGGCCACGCGAACTCGGAAGTGATAAACTAACTTTCTCCGGAGGATCAACAATGTTCTTTAGATTATCTATCTCTTGCCTCATAGTTGCCGCATTTGCCGTCGCGAGCGCTGCCGCCGATCTTCATGACGGCACCTGGATTGTCAATCTCACCAAATCCAGGTACACGATAAATCCTGCTCCAAAATCGGAAACAATTACCGTGAGCAAAGATACGACCAGATACCATGTCGATTTTTCTTTCGTGACGGGTGATGGCAAGTCGATGAACGGCGGCATCGCCTTCCCACTCAAGGGCGGGGCGGTGGAAGTCACGGGCTTTCCGCCCGATCCGAAAATGGACCACGTCTCGGTTAAAATCGTCAGCAAAAACAAATGGGTCTTCAGCTATTTCGACAAAGACAACAAACTGACTTCCACGCGGGTTGTCACGACCGATGGAAAAGTGACCGAAGCGAAGTGGTTTGCAGGCGACAAACTGCTGGAGAATGAAGTCTCCGAAAAGCAATAGGAATCACAGCGCCCAGGCAACCGCCGGTCTCGTGGCCGCAGGCCCCCGTGCCCCCTTTGTTTCCCTTAATGCGATACCGCCGCACTCACCAAATCGTGTAGCCTCGCCAGCCCTGCCTTAATATCTTTCCCGATATGCACCCTCAGCGCTCGCCTGCGTCTGTCCGCCAGCACCTGGAAATCGCCCCGCGCTTGCGCCGCCTTGACAATCCCGAACGTGTATTTTTGCTGTGGCACCGCCAAATCCTCCGCTTCCTCGCAGGTAATCTGCAAAAACACCCCCGAGTTCGGTCCGCCCTTATACGCCTGCCCCGTGCTGTGCAAGAAACGGGGCCCAAACCCCAGCACCGTCGCCACTTGCTTTGCGTCCAAAATCTTCTTTCGAATCTCCTGCAAAGCCGCTTCGTTTTCCTCAAACATCGGCAAATAAGCCAGCAGCCCGAAATAGTCGCCCGCTTTCACCCGGTCCAGATGCTTGCGAATCACTCCGCCCAGCGTCGGTACTCCGCCCGCCAGCAACGCATCCGCATTTATTTTATCCGTAAACAGCTTGATCCCGTCCGCTTCCAAAATCGGCTGCTCCGGCGGCAAAGACCCGCTCTTTTCAAACGCGTTCGTCAAATCGCGCGTCACAATCTTGCTCGCTTCCACATCCGGCTGGTTAAACGCGTCGATGCCAATCACCGAACCCGCCACCGCCGTCGCTATTTCCCATTGGAAAAACGTCTGGCCCAGATCGTAAAGGTCTTTCACCACCAGCCTGATCACCGGCTGCCCGGCCTTTTCCAACGCCGCTACGCCGGCTTCCTGCGGATCTGTATCCGCCGCGTACTTGATGTACGCAAACACGCGATCTTTCCCATAACCCTGCGGCCCGAGCAACGGCTCGCGATCCACCGGAATCAATCCCAATCCCTGCTTCCCTGTCGATTCGGCCAGCAGTTGCTCCAGCCACGCCCCCAAATCGAAAATCGTTGGCGAGCAAATCAGCGTCACTTTATCGCGTCCGAACTTTGCCGCCGCCGTCCCCAGAATCAGCCCCAACTTTACGCCCGGGTTTTGCGCCGAGTCCGTGTTCTTGCACGCCTCTTCCATCAGTTGTGTGCGCTTTAGAAATTTCTCCGCATCCAGCCCCATCCCCGCGTGCGGAACCATTCCGAAATCGGAAAGTGCCGAATAACGCCCGCCGATACTGGGTACGCCATGATACAGCCGCCGGAACCCCAAACCCTTCGCCACCCCTTCCAATTTCGAACCCGGATCGGTCACCGCAATGAAATGGTGCCCCGCGTCGTCCCCCACAACCTTGCGCGTTTCTTCATAGAAATATTGCATGTAGATGTTCGGCTCAAGCGTCGTGCCCGATTTGCTCGAAACACAGAACAGCGTCCGCGCCGGGTCAATCTTCGCCCGCAAAGCCCGAATCTGCGCCGGGTCCGTCGAATCCAGCACCAACAACTCCGGCGCATTCGCCTGTTTGCCAAAGGTCATGCTGAAAACCTCCGGGCACAGGCTCGACCCTCCCATCCCCAACAGCAGCAAATGCGCGAACCCGTCTTCCGCAATCTCCGCCGCCAGCGCCTTAAATCGCGACACGCCCGTCAATTGCTGACCGACAATGTCAAGCCATCCCAGCCACTTGCCCTCGTCCGTGTTCGTCCACAGAGAAGCGTCTTTGCTCCAAAGCCGCGCGGTCGAACCGGCACTGTCCCATTTCTGCTTCGCCTCTTCCACCGCTTGCGCTAGCTCGCCCGGCAGCGCGGCGGAAACACCCGTTACATCCAAACCCTTCTGCGGAATCGCGGAACTCATTTTTTCAATACCTTTCACTTTCTCTAAGCGGCGAACATGTCGTTCTTCCCCGCTGAATTGCGCCCCCAGAAACGCCGCCACGGCATCCTGGGCAAGCATCGGGCCAATAATACGGGCGCCCAGCACGAGAACATTCATGTCGTCGTGTTCAACGCCTTGATGAGCCGAATAGTGGTCGTGGCAAAGCCCCGCGCGTATGCCCGGAAACTTGTTGGCCGCCACCGAAACCCCGACCCCGCTGCCGCACACCAATAGGCCGCGTTCAGCGGCCCCGGACAAAATCGCTTCCGCCACTAGAATCGCGTAATCCGGATAATCGTCCGGCTTGCTCGGATCGAACGTGCCGACATCGTGAACCCTATGGCCGAGCCCCTCAATAAACTCGACCAACCCCGCCTTCATCTCATAACCGGCGTGATCCGCCCCAATCGCTAGTTTCATTCGTCTCATCTAGGTTACCGCCGCCCAATTTGGATCCACGACCGCCAACCCGCAAAGCGGGACTGGCTTCGCGTTTTTCGGCCCTGCTATTCTCCCTCCCACACATCGAATCCGCAAAATCCGATGCGATCTTTACAGTCACAACCCCTCAAACTTTCTTCAAAACTCTCTAACCCTATCCCCGTCAGCCACTTAACCCCAATTACCCACCTTCGCCAAACCCTCATCCCAAATCCCCGTCCTCTACTCTGGAACCGAAATGCAAACGTCTTTCCAACTCCACTTCACCGTTCGTTTCTTATCTGTGTTTATCTGTGTTCATCTGTGGCCATTCTTCCGTCGTTCGGCGCGTCAAAAACCCCTCCCTCAAAACTCAAAACAACTGATATCTGGCCGCGCAAATCCACTACTATTAATAGCGGGCCACTTGCCGCTCAAAATCGCGCTTCGCGCTCGCATCAAAAACCCCCTCCTCCCCGCTCCCATTTCTCCTATCAAAAACTCCGCGCCGCATGGCTTGATCTGCAAATATGGAATAACGATTATGCGTCGCGATTATCACAATTGGTTCAGCCAGCGCCTGGGCCGCAACATGGAACTTCTAGCCTACGGGCACGCCGGCCAGCCTGTGCTGGTATTCCCTACCTCGCGCGGCCGTTTCTTCGAATTCGAGAACAACGGCATGATTCACGCACTGGCCGGCAAAATCGAGGCTGGCCAATTGCAGGTTTTTTGCGTGGATAGTGTGGATTCCGAAAGTTGGTACAACCGCTGGATTCACCCGCATGATCGCGTAGCGCGCCATAACGTTTACGAAAGTTACATCATTTACGAAGTGGCGCCGCTGATGAAGAATCTGAGCGGCTTCCAGCAGATTGCCACCACCGGTTGCAGCTTGGGCGCCTACCACGCCTTCAATTTCGCGATGAAGCACCCCGATCTCACCAACATCTGCGTGGCCATGAGCGGCGCCTACGACATGCGCCAGTTCATGGATGGTTATTACGACAACGATTTCTACTTCAATAATCCAGTGGATTACCTTCCGAATACCTCCGACCCTTGGTTCCTCGATCACTACAAGCAAATGAAAATCATTCTCGCGGCGGGCGATTACGACATCTGCTTAGGCGACAACTTTCACATGGCTGAGATCCTGGGGAAGAAGGGAATCCCGCACTGGCTCGACGTCTGGACTGGTGGGGAGAAGCACGATTGGCCTTTGTGGCAGCGCATGGCGGTAAAATTCTTTTAAGAACTCGAGGTGAGGGATTGCCGAAAATTGGAATTATCTATGGGATGGAAAACAGTTTTCCGTCCGCGTTGGTGGATCGCATTAACAGCAAAAATGTTGTCGGCGTTTCCGCGGAACATATCCGCCTGGGCGGCGTCAAAATGGCCGAGCCCAGCGGCTATCGAGTGATTATCGACCGCATCTCCCACGACATCGAGTTTTATCGCGCGTACTTAAAGAACGCGGTTTTGGGCGGCGCAATTGTCATCAACAATCCTTTTTGGTGGAGCGCCGACGACAAGTTCTTTAACTATGCGTTGGCAAGCAAGCTGGGCGTGGCCATTCCAAACACAGTTATCCTGCCTCACAAATCGCACCCGCCCGGCACTTCCGTGCAATCCATGCGGAACCTCATGTTTCCGCTGAATTGGGATGAAGTCTTCGATTACATTGGCTTTCCCGCGTTTTTGAAACCTTTCAGCGGCGGCGGCTGGAAGAATGTTTACAAAGTGAATTCGCGCGACGAGTTCTATGCCGCTTACGATCAGACAGGCGCGTTGTGCATGACTTTGCAGACGGCGGTGGATTTCGACGAGTATTTCCGCTGCTATGTGGTCGGTCAGGAAAAGGTCCGCGTCATGAAGTACGATCCGAAACTGCCGCACCATTTGCGCTATGTGAAAGACGGCGCAGCCAGTTCACAAGCGCTGCACGACCGGGTGGTGAAAGACGCCCTCACGCTTTGCCGGGCTCTGGGCTACGATCTGAATACCGTTGAGTTCGCCGTTGAAAAAGGTATCCCATACGCCATCGACTTTCTGAACCCGGCACCCGACGCCGATCTTCATTCCGTGGGCGACGACAACTTCGAGTGGATTGTCGAGAACATGGCCCAGTTCGCCATTGATAAAGCTTTGAGCAACGAGGAACCGAGCCGCGAACTTCATTGGGGCCGCTTTTTAGCGGCGGCGGAGAAAAAGACTAGCGCGGCCGGTTCGTAGACCACCATAAAGGATCAAATAATGGCGACACCCAGCTTCAACCTTGGCATCGAGGAAGAGTACCAGACCGTCGATCCGGTAACCCGCGATTTGCGTTCGCACATCGATACCGAAATCATCTCCGAGGGCAAGAAGCAGATGAAGGAGGCTGTCAAATCGGAAATGCATCAGTCGGTTGTCGAGATCGGCACCGGGATCTGCCAAACCATTCCAGAAGCGGCGATGGAACTGAAATCGCTGCGCCTTCAGATGTGCGAGCTCGCCAAGAAAAACAATCTGCGTCTCGCGTCGGCTGGGACGCATCCTTTCGCGGATTGGCGGAAACAGGACATCACGCCCGACGCGCGTTACGTCACCATTGTGCAGGATTTAAAAATGGTGGCGCGCGCCAATCTCATCTTCGGCCTCCATGTTCACGTGGGCGTGGAAGATCCGGAAGTCCGCATTCACTTAATGAACGCCTGCCGCTACTTCCTGCCGCATATCATGGCGCTTTCCACCAACTCGCCGTTCTGGCTGGGCATGGATACTGGTTTGAAATCGTATCGCTGCAAAGTGTTCGACAAGTTTCCGCGCACCAACATCCCTGATTATTTTCCCAGTTATGGCGAGTACGAAAACTTCATCAAACTACTGGTGAAGACAAACTGTATTGATAATGCGAAAAAGATTTGGTGGGACATCCGCCCGCATCCCAACTTTCCGACGCTTGAATTTCGCATTTGCGATGTCCCCATGCGCGCGGACGAAACCATCGCCATTGCGGCCTTGATTCAAGCTACCGTTGCAAAGCTCTACAAGCTGCATGCCGCTAACCAGGGCTTTCGGCTCTACCGCCGTGCGCTGCTTATGGAAAACAAATGGCGCGCCGCTCGCTATGGGCTGGACGGCAAGATGATCGATTTTGGCAAGCAAACCGAAGTGCCGGTGCGCGATCTGATTTACGAATATCTGCATTTGGTGGAAGACGTGGTGGATGAACTGGGCTCGCGCCAGCAAATCAACTACATTCATCGCATCCTCGAACAAGGCACCGGTGCCGACCGCCAATTGCGCATTTACCAGGAGACCGGTGATTTGACCAAGGTGGTGGATTACATTGTGTACGAAACCCAAGCCGGACTCAAGGAAGAGCCCGTGGCCGCCGGAGCCATGCAGTGAGCATAGGCGAGAGCATTGATTCGCTACCCTTCGATCCTGAGCTTTCTCAAGGCGCCCACAACGCGGTGTTCGTGTGCCTGCGAGTGCAACCCGATGAGAAAGTGACTCTCATTACCGACAACGCCTGTAAAGAAATCGCCGCTAGTTTGGCGGCTGAACTGAATGCGCGCGGTTGCCGGCACCAGAATTTCGTGTTGGAAGATCTGGCCCAGCGCCCTTTGGTAGATATGCCGCAGGCGGTGATGGACGATTTGGCAACTAGTCAAGTGAGTATCTTCGCTGTGCAGGCGCAGGTGAACGAGCTCAAAACGCGCATGCAGATGTGCAACCTGGTGAACCAGAAAAAGATTCGCCACGCGCATATGGTCAACATCGAAAAGAAAATCATGCTGGAAGGCATGCGGGCCGATTTTCAAAAAGTGGACGAATTGACGTTGCGCGTCATGAGCATTGTCAACAGCGCCCGGCAAATTCGCGCCACCACGCCGGCAGGGACGGATATTACCGCGGATTTGACGCCCAGCTACAAATGGATCAAGACGAGCGGCATCATCAGCCGCGACAAGTGGGGCAATTTGCCCGGTGGCGAAACCTTCACCGCTCCGCTGGATGTGAACGGCCGCTTTGTGGTGGATGGCGTGGTGGGCGATTATCTCTGCGCCAAATACGGCGATTTGGCCGCCGCTCCCCTCACACTTACCGTGAAAGGGAACCGCCTCACGGAAGCCCGTTCCCACAACAAAGAACTGGAACAGGATTTCTGGCAGTACACCCACCGCGACGACAACAGCGATCGAGTGGGCGAGTTTGCCATCGGCACCAATCTTGCGCTTTCGCGGGTAGTGGGCAATATTCTGCAGGACGAAAAAATTCCCGGCGTGCATATGGCGTTTGGCGATCCTTACGGAGCGCACACCGGCGCCGAGTGGACGTCTAGCACGCATATCGATGTTGTGGGGCAGCACTTTGATATCTGGGCCGACGATTTGCAGATCATGAGCGGTGGCAAATTCCTGGTATAGTCGCAGGTTCTTGTGATCCCTGAACTGCGCGCACAATTCAATCGGTCTTGGACGGCGGAACGCTACGCGGAATTCCTGTGCCGCCTGGACCAAGCCTCTGGCACTCACGTTGAATTTCGTTGCAGCGAAACACCGGTTTTTCTCCCGAAGGATCTGCTGGCGCAAATGATTCGTTATGGGCAGGAATTGTACGCTCAACTGGCGGCGAACCCGGCCTATCTGAAGGCCGCCAATGCCGCCATTCCCGCCGAGTTTCGCGTCCCCGGTGCCACGGAACATCCGTTGTTTGTGCAAGCCGATTTCGGTTTGATCCGCCAGCCGGACGGCACGCTAGCGCCGCGGCTCGTTGAGATTCAGGGCTTCCCATCTGTCTACGCATTTCAAGCAACACTCGCGCGGCAATATCGCGAAGTATATGCTCTTTCGGAGAATCTGACTCCCTTTCTCGGCGGTCTGAGCGAAGCAAACTATTTCGACTTGCTCGGCAAGGCGATTCTTAACGGCCACTCGCCCGAAGAAGTGATCCTTCTTGAAATCGATCCGTATCGCCAAAAAACGGCGGCCGATTTCCTGCTCACCCGCCAGCGCCTGGGCGTTAAAATCGCCTGCATCCGCGACGTCAAGCGCCAAGGCTCGAAGCTCTTCTTCGAAGACAAGCCGGTAAAGCGCATCTACAATCGCGTCATTGTGGACGAACTGATCAGGAAGAACGTCCAGGGCGGGTTCGATTTCAGAGACGACCTGGATGTGGAGTGGGCCGGCCATCCCAACTGGTTTTTCCTGCTCAGTAAATTTTCCTTGCCTTGGTTCCAGCACGAATGCGTGCCGGAAACGCGTTTCTTGAGCGAGGTAAACCCGCTGCCGGATAACCTGCACGATTACGTCTTGAAACCTCTTTATTCGTTCGCCGGGCTTGGTGTAAATATTAGCCCCACCAAACAAGACATTGAAGCTATACCCAGCGACAAGCGCAGCGAGTTCATCCTGCAGCGCAAAATGGATTTTGTGGCTACCATTGAAACACCCAGCGGCCTCACGAAAATTGAAGTGCGCATCATGTACGTTTGGGACAGCGGCCGTTTGCAGCCTGTCACAACGGTGGTTCGATCGGGCCGCGGCAAGATGATGGGTGTCGATTTCAACAAAAATTTGGATTGGGTGGGCGCGACCGCCGGCTTTCACATAGAATAGGCAGGGTTACAAAGCTATGGCCATTGATGCACGCGCAGGTAAACCGGCAGGTCCAGCGGATCTCACGAATATCCCCCGGCTCGTTTCGAGCTATTACGCACTGAAACCCGATGCCAGCGTAAAGGCGCAGCGGGTGGCGTTTGGCACATCGGGCCATCGCGGCTCGTCATTCGAAACCAGCTTCAACCAAGACCACATTCTTGCGATCACACAAGCGATTTGCGAATATCGGCGGCAGCAAGGCACCACCGGTCCGCTGTTCCTTGGGATGGATACGCACGCGCTGTCTGAGCCCGCGCAAATCACTGCGCTTGAAGTGCTGGCCGCGAACGGCGTTGTCGCGATGATCGATCAAGACAGCGGCTACACGCCCACGCCCTCCGTATCGCGCGCCATTTTGGCCCACAATCATAGACGTCAAGATGGCTTAGCCGACGGCATTGTTATCACACCTTCTCACAACCCGCCGTTCGATGGCGGCTTCAAATACAATCCCACGAACGGTGGACCCGCCGATACCAACGCCACAAAGTGGATTGAGAATTTCGCGAACGATCTGCTGGCTAAAAACCTGCAGGGCGTCTCGCGCATTCCCTATGCGAAAGCCCTGCGCGCGGCCACCACGCAGCGCTTCGATTATGTTTCAAATTATGTAAACGGTTTGGGCTCTGTCGTCGATATGGAATCGCTGCGCGGTTTGAATTTGGGCGTCGATCCTTTAGGCGGAGCCGGCGTTGCTTACTGGCCGCGTATTGCCGAGAAATATCAACTCAAGCTGACGGTGGTGAATACTTCTGTCGATCCTACCTTCCGCTTCATGACCCTCGATTGGGATGGCAAGATCCGTATGGATTGTTCCTCGCCCTACGCCATGGAAAGCCTCATAGCGCTGAAAGATCGCTTCGATGTGGCTTTCGCTTGCGATACCGATCATGACCGGCATGGCATCGTCGCGCCCAGCGTGGGTTTGCTCAATCCTAATCACTATCTGGCAGTGGCCATCGATTATCTGTTCCGCCATCGGCCCGGCTGGAAGGCGGATGCGGGCGTTGGCAAAACGCTTGTCAGCAGCGGCATTATCGACCGCGTTGCCGGCAGTTTGCCGCGCCGCTTGCTCGAAGTGCCGGTCGGTTTCAAGTGGTTTGTGGACGGGTTGCTGGATGGTTCACTGGGCTTCGGCGGAGAAGAGAGCGCCGGCGCGTCGTTTCTTAGCAAAGACGGCTCTGCCTGGAGCACTGATAAAGACGGCCTCATCATGGGTCTGGTCTCCGCTGAGATCACGGCGAAATTAGGTAAAGACCCGGGCGAACGTTATCGCGAACTGACAAAGCAATTTGGCGATCCTGTTTATGAGAGGATCGACGCACCCGCCTCCGCCGCTGAAAAGGCGATTCTGCAAAAACTCTCGCCCGAGAAGATTACCGCTACCGAACTGGCGGGCGAGAAGATCGAGGCGATGCTTACGACTGCTCCTGGCAACGGCGCGGCGATTGGTGGATTGAAAGTGGTGACGAAGAACGGCTGGTTTGCGGCGCGCCCCTCTGGGACGGAAGATGTTTATAAAATCTACGCGGAAAGCTTTCTAGGGAAAGAGCATCTGCGTCGAATTCAAGACGAAGCACGCGCGGTGATATCGAAGACATTCGCGGCAGCCGCCGGTCAAGGCGCGTAGACAATACCCAATTAATCGCGAGTTTGAGGTTGGCGTCCGCACCGCCCACTGCTCCGCGATCTTGAACGCCGTTACAATGGTTGTTTCCCCACAATGCGCCTCGCCCTCGCTCAAATCAACAACACCGTGGGTGACCTCGAAGCGAACGGCGCCAAAATTCTCGATTTCGCGGCCAGGGCCAGCCAGGCGCAGGCCGACGCTGTTATCTTTCCCGAACTCGCCCTCACCGGCTATCCTCCGCGCGACCTGGTCGAAAAGCGATCCTTCCTTGACCGCACCGCCGCCACCCTCGAAACCGTCGCTCAGCAAAGCGCCCATCTCAAACCGGCCCTAATCCTCGGCTATGTCGCTCACGCTCCCGAACACGCGGCCATCCGCGCTCAAAACGCCGCCGCCGTTCTCCACCACGGCGAAATTGTTTTCAAGCAGGTCAAAATGCTCCTGCCCAATTACGACGTTTTTGACGAAGCCCGCTATTTCATGCCGGGCTCCTCACAGGAGTTGTGCCATCTCAACGGTCAAAAAGTGGCCATCGCCATTTGCGAAGACGGCTGGAACGATAAGCAGTTTTGGGAACGCCGCCGCTATAAGCGCGATCCCATTGAGGAACTCGCTCACAAAGGCGCGCAGCTCATCGTCTCCATCAACGCCTCGCCTTGGAATATCGGCAAGCGTCACGAACGCGAAGAAATTTTCCGCGCCACCGCCAAACGTTTCGGACTTCCGCTCGCTTACGTCCACATGGTGGGCGGCAATGACCAACTCATATTCGATGGCTCCAGTTTCGCCATGACCGCTTCCGGCGAGGTAGTCGCCAAGGCCAAATCGTTTGAAGAAGATCTCATCCTTTTTGACACCACAACCGGCAAGGGCGAAGATCACTCGAATCACTTAGTCGATGACGAAGCCGCCTTCCAAGCCCTTGTACTCGGCACGCGCGATTACATCCGCAAGTGTGGCTTCCGCAAAGTGCTGGTCGGCCTCAGCGGCGGTATCGATTCCGCCCTCGTTGCCGCCATCGCGGTGGAAGCCGTCGGTAAAGAGAACGTCACCGGTATCGGTATGCCCGGCCCTCACTCCTCCGATCACAGTCTCACAGACGCCCGCTGCCTGGCCCACCACCTCGGCATTTGCTTTGAAGTCGTCCCTATCAACGCGGGCTATAACGCCACGCTGAAAACACTCGCACCTCTCTTCAACGGCTACGCCTCCGACACCACAGAGGAGAATCTCCAATCGCGCCTCCGCGGCCTCACACTCATGGCTCTGTCCAACAAGTTTGGCTCGCTTGTACTAACCACAGGGAACAAAAGCGAACTCGCCGTCGGCTATTGCACTCTTTATGGCGATATGTGCGGCGGCCTCGCCGTCATTAGCGACGTTCCTAAAACCATGGTCTATCGTCTGGCGCGTATCGCCAATAAGCGCCTGCCGTCGGCTATACCCGAAAACACTTTCACCAAACCTCCGTCGGCGGAACTGCGGCCCGATCAGAAGGATACCGACAGCTTACCCGAATACCCCGTGCTCGACGCCATTCTGGAAGCTTATATAGAACACTACAGAGCAGTCCCTGAAATCGCTTCTCAACTTAATATCCCCGAAGACCTCGTGCGCGACATCGTTCGCAAGGTTGACCGCAACGAATACAAACGCCAGCAAGCCGCTCCGGGCCTGCGCATTACACGGAAGGCCTTCGGTCTCGGCCGCCGCTTCCCCATCGCCCATAGGTTCACCGAATGAAAAAACAACTTAGCCTCCGTGTCCTTCTCGCCTGCGTTCCCCTCGCCTTGCTCTTCACCATCCATCTCGCTACTTCCCAACACGCCATTCAACAAAAAGTTGGCCCGCTACCCGACGGAGGCTTCCTCCTAAATAGCGGCTGGACAATACGCCCTGTAGGCCAGCAGGTCGAAGTCGGCACCTTCCCCATGTCCTCGACTCTGTCGCGGAACGGCAAATATCTCCTGGTCATGAACGCCGGTTACGACCCGCCCTCCATCAGCATCATCAACACTGCGTCGAAGGCTGAACTTGGCAGAACCTCCGTGAAAGACGCTTGGCTGGGTCTCCGCATCGACCCTCGTTCCGACCTCTTCTATGTGGGCGGCGGCAGCACCGGCAAAGTCTTCGAGTTCTCCCTCGATCCTGATACTGGTTCCGTCACTCCCAAACGCGAGTTCCAAGCCGTGGAAGACCTCGCCAATAAAGGCGCCGCTCTCATTGGCGATGTGGAACTCTCGCGCGATGGCCGCTATCTATACGCGGGTAATCTTTATGGCGACTCTATCTCCGTCATCGACGTCAACGCCGGCAAGTATCTCGGAAGCTGGAAAACCGGCCGCCGCCCTTACCGCATCATGGTTGCGCCCAAAGGCGATCAACTTCTCGTCACTGCCTGGGGTGATGGTTTCATCTTTGTCCACGACATTAAAGACGGCAGCATTCAGGCCAAGATCCGCGTAGGCGCTCATCCCACAGACATGCTCTGGATCAACCAGCCTCCCGCCGCTGAGGAAGGTCACTCCGCCTTCACCGGACGCGTTTTCGTGACCGCCTCCAACACCAACAAAACCTTTGTATTCGGCGTTACTGCCGATGGCCAACTCACGCCCACCGAAGTCATCAACGTCGCTTCGTCTCCGATGCATCCTCTCGGCATGACTCCCTCCGCCCTCGCAGCCGACGACAAAGGCACCACCCTCTTCGTTGTTTGCTCAGACGCCAACGCCGTAGCCCAAGTCGATATTTCATCGGCCGTCAGTCACGTGCAAGGCTTCATTCCCACCGGCTGGTATCCCACCGCCGTTACGTCTCTCAAGAACGGCGAAATCGCTATCCTCAACGGTAAAGGCATGGGCAGCCATCCTAATCCCGGCGGTCCTAATCCCACCAAAACCGCCGCCCAGCTTCACGCCCAAGGCTCGCCTCTTGAGTATGTTGGCCACATTCAGAAGGGTACCGCTCAATTCCTGCCCATTCCCCCGGACGATAAAATCGACGCCCTCACTCAAACCGTCTTGGACAATTCTCCTTACAAAGACGAACTGCTGGATCAGCCCATTACTGACGAACAAACCGCCTATTTCGCCAAACATGAAGGCCATCTCTCACCCATTCAGCACGTGATCTATATCATCAAGGAAAACCGCACCTATGACCAGGTATTAGGCGACATCTCCCAAGGCAACGGCGATAATTCACTCGTCCTCTTCGGCGACAATGTCACTCCCAATCTGCATCAGCTCGCCCGCGATTACATCCTCTACGACAACTTCTACGAGAACGCCGATGTCAGTGCCGACGGCCACAACTGGGCTTCCGCCGCCATCGCTCCCGATTACACCACCAAGATTTGGCCCAGTGAATACGGCCATCGCAGTAAGCTATACAATTTCGAAGGCGGCGAACCCGCCAACACTCCGCCCGCCGGTTACATCTGGGACAACGCCTTGCAAGCCGGCATCACCATCCGCGATTACGGCCAATGGTGTACCAACATTCCGCTGAAAGAAGCCACCGGCGCGAAGCAGATCGGCGCCGTCAAAGATCCCGCGCTCATCCCATACGTTGACATGAACTACCGAAACTTCGATCTCGAATACACCGACGTTGATAGAGCCAAAGAATTCATCCGTGAGTGGAAAGATTTCGATGCCGCCGGCAAAACTCCCCAAATGTCGATCCTCCGCATGGGCAACGATCATACCCAAGGCACCAAAGCCGGCGCTCTCACGCCGCTTGCCTATAACGCCGATAACGATTTCGCCGTCGGCATGCTGGTGGACGCCGTCTCCCACAGCGCCGCCTGGCCCGGCACCGCCATCTTCATTATTGAAGACGATTCACAAAATGGCCCCGACCATGTCGATTCCCATCGTGCTCCCGTGTGGGTCATTTCACCTTTCACCCGCCGTGGCATAGTCGATAGCACGATGTACAACCAGACCAGCGTCCTCCGCACCATGGAACTCGCCCTCGGCATGCGGCCCATGACTCACTTTGACGCTGGCGCGCGCCCCATGTTCGGCAGCTTCAGTCAGAAGCCGGACGCCCAGCCATATACAGTCGTCAACCCGAAAATCTCTTTGACTGATCGCAACCCCACTCATGGCTCCGGCACCGCCGAGTCTGCCCGCATGGACTTCAGCGATGCCGATAAAGCGGATGACGACGAACTCAACGACGTCCTTTGGCGCGCCATAAAACATACCGACCCTCCTGTACCTACCAGGAGTGCTTTCACCCATTAAGCACCTATGAAACTTCGCCTCTGTATTTTCGCCAGCGCCGCACTCGCCGCGGCCATGGAACTCACCATTCCCCAATCCTGGACTGACAAACAACTCCTGGGCTTCCGCACGCCGCTTGCCGGACTCAACAAACCTCCGCAAATGCTCCCGGAGGCAGCCTATTACGCTCTTCCGGAAAACAATCTCAAGACCTACCCGGTCTACTCAGTCGACAAGGAACCTCCCAACTACATAGACTGGCTCAAGCAGCAGGATCCCAAGCCATTGGTCGAGATTGACAAACTCCACACTGGGGCCGATTGGATCGCCGCCGGTAAGGAAGTCTTCTTCGGCCGTGAACTACCCCGCTTTACCGGCAGCGAAGATAACCTCCAAATCATCCGCAATCCAAAGATCATGGCGGCTTATCGCGTTCAGACCACCTCCGACGGTGTCATGATCGGCCTTCGCTATGTTGTCCGTCAGAAAGGAAAAGTCGAACTCGGCACCGATACCTGCTCCATGTGCCACGCGCAAATTCAGGATGGCAAACTCTACGCCGGCCTTCCCAACAATTACACCCCCTTCGGTCCTCTGATGGCTGATTTAACCCGGCGCTACGCGCAAATTAGCCCGCAGCTTTTTGACGACCGCCGCCGCAAGTTCATGCGCGAAGATTACCGCGTGCCCTACCTCGCCGATGATCCGAATCTCGCCGTGTGTGACCTCCCAGCCGATAGGATCGCCGATCTCTACGCCAGGGTGCCTCTCGGCGTTTATCCGCGCAACAATACCAGCCTCCTCTATCCCGTCAAAATCGCCAACCTCGTTGACGTGAGTGGCTACAAATATTTCGACCGCACCGGCACCGCCCGCCAGCGTGACATCTCGGACCTGATGCGCTATTCCGGCGAAATCGGAGACGTTAGTGACGCACTCACTAACTATGGAGACGGCCCCAACGCTCACTCTGTTCTAGCGAATATGGGCCTCCAAAAAGGCGTCTACCGCACTCCCGACGCTCTGCTCTACGCGCTGGCTCTCTACATGAAATCTCTCGAAGGCCCTGTCAACCCGAACTTATTTGACGACGAAGCCCGCCATGGCCAAAAGATCTTCATGAAGACAGCCGGCTGCGCCCAATGCCACACACCCCCGTTCTATAGCAACAACAAACTCACACTAGCCGAAGGCTTCACTCCCACTCAGGAAGAGTTGAAAGAGTACGACATCATGAACCTCAGTGTCGGTACCGATCCGGGCCTCGCCCTCAAAACCCGAAAGGGCACCGGCTTCTATCGGGTTCCCTCTCTCAAAATGCTCTGGACCAACACCGTCTTTCTTCACGATGGCTCCGTCGGCAGCCTCGAAGAAATGTTCGATCCCAACCGCACCGCTAAAGGCCATCCCTTCGGGCTGAACCTAAGCCCCGACGATAGAAAGGCGCTGGTTAAATTCCTCAAAACATTATGACCCCATCCCGCATTATGCAAATGGCCAGTGCGTTTCAGGAGTCGTGTCTCCTGTTCGCCGCTTCCGACCTAGGCGTCTTCAAGCAACTCAGTTCCTCCCCTGCCACATCGGAAGAACTTTCTCAAGCCTTGGGCCTCAACTCGCGTGGCGCGCGCCTCCTGCTCGACGCCTGCACCGCCATCCGTCTCCTTCAAAAAGAAGGAGACAAATATTCCAACTCACCCGAAGCCGGGGCCTTCCTGGTCCCTGGCCAACCTTCCGATCTTTCCAACGCCCTCCGCTACAATCGCGATGTTTATAATGCGTGGGGCAAGGTCGCCCAGCTTGCGCGCACCGGCGCGCCGGTTGAAAATCCCGAACTCCATCTGGGAGAGGATGCCGCCCGCACCCGGGCCTTCGTCATGTCCATGCACGGTAAAGCTCTCGCCATGGCTCAACAAACGCTTTCGGCCATCGACGTAAAGGGCCGCAAACAACTGCTCGATGTGGGCGGCGGGCCCGGCACCATTTCCGCCCTGCTCACCAAAACCAACCCCGATCTCGTCTGTACCGTGCTCGAACTCGCGCCCATTGTTGCCATCGCCAGAGACCTGCTCGGCCCAAATGACCGTGTCAAGCTTCTGGCCGGCGATTATCACACTACACCTTTCCCAAGTGGTAACGACGTTGTCCTGTTATTCGGCATGATGCACCAGGAACCGGTCGAGACTATCCAAGACCTCCTCAGACGGTCCTATGACTCACTCGTCCCCGGCGGCGTGGTTTACGTAATGGACATGATGACCGATGCAACCCACGCAAATCCTCCGTTCTCGGCCATATTCGCGGTCAACATGGCGCTCACGAAAGAACACGGCTGGGTGTTCTCGGACGAGGAACTGCGCGGCTGGATGAAAGAGGTAGGCTTCCAGGATTTCGCCGTTAAGCCTTTACCTCCGCCCGCTCCTCATTGGATGGCCAGCGGAACCAAACCATAAACCGACTCAGCAGATACGCGGTAGTTGTTCGCCAATCTGCATGGGAATCACGCGCGTTCCGCCGATCTTCGTTTTCGCCGTTACCATGCCTGGACGTTCAGACACCACCACTCCGATGATCTCTGAGTCTCCTCCCAATGGATGACGGCGCATGGCGTTCAGCACGGCGCTAGCCTCCGACTGACTGACAATCGCCACCAACTTGCCTTCGTTGGCCACATAGATCGGGTCCATGCCAAGAAGCTCGCAGGCCGATTGTACATCCGGCTTCACCGGGAGTTTCTCCTCAGTCAACGCTACGCCCACCCGCGATTGCGCGGCAATCTCATTCAGCGAAGAAGCTAACCCGCCGCGCGTGGGATCACGCAAGACATGGATGCCTCCTGAAGCTGCGAACAGCGCTTCCACTAAATCATTCAGCGCGGCGGAATCGGATTGAATAATAGTGTCAAACTCCAATCCCTGCCGCACACTCATCACTGCCATGCCATGATCGCCCATGGTTCCGCTCACAATGATTGCGTCGCCAACCTTCGCACGCGCCGGGCCTACCTCGCGACCCTCTGGAACGATCCCTATGCCGGCTGTATTGATATAGCAGCCATCGCCGTGACCTTTTTCGACAACCTTGGTATCGCCCGTTACAATCTGGACTCCCGCCTTTTCCGCCGCCGCCCGCATGCACTCCACAATCTGCGCCAACGTGGTCATAGGCAAGCCTTCTTCAATGATGAAGCCGGCGCTCAAGTAAAGCGGCTGAGCCCCGCTCATGGCAAGATCGTTCACTGTGCCGTTGACGGCCAAGTCTCCAATGCTGCCACCCGGAAAAAACAGCGGATGGACGACATACGAGTCAGTGGAAAAAGCCAATCGTCCGGGCGGCAAACGCAACACCGCCGAGTCTCCTAAACTTTCGATCGCCACATTCCGAAACGCCGGCAAAAAGAGGTTCTCCACTAACTCGGCAGATAGCTTTCCGCCACCGCCATGACCCAGCACTATGTTTGGATAGTCGCGCAGCGGGAGTGGACACGTCCAACTCATGCCATCGCCATTTGGTTTATTTGAACGAAGCGGCCATAGTTGTAATAGGCCGCGCAGGCGCCTTCGCTGGAAACCATGGTTGCGCCCAGCGGCGAACGCGGCGTGCAGGCCGTGCCGAAAGCCCCGCACTCAGTGGGCTTGATGGCGCCTTGCAGCACTTCGCCGCTGCGGCATAGAGGCGATTCCTTCGTCTCAATGCCGTGTACTGCAAAGCGATATTCAGCGTCGTAATGCCGGTACTCTTCACTCAATCGCCAACCACTCTTCGGAATCATGCCAATGCCGCGCCACACGCGGTCAGTCACTTCGAAGACCCGGTTCAGCATCTCTTGCGCCGGCTTGTTGCCTTCAAAATTCACCACTCGCCCATAGCCGTTTTCCACCTCATGCTTCCCGCTCTCAAGCTGGATGACGGCGCGGCGGATGCCATCCAGTACATCCAGCGGCTCAAAGCCCGTGATCACAACCGGCACGCTGAAGCGTTCCGCCAGTTCCGGGTATTGCCAATAACCCATGACGCTGCACACATGCCCCGCCGCGAGAAAGGCCTGCACGCGATTAATGGGCGAAGTCAGAATCGCCTCCATCGCGGGCGGCACCAGTACATGCGAGATCAGAACGGAAAAGTTTTCCAGCTTCTCTTTCGTCGCCAAACTCACAGCCATGGCGTTGGCCGGCGCGGTGGTTTCAAAACCGATGCCGAAAAAAACTACCTGCCGGCCTGGGTTCTCACGCGCAATCTTTAGCGCATCCAAAGGCGAATAGACAATGCGCACGTCGCCGCCTTCGCTCTTAATGCGGAACAAGTCCTTCTCACTGCCGGGCACTCGCAGCATGTCTCCAAACGAGCAAAAGATCACTCCGGCTTTTGATGCGATGGCGAGCGCTTTGTCGATCATTTCAAGCGGCGTGACGCATACGGGACAACCGGGGCCATGTATCAACTCAATTCCCGCTGGCAACAACTGGTCAATGCCATTGCGGATGATGGAATGCGTCTGGCCTCCGCACACCTCCATCAGCGCCCAGGGCTTAGTGGTTATGCGATCAATCTCACGAAACAGCTTCTGGGCCGTTTCGCCGTCTCTGAATTCGCTGAGATACTTCATAGTGAACTGCCTAACTCTTCTTCCAGAATGCCCAACTCGCGAAACATCTGGAGAGTCTTTTGCGCCGATTCTTCATCGATCTTGCTGATCGCAAAGCCCACATGAACAATGGTGTAGTCTCCCACTCTGATGTCAGGAAGATACGCCAGACAAACTTCTTTGGTGATTCCGCCGAAGTTGACGCGGCCCATGCGCGTGCCGTCAGCGTCGAATATGTCTTTCACTTGGCCGGGAACGGCTAAACACATGCGAGGCTTCTTTCTTCCGAGATGGCCGGTTGAAGTACTTCCGCACATCCCAGATCACCACTTTATTATTACCCGAATCGGCTATGGCCGGCGACACGGTTAACTAAGTAATGGCCATAGAGGTGGTGTTTTCCACCAGCCACCCTTCTTGGAGAATATCCCGGTGCAGGTGTTTTTCTACGAAGACGCGATGCAATTTTTCATCTACCGAGGCCGTGATAAAAAACAGGTCGGAATCGCCGGTGGCAATTCCAACTGTCACGATATCCACCTCCGTTATGCCTCTTGCCGCTTCATTCTGAGCTGCCGTGAGCAAAGCTTCATAGGCGTTTTCGACATACTGCGGAGCGCACTTCAAGAGAACCAACTGCTGAGATACCATCTCCGAACTGGCAGGTGTGTCCTGTTGCCAATATTTCTTGGGAAACACCAACCTTGAATCTACCTGCTGAAGTACGTCGCCAAACCGGTTGCGCAAGTGAGTGATAAATCCAATAAATTGATCTACGCCCGGAGCGCTAAACAATAGAAAATCATCGGGCGGCCCCCAAAGCACCCCATATTTCTCGTATTTCACGTTCCATCGCTCGTACGCTTCTTGCTCAATCTTTACAATCCACCGAACCACATCCCGCTGTAACGCGGGTTTGCACTTCATAAAACTGAGCCAGCGAATTCTCCGATCATCCGCGGAACTGATGACGCGTGAAATGTGCAGCTCAATTTCGTCCGCTATTCGGCCTACATTCGCCTTGAAGGTTTGAGTGTTAGCCGAATCGAGGCTAAGGGTAATGATTCCCTGTAATTCCGAGATCAGCTCCACAGATGAGTCGATTACAAGTAACAACCGGTCTAAACCGTAACGCCCATAGGCGGCACCCGCCTCGAACAGCACGTTCTCATTACAAACCTTTGTCACCTTACCGGTGCTTAGCCGGGTTGACTGTGCATCGGGAGTTAGAATGAGCACAAAGAAGTCATTGCTATCTAACAGCCTCGAAAAAGCCTGCTCGATGGACCGGCCTGGGCGGAAGTCGTCAGTCCAGGGACTCAGCAGAAATTTTGGCCTCAGCGTGGGAGCGATTTTTTTTTCCTCAAGCGCGCGTGTGAGTTGATTCAAAACCCGTTTGCCGTCATCGGAAGACGATGACCCGATAAATATACGAGTTGGCTTGAGTGGCATAACCGGGTTCACTCCAATAGCAAAACATCATAGCATTGCCATGACCATTCCATCGCAAACGTATGGCGAAACGAACCCACAGGGTTCACCGGCTTTCTTACCTGGGACCGGGAGCAGTCGAACGGAGAGCGGCTTGCGGAGACGCAACGCCAGACTGGCCGTATCGCGGAAGAGCGCTCCTACGCTGTGAACGTCAACATCACCCGGCACCGGCACCATGTCCACACCCACGCCACACACGCTTGAATAGGCTAATAAGTTGACGATTGAAAATTGGCCCAATTGGGCGGCCCGAGCTAATCCAACATCTTCCAAAACAGGCAACATGAGACCGCAATAGCCGATTTGTTTCACCGGAATTCGTTTCAAGACTCCCGTGATCAGATTACAAATGGCTAACGTACCGAGCGCTCCAAATGGGGCGCCGAGCATTTCAAAGGCTCTGGTAATGCTTTGTTCGGGATCAAGGGAAGGAGCGATGGACGTATCCAATCCCCGAAAAGATAGTCCAATTGAATCCGCTATCTTATTTGTTTCATCGGAGATCCGCAAGAAATCCGCCTGAAGACGAAGGGTGAGTTCGCGTTCGGCGGCTTGCCAGTTTCGGGCGCTCGCAAATGCCTGCACTAAACTGCCGCTATTTTCACATCCGATTGAGAATGAAGGCGCCAAACCATCGGCGAACGAGCCAGGAAAGAACGGAGTTCCCGGTCCGAGACAGCAGGCCGCCCCGAATCGGAAATTCCCAAAACCATTCCGTGTATTCTTCGCAAGAAACAGCACGGCGGCCGCCGCTTGATCGACAACGTTTGTATCAATGACTCCTTCGATTGAGGCGACCTCGGCGCTGCCGTTGATGCGAGTGGTTCGGGCGATGACTTCAGCCAGGTGTTCGATCTGCGGCGGCGTCTGCGCGATGCCAGCACTGCAATAATCGATTTCCATCTCGGCACAGGCTTGTTCGACGCTAAGGAGCAAATCTTCCCGCGCTGAAATTGACAATCCTCCGATACCCTCTTTCCAATGGGCTAGAGAGACGCGCCGACTTTGGACCAGGTAACCGAGCGACTGAAAATGTTCACTCAACCTGGCTAGTTGTGCGCCGACGGTGCGGATCTCCTCCGTTTTAGGAATGCCAGGGACACCAGCGGTGATGGCGCGAATTTTCACGATCTTTATGAAAACGATCTGATTCTGGCATTCACCAGATACGGATCGTTAAATTCCGTAAAATCCCCATCGTGCTTGCCTTTGACGGGCATCAGCCGAGCGGCAAGAGGCTTTTTCCATTTACAGGCTAACGTGGCCACATCGCCAAGCATTCGCGCCAGTTGCTCAGTGGCGATGTTGCCGGGAAGTGGAATTGTGTCGAGTCCGGTTGCACATACGGCGGAGTATGCTAGGAGCGCGTCCACCCCAAAGGCGGCCTCATTCCAGCGCTGGGCCAAGCGGCTGTCCTCCAAAATGGGCAGCATCAAGCCCGAGTAGCCGATGCGTTTTATAGGTAGGTCTCTGAGGGCGGCGGTGATAGCAGCGGCGGCGGTCATGGTTCCTGATGATCCAAATTCTACGCCGGTCAACTTCTCGATGGCTGCGCCGACTGAAACCTCTTTGAGAGGTGCCGGTGTTGGATCCAGTCCCATATAGCGCCAGCTTGTTTCCAGTTCAATTTTATGGGCTAACCCTTCCGCGTGAACCAGGTGCGGCTCGAGATAATTTCGGAGGTTGGCAGTGGCTTGAACCACATTGCCTTTTGCGTCGCCGAATGCTCTGTCTACAATGCCGGCACCTTGTAGACCAATCGTGAAGCGCTGTCCCGATTCAGTATGATAGGCGCCTGGAAAGAAGGGAGCATACGGCCCGAGCATTGCGGTTGTTGCGAAATCGAAGTTCCCTCCACTGTCTGGACTCGAGTCCGCCACCGACTTGATAGTACTAGCTGCCGCCGCTATGCATTTCCAATGCACGCCGGCATCACTGCCGGTCACTAGAGAGGCGTTTAAGACTTTTGAGGTGGAGAGAACCCTCGCCAGTATGGCGGCATTTGCCGGATCGTCATCATCGGTCAACATAGCGGGCCCGACATTTAAACTGAATGACTCGGAAACCGCGAGTTCGTCGTACTCGCAGAGGAAACGGCGCGCGTCCTCGGGCGAAAGCCCGCGAATATAGCTTGGGAACGGCTGAGTCACTATTCGGATGGAATGAACCTCGTAACCTGCGGACTCGAAGACCAGTTTGGCTGCATGGAGCATGTCCAGTGCGAGTTTGGTCTGCTGCTGATAGTGGAGCGTATCTATTCTAATGAATGCCGTGATTGCCCTGATTCTTGGACGTGAGTCGGAGACCGCGCCGAGGCTTAAGGGCAGCAGACCCGCGCTCAGCTGTAGAAATCGTCTTCGATCCATCTTTCGCTCCCCGCCATGGGATCTTTCGCAAACCGTTTACCGGGCCTACGAATACATTGAAGTGCTATGCCCAAGGTTAGCACCGCGAAATGCTCAGTTTACGAAGCAGGTAGCGCGGCAAGCTCGCCCGCCGGTACACTCACAAGCTCCTCTTCGGGCGCTAACGATATCACCGTCGCTTGCAGGCCTTCTGGTAGTTTCTGCAGCAGGATCGTTTCACCGTCGGAGAATTTGAGCGCGTCGCGATAGGCATAGCTTCGTTCGGAAAGTTGGGTGAACTCGACCGTTTCCAACTCGAGTAAGTCGAACCGGCCGCGTTCATTTGAGGGCACTGCCGAGATCAGCAATCGTGCGCCCGGCGGGACGCACACCGCCGTAAGACCGCATGGCTTGCGCGGATACAACCAGCGCATGAAACTGGCCCAGCCGCTGGCCAACGCGCCGCGGTTCATTTCGCGGCGCAGTTCCGCCAGAGCGCAGAAACCCAGGCTGCCGGTGTCAAAACGATGCAGAACCAAATCGTCCGACTCGCACGCCAGCCGGTTGTTTACAGAGTAGAGGGAATAATCGCACATCTGAAAGAAGGTTGCTCCTTGCTTTTAGAAGTGGCGCGGCGAGCGGGTAAGTCTCATTTTGAGTCGATATAGTCGATCAACGTATTGATCTCATCCTGAGTGAGGCGCCTGCCGAAAGCGGGCATGATGGCGCCGCCAAACTTAATGCGCACCTCCACGTAGGGTCGGGTGGGCTTGCCATGGCTCATGGGCAGCGTCTCGTTCTTGAAGAGGCGCTGCAAGCTGGGGCCGAACTTGCGCGAATGCATCTTATCTTTATCGATATCGTGACAGACGGCGCAATTTTCACGATAGAGATCGCGGCCAATGGCCAAGTGAGCTTTCTCGCCCGGCGCCGGCAGGCCTGCCGCTGGCACCAGCAGTACACACAGCAGTAAACCCGAACTCGCTTTCATCCGGCCTTCTCCAATTTCGTCACGTTTTGCGCGCCGGCGCTTCTTAGAACGTCGGCTGTTTCTTGCAACCGTTCGGATACGCAACGGACGCGGAGGCAAATCGCTGCGGGCTCAATGGCGGGTACTGGAATGCTTTTATCGCGGCGCAGCAATCCGCTTTCCCAAATGAACCAGGCTAATGCCGTCAAGATGGAGCCGAGCATGGTGATTTCGTAAAAAACCACGCCCGTGGACCAAAATGAAAAGATGGGCATACCGCCGGTGACCAGCGGGTAGTTGTACTGCGTGAAATAGACAAAGCCGACAACCAGCAGAAAGAAAGTGGCGGCCCCGGAAACCACCGCGAGCGACATATGACTGGGACGGTCAAGCGCGCCGCGTGGAAATTCAATCGGCTCATCGGAAAAAACGGCGAGGTCGGCGGGGCCGCAACCACTGGCTTTAAGCTGTTTGATAGCTTCGAGGGCCGTCTCTTTGGATGCGAAGGTTCCGGCCAGATAGCAGGTCACTCAGCCTCCTCTTCGTGAGGTTCAAACTCCCAAAGGGAGACGATGGGGAAGAGCTTAGAGAAGACCAGATAGAGGGCGCCCATAGCGGCAAAGGTGGCGGCGGTGATGGAGATCTCTACCCAACTCGGCGAATAGCGGCCCCAGGCCGAAGAGAGGCGGGGAAGGCTGAGACTCGGAACAATAATCAGGTAACGTTCGAGCCACATACCCAGCAGCACTCCGGCTGAGGCAATGGTGGCTGTAGTAATGGAACGCAAGCGGCGAATCCCGAGTAACACAAAGGGGACGACGAAGTTTACGCCGACCATGACCCAGAATTCCGGAGCGAAGCGGCCTCTCAATCGCGCGCCAAACACATTCATCTCATTAGGTTCGTTGCCATACCAGACTGTGAGGTGTTCGGCAAACGTGAAATACAGCCAGAGCAGACTCATGAGCAGCAGCAATTTCCCCAGATTATTGAAATGGTGCGGCAATAAATAACGTTCCAGATGCATAGCGCGCCGGATAATGTTTAGCGCGACGATGAGTCCGGCCAAACCGCTGAAGATGGCGCCGACGACGAAATAGGGAGCGAAGATGGTGCTGTGCCACATAGGCGCAATGGCCATGGCGAAATCCCAAGCCACCACGCTATGCACAGACACCGCAACCGCAAGGATAATGCCGGCCATCAGCTTCATGGCGCGTTCCAGAGCATGCCATTCACGGTCGCTACCGGTCCAACCCAGTGCCAGCAATTTGTAGAGCCGCAGACGCCGGCCGGTGGCCTGTTTTGCAAGCTGCGCCACATCGGGAATGAGTGGGAGGTAGAGGAAAATAATGCTACCGGTGAGATAGGTGGAAATGGCGGTAACATCCCACATCAGCGGAGAGCGGAAATTCGGCCATAAGAGTCGGGAGTTGGGATAGGGAAAGAGCCAGTAGAAAAGCCAGACACGGCCTAAGTGAATGAGTGGAAACATACCGCCAATCATGAGCGCGAAAACGGTGATGGCTTCAGCGGCGCGCGTGACCGGCTTGCGCCAATCGGCATCAGTGAGGCGGAGGATTGCGGAGATGAGTGTCCCAGCGTGGGAAATACCAATCCAGAAAACAAAATCGACCAGATAGAATCCCCAGAAGACCGGGCGCCGAATGCCGGCGACGCCGATGCCTACGTGAATCTGGTAACCCCACGCGATGAGGCCCCAGAGTGTGATGGCACTGAGTAGAGCTAACGTGAAGATATAGCTTTTGCTGACTCCGGCGAGAGGACGCCAGAGATCGTCACGAACCTGCTGGTAAGGAATGGTCGCCTGGGTCAAGCTACTTGGCCCTCTGGAGGTAAAACACTTTGGGCTTGGTTCCCAGTTCTTCAAGCAACTGAGTGGACCGTCCACTCTTGGCTAACTGGGAGACTCTGCTCTCAGGGTCATTCAGATCTCCGAACGTCATGGCTTCCGCCGGGCAGGATTGGACGCAGGCAGGTTGCACATCGCCGTCTCTGAGGGGCCGGTTTTCGGCGCGGGCGTCGTCCTTGGCACGGTTGATTCGCTGCAGGCAGAATGTACACTTTTCCATAACGCCGCCTTCGCGGGTAGAGACGTCCGGGTTGTGTTGGAGCGGCAAAGGTTCGGCCCAAACGGGATCGAACCAGTTAAAGAAGCGTACCGAATAGGGGCAATTGTTGCCGCAGTAGCGGGTACCGACGCAGCGGTTGTACACCTGAACATTTAGGCCTTCGTCGTTGTGGTAAGTGGCGTAGACCGGGCAGACCGGCTCGCAAGGCGCTTCATCGCACTGCTGGCACAGAACCGGGCGGTATTTTACACGCACATCGGGAAACTCGCCCTCGTAATATCGATCGACGCGAATCCAGTGAATAGCGCGGCCTTTGGCGGCAGACGCGGGGTCGGAGACGGCGATGTTGTTTTCGGCGTGGCAGGCGGCGACACAGGCTTGGCAGCCGGTGCAGCGGTCCAGGTCGATGGCCATGCCCCAGCGGTGTGGTGGAGTTTGCGAGAAGTCGCGCTCTGCGCTCATGAGCGACCCCAGGGGCCTTGTTCGCGGTCTTGCGGGGAGAACTGAATCATTTCACCGGTGGCTTCGGCGACGCGTTCCAAACGCACCCGTGTGGCACCAGTGACGAGAACCCCGGGGGCTTCCTCCCAGACGGGGACAAGAATTGAGAGTGGATTGGCGCCACGGCGGGAGGCGTAGCGGCCGTAGTGAGTGTGCCCCTCGCCGATGGCCATGCTGATGACACCGGGCAGAGCGCCGGGATGAACGTAAGCAAAACCTTCTAACGAACCTTTTAGAGATGTGACGCGAACGCGGTCGCCATTAGCGATGTTCAACTTGGCGGCGCTCTGCGGGTCGATTTCCAGCGGGAGATCCCACATAGCGCTCGAAGCAGAATCGGGGAGTTCCTGCATCCATGGGAGATTGGCGCTGCGGCCATCATGATATTGCAAGGAAAGATATGGCTGAAATTCGAAAGGGAATTGATCGGGAGGGCCGTTCGTTTGGGCCGCCGGGGCTTGTAGCGACAGGTTGGCCACACTAGTAGGCTTTGCTGGCATGGGCGTGCTATGCGCCTCCGCAAATGCTTTCGCGTTTTGCGGTGCGAACGAAATATCGAGCTTTACGGCTATATCCGCCAAAGTTTGCGCCAGCGCGCGAGTATCATAGAGAGGTTGCACACAAGGATCGCCGACTGCGACCGTTTGCGTAACTGGCGAGACGACCGCCGCCTCCGATTCGAGTGAGTGATGATCGGGCAGAATGACGTCGGCGTAGGCGGTGGAATCGTCAATGAAGTTGCTGAAACTTACGACTAGATCTTTGCCCGTGAGATCCGCGCTCAATGTGTAAACCGGGTTTTCAGAATCGAGGAGAACCACCCGCGCGCGCTGTAGTGCTTGGGAGGTGTTGCCTGGCTGTGACGTCATGTCTGCGCCGGGTTTGGCGGAAACTCCCAACACTAGATTCAAATAGTGAGCCGCCACCAGCGCATTGAGAGAGTTGCTATGAACACTAGACGCGCCCGCTAAAACGAGGGGGACCTCCGATTCGCCTAACTCTTGCGCCACCCGGCGGAGTTTCTTCTCCTCAATACCGGTGGCTTGCATGAGACCGGGCAGATCGGCCGTTTCGATGGATGCTCTGGTCGCCGCCGGCAGCGCATCCGCGTGGCGTGCCAGCCCGGTTTCCAGCAGCAATCGCAGCAACGCTATAGCAAAGTGAGCCTCAGCTCCGGGCCTCACGGGCAGCCATTCATCGGCACTGGCCGCAGTCAGCGACAGGCGCGATTCGGCATGCACCAATCGGCCGCGAATCTCGGGCCGGCCTTGGCGGAAATGGCCGAATTGGCGCGCGTAGTAGACGGGCGAGGCCCAACCTCCCAGGAAATCCGCGCTCACACTGAGAACGTAGTGGGCAGCGGCGATATTGTAGACAGGCATCGCTTGCCAGCCAAAAACCATTTCCGCCGCTTTCCGTTCCAGAGCAAAAGTATCGAAAGAGGCCGTGCGCGCGGGCGGGGCGCCCAGCGCATTCAGAAAACCGGCAATGGCCTGCGACCGCGCGCTGAGTTCCGGCCGGCTGAGAAAAAGAATGCTGTCACGTGGTACTGACAATCCTTTAGAGGCCGCGGAAATCGCTTCATCCCACGAAACGGATTTGAATTGGGCTTTACCGCGCTCTCCGGTACGCAGCATGGGGCCCTGCAAGCGGTCGGGGTTGTAAAGAGACTGCAACTCGGATTGACCGCGGGCACAGAGGCGTCCGTCACTCACCGCATCGGAGGGATTGCCCTCAAGCTTTTTCACGCACGCGATGCTTTCACGGAATTGCTTACCTTTCCGTTCTATCACTCGCTCGCCCGCCATCACGCGCGCTAGCGTTCCGCAGCCGGCTCCGCAAGCGGTGCATACAGAGGCCCGCCACTGCTCCTCCCCTGGTACAATCTCATGGTCCGGGACAAGCAGCGGAATGAGTTGGTTGGTTTTGCTGCCGCAGGCGCTGGTGGCTACGCCGGCCGAGACCGTGGAAACGATTTTGAAGAAATTGCGGCGGTCCATTCTGTTAGAAACTCCTAATCATGGCATGCGGCGCAATCTTCCGAAGCGTGGTTCTGGCGGTGACAAGCGAGGCAACTCCCCATGCTGTGGTTGACCACTTTTTCAGCGACAGTGGCTTTCGTTATGTCGCCATGGCAGGTGGCGCAAGGAATGCCCGCCTGAAAATGGGGCGCGTGCTTGAACTTGACGTGCGCCGAAGTCTCAAAAAAGTAAACGCGCCGCCAGGGAATTTCGATTTTCTGGTTGGCGTAGTCAATCACTTTCTTGACCTCAGGTTTGTTGCGGCCCAGTTTAGCGTGGCATAACATGCAGGTAGTGACGGAGGGGATACCGGCGGCGGCGCGCCTGTCTGCGCCGATATGGCAATCAATGCAATCAAGACCCATCTTGATGTGAGTGTTGTGCGGAAACGCGACCGGCTGCTGGGCATGCGCCGCATAGCCGGCAAGCAGCATGCACCATCTCACCCACCCCAATCCATGAGACTTCCCGTCGATCATCGGATTGGACTAACTTATCATGCGACGTGGCTGACTATGACCTTTTCAGGAGACTTGGGCACCTCTATCACTTCATGGGAAGTGAATCCGGCGGCGTTGAGCATGCGGAACAGATCGGCTTCCGTATAGGCGTCGCCGTCAGGCGTTTGGAGCAGCATAGTCATGGCAAAAGCGGCGGCGCGTGGCGGCGTCACGCGGTCTTCGTTGGGGATGAATTCCAAGGTGACGAGCCGGCCGCCGGAAATGAGTGCTGCCCGCACTTTGCGAAGAAAGCTCACGCAGGTGGTCTCGTCAAAGTGGTGCAGGAAATTGGTGAGCAGGACGAGATCGAAGCCCGTGCCAAACTCGACTTCGAAGGCGCTGCCGGGTAGCGGTTGATGACGTTCCCCGAGGCTCGCCGAGTGCGCATTTTCCGCAGCGACGGCAAGCACTTTGGGCCAATCTTGCGCCACGACGACGGCCTGTGGCGCGCGAGAAGCAATGGCAATGCCATACAGTCCATGTCCCGCGGCAATGTCCAAGACACGTTTCGGTGGTTGGCGGTCAACCACCAATTGGGCGATGAATTGCGCAGGTCCGGCGGCCATCGGTTCCATGTGGCGTGCAAACTCAACCCACTCGTCCACCTCGTTGCCCGCAATCCCTTCGCCCAGCGTGGTGGCACCCCGGCGAACGGTCTCCGTCAGATTTGCTGCGGCCTCCAAAGAACGCGGATTGTTGACGAACTTGAGCATGCCGCCCAGATAGTGGGGAGAACGTTCGTCGAGGAACGCGGCGCTGGCAGGCATCAGGCGATACATGTGATTCTCTTTGCTGAGCAGGCCTTCGATGGTGAGGTAATCACAGAGAATACGAATGCCGCGCTGCGACGCCTGGCATTGGGCAGCGATGGCGTCAACGGTAGAAGAGCCTTCGCCAATGGCCGTAAAGACGCGCAGATCCACGGCCGCTCGCAACGCGGCGGTTTTTTGAAAACCGTTCATCAGGCTGCGGATGTGTTCAGGATCCGGTTCGGAAGGCATTGGAAGCTATGATAGCGACAGACGCCAACGAGGGCTCAAATGGGGATTGCGAGGTCAACGCCCGTTAAGCCCATATGGCGGTCCGTCGACCAACAAATCCGGCTGGGGCGATCCTTCATGATTGCCAGTCCGTGGGCGTCGGCCAAGGTAAGGTTCTGGTCGTTGAACTTAGAGAGGACTTGCCGTACTTTTACTAATTCGCCTTGTTCGAATGCCCGCCATAGACGACCGGGCGGCGGAAGCGATAGGCAGAAGCCGTTCCGATTTCAAATTAGGCAAAGCGCTTGTTACGAACGCTACGGTTTCGTGCCGTTTTCGGGGGATCCGATGACGTTGGCCGCTCCTATTGCCGAAGCGCAGAGAATCCTGGACGTGATTCACTAGTAACAAGGTTCCAACCATTCATGTCTTTCAGAAACTTGACGCTCGAATTCCAGTCTTCCAACGCTATCGTAACGCTGAACCGGCCGGACAAGCGCAATGCTCTCTCGCTCGATCTGATGCAGGAACTTATCGCCCTTCTCGCCGTCCTGGAAGACGACAAAGACGTACGGTCCATAATTCTGGCGGCCGCCGGGAAAGTTTTCTCCGCGGGGCACGATTTGAGCGAAATGGCGGGCTGTCAAATCGATGAGTACCGGCATCTGTTTGCTGTGTGTACCGAATTGATGCAGAAGATTCAAGCGATTCCGCAGCCGGTTATTGCCGAAGTGCAAGGCATGGCCACGGCCGCGGGTTGCCAGTTAGCCGCCACATGCGACTTGGTGGTAGCGGCTGAAGAAGCGGCCTTCGCTACGCCGGGCGTGCGCATCGGCTTGTTCTGTTCAACGCCTATGGTGGCGCTAAGCCGCGCCATTGGCCGTAAGCGCGCACTGCAAATGCTTTTGACCGGCGAGCCGATCGATGTGGCTACAGCGGCTGAGTGGGGCCTGGTCAACTTCATTGTCTCGAAGGACGAATTGCGCGAAGCTACTTTGAAGCTGGCAAGACGCATCACGGAAGCGAGTGCCATCACTCTCGGGATTGGCAAGCAAGCCTTCTATGCGCAGATTGATCTCGATCAACCGCGCGCCTATGAACTAACGAAGGAAGTGATGGCCAGGAACGCAGTGGCGGCGGATGCGCAAGAAGGCATGTCGGCGTTTCTGGAAAAACGCGCGGCGACATGGGCGGGCAAGTAATCCCTGCTAAGCCGTTTCAATCTGCGCCGCACGCTCCAAGCCGCGCGCGGCAATCTCGCTTTCGCGAATTTTGTATTTCTGAATCTTGCCGCTGAGGGTGGTGGGGAAAGCGTCCACGAAGCGCACAATTTCGGGAATTTTGAAATGCGCGATACGGTTCCTACAGAAGTCTTTGATTTCTTCCGGGGTCATGGATTCGCCCGTCCTCAGCTTGATCCAGGCCAATACCGTTTCGCCCAGTCGATCGTCGGGCAAGCCGGTCACATGCACTTCGGCGATCTTGGCGTGCGTATAAAGAAACTCCTCAATCTCGCGCGGATAAATGTTCTCGCCGCCGCGGATAATCATGTCTTTGGCACGGCCCGTCACCTTGAAATAGCCGTCCTCGCGCATCACTCCCAAATCGCCGGTGTGAAACCAGCCTGCGCGGTCAATGGCGCGGGCGGTGGCTTCTGGTTCGCCGTCGTAGCCTTGCATAAGCATGTAGCCGCGCGCGCAGATCTCGCCCTGTAAACCCGCTTCCACGGTTTCGCCGGTGAGAAGAGAAGCGATCTTCAACTCGGTACACGGCATCGCCTTGCCCACGGTATGCACGCGCCGCTCGAGTTCATCGTCGATATCGGACATGGTCACTACCGGCGAGGTTTCGGTTAAGCCATAAGCAATCGTCATCTGCGAGCAATGCATGTCCGCGATGACGCGTTTCATGATTTCAACCGGGCAGGGAGCGCCCGCCATTACGCCGGTACGCAGCGTTTTCAAATCGAAGCGCGTAAAATCCGCATGCTGCAATTCGGCGATGAACATCGTGGGCACGCCGTAAATAGCCGTAGCCTTTTCTTCATCAACGGCGGCGAGGATTGCGGCCGGCTCGAAGAAAGCGCTGGGCATAATGAGCGCGGCCCCGCTCACCAGCGCGGACATGGTGCCTATCACGCAACCGAAACAGTGGGCCATGGGCACCGGTACGCAAATGCGGTCCTGTTCGGTATAGCGCAACGTGCGAGCGATCAGCAAACCGTTATTCAGGAGATTGCGATGCGTCAGCAGAACACCCTTGGGCGAGCCGGTTGTGCCTGAAGTGTATTGGATATTGAAGACATCGTTCGGCGCGGCTGAGGTGGAAACGCTTGCCGGCGCTGCCAGCCTTTGCCGCCAGTCTGCGCTTCCGAAAGAGGTTACCTGTTCGAGCGCGGTGCCACTGCGCGCCTCCGCCAAAATTTCAAGGTAACGAGCGCGCTGATCGCACTCGTGCAAGAACAGCGCTCGAATTCCCGATTTGCGCAGAATAAAGGCCAGTTCATGGGTGCGGCTGGAGGGGTTGACGTTCACCAACACGATGCCGGCCCGGGCGCAGGCGAAATGCACAATCACCCACTCGACGCAGTTGGTGGCCCAGATGCCAACACGCTCGTTCTCGCGAATGCCTGAATCGCGAAGGCTTCGGCCGACGCTATCCGCGGCGCGCAACAACTGAGACCACGTCAAGCGCTGTTCTTGATGGCGCGCGAACACGGCGTCCTGGTCAGGCCAACGTTGGGCCGTCTCGGCAAGTTGCTGCCCAATCGTTAAATCAAGCAGCGGCAGGTCGGGGCCTTTGGAATAGCTCAGCAATCGGGTTCCTTGCGAATTCTATCCCAAGCCCGTCCGTCATACTGTTAGAGAAACGGCATGAAAATTATTGTTTCGGTAAAGCAAGTCGCGGCGCGCGATTCCGCGCTCAAAGTAAATGCCGACGGCCAGTGGTTGGATGAATCCGACCTCAGCTTCGAAATGAACGAACCGGACGCCTATGCGCTGGAAGAGGCTCTGCAGTTGAAGGAAAAGCTGGGCGGTGAGGTGGTGGTGCTGAGCGCGGGTCCGGAGCGCACCACGCAAACCATCCGGGAAGCACTGGCGAAGGGTGCCGATCGCGCCATCCACGTGGTGGTGAACGATGAAGGAACGCTGGACGCTTTGGCAACCGCGAGCCTGCTGGCGAAGGCGCTGGAAGGAGAATCGCCCGATTTGATCCTCACGGGCTTGCAATCGGACGATCTCGGATATGGACAGACGGGCGTGGTCCTGGCGGAACTGCTGGGCTTTGCGCACGCCACGATCGTGATGGAAGTGGAGCCGCTGGGAAATAGCGTGCGCGTGAAGCGCGAGTTGGAAGACGGCTGGTTTCAAAATGTCGTTCTGCCCCTGCCGGCGGTTCTGACTATTCAATCGGGTATCAAAAAACTACGCTACGCCACACTCATGGGCATCAAAAAGGCCAAGACGAAAGAAGTGAGAACGATTTTCGCCACCGCCGTTAAGCGTGGGGCGAGCATTGAGCAGGTCTACGTGCCGCAGCGGAGCAAGCAATCGCAAATTCTGAGCGGCGATCCCCAGGAAATGGCGAAGCAATTGGTTGAGAAGTTGAAGTTTGAGGCGCGCGTGCTATGAGCGTTTTGGTCGTCTTGGAACAAAATGGCGGCAAGTGGAACCGCATGTCGTTTGAGGCGGTGGCCGCGGGCAAGAAGATTGCGGACACGCTGGGTGTACCCTTGCAGGCGGTGGTGATCGGGGCCGCCTCAGATGCACTGGCAAAAGACGCGGCCGCTTATCCGTTTGAGAAAGTAATCACTCTTAATCACGTTTTGCTGGCACGCTATACGCCCGATGGTTACACGACGGCGCTGGAACAACTTATCAAAGCATCCAAGCCGGAGGCGGTGGTTTTCCCGCATACCTATCAGGTGCGCGATTTCGCTCCGAAGCTGGCCACCCGCTTTGGGCAGCCGTTTGTGAGCGATGTGGTGGACGTGAAATCCGAGGGTGGAACACTTTCGTTCGTTCGCCAGCTTTTCCAAGGGAAGCTGAGCGCGAGCGTGACAACCACAGGCGAGCCCCGGTTTGTTTCTGTGCAGGCCGGAGCTTTCCGTTCGGCCGAGGCCTTTGGCGCCACAGCCGCGGTGGAAGCCTTCGCTCCAGATTTAGACGCCTCCCAAATTCGCAGCCAGCCGGAAGAACCTTTCCGCGAGGCGCAACGTTCGGTCGATCTGAGCGCGGCGGAACTCATTGTCTCAGTGGGCCGCGGCATTAAGGAGAAGGACAATCTCCACGTGGTGGAAGAACTGGCGCAGGTGTTAGGCGCCGAACTCGCGGCCTCGCGGCCCATTTGCGATAACGGCTGGCTGCCTATGGAGCGACAGGTGGGCAGTTCCGGGCAAACCGTGTCGCCAAAGGTATATTTCGCGGTAGGAATCTCCGGGGCCATTCAACATCTGGTGGGCATGAAAGGATCGAAAATGGTGGTGGCCATCAATAAAGATGAGAACGCACCCATTTTTGAAACCGCCGACTATGGCATAGTGGGCGACTTATTCGAAGTCGTGCCGGCATTGGTCGAGGCCATTAAAAAGGCGAAAGAATAATACTTCCGATGAGCAAATACCGAACACGCTGGGGATGGGCCGCCGTGGCCCTGCTCAGTGTTGGCGTATGGAGCGGTTGCGAAAAGCCGGTCTCGAGCGATGTGGCCGCAACGGTGAACGGCCGCGCTATTTCGTACACCGCGCTCGATCGCGCCATCGCCCTGCAATTTCCGGCCTCCAGCTTGAAAGTGACCGCCGATCAAACCATCCAATTGCGTTTGGAGGTGCTGCGGGCCTTGATCGATCAGGAAATCATGTTGCAGCGGGCGGAAAAGGAGGGTTTGCTGGCTTCCGACGCCGATGTGGAGGCTAAATTCAACGAATACAAGGCCCCTTACACCAAAGAAGAATTGGCAAAGCAATTTGAAGCGCGAAAAATGACGGAGGCCGATTTCAAGGCCGAATTACGGCGCCAATTGACTGTTGAAAAACTATTCGCCAAGGAGATTGGTTCGCACATTTCCATCTCCGACAACGACGTCGTCAGTTTCTACCGCACTAATAAAGCGAATTTCAATTTGCCGGAAAACAAAATTCGTCTGGCGCAGATTTTGGTGACGCCCGCACCCGATCCCGGCGTCACGAATCTAAAGAACAGCAAGGCGCAGAACGATCAAGAAGCGCGCGAGAAGATCCAAATGATTGAAGCGAAGCTGCGGCAAGGCGAAGATTTCGCAACCGTGGCGACAAATTATTCAGAGGACGATACCGCAAGCAATGGCGGGGACACCGGCTTCATTCCCGAATCTACGCTGGACAAACGCGCGAATCCCGAACTACGCCGGCTGATTTTGAATATGACGCCGGGGCAGATTTCGCAAGTGATTCACACGCCGGAAGGCTATCGGATCATTAAGCTGATTTCGCGCGAAATGGCCGGGCAGCGCGCCTTGAACGATCCGCGCGTGCAGGAAGAAATCAGGCAGGAGTTGTTCCAAGCCAAGCAGCAAATGCTGCGCGCGGCGTTTTATGAGGTGGCGCGCAGTGAAGCGAAGATTACGAATTATTATGCGAGGTCGGTGCTGGATAGCCGAGATACGAAGTAGCGCCGCGTTTCAGGTGGCTTGGCGAGCATATCGAGTTTGGAGCAGAACTTGAAAGCGGGCGACTACGTGATCGTGAATGCGAAAGCCTTTGATGGGCATCGCGCCCAGTACGCCGAGCGGATCTTCCAGAACCTGTTTCTGGTAGGCAAGGCCGAGAATGCCCAGAGCACCGGTCAATGGAAGGCCTCTTTGCTGTGCAATCTTTCGTCCGTTCCGTTCATCAAGGATGATAAGATCGGCGGTTTTTTCTTCGGCCAATTGTATGGCTTCGGCTTCGCCCCGGTCCAACCTTGCAACAAGGTCGGCAGCAACGGGGCGTGTCAGGGAATCTACCGTAAGCCAAGCGGGATAGTTTGAGGCCCAGCGGCGGATTCCGTGCGGCGTGCTGGTGTGTAACATCTCCTCAATTACGGCGGGGGGGGGACGTGAATCTTCGTGAAGAGTTGCGCTAGAATCACGGCTCGCTCGACAGCAATAAGGTAGTGCAATGGTGAAGTATTGGAAACGACAATCATCAGCCCGTCAGGCGGTGAAGGAGATCGGCTTCGGTTTCCAGATCCGATGTCGAGTAGTCATACAGGTCTACATGCCCTGCGATGAACGCTTCGGTTTCGATACGAGCCATACCCAGAAGCCTGCCCACTTGCGCTTGCGTGAGCGTCTTAGGACGGTAGCCCTCGATAGCAATTGCTTCGAGAGCATGCCGAGAAACATCGCCGCGGGAGGCTAGAGCGTGCGCGATGTCGTCGGGTAGTTCCAGTTTGACGGTCATCCTTTTTTCCAGACTAACACCGCGTCGAGCCGCCTCGTTTTACGAAGCCCTAAAACCGGCGCTTAGGCCCCAAAAGGGGATGGAGAGATAGGGTACGAGGCACGCTTTTCAACCACGTGATTTCTCACCTGGGGTCACTTCTCTCCGTCCCCTAACAATGCACGCCACAACCCTGCCCTCAGCCCATGATTCCAAGATTCGCAGACGGGAAATTCGCGATATTCGGGAAAATCGCCGGCAGGCTCGCAACCCCCACACCGAACCACTGCGCCAAGGTCGCTCCATACTGATCCACCGACGACGTGGGGATGAGTGTTCCAGTATTGTACGCGTCGGAATCACCGCCTAAACTCAGGGAGGGGAATTGGCCGAAGAATTGGCCGCCCTTCACCCCCGTGCCCATCACGAAGTGGTGATTGCCCCAGGCATGGTCCGTCCCCGAACTATTCGGCGTCAAGGTCCGTCCAAACTCGGAAGCCGTGAAGGTGGTCACGCTCTGGTCCACTCCTAATTCCTGCGTTGCCCGATAGAACGCCAGCACTGCCTGGCTCAATTGTTGCAATAGCGCGCTCTGGATTCCGAGCTGGCCGCCGTGCGTATCGAAGCCGCCGAGTTCGCAGTAAAAGATCTGCCGTGCCAGCCCCAAAGCGCTCCGTACTTTGATGATGCGCGCCACCGTCTGCAACTGGGCAGCCAGCGGATTCCCGGGCGGAAACTGCGTGGCGAGGGTTGCACCCGCGAGCGCGCCCGAAAGTGCGTTGGCGTAACTCTGTCCCCGGCCGAGCGTCGAGTTCGCCGCCTGCACAAGCTGAAGTCCGTTGTCGAACGTCAACAATTGCTGCAGTCCCGCCTGGCGGGCCGAATTGCCGAAGTTCAAGGGAGTTGCCGATCCCGTGGGTACATTCGCCGCAAACGACTGCTGCCCGGTCAGGAAGAGGCTCGATCCGTTCGTGGACGTCATCGCCGGAAAGGTAGCCCCGGCGTTTGAGGATTGCAACAGATCCGCCATCCGTCCGCCCCAACCCGTGCTTCCCAGCCCAGTAGGAATCGACGACTGCCACTGGCTCGCCTGATCTGAATGCGAGAACAGCGCATTCGGCAGGATCGAACTGTTATTCGTGTTATACACGGCGCGGGTGATGGGTTGTACCAGCATGCCTACGTTTGCCAGCACGGCCGCATGGCCCGCCTCGTAGAGGCTTTGGATCTCCGGCAATTGCGGATGAAGGCCGTACACGTCGCTCCCATTGTTAATGGGCAGCAAAGAGTTCTGCGCTATGCCCAGCGCCCCGCGCGCGTTTTGGTAAAGGCTATAGCTCTGCTGCGCCGTCGTGATGGGGACAACGGTATTGTGGCCATCGTTGCCCCCCGCCAGGTAGATGCAGACGAGCGCCCGATAGCCTGAACCCGACGCCATCGCATTCATTTCGCCGAACTTCGCCAGGCCTCCCAAAGCCCCCGCCACAGATACCGACCGAATAGCGTCGCGCAGAAATTCCCGCCTCGAACGAATTAACATTTTCACTGTTCCTTTTTAAATGTGCGATTAGTGCCAGACATTGTAATAGCTTGAGCTGAGGATGAGCCAAGCCCCAGTTTCAACACGCGACAGATTGCCGGCGCTATCGTTTGTCACCGCCGTCAATACGGCCTGTTTCATTGGCGCGGGCATGGCACCATGGGTGAGAGTGAGATCAAGCGCCGCCACCAAAGTGGCCGGGTTGGAGGCCAGCGCCACATACGGCGTAAGGTCGACTGTGGTACCCGGCCCGTAGTTCAGAACCGGATTGCTGTAAGAGAAAAAGAAATTCGCCACCAGATTGGCGCGATACACGGCCGCGTCCGGCGTGAGAATCTGGAACTCCGGCCCTAGAACCGTACTGCCGGGCGGCACGTAAGACGGAGCGTAATAGTTAAAAACGCTCGGCGGGTTGTATAGATCCTGGTTCATGTTGACCAGGTCCCAGCCGAAGTAGTTTTGATTGGACACAGTGCCGCCAAAGGCGCGTATCATTCCAGCGATAAATAAGACGGGTTCCTGCAAGTGGCCGTCGCCAGGCTGGTCGTTGCCGCCGTTGTCGTTGGCGCGCGCTTCGGGGTCAAGCAGAATAGCGGTAATAATCGTCCGCATGTCTCCCCGCACTCCCTTTCCGTTGTCGGCGAAAGCCGCGGCCACACGTTCCACGTAGGCCGCGCTTGGATTGCTCTTCACCAGGTGCTGAATCAGAATCTTGCCCACGAACGGCCCCACATTCGGATGGTTGAAAATGTTGTCGAGCGCGTTCTTCAAGTCTTCCTGGGGAGTAAAACCCGGCGCTTCGATATAACCGGCCAGCAGTTGCTTCGATCCCATATCATGCTCCGCCGCATAGGGCACCATCGGTCCAACGGGATTGATGTAATCGTTCCACTCCACGGATCCCGTGCTCGGCTGATAGGTCCAGCCGGTAAACACGCGCGCCGTGTCGTAAATCACAGCCTGCGAATAGGTCGGTACTGGTAAATGATTCGCGTCCAACTGCGCAGACCCGTCGGCATTCAGCATCGCTGTGCCGATGGTGAATAGCTGCATCACTTCGCGCGCGTAGTTTTGGTTGGCGATAGTTCCGGTTGCCGCGTCTCCCATCGCATTGTTAGCCATGTTGAGATACTGTCCCATCGCCGGGCTCAGCGTCACGTCGCCCAGGATCTGGCGATAGTTTGTAAACGCATCCGCCATCAGCATCTGCTCGTACGGAATCATCGAACCGTTCCAGATCACGGTATTGATGGACGTTACGAATATCTGGCTTAGCGCGAACGCCACCCTCTGCCGCAACTGGTCGGGATTCGTGACTGCGTTGGCAAGGAACTGGGTCGCTAGACCGCCCTGGCTGCTGTTGGCTTCAGCGTTATAGTTCGAGACCTGCCCCATCGCGAACTGTTGATTCAGCCAGCCCTGAAATCCAAGCGCCTGGACGTTCGCGGCGTCTGAAGGAGTTGGTCCAAAAGCGGCCTGCTCAAGGAATCGCCTTGCGGCGGCAGCAGATACCAGCGCGTTGGGATTGCCCACCTGCACACTCAAAGGCGAAGACGAAGTAGATCCGTTCGACACGATCAGGCCGACCATTCCGGTCGTCGGAGCGAATCCCGAAACCGAGAGCGAGGTCGTGGTCTGCGCGCCTATGATTAGAGGAAGGCCGCCCAGCGTAGCCGTAGATTGCGCCGTGAAGCCAGTTCCGGTGATGGTGGCCGCGAAGCTACCAAGCGCGAGTGCGGAAGGGTTCAGTGTTTGGATGGCCGGCACCCGGCTCAGTAGCGTGACAATGGCGGTGCCTTTCCCGCCTGGACCCGTCGCCGTTATGGTATCCGTGCCGCTGGCGCTGACTACGGCTGGGGCCGTGTAAAGGCCGGACGGGGTAATGCTGCCCGCCACCGCACTCCACGATGTCACATTGCTCGCTGCAAATTGCAGCGTCCCGCCGAGTCCAACGGCTGCGGTTGCGGGCGAAACGACGGGTGCCGGCACTGTGCTCCCCGAACCCACCGGCACTGTGAGCGAATTGCTTTGCCAGGTGCCGGGGTTGTTCACGTAACAGGAGGCCGTACCGCCGCTCCCGCCGATGTAAAACACCGCCGATATCGACGTCGCCGAAATATACTTGGCCGAGGCGGCCGCTCCGTTGCAGGTGGCGCTTGCGCCTTTTAGAAACGGCGCGGTGGCACTCGCGATGATTGTGATGGTATCGGTGCCGACGGGCAGGGGATTCGGCGACAGGGCGGTAATAGTGGGGCCAGCCGCCTCCGGATTCACGTAAACGACCGCCGAGATTTTAGGGTTTGCCGTCGAGGTAGCGCTGACGAGGACTGAATTCTTGGGCAGAGTAGAAGGCGCGGTGTAGAGACCAGACTGAGTGATGGACCCTCCGCCGGTGGTGACGCTCCAGGTTACCGTCTGTGGCGACAATCCAGTGACGGTTGCGGTGTATTGTTGTGTTCCGCCCAGAGGAAGGTTAACGTATCCGGGCGAAATCGTAACGGTCTGGGCGTTTAAGGAACCACCCAAAAGAATGGCAGCGCATAACAGCGTCGCGATTCGAATTGCGAATCTGCGCATGGAAGTTTCTTTTGTTGAACCTTTGGGTTAGATTGTCTCTTGGGTTACCGGAGGCGCGAACTGCCGCGCAACACCGCTGCATCTCAAGCGTTGCCGCTTTCGTGGTTTGAGTTTACATGATTTTGCGCGATAAGATAGCAGCCCATTCTCTCGAAGCAGCGTAAGCGATTGCCTTAAGGCCCCCCCTGCGTTAAGCCAGATGAAGGGTTTTTGGGCCGTGACCGTTCGCGCTAACTGGCGAGTGATTTTTCGCTTTGATGGTGACGTTGAGGATGTTGGTTATGTCGATTACCACTAGACAGGGAGGACCACCCATGATGATGAAAAACCCACCGCACCCCGGAAGCGTTGTTTTGCGCCAGTGCATTGAGCCGTCAGGATTGACGATCACAGACGCCGCCGCCGCCCTTGGGGTAACGCGCAACACCCTTTCAGAATTGGTCAACGGAAAGCGCGGTATATCGCCTGAAATGGCGGTTAGGCTGTCCAAAGTTTTCGGTGGCACCGAAGACGGCTGGCTTGTGCAACAGGCTCAATACGATCTTGCGCAAGTCCGCCGCGACAGTTTCAAAAACTTGAAGCGGCTGGAACTGGTATAGACTTCGTTCAAATGGGACACTGCTAACTGTTGCGATCATTTCAGCCGCTATCGGAGGCGATTGCGGCTAAGAGGTCGTCCATCCGTTTCCAACACATACCACGTGATCACATACCACGCGGCAGGCATTCTGCCAAAATGGGGTGAAATCTATCTCAATGGCTGCCCACCCCACTATCGGCGTTTCAGTTAAGGAGTATATTTCGCGCTTTATCGATCAAGCCGAAAAACCCGCGTGCGAGTATGTCGATGGCGAGCTGATACCCAAGCCCATGGCAGGCGACGATCATAGCGCGGTCCAGAGCAATCTGGTGTTTTACCTGCGCTCCCGCTATAACAATACCCTGAAGATACGGCCTGAATTGCACGCCAAGCTCAAGCAAACGCGCTTTCGCATTCCGGACGTTGTCGCCGTAGACCGGCAGCGCCCCTTCGAGGGCGGCTATCCGGGACCGGAGAATCCGGCTGTCCTTTGTATCGAAATCAAATCTCCGGACGATTCGCTGGCTTGTTTGTGGGACAAATGCCGCGAGTATCACAGTTGGGGCGTTCCCTATTGCTGGGTGATCGATCCGCTGAGTCGTAAGCTTTGGGAATATTTCGCCGACGATGCTCAACCTCGGCCCTGTTTAGAGCGGATTTCCGCCGGCGCTGTCGAGATCCGGGCCGATGAGGTTTTCGAAGACCTGTAGAACGGCCGTCTTTAAAATCGCGGGAACGATACCTTAATCTTGCCCAAACTGTCCCCTACCCTAGATATTTTTTCTAAACTGGAATGACTTCTTCTAAAATTGTCCTTGTCCAAAAAAATGAAAGTACGCCAACTCTTACCCATATCTCTTAGCATTTCTCTCATTGCATTTTCCTTAGCCGCCGCATTTGACGCACCTGCGCCAGACTGGCACATCACCGGTCCTTTCGGCGGCACGGCTACCAGTCTCGCGCTCGATCCGGAAAAACCAAATTTCTTGCTAGCCGGCGGCATGAACTCTTTGCTGTTCCGCAGCGAGGATTCGGGCGAAAACTGGTCGTTGCTCGATTTTCCAAAGCGGAACCTTACGGAAGTCACTTCAGTGCTGGTGGATCCGCTGGATTCAAACCACTTTTTCGCCGGCATCATTTCCGCCGATGGCGGTGCCATGTTTTCGAGCCGCGATCAAGGCAAGACCTGGGTGCCCGTGTCCGATATCAAAGATTTCGGCGTGCGCTCCATCGTGGCGGCGCCTAGCAAACCCACCCGCTTTATCGCAGGTACGTTGCGCGGCGTGTGGTTGAGCGACGACTCGGGCGCCAACTGGACCCGCGTCTCCGATCCAAAGAATCTTGAAATGGGCGGGATCACCGCCACCGCCATCGACCCCAAAGATCCAGACATCCTGTACGCCGGCACTTCGCATCTGCCCTGGAAATCCCTCGATGGCGGCAAAACGTGGCATTCCATCCACACGGGCATGACGGACGATTCCGACGTGTTCTCGATTTATGTCAATCCCGCCGATCCTAACAACGTCTTTGCCAGCGCGTGCAGCGGCATTTACACCAGCACCGACCGCGGCGATCAGTGGCGTAAAGTGATGGGACTCACCTTCAGCCAGCGCCGCACCCACGTCATACGCAAAGATCCCCAGAGCGCCAGCCTGATCTACGCCGGCACCACTATGGGCTTGTTCAAAAGCCCGAACATGGGCGCGAGCTGGAAGCTGCTCACCAAGGAACAAGTCAACGCTATCATCTTCGACCCGGAACGGCCGGGCAGCATGTACATGGCAATGGAGTACGAAGGTGTATCGCGCGGCAGCGATACCGGCGAGAAAATCAGGATGCTGAATCATGGTTTTGTTGACCGCACGATTGCCTCCGTTACCAAAGCCGGCGATAAGCTCGTGGCTCTTGAAACGCAACTGGGTGAATCGAGCGGCATATTCGTCAGTGGGAACAACGGGGAAAGCTGGTTGCAATTACCCGACGTGAAAGGCCTAAACGGTGTGCATCTCAAAGCTATCGCCGCCATGCCGAGCGAAGAACGTATTTTGTTGGCCGCGGCTCCGCATCAAATGTATAAATCGATTGATGCCGGATTGATTTGGAAGCCACTGGCGTTCCGGCTAATCGTACCGCCTGCTGAGCCGGTTAAAGCGCCGGTGAGCAAGTCAAGCGCGAAAAGCGCCAAAGCCGCGCGTAGGCCCGTTGCCCGCAAGCCCGTCGAGAAGCTGCGCGAGATTTCGCCCACTGAGATTCACGGGCTCTATACCGTCAAGAATGGCACCAAAGATCTGCTTTTCGCGGCCACCAATCTGGGCCTCTTGAAGAGTTCCGACGCGGGCGAACGCTGGACCATGGCGGAAGTCGCTGGATCGTCGCCCGTGACCGGACTTTACCTGAGCCCCAATTCCGATGCGCGTATTGTGGCGCGCGCGGACGCCGGTCTCTTCTTGTCGAAAGACTTCGGCGAGCACTGGGTTACGCTGAATTCGCCCACTCCCCCGAGCGACGTGAAGGATGTGGCGCTGGCCATGGATCCAAGCGCTCCCATTCTGGTCGCCACGCGCCTCGGGCTGTTTTCGTCTAGCGATGAAGGCAATAAGTGGTTGCCTAATCCGGGCGGCATGCCCGCCTCGACGGTCAATTCCGTGGTCTATGGCTCTGGAACTTTGGCGTACGCCGTGCAATATGGCAAGCTGTGGGAATCAAAGGATGCCGGCAACTCCTGGTCCCCGCTCTACAGCGCCCTGCCCGTCACGCGCATTCGCCGCCTTTGGATCCCCGATGTTGCCACTAACCGCCTTTATGGCGTAACCTCCGATTTAGGTGTGCTCTTTCGGAATTAAGCCCTTTTGGGTAAACTCTAAGTTTGCCGCCTTATCCATCCTTGTCTAGGGGAATATGCGCGCGGGCCCGTCTTTCAGCGGCGGCCATCGCGCTTGTTCCTCTTTGCTTTTTGGCCTGTCCGGCAAACGCCTGCGCGCAAAATCCGCCCGCCACCGTGGTCTATACCGAAGACAATCCCGACATTCTTGAATTGGATGCCTTTGCCGGTGGCAGCTTTTTCAGCAGTGTGAATCTTAGTAGCGTGAATCGGGGGCAGGCCGCTGAAAAGCTGGTCAATGGCGGCACCGCCGGTGGCCGCGCCGCCTACAACTTCTCCCGGCACTTCGCTGTCGAAGCGAATTACAACTTCATGGTCAACAACGTGCGGTTGCAGATACCCGGCAGTTTCTCCGGGTTCGACAACACATTTGGCGATCAAATCCACTCCTTCGCCATTGACCCGGTTTACAACATTGCGCCCCGCGGTAACCGGCTGCGGCCTTACGTCACCGCCGGGCTGGGGCCAAGCTGGTTCGCCCCTACGAAACAGGCGCGCGCCTCTCTGCCGGTAACCACCAGCACAGAGTTGGCATTCAACTACGGTGGCGGCGTGAAATATCATTTGAGCCCGCACCTGGGCCTGCGTTTCGATGCGCGCGGCGTTTTTGAGCGGAACCCTTCGTTCGGTTTGGCCGACATCCCGAAGGCTCATCTGAACGGCGTCGAGGCAACTCTTGGATTGGTGCTCTATTTCTGGCAGGAGCACACGGCCGCACCCCCCGCGCTTATTCCCGCGCCAAAGCCGACTCTCCAGCCGCTCAACCCCGGCGAAATCAGCGGTGCCGATGGCCATTTGTGTCAAGGGCGCGTGCTCACCCTGCACGCCACCGCTACCGACCCTGCGGGCCACACTCTCGCGTACGCCTGGAAAGCCAACGGCCAACCTGTGGGAACAAATAATCCCGACCTCTCGTTCGCGCCCAACAACGCCGGCGATTTCCAATTCGAAGTCGAAGTTTCCGACGCTGCGGACCCAACTCGCGTCGTTAGAATCGGTCCAAAGACGCTGGCCATTCAAGATTACGTTCCACCCAAAATTGCCGGCGTCACGGCCTCGCCCAACGTGGTGAATGTGACAAGCGATTCGGCTGCCGGTCAAACCGTGATCCTGGCGGCGGACGTGGCCAGTTCGCCCTGCGGCGGCAATTTAACTTACAAGTGGACAGTAAGCGAAGGTAGTTTGACCAACGATGCTGGCCCCAGCGCCGTCTTTAATACTGCCAGCTTGGGCTTCGATTCCGGGCTTGGACAGACCAAAACCATAACGGCCAGCGTAACAGCCACGGACGAAACCAATCATTCGGCATCGCAAAGCGCCATCATCACGGTAAATTATCCAGCGCTGTACAAACGCTTGGCCGACGTGGTTTTCGCCAAAAACGGCGCGCGCGTCAACAATTGCGGCAAGCGCATCTTGATTGAGCAGGCGGCGCCTCAGGCCGGTTCCGCCTTCGATATCTTGTTGGTCGGCCATCGCACCAGCGATGAAATGGCGAATTTAGACCAGCGGCGTCTCCTTGCCGCTGCCGCCGTGCTAACCGGAGGTCGCGGAACTTGCGCGAATCTGGACCTGTCGCAAATCCGCATCAGCGCGGCCGGAACTAATCAGGTTTCGCCGCCCGATCCTGCTTTGTGCGGAACGTCTAACTTTGCACCTTCTGTAGAGCGGCGTGGCGCGGCGGCCAGCGAGAGCGATAAAGAGCGCCGGGTAGAAGTCTATCTCGTACCCAAGGGCAGCCAGATTTTGCCTCCTGCGGCCGACAACGCCTCTACCGTTTCACCCAATGCGGTAAAAGCGCTAGGCTGTCCGAAGTAAGATTAGATAGTGGAAACCGTAAAAGATGGGGTTGTAATGTTTTACGCTAAAGGTTATCTAATGGATTATGGTCTTTAATTTCGTTTTGGAGGAGCAGGATGATTACTCGGCTCATAGGTAGGCCGATCAATTCAGTGCTCTTGTGCATGACGTTGTGTTCCGGCACAGCCGTCTTCGCGCAAGATGCAAATACTACAAAAACTACGGTGAAGATGGCCGACGGAGAGGATCAATACCCCGACCTGTGGGAATTTGATGTTTTCGGTGGCATTCAAACTTTCGGTCAGGTGAACCGGGGTTTGGACAATAAACTGTCTAATGGCGCAGTGGTCGGCGGTCGTGTCGATTACAACCCTTACAAGTATCTCGGCCTCGAGTTGTGGATGGACTGGTCTGTTGCTAACAACCAGTTTGGCCAATCGAACGGCCTGATTCCCGCCGGTTTTCCGGGAGCGGGATCGCCAGTTCCGCCGTATGGTTTTGGCGCTCGCAACTGGACCTTCGGTTTCAATCCGGTGTGGAATCTCCGGCCGCGCGGCTCGAAAGTTCAGCCGTATTTGACCGTCGGCGTCGATGGCATCCAATTCACTCCCACCAATAAGGCGGAGAACCTCGCTTCGCAGCCAACCAGCATGGCGCTCTACAACGCGCAGGGCCTAAACGACAATTTGCAGGTCGGGCTCAACTTCGGCGGTGGCGTGAAGTGGCATTTTACCGATCATTTCGGCATGCGCTTTGACGTGCGTGGCTTATTCAATCGCAATCCCACCTACGATCTGCCGGGCGGGCCAAACGGCGGCGGCGTTTTCATTCCCGCGCGATCGCACTTGGATGGCTTGCAAGCAACGTTAGGCTTCGTGTTCTTTGCCGGCGAGAATAAGTGCCCGCCCATGCCGGCGGCACCGGCCCCACCCAGCGCTCTGCCCACACCGAGTATTAGCGGCGGCGATGGCGCTTCCTCGGGCGCGTTCTGCGCCGGCAAGCCCGTCACCTTACACGCCAGCATCACAGCGCCGGCCGATCGCACTCTTGCTTACGCCTGGACTGTGAACGGGACGGCCCAGAGCAGCACCACGCCAGATTTGACGATCACGCCCAGCGTTGGCTCAACCAGCGTTCAAGTGACCGTGACCGACACCACGCCCGCGCCCCCGCCCATGGAACGGCCGAAGAAGTTCCCAGTTCGTTGCTGGGTGCAGCCTCCGCCTCCGCCGGCTGTTGCGCCGGTCACCGCCAGCGCAACCGTGACGGTTTCCCAATCGGCGCCGACCATTACCAGCGTCTCCGCGTCGCCCAACACGCTCACCGCTTGCGGACCGGACGGACCCAAGACCTCGAACCTGTCAGGCGTGGCTCAATCCTCGGCTTGCGGCGGCAACTTGACTTACAAGTGGACCGTGAGCGAAGGCAGCGTCACCAACGACAGCAGCCCGAATGCCACGTTTGATGTTTCGAGCTTGACCTTCGAACAAAGCGCCCAGGCGCAGAGCAAGTCTGTGAACGCTACTCTTACCGTTACCGATGAGAGCGGTAAGACAGCTACCCAGAGCACGCCGATCACGGTGAATTGCACTCCGCAGTTTGTCCGTCTCGACGACGCGATCTTCGCCAAGAACAACGCGCGCGTTAACAATTGCGCCAAGCGGCTGCTGATTGACGATGCGGCATCGCGCATGGCAAACGGCGATTACGACATCATCCTGGTTGGCCATCGCGACACGGATGAGGAAACGAACGTCAGGCTCCCGGGCCGCAAAGGCCGCAAGGGCGCTGGCGAAGTTTCCCTCGATGAGCAGCGCGTGTTGAACGCCGCAGCCATTCTGAGCGGCGGTACGGGTACCTGTGGTAAGGTAGACGTTTCCCGCATCAAGATGGACATTGTTGGAACCGACCAGACCTCCGAAACACGGACTGGCCAGTGCGGCACGTCCAATACGCAAGAGCGCAAGGGCTCTGAGACGAGCGAAGCTGACAAGAATCGCCGCGTCGAGATCTACCTTGTTCCTCACGGCAGCACGGTAATGCCGCCGGCCGTGAAGAACGCGCGCCCGGTGCCCGAAGCGGCCGTCAAGGCCCTGGGCTGCCCCCACTAAGAACCAACGCAAGTCATAAAGAAAGGGCCAAGCGGTTTGCCGCTTGGCCCTTTTTACGTCCACCGTGAGCCGCCCTTACGGTATGATTTCAACGAAGGATGAACAAGCTAAACCACCCGCAGTGGCCGCTGGCGGCGTCCATGCTCGCGGCCATTCTGGCGTGCGCCTGCCAACCGGCGGCAGCTCAAGTGGATTTCAAAAATGTGGATGGCGACCACATCAGCGTCACCATCAACGGTGAGCCGTTCACCAGCTTCTACATCGGCAAAGCGTATCCCAAACCCTTCCTCGCGCCGTTGCGAGCGGCAAACGGATTGATTGTAACCAGGCGCTTTCCACAAGAGATGGTGGAAGGCGAATCGCGCGATCACCCCCACCATCGAGGCCTTTTTATCGGCTATGGCGATGTGAATGGCGTCAACTTTTGGGAGAACGAACCGGCGTCGAAGACCAGCGGAGATAATCCGGCGTTAAAGGGACTCCTGACGCTCAAGAGTTTGGGCGAACTTAAACCAGGTAAGAAATCCGGGACCATTCAAGCCGTATTCGAATGGGCCGCGCCGGGGCAAGGAGAACTGCTTGAGGAAGACCGGACGACCACCTTTTACGCCGACCGCAGCGTGCGTACTTTCGACCTCGATCTGACCTATACCGCCAAAGCCGCATTGAAATTTGCCGATACCAAAGAAGGCTTTTTTGCAATCCGGCTGGCCGATAGCATGGCCGGTAAGAATGGCGGCTTTATGACGAATTCCGAGGGTGCCCAAACGGAGAAGAACGTGTGGGGCAAAAAGGCGGATTGGGTGGATTACGACGGCACTGTGGACGGGCAGAAGGTGGGCATCGTGATTTTCAACAATCCAGCCAATGGCTCCGGGCCGCCGCGCTGGCATTCACGCGACTACGGTTTGTTCGCCGTGAATCCGTTTGGATTAAAAGAATTCGATCCCAAGGCCGAGGGTGCGGGCGGACGCGAGCTCAAGGCTGGGGACACTATGCGGTTCCGCTACCGCGTGATTATTCACCCCGGAGACTATTCAAAGAAGAAAATTGCAGACTTGTATCAGGACTACGTGAAGAAAGTAAAGTAACGTGTGTCGAGTCTCTGGTGCTCTCTCGCCTTGAACGGGATGGCGCGGCAAACTCGTTGACCTTGACTCCAAACTCCTCCATGCTGGACGATCAAAGCATGCTGAAAGGTAAATAAAAGGCTTGTCAACCTCTGCCACTGCCGCCCACACAGCTTCGCCGCTTGCCACTGCGCAAACATCGCGCCTGCCGCAGCTTCTCTTCGGCGCCACCATTCTAGCCAGTTCCTGCCTATTGTTCTTGGTTCAGCCCCTCATTTCGAAGCTCATTCTGCCTTGGTTCGGCGGGTCGGCAGCAGTGTGGATCACCTGCATGGTCTTCTTCCAATCGGGTTTGCTCGCGGGCTATTCATACGCGCACTTGCTGACGCGCTACCTCAGCCCTTACCGGCAAGCTGTCGTGCATGCGATACTCATCCTGGCAAGTATCGCCGTGCTCCCCATTCTGCCGAATGCATCTTGGCAGCCGAAGCCCGGCGAAGATCCCACGTGGCGCGTTCTGGGCGTTTTAGCCACCTCGGTGGGCCTGCCTTACGCGCTTCTTTCTTCCACCAGTCCGCTGTTGCAAAGCTGGTACGCCGCGCGCAGCCCAGGCGGCCTTCCCTATCGTTATTTCGCGCTCTCCAACGCCGGCTCCATGGCCGCGCTGCTCTTTTATCCCATCGGCATTGAACCTTTTCTGCGAGGCCGCGCTCAAGCGTCTTATTGGTCCGTCGCCTACTTCTTATTTGCACTCCTTTGCATCACTACTGCCCGCCTCGCTTCCCAAACCTCTTATCAGCCGAGCCACGGGGTGGGACAGACCAATGCGCTGCCTCGCAACGCGCCAGTTATCGCCCTCTGGATCTCACTCGCCGCCTGTGCCTCCGCTCTTTTACTGACTGTCACCAACCTTCTCACTCAGAACATAGCCCCCATGCCTCTGTTGTGGGTGATCCCGCTTAGTCTCTATCTACTCACTTTCATCCTCTGTTTCGAACGAGGAATCTGGTATCAGCGCTGGGTGTTTCTACCACTTCTGCCGTTCGCTCTGTGGTGGCTCGCCTCCCACACGGAGACTATTGAAACGCCCGACGTCAAGCGCGTTGTGCCGCTCATTTGCGCCTCGCTCTTTATTTGTTGCATGACCTGCCACGGCGAATTGGCGCGCCTCAAACCCGGTATTCAGCAGCTCACTTCCTTCTATCTTTGCTTGTCCGCGGGCGGCGCGCTCGGCGGCGTATTTGTGGCTCTGGTGGCGCCGCATCTGTTTTCGGCCAACTTCGAATTCCCCATTTCATACCTGGCATGTGCCGCGCTCATCCTCTTAGTCTTCTGGCGCGAGCGTCTCCCTTGGTGGCATCGGCCCGTCCAGCGTTCGATTTGGTTCGGCGCCGCTGCGGGCCTGCTTCTGCTTGCCGGCTACGGCGCGCACGAAAGTTGGCTCGAGCTCCGCAACTCCGTCGCCCGGGCCCGCAATTTCTATGGAGCCCTTTTAGTCGAAGACTTAAAGGAGGACGAACACAAAGTACGGCAGCTCAGTCACGGCACCATCACTCATGGCGTGCAGATCCTGGATTCCGGCTTTCGCCAGGTTCCTACCACCTACTATGGCCGCGAGACCGGCATCGGCTTGACCTACCGGATTCTCGAGTCTCACGGCCCGGTCAAAATGGGTGTCGTCGGTCTCGGCGCTGGAACCCTTGCGGCTTACGGCCGCGCCGGCGATACCATTCGTTTCTACGATCTCAACCCGCTGGTCATCGACATCGCGCGTAAAGACTTCACTTTCCTTGTGGATTGCGCCGCACATAACGACGTTGTGCTCGGCGATGCACGCTTGTCCTTAGCCAACGAACCTTCCCAGCAATTCGACATTCTGGTGATAGACGCCTTCGCGGGAGACGCCATTCCCGTTCATTTACTCACTCGTCAAGCGTTCGATATCTACTGGCGTCATCTCAAACCAGGCGGTGTTCTGGCCGTTCATGTTTCAAACCAATATCTGAATCTTGCGCCAATTGTGGTGCTCGATGCCAAAGCCCGGTCTCTCTCTGTTTGGCAAGTGGAGAACGACGCTGAGGATTCGCTCGACGTCTATTCGGCCACCTATGTCTTAGCCTCCCGGCGTCCTGGCTTTTTCGACGATCCTTTATTCCAAGGCCGCCTCGAGACTGTCGAAATCCCCAAACACCTGGAGCCTTGGACCGACGATTTCACCAGCTTGTGGCGCATCTTGCGTATCGGAGTCTAAGTCGAAACATGCCGCGCACTATCGCCTTATCCGCCGCCATACTCGCGTTCGGATCGTTTTGTTTCTTTTGCCTTCGTCTCCACTCCCGTGACATTCAGCAGGACGTTTCGCATCGGGTGTCCGTTGTTTTGGCAGCCAACCACATTTCCACCCAAGGCCTTACCGTCTCCGGCCGTGATGTCACGCTCAGTGGCCCGCCAGGCTCTCCCGAAATTTCTACTGACACGCAAAAGCTCATCGCCAGTGTCGACGGTGTCCGCATCGTAAGTGTACGCTCAGTCGAGCCGCCGCCCGACGCCAGAACAATCGGCGCTTCTAGGATCGAAACACAAAGAAAGTTGGATGGCATTCTCGCTTTGGGTGTAGTGGAATTCAATCCCGCCAGCGCACAGCTTACGCCGCATGGACGTAGCGTTCTCGATCAAGTTGCGCCGGTGCTCGCCGCTTCGCCTGGGTTGTTTTGCGAGATTCAGGGACACACTGACTCGCAAGGCAATCCCACCGCCAACCAAGCCTTGAGTCTGCGGCGCGCCGTCGCCAGCAGAAACTACCTGATTGGCAAACGAATTGCGCCAGAACGGCTCTTGCCCAAAGGCTTTGGCGCTACCCAACCTATTGCGTCCAACGCTACCGCAAGAGGCCGACAACTCAACCGCCGCATCAATTTCTTACTAAAGGAGACACCGTAATCATGCAGTACCTTGTTGCTCAAATGCTCATGTGCCTGCTGGTGGCGGGCTTATTAGGTTTGTTAGTGGGGTGGCTGCTGTGGGGCACGTTGGTCCGGCGGGCGCGTGAACGCGTTATGGAGATGGAGCAGCGTGTTTCTAAGCTCAGTGGTTATCCGGCGAGACTCACAGATTTAGAGGGCACCCATGCGGCTTTTGTAGCCAGCAGAAATGAGGAGAGTGAGAAGCTCAAGTCGCGCATTGCGGAACTGGAAAGCCAGGTTCGGGGCAAGGATCTTGAGATTGCCTCGCTCGCTGAAACGCAACCGGCGGTACTGGCTAAGTCTGAGGTGAATGGCGCTTCACAGGCGCAGTCGGAGCCACTCAGGGCGCGCGCTGTTGCCGCTGGCTCATCCCGGTATTATGAAGTCGGCTCTACCAACATTATCGATTCGCCGTCCCAACCGCCCCCCGACGCCGCGCGCGAACTTGAGAAGCGCATGGAGGCATCGAAGGACGCCGAGCTCGAGAGACTGCGCACCCGCTTAGCCGAAATCGAAAGGCAGCCCGATCCCGATGTGCGCCGCCAGATTTTACTCTCAGGCAAGAACGCCGAACTCACCCATCTGCGCCGTATTCTGAACTCACTCTTCCAGCCGCTCAGTCACGACGAAATAGCCAGGCGTGCTTATTATTACGCGCAAGAGCGTGGTTTCCTCGCAGGTTCCCCCACCGAAGACTGGCTGCGCGCTGAACGCGATTCGCATTTCGGCCGTCTGGCTTACGCCTGGGAAAGTACTCGCCCGGGCACTATGTTTTAGCGAGTGACTGCAGGGTGGCGCGATACGCATCTAGCGCCGGCACTGCAAGGTTTTCCGTCTTTGCCTTGTCGTCCCAATGCCGCAGCGTTACCGCCTGATTGAAGAAAGCTTCCTCTTCGAATGCGTCCAGTTCGGTGTCGGTCATGGGGCCTCCTTGCACGTGCAAGCTCTCTAGCGACGCGGGGCTCAGTTGCGCCAGATAGTGCTTGTCTGTCGCGCATAGGTAACGTTTCGCGGCCACGTGCAACCTCACCGGTTCACTCACCGAAGCCGGAAAATGATTACTGACATAATCGTGGCCAATTTCTTCGTGCGCCGCGTCGGGAGATTCCGCCAATAAGTGCCCGATATCGTGCAGCAGCGCGGCCACAATCATGTTCGGAGGCGCATTTTCCGTTTGTGCCAGATGCGCGCTTTGCAGCGCGTGCTCCAACTGCGACACCCTCTCCCCGCCATACTCCGAGCTTCCTTTCACCGCAAACAGTTGCATGATTTCATCTACGATAGCCATGTGTTTTTTAAACCACTTCGAATAATTGTTTGAACCCAAAATCCATGTGCAGTTGCTGATGGCAGTGAAACAGACTTAAGCCAGCGATAGAGGGCACAACGTCAACTTCTACTTTGCCAAATCCCTTTACCAAAACTACGTCTTTCATAATGCCGCCGGCGGCTTTGCCGTTCACACTCACCAATTCGAAGCTGGCCCGGTGCAGGTGAACCGGATGCGCGTCGTCCGTCTGGTTATCGAATACGAAGCGGTGCCGCCGGTCCCTCTGGAGTGTTCGCGGAACGTCCCGCTCTTCAAAACTCTTGCCATTGATCGTCCACAAATTAAATCCACCGGTGCCGCCGTTGATTTTGCCGAACACAAGCTGGATTGTTTGGTCCGGCGTCTGCGGCGGCCGATTATCGCCGAAAACAGTGTAGTCCCAAGGTTTCTTCGCCGGCGCAATCCAGACTGGTTTCCCAACCTTATCGGCGTACTCCACCACAATGCCCATGCCGTTCGCTCGGTCGTCGTCCCTGGGAGTCCCGAGAATCCACACTCCCGGATTGGTCATCTCCACAATGGCATCTACCCGTTCGGCGGTGCCCATTTCAAGCACCTCTACCATTTGCGGCTTGGGCACCGCATTGCCGTCCAGGCCGGTAACCAGAAAGCGATGCCCGGCCAACGCCAGCTTGATGTTCTCTGTCGCGCTGGCATTCAGAAAATGAAACAATATGCGTTCACCTTGTTTAACCCTAACCGGTTCGCCATAGGCCAAGCACTTGCCATTGATGGTGAACTTTTGATAGCCGATCTCCCACCCGTTCGGCTTCATCTCTTTCTTCACCAAAGGCGTAGGTTTCGGCGCACCCGCATCCTCATCCTCCATTTCCTCAGTGGTAAAGAAAGGCTCCCATTCGTGAGTCGCCAGGAAGACCTCTCGATCGTAATTCCCCGCGTTCACTCTCGGTTCCACATAGACAAATCCAAATTGACCTGTATAGGTCCCCCGGCTCAAATCATCCATCGCCATTGTGTGCGAATGAACGAAGCGCGCGCCGGAGGGTTGCGGAGTCAGTTCGTATCGAATAGAACCATGGGCCGGCACGTCCAAACTGTTCTCTTCAATTGCACCATCCACCGCCGGAGACACAAGCATGCCGTGCCAATGAACCAATTCCGGGGAAGTCGTGTGATTGTGAATCTCCACTGTCACCGGCACGCCTTCGCGAAGCCGAATGAGAGGGCCCGGCGCGGAGCCGTTGTAACCAATCGTACTGATGGCATGATCCTTCGCTATATCCACCACCACCGTGCCAATTCGCAGCGTGACGTCTGCCGCCACCCTGCGCTCAGCGGCATCGGCCAAATGGGCCGGTGAGCGTTCCGCCAATTTGCGGACGCTATCGCAACCTGCCAGTAACAGGCCGCTCCCCGCCGCCAAAAAGTTCCGGCGGGTTGCCCTTGCCTCGTCAAGGTCACCCAACGAACACCTCGAATTCAGTCACTGGACATTCCCTCCTATCCGGTTGAGCGGCGGCGAGAGTGGCCGCCGGTGCCAGGAATTGGCGTCGAAGCATGTTTGATTAATATATCGCTACGCACGATGACCAAACCCGGAATGGTAAGCTATTGCCCGTGAAGAGCTTGCTCGACGCCCTTCGGGACGATCGCTCAAATGTAACTCTGGATATAGCCGCCCTCGAACTGGCCAGCATCGAGTTTCCCGGTCTTGATCGGGACGCTTTCACATTTCGTCTTGACCATTTGGCCGAGCAGATCAATGCTCAGCTTACGCCGCGTGCCACCGGGGCCGATTTCATCAAGGCGGCTAACGAACTTTTGTTTGACGTCATGCAGTTTCGGGGAAACGCCGAACAGTATTACGATCCGCGCAATAGCTGTCTAAACTCCGTGTTAATGCGGCGGCTCGGCATTCCCATCACGTTGTCGTTGATCTACATGGAAGTGGCTCGGAGATTGTCGCGAACCGTTTATGGGGTGGGTCTCCCAGGCCACTTTATCGTGGCTTACGAAGATAGGGAGTCGCGCTATTGGATTGACCCCTTCCACAGTGGACAAATTCTGTCGTTCGCTGATTTATGTACCCTGGCGAGAGACGCGGTGGGAATGGATCTCCGGCTGAACCCCGCGGTGCTCGCTCCCGTCACGAAGCGCCAAATGCTAGTGCGCATGTTGAGTAACCTCAAAGCCATCTATATGCGCGGCGAGGCGTTTGACAAGGCGCGCCAAGTCTTAGACCTCCTGATTGAAGCTATGCCTGAGTATGCGGAGGAATATCGGCATCGTGGAGTAGTACACCTGCGCCAGCTCAATCACAAAGCGGCGAAGGCGGACCTCGAAACCTATTTGCGCCTAGAGCCCGATTCGCCTGAGCGCGAGCAGGTGGAAAAGCAATTGGTGCTGATTGAGCGCTGGAAAGCGGGCTTGAACTAATCTCCCAGCCGCCAAACTACCTGTCCGGCCACCATGGTCGCCACCGGGCCGCCTTTGAATTTGCGTCCATGAAACGGTGAGTTGCGGCTTTTCGACGGCGACTTACCCACATCGTAGGTCCACTCACGATCAGTGTCGAAAATCGTCAGGTCTGCAGCGGCGCCGGGGCGAAGCGTACCGCGATCCAACGATAGGATCTGCGCCGGGTTCTGGGTAAACAATTTCACGATATGCGAAACACCAACGTAGCCGGGGTGGTAAAGCTGCTCAAGCGCCAACCCTAGCGCAGTCTCCAGGCCGATAATGCCAAATGGGCAGCGCTCGAATTCCTGCATTTTTTCGTCGCCGGGATGGGGCGCGTGGTCGGTGGCGATAGCATCGATGGCGCCGTTGATCAGACCCCGGGTCACCGCCTGTACGTCGGGCCGTTCGCGCAGCGGGGGTTTCATCTTGTAGTTACTGTCGTACGGCGGCATATCCGCGTCCGCCAGGACAAAGTGATGCGGCGTTGCTTCCGCAGTGACTTTCAGGCCCCGGGCCTTGGCGAACGCCACCATCTCAACCGCGATGCGCGATGAAATATGGGCCACGTGGTAACGCACGCCGGTGACTTCAGCCAGTAAGATATCGCGCGCCACCATAACATCCTCCGAACTGCGCGGAATGCCACGCAATCCCAGGCGTGTGGATACCAGGCCTTCGTGCATGTTTCCGCCGGCGCTCAAATGCAAGTCTTCGCAATGCTCAATGAGCGGCATATCGAGCGCCCGCGCAAATTCCATGGCATGGCGCACTACGCGCGCATTCATCACCGGCTTGCCATCGTCGGAAATAGCCACAATGCCCGCTTGTTTCATGGAAGCGAATGACGCCAATTCTTCACCGGCGCTGTTCTTGGTGATGGCTCCGATGGGATAAACGTTTACCACGGCGTGGCGGCGGGCGCGATCGACAATATAGCTGGTAACGGTAGCGTTGTCGTTCACCGGATCGGTATTCGGCATGCAGCAGATGGAGGTAAATCCGCCAGCCGCCGCCGCGCGCGCGCCCGATTCTATAGTTTCTGAATGCTCAAAGCCAGGTTCACGCAGGTGGACGTGAATATCAATGAAACCCGGTGCAACTATGCATTCCGACGCATCGAAGATCTCCCCGCCGCTCGTGCCGATATTCGTGCCCACCTGGCGGATGATTCCATCCTCAATGGCAACGTCGGCCACCTGATCGAAATTCGCGGCGGGGTCCACCACCCAGCCATTCTTGATTACCAGTCTGCTCACGGCGCTAGCACTCTTTCCAACACGGCCATGCGGACGGCGATGCCGTTTTCAACCTGATTTAAGATGGCCGACCGCTGCGAATCGGCTACTTCGGAAGCGATTTCCCGGCCGCGATTGATGGGTCCTGGATGCATCACAATCACATTCGGCTTGGCCGCTTCCACATGCTCCAGCCGCAAGCCATAAAAGCTGAAATATTCGCCGGCGGGAAACGCCGCCTCATTCTGACGCTCGAGCTGCACGCGCAGCATCATGATCACGTCTGCCCCGCGAATAGCGTGTTCCATGTCGGTAGTCAGTTCAATGCCAGGCGCGATTTGTCCAATCTGCGGCGGCAACAATGTGGCTGGCCCGCACAAAACGATCTGCGCCCCAAACTTGGACAGCAAGAAAATGTTCGAGCGCGCCACGCGGCTATGTGCTATATCGCCAATGATAGCCACGCGCAAACCCTCAAGCGTATCGCGGCGGTCGAGAATGGTGAGCGCATCCAGCAAGGCTTGCGTTGGATGTTCGTGCGTGCCATCGCCTGCATTCACAATAGGGATGGGAAGGTAGCGCGAGAGGAAATGTGGCGCGCCGGAGGCTGCATGACGCATCACAATAGCATCAGGCCGCATGGCGCCTAAAGTGTTCAGGGTGTCCACCAGCGATTCACCCTTCGAGACGCTCGAGCCGGAACTGGTAATCGATAAAACTTCTGCCCCCAAGCGCCGCGCGGCAATTTCAAAGCTCGTGCGCGTGCGGGTGGACGCTTCAAAAAACAGGTTGACAATGGAGCGCCCTTGCAAAATGGTAGTTCGTTTGAAAGGCTGTCCGGGCGCGGGCTGAAATGTTCTCGAGCGCGTCAGGATGGTTTCGATGTCCTGCCGCGAGATCGATTCAATGTCCAACAATCCTCGGGTCATTTGTTAAGAAGCGCGGGCCGCTATGCCTGCGGCGGCGGGTCGTCCACCCGCTCTACCAGCAGCACTTTTTCCTGATCGTCGATTTCCTGAAACTTGACTTCGATGATTTCGTTGGCGCTGGTTTGCACCATGCGGCCAACGTAGCCCGCTTCAATAGGCAACTCTCGATAGCCGCGGTCGATAAACACCAGCAATTGGACCCGCGCCGCCCGGCCATGATCGAATAACGCATCCAGCGCCGCGCGAATCGTGCGCCCTGTATAAAGAACGTCGTCCATCAGCACAATGTCTTTCCCCTCAACCGAAAAATCGATCTGCTTGGCTTTCACCACCGGACGTTCCCCCACTGTGGATAGATCGTCGCGGTAAAGGTTGATGTCCAGAATTCCTACCGGAATGTGAAGCCCTTCGAGACTCAAGATTTTTGCCGATAATCTCTGTGCCAGCGGCACCCCTCTGCGTTTAATACCAACGAACGCAAGCGTCTTAAGATCGCTGCTTTTTTCGAGAATCTCATGCGCCAGCCGCACCAGCGTGCGATCCATTTCGGAAGCGCCCATCAACTGTTTCTTTTCACGTACTGTGGCCATAAAAATTGAGTTCAGCTTAACACGGATATATACTTATCCTGGTTAAAACAAAAACTGTGGAGGTATTTCATGCCTGAAAATAGGCCACAATCGTTTGCGAATCACGCCCGCTACGATCCAATCTTTCATTTCTTTATGGCTCCGGTCTCGCTTGCGCTGCTGCTTTGGGCGATTGCGCACGCGGTTCGCCACTTTAGCAACGAGGCGCTGGCACTGGTGGTCGCCGCAGTTCTCATCTTTCTGACGATTTTCAAAACCCGAGTGTATGCGCTCAAGATCCAAGATCGCGTGATACGGCTTGAAGAGCGTTTGCGTTTGGCGAATCTGCTTCCCCCTGGAGCGCCGCTGCCCGTTCTGACCGAAAGCCAATTGATTGCTTTGCGCTTTGCCTCAGACGCCGAATGTCTCGGCCTGGCGGAAAAGGCGGCGGCGGGTAATCTCTCCTCGAAGCAGATCAAGCAAGCCATTCAGAGTTGGCGGGCGGATGAATTTCGGGTTTAGCGCTACCTGCGGCGCCACCGCTCGGGCCATGGCCGCAACCCGCTTGCGCCCCTCCGGCAATGTCCTCATCATTCCAGCGAAATTTCCGTCGCAGAACATCCTCCATCTCGGCGAGAATTGCGTCAGAAACGGTAAGGTCTATCTTGCCAGTGCGCGCCAGTTCCAGCAACTCGGACGGTTAGCCCCGCCTAAAGTTGAGGCCCGAAACTAAGATGTTGGTATCGGCGGTGACGCGAAGCACTACCGGCCGGACTGCCGCTTTTCGCTGTGCAGTTCGGAGATCAGCCGGTCAACGTCTTCTTCGCCAATGCCCATTGTTCGAGCGCGCGCTTCGTTCTTTTCAACAAATCTGATCCAGCTCTGCTCACCCAGATACTTGCGTACGGCCTCGCTCACGACATCCTCAGAATTTCGGTTCTGGGCACGCGCGATTTCCTCCACTTGCTGGAGGAGATCATCGCTTAGCAGTGGTCTGGGTTCGGTCGCCATCGCAATTCCTATTTTGTCATCCTTGGTCACGCCCGGCTATTTCCCGTTCAAGGGAAGCGTCACCGTCTTTCCGGTATGCGCAGACTGGCGCGCCGCATCCAAAATTTCCGCCACAATCAAATTCGTGTCGAGCCCTGAGAGGCTGCCGCGCTCGTCCGTCTCGCCTCTCACCACGCTCGCGAAATAGCGCAGCGGATCGTCATTCGGGGCTCCCAGCTCCGGCGCCTCTTGTTCGGTGTTGTCTTGCGCCTCACGATGGACAATCACGTGATCGCGAAGCACCGTCGAGACAGACGCCTCGCGCCCGAAAACCTGCATGTCTTTTATGGCATACGGCCAGTTCCAGGAGGGCTCCAGAATCGCCACCGCATGCGGGTAGGTGAGTATAACGTTGGCCTCATCGTCCACCTGCCGATATATATCCGGCTTGATCTGTTGCGTTACGGCGGTAACGCTTGTCGGCCTTTGCCCGTGCATCAGCCACGTCATGAGGTCGGCGCCGTAGCAGCCAAAATCGTACAGCGCGCCCGCGCCATTGAGCTTCGGATCGGTCAGCCACGCGAAAAACTCCGGCTGCACGTTGATTTCTCTCGGGCCCTGATGCCCATCGCGCACCACCACTTTGCGAATCTCCCCTAATTCGCCCTTGTCCACCAGTTCGCGCGCGAACGCGTTACTCGCATACCACGTGGTTTCATAATTCACAAGCACGTGGATCTTGCCGGCCCGCGCCGCTTCGGCCATCGCAAGCGCTGCCTGATAGCTCACCGCCAAAGGCTTTTCCATCATGATGTCCACATGCGCTTTGGCGCATGCTTCCACCGCGTGCAAGTGTTCGAAGGTATTTGTGTAACCCACAACGCCTTGTGGCGAAGTATGCTTGAGCATTTCCTCGGCGGACGAATAATAGAGTTCGGGTTTCAAATGATGCAGCTTGGCGTACTTGTCGAAGAGGCTGCGGTCTGGTTCGGCAACGCCGGTAATCTCAATATCGTCGCGCTTGAGCGCCATGCTGAAGAAGCCGGCCACATGGCCGTGGGTTAGCCCGATCACCCCGATTCGAAATGGTTGCGCGCCAAGAAGGCTGCTAGCTGACAGGGCCAATAATAAGAAACAGCGTTGGTGTTTCATTCTCCACATTCTAGTCTCATACACTGAAAGTAGATTGTTTATCGCAACGTTTTGGCTTTTTGCCCTTATCGGCGCGCCGGCTCCCATGGACGCAAGCCAGTTGGATGTGGGCTATCGCGACATGTACAACATGGATTTTGGCGGAGCGCACAAATCCTTTGCCGAATGGGAGCGCGCTCACCCGGGCGATCCATTCGGACCGGCTTCGGACGCAGCCGCCTATCTCTTCACCGAATTCGAACGGCTGCACATCTTGCGTTCTGAATTCCTGACGCAAGACAGTTCGTTCCAGAGTTCGCACAAGCTGAAACCCGATGCTGCCACCAAAGCTGCTTTCGAAAAGGCTCTCGACCGCAGCCGCAATTTGTCTCAAGCAATGCTCAAGCGCGGCGAAACTTCCGATCAAGCGCTGTTTGCCTCTGTGGTTTGCACCGCGCTGCATGCCGACTATTTGGCGCTGATCGAGAAGGAAAATTGGCAGGCGTTGAATGAAATCAAAGAGGCAACAAGCCAGGCGGAAGCGCTGGTCGCGAAGCATCCTGATTTCAAAGATGCGTATTTATCCATGGGAGTGGAGAACTACCTGCTCAGCCAGAAGGTTGGACCGGTGAGAATGTTTCTGCGGCTCACGGGCGCACAAACGGATAAGGAAGTAGGCCTGCAGAAGCTTAGAATCGTCGCGGATCAAGGACACTACTTCAAGCCGTACGCCAAGATTCTACTGGCCATCGCCGCGTTGCGAGACAAAAACAAAGCGCTTGCGAGCCGCCTCATGACAGAGCTGACAAGCGAGTTTCCAGGGAACGACCTGTTCAAAGAGGAAGTGAAAAAGTTGAGTTGTTCAGTGGGTTGCTGAAAGGGCTGTCCCGCGAAACGGATGTCCGACAATTCTGATAGAATGTCAGACAGGATGAAAGACGACCGAATTACGGTGCGCTTCCCCGCCGAGCTGCGGCGAAAACTGAAGGACGCTGCCCAACGAAACGGTACGCGCGAGTCGGAAATAGTTCGAAAGGCAGTCGAGCGGCACTTCACGGCTGAGGACGGTGAAATGACCGCATACGAGCGCGCAGAGAAGGCGGGACTGATCGGGGCCATCCGGCGCCTCAGCCCGGATCTCAGCCCGGATCTCAGCACGAATCCAAAACACTTCGATGGCTTTGGCAGCTCTTGAGCGAAGGGTACTTGTCGACACCGGGCCGATGGTGGCCATATTTTCGCCCCCCGACGAACACCGCCAGGTTTGCACCGAGCAGCTTCGAACCATTAAAGGGCCGTTGCTCACTTGTTGGCCGGTAATGACTGAGGCGGCATGGTTGTTGCGAACATCTCCCTCAGCGCTGGCACTCTTGCTATCTTCCTTCGAGGCGCGGCTTTTTGAGCTTGCTTCGCTTGGAGAAGCAGATCTCCCCGGCATTGCCGCGATTCTTGCCCGTTATCAGGGGTTGAGGATACAGCTTGCCGATGCGTCCTTGGTGCATCTTGCGAACCGTGAGGGGATCGAAACCATTTTCACACTGGACCGGCGTGATTTTGGCGTGCTCCGGACGGCGGGTGGAAAGAAGTTTCGCCTCATTCCATGAATGAACGCCTCGCGGTGCGCTGTGTCGGAAACATATTTAAGAGGCTCGGCTCCCCATGACCGAGGGGATTTCGTCTCGGTCCTCTGGTTCGGCGTCAGCTTTCGCAACGCCTCTATTTATGTCGATGGACTCGCCGTTGCACCGCCCGCGCGGCATATTTGAGCAGTACGCCATGCAGTTCGCTGCCCTCCTTCGGCCAGGCCGTCGGCCCGTTAACCACCTGCTTGTTCGTCAGCTTGCTCCCATAAATATCGGCATTATCGCTTTGATCCTGCCGCAGCGTTGCGCCTTGCAGCGACACCCCGGCGAAGGCCCCGCGCGATCGCGACCAGGAAAGCATTTCCGCCCGCAGGCTCACGTCGGTTTGCGCAGTTGAGGATCGGCCCACCGGGCCCGCCGCCGCTTCCGCTTCGCCGCCAATCGTGAATTGCGTGCTCAAAAGCCGGTCAGCCCCCCGGCGATTCATGACCAACAGAATCACATCCGTCTCATTTACGCCAATTTGGAAGCCAACGCTTCCGCCTTCAATCCTGACAGAACCGGGCGCAGACCAGTCCGCCCCCTTCCGGCAGGAAAAGAAGCCTTTGCCGTACTTCGCACCAACACCAAACGCGCCTTGCTTCACGCCCGGAATAATCACGATGCATTGCGCGTGCCGCATTAGATCCATCGGAATACCTTTATCCGGCGTTGACATGATTTCGCCTAAAACGCCGGCAGCGCTATTGAGCCGCTTTGGCGTGGGTTCCGCCTGAATCAGACTGGCGGGAATCAGTAACAACACAACTATAATAATTTGTTTCATTCTCTTAGATGCTCTTCACCGGCATGGTAACAATGTCATCCACTTGCTGGCACTCCTTCACCACGAAGGCTTCGCCGTATTTTACGCCAATCAGATTGCCATAGAAACGCGCCACGGCCGCCAGCCGTTCCTCCACCTCTTTTTGCGAGGGAAACAACTCCGCCGCATTCTCCGCATCTCCATACTGCGATTCATAGCTGAACAGCGAGGCCATGCGGCGCTCAAACTGTCGCGATATATCCACCACAAACGAAGGCGTCACGTTGGCGTATTGAGAGGCGTATAGAATCTTAACCGGCCGGTGCGGAGGAACGTCCTCTTCCAAGCGCCTGAGCCCAGCCAGAAAGCACGACTCGTAGCCGATCTCGGCAGCCCGATAGTGATCGGGATGACGGCCGCTCCAATACGGCAGAATCACCGTGCGCGGGCGAATGCGGCGAATCACGCCGGCCAGAGTCATGCGCGCGCTAATCGTGTTTTCCAGACGCGCGTCGGGCCAGCGCAAGTTTTGCCGCCAGGCCAGTAGCAGGTGTTGCGCGGCTTTTTGTGATTCCTCCATCCGCAATTCAGGCGTTCCGCGGCTGCCCATATCGCCGGCGGTGAGATCCAGCACTCCCGCCCGGTAGCCCATCTCGACCATGCGGATGAGTGAGCCGCCGCAGGTCTGCTCCACATCGTCGGGATGAGCCGCGATGGCCAGAATGTCCAAAGGGCGCAGGTTTTCGAACGGCTCGTTGGGGTCGTGCATGGATCAGTAGAAGTAGCGCCGGGTGTTGGGAAACAAGCGAATCAGGAAGAGCCCCACCAGGAAACCGCCCACATGTGCGAACCAGGCGACCCCGCCAGAATCGCTAAACGATCCGGAAGAGAAGAGCCCGCTTACAAGCTGGATCACAAACCAATACATGAGCATGAACGCGGCTGGAATTTCCACGGTGGTGACAAAGAAGATGATGAAGATGAGCGTGGTGACGCGGACGCGCGGATAAAGCACCAGAAACGCGCCCATCACGCCCGCAATGGCGCCGCTCGCACCCAGCGTGGGCACCGGGCTGCCCAAGCTCATCGCCAGTTGCACGACGGCCGAGACAACTCCACAACTCAGATAGAAAAGCAGAAAGCGCGGCGCGCCCATCACGTCTTCAATATGCGATCCAAAAACCCATAGGAACCACATATTGCCAATCAGGTGCAGCCAGCCTCCATGCAAAAACATTGAGGTCACCAGGCTGGTCAGCCGCAGATGATCGGGCACCATCGCGTAATGCTGGATGAAAACGTTCTGCCGGTACGTTGGTTGAGTCAGCGTCCACAGAAAAACAAAAGTGTTCAGCGCGATGATCATCACCGTCATCGTGGCCGGATTATTGCGGCGGAGAAGTGCGCGAAGAGGAATCATCGTTTGCCGGTTTGAGCGCGCACCCGCGCCGCTACTTCCGCATCTTCCAGACGCCGGACTTCACCGGTGCGCCCTCGCGCTATCAGTGCTTGCACTTCGCAAAGCTCGGGAATGTGTCCGCGCGCGCCAATGGCCGTGCAGTTGATGGCGGCCGCCGCGTTAGCAAATTCCAGAGCCTTTTCCATCTGCATCCCTGCTAGCATCGCATAGCAGAAGGCGCCGTGATAGACGTCGCCCGCGCCGGTCGTGTCCGCACAAGCCACTTCAAACGCTGGCGAATAATACCAGCGGCCTTCATACAGCGCCAGAGATCCCAGTTCCCCCAAAGTCATGCCGGCCAGCCGCGTGCCGTATTCGCCTTGAATCTTGCTTAAAGCTTTGAACGGGTCTTGTTCCTTAGTCCATTTGGCGGGCCAGCCTGAACCCGCCACCAGATAATCCACATATTTCAAAACTGCTTCGAACCCTGGATAAATGGTATCCACATCAATCGATACCGGGACTTTGTTCTGGCGCGCCAGCTGCGCCGCGTGGGCCGCCGCATCAATATCGAATCCGTCTATATGCAGCATGCGCGCGCCGGCGATATCTTCAGCCTGAATCTCGCCCGGCCGCAGGCGTAGGCATTCAGCGCGCTGCCACAAGACGGTCCGTTCCCCGGTCCGCTCGTCAATGACAATATAGGCTGTCTGGTTGGGGCAGTTTTGCCTCACAATTAGCGAGCTTGTATCCACCCCAGTTCCCTCCAGGCTCTGGCGCTGGATATCGCCCCGCAGATCGTCCCCAATGGTACCGATGTATTTAGAACGCAGTCCGAGCCGCGCACACGAAACTATAGCTGTAGCCACTTGTCCGCCGGGACTCAGCATTTCCCGCTCGAAGGCCACTTTACCCGCATAGGGCGGGAATTCTTTCACCAGCAGCAGAGTGTCGGTCGCGTTTAAGCCGATGCCCAGTACATCGCAAGCCCGGCTCAACCGCGCCTACTTCTTGGTGATGGATGCGGGAACCTGGTACAGGTAAATCGTGTGAACGGCGTTAGAGCGGCCTTCGGTCTCAGACGTTTCAATCGGCTTCCATCCTGGAATTGGATAGTCATATGATACGACCCTGGTGGCTGGCTTCAAATAACGCTCCAGATTAGGGCGCAGCATATCGTTCGCCGCCGTGGCCAAATAAAGCGTCACCACGTTGGCGTCGCTCAAATCCGTCTTCATGAAATCGCCATGGATAATCTTGACTTGCCCTTGTAGCCCGGCCTTCTTCACCTGCTCGGCGGCAGTGCGGGCTAAATGGTCTGAGATTTCAATGCCCACGCCTTTGGCTTTGTACTTGGATGCGGCCGCAATGAGGATACGCCCATCGCCACACCCCAGATCATAGATGACTTCCCCGGGTTTCAGATTGGCAACCTCAAGCATTTTATCCACCGCATGCTCGGGTGAGCCCACCTTAGGCGCCAGGTTGTGCCGAAAATCGTCCAGGCTGCTTTGTTGCCCAAAAGCAATGAGAATCTGCGCCTGAGAGACGGTGGCCAGAGACGCCGCCAAAATCGCAAATAGACCAAAGCGAAGTCGCATACAGATGTTCCTAGTGCTATTAGTGTACCCGAGAACTATAAGATTCAGGAAAATTAATGTGCGCCGCCGCCAACTGCCGTGCTCAACGCCTTTTCGCGTTTGTGCCGGACAATCCGCGCTACCATTTCCGAGGTGGAAAACCAAAGATCGCGCGGGCGCGAAATGGTGTATTCCGTCCCCTTGAATGTGCGGATGGCATGACTGATCGAATCCTTCCAGGGCACGGCCTGAGGGTTCAATGTATAGTTCATGTAAAAGACCGGGCAATCAATATCTCCGATGCGCCGCAAGCTGTCCTGGGGTACATCTGCGCTTAGCATTGCCTTCGGTCCAGCGAAAATCACTGCGTCGGGATGAGTGGTGGCGCTCGCGCCCACTTCGCTGGTGATCAGGTTCTCCAGAAAGTCGGTCTCACTATGTTTCTGTTGAAGCTGTTGAACGTTGACTGTGCCCAGTTTCATGGTTTGCAGCGCCTTGCCCAGTGCCGGGAAATCGATATCGGGCGCCATTTCCTGCCGGTAGACCACGCGTCCCTCGTCAATGTTGAAAGCCACTAAAGACAAGTGAGCAACCCTGGGATCGCGCTGGATCGTTTTTAGAATGCTGACCAGTGCTTCGGTATCGCTCCGCTGAAGCGCCGCTGAATTGGCATCCTGAGGGGCAAAATTGACCAGCAGCTTGACTGTGAGATTATCGTCGGCCTGCTGCGCTTTATCTCGCACCACGTCGTTGACGAAAGGCTGCGGCACAGATTCTGTTACGTAGTCCGCTGTCAGGAACAGTGGGATAGGCTTATCTTTCGCGGGCAATTCGGCATCCATATCCCAAGATGACGAACAAAGATGTTCACCCCGGTCTCGCATCAACCAGTCCACGTGATACCCTCCCTCGCCCAAGTCGATGGTGCCCTGCAAGGTGGCATCGCCCTTGGCATCGTCTTCAATCGGCGGGACGGTGAAATGTTGCGCAAAGTAAGCGGCGCGCGCCGGAGCTTCGCGCGGGTAAACGCGAAACACCACTGTCAGCACTTCGCCGTTTCCCGATAACTCGCTCAGTGGAATGGTTACGTTGTACCCGCCGTGGAAGCGCAAGTCGAACCCCAGTTCGGCCTTTCGCTCAACAACCGTGCAAGGAATGTCTTTGCGGATCTCGCCGCTTTCCAGAATAGCCAGATCGGAAGGCAGCAAGTGAACCGGTTCACCGGGCTGAGAGGGTTTAAGCAGCATCTGCGAAAACGCAAGTTGGGGAAGCAGCGAGAGAGCCACGCCGCAGGCGCAAACGTCAACGTGCGCCACCAAACGGCGGAGCGCCGGAAAAAAATTAACGGGCGAACACGATCCAGAAAACCGCGGTGCCATCTTTTCCTCGGGCGGATGCCGGGCGAATACGTATTGCAGAGCCGCTGGTTTCACCATTATGGCGCAATCTTGCTCATTAGACAAAAAATTTTGAATTTCTCGATCAATGGGAATCTACCAGTACTACAGTCACTTCGGTAGTGCCGTCAGCCAACGGTTCATTTCAACCTATTCTTTGCGTTCCCTATGATAGAGTTCGATTGAGTATGGCCTCCCGTAGCGTTAACAAAGTTATTTTGATTGGGAATTTAGGGCGCGACGCCGAAACGAAGTTCACCCCGTCGGGAGCCGCTGCCACGCGGTTTGCGGTCGCCACTTCGCGCCGCTGGAAAGATCAACAAACAGGCGATTGGAAGGAAGAAACCAATTGGACGAACGTCGTTCTTTGGCGGGCGGAAAATCTTGCCAATTACCTCTTGAAGGGAACGCGCATCTACGTCGAAGGCCGCCTGCAAACCCGCAGCTATGACGATAAAGACGGTAAGAAAGTCTATGCCACGGAGGTAGTGGCGGACGAGGTTCTACTGTTAGGCGGCCGCGGCGATGGCGAACCGTCGTCCATGGGCGCCGCAGGCGGTGGCGTTTCGCGTGGACGTCCTGCGGCCGGCCTGGTTGCCGGCGGCTCAACGGCCGACGACGACCCAGGGCCCATGGGAGTTTCCGACGACGACATCCCCTTCTAAGTGTCACGCGACGCCCTAGCTGAGCCGCGACTACAAGGAGCGGTAACGAAAATTGCCATGGCCCTGCGGCCCACCAATGGTGATGAAAAACCCTTTTCCCCACCCTCGTGGAATCAATCGGTTACATGGTTTTTCAAATGCGCAGCGAATTGCCGGCGTCGCCTCGACTTGCTTCAACTTTTTCCCCCTTCCACCGAATCTTCTTCCGCCTGGGCCGCCTCCAAGCAAATGCGCTTGCCCTAGACTAAGAGAGAGCCCGTCTTGCTGTCTTTTCACAACCTGCTTCTCAACCACGGCTATGCTTTGCTCTTTGTGTACGTCCTGGTTGTCAGTCTCGGCGTTCCCATTCCCGTCGATCCTTTGTTCCTCCTGATGGGGGCGCAGGCGGGTGATCACCGCTATTCTTTCTTCGTTTCCGTCGTGATCTCGATGTCAACCACCTTATTCGGCGACATTCTTTGGTATCACATCGGCAAGTATCGCGGGCGCTCCGTGTTGAGCCTGCTGTGCAAGCTCTCCATAGAACCCGATACCTGCGTCCGCAAAACGGAAAGCAGCTTTTCCGCGCGCGGATCGGACGCCCTCCTGATCGCCAAGTTTGTTCCCGGCATGACACTGGTGTCCGTAACCTTGGCGGGCATTAGTGGCATGCCGTTCGGCCGTTTTCTGCTGGCCGACGCCGCAGGCTGCACCCTGTGGGTCGGCTCCTATCTGGGGCTGGGATGGCTGTTCCATAAAGAAGTGGACAAGATCATCGCTGCCCTGGGTCTTTATGGTGGCCGCGCCGGGTTAATCCTCCTCGCCCTGCTCGCCCTCTACTTCGCCTACAAGTATTTCCAGCGTTGGCGCTTTCTACACAATCTGCGTATCAATCGCATTACCCCGGAACAGGTCCGTGACCTGCTGGCCGACGGGCAACAACTCACCATTGTCGATCTCCGTCACCCCGCTGAGGTCGAGCGCGCCGGCATCAAAATCCCCTCCGCTCTCGTCTTACGGCCCGAAGACCTGCGTTCGCGCTCGCACGAAATCCCGCGCGAACACGAAATCATTCTTTACTGCACTTGACCAAACGAAGCTACCAGCGCCCGGGTGGCGCTGCAACTGAAACAGGCTGGCTTACAACGCGTTCGTCCCTTGGCGGGCGGCTTTGAGGCTTGGAACGGCCTGGGCTACCCAACGGAAGCTGTCTTTGAAGACTCGGAGAATCATGTCAACACAACCGCAAGATGAAAGTACGCTGGAAACCGGCGATGGGTTGTCTCTATCGAAGCTGCTGCTGCCCATCCAGCCCGATGATCACGTCCAAGGCTCAGCCGGCGCCCGCCTCACCTTGGTGGAATACGGCGATTATGAGTGCCCGGCCTGCGGCGCGCTCTTTCTGACCATTCACCAGCTTCATCATCAGCTCTCGGGTGATGTGCGCATTGTCTACCGTCACTATCCCTTCTCCGGCCGCCATCCGCATGCGCAACTGGCCGCCGAAGCAGCCGAGGCCGCCGGCGCCCAGGGCAAATTCTGGGAGATGCACGATCTGCTGTTTGAGCACCAAAGCTCGCTCGAGCAAAAGCATCTCATGGCGTACGCTGAGCAAATCGCGCTGGACAAGGACACTTTCCGAAAGGCCTTAAAAAACCGTACCTTTGAACAGCGTGTTCGCGAAGACTTCAAGCGCGGTGTCGCCAACGGCGTCTACGGGACACCGGGGCTATTCGTGAACGGTATCCGGCACGATGGCGGTTTGGATCCTCAAGCGATTTTGAACAAACTGTAGCGCTTCAGGCCGAAACAATGGCTTGCAAAGCCTCACTGACAGAAACAATCCGCGTGCCAGCGTATGCCCCAACCGAACGTAATGCGCCATCCCCTGTTACGAGAAAATGGGCTTTCGCCGATAGTGCCGTTCCAATCACAACATCGTCGTCAGGATCGGGCGCAATGCGGGGTATTGGAGTGGGCCGCACAGTGCAATCAGTTCGGCGTAGAGATCAACGACATTTTCAATTGACAGGAGGGATGCGGCAATCTTTTTCTCGAACTTTGGCCGGACAAGAACCTCTGTCAGCTCGGACAGAAGTGGAGCACTGCTAAAGAATCTGATACCTTCGCCGCGACCAAACCGCAAGAGCCGCCTGGGGTTACCGTTCCACAGCAGCGCTGACACAACCACGTTGGTGTCTAACACCAAGCGCGTCAGCGGGAATTGTGGGCGCGTCTTTCCGCTCGCATCGCGGCAATCTCTTCGGCAACCGCTTCCGGCGACATTATTGGCGGCTCATCTATACCTGACATCCGGTCAATGGCGAAGAACAATTGATCTACTCTTTGCGTTCTCAGCTGCTCGCGGAGCCATTTTTCGAGCAGTTCGGGCGATAAAAGTCCAGCCCGTTGTGCTTCCTCCGCCAGTTGATCCGGTAATACGATCTCTACAGTGGTCATTCCAGATGCTTCCTTTGTCTTCCCCTCGTATTCACTATCCCGCAACGTTTAACGCCGCGTTCTTTGCGCTTCGCAATCCTCCGCCACCAGCGGCATTCCCGGCTCCATACACGCATTTGAACTCACGTTATACCGCGCCCGCGCCGCAAACAGTTTTTCTACTTCCTCCCGCGGCAGCGGTTTCGCGCCGCCCAGCATCTCGGCCACAAACATGATTCTGGCGAAATGCTCCACTGTCTCCATACGGAAATACGCCTGCCAGACATCCGCGCCATACGACGTGCAACCATGATTCTCTAACAGCAGCGCGTCATACTGCGGAATAAACGGCAGCATCCCATCGCATAAAGCCGGCGTCCCGGGCAATCCGTATGATGCCAGCGGCACCGCTCCCAGTTGGATAATCACCTCCGGTAGTAACGCTTTGTCCAAAGCTCGTCCGGCCGCTGCAAAACCGGTGGCCACTGGCGGATGCGCATGTACGACTGCACGCACGTCCGGCCGCATTGAGTAAATTGTGGTATGCATGCCAATTTCGCTGGTGCAGGCGCGCTCCCCGCTCATTTTCTCGCCATGCATGTTGCAAACAATCAAGTCTTCCGCTGTTACCATCCCTTTGCTCACCGCCGTCGGCGTGCAAAGAATCCGGTCATCGGTTAGCCGAATGCTCACATTTCCATCATTCGCCGCCACCCAGCCCTTCTCATACACCAGGCGGCAGACGCGCACGAGGTCTTCCTTATGCTCCTGCTCAGTCTTACCCATGCGAATTCGATTTTAGCAAGCCTTCATTCGCCTGGGGTGCAAATCCCCCGCCTTTCCGAAACCGCTCGTTCCTCCCGCTACAATGAAGACCGTGGAAAAAAGGCGAATGTGCCCCAACTGCCGGGCCTTTATTACTATCAATGATCGCGTTTGTCCTTATTGCGATGCGCCCCTCGGTCCGCGCGCCGTCGATATGCGTGCCCAGGCCTTTGCCGCTTCTTTTCTGCCGCGCGCCAATCTCTCCAGCATCATCGTCCTATCCATCAATTTTGTTTTCTTTTTGGTCGAACTAGCCCTCAGCCATAGTCTCTCGAACCCCGATATCGATCTCGGCATTGCGTTCGCTCCTTACGTCTTTCTGCGCGGGGAGTGGTGGAGGCTGATTACCGCCGGCTTTCTGCATGGCGGCTGGCTTCATATCCTCATGAATTCGTGGTCGCTCTTCATTCTGGTAACGGAAGTCGAGCAGTTTTATGGAACGCATCGCCTCATTGTGGCTTATGTGTTCTCCACCTTTACCGGATTCTTCATTGCCTGCCTTTTTACTCCTCATTCGCCTATTCTTGGCGCTTCCTGTGCCGCCTTCGGGCTGATGGGCGTGATGCTCGCGATGGGGATCGGGCAGCGTGCCGACCCCTTAACCCAAGCCGTGCGCTCGCACTACGGACAGTGGATCGTTTTCGGTCTGGTGATGAGCTTGGGCGGCGGCATCAGCATGTCGGGCCACATTGGCGGCCTCATTGGCGGTTTCATCGTCGGCATCGTCGCCGGCCGGCCCAGTCTCCCGGGCTCGGCCCGCGAGGTTTTCTGGAAGTATGGCGCCGCCGCGGCCTTAGCGGCTGTTTTGCTGTGCTTCTACTTCGATTTTACCTATATTTCGCGAATTCTCCGGCATCCCTAGCCGCGCAAGCCCCCAATCCAAAACAAAACTCCCCACTAATGTAGTATAGAAGTTAAAAGATCTTTCTTGTCACAGCTACTCCTGCTTCGCGGGGCCAGGCAACTGTTGACTTTGCGTGGACCTAATGGCGTACGCCGTGGTGCGGCCCTAAATGATCTGGGAATCATTGAGGACGGTTCGGTCCTGATTCAAGATGGGAGAATTGTTTCCGTCGGCGCTACCCGCCGCCTGGAGAATCTTAAGGAAGCTCGCGGCGCCCTCGACGTTCCAGTCACAGGCTTGGTTGTCATGCCCGGCTTCGTCGATCCCGCCGTCCATGTCAGTCTTTATGACAGTGCCGCCTCCGTCGATTCTATCCCTAAACGAAAGAAATCGCTGAGCTTTTATAACGAGACACTCACTCTCATCCGCTCCTGCTTGCAGCACGGCACCTTGAATGCTCAATTCAAGCTATACGCCGAAGCGTCGTCGCGCGCCGCCGATATTGCCGCTCTGCGTCAACTCTCTGCTATCGGCGCCAATCCGGTCGGCACGGTCCGCAGTCTTCGCCTGCCTTCGTCCGCCTTTGACGAAGCGAACCTAGTTGGCTTTGCCGCGCAACTCGCCAGACTCCGCCGCCAGAATCTGGTGAATTTCTTAGAGCTGGCGGCCAGTCCCGACCTGCAGGCGCCGCCCCTGTTGTGGGAACTGCTTCACCGCGCCGGATTCCCTCTCAACCTGATCTGGCCCGGCGGTTCCGCCGCCCAACTCCAGGATTTGCTGACGCTGGCGCGGCCCCGCTCGGTGTTTTGCCCGGTTGAACTGAGCAACGCCGAGTGCGCCGTTCTTGGCCAGTCGCCCTGCCTGGCGGTTTTCAGCCCTTGTAAGGATCTTTTGGAGGAGCGTGAAAATCCCTCCGCGAAAAAGCTCGTGGCCGCCGGCGGCGCCATCGCCTTGAGCAGCGGATATGATGCTAATGATGCGCCCATATTCAGCATGCAAATGGTGGTGGCTCTAGCCGTGCTCCGTCTCCGCCTCACGGTTGAACAAGCCATTGCCGCCACTACCGTCAACGCCGCTTATGTTCTTGGCTGCGCCGCCGAAGTCGGCACCCTGGAAGCCGGTAAGCGTGCCGATCTTCTCGTCCTTAACCTCTCCGACTACCGCGAAATTCCCCGCCGCATCGGCGTCAATCAAGTCGTCATGGCTCTCCGTGACGGCAACTTTGTCATCAATCGCAAACGCGCGAAAGCGACGGCCTGAGTTTGCTGGTCGAATGCGTGCCCAATTTCTCCGAGGGGCGCGATGCCGCGCGCATCGCCGCGCTCGAATCGGCCATCTCCAGTGTCGCCGGCTCCCACGTTCTCGATCGCACCAGCGATCCCGATCATCACCGCAGCGTCATCACCTTCGCCGGTGAAGCCGAGCCCGTTCTCGAATCCGCCTTGCGCGCCGCCGCTCGGGCCGTCGAACTTATCGACCTCAACCGGCATCGCGGCGTTCATCCTCGATTGGGAGCGCTCGACGTCCTGCCCTTCGTGCCTCTTGGCGAAACCTCCCTGGCCGATTGTGTAGCTTTGGCCCATCGCGCGGGCGAGCGCATTTGGCGGGAACTACAGATTCCCGTGTATTTCTACGAGGCGGCTGCCTTACGGCCCGATCGTGTTCTTCTCGAAAGCGTGCGTCGTGGTGAATTTGAGGGCCTCCGAAGACTCGTCTTGATCGACGAAACAAAAACGCCCGATCTCGGCGGTCCCGGCCTTCATCCTACGGCTGGCGCGGTCATCGTCGGCGCCCGGCCTATTCTCATCGCCTATAACATCAATCTCCACACGGCCGATCTCGCCATCGCCAAGGGCATTGCGCGCGCCATCCGTACTAGTAACGGTGGCCTTCCCTGCGTTAAAGCGCTGGGATTACCTTTGCCTTCTCGCGGGCAAGTGCAGGTCTCTATGAACCTGACGGACTTCCGCGTTACGCCACCCCATGCCGTTTTCGCCGAAGTCGCACGCTTGGCGGCGGAGGCTGGCGTGCTCGTGGCGGGAAGCGAACTGATCGGCCTCATCCCCCGCAAAGCCGTCGAGGCAGCCTTCGCCCATTTTCTGAAACTAACCGATTTTCGCTCCGAATCCGTAATCGAAACCCGCCTCGCCGAACACTCCACCAAGGGCTTGGAGAGAGATAAGCGCTAACTTAAGGCCGGACAGCTTCCGGACGGCGCGCAATCCGGCAGCAAATGGCACGCGCGATTTTGTCTCAATCAGCGGTTTGCCGAGAAACGTCAACTTGGATGCCGTGAGCGGCGTTTTCGCGGATCAAGCTTCTGCATGGGATCATCTCCATCTCGCCACCAAAGGTATCAATGCGGCGTGAGTCTCCCGAGACACGGCGTTGCCTTCCAGGAGCGCCGGCCGGCGCTGTGATCTCGCAGAACCGGACTTTTTACCAGCCTCAACCCCCCATGGGCTAGATGCGCGTAAACGGCCAAGTGATGGTTCCGCCCACGCCTAAGTATCCCAAGAGCCGCCATGATCAAGCCGGTCAGAAGCAAGAACTCGGAACCAGGTTCCGGGCTGGCAACCAGCCCTGGCGCAGTCAGCGTGCCGATGCCCGAAGTCGTGTAGTAAGTCGGGTAGATAAAGCCTCCGCCATTCAGCGTCCCAACGGCATTCGAAAATTGACCCGTCCCACCGGTGAACGTCAACACTTGTTTGAACGGGCCACTGAATGTTGCGAGGGAGACGTTCACATCATCCTCGTACAGATTTCCGAAGGCCGTATCGCCATCCGGAAAAATTATCGTAAATGTGCCGTAATTTTGGAGAGTCGCTAAGTTGATGTCATTGTGCGTGTCGAAGACGACCCCGCTCAGGTTATTGACAGAACCCGAGGCAATCCCATCAGCGGTCAGAAACCCGTTTGCGACGACTTCATTTTGAGCGCTGCCGGTAAAACTATAGGGCACCGAAATTGTAGCGCCAACCAGTGGCTCACCTGTGCTGAGTGTCAAGGCGAGGAGCGGAATGCTTCCCCAAAAGAGTGCTCGCGCGTTCATAGTTTGTTTCCTTTTTTGGTGTTGAGTAGGCTCGAGAGCCCCTCGTCGAGCTTCGCTCTCAGAGAAAAGGATGGCGATGTGGCGCGGCGGGCATTTCCGTGACATTTTGCTGACAGCCTAAGCTGATGAGCAGCAAGGATCTATTCCAGCCTCGGCAGCTCGGTGCTATAGTTTTCATGAGTTAAGGGATGCCGGCCGGTCCTACTGAGCAGCGCGTTACTTTCGGGGATTACGTTTTCGATCTCCGTTCAGCGATCTTATTCAAACGCGGCACCTGGATCCGTGTTCCGGATCAGTCGCTGAAAGTGCTGGCGGCTCTACTCGAAAAGCCCGGAGAAATAGTAACTCGAGAGGAATTATCTTGTCGCCTCTGGCCTAATGGCACGCACGTCGAATTTGAACAGGGACTCAACGCCGTCGTTAAGCGCCTGCGGGCAGCACTGCTCGACTCGCCCACCGCTCCTCGCTATATAGAGACGGTTCCCAAGCGTGGCTATCGTTTCATTTGGCCGCTAGAGCCGGCGCGGCTGGCCGAAAAGAATTTGGAATTCCCGCCCGCGAGCGTTAAGAACGAGCAAATTGTTTCCCCTCGCCGAGGCCGCGGCTTGCTGCGGCGAGGGGCTAGACATCGACTTGCCGTTCTGTCTGCCCTTTTGCTCGCGGGAACATCCACAACGGTCCTTTATCAACGGGCCCGCGGCAGATCTTCGGATCTTAGTGAAAGTATTCTTAAGGGACGTTCATTGGCGGCAATAGGTGAGTATGGTTCGGCATACGAACTGGTTGCGACCGCTGCATCGCGACGGCCTGCTGATGATCCGCAACTGGAGCGGCTGTGGCCCATAGTCTCGCGAAACATTACGATTACTTCGGAGCCATCTGGTGCGGATGTATTCTGGCGACCGTATGGCAACCGGTTAAAATCGCCTTGGCGCCTTCTCGGCAAAACGCCGCTACGTGAAGTTCGTGTGTCTGCTGGCACAGTTCGCCTCCGTTTGTCCAAACTAGGCTATGAGGATCTTGAGGTCGCAGCTGCTGAATCCACTTGTCAATTGCCGATGGAGAACGCCAGGACACAGCCTCCGGGAATGGTTCACATTCCCGCTGGTCCTGTCTTCGCTCAATACACCGGTATTGGACGGTTAGGGCCGGTCAGCGTCAACGATTTTTGGATTGATCAAACCGAGGTCACTAACGCAGACTATCAGCAGTTCGTGAATGCCGGCGGCTACCAAAACCCAAGCTACTGGCAGTTCAGGTTTGTTAAGAACCTTCGTGCCCTGACCTGGCATGAAGCAATGGCGAGGTTTGTCGACCAGACCGGGAGCCAATCGCCCGCTGGCTGGTCAGCGGGAGCTTACCCAACGGGCAAAGGGGATTATCCGGTCTCCGGCGTGAGTTGGTACGAGGCGGCCGCTTATGCCCATTTTGCTGGCAAGGCACTCCCTAACGTTTTTCAATGGTTTCGCGCCGCGCATACGGACGACAGCGTATTTATGATTTCGCTGAGCAACTTTAATGGTCGGGGCCTCGTACCCGTCAAGAGTCTCGGGGCGTTGGGCTCATTTGGGGTCTACGATATGGCCGGGAATGTCCGCGAGTGGTGTCTCAACGAATCCCAGCGTATGAGGTTCGCGCTTGGCGGTGCCTGGTCCGATCCCCGTTACATGTTTGTCAAGGGGCAAAAACTCCCCTCTTTTGATCGCTCTCTTACAAACGGCTTCCGCTGTATTAGATCTGGCGAGACCTTGCGAGCCCAGCCACAACTCGCTGCTTCCATTCCAGCCGACGTTTCAAGTAATGTCTCCTTGATTTCCGGCTCCGACGAGGTCTGGAGGACCTCAAGTCCTTTGTATGCGTACGATCATTCAAATCTGTCTCCAACAGTCGAGTCCATCTCAGATTTGGAGGAGTGGCGTCGCGAGAAAGTGCGCTTCCGAGCGGGCTACCCGAATCAAGAATTGACTGCGTACTTATTCCTACCGAAACACAGGCACCCCCCTTACCAGTGCGTGGTGTTTGTGCCGGGCGGCGATGCTTTTCAACGGACATCGGGCGATACGATTCAACCGCTTGATTACGTTCTTCGCAGCGGCAGGGCCATGATGTATCCCGTTCTTTGGGGAACCTTTGACCGATTCGTAAGCCTGCCGTCAGATCCAGCAAACGGAGGTTATCCGAGCCCAATGTTTATACGGGAAGCCCTGATTGCTTGGAGGAAAGACCTTGACAGAACTCTCGATTATCTCGAGACACGCAAAGACATCGGAGCAATCGGTTACCTGGGCATAAGCACGGGCGCTGAATTTGCCCCGGTTCTGCTGGCCGGCGACAAGCGCGTCAAGGCTGCCGTGCTGCTGTCGGGCGCGATGCCGGTGCAAATGAAACTTATGCCGGAATCAAATCCTGTCAACTTCGCCGCGCATGTGACGACGCCGGTCTTGATGCTCAACGGAAGGTACGACGCCATTCTGAGTGAACAAGCACAGGATTGGATGCTTCGCTCATTGGGGACTGCCGCAGCCAGTAAACGACACATCTGGGTCGAGAGCGGACATAGCGTTCTTGCTCCTGAAGTCCGCAACAAAACTATTCACGAAACACTGACTTGGTTGAACCGTTACCTTCCCTCCCGCTGATTCTTCGGGTAACGTGTTTTGTCCAAAAAATAAATTCTATACGCCCATCGCGTATCGAATCTATCCTGATTCACCGGAAGTTAGCTTACGGCATCGAGAGAGATTGTCGAGATCGGGAGGCGCTGAAGAGGTAGCCCGACTGAGAAGCTCCCAGGCAGGTGTTTAGGACCTGATCGCTTGGCTCCCTCCCCCGCTTCCCGCGAACGGCTCCCTCCGAGGATTGCTGCCGTCTAATTTGACTGTTCGTATGCAGTTTGCGTGCCACTTCCCAAACTGCCTCAGATGGCGAACGTACCCCCTCTCCCGCGAGCCGGTTGGACTATCTGAGGCGACTTTGGTCTAAATGGTACACACCCGGCTCCACCGCCCCTCCCGTTTCTCCAACCTATGCTATAAACACGGCAACGAAAGTCCGATTAGGAAATCGCCATGCAGGAAAATACCAGGCCCTCGCCGTTGGAAGGCGACGGATCGCAAAGAAAGTACGCTCTCATTTTGGGTGCATTGATTTTTGCCGCCGTTGGAGTGATTGGATTGCTGCAGGCCCTTACGCCTTTGGCGGCCATGCACTGGCTCTATATTCTGCAACGGCTGTATTACGTCCCCATTGTCGTCGCGGGAATCTATTTCGGTTTGCGGCTGGGTTTACTCACTGCTTTGGTTGCCAGCGCCTTCTTCCTGGTCGGCACGCCCACCGTTTGGAAAGTTTCCCCGGTGGACGCTCTCGACCAATGTTTGGAGGTCACCTTGTTTTTGGTGGTCGGACTGATTACCGGCATTTTGAGCGACATCCAAAAGAGGAAAGAAAACGAGTTGCGGCACGCCACACGCGAACTCAATTCCGTCTACACGCAACTCCAGACAAATTTTGAAGGGATGAAACGCGCCGAACGGCTGTACGCGCTGGGTCAACTTTCGGCCGGTTTGGCGCATGAGATTCGCAATCCGCTCGCCAGTATTGAAGGAGCGGCCGTGGTGGTCCAGCGTGAGAACCATTCTTTGGAACGGCGTGTCGAGTTTCTCGAGATCATCCGGAAAGAATGCCGGCGGCTTGATCGCTTACTGTCGAATTTCCTCGATTTTGCGAAACCCCGGCCGCCGCACTTAGAGACGGTTGAGGTTGACGAGTTGTTGGATTCGGTTGTGGTGTTGGTAGGCCACGCGAAAGGCTCCGGCGGGGTGTATTTCAAGAAGCAGGTGGCAGCGGGTCTATCGCCTTTAGAATGCGACTCTGAGCAACTGAAACAAGTTTTGCTCAACCTGACCATGAATGCTGTTCAGGCCACGCCGGAGGGAGGAAGCATTCTGCTGAGCGCCGAACAAAAGGGAACTTACGTCAATATCGAAATTTGCGATCAGGGCGCCGGCATCGAGCCCAACGACGTGGAGCGGATCTTCGATCCTTTCTTTACCACCAAAGAGAACGGCACTGGGCTTGGTTTATCCGTTGCCCACCAGATTGTCACGCAACACGGCGGAAGACTAACGGTCAGCCGCAACTCGCGTGAGGGCGCAACTTTTCGAATCTCTCTACCCTTGAGGCTCGGCAAATGAAAAACCGCATCCTCGTGGTTGACGACGATGAGAGTCTTCGGCGGGTGCTGCAGGTGCAACTCCAGCAAAGCGGCTTCGCCGTGGATTCAGCCGCGTCAGCGCGACAAGGCATGGGGCTTCTAGGGGCGTGCGGGTACGATTTGGTCTTAACAGACCTGAAGATGCCGGGCGTTTCGGGGATTGAGTTTCTAAAGCAAATCCAATCCATTCATCCACAAGTGGTGGTGATTTTTCTCACGGCGTTTGCAACCGTTGAAACGGCGGTGGAAGCAATTAAAGCCGGTGCCTACGATTATCTGATAAAGCCGGTTCATCCCGATGAGCTGGTTCTTACCATCAATCGCGCGCTTGAGCACCTGCGGCTGGTTGAAGAAGTGTACGCGTTGCGAGCAAACCTTAACGCGAAGTACGGGTTTGAGAACATCCTCGGCCAATCGGATGTGTTGCTTCAAGTCCTCGACGCCGCAGCCAGAGCGGCACGCACCAACGCCATCGTTCTGATCCAAGGAGAAACCGGTACCGGCAAGGAACTCTTGGCGAAAGCCATTCATTTCAATAGCGCTCGCAAAGGCGGGCCTTTGATAACCATCAATTGCGGGGCCATCCCGGCACAACTTCTGGAATCCGAATTATTCGGGCACGTCAAGGGTTCGTTTACCGGCGCCGTTTCGCACAAAACCGGCAAGGTCGAGACGGCCAGCGGGGGAACGCTATTTCTGGATGAAATCGGCGAATTGGCGCTGCCGCTCCAGGTGAAACTGCTGCGGTTGATCCAAGAGGGTGAAGTCGAAAAAGTTGGGGCTACCAGCAGCACTAAGGTGGATGTGCGCATCATCGCGGCGACGCATCGCGATTTACAGGTCATGATCGACGACGAAGTTTTTCGCGAAGATCTCTATTACCGTTTAGCAGTGATTCCGCTTACGATGCCGCCGTTAAGGGAGCGGCAGGAAGACATTCCCGAACTCGTCCAGCATTTCTTCTCGAAGAGCAAAGACAGAAGCCAGCGGCCGGAATTGACCATGCCTGAGACTCTTATACCCTACTTCATGCGTTATCGTTGGCCCGGCAACATTCGCGAAATTGAAAATGTGATCGAGCGAATTGTGGTGCTTGCGCGCGGCAACGAGGTTACTTTGCGCGATTTGCCGGAGTACCTGCGCCGCGAGAGAAGCAGTCTTGACGCGCTGGAAGTGGATCTGCCGCAGCAGGGCATCAGTCTGGAAGCGGTTGAAAAGGAGCTCATTCTTAAGGCTCTCAATAAATGTCAGTGGAACCAAACGCGCGCCGCCCGCTATCTCGATATCAGCCGGAAGACCTTGCTTTACCGCATTGAAAGGCACGGCATTCAAAAACCCAGAGACTACCCGGCCAGCTAGGCTATTGTCTAACCGAAATCGGACAAGGATTTGTCTCTTCCAAGATCTGTCCAGGAGTGGGAGCGTCTTCGCCTTTGGGGAGAAAATCCATACTCCCCGACAACCACGCCCGAAAGGCTTGCTCAGAGGTATGGGAGTTGTCCACCACCCTCGGCAGTAGCAATCTGTCGGACTGCGCATCCGCCAAAGCCGGGCGGCACGTGATGGCGGTTTGTATACCCAAACCGGTGAGCCACTCTTTTTCGACAGGCTGCCAGACCCCGCCTGGATAGCTCAGGATCGCCGGCGCGGCGCCGCGCAAGGTTCGGCGAATCCAACTTCGGTTGTCGCGTATTTCACGCTCGAACAGATCTTTGTTTCGCGAAACTCTGTGACGATGGGTATGCAACTCGACGTCGTGACCCAGCGCTTGTATCTCGCGAACTTCTTCGGCATTCATCATATGCAGAAGGCGCTTCCGGCAGAGATCCTCATAATCGATATCCAGGGCGTCCGCTATTCTCCCGAGCAACTGATCTTTGGCCTGGCCAGTCAGCCCCTTTCGCAAGGCAGTGGCGCGCACCAGGTTGCGAATGTCTCGCTGCCCCTCGCCGCTTAGATGCAGCGGGCGGTCCACAATCCCGGGCAGAAGCAGGGTTCGGCGCGGGCTTTTCCAAAGCAAATACGCCAGCATGATGTCGAAAATCGGCCGGTTGAATTGGGCATAGTAAGTACTGACGAAGACCGTCCCCGTGTAGCCGAACTCAGCTAAGATGGGCGCGGCCATGCTCGCAAAATCGTGGAAGCCGTCGTCGAACACGATGGAAACGGCCCGCAGCGGCAAGGTGCCGGCGTATAAATGGCGCAGCGCCGTTTGCAGAGGCAGCACCACGCATTTGTCCCGGCGCAGAATGGCCAGGCGGCGCCGGAATACCTCTGGCGACATATAGATTCCGCCGTCCCAGAGGTGCTCGTCGTCGAGCGAAATACCGTGATAACCAAGAATCAGAAGTCGGCGGCGGCGCCACTCGGTCGCCGCCACGGCGGGTGCCAGCATACCTGCCGCGCCATTGCGGAGGAATCGGCCCGCGCTCCAAATCGATTGCTGAAAATCTGCGAACAAGGGCCCGATGTGCTCCTCCTGCGCGGTTCCGAATGCCGCGACGTGTAACCTCTGACTTGCAGTCTGAGGGCCATAGTGGGAGCGAAGGAGGGTAGGGATTTGGAGGAGCGCGATTTCTGAGAATGGCCGCAGAGTGGACGATTTGAGGCAGTCATACCTCAAATCGTCCACCCGCGGCGGCAAATCGCCAGCTACGCTAGCGAATCGTAGACGGTTTCTTCCCGCGCGTAAGCCGCTTCCTGGAGCTTGCTTCCCAAGGCGCGATACGAAGAAGAAGCCGCGGCGGCTGCAGCGGCGGCCGCTTCGCAGGTAAGAACAACTTGTAACTGCGTGCCGACAGGAATCTGCGCGGCAATTTCGGACGGTACAGCAATCTGGCCGTTCGGTAATACTGCGGTTTTAAACTCGAAGGTCATACTTAGTCCTCCCCTATCTTACTTATAACCATTCAATACCCGTTCCAGTGAGCGAACCGCCCAGCAGACTAGCGGCGTGCGCTTCGACAGCGCTTAGAATTTTCTCGACGTACACCTTATCGCTCGAAACAGCAACAGCGGCCACTACGGCGTGCTGCCAGGAATCCAGTCCATCGATCTCGGCAACCGCGACGTTGAAACGCTCGCGCAAGCGGTCTTTCAGGCTCTTCACCACGTGCCGCTTCTCTTTAAGAGAGTGCGACGTTTCCACCACAATGTCAAGCGTCAATACGCCGATCACGGGCACGGTTGTTAACGCGAGGCGACCGCCGGGGCAAGTTGCGGCGCGATGCGCTCCATGCTGAACGATTCAATCGTGTCGCCCACGTTGATGTCGTTGAAGTTAACGAGCGAAATACCGCACTCGACGCCATTTTTGACTTCGCTGGCGTCGTTCTTAAAGCGTTTGAGCGCGTCAATCTTGCCGGTATGAATCAAATCGCCGTCGCGCTTGAGGCGCACCTGACTGTCGCGACGAATAACGCCATCGGATACGTAGCAGCCGGCGACAGTGCCCACCTTGCTGATTTTGAAGATTTCGCGCACTTCGGCGTGGCCGAGAACGGTTTCTTTGTAAACCGGATCGAGCAGCCCGGTCATGGCGAGGCGGACTTCATCGATCAATTCGTAGATGATGCTGTGCTGGCGGATGGCGACCTTTTGCTGATCGGCCGTGGCTTCGGCGCTCTTTTCAACCTTGACGTTGAAGCCGATGATGAGCGCTTCGGAGGCTGAGGCAAGAAGCACATCGTCCTCTGAAATGGCGCCGACCCCGGCGCGCAAAATACGGACGCGGACCTTGTCGGTGGAAAGCTGCTGCAGAGTATCGGAGAGAACTTCGGCGGTGCCACCGACGTCGGCTTTGATGACCAGATTAAGATCTTTGAGATCGCCCTCTTTGAATTGCCGGTGCAGCGAATCGAGAGTGGCGACACGAGCGCCTTTGGCCATGGCGACATCGCGCGCCTTGGCTTCGCGGTAAATGACGATTTGTTTTGCTTTTGAAGTATCGGTGACCACCTGGAATGTGTCGCCAACTTCGGGAACGCTTTCAAGGCCGATGACTTCGACGGGCATCGAAGGTTCGGCCTCGCGCGCCGGGTTCCCACGATCGTCAAACATGGCGCGCACCTTGCTGAAAAGCGCGCCGCAGATGAACTGATCCCCCACGCGTAAGGTGCCGTTCTGAACCAGCATGGTAGCCACCGGGCCGCGGCCTTTATCGAGTTTGGCTTCGAGCACGGTGCCGACGGCGGGCCGGGCAGGGTTGGCTTTGAGATCCTGAATATCGGCAACGAGCAGAATCATTTCGAGCAGTAAATCGAGATTCTGTTTGGCTTTGGCTGACACCGGCACCATGACTACATCGCCACCCCAATCTTCCGCGAGCATGCCGCGATCGGCCAGTTGCTGCTTGACGCGCTCGGGCTGAGCGTCGGGCTTGTCGATCTTGTTGATGGCGACGATGATGGGAACGCCGGCCGCTTTAGCGTGATCGATGGCTTCGAGGGTTTGCGGCATGACGCCATCGTCGGCGGAAACCACCAGGATTACGATATCGGTGACCTTAGCGCCGCGGGCGCGCATACGGGTAAATGCCTGGTGACCCGGAGTATCGATGAAGACAATCTTGCGGCCATTGCGTTCGACGCGATAAGCGCCGATGTGCTGGGTGATGCCGCCGGCCTCGCGGCCAGCGACGTTGGTTTCGCGAATGGCATCGAGCAAAGAAGTTTTGCCGTGATCGACGTGGCCCATGATGGTAACCACGGGAGCGCGGCGCACCAGATCTTTGGTCTCCTCGGCGTCTTGTATATCCTGCGTGCTTTCCTGTTCGTAAGTAACTTTGTTAGTGGAAGCGCCGAATTCACGGGCCAGATCTTCGGCGAGCTTTACGTCGAGGGTCTGGTTGATGGTGGCGAACACCTTCTTTTCAAGCAGCTTTTTGATGACAAGGTTGGCCTTGACGCCGAGCTTTTCCGAGAGTTCCTTGACGGTGACGCCTTCAGCGACGGTAATTTCACGATCAATGGGCGGCGGAACGAAGATGGCCTGACGCTTGGGGCCGCCGCGTTCGCGGAGATTTCCTTCTTGATCTTCACGCTTGCGAGGAGGCTGGCGGGTACCAGGTTTGGCCTGATGCCGGCGCTGCTGCTCGGTGGGCATGGGCTGCGCTTGATCGGGCCGCAGGCTGGTGGGGTGCATGGTGCGCATCCCGGGAGCGGGACGGCGCAATTGTTGGCCGGGTTGGTTGGGACCGCCGCCAGGCTGCTGACCGGGGCCACGCATGAGAGGCTGGCCGGGGCGAACGGGACCGCGATAGATGGGCTGACCGGGAGCGGTGGAAGGACGAGACGGTGCGCCCGGGCGCGGAGATGGCGGCGGGGCGGCGCCGGGCATAGGGCGCGCCTGTTGCTGTTTGAGGCGCTGAACCAGATCGGGCCGCGGAGGAACGATAGGACGAGCTTGCGGCTGGCCAGCCAACGGACGCGCGCCTTGGGGCCGCGGCGCAATGGGCGCGCCTGGAGTAAGTGTAGAAGCTTGCGCGGGGCGCGGCGACGGACGAGCGGGAATGGGAGCACCCGGCACGGAACTGGGTGGAGCGCTGGGCGGGGGCAGCGGCGTGGCTGGGGTGGCAGCAGGGGTTGACGGGCCGGGTGCGACCACGTGTGTGGGCGCTTGATGCAAGCGGCCGCTGGGTGGTGGTAGGGGCGCAGAGGGTGCAACCGGCGCGGCGGGAGCGGATGGACGGGGCGAACGCTCGAGCGTTTGCATGGGGCCATAGCTGGGGCGCGGCGGTTCCGCCGGCATAGGTTGCCGAGGACCCGCGGCGGGCGGAGCGGACGCGCCGGCCGGATTAATTTTGGGCGAAGGTGGAACCGGGCGCGCGGGAATGGAGATGCCGCGATTGTGGGCCGAGCCTGCGTGACCCGGCGTTGCCAAGGGCGCGTGAACGGCGCCGCCGAGTGGCGGACGCAATGGGCGGAACGAAGGAATGGGTTTTTCCGATTCGGTAACTTCGGCCGCGGTTTCCGCCGTGACGGTTTCCGGCTGTTCTTCTTTGGCAGCGGGCGCGGGAGTTAAGGGCGCGGGCCGATTGAGACTTTGCGCGGGCGGGCGCGCGGTTTGAAAATCGCGCGCCGGGCGGGGCAAAGGCAAGGCCGGCGGACGCATGGGCAAGGAGGGCGGCGCCTTGGGAGGCTCGACGGAGGAATGCGCGGCGCCAGAGCCCGCCGCCAATGTGCGCTCGGGCTGTTGATGCTGATGTGAAGCCAATGGATGTTCAACTACAGTTGGTTCGACGGCCGGCTCGGGCTGGTGTTCATCCTCGTGCGACTCATGCTCCGCGTGATCGTCATAATCGTGACTGTGGCCATTGGAAGATTCGCTGCCGGTGCGCAGGGGACCGGAGTCGGGTCCATGAAGGCGGCGCTTGAGTTCAATGGCAACCTCTTCATCGATCGAGCTGGAATGCGTCTTTTTCTCATGCACGCCCAACTCTGGCAGCATGTCGATGATGACGCCGGGCTTGACCTCAAGCTCCCGAGCCAACTCGTTAATTCTAATTTTCTTCATAGAAGAGAACTGCTGGATAACTCCTTGCAAAACCTTACTTTGTGGCAGAATCGCCGATCTTAATCATGGTATCAGATGGGAGCGGTTCAACGGCTTCCGAAAGATCGGCGTGAGCAAAGGCGCGCAACGACGACGGCGCGGCGGAAAGCCCCTCCACCTTACCAAGATCGAGGACTTCGCCTTCGTCGGTTTCTTCGAGCAAAGCTTGTTCATGCTTGGCCATGTCGCGTTCGAGCACACCGGTCTCGATATTTTTAAAGGGCTCGGGATGTTCGCCATCAAGCTCGACGGCGATGGTTTCACGATCGATAGCGGCTTCGATAGCGGATTGATCGGCGGGAGCTTCTTCCGTTGCGGCGTCCTGGTTGTGGGCGTTATCGTAGTGACCATAGAAAGCGACGACTGAAGATTGAATGCGGGTGACGACTTCTTCGTCAATGCCGGGAATGTCTTCGAGCTCTTCCGGAGTCATGGAGCCCAAGCGCTCGACGGTGCCTATGCCGGCGCCGACCAGTTTTTCAACCACGGCTTCCGTCATGCCGTGATCCATGAGAACGGAAACCGGAGCGCCGGACATGACCATATCGCCCATGCGGGATTCGAGTTCGCGGCGTTTTTCTTCTTCGCTTTTGATGTCGATTTTCCAGCCGATGAGTTTAGCGGCGAGGCGCACGTTCTGGCCGCGCTTGCCGATGGCGAGGGAAAGTTGGAGATCGTCGACCACCACCTCCATGTGCTTTTCGGTGGGGTCCATAATGGTGACGCGCGAAATTTTGGCGGGGCTGAGCGCCTTAGTAACGTAGAGCACGGGATCTTCCGAGAACTCGATGATATCGATCTTCTCGCCGCGCAATTCGCGAATGATGGATTGGACGCGCATGCCTTTCATGCCGACGCAAGCGCCGACGCTATCGACATCGCGGTCGCGGCTGAAGACGGCGATTTTGGTGCGCTCACCGGCTTCGCGGGCGCAGGCTTTGATGGAAACGGTGTTGTCGTAGATTTCGGGAACCTCTTGCTCGAATAAGCGGATGACGAGTTCGGGAGCGGCGCGCGACACAACAACGCCCGAGTTCTTGCCGCCGCGCTCGACGCCCTTGATGACGCAGCGGACGCGATCGCCCACGCTGAAGCTTTCAACACGCGACTGCTCTTTTTTGAGCAAGCGGGCTTCCGTTTTGCCCATATCGACGATGTAATCCTGGCCTTCGACGCGCTTGACGACGCAATTGACGAGCTCGCCCTGACGGCCTTGAAATTCGGTAAAGACGCTATCGCGTTCGGCTTCGCGGACTTTTTGAAGAATGACTTGCTTGGCGGTTTGAGCGGAGATGCGGCCGAGGACATCCATAGGCTTCTTTTCACGCACGTCGGCACCCAATTCGGCTTTTTCATCGAGCTTGAGAGCGGCAGCCAAAGTGATTTGCTTTACCGGATCTTCGACGATATCGACGACGCGCTTCAAGCTGTAGATCTGCAAGCCGCCGGTTTGCTCATCGAGATCGGCGATGAGATCTTCCTGGGTGCGGAACTGTTTACGGGCAGCGGCCAGCATGGCGTCCTTAACGGCGTCGAGGACGATTTGCGGGTCAATACCTTTCTCTTTGCTCAAAATTTCGATGGACTGATAGATCGAAGCCACTTCAATACCTCTTCATTCAATAACTGGGTCTCAAATTTTATTTAGCGAGCCGGCGCGGGGCGCTACCACTCGAATTTCAGGTTCGCCTTTTGCACGGATTCCAAAGGGACGCGAACCAGATTTCCGGGGGCCACCTCAACTTCGAGCGCGCCGCCGGAACACTGCGCCAGGCGGCCTTCGAGCAAGCTGCGGCGGGTTTCGCCGGGAGGTTGAACGGCTAGACGGATTTTCTGGCCGACGACCCGTTCGAAATCGCGAGGCTTGGAGAGGCGGCGCTCGATGCCAGGGGAGCTGACTTCGAGAGTGTAACCACCATCGGGAAACGGATCATCCTCATCGAGCAGTTTGCCCAAACCTTCCGAGACGACCTGGCAATCGCTGTGGGTGACGCCGCCTGGTTTGTCGATATAGACGCGCAGCAGGCGGGCGTTGCCAGCGCCCCGGAGTTGGATGTCAACAATTTCGATATCGGTGCCCACGGCGGAGCGCTCACAGAGATCTGTGATCCTGCCCAGGAGTTGTATGTTTTGCACGGCCGCCATGTTAGGTCTCGATACGTTCAGGAAATAAAAAAGTGGGCGCTTAGCCCACTTTTGAGTTCGACATTCCTCTCTCATTAAACCACAGTTTGGCAGGGAATGGGGGCTGAATTGGATCACAGACCGGATAATCACATTCGGTTGTGGTTGCGGCTCTGAAACCCTGCCGGAAATTGCCGCGGGAAAAGGGTAAATAAGCGAACCAATTCGCCCTATATAAATATATATAGTGGGACGCGTCAAAAACCCCGACTTTTCAGGCGAAACAGGCGGGTTTTTCCCGCTGTGGTTAGGCAACGTTTTCGTTAGCATGGGGAACTGCTCCGGCGGATTCGATTTCGGACGGAGCGGTTTCGACCCGCTTTGAGCTCTTGCGGGAAGTGCTTGCGAAGGGTTTTTGGAGTAATGCCCAGAATAATGGCCACTTGCGATTGAGGCAGGGCGAGGCCGGTCATGCGCGAGACTTTGGCACGGTCGTCGTCAGAAGGTTGAAACGGCGGCCGGCCGACTATTTTGAGGGCGCGCGGTAAGGCAACGCCGGGTTTGGTGGAAGGGTTCATATGTGCGCAGGATAAGAGGACGGGCGTACGGGCGAGAGGAATGATAGGGGCTAAGTGGATGATTATAAGGGAGATGATTCTTTCTGGACAGTGTGACCGGAAAAGGTCGCATCAGCTTTTAGCCTGATGATCGGCAAAACGGGACGGGCAGCGCGTTTCCGCGGGATGGAAGATGGGCGACCTGGATAAGCGGTGGGGTGCGCGAAAACGCGAAGCCCGTCCCGTTTTGCGCGTTTCTACCTCTATGCTAAGAATAGGCCGCCATGATTGATACGCCGCCGACGGAAGATTTTGCGAGCCTGTATCGCCTTGCCTTTGCGGAATACGGGACGCAGGCGCTTTGGAATAAACGCCTGCTTGAGAGGCCGACCCCGGAAGACGCGCTGGTCGTGGCTCGTGCGTTGCGCACGGAAGGGGACGTTGAAGCCCGGAAGTTGGCGGAGCGGATAGAAAAGGCGTGCCGTGCCGCTTTCTAAAATTCAGACCGATCTTCTCCGGTTGCTCGCCGCGCACCGCGACCCGGAAAGTTACGTGGCCGGAGCAGCGGCATTGAATCGCGATGCGGCGCGCTATTCGGGCGACATCGATATTTTCCATGGCCGCGAAGAGCGTGTGGCGTCCGCTGCGGCGAGCGACGCGGAAGCGCTTGAAGCTGCGGGATATAGAGTGAGATGGACGCGCCGCTTGCCGGCAATTTATGCCGCCGAAGTTTCCGGGGAGTCCGGCGCGACGCGTCTTGAATGGGTTGTTGACAGCGAATTTCGATTTTTTCCCGCCATGCGGGACGACACTTTCGGTTACGTGCTTCACCCGGTTGATCTTGCCACCAACAAAGTCATGGCCGCAGCGGGACGGCGCGAGGTGCGGGACATTGTTGACGTGGTGATGGTTCACGAAACCATCTTGCCGCTGGGGGCACTGGTGTGGGCGGCCGTTGAAAAGGCGCCCGGATACACGCCCGAAGGACTGATTGCCGAAATTCGGCGGAACTCCAACTATCCTGCCGCTGAGTGGCGTGCGCTGGCCGGGACCGAACCGATTCACCCGGATGTGGTGATACCAAAGCTACGCGCCGCGCTCGATGACGCGGATGCTTTTGTCTCTCGCATGCCCACGAATAGGATCGGGTTGCTGTTCTTTCAGGCCGGTAAAGTTGTACAGCCCGAACCCGAACGGCTGGACGGTTACCAAACGCATGCGGGGCAACTTCGCGGGCACTGGCCGACGAGCCCCGATATCACGATGGCCATGTTTGAGCGTTACAACAAAAAAACCGAATGAACACTCCGCGGGAATGGATTGCCTGGATCTTCGCCGCTATCTTGCAAGCTCCCGCTAGCCGTGCATCGTTTTGCCTGGCGACATTGATTTCTCGATAAGGATGCTATTTCTCACCGCCTAACGCATCCAACAGCCACGCGCGGGCGAGTTTCCAGTCTCTCAAAACCGTTTCGGACGAAATCTTCAGAACAAGCGCGGTTTCTTCGGCACTCAATCCGCCAAAGAAGCGTAGTTCAACGACCCGCGCTTTGCGCGCATCAAATTCCGCCAAGCGGTTTAGGGCGTCGTCGAGTGCTATCAATTCGCTGGCCCGTCCAGACGACAGGTCCGGGATTTCATCCAAATTAACGCGTGGAAAGTTACCTCCGCGCTTGGCCGCTGTGCGCCGCCGCGCCCGGTCGAGCAAAATCCTCCGCATGATCTGCGATGAGACAGCGAAAAAATGCGCGCGGTCACGCCAGTCCACGTTTTTAGCATCGATCAGCTTGAGATAGGCCTCGTGAACCAATGCGGTGGTTTGGATGGTGCGGCCCGGTTGCTCGTTCTGCATGTGGTGGCCGGCGATGCGGCGCAATTGGTCATAAACGCGAGGTGTAAGCTGCGCGAGAGCCGCTTCGTCGCCGTTTGACCAGGCACGCAAAAGCTGGGTGGTTTCCAAACTTCTCCCTTCTCCCATGGCTACCGAATTATAGGCCGCCGCACGGTTTGAAAAATATTTCTGGCTTGGATGCCAGTTTTTGCCTCCCGTTTGCGCCTGTGGGGCGACCGCAAAACAGGAGGATCGATGAGAATCGCAGTGATCGCAGCAATCGGCGTAGCGGCGTCGGTAGTAGCGCCGGCAGGAGAAGCGGTAAAGCCGTTGGAACGCGCAGTATCCGTTTGCATTTCGGGAGGACCAAGTGCTGTCATTAGAACGCCTTCCAAGGCCATAGCTTCCAAGATGTTCGGCGCGATCGGCGTGACGTTGCATTGGCACGAGGGCCTGCGCAATTGCCCTCTGCAAGGCATTTTGCTAAGCCTGACCGACGAGACTCCGGCAACGCTCTTCCCTGGCGCCTTAGGCTATTCGCTACCGTATGAGGGTTCGCGCATTCGCCTGTTCTGGGATCGGATCGAAGAGGATCGGCCTCAGGTGCTTTTAGCGTTTCTGCTGGCACACGTCATGGTGCATGAGATTACTCACATGCTGCAGGGGATCAACGAGCACTCCGCCGAAGGAATCATGAAAGCGCATTGGAACCAAGACGATTTATCGTGCATGATCGTGAAGCCACTCTCTTTCTCGGACCGAGACATTGACATGATTTATCGCGGCTTGGCTGCACGGACGGCGCGATTGCAGGCGGCTGTTCAACTGAGCGCCGGCATGTGAGAGTGTCCAGTCTAGAATCTGAAGATGACCGCGGAGCGCTGGCGCAAGATCGAAGAGTTGTTCCATGCAGCTCAAGAGCGCAATGCCAACGACCGCCAAGCATTCCTGGCGCAAGGGTGCCAGGGCGACGACGAACTGCGCCGTCAAATCGAGGCACTTTTGGCGCAGGATGAGGATGGCCAGATTTTGGACCGTCCGGCCGCGGAATTGCTCACTGAAACGACCAGGGATAGAACGGCGCGCTCTCTGTCGGCTGGAGAAAAGCTTGGACATTACGAAATTGTCGGTCTTCTTGGGGCGGGCGGCATGGGCGAGGTCTACCGGGCCCGCGATTCACGTTTGCGCCGAGACGTCGCCATAAAAGTCCTGCCCATTGAAGTGAGCCGCGACCCGGAACGCCGGCAGAGGTTTGAACGGGAAGGCCGTTCTGTCGCGTCGCTCAATCACCCAAACGTCGTTTCCATCTACGATGTGGGTGAAGCGCGAGGGGTCTATTTCCTGGTCACGGAGTTGGTGGATGGCGAACCGTTGCGCACCGGGGACTTAGGCATCCGCAAGGCCCTCGAGATTGCGGTGCAAATTGCGGCCGGCCTGGCAGCCGCGCATCGGGCCGGTATTGTACACCGCGACCTCAAGCCCGCCAATATCTTACTTACGCGCAGCGGCCAAATTAAAATCCTCGACTTCGGCTTGGCCAAGCTAAGCGACGCGACCCCCGACAGCGTTGCCCAGAGCGAGAGGCTCAAATCGCAATCCGGCATGGTAATGGGCACATTGAATTTTATGTCGCCTGAGCAGTTGCGAGGCGGTCCCATCGATCACCGCTCCGACATTTTCAGCCTTGGTGTTCTCCTCTATGAGTTGCTGACCGGGAAACGCCCGTTTCCAGATACTCCGGCGGAAGCGATCGCGGCCATTCTGAACAACGATCCCCCGGAGTTACCGGAAACTGTGCCACCCGGCGTGCGGCAGACGGTGGCGCATTGCCTGGAAAAAGACCCCTCGAAGCGCTTCCAATCGGCGAGCGATCTGGGGTTCGCCCTCGCCGCGCTCGCGCAGGGCAGCGGACGCATTGCTTCGTCTCCGCCTCCGTCGCCGACTGAATACGGCCGCAGGCAAAGAGTTTGGATCGCGGCCGTTACAATGGCGAGCCTGACGGCCGGTGCCTTCGCCTTCGCATACTTCACGCACCGGACCCCGGAAGCCAACATCGTCCGGTTCTCGTTCGCGCCGCCATTCCAAGCGGATTTCTTCAACGTGGCCGTGTCGCCCGATGGCACACGCATTGCGTTAACCGAGGTCAATGTTCCAGGTTCTGTGAACGTTGCGGGTTCGGCCCTTTGGCTGCGTTCCAGCGACTCACTCAGTGCCCGAAAGCTGCCCGGTACAGATGGAGCAACATGTCCGTTCTGGTCTCCGGATGGACGTTCTCTGGGTTTTGCCTCCCACCATGGGCTGCAGCGGCTGGACTTCAGCGAGGGACAAACCGCGACGCGCACGGTGACTCCGTTCGCCGTCTACCCTTCCGGTGGCGCCTGGAGCCCCCAGGGCGTCATTTTGTATCAACCCGTATCAAATGGCAGCGGACTTTACCGGGTTCCAGCTAATGGTGGAGTACCGGCCCCGGCGACCATGTTAAATTCCGCAAGGAAGGATATCGCCCATAGATATCCGCAGTTTCTTCCCGATGGCCGCCATTTCATTTATTGGGTCTGGAGCGCGCAGGAAGAGAACACGGGGGAATACGTCGGCTCGCTGGATGCCCAGGAAAAGGTGATGGACGGCCCGCTGGTGCGAACGTGGCGGCAGGCTCGTTACATGGATCCGGGTTATCTGCTGTTCCTTCAGGGCTCGACATTGATGGCGCGCCGCTTCGACCCAGCCAGGCTGCGCTTTACCGGCGAACCGCGCGCCTTCGCTGAGCACATTGGGACAGATTGGATCAATACCGGCCGAGCCCTGTTTTCGACTTCGGCAACCGGCGTTCTGGTGTATCAGGAAGCTGTCCAACAGGAAGACCGCATTGTTCTAAGAGGTAGAAACGGTAGCACGCTTCGAACGATTGAATCGCCCATCATTAGTAGCTCCGACCCCTCGCTTGACCCTCTGGAAAGAAATGTCGTCTTTGACGGAATGGGCCGCAATGGGGTGGAGGAAATTTGGCGGACCGATCTGCAGCGCGGCGTTTCCTCGCGCCTGACGACGGCACAAGTCTCCAACATGAACCCCGTTTTTTCGCCGGATGGGCAACGGATCGCGTTCCGGTCGAATCGGTCCGGCACCTTCGATCTGTACGCCAAAAATGCAGACGGCACCGGCGAGGACGAACTGCTGGCGAAGTCATTGAACCCGAAGGGGCGGGTCAGTTGGTCGATGGACGGACGGTTCCTGGTCTATTTTGAGGCCGATCCCGTTAGTATGCGAGACATCTGGGTGCTATCGCTTGAAGGAGACCGCAAAACGTTTCCGTTTCTCAAGACTGCGGCCGACGAAGACGAAGGAAGATTGTCGCCGGTTCGTGACGGGCAGGGACACTTGTGGATGGCCTACTCGTCGGACGAAACGGGTTCGCAGGAGATCTACCTGCGTCCGTTCCTGCCGGGTGCGACGGGGGGAGCGGCGGGGGCCAAAGTGCGCGTTTCGGCGAGCGGTGGAAGCTCACCGATTTGGCGCAAGGACGGGCGGGAACTGTACTACCTCGAGCAAGCGAAGTTGATGGCCGTGGATGTGAAGATTGGCAGCTCGCCCGAAATCGGAGTGCCACACAGGCTTTTCGATGCACCTCAAGCTAAGGAGTCCGGATTCGCCGTCTTCGCGGACGGACAGCGCTTTCTCTTCTTCGAGCCAGCCGGCGAACCTCCAACCTTCACAATCAACGTGGTACTAAATTGGACGGCCGGGCTACGGTAGGGTTGATCTTGCGTGGGTGGAAAGAGCGAACCGAAGCCCTTATGTTCCATCCAGAAACCAGAGTGATGTCGGGGCCTGGTAGGGCCCGGATGTCGGTCCGGCGCGGACACGGCGTCGATTCAATGAGCGGTATCCCGACCCGATCCCCGGATATGCTGGAAGCCCGACCCCCAATCGGTCATAAAGTACTATCGCCTGGAGTACTATACCCGCCTGAATTCGCTTTCAAAGCGCCCCTAGCTCAGCTAGAATAGCGGGGTTGGGTAAGTAATACATAGCCATGATAAGGCGTTCTAGGTGGATTCGATATGGCACGCCAGTTTCAAACGATTTAAAAAAAGGAGCATACATGTTGTTGAAATCATTTGCTGGTGGCCGCAGCATCCTGCCGCTAGCGTTCTTTCTGAGTTTAGGCGTGATAGCGCAGCCGCTTTTAGCCGTGGAACATGCACATACCGTTTCCCCCGTGGTTGAGAAGGCAAACGATCTCGGTCCTGCTGACCCGGCCGAAGAGTTGACGCTCACGGTTCACTTGCAGCTCCACAACCAGGCGGCGTTCGATGAAGCCGTCGATAAATTGTATGACCCGGAATCGCCCACCTATCATCATTGGATGACCGACGCGGATATTGCAAAATATGCGCCGTCGGCGGCCGAATTGAAAACCGTTCAGCAGGAGCTGCAGAAGCACGGCCTATCGGTGATTTCGTCCGACGAATATTCGGTTCGTGTGCATGGAAGCGCGGCGAACGTGGCAGCGGCGTTTCAAACGCAATTCCATAATTTGTCGTTCAAGGGCAAAACGTTCCGCGCGCACATACAAGACGCCAAACTGACGGGCGCCGCCGGCAGCCTGGTGGGTTCCATTGCCGGCCTTGACCAGCACACCGTTAAGCCCATGCTGAAACGGGTGGTCAATCCCCGTACCGGCCAATCTTTTCCTTCCGTTAAGATGAGCAAGGTCTTGGCCAACGGCGGCGGCCTGGGAGCGTACATTTTTGACTACTGCCTGGCAGCTCCCGCTGAGCAGACATACGTTACGCCTGGCGCTTCCTTGCCGATTGGCGTTTATTATGGGAACGTTTACAACCTGGAAGACGCTAAAGGCCGATTCTGCGATTTTACGCCGGCCCAACTTCAGGGGCACTACGGCCTTAAGGATGCCTACGTTTTCGGACTCGACGGTACCGGACAGACGGTTGTCTTGCTGGAAGCGTATGGCTATCCAACAGCTGAATCCGACGCCAATGCATTTTTCAAATTGGCTGGTTTACCGCTCTTAGACTCTTCCAACTTTGAAATCGTTTATCCCGACGGCAAGCCTAACCCGCAAGCCGGCATTCTCACCGGTTGGGATATCGAGATCGCCCTGGATATTCAATGGGCGCACTCGATGGCCCCGAAAGCGAAAATCGTGCTAGTTGCGTCGAACGGCCAGGATAGCGAAGATTTTCAGTACGCGATGAACTACATTGTGAAGAATAAACTGGGCACCGTCGTTTCCGATAGTTGGGAAGAAGATACGGATCTCATTTCCGGCCCGCAAGAACAGAATTCCTATACCACGGTTCTCAAAGCCGCCGCCGCCAAAGGCGTCTCGTTCCAATTTTCAAGTGGCGACGGTGGCGACGAGGGATTAGGCACCCCGATTGGCGCGGCCGGAGTGCCGGCCAATAATCCCTATGCGACAGCCGTGGGTGGAACGTCCATTCTCAACAATAATGGTGGCCCGGGGTTGGGCTTCTGGGAATTAGGCTGGGGCGACACCTTGACCTATATTTCAGAGTTCGGTGTTGCCGATCCACCCTTAGCCATTGGTAATATTGGCGGCGCGGGTGGGGGCGAAAGCGTTTATTTCAAGAAACCCGCTTGGCAGAGCAAACTCCCGGGTTCGGGCAGGCAGGTGCCGGACATTTCAGCTTTGGCCGATCCGTACACCGGCGTGCCGATTGTCGTCACGCAAGACCTGGGTGAAGGGCCGCAACCATACCTGGAAGCTGGTTGGGGAGGCACAAGCCTAGCCAGCCCGATCATTACCGGCATCCTGGCGATCGCCACACAAGCAAAGGGCAAGCCACTGGGTCAGGCGGCGCCACTCATCGCCGCATTGCCGGCGGGCGCAATGCGGGACGTTCTTCCGGTTAGTAGCCCCACCAATGTATTTGGCACGGTGGTAGATAGCGCTGGTCCCTTCTACTATTCACCCGCGTCTTTATTTCAACCCTACCTCTACACTACCGAGGGCTTTGTCAGCGCCAATTGGCTAGACGCGCCCGGCCCGGACGGCCTCGCCGCAGACGGCTTGGCCATCGATTTCGGTTTCGGGATAGATAGCTCACTGACCGTGACAACCGGTTGGGATAACGTCACCGGCTTTGGAGTGCCGAACGGCTTGAGCTTTATCAAAGCCCTAGCCAAATAGCATTACTAGCTGCGGCGGTCTAGGCGTGCCGGACTACATGTAGTTCGGCACGCTTTCCTGCAACCCGGCAACGATCCACCCATCTAAGCTACTAAAGAGCTTGGTCACTAGAGCTTAAGAAAGGGGAGTGCTTGCCGGGGTTTTAGACGCATCCAACCAAATCGGTTAAGCACCCAAGATTTTGAACTTAAAAAGCATAGCTGTTGGCGCAATCATTTTAGGCGTCTCGTTCTTTAGCGTCAGGGCGGACGTTGGAGACGCTTCCGAGGATCAAGCGGGCCCGTCGCAAGCCATCATCGGCAAATATTTAGAAGCAAGTGTGTTACAGCCTGCGCAACGCTCGATGGAAGTGGAGATTGACGCTTCCGTGCCGCAACTGCAGGAACATGGGCGGTTGCGCGCTCTGCGCAAGATTTCGAATGTGGGAAAGATCACGTATCGAGTTCTGGGCTTCCAGGGCGACAATAATGTTAAGAAAGAAGTGATCGCCCGCTATTTGCAGGCCGAGCAGCAAACGCAAAGCGATCCGGGATTAACGCTCACGCCGGCGAATTATAAGTTCAAGCTAAAAGGACGCCTCACGGGGCGCGGCCTCAACGCGTACGTCTTTCAGGTGGGTCCCCGCAAGAAGCGGGCTGGGCTTTTCAAAGGCGAATTGTGGCTCGATTCCAATTCGTACCTGCCGGTGCTGGAAAAAGGGCGGCTGGTTAAGAATCCTAGTATTTTCTTCAAGAAAGTGGAATTTGAGCGCGCCTTCGTCATTCAAAACGGTGCGTCGGTACCGGCTCACATGACGAGTACGATCGATACGCGTATCGTGGGGAAAGTGGAATTAGACATCAATTACACGGCCATCGCCCAAAGTGACGAGGATACGACGGAACTCGATACGGCGCGCCTCGCTTCCAGCGTTTCGCCGTTGTAAGGCGTTGCCACTGGATGCGCTTAATTCACGCTACACCCCAAGTCATACCCCGGTCGCGGCACGCTGGTTGAGAACCTGGCAGCAAACAAAGTATTCTGAAGGTTGACGTTCTAACCGAACTACCATGCGAACTCTCTTTCTAAATCCCCCTTCTTTCGAAGGTTTTGACGGCGGAGCCGGCTCGCGCTGGCCAGCCGCCCGCGAGATCGAATCTTACTGGTATCCGGTGTGGCTATGTTACCCGGCCGGCTTGATTCCCGATAGCAAGGTGCTGGACGCTCCACCGCACAAAGTTTCCATCGACCAGACGGTAGCCATGGCTGCCGATTACGAACTGCTGGTGCTGTTCACTTCCACACCGGGCTTCAACGTGGACGTAAAGATTGCCGAGATGATGAAGGACAACAATCCGAAGTTGAAGGTTGCCTTCGTTGGGCCGCCGGTTACCACCGAGCCCGAAAAATCTCTGCGCGCCACCTCCGCTATCGATTTTGTAGTGAAGCGCGAATTCGATTACGCCATTCGCGACTTCGCCATGGGCAAGCCTTTGGAAGAAATCCCCAGCGTCGCGTTCCGCAAGAACGGCGGTATTCAAAGCAACCCAGAAGCGCCAGTGATTGAAAATCTGGACGAACTGCCATGGGTGACCAAGGTATATAAGCGCGATCTGGATTTCACGCGTTATAACGTTCCGTTCCTGCTCAACCCTTACATTTCGTTTTATACCAGCCGCGGCTGCCCGGCGCAATGCACCTTCTGCTTGTGGCCCCAAACGCACTCAGGACACCGCTGGCGTTTGCGCTCTTCCGACGATATCGTGAATGAATGCCGCTACGCGTTAGAGAACTTCCCCGGCCTGCGTGAAATCTTTTTCGACGATGATACGTTCAATTATCAAAAAGCCCGCACGATTGAATTGTGTGGCAAGCTCAAGCCGCTGAAGTTTACCTGGAGCTGCACTTCGCGTGTCACCACCGACTACGACACGCTAAAAGCGATGAAGGACGCCGGTTGCCGCCTGCTGATCGTCGGCTATGAATCGGGCGATCAACAAATTCTCAAGAACATCAAGAAAGGCGCAACCATCGATATGGCGCGGCGTTTCACCGCGAACTGCAAAAAGCTGGGCCTGACGGTGCATGGTGATTTTATTGTCGGCTTGCCCGGTGAAACGCGCGACACCATTCGTACCAGCATCAACTTCGCCAAAGAACTGGACGTGGAAACCATTCAGGTTTCGATTGCGCATCCGTATCCGGGCACCGAATTCTACGATCACGTAAAGAAGAACGGACTGATTACCATCGATTCCATGACGGATGAAGCGGGCCATCAGCTTCCCAACTACAACTACCCGGGCTTGGACAAGGGCGAACTGGTGGATTGGGTGGAGCGCTTTTATGGCGAATACTATTTCCGCCCGAAGGTGGCTTTCCGGTTAGTGAGCAAGGCGCTGTTTGACAATAACGACCGCAAGCGGCTCTACAAGGAAGCCAAGGAATACCTGGCGCTGCGCTCGAAGCGCAAGCAGTATGTGAAGGATCAGAGCAGGCAGAAGGAGGAGCAGCAGCCTCCGGTTTTGAGCACAGGTGACTGACTTTGGCCGCCGCGCCATCTAAGGCCAGAACCCTTTCGCTAGCGCTCTTCGTGATTCTATTGAATGCCGGCGGAGACCTCAGCTTGACGCTGGGGATGAAGGGCATTCCGGGCACTATGTCGGTGAATCCAGCCGATTATATTCGGGCCATGTTTCATGTGCGCGTTGCGTTGGGCATCGTCCTGCTCATTCTCTGGCTTCTCACGCGCATGGCGTTATTCAGTTGGGCCGATTTGAGCTTTGTCGTGCCGGTAACGGCCGTTGGTTATGTTTTAGCGGCCATTCTGGGACATTTCTATCTGGGTGAAACCGTTACCCTTACCAACTGGATTGGTACATTCCTCATTTTCTTTGGAACCGCGTTTGTCAGCACCACCAAGCCTAAAACCACGGCTTGCGAGGATGTTGCCATGAAGGTCTCGTCATGAAGTGGGTGCTGCTTTCGATTATTGTGGTGGCCACCGTACTGGGCGATTTGCTGCAGAGCTATGAGATGAAGCGCAGCGGTGAGCAGGGCGTGGATGCGCGCGGGCTGGCTAAGCTCTTGCGCTTGATTGTGAGCCGCCGCTATCTGTTCCTCAGCATCGTGGCCATGGCCATTTCCTTCTTTGCCTTTATGGCGCTGGTGCAGATTGCGCCTTTAAGCTTTGCGGTACCCGCTTCCGCTGCCACTTTCGTTTTGGAAACGCTACTCGCGAAGCTGGTGCTGAAGGAGCAAGTGGGACCGCGGCGGGCGGCGGGCGCTTTGTTGGTATTAGGCGGAGTCGTTCTGCTGGCACGGTAGCATAACGCGTGCGTCTTCTGTGGCTTGTTTTTCTTCCGGCGCTTTTGTACCAGTGTCTCGCTATTTTTGCTTCGCTGCGGCAATTCAGCCGACGCAAATCCCCACTCTGGACAGATTCCGTCGCCGTTTTAAAGCCGTTACGCGGACTTGATCCGAACACGACCGAGGCTTTCCTTTCGCAGATTGAACAGGATCATCCGCAATTCGAGGTTTTGTTTGGCGCTCGCGATCCGCAAGACCCCGCGGCACTCGAAGTCACACGCCTTCACGCCGCACGGCCTTCATCGCCCATGGCGCTTTTCAGCGGTGCTGCCGACGCGCTCAACGGCAAAGTTGGTCTGCTGATGGAGTTGAATCGCCGTGCGCGCTATCCTCTGCGCGTGGTGAACGACAGCGATATCAAGGTGGGTTCTAACTACCTGGCCACGGTAACCGCTCCACTGGCCGACCCCAACGTAGGCGTAGTCACCTGCTTGTACCGCGTGAAAGCGCACAACCTTGCGGCCGCCTGGGAAGCGCTCGGTATTATGACCGATTTCATGCCCAGTACCATGGTGGCGCAAATCGTGGGCGTGCGTGAGTTCGGTCTCGGTTCGACGCTGGCCTTTCGCGCCGAAGATCTCGAAAAAACCGGCGGCTTTGCGGCCTTCGCGGATTACATAGCGGACGATTACCAGCTGGCCAAGCAGATCACATCGCTGGGTAAGCGCGTGGTGCTCTCCACGTACGTTGTGGAAACCACCCTGGGCGATGCCACTTGGCGCGGCGTGTGGCGGCACCAGCTTCGTTGGGCGCGCACCATACGGCTGTCGAAAGGCGCTGCCTACGCAGGCTTGCCCATCACCCAGGCGGGGTTTTGGGCCGTCATCGCGTTGCTGTTCGGCGCGCAGCCCCTAGCTTGGCTGCTGGTTGGATCCCGCATCTTATCGGCGCTATTCGCTGGTCTAGTACTCAAGAGCGCGCTCGCCGCCGAACTTTGCTGGCTTGCGCCCCTCTGGGATTTGTACTCGTTTGCGATCTGGCTGGCGTCCTATGCGGGTAGAACCGTTCGCTGGCGCGACCGTCAGCTCACCATTGGCCCAAATGGGCGTATCCTAAAGACGTGAAGCATAAGACGTGAAGCATAAGACGTGAAGCATAAGACGTGAGCATGCTAGCCTGTGAGGGGCGAATTCACCCCGTCTATTCCGGCTCAGCCCGGTTTCTTAGAGCTTTCACACAGGAGTCTAGAAGGTAATGTTCTCGCATTTTCGGAGCGCGTCGCTCCTCATTGCTTCAGCGGCCATGGCCGGCTGCCTGGCGGCACAAGAAATCGGCCCCGCTAAAGTCGCCATCATCAATCTCCAACAAGCCGTTCTGGGAACGCAGGAGATCAAGAAAGACAGCGCCGCCTTAGAGGCGAAATTCAGCCCTCGCCAGCGAACCATTGAAGAGTTGCAGAAGGAACTGCAGGATATACAGAAACAGGCCTCCACGCCGAATCTGCAGCCCGGCAAGGAAGCGGACCTGCAAGCGCAATTCACCACAAAACAAAAGCAACTGAAACGGCTCAGCGAGGATCTACAAGCTGACGTCAATGCCGAGCGGCAGGACATTCTGGGCCGCGTCGGCCGTCAAATGGCGGATGTGGTGAAAAAACTGGCGGAAGAGAAGAATATCGACGTGGTGATTGATGTGACCAACGCTTTGTATTTCAAACCGTCGCTCGATCTCACTGTCCAAGCTACCGCTGCTTACGACAAGGCAAATCCAGTAACAAAGTGAGCGTTATGGCGAGCTATCTGGCGGATTATGGCGTAGAAGACGAACGGCGCGGCAAGATTATCAAATATATTGCGGTCACTGCGGTGGCAGCGCTGCTTCTCGCCTGGCTCGGCTACGAGCTTTCGCGTAATTACCCTGAGAAGCACGTGGCGAAAGACTTTATCGCGCTGCTGAACGAACACAAGTATCAGGCGGCGTATTCGATCTGGTGTCCCACGGCCTGCGAACACTACAACTATGCGCAATTCATGGCGGATTGGGGATCTAACAAAACGCCCGCGCCCTGGAAGATCGATTCCACCGATAGTTGCAAAGCCTTTCTCACGGTAAATGTGACAGCGGATGGATCTGAAGTGCAATCGCTGAGCGTGGAACGCGGGACGAACTTGCTGAGCTTTGCGCCCGCGCCTGAATGCCAGGAATACAAGTGGCATTGGAAGCAGTTCTTCAGCCGCATCTTTGGGCGTTCGTGACTTGATTCGCCCGGCCACTCCCAACGACGACGAACAGATTTGGCAAGTGTTTGCGCCTGTGTTTCGTACCGGCGAAACCTATACCGTTCCCCGCGACATTTCCCGCGAAGACGCCTTAGCTTATTGGCATGCCGCTGGGCGTGAAGTGTTCGTTTTTGAGGAGAACGGTGACATTCTCGGTACTTATTTCTTGCAGGCGAACCAGCGCGGCGGTGGATCGCATGTGGCGAATTGCGGTTATGTGACGGCGTTTCAAGCGACGGGCCGAGGCATTGCACGCGCGATGTGTGAGCATTCGCTTGAGCACGCCCGCACTCGCGGCTTCAGAGCTATGCAATTCAATTTTGTGGTTGCGACGAATGAGCGCGCCGTGAAGTTGTGGCAGAGCTTAGGCTTTGAGATTGTGGGGAGGCTACCTAAGGCGTTTCTGCATCCGAGGTTTGGTTATGTAGATGCGCTAGTGATGTTCCGGAATCTGGATCAACCACCGGCTCCGTGAGGCAAGGCCAAGCCCCCACCGAAGCACCCTTTGCTTCTGGTAAAGCGTTCTACCGATATCGCCAGCCTAGAACAACTGAAGGCTTATTCCGATGCGGCCTCGTCTTCTAATTCCCCCGCCGTGCGGTCTTCATTTTTCCTAGAGTCCGATTTGCGCCTATTGTCGGGATACCATTCCGAAAGGCCCCAGGTTTTCTTTGCCACTCGTTCGAATTTCGGATTTCGGAAAGCATCGAGCATATCCTGCGTCGTGAGCGGTTGGCCGGGATTCAACCTCAAGAGTTTCTCAAATCAATATCAATAGGGCCGCATGATGCAATCCCGGAACTCACCCTAGAACAAGTCGTTCTTATATTTAAGGATGAGTTTCGAATCTTAGCCGAACGCTCTCCGACGAAGGAATATGCCATAAGGTTTGTCGCTCCGCCGTACACAAGACAAGCTCCCAGTTGCCTGGTATTCACCCACGGTCGGGATCCGGAGAAGCTTTCTCCGATATGTATAAGCGCAGCTTTGATGAAGTTTGGTTTGACTGAGGACGAATTCAAAGCGGCGCTAAACAAATTAAGTAGATGAGCAGTCAATCCGCGCTTGTTGGTTGCCCTAGTAATGTTCCGGCATCTGCATCAATTGTAAAAGCACCCGCCCAAACTCCAGGCTATCCACCGGTTCTTCCCTCCGCCCCGCCTTTACCTCCGCGCCCGCCATCATCCAAACCGAATGGGTCGAAATCCGCAGAAAACTGCCATGATTCCCGCCCGGATTCGGAAACCTTACATTGAAGTTCCAATGATCCGCGGCAAACAAATGAATGTCGGCTTGCACTAACTCCCTGCGCCGCCGCTCATAACGCAGCATCACCGCATCCATCCCCGCGCGCCCGGGCACGTTTTCACCTACCGGCGAAAGCTCTTCGGTAATTCCAATCACCCCGTTCGAATAGCGCGTCTTATGAATGGCCGTGAACCACTCTTGTTCGCTGTGCCGATCGCTCAGCCAGCGAAGCCTTTGCGCCCCGGCGGGAATGCGCAAATCGGGATCTTCCAACAAGCCAAGCGGCAAACCATTTCGCCACCCGCCGTTCAGCGGCTTCACTGCAATGCGGCCGGCGGAATCCGTCAAGATCTCGATTTGGCTCTCTTCGCCGCCGTACAACCAATAAGCATGTTCCCCGGCGCTTGGGTCCGCAATCCGCATGGCCGTAAAATCGATGGGCTTCTCGGGCAGTTCCGGCTGAGGACGATTCAAGCCATGCTGTTCGCAAAAGAGCCGCGGATAATCGATATAGCGGAAAGAGCGCTCCTCGTCCAACCGACCGGCGCTGGTCATTTGCAAACCACCCTCGCCCGGTCCTGCGACGTAATGCCGCAACTGCTCCTGCGTATTCAAATCGCCCAAACTCATTTCCGGAATAAAATCGGCGATTTTTTCCTTGAAGACTTTCAGCGGGTCTGGCTCGAAAGCCAGCAACTTCCTCAGGTGCCGAAGGTAAACAGAATAGGCCTCATATTCCGCTTGCCAGTCTTCCAGCTCTTGACGCAACCGCCAAGCGCTGCGCTTCTCTCCCACATCGGTAAATTTGTGCGGCTCCTCACCCACCGCAATCTTGCGCGCTTCTATCGCCCGCTTGAGCGCCTGCAATTCCTCATCAAGCTGCTGGGCGGTTTCCGACCAATGGTTGCGATGCCTGTCAATCGTTTCTCCCAGCACTTGGGCCGCCGCCTTGCGCAACTGAGGTTCTAACTCCGGCCGCGCCAATTGCTGCAACAAAATATGGATTTTATTGATGTCGCTATTCCGCAGATGCAAGGCCGCCCGCTCGTTGCCATCGATATCGAGCCATGCGGTTGGATATCGCTCGGCCTCTCCACGCAAATAGAACGAAGATTCGCTCGGATTCACCACGCGATGCAAAAGTGGATACAGGCTCTTGAATTTGAAATCGCTCAGTTGTTCCCGGTTCGTCACCACATGGTGCGCGCCGCCGGCGGGACTGTTCAACAGATCGGTCAGGTTGTAGGTTTGGCTGACAATGCCCGGCACATTGTTCATGCCATGGTCCGATACCATCGCAAATATAGTTTGATCGGCCAAGGGGCTCTTCTGAATCGCGCTCCAGAGTTGTCCGGCCAACGTATCCAATTTGCGGAGTTCTTTCAGCAGCGCCGCCGACTCATTTGTGGCGTGCCCCATATGGTCAATGTCGCCCGTAAAGAAATCCAAATAGAGAATCTGCGGCTTCTGTAAGCTCTCTTGCAATTCGGTTTTGGTTTGCGCCTGGAGCAAAGAATCGTAAGACGGGGTTGCGCCCTCCAGCATCGAAAAAATCGATTTCGATGAAAACTTACGCTTCAGTACATCCTGCAACGTCGTCCAGCGCACGCCCCGCTGAAAAAGCTGAAAGCTCTGGAAAATCTGCGGAAATTCAAAATGGTCTATCAGGAGCGGAATCCCCGCACGGTCCAGCACCTCTACGCCCGGTGAGTCCACTTGCTTTTGCCGCGCATAGCCAATATAGAGCGGGAAAAAATTCAGGTAGTCGTAAACCTCGCCGGTGAAGCGGTCGTATTCGACATTGCCGCGAATCACCGTATGATGCCCCGTATCAAGCATTGACCACGACGGTGCCGAAAGGCTGATGCCGCGCGTATAAAAGTTGTCGTAAATAGCGCCTTGCTCTGCGAAGATATGGCTCAGCCAAGGCAGTTGCGATTTTCCAGTCGCCGGATCGCGCGTTTCCATCGCGTTCTCGAGCAACTCTTCACCCAGCCCATCCACTTTGAGGATCACCAACCGGCGGGCCGCCGCGCCCCACGCATGCGGAACCGAAAGTAACGCCAACGCCAACCACAAATAGCGAAGGGTCACCGTAGCGTTTCCGATTTGCCCGATCCCACCCGCGCTTCCACACGAATGCCCGCGAGTGAATCGAGAGCCACCCTGCACTCGGCCCTCAGATCCTCGTCGGCCGAAAGCTCGCGCAGCTTCTCAATTGTGTGCGAAGCGCGTTCCCGTATGGGGCTGTCTTTAAGATCGGGCAACAGCACGCTGAGTTGCACCAGCGCGTAGCGGATGCGCGAACTGTCATAAGCCACTTCCGGCTGCGTCCCCGCGGCTTCCAGTCCATCCAGCAACGTCAGGTAATAATCCACCTCGCGGTACTCTTCCAAAAGCTCCGCAAAATCGCCGTTCCCCGCCCGATGCGTGTAGCGCCCTAGCGTGGCTACGTGAAGAATGCCATCGCGCACTCGCTCGCCTTTATTGCTTTCGAAGCGTGCTAATTCGGCCCGCCGGTCCTTGTCCAACCGCTCCGCCATTTTGCTGTTTTCCCGGGCGGCCGCTTCCAGCAGGTCGTAGCGCTGCAGGGCGGCCTGCATCTCACGTTGCGTCGCAGTCTCAAGCGGGTTCACCGCCAAGGAACCTACGCGCCTTTGCATGGCGGTCAGCAGAGCGGGGTCGAGGCTCTTATCCAACGCCAGCGCCACTCGGAATTTCGAATAACAATTCAGCCGCTCTTGCAGATTTGTCGCCCCACCTCGCCGCGAGGCGTAAAAATCGTAGAGATCCGCACCGACAAAATAATACCAATTCGTAAAGTGCGAAATGCCAATCAAGCCGCTGGTAATTTCGTTGATCGAACGCTGCGTCAATTCATGCCATCGCAAATGCCCGCCGTCGCGAAAATCGATCACTAATAGCGGCATCTTCGGATAGGTGAGGCTGTAGGCGCCCAGGGGAACCACCTCTACTGTTCGCCCGTCGAACATTCTCTGGTAATGGGTTTCGTTCAATAAACGCGTGCGTTCCTCGTAAGGGTTTTTCAAATTGAGCAGCTTCCAAATCGGACCCAGCGCGATCCCCTCCGGCGGAGCACTGCGGTTCACCGGGTACCACAACACGGCATATTGGCTTTTCGCTCCCGCCAAATCAATCGACTCGAAATAAAGTCCGGCCTTATCGGCGCATTGCCGCAACAATTCCCAGTTGCGTGCGCGAATGCGTTCCTGCTCCAGGTTTGCTTCTTCACCGAAATTCGCCGCCCGGCTGGCGCTCACAAACCCGCCCAGCATGCGCTTGCGCAAGTCCAGGCGCGCAATCACCGTATGCAACTCCTCATCGCTCAAACCCGATTCGTCATCCGCCGCTTGCGCCGATTGCAGATAACTCTCAGCCTCCTCCAAATGCAAACGTTCGTGATCGGCTTGATTGTTCTGGTAGGCGCGGCTGCTGGCGCGCACCGACATGGAGACCGGATCTAAGACACTCCATTGCAGCACGTTCTTAACCGCCGACGATACCACCGACCGTTGGGGCTGGGCCAGATTCATCAGCGGCTTTGGCTCTTTATCTCCGACCTTCGTCGAACCACCCACCTTCCAATAAAAGAACGGCACTGCGGAAAGTGCGCGCTTCTCCCAAGTGGGCGATGAGTAAGTGAGAAGCCACACATAACTGATCTTATTGCCTTCGGAGTTCACCCCGCCCAAGGTGTCTCGCAGGACGGCCACCAAGGGGATATCGCGGCCCGAACCCTCAGCCTCCTCGCATGATCGGCAAAACAGAGTAACTAGCTGCGCGGAGTTACCCGCCGGACTTGACTTCCAGTAATAGTGCGCAGGTGTTGCTTCTTGTGTCGCGTTGAGGAGAGGGGAACCGGCAAAGGCAAACAAAGACGTGATGACACTCCTCCATTTGCCTTTCATTTTGGACTCCTCCTAAGAGCAACGCCTTCCTTGTAGAGACGTCAAAGAAGTCCGAATTGATTCCTAATGAAAAGTGATTACTTCGCTCCCGCCGTCGCGTCAAAAACACCCGTCTCCACGGTTTCGCCATGCTTCATTTGCACAAAAATGCGAAACCTTCCGGGCGATGGAAAGCCGTAAGGAAAACTCACAGTACTGGGCAGCGTTCCTCCCATGTTCATAGCCGCATGCTCCAGACCCGAGTGACGCAGCGGAGCTTCACCAGACGCCAACATGAGTGCCGCCATCGACACCGACCCGTTCGGATGAATATGCGCAAAAACCGTACCGTCGGTTTTCACAAAGGCGGCATGCCCTAGCATCCCCATATACAAAGCCATGTCACTCGGCGCTCTACCGTCCGGTTGAATGAGGCGAAAGTTGAAAGACATCGCTTGCCTCGCAATGAGCGGCTTATCCCCGCGCAACCATTCCATCTTATAGCCATCCGGTAACGTGAACACCGTACTGTCTGCGGATACTTTCTGCCACGGCTCAGTCACCGCCGAAGCGTCGTCCCCCGCCAGCGGACGCGAGGTCAGAGCAGGAATGTCCAACTCCGTAACCATCGTTTCCGGAAAACCATTGGCATGCACGATGTCGGCGTAAAGCTTGTAATGCCCAGCCAGCATCGAAGGCAAAGTAAGAGCGAACGTGCCAGTCTCGGTTTGTTCCGGATGAAGGTGATACACCGCGTCCAGACCCGGCTGGCGAATCGCGTACAAGTGCATGATGTGGCCGTGATCCGGCACCAAGTCGTCCATTTTGCGCGTAAAGACGCGGAAGGCCGCCTGTTGAAGCGTCTTCGCTTGCATCCAGCCCGGCTCCCTCATACTCAGCGAGAGGTCTGCGCCGTTCAAGCGCGCCGACATTTTGAGTGGCTTGTAAATACGCTCGCGATAATCGCTAGCCTCGGAGTTCCACCAATAGTTGCCGCCCATCACAACCGCCGCGACAATCACCGCCCCAATCATAGTCGCCTTGCGCCCACTGCGCAGATTAGCCGGCGCGGGTTCTTTTCCCGCCTCGAGTTTCGCTTCCCTTGTCGCCGCGCCAATCATGGCCACCATGCCCGCCGCTAAAAAGAGGCCCAACACAGAGAGGATCGCGCCCAGCCCCCATTCCATTCTTTTGCTCGAGCGTGCAAACGATGGCACCGGCACCGCAAGAATACCCTGCCCCTCCGCGCCATCCACAGTGAGCCGCACTTGCCAGGAGCCGGAGGTCATCATCCACAGTGATCCCGTGAAAAATTGTGAGTCTTGGGAGGAAGCCTTGAGTGGGTCGGCAATCGGCGCAAATTTCGACCCCGCTCCCGCCATGGCCAGCGGCACGGCGCGTATGCTCCGTATGCCGGCGGATTCACAGCGCACTTCGATCTCAGCCACTCCGGGAATGGTTAGCGGTGGCCTGACCGTTACAAATAATTGATAGGGACCCGCCTTGCCTTCAAGATAAACATCGGGACTGCCCACGTGCCCAAAGGCAACCACCGCGGCCAGAAAGAAGGCAGGAAGAACGCTCTTCACCGCTTAATCTTTCCCAACCATTCCCCGCGCGCCATTCCCCAGCGAACCGCCAGTATTCCCAACAGCGCAGCGCACAATAAGCCCAGGCCAAATTGCAACGTTGTGTACGTTGAAGGATAAAACACATTGCGCGCCATGAACGAAGTGGGCGGCATCGCATAAAAAAGATAAGCCGTGCCGAAGAACCAGTTGCGCGAAGCCGGCGTCATCAGAAACGAGGCGAACGGCCATTCAACGGCCAGCAACAGCGCCACCCAAACGAACCCGCTGGCCGCCGCTATTTTCCAAGCGCCCCAGTTTTTAGTCCTCTGCCATAACAAATCAAGCCCAAACGCCGGCACAATAAACAGCAGCGGAAAATCGGGCGGAATGAAATGCGTCACCTGCTGATAAACCGGGCCTAGCTTCGGCTCTGCCGGAAAAAGCGGGAGAAGCAAAATCAATCCAATACGGAACAGCATGTAAAAGCCAGCCACGTAAGTAGCCGCAAAACGGTAGCCGGTAAGCCGCCAGGCCAGCGCCAGCATGATAGGAGGTAAAGCGGCCGTCGTTACATATGCGCGCAAAGAGTGCAGATAAACGCGTTCGGTGGATTCCATCAGCACGATCATGATTTGCACCAGCATGATGCCGCTGATATAGAGAATGAGCCGCCGCTCCGCGACATGCGACGAAGCTTGCGATCGATTCATGTGCCCAGCCAGCAGCACCAGCGTGCCGATAACCACCGCATAGACTCCCAGGATCAAAAGTATGTGCGGCGGACTGACGATTTTCACGTCCAGCCCATAGGCGTCGTGCCACCAGTTATCGAACGGTGCGGAGGTCAGCATCGCAATGCCGCCCCACGACGCGATGAATGCGCCCATGGGCGCGCGGAATCCGAAAATATGCACCGATGAAGCCGCCAGCGCGGAGTTCTTAGCAAAGGTAGTGTGCAGGATCAGGTAGCCGAACGCAATGCCGGCCAAAACGCCGCACAAATAAATCGCCATATGGGCGGGAGTCCAGAACGTATCGCGGCCAATGGATTCATGCCAGGAAATGTCCCAATAACCGCCCACTGTGGCCGATGTGGCAGCCACCGTAGCGCACCATATGTACCACGGAATGGCTGCCGTTTTCTCGGCTGCTCGAACGCTTGATTGCGAAAGGCTCGGTTGCGAAAGGGAAGAGATGTGGCTGGCTTGCGCTGGTATGGATGCCATCAGGTAAACTCCGCAACTCCATTATCGCCAAACTCCGCTGAACCGCGAACGCCAAGGAGCGCTATTTATTGCTTCGCCTTGGAGGCCTTATGCGCAATTGCCGGTTTCGGCGCTGGCGGCGGTGGGTCAATCACCGTCGCTTTAACAATATAGTCCAGACTGGGAAAATCCTTCTTCAGGTACGCGTTGCCACCATGCGTCAGCGCTTCCTGGTCGGGCCCCGATCCACTCGGCGGACCATCCCCATATCCCGTGTAAAGAGTCTTCACGTTATCCATACCCGAAATCACTTCCCCGAACGGTGTGAAGCCATCGGCATCAAGGGCCTCGCCATTATTATCCAGATTGATAAAGATATGGGTCGTCCGCGAATCCGGCCGGCTCGTTTTAGCAAAAGTAACGGTGCCCACTTTGTTGGAAACATTGTGCGGGTCGTCTTTGATGGGAGTGTTCCAACGCGCCGTAACTTTTGGATCGCCGTTCATGCCAAACTGCACAATATAGCCTTTCAGAACCCGAAAAAATGCGTTGTTATCGTAGTAGCCTTTCGTCACCAACTGGTAAAAGTGATCGGCCCCCAGCGGCGCCCAATCATGATGCACCTGAATGATCACGTCGCCTTTTGTAGTTTCTAACTTCACTTTGTACTCCGCCGGAATCGGCGGCGCTTTGGCCACCGGCTTCTTCGTCGCCGGAACAGTAGCGGCCGCACCGGCCAGTGCCCACACGGCGAATATCAGAATCTGTCTTCTCTTCATTTTGCGTCTCTCCAATTCAACCCCGCGCCCGCGTCTACCCGCAGCGGCACGTTTAACGGATATACGGTTTCCATTTCTTTCTTTACCAGATCTTTCAGATCGTCCCGCTCCACAACCGGCGCTTCAAACACCAGTTCGTCATGCACCTGTAGCAGCATGCGCGCTTTCATCTTCTTCTCTTTCAGCAGCCGCGCAATGCGGATCATGGCGATCTTAATAAGATCGGCAGCGGTGCCTTGCAGGGGCGTATTCACGGCGGTACGCTCCGCGAAAGACCGAGCCGATGGGTTGCGCGAGTGCATATCCGGAATCGGCCTGCGCCTGCCCGATAGCGTCTTCGCCACACCCGATGCGCGCACTTCGCCAATCGTTTTATCGATGAATTCGCGCACCCCCGCGTAGCGTTCAAAATAGCGTGCAATGTAGGTCTCGGCTTCCTTGCGCGTAATGCCTAACTGCTGCGCCAGCCCGAAAGGAGTCTGTCCATAAACAATGCCGAAGTTCACCGCCTTAGCCGAACGCCGCATCTCCGCCGTCACCATCAGCGGATTTATTTTGAAGACTTCGGCGGCCGTTCTCGTGTGGATGTCCTCATCCCGCGAAAACGATTCCACCAGCACCGCATCGCCCGACATATGGGCCAGCAGCCGCAATTCAATCTGCGAATAGTCCGCCACTACCAACTCCCATCCAGGTTCCGGAATAAACGCCGCGCGAATTTCACGGCCCTCTTCCGTACGTATGGGTATGTTCTGCAGATTCGGATTGAACGAAGACAACCGGCCGGTGGCCGCGCCTGCCTGATTAAATGTCGTGTGAACGCGTTGCGTCTCACGTCGTATCAACAATGGCAGCGCGTCGATATACGTCCCTTTCAGCTTCGTCAATTGCCGGTAATCCAGCACCGCTTGCGCCACCGGATACGCGGGCGCAAGCCCTTCCAGGATATCGGCCGCAGTCGAAATCGTCTTGCCTTTGCCGTATTTCACCGGCGAGGGCAGATTCATCTCTTCAAACAAAACTTTGCCTAATTGTTGCGGAGAGTTGATGTTGAACGGATGCCCGGCGGCTTCGTAAATTGTGCGCGCGATGGCGTCCGCCCGCTCGGACAAGCGCACGGAAAGTTCCGCCAGCACCGCCGTATCGATACGGATGCCCGTCATCTCCATGTCCGCCAGCACCGGCGCCAGCGGCAGATCGATCTCGCCATACACACCGCGCAATTCCTGCGCATCAATCTGTGGCCGCAGTAGGGTGGCACAAGCCAGCGTAGCCTCCGCCTGCTGCTCCGCCGCGGCGTTCAGTTTCCGATCTAGAAAACGCTCGGCCAGCGACTCCGGCGAAACCCCGCCCGGATCTGCATTCAGCAGGAACGTGTAAAGCATGACGTCTTCGGAAATATTCTGTGGCTCAACGCCCAGTTTGCGCAGATCGATCAGCAGCGCTTTCGCGTCATGCACGATCTTAGGAATATCCGGCGATTCCAGCACCGCCCGCGCTGCTTCCAAAAACTGCAAAGGCAGCGCCCGTCCTTCGCCCGTTTTGTACGAAAGGCCGATAAAGGAATTCGTCAGATCCAGCGCCACCGCTATCGGCGCTTCACTCGGGCGCGCGCGCAACCATGCTTTGAGCGCCTCTTCGTCGTTGAGCGTCGCATAATCTCGCGTCGCGCTATCGTCTTCCGGCGGCAGATCCTTCAGCAGACTGTAAAATTCCAATTCCTTGTAAAGCGATTTCAGTCCGCTATAATCAGGCGCTTGAGCGCGCAATGCCGCCAGTTCCCATTCCACCGCGATATTGGTTTGAATGGTCGCCAGCTTCTTACTCAATTCAATCTGCGCCCGGTTGTTTTGCAAGCTCTCGCGGTACATTTTCCGCTCCACTTCAGCCGCCCGGTTGAGCGCTTCCTCCACAGATCCGAACTTCGCAATAATGTCGCGCGCCCCTTTGTCGCCAATCCCCGGCGCGCCCGGAATGTTATCGATCGCGTCGCCCTTTAGCGCCAGCAGGTCGGCCACTTGCGAAGGCTTCACGCCCATGAACTCTTCCACTTTCGCTTCGTCGTACCATTCATCGTCCTTCATGGGATTCAGCATGAAGACCCGCTTGTTCACCAGTTGCAGCATGTCCTTATCGCTTGAGACGATCACCACATCGAGCGGTTTGGCCGGTTCGCGCCATGCAATCGCCCCAATCACATCGTCCGCCTCATAGCTCGGAAACTGCAGAATGGGAATGTGCATCGTTTCGATCAGGCGACGTATGTAGGGAATCTGTGTACCCAGATCGGGCGGCATTTCACTGCGGTTGGCTTTGTATTCGGCGAATTGTTCCGAACGGAACCCAGGCTCGCTGCTTTCGAAAATGGCGGCAATGTAATCCGGCTTGAACGCCGTCATCAGCTTGCGCAGCATATTGTGAAAAATGAAGACGGCTTCTGTCGATAGGCCGCTGGCCGTGCGCATGGGTGGAGCGCCGCTCCGCGCCCGCGCATGGTACGCGCGGAAGATAAAGCCGAAAGTGTCGATCAAATAGAGACGTGGTGACGGCAACCCTACCAGCATAAGCGCAGCCCAGTGCTGCTACGCTCGGAATTGCAACGCCGTGAACTTTCGCTTTCCCGTTTTTCTTGATCTTTCCAGCAAGAAATGCCTCGTCACCGGTGAAGGGTTTGAAGTGGCCGCCAAGGTCCAGGCGCTGGTGGATGCCTCGGCGCAGGTTGTCTATGTGAACCCGCGCGCCGAGCCGGCCATTGAAACGCTGGCCGCATCCGGACTGATTCATTGGGAAAAACGCGATTTTTTTCCCGCCGATCTAGGCGGCTGCTTCCTGGTCATTACCGATCACCCTGATAATTCTGAAATTTTTCGCTTGGCGGAAGACCAGCGCATTCTTTGCAACTCAGTGGACGATCCGGAACACTGCCGCTTCAGTTTCGGCGCCATTCACCGCTGCGGCGAACTGACCATTGCCATCTCAACCAATGGTTGGGCGCCCGCTGTGGCTGTGCGGCTGAAGGAGCGTTTTCAGCGCGAGATCGGCCCTGAATACGCCGACTTTCTGGAACTGCTAAAGAAAGCCCGCCCGCAAATTACCTCGCGCATTGCAAATTTCTCCGCCCGCCGCGAGCTTTGGTACCGCATCGTCGATTCAGAAATTCTTTCCCTGTTGGCCCAGGGCGAAAAGCAGTCGGCCGCGAACCTACTCCAGCAGATGATCGACGCCGCCACACGGTGCGGCGCAGCACCCGTTTGGGTGGAGGGACTAAACTAGGGGTGTGCCATTGCGTTGTAGCTGCGGAGCGGTTCTCCCGGAGGACGCCCGTTTTTGCCATAAGTGTGGCAAACCCCAATACGAAGAAGACATTGCGCGCATGAACGCGGCGGAAACGCCAAGCCTCGTTCCGGTTGCACCACCCATAACCATTTCGCAGCCCCCGTCGCGCATCGGCTTTAGCAACCGAAGAGCCGTGCGGATTACGCTGGCGGTGGCGGGATTCTCGCTGTTGGCCATTTCCATCATTGCGAATCTTGCCCCTCCCCTGCTCTTCCCAATTCTGGTGGCCGCCGGCTTTACGTCGGTCCGCGTTTACTTGAGCCGCACGGCCGAAAACCTGACCACCTCCGGCGGCGCGGCTTTGGGAGCCATGACTTGGTTGTGGCTTTATCTGTTGGAGGCCATCGGCACGGCATTCGTCGTTTTCACCGCGCAAGGGCGCGAAATCGTGAAAGCGTTGAAGAGTCCGGAACTGGCGCAGCTCATTGACGATCCGCAAAAGCTGGTGCCCACGCTGATTCTGTTTCTGGTGGTGGGCGCTGTTTCCGGCGCGGTGGGCGGCGTTCTGGCGGTGCGCTGGCAGCCCCGCAACGGACCTTCGCACTAGACAGCGAAAAACCAAGGGAGCGCTGCCCTTCATTGGTACGCTGGAATTCCAAACTGAATGAGTAAATCGATCCTGACTTTGACGGTGAATCCGGCGCTTGACCGGATTGTCACCGTCGACCGGCTAGCCTTCGAAGACCGTGGCTACATCGAGTCAACCACGGAAGCGGCCGGCGGCAGAGGGATCAACGCGGCGAGGGTGCTCACCGGCTTTGGCGAAAGTGTGGTTGCCGTTACCACTTCCGGCGGCGACACCGGCCGGCGCTTTGAAGAGAAGTTGGCGGACGACCGCTTCGAGAAAGAAGTGGTGAAAATCCGCAATGGGATTCGCATCAACCTGACGATTTCCGACCGGCAGGGTTTGTCCATCAAACTGAACGAGCGTGGCCCGGCGCTTGCGCAAGCCGAATTGAACCGCATGGTGAAGGCGGTGGAGAAGTGGCTGCCGGGCGCAGCGTGGCTCATGCTGTGCGGCAGCCTGCCGCCTGGGGTGGATTCGCATTTCTATACCAAGCTGATCAAGCTATCCATCAAACATAAAGTAGAAACCTTGATGGATACCGATGGCGATGCTCTGCTGCACGGACTGGAAGGCCAACCGACTATCGTGAAGCCGAACCAATCGGAGGCGGAGCGATTGCTGAACGGCGCGCTGATTACCCGCACGCAGTTGATTGATGCGGTGCAACGGATCAAAGCGATGGGGCCGCAGTCGGTAGTGCTCTCGTTAGGCTCGCGCGGCCTTATCGCCGCCACTTCGTCGGAGGGAGTGTTGCAGGTGATGCCGCCGCCCATCGATGCGGTATGCCCCATTGGCGCGGGCGATGCTATGTCGGCAGCCATTGTGTGGTCTTTGCAGCGCGGCGATTCGTTCAGCGAAGCATTGCGCTGGGGCGTGGCCGCCGGAACAGCTTCATCCAAGCTACCCGGCATCACGCTGGCGAATTTGGACCAGACGAAAGAGATTTATCCGCACACGCAGGTAACCAGAGTAGCGGTGTGAGAGGGGCATCCGCTTACTAGTCAAGGGGCTCGCTGCCCCTTGGTATCCCCGGTGGTATCCCCGCTGTTATGGCCGCGGCGCACGATTACGTTACGCGAACAAAATTCTCGTTGTGGCGGCCATAACGGTCTAAACGTGCGCGGTTCAGAAGAACAGGCTCAGGGTTCGCAACGGATAACGGAACCACGACCGCTAGTACCTATCAATCCTTACCCCCGCGCCTGAAAAGCGCTAGGCTTGAATCAGAGGAGAGTGATTCGATGCGCATGCTCCTGAAGTATTCGCTCTTGACGATGGCAGCGGTTGGCTTGTTGCTGGGGCAGCACGGTGGCGGTGGCCATCACGGCGGTGGTGGTGGTTTTGGGGGAGGATTCGCTTCGCGGCCCTCAACTTCCGGGTCCAGCAGCTTCAATAGCGGCCGCTCTACTCCGCCCTCCTTCGGTTCGCAGCCTCGGAGTTTTGGCGCTCAGCCCCGCAGCTATGGCTACAGCGGTGCCAACCGTGGAACCTACAGCTATTCCACCGGAATCAACCGGACGCTTGGCAGGCGCTATGGAAACGAATACGGCAGACGCTACGGTTATTACGGTTTAGCCTTTTATCCAGTTTTCGGATATGGGGACAGTTGGTACGACCCTTCTTATTATCCGCCGTACGACCAGTACACCCCGTACCAGGAGTATCCACAATATGGGCTGATGCAAGATCCTAACGTCGAGACGATGGGTAATGGCTATTATCCTCCGCAAGCGCCGTATTACACGCCACCTCCGCCCGTAGCAAACGACGATCCACCCCCGCCCGCCTCGCCTATCGTCGTTGTTCTGAAGAATGGGCAGCGGGTGCAAATGCAGAGCTATGGAATTATGAACGGGCTGGTATGGGATTTCAGCCGGCCGAACAGCCAGCGCATACCCATGGCGACAGTCGACGTTGCGGCTTCGGTGAAAGCTACCCAGGAAGCGGGCGGAAGGTTCCCAGAAGAGTTTTTCGCAGCGAATCCAAACTAGCTTGCGTGGCCAGGGTGCGATTGCGATAACGGTCTGCGCCGTAACGGAGCCTTAGGGACCGTGTGCCGGCAGGACCGGCGATGGCGAGATAGATGGTTCCTACGGGTTCGGTCTCGGTTCCGCCCCCAGGGCCCGCATAGCCGGTAGTGGCAATGCCGTAGGTGGCTCCCGCGAGACGGCGCGCCGCTTGGGCCATAGCGGCGGCGACAGGTTCGCTCACGGCGGTGTGTTCGTCCAGCAGACTTTGCGGTACGCCGAGGATGGAGTTTTTCTGCCCATCGGTATAAGTCACGTAGCCTGCGATGAAAAAGTCGGAACTGCCGGGCGCGTCGGTTAATCGAGCGGCAATGAGGCCGCCCGTGCAGCTTTCGGCCGTTGCCACAGTGGCCCCGTGCTCGCGCAGCAGACTACCCACCGCCAGTTCCAGGGTATCGTCGGGATTGGTACTGTAGACGCGGTCGCCAAGCAAGCCGGCGATGGGATCGCCTACTTCTTTGAGCAGCGCATCGGCCTCGGCCGCGGTGTTGCATTGAGCGCGCAGATGCACCCACAAATCGCCCAGGGACGAGAGAACCGTGGTGACGGGATTGGTGTACTTGGTGTAAATGGGCGCGATGAGAGTATCGAGATCGGATTCGCCGATGCCGGTGATGCGGAACGTTCGAACCTTAATGACTTGCGGAGGCAGGAGCGGCTTCAAACGCGGAACCAGTTCATGCTCCACCATGGGCTTCAGTTCACGGGGCGGCCCCGGAAGAAGAGCAAGCGCGCCGCGCGGCGTAACCACAAATTGACCGGGCGCGCTGCCGTTTGGATTCGGCAAGGCTTCCGCGCCTTCAATCAAAAATGTCTGGCGTAGATTGTTTTGCGCCATTGGCCGGTTGAACTGGCGGAAGCGATGGATGAGAATGGCTTCCTGTTCGGCCGAATGTTGTAGTTTTCTACCCAGGGCGGAAGCGGCGGCGTCGCGCGTGACGTCGTCTTCGGTGGGACCAAGACCACCGGAGAGGATGATGATATCGGCGCGGTTCAGGGCGTGGCGGATGGCGTCGGTGAGGCGTTCGCGATCATCGCCAATCACTTGTTTCGTGAAGACCTCAACGCCCAGAAGGTTGAGACTTTGGGTGATGAGGAGCGAGTTGGTATCGACGCGTTGCGGAGTGAGCAGTTCGCTGCCGACCGCAATGATCTCAGCCAACTTGGGCGGCGTGGCCGGTTCCATTAGTTGAGTGGCCGGCCGGGGATATTGACGTCAACGCGGAAGAGGGCGTTTTGCGTAGTGACTACCATGGAGCGCGAGGGCGTGAATGCCAACCCCACAATGCTGGGACCGGAAAGGAACTGCTCAGGATGGCGGCCGGTGAAGCGGATGATGCCGCGTCGTCCGGCAAGAGAGGCGGCGGCATAGAGACGGCCCTCGGCATCGAACGCGACGCCCTGCGGCCGGCCGAGACCGCGATAGAACGTTTCCACTTCGCCCGCTTTCGAGATACGGTGGATGGAATCGAAGCTTGAGGTAGTGGGGCCGGCGACGTAGAGATAATCTTCCGGGCCAAACGCGAGGTGATACGCGGCAATGGAGGGCTCGAGCGTAGCGAAAACGTAGATCTGGCGGGAGCGGCTGATTTTGAAGACCGTGCCGCTGCGGTCGCCCACGTACAGATTTTCGTCTCGATCAAAAGCCAGGCCGGTGGCCACACCCATGCCTTCGACATAAACCGACATGTTGCCGCCGGGAGTGATCTGGTAGACCGCTCCGTCATGCCGGCTGGACGCGTAGAGAATCCCTTCGCGATCAAACGCCAAGCCGGTGGCGTTCATGATGTCCGTGACGAAGGGGCGCGAGTTGTAGCTGTTATCGACCTTATAAATGGAGACCGGCGCCTTCTGCCCGCGCGGACCGCTAAAGGTGGTGTACACGTTGCCCTCGCGATCAACGGCGGGGTTGGCCACCGGGTGAAGGCTTTCGGCGATCTGTATGCCGATATGCGTTTCATGGGTGGCGCTAAACACGCCGCCCGAAGCCACCTGCACTTCACCTACGATGGCGGACTCCGGAACGCGTGCAACGATATAGGAATCGCCGGCCACAATCAGGTGAGCGTTCTGATTGCCTAGCCGCACAATGGGCAATCCGGCGGCGGCTAGATGTTCCCCGCGGATATAGAATTCGCCGCCCGTGATGGCTGCGGATGGCTCCACTTTTGCAATGACTGGACGGACCGTGGGCTGCTGCGTTCCCTGTTGTTTGCTCGCCATACTAGTAAAGTCCCAAGCTACCACTTATCAATAGAACGATTGCCGCGTACAGCCCGGCCGCCAGATCGTCGGTTACAATTCCGCTACCTTCAGGGAGATTTTCAAAGCGGCGGACGGGCCAGGGCTTCCAAATATCGAAAAGGCGGAAGAGAACAAAAGCCGCGAGGAATGTTTTCCAGTTGAGGATCGTGGCGCCGAGCAGCGCGAACCATTGGCCCAACACTTCGTCTATGACGACGATGCCCGGGTCTTCCGTCTTGAGGATACGCGCGGTACGAGTGGAGGACCAGATGGCGGGATAGAGAAGAATGAGGATCAAGATGGCGAAGGTGAGGCGGCCCGCGTGGAACCACGAATGGAGGGCGGCGGCGATGAGGAGAGCGGCGAGAGAGCCTGCGGTGCCGGGCCCCCAAGGGAAATAGCCGCAGCCGAAGAAGGTGGCGAGTACTAGGGGGAGTGAGGGTTTGGAGGGCGGCATTTGCTGTGATGGCACTCCCTGCCGGTCGTGGTTCCGTAAGCTGTTGATGATCCCGAGCCTATCTTTCTGAACCGCGCACGTTAGTAAGCGGATTCTGGAATTTTGCGCCCGACGGTAGCTAGAGCCCTTATTTCTCTTCAGGCTCTTCTCCAAATTCGCTTCGGTGTGCGGGCGTCGAGATCGTGTAGCGTTCGTCCGCCCAATTGCCGATGTCAATCACTCGGCAGCGTTTGCTGCAAAAGGGCATTTCGGGGCCGTCGAACGGAACTTCTTTCTTACAAATAGGACAGCGCAGGGTGGCAGGCATGCCGTGACTCTCTTTTACTCTTATTATCGAACGGGAATACCATGCGCGCGGGCGGGCTGGGCCGCGAGAATCGGAAACGGATTCACGCTTTGCGCGCTTGATTGAAACGCGCTTTCGGGCGCGTTGGTCAAATGCCCGATCAAATCGTAATCGTGCGCTTCCGTTATATGCAGCAGGCGCATTTCTCCGGGGCGGGGTTCACCCGGTTCGGCATCGTTGATGTAGCAGACGCCATCGATTTCTGGAGCTTGCGTTGCCAGGCGAGCTTCCCAAAGCAGATCGGTCTCTTTTGAAGGGCCTTCCACAAGAACCGGAAACTCACGGCCGATGAGCCGTTGATTGCGCGCGAGCGAGACGCGGCGCTGGAGCGACATCAGCTTGCGTTTGCGCTGATAGATAGTGTTCTTGCCGACCTTGTTATCGAGCGCAAAACTTTGACTCGTTTCTTCGTCGCTATACGAGAAGACACCAAGGCGATCAAACCGCGCGGTTTGGACGAATTGGCAAAGTTCGTCGAAATCGGCATCTGTCTCACCGGGAAAGCCAACAATCATGCTGGTGCGAATGGCAATGCCGGGGATGGTGGCGCGGATGCGTTCGAGCAGCTTGAGAAAAATATCGGCATTGGCCCCGCGCTTCATGCGCTTCAGAACGCCGGCGCTGGCATGTTGCAAAGGCATGTCGATGTACTTGACGAGCGACTCATGCGCGGCTATAGTATCGAGGAGCTTCTGCGTTACCTTATTCGGATAAGCGTAGAGGAAGCGGACCCATTTCGGAAGATCGGTGGGGATTTGCGCAAGGCGCGCGAGCAATTGGGCCAAGCCGTCTTTGAGGCCGAGATCTTCGCCATAACAGGTGGTGTCCTGGCCAATCAAGTTGATCTCGCGAACGCCCATGGCGAACATGCGCGCGGCTTCGTTGATGACGCTCTCGAAACGGCGGCTGCGAAAGTTACCGCGAAATTGCGGAATGATGCAAAACGAGCAGGGGTGATCGCAGCCCTCGGCAATCTTGATGTAGGCCGAGTGGCGCGGCGTCGTGAAGACGCGTTCGGTGAGATCGTGATAAAGATACGGACCTGTGGGCAGTTGCCTGGGTTCGAGGCCTTCACAAAGAGCGGTGATTTTTTCAAGCTCGTTGGTGCCGAGGACGGCATCCACGTCGGGAATGTTTCTTTGAATATCGGCGCGAAAACGTTCCACCAGGCAGCCAGCCACGACCAAGCGCTGCGCTTTTCCGGTTTTCTTATATTCGGCCATTTCGAGGATGGTATCCACCGATTCCTGTTTGGCGGGATCGATGAAGCTGCATGTGTTGACGACAATGACGTCGGCATCGGCCGGTTGGGGTGTGAGTTCGTGCCCGGCGGCCACAAGTTGGCCCATCATCACCTCGGTATCAACCAGGTTTTTAGGGCAGCCGAGACTTACAAATCCAATCTTCAAAGGTCTGTCGATTCCGTGGATATTGGGCACGCTTGCGGGCCCGCATGGAAACTACAGGATAGCACTTTCAAGCGTTCCGCAAATCAATCGTACTTCTCATAAATGATCTGCCTACGGTCGAAGCCTCTTTGCTTAAGTAACGCGCGGACGTCATCCACCATTTCCTTCAATCCGCAAATATAAACATCGGGCGCCGCATGGTCTGCTAACGCCTCATCCAAATGCGCCTGCACCCGGCCTGCTCCGCCCTGCCACGCTTCGTCGGGCCGCGTAACGGTTGGAATAAAGCGAAAATGCGCATGGCGCCGTGCCAAGCTTTCGAACTCCTCGCGATAGAGTAACCCATGCACGTGGCGCGCGCCGAACAGCAGCGTGATAGGCGCGCTACCCGGAAGCGCTGCCAGCAGGATGGAACGAAACGGCGCAATGCCGGTACCGGTGGCGACAAAAACCGCTGGCCGTTCAGGATGCCGCAAGGTGAAATAGCCCAATGGTTCCTGCACCTCCACGTGTTCACCAGGCTCTAACGCGAACAAGCGCGGCGATACCAGCCCTTCCGGCACTCGATTCAAGCACAAAGCAAACCGATTGCCATCCGGCGGCGAGGCAATTGAATAGGCGCGCGTTACTTCCTTGCCGGCCACCTCTTCCTTGATTGATACGAACTGCCCGGGAGTGAAACGAAACTCCTGTTGGCCGGTAATTTCAAAATCGAAATGGCGCACGTCGGGTGCAAGATCGAGCGAACTCACTAATCGGGCTTGCAGACGAAGATCCTCCATTACAGAATGATGCTCGGGGCGCGCTCATCGATTCTTTGCTCAGGCGTCATGTGCCGCAGCAAGTCAAGGAACATGCGGCCGCGCGGCCTGCCATTGAGGTTCTGTTGACCGAAGCGCCGCAGAAAAACCAGAACCCCAAGAATCTCTTTGCCGCGTATTGGGGAAAGGGCCTCGCGTTCGGACCGAATCTTCTGGTACTCGGCAAGCGAATCTGAAAAAGCGCGCTGCACGGCGGCGGCCACCAGATTTTCAGGGCGCGATTCATAGATCAGGCCGGATTCGGCGGTGTGCTGAGTCTTGATCAAAGCGTCAAGGGCTTCCAGCGCATCGGTATCCACCGCGCCCGGTGTTCGCAGTGCCGCCTGTACCAGAGAGTAGATCGCAAAAAGCAAGAATTCTTCGTGCTGCCGGATAAAATCTTCGCTCACCTCCACGCCTGGCTCCACCACAAACTTGGGGTCCACCGGCTGGGGCTTCTCGCGCTGATGTGCTTCGCGGAGATATTCGCACTCGAGCGGACAAGCGATGGACACTTCCCGTTCCGTGCCGCAGCAAATGGTACAGATGTCAGCCTGAAGCGCGGGACAGTGGCGGCGAGCGCGGCGCTGTCCGCAGCGTTTGCACAAGATGGGTTCGGGCATGCGATACAAGTATTATCGGCGATGCATGCCGGAAACCCATTTTCAACCCCGGAAGCGTAAAGCCCTCACTCAGATCTCACCGCCAAGTTCGACAGAGCAGGGCCGATCCAAACCGCAGCTGCTCTCCTATTGTCATGGACACGGCCGAGTACTTCATCGCAGAGCAACAGGGCGAAACTCTCCAAGCCATCCGAGACGGTATGATGAAGGGAGGGAACTGAAATGGCAAACGAAAGCGGAGGCAACACCCAGAACAACCAACCCGGCGACTTCAACGCCCGGCTGCAATTCCTCTTACAGTCCAGCGAATCGCTGCACGCCAGTTTGCAAGAGCTCCACACGCAAATCGCAGAGCGCGACAAAAAAGTAGACGCCCGCTTCGACAAACTCCTAACTGCGGCCGAAAGCCTGCTGGCCATCGCCCGCCGCCACGAAGACCGCCTAGACAAACTCGACCCAGGCGGCAAACAGTAGCCGCCACCAGTCGATCACACACAAGCCAGTCAGGTCAAAGCATGAAGCGAGTCGATTTGTACATCAAAGTGGAAGTGGAGTTAGAGGAAGACGATACTCCGGAGAAAGTGGCGCGCGAGATCTGCCGCCAGGTGGAGAAGATTTATGTTGTGCGGCGGGCTGAGTTATCGAATGCCGTCGCGCGCGATTGACGGAGAGATCGCTTCGCCCACACCCCGCTGAATCACTTTACACCTTTCCGCTATCCAAGGGAGTATGCCAGGAGCGTACACTTGCCAAGGCCAGTAATTCTCACAGTTGATGACGATCCCGAAGTTCTTCGCGCCGTCGAACGCGATCTGCGCGTTAAATATGGCGCCACCTATCGCATTGTTCGCGCCGATTCGGGCTCCAGCGCGCTCGATCTCCTTCGCCGTTTTGCTAAACAGAACGATCCCGTCGCGCTGCTGCTGGTGGATCATCGTATGCCTCAAATGAACGGGATTGAAACACTGGCCGAAGCGATGAGAATTTTCCCGGATGCCAAGCGCGTACTCCTTACCGCCTATGCCGATACCGAAGCGGCCATCCGCGCCATCAACGAAGTCCAGCTCAATCACTACCTATTAAAACCTTGGGATCCGCCCGATCAACATTTGTATCCGGTCCTCGACGATCTTCTCGAAGACTGGACCGCTCATTACCGCCCGCCGTTTGAAGGTGTGCGGGTGCTGGGCACCCGCTGGTCTCAGAAATCGTATGAGGTTCGCGATTTTCTCGCTCGCAATCAAATCCCCTATCAGTGGCTTGATATTGAGGCCGGCACGCCCGCCGTTCGCAAAGCGCTTGATCCCATCCCTGTCGCCGATCGCAAAATCCCCATGCTCTATTTGCAGGGTGGGGAGTTGTTGCAACAACCCGATCTCAACGAGCTTGCCGAAAAACTTGGCCTTCGCACACGGGCTGGCCTGGAGTTCTATGATCTGGCCATTGTCGGCGGCGGTCCCGCTGGTCTGGCGGCTGCTGTTTACGGTGCCTCCGAAGGTCTCAAAACCGTGATGCTCGAAAGCGAAGCGCCCGGCGGGCAAGCGGGGCTCAGTTCGCGCATCGAAAATTATCTGGGCTTCCCTTCCGGCCTTTCCGGCGCCGATCTCGCCCGCCGCGCTGTCACGCAAGCGAAACGTTTTGGCGTTGAGATTCTCGCACCCGTGCGCGCTACCAGCCTCAAAGTAGATGGTCCCTATCGCCTCATTGAGCTTGGCGACGGCGCGCAAATCTCTGCCCATGCCGTTGTGTTAGCGACCGGCGTCCAATGGCGCAAACTCAACGTTCCGGGAATGGACCTTTTGCAGGACGCCGGGGTCTATTATGGCGCTGCCTCCACGGAAGCGCTCTCCTGCCGCGATGAAGAAGTTTACGTCGTCGGCGGCGCAAACTCGGCTGGCCAGGCGGCTATGTTCTTTTCTAAATACGCCAAACGCGTTATCATGCTGGTGCGCGGCTCCTCTCTTTCCGCCACCATGTCGCAATATTTGATTGACCAGATCACGCAGACTCCCAATATTCAGGTGGAAGTCAATACGGAGGTGGTTGAGGTCCACGGAGAAGACCGCCTTCAGGAAATTTCTCTCCACTGTCATCAAAGCAACCAAACCAGCCGCGTTCCCGCTTCCGCGCTCTTCATCTTCATCGGCGCACTGCCCAAGACCGAATGGCTCAACGGCACAGTGGAACGAGATTCCAAGGGTTTCATTCTCACCGGGACCGATCTCCTCAAGAACGGCCAACGTCCTAAAGGCTGGGCTCCCGATCGCGATCCTTATCTCCTGGAAACGAATATTCCCGGTGTTTTTGCGGCGGGCGACGTACGTTGCGGCTCCGCCAAGCGCGTGGCTTCCGGCGTGGGCGAGGGCTCCGTGGCCGTACAGTTCGTCCATCAATACCTAAGCGCGGTGGGAGCATGACGGTGGAGGTTCATCCCTGCGTAGAAGATCTTCGGACTGTCGATCTGCTGAAGGATCTATCCACTGACGACTTGGAGTGGCTGTGCCAGTGCATGGAACTGCGCACAAATAAGGCGGGCGACGTTGTCAATAAAGCCGGCACGCCCGCCGAGCATATGATTGCTCTCTTTTCCGGCGAGCTGCGCGGCGAACGCGAGACCGGTCAGATATTCGTGGCGCATGCCGGCTCCATCACCGGGCTTTTGCCTTTTTCACGGCTAACCCACTTCCCCGCAGCTGTGCGCGCGACGAAAGATACGCGCGGCGGCCTTCTTCATAAAGACCATTTCCATGAAATGTTGCAACGCATTCCTGTTTTGCAGGAGCGCCTTGTCAATCTAATGGCCGACCGCATTCGCGAAGCCACCCGGGCCGATCAGCAGCGCGAAAAGCTGATGGCGTTGGGTCAACTTTCCGCGGGCTTGGCTCATGAGCTGAACAATCCCGCCGCCGCCGGCAGCCGCGCCGCCAGTTACCTTTGTAAGGCGGTAAAAGACTTTCGCCACGCCAACGTGAAATTGAGCAAGCTCGAACTTAGTTTTGAAGCGCGCAAGTTCCTCATTCAGCTGGAAAGCGATCTGGCCGACCGGGCCGTGCTGCTGACCTTGGATTCCATCGAGCGGAGCGAACGAGAGGAAACCCTGGCCGCCTGGTTGGGAAAACAAGGTATCGAGAACGCCTGGAATCTGGCGCCCGATCTGGTAGACGCCGGCTGCAATCTGGAGACGCTCGAGCAAATCGCTGAACGCATACCCAAACCTTCGCTATCCATGGCGTTCGCCCGCCTCACGGCTTCGGTCAATATCACGAGGCTGGTGGACGAGATTGAAAACAGCATGAAACGCATTACCGAGCTAGTCCGCGCCGTGAAGGACTACTCATATATGGATCAAATGCCGGAGCAAGAAATCGATATTCACGATGGCATTAACACCACCCTCATCATGCTGAAGCACCGCCTCAAGAATGGTGTGGAGGTGGTGCGCGAGTACGATTCCGCCATCCCGCGCATGACCGTGCGCGGCAGCGAGTTGAATCAGGTTTGGACCAACCTCATCACCAATGCGATTGACGCGATGAACGGAAAAGGAAAGCTGCGCATTGTGACGAAGATCTTCGACGGCAAAGTCTGGGTCAAGATCATCGACAACGGCAGCGGTATCCCCGCCGAAATCAAGGATAGAATCTTTGAGCCCTTCTTCACAACCAAAGGCGTAAACGAAGGAACCGGACTCGGTTTGGACATCGCCGCGAGGGTCGTCAAAAACCACGGCGGCAGTATCCAAGTCGAGTCACAACCGGGCCACACTATGTTCGCCGTCAGCCTGCCTGTGAAGTTAGCGAGGCACACAGCGCCGCGCGATGCGCCGCCGGCCGAAATTTACGAAGACCAAGCCGTCCGAAACTCCGGATAAAGCGTTAACCCGCCGCAGGCAAATAGCGTTTGCCCGGTAATATAGGACGCTTCGTCCGACGCCATAAACGCAAACACACCCGCTATCTCTTCCGAAGTGCCTGCGCGGCCCATTGGAATGTGGCTCTCCACTTCGCCCTTCGCCTTAGGATCGTTGATCCATGCCATGTTGATCGGCGTGACAATCGCGCCCGGTCCGATCGCATTCACCCGAATCCCACGGTCGGCGTATTCCAGTGCCAGCGTCTTTGTCATGTTTTCCATGCCGCCCTTGCTGATCGAATAGGAAACGTAGAGCGGCTTGGGAATGATTTCATGCACGCTGGAATTGAACACGATGGAGCCTTTCGCATTGCGCGACAGGAAGTGCGCGATTGCTTCACGCGCGCACATATACGCTCCGCGCAGATTCACGCCAATCACCTTGTCAAAATCCGCCATTGCCACTTCATCGCTCGGCGACTGCTTTTGAATGCCTGAGTTGTTAATGAGAATATCGAGCGATCCGAGTTGCTTCACCACTGTGGCAAACATGCTCTTCACCTGCTGCTCGTCCGCCACGTCGGCCTGCACCGTGAAGCAGTTCACCTTGACGCCCGTCCCTTTGGCCGCGTCCAGCGCCTGCGCCTTTACGGCCTCCGCGCGGTCCTGGCCGCTGTGATAATTTATGGCGACATTGGCGCCTTCCTGGGCAAAACGAATCGCAATCGCTTCGCCAATCCCGGAGGATGCGCCCGTCACCAATACATTTTTTCCTAATAGTCTAGACATGTGCTCCTTAAGAATACTGAACTCGCTTTAGCAACCCGGCCATCTCGATAGGGGCCGCATCTTCCGTCCCAGCCTTCAAACCGGGCCCAATTGCCACCGCCTCGCTGTGCCCTTCAAACCACGCCAGGAATCTCGCACTGTCCGCCCCCGCCAGCCGCTGCATATTCACCCACGTATAATAAGCGCCCATGTCGCCATCAATCATGGATCCTTCTCGATCAAGCGCGGATTCCTTCCGCCCGCCGCCCAGCAGTTCGTCCATGGTGCGTTCCGTCTGCCGCGGCGCGTAGCGAGTGAAAATCGTCAGAGGATGCGCCCGCCGCAAGGCTTCGCGCGCCGCCCATTGCACAAACGTAGTGCTGTAGATTTGCGTTCCCGAACCCTCCGTGAGCAGACTAAGTTGAAACCGGTCGAGCGCTCCATCCCCCGAATCTTTCATGCCTACCGTTTCCGGTGTCGCCGTCGCCAGCGTTGTCCGCAATTTTTCCGGATCGAACTTGGTTGACTCATACGCGCTCAACATCAAGCCTGCCAGCTTGCTCCGCACACCCGCGAGTCCGTCATAGTCCACACAGGCAAAGCCGGGCAGTGAGGTGACCAAGGCCCCGCCCTCAATCCACCAATGCGCGTAAGGCAAGTTATGCGCCGCCGCGCGCACCTTCAGCGTTTCGGTAATCTGCCCCATCCCATTCGCCGGATTCACCCGGCTGAAGTAGACACCGCTGCGCCGCAGCTTCCGAAACAGTTTGTACTCTGTGCCGCTCACGCCCTCGCCGAAAACCGCAATTCCCAGCCGGGGCGCCGGCAACTCTTCGGGCGGCAGAGTCCCGTCGAATTTCCGCACGTAACTTTCCGACGCCTCCCGGAAGCCATCCATCTGGCGGGTGGCCCACAAATGGGCGGAAAGCTGTTCCAGGAATTGCGCAGGTTGATTCACCCAATCGCTACTCGCAAGCTTGTCATTCAGCTTTAGCTTGGCAAAAACCGCCATTTCCGTCTGACGCTGTTGTTCCGCAAGCTTGTTCAAATAGGCAAGCTGGTAAGTCAATTCGCGCTGCTCGTAAGGAAATTTCCAATCGAAAACGACAAGCTCGCGCAGCAGGAATGGCACAAATCCCAAAGGCAGTTTTTGCAACAGCAGCAAATTGGCCGCCGCTAAGGCGCGCCCCTGCGCTGGATAAGCGGCGAAGCTTGCCACGCTGAGTTGTGCGGGAAGCACTTCAGAGCACCTCCAGCAGCGGCTTACCCTGACATAAGTTGGGAGTGAAACCAAGCAGCATTCCCAGTGTGGGCACCAGATCGGTGGAATCCACGGGCCGTTCCACTATATGGTTTTCACGAACTCCGGGTCCCAGCACCATCATCCACGTGGTGCGCGACGTGGCGTCTCCGGTGCGGTGATGCTGAAAGCCGTTTCCTCCCGGGCTGATATCGGAATCGCGGCCAAAATCCGGCAAGATGAAGAGGGTCGTCTTGCCCGCATATTCCGGTTCGCTTTGAATGGTGTTCCAGATTTCCGCACACAACCGGTCCGACCGCCGTATGCCTTCCAGGTAAAGAGAGAAAGCGCCCGAATGGGCCACGTCAATGTCGTGCAGCGTAATCCATAGCAGGCTGGGCGCCAGGCGCCGCATCAACTGGCGCGCGATGTAAACCGAAAGCTCATCCGGGCTGGCCAGGCTCTTCGCATGCGTGATGAAATCGCTCACCGAAACCTTGAAGATATCCGCCAGTTGTTGCAACTCAACATCGTTACCGCCAATGACCGGGCTGAACGCCTGGGATTCGTAATTATCACGCAACAGATGATTGAAGTCGGCCGAACCGCCATTCGCCAGCGCCGCGGCCAGCAAACGCTTGGGCAGAATCACCCCCGCGCCGAATCCCTTGCCATACTCGCGATGCCCGCTCTCCCCAATGCGGTTGAACCCGTTGCTGGGCGCAATCACCCAGGCATCGCTGGCCGGTCTTTTGAGTTCTTTCCGGAAGTATTCGAACACGGTTGGGTTGTCCGGCGACACTGCCGCAAAATTGTTGAAGGTCTCGTAGACGCCTGTGGCCAAACTCGCCGTCGCCACATAATGTCCCAAGATGCCGCGGTTGACCACTTGCGTGAAGAACGTAGAGCGCGGCGCCAGCTCCGTCAGCATTTTCGGAATGTTGTCTTGGCCATCGGGATGGAACGTTTCGTCGTCTCGCGCGCCGCCTCCGAACGTCACTACGACCGCTTTCCTGGCGGTGGGGCCCGCCATCGCTCGCAGAACCGAGGGCGATAGCAGCGCCGCACCGGTGGCTTGCCGTAGAAAATCCCGGCGGCTGCGTGAAATCGCGGCGGCGACCTCGCGCGGACTGGCATGGAGAAGGTTAACGCTACGCGGCATTGAAAAGCTTCGCTGTTATTATCTCGAATCGCGCGAGTGAACTTTCTGGATCGATCCGGGTACTTTGCTGCAAGGCGACTTCACGGATGCACTCTCAGCGCGAAAGGTCCGCTGCCCAGATATTCCCAGTAAGCTCGCCGAGATTCAGCGCGATTTTGTCCCGTGCCACCGAGATATCTATCACGTTGCCAATATTTCCTATAGATAGGCGGCTCCCGTGAAAATGCGCAATGGGGGCCGCTGCACCGACCGGTTGCTTGGAATCGGGAGCAACTCGCTGGGCCCATAAGCAGAAAAAACCATCTCGATTCGAGATGAAATAAATCAAGTTACCATCCGGCGACCAACGAGGCTTGTCAGCCCAGCCTTCATCGGCCGTCACGGGAATCCATTCAGTTTCCGGTGCGGCCTCGGTGCCACTCCTAAGCTTGGTGACATAAAGCCGTGAGCGATTGTCGTGAATGGCTTCGAAGGTGACCCAACAACCATCAGGGGAGAATTTGTCTTGATACACGTGATATTTTGCGCTCTGCATAAACAGGCTGTCGTGGCGCGAAATGAGATCGAAAGCCCGAATGGCGCTGCCTCTCCGATAGACCACTACGTGGTTGTCGGGCGAAATATCATAAATGGTTGGGCACTTTGTACAAACTTGATCTGGAGTCCCGCCTCGCACCGGAACAATGAACCCGGGGCCGTCCGGGTTGGTACCCGTGGTGTAAGCAAGGAGTGAGCCGTCGGACGAAAGTCTAGCCATGTCGTTCGTCATGCCGGTGGCCACCGGCGTTTCAGCGTTACTTTTGAGATTCTTGATCAAAGCGTGCAGGCGGCCATATCGTTCAGCACTGTAGGCGAGCAGGTTTCCGTCTGCCGATAGCGATACAAATAGATGTGAACCAGCTGTCTCCGTAACTCGCCGAAGCGGCCCTGCGACCGTGGCCGCGTTCGTGTTCGCAGGCAAAATCCATACGTCCTTGGAATTCGTTAGACCTGCAAACAGAAGACGCCCGTCAGCAGACACGGAAGGATAAGCATCCAAGCCGGTCCCCGCCGTCAGTTGGTGCGGGTCGCCCGTCACTCGCGAAGTCGACCTGTCAATCGCGACATTCCAGACATTTGTGGTGTCACCTCGTCGAGCAACGAAAAGCAACTCGTTCGCGTGCCACTTTGCAACCCGAGGCGCGTCGGATCCGGAAAGATTGAAGCCCTTCTCTCTGAGCAGGGCGAAGGCGTTCGTGGAGGTGGCGGGCCCTCCATCGACTGCGATCACCCACCAATTCCAGCCACCGACGGGAGGAGGCAGGTCATCTGTGCGGCCAAACACGATCAGCCGCTTATTGTCGTCGGACCACTCGGGCACTCCCGCTGCGGTCAAATCCGAACGCAGGGGCCGAGGCGTCCCCCCAGCACTCGCAACCACGTAAACCGTTCCGGCACCGGCAACAAATGGCGCTACCATCATGGACGCTTGCCAATAAGCGATCCAGCGCCCATCGGGAGAAAGGCGCGGATCGCGTCCGCCTCTTGCAATCAGGGTGGGCTCGCCTCCAATGGCGGGAATGACATAAATTCCGCCGCCGTCGCGTTCCGAGCGAAACACGATTTTACTTCCGTCTGGGGAGAAGGCGGGTTGATGATCGTCCGCGTCACCGTGAGTCAACTGCACGGCTTGCCCATCTGGCATGAACTGTTGCACCCAGATGTGAAGGGAGCCATTGCCGTTACGGTCCGTGGCATAAGTCAGTAGCTTCCCATCGGGCGATATAGCTGGATCAGTTGTAAGACCGGAGTCGAAGGTAAGCCGTGTCATCTCAGGCGTCGACTGAACGACCGGGTGCATTCGGACTGTAACTGCAATACCCGCCGCTATGGCAAAAAGCGCAAAGCCGCTCGCCAAGATCCACCCGTTCTTATGCGTTGCCGGGACAGGCAACCGGGGTGCCGGGGGATTCTCGACCGCCAATAGAAACTCATCTAGCGGCTGAATCTGCGCCACAACTTCAGAAAGGACTGGTTTTGCGGGGTCGATGGCCTCAAACTGACGACCCGACAACTCCATTGGCTCGCTTGGCTCAGTTTCCACCTTCCCAATGAACCGGTACCCTTTTCGTGCCAACGTTTCTATGTAATGAGGCTTCTCCACCGAATCGCAGAGCGTATCTCGCAGGCGTTTGACGGCAGTGTTTATGCCGTGGTCGAATTCAACCACTACTTCATCCGGCCAGAGTTTCTTGCGAATTTCCTCGCGCAGAACCACTTCACCCGGCTGTTCGACTAACGCACATAGAATCCTGAATGACTGATCCGGCAGGTTCAGCTTACGATTGTTCTTCTTTAACTCCCCACTCCGCAAATCAAGCTGATAAGGGCCGAAGCGCACCCTATCTGAGGGGCGAGAAGCCTGACCATTGCGAAATCCTTCAGGCAAGACAATCTCCTAAGATCGAACTTCAGTCTAACAAAGGCCTCTATGCTGCCTGAACATATCCCTCTAAAGGTTCAACTCTAACTGAAAATCCCATTGGAACAGTCAGGATTGCGAGACTCTGCAAGCAAGAAGCCTTGCGAATTAATGGCAAGTAACGGCGAATCAATGATATGGGCAGTTACCCGCGCGTCACTTAGAAATGACCCGATCTGCATCGACCTTTCTTCGCGGATTCTCTATCTTTTGGAACTAAGGCGTGTGGCGCCGGACAAAAAAGCCGCTGTCGCCCGCCTCGAAATCTCAAAAGAAAAGGAATTTTACCGAATGAAGTTCACTGGTTTTGTTCGCCTGTCATCAAGGACATTTCTGTTATCAGCGCTACTCCTTGCAAACTGGGCTGTCCCCGCCGGAGCACAATCCGAGCCGTTAGAAAACCGCGAATGCGTCAGCTCATCCATCGAAGGTTCCTGGCTGGTGACCGTCAACATTCCGGCCGCGAACCTGTCATTTACCGCAATCACGACCTTTGCCGCTGGTGGCGTTTCTTCCTCGACAGGAGCTTATGACCGGCTTGCTCAAAATTCTCCCGTGCTTGGGACATGGAAACAAACGGGCGCCAACCGTTTTGACCGAACAGTCTATTTCTTTCAGTTCGACCCTCTTGGTGTGCCCCTCAGAATGCTGAAAAACAAAGAGGTCTATCATCTGAAACCCCGGAACCAATTCGAAGGGGAAGGCCGGCAATATGCATGCGATCTTGACGGCGAGAACTGTGTGGATCAAAACACTCCGTTCAACTTTACAGGACGCTTCGTTCCTGCGGTTGAGTCCGACTGATGAGTCGTCGCTTCTCATGGGGAGGAACTTTAGGAGGGGGAATGAAACCGATATTTGTAATCTGTCTAGTCCCTTTCGTCGCCTGGACATTGGAAGCTGGTGAATCCGCCGCAGGGTGGACCAATTTGTTGTCGGAAGGCAAGGCGCTCACCTGGGCCGGGAACTACTCCGCTGCCGCCCAAGCCTTCCGCCAAGCGCTGACTGCTGCCGAAGGAGCTAACGCGGGCGAACGGAGCTTGGTCGAAATCCATGATGCTCTCGCCTCGGTTTATGCCGAAGCGGGCCGATATGCCGAATCCGAACACGAGTACCGGCGTGCGCTTGCCCTTACGGAGAAGAGCCAGGGTCGTCGATCGCTGGATTATGCCTTGCTGGTCGCGAGCATGGCCATGCTTCCGACTCAGATGGGAAACCGGGAGGCTGTGGCGCCACTGCTGGGCGAGGCGATTATCGCTAACAGGGAAAGCGGGCGCAATCGAGAGTTGGCTATCGTCCGCGTTTGCCTGGCTCAGATCCTGCTGGACGCAAAACGCTACGCGGAAGCCGAATCGGTTTTACTGGAGGCGCAAGGCGACCTTGCCGCTCTGAAAACAGAAAACCCAAAACTTGTGGCTGAACTGTTGAATGAACTCGGATTGCTGCGTTTCGAGCAGAGGCGCTATAAGGAATCAGCAGAGCTCGATTCGGAAGCGCTTCAAATGTTTCAGGACGTAATGGGCGATGCACACCCCGCACTGATTGGACCCTTGAACAATTTGGCGTTGAGCTATCTGAAACTTGGACGGCTCAACGAGGCGGAGTTGAAGCTGAACCGCGCAATGGGAATTTGTAGTAGGACGTTGGGCGAGGATCACGCCACCTACGGAGCCCTTCTTGAGAGCTATGCGGTTGTTCTCCGCAAGCTCGACCGCAAGCACGAAGCCAAAGCAGTTTCGACGCGATCCCAACAAATAACGCGTGCGTACCAACGCCGCAACGGAGTGGGCGCGACGATCAGTGTTGCCGCTCTGCGTTCGGCCAGGAACTAAACCATGAGCTGCGGGGCGCTCCGGTCCCGGCCCGCATGCACCCCAGGAGGGGGTCCCGGCGGTTTTCAGCAGGCCATCGGGTCAGCCCGCAGCGAGCACCGCCTTTGACTCCAGTGTATGGAACGGGAAATCTTCGTCTTGTGGCCTGTAGTCGGGCTTCAAAGCACACTCGGCGAGGCAGCGGCTGAAGCTCGGAAACGTGAGACCGGTAGCCGGTTCGTTGGCGGTCAGAAACTTGAGCATGGGCTCATAGATACCATCGTCGGGTTGAATAAGATCGATCCAAAGGAACTGTCCGGCCTGATTCACTTCCAGGAACCACCAATCTCCGGCGGGGTCCACAACCATATCGAAGCAACCGAACTCCAAGCCAGCCTCTTCGGCAAACGCCCGCAATCCAGCTTCTACATCCGCAGGCAAAGTAGTTCGCTGCGCCTGCACCTCATTACGCATACTGTGCGATCTCCAATCGAGAGCCAATCCTGGAGTCGTAATGGCGAAGGTATGAAAATCACGACCGATCATATTGATGCGCACGTCATAGCCTTTGGCCACGCGCTGCTGGTAGATACCGGGCGCGCAGGCGAATGCTTCTTCGGGCCAGTCAGTGTCGCGAAGGAGTGCCGTGGTTTCAACGCAACTCATCCCGCCATCTGCGCGGATCCAGACGTGCGGTCGAAAGGCTTTGTGGACGACATCAGCCTCGGGGCGAGCGAGGAATTCTTTGATGAATCGACTGGAATTGCCGATCACGGTCGCCGGCACGCGCAGGCCGCACCGTCTAGCGAGTGACAACTGAACGGATTTATCGTCAATCGTCACGACGCTGGACCATTTATTGATACAGCGAGCACCACTGTGTTCAATCTCTAACAACAGGGTTCTTTTGAACCCTTCGTATTCGCCGCTGGCAAATTTCTTATCGATGGCATCTACTGCGGGATACACGGTCAGCTGTGGACGGCGCAGCCACACTGTATCGTTTGGGGAAAGCTTGTGGTTTCCTAAATAAATTTCGTCCTTGTCGCCACAGCGGATTGTGGCCGCGTCTTCAGGCCGCCAACCCAAACCGGCCCATCGGATTACCTCGAACCCAGCTTCCTTCAAACCCCATTCCATCCAATCGGCATGCAGCTCGATTTCAGGAGTTACAAAAATGATCGCCATAGTCTTTCCTTTCGAATTCTTACGACTGAAATTTTGTTGGGAGCGATCAAACGCTCCCAACAAAAATAGCCGGACAAACGTGCCGCCTATCTGGGTAATGTGTCGTCGGTGCCGCAGGGTGTGCTTGAGTTGGCGCAGGTACAAGCGTGCAACTTCGTCAGCCCACCACTCACCATGGCGACTTCTTCCGGGGTTAGCTCGCGGGCATTGCTTCGCCCGATCGTTTTGCCCTTCGGTGTCTCTTCTTTTTTCATATTCTTTCTCCTTTTAATGATTTACGCTTACGCGTATTTGTCTCTTATGAGACAAACTCGTGCTTACAGCTGGCGGCCGTTTCGTGTATGGGGACCAATCGCCCGGCATCGAGGTTGAGAACGCGATCAGCGATCGCGATCGTCTGGGGCCGGTGCGCAATCATGATCCGTGTCAACTGGAGCGTACGCAGCGTTTGTGCAATTCGTTGTTCTGTTCTTAGATCCAAATGGCTCGTGGCTTCGTCAAGAACTAAAATCGACGGCTGGCGGTAGAGAGCGCGGGCGAGGAGGAGGCGCTGTTTCTGGCCGCCCGAAACGGCGGCTCCCATATCGCCAACCAGCGTCTCGTACCCCATGGGCATGGCCGCGATGTCGTCGTGAATGCAAGCGAGTGAAGCGCACTCACGAACTCGCTCCAGATCGGGAACGTCGTCGAAAAAATGAATATTTTCGCAAATAGTGCCGGAGAACATCGTGTCCTCCTGCATGACAAAAGAGATGCGTTGCCAGAGCCCGGTGGCTTGAATTCGCGCAACGGGCTGGCCACCCAAGAGGACTTCGCCTTGCTGTGGCTGTAGCAGCGCCGAGATTAATTTGACGAGAGTGGACTTGCCGGCACCCGACCGCCCCGTGATGGCAACGCACTCGCCAGGCTCCACGCGCAGGTTGATATTTTCGAGTAGCCAAGGATCGGTATCGGAATAACGGTAAGAGAGTCCGCGAATTTCCAGCGATGGCGGCGCCGAGACGGCTAAATCCAAGAGCGGCTGGGTGACGCGGCTTTCGGCTGGCTCCAAAACGATATCCGATAAACGTTCGGCCTGTAGAGAGAGCATGCGAAGGTCGAAGTAGTGATCGACTAACTTGCTCATGCGAGCGTTGAACTGCTCTTTGTACGCCATAAAGGCAAAGAGCATTCCGATGGACAAAGTGCGGTTCATCACCGCCAGCGCGCCGATCCAAACAATCAAGACCGATTCGAGGCCGAAAATGCTGATGTTCGCGGCCCTGACAAAGATGTCCAATTTGTCTGCTGCGAGTTTGGCGTTGGTCGAACGCGCGAGTAGATTCGACCACTTGGCGCGCCGCTGGCCTTCAGCGTTGAACCTCTTCAGTGCCTCGATGCCGCGCAACGTCTCGATCAAGAACCCTTGCTGTTTTGCGAAATGCACAACGAATTCGCTGGTGGCACGGCGAGTCTGGCTGAAGGTGGCAACCCGCAGCGCAAAGTATAGCGCCACACTCAGCACGGCGATCAATCCGAGTTTCAGGCTGTACACGCACATCACAGCGAGCATGAGGATCGCCATCACTCCATCGACCATAGCTTCCACCAGACGGGACGAGAGTGTGTGTTGGATGGCATTGACCGAATCGAAACGCGAGATGAGGTCGCCCAAGAAACGTTTTTCAAAGAACGGCAGGGGGAGTCGGACGAGATGACCGAAGAGGTTCGAAAGCCATTGGAAATGGAGATTGGTGCCGAAGTACAGCACAGCCCAACTGCGGATGGCGCCTACGCCCGCTTGCAATAGAGACAGACCGGCGAAAACGAGACACAACGTTAGCAATAGGCCGCGATCTTGGCCTATCAGAACTGTGTCCACCACCCACTGCAGGAATAGCGGTGCCGCGATTACCAGGAATTCCAAGGTGAATGAAAACAAGATAAGGGGCACCAGGGCGCGGCGGATACCGACGACACGGCCCAATAAGCCTCGCAGGTTAATGCGACGAGTCTCGTCTTTGATTTCGAAATCGGCCGAAGGGCGGAGTTCTAGAGCGACCCCGGTAAAGTGTCTACCGGCTTCGGCAAGGGACAGGCGCCGTTCGCCCACAGCCGGGTCGCAGACCACCAGACGCCTCCGGCGGACTTCTTTCAAAACTACGAAATGCACCGTATCCCAATGCAAAATACACGGTGTTTCCATTCGCGGGAGGTCTTCCAACTCGACGCGAAGCGGGCGACCTTCGAGCCCGAGCTTCTGCGCGAGTTGCAGCAGGTGAGCCAACGTTGCGCCTTTGAGCGAGATGCTGAAAAGCTGACGTAGCGCCGGAAGGTCCGTTATGCGGCCGTGGAAGCTGGCAATCATCGCCAAACACGCCAACCCGCACTCGGCGGCTTCGCTCTGCAATACCAGACGCATGGGGCGCCGGAAGCCAAAGTGAAGAACGGAAGAACTCATCGGGTAACCCCAGCTTTCGCGGCGAGAATAGGCTCAAGCAACCAATCGCAGAGGCTGCGGCGCTCAAGTAAGATGTCGGCTTCGAGTTCCATGCCGGGCCACAGGTCATGAGATTGGCCGAGCACGGTCAGACTCTGTGACGGCAGTTTGGCGATCATCTCATACATAGACTCTCGAGCGACAACGCCGGTGCGGGCGGTGTACTCAGCGGGGCTGATCGCCACCTGCGAGATCTCGGATAGATTCGCCACTTGCTGGCCGAATTGTTCCGAAGGATACGCGCGATAGCGAAGCAGGGCGGTTTTACCCGATTTGATGGAGCCCAGGGCGCTGCTAGGCGCGTACAAATATGCCTGAAGATGTGCGCCGGCAGGTACGAGCGCGGCAAGCGCGGTGGTGGGATCGACGTTCATCCCGAGATGGTCGAGAACCGCTGCGAGTGTGCCATCCGCGGGTGCCCGCACCACGGCGCGATGGCTCGCATCCAGCTCGTTTAACTGGCCGTCCAGCTCGGAGATCGCACGCTCCAGGGGAGCGTTTTGGAGGCGGAGTTGCAAAGGCAAACGCTCCAATTGAGATTGCAAATCTCTTTGTTCTTGTTCGAGAGAGATTTTCGAACGCTGCAACTCCGCGAGCGCTTTTTGACGCTCAAGCGGAGCGCGTTCTTTTTCACGGAGATCGAGAACGCTGATGAGGTTTTCATGGTGGAGCTGGCGATACCGTTCAACCGCTTCTTCGTCGAGCTTAAGCTGCGCGCCAGTAGTCGCGATTTCCTCAGCTAAAGCCGCCTGTTGCCTATCGAGCTTGTACAGATGGTCCCGCAGATTTGCGGCTTGTTGCGCGCTGAGTAACGCGCTTAGAGTAAGTTCGTCCACGAAGCTTTGCCGCCGGGAGAGCAATTGGCGCTGACTTTCGACACTGACCGAGCGAATGGCGGTTGTGCTTCGGTCGGAAGTCAACGAGAAGAGGACCTCGCCTTTCTGTACTCGTTGGCCGTTTCGCACGTGACACTCGACCAGAGTCCCGGTTTGGGCCGGAAACACTTTGAGAATTCCGCGATCGGGCAGAAGAATGCCGGTCACGTAAGTTTTGGAGGTGTAATGACCGAAGGCAAGAAGACACGCGAGAAATGCGCAGAAGCACAAGACGATCCAGAGCAAAACCGCCAACGATAGCGGGCGTATCAACACAATGTCGCCGTACAACTGAGGAGCTTGGCGGCCATTTGCTTCAGGGCGAAATAACGGCAACTTCGCCGCCGAAGTGGGAGGGCGTTCTTCTCGAATCGATACTGTCATGGTCTGCTCGGGCGGCTAGCTTTCCAGCGCCGATTTCATTGCTATAGTTAAGCGATCACACAAGGCGTTTCACTTTTTGGACACCGTAAGATTGCGGATTACCAGAACAAAACAAGGATGAGATATGGACACTCGAGATCGGCCCGCCAGCCTCAGCGTGTCTTTGCAGGACATACCAAGATGCCCAGAAGGACTCTGTTTGGCGCGGGCATTATTGGCATTGTCGCGTCGATTCCTGCGTAGGAAAGAGCAGTCTTCCAATTCAGAAGCTCACCGGCTGCAGGCGGGGTTTGAGGATGGGAATCTCCAGGTTTCATGCTCGAGGTTTAGGCGCGACTTCGACGATGCGGGCCGGAAGTCTGGTTATGGGAAGTGTCAGACCGCGCTCTGGCCGGATCACGCATTTAAACCGGCCAATCCTTATTGATGCCTTCCCGTTGGCCTAAGAAGCCAAGGTCCTATGGATAGGCCCGCATTTCTTCTTTTCGTTCGAGCTGTCTTACGCCAGAAAAGCCCCTGCAGCCCCGTCTCGGCACGCGCCCAAGCTTGGTGCTCACGTTCTAGCAAAAACCTCTTGCAGTCCCCGCCTTTACTGTGCAAAATGGTCGTGCGTGGTCCTGAGTGACTCGCTGCTCCCCCATAGTGGATCGGGCAGAGATTGGCCGGATGACTACTCGTACAAAGCTCCGATCAGGCGCGAAGCCCGCTCTTAGGAGATTGCTCGCGAGTAACGGCGCAGGCTTTGCTACTAATCGCGTCCACTGGGGCGGCCATTTGGAAGTTTACCCGCCTCAAAGGTTTCGGAAACCGCTTCAGGGTCCAAGATTACGCCAACCGGAAACGCCTGGCGAGGAAATGAAGTGAAGTTGTGAGCACCAACCGCCGGTGCAGATGATCGGACGGATGATTGCCCTTCGGCGCGGATGATGTTGCTGAGCCGGCCCAAAGTTCAAATTTCTACGTTTTCAAATGAGCGTTAACAGTCGTCCTCATCGTCAAGATCGTCAATCTCGATATCCGGTTCCTGTGGGGCAAGATACTTTGTATGCTCCAAGTGATCGAGATACTCGCGGATGCGCCCTTCGTGGTCCCCGGTCCAGTAAGTACCACTAATCTATATCTACCCCGCTCATCCTTGAATCGATACTTGTTGCGGAGATACTCATCATCATGGTCTTGTAGGGCTTGATTCCAAGTGAACTTCTCAGACTTAGTGTAGAACAGAATTACATCATGAACATCACCCCACTTATTCGCTCCCCCGTGAGCATGTGTGCGGTTCCAAATGACTTCGTTCTTAAAGTCCCCCCCTTGAGAGCAAAAGATGCCGTCCGCAACTAGCTTTAGATAGTGACTCGATGTTGGATCACAATGAAGATAGAAACTCCCAGTCGGCTTTAGTATGCGATGGATCTCCAGGATGCGGCGGGTCATGCTCACGAGATATGCCAACAAGCTTCCCTCCTTCAAAACAGCCCGAAGACCCTTTATGAGTTCTATTGTTTGTGGCGGACACAGATATCGCTCGTTGAGAATAATTTCGCGAAAGCCCTCGCTCGCTTGCGCATCCCATTTCCAGGTATCAATGAAGGCTTGCGCTAATGCATGATCCTCTTCTCCTTGTTTGCGGTTATAGATTTGAAAATAGCTGCGCTCTGAATTGAAGGGTGGGTCGATATAGCATAAATCAACCGTTTCCTTCTCAACGTACTTTCGCATGCTGTCCAGGTTGTCGCCGTAATACAGAGTGTTCATGGGTTCCCCGGTTACGGTTCTCAGATAGTCAAACGGAATCTCGATAATCGTCGAGGTTGACGCCGACTGTTTGTAATGCGTAACTACCTGAGAGTTCGGTGTTAGTTCGGTGGAATCCGAAGGAAGCGATATAGGACTGCTGTAATTGTTGTTAAACGACGGTGTGTGTTCGGTCACACACGTATTTAGGAAGTCCGGTAGCGCCCATTTACTTGGGGACGGCGCTTGCTTTACGTTTAGACGCTTTCCGGCGCAGCGGAGCGAGTGGAGTTTCCCCCTCTGGACAGCCGGGTTCCGGCGGCGCAATCTCAGACTTCGGAACGGCGAGAATGGCCTTCGCGAAGGTCTTGAATCGGTCATGCGGAGATCCGGATGATTCTGACAAAGGCGGCATCATCTTTGGTTTAGACATGACTAGACCCAGCGTGGACCGGAACGGCGGCTGTGTCAACCGGGCTAAGGTAAAACCGTACTGGTTGTGTCAAATATATCAACACCCTAACATGGCGTTGGGTCGCATGTAAGAATTTCTTCCGGTATCCTCAGGCGAGTGGTCAGAACAGCGAACATTTTCTGCGGCGTGGTGTTGATTGGCTTTATCATTCAGCTTCTCGGCGCTTCACTGATCGACAGAAATCTCACCCCGTTGATTAACTCACCTCCGTTAATCTGGAAGATCATTGGTTACGCGGGCATACTTTTGGGTCGGCGTGATCGGGCGATCCCGCCATTCTCGCCTATACTTCATCCCGTGCGGGCGCCGTCTCCTAGCTGCGGCGCGGCGACTTCTACGACGCCGGCGACCATCAATTGATACTGCGCTTCGAGGAGAAGGGTGGCAAGTCGCGCGAGCTCCCTGCCCGCTCCAATCTGAAGCAAGTGATCGCCGCCTACCTCGACGCCGCAGGCCTGCAACAGGCGTCCCCGGCTCTGAGCCAACAGCTTCCCGCCAGTTCAAAAGTTCAAAATATATTTTTCTCATTACAATCAACCACTTACCTACAAAAATTCATCTGCCCCGAACGCCCTCATTCCATACTCGTGGTCGGAAAGCTATTCCTATGACCAAACCCAAATCTCGCCATTTCGCTACCGCCGCCCCGCACCCCACCACCATCCCCTCTTCACGCCCGAAATCCGCGCGTCAAAAACCCCTAAATCGTCCCTCCAAAAATCCGTCTATCGCCCCCAAAACAGCACTACTATTAATAGCGGGCCATAACTCCCCCAAATTCGCCTTTTCCCCTCGCATCAAAAACCCCCCTCCGGCACTCAGAATCTTCCTAACCGCTCCCTCGCCCCAATCCTTCCGAAAATTCACTTGGCACGCTAAAGTATTAAGTGAACCTTCCAAAATGTGCGGCATCGCAGGCTTCTTTTCGGCAGACAGAGTCATAAATCGCGATCTCATTCGCTCCATGACGGATCGCATCGCTCACCGCGGACCCGATGATAGTGGCGTCTTTTGCGATGAGTTCGTCGCTCTCGGCTTTCGCCGTTTGAGCATCATCGACGTCGCCGGTGGCCACCAGCCCATGGGCAACGAAGATGGCCGTTTGCAGATTATCTACAACGGCGAAATTTTCAACCATGCCGATCTGCGGCCCCCTCTGGAAGCCGCCGGCCACCTCTACCGCACCCGTTGCGATACCGAAACCATCGTCCACTCCTATGAGCAATACGGCGAAGAATGCGTCACTCGTTTCCGCGGCATGTTCGCTTTCGCCATTTGGGACAAGCAGGCCCGCACGCTCTTCTGCGCTCGCGATCGCTTAGGCATCAAGCCGTTTTACTACTGGACCGATGGCGTCACCTTTGTCTTCGCCAGTGAGATCAAAGCGCTTCTCGTTCATCCCGTCGTGCGCGCCGAATTTGATGACGCCGGCTTGGCCGAATATCTCGCCTTCGGTTACTTGAGCGGCGAACGAACTATGTTCCGGGGCATTCGCAAACTTATGCCCGGACACACCGTGAAGGTCGAGCTGTCTTCCTCGCGCCAATTGGTCATTACTCAAAAACAGTATTGGAATGTGCCCCCGCCCGCCGCGCCCGGTCCCGCTCGTGACGATCAATCCCGTGACGATCAGTCATGGATTACCGAATGCCGCCAGCGCGTCGAAGAAACCATCCGCATGCGCCTCATGAGCGACGTCCCCCTCGGCATGTTCCTCAGCGGCGGTATTGATTCCAGCACCATCGCCGCGCTCATGAAGCGCATGGTTCCCGATCAGAAGATCAAAACATTTTCGGTCGGCTATCGCGAATCCGAATATAGCGAGCTTGGCTTCGCCCGCGAGCTCGCTGCTGAAATCAATACCGATCATCACGAAATCACGGTCGGCATGGATGAGTTCTTCAACAAACTCCCTTCGCTCATCTGGCATGAAGATGAACCCGTTGTGTGGCCCTCCAGCGTCTCGCTCTATTTCGTTTCCAAGCTCGCTTCACAGGAAGTCAAAGTGGTCCTCACCGGTGAAGGCGCCGACGAACTGTTCGCCGGCTATGGGCGTTATCAGTATTACGCCATGAACGAACGCTACGCGGGCATGTATGGCAAGGTTCCCGAGTGGGTACGCAAACCCATTCGCAGTCTCATCGCAAGCTCGGCTCTGCTCCCTGCCGATCTCCGCCGCAAAGCGCAGCATACCTTCGTCGGCCGCGAGCTTACCTTCGAGTCTCTCTTTCTCGATAATTTCTATTCGGCGTTCTCGGCCGAAGACCAGAAAGGTCTCGCCAAACACGCCGCCAATGCGGATAGCGCTTACGCCGCATACATGAGCTACCGCCACCAACGCGACTCTGCCGATCCCTTAACGCGCTTGCTGTACGCCGATCAAAAAACTTACCTGGTCGAACTGCTCATGAAGCAAGATCAAATGAGCATGGCCTGCTCCATTGAAAGCCGCGTCCCGTTTCTCGATCACCCGCTGGTCGAGTTTGCCGCGCAAGTGCCCGCCCATTTGAAAATCCGCGACGGCAAAGGCAAATACATTCTGCGCAAGGCGGTCGAAGATCTACTCCCTCAAACCACTCTCACCCGCAAGAAGATGGGCTTCCCAACGCCGCTCAAAAATTGGCTGCTCGATCCCAAGGCCAATCCGCTTTATGCCAAGCTCCTCGAGCCGCAAGGCTTCATCGCCTCCTATCTCGACATGAGTCGTGTGAAGACTCTCATCGAACAACACCGCAGCCACAAGATCGATGCTACCGATCGTATCTGGCGGCTCCTCAATCTGCAGTATTGGGGCGAGATCTTTCTTTCCGGCCGCGGCCAGTGGCACGACCTCCCAGCGAGCACCCACGGCCTCTCGGCCCTCCCATGATCCATCACACCCCGCTTTTTCTGAACCGCGACCGCATCAGAGCCGGAAGCGTAAGCGCCCCTCTTTTTCCCCATGCTCTTCAACTCCCTTGAGTTCCTCATTTTCCTCCCGGTGGTGCTGGCCATCTATTACGTCTTGCCCCACAAGGCTCAGAACCGTTTCTTGCTCATCGCCAGTTGCATCTTCTACGGCAGTTGGGATTGGCGTTTCCTCTTTCCCTTACTCACTTCCACCAGCATCGATTACTACTGTGCCAAGCGCATGGAGCAGCAAATCCTCGCCGGCGAACCATCGCAAAACCGTAAGCCGTGGCTCGCCCTCAGTGTCATCACCAATCTCGCTCTCCTCGGCTTTTTCAAGTACTTCAACTTCTTCGCCGATAACCTGCATCACCTCTTACGGCTCTTCAACCTCGACGTCTCCGTCTGGACCCTCCGCGTCATCCTACCCATCGGTATCTCCTTCTACACCTTCCAAGCCCTTAGCTATACCATCGACGTTTACCGAGGCGAGATCCACGCCACCGATAGCTTCTTCGATTTCCTCCTCTGTGTCCTCTACTTTCCTCACTTAGTCGCCGGTCCCATTCAGCGCGCCAATAGCCTGCTGCCCCAAGTCACCTATCCTCGCTCTGTCACTCAAGAGAAGATTGTCAACGGCCTCCATCTGATCTTCTGGGGCTTCTTCAAAAAGGTCTTCATCGCCGACAACCTCTCAACCATCGTCAGTCAACTGTTCGATCCGCATCCCACGCCTGATGGCTGGCACACCCTCATGGGCGTCTATGCCTTCGCCGTCCAAATCTATTGCGATTTCTCCGGCTACACCGACATCGCCCGCGGCGTCGCCCGCCTCATGGGATTCGAGTTTATGCTGAATTTCAACCTCCCCTATCTCGCCGCGAACCCTTCCGATTTCTGGCGCCGCTGGCATATCAGTCTCTCCACCTGGCTGCGCGATTACCTCTACATTTCACTCGGCGGCAATCGCGGCTGCGAAGCCAAAACCAATCGCAACCTGCTGCTCACCATGGTCATCGGCGGCTTCTGGCATGGAGCCGCCTGGAACTTCATTCTCTGGGGTTTCTATCACGGCGCTTTGCTCATCGTTCACCGCTACCTGAAACCGTTCTTAGACAAAGTGTTTGCCTGGCCTGGCCGAATCGGTCAAGCCTTGTCGTTCGCCTTGGTCGTCGTCGTATTCTTCCATTTCACTTGCTATGGATGGCTGCTCTTCCGCGCCGCCTCTTTCTCCCAAATCATTTCCATGACGGCCTCCTTCTTTGGCCCGTGGCAAGTGGATTGGAGCCTCGCTCGCCAAATCGCCCTCTTCAGCTCTCCTCTGATTCTCGTCCAGTTGATTCAGTTTGCCTCAGGCAAGCTTGAGTTCCTATCCTTCCGTTGGATTCCGGCCGAAGCTCGCGTAGCGGTTTATGCAGCCATGTCCTACTTCGTCCTCTTTCGCGGCGGCGCTCCGCAATCGTTCATCTACTTTCAGTTCTGAAGGACATGCTGAGGATATTGTTCAAAGGCGCGCTCTGGTGCGTCATCGCACTTGTGACGCTCGAATGCTGCGCCCGTTTGGACGATTGGATTTCCTATGGCGCGTCTCCCTTTGGCCTCTACGATCATTCTTTGCTCGAAGCGTTCGATCAAATGGGCCAACACGGCCGCCCGTATGGCCGCTACCTCAAATGGCACTTGAACAGCCTCGGCTTTCGCGGCCCTGAATTAGATCCATCGGCCATCCGCATCCTATGCGTCGGCTCCTCCGAGACCTTTGGGCAATACGAAACCGAGGGTCACGAATGGCCGCGCGAGTTGGAACGTGTCCTCAACCAGCGCGCCCCAACTGGCATCCATTATCAACTCGTGAACACTGGATTCTCCGGCGAAACATTTCCTACCTCTCTACTTCGCTTGCCCAGCCGTTTGCAAATTGTCAAACCGCGGGTCGTTCTCATCTACCCTAGCCTGGCGCACTATCTAACCCTTTCCGCTTCTCACTACTCAGGCCTTCCACCGGTTCAACCAAAGTTCCGCTGGCGCATGCAAGGGCGCATTGAGAACACCCTCAAAACCGCCCTGCCTATGTGGCTGCAAACTTGGCTGCGCCAGCGAGATATCAAGAGTGCGCAAGGCGGCGCTCCGCAATGGGACAATATGCCGCTCGAATATCAGAGCGCCTTTTGTAAGGATCTTGATAAAGCGATTGAACTCATTCGTGCAGCCCGCGCACAGCCTGTCCTCATCACCCACGCCAATCGCTTCAAGGACCACGTCGATCCCAGCGAACGCTTCATGCTCGTCTCATGGCAGCGCTTCTATCCCATGCTGCGGGAAGACTCATTCCTCAAGATGGAAGCAGCCATGAACAACGTCATGCGGCAAGTGGCCCAACAACAAGGCGTCCCTCTCATCGATGCAGCTCCGGCCATGCCGAGCGGCCCTTATTACTTCGGCGACTTCGTCCATTTCACCGATCAAGGCTCCGCCGCCTTTTCCCAAATTGTCGCTAACCAACTGGCTCCTCATCTTCCACCTCTTCCTCCTCCGGCTCCGCCAGCAACAGCCTCAGACCCGCTGCCAAGCCGAGCCAAAAATAGATGACCGAGTTGTAGGCTTCCCCCAGAAAGAAAATGAAGGTGCAAGTGCCCGCCAGTGAAACTAGCAGGCCGCGCGCCAACGTGTAGAGTTCGGAATTAGGTGTCGCGCCCTTGGGCGAAGTTTGGCGAACCAGGGAAACGACGTTCTTAAACGAAAAGCCAATCAGCAGCAGGAATAGCAGCATCCCCGGAAAACCCGTTTCCGAAGAAATCTGCGTGTACGTGTTATGCGTTCCAAGCGGCGCCCACTCAAGCCCTCTCGATCTGCCTTCTTCCACTACTGTCGCGGCAAAGTTGCCTGGACCAACGCCGAAGATCGGATTGTCCACTGTCAACGCGAGACTCGTCGCCAACAGCGTTCCTCGCGCCGTAGCCGAGTTTTCGTCGGCCCCGCTCCGCTCGGTCGGCGCCCCTCCCAGCCGGCTCTTCAAAGCATTCGGCACAAAGGCCACCAGAATCACAAACCCAACCGCCGCCAAACTGGCAAGCAGAATGCGGCTGGTCAGAGAGGACAAGAAGAACAGCACCACCAGCATTGCCCCCATCGCAACAAAGCTTGCCCGCGACCCCGTGCGGATCAGCATGACGAACGGCAAAGCGCCAGCCAGCAAACTGATCAGCCGGATACGAATTGGTCTTCGGGCGACAAGGCTCCAAATCAACGGGATCGTTGCCAGTAAAGTCATGGCGTAATAGTTCGGGTCCGCGCACGGCCCGCCGCGCAACGCGAGCCGCCCATACTTTTCGATGCCCCACACGAGTCCCAGCCCAGCCGCCACCATCCCCGCCCCGCCAAGCACGCGGAACATCTTAGTGAAATCGGCGGTCCTCGTCAGTAAGCCGGAAGCCGCAAACAAAACCGCGCCCTCCAAAATTTTCTGCATCAGCTTCCAGCTTTCCACCGCCCGCGGAGCTAGCAGCCAAGTCGCCAGAACCCAAGCCACGAATACCGGCATCACTTTGCCGGCGGGCGTTTTCCAAAACGCAAAGACTTGGCGGGTAAGCAGAAGCGAGATCCCCAGCAAAGCGAGCAGCACCGCCGGTATCTTGAAACCATTGCCCAATACGTTAAGGATCCGGCTAATCAACAGAAATGCATACAGCAGGAAAAGCGCTATGGCGATCTGCCACAACCGCGAGCGAGTCGAATCCACGACTGGCCCGGAAGAGAGAGATGTCATGAAGAGTAAGTGTCTTTAGGTTGACACAACCTGTGCCTTACTCTGTGCTTTGATCACCAGTTCCGTTGCCAGCAACGTTGTCTCCTGGTCTTGCGCATCATGCGTCCGATTTACGATATCGGCGACAAATTGTGAACCGAACGGCAAAACGACATTTGAACAATCGATATAGCGCGCTTGCTCCTTATTTACTACGAAGAGATGGTCGCCGCCCTTCCGCCCGGCGATATCCACATACTTGCGAACTTCTATGTAGCCTTCCGTGCCCAGAATGAACAACCGGCCATCGCCCCAAACCCCCAAGCCGTCGGGCGTGAACCAATCCACCCGCACATAACCCGCGCCGCCGTTGCCATGCAGCATCATGTCTCCGAAATCCTGGAACTTCGGCTTATCCGGGTGATTGAAATTGCCAATCTGTGAAGCCGTGACATCGGCCACGGTCGATCCTGTATAGAAGAGGAATTGGTCAGCCTGGTGTGAACCGATATCGCAAAGAATGCCACCGTAGCGGGTTGGATCCCAGAACCACGGTGGCCGCGTCACGTTGCTGATCTGGTGCGGAGCCAGGTTGACGGTTTGGACCACCCGGCCAATGGCGCCCGCTTTCACCAACTCGCCCGCCTTGACCGCCGATTTTACTTCCAAGCGTTCGGAAAACATAATGGCGAAGATTCGTTTGGTCTCGCGAATCGTCTGGCGAACCTCCGCGAGTTCTTCCAGCGATATGACAGCGGGCTTGTCGCTTAGAAAATCCTTTCCGTGCCGCATCACACGTATCCCAAGTTTGGCGCGTTGATCCGGAATCGGCGCGGCGGCGACCAGTTGGATAGCGGGATCTTCCAGGATCTCGTCCTCACTGCGCGCCACCGGAACACTGCCGAAGCGTTGATGAAAATCGGCTAGCGCTTTCGGGTCCGTGGCGAAAACGGAAACCAGTTGGCCCCCGCCCCGCTGCACGGCCGCCGTCATCCCCATAATGTGGTAATGGTCCAGGCCAATCACCGCAAACTTAATCGAATAGCTGGGCGGCGCGTTGGGCTGTCCGCCCGGCGCAGCCATCTCATGCACAACATTGCCGGGCAATGCTGATAATCCGGCGGCTTTCAGGAACACTCGACGGTCGATAGGCATGCTTATGTTTTATCAATCGAAGTCGATCTCAATTTGATCGACATAACACCAGCCCCAATTCTCTCCCGGTTGAAATGACTTCATAATCGGATGCTTCGTGTGCTGAAAGTGTTTGCTGGCGTGTTTATTCTTCGACGAGTCGCAGCAGCCAACGTGGCCGCACTCCAGGCACAGACGGAGGTGGACCCAAGTGTCGCCGCTCTTCAGGCATTCCTCGCAACCGTTCGGTGTGTGCGGTTTAACTTTATGTATGTGATCTAGATGCGTGCAAGCATTCATTTCTCTATCCTCCAACTTTCGATTGAGGACAAACGCCGCCCGGAACTGCTAGCATCCTTTAATATGGTTGCGCGGCTACTGGCCTTTATCTGCGCGTTGGTTTCTCTCGCCTGCTTCGCTGTGCCGATGTACGTCATCCGGCCCTTTCGGCATCAAGGCGCAACTGAATTGAGCGTGGCATTGTTCGTAAAGCAAATTGGCCCTTGGCTTTCCATCGCTTGTGCGCTGCTTGCCCTGCTTCTGGTGGTTTCGAGTTGGCGGAAGCTTCGCGGATGGGCATCGCGCGCAATGGCCATTGCCACACTGCTGCTGGCAATGGGCGGCGCGTATCTGACTCGAGTCAATGTTTATGAGCTGATGTTTCACCCTATCGGCACCCCGCAATTTCAAGCCGCCAAAGATTCGCACATCGACAAGGACGATATGGTGATTGCCGTGCGCCTCAATGGCGTATCGCGCGCTTATCCGATTCGCGAGATGGCTTATCACCACGTGGTGAACGATACGGTTGCCGGAGAGCCCATCGTTTCCACCTATTGAACGCTTTGTCACACCGGTCTGGTGTGGAAGCGTACGGCCAAGGGACTGGTGTTTACGTTCCATCTAGCCGGCATTAACAACCAAAACTTTCTGATGCACGACGACCAGACGGGCACCTTCTGGCAGCAGATCAGCGGCCTTGCGATTTCCGGCCCGCTTGCCGGTACACAGTTGGAGCCGGTGCATAGCGACGAACTCAGCTTCGCCCTTTGGCAAAGCGAGGCGCCCGATGGAGCCGTTCTCAAACCGCTGCCTAAATATGCCGGCGATTACGAAACGAAAGATTGGGAAGTGCACATCGGCAAAGCCCGGACAGTGCTTGATTTCCCCAATTCCGGCTTAAAGCCTCGCGACACTGTATTCGGAGTGTCGGCCTTTGGCGCAAGCCGCGCTTATCCGTTGGCCCGCATTCTGTCGGCCAAACTGATTGAGGACCGTCTGGGAACTGAACCGATTTTACTGGCGCTTGGGCCGGATGGCAAATCGATCCGCGTGTTTCAGGCGCGCCTGCCAGGGCAAAGGCTCGCGCCCGAATACTACCAGACCACCGACGTGTTCATGGATTCTGAAACCGGCAGCCAATGGAATTTCGGCGGCTGCGCGGTCTCCGGGAAAAGGGTGGGTTCCTGCCTAACTCCCGTTTATGCTCTGAAAGACTATTGGTTCGATTGGCGCAATTATCATCCGGAGACCACGATTTTCCAGCACTGAACTCACAGAAACACCGCCGTTCCATACCAGGCAAACGGATGTGCCAAGTGTAAACAGGTGAGGCCGTCAATCCTTACGGGCTTCACTTGATTGCGGCGGCACTTCTCAAGGAACGTAAGATCGCTGTCCGCATAGTGGTTGAGATCTTCCCGATATGGCCATCGCATCAACGCGACGCGCGGAACAATCTGCGTGTAACCGTATGGCGCAGCTTCCGCCATCATAGATTCCGCAGTCAGCCTGCGGAAATCCGCGGAGCTGTCGAGACTGCCGGCGAGCAGCGCCTGCGTATTCTCATGCGATAAGAAGCGCCGCTCACAAAATAAAAGCCTGCGCGGCCGGCTTTGCGTCCAGGTAAGCGCGGTGGCCGCGGCATTCTTGTCGAACAAGCAATCTGAATCAGTAAGCCAGATCCATTCACCGCGAGCGGCGCGCACCGCGCGGTTAATCATCGAACCTTTGTTTCGAGCCATGGAGGCCGGCACCACAATTTGGCGAAACCGCACGTGCGGGAATGCAGTTGATACCGCGGCCAGATGCTCATGCAGCCCATCCGGACTTTCCGGATTCACGACAAAGACCTCAATCATACCGGTGGGAACATCCTGCAGACACCAGTTGCGGAGTGTCACCCGCAAGCGTTGCAGGAAGCGGTGGCAGGTCATCACCACCGAAAGGCGGCTCGGCCCCTCAAAAGCCCGCAGGGTGAGCGTGTGAAACATCACCTCGCGCGGTCTTTTCGCCTTCAACGTAAGCGGTCCGTTGAAAATATCTTCGACTCCCCCAATCGCTGTGTCCCACCACTGGCGTGACTGCAACACTCCATCTACGCGGAAGGTCCAGAAGCCGGCGCTGCGGTCCAGTTCCAGTTGCAGGCAGTGAGTCAATTTCGGCGAGTTGCTCAGAGGCGTGAGAAAGTCGCGAAAAGGACCGAAACTGAGTCCAGCGAGTTCCGCTTCGCCCGTCGCGAAGAGCTGGATTAGCAGATTACGAGAGCCGGGCAACAAATCGGGCCAAGGAGCGTGGATGGCCGCAGCGGCCCATTCGTGGCCGGCGGAACTGAGCGCCAACTGCTCTCCGCGCCACTGATAAACACCACCTTCAGCGGCCGTACAGGAATCGCGCAACCCCTGTTCGCCAAAGACGTGATAAGGCGCAAGATCAAAAGTGGGTGACATGTTGCACCTGAGCCGAACAGAGAGCCGCCGGAGGCAACGGGGTGGGTGAATCCGCCGCCGCACGATAAGCCTCCAGCAACTCGTTAGAGAAATCGGGCGGGGCCGAATGACGTTTCCAGCCCGTGGGATCCAGAAAACTGCCGGTCTGAAATTGCCAGGTATTGCGGCTATGCCGCAGATAAACGAACTCGCCGTTATTGTCAATGCGCAGAATCCGTTTACCCAGGTGTGTGATGCGCTTCAGCAGCGCGGCGTCTTCGGCCAAGCTTATATCGGGATAGCGTGCGCCGTTCCGCCACACATCTCTGCGATACACCAGCGTTCCTCCGTGAATGTCACCTACGAACATGCGCCGATGAACATCCGACGAAGTACACCAGAAATTTCCACCGGGCATTTCGAGAACGTAGCTGTTTGTGAGACCGGTCAGATCATGCGTGTCTGCCAGGAGTGGTTCGAGTTGACGTTCCAGGCGGTGCGGAGAGTACCAATCGTCATCGTCCCAGTGCGCAATGAAATCGCCGCGCGCCTCTTCACAAGCGGCGTTGCGCTTAGCGCCGATGGTGGCCCGTCTGGGCGGTCGAATGTAGCGCACGCCGGGTACGCCGCTTACAAGGTCTTGAACGCTGTCGTCCCCATCATCAACGACGATCAGTTCTTTCCATGAGTACGTCTGGGCGCGGAAACAGGCGAGCGCGAGCGGAATGAACGAACGCCGGTTCCAGGTGGGCATAATGCAAGAGACCATAGCGTGCGAAACCGGGGTAGACGCGGAGGAGGGAACGCCCATGAGTGAAAGAATGGCGGCCTCGTTCTCCGGAATCCAGAAAGCTCCGGCGGTAAGTTTTGGACTTGTGTTGCCTTGGTGGATCGTCGCAATGCTCAGCGCCGGGTCTCGCAGATCGAGGCGGTCTTGCGTGGGGATGCGCGCCAGAAATTTGACATCTTCCGCCACCTGAATCGCTTCGAATGGCTGGCTCTCCCAAACGCGTTTCGGATATGCGAGCGCGCCCATCCACGCAGCTACCGTTCCCCGATATTGATAACGGAAAGCCTGCCGAGTGGCGGGTGCGTAATAGTAGAGGGCGCTAGAGCCGCACACCTGAGCACCGCCTTGGCGAAGCGCCGCTACTTGGCGGCTAACGCGGCCGGGCCCATACCAATCATCGTCATCCCAGTGCAGAATGTATTCACCCGAGGCCGCTTGGCATGACACATTGCGTTTCTCTCCGGTGGTTAATTTGCTTTCGATGCGAATGTAGCGGATTCTGGCATCGCAGGGCAACAGGTCTCGAATCGGGTCACTCCCGTCGTCGGCAACAATCAACTCGAGGTTGGGATAATCCTGCGCCAGAAAACAGGCCACCGCGCCCGGCACGAAGGGCCGCCGGTTGTAAGTGGGCATGATGCAGCTTGCCAGCGGCCAGCCACTTTTGGACACAGGCGTCACCGGGAATGTTTCGGCCGCTGGACGAATGGCTATTAGTTGGGCGGGAGCAAAATTCGCGCAGGCCGCGCCCCGGCAATGGTCGCGGTAATTGTTCTTCAGACCCTTGAGCCGCAAGCCACAAAATTTGTCCTGATAGCGGCGCTTGCTGGCTTCGAAATACTTTTGATCTTCCGCCGCGCGTCTTGCGGTAATCGGAGACCTGTGGACATATGCTCCGCAGACCCAAATCCCTTTGTAGCCCGCTCTTTCGGCTCGGATGTTGTAATCCATCTCCCAACACGGGCCCGTTCCGTAACCAGCGTCGGCATCGCCAATGGCGCTCACCACGGCGCTGCTCACCACGTAGCAGAAATCCGCCAGACTGTAGAGCGGTTCAAGCGTTCGGCAGGCGGAGCCGAAGCGCCGCGCGACAATGCGAGCCAACTCGACCGGCTCTGATGAATGTGCGCTTGCCGAGGGCACGATGCCCTGTTGATTCCAGGAGCGGTTGGTTGAAGGCCCGGCTAAGCCACGCTTGTGATCGCGGCTGAGCGCGCTAACGATACGATCAAGCCATTGCAGGCCGGGTTCCGCGCCGTTCTCAAGCAACACGAACAGGTCGCTTTCAAAAGAGTGAATGAGCCGATTGAAACACGCGGCCGTGCCCAGATATTCTTCGGTATTCGACTGATCGATGTGACGAAAGGTGCTCAGCATTTCGCGCATCGGCCCATCGGGACCATCCCCTAGAATCAGCAAACGGTGCGGTTCCAGAGTATGGGCGGCCAGAGCGGCCAGCGTTTTCGCCAGCCGTCCCGCATCATCCGTAACGCAAATACCGATCAAGACTCTTTGCATACGATCTCAAGCAAGGATCAGGCCTTAGGCGGCGGAAGGGCGATCTTCGTTATCTGCGTCTTAACCTCGCTCAGCGAAGTCTGAAGTTGCTGAGTGGAAGCCGTGAGTTGTGCAATCTGCGCATCGCGCGAAGCCAGTTCCTGCTGATGCGCGGTCTGCAGGTTCGTGAGCTGAATCTTGAGAGCCGCAAGATCGCTCTCAATTCCCGGCGTTGCGCTCAAAATCGGTTGTGCGGCGGCCTGCGCCACTTGCACCGATTTAACCTCCGTTTGCAGCGCCTGCACCTGCGGCGGAGCCACCTCAAAGCCCTTTACATTGCCATTGGAGTCTGTGTACAAAGTAACCGAAGAGCCGGCAGGTATTGAGGAAGGCGCGGCGGCGCTCCTGACGATGTTGGTTCTCACCGCGGCGCCATCGTACGTTCGCACGTCCACCGCGACTTTCTGCTGGGCAAGCTGCTTTTGTGCTTCCTGCACGGGTTGTCCCGTTACTACGTTCGCGGAAACAGACGGAGCCGCTTGCGAGCTGAACATCGTGCTCACATAATCTCCGGCAATCCCCGCAACTGGCGTGATCCGATTCAGAAGATTCATGGTGAGGGGCGAGATACCGGCCGTCCTAAGCCTCTTCATGGCTGAGAAAGCGATATCCGCCGCGGGCACGGACGTGAAAGTGCCGCCCAAACTCTGCGGCGCTATTCTCTTCGAGACAAGATCCGTTAATGTCAAGCAGCAAAGCTCCTTAACCGCCAGTTCCAGGATGGGCAAAACGGGAACCACCGATAGCCAATAATCCACGCCGGGAAAAGTTTTCACATAGCGGCGCTGCGTGAAGTTGCAGACCTTATAAACGCGTCCATTCTTAACGGTGATACCAGCGAGATACACAGGCTGGTCGCGATCTTCGTTGCAAGCCGGGCACTTGAGCAACAGCAGATCGCAAAAGCCATCTTTCAGGTATTGGATCAAGAATCCCAGCAGACCCGAATAGGCGCTCAGCATCTGGGTCCGGTATTCGCCTAACGTTTGGAACTGCGCGGGGGACCAGATCTTCACTTTGTATGGGATCACCGTGATTGTGTTGCTAATCGCGTTCAGTACATAGAGCGCTTCCGCCCGGTCGCTGGCCAAAAACGATACCGGGCTCACTTCAGCGGCAAAAGCGTCGGCCAATGAGAGCTGGAGCACGGGCGCCACGCCAAACTGAGGCGCGGTCGTTTCGATAAGCGCCAAAATGCGGTTGGTTCCTTCCACGCTCAACATCATTTGCTGGAATTGCAACCGGTAGGCCAGCCGGACTGTGGAATTTTGACCCAGATCAATCTGCGACCAAGGCCCCACTACGTCGTTTCGCACGAAACCCACCAGGAGTAATTTGTTCGACCCGGCCGCGGCTGGATTTGCTGTGAGGTAGACCTTGAACGTGAGTTCGGTTTGCGGCGGGCCGGGCGCCACCTGTAAATCGTCCGCCGCGGTTCCGGAAATCTGATTTGGTAACTCGCCCGCTCCGCTCCGCGCGAACCCGGATGGAAGATGATTGAGGTAAATCACCTCGTTAAATGCGTTCGTCACCGAGGTGTTCGAGTTAGTCGTGAAAAACAGATGCTGGGGATCCGGTGCGGCCATTTGACCAATAGCATTGAACGAGGACACCAAGGTTGCAGTGATTGCGCCGGACGCGCTAGTGAAAGAGTAAAGCCCTTTTCCCACTCCGGTGGCGTAAGGAACAGAGTCTAAAACCAGCAGCGACGCAAGCGTTATGCCAGGAAGCGCAACTGAGGTCCACGACACCGCCGCAGTGTTGGTAAATGCAAAAGTGCTGTTGCCACCCTCCGTGGCGATGGCATAAAGAATGTTGCCCTCGGTAGAAAACCCAACATCGCGCACTACGGCGCTGCTATCCCCAGGAAACGCAAGGACCTCAGTCAGCGCCGGCAATTGATTCTCAATCCTGTAAAGGTGGATGGTGTTATCGTTGCCCACCGCCGCCGCCAGCTGCCCCGTCTCATTCATGCGCAGCCGGGTTTTGAACCCTTCTCCGAAGCCGGTGCCGATTCCTCCAATGCTCTCTACCGGGTACGAGGGAATCTTCTGCGCGAAGTTCCAGATGCCGCAGAATGTGGTGTCATGGAGTGCGCGCCTCAGTAACTCATAGACTTTTACCAGCCATTCGTGTTCGATCTGCGATATATATACTTCGTTTTCATTTTGGTTGCGCAGCAATTGCACCAGCAGATTCGTAAGGCTCGAAACCACGCGCTGGATGTCCTTGACAATCGCGTTGGCCGGCACTTTTTGCAGTTCCTGCCAGATGTCAACAATGGGCTGAATATACTGCGCATAGTAATCGGGCCAGAACGTGCCGGCAAGCGCATCTGTAAGTCTGTTGGCGGGTGGCGTGTAAGGCGCAACGCGGAGTTTGTTGCCGTCGAACGTGTCGAAGTAAAGACTGTAGGCGCCGTCCGCAATGCCGCTCGGGGTTTGAATGTTCGCGAGCACATTGAAAGTGACCGGTTTGTGAAGCAGGATGTCGTTGCCTTCGCAATCGATGGCATAGCCTTTGTTGACGATTACGCTTGAGCCCGTCTCATCTCCGGCGCATTCGACCTGCAGATCGCAGACGATTCCCCAGCCATGCAGATATTTTTTGTGAAAGCGCAGCTTCGCTTCTTCGCAGAGCTGGTCTAGCGCTTCCTTCACCGTTTGCGTTTCTTTCAGACCATCGCAGTCGCTGTGGTAACAGACGTCATCCGCGCAGATATTGGTGAGCGGGGGGAACTGGAGGCGGCAATCGCCCAACGTCCATTTACCGTAAACGCTATCGAGAAGCGCTAGCCGGCAGAAGTAATGGAACTCACCCAAAGGCGATTGAGGGATGGGTTGGGCATTGGGCACCTGGAAGGGCGGCCACTCAACGTCGGCGGTGGCGGTGCGCGCCGGCACAAGCCAATAACTCCGGGAAACATAAGCGCCTTCGGTGAACTCAACCTCTACACCAGACTCGAGCGGCAGCCAACCCGCGGCGGCGGGTATCCCCTCAGAAGTGACAGAACTGGCGCTCATATCCCAGCGGCGCAGCCGGAAGACGTTATCGCCCGGCGAATTCACGGCGTCAGGATTGGGAAGGGGAGTGCTCAGAGTGATCTTTCTGCTGGAAGGATCGGGCGCGGGAGGCACGATTTGCGCCAGAAATCTTGTCGACCCATTCAGTTCACTAGCGCGGTCCACCACCTCCACCCAGTCGTTGACATTAAAGCTGGGCACAGAGTCCTTGCCGAGATCCTGTACCGTGATCACGTTGTTGTTGGCGGTATCGACACTCACGATGCCCGTTTCGACCATCGCGTTGTCACGCGACCAAACAAACGTAGCGCCGGCGAGTGTTTCCGAAGACTGGAAAATTTCTACGCGGTAAAGCTGATTTTCGAGTCCCTGGAATCCAGCGGACGGCGGCAGAATACAGGGGTTCGAATCGGGCTGCGCGGGCGTAGAGCGGGCGTTCATCTGCCCCGTGGTTCGTTTTCCCGCCAGCAGTTCAGTCCACTCGGTCAGCTTCTCCTGGCAAGGGCGATGTTCGCCCTCTGGCGGCAGTTCCACTGGTTCGCTGATCTTCAGCAACTTCACCTGCCACACCGTTTGCAGCCGCTCCGCCGTATCGGGGCCTCCCAGCGCTACCTCGCGCAGGTGTGGATCTTCGAGCGCGTTGACCTCACGCTGCCATGCTTCGAGGTAAACGAGATACTTACCATCGGCCAGATCAAGGCCGCCTCCAGCGGGACTGGAGAGTGGACTCTCGCCCGCGCCGCCGGTATCGGGAGAAGGATAGAACGGCTGCGTTAGATAAGTAGGCGCACGCCGGATGAACACCGAGCCGGCATTTTCGAAACCGATAATCGACGGGCTAAAAGCTGCCGAAAGGTTCTCACCAATACTCACAATCCGCGTGCGCAGCGTCTCCGGCTTGTTCGCCGCTTTCACCTCTACCCAGTCGCCCGGCTTGAGGGGCCGGTTGTCGAGCCATGCGGAAGGAAGGACCGGAACCGGGATTCTCTTGATTAGAATCCTGGGACCAACGCCTCGATGAATTGGATTCTCCGATCGGAAGGCCAGTTCAACCCATTCGCCGCCGTTCTCACACAGCAGACCGCCTACATAGAAACGTCCGAGATGGATGAAGAAGTCGGTTCCGTCCGGCGTGACCTCTATCTTGAAGCCGTTCTCACCTTTCGGCGTACCGCAGCAGCCAATGACATCGCGCGTTTCCGTTTGCGTGCGGTGGGCGGCCAACGCCAGTTGTTCATTCCAGTCGGCATCCAGTTGAACGCGCCCCTGCTGCATCAGGACACCTGCATAGCCTGCTGCTTTGTTTACCGAATTGCGGCTGAAATCGCCTGCCATAATTTTCTCTTTCCTTACTTAAGTGGCGTAGAAGATGCCGGCTTCGAGTCCGAACCGGAGATAATCGTTCAAAGTTGTCCGCAAGTTTTGAATGCGCTGCGGCGCATGAAGATCGTGGAACACGCCCATTTCCGACTGATCGTCCGCACCGCTGAGAATGGCGGGCGAGGACGCGCTGGCGAGCTGGCAATAACCCGCGTCGCCAAACCGCAGCGAAGTAAATGCCGGTACCAGCGGGGCGGCGGTATTCGGCCCCGGATAGCAGTTGTAGGGGCGGGGAACTCTGGAACCGGGCGGCACGTAGCTGTAGCGAACACAGCCCTGTTGCAACTGATCTGCCGTCACGGCGGCGTTCCAAACGTCTGCCGCGTCCGCCAGCGCCAGAAAAATCGTGTTCGATGCAAGCGCAATCTGCTTGGCATGAACCTGTCCAATGAAGGTGGTGTTCGTTACGGTGAGTGGAGCGCCGGAAGCGCGGCAGTCCTGATCGGCATAGGCGATCTCGAACTGAGATCCCGCGTCAACGATCGAAGCTTCCAGGCTGACGTTTGAACTGGCGGCGATGCGTAGAGGCCCGGTGATCGAATGATCGATCTCGACGGAGACATCCTCGGCTTCCACCACGATGCGCGGTCCCATGACCTGCGCCGGTGCCTTGCCGATAGCAGGCGTAGCCATGGGAGCTAGAGTGCAGTGCGAAACAGCCAGCGTGGTCAAGGCATTCAGGCCGGTGCTGCCGTTCTCCGGAACCATCAGGCATCCGCCGCTCACGAGAATGCCGTTCAGCGAGAAGCTACTCTCCTCGCCGCCGTAAATATTTAAGTCGCCCGATAACACCAGCACGGGCCGGAAACCATCCGCCGCACGGATCTTGAGGGAGCAGTTGGCTGGCAGATTGATCGCCGGTGTCTCGATGAAGTAATCATTGGTACCGATCAGAATTACGATGGAGCGTTTGCCTCCCGCGAATTCGAATGCCGCGTTTGTCAGCGCATCAGTAATGGATGCGAATTCCTCCGGCACGGTTATAACGTCGTCCGCCGTATCGTCAAACGGCCGGCCATAAGGTCCGCCACCAATTTCGGCGCTGAACGCATAGGTGTAGCTGACGCGTACATCACTCGGATCGGCAGTCGGGGGAAAGGCGATGCGCCCGAGTTCGGGATCAATGGCAATAGCATCCTTCGGAGTGTGCGCCCAGCCAATCACTTTGCCGCTCGCATCTTTCACATCGCTCAGATTGCAGGCCCGGACAGGCAGTTCGCCCGAAACCGGCTGCTGTACGAAGAAACTGAAATTCTGCCCAAAATAGTTGGCCAGGTTGCTGTAGAACATGCGCCGCGTTATCGGCATGGGAACATTCAGCGGGGCGGCGCGCCCGGTTTCTTCGTTCACAGGTTGCGGCAAGGTGAACAGTTGCGTATCGCGGCCCAACGCATCGAAAAAATAGCGCTGGTTGTCTAACTGAAACGCCGGAGCGTCCTCCAACTTGAGCGGTACCAGACGCCACAGCCAGATTCCAATATTCGGGATATTGTAGTTGCCTCCCGCCGTCGCGATCCGCCTCACGTCGGCGGTGTGTGTTGCCGCATCGAAGGGCGTTCCGGGCATAGTCCAGTCAAGGCCGCGGACGTCGGTCCACGCCAGATTCGCAGTGCGAATGTGATTCATGAATTGCGTGGTGGCCAGCAGTTGGAAATATTCGACCACCCGCGCGGGCCAACCTGTGACGTCGCGCGCAAGGCTTTCCAGTCCGGAGACAGTGCCTTTGCGGCGGCGGTTGGCAATAGTATCGGCGACAGCAGCGCGCAGACTGTAAGGCGTTCCCGGAAAATCGGCAAGGCCGCTAGCGCCCACCAAATCCCCGATATAAGGGACCACCCATTCCTGGCAAGTCTCAATGAATTGATCGTCGTAGGCCTGATACAGGCTCTCTTGCAGCACTTCGATCTGTTCCGCCAGAATCGCCAGCAGCGATTTCAGCGGACCGCGCTGCTGCTTATCCTGCAGGAGCGCAAGCTGCTGTTGCTGAATATAAGTGAGGCTCTGCGGACTCGCGGCGAGCAACTGGAGCAGCGAGCTGAGCGTCTGGGCGTCTGCCGGATCGAGCGTGTTTCCAGATTGCAGCGCCAGTTCGGCATCGCGGATCCGATACACCGCCGGTATCAGATTGTAAATCGCGTTGAGATCGAGCGGGGTCATTGCGAAACCTCAAGGCCGGGGAATAGCGGGGCTTGGTCAAGCGTCAGCAATTCCGCCGGGGTGGCCACACGCGAACCCGGCTGTGGCGCGGCAGCGGCAAGATACTGCCTGAGGCAGGGCTTGGCGCTTGAATAATAGAGCGCGCTGAGTTCCACGTCCTGCACACCTTGCACGTTCTGAATCGTGGCAATCACTTCGCTGAGGTTGACTCCCTGGCCAAATTGCCGCTGCTCGAACGAAAACGTCTCACGCAGGGCGGTTTCTATATCGGCGCTCACGTCGGTAACAATGAAATCCGCCAGAACCGTGACGCTTCCCTCCAGCCGGAAGAAAGTGGGCGTGTAGGATTGCAGTGTGACCAGGGTGCCGGGCTCGGACGAATTGGCGATGGATGAGCTCAGCGACGAGCCCGGCGGCTTACTTGTGTCTATGATCGCGCCGTTCACACCTGCGACAGTCAACAGGACCATGCGCTGCTGACCGCTCCAGAGCCATACCGCCAGGGCCTTCTCTATGCCGGGATAGGCACGCGCGAAGTCTTCGTAATCCTCGAGTGAAACGATGCGATCGAGCGTCTTAATGGTGAGAGTGGCGTTGCCGCGCGAATCTTCCAACGTCTCGGCGTCGGCCGCGCCGGTAGCTGCCTGCGGGTTCGTAACGGCCCGCACCCCTAGTGGGCGGCTGGTGAGCAGCGAGATTTGACTGGCGTCTACCAGACCCGCCGAACCGATTCCATAGCGGTAAGTAGCCGTCACGTTCGCGGTGCCGGTTGGAAGGCGCGAGCCCGTCTGCCCGTCGCCAAATGTAACGGTGGTTACGCCGTTTTGATCCTGGCGCGCGATGTAGATATGCTCCGCCGGGCCATGATCATAGAAATAAGGAACCTCGGTCCACAACTGGTTATCCACGTAAACGCTCAGCGTGGAAGCGAGACCGGAAGCCGTGCCCGCGCTCACATATGTTAAGGGAGATTGCTTCAGCGTGAAGTTCTGGAAACTCTGCGTGCCGTCTCCATTGCCCAACGTCTCTTTCACCGTTGCGCCATTGGTTGCATCGGCCACGTTCGCATTGATCGTGACCGACGCGCGCAAGTAGCTATAATCCAGCGCTTCACCAAGTTCGATTACCGTGACCCCCGCAATGAGGCTGACGGTCTTGAGCGTATGGATTTCCGACGCCGTGGTGCCAGGTAGATCCGCCCGTTGTCCGCTCAGCGCGATCTTCTGCCCCGCAACGATACCCAGGTAGGCTTGGTTCAGCGTGATCGTGGTATCGCTATTTTGAATCGGATCGGTGATGGGTACCTGCGCCAAAGGCAGCGCTTCGCTTTGGCACAGAATGGAGGTGCTTCCAATCCGGAAAGCATTTAGCGTCGTGGCGCTTGCGTCCGTCGTGAGAAGCGAAACCTTGGCAGTAACGCCAAACTCGGTGTGGGCCACGGTTTTGTTTGTCTTAACCTGGGCAATCGTGGGGCTTGCATGGGCTGATTGCAGCACAATGAAGCTGCCCGGCTGAATCTGCGAATAGACCGCGTCCAGATACAAGAGACCGCTGCCCCACTGGTTGAGCGTGGCACCGTCTGCGCCGAAGACTTCGAGGGGAGAAGTCAAAGGGACACTAATGTTCGGCACGTTAAAGCCGAACGCGGCGGCTACCGACCGCAGCGCATAGACGCCGGAGAGGCCAGCGCCAACCTTTGCCGCTACGTTTTGATTGATCGCGGCTTCCACCTGCTCCGCCGGCCATTTCTTTGTCTGCGCCAGCGCCAACAGTGTGCTCGCATCCCACTGGAAGTTGAGTATCTGGGTGATGGCGTCGGACGTCAACGCGGTCTCGGTAACGCTCGCTATCTGCCCTTCGTCGTCATCGCTGCCGGTTGCCTGAATCGTTCGCGGGTTGTAACCAACGGCGCCGGTCGGGGGGACGTCAAGATCCACGCAGGTCGTTTTGGCGTCTTTCGAAACCGCGACCTTCTTCACGGTGCGGACATTGTTGAATTTGCTCTCATCATTGCCCTGCAGAATCAGAAGCGGATCGCCCGGCTTCAGCGTGGTGATCGCGCCGGAAAGGATGAGCGTTGTGACGGCGGTCTGCTGGTCGCCTACAATCTGCTGCGGCTGCGCCAGCAGCGGTGGAATGGCGTTCCAGGCGGCCCGCGTGTCGATCTGCTCTATGGTTTCGAAGGTCTGCGGCAGTTGGCCCGGCGACCCCGGCACGCTCTGCACCTGCGTACCCACCGGAATGGTCACCACCTGACTGCCCACTGGAATGAGTTGCGCATTGCCGCCTCCGCCCAGCGCCGGACCGAAGGCGCCGCTCGAAGGATCTATGGTGAACGCCAGTTCCGTGCTCGCCGCCACCCCCGGCGATGGCTCGTAACCAACCAGGGCGGCTAATTGCGCCACGGAGAATTGCTCGGTGGCTGTTCTCAGGTAGGCTTCGTTGGCATTGCGCTCAGTGTAGAAAGTCAGCACGTCGGCCATTACCGCGAATGCGTCGAACAGCGCAATCGTGAAGTCGTCGCTTTCCCGCGTCCGCAGATTGCGAAGCATGGGCTGGCCGGAAAGCGAGATGCGCGCGCGCAACGTATCGTTGAACTGCTGCCATGTTCCGGTGCGGTAAGAAATCGCCGCCAGTCCGGGCCGGTTCAGAATGGTCTGCGGGGTCTCCTGTGAGATTCCACTACAGCAACCGCAGGTGCAGGAACCGCCGGTGCAAGCCATCTACGCCCCTCCTTTCACGCACAGCTTGAGCAGGCCATGTTCGGGAAAATTCGGGTCGTTATCAAGCCGCGGAATCTCCAGCCGGTCCATCGTCAGTTTGCCTGTGTTCACAGCGTTCGTTGAGCACTGCCCCTGCCGCTGGAAACGCGTAACGGTAACGGATTCCACTCCGGCGGTATTCTGCGCGGCAGCATAGATGGGGCTCAGATAGACGGTCTGCCCGAACGTGAAGTTGTCAGGATTGAAAACGCCCTTTGTCCCATCGGGCAGCGTCGCGTTGCTGAGTACCGCCAGCAGGCCTTGTTCCACCTGCGACGCGATATAGCCGGCTTTTATGCAGACTTTCATATGCAACTCGAGCGACACGTAGACCGGCGCGATCACGTCCACGTCGTGGCCCGCCATGCGATAAAGCTCCATGCCGTTAGCAATGGTGGCCCGGCGCGCGGCATCGATGGTGTCTTTGCCTTGCGGATCAATGCTGATAAACACCGTTTGCCAACTGCCGGTCCAGCGGAATGTTCCCAGAGCCTTCTCAAGCGTGGGATCAATCACCACCGCCTGCGTTCCGTAATCGTCTTGCGTCACCGCTCGTTCCTGGGTGCGGAACGCCACGGGCGCGCGCTGCCGGACCTCATCCAGGGATTCGGGATCGAGTCCGCCGCTGGCAGGCAACGGATTGGTGAGCGATATCACCGGCGGGTTGAGAGTTGCAAGGAGTGACGAATCCGCCGTGGCGAGGCGCGTCAGCGTGTTGTTCCCGATATTGCCATCGCTCCCGTTGCCGACCCGGTATTGCGCCACAAATGAAACGCCCGCCGCCGGAGCTGCGCCGTAGATTCCATCGCCGAAGCGCAGGGTGGCGGATCCATCGTCTTCCACTTCCGCGACAAAATTCTTTTCCGCCGCCAGGCTGCTGAGCAACGTTTGTTTAATGGTCCAGATATCTCCCGATGGCTCCTCAGTGAGCTGTGTTATCTGCGCCAGCAGGTTCTCATTCTGCCGTACACTCAGAAACTCAGTGGCCGAAACCGCCGCCTCTTTTACCGCATCGCGGCTTTCGGCAAAGGTGAGCGGCGCCTGCGCCAAGGTGGGCATGTAGCGCGCGGGCTTGGGCGTCACCGGGGCCGGGTGCGCGCACCGGTCCAGACTCGAGGGTTGGGCAATCGTCAGCGCGGGATTGGGTGCGGGCACAAACGGCAGTTGTTCTCCCGCAATCGTGCGGCCATGGTCGGCCAGCGCTACATTACCGAAGGCGGCGCTCACCTGATCGAAATACTGCGCGCCTTTACTGGAAAGGCAGAGTGTGAACGGCAGCGCGTCTTCCGCCATCCAGTCGATGCGTGTTACGTCCACCGGGCTCGCATCCGGTGGATCGTCAAACTCACCGCCAATCGGGTCAGAAAGATAACTGACGCTGCTTAGCCTGACTGCGTAGCGGTGCGCCGGGTCGGCATCCGCTTCATTGCCGGTGTCGGGTCCTTTGACTTCCTGAAAAATAAGCACCATGCCCGCTGTCAGATGAAGCAATTTCCCGCGCAAAAAAGCGTAGGTAGCGCCCTGAGGAAGGCAGCATTCACGATCTCCCCAGGTGTAGAACGCGATCTCGTTATGTTCGTCGTACAGCGTAACCTCCTGCATCGTTTCGAACACCTGCGGATTTTCGGCAATCGCCTGCGCATACGCGGTTGAGCCTTCCGCAATCACTACACCCGGCTTGCTCCCCGCCGTTAGCAACTGCGTTCCAGCCGCAACCACCACGCCTTGCGTGCCGGCGCCCGCTTCAAAGCAGACCCACGTCCGCGCATTCCGGCCCTCGTGCATCGGGTAGTCAACCAGCCGGACATGACGCCGCACCGACGTCCGCCGCCGCGCTGTGTTCAAGTAGGCTTCTGTAGCCACGGCGTCCTGCTGGTAACTCAGATAGTCTCCAAGAAACGCCAGCAGTTCGATAAGCATGATGCCAAGATCGGCCGGATGGTTCTCCTGCCATGCCGGCAGGATGGTCGCCATGCGGTCTAGCATCAGCGTGCGGAAGCTGGCAAAATCCTTCGCTAAATAAGAAATGTCCACTGCGGTGGGCGCCGGCACAGGGCATACCGGGTTCACTTGACAGTCGAATGTCGCCGGGCATTCCACTTTGAATGAAAAATCGATGCTGGAAAGTATTTGGTCAAAACCGGCCGGTGGTTGCGTGGGCTGGGCGGCATCCACTATCGAGAGCGTATAAATCGTGAAGTCGCCTGGGCCATTCACGCTCACGGTCAGAACATGCGGGTCTCCTGCCGGCGAAGTGTTAGAGAAATCTTCAACCTTAATCGCCTTTACGTTCAGAATCCTCTCGCCGCCCGTGATAATCACGTTGGCGGTAGTCAGCTGCCCGGCCTTCAGTGGGTTCAGGAAATGAACCAGCAGCGTGCGTTGCCGCAGGTTATTGGGCATCGACGGATCGTCTACTACATCGATGAAATCGATGCCGTTAAAGGCGCTTTGGCCGGCCAGAATGCTACGGCGCCGCGCATCGCAACAGGCGTAGATCATGACCCTAAGCCTCCCCGCACGAATTGCGCCACCACCTGCTGTTGCGTGTCGCGAATGGTGTATTGCACGGTAACCGTCAGCGTGTTGTCGCTCTGCGAAACCACCACGCCGGTCAGATTGATGATGTCGCCCAGCGATTGCTGCAGCGCGCCCTGCACCAGAAACTGCGTGGCCGTGGCCAGTTCATTACTATTCGGGGCGAACACCAATTGCAGCAGCCCACAGCCAAAGTCCGGCCGGTTCACCCGCTCTCCCGGCGCTGTGAAAAGAACCTGTTCGATCAGATCGCGGATGTGATCGGGCTCATTCGATTGCGCGGTGCGCCCGCGTCCGTCGAAGCGGTACGGGAAGCTGACGTTTACAGGTGCGGGCGTAACGGCCATAACGCTTTCGTTCGTCTCCTAAGTCGCGAACACCCGGGTTTGCGTAACAACGGTAATCAGCGGCGTCCCGGTGGGAACGCAAATCGCCTGACTGTCGAACGTCAACAGCGGCATGCCGTTCGAAAGCACGCGCGTGGTGCCCATTAGATACTGCGCGGTTACGCACGGGCCGTTTCCGGCAATAGGCGGCGGCATCGCACAACCCGCCACTACAAACGGCGCTGTCGCCAGAACCGTGGGCATGCCCGATACCGTGACGCGCGGATTAGGCGCAGTCGGTTGCGCCTGGCCGCCATGCGCGCAAAGTACCGTAGCTCCTTGATGCATTAGAAATCCCGGCATGTTATTCTCCTCATCCTTTTCAAACCTCTAAGTGACCAACAGCGCCCCTTCGTTCACCGTTAACGAAGGGCCTATCATGGTCAGCACTGCGCCTTGGCCATTCTGGATCGTGATGCCCAGATCGTTCACCAGAATCAGCGCCCCGGTTTGACTCTTGATCATGATGCCGCCGGTGGGGCCGGGTGTGTCGCTAATCGCGATGGTGTTTTGCCCCGCCGTCTGCAGTACGATGCTCGGCGAAACTGGCAGCCCCAGAAAAGCAACCGTTGGGACATCCGCCGCCGTGCCCCAGCGGCAACCCACCCAGATCGGATAATCCGGATCGCCCTTCTCGAATTCGATCCATACACCCGCGCCAATGGGAGGCACCATATAGACGCCCATGGGCGCGCCCGTTGGCCCTGCCAGCGGCACACACGGAACCGCCCAGCTCGAAGGCGCGAGCGACAACACGTCGGGACACTCCACCAAGAGCCGCCCGATCTGCAGCGGATCTATATTGTTGACCACGGTGCCGCGGTACTTCCCAAAAAACTGCTGTTCGGTTCCTGTCATACCGGCACCACCGGGGTTTGCGATACCAACCCATCGCGTGAAAGCGTGAAACTTTGCCTATACTCGCCGCGCTTGATGTTATGCGTCACGGTTCTGACGTAATACATGCCGTCGTAAGTGAGACCCGCGCCGCGTACTCCCACCAGTTGAAACGCATTCAGCACGCGGCCGTAACGAAGTACGTTCAGAGTGCCGGAAGCCGTCACCGCTTCGGTTGTCGATGACGTCTTCGCCAAAGCGAGCGCGATCGCTTCAATCGAGTTTTTATTGCCACCCTCCGGCGGAAATTCAATCTTCATGGGGGCCGTCAAACGAGCGCCCAGTGGCGGTCTCAGCAGGCTTACATTGGGAACGGGTATCGGAATCGGTATTTTGCCCGTAATCGGATCCATAATCGTCATGATCACGATCTTCTTCGCCAGCCCATCCAGCGAAAAGTTGATACTCTCCACATTCGTGTTGGCATCCATATTCACCGTCAGCGCCGGCTGAGGAACCGGAATCCGCACATCCGGACCGAAGTAAAACAGGCTGGTTCCCGGCACTGGACCCGGCACCAGGTAGTAAATGTAGCCGCAATCGCCAGCCAGTTTCTTGATGTAGGCCAGGTCGGAACCGTTTTGCGACGGAATCTTGTCGGTAGGAATCGGCACATCGTCAAACAGCGGCGGAATCACCACGGGAATGACCCCGAACACCGCATACTTCGCCACAATCAAATTGATGCGCGCAAAAATCGGCAGTGCCGGATAACGCAGCAGCGGGAACTGAACCACATCCATCAGCACAGTCAGGTCTTCGCCCGTCAGCGTGATCGTGGATTGGCCTGCCTCGTTGCTAGGATTCACCTCATGCCGCGTCACAATGCCGTCAATAAGAACGTTGGGAATGCCGCCCACCGTGCAGACCAGAATCACCCGCGTGGTTCCCGTATCCATAAACCCGGCCGGCAGCAGCGTCTGGTAGATTGACGATTTTTTGTTCATCGAAAACACCAGTTGAAAAGCGCTGCGCTCTCCGCCGGTATTGACCTGCGCGCTGATGAGCGCATCGATCACCGCCTTCGGCGCAGGTACCGGAATCATGGGTCCCATGAACAGCGATAGATACAGACCTTTAAGCACGGCTGGGCCCCGGAATGCCTTGCGGCAGAGTGATGCGGATCTTTGTCCCCACGGTTTCAGTCAACTCGAATGGCGACATGCAGGCGTTGCCATCGCAGACTCGCCAGAATTGTTGCGGATCGTCCAGATACTGTTGCGTTATGTTGTCCAGCCGGTCGCTTTCCGTTACCGTCGCGTAGAGTAAAAGCGCCTGATCGTCCGGCTGCGGCAGGAATCGCCGCGAGACATAGCTCACAATGGTTCCTGACGATAGGGTCAGAGTCTTCAAAGGCAAATTGGCGTAGCGGCTGTTGGATGTAAACATATAGTGTTCTCAGGAAGGAATGCCGGTGACGCCGAGTGAATTCAGAGTGACGGGCCCGGTCATCCCCGCCAGCCGCTCCTTCACTTGCTGATACGCCAGAAAAATGTGATTGCCCTTATGATCGAAATTCAAATCGTTCACGCTCAGCACGCGTAAACCAAGGCTCACCTTGGCGCGAATTGGATTCAGATTCACATCGAACGCCTCTTCCGTAATGCCGAATTCCGTAAGGCGAACCGGTACAACTCGGCTGGCGCTCCAAACGAAAAGAATGAGCGGCGCTTCGGCGGGCGCAATTTCAATCGTGCCTCCCATTGCCAGCGTGTTATCGCTTTGGATCTGCGCGCTCGATGGATAGATCAGCGTCTCAAGCGCTGCCAGTTGTGGGTGCAAACCCAACTGCACGGCAATTGGATTCTTGTCCGGAAATTCCAACTGATCCGTGGCATCCAGCTCCGCGTCCAGTTTGATCGTTTCCACCGGCGGCCCTACCAGCCGGAGCGCGTCCAACCGGTCGCCCGCATCGCCCGTGGCTCCGCGAATCGTGAGTGAGCGAGTTAGTGAATCCGGGTTGTATTGCATGGCCACAATGCGTTGGATGGCCAGCGTAGTGGAATCGGCCACGACAAGGCCGGCGCGCAACAATTTCGGTGATCCAGGGAAAGCGGACATTTCCTCATTCCTCCTTTTCCGTGCCGCCCGCGCCGCTGAAAATCCTCTCCAGCATGTCCACCGGGTGAATATCGGGCTTGATCCATTCAATGTCGTCGAACGACGGCAACTGGGTAGGCGCATCGGAAGCGTAGTGGATCGGCTTTTTCAGCTTCATTCCTAACTTCAGTCCCGTGTCGTAATAGAAAGATTTCAGGTTCCAGTCCTTCCGCGTTCTGATCTTGAACTTCCAAACGCCCGCTTCGGCCTTCACAAACGCATCCAGCGCCAAACTCAACGCCAGGCCCAGCAGCAGGTTGAAATCGGCCTCCGCCGTGAACCGGCCTTTCTGGTAATGCAGTGTGGCGGTGGATGAGACAAACCCGCCCAGCGAAGCGGTAGCCGTAATCGCCAGGCCACCCTCTACGCTGGCTACCACCGCATCCAGCGCGATTGATCCCTCCACCTTCCCAGAAATGTAAGCCTTTGCGCCAATGTAGAGAGTGGACGTCAGGATCACGTCCGCGTCTGGATTGTCTTCGAGTGGATTGAACGCTGCTTCAATTTTTGTGTTACGCAATTCCCCCGGCCCGATTTCATAACCGGCCGATAGCGATCCAGTGATTTTCGCCTCCAGGCCAACGGGGCCAATCGAAGCTCCCGGTATCGGAATGCTCACACTCACTTCAAAGAATGTGTAATCGCCCTTCGCCTTATCGAACACCTTGATGGGCTTCGGAAATTCGAGCGCTCCCTTAAGACGCACTTCCTGCTTCTCATTGATGGCTATTCCGGCGGTCGCAATCAACTCGTCCGTGATCTGGTAGCTGATTTCGCCTTCGCCGGAGAATACCGGGTGCCCGCCCTCCTCGCGCATCTTCGCGTGCAGGGAACCTTTGGCCTTGCCTTTATCGATGGTGAGCTTGCCTTCGCCTGAAAACCTCTCGTCGTGATAGACCACCGAAATATCGCCGTGAATGCCTTTGAAGGTGAACCCCGTCTTGCCCGCGCCGTGCAGGTGCTCGCCGTCGTAAACGATTTCGATGGTGGTCTCTTCAAGCCCTGGCGGCTTAAACAGTCCTTTGCCTCTGAAGATCCAGCGCTTGTTGCCGGATTCGTACTGCAGTTGCGCCTCTACTCCCTTGGTGCCGGGCAGCTCGAGCATTACCTTGCCATCGGCCGACATGCCGTGGTCGCTGAATAACACCACCAGGCTTCCGCCCTTCACGTATTTCAGCTTCGATTGCAGTTGCGTGGCGCTGATTTCCGCCTTGCCCGACCACTGGTGGTTCCTGTATTCAATATGGCCAGCCGCATTATCCACGCCCGGCAGCGACACCTGCACATCCCCTTCCGCCACCAGCCCGTTGCCATCTGCGGAAAGCTCAACCTTGCCGTCAAGCAGGTGACGCTTGCCCGCATCCAGGCTGAATTCCACCGCTCCGGCCGGCTTGAAGTCCGGCGCTAATTGCAGCAGCACCTCCGCCTTTGAGATCTTGATACCCGGTACGGGCAATTTCAGCTTGTCTTTGGGAATCGGCTTGGCCAGTTCGAACTTTTCCTTATCAAAGCGCACATCGAACTTCGGTAGAAATGAAATCGAAGGCGTGATCGTGCCGGAACCCACCAGATACTTGTCCTCTTCAATCTTCAGCTCGTTGAAAACGCCTTCGCTCAGATAATCGAAGTGGAACTTTACGTTCGGGTGACCCGGCGGAAGTTTGAGTGTGCCGTCTTCCGCCCGATTGAGTTTGATCTTTTTGCTCTTGTCCGGGTGGAGGCTGGCCGGAAAGCGCGATGCCGTATCCAGAACGGAGGAAACCGTGCCGCCGCCTTTCGGAGGTCGATGCCATTCTTCCAGGCTGAAGCCGGAGATTAACGTCGATGCCCACTTATTCTCTGAAATGGAAGACTCGGCCAGTGGGATGACTTTATCTTTTTCATTCGTCACCAAAACTTTGGCCTCCACCCCTCCCGCGACAAACGGATATGGAGTGCCCGTGGTCTTTCCGTCTACGCTTTCACCCTTGGCGCTGTCCACGTCTTTGGGAAGCGTCTTAGCCTTTTGTTCCGCCAGGCAACAGGTTTTGCACGTCGCGCCGCCTTCCGGTACAACGGAATCGTAGTGAATCAACAGGTCCTTCAGCGGTCCCGTCTCAATCTTGTCGTTGCGGAACGCCTGCGCCACTGTCTCGGCCCTCTCTTTGAGGCGTTGAAAAATCAGCCGGCCGCTATATTGGTTCTCGTCCCCGTCCAGCATCTGCATGTTGTTCGGCACGTTATCGCCGCCGAACTGCAGTTCCAGAATGTGGTCCACATTGCAGGTGGCCTTGTTGGCCTTGGGAAACTTTTCGTTCTGGCCAACGGCGGAAAGCCATTTTGTGTCCGCGTTCTTTGCCAGCCAGCCTACTTTTTGCAGCCAGATTCTTTGCAAGGTTTCGGCCGCCGGACGATCCTGTTTCAGGCCCGCCCGCGTCTTCACCGCACCAGACGCCGGCTCTACGATTGCTTCGAGAGCGCCTGCATCCGCCCTAGCCTTCCAGATGTCCAGCACGGGACCTTTTTCCGGTGGCAGCTTCAACGGCTCGTCCATTTGCACCGCAACTATGCCGGTCTTGTCCTTCGGTACCGCCCAGGCTTTGACCTTTGCCTGCTTAAGCGCCGCCGTCTTAGTCGGCTGCCAATCCCGCTCGCTCTTCTCGCCTGGCACGGCGGGGGTTGTACCCGCAGTCGCCGAATCCGCAGTCGCAACATTCGGTTTGTTCGTTGCCGCGGCGGGGGCCACTGGGGTCGGCGGAGTCGTCTTCGTACCCGGCTTCGTCTGCCGCGATAACGTCGGACGCTGTGCGGCGGCGGGCGTAAACGAACGGCCCCGATGCATCACAGACTGCGCAATGCTCTCCGCTTCATTCTCCAGATGGTTGTATTCCGGCGTGGCGCGCAGTGGCAAAACTGCAGGTGGCTCTCCCACATTCCGCTGCTGCACCGTATGCGCGAGCTCATGCGCCAGCAGTTTCTGGCCCGAACCGGAGTGCGGATCGTATTTCCCGGAATCGAAAACAATATGCTGGCCCACCGTATAGGCATGCGCATCCACCGCGCGGGCCGATTCCGCAGCTAGGGGGTCTGTATGCACGCGGACTCCGCCGAAATCCCGCCCAAAGCGCGGCTCCATAAATGAGCGCGCTCCGTTGTCGAGCGGTCTTCCGGGCGAACTCAATACGCGGTTCACTGCAGGCGGTGCCGTTGCGGGCGCTACTCCCGTTTGCCCGGCCGCCCACCTTTGCAACACGGCCTCCTTCGGTTTCTTCTTGCAGCTATCGCATTCGCCGCCGCCCGCGCACGAACAGGCCCGTTGCAACAACGGCGCACGCACGGCTGAAACCGAACGGGCTGCCGTTTTCGAATCGGGCGTTGTGCTGGTGGACTGCGGATTCATGGGTGTGGCTCCCTTTGCGAATCCAGCACCGCCCTTGCCAGCGCCTCACCGCGTCCCGCATCCGTCCTTTGTTTTGCTATTGAACCTTGCAGCCTTGGTATCGCCTCAGCGCCATTCCAATGATGCGGAACACCGTCGCGCGCCAACAGGCTCGCCATTTCCGCTTCAAACGCCGCCGTGATTCGATTCGCCGTGCTCCGGCCCACTCCACGAAACTCAAGCTCGGCGACATGGAGATGAATGCCACCGCGCGCCGCTGCTCTTTGTGACCGCAGGCTCGTCCGCCAAGCCCGCCGCTGTTGGGCTCTCCTGGTCATACCCAGTTCCCCACTTCCGCATCGGTCAGCGAGCGGTCCAGCTTCGCGCATTCGCGCCGCGCTGCGCTCAACAGATGTTTCATCCGCACCGGCTCGCCGGCTTCCGCTGCAATGTACGCCGCGCTCAGCGCGATGTTGCGAATGTTGCCGCCGGGAAGATTCAGCCGCGCCAGCTTGTCGTAATCGATGCCCTGCACCGGTAGATTCGGCGGGAACATCCGCATCCAGATACACCGGCGTTGCGCCAGATCTGGAAACGGAAATTGCACCACAAAGCGAATACGCCGCAGAAATGCGCCGTCCAAGGCTCCGCGCATATTCGTAGTCAGCAGCGCTACGCCCCGATACGCCTCCATGCGCTGCAGCAGATACCCAACCTCGATATTGGCGTAGCGGTCATGGCTGTCTCGCACTTCGCTGCGCTTCCCGAAAAGCGCGTCTGCTTCGTCGAAGAGCAGCACCGCGCCGGTGTTCTCCGCGCCATCGAAAACCGCCCGCAGATTCTTCTCCGTCTCGCCTATGTACTTGCTCACCACCTGGCTCAAATCGATGCGGTACAAATCCAGCCCAAGCTCGTTGGCCAATACCTCGGCCGCCAGCGTCTTGCCAGTACCGCTTTGCCCATGAAACAGCGCGGAGACGCCCAGCCCGCGCGAAGTTCCGTCGCCCAATCCCCATCGCCGCAGCACTGTATCCTGATTGCGAACCTGCGCCGTAATCGCCCGCAACGTCTCCAGACTTTGCTCAGGCAGCACGATATCGTTCCATTTCGCGCCACCCACTATGCGCTGCGCAAGGCCGTCCAGCATAGGCCGCGTCTCCAGCCTGCATGCTTCCCAGATATCGGCAGTCGGATCGTTCGCCATCCGCCGCCCGGTTTTGAAGATCGTCTCGCTGTCGAGCGAGAATTGATTCGCGATGCGCCCGATTGTTCCGTTGCAAGCGGCGGCCTTTTCAGCGCCCAGCGCATAACGCCAGAGGGCGCTTTGCTCGTTCGGCAGCGGACGGTCAATCGTGAACACGGCACATTCGCGACTTCCCGCGTCGAAATGCGCGTTGGTTGCAATGGCCACCCGCCCATGAAATCCGGCGGCGAAAGCCCCAGCCATCCCCGCTTCGGACATTTCGATGAGCATCGCCCCGCCGTTCAGCGCCGCGTCCCTTTCCAGCAGCCGAATCAACGCCTCGCGATCACCGGCATTCGAAGGAATACGTTCGCCGTCCAGCGATCGCACGCTTATTCCACACGCTCCGGCCGCCGCCGCCGCTACTCGCCGTTTGTCTTTGGAAGCGCTGCCTCGCAATACGGCAACAGTCGTCGCGGTTTGCGGGTCGGCCCACAGAGCCGCCAATGCGCGCGTCGTTTCTTCATAGGAAGCGGGCAGCAGCAACGGCGGGTCGATTGTCTCTACCAAAGATTCCAGCCTGTCGTCCAGGCTCGCAACGCCCATCAAATAATGGAGCACCCATTCGTCAATCTGCAGCGGCGCTGCCATTAGCGACGCTCCCGCACCCATCTCAACCAGCCGCCAGAATCGTAACGCTCCGCGCGGCGTAGCGGCACTCCAGTGCGCATCGGAAAACTCACTGAAGGCCAGCCGAAAGGTTGGATAACGCAGCCGGCTGTCGCCTTGCGCGGCAGCGCACAGTTCCGCCACTTCGGAATCCAGCTCCGCGGACGCACAGAGAATCAGAATGTCGAGTTCGAACGTGGACAAATCGAAGCAGTGTGTCAGATGTCTGACGGGCGGCGCACCCGCCTTCCCCTGACGTTCAAGCAAAGTGCGCGTACGCTCCACAGCGGCCCAAATCGCACTCTGCTGTTCTGGCTGCGACCTTTCTGCGCGTTCGTCGTTGATCGCCGCTATCATGCGATAGTCACCTGCGGTTGCGCGAATCTTCCATCCGCCCCTTGCAGCAGAGGGCTCTCAGCCCCATCCACCTGCACCCGCACCAAATAAGTTCCGGCCACCACTCCTGAATAAGGAATCAATAGCACCGTGGTGGGCGGCGGAGGAGAATTGGGCGGACTCGTGAGCGAAATCATCGGCGGGTTGGGGAAGCTATACGCCAACGCGTTGCTGGCTGGCGGACTGGTGAGCGGCAGCAACTGATTTAACAGCAGCAACACCGTCTGGGATGCACCCACCGCGGGATTCAGCGTAAGCTCCAAAGTTCCCGATCTGAGGTCGCTGCCCGACCCTACCGGACTCGTCACGATTGCCTTCTGAACAACCGGACTCAATGCGAACGTAAACGGATCAGATTGTATGCCACGATGCGGCTCAGGCGGACTGCCTAACAAAAGCGGCTGATTGACCTGTACCGATTGCGCGCCCGCTTGTAACTGCGCGGGAATCGCTACCCTTACTAGCGTTGGTTGGGCTGAAAGCGGCGGCACTTCAAGATCGCCAAACAGCACCGTCGTCGCCTCGCCCGTCAACTGGCTGCCCACGAGCACTAGAATGTAGCCGGCGAGAATCGCCTGATCCGCAATCGGAGCAAGCTCGTTCTCCTGCGAAAGCACCTGTGAGATCACCGGCTTCTGGAAGGGAATCGCCTGCACCGTGCGCGCCTTCACCGGCAGCGCTTTCTTGGTAGACTGCTCGCTCTCAATCAACACCACCGAAACCTGATAGGCGGCCGTGGGCCGGTATTTCGCCTGAAAAGCAGTCCAGAGCCGCGAGATTTCTTCCGTCGTCAGCATCTGCGGCCAAATCTTGATCTGCTCTACTTGATCCGCCAAATCGGACGTGAACAGATTGAGCAGCGTGTTCGGTAAGTTCCCGCCCGGATTCACCTGCGATGGCGCCGAAAGCGATTTGCGAATGGCGTCGCGCGGCAGCACCGGCATCTCATGCAGCAATTGCATCCCATAGCCCAGCAGGATCTCCGCATGAAATTGCTCCACCCCATAGGCCGTCAGCAGGTAATGAAGATTCAGAGCCAGCGGCGGATTGTTGATGCGCTCCCCCTGCGCGTTTAACGACGGATAATTCACGTTCCGCCACGCTTCGTTCTGTGTCACGTTGTAGAGGAACAGGTTCAACTGGCTCTTGCCGCTAGCCTGCGCGTCAATCTGATCGGGCGAAAGCGCAGTCACAATTACTTCGCCGGTGGACGCGGCGATGTCCCGGTCGATCATGCCGTTATTCAGCGCATCCACCAATACAAAAGAAACCGAGGCTACCGCCAGCGCATTGCTCACGCCACGCCTCCGCGCCGCTGCAGATATTGCTCGAGCGAGACTTTCGGCCTGTGGCTTGGGGGCGCGGCTGCGGCTCTGGCCGGTGTGGGTGCCGAGTTTACGATGACGCGCCCAATCGAGATGTGAACGTTGGGCCTCGCGGCCGCCGCTTCGGCGTGAATCGGTGCCGTGAACTCCGCCGTAAGGGTTGGCGTCGCCCGCTGAATCCCAGTCTGCCGCGGCTCCACACGAGTCTCGCGCACGGGCGTCGCCGAATGACCTGTTTCTACTGGCGCTTTCAGGGGTCGGGTAACCACAGGATTGCTGGCAGAGGCTGATTTTTTCTCAGCCTGAATGGGCCGCTCCGCTTCCGCCGCGCCGGTCACTCGCCTTGGTCTCTCGACAACCGGAACAGACTGCTCCATCTTCCTGGCGGGCCGCCCTTCAACACTTGTAGCGGCAGGTTCCTGCACGCGCCGCTCGAGCAAAGCGGGTTGGCTGGGAATCGGCGCTGTTGCATCATCGAGGCGCGCCGCCACTCGTCCCGCTACCTCAACTGTTCTGTGAACCTCCCGCGCTTCTTTGACATCGCGCGCTTCTGCCAGGCGCGTCTCCACTGGCGCTGTCCGCTGCGCCGGAGCCGGTGTGGGCATCGTTTCATCCCGCGAAATCTTTTCGAAAACCGTCTGCTTCTCGAACCCGAAAACGGCCGTCTCCAGCGCGCCCTTCAGCGGTTCAAAGAGAGAACGTGTGCGCGGACGGATGCGCGGCGGCGCCACCGATCTGAGCACGAGATTTCCAAGATAATCGCCCATGGCTACCCCGCTCAATATGCGCTGCCAATCAAATCCAAATAGACGGCACGCCGGTGGGGGCTTACCGCCAGCGCTTCATTCTCACTCCATCCATAGGCCGCCGCCAACGTATGCACATCGTTCAACGTCCTCAATGCCCAAGACTGAATCTCGCGCCAAAAGAAAGAGACCACGTCGAACAACTCAAGCCATTCATACCGGCACGCTGCGCACTGTATCGAAAGCTCCACCTCACCTTGCGGATCGGCCTCGCCCATACGTTGCGAGATCGCTGCTTTCACCTCAGCATCCAGTTCTGCAGGCGCAATGTCGCGCTCCGCAAGCCGGGCGCGCACGATGCAGCGTTCCAGAAGGGCCTCCCGCATTCTCGCCTCATCCGAATACTCAGCGCAAACCTCAACCAGATCCGCCGCCTCCGGCACCCGAAACGCCACCGCATAATCGCCATGCATCAGCGAAAGCTCTTCACCCGCCTCAAACGCCGTCTGCCCGCGGCCCGAAGTTCGCAGATCCTCCACGCGCATTTCGAATTCCTGCTCCGCTCCGCAGGTTGGACATGCCGCCACCGCGCAAATATCCTGCCCGAACAGACTTTGCCGCATCTCGAGTAGTGCGGCATCGCGCTGCCCGGGCGTCAACCGCTTGGGATCGTCCGCGATTCCGCCTGCCCGCACCATTTCCAGTGCGCGCTCCGCCGGCGCGAGGTTAAGCCCCGCCTCCCAAACCGCCAGCAACTCGTGTTGCGAAAGAGGCCGCATACTTCGTCAGCTCTGGAACGTGAGCGTGGGCTCGGTCGGCTCCTTGACGCTGATGTCCCTCTCCCAACCTTCGTTTTCCAGCTTGATGTGCTGAATCGCCACAGCATTGGCATTCGCGTCCAGGTCAGGCAGTGCCTGGTATTCCGAGACCCAGCAGCGATAAATGTTATACGCCAGCACTTTCTGCCCGGCTTCGTTGTAAACCTCAACCTTGATGTCCTTGCGGAAATCCGCCAGCGACACTTCCGCGCCCAAGCCTCCTTTGAAGTTCCAGACCTTCCGCGCCCATTGTTCGAACGCATCGTCGTGGGTCACTCCGCGGTCCAGCGTGACAGCGTCAAACTCGGTCCGCCCGGGAGATTTGTTACTGCTGCTGGGGTCGCCGCCACTGCGGTGCGACACCACCTGCGTAACCCTCTTCAGCACACTCATCTTGCTGACACCCGCCACGTACCGCCCATCCCACACGACGCGGAACTTGAAATTCTTGTAAGGATCCAACCTTTGTGGATTGACTACGAATTGAGGCATGTGCTTCTCCTTGAACTGGCGTCCGGCATTAAACCTGCAACTGCCCGGCTATCTGCTGAATTTGAATCACCACGAACTCCGCCGGCTTGAGCGGCGCAAATCCCACTACCACGTTCACAATCCCCGAATCGATATCGTTCTGCGTCGTGGTTTCACCGTCGCATTTGACGAAGTAAGCCTGATCCGGCGACGTGCCGAAGAATGCGCCTTGGCGGAACAAATCGTGCATAAACGCTCCCACGTTCAGCCGGATGTTGCCCCACAACGTATCGTCGTTCGGTTCAAACACCACCCATTTCAAACCGCGATACAGGCTCTCTTCAATAAACAGCGCCGTGCGGCGCACCGGAACATATTTCCACTGGCTTTCGAGCGCGTCCGCTCCCTGCAAAGTGCGCGCGCCCCATGACACCCGCCCGATAATCGGAAAACTGCGCAAGCAGTTCAGACCCAGCGGATTCAGCTGACCGTTCTCGGCGTCTGTGAGCGGAACGGCCAGTTGCGAGACTCCGTTGAGCCCGGTATCTTGCCGCCAGGCGCTTTCCACACGCCGCGTTGGGCGTCCGTCCGGGCATAAACCCCTGCCATGACCCCGCACGGAACGAACGTGTCCAACTGATTGTCGAGCAGCGGATTCTGCTCCAGTATCCGCGGGAAATACATCGCCGCCGAGTCCGACGTGGCCGTGGTGATGCCAAAATTTTGCGCCGCGAACTGCGTCAGCGCGGTTTGCAGATTCGTCCAGGTACTCGGCGGGTCCACAATATAGAACGCGCGCCGCGCCTTGCAGTAGGTTGCCGCAGCCGTCACCACAGAGACGTCCACGTCGTCCCCGCTGTATGGCGGAATACAGAGAATGTTGAACAAATCCGTGTTCTCCAAAGCGTAAAGCCCTAACTTATTGGCAGCCGTACCCGGCCCTATGAAATCGTCGAACGTGAGTTCGCCGCCGTCGTTCCCGCCCTGCCCGTAGACGGGCGTTGGCGCCGGTTGCAATGGACTTCCGGCAAAGGAAATCGTATCCGCCGGCCGCGATCCAGGCACTTCCGCGGTTCCTGAAACGTTCACCTGCACATTCGCGAGATTCGAATTCTGCGCGAGCGTAGTCACGATGTAGCGTGAGCTCGTCGGATCCACCGAAACATTGATGTACTTCTCGCTCGCCAATGTGGTCGTGTGCGTCGGGTCTTGTAAGGTGAGCGTCAGATTGAACAGCGAAAGATCGCTGGGGTCTTTCGTGACGTGGTCTATCAGTACACTCAGATCGTCACCCCATTCGCCCGGGCTGGCCGCCACCAGATTCAGGCTCGAGAAACTGTCGGGCGGAAGCGCGCCATGGGAAGGTGGACTGCCGAATCCCGTCGCGGTCATGTCCTCGGGAAGTGTAAACTGCGCCGGTGCCGCGGATGGACGCGCCAGACGAACGATCACTGCTTGCGCTCCTCCGTTGGCAAAGAAATCGTTCACCGCAAAACTCATCGAACTCAGTTGCCAAAGGCCTCCGAAGATCCGGTCGTAATCGGAGTAACTGTTAATGATGTAAGGAGTGTTCACCGGCCCTCGCTCCGCGCGCCCTACAAAAGCGGTAATGGACGTTGCTACTCCTGTGATCGTGTGTACCCCACTGGGCAGTTCCTCAATATAAACACCCGGGTAACTTACCTGAACCGGCATCCGCGAATCCCCTTTCTATTTCTCGAGTGGATTTACCTCGCCCGTGTTTTCCCGATTCAAAAGGAAAACTTTACCGGAACCAGGTACTTCCTTTACACACAGAAAACCTTCCGCTACCAGCCAGCGGATGGCTCTCTCCGTCTCCGCCAAGCTCCGCTGCACCATCGTTTCCAACAAGCGCCAACGTGCAATTCCCTCCAGGTTGTCCGCCGCCCCGGGGTTCCGCACAAAGTAGTCCAGGATTTGCTTCGCAGCTTCCCCAGCCTGTGCATCGAGCGATTCAGCCAATTGGCACCCAACTTTTTAAGCAATGGGTGAACCAATCTGTATCTCGATAAATTTAAAGTGCTTGCTGAAAATTGTCGCGGGCTGGCTAGTCCATTCCGCGCCCGCCGGTTTTGCAGCGCAGTGCCTGCCGCTCTAACTCTGGCGCGAAAAACCGCACTGGGCCTGAAATGACCCGCGGTGGGTCAACTTTGACCCACTGCTATAGCTTCCACCGCCGAGTATTTTTTGACCAGCCGTCCAAACGCACGCCGCTCTTTACGCGCCTCGCGCGCCGCCCTCGTCACATTGCCGTCGTGTTTCTCAATCAATCGCCGGACGTAAGCGCCCTCGAATGCCTCAATTGCGGCAGCCCGGCCGCTGCGGAAATCGCCATCGCTGTCCCCCGCGTACCCCGAATCCGCATCCCCAATTTCAAGATCGCAGGGCCGGACCTCGCTCCCCGGCGATGTCAGAACCGCCCGATGAATCGTGTTGTGCAACTCCCTCACGTTGCCGGGCCAGCGGTAGCTTTCCAGTTTGCGAACCGCGCCTTGCGATAAGGTTTTCCGCTCGCCATGTGCGCTTTTTCGCAAATCGTCGATGAATGCCTTCGCCAGCAGCGCAATATCGCCCCGCCGCTGCCGCAAGGGCGGTATCGTCACTCTGAGCACGTTCAGCCGAAAAAACAGATCGGCCCGAAACATCTTTCTCTCCACCAATTGGCTCAAATCGGCGTTCGAGGCTGCCACTACCCGAATATCGGCGCGTGTAAATTTCTCGGCCCCCAGCGGCCGGAAGATGCCCTCCTGCAACAGCCTCAGCAACTTACCCTGCGCGCCTGGAGTGACGCCGTCGATTTCGTCCAGAAACAACGTGCCACCACGCGCCAGTGCGGCCAAGCCTTTCTGTTCCGCCACCGCACCCGTGTAAGCGCCCCGCAGATGCCCGAAAACTTCGTTCTCCAACAACTGCTCCGGTAGCGCCCCGCACTCAACTGGTATAAAAGGACCGTTTCGCCTCGCGCTCAGCGTGTGAATGGCGCGCGCGCACAATTCCTTGCCGGTGCCCGTCTCTCCATTCAATAAGACAGGCGCCTCGCTGGCCGCGAATTGCGCCAGGCGGCCCAGCATTTCTACAAACGCCGGATCTCGGCCCACAATATTCTGGAATGCTAATCCCGCCAGCAGCTTGCCTTCCAGAGAATGCCCTTCGCTTGACGGCGCGCCCATCAGGCGTGTGATCCGCTGCCGAAATTCCTCGCCATGCACCGGCCATACCAGAAAATCGTCCAGCGCCTCCGCCCCCAGTCGCAATAGGTCCGGATCGTCCGGCGGCAGGATTCCAAAAACTGCTGCTGGCGCCGGGTTGCCACAAAGCCACCGGAACAACTCAATCGCCTTGGGAGCGTTTGAGACCGCATTTGCAATCACCAGTTTCACCGGCGCCTGCGCCACCGACGGTACGCTGAAGACCTTCCACGATTGCCGGTTCTCCGCGCTCACATTGCACCACGCCAGCAGTTCGCTGGGAAGTGCATCGTGCCGGCTATCGAGATCGTCGATAATTAACGCGTTGTGCGGTTTCAAACGGCCCTTGATCTCTTTCTGCGTAAGTGAAACGAGTAAGTTCGGCGTTTCACTAATTTTCCATTAATTGGTAAAGATAATATGACAGCTTCGATCAGCGAGCAATTATTGTGCCAATTTGCCGGCGGATGCGTTGCGAGCCGCGCGGCCTACTCCGCGAGGCGAAAGTGTGTACAGTAAAGGAATCGAACCCGTTGAGGCGACCGGTCACTTGACCCCGGAGTTGCTCGCCGAATTCGAGGCTAATGCGAAACGCCCGTTGCAGACCCGCATGCGTTATGCCTTTCTTCGGACCTATAAGCCTGTACTGGACGAGGCGCGTTATCGATCGTTCGACACCATGGAAGCGTATCGCCGCTGGTGCAATGAAAAACTGCCCGAGTGGCTTGGCTACCATACAGAAGCCTCTTTGACATGGCGGCGTGGCTTCGAACTCAATGAGACTGAGGATGAGGAGATCCGGCGAGGTAAGGATTTTATTCAGCTCAAGAACGGTCCCTTCGACCTCGACTTGATCTTCGCGCCGGATGGCATCGAAAGGTTCGAAGACGCATGGGCCCGCCGAATTATTGTCGAAGGTTTTCCCGTTTGCCACCTCGACGACATTATTGCGAGCAAGCGCGCCGCGAACCGCAAAAAGGACAAAGAGTCCTTAGGCCGTCTTGAGGCCTTCCGCGAATACTGGCGAAATGCGCGGAGCTAACGCTATACGTCCGCGCATAAGTAGCTAATGGACACCATAAAGACACGATTTCGAACCAATTAAGTATTTCACCGAACACCTAGCCTCCGGTCACAAGCTCTACCGTTGGCAGCATCAATCGAATTCCAGCAGTGTCCGCTTCATTCGAATCGATAAATGCATGCGTCCGATCGAGAACCAGCCGCGCGCGCTCCAAATCCGCAAAGTCCACACCGGCGGTATACCGCTGGGCAAAATCTAGCGTGCGAATGATCGCTCCCGTGATTCGGTTTTGGGACAGAGCCTTCAACGCGGCCAGATAATTGTTTCGGAATACTGTTGGCACAATGATGCGGCTCTCTGCGGTGGCAACCAGTTCGGCGTTCATCATGATTCGTGCGACGCGGCCGTTGCCGTCGGCAAACGGGTGAACTTCTGAGATGAGGAACATCATGAAGATCGCACGGTGCAGCGGGCATGTCAGCCCACGGTAGATTTCAAAGCCCTTCGTAAGAGTACCCTCGACGAGGTCAGGAGCAACAAATAGGGTCCCGCCGGCCCGGTTCGGTTCGATTTTGAACTTCCCAGGTCCTTTATCCGGTCGTCCTTCCAAGATTTGGGAGTGACGGCCCTTCAACAGTAGAATGAGTTCCGCAGCGCTTTTCGGGCAACGGGACATTTCACGCCGGTCGGAAACTACTTTCCAGGTCCCAATCACCTCGTGTGCGTCTTCAGGGCGGGCTGTCGGGATGTGTCCTTTGAACACGATGTCGGCGGCCTCATTTACGGCGAACTCGGTGCCTTCGATGAAATTGAGAAGTAGGCTTCGAAGAACGGCAATGCCAGCCCACCCGTTCGCCGTGCCGGACGGGTAACCGGCGCCGTGCCGGCCAACTCAGCAAAAAGTTGCTGGAATATTTCGAGCCGCTGCGGATCATAGGGCTCGCCCGCTTCGCGCGCGATCGCGAGAGGCGATTCGAGTCGCGTTTCCCGGGCGCCCAACAAGGAACCGATCACATTATCCAGGCGTTCGAACTCCTCGCTCATGCTCAATTGATCAGCAATCAATCGGGCATCGTCCCGGAGGCGTTGCAACGCAGGGTCGCCGCTCTGACGGAGGATTTCATCTAAGCGTTCCTCGATCTCTCGGCGTGAGAGTGTGCGGGCGACACCGGAGCGCGCACGGGATGGCCGCATGTTCTCAAGGAACGCCCGGGCAGGTGAAGCGAGACGGAGACTGCCAATAAAGGACCTGTCAGTCTCCAATGGACCCGGCCCTCTCCTCGGACGTAACGTCACTCCAGGTAGCGCAATATTGCGCTTGTGATCGGTGATAAGGAAGACTGAACCGTCGACGGCGGGCCGGTTTTCCAGAGCTGTGCGGTCCGCAATGAGTGCGCCGGGCAGATAAGCCTCCACGAGCGGCCAAAGGTTTCTCAACACCAGCTTCTCCGGTTTTTCTGTGAGATTGCGCGTATACAGCCGGGACCCGATTTTTCTCAGGCGGCCCAGCTTTGCCTCGCGCGAGACGACGGCGGCGAGATCGGCGGTCGAGACGAAGACCTCAGGCACGTTTGAGAAATCGGGCATTTAGAGGGTGGCCGTGCGCCATTTTAGCAACTTTTTGGGGTATAACGGCGGACTCGCTGTATTTTTTGGGGTTTAACGATTTGCCGCTGCGAGAGCAGAACCCTTCCTTTACTTGCCCCAGGACGGCAAACACGGCGATTTGGTCGCCAGGGAAAAGCTCGGCATGACGTCGGCTTTGCGTTTCACGAATGCCACCCTGTAAGCACAACAAAACAAAATAGAAACGTGGCGGAAGCTAATGGGAGTCGAACCCACCCGTGACACAAGGTGCCGCACTCCGGTTTTGAAGACCGGGCCCTGCGCCGGCAGAGTCTAGCTTCCGATTGAAATTGTAGCGTCCTTCTCTTGATCGAACAGCGCCGCGCTCATCGCGAAACGCACCTCTTCGATTCCCGCGCCCGTCACGCTCGAAATCGCATAAAACGCCGATCCATGTTCGCGCGCCTTTTCGCGCACTGCTTCAATCCGCGCCGGGTCTTGGCATGCGTCGATCTTACTCGCCAAAACAATCATCGGCTTCGCCGCCAGGGTGTCGCTGAACTCGCGCAGCTCGGCCAGAATCACTTCGAAATCGTGCGCCGGATCGCGCCCGCTAAATTCAGAAACATCCACCAGATGCGCCAGCAATTTCGTGCGCTCCACATGCCGCAGAAACTGCATGCCCAAGCCATGGCCTTCGTGCGCGCCTTCAATCAGGCCCGGAATATCGGCCATCACAAACGTATGATCGCCCGCCTCGACCACTCCCAGATTCGGCTCTAGCGTAGTAAACGGATAATCGGCAATCTTAGGTCTGGCTGCCGACAAGCGCGAAATCAAAGTCGATTTGCCCGCGTTCGGAAATCCCACCAAACCCACGTCCGCCAGCAGCTTCAATTCAAGTTTCAGCTTGAAGAGCTCGCCTGGTTTGCCTTCTTCGTGTTCAGTAGGCGCTTGATGAGTCGAGGTGGCGAACCGCGCATTGCCTCTGCCGCCCCTGCCGCCTTTAGCCGCAATCCACTCATCGCCCGGCGACGCGAAATCAAAAAGCTGCTCACCCGTTTCAGCGTCATAAACAACCGTGCCCACCGGAACGGGCACCTCTATATCGGGGCCGTCCTTGCCTGTACGATTGCTTCCTTCGCCATGCTTGCCGCGTTCGGCCGTGTGCTCCGGATTGAAGCGAAAATGCAGCAGCGTGTTGTGATGCGTGCTGGCTTTTAGAATGACGTTGCCGCCATGTCCACCGTCGCCCCCGCTTGGGCCCCCGCGTGGCACAAACTTCTCCCGCCGGAATGCCAGACAACCGTTGCCCCCGTCGCCGGCCTTTACCGTAATGATGACTTCGTCGATAAACACTCAGAATTTGTGGCCGCGCCGTGCGCTGCCCTGACCGCACTTGCCCGCTAGCTTTGTGCTGCGACAATATTGACGAACTTGCCCATCCGCCCACGGTCGCGGAACTCAACCGTCCCCGGAACAGTCGCAAATAGCGTATCGTCTTTGCCCAACCCAACATTCTTTCCTGGCTTATAACGCGTGCCGCGCTGCCGCACAATGATCGACCCGCCCGTCACGAACTCGCCCGAAAAAACCTTAATGCCCAGCCGCTGCGAATTAGAATCGCGCCCGTTTTTTGAACTGCCTAATCCTTTTTTATGTGCCATTACGCCAAAATCTCCTCTACCGCTACGCGCGTATAATTCTGCCGGTGGCCAATCGTCTTCTTGTACTGCTTCTTTCGCTTGAACTTGAAGACAATCACTTTATCGCCACGGCCGTGTGCCGAAATTTTGCCACGCACGCGCGCTGATTTCAACGCCTCGCCCAACACCAATTCGTTCGCCTCGTTCGAAAGCGCCAGAATACGATCAAACTCGACCGCCGCTCCCACATCGCCCGCGATGGTATCCACTTCTATCGTTTGTCCAGGCATCACACGATACTGCTTACCGCCTGTCTCAATCACTGCGTACATAACTTTGCCTAAATGCCTTTGTTGATTTTACTTTTTCCAGGGAAGGAAGGGCGTAGTGCGCTGCAACGAAGCGCCGGGCACACAAACAGCCATTAGCTGGAATACAACTCTATGATTATACATGAAAGCCGCGTCCGCGTGGGGTGTACAATTTTGGGCACCTTCCTATGCTCAAACTCGCCCTTGTTCTCGCCATCGCTGAATTTGCTTTCTCTCAGACCCGCCCCATCCAGTTGTCAGACTATTACAAACTTGAATCGGTGTCGGCCCCCGCTCTCTCGCCCGACGGTCGCCGGGTCGCGTACGTCAAGACCCACATCATCGAGGCCGAGAACAAACGCCAGAACGAAATTTGGCTATACAGCGCAACTCAGCCGGTCAGAGTGAGCGACCCCGCCTTTACGGCCACCAATCCCCGCTGGAGTCCTGACGGCAAACTGCTCGCCTATGACACGCCCGGCGGTTCTCCCTGGTTTGTGAGCGTTGCTACCCCAAACGCCAAGCCCTACCAAATCAAAGGTGTCGAGAGCACCCCGCTCTTCAGCCCCGACGGGAAATGGATCGCCTACACCAGGAAAGTTGCGCCCCCGAAAGCCGAGCGCCCGCGCTTATCGGACTTCGACAAACTCACCCAGGAGCGCTTCAAGGGCCGCATCTACGACTGGATGAATTTTCGCTTCGACGGCCGCGGATATTTGCCCGATCCCCGAGATCCAAGAGATACACCCCCGCTCGAACTGTTCGTAGTGCCGGCTCAAGGCGGTGAGCCGCGTCAGATCACGCACCTTGGTGTAGATGTCGTCACGCCGGCATGGCGCGCCGACAGCCAGGCTCTGACGTTCACTGCCGACCTTCACCAGCGCGACGAGTACGCCTATGAACGCGCGGACCTCTGGACCGTGACGCTCCAAGGCGAATCGCGAATGCTCACCAAGGATGACGGCTGGCATCAGATGTCGCCCGCTTGGTCGCCCGATGGGCGATCCATCGCCGTGTTGCGCGAAGAAGGCCTGGCGCGTGTCATCGCATCGAAACGCCGGCAAGGCAGCTCCATCGATCTGGTTCTCGTGCCCGCGCAGGGCCTTCTCACTGGTGAACAGCCGCGGAACCTCACCGCGAACTGGGATAACATGCCCGGCCCCCCGCAGTGGAGCGCCGATGGCAAATCCCTTTTTTTCGAGGCCGGTGTCAAGGGGACCGAGCATTTGTTCCGCGTCAACATCGACGACGCCAAAGTCGAGCCCGTGACGCAGGGCGACCGCGTCATCGCACAAGCCAGCATCGTGGGCAACCGCCTTGCTTACACAAGTTCTTCCGTTGACAAGCCGGCGGAAGTGTATACCGCGTCTCTTCCGGCCGCCGGCCGCTTTCCACTCGACGAGCAAAAAATTAGCGGCGTGAACGATGCACTCGTGGCAACGTGGCAGTTGGGCAAGGTAGAAAGAATCCGCTACGACAGCAAAGATGGAACCTCTATTGATGGCTGGGTGGTCCTTCCGCCCGGCTACGAACAGGCCCAGCAAGCGTACCCCTTGGTGCTGATGATTCACGGCGGCCCACATGGGGCTTACACTAGCTCGTTTGCTTTTCAGGAGCAGTTACTGGCAGCCGCCGGATACATAGTGCTCTACACGAATCCCCGCGGCTCGACTGGCTACGGCGAGACCTTCCGCTGGGGCACTTGGGGCGGCTGGGGCGAGCGCGACTTCGAGGATGTGATGGCCGGCGTGGATTCCGCGCTGAAGCACTACCGCGCCGATCCTCGAAGGTTGGGCGTCACCGGCTATTCGTATGGCGGCTTCCTCACAAACTGGATCATCGGGCACACCACTCGCTTTGCGGCCGCGGTGGTCGGAGCGGGTCCATCCGACTGGGTGAGTAACTACGGCACCGGAGATATTCCCCGCACCAAGGAGACCGAGTTCCTGGGTAGTCCTTGGGAGGAAAACGCGCGAGCGGTAATGCTGGCTCACTCACCTGTGCTGTTCGCGGACAAGATCCAAACGCCCACTCTTTTCGTGCATGGCGAGGCCGACGAACGCGTTCCCATTGCTCAGGGCGAGGAGATGTACACCGCGCTCAAGAAGCGGCGCGTGCCTGCGAAGTTCATAAGGTATCCGGGCGAGTTTCACGGCGGTTGGAGCCCCTGGGATGTAGTCCACCGTTACCAGCAGGAGATGCTCTGGTGGCGCCAGTATTTGAGAACGAGTTAAATGAGTGTTTGGCAGGCGCTTTCTCCTGCCAAACACCCAGCTTTTTTTGAAGGGTCCTACTGATAAAACCAGATCGCTTGCGGACCGATAACATCGGGATAAGACGCCCCGCCCGACATACTCACCAGTAATGCGCCAGAGTAACTGGGCGAATAGAAGGTTGAATTCTCCGTGTAAGCGCCCGCATCCCAGAAAACGTCGTCGGTGTACTTAGCCAAAGTCGCCAGGCTGCCTCCCACCGACGGCCGCTCCATCACCCACTCGGCGGAGTTGCCCACCAGCGGATAACCCGGATACGCGGTAAAGCCAATGTCGAAATACTTGCCGGTGTTTTCGTTCACCAGATAAGCATAACCCTGCGTGGCGCTGGTGTGCCAAACTTCTACGAAGATGTCGTCGCCGGGAGCCACTGGAACGCTGCTGACGCGAACCGAGCCATACGGGTACCATTCGTACCAGGCTGAATAGTAAGTGGAGTTGGTAGATCCGCTGCAATAGGCATCGGATTCTGTTCCCGCTTGTAAAACGTCGCTCGAGCCCCAACCATCAATGCCAATCCAACTGGACGAATAGTCCCAGACGCTGCTGCAACTGGCAACTTCCGCCACTGGGACGACATAGTCGCTGTATATGTAGTAAAAGGTGCTTGTGCTGTTGTAAGAGGTGGCGCCGGAAAGATCCACGACCCCGCTCCAGTTGGAAGAGGTAGTCGAGGTTGTGTCTGAGACCTTCGGCGGCGTGGTGTTCTTCGCCGGGCCGTGAAAGATGTTGGTCTGTTCCAGTACTGGTATGACTTTTGTTTTCGAGTGCAACATAGCTTTCGTCCAAGTGGCGTAAGCCTTAGGCTGCAAGCTGGCGTCTGGCCGCGGCGGGAATCCATACAACGCAAGCTCGAAATCCGATGCCTCCACAGGATTGAAACCGTCCGGCGGCAAAATGGCGGTTGTCGCGCCTGGAAGGTTGGTGGCTAAGCGGTTGGGCGGCAATTTTTCGGCTACTTGCACTTGTCCAAATGCCTGAACCGAGGTGAGCGGCAACGCAAACAGCAATGCCGCTGAAACAAACGTGAAATGGCTCTTCTTCATGGGTCTATCCTTCTTTTCTTTTGTTTTCCAACTCTGGTTCGAGTTGACAACTGGTAGTGAAGCTCTACCCTGGAGCGTTACAGGACAAACTCACCGTGTCAGTGCTGCGTTTGCCTCGGCCCGTCGCAGTTAATTAACGACGTCAGCCCCAGGAAGGATCCAATCGAATAATTGATTGTCAGATTCGATAGTGGGCATGGCCGCAGCCTACGCCGTTTGCCCAGAGAGCTTCTGAAGGGCGCCGCTAACGGCTTCTTTGACGGCTGCGAGGGTCACGCCCAAATGCAGCGCTATTTCGTTCAGCGATTTGCCATCGAAGCAGGCCATCTCCAAGATGCGGATTTCGTTCGGCGTTAATTGGGCGAAAGCGCTGCCCAGGCGGGTCCATGCATCGGCGTTGCGGGGCCTTGGAAAATCCTGCAGCACGGCGGGCTGCTCCAAAACGCCCAAGCGGGGCAGGGCTTTAGGCAGCGGTTCGTTTTGCGAGCGCAGGCGATCGACGGCGTGATTGCGGGCGAGCACGAGCAACCACAAACGCAAGTCTTCGATGCGCGCATCCTTCCAACGTCCGATTTGATTCCACGCCGTTACAAACGTCTCAGCGAGTAAGTCCTCCGCCACGCCCTTATCCTGAACAATGCGCTGAATGATGGCATAAGCGGTTTGGCCATAAAGGTCGTATAGATCGCCCATGGCGGAAGGATCGCGGCGCTTGATGCGCGACAGTAAGTCCAAATCGTTCTGCGGCAGTGACGAGGGCCAGGCGGGAGTGGGTATTTTGCTTCGCAAACCTTAAACGGCGTCGTAGCCCGAGAACTGCTCCTGAAGCACGTTGCCCTTATATTCCATTTCTTTGTGGATGCCGATGTCGGATGTATAGTAGGCGAAGACGGTGGACCCTTTGAGTTGATGAAAAAACTTTTCGCCGGCGGTTTGGGGAGCGCCTTCGGCCTGCGCCAGTTTCGTTAGCAAAGCAATTTGCGCCTCCTTATGAGCTTTGAGAAACGGCCGGTCGTTACTTTCGAGTGAAAGCCGGTCTATCTCAGCAAGGCCTTTATTCCAGGATTGCTTTTCTTCGGGCAGGAAGGCTTCGGCGACGGTGCGGTCGATAAAGGCGGCCACGCCGGCATCGTGAGCCCCTGGGGAATGCGCGTCGCGCGGAATGATGTGTTCCGTCAGGTTATCGAGCAACGCGAACTCTTCCCTCGAAAAGTAGAGCGGCTTATCGGCTTCGGCCGCCGTTAATTGCAGAGGACTCGCCAAAACGGAAACGCTGAGAATTTTCAAAAGATCGCGGCGGTCCAAACTCGAATTCATCACACCTCTCCTTTCGCGAGTTGATCGGCCAGATGGTCGCAAGAGCGCCAGCAGAGAGCCATGATAGTCCAGGTGGGGTTCTGGCAAGAGGCGTTAACGTGGGTGCTGCCGTCGACAACCAGCAAGTTCTTCACATCGTGACACTGCTGGAATTGATTCACGACCGAGGTTTTCGGATCGTTGCCCATGCGAGCGGTGCCGAGTTCGTGAATAGACCAGCCTTGCGGCAGCATTTCATCGGAGGCGGAAAGGATTTCAAACTTAGCCGCTTCAAACATTTCGCGCGCGGCGACGGCCATATCCTTGGCCATTTTGCGTTCGTTCTCGCCGAATTCGTAATGGAAGCGCAAAACGGGAATGCCCCAGGCGTCTTTTACGGCGGGGTCGATATCGACAAAGTTTTCATAGCGAGCCAAGACTTCGCCGAAAGCGCCGATATCGATGACGGCGCCGGCGTAGTCGCGCACGTGCCTCTTGAACTCCTCTCCAAAGCCGCGAGTGGATGTGCCGGCGGGGAACATGGTGGTGCCGCTGCTGCCTTCGTAGCCATAGCCGCGCAGGAAATCTGACCGGGGGCCAGCGAGATTGCGAAAGCGCGGAATATAGAAACTGCCGGGCTTGCCGTCGTCGTTAGTGCGGGGCTTGCCGACGAGTTCCTTCATGAAGCCCGACACTGACGGCCCCATCATGTGCTCGCAAAAATTGTGGCCCACATGGCCGCTGGAATTGCCGATGCCGTTGGGATATAGCGGCGATTTGGAGAGCAGCATGAGACGGGCGCTTTCGAGGGTAGATGCCGCCAAGATCACCGTTTTTGCTTTAACCTGATAACTCTTGCGCGCTTCGCTATCGAGAAACGATACGCCGGTGGCTTTGCCGGAATCTTTATCCACCGTAACCTCATAGACCGTGGCATTGGTGCGCATGGTGAGATTGCCGGTGTCCCAGGCGGGACGAATCAAGCCAGTGGGGGAATCAAAGGCCGCATGGATATCGCATCCGCCTACGTGCCGGCTGCAGGCACCGCGGCCATAACAGCGGCTGCGATATTTGTTGTGTTTCAAGCCGTCGGTGGTAACGCCGGCGCGATAGGGCGTCAGGACACGGCCCATGCCTTGCAGCGTTTCGCGCAGGTGCAGCTCGGCATAGGTTAGCTTGATGGGGCGCTGGAATTTGCCGTCGGGGAGATACGGGAGATTTTCGGGATGGCCTGAGATGCCGAGATAGAGATCGACCTTATCGTAGTAGGGCTCGATATCGGCATAGGAGATGGGCCAATTGTCGCCGTACCCATCGCGGTCTTTGGCTTTGAAATCGTAATCGGAAAGGCGTAGCGCGAGGCGTCCCCAAATGTTAGTCTTGCCACCGACGGCGCGGGCGCGGACCCAGGCATAGCGGGTGCCGGTGTAGGGATTCTCTTTTTCATCGACGACCAGCGTCTTGCTGTAATCTGTGCCCGACCAGCCCTGCACGTAAGACTGCACTTTGGTGTATTGCGAATTCTGGGCGTAGGGCGATTGGCGGACGTTGTATTCGTTCAACGTGAGGGCGTGGTGGTCGGGAGGCATCACGCCGCGGCGCGGATGTTCGTACGGCCACTGCATGGAGTGCAAAATTTTGCTTGTGTCCTGATACTTGCCGGCTTCGAGCAAGAGCACCTTGAGGCCGTGCGTCGTGAGAACGTAAGCAGCCATGCCACCAGCGGCGCCGGAGCCGACGACAACTGCGTCATAGGTGGTTTTGAGGTCTACGTCGTTTGGGTTGGGTCCAGGGAACTGAAGCAGCATGATGTCTTTTCGCTTGTCTGACTATATCGCGTTTGCCGGGAATAGCGACGGGAACCAGCGCTCAATCACGGCGACGGGGAAGCCCAATCTAACCGGCGCTTTCGGGCCGGTTGACGTGAGCAAGCCCAACTCCAAAAGCTTGGAAAGGACGTTGCGTGCCATGCGTTCCTTATAGCCGGTGATAGATGGTGCGGAGCCCCGTTCAAATTCGCCGGCTAGTAGAGCTTCGCGCAGCAATGGAAAGCTTCCTTTGGGAAGGCGATTGGCGCGCACTTCATCTTCCGTGTAGATTTCCATGCGGCGGGCCAACTCTGAAGGCGCGAGCACCGATCCCATGAATTCTATCTGATCGAGGCAGACATCCAGGAAGAAGTGGCAGAAATTGATAAGACCTTCGCTGGAAAGCGTAGGGCCGCGCTTTTCCGGCTCATCGGCGGCCATTAAGAGAGATTTGTAGCGATCGACGTTTCTGGCCAAGCCGCGGGAGACTGACCACAGCGCACTGCCGATGCCCAAGCGCTTCAAAATAGCATGCGACATGAGGCGGGCAACGCGGCCGTTGACGTCGTAAAAAGGGTGGATCCAAACAAAGCGGTGATGCGCCGCGGCGATGGCGATCACTTGCCGCACACGGGACAGGCTGTCAGACCGATAGGCGTTTTCGAATTTTTCGTAGAAGTCCGGCAGGGTTTCGGCGGCGGGGGGCAGGTGACGGCCCACGGCCACTTCGCCGTCGCGAAATTCGCCGGGCCTGATGCGAATAATCCGGTTGGTGGATTTATCTTCGAGCCAGAGCGAATCCTCCGGCAAACGTTTGCAGAACTCGCTGTGCAGCCAAAGAGTGTAGGCGCGCGAGGTGGGTTCGGCGGGCTCATCGCGGCCTTCGTCGATGGCTTGCTGCACTTCGATATGGGCCACGGCTTCCACTTGTAATTTGCGGCGTTCCGGTTCGGTGGCGTAATCGTGGCGCAAAGCGCGGTTGATATCGCGCAGGCGAGTGCTGTGGCCTTCGATCAGATTCGAGTAGTAACAGTTCATGGAGCGGACAAGTTCGCCAACGCCGGCGGTGACGATCGGGCTCATACGGCCGGCGAGAGAACTGGCTTTAGAAACGAGCTCGAAGGCTAGGTCTTCGAGCTCCCGTTGGCCGTCGGGCGGCATCATGGGGTCCATTTGGTTAGCGTGCTTAATTAGGGCTTCCATTTGCCGGTTCCTCTGCCGGATGAAAGTTTATTGTAATCAATAGGTTGGGATATAGCAAGAAGCGCTAAATTGCCGGGTCGAATGCCGGAAATATGGCAACTTTATCCTTGAAAGCCTTATGCTACTCGTTTTATACTCATTCTATGAGAATCCCAGGGTGACCAGAATTCAGCTTGACATGCCGGAAGAGCAAGTCACACAACTAGACGAGTTGATGAAGGAAACTAACATTGTCACTCGCAAAGATTTGTTCAACAATGCGTTAACGCTGTTTCAATGGGCTGTGAAGGCCAAACGAGCCGGCCGCATCGTGGCATCGTTAGATGAAGAGACCGGGACAGCGAAGGAGATCGTGATGCCAGCGCTTGAGAACGTGCGAACAAGCAGTTTAACAATCAAAGCCTAAAGCAGAGTGGCGTTGAGCCGGGCGACAGCAAGGGTTTCTGTGCGTCCGTATCGACAAGGAACGCGTGAGGATTCAATGGATCTCTGCCTGTGTTTCGGAAGCCTTCCTTTAGCGCGCTCTGCACGTGATTGGCCGTGTCTTCTCGCTTCCTAAGCAGTTGGTGCTTGGATGCGAGTGCTCCTTTCGCGTTCGGCTGCTTCTTTCGAGCTGCAGCTTGCGCAGTTCGTACCGCCCTTTTCGAAAGTCGCTCCATTTTTTCCCGAGGTCGACTGTGGCGACGTCGGCCGTGATCGTGAACTGAGCGATCCGACATGGAACATGTAAATCTTGGAAAAACTGTGTTGAAGGTTTCGCGGCTGTGCCTGGGCTGCATGACGTACGGTTCAAGCAAATGGCGCGAGTGGGTGCTGATTGAAGAAAAAAAGCCAGCCGTTCCTCAAGCGGTTGTTGGAAGCGGAAATTAGTTTTTTGGATACCGGCAACATTTTTCGACGGTCACAGAGGGAGGTGGCGAAGCGATACTCGGTATACTCAATGTAGATCCCAATGCCAAACACCTTGAATATCGCCAAATGGGGCAATAGCCTTGCCATCCGCATTCCCCTGCCGATCGCCCGTGAAGCCGGCCTTGCGGAAGGCGACGAAGTGGCGCTCGGCTTTACGAAGGAAGGCCATCTCCTTTTGCAGCCCGTTGGCGCAAAATACTCGCTCGACGAACTCGTTTCTCAAATCAAGCCCGGCAACCTGCATGCTGAAACAGCCTCGGGCAAAGCGCGAGGAAATGAGGTTTGGTAATTGACCGAGTTTGTTCCGGATCGTGGCGATTTGATTTGGCTTACATTTGATCCACAAGCTGGACGAGAACAGGCTGGACATCGCCCGGCTTTGGTTTTGAGTCCGAGGTCCTACAACCAAAAAGCAGGCTTGGCAATCCTCTGCCCGGTTACTTCTCAAATAAAAGGTTACCCATTTGAGGTTCTGTTGCCTGCCGGGCTGGCGGTCAGCGGTGCGATTCTGGCGGACCATTTGAAGAGCCTTGATTGGCGAATGCGCAAGGCAAAAAAAGCAGGCAAGGTCCCCGCTTCCCTCCTAGCCGAAGTGCTGTCCCGCCTGTCGCCGCTACTCTTCAATTAACCTGCAGCGTCACGGCTTAGCCCGTGCTTCGAACCCTTCGTCGAAAGCCGCCGTTGAAGCACATACGGTCACCGTCAAGCCTTTGCTGGCGCGAAACGGAACCAGATTGCTTGTGCCGTAACGCATAACTTCCACCAGCGCGCCGTTCTCTTTGGCGGAGTAGACGTAGCAGGCGGCTTTCTCGGTTCTGTCCCACTTGCCTTTTTCGAAGTTGAGTGAAACGAATCTCTGTTCTACGAAGCCGAGCGTTTCGCCGAATAAGCTCAGCGAAAGCAGGGCGCCCATGCCGATCCATTTGTTGTTGCTGCGCATTCTTTTATCATGAACTGAGCGATCGACATGGAATATGTAAATCTTGGAAAAACCGGCTTGAAAGTTTCGCGGCTGTGCCTCGGCTGCATGACGTATGGTTCAAGCAAATGGCGCGAGTGGGTGCTGAATGAAGAAGAAAGCCGGCCGTTCTTCAAACGGGCGCTGGAAGCGGGTATCAATTTTTTCGATACGGCCAACATTTACTCCGACGGCGTCAGCGAAGAAGTAACGGGGCGGGCGCTCCGGGATTTGGCGAAGCGCGACGAATTGGTGATTGCCAGCAAAGTGTTCAATCCCATGCGGCCCGATCCGAATGGCCGCGGCCTGTCGCGCAAAGCGATCATGACGGAAATCGACCACACCCTGCGGCGCTTGGGGACCGATTATGTGGACCTCTATCAGACGCACCGCTGGGATTATGAAACTCCTATCGCCGAAACCATGGAAGCATTACACGATGTGGTGAAAGCCGGCAAGGCGCGCTACATTGGCGCGTCCTCGATGTTCGCGTGGCAGTTTGCCCAATCGCTGCGTGTGTGCGAGGCCAATGGCTTTACCAAGTTTGTCAGCATGCAGAATCATTACAACCTGATCTACCGCGAAGAGGAGCGGGAAATGAATCCCCTCTGCCGCGATCAGGGGATCGGGCTGATTCCGTGGTCGCCGCTGGCGCGCGGATTTCTGGCCGGTAATCGCAACAAGGCTGGGGGAGCAACGGCGCGAGCTAAAAGCGACCAATACGCCAAAGACATGTATTACCAGGACGACGATTTCGCGGTAGCCGACCGTCTAACTGAGGTGGCACAAGCGCGCGGTTTGCCGAATATGCAAGTGGCGCTCGCTTGGGTGCTGTCCAAGCCGGGTATTACGGCGCCGATCATCGGAGCGAGCAAGCTGCCGCATCTGGAGGATTCCTTAGCGGCGCTAACGGTAAAGCTTAGCGAAGACGAGATTAAGCGGCTTGAAGAACTCTACAAGCCCCACCCCATACTCGGCCATTCATAACCCGCCGGCAGCGGAGGTGTCTGCAAGGGCCCGCCGGCAATTTCCTTGTAAAGCCGGATCACATCGTCCGCTCCGTCAACCAGCGCGGGAGAAGTATCCTCATACTGCGGGCGCGCGATTTGCAAACAGCGCAAGAGTTGTAGCGACGCCGCTTCTATATCGCCGGGGCGAGACCCGCTTTCGATTGACAAGACCGGGGTGCCGGCTTTCAGCGCTCCGTAAATTGGAGATGAATCTCCTTCGGCGGCGCCGGTCTGCAAAAGTACGTTGGCGCGGCGAATTAACTCGCTGGTGGCCGCGGGGGACAAGTCTCCCATTAGTTCAATGTGGTTGAAATCGCGATGCATTGCCCGTTCGTACAGGTATTTGACGTGCAGGCTGCCATCGCCCATGGCAATGAGCCCCGCGCTAGGGTAGCGCTCGCGGACTCGGCTCAAGATGTCGAATTGCCCCGGCAATTGCGAGCCGGGTTCGAAGGCGCTGAGGCTTACGATGAGGGGCGCGTGCGTTCGGCAGAAGGTCTCAATCTCGTCGGAGAGCGTCGGGCTTTCCGCGACTCGCAGACGTGGAAATGGCGTGATCAAATGAACGCGTTTAGCCATAACGCCCAGTTGCTCGAAGAAGGAAGCGATCTCGGGATTGATGGCCACCAGACTATTGAACTCGCGCAGGATCAAGCCGGTTGGCCCCCAACGGTGCGCACGCAGCCCTTTCTTTGGGTAGAAGTGCCCGCCGAGGTGCAGAGTACACACGGTTTTTGCTTTGGGCAGCCTGCTCACAACAGCTGCGAGCGCTAATTTAGGCAGGGTGAGCGCGCTGCCGATATGCAGATGCACCACATCGGCGGGCGTGTCGAGCAGGAGCCTCGCCAGCTCGAGCAACGAGCGCGGAGAATGGACGCCCGGTTGTTTGACGCGGCGGTGGCGAGTCAGGTCGATGACCAGGCTCTGATGACCGCGCGCCAGCAGCCTTGCGTGAATCGTCAGGAGATTTGTGCGGGCTCCTCGGTTCAGCGCCGGATAAGAGCCGAGTTGGATCACGCGCAGCTTTTGCACAGGGGCGAACGAACCCGCCGCTTCGCTGTACGTTCGCCCCAGGGTGAGGCTAACATCGCTGGTTGTTGTGGCAAGCATCTACCGAGGAGTGGCAGACGACCTCTAAAGTTCTACTGAAAAAGCGACCAGTCGGCGGTTTGGGATACTCGTCTATTACACCCGAATGCGCTGGAGCACTCTTTTTATACCAACCTTACGCGACAACCCTGCCGAGGCGGAGGTGGTTAGCCATCGACTCTTGTTACGTGCTGGATATATCCGGCAGCTGGCAGCGGGCATTTATAACTATCTGCTGCTGGCGCAACGCTCGCTGCTCAAGATTCAGCAGATTGTGCGCGAAGAAATGAATGCCATTGGCGGCCAGGAGATTCTGCTGCCGGCGCTGAATCCGGCCGAGGTTTGGCAGGAATCCGGGCGCTGGGACGCGATGGGCGACAACATGTTCCGGCTCAAAGACCGCTTTGGACGTGACCTTTGCCTGGGGATGACGCACGAAGAAGTTGTGACGTTTATCGCGCGAGGCGAATTGCGCAGCTATAAACAGTTGCCGCAGATCTGGTATCAGATTCAAACCAAGTTTCGCGATGAGCCGCGCCCAAAATCGGGATTGCTGCGGGTGCGGCAGTTCATCATGAAGGACTCCTACACGTTCGACCTGGACGCGGCCGGCCTGGATGCTGCCTATCAGAAACACTACTCTGCCTACCGCAAGATCTTTGACCGCTGTGGTTTGGAATATAGCGTAGTGGAGGCGGATTCGGGCGCCATGGGCGGTAGCCAATCGCATGAGTTCATGGTGCGCTCTGAGGCGGGTGAAGATTTGGTGGTGCGCTGCAAAGCGTGCGGCTACGCGGCGAATTTGGAGAAAGCCGTGGCGAAGGCGAGCGCCCCTTCGGCGGCCGACCCAGCGGGCGAATTCACGCCGGAGGAATTTCACACACCCGGATTGAAGACCATTGCCGATTTGACAGCCTTCACCAAGCTCCCCGAAACGGCGCAGATGAAGAGTCTGGTGATGGTAGCGGATGGCAAGCCGGTGCTGGTGATGGTGCGCGGCGATCATCAACTCAGCGAAACGAAGTTTGCCGGCGTTTTGAAGGCGAAGGATGTTCGTCCGGCGCACCCGGCCGAGATTGTGGATTGGTTTGGCGCGAGCGCGGGTTCGCTGGGTCCGGTGGGCGTGAAGAATATGCGGGTGCTGGGCGATTTGGCTTTGGAAGGGCGGCGCAACATGATTTCAGGCGCGAACAAAGACGATTATCACCTGAAGAACGTGACTCCCGGAAAAGACTTTCAGCCCGAGTATTTCGATTTGCGCCAGGCGGTGGAAGCAGATGCCTGCGCGAATTGCGGCGGCGCGCTCGATATAGCGAAGTCGATTGAAATCGGCCACATCTTTAAGCTCGGCTACAAATATTCGGAATCGATGAACCTGCGCGTGCAAAGCGAAGACGGGAAAGAGATCACGCCGATTATGGGATCGTACGGTATCGGCATCGAAAGGATTCTCACGTGCGCGATTGAGCTTTTTAACGACAAAGACGGCATGAGTCTGCCGGTGGCCATTGCGCCGTTCACGGTGGTGATTACGCCGGTGAACTATGCGGATGCGGTTCTGCGGGAAGCGGCGGAGAGCCTGTATAGCGAATGTGAAGCGGCGGGCATTGATGCGCTGCTGGATGATCGCGATGAACGGCCGGGAGTGAAGTTTAAAGATGCGGATTTGATTGGCATTCCCTTCCGCATCACCGTGGGCAAGAAGCTGAGCGACGGCAAGGTGGAGTTTGTGGAGCGCAGGTCGAAGGCGTCGGCGGATGTTGCGGTTGGCGAGGCGTTGGCGCATTTGCGCCAGAAGATGGCCGCCGCAAAATGAGTGTAGACTGGGCAGCGATCCGGGCGGAGTTTCCCTCTTTGCAAGGACGCACGTTTCTGAACACCGCCACGTTCGGGCAACTGCCGCGCGCCACGAAGCAAGCCGTATGCGTGCATTTCGAGAGACGCGACCACGGAGCGGCGCTCGATTTCCTGGAGTGGTTTGACGATTTGAGCGAAATGCGCGCCTTGATTGCGCGGCTGATTCACTGTTTGCCCGACGATATTGCATTTGTGCCGAACGCGGGCTATGCGTTGTCGTTAGCGGTTAGTTCGGTTGCCTGGACCGAAGGCGACGAAATGCTGACGTTGCATCACGAGTTCCCGAACCAGCTTTATGGACATGCGACTGTGGGCGCGCGCAGTATCGAATGCGAGTGGCCTGAGTTAGAGGCGCATGTGACTGAGCGCACCCGCTTAGTGGCGCTGAGCACTGTGAACTACACCACCGGTTTGCGGCCGGATGTGGGCCGTATTGTGAAAGACCTGCGGAAGCGCGGCATCGTGGTTTATCTGGACGGTACGCAAAGCGCCGGTGCGTTGGAGTTCGATTGCGGCGCGCTGGCGCCCGATTTCCTGGCGGTGGATACCTATAAATGGATGATTTCGCCGAATGGCGCAACGTTCATTTATGTGAATCCGGAGATGCGGAAACGCTTGCCGCCGAACGTGCTGGGCTGGCGCAGCGATAAAGACTGGCGCAATGTAACGAGCCTTCATCACGGAGCGCCGCGCTTTGGAGAGGCTGCCGAGAAATACGAGCCGGGCATGCTGCCGTTTGCAAGCCTATATGGAATGGCCGCCTCGCTGCGAATGATTGAGGAGATTGGCATACCGCGTATCGAAAAACGTGTGCTGGCATTGGCCGGTTTTTTGCGCACTGAACTAGCTGCGCTGGGAGCTGAGTTCTATGAATCGAAGGGCGCCTGTTTGCCCTCGCAGATTGTGACGGCGAGTTTGCCCGGGGTGGATTCGGTGGCGTTGGCCGGCAAACTCGCAGAGCAGAACATTAATATCTCCGCGCGACGCGCGTATCTGCGGATTTCGCCGCATTTTTATAACCACGACGAGGATGTGGCGGTTTTGGTGGCGGCGTTGCGCCGTTAAGCGCCGGCGGCTGCTTTCCTGGATGCAAACGCCGGTTCAGATTCCCGGAAGTTGCTCACCGCGCGAAACCCGAGCACGACAAATAACACCATAACCACGATTTGCGTAACTAAGAACGGCGGCTCGCTGCCAGTGGGCGCCAGCGCTTTGAGGGGAGCCACTTTCTGAAAGAGCTGGGCGAAGAGCACGAAGACGTTAAAATACAGAGCGATGACAGCCGAGATCACGTAAGTTTTACGCCATCCGCCCACTAGCTGATAACGGTAGCGCGCGGCAATGGCCAGCGCCAAAGCCACCAGGGACAAAGCGCCGACCACATAGGAGGGCTTGAATCCATGATACGGAAACATGTAGCCCGTGGCGCTGGTGGCCACCGTGGTGGTTAAGAACCAAGCGGTCCAGCCGGGGAGCGCTTCGGACTTTAGTAACCCGTAGAGGACAACCAAGCCCGAACCAATTCCGATGAGGCTTATCAAAACGTGGAAAACGGTAAATACATTCAGTAACATAATCTTCTCCTTAGTGACTTGAACATACTTTGTCACAATGCGCGCGAACGGACCATTCCCAAAAAGAGTGGTTTAAGTATAACCCGGAGATGGGGGCCGCATGCCCTAAGGTACTAATTTGGCGTCGAGCGTGATTTCCGTATCGTAGAGCTTCGAGACAGGACAGTTTTCCTTCGCCGCGTTGGTGGCGCGAATGAACGCTTCCTCGGTGGCACCGGGAATTTTGGCCTGGAGCGCGAGATGACTGTGGGTGATGGCGAACCCATCGCCCTCTTTATTCAAGGAAATGGTACAGGTCGTATCGATGCTGTCGGCGACCAAGCCTTCGTTTTGCAGGATCAAAGAAAGGGCCATGGAGAAGCAGCCGGCATGCGCGGCGGCCAAAAGCTCGTCCGGATTTGTGCCCGTTCCCTGTTCAAAGCGAGTCTTGAAGGAATAGGGTGTGCTGGAGAGCACGCCGCTGGCGCTCGAAATCGTGCCGGTGCCAGACATGAGGTTGCCGGCCCAGTGGGCTTTTGCAGTTCGGTCCATTTAAAAAACTCCTCTCCAGATGATAAGCGAATCAATCGAGGCGGCTTATGACGCTAAGCATCCGTTCGGGAGTTCGCGGCTCGCGGCGATAGGAGAAGAAGTGCTCCGCCAGGCAGAAGGTGCAAAGCCCGGCATTGAATATCTGACTATTGGGCACACCGGCATTCGTAAGATGGCGTCGGTTGGCTTCCGGAAGGTCGAGGTGCTGCTTGCCGGTGACCGCCGTCCACTCCGGAAACAGCGCGCTGAAATGGCCCGCCACCTCCGGCCCCACTTCATAGCAACATTCTCCTATGCAAGGACCAAGTGCGGCATAGATATCACCCGGACGCGAGCCGAAATCTAGCTGCATTTTCTCGACCGCGCGCGCCACAATCGCCGCAGCTGTACCGCGCCACCCGGCATGAATGGCGGCCACGGCGCGCCTCCCGGCATCGAGCAACAGAATCGGGAGGCAATCGGCTGTCCTGACGCCAACCCGGCGGCCGATATCGTCAGTTACCAGCGCATCGCCCTCGTGCTGGCGGTCGGTCAGAGCATGGGCGTTCCAAACCTTGTCGGAATGGATTTGGCGTAGCGTAACATCCGCCGGCGGATTGGCCATGCGAGTACCAAAGCCGTGGCTTTGCCAAAGAAAATGCTGGAGCTCAGCGCAACGATAGATACCATCGGCGCCGAGAAGGAAAGACGCGCTACTCACTTGGCTATGAGTTGATGAACACGGTACCACTCTAGAGTGAGCCGCAGACCTTCGGTAAGCGTGAAGCGCGGCGCATGGCCCAGTTCTTTGACCGCCGCTGTGATATCGGCCTGCGAATCGCGTACGTCACCCGCGCGCGGCGGCCCATATTTGGCGGGAATCTTGACACCTTCGATCTGCTGCAACTGCCGCCAGGTTTCGTTGAGCGTGATGCGGCCGCCGTTCCCAGCATTGAAGACCCGCCCCGACACGCCTTCCACCTCCGCTGCTTTCATCAGCAATTCCACCACGTCCTCGACATAAGTGAAATCACGCGATTGTTCACCATCGCCAAAGATCGTCGGACTTCGGCGCTCCAGGAGGCAAGTCATGAACACCGACAGTACTCCGGAATATGGGCTCGACGGATCTTGCCGGGGGCCGAAAACATTAAAAAACCGCAGAGATACCGTCTGCAAGCCGAAGCAATTGGAAAAGACGGACGCATAATACTCGCCAACCAGCTTCTGCAGCGCGTAAGGAGACTTAGGCTGCGGGTTCATGGTTTCGACTTTCGGCAGAACCGGGGTATCGCCATAGGCGGAAGAGGAAGCCGCATAGACAACCCGCCCCACTTTACCCTCCGCCGCCGCTCTGAATAGGTTGAACGTGCCGTTGATATTGACCTCGTGGCTGAGCGCTGGTTGATCGATCGATTTTGGGACCGATGGTATGGCCGCCAAGTGAAAAACCCGGTGCGCCCCGGCCACCACGGGAGCGATCTCAGCGTATTGGCAAAGGTCGAGGTGATGGAAAACGATCTGGTTTTCCACGTCCTTTAGATTGTCTATCGTGCCGGACGAGAGATTGTCTATGACATGCACTTCGCGGCCCGCCGCTAGCAGAGCCCGAACGAGCGCCGAGCCAATAAAGCCGGCTCCGCCAGTAATAACGTAACGTTTCATAAAGTTTGCAATTGCATCGCGGCGGACTCCGCCGCCTTTAAAGTTTCAATGGCGCGGGCTGCCACGTCGCGCGGGTCCCGGCTGAAGTCAAACGCCTCCACCGAAACCCACCCCGCATAATTCATTTCGGACAATTTTCGCAGAAGGTTTAGGAAGTCGTAGTCGCCCGCACCGGGTTCACGACCGTCCATTTCATTCACGTGAACGTGCCGGATATGCGGAAAATAGCGTTCCAGTAGGACGTTGTGCGGCTCGGTCTCATCGATGGCGTTGTGGACGTCGAACATTGTCCCGACGGCTGGACTGGCAATTTGCCGCACAATCGTAGCGGCTGCGGCGAGGCTGGTGATCACATCGGTTTGACTGGGAGACAGCGCCTCGACCAATAGTGTGACTTGGCGGGCCTCGGCATGCGGCGCGGCTGCGGCCATGCCTTCGATGAAGAACTGAGTGGCCTCGGCGGGCGACGATCCCGCTGCGCTACTGCGCTGCTTTGGCGAGCCGAAGACCATCACGGGGCGGTGCCGCGCGCCGGGCGTGGCGAGATCGGCACATAGGTCGATCAGCCGCTTCACGTAGTTCCAACTGCGCGTCCACAGTCCGCGATCATTGGTCGAAACTTGCAGCCCCGGCGGCGCCATCAGCAACCAATGCAGGCCAACGAATTCCAGCCCTTCGTCGAGGATGGTTTGGCGGACTTCGGAGCGACGCTGGGCGGAAAGGGAGACGGGATCTTCGGCCAAAGTGAATGGTGCGATTTCGAAGCCATCGTAGCCGAGGCGCTTCACTTGGCGGCAAGCTTCCGCGAGAGGGGTTTTCTGGAAAAGCTCGTTACAAAGAGCGAAGCGATAGGCAGACGACACATTTTTATTTTAGCCGCCCTACGAAAGTAGGAATTGCAGTTAGCGGACCCAACCGCCTAATGCCATATAGTTTTACAGCCCAAGCCCCCGAGACACACTGGCACCGGCCTGGAATTTGCGTCCGTCCGAATCTTCAGCATGAAACCATACGGCATTGGACGGAATCGCCTGCGCCACCTCTGGGATACTCAAAGTGATTATGTGTGGGGACGAAGTCCTGTTGGAATCCAAGCTCTCGCTGCCTTTGGTCGGCCGTGGCAAGGTCCGCGATATGTACGATTTTGGAGATAGTTTGCTATTTGTGGCAACCGACCGGATCTCTGCTTTCGACTGCATTCTGGGCAGCGGTATTCCGTGCAAAGGCCGGGTGTTGAATCAGATGTCGCTTTTCTGGTTCGACTTTCTGCGCGATGTGGTGCCGTCGCACGTGATCACTGCCGATATCAAGCGCTATCCGAAGATGAGCGCGCGGCGGAAGACAATACGCGGCCGGTCCATGCAGGTGAAAAAAGCCGACATGGTGAGGGTGGAGTGCGTGGCGCGTGGCTACCTGGCGGGGTCGGGCTATCGCGAGTATTGTCTGCAAGGCAAGGTGTGCGGCATTCCGCTGCCTGCGGGTCTGCGCGATGGCGACCAGTTGCCGGAGCCGATTTTCACGCCCGCCACCAAGGCGATTACCGGGCACGATGTCAATGTGCCTTTCCGCTATATCGCTAATGTTTTGGGCGTAGAACTGGCCGGGCAATTGCGCGACTTGACTTTGGAAGTGTACTATCGCGCTGCCAATTACGCGCTCGAACGCGGCATTATTGTGGCCGATACAAAGCTCGAATTCGGCTTTGTGGATAGCCAGTTGGTGCTGGCCGACGAGGTATTGACGCCCGATTCCTCGCGTTTTTGGCCCGCCGATCAATACAATCCCGGAGGAGCGCAGGTCTCTTACGACAAACAGTATGTTAGGGACTATCTGGAGACCCTGCCATGGAACAAGAAATCGCCCGCGCCGTCTCTTCCAGATGAGGTGGTTCAAAAAACGAGTGCGAAGTATATTGAGGCATATACGAAGCTGACAGGCCAGCCTTTCCCGGAAGCCGCGGCCTGACGAGGGGAGAATGGAATGGAAACTTTAACTAGTTTGAACTGGCTGGATATCGCCTTGGCACTCATCATTATTATTTCGGCTGTGGCCGGACTGCGCGCGGGCTTCACGCGAGTAGTGATTGGCCTGGTCGCCACCGTGGTCGGATTGCTGGCCGGATTCTGGTGTTACCGGCTGGTGGGCGAGCAGTTGCATCCCTGGATCTCCTCGCGGCCGGTGGCCAATGGCGTCGGATTTTTTCTGATCTTCTTCGGTGTGGCGCTTCTTGGGTCGCTCATTGCGGCGTTGCTCGCGCGCGTGCTGAAGTGGGTGGGCCTCTCCTGGTTCAACTATCTGTTAGGGGGCTTAGCCGGGTTCGCCCGGGGTGCGCTGGTGGTAGCCGTTTTAGCGAACGTGCTGGTGGCCTTTGCGCCTTCACCTTTGCCTGGCTATTTGCGGACATCGCGGGTTTTGCCCTATGCCAACGGGGTGGCCTCGGTGCTGGCGGAGTTCGCGCCGCAGCAATTGAAAGATTCGTTCTCGCATCAAATGGACAGTCTCAAGCAGATTTGGGCGGCGCACGAGCGGCGGTCCGCCTAGCGGCGCATGCTGATCATTTTCGATTTGGACGGCACGCTCATCGATTCCGCGCGCGATCTCGAGATAGCCACTAACCAAACACGCGCTCACTTCGATCTGCCGCCTCTCGACCCCAAACTGATCCAATCCTATGTTGGCAATGGCGCGCCTGTGCTCGTACGCCGCGCCATGGGAGCGGGCGCGAGCGAACAACTCGTAGGTCAAGCCGTGGCGTACTTCGTGAAATATTATCGCGCGCACGCACTGGCCCACACCCGGCCGTATCCGGGCGTAGAAAACGCGGTTGCCCAGCTGGCCGCGAACGGCCACGCGCTTGCTGTGCTAACCAATAAGCCTGTCAAAATCAGTACCGACATCTTGGCAGGACTCGGTCTGGGGGCTCATTTCAAGCGAATTTATGGTGGTGATAGTTTTGCCCAAAAAAAACCCGATCCCATAGGTATTACTACGTTGATGGAGGAGACGGCCCACGGCGCGCAAGATACCTGGATGGTGGGTGACAGTTTCGTGGATGTCCAGACGGCCCGCCACGCCAAAGTGCGGGTTTGCGGGGTGGTTTGGGGGTTCCAGCCGGAAAGCTTTGAGAAGCATCCGCCTGATGTTCTGGTTCAAAAGCCGGGAGAGCTATTGGAGGCTTTCAGCCGGATTTGAAGAAGTGTGTCATTTCTGCGCACTTGTTACCTTATTTCCCGGTTTTCTTGCTTCAGCTCCGCCAAGCCAGGCCGGGTTGGGTGAATGGCCCGCAAACTGCATCCCAAGAAACCTAATGCTTGCGAAGGACCTTAAGCAATGAGCAGCGCCGCGAAGGCGAGTGGACGCGCCAGCGATGACGAACTGCTGGTGGCCATCGTCCATGACATTCGCATGCATCTGAGAAAATCGGTTACCGCCGCTCAACGGCTTGAGAAGCAGTCGAAGGATTTGCTGCCTCCGGAGTTGCAGGTCCACCTGGAACAAATTTTGTCGGCCGGGCTGGACATGAACACGTTATTAGGACGGCTGGTGAAATACGCGCTGGCGGGTTCGGCGGCCAAGGATCAGCCGCTGGGCGATGTAGCGGTAATGTTTGATACCGCCGTGCGGCGTCTGACAGGCAAAAACGTTGACGCGGAAATCGAATCGGATTCTCTGCGCGCTAGCCGGATCCAAACGCCGTCTGCCATTGAAAGCGTTTTGGGCGAACTGTTGGACAATGCGCTAAAGTTTCGCCAAGGCCCGGTGAAGATCACCGTTTCAGTGGAGCCGGTGGACGGTAACCACCTCTTTGGCGTCAAAGATACCGGAATCGGCTTCGATCCGCAATTTTGCGAACGGATTATGCGGCCGCTGGAGCGGCTGCATCCAGCACACATCTACCCTGGATGCGGGTTAGGGTTGGCCATCTGCCAGCGAACCGTTGAGGCTTACGGCGGCAAACTCTGGGCGGAATCCGAGCCCGGCGCCGGGTCGGTGTTCTGGTTCAGCTTGCCTGCTCATCTTAAAATCGCCGCCTCGTAATTTACGCGGTTGTTCTTGAAACGCTCGCAAGCTCTTTCACGTGTTTACCAAGAATCGAGAATTCCTGCAAGTCGAGTGGTTTCTCAAACACCCGCAAAGCTCCCAACTCGCGCAGTCTGGCAATCTCACCTTCCGGCAATACCGAAGAGAGCACAACAATGCGGGTGAGTTTGGTAAACCCTTTCGCGTACCAGCTCTCCATGATTTCCAGGCCCGAACGTTTGGGCAAGATCATATCCAGAATAATGAGATGCGGAACGGCGTCTTCGTTCAGCTTTCGCGAGAGGTATAACTCCGCTTCCTCGCCGTCCGCCGCCTCGTCTACTCTGTAGGCAAGACCCGCATCCGCTAGCGCTTGAGCGAGCAGGAAACGATCCTCCCTACTATCGTCCACGAGTAAGATTGTGGGCTCCCCCGTTGTCATACTAAAGAGAGTTTACCAGCCCTCCCACTGCCGCTTTCTGCCTACACTGTGAGAATTCGTACCACCAGAAAAGTCACCGGATTACGAACCTAGCCCTAAACCCCTCAAACCAGGTAGGTTTGCCAATCGGCCCGCGAATTGCCTATTGTTTCATGAGTTTTCTTAATCCCGCTTAAACAGGAGAGCGAACAATGAAACAGGAAAAATACCAAGCTGAAGAACGGCAATTGAAAGCCAAGATGGCGGAGTTGTTGTCGCACCAGCGCGACCAGTGCGCGTTGAAAGTACAGGAGGCGGCAGATCCGTTCGATCAGATTCAAGCCGCCATGGAGCGAGATGTGTTGGTGGGTCTGCTGAATCGCGATGCACAGTTGCGCGACGATGTGCGGCGGGCCTTCACTTTGATGGAAGACGGGACCTACGGCGTTTGCGAAGACTGCGAAGAGAGCATAGCGCCGGCGCGCCTGAAAGCCATTCCGTGGGCGCGCTGCTGTGTAAGCTGCCAGGAGATGAGAGACCGCGAAGTGAACGAGGCGGATGTTTTTCCGGAACTTGTGCGGCGCACCGCCGCCGCCGCGTAGCCTATGAGAGAATAGCCATTCGTTATCTCCCATGCGGCTACTGGTAATTGACGATGACGCTGCTGAGAGACAGCACGTAAAGATGCTGGCCAGCGGATTTGGCTACGACGTGTCTGAAGCGGAAAACGGCCTGGAAGCGATCAAGATCTTAAGGTCGGAAGCGATTTCGGTGATGATTACCGATCTGCGCATGCCCCAAATGGACGGCCTGGAATTGATTCGGCTTCTCAAAGCCGACGATGCCCTGCCTCCCACTCTGGTGCTGACCGCTTACGGCAGTATGGAGCTCGCCGTAGCCACCGTGCATGAACTGGGCGTCTTCTGGTTTCTAGAAAAGCCGGTAGACGCGCAGTCTCTAAAGCTACTTGTGGAGCGCGCCTCAACGCACGGACGCCTGCAGAGCGAAGTTCACGAACTGCGGCGCGAATTGACAATGCGCGGCGCGCTGGGTGAAATGGTGGGTCAATCCGCCCTGATGCGCAACATTTTTGCCATGCTGCGGCAGGTGGCGCCCACCACCGCGCCCGTTTTGATCACCGGCGAAAGCGGAACCGGCAAGGAACTGGTGGCGCGCGCGATTCATTCATTGAGCAAGCGGAGTGGCGAACCGTTCGTGGCGGTGAATTGCGCCGCCCTGCCCGAGACGCTGATCGAAAGCGAGCTGTTTGGCCATGAGAAAGGCTCTTTCACTGGCGCCGTGGAGCGGCGCATCGGCTGTATCGAGATGGCGGAATGCGGCACATTATTTCTGGATGAGATTGCCGAAATGCCCGTCGCTATGCAGGCAAAACTGCTGCGCGTTCTGGAGGACTTCAAATACCGGCGAATTGGCGGCAAGCAGGAGCTAAAGGCCGATGTCCGCATTCTGGCGGCCACCAATCGCGATCCTCAAAAAGCCATCGCCCTAGGCAAACTCAGAGAGGATTTGTTTTACCGCCTGGGAGTCTTCCATATCGAGTTGCCGCCCTTGCGCGAACGGCTGGAAGATATTCCATTCCTGGCGGCGGCCCTCATTGAACGGCTCAATCTAAAACATGGAACCAAGGTGGTGGATCTGGATCCCTCGGCCGTCGCCCAACTCAAACTGCACCCTTGGGAGGGCAACGTTCGCGAATTCCGAAATGCTTTGGAGCGGGCGGTGATTTTGGCTGGTGAAGGAACGCTCACCGCTGAAGATTTTAAAGTGCTGCAGCGCCCAGCGCCTCGCCGGTCGGGCGATTCCGGCCTGGATGTGGGCGTGGGCATGACCATAGATGAAACCGAACAAGCTCTGATCCGCGCCACGCTGGTGCATACCGGCAACAACAAGACGCGCGCGGCCAATGTCTTGGGTATTAGCGCTCGAACGTTGCACGCCAAGCTGAAGCAATACCGCTTGGAGTCGGAGGAACTGGCGGCGGCTGAGTGAGCCGCGAGCAGTAAGTCCCGAAGGATTTTATCCCTCGTGGGTTTACGTGGTTTACGTTGACCTTTCCGGGCGCGGTGACTAAACTAGTTTTGTAGTGGCGCAAGTTTCAACTAGTCCCGCATCGTATGCCGAGTTGTTGCGAAACATCTTTGATCTGACAGCTCGAGGATTGTCAAAACCGCTCGCAGAAAGTCTTCTTTCGTTGGATTTACCCGAAACCGATGCCATCCATGCTGCGGAACTCAATGAGAAGGCGAGCGAGGGGTTGCTTACCGATGCCGAGCGGGAGGAACTACAGGTCTACGCCAACATCGCCGATCTGCTTGCCTATTGGCAGCTTAAAGCCAAGCAAGCGTTACAGCAGAAATCGTGAGCGATATCGCGGCGGAGGTTCGCCGACGAGCCGGTCATCGCTGCGAATATTGTTTGATTCCGCAAGCTCTGTTTAGACGTCGTTTCCACATTGAGCACATTGTTGCCAAGCAGCATGGCGGACTTACGCGTCTTGATAATCTTGCGCTGGCTTTTTGGCAATGCAATTTGAAGAAGGGTCCAAACCTGTCGGGCATAGATCCGGAAACGGGGCAGTTAACTAGGCTATTTCATCCGCGCATCCACACTTGGGCAGAGCACTTCGTTTTCCGAGAAAGTCAATCCAAAGCAGGAAAGGTTGAAGTGGCAGGACTGACTCCCGTCGGGCGCGCGACGGTATGCGTGCTCGAACTCAATGAAGAGTTTCGACAGACGCTCCGCTACGAAATCGACCGCCGTGCTCTATAACTATCCGAAGAGTAGATCTGTGGCAAAGGCTGTTCTTAAACCTTGTCCGGGTTTGGAATCATGAACTCGCGAATCTGTCCTTCCAACTCATGACAAGCCTCTATGAACTGCCGCAGGGTGCGGGCGGTCGGACCAAACGTATCGAAATCCTCAATCGCGATGCCGCCATCCCTCGAGGCTCGCACGAAATCGGGAAACTTCTTCATCAGATCGTTGACTATGTTTGCATTCACCGGCTTGGCAATGCGGTCCTCAACGGTCACGTCGCTTGCATTGAAGCGCTTTTGCCACTTCGACGGCGGTGAGACGACTATATCGCCGCCAATCAATTCGCTCCAGTGCATATGATTGCGGAAGGCAGCCGAGAGCAAACGAACGCGGTAGCCCCGTTCCTTGAAAAGCTGGTAGGTTTTCTTGAAGACCGCTACACCCGCCCATTCCAAGGAGCCCGGGTTAATGATGATGTTCTTTTTCTCGGCTTGCACCTTGAGCCAGTCGTCCAGTCGGCCCATCATGATGGTGCAGACCGGCCCCATGGTTGCGATATCAAGCCCTTGCCGTTCCCTCCGCTCGAATCCCCGCTCGACGGCTTCGGCCACGGCAACACACTGCGGTAGGGAGAACGACACCGTCGCGTTCACGCTGACCCCGCGGTAGGTCACTTCCTCAATGGCGGCAATCCCCGCCGTGGTGGCCGGAATTTTCACGATCATGTTCGGCGCGAGCGCGCTGAAGCGGGTGGCTTGCTCGATGAGCGCTTCCGTGTTCCGGTAAAGAATGGGATCCGTCTGAATCGAGAGCCGCCCGTTCTTCCCTTTCTGCGCGTCGAAGATCTGCCGCAGCATGCCCGCTCGCGTCGCCGAAATTTCTTCCACCAGCGCCCAGGCGATTTCGCGTTCAGAAGCGCTGGGCCGCTCTCGAATCAGCGCCGCAATGCGCTCTTTCCAGATGGGCATCTCCTGCTTCAGAACATCGAGCACGATGACCGGATTGCAGGTGGCCCCTACCGCCCCATGTTCCAGCGAATACGTAAGCTCTTCAAACGAAGCGGAATCGTTCCACAGGCTAGTGGGCGTGGTTTGCGTCATCTCATGCAGCGGACTCTTGAACGCAATGGCGGTGCTCATACTGCTGAATGATACCCTCAATTTTCTTACCTATGCAAGATAAAGTAATCGTGATCTCAGGAGGCGCCGGCGGCATCGGCGCGGAAGTGGCTGAGCGGCTGGCGTCGGAAGGCGCGCGCGTCGTGATCGCCGATCTAGCGACAGCCGCGCCTGAAGAGAAGGCGGCACGCTTTCAAAACGAAGGGTATCGCGCCATCGGTATGGCTTGCGACATTACCAATCCCGCTCAGTGCGAGGCCGTGGCACACGCCGCCATCGAAAAATTCGGCCGCTTGGACGGCATCGTCAATTGCGCCGGCTTCAGCAAGCCGCACGATAGCCTCAGTTTGCCCCCTGCCGATTGGGCGCGCATGGTGGATGTGCAACTGAATGGCGCCTTCTATTTTGCCCAGGCTTGCGCCAAAGGCATGCTTGGAAAAGGCGGCGCGATTGTGTTCATTACCAGCACCAATGCCGAAGCCGCGTTCCCCCGCCGCGCCGCTTACTGTTGCGCGAAGGCAGGCGTGGCGATGCTGACGAAGGTGCTGGCCATTGAATGGGCTGAGAAAGGTATCCGCGTGAACGCCGTTGGTCCGGCGTATGTGGCAACCGAGATGACGCAGCGCAATATTGCAGCCGGCAACGTGAACGAAGCGCAAATCAAGGCGCGCATCCCGTTAGGCCGCCTGGCGCAACCGGCCGATATCGCGGACGCCGTTTCCTTTCTTTTGAGCGAAAAAGCTAGCTTCATCACCGGCCATTCGCTTTATGTGGATGGCGGCTGGCTCGCTTATGGCTATTTCTAATGGATGCCCTACCGAATCGCGGCCTGACCCAGCGCAATCCCTCCATCATTAGGAGGAACCACGCAGTGCGTGAGAACCCGAAAGCCCGCATTGGTCAATAATTGCGTTGCCAGGCTCAGAAGATAGACATTCTGGAATACACCGCCCGTAAGGCCGATCGTCTCTAATCCGGACTCTTCGCGCGCGGCGCGGCTGTAATGAAGAATAATCTCCGCTACCGTGAGATGGAACCGGGCAGCCATCACCGCCGGTGCATCTCCAACGCGCGCATCTGCGATAAGCGCCGACCACATGGGCGCGACATCGAACTCCGACCTGCCGAAAGTCACCGGATAAGGCGCCTCGACTTTGGTTTGCGAGCAGAGCGCCTCCAATTCGATAGCCGCCTGCCCCTCATACGTCACTGTGTCTCTCAATCCTAGGAAGGCCGCGACGGCGTCGAACAGCCGTCCCATGCTGCTGCTTGGAACTGCGTGGCTCCCGGTTTCAAGCTGACGCCGCAGGATGCGGAGTTCCACGGGCGTGCAGGCATTCACACACGCCAGGTCGGGCGTCCAATCGATCCCAGCCGCCCACAAATGAGCCAGCGCCACGCGCACCGGATGCCGGATAGCAGAATCGCCGCCAGGCAGCGGTACGTATTTCAAATGCGCCCCCCGTTCGAAACCGTCATAGCGCGCTTTGAGCACCTCACCGCCCCAAATTCCGCCATCGGTGCCGTAACCCGTGCCATCGAAGGCAAAAGCCAAGATGGCCGCGTCTTCGGCCAAACCATGTTCGGCCATAAGGGTCGCGGCGTGCGCGTGATGATGCTGCACTGCAATCGCCGGCAAGTCATTTTTTTGTGCATACGCGCGCGCCCATCCGGATGACAGGTAGCCCGGGTGCGCATCGCACACAACGCGTTCCGGTTGGACCCGGAATAAAGCTTGGAAATGTTCGAGAGCACGTTCGAAGGCTTCCAACGTTTCCAGATTCTCCATATCGCCAATGTGCTGGCTCAGGTAGGCGTACGCACCGCGCGTAAGGCAGAAGCAGGCCTTCAACTCGGCCCCTACCGCCAGCGTGGCCGGCCTTTGAACGCTAAGCCGCACCGGTATGGGACTGTAGCCGCGCGAACGGCGGATGGGCAATGCGCCAGCCGCGGTGACGGCCACCACCGAATCGTCACATGGTACGTGAATGTCGCGGTTGTGAAAGAGAAACGCATCGGCAATCTTCGCTAAGCGCAGGCGCGCATCTTCGTTACGCCAAACAATCGGCTCTTCACTGAGATTGCCGGACGTCATAACAAACGGCCGATCCGCCAATAATAGATGATGCAGCGGGGTGTAGGGCAGCATGAAACCGATAAGCGGATTCCCCGGCGCTACCGAAACAGCGAGACTCGACCCGGCGCGTTTCGGCACAAGGACAATGGGCCGCTGGGGGCTCAGCAGAAGCGCGCGCTGCTCATCTCCCAAAACCGCATGCTGCGAGACGGATTCAAGATCGCGCGCCATCAGAGCGAAGGGCTTATCGCGGCGCCCTTTTCGATCACGCAGCCGGGCCACTGCGGATTCATTCATCGCATCCACCGCAAGATGAAATCCGCCTATCCCTTTGATGGCGACAATCTCTCCCTGCGCCAGCGCTGCCATCGCCGCGCGCAAGGCCGCCTCCTCCCAAAGCCTATCGCCGTTCCTCTCGAACCAGATCCGCGGCCCGCACACTGCGCAAGCATTCGGTTGCGCATGAAAGCGGCGGTTGGCGGGAGAATGATATTCAGCAGCGCACGCTGGGCACATGACAAACTCGGCCATGCTGGTGTTAGGACGGTCATACGGTATGTCGCGAATAATCGTGAAGCGTGGTCCGCAATTCGTGCAGTTGATGAACGGATAACTAAAGCGCCTGTCTCCTGGGTCAAAGAGCTCGCGGAGACAATCGTCGCACGTGGCGATATCCGGCGAAATGGGTGTGCTTGTGTCCGCCTGACTAAAGCTCTCTATGATGCGGAAGGCCGTTTCTTCGGAGGCGGCCATCTCCTCCATGCTGATCTCATGGATCACGGCCAAGGGCGGCGGCGCGCTGCGTATTAAATCAACGAAGGTATCGATGGCCTGCGGCTCACCCTGTATCTCAACCGCAACGCCATCACTTTGGTTGGAAACAAAACCCGTTAGCGCATGCCGGCCAGCAAGGTTGAACAGGAAGGGACGAAAACCGACGCCTTGCACGATGCCGCGAACAAAGAGCCGATACCGCCGCATGCCATGAGTGTAATAGCATGTTAACTTGCATGAACTCTCCATAGTTCACGGCATCATCGAAACCGTCTCTGAATCAGCGGAAGCTGCCAAAGCCAAGAAGATCACCGCGGTTTACCTGCGGGTAGGCGCATTGGCCGGCGTGGTCAAAGACGCCCTGCTCTTCAGCTACGATCTGGCCACACAGGATACTATCCTGGAAGGGTCGAAGCTGCTTGTGGAAGAGCTGCCGGTACTCATCTTCTGCGCGGTCTGCGGCAAGAACGTGGAATTGCCAGGCGCGCAAAGCTTTCGCTGCCCAACCTGCCATACCCCGAGCGCGGCCATTCAACAGGGCAGGGAATTAGAAGTCCACTCGATTGAGATTGAAGCATGACGACGCGTGTGCTGGAAGTGAGAAAAAACGTTCTCAATAAGAACGATGAACTGGCGCGTGAGCTGCGCAAGACGTTCGAGGCCGCCGGCGTTTTTGTGCTGAATCTGGTATCCAGTCCGGGCACCGGCAAAACTATGCTGCTTGAAAAAACGCTAGCGGCCCTTAAACAGCGCGGGTGTCGCGTAGCCGCTTTGGTGGGCGACCTGCAAACGGATAACGACGCTAAACGGCTGGCGCAAAGCGGTGCCCCGGCCCGTCAGATCAATACCGATGGCCGTTGCCACCTGGAAGCCAACATGGTTCGCGCGCATCTGCAAGGCTGGTCTCTCGAAGATTTGGATTTTCTCTTCATCGAGAATGTGGGAAATCTGGTTTGTCCCGCAAGTTACGACCTGGGCGAAGCGGTGCGTGTGGCGCTTCTCTCCGTTACCGAAGGCGAAGACAAGCCCTTGAAATATCCCACCATGTTCAATAGCGCCGATGCCGCCGTGATCACCAAGATGGATTTGGCCGAAGCCTGCGAGTACGACCGTGAAGCGGCATTGCACAATATCCGCGAGATTCGCCCAGCCATCGAGATTATCGAGCTTTCCGCTAAGCGCGGCAGCGGTATGGACAGATGGTTGGATTTCCTTCAGCGCAAAAAGGACGCGCTAGGGTCAGTGTAAGCGTTCGGCGGCAAGGGCTGTCCCAAGCACCCGGGCGCGAATTTTTTGGAATGCCAATTCGCGGGAAGTTGAAACGTCGTCGGCAAATGGCGAGAATCCACAGTCGTCTGTTGTTCCAAGCTGCTCGATCGGAATAAATTCGCTGGCTTCCAAAACCCGCGAACACACTTCCCCGGCGGTCTCCAGGCGCGGATTGATCGGATCGATCACGCCCACAAATATCCGTTGAGTAGCGCCAAGGTTGGCCCTCACAAGCCCAAGAACCCGCCGCCTATCCAGCTCGCTTGCCAATTGGATGTAAAAGTTTGTCGCCTTCAAATGAAAGAGTCTTGGCAGGAGTTCGGCATAATCGATGTCGGCGCTATGCGTAGAATCGTGATCGCCGCCAGGGCACGAATGCACTCCAATCCGCATGCGCTCATTTTCAGAAAAGCGCTCCAGCACCTGGTTGTTCAAATGGATGAATTGCTCAAGCAGTTGGCCCGAAGGATCAAGCTTAAGGGCCAAGCGTCCTTCCGTAAAGTCGATCTGGACGTTAGCAGCCCCAGCCTCTAAGCAGCCTCTTATGTCTTTTTCGGCTTCCGCTATCAGGTCTGTCAGAAATTGTTCTTGCGAATAAGACGCAATCCCCTCTTGCGGGTAGAGCAAGCTTAACGCTGAGGCTGAAATGACTGCCTGTTTTATAGGCGTTTTGGTCAGAGACCTTGCCGCTTTCAGATAGCTCGAGGCGTAGGCGGCGTAGCGAAAAGGCCCGGCCGTCAAGTGCGGCAGTTGGCGGGCGTGGCCGTCGGCAAAGGGAATCGTCGCCCCTCCAGGCGCAATGTTTGCGCATCCATTCAGCGGATAAGTCGCGAAACTTGATTTTGATTGCTCGCCATCGGTGATCACGGGGGAACCCGTTGCCTCAAAAAGTTCAATTGTCTCGCGTAACGCTCTATCGGCGGCCGCCTGCAACTGTTCTGCCGCGATCTTTCCTTCAGCGACGGCATTCATGGCATCCAACAAGTACGGCGGGCGAGGTATGCTCCCGATCGGTTCAGTAGATATTGGCATTTGAGGGGCTCCAAAATCAGAAGACGAATTTTAAGGCCAATTGCAATAAACGGGGCGGCGCGGCCTGCAGGATCTGCCCAAATTCAGGCGAGGCCAGGTCATTCTCCGGCAACATGAAGTTGGGGTGATTGAACGTATTGAAGGCTTCCGCACGGAACTGAATATGGCTTGATTCGGTAACGGCGAAGTTTTTGAAGAGCGACAGATCGACACTGGCAAAACCTGGCCCTCTCACCGCGTTGCGCCCTTCATTGCCAAATTCCCCAGGATTGGCTTGCGGCGTCAATTCCTGAAAGGCGCCCGCACTTACCCATTGGTTCGGCGTGTGTGGGCCGTTGTTCGGATTGGACAACACGTTGGGGCGGCTCGAATAGAAGCCGGTGATCTCAGGCGCAGAGCCTTCCTCCGGGGCGTTGTCACTATCGTAGACCGTGAACGGAGTACCCGATGAGAGGCTGATGATCGTGTTCAGTTGCCACCCGTTCACCAACTGATTCGCCGCCCTCGATGAGCTTTGCCATCGGGGAAGCGCGTAAGTGCCGCTCAGCACGAACCTGTTTTTGGCGTTGAACAAAGACGGGCCATGTTCGGCCCTAAGATCGAACGGATTCTGCGCAAGGTCGTTTTCACCCGCTACGAGTGTGGGCGCCGAGCCAGCGATATTCAGCGAAGAAATATAGTCGAGGCTCTTCGAAAACCAGTATGAGGCGAGGAACGTCAAGTTTCTTGTCAACTGGCGCGATAGAGATACCTGCAAGGCGTGATAGGTAGAACTGTTATTGTCTGCAATCAGACCGACAGAAGCAAAGGCGCATGCTCCGGAAGGATTGCAATCGGCGTATTCGCGGCGTTGGTCCGCATTGCTCGTGGTTGCGCCCGGTCCGAAAATGGCGGGGTTGGCTTCAATAAAGCGCGGCAAATGCGTTCCCTTGTTTCCCACGTAGCGGATGTCGAACAAGTAGCTGCCGGCGAAGGCATGCTCGATAGAGAAATCCCAGTTCTGTGAATAGGGCGGGCGCATTCCCGATTGAACCGTGAGGACGGTGGCCGGACTCACAAACTGTTGGCTAACAAAGGGAGGTGTGCTGCCGTTGTATGGATTCGCAAAATTCATGCCGGGCCCAGGCAATTGGTAAGCTTCTGTCCAGGGAAGGGCGCTGACGCCGGCTTGCAAGGGGCCGCCTGTGCCGTTGGTATATCCATCGTAGAAGATGCCGTAGCCGCCGCGAATGGTTGTGTGCGCGCTACCCGTTGGATCCCACGCGAAACCCACGCGCGGCATGAACTCCTTATAATCGACGGCGGCGATGCCGGCGGGAACGCCTTTGTCGCCGGGAAATAAAAGCCCCTCGGGCGCGCTCGGATTTATTGTCGACTGCTGGCCCGGCGCCCAGGCATTCAGACGGTTGCGGATGTCGGTGTAGGGGGTGTTGACTTCATAACGTAACCCATACGTCAGGGTAAGTTTCGCCGTCACGCGCCATTCGTCTTGAGCGTAGCCCGCAACGATCCACTTACGTAGACCGCGGTTGAAATCGCCGCCGCCCTGAAAAAACTGCACGGGTTGGCCCAGCAGAAAGCTGGCGAAGGCATCGCTGGCCGGAAAAGGCGCGAACACAAAGAAGCCATTTGTGGCGATACCCAGCAGCACATTAATCTGCTGACGATCAATATCCGCGCCAAATTTCAGATTGTGTTTACCGCGCGTCCAGGCCAGCGAATAATAGCCCTGATAGTCGTTCTGATAGGTGTTCTGCGGGCCGGTGATGGGATTGCCAATGTCGGTGTAACCGCTGATGATGAGGTACGGATCGCCGAGTTCGGAGGCGAGCGTGGGTTGGTATGTGAAACCAAGATCGCTGGCGGGACTGTGATTCGTCGCCGCTCCCTCCAGAAAAACATTGCGAAAGAACGCCACGCGGGCGGTTTGCACCAGCGCCGGGGAAAACAGATGAACGTGCGACATCGTAATGGAATTCGTCTTGATGTCGTCGGCTACCGGAAAGCCGGGAACCCCAGAGCCGTTAATGGGCAGCGGATCAAGCTCATGTTGGGACGAAACGGCATAGCGCGCAAAAAACTGATCGCTGTTGCCGAAGTAGTGATCCAGACGGAAGCCCCCTTGATCGTAGTTATCCGTCAACAACTGCGTGGACGAAAACAGCGACGGCCCGATATTAGGAAGCGGGATCAACGCCTCCGCCTTCAACGCAATCGGACTCAACATATACGGTGCAAGCTGATTCGAAGCGCTAAACGGCTGGCCGCTGAATTCATTAATGAGCGGCCCGGCCAGTCCTGAAAAATCGCCTGAGCGTTCGGCGGCCGTAGGCACAATGGCTGTGCGCGTCTCGCCTTGGCGAGTGCGCTGCCCTTCATAGTAGGCGAAGAAAAAATCCTTGTCGTGACGAATGGGACCGCCCAAAGTGGCCCCGAATTGATTCTGATGCAGCGGTTCAGTCGAGGCCGCGAAGAAATTACGCGAATCCAGCGCGTTGTTGCGCAGGTAATCGTATAAATCGCCATGCATTTGATTCGTACCGGATTTAGTAATGACAGTGGTTGTGGCGCCGCTCGTCTCGCCGTATTCCGGCGGCGCATTTGAGGTGAGAATGCGAAATTCCGAAACCGCGTCCGGCGGTGTGCGCAAGGCGAAGCCGCCGTTCACGCTATCCACATTCGTCACGCCGTCAAGCAGGTAGTTGTTAGATTCCGGTGGCTCTCCATTCACCGCATACGCCTGATTGGCGCGGGCGATGCCGCCGGCCTGCAGCAGACCGAACGTCAAAGGCGCGACACCCGGCTGGAGCAAGCCGAGTTGCGTTAGATTGCGGCCGTTGAGCGGTAGATCTACGGCGTCGTGAGTGGACACTACACTTCCAAGCGTAGAACTCACATCAATGCTCGCGGCGGTCGCATTGATCTCAACGGTCTCTTTGTTTCCCGCCACAGACAACGCGACCGGCAGGTTCACCACGCGGTTGACGTCCACTCGAATGTCGCGCGTGTCGAGAGCGGCGAATCCCTTTACGTTTACGTGCAGGCTATAGCGGCCCACCGGTAAATACGAAAAACGAAACGCGCCCGATCCGGACGATAGTTGACTGGCGGTGAACCCGGTGGCTGAGTTCGTGATTACCACCGAAGCGTTGGGAACCAACCCTCCCGAAGGATCGGTAATCTGCCCTTCCAGAATACCCGTGGGGTCTTGGCACAGCGCGATCGAGGCGCACAACAACAGTGTTGGCAGACCAGCGAGGGTCTGGTTAGTGATTTTAGACATGAAGCGTTCTCCGTAGCGTAGACGAAAAGCGAAGCGCGCGTCTTGGACCTTTTGATGGGGCGTTACGCCCAACTTTGGGTGGAGTGCCTCTGAGGCGAAACGAACGTCTGCGCGAGCGTTAGATTACCGCTGGGAAGAATTGGCCTGGAGCGCTGCCGCGAGTTTCTTAGCATCGAAACCGAAGGGGCCAGCCTCCGTTTTGAAGCGTATCTTGCCGACTCTATCGATCAGGTAGAGACGGTCTGGCCAGCCCGTGTACTCTTCCTCCACGCGATTGCCAATCGAATCGATGAGCGCGGGAATCGCAATATGGAGGTTTCGCACACACGAGTTGGCAACTCTCTGGCGATCCGCATCTGTGGTTGGATCGGCAAAGAGAACACCCTCTTTCACGTTGCTTTGTGTTTGCCAAAGATCGGTAGGGTGCGCCTCATTGATGTAGACAATGAAGAACGATACGTCGTCTTTATATTGCTGGTAGAGCTTATTGAGCGCGGGAACCTCCCGGCGAAATGGCGGTCAAGTGTAACTGCCAAAGATAAGAACCACCGGATTCCGCCCGCGAAAGGAGGACAATGTAATGGAGCCGGAACGATCCAGCAGCGGAAGCGTGAAATCAGGCGGATCGTCTCCTATCCGCAGATGGCCCGCTCGCGCGCTCTTCCACATTGTTTCAAACGGAAACAGCAGGAAAGGAATGGGACCCGCGCGCATGATCACGCGCGAGAACTGTTCGGGCGGCTGGTGCATCCAGTAATCGAAGAAGCCTAAAACTGCAAGATACAAAGCGGCCACGAGCGATCCGATTGCGAGAAGACGCGTTTTCCACCGGCGTTTTGCGCCGCTGGAGCTCCCGTACTCGATTTTTGTATCAGGCGCAGTACTCACGTTCCGCTCTCCCTCCACCTCAGAGTATATGCAACGCCTTGTGAAGCACTCTGACGGCTAAAGTAGACTAAAAGACCGCGGATCGAACACAAGAGGAGTCGTCAATGAAGTGGAAATTTGGAGGCTGGCCGGCCCTGATCGTGGCCCTGATCGGCCTTTCCTGTTCACCGGCATTTTTGCACGGACAGCAAACCCCAGACCCAACGACGCAGAAGTTTATTGCCACAGTTATCGCTTCGACCGCTCCGGCGCCGAAGACCATGCCTCTTTACGATGGTCCGATCCCGAACTCGAAGGCCGGCTCCGACGAGGAAGGTCCAAGCGCTTACCCGGGCATGGTGCAGAAGATATCGAGGCCCACGATTCAGGCATTTCTTCCTGCAAAGTTGAAGGCGAACGGATCTTCGATCATCGTCTTTCCGGGTGGCGGCTATGTCGCGCTCTCGGTAGCGATGGAAGGAGAAGAGGTTGCCAGGAATCTGCAGGACCACGGATTTGCGGCATTCGTGGTGAAGTACCGGCTACCCAGCGACCGGATTATGGATGACAAATCGCTGGGGCCGCTCGAAGATGCGCAACAAGCCATCCGGGTGGTGAGAGAGCACGCGGCGGAATGGAATATCGATCCTCACAAAATTGGAGTCATGGGTTTCTCCGCCGGCGGTCATCTCGCGGCAACGCTCGGCACTCATTTCGAGAAATCGTATATCGCGAATCCTAGTCAGACCAGTCTGCGGCCCGACTTCATGATTCTGGTCTATCCGGTGATCAGCATGGATCCGAAGATTGCGCATATGGGATCGCGCACCGCGCTGCTGGGAGAGAACCGCCTGAAGAACGGGTGCGCTTGTTCTCAAATGAGATGCAGGTAACGGACAAGACTCCGCCCACGCTGATCCTGCAAGCGGCTGACGACCATCTGGTGGACGTAGACAACAGTTTGGTGTTCTTCGAAGCGTTGCGCCATCATGATGTGCCGGTGGACATGACTATTTTTGAGAAAGGCGAGCACGGATTCTTTCTTTTACCCCGCGATGATTGGCAGTCGATCATTTTCAAGTGGCTGGAGCAGAGACGCTGAGTGGCCGGCCGCCCAACGTCGAAAAACCCCCAAAAAACTACGGAAAACAAAAATTTGACAACTAGGGGTGCTCTGGAATATGATCGGTGCCGAATGTAGGTCTATGGGGTTCTTGCTGTAACGAAGTTAGAAAACTCTTCAAGAGGGAGAAAAGGAAATGCCAAGTCGCAGAGGGATTTTGGTTGTTTTTTGCCTGGCTGCAGCCGTTGTCCTGTTCGGAGCAAGCGCGGGCTGGGCCCAGAACGTGTACGGAACGATTGCCGGAACGGTTACCGATAGCAGCGGAGCCGCCGTGGCCGAAGCCGCCATCGCTTTGACGAACCTGGATACGGGTGAGACGCGGAACGCAAAAACCGGTGCCGCAGGCAATTATACGTTTGTGAATATCTTGCCCGCCCGCTACAAGGTGGAAGCCGAAAAAGCCGGTTTCAAGAAGTTTGTACGCCAGCCGATTGTCGTAGAGATCGAAAGCGGATTGAGGGTTGACATCGCCTTGGAAGTCGGAGAGTTAACCCAGACGGTGGAAGTCAGTGCTGAGGCAGCCCTACTCCAGCCGGAAACAAGCTCACTCGGGCAAGTAGTCGAAACGCGCAGTGTCACAGATCTGCCACTGAACGGTCGCAATCCCCTGGCGCTGGTCAGCTTGACTGCGGGCGTTGTGCCCCAAGGCCAGCCCTCGGCGGGCAACTCGTCGATGGGCAATCCGGTTGGTGCCAATCCCTTCGCGGCAGGAGACTTTCAAATCGGCGGAGGCCAAGCCGGTCAGAGCCAGATCCTGATCGATGGCGTGCCAACCAACGGGGCTTACCTGAATGTGGTCACTGTCATACCAACGCAAGACGCGATTCAGGAATTCAAGGTCCAGACGAATAATTTAGGTCCGGAGTACGGGCGCTTTGCGGGCGGTGTGATCAATTTATCGACCAAGTCGGGTACCAACGCTTTCCACGGTTCGGCGTACGATTTTCTCCGAAATAAAGTGTTGAACGCCAACGATTTCTTCTCGAATAAGGGCGGTGTTCCTCGTCCCGCGTTTACCCAGAACCAGTTTGGCGCAAACGGCGGAGGGCCAGTTATCAAAGACAAGCTGTTCTTCTTCTCGAGCTATGAGGGCTTCCGCCAGCGCAAAGGCAGCCCCCTCACAACTTGGGTTCCCACCGCTTTGGAGCGCAGCGGAAATTTCTCGCAAATCGGGTCAACCGGCCAAAGCTCGGTGCTTCCCATTTACGATCCGACGACCAGTGCGAACTGCTCCTCGCTCTCTAGTCAAGCCAATTACGCCTGCCGGACGCCTTTTATGGGGAATATAGTCCCCGCGAGTCGGCTCGATCCCACCGCGCAAGCGCTTTTGAACTACTACCCGATGCCGAATCAGTCCGGCAACTCTGCCGGCAACTACGTCGAAAACTATAGCACTGGCGGCAACGTCGATCAGATCAACGAGCGCGTCGATTATGACTTGAGTTCGAAGCAGCGCCTCTTCGCGCGCTACACGCGTTCGCATGTCTTGTCGCTCCCCGACAGCCCGTTTAAGGATATATGCGGCGACCGCTGCACCGAAGACACGGTGACCAACCAGGGTGGACTGGGCGACACCATAACGTTCTCGCCAACCACCGTCCTTGACCTGCATCTAGGTTACACGCGTTACGTCTACGTGCGGACACCACTGAGCGAGGGCATCAATCTATCGCAGTTCGGCCCCAACTGGGCTGCATTAACGCCGGAAATGACTTACACTCACATTCCGGACGCGTGCGTCTCGCAGCAATCCGGAGACAGCCGCTACGGCGCCGGCAGTTGGTGCAGTGGTGGTATCGGAAGCGGCATTGGCGCTTACGACGACACGCTGAGCGTGGAGCCCGTAATGACTTGGATCAAGGGTTCGCACACGTTTAAATTCGGCGGCGAGTACCGGCTGCTGCGCAACAACTATTACCAAAGCAACGATCCCGCCGGCGAGTACAATTTCAATGCCAACATGACGTCAGCGAATCCCTTGACATCTGGCGTTCCTGGAGTCGTGTCGGGACTCGGCATGGCTTCCTTCGTGCTCGGCTACGGCAACGACGGCGGTACCGTCGAACCGGCAAAAACGGCCGACCAGAATCTTTACGGCGCGCTGTACGCGGGAGACACCTGGCGGGTGGGCAGGAAGATCACCCTGAATCTGGGACTTCGCCTCGACTTACAGGGGGACTGGACAGAGCGCTACAACCGAATCGTTGTTTTTAATACCAACGAAACAAGCCCGATCGCGGGCGCGGTTGGGCTCCCGGGCTTAAAGGGTGCTTACGATTTGGTGGACACCTCGCTGCATCCGAGCCGCAGTGCCTTTCCTTCCTGGAACCACGTGAGTCCCCGTGCCGGCATGTCCTATCAGGTTGATCAAAATACCGTTGTCAGGCTTGGGTATGGCATTTTCTTCCTGCCGGTGGATGGCCGTTGGGACGATGCGCCTCACAATCTCTTCATTAACTCCGAAAGCACCACTTGGCTGCCCGCACAGGCCGACGGAGTGACGCCCAGGAATCCTCTCAATAATCCCTTCCCGGGTGGAATCAATGCGCCCCCGGGCGCCAACCAGGCATTCATCAATGTGCAAGGGAATGGCAATTCAGCGCCGCTTGGAAATTATAAGGCGCCTTATGTCCAGCAATGGAACGTAGACATCCAGCGCCAATTACCCGGAAGCGCGCTCATTGATATCGCCTATGCCGGCTCCAAGGGCACGCATTTGCCTTTCCATAACCAGGATCTTGACCAACTGCCAACGCAGGATGTGCCAACCAATTCGTCGCAGGTGGCGGCTTTGACCGCTCTCGTTCCGAACCCATTTTATGGAGTGGTGCAGACGGGCGGCGTCGGATCTAACATGACCGTCAAGGCAGCTCAGTTACTTCTACCCTATCCGCAGTTCGACGACGTAGGCATGGCCGAAGTTGACGACCGCGATTCCGTCTACCACTCATTGCAAGTGAAGTTCCAGAAACGTTTCGCCGCCGGCGCGCAGGTGCTGGCTACTTACACGTTTTCTAAACTGATTGACAACACCAACTCGGAAATCAATTGGCTCGAAGCCGCCTCTCCGACTTGGGGCGACGCCAATGCCTATAACATTCGCGCCGCGCGTAGTCTGGATGGGTTTGACGTTCCACAGCGCTTCGTGCTGGCTTCGGTTCTCGATTTGCCTGTTGGGCGGGGCAAGAGGTTTCTGCATAACTTGAACCCCGTTGCTAATAAGATCATCGGCGGCTGGGGACTCAATACCATCATCACCTTCCAGAATGGCTTTCCCGTTATCATAGGAGGCTGCCCAGGTGAACTGAGCAGCGCAGGCATTCCCAATGCGGGTTGTTCTCTGCCCACAAGAGTTGGGAATGAGACTATGACGTCGGGAACGCTCGACCAACGGCTGGCCCACTGGTTTAACACCTCCGTATTCACCGCCGGCAATCCGAGCGTTTACAATTACGGCAACGATTCGCGAACGGAACCGAATCTACGCGACGACGGAGTCAAAAACTTCGATTTTGCGTTCTTCAAAAACACGAAGTTCGGGCCAGAGGAGCGGATCGGCCTCGAGTTCCGGGCAGAATTGTTCAACGCGTTTAATCGAGTGCAATTCAATCCGCCGAATACCAGCTGTTGCGGCGGCGCTAGCTTCGGACAAGTCACTTCGCAGTACAATCTCCCACGTATCATTCAGTTCGCATTGCGAGCGACATTCTGATCCGCTAAAGTCGAATGGGGCAGGCGGCACCCCGCCTGCCCACCAATGTGGAAAGCTCTTAACTTTAACTTGGGGACAGCCCGCGTGTTTCGCCGTTTCAGGTCGCTGAAGACGGGAAAACAAGCGGGCTGTCCCCAAGTTTGTATAGTGCTGGTTATTTGCTCGATGTGTCCTGGAGCGGCACCGTGCCAGAGTTCGGAAGAACAGATTGAACGCTCTTTTCATGCCGGCCAGAGGGATCTGCAGGACGGGAACTTCGCTCGCGCAGTAGACGAATTCAAGAAAGTACTGGCGCTTGACCCCACTTTGCTCGAAGCGGAGGTTAACCTCGGCCTCGCCTATCAGAGCCTCTTCGAATACGACTTGGCGGTACACCATCTGGCGAAGGCTCTGCGCGAACGGCCGAATCTCCTGGGTCCGACGGTCATTGCCGGAATGGATTACCTCAAGCTAGGCTTTCCGGAGAAGGCCATCCCGTTTCTCGAGCAGGCATTGAAGCTCGAGCCTTCCAACCGTCAGGCGCGTGAGGCGTTGGCCTCGGCTTATCTCAGCCAGGAAAACTTCCGGGGCGCGGCTGAGCAGTTCCGGCAGGTCGCATTGCACGAGGCTGACAAATCCGAGGCATGGTTCAAACTCGGACACGAGTATCTGGATCTGGCCGCTCGGCTAGCGTATCGCGGCGCGCATCTGTACCGCGATTCCGCCTGGGGGCATCGGTTCCTGGGCGATCTCTTGTTTCAGCGTGGCCGTTGGGACGACGCGCTGAAGGAATACGAAAAAGGAATTGGCATTGAACCGAAGCAATCCGGCCTGCATACCGCGCTGGGCCAAACCTATTTGCATGCGCAAAAAATGCCAGAGGCCGAAAAAGAGTTTCGCGCGGAGCTTCAACTCGATGCGCGCAATGAAGAGGCATGGCTTGGCCTTGCAGAAACTCAGCTAGCCGAGAACCAAGCGAAAGCGGCGCTGGAATCCGTGCGAAGAGTTTGGGAGATTTCGCCGGAACTCTTAGCCGTAGACCGCGAATTCCCTTCCATCGAACTTTCCGAAGAGCCGGCAAAAGCGGCTATAGCGAGCGTTCAAGACGAACCAGAAGCGCCGGCCAAGCATTTCTTTTTGGCGGCCCTGTGTAGCGCTGCGAATGAACACGCGTGTGCGGACCGCGAGTGGAAATCCTTCCAAGGCGACCTTACGGCGTGGCAACAGCAAGCATCGAACGGGGCGAGCGCCGATCAGGATCCTTGCTCCGCGCATCGCCACTTGCGTTGCATAGAAGCGCTGAAAACTCGCAAGCACCTGACGGATTCGGAGCGGCTGCTGCTAGGCGAGACGTATTTTGTATTGCAAGAATACGAGCTTGCGGCTGACACGCTGGCGCAAGTGCGGGGCGTGACCAAGGAGAATGCCGAAGCCAGCTACTGGTTGGCGCGCACCTACCAGGCACAGGGGACCGCCGCGTATGCACAGCTGCAAGAGTCCTTTCCCGATTCTTGGCGCGCTTGCCAACTGCGTGCCGAAGGCTTGGCGCTCCGTGGCGATTTTAGCGGCGCGCTCAAAGAGTTTCAGGCGGCCTTGCAGTTGCGCGCCAATGAACCGGAACTGCATGAAGCGCTCGGCGAACTTTATCTCGACCATCATACGGAGGACGCCGCCGCTGAAAGTGAGTTGGAGAAAGCATTGGCGCTCGACCCTTCGCGGACGCGCGCGCTTTATCTGCTGGGTCGTCTATACGTACTGAAAAAGGACAACGAGAAGGCGTTACCGTACCTGCAACGAGCCTTGCGCCTGCAGCCGGATTTCGTCGAAGCCAATAGCTTGCTAGGAACCGTGTACGTGCGGCTGGGCCAGTTTGCCGATGCCGTTCCGAAACTCGAAAAGGCGGCTCCTTCAGATCACTACGGCAACGTCCATTATCAGTTGTACTTGGCGTATCGGAAGCTGGGCCGAGCGGATCTCGCGCGTAAGGAACTAGGGCGTTCGCAGGATCTGCGCCGAAGCTATCTGGAACGCGACGAAGCGTTAATTATGGGATCTACGCAGCCGGAACCTGAGCCGCAGTGAAGCGTTCGGCCGGTTAGGTCAAGCGGGTTGACATGGAGAACTCCTTCATATAGGATCACTTCATATGGAGTTGCTCAAAGGCACCCTCGACATGCTGGTCCTCAGGACGTTGATTTTCGGTCCGTTGCACGGCTACGGCATTGCGCAGGCCATTCGCGGCAGTTCGGCTGCGGCGCTGGATATCGAGTTCGGCTCGCTGTATCCGGCGCTGAAGCGCTTGGAACTGAAAGGGTGGATCGCCTCGAAGTGGGATACGTCCGAGATGAACCGGCAAGCGAAATTCTACCGGCTGACCGCGGCGGGCCGGAAGCATCTCACGCAGGAACACTCCAAGTGGGCGGAGTTTGTGGAAGCGGTGACCCACGTCATGGGGCCGGCGCCGGCGCGAACTGCGAAAGGCACAGGCAAATGAACTGGCAAGCGCTCAAGTTTCTGTTGCCTTCCGCGCGGCGGCGCGCCGAGCAGGATATGCGCGCCGAATTGGCGTCGCTGGCAGCCATGGCCGAAGCAGGCGAACTGGGGAATCTGACGCTGGCGGCAGAAGACGCGCGCGCCGTCTGGGGTTGGACATGGCTCACGAGCCTCGTGGCGGATATCCGCTATGGCTTCCGCACGTTGCTCCGTCAACCCGGCTTCCTGGCGGCCGCGGTGCTCACGTTAGCCCTGGGGGTGGGTGCAAACACTACCATCTTCAGCGTCATGAACGCGACGATTTTGAAGCCGCTGCCGTTTCCCGAAGCGGACCGGCTGGTGATGGTGTGGAAGACATTCGGCGGCAACTACAACATTATTTCGGCCCCGGATTTTTGGGACTACCAGACCCAGACCCACGCGTTCGAAAGAATGGCCATCTTCGATTCTTCCGGACGAGGTTACAACTTATCGTCCACGAACCGGGAGCCGGAGCAGGTACCGGGCCTGCGGGTGACAGCGGGCTTCTTTCCGTTGTTGGGAGTGAAGCCGATCCTGGGGCGCGCGTTTCTGCCGGAGGAAGAACTGCCTGGCAAAGACCGTGAAGTGATCTTGAGCTACGGCCTTTGGAAGCGCCGCTACGGCGGGGACACAGCTATCATCGGGCACAGCATCAAGGTGGACGGCGAGGATTTTGCGGTAGTGGGTGTGATGCCGGCGGATTTTAGCTGGCAGTTCTGGAGCAGTCCGCGCGAACTGTGGGTGCCCGTGGGCTATACCAAGACCGATTACGGCCGCGGCAACAACAGCTTTCTTGCAATGGCGCGTTTGAAACCGGGGGTAACCATCTCCCAGGCGCGTGCGGAATTTGGCGTGGTGGCCGCACGCATCGGCAAACAATACCCCGACGAAGAAGCAGGCGTGGGCGGCACGGTGGACGCGTTGGGCGATTACGGCTTAGAAGGTCTGCGCCGCATCATGTTGACTCTTTTGGCGGCGGTGGGATTCGTGCTGTTGATTGCCTGCGTGAACGTAGCGAATCTCATGTTGGCGCGCGGCGCATCACGGCAAAAGGAATTTGCAATTCGCCGCGCGCTGGGCGCACCGGGTTGGCGGATTGCGCGACAGTTACTCACCGAAAGCCTGCTTTTGGCGGTCATGGGTGGAGGCGCGGGCGTGCTGCTGGCTCTATGGAGCAGCCGCTTGCTCTTTCAGCTTCTGGGGCGCGACGTGCAGTTACCGATGCGGCAACTGGACTCCATACCTCTCGACGGTCACGTGCTCGGGTTCGCCTTGCTGCTCTCGTGTGTCACCGGCATCCTATTTGGTTTGGTCCCGGCTTTGAGCGTCTTGCGGACCAGCGTAAACGAGCCGCTAAAAGAGGCTGGCCGCGAATCGACGGAGGGCCGAGGGGGACGCTTGCGGCACGCATTAGTGGCTTGTGAAGTGGCGCTGGCGCTGGTGGTGCTATCGGGCGCCGGGCTCATGATCAAAAGCGCGCGGCAACTGCTCGCCGTCGATCCGGGGCTCGATCCAAAGAACGTGCTCACCATGCAAATGTCGGTGCCGCAAGAGGCGATCTATACGGGCCCTCCCGGTTTGCCGCTCTTCTGCAAGGATCTGGAAGAACATGTGGCCGCGATCCCGGGCGTCGATTCCGTGGGCGCGGTGGGTCACTTGCCGTTCGAAGGGAATGCGGGCCGGGGTTTCCAGATTGAAGGCCGACCTCCGGCCGACCCGCAAAACATGCCGGGCGGCAACTACAGCGTGGCTTGTCCCGGATACTTCCGCAGCATGGGTATCCCCATTTTGAAGGGGCGGGAGTTCACGCATCGCGACACGCTCGAGACGCCGGGCGTGATTGTCATTAATGAGAGCATGGCCCGGCAATATTGGCCGAAAGAAGATCCAGTTGGCAAGGCCATCCTCTTTGGCGGCTCGGGCGGTCCTCGCTTGACCATCGTGGGAGTGGTGGGAGACGTACATTATCTGGGGCTCGATACGCCGGTCCGAAGTCAATTCATGCGGCCGTACACGCAAGGCGGCTGGCCTATTATGAACGTGGTGGTTCGCACCCGCTACGCGCCGGCCACATTCACAGCGCCTATCAAGAAAGCAATCAAGGCTTTTCTGCCCGACCGGCCGGTTTCCGAAGTCGAGACGATGGCGGAGATCGTACTGAATTCAACCGGATCGAGGCGCGTACCCATGCTGCTGCTCTCCGCATTTTCGGTGGCAGCTCTACTGCTGGCCGCGGTAGGAATTATGGGCGTCGTGAGCTATTCGGTGACGCAGCGAACACAGGAAATTGGCATCCGCATGGCGCTGGGCGCTCGTGGAAGCGATGTGTTCGGCCTGGTGCTGGGGGGCAGTATGAAATGGGTGCTTGCCGGCCTGGCGGTGGGTGTCGCGGGTTCTCTTGGTATTGGCCGATTGCTGGGCGCGTTGCTTTATGGGGTCCGGCCGACAGATCCGGTGGTTCTCGGCAGTGTATCGGCGATGCTGGTGACGGTAGCGCTGCTGGCAAGCTTCATTCCGTCGCGCCGGGCGGCGAATTTGGATCCTATCAAGACATTGCGGCACGAGTGATTCAGCAAGCTACGCCACGGGATAGTAGACGTCTGTCTGCCATTTCGCCGGGTCTGGCTCAAGGCCGGGATCCACCGGATAGGTTTCCCAGCAGGGTCCGCTCATGGTTTTACCATTCGTTTCGCACCAAGCCCGGATGGCTGCGTGGGTTTCTTTGAGTTGATCGTACGGCCCGAAATGGCTGGCAAAGGCGCACGGCCCGGCGGGCAGTGTCAGCCACTCGCAGCCGCCATCCAAAATTACATCGCCAGCCACTTGGCAGCCTGCCGCCAAATCGCAGTCGGCAGCGCGCCAGCTGAGGTAAACTCCGTACGGCATCGACATCATCTTCGCTTCGCTCGACCGCATGCACTCTCCAACCGAGTGGATGGCCTTGGCGAAGGCCGGCCCGATCGCGTTTTTGTTGCAGGTCGTTTTCTTGACGAGCAGCGTTTGCTCGGGCACATCGCGAATTTCAATGGAAGAAGTCATTACGATATTTTATGGCTGCGCTCCAGGCGCCCTGTTTCATTAGACTGCCGACAGCACTCGCGGAAACACCCGCAGCGGGCAAACCGCCGGGCAGAACACCCGTTCTGGCTAAGACTTTAGTGTTGTAGACCGTTCCAGCATCAACGATATCGGGCCTGACCGCCTCCTTGGTCGTCACAGTAGGTATGCTTAATTAATATATCGTCGGCTAGACCGCAAAGCGCTGAACGTCCTGGCCCCGATTCCTTCCTCTAGAGCCCATGAAACGGCACGTGCTCATTTACGGATTGATCGGCGGGCTGCTGATTGCCGTGCTGAAGTGGACCGAGTACCGGTTTCTGGTGGTCGAGCATTCGTTCGAAATCTACGGCGGCTTGATTGCGGCGACCTTTGCCGTTCTGGGGATCTGGCTCGGCCTTAGGTTGAACGGAGCGCTCATGGTCCTGCGGTCCACCCATGATGATGAAAAACGCCGAATCCGAGCCGGAAGCGTAAGCGCCCTGGTTAACTTGTTTTTCAACGGAGCGCGGCAGATGACCGCCTTGAAGGAATTCCCCGTGTCGGCCGGCGAACCGCTTAGCGCCGACCACAGGAAACGAGAAGACCTGGGTATCACCCGCCGCGAGCTTGAAATCCTTGAACTCATCGCCCAAGGCATGAGCAACCGCGAGATCGCCGGCAAACTTTATGTGAGCGAAAACACGGTCAAGACCCATGCCAGCCGTGTTTTCGAAAAACTAGGAGCGAAACGGCGGACGCAGGCCGTACAGTTTGGCAAGGAATTCGGTTTGCTTCGTTGAAGGTCACGCAAACGAATGATTTTTCTCGCCCGCAGGCAAAATCACCCGAAAGAATGACGACCAGACGTGCCTGGCGCGCTATGTTGTTTCCGCATTCAACGTTTAGACTCACAGGAGACACATATGAAAAAGACCGTACTCTGGTTCGGGCTGATTTCCGGCGCATTTTCCTCAGTGATGATGGTGGCCACGGTGCCGTTAGAAGACAAGATAGGCTTCGATAAGGCTGAGGTCTTAGGCTACACCCTCATCGTCCTTTCGTTCTTGCTGGTCTTCTTTGGCATCCGCTCGTATCGCGACAATGCCGGCAACGGCCAGATCACTTTCCCTAAAGCATTTGCCGTGGGGATCTCCATTACCTTGATTACATGCATTTTCTATGTCCTGACCTGGGAAGTTTTGTACTTCACCGTGCTGCACGATTTTATGGACAAATACGGCGCCTATTTGGTTGAGAAGCTCAAAGCCGGGGGCGCGACTGCCGCCGCAGTTCAAGCGCAACTCGAGCAAACGAAGAAATTGAAGGAGCTGTACGAAAACCCGTTCTTCAACGCCGCCATTACGTTCATCGAGCCGTTTCCGATTGGACTTGTGGTCACGCTGATTTCCGCTGCCGTCCTCAGGAAAACGCCGCCATCGCAACCGGGACAATTGCCGTTGCCGGCATCGTACTGAATCATCTATGAAGCGCGTAGTCTGGTTGGCAGTGCTGGTTGCGATCGCGAAAGCGGAGACTGGGCGCGAAGCTTGGCTCCGCTATCGTGGGCCAAACGCGACATCCGGTGGCATTGTCACATTAGGCGACGCACCTGAAATAAAGGCAGCCGCACAAGAACTCGCGCGCGGGTCTGGCGAAGGTTCAATCGTCTTGGGCACTCTGGAGCAAATGAAGCGGCGATTCCCTGAAATAGCCGCGCCCACTAGCCTGCAACTAGGTGGTTATTGGTTGCGCGCAACGAAACGCAAAGGCCAACGTCTCGTCTTGATCGCTTCCGTTGACAATCCAGGAGTCCTCTACGGCGCGTTCGCCTGGATCAGGCATGTTGCCAGAGGAGACGACCTCTCCCAACTGAACGAATCCAGCAATCCCGCCGCGCCTATACGTTGGGTGAATCAGTGGGACAATCTCGACGGTTCCATTGAACGCGGTTACGGCGGGCGCTCGATCTTTTTCGAGAATAATAACGTTGCGGCCGATCTGACGCGCGCCGGGGAGTATGCGCGACTCCTCGCCTCCGTCGGCATCAATGGCTGCACGGTTAACAATGTCAACGCAAATCCACGTGTGCTCACCAGCGAGTTTCTGCCTCAGATTGCCCGCATTGCGGAGGCATTCCGCCCGTGGGGCGTGAAGCTATCGTTGTCGGTGGATTTCGCCAGCCCGAAGAGCATCGGCGGACTCGATACCTTCGACCCGCTCGACTCTCGCGTGATCCAGTGGTGGCAGTCGAAGACGAATGAAATTTATGGCCTGATTCCCGATTTCGCCGGATTCGTATTGAAGGCCGACAGCGAAGGCCGCGCCGGCCCCGCCACCTATGGACGTACGCACGCGCAAGCGGCCAATTTGCTGGCAAATGCCTTGAAGCCACATGGCGGCATTCTGATTTATCGCGGATTTGTTTACGACCATCACGCCGATTGGCGCAATTTGAAGAACGACCGCGCCCGCGCCGCCTACGACAATTTTCAGCCGCTGAACGGCCAATTTGCCGACAACGCCCTGGTGCAAGTCAAATATGGGCCCATCGATTTTCAGGCGCGCGAGCCGGTCTCGCCATTGATCGGCGCGCTCAGCAAAACCAACCAGACGCTGGAACTGCAAATCACGCAGGAATACACCGGCCAGCAGCGCCATCTCTGTTACCTTGCGCCGATGTGGAAACAGGTTTTGGATTTCGATCTGCGTGTGGGCGGGATGCACACGCCCGTGAATGAATTGGTAGCCGGCAAGACGTTTCAACGGCCGTTCGGTGGATTTGTGGGCGTCGCGAACGTGGGCCGCGATGCCAATTGGTTGGGGTCTGACTTGGCCATGGCAAATTTATACGCCTTCGGACGCCTGGCTTGGCAGCCCAGTTTGAGCGCGGAGGAAATCGCGCGCGAGTGGTCTCATCAGACCTTCGGCAACGACAAACGCGTGGTCACAGCCATCACCCAATTGGAGATGGATTCCTGGCCGGTGTACGAAGGGTACACGGGTCCTCTCGGTTTAGGCACGCTCACCGACATTTTGCGCGGCCACTATGGGCCGAACATCGAGTCGGCCGAGCGGAATGGCTGGGGTCAGTGGATTCGCGCCGATCACGAAGGGATTGGCATGGATCGCACCGTCGAAACGGGGACCGGCTACATTGGCCAGTACCCGCCGGCGGTGGCGCACATCTATGAATCGTTGCGGGAGTGTCCCGATGAGCTGCTGTTGTTCATGCATCATTTGCCTTATACGTATGTTTTGCATTCCGGAAAAACGATCATCCAGCACGTTTACGATTCGCACTACGAAGCCGCGCAGGCGGCGCAACTGTTCCCGGCGCGTTGGCGGGCGTTAGAGGGTTTGATAGATCCAGACAGATTTCGGGCGGTGCTGAGCAAGCTGGAGTATCAAGCCGGGCTGGCCGTGGTGTGGCGCGACGCCATTTGCAGTTGGTTCTTACGCGAATCGGGCGTTCCCGATAACGCCGGACGGGCGGGCCATTTCCCGGGGCGTACGGAAGCAGAGTCCATGCGGCTGAGCGGCTATGCGGTGAAAGATGTCACACCTTGGGAAGATGCATCGGGCGGCAAAGCGGTGACATGCGAAGCGCCGCAGAAGAAATGCACCGCTTCTTTCACCTTTGACGGTGCGGCAGGCCGCTATAACATCGCGATTCTGTATTTTGACGTGAACGGCGGCGAGGCCCGTTTTCAAATCGTGGTGGGCGATCAAGTCTTAAAAACCTGGACAGCTACCGAACACTTCCCCACCAAAACACTGAATGGCGATTCGGCCGTTCGCCTGACCATTCCGAACGTGCAATTGCAGGGGAACGACGTGATTACCGTGGAAGGAATGCCCGGCGGCGAAGATCCAGCGGCCATTGACTACGTAGAGGTTCAATAAACCCTATTGCCAGCGCGGCTACCTATGTAGTATGCTACCTCCATGCTCGAAGTCCGGTCCCTCACCAAGACCTACAGCACCATTCCGGCTCTCGAGAACGTCAGCTTCACCATCCATCCGGGGCAGGTTCTGGGCTATCTCGGGCCGAATGGCTCAGGCAAGAGCACCACCGTAAAAATTATCACGGGATTGCTGGAGCAAAGCGCCGGTAGTGTTCTCTTCAACGGCATAAACATTAAGGACGATCTGGCGGCTTATAAGCGAGTGGTGGGGTACGTGCCGGAAGAAGCGAACTTGTATCCGTTTCTTACCGGGATCGAGTATCTGGAACTCGTTGGCAGATTGCGTGGCTTGCGTGGCGGCGTGATTACCCGGCGAACGGCTGAGATGTTGGAGATTTTCTCCATGACCCCACACCGCCACTCGACTATAGCTACCTATTCGAAAGGCATGCGCCAGCGGATTCTATTGATCGCGTCTTTGATGCACAACCCCGATCTCATCATTTTCGATGAACCACTTTCCGGATTGGACGTGACCTCCGCACTCATATTTCGCGAAATGGTGAAAGCGCTGAGCCGCGCCGGAAAGACGATTTTTTACTGTTCGCATGCGCTTGAGGTGGTGGAGAAAGTCTGTTCGCACGTCATCATTTTGCAGAACGGCAGGCAACTGGCGTGCGGAGCTGTCGAAGACTTGAAGAAGTTCCAGCAGATGCCGTCATTGGAGGCTGCTTTTGCGCATCTGGTCCAGGAGCGGGATGCGCCCGCTTCCGCCGCGGCGTTAGTAGAGGCGGTGAGCCATTGAAACGGCGAGTTCATTGACGGAAGATCTCAGCTCGCCCGCTGTATGGCTCCCCCGCACTCCCTTCTGGAGTCTGGTGGCGCATTTCATCAAGCGCATGTTTGCGGCTGATGGGGAGGAAAGCGATGAAGGTATGAGCCTGGGTTTGGGAGTAGTGCTCGCCATTCTTTCCTTGCCGGGAGCGTTCGCGTCTTTGTTCCTGCTCGACAAATATTCCACCCTTCTGCAATGGCTGCGGGGGCAAAGGCACTTCGATTTTTACCGGGCCGCGGCCGCGGACGAATATTTCTTCATCGTGCTTTCCATGACTATTACTGGCTTGGTTATGGTGATGCGCTGGAATCGGCTGTTCCCGGATCGCCGCGATTTCGCCAACCTGGCCGTTTTGCCCATTCCTATCCATCAGGTCTTTCTAGCGAATTTTGCCGCCCTCCTGGGTTTGGCGGTGGTGTTCGCGATCGACGTGAATGCCGTCTCGTCCTTCTTCTTCCCGGCCTTCGTCACGATGAGCGATGGCCGGTTTGGGGCGTTCGCGCGAATCGCGTTTGGCCATGTAGCGGCGGTTTTCAGCGCTAATCTGTTCAGCTTTTTTGGCGTGTTTGCTTTGGTAGGCGTTTTGACCTTGCTCTTGCCCGCGCGGTTGCTGCGCCCGGTTTCCGTTGGCGTGCGGATTGTTTTGGCGGTAGGTTTCTTTGTGGAGTTCTTTTCCAACTTACTTTTGCAGCTTTTCGTGGGCCCCCTGCCTGCCTATGCCGATGCTTACGTCAGAATGCTGCCATCGTTCTGGTTCCTTGGTCTGTACGAAACGGCCGTCGGTATTGCCAAACCGGCCATGGCTGAAATGGCCCACTGGGCGTTGATCGCACTGGCCTCGTCCATTGTTGTGACGCTGGGAACGTATGCGCTTTGTTACCGGTGGCAGTTCTTGCGGCTGGCCGAATCTTTCGACAACTTGGCGGGCATCCGGCACACTGCATGGTTCAAGATGCCGGCATGGCTGAAACGAATCTTGTTTCGATCGGCCTTCGAAGAGGCTTGCATTCTGTTTGCCCTACGAGTGCTCACGCGCAGCGAACGGCACGTGATATTTCTGGGCGGATATTTAGGAGTCGGGCTGGTATTAGTAGCCCAGGCGGCTGAGGGCGGCCTGAAGCTGGTTCCATTGCTGCTGGCGTTCTTTCTGATCAGTGGATTGCGCTTGGCCTTCGATATTCCCGCGTCAACGGCGGCGAATTGGGCATTTCGGTTTTCAGCCAACGATATTACGCCAAGTCCAAACGCCGTCGCGCGCCGGCTCATGATGTTGCTGGTGTTGCCCTGGCAATTGCTGCCCGTGGCGCCGTTCGCTAACGCGGTACTGAACCTGGCATTCGCGCTGCTGGGGATCGATCTCGTGCTGCTCAACTTTGAGCGTATTCCCTTCACCTACCGCGTCCAGCCCGATTCAAGAAAGATGGTCATGAGATTTGTCGTGGCTCTACTCGGGTTCTTGATGTTGGCGCCGTTTCTCGCCTGGGTAGAGAAGTGGGCTACCGCGCAATGGTGGCATTACGCCATGGTTCCCGCCTCTATCGCCGCCGGCTGGCTGGATTTGCGGCGGCGCCGGCGAATTAACGAAAGGGATGCAACGCGACTGAGCTTCGAAGAAAGAGCGCCTAGCGAATTTGAGCTATTACATTTGAGCTAAACAAGCGTAGAATTTTAGTTAAGGGTTATGAGTGATTCGGCCAAGCTTTCACACACGGCGGCGTTGATTCTGCAGACGGTGGATAACGGCTGTAGTTATGGATTCGACATCATGGACGAGACGGGCCTTCCCAGCGGCACGGTTTATCCCGCCCTGCGGCGTATGGAAAAAGAAGGTTGGATCGCGTCGCAGTGGGAGGCTGAAAAGAAAGCCTTAGCCCAACAGCGCCCGGTGCGCAAGTATTATCGCGTGACGCGCTCCGGGGCCCAGGTTTTGGAACAGTTGCAAAGGCGTTATCCTTTGCTGGGGAAGCTAAGTCAGAAGTCTCGCCGCTAGGAGGCGAAGCATGCCTGAAGAACCCACACAGCCGCGGTTGGTATCGCTAAGCCAGGCGTTAGTTCGCGCGGCGGCGCCCTTGGTGCCGCGGGCGCACCGGGAAGACTGGCAGCGCGAATGGGACGCTGAAATATGGCATCGCTGGCAGTTTCTGTACCATACCGGCGAGTGGAATCCGCGTGAGCAATGGCTGCTCTTACGCAGCGCTCTAGGGGCTTTCGCGGATGCCGCTTGGCTGCTAGCCTCGCAGGAAGCGGTTCGATCCAGAATCAGTGAAGTGGCGCGTTCGCCGTTCACCTGCCTATCGGTATTTGTCACGATTCTTCTAGCGATTGCCGTGGTGAGTTCCGGCTTGCACGCCACGCGTGAGATGTTGTTTAGCCAGATGCCCAGCAAAATGGGCAATCTCACTTTTATTTGGCTCCATCAATACATCGGCGGCGGCGACAAAGGATTGCCCGGAGATGTGGTACCCGCTTGGGCGGACTGCAGTAAACTTCTCAATGGCGTGGCGGGTATGGAGGTCAAGCACCGGCCCGTTGCTTTCCGTGGGCGAGCATTGCGCGAGAACCCGCTTGTGGTGACAGCTAGCCCCACGCTGTTCGATCTGCTGGGAGTTAAACCGGCCGCCGGCAAGTTTCCGGCCGGGGAGGGCGTGGTGCTCGACAAACGCGCTTTGGCGGCGCTGGCGAACGGCAGAGCCGATGCCGTTGGCTCAGAGATCATAATTGACGGCCAGGCTTACCGGATCGCCGCCGTGCTACCCGCAGGTTTTGAGTTTCTCTCCAGACAACCTACCGTGTACCTGCTCGAACGCTTGAGCTATATGCAAAAAGCGTTCGTGGTGGCGCGTGTCAAACCGGGTGTGAGCGAGGAACGGTTGAGCAAGGAATTGTCGCGTATTGCGGCGGACGTTTGCGCCTATTATTATTTGCAAGGGCAAATGCGCTTTTCAACGTGGCGCGGCGCATTGCTCACACCCCTCATTAGCTTCAGCATTGCCACGTTACTGGCAAGCCTCATCGCCTGGATGGTGTTCCGGCCCAGGCTAAAGCAGATGCGCCTGGCGTTTGAGCCGCAACACCGGCGAACGGCTGCGCGCCGGGTGCTGTTCTTCCTGAGCAAAACGGCCTTGGGATTAGCGTGCGTCTTTGTGGGCTGTTTGGAATGGAGCCGCTCGGAATCTTCCGTTTTACTCGCGTCGCGGGACCCCGGCAGCGGTCCTTTCCTGCTCTGGCTGTACGTTTTAGGCACGATGGGAGTTCTGTTTTGGGCGGTGGCCGACCAGCGGGCGCGTTGTCGGGTTTGCTTACGCCTCATGGCATTCCCGGTGCGCATCGGCTGTCCGGGTTGCCTGCTCCTCGACTGGTCTGGAACCGAGCTCTTTTGTAGCCAAGGACACGGATTGCTCCATGTCCCCCTGCTGGCGCCCAGTTGGGACGAAGAAGCCGACCGCTGGATCTCCTTGGACGATTCGTGGAAGGGCCTCTTCGCCCACGAAAAATAAGCTAGAACTTTTCCTAGCAAGTTTTACCTGAATAAATCACGTAAAATTTCCGTCAAATCATTAACAGATCATAATTTTTGCGGTCGCCCTCAATGAAGCGCTCAAAAGATAATTTTGTACTAGAAGTTTCAGTACCGGCGATCTAAGATTAGGCAAGAGGACAAGGTGGCTGCATTCGCTTTGAATATGGAAATCCCCGGTCCAATCCCCGTAGAGAAGGTGTTCACCTTGGCCAGTAGCGTTTCGGCTATCCAGATCTTGCCTACAGAGGATGGGGAGCGCACCCGGCTCGGGCTCATCACCCAGTTACCTGTGGGGGCCGAGATCGAGATTGGCGGTCCTGGCTTTAGCGACCGAACGGTGAGTGTGCGCTGTTCGGGCGCATCGTACTTCGTCTTTCTGGACGACCTGGAAGCTCTCAAATACCCGCCCATTGCGGCGCACGCCTAGCGGTGGCTTAAATCCACCGTTGTGGTGGACAAAAGCCATCTCCAGCAAAGCGCTCAGCTTGTTTCTTCAATGATTTAGCGTTGGCAAGCCATTTGCACTTCACAGGGGCGAGGTGTTGAAATGAAAACTAAAATTCTTGCCCTTTTCCTGTTTGCGGGTAGCTGCCTGTTCGCCGGACCGCGAGTGTTTTTCGGCGTTGGATTCGGTGGCGGTTATTATTACGCTCCGCCGCCGCCCGTTCCTGTTTACAGCTATGCGGCGCCCGCCTATGCGGCACCCGGCTATGGCTACAGCTGGGTTTCCGGCTATTACTATCCGGTGGGTCCACGTTACTACTGGCACGCCGGTTATTGGGCTCACCCGCCTTATCGGGGTGCCTATTGGGTTGGTCCACGCTACTACGGCGGTCGTTATTATCGCGGTTACTGGCGCCGCTGACCGGGCGAACAGTCTACCGGCGAATCGTCCTGGGGCTGAGTTACTTCATAGAGCGGAACGGCCTGCGTTTGAGAACTGCTCTTCTTGCGCAGCTTGATTAAGCTCCGATGCGCTCCGCCACGCTCAAACGTAGGTTCGGTGCTTGTTAGAAACACCCGGTCCACGTATTCCTTGGCGAAGCGCATCTCGTGGTTATCGATAAACAGCGTGAGTTGATCGCGCGACACGCCCAGCAGCGGGCCTTTGAATTGGCGGTTATCGGATGTAACCACCATTAGATCGGAATAATAGGGCGGGGTCTCCAGAGCAAGCAAATCCGCCCATGAACTGCGGGCGGTGTAAACCGTGGTGTGAATATCGGCGGTTTGCCCCGAGGCAATCCGCAGAATGTTTGGCTTGGCGATACTCTGTTCGCCCTGCTGGGCAGCCAGAACAATTTCCTTCTCGTCGGCGGAGACGAAAGCGCCCGTAACGCAACTGCCGCTGCGGTTCAAGACAGTATAAATGTGATGTTTGGGCAGGTGCCGTAAAGCCTCCCAGGACGGATCGGCAGGGCCGGCTAGCAGCGGCATCGCGGCGAGAACCGCCCACAGCTTGTGAGCGTGCCCTTTGCGCTTATACTTCACGGGGATTCACAGCCCTTATTACACCATCAGCGAGGCGGCCCAGTGGATTGGCGGACCACCAGGCGGGTACCGAGCCGGTGTTCACGGCCTTTTAGCTCAGGATCGGACAGCATGGTCCAGAGTGCTTCGAAAGCGGTCTTGCCGATTTCGCTTCGCGGGACAGCCACCGTGGTCAGCGCGGGCTGGGTGTATTCGGCAAAAAGAATATCATCGAAGCCAACCACTGAGAGATCTTGCGGCACCTGCAAGCCGCCATCGTAGGCGCGATGCAGAACGCCAATGGCCGTCAGATCGTTGCCCGCCACAATGGCCGTCGGTAAATGGGTATGGAGGAGTTTGGAACAGGCGAAATAGCCGCCTTTCACCGAGAAATCGGAATCGATCACCCGGCCCGGATCCAAGCCCAGACGAATCGCGTTATCGATAAAGGCTTGTTTGCGGCGCTGAATCGACATCAGCTTGGGAGGACCGCCGATATAGCCAATGCGGGTGTGGCCCAAAGCCGTGAGATGCTCCAGCGCCTGCGCGATGCCGTTTTCATAATCGAGCACGATATTGCTGACCGCGTGGGACACTTTGCCGAGATCGAGATAAACGGCGGCAACCCGGCGGTTCGCGAGGATATCGACAACCGAGGGTTCGATCTGGGAAGTGAAAATGGCCACGCCCGGCACCTGCAAACCCAGCAGCCGGCGGACGGAATGGAGCGTGCGCTGCGCATCGTAGTTGGTGTTCAACATGATGGCGTCCATATCGTGCGCCAGGGCCTGATCTTGAAAAGCAGCGGTGATTTCCGGGAAGAACGGGTTGCGGACATCGGAAACAATCAGACCCAGCAAAGAACTCGTGCCGCGCACAAGATTACGGGCGGCTTGGTTTTGCGAATAGCCGAGATCGCGAATCGCAGCCAGCACCCGCTCGCGCGTGGGCGGACGGGTAGCGCGCGTACCGTTCAGAACGTGCGAAACGGTAGCGATGGACACGGCCGCTTTCGCGGCAACGTCTTTGATGCTGACAGCCAAGGCTCCCAACAGTTTAAACGTTTACCTAATCGGATTCAATAGGAATGAACTTTCTGGGTGGCGCAGGCGGTCCCGCCTGCCGAAGGCTGCGCAGCAGAGCGCCTGGCGTCCCTGCTACCTCCTGTCCAGGTCTTGCACCCTTATCCCAACGTGCGTTTTGACGCCAAACATCCCAATTTCCGAGGCAAGAACCGTGTGCGTTAGAAGCGCCCGCACGGGTCTGTGCGGGGGGCGGTCAGTAATGGCTGTCCCTACCGCGACCCGGGCGGCTTTCCAGCCGCCCCAGGGCAGGCATTCAGCCTGCCAAAGCCCCCTCGAAAGTGGGGGCCTGGCAGCGCACCGCGCTGCCACGTATTGCAACGACAAGTAATCGCGTTTGAGTGTCACGAAATAAACCAAAATAGACTAAATCATCAGATACATTCGGTCCGGGCTGTGCAGTTCTTTGCGCTTCACCACCACATTGGATCGGCGATTTCGCGACCCTTTGGTCCGGGATGCGTCGACCAATCAGCTTAAGCTAATACGATGATGCTTTCTAAACGCTTTCTGCTTGGGCTCAGCTTGGCCGTGGCGCTTTGCGCGGGCGAACGGGCGAAACCCAAAATCCGGGCGATTACCGGATTCATCACGATCGATGCGAAATCGTATCCAGCGCAGATGGCAGAGGCGGTGACGTTTCTGAGCAAAATCAGAGACGCGGAAACGGCGGCCGGCTATGAGGTGTCGGGGATACGCATTGCAACGCAGCCGTTTCCGGACTACACGCGCGGGCTCAGCCGGGCGGAGGCGCTAAAAGTTCTGCGGGGCATCGACGACTTGGCGGGGACATTGAAATTCACACCGAACATTGGTCCGGCAATGTTGAAAGACGATGACGATGCCGGGCCGGTGGACTTGCTAATCGAGGTTTTGGCAACGCCGGGAAACCGGTTGGCGGCAAACCTTGTGACGGCTGGAGAGGACGGAATCCATTGGAACGCGGTGCGGCAGGCTGGACGAATCATCCACGCCGTGGGCGCACGCAGCCCGCATGGGCAGGGGAATTTTAGCTTTGCCGCAATCGCGATGCTGAAACCTTATGGGCCGTTCTATCCGGGTGCCTGGCATTCGGGTGGAGGCGAGCGCCACTTTGCCATCGGCCTTGAATCAGCCAACGTGGTGATGGAGGTGTTTGCGACCGAGCACGACCCACGCACGGCGGCAGAGGCGCTGACGGCCGCGCTGACGGTTCATGCGCGCGCGGTGGAAGGGGCGGCGATGAAAGCGGCCCAGGGCAGTGGATGGACTTACGCGGGCCTAGACCCGACGCCGGCCCCGAGCGGCAACGTTTCCATTGGCGCAGCCATTGAAGCTTTCACGGGCCAGCCGTTTGGCGCTCCGGGCACGGAGACCGCTTCCGCAGTTATAACGCGGGCCGTTAAAGCGGTGCCGGTGAAGCAGACCGGTTACGCGGGACTAATGATTCCGGTGTTGGAAGACGCGCTTCTGACGCGCCGGTGGACGGAGCAGACCTATGGACTGGATTCGATTCTGGCGTATTCGGCAGTGTGCGCGGGCGGCGTGGATACGGTGCCGCTGGCGGGCGATACGAGCGAAGATTCGATAGCGCGGATTGTCGGCGACGTAGCGTCGCTGGCGTTCAAGTGGAATAAGCCATTAGCGGTGCGGCTGATGCCCGCGCCCGGGAAAAGGGTGGGAGAGATGACGGAGTTTAGCGGAGCCCTGGGGAATACGAAGATCCAACCGCTGATTGGTTCGGTCCGTTAGAACAAGATCGAAGGCATCCATGCACCCGCGGGCTCGTTGTAAAAGCCCACGCTCATCAGCGTCATCGGCTGAACGACGCGTAGACCATTCGCCAGACACCAGCGCAGCAGCGCGTTGTTCCTTGAGGGCATCAGAATTCCGGGACCGCCAAAGGATTCGGCAGAGGCGATAAGCGCCTGAAGGTCGAGGTTGGCCTCGGCGGTGGCGTGGCCGAAGAAAGCGAGGGCGGTCGAGTATCCGGTAATGCGGCCGCCGCGCTCTACCACAATCGCGGTTTTCTCGAGGATGGCTTCCGCCAACTCTGTCCCGCGGTCAAATCCATGAATCGACCGGGCCAGCGCGTTGCAAGCGTCCAAGTCGGCGTGTTGCGCGGGCCGAGTGGAACAGCCGGGGACACTCCGCTCGCGAGTCCGTCCTTGTAGGCACGAAAGGGGCTCGCGGATATCGAAGCCGAGACTCGAGTAGAGCGACAGGGAGCGATTGTGAAACGTGGCCTGCACCAGCCGGACGCCAGCGGCACGGTGTTGGATGGCTCGGTCCAGGGCAGCCCGCATGAGCTCCCGGCCAATGCCGACGTTTTGCGCAGCGGGGTCGATCGTAATTGGGCCGACGCCGGCAATGGCGGAACGCTGGTCGAGACAATTGCTTCCCACGATGCGGCCGTCCGCTTCCGCTACCACACAAAAGAAGGCGGGATTTGCAAACATCCTGGATAGGAAACCGGTGGCGGCCTCCGGTCCGGGTAAATCGCACGGGAAGCCATGAGCCGCGCTGATGTTGGAGAAAGCCTGGTAACAGATATTGCCGCAGACGGAGCTATCCTCTGGGGTAGCGGGGCGAACCACTACTCTCGGCTGTGATTTCGCGGATATCAGTGGCACCAAGTTCTCTGGTCGAGTATATCGGTTTTGGCGGGGTTAGCGTGGAATGGCGGATTTGCCTACACTGAGAGTTATGCATTTGCGCTTTGCTTGTCAGCCTGGCTGCACGAAGTGTTGCGACGTGCGGGGATTTGTCTACATAACGGAAGAGGATCTGCGGCGGATGGCGGCGCATGAGGGGCTGTCGGCGGCGGCTTTTGAGGCGCGGTATGTGGTGCGGTTCAGGCGGCTGCTGCGATTGAGAAAGCCGAAGAATTCGCAGTGTCATTTTTTGCGGGAAGGCGGGTGCGCCGTTCACCGGGTGAAGCCGGTGCAATGCCGGTTATATCCGTTTTGGCCGGAACTGGTGGAAAACCGGGCGAAATGGGAGGCCGAAGCGGCGATGTGCCCGGGCATTGGGAAGGGCGGACTGGTGCAGATTGGGGCGGCGTGTGAGACGGCGGGTGAGATGAAAAGGGCATACCCGGCCACCTATGGGCGGATCGAGGAAAAAAAGACTAAAGCGCATGGCTCGAGCTTCCGATGAATACAGTAAGTAAGAAATAGCGCACGGCAGGAATTTTACTTCCCCCAAAAACGAGCCCTGCCGTGCGGCTTTTCCCGACCTATGCTTCCGCGCCGTTCGCGCTCATAAGATTATCGATGGCTAAACGCAACTCGCGTAAATGATCTGCGGTTGCTTGCTGGTTGATAGTGCCGCTGTCGTGTGCGAGTTTACTCGCTTGGGCGTAAATGACCTCTGCTTTGAACAGGGCGGCGCTGGCGTCGGAAAATTGACCCGCGCGATAAGCGTTGCGCGCTACCGCGACAAAAATCAGAGCCGAGTTGATCTCGCTTTCGATCAGACGAGCCAGCAATCGCTGGGTGAGCGATTGATCGCTTGGGTCTGAGGAATCGGCCGACATTGTTGGGAACGTCCCTACGCCGAGATCGCTCCCGGCGTAGGTCTCCTCCGATCCGCAAAGGATAGTCTTCGGATTCGGTAGTTGTAGGGGAGACAAAGGCGGTTTTGAAAAAGTCACAGGAGAAGCGGAGAAATTGAGTTCCGCGCCGGCAGCCCGCAATGGATCGCGAATGATAGGCGCCAGATGATCTACCGCACCTATCCAGCCTTGGTGGGGCGGACGCCCCCGTCCGCGGCCGGACCCCCTGGTCCCGCCACTTCAGAAGAATCGAATCCGAGCCGGAAGCGTCAGCGCCCTAACCTGTTCTTCAAAGGAGTGCCCATGGGCCTGCGGCCCATCAATGATGATGAAAATCGCGTTCGAGAGCGATATTCTGTTCTGAGTCGAGGAGCGGGAGAGATCCGAACCGCTCTGGATATGTTGAGGCCGTAACGGAGTATGACCCAGGACGCGCGTTCTTGAACCAATGATCGTGACGTGGTCCTACCGTCGAGGAAGGGGCATGAGCACGTAAGGGTGCGTATCGTTTAGCTATCGCGCGTTCTGCCGCTTCCTCGGCGGAAAGGATGACTATGTCTTACAAGGTAGCAGGAATTGACATTCACAAGAAAGTGTTAATGGTGGTGATCGCCATCGGGGGCGAGGAAGCAGCGGACCCCGCGGGCGAAGCGCTGGAGTTTGAGTGCCGGCGGTTTGGAACTGGAGCCAGCGAGCGGCAGGAGTTGATCCGTTGGCTGAAAGAACACACGGTGCGCGAAGTGGTGATGGAATCGACGGCGCAGTATTGGAAACCGGTGTGGTTGGATCTGGAGCCGCATTTCGAGAAACTGCATCTGGCGCAGGCATACTCCAATCGTGCGCCGAAAGGCCGCAAGGACGATTTTCGCGATGCGAAACGGCTCGCGAGGCGGTTGCTGGCCGACGAACTGATGCTGAGTTTTGTGCCGGCTGCCGAGCAACGCGCCTGGCGAACCGTCACGCGCGGCAAACACCAACTGGTCCGTGATCGGGTGCGGCTGCAGAACCAACTGGAAGCCTTGTTAGAGGAAGCACGCATCAAGCTCTCCAGCGTGATCAGCGATCTGTTGGGGGTCAGTGGACAACGGATTTTGCAGGCGCTGGCCGACGGAGAAAGCGACCCGGATCGCTTAGCCAAGTTGGGAGATGACCGGCTACACTGCAGCCAACAGCAACTGACCGATGCACTCACCGGCTCGGTGGAGCCAATCCACCGCCAACTCCTGAAGCTGTATCTGGAGCGCCTCAAGGTGTTAGACAAACAGATCGGCGAACTGGATCAAATGACCGCTACGCTGCTCAAGCAATACCAAGAGGCTGTGGTCCGCGTAGCGGAAATCCCCGGATTCGGCCCAGACTCAGCGCAACAAATCATCGCCGAAATGGGGGCTGATGCCGAGGCGTTCCCCTCGGCGGCCGAGTTCGCCTCCTGGGCTGGCCTGTGTCCTGGCAGCAACGAGAGCGCAGAGAAGAACAAAAGTTCCCACTCAGCGAAGGGGAATCGTTTTGTACGGCGGCTTCTGAACCAAGCCGCGCAAGCGGCGGTCAAGAAAAAGGGCAGCTATTTCCAGGCCCTTTTCCGTCGGCTCTTACCGCGGCTCCACTATAACGCTGCTATCTGGGCTATCGCCCACCGCTTGGGCCGACTCGTCTGGAAAATTTTACACGACGGTGTAAGCTACATTGAGCAAGGCCAGGATAGTGATCCCAAGACCAAAAAACGCCGCGCCAATAAGATGGTTCAGGCGCTGCGTAAACTTGGCTACACCGTAACCCTCACGCCAAACACTCCCGCGCCCGTACAGGGGTGATTTTCAAGGGAGCGTCTATTGACCTGCGGCCCACCAATGATGATGGAAAACCTCTCATTTTTCCCCAACGCCCTAGCTGAACCGTGCCTGGCAAGGCGGCTGCGCCTGCCTCTAAGGCTGCGGAGCAGCCTCCTGGAGTTTCTACATTTTTCTGACCACGACTGACTCCGAATCCGAGCCGGAAGCGTAAGCGCCCTAAATCCGATCCGGAAAACACTCCATTTTCATCCCTTGCCCGTTTAAAACATACTCCACCGCCGCCTTCAAACTCATTTCGTTCCACAAATATCTTGTGCTCCCATGGTCCGCCCAGAACCTCTCACGCTGGTAATTCGCCTTTGCGCGTAACGCCCTCGTGGCATAACTCTTAAAAACCGCCATCATCCTTTCTGGCTTTGTTTCTCCTCCAACCACTGCATGTACATGGTTGGTCCTCACATGAATTCCATATGCCATCCATCCCCTATACCCACAAACGCCCAAAACCGCTTCCAACACAATGCGCCGTGGATCCGGCTCCAACACGAGCGGCGGCTCCTTCAACCGAGCCTTCCAAAAACCAGCAATCTGCTCATCACCACCCAAAACCGGACTTCCGGGTATGCTGTGTTTCGCATCGACCCACCCCTTTTCCGACCCCGGAAGGCGGGTGCCGTAGCTCGAAAATGTTATGAAATATGCCAGTGGCGGCGCCATATGAGAAATGTAGCCGCTCAAGACATTCCCGCTCACCCAGTGTGTACCTTCTCTCAAAAGCTGCGCGCCGAATTAGGGCGCTGACGCTTCCGGCTCGGTTTCGGAGTTAGTCGTGGATCAGAAAATGTAGAAACTCCAGAAGGCTGCGGAGCAGCCTCCCGTTTCTGAACCGCGACCGCAGGGAGCGTCAGGGAAGCCGTTTCTGAACCGCGACCGCAGGGAGCGTCAGGGAAGCCGTTCACCCCACTCATTTTCCCAGTCACAGATCTCGCAAGAAACTTCAAATTTCCTTCATCCCCCTCATTCCAAATCACTTGCCCCTATTCCACCCCATCAAAATCCCCTCGTCTTAATTCGCCTCCCCCGCGCACCCATGCTATTTCTTCAATCGGGTTCGCAGAGGTTTTCTCTCTCGCGCACCCAAAGGAGCACCACCCATGTCCGCACGTTCTATCCGCCGCGCCGCCGAGCACAAAGCCGTAAAACTGGCCCGCAAAGCCGGTTTCCCCATCCAGTCCGCCGCCCAGACCACTCATCCATCTGAGCCTGCGGAACAAACCGCGCAAACCTTCGCCGCCGGCGCCACTTTCGGTTTCTCCGAACCTGAACCCGAACCCGACCCACCCTCCGCCGCCCGCCTCACCGCCAACCGCGCCAATTCCCTGCTCAGCACCGGCCCCACCAGCGCCGCCGGCAAAGCCAAGTCTTCCATGAACGCCGTCAAAACCGGCCTCACGGGCCGTACCGTTCTCCTTCCTTCAGACGACACCGTCGCCTACCAGCAACACCTCGACCGCCACTTCGCCGAATTCTCACCCGCTACCGACAAAGAATCGGCACTCGTCCAAACCGTCGCGGACACCGAATGGCGTCTCCTCCGCATCGCTCCTCTCGAAGCCGGTATCTACGCCGTCGGCCGCCGCAAACTCGCCGATCTCTTCCCTGAAGAAAAAGATCCCGCCAATCGCGCAGCCCTCATCGAAGTCGAAATCTTCATGACCTTCCGCAAAGACTTAAGCAATCTCTGTCTGCAGGAGCGCCGCCTCCGCAACCAGCGCAATGCCGACGTCGCTCAACTCACCCAACTCCAAAAGGACCGCCTCGACAAGCACGCTGCCGACCGCAAACGCGCCCTCGCCCTCTACAAATCCAGCCGCAAACTCGGCGTCCCCTTCGCTCCCGCCTTCTTTGGCTTCGTTTTTTCAACGGAGGAATTGCAAGATCACAGCAACCGCGAACAAGCCACCGCTTTCCTCCAAGGCCAGCCTTCCGACTTCACCAAAGAGCAATACGCCGCCTATATGTCCCAATGGCAAATCAGTTCGGTGAAAATGTAGAAGCTCCTAAACACCCTTGTTCTATTCTTGAAGCGTGAACGTACCCCCAACTACGGATATTGACCCCTCCGCTCTGCTGGATGTTCCTGTCTTCCGGCCCGAAATGGCGTTTCCTCCTTTAACGGAGGGCATGATGGAGTGTATTCGCGGCTACGGCTCCGAGATAATCCAACCGGGCGGAACCTCGCTTTTCACGCCTGGACAGCACGGCGTGGACATGTTTGTTGTTCTGGAAGGCAACATCAACATCTACACGTCCGATGAAGAAAATGCCGTCGAATCGGTGATAGATCTCGGGCGGCATCAGTTCACGGGTGAGCTCAATATGTTGAACGACCAGGGAACACTGGTCGGGGGCCGCACTACCATCGACAGCGCATTGCTCCGTATAACGCGCGAAAATCTGCAGCGGCTAATGCGGGCCGAAGGCGAGGTGGCGAACCTCATCATGCAGGCGTTCATATGGCGTCGAATCGGCTTGATGTCGCAGGCCAGGGCCGGGGTCGTTCTCTACGGCCGCGAGGGCGATGCCGATACGCTGAAGTTGCAGCGATTCCTGACCCGCAACAGTTATCCCCATCGACTGGTGATTGAACCTGGGTACGAGAGCGCCCCGGCGGTTGGTTTCAACGATGGGCGGCTGCTGCATGGGCCTACTATCGCTATGCTCGCCGACGAACTCGGCATCACCGAGTTACCGGACGCGAGCACAATCTACGACGTTGCCGTAGTGGGGGCGGGGCCCGCTGGACTGGCCGTCGGTGTCTATGCCGCATCGGAAGGCCTCTCGACGGTTGTGATCGAAGGCATCGCCCCGGGTGGACAAGCGGGCACCAGTTCCAAGATTGAGAACTACCTCGGTTTTCCCACCGGGATCTCAGGCCAAAGACTCGCGCACCGTGCCTGGATGCAATCGCTCAAATTCGGCGTACGATTCGCCATATCGCGAGAAGCCGTCTCCATCGAACAGCATTCGGAAGGGCATAAGATCACGCTCGAAGGAGGGCTCTCCTTTTGTGCGCGAGCGGTGGTGATCGCGACCGGCGCCCAGTATCGCAAGCTTCCACTGAATAATTTCGAGAAGTTTGAGAACCAGGGCGTTTACTATGCGGCTACCGCCATGGAGACGCCGTTCTGCCGTAACAATGAGGTTGTCGTGGTAGGAGGGGGCAACTCGGCCGGCCAGGCTGCCTTGTATCTTTCGCAAATCGCGTCGCACGTTTACCTGATGATTCGCGGCAAGTCTCTGGCCGAAACCATGTCGCAATATCTTCTGTCGCGAATCGAAAAATCTCCGCGAATCTCGATTTTGACCGAAACGGAAATCGAAGCTCTCGACGGACGGTCGCATTTGGAACAAGTGGTATGGGTGAATCGCCGCGACGGATCTAAATCATCGAAGCGAATCGGGAGCGTGTTCGTCATGATTGGCGCTCAACCGAACACTTCGTGGCTTAAGGGCGTCGTGAATCTTGACGACAAAGGCTTTGTCCGGACGGGCGGCTCGGGAGCCTTCGATAACACCCCGTATGCCACCAATGTGCCAGGCATCTATGCCGTAGGAGATGTGAGAACGGCCTCAGTCAAACGTGTGGCATCGGCGGTGGGAGAAGGATCGGTGGTCGTCTCAGATGTGCATCGCTACCTGGCGCTACACCACGAGACGCTCACAAATCGCGCCGCTCAGTCGGCGCAGGCGGCCCACTGAATTGCGCGGCTGGAGGATTATTGGGGAGAGTCGGCGGCGCGGTTGATTTTGACGGTGACGAGTTTGTGTTCGCGGGTTACCTCGAGCGAGACCGGATAGACGGAACGGCGGTCCGAGCGAAGATAGGACGTGATGTCTTTGGGCTCAAAAACGCTGTGATCGCCAATCTGGGTCACCACATCGCCGGCGCGTAAGCCTGCTTTGGCGGCGGGAGAATCTTTGACGATGGAACGAATGAGGACGCCGCGCTTCACGCCGAAGTACTCAGCGAGTTGCGAATCGAGCGATTCGCATTCGATGCCGAGGGCGGTCTTCCAGACCATAAACGGCGTGGGGAAAGATTCGATCATGCTGAAGCCGGGTAGGATCGGGGGCCCTTCGTTAGAGAACTGCATGGGGGCTGGCGCCGCGGTGGTGGCCGTGACGTTGATGGTTTTGCCGTCGCGCCAATATTCGACTTTGACTTTGCGGCCAGGCGGGGTTTCGGAGACGAGGCGTCCGAGTTGCTGCGCGCCCACAATATTCTCGCCGTTGTAAGAGAGCAAAACGTCGCCGGTCTTGATACCGGCTTGTTCAGCGGGACTGCCTTCCTGGACGCCCATCACTTCCACGCCGCGCGGATCGCCCAGGTTAATGACTTTAGCGCGGTCGGGATCGATGTCGCGCAGTTTCACGCCTAGATGGCTGCCGCCTGCGCCGGATTGGCTCAGGAAATCGAAGGTCCGGGGAATGAATTGCTGGGCGGACAGGTGGGAAGCGAGGCAGAGAAGCCCGAGAAGGGGGACGGAATAGAGACGACTCATGAAAGACCTTTCGTTTACGTAAGATTGGACGTGCGAGCCGCGAAAAAGTGGGGAAGTTGGGGTAGCAAGTTCGCCAATCAGGCGTCTATGAGGTATGAAATCTGGAGCGCTCCTGGGCGCGGTGCTTTTGTTGATTCCCGTTCTACGAAGTGAACCGGTGGCGGTTCGTTACACCGAGGGTTCGGTCCAGGGCTTCCTGGTGTTGCGCACACTGGACGGTAAGACTCTCGCCTCGGGGAACCTGACGCAAGTGGTTCAGGGGAACCAAGTAACGTTACATCTGATATTTCGCTTCCGGGATGGATCGCTGGATGACGAGACTGCCACGTTCACACAACAAGGCTCCTTTCGACTCGTCAGCGATCACCACATCCAGAAGGGGCCGAAGTTCCCAAAGCCTTTGGATATTCAGATAGATGCCGTGAAAGGGGCGGTGACGGTTCGCTACCAGGACAAGGGTCAAGAGAAAGTGGACACCGAGCAAATGGACTTGCCGGACGATTTGGCAAACGGCGTAATTTTCGACCTCATCAGGAATGTGGGAACGGATGCGAAGGATTTGAAAATGGCTTGGCTGGGGGCGACTCCTAAACCGCGCCTTGTGAAGCTCTCCGTCAGCTCCGCCGGTGAGGACACATTTTCGGCGGGCGGGCGGGCTTACAAGGCAACGCTGTTCGTGATAAAGGTGGAAATTGGCGGCGTGGCTGGCGTGGTTGCGCCCTTAGTGGGGAAACAGCCGGCCGATATGAAGGCTTGGATTGCGGGCGGGGCGGTACCGCTGCTTGTAAAGTTCGAGGGCGCATTGTATTTTGGAGGGCCCATTTGGAGGATTGAGATGACGAGCGCGGTATGGCGGCACGCCGCGCGATAGGTGAACAGTTTTCCTCACACGAAATCCCCTAGCCGAGCCGCGAGTGCTAACGAGCGGTAACGACAGGCCTGCTCAACTGTTTTTCAAGCCCGCTAGAGATTGCCTTTCCAGGCAAAGCGCAGTCCGGCGAAGACTCCCTGCAACGTGTCGGTAATGTACATGTCGCTTTTGGGAGAAGTTTTGAAATGAAAGAAATGTTCGCCCGCGATCAGTTCCACTCGCCCCAACCTGACTGCGATGCTTCCCTGGGCATCCCCAATGTTGCCATGGTGGGGAAGACCAAATCCGGAGCCGCGCAGGTCCCACCGGAAGTATTTGCCGAGGGTGGATCCTATGGCCATCCCCAACGTCGGCAAGACCACAGATTTCGTGCCCGACGCGGTGCCGGTGTCGACATTGCCGCTGGCGTCGGTGGTGGCCGAAAAGAAAGGCGCTGCTGTATTCGTACCGGTGTTGACGTACTGCACCTCGTAGAGCGTCTTCAGGCGAATGACAGTGCTAGGCTTGTGCCAACTGTAGGAAAGATAATCCCAGGACAGCTTAACCGCCTGGATCTTATAAGTGGCATTAATGAATTCGCCGGCGGTGTAGGCTTCGCCAAAGATGTTGGCGTCCTGGGCTAACGTCACGCCGGCATTGCCCTGAATGCGAAAGTAAGAAACGCGCAGAGTGTTCGAACGGCCGGCGGGGAAGCCAATTTCGGCGCCGAAACCCGCTTTGGCGTTGCCGTTGTAATCGAAATCGGCGGGCGAGGTCGCCGCCTTTCCCGAACGCAAGGTGGGTTGAGCCTTGTTGAGCCAATAAAGAGGTTCGATGTATAATCCGCCGTCATCCAGAACGTACGGATCTTTCACGCGCGGCGGGGAGGGGATGACTACGGGTTGAGACGACGCAGCGGCTGGCTGGGTGGCCGGAGGGGTGGTGGGCTGGGGCGGCGGCGAGTCTTGCGCCCGCAACGGGCCTGAAATCAACCCTACTATCATCAAGAACGAAAGCGGCGCTGCCAGCGTACCAAAGCGAAGTGTTTTACTCATTGCAAAAGACGACGTATCCAAATTGTAGCGGGTTAAGAAAATATGCTAGCGGTTGAGATTTCGAAACCGGGGCCGCCGGATGTGTTGCAGATAGTGGAACGGCCGGTGCCAACGCCGCAGGAGGGGGAGATTGTCATTCGGGTGGCGGCTGCCGGGGTGGCGCGAGCGGATGTTTTGCAGCGCCAAGGCCACTATGCGCCGCCGAAAGGGGCGTCCGACATCCCGGGGTTGGACGTGGCCGGCAGGATTCACGAGATTGGTGCGGCGGTCGATGGCTGGAACGTTGGCGATGCGGTTTGCGCCATTCTCACGGGCGGCGGCTATGCCGAATATTGCGCGGTGCCCGCCGTGCAAGCGCTGCCGGTTCCCGCTGGCTGGAGCTTTGTGGAGGCGGCTACGCTACCGGAGAATCTGTTCACGGTGTACGACAACGCGGTAACGCGCGCCGGTCTGCGGGCGGGAGAAACGATTCTCATTCATGGCGGCTCGAGTGGGATTGGCACCATGGCGATCATGCTGGCCCAAGCGATCGGGGCGCATCCGATCACCACCGCCGGCTCGGCTGAAAAATGCGTTGCTTGTTTGCAGGTGGGCGCTGAGCAGGCAATCAACTATAGAGAAGCCGATTTTGCCGAGGAGGTGCGGCGTTTCACGCAAGGGCGCGGGGTGGATGTGATTTTGGATATGGTGGGCGGCGCCTATCTGGAACGGAACTTGGATGCGCTGGCGCCGGATGGGCGTTTGGCGATTGTCGCTACGCAAGGCGGCCGAACGGCGCCCCTCGACATTGGCAAATTGATGCTGAAACGGCTGCGGGTGAGTGGTTCAACGATGCGCGCGCGGCCCAGCGCCGCCAAGGGCGAGGTGGCGCGCGCACTGTTTCAGCATATTTGGCCGCTGCTACCCGGCAAGAGTCATATCCGGCCGGTGATCGATTCCACGTTCGCGCTCAAGGACGCGCGCTTGGCGCATGAGCGGATGGAAAGTGGCGCGAATATCGGCAAGATCGTGCTGATCTGCGACCCGGCGCCGCTGTAAAGTATGGCGCAGGTGAGAATGGACAAGTGGCTTTGGGCGGCGCGCTTCTTCAAGACGCGGACCTTGGCGGGGCGCGCCTGCGAGCTCGGCAGAATCGATTCGAACGGGCAGCCCGCTAAGCCAGCGCGGGAAGTGAGGGTAGGAGACCTTTTGAAGATCAAAAACGAGGGCGGAGAATTCCAAGTGGAGGTTTTGGCGCTGAGTGAAATGCGCGGTCCGGCGGTTGTGGCGCAAACGCTCTACCGGGAGACGGAGGCCAGCCGGGAATTGCGTTTCAAATTGCTGGAAGAGCGCAAAACGCTGCCGCACTTTGAGGCGTTGCGGGAGGGCAAACCCTCGAAGCGCGACCGGCGGGAACTTGACCGGCTGCGAGGCCGAGTGTGATTGCTCCGGCGCGCAAGGTCGGCCGTAAGTTTCAGAATCCGGTCGAGACCACAATGGGAACTCTCGGCATGCTCCCAAAAGTGTTGAAACTTTACCTTATGAATAAAGAGGAACGGGTTCCACGCAAGGCGCTGGGTCCGTTTTCTACGGATACGCGGATCTATCAAAGCGCTCCAGCCAATGGTTTGCGCATTACTTGGATGGGACACTCCTCGTTGCTGATCGAGATCGATGGAGTGCGCCTGCTGGCAGATCCTGTTTGGGACACCCGCGCTTCGCCACTGTCCTGGATGGGTCCGAAGCGCTTCTTTGCGCCGCCCTTGGCATTGGAGGATTTGCCGGCGTTGGACGCAGTGCTGATTTCGCACGACCACTACGATCATCTGGGCAAACAGACGATTCGGAAATTGGCTGGGCTGGCCGTGGTTAAGGGAGCGCAATGGGTGACTTCGCTGGGTGTGGGGAGGCGGCTGCGCACTTTCGGTGTCGATCCGGGGCGGATTACCGAATTGGACTGGACGCTATCGGCGACCGTGAAAGAACTCACGATCACCGCTCTCCCGGCGCGACACTTTTCCGGGAGAGGAATGCACGACCGCTTTGAAACATTGTGGTCCTCGTTTGTTTTGAAAGGCGCCAGGCACAACGTTTATTTTGGGGCCGACTCAGGCGTGTGGGGCGGTTTTGCAGAGATCGCCAAAGACTATGGCCCGTTCGACCTGACGATGCTCGAGATCGGCGCCTATAACGAGCTTTGGAAATCCATTCACATGGGGCCCGATGGCGCGGCGGAGGTTTTCGCGGCGATGGGCGCGGCGGGGTTGTTGATGCCCATCCACTGGGGTCTGTTCCAACTGGCGCCGCATGCTTGGCGGCAGCCCATGGAACGGATGGTGCAATTGGCGGACCAGCGGGAGTTTCCATTGTGGGCCCCGGAGCCGGGCGCGCCCACGGAAGTGGTTTTAGGAGAGGAGCATCGTTCGCCCTGGTGGCGGTAATCCCTAAAAGTGCGTGGTGGGTGGGGAAGGTGGTTGCCCTTCATGGGCGGGAGCGTCGGTGGCCGCGGCCGGATTTTCGAGCGCCCGTATCTCCTTGGGCTGGAGCCGGGCCTGCCGGACAATATCCAATTTGCAGGTCTTTCCATGCACGTCGTTCACGTACAGCTTGTTCCCGCCCTCCTGAGCGTACGAAATCCAGTCGTTGACGACGTAGCTGCAGCCATGTTTGCCATTGCGAATGGGGCGTCCGAACTTGTCGTAATAAAAGGTGCCCTCTTGTTCACCCTTTTCGACTCGCTCCTCGATCACGTAGGCGTACTCGTCTCCCAGAATCAAAAGCTCGCTGCTCTTCAATTCCATGTGCTGGGTGGGCGTTTGCGGGCTAGCGCCAGCCGATGGTTGCGAAAAAGTGGTGGAAGCGCCTTGAAGATAGGCGTTCACGGCCTCCGAATCGAGCACTCTGCCGGCCTTCCAATGGTGTTTGTCGGCAGCCAGCGCCAGGGAGGAGATAGCAAGGAGCAGACTCGCGGCGCCTTTCATGCTTGTTTAATTTTATCTTGAAAGTGAGGAGCGCGCCACTCGGCGCTGGTTACATTACTCCCCACTCCCTGAAGGCAAGTGGTTCTGACGGTGGTTGCGCGGGAAAGTAGCGAGCGATCCACTGGCTGGCTGCCGCTTGCAGTAAACTCTACAGTGAGAGGATTTTCCTATGTCTGACAGCGTTGACCGCCGCAATTTCCTGAAACAAGCTGGCGCTATAGGGGCTGGTGTTAGCCTTGCCTCGAAGAGCTTTGCCAAGCCCGCCGCCAAGCTGAACCCCAGCCGGGTGATTGGGGCGAACGACCGGATCAACATCGGTCTGATTGGCTGCGGCGGGCGCGGCTCGTCCGACGCTGAATCCTTTACCAAGTATGGCGAGACCAACAACAATGCCTGCCAGATTGTGGCGGTCTGCGATCCCTACGAAAAGCGCAAACGCCGGCAGGCCGAACTCTATAAGGTGAAGGGCTTTACCGACTATCGCGAAGTTCTGAGCATGCCTGAGGTGGACGCAGTGATTGTGGCCACGCCCGATCACTGGCACGCGCGGATTGCGCTGGACGCCATGGGCCAAGGCAAAGACGTCTACATGGAAAAGCCCATGTGCCACACCCTCAAAGAAGTGGAAGAGTTGATCTCGACCGTGCGCGAAAGCAAGCGGGTGGCGCAGGTAGGTTCGCAAACCACCTCCGCCGATCAATGGTGGAAGGCGAAGGAAGCCATTGCGAACGGCATGATCGGCAAGATGATCATGAGCCAAGGTTCGTACCACCGCAATTCGATTGAAGGCGAGTGGAACTACGATATCGACGCCGCGGCGGGGCCGGACGGCAAGGGCGACGATCATATCGATTGGAACATGTGGCTGGGTCCCGCGCCGAAGCGCCCTTACGATGCCGACCGTTTCTTCCGTTTCCGTAAGTATTGGGATTATTCAGGTGGCATTGCCACGGACCTGTTCTTCCACGTGGTGGCGCCACTCAACATTTGTTGGGACAAGCCGCAATATCCGGTGAAAGTGGTGGCCTCTGGCGGCAACTACGCGTTTACGGACGGCCGCGAAGTGCCCGACACCTTTCATTTGATTGCCGAGTATGCCGAAGGGCACTCGTTGGTGCTCAGTTCCTCGATGGGTAATTCGCAGCACATCCCGGGCTTGATCCGCGGGCACGAAGGAACGATCATCATGGTGGAGCACGGGCAGTTCGAGGGGTCCACGCCGGATATTACGGTGAGACCGCAGATTGTTCATCTACCGGAAGGCGCGGATGGCATGGCGCATCGTGGTCCGTTCCCCGATTACAAATTCGGCAAGGATGAGATCAAGATTCCGGTGGAGCAATACGACATGATGCAGGCGCACGTGGGGAACTTTTTGCAGTGCATGAGGACGCGTGAAAAGCCGCATCTGGATGTGGAGACGGCCGCGCACGCGCAGGTGCTGATTACGTTGGCGGTGGAATCTTACCGGGAGGGCCGCGTCAAATATTGGGACGAGAAAACCTGGAAAAGCAGCGATCGGCCGGCGAAAGGGTAGGAGGGGGCCGTCGCTCAACTTGAAGCGGCGGCGAGGCAGGCATCGAAGTCTCGCAGGCATTCGTGGAGTCTGTCGATATCGAACGCTTTCGCAGCAGTGCTGATCTGCAATCCGAGGCTGCTGATCTGGGGAAATCCATAGCCCGTGCCGATTCCTTTGCAGTTGTGGGCTATGGTCCGGATGGCGGCAAAATCAGGGATGGCCAGGGCGGCTTGTAATTTTTCCAAATCGCGGCGGCGATTGGCGAGAAACAATGGGCGGCGGGCGAGGACGCTTTCGGAGATTCCATCGACACCGGGAGTTGAGGTTCTAAGAGGTATTTCGGTGGCGGCGGGTGGCTGGCGGCTCAAGGGTTTTGCGAAGACGGCAATGGCATTCAGCAGGACGCTGGCTTCTATTGGCTTATTTATGTGGGCATCGCAACCGGCTTCCAGACTATTGCCCAGGGCTCCATTGATGGCATGGGCGCTGAGCGCCACCACCGGCGCGCGCCGCTGGCCGTTTGCTCTTTCCCAGGCGCGGATTTCACGAGTGGCGCGGTAACCGTCCATAATCGGCATTTGCATATCCATGAAGATGAGGTCGTAATCGTTCGAGCGGCGTTTTTCGAGACCTTCGAGGCCGTTCGCGGCAAAGTCCAGAGACAGCGACTTGTTTTCGAGGTAGGCGCGCAGCAGGGTGACATTTTCAAAATCGTCTTCGACGATTAGGATTCGTGTGCCGCTAACCACAGCGGGCGGGACCTTAGCTGCGGCTGGCGTGGTTATCGCGGCTTGCCACAACTCTTTCTTAGCGGCTGGCTGGAACGCCAGTTCCGCCTTAAATGTGTCCAGGATGTCGTTCATTGAGACTCGGATCTATGTTTTTCTTATCGGCACGGAGAAACTAATCGAAGCCCTCAAATCGCAATGAGGATTCAGAGCTGTAGCGGCGGTAGCGTGAAAAAGTCATTTTGTTCCATTCGCGGCGCTTAGACTCGGCGTAGCATACCGAATAAGCGGCGGCGGTGGGCAAGCGCCACGTTTTTCCATTTAAGTCTACCGCGTTCAGTGTCACGTCCCAATCGATTTCCGAGATGCGGGTTTCTTTCGGCATAGAGATGGATTTGCGGCTGATCTTGAGAATTTCACCCGACGAGTCCAAGATCCAGACGTCCGTGGTAAACGGAATACGGTACTGTTGGGGGCCGATTTCCAGGACCCAAGGGCTTTCCTCCTCCGTAACGCTGAAGCGATAAATGGACGCAGTCTCGCCTTCGAGCACGGTAGAGGCGATGAACGAGGCGGTCTGGGTTTCTAATAGCTGGGCGGTTTGCTCTAACAGCGTGCCAAATTCGCCTTCGGACCAAGCGCCGGTGAGAGCGGAAATGGTGGCGAGGCCGCGCGTATTCTGGCGGATATCGGAATAGCGCTCCACGCCGTTTTCAAAGGAAAGATTAGCCGAGACATGATCGATCAGGCTCATCTTAGACCCCCGCAGATTTCCTTGAAAGCGTTCTATCTCTTCCCGGCAGACGAAAGATTTAAGGCTCGCATAGAGCGCGCGGTTCGCGAGGCGCGATGTTTCGAGAAGTTGTGCTTGCGGTTTGATCCCGGAAAGATCGGGAACGGATTCGGATCCGATGGTGGAATCCGCTGCGGCAAACGAGCATAGGGCCAGCCCGAGAATTGCCAGGCACGGATGTGCCTTTGGGTGATCTTCCATCAAAACCTTATCGGTGAATGCCCGGGGAATTTTAGCGAGGTGTGGCTGGGTCGCAAAAATTCACTAATTACGTGAGCGCGAGTTCCAGGCTTTCGGTAGCGAGTTTCGGGTCTTCTTTATCGGTTGAAGTCCCCATCCAGTGGGTGATGGCCTTCCCGACGGCGGCACGCACGGGTATGCCACGGGCTGCGAACCAGTGGTAAGTTCCGTCTTTGGCCCTGATGCGGTAATCGATCTCAAAGCGGCCGCCGGTCTCGAGCGCGGTCAACCAACAACTTTGCGCCGCCGGACGGTCGGAAGGGTGCAATGTGCTAAGCCAGCCAGAACCCAGGAGATCCTTTTGCGGTACGCCGCTGTACTCCGCCCATTGATGGCTGAGGTAATCGAAGGAGCCATCGGGCCGCGCGGACCAAACGAACTGGGGCAAATCTTCGACCAGAGCGTGCCATTGCGCCTCACTGGTTTGAAGCTCGCTGGTTTTTTGTGCCACGGCACCCTCCAATTGGCGCTGCGTCTGCTCGATCTTCGTCTGGTAGACGATGTGATCTGTCACATCTTTCACCATCATCAGGCGTGCCGGAGCGCCGGCGGCCTCTATTCCGTAGGTGGTTGGTTCAACCCATATACCACGGTTGTTCTTGGTGCGGTAGCGCCATGGCTTAGCGCGCTCCCCGTTGTGCGCAACTTCGGCTGCTTCCGGTTCCCCCGGCATGCGCATGGAACTGACACTGAGCCCCAGGAACTGATCGCGCGACCAGCCGTAATACTCCATCGCGGCTTGGTTGGCGTCTAGAATCCGCAGGTTTTCGGGCGAGTAGATCCAGCTGGGTAAGGGATTGCTATCAAATAATTCGCGGTATCTGGCTTCGGAGATCCGCAGTTTTTCTTCACTGCGTTTGCGTTCGGTGATGTCGGAGTGGTATCCCACCAGGCGAACCGGTTTGGCGTCGTCCCATACGGCTTGGGCGCGAGCCAAGATCCAACGGGTGCTCCCGTCGCGGTGAGAGATTCGATATTCCATTTCGAAAGCGCCTTCGCAGCCGCGAAGATAAAGGGTTAGTTCGTTCTCTACCATTTGCCTGTCCTCCGGGTGAATGAGTTGGCGCCATGTTTCCAAGGTGGAATCCAGCTCGTCCGGGCCATATCCGGCAAGGGCCTTCCAGCGCGGCGAGTAAAACACCTGCCCGGTGACTAGATTGAAATCGAACAGGCCATCCATGCTGGTGCTGACCACCAGGAGCCAGCGCTCCTGTTCGGAAAGAAGGAGTTGGCGTTGGGCGGAGAAGGTGCGGTCTACGTGAGATCCGATGAGACTGAGCGCCAGCACGGCCAGGGTAAGCAAGGCGATGCCGGTTATGCTGAGACTCGGAGCGCCGACCGAACTGCCTCCGCCGGCATGCCATTGCGCGGAATGGAAGGTAATCGCGGCCATGCTGATGTAGTGCGCCGCCGCAATGGCGAACCCCATGGCGGCGGCTGAGGCCACGCGCATCCGGGTAGGATTCTTGGCTTCATTCCGCAAACGGGCCAGTTGCAGAGCTGCGCCGGAACCGACCACAGCCACGATCACCGATAGCGCCACAAAGCCCGGATTATAGACCGGATAAGCCGCCAGCCGCATGGCCGCCAGGCCCGCATAGTGTGTGGCTGCGATACCGCCGCCGAGCGCCAAACTGCCGCCCACCAGGAACACCTCGCTCAGGTCTTTCTGGCTGACCACGAAAAGAGCCACGGAGCACGAAGCTATGGCGATGAGGAGTGAGAAAAAGACGATGGGAACGTTGTAAAGAACAGGAACCGGCAAGATCAGAGCCAGCATGCCGATGCAATGCATGGCCCATATTCCCAGGCCCATGGCCGTAGCGCCGCAGCCCAGCCAAAGAGCTTGCCTGCGCCCTTGCGAACTGGCGATCCGGCCGGCCAGATCAAAGGCGATGAACGCCGCGTAAGCGGCGACCGCCACGGAAAGAGCGATCAATCTCCAATCGTATTGCGCGGAAAGAATAATTTGTGTCATAGGCCACGGCATTCAGGAGAGATGGCGGGCGTCGTTTCGCGGCGTCATCCCCAGGATTGGTCGAACAGATTGGTGAAACTCCACCTGCTAAGGCTTTATCGGCTAGGGCTGTCGCTTCCTGCATGGAAAATGCGAGTTTTGTCCGCCAGGAAGAATCCGTTCAGCGCGAACATCATGTAACGAGGGGGTAGATCCGCTTTCTATTTGCTTCCCACTCCGCGCGAGGATTCCTGCGCGAGGTAGCTCATCAAGCCGGCCACCTGTTCCTGGTCGGCGTTATTGGCGGCGATTTTGCGCGCTTGCTCGGCAAAAAAGAGCGCCCGAGGTGCTTGGTGCAACTCAGCGAGCGAAAACGCTAGCGTGTAGGAGACGACGTAAGCATGCTCCGGCTTCACTTTGGCGATCCCTTCCAAAGCTTGGGCCGCGACGTCGAAGCGTTTGTTGTTGGCCGCGACGAAACCCAATTCCAGGCGCGCGTTGTAATGCTTCGGGTCCGTCGCCACGGCGCGTTGCAGCAAATCGATGGCTTCATCGCCATGGCCGCCTCTGGCAACCAGCAAATGCGCCAGTTCAAACAGGACATCGGGATCTGTCGAGTGGGCGCCGACGGCATGCGCAAAATGCTGTTCGGCGGTGGCTGTCTTACCGGCCCTCACATCCAGGAAACCCAAAGTTTCTTCGGGGCGTGGATCGCCGGGATATTTCGCCGACAACGCCTCAAGCCGGGTTCTCCCTTCATCCACGGTGCGCGGATTGGCGGCCATCACATCGGCCAGCGCAAAGGCCGCTTGTTTGTCCGCGTCGGCCACTTCCGCAGTGGGCAGCGGGCCGGGCCGAACATCGACATCGAGAACGCGCGGCTCCAGACGTTTCGAGGTTAATGTCTGCTCCACTTCCTGCCCGAGTTGCGGCAAGGTTTTGTGGTAAGTGGCGGACATGGCGTCCGCGGTAGTGGCGCCGCTGGTCACCGCCGCGAGGAAACCAGGTAATTGTTCCGCATACGCCGGGTCGAGAGCCAGCAGCCGCACCATTGCCCAACTCTGTGCGTAAAAAAGCAGCATCTTATCGGGCTGGCGGTAATAAGGGGAGCGCTGGTCAACCGCCGCCAAGGTGGTCCAATCCATCCAGCCCTCGCGGCGCAGTGTGTCGCCCCGTCCAGGCGGTGGCATGCCGATCACAACTTGCGCCTTGCGGCATTCGAGAGTGGAATAAAAATCAGCCAGCCCTTCGTTTAACCAAAGCGGGAGCGTCAAGCCAGAATGCCCGACCACAAAATGCGCGTACTCATGCACCACAACGGAGTAATGCTCCGGCTCGAGAGAGCGCATCACCACAAAATCGCCTTCGCGGGTGGGCTGATAGAACGCGAACGCCCCAGGATTGATCCGGTAGGATTCGAATTCTTTATCCGAAGAGAAGGCCATGACACTGATCGGCTGCTTCAGATCGTGCGAGGCCCATCCGGTGTGCTCGAAAAATATGCGCGCCGTCTCGAGCAGCTCGAGCACGTCTTTCCCGGCATTATTTCGATTCGTGGTGAGGATTGCGAAATGGGGTGTCGCCAACCCGGCCCAACTGCAAACGCCCGCCAGCGGCGAACCTAAGCATACCCCAATAACCAGGCAGGCTAGCGCTGCGAAAGAGTATGCAGACCTCACAAAATCGTATCGCCTTTTTTCGCCCAAATTCTAGGCTCTTTCGCCTCGCGATAGATATCCTTTTTTGGGGACGCTGCGGCTTTCGTTTGCCCAGGCAAAGTTCACACAATTGCCAGCATTCGCGGTGGTTTGCACTCCCGGTGCGGCTGCCCTGCGACGTCAGTTGGGGCGCACTCTAAGGCTATTCTTATGAGCGAAATCAAAGTCAGTACTGCTTAAATAGGTGTATACTCGGTATCAGAAAAGGCTATACTGCGGCCTAAGAGCTACAATTTGGAGTATATTCGCAAAATTTTCCTACCAGGTAGTCTGCTTTTTTCTTACCTGATCCTTGGTTCGGGCACCACGGTTGTGGCGCCTCCCTCCACGCTCAATCCCCGGCAAATCGAATTTAACTTTGCGCAAACTCTGCCGCGCCGGGTGTACAAATATTCAGTCGTGCCGGGCGGCGTTGAATCGCCCGAGGAACTTGCCGAAGCGCGCCGGAACGATCCGGTGGTGGCCGCCAACTTTGCGGATTTTGGAACCAACACCGCCATTACCAAGCTGAAGGAAGACATGTTCGTGTATGTCGCCTACCGCATTGGCAATAAGGTTTACTACACCAAAAAGAAACATAAGGTCTGCAAAGGCGAAGAAGTCATCACCGACGGAAAAAATTACGCCCGCACACGCTGCGCAAACCGGATGACCAAGGTTTTCAAAGCGCCGAGCATCGTCTTCAACGAACCCAAACCGCCCGAGTTGGACATCATCGAACCGCCGGAATCGCCCTATCTGGATGTACCGGCCGATCCGCTGCTTACCCAGACGTACAATGCCTATCCGCGCATAGAGGAATACCTGCCGACGAAGATCCCACCTGTCGCTAGCTCTGGCGCCTCACCGGCCCCGAAACCGGTTACGCCCGGGGGAGTGATTTTCCCGCAATACCAACCGTTGGGGGGAATTGCGCCCGCGCTGTTCGCGCCTATTCCGGCCACGACGGGTGGCGGTGGCACAGGCGGCGGTGGTACAGGCGGGGGCGGCACGGGTGGCGGCGGCGGAGGGGGCGGCACCGGGGGAGGTGGCGGGGGCGGCGGGACAGTTGTACCTGAGCCCGCGGATTGGGCCTACTTACTTATCGCGTTATCCGGGTCGTTCTTACTGAGCCGGAAGAATCGCGCGCCGTCTAAATGCGCTAAGTCGTAAATCCTCCTAGTTACTTTCCCGCCAGCAGAAAACTCTTGACAGCGTGGCGCGACTAATGCTACATATTGTAGCGTTACAGCATGTCGCCTAAACCGCTGATATCCGAACTGGAGCGCGCCGTGATGAATGCACTTTGGGGTCTTGAGAGCGCTACCGCCGCCGACGTTCAAAAGGCGCTAGCCGGCGAGCGACCTCTGCGCGATTCCACCATTCGAACCGTGCTGCTCCGCCTGGAGGAAAAGGGCTACGTCCAGCACGAAGTCAGTGGGCGCACTTTTGTCTACTCGTGCCTTGAACCACCTCGCAGCGTGGCCGCGCGCGCCGTTCAGCAGATTGTCGATCGCTTCTGTCATGGCTCGCTCGAATCGCTGCTGGCCGGCATGGTGGACGACAAGCTGGTCGATACCCGGCAGTTACGGGAAATTGTGGATCGGCTCAGCCGTGAACGGAAGGAAAGGAGAACGCGAAAATGAATGCCGGTGGGGTGTTTGTTGGTATCGCTGTTGAAACAGTTCTGCGCTCAGCGATTTTGGCGGTTCTGTCTGGGCTTGCGGTCTGGCTCTTGCGGCGGCGAACAGCCGCGTTTCGGTTCATGTTGTGGCAGTGGACGTTGATTGCGCTGCTGGCCCTGCCCGTGTTGATTCGCATCACTCCTCCGGTATTTAAGAGTTCGGGCGCTGCTTCGCGGCTTGAAACCGCCGTGACCACGGTCGACCGCAGTCCGGTTCCACCCACTATTTCGAGTGTGCCGGCAAAAACGTCCCCGCCCGCTGTGGTTGGCATCGCCGCGGTTTATCTGCTGGTCACGCTGATGCTCCTAGCCCGCTTTGGTCACAGCCTGCGCCGCCTGCGTCACATAGCGGCGCGAAGTGAGTTCATTCCCGATGCGCCGTTTCGTGAATTGGCGAATGAGATATGGCTCGAAAGCGGCGCATTCCTGAAACCCCGGCTGGCTTCATCGAGTGAAATCAGTGTGCCGGTTACGTTTGATGCGGAAGACATCTGGATTCTGCTGCCGCCATCGTGGCGTACTTGGGACGAAGCCAAACTACGCCCCGTATTGACGCATGAAATGGCGCATGTCGAGCGCCGCGATTCGGCCAATCTAACACTTGCTTCATTTGCCATTTGTTTGTTTTGGTTCCATCCGCTGTCCTGGTTCCTGAGGCGTCAGATGTCCGCTTTGGCTGAAGAGGCTTGTGACGAAGTGGTTCTCACGAACGTTGCGGCACCAGAGCAGTACGCCAGTCTCTTGATCGATTTCGCCGATGAAGTGAGGCGCTGGCACGGACGGGTCATGGCGGAAGCGACGGGCGTTGTGCGCGGATCAGTGTTACAGCGCCGCATCGAAAAGTTATTTGAAGCGAAACCGTCCGCGCAGCGCGGCAGAAAAGCATTGACGGCATTGGCTATGGCGATGTTCGTTCCGGCACTTTACCTCACCGCCGCCGCGCGTTTCGCCGAACCACAATCGCAACCTAAGATGGTCTGGCCGCATTGGCAACAAGTCAGCGGGTTGAGCGACGCCGACGTCACGGCTTTAGAGGCTAAACTCCAGAGCAATCCGGAAGACCTGGATACCCGCATGGAGTTACTGGTCTATTTCGGCCGCAACATGAAAGAGCAACAGTTCGCCACGCAACTGCTCTGGTTCATCCAGCACCATCCGGATACCTTCAGTATGCCCATGGCGCAAGGCATGTTCGGTACCAAGTTGAGCGAGACCTCCGTAGAACAAATTAGAACGGCGTGGGAGGAGGCCATAGCTCAGCATGCCGGCTCGCCGGCTGTTCTGGTGAACGCGGCGAGTTTCCTGGAGCGGACCGACCCGGAGCGTGGACTCCAGCTTCTTCGCGAAGCGCAAGCGTTGGACCCCATCCCGAATCACCACGAGCAGGAGATCGGTGTAATCTACGCCGCAGCCGAGCTTCAGGCTTTTCGTCCGGAGGCTCGTCTCAACAACATTCAAATGAGCCTTGAAACCGCAACTAAACTGCGCGCGGAAGTGGAGAGTTCGGCCGATGCCGCGTTGTTAACCACGGTTGGCCGCATTCTGGTTCAGTTGAATCTTCCGGGCCAAGGCGGCGAAGAACAGACTAACCATGGGATTGCTCTGATCCGCCAGGCGATCACACTCGATCCCAGCAATCCCAAGTGGACTGCGGCCCTTGAGGACGCCCTGTCCGAACCAGAACGCCGCAAGGCTTTCGAGCGCCTAAGGACCGAGCCTCCGAAGCCCGGCCTGGTTCGCATTGGAGCCGCTGTGGCGGAGGCGAGTCTGGTTTCTAAGACAGAACCCGTTTACCCACCCCTCGCGCTAAACGCCCGCATCCAAGGCAGCGTTGAATTTACGGCGACGATCGGCACAGACGGAAGGGTAGAGAATCTCGAGCTAGTGCGCGGCCATCCGCTATTGGTGAATGCCGCCAAGGACGCGGTTCTCAAGTGGGTATATCATTCGGCCACCCAGGACGGTGAAGCCATCCCCTTCGTCACTCAGGTCATTGTTCCGTTTCGCCTAAGCGAGTGATTCGTCGCCGTTATTCCAATTCGGGGCCGGAGGCCGTGATCCTCACATTCATCTCATGCGTCTGAAGAATTTCGCGGCCTAGAAACGAAACCTGCACCACTTCGCCGTGTTGGGTCGCCTCGCGCTGGTATTGATCGAACACAAAGTTCCCGAGCGAATAATAAATCAGTCCGTCGTGGTATGTCTCCTTCGGCTGCACCACGTGGGGATGATGGCCGATCACCAGCTTTGCCCCGGCATCGATAGCCGCGTGCGCGAAGGCAATTTGCGCCTCCGACGGTTTAGACTGATACTCGACGCCATTGTGCATCGAGACAATCACCACATCGCAGCGTTTGCTCAACTGGACGACATCGCGCATCATCACTAGTGGATCAGCCAACGCGATGCGCGGATCCACATCTTTCCAATTGCCGTTTTTCTGGTCGAAGGTGTAGCCCAGAAACCCGAAGCGCACGCCATTGTGAGCAAATACCACGCCGTCATGCGCGGCGCGTTCCGTCTCGGCGCTGCCCACCGGGCGGATGCCGTGCGAGCGCAGCCACATCAGCGTAAACTCGACACCGTGCGGTCCGCAATCGCGCGCGTGGTTATTCGCGGTTGATGCAATATTCACTCCGGCCAGTTTCAAACCTTCTATCATGGGCGGCGCGGCGTGAAACACCAATCCGCCGGCGGGATAGGGCCCTACATCGGAAAAAGGCGACTCCAGATTCACAAACGTGATGTCAGACGCCTTCATCAGCGGCGCAATCTTGCGGAATGGCAGGGCCGAATCGCGGGTATCCAAGATTTCGCGGCGCACGGCCCGCGAAAACATAACGTCGCCCGCAAAAATCAGCCGGTTATAAAACCCATACACCTGTGGAGCGACAATTACCTTTTGTGGAAAAAGGCCGCCGGGAAACACTCCCACGTCTCTCACTTTGGGCCTGAGGCAGGTCGTGAGGCCACACGCCAGAAAGGCAGTCAAAAATAGCTGGGATCTCACTATAACTTGGCGGCGGCAGCACGGTCCAGAAACCAGACGGCTTTCCCGTCTCTACTCGCAATCTGACAAGGATAGCTGAAAAAATCTTCGGGTTCTGTAAGCACTTGCCGCACGCCCTCAGCCTTATCATCGCCAGAAACCTGCAAAACTGTATGCCGGGCGGCCAGCAAAACACCCGGCAGCAGCGTAACGCGGTGCATCTTCATTTTTTCCACCCAAACCTGCGCGGCGATTCCATCGCGATTGCCAATCAGCGGTTCACCTGGAAACAGGCTCGCCGTGTGAGCATCCGGCCCCATGCCGCGATGCAGCACGTCAAACACCGGCAGTTCGCTTTCGGTCAGTGACAGTTCGCTTTTGCTCAGTGCAAAGAACGCCTTGATCTCGGCCACATATTTTGAGGCGCCCTCTTCCGGCGGAAGTTCCCCATAAACGCGGTGGATATTTTGGGCCGGAACCTGGGCGGCTTTTAACAGCGTGTCGTACGCCAGCTTGAAGTTGCTCTGCGAATCGTCCGGCGGCACACAGCGCTCGTCCACCCAAAAAATATGCACTCTAGACCAGTCGAAGGCCGCACGCGCCATCTCGGCAAAAAGCACCTTCGGTGAGCTTCCGCCCGAAATAGCCAGCGTCGCGAGCGGTGCGTTCGCCAGCGCGCCGGCTAGAGTCTCCAAAATAAACGCGGAGCAATCGCGCGCCACCTCTTGTCCGGTCGTCAGAACGCGCAGTTGCGCATCGTGTCTCACTTGAGCAACTCGCGCGCCCGTTCGAGCCCCGCATTGAACGCAGGATCGTACCCCGCCACCGCCAGTTCTTCCGTCATTAAGGCCGTAATACTGGCCTCCGAGAACGAATACTTGCGCTCCCGTCCAGTGGAACTCCAAAGGGTGACGCATTCGGCGCTGGTTCGTTCAAACTCGATCACGGCCGTATCCGAGCGGAAGCTGACCCGCTGAATACCGGGTCCGTAGCCTGAGGCTTTGCGGAAGGTCACCTCGGCGTGGTAGGGCGCGGAAAGCCACCCGGCCAAATAGAGAGCCTGCATCCCGGGCTTATCTTCGGTGTGCTCAATCTCTAAGGAATGGAATTCGCGCAGGCTATTTTCGAGCGCCGGATTATCAAAAAGGTGCGCCAGCGGCTCACGCCATTGGGTTAGCCGCGTCCATTGCAGGTCTGCCACCAGCTTGCCTTCGCCCTTCCACTTCACCAAAAGATCAATGCCGTCGGCGGCCGGCATGCCGCCCGTATCCACAATTAATTTCGTGGCCAGCTTGGCAATCGCTTCCAACCCGCCTCTATCGGCAGCGCTTGCTTCCTTCTGGAGCGCGCCTTGGTGGCGGCACCAGAAAATGACCGGCAGATCGGCCGCCGTTAAGCCCGCCAGCGTAGGCGCGGCATTTTGCCAGTTGCCGGGCTTGGCCGTAATCTCAATCTGCTCGCAACAAATCTGCTGCGCCTTGCCGAACGGTTTCCAGCATTGCGCCAGCACGCGCGCCTGCAAATCGTTCTCGGCGTCCGGGGAAACCGCCAGCACAATGCCGCGCGCCGGATGCTCATGCATCAGCTCGGAAATAGTTTGCGAAGCCAGGAAGCCGGCATCGGCCTCGTCCGTCGCCACAATCAGCGTCATCGCGCAAGCGCGCAACACCGTGGGCCGCCCTTGATGCTTTTCTTCTTCCCCCAACGAAGTCCACAGCTTGCCCAGGCCCTTCAAAATCTGTTCCGGCTGAGCCGGGAAAATAATGGCGCTCATGGCACCCTCCAGACGTGTCCCTGCCGCGCCAGCATCTCATCGCTTGCCTGTGGCCCCCAGGTGCCCGCTGCATAATTCGGAAAATCGAACTTCGTATTACCCCACACATCCAAAATCGGCTGAACAATTTGCCAACTGGCATCCACCATATCTTGCCGCGTGTAGAGCGTAGGATCGCCGGCCATGGCGTCCACCAGCAGCGTCTCGTAGGCGGTGGGCGTGCGTTCGCCAAAGCTGGAGCCGTAATTGAAATCCATGGAAACCGGCCGCACCCGCATGCCACTGCCCGGGCTCTTCGATAGAAACCTCAGCGAAATGCCTTCTTCCGGCTGGATGCGCAACACCAGCAGATTGGGCCGCACTTCCCGCAATCCGCCTTTGGTCTCCTGCGAAAACAACCCTAGCGGGGGCGCATTAAACTGAATGGCGATATCGGTTACCCGCTTCGGCAGGCGCTTGCCGGTTCGAATATAGAACGGCACATCGGCCCAACGCCAGTTGTCGATGAAAAACGTAACGGCGGCGTATGTGTCCGTTTGCGCGTCCGGCTTAACGCTTGGCTCTTCGCGAAAACCAGGGAGGTTCTGACCGCCGACATTCGCCGGTCCATATTGCCCCGCCACCGCGTACTTGGCCACATCATCCGGTTTCACTACGCGCACCGCGCGCAACAGCTTTGCCCGTTCGTCGCGCACGTTCGCCGCATCGAACACGGTGGGCGGCTCCATCGCCACAGTGGCCATAACTTGGCTCAAGTGATTCTGAATCATATCGCGCAAGGCGCCCGCTTCCTGGTAATACGCGCCGCGCCCTTCCACGCCAATCGATTCGGCCGCCGTAATTTGCACGTTATCCACATAGCGCCGGTTCCATAGCGGCTCAAAGATTCCGTTGCCAAAGCGAAACGCCAAAATGTTCTGAACGGTTTCCTTGCCTAAATAATGATCGATGCGGTACACGTCCGCCTCATCCAGCACAGTGTGGATTTCTTCGTTCAACTTGCGGGCGCTCGCTAAATCGTGTCCAAACGGCTTCTCAATAATCACCCGCCGCCAGCCGTTTCCCTTCTGCAGCTGATGCGCGCCCAGCTTCTTAATCGCTTCGGCGTAATAACTGGGTTGCGTGGAAAGATAGAACAGCACATTCCCGGCCGTTTGATGCGATTTCTCCACTTCATCCAGCTTGGTCTTTAAATGCTCGTAAGAATCTTCTTCGCTCAAATCCCCAGCCACATAAAACAGGCATTGCGCGAACGATTTCCAGATATCTTCGTCGAAAGGCGCGTCTTCCAAGAACTTGGAGACCGATTCTTTCATGCGCTCGCGAAACTGGTCGTCCGACATCGGCGTGCGCGAACTGCCAATCACCGCGAAGTTTTGTGAAATGCGGCGTTCGTAGAATAGTCGATAGAGGGAAGGCAGCAGCTTACGCTTGGACAAATCGCCGCTTGCTCCGAATATCACGATCGCGCAGGGCGGCACTCGCCTGGCGAAGCGAAGTGCATCCTGCAATGGATTCACCTCGGGTAGGGATTGAACAAGAACGCTCATAGCATCTTTGATGATAAAGCTTTAGCGCGCGCATGAGCGTAGTTTTGCCGGTTTTCTCTTAATTATTTAGAGTCTTTTTGATGACAAATCCAAGAAAAACAATTGTTGGCGTGGTCAGTGACCTGATGTTCATGGTGAAAATCCAGGAAGCCGCCAAACGTGCGGGCCTGGACGTAGCGTTCGTCAAATCGCGGGAGGATGCCTTGGCCCAGGCGAAGCTGCGGCCGACGGTTATGATTCTGGACCTGAACGGCACCAGCGTTGACGCTCTCGAACTGATAGGCGCGCTCAAGGGCGACAGTGAGACTAGCCAAGTGGACCTGATCGGTTACGTTTCGCACGTTCAGGCCGATGTGAAGCAGGCGGCGCAGCAGCGGGGTTGCGATACGGTGATGGCGCGCTCGGCATTCTCGCAGAATCTGGCGGCCATTCTGAAGCGTTATGCCGAAACCTTGCAGATTGCCAAGGCGTAAGATGAAGCCATGACTATCTCGCGGCGCAATTTCGTGGTGCTGGCGGCGAGCGTCCTTCCGGCGCTGGCGCAAGAGTCCACTAAGACCGGATCGCTCGACCGTGTGGACGCCAAGTACGTATGCTTTGTCACCAAACATCGCTTTAATAAGGAGCAACTGCCGGTGGCCGTGGAAGGCAAGACCTATTACGGCTGCTGCGGCATGTGCAAAGCCAAACTTAAAGAGGATGTTGCGCAACGCTGCGACGTAGACCCGGTGAGCGGCCAAAAGGTGGATAAAGCGTCGGCGGTTATCGGAGCGGATAGCCAAGGCAACGTTTACTTTTTCGAGAATGAAGAGAATTTGAAGAAATATAAGCCGGCGGAGATTAAGTAGCCCAAGACCACCTGAAAAGGTGGCCCGCTCGGATCTCACCTCCCTACGCAGCCCCAGCGACCAGTGAGGCTGCGTAAATCGGCGAACTCGCAAACGGAATAAAAGCGAGCCCTCCGAGAATGCTCGCTCGCTTCACTCCCGGCCAAATTGGAGAAAATGAATTCCCTCATTCGCCTTTCTTAATCACATATGCGTGCTACGGAGGCAAATGTGACCAACTGGATCAAAAAAATTCTTTCGGGGCGATTTTCGCATGACGAATGAGAACTCGCTTACACAACGCCTGCGCACCTACTTCGGCGACGAGTTCATTTTTCCCATTGTTTGCGGTTTAGTACGATAGTTACTTTCCGGCTCAAAGTTCTGCAATCCGCTTACTGACGTGCGCGGTTCAAAGACAGGCGCGGGATTGTGTGTGAGGGGACGATGAGACTACTGGGCTTGTGCGGCTTGCTCATACTTTTGGCGATAGGCGTTTTCGCGGAGCCTCCGCGGGTACCCGAAGCCGCCCAGGCCAGCGTTCACTTCGATGCGCAAATGGCCACGAACGCCTGGCTCGCCACCACCACCACTAAAGACCGGGTCCGCTCAAACGCGTATTTTGAAGGCGGCTATTGGCTGATCCTGTGGGATTTTCTCTACACCGTGGCCGTGATGGTTTGGCTGCTGGAGAGTAAGTTCTCGGCTCAAATGCGGGATTGGGCAGAGCGTCTGGTTAAGGTGAAATTCCTGCAGTGGTGGCTTTATTGGGTCCGGTTCAGTGTGGTGGCTTACGTGTTTACGTTTCCGTTGACTTGTTATCAGGGCTACTTTCGCGAACACCAATATGGCTTATCGAACTTGCACTTCGGCGACTGGTTTCAGGAAGAGATGACCGGCTTCGCGCTATCCGCGGTCCTGGGCGGTTTAGCTTTTAGCGTGCTGGTGCTGGTCATGCGCCGGCTGCCTACCAATTGGCATCTCTGGGGAGCATTGGTGAGTGTTGCATTCGTGGCCATCGGCATTGTCATTGGACCGGTGTTCATTGCGCCGCTGTTCAACACGTACAAACCGCTCGAGAACCAGAGCATCAAGCAAAGCATTTTGAGCCTGGCCCGGGCGAACGGTATTCCCGCGACGGATGTGTATGAGATGGACGCGTCCAAACAGACCAAACGAGTGAGCGCGAATGTCAGCGGATTTCTAGGTACGGAGCGAATCACGCTGAATGACAATCTACTGGCGCGCTGTTCGCCGCAAGCCGTTCTCGCGGTGATGGGCCATGAGATGGGGCATTATGTGCTCCACCACATTTACAATACGCTGATCTTTTTCACGATCGTGATTGCAGTGTTATTTTGGGTGCTCCGCAAAGGGATGGAGATTGCCCTGGCGCGTTGGGGCGAGCGTTGGAGAGTGCGTCGAGTGAGCGATGTGGCGGCACTACCGGTGGCGGTCATCATTTTGTCTACGCTCGGATTTTTGTTTACGCCCATTCTTAATTCGTTTACCCGCGCCCAGGAGTTTGAAGCGGATCTGTATGGGCTCAATGCGGCGCGCCAGCCCGACGGCGAAGCGGAGGTGGATCTGTTGCTGGGCGAATATCGCAAGATGGACCCTGCGCCGCTCGAAGAAATGATCTTCTTCGACCACCCCAGCGGCAGAACGCGCATCTACGCCGCCATGCGCTGGAAGGCGGAGAATTTGTGTTTGTCCGATGCGAAGTTGGCGTGTACCAATAGGCCAGATGTGGCGGTTCACTGAACCGCGCCCAGGCTTTTTGTTTCCGCTTCGTCCGATCCGGAGACACTCGCCGCCAACGGCTGTTCCGTTCGGATGGCCGCAGCCAGTGAGCGTCCAAATTCGTCCGCCGGTTTGACCCGGTTTTCAGGAACATCAAGAAGCGCGCTGGAGAACAAGGCTTCCAGTTGGCCGCCCGGTCTCGCGATGAGTTGCAAGGCTTGGTTTGCCCATTCACCGCTCGCACCGGAGGCGGGTGGTGAGAGGCGTGCCAACGTCTCCAGGGTCATAACGGCAATGGAATAAACATCCGAGGCCGGCCCAACCGGAGCGCCCACGCGTTGTTCAGGCGACATGTAGGCCCGCGTGCCCAGAACCATTCCATCAACCGAAACATTGACGCCGCTCGATTCAAACCCGGGTTGAAACTTGGCCAGACCGAAATCCAGAATCATCGCGGTCTCGGCATCGCTATCCTGCGAGATCATGACGTTCTCCGGCTTCAAATCGCGATGCACGATTCGCGAACGATGAGCCGCCGCCGCTCCCTCGCACAAATCCTCTGTCCAGCCGGCGATCCGGTCGGCCGTCAGAGCTTTATTCTGGCGGAGATGGCTTCTCCAGGAAGTTCCCCGCACCAGATCCATAACAAGAAAAGCGCCGCCGGCGGGCAACTCACCAAAATCGTGTATGCCCACAATGTTGCGGTGAGCCAGAGACGCAACGGCGTGGGCCTCCCGTTTGAAACGAAAGAGCGCCTCCCGGTTGCCAAACAGTTGGCCCACCATAATCTTTACGGCCACCTGCTTCTCTAACCTTGTATCAAGCGCTTCATAAACGACGCCCATGCCGCCCGCCCCCAGCCGGCGATTCAAGCCGTATCTAGCCGCCACCACCCGCTCCACGGGCAAAGTCAATTGAAGCGCCTCGCCATCTCTTGCACAATGAGATTGCGAAGTGTCATAACAATCTCCGCAGTGCGGACATTCCTGCAGCAGGCGAATGCTTTCACGCTCCAGGCGCCCTAGCACAGTAACCCGTTGCCGGCTCTCCCGATCCACAGTGCGCTTCAGGCGCAGTACTTCGCATGCCATCACCACCTGCCCGCCGATCGCCTGCAACAGCTCGCGTTCCCGGCGCGTGTACTCTTCCTCCGACTTCTTAGGTCCGAGCACAAAGGCTCCGAAGGTTCGTCCATCGGTTCCGATCAGTGGCACCACCAACAGTTCCCGGTGGTCGGGAGCTACCTGATCCGGCGGCACCCGGTCATAAACGATAAGGGGTGCCGTGAGACTCGAATTCTTGGCGGACGCGGCCAGCCGGTGCCGCTCCAGTAAGTGCTCCAACGGTTGTGAATCTAGCTTCTCGTGAGAGAGACCCGATTCCAATTCGCCGGAGAAAGCCGATCGAAAAAAGATGCGCACGCCATCGGCTTGTAATCCCCGCTCGATTTGCCGCTCCGCCGCGCGCGCTACTTCGTCTTCCGTGGTGGCCGTTCGAATACTCTCCGTCATGGCCACCAACAGTTCCTCTTCTTGCATGGCGATTCGAAAGAAGCGGCGGTCCAGCCATTGCTCAACTTCATGGCGGTAGCGGAGACTCAGCGCGGCGGTCAGCATAACGGGCACATAAAAGTGCCAGGAACTCCGCAGAAATAAGTCCAAAAAGCTTCGATCCGGGGCGCGCACAATCTCGACGAGCACGATCAAAACCGGCGTTAGCAGAACGAGCCGCAAAACATTCTTGGCCAACAGATATTGCAAGCCGCGCCGGATAACGAGCCGGATGCCCAGTACGCGATGCTTTAAGCCGGCGTAAACCAGCGCGATTGGTATCAAGCCCACTGCGGCCGTCGTCGCCGTCTCTGCCATGTCTTCCGCCGTTCGAAGAGCTGCGGACCTGCTGATATCAGATGCCAGCTGAAGCGACTTCAGGATCAAAAGAGAAATTGCGCCAATCGCGAAAGAGAGGGCCACCCAGCGAATACGCCTGCGGGAATCCCAGTCAAGCAGAAGCCTATAGTTGCGCATGAGTACGAAAAACGCGGCGACACTAACGATTCCACCGAAGGCGGCGTCCGCAACCATGGCAAACGGGCCTTCGCGTCCCAGCCATTGCAGCGCTCCCAGGGCAGGCGAATAGGGCAGATGGACGAGTTCGGCAAGTATGGGCAAATTGAACAAGCCCCAGAGCACGATGGATGCGACGTAGAAGAACGTACGAAGCACTTTAATCAGCCGCCTCTCCGGTACCGGATGGGGGAAACGCGAAAGGAAATCCCAACCAAACGACATGGGGAAGGGGCGAGGTATCCTAGCCAGGGCCACCGCCAAAAAAGTAGTTGAGAGGCCCCACCCTGGGTATGTCAGCATGACCGGGCCCACCATAGACACTCCGCCCAGAAAAAAGCAGGTATTTCCCAATTGCGCCGTGACGTCGTTTTGCCCACCCAGCGCGATCACAAGCCCTGCGGAACAGAAAAGGAACGCAAAGAACAACGTCGCCGTTACATCAAGCAGAAAAACCGACGCATCGCGGCCCATGAGCAAATGTAAGGCAAAAGTTGTAGCACCGCGGCGGATTGTCATAGCGTATGGCTGGCCAGGATGGAGAGCCATCAGCTTGAAAGCCGGCCCCAGCCATCCGGGATCGGCTCCGTTCACGCTGAGCACCCGATCACCGGCCTGCAAGTCGGTTGCGGGCCCACGCCGGTCTACTTCGTTGACCACCCACGCGGGTGGATTTAACCGGCACCTCCAACCCGGATACGCTGGATCGGCATGCCGGGCAACAATTCCACCGGTGGCGAAGACAAACAGAGACACTTCGCAGATCAGGATGGCCAGAGTGCCAATCCTGACGCGGCGAGAGGAGGGGCTGCGCAGTTCCGTTATGGTTTCCGTCATGGCGCGTTCAGCCACATCCAGGCGATAACCATGAAAGTGTCACGCGCGGGCGAATCCGCGTTTCGCGCATCCCAAAACCGCAGAACGCGCTGTCCTTTAGCGGCAATGCGTCCAATGCGGTTATTGATCGAGGACTCGTGCCAAAGGAGCAGCCAATTCGCGCTGCCGGCCGCGGCGTCACTCTCGTAATCGGCGGCGTCGTCAAGCCACCCGAGAAATTCTCCCACTCTGCTCAGCCACATTAGGTGTTCCCTAAACCTGAAGTGATCGCTGTCTCGCATGTGAAGCCATGCCGGAAGTCCCATGATAACGGTTAGCAGAGCATTCTTCCGCCACCAGGCGCTCCAACTCAGCGCATTCGCCGCCGTTCCTAGTTCCGCTTGATAAAACCTCCGTATGGCGAGTTCCAGCAGCGCCCTGACCCGCAGGGCCGTGGCATTCAAAGAATCCAGTTTGCGGAAATACAGATCCACCAGGTCGAGTACCAGCTTTTGCTTGCCGCAAATCTCGGAATCGGCTGAGAGCTGCGGGTTATCGCCAAACAAGACGGGCACACACTGGGAATCGTCGAGCAGCTTATCGAAAACCCCGATAATCGTGTTCGCGATGCCACCGAGTGTGGCGATTTGCGATTTGACTTCCCGATCAAGAGTCAGGCCGCTAATCAGAAACTCGGTAAGCGACGCACCCGTGCCCAGATAGTGCGCGCACACTGTGCGGAAGGAATCAAGCGCTGCGCTTTCTTTGCGAAGGCATGTGAATTCCTGCTCTCCGCGATCGGCCATTCTAGAGCCGACCAACTTCGCACGCAGTGGATTGGGCATAAAACCCATCGCCGCGAGCTCGGCGGCTAAACTGCGCGCTACTGCGTTAGGCATGAAGACAATGCCCTTAACACAGTTGCGGTCGTGAAGACCCCTTGCCGGTCGAGAATTATGCCTCCAAGTCCGTCATGGTGCTCATCCCAGTTCCATATGATAGCCGGGTTCTTTAGCTTGGGCGGCGGGAGTCGCAAGCGGGCGGAGGCGGCCCAAGACCCATTTGCGAGCTGTAAGTCAAGCAGTTGCCGCAGCGCAAGCCGAAAGCTCTGACTTCGCGCTTTTGAAATACCAAGAACACGCAATGCCAGTACAAACGGTGAACGATTGCTCGGACTTCGGCAGAGCCATGCCAGGCCGCGGTCAATCACTGCTTGGTCCGCACTCATCCGAACCAGGCTTTCAATAGCGTGAGCGGTGGCGTAATCGGCGTCCGCCCACCAATAAGCCCTCCAGAATCCCTCGGGCTGTTGAGTGCGGGCCAGGAATCCGCAAACATCGGCAAAGTTGACGACTTGGGGCAGCCACGCGGCGGCGGCGGTCACACATTCGTGCGATATAGTCCACCCCTCCACTGCTTCAGGAGCGCTATCAAGTTTTAGCGTGCTGAGGTCGGCCGCTTTGGCGAAGGTGGCAATTCCGCCGTCCGCCCGTGAGCACGTTCGCAAGTAACGAACCGCGCACCCGGTCCACTCGTCCGGCGATCGGCCAATCGCCGCCGCCAATCGGCAACCCCAGAGCGTGGAATCCGCGTCTCGGGGAGTCCGCCGATTGTAGCCCAAGCCCGGCCGATCTTGCTGTGATCGCCGGATCAGCCAATTCCACGCGCATTCGGCGGCCTCGTACCCTTGCCGGTTGCCCGTTTCGGCCAAAGCACAGGCAGCGTAAGCCGTCACCCATTCGTCGCTCTGCACTCCCGCCACGCGAAAATCTCTCCAGAACCGCCCGGTTTGCAGTGGCTCGCTACCGCTTGCGCCGCATCCATCTATGCGCGCCTGCAGGAGAAATTCCACCGCCCTTCCAACCGCGCGTTTGGTGTCCGCCTGCTCTGGGAGCATCGGTTCGACCCTAGCAGCCGTACATGCCGAAAATTGGTTTTACCGGTTGACGAAACAAAGTGAGCGTTCCAACAGGCGGTCGTTCACCCGGGATGTGAACCACTCCGTGTATCATCTCCTCTTCCGTGCCTTCGCCGGTAAGTCTCCCCGTAAATCCGGGTCTCCCCGAAGAGTCGCCGTCCAGCTTTATGTCATTGTTGGCGTCGATAGACCCGGTAACATCGCCCTTGTTATTTGGGCCCACAAGGTCTGAGGCTTCGAACGCGCCCGTCAGCACATTTGCGTCTTGCTGCAAATGAAGATAGACCACCGACTGAAGACTTCGCAAGACAGCCAAGCCCTTCCAATCTCCTTTCACATCCGCCATAGATTCCTCCTCCGCGATTTGAACTGTAACCAATCCGGCGGCAACAAGTCAAGCTCGCTTATGCCGTTGAATGATCGAGGGACGCAGAACCTATGCCGCTGGTTGCACCCGGAATGTGTAGGAAACCGCACACTCAACGGACGGAGCATCGGTGGAATAACATGGCATTTGGTCCGCAACTTCGTCCTCCTGTTCTTCCACACTGCGCTCCTGGCCTTGCCCGCCACCCAGCGTGACGCCCTTGATCCCGCCTTTGAAAGAATTCCCTTCAATCAGTGGCTGGGCGAAGGTCCCGATACACGCTTCCATTGGAAAGCACGCGTCACCCGCGCCGAACTCTCGTTTCACCAGCGCCTCGTAGCCACCGTTCAAATCGCCTTAGATGGCAAAGATCTCGAGACACGCCGCAAGGGTGAGATGGTGTTCCTAGTCCAAATCACCGACAGCGAAGGCGCGCGCTACCAGGAACACAGCAGCATCCAACTGAACAAACTCGACGAGAACATCCAAGGCGCGGATCTCGGAATCTCGCACCGCGCCTTCATTCGGCCAGGCGATTATCAAATGGCTGTCGCTCTTTTCGATAGCGCCACCGGCGAGCACAGCGTCATGCAAAGTCAGTTTCGCGTGGCGCTTCCTCCCTATGATTTTTTGACGGACGCCTGGCGCGATCTCCCGGCTGTCGAATTTATCGATAACCAACTATCGCCGGATAGTTGGTATCTACCCGCCATTCGCGGCCGCCTCCAGTGGGCAGACTCCATCCATTCGCTGGCCCGGCTCGAGGTGATTCTGAACGTAGCCCCTACCCTCCCCGAGCCCGGATCGCGGCACACTCCAAGCAGCGGTATGGCGGCTCTGCTTCCCTCTCTCAAGGTGCTATCCGAAACCGGAGCGTCTACCCTTTCTGAAAACGTTGACTTGCTCGACCTGGGGCACCGGCGCGATGTGTTCCATCAGGACGCCGTTAAAGATCTCGATTGGCCCCGGCTGAAGGTCTCTCTCGGAGATGCGAATACGGCTTCAATCGACGTTCATGCGCTCGCCGAACGCCATCACGACGCCCAATTCTTCGTCTCGGAGGTCCGCCGCGTTCTGCGCGCTTCCGATAAGCCCACCGTCCTCGTTGTGCTCGCTACTCCCGTGGCATTCGAATCGGGCGAGGATCTCGAGCCGATTTCTCTCGAAGCCTTGCCTCCCGCCCGCGTCTTCTACATACGCTACCGCTCTCCCGTGGAGTCGATTCGCCCTATACGCCAACAGATGGGAAGCCGTGGCCGAGGCGGTCGATTGGGCGGCGGCCCTATGATGGGCAACGAAACCTCTTACGCTTCGGATCAGTTGGAATCCACCCTCAAACCCTTGCACCCGAAAGTATTCGACGTCGAAACGCCGGAACAGATGACGAAGGCTTTTAAAGAGATCAGAAACGCGCTTGTGACTTTTGAAGGACAGTCTTCGCGTTAGGATCGCGGCTCGCCCGGCCCCCGTGCAGGGTGGCCGCCTGATCTGCGGGGTCGGCGACGTGTGCCTTTGACTCGCTAGGTCCTAGACTTGATAAGTTAATCCTATGGCGACTCAACCGCTCGATCGGTACACGTTTGAGCAATACCTGGAGGTCGAAGATACGCTCGAATACCAGAGTGAATTCCACGACGGCCTCATTCTCCCGGTGGAAGCGGCGACGCCTACGCATGCGCGTCTGGAAACAAGAGTCGGTTCCCTTCTTGAAAAAGCGTTCCCGCGTTGCGCTGTCTACGGCCCTAGCATGAATGTTTACATCGCCACTTCGAACAAGATTCTTCATCCCGATGCCACAGTCCTCTGCGGACCCGCGAACTACCCGAAGCCGAACTGCATCGACAATCCGTTCATTCTCGTCGACATCACCTCCCCGTCCACCAAAGACTACGACCATGGGACCAAACGGGAATACTACTTCGGCCTCGAAAGCGTTCAACATTATCTCCTCGTCAGTCAGACCGAAAGAAAGGTCGGACACTACGAACGCTCCGGCGCGGGATGGATCTACGTAGATCACTCTTCACTCACCGTCATCCCTCTCGGAAAGATTGAAATTCCAGTTGCCGCGATCTACGCGGGAATTTTGGGAGAACATTGAAACCAACCAAACAAGTACGCGGTAAGAAGAAGGCCGTGAAAGTCCGGTTGGCAGCGTCGAGACGCTGATCCAACACTAGGATGACGGTCGAGTATGCCGATTCCTAAAAGAAGTAGAATTGAGGCCGGGGGTAGTTTCTGCGCGCTTCCTTTTCCGCTCTCTTCCTGTTCTCTTGCTTAGCTGCGGGTTGGCAGGAAAATGCGCCGGAAGTGACGCAGAAAGAAACCGCGCCTACCTTTCAAAGCAAAGTGAATTTGGTGATCGTGCCCGTGGTAGTGCGCGATGGCCAAGGCCGCGCTGTCGGCGATCTGACGAAAGACGATTTTCAACTGTTCGATAAAGGTAAGCCGCAGACGATTGCCAGCTTTTCGGTCGTCAAGCGCGGGGGCGCTCTTCAGGCCACGAATCCGCCAACCGCGGAACCCGCCGGAGCAAGCGCCGCGCCGAGCAACCCGCAACCCGCGCCCGAGCGTAATGTCGCCTATTTGTTCGACGATCTGAATATCGAGTTTGCCGACTTGGTGGCGGTAAAGAAAGCCGCCTCGCGCCATCTGGCAAGCGGTTTGCAACCCAGCGATCGGGCCGCCATCTACACCACCTCCGGGCAAACCACCTTGGACTTTACGGACAACAAAACGAAGCTCGAAGAGACCGTCGCTCAGATAAAAGTGCGGGCCATGTTTCAGCACGTGGGACGGCAGTGTCCCGACCTTTCTTACTACATGGCCGATTTGATCGTGAACAAGAACGATCCGCAGGCGTTGCAAGCTGCTACATGGGAGACGATGGCCTGCATGGCCTTGACTTCTACGCAAGTAACCGTTGCGCAACAGATGGCGGAATCGGCGGCGAGACAGGAACTGACCACCGGCGAGCAGGGCACGCGCATCACACTCGGGGTGGTCAAGAATGTCATACGAAGAATGTCCGCCATGCCGGGACAGCGGCTCCTTGTGCTGGCCTCGCCCGGGTTCCTGGCCCAGACCAGCGAGGCGATCAGCGATAAGGCCGATATTCTCGATTTGGCGGCGCGCACCAATGTCATGATCAGTTCGCTGAACGCGCGCGGACTCTTTACCACGGAGATGGATGCCAGCCAGCAAGGCGCTTACAGCTCAGCCGCGCAACAATTGATTTCGCAGTATTACCACGAGAGCGCCATCGCCACAGAAGATGTCCTGGCCGAACTGGCCGATGGCACCGGCGGAACGTTTTTCCACAATAACAACGATCTGAATGAGGGCTTTGCGCGCGTGGCGGCGGCGCCGGATGTTTCATATGTGCTGGGATTTTCACCGCAAGCCCTCAAACCCGATGGCGCATTCCATCGTTTGAAAATAAGTTTGGTCACGCGCAAGGGTATGAACATTCAAGCGCGCCGCGGCTATTACGCGCTGAAGCACAGCCGCAATGCGGAAGAAGATGCCAAGGCGGATATCCAAGACGCCGTCTTTTCACGCGACGAGATGCGCGACATTCCGGTAGATCTGCAAACCCAGTTTTTCAAGCCGGACGCTTCCACAGCCAAGCTCACCGTATTGGCAAAAGTGGATTTGCGGCGGCTGCACTATAAGAAGGTGGACGGCCGCAACAATGACGAATTAACGGTTGTCTCGGCGCTGTTCGATGCCAATGGCAACTACGTAACCGGCATGACAAAGACCGTCAATATGAAGCTGCGTGATGAGACATTGGCGCGCTTGACGTCGGGCATTACGGTGAAAACCAACTTCGATGTGAAACCGGGAACGTATATAGTTAGGCTGGTTGTGCGAGATGCCGAAGGGCAGTCGATGGCGGCGCAAAATGGCGCTGTCGAGATTCCTTGAAAGGTGACTTATGCGGATAACAGCGGCATTGCTTGGGATAGTCGTTCTTGCGGTGGCAATGGGGAGAGCTCAGGATGCGAGTGGGCCGGTGATTCGGGCCGAGAAGAAGCTGGTGCTTGTTGATGTGGTGGTCACCGATAAGAAAGACAACTACATCCACGGCTTGACGGTCAAAGACTTTCGATTATGGCAGGACAAAGACGAGCAGACCATTGAAACGTTCTCGTCCGAAGTAGACCCCGCCTCGCCCGCCAGCAACCGAAAGCACTATCTGGTGCTGTTCTTCGATAATTCAACAATGGGGTTCGCCGAACAGGCGCAAGCCCGGCAAGCCGCTTTGCGGTTTCTGGATAAGAACACCGCGCCGAACCGGCTCATCGCGGTAGTGAATTTCGGCGGCAGCTTGCGTATCGCCCAGAATTTTACTTCAGACACGGAACGGCTCAAGCAGGTGGTCAGCGGCGTTAAGTTTTCAAGCGTGTCGTCAAATGGCGACACCCTGGGCGGTCCAGCCCTATCGAAAGCTGAGTCGGATTTTGGCGCGCGTACAGTGCTGCTCGGATTGAGAAGCCTAGCCAAGAGCCTGAGCACCGTGCCAGGAAGAAAAACGCTCATCTTCTTAAGTGCCGGATTCAAGCTCGATAGCGAGTTACGTTCGGAATTAACGGCGGTGGTGGATGTTTGCAACAAAGCTAACGTGGCCGTTTATCCAATAGATGTACGCGGATTAGTGGCGGGAGGCCCGGCGGCGCAAAACGGTGATGGTCCCCTGGGCGGTGCGTTTCTGGTTAAGACCGCTTACGGATTCCAACACCCCGGCGGCGGTGGTGGTGGCGGTGGAGGAACAGCCGGCGGTGGCGGCGGCGGTACGCGCGGGGGTACGGGCGGGTCAACCGGCGGCGTGAAAAGCGGAGGCGGAAATGGAGGAACCACCAGCGTTCCGCGCGGTCCTAACACGGGTGTCACTAACCCTCTCAATCAATCGCGCTCTATCTTGCCGCACATCCCGGACGTCACCACTCAGCAGGACGTGCTTTACATTCTGGCCCAGGGCACCGGTGGATTCGTCATCGTCAACACCAATGACTTATTAGGAGGGCTCGACCGCATCGCTAACGAACAGAACGAATATTATGTGTTGGGTTATTCCCCGGCGGAGGGAGACGAAGACGGCGCTTGTCACGAACTAAAGGTGAAGGTGGATCGCGGTGGCGTCATTGTGCGTTCGCGCAGCGGCTACTGCCAAACCAAGCCCATAGACCTGCTGGCGGGTAGCGCAAAGGGCAGAGAGTTGGAAAATCGCGCGGCTGGCTCAGCCGCGGGCAACGTAAGCGCTAAAATGCAGACCGCGTTTTTTTACACCGGGCCGAACACGGCGCGCGTAGACGTGGCCATGGAAATGCCCGCGGACGTTCTGAAATTCCAAAAGGAGAAAGGTAAACAGCGCGCGGAGTTGAACGTGCTTGGAATTGCGTACAACCCCGAAGGCAGTGTCGCGGCGAAATTTAGCGATACCCTCAAAATGGAATTTCAGAATAAGAAGGAAGTTGAGGAGTTCGAAGAAAAACCCTTGCGTTATGACACGCAATTTGAGCTGGGCTCTGGAAAATACACGTTGAAAGTGGTTTTTAGCGCAAACGGCGAAGGCTTTGGCAAGCTCGAAGCGCCGCTGGTGGTGGATCCATATGACAACAAAAAGTTCGGCATGAGCACCGTTGCCATAAGCCGCGAGATGCACAAGGTGAACGATCTGGATGCCAATCTCGATGCGGCGCTGCTGGCGGATAAGACGCCCCTGATTGTCATGGGCATGCAACTCACTCCCGGCGCTTCTAACGTTTTTTCGAAAGACGGAGCGGGCGCGTTTTATCTCGAGATCTATGAGCCTTCCATGACGGACGACAAACCGCACAAGGTAGCGCTGAAAATGGTGGTGATCGACACTAAGACGAAGGAAAGCAAATTGGATACCGGCCTGATCGACATGTCGCAATACGCGCACGCCGGCAGTCCGGTGATACCGGTTGGTTTGCGGGTGCCTTCTAAAGAACTCGCCGCTGGGTCTTACCGGGCGGAGTTCACCGCGGCGGACGACGCCGGCAATGTCTCGGTTGTCCGGACGGCTGATTTCCTGGTTCAGCCGTAAGCCCAGCCATGAGCCCGACCCTCACACCGCCTCCCATCTCCCCGATTGCCCCGCCCGCAAAACCGCTTCGATCACCGCCATATTCCCCAGCGCGTTTTCGAGCGGTACTGGCACCTCGCTGTTGTCCAAAATCGCCCGTGAAAACGCATCGCCCTGAATGGTGTATTGGTCCGATGTCTCAAACTCCTCAATGCGCGCTTTGCGGCCCGCCAATTCCGCGCCATCGTCAATAAAAATCCGGCTCGGCCGATCAGGCGGAATGTTATATGGAATCTCTACATCAATGCGCGCTTTCGTGCCCAGAATCTGCATCCGCTGGAACGGCACAAGCTGCGTGCTGCAGGTGAAAATGGCATGGCCGCTCCCGTAATCGAGCAGCGCCGAACTCAGCCGGTCGGTATTCATCTCCGGGTCTCTATCAATCAAAGCCGACACTCGCACGGGCTCGCTCTCAAACAAAAATCGCGATATGTTGATCGGATAGCAGCCAATATCCATCACCGCCCCGCCGCCAATTTCCGCCACATTGCGGATATTTTTCGGATCGCGGTTGAAATAGCTAAACACACTCACTATGGAACGCAACTCGCCGATGGCCCCGCTCCGCACCAGTTCCCGCGCACGCAGCCATTGCGGCGCGGTCCTCACCATAAACGCCTCGCCCATCTTAACCCGCGTTTTGTTCCGAACCGCAATCAGTGTGCGCACCTCTTCCGCCGTCAGCGAGAGAGGCTTTTCGCACAGAACATGCTTTCCCGCCTCAGCGGCCTTAATCGAAAGCGGCACATGCAAATGATTCGGCAGCGGAATATAGACGGCTTGAATCGCCGGGTCGGCCAGCAAATCATGGTAGGAGCCGTACGACTTCGGAATACCCAGTTGCGCGGCTGCCTGGCTCGCCTTCGTGGCATCGCGCGACGCGATACCACATATTTCACAAAAACGGCCTTTCTGCATGGCCGGAATCACTTTCTTTACGGCTATATTGGCAACTCCCAAAACACCCCAGCGAATCTTTTCAGGCATGACTAAACAGTCTCTCACGGAATCAGATGGCCGGCGCGGCCTTTCTGCTACCCTTAAGTTCGCGTGAAGCTTTACGATCTCGACCCCGGAAATGATTGCCCCGAAGTGGTCAGGGCCATTATCGAAATCCCGAAGAATTCGGTGAATAAATATGAATATGATGGCGAATTGGAAATGTTTCGCCTCGACCGCGCCTTATATTCGCCCATGCATTATCCGGGCGATTACGGCTTCATTCCCGGCACTCTGGCCGACGATGGCGACCCGTTAGACATTCTCGTACTTGTTGACGAAGCCAGTTTCACCGGTTGCCTCATGGAAGCCCGGCCGGTAGGTGTGTTGCACATGCTGGATTCCAATGAGCACGATCAGAAGATATTGGGCATTCCCACCCGCAATCCACGCTTCGACAGCATTCATACCATGGATCAGGTCTTCCCCCACGTCCGGCGTGAAATCGAACACTTTTTCTCCATATATAAGGAGTTGCAAGGCGTTCAAATGAAGATGGAAGGCTGGGCCGGCCCGCGCGAAGCCCGCAAAGTGATTAATGATAGCAGGCAGGCGTATCTCGAACGCAGAGATAAGCAACCCTAGCAACCACTACTATTGATTGAGTCCTTCTCCCGAGCCCGAGCTCCTGCTCATCGCCATTGAAGCATTTCTATCCGCCTGCCGCCGTCCCGCCGCGCTCGAATATGGCGAAACCCCCATTCCTCTCGCCCCGGGATGCTACGCCCTCGAGATCCGCTCCGGCCGTCTTTCCATCGAGATCTGGGACGAAACCCGCAGCCTGTCCCGCCGCATCCTCTCCGTTGACCGCCACTCCACCGGCGTCCTCGATTGCGTCATACACAAATTTGGCGGCAAGCCCAGCCGCCTCACCTTTCTCGATTTAGACCGCCCGCAAACCGAGCATCGCAAGCGCATGGGCCATCGCCAAAATTTCGCCGAACAGTTTCGGCGCATGCTCCAGCGCCAATTCCCGGGTTGGGACGTGGAGACGCTTTCCTCGGGGCTTGATTTGCAGCATACGCTTTCATCGGTTTTCCCGCGCGCCAAAGTCACCCGCGGCAGCCACATTTTGGCGGCCATGGCGTGCGCAGATCCGCAAGATGAGCCCGCACTGCTCACCTCCGCCTTGATCTGGCATAGATACGTTTCTTCACGCCGCCGCGCAGCCGGTCAAACCTCGCTCTGTCTGTTCCTGCCCGAAACGTCCGGCAACCTCACCGCCCACCGCCTCCGCTGGCTCACCGGCGAATCTCTCAACCCACGTTTGTTCCGTTTCAACGCGCACGGTTCGGCCGGCGAAGTGGATTCGCGCGATCTGGGCAACCTCGAAACCCGCCTCGCCTCGCTCTATGTCGTGCCACCCCTCGCGGCTGAGACTGCGAACCTAATAAACGAACTGAATTCCCTGAACGGCGTCGCCTGTTCCCCCGAACTAGGCGGCGCCATCAGCATCCGCCACCGCGGTTTAGAGTTCGGCCGCCTCGAAAACGGCCGTATCTTGTTGGGAATAGGAACGAAAACCGAATTGCCAGCGTCCCAATTTTCGGCGGTGACTAATTTCGCCGCGCAGTTGTCACATCTCTCAGCAGCGCCAGAGTTCGCTGCCCCCGGCGCTCCGAAGACGGTCCCTCCTCAATACTCGGAGCGCTGGTTTGAATCGGTTGTGCGCTGCCATATGCCGTTGATTGAGCCAGATTTGCTCCCGCATCCCATTCACGGGCAGGTGCTGACGTTCGCGGCGGGCGATCGCGACCTCATCGATCTGCTCGCGCTTTCGCCCCGCGGCCGCCTCACCATTCTCGAATTGAAAGTGGCCGAAGATCCCCACCTTCCCTTGCAAGCGCTAGACTACTGGATGCGCATTGCCTGGCATCTCCAGCGCGACGAGTTGCGGCAGTTATTTCCCGGTAACGTACTAGAAAACAAGCCACCTAAGTTATTGCTAGTTGCTCCCGCCATGGCGTTTCATTCTTCGAACGCCGATCTCATCCGCTACTTCTCTCCCGATATCGAAATTGAAAGAATAGGAGTTAATTCCGATTGGCGGAACAGTTTGCGCGTGGTCCTGCGTCTAAGAGGAGCAGAAGCGCCCATTTCACACGGAGGCATCCAATGAGTTTTGACGGCTTAGTACAGATTAAGAAAGCCATCGGCATGCTCAGTCCCAAAGAAGTGCGGGAATTGAGCCAGCGAGACGTGCGCATTGGCTTGCATGCGCCCGACAGTTCCTCGCTTGACCGGATGGAAGATTTCTTACTCACCGGCTTGCGGCCCGCCCGCCGCCGCGATTCGGCAAATCTCATTCTCCGCAACCCGCGTTCCGCAGATCAGGCCAACGTCAATCTTTACCACGCCGGTATGTCGGCGCCGCCCAAGTCGCTTGTCTTTCTGCCCGAACAGCCTAAAATCGCCGTCGCCAAAACACTCAAAACATTTCCGGATTTGGGCATCGCGCTGGCCCGCTCTTTCGAACCGTTTCGCGGACCTTACGTGAGCAACGTAGTGGCCGACGTCTGCAAAGAAAACACGCTGTTCGCCCTAGCCACCGCCATTCCCGATATCGTGCCGCTCATCTCGCTCCCCTGGGCTATTGCTGAATTCGCCTCCGATAGCGCTTTCCTTACCATGAATCAAATTCGTATGGCGTTCATGATCGCGGGCGCTAGTGATCGGGACGTGGGTTATATGGAACAGAAGAGCGAAGTCGCCGGTGTCATCGGCAGCGCTTTCGGCTGGCGTGCGCTCGCGCGCGAACTGGTCGGCAAGATTCCTTTCGGCGGCGGCCTCATTGCCAAGGCGGGCGTCGCTTACGCCGGCACCAAAGTGGTCGGCCTTTCGCTCGATAAATTCTACAGCTTGGGCTATACCTATTCGCGCGAAGAGCGCAAAGAGCTATACGCCGAAGCCTATCGGCAGGGAAAAAGCGTAGCCGCCAAACTGCTCCGCATGATTCGCCCCGATCTGGCCACCAAGCTCACCGATTAGACATTCCATGTCTTCCAAACCCGTCGCGGTTGTCACCGGTGGCAGCCGTGGCATCGGCCGCGCCATCGTCGAAGAGTTGTCGTCTACCCATTCTGTCGTCTTAACCTATAACACCAATCTTGCCGCCGCCCAGGACGTTGCCCAAACCACTGGCGCCGCCATCCTCCCATGCGAGTTGGCCGACCCCGCCTCCTGCCTTCAATTCCTATCCGAACTCGACCGCCGCTTCCCTTTGATCGATCTCCTGGTCAACAACGCCGGCATGGCGCCGCGCGATCGCCGCGATATCCTTGAAGCCACGCCCGAAAGCTTTGACGAACTCTTCGCCACCAATCTGAAGGGTCCCTACTTCTTAACGCAGCACATCGCCAAAGGCATGCTCTCCCGTAACGCCGGCCGCATCGTCTTCATCGGTTCCATCTCCAGCTTTACCGCTTCCGTCAATCGCGGCGATTATTGCATGACCAAAGCCGCCCTCTCGATGGCCGTTAAGCTCTTCGCCGCCCGCCTGGCCCCTCACAACATCCCCGTCTTTGAGATTGAACCCGGCATCATTCGTACCGACATGATCGCTTCCGTAGCCGCGGCTTACGAGCAGCGCATAGCCGACGGTCTCTTGCCCCAACGCCGCATGGGCGAGCCCAAGGACGTCGCCGCCGCCGTGCGCGCCATTGCCGACGGCCGCCTCGACTACTCAACCGGCCAAGTGCTGTATGTCGATGGCGGGTTCCACCTGCGTACTCTGTAGTTCCTGCGTACTCTGTAGGTATGGAGTTGCTCGATCCTGTCGAAGTGCGCGTCCTGGGAGCGCTGATGGAAAAAGAAGCCACCACCCCGGAATACTATCCACTCTCTTTGAACGCGCTGGTAAACGCCTGCAATCAGAAAACCAACCGTGAACCCGTAACCGATTACGATGACGATACCGTGGCCGACGCGTTAGCCAGCCTGCGCGAAAAGCATTTTGCGCTCACCCTCACCGGCGGCAGCCGCGTCAACAAATATCAGCAGCGCATCTCTGAGACTTTGAATCTGGGCCGCCGGGAATCGGCGGTTCTGTGCGTACTATTCCTGCGCGGTCCTCAGACACTTGGAGAAATCAAAGACCGCAGCGAGCGCATGTTTTCATTTGCCGATCTCGCCGAAACCGAAACCGTGCTCGATAAACTCGGTCCCCTGGTCAAGAAACTCCCCCGTCTGCCCGGCCAGAAAGAAGCCCGCTACGTTCACATGCTTTCCGGCGAACCTGATTTGGAAGCCATGGCCGAACCATCTTCCGCCGCCCCTCCCACTCGCGTGGCCCAATTAGAGCAGGACCTCCGCGACCTGCGCGACGAATTCAACGACCTCAAACGCCGCTTCGAAGCCCTCGAATCCCAACTACGCTGAGGTCCCTAGGGGGAAAGAGGGAGATTTTGAGAGCGTTACGCTACGCATAACGGTCTTAGTTCGTAAGGGCGGCTAGAAAGCCGCGCTGTTGCCACGAATGGCCGCCTACGGTTTGAATGAAGCGGGCCAGCGGGGTGGCAGTTGGTTGTCTACCAGGAACTCGCGCTCAAGATAGGGATAGTCTTCCAGGATTTCGTCGTAGCTGGCACCAGCGCCGAGGAGTTCAAGGATATCCGTTGCGCGAATTCGCATACCACGGACGCAAGGGCGACCAACGCATTGGCCGTCGTCGATTGAAAGTCTCGCGTCATCCGAAAGCCGGTAGTAATCCGTATCTGCTACTTGGCCAAGAACGGGGAGAGCACGTAATAAAGATGTAAAAAATGTTCTGCTTCGGGACGGCACCATTCGGGATCAAATAGAATCTAGAGTGAATCCTCTAATTAATCGTTCGACAATGATAAAGTAAAAACCTAACGTTGGGGAGTACACCGTGAATTTCCATTTCTGGGGAGGCTCGCCCGCTATTCGGACGGCGCGTTCCCTTACGTTGTTGTTGACCCTTGTTTTTCTGGGGTCGGCTCAGACGACGAAAGACCAGGTGGCGCAGTACGAAGCGAGCGGCGACCTGACTTCGGCGAAAGCGCTGTTGAGCCGCGAGGCGGAAGCGAATGCGGGCGATGCGGCGGCTCAGCGAGCGCTGACTGAGTTTTTATGCAGACATGGCGTGGCTGGATGCCGCGCCGCGACCGCAAAGTGGGCGAGCCTCGAAAGCGACCCCAATCGCAAGAAGCTGGCGCAAAGGCAGTTGCTGCTGCTGGATTATATGAGCGATCAGGATAACGCGGTCGATCTGCAGCAATACCAGGCGGCCGGGGGCAATGATGTTTCGTCGCCCGGTAAACGCCAGCAGGCGAGTTATGCGATGGTGACGGTGCCCGGACCGTTGGCTTCCTTCGCGCGCATGGCGGCGCTGTCGCCCGATTTAGCGCCGGAGGAATTGTTGCCGGCTTTGGCTCGCAACATTGTTACGAACGGCTATGAGGCAGCGGGCAACGAAGCGCTGCAACAAACCGAGTTTCTGCGGCTGCTGGTTCGCTACATCGGGCAGGCGCGCGAGTTGAAGGAGATGGTGAAAGACGGCAAAATTGTCATCTCCACTTGCGATAGCGAAGAGACCGGCACGCTGCTGAAAATTTTGGGGTACCGGATGAGGGGATCCTGCGGCGCCGATATCGTGCTGGAGACGGTGAACCCCACGCGCGCGTTTCTTACCGTGGATTCCGGTTTCCCGCTCACGCAACTGGAGCAGGATCTGCGGGCGAACCACCGTTTCGAACTGCCCTACGCCGATACGCAAGTTCCGGTGCTCTACGACGCGAAGTATTGGCTTTCGGCGTTGACGCGCACGGGACAGAGCGATTTTCTGGACGCGTTTTTGTCGGATCCGTCTTTAGGGCGGCTGTATCTCGGGCTTTCGCATCTGAACCGCGTCACCGCCGAAGCGCTCCGCCGGCAAGCGCCCGCGACGAGATTGAAGATCTATTCGCATGTGCTGGATTTTTTCGGGGGCATGTTCGATATTCGCAACGGGAGCGCCGTGGTGCCCGGTTCGGCTAAGGCTTGGACTGCGATGGTGGGCGTGAGCCCGTCGAACCCCGGAGCGTTTTTCGACAAGCTGTTGTCAACGGACGACGGCTGGCTGGCGAGCTACTTCGATGCGCTTTCGCGGTTGCGGGGTCCGGCTTTCGCTTACCTCACGCAGCCGGACCGATTGAAGCGCAACTATGACGCTTTGCGAGGGAAAGTGACGAGTCCGGGTCCAGCGCGACCGGTTTTCCGCTCAAGTACGGATTTGATGCTTTTGACCAATGCGCTGCGGATTGACGCGAATGGCGAACCGCATGTGCCGGGGAATCTGGAAGTGTGGCGGACGCTTTTTGTGAAGCATCCACACGGAAAATACGACGGGAAACTGACCCGTTCGGCACAAACCTGGCGCTCGAGCGACGATTTGATAGAGGCGCTGTTTGGGTTAAGCCGGAAATCTGTAGAGAACGAGCCGCTGAAAATCTTTTTGGCGTTGAACGATATCGACAAGGAACGAGCGAAGCCGATATCGGCCGAATTGGCGGCGCGATTGATTGCGGACTATCGGGCCTACGGCGCGCAATATTTGTTATTCGCGGATTCGCCGACGTTGAGCGAGGGCTCGATTACCAAGTATCTGGATTGGTGCGCCAGTTCGATGAAGATGCACGACACGCTGCTGCGTTCCGACGCGTTGGGTGCTTCGCAAGCGTTGGTTGAGTTGTGGCGGATCCTTTCGAGGCAGGATTCCATTCCGGTGGCGGCGCGCGATCAGGCGTTTAGCAAGATTGTTGAGCCGTTTAACGCGTTGAAGCAGGAAGCGGATGTTTTTGACGCGGCGCGCGCGGGCGTAGGCGTTTTGTTGGCGGCGACCGAAACGAAGGTGGCCGGGGCGGGCAAGCAGGAACGTTTGGTGGAGTTGCTGGTTGGCAAGGTGCGCGCAGGGGGGCCAATTTCCCCGGCGGAGAATTTATTGCGCGTCTTCGATGCCCAGCGGCTGGTATCGCTGGACGGCTTGTTTCTGGCGGCTGACCGTTTGGACAAGGGTACGGCCGAACCAAGCGCGCTGAAGGCGCTGAACGATCAACTGGTACGGCTGGAGGAGACGGAGCCAACGCGCGGATCGCTTTCAAGCGAAGAGAAGAATAGCGTGGCGGTGGGTTATTGGAGCGAACGGCACGTGGATCAGGAACGCAAGCTCAAAGTGGAAAGCCTGATGAAGGGCACTGACAAGAAAGACCCCAAGGGTGCATTGGCTCCGTTTCTGCGAGATACCTTGGTTGGGCTGGTTTATAGCTATTACGCCCCGCCGGGGGCGCAGTTGTGTTTGACGAATCCGCTGTTGGTGCGGTCGCACGATTTTGTGGGGCCGGAAGGCGCGCCGGCGGAATGGCGGCATACGGAACTTTCGGGAACGGGCTGGCCGGAAAGCGCGGGCGGGCGTCTAACGGGGTCTTTAATCGCGCTTCCCTACGCTTTGGCGGAAGCCGAGCAAAACTTCCTCACGCCGAAGCGCGAGCAGGCGTTGATTTGGGCCGATCTGGTGCCGCAGATCATAGCAGGCGTTACCGTGAACCGCTGGCGGAACATTACACCGAACCAAATTCGTTGGGTGGCGTTACATTTGCAGCGCGGGCGCGCGCTACTGGCGATGGCGGCAATGAACGCGCAGGTGGAAGCGCGCGTTTTGGATAGTTTGCGCACATATTTGCAGCCCTCGAGCGTGGAGTGGATTGACGATCATCTGTTCACCGGCGATTTTGAGAACACGGCGGCGCATGTGCCCCCTTCGGTTTTGTTCGCCATTGCGTCGGATCAGGCGCTTAAAGATTTGCAGCCGGATTTAGCTTCGCTGGCTTTGGATGAATTAGCGAATCAACACCTGGCAGAATTGGAGCCGGCGGCGATTGGACGGGCGTTCGGCACGCCGAAGCCGACGTTAACTCACTCATTTCGCCCAGGCCTGTTGTATTTACGAACGTTTCCGGCGTTGATGGGCTATTCCAGCCGGGTGCTGGCGGAAAGTTGGGAATCGAATAATCTTTACTATGCGGCGCTGGCGGATGAAGCGGGCGTGCCGGCGGCGCTGCTGGACGCTTACGTACCGGAGTGGAACCGGGCGGCCATAGAGAATATTTTTGCCACACACCTGGAAGATTGGCCGGCGTTGTTGCGATCGCTTGGGGCGCTGGCGGCAAACGTTCGGCAACATGGCGCGCAGACGGTTGCCATGAACGGGGCGGGAAACTAGGAACACTGTGAAGAAAACAACGGGCATCGTCTCAACCGGTTTGATTGCCGCGGTGGCGGCGGGCTTTTGGCTGCGGGCGCAGGAACCCGAACAGCCCACTTTCCGGGTGAAAGTGGACATGGTGGTTCTGAGCTTTACCGTGCTCGACCAGAAGAATAAGTATGTCAATGGCCTTAAGCCGAAGGACATCAGAATCTACGAGGACGAAATTGGTCAAAAGCTGGCCACTTTTGCTGAGGGTGCGCGGCCACCGGTGCAAGTTCTGGATAACGGCGAGACGCGTCCCCTGCGGCCTTCGACGGAGGCGAGCGCCGCTCCCGGTGGGAATCCGGACGGTGTCGACGTACGCGCGGACGCGAGCGGTACGAACGTGTTCGTCTTATTCGACACCAGCAACTACATGTACCGGGGATTTGTTTATGCCTCGGACGCGATTGCCGATTTCATCCGCGGCTTGGACCGCACGGATTCCATCGCAGTCTATACCTACAGCCGGAACTTGAACCGCGCGGTGCCGCTCGACCGTGATCGCGGCATGGCGATTGGCGGGCTTCGCAAAGCGGTGGCGGGGGACGATTCCGCGCTGTACAACTGTCTGCTGTTGACGCTGCGCGATGCGGCCAAAGTGCCGGGGCGCAAAGTAGTGATTGTGTTTTCCAACGGCCCGGACAATGCCAGCATGGTTTCGCCGGACGATGTGCGCGCGGTGGCGGAAGACGAAGGTATTCCGATTTATGTGATTTCCACGTCGGAGGTGACGAAAGATCCGATTTCTTCCAACATCTTCAAGCGCATCTCCGCTAACACCGGCGGCAAAAGCTATTTTGCGAAAACGTGGCAGAAGCAGATTGAAGCGTTTGAATCAATTCGCGAAGATCTGGGGAACAGCTATACGGTTACCTACTATCCGCAACCAAATCCAAACGAGGGTTTCCGCAGAATCAGAGTGGAACTGACGGACGAGGCGATGCGGAAATATAAGATTCGAGCGAGGCCGGGATACCGTCCACAGCGCGGGTTTTGAGCGAGCTGCGCGTTACTTGTTGCGCTTAACGATAAACGGCCCGAAGGCCTGGCAGACGGGCATGAGTTGCATTACATTGACATTCACGTGGGGAGGCAGGGTGGCGACCCAATGGATGGCTTCGGCAATGTCTTCGGCAGTGAGCGGCTGGGTGCCTTCATAGACGGCGGCGGCTTTTGTTTTATCGCCTTTGAAGCGGACTTCGGAGAACTCGGTCCCACCGCATAAGCCGGGCTCGATATTAGTAACGCGGATGGGCGAGCCGACCAGATCGGCACGCAGGTTCTGGCTGAATTGATGAACGAAGGCTTTGGCCGCTCCATAAACGTTGCCACCTGGATAGGGAAACTCACCCGCCACGGAACCGAGATTAACGATGTGGCCGCGGCCGCGTTCGAGCATGCCGGGAAGCAGCAAACGAGTGCAATAAATTACGCCTTTGATGTTGCTATCCACCATAGCGTCCCAATCGTCGAGGTTGGCGGTTTGCGCGGGATCGAGACCCAAGGCGCCGCCGGCGTTGTTCACCAGGAGATCCACTGCCGCGAATTCTTCGGGCAGGCTCGCGATGGCCTGCTCGGTTTGTTGGCGAGAGCCGACGTCGAAGGCGACGGGCAGAAAGTGGGGGCCGATCTCTTTGGCGAGTTCAGTAAGGCGGCTAGCCCGGCGCCCGGTGCCGATGACCTTAGCGCCATCCTTGGCAAATTTGCGAACAGTGGCTTGGCCAAAGCCGGCGGTGGCGCCGGTCACGAAGACAATCATGTTTCTTAGGTTATCTTTCTCAGGTTATGCGGGGCAAGCAAGGGGTAACGCAACAACTATTTCCGAGTTCCTCAATTTGACCAAGAACTCTCAGCGGGCTCCGCTGTTGCCCTGGCGGTCGCGGTTCGAAAACGGCGCGGTCATCTTTTACTTGCTATGCTCAGATCGAGGCAGGGCATGAAATCCAGCAAGACACTAGGAATAGCTGTCTGGGGCATTCTTTTTGTGGCTGGGGCATTCGCGGTGGATCGCACGCTGCCGCGGGCTTTCCGCGAGTATAACGGCATTGAATACAGCCTTGGGGAAATCCCGCTTCCGTCCGATTACGAAGAGAAAACCGAATGGGCGTTTGCCCGGATGATGTTCCCGGGCGGTTGGCTGGACGGTTATCAAGGGCGCGAACTGGACTGGCATACGGGCGTATCGTTGTGGTCGCAAGACTTTCCGCGCGCGGACCGGCATTTCTCCATGGCGGTTCGCCGCCTCACCCGCATACACGTTCGGAGCGTGGAGCAAGCGGTGAATCTGGACGATGGCGACGATGTTTACAACTGGCCGTGGCTCTATGCGGTGCAAGTCGGGGAGTGGGGTATCACCGACGATCAGGCGAAAAAGCTGCGCGACTATTTGCTGCGCGGCGGCTTCTTCATGGCCGACGATTTCCACGGCACACAAGAGTGGGGCGTGTTTCAGGAAAGCATGCAGCGCGTGTTCCCGGAACGGCCGATTGTGGATATTCCGGATGGCGATGCGGTGTTTCACACTGTCTATGATTTAGACGAACGCTACCAGATCGTGGGCCGCGAACATCTGGTGGATGGGCACAAAAAGGATGGCTACGTCGCGCGCTGGCGTGGAATCTATGACGATAAACACCGCCTGCTGGTGATCGCTTCCTTCAATTCCGATATCGGCGATTCGTGGGAGTGGGCCGATTCGCCGGAGTATCCGGAAAAATACTCGGCGCTGGGCATCCGCGTTGGTATTAACGACATCGTTTACGCGATGACGCACTGATTTTGCGAATGCCCGCGATGTTCTTTGCGACCCCGGCCCAGTTCCGCGAGTGGCTCGAGGAACATCACCAAAGGGAAACAGAACTGCTGGTGGCCTTCTATAAGAAAGGTTGCGGCAAGCCGAGTATTACTTGGCCCCAATCTGTGGACGCCGCTCTTTCGTTTGGGTGGATTGACGGAGTTCGCCGCCGGATTGACGAGGAGAGCTACAGCATTCGCTTCACACCGAGAAAAGCACGCAGCATTTGGAGCGCGGTCAATCTTAAACGAGTGCGGGAACTGACGAGGTTGGGGTTGATGCGGCCCGCCGGCCTGCGGGCATTCGAGGCACGGCTGGAGGAGCGCACGGCCGTCTATTCTTTCGAACAGCGGGACATCGCGTTCGAAGCGGCGCAAGAGCGGCAGTTTCGGGCGAGCAAGGCCGCTTGGAAGTTCTTTCAATCGCAAGCGCCTTGGTATCAAAGAGCGGCGACGTGGTGGGTGGTGAGCGCCAAGCGCGAAGAGACGAAGTTGAAACGGTTGGCGGCGCTTATTAGAGATTCTGAGGCTAAGCGGACGCTGCGGCATCTGACGCGGCCGGTGGCAGATCCGGGACAAGAGAAGGCAAAGCAAGACGAGTAAGTTAGAGCAGGCAAGTTAGAGGAAGAATTGCAGAGATGGACGCGCGTAAACACTTCGTTAGCTACTCGAGTGTGGATGCGCGCGAGTTCGCCAAAGCATTGTCCGAACAGTTGGAAAGCGGCACGCCGAGCATTCCCGTTTGGGTGGACGTTCGGGAAATCAATCCGCAAGACCCCGCCTGGTTCGCCGCCATCGACCAAGCGATTCGCGATTGCCGCACTATGCTGTTTGTGATCAGCCCGGATAGCGTTGACCTCATGTCCGTGTGCGCCAAGGAGTGCAGCCGCGCCATCACCTTCAAGAAACCGGTGGTGCCGCTGCTATGGAAGAAGGGCGTCACTCCGCCGTTTCTGTTGGAAGGGCGGCAATATATCGATTTCAGCGGCGCGTTCGATAAGGCGGTGGTCGAATTGCGAGGGCACTTGCTATGGATCGATTCGCCTGCCGGAGTTCTCGATCAGCTTAAGTACCGCTTGATGGATGCCAACCGCGATCTTAAGCGCGCATCCGATGGCGACCGGCCGCGGATATTGGCGGAGATCGCCACGCTTAAAGAAGACATCGCTCACCAGCAAGCGGTCATCGACGATCCCGGCAACGCTGCCCAGCAGACGCAAAAGAACATAGACGAGGCCTTGGAGCAGGCGCGTAAGCCAAGGCCCGATTCAACCCAAGTGGGGCGAACCATATTTGTGAACCCCGCCCCGACCGGCGCGCCCGCCTACTTTCAAGACCGCTTCCTCGAAACCAAGCTGTTAGGCGACTTTTTGAAAGACGATTCGCGGCGCATTGCCAGCGTCGTGGGCCGCGGCGGCACGGGCAAAACCGCCATGGTTTGCCGCTTGCTCAAAGCACTGGCGACAGGCGTGTTGCCCGATGACGGCGGGCCGCTGGAGGCGGATGGAATCGTGTATCTGAGCGGATCGGGGTCGCACAAAGTAAACGCTGCCAACATTTTCACCGATCTTTGCAGGCTGCTGCCCGCGGCCACCGCCGAACGATTAACAAGCATCTACCAGACATCTAAAATCAGCATAGCCGCGCAGATGCAGGCGCTTCTGGAAGCGTTTCCGAATGGCCGGACGATCGTGCTTCTTGACAACTTTGAAGACGTGATGGATGCTTCGAGCCTGAGTATAGCCGACCCTAGCCTGGCGGAAGCGCTGAGGGCCATCCTCAATTTGCCGCAGCACGCGGTTAAGGTGATCATCACCAGCCGCATCCAGCCGCGCGATCTGGCTCTTGAGCAGCCGGGACGCCAATTGGCCATTCAACTGGATGAGGGCTTGCCCTCGCCGTTTGCCGAAAATGTTCTGCGCGCCATGGACGCCGATGGCACACTGGGCCTGAAAAGCGTTGCGCCCGATTTGCTGCTGCGCGCGCGCGAACGTACCCGCGGCTACCCGCGCGCGCTCGAGGCTTTGTATGCGATTCTCAAGGCCGACACCAGCACCTCTCTTGATGAGATATTGAACAGCACCGCCGCCGTCCTTCCCGGCAACGTGGTCACAGCGCTGGTGGGAGAGGCCTATAGCCGTCTGGATTCCGCGACGCAGCAAGTCATGCAGGCCCTGGCTATCTACGGCCACCCGGTGCCGGCCGCCGCCATCGACCATCTGCTGCAACCGTTTTTTCCCGCCGCCAACTGTGCGCCGGTCCTGAACCGCTTGGTGAACATGCATTTTGCCAGGAAAGATTCCGGCCGCTATTACATGCATGCCATCGACCGCGATTATGCGGTAAGCCGCGTGCCCGAAGGCCAGCCGGAGAACCGCCAAAGCAATCCGCTGCCCTTCACGAAATTCGCGCTGCTTGATCGGGCGGCCGATTTCTTTTTTCAAGCGCGCATCGCTCCTGAGACGTGCCGCTCCATCGCCGACTTGCTAGCGCAGCAGATTGAGTTCGATCTGCGCGTGGAAGGGCGCGACTACGATAGTGCGGCCCAAGTGCTGTTCGGGATCAGCGGTCTGCTCACGCGTTGGGGTCATTTCCGCTTGGCTGCGCAAAAGCACGGCCTCTTGATAGACAAGTTGACAGATCCGCTATTGGCGGGCTGGAATCTGTATCTGTTTGGCTGGGCTAACTGGGCTATCGGTGAAACGGGCATTGCCATTCCTGCGTGGGAGAAAGCGTTGACGATCAGCCGCTCTGCTGGTGTCGAGAACCACCGGTTGGAAGCGTACGCGCTTTCGGCCATCGCCACCTCGCAATTGGAAAGCGGCAGGAGCGAGGCGGCGATCCACTCGCTCGAAATTGCTTTGGAGCTGGCGCGCGGCGAAAACGATTCGGCTTGCCAAGCGTCCTGCCTCAATGAACTGGCCCGCAGCTATACCCACCTGGGACAGACCCAGCTTGCGTTAGATCACTACAATCAGGCGTTCAAGCTTGCCGGCGGCAATAACGATATAGATGCCGCGTCGATGCTCTCCAACAATATCGGGAATGCGCTGGGCCGTTTGGGGGACACGGCCAACGGCCTGAAGTGGCTCGAACAGGGACTGCGGCTCGCCCGGCAAATCCAGAACCGCCTGTTCGAGTGTGCCAACCTGACAACTTCCGGGATTTTGCTGATTGCGCAGAATCGGCTGTCTGAGGCGGTCGAGAGTCTCAACAGAGCGGTTGATATTGCCGACGATCTCCCAAACCTGCAATTCCAAAACGAGGCGCGCCAACCGCTGGCCACGGCGTATTTGTATGGCGGAGATCTGGGCAAATCGCGCGAGATTGCGGAAGCGGCCTTGCGTTACGATGCGCAGCAGCAGAGCCAACCGAGGAGCGGCCTTTTGGCTTTTCTAGGCATGGTTGCTCTGCGGCAGGGTGATGAGACGCTGGCGCGGAGCTATTTCCAGCGGGCGTTAAAGGAAGCGGAGCAGATGCTGGCGCAAAACCCGAAGCACTTCGTGGTATGGGAATCGAAAGGTTTGGCTCTGTGCGGATTCGCTTTGTGCGATGGGCCCGAGCATCTTACGGTGGCCGTCTCAGCGTACCGGTCGGCGCGCGCGCTTACTAAAGACGCGGGTATTGTGCTTGCAGCCGAACGTCTGTTCGACGCCTTGGCGCAAGGGGATTCCCATAAGATCTTAGATGGCGTCCGGTGGGCAGTCGGTGGCGCATCGGCGTAGGTGCGGGATGGCATGGCGGTCGCGGAAGCACTGAACGAGCGCCGATTGACAATCGGCACGCGGGATGCCATCCCGCCGCCCCACAAAATGGCCAATCTCCAGTTATTCCTCCGTTTTGAAGCGGTAAATCGTCACGCTATGAAATGTCTCTCCGGGCCGCAACACCGCGCTTGGGAAATTGGGATGGTTCGGCGAATCTGGAAAATGTTGTGTCTCCAAACACAACGCCTCGCGGTATTTGAACGCTCCCCCCACACCCTGCATGGATCCATCCAAAAAATTCCCGGTGTAAAACTGCACGCCGGGTTGGTCGGTGTAAACCTCCATGACTCGCCCGCTCTTCGGCTCTTCCACCTTCACCGCCCATTGCGTTAGATTGCCGGGCGCATCCAACACAAAATTGTGGTCGTATCCTTTACCCAGTTTCAGTTGTTCGTTGGTCTCATTGATGCGCGAACCAACTACGTTGCCGTGGCGGAAATCAAACGGTGTTCCTTCCACGCTTTGGACCACTCCGGTGGGAATCAGTCCATCGTCTACCGGCGTAAAATGCTCGGCGCGGATGGTCAACCGGTGCTTCAAAACGCTGCCGCTGCCTGCGCCGGCCAGGTTGAAGTAGCTGTGATTGGTTAAGTTCAACACCGTCGGCTTATCGGTCGTGGCGTTGTACTCGATCTGGAGTCCGTTCTTCGGCTCGACCGTGTAGCGCACCGTAACATCCAGATTTCCAGGAAAACCCATTTCGCCGTCTGGACTGAGATAGTGCAGTTCCAATGCCGCGGCTTCGGGGGTCGAGACATCCTTGGCGTCCCATACACGTTTATTGAAACCAATCGTGCCGCCGTGTAGCGCATTAGCGCCGTCATTTACGGGGATCTGATAAACCTGGCCGTCCAACTGGAACTTAGCTTTTCCAATACGGTTGCCGTAGCGCCCAATGAGCGCGCCAAAGTAAGACGTCGTCGCTTGATAGGGAGCGAGCTGGTCGAAACCGAGCACCACGTCGCCCATGGTCTTGTTTCTGTCCGGTACTTTCAACGAAGTAACAGCGCCGCCGTAAGTGGTAATCGTCACTTCCATGCCGGCTTTGTTGCGGAGCGTGTAAAGGGAAACCGGCTTGCCGTCGGCTTGGCCGAAAGCCCGCTGTTCTATAGGAGGAGCAGCGGTTAAAGACGCCGCAGCCAGAGCGACAAGGCTAAGAATTTGTTTCATAGGGATTCTAAACACCGATACTACTCTACCCATATGCGGGCTGCCGGATCGGAACTAATGGGCAAGCGCTGAGGGCGGAATGCACGAGATCAGGTCACCGATCGCAAGGACCAATTTGTCCACGCGCTCGTCAAGAATCGAGGCCCGTTCAACTTGTTTGGCAATCGCGGCTTTATGGGCCGCGATAAATTCAGCGTGTTCTTTTAGCCGCGCCGCAGCCTTTGTTTCCAGCTGCGTCATGACGATGAACGAATCTTCGAGCTCTTTGCGCGCCGCTTCCAATTTCGCCAGGCGCTGCTCGTGGTCGCCAAGGCGGTTTCCGCCGTTGGATTCGTTCATATGTGCAGCCTGACTCAACCAGTATCGCAGTAGGCACATGGGCACACCACAATTGTCATCGCTCGGCCACATAGTGTCCATCTATGCACGATTCACGGTGGCGCGTCACGACGACCACCAGTGCAAGTCTTCCATTTACTTAGACATACAGCACCTTGAATTGCTGTCAACAATAATGTTATGATCACTCTGTCGGCGTATGAGCGGAACGGCTAAAGGCCGCGCGTCGATCCCACCACTAAAGTGGCCCTTACCCAAGTGTGAGGATATTTCAAGAGGTCCGTTAGCTTTAATTGGAAGCATGAGAGAGGCTCCTTCGGGTGCCTCTTTCATTTTGGTAAGCGAATCGACTTGTTGTTCTATGTGTTGAATAGGATGACGTAAAAACCAATCGCCTTCCCAAACGGCTTCGCATTGGCGTGTTTCGTGTCCCGCACATACGCACTTTCAATCAAAAGACTGATGGTACCCTTTTTTGCGGGCTTATATGCTTTAAAGAAAATTTCGTATTCAGCAGGCGAGCCGTTCTCGTCGCAGATTTCAACCGTGAAGAAGTTCCCGACGCCTGTATGGAAGCACTTTCTCTCCGCCAACCCATCCGCAATTTCAGGAAGATATTTCGATAGAGCGTACCGTCTAAAATCGAAGACCCTCGTCTCCCTAAAATCGTTATAGAGTAGCGCCGGTTCGGGCGACTCGCCGTCCTTCAGCCTGCGCGTGAAGCAGTGCGAAGAGAAGGTAACCTCCGTTTTGTATCTGCGTTCCTGCCGCTCCCCCTTTGCTGGCTGAACGTAGACGATCTGTTTCGAGTCAAGGTGACTTAGGTCGTACTTTTTTTGCTGATAGTAGAATGGCCGCCACTGCACAGTGGTTACATTGCACAGGCATGTTCGTGAATGCTCATGGAGACTCTAAGAGCGTAGCAAGCTGGATCGACGCCTAAAGGGATGAGCTAGCCGAATCACAGACCAAGCAATCCGCCAAATAATTCCGCAAACCAGTCCGTAGGGGCGATTTGAGTCCCCTTCCTCCTCTACCGGCTCGCCTGAGGGCAGCGGGCGAATTATCCTGGGTGGGCCGTGTTGCGCACCCTTTCGCAAGGTTCCTTGACATGGCGAATGGTGCGGATATATGCTTGCGTTTGATTTGAGTCGTTTCAAACCGGGGACCTTTCTAGATCTACCACCATGTCGAACCAAAGTTTCTTTTCCGACGCGCTCGCCGCGGGCGAGGGCGTAGTCAGGCTGGCCCCTTGCTGGGTGCCGCGATCCTTTTTAATGCCGGGTGGACGCCTCAAACTCGACCCGCGCGATCTTTATGCTCTGGGCGGCCATCGGGGCGGTATTGACGAGCGGTGGTTTTCTTCCACTACCAAAGCCGCCAACGGTCCCTTAACCGCTCCCGATGAAGGCTTAAGCTACCTGGAATTCAATGGCAAGAAGGCGCTCTTACAAGAGGCTATCGATACGGTCGGCGACAAGTTTCTCGGCTCGGCCGTTATGCAAAAATACGGCGGGTGGAATCTGCTATGCAAGTTTTTCGACAACCTTGGGCCCATTCCGCACCACCTCCATCAGAGCGATGAGTTCGCCGCGCGCGTCGGACAAAAAGGCAAGCCCGAGGCTTATTACTTCCCGCCCCAATACAATTTCAAGGGCAACAATTTCCCATATACGTTTATGGGTCTGAACCCCGGGGTGACACGCGCCGATGTCAAGCGCTGTCTCGAACGTTGGAACGAGGGCGATAACGAAATCCTGTATCTGTCGCGTGCTTATAAACTAAAGCCGGGCACTGGCTGGCAAATCGATCCTGGCATTTTGCATGCGCCCGGATCGCTGGTCACTTATGAACCGCAAGTCAATTCAGACGTCTTCGCTATGTACCAATCGCTGGTGGAGGGCCGTGTGGTGCCTTGGGAGTTGCTGGTGAAAGACGTGCCGCCCGAACATCATCAGGATCTTGAATACCTGCTCGACATGATGGATTGGCCTGGCAATACCGATCCAGAATTCGCTGAACACCGCCTTTTCGAACCCACTTCCGTTGCGCCCGCGGAAGTCATGAAAGAGGCGGGTTATTTGGAAAATTGGGTGGTGTATTCGACACCGCACTATTCGGCGAAAGAGCTGACCGTTTTGCCGCGGCGTTCCGTCACTGTTAAGGACGCGGCCGCCTATGGTCTGATTCTGGTGCAAGGTTACGGCACCCTGGGCAAGCATGAAATCGAAACCCCCAGCCTCATCCGCTTCGGTGAAATGACGAAGGATGAAATGTTTGTCACGGCCGACGCAGCCGCGAACGGCGTGGTGGTCACCAATAAGAGCGATAGCGAGAATCTGGTGATGCTTAAACATTTTGGTCCCGGCAATCCGCAAGCGCCGTCTCAAAAGAAGGTTGCATAATTAGGGGCATGAGGGTACCGCGCTTTCTTATGGTTTGGCCGGCCGCCGCTGCAATCGCTTTTGCCGGAGTGGACAGGCCGACGTTGCCCGAAGGCCCCGGCAAGGAAACCATGGTGCGCATTTGCGGCGGCTGTCACGGAGCCGAAATCGTTTTAGGCAAGCGCTTGAATCGCGATGGCTGGAGCCAGATCGTGGTGAACATGATCCAGCGCGGTGCCCAGGGCAGCGACGATGAGTTTGCCGACATCGTCGATTACCTGGCCAACACCGTTTCAAGAATCAACGTCAACAAAGCCACGTCCCAAGAACTCCGCGCAGGGCTCGATATCTCAGACAAAGAAGCGGACGCAATTTTGCACTACCGTGAAGAGAAGGGCGAGTTCAAAACCATCGACGACCTCAAGAGAGTGCCCGGCTTAGACGCCGCAAAAATCGATGCGAAAAGGAGCCTGCTGGCCTTCTAATATGAAGATTTTCATCCCCCTATTCCTTACCGCCGCCGTCCTGTTTTCCGCCGAACTCCCGGAGGGTCCCGGTAAGGCGGCCACGGTTCGGGTGTGCGGCCAGTGCCACGCTGTTGAAAAGGCCGTATCGCTTCGTCAGGACGAGGATGGCTGGACGGACACCATCGCCAAAATGGTGAAAATGGGAGCGCAAGGCAGCGACGACGAATTCAATGCGGTGCTCGAGTATCTTACGAAAAACTTCGGCCCTGAGGTTGCGCCACCGATCAATATAAACAAGGCCGATAGCGTGGATTTGGAATCCTCTTTGGTGTTAACCAGAACGGAAGCCGCCGCGCTGATTCGTTATCGCAGCGAAAAGGGCCCGTTCAAATCGATTGACGACCTGCGTAATATTCCGGGCCTTGACTTCAAGAAAATTGAAACGCAAAAGTCCAGGATCACTTTCTGAAAATGACGACCCAAAAGAACCTGCGGTCCCTCTTGCTGAGTGCAGCCGCGACATGCGCCGTGATAGTAGCCGCAGATTGGCCGTCACAAAGCGGCGGGCCGCAACGCGACGCCTGGGCGCGATCCGAGAAAGCCTTCACCAAAGATAACGTCAGTGGTCTCGACCTGCTTTATAAGTATCAGTCCGATAACAAATCAAAGGGCCTCTATTCCCTAACTTCGCCGATCATCGACGGCCTGCTTATCACCTATCGCGGCTTTAAGGAGATGCTGGTCTTCGGAGGGAGTTCCGATAACGTCTACTCGGTGGATGCCGATCTCAATAAACTGATCTGGAAGACGCATTTCGAATACCACGGAGACGAACGCGAGGTTCGGAAAGCGACCGCCGCGTGTCCGGGTGGGTTGACTGCGGCTTTAGCCATGAGAGGTAGCAGTTCTGCTGGAGTCACGTTTGGAAGGAGACCGCCGACGCCCGCCGCAGCGGCTAACGGTCCGGCGCCGCCGCGTTTGATTGGCCAAGGCGGCATGTACCAGGGAACAGGGGCTTTCTTTGTGGTCGCCAGCGATGGGTATTTGCACGCGCTGAATCCCTCGACGGGCGCAGATTTGATTCCTGCTGTGAAATTCCTGCCGCCGAATTCGCGAGCGAGCGCGCTCAACGTTGACGGTAATACCGTCTACGCCGCCACATCCGGCAATTGCGGAGGACACCCGAATGCTCTGTATGCGGTTGATCTAGGCAGCGCCGATAAGAAAGTATCCTCCCTGCCAACTAGTAGCAGTCTCTCCGGCATCGCTGGAACGGCGCTGGGCAGTGATGGGACGGTTTATGTAGAAATGCCGTTTGAGCAGGCCGCGACTGAAGCAACCCACCACCGCGCGATTCTCGCGCTTGAGCCGCTGACGTTGGCGGTGAAAGATTCATTCACTACCGAGGATGAGCCAAACGCCAACAAGCATATGGAAGAAGCCGGCATCACGCCGCTGGTGTTTTCCTGGAAAGGCAAAGACCTTATTATTGCAGCCGGAAGTAAGGGCCGTTTATACCTTCTTGACGCCACTTCATTGGGAGGGCAAGATCATCGCCAGCCGCTGTTTGTGAGCGGGCCGATCGCCGACGGTGGCGGGTTCCAAGGAGGCTTTTCAAGCTGGACGGATGCCGACAAGGGAACTCGTTGGGTGTATGCGTCATTCCGCGGGCCGCTGAAAACGCCCGCGAAATTTCCGGTCACCAATGGGGATGCGGCGCATGGCAGCATTGTGGCGTTTAAGCTGGCCGTCGAAAATGGACAAACCACGTTAGCCCCGGCTTGGGTTTCGGGCGATGTGCCGAGTGCCGCTGCAACGGTGACGGCCGGTGGTTTGGTGTTCGCGCTATCCACTGGAGAGCCAACGCTCGAGGCCACGGCGAAAGGCAAACCATATGGCTTGGCCGAAATCGAAAAAGCCTCAACCCACGCTACGCTTTATGTGCTGGACGGAGAGAATGGGAAACAGTTGTACTCGAGCGGAGATCAAATAACGGCCCCATCGCGTGGAAGCGGACTGGCGATTGCCAATGGGCGCATTTATTTCGGTGCCAACGACAACGCCGTTTACTCATTCGGCTTTTCAAAAATGCAGCCCCAGTTGACAGACAAGTAAAGACATTCCCATGCGAAAACTACTTTATTTCACCATCGCCCTTTGCGGCGCCATTGGCTGGGGAGCGGACTGGCTGACCGACGGTGGCAGCCCGCAGCGGACAGGCTGGCAAAGGGACGAACACATTCTGACGACGGAAAACGTCAAGAACCTGCAAATTGTCTGGAAGCTCAAATTGGATAATCCGCCCAGACATATGCATTCGCTGTTCCCTCCGTTGATCGCGGGCGACATGAAAACGAAGGATGGCGTCAAGCAGATCGCCATCGAAGCCGGCGTCTCAGACAATATTTACGCGATAGACGTGGATAGCGGCAAGGTGATTTGGCAAAAGCATTTTGAATATCCTCCGGTCACCGAAGGGCGCGGCTATGGACCGGACGATCCACTGTGTCCGGGCGGACAAACAGCCACGCCGGTAATTGGCGATCGCAACGAAGCGGGTGACAGAACGCTCTACGCTCTGGCGGGCGACGGCAAGCTGCATTTTCTGAATGTGTCCGATGGCGAAGATGTGCAGCCGCCCGTAAAGTTCGGCTTCGGCAATGGCAAGTCTTATGCGCTGAACCTGTGGCATGACGTCATTTTCACTACCACCTCGCAAGGCTGTAATGGCAATCCGAATCAGATCTGGGCCATCAATGTGAAAGATCCGCAAAAGAAAGTAATGACGTTCAATCCGAAAAGCGGCGGGTTATGGGGCAGAACCGGCGCGGCCGTGGATTTTAACGGAACGGCCTGGGCTCCATCGGGCGACGGTAGATACGATCCGGAAAACCACGTTTATGGAAACGGGCTAGTTGGCGCCAGGGTGGAAGGCGATCAACTTGTCTTAAAAGACTGGTTTGAACCTTCGAATTGGGCGTGGCTGCAGAAGCGCGATCTTGACATGCAGGTTACGCCCGCCGTCTTCAAGTTTGGGGGTAAAGAGCTGATGGTGACGGGCAGCAAGGAGTGCCGGGTTTATCTGCTGGACACCAACGATGCGGGTGGCAACGACCACCAAACGCCGCTGTTCCGCACGCCGCTTCTGTGCAATGAAGAAGTGAATTTCGCCTCGGCCGGCATTTGGGGATCGATGGCAACGTGGGAGGATGCGGCAGGAACGCGTTGGGTCCTGACGCCTTTCTGGGGTCCGGTGCGACCCACCTTCAACGTGCCCGTTTCGTACGGCCCAGTCACACATGGAGCGGTGGTGGCATTCAAGGTTAAACAGAACAACGGCAAGTTTGAGTTGGAGCCGGCTTGGATCTCGCGCGACATGAACCGGGCGGAGCCGCCGTTAATCGCTAACGGAGTTGTGTACGCTTACGGCAACGGCGAGAATACCGAGCAGGCTTATGCGGATCGCGGCTTGTTTGATTCGAGCGCTGAGCGTATCAAGAATTCTTCCCATGCCGTCTTGTACGCGCTCGACGCCCAGACCGGCAAGGAGTTGTATTCGAGCGGCGATCAGATTACAACGTTTAATCACTTCAGTGGATTGTCTTTGGCGAATGGCCGGGTGTATATTGCAACGTTTGACAGCACGCTCTATTGTTTCGGCTTACGCAACTGAACCGCGCGCGTAAGCAAGCGGCATTCCTATTGTTCGTCTCATGCTTTGTGCGCCGCCCGCACAGGTCCAATTTCTCACCTAGAATTGCAAGCGTAGGCTGAACTGGAGTGAACGGGGCGCACCGGAGCTTTGTGCCGTGCCGCCAAAACCCGAGTTGTAAGCCATGCGCGTCGCCACTCCAAAAAAAGAACTGGCTAGGTTTGCGCCTTCCAGGGGAGACGGATCGGCGAAGTTCGGATGGTTAAGAATGTTAAAAACGCATCGGCGCGTATTTGGAAGGTGATCTTTTCAGAGAGGATGATATCGCGGTGGATGCTGAAATCAAGCTGCGATTGGCCGAATCCTCGGATGTAATTGCGGGGGAGGTCTCCTTCAGTACCGCTGGCCGGATCGGAGAAAGCAGCGCGATTGAGAATCTTGCCGCCCGGAGCCGATGGATCGTTGATCCAAATGGGTGCGCCGGTCAAGTCCGGACGCACTTGCGCAAAAAAGAATCCGGAACTGCTACTGGAAGTGCCACTGGTTTCGGTAAGCCCCGTCACGTTGAGAGGCAGAGCGGAGCGCGCAGAAAACATCCAGCCGGCGTTCCATTTATTAAAGAGGGGACGCAAATAGGCGTACCGTACGGACGGAAAACGCAGCGATCCCGAGGCGCTTAAGGTGTGGCGAACATCAAAGTCTGAGGGGCTGAGGCTGTTATTGGAAATAAGTGCAAAGCCTGCCATGCCCGCATCGTTCGATTCAGTATCGGTGGACTTTGCAAGAGTATAAGCAACTTGCGCCTGGAAATTGCGGCCCAGAGTGCGGCGATAACTGGACTGCACCGAGTTGTAACTTGACCTCCCTCCATTGGAAGCAATCTGAAGAATGTCGTATTGGCCGGAAAAGAAGCCGGGATAACTGGAATTGCGGAGAAGGCTCGAACCGGCTGAGCCGGCATAACCCACACTGAGAGTCTGCCTGCGGCCCAGGTGCTGTTCTAGTGTCAGGTTCCACTGTCCGATGATGGGGGACCGGAGATTCGGATCTGCGGCGCTGGCCATGCCATAGGGTTCGGACGGGGGAAGTGATGGAGGCGTTAGCACACTGCCGGATAGAGGGAAGGAAGGTTCCTGCGTAATCGTAGAACTCGTATAGGGTGCACTGTTGAACGCCGCGCCGGAGCTACCGTAACCGGTGTCGTAGAAAACTCCCAAACCGCCGCGCACAATCGTTTCATAGCGCGGGTGCGAACTGAGTTGGTTGGAAAAACCGAAGCGCGGGGCAATATTAAACCAACGCGTATGGTAAAGCGGATTGGAGAGCTTAAGTTATAGGAATCGTCGAGACCAAAAGGTTTTGGCCCGCTACGGGCCGTCGGAGGAGGATTGACATCCCAACGCAGCCCGTAAGTGATCGTGCTGTGCGAGTCGATGTTCCAGGTGTCTTGCACATAGAAAGAGAAGTTCTGATATTCGGGATAGGTCGCCCCCACAGTAGAGGTGGCAACCGCGGTGGCGGCGGTTCCCGAAAGCAGCGAGTCTGTATCGTCAGCGTCAATTCCATTGAATGTGACCATGAAGGAGTAAGGTTTGTTGCGGGTGGTCGCATCAGGAGACGATAGTCGAAGCCGGCTTTTGCTTCGTGCCCGTTACTGGAAACAGTTTGATCGAAAACCGCATTGACTTGATTCTGCGAGCTATCGAGGTCTCTTCCCACGCTGAATCCGCCAACGCCCTGAATATTCATCCCATACGATCCGTTCACACTGGAGTAGCCGGCCGGGAAAAGTTCGCTGTCCGATAGCACCTGCGCTCCTCCATAAGTGTCGAGGCCGCTCTTGCTGCGCATCAGAGTGCGCGTGAAATTCAAACGAAAAGTGTTGACGTTGGCTTCGCGATCGATCCAGGTGAAACTGCCGGTGAGGCTCTGGTTATTTGAGTTCGTCTTGGTAACACTGTTAGCACTGCTGTTGAGCCCACCGCGATTGGTTGCGTCGGAGGGCGCAAACGAGTAGCGAACGAACAGATTCATGTGATCGTTCAACACTCTATCCAAGCGAAGGCTGGCTTGGTTGGAATCGGAGGGTGTGGAGTATGTTGTGAGAAATTGAGCGGCGCCAGAGCCGAGGCTGGCCCCGTTAGCACTCGGAAACGCGTCCAAAAACGGGCGTAGCGCAGAAGAAGCGGCTGCCCGGCTGGCGTCATCCGGGACACTGTCGATTTCCGTATGCGGCTGCTCGATCGGTGATCCTTCATAAGAAGCAAAAAAGAACGTCTTCTCGCCAATGGGGCCACCCAGAGTAGCTCCGAAGTCCTGGTATTTCAGCGTCGGGCGTGGGAGGTCGTAGCTATTGGCGAACCAATCGTTAGCCCGCAACTGGTTGAGGCGCGTGTAATCGAAGGCCGATCCGTGAAAGGACGTCGTGCCGGAGCGGCTCACCATGGTGATCTGTCCGCCCGGAGAGCGGCCGTATTCGGGCGCGAAGGCCGAGGTTTGCACGCGCATTTCCTGAAGCGCATCGAGCGAGATCAGATTGTTGACACCCGAAGCGTTTTGGGAGGTACTAGACCCATTGGCCCCCGTGGAACCGCCAGGGCCGAAACCACCCCCACCCGCGCCAGTGTTGGCGCTCACGCCGTCCAGCATGTAGTAATTCGAATTCGAACGCTGCCCGTTCACGTGAAGGCCACTGTCCCCCGGAGCGCCGGAAACTTGCGAGGTTCCTGGCGCCAGTTGCACGAGCCCATCTATGCTACGGCTGTTAACCGGAACCGCGTTGCCGAAGGTACCGCTTACTACGGTGTCGCTGGAAGACGTTTCATTCAAACCTTCCACTTCACCCTTTACGGTAATCTCTTGTTTCGTGGCGGAAGCTACTTCCAGCCTCACACTCAGGGTCTGCAGATCACGCGGGTGGAGGCTCAGGTCTTCGACAACATAGGTCGTAAAGCCCGTCTTCGAAACTTCGAGGCGGTGTTGGCCGGCGTCTAATCCGTCCAGCGTGTACGCCCCTTTTTTATCAGCCTCAGCCTGCCGAACGGTATTTCGAGAAACATCCATTAACTCGACTACCGCGTCCGGGATCGCGGCGCCGCTTGGGTCGGTAACAACAACAACCAGCCGGGCGGATTGTTGGCCGAACAACAGCGACGCACTGAGCAGATATGTTCCGAGCTTGAGTTTCGGAAACCGGCGCAAGACGGGCACGGGGCCAAGCGCTCCGCCGGAAGCGGCGGCGGAGTTCCCCGGTACAAGTAAGCCGCATAAGCGCCTCTCTGTTTGACGGCGCATCGCCGCGCCCGTTGCGCGCCTGAAACTCATAAGTAAAATCTCCCCTCGCGAGTCAGAGCGCTTGACGGATGAGTTTCATGTTGTGTTGCGGGGGAACAGAAAGTTTTACATTCGTTTAGAAAAGAAAGGACTCATGCGCTATTGCGGCGAACCATACCTTAAGAAATGCAAAGAGAGTTGGAAAGGGCTCGCAGAGCCGTTAAGCTGGGTGGATATGGGAGCGGGGAGCATTCTTCTGATTGACGACGACCGCGACCTTTGTGGCTTGATGCGCGACTTTTTCGAGGAGAACGGCTTCCAGTTGGATGCCCACTTCGACGGGCCGAGTGGCTTGTGCGCCGCAGTGGAGGGGAGCTATGGACTTATATTGCTGGATGTTATGCTTCCTCGCCTAAATGGATTTGAAGTCTTGCGGCACTTGCGAAAGAGGACCGCGGTACCGGTGATTATGCTCACAGCGCGGACTCAGGAAGAGGATCGCGTCATAGGATTGAATGCAGGGGCCGACGACTACTTAGCGAAACCGTTTGGGCCGGCAGAGCTACTGGCGCGGGTGCGCGCGGTACTTCGACGCTGCGGCAATCGCCCGCTGCAGCCTGATGAGCACACTGAAATGGGCGCTGTCAGGCTCCACACCCGAACGGGGAAAGCTTGGGTTGACGCGGACGAGCTTGAATTGACGGGCGTGGAGTTCGACATTCTCGAGTATCTGGTGCGTTCGCAAGGCAGGGTGGTGAAGCGCGATGAATTGAGCAGCGTGCTCTATCAGAGGCCTGCGACGCCTTACGAGCGCTCGCTCGATGTCCACATCAGCCATCTTCGCAAGAAATTAGAACATCACAATAAGACTAAGATCCGTACTGTGCGGGGCGTGGGGTATTCGTTTATCTCCGAACGGATCGACGAGCCATGAGGTCCATCTACACGAGAATTGTAGTGTGGTGCTCGGCCACCTTACTTTTCTCGGCGCTCGCCGCGTTCTTTCTTTCGGTATACCTGTCGGCACACTTGGGAAATGGATTTTCGCCGGCGCGCGGCTTCCGCGAACTTCTAGAAGCGGAGGCCGTGCAGGTGTATGAATCAGGCGGTGCTACTGGCCTTCTCGCTTTTTATGCAAACGCCAAAAGGTTCGCGGGTATTTCGTGTGTTTTGCTCGATGCGCAAGGGAACGATTTGGCCACAGGCAAACCAGGCATTCAGTCACTGCTCGGCCAGCGGGGTTTTTACCAACACGCGGCACCAGGCGGCAAATTCCGCTTTGCCGCAAGCGCGCCGCAGCCCGGACCGGCATCTGGTCTGGCGCTCCAGTGTCTCTTTACTTTGCTTTTGATTTGCGGGTTGTGCTGGTTGCTCGCGTTTGACATTGCGAACCCGTTGCGGCTCATGGCGGCCCAGGTTGAAAGGTTCGGACGCGGGGCATTGGGCCAGCGTTTGCAACTGCGGCGGACCGATGAGATTGGCGATCTGAGCCGGTCTTTCAACGAAATGGCGGACCGGATTGAAACGCTATTGACAGCCGAAAAACGGCTGTTGCAAGACATCTCACATGAGTTACGGTCGCCGCTCGCGAGACTAGGATTTGCCGCACAGCTGATGCGGACTGCCGGCGACAGGGAGTCTGCTTACCTACGCTTGAGGAAGGAAATCGACCGTTTGACTGAACTGGTAACGGCGCTGGTTGAAGTAAACAGGCTGGAGGGAGATTCGGAAGCCGGACGACGGGAAGCCGTACACGTGCGACCGTTGATTGAAGACCTGGTGGAGGATTGCCAAATCGAAGCCGAACCACGCGGCTGTAGCATCAGCGTGGAAGCTAATTGCTCGCCGATCATTCTGGGAGATCGTGAGCTGCTGCGCCGAGCAATTGAGAACGTGTTGCGAAATGCCATCCGCTACGCTCCTGAGCTAACTACGGTGGAAGTAAGCCTGCGAGAAAAAAGGGGGCTGGTGGCGCTTACCATTCGGGACTATGGGCCGGGCGTACCGGAAGTGGCTCTTACACGGCTGTTTGATCCATTCTTCCGAGTGGATGAATCGCGAGATAGCGGTACAGGCGGCGTGGGGCTGGGGCTGTCCATCGCCTTCGTCCTTCGCAAGTGATCAATGCGGCTCTCTCGCCGCACGTTCGGCGCCACGGGCGTCCAAATATCCTAAATATCTTTACAATTCCTTACCTCTAGTTTTGCAATCCGCGGAGATCCGCCGCCGTCACACCATCGGCATTCAAATGAACGATCGAATTACGGCCGCCGGAAGGCCGGCATCGCGAACACCCTCTAAAGGAAAGAATTCCCGATGCGCCCTGGGTTTCGTCGGGCGGCTCCTTCGCGCTTTCCTCGAGCAGCTTCGACTGGAAGCCAAACTGCTCCGCGAGAGGTGAGCATACTTGCCGCCTCTTTTGTTTTGTGGAATGCGCGTTGTGCGGCTCAGGAGAGGAGGCCGCTTGGTTGCCTTTACGCACGGCGTCGTCGAAGCGCTAGCGGATCGCCATGCATACGAACGTGGGGCTGGTGGGAGCTTAGGCTGGCTTACTTCTCCCGACTTGCGACAAACTCCTCGGTGGCAAAATCTCCGACTTTGCGAACGAACTTAATCTCGTCGCCCGAAATCCTTCCTTTGTATTCAATGCGGATGGCGTTGCCGTTGAACTCGAGATTTTCGACAAACGAGACAGTGTCGCCTTCGATCACCCCTTCTTTGATCTCAGTAGAGCCCATGTCGTTGGCCGCTGTACCGGTCAACTTCCCACCGTCGCTTTTGAAATCGTACGTATAATGCTGCTCGCCGATCTGTGTGTCGAACTTGGCTTTCCATTTGCCATCGATACCAGTTGCCATAGCCGAGACTGCTAAAACCAAAGCGATGATCCATTTCATGTTCATGTCTTATCCTTAGAATTGAAATCGTAGCTGCAAGTCGATCTTCCGGTCGAAGGTGGTCGCTCCGCCCATTGGGCCAAAGCCGCTGGCGAGACTGGTGGACTGTCCAAAGAACGGCGAGGACAGGTCTCCGCTGGGAGGAGCGTAGTTGGCGTGATTGAGCAAATTGCGGGCACTCACTGTTAGCGTCAAGTTATATTTCTTACTGCTAGCCGCGCCAAACATGCCTGGGGGTGGACCTCCTCCTCCCGGGCCGCCTCCGCCGCCCGGGGGAGGGCCACCGCCGCCACGCATACCGCCGCCGCCCGGAGGCGGACCGCCGTTATCGCGCATACCCGATTCGCCGTTGTGACCGAAGGACCAGGTGCGAGAGACGCGCATGTTCACTGTGAAGCTGGCCGGCCCGCGGCCATAATTGCGCTCAATCTGCGTGCCGGGCGCCGGATTCAAGTTGAAACAACCGAATCCCGATTCGTAAATCAGAGACGTGCCGGTGCAACTCGCGGCGCTTTCAGACCTGTTGAGAGAAGGGCGCTCCGTGGCGAAACCGTCAAGGTTGGTGTCCTGGCCCGTGGTGATGTCGTAGGGCGTGCCACTGTTGGCCACGATGAACGGCATCACGCTGATTTTCAGCGGCAACGGGATGGAAGTTCCCATGACAAAGCGATTGCGCACATCGGCAAAGGTGGAAGGCCCCCACTCGGCTCTCAGATTGTTGGGATCGGCCGGTTCACCTTCGTTGTCGTCCTTGCCATGCGAATACACGTAGAAACCGAAGAGGAATAATTTCTTAAAGTTCACATTCGGGCTGATAAACAGTTGATGAGTACGGCTGAGCCCGGACGATTCGGTAAGCACACGCGGGCCGGAATCTCCGAAGAGATAAGAGCCATCATCGAACAGGTTGATATTCCGCGAATTCTGCAAGTGTACGCCGCGTGTTTCCACATACTGGCCGGTTAGGCGAACGTATTTGTTAATCTGCCGTTCAAGGCCGATGCTGGCTTGATACGTGCGAGGCGCCTCTATGCCCGAATAGATCGGCTTGTATTGCTGAGGCGAACTGCCGCTCATTAAAGCGCTGAGCGAAGGCACGTTGGGGAAGAAATCTGGATTCTCCACAAAATAAGATTGCTGTGTTACGCCGTTGTATCTTTCGGCCGCCAGGCTAACGGTGTCGGCGATGCGGTCATAGAAAATGCCCGCACCGGCCCGCAGAACGGTTTTCGCCGTTTTCTTGGCATTCCCGCCAATCCCCCACGCAAGTCCGAAACGGGGGGCGAAATCCTTATAATCGCCGATATTCGTTTGCGTTTCATAGCGCAGGCCGTAGCTGAGAGTCAGGTTCGGCTTCACGCGCCAATCGTCGTTGAAAAACAAGCCCACATCGAACTGGTCAACCGTGGAAAGCGCTGTGCCGGTGGTGAAGGTGAATTGGGAAGCGCCGCCGCCAAGTGCTCTGATTTGGGCCGGCGTCAAGCCGAGTTGTTCGCCTAAGAGCGTGCGCTGATAGACCTGCAACGCCGTCAGTTGAATCAGGCTGCCGGCGATGGGTTGATTGTTCGCATCCAACTCAGGGCCGGTACCTCCTAAAAAAGTGAACGAGCCGTTGAAGCCGTTTAACGAAGTATCGTTGTTGAGAGTCTCGCGCAGCCGTCCGCCCAGTTTGAATGTGTGGGTGCCGTGAGTGATGGTGGTGGCGTTGGTAAATTCGAGCTTGTTGTCAATGTTCTTTGAGTTTCCAACCGATACGCCGCCGTCGGTGAAGGCATCGGTCACGTTGATGGTGGGCGCCGAGCTTTTTGCCACATCACCGGTGGTGGAGTGCATGTACTGAAAGCGGCTTTCGTTAATCATGGTGGGACTGATCACAGCCGTTTCCGTCGCTTGAACGGTTTGTTCGCCAGTGGTGGATTTGTAGCCTTGCGAGGCCAGATTGAAACCGCCCACTCCGGTGTCGTTCAGCGCGATGTTGGTGTATTGATAGCGAACCACCAGCGTGTTTTTGGGGTCGATCGTGTAATCGAGGCGTGGGCTGAAGTTGGTGCGCGTCTGCGGTGTGACAATGGATTGATTCACGCTTTGCGGCGTCAAGCTCGGGCTAAGCGTGGTGGCGTCAACAAACGCGTTTTCGGTGATATCGCGCCGCTCAAAATCGAAGCTAAAGGAAGCTTTGTTGGCTTTGACAGGTCCGCTGACGTTGAATCCTTCGATTTTGTTGCCATACGGAGCGCGAGTAGAACTGGTGAGCAGGGGATTGCGCGAGTTTAAATATTGATCGTTGTATTGAAAGAATATCTGGCCGCGAATCTTGTCGCTGCCGGGCTTGGTGAAAATTTCAATGCGCCCGAAGCCGGGCTTGTCGTATTCAGTTGAGTAAGGATTGGAATTGATACGGACCTCGCGAATAGACGACTTAGGGGGCATGTTACCGCCGGTGAATCCATCCACATAGATCTGGCCGCCATTTGGACCGCCACCGGGACCAGCCATGGCTTGCAACTCTTCTGAAAGTTCGTCCGGATCGTCAGATAATGCCGCCAGCTCTTTCTGGCCTAGCACTAACGCCGTGCCGTTTGCCGTGGGATCGGTAGAGACGGTGTTTATTTCGTCTTCCACGTTGACCACCTCGGCTTCACTCTTGATGACCAGTTGGACGTCGAGGTTGACGGCGCCCGCCACCTGCACTTCGGGACTCTTGCTGATGGCGAACCCCTTGGCGCCAACCGCCACTAAGTATTTGCCGGGGGCCAGTTTGCCTACAGCGTATTTGCCGCTGCCATCTGTTTTGGTGTGAACGTCGCCGCCGACGCCTTTGACCAGGACCACGGCGCCGGGCACGACCGCGCCCGAAGGATCTGTAACAACACCATGTATGCTACCGCTATTTTGAGCGAAGAGGCTCGCGCAAACAAATACTAATAAGTACACGTATCGCTTCATTTTTAGTAAGTCAGTCATTCTCGTCTCTCGAAGTTAGTCTCGCGCGGCTACTGCATGATTCCGGGCAGTTCAAGATTTCCTAAACCACCGCCCGCTGCACTCATTGCCGACAGGCCGCCCGCTTGCGAGCCGGAAGGCCGTCCAGTTTGCCCGCCGCCGGGTTGCGCCGTGGCAATTCGGATGAGCATTTCGGCGTTATCGAGCAGAACAATCGCGGTGTATTCGTTATTCACCGCCCCTTTGGTGCTCGACATTACAATTGTGTCGCCCACTTTGAGCGCATCCAACGCTACGCTGGGCATGTGCTCCACCATTTGTGCGATGTCGGGAGGCCCTCCGCCCTTGGGAGGGCCTCCCGTTGGGGGTCCGCCGCTGGGCATTCCGCCTCCAGGCATGCCACCGCCCGCCATGGCCGCGAAATTCGGCATCTGCTTCAGTTGTGAATCGGCAGTTAGCTTTACATTGAAAGCCGTGTTTGTATTCAATTCCTTAATGGATACAGATTTGTGCTCGGTATCAATGGCCGTAATAGTGCCCGCCTTGGTGACAAAGGTTCCGAAGACAATTTGATCGGCGGTCACTTTCAGGCCATCCTCGCTCTTGGTCCCCCGGGCGCGTAACTGATCGCCCACCTGCACCTCAGCCAAGCTACTCGGTTTGGCATCGCCAAATCTGACTGAATCGGCCGCATACTTGCGAAAGCCGGTGGTGCTGGAAACTAACACATGCGCCTGCATTTCAACTTGCATGCTGCGCAAACGCAACGTGAGATCGTCCGCCGTCTTGGCCACTACAATGCCTGAGATGCCGTGCGTGGTCCAAGCCATGCGGTCGGATTCATCGCGCTTGGTAATGGCGGTGGCCGACATGACGATCAAGCGGCGCGCGCTCGCGGTGGCGGGGTCTGAATTTACTAAAACTTTGTCGCCTACCGCAATATCGGAAATCTGAATGGTCTCGGCATTCTTCAGGCTCTTTTCGCCCGGAGCGACCCGCTGCAGAATCGTGTCGGAAGTGAGGTTCAGCGTAACCAATGCGCCGTCCTGACCTTTCACCTGGACCGTTGCTTTGTCCAAAACGATGGAGACAACAGTTCCGACCATGCGCTCAGGCACTTGTCCGGATGCGACAAGCGCAGTAAGCGTCAACAGGTTCGCCAACAAGGCAGATAGACCAACACGAGCATAGGGAAGAGCCATCTTCTTCAGTAAACGATAAATCACTTGCACTTGTCGCCTAAGTTTTGTAAAGACAGGGGTTGTTGGAATACACTAGGCGGTTGCACCCTACCACCTTGAATGATGCGCCACCTTCGGCAGTGCTGCTGGAAGCCAGGCAAATCCGCAAGTCTTTTGGCGCAGTACAGGCGCTGAAAGGCGTGTCATTCGATCTGCGCGCGGGCGAAGTGCATGCGTTGGTTGGCGAAAATGGCGCAGGGAAATCGACGCTGATCAAGATTCTTACGGGAGCGTTGGAGCCGGATGCCGGCGAGATTGTATTGCGCGGTGAGCGGATTCTGGATAACTCGCCGGCCAAGGCGCGCGCGCTGGGTATCTCGGTTATTTACCAGCAGCCCGCCTTATTCCCGGATCTAAGCGTGGCTGAGAACATTGCGCTTGCCGCCGAGAGCGGCACTCCCTGGCGCACGGTGGATTGGCGGAAGCGGCGGGAGCATGCTGCCGAACTGTTGGCGCGTATTGGCGCGCGCATATCGCCCGACGTCCGCGCCGCCAACCTGAGCATGCCCGAGCAGCAGATGGTGGAGATTGCGAAGGCGATGGATGCCAATGCGCAGGTTCTGATCATGGACGAGCCGACGGCCTCATTGGGAGATCAAGACGCCGCCAACCTGTTCCGCCTGGTAAACGAGCTGCGCGCGAATGGTACGGCGATCGTCTACATATCGCATCGGTTTGAGGAATTGTTTCTGCTGGCAAACCGAGTGACCATTCTGCGCGATGGCGTGAGCATTCAAACGTGCGAGATGCCGGACGTGACGAATGCGGATTTGATCCGGCTGATGGTGGGCCGCGAGTTGGACACAGTCTTCCCGAAGCACGAAACCACTTTGGGCCCAACGGTGTTTGAAGTTCGCCGGCTGAGTTGTTCGCGATTGGGTGTGAAAGACGCCAGCCTGACGATTCGCAGCGGTGAGATTCTGGGGCTGGCGGGATTGGTGGGCTCCGGCCGCACGCAACTAGCGGAGGCGCTGTTCGGTCTGGCCCCGCTCGATAGCGGCGAGGTGTTGCTGAACGGTCAAACACTGGCGATAGAATCGCCGGCCGATGTGGTGCGCGCCGGGCTGGCTTATGTGCCGGAAGACCGTCGGCGGCATGGCGTCATTCTCGATTTATCTATCTCTGTAAACTCGACGCTGGCCAGCCCTGGGAAAATATCGAATGCCAATGGTTTTCTCAACGCGGCGAGTGAGAGACGATTGGCTAACGATTCGATAGCCAAACTGGGCGTGAAGGCTCCGTCGGCCGATACGTTGGCCAGGAATCTGTCCGGTGGCAATCAGCAGAAAGTTGCGCTGGCACGCTGGCTGATGACAGACCCGAAAGTTTTGATTCTGGATGAACCGACGCAGGGCATTGACGTGGGCGCAAAATCGGAGATCTACCATTTGATCGGCAGACTTGCGGCTAGCGGTCTGGCGATTCTGATGATCTCTTCGGAGACGCCCGAGATTCTGGGTTTAAGCGACAGAATTGCCGTGATGGCGAAGGGAGAGATTGTGGGAGTTCTGGACCGCGCCCAAGCGAACCCACAGGTGATTCTTGAGATGGCGCTGGGCCACCGCCGGCAAGCGGAGAACGCGGGATGAAAGTAGCGCTTGACCGCGAATGGCCGGCTTTGGCGGCGCTGGCAGCGCTTTATATTTTCCTGGCCATGGCCGCTCCCAGGTTTTATCATTTCGAGAATTTGCGCGACTTGGCGCTGGCGAATGTCTCGGTGCTGCTGGTGGCGGTGGGTATGACATTCATCATCGTGATTGGCCAGATTGATATCTCGGTAGGCTCGCTGTTTGCGGTTACGAGCGTCGCTTACGGGATGTTAGTAAAAGCCGGGTTGCCGCTGCTGGTTGCTCCTTTCGCCGCGGTGTTGATTGGGGCGGTGCTGGGCGCGATGAACGGCGGGCTCATTTCTTTTGTCCGCGCGCCTTCGATTGTGGTTACGCTGGCCACTATGATTGTTTGGCGCGAATCGTTGCGCTGGAGCACCGGCGGTGCTTGGGTGGAAGATCTGCCGGTGAACTTTCAGTGGTTCGGCCTGGGCCAACAGACGGGGCAAGCCGTTATCGTTCTGTGCGCGCTGATTTTATTCGTGCTGTTTTGGTGGGCCGCGGAGAATATTGCGGCATTCCGGGCGATCTACGCGACGGGCTCGGATAGCGAGGCGGCACGCCTTGCCGGCATTCCGGTAAAGCAAGTGCTTTTCGGCGTCTTCGTTTTGATGGGCGTGCTCACCGGCGTCGCGGCTGTGTTGAATGCCGTGCGCTTTTCCGATGTTCCGGCGAACGGCGGCATGAACCTGGAGCTAAAAGCGATTGCAGCCGTAGTGGTGGGAGGCACACCCATTACGGGTGGACGAGGTAGCTTACTGGGCACCTTTATAGGCGTGCTATTGCTCGGCAGCATTGGGCCGGCACTCACGTTCTTGGCCATCAATCCCTATTGGGAGAAAGCCATTCAAGGCGCGATCATTCTGGCCACGGTTCTTTTTGACGCTCTCCGCGCGTATCGCGAAAAGCGAATGGCCTTTGCCTGAGACTCACGTGACCACTCATCGCAAACAGGAATTGATTCTGGCAGCTTTTGTTGCCGCCGAGGTGCTGCTTTTCAGTTTTACGGGCCGCAATTTTCTGTCCGTTACTAATTTTTTTGAATGCATACGACTGGCGGTGGAAATCGGCCTGCTCGCGCTGGCCCTGACACCGGTGATTGTGACGGGTGGCATTGACCTTTCGGCGGGCTCGATGATGGGCCTTTGCGCGGTCGTCTTTGGAGCGCTGTGGAGCGATGCGCACCTTTCTATTGTTCTCGCAATTGCTATTGCTTTGCTCGTCAGCTTAATTGGCGGCACGTTGAATGCTCTGTTGATTTCGCGCTTGCAGGTTTCGCCGTTGATTGTGACCCTGGGTACGTTTTCACTCTTTCGCGGAATTGCTGAAGGCATAACGGGCGGCGCACGCAATTATTCCGGCTTTCCGGCGAGCTTTCTGTATCTGGGCCAAGGCTATTTGGGAGGCGTGGTTCCCACACAAACGATACTGCTGCTGATCGGGATGGCGGGATTCTATCTGCTTCTGCAGCGCACGGTGGTTGGCCGGGGGCTGTATGCGATTGGGCATTCGGCGGAGGGCGCACGCTATGCGGCCATCCCGGTTGGGTCGCGCCTGGTGCTTGTTTACGTCCTTTCGGGTCTGGCGGCGGGGTTGGCGGCTATTATTTACGTGGCCCATCTTGGCCAGGCGAAATCGGATGCGGGCAGCGGTTACGAATTGATTGCGATAACGGCGGTTGTGCTGGGCGGAACATCCATCTTCGGAGGTTCAGGCACCATCGCTGGAACGTTGATGGGTCTGGCGGCGATCGTAGTTTTGCAAAACGGTTTGCGGTTGTCGGCGTGGCCGACCGAGGTTGCGGGGGTTTCCACCGGCACGCTGCTCGTGCTTACGATTGCCATTGAACGTTGGGCCAGCAAAGAAGGACGCCGTGAGTTCAAACCGATATTCCGCTGGGGTTTGCTGGCGGGCGTTGCCGCGCTAGCCCTGCTGGCTCTTTTCCTGTTGCGAATCCGCAGAGTGGAAGAGGTGACAACGCCGGCGGGGAAGCGAGTTACGGTGGCGGTGATGCCGAAGGCGAAAGGCGATCCTTACTTTATTAGCTGCAAAGTTGGCGCGGAGGAGGCGGCGAACGCGCTGAATGTCGATCTCATTTGGGATGGCCCTACGGGGCTTGATGCGGCCAAGCAGAACGAACTGGTGCAGGGTTGGATTACGCGCCACGTAGATGCCATTTCCGTGAGCGTGGAAAATGCGCCCGGCATTTCCACTGTGCTGCGGCAGGCGCGCGCCCAAGGGATCAAGGTTGTGACTTGGGATGCCGACGCCGAACCCGATGCCCGCGACTACTTCATCAATCAAGCGACGGCGCAATCCATTGGCTTTGCGCTTACCGACGAAGCGGCGCGCGTGCTCCATGATCATGGTGATTTCGCCATCATCACGGGAGCGTTGAGCGCTGCGAATCAGAATCTCTGGATGGGATTCATGCGGCAGCGCTTAGCGGAAAAATATAAGGGATTGAAATTGGCGGCGGTTCGGCCGTCGGATGACGATCGAGATAAGGCGTTCGCCGAGGCACAGACGCTGATGAAGGTTTATCCGGATGTTAAGCTGCTGGTGGCCATTTCGGCGCCGGCAGTTCCGGGAGCAGGGGAGGCCGTAAGGCAATCCGGCCGCAAAGATGTGCAGGTGATTGGGCTTTCGCTGCCGAATTTGTGCAAACCGTACGTGCATGGCGGGGAGATCGAGGCGGTGGTGCTTTGGAATACGAAAGATCTTGGGTATTTAGCGGTGGCGGCGCCGGCGGCGCTAGCGCGCGGAACGCTTAAGGTAGGGGCGATTGGGTTTGATGCCGGGAGATTGGGAAGAGTTGAAATTAGAGGGAGTGACATTATATTGGGCGCGCCGATGTTTTTCCGGAAGGATAATATTGATCGGTTTAATTTCTGACTCCGGGTTTGGTGGCCCGGGCGAGATTGCTTTCATTTCATGGGACTATGATTTCACGAAACCGCCGTCTTTGCGGGCAATGAAATGAGTCCAGCCGGAATCCGGCCTATAATAGGCGTATAGACGTTTAAGCGTCTATGAATCTAAAGGTACGATGCAAAATGGAAGAACCAACAGTCCGCTGGAGCCTCAAGGTCTCGAAGGAAACCGATCTGAACCTGCGTACATTCCTGGGCTCCCAGGGGATGAAGAAAGGCGATCTCTCGAAATTTGTCGAGGATGCCGTTAACCGCCGCGTGCTTCAATGCACCGTACAGGACATCTGGGCGCGCAATGCCGACGCCGACCCTGATGAAATTCAGCGCATCGTCGACGGAGCCGTCAGCGAGGTCCGCGCGGAACGCCGCACCAAGGAAAAGGCTGACAAAGCCTGATGCGCGTGGTTATCGATATCAACATCCTCGTATCCGCCCTGATCGTCCCGACTGGCCAGCCCGCCGCTGTCATTAGAATGTGGTTGGACGGGAAATTTACGCTGCTGACGTGCGCGACGCATCTCAACGAGCTGCGCGCCACGCTGCACAAGCCGAGGGTCGTCGAGCTGATCAAACCCCACAAAGCCGGCCGCCTGCTCAACCAGCTTCGGAAGCTCGCCGAAGACGTTGATCCGTTGCCGCGCGTGGAACGCTCTCCCGATCCCGACGACGATTACTTGCTGGCTCTGTCCGAGGCGGGCAAGGCTGATTACCTGGTGACGGGCGACAAGAATGGCCTGCTTGATCTCGACTCCCACAAAGGCACGCGAATTATCTCGGCGCGCGATTTCGCCGCGCGGTTTGTGTAAACATCCATGTGCCATCGAGGCGTTCGGCGCTGGCGTCAAGGAGTTTTTCAAGCGTCCCCCGCCCCCGCATGACGCCCAACCCGTGAAAGCAACCCTGCGCGTATTGTGGGGCTTAGCCCCAAAATTCAATTCACCTTCGTCTTTTCGCCTTGCCGCCGGGACATCGATTGATCCACTAAATCGCTCGGGTCCAGTAAATGCTCCGGTTTGTAATGCTGGGTGGACCACCGAGACCCGTCCGCCAATTGGACTCCCAGGAAGTAGCCCGAATCCAGAAAGCGGCAGTAGCGGATGGTTCCCAGCAACTCCCCATCACCATATTGGACGGCGATGGCCGTTCCGGCGGCAATGGGACTTTCCACTTGCAGACAGACGCCCGAAAGTGAAATATCCTCTAAGTTGGCTACCCGTCTGCGCTCCCGTCCCGCCTCATCGTGCCAGATAATCTGCACGAGCTCGGCGCAAAGAAGCCTATCGCCACCGCGCCGGTCCGAAGTCGTCTGCATACCTCCATTATCGGTTCAAAAGGCGCTTACGGTTAGGATTGGATTGTTGTTTTCGATCTTATGACTCCCCCTCCACGTGCGCCTAATCCTCCCATTCCGGCGGGTAATCCCCCACTGGGAATCGTCCTGCGCGTGGGTTTTTTTGTAGCAACGGTTTTCGTGGCCGTGCGCTTTCTGATGCCCGTTCTTTATCTCTTTTTCGGGCTGCAGATCGCCGGCACCATTGGCTTGGCCGTGGCCGGGTTGGCGGCAAATCTTCTTACGATGGCGATCTTTGACCGGCGTCCACTGGTCGATATTGGCCTGCGGGTGGCGCCCGCCTCCGCCCTACACCTCGCTCTGGGCATAGGATTGGGTGGGGGCGTGGCGGCCCTTCTTTTGCTCGCTCCGTTGCTGGCAGGCACAGGCCATCTGATGCCGCGGCCGCATTCTGAATTCACCTGGCCCACCCTGGTTTTCTATCTGGTCACCCTCTTCTTCGCGGCGGCGGGCGAGGAAATGATCTTTCGCGGCTATGCTTTCCAATTCCTCATCGAAAAGATCGGCCCGTTTGGCTGCGTTCTGCCAGTGGGCGTTATCTTTGGCTTGGTTCATACTTCCAATCCTTCCGCCACGCCGCTCAGCGTGCTCAACACGGTGCTGTGGGGTGTGCTGCTCGGCTACGCGTTCCTGCGCAGCCGCGATCTTTGGCTGCCCATCGGCATGCACTTCGGTTGGAACGCCGTGCTTCCGTTATTCGGCGTCAATCTGAGCGGGCTTACAATCGAAGTGACGAGGTATTTCTATAAATGGGATCTAACGCCTCTCTGGAGCGGCGGCGCTTATGGACCGGAAGGCGGCCTGCTCACGACAATCTTCGCGGTGGTTCTGTTTTTCGTCCTGCACATTATGCCGGTGCGCCCGCAATGGGCTGCCATCGCCCAGTCTCTCAACGAACCCGACTTGGAAGTTTAGTTTTCTCGACGTTTCTCGTGTGCGGTTTTGTCCCAAACCTTTTCGCGGATAAACTCAGCTTCGACGAACGTGTGGAAATTGAGCGCGGGCTCACCGCCGAATATGCCACTGCCAAAGTGATCTTGCCGCATGCCAAGAAACCGCTGGTGATTCACAGCGACGGGCAATACGATAAAGCCGCCTGGGAGGATGCGCTGCGGGAAACCGGTCCAGCCGCACGTTTGGGAGACCAGATTCAAATCACCGCCGTAAAAATCGAATCCAATAAAATTCTGCTGGAGATCAACGGTGGGACCAAATCTTCCGGCCACTGGTATGACCATGTTGAGATCGGCATGGGCGGCGGCACCGCACCCGTTTCGCGCAATCAGAACGGCCAACCGATGAACGGTTCGCATGTCGAACTGGTGTTTCCCGGTTCTATCCCATCGTTAAAATCGGTCGAGATCCGCCGCATGCTTTCACCGATCTTCGATTTTGAAAAGCACTCCGCCTCCGACCAATATATGGACCGGCTGCCCGAGCCGGTGAAAAAGGCGATCAAGGAGCAGCGCGCCATCCCAGGTATGGACCGCGACCAAGTGCTGCTCGCCCTGGGCAAGCCGCGGAATAAGAGCCGCGAAAATAGCGCCGACGGCGATGAAATAGAAAACTGGGTCTACGGCGATCCGCCGGGCAAGATGGTATTTGTTAAGTTCACAGAAGGCAAGGTGGTGGAGGTGAAGGATTCCTACGCCAATATTGGCGGCACCACCGCGCCTCCGCTTCCGACGGCACGGTAACAAGAGGGCCTAATCCTTCCCGAGTCTCCGGACCTCTCGTGGCGGCGAAGCATTCGGCAACTAAAGAGACTTTTTTGTCCATGCGAACAATCGACTGCGAAACGCCTCGGCCCGCGTCGGTTCGGGCCCGTGGGAAACAAGTGAGCATGGCTTTTCGGTCGAATCGAGAACGTACGTTGAAGAAAATCATACATTTATCCTGGCAGGGCTGGCATTCATTGACACAGAGGCGCTTTTTTCCCTAGACTTTTGACCAGGGAGCAGCCACCATGACCATTGAAATTCGTCAACCCGAACTTGAAGCGCTCATTCAGCAAAGGATGGGCAGCGGAGCCTTTCGCAACGTTGAGGATGTTCTGATGCACGCCCTCAAATCCTTGCCGCCTGCCAAACAGTCCAAGACCCAGCAGCCTAAAATGAACTTAGCCGACTTTCTCATGTCGTCGCCGCTGAGAGGTTCCGGCTTCATCTTGGAGCGCACCAAGGATTATCCGCAGCCGGTTGAGTTTTGAGCGGCTTTCTCATCGATACGAACGTCATTTCAGAGTTCGTAAAACCCAATCCAGAACCGAACGTCATCAACTGGTTTAGGGCAGCCGATCCCGATGCGCTTTATGCCAGCGTCGTTACCGTCGGAGAACTTCGCCTCGGGATTGAGAATATGCCGATCGGGAAACGCCGCACTGATCTTGAACTCTGGCTGACTGCAGGATTGCCTGCATGGTTCGATGCCAATCTGTGCAGAATCCCTTCGTTGCTTTCGCGCCCCATTTCCTCCTGAAAACCTAAGAGGCACGCGCCGGATGACAGACTCGCGCCGTCCGCGCCCCTTAAGATAAAAGGATGCCCATTAAAGTAGGAATTAACGGCTTCGGACGCATTGGGCGCAATGTCGTCCGCGCCGGTTTGAGTAACCCCAACATCGAGTTTGTTGCGGCAAACGATCTAACCGACACCAAAACGCTGGCCCACCTTCTGAAATACGATTCAATTCTTGGCCAACTGCATCATCACGTCCGGTCGGACGGCGATAGCGTCTACGTGGACGACAAAAAGATTCGAGTTTTCGCCATTAGAAACCCGGCTGAAATCGATTGGTCCTCATTAGGCGCACAGGTGGTTGTTGAATCCACAGGCCACTTTACCGATGCGGCCGACGCCAAGAAGCACTTGCGTGGAACGGTGAAGAAGGTCATTATTTCGGCGCCGGCCAAAGGCGAAGATATCACCATAGTCCTGGGCGTTAACGATAAGGCCTACGATCCGGCGAAGCACAACATCATTTCAAATGCCTCCTGCACAACGAACTGCCTTGCGCCCGTGGCGAAGGTCTTGAATGACGTGTTTGGCATTGAAAAAGGTTCGATGACCACCATCCACAGCTACACCAACGATCAGCCTTCGCTCGACTTCCCGCACAAGGATCTTCGCCGCGCCCGCGCTGCCGCTTTGAACATGATCCCCACATCCACGGGCGCAGCAAAGGCCATCGGCTTGGTACTTCCTGAGTTGAAAGGAAAGCTGGATGGCTATGCCATGCGCGTGCCTACTCCCAACGTTTCGGTTGTCGATCTGGTGGTCGTGCTCAAGAAAGACGCCACCACTGAAGAGGTCAATGCCGAATTGAAGAAAGCGGCGGAGGGCGAATTGAAAGGCATATTGGCCTATACAGCCGATCCTGTTGTTTCGACCGATATGCTGCACAATTCCAATAGCTCGATTGTGGATTCCGACCTCACCAAGGTGATTGGCGGCAATCTGCTGAAGGTTGTGGCTTGGTACGACAACGAGTGGGGCTATTCGAACCGGGTGGTCGATCTGATCGACTTTCTCGGCAAGAAGGGACTCTAGCCGCGAATCGCTCTCACCACCGCGTCCGCAAATTCGCCCGTGGACGCGGTCCCCCCCACGTCTCCCGTCAAGAACCGGCCTTCGCGGTAGATCAACTCGATGGCGCTCTGCATCTTGTGGGCCGCCGCGTTTTCTCCCAAATGCGTGAGCATCATCACCGCTGAAAGCATGAGCGCGGTGGGGTTCGCTTTTCCTTGTCCCGCAATATCGGGCGCGCTGCCATGCACCGCTTCAAACACCGCGTGTGTCTCCCCCATGTTTGCGCCTGGAACAATGCCCAGCCCTCCCACCAAGCCAGCCGCCAGGTCCGAAACAATATCGCCGTACAGATTTGGCAGCAGCAGAATGTCGAAGGTTTCCGGCCGCATCACCAGTTGCATCGATGCGTTATCGACAATCAGTTCCTTGTATTGAATTTCCGGGAACTGCTTAGCGGTTTCGCGGCAGCAACGCAGAAACAAACCGTCCGCCAGCTTCATGATATTCGCTTTGTGAATCGCCGCCACCGTCTTGCGGCCGTTCTTCCTGGCGTAGTGGAAGGCGTAGCGTGCAATCCGTTCCGAGGCGGTGCGGGTGATCACTTTCAGGCTGGTGACCACATCCTTGACGATTTCGTGCTCCAACCCGGAATAAAGATCCTCGGTGTTCTCACGGAAAATCACCATGTCAATCTGCACATCTTGAAAGCGCGTCTTCACGCCGGGCAACGTTTTCACAGGACGCACATTCGCGAACAAGTCGAGCGTCTTGCGCAGCGCCACGTTCACACTTTGAAATCCGCCCGCCACCGGCGTTGTCACCGGACCTTTCAGGCCGACCTTCGTCTCGTTCAACGAATCGAGCAGGTATTGCGGCAGCGTCTTACCCGATTCCAGAATGATGGATTCGTTCAACTCGGCGCGCCGCCAAGTAATATCAACGCCTGTTGCTTCTACCGCGCGTACCGCTGCCTGCGCAACTTCCGGGCCAATTCCATCGCCCGGGATCAGAGTGACATAGTGAGGCACGCTTTATTTTATGATTTGCCAGAATAAATTTTTATGCCCAAGATTGAACGCGCGCTTTTAAGCGTTACCGATAAAACCAGCCTCTTGCCCTTCGCTCAACGCCTGCATGCGTTGGGCGTGGAGCTGATCTCGACGGGCGGCACCGCGAAGCTTCTGCGCGATCACCACATTCCAGTTCGCGAAGTGGCGGAAATTACCGGATTCCCTGAAATGCTGGACGGCCGCGTGAAGACCATTCACCCGCGTATTGCCGGCGGCATTCTGGCGATTCGCGCTAACCCCGAACACATGAAGGCCCTGGCGGAACACAGCATTCCGCCCATCCAAATGGTTGTGGTGAATCTCTACGCCTTTGCAAAATTCGCCGGCAAGCCTGGCGTGACGCGCGAAGAATTGATCGAGAACATCGACATCGGTGGACCAACGATGATTCGCGCGGCCGCCAAGAATTTCCAGGATGTCGCCGTTGTCGTATCGCCTGAACAGTACGAACCAATTCTGGCCGAACTCGCGCAAAACGCTGGAGAGCTTACACAGGCCACTCACTGGCAGCTTGCCCAGCAGGCGTTTCTGCATACAGCGGCTTACGATCAGGCCGTTTCGGCCCGGCTGCTCAAAGTGGATGCCGCCGGCGACACCAAACCTGCCGAGCCGCTTCCGGCATCACTAAATATTTCCGCACCGCGTGCCGCTGTTCTTCGCTATGGCGAAAATCCTCACCAGCAGGCCGCGCTCTATAGACTGGGCGATGCCGGTATTGGAGGTGCCGAACAACTCCATGGCAAAGAGCTTTCGTATAACAACCTGGTTGATTTGGACGCGGCTTGGCTTCTTGTCGAGGAGTTCAGTGAGCCTGCCGCCGCCATCATTAAGCACACCAATCCCTGCGGGTGCGCCGAACAGGCGGCCCTTGTTGACGCTTACCGCAAGGCGCTTGAGGCCGATCCTGTTTCAGCCTTCGGCGGCGTGCTGGCATTTAATCGCGAATTGGATAAGGAGACAGCCGCGGACGTGGCCAAGCTTTTTGTGGAAGCTATCGCCGCGCCGTCGTTTTCTGAAGAAGCGCTTGCTATTCTTGCCGCCAAAAAGAATCTTCGACTGGTAAAGGTCAAGCCGCTGGGGAAGCCGGAAGTGGTGATTAAATCGATCAGCGGCGGTTTGCTGGCGCAGACCGCCGATACGGCCTCGCTGGTTCCATCCGAACTGCAAGTGAAAACAACGCGCCCGCCGACGCCCGAAGAAATGTCCGCTTTATTGTTTGCGTGGCGAGTCTGCAAACACGTAAAATCGAATGCGATTGTATTCGCGAACTCCGGACAATCGGTGAGCGTCGGAGCGGGGCAGATGAGCCGGGTGGATAGTGTAAAGGTCGCCGCGATGAAGGCGCTGCTGCCGCTGAAGGGGACGGTTTTGGCGTCCGATGCCTTCTTCCCTTTTCCCGACGGCCTTGAAGAAGCGGCTAAGCACGGCATCACGGCGGCGATTCAACCAGGTGGTTCGGTGAGGGATGAGGAAGTGATCGCGGCCGCGAACCGCCTGAGCCTAGCGATGGTTTTCACCGGAGTGCGGCACTTTCGGCATTAGGCTACCGCAGTGCGTTCTTTTCTTCGTCGTCTTCAGGAAAAACCGCGTATCCGTCCGGCGGCGGATACAGGTTCTTGAAAAAATTCAAGCGCTTGCGCAAGTGTCGGCTGGGCAACTGGCGGGGGCCGGTTTCCACATCGATGTCGCAGCAGATACCGTGCAAGTAGAGCGTCAGTGTATCGATAAAAGACTGTCGGGCATACTCTTCAAACACGCGCGTATCGCGCTTTACGCCGTTCTGCCGCCGCAATAGCGCTTGCTTGGCCTGCCAGCTTTCTTCGTCCACTTCGCCATGCACCGCATTGTTGAGCTCTTCGCGGAGCGCCGCTTTGTAGCCGTCCCAGGGGTCGGCAGGCAAGTTGTCGGCCACCAGCGTGGCCAAGCGGCGATAGAGCCGGTAGTGATACTCCGCTACGTCCTGTTCCTTGAACGCGAACACGAGAACCGTCTCGTTTTCAAAACGAACTTCCGAGGCCCAGGATTGCTGTCCTTCGGCCGGCCGCTCTTCCACCACGAATTCGCCCACCTTCTCGACCACGCGGGCGTTGTTGCCTTTCGTTTTGGAAGGAGCTCGGTCGGCCGAGCGTTCCAGATAGGGCACCAGCAGAATCGAAATGCGCGGAAGCATCCCGGCAATGTTCGTTGGCAGCGCGGCCACCGGCTCTTCCAGGTACTCTTTCAGAACTTCTTCGCTCATGGGCAATGAAGCGCAGAAGTAACCGAACGTATTGCTTAACGGAATAACTTCTGCTCTAAAACGCTCCGCGAATTGGCCGACTGCCACGCGGGCGAGATTTCCCTGAACAACAATTCCCGGCACTGGCTCACGTTGACTGGACATCTACGATTTCGATCCAATGTTAGCAAAGACGTGTTTCGGAAAAACGCTGCCGCCGGGCGCGAAGACGTTAAGCGACGAGATCCAACGCCTGTTCAAAATCGGCGAGTAGATCGCCAAAATCTTCAATGCCAAAAGAAATCCGCACCAAGCCTTCGCCAATGCCGGCCTCGTCCAGATCCTTCGCGCTCCAAGCCGAGTGTGTCGTGCTGCGCGGGTGGCAGGCGAGCGTCTCCACACCGCCCAATGAAACCGCATCCCGGGCCAATTGCAAGTGGCGCAGGAAGTCGAACGCCGCTGGCTTGCCCCCTTTCAGATCGATGGAGACAAGTCCGCCCGGTCTATCGCATTGCTCCTCGTAGATCCGCTTCTGTTCGGAATCTTTGAACAAGGTAGGATAGTAAATCTTGGCGATTTTAGGATGTCCAACCAGACTTTCCGCAAGCCGTTTGGCGTTTTCGCTTTGCCGGTTCATGCGCAGGTAGACGGTGGGCAGACGGGTATCCAATATCCAACTTTCATCGGGCTGCAGGATGTTGCCGAAGAGGCTGCGCTTGCTGCGGATTTTTTGCATCAGCGCCGGATCTTTGCCAAGCGCCACCCCGCCGATGATGTCACTGAAACCGCCCAGGTATTTGGTAGCCGAATAGACAGAGATGTCCGCACCCAGCTTGATTGGGTGTTGAAAAGCCGGGCCCAGAAACGTGTTGTCAATCATGACCAGTGGCCGTTCCCCGGGAAGTACGCGAACCGTATCGCAGGCGCGCCGAATATCGGTCATCACAATAGTCGGATTGGCCGGCGTCTCAATCAGGACAACGGCCAGGTTGCGCGCGGAACGGATCGCACGCTCAAGCAAAGCGGAATGGCCGCCGATCACCGGAATGCCTTGAATACCAAACGGCTCCAGAAAGTTTTGAATAAGGGTTTGCGTTCCGCCGTAAATGGGAACAGTATAAATAATGCTATTGCCCGGTTTGAGAACGGCTAGCAGCGCCGTCATGATCGCGGCCATGCCCGAATTGAAAACAGCGGCGGTGGTGGCGCCGGGTTCCAGCGGGACAATGTGATCCTCCAGGATTTGGGCATTCGGATGGTTAAATCGGGAGTAAACTAAATCGACGTTTTCGCCAGGGGCGCGCTCGCCACGGCCGCCCATGATATCGAACGCACGCTCAGCGGCTTCAGGACTGGAAAAAACATAAGTGGAACTGCGGAAAACGGCGGGACGGGCTGAACCTACCGATAGGCTAGGATCGAAACCCTGCGTTAAAACTGCGGTCTCCGGCTTAAGGTTGGCCGGTGGCTTGGTGGTGGTTGTGGACAAAAGAGAAAACCATGCCTCCGACTTGAGTGTAGCGCCAGCAGCTCCGGATCAACGTGGATAAACAGATGAAAATCGGCGAATCGGTGCCGGAAGCGTGAGCGACCTGGCTTTGTACATTCAGGGCAGCAGTTGCTTAATTAGGAAAGACCCTTGCGGGTGCCAGGGAGGTGTTGCTTCAGGGGTCTTTCTATGAGGTTAGTCTCGCTTTGGTGGGAGTTGCCTCCCTGGCTTGATTCCAATAGTAGTATATGATTTTGCGGAATGCAAGCGTTTTCGCTACAAAAATCAAAATTATTTTCTAGGACTGTACTGATACGGCCCAGAACTAAGGTACTTAGTAGATACTACACATGAACATAACTGTTTTAGGTTCAACGGGTTCAATAGGGGTAAGCACGCTAGATGTGGTGCGGCAGAATCAGCATCGCTTCCAAATACATTCTTTGGTAGCGGGCCGAAATCTGGACGTATTGTGCTCCCAAATTCTGGAATTCCGGCCAAAGGTCGTGGTGTTGGCCGATGAGCCTACTTTGGAATCGCTGCGCCGCCGGTTGCGGGAACTAGACTGCCTGGGTGCCGAGCTGCCGGAATTGGCGGCCGGGCCAGCGGCTCGCGTAGCGGCCGCCACAGCGGGCGAGGTGCAGTTTGTGATGTCCGCCATCGTGGGAGTGGCAGGGCTAGAGGCGACTTACGCGGCAATAAAGGCAAAAAAACGGATCGGCTTGGCGAATAAAGAGGTTTTGGTGGCAAGCGGAAAGCTTGTGATGGATGCGGTCCGCCAGTGTGGAACGGAGCTGATTCCAGTGGACAGCGAACACAATGGCGCGCATCAATGTTTCCGGGCAGGAACGCGGGCAGAAGTAACACGGCTGCTGTTAACGGCATCGGGTGGGCCATTTAGGGACACTCCGCGGGAGAGCCTTTGGGATGTGACGCCGGAACAAGCGCTGAACCACCCCACCTGGAAAATGGGGCGGAGGATCACGATTGATTCGGCGACTTTGATGAACAAAGGGTTTGAGGTGATTGAAGCGTGCTGGCTGTTTGACCTGCCGCCCAGCAAGATAGATGTGGTGGTGCATCCGCAATCTTCCATTCATGCAATGGTGGAGTATAACGATGGCAGCGTCATTGCCCAGGTATCGGCAACGGATATGCGTATGCCCATACAGTACGCCTTGACTTACCCGGAACGCCATCGCGCGCCGGTAGCTCGGCTGGATTGGACGCAGCCGCGCACCTGGAATTTTTCGGCGCCCGATTTTGAGAAGTTCCGGTTGCTGAAGCTGGCCTATCAGGCGCAAGAACAAGGCGGTTCCGCCACCTGCACACTAAATGCGGCGGATGAAGTGGCGGTGGAGGCGTTTTTGGATGGAAAAATCCCGTTTCCCGCCATCGCCAGTACGGTAGAGGAAACCTTGCAGAGACAAACGTACCGCGAACCAGCGACAATCGAAGAGGTCATCGCTATTGATTTGGCGTCGCGCGATGTGGCCCGACAGGTAATCGCGGAGGCATCCTGGAAGGTTTCCCCGCCGAAGTTGTGAAGCTAAGATGTTGGGGGTGCGTCCAAAGAGTAGCGGAATACCGTAAACTGAAGTCTCGGACCCGCGTGTTCGTAGCGTCGATAGAAAGGTAACGGAAGCATTGGGTTTCTTGCAACCGGTTTTTTGGGTCGTGATCCTGTTGGGGGTTATGATTCTTGTCCATGAGCTGGGACATTTTTGGGCGGCTCTCGCGGTGGGTATTAAGGTAGAGACATTCAGCATCGGTTTTGGCCCCCGGCTCTTCGGTTTCAAGCGTGGCGATACCGACTTTCGACTGTCGGCCATTCCTTTCGGCGGCTACGTGCGAATGCTCGGCGAGCAGCCGGGCGACGAGCACGCCATTGATTCAGGCTCGTTCCAGGCGAAGGCGCGTTGGCAGAGGGCCGTCGTAATCATCGCCGGGCCTTTAATGAACATCGTTTTGGCCATTGGCATTGTCACCGGCCTCTACATGTTCGAATTTCATAAGGAAATCGACACCAAAGATCCGGTCATTAGCAGCGTAAAGCCAGATTCGGCGGCGGCGCAGGCGGGACTCCAAGCGGGCGACCGGATTGTGCAGTTCGGCGATCATGCCGATCCCAACTGGGATTACCTGATTGAACAAGAAATGCTGAACGCGAATCACACCATGCCCGTGGTGGTGGAGCGGCACGGCCAGCGAGTGACTCTTGCCGTTACCCCGCGAATGGACCCGAAAGAAGGTGTCGGCATCATTGGTTGGATAGGCGAGCAGAATATTCAGATTGGCGAAATCCAGCCCGGTTCGCCCGCGCAGGCCGCCGGTCTTCAACCAGGTGATTTGTTTTTGAGCATTGATGGACAAGCCGTGGCGTCTCCGGTCACGGTGCAGCAGGCGGTGATCCATTCGGCTGGAAGGCCCATTGATTTGCAGGTGATGCGCAAAGGCCAGACTGAACGCTTTTCCGTAACTCCCGTGAAAACAACCGATGCCAAGTTGCCTTACCGGATTGGCGTGAGCTTCCGCGCGCCTGTCGAAATCTTGAAGTTGAGTTTCCCGAACGCCTTTGTCGAGTCTCTTCGCTTCAACCGGCAAAACGCGCTGGGAATTTTTCAAATGCTGGGCAGCATTATTGAGCGGCGTGTGTCTCCCAAAACGGTTTCAGGGCCGATTGGCATGGCTGTCATGTCGAACCAGGCGGCACAGCAAGGCCCGTGGATGTATTTGTTGCTGATGGCGCTGGTGAGTTTGAATCTGGCGATCTTCAATCTGCTGCCAATTCCGATTCTGGATGGCGGCACGCTGCTGCTCCTGGCGATTGAGATGCTCCTGCAAAGGGAAGTCAGCTTGCGCATCAAGGAAACCATCTTCAAGCTCGGTTTTGTGTTTCTCATGATGGTGGTGATGTTTGTGATTTACAACGATATCAGCAAGATTCTGACCAAGAGCTGATAAGATCTTCACTGCACTGCTGGCCCACTGCGAAGAGCAATCCGCCGCGAACCCAATACATCAGATGATCTTTTCTTTCCCTCTTTTTTATCTGTATTCATCTGTGGCCATTTCTTTCTTTCACGCCAGCGGCGCCTTGCTATACTGGCAATACCCCGATCAGAAGGGGACCATCTCGTCACAATTCTAGGGTCGATTCCGATCGACGCGACCAAGGGGAACCGCAACGTTCCCCTTTCGCATTTCTAATATGCGCCTTGCCCAACGGATGCAGCGGATCGAAATTGAATCGGCCTTTGACGTTCTCGTCAAAGCCCGTGCCCTCGAAGCGCAAGGCCGCAGCATCATTCATCTCGAGATTGGCGAGCCCGATTTCCCCTCTCCTCCGCACGTCATCGCCGCCGCCAAGCGCGCTCTCGACGAGGGCTGGACGCATTATGGTCCGCCCCAGGGCTTGCCGGAATTGCGCGATGCCATCGCCGCTTATATTTCCCGCACTCGCGGCATTACGGTCGATGCCCGTCACGTCTGCGTCGTCCCCGGCGGCAAGCCCATCATCTTCTTTCCCATGCTGGCGCTGCTCGAGCCGGGCGACGAGGTGATTTATCCCGACCCCGCTTTCCCCATCTACCGCTCCATGATTCAGTTCCTCGGCGCCACGCCGGTCCCCGTGCCCCTCCTGGAGGAACGCGGCTTCTCTTTTGACCTCGATATCCTCCGAAGCAGCCTCTCGGCGAAAACCAAGCTGCTGATTCTGAATTCGCCCGAGAATCCCACCGGCGGCGTCATCCCCGCCGAAGACATTCACGAAATGGCCGCCATGGTGCAAGAGCGCGATCTTATCGTCCTCTCCGACGAAATCTATTCGCGCATTTACTACACACCCGAACCGCCCGCATCTATCGCCTCCTTGCCCGGCATGCTTCAAAAGACGATCATTCTCGACGGCTTTTCGAAAACCTATGCCATGACCGGCTGGCGCCTCGGCTATGGCGTGATGCCGGAGCGGCTGGTGGATGCGGTCAACAAGCTCATGGTGAATTCCAACTCCTGCGCCGCCAGTTTCACTCAGCGCGCCGCCATCGACGCCCTGAACGGCCCGCAAACAGAGGTCGTGCAAATGGTGGAACAATTCCGCCGCCGCAGAGACGCATTCTGCGCTGCGCTGAATGAAATTCCGGGCTTCCATTGCCGGCCTCCCGCTGGCGCATTCTATGCCTTCGCCAACGTGAAAAGTACCGGCATCGCATCGCACAAACTGGCCGATTTGCTGCTGGAGGAAGCCGGGGTAGCGTGCCTGAACGGCGCATCTTTCGGCGCGCACGGCAATGGATATTTGCGCTTCAGCTTCGCCAACTCAATCGAGAATCTATTGGAAGCCGCCAACCGCATCAAAGCGCTTTCCACAAGGTGGTCGTCTCGCTAGCGGGCGACGCCTACGCTTCCAGGTTTCGCGATTGGATCCTCCGCCGAAAACGCGCAAAGCGGGGACTGGCTTCGCGTTTCCGCGCACCCAACGCTATCCATGTCGCCCATCTCTCGACCTCACCGGCTAGGCTGGTGTTGAGCAGGGCCGGCGTTATTATAAGGAGAGTCACGATAAGGAGCGCCTAGATGCACATCGAAATCCAAGATACGACCTTAGAGGCCAGAATCCAAAGACAGATGCAGGTCACCGGTGCCGCCACGGCGGAGGAAGCACTTCTGCGGCTCCTCGATACTCAGGAAGAACAGGATCGCTGGCTCCTTGAGAATCGTGCCGCTATCAACACAAAAATTCGCCGCGGTATTGAACAGCTTGATCGCGGCGAAGGAATTCCAGAGGACGAACTCGACGCATACTTGGCCAATCTGAGAGCTCGGCGTGAATGACGCGTCGTTATCGCCTCGCGCCGGAGGCTGCGCTCGATCTTGACGAAATCTGGATATATATCAAGAGGAAAGTCAGTTCCGCCATGGCTGATCGCGTTGAGGCGGCCATTCGCGAAAAGATCGGCTTTCTCGCCAAGAACCCGGGAAGCGGGCATTGGCGTAAGGATTTGACGGAAGAACGTGTAAGGTTCTTTACCGTCTATTCCTTTCTGATTGTCTACCGTCCCGAAACTACGCCACTACAAGTTGTCGCCATTCTTCACGGGCGGCGCGACGTGGAAACGCTTCTAAAGGACCGCGTCTAACAACCTTCAAAACCCCAATATCCGCTCACTCTCTTTCACAATCGTCGAAACCTGCGGCAGAATCTCATCCTCCAGATTCGGATTGTAAGCCACCCACGTATCCAGCGCTCCCACCCGTCCCACAGGCGCATCCAGATCGCTAAACAACTCGCTCGCAATCCGCGCCGCGATCTCCGCGCCATAGCCCCATGAGAGAGTGTCCTCATGCGCAATCAGCACACGGCTGGTTTTTTTCACTGAATCGCGAATCGTTTCCCAATCGTACGGCGCAAGCGAGCGCAAATCGATCACCTCTACCGATACGCCAAACTGCTTCTCAATTTGGAGCGTCGCGATCAGCGTCCTTTGCACCAGCGCGCCATACGTGACTATCGTCAGATGTTGCCCCAGCTTCACGATCTTCGCCTTGCCGAACGGGATCATGTAATCCGCCCCAGGGTGCGGTGAACGATTATAAGGTTCTCTGTACAGTTTCTTGTGCTCCAGAAAAAGCACCGGATCGTCGCAGCGAATCGCGGTGCGCAACAAGCCGCATGCGTCCAGCGCGTTCGACGGAAACACCACCCGCAGCCCCGGTATGTGCGTGAACGCCACTTCACCGCACTGGCTGTGGTAAATCGAACCGCCTGTGAGGTAGCCGCCAATCGGCACGCGAATCACCATTGGACAGGAGAAGCCATTATTCGAGCGCCATCGGAAGCTCGCCACCTCGCTGCGAATCTGCATCATGGCGGGCCAGATGTAATCGAAGAACTGGATTTCCGGCACCGGCTTCAGCCCGCAAACGGCCATGCCCACTGCGCGCCCCACAATACCAGCTTCGGCAATCGGCGTATTGAAACAGCGCTTCGATCCGAACTCCCGTTGCAGACCGGCAGTCGCTTTGAAGACGCCGCCTTTACCTTTAACTTCGTTCAAATACTCTTCGCGGCTGCAATCGGCCACGTCTTCGCCAAAAACCACCACTCGCTCATTGCGGCGCATCTCCTCGGCCAGTGTCCGGTTGATCGAATCAATCATCGTGCGCGGCTCGCCCTGCAGCTTCGGCTGCGTATCAAAACTTTCCGAGCACGGATCAACCGTATCCGAATAAAGAAACTTGAATGCCGAACCGACTGCCGGCGGCGGCTCGCGCAACACCTTCTGCGCCAATTCCTGCACTTCCTCATCGGTGCTGCGTATGATTTCGTCAATCGCGCGTTGTGTGAGCACGCCTTCTTGAATCAGGTATTCCGGAAAAGTCTTCAGTGGATCGTGCGCGCCTTCACGCTCTCTCTCGACGCGGGGTTTGTAGAGCCGTTCGTCGTCGGAAAGTGAATGAGAATAGGGACGGATCACCGAGGCTCTCACCAGCGCCGGCCCTCTTCCCGAGCGGCAGTGTTCCACCGCGTGCCGCATCACCTGGTACGATTCCACAAAATCCGTGCCATCCACCTCAAGCCGCAAAAGACCCGGAAAACCCGCTAACAAATTGGCTATGTTGCCGCCCGCTGTCTGCTTCTCCACAGGCACCGAAATCGCATAGCCGTTGTCTTCAATCAGCACCACCAGCGGCGCACGCTCCAAGCAGGCGATGTTCATGCATTCCCAGAACTCGCCTTCGCTGGTAGCGCCTTCGCCAGATGTTGCCAGGGCGATCTCGCGCGAATCAGGCGCCAAATAACTCTTGGCGTTGGCGCAACCGAGGGCGTGCAGATACTGCGTGCCGGTGGGCGATGACGATGTTACGATTCGCAAGCGTGCCGAAGACCAATGCGATGGCATCTGCCGTCCGCCGGAACTGGGATCGCGAGCCGCGCCCACCGCCTGCAGCAGCATATCCTCGGCCGTAATTCCCAAGGTGAGCGCCAGAGCCCGATCGCGGTAATAAGGAACGGCCCAATCGCTCCCTGGCTTCAGCGCCATCCCCGCCGCCACTTGGATGGCTTCGTGTCCCGCGCAACTGACCTGGAAGAATATTTTGTTTTGCCGCTTCAGCATCACCTCGCGGTCGTCCAGGCAGCGCGACAGGTACATTAAGCGGTAGGCGCGGATCAGAGTGTCGCGGTCGAGTGCCCCGTGTGGCGCCGCCGAGGTGGAAGTAAGGGGTGTGGACACCATTTTGCATTATCGCTCTTGCGTAACACAACTTTAACCCGCCCCGGGGGTCTGCGACACAGAAACGATAGATTCAGCTGATACGTGGCTGAGCCGTGACTGCAAGGAGCGGTAACGACAGGCTTTACCGGCTCGATAATTACCCGGTCGCGACAAGGCTCCACTTCCATGTCGCACACCCCCGCCCGGCCGGCCCGAATCGCCCCGTTCACCCGCCGGATCGCGATTATATAGAATCAAAAACGGGAGAACCAAACAAACATTCATGGTTAGTTCTGGAGCTGGCCTCGAAGGCGTGGTTGCCACGTCCTCTTCGATCTGCTATATCGACGGCGACAAAGGCGTTCTCAGTTATTGCGGCTACAACATCAACGAACTGGCCACCTGCGCCTCGTTTGAAGAAGTGGTTTTCCTGCTGTGGAACGAACGCTTGCCCACCCAAGCCGAACTGACCACGCTCAAAAGCAAGTTGGTGGCTGAGCGCGACTTGCCGCCGGAAGTAACCGCCTTTCTGCGCGGCGTGCCCAAAGGCGCATCTCCCATGGACGTCTTGCGCACCGCCGTTTCGCTTCTCAGCCTATATGATCCACTCGCGGGCGATAGCTCAACCGAAGCCAACGTCGCCAAGGCCATCAAGCTGATGGCCCGAATTTCAACTCTGGTCACCTCATTCGATCAGGTCCGGAACGGCCGCGCGGTCTTACCCGGAGATCCCTCGCTCGGCTATGCTGCTAACTTCATCTACACATTGACGGGCAAGAAACCTGATCAGGTGATGGAGCGCGTTTTCGATGTCGCGTTGATCTTACATGCCGATCACGAATTAAATGCTTCCACCTTCGCGGCACGCGTCACAGCGGCAACGCTCTCCGATATCTACTCTGCCGCTACCTCCGCCATTGGCGCTCTCAAAGGGCCCCTGCATGGCGGCGCAAACGAAGCCGTCATTCAGATGCTGCTCAAAACCACTTCGCCCGAAGACGCCGTCGCCAAGGTCAAAAGCGATCTGGCGAATAAAGTCAAGATTCCCGGCTTCGGTCATCGTGTCTATCAGGTGCTCGATCCCCGCGCCATTCACTTGAAGAAGCTCAGCGAAGAACTGGGCAAGAGCACCGGACACTCGGATCTATACGAGAAATCAAGCCGCGTGGAACAGGCGGTGCATGACCTGAAGGGGCTCAATGCCAATGTGGATTTCTATTCGGCATCCTGTTACTATTCGCTCGGTATTCCCATTGATCTGTTTACTCCCATCTTTGCCGTGAGCCGCATGTCCGGCTGGACCGCGCACATCCTCGAGCAATATCGCAACAACCGCCTGATCCGGCCGCGCGCCGATTATACCGGCGCGGAAGACGGCCAGCCCTGGGTGCCGATTGAGCAGCGCGGCTAGGCTAGTAATCAGAGGATGCACGATCTAAATTTCTTCCGCAGCCACCTGGACGAAATGCGCCGGCGGCTGGCCACTCGCGGCTTCGACCTCGACGTCGAAGCGTTTCAGGATCTCGACAAGCGCAGGCGCCAGTGTGTTACGGAAAGCGAACAACTCAAGGCGGAGCGCAATCAGGCCACCGCTGAGATAGGCAAGCTGCGTAAGGAAGGCATCGACACGTCGGAGAAGCAGCAAGCCGTGCGCGGCATGGCCGAGCGCATGGCGGAGTTGGACCAGCAGGCCGCCAAACTGGACGATGAGTTTCGCGATGTGCTGGCACGCGTGCCGAATATCCCCCATGAATCTGTGCCTGTTGGTAAAAGCGAACAGGACAATGTCGAAGTGCGGCGCTGGGGTACGCCCCGCGAGTTCTCTTTTGATCCCAAACCGCACTGGGATTTAGGGCCGGCCTTGGGCATTCTCGATATGGAACGGGCCGCGAAGGTGGCACGCGCGCGCTTCGCTGTCTATTGGGGTCTGGGCGCGCGGCTCGAGCGGGCTCTGGTCAACTTCATGCTCGACTTGCATACCAGGGAACACGGTTACAAGGAAGTCTTGCCGCCGTTTATGGTCAATTCGGCCAGCTTGTATGGCACTGGCCAGTTGCCTAAGTTTGCGGAGGACTTGTTCCGCTGTGAAGGCGAAGATCTGTGGCTGGCGCCAACGGCCGAAGTCCCGGTGACAAATTTATTCAGAGACGAAACGCTGAACGGCGATACTCTGCCGCTTTCGCTCTGCGCCTACACACCGTGCTTCCGCAGTGAGGCTGGCTCTTACGGGCGCGATGTACGAGGTATCATTCGCCAGCATCAGTTCCAGAAAGTGGAGTTGGTGAAGTTCACCCGCCCGGAACAGAGCTATGAAGAACATGAGAAGCTGACAAGCCACGCCGAAGATGTTTTGCAGCGTTTGGATTTGCCATATCGCACCGTGGTGCTTTGCACAGGAGACACCGGCTTTAGCTCAGCCAAAACCTACGATATTGAAGTCTGGCTGCCGGGTCTGAACGCGTTCAAAGAGATTTCCTCCTGTTCTAATTTTGAAGCGTTCCAGGCTCGCCGCGCCCAAATTCGTTCCAAGAGCGGCAAGGGCAAAGCCGAATTTGTCCATACCCTGAACGGCAGCGGTCTGGCAGTGGGTAGAACTTGGGTAGCGATTGTGGAGAACTATCAGCAGGCGGATGGCTCCGTGCTGGTGCCTGAGGTTCTGCAGCCCTATATTGGCGCGGAGCGCATCAGCAAGGCCGATGGGTTTGAGGTGTAATTGCGGGCATAGTGGGTAAGAGGGGTCTATTCGATGACGATCACCTAGGCTTCTTCCCACATCCGAAACTGGTGTTCGTGAAGCGCCAGATTTACGCGCTTGCCGCTAAACGTGACGCCCTCCATTTTGAGTCGCAAGCGTTGCTCCGCGCCGGCCGCGCCCGGTAGTTTGATGGCCCCACCCGCGCCTACAACTCTTGGCCATGGCAGTCGATTGGCTGGGTCTGTGCGCAATAAATGCGCTACCGCCCGGTGATACAGCGGATACCCCGCGGCGGCGGCCACCGCCCCATAAGTTGCGACTTTCCCCTTGGGAATCGACATAATCACACGCCGAAAGGCCGCATCCCGGCCCTCATTACTACGGGTCGAGTCCTTCCGAATGCGTGTCAAGATCTCTCGTGAAACTCTTTGCGGAGTGCTTCGATTCATTTCTATCCGGCCCCGCCCCTGGGTATCTAAAATAATATGGCACGCCGGCGTAGTGTTTCGGCACTCTAAGCCAGGCGAGAATCCGGGCAAGATACCATCTAGGTTAGGAATACATTCGGGTGAATCATTCAGAAGGTCGGGAAGAACGCACCCTGCCAGCATGGCGGGGCGCGTACGTTGATCTCGAAAGACTCTCGCAAGTTTTTCATCAATACTATGCGCTCATTAAGCCCAGAATTGCTCTGCTGATCGTCATTTCGACGTCAGTCGGCTACAGCTACGGCGCGGGTCACTTCAGCCTCTGGACGTTTTTCCATGCGTTGCTCGGAACGGCCATGATGGCCGCCGGATCGGCAACACTGAATCAATGGTATGAAAGAGATCTTGACGCGCTCATGACGCGTACCAAGATGCGGCCAATCCCCGCCGGCACCATAACGCCCAGGCAAGCCCTAACGTTTGGAGTCGCAATCTCCGTTTTAGGCGTTCTTGAACTGCTGATTTTCGTCAATGTTCTCGCCGCCGCCCTCGGCTTGCTGACATCTCTCGGTTATTTATTCGCATACACGCCGTTAAAGCGAAAAGGTCCCATTTGCACCACGATAGGCGCTTTCCCCGGCGCAATGCCGCCACTCATCGGCTATGCCGCCGCAACAGGCCATTTAACCGTGCAAGCTTGGGTATTATTCGCCATTCTTTTCCTTTGGCAGTTCCCGCATTTTCATGCCATCGCCTGGCTCTACCGCCAGGAGTATGAACGAGCCGGAATCAAAATGCTCGCCGTTGTGCGGCCATTTGGGAACGCACTCAAACTGCAAATCATGGCCGCTCTCATTTTGCTAATCCCCGCCACCTTGGCGCCCACATTTCTGCACATGGCGGGAAAAGTGTACTTCGCGGCCGCGATAGTGCTCAACATCGCCTTCTTGTACTTCGGTGTGCAAATGTCGCGTGACCACAGTCGACTGCGGGCCCGCAAACTGCTTCTCGCGTCTGTCATTTACGTGCCGCTTCTGTTTGCGTTTTTGGTTGTCGACAACCCGAGATTCACATTGATCTTCTAGATACTGGCCACTCATTGAGCAGCTATCACCGCCTTGCGGTGCGCCATGTTGTCCAATTGAGCACGCGGGCAGGCTCGTGACGCCCGCGTTTGTTTAGATTCCTTTCGTCGGGCCGAACCAACAAAAATGCCGGCGAATCACTCTTATAGTTAGAACCCCCGGGTTCACGGAGAATAAATTGGCGCGTCTTCTTAAACCGCTGCTTGTGGTTGCGCTCGCGAGCTGGGCCGGCTGCTGTCTACTACTCACCGGAACGCTCGACCGCCCCGAAGAAGTTGACCAGGGCGCCACTGTCTCCGAAGTGAGTATTTCGGCGCGGCTGCTGAACTTGCAAACAGGGGAGGTGATCTGGCAGGACACAAAATCAAGGAGGAGCGGAAATGCCTGATTTAATCGCTTCATCGCGGCCGAACTCGCCGCAGCGTCTAAAGCAGTGGCTGGTTCCCGGACTGATTTTGTTTATGGCCGCTGGGATCCTATTTCTGATCGCAGGAAACTGGACCACCTGGGCTAGCGAGAGGCCTTCCCAAGAAACCGACGATGCTTATCTCCGGGCAGATCTTACGCCCCTCAGTACAAAAGTAGCGGGACTCGTGGCCACAGTCAATGTCTCCGATTATCAGCCAGTCAAATCACGAGATCCACTCGTCGAGTTGCGAGACGACGATTTTCGGGCGCAGGTGCAGCAGGCCGAAGCCGCGGTGGCTGCAGGCGAAGATTCGCTTATTAACAATCAACGGCAAAAGGAATTGCAGGACGCTCACATTATCCAAGCAGACGACGGGATTCGGGCGGCGGAGGCAGATATAGCTGCGGGCGAGGCTGGCATTGAAGCGGCAAAATCCATGATCGCCAATGCCTCCAGCGGAATCGACGCGGCCAAAGCCGATGTCGAACGTACGTTACTAGAGCGGCGTCGGCAGGAAGCCCTCATCGCGACGGAGTCTGCCACGCGCCAAAAGCTCGAGCAAGTCGTAGCAGAAGAACAGCGGTTCCGCGCACAACTCTCAAGCCGCGAAGCAGACCTCAGTTCGGCAAAGGCGCAGTTGGCCAGCCGCCAAGCCGATCTGGCCAGAGCACACGCGCGGCTGGCAAGCTCCAAGGCCGAACTCGAAGCGCAAAAACGACAACGTGCAGTTCTCGACTCCCAGGAACTTCTGCTGCACGCCGATTTAAGTTCGAAAAATGCCGCGTTGGCGCTCGCCCACACCAACCTTGATTACACACGAATCACCGCGCCGGAGAGTGGCATCGTCAGCGAGCGCAAAGTCCGCCCCGGACAACTGGTAAGTCCTGGCACGCAGGTCATTTCCCTGGTTCAAAAGGACGTTTGGGTACAGGCCAATTACAAAGAAACGCAAGTCCGCCATATCCTCGCGGGCGACTTGGCTGAAATTCGCGTGGATGCTCTTCCTGGGACGATCTTCCATGGGAAGGTCGACAATGTATCGCCAGCGAGCGGCTCGCAATTCGCTCTATTGCCGCCTGATAACGCCACCGGCAACTTCACCAAGATCGTGCAGCGGGTACCCGTGAAAATCGTGCTCGACGCGAACCAGCCCACTGAGCGCTTACGGCCCGGGTTATCGGTAATCGCCACCGTTCGCACCACTGGCGTTGGCAAGTGAAGGAGGATGCTTCGCTGATCGTCTCAGCGCCTAAAGTCGCACCAGTTCCAGCCCCGGCGCAATCCAACCAGTCCCAACAAGCCACCAATCCATATCTTGGGATTTTGGGAGTTTTTCTAGGAGCTGGAATCGCTACCTTCAACGGGCGCTTGCTCAGCGTTGGGTTGCCCGACCTTCGCGGTGCCTTGGGCTTCGGCTTCGATGAGGCCTCGTGGCTTCCGACCGTCCTCCACATGGCCATGATGTTCAGCGGCGTCTTTGTCGTTTTCTTAAGCGCTTCCCTTGGCCCACGCAGAATTTTGCTCGCAACGGCCGCCGTTTTCACGCTTACCTCCGCACTGCTGCCTTTCGCTTCTAACTATCGGTCAATCCTGGCATTATTGGTGATCGCAGGCCTCTCGTCGGGCACGTTCTACTCGCTGACCATGACTTTTGTGCTAACTACCCTTCCCAGGCGGCTGATCATCTTCGGGATTGCCGCTTACGCTTCGGACATCGTTTTCGTTAGTAACATTGCCTCCGCGATTGAGGGTTGGTACGTCGAACACTTCTCTTGGCACTGGATCTTCTGGACCGCGGCGCTCCTCACTCCATTGATGATGTTTTGTGTCTACCGGGGGATCCCGCGCAAACCTCCCATCACCGATCCGAGACCCAGTTGGCGTGGATTTGCCTATTTTAGCTTCGGCATCAGTCTTCTGTACGGAGCTCTTGATCAAGGCGAGCGCTTAGATTGGCTGGGCTCCGGCACCATCGTTGCAATGCTGATCGCAGGCGTCTTCTTGTTGACAGCGGCCTTCATGCGGCGCCTCTTACAACCGAACCCGACACTAAAGCTTGCCTTTCTGAACCGCCGCAACATTATCATCCTCGCTTTATCCGTTTTCGCATTCAGGTTTGTCCATTTGTCCACCATCATTCTCGTGCCCGGGTTTCTGAGTAACATCCAGCAATACCGCCCTCTGGAAACCGGCCATGCGCTTGCCTGGGTAGCGGTGCCAATGTTCGCTGTTGTGTGGCTGGTCGCTCTCATAGTGATTTACACTCACTCGCGACTCATCTTGGCGCTAGGGCTTACCATCGTCGCGTTTGGTTGCTGGATCTTTGCGCACCTCGATACGTCTTGGTCAGGGGCTAGCTTCGAAACAGTGGAGGTTCTTCTCGCCTGCGGCTTCGCGTGCTCTTTCATCGGCTTAATAGGGAGTCTGGTTTTGCAGGGACTCGAAGCAGGCGCCCTTTCCAGCGCCGCCAATGCCGCCACGTACTCCGGATTCATCCATTTCATCCGCCTCTTTGGAGGCCAAGTCGGCGTCGCCGTTATGACGCACTTCATTTCGGCGCGCGAAAAATTTCATTCCAATCTGCTCGGTCTCCATGTGCAAATGGGCGACTGGCTTACTGACGAACGCGTACGCATGTTGACCGGGGCACTCTTACCGGGGTCCTCCGGTCTCGAAGAGGCCCAATACCGAGCCGTCGGCGTTCTCGGCCAGCAAGTTCGAGCGCAGGCCTACACGCTGGCGACTGCCGACGGCTTCATCCTGGTCGGTTGGGTGGTAGTCGCTTATCTGCTTCTTATGCTCTTTCTTCAGCCAGGCAAACTCAGCTACCTCGATTTGAGGAACATGAAATGAACCGCGCCTTTTTTTGGAGGGTTGTGATGATGGCAGCTCTTGCCATCTGGCTGGCAGCCTCTGAGGATGGCGCTGAACTTCGCCGCCTAACACTGACAGAAGCCGTTCACCTCGCCATCAGCCAGAACCGGAGGCTCAAAATCGCACGGCTGAAGGTGATGGAGAGCGAGCAAAAGAAGGCTGGCGAACGATCTGCCTACTTCCCTTCAATCACCAACCAATCGAATGCGCTCCACGTCACGGATCTGCAGAATATCGGCATCCCCGCAGGATCTCTAGGCACCGCGGCCGGATCGCTCGTACCCGCTCAAAATCTAGTTCTCCCGCAAGGTCAGAAGACATTTTTTTCCAGCGGCACCATGATTTCTCAGCCGCTAACGCAGTTGATCCGCATCCATCAAGCCAACCGCATCGCCGCCGCCGACATTGCTCTTTCGAAGGACGATCTGAAGAATTCAGAAAGCCAAATCGCTCTTCAAGTCCACAACCTTTACTTCGGCATCCTCATCGCCCACCTTCAAAAGCAGGCTGCCGAACAGCAAAGCGCCTATGCCAATGAGAATCTGCGTGAGAGCGAGGACGACGTCCGCAACGGCAGCGCCCTCAGAGTCGCGTCCATTCAAGGCCGCGCCGGCCTACTCGAAAGCCGGCAAGCTGTACTCACCGCCGACCTTCAAGTCGACGACCTGACCACCGAATTGAACGACCTCTTAGGTCTCCCGCTCGACACCCAACTCGAACTCGACCCCGCCGTGCCAGCGAGCGTTGAACAACGTCCGCGCGAGGAGTATGTCCAGACCGCTTGGTCGGAGAACCCCGAGATCAGGGCCGCCGAGGAGGCCGTTCATAAAGCGCAGGCCGGCCTCACAGCGGCAAAGTCTGCCTACATTCCCGATATCACCGCCTTCGCCCGCCAGAGCTATCAGGACGGCGTTCCGTTTTTCGTTCGCAACTTCGGCACGTTCGGTGTCAACCTCAATTGGGACGTATTCGACTTCGGCAAGCGCCACAACGCCGTACGCGAACGTGAAACGCAATTGGCTGAAGCGGAAGAAAATCTCCGCCGCCTCAAGGAAGAAGTGGCCGTAGCCATCCAGAAGACGTACAACAAAATGGAGCGCACCAGGAGTCTGGTCGAGGTCGCCACCCAGGTTGTGAACCTCCGGCAGGAGAACGAGCGACTGGCAGGGAATCAACTAAGCCAGGGCGTGGTGTTGGTCTCTGAACGCCGGCAAGCGACTGCCGCCAGTTACAAAGCACAGGCAGATTTACTTCAGGCCAACCTGGGGTATCTGCTCGCTTGGGCCGAACTCGAGCAGGCCGTCGGCCGCACCCCCGGATTCTAACTAGTTTGATCTTGCCTCCGTTCTGCCCACGCGAAAACCCGGGACAGCCTTCGCAATTTCGAGCGCACGCCATTGCCAGGTGCGGACCGAGCCCTTCGCGAGCGAATTGCGTTGGCTGTACCAGCGGTTTTCCTCGCAGACCCGTGCCCGCTGTACCATTGGTAACGTTAGCTCTGCGACAGGCCACTTGTGGGCCTTTGGTCCTGAGGTTGAGGACGCTACGAATCCGTTGCGGTATTTAGTGTTCTATCTTGTCGGCGGGTTCGTCGCTATGCTGGCCCAGGTCGCGGCGAGCCCCAGGTCGCGGCGAGCCCCAGTTCCAAGGTTCCCAACCTGGGAGCGAGCGGCGCAATTGCCGCTGTCATGGGCGCATTTCTGGTGCTGTACCCTCGCGATCGCATTCGCGCCCTTCTCGTCATCTTTATCTTCATAAAAGTCACCTTTATCCCGGCTGCATTGTTAATCGGGCTTTGGTTCCTCATCCAGTTGTTTAATGCAGGCCCAGTCGCGTCAGTCCAAACAGGCGGAGTGGCTTACCTGGCTCACGTGGGAGGTTTTCTCTTTGGAGTTATTACCGCGCGCGTCCTGAAAGACTCGCGGCGGCTGGCTCAGAATTGAAGCTTCAGCGCCAGTTGCGCCGACCGCGGTCCGCCAATTTGATACAGCGGATTGAGGCCACCATTCTGGCCGCCGCTTCCCAGCGATGCTCCCAGCATCTGCGTCGATTGCCCGAATAAAGGAGAACTCATATAGTTGATGGGGCTTCCAAAATTAGGGTGATTGAAGATGTTGAACACATCCGCTCGCGCCTGAAGAGAAAGCCGCTCCCCGAGTCTAAACTGCCTGCGCAGCGTCAAATCGACCTGCGTCGCGCCCAATCCGCGCAGGCCGTTGCGCCCCAGGTCTCCTTACACCGCACCGGGCGGTATCGTGAATGCCGCCTTATTAATTTCCTTTCCGCCCGCCACGTTCGGATTGGCGATCCAGAGTGGCACGCCGGAAATCAGATTCGGACGCTGTACGCCACTAGCTCCTGATAGGACAACAGTACCGAAAGGATCCAACCCGGTCACTACATTCACCGGCGTCGCAGTTCGACAGTATATAAGGGAATCCGTCGACCAGTTTCCCAAAACCGCTTTCGCCACCCGGGTGCCGGGCGCGGGAAGGTCATAGGAAACTGCACCAGAGAATGTTTGCCGGACGTCGTAGTCGGACGAACCTCGCTCTGAAGAACGCACGCGTGACGGCACATTCAAATAGTTGACATCAGAAGAACCATCGTCGATGGCATGCGCCCACGTATAAGAGAGCAATGTCTGGAGACCGTGGGTCGGACGCTGACGGAACTGCGCTTGGAGCGCCTGATAGCTGGAGTCCGCGTCGTTCCTCATCAAATCAAAGGAACCGGTGAAGTTTGGATTCGGTGCGTAGTAATGATCAGTTCGCATCAGCTTCCTGCCCGCCGCGCCGAGGTAGGTGACCGTGAGGACAGCGGCCTTTCCCAGCGACCGTTCCGCCGCCGCATTCCACTCATAGGTTCTGGGCAGCACGTGATTCGGGTCTACCACCGCAAGGTACGAAACTGGCGGGGTTGTTGTAAATGGAGCGGGGCGCAGCAGCAACCGGCTGAACGCGATGGACGGAACTTCCGTCAGCTGTCTGCAAAATGTCGCCAACTACCACGCCAATGTTGCTCTCAACTTTCCCTCGATCGTGAAGCTCGCCGTTTCGCATCTGGACGGGACGGCCGGCACGAATAGCAACATCGAGCAACTCAACATGATCAACGGCCACCAGGAACAGGGCAATACCGAACAGCGCGCGCAAGGCGCGATTCAGACTTGTCTCGCACAACAGCAAACGCTCGCCATCAAACTGCAGCGCGATCAGCTGGCGGAATCGCTCGACTTCCAAGGCCAGGTGTACGACTACAACAAAGCCCAGGACTTCAATTGGGGCGGCTCCGCTGCCACCATTTCCAACTACCGTCCGCAGTAAGGAGATTGCTCTATGTCAAATCTATTGAACTTCAAATTTCTTGCAATTGCCATCTTGTTGCTCGCCAGCATTGCTGGTTCGCTGGCCTATCGCAACGCCAAAGAAGCCGAGAAGGAAGCGGCCGAGGCGCGGTCGCGCGCGGCCCTTCAGCAAGCGATCAAGACCAGCTCCAACAACTGGGGTGGCAGCGCCAACACCATTCGCAAATACCGTCCCAAATAAGGCCACTTCATGAACTCACCGCGCAAACTCGTCTTCCTGTTCCTGGCCACGGTCCCGCTCTCCTTCGGAGCGGGACTCCAGGACTATTCGGGCATCGTCACGAACCAGATTGACCAGATGACGACGAACTTCAGCCCGATCTTCTTGGCAGAGGGCCAAACTGTTTTCACCAGCATCGCCGTCATCATGCTGGCGATCCTGGGTTTGCGGGTGGCTCGCGCTTCGCTCGCTGCGCATCATCTCGTCGTGCCACTAGACGAGCTGATTCATTTCTTCTTCCTCTTTGTGCTGGGAGAGACGATCTTGCGCTATTGGAATGCGCCCTTGGCTTTACTGGGCGGGAATAACGTTCACCAAATCATTCCCGTCATCGCCTATGATCTGGCGAACAAAATCAACATTGCAGCGCTGGACACACTCACCAGTCAGGTCGACAACATCCTAAAGAACACGCCGTTTCCTGGTGCAACACAATTGTTGGAAATCGGCTTCTACTTCGAGTTCACAGGGCTGCTGGTTTTGGCGGACGGGGTCCTCTTTGTCCTCACACTCCTCAGCTTCGTCGCTATCGGCATCGGCACCCTAGTGGGGCCGCTTTTGGTCCCGTTCATCCTGGTGCCGCGCTTCAATTGGCTGTTCTACAACTGGCTTTCCTACACCATCAAGTACAGCTTCTACCAAGTCATCGCCAACGCGTTGACGTTCATCTGGGCGAACGCGTTTGTGTTTGTGATTAACAACATATTCGGCGGCAACTTCGCACTCGCTCACGCCGCTACGGAGATTCTGGGGCTCTTTCTGCTTTCGCTGGGGATGCTCGCCAGCATCTTCTACGTCACGCATTTTGTTAACGACCTGTTTACGGGTGCCGCCCATGCCGGTGGCAACCTGGCCGGAACAGTGAAGAGCAGTGTCAAGAAGGCTTTCAAATGAAAACAGAAAACACTTTTGATCCAGCGGCGCTTCCTCCCATTGAGTACGCAGCCGCCAAGCACTTTGAGTACTACGGTTCCACCTTGACGACGAACACAGCGCTGAAGATCGCGCTGCTCGCCGCCCTTGGTGTTATCGCAATTCTTAGCTTCAACAATCTGAGGATCTCGCGCGCCATGGCGCACATCAAGCCCGTCATCGTGCGGATTGACGATGTCGGCCGTGCCGAAGCCGTGAATTCGTTGCAGGCGGACTACAAGCCGCAAGTCAAGGAAGTTCGCTACTTCCTGACGCAATTTGTAACCGGCTTCTACGGTCGCAACCGCAAAACTGTTCAGGACCGCTACGTCGAATCAATCTACTTTCTAGAACGCAGCGTCGCCGATATCGTCGACGCGAGCGACCGGAAGACAAACTGGCTGCCAAAGTTTCTCGCCAGCAACGAAGACAACGTGGATGTGCTGGTCTCGAACGTTGTGATCGAGGAACTTGAAACTGAACCGTACCGGGCGCGGGTGGAGCTTACAAAGGTTTTCACCACCACCGCCGGTACGGAAAACAAACGCGAACGCTGGACCGCCGAGTTTCAGTTTCGCTTTAACCCCGAGATTCCCAACAATGTGGTTCCTCATAACCCGCTCGGTCTGGCGATTACCTACTTCCATGCAGACCAGGCGTTTGAGTAAAACTTTGCACCCAGTGGAGAAACATCCTATGCCGCTTATCGAAAACGCGCCGCTCCGCGAGGGAGTTAGTCAACTGATCGGCGGAAGCACTGCTTCCAATTGGCCGATCAGTTCAGGCAAACGCGACACAACGGTTTCCCATATTCGCTGCGGAATCCAATTGAAGTACCCGTGCGTGAGTTGGTTTCGCATCCCCACAATTTGGGACCACGGGATGCCCGGCAACTGGGATCTTGTTTCTTCCGAAACATTGCGAGCCGCCTCGCCAACGATTTCGATTGCTTTCACCAGAGACAACAGGAGCATCCGATCTTTCAATAAGTCTTCTTCTGTCTTGTCTTTGGCAAACCCAAGCGCTTCCTGTGCCGCCTCCAGCATGTGGCGTAGGCGAACTTCGTCACGCTCGTTCATATTGGACAGCCGCCGAAGCGACAACCTTATCGCGGAAGTACCGGCTCAGTTCTTCCGCCTCGCGCAAATCCACTTTTCGGCCCAACAACTCTGTCAACTCCAGTTCCATGCCTGCGAAAGTAAAGCCATCGGGCGATTTGCCGGGCTCGAACTCGACCAATATATCGATATCGCTCGTCGGCCGAAACCGCTCCGTCAACACCGAGCCAAACAAAGACAGCCTGCGGACGTGATGCCGCTCGCAAAACGCGGCAATCTGCACGCGGGGAATGGCGATAGGCAGAGGCGTCGTCACAGTAGATCCTTCTCTCAGTATCCCATCGGGAGCGTTCCCTACGCTTCAAAACCTCAACCAACAACAGGAGAATTGTAATGCCACTCATTGAAAAAGAAGACAGACGCGAGCAAGAATCGCTCCGCATTCGACTTCAACCGGCGGTCGCTGAACAGCTGAAGTCTTACTGCCAGTTCGTAGACAGTTCCGAACAGCACGTCGTCAACGCGGCGCTGCAACGGCTGTTTGCGGCAGACAAGGAGTTTAGAGATTTCCTCGAAACTCCTCCTGTGGTCACGCCGACGGAAATTGTCGCAACCACCTCCAGCGCCGGAAAACGCACGAAATCAAAACGCCAGGACGATGTCGAAAGCACCCTTGCATCGTCCGCCGAAAGCATCACCTCCGCAGCATAGGAACCCACATGCCCGACAGCAGATTTATCCTCGATACAACCTCGCCGCTCACGGCCAAACAGATCGTTGGCGCGCCGGAAGTGCGCCCCGCGAATCAAAGTCAGGAAGAGGCCGAGTCCTTTTGGACCGTGCAACAGTTTTCAGAAATCAACGGCAAACCCTGGTTGGCTTTGCGCGAGCACAACCTAGACGGCACGATTCAACGCCAATACACGGGGACAACGGAGGAGATCGCGGCCCTCACTGCGGCCAACAACATCTCGGCCCGTCCACTGGCGGCCATCTCTGAAGAGCGGTTCTACTCGCAACTCCTCAGCAGTGATCGCGACTACGAGTTGGGACGCCAGTTCGCCGCTGATCCGTCTCAAGGTATTCCGCATCATCTCGCACCTATGGATTTAGATCGCTTCAGTACCGGGATGACGGACCGCGCACTGGAACAGCAGATACGCGCGGAAAATCAAACTCAACTGCAGCCGGCACCGCAGCAAATTACTCAGGCCAGCGCCCAGCTGGAAACTCAAACGGGCGAACTTCAAACTTTCAGCGAGCTCAGCAGCCCGCGCGAAAAACAACAACAAAGTTATGAGGAAAGCGCCGAGCAATCCTTCGGCATGGCGGTATAAAGATGACAAACTGCACGCTCAAAATTCGCGCGTACGGTAGCCGCAAGCATCCGGTCTCGCGCAGAAATTCTGCCAAAAATTTGCGCGATTCGTGCACAGATCGCGCCAGAAATCGGCGCAAATCGTGCACAAAGTTCGCCAAAAAGTTGCACGAAACGCGCAAGATTCACGCCGAAAATCCGCACAGAAGCGAGCTAGAAAGTAGCAAAACAGCAGCACTTCGCGAGCAGCAAATCGGACCCGGGAGGAAATGCTGCTTCGCAGCCCATCAGCTACAACGACAGGCCACCCACTACGTGTATACGCCGGTAAACCTGTTGAAAACAGGCCATTTAAGCGCCCCGTGTTTACCGGGGTGAACATCTTGATTTTAAAGGGAATCCGAAATTGTATGAAAGCTCAAATTCGACAACGAACCCTTACTAATTCCATAGCGTTTCGCGTTTCTCAGAATGAGGCGAAGCGGTTCGTTGAACTCGCCGACGCCGATGGCGTGACTGTGAGTGAGTGGGGCCGACGAACGCTTCTTGCCGCTCTCGACTGTCCACCATGGGCGCGCTTGATGCTCGGCGAGTTCCTGGCGCTCCGTAGTGTCGTTGTCGACCTGCAGCGGGATTTGATGCAAAGTGTCATCCCTTCCAACGAACGCCTCAAGGCAATCCTTGAAGTAGCGGACAAGCGCAAGTTTGCGATGGCAGACGGACGACTCGCCACTCTCCGAACGACGAAGGAGGTTCAAGCAAAATGACTCAACCTGTCGCCGAAACCACTTGGCCCCGCATCTTGCCTTTCTATCGAGTCTTGGCTCTGTTGCTTGCCGCCGCCTCAACGTTCGGTCTGCTTCGTCTCGCGTTCTGGAACGCCGGTCCGCTTGAACAGTTCTACCTCCCGGCTTACGCCAAGCTAGCGATCGCTCGACAGTTCCCCAAGTTTCCTTCGCTCCACGGTGGTAAGCCGATCGATGGCCGCGAAACCTTCAAGATGGTGTTCTCGGACGACTTCATCGCGACGCCGGAGCTACTCGCGTCAGATGACGGAAAGTTGAATGTCAAGTTAGTCCGCATGCAGCCAGCGACGTTCGACACTTGGCTCTTCGATCACATTTATCACGCCACCCTCACTGACTTCCTGCGTCCTGCGCTCATCGCTGCCGGTGTCTCCTTCGTGTGTCTCTTTCTATTAGGGGCGTGGCTCGACCGCCGCCGCAACGATGCCGCCAAGAACGGGCGACTCATTCGCGGACCACGCTTAGTCTCGCGCTTTGTCTTCAATCTCCGCACCTGGGGGACGGGTTTGCGATTCCCGCTCACCAACAGGCGCAATCCCATCGAGACTCTCATGGGCGAACGCGGCCGTTCGCTGATCGTACGTCGCAATCGCGAAGCCCACCACATCCAAATCGCGGGCGATACCGGCTCGGGGAAGTCAACATTATTCCGCGAGATCCTGTATCAGGTCGAGCAACGTGGCGACACCGCGATCATCTTCGATCCCGACCGCCAATACATCCAAGAGTTCTACCGCGCCAACCGTGGCGACGTTGTTCTCAATCCTAAAGACGACCGCTGTCCCAACTGGTATATCGGCGGCGAAGCCAAAGATGAAGCTGAGGCCACGGCTTTGGCAGTGGGTCTCTTCCCGGATGAACCAACGACGCAAAAGTTCTTCGTCAATCACACGCGCGCCATCTTCGCTTACTTGCTCGCCAAGTTCACACCCACAGTGCAGGAGTTTGCTTATTGGATGGCGCACGACAAAGAGATCGATGTTCGCGTCAAAGGCACTGAACACGAAGTCACGCTGACCCGGAACGCAGCGCCGCAACGCGCTGGCGTTCTCGGCAATCTCAACGAGGCAGGAAAGGCGTTTCGCCTGATGCCGGGACCGGAGGACAATCGTCCGGTCTTCACCATTACCGACTGGGCGAAGGACCGCCGAGGCTGGATCTTCATCACCAGCACCCCCGACACGATCGATGCCGTTCGTCCGTTGCAATCGCTGTGGCTGGACATGTTCATTTTGAAACTGCAAAGCAGCAAGCGACCGGCATTGCTCAATTGGTTTGGTCGCGCGCAACGATTTTGCGGCTTCCGTTCTGCGATGCCGATCCGGCCGCGCGTCTGGCTCATGATCGACGAACTCGCCGATCTGAACGCACTCCCTCAACTGCATAAGGCGCTGACTAAACAGCGCAAGAGTGGCAACCCGATTTGTCTCGGCTTCCAGGGCATGAGCCAACTCGACGCTCTCTATGGAAAAAAGGCCGAGACGATCCTCAGTCAGGCGTTCACCAACTTTGTGCTTCGCACGCGCGAGCCGCGGGCCGCGGAGCATCTCAGCAAACTCATTGGCAAAGCGCAGATTGAACGTGTCCGTGAATCCAAGCCCGCCTTCTTCTGGCAATGGCGCTCCCGTTCTTATTCCACAGAACGAGTAGTAGATCCGGTGGTGATGGATTCGGAAATCCAAACGCTGGATGACTTGCAAGGCTTCTTCGTTCAACAGGACAAGATCGTACGCATTGGATTCAAGCCGCGACGCGCTCGCGCTCTAGCGCCCGATTTGATTGAACGCGTGATTCCCGCGCCTGCCGAAAGCCCCGTAGAGCCGGAGGCGACGTCGGTGGAAGAAGTCGTGGATCGTTCCCCGGATGCCGCCTGGCGCACCTTCGAAAGCTGGTGTGAGGGGCGCTGTCTCCCAGCGTTGCCGGCGTCGCCGGATACTGTGGCACTCTTCATCGTCACGATGGCGAATGCAAACCGGCGTCCAGCGGCCATCTTCCGCACGTTGGCCGCGATCGAGCAGCGCCATAAGGAAGCCAACCAAGACAATCCCGCTTCGTTTCATCACGATCTTGTTCGAAAAGCGTGGGAGTCGGCGAAGCCGAAGCCTGCCACGCTCGCTTCAATAGTTCCGGCCGCTACGCAGCCGTCGCATACCAATATCGGAGTCGCCAACTAGACCGTCATGCTTGACCTATCCAAACCTCTCACCGCCGGCAAGATCAAAGAGTACTTCAAAGAAGAGTACGGTGCCGCCGAGAATTCCTACTTCAGTCAAGGCGGAGCGATTCGCGGTGAGTGGCAGGGCGAATTGGCCCACACCTTCGGCCTAACTGGTCCGGTGGAGGGCGAGGCATTCAATCGCTTGGCGGAAGGTCAGCATCCGCTCACGGGCGAGCAGTTGATCAAGCACAAGGACACGATCAAAACGCAAAGCGGCGAGGAGTTGGGGCATCGCGCCGGCTGGGATTTTACGTTCAAGCCAGGCAAGTCCGTTAGCGTGACGGCGCTTGTGGGCGAGGATGATCGCGTTCGAGTGGCGCATCGCCGTGCTGTCAGTGCCGCCCTTGATGCTCTCGAACAATATGTTCAGGCACGCATGTCGGCTATCGGGCCGCCGGAGACGACGGGCAAATGGATTGCCGCCAAGTTCGAACATGACACCGCCAGGCCGGTGAATGGCTATCCGGCCCCGCAGCTCCATACGCACGTCATCGTCTTCAATATGACGGAAGACGCGCAGGGCTTTGCTCATTCTCTTCAGCCGTATGAACTCTTTCGCGTGCAATCAATGGCAACGGCTGTCTATCAGAACGTTCTCGAACGTGATCTTCGAGCACTGGGCTATCAAATAGAGCGCGGCAAGAATCATGCGCCTGAAATCAAAGGTTACACACCCGAATATCTGGAAAGTGAGAGCCATCGATCGGCGCTAATTCGCCAGGCGCTTGAAGCCAAAGGGCTGCGCGGCGCCGAAGCGGCGAGTATTGCCGCCCACGCCGGACGTGAGGAAAAGCTTAAGCTTTCGCCGTCGGAACTGAAGAAGCTGCATCAAACGCACGCTGCGGAATTTGGCAACCAGCCTTCACAAGTGGTCGCGGAAGCGGCTCAGCGTCAGCCGCGCGAGCTCTCGGTGGACAAATTGATCGGTAAGGCAACCGCTGCCGTTGCATTCGCGCGCGAGCGGCTGAGCGAACGGTCGCAAGTGCTCGAACATTTCGAAATCGTTCGCGATGCGCTTCGCTACGTGCAGGGCCGCGTCAGTTTGCAAGACGTCGAGGCGGCGATTTCAGTTCATCGGGTCGATGGCAAGCTGCAGGAAGTCGGCCACATCCGACCGTTTGCGCCCGCCCACCGTTACACGACGCCCGAGGCCGTCGCCGCCGAGCGGGAAATTATTGAGAGAGTGCGGGCAGGGCAGGGTCAGTCGCAAGCCTTGGGGTCAGTAACGCCTGGCGCGGTCAATGCCCGGTTTTCTTCACTCAATGAGGATCAGCGCGCGCTGATTGTTTCCGTCCTCCAATCCCGCGATCAGATTACGGGAATCCAAGGACGTGCCGGTACCGGCAAGACCACCGCGATGGCGGCCATTCGCGAGTTAGCCGAAGAAAACGGCTACAAAGCCATAGGGCTCGGGCCGACGTCGAAGGCCACCAAAGGACTGAAGGAAGCCGGGATGGAGGCGGAGAATCTCGCCGCTTATCTGGCGCGCGGTGGAGCCGCCTCGGAAGACAGTCGGCCGCGATTGTTTTTTGTCGATGAAGCCTCCCTCACGTCAACCAAGAGTGTTCGTGATTTTCTGCGGACCGTCCAACCGCAAGATCGTGTCCTTCTCATTGGCGACACCCGGCAGCACCAGAGTGTTGAAGCTGGACGGATCTTTGATCAGTTGCAAGACGCCGGCATGCAAACAGCAACGCTATCGAAGATCGTACGGCAGAAGGACGAAGGCCTCCGTCAGGCTGTCGAACTGTTGGCCGCTGGCAAGACGGGTGAGGCACTCGATCTCCTCGAAGGCCAGCAGCGGATCACTGAAGTCAATCACCGCGGACAGCGCTTCGAATCCATTGCGAAGGAATATGCCGCCAGTCCGGACGGCACGCTTGTCATCTCGCCCGATAACGAAAGCCGTAAGGAATTGAACGCCGCCATTCGTGCGGCGATGCGTCGCGGGGGCCACGTGAGTGAAGATGCATTCAGCGCTCCTATTCTGATCCATCGGCAGGATGTGACAGCCGCCGACAAGGGCCGTGCAACTACTTACCGGCCTGGCGACACGATTCGTTACCGAAATGGCAGCGATGTCTTTGGAATCGCTCCCAAGAGCTACGGCACTGTCATCGCCGCCGAGCACGAAAGCAACCATGTCGCCGTCAAGCTCGGCGATGGCAAGGTTGTCAATTACGACCCAGCTCGGTTGCGGGGCGTCAGTCTCTACACTCCGGAATCGCGTCCGCTCGCGGTGGGAGATCGCATTCAATTTACTGCGCCCTGGAAAGACCAGGCCATTGCCAATCGTGATTTGGCGACCGTGACCTACCTTGACCAAAGCGGCAATATCCGCGCCAGTCTCGACGATTCAGGTCGCACGGTGGGCTGGAATCTTCGCGACTATGCCCATGTCGATTACGCCTATACGATGACCAGTCATTCGGCGCAGGGTGTCACGGTGGACCGCGCTTTGATTCACGTCGACACGTCGGACAGCAAGGCTCGTGCGTTGATCGATCAGACGTTGGCTTACGTCGCCGGTTCGCGGCCGCGTTATGACATGCAGATCTTCACCGACGATGCCGGCGATCTCAGCCGGGCCTTGGGCCGCCAGCACCAGAACGCGACCGCCCTCAGCCGCGAGCAAACTTTAGAAACTCTTCAGCAGAGTAAGCGCGAGCCCGTCCAACACCAACAGATGGAAGAACCATCCCAGTTCATTTCCATGTAAGGAGAAAACGACCATGTCTCTCGAAGCCATCCTCCCGTATTTGAAGCCGATAGCTCATCTCATTACGGATCCCGACATCTCAGAAATCATGGTCAATGCGAACGGCACCGTCTTCTTTCAACGCGCCGGGACCATCGAACCTTTCGAGACGCAGCTGGATGAACGGCATGTTTTAACAGCGATCAAGAACATGGCGCGATCACTCAGTAAAGACATTAGCGAAGCGTCGCCGCTCTTAGACTGCCGTTTGGCCGATGGCTCGCGCGTTGCCGCGGCCATGCCTCCGGCCACCGAAGGCGTCTTGTTGACGATCCGGAAATTTCGCCCTCACTGGTTTAGTCTTGATCAGCTGGTACAGGCACAGGCGCTGCCGCATTCCGTCGCTGATCTCCTGATCGACGCCGTTAGGCGGCGCAAGAATATCCTGCTCAGCGGCGGCACCGGCACTGGTAAAACCACTTTCACCAAAGCGTTGGTCGATTTAGTTCCGCTCTCCGAACGCCTGGCGGTCATCGAAGATACTCGTGAGCTCAAAATTGATCACCCCAATGTTTTCCGTTTCGAAGCCCGGCCGGAAGGCCGCGCTTCCAACGGCGACGTTCTCACTTCCGCCATTGCCATTCGCGATTTGGTCAAAGCCTCTCTTCGTCATCGGCCCGATCGCGTCATTATCGGGGAAGTTCGAGGTCCCGAAGCCTTTGATTTACTCGATGCACTCAATACAGGTCATACCGGTTCGATTTCTACTTTGCACGCGAATTCCGCTGAGCACGCTTTGTCTCGGTTAGCTTCACTGGCCATTCGCGCAAATTCAGGAGTTCCTCATCATGCTCTTCAATGTGAAGTTGGCGACTTGATCGATCTTTCCGTTCATGTTCGTTTGCAAGGTTCACACCGGTTCGTCGCTGAAGTGATCGAGGTTCATGGTTTTCTTTCTGACGTGAATCGCTACGAGGTCACCAATGTTTACAATGCCTAGCTCGATGTCGGAAAGGGGTCGAAGCGACACCCTTCCCGCGCCTCAGCCTCAGCGAGTCTTCGGCTCCCATCCCCAGCGGGCCGTTCCCTCCCGCAACGCTCTCCCTTTCCTAAGGTGCGCTGCGCGATTGAGGCTGCTTCTCCTTCCTCCCGCGAACCTATCGCTTCGGTCCTGTGTTCGCCAGGGCGACGCCTTGCAGGTTTTGGTTCCACCGCACGCGGTCCCCCAAAAAAGTCGCTCCGCGACTTCGCAACCCTGGCGAACCTCGGACACTTCGCCCTTCGCTCTGCCTAGGAAGGTGAAGCCGCAGAAAAATGCACGCTTCCTATTTCAAATCAAGAAAGGTACGAACCCCTTATGACAAATCTAAATAGAATCACGATCCTCGGCAACACCGGCAAGGATCAACCGAAACACTCTGCTACCGCCAACGGCAAGCAAGTCACTCGGCTCACGGTCGCCACGAACAAGCGCTACAAAGATGCCGCGTCAGGTGAATGGACGACTGAGGCAATCTGGCACAAGGTCGCAGTTTGGGGAGCTTCAGCCGCTTATGCCTCCCGCATTCAGCCTGGTTCGTTGATCTTCCTCGAAGGCGAGATCACCTATCGCGACTATGAGCGCGAAATCGAGACGCCCGAAGGACCAGTGAAGGTCATGTGGCCAGTGGCCGAGATTGTCGTATCGACGATCAGTGTCATCCATAGCAAAGCATCACAGAAAGGGGAGGCCGCGTAAGCGGCTTCCATCCCTGGAAAGGGGTGACGTCATGACAACAATCGAACAAGGCGCCAGCGTCACGCGCAAGACCAAGGCCACGATCCAGCACAAAGCGCTCGTTGTCACTCTGCATCCCGAGTTTCTGGAACTACGGCGATTTGGCAAGCGCGAGAGTTTGAGCGCAACCTATGAATCCATCTATCAAGCCGCTGCCATGCGCCAGGCCGAACGGGATCGTCGCGAACGTCTGATTCTCAAACGGAGCCGAGCCGCGAGAGGTGCGCCATGACGGCCACTTCGCTCTACTCCTTGGATTGTGTTTGCGGGCGGCAGTTGCACAGTCAAAGTCGTGATTTGGTCTGTCCAGCCTGTGGGCGCCAGATCCAGATTGAATGGCCTGCAAAGGCGGACGAAGAAATCTCTACGGAGGATATCCAGGAGAAGAAACGATCCGCCGCGTGAGGGATGAAAAATGGAAGCCCGGATCAGTTAAGGCCTGATCCGGGCGGAAAGGATGATCTGTGTTATCGGAGAGATTACGAACCTCTCAATCGCAGTATACGCCGACTGGCCAGTCTGCTTCAACAGAAAAAACCACCAGTAGGGTGCGCTGCATTTCAAAGAAACCGCCCTGTTCTGAAGGTGGACCGAGGCGCGCGCACCGGCGCGATGTTGAAAACTCGCCGCTCAAGCGGACTGCGGGCCAGCTCTACGGAGCGCTCTGCGACTGTCTCGATCATGGCGCCTACACCGGTCTCGCCTGGCCCAAAATTGACACGCTCGCCCGGCGCATGAAAGTGACGGCTCGAACCGTGCAAACCGCACTGAAAGACCTCACTTTGGCCGGCTGGATCGGTACCCCATTTGGCGACGCCGGCGGCGCGCGTGAAGGAGTGGTCTATCACCTTCACCCTGACGGCAAACCGTGCTTGTTCTGTGTCGCGGCGGATCGCACGGTTAATCAGCGCCGCAGGACTCCCGACCAGCGTTTAACGGGTGCAGAAATTTCACCCCTTATTCCGGCGACGGGTGAAATTTCTGCACCGGTGACCCCCGAAAATTCTTCACCCGTTCCCGCACCAACGGGTGAAATTTTTGCAGCGACGGGTGAAATTTTCGACAACGCATATAAGGAAAAGAATTCCCTAAGTAATTTATCTAAATCGTCGACGACGACGGCGCCGGCGGCTGCTGAGTCAACCACCACCAATCCGCCCGATGAATTTCTGCTGACCATGGACGCTTATATCGAACTCGACGAGAGCGCTCTGCGGCGGCTCTGGAGGGATGCACGCCAAATTGTGCCAGATGCGACTCCCGAAGAAGTCCGCCACTTCTTCGGCGAGCGGGCGCAAAAGGTATTCCGCAATCGCAGAGTAGAGAGCCCGGTTGGCTTGCTGCTCAGTAGCATCGCGGATTGGTTCGTGAAACGCAGAGTACTGCAAAGGCGCGAAGAGCAGCGCCGGGCAGCCGAGGAGTACGAAATTCTGAAACGGCAACTGGCCCAGGTGGAACAAAATCAGCCGCCGCCCGAACAAAACCTTCCCGAAACGCATGCGCCGGCTGCCGCTACACCTGCACCGCCGGGACGGTTTGACATGAGCAACGAAATTCGCGCGGCCGCCGCCAGAAAGGCTCTGCGATGACGAAGCAACGGACCGACCCTGAAAAAGAATGGCGCGAACTGCTGACTGAATCCTTCTGCAGCGTTGACGCCATCGGCGGCTTATTTGCTTTGGATCTATATTACACCGATAAGAAGAGAAAACCCGAGCGCTTTTACCGGCTGTTGTGGTGCAACCGTCTTGCCGCGGAAACGAAAGCAGGCCGCTTAGTACGCCACGAGGTTGGAGTTTTACGAACGGGACCGATGTCTGAGACAATGAGCGCTGTCGCCGAGGCGCTGATGGCATTGTGCAAGATTCGCGAACGGCACCGCGTTCCTCTGAAGCGAACCGCCGCATAAAATTGCATGGCATACATCGAACCGATCATTCGACGAAATTCTCGCAGCCGGCTCGCGGCGTATAGATGGACAACCGCTATTCAAGCCACAAACGCATTCCAAAAAGCCGCTGCCGAACATGAATGCGCTGACTCTTCATCACCAGGTCCTTTTCAGCGTTGCGCTTTTGTTTTTTCGCTCAGCGCGCGAATTTGTGCCTGCGCTTCTGCGAACTTTTGGTCATAATCGAATCTGAGATCTTTGAGATGGGCCTCGGATTCAGTTCTGTAGCGTTCTGCCTTTCGGACCGCTTCTGTGGCTCTGTTTTGTGCGAGCTTCAGTTCCTTAGAAGCAATATTTACCTGTATCAGGTGGAATGCAACAACGGCAAGAGCCAGCATGAGCCCAAATCCAATTTGTAACCAATCGGAACTGAAATGAGGAACAAAGTTTCTTAGTTCAGTTTTCTGCTGGGAGGGCTCCTTGTTAAGGCGAGCAGGCAAAACCTCAGTCGCTTTGCTTGCCGAAAACGCCTTAAGTGCAAAGTAAAGTGCTATAGCCGCTACCCAAATCGGTGACGATAATATTGACGTTTCCGTAGATTGCTTTGTGGCAATGATGCCTAATCCGGTGAAAAGAACGCTAACCACAACGAAAACCAGGGAGACAAAATTGTCAATTCGATTCCGAACGTCATCGAGCGTTTTTTGGGTCGAAGCCTTCGAATCTAAAATATCTTGACTCAGAACCTTCAACTGATCCGCGACGCCACTGTTAAGCCCAACGTAGTCTTCGAAGATCGTGACCTTCTTCTCCCATTTGAACCGCATTGATTCATTCTTGCGAAACTTTGTGGTCACTACAAAATCAATTGCGGCCAAAGGGTCTCCATGACGAAGACGAACTATCTCGCTTGAGAGGTTGTAAATTGGACAACACAGTTTTCCTCGCCAACCGGGATCGACCTGTGCACCGCCTACCCATAACAGCCCCCTGTACGCAAGCTTCACCCTAATATTCCAACGCCCAATTAGGAATTCGGGGAGATTCAGGGTTTCGCGGATCTGTATAATCGCAACTTGATACGGCTGAATAACAATGTATTCATCTGGCGCAAGTCTTGTGGGTTCACCACCAGCCACGCTGTAGTTGTCTCCTACGCAAAGATCGTAGCCGGCTGGCCGAAGGTCATCCTTGCAGAATGGGGTGATCAGATCATAGTGTTCACAATAGAACTGTACTCTATCGCTGAGTAGTACTCCCGCATCCGCATACCATGCCGATTCCGGAGCGCTCCTGAGTTTTGATAGCCGCTCTTTTTCTAGTTCCCTCTTCATCAGGAGTTCGGGACTCTGGGTATCAACTGGCATGGGGTGTTTTCGATAGCTGATCGAGAGAGGTTGTTTTGGCGGAGTGGAGGGGCCTCACTCTATCGCCGAATTCCGGGCCAGCTCCCAAATAACAAACGGGCACATCAACCTCCGATTCCAGGTCATGTAAAAACTCTCTCGTCGCCTTCGTCAATTGTGAAAACTCGCGGGCGTTCCTGTTTTGGAAGGCGATGTAGTCTAGAAAATTCACCGCAAGTTTGGTCGGCCGATTCAACTCAACCGCTCGAGCGGCCTGGTTCCAATCAAATCTTCCAACGCGACGAAGTTTCTTGGTGACCGTAGTGTATTCGTTTAAGGGCACCGGCGATTTGGATTCGTCCTGCAGTTCTTCCCAACTCAATTCGTCACTCAGCGGTCCCGCTTGCTGCCCCGCCACCCTGATGGGAAAAGTCCTGAATACAAGTACGATTTCATCTACAAGACGAGGGCTTAGTCCAACTTCGGACAGGAAGCCAGAAGCATTCGTGTCACGAGAGGTCGCCTTAGGGAAATGTCCAGAATGATAAAGAGACAAACCCGAGCCTTGAGTTCCTTCAACTAGAATCTTTTTCCCTAAACGTGCCGCACTATTGGCTTCAGCCGAAACATCGGTGAGATAAGGACGCAACCAGTTGTGTGTAAGTGCTGCATCGGCCGCCAATTCCACGTCTGAACCGCGCAGAACTCTCCGAGCGACGGCCGAACCCACGCCGCAGAGAGTAGAACTCAGCCGCTCGGATAAACCGAGGTCTCTCTCACGTTCACGGTCGCGATCCGTTATGATCATTGCGTTTCGATCAACGCCCACTCGAGATGAATCGAGTTGCAAAAGGTCCAACTCGGACCGCAGCACATCGAGGTCAATCAATCCCCCAGCCGGTATGAGCAGCCTTGACTCTTCCCTTATGTATCCAGTTGGGAGCTGCCTTAATACGACATTCTTCCCATGCAGGTCGACAATTGAATGTCCCGAATTTGGGCCGCCGCAGCGGATGCAGAGATCGATCTCTTCCTCCACCGTGATCATCGCGGATACTTTGCCCTTGCCTTCGGAGCCGAACTGACCCCCAACTACAACCCAGACGCTCATTCGTATCCCTCCCTCTTTAGACGTTCCAATACATAGTCAAGATTTCGATGCAAGTGTGCGAGCGCCGCATCGTTCGTGATAACGGAGAACGACATCGAACGCAATTTCTCTATGTGAGATTCAACTGGTTGGTGGTCAGCAACTTCAAAGTCGGTCAATGTGGGAAACCGGGATGTCGTTCTTTGAAACCGATTCGCCTTCTCCGCTTCAATAAAAACCAACCGGAACGTAGCACCAAAGCTTGATGAAAGGCAGTGGAAATCGACAGGGTGCCTGAGGCCGTCGATCGCGGTCTTACGCGAGCGGTCTATCCGCGAAACAAGCCGTGCATTCAATTCCCCTTGGCGGCCACTGGCCATAATATTCCAGCCTACAGATTGTAGTTCGGATTTGGTTGCATTTCGATCCGACAGCCAGTCCTGTAGAACTTGGCTATAACGCAAGCGCTCGAAGCCGTGACGCGTTGCCAAATATTCGGCTGCAGAAGTCTTTCCAGCGCCAATACGGCCTGCCAACCCCAACAGGCAGAGAGCGTCAGGCGAATGCGGAGATTTGCGGGACTCGACCATCGAATTCGCATTTTATCGTCTTCGCTTGTACGGGACTGTCCAACCCCGTCTGTTCAACGACTTGCGCGAATTTGCGCAGATTGATCCTCGGGGAGTTTGGAACAATAAGGTAATCCTCCGATTCGGTCCCAAGTGCAATGTAGTCGTCTGCCAAGTAGAACAGCCCGACTAGGGCGGACGTGATGGCGTCCACTTCATCATGTGAAACCCGATGCTCCAAATAAGGTCCATTGATTCCAGCGCGTGATAATCCCCACTTGAGTTCGTCGAGGCTTGCACCCTTGCGAGGGATGCCAAGAATATCTTGTGCTGCACCGGGATAGCTCTCGATCACGGTCAGTCCATGCTTTCTTAATGCCGCAGCTAGGCGCATGCCTCGAAGAGTGAGTGATTTCATACTGGGCAAAAGACACCAAAACACGGATATCCCCATTCGCTTGAGCGCCAGTTCACATTTTCTGTAAATCGGAGAACCTGGTGTGAGTTGCGTTTGGGTTTTTGTCCATCCGTCCGGAACCGAGAGAGGAGAATCGATCGACACCAGGTCGGGAGCTGCGCGTATTGTTTCTTTAACGAGCTCTGCATCAGTGATAAGACTCTTGGTTGACGCATTGGGCCCTTCAAGTAGCGCCCAACCGGTCGCGCGTTTTTCGCTTCCAGTTAAGTCAATGCCAACAACACGCGGTAATCGCCGATTGCATTTCCCAAGTAGTGCGGAAACGACGTTTGCTTGCTGGGGTTGACGGAGAGCCCGCAACTTTGGAAGTTGCGGATACTCACCAACGGAATGGAAAACCGGCTCAACGCTCCAAGAATGAGCGCCCAAGTTTATCGCGAGTTGGTCGTAACACATTTCCATCAAAGCCTTCAGATGGACCACATCTTCAGTGTTGTAGGCAATGAGTCGCTCAAGTGCGGAACGATCACCGCGCAAGTGTTTAGACCACAAAACTGTTGCCTCGTAACCGTTGATGTCTTGGACAGACTCTGCACGCCCGAGTCCGAACGCCTTTTCAATCTCTTTCAGTCCACCGCTATAGCCCAGGCGACGGCTGAGCCATCGTAGGTCAATGTGGATGGGAGGAAGTGCAAGCTCCGGAAATCGCAATTTGAGGAAGCGGAGATCGAAACCCGAGCCATTAAAGGTGACAACAGATCGATATTTGCTCAGACGGAGCGGGAGTTGGTCGAGGTTTCGGCCTTCGATGAAAACTTCGTATCTGTCTCCATCGTATAGGCCAACCATCGTAATCGAGTCGAATACCGCAGAGAGCCCTGTGGTTTCGATGTCCAGGAAAACGCAGTTGTCGGCAAACGCCGGAAATAGTCTCCAGGATTCGCCGAGCGCTAGCAATCTGGAAAAAAACCCCACATCCTTTCGTTGGGCCGCCCTGATGGAATCCGGCACGTAAGCTTCAAGTTTGCGTCGGATGCCGTGACCAAGGGCTGAACGGCTACCGACCACATCGCTCCAGCACGTGATTCCGGACTGCCATATTCCCCGCTCAGTCTTTAGGCCGATACCGGGAATATGTACGAATGTTTTGTCCAGCATTGACGTGGATCTCATTTTATGATGAAACAGCCTGTCAACTATAGTTTACGTCAACTATAATTGATATTCGAGAGAATTCGACAGAGATGTCTTGCGGCAGCCTTTTATGAAGCGGTCAACCAAAGTTGACGAAATTTTTAAAAAGAAAATCGCGGAAGAGTTTGGACGAGCCCGCGATCGCGCAAAACTCGACGGGTGGACCGTTGAGAATTTCGTAGCCAAACTTGGCATTACGAGGGCCGCCCTCCATAAATACATGACTGGCACGGCGATCCCAAGCCTCAGAGTGCTGGAAAAGGCGAAACAATATTGGGGCGTCAATGTCCCGTACGGTGAACTCGGCGATTCATACCTTCGACCGGTTCGAAAGAACGCAGGTCAGATGGAGTTTGAATTCTTGACGGATGTTTCGCCGGAGCAGATTACGGTGAAAAAGTTCACGCCAAAGGGCGAAGGCACCGCAGAGATCATTCTCAGCATTGACTTCAGAAAAAGGGCCTAGCAAAAGAGCAAGCGCTGGCTAACACAAGCCTTCGCTTCGGAGGATGGGCCACAGCGAAACCAAAGCACTCATGCGCCCGGATTCAAGCTTGCGTGCCAAGCAGTCCAGCCCCCTTTACGCTACGTGCAACAAATCGCTTTGAAACGCGCCGATAAGCGCGATACGATAAGAATCGCGGTGCTAAACCTGGAGTCGCTCTTGATAAGTGTGTTTCGGAATCGCGCAGATGCAGCTGGTCAGTTTCACGCTCATCGACGATTTTTCAACATTTGGTCAGAAGGAAATTGTGAGGACATCTAGCAAAGGCTTACGGAAAGCACCCAAACCCAATACACCGGGAAGTCCATTTCGGAAGCAGCCTACAAACCATGCGTCCGTCACGCCACGCCCACCTTCGATTGATTTGTTCATTAAGACGGCGATCGCCAGATTCAACGATCGCACCACACCGTTTCCTAAAGTCTGGTAAACGTAGGGAATATAGTGTCGCCAACGGCTACTCGCTGCAAATATTTTCGCGCTGATGGCGATCTCCTACCAATGAATTTCGGTGGCTCCTTCGTCTGACGGCGCTGCCGATGGTCGCTTTCTTCGTCGGCAGTTTCAAAGCGGTAACATTGAATGCGTTGTACGCAAAATCTTGGCTGAGGGCGTCAGTGAGCCACACTTGAACTCTATAGATATTGCCAAGGCCCAGTCAAGAACTGCAGACGCGAACGCAAAGGATCGAAATGGTCGAGGCAATTCAATATAAGTCGCACTCACAGGCCGTCAGGCAGATTTTCGGCTTGTTTACTGACGGACTGCTCAAACTGGAACCCGCCTTTCAGCGAAGCGGAGTGTGGCAAAAGAAGCAGCGCATGCACTTGCTGGAGTCAATTTTTCAAGGCTATCCCATACCCTCTGTCTTCTTCTACCGTCATGTTGACGAAGAGACTGGCCGGACTGTATTTGAAGTGATTGACGGAAAACAGCGGCTCGAATCGCTTCTGATGTACGCGGGTCATATGCCTGGCCGCTTCAGTGCGCCAATTCAGCTGCATAGTTGGGAGAAGTCGCGGGAGGTTACTTGGCGAGAGTTGCACAAGTTGAAGGAGCAAAGCAGGCTGGAGGAATACCAGATACAGACCATCGAAGTGTCAGGTGATTTTAGCGACATAGTCGAATTATTCGTTCGCATTAACTCCACCGGCAATGCGTTAACGCGTCAGGAGATTCGCAATGCGCACTTTTATAAAAGTGAGTTCTTGAAGACCGCTAAGAAGCTTGCTTCAAAATATGAGTCCTACTTCCAGAGCGTGGGCGTGATTGGTGCCCAGCAGGCCCGCCGCATGAAGCACATCGAACTTATGAGTGAACTGATTTACTCGGCAAATATTGGCGGCGTTGGAAACAAGAAACGAGTCCTGGATGCAGCAATGCGAGCTGATTCGCTCAAGGGTGCCAAATTGCGTAAAGCCGAACGTGGAGCAATTTCGGGGTTGAACCGACTTCGGCGAATGTTTCCTGATCTGTCACGCTCGGTACGGTTCCATAAGCTGTCAGACTTTTACAGTTTAGCGGTGCTTGTTCAGACCTTTGAAGAAAAGGGCCTTGTGCTGGACGACAAAAAGCGCAATCAATTGGCGTGGGATCTATTGACCGCCGTTTCGGTCGGCGTTGACGAACTTGCCCTCGCATCCAAAAAATTAGAGATCAAGACGCTATCACCGCGCGACGAGCTTTTGCGGCAATATTTAAGTGCGGTCCGAGAGGGCTCCGACTCCGAGTCCAACCGACGGAAGCGGCACGAAATCCTTTCAGGTCTGTTAGAGCCGATATTCGAGACCAAGGACAATCAACGTCTCTTTAGTCCGGAACAGCGCCGAATTCTTTGGAATACCGCGGAAGAGCGCGTTTGCGCCGAGTGTGGCTGCGAATTGAACTGGAATGATTTTCAGGCGGACCATATCAAGCCATACAGCTTGGGCGGCAAAAGCATTCTGGCAAATGCAGCTCTCCTCTGTGCAACACACAACGCGGCAAAAGGAAAGCGATTTCGCCGAACGGCGTAAATCATTTTATGAACACATCCGAAAACTCACTAAATCCAGTGCTGCCCGCAGATGAGCCAAAGTCATCACGGCGGGAACCCGTCAACAACCCCAAGCCTTTGCCAGCCTCAATCGATCTGTTCATCAAAAACGCAATCGCCAGATTCAATGACCGCACCACCCCGTTCCCGGAAGTCTGGTAGGCTCATGAACGACAAACCCCCGTCGTCCATTGGTGATGCGCCGATCGCGGTTTTACCAACGATTCCAATCACTTCCAAGCGCATCCTTTATATTGGAGGCTAACCGACACTTCCTAAAATGGCCCTGTCAGAACAGCGTTGGAAGCGCGTCTCGGAATCGCCATACCCATGGGAACGAGAAGCGCTCGAATACATCCGCACAAATCTGAACGACCAGCCGCCTAACTTTGGCTGGTGCAACTTCACGTTCATCGACGAACTTTCCACCGTCGGCCTGAACGAAGTCGATTGCCTCGTCGTAACCGCTCGCGGCATTTTCCTGATCGAAATCAAAAGCTTCCCCGGCAAGCTGGAAGGCGACCGCGGCACTTGGACCGTCACCTCCCCTGAAGGGCGCGTCAAGAACTATGACAACCCACTCATTTTGGCCAACCTGAAGGCCAAGAAACTGAAAGCGCTCCTGATGCGCCAGCCGGAATTCCACAAGCAATCGTTCGGCTCGCTCTACATCGAACCGCTGATCTTCCTATCCAATCCGAACCTCACAGTCGCCCTTCCGCCCACTGAACAAACCGGTCTTTGTTGGCGTTCTCAGAACGAGAAGGGCAACGAAGACAAGGCCGGCAGCATCATCGCCGCCATCAAATATCGCCGCGGCGCAGGTCTCAAAGAAGACAGCGAGGTCCGCATCAATGAGCCGCTCTCCATCCGCATCGCCCGTGCCATGGACAACGCCGGCATCCGCTCCTCTGAACGTCTCCGCCACATCGCCGACTACAAAATGGACGACTTGCTCGGCGAAGGCCCGCAGAGCACCTGGCAGGATTGGTCCGCCAAACACGTCTCCCTCAAGAACGACTACCGCCGCGTTCGCATCTACCCCAAGTCCACCATAGATGCCGATGCTGCCCGCACCCGATCCATCGCCGAACGCGAGTACCAAATCCTCCGCTCCCTTCGTCACCCCGGCATCTTGGAGGCGCAGACCTTCCACGATCACGATCTCGGCCCCGCCATCCTCTTTTCCCGCGAACCCGACGAACTCCGCCTCGACTTCTACCTCGACCTCTATAAAGACAAACTCACACTCGATGTCCGCCTCGACCTGATTCGCCAGCTCGCCGAAGCCGTTCGTTACGCGCATGGCCGCCGCGTCGTCCATCGCGCTTTATCGCCGCAATCTGTCCTGGTCACCAAGCCCACCTCTACTAAACCGATATTGAAGATCTTCAACTGGCAGGCCAGCCGCGATCTCGAAACCAACACCAGCCAACGCGCCCCGTCCGTCACAGTCCAGTTCAGTGACTATCTTGACAACGCATCTTACGTCTACTTAGCACCCGAGACTCTGAACGATCCCCGCAATCGCTCCGAATCTAGTGACATATTCTCCTTAGGCGCAATCACGTTTCATATCCTCACCGGCCGCCCACCCGCTCCCAATTTTCACGAACTACAGCGGCTCCTGATGGAACACCAGTGCCTGCCTCTGCCGGCGGTTCTCGATGCCCCATCCAAACAGCTAGATCACCTCGTCCGCGATGCCACCTGCCCCGACGTAGCCTTTCGAACCGACACCGTCGCGAAGTTTCTCAGCGATCTCGAAGAGGTAGAAGATGACCTTACTTCCCCCAATACTGTAGAAAACCCGCTGGCGGCAACAAAAGGCGACCCGCTCACAGCCAACATCAAAGTTGAAAAACGCCTCGGCACAGGTGGCACGGCAGCAGTCTTCCTAGTTCAATCCGACAACCGCACATGCGTCCTCAAGCTCGCCCTCAAACCCGAGTACAACGAACGCATTCGCTCCGAATTCGAAATCCTCCAAAACCTGCGCGATGACAAGATCGTCGCCCCCATCGGCACTTCAGCCTTCGAGATCAAAGGTCTCGCCGCCTTCCTCATGGAACGCGCTGGTGAGCAGACTCTCGCTTCGTGGCTCCACGAGAACGGCCGCCCCTCCGTCGAAATCCTTCAGCGCTTCGGCGAAGATCTCCTCGACATTCTCGAAGTCCTCGAACGAAACGGCATCCCTCATCGCGACATCAAACCCGAAAACATCGGCATCGTCACCTTCGGTCGCGACAAGACCCTGCACCTCAAGCTCTTTGACTTTTCACTCTCCCGTCACCGCTTCGACGACGTGTACGCCGGCACTGCCGACTACCGCGATCCCTTCCTCGTCACCCGCAAGCTCTGGGACCCCGCCGCCGATCGCTACTCCGCCGCCGTGCTCCTCTATGAATTGGCCAGCGGCGCGTTCCCCCGTTTCGGCGATGGCCGGACCGCTGCACACCTCTCCACCGAAGAGGCCAAACTTGAACCTAATCTGATCGATCCCCCCATCCGCGAAGGCCTCGCCGCATTCTTCGCCAGCGCATTCCGCCGCCAAACGAAAGAGCGCTTCGATACCGCGCAAGACATGGCCATGGCTTGGCACAACACTTTCGCACAGGCCAAGGCTACCGATAGCAGCCGCCCGCCGAACCCACACGAAATGGACCGCGCCATCCAAGGCGTAACCCTCGAAAGCTCCATCGCCGAACTTTCCCTTGGCGCCCGTGCAGAAAACATTCTGGACCGCGAAAACATCCTTACCGTCCGCGCTCTTCTCGACACGCCCGTCACGCGGATCAGGGCCATGCGCGGCGTCGGCGCCAAAACCCGCAACGAATTGATCGACGCCCTCCGCAAGCTCCGTAACCGCTTCCCGGAATCCACAATCCCTGCCACAAAACTAAAGGGCAAAGCTGCCAATGCAGACCCGTCGTCCGAGCAGCAGCCGAAAGATCGCGAGTCAATCGACGACATTCTGCTCGAACTACTCCCCAAGCCCACCGCCAAGAATCAAATCGAAGTTTCCGTCATTCATCAACTGCTCGGCCTCACGCCAAACGCCTCCACCTGGCCCTCCCAGTCGGAAATCGCTCACACGATAAACCGCCCGCGCCAGCAAATCGGCCAATCTGTCTCGAAGTTCCGTGACCGTTGGCGTGAGTCCACTCCCAGCCTCACCCGCATCCGCCATCTCATCGCCCAGACTCTCGCCGAAAGCGACGGCTATCTCGAACTCTCAGAACTCGTCACCGCCATCATCGCCACTCGCGGCTCTCTCTCCGAAGAGCCCATCCGCAGCCGCCGAGCCGCCGCACTTATCCGTGCCGCCATCGAAGCCGAACGCAGCCTTACGCAAGACAAACAACGCTTCTCTGATAATCGCCTGCAATCCGGCATTTTGTTCACCGCACTGCCCGAAGGCAAACCCGGCTGGACTCTCGACAACGCCTTGGCCGCGCTCTCCTGGGCCGAACAATTGGCCGCCGAAGCCGTCAAACTCGCCGCCACCGATCCGCTCCCCAGCCCAGGCCGCGTCCTCGACACACTACACGCCATTTCCACGCCAGTAGACGTAGTCATCCCCGCCGATTCGCGCCTTCTCCGCCTGGCTGCGTCGCTGTCGGGAACCGCTCTCTCTCCGCGCATGGAGCTCTATCCGGTGAATATGTCTGCAGCCACGGCCCTAAGGCTCTCTGCTGCCGCACTCACCACCGTTGGCGAAGAAGCGCTCTCCCCCAAGGAAGTCAAAACGCGGGTTGCCGATCGCTATCCTGCGGCCGAGCCTATCCCCGAGTCCTTACCGGACCTGGACCAACTTCTTAAGGAAACCGGTCTTGATCTCACTCGCGATCCCAAGGCCGATAGCTATCGCTCTTCCCAATCGACCTCTGCCACCACTACCTTATATAAGGCATCCCCTCGCTACTCCGACACCAGCGAATTGTCTGCCGACCAGCAGCAAGCTCGCAACGAAGGCGAAAAAATCAATGCGATTCTGGCCGCTTCGGTAAAAGAGCGCAGCTTTCTCGTTTTGGGCGCCGCCTCCCGCTTCATGCTCCGCGCAGAAGACAAACTTCAAAAGGTTTTCCAGCCGGAAATCATCAGTCTCGATGAAGCCCTACTTTCCGCCATGCGCCGTTACGCGCAATCTAAGAAGGTCGACTGGCAGCGGGTTCTTGCCGCCGACGCCGAACCGCAAAACAGTCCCGACCGCAGCCGGCTTGCATCCATCGTCTCCGCTGTCATTCCTGATATGGAAAACGAACTCAGAAACCGTCACCATCCCGTGCTTCTCACTTGCCCGGGTTTGTTAGCCCGGTACAACCAACTTGGAATGATTGAGCGGTTGCGTGATAATCCCGGTTCGAATACCCGCTGGCTGCTCGTCGCTTCGTCCGCGCAGGAACGCAAGCCCATGATCGACGCCAAAACCGTCCCAGTCTTCAGCAGTGCTCAATGGCAAGCTCTGACGCCCTCGTGGATCGAAAGCAATGCCTGAGGATTTCCTGTCTCTCCATGCTTGACCAAGCCACCCTAACAGCCGGCCTAGAACGACTTCGTGGCCGCCTCGAACCTGACATCACCGAGCGTGCCGAAGAAGAAGCTTCCATCTCAGCCGACCTTCGTCAACGCTACGAAGCCGCTCGAGCCGCCAAACGTACCGGTCTTTCCTTCGAACTTTGGCGCGCCGGCGAAGTCACCCAAGCCGCAGTTGCATGGCTACTCGCTTGCGTCTTCGTTCGCTTCATCGAAGACAATCAGCTAATCGAGCAACCTTGGATTTCCGGTCCCGATAACCGCCTTGCCGCGGCCAAAGAACAGAACGTCAATGTCAGGAAGGGTCGGAGGATGACGGATCGTGACTATCTCTTGCACTGCTTCGATGAAATCTGCAAGCTCCCAGGAGTGTCCGCTCTCTTCGACAAAGAACACAACCCCCTCTTCCGCTTATCGCCCACGGGCCATGGCGCGCGCGCCATCATCGATTTCTTCCAAAAAGTCGACGATCATGGCCAATTGGTTTACGATTTCACCGGAACCATAGACAACACCCGCTTCCTCGGCGACCTCTACCAAAACATATCAGAATCTGCGCGGAAGCGATACGCCCTAGTTCAAACTCCGAACTTCGTCGTGGACTTCATACTCGATCGCACTATGGATCCTGCACTCCAAGATTTTGGACTCGACGGATTTCGGATCATTGACCCCGCCTGCGGCAGCGGGCATTTTCTGATTGCAGCCTTTGAAAGGCTCTTTCATAGGTGGATGAAGCGACTGCCGCCCATGGACCCGATCGATTGCGCAAGCCGAGCGTTGGCCTCAGTTTACGGCATTGATCTAAATCCATTTGCAATTGCGATTGCACGCTTTCGTTTGTTAATAGACGCCTTGCGCAAGTGTGGAGTTACGCGATTGAGCGAAGCTCCTAATTTTCAGACGAATCTGGCCGTGGGGGATTCTCTGTTACACGGAACGCGACCGCGCGATGCCGGCCGCGGGGTTCAGAGTCACGCGTTTGATACCTCAACTGACTTCTATTACGCTACGGAGGACGCCCAGAAGCTCAGAGATTATTTGTCGGGGCGGTACCATGCGGTTGTTGCAAACCCGCCCTATATTACTGTTCACGATCGTGTCTTGCGCGAACAGTATCGCGATCGTTTCGGCTCAGCATCTGGAAAGTACCAGTTAGGCGTTCCGTTTATGGAGCGATGTTTCGATCTTGCCGAATATGGTAAGCGGCCAGGTTCGATTGGCATAATCACTTCCAACGCCTTTATGAAGCGCAGCTTCGGACGCGTTCTCATCGAGAAGTATTTGCCCACCTGGGATGTGACTCACGTAATCGATACTTCTGGAGCGTTTATTCCAGGACACGCAACCCCTACGGTGATTCTTCTGGGTCGGGGTTGCTCAGGAAGTGCGAATCGGGTCCGCGTGGTTCGCGGTATTCGGGGTGAACTACGCGAACCAACTGATCCGGCCCACGCATCGGTGTGGACGGCTATTGCAGCCCAGGTCGACGAACCGGGCTCCCAGAGTCGATGGGTAAGTGTTGCTGACATCGACCGGAAAGTTCTATATCAACACCCTTGGTCTATGGGGGGCGGAGGAGCTGCCGAGCTGAAAGAGCAAATTGATGAGATCTCATCCACCGTCCTCCGAAACATAGTCGACGAGATGGGCATATTCGGCCTGACCGCCGCCGACGACGTGATGATTGCTCAGGTTTCTGATTTCGTTCGTAAAGGCGTAGGGCAAGAATTGCGCGAGAAAATTTCATCCGGAGATGATGTTAGAGATTGGTGCGTACAGCCAAGTGCGACAGCCTTATTCCCTTATACAACTCAATTGATGGCTATTGACCAAAATCCTAAACTGCTCCAGTGGCTCTGGCCTTACCGCACAACGCTCTGGGCGCGCGCTACTTTCAACGGAGGCACCTATCGAGGAGAAGGGCGTCCTTGGTGGCAATGGCATCAGGTTTCGCTATCTCGACGGAGCCCAAATCTTATTGCTCTCGCTGAAATTGCAACTCATAATCACTTTGCGCTTAGCCGAGGATGCGGGGTTTTCAAGCAGACGGCGCCGGTGATCAAGCTGCCCTCGGCTGCGAGTGAATCTGACTATATAGGTATGCTGGGACTTCTTAATTCCTCAACCGCCGGATTTTGGTTGCGACAAGTCTGTTACGACAAGGGCTCAGGTGGCAATGGGCGTGGGATCTCAACGGAACAGTGGGAACATCAGCACGCCTATGACTCAACCAAAGTTGGGCAACTACCCTTGTCTCCTGACAGGCCGAATGAATTGGCCGGTGCCATTCAAACTGCGGCAGAAAATCGTGCCAAGCTAGCTGCTGACCTAAAGCTCACAACACCCTCGCCTAAACGCTTCACTAATGCCCGGGACAGCGCTCGACGACTCCTCGGACGTATGATCGCGCTACAAGAAGAGTTGGATTGGAACGTCTATCAACTCTACAACCTAACGAAAGAGTCCATAACCATTCCCGTTGACCAAATCCCCGAGATCGAATTGGGCGAACGAGCATTCGAAATCGTTATGGCTCGGCAAATCACAGAAGGCGAACTCGAAACTGAATGGTTCAATCGCCACGGTTCCACCCCTATAACTGAAATTCCGACACATTGGCCAGAACCCTATCGCCAGTTGGTACAAAGGCGTATCGACACGATCGCCTCCGATCGCGACATAGCACTCATAGAGCAGCCGGAATACAAACGTCGCTGGAACCTTCAGAAATGGGAGGATCTTGAAACTGAAGCACTTCGCAATTGGCTGCTCGAAAGACTCGAATCTGCACGCTATTGGCCGACCGACCCACCGATGCTCCGAACAGTCTCGAACTTTGCCTCTGCCGCCGCCGACGATGCAGATTTCGTCCAAGTAGCCGAACTCTACACAGGGCGCGCTGATTTCAAACTTGACACCCTGGTCGCCCAACTGGTCGAAGAGCAATCAGTTGCGTTCCTGCCGATCCTTCGCTACAAAGGACTTGGTATAGACAAGCGGCAACAATGGGAAGCTACCTGGGCACTCCAGCGTCGCGAAGACGAGCGGGAGACCGTCTCTGTCGACATTCCCCCGAAGTACGAAAGGACGGAATACCTCACCGACGCCGGCTGGAGATTGCGTGGGAAACTCGATGTTCCCAAAGAGCGGTGGATTTCCTACCCGTATCTCAACCGTGTTTCCGATTCATCGCTCCTTATAGGATGGGCTGGTTACGACCACGCCCAACAGGCCTTCGCACTGGCCGCCTACTACCAGAGAATGAAAGAAGATGGCTCGGCACCCTCACGCCTCGTTCCCGCCCTCGCTGGAATTCTCGACCTTCTCCCCTGGGTAAGACAATGGCACAACGAACCCGACCGCGCGACGGGAACAAAAGCCGGTGATTTTCTCGAAGAGTTCCTCCGAAACGAAGTGTCAAGCCTAAACTTGACTGACGAGGACTTGCGAAACTGGACACCGCCGGTGCCGCAAAAGGCTCCACGAGCGTCCCGCGCGGCTAAGGAGAAGCGATCCTGAAAGAGATCGAAAAACTAAATGCCAACAGTACTGCGTGTCGAAGGCTTTCGGTTCTTTTTCTTCAGCAACGAAGGGCAAGAACCACCGCACATCCACGTCGAGAGTCAAGACAGCTATGCCAAATTTTGGTTGCTTCCGGTGCGCCTCGCTCACAGCAAAGGCTACAACGCTCCCACGCTAAACAAGCTTCACTCACTGGTCCGCGTGAACGAATCGTTATTTTTGGAGAAATGGAATGAGCACTTTACCCGTTAAGGTCGAACCCCTCGCTGTAAGCGTTAGCTTTCCCGATGCAACCCGCTTGCTTGTAAAGCTAGCCGATGGCCGCGAGATCTCTGTTCCGGTAGTGTGGTTCCCACGACTAGCAGAAGCAAATGCGGAACAACGCGCCGAGTACTCTCTTATAGGTGGCGGCATTGGCATTCACTGGCCTGCAATTGATGAGGATCTGTCCGTTGGCGGATTGCTGCGCGGAGATCATTAATGCCATGCTCCACGTCCCTGAAAGACTCACCCAAACCCGATGAACCTTCGTGAACTCTTTGACCTTCCGGAACATCTTGGTACAGAGGACTATGTCCTTAAACTTTCGCAGGCTATCCAAGATTCCGCCGCTACAGTTCGGAACTACGTCGTTACGGAGCAACTCGCACGCTGCTTCGATGAAGCTCTAACGCTCGTTAGGGATGCACTCGGAGCCGATTCCGGCTTCACTGAGAGCAAAGCGGCTTATCTACACGGCAGTTTCGGCGCGGGCAAAAGCCACTTCATGGCCATGCTCTATCTGCTGCTTCATGAAGATACCAACGCGCGCGCAGTTCCGGAGTTATCCGCTGTCGTGTCTAAGCACTCTAACTGGACGCGCGACCGCAAGTTTCTTCTTGTCACTTATCACATGAGTGATGCGAAGACACTGGAAGAGCGATTGTTCACCGGATACGTGGATCGCGTAAGAGAACTGCATCCCGACACTCCGCCGCCAGCGGTGTATCGGTCCGACGCTCTGTTGGTAGATGCGCACCGCCTACGCGAGAAAATGGGCGACAAGGAATTTTTCCAAACCCTAAGCGCCGGAGTAACCGATACTGGCTGGGGATCGCTTTCGGGTTGGGACGCGGCATCCTTCGATTACGCCGCCGCTGCGCCCTACCGCGACGCGGAACATAGCCGCCTGGTGGGCGATCTCGTGCGCAATGTCTTCACTTCTGCTCGCCAAACGGCAGAGTTTGTCGATATCGACGATGGTCTTTCGCTCATCAGCAAGCACGCCAAGGCCCTCGGCTACGATGCAGTCATCCTTTTCCTTGATGAAGTGATGCTCTGGCTGGCATCGCGATCAACAGACGAAGCAGCCAAAGAAGGCCCTAAACTCGCCAAGTTGGTCGAAGGCGGTAAAGCCGATAGACCAGCCCCTCTCATCAGCTTTCTAGCCCGCCAACGGGCTCTCAACGAACTGCTCGGAAAAGCCGACATCGGCGAACAGCAGGCCAAAGTCGAAGAGGTGCTGGAATGGTGGAACCAGCGCTTCCGCACAGTCACGCTCGAAGATCGAAACCTTCCCGAGGTTGTGCAAAAACGCCTGCTACGGCCCCGGAGCGATACTGCACGGCAGCTCATCGCCGACGAGTATGCCAAAGCTCTGCGCATGCAGAACAATGTTCTTGAGACCTTAATGACACGCGATGGCGATCGCGAACAGTTCAAGAAACTCTACCCCTTCACACCCGCTTTTATGGAAGTGCTGGTGGGGGCGGCTTCGGTTCTGCAGCGGCAGCGTACCGGCCTGCGCCTCCTAGCCCAAATCCTTGACCAGGATGCCCGCCGGATGCAATTGGGAGAGATTTTTCCCGTCGGTGATTTGTTTCGCATCATGGAGCAGGGGTCAGATCCCTTTCTCGAAAATATGCGCAAGCAGTTCGAGTACGCGCGTGCACTCTGGAAAAGATTTAAGGCTCAAATCGAACACGACGCACAAGCGTCGTTTGAGGATTTCGACAAATTACCGGCCGACAAGCAGCGCCAGCTTCGCGCGCAGGAGCGCATTGCCGGAACTCTAATTTTGGCTAGGCTCGTTCCCAACCTGGAGTCGTTTCGCGAGCTGAATGGCACTCGTCTAGCCGCACTGAACTATGGCAGCGTCAAGACTCCCATTCCTGGCGCCGAGGGACAACAAGTCCTCGCCATGTGTCGGCGTTGGGCCAATCTTGGCCTGGTGCAATTGGCCGATCCTGGCTCTGCCACAACCACAATTTCCGTTGAACTGACCAGCGTCGACGTAAATGCCATTATCGAAAGTGCCGCACGTGCCCACGAAAGCTACGGGAACATTGCTCTGAAAGCGGGGCAGTTGCTGTTTGAAGAATTTTCAGTCAAAGTGGATGACGATTTCACTGGGCACTACAATTTTGTCTGGCGTGCGACAGATCGCTCCTGTGAAATTTCTTCTTTTAATATTCACGAAGGGAGTTTGGACAAATTAAAGCCTTCCACCGCGAATGGCGATTGGCTTTTAGTTGTCGATTCACCCGTCTACAAGCCCGGTCATGGCCCAGCCGATCATTTGCGGCAGCTACGCGATTTTGAGAAGAAGCACCCGGAGGGCGCGCACACGATCGTGTGGGTTCCTTCAGCTCTAAGTGAGCAGGCTGTCAAAGATCTTGGGCGATTAACCGTAATCGAATATCTGTTGAACCCTCAGTTCGACAAATTGAAGGAGCATTCTGCCAGTCTCAACGCCATTGGCCGCGAACAGGCCCGCTCCATCTTGGCGGCCATGCAGCGCGAGTTGACAGTCTCAGTAAAGACTTCGCTAGCTCATGCTTACGGAGTTGGGACGATTCTACCGGCGAGCCTAGATCCGAACCTTCAGCTCAGCGCCGCCGATCAGTTCCAAAGTTTGGAAGACGGTTTCCAACCGCGCCGTCCGAGTTCCGGCAAACTCAACGAAGCTTTGAAAGACCTTCTTTCTCAAGCGCTCGACTTCCAGTTTCCCGGACACCCCGATTTCAAGAGCGACGAAATCACCGTAAAGCCCAAAATTGTAAGCCGAGCTTACGACTATTTGATGGAAGCGCTCCGCGATTCCCAGGGGCGTAAGCTGCTGATTGACAAAAAGGAGAGGGTCCAACTCCGCGGCTTGTTGGAGCCCCTTAATCTGGCGCAAGTCACAGACCAATATCTTTTTCCGAATGACTATTGGTATTCGCATTTCGAACGCGCTCATCACGACGCCGGCGGCGGAGTCATTACTGTAGGCAAGCTTCGAGATTACCTGGATAAACCCAAGCCAATGGGTCTCGAAACGAACCTGCAAGATTTGATCATCCTCTTCTATGCAGCTTGGACAAATCGCAGCTTCCGTACGCAATGGGGGCCAGCCGAGGCTAAGCTCGGCGCTTTGAAAAACGATTGGCAACTTATCGAGGAGCAACTTCCTTCGCGTGAATCATGGCAAATCGCTGTCCGGCGTGCCAGCTCCCTGTTCGGCTCGGCTGATGCTGCCCTTAATCTGAACGCGGCCGTTCTGGCGAAGTTCTTCGCCGATGTCCAGTTGAAAGCCAAAGAGAAGGTTTCGGCAGCTCAGCAACTGGTTCCACTGCTCACTGATCCGACCTGGGATCGTTACAAGTCCGCCGTTGCCAGTCGAGATCTGGTACAGCGTTTGGCCAACACCCGGAACGGGCTCGAAATAGTGGATGCATTAGAATCAGCCCCCGCTGAGATAAAGGAGGACGTGCTCGCCCGAAGCTTGGCTCACGCCGACAAAGTTGTCGCGGAACTCAGCCACCCGGGCTGGAAAGTCGCCTTAGATAACCTGCGGAGTCTCACACTTGAGCCCTACGCTCAGGCGGCTCGCAGCATCGTCGCCGATGTGGACGAGGCTTTTCGTGTCAACGAACTGACAAAAGAGTTGGTACCGGTTCTTCACAAAGCAATGGAGGATGGCCGGCGTATTTTGAGCGAAGCGAATCGTGCGGCTGCGCCCCCGCCGCCATTGCCCATGTCAGGGCCAATCAGACCGCCGATAGTTCCCCCTTCCGCTCAAGGTGCCAAGCTAAAGAAAGTAGTCGCTCAGGGAAGCAGGACTACTGCCCCAAAAGATCTCGACGCTGTGTTCCAGGAGATTCGCGCAAAGGTGCCCTCCAAAGGCGAATCTGAAATCCTATTGTCGTGGGAAATTGTGTCTGAAGAATGACCCCGCAAGTACTCAAGCAAACGCTACGCAAAAGTCTCGACGACAAGAAGCGCGATCCCCGCCTCGCCTTCGGCATTCGCACGGAGTCGCCTTGGAGTGGTAATGGTCACGTGGACCTTGACGATGGGTCACGAGTACAGGTGCAATCGTGCCGCTCCATGCTGGAAATGAGAGAAGCGTTGACGAAGCCTGAACGTCCGTTAGCACTCGTCGCTTGCTTCCCCGACATCGAGAATCTTTCAGACGATATTCTCGCCCGCCTTTATCGCAATCAGCTCATCGAAGTCGATCTTTGGCAATTGGTGGCTGAACGGTTCGGAGCCACTAGCGTCGAATCTCGCTTGCGTCGCGACCGGCCTCTAGGTCAACGCGTACTCTCCTGGCTTGATGCTCGCACTCCGCCCCTGAGTGCGTCGGGAATTCTATCGGAAAGTACGCTTTGGACATATGTTCTGCGTGACGTTGTCGCTTCAGCACTTGATCGCCGGCCCGACCTGGCCGACCTGCTCGCCTGGCGTAGCGATCCGCAGAAAGCTCGCGCGCTGTTTGCTCTTCCTCCCGAGATTCTTTTGGCCTTGCGCGGTTGGCTGAAACGAATCCTCGACGAAACTGCCGATTTCATTCTGGACAGCAATGCCGATCCGCTGGTCGTGGGCATCGCGTTACTCGCGATTCGCGAGAAACCTGCATCGCGTGAGGTGGCCGAGTGGGGCCTCGCTAGAGGAAGACTGGAAAAGTTTTTCGGCGACCGCCCGCTTACCGAGGAGTTCATTTCAACATACACTGCCGCTGCCGAATCCATCCTTGCCATTCGTGCCGACAAAAAAACAGACGAAGCGCGCAATCTTGTAAATGCAGCCGACGACCTTCTGGACAAATTGGGAGCAGTACGATTCGCCCATCGCAGCCGCTGGTCCGCTTTGGGTGCGCGGCTGCTTCTCGACCGGCTTGCCGAAGACTTAGGTGACCGGCAGGTTCTTTCTGAAATCGAGAAGAGTTATTTGCGGACCGACCGCCACACCATTGATCGGCTGCAAATGGCCGCACGTCTCACGCGCTGGCTCGCTCGGCCAGAGAACTCTTTTCCTACTGTCTCGAAGTACGCTCGAACCTGGCTCGAGGATGAGTCTTGGGTCGATTGGGCTCGCAGCGCCATCCGAAACTTCACCACGGATAGCGCCGATCTCAACCGCTCTATCATCAAACTGCGGGAACAGGCTCTAGAGCGGCGTGAACGGTCGAGTCTTGCCTTCGCGAAGCTCCTGGCTGCGGAGACGCATGCCTCCTCAACAGTCAATGGTTTGCTTGGCGTCGAGGATGTTTTGGACTCGGTCGTAGCTCCATTAGTTCTAGTTCAGTCCAACCGAGTTCTCTTCATCGTGATGGACGGGCTGAGTTGGCCGATTCTCCGCGAGATTTCACCCGACCTCGAAGATCGCCGCTGGGTCGAGTATCGCGGGTCGCAGGAACTTCCTGCCGCGGTCACTGCGATTCCTTCAGCCACACAGTTTTCGCGCTGTTCGTTACTTTCCGGCAAGCTATCGACTGGCGGTCAACCGGTTGAGGATCGTAACTTTACGGCTCGATTCCCCGATGCCTGCCTGTTTCACAAGAAAGATCTGGTCGATTTCCCGCGCAGCAAAGCCGCCTTTGAAATTGGTAACGAGAAACGCAAGCTCGTGGCCTTGGTCATAAATGCCATCGACGATTTGTTATCTGGGTCTGAGCAGACAACAGAAAGCTGGTCTCTCGGTCGTCTCTCGTTGCTTCAAGCCATTCTCGCCGAAGCCGCCAACGCCAATCGCGTTGTCGTCATGGCGAGTGACCACGGCCATATTGTTGAACAAGGCACCACGCGCATTGCCGAAAACGATGCATCCGACCGCTGGCGCATTGGTGTACCCTCTGTGGCTGGCGAGGTCGCCGTTTCCGGCCCACGGGTTCTTGCGGGCAAGCCGATAGTAGCGCTCGCAACAGAAAGCGCGCGTTATGCGCTCCAATCACACAACGGCTACCATGGCGGATTGACGCCCCAGGAATGCCTGGTGCCTGTTGTCGTCTACTCGCAATCTGAGCTGAGTGGCAATTGGCAGCAAGTCCCTTCGAGTCGGCCTATTTGGTGGGAACTCGACGAGGCACCCGCCGCATTGCTCAAACCCCGCGCCAAATCCGGCAAACCGCAGGCCGGTCTTTTCGAGCAACAGCCTCATTGGATTGACGAACTGTTGGCCGCCACTCTCTTTAACGATCAAATCGCCACGACGGGCGGTCGAATCAAGCCCGAGCAGATCGAGAAAGTGCTGCGCGCATTGGAGGGCGCCCCTGGCCAGCGTATGCTGAAGCAGGCGTTCGCTTCCCAAATGCAGATCAACGCCGTACGGGTCAGCACCAGCGTTGCCATGATTCAGCGCGTGCTCAACTTAGAGGGCTACTCAGTTTTGACTCTGGACGAAACAACTGGTTATATCTCGCTAAACCAGGATCTTTTGAAAAAGCAGTTTGATCTCTCATGACAGCCGTCAGCGCCCAACGCCGTACCGACGTGATCGACGCCCTACGCGCCGGAGCCGTTCCCGTGCGCGGACTGGATCTCCTCGCCGTTGGGCTCGATAACTTCGAGACAGCTATCATCCAGGAGTTGGGCAAGGTTCGCGGTGGCGGGAGCATGTTTAAAGCGGTTCGCGGCGAATACGGCGGCGGCAAGACGTTCTTCTCCCGATGGCTTGAGGAACGCGGCAAACGCATGAACTTCGCTACTGCAGAAGTACAAATTAGCGAAACGGAGACGCCCCTCCACCGGCTCGAAACTGTCTATCGCCGGATTATTGAGCGGCTCTCAACTTCTGCTGTTGACGCTGGCGCCCTGCGTTCCATCATTGACGGTTGGTTTTACACGCTGGATGAAGATGTCTTAGCCGCCGGTCAGGTATCTGAAAGCAATACCGACGAATTTCTCGCGGCGACCGAAGCCTTAATGGACCGACGCCTCGCCGGTATCACTCAAACCGCGCCACTCTTCGGACCGGCACTTCGTGCATATCGCCGTGCCGTAGCCACCGGAGATGCCGCCGCTTCTGAAGCGCTACTTGGCTGGATCGGAGGGCAACCGAACATCGGCGCAAAATATACGCGCCGCGCGGGCATCAAGAGCGATATCGATCATTACGGCGCTCTCAGCTTCCTCCAGGGTCTTCTGTTGATGTTGCGAGATGGCGGCTACAGCGGCTTGATAGTCGTTCTCGACGAAGTAGAGACTCTTCAACGCATGCGCTCCGATGTCCGGGAAAAAGCACTCAACGCGTTACGCCAGTGGATCGACGAAATCCATGGCGGACGTTTCCCTGGTCTTTACTTAATCATCACGGGAACGCCCGCCTTCTTCGACGGTCCGCAAGGTGTCCGTCGTCTCCAGCCGCTCGCCGAGCGCTTGCATGCTGAATTCGGCGAAGATACGCGCTTCGACAATCCACGAGCCGTACAAGTGCGATTGAAAGGTTTTGACGTCGATTCCCTTACCGAAGTTGGCAGGCGCGTTCGCGATCTTTACGCCGAAGGTGCATCAAACGGCGCACGTGTACGGGCCGTTTGCGATGACGCCTATCTGAAATCCTTCGCTATCGCCGTCGCCGGGACACTCGGCGGTAAGGTAGGAATAACGCCGCGCTTGTTTTTGAAAAAACTCGTAGGCAGCGTCCTGGACCGAATCGATTTGTATCCCGAATTTAATCCGCGCCGGGATTATGCCTTGACGATTTCAAGCGATGAGATGAATGCCGTCGAAAGCGCGGCGCTCACGGCAGACGACCTCGATTTAAAACTGTGACTGGCTTCGAGCGCCTACATCCCGCTCTTCAACACCACATCGTCAATTCGCTGGAATGGCGCACGTTGCGCCCGCTCCAGGAACAGGCGATCGATCCCATTCTTGACGGGTCAAACGTACTCCTGATCGCGCCCACTGCCGGTGGCAAAACTGAGGCTGCACTCTTTCCCATTCTTTCCCAAATCCTGAACAGTGGCCAAAGTGGCTTAAGTGTCCTCTACATTTGTCCGCTTCGCGCACTCCTAAATAATCTTGAGCAGCGACTTTCTAACTACTGTCGCTTGGTCGGACGCACGTGCGGCCTGTGGCATGGTGATGTGGCTCAAACTGCTAAGGCTCGCGTACTCAAAGAACCGCCTGATATCTTGTTGACCACTCCCGAAAGCATCGAAGCCATCCTGGTGTCTTCAAGAGTTTCCAAGGAAGCATTTTTCGCTCGCGTAAAGTTTATTGTTCTCGACGAGCTCCACGCTTTTGCCGCCGATGATCGTGGCTGGCACGTCTGGTATCTTCTGAAACGCCTAGCGAAGTTCGCCGAATCCGAGCCGCAAATTCTGGGCCTATCCGCCACGGTGGGAAACCCGCCCGAACTCCTGTCTTGGATTTGTGCTCATTCAACTCGCGCGCAGCAGGTTATTTCTCCGGAAGCCACCATTCCGACGCAATCGCCTGACGTCAGCATTGATTACGTGGGCAGCATCGAAAACGCTGGGTTCGTTATTTCATCTCTCCACAAAGGAGAGAAACGGCTGGTTTTTTGCGATAGCCGTTCCCAAGCCGAAAATCTCGCTTCCAATCTGCGCGAAAGAAATGTTGAGACTTTCGTCTCGCACAGTTCACTAAGTAAAGACGAGCGCTTTCAGGCCGAAAAAGCATTCGCCGAAGGTCGCAATTGTGTCATCGTTTCGACCAGCACCTTGGAACTTGGAATCGATGTCGGCGATCTCGACCGCGTCATTCAAATCGACGCCCCGTCCACGGTGGCTTCGTTTTTACAAAGACTCGGTAGAACCGGCCGCCGTTCCGGGACAACGCGCAATTGCTTCTTCCTCGCCACGAACTCCGAAGCTCTCCTCCGCGCTGCCGCCATAGAACATCTCTGGCAAGCCGGCTGGGTCGAGCCTGTTAAGCCGCCGCCCGCGCCTCACCACGTCGCCGCCCAGCAAGCCCTTTGCCTCACCCTACAGGAGCGCGCCGTCCCAGCCAGCGAGCTCCTGAAGTTCGTTTCGCAAAACGGCCTTAACTTCTTGTTGGCAAATGATTTCCTCTCGCAGGACGGCCCCTTCATTTTCATCGGCCCGAACACCGAACGCCTCTATGGTGCCCGCCATTACATGGAGTTGTTGTCCGTCTTCGACAGCCCTCCGCTCTTCAGAGTCGAATGGGGCAATCGGGACTTGGGTTCCGTGCATGAACTCAGCCTTCAACGCCGGCACGACGGTTCTGATCCTGTTATCTTGCTCGGCGGTCGGGCGTGGTGGGTTCGAAGCGTAAATTGGCCGGCAAAGGTAGCTTATGTCGAGCCGTGCGATCTTCCTGGGCGATCCACCTGGCTGGGATCAAGCGCTCCGCTGTCCTTCGAACTTTGTCAAGCCATGCGCCGAATGCTTATTTCAGAGTCGATTCCTAACAGTTGGTCCCGCCGAGCCACCACTGAATTGGGTTCGTTCCGTAATAAGGGCTTAACGGACATCAAAGGCACGCTGCTTTATGACACAAAAACCGGCTGCGAATGGTGGACGTTCGGCGGCCTACGTGCCAACGCCACCCTCGCCGCTTGGCTTCGTTCCGCACAAATCTCCTGCCGCTTCGATAATCTCCGCCTGTCCACCGATATTTCACCGTACGAATTGTCAAAGACAATCGCGTCGCTAAACCCAACTGACCCGCAACTGCCGGAAAAAATCACACCGCCCAAATTCGCCGACGCCGTTCCACCAGTACTTCTGCGGGAATTGAATCAGGCACGTTTCTCTGACATTCCGACGGCTACGAAAATGTTGCACTCTACCGTAATTTGTTAGGAAAGAGGAGACAAATGCGGATCTTATCTCGAATTCAAAAAGCTACCAAGATCTCTTGGCTCGTCTAAAGCGCCAGATTCGGACAGCCCAAGTTCGCGCCGCTGTCGCCGTAAATCAAGAACTCATCCGACTTTATTGGGGCATCGGCAAGGAAATCCTGGACCGGCAAGCCAGTGAGAGGTGGGGAACCAAGGTAGTTGATCGTTTGGCGCGTGACTTGCGCACAAAGTTTCCGTAGATGAAAGGATTCTCCCAGACTAACCTGCTTTACATGCGCGCTTTCGCGGAGGCGTGGCCCGATGAGCCAATTGTCCAACAGCTTGTTGGACGAATTCCCTGGGGACATAAACCTTCGGCTATTGGATTTGTTCCGTGAGTTTCCGGCAAGGGTGCATGACTGAAGACATGCAAGTTCGCGATCTGGCGCTGAACACACAGACCTGCTACGTGCAACAGGTGTCCCTGTTTGCGCGGCATTTCGACAGGTCACCCGAACAGTTGGGGCCCGATGATATTCGGGCCTACCAAATCTATCTGACCAATGAAAGGAAGCTGGCTACTGGCTCGGTCCTCATCGCGGTGGCCGCCTTACGATTTCTCTACAAGGTCTCCCTCAAAAAGGACTGGACCTTTGAGGACGTTATTCCCGCACCGAAGAAACCTCAGAAACTGCCGCTGATTCCAAGCCCGGAAGAGGTGGTGCACTTCCTCGGTTGTGTACAGAGCACTCGGAATCGAGTCGTTCTCACCTCTTGTTATTCGGCCGGACTCCGCATCACCGAGTGCCTTCATTTGAAAGCCGCCGATATCGATAGTCAGCGGATGGTCATCCGCGTCGACCAAGGCAAAGGCCATAAGGATCGCTACGTAATGCTGTCTCCCAAACTGCTGGAGACACTGCGCAGCTACTGGAAGGCCGCGCGGCCGAAAGACTGGCTGTTCGAGGGCGATATTCCCGGCCAGCCGATTAACAGAAGCACCGTTGAACTTGCCTGTCAGAAAGCTTGCCAACTTCCGGGCAACCGCAAGCCGATCACGCCTCATTCTCTTCGGCACGCTTTTGCTGTTCATCTACTCGAATCCGGAACAGATGTCCGTAGCATTCAACTGCTGCTCGGCCACCGTAGCCTGGCGACGACTGCTCGGTATCTTCGCATCGCCACCAGCAAGGTCTGTTCCCCCTCCAGTCCGCTCGACCTCCTCCCGCGCCCGGTGGCGGTTGAGCCCGAACCTGCAACTCCTCAGCACTTCTAAGCGCCGGTTCATGGATCGGCCGAAGTGGGAAGTAGCGGACGTGTTTCGCCGCTACGGAGAAACATACCGAAATAATCATGGCGCGTCGCTGTCGACAGCACAGCGGCGCGTCATGACCGCGATCAATGTGGCCAAGAACGCAATTGCTACAACAGTCTTCGGCACTCACGGGAAGTTACCCGGATATACTCACGACAAGTGCTCCATCGACGGGCCCTCGGCCCGGATGATAACGTCTAATGCTCTCATCCGTTTACGGGAAAAGAAACCCCGCTGGAGACCGGGCAACTCTAACCGAGCAGAAGCGGGCAACTATTGATTAGCGCCGAGGAACAGTTGCCGCGATCGGCATTGCCCCAAATGCCAGTCGCTGGCCCGGGCCAAATGGATTGAAGATCGCCAGGCTGAACTCCTGGAGGTTGGCTACTTTCACGTCGTCTTTACCGTGCCGCAAGAGATCGCTGACATCGCTTACCAAAACAAAGAGGTGGTCCTGGGCATCCTCTTCCGGGTCACCGCCGAAACACTGAGAACCATTGCGGCGGATCCGAAACATCTCGGGGCGGAGATCGGTTTCTTTGCGGTCCCGCACAGGTGGGGACAGAACCTGCAGTTTCACCCGCACCTCCATTGCGTCGTTCCTGGCGGTGGGCTGTCGCCCGACGGTGAACGCTGGGTCTCCTGCCGGCGGCCGGACTTCTTTTTGCCGGTCCGCGTGCTATCGAGTCTTTTTCAGCGTCTCTTCTTGGAAGCGTTGCAGACGGCCTTTGATGCCGGCCAACTGCAATTCTTCCACTCCTTAGAGCCGTTGCGCGAACCAATGGCTTTTGCTCGCCACCTGGCCAAAGCCGAGGCCCATGACTGGGTGGTCTACGCCAAGCGCCCGTTTGCTGGGCCACAACAGGTTCTCGACTATGTCGGTCGCTACACTCATCGCGTAGCTATCTCCAACAACCGCCTGCTCGATATGGAGGGAGATCAAGTCCAATCTAACTGGAAAACCGAGGTCCAGCGATAGCGCTGTACTCCGAGGTCGTTGTGCAGCGCCTAGAGAATGGCATATGGCAGGATGAGGTCGCGAACGTAACACTCACCGATTTTTGTGTCTGGGACCCGAAGCCGGGCTGCCAGATCTTCGAACATAGCGCGAAGTTCCGTCCTGTCCCCTGGACCGGCCTGGTGTGTGGCGGGCAATGCGGCATGACGTGCCGCGCTTACGCCTATCTAGGTCCCGGTCAATGTCGGTTCGTCGTCACGACCCGACCGCAAGCGCCGCTTCTATGGGCCGACTTTCACTCTGCTGGACTACGAGCACTCGGTGCTCAACAAAAAAGGGTAAAGGCGCGCCAGAGATGCGGGCGCTGGTAACAATCGCTTTGGCGATACACGCGAATTCGCAGCTGGTTATTTACATGACAGCCTTGGAAAATTGCCGATTACCGCAAGAATGTCTCTGGTTTGCTTCGATATGAGATGACATCGAAAATGCGTCGCCGTTGCGATGCAGCCAGCGGCAGTTCTGGCACCGAAGAGAGGCCAACCCATCGAGCCTCGCTGGATTCGTCGTCGATTTTCAACTCGCCAGACTCGATGTCAGCGGCGTAAACCAGCGTAAATTCCTGTCGAACTTCGCCATCGCTGTAGGCGATCAAGACGTTTGGATCGCTATACGTGCCAATTAGTCCAGTGATTCTAATATTGAGACCGGTCTCTTCCCGCGTTTCTCTGATCGCGCATTCCGTTAGGGACTCGCCATAATCGAGCGTTCCGCCAGGCATTGTCCACTTGTCGTTATCCTTGCGGCGGAGCAAAAGTATTTTGCCGTCATGATCAAACAATGCCACCGCCGTCGCGGGGCGAATCGAGTTGGGTTTCGGGGCATCTGGTTCGTGGAAGTAGTCGCGTCTTGCCATGATGAGGGTACTAGCGCTCGATCGGCTCTCCAAACCACTTTAGAACATCGGGAGTGATATCCACCGGCACCTTGTCGTTCCCAGGAGGCACTTTTATGAAGAGGATCTCCGTGTGGGGGTCAGACTTCTGCGCATACACGACACCGTGCTCTATTAAGTAGAAATCGCCCTCTTTGAACACATGTTGTTCACCCGTTACGGTGTTCAGATAAGCCGTTACGCCAGTAGTCACGTATTGAAACTCAAAAGCCTGCTTATGGGTGTGAGTTGCCTCGGTCCCACCTTCAGCGCCGTAACGAGTGATACCGATTTCAATTAGAGAACTCGGGATATGGCGAAGCCTTTCGGGTTGTTTGAGGTCCCCAACCAGATACTGCCGAGTTGTGCCTTGCAGCGCATCATCAATCTCAGAACTGCTGATTCTCGAAATTTTCGCCGTATTCATAAGAACATGAGAACATTTTCACGGTCAGGCTGACCATTGAGCAGCGCAGCTGCAAAGTCAGCATCCCGAGCGTATCCAGCTGATTTCGCATCTTCGCGGATGCTATGCGCTCTCTCTTCCCAACCATGATGGTTCGCTGCCCGCATCAAGCGGACAGTCCCCAACCCGACTTGTATTTCGCCCCACCAGTGTCGAGGATGTGTGCTGCGATAATGCGCTTCTGCTTGAGCCAGGAATACCGTGGCCTCCGCAAAAGCTCTTCTTGAGATCTCTAGTTCAGCCAAGCCAAGATTGAGATTTCCCAGCCACCCTGGGATGAACGTTGATCGCGCGAGTTCAATTGCTCTGTCGAAATACTCCTTTGCCGCAGAATAATTGTGCTGTTGACGCTCCAGGTCGCCCAGGCAACCAAGGATATAAATTCGTTGGCGAGTCCCTCGACCGTGCGCGGACAATCTCAAAGCCTCCAGCAAAGCGGTCTTGCCCAATCGCAGATGACCTTGGTGGCGAAGGTAGTCTGCATACTTTCGCAGGCATCTCGCCAGAAGATAATAATCGCGTCTCTGCTTCGCGTGTCGCGTTGCTCGCCTGAGAAACTGTCGCGCTTCTGCGTAATGACCCCTCAGAGTACCGAGATTGCCGCCGAGCATGAACAAAACCTCGCCGTGCGACTCGGGATCTTGTTCAGAGTCGGAGCACGCCAGCAAATCCAGCATTTGAGTCCACAGTTCGTTTACCGGGCAATAGAACATCTGGTGATGGAGCAGGCGGATCTTCAGTGGCATGAGCGCCGGCGAACGTACCTCGCCATTGTGCGGATGAATGGCCAATTCCTGTCGAATTAGCTCCGCGGCGTCTGAGTAGCGGCCTCGAATATGCATCATGTCGAAAATGATCGATGCGAATTTTAACCGCATCTCCGGATTAGAAATCCCGTCGAGTTGAGGATTTAGCAGTTCGAGAGCGAGCCCACTCGATCCACGAATCTGTAGATCGCGTAGCAGGGCGAATGTCTGGTCATCAAGGTTTTGACCGGTCCGTATAATGGCTTGGGCTCCAACGGCGCCCTCTTCCTCATCGTTCATTAAGGATGCACTGGAAAGCATCGGAGCGGCCAGTTCGAATGGCATCTGCGGCAACCTTGTTTGGAAAGCTTGTCTTTGGCTTTCCGGAACTGCTATCACGTTGATTTGGACTCGAACGAGACCTGGCCGCGCAAGAAAACCGTGGCTCCCGTCGGCTTTTGATCGACCCGGTGCCGGAATCTCAACCAACGTTTCAAGTTTCGCGATAGGCTGCCGCGTGCGTTCTCGGTGCCACAAGGCAAGACTGCACCCGATGAAGTCCTTTTCTGCGGGTGTCAGATCATTTGCTCGACGAGACAGCCAGAGTCTCGCTTCGTCCAACAATGGCCCGCGCAATAGGAAACCGTCATCTCTCCCGGTCAGCTCCCACTCGCGAATGAGCAAGCGAATTCGTTGTCGCCAAACGAGAATCTCTCGATCGTCTTGGAGCCATTGCGTCAGCCGGGGCCAGCGTCGCACTAGCGCTTCGTGAGTAATCTCCACCATTTCTTGCCGAGCTCCGCTTTCCAAACCTACTGCGACAAGGCGCGCACCGGCTAAAACACCTAGAGCCTGCCTGCCGGCGTCGCTGTTCAGCAATTCCTCGCTGAAAAGAGCGGTAACTGGAATCCGCTGCCGAGTATCCTCGCCGCCGTCTTCGGCTGGACGCACTAACCGAGTGAGAATATGGCGGACAGCTTCTTGCTGTCTTGAAGAAAAACTGCGATAGAGCTTCTCCGCGCGGTTTGCGATCGCGCCTGAGAGTTGCCCAATGCTCTCATAGGCCGAATGGGTCAATGTCTTATCAACTTGCCTAGCCCAAAGTTCGGATAACGCGAACTCCAGCAGCGGTAAGAGTCCAGCCTCCGCACCGGCGTCGCTCAAAATCCGTTCCGCCAAACCATCTTCGAACCGCACGTTCAGTTGCGATGCCGGCTTGCAGATCGCAGCTTCGAGCTCATCGCGATTCATCGGTCCGACTTTGACATCCGAATCCTGCATTTCGTCAACGAATCGTCTGTGCACCAGCAGCCTGCTTGTGAAATCTGCGCGAACTGTGTACACAACCTTGATGTTCGAAGCAAACGATCCGAGTGATACGAGCGCGTCAAGAAAGCGTTCCCGGACTGCTTGACAGGCACATAAAGTGTAGAGTTCCTCGAATTGATCGATAAATAAGAGCAACCCGCTTTCATTCTGCTTACTCAGTATTTGCGTGAGCAGGTATGAAAGCTGCCCTTGCTCCAAAACCGTACGGAGTCTCGGTAGGTCGGCCGCTCTCGAAATCTCGTCTTTCACCGGTTCAAGATTCGGTATCAACGCCGAAGCAAGGGTGCCAAACGGATCTGACCCGGGACGACAGCTGATTACCAGCCACGAAGAGGAGCGCTTTAGCGCGGGTATTAGGCCGGCCGCCACAAGCGACGATTTACCGCTGCCAGAACAGCCGGACACTTGGGTGATACTCCGCCGAATCACCTTTTCTGTTAGGATCTCCACCAACGATTCCCGCCCGAAGAACAGATCAGCATCTTCCTCGCGAAATGGATGCAACCCACGATACGGGCACGGAGGAACGTCGCTGACGACGGCGCTGTTTGCGAACTTGTCTTCCCCAGCAATACACTGGCTTACCGGGACGCCAAGCGCGTCTGCGACCTTCGCCACGGTGCCACGATGAGTGAATTTTCCTCTCTCCAGATTTTGAATTGTACGAACCGAAAGGATGGATTTTTCGGCCAGCTTTTCCTGTGTCCAACCTCGGCGGCTCCGCAGTTCGATAACCGTTTTCCAAGCAGGCCGTATCACATTACCGCCCTCGATTTCGTGTTTTTGCGTGAAACTGCGCTTCAAATGCACCGCCAATTCGTGTTCCTAAAGGCAATATAGGTTTTAAATGGGAGAGTCTGTTGATTGCCGAGCCGAATAAAAGGAGTCGGCAGATCGAAATCACCGCGCGGTGAGGCCGGGTGGTGTTTGTTTTTGACCGAAGGTCCATGATATTTACGGGTCCTCTCGGGTACTTTGAAAGGATATACCATTTTGGCGTCGAAATGTTTGAACCTTGAATTAAAGAGGTATTTGCGACGACAATTGGAACAACGGGAGGTGAAATAGGAAAATGCAGACGAACACGTCAGACTTCATTAATTTGCCGGCATTTGCGAAAGCCGTCGCTGACCATTTGAAAGATTCCCTCGTGAATCGAACCGGCAGCAGACGTGTCCTCAATTTGGCCGAAGCCGCCGAATACTGCGGTCTCACCCGCGACAGCTTCAAGAAAAAGGTCGTTCGCGACCGCCTCCGCAAAGTGCGCCTCGATAAATGCTGGCGCTTCGACATCGCCGACTTGGACGAATGGATCGACAGTCACAAAGATCAGATTGCCGAGGAAACCGCCGCATGAGCAAACGTCGAGCAAAGCGCACTAAAGGCCAAGGGAGCGTTTTCCCAGATCCTCGCTCGCCCTACTTGCAAATATCCTACTGGAACGGCATAAGGCAAGTTCGTGAATCCGCCCGCACAGATGATCATGGCGAGGCAGTAAAGCTGTTGCAACGCAAGCTCGCCGAACACGTCATCGGGAAGTCCGCTAGCCCGGAGCGAATTAAGTTGGCCGCTCTTTTGCAACTCGTGGTCGACGACTACCGCCGCAACGATAAAGCCGACCTGCGAGAAACGGAACAGCGTGTGAACCGCTTGCTCAAACCGGCCTTTGGGCATTTGCGCCCTGCAGAATTCACTACGAAGGCGTTGAACGATTACATTGAGAAACGCCAAAAACTCGGTCGCAAGAACGGCACGATCAACCGCGAGCTCGCCCACCTGCGCCGGGCATTCCGGCTCGGCTTCCAGCACGATCCGCAACTCGTCTACCGGCTTCCGGTGATCAAAGCCCTTAGGGAAGACAACGTCCGGGAAGGCTTTCTGGAACAAGAGCACTACGGTCTAATTCTCGAAGCCCTCACAAAAGAGGTCAAGCCCATCTTTGTGGTCGCCTATCACCTCGGCATGAGAACCGGCGAGCTGCTCGCGCTGAAGCGAAGTTGGGTCGATCTGTCGGAGGGCCTCATTTACGTAAAGGGGCGAGTGACGAAAAATCGCGCGCCGAAAACAGCACCGATTTACGGCGATATGGGTCCGTGGCTGGACATGCTCCTGAGCCGCGGCCAAGTCGAATCGCCGAAGTGCGTTTGGCTTTTTTCACGCGACGGCAAGCCCATTCACAGCTTTAAAGGCGACTGGGCACAAGCGTGTGAAAAGGCCGGCGTCCCGGGTCTGCTCTTCCATGATTTGCGGCGTACTGCGGTACGCAACATGATTCGCGCTGGCGTACCAGCGAAGGTGGCGATGGAAATTTCAGGCCACAAGACTGCGAGTATGCTGTGGCGCTATGACATCACTGATACGCGCGATGTGAAAGAAGCCGGAAGGCGTACGGAAAGTTATTTGAAGGCTAAGAAAGAGGAAAAAGATGCGACAACATGCGGAAAACCTACGGAGTACTTTGGTACCAAAGCGAGCTAAGTGGTGCCCGGGGCGGGACTTGAACCCGCACTTCGCTTACGCGAAAAAGGATTTTAAGTCCTTTGCGTCTGCCAATTTCGCCACCCGGGCGGCATCGTCCCATCATAATAGACCCGCCTAGCCTCCCTTCAGCGTGAAGAAAAACGTCGTGCCTTGGCGCTCTTTAGATTCGCACCAAATGCTACCCTCATGCCGCTCTACGATTTTTTTGCTGGTGGCCAGCCCCAAACCCGTGCCTTCATACTCGCCCACCCCATGCAGCCGTTTGAACGCCTCGAAGATTTCCCGATTTTGTTTTTCCGGAATCCCAATGCCGTTGTCTCTTACAGTGAACAGCCAGCCTCCTCCATCCTCCGGTTTCGCCGCCACCCTTATAACCGGGACGGCCACCCGGCAATATTTGATGGCGTTGCCGATCAAATTCTGCAACAATTGCGTAAGTTGTGGGGCGTTGCCGGAAACGGCGGGCAACTCAGTCTGCGCTATGCACGCATGACGCTCGCTGATCACATGCTGCAGATTGCCGAGCGCGTCTTTCATCACCTGATTCATGTCCACTCGCTCGAACACCACGTGCTCGCCCGCCCGCGTGTACTCGTACAGTGTATCGATCAACGTGCCCATGCGCTTCACCGCCCGCACCACATACCCGCAGTACTCGGCCAGTTCCTTGCGGTTTCCATCGTGAATCTTTTGTTCGATCAGCGACGCAAATCCATGTACCGATTGGATGGGCGCCTTCAGATCGTGTACCAGCACCCGGCTGAAATTCTCCAGTTCCTTGCGTTGCTCCGCCACCTTCCGTTGCAGACTCGCTTTTTCCACGGCGTTGATCACGGATCGGCTGATCGATTGCGAACTGATATGTGTCTTCGGAATGTAGTCGGAAGCGCCACGCTTCATGGCTTCGGTGGCCACCATTTCGTCGCCTTGACCGGTGGACATTATAACTGCGGTATAGGGCAGCCGCTCGTGCAACGCGCTCACCCCGATCAGACCATCCTGCCCCGGCAGCCGATAATCGACAATCACGCAATCGAAGGCACGTTTTTCGCAGGCATCCAGGGCTTCTTCTACGCTGCCGGCTTCCACGCACTCGCACGCCAGGCTGGCATGCTCCAGCGCCCGCCTGATCAGTTTGCGGTCGCCCAGGTCGTCGTCCGCTATGAGAATATTCAGTACGGCAGGCAGCATACGTTGTTCCCTTTGTATTAAGGCATCTCCACGACGCGCCAATAGCAGTCCATCAGGCTCACCAGATTTAAGAAATCCTGTCCCGCCGTGGCTTTGACGATATATCCCGTTACGTTGAGATCGTACACGGCCGTCTTGTCTTCATCGCGCTTTGAGGTCGTTAGAACGAAGACGATGGATTGCCGCAACTCCTCGTCCTCTCGCAGCGTTGCTACAAATTGGATCCCGTTCATCCTTGGCATGTTTAGGTCAACCAGCAGGATGTGCGGATGCGCCAGCTTGGTCTGCCCGTTCATGCCCTTCAGAATGTCCAACGCCTCCAGCCCGTCCAACGCCCGGCGGATGGGATTAGCGATTTTGGCCTTCTGAAAAGCCCGCTGCAGCGCCTTGGCATCGCCGTCGTCGTCCTCAACTAGAAGAATGTTTAGCGGTTTAGTCTCGTGCTGCGCCGTTACCAGCATGTGTCCTCACTCTCCTTTGGCTGCGGAATTCCCACGCTATCGTTCCGCATCTTATCGGTCCGCTGCTGCTGTTTGGGCCAAGTGAAGCGAAACGTGCTTCCTTGCCCTTCGCTCGATTCCAGACCAAGCGTGCCGCCGAAAACTTCAATGTTCTTGCGCACCATAGCCAACCCCATGCCGCTTCCTTCCACCTTGTCTCTAGGGCGCAGCGTCTGGAACATTTCGAAAATTTGCCTGTGAAAGCGCGGCGCAATCCCCGGGCCGTCGTCCTTCACCGCGAACGCATAATGCATGCCGCCGTCCTCCACAGTCACCTCAATCCGTCCTTCCGCTTTGTCATGGTGCTTAATGGCGTTGCCGATGAGATTCATCAACACTTGCTGCAGCGGCATACGGGTAACGCGAATATTCGCGAAGTTCGGGCTCACCTTCACCGCGAAACCTTCCGGCGAAAGCAGGGCCAAAATATTATCCATCAGCGCCTCGCCAGTGACGATTTCGGCGTAACTCTCATCCGTTTTCCGCCCGATGCGAGCGTATTCCAACAAGTCGTCCAACAGCTTTTCCATGCGCTTCACCCGCCCATGCACCAGCGTCATATGGTCGCGTGTTTCTTCTGTGAAATGCTCAGCCAAATCCTCCTCCAGCCACTGCGAGGCGTTGTCGATTACCCGCAGCGGAGCCTTCAGATCGTGGGAAGCGATATAAGCGAAGTCTTCCAGTTCTTTGTTAGCGATCCTAAGCGCTCGCTCACCCTGCTTCAGCGCGGTAATGTCCTGCACCGTCCCTATGGATCGGACTGCTCGCCGGTTCGCGCCTTCGCCTTCGAAAATCGTGCGCCCCAGATCGTAGATATAGCGGAGGGTGCCCGTGTCCCTCGTGTAGATGCGAAACTCCAGTTCGAGCCGGCCGTTGCCCGCAGGATCCTGATACGATAAGGTCCTCTTCCGGACAATCTCGCGATCTTCGGGATGAACGCACTCCATGACCGCCTCCAAGTCGGGCTCAACTGCGGCCAATCCGAAGATTTCCTGCGAGCGAGCGTCCCACCGGATCGCTTTCCTGGCTGGATTCTGCTCCCAAACACCAATCGCCGCCGATTCTAGCGTCAGCCGAAGCCGCTCTTCGCTGGCCGCCAGCGTCTGATGCATGGCGCGTTCAGCGGCGAGCGCGCGGGCCGATTCGTACGCCGGCCAGATTCGTTCGGCGGCGGCTCGCGCCAAATCGATTTCTCTTCGCGACCACGGGTGCTGCTCGGCAACCGTCAAACTCAGCACCGACACCAATTTGCCTTCGCGCCGTAACGGCACGGCGATGATCGCCTGAATTTGGAACGGGCGGAAAGTATTCTTATAGAAAGGCTCGGTAATCGGATCCGAAGCCGTATCGGCAACCACCAGGGCCGTGCCCGAGCCGAGAACGCCAAGCCAATGCTGGCTGCCCCACATCGTTAAAGGAAAAGTCCCGGTCCGCGGAAGTAAATCGCCGCATCTGCGGTGTTCATGCAAGACTGTGGCTTCGTTGCGCGGAACACTGATCGCCGTCAGACCGCAGCGCGCCAGCGCGAAATATTCGCTAACCATTTCCGTGGCGAGTTGAACAATTGCCTCGGGAGTGGTTGCGCCCTGCATGGCTGCGCCCAGATCGATGAGAAACCGTTGGTCCGCTTCGGCGTGCTTTCGTTCGGTAATGTCAGCCAGGAACCCGTGCCAGACAATAGAGCCGTCTTCGTGGGGGCTCGGCGTCGAGTGCCCCTCAATCCACCGTTCGCCCTTGGTGGGATGCAAGTATCTGAATTCCGCGTGCCACGCCGACAACGTTTGGGCCGACGCCTTTAAAGAACCGGCAACGTTCCCAGCGTCGACCGGATGAAACCTCGCAAAAAGACCGCTCGCATCTTTCTCCAAATCGTCGGGCGTGAAGCCGTAAAGATCGCTGATGTCGGGGCTCGCGTACGGGAAATAGGCGCTCCCGTTGGCGCGCACAGCATAAGAGCAAAATACCGCCGGTGCCAGAGCCACCAGATTGGCCAGGCGCTCCTGCTCGGCTTCCAGAGCTACGCGCGTTTTACGAGTTTCCTCAATGTCGTTGCTTACGCCAAACCATTTCACAATTTTGTTCTCTACGTCCCGCAGCGGAACACCGCGCGCTTCGAACCAGCGGTACTCGCCGTCGTGCCGTCGAATGCGCGTTTCAGACCGGAACGGTTCGCCGGCGCGAACCGCCGCCAACCAAGCCCCAAGAATGGCCGCCCGGTCGTCGGGGTGGATTTGCTCCAGCCAGCCCGTACTTAGCTGTACCTCTTCCGGGATTCCGGTGTAAGCCACCCACTGCGGGCTTAGGTAATCGCATTCGCCTTCCGGCTTGCACGTCCACACTAGCTGCGGCAAGCTTTCCGTGAGCTGGCGATAGCGCTGTTCGCTCTCGCGCAGGGCGGTTTCCAGATCTTCCGCGCTCGAAACCGTCATGCCGCCTTTCCCTTAGTTTCTTGATCTTTCGGCCAGGTAAATCGGAACGTGCTTCCTTGGCCTTCGCCTGATTCGAGCTGGAGTTTCCCGCCAAACACCTCCACGTTTTTGCGCACCATCGCCAGACCCATCCCGCTCCCTTCCACCTGATCCCTAGAACGCAGGGTTTGAAACATCTGGAAGATCTGGTCGTGGAAACGCGCCGGAATACCCGGCCCATCGTCCTTTACCGCAAAACTATACTGGCCGCCTCGCTGTTCCACCGATACCTCAACGCATCCTTCTTTCTTATCGTGATGCTTAATCGCGTTACCAATCAGATTCATCAAGATTTGTTGCAGCGGCATGCGCCGAACGCGGATGCCTCTAAAGCTCGGGCTCACCTTCACCTTGAAATCCGCCGGCGAAAGCAGCGCCACAATATTGTCCATCAGTTCTTCGCCCGTGACGATCTCCGCAAATCGCTCGTCAGTCCCATGCCCGATGCGCGCGTACTCCAGTAAATCGTCCAATAGCTTCTGCATGCGCTTCACCCGCCCGCGCAGCAGATTCATGTTTTCGCGCGTTTCATCGCTCAGATGTTCCGCTAAATCCTCCTCTAACCATTTCGAGGCGTTCTCTATCACCCGCAAAGGCGCTTTCAGATCGTGCGAAGCCGCGTAGGCAAACTCCTCCAGTTCTTTGTTGGCGGCTTGCAGCTCCGCCGTGCGTTTCTCAATCTGAATGTTCCTCCCTTCCAGGCTGAGCTCGCTTTCCCGCAGAGCCGATTCGATTTTCGCCCTCCGCCTGATTTCCGCGCGCAGAAGGCCATAGCCCAGGCCGATCATCAACACCGCAATTGCGAATGAAAACACAACCGTCCTCTTCGTCAGCCTCTGCGCCTGCTCATTTAGCGTTAGATGTTCCCTAAGCTGGGCTTCCAACCCGCCGGCGAGTCTGTCCGCCTCCTCGTCGATCCCAGACATCAGCAGCAATCCCCGCCCCGAATTCACTATCGCCACGCTCTCGGCCCGCTGGCGAGTCCGTTCCAAGTTGATCGTCGCGGCGAGTTCAGCCATCTTCTGATTGATCAAGACCCGCAAAGCCTCGATCTGACGTTCGGCCTCGGAATCCTCACGCAACACTTGCAAACCGGCCTTCACGGTCAAAAGCCCGCCATCATAATCCTTCAAATAAGCTCTCGACCCGGTCAGTAAAAAGCCGCGTTGTCCGCTTTCCGCCCGGCGAACGGCTCTGACAATGTCCCGAATCAGACTGATCCGGCTCGACATGGCGTCCAGGTGCTCGCGGGTAGACAGCGCCGCATCGGCGTTCGCCACAACAACTGAATCAATACCCAGGAATAAGATCGCCACTCCAATGAGAGCCAGCGAGACGGCAGTCCTTGAAAGATTGCGCTGACTCGGGCCGGATCTCAGCCAGAATAGAGCGCAGGCGCTCGCGCCCGCAAAGAAAATGGATATGGAGGTCAACACCGCCATCTTCGCCAGCAATGCCGTCCATCCGTGCTCGCTCGCAACGCCCGCCGTCGAGATCAAAATTCCCAGAATCCCTATCGAAGGTATCGCGCCTGCCAGAATCGCCGCCGCATTCATGGCATACAGGCCGGGCCGCCGCTGAGACAGTAAGACGAGCAGTATCCCCAGCAAAAGAAAAACCAGCGCCGTCGCGCCCGCCATTCTTGTGCTCCTCACCGGCCAGGGGAAGACGACAGCGGCCGTAGCCTCCATGAAGAAGGAGTGGAGAGATAACCAAAAGCCAAGAATGCTGGCTGTGAGGTAAACGGCGCCCAAAACGATCAGCAGAATGCCTAGCAACCGGGCAAGAAAAAACGCCCCGGATGAGGCGCACCAAAGCCCCGCGCCCGCCACAATGAATGTGCATGCCGTGTCACAGGTGATGAACGGCGTTTCCCGCAACAGTTGGAGGAGCCCCCGCCAGTGAAAGGCCCAGCCGAAAAGCGCGCCGATTCCGGAAGAAATCAAAACGAGCGAACCAAAACGGATAAGGTTTCTCGCCGTGAAATAGCGAAGGACCAAGTCGTGTCCCGTCATACCGCCTGAAGCGTACGCTGGCATAGGACATCGCCCACGAAATCCGCAGCAAAGAGCCTAGTAAAAAATCCGGCCATGCCATCTTATCGGATGCTAAGGCGTCCAACGCCATACGCCACGAAGAAATCCCTGCCCTCTCCGAATCCGAGCCGGAAGCGTGAGCGCCCTAACTCGGCGGTTGTTTGGGCCGTCACCAGGACTCACGCACACGAACGCCGTGAAATTCCAGCCTTTATCTTCAGGCCAGCACGCTAAACCAGATACTTCCTAAGAAAGCAGCAATTCCAAATCTTCCTTCTGCAAATTCTTAATCACGCTATTGTCCTGGCTGATAATCGCGCTCGCCAGATCGCGCTTCGTCTTCTGCAGATCCAGCACTTTCTCTTCCACCGTGTCACGCGCAATCAGCCGGTACGCAAATACCTGCTGCGTCTGCCCAATACGGTGCGCCCGGTCCACCGCCTGCGCTTCCACCGCCGGATTCCACCACGGATCAAGCAGAAATACGTAACCGGCCGACGTCAGATTCAGTCCCAAGCCGCCCGCTTTCAGGCTAATCAGGAATAGGTTGCAATCGGGATCGTTCTGGAACCGCTCCACCGGAGCCTTCCGGTCGCGCGTTGCGCCATCCAGATATTCGTAAACCGTGCCCTCTTCATCCAAATGCTTGCGGACAATCTTCAGGAAGCTGGTGAACTGCGAAAAGACCAGCGCCTTATGGCCTTCCGCCGTTACCTCCCGCAATTGCGCCAGCAGCACATCCATCTTGGCGCTGGCATCGTCCGCTCGCTTGGCGTCAATCAATGCCGGATGGCACGCCGCCTGCCGCAAGCGCAGCAATGCTTCCAGCACTTGAATCTTGGCTTTACCCATTCCTTCCCGCGCAATTTTGCCCAGCAAAGTATTGCGGTAGTGCTCTCGCAATTCGTTGTAAAGTTTGCGTTGCGGCGGCTTCATTTCGCAATAAATGGTCTGTTCCGTTTTGGGCGGCAGCTCGCGCGCCACCTGCTCTTTGGTGCGGCGCAGAATAAACGGCCGCAGCGCGTGTGCCAGTAGATTCAGACTCTCTTCCCCCACGTTGCGCAGTCCGCCGCCCGCTATTCTGAATACGTTGGCGGCGTTGAGCATGCCTGGGTTGAGAAACTCAAATAGCGAAAAGAGTTCGCCCAAATGATTCTCTACCGGCGTTCCGCTCAACGCCAGCCGGTGCGAACCCTTCAGCAACCGGACTGCCTTAGCCGATTCCGTGCCTGCGTTCTTCACAGCCTGCGCCTCGTCAAGTATCAGGTAGTCGAACTCGATGTCTTTCAGTCGCGGAGCATCCCGCCGCAGCGTCCCATAGGTGGTAAGAACCACGTCGAAGCCTTCAAAACTTTCTTCGCCGCGTTCCGCCCCCGTATAATCCAACAGCCGCAATTGAGGGGTAAACCGCGCCGCTTCTTCCTGCCAGTTGAACACCAGCGAACGCGGCATCACTACCAGCGATGGCCGCCCCGGTTCGCCCTTTGCCCGCAATTCCCGCCGCGTCTCGAGCAACGCTAACACCTGCGCCGTCTTACCTACCCCCATATCGTCCGCCAGGCACCCGCCGAACGACATCCGCTGCAGGAATTTCATCCAACCCAGGCCCTCGCGTTGATAATCGCGCAACTGCCCCACAAAGCCTGCCGGTTGTTCGGCTGCCTCAACGCCTTTAAAGCTGCCCAATTGCTCTCTCACCCGCGTGAACGCTTGGTCGCAAGACACTTCCGGCTGGGCCGCCAGCAGCGCGTCCAACAGGCCCGCCTGGTTACCTCGAAAGCGGATGTGGCCGTTCTCTGCCGTCCCCAAACCCGCCACCAGGCCAATGCGCGCCAGCCATTCCTCCGGCAAAACACCGTAAGTGCCGTCTCCCAACCGCACCGTGTTTTCGCCGCGCCGCACCGCCTCCAGCAATTCGGGCAGCGCCGCCGTGGTTTCTCCATACTGCACTTCGCCGTGCAATTCAAACCAATCCACGCCCGAAGCCACTTCCATCCGCAGGCCCCCCGGCTTGCGGAAAATCTTCCCTTCCGCTTCTACGTGCCAGCCCGCTTCAATCAGCTTTCGCACCGCGTTCGGCACTTTATTGGTGTGCGTGTGCCAGCTTCCATCCTCCCTCGGGTCGTAGCCATTGGGCTGACGGAAACCCAGATCCTTCAGCGTGGCCGCAGCCGCCTCTTCCACCTGTGAACTGCGCCTCACCAACCGCCGCGCGGCGGTATCGTACAGCCCGCGGCGCTTCTCCGTGCCGGCTACAATAGTGCCCTCGTAATCGAACGACAAATCCGCGCACACTTTTGTTTGGTTCAAGACACCCGGCCGTGCCCGTATTTTAAGCATCTTCTTCGGCTCCGGCGCAATTTCGTCGAATGCCAATTCTTGCGGTACCGTCAGCGGTGGCGCTCCCGGCAACGTCAGGAGTTCAGCCATTAACGCTTCGCCGTCTTTGTCCGATGCCGTGATCGTTCCATGGCGCCGCATATGCTGTAGCCATTCGGTTTGGGTGTCCGCCGCCAAGCGGGCCACCTTCTCGCCGATAAACACGAATCCCTCGGTCACCAGCGCGGTATCCGATAACGCCGCCCGCTCGTCTCCCCTGCGCAGAAAACCGCTTACCGTCCAACCGGTGATTTTGCGCTCGTTCATTTCCAGTTCAAACTGCCACGCTTCGCCCTCGTCCCACTCCAAAGGCAATGGCGCTGCCGCTTGTCTGGGCTTCTTGAGATAACAGCGTTTTGTCTTAACGGCCAGCGGCAAAATCACTGCCGCCAGCGCCGGCGTCACCAAATTCGAAGACGGCAAATGCCCGTAGGCATCTGGATCGCCCCAACCGTGGTATTCCAAACCGCCCGCTAGCAACGACATGATTTCCCTATCGGCGGTCGGCAGGTTTTTGAGGTGCCCGCGCTTAATGCTCGCGCGGTTGGGCGGCGTATAACTCCCGTCCGCCTTCCGGTCGCGTGTTTCCAGCGCCAGCACCAGGTTCGCCGCCGCCACGCTCGATTGCACGTCCACCTGATACACAATCTCGCGCTTGGCTGGCCAGTTTTCGTGAAAACGCTCGCGCACGGCCTTGCTGATTACCAGGCTGTTGACTTCCTGCCTCCACGCCGGTACGTCCTGCTGCTTTAATGCCGCCGCCGTTCCCCCTGGAAACGTCGATCCGCCTGCCTGCCGCGCCCGCTCCTCTCCATCCTCGTATCCACGTCCTTCGTCCGGCAACATGCCATCGTCCAGAATGAGTTCCGCCGCGTTAGCAGCTTCCGTCAGATAACCTTGCGCCTCCGCCGCCAGAATCGTGCCCCACAAATGTTTACAAGGCCCCTCTCTTTCAAAAAACGGACAATCGCACCAAACCGTCAGAAACGGGTCGTCCCAGTGCAGCGTTACGCCATAGCGCTCGGGTCCGGTAACGTCCGCCTGCACGTCCCCCGCATCGCCGCTGCGGATGCGAATCTGGTGCTGCCAGTGATAGTTCAGCCCTCGCTGGCGGACGGCGGTCTTAAATTCGCCCTCCAGTCTCTGCGATAGTTTCATCTGTTTCTTGGTTTGGCGGACGCGCCGCAGTGCTTCTCCCTCTATTGTAGGGCGAACCCGATAAACCACATCAATCGTCCCGCCGCGCTCGTTGACCTATCGTTCCCAATTCCTGCAAAGCTCTTCGTAGGGCGGCCATTCCTGGCTGCAGGGCCGCTTTCCAGCCGCCCCCGGGAGTTTGTACATTTTCCGGTGAATTTGTTTTATCTGGCGGTAGCCTGCGTGAGTTGGCCCGAGCGCGCAGTGGGGCCGCCGTTCGATTCTAAACGTATCGAACCCAAAAGCCGCAATAATTCAGCAACGGCATTCGATGCCAGCGAGCTTTGCGGATGGAGTGGCTGTCCAGCGCGCCGCTCGGACAGGGCTCGGGCACCACCCCCTTGCTTTAATCCGCTCCTCAGCACTCTCTAGCGTCTTTCCGGCGCAAAATCCCAGAATCCGCTTACTAACGTTCGCGGTTCAGAAAAACAGGCTCGGCACCATCAACGATTTACCAGAACCACGACCGCCAAGGAGTGTGTGGTGATCGAATTTTGCGCCGGAAAGTAGCTATAGCTAGCGGTTTAGTTCACCGAGCGATCACATCACCTTTTTGGGCCTCTGCCTTCGGCTGTTCCCGCACATCCGAACCACAAAAGCTGATGCCATCTTTTGGATCACCAAAGTTCCAACAAAATTATCTCTCTTCTTTTCAACCCCTTACCTCAAATTTTCCCCTCACCCCGTTCGCCCGCCTTCTATCCTAACCTCGGAATCGCGTTCTGCTCTCGTACCGCAGACGCCTCAAATCTCTCTTCTAAAGGAACCGAAATCATGCAAACCTCCAACCCCAACGGCCGTCCTCCGTTCCAACCCGACGACAGCCTCCGCACCCAGGTCCAATTCCTCGCCGGGCTCGGCCTCGCGCACCACAAAATCGCCCGCGCCCTCGCCATTTCCCCCACCACTCTCCGCAAACATTTCCGCCGTCAACTCAAGTTGGGTTCCGCTGAAGCGAAGGTCAACGTCTCCATGTCCCTCTTCGACATGGCCACCAAACACCGCAACGTCTCCGCCGCTATCTTCTACGCCAAAACCCGCTGCGGCTTTCGCAGCGATGGCACCCAAAAGGAGCCCTCGCATCGCGTCAAAAACCCCTCCAAGCCCGCCGCCAACCGAAGGGGTTTTTGATGCGTTCCACTCTATATATTTATATTGGGCCAAATGTGTCTCTCAAACGGCTCAAACGGCCCGCGTCAAAAACCCTACTGCGCCGCCCGCGCCACCGGGTCCACTTTCAGCCCCTCGCGTGCCGCATCGCCCGGGTTGGGAATGATCGTATCGCCTTCGCGCAATCCCGCCAGCACCTCAATCCGGTCCCCGAAATCGCGCCCTACTTCCAGCGTCTGCAAATGGATCGTGTGGTCCGCCTTCACAATCGCCGCCAGCGGCGCGCCCGTCCGCACAATCAGCGCATCGCTCGGAATCAGCAGCGGCGGGTTCTCGCGCGGGCTGTTCAGTTGTATCTGGCAATACATGCCCGGCAGCAAAGCGCCGTCGGCATTGGGCACATGCAGTTCCACCAGCAGCGTACGTGTTGCCGGGTCAAGCGAATTCGCGGTGCGCGCCACCTTCCCTGTGAAGGTCCGCCCTGGAATGTTCGAAACGGTCAGCAGCGCGCTCTGCCCCGTATGAATCGAATTCGCGCTCGCTTGCGGCACGTTCACGTAGGTGCGCAAAGTGGCCGTCTGCGCAATGCGGTAAAGCAGCGTGCTGCCTGCCGTCACCAGCGCGCCGGTATCCACGTTCCGCTGCGTGATCACCCCGTCGAACGGAGCCCTCACCACCAGGTAGCCTTGCATGTTCCGCAGCCGCGAAAGGTTGGCTTCGGCCGCGGCGATACTGCTGCGTTGTGCTGAGATCGCTTTATCCAGCGCCTGCAAATTCGCCAGTTGCGCCTGATATTGCCATTGATACTGGTCGTTGTCCTGGCGTGATACCACGCCCTTCGTGCTCAAAGCGCTCCAGCGTTGCGCCGTTATTTTGGCAAGCTCCATGTTTGACTTGCCCTGTTGATAGCTCGCTTGGGCTTGTTCGAGCGCCGCTTGCGCCTGTTCCAGAGTCGCCTTCGCTTGCAGCACTTGCTGGTCAAGCTCCGGCGCTTCAATTTCTGCAACCGCTTGGCCGCTCCGTACGCGGTCGCCTATATCGGCCGTACGCCGCCGGATGTAGCCATCGGCGCGCGCCAGAATCGGTGCTTCGGTCACGGCTTGGATGCTGCCTGGAAGTTGCAGCTCGCTCTTCGTTGGAGCGCGCGCCACCGTGATCGTTTCCACACGCGGCAAAGCCTCGGCTTGGTCCGCAGCTTCGGCGCGTAACGCCGCATTGCGTTTCTCAAGCGGCACAAAACCGCTCACGAAAGCCAGTGCCGTCAGCACCGCCGCGCCCATCGCTAACGCCCAAAGCGTTACTCTCGATGGCCGCCATAAAACCGTGGGTGTTGAAGCCCCGGGGGCATTGCCCTGCAGCTCAGCGATCCGCCGTTTCAGCTCCTCGTTTTCTTTTAGCAGGTCCACCGGATTCGGTTCGGGCCTTATCATTGCAAGCTCATTTCCAATTCGTCCGCTCGCTGTTGTTCCAGGAGTTGGCGCTCATGATCCACCGGAGGTTTCGTTCGCAGGTAACTATATATGATCGGCACAATAAAAAGCGTCGTAACCGTCGCAAACAATAAACCACCAATCACGGCCCGGCCTAGCGGAGCGTTTTGCTCGCCGCCTTCGCCCATGCCCAACGACATCGGCAGCATGCCCAGAATCATCGCCGTGGCCGTCATCACTACCGGCCGGATACGCCCATACCCCGCCGCTAACATGGCCTGGGCGGCGGAATGGTATGCCGCGCTCCGCTCATCATTCGCGAAGGTCACCATCAAAATGCTGTTGGCCGTCGCCACGCCCACGCACATAATCGCGCCCATCAGCGACGGAACACTGAGCGTAGTGCCTGTCACAAACAGCATCCACAAAATGCCCGCCATGGCCCCCGGCAGCGCCGTCAGAATGATGAAAGGATCCAGCCATGATTGAAAGTTAACGGCCATCAGCAGATAAACCAGCACCACCGCGAAAATCATGCCCAGCCCCAGCCGGAAAAACGAAGATTGCATCGTGTCAATCTGGCCGCGTAACGCCAACGTCGTCCCGCGCGGCAGATGTTTTTCTTCTTCTCGCATGATCTTTTCCACTTCGCTGCCCACGCCGCCCAGATCGCGGCGGTCCACGTTGGCATATACATCGAACACCGGCCAAACGTTGTAGTGATTGATAATGACGGGCGCCGTCGCGCGCTCCACCGAAACCAGATTCGAAAGCAGTTGGGTCGCGCCGTTCATCGCGCCCGGATTGCCGTAAGCAAGCGAGCCGCCGTTGGGCGATGCTCCCACCGTCGAGGCCGTCGAAACCTGCGCCGAATCCGCCGGAGCCGAAATAGGCGTGCGTAACAGCGCGTCCAGCGAATCAATCCGGTATTGCGGCGTCTGCACACCCACGTTATAGTTAACGCCGTTGTTCCAGTTCACCCAAAAGTTGGGAGCCAGCGCCCCGTTGCCGCTCAGTGAAATCAGCATGCTGTTGCTGATATCGCGTTCCGTCAGGCCCAGTTGCGATGCTTTAATCCGGTCAACGTTCAGCCTTATCATCGGCTGGTCCACAACCTGGTGAACGTGAACGTCGGCCGCGCCTGGAATCAGCGCCATGCGTTGCGCTAGTTTTTCCGCAATCTGGTAGCCGGCTTGGCTGTCGCGTCCCACCACTTGCACGTCAATGGGCGCCGGCAGGCCAAAGTTCAGAATCTGTGTGGTGATGTTGGCCGGTTGAAAGAAAAAGGTCATGTCGGGAAATTTATCGTGCAAGTCTTTCCGCAGCATGATTTCGTAGCCGCGCGTGGAACCGTGGTTCTCTTTGAGCGAAATGTATAGGTCGCCGTCGGCGCTCGAAATGTTCGGCGGGTCGCCTTGTGCAATCGCCGTCCAACTGTTCGGGATGCCAATGTTGTCTAGCAGATTATCGATTTCGCCGGAGGGAATCACTTGGCGGATTTCGCGTTCCACCGCGCCAAAGCGCGCTTCGGTTTCTTCAAGCCTTGTGCCCGAAGGAGCGCGCGCGTGCAGCCGGATCTGCCCGGCATCGACATTAGGAAAGAAGTCTTCGCCCACTAAAAAGGCAAGGCCGAGTGAACCGGTAGTGAAAATGGCAAACGAGAGGAGAACCGCTGCGCGCCTCCGCAAACACCAGTCAAGCAAGCCCACATAACGGTAACGCATAGCTTCAAAGCCTTGGTTAAAAAGATGATGCGCCCGCCAGAAAATGTTCTTCGAAACACTGGCCGCTTCGCCGCCCAGCCGGTACAGGCCCACTTCAGATTTCAGAAGGTAAGCAACCATCGTCGGCACTAACGTGCGCGAAAGCAGATAGGATGCAAGCATCGCAAAAACAACCGCCATGGCCAGTGGAGTAAACAAATAGCGCGCTGTGCCGGTGAGCAGCAGCACTGGAACGAACACAATGCAGATTGCAATCGTGGCCACAAACGTGGGAATGGCAATCTGTCCCGCGCCATCCAGTATGGCAGTCACCAGCGGCTTGCGCAGCCCGATGTTGCGATGAATATTTTCAATCGCCACCGTGGCGTCGTCCACCAGAATGCCAACCGCCAGGGCCAATCCGCCCAGCGTCATCACGTTAATGGTTTCGCCTAACAGGCTCAATATCGAAAGCGAGGCAAGTATGGAAAGAGGAATGGAAATGCAGACAATCAGCGTGCTCCGCCAGCTTCCTAGAAACAGCAGGATCATCAGACCCGTGAGCGCGGCGGCAATCAAGGCTTCGCGCTCGACGCCATCAATCGACGCGCGCACAAAAACCGATTGGTCCGCCAAGGGCACAACTTTCAGTTCCGGCGGCACGGTCGAAAGAATGCGTGGCAATGCGGCCTTCACGGCATTCACAATATCCAGCGTCGACGCTTTCCCGTTGCGTGTGATGGTAAGCAGAACACCGCGCGCGCTGTTCGAACGCACAATGTTGCCTTGCACGGTAAAGCCATCGTGAACCTGCGCCACATCCTTTATATAGACAGTCGTGCCGTTCACCGTTTTGACCGGCAGATTGTTCAGCTCGTCCAGCTTCAGCGGGCTGCTGTTAACCCGAATCTGATATTCGGTCTCGGCCAGCTTCGCGGTCCCGGCCGGCAGAATAATGTTTTGCAGAGTGAGTGCGTTTGAGACGTCCGCCGGTGAAAGCTGCTTCGCATAAAGCTCGTCCAGGTTCAGATCCACCATTACCGATCTTTGCTTGCCGCCGAACGGATAGGAGACCGACGCGCCCTGCACCGTGCCTAAAGGCGTGCGGATGAAGTTGTTCGCGATATCGAAGATTTCCTGCTCGCGCAGCGTTTTGCTCGAAAGGCCAAGTTGCAAAATGGGAACGCTGGCCGCATCGAACTTGAGAACGTTGCCCGGAAACATTCCCGGCGGCATCTGGCGAAGAGCGGATTGCATGCCGGCCGTGACTTGCGCAACCGCCATATCGATTTTCACGTTCGAGTGAAAGTAGATGCGGATTACCGCGTACCCGCCATAGGATTGCGATTCAATGTGCTCAATATCGTTGACGTTCGACGTGATGCTGCGTTCAAAGCCGGTGACCACGCGCTTTTCCATTTCCTCCGGCGAGAGTCCGTTGTAAGACCACAGCACGCTGACAATCGGAATGTCGATATACGGAAAGATATCCACCGGCATCGTGACAATGGCGGTGCCGCCAAGGATGGCGATGAGAACCGCCATCACAACGAACGTGTATGGACGGCTAAGAGCGAGACGGACGATCCACATAGGAGAACGTGGTTAAATGGGCCTGGAATTTCAAAGTATACTATTTGGGCCGCTTAGCTTTGGCGCAGTAGGGCCACGACATCATCAACTGTGATCACGCCCAGCAACTCTTCTTTGTCGTCAACCACGGGCAACGCCAGTAGATTGTATTTGTCAAAGATTTCCGCAACGCGGTCCTGCTTCTGATTGGCGGGGATGGAGAGCAGCCGTTCGCTGGCGAATTCCTTTAAAGGCGCATCGCCCGGGGCGAAGAACAATTTCGCCAGCGGCACGGTCGCCCGCAGACGGTTTTCGCCATCCACCAGGAACAAGTAGTGCAAGTCTTCAATGGTCTCTTCGGAATTCTTCAACGCGTCCATGGCCTGCGCGACATTGGCCTCTTCCGGCAGAGCCAGGAACCCGGTGTCCATGAGACCCCCGGCGGTGTTATCGCGGAATTCCAATAGCTCTTCGACATCCTCTTTTCCCTCAGGTTCCATCTCTTCCAGAATCTGCTCCGATTGCTCGTCCTCCAATTCGTTCAAAACGTCGGCCGCTTCAGAAGGCTCCATCTCCTCCAGGATGTCGGCCGCCTTCTCGGCATCCAACGATTCGATAATGCGGGTTTGAATATCGGGCTCGACTTCGCTCAACATCTCGGCGGCGGTTTCGGTATCCACGGCGTTAATCAGCGCCGTCCGGTCTTCATGGCCGAGGTGTTCGACGATGTCCGCCAAGTCCGCCGGGTGCATGTCCTCTAGCAGCTTGGTCGAAATATTCAACCGCACGCGCCGCTGCGGATCGGCCTCGACGATGTTGCAGAATTCCCAGCGAATGGAATGCGGCGGAATGCGCTGCTGCAACGCTCGAATTACCGTGGGCGGCACAATGCCGCTGAGTACCCGCCGAACCATGGAACGGATGCCGATATCGATTTCCAGGATGTGCAGAACTTGGTTACCGTTCTCGCGCTCTTTCAGAAACGTGACATCGTTGACGCGCACGACTTTTCGCCCTTGCGCATCAATCACCTGTTGATCGAGCAGGTCTCTCACCATGCGCAGCATGTACTCGTCGGAATGGTAGGGCGTAAGGAGCTCGTCTTTAAGATGGATACCGGTCGTGTCGATGGATTTGATCTGGTCGTAGCGGATGCTTAACCAGCCGGGGCCGGCGCCCACCAGAAAACGGTCTACCCGAATGGGGTCGATGAGCGGCACCAGAGCCGCATCGCGCAACGTGCCGATGAGGCGGCCTTTCAGGTCGTAGACCTTGAGACCGAGCAGTTCGGTGAGGTAAAGAATCTCTTCCACCATGACGCCATTGCACGAACCCTACACGATTTCTTCCTTCACTCCATCCCACCGCATCGTACGCCCTTGCCGGTAGCTCTCCACCGCCATGCGGCAAGCGATGGAAACACGGAAGCCCAAATCGAACGGGCAGTTGATCTCTTTCCCTTCGCGGATCGCTTCCAGAAAGTTGCGCATATGACTGGCAGGCAGCGTAGGCGTATCCCCCAGCAGTGCTTCACCTTGCGGCGCATTCATTTTTTCCGGCAGAAAGCGCAGTTGCGGGCCGCGCGCGATTGTGCCGTCCGACCCCAGCACTTGTTCCGTAACACCCAGGCTGGCATTGCCGAAACCGGATACCCAACTGAACAGCAAGTCTTCCGGCTGAAGCATGGAAACATTCATGGTGTCGGGTACTTCGCGGCCGTCTTTCCACAGGTACAAGCCACCCGTCATGGTAACCGCGCTGGGAATTTTCAAGCCCAGCACCTTATACCAGAAGGCCACTTGGTGGCACATATTTTCATATACGTTGCCGCCTGAATAATCCCAAAAGAAGCGCCAGTTTTCGTAGCGGTTCGCGTCAAACGGCACCTTGGGCGCTTCCCCCAGAAACTTGCTCCACACAATGTTTTCCGCATTCATGTCGGGCCGAATCGGCCGCGCCCATTGCGGCTTGCCGTGCGGCGTGTTGCGGTACATGGTGGCATCAATGGCGGTGATCCGTCCCAATTGGCCGCCCGCGAGAAAACGCTGCGCATCCGGCACATGGCCGGAAGAGCAAGCTTGATGCCCCACCTGTACTACCTGTTTCGCCTTCGCCGGATCGTAAACGGCGCGCATGCGTTTGGCATGTTCCACCGTGAAAGCCATTGTCTTTTCCTGATACACATGCTTGCCCGCGCGAATGGAATCCACAAAATGCTCGCAATGCAAATGCTGCGGCGTGGCAATCAGAATGGCATCGAGATCTTTCTCCTCGAGCATCAGCCGGTGATCGATGAAGGTCTTAACCGCCGGCGCAAGAGTCTTGGCTCTTTCGCGTTGCTCCGTATAAATGTCGCAGACCGCCGCAAATTCAGTATTAGGGCAGCTGAGCGCATCGCGCACAATGTCTTGCCCTCGCGCGCCGTAACCAATCACGCCAAAGCGAATCTTTTCATTGGCTCCAAGCACGGTATGCGGCAACGCGAGGCCGCCAATGCCGCTGGCGACTTGTCCGAGAAATTTACGGCGGGAACTCATGAACCTGCGTCAATGTTACAACGTCATCGGCGCGGCTGAACCTCGATTTCCACCTTGGCATCCTTAGGCAAGGGCACGTCCAGCACTTGGCCCTGCGGCAGGTAGGGCGTTATCACGCCTGGCTCGGCGTAAGCAAGATGGTGTCCGTTCTGAATTGCGACCAGCGTGTAACGGCCAGGGGGCACTTGATAGAGCGTAAAGGTTCCGTCACTATCGCTTTGGTCGCGCGGGATGTATTTGGCGCGCGTCGAGTCTTGCGGAATCGCCAGGACCATGGCGCCGGCTACCGGTGTCTTCCCATGCACAACGGTGCCATCGATCTTGGTCATTCCCTTACCCGCCGCAATAGCTAATTCAATTTGCGCTCCTTTGGCGATATCGAGTATCCCGTCCACATAAGTTCCGCCTTTCACCGTTACCTTCTGAATATAAAATTCGTTGCTGTTCCCCATAAGAAGCGAATAGCGCCCGGGCTGGATCTGCGGGAGGGTGAACGAGCGGCTTTTCGCAAGGGGAGCAAACGTGATGCCACCGTTTTCGACGTTCCCGAACCATACGCCAAGGTTTTCCGGAACATCGCCGTCAAACAGAACCGTTCCGCTGATTGAGGTTTTGACTCCTTCATTGAGATGAACTGTGGAATCGCCGGCCAGGTTGATTGTTTGCGAACCTATCTCCGATTGCTGATTCGAGCCAAAGAGTCTGGCCGATAAAACGTAATTCCCGGGCGCCACGCCCCGGATACCGTCGGGAGTTACGATGCTCACTACATTGAGCTGCGTTCCCCCGGGACCCACTTGAGTCAAGGACGATTGAATACTCTGATCGGGCTGCCTTTCCACGCCGTCGAAAGCAACATGCAGCGCAGGAACCGCATTAAGAGTGAACTGAATCTCGGCTTTGGCACCTTCTTCGAGCGCGATCGGCGCAGCTGCTTCAGGACTCGTGCTCCCGGCATAGTAGGTCACTGGAAAAGCTACATCCAAATCAGACCCGCTCCCAGACTGCTGTTGGGTAAGATCCTGATTCTGCGCATACCACGGACGGCCCGCCGCGGCAACGTAATAAGTGCCGGCTGAAAGATGCCCGAAATGGAAGGTGCCCGATAGAGTGGTGCTGGTTTGCATCTTCAATTCCGTCTGATACAGGCCGCGCGAGACGGAGCGGACAAACAAATAAACCATCGCCTCTGAGACTGGGTCGCCGTCTCCATCGATCACAGAGCCGGAAATGCTCGCCGGTGATTCCAACGGAAAAACGATGTGTTCGGAATCGAGGCCGGCGCCCACCACAATGGCAGTGGAAAATTCGTCGGTTTGCCGATAGAGCCGGGCCGTGCCGCGATATTCCACTCGCAACTGATACTTCGCCGCTGGTAGGCCGAAGAACGAGAATTCGCCGTTCTCTCCACTGACGGCGGTAAGCGTGCGGTCGGGATGTTCCACCATGATGATGGAAACTCGCGCGGCGCGCACCGGGCGATTGCCAGGATGATGAACCACCTGGCCCGCAATCTTAAAAGTGGCCGGTGGCTGGGCCCAGCCGACCAGAGCGAAATAGCAAGCAGCAAGAACTGTAAGCAATCGTGCCAAAGCTAGTTCTCCTTCCGCTCAGTCAGTTCCACTGTGAGTTCAGTTTTTTGACCCGGACCCAGGTTCACGCTCTGGCTCGGGTAATTGCGCAGCACTTCCGGATTGGCGTATTCCAATCCTTCCAGACTTGTCAGTGCGAAGATTTGATACGAGCCAGGGGACAGAATCAGCGACGGGTTCGCGAAGCCACGGAAATCGGAAGCATTCGACTGCCCCTGAATTGTCAATACCTTCGGCTCGCCCAAAGAGGAATTCGGAACAACTAAGACCATCCCTGAATGCGCACGCTCTTCCGGACCGAGCTTGGCGGTGAGAGTGGAACAATCGGCGCGCAAGTTGATAGTGAGTGGCTGCGTTCCGCCGTTTGCGTCTATCACCACATAATCGTGTGTGAGGTCGATACTCCCATACCAAGCCGATTCCAGGCATTCGCTCCCAAGGGCTTGCACGTCGAGTTTGTATTTGCCCGGAGCCACGCCCGAAAACTCCGTTACGGGCGGATCGCCCTGCATTTGCAAGCCATATTCTTGCATGTCTAAAGCGTCTTGCAAGATAAGGTTTGCGGAGATACGCGGATTCATGAACCTGCTCCCGTTGACCATCTGGACGATCTGCGGTGGCGCGGTTTCTGTAGCTTGGCTGTCGGGGTGATTTATGGTTACCGGAATACTGGCGGCAGGACGGAGCAACAGTTGCAGATCCGTTACGTCCGCTTGATTGATCGCTATTTCTTGCCGGGTCTGATAGGCGTGCCCCTGATCGTCATTGGCGTTAAAAAAGAGCCTCCAGATGCCAGACGGCAGGGCGGGCACAACCAACTGGCCATGGGCCTGATCGAACTGCATGCCATCGAACCAGATGTTTTGGCCGCTGCTATTCTGCAGCGAAAATCCCACGCCCAAGCCCGGCGCGGGAATACCCGATACTTGCGCCGTCAAACTATAGCCGCGCTCGGCTCGCAGGCGAAAATCCGCGCGGAACTCCTGGCCAGAACGCAATTCCAACGGCTGAGCCGACGCCAGATCCAGCGCATCGGGATAGTATTTCGGAGCCATCACTTCGCGCGGCCCGTTAAAGCTTGGCGGCGGCACTGTGCGGCCACCGACGAAGACGATGTAACGGCCCGGCATCAGATCTTCGACGCGATAGTAACCGTCCTCGTCAGTAGTGGCGTTGTTCCGAGGCTGCCATTGCTTGCGTCCCTGCCAGATCTGTTCAAACAGAATCTGCACTTGTGCGTTCTCAACCGGTTCGCCATCGGCGTCCCTAATATGGCCCACAATTCTTGAGTTAGGCATTAATTTGAGGTGAAAATCGTTCTTGCCGGAACCCACCGTAACAGCCAGACTCGGCGCAGCCCACTGGCTTCCGACGTTAAAGCGGGGATCGGAAAAGCCGGGCTTCTGAATGGAGAAAACAACTGCGCCTTCAGGCACGTCGGCGAATTGAAAACGCCCGTCCGCGCCCGTTAGAACGGCGGCGGCAACCGTACCGTTGATTTGTACCAGAGCTCGATGGATTGGTTCACCCGAAACGGCATTGGTCACGTTACCGGTGACGGTGTGGCGCGGCGCTTGGTTTGTGGCGAGAGAAGGGCCAACCGAAACTTGGGCACCATAAACGATGAGCGATGACGGCAAGAGAAGCAGGACGGCAATCCTGGACATTTGGCGATAGAGACGCCGCCATCCGTTTAAAGGTTCCCGGCGGGCAGAGATACCCGACGCTACAAACCAGTAAAGGATGCAAGAATTCTGCGCTAGAGTAATAGCTGGTGTTTCGCAAACTCACACGGCGTTCATTCATTAGTACTTCTGTCTCAACTGCGTCCCTGCTAGCGGCGGACCGGCTTTTCGGAGAGCGTGCGCCCGACGGCACGAAGCCGGCGGCCGACTTGGAAAAGCTCGGTGACGTAGCCATTGGGGAAGCCAAAAAGCAAGGGGCGAGCTATGCCGATCTCCGCATAGGCCGCTACCGCAACCAATTCTCCGGCTACCGCTTATCGCCCGAACGCGGCAGCAACATTACCGATGAGGTGCCGTTCGTAACAGACCAGAACAGCTTTGGTTTCGGAGTTCGTGTCATTGTGAATGGCCAGTGGGGTTTTGCCGCCTCTCCCTTGGTCACGGCCGATGAGATTGCTCGGATCACCCGCGAGGCCGTGACAGTGGCGAAGGCGAATGCGGCGGCCCAGGCTACACCGGTTCAACTGGCCCCCGTGAAGGTTTACCGCGACCGCTGGACTTCCAAATTCGACAAAGATCCGTTTGCTATAGCGATGGATGAAAAGCTGGAGTTGATCCACTCAGCTACCGTTAGCGCCAAGAAAGATCCCAAAGTCTTTTCGTCTTTCGGTGCGCTCGGCTTCCAGGCCGAAGACAAGTATTTTGCGTCGTCGGAAGGGTCGTCCATCCAGCAATATGTCGTGCGTGTGTATCCGCTGTTGAGCGCCACCGCCGTCGATTTCAAGAATGGACTCTCGAAGACCCGGAACTACACTGTGGAACCGCAAACCGCCGGTTGGGAAGCCATCGCCAAGGCCAACCTATTGGAAAACGCGCCGCGCATCCGTTCGGAGGTTCTGGAACACTTGGCCGCTCCGCCCGTAACGCCAGGTAAGAAAGACCTAGTGCTGCTACCCAGCCACTTATGGCTGACCATTCACGAATCGATTGGGCATTCCACTGAGCTTGACCGTGCCTTGGGGTACGAAGCGAATTACGCGGGTACGAGTTTTCTGACGACGGAAAAAATGGGGAGCTTTTCGATCGGAAGCGAACTGATGAATGTCTTCGGCGATCGCACCAACGACCGGGGCCTCGCCACCGTTAAATACGATGACGACGGCGTTCTCACCACAAAGTTCCCCATTATCGAAAAGGGCGTATTCAAGCATTACCAAACCATTCGCGACCAGGCCCATCTGATTGGCGAGGCGGAATCGCGCGGCTGCTGCTATGCCGATTCCTGGTCAAGCGTTCCTTTCCAGCGCATGCCCAATGTGTGGCTCGCGCCTGGTCCGGATGCGGCCACCCCTGAGGATCTGATCTCAGGAGTGGACGACGGCATTCTGATTGAGGGCGATGGCAGTTTTTCCATTGACCAGCAGCGTTACAATTTTCAATTCGGCGGCGATGCGTTCTGGGAGATCAAGGGCGGCAAGAAACGCGGCATGCTTTCGAGAGTCGCGTATCAAGCGCGCACGCCCGATTTCTGGCACGCTTGCGACGGCATCTCCGGACCTAGCTACTGGCAGCAGTTTGGCGCGCCCAACGACGGCAAGGGCGAACCAGCGCAAACGAATTCGGTGAGCCATGGCTGCTCACCCTCACGTTTTCGTCAGATCAATGTGCTACTGACCGATTAAGAGGAGACTAGCATGTTGAGCCAGCAGGATGTAAAAAACATCATCGACCAGGTCATCGGCTACTCAAAACTGCCGGAATGCGAGGTCTACGTCAATTGGACAGAGGACGACTTCATTCGTTTCGCGAACAATGGCATTACCACGTCCGGTTACCGGATTACCCAGCAGATTTCCATCACCAGCACAACGGCCGATAAACGCAGCGGCAATGCATCGGTAGGCGAATTAACCGCCGAGGCGTTGAAGAATGGCGTGAAGCAGGCGGAAGAACTGGCGGCTATCTCCCGTCCGAATCCGGAAGATATGCCGGCGCTGCCCGCCCAAAAATACCCACGCTTGAGCAATTTTGACAATTACACGGCCTCTGCGCGGGGAGACGTAATGGTGCCGCAAGTGAAGGCGATCCTGGCGGGGGCCATGCAGAACAAGCTCGTCGCGGCCGGCTATATCCAGCGCTCGGCCAATGCGGTGGGAGTGGGCAACAAGGCTGGACTCTTCGGCTATCACACCTATACCGATTCGAGCCTCACGCACACCATGCGAAATCCTGGGGGAACCAGTTCGGGTTGGGCGACGCAGAGCTCTGTGTCACTCAAAGACCTGGACGGCGAACAACAAGTTAAGGTGTCGATAGACAAATGCCTGCGCGGAGCCAACCGCAAGAAACTCGATGCGGGTAAATACACCGTCATTATGGAACCGGCGGCAGTGGCCGACCTTATGGGCTGGCTCGGTTTCGCCTTCGGAGCGCGGGACGCCGAGCAGGGGCAATCATTCCTCAGCAAAGCCGGTCAAGGCCAAAACGGCGTCAGTACCTATCTGGGAGAAAAGCTGTTTCCGGAGATCATCACGCTGCGTAGCGATCCGTTTCATCCGAAGCTGGCTTCGACGCCGTGGGGACCCTCGCTGCTGCCCAACGAGAAGCTCGCGTGGATCGACAAAGGGGTTGTCAAGAACCTTTACTACGACCGTTTCTGGGCTGAGAAGGCCGGCAAGAAACCCACCCCCTATCCGGTGAATCTTGTGCTGGATGGTCAGGACAATTCGCTGGCCGATCTTATTGCTTCTGTGGACCGTGGATTGTTGGTGACTCGTTTGTGGTATATCCGCGTCTTGCAACCGAAGACATGGCAGCTTACCGGACTGACTCGCGACGGAGTTTTCCTGATTGAAAAAGGCAAAGTGACCGATGCCGTAAACAACTTCCGCTGGAATCAGAGCCCGGCCGAAGTATTGCAGAGGACTACGAGGCTGACCCAGCCGGTGCGCGTCACCAATGACGAGACCGGCTCAAATATGGCTCCGGCGCTGATCACCACGGATTTCAATCTGACCAGCATTTCGGACGCGGTTTAGTGAAACGGCTGAAACTCTGGGGGCTGGCTCTGCGTGGTTGGTGGCTGCGCGTCTGGGCGAAGATCCGGCCCGGCGGAGAAACGCGCCGCGGAGTTTTTTGGGGCGCGGCCATTACGGCGTTGCTTGCGGCAATTGGCGGCGCATGGGAACTTAAATCCGGGTTTGGACGCTGGTTCGATCTGACCTTCGGGCTTTTGGTCGCCACTCTTGGCATTGCGCTGGTTACGCTCGCCACAGCGCTGCTCCTGAGCTTTCTTCGGATACTCCCGAAATGGCTTTCGGGAGTGGTGATCGGCGCGGCCCTCTTTGTATCCTTTGTTTTGCCTCCGTCGGGATTCGTATTTGTTCCACTAGCGATTTTTTTCGGCGCCACTTTGGCGACTGTCTTAAACGCGCGCTTCCGCGAGGCTCATCGGAGCAAGAAGATTTTGACTGTGGTGCTGGGCGTCGCCTCGCTCGCGGCCTGCGTAACCCTGGTGGTGATTTTGGCGGGAGACGGAGTGAAAGAGGATGGGATCAAGGTGCAGCACGTAGCGAGTGCGGAACCTCCGCCTCTGAGAGTCGCAAATCCCTCGGAGAGTGGACCCTATGCCGTCAAGTCGTTATTCTATGGCAGCGGCACGGATTTGCGGCGTGCTGAGTATCACTCTAAAGTGGCGTTGAAGACGCCCACGGTTGACGCCACGCCCTTTTTTAAAGACTTTAAAGGGTGGAAAGAGAAAGTTCGGCGGCTCTACTGGGGCTTCGGCGTGGAGAAGATGCCACTCAACGCGCGGGTATGGTATCCGGACGGTGCGGGTCCGTTCCCGCTGGCGCTGATTGTGCATGGCAATCATGACATGGCCGAATTTTCAGATCCGGGTTATGAGTATTTGGGAGAGTTGCTGGCCAGCCGTGGATTCATTTTGGCATCCGTTGACGAGAACTTTCTCAATAGCGGGATAACAGATCTCCCGAAAGAGCAGGCCGTGCGAGGGTGGATGCTGCTCGAACATTTGAAGCTCTGGCGCAAGTGGAATGCGTCGCAAGGCAACCCGTTCTTCGGAAAAGTGGACTTAGGAAATATCGCGCTCATGGGCCACTCGCGGGGCGGGGAAGCGGCGGCGACGGCGGCGTTATATAACAAGCTCGCGTTCGATCCGGACGATGCAACAATACCGCTCAATTACGGATTCGCCATCAAGTCGATTGTCGCCATCGCTCCGCCGGACGGACAGTACAAACCGGCGGGAGAACCGCGACGTCTTGAAAACGTGAGCTATCTCACTTTGCAGGGAGCGAATGACGCCGATGTGTCGAGTTTCTCGGGAAGCTCCCAGTTCGACCGCGTTAAGTTTACCGACGAACACGGGCCATGGTTTAGAGCGGAGATCTATGCGTACCGCGCGAACCACGGCCAGTTCAACACAGTGTGGGGAAGGTCTGACGCCGGAGAGCCGCTGGGGCGCTATTTGAATTTGAAGCCGCTGATGAAACCCGAGGACCAGCGCCGCATCTCGAAGACCTACATCTCAGCCTTTCTGGAAGCGACATTGCACGGCAAGAGGGAATACCTGCCGTTGTTTCGAGATTATCGCGTAGGACGTGACTGGCTGCCGAAGACGCTTTACATGAACCGTTATTTCGATGCGTCCTATCAGCCGCTGGTGGATTTCAGTGAGGACGCCGATGTCACAACGACAACCGCGAAAGGCGGACGTATTAGCGCGGACAATTTGTCAGTTTGGCGTGAGGAACCGATTCCGACGCGTTCCGACGATCGGGGATACAACGGTGTTTTTCTGGGCTGGAATCGGGAGCATAACAAAAAGCTGCCCTCATACTCGATAACACTGCCAGCGGACATGAAGAGAGGATCGCTACTGGCGCTGTCACTGGCGGTAACCGATGAGGACGCTCCCGAGCCGGGCAAACCGAAATCCGATGCGGACGAGAGTAAGGAGAAGCCAAAGGACGAAGCGACAGACTTCACGGTGGAAATGGAGACCGATAGAGGAGTGAAAACCGCATTGCCACTGAGCCGGTTTGGAACGCTTATGCCTCTGTTTCGGGTACGTTTCACCAAGTTCCAGATGCTGGACGATTATGCCTACAAGAAGCCGGCCGAACCCATCTTCCAAACGTTTGAGATGCCGCTGAAGGCTTTTGGTCTGGACGATGCGAGCCAGCTGAAGGTGGTGCGGCTGCGCTTTGATAAGACAGTCTCGCGGGTATTGATTCTGAGCCACATAGGGTTCGAGAGTGATACGATGTAGGACCAAAGGGAGGTGACGATGGCAAGTCCATCAACTGCGGCAACCCCGATGGACCCGCTGCTGAATACACCGTGGACGACATATAGGCTGTGGGCAGCCACCGCCAGGCACCAACGGAACGAGATCGATAAATTGACCAATCGAAGTCTGTGGTTGGCCAGCGCGGGGGCGGTTTTAGCGGCGGGCGCGGAGCAGATGAAGGTATGGGCCAATCTTTCCACCGTCGCCCAAGGGCTGGGCGTGGTGGCGGCGGCTGCAGTTGCGCTGGCCACTTACTTTAGCCGGCAAGCGCAAGTGGATAACCGCATTAGTAGCTGGACCCGCAGCCGCACGGCTGCGGAGTCAATGAAATCTTGCATCTATCTCTACCGTGCTGGCGCCGCGCCGTTTGACGGGCCCGACAAGGCAGCCCAAATCAACAGCCGCACGGCAAAGGTCAACGACGATATGCAAGGCGTGGAGCCTCGGCAACCCGGACCGGAGCCCGCAGCCGATCTTACTCCACTTACCGTTGATGGCTACATTACAACCAGACTGGCGGAGCAGATCGATTGGTATCGGAAGCGCGCGAGAGACCATGAGGCGGAGGCAGACAAGTGGCGCGGGGCCACGTCCGCGCTGACGGCGATTGGGGTGGTATTGACCGTTGCTTCGATGGTAAGCAGTTTGTCGATGTGGGCACCCGTGGTTGCCACGCTGGCATCTTCGATCACCGCGCACGTGAAGAACCAGCAACTCCAGACGTTGACGGCGACCTACACCAAAACGGCCTTGCAGTTGAGTTCGTTGTTGGATAACTGGCGGGCGAGCGGCAAGACTGAGGCGGATAAAGCTGAACGAGACGCGTTTCTGCAACGCTGCGAACAAACGATGTCCACCGAGAACGGCGGCTGGTCGGCTTTATGGGCCAAAGCGTAGCCGGCGCGACTCACTGAGCGATTCTCAGCACCCACGCGGGCTGAGACAGCAGCGCTTCCGGGAGATCCGGAAGTTCGATGGAAATTCCGCCCTTGGAGGCCCTGAATTTCAGCGGAGCGTCCGATCCTAGCAGCGTCACCGCCTTAACTTGACTTACATCCTTCAGTTCGAAACGGCGGCCAGGCCAGCGTGGCAGGATCGCATAGAGATCAGTGCCCTTGGCAGTAAAGAATGCCTCGATACGCGCTTTTCCGGGCGCGGGGTCGGCCACCAGGCTATTCACGTCGTAGGCGGTCGCGAATTCGGAGTTGTAATCGATTTTCGGGATTTCGCCGGAGGTCCATTGCCGGGTCGCTTTCCACGGCTTCGTGCCATAAATGGCGTCTCCATTGATTTTCAGCCAGTCGCCGATTTGGATGAGACGTTCCTCCATAATGACTGGGATCGTGCCATCGGCGGCGGGACCGATATCGAGCAATAAGTTACCTCCGCGACTGACCAGATCGGACAGCATGACGACCAACTGGCGGCCGCTGTGATAGTTCTCTAAACTTTCGGCGCGGTTGTAGCCATAGCTGACTCCCATGCCGCGGCTTTCCTCCCAGGGATGCTCCATACCACTCATGCCGGGGGTGTATTCGGTGGTCCAATAGCCACCGTGCTTGTGACGAGTTTCTTTGCCCCAGCGGTCGTCGATCACCACTTCGTTCTTGACGGGAGACTCATTGAAGAGCCAGGCGAGGAGTTCGGGACTATGCCATTCGTTAGAGGGAATCTCCCACTCGCCATCACTGAAAATGATGGAGGGCTTGTAACGAGTGACGAGGTCTTTGAACTGAGGGAACATATGCTCTTTCACATAGCGAGGCTTGTCAGTAAGCCACAGCGGGTTGTACCACTCGTAGAGCGAATAATAGACACCCATGCGGAGGCCTTTGCTGCGAACAGCATTGGTTAGATCGCCGAGGAGATCGCGTTTGGGACCGGTCTCGACAGCATTCCAGGGACGACCCCACGTGGCGGAGGCTTCTTTGCTGGGCCAGAGAGCGAAGCCTTCATGATGTTTCGATGTGAGGGCTACGTATTTGGCTCCAGAGCGGGCGAAGACGTCGGCCCAATGATCGGGATCGAATAATTGAGCGCGAAATTCCGGGGCGAAGTTCGCATAAGGGAAGTCCGCGCCGTAAAGCTTTTGATGATAAGCCCAGGTGCCGGTTTGGGTACTGTTCGCCTTGGGATTGTCTTTGCCTTCGGTCATGGCGTTCCAATACCACTCGGCGTAGGCGAGCTTGCCCGGGATGACCGGCGCAAAAGCGGGCACCGAATAGACGCCCCAGTGGATGAAGATGCCGAACTTGGCTTCGGTAAACCAGGCCGGGGTGGGGCGGTGGTCGATGGAATCCCACGTAGGCTGATACGTTTGGGCTTCGAGTTGGCCGAATAGGAGAAGGGAAAGCAGTAGCGATTTCATGAAAAGATTCCTGCCCATTCTATGGGAGTTTAAAGGCTTCGATACGGAGGCGGCGATAATCGGCGAGCCAGCCTTTGTCGGTGTGGAGTTTTGTGCGTAACTCGGAAACGGTCTCGGCGAGGACAGATGAGGGGAGACCTTCGAAATAGTAAAGCTTGAATTGTTTGAGCCAGTTTTCCATACCGGCTTCGCCTTCGAGGGGAGTGGGACGGTCGAAGAGTTGGGCCATGCGGACTTCGAGGCCGTGGGATTCGAGGATGGCGGCGTATTCGCTAATGGAGGGGTAATATTGGCGCGAGGCGGGGAGCGGGCCGCTACGATATTTGGCGACGACGCGCTGGATGGTATCGACAATAGTTTGAATGTTACCTTTGCCGCCCATTTCCAAAACAAAACGGCCAGCGGGGCGAAGGGCACGGGCAACGCCACTGACTACGGCGGCCGGGTTGAGCATCCAATGGAGGGCGGCGTTCGAGAAAACGGCGTGGAATTCGTTGTCGAATGGCAGGGCAGCGGCGTCTTGCAAGACGAAGCGGAGTTCGGGGTAATTTTGGCGGGCTTGGCCGATCATTTCGGGAGATGCGTCGAGGCCTATGACTTCTGCGCCGCTGTCGGCGATTTTGCGAGTGAGTTGGCCGGGGCCGCAGCCTAGATCGAGAATGTGTTCGCCGGCGCGGGGGGCAAGTAGCTCGACAACGCCTTCTCCGAGACGCCACACGAAGTTATGGCGGGCTTCGTACAGCTCACTGTCCCAATTCACGTTGTGTACGCTTTCAACACAAAGAATACGATAACTCCGGTGACTGAGACGTAGAGCCAGATAGGGAATGTGAAGCGAGCGATTTTTTTGTGATAGCGGAACTCACTGCGGAGAGCCCACCAGAGAGTGGCGAGGATGAGTGGGAGGGCGACCATGGACAAGCTGATGTGAGTGATGAGAATGAAGAAATAGACGGGCCTGATCCAGCCGTGGGCGGGGAATTTGGTATCGCCATGAAAGTAATGATAGGTGATGTAACTGACCAGGAAGAGGGCCGAGAAAACGGTGGCGCTGAGCATGAAGCGCATGTGGACGACGCGGTTGCGGCGGCGGATGTTGAGGTAGCCGAAGACCAGACAGATGGCGCTGAGTGAGTTGAGGAGGGCGTTGACGGCGGGTAGCTCGGCGACCCATTCCGGGCCGACGACCTTGCCTTTGAAATAAATGAGCCAGATGAGAAACGTGGCAATGACGGCGCTCAGCGCCAAGATGACGGGAGCGGGTTTGAGGTCCAGATCGGAGGTCGCAGGTTGCGCCAACTTGTTAGTCCTTTCTTAAAGCGTCCAGATCGTCCAACAAAGCGGGTATGCCTTCGGGATCGATGCTTGAGTAGTAGCGGCGGATGTGGCCGCGTTTATCTACCAGTATGAACTTGGTGCTGTGCTCGATTTTGCCGAGGACGTCGCCGACGTGGAACGTCGTATAAGCCAATAGATGCACGGTATCGGGCGTACCGGTCAAGAAAATCCAATCGCCGGTGGCGCCACCGTAGCGGGCGCCGAATTGCTTGAGGGCTTCGGGAGTGTCGTGCAGGGGATCGACGGAGAAGGAAACGATGCGCACGTCGGGCTGGCCGGCGATTCGCTGGTGAATGCCACGCATTTTGGAACTCATCATGGGGCAGGCGGCGGGGCAGGTGGTGTAGATGAAATCGGCGACCCAGACTTTGCCGGCGAGGGTGGTGCTTTGGAAAGGGCGGCCTGCGGAATCGGTCATGGTGAAGGCGGGGACTGCGCCATAGTCGGGCAGTTTGGCGGCGCGGTTAGCGCAGGAGGCGCACAGAAGAAGACTGAGGCAAAGCCATTTCACAAGCGAAAACCTCAGTGTACTCCTTCTTGTTTGGCAAGAATTATTCTGCTGGATAGCCGGTTCGGGCGCGGACGTTGACGGGTTTCGGGGTGTCCTTGACGAGGACTCGAAGCTCGTGCCAAGGGGTGGGTTTTTCTTCGGCGGGCGGGTGGAAGGCTAGCAGGTAGCCGCTTTGGAGGTCGTCGGCGATGGCGCTGAAAACCTTTGCGATGTCTTTGTCGTGCTCGGCTTTATAGAGGTGGCCGCCGGTGGCTTCGGCTAATTCGTGGAGGAGTTTGGCGGCGGCGGCGTCTTTCAAGGCTTGGCCTTGGGCGACGGCGAAGACGGGGACGCCTGCTTTGCGGGCGCGAGTGGCGGCGGATTCGCGGTTGAGAGTGCTGGCGTTGTCGCCGCCATCGGTGAGGACGACGATGACCTTCTTGCCGGGACGGCGTTCGAGACTCAGGGCGAGCTGGCTGATGGCGTCGAATAGGGCAGTGCGGCCGGCGGCGCGAAGGCGAGCGAGGGCGCGGCGGGCGACGGTTTTGTCTTGGGTGAATTCGGCCAGTTCATCGACGTGATCGGTGAAGGCGTAGACGGCGACGGTGTCGTTGGGCCGCAGTTCACCGATGAATTCGCGGGCGGCGTTGCGGAGGGCGGGGATGGCTTCCGTCATGCTGCCGGTGGTGTCGAGGAGGAGAGCGCAGGAGAGCGGAGTTTCGGAGGATTCGAAGACCTGGATGGGTTGGGCGGCGCCGTCGTCACGGATCTCAAACTGTTCGCGATGGAGGCCATCGACGGGGTGGCCGCCGCGATCGAAGACAGTGGCATAGATTTCGACGAGGCGGACGTTGCTTTTGAAGATGGGGAGGTCTTGAGTGGCAGGCTGAAGGCTGCCCCACCCAGGCAAGACAGGGGTTCCAGGCAAGACAGGGGTTCCAGGCAAGACAGGGGTTCCAGGCAAGACAGGGGTCTCAGGCAAGACAGCGGTTCCAAGCAAGGCAAGGGTTCCAGGCAAGGCAAGGGTTCCAAGCAAGGCAAGGAGGGCGTACGAGAGGGTTCTCATTGGCGACTCAGAAGAGGTTCGAGAGTTTCGATGGTTAGGCTGCGATAGGCATCAAGGGCGGCGTTCCAATCCCAGTTGTCTCGCATCTTGAGCCTAGAAAGGAGGGTGTCGGCGGCGGGCTCGGCGAGGCGAATGAGGGTAGCGGGCTCCCAGGCTGCATTGTCGGCCAGCCAAGCAAGATTGATTTTGAGTTCGGCGATACGCTGGGCCATGAGATCGGGCATGAACTGATGCTGGTACTCCTCGTAAGGCTCATAGCGCTGGAGGCGCGGTTGGGCGCAGCCGCTGAGTCCGGGAGCGACGGAACCGAGCATGTCAGGCTCAGTGGAATGGCGAGCGGCTTCTTTCATGGCTTGCAACTGAGGAGTGCGCCACAGAGTTGGGGGAGCATGCTCAGTGAGAGCATCTCCCAAAAAGTGGAGGTCGCTCACACTGAGGGTTGGCCAGACGGCAAGCCAATCACGATCTTCGACACTCTTGAGAAGCGCTTTGCGGCGACCGAGCGAGAGGATACCGCGCGAGGCGTTGCCGAGTTCGGCGCGCATATCGGGAGAGGCGGCAGATTCGACAATCCACTCGCGGGCGAGGCGGACGGATGCGCCAAAGGAGGAAAGCGCGGCCGCATTGAAGCCGCGCCAATCTGTAGCGCGAACGCTGGCAAATAGAGCGGTAACGAAAAACTCAGAGCCGAGATGGTTGCCGGCAGAGCGCGCGCGGCCAGCGGCCATGCTAAATTCAGCAAGCCCCCCGGTGAAGTAGCTGCCTTCCCCTTCGCTGGAAAGAAAGATGTTGGCGGGAGCGAAGGCCTCCTGTTTGCCGGAATGCGGGCCGAGGGAGACGAATTCATGCTTGCGGGCGAGCATAGGATCTTCGGAGACGAGCAAATCTGAGCCATCGAGATAACGGGCGTAGATGCGGCCGAGCATAGCGAGTTCGACCCAGGGTTCCAGTTCAGCGCGCAATTCGCCAGACAGCTTTTGCAAATCACCTTCTTCGTTGCGCTTGTGTTTGGCGGCAGTGAGACGGAGTTTGGCGAGCACCTTGACGGCTTGGGAGGTTTCATAGAGATCAAGGGATTTCTTGAATTCTCCAGCGATGCGCCACGTTTTGGGGATGGGGAGGACGATGAGCCGGTCTAACTCGCGCTGGATATCGTCAAATGCGGCAGGGCGGTTTAGATTTTGGAGATTGCGTTGAATGGAGAGAAGACTATCAAACGAGGGGATTTTCTGCAGAGCGAGGACTTCATCGAAAGCTTTGGCGCGTGCGGGGCCGGCTTCAGAGAGGAGGAGAATGCGAACAGCCGCATCGGTAGAGGGAGTGGGAGTCTTGACGTAGGCGGCTACCTCCGAGACGAAAGCAAGAGAGGCGTCAGAGAAACTCACGCCATCGTGAGCAGCGAGGAAGCGATCAAGGGATTTGCGGAAGAGCGGGAGGAAAGCGGCGGGTGGTATGAGGCCACTGTCGTGGGCCGCGCCAGCCAGCGCGAGAAAGGCGTGGATTTGACCGAGGCGGAGATTGGCGACGGCGGCGTCTACACCTTCCGCTTTGGTTTCGAGAGATAAAAGTTTTTGGTAATCGCCGGTTTCAAGATCTGCGAGGCGTACTAAGTACGGGTAGAGGCCGGAGTGAGTGGAATAGCCTTGAGCGAGGAGCAGAGCGGATTCGGGGGTGAGTGGGTCAGTTCGTTGAGCGTCGATGCGGGCCACGACGATGAGGTTGGCCAGTTCGGTTTGTTGGCGTCCGGTGCTTTTGTAGGCGGTGGTGGCGAGGCGAATGAGGATTTGGTCCTCATCGTCGGGCGCGGCGGTGCGTTTCATGTTGCGGGTGAGCTTGGCGACTGAGCCGCCGGAGGATTTGATTCCTTTGGCGACCATCCAAACTTCGGGGGCACCGGGGAAATCGACTGTGAGGTTGTCGTTCAGCGGCACTTCGCGCAAGAACTGGGCGAAACCGGTTTCGGAGATGCGAGTATCGCCGCCGTGACGCATTTCAAAAGAGTCGCGAAACAGTTCGTAGAAACGTTTGGTACGGCCTATGGAATGAGTGAAGAAGAGCTGATGTTCAGGATCGAGTTGGGAAAGGGTGTAGAAGAAGGAGATGAGGCGGCCATCGTCTTTGCGCAAGAGCGCTTCGAAGAAGGCGACGGACGAAGCTGGATCGACACCGACGAGGTTGGTCCAGACGGGGCGGGCGGCTTCGCCACCGGGAACCTCCGCAGTGGTTCCAGTGAGGGCGAGGGCGGCGGAGAACATCCATAGAGGGGTACTGTAGCGTTCGGCGAGATTTTTGGGAACGACCGAGCGAATGAGGGCTTGGGCGGCGGAGCGATCCATGGTATTGAGAGCAAGATAGAGGCGCGGGAGGCGAATGTCAGCGACAAAGGCTTCGGCCAAACCGCCTGGGGGTTTTTCTTTATCGAAGAAGGTGGTGCGCCAAAACTCTTCGGAAGGAAAGACGGGCGCAGCGTCGAAGGGGATCTCGAGAGTGTAGGTTTTACCTTGCGCCAAGGCCTCTTCAATGCCCTGTTCATCAATGGCCAAAGCGGCGACTACATCCTGTTTCTTGGCTTGCGATTTGCCTTCGGCGGATTTGACCGAGACGCCTTCTTTATCGCGATGCAGCTTGAGGCCGAGGATTTCGAAAACCTTTTCAGTACGCCGCTTGCTGGGCTTGTCTTTGAGAGACAGTGGTATTTCATAGGCGTGAGCTTGGCGCTGGCCGAGTGCGTTGAGGGCGGCGATGCGCTGAAAGTATTCGTGAACGAGCGACCCCAAATGCTGCCACTCGGCTTTGATATTCGCGTCAGGGGAAGAGGGATTCATTTCGGCGATGAAGGCGGCGGCGGAAAGGAGGATTTGGGAGGGGTCGGTTTTGCCAGAGCGACCAAGGAGCAGGAACTGAAGAGCGTCGGCCCCGCCGGGAATTTCGACGCGTTCGGGGGAGGCGACTGAGCGGGGAGTGAGGAGATCGAGGGCGCCGGGTTCGCCGGAAGCGGCCAATTTTTGAGCGAAGGTTTTAGCGGCATCGAGGCGTTCCTCGCGCAGGGAAACGAGGAGGCCGCGGCGGCAGGCTTCAACAACTTCAATCTGGGGGGCATTTTGTTGCAGCAACAAGGGGAGCAGAGCCAAATACGAATCGACGCCCGCGCCACCATAGACGTCTTCCAAGGCGGCGCGGCGCTTGAGGAGTTCCAGGCTGTTAGAGGAGGCGACGGTGTGAGCGAGAAAACGGCGGGCGGCGGAGAGATCTCCAGCGTATTCGAGAGCTTGCTCTTTGGCGAGGAGCAGAGGGAGAGATTTGGGAAGAACGGCGAGACCGCGATCGGCGAGTTGGCCGGCGTCCGAGTAACGTTTGGCGGAGACGTAATTGGCGGCGAGGCCGGTATAGGCGGCTTCCGAGTGGGGATCGGCAGTTAGGGCATTGCGCCAGAAGGTCTCCGCTTCCTGAGGCTGATGGGCGCGTTCCCAGAACGTGGCGTATTCGACGAGGCTGGGTGCATCGGAGGGCAGATGGGCTTGAGACTTGCGCAAGTAAGGGAGAGCTTTTTCGGTTTGGCCAGCTTCGAGATAGCCGGCGATGAGATCTTTAGCCCAGAAGGCGGACACCTCACCGAGAGCGGCGGCGCGTTCCACGGATTCCGCTTCCTTGGGGCGAAGTTTGAGAGCGCGAGCACATTCGGCGCGCAGCAGCCACAGAGGTTGGTGGTTTGGAGCGGTGGCGAGCGCTTCTTCAGAGAAGGCGAGGGCGGCGGTGAAATCGTTTTGACGAAGGCAGAGGCGGGCTTGGAGTTCGAGAGTGGAGGGATTTTTGGCGCCCAGGGCTGCGGCGCGAGCAAGAGCATTTGCGGCATCGTCAAAAGCACCGGCGGTATAGGAGGTTTCGCCCAGAGCGGCCCAGGCTGAGCTATCGGAGGGAGTGATCTCTGTTATGAGATGCCAGTTGGCGGCGGCCTCCTTGGGCTTCTGTTGATCTGAGAGCTGAGTGGCGATCTCGCGGAGGGCGTCTATATCGGCCGGGTTGAGAGACAGCACGTTCTGAGGGACTGGTTGGTTAGCGCGAGCGGCGAGATAGGCTTCGAAAGGCAGAGTGAAACCGGGCGCGGCGGCGAGTGAAGGGACAGAGGAAATACGTTCACCTTGGGAGTTTTTGAGATCGGCACTGTAAGGCCAGGCTCCCTGGGAGAGTTTGACCTCCCAACCGACCTCGGTATAGGCGCTGTTGTCAGTGAGGATGGGGAGCAGGGCATTGAAGGCGGCCGTGGCTACAGTGCCCATCGCTCCGGCGGCGACGTTTTGGGCCCAGATAGGAGCGGCGCCATCGAGCGACCAAAAGCTGAGGCGCACGCGTTGCTTGCGATAGAGTTCGCTAAGCCAGGCAGCGACCCAAATTCCGTCTTTGGCAAAAACGGGAAGGCGGCCGGCGATGATGGTGTGCGCCCAATTGGCTGGGAGGTTGGGAGGGATGGCTCCTAGCGTTTGGATGAGAGAGAGTGGGTTGGTGGTTTTAGCTCCCGGATTGATTTGGCGGAGGGCTGCTTGCAACTGCGCGGCGGTAGAGAGCGGGGTGCTGAAATCGCCCGCGATGCCGGACACGTTGACGAGTTGGAGGTGATGGGCGGTGAGGAACGGGGTGGTGAAGGCGGCGGAGATTTCATGGCGGAGGCGAACGGCGTCCTGAGCGGTGAGGGAATCGGCGAGGATGAGGATGGTGACGTCATGAGAGGGAGTGACGGGTGTGAGGTGGGCGGGGACGCTGCCTTGGAGGGTTTGCACGGTTCCGATGGCGGGGTCGCGAACGAGCGCCGGGCTTTGGGCGAAAGCCAGCGAGATGTTTAGCAACGTAAGGAAAATTACACAACGCGGGTAGTTTACCGTAACCAAACCAACCCCTCCGATGGAGGAAGTATAACCGCTTGCGGGCTGGAAGTAAACGCTCTGGCGGGCGGCGGAAGCAGGCGTTGGAGGAGGGGGGTTTTTGACGCGCGGCGATGAAGCGAAGTTAGGCGATATATGGCCCGCTATTAATAGTAGTGGATTTGCGCGGCCAGATGTCAGTTGTTTTGAGTTTTGAGGGAGGGGTTTTTGACGCGCCAACGAACGGAAGAATGGCCACAGATGAACACAGATAAACACAGATAAGAAGCGAACGGTGAAGTGGAGGCGGAGTGAGGTTTGCATTTCGGTTCCAGAGTAGAGGGCGGGGATTTGGGATGAGGGTTTAGCGAAGGCGGGTATTGGGGCTAAGTGGCTGATAGGGGTAGGCTTAGAGAGTTTTGAAGAAAGTTTGAAAGGTTGTGACTGTGTGTGGGAAGGGAGGAATGGTGGGGGGCAAAACGCGTTTGCGGTTGAGGATCGAAGCGTGGAGTACGGCAAAATGGGGAGTTCATGGATACACCGCAGTTTGATCCGGGGTTGACGCAGAAGTATACGGGCGCGCTGAAGCGGATAATCAATAGAGACGGGCAGTTTAATGTGCGGCGGACGGGGCAGCGCTGGCGCGACTGGCACCCTTATCTGTTCATGATTAGCAGAAGCTGGCCGGTTTTCTTTTTACTGGTGATGGCGGCGTTTCTGATTGTCAACGCGGTGTTCGCGCTGGCGTATTTGGCGGTGGGGATTGAGTCTTTGAAGAACGCCGAAGGGCCGACCGAGACGGCCAGTTTTCTGAACGCGTTTTTCTTCAGCGCGCATACCTTGAGCACGGTTGGCTATGGCAACATTTGGCCGGTGAGCACGGCGGCGAATCTAGTGGCGGTGCTGGAATCGCTGGTGGGGGTGTTGGGATTTGCGATTGCGACGGGGCTGTTGTTCGGGCGATTCTCGCGGCCCTCGGCGCGTTTCGGGTTTAGCAACGCCATGCTGATAGCGCCGTATATGGGGGGCATCAGCTTGCAATTTCGCGTGGTGAACCGGAGGCGGAATAACATTATCGACCTGGAAGCGAGAGTGCTGTTGATGGTGGTGGAAGAGTGCGATGGGAAGCCGGAGCGGAAGTACTTAAAGCTGGATCTGGAGCGGCCGTCGGTACTGTTCTTCCCATTGACTTGGACGGTGGTCCACCCCATAACGGAGGGGAGCCCGCTGTTTGGTAAGACGGCAGCGGATTTGGAGCGGCAGCAGGCGGAGGTGCTGATCATGATGAAAGGGCATGACGAATCTTTCGGGCAGAGTGTGCATGCGCGGTATTCGTACCGGTATGACGAGATTCTGTGGGGGGCGCGGTTCGCGACGGCGTTTGAGGTGGAAAAGAACGGCGATTTGCGAATAGAAGTGGATAAGGTCAGTTTGACGACGCCGGCGGAGTTGCCGGCGCTTTTGAACGCGCCGCGAAAATAAACGATCAGGTGTTGTAATAATGAGGCGCGCCTCCCGTCTTTAGTGGCGAGAAGCAAGGGAGGCGACTACGCAACCGGCAGTTAAAGAACACGAGGTAGTTACGCAGCCCAATGAATTCAGCCGGATTTTCGAAGCGCATCACGGCATGGTTTTCCGCACAGCGTATCGAATCACGGGAAACGCGGCGGACGCCGAAGACGTGCTGCAAACCATCTTTCTGCGCATGCTGAGGCAAGCGGCCGGCAGTTGCGCGCCATCGCAGGAAGAAAGCTACCTGAGGCGCGCAGCGGTGAACGCCTCATTGGACATCATCCGGCAAAAGCAGACGAGCCGGAGCGTTCCGCTGGATGAAGCGACAGCGCAAACCGGGCAGCCCAAAGGCGATTGCGGCCTGAAAGAGTGCCTGCGCCGGGCCCTTAGAACGCTGACGGAACGATCGGCCGAAATTTTTGCGCTGCGCTATTTCGAGGATTTGAGCAATCAGCAAATAGCCGGCGCTCTAAACATTTCGCAGGTGCTGGTGGCGGTGTCTTTGCATCGCACACGGCGGCAGTTACAGAAAGAAATTCGTACGTGTATGGGAGGTGTCAAATGAGTCAACGTGAATTGGATGAGGCGGTAGCGAAAATCCGCGCGGAACAGGTGAACGACGAAAGGGTGAAGGACGCAGCCAAACGGGTGTTTAGCGCGCTGTTCGATTCAGCGTTCGTGAGCAGCGAGCCGAGCGGCAAAATACGCGGCTGCGCCGATGTGCGCGGGCTTATTCCGGCGTATCTGCACGGGAAGCTCTCAGCGGCGCGCGCGTTGCTGGTGGAAGATCACGTGCTGAGTTGCGTGGATTGCCGACACGCTCTGCAGGAAGCGCGGGACGGAGTGAGCCCGACGCGTGCGATTCCGATTGACCGCGGCCGCCGCAAACCGGTGCCGATGTTGGTTTGGGGGGCAGCCGCGACGCTGCTGGTTGGGATTGGCTTGGGCCTGACGGGTCTGTTGCCGGGCCAGAATTCGATTCGCGCCACAGTGGCCAGCGTGCAAGGCAGCCTTTATAGGGTTACGGATCTGGGCGTCTCCTTGGTGGAAGCGGGCGCCATTCTCAAGAACACAGACGAACTGCGCACGGCGAAAGGGTCTCACGCCATTCTGCGATTGGCGGGCGGAGCGATAGTGGAGATGGCGGAACGGACGGAGGTTTCCGTCTCAGGCGGTTGGCGGGGAACGGCGTTGAACCTGGAGCATGGCCAGATGATTGTGGACGCGCGGGCGAGTGGCAGCAAGCCGATGAACGTTACCGCCGGCGACATGAGCATCCCGGTGCGTAACGGCGTGGTGGCGTTCAATCACGGGACAAAAGATTCGCGCGTGGCGGTGGCCGATGGAGCCGTTGACGTGAGCTTGGGCGGGGCTAAACGCTCGCTGAGGGCGGGCCAGCAGTATGGCCCGGAACTGCGTTTAGTGAATCTGCCGATTCAATCGGAGTTTGCGTGGAGCCAGAATTCGGACGATTATCTGGCGCTGCTGAATCAACTTTCGGCACTGCAAAAGGACTTGCAGGCGATCCCCGGGCCGGGCCTTCGCTATTCGTCACACTTGGCGCAATACCTGCCGGCCGATACGTTCGTCTACGCGGCCATTCCGAATCTGGGAGGCACGATTACGGAGGCCAAGAAATTATTCGATAGCCGCCTTGCGGAGAGCGCTGAGCTGCGGCAGTGGTGGCAGCAGAAAGACATTGCCAAGAACGGCGACTTCGATCGGATTGTGAATCAGGTGAGTTCGATTAGCAGCTATTTGGGCGATGAGATTGTGGTGGCTGTGGGAGGCGATGTGTCCGGGCAGCATGCGGGACCGGTTTTCCTGGCGGAAATCAAACAGGCTGGACTGGCGCAATATCTGCAGACAAGCTTGCCTGGGAACGCTCACGTTGAGATTGTTAGGGCGGGAGCGCCGGCTGGTCATGGCGATGCGTTGCTGATTGACTTGGACAACAACATTCTGGTTGCCTCATCGAGTGCGGAGCAATTGAAGGGCGTGGAAGATGTAATACAAAAAACCGCGCCGGGAGGTTTCGCCGGTACGCCGTTTTTTGGCCGCATCAACAAAGTTTACGAAGGCGGCGCGGGTTACTTTTTGGCGGCGAATCTGGAACAAATCAGCGCGAAATCCGTAAGTCATGCCAAGAGCCGGCTGCCGGCAGGCCTGGACAATGTTCAATATCTGGTGCTCGAGCGCAAGGAAAGCAATGGCGATATGGAAATGAGAGCGGCGGTTTCGTTTGACGGCACGCGGCAAGGTGTGGCGTCTTGGCTGGCGGCGCCGAGTCCGGCCGGTTCTTTGGATTTCGTTTCGCCGGAAGCCGGGTTCGCCGCTTCGATGGTTATGAAAAGTCCGCGCGTGATGATGCAGGAGTTGATTGGGCTGGCGGGCGGCATGGACGCCGACTTCACGAAAGAATTGAACGACTTTCAGACGCATGCGGGAGTGAATTTGCTGGACGATGTAGCTGCGCCTTTAGGCGGCGATGTGACCTTCGCCATTGATGGCGCCCTGGTGCCCATACCGGCCTGGAAACTCATCATAGAGGTGAACGACCCCATACACTTGCAGCAAACGCTGAGCGTGTTTGTGGAGCGCTTCAACCAGCAGGCACCGGCTACGGCGGGCAAGTTAAGCCTGACAAGCGACCAGGTGAACGGGCGGACGTTCTACGCGTTGAGTAACGATAAAGCGCCCGCGCTGGCGGCGCACTATACATTTGTAGACGGCTATTTGCTGGCCTCTTCGAGCGAAGCGAATGTGCTGACCGCCATTGAGAACAAGCAGACCGGGCACATGCTAGCGGAATCCGCCAACTTCCGCGCCAAGCTACCGGCGGATGGCTATCCGAATTTTTCGGCGATGGTTTATAGCAACATGGGGTCTTCGCTGGGAGATATGGCGAAGCAGTTGAAGAATGCTCCCTCGTCTTCGATCACGTCGCTGCTGACGAAAGGCGGATCTGGCTTGGTATGCGTGTACGGCGAACCGGATCAAATTATAGCGGCGGCGCGGGGCTCATTCCTGGGGTTCGACTTAGGAACGCTGGTAGGCATTCAGCAAGGGCAATCGTTAAAGACTATGATTGCTTCAGGGCCCACGAAGATCCCCAAGGGAGCAATAAACTAAACGATGCCCGCGGTGATCGAACTGAAAGCGCTATCCGTCAAGCTGGGGAAGCATGAGGTGCTGCGCGAGATTACAGGTTCGTTCACCGGGCGCACGATTGGTTTGCTAGGGCCGAACGGGGCGGGCAAATCCACACTGATCAGTACGCTGCTGGGTTTCTGGCCGGTGACGTCGGGGTCGGCCAGCATTTTGGGCCACGATGTAGCGCGCGAATCGAAACAGATCCGCGCGCTGGCGGGCTACATGCCGGAAAACGATTCGTTCATCAGCAGCATGACGGCGGTGGCGTTCATCCGCATGATGGCGGAGCTATCGGGCCTGCCGGCGGAGATGGCGCTGGAACGGGCGCATGAGGCGCTCTTCTATGTTGGTCTAGGGGAAGCGCGCTATCGCAAGCTGGGCACCTATTCGCTGGGTATGAAGCAACTGGCGAAACTGGCGCAAGCCATTGTGCATGGGCCGAAGCTGCTTATTTTAGACGAGCCGACGAATGGGTTGGACCCGCCCGCACGGCAGCGCATGATCCGCCTGGTGCGAGAAATGCGCGATACCGGGGAAATGCATATTGTGCTCTGTTCGCACTTGTTGCGCGATGTGGAAGAAACGTGCGAAGAAGTGGTGATACTCAAACAGGGCAGGGTGGTGCATTATTCGAATCTTGAAAATGAACGGCGATTGAACAAACGCTTTGTGGAACTGGAACTGCATGGCGACTCGAACGATTTCGTTACGGCGGTGGAAGGCTTGGGGTGTGAATCGGCGCCGGGAGCCATGAACCGGCTGAAACTTGTGCTGGGCGACAAGATTGAACTAAGCGATATTTACCGCGTGGCGGCGGAGAAGAACGTGCAACTGCGGCGCATGAATTTCCGGCGGGACACGCTGGAAGAAATTTTCTTGAAGGCGATGGAGCACACCAATGGCAGTTTATAAGCGCACATATAGGGGCTATGCCGGCGGTTTGACGGCACATTGGTCGCGCTTTCTGGTGTTGTACCGCTATTCGCGGCGGAATTTGTTCAAGTCGAAGTTCCTAACGGCTTTCTTCGTGCTCTGTTTCTTCTATCCGCTGCTTTGTATGTTGGGCATTTACGCCAACGATCACCTGAGCGCCTTCAGCTTCCTGGGCCAACGGACGGGCCCGCTTTTTAAGATTGATGGCCGGTTCTTTTTGCTGTTTCTGAGCGGGCAGTCTTCGCTTGCGTTCATTCTGACGGCGTTTATCGGGCCGGGCCTGATTTCGCCCGATCTTTCGAACGGCGCACTCACTTTGTATTTATGCAGGCCGCTTTCGCGGGTGGAATACCTGGCGGGCAAAATGTCGGTACTGGCGATTGTGCTTTCGTGGGTGACTTGGATACCGGGGCTGGCCTTATTTTTCGTGCAGGCGAGCTTATCGGGCTGGGATTGGATGGCCAGGAATTTATGGATTCCGGTGGGCATCGTTCTGGGTTCGTGGATTTGGATTCTTTCGATCGCTTTGTTGGCGATGGCTTTGTCGGCGTATGTGAAGTGGAGAATCGCGGCGGGCGCGCTGCTGCTGGGCGTTTTGTTCTTAGGCGCGGGCTTTGCGCAGGCGATCAACCGAGTGCTGCAGACGCAGCAGGGCTATTTGATTGACGTTTCAAAGCTGACGAATATCATCTGGCAGGATTTGTTTCACGATTCGGGCGAAAGGGCCATGTCGGCGGGCGAAGCTTGGTTTGGGTTGCTGGCTTTCGCGGCGTTGTGTTTTTATCTGCTGATGAAGAAAATTCGCGCGAACGAGGTGGTGCGTTGAGCAACCAGATCGTGCTTGAGAATGTGTCGAAATTCTATGGCGACGTGCTGGGGGTGAATCGCGTACACCTCTCGATTCCACCGGGGATCACCAGTTTGGTTGGGCCTAACGGGTCGGGCAAAACGACGTTGATGAATTTGATCACGGGGCTGATTCGTCCTTCGCGCGGGCAAATTCGCGTGTTGGGCTTAACGCCCGATGAACCAGAAAAGCTTTTTCGTCTGTTGGGTTATTCCGCGCAGTTTGATTCGCTACCCAGAGGTTTGACGGGCTACGAATTTGTGAACTCCTACTTGCGGCTTTCGGGCCGCGACGCCGCCGAATGCGATGAACTGACGTGGCGGGCGATTGACCGCGTGGGCCTGCGCGAGGCGGCGCATCGAAAAGCCGGCGGTTATAGCAAAGGCATGCGGCAGCGCATTCGGCTAGCGCAGGCGATTGCGCACAACCCGCGCGTTTTGATTCTGGACGAACCGCTGAATGGCTTAGATCCGCTGGTGCGCGCGGAAACCATTGCACTGTTCCGTTCCTATGCCAGAGAGGGATGCCACGTTGTTCTCTCGAGCCACGTGCTGCATGAAGTGGATATCATCTCCGATCAAGTCATTCTCATGAGCGGCGGTTATGTGGTTGCGGAAGGCAATATTCAAAGCGTTCGCGGAGAAATTCACGAGCAGCCGATGCAGATTGTGATTCGCTGCGACCATCCGAATACGCTGGCGTCGCGGTTCTTTGAAGAGGATCACATTGTGGAAGTGCGCATGCATCATGACAAGAAAGGACTGCTGATCAAAACGAGCGACCCGGACCGCTTCTTCCATTTGATGAACCAGGTGGCGTTGAACGGCCACAAACTGGAATCGGTGGCGCCGGTGGATGACGATGTGAACTCGGTCTACGAATACCTCATCGGGAGCGAAGAGGTGGCCCAGTGAGAGCCAGGTGGTGGACGCAGATAGCGGCGGTGATGCGGCTGGAAATCAAGAAGACGTTCTTCGCGCGGCGCGGTTTATGGATCTATTTGTTGGCGCTGGCTCCGGTGGCCTTGTTTGGAACGCAGGCGATTGTGGAACGCAGCTTTCGCGTGGTGGAACCTGAGACGCCAAGCACGGGCCGTGTGTTGAGCGCCCAGGAAATGGACAACATTCACGACAAAATGACGCGGGGTGAAATTATTGCGCGGCTGGGAGAGCCGGCGCAAGCAAGCAAACAGAGCGTGAAGAAGTACGACGAGGATGGCAACGAGGCGACGGTGGAAGAAGAAACGCTGCACTATTACGGCACGGGCCGGGCGTTGACACTGATTCTGGACGATGGTGTATTGAACGGCGTGATTTCGAATTCACGATTGTCATTCGGGCAGAACAGCTATATCTTTGCGGGCGTCTTCCAGTTCTTTTTTATTCGGCTGGCGGTGTTTTTTGGTTGTTTGGGAATTTTCATGAATTTGTTTCGGGGAGAAATGCTGGACAAGAGCCTGCATTACTACCTGCTGTCTCCGCTGCGGCGGGAGGTGCTGCTGACCGGGAAGTATCTGGCGGGGCTGCTGGCGGCGACGGTGATATTCACAACGAGTACGGCGCTGCAACTGCTGGCCAGCATGTCGGCGTTTGACGGAAACACGATCTCGCGCTATCTGTATCAGGAGCACGGTCTGTCTCACATAGGGGCTTATCTGGGCGTGACGGTGCTGGCGTGCATTGGATACGGCAGCGTTTTTCTAGCTGCGGGTCTGTTGTTTCGGAATCCGATTATTGCGGCGGCGATTGTGCTGATTTGGGAGGCGGCGAATCCGCTGCTGCCGGCTTTGTTGAAGAAGTTCAGTGTGATTTATTACCTGAAGTCGCTTTGTCCGGTGCAGATACCGCTGGATCCGGGGATGCCGGCGCTGCTGACGATGCTGGTTTCGAATGGCGATCCGATTTCGAAGTATGTGGCGGTGTTTGGGTTGTTGGCGCTTTCGGTGCTGGTGTTGTGGGCGTCTTCGTTGAAGGTGCGGGGGTTGGAGATTAACTATACGACGGAGTAGGTGGCGTCAGAAGACGCCGATTGCCAATCGGCGCGCAGGATGGCATCCTGCCCCACATACTGGTGTGATAGGATCGGGCGGATTATGTGCGATGTGACCCGCAGGGATCTTCTTTTGAGCAGTACTTTCTTCGCCGGCGCGGTGAAGGCGGCCGAGGAGGTCAATCAAGCGGTTCCTATCGCCAAAGACGTTTATTTCCATCAAGGCGATATTGAACATCAAGGGCACTGCAATAACGGTTGGATCATTTTCAAGGATTATGTTTTGGTGATCGACGCAAATTTTCCGTCGGGCGCGCTAAATATTCTGCCGAAGATCCGGGCGCTTACTTCGAAGCCCATTCGGTTCGCTTTTGACACGCATCATCATGGCGACCATGCGTATGGCAATCAGGTTTGGGTGGACAACGGGGCCACACCGGTGGCGCATACAGGCGTGATTGAAGAGATGAAGCGCTACGAAACCGGTTACTACGGCAATACTCCGGGACGCTGGGAAGACGAAGCGAAAAGGCGGCCGGACGTCGCCGGGAGCCGACTTTCACCGCCATCCGTGCTGTTTCCACGCGAGCTATTCTTTGACGACGGCGAGCATCGGGTGGAGTTGATTCACCTAGGCGTGGCGCATACTCACGGCGATGCGATGGCCTGGTTGCCGAAGGAGAAGATTTTGTTCAGCGGAGACGCTTGCGTGAACGGGCCGTATAACTTTGTGGGCGACGGCAACGTTGAACAGTGGATCGGCACGCTGGATGCGGCGAAGAAACTGGGGGCGCAGGCGTTGTGTCCGGGACATGGTCCGCGCGGCGAGGGAAACGTTTTGGGCGACCAGCAGCTTTTCTTTCAAGTGCTGAGCGAGAGTGTGCGCAAGCGGTTGAAGGAAAAACAGACGGCTCGGCAAATGTTTGAAGCGGTGGGGCAGATTCGCGAGGAGATTGTGGCGCAGGCGCGTATTGCGCGCTACGCAAGCAAAGATGGCTTGGGAGCGCAAGTGGAGAAGGTTTACAACGAAATGACCGGCGAGAGTTTTCCGCCCGACACTAAGACATCGCACCAGGCGCGGTTGCTTCACCGGCATGCGCACGCGGCTGTGTCAGTCTAGACTCATATGGATGACGGCGGTCTGAGCGAGTTGTGGCAGGAACACACGGCGCATGAGTTTAGCACCAAGGATACGGAAGCCACGCTGGCAACTATGGTGGAAGACGCTTATGTCAACCATGTGCCGGTGATGACGGGCGGCTATGGGAAGGAAGCTTTGCGAGGGTTTTACGCGCGCGATTTCATACCGAGAATGCCGCCGGACACTACGCTCACGCCGGTGTCGCGCACGGTTGGCGTAGATCAATTAGTGGATGAAATGATTTTCTCGTTCACGCATACGCAAGAGATGCCGTGGATGCTGCCGGGAGTTGCGCCCACGCATAAACGGGTGGAGATAGCGCTGGTGGCGATTGTGAAATTCCGCGATGGCAAGCTGGCGCACGAGCATATTTATTGGGACCAAGCGTCGGTCTTGAAGCAGATTGGCTTGATTACAGATGCGTCATTGCCGGTGTTCGGGGTTGAGACGGCGCGTAAGGTCCTTGGGCAATAGGGCAATGGCGAGCGCGCCCAGCATGGCGATTCCAAAGATCACAAGCATGGGAAGCCGATAGCTGCCAAAGTGCTGGCGCAACGCGGAAACAAAATAGGGCAACCACGTTTGGCCGAGGGTATTCGCCGGCAGAATGACGGCCATGGCACGGGCGAGAGTGTTGACACCGAACTGTTCGGCGGCCATGAGAGGAATGAGCATGTAATCGGCACCCATGGAAAAGCCGAACACAATGGCAAACACATAAAGGGAGGACGGGCGCGACGGGCTGACAGCGAGCAGGAGAAGAATGGTTGCCACGACGACAAAGTAAGTGGCGGTCATGACGCGCTTTTTTGAGAATATGTCCGCGAGGTGACCGATGGCCAAGCGGCCCAGGATGCTGGACCAGAGGATGAGAGAGGAAGCCACAGCCCAAGTGGCGTTTAGAGTTTTTTGATCTGTGAACCCGGCGTCGCGCAGCACAAATTTCATGTGTTGGTTGATGGAGCCGATGGCGCCGATGGAACATACACTTCCCATTAAGAGGAGCCAAAAAGACCGGCTATGGAGAAGGTGGGAGAAACTGAACGGCGGCAAGTGTCCATCGGAGGGAGGATGGTTCGCGCCGTCGGGGAATTGACCGAGTTCGCCGGGTTTGTCTTTGAGGAAAAAGAACGCTAAGGGCCAAGCCAATAGAATGAGGCAGCCCATGAGTGTGAGGGCGGTGTGAAAACCATAGCGGTCTGTGAGGCCGCGCACTAAGTAGGCACCGAGACCTCCGCACAGACCCACGCCCACGTAGATAGATCCCATGGCCAATCCTCGTTTCGCTCTGAACCAATGGGAGATGAGGATCTGATGGGGGATGGGGCCAGAGAAGAGATAGCCGACGGTGTAGAAAAAATAGAGGGCGAAATAAAGTAGAAGGCTGCCTTGCATGGCTCCGAAACCCCAGAAGGCAAGAGCGGTAAAGCCAGTCCCTACAAAAATTAATTTTCTCGGGCTGAAGCGCGGCACGACGAGCGGGCCGATCCATATGGTAAGAAGTGCAGCCACGGGAAAGCCCAAGGTGATTTCGGCGAGGCTCCAATGAAAGGACTTTTGAAAATAATCGTAGAAAAAAGGGATGTTGTAGTAGGGGATGCCGACGGCGAGGCCGAAGGTGACGAAGGCGGTAGCAACTACATGCCACCCGTAAAATTTTCCACCCTGGGCTTGGCGCTGAGTTTGAGAGATGTTTGAGGTCATTCCACCCCGTTTATCTTAGCGCCCAAATGTCGTAAGCTTATTGAGGCACGGAGTTTTTGAGCGGTTCGCGAAAAGAATTCGTCACTGGATTGTAAGCGAAGCGTCTTGGTGTAAAGTAGAAAAACTCTGAAGGAGACGACTATGAGAGCAATGAAGCAACTGACAGGGAAATTAGTGAGAGCGGGGTTTGCGGTGGCAGCGTGCGGGATAGGGGCAGCAACTCTGTGGGGAGTAACTCCGAATACGCGGACGTTTACCGCGGGTCAATCGACAAAGGTGCAGGGAGTGATTTTATCGCGCGATGGCAACTCCATGAAGCTGCGCATCGACGACGATTCGATTGGCACGGTGGACCTATCGGAAGTGACGAAGATCCAACTGAAGAGCGGAGTGATTTTCCGCCACACGAGCAAGATGGATTTGGGAGCGCTGGTTCCGGGATTGCATATCGAAGCGCAGGGCAAGGGAAACAACCAGGGAGACCTGATTGCGGACAAGGTTACGTTCGATCCGAATTCGATGCGGGCATCGCGCCAGATTGATGCGCGGGTTTCGCCGGTGGAAGCGCGAACCGGGGCCTTAGAAGGGCGGGCGGGTTCGTTGGAGGGCCGCGCCACTCAGTTGGAGGGCCGGGCCGGTCAATTGGAAACGAAAGAGGGCGCATTAGAGGATCAAGAGAGACAGACGCAAGGGTTGGTGGGGCAGGTGAAGTCAACCGCCGAACAGGCCAACCAGGGCGTGAGCGATGTGAACCGGCGGGTGTCGGATTTGGACAACTATCAGGTGAAGGATTCGGCGACGGTTTATTTTGCGGTTAACAAGGATGTGTTGACCGAAGATGCGCAACGGGATCTGACGGACCTGGCGAAGAAGGCGCAGGCTGAAAAAGGGTATGTGATTGAAGTGGCCGGTTTCGCGGATAGCACCGGCAAGTTGTCGTTTAATCAGGTATTGAGCGAACGGCGCGCGAACGCGGTGGTGCGCTTCCTGGAACAGAATGGCGACATTCCGATTCACCGCATTCTGCCGATGGCGGGGATGGGCATCACGCATGAAGCAGCGGACAACAAGACGCGGGAAGGGCGCAAGATGAATCGGCGGGTGGAAGTGAAGATCTTGGTGAATCAAGGTGTAGTGGCGGGGAATACGCAGCCGAGTGGCGGGACGCCCGCGACGAAGCCGCCGGGAGAGGCGTCGAAGTAGAGGAGAAAAGAGGGGGGACACGGGTATCCTCTGGACGCTTTACGCTTCCGGCTCCGATTCGGCAGCGCAGCCCAGCGCCGATTGCCAATCGGCGCGCAGGATGCCATCCTGCGCCACTCAGTTTTCGCCGGAGATGATGGCGGGGCGGACGGTGTGGGTGTCGCCCTGAAAGAGAAGCGGCGTGAAGGCGATGAGGTTGCGCCGCCAGACCATCCAGGTGTGCATGCCGGGGGTTTCGATCTGAGTGGCGTGGACGCCTTTTGTTTTAAGCCAATCGACAAGCTTGCGGTTTGTGGCGATGAGGCGGTCTTCGGAGCCGCAGGCGATCCAGATCAGGTGATATTGGCTGTTGGCTTCGGCACTGAGTTGCGGGAAATCGGCGGCGAAATCGTCACTCAGGCCGCCGGAGCTGAAGCCGCCGACCCAGGAAAATTTATCGGGCCGATTCAAGCCGGTCAGCAGCGATTCCGCGCCGCCCATGGATAAGCCGGCGATGGCACGGGCCTCGCGATTTGGATTTGTTTTAAAGGCGCGGTCAACGGCCGGGATCACTTCGTCGATCAGCGCGCTGCGGAAATTATTGAAGTTCTTTTCGCGGAGAGCGGCGTTGCCAAAGGCCGAAACTCCTGGGGTTGGGTGGACGATTTCAGGCGCGCCATAGCCCAAGGGCATGACGACGATCATGGGCTTGATCTTGTTCTGGGCGATGAGGGAATCCAGAATAAAGTTTGCTTTGCCCACAGCGGTCCAGCCGCTCGCGTCATCGCTGTAGCCATGCAGCAGATAGAGGACGGGATAGCGGGTGGCACCGTTGGGATCGTAGCCGGGCGGCGTGTAAACGTAATAGTCGCGATTGTCACCCACGACGTTCGATTTATAGAAGCAATGGTGAAGTTCGCCGTGCGGAATATCGGCGGGGTCCCAGGGCAACGGCGAGGCTCCCGGAACGCGCACGACGTTAGATAAGTTCAGCAGATTCGGCTTCATTTCGGTATTTGAGGGATCGAGAAGATGAACGCCATCGGCGGTGTAGGAGTAGCCGTATAAGTCTGGAGGAAGCACCTGGGTGGTGGCGCTCCAGACACCCTGATCGTCTTTTTGCATGGGTAAGGAATCTTTGGCGCCTTCGAGGCCGACGGTGACTTTCTGCGCGTTCGGGGCGAGGAGCCGGAAGGTGACGCTGCCATCGGCATGGACTTCCGGTGAGTTGATGGGCGGACGCGGGGGCTGGGCGGCAAGGACGGCGGCGAAGATGAGAGGGAAAAACAGTTTATACAAAACGCACCTCGATCTAGCTTAGAAGATATCAGCATGACTGTTGGCCGACCAGGGGGTCGGCCAGCGGACGGGGGCGTCCGCCCCACCCAGAAACCATTAAATGAAATGGCGCAAGATGATAGCGGCAACGATCATTATTACGAAAGGAAGGATGTGCGTCCAAGGTTTTGGCTTTTCGGGCGGGCGTTCTGTTTCAGGCGGAGCGAAAGAAGTTCGAGGCGAAGCCACTAATAGGTTGGTTGCGGTTTAAGAAAAATATCTCACGCTTTCGCTGCTAACTTTGGTACGTGCGGTTTCTCGTTTCCGCCGGCGAAGCCTCGGGCGATATGTATGCCGCCGGCCTGGTGGCCCATTTGCGCGAACGGTTCCCCCACGCCTCTTTCTACGGTTGCGCCGGACCCAAACTTCAGGCGCAAGGCGTTGACCCGGTGATCGACGTGGCTAGCCTCTCAGTGGTGGGCCTCGCGGAAGTGGTGGTTCACCTCCCGCGCATTTACGGCCAGTATCGGAAGTTGCTGGGCTACGCGCGCCTGCACCGGCCCACGGCGGCCATTTTGACGGACAATCCGGATTTTCATCTGCGCCTGGCCCGGCATCTGAAACGGCTGGGGGTGCCGGTGTTTTATCTGGTGGCGCCGCAGGTCTGGGCGTGGCGGCAAGGCCGGGTCAAAACCATTCGCCGTCTGGTGGATAAGCTTTTCTGCTTATTCCCATTTGAAGAGCCGTGGTTTCGGGAACGCGGCGTCGATGCCAGATTCATCGGCCATCCGCTTGCGTCTATGGTCCATACCAGCGGGTCTGCCGAGGAGTTCCGGGCCGCTCACGGTCTGCCCCAACAAGGCTTGTTGCTCACGCTGTTGCCGGGCAGCCGTCCGGGTGAGGCGCGGCGTCATTTGCCCATTCTGCTTGATACGGTGGAACTGTTGCGGCGGCGGTGGCCGGATGCCGCCTTTCTGTTGGCTACGCCCAAGGGATTCGCCGAAAAAGCCGTGCTCGCGAATTTTCAGGAACGAATTGCCGCCTTAACCATCAAAGTAATTGAAAACGAAGCTTGGGATGCCATGGGCCACGCTAGTCTTGCGCTGGCCGCCAGCGGCACGGTCACAATGGAGGCGGCGGTTCTCGGAACGCCCATGGTCACTTTCTACAGGGTCACGCCGCTCAGTTGGTGGGCTGGCAGGCGTTTAGTCAAAGTTCCTTACTTATCAATGGTTAACCTCATTGCTGGACGCCTTGTTGTGCCGGAGTTGATCCAGAACGATATGACGGCCGAACGGCTGGCCGCCGCCGCCACCGAGTTGCTCGCGTCCGAGAGCCGTTTAGCGCAAATGCGCGCCGATTTGGCCAAAGTGCATGCATCGTTGAAGTTGGCCGGTTGCGGTAACGATCCGTTGGCCCTGGCGGCGTCCGCCATCGCCGCTCGTTTGGAAACATTTCAAAACGTTCGGGAGACAATGAATTAGATGATGCGCGCTCTTCAATCCGTCCCATTGCTTGTTGCGCTGGCCTGCGTTCAATGCCGAGGCCTGGCGGCTGCCGACGATTCGCGCCCGCGCATTCAGGTTCAGAAATATACCATCGACGCAGCGATCAACCCGCGCACACAATCGATCGAAGCCACCGCCAAAATCGATTTCACGCCGCTGGATAATTCGAATCAAGCCACGTTTGAACTCAACAACGCGCTGACCGTGAGCAAGGCGGTGGACGAAAAGGGTGTTTCCGTTCCAACGCAGCGCAACTCAGCCGATTTCACCATCAGCGCGGTGTTTCCCAGCGGCTTGGTGAAAAACCAACCGGCTTCCATTTCCATTACCTATGACGGCAAACTGACCGGCAATGAAGACTCGCCCATCTCCGGCATTACCTTCGCCGCGCTGCATCCCGATTACGGCTATCTTCTTTACCCGGCGCGCTGGTTTCCGGTGAGCGGCTATTCCACCAACCGCTTTATGGCCGATATGCGCATCACGACTCCGGCCGAGTATCGGGTTGTGGGCAGCGGCGACGAAAAAAGCGATCGGGCCAAAGACGGGGGCACCGTCTATTCGTTCCATTACGACAAGGCGAGTTTTCCGGGCAGCATTGCGATTGTGAAAGGCGATGCGGTGCGAGTGAGCTCCGAAGGAATTAATACGCAGGTCTTTTTCCGCGGCGACAAGGCGGCGTTTTCACAAGCCTATGGCGAGGAGACGGGTAAGATCATGACCTTCTTCACGACCGAGTATGGTTTGGCGCCCTCCGCCCATCTCACGCTGGTTGAAACCGAAGAAGGCGCGGTTAATGGGTACTCCGCGCCCGGCATCATTTTTCTGGCGCCCGCCACCATCTACAAACAAATCAACACTCGTTTGCTTTCGAATCAATTGTCGCGGCAATGGTGGGGGGTGCTGGTTTCCCCCAGCAATCGCAATCATTTGTGGCTGCAAAATGGTCCAGCGCGTTTTTCTGAGTTGCTATACACGGAGCACACGGCGGGCACCGCAGCCATGGAAGGGGATATGAAAATCAGCTACGTCGAGGCGCTTACCGTAAAAGATCCACCGGTCTTGCAGGCCTCGCGGCTTGACGATTACTCGCCTGAATATTGGGCGCTCACCGCCGCTAAAGGCGCGGCCATTCTCAATATGCTGCGCAATGTGGTGGGCGATGCCAATTTCAAGAAAGGATTGAAGGCGTTTCTCGACCAGTACAGTTGGAAATCGGCCAACACCGAAGACTTCCGCAAGGTGATGGAACGGGTTTCGAACGAAGAGCTTCGTTACTTCTTCCTGCAATGGCTGGATTCCAGCGGTTCGCCGGAGTTCAAACTGGAATACACCGTGTTCCGCACGCAAACCGGCTTCCGCGTGGTGGGCAAAATCAATCAGGATCTCGATACCTTCCGCATGCCAGTGGATTTGCGCATTGAGACCGAAGGAAATCCGGAAGACAAAAAGATCGAAGTGACCGGGACATCGTCGGAGTTCAGCGTTGATACGTTTGGCAAGCCGCGGAGTCTGACTCTGGACCCGAACCATGTTCTGCTGCGCCTGGATTCGAGCATGCAGATTGCAGTGGCGATCCGCCGCGGCGAGCAATTCACGGCCATCAACGATTATCCGAATGCGTTGCGCGAATTTCAGAAAGCGCTGGAAGTGAACCGCAATAGCTCACTGGCGCATTACCGGATTGGGGAACTGTTTTTTAAGCAAAACAATTTTCAATCGGCCGCCAACGAGTTCCGCGCGGTGATCAACGGCGATCTGGAGCCGAAATGGACAGAGGTCTGGGCGCACGTGAACCTGGGGAAGATTTTCGATGTGACGGGCCAGCGCGACCGGGCGGTGAACGAATATAAGCAAGCGATTCGGACGCACGACAACACCGGCGGGGCGCAAGAAGAAGCGGCCAAATACTCCGCCAAACCGTACGAACAGAAAAATAGCGAAATCTGATGACGATTCGCGCCATCGAATGGGTTGAAGGCGGGGCAAATCTTATGGTCAGGTTTGTCGTTCATCGGCCACTAGTACTAAAGAAGCATTAAACGATTGTGAGTCAGCGTACGCTTTTCGCTATCTCAACTCGGCTTCAGTGATAATCTGAAGATGCCGGGAAAGGGGTCTTTTTGGACGAAAAACTTAAGGAGCTAGTGCAGGAACTGGGAAACGCCATCAACGAATCCCTTTCCGACTCTGATCGAATCGCCGGAGCTATCGGCGAGATCAAGCGCGCCGGCTATGACGTTTTCCTGGTGCTTGAGGCAACCATCGGCTTTAACAAGCGGGACGATGAAGAGAACAATTCGGATACGGTTTCCGAGGTTTCGTCCGAACCCGTGCAGTACGAAGCCAACGGCAAAATTCGCTTAACCACGCAAGACCAAAAGTTTCTGCGCGCCCTGAAGATTTCCGTCGAAGAAGATCACAAATCTTAGAAGTGGAATTTCGCCGCCACTTGAACCAGCCTGGGAGCGGCGGCGCTGACCACGCGGCCGAAGTTAGAGTCGTTCACTTCTCCATCGACTGAGGCCGGGCCGTAAAATTGAGCGTGGTTGAATACGTTGAAAGCCTCAAGGCGAATTTCAACTGATTTCGATTCCGTGAGGCGGACATTCTTGCCGAGTTGCATATCGAAGTTTTCAATGCCGGGCCCATGAAAGAAACGGCGGGCGGCATTACCCAATTGCCCCAGCGCTTCGAGCGAAAAAGAGCTGGTATTGAACTCGGGTTGGCCGTTGCGGGGATTGGTGTTGATCTCGAGTGGACCTCCCGAATAGCGCGGTGTGTCGAGCAGTTGATTGTTGACTCCGTTACCCAGTGTTCCCAGCAGCGAACGGTCGGAATCGTCGAACAAGGTGACCGGGAATCCGCTGCTGAAGCGCGTTGTTCCGGTCAAGCTCCAACCTTCCGTAAGGCGGTTGGCGCGAAAGAAGCGATTAAAAGGGAGGGCGTAGGTATAAGTGGCCACAAAGTTGTGAGTCATGTCCCACGAAGAGATCACCCGAGTGAGCCGGGCATTGAATGGGTTAGTCTGCTCGCCCAGGTTGGACGCCTGATCGATTGACTTGGAATAGGTATAACCAACTAAGAGTGTGCCGCGCGTGCCGGCATTGAAACGGAGGTTGACCTCCAAAGCGTTGTAGTTTGAATTTCCGACCGATCTTTGAGCGGTGGTGGAACCGAAGTTCGATCCTAAACCAGCTCGGGTGCCTTGATACGTTTGGCCCGAAGCGGATGTATAAGCGGCGTCCTCGCCGAAAGGTCCGCACGTGGTGAGACTCAGGCATAACGCGGGATTGCCGGTGTTTGTCGGAACCAGCACCAGCAGATGATGACCTTGATTGCCGACGTAGCTGACCGTGAGCAAGGCGGTCTTGGCCAATTGCCGCTGGATGGAGAACATGAAGTTCTCGGTGTAGGGCACGGCGTTCCGGTAGTAGAAGTAGGGATCGGCACTGATTGGTGTAACCGCCGCAAAGTTGAAGCGGGTGTAGGGATTTCGTACGGACACGTTATGCGGGGGGAAGTTCAACGGAAACGGATCTGTGTTCTCAAGCCCATTCGCCGAGTTGATGAATGGCGTTGAAAGCAGGGGCGGCTGGGGGCTGAGATAGTTGTATCCATAAGGAGGAACTCCGTACATGATGCCCGCAGTCAAGCCTGGAAATGCTGTATAGAACACTCCATAGCTGGCGCGGATGCTGGTGTGCGAATTCGGCGAATAGGCAAGACCAATTCTGGGTGCGAAGTTGTGATATTTCGAGGGCGACAGCGTTGAGGGAATTCCTGGATCGCCGGGGACGACCAAACCACTCACGGCATTCGGATAGAGAACCGATTGCTTGCCGGGAACCACCGTCTGGAGCTGATTATATTTTTCCCACCAGGGCATGATCAGATCCCAGCGAACACCTAAATTGACAGTGAGGTTGCTGCGTACCCGCCAGCTATCCGCCACAAATGCTCCGCCATAGCGGTTCCGCAAGTAGAAGCTCTGACCCGATGTTTGCGTGTAGTTGCTGGGAAATCCCAAAAGGAAATCGGCGAAGGGCGAGCCGGTTTCAGTGCCATCCATGTTGAAAGTGCCGTTGAACGTGGCGTTCGGGTGTTCATTAACTTGGTCAGTGTGAAACTGGCCACCCCACTTCAATGTGTGCGTCCCAACTACCTTGGAAACGGTATCGCTCAGATAGAGCGTGTTGTTCCACTGATTCACATTGGTGACTGGGACGCCCATCACGAAAGAAGGGAAGACGATGTTCTCTACTCCTTCGAACTGAGGCGCCTGCACGACAATGCCTGGAGTGCCGACGCCGGTTACAAAGCCCTGCGATTGGAGACTGACTCCCAACCCGCCTTTTGGCTGCCCGACGTTATTGGCATTCCTGAGAAAAGCCGCATGGAATTCGTTAAAGGTGGAAGCTCCCAAAGTCTTGGTGTCTCCCACGGTAAACATCTGTGCCTGCCCAATGGTCAGCGCACCAAAACCGGGAACGCTGGCTCCACCCTGGCCGCCCGGATATGGATTGTCCAGACGGTAGTTATCGACGAAGTAATAGCCGGCGATCTGTCCCCAGCGAGTATTCGCATCGAGCCGGCCGGATCCTTTATCGTCTCTGACTGTTTCGGGATAAGCCGACGTGGCGAAAAGATTGGAGCCGATGTCAGGCGCGGGAATGTACTTCAGCAGGTTAGTGGCTGGAGCCGACCAAGCCGCGGTGGGAATTACCGCGTTAGGTAGCACGCAAGATGAGGAGGTGGTGCAGCCCGGAGTGTAGTATGGCTCGCCCTCCGAAACCCGATATCCCAGTTTCTGAGTGAGGAGGCTGGCAGTATACGGCCCACTCACCGTTCCGGTTAGCGAATTAGCCAGGTCGCTGAGATTGCCGGAACGGTCTTGAAGAGAGGGAACGTTGGTCTCGGGGGAAGTGATGCCTTCGACTGTTCTGGTCCCCTGATAGTCGGCAAAGAAGAACAATTCTTGCTTCCTGATGGGTCCTCCCAGAGTCGCGCCGAATTGGCTTTGGCGGAAAGCGCCGCGTGTGGCGTCGAAGTAATTTCGGGCATCGAGATCGGTGTTGCGCAGAAACTCGAAAGCATCGCCGTGAAAGGAATTGCTGCCGGATCTGGTAACGACGTTGATCATGCCGCCGTTGTAATTGCCATATTCGGGATCGAAGTTGTTGGTGAGAACGCGAAACTCCTGTATGGAATCGAGGTTCGGGATCACCGAAGTTCCGCCGTTCATGTGCTCTTGCACATCGGTGGCGTTTACCATGAACCCGTTCGCCGATTCGCGCTGGCCGTCGATGGAAACATTTCCAGGGTTCAAATCGCCGGAAGGATTGATGGTCCCGGTGACACCCGCCATGATCACAGAGGTTGGAGTCAGTGTGGTGATGGGGCTAACGCCGGGCTGAATGGCAAGCAGATCTGTGTAACTCCGGCCGTTCAGCGGCACCGCCTCAATCTCGGTTGCGGAAACGACTTCGCCCAGGTGGGTGGCCGCGGTTTCGGGCTGCGTTTCGATAGCGCTGTCGGTTGCGGTCACCGTGACCGCGTCCGATCTGCGCCCCACTTCGAGCAGCGCGTCCACACGGAGATCGGCGTCGGCATCCACGGCCAGATTCTGCTTTTCCTGGGTTTTGAATCCGTCGGCCTCGATGCGTAAATCGTAGCGGCCCACGGCAAGTGTTGGGAACGAGTAGAACCCATGCGCGTCGGAAATCGCCCTGAATGCGGTCTTGAGGGTGGTGTTGGTGAGGGTGAGCCGCGCCGCCGGCACCAGAGCGCCGCTGGGATCTTTGATAACGCCCGAAAGACTTCCACCGGCCATAGCCCAGGCGGGAAGAGCGGAACAGAGAATCGCCAGCAGGAGAACAGCACGATACGGGCGGCGGAGTGCGTCTGGATTAGCGGCCAAACTTGTAGGTAAAGTTGACGCTCGCATATGAAGGTATACGCACTCCCACCACTTCCGAAACCGGATTGTCGGGAACCGGCAAAGAACCGGCGTACCCAGGCCGATAGTCTGTGGCGAATGTCTCCGTAGTCTGCCCCGTGTGGCCGGTGGCAATCAACATGTTCACGCCTACGTTGATCTTACCCCCGCGAAATGGCCGCGCGAAGGCCAGCCGGAACTCCTTGTTCGGCACGCCGAGACAGTAGGCGGTCAGGTTGTTGGGGTTGTTCTCATCGCACCCGTTGCCAACTACCTTCCTGCCTACGTACTCGAATTCGCCCTTTGCTTGAAGATGGAAAGGCAGCCTTTGATACGTCCAGGAAAAGTCGCCGATCAACCGCGGGGCTTCCGGCGTCACCAATCCGGAATCCACATCCCGCGCATCGGCCTGCTCAAATGTCGCTTGGAAAGATCCGTTGCTGAAGTTCTGCCGCACGGTAACCGCGACATAGCGTATGCGGCCGGGCCCCAAGTCGGATTGCAATCCCGTGTCCGCATCGATTTTGCCGTATTCGGCGCTTTGCGTCTCGTCTCCCAGAGTCAGCTTGACATCCGTTTTGCGAAAGCTCTTGCTCGCCACCAGTTGGTAAGAGCGCGCGGTCTCCACCGGATCAACAGCTTCCGGCGCGCCGGTGGCGGTCTGCTGAACAGCGGACCCGATTCGGGGATCTTCGGTGAAGAACGACTTCCCAAAGCTAAGCGCGATTTCGGGAACCCACCTCCAGGAGTCCTTTGGAAAGAACGTCAGCGTCGCCTTCGGTGAGTTGAGCCCCACCAACTTGTTCCAGGAATTCGCCGGCGTCACCAGGTCTTGGTTTTGAATGAAAATCTCATCCCTTCTTAACCCCAGATAGTAATGGAAATATTGAGTGAGTTCACCCTCGGCTGCAATGTAGGGCGTGAGCGGTGTGATGGTCAAATTACTTCCGTCCACCTTAACGAAGGGGCCGTAGTAATCAGGAGTCGCGGGATTGAAAAAGTTGTAGTGGTCGAGATCGTCGCGGCGGGGTGCCTCTCGCTCATAATCCGTACCTGCGAGCAGCGTAAGCTGTTTCGAGAACTTTTTCTTATACGCCGCGCTGCCGCCCGTCACGGTACGGAACTCGCTCTGCCGGATCAGTCCGTCGCCAAAGTCCGAATAGAGAGACAGGTTGTACGTGCGAAAGAACGCAGAGAGTTGAAGCTCCTGGTTTTCGCCCAGCTTCCAGACGTCGTTCAACGCGAGTAGTGCGGTGTGCGTTTGGTCCTTTTGCCGGGGGTCAATCGTGTCCGGGTATTGTTTCCAGCCAGCTGCGGCATCGGCGGAATTGAATCCGTAAATCGGGCTCAATCCCGCCACGTAGGAGAACCCGTAGTAGGCGATGGCGAACAGCGTCAATGTGTGATTCCCCGGGTGAAAGACTTGTCCGCCATTGATCTTGATCTGCTTGCGGTGCTCGAGACGGTCGAGGAATCCATTGCCGTAGGAAACCTCCATGGCCACCCACGAATGCTCCGAAGGACTCAGGCCGCCGGTGCCTGTAATATCCCGCTGGTCTCCCGTTAAGGTAAAGAACGGATCGAGATGCGAACGCAGAGAATAGGTGGTGGCCAGATTCAAAGCGTGATTGCCCTCGCGCACGTTGAACGCGCCGCCATCCACCTCAACGCTTTCAATCACATTCGCAATGTAAATGTTCGGATCGGTATAGCCATTGCCATGCGCATTCGCGGATAGGTTGTTGGGAACCAGATAGCTGCCCACCTGAACGAACTGCGCAATGGGCTCGCCATGGTCGCCTGCCACGCCCGGAGCGAAATATTGCGGTGCTTTGATACCGCTCGACGCCGTCTCAATGGGATAGCCGGGAATTGAGATAGGCGCGCCGGGACGCCCGGGATTCGCATCCAGCAGATTCTCGCTAGCGAAAACCTTCTCGGCGGGATCGGGCGACTGGACGTCGATATCCTTCACGTCAGCGCTCACGGTAACGGTTTCGGTCCGCCCGGCGAGACGGACGAACTGCAGGTCCACCGCAACTGCCCCGCCACCGGCAACTTGGAACGTTCTTTTTACTTCGGCAAACCCGAGAGCAGTGGCGCTGAGTTGATAGGTCCCGTCGGCTATCGACGAGAAAGTGAAATGTCCGCCGGAGTCGCTGACCGATTCCAAGGAATTGGAATCGTGGCCGGATACCAGGCGAAGTTTGGCGCCGGCGACTGGGTTTCCTTGCGGATCGGTAAGCCTGCCAGTAATAGCGGCTCCGAGCAGTTCTGTGCCCAGAGCAAAAGAATAGACGAAGAAAACCGCCACGATAAACCCCGATCGGACGATCATCAGAAGCCCCCTCTTCCCGTGCTACGATTTGTGCTTTCGTGATACTAGCACGGAATAGCACGAACCTTCAAGAAGTGCTACGGATGCGGGGCGGGTTTGGATTTTGCGGGATGAACATTTGGCGGCGGTCAGTTGGCTATCATCGCTTTTGAGGCGACCTGACCCGCCTCGTTGGAGAAATGCGATGAACAAGCTCTTAAGCCTATTTTTGCTGACGGCTGCGGCCATGTCGATATTCGGCCAAGGCTCGCCGGAAAAGACCACGCAGGATCAGCCTTACTCGATGGAGTTCTATTACAAGACGCAGTGGGGACATCAGCAGGAATTCCTGCAACTCTTCCTGAAGAATCATTACCCGCTTTTGAAGAAAGTTATGGAGACCGGGCGCATCATTGGCGTGAAGATTGAAACGCCGGCCAACCATTTGCCCGAAGACGCGCGCTGGGATTACCGGGTGACCATTCGCTTTAAGAACTCGGCCTTGGCCACCAGCGCCAACCCTGCGGAAGAAGCGATGATCAAGCAGTTATGGCCGGACCAGGAAACCTACAAACGCGAGGAGCAGAGGAGATTTGAGATTCTTTTGGCGCATTGGGATGTGCCGGTGACTGATATTACGCCGGCGAGCAAATAAGCGCGATCCGCCGAGCGCCGATTGCCAATCGGCGCGCAGGATGCCATCCAGGATGCCATGCTGCCCCACCTCTTAGACTGCCGGGTGAACCCACGGGCTCCGGTAAGGCCGTGCCAGCAACTTGTTCGCTTCATCATCCGCGACCACATGCCGAGCCTTGGGATCCCATTGAAGAGTGCGGCCCAACTTCATTGAGTTGTTGGCCAGAATGCAGGACGAAGCCGAAATGAAACCTTCTTCAATGTCCGACACAGGGCGCGAGCGCGCATCAATCGCCTGCAGGAAGTTTTGCATGTGGTAGCGCACGGCGGGCGATACGTGGCGCTCCAGATCTTTCTCAGTGCGGTCTTCCGGATACTCGACAAACTCGTAGGTGACATTGCGGCGGATGGTCTCACCACCGCCGAGCGGAGAGAATTCGTAACCGTAGACGTCCACTTTCAGAGTGCCTTTGTCGCCATAGAAGGTGGCGCCCCAGGGAAACTTTGGATCGTTGGCTTCGCCCCAACTGCGATGCTGCCAAATCACCCGCAGATCGTCGAATTCAAAGGTTGCGGTCTGAGTGTCGCTGATGTTCGCCTTGCTGGCCTTATCCATGAGGATTCCGCCGGAGGATGAAATGCGGGAAGGCCAGCCGAGCCCCATCATCCAGCGAGTCATATCGAGCATGTGAACGCACATATCGCCGACTATGCCGTTGCCGTATTCCATGAAGGCGCGCCAACTGCGTGGATGAACCAGGCGGTTGTAGGGGCGCATGGGAGCGGGGCCGGTCCACATTTCGTAATCGAAAAAATCGGGAGGCGCTGTGTCGGGCGGATTGTCGGTGGCGCGCATGTGGTAGTAGCAATACACTTCCACCAAGGCGATTTTCCCCAACTTACCTTCCTTGATAAAACGCTGTTTTGCTTCGGCAATATGCGGGGTACTGCGGCGCTGCATGCCTACCTGCACAACACGCTCATGTTTGCGCGCGGCTTCCAGCATGGCGGCGCCTTCCATTACATCCACGCTGACGGGCTTTTGCACGTAGACGTCGGCACCCGACTTCACGGCTTCAATCATGATTAAGGCGTGCCAGTGATCGGGCGTGGCGACCAGCACGATATCCAGATCTTTTTCGGCCAACATCTTGCGGTAATCGCTATAAGTGCGAGGGGTTTTCTTCGAGGCCTGACGGCCGGCTACGATAGCGGCGGCTTCGCCAAGCATGCGCTTATCGACATCGCAGAGCGAAACAACATCCACCGGCGATACCTGAATCAGGCGGAGCAGGTCGATTTTGCCGTACCAGCCGCAGCCGATCAGGCCTACCCGGCGCTTCTTTTCGTCTAGGTAAGGGCTCGCTGATTGGGCGGAGGCTCCGGTGGCAAGCGTCACGCCGGTAGCCTGGATAAATTCGCGTCGGTTCACCACAACAGTTTACGCGTATCGGATTTGCGGGGCGGGCAACGGGCGGGGGTTATCCGTAAAATTTGGGGGAAATGAGGGTGTTTTCGGCGTCGAGAACGCGCAAAAGCGCTCTGGAAGGGCGTTGCACGGCCTAAATCGCAGCAAATCCTCAAAAAACCTCAGTTTTGGGCGTTTTTTCCTTTACAAGCTGTTCCTTTGTCTCGTATCATCGGATTGACAAAAGAAGAGATCGAACATTTTCGCACCGTTTTGTTTTTTGGAACCTGACGGTCCGGCGAGCGATGTCCAGTCTTCTTCCAAATCAAAGAGAGGATATTGGGAGGTTTTCATGGCAGAAGTAAAGAAGATGACGCAGACGGCAATTGTAAGAGAGTTGGCCGAGACTACCGGCGTGAACAACAAGGTCTCTAAGCATTACCTGGAATCGTTGACAGAGATGGCGATTCGGGAAACGAAAAAGAACGGCGTATTCATCCTGCCTGGCATTGGCCGGTTGGTGCGGGCGGAGCGCAAGGCGCGCGTTGGCCGCAATCCGGCTACGGGCGAAGCGATCAAGATTCCGGCGAAGAAGGTAGTGAAATTCCGGATTGCGAAGTCTGTGAAAGACGCGATTGTGCCGCCGAAGGTAGTGAAGAAGTAGGTTGTTTTCGCAGTGGCCAAGCCAACCCCACGGCGATTTCCGCAGGGTTGGCTTGTTTGGGCAAAAATCCAGGCAGGCTGAAATGCCTGCCCCACCGGTGCCGCTAGCGTTTGATTTCCTTGGATGGTGCGGCTACTAAGCCTTATCGTCTTTCGGCGGTTCATCGCCGCTCTTCACCGATTTCTTGAAGTTGCGGATTCCTTCGCCTAAGCCTTTGGCGAGCTCGGGTATTTTGCTGCCGCCAAACAGCAGAATGAAGACGATTGCAATGATGAGGATTTCCTGCCCGCCCAGCCGCATGTGCGCTCCTTACTTGCGGAAGGCGGCGCCCAGGAGGGCGAAACACAGGCCCAGTAGCCATAGCGGAAATATCGCCGTAAAGGCTTTGCCTTTGGTCACTTTAAAAGCTGCGGCAAAGATCAAAACCATCATGACCACCCACCAGATCTGAAAGAGCGAGAAGGCGCTGCCGACGGCGACAAGGTATTTGTTCGTGCCTTCGGGCATGAAGATATCTAAGCCCATGGCCGGCGTGAGTTCGGCCATGCTTGAGACTTCTCCTTTGAAGTGAAGAACGGCGGCAGAGGCCACCGTCGCCAAACTTTGAATGAGGCCGCAGCCGGCTATGAGGTTAAAAAGCTGGCCGAATTTCGCGCCCACGCCCAGAACGGCGGACATGGCCAACAAGAGTCCCGCGAAAATGGCATAGAACAGCATAACCAGGGGAACGAAATAGGGACCGAACTTGGCCTGAATTTCAGCGCCTTTGTTGAACTGTTCCTGTGTCACGCCGTCGGGCACGGGCGACACCGAGGCGGCATGGATGATGTAAGGCGCGTTGTGTTTGAGAACCGCGACGCCAATAATCATGGAAAGCAGGACGGGCGCAATCCAAAACCACTTGCTGAACACGCGCCGCGCGGCGCTCTCGGGATCGATCAGGAAACCGGGAATGCCGGCTAAATCGCTGGCGAAATTGCTTGGTTCGCTGGGTAGGTCTTGCGCTTTAACTGCCATAAGAATGGATGCCTCCAAAAGACGGAATGCAGACATTATATACGGGAGCAGGGGTAGGCGCTAATGGGGTGCGGGGCGTCCGCCCCACCCGGAAAAGTGATCCAAGGTCAGAACGGGTGATTGCTGAAAAGAAATTTCCCACCGCTGGCCTTCACCGTGAAGAATTCGCTGCGCGGCAACTTCGGTGAAATGCGGGCCAATCCCGCTTTGTCCACCACAAAGTAAGTCCGCTCGCTGGCGTGCCATCGGGTGACAAAATCGTCGTCATTGATGAAGACCGGCGGCGCGTCTGGCGCGTACGAACCGTAAACCAGATTGTTGAAGCGGCCGTTCAGCAAAAGCGCTCGGCGGTTGGTATAAAAGAAGACCGATGAGAATTGGTAGTAGTGATGATTGACGACCAGCGTGCCGGGAGGCGAGGCCAGCAGCGCGTCGGCTAGCGGGCGGGAAGACATGTAGGGGTCGAAAACCACTAGCGCCAAGCGCGCGGCGTGAAAAAAGACGACCATCATCACCGCTGCGGAAAGGTAAGCTTGCCGGCTGCCACCCTCGCTCGAACGGCGGCTCCAACTCCGCATTGTTCCGAGGCAACCGATGAGAAACGCGACCGCCGCCACGGCCAAAGGAAGGCGCAGATAGGCAAACGATTCCGTAGTCAGATCTTCCATATGGCCGAGCGAAAGCTTATACGCGGCCGGGTGACTGGATAAAGCACTGGCGATATCGCCGGGCGCGGGCAAACCCCACACGCTATATAAGATGCCGATAACGGTGAGCGCTGCCAGCGCCGCCACCACGCAGAGAATGCGCGTGCCGTTTCGAAGCCAAGCGCCGCCCGCAACCAGCGCGCATCCCAACAACAGCGCCACCGCCGGATAGATGGGCATTGAATAATATTCCTGCGTGGTGGAAAAAGTAAAGAAGACCATCACGAAGCCAATCCAGCAGAGCGCGAGCAGCCGGGTCTTGCCAGCTCGATCCAATGGCTTAAACGAGAGCCGGAAAATCGCCGGTAGATAAACGCTCCAGGGGAAAAGCCATAACAAATGAAAGAGCCAGAAGAGGTGGCGTGGGACAGTATCGTAATCGCGCGGTGAGCGCATGTTCAAAAAGCGCAGCAACTGTTCGTTAAAGAAATAGAACCAAAAGAATCCGTGATATTCGCCAGGAGCGCTACGCATGGTAAAGACGAGGTAAGGTGGATTGCGCAGTGTGGCCAGAACATGCCAAGGCGCGGCAATCAGCAGCACGATGAGGAAACCCGAGACAGGGCGTAGACGGCGCCAAGTTCGCGCCAGGAAAAGCTGCTTGCTGAGAAAAAGATAGACCAGTCCGGCGCCCACTGGAAAGACAATTCCAATCAGGCTCTTGAGCAAGAGGCCCACGCCCATGGATGCGGCCAGCAGCGCGGACCACAATTTGGGATGAGGCTCCTCTTCTTCGAGCGTGCGCAGAAATGCCCAAAGCGCGAGCGTAATCGTGAGCGTGAGAATGACATCAGGAATCAAAATGCGGGTGAACAAGAACAGCCCGATGCAGGTGGAAATCGCGAGACCAGCGTAGAGCGCCTCACGCGCGCCAAACGCCCAGCGGGCGAAAGCCGCCGTTGTCAGCGCCAGCCCCAGGCAAGCTAGCGCGATGGGCAGGCGCGCCACCCAATCAGCCACACCGAAAACTTTATAAAAGAGCGCAATGATCCAATACAACAGCGGCGCCTTCTTGAGATAGGCGACGCCATCCAGCCGCGCCGTAACCCAATCGCCGGACGCCAGCATGTTGGCGGCAATTTGCGCCTGCACGGCGTCTACATCGTCCATCAAGGAAGGTGGTGAGATCAGGCATCCCAAATAGACGGCTGCGGCAAACAGCGCGACCAGCAGGTAGACCCTGGCTTTTGACAATCCCGAGATTCTCCTCCGCACCCACAAAATAGCAGTTGGACTCCGTACGGCACGGAGGTGAGCGCGGGATGGGCGACCAGGGGGTCCGAGGGCGTCCGCCCACTGTCGCCCGGCCTCCGCCAAAAGCGCCGCGAATGTTATTCTTTGGTTGGGTTCAAGCTCCGAAGCTTGATGGGTGGGGAAGTTGGCTTTGAGGATAAATGCATCCATTAGCGATGACGTATTTGTTGCTTGTAGTCGCAAGCTTTCCGTTCGTATACTATTTGCTCACTATTTGGAGTACCGTTCGGTTCTTCGGGCGGCCGAAGCAAAAGATCAACGGCTATGCCCCGCCCGTTAGCATTCTGAAACCCGTGCGGGGACTCGATCCCGGCGCCTACCAGAATTTCGCCAGCTTCTGCCGCCAGGATTATCCGGAATATGAAGTGCTCTTCTGCGTGGGCAACCCCGACGACCCATCCCTGCCAGTGATCGAACGCCTGCAAGCGGACTTCCCTCAATGCCACATTCGCGTGCTGTTTGGCTCCGGCCGCGTGGCTGCCAACGATAAGGTTGCCAAACTCGTCCGTCTCGCCCACGAAGCGCGCTACGAACATCTGGTCATCAACGATAGCGATGTGCGGGTCAGGCCGGATTATTTGCGGAGCATTATTGCACCGCTGGAAAATCCCAAGGTGGGCGCCGTTACCTGTTTCTATGTTTCCGTGGGCGACCAGACTTTTATTGAGAATCTACAGACGGCCGGGATGCTGTCCGATTTCTACGCGGGTCTGCTGGTGGCCCGCGAGTTGGACGGCGTAAAATTCGCGCTCGGGCCTACCATCGCCACTACGCGCGCCAAGCTGGCCGGCTTCGGCGGTTACCAAGCCATCGAAAATCGGCCGGGAGACGATTTATTGGTGGGCCGACTCATCGCTGAGCAGGGATATCAAATCGAGTTATCGCGCTACACGGTGGAGACGGTTTCGGATTATCAGACTTTTAACGAACTGCTGCATAAGCGTCTGCGGTGGCTTGTGGTGATGCGGCATATGCGGCCGGCGGGTCACTTAGGGCTACTGTTTACCCAGGGCTTGCTGTGGTCGAGCATCGCCGTTCTGGTGCATCCCACTTGGGCAACGGCCGCGCTCTATTTCGGCGCTTATTTCATCTTGCGCGTAGCCATGACATGGCTGATTGGCGGCTATGGGTTAAAGCAGGAACACTTGTGGCGGAAAATGCCGGTGGTGTTTTGTTGGGACGCCTTCGCTTTGCTGATGTGGGCAGCCAGTTTCTTGCGAAATACCATCCGCTGGCGCGGGGGTTCGTATTATATTCGCGGCGGAGAGTTAGTGCCGAGTGGCGAGTGAAAAAGTCATCCCTCTCAAAACATTCTTCGTCTTGGCTGCCGTTTCAACGACGGCATAATCAGTTTCGACGACTTCCCCGTTCATTGGTCCACAATAAAACTCACCCGGACCATTGCGTATCAACACATGCAGCGGATCTGGCACGTCCACCATCACCGCCCCATCTTTGGTTCGCAGCAGGAATCCGCTGAGTTTTCCCGCCTTGCACAAAACTTCCGCAAGGCTCCCGACCGCGTGTTGAATATGGTCGGAAGGCTCGATGAACGGGTTCCAATCCTCTTCCCCATGCTCAACGCGCGTCGTCACCATCCGCGCCTGGCCCGCGGAATCGGTCACGAACTGCACCTTTAGGTCGGTCGCGGCTATGTACGCCTGCTGCCGGGCCTGCGACCTCTCTTCTTCTGTCCCGGCCGAGTTTAAAGCCTTCTGGGCCGCTTCCTTGGCCTCGCCTCGTTCATCTACCTCGGTCAAGGCAGCGGCCATCGCCAGCCAATACGCAAACCGCCTCGCCCCTTCTGGAACACGCATCGCCCGCAAGTGCTCCACCTCCCGCCGGTATTCGCCAGCTTGGCCTTCAAGTAAGGCAAGCTTATAGCGAGCATCGTCAAAAGCCGGCGCCAGAGCAATGGCTCTTTCTAACGCAGCCTTCACGTCTGGCGTGCCGACCCCAGCATCCTCCGCGAGTAATGCATAGCGGTAACACAAATCCGCGTCTTGCGAGTTATCGCGTATCGCTTCGCGCCATTGCTTTAAATTTTCTTCCCGGTTCCCCTGCCTGCCTGCGATCACGCCTAACGCTGCGTGAGTATGAGGATCGTTCGGCTCCTCCTGTAGCAGTGCCGCGTAACGAATTCGCGCCTGTTCAACATGGCCACTCACCAGCGAGACGTCCGCTAAAAGCGACTTTACTTTAAGGGAGGAAACCTCATAGCCCGGCACCGGCTCGAACGCCGCCGGCTGATTCAGCGCGAAGCGGCTTAAGCGCGATTTCCCGACCCACTTCCTGAGCGCTGTTGTCACTTCATCGAGCGACTGGCCGTACACCTTAGCGAACGCCTGAGCCGCGCTCGACCCCGCGACGAACTCAGCAACCAACTCTCGAAAATGGCTGGCGTATTGCGGCGAAGCGGCCAGCATGTCCGTCAGCGCCCAGCTTTCGGCATAGAAAATATCGGCTAGCTTGCGGGTGTCCGGCAAAGCGGAACCCAAAGACGAGCCAGTCGCCAGCGCGAATAATTCGGGCAGCGGCAGCCAACTCCTTCCTCGCAAGATTTTCGTGCGAGCCGGCAGATCGCCGCCCAGTTCGTATGCGTCTTCCTTGAAGCGCAAAGTGGAGAAGTATTCGGCCAGTCCTTCGTTCAAGCATACCGGCAGTTTCAGGCCGCTGGCATGCAGGACGTAGTGGAAGTATTCATGCGCCGCAATGCTGAAAGCATTTGTGGGCCACGACGCCATCACGATGTAGTCGCGAGTTCCGTCCGAAACGTAATAGGCATCGGCAATTGTGCGCAGCCGGTATTCCTCATATTCGTTTTCCGAGCGGAACACCACCACGCGCAGTGTGCGCCCGCCCTGCTCGTTTAAGGCAAGACCGGGAAAACGGCTTTGCTCAAAGAACATTCGCAATTGCTCGAACGAAGCAAGCGCCTTTCGCGCCGTCTCTTCGCTACCTTGCGAATAAATTTCAAAGTGCGAGTTTTTTGCCCGGGTCCAGTGCCCGGCGGTTTGCCCGGCAAGCGTGCAAAATGCGATAGCCGCCAATAACGCAAGGCGCCACACACCGAAAGGATATCAGCGCGAAACGGCAGGCACCGCGGCGGCTTGCGGTTTCAAATTGCGAACGTTGGTGGGCTTCCGCCAATTCACCTGCGGCAGGAACATGGACGAATCCACGCGGTCGCGATAGCGAATCGCAATGTTCATGAGCGAGTCGAGCAGCGAATCCGAGAGAAAATGGGGCTTTAAACCCAGGTCGATGAGTTTAGAGTGTTTGGCGTTATAGTAATGTTCTTCCGATTCCACACGTGGATCGGGCAACTGATCGAGCGTGGCCTTGATGCCCATTTTCCGGCCGGCCTTCTGCACGAGCTTGGCTATATCGAGCACGGAAAACTGTTCAGTGAATTGATTGAAAACCCGGCACTCACCGGGAGCGGCGGGGTTGAGGCAGGCCAGTTCAACGCAGCGAACGGTATCGCGGATGTCCAGAAATCCGCGCGTTTGCCCGCCCTTTCCGTAAACCGTCAGCGGATGTCCCACGGCGGCCTGCACGCAAAAACGGTTTAGCACAGTTCCAAAAACTTCGTCGTAATCGAAGCGGTTAATCAGACCTTCGTCCAGCGCCGTTTCGTCCGTGATGGTGCCATAAACCACGCCTTGGTTCAAATCTGTCGCGCGCAGCTTCCACACTTTGCACGCAAACATCATGTTGTGGCTATCGTGAACCTTCGACAAATGGTAGAAAGAGCCAGGCTGTTTCGGAAACGGCAGCACATCCTTGCGCCCATTGTGCTCAATGGCAATATAGCCTTCCTCGATATCGATATTCGGCGTACCGTATTCGCCCATGGTGCCAAGCTTTACCAGGTGGCAATCGGGCTGAAACTCGCGCAGGGCGAACAGCAGGTTCAGCGTTCCCACCACGTTATTGACTTGGGTGAAAACCGCGTGCTTACGGTCGATCATCGAATAGGGAGCGGCACGCTGCTCGGCAAAGTGAATCACCGCTTCCGGCTCAAACGATTTCACATAAGAGCCCAGAAAATCGTAGTCGGTGCAATCGCCCACTTGTAAATCGATGGTGTGACCGGTGAGTTCCTGCCAGATCTTTAATCTTTCGGCGAGAGGGCGAATGGGCGTAAGCGTCTGCACTCCCAACTCGTGATCCCATTGGCGGCGGGCAAAGTTATCGACGATTGAAACGGTGTGGCCGCGGGAGGATAAGTAAAGGGCAGTGGCCCAACCGCAGTAGCCATCTCCACCAAGCACGCTAATCTTCATATTTTGAGCCAATGTTCACCCGTGTAACGCGATTTTACCATTCGAACCAAAGACGCCAAAGCATGCTAACGCTCGCCCCCGGCCGTTGCCGATCGCTCTGGCGTCGAACCGACAAGCACAACACCTGCGAAGATCATACACGTTCCAAGCCAGCGGTTTGAACCGACATCTTCGGCGAGGAAAATCTTGCCGAGCATGGCTGAAATGATATAACCGGTTGCCGTCAAAGGCAGCACGAAACTCAGGTCCGCGACGCTCAAAAGAGCCATTCGTGTGAGCAGGGCCAAAATCAGCATAGCAATCCCCAGCGCCACGAACGGATTGAGCAACGCTTCCAGGTAGGGGAGCGGTCGCCAATTGAGCAGCCGCGGGAAATGATGCATCCCCCAGGCGAGCGATAAATTGCCAAACGGGCGGAGCAAAAGAGTCAACAGCAGAAGACGGTAGGTGTGGGCGGTGTGGCCGCCAGCGGGGAACACGCTTCATTCTAAGACACATGCGCGATTGCTACCATCGGGTTATGAAATGCGGATTCGAACAGGCGTTATCGGGGCGCTAGTTCCGGTATTGATTCTTGCAGCGGCGGGGAAATTCGCCGCGTTGAGTGCCACTGAGGACTTCGATTTTGGCATCCTGGGCGATCATACCGGAGAAGCCGTGGAAGGTGTGTGGGAAGAGGCTTGGCGCGAAACGAATCTGGAGCATCCGGCCTTTATCGTAACCGTGGGAGATACCATCCAGGGTCTTAACGATCGAACGGTGGAAACGGAATGGGAAGAAGCCGAGGCCGTGTTAGCGCCGTATCGCCGCTACAAAATTTTCTTCACTCCCGGCAATCATGACGTTTGGTCGCAAGCGTCCGCGCGAGCGTATGTGGAACACACGAAGCGCCCTTTGCATTACGGCTTTGATTTCCGGCAGGTACACTTCACAGTGCTGGACGACAGCGAAAGCGAGCAGTTCCCGGCAGAAGAGCTAACCTTTCTTGAGAAAGACCTTGCGGCTCATGAAAAGCAGCCCGTCAAATTCATCTTTTCGCACCGGCCGGCCTGGATTCTGCAAGTGGTTCTGGGCAACCCGGCCTTTCCTCTGCATCAACTGGCTTTGCGCTATGGAGTGAAGTATGTGATTGCCGGGCACATTCATCAGATGTTGCACTTTGAGCTTGATGGCGTGACGTACCTTTCGATGGCAAGTTCCGGCGGCCATTTAAGAGAAAGCAAGTTGTACGAACATGGCTGGTTTTTTCAGCACACGCTGGCAGAGGTGCGCGGAGACAAGGTCAAATTTGAGATTAAAGAATTGACGGCGCCTTACGGCAAGGGGCGCGTTACGGTGCCCGGCGATTGGGGCGCGGCGGGGCTTGTCAAGCGCTGATTCGTTGAAGCGGCGTATACTGATTTGGCAAGGGATGGGCGGATGCATTGTGCTGGATTTACTTCCGAGACCTACGACCGCTATGTGCTGGGACTGCTTGAAGAGCCAGACCGTTCGCAGGTGGAAGCGCAGATTCAGGAACAGTGTCCGGCTTGCTTAAACGGCGTGCAGCGCAGCATGAACTTGTGGCTGGTGTTTGCGGAGACGCTGGAAAACGCTGAACCTTCCGAAGACTTTCGCGGACGGATTGTGAGAATCGCGGAACTGAGCCGGAAGGTTTTAACGTTCCCGAAAAACTCGGCGGTGCGCGAACGGACGGCGGTGCCCATATCGACACTGGTGATCATTTGTGCGGTTACCTCTGTGTTGCTGGTGGCAACGTGGTACGCCGCGCGCGCTTCGAGCCGCATGGAGGGGCAAGCTTCGACGGTGGATCTTGAGCGATTGGCGAAGGAAGTAGCCAGCAACCAACTCAAATTGGATCAAGAGATCGAGAAGCGGAGGCAACTCAAAACCCAATTGGATTCAGCGGGGCCGGCGGCGGTGGCGCAGACCAAGAAAACCGAAGACGCACTGTCGAAGGCGCAAGCAGTGATTGAGCAACAAAAAACCGAACTGGCGCGCAACGCGCAAACGGCCGGCGAGACCAACAGTTTGCTCGAAACGTTAACGCATGGCGGCGTGCGGCTGCTTCCGATGAAGGCGTCGGAGGCCGCGGGGAAGGGGCTCGGGTACGCACTGCTGGCGGAAAAGTCGCGGCTGGTCTTCGTGGGTTCGAACGTGCCGAAACCATCGACCGACCATACGTTTCAACTTTGGCTGCTGCGCAAGGAAACGACGGCGGATACGATTGGCGCGGTAAGCGCGGGCGTTTTCATGCCAGCGGAAAACGGTTCCTGCGTGGTTCTTTTTAAGGACGGCGCGCTACTCTCAAACGTCACTGGCGTGCTGGTGACGGAAGAACCTATTGAAGGGAAGTACGAGAAGCCTACGGGTCCGAAACTCTTTGAAGCGAGCGCGGAAGAGAACTGAAAGTTAGCGCAGAAAATCTTCGAGCTGAATTTTCGCTTCGGTGCCGGCATCGCGATACTTAACGATCACCGGCGTGTAAAGCGAGATGCCCCATTCGCGGCCGGGGCCCGATTTGACAGCGCGGGAACCGGCCACAACCACGGCTTCTTCGGGAATCACGAGCGGCGAATCGGCCGTGGCGCGATGAACCGTTTCGCGAACCAGATCGTAAACCGGAGTAGAGCGGTTCAGAATCGTACCGCTGCCCAGCACGGCGCGCTTCTTTATAACCGTGCCTTCGTAGACGCCGCAATTTCCGCCAATGAGAACGTCGTCTTCGACAATCACCGGAATGGCACCGACCGGTTCGAGAACGCCGCCGATTTGCGATGCAGCCGAGACGTGGCAGCTCTTGCCGATCTGCGCACAACTGCCGATGAGCGCGTGTGAATCCACCATAGTTCCATCATCGACATACGCGCCCGCGTTGATGTACATGGGAGGCATGCAAGTGACGCCGCGGCCAATATAGCAACCGTCGCGAATACTGGAGCCGCCGGGAACAACGCGCACACCATCCGCCGCACTCAGGTGCTTGAGCGGATAGGTTGACTTGTCAAAGAACTGGCCGGACATCTCTACAATTCCGCCGATGCGGAAGCCGAGCAAGATGCCTTTCTTCACCCAGGTATTGACGCGCCAGCCCGTTGACTCGCGCTGGTCAGGTTCGGCCGCGCGGACAACGCCGCGATTCAGGAGGCCGATGAATTCGCTGAATAGCTTTCGGTGTTCGTCATGGTACTGGGCTGGTTTCTGTTCAAACAGTTCTTCTATGGCTTGACGTATAGATGGAGCGGGCGAATCGCTCAAGCCCGCACTCCCGCCAACAAACCGAGGGATTCGAGGACGGCCTCGATTTTCTGTTGCGATGCCACGGTTGGAGCAACCATGGGCAGCCGCCAAGAGGGTTCGCACAAGCCCATGCGCGAGACGGCGAACTTGACTGGCCCGGGGTTGGTCTCGACAAAATTGATTTCCATCAGCGCATGATATTTCTTCTGGAGCTGACGAGCGCGGACGAAATCTCCTTGCAAAGCGGCTTGTGTGAGCGCGGTGAACTCAGCTGGAATTTCATTAGAGACCACCGAGATGACACCCTGTCCGCCCAGTGCGATGAGCGGCAAAGCGATGGCGTCATCACCGGAAAGAACGAGGAACGATTCCGGCACACGCGCCAGCAAACTGGCCATTTGTGAAATGCTGCCGGACGCTTCCTTGACACCGACGATGTTTTTGATTTCGGCCAGCCGCAGCAGCGTGGCGGGTTCCACGTTGACCGAGGTACGGGACTGCACACTGTAAACAATGATGGGCAGCGGCGTGGAATTAGCGAGCGCGCGGTAATGCTGATACAAGCCTTCCTGCGTGGGCTTGTTGTAATAAGGGGTGACGGAGAGAATGCCGGAGACGCCAAGTTTGTGAAGATCGGCAATGAGATGGATGACATGGCTGGTATCGTAACCGCCAGCTCCGGCTAAAACGGGCACTCGTCCACGAGCTTGCTCGACCGTGATCTCGACCACGCGCAGATGTTCGGAATGAGAAAGGGTCGGGCTTTCGCCAGTGGTGCCGCAGGGACAAAGAAAATTGATGCCGGCGTCGATTTGACGTTCAACAAGCGCGCGCAGAGAAGGCTCATCGAGCGAGCCATCCATGCGAAAGGGGGTAACCAGAGCGGTGCCGCAGCCGGTAAACATATTTACTCCTTACCAAACAACACTTCTTCAAAAGTGTAGACGCCTTTGCGGGACAAAATCCAGCGGGCGGATTTAAGAGCGCCGCGCGCGAAGCCTTCGCGGCTGCGGGCGGTGTGGCGCAGGGTTATCGTATCCGCCGCCGAATCAAAACCGATTTCGTGGGTTCCCGGATGTTTGCCGGCGCGGCTGGAACTGGTATCGATGTTACGGCGGTAACCGGCGTCTTTCATGGCTTGGACCAAGTGCATGAGGGTGCCCGAAGGGGCGTCTTTCTTGGCATCATGATGAATTTCCCAAGCCCACGCGCCGTATTCCGTTTCATCGCGCAGGAGCTGGGCGGAGAAGGTGGCTAGCTTGCGAAAGACCGCTACACCCACCGAGAAATTCGGGCTCCAAACCAAACCGCTGCCTGCCTGGGAGACGGCTGCTTTGATAGCGGGAAGATGATCGATCCAACCGGTGGTGCCCGTTACGGTTGGGATGTGCAGCAGGGCGAGGCGCTGCAAGTTTTCGGGCGCGGCTTCGGGCGTGGAAAATTCGATGGCGACGTCCACACCGTGGAGCACTTCCGCGGTAATACTGTTTGATCGATTGAGATGCAAGACGACATCGAAGTTGTATTCGGGCGCCAGTTGTTCCACGAGGCGGCCCATTTTGCCGTAGCCCACGAGCGCCAGTTTTTGATTCTTAGACATTAAGCGAACACCGCCGGATCGAGAGTGGAGAAAAATTCTTTGTGCAGGGCGGAGACGGCACCGGTAAGATCGCTATCGGCGATCACAAAACCAAGATTTAATAAAGAAGCGCCTTGCGAAATCATACGTATGTTCTTGCCGGCCAGCACCTGAAAAGCGCGTCCGGCGATGCCCGGCGTATGGCGGATATTTTCACCTACGAGACAAATGATGGCTTGTTTCTCTTCCACGGTTACCTCAGCAAACTGACAAACCTCTTCCCTGATGGCAGCCAGATTCTCAGTATTATCCAACGTCAACGACAAACTGACTTCCGAAGTAGAAAGCATATCGACACTGGTTTGGTAGCGGTCGAAGACTTCGAAGATACGGCGCAGAAAGCCGTGCGCCATGAGCATGCGCGTGGAGCGGACATTCACAATGGTGATGTCGCGCTTGCACGAGATGGATTTAACGGGGTTGGCGCAAGGCACGGCTTCGGAGGTGATGCGCGTGCCTTCGACATCGGGGCGCTTGGAATTGAGAATCAGGACCGGAATATTCATTTCCACGGCGGGCAGGACGGTGGCTGGATGCAACACTTTCGCGCCAAAGAAGGCCATCTCGGCAGCTTCGGCGAAGGAGATGCTTTTGACGCGATGGCCGCCGGGCATGATGCGGGGATCGGCGGTAAGCATGCCATCGACGTCGGTCCAAATCTGAATCTCTTCGGCGTTGACGCCTGCGCCGACAATGGCGGCTGAATAGTCGGAGCCACCACGGCCAAGGGTGGTGGTGATGCCGTCTTTTGTGGCGCCGATGAAGCCGCCCATGACGACGACGGATTGTTCGGCGAGGGGCCGGACGTTTTCGGCGAGTTGGGCGTAGGTCTCCGCGAAGAGTGGTTGGGCCTGAGTGAAGCGGTCGTCGGTAATGATGATGCGGCGGGCATCGACATGCTGGGTGGACATGCCGGCGGCGCGAAAAGCGAAGCTGACGACCAGGCTGGAGAGTCGCTCGCCTACGCTCGCGATGGCGTCCATGGAGCGCGCGGACAGTTCGCCGACAACGGAGAGCCCTTTGACGAGTTCGTCGAGCCAATCGAAGTGCGTGCGGATGAAGCGGTCAAGATCGGCAGCGGCGGGACCGGCGATGGCGAGGCCGTGAGTGAGGTGATGGCTGCGGAGTTCATCGACAATGCCGAGAGCTTGGTCGCGGCGGCCGGCAGCGGCTTCGTGGGCGGCAGCGAGGAGATGGTTGGTGGTTTTGCCCATGGCGGAGACCACGACGATGGGGCGGCGCGGTTCGTATTTCTTGACGATGGACGTAACGCGAGTGATGGCATCACGGGATTCGACCGAGGTGCCGCCGAACTTCATGACGATCATGGGGTAGGGTCCCGGGGAGGGCACAAATTAGGGCGCTGACGCTTCCGGCTCGGTTTCGGAGCGGTCGGTTTCGGAGCGGGCATTTCCGTGATCACTAGTCCAGGAACCCTTCGGAGGCCATGAGCTCGGCGTTGAGGACGGCGGCACCGGCGGCGCCGCGAATGGTGTTGTGACCGCAAGCGACTAACTTGATATCGAGAACGGGACATTCGCGAATGCGGCCAACGGTAATGCCCATGCCGTTTTCGCGCATGGCATCACGGCGCGGTTGGGGACGGTCGGCTTGCGGCAGGTACGTGAGAGGCTTCAGCGGCGCACTCGGCAATTTGCGCTGTTGCGGTACGCTTTGAAAGTTTTCGATGGCTGCCTGGACATCGGCGATGGTAGGTTTTTTCGCGAATTCGATGGAAGCAGTAACGACGTGACCATCAGTGACTGCGACGCGATTGCAATGGGCGCTGACGCGGGCGGCCAGGGGAACGATGGTTCCGTTGGAAAGAGCGCCTAAAATTTTTTGGGTCTCCTGCTGCATCTTCTCTTCTTCGGCACCAATGAAGGGAACGACGTTAGCCACGATGTCCATGGACGCGACACCGGGATAGCCCGCGCCCGAGACGGCTTGCAGCGTGGCGACGATCACTTTTTGAATTCCGTATTGAGCGAGCGGGGCAAGCGCCATGGTGAGCACGATGGTAGAGCAATTGGGATTGGTGACAATCATGCCCTTCCAGCCACGGAGCTTCTGTTGCGAGTGGAGTAAGGCCAAATGGCCGGGATTCACTTCGGAGACAATCAGAGGCACATCGGCATCCATGCGATGATTGCGGGAATTGGAAACGACGATGTGGCCGGCTTGGGCAAAAGCGCGCTCAATCTCAGTGGCGACGGAGGCATCCATAGCCGAGAACATGAGCCGGGGCGCAGTGGCGGAGGGTTTGGAATCGGAGACAAGGATCTCCGCCGCATGGGACGGGAGGTCGCCATCGAGACGCCAGGCGGTGGCATCCTTCAGTTTCTTGCCAGCGGAACGGTCACTCGCGCCGAGCCAAGTGAGATTGAACCAGGGGTGGCCTTGCAAGAAACGGATGAAGTGCTGGCCCACCATGCCGGTGCCGCCCAGAATACCTACGTCGATACTCTTCATTGTTGTGAGAGCCTTTCTACCAATTTTGCATATATCTCGACGGCTGCGGTGAGGTCGGATTTTGCGATGCGTTCGTCGTTGGTATGGGCGACGTGAATGGTTCCAGGGCCGAGCAGAAAGGGCTGGCCCCAGGTATCGCCAAAGGCGGGGATATCGGAGGTGTAAGCTACTACGGTGGTGTTGAAACCGGGCAGCGAGCCTAAACGGACGGCCGGGATAAAAAGAAGTTCGTTGGCTTCGGCATCGGGCGCGGCGGCGGCTTTGATTTGTTGGCGAAGCTCGGTAACATCTCCGACCACACGGATGAAAATTTCCGCCATAGCTTCGTCGGCAATCACGTTGGGGGCGCGGCCACCACGAATGATTCCGATGTTGAGCGTACTAGGGCCGAGCGTTTGATCGGCGGGCAGAGGCATTTTGCGAAGCCGATCGAGCGCATTGAGAAGCTTTTCAATGGCGGATTCACCTAGCTCCGGATAAGCCGAGTGAGCCATGCGGCCAGTGGCGACGACTTCAAAACGTAAAGCGCCTTTGGAGCCGAGAGCCAGTTGATTTTCGGTAGGTTCGCCGTTGACGATGTATTTGCTGCCACGCGGCGTTTTGGCAGCGGCGAGCGCGCCGGCACTGTTGCGTTCTTCACCGACCACGAAGAGCAGACCGAAGTTGCGAATGCCCGCAGAGAGAAGACGTTCCGCCGCGGTGAGCATGGCGGCGATGATGCCTTTGGTATCGCAAGCGCCGCGGCCCCAGATTTGCGCGCCATCATCGCGCGAAGGGATGAAGGGCGGGACAGTATCCATGTGAGTGGAGAGAGTGGCGATGGGAGTACCGAAGCGCACGAATACGTTATCGCGATCGGGCTCAACGGGCAGACGTTCGACAACGCCCTCATAACGCTGGGCAAGATCGCTCAGATAAGCGAAGAGAAAATGGCCGATTTCACGCTCGTTGGGGGTTATCGATTCAATGTCGATGAGGGTCCGGGTGAGTTGAAAAACGTCCATGATTTCGCTTGAAGGGCCGCAGTGTCTCGACGAGGAGGTCTCAGCGGTAAAAATGCGCTTGTTCCGAAGCGCCAATTGGCCCGCTATTAATAGTAGTGCAAATGCGGGGGCACAACTCAGTTTTTGCGGGGCCAAAGAGACGGGTTTTTCCCGCGCCGGCAGACGGAAGAACGGGCGCAGATGAACACAAATGAACAAAGATAAGAAACGAACGATAAGCGCGAAGCGGAGTGAGGTTTGCATTTCGGCTCCAGCGTAGAGGAGAAGGAGTTGGGACGGGGGTTGGGCGAAGGTGGGTTATAGGGGTTAAGTGGCTGATGGGGGTGGGGTTAGAGAGTTTGGAAGAAAGTTTGAAAAGTTGTGACTGAAAACTCAGGTCCGGTGATAGCGCACTACATCTGCGACGAATCGTTTGAGCGCAGCGGGATTGGGTAGTACGTGGAGGGTTGCGCTAGCTCCGTGGTCGGCGATTGCCTGCATCAAAGCCGGACGGCTGTGCCGGCGATAGCGCCAGAGCCACAGCCAGAAGTCGGCGCGTTCGCGCGATCGCCAAATGGCTCGCCACGCGCACCGGCCGAGTAAAAAATCCAGAAAGATTATTGTGTCCGCAGCTCGAAGCCTGACGTCGACAGCGTCATATGGCCCGATGTCCCCGTCGATGATCCACGCGTTTTCCTCAATGAGCGTCCGTTGAACCTGGACCGATTGATCGCGGGGTGTAGCAACAAGGCCGGACCGCCAGAATACCTTGTCCAGCTCTATTACACGGAGCCCCGTTATCTCGCCCAGGCGCAAGGCGAGGGTAGACCGTTTCGCGTTCAATCCGCTTCTTGGACCATGCGTGTCTGCGTTGTACCGAAGCTAGGAAATACGTTGAGCTTACTCAGGCGCAAAGAATTTCTAGGTGCTAGTCGTCAACCAGATCACGAAGGACCGTTTGATCAGCCCGCCTGTTCTAGTGTGCTGAGTTAGAAATTCGTTGTAAAAGTCGCAAAGAGCAGGACCGGGGGGTCCTGCGCGGACGGGGGCGTCCGCCCCACCCTGGCGGGAATCGCCTACTCCACCCTTTTGGGAGAATGGGCTCGGAAGGGCTGGTTTGAAGAATCTATTAGTGATGAAGTTCGGCGGGACCAGTATGGGGAGCGCGGAACGGATGCGGGTGGCGGCGAAGATCATCGCGGAGCAGAGAAAGGTGCGGTCGCTGGCGGTGGTGGTGTCGGCGATGTCGAGGGTGACGGATTTGTTGCTTGAGACGCTGCGGCGCGCGGAGGTGGGCGACGCGGCGGCTGTCGGCGCGGGAGTGGAGACGCTGCGGGCGCGGCACTTGGAAGCGGCGGAAGCGTTGTTGGGGCAGGATGAGGCGGCGGACGAAGACGTGGCCGCGTTGGTGAATGAATTCCAACGTATCGCGAATGGCATCTTGATGCTGGGGGAGCGGCCGCCACGGTCGGTGGACGAGGCGATTGCGATTGGCGAGAGGTTGTCGGCTGCTTTGTTGGCGCGCTATTTGGAAGCTGCGGGCGTAAGAGCGCTCGCGGTGAACGGCGGGGAGGTGATTGTGACCGATGCGGTTTTTGGGAATGCGTCGCCCCAGATGGCGGCCACGAAAGAGAAGTGCGCGGCCAAGCTGACGCCATTGATTGAGCAGGGAGTGGTGCCGGTCATGACCGGGTTTAACGGCGCCACGATGGACGGGAGGCCGACGACGCTGGGACGAGGAGGGTCAGACTTCTCGGCGTCGATTTTGGCGGCGGCACTGGATGCGCAGGAGTTGTGGATCTGGACGGATGTGGACGGAATCATGACGGCCGATCCGCGTCTGGTGAAGGATGTGGCGGTGTTGGAAGAAGTGACTTATGCGGAGGCGGCGGAACTGGCGTATAACGGGGCGAAGGTACTGCATCCGCGCACGCTGGCGCCGTTGGTGGAAAAGCAGATTCCGGTGTGGAGCAAGAATAGCTTTGCGCTGGATAAGCCGGGCACCAAGATCGTTTCGCATTTCGACGAGCCGAAGGGGGCGCGGGCGGTGACGTCGATGTCGGATGTGGCGCTGGTATCGATGGAGCCGGCGAATGCGGTGCTGAGCGGGACGCGGTTGATGGCACGGACGCTGGATGCGCTGGCGCTGGCGAATGTGGAGATTCTGGTGCTGACGAGTTCGAGTTACCGGCAGACGTTTTGCTTTCTGATCCGCAGGCAGGATGTAACGCCGGCGATGGAGGCTTTGGAAGCGAATTTATCCATTGAGCTGGCGCATGGCTATTTGAAACCGATAGAGGTGGATGAGAACGTGGGGCTGCTGGCGGTGGTGGGCGAAGGGATGAGGGGGACGCCGGGCTTGGCAGGGCGGGTGTTTACGGCAATTTCGCGGGAGAACACAAACATTATTGCGATTGCACAAGGATCAAGCGAGTTGACGATCGGAATTATTGTGCGGCTGGATATGTTGGACCGAGCCGTGAGAGCGGTGCATGAGGAATGCCAGTTAGGGAAGATTGCGGCGACTTTGGTGCGGGAGTAGACGCTAGAATAGGGCTAGCGCTAGCAGATGCGAATCAGTACGGTCCGCGAATTTCGAGACAATGCAACCGGCTTGTTGAAGTCGGAAGAGCCGGTTTTGATCACGCGCCGGGGCCGAATGGCGGGCATACTCTTCCCCTCGCCTGAGGGCATGCTATCTGTTGATTTTAAGATCCAGCTCTTTGACAAGTTGAGTGCGGAAATTGCGCGTCAGCTTAAGGAGAGTGGCGTAAAAGAAGACCAGATCCTGGACGACTTTGATTCTTGGCGCAAGACTCGCCGTGAAACTCGCCGCCGACGCTAACGTCCTGCTGTCGGCTTTGATCGGTGGGCAGGCTAAACGGGTATTGAATCACTCCCGGATCGAGGAGATTTTCACCACCGTCGCAAATATAGAGGAAGTTCAGGAGTACGCGCCGCAATTGGCTGTCAAACGAGGGTGGGCTATTGACGTTGTTCTGCTAGCTGCGGCGGCTCTGCCGGTTACTGTTGTTCCAAGGAGCGAGTACGTTGGTTCGGTAGCAGTTGCGCGGCGCAGGATCGGACGACGCGATCCCGACGACGCGGAACTCCTTGCGCTTGCGATTCAGTTTCGAATCCCCGTTTGGTCGAACGACAAAGACTTTGAGGAGGGTGGGGTTCCCTGGTACACAACTGCGTCTTTGCTCGCGTTTCTTGGCTCGCCCTGAGACCCTTGGGAGCGCCGCGCTTTCAGGCGATGTCGTCGGAGTTGGAGGAATCGTCGTAATTGGTATCGGTATCGTTTGAATCGTCGTAATCGGCGTCTTGGGTTTGGGTGTCGGCGTCGCTCGTTCGGTCGGGAGAATCGTAATAGTTATTCACGACAGTTTCTTCGACGGGCGCGCCGCCCATAAAGCCTTGCCCTGAGCCGCCGCCGCCGAAACCGGGGTGTTCGAAAAGGGAGCGAATCCCTTCAAATGCCAGTGCGCCGGCGGCAACACCCGCGGCGGTTTGCGCGGCACCGCGTAGAAAACCGCCGCCAGAGCCTTGCATGAATGAAGGCGACGACGGGGGCGGAGGGGCGTATTGGGGTTGTTGCGGCTGGCTCTGATAGCCACCGCCGAGAAAGCTGCCGGAGGAAGCGGCTGGATAGCCAGGCTGAGGCGCGCGTTGTTGCAAATCGCGAATCTGTTGCTGAGCCTGCTGGAGCGCCATGTTCTGAATGAGCACGGTTTGAGTCATCAGGTACAGCGCGTCTGGACGGGAGCCAATATTTTTGCGGATGAACTCTTCGGCTTCGGGATCGCGCGGCGGCGCCGGGGTTTGAGCGATCTTGGCGGCTAAATCGGATAAGAGGCGGGTTTCTTCAGGGGTCACAGTATGATTTTCCTCGACAAATGAATAAGACGACGTAACGGCTGTCTTCGTTCCCGTACTACGAGTTTGTTCGGCGCGGGTACTGGATAAAAGGGGCAATATCCATTTCCATTATGGCGCTAAAACGGCTTGGATTTCGCTAAAAAAGGGAGGTTTTGAGGAATTCATCGGATGTGTGAAACGGCCCCTAGACCGTTGGGAATAGCGGCTAAACCAGGCACCCTAATCCATTAAAACAAAGGAGCTTATGCCTATACCTCTAGCGCTCGTAATCCTTGCGCACCAACTGAACTTAAGGGGACACTGCATTCAGAAGCCGCGTGGACTTTGTCTGAACGGCCTTATTTAGGAGAAAAAAATTCGAATGCAATTCTCAAAATCATTTTTGTTTACGGCTCTGGCTTTGGTCGCTCCCATCGCGATGCAAGCCAATCTGATCGTCCCATCCCCAACTTTGAACGTAGGTGGGCTGACGTTCAGCAACTTCACTTGCAGCATCATGTCGAGCGGCTCTATTGTTCTGCCGTTAAATTGTGGCGGCATCGCCGTGAACACGATCACCACGCCGGGCGTGGGTATCGAGTTCGATGCGAGCAATTTCCTCGCCGGCAACAACTCGGCGAACGACATCCGGATCAACTATACGGTGACTTCCCCGACCCCGATTACCACGGTTGGCTTGGACTTCAACGCCATCTATGCGGGTCTGGCCGTTTCCTCGGTGACCGAGGAACTGGATAACACCGGCGGGACACAGGTTGGTTTCATGTCGGTAAGCGTGGGAGCGGCGGCCTTGGGCGGCAGTAATTTGCTTTGGAGCAGCACCAGTGTTAACGGCTCCTATACTACGCTGAACATTCAGAAAGACATCAATCTGACGGCGACGGCCAACTCGAGCGCGCAAGAGAGCTACATCCAACAGGTGTTCGTGACCGCAGCTCCCGAGCCTGGTTCGACCGCGCTGATGGGTGCGGGTTTGATGCTCTGCGGTTTGGCTCTGCGCCGCCGCTTCAGCCAGAAGCAAGTAGCGTAAAAACTTCCCTTGGCGGTTGCAAGAGGCGAGTGCGGCATTCGTCTGCTGGTCGCTAGATGGGTTTGGCATAAGCCGAGCAACTGGATCTCCGTAAGCTAAATGGCCTTGGCAGCTAAGCGCTGCGAAGGCCTTTTTTCTTTTGGCCGGACGCTGGTGAAAGTGTGAAAATGTCAGGGGAAGTGCAAAACATGATTTTGGAAGCGCCGCCGCAGGTTGATCTGGAACTGAATCCGTGGGAATCGGCGGCCCATCGTTTTAATGAAGCCGCCGAGTTGTTGAAGCTGGACGACGGTATGCGCAAAGTATTGCGGACGGCGGCTATGGAATTGACGGTGAACATTCCGGTGATGTTGGACGACGGGCGGATTGAAGTGTTCACCGGGTATCGGGTGCAGCATTCGATTGCGCGCGGTCCGGCGAAGGGAGGCATACGGTTTGCGCCGGATGTATCGCTGGATGAAGTGCGGGCGCTGGCGGCATGGATGACGTGGAAGTGCGCGGTTGTGAATATTCCTTTTGGCGGCGGTAAAGGCGGGGTGATTTGCGAGCCTCACCTGCTGAGTGAAGGGGAATTAGAGCGGATTACGCGGCGTTATACGGCGGAGATCTGCGAGTTTATTGGACCGGAGCGCGATGTGCCGGCTCCGGATGTGAACACCAATGAACAGACGATGGCTTGGATTATGGATACGTATTCCATGCACAAGCGGCATACCGTGACGGCGGTGGTGACGGGCAAGCCGCTGGCGCTGGGGGGGTCGCTTGGCCGGCCGGAAGCGACGGGGCGGGGCTGCATGATTGTGACGTTGGAGGCGCTGAAGCGCTTCGGACTGGCGGCGTACAACACGCGGGTGATCATCCAAGGATTTGGGAATGTGGGCGGGATGGCGGCGCGGTTGATGGCGGAGAGAGGCTTCAAGGTTATCGGCATTGTGGAATACGATGGCGCCGTTTTTAACGAAAAGGGGCTGGATATCGCTAAGTTGATGGCGCACCGGAAGGAGACAGGATCGATTAGCGGTTTTGATGAAGGCGAAGACGTGGATAAGGACGAAGCGCTTTTGCGGGATTGCGAAGTGTTGATACCGGCGGCGCGCGAGAACGTGATTACGTCGGCGAATGCGGGCAAAATCAAGGCTAAGATTTTGTGCGAAGGGGCGAATGGGCCGACCACGTACGCGGCGGATTCGATTCTGGCGGAGAACAAGATTTTTGTGATTCCGGATATTTTGGCGAACGCGGGCGGGGTGACGGTTTCGTACTTCGAGTGGGTGCAAGACCGGCAGGGCTACTTTTGGAACGAGAAGCTGGTGAATGAGCGGCTGGAAGAGATTATGGTGGGGAGTTTTTGGGATGTGACGAACTTCGCGGATAAGCACGGCGTGAATAACCGGACGGCGGCGTATATGCTGGCGCTGGACCGGGTGGCGGACGCAATTCGGCGGAGGGGGTTGTATGCGTAGTGGGGATTGGGTCTAGATGGCACAAAGCTGATTCTATGAACGCCGCAATCATGCTTAGTGAATTGATTGTTGGGAGAAATTATTCAAACGAAGGTATATTTAAGAGCCTGAAGGTTTCGAATGCCGGCGGCATTCGTATCGCCATTCACGGTGAAGCGGTGGTTCGAGCCGCGATTATGACTTCGGTTCGGGATTTCCACGTGTCTGGAGAAAACCCTTATCACGACCGTCTGGAAGGTGACATTCTGACGTACACAGCGGCGGGAAAGAAGGGCGAACAAAGTCTTTCAGGCATGAATCGCAGGGTAATTGAGCAACGGGTTTTAGACTTCCCGATCCACGGGTTCGTTTTAGCGGCGACAAATCTATCGGCCCAGAACGATGGAGTTATCTAGGCTTGCTTGAATATCTGCGCCACTATCCCGACACGCAAGTCGGTTCCGACGACAAAGTCCGGAAAGTCTGGATATTCGAGTTCAGAGTTCACTCTGCCCGGAGGCCGATTCCGATCGCTCTCGACGCCGCTATTTCGCGACAGACGCTAGCCGAATCGCGAAGCACGAACGTTGACGCTTCGGCTGATAACCAAATAGTGGATGGATTTGGTCTCGGTTCAGGGGAAAACTTTGAGCTGATTGAGCGGATTCGAAGCAGGTTGCTTTCGATGGAACCCCGAAGGTTTGAGATATTTATCAGGGATTTGCTCGGTCATTCGGGATTTAACGATGTTTGCGTCACCAAATATTCCGCAGACGGTGGTATTGACGTGAATGCACGGACTGGAAGGCGTTTCTGGATTTTTGAAAACACTCTTGTCCAGGTTCAGGCTAAGCGTTGGCTTCATTCGGTTGGGCGCAAAGAAGTTGCGGAATTGCGGGGAAGCCTGCGACCCGCACGCAAAGGGCGCGGTTATAACGACGAGTCACTTTTCAAAGGCGGCGATTATCGAAGCCGGGGAGGAAGGCAAGGATTCCCATTGCCTTGGTTGACGGATACAGGCTGTCGAAAGTTGTCTTTGACGAGAAATTCGCTATAAATCCGTGAGATTTGTCCGCTTTTTTGACCTGGACTCGCCAGTTTAGGCGGTTACCGCCCAAATTTGCGTAAACGCTGTTAGAATCAAGCCTAACGATCACCAAGGCATGTGCAGGGTTGATTGTACGCGTAGTGAGTCAAGAGCCTTCTACCCCATTGATGCGGCAGTATCAGGCCGCCAAACAGCAAGTGCCGGGCGCGCTGCTGCTGTTTCGGCTGGGCGATTTTTATGAATTGTTTCATGAAGACGCGATAGCGGCGGCGGGGGTGCTCGAAATTACGCTGACAGCACGCAATAAGGAGCGGGGCGAACCGGTGCCGATGTGTGGCGTGCCCTATCATGCGGCGGAAGGATACATTGCGCGGCTGATTCAGCACGGATTTCGGGTGGCGATCTGCGAGCAGATGGAAGAAGCCGGGCCAGGCAAGAAGCTGGTGAGGCGGGAAGTGACTCGCGTGGTTACGCCGGGGACGGCCACCGATTCAAACCTGCTGCGCTCGCACGAGAACAACTATCTGGGGGCGGTTTACTGCAAAGGCGAACGCTGCGGGGTAGCGCATGCGGACCTATCGACTGGGGAATTCAGGACGACGGAGATCGCGGTGGGTGAATTGGCGTCGCTGCTCGAAACACTGAATCTGCGTGAGGTGCTGTATCCGGAGGGCGTGGCGGTAGGCGCGGCGTGTCTTGAGACGCCGCTGGATAGCTGGGTGTTTGGCGGCGATTATGCGGGCCGGCAAATCCTGGAGAATTTCAAGTTGTTGTCTCTCGAAGGGTGCGGGTTGGGCGACAAACCGCTGGCGACGGCGGCGGCTGGGGCGGTGCTGCATTATTTGCGGGAGACGCAGAAATCGGCATTGAGCCATGTGAATTTGCCGGCGTATTATCAGCGGCATGAACATATGGTGCTGGATGGCGCCACGGTGCGGAATCTGGAGCTGGTTGAGCCGTTGTTTGCCGGTGAGAGCCGCGAAGCGACGTTGTTTTATGTACTGGATAAGACCGCGACGGGAATGGGCGGGCGCCTGTTACGGCGGCGATTATTGAACCCGGCGTGCGAGTTGAAGGAGATTGAGGCTCGGCTGGATGCGGTGGGGGAGTTGGCCGGCAAAGTGATTTTACGCGGCGAGCTGCGCAAGGCGCTGGCGGGCATACAGGATTTAGAGCGGCTATTGGCGAAGGTGACTCTGGGCACAGCTTCACCCCGGGACATGCTGGGGCTGGGACGCTCGCTGGCGCAATTGCCGCCCGTGATGGAGATTGCCGGTCAGCTTGAGGCCGGGGGTTTGCGGCGTGAGATCGATTTGGTTGAAGATGTGAGGGACAAGATTCTGGGCGCGATTGCGGACGAGCCGCCGGTGAACCTAGCTGATGGGGGAACGATTCGCGATGGCTTTGACAAAGAGCTGGACGAGTTACGCGATATTAGCCGGAACAGCAAGCAGTATATTGCGGCGATTGAGACGCGGGAACGGGCGCAGACGGGGATTCAATCGTTGAAGGTGCGCTTCAACAATGTGTTTGGCTACTACATCGAGATATCGAAGGCGAATCTAGCGCTGGCGCCAGCGAGCTATGAACGCAGGCAGACCCTGGCGAATGCGGAACGATATACGACGCCGGAGTTGAAAGAGCTGGAAAGCAAGGTGCTTTCGGCCGAAGAGAAGATGCTGACGCTGGAGCGCGAGATCTTCCAACGGCTGCGCGCCGATGCGGCGAAAGAGGCGCAACGGATTAAGGCCGCAGCCGCGGTGGTGGCCGAACTGGACGTAGCGGCGACACTGGCGCATGTGGCGGTGGAGAACCGTTATCGCAGGCCGAAGTTTACAGACAGCGGCGAGATGCGCATTGATGCGGGACGGCATCCGGTGATTGAGAAGCTGAGCGAGCGAGATGCGGCGAGATTTATTCCGAACGATCTATACCTTCATTCCGGGAAGGAATATATCGGCGTCATTACGGGTCCGAACATGGGTGGGAAGTCAACATACTTGCGGCAGGCGGCGTTAATTCTGATTTTGGCGCAGATGGGCTCCTTTGTGCCAGCGGACGCGGCGCTGCTGCCAGTGGTGGACCGCGTGTTCACGAGAATCGGCGCGGCGGATAATTTGGCGCGGGGCCGATCGACGTTCATGGTGGAAATGACGGAGGCGGCGGCGATCTTGAACACAGCCACTTCTAATAGTTTTATAGTACTGGACGAGATCGGGCGAGGCACATCGACATACGACGGTTTGGCGCTTGCGTGGGCGGTGGTGGAGTACATTGACGGCAAAATTAGGGCGAAAACACTATTCGCGACCCATTATCACGAACTGACGGAGCTTGGGGACAAACTTTCTGGGGTAAGAAATTTACATGTGGCGGTGAAGGAGTCAAACGACCAGATCTTGTTCATAAGAAAGGTAGAACCGGGTGCGGCAGACCGTAGTTATGGTATTGAAGTGGCGCGTTTGGCGGGACTTCCTATGCAAGTAATTCAGCGCGCGAGGTCTGTTTTATTGCATCATGAAGTAAGGGAACATTCGGTAGGTGAAGAATTAGCGCCGGATGAAGCTGACGCTCCCCTACAAATCAAGTTATTCGAGCCCGTAAATCAGGGGTTCGCGGACCGGATTCGGGCTTTGAATATCAACGAGCTGCGGCCGGTTGAAGCTTTGCAGATATTGCAGGAACTACAGCAAGAGTTGCTAAAGAGATGAGAATAGCAGGCATCATGAGCGGGACTTCGCTCGACGGGATCGATGTAGCCATCATCGATATTACCGGTTCGGGCTTCAAGGCGAAGATCAATGTATTGACTAGCCACTCGGTCCCATATCCAAGACAGATCCGTGAAGCGTTGTTGGCGGTGTCAAACACGAGCACGCAAACGGGAGATATTTCCAGGCTGAATTTTTTGCTGGGGGAACTCTACGTGGAGGCCCTGGAGGAGACGGCTGAACGGGCGCAGATACCGCTTAACACGATTAAGCTGATAGGGTGTCACGGGCAGACGATTTTCCATGAGGGCCAAGGCGCGCAGTACCTTGGCAAGAAAGTAGCGAGCACATTTCAGATCGGTGAGTCCAGTGTCATCAGTGAACGGACAGGCATTGATGTGATATCGAATTTCCGTGAGCGGGACGTGGCCGCGGGCGGGAAGGGTGCGCCGCTGGTGCCTTATTTGGACTATTTGTTGATTCGTCACCGGGGACGGGGGCGGGTGGCCGTGAACATTGGCGGGATTGCCAATTTGACGGCGATTCCTCCGAATACCAGTACGGATCGGGTGATCGCATTCGACACCGGTCCGGGGAATATGGTGATCGACCAGTTGGTGAGCCGCATCACGCAGGGTGGACAGACGTATGATCGGGACGGGGCCATTGCGGCGTCGGGCGCGATTGATCCGAAGCTGTTGGCCAAGCTGCTGCGGGACAAGTATTTCCGAGCCAAGCCACCCAAGACAGCGGGACGGGAGCAGTATGGCGCGGAGTTTGTGACCAAACTGCTGGATACGGAATTGAGCAGCGAGGACTTGATTGCGACGGCGACGGCGCTGACGGCGGAAAGCATTGCGCTAGGGGTGCGGAATTTTGTGACGCCAGAAATGCGGGTGGACGAAGTATTCGTCTCGGGCGGCGGCACGCATAACCCGACTTTGATGCGGATGCTAGGGAAAGCGATGAACCCGATTCCGGTGAAAGAGAGCACGGAAGTGGGCCTGGACGTGGACGCGAAGGAAGCGATTGCGTTTGCGGTGATGGCTTACGAGACGGCGCATCAGCGGCCGTCGAATGTGCCGATGGCGACGGGGGCTAGGCGGTCTGTGGTGCTCGGGAAGATCACGCCCAATGGCGCGCCGCGAAATGGCGGCAGTAATGGCACGTCCAATGGCGCTTCTTCGGCGGCGTCGGGTATGAACGGGGTGGCGCATAAAGTGAAGGCCGGGCGGCAGCAGAAGGTGAGCAGGACGCGGGTGGCGCCGAAGGTGAAGGCGGCGGCTCGCTAACCAAGCCGAGGAGCGGTTGTTGGAAAGACGGGGTGCCTGGATAGAGGCGCCCCGTTTTGTCTTAAGGACGGAAAACGGAAATTATGAATGTGACGCTAAAACCGGAACTGGAGAGGCTCATTGAAGAGGAAGTGAAAGCTGGGCGCTCAGCCGATCCTGACGACTTTCTGAACAGAGCGGTTTACCACTATGTGGTTGCTCGCGATCTGGGTCAGGAATATACGGCCCACGAGATCGACCGCCTGATTGCCGAAGGTATGGATGAAATAGAGCGAGGGGAAAAGATCGACGGCGAAGAAGCTTTTGGGCAACTCCGGGAATTTGCCGCCCAGCGCCGTCACGCAAAGGCGTGAGAAGGTTCGAACTGGCACGCCGCGCTGTTCGGGATCTGCAGGAGGTTTGGGAATTCGTTTCTAAAACGAATTTCACGGCGGCGGACGGTTTGCTTGAAGAGTTTTATCAGATTATAGAGATTCAACTCCTCTGCGAGTTGCGCGCATTATCCACGCCAAGCGCGATGTGAAAAAGCTGTTAGAGAAGCGCTAAACCCATATCCCGTGTTTTGTTAGACTCCCAATATGGCTGCTCTCGCTGAACCGTTGCTGATGACGGTGGAGCAATTCGACTTGTTGCCGGAGCGCGAAGACGTGTTGGAGGAGTTGCATTGGGGGCATTTAGTCACTTTGTCGAGGCCGAAGGGATGGCATGTCAAGCTTCAGGTAAAGTTGGCAGATTTGCTTCGACCGTTGTCTACCGGTCGGGGATACGTCATTACGGAGTTACCTTTCCGCACGATCGCCGAGTATGACCTGCGAGCGGCAGATATAGCTTTCGTATCGAAGGCCCGTTGGGACGTGGTTAACGAGGGCTATCTGGCAGGCGCACCTGAGCTGGTGATTGAAATTCCGTCACCTTCCAACACGAGAGGCCAAATTCGCGAGTATGCGGCGCTGTGCCTGGCGAATGGGTGCGAGGAGTTTTGGTTGATCGCGCACAAAAAGAAAACAGTGACGGTGACGGACAGAAGTGGGCGGTCTGTTGAGTATTCAAAAGGCATGGAAGTGCCACTCGCATTGTTCGGCGGGACGAGCATCGGCATCGATCTGATTTTCGGATAGCGACAAGCCCACCCGCTCACTTGCGTGATACTCTTTAGCTTCCTTCGCTAACTATGGCAGACCAGAAGCTACAGATCATCCCAATAGGCGGATTGGGCGAATTTGGGATGAATTCCATGGCATTGCGCTATGGCGACGACATCATCGTAGTCGATGCCGGCATGATGTTTCCCGATTCGGAGTTGTTAGGCGTAGATATTGTCACGCCGGATTTCGCCTATCTCGAACAGAACGCCAAGTTCGTGCGCGGGCTGATTCTTACGCACGGGCATGAAGACCACATTGGCGGCGTACCGTTTCTGCTTTCAACCCTGAATATTCCGGTTTATGGCACCGAATTTACGCTGGCGCTGGTGGAACGGCGGCTGGATGAGCATGAGATGCTCGACGACGTCACGCTGCACAAGATAAAAGCGGGCGACAAGATCAAGCTGGGGCCGTTTGATATTGAGTTTATCCGCGTGACGCACTCGATTGTGAGTTGCGTGGCGCTGGCGATTACCACGCCGCTGGGGGTGGTAATCCACACGGGAGATTTCAAGGTTGACCCCACGCCTACCGACAACGAGCTCTTCGATTTACACACGTTCGCGGAATATGGCAAGCGCGGCGTGCTGCTGCTGATGTCGGATTCGACGAACGTCGATCGGCCTGGGTATACAGAGAGCGAACGGGCGGTGAGGCCGCGTTTAGAAGAGTTGTTTTCGCGAGTGGAGCGGCGGCTGGTGATCTCGTGCTTCAGCAGTTCCATTCACCGCTTGCAACAGATTCTCGATCTGGCGCAGGAATACGGGCGCAAGGTGGCGTTTCTGGGGCGCAGCATGCTGAGTGTGACGGAGATCGCGCACAGCATGGGGCTACTCTCCATTCCAGATTCAACGTTGCTGCGGCCGCAGGACATCATGCAATCGGCGCCCGATAAAGTGGCGGTGGTGGTGTCGGGAACGCAAGGGGAGCCGATGTCGGCGCTTTCGCGGGTGGCGGTGGACAATCACAAACATTTATATCTGCAGCCGGGCGATACGGTGGTGCTGAGTTCGCGCATTATTCCGGGGAATGAGAAATCGATCTACCGGATGATGAATCATATTGCGCGGCGCGGGGCGGATTTGGTGTACGGGTCAATGCGGCCACCGGTGCATGTTTCCGGGCACGCGAGCGAAGAAGAACTAAAGCTGGTTTTAAACTTGGTGCGGCCGCGGTATTTCATACCCATTCACGGCGAATACCGGCAGCTTTCGAAACATGCGCAGTTGGCGCAACATTTGCGTTTTGCAGGTTTGGAAGAAACGTTTGTGCTGGAGACGGGTGAGACGCTGGAACTGGATAAGCGTGGCGCGCGGCGGGGCGACAAAATCACCGTTGGGCGCGTTTGCATCGACTCAGGTTCGCTGGACGACGTGGTGGAAGACATGATCATTCGCGACCGGCGGCATTTGTCGGAAGACGGTTTCGTGCTGCCGATCATTGCAATCAACAAGCATACCGGCAAAAGCGATGGATTGCCGGAGATTGTGAGCCGCGGATTTGTCACCGGAGAGAACAACGCGATTTTGCAAGAGGCGCGGAATGTTGTGCGGCGAACGCTGGATAGCTCAAGCCCGGAAGAGCGCGGCGACTGGGGCGTGATGCAGGAAAAAATACGCGCCGATTTGAAGCGGTATCTGAGCAAGCAGACGCAGCGGCGGCCGCTGATTATGCCGGTGATTCTGGAAGTCTGATTAGCGCGCCGCCATTTTGGCGCGAAGTTCCTGCATGTGCTCGCGCGCAGCGGAAACGCGTTTTCGGCCGTTTGGGGTGGCGTCGATGAGCTTTTCCAAATTAACCAGGTATTGCGGTCCCCATTGGGCGCGAATCGCCTCTAAGAAGGGCTCAAGTTTTGAAAAGACGCCGATGTGTTCGCCGTTGGTTTCGTTGAACAGTTCAAGACTGATGGCGCCATGGTTGACCAGCGCCGCCGCCATGTCCCAATAGCTGACGATCATGCGAAGGAAGGCACCGCTGGGGCCAACCATGGCTTCGTTGTAATCGGCCATGGATTGGGGGTGGAATTGAGCGAAATACCAATCGCGCGCTTTACGCAAGGTTTCCTCACGGCGGAGTTCGTAAAGCTTCAGGATGAGTCCGGCTTCTTCTTGTTTCGACATAGAACTACTAAGTATATGTTATTTAAGAATCTTCCTTGCACCCTCAGAAATTTCGAGTACACTAGAGGCTGACTCTAAAGGAGTACATACATGAAAAAAATCGTTCTCGCTTCTCTGATGGCAGTGACGCTCGGCTCGTTCGCTGCAATGGCTGAGGAATTAAGCGGTTATATTTCCGATTCGCACTGCGGGGCAAAGCATCATGAAGTAAGCGATGCCAATACCAAGTGCGTGTCAGGCTGCCTGAAAAATGGCGAACCGGTGCTGGTGGTTGGCGACAAGGTGATGAAGTTCGACGCCGACTCGGCCGCCAAGGCCAAGGAATTCGGCGGGCAGGATGTCAAGATCACCGGCTCAGTCGATGGCGATATGGTCAAAATTTCGTCCATCGAAAAGAAATAACTCAGTGTTCGAATTCGAGGTCCAGCTTGCCCGCTGGGCCTCGATATAAAACCGCCATATCCTTCAACTTGTGCTTTCCGCTCAAGCGAAAGTACAATAACCCCTCCACCGGCTCATTGGTTTCCTTGTCTGGAAACTGTTTTGCTTTTAGAGCTTCGAGCAGTTTGGGATCGCCCGGTTTCTTATCGTCCACCTTCGTGCCGAGCGCAACCACCTTCGGATTGCCCGGCGAACTGCCCCCGCCCATCATGATTCCGCCCAGGCCACCCGTTGTCGTGGTTTTCTTGCCCTTTGATTGTTGATCGGCGGTGTTGTTGACAATGATTGCCCCTTGGCCGGCGATTTCGGCAGGCGTGAAGGGTTTGTTGCGTTCGCCGTCGTTGTGGGCGAGGAGAATAAAATCGTCCGCCGCCACCTGGACGGGTTTGTCGGTTTTGGGAACGACGCGCACCTGGAGAATGGCTATGTCAGGGCCGGGATCCATGCCGAGCCTTTGAGTGGCTTCGTCGTGAGTCAGGAAGATGGTGGCGATGAGGTCAACCTGTTCGTTACCGGCGCTGGTTTCCGGTGAAATCACTTTCTTGGCGGGAAAGGCTGGAAGGATTGTAAGGACGAGAGTTAACGCAATTAGGGCAAGGGCGCGCGTTGAGAAATTCGACATTTATACTTTGAAGCTAACACGCAACAGACAGGGCGGATGCGATGATAACGGATGGTGGATGCAAGACAGATCTTTGCGCAAGGCTCGCAGGTAAAAGTTAAATCAGCACGGCCCGAATGGACGCAGATCCTTTTGCAGCCTACCACTGACGCCCGCAACCTGGTGATGGGGTATATCCGCTGTGAGATTGCGGACCTTTCGGGAGAGCTAGGGGAACAGCTGGCGTTGGCGGCGGACGAACTGCTGCGAAACGCGATTGAGCACGGATGCCACGACCACGATATTACGCAGTGTTCAGTGGAGTTCACGTACATCCGCACGCCACGCATGATCCAGTTTCAAATCAAAGACGGGGGAGCGGGGTTTGAGATGGATAGCGTGGAGCACGCGGCGATCAATAATCCCCCCGAGGAACCTTTGAGGCATGCGCATTACCGCACGGAAAAAGGGATGCGGCCCGGGGGGTTTGGCATCATGCTGGTGAAACAAATAGCGGACGAATTGGTTTACAACGAAGCGGGGAATGAAGTGGTGTTAGTGAAGTATCTGGACGCCAAGCAGCCGGACTGAGCGCTTATTCGTAGCGGAGGGCCACTTTGGGATCGATTGAGCTGGCGCGATAGGCGGGGATGAATCCGGCTAACGCGGCAAGAAGGGCAACCACAGCGATGGCGGCGGAGAAAACGTCCAGGCTGTGAGCTTCGACGCCGTAAAGTTGAGAACTCATGAGACGAGCGAGGGCGAGGGCTGCGGGAACGCCAATGACAATGCCGATAACGGCGAGCGTCAAAACCTCTTTCATGACGAGCCGCAAGACTTGCGCCGGAAGCGCACCCAGAGCCATCCGAATGCCGATTTCAGAAGTGCGGCGCGCCACTGAATAAGCGACTACGCCGTAGAGTCCGACGGCTGCCAGAACGGCGGCCATAACGCCGAACAGTACAGCAAGCAGGGCGCTGAAACGTTCGGTGTACACGGATTCGTTGACGCGTTCGCTCATGGTTTTCAAATTGAATACCGGAACATTCGGCGCGATGGTGTGAACAATGGACCGGATATCGCTTTCGAGGGTTGAAGGCTGGAGTGAACTGCGGATAAAAAAGAAGGCGCGTTGCGCGGTAGCGGCAGGCTGGGATGAGCTGTGACGGGTGGCCCTCTCGTTGGCGAAGTATTGCTCTAGCGGCATGTAATAGGCGGGAGTCTGGGGCTCGCGCAGGTTGGTAGTGTTGCTGTCCTTGACGAGACCTACGATTAGGATCTCAAACGGACCGCCGGAGCCACGGTGCATGTGTTTGCCAACGGGGTTCTGACCAGGGAGGAAGTGTTTGGCAAAAGCTTGATTCACGACGGCGACCGGCGCAGCGTCCGGGCCATCGGCGGGGGTGAACTCGCGGCCGGAGATCAACGGGGTTTCGAGCGTGCGGAAGTAACCGGCACCGATGGCGTTGAATTCGGTAAGGGCCTCTTCCGGGGTGTTGGAGGTGAAGCCTTCCACGGAGACGTTTGTGGTGTTGCGTGAGTGGATCAGAGGGCCCGTCTCCGCTATGGCCGCCGATTGAACGTTCGGAAGGCTTTGGAGACGTTGGAGAATATCGCGATAAAGCTGGTTACCGGAATCGTAATTATAGCCGCTTAATCGGGGAGCGAGGGCGAACGTGACGAGCCGATCAGGGATAAAGCCCGGATTTTGAGTTAGCAGATTTGAGAGTGTTTTGGCGAAGAGTCCGGCGCCGACAAGCAGAGCGAGAGAGAGGCCGAGTTGAGCGGCCACCAGAAGGTGACGCCACTTGGTGTGCGAAGCGCTCGAGGATGCGGTGCCGGACTGATCTTTCATGGCGGCCATTGGATCGACTCGAGCAGCGAAGAAAGCCGGCAGGAAACCGAACAGCAACGTGGTGAGCAGGACAGCGAGCAAACTGAAGCCGAGGACGGAGGGATCAAGCTTTACGCTTAACGCGGGACCGACGACTTCTTGCGGCAGAGCGGTAAGCAGCAGGCGGATAAAGGCGAGGGAAAGAGCAACGCCCGCGACTCCACCGGCGGCCGCCAGGAGAAGGCTTTCCATTAGATTCTGGCGAAGTAATCGCCAGCGGCTTGCGCCAACAGCAACACGCACCGCCCTGTCGCGGCGGTGAGCCAAGGCGCGCGCCAACAGAAGGTTGGCGACATTCGCGCAGGCGATGAGCAGCAGAAGACCGACCATGGCCAGGAGAGCGTTGAGGGGCTTGCGCCACTCAGCCTCGAGTTGATTGAGGCCTTGGGAAGCGGAGTGAAGCTGGATGTTCTTGGCGAGACAGCGGGTTCGATAATTCGCGTCCCTAATATTGATTTGATCAATGTGCAGCCGAAGGGTGGATTTCCAGAGCGGCTGAAGTGAAGCGAGCGCTTGTTCGCGAGTCACGCCGGGTTTGAGGCGTCCGAAGACGGTGAGCCACTGAGTGCCGGGCTCATCGAGTCCGGTCCAACCAGGGTTGAGCAAGGGCCGGGAGCTTATTGGGACGAAGAGATCGGGCTGCGAATCAGATAAAAAGCCGTGGAAATTGGCGGGGAGAACACCGACGATAGAAAATGGCTGGCCATTCACGTAAGTAGTTTGGTGGATTGCGGAGACGTTGGCGGCGAAGTGTTTGACCCAATAGGAATAGCTGAGGACGGCGACTGACTCGGCGGTTTGGCCGGGTCGATCATCGCTCGGCAGGAGTAGACGGCCGGCGGCAGGGTGAAGACCCAGAACGTCGAAGAAGTTGCCGGAGACTATTTCGACGCTGATGCGGTCGGAAGCGGAGTTGCCGGTAAGTTGGCCGGTGGAAGAGGAACGCGCGGCGAGACCTTGAAACTGTGCGGCTGCCGTTGTTGAGAGCGCGGTACATGGGATTTGAGAAGACTGTTTCGGAGTTATCGGAAGAAACTCCGCCGGGCAGGGGAGGAGGATCGGAATGTAAAAGGACGAGTTGTTCGGGTGAGGGAACGGGCAGTGACCGCAGGAGGATTTGATAGAAAAGCGAGAATATAGCGGTGCTAGCGGCGCTGCCGAGGGCGAGAGTGGCGACAGATGTGAGAGAGAAGATGGGAGAACGGCGGAGCGCGCGAAGGGCGAGGCGGAGGTCGTTCATAGAGGAAAGGATACAAGACGCTGAAAACTACGGAGACGGGACGGCATTGAGGATAATGATGAAAGGACTCGAAAAATGGCAATGCTATTGAATGTGCCCCCTGATTTAGAGACGCTCATCAACAAGCGCCTTTCCGGCGGCGGCTATGCGAGCGTAGAAGATGTTTTGCGAAGCGCTCTTCAAGCGCAGGACGCCGAGGAGGGCTGGACGGACGACGAGCATGAGGCACTAGCATCGCACGTAGAGTGTGGTTACTTGCAGGCGGAGCGGGGAGAGTTGATTGACGGCGAGGAAGCCCAACGCCAGATACAAGCGATGAAGGTTCACTGGCGCGAAAATCGACCGTAGAGCCAAAATGAGCGCTTATGCTCTGACTCCTCTTGCCAAAGCGGATATTTTCCAAATCTGGATCTACATTGCCGAAGACAGCGAAGAGGCGGCTAACCGCGTGGAACGCGCGATTTACGATGCTTGCGCATTTGTTGCCGAAGCTCCATTGCGCGGCCATACGGGCGCTGCCTTAACAAGCCGCTCACTCCGTTTCTGGACCCTCACCCGGTATCCGAATTACACCATTGTTTATCGGCCCGACAGTGAGCCGCTAGAGGTGGCCGCTGTTATCCACGGAAAGCGAAATATCGGCCGCGTGCTGAAGGCGCGGCCGGGCCTGAGTGTCAAGTAGCTACCTTTTGTCCTTCAGATACTGATCGAAGAAAGCCATCTCGGCTTCCAGGAGGCTTTTGCGATATGGGCCCGTGACGCCGTGGGCTTTTTGGGGATAAATCTGCATGAAGAACACTTTGCCGGCTTTTTCAAAGGCGCTGGCCATTTGTATGGTGTTTTGAAAGAGCACATTGTCATCCTCAAAATTGTGCAGGATCAGAAGATGGCCTTCCAGCTTGGCGGCGTTCTGGACGTTTGAGGATTTGTTGTAGCGCTCCAGGTTGTTGGCCGGGAGGTCCATGTAACGTTCGGTATAAATGGTGTCGTAATTGTGCCAATCGGTGACGGGCGCGCCGGCCACGCCCACCTTGAAAACATCGGATGCGAGCAGCATGGAATGAATGGTCATATAGCCGCCATAGCTCCAACCGGTGATACCAACGCGTGCCGGGTCAACCAAACCCTGCTTGATGAGATACTCAACTCCGAGCTTTTGATCTTGCACCTCGCGGGTTCCCATCTCGCGGAAAATGGGGTCTTCAAACTTGTGGCCGCGGCCGGAGGAGCCACGATTATCCAGTTCCCAGACAAGATAGCCGCTATGCGCCAGAGCTTGGCCGATATTGACACCTTGCCATTGGTTGAGCACCACTTGTACGCCAGGACCTCCGTAGACTTGCACAATCAGCGGGTATTTGACGCCTGCTTGAAATCCGGCCGGTTTCGTGAGACGGCCGTATAGAGGCGTGCCATCGTCCGCGGCAATTTTCACAATCTCGCTTGGCAGTAGATCGAAGTCACTGATGGATTTCGTGTCGGGCTCATGAATGACTGCGAGTTGTTCCCCAGCGGCGTTTCTGAGAGATTGCGAGGGCGGCGTGGTCAAGTTGGAATAAGAGTCGAGGAAATAGCTGCCGTCGTCATTCGCTTGAATGCGATGCACACCCGCTTCGGGCGTGACGCGGGTGCGTGGACCGCCGGCGAAGGGAACTGAGTAGACTTGAGACTCGAGGGGGTTCGATTCGGAGGAGGAGAAAAACACCTTCTGGTGTGCCTCATCGACGCCTTCAATCCGCTTCACCTCCCAATCGCCGCTCGTGAGTTTCGCGACCAATTCGCCGGTATTGGAATAACGGTAGATATGGCGATAGCCATTTTCGTGCTCACTGGTCCACAGAAACTCGGGGCGATTTTTTAGAAAGATCAGGTTGTCCTGAAAGTTGATCCAGGTCTTCGATTCCTCATGGAGTACCGCGTGGGTTGCGCCCGTCGCTGGATTGCAAAAGAGCAGGTCGAGCTGGTTTTGTACGCGGTTGAGCCGCTCGACCGCGAGTTGGGAGGAATCGGGGAGCCAAATCACGCGGGCGAGGAGGGCATCATCCGTTCCGCCGATATCGATCCACTTGATTTGACCAGTGGCCAGCGTGATGACGCCCAATCTGACGCGGGCGTTGGGAGTGCCGGACTGAGGATAGCGTTCGGGCTCGGCGAGGGCGCGTTCACCGGTGAGATCGGTCTGAGGATAAATAAATTCGTTGGAGATATCGAACTGGAGGAAAGCTACTTGTTTGGAATCGGGCGACCACCACGTGGCGGTTCCTAGATCGAGCTCTTCGGGATAAACCCAATCCAATTGGCCATTGAGCAGAGTGGGGGTGCCATCGGAGGTGAGTTGCTTGGTTTGACGAGAGGATAAGTCAAGAAGGTAGAGATTGGAGCGGGTTCGATAGAGGATCTGACTGGCATCGGGCGAGAGTTTAGGGTCTTCTTCGGCGAAATCGGTTTGGGTGAGTTGTTCGTGCTTGCCATTGGGATGAACGATGAAGAGATCGCCGCCGGCTTCGGTCAGAATGTCTTTGTTGTTAGGGAACCACTGGATGGAGCCGGAAGAAACGCGGCGATTTTGCCAGCCGAAGGCCTTACTCTCTGAAACCTTAACGGCGTCGGCTTCGAGCTTGGCGGGCTGGAACCACTCTTTAGATTTCTGTTTAGCGGCCTCGTAGAGGAAGACCGAGCCCTGCTGGTGGTAGGCGAAGATTTGACCGTTGGGCGACCACACGGGCGTGGTCATGCGGGTGTAAGGCTGCTTTAAGACGTCATCAAGGGTGACTGGTTTCCTGGTGGCGGTTTGAGCGGTTAGAAAAGAGAGCGAACAAAAAAGCAGGGTTAGGCGCGCGGAAGCGGAATGAATGTACACACTGCCAGTGTATGAAACTGGTAGGACGCGCCATGACACTCTTATTGTTGATAGCAGCGGCGTTCGCAGCGGGGGCAATTAACTCGGTGGCGGGCGGCGGCAGTTTCCTGACGTTTCCGTCTTTGATTTTCAGCGGTGTGGCGCCGGTGGTGGCCAATGCCTCGAGTACGGTGGCATTGGTGCCCGGAACGGTGGCGAGTATGCTGGCGTACCGCGGCGATGTGCAAAAGCTGGGCGAGACGCGTTTGCGGATATGGCTGGTGGTGAGCCTGCTAGGCGGCGCGGTAGGAGCTTGGCTGCTGCTCATTACATCTGACAGAACATTCCGGCAAATTGCACCTTGGCTGCTGTTGTTTGCCACGCTCTTATTCGCGTTTGGCAACCAGGTAGGCGTGGCTGTGGGCGGCCGGCTGCGTGGCAGCAAGTGGTGGATGCTGGCGCTGCTGTTTCCGATTGCGTTGTATGGCGGGTATTTCGGCGGTGGCATTGGCATCATGTTCCTGGCGGCGCTGCGGCTGTATGGGATGACGGAAATACATGGCATGAACGGGATCAAGACGATTCTAGCGGGGGCGCTGAACGCGCTGGCGGCGCTGATCTTTATAGTGAACCGGGAAGTGGCCTGGAAACCGACGGCAATTATGGTTGGGGCGGCTATTTTAGGGGGATATGTGGGACCACTGGCGGCGCGAAAGTTGAAACCGGCGGCGATACGCGGATTGGTGATTGCGGTGGGCGTGACGATGACGATTTATTTTTTCCACATTGCGCCGTAGGGGCTGCTTGTCGGAACGCACCGTTGAAAAACAGGGAGCGGAACAGGAACAAGAGGCCAAACTAGGTCGCTGCCAGGTAGCCGCAGGCGAAGGGGCGACTTGAAAGGTGTCACGCTGGCAGGAATGCCCGCCCTACAAGCGCGAGGCCATGGTTAGAGGACGGGGCCGATGCGCCAGGGAGCGAATTCGTGGTGGCCCAGTGTTTCGGCGAGAGTCCGTTCGCCGGAAGCAACGCGAATGAGAACATCGAAAATTTCGCGGCCCACCTCCTCGATTGTGGCAGCGCCGTCGGCAATGCGTCCGGCATTGATATCCATGTTGCCGGTCATGCGTTTATAGGTATGAGTGTTGCTGGCGATTTTGAGTACGGGGATGCTGGGGAAGCCGATGGCGCTGCCCCGGCCCGTGGTGAAAGCGATGAGATTGGCGCCGCCCGCGGCCAGCCCCGTGAGCGAAACCGGATCGTAGCCGGGTGTATTCATGAATAGAAAGCCGGGCGTAGTGACACGCTCAGAATATTCAAGAACGCCTTCGAGCGGACTAGTGCCGGCCTTGGCGACAGCGCCGAGCGATTTTTCGAGAATGTTCGTGAGGCCGCCTTCTTTGTTGCCTGGAGAAGGATTGTCGTTAAAGCTGCCGCCGAATTGGTTCAGGTAGCGCTTGTAGCGCTCGACACAGCCTAGCAGCTTTTTCGCAATTTCCGCATTGCGCGCGCGGCGGATGAGAAGGTGTTCGGCGCCGATGATTTCTGTGGTCTCGGCGAGGATGGCGGTTCCGCCCTGGGCGACCAATAGATCGCAGCAATAGCCGAGCGCGGGGTTGGCGGTTATGCCCGAAAACGAATCGGAGCCGCCGCAGTTGAGGCCGAGAACAATTTTGGAGAGCGGCATTTCGACGCGCTTTTGAGCGGCGGCCCGTTCGATGGACTGGCGAATGCTTTTGCGCGCGGCTTCGAGCGCCCCAAGCGTGCCGCCCGAATCCTGCAGAGTGAGGCCTTGGAGCGCGGCAGGCGCACCCTTTGCGCCATTGGAACTGCGGCCGAGGTAATGATCGATCTGATTCACTTCACAGCCCAGGCCGAGGATGAGGGCGGCGGAAATATTGGGATGATCGAGAACGCCTTCGAGGGTGCGCTGCAGTTGTTCAGTATCGGGACCCATGGCTTGGCCGCAACCTTCGCCGTGCGGAAAGGCGACGATACCATCCACATTGGGCGGAAGCTTCTCACCGGCAAAGCTTTGCGCAATCAGTTCCGACGTGTGGGCGGCGCAGTTGCTGGCGGCGACAACGGCTATGTAGTTGCGCGTGCCGGCGCGGCCGTCGGGACGCTGGTAGCCGAGAAAGGTGGCGGTGGATGCGTGTGTGACAGCGGGCGGAAGGGGTTCAGGGCGGATTTCGGCGGCGTCGAGTTCCTGGTAGCGAAGGTTATGAACGTGGATGTGTTCACCGGTGGCGATGGCGGCCGAGGCGAAGCCAATGACGTTGCCGTAACGGTAGACGGGATCGCCAGCAGATAGAGGGCGAATGGCTATTTTGTGCCCGGCCGGTATGTGAGCGAGAGCGGTGACGGTGTTGCCATTGATGGTCAGAGTTTGGCCGGCGGGGATGGCGACGCGGGCAATGGCAACGGAATCTTTTGGGTGAAGGAGGATAACGGAATTGGCGGCGGTGGGCGGAGCGTCGATTTCGTAAAGCATTGGCTAGTTCTAATGTACGCCGTTGGAATATCGATTACCAACGTCTTCTCCGCTGCGGGATTAAAACCAGAACGGAGCCAAAAAATGCGACGATGGCGGCCAGAATCAGGAGCAGCGCCCACTCAAGCCCCGCAACGCCATTGAACGAATACGAAGTGAAAAAGAACCCCCAAACCATGAGCACCAGCACCGCCAAACTCCACAACGGAAACACAAACTCAAAAATGCGCACCAGCGCCAGGAAAATGCAAACAAATCCGAGCAAGCTCAACACGCTGACGCGCGAAATGATCCGCTCCTGATCAAAGGGCACCATTTCTAAATGCAGCGGCTGATGGCTCATTTCCGCTAAAATCGCCATCCCAATCAAGAACGTGCTCAACGCCAAATGAAACACGTAGGCATAAAACTTCAGCAGCCCGTAGAAAAAACTCACAGAATCTTTTTCCCCATGGCGGACATAACAAGTTCCACGCCGAGCAAAGCCGTCCGATTCGCGGAGTCCAAGACAGGATTCACTTCGACCACCTCCATGGAGAGCATGCGGCCGGAGTCGCAAATCGTTTCCATGGCAAGATGCGCCTCACGGTAGCTCATGCCTCCGCGTACGGGCGTACCCACTCCGGGAGCTTCATCGGGGTCGAGCGCATCCATATCGAGCGAGAGGTGAAATCCGGCCGTACCTTCGGAGGCGGCGGCGATGGCTCGCTCCATAATGTGGCAGAGGCCGAGTTCATCAATATCACGCATTGTAAAGGCGACCACACCCAGCTCACGCACGACCTGACGCTCCCTCTCATCAACATCGCGCAAACCAATGAGCACGGTGTTGCGGCCCGCCAATTTGGGAGCATAGCCGAAAATGTCTGTGAGTTCGAGTGGACCACGGCCGAGACAGCTGGCGAGCGGCATGCCATGCACATTGCCGCTGGGAGTGATTTCGGGCGTGTTCATGTCGGCATGGGCATCGATCCAGATCAGGCCGATTTTTTGATTGCGATTGCGAAAAGCGTTAGCGACTCCGGCCACGGTGCCAACTCCCACCGAATGGTCGCCGCCCAGAACGAGCGGGAACTGATCTTTCTCGACGACCGCAGCCACGATGCGGGCCAGTTCGCTACAACACTGGGCGATGGGAGCCAGATATTTGGCGCTGGGAGATCCTTCATCAATGGTCTCCTGTTGCGCCACCGGCACATTGCCCAGATCGTGGACTTGATAACCCATGGATTGCAACTTGGCGTTCAATCCGGCGAGGCGCAGAGCCGAAGGGCCCATATCGACGCCCCGGCGGCCAGCGCCAAAATCAAGCGGTGCGCCCAGGATGGCAATTTGCGAGCAGCCGGCGCGGGCCACGCTAAACGGCCCTCTTGAGCACTGGCCACAGAACAAGACAAGTAAACATCGATAAAGCGGGTGAACCCCTCAGGTAAGACACCAGGGAAAAGACGCGGTTACCGTTTGATGATAATTCGTTTTTTCGCGGTCGTCCAGCCTTTTGTGCCGGGGAACTTGGGGTTGGGGCGCACCCGCCGCTTCATGGTTAGTAAACGGCGAGCCCTTCTACGCCGATTTGCGCAGCGTACGGACTAACGCCGCCAATTTTCGTCAAAGTGCCGTCGGACGCTACCTTGTAACCAATCACTTTGCCTAAAGCGCTGTAGACGACGTATAGGAATTTGTTGTCTGGAGTGATTTCCAAATCAAGAGGAAATGCGGTGACACCCACGGGCGGAAAGATCGCCGGCGCCGTTCCGGGTTCTTTGACAATGATGCCTTGGGCGGTGAGATCGCCGGAGGTGGAAAGCTTGTATGAGCTGATGCTGGAGGTGATGGCGCTGGTGGCATAGGCATAGGCGCCGGCGGGGATGACCCAGCACGTGGCGGCGCCGGAAGAAGGCGACTTGGAGGTGATAACGTCGAGCGAGTTATCGGGATTGATGCTGTAAGCGGACACAGCGCCCGAGCCTGCTTCTGACACCAACAGTGCGCCCGCAGGACTAAAGGCGGCTCCGAAGGGTTCAACGCCCTGGGCGGAATTGGCCACCGGGTTGGTGAGTGAGCCGTCTTGGGCAACGGAGAAAACATCGATTTTGCTGGTTTGGCGCTCGGTCACAATTAACTTAGATCCGTCCGGCGAGAATGCGATGGCGCCGGGTTCGGTATCGAGCGAACTGAGCGGCTGTTTAGAGTTGTGAATGAATTCCAATTCTCCCCAGGGCCGTAAATGGAAGCCGGCGGTGTGATAGGTGCCACCGACATTGGCCACGTAGATGAGGTCGTCATGAATGGCGACGCTAACTGGATTTCCCCCTTCTGTTGGCTTGGTCTCCACGAGACGCAAACCGTCATGGCAAACCTCGAACAGCGAAAGAGTGCTTGAGCCCGCGTTCACCACCAGCAGGTAATGATGATCGCTGGTGAGCGCCATAGAGCTTTCGGCTTGCAGGGGATCGTTGATGCCGCCCTGGCCGCGGCCACCGGTGGGAAAGGTGCCCACGTAGTTCAACGTCCCGGTTTCCGAGCGGGAATACATAACGACTTCGTTGTGGTTCGCGTTGTTGGTTGCGACGAATACAGCACCGACGGCGGCACCATGCCTGTTCGCGTCGATATCACCCGCGACGGCGTTCACCACGGTTAGGCCGCACAGAAGCGCGGTCGTGAGAATTGTTTTCATTTTTAAGACTCCCGTTTTTGTCGATCAAATTAGGACCGCCCTGGGGCGATCCCTTGAGCTAGTTCGGAAGTTCGGGTCAAAAAGTCACGGTACGCTCTGGTCTAGCTTAGAAAGTGAAACGAGCACTCAGTTGCGCCTGGCGTGGGCTATTTCCCTGGCTCGAAATGACCCCGAAGTTGCCGCTTGGGTAGGATGTACCGGGGTCGGTGAAGCGTGGGGTGTTCGTGAAGTTAAAGAACTCGGCACGCAACTGTAACTTAAAACGCTCGCGGTATTGGAAGTTTTTGAAAAAGGAGAAGTCGAGGTCGCGAATGCCGTCGCCGCGCAAGGCGGTTTCCATCAGAGGCGACCTTGGGGCCAGGAGAAATAATATCACCGAACGATCTGCTCATTCACTTCAGGAAGAAGGTTTTCAGGGGCCGCGCGGAGAGTTCCAGAGTCAATGCCGGGGCGCGTTCTAACTTGCGGTGGAGAATTGGTCTTACAATAGGACTAGATTCACTTCAACCTAATTTGCTTTGAATGTCGTGAGATCCAAAACGCCGGGTTCCTCGCGGAGAGAATTCTTGTGGGCTGCCGCATCCGCTATTACGGCGCCGGTTGCATTCTCCGCGCCCGCCAGTGCTTTGCCGAACATCCAACCGGAAGACCGCAAATTCCTGGAAGACTGCGCGCAACGGTCTTTCGGCTACTTTTGGGACCACTGGAATCGTCATACCGGTTTGGTGAAAGATCGCGCCGGCGCCGATGGCGAGCCTTCCGGCAACAACGTGGCCAGTATCGCGGCCACTGGCTTCGGATTAACAGCTCTCTGTATCGGCGTTGAACGCGGTTGGACGCCGAAGGAACAAGCGCGCTTGCGGGTGCTATCCACATTGCGCTTTTTGTGGGCACACGCCTTTCACGATCATGGCTGGTATCTGCATTTCATGGACGCCGATACGGGCGAGCGGCGCCTCTCTTCTGAAATATCGAGTATCGACACGGCGTTGCTCCTGGCCGGCATTCTTACCGCGCAAGCTTACTTTTCCGCCGACCGCGAAATCAGAACGTTGGCGCGCGAGATTTACGAACGCGTGGATTTTGTCTGGATGCTGGACGGCAGTCAGACCATTCTTTCGCATGGCGTCGTGCCGGGCGCGGGCTTTTTGAACAGCCGGTGGCAGAAATATAGCGAGGCTTCCATTTTGTACCTGCTCGCCATTGGTTCGCCCCGCCATTCCATTCCGGCCGACAGTTGGTATGCGTGGCTGCGGCCGGAGGTGCGCTTCGACACCTGGAAATTCATCAGCGGCGGCGCGCTTTTCACCCATCAGTTCTCGCATGCCTGGGTGGACTTCCGCCATCTTCGGGACGGCGACCCTTCGTTTGTCGATTATTTCCAAAACTCGCAAATTGCCACCTACGCGCATCGCGATTTTTGCATCAGTCAGGAAGCGAAATATCCCGACTATGGGCCGAATATGTGGGGCGTGACAGTTTCGGACGGCCCCTTGGGCTATGTCACTTGGGGCGGCACAACCACGCAAGGCTTTGTGGATGGCACGCTGGTGCCATGCGCCGCCGCCGGATCTTTGATGTTTGCGCCGGAAATCTGCCTGCCCGTTTTGCGCGCGATGTTCAACCAGTATGGCGAGAAGATCTATCGCCGTTACGGATTTACCGACGCTTTTAATCCGAACTGGAAGGATAAGAAGCTGTGGGTGAATCACGATGTCGTTGGGATCGACGTCGGGATTACACTGCTGAGTATTGAGAACCTATTGACCGGCAACGTGTGGCGTTATTTTATGCGGAATAATTATATTCAAAGCGCCATGGAAAAAGTGGGATTCAGAATCTCCACGCCGGGCGGCATTCGCGAAGTGAGAAGCGGAGCCCGGCGCGGATAGAGCTAGCAGACTTAACGCTTACGCTGGCCCTTGGCGATCTTTTTGACCTTCTTCTTATTGGCGCCACGGGCGACACCGGCGGCCCGCTTCGCTTTGGGGGCGGCCTTCTTGCGGGCGGCGCGCTTCAACTTCTTACGTTCAACTTTGTCGGTAACTTGCGTTGTATTCATTCTTCGATTTTTATACCTGCGTACTTTTCTACAATCTTCTTCAACCCGTAAGCGGGGAAACTAACTGTTAGTTTCGCATCGTCGCCATCTCCCTCGCGCCGCAAAATGGTTCCGCGGCCGTATTTGGGATGCTGAATTACCGTTCCATTCTTGATTGCGCCGGTGCGAGGAGGCATGGAACGAGCGGGCGGCGGCGCCACGGCGCGCGGCGGCACCGGCGACGCAGCTTGCTTATTCTCTTCAGGGCGGCGGGTGAATCCAGAAGGAGGAGGCATGCCGCGTTCGGCAAAAAACTGCGCGATGTTATCCACGGAGTTGTACGTTTTGCCGTTGTACAAATTGCGTTTGGCCGAATCGCGCACTTCGAATTGCTCGGAGTAAAGGTCCACTTCTTCGGCGCGCGAACCGCCATGGGGAGATAGCTTTTCGCACAGGCCCGCGGGCACCTCTTTGAGAAAGCGCGAGGGAAGGCTTACCTCCGGTTGGCCGCCGCCGAAGCGCCGACGGTAGCGGGCGCTGGATAAGTACAGACGTTTTTCGGCGCGGGTCATGCCTACATAGCAGAGGCGGCGCTCCTCTTCCATAGCGGCTTCTGAACCAAGCGAGCGGCTGTGTGGAAAGAGCCCTTCTTCCAATCCGGCAATGAAAACATTGGGGAATTCGAGCCCTTTGGCGTTGTGCATGGTAAGCAGCGATACGGCGGCCTTCTCATCCACTCCATCGGCATCGGCAACAAGGGCGGCGTGATCCAGAAATTCGGCGGCGGTTTCGCCCCGTTCCGCCGCCTCGGCCGCGGCGTTGACCAGTTCCTCCAAATTCGCCAGCCGCGCCTCCGCCTCCGGTGAGCTGTCGCTCTTGAGCATGCTTTCATAACCGGTTTGTTCAAGAATGGCGCGCAGTAATTGATGCACGGCTTGATCTTCAGCCAGTTCGGTCAGGTACTCGATGAGATTGACAAAGGAACGGAGCGCCGCCTCCGCGCGCGTAGGAAATTCTCGCGCCGCCAGCAAGACGGGCAGGGCTTTCCAAACACTCAAGCCATTCTGTAGCGCGAATTGTTCCACTTGCTCAACCGTGCCTTTGCCAATCCCGCGCGCCGGCGTGTTGATGATGCGCAGCAGGGCAATGGAATCTTGCGGCGTGAACAGGACTCTGAGATAAGCCAGCAGATCTTTCACTTCAGCGCGCTGGTAGAAGCTGAACCCACCCACCACCAGATATTTGCGCCCATAACGCCGCAGGGCTTCTTCAATTTGCCGCGATTGGGAATTGGTGCGGTACAGAACCGCCACGCGATCCAGCGGGTTTCGCGAAATGATTTTCTCAATTGTATCGGCAATGAAAAGAGCTTCGTTTTCGCCATCGGGCGCTTCGTAATAGCCGATTTTCGTTCCCACCTCGGCGTCGGTCCACAGCCACTTGCCTTTGCGCTCTTTGTTATTGGCCACTACGGCGCTGGCGGCTTCCAGAATGTTTTTGGTGGAGCGATAGTTTTGTTCCAGCCGGATCACTACCGCGTTCGGATAGTCGCGCTCGAAATCCAGAATGTTGCGGATATCGGCGCCGCGCCAGCCATAAATAGACTGATCTTCGTCGCCGACCACGCAGACGTTCCGGCGGGTTTCCGTCAACAAGCGCATTAACTGATACTGGCTGGCGTTGGTGTCCTGATATTCGTCAATCATGACGAATTCGAAGTTACGGTTATAGAGAGCGCGCAAGCCATCGTCATGTTTCAGCAGGCGTACGGTTTCGAGCAGAAGATCGTCGAAATCGAGAGCGTTGGCCTGGCGCAAGCGCTCTTCGTAGAGCTGATAGATTTTGGCTTGGCGCGTGAGCTTTGGATCGGTGGCGGCTTTGAACCAATCGAGCGGCGATTCGTCATGGCTCTTGCCGTGGCTAATGCGCGCCAACATAGCGCGGTAGGGCATGAACTTTTCATCCAAGCCCGTTTGCTTGTAGACGGACCTCACCAGCGCAACCTGATCGTCAGCGTCGTAGATGGTGAACTGGCGAGTGAAGCCTTCACGGATTTCCGCGAGCGATGCGCCATCGCGCCGCAGGGCTCTGACGCAGAAGGAATGAAACGTTGAAACCTGCGGCGTTTTCGACCGCGACGAATCGCCTAACAGGTGATTGACACGATCGCGCATCTCCTGAGAGGCCTTGTTGGTGAAGGTCACAGCCAACACCGCCGGGCCTGGAATGTGGTGCACTTCGATCAGATGGGCAATCCGGTGGGTGATGACGCGCGTCTTCCCGCTGCCCGCTCCGGCGAGCAATAGCAACGGACCTTCAACGTGCGCAACGGCATCGCGTTGTTGCGGATTTAGACCTTCCAGAAAATCCATGAAATGTTTTACGGCGGGGGTAGGCGATTTCAGAATAGCACCGCGCACCGGCATTCAAAAGGCCATCCATTACTCTAGGAGCTAGCGGTGTTCCCCCATTAAATGTTCCGTCGCCTTCGAGTTGTCGCCCTGTTAGTGGCCGTGGGTCTGCCTATTGCTATGGCGCGCGAAAAGGCGTCCAAAGACCCGGCATTTGCGGAAATCGATTCGATTGTCAAGTCGCTTTCGGAAATTACCGGTCTTGCTGAAAAGCATGCGGTGCCTTATGGGCGCATGACCAAGCGCCAATTACACCAGTTTCTCACGAAGCGCATCAAGAAGACGCTGAAGCCCGACGAGATTCGCGCCGACGAATTGTCTTTGAAAATGTTTGGACTGGTGCCGCCTGAATTCGATCTTAAACGATCGACGATCGATTTGCTGACCGAGCAAGCCGCGGCTTTCTACGACTACGACGAAAAGAAATTGTTTCTGTTAGCGGACTCGTCGGTAGAAGGGGAAACGACTACGCTGGCGCATGAGTTATCGCACGCGCTGGCCGATCAGTACTTCAACTTAGAGAATTTCATGGAAGAGACACCGAGCGATGACGACGAAAACCTGGCGCATACGGCGGTTGTGGAAGGGCAAGCGTCGTGGCTCATGATCGCCTATGAACTAAAGCGGGCTGGCCAGGCGCCGGTGCCTACACCGGACATGTTGAAATCGGTGGCCGATTCGGGCGAATCGTCCATGACGGAGTACCCGGTGCTGAAGGGCTCGCCGTTATATATTCAGCAATCGCTGCTGTTCCCTTATTCGCAAGGGACCATGTTCTTCAACGCCGTTTATCGCAAACTGGGCAAAGCGGCCTTCGCGGAAGTGTTCTTGCATCCGCCGGTGAGTTCGACGCAAATCATTCATCCCGAAAAATACTTCGCGCATGAGAAGCCCGCCGAACCCGCGCTTCCCAAACTCGCTCAGGAGGGAAAAGAGGTGACGGACGGTTCAATGGGCGAGTTCGATCATCAGATGCTTTTGCAGCAGTATCTAGGTGCGGCGCAGGCGAATGACCTGGCACCACATCTGCGCGGCGGCCAGTTTCGCATTGTCACGCGGGGCCGCGATGGCAAGCCCGTGCTGTTGTATGCGGCCGAGTGGGATTCACCGGAAAGCGCCGCGGCGTATTTTGCCGGCTATCAAAAGGTTCTGCAGAAGAAGTGGAAGCAATGCGATTTCTCCCAGCAAAAAGCCACTATAGCGGCGGGCACCGGCGACAACGGTTCCTTTGTGGTTTGGCTTTCGGGCAAGGTAGTATCGAGCGTGGAAGGGTTGAGAGACAATGCCGAGTGGCAGCGCCTGCAAACGGCGCACGGCAGTTAAGTTACACTGGAAGCTAGAGTTTTTTCCCATGAAAAACATCTTTGCCGTTGTCATCGCTTCCGTTATAACGGGTTTTTCGCTTCTCGCCGCCGACTCCGGGAGTTTGCGCAAAGCACCGGATTTCACTTTCAATCTGCCAGGCAAAGGGCCTCAGCAGTTAAGCGACTACCGCGGGAAAGTGGTGGCGTTGGAATTTATTTTTACCACTTGTCCACACTGCCAGGCGGCTTCAAAAGTGATGACGAAGTTCCAGGAGGAGTTCGGCGCGCGCGGCTTCCAGGCGATTGACGTGGCGGTGAACGCGAATGCGGACTTGCTGGTTGAGAATTTCGTGCGGGATTATAAGGTGGGCTTCCCGGTAGGTTGGGTGCCGCAAGAACATATGACCGCGTTCATGGGCTTTACCGACGGGCGTTTCGTGGTGCCCCAGTTGGTGTTGATCGATCGCAAAGGCGTGATTCACTATCAAACGCCGGCCAAGGAAGACGACAGTTGGGACAAGCAAATGACCGAAGAAGCGATCCGCGCGCATATTGAAGAGTTGCTGAATCTGGGGAATACTTCCACTTCGTCCACTGCGCATAAGAAGGCGTTGCCCGGCCTGGATGTGCCCGCGCGGCCGTAGGTTTTGTCTTTTTGTAAGAATGCGCCCGTAGCTCAGCCTGGATAGAGCGTTTGCCTCCGGAGCAAAAGGTCGTAGGTTCGAATCCTACCGGGCGTACCAAAATTTGCTGGACAGACCTCAATCCAGAATTGCCGCTGAAGCGATGAGATCGCGCCGCTGGCTTTCCGGCCGGTTGAAAGAATCCGTATCGACCCAATGCGTCGCGCGGTTTCGTCCATGAAGTTTCGAAAAATAAAGCGCCCCATCCGCCTGCCTGATCAACTCCGCTGCAACCACCGGACCACCGCCTCCGGAGGCTATGCCGATGCTGGCCGTTACAGCCCCGTAAGGCCACGGCTCTGCTTCAATCCGCAGGCGCAAACGTTCTGCGGACTCCTTGGCGCCAGCCATGTCCGTATCGAGTAGGATCACGGCGAACTCTTCACCGCCATAGCGCGCGACAAAGTCTGTTTTGCGGGACGCGGAAGATAACAAACGTCCCATCGTCTTTAAGGCTTCGTCACCCGCCGGATGTCCATGCTGGTCGTTCAGGCTTTTGAAGTGGTCGAGATCCAACAAAAGGAGGGCGAACGGTGAGTGGGAGCGGGCGGTACGCAAGCACTCGGCCTCAAGCCGGGCCTCGAACGCTCGTCGATTCCCGACGCCGGTGAGTGCGTCCGTGGTAGCCAGAGCGGCCAGTTCCCGCGCTCGCGCGGCCAGCTCGGCATGTAACCCCACCATGCGCTCTCCCACGCGGAGGCGCGCCAGCAGTTCGTTCCGGTTGAACGGTTTGGTCACGTAGTCGTTGGCGCCCGCCTGAAGACCCGCGACAATGTGGTCCTGGTCCCCACGCGAGGTGAGCACAATCAGATACACATCCTCAAGTGCGGGGGATTGGCGCACCAGACGGCAGACATCTACGCCGTCCATGTCGCTCATGAACCAGTCCAAGACGGCCAGCCGCGGTGGATCTTGGCCTTGCAGGATCTCCCAGGCTTCGAGGCCATCCGAGACCGCCACCACTTCGTAGCCGGCGCGGGTAAGAAACGATTCCAATTCCAGGCGGGAGACTTCATCGTCGTCGGCGATCAAGACGCGCATTTCAAAGCCTCCCCGCTAAATGCCGCGAGTGCCTCCCGGAGGCGCGCCACTTCGTTTTCCAGAGCGTCGAGGGCTTCCTCCGCTCCGGCAAATTCACCGGTGGAGCCCATGAGTTCCAGGCGAAGGGCGGCGTCGGACGCACGCAGGTCTCCGAAACTCCCTGTCGAGCCTTTGAGTTTGTGAGCCGCCCGTTCCAATGCCTTTCCGTCGCCACGTTCGGCGGTGGCGCGGATCTCAGGCAGCAATTTCTGAATCTGTGCGAAGAATGACTGGATCATTTTCTGGAGAAGCCGGCGGTCGCCCTCCACCCGGGCCAAGGCCCGGACGGGGTCGAACAAACCAGCCATCTGTGGCTCTTGAGCGGCCGGAATTGAGCCGCCCTGGGCCGCCGGGACCCCCGGGAGAAGCTGGGCAATTGCCTGCAAGAGTTCCTGCGCGCGCAGCGGCTTGGACACATAGGTATCCATGCCGGCCGCCAGGCAAAGTTCGCGATCGCCCTTCATGGCATGCGCGGTTAAGGCCACGATCGGGATGTGGCCACCCGTCGCCTTTTCGCGTTCGCGGATGGCCGCAGTCGCCGCGAATCCGTCCATGTTCGGCATCTGAATGTCCATCAGTACCAGGTCTATAGGCTGGCTCTCGATAATCTTTATCGCCTCGCGGCCATCACCCGCCACCACCAGGGTATGCCCGCACTTTTCGAGGAGACCGACCGCCAGATGCCGATTGATCTCGTTGTCCTCCGCGAGCAATATGCGGAGGGATTGCCGTCCCCGCATCGACCGGATTGCGGCCGTGTGAGGTGACTTTCCTTCCTCCAACGGCTCGGCGCCTAGCGCAATCAGGATGGCGTCAAACAATTCCGACTGGCCGATCGGCTTGCGAAGGTAGCGCGCAATGCCCAGTTCCTGGCAACGAGCAACGTCGCCCGAATGGTCGGCTGAGGAAAGCATCATAATGGCGGCGCCGGCCAGCGCCGGGTCGGCTTTCATTCGTTCGGCGATGGCGAAGCCACCCAGTCCGGGCATGCCAACATCCAGCAGAACCAGTGGGAAGGGCTCGCCGGCGCTGGCCGCGGCCTTCATGGCGGCCATGGCGGAAGGGCCGTCGCTGACCGCCCTGGGGTGCATGCGCCAGTTCGAGAGAACGGTTTCCAGCATCGCGCGATTGGTGGCATTGTCGTCCGCGATAAGAACCGGCAGCCGCTCCAAGTCGATGGGGCCTGTCCGTAGGTTCAGTACCGGCCCCGCATATCTCTTGAGATGGGCCGTGAAGTGAAAGGTGCTTCCCACGCCGACCTTGCTCTCAAGCCAGACGCGCCCGCCCATCAGGGCCACCAATTGAGACGTAATGGCGAGACCCAGGCCAGTGCCCCCGAATTTACGCGTGGTCGAGTAATCCGCCTGCGTGAATTTCTCAAAGATCAGACTCTGTTTGTCGGCAGGGATACCAACACCGGTATCGCGTATCTGAAAATGCAGAGCGGCGGCCGACGGATCTGCCGCGTGATTCATGCTCGACGCATCCTTCACCGTCTCTACGCGGATGGCCACTTCTCCTCGCAGGGTGAACTTGAGGGCGTTTCCGACCAGGTTGGTCACGATCTGCCGAAGCCGCATGGCATCGCCAATCAAGCCATCCGGCACATCGGGGTCGATTTGGCACACCAGTTCCAGTCCCTTCGCGTTGGCACGTAGCCCCAGCGGCTTCACGGCGGCGTCAAGGCTGTCTCGCAAAGCAAACGGAGTGGGATCCAACTCTAGCTTGCCCGCTTCGATTTTCGAGAAGTCAAGGATGTCGTCGATAACCTGCAGCAGGGAATCGGCCGAGGACTTGACCATACGGAGGTTATCTCTCTGTTCGCGGGTCAATTCGGAATCGAGCGTCAGTTCCGTCATACCGAGAATCCCGTTCATCGGCGTGCGAATCTCATGGCTCATGTTGGCGAGGAACTCGCTTTTGGAGCGGCTGGCAGCCTCCGCCGCCTCCTTAGCGCGCAGCAATTGAACCTCCGCCCTTTTCACGTCGGTGATGTCCTTAACAACTCCGCCGACATGACGGGTGGTACCATCGGCCGACTTCACCGGATAGTAACTCGCCTGCCAAACTGGTTCGTTTGACGGATCTCCAGTGGGGTCCCCTGCCGTAACGCCGTGCCTGTGCCAATCCAAAACCGGTTCTCCGCTAGCGAAAACCCGATCAACGACAGCCTGGATTTGAGGAGCGATGTCCGGGATGACCTCCCGCAAACTATGCCCGATGTGTTCATGGACTGGCCTTCCATTCATCGCCGCAAGCTGCTCGTTTATGCGGATTACTCGCAGATTCCGGTCCAGGAGTTCCAGTCCGATGGGAGCCGCTTTGTAGAGTTGCTCCATCTCCTCCAGTTGTTCCAGATTGATCCGGTTGGCAGCTTCGGCGGCCTCTTTGACCTGGCGCAGTTGCGTCTCCGCCTGCTTGCGCTCGGTGATGTCCCGGGTGGACCCAACCACGAACTCAACTGTGCCGTCCGGCGCTAACACCGGAGAGAAGACATACTCATAGTGGCCCAGAAGCCCGGCGGCACCTGTAAACGGCGTCTCGTCGGTAATGCTCTCTTTCGTCTCGAACACCTCACGAATCTGTCGCTGCAAACGCCGGGCCAAATCGTCGGGATACCCAAGGTCGAAAAAATTCCTGCCTACCACCTCCTCGAGCGTGATCCCCCAGAGGTCGAGGAGTGGCTGATTAGCAAAGACAAAGCGGCATTCGCGGTTGTAAAGATAGATGAAGTCGCGGACGGATGAGATTAACGTGGTGAGCATTCGCTCCCGTTGCGCGGCTTGCTGCGACACTTCTTCCAACTCTTTCGCTGCCTTTGTCGCGTCGTAGTTTGCCTTCCCGCCATTTCCCTTCGCCAAAGCTGCCAATGCTTCTAATGCGGTCTTCAGCTTTTGATAGTGAGGATCACTTAACGGTTCGTGCCGGGCTTGTTCCAGCACCGAATACAGTTCGGAAAGATTGACATCCACCGGCTGCCCGGTTTGTTTCATCTCAGGCACCCCGCGAGATTTTCGGCCTTAAAGCTACGCAGGAGCTTAGCCCAAATCAAAGGAAGTAAGGCGCGAATCGAAAAACGTCCGGGCGGCGACATATAGACTCATTCGGTTCAATCTCGGACAATCTTTAGGAAACGCAATCGGAGGGCGACCGCACGCTGCAGACGTTTGGCAACGATGATTCGACACATAACCCCCCGGGGCTATAAAACCGGCCAATCAAACTCTCGGGGTGGGCAGCCGACCGTCGAGGGTTTCACGGCAGCTGGCATAGAGTTTCTGACGGGCTCGCCGAACTCGGTCAGGGCAGCGCGTATCCTCTCACATGAATTTGATTTTCCAAATAGCCGACCTCCAGTGCGGCGTTGATCATCTCCGGCAATTGATCAATGGCGTCCAGCGCTGCAGAAAAAAGCTCGATCTGCTGAGCGCGTGGTATCGCCGGTAGTAGAAATATCACGCCTGGATGAACTTCCGTCTGCCGGTATCGCTTGCGGAATTCAAGGGCGTTATTGGTAACCAGAATCCAATCCTCAGCTGTGACCTTGCGGAGAAGACCCCAGTCCTTCGACTGATGCAAACCATAATAGTTGACATGAGTTGCTTCGTAGCCGCGCGCGTGGGCTATTGATGGCAGCAGGACCGAAAGATTCTCGTCTACAAGAAACCGCGGGAGCTTCAGACGCTCCGCCGCGCCACCAGTTTGCTCGCCAAGGGTACGGATCGGCGTCAGGCCGGTCTCTTGGGTCGGCCTCGACGCGGATGGGCTTGAGCGAAAATGCGCGCAGCCTCGATCATCCTCGGCGTCAGGTTCGGGTAGTCCTCATGCAGTTCTTTGTGCGAAACGCCTTGCCGCACCAGAGCGGCAACATGATGTACAAGAAGCCGTGTGCCCCGGAAGGTTGCGGCGCCCGCTTGGATTTCCGGATCCTCGACAATCAATTCCATAGCTTGACGATAGCGCCGCATCCCAGCCGCCACCGCCGCCGCCGCCGGCCTTGGATCCACAAGGTAGCTGAAGAGCTTGGTACCATATTCGACGCGGCCAGACTTTCCCTCTTTGACCTTGTTGAAAACGAAACGCCGCACTCGAACAGGCACATCTTTGGGGAACTCATAATCCAGCCGAACACAGACCACCGCCACCGGCGTCAAATAGATCTGGCCTGCCCGGCGGACGACCGACGATTTAGGGAGACGCGCCCCTACCGCCTTGTAAACCGCTCTAACGGGCATATTTGCCACGGCGGCCGCTTCGGTGGGCGTCAGCAGGTTCACAGATTCGGACAATGTCAAGTTTAAATTAATCCCCCTCTGGGAGACAGATTAGCACAACGACCTGTTTAAGAATGATCGAGAATCACAGGATTGCGCTTGTCCTGGCGCATCAGCGCCTAGCGACCGCGCGCTGCGGACCCTGGACGTTTCGCTTCGCGTTGAATCGCTTCGGCAATCCACATGCGCAATTGCGTTTGATAACCCACCGATTTCGCCGCGGCAATCCTCTTCGCGGCGGCAATCTGTTCAGGAGCAAGGCGAATCGAAATGGCGGACTTTGCGGTTGCGTGGCGCTCGCGGATCGACTTGGATAGGGCTGCGGACAGCTTAGCCGTTTTGGCCGGAGGCAATTGATCCCAGATATCGGCAACGGAATGACTGTCGAAATACTCGGCGGCTTTTTTGTCGGAGCGGAATTTGGGAAGAGGGATTTGAGCGGAGGGGAGTTTTTTCTTCATATCGGTTGACCTACTTGCGGCGGAATTTCCTTCTATCTTTGTCTTCCATATCGCGAGCCGTGACAATGCGAATTATACGGCGGCCAGCCGACGAAAAATCACCAGAAGCAATCGGTCGTCGAGGGTTTCACCGTAGAATTTGGTGCATTTCCTCGACTCCCGCACCCCCTATGCAGCGCGAATTACTAAGAGCGCAAGCTGTAAGACACTACAGCCGTCTACGCAAACAACTCATCTGCTATTCTCATTTAAGTCGGCGCCGGGATCGAGACGTAACTTGGACTTTTCTCCAGGTTATTGGCGCCTACCCAAAAGTGCCCGCGTCGAACAAAAAAGGTTTCGTTTTCGTCTTCGGGTGTTTTCGTCTGGATGTTCCCGAGCGCGTCATCGCAGCCGACGGTAAACCCGTTCCTCTCACTCCGAAAGTTTTTGACCTGCTGGTCCTGCTGGCTCAACACCCCGGTGAGCTTCTTGAAAAAGAATTCATACTAAAAACCTTGTGGCCGGAAACCTTCGTGGAAGAAGCGAATTTAAGCGTTAATATCTCTACGCTTCGCCGCGCGCTCGAAACCGCCGGTGGCGCTCACTACATTGAAACTGTGCCAAAACGCGGCTATCGTTTTGCCACTGAAGTCCGTGATATTTCTCCGCCGCTTGAAACCGTCGGCCCTCCTCCCGAAACCGTTCCGCAGTCTTTTCCTTCCTCCGCCCCAGCACCCCAACGGCCAACTTTACCTCGCTGGCCGTCCGCCATCGCTATCCTCCTTTTCGCCGCTGCTTTGCTTTATTTTTGGCAAGTCCGTTGGACCCGCGCACCCGAAAAACAGTTCGAAGTGCATTCTATTGCCGTTCTCCCGTTCCGCCTTTTGGTTCCAGGTTCCGAAAATGCGGTTGAAGACGGTTATCTCGGGCCCGGCATGACGGACGCCATCATCCGCAAGCTGAGTTACGTGCGAAGGGTAACTGTTCGCGCCACCTCCGCCGTCGAGAAATTTCAAGGTGCGCACGCCGATCCGCTGGCTGCCGGCCGGGAATTGAAAGTCGATGTGGTCCTCGACGGAACCATCCAGCATGTCGGCAACACCATCCGTGTCTCTGTCCAACTGTTGCGCGTGGGCGACGGCTCTCCAATCTGGGCCGACCGTTTTGACGACTACTTCACGAACATATTTCAATTGCAGGATTCTATCTCGGAGAAAATCGTAACCGCATTATCCATGAGGCTCACGGAAGCGGAACATCGCCGCATGGCTAAACAGCAAACCAACAACCCGGAGGCCTACCAGTTCTATCTCAGGGGCCGCGACTGCGAATCCCGCCGCACTCCGGAAAACCCCGACGAGACTTGCATTGCTCTCTATGAGAGTGCCATTCGGGAAGATCCCGAATTTGCGTTGGCGTACACCGGCCTCGCCAGCAGCTACATGGACCGTGCCGGCATACAAGGTAGCTCTGATTCCGCAGCACAAGCACGGGCCGCCGCGGAGAAGGCCATCCTGTTGGACGAGGGGCTCCCCGAGGCTCATTTGGCGCTTGGCAATGTGATGCTCCGCGCGGATTGGGATTGGCTCGGCGCACAACGCGAATTTGATCGCGCCCTTCAACTGGACCCGCATTCCGCTGCCGCCCACTGGTACATGGCGCTTCTTTCCCTGGCAATGGGTCATGCGGAAAGAGCTCTTTCCGAAATGATTCAATCGCAAATACTCGATCCCGCCTCTGAAAATGCTCATGACGATCTGGGCTGGGCTTACTACCTCAATCGACGCTATACGGAAGCCGTCAAAGAATCGAAAATCGCTATCGAAATGGACCCGCACTCCCATTCCGCCCATCAACAACTGGGCAAAACCTACCTCCAGTTGCGTAAATATCGCGAGGCGCAAGCGGAGTTCGAAGCGGCCATCAAGCTCCAGAGACTCAGTCGCGGCCTAGCTGACCTCGGCCAACTCTACGCTCTCACGGGCAGAGCGGTTCAAGCCCGCGCCATCCTCAAGGTATTGGAACAAAGAGACAAAGAACGCCGAACCTACGAGTCCGAATATATGCGGGCCGTTCTTCTAGCCAGCTTGGGTGAAACTGACGCGGCGTTTCAATCTCTTGACGCCGCCGTTTCACGCAGACTTTCCCGGGCCATTTGGATGCGCCTCGATCCCGACCTCGATCCGCTACGCCGCGACCCCCGCTTCGACGCCTTGCTTCGCCGCGTACATCTACTCAATTAGGCAAGCGAATTCGCCTTAATGACAAATCGGTTATCGCCATTTGCTTCTAATGGCATACCGTCTTTGGAATTCTTTTGGAGCAATTTTGGCCTGCCTTAAATCCACAGCACGCCGATTCCGCCTAAGCTCCATCAGATAGAACCGATCCGCACGCCCGCATCGGAAGGCGCTGGTGTTGACGCTGGCGCGGATCTCTAGCACATTCTTAGTTTTCTCAATGCCGGAAAGGATGAACTTATGAAACATTTCGCGACCGCCCTCAGTGGCGTTCTCGCCGCTCTTTGTCTATGTGTCGGATTGGCCGCTGATTGGGGTGATGATAATTCGGCTGACGCCTTCTGGTTGCGCGATTACATCGGCAAACAGGTGGGAGGCATCGACAAATTGAAGGTGCCCGCAAAGGACAGCGACATTCCCATGTCTCCCGTGACCAAACAGCCCGATGGTACCGTGGCCTACCGGTATCAGACAACCGAGGCGAAGGCCTACCTTGGGAAGCTCATCTTCCACGACCCGATTCGAACCGCTAGAATTGAACCGTATTATGGTGGTGTACTCGCCACGAAGCAGACCGGCTCTTGCGCGAGTTGTCACCTCGGCGAGGTGGCGGGGAAGGCCGGCACCCAACTGAACTTCAACGTGGGCGGTGAGGGACGGGGCTACACCGACGAGAACGGTAACTACATCATACGCCGAAGGCCTCGCACTGACATTCTTCCCAAACTGAGGGACACACCACTCTTTCCCGGCGACGCACTGGTCGACAATCTCCCAACGCTGGTGGACATCTACCGCGAGCCTGACACACTCACGCTTGTGGTGCAAACTCCATCCCGGCAGGACAAGGCCCCAGCCCCCATTCCACCGCCTGGACAACCAGCGCAGCTTCTGAGTGGGGGTATGGATCCAAACAGCGCTGTAGAGACCGGCCGGCTCGATGCATTAGATAGCGTGGGGCGCGAGTCGCCGGCCTTGGTCGGATTCGCTTTTAACAACCGCCTTCTGCTGGGCGGGTTCGCCGGCGAGTTCGACCCTGGCAAGGGTGGTCCCTTCAACCCCGCCAATGGCTTTTTCGGCTTTGATCGCGGCTGTACGAAGACTGATTCATTTGGCATGGATACCCGAGGGTGCTTTGGCCTGAATCCGAATTACCACAATCCTATGACCTCCGCAGAAGACCCCGCGCAGGAAAACCTAACCTTCTTGCTGCTGGACGCCCACCGGATGATCCATGCCCAATCGGCTGAACTGCTGAAGTTCCCCGCCTTTGTTAAGCTTTTCCGGGAGGCGTTCCCCATCGAGGCTGCCCAGGCCGATGCGGCGAACGATTTGACCAAGCTTGTCAACGACGACACCATTGTTCGCGCAACCTCGACTTTCCTGCGCACGGCGGTCACCCGTAACACGCCCTTCGACCGGTTTCTGGCCGGCGACGATCGCGCCTTGACTCGCAGGGAGCTTCGCGGCGCTAAGTTGTTCTTCACCCCGGCGGCTAACGGGGAAGGCGGTGCGGGTTGCTTCGTGTGCCACTCCGGGCCCATGCTCAACAAGCAGCACAACGATCCGGACGTTACCGGTGTCGGCCAGTTCGTGGAAGAGAATTTCGTCAACGCTGGAATCGGCGACCACCCGCTTCAAGCGCTGAGACGGGCCGCCGCGAATGATCCGAATATTCACGACCAGGGCCGCGGTGAAATCACCGGGCTGGCTTCCGACGCCTTCAAGTTCCGTGTGTTGACGCTCCGGCAATTGAAGGGTGACGGCACCTTCTTCCACAGCGGCTCGTTCACTCAGATCCGCGATGTGGTGGAATATTTCAATGCAGGTGTGCCGGCAGACCCGGTGGCTGGGGCTGCGCCGTCACTGGACTCTCGCTTCACCAATCCCCGCGGTGCCGGCTTCCCTCGCGGTCTGGGCCTGACAGAGCGTCAAGTGGACGATCTGTCAGACTTCCTCGAGAACGCCCTCTACGATCCTGCGTTCATCAAGTACGATCCGAACTCGACCACCTCGACCCTGGAACTCAACGAACATGACGTTAGTTATTCCAAATACCGTCCGGATCTTACCGCTTTGGGCGCTAAAGACGGCTTCGTCATCAGCGGCTTGGCGATGGATAATAACGACCCATTAACCCGGCGAGACGAGGGCCTCGAATTTCTCGACGTAACCTCCGCCGTGAACGCGACTCTGACCAAATCCAAGAGCCTGCCTTGTGGGCGGCCGCCAGACCGTACCTGCGACGAGCGGGTCTACTCAGTAACGAACAACGGCACGCTGGCTCCGAACGGCGTGGCTGGCCAGCCAATTGACACCCATTTGCTCGTCATCGTCCGCGATCTGCCTCCTAACGCCCGGTTGGAAAACGCCAGCGGAACAACGAGCCACGGCGATCCCTATATCCGGGTTTTTTTGCCTGAAGGAGTACTCAATCCCAACCAGAGCATCTCTCAGAAGTTGGTCTTCGAGCGAAAATGGAAAGGCCCTCCTTTGACCTATACTCTCCAGTTCCTGTCTGGGCAGGGAAATCCATAGCTCATCAACGAACGGGTTGAGCGAGTTCCTCCGAAAAAAGCCCCGCTCTCGAGCGGGGCTCAGCCTTTATCGGAGAAAGACGAGTGGGCCTGGAAGAGACTCTAAGAACACCCGCTCGTCCCACCGCAATTCTCACACTTATAACAAGACCCATTGCGCGTCATCATACTCCCACACTCAGAACACAAGGGCGCATCGCCCATACTCGCCTCGAACGGCAACGCCTGCTGTGGCTCAACCTCGGTCGGTCGAAGCTTCGTAGTTTCACCCGCTTCGTTGGCCTCCGTCATCCCTAAGAAACGCGCGCCCAGCCAGCGGAAGATGTAATCGATGATCGACTTGGCGTACGGCACCATCTGGTTGCCCGTCCAGCCGCTCGGCTCGAAACGCACGTGGCTGAATTTATCCACAAAAAACTTCAGCGGCACACCATACTGCAGGCCATAACTGATCGATGTCGCCAGCGTGTCCATCAAGCCTGAGATGGTTGAGCCTTCCTTCGCCATGGCAATGAAGACCTCGCCGGGCGTGCCATCCTCATACATGCCCACTGTGATGTAGCCTTCATGGCCGCCAATCGAGAACTTGTGAGTCAACGATTGGCGCTCATCGGGCAGTTTGCGGCGCACCGGACGGTAGACAACCTTCTCTATCGTCTTCGGTTCGGGAGCGGCCAGCGGCGTCATCTTCTTCTCGCCCTTACCGGTGCCGGAACTCAGCGGCTGCGCGCGCTTCGAGCCGTCGCGATACACTGCCACGGCTTTGAGCCCGAGTTTCCAGCTTTCGATATAGGCGTCCATGATGTCTTCCGCCGTGCATTCTTCGGGCATGTTGATGGTCTTCGAAATCGCACCCGAAATGAACGGCTGAACGGCGGCCATCATACGGATATGACCCATGTGATGTATAAAACGCACGCCGTTTTGCGGCCGGAAGCTGCAATCAAACACTGGCAGATGCTCGGCCTTCAATTCCGGCGCGCCTTCAATGGTCCCTGTGGAATCGATGTGAGTGACAATCTTTTCCGTCTGCTCAGCCGTGTAGCCCAGCTTGATGAGCGCTTGCGGAACGGTGTTGTTCACAATCTTGATCACACCGCCGCCCACCAGCTTTTTGTATTTCACCAGCGCCAAATCAGGCTCAATGCCGGTGGTGTCGCAATCCATCATGAAGCCGATAGTGCCTGTGGGCGCAAGCACGCTAATTTGCGCATTGCGGAAACCGGCGATGGAACCAACTTTGTGAGCCTCCGCCCAGCAAGCTTCAGCCGATTCGTACATGGCGCGCGGCACGCGCCGGCTATCAATGCCGTTCACCGCGTTCCAATGCATGCGAATCACTTCCAGGAACGGCTCTTCGTTGATGTTGTAGCCGGGGCACGGCCCCACTGCCTCCGCGATGCGCGCGCTCGTCAAATACGCTTGGCCACTCATAATGGCGGTGATGGCGGCGGCATAGTCGCGGCCTTGGTCGCTATCGTAAGGAATGCCGAGAGCCATCAACATCGCGCCCAGATTGGCGTAACCCAAACCGAGCGGCCGATAGTCGTGCGAGTTCTTGGCGATGCGTTCGGTGGGATAGCTGGCGTTATCCACCAGAATCTCCTGCGCGAGCGTGACAGTATCCACCGCATGCCGGAAGGCTTCCACATCGAAGACTCCGTCCAGCCCCACGAACTTCATCAAGTTCAGCGACGCCAGGTTGCAGGCTGAATCGTCTAAGAACATATACTCCGAGCATGGGTTCGACGCGTTAATACGCGCCGTGTTCTTGGAGGTGTGCCACTTGTTGATAGTGGTATCGAACTGCATGCCCGGATCGCCGCATTGATGCGTGGCCTCCGCAATCTGCTTCATCAGGTCGCGGGCTTTGTAACGGTTGATGGGCTGCCCGGTGGCGACGCTGCGGGTCCACCAATCGGTGTCGGCGATGACCGCTTGCATGAATTCGTCGGTGGCGCGGACAGAGTTGTTGGCGTTCTGAAAGAAGATGCTGCCGTAGGCTTCGCCATCGAGCGAAGCGTCGTAGCCGGCGTCAATCAACGTGTGCGCTTTCTTCTCTTCCTTGGCTTTGCACCAGACGAACTTTTCAACGTCGGGATGATCGGTGTTGAGGATCACCATTTTTGCGGCGCGGCGCGTCTTGCCGCCAGATTTGATTACGCCGGCGAAAGCGTCGAAACCCTTCATGAAGCTGAGCGGGCCGGAAGCACGGCCACCGCCCCACAGGTAGGCGTTTTCTTCCCGAATGGCCGAAAGGTTTGTGCCGGTACCGGAGCCCCATTTAAAGAGCATGCCCTCGGTCTTGGCCAGATCCAGAATGGATTCAAGCGAGTCGCCCACCGAATTGATGAAGCATGCGGAGCATTGCGGATGATTCTCGCCGGGCACCAGCTTCTTCACCACTTGCTCGGCTTCGTCAAAATAGAAACCGTAGCCGCGCGATTCGCGAACGCCCACATTGAACCACACCGGCGAATTGAAGCAGGCCTTTTGGCCCAGCATCAGGTGCGCCAGTTCCGCCCGGAAGTTTTCGCCATCTTCCTGGGTCTTAAAGTAGTTGCCGCTCAAGCCCCAATCGGCTATAGTGTCCACCACTCGATGGATTAATTGAGCAACGCTGGTTTCCCGTTCCGGAGAGCCCATGCGGCCATGGAAGTATTTGCTTACCACAATGTTCGTTGCGGTTTGCGACCAGTCGGCAGGCACCTCGACGTCGCGCTGCTCGAAAATCACCGAGCCCTTATCGTTTCCAATGGTGGCCGAGCGGCGCTCCCAGGAAACCTGCTCATAGGGGGTGGCACCCGCTTCCAGTTTGGCGGTGAAGTGGCGAGGGAACGACACGCCGGTGCGCTCCTCTTTCTTCAGGGAATGATGAAGCTCTTTCACTTTAAGGGCTAGGTTTACGCTTAATTGTCCCATTCTATCTGGGTTCCTTTTTCGGGGGGTGGCGGATCGGTGACTAGATTAGTGTCCACCTTATTGCTAAGGGTGTCAAGAGCGTAGTAACTCCATATGGTGGCGATACACAGGAAATCCACAAGATCTAGCGGTGTACTTGCGGAATGTGGTACTGGAACAGAAGTTCTCGGCCTTCAGACGGCAACGTTCCACGTGGAACTTTTGTGAAAAAACTGTTGAAAACTGCGTTGAAAGCTAATATCATTAGCCATGAGGCTAACCAAATTAGCCTTTCGGCTGGAGGCCCATGAAAACAAACAATCAAAACTTCGACACCGGCACCGTCCATGGCGTACCACTCATTCTGCTTCGCGCGGAGGGCGTGTTCGTCTTTATCCTCAGTATTCTTTTGTACGCTCACACCGGCGCCCCCTGGTGGCGTTTCGCCGCGCTGCTGCTCGTGCCTGACGTTGTAATGGCGGGATATTGGATAAACGCCCGCTGGGGCGCTATCTTTTACAATGCCGGGCACAGCTATATAGGCCCGCTGTGCCTGGCGGGGTTCACCGTTCTGAGCCCACACACTGGCCTGCTTCCCTACCTACTGATTTGGTCCGCGCACATTGCGATGGATCGTGCCTTGGGCTACGGACTGAAGTACAGCGCTGGATTCAAGGAAACGCACTTGGGGCGGTTGGGGGTATCGGGTGAGCGCGCAAGCTAAGACGACTGACCGCGATATCTGCCTGGCGGTACGCCATTTGCTTGAAACCGGCGGCGAAGCGGCATTGTCCATGCAGGCAATCGCCACAGCCGTAGGCATTCGCGCGCCATCGCTCTATAAGCGTTTCACGAACAGAGCGGATTTGCTGAGCGCTGCGGCGGGCGATGCTTTGCGGGAACTCGCCGAAGCTTTGAACGATCCAACTTCAACCAGCGAAACGTATGAGAGCTTGGAACGAATGGCGCACGTTTATCGTAAGTTCGCGAAGAAGAACCCGCGCACTTATGGATTAATCTTCAGTGAGACGCTGGCGCCGCGGGAAGATCTGTTGGCGGCCAGGCAAGCGGCAGCCGAACCGCTGCTCACCTTATTGGCGCAGCAGTTGAAGCCGGAGTCGGTTTTGCCGGCCGCGCGGCTATTGGTCTCTTACTTGCACGGGTTTTTGTCTATGGAATTGGCCCGAGCGTTTCGTTTCGGCGGCAACGTCAACGAAGCATTTCAATTCGGGCTTACAAGAATCATTGACAGTTTACTGAGGGAGAAAAAGACGGCATGACCCAAAGAATTGCGAAGTTTGGAGTGAGAGTTTTTCGGAGATCTAAAAACTTCTTCATAACACACTTTGAAACTTTGCCGCAACCTGCCGCATCTGAAAGCACTGTATGAGGCAGTTCAGAGCCAGAAAACGGCCAAGGCTTATATTTTTCAATTAGTTGGACAGGTTAAAGCGAAGCAGCCTCAACGCCGAACAAAGGGTATTGGTTTAAGGAGAAAAGACAATGGCTATCAACAAAAAGAAGGAAGCACGGAAAGTTCTAGACGCGAAAAAGCGGGAACTGATGTCCGGCACCTCTGATCGGGAAGAAATCCTGATCGAAAACGCGGCCGAGGAATTCGACCGTTTGCAGCAACAGCTGAATCGCGAAGTAGCGATTCGCAATCTTGACCGTGAGTCGAAACTGCTGAAAGAAGTGCAGGCGGCGATAAACCGGGTCGAGGAGGGCACTTATGGCACTTGCCTGCGGTGCGAGGAAGAAATCCCAGAGAAGCGGATGAAAGCCGTGCCGTGGGCCGCTTACTGCGTAGGTTGTCAGGAAACGATCGAACGCCAGCGCGCTGCCGGCGAAGAGGTCGAGGAGGAAGCCGAGGCTTTTGAACGGGCCGCCGCCTAACGGCGACGGCGGCCTATACCCGACCTTCGAGTTCGTCAGGCTTCTTCGAGTAAAAGGACGGGAGCTACCGCCAGATGGACGGTGGATCCCGCCGAGCAGGTTTCGAGCACGGCCGAGGCGCCGCTCATCTCCCCGTTCAGCACGTGGGGATGCGTGGTAACCTCGGCCTCTTTCATTTTGAATTCGCCGTATTGGAAAAGCGGAAAAGATTCGCGCAATGGTAAAGCTCGCTCCTGCACTACGTAGGAACTGCGGAGGGCCAGTCTCAAGGCCCGGTCCCAGGCGGCGGGCGACATTTCAGCGCCAATATAAGCCCGCTGGTCACTCGAATCTTCGTTCGGCAGCAGCGCCAAACTTTCGCGTTGGTTCAGAATGAATTCGGGCAGGTCGATCTCTTTCTCCGCATGCATCGTCTTGCGGTGCGACACCACTCGCGTCCACGCAATAGAACTGCGAATCAATTTGCGGTCGGCGGCCGGCAGGTGCGTCGTGACGGTCTCGTCCGTCAGCAGATCAAAAAGCGCGCGCCGCTGCGCAAATTCTGCGCGGAAACTGTTCACGACACACACCGCGCGGTCGCGATAAGCGCGCAGCAGCGGGTGCGACAAATCCCAGCGCGTCAAAATCTCACGCGTCAAAATGCGCCGGAGAACCAGATCTATCGTGAAGTCGCCGGAATGCAGCCTTCCGTCTGAATATTCGAGCAATTCCGGCGTCACCAGCCGGGCGGTAGCGCCAAGCTGGCTCAGAGAATCGGCCAATAGCCGGCCTTCGGTGGACGAACCACCATTCGAACTCGATTCCTGCCCAAGCTCGACAATCGCAATGGCCGGCTTAGTTTTCCCTCCGAACTGGCGATAGGCGGATTGAATGGCCTGTAGCAGAGCTTTGGGCCCACCCAGTTTCGAGAGCCGGTAACGGCCTCGCTTGAATTCTTTCACCAGCGGCAGGTCGAGAAACAGATCGGCCAGAATGTTCGAGTAAACCAAACCGGCTGGTTTACAGACATCCACGCCTTGAACGAAAAGCGAACCATTCTTGAGATTCGCGTCCATAGACGCCGTCACACCCGCGCGCGCATAACCGTGGGGAATCGCAGCCAGCATTTTCTCGGCAGGAAGCATCTGTAACCGATGCAAAAGCGGCGGCGAGGCGAAAGCGATGGCCTCCAGACGATCCAGAATCTCCGCCATATGGGACGATAAGCGCGTCAGAGTGTCCAACTGTCGTCGAGTGACGAAATGAGGTCGCAGGACGGGGGTGAGCAAACGCCCGGAATCCACCAAATGGCGCTGGCGCATTTCCTCTTGAAACTGCTCGGCCCACGCAGCATCGCGGTAGCTCGGCTGTTCCAGGAGCTTATGATAGCGGGTGATTGCGTCGCCAAGCTGAGCCATAGAACTGATTTCTAAGGTAGTTAGTATGACATGCTAAGTCAACTCGTGTGTTAATAAAGAGATATGCCGTCTCCGTTTGAAGTGACGCCGCAAGCGGCTAAGGAACAGCTAAACAGCACAAAACAAGCGACTTTGATTGATGTGCGCGAGCCGGCCGAGTGCGCTTTGGCGCGGATTGAAGGCGCGGAGCTGATTCCCATGGGATCGATTCCGGCCGAATTGCAGAAATTGGAGGGGCTATCCGATTCCGGCGATTTGCTGATTCTTTGCCACCATGGCGTCCGCAGCCTTCAGGTCACTATGTGGCTGCGCGCACGGGGCATTGAGAATTGTTACAGCGTGGCGGGTGGCATTGACCGTTGGAGCTATGAAGTGGACCCCAACGTTCCGCGCTATTGATTTCGAGCAAAAGGACCCGCTCCCATCCGAGAAGCGGGTCCCAAGTAGGAAAGGAAAGCAAACCAACTTTGGAGAAACGCCCTTCAAACCAGCGCCACCGGCAAAACACCGTTCACTCTGGCTCTTATGCCGTTATTTAAAGTATGCCGCGAAACGTACGCTTTGCCAATTGCTCCAGGTAAGGGGAATAAGAGCGTGGTCCCGCTAGTACCCGTGCGGCCCTGGGGCAAGCTCGTAGTACACTGACTCTCATGATTCGTTTAACCACCAAGCTATTATCCGCGGCTCTCGCCACGGGAGCGCTGCTTTTTACGGGAGCCATTTCTTTGCAGGCTCAAGCGACTCCCGCGCCCACCGCCACTAAGGCACCCAAGGCGAAAGCGCCAGCCACGCCTCCACCCACTGCCGCTGAGATCGCAGACGCGCAAGCCAAAGGCATGGTATGGGTCAACTTGAATACGAAGGTCTACCACAAACCCGGCGTTGCGACTTATGGAACAACCAAGCACGGCCAATTCATGACGGAAGCCGATGCGCAAAAAGCGGGCTATAAAGCCGCTCAGGAGCCGAAGACGAAGGCCGCCAAAAAAGCAGCGCCGGCGGCTCAGTAGGCGTTTCTTAAGAAGAAACCTCCGCCATCTTCCTTCCGCGTTCCCATTGCAGCTTGTCGCGGTATTCCTGATACAGCGTTGAGAATCCGGCCCATAAATAGCCGCAGACAAACAGCAGCAGGAACGGCAGCGCAAAATAATTCATGGTTTCTATGGCAAAATCCACCATGTAGACGAAATAAGCGCCAATGGCCAATTCGGCATAGGGCAGCCAGCCGCTCTTGCGCTTATAGGCCGTTTGCGCTTGCGCTTTCTGCGAGCCGTATTTGGCGGTGCGCGCGAAACTCGTTTGAACGCCCAGCAGCGCTTCGATCACGCCTTTGCTGTTGCTCACAGTCAGCGCCACGCCGGCCGCCATCAGCATGGGAAGGAACGCGATCTGTTTCCACCAGGATTTTGGGAAAAGCACCTTTTGGGCGTACAGGTAAAACGCGGAAATGGACCAGAACGATGCCACAATCAGCGGGAAATCGATGAGCACCATTTGAAACACGCCCATGTAGAAGCGCACAATCATGACGGGCAGCATTAACATTGAAACCACGATCATCATGGGGTAGCTGATGTTCGGTGTGAGATGCATGAAGGCTTCCAGCTTCACGCGGAAGGGAAGATCGGCCTTTAAGATGCGCGGCAACAACTTCTTGCAGACTTGTGTGAGCCCTTTCGCCCACCGCGCCTGCTGCACCTGGAAGCCGTAGGTTTCCACCGGCAGTTCCGACGGGCACTCCACGTCTTTCACATACACGAAGCGCCAGCCCTTCAGTTGCGCGCGATAGCTCAAGTCCGAATCTTCGGTCAGCGTTTCGTGCTGCCAGCCGCCGGCATCTTCAATCATGGCGCGCCGCAAAACGCCCGCTGTGCCATTAAAATTAAAGAAGAGTCCGGAACCGCAGCGCGCGCCATGCTCCAGCACAAAGTGGGCGTCCAGCAGCATCGATTCCACTTGCGTTAAGATGTTGAACTCGCGATTGAGGTACGTCCAGCGGGTCTGCACCACGCCCACTTGGGCGTCGGTGAAAAAATGCACCGTACGTTTTAGGAAATCGGTGGGTGGAACGAAATCGGCGTCAAAGATGGCAATCAACTCGCCAGTGGCGGTTGTCAGCCCTTCTTGCAAAGCGCCGGCTTTGTAGCCACGTCGGTTGGTGCGGTGGCGGTACTCCACCGGAAAGCCTGCCGCGGCGTATTCGTTGCACAGGCGCTCCGTGAACGGATGCGTTTCGTCGGTTGAATCGTCGAGAACCTGGATTTGCAGCAACTCACGCGGGTAATCGAGTTTAGAGACTTCCTCCAACAGGCGTTCCACTACGTAACGTTCGTTGTAGAGAGGCAGTTGTACCGTCACTTTCGGCAGTTGCTGGAACTCGCGTGACGGGCCAGTGGGCAGATTCTGGCGGAACTTCCGGTACGTTCGCATGGTGGCATAACGGTGCAATCCATACACCGAGAGGATGCCCAGAATGCCGAAATACGGAATGAGCAGCGCCCAGTCGAATGGCGACAGGCGGTAGATACCCGAAAAGGTATCGTCGAACAACGCGGACACCATCCGCGAACTCAAGGTCGGTTGCGCAACGAAGAACAGAAAAGGAAAACTCATCGAAGTCATGGTAGGGTCCCGGCATAGCAGCTCGGGACTACTAAGTGATAGATTCTATTTTAGCGGTTTTGTATACTGCCCGGAAAGCCCCAGCCGGGCGGAAAACACTAAATAATCCTTCATCTTAGGTTTGCGCCGGGAACAAAGGGCGTTATTAGGGCGTTTCTTAAGGTGTTAAGGCGGAGGGCAAAATGAGAGAACATGTAAAAATTCTCGGGATTCTGAACATCGTCATGGGTAGTCTGACCGCGTTGGGCGGCTTGGTGGTCCTGTTGGCTACGGGAAGCATTGCCAGTCTTATCGTTATGGGTTTGCAGGATAGCGGCGACGCGGATGGCGCCAAATTCGCTGCGCCCATTGTTGGGGTGGTCGGCTCCATCATCGGCATCTTTCTTCTGGCGTTGGCGCTACCCGCAATTTTGGGAGGTTGGGGTTTGCTGAATTACAGAAGCTGGTCGCGCGTCCTGATGATCGTGATCTCAGGCCTCAGCCTGCTCCACTTCCCGATTGGGACGGCTTTAGGCATCTACGGCCTTTGGGTTTTGCTGAATGAGCAGACGCGGCAACTACTTGAGAGTGGCGGAGCATTCCCGGTCGGCTATCCCATGCCGCAACCGCCTCAAGGTGTTAATCGCTCGTAAGAAGACGGCGTGCTTCGTGAAAGATCTCGCCTAGCATTTCGGCGGTCAGACGGCCAGTTGAAGTGTTCTGCTGGCTCGGATGATAGCTTGCCAAAACCAATGGACCGCCGTCGTGGGTGGCAAACGATGCGCCATGTTTGAACTGGAAAGCGGACCGTGCCTTGATTTGTCCGCGCTCTTGCAAGATTGACAAATAGGCCTGAAGGGCGATTCCTCCTAAAACAACGATTAGTTTCACGCGCTTCAAAAGCGCCAGCTCGCGTTCGAGGAATGGGCGGCACGTGCGAATTTCGTCGAGCGTTGGCTTATTATCGGGCGGCACGCAGCGCACAGGAGAAGTAATGTAGGCGTCGCGCAGAATCAGGCCGTCTTCGCGGGAAACGCTGGTGGGCTGATTGGCGAATCCGGCTTCGTAAAGAGCGCGATAAAGAAAATCGCCGGAACGGTCGCCGGTAAACATCCGGCCGGTTCGATTTGCGCCGTGCGCCCCGGGGGCGAGTCCGATCAGCAGCAGCCGCGCAGCCGGATCGCCAAAGCCCGGAACGGGTTTGCTCCAATACTCTTGATCGCGATAAGCGCGCCGCCGCACTCTGCCAATTTCTTCGCGGTGCTTCACCAGCCGCGGACAAAGACGACAGCGCACGATTTCGTTCTGGAGTTGAATGAGGGTCGACCGCAAGCTGCGATTATAGCGGCGGCTTTCGAACGCTAACCGACCAAGCGAATCTGATTGGTCTCGGATCTTTTCTGCAGCATCGGGACCGATTCTTTTCGGAAGGATTCCACAGACTGCGCCAAAGCGTTCAAGGAAAGGCGGCCGAGATCAGGTAAAGCGGGACCTTTGAACATGGGAATGAGATCGGCAAAGACGCGCACCAGTTTTGGATCTCGCCACCCTTTGCCCGTCTCCTCCATGATGATGGATAAGGCTTCTTCCGGCGTGTAGGCGGCTTTGTAAGGCCGGGCGGTGATGAGCGCATCGTATATATCCACCAGTTGCAAGATGCGGGCGAGCAAGGGAATTTGGTGGCCGCGCAAGCCATCGGGATAGCCTAAACCATCCCAGCGTTCATGGTGGCTGCGAATGATAGGCAACACGGAGCTGAGCGACTTTATGCCGGCGCAGATCTTTTCGCCGCGGACAGTGTGGGATTTCATCAGTTCCCACTCATCGGGCGTGAGCGCGCCAGGTTTGAACAGAATTCGATCCGGAATAGAGATTTTGCCGATGTCGTGGAGGTAGCCGCCTCGCTGCAGGGTTTGAATGTCGTGAGCCGGCAGTTCCAGTGCAACCCCCAGCGCCGCCGCCATTATCGAAAGCCGCTGGCAATGCAAACTTAGATCGGGATCGCGATCTTCCACGGATTTCGCCAGCGAGAACAGCACGCTTTCCGAATCGTCCAGCGAATCGACCACTTCTTTATGCCGAAGATGGCTCTGGACCCGGGCGCGCAATGCCCGGTCGCGCAGCGGCGCCACCAGAAATTCGTTGGCCCCCGCTTCGATAGCCCCCACTTCCGCTTCGAGATTGTCCGATTCGGCCAAGACGAAGATCTGCAGGAATTTCATGGCCGCTGAATTGCGCACTTCGCGGCAAAAATTGGCAGCGCCAATCTCGGGCGCACGCAGATCCAGCAAGATCAAATCGATGGATTGACGCCCCAGTATGGAAAACCCTTCCGACGTGCTGCTGGCTTCTAGAATGGTTCCCGCCAGACCGCCCAGGCATTGCAGCACATGCCAGCGGCGGGCGGCAGCGGGATCGATAATCAAGATCTTGGCGCTCTGGGAGTTTTCCTCGTTCAGCTTTGTGGACAGTGATGAAGCGCCGTCTGCCGCTTCCACTGCATGTAAAGTGTTCACCGCGTCTAAAGCTGCCATTTAGTAAAAAACTTACTCAGAGTTTCTATCGACGGGAGTGGGGCTTGGCTTTAAGTTCTCTGGAGTAAACGGCAAACAATCTGTGCGAAAAGTACTAGTCTGCGGCCTTATCCGGTGTCAGGCATGCTGGCGTTTGAAGGGCTAATGTTGTGTGACTGCGTGGCGGCGTTTTTCCATGCTCTAATTGAGGGTGGAATCGATCCATCAGGAGGGCACCAAACTGTCCACTAAGATTACCGGCGCAGGCGCCCAGGTTCGCGAACCAGCCGATCGCTGGACCACCACCGATGCCTCAGAGCTTTACGATGTCGCCAGTTGGGGCAAAGGATATTTTTCGGTCGGACAGAATGGGCATCTCTTCGTTCACCCGACAAAAGAAGCAAATCGAGCCATCGATTTGAAGCAGCTCGTCGACACGTTGGGATGGCGCGGGATTTCATTGCCGATTCTGATTCGCTTTGCCGATATCATCAAGCACCGCTTAGGCGAAATCCATCAAGCCTTCGACAGCTCCATTCGCGAGCACGGATACCAGGGCACCTACTGCTGCGTTTATCCGATTAAGGTGAACCAACAGAGGCAAGTGGTGGAAGAAGTTTTCCGCTATGGGCGCGCTTATAAGTTCGGACTTGAGGCAGGGTCAAAGCCCGAACTGCTGGCCGTGCTGGCCATTGCCGACAATGCCACGCCGATTATCTGCAATGGTTTCAAAGACGACGAGTACATCGAAATGGTGATGCTGGCGAAAAAGATCGGCCGTCAGATTACACCCGTTGTCGAGAAATACACGGAGCTGGAATTGATTGTGAAGCATGCCGAACGGGTAGGCGTTAAGCCCACCATTGGCATTCGGGTGAAGCTGGCGAGCCGCGGATCGGGCCGCTGGAAATCGTCCGGCGGTTATCGTTCAAAATTCGGCTTGACGGTGAGCGAAGCGCTCAAGGCCGTGCAGTATCTCAAAGAACGCGGGATGGAAGACAGCCTGAAGCTGCTGCATTTCCACTTAGGCAGTCAGATTACGAACATCCGGCAGATTAAGGCGGCGGTGATTGAGGCGGCGCGCATTTATGTGGATCTGCGCAAGGTAAGTCCAGGTTTGACGCAACTGGATGTAGGCGGCGGATTAGGCGTGGATTACGACGGTTCGCAAACCGATTTCGAATCGAGCGTCAACTATACGCTCGAAGAATACGCGCGCGATGTGGTGTACCACATTCAAAGCATTTGCGACGAAGCGGAAGTGGCGCATCCGAATATCATCACGGAAAGCGGACGCGCGGTGGCGGCATACCACAGTTTGCTGGTGTTCAACGTGGTGGGCGTGAGCGGCTACGGCGAAGAAGATTTACCCGCCAGCGTTCCCGAAGATTCGGAGCAGGCGCTCATCGATCTGTTTGAAACGCACCGTTCGGTGAGCAAGAAGAATCTGCTTGAGACGTATCACGATGCTCAGCAGGCGCTCGATTCGGCGCTCAACCTGTTCAGCCTTGGTTATTTGACGCTTGAGCAGCGCAGCCTCTCTGAGAACTTCTATTGGGCGATCTGCCGGAAGATCTTGAAACTGGCGCAGGAGCTCGACTACTTTCCTGAGGAGTTGGAGGGCTTGCCCGGGTTGCTCTCAGATACTTACTTCTGCAACTTCTCGCTGTTCCAAAGCATGCCCGATAGCTGGGCGGTGAAACAACTGTTTCCGATCATGCCCATTCATCGCTTGGATGAATCACCGGGCCGCTTAGGAGTGTTGGGCGATATCTCTTGCGATTCGGACGGCAAGGTGGATCAGTTCATCGACCGGCGCGATGTAAAGAAAACGCTGCCGCTGCACTCGTTCCAAAGCGATAGTCCGTATATTCTGGGAGCGTTCCTGTTGGGGGCGTATCAGGAGATCCTCGGTGACTTGCACAATCTGTTTGGCGATACCAATGCGGTGCATGTGAGCTTGGACGAGCATGGCGAAGTGGTGCTGGATACGGTGGTGCAAGGCGACACGGTGCGGGAAGTGCTGAACTATGTGCAGTACAACACGCAATCGATGCTGGATGCGTTCCGCAAGGATGTGGAACTGGCGGTACGCGAGCAGCGCGTGGGTTACGAAGAGGCGGGACGGCTGCTGAAATTCTACGAAGAGGGTTTGCAAGGCTACACGTATCTGGAGCAATAGGTGGCCGATGATTTGCGGATTGTGCTGGTGGCGCCGCGCAATCCGTTGAACATTGGAGCGGCGGCGCGGGCCATGAGCAATTTTGGATTCACGCAAATGCGATTGGTGAATCCTTACGATGTGGCGTTTAAGGAAGCGCGCTCGGCGGTGCGGGCCCAGTACATTCTGGAAAACGCGCAAGTGTTTCAAACGGTGAGCGAGGCGGTGGCCGATTGCTCATTAGCGGTTGGGACAACGGCGGGCGGCCGGCGCGATTTGCACTTACCGCTGTACCGGCTTGAGCCGGCGGGCGAATTGCTGCGCGAGCATTTGAGCGCGGATGGGCCGGCGGCGCTGCTGTTCGGCTCCGAGAAATTCGGTTTATCGAACGAGGACATGAGCCACTGCCAATGGCTGTTACGGATTCCTTCGCGCGAAGAGCATGGCTCAATGAACCTGGGACAGGCGGTGGCGATTTGCCTGTATGAATTGCGGCGCGATGCGCAAGCGGCGGCGCAGCGGTTTGCGCCGGCCGAAATGGCAACGGGGCAAGACTATGAGCGCATCACGACTCTGCTGCTCGAGGTGTTGAGCCGTTCCGGTTATGTCAATCCGACAACGTCCGAATCGACGGAACTGAAAGTGCGGCGCCTGGTACGGCGGCTTGGATTGCCGGCAGCGGATACCGATATGTGGCTGGGCATCTTCCGGCAAATTCTCTGGAAAGCCCGCCAGGGCGAGCCGGATTGAATGCTATGCTGTTGCCGATGACGAAGGTGCAGCTTACGTTTAAGTTAGCGCGTATTTTGAACGATGCCGATCTGAAGCAGATTGCCCGGTTGCATGCGGTGTATGGTCTGTTTGCCGCGCGGTTGGCGGCGACGGGCGATGAGCTGTTCATCGAATACGATGCCTCGCGGCTGCTGCCGAAGGAAGTGCGCGGGGTGCTGGAAGCGCACGGGATTCCACTAGCGGGTTAACGCCGTTGGCAGGAACTTCTTATTGATCTTGGCCACAACCACATAGTTAGGATCGACCATTTCATCGAGGTGGATCTCCGCAACCTTCGAGAGAAGCTCATAGGAATCCATCTCGGAAAGTCCATAGCTCGCGTGCATCCAAGCAATGAGTCCGGTGAAGGCGATGCGAAGAGCGTCGTCTAGCGGGCGATAGATGCCCACTGACATGATGTAATCGGAGTTTTCGAAGCGCGGCCAATCGATCTTCTGGTGCTTGATGAGATTCACTTGCAGTTGAACCCTCATGGAGATCTCAATAGCGGTGCCATCGATTTCACCATCTCCCATAGCGGCGTGGCCATCTCCGAAAGAGAGGAGCGCACCGGGGACACTGACGGGGAGATAGAGGGTGTTGCCGGCGCTGGCCTCAGGAGCATCCATGTTGCCTCCGAATTCGGCGGGAACGATAGAGCTGCGAGCCTCCCCTGCCGAGGGTGCGACACCGACACAACCGAGGAAGGGATGGAGAGGGATTTTGACGGTGAAATTCGGATCCTTGGCTTTGAAGGTGGCTTCATTGCGGCTTTTATCGATAGGGTAGGGCCATTCCAACTTCGGAATGGGCCCGCCTAACACCGGAGTGTAGCTGCTGCTGTTGAGAGCGCCGAAGCCGGGACCGGCGCTGCCGAAGCCCTCCTTAGCATTGGGTTCGATGGAGATGAACTTAACAGCGAGTGTATCGCCGGGTTCGGCTCCTTCCACGTAGAACGGCCCGGTGAGCGGGTTGGGACCCGGGACTTTGTAGCCTTTGGCCTCCGGCTCTTTGCCATCGGCGTCCACGGTGGTGGTATCGATGGTATCGCCGGGTTTGACATGCATGACGGGAGGGATGTCACCGTAGACGGTCTTGAGTTCCTTCATTTTGAGATCGTAATGAACGATTTGGCCGGATTGCGCGGCGGCGATTTGAAGGAAGCAGACGAGGAACAGAGGAAAGATGGGATTGACGCGCATGATGAGGGAAAGTCCTTTTGGACATTATGGCGCACGAAATGGCGCGCTGGAGTTTCGCGTAATGCCTTACAGTTTTTACAGCCAAGCCACCGAACCACCAACCCACCCAAAACAACCAATCGCCCGCTGCGGAAATCGTGCCTGTACCAGCAATTGCCCCCGAGCCACACTGGCACGGGCCTGGAATTTGCGTCCGTCTTTTTCGTAGGATCCGCTTGCTCGGCAGCGAACTTTGAAAAAAAATTTCAGCCATCCTAGAATGGCGCGCAATTCGTTGCGATAAAGCTTTGCGGAGATAACGTGCTGAACGATCAAAACCCTTACCAAGCCTATGCGGATGGGAGCCTATTTAGCGGCAATCCTTTCAACCAGGTAATTGCGCTCTACCAGGGGGCGCTGGATGCGACGAACCAAGCCGAACGCGCGCTGCAGGCGCGTGACATTCTGGGACGCGGCAGGGCGATTAACAAAGCAAACGCGATTCTTGCGGAGTTGCTGGTTTCGCTCGACGACGAGCGCGGCGGTGAGATTAGTAAGAACTTGAAGCGGCTGTACTGCTATATGCAGGCGCAACTGTCAAAAGCGCATGCCGGCCAGTTGGCTGAGCCCATCGTTGAAGTTTCGACCCTACTTACGACCTTGCTGGAGGGTTGGCGCGGGGCGGCCAACGCACAGCGGAATACGGCGGAACCGGCGTTCGCGGCCATTACCTCGGATGTAAAACTGAACGCCGATCCTTATACCCGCGCGAGCGCACCGTTTTACAGCGCATATCCGGACGATTCGGCAACGGCTCATTCGGGAACTGCGTACTCATTCTGACAAGCGTGTTCAGGAGCAGGCCGTTGCGGTGAGTTGAAAATACGTACCCAATGGCTGCATTCTGTGCGCGAAGGTAGACACGACCGGCGTTGCCGGCGCCTGCAATATTCTGTTTTCAAAACGACTGTGGGCCGACCTTCGAACACCTTGCGGCGAGAAAGAATCGGCGCCTATCTCGAAATTATTTTCGAGGCTAAGAGCTAGCCGGGCCTGCTCCGACTTGAAGGACGGGTTATCGAGCAATGAGATCAGCAAACCTAAAGACGCCAGCGCGACGGGACCACCGAAAAGCTGGCTTGAAAATAGCGTGTAACGGGGGTTTTGCCAGATTGCTCTGTGAGAGACAAAACGGGCAAGTAACTGATTTTTTAGGCAATTAGGGCTAGAAAATAATTCCGAAAGGCCTGTGATTGAAAAGTGGCGTCTCGGACACAGACTTTTCCGGCAGATCACCGGTCCGCCGTATGAGACGTTCCGTTCTCCAGCGCGTGCTGAATTGTCTTGGCCAACCCAAAGCCCCCGCGCGAGGCGATTGCTTGGGCAAACTGATTCTCCGCCAAGCCGTAAGCCGATTCGGCGCTGCTATCTCCGCCGCCTCCCAGCCAGCCGTCCTCGCTCGATTCGCGTTCCGACTTGAGCATTTGACCAATCAAGAGCGCTTCGAACTGTCCCGCGGCGGTTGCAGCCCTGGACTGCTTCGCGTCCACCGCTCCATGGGTGGCGGCTGTCGGGTCTGGCAGCTCTAACGAAGAGACACGCATTTAGATGACCTCCAATTCGGCCTCAAGCGCGCCCGCCGCCTTCAGGCTTTCGAGGATGGCCACGACATCGCGCGTGGTCGAGCCGATTGAGGCGAGGGCGCGCACCAATTCCTCAACCGTCGCGCCTTCTTTTAAGACCAAGTTGCGTGATTTATCGTCTTTGGCGGCGACGGTTGTTTCAGGCACGGTGGTGGAAGGAGCCGGCGAAAATGGCCCGGCCGGCAGAATCAACGGCGTGGTTTTTATGGAGACTGTGAGATTGCCGTGCATTATGGCTACCGGCGCAATATGCACGTCGGCGCCCAGCACCACCGTGCCGGTTTTTTCATTGATCACCACTCGGGCGGCGCGATCCGGCTCGACTAATAGGCGTTCCAGTTCGGCCACAAACTCGATCGGCTTTGCCTTGTAAGATTCGGGGAGTTTGACGCTGACCATGTCCGAGTTCTCAGCGTGGGCAACCGGATCGGTGCCCTGGAAATGCTGGTTCACGGCGGCGCTGATGCGCGCCGAAGTCTCAAAATCGGCCTGGTTCAATTGCAGTTTGATGACGCTGCCGATGGGCACCGAAGGCGCGGCTCGCTCAATCGTGACGCCATTGGGGATGCGGCCAGCCGTTGGATGGTTCACCGTTGTGGAATTGGCACTGCGGCCGGCGACAAAGCCGCCGGTTACCACTGGCCCTTGCACCGTTGCATAGACTTGCCCGTTTACCCCGCGCAAAGTGGAAAGGACCAGCAACCCGCCTTGCAGATTGGTGGCATCGCCAATGGACGCCACCGTCGCGTCCACCGCCGTGCCCGGCTGCGCATAAGGCGGCAAGGTTGCGGTTACCATGACGGCCGCGGTATTTTTTACGGTGATCGAACCAGCCGGAAGGCTCTCCATATTTACTCCCATGCGCAGCAGCATGTTAATGAGGCTTTGCACCGGGAACAGAGTTTGCTGTTTATCGCCGGTGCCGTTCAGTCCGATCACCAAGCCATAGCCGATGAGTTGATTGCCGCGCACTCCTTCGATCGAGACGAGATCTTTCAGCCGGATGCCGGCCTCGGCCGCCGAAGCGACCGGCGCTAAGGCCGCTAGAATGCACGCGGCCAATGCACGCAGGGTTCGTGAACTTGTTTTGCTTTGCAACATGCTTTTGCTCCCACGAAAAAATTGCGGCCAACTTTCAGAAAGGCAGAAGCCCCAGGAACAGGCGATAGATGAAATTGGGGCGGCGGATGACATCGTTCACCACACCCCGGCCGTTAATCCGTAATTCCATTTGTCCGACGCTGCCCGACGGCACGGTATTGGCGCTGGTCAGATCGGACGGACGCACGACACCGCGAATGGTGACCACCTGGTTTTCTGAGTTCACCAGTACGGCGCGATGCCCTTCGATCACAAGATAGCCATTCGGCAGCACGTCGGTAACCCGCGCCGTAATCGTTGTCGTAAGGGTGGTCTGCCGGGAGGTCGTGCCCGCTCCGTTCAGTGAGGTGGCTGAATTTACATTGGCCAGGTTGGCGAGTTTCCCGGCGGATGGCAATAGGCCGGCGAGCGAAGTGAGGGACGAATTGGCGCTCGAGGCGCGCGAAGTTTTCGTGGCGCCCGTCGAGACCGCCGAAGCCTGCTCGTTGACGACAATGGTGACAATATCGTCGATCGAACGGGCGCGGTCGTCTGTAGCCAAGTTCCCCCAGACTGCCGTCTCGCCCGAATAGAGCGAGCCGGGACTGAGCATCGCGGTGGCCGCCGCTCGCTTGTGGGCTTGTTCGACGAATTGATCGAGAGCGGAGGGCTCATCGAATTTCTTGAGGATTTTCTTGAGAGCCGGGGGTGTCAATTGCTGGCTCGAGGCGTGCGGCGCACTGGCGGCTAAAACCGCGGCGAGCGCGAGGGAACGGCCATGACGCCTAAAAAACCGGTGTTTCATAATGCGTTTCATTACAAAGGATTCCCGGTAGAGGCGTCTGTGCCGGCGAGTCCGGGAGAAGCGCCGGGTAGAACCTCAACCCGTCCGACGGAGGCGATGCGCGCCTTGAAAATCCGGTTCGACCGTGGATTGCGAACGCCGATCACTTCGCCGCAGCGTCCCGCGTTCAGCGCCACACCGGGCGCCTCAATGCGCGCCGCGCCGTCGCCGGCCAGCACGGTGACGGTATCGCCGCGTTCCACGGCTTTGGGAGTTTCGAAAAAGCCGGCCAGGAGGGGTGCGCCATCGGCGAAATCGCGCCGCGCCACCAATCCTTCTATACCGGCTCTACCGGCGGCATCGCTCAGGATAGGATCGCGCAGAAGTGGACCAGAGTAACTTTCGGCGCGCCACTGGCCGGGCGACAACCGGTCGCCCGCATGGATCGCGCCCTGCGCCTTTAAATGAGTTTCCTTCACCCGCACCCGCACGCTCGCCCACGTTTCAAAGCGGCGCGTTCCGGTGTAGAGGACATAGCCTTTCCAAATCACCGGATTTTCGGAATAGGCGCTCAACCCGGCAAGCGGAAAGACGACCTCGCCGGCCGGAGCGGCGGCTAGACTCCGCGCGAGTAGTTCAATTTGCGGCGCGCGTCCCACCAGGCCTTTTTCCATCGCGCCGATGAGGCGTTCAGGCGGCAGCGGCGCAAGAGGCCAGGCGAAACAAAGGTTGCCGCTCAACTTCGGATCGGGCAGGCCGTTCGCTTGCGCCAGGCGGCGGAGTTCGTCTGGATGGAATACGCGCTCGAGGCCTGGAACGGGCGCGTAGCTTGCCTTTAAGGTGGATGGCAAAGCGGCCAGCGCAGGCGATGCGGCCGCTAAGTCGCTGCCGGTAATCCAATCGCCCGATGGCGCCAAGCACGGGACGGCCGCGCTTGCGCCGCTGGCGGCGAAGGCAAACAACAATGCAGACCGTGAGATGAGGGTTCGCATGAAATTCCCGCTACTGCGTCAATTGATTGACCTGTTGATACATTTCATCGGCGGCTTTCACCACGCGCGAATTGGCTTCGTAGGCGCGCTGGCTTTCAATCAGATCGACGAACGCTCCCACTACATCGACGTTGGATTGCTCGGTGTAGCCTTGCATGAGAGTGCCGAGCCCATCCGCGCCGCCCGGCACACCGACTTGCGGCTCGCCGGAGGCATCGGTGGGTAAGTAGAGATTGTTGCCGATAGCGTTCAAGCCGCCCGGATTCTGAAAGTTCGCGAGTTGAATCTGCCCCGCTTTTTGCGTGGCGGTCTGGCCGGCCAGCGTGTAACTGACCGTCCCGTCTTGCGCGATGGCGATATTTTGCGCGGTCACGGGAAGGGTGATTTGCGGCACCACGGCGTTGCCGTTGACGTCCACTACATTGCCGTTTTTGTCCATCTGGAACGAGCCGGCGCGGGTATAGGCAAGCGTGCCGCTCGGCTGCTGAATCTGCAGAAAGCCGCTGCCTTGAATGGCCATGTCCAATGGATTTCCGGTTTGATTGAAAGCGCCTTGTGTAAAGATGATTTCGTTCGAAGCGGCGCGCGTGCCGAGTCCCAGCTGCAAACCCGAGGGAATGGTGGTCTGCTGTCCCGCGGCGGCTCCGGGTTGAACCATGCTCTGATAAATCAAATCTTCAAACTGGGCGCGCCGCATTTTGAAGCCCGCCGTATTGGCGTTCGCGAGATTGTTGGCGATCGTATCGACGTTTAGTTGCTGGGCCGTCATGCCGCTTGCGGCGCTGTTTAGTGCTCGAATCATAAATTTGTTTTTCTCCTTCGTGTCTTCGTTTCCTACGCGCCCACCTTAGCCACTTCTTCCACGGCTTGCCGATTCATGTCCGCGCCGATCTTCATGGCTTTCTGCAACATTTCAAAGTTGCGCAACAGCATAACCATGCGGGCCGCCGATTCGGTGGGTGAAGCGTTGGACGATTCGAGCTTCCCCTGCGCTACTTGCACATTCGTGGCCGCTTGCGGCGCGACTCTTTGTGGATCGGGGCTCATAAAATTTGCCCCGGCGGCTTTTTGCAATTGATTGGGATCGGCAAAATTCACGACCTCCAATTGGCCGAGCGCCGCCCCGTTTTGCGAAACTGTGCCATCGGTGCCCACCACCAAGGGCGAGCCGGGAGTGAGCGTGAGTGGCTGGCCGCCGGCGAGCCGCAACGGGTAGCCTTCGCTGGTCGTCATTGCGCCTTGAGGCGACACCGCAAAACTGCCGTTGCGAGTATATAGAGTTCCACTCGGTCCGTTGACCGCGAAAAATCCCGGCCCGGAGAGCGCCAGATCGGTGGGACTTCCGGTATTCGTGAGCGGACCTTGTGCGAAATCGGTCCAGTGCCGCTCGACCACCGGCGAATCGCCCACTGCGGGGCCGGGCGAATTGATCGCTTCGGAGGCGAGATAAGTGCTGTAAAATTCGCGGTCGGCTTTGTAGCCGCTGGCGGAAGTATTCGACAGGTTGTTGGCCAGAAGATCGAGCGAATCCATGCGGGCTTGCAGGCCGCTGGCGGCGGCGGTAGTGAGTGGGTCCATAGGTTTCGCCCCCACTCAAGTGCAAGCGGAGGGCCATGGCTCGCAAATGGAAAAAAGCTCTAGAACGTGGCGGTTTGTTTGCGATATAAAGGACAGCGGCTCTTTTGCGCCGTCAAACTTCTGACGCTGTGTGGGTCACTTTGGGACTCTTTCTGACACTTCGTCCCTGTATGGTATGGCCTGTTCCCGAATGGAACAGCGGGCGAATGGAATGTTCGCGGCTATCGTATTGATATTGGGAGCGATCATACCGTGAGGTGGTTCGGCCATTCTATTGCAGTGGCGTAGCGCGTGATCTCATCGTCCGCTCTTCCGAATTCTGGCTGGGCCATCGCAACACCGCTGAGTGGTGCGCAGGCGAACGGGACACCTTCGGAGTGGGCGGGAAGCGCCAACTCTTTTCGGAATATCTTTGCCAGCGCCGCTGGGTACGATGGCAGCAGCGTGGCGGCGAACAGCTCGACGCCGGCCGCAAACACTGCCGCAGATGCGCCTTCGGTTAGCGATCCAGTTGGCAAGCCGACCGGCGCATCGGCTGCGACTGACGACTGCCGATCCGGCGCAGAAACCGGCGGCGACCAAGTCTCCGGCCGAGCTACGACGAACCATCGAGCCCCGGAACAGAATTCGCAGGTAAACGCAAAGACCGTGAAGAGACTAGTCCCGCCTAACCATCCACCGCAGGCTGATTCAAGAGCAGCGGGGTCTCCTCAATTTCAAGTCGTGGCTGAGGGCGCGAGCGGTAAACCCGCCGGGGCACAGATTGCGATGCCTGATCGCACTTTCGACGTCCAGCGGACTGGACCCGCCGCCGACTTAATGGAAAAACCGGAATCGACGTGGGCATCTGGCCCGGGCGGTTCGGACACCTTGCCCGGCGCGGCATTCGCTTTACACATTACTCCCGCGACGAACCGAAGGGACTTGACACAAAAGACAACGCCGGGCACGACCTTAACGGTGGGGCCGGTCCAAGGTGAACCCCCCGCAGACGCCACGGCCAATCCCGCCGATAACACGCTGCCTGACCTTGCCAATGTCGCCGGGGTTGCCGCAAACTCAGCGGGTCTGGTGGTCAACACAACGCTCGCGGGTAGTTACAGCCCTGTGCGTTCCCGGCCAGTATCCACACCGAGCGTTGGCGCGGGTTTGGCCGAAACCGGTCCCTGGTCCGCGCCTAATTCCTCGCAGGCGATTTTGCACGATTCGGCCCGGTCCATTGAACCCGTGACGGCTGCCGCACATGCTGCCGAGATTGAGGTGGAAGATCCCGCCAGGGCCGCACAACCGGTTCGTACGCTCCAGTTTCAACTCGGCGGAAGCGGCGATCAAAGGGTGGATTTGCGTTTGGTGGAACGCGCCGGCGGTTTGTTGGTGAGCGTGCGCGCGTCCGATAGCAATCTCACGCGCGGTTTGCAGGACAATCTGCCGGAACTCAGCGCCCGGCTAGCGGCGGAGCACTATCAGACCCAGGAGTGGTTGCCAGCGGGCAGACATTCAGCGAACTCATCCGAGCAGCCGTCTGAGCAGCGCGGGGGCCGGCACTCTTCGCCGGGCGGCTCGTCTTCATCGGGCGGCGGGGGCGACAAGCAGCAAGACCGCCGGCAAAATCAGCCACCCTGGTGGCGCGAGACGGCCACCCCGGGCGGAACGCCGGTTCCGACAGCTACTTCCCGCGAAAGCACCGCGCCGAATTCAACCATCTCACTGACTACTTCAAGCTAACGACTACAAGGAGATATCAACATATGTCATCCATAGGCACCACGCTCCCCGCTGCTGCTACTGCGGCGTCCACGTCCACGTCAACATCTTCGACCGCATCCACCGGAGATTCAAGCTCGCTCGGCAATCAGTCCACGTTCTTGCAACTGCTGGTCGCCCAACTGAAGAATCAGGACCCCACGCAGCCTTTGCAGGGTACTGAGTTTGTCACCCAACTCGCTACCTTCAGCGATGTCGAGCAGAATCTCGCCGTGCGGCAGGACGTCGATGCCCTGAGCAACAAATTGCTTGGCAGCGTACCTTCGGGGGGGACAGTAGCGTCGGGCGCTGCGGTTTCCACCAGTGCAGCGGACGCCGCCGCAGCGGCCGCAGCGGCGTCCGCCGCCGCAACGGGTGCCGCGTCAACATTGGGCGGTTAAGCGAATTTGCAGAATCAAAACAAGAAAAGGAATCTAAATTCATGTCTAGTGCTCTTTCCATCGCACTCTCTTCCTTACAGGCCGAGTCGGCGGCCATCAACACCACCGGCAACAATTTGGCCAACCTGAACACCGACGGGTTTAAAGGTAGCGCCGTCGATTTCAAGGATCTGTTTAGCCAATCTCTAGGCAATGGCACTAGCCAGTCCGGGCTGGGCGTAAGCTTGCCCATCAACAACGAGCTTTTTTCGCAAGGCAGCATTCAAACCAGTTCGGCTCCGCTGTCCGCCGCCATTCAGGGCAACGGCTTTTTCGTGGTTAGGGGCGTGGACAATCGGCAGTTGTTTACTCGCGACGGCAATTTCGTGCAGAACGCTGCGGGCGAACTGCAAACCGAGACGGGCGAAGCAGTGCAAGGCTGGACCGCCGGCGCGAATGGTATCGACACGACGGGCGCTCCGAGCAATATTGTGTTGCCGGCCAACGCAGTGTTGGCTCCTGCGGCGACGAAGAACGTTTCGATCAGCGCCAATTTAAACTCGCAGGGTACCTCAGGCGTTGCCAACACCTTCCCGGCGCCCCTGCAGGTGGTGGATTCGCTCGGCAACACCCATGATTTGACCATCACGTTTACGCAAAACGCCGCCACACCCAGCCAATGGAGTTACGACGTAACCATCCCGAACGGCGATCTGGCGACCGGCACGGCCGCCAACGCCAGCAATCCCGTAACTTTGACGGGTGGGACGGGGACTGTCAACTTCAGCAACACGGGCGCACTCACCAGCGTGACCCCGACCGGCGGTACGGCTGGTACGGCGCCAGTTGTGCTGAGCACATCGGCCTTGGCGGACGGCGCAGCGGCTATGACCTTGAACTGGAACTTTTTCGATTCCAACGGTAACGGGCTGCTCACGAATTATTCGCAAGCGTCGGGACTCGCCTCTTCGACACAAGACGGCAATACGGCTTCCGAACTAACCTCCGTTGGTATTCAAGATGGCGGGAAAGTAGTCGCCACTTATTCGAATGGCCTAACGAAAGTGGAAGCGCAACTGGCCATGGCGGAAATTCAGAATCCAACCTCGCTTGAAAATATCGGCAACAACAATCTTTCCGCGGGAGCGCTGACTTCCACTCCAGCCATTGGAGCGCCGCAAACCGGCGGCCGAGGTCAGATTCTAGGCGGCGCGGTGGAGAGTTCGAACGTAGACATGGCCACCCAGTTCACCAACCTGATTGTGTATCAAAGCGCTTATCAGGCGAGTTCACGGGTCATATCCACGGAACAGACCCTGGAGCAGGATTTGTTGCAACTGATTCACTAGAACGCCGGAAAAACGTGCCCACGCTGCCTCAGTCTTTGGCCGTCTTTCTGGTTCTGGCGCTGTTGGCCGGAGTGTTGTGGTTCGCGCGCCGCAAAGGGCTGGCGGCGCTCGCCCTGCGGTTGCCCATGCGAGCCTACAGCCGTGCTCCGCGGCAAATGCGGGTGATCGAGCGGCTCCCTCTGAGCGGACAGCATTCACTGCATCTGGTCGCTTGCGCCGGGCGGGTGATTATGGTGGCGGTTTCGCCGGGCGGCTGCAGCGCATTAGCCGAATTTGCGGACGCGCCAGTGGAATCGGCCGCGGCCGCCGGTGGACCGCGATGAAACCCCAAGCTGGCAAGGCGGCACTTCTCGCTTTTCTTTTGCTGGGACGCTTAGCGCACGCCGCCGATCCGCTGTCTTCGCTCGGGGTAACGGCGGGCGCGGGCGGCAAGGGCATCACGCTGTCGGCTCCGTTGCAGATTGCGCTGGGCCTCACACTGCTCAGTCTCTTACCGGCGGTTTTGGTGTGTATCACACCTTTTCTGCGTATCTCAATCGTGCTCCATTTCCTGCGCCAAGCGCTCGGCACGCAGACAGCGCCTTCTAATCAAGTGCTGGCGGGCCTGGCGCTTTTCCTATCTTTGCTGATTGTCCAGCCTGTCTTCTCCGACATGTATAGCCGCGCCTGGGAGCCGCTTGAAAAAGGTCAAATCGACGCCGCGCAGGCTTTCGAACAGGGCGCCGCGCCCTTGCGCACATTTCTGCTGCGCTTTGCGCGCGAGCGCGACATTCAGCTTTTCCTCGAAATCGGCCGCGAACCCGCGCCGCGCCAACCGGCCGACCTGAAACTCAAAATCCTGATTCCCGCCTACATTTTGTCTGAACTGAAAGCAGGCTTTCAAGTAGGCGCAGTGCTGTTTCTGCCGTTTCTTGTGATCGATATTGCCGTCGCGTCCGTCACGCTTTCCATTGGCATGATGCAACTGCCGCCCGCCCTGATCTCGGCGCCGTTCAAGATTTTGCTCTTCGTGCTCGTGGATGGCTGGAATCTGCTCGTTGGATCGCTCATGAAAACGTTTCTGAGTCCCTGAGATATGAAGCCGTCGGCGGTTTTCGTCCGATGAAGTTGCAGAGGAGTTTTTTTAAATTGACACCTGAAATGGCCATTCACGCAGTGAGCGGCGCGCTGATAGCCGCCTTCTGGATTTGCGCTCCGCTCCTCCTCATCGCCTTTACCCTGGGCATTCTGGTCAATCTGATACAAATCGCCACATCATTACAAGACCAGGTCTTCAGCACGATCCCGCGGCTCGCCGCTTGTCTGGCGGGTTTTCTATTCTTGTTGCCCTGGATGTTAAACAAGGCTACGAGTTACGCCTTGTCTGTGTTCGGCGATTTATCCAAATATGCGCGTTGACGGTCTGAGATCATGACGGCGCCGCAGATCGGCATACCAGCCGGACTGCCGCTCGCATTCGGGCTTGTGTTGGCGCGCGTCGCCGGGGTGTTCTTCTTTCTGCCTTTGCCCGTGCGCGACGCTGCACCTCCCATGGCGCGCGCCGCCTTTTCCGTTGCCGCGGCGCTGGCTCTTTTCCCCAACTGGCCTAACGTGGATGCGCGTGTGGCCACCCCTGGTGCCTTTGTCGTTTGGCTCGCGGGCGAGGCTACCTTTGGATTAGCGGCTGGGTTGCTGGTCGGGTTTCTCGCCGAGAGCTTAACACTGGGCGCTCAACTCCTAGGCCTGCAGGCCGGCTACGGCTATGCTTCCGTCGTCGATCCGACAACCCAAGCCGATTCCGATGTACTCCAAGTGATAGCGCGCCTGACCGGCGGGTTGTTATTCTTCGCGTTTGGCCTGGATGGCCAAGTCCTGCGGGCGTTGGCGCTGAGTCTACAACGTCATCCGCCGGGCCAATTCGTCTTGACGCGGGAACTCGTCGATACGGTTTTCGCGCTGGGAGCCAACGTTTTCTCGCTCGGGCTACGGATAGCCTTTCCAATATTGGGCCTGCTGATGCTGGTTGAAATCGCGCTGGCACTGGTCGCACGCCTGAATAATGCGCTGCAGCTCAGCCATACTTCGGCGCCGCTTAAAATGCTGCTTACGCTGCTGGCGCTGACGGCGGTGCTGAAAATCGTTCCCGGTCTCTATCTGGCGTATGCCGGCCAGCTTTTTGGAGCGTTCGAGCACGGTTAACCGGCAAGACAGTTCCGCATGGCAGGGGAAAAAACCGAAAAACCGACACTCCAGCGGCTTAAAAAGTCGCGCGAAGAAGGCCAGTTTCTGTCGTCGCGGGGAGCGCTCGGCGCCGCTCAGTTTCTGGTCTTTATAGCGCTGATTGGCAACGTCTTGTCGGTCTGGAGTCACCACCTCGGTGCGGCGTTCATGCATCTTTATCAAACGGCGCTCACGGCCGAAATCGGCCCGCTCGAATGGGTCGTGCTGCTACGCGGACTTTTCTTCCAAACGCTTACCCCGCTGCTCATGCTGGGTGGGGCCTTGCTTTTGACGACGCTCTGCGCGCAGTTGGCCATGACGGGCCTGGGATTTAGTCTCGCGCGGCTCACGCCGCAATTCAATCGCCTGAACCCGCTGACGCGGCTGAAAGACTTGCCCGCGCAAAATCTAAAATCTCTGGGAGAAGCGATTTTACTAATCCTGACCTTGGGTCTTTTCTTGCACTCATTTCTCGAAGAACATGTCGAGCTCTTGCTACGTCTTCCTCGCGAAAGCCCGCGCGCGGCCGCCGCGGAGGTGTTCGAAGCCATTCACGGCCTCCTCTGGAAAGCTGCGCAGTTGTTTGTCCTGTTTGGAGCCTTCGATCTTTTTCAGAACTATCGCCGGCATATGAAGGCTTTGAAGATGAGCAAAGAGGACGTTCGGCAGGAGAACAAGGGCAACGAGGGCGATCCGCACATGAAGCAGCGCATCCGCCAGATGCGGCGTCAACTATTGGGACGGCGCATGATGCGCGAAGTGCCGCGTGCCACGGCTGTGGTCGTCAACCCCATCCACTATGCCGTAGCCATCCGCTACGACATGGAGACGATGACCTCGCCCATCGTAGTGGCTAAGGGTAAGAACTGGCTGGCGCTGCGCATCCGGCAAGTCGCAGTTGAAAACGAAGTGCCGGTGGTTGAAAATCCACCGCTGGCCCGGGCATTGTATGGCGCTGTCGAAGTGGGTAGCGCGATATCACCGGAGTTTTACAAGGCCATCGCTGAAATCCTGGCTTATGTGTACCGGCTGATGGGCCGTAAATTGCCTTAGCAAATCCAGCCGCACCCATGTCCACGCAAACACAAGCCTTGCCGGGCGTCAAAAAGTTCGGGCTGCCCAAGCTCAGCGAAATGGCGGTGCCGGCGGCGGTGCTGGCCATCGTGATCGCCTTGATCACGCCCATGCCCGCCTGGCTGCTCGACTTCCTGATTGTCGTGGATATCATGATGTCCGTCATCGTGCTGATGGTGACGATGTACATTCTGAAGCCGGTTGAGTTCAATGTTTTCCCCACCGCGCTGCTGCTTCTTACGTTGTTCCGGCTCGCCCTGAATGTGAGTTCGGCGCGTTTGATTCTGCTCGATGGAAATAGCGGCACGGCGGCGGCCGGCAGTGTCATTGAGGCATTCGGCAATTTTGTAGTCGGCGGCAATTATGTGATCGGCGCCGTCATTTTTCTGATTCTCATCGCCATTCAGTATGTCGTCATCAACCACGGTGCGGTACGCATTTCGGAAGTGTCGGCGCGTTTCACGCTAGACGCCATGCCCGGCAAGCAGATGTCGATTGACGCGGAGATGAACGCGGGTCTCATCGACGAAGCCGAGGCGCGCCGCCGCCGCAAGGAACTTTCAGCCGAAGCGGAGTTCTATGGCTCGATGGACGGGGCCTCGCGCTTTACTCAACGCGACGCAGTGGCCAGCATTCTGATTACCGCCATCAACATCATTGCCGGCTTTCTGATCGGCGTTCTGCAGCATGGGATGGAATTATCGAAAGCGCTTCAAACCTATACTGTACTCACGATTGGCGACGGACTGGTTACCGTCATTCCAGCGCTGATGATTTCGGTCTCGGGCGGCTTAATTGTGACACGCGCCAAGTCCGATGTCAGGGTGGGCGAGGAATTCAAACGGCAACTTTTCGGCAAACCGGAACCGCTGCTGCTCTCGGGGGGTGTGCTAACGCTGCTGGCGGCATTTCCTGGATTGCCCACGATTCCCTTTCTGCTGCTAGGCGGCGGATTGGGCGCGGTGGGTTGGTCGATGCGCAAAAAGGTGGTGGCCGCCGCCCAAAACGAGACAGACAGCGTGGCCGCCGTCACAGCCGCTACGGCACCTAAGGAAGATCTGGAAGCGCTGATGAGGGTGGAACCGCTGGCCATTGAGGTGGGGCTGGGATTGGCGGGCTTGGTCGCGGGCGGTAAGACGTCTCCCTTGCTCAAGCGCATCGCGGCCATTCGGCGGCAATTTGTTTCCAGCTTAGGCTTCATGTTGCCCCCGGTGCGGGTGACCGACAACCTATCGTTGAAAGCGCGCGAGTACCTGATCCTGCTCAAAGGCAGTGAAATTGGCCGTTACGAACTACTGCCGGGGTGCGAACTGGCGATTCCAACCAACAAAGCCGATAAGAATTTTCCGGGCGAGCCGACACGTGAACCGGCCTTCGGTCTACCCGCGCTTTGGATTCCAGCCGATAAAGTGGATGCGGCCCGGCTCGCCGGTTATTCGGTGGTGGACGCAGTGAACGTGATGGGTACGCAGTTATCGGAGTTGACGCGCCTTTACGCCGGCGAGCTTTTCTCTCGCCAGGACGCTAAAGGATTCTGCGACCGAATCGGCCAGGAGAATCCGAAGCTCATCGAGGATCTGGTTCCCAAATTGCTCAGTCTAGGGGCGATACAGAAAGTGTTGCAGAATTTGTTGAGGGAACGTGTTTCAATCCGGGACGGTGTTTCGATACTCGAAGCCTTAAGCGAAGCCTCGGCGACGTCCAGGAATCCGGTCCTGCTCACCGAATACACTCGCCAAGCCATCCGGCGTCAAGTGGTTAAGCCCTATCTGAACCCTAAAGGCGAACTGCCTTCTTTCTTTCTCGATTCTTCGGTTGAGCAGACGATTGAATCGGCGGTGCAGCACAGCGAGCAGAACAGTATTCTCGCGCTGGCGCCGCAAGTGGTGCGGGAAGTGGTGAATCGCCTCGACAAGAAAATCGAACGTAGAGAAGCGCCCGTCATTGTCATCACTTCTTCGGCCGCACGCTATTTTCTAAGGCAGATCGTAGAAGCGCAGCTGCCGAACGTCTTCCCGATCTCTCATAACGAAGTGCCGGCGGGCGTGAAGATTTTGTCACTAGGAACTATATAACCGATGCGAATCAAATCCTATTTTGCCGATTCAGTGACGGAAGCGATGGACCAAGCGCGCCGTGAACTTGGGCCGGAAGCCATGCTGATGGACTCAAAAAAGACGGAACTGGAGTTGCGCTCGTTAGGAGCGTATGAAGTGGTCTTTGCGGTGGCGCCGGAGGAAGTGGGGCCCGCTGAGATCCGGCCTTTCAAGTCTCCGCCGTCCGCCGTGGCCGTGCCGCTCGAAGGGGGCGTGGGCGGCCACGATTTTTCACGTGAGTTGGCCGAACTGCGCAAGCAGATTGAGACAGTAAAGCGCTCGGTTGACCATCGGCCGACTGTGCTCCAAAAGGGGACGGCGCTGACGGCCGAGGGTGCCGAATTGGCAGGGCGGCTTACCGCCGTCGAGATCTCCGAGGGTCTGGCGTTCGAGTTAGTGGAGGCCGCTGAAATCCGCCGTGCGCACGAAGGGCCTATCACTGCCGGACTCGAAGCGGCTCTGCGCGCGGAATGTGAGCAGCGTCTTCGCTTCAGTCCTTCGTTGGGTTTGGCGGGCGCCGGGCCGCGCGCCGTGCTGCTGGCCGGGCCGGCGGGAACCGGCAAAACCACTACGCTTGTAAAACTCGCGCTTGGTTATGGATTGCGTGCCCGTCAGCCGCTGCAACTGTTGTCGCTCGACACCTTACGCATCGGCGGGTGGGAACAACTCGCCTGCTATGCCCGGATCGCCGGCCTGCCGTGCCAACCGGTACATACCCCGGCGGCGCTCGATCAGGCGTTCGCCGAACACCGCCAAAAGAAGCTCCTCTTGATTGACACGCCCGGTTTTTCGCCGGCCGATCAGGCGCAAAGCCGCGGTCTGGCCGCGTGGCTAAGCGCTCACCGTGAGTTTGTTGAGGTGCAACTCGTTCTGTCGGCGGCGGCGCGGCCGAGTAGTAATTTGGCCGCTATTGAGCGCTTTGCTTCGTTTGCGCCTTCGAAGCTGTTGTTTACGCATATGGATGAAGCGCAAAGCAACGGTCCGGTGATCGAAACCGCGTTGCGCTCCGGCCTGGCGGTCTCGTTCCTGGCGAACGGCCAGCAGGTGCCGGAGGATATCGAGGAAGCATCGCTCGATCGTTTGTTGGGACCGTTTGCCTTAAGCGGCCAAGGGAGTCGGCGAATCGCCTCAGCCGCCTAGCGCCTATGTACGCCTACGACACAGCGACGCGTAGCGAACAGGAGCGGGAAGCGCTCATTTTGGAGCATCTCCGCCAGGTGCATTGGATCGCCGCGCGGATTCACGAGAAGCTGCCGCCCAGCGTTGAACTGGACGATCTCATTTCGGCGGGCATCGTGGGCTTGCTGGCCGCCGTCGATCACTACGATCCGAACAAGAACGCCAGCCTGAAAACTTATGCCGAGTATAAAATTCGCGGGGCCATACTGGACAGCATTCGCGGTCTTGACGGCATTCCCACTCACAAACGCAAACGCGTCAAGATGGTGCAAGAGGCGATGCAAAGCGCCGAGCGCAGACTCCAGCGCACTCCCGGCGAAGAAGAAATAGCAGCGGAGTTGAACATTTCGCTCGCCGAATACCAGCAATGGGTGGTTGAGTTGCGCGCCGTTTCCCTCGGTAGCCTTGAGGTGGTCGAGGATGGCGAAGACATGAGCCTGCTTAAGTTCATCGCCGATGACGGACAAGCCACTCCAGAGCGCATTCTCGAACGCTCGGAGCTCGAACGCGTGGTTGCCGAAGGGATGAAGAAAATGCCCGAGAACGAACGGCTGGTATTGAGTCTGTATTACAAGGAAGAACTGAATTTGCGCGAAATCGGGTCGGTTATGGAACTGCATATCACCCGCATCTCGCAACTGCGTGCGCAAGGCATTTTAAGGCTGCGCTCCTATCTTGAACGCAAATGGCCGGCGGGAAAAACCGGCTATTAGTGCTTGGCTAACGAAATGATTACTCTCATACCCTTGCTCCAGTCGCTCCTCATGTGGGTTTCGGTCGCATTAGCGGTTACGGCCGTTGTGGTGGGAGCCTATCTCTACTGCGCGCTGAAGGTGGAACTAGGCTTGTTATCGCGGCGGAGCGTCGCGCGCGCTGAAGCCGATGTTCGCTGGACTGGACTCGTGGCTGAACTAGAAGCGTTGCGGGCCCGGCTGGCGGCGGTGGAAGCGCGGGCGGCTCCGAGCGATTGGGCGCCGCAGGCCGTGAACCTAAACCGGCGCGGGCAAGTTTTGAGGTTGCACGGCAAGGGCCGCTCGACGGCCGAAATCGCGGCGGATTTGCAGATCGCGCAAGGAGAAGTGGAATTGCTCTTAAAGCTTCATGAATGGCCGCCCGCCGCCAGCCTCTAATTTTGCGGCGAGTGAACGATAAGCACTTAGAGGCCGCTCCCGGCGTGCTGGGCATGCCGGGGCAAGTGGCTAGACAGTAGCCTTTAATGACAGCACAACAATAGAGAGCAGAAGAGCATGAAAATAACGAATACCAGCATTGAAACGCTCGCCCCGGCGGGTACAGGTGCGGCGAGTGGAGTATCCGCGTCCGGGCAGGGGACATCAGCCAAAGCCGCGAAAACGGACAGTGTAAATGTGTCGAGCGCCAGCCAGCTTTTGAGTCTCGCCAAGGCGAGCGCGGCGCCGGAACGCTCCGCAAAGGTGTCGAGCGTGGCTGCGGCGTTGCGCACGGGCCAATATTCGAGTGATATCGACAGCGTAAGCCACGCGGTCGTGCAGGAACACATTAAATGACCGCGAGCGCTCGTGACGCCAGTCTCAACCGGGTAGAAGCTTTGCTCGGGGAAGCGCTGAAAGATCTCACGGCGATGAGCCGCAAAGCGCCCGGCGCGCGCTGTTCGGCCGCGCTGGCCGAAGCAGCCGTCGAATTGCAGGCGTTCGTCGGAACTCATGCCGAAACGGGATCACAGAGTCCCAGTCTTCGCAGGCAACTCAGCGGCTGGCCCACAAAGCTCCGCGCCTTGCAGGGCCTGTTGGCTTCCGCAGCGGAATTTTACGGCGGTTGGTGCGCCGCCGCGCCAGTGGCCGCCTACCCTGTTGATTGCCATACCGAGCCGGGTCCGGCGCTGCTGGCGTTTAGAGGTTAAGGCATGGGAGGTCTCTTTGCGAGTCTCGGAATTGCTGGAAATTCCTTAGATGTGCTCCAACAGGCGATCGGCGTTGTGCAAAACAACGTGACGAACGCCACCACACCGGGCTACGTCACGCAGACCCAACAACTGGCCTCGCGCGCTTTTGATCCGGCGGAAAGTCTTTTTGGCGGCGTGGAAGCGACAGGCGTACAGAGCGCCCGCGATGTTTATGCCGAGCAATCGGTCTGGACCGCGAGCCAACAATCCGGTCTTGCTAATCAACAATCGGCCAGTCTCAATTCGCTGCAGCAGATTTTCGATGTATCAGGGACGAGCGGCATTTCGGGAGCGCTGAGCGGATTGTATTCGGCCTTCTCAGCCTGGAGCGCGAATCCGTCCAGCGCCACCACCCAGCAATCGGTTCTCACGGCGGCTCAAAATCTGAGCACGGCCTTTTCGCAGACGGTTTCGCAGGCCCAGCAGATCAACACCAACAATGGCCAACAGTTGACCGCTTCGGTGAACCAGCTCAACCAGGACAGCGCGCAGGTTGCGGCCATCAACGGTGAAATCCGTTCCAGCCCGGGCGGGGCCAACGACGCGGGCTTGCAGGCCCAGTTGTACAACACGATCCAGGATATGTCCACGCTCGCGCCTGTGTCCGCGCATATCGAAAGCGACGGCACCGCCACCGTACTATTGGGCGGCCAAGCGCCGCTGGTGATGGGCACCACGCAGAATAATGTGACGCTCAGCTACCCACCCACGCCTGCTAGCGCAACCTATCCGAACGCCGCGCCCACCACCGCGCAGTTGAGTGTTGCTGGCCAGGACGTTACGCCGCTGGTGAATCAAGGCGCGCTCGGCGGTGCAATCAAGTTTGCCAACACGACGATGCCGGCCTTACTCGGCAACGGTCAAACGCAGGGCAGTTTGAATCAGCTGGCGCAGACCGTGGCCGACCGAGTGAACACCCTGTTGAAAGGTGGTCAAAGCAGCAGTGGCCCGCCAGCGGTTGCCGGTGTCGCCCTTTTTACCTATGGCGCCGTGACGGCGGCGGGCGCTCCGGTGAATCCGACTGATGTCGCCAGTTCTCTTGGGATCGCTCCTATCACCGGTTCGCAATTGGCGGCTATCGATCCTACTACGGGCGTTGCGAACGGCGTGGCCACGGAGCTTGCCGGACTCGTGAATCCGACAAATCCATCGGATATGCTGAACGGTTTCAGCTACACCCAGGCGTACGGCAACATTGCCTCCGATATCGGCCAACAAGCCTCGACGGCGTCGGATAACGCCACGACCGCCACAAATATATTGAATCAGGCTACGACATTGCGCGCTAATGTATCAGGCGTGTCTCTGAACGATCAAGCCACCCAACTCCTCCAGTTTCAGCAGGCGTATCAGGCCTCGGCTCAAATGATTACGGTCATCAACACGCTAACCCAGAGCCTGCTCACCGCCAGCGAGTCGTGGGTATAGGTCGGGGCGTAGGTCATGAATTTCGAGCTCTCGATAAGGAAAACAAAATGTTAGCCGGCCTGCAGGCTTATACCTCCACTTTTCTCAGCGCGGTGAATGCCGCCGAAACTCGCATCAATACGGCGAACCAACAGCTCAGTTCCGGTTATCGCATCAATGTGCCTTCGGACGATCCGGGTGCGATTGACGCCATCCTCGGGTTTCAAAGCCAGATTGATCGCGTCACGCAAATTCAAAGCAATTTATCTCGAGCGACTACGATTGCCAATGTCAGCGATTCCGCGCTCACCTCGGCGAGCGATCTGCTCAACCAACTCGCTTCCATCGCCGCGCAAGGATCGAGTTCCACCGCCACCGCAGCCAGCCGCGCTTCACTGGCCCAGCAGGTCCAAGGGATCGACGAGCAGATGGTATCGCTCGCCAACACCACGTTTTCGGGGCAATACGTTTTCGGCGGCGACGATGCCACCACCCAGCCTTACACGTTCAACTGGAGCGCGGCGGGTGGCGTTGTGCAAAATAACACAGCGGGCACCACCGTCACGCTCGCGAATAGCGATGGCGATTCGATTCTGATTCCGGCGCAAACGGCCCAGCAGATTTTCGACGCCAAAACGGCGGCTGGCACGCCGGCGGCGGGTAACATCTTCCAGAACATTTACACCCTTGGGCAAGCTCTTCAGAACAACAACCAAGCGGGCGTTCAAGCCTCGATCGCGTCAATCAACGCCTCGATTGTTCAACTGGGGCAAGCCAGCACAGTTTCCGGCAATACGCTGGACTGGCTGCAGAACTCCACCTCCACCGCCGCCACCAATTTGACCAGTTTGCAATCGGAACTGAGTGGTTTGCGCGATGCTGACGCGACGCAAGCCGCCACCAACCTTACAACTTCGGAAACAGCTATGCAAGCCGCCATTGCGGCTCAAGGCACGCTAAACATCAAAAGTCTGTTTAGTTACCTGGGTTGAGGGCGAGTCCTCGCTGACGTCAGCCCACATTCAAGTACGTGTTGTAGGCTTCCTCTCTAATTTCGGGAAACGGCTGGAGTAATAAATCGCCCGCCTTCCAAGCCTTCTCGTTCGGCATTCGCTCCGCCGCGAGAAGTTGTTGCCTGTTCAGTTTCGGCGCATTTTCACCAATGGCAAACAATACTAGCGGCCCCCGAACCAGCGCGACGGTATCAGGATGCCTGGCATCAATCGCTTCCAAGCGCAGCGGCAGCGAGAGTCCGAGTTCAATGCGATCGCCGTCTTTCCATTTCCGCTCAAAGCGGGCGAAGCCGGTTTCCATGACGACGGCCGCCGCTTCTCCATTGATACGAATGCGCGGCGTCGCCCACGCCGGTATTCTCAGCCGGAGCGCGAACGCCGATGGACGAGACGCGCTGAGCCGTATGGAAATCCTGCCATCAAAGGGATAATCGCCCGACTGAGTCAGTGCCATTTGTGCGCCGTCCTCGCTCGTCCAACGAAGCGTGGAGGGTAGGTACAGATTCACAAACAGGCCTTTGGCATCGCGGAAGTACGCGAGGATTCGATAGTCCGCGGTGACTTGCGGCAGCGTACCGGAGCAGCAGGGCCAGGCGTCGGGGAAATAGATCTTGCGGCCGCCGAAATGATAATCGGAGTAGTAGAACGCGCGCCCGTCCGGCTCCAGTGGCTTGGCACCCAAAACCGTGTTGTAGAACACGCGCTCCATGCTGTCGCCGTAGCGTCCGTCTTTGGTCACGCGCAGCAGATAGCGCGTCAGCTTAAAGTGCGCATAACTGCCGCACGGCGTCTCAAAACCGCGATGCGTTCCGGTCAGGCTGTCGTATAACTCGTTGCTTCCGGCCACCACGAAACTTTCGTTCGGCCCCCAAGCGCCGGTCGCGAAGCTCTGCGTGTTCGCAATCATGTCGAAGGCATTGGCAGCGGCGCGCAGATGCTTTTGGCTCGCGTCCGCCAGATACGCCTGCATGGCCGAACTCAACGCATTGCAAAAGCTGTAGGCGTGGTGATTGGCCAGCACATTCTTGTTTTCCGAGAGCGGATCGAAATATGTTTCGTCCAGCAGGAAGCGCCGGGCCATGGTTTTGTAGCGATCCCCATGCCCGCGCTCCCAGGCCAGATAGAGATTCTCCGCTAACGTGTAAGACTCATCCCAGGTGTAATCGTTGGCGGTGCTCTCGCCTATGGAGGCGCGCCAACGGCGCTGCGGCTCGTCCCGATTTAAGGCCCGCGGCGGCAAGTGCGGATCGGCTGCGTCCGTCGTCAATTCAAGAAGCCGGTGTGCGTGCGTTAAGCCTGCAAACTGCTGCGCATCAATGAGCCCGATCACCAATTTGTCGTAGTTATAGGCAGGAAATCGAAAATTTGTATAAAACTTTCCGGAGATGGCTGGTTCATAAAGAGCTAGCAAACGCTCGAGCTTAGCGCGTGTGGCGGGGTCGCGGTCCGCCGCATAGCCGCGCGCCAGAGCCGATAACCACTGGCCAAAACAATGCGCAGGCGCAAAGCCGTGCCCCCCGCTTTCGGTTTTCTCCAAGGGCAGTTCGTCGTACCATCCGCCGAGTTCCGGACCGGGTGCGGGCAGCCCGGCTCTGAGCCGCCACGGCTTTAATAAACTGTCGTCGTTCAGCGCAAGAAGCACGGCGCGTGTCTGAAGAAACTGCGTTTGCGCCAAGCCGGGCGCAAGTTCCACGTCCCCATAGCTGAACTCTTTGAGCGGACCGGCGTTGGTATCGCGCGCGAGCAGCGCCGCCGCCGATAATCCAGCGGCCGATTGCAAGAACGTCCTGCGCGTCGTCATCCCATGGAAGCCGGATTATGGCTTGTCCCGTCGAAATCTTCGGAAGTCTTGAAGCGCTCAATCCGCCCGCTCAGAGCGGCTTCCTTGGTCTTAGCCGTCAATGCTTCCACTTCGGCTACACTCATCGGCTTGAAGGTTCGCATGGCGTGAAACGCCTGATCCAATCGCTCCAGCGAATCGCAGCCATTCATCACAACAGAGGTTGGCAAATTGAGCGAGTAATGCAGACACGCCACTGCATCAATATCGTTCAATTTAAAGATGAGTCCGTTGGCCAGGGGCTTCATGGCCAACACGGCGGTCTTTTCCGCCACCAGGCGCGGCACCACTTGGTGGGCAAAACTTCGGAAATGATAATCAAGTACGTTCAGCGGCATTTGGCAACTATCAAAGTGGAAGCCGTTTTTCGCAGCCATATCGAGCATGTGCAGATGAATGGACGGGTCCTTATGTCCGGTGAAGCCCACATAGCGAACCTTGCCCGCCTGCTTGGCCGCCATCACCGCTTCATGCGCCCCGCCGGGACCAAAGTATTTGTCCGGATCTGTCATGCGGATGTTCTCGTGAAACTGGATGAGGTCGATGTGATCGGTTTGCAAGCGACGCAGAGAATCGTCGATTTGCTGGGCCGCCGATGCCTTTGTCCGGCCGTTGTACTTTGTCATCAGGAATGCCTTTTGCCGATAGCCGTCGCGCAGAGCCTTGCCCATGCGGACCTCGCTCGCGCCGTCATGGTAATCCCACGAATTATCCAAGAAGGTGAGGCCACGGTCGAGAGCCGTCCGAATAATGCGGATGCCGTCTTCCTCGCTTGGCACGCCGATATGGTAACCGCCCAGTCCGATGGCCGATACGCGTTCTCCGGTCGAACCGAGGTTGCGGTAAATTACCCCATCGCGGGTTTCGCCGTGCAAGGCGGCCGCTGCCGATAAAGTTGCCAAGCTGCTCAGAAACTCGCGCCGCTGCATATCTGAAATCTTCATGTCGTGGTCTCCATTTCAAAACCAGTGTATTCCTTTTTCGGCGGCGGGGAACGCGCTGAAATGCTAAGTTCACCCGGGTCGAGTTGCTGGTTTTTAGCGCTCCGTTGAAAACAAGTTATCTAGGGCGCTTACGCTTCCGGCTCCGATTCGGCGTTTTTCATCATCATGGGTGGGCCGGAGGAGCATGACAGTTCGTTTGCTAAACTCGCGCCGGATGAATGTTTTCTTGAGACTAGCGATTTTGTTGGTCTTCGCGCCGCTTTTGCCGCGCGCGCAAACCGCTGTTACGCCTGTGATCCTGATCTCCATCGACACGCTGCGCGCCGATCACCTTAGCGCGTACGGTTACCAGCGCATCGGCACTCCGCATATCGATTCTTTTGCCGCCGGGGGTACGCTCTTTTCAAACATTGCCTGCCAAACGCCCCTTACTCTGCCATCTCACACTTCGCTTTTCACCTCTACCTACCCGTTTGAAAATCGCATACAGGAGAACGCAGAGTTGGTTCCGCCCGGAGTAGTCACTCTGGCTGGAGTTTTGAAATCGTATGGGTATAAGACGGCGGCCTTCGTTAGCAGCGTCTTTCTCGAACGCGAAATGGGCCTGGATCAAGGGTTCGATACGTATGACAGTCCGTTCAACTTTGCGGCATTCTCTCCTATCTCGGGCGAAATGTTTTTTGGCGGCGCGAGTCATTCCTACACGGTGCGCGATCGCCGCGAAGGAGCGCTTACGGCTTATGCCGCGCTGCGTTGGCTTGGCGCTCATAAAGGGCAGCCCGTTTTCATTTTCATTCACTTGTTTGATCTGCATACGCCCTACACCATTCCAGAAACGGTGGCGCGGGGTAAGGGCATCTCCCGCTACGACGCGCAGCTTGCGTATGAAGATGAACTCATCGGCAGGCTCAAGAAAGCTCTGGTGCGCGAGGGTTGGTGGGACAAGTCCCTCACTATTCTGCTATCCGATCACGGCGAGGGCTTGGGCGACCACGGGGAATCGAGCCACGGCTATTTCATCTATCAAAGTACGCTGCATGTGCCGCTCATGATTCACTGGCCGGCGGGTACGGCAAGGGAACGGCTCAGCGTTCAGGAGCCCGCGGGCCTTATTGATGTCGCACCTACCGTTCTTGACTTCTTGCATCTGCCGGCGCCCTCGAACTTCGAAGGCATAAGCCTGCTCTCCGGGTCGCCACGCATGGTTTACTCGGAAAGCTTCCACACTCACGATTCTTTCGGCTGGTCACCGCTGCGCGCCGTACGCCAGGGCGATTACAAATATATTCTGGCGCCGAAAGCGGAGTTGTACAACCTGAGAAAGGATCCCGGGGAGCACAATAATCTTGCGGTTGCGGATGCCCCACGAGTGGCGGCCCTTCGTGGGGAACTCGCCAAACTGCTGGCGCGTCAACCTCAGCCGCCACGCTCGCCAACCGCAGCCACGCCCCAGACCGAAAGGCTTCTCGCGTCGCTGGGCTATCTTGCTCCGGGGCCGCGAGGCAGATCGACAAGCTCGGAACCGGATCCTAAAGATCGTCTGGCGGAGTTTCATTTGTACGAAAAAGCGATTGAAACTGTGGCCGACCGCCGCCTGCAGACGGCCGCCGTCCTTTTTCAGCAGTTGCTCTCGGCGGATCCAGGCAATATTCTGGCCCGGCGCGATCTTGCCGCTTGTTATCTCGACTTGCACGATTACGCCAAGGCCCGCGTGAACTTTCAGCAGGCTGTGGCGGCTGCGCCCGATGATTATCCATCGCAGTTCGGTCTCGGCATCTCCGCCAAGCGCCTGGGGCTTGTCGATGAAGCTCGGGCGCATCTGGATGCAGCTTGCCGCTTGGCCCCACATGCCTCGCAGTGCCGCTCAGAACTTGATAGCCTGGAAAAACGGTGAACGAGATCGACCTGAGGTATCCGGTGGGCCGCTACCAGGCGCCCGAAATCATTTCCAGCTCTCAACGCACGGTATGGATTGAGCAGATGGCCGAACTGCCGGCGGAGCTATCCAAGGCGGTTGCCGGTCTAGAGGATTCACAGCTCGATACGCCTTACCGCCCGGGAGGCTGGACGGTCAGGCAGGTGGTGCATCATTTGCCCGACAGCCACATGAACAGTTACACGCGTTTCCGTCTCGCCCTGACCGAAAATTCGCCGGTGATCAAACCTTACGAAGAAGGCGCTTGGGCTGAACTGATGGATGCGCGCACCGCGCCGGTGGTCCCATCGCTGACGCTTGTGGAAGGCTTGCATGCGCGCTTCATTTTGTTGCTTCGTTCGCTCACGGATGACGATTTTGCGCGCACGTTTCGCCACCCCGAGCTGGGGGAAAAACGTCTGGATTGGACGCTGGGCCTCTATGCCTGGCATGGTTTGCACCACACGGCTCACATCAATCAGCTGCGCGGGCGCAATGGCTGGTAACGGAATGGCTCGCGCTATTTCGGAAAATCAATCAGCACTTTCACATCTCCAGGCTCGCGCTTCAATGCCGCCTGCCAGTTGGCGAGCGGCTCCCGGCGGGTAATGAGCCGGGAGACCCAGTTCCGATCAGCTTGCCGAATGGCCTCCGCCGCCTGCTCATAGTGCCGGCGGTGCGCGTTTACCACTCCAAACGCCACTCTATTTCCCAGCACCATGGCGCGGCCCAACTCGCCTACGTCCAGCGGGGTGTTTTGAGTGTGCGCGGATGAACCCACCACACAAAGGATGCCACCGCTATCAAGCTGCGCCAGACAATCCCGCAGCACGCTCGCCGAGCCGGTGCATTCGATCACAACATCGGGCGCCAGGCCTGATTCCGCCACATTGCCGGTGTAGTAGTTCGCGCCAAGATCCTCCACTAATTTCGGCTTCGGACCATCCGTCACCTGATCCAACACATGAACCGCCAAACCGCGCTGCCGTCCCATGAGTGCGGCCAGCAAACCTATCGGACCGGCGCCCGTAACGAGCACAGATTGCGGCCGCCAGTATGCGCGCCGCCCAATGTGCTCTATGTGTTCCCAAGCTTTTGCCAACACGCTGCCCGGTTCTATGAGTACGCCGATCTCCCGCAGGCCCGGCTCCACTTTCAACGCGAACTCCGGCTCAATGCGCCACAGCTCGGAGCCAAAACCGTGTTTCTCTTTGATGCCGCGTTCCGTGTATTGCCCATTGCGGCACATGTCCCACTCGCCGGCGGCACAAGCGGGGCAGGGTACAGGGTCGGGGCGGCGCACAATGCCTAGAACCAGGTCGCCTTTGCCGAAGCTGCTTTCGGCGGGCGCTTGTTCTACCACGCCAAAGGATTCGTGCCCCAGGATTAGATGCCGACAATGGGCGGGCGCCCAGCCGTATTCACCCGCGATCAGATCAAAATCCGTGCCGCAAACGCCCAATTGCAGCGCCCGCACCAATAGGCCGCCTTCGTCCGCGCCCGGCTCAGCCACTTTCGTCAAGGCAACGGAGTTGGATTGGCCCGGCACTATCGTGATCGCCAGCATTCGAGAGAATCTTTCCTAAAACGGCAAACGGGCTGCGCAAGGTATAACCCTGCGCAGCCCGTTTAGAAACCTAAAACCCAGTTTATATCTTTGCGGTCGATTTGCGGCGGGCGACGAGGCCAACCAAGACGAGAGCCAAACCTGCCGTAGCCACAGTAGCGGGCTCAGGAGTTGCGGAAGCGGGAACACCGACAAAACCCACCAAGTAACTTGACTTGTTTGGTCCCGTGGGTAGATTCTGCACCTGTTCGATGGCGTATTGGACGCCGTTAGCAACCTGATAGACGTATGTCTGACCGTTCAGCACTTCGGTGCTGCCACCGCTAAAAAGAACGGACGAAACACCAGTCGAACTGTTGACGGCAACGGTGCCCGAAAAATCGATAGAGGTCGCGGCCGTCACACCGTTAATCGTGGGTGTCAAATCAACGTCGACCACGTTGCTGGTGGGTGAACCGGAGCTCTTGAAACCAACCACACCAAACGAATTAGAGAGCATGTTCGAAGTAAAAAACGTTCCCCCGTTTGTAGTTGGATCGAAACCAGTTGATACGTCGGCACCCAGGAAAGTGTAGTTGTACGGAGATGCCCCAAAGTTGCTCTGCGTAGGCCCGGTTGTGAACGTGATTAGTTCCGCACTGGCTGGCACAACAGTCAAAAGTGCGCCAAACGCCAGCGCGACGATGCTGCTAGAAGTTATCTTGTTTATATTCAATGCTCATATCCTCCGATATTTGCCCTTAAGAAGTTGACCGGAATTTTCCTAAATACCGCTTCTCTAGAATACCGACGACTAAAGCGGGAGTCAATCTTTCACATCCCGACTCGGTACTGCCGGTACCCGCTGAATCGCTCCTGTTTTGTGACACCTATATGTAAGAACGTCAGATTTCCCCGAGCCAAGGGCCTAGACCAAGTGTAGCGATTTCGCAAATGCCTGACTAGGAGAGAATTTGAAGTCCGACCCTTGAACACCCAAGAAAAAGTACTAGTCGCTGCTTCTTCGCCCTAGTACCATTGGGCTAACATGCGCCTGCTTCCGTGATGCGATCATTAGGTTCTTAGCGAAACGGGGCCGATCCCTGAATGAGTTGTAAGGATCGAACCGGTGGCAGGCTCCAGTCCTTCCTGCAGTTTGAATTGTTGCTTGGTAATAGTACGAACCGAGCAGCTTGATAACAGTACCGGACCATGTTCCAATTCCGACGGCGACAGATTATCGTTGAAGGTAACCCCAAGTGTGAAAACTTCGGTTGAAGAGCGCGAAAAATCGCTTGTCCCATTTTGTCTGTCTAGGAGGAATAGTTAGTGAAAAAATCCAGATTTTACTTAAGTTTATTGTTGGTCCCATCCTTAGTTCTTGCCGGTGGCGGAGGAACGACTTGTACCGGCGGAAGCGGCGGTTCAGGAACGCCTCCCGTGTTGACGCTTCCGCAAGCCGTTTTAGGCCTCCAGGCAGCGAGCAAGGGGCCTTCAACCTTCACCATGACGTTGAGCGGCGCAACCGGCGCGCTTTCGGACACGACAACCTACAATGCGTGGTGTACCAACCCGAATGCGCCTGTACCGAGCTCGCCAGACGCTGGGGCCAACCAGACGACCAAGCCTGTAACCTACAAAGTTTATAACTCGACCAGTTTCTCTACATTCCCCGCGGAATCCGCGCAGGACGCGAACTTCGGCTTCTCGAGCGATTATCCCGCCACCGGGTTTGCCGGTTCGTATCCTCTGACTCGCGCTCAGGAGTGGGGTGCGGTGAACTGGGTTTTGAACAACCTGACCGTTGACACCGACATAAATGATGTCCAAGCCGTCATTCAGACGTTATTGCACCCGGAAGCGGGGATCTCAAGTACGCCATACCCTTATCTGACGCTTTTCGCAGATAGCTACGCCAACGCGCTCGCGCTTTACAATCTGGCGGTTGCGAACGACGGCTTCAATCCAGGCAACCAAAATGTTGTCGCAGTGATTTTGGACCCTGGCCCTAACTATCAGGGTGTCATCATACCGGTTCCGGTTCCCGGCGGCGGTTGCACCGCCAAGAGCGGACTTTACCTTTATAAGGCTGCCAGCGTAACTTCCGCTAATGCTTTCCAGGCGATCACGTACGGCTACTACGTGGTGAATACCGGCTCCACAACTTTAACGAACGTTGTCATTACCGACGACAACGGCACTCCTGGCTATTCGGAAGACGATTTCACAGTCGGCACGATTGCCAGTTTGGCCCCCGGCTGTAGTCAATACTTTTTCCAGACGGTTTATCTCCCCATTCGCCTCTTCGCGCAAGTGGGAAATAATGCAATCTTTGACACGCTCATTCCACAGGTACCGCCCACCACGCTAGCCTCGGGCAGCTCTATCCCCGCAGGTGCGCTTGTGTTGACTTATCTGGAAGATGATGATGTGTTCGACAACACCTACGGGACGCCGGGCACTAAGCCGACAACTGGCGCTTCCGCCGGTTGGGCCGCTGTTGGAGGACATACGTTCTCCGAAGACTTCGGCAACTATGCCGAATTCACCTTTTACGATAAGAGCGGACATCTGGTCTCAGATTTCGACGCGGACTATCTTTCCCATCTTGGCGTCTCCTCCACGTTCCCGTCAGGCTATGGTTCCGCCGGACTTCACGGAAGCATGCTCTACGGCAGTTCGAGCTACGTGCAATACATCACTTCGACCCTGGCCGATAATTTGAACGGCTACTCCAAGTTCTACGGAGCGACCACCACTTCTCCGGATAGCGATAACAATTGGCAATCGACGGCTGGTTACAAGGTACAGGTCGCCCAAAGCATTTTCAGCGCCGATAAATGCGGTGCTGGTTTTGGCTGGGCGGTGATTAAGAAAAACTTTGTTACCAACTCAAAGCTGGGACAAAATCTTTGCTATACGCCGCAAACGATTTGCACCAAGATTGTGTCCACTGCCTGGGCGAGTGCCACGGTATGCGGCTGCAACACAACAATCACCACTTCGGCCTGCGTTTCCGTGACCTTGAACGGCTGCCCGCTGCCCACCTGCGGACAGATCAGTCAGCACAAGTGCTTACACAAAGACCAGTGCCGCTGCACCTGCGCCAATTGCCTTGCCGGCAAACATAACCAATGCACCCAAACCAAGTGCAACGATCCTCGTTGCGCCGACCAAGGTTGCCCGAAGCAAGCAAGCCCGGTTGGCACCAAGTGCAATGTCTCCGGCAATGTCTACGGCCTCTGCCAGGACGGCTCCGGGCCGACTTGGGGTGGCTTGGACGGCAACGGTTACTCCTACTCCTCCATCTGCCTCGGCAATTTGGTTAACTGGAGCGGCTGCACCTTCACCCTTCCGGCTTCCGGATCGCCCGGTTGCGTTTCCGGTTCGACTGTCTCTTTGCCAGCCGGCAACTACAGCACTTTGAAGTGCCTGGCTACTGGCGTAAACGGCGCCCAATACAACCAGACCTTCGTTGTCACCTACACCGATGGATCAACCAGCACCTTCAAGCAGAACCTGAGCGACTGGTGTTATCCGTCGAACTTTAGCGGTGAATCCGTCGCGGTTGCCGCTCCCTACCGTTGCACGCCCTCCGGTGGTACGCAGGCAAGCCCGAATGGCATCAACGTGTATGGCTACTCGTTCCCGCTGAACAGCGGCAAAACGGTGAAGTGCGTGACTCTTCCGAACAACCGCAATGTGGTAGTTTCGGCGATCACGTGCCAATAACTCGCTAACACAGCAGTACCCACAGAAAAGGCCCGGAGCGATCCGGGCCTTTTTCTTTTGGCCACCGGACTACCGAGCGGAGGCTGACCTGGAGTTCCGCTCCGCTCTATTGGGACATATAGGCGGCGTATTGCTCTTTGGTGAAGTCGGAAGGCTGGCCTTGGAGGAAGGCGGTGGCTTGTTCGCGGCTGATGTGATCTTGCAATTCCTCCGTTGAAAAAACGAAGCCAAAGAAGGCGGGATCGAAGGGGACGCCGAGTTTGCGGCTGGATTTGTAGAGGGCGAGGGCGCGTTTGCGGTCGGCAGCGTGCTTGTCGAGGCGGTCCTTTTGGAGTTGGGTGAGTTGAGCGACGTCGGCGTTGCGCTGGTTGCGGAGGCGGCGCTCCTGCAGACAGAGATTGCTTAAGTCTTTGCGGAAGGTCATGAAGATTTCGACTTCGATGAGGGCGGCGCGATTGGCGGGATCTTTTTCATCGGGGAAGAGATCGGCGAGTTTGCGGCGGCCGACGGCGTAGATGCCGGCTTCGAGAGGAGCGATGCGGAGGAGACGCCATTCGGTATCCGCGACGATTTGGACGAGTGCCGATTCTTTGTCGGTAGCGGGTGAGAATTCGGCGAAGTGGCGGTCGAGGTGTTGCTGGTAGGCGACGGTGTCGTCTGAAGGGAGGAGAACGGTACGGCCCGTGAGGCCGGTTTTGACGGCGTTCATGGAAGACTTGGCTTTGCCGGCAAGGCTGGTGGGGCCGGTGGAGAATTGAGAGTTGGCGCGGTTGGCGGTGAGGCGGGCGGCGGAGGGTGGCTCGGGTTCGGGTTCAGGTTCGGAGAAACCGAAAGTGGCGCCGGCGGCGAAGGTTTGCGCGGTTTGTTCCGCAGGCTCAGATGGATGAGTGGTCTGGGCGGCGGACTGGATGGGGAAACCGGCTTTGCGGGCCAGTTTTACGGCTTTGTGCTCGGCGGCGCGGCGGATAGAACGTGCGGACATGGGTGGTGCTCCTTTGGGTGCGCGAGAGAGAAAACCTCTGCGAACCCGATTGAAGAAATAGCATGGGTGCGCGGGGGAGGCGAATTAAGACGAGGGGATTTTGATGGGGTGGAATAGGGGCAAGTGATTTGGAATGAGGGGGATGAAGGAAATTTGAAGTTTCTTGCGAGATCTGTGACTGGGAAAATGAGTGGGGTGAACGGCTCGCTCCCTTGAAAAACCGAGTTAGGTTAGGGCGCTTACGGGGCTTCCGGTAGTGTCAAGTCTTTTGTGTAAACGCCTCTAAAAATATTCCACTTAGTTTTCCGCTTCGCCCTCCTATAAGGCGCCTTTGGGCAGGGTTGGGAGTTCTGTCAAGGTCGAGCGGAGCGAGCCCGCAGGGTTGCCTTGACAGGGCTCCTGAGCCTGCCCTATCCCACGGTCAGGAGGGCGAAGCGGACTCTGCTCCAGGTAGCGGAATGCGCCCAGGCCAGAGGATCGCAAAACGGTTCAGCGCCTCCTTCCAGTTCTGAATCGTTTGCCACTTCTTCGAGACATTGCGCAAAGCCAGATAGAGCAGTTTACGCGCCGCCTCTTCATTCGGGAATGAGCCGCGTGTCTTGATTACCTTGCGCAGCGTCATGTGCAAGGACTCGATCGCATTCGTCGTATAGATGACGCGCCGGATCTCCGCCGGAAAGGCAAAGAACGGAATCACCCGCTCCCAATGACGCCGCCAGAGAGCGGCAATCGTCGGATACTTTTTGCCCCATTGCGCCTCGAACAGTTCCAAACGATGCTCCGCTTCCAGGGCCGTCGTCGCGCGGTACACTTCGCGTAAATCCGCCGCCACCTTCTTGCGCTCTTTCCAGTTCACATAGTTTAGGCTCGCCCGCACTAAGTGCACAATGCATAATTGCACTTGGGTCTGCGGGAAGGCCGTCTCAATCGCTTCCGGAAAGCCTTTTAACCCATCCACGCAAGCAATCAAAATGTCTTTCACACCCCGTGTTTGCAACTCCGTCAGCACTTGCAGCCAGAACTTCGCTCCTTCGTTGGCGCTGGTCCACAACCCCAGCACCTCCTTCTTGCCTTCCAACGTGATCGCGATCGCCGTGTAGACCGCGCGATTCTGCACATGCCCGTTGTCGCGCATCTTCACGTACAACGCATCCAGGTACACGATTGGATACAGTTGCTCCAACGGCCGGCTTTGCCAAGCTTGCACTTCGTCGAGCACTGCGTCGGTCACGTTCGAAATCAGCGCTGGACTCACTTCCACCTGGTACAACTCTTCTAAGTGCCCTTGAATATCGCGCGTCGTCATGCCGCGCGCATACAGCGATAGAATCTTTTCATCGAAGCCGGGAAAGCGCGTTTGCCCTTTAGGTACGATCTTCGGCTCGAACGTAGATTGCCGGTCGCGCGGCACTTCCAACTCGATCTCGCCGAAGTCCGCCTTCACTTTCTTCTTGCTCTTGCCGTTGCGGCTGTTGCCGCTGCCGTAGCCTGCTGGATCGTGCTTCTCATAGCCGAGATGGCTGCTCAATTCGGCTCCCAGCATCCTCTCAAGCAGTCCCTTGCTGAGTTGCTTAATCAGCCCGTTCTCGCCCAGAATGTCTTCTGGCTTTTGATAGTTTTCTAACAACTTATCTAATACTTCTTCGTTAATTGTCATTTAGTACACAGGTCCTTTCTTGATCAACCTGCGTTTACACAATCAGTTTTACACCCTCACGCTTCCGGCTCGGATACGCCGAGCGCCGATTGCCAATCGGCGCGCAGGATGCCATCCTGCCCCACATCTTCGATTTTGATTTTTTCACACCTTCTTACGCTTCCGGCGCCGATTCGGCGATTTTCATCATCATCGGTGGGCCGAGGCCCATGAGCACTCCCTGCCGTCGCGGTTCTGAAACGGCCCGGGAGGCTGCTTCGCAGCCTTTGCCACCTGAAAGGTGGCTGGCAGGCAAGAATGCCCAACCTACGCGGTGAACGGCGTTCTACTATAACGAATGTGAAAGCTCTGGTCAAGGCGCACAGTGCGCCCGGTCTCACCCTCCTCGATGTCCCCGAACCCTCCATCGGCATCAATGACGTCCTGATCCGCGTCAGCCACACCGGCATCTGCGGCACCGATCTGCACATTTACGAATGGGATGAATGGGCGCGCGCCACCATTCCCGTGCCCATGGCTATTGGCCACGAATTCGTCGGCGAGATTGTTCTAGTGGGTTCGAACGTCAACGATTTTCACGCCGGCGAAATCGTCAGCGGCGAAGGGCACGTTGTCTGCGGCCGCTGCCGGAATTGCCTCGCCGGCCGGCGTCACCTCTGCGCGCACACCCAGGGCGTTGGTGTGAATCGTCCGGGCGCGTTTGCCGAGTACATCGCTTTGCCCATGAGCAACATCTGGCGGCATGAGCCAACCGTGAATCGCGAAATAGCCGCCATTTTCGATCCGTTCGGCAATGCCGTTCATACGGCCCTCTCCTTTCCCGTCTTGGGTGAAGATGTTCTGATTACCGGCGCTGGCCCTATCGGCCTCATGGCCATCCCTGTGGCCAAACATGCGGGCGCGCGCTTTGTCCTGGTCACCGATCTCAACCCCTACCGTTTGGAACTCGCGCGCAAAATGGGCGCGACGCTCGCGGTCGATCCACGCCAAACGCCGGTAGCGGAAGCGCAAAAGCAACTCGGCATGCGCGAAGGTTTTGACATCGGGCTCGAAATGTCGGGCAGCCCCGCGGCCTTTCGCGAAATGCTCGCCAACATGAGTCATGGCGCGAAGATCGCTATGCTCGGTATCCCATCGCAAGAGACGGCCATCAACTGGCGTCAGGTCATCTTTAACATGCTTACGATCAAAGGCATCTACGGCCGGGAAATGTACGAAACCTGGTACAAAATGACCGTCATGCTGGAATCCGGCCTCGATATCTCGCCGGTCATTACCCACCGCTTCCCGTACACCGAATTCGAAAAGGGTTTCGAAGTGATGCGTTCCGGGAATTCGGGCAAAGTCATCCTGAGCTGGCAGCCATGAAAACCAGCGTCTTCGATCTCTTCAAAATCGGCATTGGCCCCTCCAGTTCGCACACCGTTGGCCCCATGCGCGCGGCGCGGCAATTCGTGGTAGATCTCGCCCACAGGCATCAACTCCAATCCACCGCCCGCCTTAAGACTGAACTTTTCGGTTCGCTCGCCCTTACGGGCCTTGGGCACGGCACGGATCGGGCCATTCTCCTGGGCCTCTCGGGCGAACAGCCTGAGCATGTCGATCCCGCGGCTATTGAATCGCTGATCTTAAAGATCCGCAGCGAAGAGACGCTCAATGTTTTGGGCCAACATAAGCTGGCCTTCTTCGAATCGCGCGATCTGCTCTTCCACAACAACGCCGTGCTGCCCGGCCATCCCAATGCCATGCGCTTCAGCGCCTTCGATTCCGCGGGAGACTTGCTTGAATCCGCCGTGTACTATTCCATCGGCGGCGGCTTCATCGTCCGCGAAGGCGTTTCGCAATCCAGCAGCGCGCCGACCCTCCCCGTTCCTCATCCGTTTTCGAACGCCGCGGAACTTCTAGCCACCGCTAATAGCCGAGGCGTGCCCGTTTGGCAAATCATTCTCGAGAACGAATGTTCTCTGCGGCCGGAAGCTGAAGTTCGCGAGCGCCTTCTCGGCATCTGGTCTGTCATGAACGCCTGCATCGAGCGTGGCCTGGTCACCGAAGGTATTCTTCCGGGCGGCCTCAAAGTACGCCGGCGCGCGCCTCGCCTACTCGCTAAGATCAAAGCCCGTCAGCAACCCGATCCGCTGACCGCTATGGATTGGGTGAACGCCTTCGCCATGGCCGTCAACGAAGAAAACGCCGCGGGCGGGCGTGTTGTGACTGCGCCTACCAATGGTGCAGCGGGCCTCGTGCCGGCCGTCGGCCGCTATTACCGCCAGTTCATTCCCGATGCTTCCGACGAGGGCTTGTTTCGGTACCTGCTCACTGCCGGCGCCATCGGTATTCTCTATAAAGAGAACGCTTCCATCTCGGGCGCCGAGGTTGGCTGCCAGGGCGAAGTGGGCGTGGCCTGCTCGATGGCCGCCGGTGGCCTGGCGGGCGCGCTGGGCGCATCCAATGACGAGGTTGAGCACGCCGCCGAAATCGGCATGGAGCATCATCTTGGCATGACCTGCGACCCCATTGGCGGCCTTGTCCAAATCCCTTGCATTGAACGAAACGCCATCGGCGCCGTTAAGGCCATTAACGCCTGCCGGATGGCTATGCAGGAATCCGGAGATCACAAAGTGTCGCTGGATCAGGTGATTCGCACCATGTATCAGACAGGTCTGGACATGCAGTCAAGATATAAAGAAACCGCCCTGGCGGGTCTTGCCGTGAACGTAAAGGATTGCTAGAAGGCCATGTACACAAATGTAGAGCCGTTCCTGCTGGAGAAAATCGCCGCTATCGAACAAGCCGGTCTGTTTAAACGCGAGCGCCAGATTACCAGTCCGCAGCAGGCTGAAATCCGGGTGGGCGGCGGCACGCCTGTCATTAATATGTGCGCCAACAACTATCTGGGATTGGCCAATCATCCCGCCGTTGTGGCAGCCGCCCGCGAGGCTTTAGACCAATGGGGCTTCGGCCTGGCCAGTGTGCGCTTTATTTGCGGCACGCAATCCATCCACCGGCAACTGGAAACCAAGCTGAGCGAATTCCTCGGAACCGCCGACACGATTTTGTACGGCTCTTGCTTCGATGCCAATGGCGGCCTGTTCGAAACGCTTCTTGACGAAAATGATGCCGTCATTTCCGACGAACTCAATCACGCGAGCATCATTGACGGGATTCGGCTTTCGAAAGCGGCGCGTTTCCGCTATAAGAATGGCGACATGGCCGATCTCGAAGCGAAACTGCGAGAAGCTTCGAGCGCGCGTCATCGCCTCATCGCCACCGATGGCGTGTTCTCCATGGATGGCTATGTCGCCAAGCTGCCCGAAATTTGCGATCTCGCCGACAAATACCAAGCCATGGTGATGGTGGACGATTCGCATGCCGTCGGCTTCATGGGCAAAACCGGCCGCGGCACGCACGAACACCACAACGTGATGGAGCGAATCGATATCATCACCGGAACGCTGGGCAAAGCGCTGGGCGGCGCGAGCGGCGGTTATACCAGTGGCCGCCAGGAGATCATAGACCTGCTGCGCCAGCGGTCGCGGCCTTATCTGTTTTCGAACTCGCTCGCACCGCCCATTGTCGCCGCTTCGCTGAAAGTGCTCGACCTGTTAACGGAATCGTCGGCTTTGCGTGACCGCTTGTTTGCGAATACCGCACGCTTCCGCGCGCTGATGCGGCAAAATGGTTTCCAGATTCTGGCGGGCGAGCATCCCATTGTGCCCGTCATGTTTGGCGACGCGTTCCTGGCGACGCGTATGGCCGATGCTCTACTCGCTAAGGGTGTCTACGTGGTGGGCTTTTCCTACCCGGTCGTGCCGCAGGGCAAGGCCCGCATCCGTGTGCAAGTTTCGGCGGCCCACACGCGCGAAGAACTCGATTTCGCCGCCGCCCAATTCCTGGCTGCCAATTCGGTGACAGCCACCACAGTTCCCTAATTTCAAGATTTCCTCGAAAAACGGCAAATCCCTGCGATATAGGCTTCAGAGGAAACGATCCGATGAACGCAGCCCAGCATGCCGAACAAATCTTAGCCGCCTGGAAACGCGCCGACGCCGACAGTTTCGAAGAAGAACTCAATCACGCCATGCACTCCTGCCAGCGTGCTACTCCCGCGAATCACCTCGAATGCGAGCAGCGCGAGGTTCTTGAGAGCGTCGTCGAGCGCTTGCGTCTCATCCGCCCCCAGCGTGGCGTCGCCGCCGCTGCCGATTGCTCGCCACAAAGCCTCAACGCCGGTTTCACTTTGCTCGAACACCTGCGTCAGCGGGCCGCTGCTTAGTCCTCCCATAAGCGTCTCCGGCCAATGCGGAACGAACCCTGGGTAAGACTATGGGGCGTTTCGCCGATATGAGAGAGGAGGCGCCTAATGATTCATCTGACTCGTCTGAACCAAGCGCCCCTGGTGGTCAATGCGGATCTCATTGAACAGATAGAGATGACGCCCGACACTGTCATCGCTCTCACCACCGGGCAGAAAATTCTGGTGCGCGAGAGTGCCGACGAAATTATTGAAAGAGTCATCCGCTTCCGGCGCAGCGTGTTAGAAGGTCTGCCCTGTGCAACGGCGTTTGCGAGTGTGACCACGCGCCCGCCCGTTATGTCTCGATTGGGCGCTGGGCAGCATGGCTAGTGAAGCATCACCGCAGTCCCCGCGCCGGAGAATTGATTTCGCGACCATCGCCGGCATGCTGGTGGGAACGGCCGGGATTTTGGGCGGCTTGCTGGTCGAAGGCGGAAAATTCAGCGATATCGCGCAGTACTCGGCGGCCTTGATTGTGGGGGCTGGCACGGCGGGTGCCGTTCTCGTGACCACTCCATTACCGCTGATTCGGGCAGCCTTACGCCGCCTGAAGGATGTTGTCTACGAAACCGCCACTCCGCGCGTTGCGCTCATCTCCCAACTTCTCCAATTCGCCCGTCAGGCGCGCCGCTCCGGTATCGTTTCCCTCGAAGAGAGCGCCAACGGCATCGCCGATCATCCCTTTCTTAAGAAAGCCCTCTTCCTGGCTATTGATGGTGCCGATTTGCAGGATTTGCGCCGCATCATGGAACTCGAGATCGAAACGGCGGCGCGCCGCGGCGAGGCTGAGGCGAAAGTCTTTGAAACTGCCGGTGGCTACGCTCCCACCATTGGCATCATCGGCGCGGTGCTCGGCCTGATTCAGGTGATGAAGCATCTGGAGGATATCGAACGCGTGGGCCACGGCATCGCCGTCGCTTTCGTCGCTACCGTTTACGGTGTGGCGCTGGCGAATTGTGTGCTTCTGCCGGCGGGCGCCAAAATCAAGGCGCGCCTGGAACGCGCCCTGGAAGATATGGAACTCGTCCTCGAAGGCGTCATTGGCATCGCGGAAGGCATGAATCCCAAACTGCTCGAAACGAAGCTGGGGGCGTTCCTTGAAGCGGAAGAAGCGTCCGCCGCCGGCGAAGTTCCAGTGGAGAACCGCCCCGCCGAGCGCGTCGCCGCCACGCAACAGGGAGCCACCTAGCATGACCCGCCGCCGCCCCGCGCCAAAAGAAAATCACGACCGGTGGTTCGTTTCGTACGCCGATCTGGTCACCTTGCTCTTTGCTTTTTTTGTGGTGATGTTCGCCTCGACGCAAAGCGATCACGTGCGCGCCAAACAGATTTCGCAAGCCGTCGAGAAAGCCTTGAAATCGGGCTCGACTCCGCCCAAGATCGCCGCGATTTTAGGGGGGGCGGTGGACGATGGCGGGCGGGGCGACAACAGGGTGACGGGGCCGGCTGCCGGGCCACAAATTCCGCTAATACCGGATACCCCGCTTAAAGACCTGCCAGCGGCGGTAGATCTGTTGCGTAGCCAGTTGCGCACGGAAATCGATAAGGGCGCCGTTGAGATTCGGGTCGAAGAGCGCGGCGTCATCATTGGTCTAAATTCGGCCATCTTTTTCTCGCTGGGGGACGATACCATCGATCCGCATGTTGCGCCCACCCTCGCCAAAGTGGCCGCCATACTGAATCGTTTGCCCAACTCTTTACGCCTTGAAGGGCATACCGATTCTTTGCCTATCGATAACGCCCGCTTTCACAACAATTGGGAGCTCTCCGCCGCCCGCAGCATCGCCATGCTCCGTCTATTGAACGAGCGCTATGGGGTAACGGCCCAACGCATGGCGATTGTCGGTTACGCCGATACCATGGCGGCCGACTCGAATGAGACCGAGCAAGGCCGCAGCCGGAACCGCCGTGTCGATATAGTTATCGTCAGCGCCGCGGGGCAGCGGGCCGAGCCAACCCGCGCCTTGAAGCCTACCGCAGATCTCCCGGTCACTGATCCACCCAAAGGGTGAGGCACTCCGATTCGCCGCTCTCGTTCGCGCCGGTCTCGTGCGGCAATCGCTATAATGGCGAAGGGTCGTCAGAATGGCGCTATCGTCTAACGGTTAGGACAGAGCCCTCTCAAGGCTTAAATAGGGGTTCGATTCCCCTTAGCGCTACCAGGTTTTCAATGACAGGTTGAAGCCCTCGCAGTGTTGTTTACACCCCCTTTCGCGATTTGGTCCCGAATTGCGTAAACTCTCTCTCAGAGGTGCTTTTATGCCAATGCATGTCTGCGCGGGGGCAACGCTCCAATGCTCATTCGGAATGGCGCCCAGCACACTGGTGGTGCTGCCCGTCAACAAAGTTCTTGTGACCACGCCCGGCGCGAATATCATGGACCACATTCCGATGGTGAATATCATGCCGTTTGGAATGTGCTGTTCCCCGTCAAATCCCACCGTGGCGGCCGCTACCGCCGCGGCGTTGGGCGTTCTCACCCCGATGCCGTGCGTTCCCGCGACGCCCTCCCCTTGGGTGACGGGGGCGCCGACCGTGTTGCTTGCATTCCAACCGTCGCTCGACGATATCAGCACACTCACGTGTATCTGGGGCGGAGTGATTGCGATTGTGAATCCCGGCCAGGAACAAACCCAAATCCCTTGATTATCCAAATCGGATACCATATATGAAACGCAACGCTTCTCCTTGTCACTATCAATTAGGGGCAGCCTCGAAATGGCCGTAAGATTGGCGCCCCTGCGCTTGGTACACGGCTTGCAAGTGATTTGTTGACATTACCATGGCAACTGCCTCCATAGCAGCGGGGTCGCTGACACAGAACGGCCGCGTACTCCAGATAGACACTACGCTGGGGCAAGACGTCTTTGTCATCCGCTCTGTCCACGTCCATGAAGCCGTTTCCGAACTCTTCGAAGTGAATCTGGAACTCGCCTCTGAGAATTTCCAGATCACCCCATCCAAAATCATCGCGCAGCAAGTGGCGGTCCGCATTCTATTTGACGATTCGGACCACCGTCCCTTCCACGGCTTTGTAAACCGCTTTTCCTTGGTACCCAGTCAGGACCATTTGGCCCACTATCGAATGCGCCTGGTGCCCGCGTTGTGGTTTCTAACCCGCACCACCAATTGCGCCATCTTCCAAAACAAGACGACGCCCGAAATCGTGGAAGCCATCTTCAAGCGATACGGAGTGTCGAACTATAAGATGGAACTGACGGGAACCTACGCCAAGCGCGAATACTGCGTCCAATATCGCGAAACCGCTTTTGATTTCATCTCGCGCCTGCTCGAAGAGGAGGGTATTTGCTACTACTTCCAGCACACGCCCCAATCGCATACCGTGATCCTGGCCGACAGTTCCTCCGGCCACGGACCCTGCGAACTCGAGCCGGAGGTGATTTATCAACCCGCTTCGGGCAAAGGCTTGACTCCGGACGCGAGCCACGTCCAGGATTGGGTCCGCACGGTGGAAATCCGCCCGACGAAATGGACCCAGGCCGATTTCGAGTTCAAGCAGCCTCGTTTTGACTTGATCGATACCGAGCCGAGCCTCTCCAAATTGCCCGTCCCCGACCTGGAACGATACGACTATCCGGGCCGTTTCAACTCCGCTAGCGGCGCCCAACAACTGACGCGCGTTCGCATGGAAGAAGACGAAGGCGCCATTGACACCATCGCCGGCCGGGGCAACTGCCGGGGCTTGGCTGCGGGCTATACGTTCAAGATTAAACAGAACTACCGCCCGGATCAGGATGGCAATTTCCTTCTCACCGCGGTTGAGCACCAAGCCGAGCAAGGCAGCTTATACGCAGGTGACGACTATCGCGCCGGTAAAGAACCCTACACCAACACCTTCCGGGCGATTCCCGCAGACGCTCCCTTCCGGCCGGCGCGTACGACTCCGCGCCCTTACATCCGGGGCCCGCAGACGGCTTTTGTCACCGGACCCAAGGGCGAAGAGATCTATGTGGACCAGTACGGGCGCGTGAAGGTGCAGTTCCACTGGGATCGCGAAGGGAAATGCGACGAGGTCAGTTCCTGCTGGGTGCGTGTCTCGCAAAGTATTGCCGGCAAGAGTTGGGGCGCGGTTCAGTTGCCGCGCGTGGGCCATGAGGTGATTGTCGAGTTTCTGGAAGGCGATCCTGACCGGCCGCTCATCACCGGGCGCGTCTACAACGCCGACCATGTAACTCCTTATAAGCTGCCCGACGAAAAGAGTAAGTCAACCCTGAAGACGCTAAGTTACCCGGGCGGTGGCGGCTTCAACGAACTCCGTATGGAGGACAAGAAGGGGTCGGAACAGGTCTTCATCCACGGCGAGAAAGACCTGGACGTGCGCATCAAGAACGATAGCCGCGAGTGGATTGGCCGCGACCGCCATTTGATCGTGCAACGCGACAAGATCGAACAGATATCGCGCGACAAGCATGAAACCATCCAGCGCGATCAAGTAGAACAGATCACCCGCGATCATCACGTTACCATCTCGGGCAAAGAGGCCATCGCGATCACCGGGTCGCACTCGCTGGCCGTAACGGGCGATGTCATCGAGCAGTTCAGCGCCAACCAGAGCACACAAGTCACCGGCTCCGTGTACGTCAAAGGAATGAATGTGGTGGTGGAAGCCATGACGGGCCTGACCATCAACGTGGGCGGCAACTTCATCACCATCAATTCCGCGGGTATTCAGATCACAGGCACCATGGTGCTGATCAACAGTGGCGGAGCGGCGCTGCCCGGCACTGCCGGCAACCTTGTGTCGCCCATTTCGCCCCTCGCCGCCGCCGTGGCGGACGATGCCAAGCCGGGCGATAAAGGAGAATTTTCGAAGTCCGGCCAATCGAGCGGCACCGGGTCGTCGAGCGGATCGTCCGGTGGATCTTCCAGTTCTTCGAACGCTCCCTGGCACGATCCGAATAACCCGGATAACAAAGACAAAAAGTCCTGGATCGAAATCGAGCTGCTCGATCAAAATAAGAAGCCCGTGGCCGGCGAGCCCTATCGGATCACTCTGCCCGACGGCCAAACGCTGGCGGAGGGGACGCTCGACGACAAGGGTCAAGCGCGGGTCGAGGGAATCGATCCCGGGACCTGCAAGGTGACCTTCCCGCAGCGCGACAAACGGAGTTGGAAGCCTAAATAAAAGGCTGGGGGCAAACATGTCGCAGACCTACACCGTAAAACAGGGCGACCATCTTTTCGGCATCGCTGAAGACAACGGCTTTCACGATTACCACATTTTGTGGGACCATCCGCAGAACGCCGATTTGAAGAAAACTCGCCAAAATCCCAACATTCTTTTCCCCGGCGACCAAGTGTTCATCCCCGACCCGGAAATCCGCGAGGAATCGCGCGCCACCGGTAAGAAGCATAGCTTCGAGGTCAACACCCAAAAACTGCAACTGCGCGTGGTTTTGGAGGATATTTATGAAAAGCCGATTGCCGCCGCAACTTGTTCTTTAATCGTCGAGGGCGAGGATCACGAGTTGACAACGAACGGTCAAGGCATGATCGAGCTGGAAATTACCGGCAAAGCGAAAAATGGTGTGCTGATCGTGAAGTCCGACCAAACGCCCTTCCAAAATGTCGAAATCCCTATCAAGATCGGTTCGCTCGATCCCATAGATACGCCGTCAGGCCAGCAGGCGCGGCTTGAGAACCTCGGCTATTTTCCGGGCGATGGAGATAAGGATGCATTTGAGTCCGCGGTAGAAGAATTTCAATGCGATAACCACTTATCGGTGGACGGAATCTGTGGTCCCGCCACCCAAACCAAGCTGAAGCAGGTTCACGGCTGCTAGCGGTTTTGAAAATGCACAAATGAGCGATAACGACAGCGGAAGCATCCACGGCGCCTCCGAAGGTGGGGTGGCGAGCAAGCATCCGGATGTGGCCCCTTTTCAGTTTTTCGCGGCACCCGCCACTTCCGGCGAGCTGAACACCGCGCGCCTCCGCCTCATTCCGGTCGCTTGCTGGCGGGTAGATCAAATCCGCTTCGCGTTTGATTCTTCCTTCGTCGGCCCGAATATTACAACCGAACTCCAAATGTTAGTCAGTCTCAGGGAGACGAACAAAGCGCTGGACGCTGGCGGGAAAGCGCAATATCCGCCGCTGTCCGTCTTCGGGCACGCTGATCCGGTGGGCAGCGACGACTATAACAAAGCTCTGAGCGGCCGACGCGCCACCGCTATCTATGCGCTTCTGATTAGCGGCGCCGAATCGGCAAAGTCGGTGGCGCTTTGGCAGCAGGTTGCCGCCGCTGAGAATTGGGGCACAGATCAGCGCCAAGTCATTCAAACCAGCACGGGCCAGCCGGGTGGAACCCCCGACAGCAGTTTGTTCAAAGCTTACATGCAAAAGCTCTGCCCGCCCGAACTCCAACTCACCCTTAAAGATTTTCTCGCCCAAGGCGCTGACGGAGCGGGTAAGGGCGATTATCAAGGTTGCAGCGAATTCAACCCGCGGCTCATCTTTTCGCGGCAAGAGCAGACCGATTTCGATCAGGCGAGCGACAAGACGGCTCGGAACGTGGCGAACGCGCCGAATCGCCGCGTGATGGTTTTATTGTTTCGACCCGGCAGCAAGATCCTGACGTCCAAGTGGCCATGCCCCCGCGCCACGGAAGATAAAACCGGCTGCATCAAGCGTTTTTGGTCTAACGGAGAGAGCCGCCGGAGCACTCACCTGGCGAATGCCGACAGAACCTTCGAAGAAACCAAGGACACCTATGCATGCCGCTTCTACCAGCGCATCTCCGATGGCTCGCTTTGTGACACAAACGTGCCTCTCGTGCATATCTCGGTCATCCTTTTCCTCAACTACCCTGCCGGACCGCTCACCAATGAAAAGTTTCGCCTGTCTCTCAATGACCGGGTGGTGGAGGGCAATACGGGTTCTGACGGCTTGGTAAGTCAGGAGAATATTCCTTCGGGAGACTATCGTCTGGAGGTGGCTAATCGGGTTACTTACGTTTCCGCCATTCCGCTATCCATGGAACGCCTTCCCTGGCTGCTGGATGTCGATGCCGCCAACGGGGACGCCCCGCCGTACCCATCCGGAAGTGCCGAATGACCCAATTGGATGCCAGCTTCCAGTCTTCGGGTCGCGCGGTCAATCTCGTAGAACCGGGCGATCTGGTGGACATTGTCTTTACTACGCCACCCCAGCAGGCGAGCAACGTGAACGTCGAACTCTGGGAAGCCGCCGGCCCCGGCGACACCGTACAATCCGACCGGCTGATCGCCACGTTTCGCGGCCAGATCAACAGCGGCAAATTTAAGTTGGATGGCCCCAGCAACGACCCGCTCGATCCGGATCCGAACAAACCAAATCCGGTAATAGCCAACTTCAGCCGCAGTAGCGCGCCACCCGTTTTCCGGGTGCGCTTTAAAGACGATCCCACCGAAAGCAAAATCCCCCTTCCGGATACTGAAGAAGAAAACGGCTCTTATGAAATGAAGTTGAAGGCTTCCGGGAGCGTGGGCGGTTCCAACGTGGCATTCGCCGGCACCGCGATATTGAATCTCCGCGTGTGGCAGGATGTCATGATTGTGCCGGATACCGACGCCGCGACGCCCGCCCAAAGGCGTTCGCCGGAATTCGTCAACATTTTCGCCGATAGCGCGGCATTCGCCAAGCAGTGGCGCAAATTTGCGGGCGCGCGGCGGCAGATCTTACCCACCACCATTGACGGCACTCTCGCCGATTTTGAACGCACCGTGACCGCCGCGGCCGCCAAGGCGCACAAGGGCGATATCATTCTTTTCACCGGACATGGCGGAGCCGGCGGCTTTCGCGGACTTTCTAACAGCGTGTTCGACACCACTCCGGCCTCTGTGCATGGCGTTAGCTCGCACCCCAACGCTATTACCAGCGATGTTCTGAACCTTCCCAACCTTGCCACCCGAGGTCCGGCCGGGAATTGGATTGCCAACGACAAAATCAGTACCGACGCCCAAGCGAAAGTCAATGCGCTTGCTCCGCGCTGGGAGATGCTGTCGCGCCTGGGCGCTGTTTTGAAGCAAAACGCCGTGGCGCGCTTTATCGTGTTGGCGTGTAACATGGGCAAGGACGCTTCGTTTGGTTTTAGCCTCGCCAAACTCTTGCAGACCACGGTAGGCGGCTATACGAGTCTGATCGCCGCAAACCAAGTGGTCTTTACACAGCCCGGAAAGCCTTCCCAGACTCTGGTGCAGGTATGGCTTATGTCCTCTGATTCACCGCCTGCTCCAGGCACCCAGGACCCGAACCAGCCGCCAAGCGGAGACGCGAATGATCCGTCCTTCCATGAAATACCCGGAGGCCTTAAGAGCTTCAATCCATGATTCGCGGCGGAACAAGGATTCGTTGTTGGGAAATAATGTCCTGGGCCAGCGCGAACTACTAAGAATTCCTTCCCAACCGTCCTACTCCACCGGCCATTTAGCGTGCAAACTGGCGTTCGAATCGCTGCCCACCCACACGTCATACTCGCGCGCGTCCTGTTCCCATTTCCGTTCCGCCGCGCTCCAATAGCTCAACTGATCCGCACTCAACGTGAACCGCACGGTCTTCTTCTCGCCCGGCGCGAGCGTGACGCGCTCGAACCCTTTGAGCAGCCGTACCGGTCGCGACGCGCTGCCCGCCCGCTGATGAACGTAAAGCTGCACCACTTCGTCACCGGCGCGGTTGCCGGTATTTTTCACCTCAACCGAAGCGCCGTTTTTGTCAATCTTCAAATCTGAAATGGCAAACTTCGTATAACTGAGCCCATATCCAAACGGATACAACGGCGTACTCGGCTCATCCCAATAGCGCGAAACAAAATCGGCCGCGTCTTCCGGCTTATGCGTCAACGTGTGCGCGTAATAGATCGGCACTTGACCGACAGTACGCGGAAATGTCACCGGCAGCTTGCCGCCCGGGTTCGCATCGCCAAACAGCAAATCCGCCACCGCATGCCCACCTTCCGCTCCCGGATACCAGGCTTCCAAAATCGCCGGCACATGCTCCGCCGCCCAACTGATGCTCAACGGCCGGCCATTCAATAGCACCAACACCACCGGCTTGCCCGTGGCCACCACCTTTTCGAGCAACTCTTCCTGCCGGCCCGGCAAATCGAGCGAGGTCCGTGACGCCCCTTCGCCGCTCATGTCCTGCGTCTCTCCCAAAACCATCACCGCAAGATCCGCTTTTGCCGCCAGCGCCACCGCCTTTTCAATCTCCGCCGTATTCTGCTCGTTCGTCAACGGCGTCCCTCGCTTCACTCCGGTAATTGCGTCGAACATCGAAGGAACTTTGCGCGTTATCTCGCATCCCATCGCTGTCTCAACACTCACGCTCGCGCCCACCCTCTCGCGAATGCCGCGCGCAATACTCAGCGCCTGCGCCGGGTCGTCCGCCAATGCCCACGGGCCTCTGATATCAACCGCCGAATCGGCCATCGGCCCAATCACCGCGATAGAGCCATACTTCTCTTTCACCAGCGGCAACAGCGCTCCTTCATTGCGCAATAACACCGCTGTTCGCTGCGCCGCCCGCCGCGCCTCCTGTTTGCTTTCCGGCGCCTCGAATACACCCTTAGCCGCCGTCTCATCCACATATGGTTTCTCAAACAGCCCCAGCCTGATCTTCGCCGCCAGAATGGGCCTCACCATGGCATCAATCTGCGCTTCTTTCACGCGCCCGTCTTTCACCAGCTTCGGAAGATTATCGTCGTAGGTGCGGCTGCCCATGTCCATATTGACGCCCGCTGAAAACGCTCGATAGGCCGCGTCCTCCGGGTTGCTTGCAAAGCCATGCGTTACCAGATCTCTTACGGCAAAGGCATCGCTCACCACAAACCCTTGGAAGCCCCAGGTGTTTCGCAACACCTCCGTCAGCAGAAAACGGTTCCCCGTGGCCGGCACGCCGTTCAGATCCATGTAGGCGCTCATCACCGTAGCCGCGCCCGCTTCCACCGCCGCATGGAAGGGCGGCAGGTACACATTCCAAAGTTGCTCGTCCGCGATATCGGAGGAATCGTAATCGCGCCCTCCGTCCGCCGCGCCGTAGCCTGCAAAGTGCTTCACTGATGTCAGCACATGCCCTGGCTCACCCGCGAACGACCCTTGAAAACCTTTGACCTGCGCTCGAGCAATCGCCGCGCCTAGAAACGGGTCTTCGCCCGCTCCTTCCACAATGCGGCCCCAACGTGGATCGCGCGCTATGTCTACCATCGGCGCGAAAGTCCATCTCACACCCGCCGCACTCGCCTCATGCGCCGCCACGGCCTGCGCCCGCTCGACCATGGCCGGATCCCAGGATGCCGCCATGGCTATCGGGACGGGGAACACTGTCTTGAATCCATGAATCACATCCAGTCCGAACAGCAACGGAATATGCAGCCGCGATTTCTCCACCGCCAGATGTTGCAGCCGGTTCGTCTCGGCCGCGTTGGACACAAAGAGGAGTGAGCCGTATTCGCCGCGCGCCACGTCTTCATCCTTCAGCGCCGGCATCCCGGGCACGGCCTGCCCCAAGACAAAAAGCTGATTGAGTTGTCCGATCTTCTCGGACAGCGTCATTTGCCTGACCAGCGCATCGACTCTCTTTTGAACTTGGCTTTCAGGAACGGGCTGCTGAGCCTGTGCGGCCAGAGCAACAACTGCGCCTACCAGCAGCGCGCGGCGTGGGATTGACACGTCATAGATTTATCACACACTCGGATTCATCAAGCGCTTGCGGCCGTCGCATAGTTGGTAGGGGGTGCGGGAACATCTTTCAGCTCAAACTCGATACCGCCTGTAACCTTGGCAACCAGGTTGTACAGGGCGGCGGCAATGATGCCTACAATGAATCCCAAAATCCCGTAGCCTATGGGAATGAAAACCAGCAAGCCAGGACCAAAGGAGGGAACCGACGCTTCGGCTGCCGCGCGGGCGAACAACAAGAACGGCAGCGCGATAATAGCGCCAATAATCCCTCCCACAAAATAAAGCACGGCCAGCACTATCCCGGCTTTCAAGGGCGCGACGTACGTCAGTTGCTTTTTCATACCTCTTACAATAAAGGCAGCGAGTGGCAAAAGCAAGAAAAGACGCGCGATGATGAACGGCACCCAAACCGCCCAGGATCAGCCGCCGGTTGACGCGCAGACCGAAAACATCATCATTGAACCGGGTTTTTTGGCCCGTACCTGGTGGTTGTTGCGCAGCGCCTTTGTCGCCGCTTATGAAGACAACTGCTTCGGCATTGCCAAAGGCGCGGCTTATTCGGGCCTGCTGTCTCTCTTTCCAATCCTCACCATCCTGACGGCTATTCTGATTCAGGTGAACGCCTTGTCCGTCGTCCACGTAATAGAACGCTTCGCGCAGGATATTTTGCCGCCCAGCACCGAAGATCTGGTGGTCTCGAGGCTGCGCGATCAAACGCACCGGAGCATTTCTTTGCCCTTGATTGCCATCATAGCCGCGCTGTGGGCCGGATCGGGAGCCATGGCCAGCTTAATGGAAGGCTTCCAAGCCGCCTACCGGATTCCATCGGGCCGCCCATTTTTGAAGCAGCGCGCTATGGCGTCGTTCCTGTTGCTGATTGCGGCCATACCGGCCGTGGCCGCATCGTCGTTGATCATCTTCGGCAACAAAATCGAAGCCGCCATGATTCAATGGGCGGGCATTTCAGACCTGAGCACTCCGCTCGAACTCGCCTGGAGATTTGCGCGCGTGGTGGTGGCGTTCGCGGCCACCACGTTTGTCACCGGCCTGCTCTATTATTTCGGTCCCAATCACCGGCTTGAACCGAAGAAGGCCGGGCCCAACATACGGTCGCGGTTCATGCGCGTCTGGCCCGGCGCGCTGGTGGCCACCGTGTTGTGGTTGATCGCCACCGCCGGCTTCGGCTTGTACGTGCGGCATCTGGGCAACTATAGCCTCTTTTACGGCAGCGTCGGTACCGTTGTTGTGCTCTTGATCTGGTTGTACTTGATCGCCTGCATCTCTTTGATTGGCTGCGAGTTCAACGCCGAGCGCGAACGGATTGACCAGTTGGCCATTCCCGATTGACCTTTTGCTTCTATACTGAGGGCGTGCCTTTCAAACTAGGAATCGACTACCAGCCGCGCGGCGATCAGGCGCTCGCCATAGAACAGTTGACCCGTGGATTGTTTGAAGCTGAACAGCATCAGACGCTGCTTGGTGTCACCGGTTCGGGCAAGACCTTTACGGTAGCCAAAATCATCGAAGCATGCGGCCGGCCCTCTTTGGTTTTGGCGCACAACAAGACCTTGGCCGCGCAGTTGTATCACGAATTCAAAACGTTCTTTCCCGGCAACGCGGTTGAGTACTTTGTCAGCTACTACGATTACTATCAGCCAGAAGCCTATATCCCTTCAGGCGATATCTACATAGAAAAAGAAGCCACCATTAACGACGAGTTAGACAAGCTGCGCCTTTCGGCTACCCGCTCGCTCTTTGAACGGCGCGATTGTGTCATCGTTGCCAGCGTAAGCTGCATCTACGGGCTGGGCTCGCCGGACGCGTACTACGGCATGTTGTTGATGCTCGAAAAAGGTCAGAAAATCAGCCGTAAAGAGATACTCCAAAGGCTGGTTGAGATTCTGTATGAGCGCAACGATCACGATTTTAAGCGCGGCACGTTCCGTGTGCGCGGCGACGTAATTGAGTTGTATCCCACCTACGACGATAATGCTTTCCGCATCGAACTTTGGGGCGATGAAATTGAGTCTTTGAGCCAAATCGATCCTGTGCTTGGCCAAGTGAAGCAAACTTATCTTCGCCTGCCCATCTATCCTAAGACCCATTACGTGATGGACGCTCCCACGCGCGAGCAGGCCATGCGTAGCATAGAAAACGAACTGCAGTGGTGGCATAAAGAACTCGAGACCAAAGGCAAGCTGATTGAAGCGCAGCGCCTTTATCAGCGCACTATGTTCGATCTGGAAATGATCAAGCAGATCGGATACTGCCATGGCATCGAAAATTATTCGAGGCATTTTTCCGGCCGCCTGCCCGGCGAAGCCCCGCCCACCTTGCTGGATTATCTGCCCAACGATGCGTTGATTTTCATTGACGAAAGCCATCAAACCGTTCCCCAATTGCAAGGGATGTATCATGGCGACCGGTCGAGAAAAGACGTTCTGGTTGATTACGGCTTTCGTTTGCCCAGCGCGCGCGATAACCGCCCGCTCACCTTCGAAGAGTTTGAGAACCGCGTTTCGCAGGTCATTTATGTTTCGGCAACGCCCGGCCCGTATGAGCTGACGAAATCCGCCGGGGTCATTGTTGAACAAATCATCAGGCCAACGGGGTTGATAGATCCTGAGATAGAAGTTCGTCCAATCAAGGGACAGGTGGACGACCTGTTGAATGAGATCCGGCTGCGCGCCGAAGTGAATGAGCGCGTCTTAGTTACTACCCTTACCAAGCGTATGTCGGAAGACCTCGCCGAGTATTACGCCGAGGTTGGCGTAAAATGCGCTTACCTTCATTCTGAAGTAAGTACTTTAGACCGCATTAAGATCTTGCGAGATCTGCGCAAAGGCATTTACGACGTATTGATTGGCGTCAACTTACTTCGCGAAGGGCTCGACTTACCCGAAGTCTCCCTGGTGGCGATTTTGGACGCGGACAAAGAGGGCTTCCTGCGCTCGGCTGGTTCGTTGATACAAACGATTGGGCGCGCGGCCCGTAATTTGCAAGGGCGCGCCATTCTGTATGCCGACGTGATTACCAAGAGCATGGATCACGCCATGAAAGAGACCGGCCGGCGCCGGACGATCCAGCAGGCTTATAACGAGGCGAACAATATTACTCCGCAATCGATTGTGAAGCCCATTGATATGTGTTTGGTGGCGATAGCGGAAGCCGACTATGTGACCGTGCCGTTAGAAGACGATTCGGAAAAGGGCGAGGAGTTAACAGCGGAACAGCGCACCGTCTTGATTGGCGAACTCGAAGCCAAGATGAAACAGGCGGCAAAGGCGTTTGAATTTGAGAAGGCGGCGCAATACCGGGACCGCATGAAAGCATTGAAAGCGAGCGTCGTCCATGAAGAAGCAACTGCGAGTCGGCCTGGTGGTGGAGGGTAATGCCACGGCGTCGCCCGTATTGCGTTTGAGCTGTTTGGCAGAGGAGTTGGGTCCGGTAAAATCCAGTGGGTTGCAAGTCGCCCGCAGAGTTTCCAACTTTCTGCGGGCGGGCTACGGCATCACCGATTACCAGGATTTGGAATGCGCGGCGCTGATTCTGCTGCGGCTGCCGGATGCCGAAGTGCCGCGGATCGTAGGTGAATTATGCGAGACTGGCTTGCCCTTCCGCGAAATGACGTTTGTGCTTTGTGAAACCTGGCTGCCGGCGGATGTTCTGATTCCGCTCAAGAGATGCGGCGCGAAAATCGCCAGTCTGCTCAATGTTGGACCGCTCGCTCATAACTACTTCGTGGTAGAAGGCGACCGGGCCGCCGCTCGAAAAACGAAGCGGCTCTTGGAGCGTGGAGGGGTGAGGGCGATTGAGCTTCGCGCGGGCACGAAGCCGCTCTATTTTGCGGCAAATTTATTGTCAACGGCTATCCCGATTCCTGTGCTCCAACTCGCGCAGAGAGCCCTGCGCGATACCGGCTTAGAACGCAATGATCTAACGATATTGATGAGCGAGTGGTCAGAACTGTTGGAACAGCGCGTGCAGAAAGGGGGGCGGGGGACGTGGGGCGGTCCGCTGGCGGAATGTAGCGCGGACGTGGCGAACGAGCATTTCAGGCAACTAACGGTGCAAGACCCGAATTTGGCGGCCACGTTGCAGCAATGGTTGGAGTTGGCGCAGCGTCAAATGTCCAAACGCGCTAAAAGCCAAACGGCTTAAAGCGGCGTAACAAGTTGGCGAGCCAGAATCAGTTGAGCGACGCTCCAAAGCTGCGCCGGACAGCCACCGGGACGTTGCGGCGATTCGGCGTCGTAGACTTCGCTGATCGATCCAAGACAGCAGGCATCTAACTCCTCCTCAACCCTCTTCAGTATCTTGTCGCAATAGGCGAGGCTTTCGGAATTTCGGCCAAAGGCGTATAAGTAGGCGGCCACAAACGGCCCTATGAGCCACGGCCAAACGGTGCCCTGATGATAAGCCGAATCGCGCGACGCCATGTTGCCCTCAAAGCGCGCCCGGTAAGCGGGGTCGTCAGGCGCAAGCGTCCGCAACCCCACCGCAGTGAGTAACTTGTCATGCACAACCATGACAACAGATTTCGCGCGCCCGCGATCCAGCAAAGGAAACGGCAGCGAAATGCTGAAAAGTTGATTCGGGCGGATACTGGCGTCGCCGTGAGTGTCGTTCAGAACGTCGTAGAGGCAGCCGGTTTGTTCATTCCAAAAGCTTCGGTCAAAGGAATCGCGGGTGTCGTTCGCTTGCTTCGTAAGTCTGGCCGCGTCGTCTGATTTTCCGAGCATTTCGGCCCATTCCGCGGCAATCCGCAGCGCGTTATACCAGAGACCGTTGATTTCTACCGGTTTGCCAATCCGCGGCGTAACCACCTGATCGCCGACTTTTGCGTCCATCCAGGTAAGCTGAACGCCAGGGATGCCGGCATGCAGTAGGTTGTCGGCCGGATCGCTCTTGATATCGTATGCCGTGCCGCGCAAGTGCCAATCGATGATCTCAACTGCCGCCGGATACAACGTGTCCCGAAGAAAGGCGAAATCGCCTGACTGCCGAATGTAATCGTAGGCTGCTACAAAAAACCAAAGCGCGGCATCCACCGTGTTGTATTCAACAGTCCCATGTTGATCGGTAAAGCGGTTCGGTAATAAGCCAAGCGACCGTTGTTCGAGAAGCATGGCCAGAATGGCCCGTGTTTCCGCGGACGCGAAGCCGGCGCAAGAAAGGGCGGGCAAGCTGATGAGAGTATCTCGGCTCCAATCGGTAAACCACGGGTAACCCGCCACCAGCGAAGGCCCGTTATTTTCGCGAACAATTCTGAACTGATCCAGCGCGCGCCAAAGCGGTTTGTCAAATGTGCGGCGCTTCGCTTCGGCGGAAAGGATCGACTCAAAGGTCGAGTCGTCCAACGGGCGATCATATTCGTCGGGTTCGATGGAGGCGAGCAGCCAGACGCGTTTCCCGGCCTGAAGTTCGAAGAGAACCAACCCGGGGGAGTATAGATCCTCGCGGAAATCGAGCCCACGTTCGAGCTCTCGCAAGTACTCGTTATTCAGATACCATGTAGCCTCGGGTTGGAAGGTGTGGCCGGAGTGCAGCACCGTAAGCATTGGAAAGTCCCGGTAGAGCGCGAACGAACAACGGCCGTCGTCAAGGCGGCCAGTCGCGGAAACGGCCGAATTTTGCCGCGCGAGCGAATGGTAGTCGCGGCAGGAAAGCATGAGCCGGACACTCAAGCTGCAAGACTGCGAGGCTTGATAACTCACTAAAACCGATTGCCGCCGCTCAAGCAGGCACACCGTTTTTTGAAAAACCGCGCCGTTCAGATCATAGCGCCAATTTGGAAACGGCTCGAGTTGGAAACCAGCCAGCAAATCAAAGCCGCGCGGTTGAACACAGCCTGGGTATTGGGCCGCCGCGAGTTCGAAGTTCCTGCCGGCGAAGGCAACCGTTTCTTCGACGCGCGCAAGGACGGAGATTCGCTCCGCCGGCGGGTGTTGCGTGGCAATCAGCAGCGAGTGGTAACGCCTGGTGTTTACGCCGGCAACGGTTCCCATGGCAAACGCACCGGTATGATTCGTGTCGAGCCATTCCAGATGCGACGATCGCGAAAAGTCCTGGCACGCCTCTTTTCCGACGAAAAGAGCGGGGCTGCGGGAAGAGTCTGCCACACTCATAGTCTAGGGAATGCAAAAACGCTATCAGTGGAAGTTAAAGGAACGGGAAATCAACCTGGGCGAGCGCACGCTCCTGATGGGCGTGTTGAACGTAACGCCGGACTCGTTTTCCGACGGCGGTAAATATGCCGATCCCGACCGCGCTTTTGCCCGTGCGCTGGAACTGGAAGAGCAGGGCGCCGACATCCTGGATATTGGCGCCGAATCAACCAAGCCGGGCTCGCAACGGATTAGCGAAGCGGAGGAATTGCGCCGTCTGATTCCAGTGTTGAAGCGGCTCAAAGGTAAGCTCAGCATTCCGATTTCGGTGGACACCTACAAATCTGGTGTCGCCGGCAAAGCCTTGGAGCACGGGGCCGAAATTATTAACGATCCAAGCGGTATTCTGCTCGACTTACAGTTGCCGAAAGTTGTTACTAAATACGACGCTGGCCTGATCATCAATCATATGCGCGGAAATCCCGAGACTTGGGCGAAATTGCCGCCGTTGAAAGATCTCATGCGGACCATTTCCATTGACATGGATGCGGCGCTGAATCGCGCCCGCTTGGCGGGAGTCACCAAGCAGCAAATGGTAATTGACCCAGGACTGGGGTTTGGTAAGCGGCGCGAGCAAAACTCGGAGATCATCGCGCGCTTGGGTCAGTTGCGCGTTTTCGATCTGCCGATTGTGGTTGGACCGTCGCGAAAATCCTTCCTTAAAAGAGAAGGCGAACAGGATACGGAGTTCGCCACGGCGGCGGCTGTGGCGGCATCCATTCTCAGCGGCGCCCACATCGTGCGTGTTCACGATGTAAAGGCCATGAAAGTTGTGGCGGAGATCACCGACGTCATCCAGCAAGCGCGTGAGCGTGAGGAAGAAGAGCAGCGCGAAAGCGCTCAACCTCCTCGGCCGGCGATCCGGCGGCTGGAACCGACCGATGGCCGGGAGCCCATCAAAAGGCTACGACCCAGGTTGAAAGACGCGCCCCCTGTTCACGGGCGCTGACAGTGGGGGCAATAGTGGGTGCCCCGTTGCCCAAGAACAATTCGCCGCACGGCGGTGCCGCAGCGCGGGCAGGGTTCGCCCTTGCGGCCATACACATTGTGTTGCTGTTGATAACTTCCGCCCGCCCCGTCGGCATCCACATAGTTTGAAATGCTTGACCCGCGATGCTGAATGGCCAGTTCAAGAATAGCGACAATCTGGCGATGCAGTTCTTCCGCTCGCGCTTTTGAAAGCCGGCTGGCGCGGGCGCGTGGGTGAATACGCGCCCCAAACAGAGATTCGTCCGCGTAAATGTTCCCCACGCCTCCAATAAATGTCTGGTTGAGCAGCAGGGGCTTGATGTGCCCGCTATGCCGTTTCAGTCGTTCCAGAAATTCGGCGGCGCTCACGGTGAGCGCATCGGGTCCGCTGCGCGCCAGGAAATCCGGAATCTCAGCGAAGTATTCAACGCGCCCGAATTGCCGGATATCGTCGAAGATGAGCGTTCCATTGTCCAGTTCGAGGATGGCGCGCGCATATTTGGTCCGCTCGCCGTTCCAAAGTAGCTTCCCCGTCATGCCGAGGTGCATGTAGAGGACGCCGCGGTTGAGATGCATGAACATCTGCTTGCCTTGGCGGCGAACCTTTTGAATCGATTTGCCCTTTAATCCTTTGGTGGTTGCGGCGAAATTGCCGCGTGTGACGCGATGCGAAAAAACCTCTGCCCGTTGAATCACATGCCCCGTGATGTATGGCGAAATGGAACGGACGACGGTCTCGACTTCTGGGAGTTCCGGCACTGCGCTATGGTAGCTCAACAAAAATGCAGCCGTCGCGCACCACCACGGGGTAGCTCTTCAATTGAACGTTCGGATCGAAGTCATTCACACCCGTGCGGCAATCAAAAGCCCACCCATGCCACGGGCAAACGATAGTTTCGCCGTCCAGATTACCTTCTCCCAACGGACCACCAGCGTGCGGGCACAAACCGTCAAAGCACCGCAATGCGCCATCGTAATTGCAAAGCGCGTAGTCCGCGCCCTGGAGATGGACTTGCGCTAATGAGCCCGGAGGTAGTTCGGCCAGCGACTTGATTTCAACGAAAGGCATTGAAGATAGGATAGCGATTGAGGGATGAGATTGTTAGGATAGAAAAGGTAGCGGAGCGAAGCCACCCTAGCTCAGTTGGTAGAGCGGCTGATTCGTAATCAGCAGGTCGCCGGTTCGATCCCGGCGGGTGGCTCCATGTTTTCATATACCTACAGGGAATTTTGAAGTATCGCAACTCGACTGTCCGTATTTTTTGTCCGTATTTGCACCCCATTTTTCACCCATTTTCGTTACTTTACCCTCGTCAACCGAGGGGAAGAACTCTTCAATTTCTGGCGGGCGTCGTCGATGTCGGCACGGTCGACAATGCCATATCTTTGGTCCATGCTGGGCGTGAGATGCCCCATGATTTGCATCCGCACATTCTGGCCGATGCCACGATCGCGCATGAGCTTATTAGCGCTGCGCCGCAAGTCGTGAAACAGTAGATTTTCGAAGCCGGCCCGTGCGCAGGCTTTATCCCAGGCATCGCCCACGGTGGCCATGCGATGCCCGTCGTAAGCAAAAACCGCCGGCTCGTCGGGCCACGCCGCCTCACGCACGCGCCGCGCTTCCAGCAGCGAATCCAGCATCAGGCCTTCGGCGATGGGTACCTCACGCGGCCGTTTGTTCTTTGTTTTGGGAAAGTAGATGACGAGGTTTTCGAAATCCACCTCGGGCCAGTCCACGCGGAGCCATTCGCTTTTGCGGCCGCCGGCGTAAAACCCGCACGCCGCCAGCGCCTGCAAATGGCGCGGCAGCTCCGGAAACAGTTTGTCGCGAAAATCCGCTTCGCCGAGAAAGCCCTGGCGCGCGTTGCCGCGTTCGCTTTCCATGGGGAAGTAGGGCAGCGAAGGGACCAGTTGAGGACGGCGTTTGGCCATGTCGCGCAGTGCGCTGCGCAACAGGCCCAGCTCACGGTTTACGGAGGTATCGCCGACACGACGGCCCAGCGCGGCTCGTTCTTCGACGCCCGTGAAGTGTTTGATAAATTCCGCAGCGCGCGCATCGCGGTAATCGCTGAGCATGTCCGTGGTCAGCTTGGCGGGCGGGATCAGTCCGAAGCTGTGCTTCAGTAATTCGCTCTGATAACGGTAAGTGCGCTGCGTGCCCGGAGCCAGTTTGGAACGGCGCTTGATGTATTCATCGAGCACGTCGCCGATAGTGAAGGCGGCCGCCGAGTTGATCCCGACAAGCTCCCCGCGCGAACGCTCGCGCAGCAGCCGGCCCAGCAAATCGTCGGCGTCGGCCTCTTTGTTTGAATTCGTCGAACGGCGAATCTCTTCGCCCGAGCCGTTGTAAACCGCGACCCACCAGATGGCGCCGCGCCGGAATTTTCGCCCGATGCCGTATGACCGTTGCCGCTTCTTTCTTGCCATGGTTTGTAGACTACCACCGAAATTACGTGGTGCTTCGCTCCATGAGGCGATCTAAATCGATCCGCCTGATTTGCACGCGCCGATCAATGCGGCAGGAGGGCACGAGTTTTGCGTCGACCAGGCAGCGTATGGAATTTTCAGAACGGTCCAGATATTTGGCCGCCGTTTCAATCGACATGAGCTCGGGCCAACGCTGAACCGTGGGCGCAGGCCGCAGTTTGGCTGCGATCCGGTCGGCCAATTCGTCGACGAACTGCTGTTCAAAGATCACGCGCGCGCTGCCCTTTCTGCCGAACTGTTGGCTTAACAGTTTCTATACAGATTGAATATCACACATGACCATCCCACTGTCAATTGCGAAATGAATCTTGGTAAGAATTTTTTGCCTTATGGTCGGCAAATGAACGAGAATTTTTGTCGCCACCTGGAGAAGAACGAGGTTCAGTCGGATCGATCGAATTCGGCCTTGGCCTCTTTCATCCATGGCTCCAGCAGGAGCCGCATCATCCGTTCCGATGATTCCTCCGTATTGTTTCGGAACATCAAAATAAAAGCGGTGACCAGAAGCTGTTCGCGCGGGACTAGTTTCTTTCCTTGGATCGCGACATCTTGCAAGCGAACCGCTCCCGAGCCCTTGCCCAGGGCCTGCAGAGAGGATTCGATCTCGGCGTCGCCTACGCCGGCCTTATCCCGTGCGGCAGCCAGAAAAATAGACGAGGCTGCCTGATCGCCCTTGTGGTCTGCGAAAAGATAGAGCCTTTGCAGCGTTCGCAGATCGGGCGCGGTGGTTCCGGCTTCATAACGATAGATCGACGTGGGAGCGATGCCCACCGCCACGGCGAGTTGCGCCTGCGTGAGGCCGACAGCATTTCGAAAATGGCGGATGGCTTGCGCGAGTTCGGGGTCATGGGCCGGGTGATTTCTCTTGACGTTCATTAGTCAGTTCTGATATTCAGATTGTATAGCTGACGACGCTCTAGTTTCGAAAACGGTCACCCTCGATCTCACCAAATCTCAGCTTCGGCGTCTTTTCCGCCGCCACTATGGAGCATCGGCGCAATTGGCCCGCCGACTCACCGTAAGCCGTACCACTATATCGCGCTGGCTCCAGGGACAAGTTGTCTCCGGCCGTATCGAGAGGGCCGCGCTGGGCATGGCGGAAGAGCTGTTGGCAGAGAGTTCGGTCGATGACGCCGGCGCTTCACCTAATCAGCAGAAAGCGTGATTGAAGGGCCCCCGATTGTGAAACCAAGTCAGCCGAGTGGCGCGCCGAATGTTGAGCTAACAACCAATGGCGCGGCCCAGCCGGGCAATCGATATCCACGGCTTAAGGATCTAGCCCATACGCGCTTGAAGACAACGGCTCGCGTGGTATTTGCGGCGCTATGCGATTACGCCAACCCAAAATGCGAGATGTGGCCGTCGGGCGCTCCTAGAGTCGAAGGCTTTGCGGCGTGGCCGTCCGTTCAGACCATCATGGGCGTGACCGGGCTGAGCGACCGAGGTGTCCAAATCGCTCTCAGAGAATTGGAGACAGCTGGAGCCATTCAATGCATTCGGCGATCCCGTGGCGGTGGGTCGCGGAAGGCTGGTTACTGGGCGAAGGCGAACACAAACTGCTATCTACTGACCCCGAACGCGGTTCCCCGTGAGATCGCGGCCAATCCGATCACCCCGAACGTGATTCACCCTGCTTTGCCGGTGGAAACAGCAGTGACCCCGAACGATGGATGCCCTGACCCCGAATTACCTTCGCGGGAACCCCGAACGGTGTTCACCCCTGACCCCGAATGCTATTCACCCGAAGAAACTAATCATCATCATCAAAAAGAAGAGACTAAAAAAGGTTCTAATTCGAATGATTTGCTACGCACTGAAACAGAAGACCCCACGGCGAGGCTTCGCCGTCGCTTCCGGGAACGTTTCGGCAGTGGCGCAGATGCGCTGCTCGCGATCGTTTTGACAGGCCTTAACAATCGTGAAAGTGAAATCCAAGAGTTCGTCGATTTTGATGAAGGCCACACGGGCGCTCCGCATCATTTAACGAATCCGGGAGGGTATTATCGAAAGCTCGTCATGAATTTTCAGTTAGCGCAAAGCGTCCGGCGGGAGGCGGCGCGCCAACAAAGGCTGCGAGAACTAGAAAGGCAGATGGCAGGGCAAGGCCGGGCGGAGAAGACGAGTGTTTGTTCCTTGGGAATCTGCAATGGGCGCGGCGAGGTTTACGACTCTTTGGGCTCGGTCGTGGAGGTTTGTGCATGTGAAGAAGGGCGGAAGTTGCCACAGACCGTGCGGGAATTAATTGAGCAGCTGAAGAAGGGCGCCGCCTGAAGATCTCCGTCCGTGTGGGCAACGCGTCGAAAAGTTTGAAAACCATCCAATGAAAAGGAACCCCCGGGAGCGCTAAACGAATTCGCCCGCTTTGGTTGGCCGGGAAACGCGAGACGTGGGTCAGGGCCTTCCGCCGTATACTCCATACAATGCGAAGAATGCGTCCACTATCGGCGCGCTTCCGTTCGACCCGAGCAGTTGCTCGCGATATTCGAACACGCGGTTCATGGCTGCGAGCTCTGCCACGCGGGCATGTGAACAAAACGCTGCGATATGCGCCTTGAACCGCTCCAACTCTGACGCCCGGACCAGTTCCGCTCCTAAACCCGACTCTTGAATACGTTCCGCCAAATTCTCGTGTTCAACTTCGTCATGAACGTCAAACAACATTTGCCCTCCTCTTCGGACTGAAATTTCTCACTTACGCTTTAAGCGAGTTCAGAACAGGGAAGGAAGGTCACCCTCTTTTTGAATCGAAGCAATTCCCAGCAAAAAGGGTACACAGAAATTTTCGGCGGCTGAGTGCTGTTCATGTCATTTGAGCGCATTTGAGAGCATTGAGGTGTTTTAGAGCATTTACAGTCTCCGTGGCAACAAATTGATAACGAAAATTTCTGTGGAAAACTTTTTGGGGAGTGGGTGTGAACGTCGGACTGTGAGATACCTGCGGCTGCGACGTTTGGCCAAAGGGCCTCGGCGTTAATTAGTTTCGACACGGTCCTTCCATTCATCGGAAGTCGCTCTCGTGCGAAATCGGTCGTGGTTCCTTTTACGTCTGGGCCGCGCGGGGGGCTTGAGCGAACGGCTTTGTTCACCGGACAGTGTTACCGGCGGCAGGGTTATTGGAATCGCGAGCACCATGCGCCGGTTTAGAGACGTATTACATACCTCGGCGAGTTTTTTCGAGCGCATCCGCTGCTTCCATTTTCTCAACAACGCGACCCTTCGCTCCCCCCCCCCCCGGCTATCCGCCTGATTCTTCAACTCTGAACGCCGCCGTCCAACGACGGCCGTAGGTCTTGACTAGTCCCCATAGTACTAAATCGGTTTGTATATCTTCTTGCGAGTACGGGGTAAGTATGATAACTCTGTACTACGAGATTTTTCGGGGTGTAGTTCTCCAGTTCAGCCTTCCATCGGAGAAAGGCCGTCTGGGACAAAAACGGCGGAGCTTGCCTTCAGCCCAACCCCGTCTTTCAACCCGATTTCGGGGGTCTCCCTTTTCCGCCCGCCTTCACGCCTCTCATCCCGGTTAGTACTTTTTCGGCCGGCAGGCCTCACCTTGGGCGCTGGGGTCAAGGTTGTAAAGCATCGTTGTAAAAATCGCCCATGCCCACAATTCATTCCTCAAACGACTCGCACAAGGCGTTCCGCCCTTTCTTTCTCCGATATGCCCCCCGAATCCCGCAGCCACATGGTCAGCTTCCGGCTCACGAGCAAAGAACATGACCACTTTCGCGAACTCTGCCTCGCCAACGGGCTTCCCAGCATCTCCGAAATGGCCCGCCTCGCCGTCAAAATTACGTTCGGCGACCCCCGCCGCGCTCCTGTCGAAAAGCTCGAAGCGCGCCTCGCCGAACTCGAAGCCCGCGTTACGTCCCTGTCCGCCGAGATCCAGAAACTCACCCATGCCCGTTCTTAGTCCGACTTTGGGAAAAACCATGACTCGCCGCGTTCTCATCGTTTTCTTATCGCTCTTTTCGTTCTGCTGTTATTCGCAAGAGCCCGCTCTGTCAATGTCCACTGCTTCTTCCGTCTACCTCCTCGGCCCCGTGACCAAATCTTCCTGGTCGTTCCGGCGCTAGCGGACGATTTCAACGGTAAGACTTTTCCGCACTGACGGCCATGGCGACGTCATCCTTCGCGTCGTCGGCAGCATCAGCCGCCAACTCTAATGAGAACATGCTGCAACCCAGGTAGCGGTTACACTGTTCGGCCGCTCTAATTCCGGGTTCCCCTTTTAGACCGCGTCTTTCCCGTCTTGCATTTCTCATGGAAAACTATTCTCCTCCACCGCCCAACGAGTCTTCCTCGCTTGCTCGCCCCAACGCCAGCGTCCCCGCCTCCACTGACCTCATCCGCCGCCCTCCTTATGGCTACGGTTACGGCTATGCCAACGCCCCCGGTTCGTCGGGCAACGCACAATCCGGTGGCCTTCTTGAATACTGGCGCATCCTTCGCCATCAAAAAGGTACCTGGCTGATCTGCATCTTCATCGGCGCCTCACTTGGGTTCCTCGCCACCGTTCCCCAAACCCCCATCTACCAAGCCCGCGCCTCCGTCGAAATCCAGAGTCTCAACGAAAATTTCATGAACATGCGGCAATCGTCGCAAATCTATGAAGTCGGATCCGACCCGTCCGAAATGCCGACCCAAATCAACATCATCCAAAGCCGCGCTGTCCTTGGCACCGTCGTCAAACAATTTAAAGAGTCCGATCGCTCCATCTCCAACCAATCCCGCATCGATTATTTGAGCCGCTTCCTCCGCATCCGCGGACCCGACCCATCCACCGCCCTCAGCCGCGCGCTCAGCGACATAACGAAATCCTTCAAAGCCCGCGCTGTCGGCCAAACCCGCGTCATTTCTGTCACTGCCGATTCTTCCGACCCCCGCCTCGCTGCTGACTTCATTAATGCCGTCACCGCCAAATTCATCGAGCAGAACCTCGAAGCCCGCTGGAAATCCACTCAAAAAACCGCCGAATGGCTCGGCCACCAGCTCGACGACATGCGCGTCAAGCTCGAACGCTCCGAAGACGCGCTTCAGCAATACGCCCGCCAATCGGGCCTGCTCTTTACGAACGACGAAAAAAACAACGTCTCCGAGGACAAACTCAAGCAGCTCCAAACGGAACTCTCCGGCGCCACCGCCGCGCGCATCGCCCGCCAATCCACCTATGAGCTAGCCCAACACGCCAGCCCCGACGCGCTCCCCGACGTCCTCAGCGACGCCTCCCTTCGCGACACCGCCAACAAAATCCGCGATCTCCGTAGCCAAATCGCCGACCTCCGCGCCGTCTATGCCCAGGAATACGATAAGGTTCGCCGCGCCGAAGCCGAAATCATCGCTCTCCAAGCCACCTTTGAACACGACCGTGCCACCATCCTCGGCCGCATCAAAAACGAATACGACGATTCCCTCCGCCGCGAAGAACTTCTTCAAAAGGCCTACAACGCGCAAACCCAGGAAGTCACCGGCCAAGGCGAAAAAGCCATTCAATACAACATCCTCAAGCGGGAAGTCGATTCCAATCGGCAGCTCTACGACGCCATGCTGGCCCAGCTCAAGCAATCCAGCATCGCATCGGCGATGCGCGCCTCCAACATCCGCGTTGTTGATGAAGCCATTCCGCCCGGCGCCCCCTATAAGCCCGATCGCAAACAAAGTGCAGGCATCGGCGCCCTTGCTGGCGTCTTCCTCGGCGCCGCCCTCATCATCATGCGTTTCCGGTCGGATACCAGCATCCAACAACCCGGCGAATCCATGGCCATCCTTGGCGTACCGGAACTCGCCATCATCCCCACCGGCAAACACGACAAATTTAAACCGCGCCTCACGGCGAGCCCAGACCTCCAGGATATCCTCGAACTGGAAGCTTGGCAGCGCAAACCATCCCCGGTCGCCGAAAGTTTTCGCGCCGCCCTCATTTCCATCCTCTTCACACCCGAACACACCCTCAATTCAAAGCTCCAAACACTGGTTCTCACCAGCCCCGGACCCTCTGAAGGCAAGTCCACCGTCTCCAGTAATCTTGCTATCGCCATCGCCGAAGTGGGTCGCAAGGTCCTCCTCATCGACGCCGACATGCGCCGCCCCCGCCAGCACAATGTCTTCTCTGTCAAAAACGAATATGGCCTTAGCAGCATCCTTCACGAAAAAGCCACACTCAACGGGGACCTCACCTTTAACGGCGCCATCCAGCAAACCCTCATTCCTGACCTCTGGATTCTACCCAGCGGCCCTAGCACCTCTTCCTCCACCAACCTCCTCATCAACCCCCACATGTCCCGACTCCTCAAGCATCTGAAGCAGCAATTCGACATCCTCGTGATCGATACCCCTCCCATGCTGCAAATTCCCGACGCCCGAGTCGTGGGCCGCCTCGCCGATTCCGTCATTATGGTCGTCCGCGCCAACAGAACCACCCGTGCCGCCATCTCCGCCGCCTGCCAGCGCTTCTCGGAAGACGGCACCAAAATCCTCGGTACCATCCTCAACGATTGGAACCCCAAAACCGCGCCCGACGGCTACTACGGCTACTACAACTACCGCAACTACCGCAACTACAACTATTACCGCCCCGACCCCAAATAGTTTGGATCTGCGTTCTCATCCGCCGCCATTTCTTAAATCGCCCTCATGTACTCCCTCGTCTTCCTCGCAGTAACGAGTCTTCTGCTATCCATCGGTTTGACGCCGCTCGTCCGTATAACCTCCCTACGCCTCGGTTTCCTCGATCATCCCGACTCTGCGCGTAAGCCGGACTATCGTCCCATTCCGCGTGTCGGTGGTGTCGCGGTCGTGCTCGCCTTCGTTCTCTCCTACACCCTTTGGTGGTTCACCCCGTTAAAGGGCAATGACACCATCCAACAAAACCTGCCGCTCGTCCTCAAACTCATCCCCGCTGTCGCCCTAGTTTTCGTCATCGGCCTCCTCGATGATCTGATCCGGCTCAAGGCATGGTGGAAATTCTCCGGCCAAATCCTCGCCGCGATTATCGCTTATTTCGCCGGTGTCCACGTCCAAAGCTTCGGCGGCGCAGCCTTCACCCAATGGTGGTGGACCCTTCCCGCCACCGTCTTCTGGCTGGTCGCCTGCACCAACGCCATCAACCTCATTGATGGCATTGACGGTCTCGCTGCCGGCCTCAGCCTCGTCGCCACCCTCTCCATGATCCTCGGGGCAGTGATCAGCCACAACGTCCTCTTGGCCTTCGCCACCGTCCCCCTCGCTGGCTGCCTCATCGGCTTCCTCCGCTATAATTTCAATCCCGCCAGCGTCTACCTAGGCGATTCGGGCAGTCTTTTCATCGGCTTCCTCCTCGGCTGCTATGGCGTCCTGTACAGTCAAAAATCCGCCACCATCCTCGGCATGACCGCCCCACTCATTGCTCTGGCCATCCCCCTTCTCGACACAACCCTCGCGATTGCGCGTCGATTCCTCCGCCGCCAACCCATCTTCGCCCCTGACCGCGGCCATATCCACCACCGGCTCCTCGATCGTGGCCTCACGCCTCGCGACGCCGCTCTTCTCCTCTATGGTATCGGCGCGGTCGCCGCCATGTTCTCCCTCGCCATGGCGGACAACCATCTCGAAACCCCTGTCATCGTTGTCTTCGGTGTCGTCACCTGGATTGGCATCCAACGCCTCGGCATCGTGGAATTCGACACCGCTGGCCGCCTCATGCTTCGCGGCGCGTTCCGTGGCTTGCTCACTTCCCATATCGTTGTCGAAAGCCTTAAATATCGCCTCACCGCCGCCACCACGGCCGAGGAATGCTGGCAAATCCTCGAATCCTCCTACAGCGATCTTGGTTTCTGCCGCATCAAGATGCGCTTCTCCGGCTCCTTCTTCTCCGCCAGTACCTCGGACCCGCACACACTCTGTTGGCGGATCGAAATCCCTCTCCACGGCTCCGATTTCGTCGAGCTTGCTCACCACTTCAACTCCGACCAGAACCCCGCCAGCCTGTCCGCTCTAGCTGACGCCCTTCGGCAAACCTTGACCTCTCGCTATTCCTTGTCCCGTCCCGCTACTGCCAGTCGCTGAGGCGCGCACGGCAGGCCTTGCAATCATCCACTTCTTCTTCTGCTCCGCTAAGCTAAACTGCTAAAACCCAAGATCGCTATCGCTGCAGACGCTTTCGGCGTCCGCCAAAAATACAGAATGAGTCGTCGACCTCCTCTAGCGTTGTCCGTTAACATGTCGTTGGCCGCGCTGCTTTTCTCTTTGAACCACCTTGTCTCGACAGCAAAGAACAGTGGAGACTACTCGCCTTTTGGTGTGTCCGCCGCAGTATCGTCGATAACTTACGACGAGACTCACGCTTACGCCCCCGTCGCAAGAAGATTCATGTCGCTCGGTGAATTTCCAGCCGAGGTTGATAACTTCGAACGACGGAATTCCAGCGCCGGAATACCATTTGTCCCTCCGGCCATACTGGGCACTATGGGGTTGGTCTTCGGTAGCCTCGATCGTGCGTTTATCGTAGCCGATGCCGTATTTCCAGCGCTGGCCCTCGGCCTTCTTTACGCGGCAACCAAGGGAGTGATTCGGACTACGATCTTCCGGCTCGCGCTGGCTTGGTGTACACTCATAATTCCTTTTGGTCCGCGCAACTTCCTTTGGAGCGGTTACGACGCCTTCCTCGCTGCGCCCGACTTCGCTCGTACGCCGCAGCCCGAGATCTCATTTGTTTTTGTGCTTATCGCATTGCTGCTGTTATCTCGTGCTCTTCAGACGTCCGCTGGTTGGGGGACTGTAACCGCAGCCGGAGGCGCAAGCGCGTTGATCGTATACTCCTATTACTTCTACTCCGTCGCCTGGGGTATTACCCTAGAGATGCTTGTCATTCTGGCGGCGCTTTGGAGGCTTTGGATTTTAGCCACACGGGCCATCAAAGTGTTCTGCGTAATGATCGTTGCATCGCTACCCTACGTCGTAGCCACGGCTCGAGGTCGCGCAGAAGGCGGACAAACTTTTCTTTTGTCTCGCATGGGAGCGTACACTCACTTACCCCGCATGGGTCCGTTGCTCCTACTTCTAGCGGGCTTCGCCCTGGCCTGGAAATTCGGCAAACGACTGTTTACGGCGTCAGAGCAAAATGCTCGAATTGGAATGTTCATGGTGTTATTGCTTTCGGGCTTGGCGGGACTGAACTTGCAGGTGATATCGGGCTACGACGCCCAACACTCTCACTTCTGGAGCCGACTTATCTTCCCGACTGCCTTTTTTCTATGCGGTTGTTGGCTGTTTTCCGTTGTTGAGAATCTCAGGGGTTATCCACAGCTTACTTTGAGTCGCTGCGCTTTAATCGCCCTTATCTGTATTATAGGCAACTCAGGGGCTAGACAAATCGTTGTTGGTCTTCGGGAGGCTCAGCAGCAGCGCGAAACCCGCCCAGAAATTGAACTCATGACGTGGGTTCGTTCTAATCTCCCGGGAGGAATCGTGGTAGGCACAGTGGACCCAGACCTCATCCTAATGATTCCGGCTTTAACTCTCTGTTTTACCTATGTTCCAGCTGGAATCAGATCACTGACACCTACGCATGAAATACTAAGCCGATATTATTACTTAGCCTCAATCTTGGGTTTGTCCGTTTGGCAGGTAGAGTCTATGGCAGCTTCGCCTGGACACGTTCAGCCGTCACAACTTTTGTTAGCCCTAGGATATTCCGGCACACCACAGACGTTTTCCGAAGGCTATCTCCGATACGAGCCGGGGGCAGTCGATCTGCAGAACAGACTGGACTACATAATCTCTACTCCAGCACCAAAGATTCCCGCTAATATTGCAGAGCGCTTTGTCCACGCGCGAATACTGCATACCAACGATCAATACCAGATTATAGGCCTCCGCTAGACGTCCCCCACTTGAGAGCAATATGCCTGTCACGTTTTTTCAGCGCTGACGGACGTAGCTAAAGAAAAAAACGGAAAAGCCCGAAAACAAAATGTCGCGCGAAGTAGATTCCGCTTTTATGATGATTCTCTCACTGTCGGGGAAACTGATCTCGCTGTTCTTGCTCAACAGCAACCGTTGACCTCCATGATTCGTTAACCCTATGCTTCAGCTCCGCTCACTCTCCACGATTATTTTTCTTCCCCTGTTGCGGTTGGTAGCCAGTTTCCAACAATCCGCCCCCACCGACTACATCCTAGGCCCGGGCGACCTCATTAACCTCTCCGTCGCCAACCTCGAGGAAATGTCCAATCGTCCCATGCGCATTGATGGCCGCGGCGACATCAACCTTCCTCTCGTCGGACGTATCCATGCAGCCGATCTCACTGCCGCCAATCTCGAAGCCGAGATCGAAGCGCGCCTCCAGAAGCAACTCAACGAACCCCACGTCATCGTGGGCGTCGTGGAATTCCGCAGCCAGCCCGTCTCCGTCCTTGGTTACGTCACATCCCCCGGCGTCCACCAACTCGAAGGCCACAAAACCCTCTTCGAAATGCTTTCGCTAGCCGGTGGTCTTAAACCAGAAGCTGGCTATAGTATTAAAATCTCCCGTAACCTGAAATGGGGACGCATACCCCTCCCAGACGCCCGCAATGACCCCACTGGTCAGTTCAGCATTGCCTCAGTCTCCGTTGAAAAAATTCTCAACGCCACCAATCCAACCGAAAATATTGTCATCGAACCCGAAGACACGATCACTGTTCCAAGAGCTGATCTGATTTACGTAGTCGGCTCCGTTAAAAAACCAGGCGGCTTTGTCATGGGTCAGGACCAAACAATCTCGGCTCTAAAAATTTTGTCGCTAGCGGAGGGACTTGAGCGCACCGCCGCCGGCGATAAAGCACGAATCATGAGGACAGTGCCAGGTAGTCCAACACGCACCGAAATCGCAATCAATTTGAAAAAGCTCATGGCTGGTAAAGGGCCAGACATGCAGCTCAAGTCGGAGGACATCCTGTTCGTTCCCAATAGCGCAGCTAAGAGCGTGCTGGCTAAGGCAGCAGAGGCTAGCCTCTCCGTTGCGCAACTTGCAATTTACACCGCCCGCTAGAATCCGTTCAACGCTTCACTAGTTAGGCAGAATCTTAATCAATAATGTGCGGCATCGCAGGCATCTTTAGGAAAGACACATCGATAATGGCCGCCGACATCGCTGCGGTCGAGCGCATGTGTCTTGCACAGACGCATCGCGGCCCCGACGGATGCGGCCTTTACCATGACGCCCGCGTCGCTCTCGGACACCGGCGCCTCTCCATTATCGACCTCTCCCTCGCCGGCAAGCAGCCCATGTCTAACGAGGACGGCTCATTATGGGTCACCTTCAACGGCGAGATTTACAACCATCGCGAACTGCGCTCGGAACTCGCTTCCTTGGGCCACCATTTCTCATCTAACTCCGATACCGAAGTTCTCGTTCACGGCTTGGAACAGTGGGGTATAGATGATCTTCTGCTCAGGCTCCGCGGCATGTTCGCCTTCGCGCTTTACGACACCAAATCCGGCGATTGCGTCCTCGCTCGTGATCGCTTCGGCATCAAGCCCCTCTATTACGTAGAGTGTCCCGACGGCTCCGTCGCATTTGCTTCCGAAGTCAAAGCTCTTACCTCGTCCAACCTCGTAACAAGAGAGCTTGACCGAAATGGCGTCGCCGGGTTCCTGCTCTTCGGATCGGTTCCCTCACCTGACACCTTTATCCGCAATGTAAAGTGTCTCTTGCCCGGCCATCTCTTGTGGTTACGCCGTCGCGGCCTCGAACACCGCCACTGGGACATGCCTCAAAAGTCATCAACCCAATCAGCCCAATCTCCAGAGGAGTTGTCTAGTTTGCTGGCTGATTCGGTTGCCCGCCACTTGATCTCCGACGTCCCCACCGGCGTATTCCTTAGCGGTGGAGTCGACTCCGCTGGCCTCGTCTCACTGGCTTACCCTTTGGTCGACCGCCTCAAAACCCTCACTGTCATCTTTGACGAAAAAGAATTCAGCGAAGCCACCCTCGCACGCGACGTCGCAAACCGCTTCGCGACCGACCACACTGAAATCCGCCTCACTGCCGCCGATTTCCTCAACGAAATCCCCAAAATTCTCGCCGCCATGGATCAACCCACTAACGACGGCGTCAATACCTACTTCGTTTCCCGTGCCGCCCGCCAAGCCGGAGTCACCGTCGTCCTCTCCGGTCTCGGTGGCGACGAAGTCTTTTGGGGTTACGGCCACTATCGCTGGCTCACCGCAAAACTCGACCCCCTAAAGACCTTTAACCGACTGCCGCACGCCGTTCGGAATCTGTCCTTAGCAACCGCCGCCGCTCTGGGCCGCTGGCGTGGCAAAGAGCCGTGGGCCAGATTGTCTTTTCTTCAGGAAAAAGCCTCCTGCGAAAGAACATACCTCGCCGTCCGCGGCTTCTTCCCCCCCCTCCAGATCGCGCGCCTCCTGGACATCGATACCAAAGAACTCAACGAAATCATCGAACGACAGGTTGCCAGCCGCCCCGTCCCCCGCCCCTCCTCCTCTGCCGACGCATTCAGCTATCTCGAAACGCGCGGCTACTTGCACGATCAATTACTCCGCGATACCGACGTGTTCAGCATGGCGCACTCCATCGAAGTACGAGTCCCATATCTGGATCACTTGGTGGTCGAATACGCACGAAATTCATTGCCCAGCCTTAAACGTGCCGGCAAAGTGACGAAACCTCTTCTCGTAAGCGCACTCAACGACCCACTCATTACCAGTCTCGCCGTGCGCGCCAAACGCGGCTTTACCTTTCCGTTCGCGAAGTGGATGCGCGAGCACTCAAAAGCCTTAGCTGAAAGCGCCGTCGGCGACACTCCTCTCAATCGCGCGACAGTTCGTGGTCTTTGGGATTCTTTCGATCGGGGCAGGCTCCATTGGTCGAGAGCTTGGGCGACAATTGTGTTGGGAGCGCGGCCATGAAAACCGAGGAGACATCCGCCAGCTATGAAGTCTTGAAAATCCAGCCTCCCAAGGGCTGGCTGAACCTTGGCTTAAAAGAGCTATTCGATTACCGTGAGTTGCTCTATTTCTTAGTTTGGCGCGACATCAAAGTCCGATACAAACAGACCGCCCTAGGCGCTGTCTGGGCAGTTCTGCAGCCGGTAATGACTATGGTGGTCTTCAGCGTCTTCTTCGGTCGGCTGGCTAAGATACCCTCGGATGGTATTCCATACCCAGTGTTTGCGTTCGCAGCTTTGTTGCCTTGGCAGCTCTTTGCGTTCTCCTTAACTGAATCAAGCAATAGTTTGACGAACAGCCAAAATCTAATTACCAAGGTGTACTTCCCTAGACTCATCATTCCCATGGGTTCGGTTCTGGCGGGTATTGTTGACTTTGCCATTGCGTTCGTGGTGTTGCTATGTCTCATGTTCTATTACGGCATTCGACCGACCACTGCTGTTGTTTGGCTTCCCTTGTTCGTTCTACTTGCGCTCGCAACTGCTCTTTCCGTGGGTCTTTGGATGTCCGCTCTTAACGTGAAATATCGGGACGTTCGCTACACAATTCCGTTCTTGACTCAATTATGGATGTTCGCCACACCGGTTGCCTACCCAAGCAGTTTGGTTCCACAACCTTGGCGGGCATGGTTTGGTCTTAATCCAATGGCCGGGGTGGTTGACGGCTTTCGCTGGGCGCTGCTCGGAAAATCGGGTGGACCCGGGGAGCTCATCTGGGTTTCCGCAGGTGCGGTGCTATTTCTTTTCATTGGGGGTTTGTTCTACTTTCGTCGAACGGAGTCCACGTTCGCCGATCTTGTGTAGTACGTCTTATCTGAAACTATGACTGACGTCGCTATAACCGCAGAAGGGTTGGGCAAACTCTACCGGCTGGGCTCACGGCAACGCTATCGTACTCTGCGAGATTCCCTCGCGGACACCTTGACTGCACCATTCCGCCGATCACGTAAGGATAGCAATGGGAACGCCGAGTCCTTCTGGGCGCTGAAAGACGTCTCGTTCGAAGTTAAGAGGGGAGAAGTCGTTGGAATCATCGGCCGCAACGGCGCCGGCAAGAGCACTTTGCTAAAGATACTGTCTCGTATCACCATGCCGACTGAGGGTGAGGCTCGAATCCACGGCCGCATAGCATCGTTGTTAGAAGTCGGCACCGGATTCCATCCAGAACTGACGGGACGCGAAAACATTTATTTAAACGGCGCGATCCTTGGGATGAAAAAAGCAGAAATACAGCGGAAGTTTGACGAAATAGTTGCGTTTGCCGAGATCGATAGGTTTATTGATACTCCTGTCAAACACTATTCAAGCGGCATGTATGTCCGCTTAGCTTTTGCAGTAGCGGCCCACCTCGAACCAGAGATTCTCGTTGTGGATGAAGTCCTGGCGGTTGGGGACGCTCAGTTCCAAAAAAAGTGCCTCGGAAAGATGAGCAGCGTTGCTCAGCAGGGGCGCACCGTCATTTTCGTCAGCCATAACATGGCTGCTTTAAGCCAATTGACGCAACGCTGTATTCTTCTCACAGCTGGAAGAAGAGATTTCGAAGGCAGCACACATGCTGCAATCGAAAGATACCTAGGAGGAGAAGCGAATGACCCAGACGTTTATCAGGTCGGCAAACATGGCCGACGGCTCGCATGTGTACCTGGAGTCGCCGAGTTTGTAGCGTTCGAACTTCGCGACCACCAGAACAAGATGGTGGGCGCTACTTCTGACGTTGTAGTTTGGATAACTGTGCGCGGTCGCGAAGATATTCCAGCCTTTCGAATAAGTGTGGTAATCTACAGATCCGACGGGACCCCGGTAGGTGGGACTTTTGGATCTGAATCCCTATCGCTGGAAAAGAATGAAACAGCTGTTTTTGAGTTTCGCATGAAGAACTTACAATTGGCTCCAGGAACTTTTGTTTGTGGTTTCGGTTTAGGAAAGGGTAACCCGAAAAACGGTTTTACCGAATATGATGTCGTGCTGGATGTCGTCCATTTTCAAATTCTTCCCCAGGCAGGTGAATTTGGGACCATTGCAGGCTGGGACAACGCCTGGGGATCAGTTCGACTTCCGAAACCGGAATGCGAAAAGATCTCCGTCGCTGCAATAGCGTAAATTGGCAGCGCGACTGCTTTGTAGCGCAGTCAATGGCAGTCTCCGAGTGGCTATCAGAGAATACAGACCCCGCGATTCGCAGCCACGGAACGTTAACAACTTAATGCCAGATCGACCGGCTCTACGAACGTTTTACAAACGCTTATGGGAATAGACGCTTGCCACGCGCGATTTCTCCTCTCATCGAAAGTTCTAGGCGTTAGCTTTCGGAGGGTCGTAATGCTTGGCAGACAAGAAATGCTGGTTGATGCCGGCAGCCTCCGGAAATTGATGGAAGAGTTTGGCATTCATCCGGGTTCGGACTTACTGGCAGAATTACTTACGTCTTGCGACGGCGGTTACGGAGAGCCCTTCCTTCGGCTCCTAGGCGCTAGCGAAATTGTCTCAATAGACGCGAGCGCATACGAGGGCTGCACTTTCTCGCACGATCTAAACCTGCCAATTCCGGAATGTCTAAAGGACCGCTTCGATTTATTGATCGACGGTGGAACTCTAGAGCATATTTTCAACTTCCCGGTTGCGATACAGAATTGTATCGATATGCTGACTCTCGGTGGGCACTTCCTTTCGGCTACGCCAGCGAATAACTTTGCCGGTCACGGATTTTATCAGTTCAGCCCTGAGCTGTTTTTTCGAGTATTTTCTCCCGAAAATGGCTTCGTGATCGAACGTGCGATTGTCTCTGAAGCGTACTGTGACAAGTCTTGGTACAGAGTTCCCGACCCGCAACAGGTGCGCAGTCGAGTGGAATTTGTTAGCGCTCACCCGACATATCTGTTAATACAGGCCAAGAAAGTTAGGCAGTTCGATGTTATTCAGCGGTATCCACAGCAGAGCGACTACAGCGCTATATGGCAGGGCCAAGGTAGTCTAAAACGCCAACCGGAGCCTTCACAATTGCGGAGGAAGACGTTCCGCGGAACGCTTGGATTTATTCTCAAGCTTATCCCAGGGGTAAAACAGCTGGCTTTTCACGTTCACCGCAACCGTGTGCGGCGCCAGTCCATCAACCGCCTGCTAGATGGGCCCGATGGCAAATTCCTAGAAGAGTGCGACAAAGGTGCGAGATGAGCGGGACAGCGATCGTGGCCAAAGGTTTACAGACATATTGAGTCAGTTTTCTCTATTGGCCAGGAAGATCAGAACCGCACTGCGGATTCTTCGTTCTCAAGGTCCACTAGCAGTATACAAAGTCTTTTCCCAAAAAAGCGGATTGGCCCAGCTTACCCTTCACCTCGGCCGAGCTTCGCGAAGCATGCCCGGAGGCCTCGTTCGCGTAGGATCTTGTTTCTTTCGGTGCGACCCGCAGTCGCGTGAAACCCTAGTAGATGGCAGTTATGAGAGTTCCGAGAAATTCGCGTCACGGCGCTACGTTCGTCGCGATATCCCAGTTATTGAGTTCGGGGGGGCTCTCGGCGTGGTGTCGTGTCTATTGAATAAACGGCTGGACAAGCCTTACAACCACGTTGTTGTCGAAGCCAATCCGGAAACGCTTCCCATACTCAGGGAAAACCGCGACCGTAATCGCTGTAATTTCGAAATTCTACACGGAGCAGCGGGCGCCGTCGAGGCGAAAGTGCGAATCTATCTTGGACAGGGTGCTCTCTATGCGAGTTCCTACGCCCCTACTGATAGCTGGGCAGACGTATCGGCCGTCTCCCTTGACCTCATTCTCCAAGCCCGCGGTTTCGACCGCTGCGCGGTAGTTTGTGATATTGAAGGATCGGAGATCAGCTTCATCCGCTCGGAAATAGGAACGCTAAAATCCCGAGTTGAGATATTCATCGTCGAGTTCCATCCGAAGATCAATGGAATAGGCGCGACCTATGACTCGCGTCGTCTTCTAAAGAACAGCGGGTTCGAGGAGTTGTGGAGTGAGCGTGATGTATTTGTGTTTCGGAATACACGGCTTGAGAGCACTATCTAGAACGGAGGCGACTCGAAGAATGCATACAAATCGTGCAATGTCTTCGCATCCAACCAATTCGACTCCACGCCTCTCTGTCGCATGAGACTTGCATTTCTCACTCTTTCAACAGTGCCTTTCGGCTCGAACGACCTGCTTTACTATCGAGCAGCTGAGCGTGCACTGAAGAACGGACATCATGTGATGGTTAGCCCTTGGGACTGGGGGACTCAAAACGGATCGGAGTATCTAAATCTTTCGCGCCTAGGTGCGAGTGTGCATTTTCGTTCCAGAAATGAGCGGAAACCGCAATTCGTTGCACGGCAACTTCAAAAGCTGCTTTCAAAGTTACAAAATCCCGGTGACGAATTCCACTTTCTGAGGAGTTGGAGTCCGGATGTAGTGGTCGTTAGCGACCCGGGCACTTATCATATGGTGGGTTCACCCGGTTTGGTGCAGTTCCTCACGGGCCTGGATGTACCAACAGTGACAATTTCTCAATTCAATGATGAGAACAGCGCAATCACGCCGAACCTGTTCAGTAAGGCGCGGCAGTTCTTTGCACAAGTGAAGACTTCTGTATTCGTTTCGCAACGCAATCTCGATGTGGCAAGAAGGCAACTTTGCCTCGACCTCGACCAGGCAGTAGTTCTCGACAATCCGCCCAATTTAGAAAGACTAGATCCTGAGGCTTTCCCGGAAACTAAAGTTATTGCAATGGCAATCGTTGCGCGACTCGAATGCGCAGTAAAGGGACAAGCGTTAGTACTAGACATACTGTCGCGGCCGACTTGGCGTAGGCGCGAGTGGACATTAAATATTTATGGTCGCGGTCCAGACGAGGCGTATCTGCGAGAGCTTGTCAAATTTTACAATCTTCATTCTCGGGTCCAAATGCACGGGTATGCCCAAAACGTCCGGGAGGTCTGGAAGAATAACGAGGTCTTGCTTTTGTGCTCGACAGGTGAAGGAAAGCCGCTAGCACTAACTGAGGCGTTGATATGCGGCAGAACCGCTGTTGTAACCGATGTCGGGGGCAACGCTGAGCTCGTCCAGGAGGGGATCACGGGCTTCGTGGCTGAAAACGCAACGCTTCAAAGCTTTGAGTCCGCAATGGAAAGAGCTTGGGCAGCTCGTGGTTCATGGAATTCGATGGGCGCTAGGGCGCACTCTATCATGCTCAGACGCTTGACGCCGAGCCCGGAAGAAAGACTTCTCTCCTTGATCCTGGATGCATCGAAAGACAGATCCCGCGGTGATTTGCAGCCTCGCAGCCGAGTCCTTTACGGCATATCTGATTGAATTAGTGGAGTTATAACACTTAAAATGCAAGCGATAGCATCGACAGTTCTAGCTGAGCGAATTCAAAAAATGCAAATACCGCTGATAAAGCCAGATCTCCCCACCATCGAAGACATACGTGTTCCCCTTGAAGAAATCCTCTCTAATGGCCGTATAACCAACTTTGGCAAATACATGAAGGAGTTCGAAGCCGAAAGTGGCGCATATTTAGGTACAAAGACCGCTGCCGTCTCGTCCGGCACTATGGGACTGATCTTTACCCTATGTGCCCTGGGGATAAAACCGGGCCAAAAAGTAATCGTCCCGAGCTTCACCTTCATGGCCACCGCCCAAGCCATTCTGTTTGCCGGGGGCGTCCCGGCTTTCGCGGAAATCGATGACGATCTCAACATATCTTTAAGCGATCTGGAGCGCCTTCTCGACACCACCTCTGATGTCGCCGCCGTGATAGGGGTCCACATGTATGGCCTCCCTGCTCGCGCGCCTCAAATCGAAGCGTTGGTTGCCCGCGCTTCTCAAAAGCAGGGGACAAAAATCAGCTTAATCTTCGATGCTGCACACGGCTTCGGTTCAGCCATCGGAGATCAAAAAGTCGGCGGCTTTGGCGACGCCGAGGTTTTTTCTCTCTCTGTTACTAAGTCACTAGTCACTGTGGAAGGCGGATTGATTTCAACCCGCAATTCCGATCTTCTCGAAAAGGTTCGCTGCATGCGAAACTACGGCGTCCTGTCCAACTACAACGCCTATTTTCCTGGGTTGAACGGTAAAATGAGCGAGTTCCACGCCATTGTGGGGCTTCACAATGTTCGCCGCTGCGCTTCGTTGATCGCAGCCCGGCAGGAACGCGCCAGATCTTTTAAAGAGAAGCTGGAAAGTTGCACCGGTTTCGGCCTCACCGCCTGGCCCGAAGGAGTCACTCACAGTTTCAAGGACTTTACAGTGTTTCTGCCCGCCACTTTTCCCAACGAAATGCGGGATACAATAATGCAGAGTTTGGCAAAGCGTGGGATCGAAACCCGTGCCTATTTTTACCCGCCGGTTCACGAACAGGCATACTTCGCTCGTTTCGCAACGCGCCCTTTGCCCAAAACAGAATGCCTGTCTCGTCGCGTTATTACCCTACCTTTCCATACCACGCTCTCTTCAGACGAGACAGACTACATAGTGGAAGCCTTGCGCGACGTGGAGCGAGGTGAGTTGTGAAGATTCTGGTCACAGGCGGCGGTGGCTACCTCGGGTCAGTCTTGGTCCCGAAGCTCTTGATGCGCGGGCACAAGGTTCGCGTTTTGGATATCGGCTATTTTGGCCTCGATCACTTAACCGCGATTCGCTCTGGCGTCGAAATCGTGCGTGAGGATCTACGAAGAATCGTCGCTGATCGGTCAATCTGCGAACGTTTGCTTGATGGTATTGATTGCGTCGTTCATTTAGCGGCCATCTCCAACGATCCCTCCGCCGAACTGAATCCTGAGTTGACCAACGAAGTGAATTTTAAGTCCACCGTAGGTCTTGCGGAAGCCGCACGCCGTCTCGGAATCCGCTTCATCTTCTCTTCATCCTGCTCGGTGTACGGCGATGCAGAAGGCGACCTAACTGAAGAATCGACCCTGAATCCTTTGACCGTCTATGCGGTCTCTAAAGTTCAGGCCGAAACAGCTCTAAACGATCTGGCTAACTTAAGCTGGCGGCCGATTATACTTCGCAACGGAACCCTGTTCGGTTATTCCCACCGGATGCGTTTTGATCTGGTAGTCAACATCTTCGCCCTTTACAGTGCCCTTCATAACGAAATACGCGTTTTCGGTGATGGCATGCAATGGCGTCCCTTTCTCAGTGTGCAGGATTGCGCGCGTGCGTTCGTTTTCTTTGCAGAAAAGAGCGAACCGCAGCATTTGTTTTACAACATTTCCCATGTGAATCTTCGCGTGATCGACGTCGCTGCAGTTTTCTCAGAAATGAACGAAAAACTGAAGGTAATCAAGATCGAAACCCAAGACCCCGATCGCCGCAACTACCGCGTTTCGAACAGACGGATGAGTGACGAGGGGTTCACCACTCGAACCAGCGTTCTCGACGGTGCCGAAAGCATAACGGAGGCCATCATCGTCGGAGCCATTTCAGACCCTGAATCGGTGTTTTATCGTAACGCCAAATGGCTCAAGGATCTCACCCAGGTCGGGTCTATGGATCACCGTCAGCTTGTGCAACTCTTGGAGAGCTTTAGCGTTCTGAAACGAGTCGCGCACTCGTGAGCACTGCCTCAGATTTGTTCGTCGTGGGTGCAGGTGGACACGGGCGTGAAGTTTACGCTTATATACAGGACATTCTTCGAGCTGGTTGGTGCGGAACACTGCGGGGCTTCCTTGATGACGGATTAGCGGTAGGGCGTCATGGGCGTTTGGAGGTTCTCGGGAAACTTGACGATCTCGACCCGCTTCGCGCGGGGTCGTCGTCACCTGCATGCTACATCACTGCCCTCGGCGACAACAAAGTGCGACGCGAAATCGTAAGGCAGCTGACCGGAAGGTTTGGCAAGACATTGTCCCCCTGGACACTGATTCATCCTAAAGCCTGGACGGGCGAAGACGTTGAGATCGGCGAAGGCACATGCGTGGCCCCGGCCGCTCTCGTCACGGCCAAAACCCGCGTCGGCCGCCACTGCATCGTAAATGTAAAAGCGTCTATTTCTCACGACTGTTCCGTCGGAGATTTTGCAAACATCAATCCCGGTGCCACGATCTGTGGCTGGGTCACAATCAACGAAGGAGCTTTTATCGGTGCTGGCGCAACCATCAAGGAAAGAATCTCAGTCGGTTCTTGGGCGACCGTCGGCGCTGGGGCCGTTGTAACCCGCGACATACCATCGAACGTCACCGCTGTCGGCGTGCCCGCGCGCGTAATCAAGAAGCACGATTAGGATCTGCATGGGCTCTTCTCCTCTCATTAGCTTCGTCGTTCCTTGTTATAACTATGCCAGTTTCCTGCCAGATTGCCTCAACAGTATCTTTGAACAGCAGGGCGATTACAACTTTGAAATCATCGCGGTAGACGACAAATCCACCGATGACACGCTCGAAGTCCTGGAAAGCTTCCGCGACCCTCGCCTTCGCGTGCTTAAGCATCAACAGAATCAGGGTCATGTCAAAACTGTTAACGAAGGGCTCGCTGCAACCGGCGGTGAGTTTGTAGCCCGCATTGATCCCGATGACCGTTATCGCCGCGATTTTCTGAACACTCTGTTGCCTAAATTTGACCAGCATCCCGAAATTGGCCTAGCCTATGGAGACGCTTCCCTCATTGACGCAAATGGATCTGAGATGGCTACATCTTGTGATCGCATTCACAAAGGCCGGGATTTCAAGGGTAACGAACTCCGAGGACTTCTTCTTGAAAATTTCATCTGCGCTCCCACCGCCATCGCCCGACGAGCGGCTTGGCAGCAAGCCTTGCCCATTCCTGCCAATCTAGCGTTTAACGATTGGTACTTCAACTTGATGATCGCTCGCAAGTATGATTTTTACTACGTTAATCGAGTTGTCGCCGATTACCGGGTTCACTCGGCCAATCATCACGTGAAAATTGTCCTAAGTAAGACCGAAGAAGCATCAATACGTCAAGTGCTTGACCTCGTTTTTTCATCGCCCGAATCAGATCCTGAATCCGAACAAGGTAAACAAGCATTTCGTGGACGTGCCTATTCCGCGCAAAATCTCACGCTAGCCAACAAGTATTTCGGCGCTGGCTACCTACCCGACGCTCGCCGATGTTATCTCGATGCAATTCTCTATTCGCCGGGCCAAGCAGCATCGGTGACAACACTTCGGCGTCTCCTGGCAACATTTTGCCCAGTCAAAGTCTATCGATTGGCCAAGAGATTATTGATTCCGGGGCGCGATGGGTTGCTCAAAGCGGTTCCAAAGCTTCGACCATGAAAGTAATTCACGTTCCCTTCACATTCTATCCCGAACCCGTGGGTGGGACCGAAGTTTACGTGGAGTCGCTGGCAAAGGCTCAGCAACATTTGGGAATTCGACCAATTGTGGCGGCGCCGGGCACTCGAAAGGAGCAATACTGCCACGGTAGCATTCCTGTGTGGCGATTTCCTGTCGGTGAGGTAATCGGCAACGTCAGCGAAATGTACGGTCAAGGCGACACTGTAGCGGCCGATGCCTTCGCTCAAATACTGGAAATTGAACAACCCGATTTGGTTCATGTTCATGCATTTACCCGCGCTATCTCGCTTCGACTGGTCCGGCAAGTGAAGCGCAAAGGCTTGCCCGTCCTTTTCAGCTACCACACGCCGACTGTGACCTGCCAGCGTGGAACCCTACTAAAGAAGGGCCGCGATGTTTGTGACGGTATTCTCGACGTAAGGAAGTGCGCTCGCTGCACTTTGCATGGATTGGGTATGAACTCTGTCCTCAGCGTTTGCGTTGGGTCGTTACCACAATCCCTAGGGCGCCTCGCCGACAGCGCCGGGTTGTCCGGCGGAGCGTGGACCGCCATGCGAATGACGGAGCTGGTCGGAATGAGACACCAGGCTACTAAGACACTGATCAGTGAAGTCGACCACATCGTCGCGCTTTGCCAATGGGTGAAAGCCTTGCTCCTGGCGAACAAAGTCTTACCGGAGAAGGTCACTGTATTACGCCAGGGACTTTGTCAAGAGAGCTTCCAATCGTGTTCCTCACTCGGCTCGCCCAAGGCATCTGAGGGAGTCAAAATGGTCTTCTTAGGTCGTCTCGACCCAACGAAAGGTGTACATATCCTTCTTGAAGCGCTCAAGGCGTTCCCGGATCTCCCGATTTTCTTGGATATATATGGCATTGTGCAGGGAGAAGGAGGTCTATCTTACCTTCGGAGACTTCGAGAGATTGCAGGTAACGACCAAAGAATATCCTTCCATAATCCAGTCCCCACAACCGAAGTCGTAAATCGGATACGCCGGTACGATGTTCTTGCTGTCCCTTCCCAGTTTCTGGAAACAGGACCCATGGTTGTTCTCGAGGCTTTCGCCGCAGGAGTGCCGGTCGTGGGCTCTAATATCGGGGGCATCGCCGAATCGGTCCGCGACGGTATCGACGGTCTATTGACCCCGATGGATTGCGTCACTTCCTGGAGTGCCGTTCTAAGGAGAATTGTTGTCGACCCAAGTCTATTACCCGCACTCCGCGCGGGTATTCGTCCTCCGCGCAAAATGTCGGACATAGCTCTTTCAATGAACGGCTTGTACGCCCGACTTACGCGGCCTTCACAGAACTGCGGGCGTCAACAAGCAGTCGAAACGGTTCTCCCCTCATGAGCGACTTTATTGAGTCCGCCTTGATGAACGTCCGCCCCGCCCAATTCGCTGGTGCTCTCAAGGTGGCCCTGGGGATCAGTCGCCGCGTTGTCCGCACTGACCTCGGTCAATATTTCTGGGTAGATCCGGTCTCAGTCTTCGGGCGAGAGTTGATCACTTCGCATATATATGAGCGGCGTTTAACAAGTCTCTTCGTTGGTCTCTTACGTCCCGGCGACACATTCGTCGACATCGGGGGAAACGAAGGCTATTTCTCCATCCTGGCCTCCTCGCGTATTGCACACGGCTCAGTTCACTGCATCGAACCACAAACGAGGTTGCAAGCCGTGATTCGCCGTAACATCGATCTAAATGGCGCGCAACAAATTGTCCTCCACCAGTGCGCCTTATCAAACAAATCGGGTCAGATTCAACTGAACCTTCGTCCCTCCACCAATACTGGCTCTTCCAGCATTTACCGGCACTGGAAGATAGGCTCGAAAACAGAAACGGTGCCAACCATTTCCCTCGACGAACTGTTTGCCAAGGAGTTTCTCACCAATATTCGGCTGATGAAGGTTGATGCTGAGGGTGCTGAGGGGTTGATCACCGAAGGTGGATCGGCCATTTGGCGATGCCATGCCGTTGAGTTCATAGTGATGGAGTATCACCCCACCATTTGCGGTCAGGAATGCTGCCGGGCGTGCCATCAAAAATTAGTCGCGACTGGCTACTTGCTTCGCATGCAGAACGATCTTTCCATCTATCACCTGCCAGAAGGCGAACAGGTCTTGCAAGCCCTGGGGCCGGCAGAGCCAAATCCTGATTGGCTCTGCCGATAAAACGCTCTTTTCGAGAAGACCTTGCGTATACTCTACATCCAATACACCAATCCAGGTGGTTACCCGCCCTTGCAGCACAGTTCCCGCATTTTGGCGGACCGCGGCTGGCAGGTTCTCTTCATAGGCACTCATGCACTCGGAGCAGAAATTCTTCGATTTCCGGACCACACCCGCATCGAAGTTCGCAAAATGCCCTATTGCACGCCCGGCTGGAAGCAGAAACTTCATTTCATGAGATTCTGTCTCTGGTGTCTGTGGTCGACTGTCCGCTTCCGTCCCGATTTCGTTTACGCATCAGATCCCTTTTCCTGCCCGGCCGCTTCCCTGATTCATTTCCTCACGGGCAAAAAGATCATCTATCACGAGCACGATAGCCCTTCCGCTACACCCACCAGCCTTTTCCTCAAGGCCTGCGCTAGATTTAGAAAGCTGATGGCCCGAACTGCCCATGCGTGCGTTCTCCCCAACTCGAGACGGGCTCAGATCTTTCAGCAAAGTACCCAGGCCACCAGCCCGGTCTTCACTGTGTGGAATTGCCCCTCCAAAGAGGAGATTGCCAAACCGCGATCGGAATCCACCCAAGGTCTTCGTCTGTATTATCACGGCTCCCTCGCGGCCGCTCGCCTACCTCTCGCCCTAATTGAAGCTCTCGCTCTCTTGCCACAAGAAGTGACTCTAACCGTGCTTGGCTATTCAACGATTGGTGCCTTTTCCTTTCCACAAGATGTTCAGCGCACAGCAGAGAATTTGGGCGTTTCCAAACGCCTAAAATTCGTCCCTCCGCAGCCCCGATCTTCAGCGATGGATATTTGTACCGGAAGCGACATCGGTATTTGCTTCATGCCACCTTCAAGCGACGACATAAATATGCGGTTCATGGTAGGTGCCTCTAATAAAGCGTTCGATTACCTGTCACGTGGCTTGGCGCTTTTGGTTTCCGACCTGCCCGATTGGATCGAAACATTCGTCAAGCCGGGCTATGGACTAGCTTGTAATCCAAACGATGCATCAAGCATTGCTCAAGCCCTACGCCGTTTCTTGGAAGACCCCGCGGAGATGCGCGCCATGGGTGAAAGAGGCCAACGGCAGATTCAGCGCGAGTGGAACTATGAGACTCAGTTTACGCCAATAGCGGCAATGCTGTCAGACGGCCTTCTAGTGCAATCAGAAGCTCTCGCAAATCAGTAACACGCACTTCGAATGGCCACCACTTCTAAACCAGTAGAACCGCATCCCTTCTTTTCAATCTGCGTACCCCAGTACAACAGAACATCTTTTCTGATTGAGGCGTGCCGGAGATTGATGAGCCAAACAGATCAGGATTTTGAAATCTGTATTTCCGATGATTGCTCCACTGACGGTCGGGCCCATGAACTAGAAGCATTCCTTTGCTCGTCCGGCATGTCGTTCAAATATTTTAGACAAGAAAAGAATTTGCGTTACGATGCCAACCTCCGGGCCGCCATTTCCCTTGCAAGTGGTCGGTATTGTCTATTGATGGGAAACGATGATTGCCTCGCCGACGACAGCGTGCTGTCGCGGCTGAAGTACCTGCTTGAACCTCACCCAGAGGTGGGAGTGGCCATTTTGAACTACGAGGAATACGCCGAACGGATCCGGTACCGCAGAGCAGCACGCACGGCAACCTGCGCCGGTGGACCGGACATCGCTAGCATCGTTTTTCGCAATCTCAGCTTTGTCAGCGGTGTCGTACTTCGGCGTGACCGTGCGGTTGCCAACACTACCGCCAAGTGGGACGGTAGCGAAATGTATCAGATGTATTTAGGCTGCCGTATTCTAGCCGAAGGGTATGATCTCTTGGAAGTCTCTGATTTTGCGATTCGCAAAGGCATTGCTTTGCGGGGCGAAACCGTGGATAGCTACGCTGCCAAGGCCGTTGAAAAGCGTTGTCCCATTATCGAGCGGCCGATTCCTTTGGCCCGTCTGGCTGGGTTGGTATGTGATGCTATTGAGCCCCACTGCCAGAATCGCCGCATGCTCCTATCCGCTAAAGTTTATGGTCAGGTGATTTGCTTTACTTATCCTTTCTGGATACTCGAATACCGGCGTGTTCAGTCTTGGCGCTACGCCCTCGGCGTCTGCCTGGGAATGCGCCCAAGAAACTTGTTCGCGCATCACAGACCCCCCTTCGTGTCTCAGCTTTTTTTGTCGGCTCTATACGGTATAACTACGACGGTTGGGCTTACCCTTCCGTCCAAACTTTTCTTCGCCAATTTGAGCATGCTCCATCGCGCCGCTAAAGCAGCTTGGCGTTAGAGAACCCAGTCGATGTACGCAAACCTCAATTCAGATATCCTCATCGTCGGCGGTCGCGGAGGGAGTAATGTTGGTGAAAGCTTTGAGCGCGCTTCACATGATCTTGCACTCAAGTATTCTTTTCTTGACACCAACGAAGCCATGGCCGGGTTGGGTTTATTTAGGCGCATTTCTTGGCACCTGCTAAATCGCAGGCCCCCTTCCCTGGGTAACTTCAGCCGCGTTGTGGTGAATGAGTGCCGGCGCGTTAAACCCAGACTCTTGCTCACCACCGGGCTATCACCCGTGAACTCCGCTGCCCTTCACCAACTCGGCCAAATGGGTATCGTCCGTTGTAATTTCCAGACTGATGATCCTTGGAACCCAGCCCACCGTAGTCCTTGGTTCTTACGGGCCCTGCAGCACTATGACGTCATCTTTACTCCCCGTAAGCTCGTCCGACCGGACCTTCAGCGGCACACCTGCGCCCGAGTAGTGGATCTCAAATTCGGCGTAGATCCGGAACTATTTCATCCCGTCTCCGTAGATCCCCAAGAATTGGAGAAACTCGAGTGTGACGTCTTGTTCGCTGGTGGGGCCGATGGTGACCGTATCCCCTATCTCTCCGCCCTTCGCAAGAGTGGCCTTCAGGTTGGCCTATATGGAAGCTACTGGGAGCAATTTGAAGAGAGCCGACCCATCACACGGGGTCAAATCGGAGTTCAAACTTTGACCAAGGTGATTTCGGCAGCGAAGATTTCCCTATGCTTGGTTCGGCAAGCAAACCGTGATCAACATTGCATGCGCACATTCGAAGTGCCTGCTGTTGGCTGCTGCATGCTCACCCAAGACACTGAAGACCATCGCGAGATCTTCGGGCGCGAAGGCGAAAGTGTCTTGTTTTTCCAAACAATCTCGGAAATGTTAGACAAGGCCAAATGGCTTCTAAACAATGACGGTGAGCGCCTACGCCTCGCCCGATCCTGCCACGCTCGCATCGTGGATGGTGCTCACACCTACCGTGATAGGCTGCAGACCATCCTTAACGAGACACTCTAAGAGAAGTCGAGGTGCCCGAAAAGCGCTTGAAAATTGCCGTCGTCGTACCAGGCCGATTTCACGCGTTCGATCTCGTTCGCGCACTGTTAAAACGCGGTCACGAGGTTGTCCTTTTCACTAACTACCCAGCTTGGGCCGTTGAGCGGTTCGCTCTACCAGCGAGTTGTGTCCGATCGTTTCTCTTTCATGGTATTCTTTCACGGATTGTTCTTAAGATTTGCAATCTATTTTTGCTGCCCTACCCGGATTGCTTGTTGAATCCCCTGTTCGGCCGATGGGCGTCATCGCGGCTCACCAAAGAGAAATGGGATGTCGTTCATCTCTGGAGTGGTCTGGCGGAAGAGTCGCTCAGTAACCCAAAGCTTCGTGCGAAAGTCAAATTGCTGATGCGAGGCTCGGCCCATGTTGCTGAACAGGCGCAGTTGCTGTGTCAAGAGGCCGCTCGTTCAAACCGTCGGATCGATTCTCCCAGTCGCTGGATTCAGCAAAGGGAGCCTCGCGAATATGAATTGGCCGATAGGGTGGTTGTGCTATCCAGCTTCGCCCGAAACAGCTTCCTGCATCACGGAGTTCGTGAAAGCAAACTTCGAGTGCTTCCACTTGGCGTCGCTGTCGGGGCGTTTCGGCCAAATAGCGAAGAGATAGAAGAAAGGTGTCGGCGAATACTCTCTGGCGAACCTTTGCGGATACTCTATACTGGGGTCATTTCGTTCCAGAAGGGATTGCTCGATATGCTGGACATCGTCCGGCTCACTCGTGGTCGTTTCCGTTTCCGCTTCGTTGGATCGATACCTTCTGAATCCCGCTCAATTGTCAGTCAGATGCGGCGCATCGCTGAGTTCGTTCCCCGCCAGCCGCAATCCAAATTGCGCATCCAGTACTGCTGGGCCGACCTCTACCTGTTTCCGACCATCCAAGACGGCTTTGCCGCAGTCCTCGCGCAAGCTCACGGCAACGCGCTTCCCATTCTCACAACTCATAATTGTTCTGGCCCAGACATGCTCGTCGAAAACCGAACCGGCTGGGTTCTCCCGATTCGGCACCCGGAACTCTTCGCCGAGCGACTAGTATGGTGCGATGCTCACCGCAAGGAACTATCAGAAATCGTCCGTCGGATTCACCGCGAATTTCTTTGTCGTGACTGGGCCGACGTGGCGGATGATTTCGAAGCGCTTTGTTACCGGGAACTCTCTGATCGCGCAGCCGCAGACTCGGCAGCGGCTCCTCTTGCAGAAGCATGAGCCTCGAATATTTGGTGCTTTCGTGGATACCTGCCATTGCTTTGGTGCTGTTCACGCAGTGGCATCGCGCGGGGGGGGGATGCGGTCTCACCTTGGCATATGTGGCAAACCTCGCCATTATTCACTGGGCCGGCGCTACCATTTACTTGTTTTCCGATGATCTTCCTGAACCGGCAACAACAGCCCAAGGTTTCGTCGTTGCCACCGTTGGCGTCTGGGCATTTGCCATAGGCGGCTGGCTGGCAACATCCGCGCTTCCGCGGCAGATATTAGATATTGACTTGACCAAGCCACTGCCATCCGGTAAGATGATTCGCACCTACGTCGGTGTTGGCGTCATGAGCTTTACATTACTTAGGTCACTGGAGTCTGTGCCGACGGTCACTTCATTGGTGGCGGCTGGACAGCAGTTCATCATCCCTGCGCTTTGTCTTGGTTGTTGGAAAGCTTGGCAGCAGAAAAATATGAAGCAACTGTCCGCATGGCTAGTCACGCTAGTACTTCTTCCTTTCTTTACAATTATGGTGTTGGGCTTCATAGGGTATGGCGCTCTAGCGGCCCTTACTGTAGTCATTTTCATATCAACTTTTCTCCGCCCCCGCCGCTACATCATTTGTGCCGGCATTTTGTTGGCTTACGTGAGTTTGTCGGTTTGGGTCACCTACTCACGGGATCGAGTCGAGATCCGTAATCGCGTTTGGGGTGAGGACTCCGCGACAAGCAGGGTTCAACAATTAGCTTCCACTTTCTCCAATTTCGAATGGCTTGATCCTTCCAATTCGGACCACCTCTCTCGCATCAACGATCGTCTTAATCAAAATTATCTTGTCGGCAAGGTAGTTCAACACGTAGACCTTACTGGGCAATTTGCCAACGGCGAAACCTTAGCCGATGCTGCGTTGGCGCTCGTACCGAGAGTATTGTGGCCTGACAAGCCGGTTAGCGCAGGCAGCGGTAACGTGGTGGCCGACTGGACTGATTTGACTTTCGCTCAAGACACCAGCGTAGGCATCGGCCACGTCATGGAGTTCTACATTAATTTTGGAAAGGTCGGCGTTGCGATCGGCTTCTCGATCTTAGGCGCCGTTCTGGCCCTGATCGATGAAAAGGCCAGAAAGAACCTCTACTCGGGGGATTACGGCACGTTCATTCTTCTTTATACGCCGGCATTGACACTCTTGCAGGTGGGCGGATCATTTGTCGAGTTGACAGCTGCGATGGCTGCCGCTTGGGCGATGGCGAAACTGATCGCCCAGTTCGACTTACTAGGCTCAGTTCCCGAATATCCACATCACGCATCGGGCGAACCGGCAAGCGCCTTGCCCGAACTAACTGAACTATGAGCCAAGAGTCGGCGGGAAAGTCACTCGTGGGAATATTTCCCGGTTTTTCCGATCAGAATTTCGGAGGAATTCAAGAAAGCGCTTCGGTGGCTTGGCGCGGTTTACGCTCGGATGCATTATTTACCGATGCTCGACTTTTTTGTTACTCGCCTAGCGGCGAATTCCCGCCATTCGGTGAGTCGGTTAAAACTGCAAAGTCTTTTTTATTCACGATTTTTTTAGCTTGCCGCTCCACCTGGCCTGCTGACATTTACCTCTTCTGGCATGTGGGTCTCCTGAAACTCCTGCCATTCCTCCGATCTCGCAACAGTAAAGTCGTTGTCTTTATACATGGCATTGAAGCCTGGAAGAAGCATGACCTACTCACCATCCGGATGTTGCGACGTGCGAATCTGATCGTTGCTAATTCCCAATTCACTCTTGACAATTTTTGGCGGTTTGCCCCGGAGTTATCCCGCCTACCGCATCTTGTTACTCCACTAGGACTAGGTTGTCCTGAATCAAACTACACACCGCCGCGCGCGGACCTGCCGGCCGCCCTCATGCTGGGCCGCCTGGATCAACGCGAAGACTACAAAGGTCACCGCGAGATGATCGCGGCTTGGCCTTTGGTATTAGATAGGATTCCGGCTGCTGAGTTGTGGATCGCCGGCGACGGCGGCCTTAAGTCTGCGTTGGAAAAACAAGCAGCGGAATTGGGCATAGCCTCCCGTGTGCGCTTCTTCGGTCGAGTCTCGCCGGACAAAAAGGCTTCGTTACTGCGCGAAGCCCGGTGCGTAGCTTTACCCAGTCGCGCCGAAGGGTTCGGCCTAATTTACCTCGAAGCCATGCGCCTTGGACGTCCCTGTCTTGTGAGCAACCTAGATGCCGGACGCGAAGTGGTAGCTCCTCCTATCGCCGGGCTCGCAGCCGACCCAGCCATCAGACTGGAACTAGCCGCCGTTACGTGCCGGCTGCTCTACCTTAACGGAGAGTGGCACGAGTGGTCCTGCCAAGCACGGCTTCGCTACGAAACGCACTTCACGGCACACCATTTTCAGCAACGTCTGATCGCCGCTTTGAGAGACATCCGCTAATGCGTGTTCTTCACGTCTCCCCAAGCTTTTACCCCGCTTTTTTCTATGGTGGCCCAATCTTCTCCGTTCTGAATCTTTGCCAGCATTTGAATCAGTTCGGCTGTGAAGTGAGGGTACTAACCACTGATGCTAACGGCCCCACCCGATTATCCACTCAAGAACAACAAGATCCCTCGCTCAATGGCCTCAACGTCAAATTCTGCCGTCGTGTCGGTAAGGGTATGATTGCCCCCGACCTAATCGCAAACCTCGCACGAGATTCAGCGTGGGCTGATGTGATTCATCTGACCGGCGTCTACAATTTCACCACTTTTCCCACTTTTCTAGCTGCTCGGCGTTCAGGGAAGCCTTTAGTCTGCTCTCCCAGAGGAACTCTGCAGCGCTGGACAGGCTCGCGCCGCGTCGGGGCGAAATCCGTATGGGAATCGTTTTGTCGCTTTATGGCCCCATCGAAACTCGCGCTCCATGTGACCTCTGACCAGGAAGCCAGCGAAAGTCGCCATCGCCTAGGCGAATCCCTCGTTGCTGTGATTCCTAACGGCGTCGATATACCGGTCACAGCACCAGCCTTTCCCAGCGTCGAATCCTTTAACCTGCTATTTATAGGCCGACTCGATCCCAAAAAAGGTGTCGAGCTGCTGCTTGCTGCCACTAACCTCTTGGACGGTCTTGGCGTTAAGAACTGGCAGCTTCTCATCGCTGGCTCAGGAGAATCCTCTTATGTTGATCATCTTCGCAGCCTCGCGAAAACGAATCCTCAGCCAGCCAAAATTCAGTTCTGTGGCCAAATATCGGGCGAAGCTAAACGGCAGGCTTTCGCGCGCTCTCACACCGTGGTCGTTCCTTCCTTTACGGAGAATTTCGGCATGGTCGTCGCCGAAGCGTTAGCCCACGCACGCCCCGTAATAGCTAGCCGCGGAACTCCCTGGGCTGAGATGGAACAGCATCAGTGCGGCTTCTGGGTGCCGAACGACTCCCCCTCTCTCGCCTCCGCGATCGCCAACTTAGCAACGCGCGATTGTTCTGCCATGGGAAGCCGTGGCCGCGAATGGATGCAGTCTCAGTTCTCCGGACAGGAACGCGCTCGGCAGATGATTTCCCTTTATCGAGAATTGATCGACAACCAGAGCTCATGTTAACCATTGCCAATAAGGCTGACACCGCAAGTAGTCGAAGCTCTCGTCTTCAACTCGTCGCGGTCATCTTAACCTTTAACGAAGATCGCAATCTGCCGGTCAGCCTAGCCAGCCTGTTACCTCTGAAATGTCCTGTCTTCTTAGTGGATTCCGGCAGCACCGACAAGACTCACGAAATCGCGTCACAACTCGGTGCGATCGTACTTCAGCACGAATTCGAGAATCACTCGGCTCAATGGGCTTGGGCTCTTTCTGCCATTCCTGATTCCGAATGGGTGCTCGCTCTGGATGCTGATCAAAGATTGACACCTGAACTTCAGCAAGAAGTCATCGATTTGTTCGGCTCTGGCCAAAATCGCCTTAGCCAACTGGAAGGAATCTACATAAACCGTCGGCAGATCTTTCGCGGCCGTTGGATCAAACACGGCGGCTACTACCCCAAATATCTTCTGAAGCTTTTCAGACGGGGTTCAGTCGTCATCGATTCAAATGACCTGGTAGATCATCACTTCTATGTGAACGGCCCCACAATCTGTTTGCAAAACGACATTATCGAAGACAATAAGAAAGAGCACGACATCACTGTCTGGATCGAAAAACACAACAGGTACGCCACCTTATTTGCCACTGAAGAGATTAGCAGAAAGCGCTACGGGATCCGTCGCCCGATCAAAGCCGACCTATTGGGAAATCCTGACGAAAGAACGCTCGGTCTCAAGAACGTCTGGTTCCGCCTTCCTCGTTACGTCAGACCCGCTCTGCTCTTCACATATCGTTACGTTGTCCGCGTGGGCTTTCTCGACGGTGAACAGGCTTTAATCTTTCACTTTCTTCAGAGCTTTTGGTTTCGCTTCTTAGTCGACATAAAAATATCCGAGCTCATCAGACAGAATCCGATCACCAAGACTAATGGCGGGTCGATTTCAGGCCCTACAAATCACTTGGAGGCCTAAACAAATCAAAATGACCAAAAATGCGGACGTGAATATTGAATATGCCTACCGCGATGCGCAACCCTGTTACGCACATTCCTACCTCCTTGAACCTATCAAACGCTTAGTTCGTGAATTCGACAAGGACTCTAAGTTGCTGGATTTGGGCTGTGGGAACGGAGCTCTCAGCTTTGAGCTATCCAAGCTGGGATTCGACGTATATGCTCTCGATTCATCCAAGTCAGGAATCGAGGTCGCCCGGAAGGAATTTCCCAAGGTCAGATTTACTTTGGGCGATTTGGAAGAACCCTTGGTCGGACACATCTATCCTGCAGAAACCTTTGACATCATCGTAAGTACTGAAGTCGTCGAACATATCTATAATCCACGACGGCTCATTTACAATGTTTTCCAGTTGCTGAAACCATCCGGACTCTTCGTCCTGAGCACACCCTATCATGGCTATCTTAAGAATCTGGTGCTGGCGATCAGCGGAAAAATGGATGATCATTTCACCGCACTCTGGGACGGGGGCCATATCAAGTTCTGGTCCCGCGATACCATATCCACGCTCATCACTGAGGCGGGCTTCCCCGCTCCGCAATTCCTCGGCACCGGGCGATTGCCGTATGTTTGGAAAAGTATGGTTCTTTCAGTCCGTAAGCCGACAGCCATCTAAGAATAGAAACGAAATGCTCTGTTTCCGAGAGTTTCTTGACGTCCTCTTCCGCCCAGGAAACCGAACAGATTCAATCCAAGTATCTAAATCAAATAAGATCATTTGTGGATTAGGCCAGTCGTACTCGCGGTTAAATATCGTGAGGGCTCGCTTAAATTAGGGCGCTCGAAGCGCCACCTGCGACAAGTCCTCATCCTTCAAGTTCAATAAGACTACGATGACCATCCTTGGACTCAACGCATTTCACGGCGACTCCTCGTCCGCCGTCCTTCATAACGGCGAACTCACAGCTGCCATCGAGGAGGAACGCTTCAACCGCATTAAGCATTGGGCCGGTCTGCCAGTCCTCTCTGCCAGAGCCTGCCTAAAGGGCGGACAGCCGGGTCACATTGCTATCTCTCGGGATCCCAAAGCGAATTTCGCCGCCAAACTCCGCTGGACTGCCACGCGGCCATCCAACTGGGCTCGCTCTCTCTCCAAAGCTAAAAACGCCATTCGCATCACACAAGCGAGTGAGGATCTTCGTACCGCTGGCATCGGCACCGCCACCACTAAGTTTCACTTCGTCGAACACCACCGCGCCCATCTAGCTAGTGCCTTTTTCTGCTCTCCCTTCGACGAAGCTGCCGTCATCTCCATCGATGGCTTCGGAGATTTCAGCAGTGTCATGTGGGGCATCGGTCGCGGCAATCAAATTGAAGTCATGGGAGCCGTTCACTTCCCCCATTCTCTCGGCCACTTCTACACCGCATTTACACAGTTTTTGGGGTTTCCCAACTACGGCGACGAGTACAAAATGATGGGTCTCTCAGCTTATGGCGAAGGTCGCTTTGCTTCTCAAGTGCGCGATGTCGTAACAACTGATCGCGATCAATGCCGCCTCAATCTCGAATATTTCACTCATCACATCCAAGGGGTCGAAATGTCTTGGGATTCCGGCAAACCGAAAATCGGCTGCATCTACTCCCCCAAAATGAAAACGGTTTTTGGTGAGTCCAGAGTACCCGGCTCAGAGATCCTCCAGAGGCACAAAGACCTCGCGGCCTCAGTCCAGGCCGTTCTCGAGGAAAGCTATTTCGCCCTTCTCAATTTTGTTTATAAAGAAACTCGGCAGAAAGCAGTCTGCTTGGCAGGTGGCGTTGCCTTGAACTGCGTTGCCAACGGTATGATTTTTGAACGCAGTGATTTTCGCGACGTTTACGTTCAGCCAGCCGCCCATGACGCGGGCACTTCCTTCGGTGCAGCTCTTTACGTTCAGCACCAAATACTCGGGCAGCCCCGCTCTTTCCAGTTGCGTCATGTGTATTGGGGGCCAGAATATGGCGACGCCGAAATCCGCCAGGTTCTTACGGAATCAAACACTACCTGGAAGCAACTCTCGGAAGACGAACTCGTCGCTCGCACCGCGCAACAGATAGCTGATGGCAAGATTGTTGGCTGGTTCCAGGGCCGAATGGAATTTGGTCCTCGCGCTTTAGGCAATCGTAGCATCCTCGCCGATCCCCGTAGCCGCGATATGAAGGACATCCTCAATAGCCGAATCAAGTACCGAGAGCCCTTTCGCCCATTCTGTCCTTCGATTCTCGCCGAATCCGTTGGCGAGTATTTCGAAACCGCCTACCCAGCGCCATTTATGGTCAGTGCTTACAAAATCAAACCCGCTCAGCGGGAACGCATTCCGGCCGTTACTCATGGCGATGGCACGGGTCGTCTCCAAACCGTTGATCGCGACGTCAATCCACTCTATTGGAAGCTCATCCGCAAATTCTCAGAAATCTCCAGCGTTCCTATTCTTTTGAACACGTCCTTCAACGAAAACGAGCCCATCGTCAATACACCAGGGCAGGCGATTGACTGCTTCCTCCGCACCAAAATGGATGTCCTGGCGATCGGTTCTTTCCTTCTCCTCAAAACAGAAAATGAAAACCTGAGTGAACAGCGCGCTGCTTTTGCCGCCGCCAGCTGATTTCAGCCAACTCGTGCCTTCCGCCCTCATCTTTTATCAATACTTTCATCCCGATGACGTCGTCAGCGCAGTTCTGCTAACACAGCTAGCCGAAGGCCTGGTAAGCCGTGGATGGAGTGTTACCGCGATGCCTTGCAATCGGAGTCGCAGAGGGAACAGGACCTATCCAAGATTCGATTCTCATCGCGGGATCACCATCGAACGTGTTCGTCGCCCTGCATTCTCACAGGAAACCAGCTTCGGGCGACTTGTCAACTGCCTTTGGATGCTCGTTGCTTGGGCGCTGCAAGCACGGTTTAAGAATCCCGATGTCGTGATCATTGGGAGCGACCCGATCCTGAGTGCGACCGTCGCAATACCATGGAAAATCTCCCAGCCTTCAACTCAAATTGTACATTGGTGCTTCGATCTGTATCCCGAAGCTGCCGTAGCGGATGGCGTCCTCAACTCAGGGTTAGTGCTAGGGGTTATCAAGCGCACCATGGCATCGGCTTATAGATCCATCGATGTGATTGCAGATATCGGCGATTGTATGCGCACACAATTGGAAAAATATTCGACTAATGCCATGCGGAGCCGGCTTTGGCCATGGGCGCTCGTAGAACCTTCCAGTGTTCCAATTGCCGATGCAACAGAAAGAGAAAGACTTTTCGGCCGAGCTAAGCTCGGGATCATCTACTCTGGAAGCTTTGGGCGTGCTCACTCATTGTCCGAACTGCTCACAATTGCCCGACTCACAAGCCTCAAACCCTTGCACTTCTCGCTCAGTATTTGCGGCAACCGTATTGAGGAAGTTCACCGCGCAATCACGTGCGCCGATAAAAACATCTCGTTCGTACCATTCGCCACAGCCGATCGCTTAGAGCAGCGCTTGAGCGCTGCCGATATTCATATTGTTTCGCTCCAGCCCGAGTGGACCGGCACTGTCGTCCCATCCAAGTTCTTCGGAGCCCTAGCTTCAGGAAGGCCCGTTCTCTTCATCGGGAGCGAAGAGTGCACGATCGCCCAACTAATTCGCCAACATCGTCTCGGTTGGGTTTGCTCTCCTGGAGAAGAACCCCTCATTGCCCGGCAATTGATAACCATAGCAGAAGATCCCTGTTCATTATCTGAACTTAAGGCTCATTGTCACAGGGTGTATACAGAGGCCTTCGCGCGGGAAATTACATTAGAAGCATTTGATCAAGAACTGCGCACTCTGCTCGCTTCCCCTCTCCCCTCAATGCTGATCGGCGGTTCATAGCGGATTCCAAAAGTACAAAGTACTTCGCCATCGAGCAAGAGGGAGGCTGAATGCAGGTCGATACGAAATTTGCCATTACCGTCCCCTGTTATAAATCTGAGTCCACAATAGCGGATACCCTGCGTGGCATCATCTCGCAGGGAGAAGAAGCATTGCGCCGAGTGGCCTGTGTCGTAATTGCAGACGACATGAGCCCGGATAATACTCTAGCTGTGGTCAGGGAGACTTGGAACGTTGATTGGCCCCCATTGAAGTTCTCGAGTTGCCGAAAAAACGTTGGCGAGATGGTCAACGTAAATACGGCAGTGGCTTCGCTGCCGGCTGGAGTTGAGTGGTTCTTGCACATGCACGGCGACAATATTCCAAAGCCTGAGTGGCTAATGATGATCACAGATCAATGCTTGTCCGCCGGACCGAATGTTGGGATCGTATGCGCAAGCTACGATGTCTTTGACGGAGATGGCAAAATCGAGACAGGAGAGGACATTCCTGAAGCAGAACCAACTCTAGTCGAAGGTGGAATCCCGAGCCTTCGTGGAACTGTTCGTAGAGGCTGCTGGTGGCACAACTCATGCGGGGCCATCAGAACATCAACCTTTCGAGAGACTGGCGGCTTACCTCCCGGTATGAGGCAGAAAGGAGATTGGGATCTTTTGCTCAGGATCCTCGCGGCAAATTGGGACATTCAATATATCCCGCGCACTCTTATGCTATACCGCGCACATGAGCAAAGCGCCTCCTCGTTTGCTTTTGCGAGGCACTTGGATATCGAAGAATCACTGCAGGTAATTCAAAAGCATGCACCGGTGCTAACTGCGGCAGACATCCTATCTGTCCACTTTAGTTATCTGAGATACTTGCTTCGGAGGGTCGCCGCATCTCTTTATCGTCTTCAATTCACTCGGTTATCGACTGCGTTACTTATGCTACTACGCACATGTTTTAGTAGCCTGTCTTGCTTAACGGTCCCGAAAGACTCGCGTCTCGAGATTGGCTGACCGGCTTTGCCGTCATGATTACTTCGTCTCTGAACGTTCGCGTATCGGCACCTTCGTATGCAGCGACCGCGTGAAGGTAAGCTCATATGAGTCGGTTATCGAGTTTAGCTCACTTCAGACCGCGCACCTTACTGGATTCATTCCTCACTTATCCACGTTTTGTCGGCGCCCTCAAGCCGGAACTCCTCTCTCGATCAGCAGCTGAGACGCAGGCGCGGCTTCGCGGCCTGTCCGAAGCTTGGTGGCCTAAAGAGCTGCAAGTTCAGAATGACAAGCGCATCTTGGTAATCTCACCGCATCCAGACGACGAATCCATCGGCGCTGGCGGCTTTTTGCTCCGTCACCGCGGCAAATCTGAAATCCACTTGATGAATGTATTCACTGGAGACAGCGGAGGCCAACTTATTTCCGAGCCATACCAGAATTCCCCCGATTACAAGTGTCGTTTGATGATCGCCCGCAAGGCGGAATCGAGTGAGATCGCCCGTCGGCTTCAGGCCGCCAGCCTCCTTCATCTGGATCTGGCGGACGGCCCCGCAGCCTTGAATATGCGGGCGGCCGCACGATTACGCTCCGCTATCGATCACATTAATCCTGATATCTTGCTTCTTCCTTGGTTTTTGGACCGTCAAAACGAACACCGCATCGCCAACGTTCTTTTTTCCTGGGGTTGTGAGGGCTTGACTGCCATGGTCTTGTCATTCGAAATCTGGGAAATGCTGCAGCCCAATGCAATTATCGACATAGCCGGGGTGTTCGAAGAAAAGCTTGAGCTGATTCGCTGCTATCGCACCCAAATAGCCACTATCGATTATGTTGGGATGTGCCAAGGACTTGCCAAAACACGTGCGTTCTATAATCCTGTGCAACCCAATCGTGGCGGAGCTGTTGAGGCCTTTTTCGCTTTGCCTACTCCAGATTACTGCGAATTGGTCCGTTCGATCTACGGCGAGCCCGGGCAACTGTCTTCCCAAGGCAGGATATTGATCTCCTGAAAGGCGAGTCGAGGGAACATGTAATTCATACCTCAACTCGAATTGCCTCGCTGCCTGAACGAATAATTAGACTAGGTGACCGCTCGGATTGAGGTGCCAGGCTATGTCGTAGGGTTGTACTGGTCTGATTTTGTCGGACCCGGGGCGATCGTCCATTCTAACCATCACCACTGCGCTGCCCGTCACCATCCAGACACCCGTCGACAAATGTCATTCGCAGCCGAGGATGTACTTGTCATTTGCCTGCTACGAACGGCTCACTTGCGCTCCCGTTTGGCCTATCGCCTCGGAGGTGAAAATGGAACGACAAATCGAAAGGTTAAACTTGGGATCTCGGCATGAATCCTATTGAAAGGGCGTGCATCAAGGCTCGCCACTTGCCACTGCTAAGTGATTCCGACCGGCTTTGGAATGTGTTACGGCCGGCCTACAACTTCACCGTCGGCGCTTTTGCCAAGAGAGGGCTGAAGCGGCGAATTAACGGACAAGATGAACTGCTGGTTAGTCCAAAATGGAGACGAGTTCAAGAAACCTACGAGCCGGAGTTCTGGCGGTCTCTCGTGGGCGAAATTAATGCTGGAGACGTCTTCGTCGATGTCGGAGGATTTATCGGACTGTATAGCATTTGCCTCGCACGCAGAGTTGGACCTTCGGGAAAGGTCTATGTTTTCGAGCCCGATACAGTAAATTACAGCGATCTCTGTGAACACGTCAATTTAAATGGCGTGAGCTCGGTGGTAAAAACCTTTAATAGCGCTGTTACCGACTTTGATGGATTGGTTTCGTTCCATGGAGGGGCCTCGAGCGAGTCGCGCATTGAACTGTCGCAATCGAGCACCGATCGTAAGATCCGCTGCTGTAAACTAGACTCCGTCTTCACAACCGAACGAATCGCTGTCGTAAAGATCGACGTCGAAGGTCTGGAGGAATACGTACTTCGAGGTGCGCGAAACCTTCTCACAAGCGATCAGTCCCCCAGATCGATTTACCTTGAGGTTCATCCATTTGCTTGGGAGCGGACAGGAACGAGCTCTGATTCCCTCCTGTACTCGTTAGAGTCTTGCGGCTATAGATGCTTCACTCTGGATGGAATGGCTGTCACCGCCATAACCGAATACGGCTCAGTAGTTGCCAGGAAAAAGGCAAAATGACAACTAGCCAAAGATATTTGAAATTTTGAAACCACCGGTCGTCTGTCCGATGATCTTGTTAGCGAAACGAGAGAAAGGAGACGACCGATGGAGACGTTCACAAAGCTGTTTGGCAGCTTGCTGATTTTTGTATACCACTGTTTCGACCGCATCGTCATCAACGGATATTTGAGCGGCCTATCGAGGCCGGAGCAAGTAGTATGGTTTTTCCACGAGGTTCTGGGCCTCCCTGTAGTAAGCAAGGAAGTGTTGAGCCAGCGCACTAAAGACTACCAGGGCTGGGTGGAAGCGTATGCTGGGAATCAACGCATTCCGATTCAGTGGGCGGAAAAAGGCGTGCGCAAAGAGGATTACGTTCTGCCTGCGCTGCATCGCATGGAGAAGAAGGACGAGTATGGCGTCTACTTCATTTTCAAAAGCATGGAACAGGGCCGGACATTCCGGATCAGCGTCCCGAAGCATCCAACTAACGATCCGAACTATCGCATTCTGGCGCACCAACTGAGCCGCTTCACGCATTACTATTTTTACGTCCGCGATGAGGTGCTCGGCCCCATCGTTATCCGTGTGGCCAGCTTCTTTCCGTTCCACGCCACCTACTGGCTCAACGGCCATTCCTTCATCGAACGGGAACTGAACCGTAGCCAAGTCGGATTTCGTAAGAACGACAACGCCTTCCTGGCGGTGGACGATGTCGCGGCCTTACAAGCCGCCGCCGACCGCTTGAGCCCGGCGATCATCCGCCAGCAACTCGATTACTGGACATTGATTCTTGGGCCGAAGTTCTCAAACAAGGAGCGGGGCGCGATGAGTCTGTCGCGTTTCTATTCTATCGCCCAGATCGAATACTGCCGGAACTTCATCTTCAAGCGTCATTTTCCGATTCACAAGATCTTCGAGCGCAGCTGCGAGATCGGCCTGTGGCGCCTCACGGCTAACCGCATTAGCGAGATTTTCGGCGTCCGCCTGAACAAGCGGCTGCACGGGAAACTGGCCACAGTCATCGATCAGATCGAACATGGCCATCACGTCTTTCGCGCCTATTGGAAGAATGCCTTTCTCAAGCAATACGAAAAGTTCTCGCGCTTTCTGCGCAACGAGATCTGCTCCAATAATCTGCGCGATTTTGGCCTCAAAAAGGGACTCGACCATCTCGACGCGGTGCGCCAACGCTTCCAGATCATCACCAACCGATTCGCCGGTTTCCAAGCCCAGTGCCTCAACGTCCATGTGGATTTTCCGCTACTCCAGCGGCTTGCCTTGCCCATCACCCTCGGTTCCGTTCGCTATCCCGGCATCAAAATCCACGACGCACGGGTCATTCGCCTGCTGGAGGTTCTGCTGCACGGCGGCAACACCGTCGGCGGCTGGACCGCTAAACAGATCCATGAGGCTGTTCTCACCACCTTCCAGCTAACCGCTAAGACCTACGGGCTGAACCAGCTTCGTTACGATCTCCGCAAGCTGAAAGGTCACGGCCTAGTCGAACGAGACGGTCGCCGTTACGCTTACCGGCTCTCGACCAAGGGTGTTCAAGTCGCACTCCTGTTCCTCTTCTTCCACAAGCGCCTCTGCGGTCCGCTGGCCAACAGCCGCTTTCACCACCGGCCCGACCCCGCTCATCAACCGAACAGCAAACTCGAAGTCGCTTACCACCACGCTGACAAAGCAATCGAGAAAATCGTTGATCTGCTGGCGGCTGCTTGACCTTACAACTTAGAATGTTGAAGTATTCTTGTTTACGATCTTTGATTTAAGAATCTAACGCAATATTATAGTTGGACCTCCAGTCGGACGCTTGTCAAGCTTCCTTGTGCTCAACCAAATGCAGCCAAGCAAATGACTTACAGATAAAGGGAAGTTTTTTGATCGACTTGCAAAATGCAGACCGGCTCTTTCAAAGTGGTGTGGAAAACGAGCACAAATGGCGAGTCCCAGGCGTGCTTACGAAGTTTTACAAAGTACGCGCTGCCAATTGAGGATCCGTTTACGCACAGACTCAGGTAGGCACGAGTTCCTCGACCAGGAACGATAGCTTGATCGGCTTGACGACGATCTGGATCGCCGCCTAAAATTCCAGCCAGTGTTTCCGTGTTCAATACATTGCGTTTCACCTATCCCATTTCCTTCGTGGCACCGAAGGCAAACGGAAACTCTTCCAAGAGCGGAGCGGTGAGCCGGATTGCTTTGTTGGGGGGCAATGGAAGGTTATGACAGCTAGTGCTTAATTGCATAAGTTAACAACGGTATTTCGGAGTGGGCCGCCCCTGACGTCGCGCTTACGCCAGCGAAATGGCTTGGCTCGTTCGTTATGTCTGCGAATGAAGGCTTCGATTGCGTCGCGCAGTTGGTCTTTGCTTTTGAAGCTGGCTCCGTTGAGGGTCTTCCGTTGCAGCAGGCTGAATACGATTTCAATCTGGTTTAGCCAACTTGTCGAGGTTGGTGTGAAATGAAAAAGTACTCTGCTTTGGTACTTGGCTAACCAGTTGTCGTTCTTCTTGTGCGGTGAGTAATTGTCGAGGATGACGTGAATCTCCTTGTCTACCGGCTGCTCCGCAATTACCCCTTCCAGAAAACTCTGAAAATCCGACCGTTTCTTTTCTTCCGTGAATTTGGTCTTGACCTGGCCGGTGGCGACACCCAGGGCGGCGAATAGATTCAGCGTGCCATGCCGCTTATAGGTGCTTTTCAGTCCGCGAACCACGGCGCCGCTGTCGGTCTCGACATAACCGGAAGGCCGCTCGATGGCTTGCAGGCTGGGCTTCTCATCCATGCTCAGCACCACCGCGTTCAACGGTGGGTTGAGGTAGAGCCCGACCACCTCGTCAGCTTTGGGTGCGAACTCCTTATCTGTGCTCACGCACCAACTGCGGTGCCGTTGCAGGTGGATGCCCTCCCGGCGCAGTACGCGCCACACTGCATAGACGCTGGAGCCGAGTCTCTCGGCCACTGCCGGTCCATCCCAGTGGGACATGCCTGGAGGTGGCGACTGCTCCAGTAGTGCCAGCACACGGTTTCGAAATGCGCCGTCGTAGGTAACCGGCTTGCCGGACCGTGGCTCGTCGCTCAACCCCTTAACGCCCCAAAGTGCGAATCGCTTGCACCACTTGGTGACAGTGGGGATGGAGACTTTCAATTCCCGTGCCACCTGCTGAATCTCCCTTCCGTCGAGCCGAGACAGAATAATGATTCGGCCGCACTCTACCAGGCGCACATCCTTTGCTCGGCTAGTACAGATCGCACTCAATGTTGCCTTGTCTTCGGCCGAGCATTCCAAACATAGCTGCGTGTCTATGCATCTGCCAAGCATTTAGATACAGAAATGTAGTAATGAAATTAAGCAACGCTAATCTTCAATTTCTTTGCGCGATGTAAAGATTTTCAGCTTTCGCGTAGAATTTCGAGCTTGGCCGGGAGGCTCTTATCAGCGTTTTATCAGCCCATCTTCGGCTCAATCGTTGTTTACGGCTTTGGCGGCTCTTGGTTGCAGCTTTGCGCGCTGCGTTCATCCTGGCCATTAATTGCAGCCCGTACAATTCCATCCAATTCTACCCGCATCGCCCTCCAGTGCAGCTCCCTCCTAACCTTACTCGCGTCCGCCACTAGCTCCGCTGGGTCACCGTCCCTTCTGGGTCCCGTCGTGTACGGCACGTTTCGCCCCGTAACTCGCTCAACCGCCGCCAGCACCTCCTTTACTGAGTGACCTATGCCCGTTCCCAAATTGAACGCATCAGACCGCCCGCCCCTCAGCAAGTACTCCACTGCCAAAATGTGCGCCTCCGCTAAATCACTCACATGGATATAGTCGCGAATACAGGTCCCATCCGGCGTCGCACAATCATCGCCAAACACAGTAACCGGCACACCCGTTTGCACCGCCCGCAAAACCAGCGGAATCAGATGCGTCTCCGGATCATGCCGTTCACCCAAACCGCTGCCCGGCTCGCACCCACACGCATTGAAATACCGCAGCCGCACACTCCGCAACCCGCGGAATCGGCCCAGCCACTCCAGGATCTTCTCCACCATCGCCTTCGATTCGCCATAGGGACTAATCGGCGCAAACGGCTGGTCTTCCGTAATCGGTGACTTGCCCACTGCCCCATAAGTCGCGCACGTCGAGGAAAAAACCACGTACTTCACTCCCGTTTCCAGCATCGCTTCAAACAACGAGAGCGCCCACGTTGTTGTCAAAGTACATCTCCGGCTTCTCGGTCGATTCACCCACGTAGGCATACGCCGCGAAGTGAATCACCGCATCCACTTTTTCCTCCCGCAGCACCTGCTTCACCCTCGCCGTATCCCGCACGTCCACCTGCCGTAACATACCCTCGGGGACCGCGTCCGCATGCCCGCGCTCCAGATTATCGAGCACTACCACCCTGTGCCCGCTTTTCTCCAGGAAGTAGCGCGTATGCGAGCCAATATACCCCGCCCCGCCCGTCACCAATATCTTCGCCATCGTTTGCTCTCCGCGTCTTTATCTGTGTTAATCTGCATTCATCCGTGGCCACTACCTTGTCTTTGCGTTACCAGTCTTCGTCCTTTATCTGTGTTCATCTGTGGCTAATTTTATGTTTTCTCTTTCCGGCAAAAAAATAGTTGTCTGCGGCGGCGGCGGTTTCATCGGAGGCTATCTTGTAAACCTCCTCTTGGACCAAGGCTTGAATGTCGTCCGTTCCGTCGACATCAAGCCCATCCACCACTGGTACCAAAAACCACGCGGCGTTGAAAATCTTACCCTCGACCTTGGCGACAAGGCGGCCTGCCAGAAAGCCGTTGCCGGCGTCGACGTCGTCTTCAACCTCGCTTCCGACATGGGAGGAATCGGTTTCATCGAGAACAACAAAGCCCTCTGCATGTTGAGCGTCCTGATCAACACCCACCTCCTCCTCGCCTCCTGCGACGCGGGTACCCAGCGATTTTTCTTTGCCTCCTCCGCCTGCGTCTACAACGCTGACAAACAGAAGAACGCTTATGTTACACCATTAGCCGAAGAAGATGCCTACCCCGCCCTCCCGGAAGACGGCTACGGCTGGGAAAAACTCTTCAGCGAGCGCATGTGCCGGCATTTCCAAGAAGACTTCCAACTCCAGTGCCGCGTCGCCCGCTTCCACAATGTCTACGGCCCGCTCGGAACCTTCGACGGCGGCCGCGAAAAGGTGCCGGCCGCCATCTGCCGCAAAGTAATCGAAGCCAAGTCCTCGGGACGCCACGAAATCGAGATCTGGGGCGACGGCAACCAGACGCGCAGCTTTATGTATATCGACGACTGTCTGAAGGGCATTCAACTAATCACGGAAAGCGACATCCACGAACCGCTGAACCTCGGGAGCAGCGAGCTTGTCACCATCAACCAACTAGTCGATATCGTCGAAGAAATTGCCGGAATCAAACTGCACAGATGCTACAAACTGGACGCGCCAAAGGGTGTGAATGGCCGCAATAGCGATAACACAAAAATTCGGCAACACCTTGGATGGGAACCGCGCATCCGGCTCAGGGACGGTATGGCGAGCACATACCGTTGGATCGAAAGTCAGATGCTCATGAAAGCGTAGTTGTCCTTAGTCGCGGTAGGGATGCCAGTTGCCCAGCCGCCGAGTAGGCCCGGGGGATTTCACCCCGAGCCTCTCACAGAACCGTGCGTAAATCTCTCGATTTACGTTACACGGCTCGTGCCATCCGTGAACCTAAAAACGGCAGTTAACCGATAACCTCGGCTAGTCGGCGAGTGCTTCCAAGCACTTTACCGCGAAGAAACTGCTGGAAAGCAGCGCTGAGGATCAGTCGCCAGCGAGAGTCCTTTGTCAACTGCTCCGCAGTCTCCTTGATGCGCTTGAGAAACGCACTAACCTTGGTCAGAGCTTCGGCAATCAGTCCGGCCTTAGCGTGGGTGCTGGTGACCTCCACCGTGGTTTGATTGCTATGCCGGGTCCGACGGGCGATGCCGTACAGCGCCAACGGACGCGAGGTGATGGCTTCCGCATGTTTATCCGGGATGCCCAGCCGCATAAAGATCGTCCACCAGTTGTAGACGAGTGCGGTGATACGGGCCATGATCTGACAGCGCTTTCGGTCGTGCGTCGTGAAGCCGGCCCAACCCCATTGATTCTTCAACTCGTCGAAATTGTTTTCCGAATTGCCGCGATCTCGGTAATGCTGTGCGATGGTCCGCACTTCGTCCTGCAGCGATGTCACCAGCACCGCGTACTCATACAACACACCCTGATGCGCCGCTTCCGGCAGATCTAAGCTCAACTGTTTGGCGGCTTTCTTGGCGGACTTCTTTCCCTCCGCCACGGCCTCGCGCAAAGATCGCCGCAACACCACCACGCGCCGCTTCTGGCTCCAGCCGCTCAACTGCAGTTCAGCGTTCAGCCCTTCCCAGGTTTGCCCAGCATCCACCCACTCGTCATTCCGAAACAGCTTCGCAATCAGCTTCTTCACATTCGCGCTCTGCTTCAGCTTGAATAGATACGCAATGCCACGCTGCTCAGCTCCCTCCATTGCCCGTTCGGTTCCCGCATTGCAATCGCCACGCAGTAACTACGGCTGACTCTGCTTCGGCAATCCGTCCAACAACTCCCAAAGTCCCGGCTGCGCAAACGAGGCCGCCGTCTGGTTTCCCGCCTGCACTCCTACCTCCATCACCAGCCTTAAGTTCGCAATGAAGTAACTATGATAGGCATGCGAAGGACGCCCCGGCTTTTGCGGATTGTAAGCCCACTTTCGCCTCTTCCTGGTGTCCATACAGAGGTTTCACTGTCGTGTCCACGTCCAACGCCCACGGCTCTTCCAGCAACGGCTCATGGTTTCCGGTCTACCGGTTTAAGAGCTCCGCTCATAACTGGCCTTCAGATGCTTCGTCAACCGCGGCTTGCAGTGTTCCTCTTTGAGCGCCGACAAGGCCCGCCGCACCGAGTCCTCGGTGGCCACCTTCGTCATTCCCAGCAACTCGGGATTTACCCCATCGCCGCGCAGCCCGCTCATATGCGCATAGCGCCAGTGCCCCGCCAGCACCGACAAGAGAATGGTCCCCAGCACATCGCGTTTCTGTGGTGCGTTCGGACTCGTGTATTGGAGCGGGCAATCCTTCACCCACTCTTCGAACAGCCCACTGGTCTTCAAAAACTCGATGAAGAACGGCATCTGCCCTGAGCTGCTTACCCTAGCCTCCGGCGCCCAGCGGAACTGGATTTTCCCGGCGAACGTATCCAAGCTCAGGGGTGTTTCCGGGGGTTCAACCTCGTCCGTTTGCCGCTCACCCTCCGGGTGAATCTCCCTCAACGCTATTTCGTCGCTCATCTTGAACAGTATCAACTACTTCTCTGCTCAAGCCAAAGCTAAGACTGCCGCGTTTAGGGTGAAGAGCTACTGCCCTCCGCCACAACCATTCGGTTCCTCCTGTTGCCAGTTGACCAAAATAATCATGACGCGAATGGCCTTCCCCCCTCCGCTCCACAGGAGTTACCCCGTTTCATCGCTACTATGAAGCAGTCCGTCCCTGATCGACGCATTGGTACTTTCGGCCTCGCGGGGCCGCCGCTTGCACCTTTTCCCTTAACACCATCGATCAAGTTCTCAAGTTCCGTATCAAAGCCCAGATGAAAGTCACGCTGCCTGTACACCGGACACCGTATAGCCAATAATTAGATTAGATAACCGCCATACTCTTCCCGGAAGCGCGGGGGCCTGCCGGTTTTGATGTCGTCAGAAGATCTGTTTCGATGCCTCAACAGCAGTTCGTTTTTACCCGTCTCTTCCATCTCCACATGACGCGATCAACTGCCGCGCCTTTTGCGTAACGTTCACCACCGGCAGCCTTTCGGCTCCAGCAGCTTACGGTTGTTTGGAACCTGCTCCTACAAGCCGATTCCGAAGGACCTACCTTCATCTTCGATACAGCATCGTGCCCTTACGAGCACGTTCTTGACACAAGCCGAGTCGCCCCGGGGAATTTCACCCCGAGGCGCTCACAGAACCGTGCTTGACAGTCTCCCGTCACACGGCTCGTGCCATCCATTGAGAGCTGCCGCCCTCCGCCACAACCAGCCGGCTCCTCCTGTTGCCAGTTGGCCAAATCGATCATGACGCGAATGACCTGCCTCCTTCGCTCCAGGGGAGTTACACCGCTTCTTCGCTACTACGAGGCAGTCCGTCCCTGATCGATGCATCGGTACTTTCGGCCTTGCAGGACTACCGCTCGCACCTTTTCCCTTAGCATCATCGATCAAGTTCTCAAGTTCCGTATCAAAGCCCGGATGAAAGTCACGCTGCCTGTACACCGGACATCGCATGGCCAGTAAATAGGTACCCGCCATACTCTTCCCGGAAGCGCGGGGGCCCGCCGGTTTTGATGTCGTCAGAAGATCTGTTTCGATGCCTCATCAGCAGTTCGTTTGCACTCGTCTCATTCATTCACACATGACGCAATCTTTTGTCGCGCCTTTTCCGTAACGTTCACCACCAGTAGCCTTTCGGTTCCAGCAGCTTACGGTGGTTTGAAACCCGCTCCTACAAGCCGATTCCGAAGGACCTACCTTCATCTTTGATACAGCATCGTGCGCCTTCGTGTCGGAGGCGGTGAAAAAATGTACCACTATGGCGGGCAGCGTCGCGCCGCCTGGGTGGTTGCGGTATGGCTGGCCGCAGACGCAGTGAGGCGTTCTTCAGGAAAACTAATCTTGGGAAGGCTTGGCCTCCGGTGCGCGATAGGACTTGCCTTTGACCTTTAAGATAATGGCGCCTTCGACCAGACGATCTAGGAAAGCCATCGCCAGTGGGCCGTCGGAAAGATAGTCGCCCCATTTGTCGAAGTCCACGTTCGTGACCAGTGCCGTAGAGCGCTTTTGATTCCGCGACGCAATGATTTTATAGAGCAAGTGAGCGGCTTGGGGGCATTCCGTTCGCTCGATTTTGTCGAAGCCGAACTCGTCGATAATGAGTAGCTCCGGTTTGGCGTAACGGCGCAATTTGGCCGGCAGTGTTTTATCGGCCAGCGAAGCTGTCAGGTCGGCGAGTAACTGAGCGGAGGTCCGGTATAAAACCCGGTAACCATGCACGCAAGCCTTCTGGCCCAGTGCCTGAATGATGTGACTCTTGCCCACGCCGCTCCAGCCGACCAGCACGAGATTGCTGTGGCGGCGGATGAAGTCGCCGGTGGCCAGCTCTTCAATCTGCACTCGGTCGAAAGCCTTGGGATTGAACTGCCAGTTGAAAGCTTCCAGTATTTTGTTCTCGGCAAAATGCGCGTCCTGGATGCGCCGCGCCACCGCGCGCTCGCGGCGTGCATCGGCCTGCGCCCCCAGCAGCAGATCGAGGAAACGCAGGTGAGAGAGACTCTCTTTCTCGGCCCGTGCCAGCAGTTCATCCAGCGCCGCTGGTTCCACTGGAATCCGCAGGGCGAGGAAATGATTCTGGCAGCGGTCACGCAATTGGTTCGTGGGAGCCGTCGTCTGTGCGGTCGTCTTTTTCATCTTCATCGTGGTGGGCCGTTTCTTCGAGCAGCGGTTGGTACTCCGCCGTGGAGCGGGCGGCCAGCGAAGTTTGCTGCAAAATCTCATCCAGGTGTTCTTGCGCTTCGATGGCCAGCGACTCCATGGCAGAGCGGGGCCGCGCCTGTGCGGCTACGATGCGTTCGACGGCCGACCAGGAGAAGGCGCGATAACGCACCGCGCGTTCCAGCGCGCTGGCCAGATCCTCCTTGCGATAAACCGTGAGCAGCCGCAGCACCCGCACCGCCTCATCTTTGCCGTGATGCCGGGCGCGCAGCAATTCGTCTAAAAACAAAATGCCGTCCGGACCGAATTCCGCAAAACGCTGTTTGAGCAACTCCCGTTTCTGCTGCTGATCGCGACCGGGAGCATGTTCCGGCAGGCTGCGCTTCTGGCCTGTTGTGCCGGAGGGAAAGAGTTCGTGGCGGGCGATCTCTTTCACGTCCGGGCCGTAGACGATGAGCTCGTTCTCCGTGACGCGTACCGGCAATAGCTCGCCGATGCGCTGCCACGGCACCGAGTAGAAGTTCTGCAACCAGGCCAGGTGGCCTTCCACGTCCACAGTGCGGTAGAGAACGCGCGCGGTATCGTACGGCTGCGCCGGCAGAGCCAGCAGATGAGGTTTTTCTTCGTCGTACATATCGATGGGCCGGCGTTTGGTTTCGCGATGGATGCGCACATCGGCGATATCGGCCAGCCACTGTGCCGTCATCTGGTTGAGATGCTCCAGCGAAGTGAAGGTGCGGCCATTCAGCAGGTTCGTCTCCACGTACTGGAAAGGTTTTTCCACTTTGCCTTTCGTTTGCGGACGATGCGGCCGGCAGGCCCAGGGCTGAAATCCGTAATGTGTAGCGAAGGCCAGAAAGTGCGTGTTGTAGATGGGTTGATCCCCGTCATAACCGGTCACTACGACCTTCATGTTGTCGTACAGGCATGTGGCAGCGGCGCCCTGCAGGTAGGCAAAGGCGCGCACGTGTTCGCGGATGGTCGTGGTAAAGTCCTGCGCTTCCACGAAGCGCACATACTGGCGGCGCGAGTAACCCAATATGTAACTGAACGCATGCACGCGGCGCCGGCCTTCGGCGGTGAACGGAATGTCATAGGGCGAAAAATCCATTTGCGCTTGCAGACCTGGCGCCGTCTCGAAGCGCCGCACCGGCGTCTTCGGCGCATGTGGCCGCAACGTACGCAGCCGTTCCCGCACGATGGTGTAGCGGCCTGTAAAACCCAGCTTGCGCAGTTCTTCGTGCAAGCGCACCGCCGTCAGATTCGGGTAGCGTTCCAGCAGTTGCGCGATCGGATCGGCGTACGGGTCGAGCAGGCTCGGCCGGCGCGCCGCTTCCCGTTCGGCGGCGCCGGCGCGGCGATCCTGGTGTTGGCGGAGGACGCGGAACACGCTCTTGCGATGGATGCCCAGCAGGCGCGCGATGGCGCGCTGCGAAGTGCCGGCGTAATGCAGCCGTACGATTTCGTTGCAGGTGGCTTCTTTCATGCGGTCTTCAGTTCATTCACCAGATCGCTACTCAGCGCCGCGACCGATCCGGCATCACGCGATAGCTTTTCAAAACGGGGTGTCAGCATCACGCGATCTTCCGCCGTCAGGCCGCTGCGGCCATGGTGCGCCAGCCACACTTCCATGCGCCCCAATACATCGAGCAGCAGTCCTATGCGCTTCCAGAGCTGATTGCCGGCTTCGCTCAGCCGCGGATCGCGCACCGCGTGGACTAAGCCTTTGGCCTGCGACAGCGCTTCGCGCGGATGCGCCAGGATGTACTGTTGCTGGCTGGCGTTGGCGCAACCCAGCCACAGATCGACCAGGCCCGTCAGTTCCGCACCCGCCAGCGCTTCGCGGCGCGCCGCATCAAGCACTTCGCCTTGGTTGCCTTCCGGCAACCGCACGATCTGCCGCGCCGCGGTGGGCGACAACAGCCCCACGCGCAAATCGTCGCGCGCTTTCGAACCCAGCCGCTCGATCAGCGCCAGCCGGCGGCACACCCAGCTCTTGTGACGCCCGAGCAGTTCCGCCACTTCCACCTGGCTCATGCCGTCGTCGCGCACCAGCGCGTGAATGATCCAGGCTTCTTCCAGTTCGCGCGTGCGGCCGCCCGCGCGGTTGAGGCCGTAGATGGCGGCTTTCGCCGAGCGTTCGTCGGCCTCCAGCAGCCGGGCCGCCAGAGACTCGAGCGGGACCAGACGGCGCGCCGCACCGAGACGCTTGAAGCCATCGATCAGTTCGTAGCGATCCTGGCGCCGGCACACCACCACCGGCGATAACTGACCATACCGTTCGAGCGAACGCGCCATGGCGCGTTCGGCTTCCGGCAGGTGCAGACGGTAGCGCCCGTAGTGTTCGCCGATCTCCTCCTGCTTCAGGTGAAGCAGATCTTCGCCGACCCAGCGCAGCACTGTGACTCTTCCTTTCGTAGACACGAAGAATGTACGTCAGCCGCTTCCGTGGATCAATATGTCGGGATTATCTGCTGCCACATTGATGCACCTCTTCCAGTGCCACCGCAGCGCCTGGCGCCAGCGCCGCTCGCGTTGCCAAACGCGTTCCACCGCGCGCCGACAGGCCCGTGAACAGAAGCGCCGCAGCGGCGATCGCGGTTGCTGGGCGAATCCCTCATAGCAGCCAGGCCGGTCGCAACAGTGATCGAAAAAAATTGTGAGTGATGACCCTCGCGGCTTCCGGAACGGTCTCTGGCTGCGCCGCTTGTTTGCGCTCTTTGACGCGTTCGCGGTAACGCCGGCTTTGCCCGCGGCGTTTTTCTTGGGCCGCCGGCGTCGCCCGGTACCTCTGCTGCGCCTTCCACCGCGACCACTGCCGCGCCGCTTGCCGGCATTGCGGGCTACAATAGCGCTGGCGCGCCGCCACCGGACGAAAGCGCCGCTCGCAGCTTTTCAGCAAACAGGCGCGCGTCCGCGGCCGGCGGGTCGGGCGTTTCCCTCCGGTTTACTGTGTCCTTTCGGCAAGGCTGCATGAAAGAAGGCTAAAAAGCTGATAGCGTCAGAAAGCCGGGAGGCTGAGTTGTTATGGCGCGTGAAGCATTCATCAGCAGCTATGAAGATTTAGAAGCGTTGAGATTACGGTTGGAAGAGTTCCGCAATGGGCACGAGAGGCGGACACGATTGCCTGAAGAGTTATGGCAAGCTGCAGTGGAGATCGCTGGACGGCGGGGCATGAATTTGGTTTGTCGATCTTTGCGGTTGGATGCCAACAGCCTGAAGAAGCGGATGGGGCAAAGTAGTAAGCCAGCAAGAGCAAAACGCAAAACTGGGAAGCAAACGATGGAAGCGGCGGCCCACTTTGTGGAGCTATTTACACCGGCAGCGAGCGGCGGGAGCAGTTGCATGGTGGAAGTGGACTCACCACGGGGAGGCAAGCTGCGCTTAGAGTGGAAGGGCGTGAGTGCGAGTGAAGTAACAGCGTTAATTTGCACGTTTGCGGGACAGTAGCAATGTTGCAGATTGCGCCGCAGATGCGCGTCCTTGTTGCGCTGGAGGCAGTGGACGGAAGAAAAGGCATCGATTCTTTAGTGCAACTGTGTCGTGAAAAACTGGCAGCCGATCCGTTTTCAGGATGCGTATTTGTTTTTCGCAGCCGCAGCGCCACCTCGATCCGTTTGTTGGCCTATGACGGTCAGGGTTTCTGGCTCGCGCAAAAAAGACTCTCCAAAGGGCGCTTTCGCTGGTGGCCCGACGGCAAGGGAGCAGCGTGTTCCATCGAAGCTTATCAGGCGCAGTTGTTGGTGGCAGCGGGCAATCCAGACACGCCGGCCGCGCCGATGTGGCGGCGTGTCAGTTAACAAAAAGTTCGCGCTAGGGGGCTTGCGTTCCAAGAGATTTTCTGTCACACTGCTGTTGTGGCAGATATCTATCGCCATCGCGGAAGAGTAATTAGCGGCGAAGAGATCGCCTTCCTGCGGCAGTTTATTGCCGAACATCCGGAGATGAGCCGCTACGCTTTATCCTGTGGCATCTGCGAAGCGTGGCAATGGAAACAAGCTAACGGCGCTTTGCGGGATATGGTGTGTCGCGGACTGCTGCTTTCCTTGGAGCGCTCTGGACAGATCGAACTGCCGCCGGCGCGGCGCACGCCACGGAATCCATTCACCGAGCGGACACGACCAGAACCATTGGTGCCGGACAATCGCCCGGTGCGCGGACCGCTGGCGAATCTCACACCATTGACGTTTGAACAAGTGCGGCGCACGCCGCAAGAAGCTTTGTTCAACAGTCTGCTGGAGCAATATCACTATCTCGGCTACGAACAGCCGGTCGGCGAGCACTTGAAGTATTTGGTGTCGGCGCATGGCCAAGTGATCGCGTGCGTGGCCTGGTGTTCCGCGCCGCGTCACCTGGCGGGTCGTGATCGCTTTATAGGCTGGAACATGGAAACGCGCAAGCGTAATCTGCACTTGCTTGCTTACAACACGCGTTTCCTGATTCTGCCCTGGGTGCAGGTGCCGCATTTGGCATCGCACATCCTGGGACGCATGGCAAAGATTGTGCCGATCGATTGGCAGCAGTGGTATGCGCATCCGGTCTACTGGCTAGAAACGTTCATCGATCCGGCGCGTTTTAAAGGGACATGTTATCGGGCAGCCAACTGGCTGCCTCTCGGCAGCACGACGGGCCGTGGTCACAATGCGCCCACTAAGAAACGGACCCAACCGGTAAAAGAGTTGTTCGGTTTGCCGTTGACGCCGCGCTTTCGCGAGTTACTGGGCCGATCATGAAGAAGACGCGGCAGCGGATCGATGTGAATCTCGACGAACTGGACCGGATTATCGATCACGGCACACACGCGCCGCTCAGTGAATCGGATGGTCAGAAACTCAAGGGTGCATTGCACGCGCTGGCAGAGTTATTGGCTCCTGCGCGGAACAACGAGAAGACGAGTGCCGTGCTACCGAATACAGCAGGTGCAAAACCGGAAGAAGGCACCGACAAAAACAAAAAGTCACCCCTAAAGGGACATGGACGAAACGGAGCCGCCGATTATACGGGTGCATCGAAAGTTGCTATTTCACATGCAGAGCTGAAGTCGGGGGATCTTTGCCCCGGCTGTGAAAAGGGCAAAGTGTATGCACAGAAAGAGCCGAAGCCGCTGGTCCGCATTATTGGCCAGGCGCCGCTGGCAGCCACGGTGTATGAGTTGGAGCGATTGCGCTGTAACGGCTGCGGCCAGGTGTTTACCGCGCAAGAACCGGAAGACATAGGACCAGAAAAGTACGACGCAACCACCAGCGCGATGATCGCGCAGCTCAAGTACGGCAGCGGAGTACCGTTCTACCGATTAGAGAAGCTGCAAGACAGCTTAGGTATTCCCATGCCGGCGGCGACACAGTGGGAGATTGTCGAGGAAGCCGCCGAGATCATCAAGCCCGCACTGGAAGAGTTGATCCGGCAAGCGGCGCAAGGAGAAGTGCTGCACAACGACGACACCAGCATGCGTATTTTGCGATTGGCGCGCGAGCCGTCAGACAAACGCACCGGTGTGTTCACAAGCGGAATCGTAGCCACTGGTCAAGGACAGAAGATCGCGTTGTATTTCACCGGTCGGCAGCATGCGGGCGAAAACCTGGCCGACGTGTTGAAGCAACGCGCGACGGATCTACGTCCGCCGATTCAGATGTGCGATGCGCTATCGCGTAACGTGCCGAAGCTAGCGCCGGGCGTGGACATCATGATCGCCCACTGCCTTGCCCACGGGAGAAGGCAGTTTGTAGACATTGTGCAGAACTTTCCCGAGGAATGCCGTTATGTCTTGGAGATGTTGGGGTGCGTTTATGCGCACGATGCCGATACGCGCGAGCGTGGACTCACACCCTCGCAGCGATTGCAGTTTCATCAACAACACAGCGGCCCAGTGATGGAAGAACTGCATCGCTGGCTGGAAACGCAGTTCGCACAAAAAAAAGTAGAGCCCAACTCTGGCTTGGGTCAGGCGATTCACTACCTGTTGCGCCACTGGCGCGGGCTGACCGCTTTTTTGCGTGAGGCGAATGCACCGCTCGACAATAATCTTTGTGAAAGAGCTTTGAAGCGTGTGGTGCTGCATCGCAAGAATGCGTTGTTCTATAAAACTCTCAACGGTGCACAGGTGGGCGACTTGTTTATGAGCCTCATTCACAGCTGCGAGTTGTGTGGCGCAAACGCATTCGACTATCTCGCCGAGTTGCAGAAGCACGCGAGCGAGTTGGCTAGCAAGCCCGCTCAGTGGATGCCTTGGAACTACCGTGAAGCCTTGCTTGTACGCTAGCGAATAGCACAGCCACTTGCGATTGAACATCGGCAGAGTTGTATGCTAGCCGAAAGCGAGCAAACTGTGGCAAACCATCGAGCGTTGTATCAGCTGAAAATTACTTTGCAAGACATTCAGCCGCTCATCTGGCGGCGTATCCAAGTCTGGGAAGACATCACTTTAGCCCAACTGCACACTTTGTTGCAGATCGTTATGGATTGGGAAGACTATCATCTGCATGATTTCCTCATCGGCCGTCGCCGCTATAGCGTGCCCGATCCCGACGATGACATGTACGAGCGCAAAGTTTTGAATGAAAAACTCGCGCGCCTCAACGATGTCGTGCCGCGCGTGGGTAGTCATTTCGAATATCTCTATGACTTCGGTGATAGCTGGCACCATGATCTTTTACTGGAGGGCATTCTCATGCCCCAGCCCAACATCCACTATCCGCGATGTGTTGCCGGCGAGCGCCGTACCCCTCCAGAAGACGTCGGCGGAACTCTCGGCTATGAAGACTACCTGGCGGCCATCGCTGATCCTACCCATAGTGAACATGAAAACATGCTCCTCTGGCGCGGTCCGTTTAATCCCGAAACATTCTCTACCGCCGCAGTCAACCAACGTCTCCAGAAAAAGTTCCGTGCCCGCAAACCGGTTTCGAAGCCCGCTACCGTTTTGACCTCCAATTCACTTCATTGACCTCTCTCGCAAGCAGGCTTGCCGAAAAGACACGGTTTACTGCGAACTCAAAACTTTATCGCACCAACTCGGGTGGTGGCGCTTGGTTTTCCGCTTCGCCCTCTTATCAGGGCCTTGGAGCAGGGTTGGGAGTTTTGTCAAGGCCGAGCGCAGCGAGCCCGCAGGGTTGCCTTGACAGGGCTCCCATCCCTGCCCTAGCTGACGGTAAGGAGGGCGAAGCGAATCCCTGTGCCGGGCTGCGAGGCGGTTTATATCGATCAAGCTACCTCCGGCTATTGCGCGCCAGTGCCGCCATCCACTATTCGCGGCATGCCGCTGATCGCCGCGCGGAAATGGTACCCTAACAGACCGCCTCCAACACACCTTCGAGCACGTTCTTGACACAACCCCGCACAGATCCGTACGGGCGCACTTTAGCGGATACGGCTCCTACCTTGGGTATTTGGCGTCAAACCGCACACCGGGTTCCGGATGCAGGATTCGCGGCATCGGGAGATACTGATCGAGAATCGTGCGGAAACGCTCCCACGGCAAGCGATGCCGCTGGCTGCGACGCCGAAGCGCCGCCAGCCAGGCACACGCTACTTCCCGCCGAAACGTCTGGAGCGCGGCGAAGTGACCCGGCACGGCAAAGTAGTTAAAGCAGCCTTGCACCACCGACCGCAGCCCGTCCCGGTATCGGCAATCCGCTCATGCCAGCAGCGTCGCAGTTCATGCCCGGTTTATCCCGGCGCACTCTGTGTTCATCCATGGCCATTATTTTCATTCTTTCTTACCCAGATTAGTCTGTCGCTTTTTATGCCGCCCCGTAACTCCCGCGAATACATCCTCCGCCTCAACCCTCGCCAACTAGACGTCTATCATTCCCCCGCCCGTTTCCGCGTCCTCGTCGCCGGCCGCCGCTTCGGCAAAACCCACCTCGCCCTCTCCGAGATGCTCCACTTCGCCCAAGTCCACGGCCGAGTCATCTGGTACGTCGGACCCTCCTGTCGCCAAGCCAAGCACATCGCTTGGAACCGTCTTAAGTCTCTCACTCGTCCCTATTGGGCCAAGACCCTCTCTGAAACCGACCTATCCATTCCAACTCACCTTCGGCTCAACCCTCGCCATCCGTGGCGTCGACCGTCTCGACTCACTCCGCGGTGACGGTCTGGGTTTCGTCGTCCTCGATGAGTTCGCCTCCATCCGTCCCGAGGCCTGGACCGAAGTTCTCCGTCCCTCTCTCAGTGACCGTCACGACCACGCGCTCTTCATCAGCACGCCCAAAGGTCGTAATCGCTTCTACGAACACTTTGAATACGCCAAAGCCGATCCGCACTGGGCCGCGTTTCAATTCACCACCGCGCAGGGAGGCAATGTCGACACCGACGAACTCACGCAAGCCGCACGTCAACTCGATTCCGAGTCCTATCGCCAAGAGTTCGAAGCTGAATTTATGGGCATGGGTCTAAATCGCGCCTATCACGTTTTCATTCGCGACAAAAATTCCTATCCTAACCGAGGCTTCCTGGAAATGGCATCGTTGACCCGCGACTGGACATGCACAGGACCATGTCTCGGGTACTCGAGGTGAAGAATTGAAGAGACACCATGTATAAGGCTTCGCCTTATCCGAAAATAACGAGTGGACGGGAGGCTGGTTTGTTCACTTTTTGTTAACGTTTTTTACCGATCTGTTCTAGGCACGTTAACCATTTGTTCACTGTCCCTCGTTGACCGTTCTGTGGCCGATTCGTTTCTCAATTCGTGGCGGGTCCACCGTGTTGACTGACGCTTTCGATGGCTGATCGCAATTGCTTGTGGCAAAATCGGCTTTCCCAGAAAAACTCGAAAACCGGATTGGCTCGGTCGCTTTCCGAGACCCCTCTTACATTAAGGTCGCCTTTCCGCCTACCTCGACTTTTCTCGAACGGTCCTCGCCGTCAAGGGATAGCTTCGCCGCGCAACACCAGCGCGCCCTTGACCGCTCCGGGCCGTTCCAGCAACCCGTCTCATAAGGCGGCAAGGCTCAGTCCGTCCAGTCGGAGTGAATTTGACAGACTTGCTGGAGATTATTGCCGATCGTTACACATTCGAGTGCGCCAGCGCACCGGGTTCACAGCCAGGTACGCCGTAGGAGGCCACGGATTATTAACCCCTCAGGGAGCTATTCACACCAATCTCCCACTCCTTCAGCATCCGTTGGCCGATCCCGACAAATTCCGGATGCTCCTTCAAATAGGAGTCGACGTCTCGTGTCGTATCCCGGATTGCATCCGCAATGCGTTCCAGAATTTGCCGAATTCTTGCTGGGGCGCCACCCGCGCGGGTTTCGCCAAGCTTCTTCAGTTCCTTTGCCGTTGGCCATCGTGTCGAACCATTGAGAGTTAGGGCAAGACCGTCTTTGGGGATATACACAGATGTGGTCACGAGGTCGTAAACCGGCGCAAGCCGCGCTTCACCCTCGACATCGTCATAGATGATCCCGAAATTCTTCAGGTGCGCGTCGCCATTGCGAAGTGCACAATTGAGCGCAATCAGAGTGAAGAGCTTCTCCAAATCCTCGTTGACATCGCTCGAACTCGCAAACTGAGTAAAGCGTTTCATCACGTGAGTTTCGTAGGTGCCGCGATATTTTTCGTCGGTGCGGCGCGCGTTAAGTACGCCGAAATCCTCGAATCCCCGATAGGTCCCGTCAAAGCGCAGATCGAAGCGGTCGATGACGAGGGCCGTCCCGTCCTCGGCCAGGCGACAGGGAGGCACGCCGAGTCCGCACTTGCGGGCGGCCGTCAGACAGAAATACTCGTTGGCGGCAAGCTGCTCATATTCGTTGGGCTCCCAGAACTTCACGATGTGCGTGGCGCCCCTGAAGCTCTGGGAGAGCCGGCGGCCAGTATGCGGCATCTCTGCGAAGGTGTTTTCATCGCGCACGAGGATCTTCGGCTGTACGCCGCTGATCCCCGAGAAGGATGCGAACCTCTCTATTAAGTAGCGGAACAGTTCGCCGCCGCGTCTTCGTTCGAGAATCTCATCAACGGACTGAAAGGGCACGACCTCGTCCAATCGTTCCTTGTCGCTCGTGTATCGGATGCGTCCGACCTGTGAGCGTCCCACGATTGACAGCAGGTCGAATTCGTCAAACGTGCCGATGGCTTTGGCGAAAGCTAGGCGCAGCCGCTCACGCAAAAACCCTTCCGGCAGATTCATCTCGAAGATCGGAAGCAGGCCGAAGTCGACACTCCAGGAGGCGAGGCGAACGGGCATCGTCATTGACACCGCACGAGCGACGGACGTGCCCGCTAAATAAGCGAATGTGCTCCCACGCTCGCCGTGCCGATCAAGCAAGCCCGCCTCAGCCGCGTCCGTCCAACCTTTGATCATCGCGATCCTCCATCATCAGTTCATCGAAAGTGGGGCGCCGCGAACCGGCAGCCTGCAGTGTTAGCTCAAGCCCGACCGCCGCAAGCAGCTTGGTGAGCTTGCCAAAACCCAGTTCGCCAGCCCGTCCGTTTTCGAGCGCATCGAGTGTGGCGCGACTAACGCCCGCCTTGCGTGCCAATTCAGCTTGGCTGAGTCTGAGCGTTTTGCGACGTTTGGCGATTTCACCACCAACAGAGATGAGAGCAAGCATATGCCTATTATATTAGGCTTGTTATGTAATTAACGGCAAATTGGCTAATATATTCGGCAGTTTCGTTGCTTGTCCGCCAGGTATGTCGGGACACCCGAGCTGGCTGCCACAGCCCCAAACGGGCATTAGACAAGCCCGCCCGCACTCACGCGAGCGATGCTTCGCCAAATACCAAGATGGCGTAGTGGGACGGCGGGTCGCCCGGGGTTCGGCTGCCGGAACGAATGCTGAGATCACTTCGGTTGGCCAGGGCTCGATCGCAAGACGGTGTTACGTGTCCCTGTCGGCAAGTCCGTTGGCAGATCCCACTCCAATGATCCAAGCCAGCGTCATCGCATTTGCGGGAATATACATGTTAAAGTCAACCAGGCTGTGAATTCCAATCGCCACTACACTGCCAATTATTCCCACAGTCAGTAGTCGGCGATCTTCGTCAACTAAGTCTGTCAAACCGCGAAAAACCGGCAACAAGACACTCATTAGCGCTGCGGAAAGGATCGAAAAGCCAACAATTCCGAGTTCTGCGAGATATTGCAAATAATCGTTATGTGCAAACTGAATACTAAAGTCCTTGGCGTTGACCTGATGTTTCAGGAAAGTGGATTCAAAACCACCCAAGCCGCACCCAAACCAACGGAATTCGGCGATCAGGGACAACGTTTCTTTCCAAATGAAAGGCCGAGCTTCAGCCGAGATTTTGTCCACGGAAGACATTTCCGCAAACCGGTCCAGGAGCGCTCCAGTGGTCAAAAACGCAAACACCAGCAGTACGAATAGAACGGATGTTCCTAGCGAGGCAAATTTCAACCTGCGCGAATGATAACTAGGCAGGCGATCAAGCGCCCCCACCATGAAGAGGCTTGCCAGAGCAGCCATAAAACCGGCTCTCGACACAGAATAAACGATTGCGACAAAAATGAGAACGGAAACAGTCCAGACCCCACAAGCTGCGATGGCTAGTTGCATTGAGGAACTATGGTGCCGGTTGTGTTTGCGAAAAATAACAAGTCCGCAGACGACGCTCAAGGGTAGAATCATTTCGAGCAAGCCGCAAAAGTGATCTCGATTTGTATATGTTCCCTGGGCCACGCCGTCCGGCCATCCGATGCCTACTTGCGTTACTCCGATGAAAGCCTCCAGGGAAGCAATGCTCAGAAGCGGAATCACAGGAATCCAAGCGCGAGGCCGGAACCGCCACGCAAGTTCACGAATGAGGAAAAACGTGACGATATAGGCAACTACGGTAAATAGTGAAAGTAAAGCTGCAGGAGGGTTAACACTCAACGGCGCTTTGTGTATTGTTGGAAGGATCGGCGCCAGCGCAGTCACAAGAGATTCTCGAGCGGGGGAAAGAACGTGGAGAATAGAAAACGGAAGCGGCACGAGCTGAAAGGCCACATAGCACGGGACAGCCACAACAAGAAGGGAAACTACCTTTGCAAGGGCCGGACATCGAGAGCGGCGGTTCGCTGTTACGCTATAGAAACTTGCGATGCAACCGACCGCGAGCAGCGTCACCACCCAATCGGCAGGGTACACCCCCGCCTTTGCGAGCACGGTCCAGATAAGCGCCAGCGATAGAGAAACCAGGGTCAATGACGAAATGAGCATCTGAAAGCTCGTAGAAAGAAGCATATTATCGGACTGCTATTGGTTCTAGGCATCGTCTTGACATCCTACGGAGCCGCCGAAGTGTGGCTGAACTGGCACGCCAAGAAAGACGACGCAGCGCGGACTTGGTGTGAGGCGTGGATGTGCCCCCAAGAATTCTCGAACGAAAAGGTTTACCAGGTAATGCGGACGGCCCTTCGGGGAAACCAAGCAGAAGCCCTGCGGGAGTTCTCTCGAGCTCTGCTGTTGGATTCCGCATCAGCCTACAATTGGGCGAACTTAGCCGACGCGGAGATGAACGCCAGGAACGTGAGCATAGCGGGGTATTGCTTTCAACAGGCCCTTAGCGCAGGCCCTTACGATCCGGTAATTTTATTTCGTGCCGCTAACTTTGAATTTCAGGCGGGAGATACGCAAAACACGCTCTCTCATCTACGTACGATCTTACAGGATCCAGAGCTGACAACCTACTACGAGCCGGCGTTCTTAACCTATAGCCGACTGGGGTTGTCGATTCAGCAGATTTTGGACAGAGGTATTCCAAAGAATCCGACGGCCGCCTACGCTTTTATGCGGTTTTTGATGGAAGGAAAACAACTTATGGAAGCCGCAGCCACATGGGATTGGATCCAGCAGAATTTCGGTGCGGATGACAAGCTGGCTGGAGAATATGTCGCTTTCTTGCTTCGAGAGAACGCTCCCCAGCAGGCTGCGCTTGTTTGGCAGAAGTTTACGGTTCGAGATTTCCCCGACTATCGAGAAACCAACTGGGTCTTCGACGGTGGATTCGAGCGAGAGCCGAAGCCTTCGCCGCTCGACTGGAGTTTGGAAACCACCCCGAGTGTTCGGGTAACCCGAGTCGCCAAGGCTGGTCACCAGGGCGGCTGGGCGCTAAAAGTGGAGTTTTCTGGCGATCAGAACGTAGACTTCAGACAGATTCAACAAACCATCGTGCTGGGTCCCGGAAGATGGTCACTGCGGGCTTGGGTGAAAACGGAAGGGATCACGACCGACAGCGGGATGATGCTGTACCTGTTCGATTCGGTAAATAGACTACGGCTGGACCTGCGATCGGACAATATGATCGGCACGAACAACTGGACACTCGTCGCGAAAAATTTCGAGGTTAGCACCGCCGGTGGCGTTCTGACATTTGAATTTGTCCGCGAGGCTTCAAGAAAATTCGACAATAAGATAATGGGTACCGCTTGGCTCGGTTCTGTTGAGATCACGCCGACTCGCTAGAAAACAGACAAGCAAGGGTATGAGCCAGACTGGACTTGGTGCGGTCTCGCCTTACCAGAGAGGCTACTTATAGGGGCTGATAGGATTATGGGGACCGGGGCCGATGCCAATCGCTTGCGGATGCGGTGACGCTGAACTGTTCCCGCCTGGCGCGCTACCCAATTCTACGATTGTTCCACTTTCAACTGCGATTTTAGGTTGAGTTGAAGTCCCGGTGAGCTTAACTCGAGAATGAGCCGAAACTTGGAACTTCGTGCCATTCCGCAAAACCAGAACCACCGGCGCACTAAGGGTATCAATGTCATCACCCAACACCAACGGCCAGGAATTCACACCCGTAACAGCAACCGAGCGGCCGTCCAGCGTAAAAGGTTCATCACTCGTCAAAGTTGCAACAGGACTGACAGCCGAGACAGACATTGCCAGTGGTAGAACAAAGACTAATCTTTTCCAAGCGCTATTCATATGAGCTGCCTAGTACCTTTGGTAATACTCTAGCAAAAACCTGTTGCGGTTACAAGAGCTTTTGAGAATGTCGGCGCTGAGCCACGCGCCGCGGCTTCGCCGAGGCACCCAGATGCGCAGTCCTGGGCGATGGCTCCGCCTGGATCTGGAACACCTCCGCCGAACTGTTCCCTCCGGATGTCAGCGGGCCTGTGGCGCGGACGGAAGCAGAAAGTGGAGGAAAGTGCACCAGTGGCGCACGCGCCGCAGTTGCCGTGGCGAACTGGTGCAGTGGGACACCAGCACGCACGACTGGCTGGAGGGCCGCGGCGAGACCATTTATCTCATCCACATGATCGACGACGCTTCCAGCGAACTGACAGCGCTCTTTGTGAAGCACGATTCGACAGAAGAAAATATGCGCCCGCTGCGCCTCTACCCGGAACGCCACGGAAGACCAGTGGCGTTCTACACCGACAAAGCGAGCCTGTTCCGAACGGCATCCAAAACAGCGCGCGATGCACCCGCGCCGCGCGACCAGCCCGAACAACCGCCCACGCAGATTGGCCGCGCGCTGCGGGAGTTATCCATCAGGTGGATAGCGGCGCATTCTCCGCAAGCCAAAGGCCGCGTGCAGTAAGACTTTCTGAGCTGGTGGAACCAGCATCTGGCCGTTGTCTCGGCGAACCCAGCGGATGCTCACCGGCCGCTGGACAAGACGTACGATCTGAACTCGATTCTCAGTTACGTGGATACGCGCCAGGTGGCCAGCGATTACACGATTCGCTTTCAGGGCAAGATCATTGTTGGTGGCCGTCTGAGAAGGGGGTCATTTCAGCGGGCTGGCGCGCGCGTCATAACCGGAGATGGCTTGATCGATTAAAACGCCCTACGGTCGACGGGAAATCCGCTTCGCCCTCCCTACCACTACCTAGCTTAGCTAAGCTAGCTAGTTTCTGTCGCAAAATAGCCTGAAAATTGATGGTGCCAGATGGCTTTGCCCAGCACCACGCTTCGGTGGGTAATTAGGGAGTGGAGGTTGTTGTATATCGGGCGGCGTTTGCTGTTTGTGGCCAGTGCTTACGGTGTAACAAGGCCGCTGAATAACACTAGCGGGAGCTTACTAAGAACAGTAAACTCCCGCTAGGGATTGAGCCGAACACTTTGTTTGTTCGGCTGCTGTGAGAAAAGGCTTTTGAAGACTTAGGCTGCGGCTCGCCGGCGTTTTGGTTTGCGCTTGTCCAAAAGGTCGGCGATGCGCATCAGATTATTGGCCAGTACGGCGGCGCCCACCAGAATCTCGAACCGCTCGCGGCCTTTGAACAAACAGCGTTTCATGCCTCGTCCGCGAAACAACACGGAGATGCGCCCCTCGATCCCCACCCGGAAGCGCTGGCCCTTCTTGAAGGCGCGGCTCCTCTCAAGCTCTTCCTGCTCCGCCGTTCGCTGGCCACCCCGCTGGGGTATGCAGGCTTGGCTTACGCCGGCGTCCTTACACTTCTGCACATTCTCGCCGCTGAAGAAGCCCCGGTCGGCGGCATAAGTGTCTGGAGGGTGTTGGAAAGTCTGCTGGTGGTGATCCAAGGAAGCGGACACCTGATCGCTATCGGCAGGATTCCCATCCAGCACTCGATAGTCGGTAATCAAGCCCTGAGCGCTTTCGGCAATGAAAACCTTGTGGCCGAATTCCACCGGCTTCAGGGTCTTGCCGCGCTTGATCAGATCGGTGTGGGGTTCGAAGATCGAATACACTTTCTCTTCGGCCGGAACCGTCTCTCCTTGCAGCACCCGGCGGCGTGTCTGGTCGATGACTCGCTCTCCCAATTGGCAGAATGAGGTGATCTGCTTACAGATTTCGTCCACCACCGCACGCAGAACCACATCGAGCTTGCGGAGGCGCTTGACGGCGGCAATCACTTGCTTGGCACTGCTCAGCACTTTCCCTGTGATGCGGAGGAGGTCGCGGTACTTGGGCGTTTGCTGCTGCGCCCGCTGCCCGGCAGTCATGCGCTGCAGCGCTTGCATGCGCCGGCGGGCGCTGCGGGTGCGATCCGTAAAATTCTTGACGCCACGGGGTAATTTCTCGTTCAGCTCGTCGACCAGACGGGTGATGGTGCGCACCGTGTCCCACAATAAGGTGGCATCGGTGGGGTGATGGATATTGGTTTCCACCACTGTGGTGTCGACGCGGAGCTGCTTGCCGTCTTCCAGTTCGAGTGCCACGGCAGCCTGCACGACGAGTTGATTAATCTTTGTCAGCGTGTCCGGCGTGAGCCGGTTGAAAGCGCGATTGAAGGCGTCGTGCTTGGGAACGGCTTGACTGTCGAACTGGGTAAAGCAACGCAACGTGAAGCCATCGTTGACGCGCTCGCGCAGGTCGCGGTAGTCCAGGTTTTTGACGCGCATGAGAATCAACGAGCGCAGGGTCTGCTCCGGGGTGAGGCCGCGGCGTCCGGCGGCAGGCTTTTTCAGGCCTCGCTCCAGATCCCGGCGCACCAATTCCACCATGCGGGACTGCTGCTCCAGGAAAGCGGCGATTCGTTGCAAAATGGGGTCGAGGTGGACCCCCAGACTCTGCAACTGCAGATCGGCGAAGCTGAGTTGCGGAATAGGGAGGCGGCTCATTTTTTCTTCTCCGCGCGCAGCAGTTCCAGATTCATCTCACAGAGACGCTCCATGGAGGCTTTGAGCTTGTGGTAATTGCGCAACCACCGCTGGACGACAGGCTTCTGTTCGGCACCGAGGCTGAACTGCTTGGTGCCTCCGCCCGGATAACTGACGGTCAACACCCACACGGGATGGCCTTTTCCTTTGGCACAAACGGCACAACCGGTGCGATGACGAATGTGGCGCCGGAGCAGGGAGCCGCGGACGATTTCGGCCGTGAACGGGAGGGCCGCGGCGAGTTGGGCCCGTTTGCGGAGGATTGTCTCTTGATTCATCTATATATATGAAACAATAAAACCAACAGACGGTCAAGTACATTCTGACATTTTCGTGCAGATTTGTTTAATGGCTCGCCGACGGGCTGCGGCTGGTGAGGCTCGATTACCATCAAGTGATCAAATAGCCAGCTTGCCGATCAGCCGCTCAAGGTCATCCAAAATCGCCTAAGCCGCCTACAATCAATCACTTGTGGATTTTGCGACAGAAACTAGCTAAGCTAGGGCCGGGTTTACAGTTCTGTCAAGCCGGCTCCAACGCGCCTGACAGCAGGCCGAAGCGGAAAACCAAATGGACTACGCTGGTTTGGTTTGCGATGAGGTCTTGAGTTCGCAGTGAAACAGGACCGCTTGCGCCCCGGAGAGAATGCCCCTCCCCTCCGAGGTATCAGTTTGCCGGAGCCATATTCCCGTGGGCCTTGTCGCGGATTCTACACATCCCGCCCCGGAACATGGATACGGCGGAGGGAAACGCACGAGCCGCCGGCCGTGGCGCGCCAGGAAGAAACCCCTCCGGCGGATTCATCTCGAAGATCGGAAGCGGGCCAAAGTTGACGCGGAGGCGAATCGGCATCGTCATTGACACCGCACGAGCGGCGGAAGACCCGCTACGAAAGCAAATGTAGGACCACGTTCGCCGCGCCGATCAAGCAGGCCGCCATCAGCGGCGTCCCCCGGGCTTTCATCATCGGATCATCGACCATCAATTCATCAAGCTTGGAGCTCGTCGGCGCCAAGAGGTCGGCAACTATTCGCCGACTTATTGCCGCGGGCGACCATGGTTGTTAATTCAGATTGCCGCCTCCATCTATTTCCACCGGTTGCACAGGGCGCAAGCCAATCGCTACCTCATAACGGGCGTGACGCAGCGTGCCTCTCAGTTTAAGGCGCCTCCGTGCGGCGCTCGGCCCGAAACTGGATCTCGGCCGAACGGGAAATGTTTGGGGAGTTTATGTTGGTCCGATCTACGGATGGACTAACATGCTGCAGCGCGGTGAAAGAACTGCGCTATATGCGGCTTTCAGCAGTGGGAGCGGTGCGCGAAGTGGGTTGGCAATTGCGGCCGCTGTAAGTGAGCCAACTATACCGCGAAGCCCTCGCAGTACCGAGTGCCAAAGGACAGACTCGGAAGTGCTGGTAGAGGCGCCCATGCATGAAGAGATCCGGGGGCTCACGGAAGCCGGGACGGGCGGCACCGTTCCGCAGAACTAGGACGGCGGAAAAGCTGAAACGGCATGTTCCGTTGAACTGGACGTAGGCACAGAGGCGGGAAAACCAACCAACACCAGCCGTACCTGGTGCTGCCCTTCCACAAGGTGACGAAAGACTTGGGCAAGAACGAAGCGGCGGAAGTGGTCGAGCGGAAAATGACAAGCTGATTGCGCGCAGAGAAACTGGGCAGGAGATCACGCTGACTTGCCGCCAGGCGCAGGATTGCGGTGATTGTGTCGGGCCGCCGCATTTCGAAAGAGATGTTCTATGTGGCGGCGACACGCGGCCGGTAAAGTCTGACGTTGATTAACCAGCGACGTAGAGCAACTGCGCGAAACGACTGGAATTTCGGCGAGCGACCTCCGCTAAGGAACTGGCACGAAAGGCTGAGCAAACCTTGCGGGTCGCGGAACGGACGGGTGACCGCGCTGGTGGTGCCGTTGCGGCAGCGGATTTACGTGCCGTGGAGTTTGTTTTTGTACGCGGAAGAAACCGACACTGAAGTGAAGGCGCAGTTTCTCACCCATGTGGCCCTTGTGCAAGCCGCAGGCTGACTTCCCTAAATAAATGGCTGAGTTGGCACTAAAATCAATTTCGCGGTCGATTGCGCTTGCCCTGTCGCACCGTCCTCAAGGCATCGAGATTTCGAAATTCTTCCTCGGAACGGAGCGGCCGAATAGGACACAATCCGATCACCAATCGCTGGTCTATAACGGAAAGCTGATATATAGACGCTCTACTAGTGGCTGATAAATACGAGCAGTAAATTATCCAGTATTTTGTCCGTATATTAGCGGTTTTGAGCGCATTCGGGCGCGCAAAACGGTCCCGCTAAGTTGTTGATTCCGCGTTCCAGATGTATCGGGATAAGTAGGCCATTCTGATGGCGTTCTTCACGATCAAGCAGTCCACGTTGGTCGGCATCACCGAAGTATCACCAGACAACAAAACGAAAAGCCCCTATCCTTTCGTTATACACTTGGTCAACGAAAGGATTTTCCACTGGATAAAGAAAAGAAGAATCCCAGGCTCGGGCGCTATATTGTCAGCCGTTACGGCCACGAGACCGTCCGAGCCTTTGTTCCGCCTCCGCTCCCACCTACACCGGCCGTGAGACTTGATGGACTGCAACGACTCCTCGAACACGCCAATCAAGCGTTGGGTCGGCTTGATGGCTTGGCATCACTACTACCCGACCTTCCTTTATTCATTTATACATATGTTCGAAAGGAAGCGGTTCTGTCTTCGCAAATTGAGGGGACGCAATCATCTTTATCGGATCTGCTCCTCTTCGAAAGTGACGAAACTCCTGGAGTTCCCAGTTCCGACGTCGAGGAGGTGTCGAACTACGTGCGCGCGATGAACCACGGTTTGAAGCGGTTGCGTTCCGGGTTTCCGCTTTCCTTGCGCCTCATTCGCGAGATCCATGAAGTACTTCTGTCCGGCAGCCGCGGAAGTGAAAAGCAACCTGGCGAATTTCGGACCAGCCAAAACTGGATCGGCGGGACTCGGCCGGGCAATGCCGCCTTTGTCCCTCCGCCACCAGACGTGGTCGTCGAATGCATGGGCGCCCTGGAGCGATTTGTTCACGATGATCGCTCTGATTTGCCTTTCCTAGTAAAAGCCGGCCTCGTTCACGTCCAGTTTGAAACCATTCATCCGTTTCTAGACGGTAACGGCCGACTTGGTCGGCTGCTGATCACGTTTTTTTTATGCGCTCAAGAAGTGATTCGAGAGCCTATCCTGTATCTCAGCCTGTATTTCAAGACAAATCGATCCGCCTATTACGAACTGCTAGATCGCGTCCGTGCGAAGGGCGACTGGGAGTCATGGCTACATTTTTTTCTAACGGGAGTAAAGGAGACTGCGGATCAGGCTAGCAGCGCCGCTCGTCGCATTGTTGCTTTATTCGAAGTGCATCAGCGCAAAATCGATACGCTGGGGCGCCCGGCTGCCTCTGCGCAGCGAGTCTTCCAGTACATGCAAAGGCATCCGATCGTATCGATTACCATTGCGGCTAAAAAGATCGGCGTTTCCGCTCCCACCGTAGCGAAGTCGCTTGAACACATGCGCCAACTGGGCATGCTGCGCGAGACCACGGGGCGGGAAAGACATAGGCTATTCGTCTACGTGGCCTATTTGAAGATATTAAACGAGGGCACTGAACCCCTTCGCTAAGACGAGTTTCTTTCCGAGCGCTGATCCCACTTGGACGATTTGAGCCTTAGCTCAGAAATGCAGTCGCCAGCCTCTGCGCCTATACTACGTGTCGCCCGTCGCTTGCGTCACGAGTGACCATCTACCACCGGTCGAGTCCGGCGGTCTGAGCCTGCCGCGCGGGCTGATCGTGCGCGCCGCGGCGACGCACAAACAGACACGATTTGCCATCGGGATAAATACTGATGATACGTTGCGCGGAAGGCGGTCCCCCCAGCATCACCGAAGAGCGTACCGATCCAACCGCTCCAATCAAGTCTTCTAACGAAATCCTTGCACCAAACCTGAGAAGAGCCAGTAAATTTTGGAATTTGACAACACAGGTGCAAAAGAACTGCGCGTGCTTCTTACTCCTTTGCGCTATCGCGATGTCGGTCGTCCACCGCTCGGCGTGATGATGTCGGTACGGCTTTGATTCAGCCCTTCCAGCAGGCGGAGCGAGTGATCGGTTGCTTGAATGCTTATCGCAAGGGCGAACGTGTTACGTGGAACAAGCTACCGCGGGTAAGCCGATCCAACTCGTTTGAGGCCTCATTTTGCGACTTCAAGAACGACGGACGGAGACACTACGTTGATGTCTCATGAGTCGGCAAAGAATTTCGGAGGGCTTCTTTGGTGGAGATCGCCGCGAACATAGACCACGTCATGGTCGATGCCGAGGCCCGCATAACGAAAGCCCCGCGAGCGAGATTTAGCGCTGGGGGCGGGGGTTTTCCGGCGGTGCGGTAGCAGTCTCCAGAGTTGCCTTGAGTGGAGGCAAACTGGTCTTCGCCGTGTTCCAAACGGCACGGATATCGATGTTGTCGTAACCGTGTCGCAGATGATTGCCTATGCCGCGGATATCGGGCCACGGCTGGCCGGGACAGAGTATTTCCGCCTCATTTCCGAGTCGATGGGCAGCCTCGCTAATGGCCAAGAGAGCATACTGGACCGCGAAAATAGCCTGCTCATCATTTCGGAAGGCGTCGAAATCCATGCCCGCTGTGAAGCGCTCGATGCGGCTGATGTTATCCAGGATGTCTTTGAGCGACCGGCGGTAGTCCCTAAAAGGCAAGCACTGCCTCAGCTTCGAGGCGCTCCCGGAGGCCTTCCTTGAAGGTGCCTTGCTGAATCAGTTCCACCCTGCGGCCCAACAAGCCAGAAAGATGGCGTTCGAGCTTAGCTATATCGAGGAGTGTGAGCGCATCGACATTTTCAAAAGCTGCTTCAAGATCTATATCGGACTCCGGACCCGCCTCATCTCTAGCCACAGAGCCGAAAATTCTGAGGCTGCGAACGCCTGCGGCCTTCAGCTCGACTTCGTGGGCGCGCAGGATGCTGATGGCGTCGTTGCTGCTCATAGCTTTATTGTAGGCGGTCTATGCCGGGGGCGGGCCGAGCGTTTGATGCCGTCCCGTTCGGGTCCGCGTAGATAGCAGTAGACGTCTGAGCTGAGCCCGAACCCGAACCCGAATCGGTGAAACCGAAACCACCAGCGGCGACCCGCCGAGAGTCACCCCATATGCCCTTTCTCACCCAACGCTATCGCTAGCGCTCGTGTCCAGGCGAAATCGAAGTCTGGACGTACCCGGTCTTTGTACCAATTTTGCTAAACACCTCCTTGCTCTGGTTTTGTTCCAGGAGAATTCCGCAGACACCGCCCACCAGAAACACGACTAACGTGGCGAGTGCCCGCAGTGCCCAACTATTCGACCGTTGCTCATCGATAAGCCGCTCGTTCTGTTGCGCAACTTGGCGAGCGGCGGCAAATAGCTTCGTCGTCTCACTGGACAGGGTGAGCGCAATTTGCCGGTACTGATGATCGGCGGGTTTGAGACTCGCGCAGACGTCTGCGGAAAGCGCCTTCATCGTCGCTGTCGCCGCCTTTAGCAGTGCGGCGGTTTCTTGCAGTCCAGACGCGTGCACTTGCTGCCTGAAACTTTCGCTCATCGACCGGGCGATGGTAGCGGGCTCCACGCCCTCTGCGATTTGCCGGGGAAGTTCAGCGAGACGCGCATTAACCTCGGCATGAAAGTCCGCCGCCGCCTTCGCCTGCACCCGCAACTCCGCCAGGAACTCGCCCAGAGCGTCCGGCAAACGCTGCCCGATCAGAGACACGAGCCCCATCAACTCCGCGAGATGCCGGAATTCATCCTCGGGCGGAAGCCCTTGCAGATAAAGAACGATGGCCGCGTAGCGTTCCCGGTCCTCTGGGTCAGTCAGACGCGCTGCTAATCCCGCGAGCGCGGTTGAAGTGCCTCGCGTCATAACAGTAACAGCTCCTTTACACCTTCCAACTCGGCGAAAATGTGCCTTCGGTACGCTTGCGCCCGCCAAACGCTAGCCGTGGACTTCAATGCCGGTACGCTCGTTTTCCGATCGGCTACCACCTGTAACGTTAATCCGTGCTCACGCGCCTCGTGCTCGATTTCCGGTAGACGGTATTCCATGCCGATGACTTTGGGCTGGGCCAGGCGGCGGAACTCAATCGCGGCGGGGTCATTTTCCCAACATGCGAAATCCGCCGGGTTGCTGATGGCATTCTTCACAATCAAGTAGTCCACCCGGTCCTGCAAAAAGTTTCCCCAAGTGAGAATGCTGGAGACACTCGCCGGATCGGGCGTAACCAATCCAATCGCCGTAAAGGCGACTCCATTGTCTTTCGCTTGGGAATGCATCGAATTGAACCATCGGTGCGCCACCTCCCCCGCGCCGGCACCCATATCAGCCACGATGATGGGCGCTCCTTGATCCAATACGTCCATAAAATCATCCAGGCCCCGCGCCCTTTGAATATTGGTTTTTCTGGCCTCGGGGAAGAAGTGAGCGAGGGAACCACGACTCTTGTTCTCGCTATCCATGTCAATCAGAGCTATCGGTGCCCTCTTCGCTCGATACCACTCGACGAGCATCGTGGCGAAGGCTGTTTTGCCTACGCCACCCTTGCCGCCTTGCAGGAATGCAATGCGGCTGTTGGGCGCCGTTTGACGAATCGGATTCTCAATTGTTGATGATTCAGTTGCCATTTCTGAACGTTCTCCTTTTATGGTTTGTGGATGGTTCGCGGTTTGTCCACGTCGAAGTTCCAACCGGATTTCGGCTGCGAATCCTCCGGCGCGGGCCGATTGAGAGATCGAATAAATTCAACTTGAGCCGCCCGTTCCTTCGCAGACGGACTCTTGCCCGGTATCGATCCGGCTGCTGCATCTGGTGGAATTACCGTCTGTTCTATTTCAGCGTCCGGCGACTCCCTATTCGGCCGCGAACGACCTTTCACAAACTTGAAAATGCTGGTAGTAGACACAACCACCGAACACCGTTCCGCGAGCAGCGTCTGAATCTTACGGTAGGTCCTACCCTGCCTACGCCACCGCAGAATCAACTCCCGGTAGGGTTCCATTCGCGAACGGGGCTCGTCTGGCGGAACGCTGTCATAAATCAGCTGGAGGTCTTCTCGCATAGTGATATCCCATGATTGGAGCCGTCGTGGTTCGCCTCTTTCCGTCGTTCCTCCCGCCGTCATCTCGCCTTAACCCAATGGCTCGACCGTAATGTCTTGAATAGCTGGGCCGCTGCACGTGCGGGCCGCCACACCGCGAACGCCGAACTGCGCTTCTTTTTCGGTCGGTTGAACGAGCCGACGAACCCGCTGTTCGACGACAGCCGCCAGCAACGCAGCCAACCCGTGCCCATTGACCGTGACCACGTGCGATGCGAAGGCGAGCTTCACCGAATCGTTATCGCCTTCAGCAAAAACGAAGCGCAGCCACGGGAGTACGAAGGTGCGGCGGCGCAGTTGCACCAACAAGCACGTGGCTCTGTGACCATCTTCGGCCAGCTGCCAGTCTTCAGAAACCCATTCCAATGCTCTGTTCGATGCGGACATCCTGCGTTACCTCGTGTTTGAATTCCGGCCGTTGGGCGGCCCTCTGCTGTTCCTGTCGCGCTCGGTAAAGCTCGTAATCGTCGGGAGCCACCGAGCGCCCTGCCGTTCTGGCAAGGCCAGCGGCGCGGCGCTCTAATTCCATGGCCGATTGGCGATCGCCGGATACGCCAATGGATTCCTGCAGGCGCATGCTGTCACTCGTGACGATCGTCAACCCTTCCCGCGCGCGGGTGGCAGAAACGTAGAACAAATCTCGCGACATTCGTTCGGCCGCGATGACTTCGTAATCGACTGTTTTCCCCTGACTTCGATGAGCGGTGACCGCATAACCGTGGCTGAATTGCCGGTAATCCTTTGGTAATTGTCGGCCGTCCGCCAGCTGGATTGCGCCACCCTCAATGCCCGCGACGGTCACAAGTTCGCCGTTGGTGGCCGTGAAACCTTTCTCTTGGCGGTTGGCTTCGAGAAGCAGCTTGTCGCCAGGAGAGATCTCCAGAGTGTCCCTTTCAAAGACGCTGAATGCCTTAACCTGGCGTGCTGTAATCTGTACGTCTTGCCCGTTCGCCCTGCGCGCTGTGATGCCACTTTCATCCGCTCGGATCACTTCCAACGCTTCGTGCTTCTGAATGCGCTTCGTCGCTCTATGGAATTCAAGCATCTGGCCCGGCCGGTAGTTCTTGGTTTGCTTTTTTTGCGCTTCTGTCCAGTTCAATGCCGCATGTTTGGTGAGGTTCTGACCGTCGCCCAGCCCGCCCGTGCCTTTCAGATCTTGCCGTATGGCGTGCGTCACGCTCTTAATTTCGTCGTGAGTCGCGGCCACTACCAAAACCGAGCGCGCCTCGCCCTTGGTATTCGGTATCGCCGCGGCTTCGCGGTAGGCCCGGCTCACTTCCTGACCTCGCAAACGCCAATCCACTTCGCGAATGGCACCCATCTTTTCCAACCGTTCATAGCCTTCGGCGGGGTGATGGCGAAGGGCCTCTACCGCCGCTTTGTATTCCGCATTGGTCTGCCTTTGTACTTGGATAAGCGAAACACTTTTCAGATTCGATTCGCGTTCGAGCACGCGTAGCGCGTCACCTTCAGACACGCTCTTGAGTTGCATCGAGTCGCCGCTGAAAACGATTCTGGCTTGCCGCGACTGCGCTAGTTTCAACAAACCAGCCATGTCCTTGTTTGAGACCATGCCCGCTTCGTCCACAATGAGCACCGAGCCGCGGACTTCTTCCCGTTTTAGGGGATCGGCCAGCAACCGTGAGACGGTGACGGCGTCTGCAAATCCGATCTTTCGTAGCTCTTCGACGGCGGAGGCCGTGGGCGCCGCGGCTACGATGCCGCGCCCGGATTCATGCAGACCGCGACGAAGCTCTCTAAGCAAATCGGTTTTCCCGGTGCCGGCGGCGCCGCGGATGTTGTATGCGAAGTCCCGTGAATCAAGCACGCTGAGCAGCGCGGTCTTCTGTTCTGGCCGCAGCCGGTCCGATGCGATAAATTCGTTAGTCCGCCCCAGGCGCTCGTGCCGGCCCAGGGCCTGATTGATCGTTTCCACCATCTGCCGCTCACAAGCAAGGCTCTCCCGGGTTGTTACTTCGCCGCGTGCGGTGAGCATACCTCCGCTGGCCACTTCGGCGAGTAAGGCCGCTTTCAATTCCGACAGTTCCACGCGCCCCCGCCCATGGCGTAACGCCTCGGTATATAGCTCGTGTTCTTTGGCCACAGACACACGCTCAAACAAATGCTCGCGCGCATGGGCTAGTGCTTCTGCCGCCGGTGTTTCAGATCGGATGGAACCCCGCTCCAGAGCGGCCAAACGCAACTCCTTCACACTCGCCGCTTCCTCGGGTGTCATGCGGGCGAGTTGCCGAGCCTTCACTTCCGCCGTGCTGATCTCCGTGAGCTTTTCTGCGCGCGTGTCTCGTACCAGCCGAGCGATTTCATTGTTCGAAGGCAACCGGCCATTTTTGTCGAGGAACTCCGCGATCGCGGCTTGTTTCTGCGCACTGCGCTGGGAGTACTTTTCTAACGTCTCTTCCTGAATACCGGTAATGCCAAATCCGTTATCTTTGCCACGCTCGAAGCGGCCCTGCAACTCATACCCTAGGGCCATCAGGCGGCGCGCTGCGGCGTTGCGGTAAACCTCCGTCAGATACTCGCGGTGCTCATAAATCTGAATGGCGTTGAGGACTTTCCATTTCCCTTCTACACCGTCGTAGGTGAGATTGCCCGCCACCAGATGGGTATGTAATTGGGGATCGAGTTCGCGGCTGCTGTCATGTTCCCAGCGGGATATCAGCAGATTCGACGTGTTGCGAGTTTCTTTTGCACCAAGCTTGCGGACAGAAGCGCCGGCCAGGCGTTCCATTTCCGCCGCCATTTCACCGACCGCCTCTTTATGAACTTCGATCAAGCGTGGATCTTCGAGTGCTTGCACCGAAAGAGCTTTCGGCGCGGACACGGTGAAATCGTACAAGTTCCGGGCGGTGGCAATCTTCTCGCCCTCTTTGTTGAATCGATCCACATTTTGCCGTGGCCGAAGATACTCGCCGGTGGAAGGGTCCACGCCTTGACGAATAGCGTCAAAGTCTTCCATCTTGACGGCGCCGGTCAGTCCGAGCAACTCCGCGCCCCGCCCGATCCATTCGCCGGTCACGGTTTCTCCGACGGCGTAATAGTCGTTATTGGACAAGTGACGCGCGGCGTACGTATCGCCTCCAGCCAGAGCCTTGATCGTCAACATGAGTGCCCTGTCGCGCCATCCTCAAGGCACCGAGATTTCGAAATTCTTTCTCGGACCGGAGGGGCGAATAGGACAACAATCCGATCGCCAATCGATGGTTTATGACGTCGGGCGATACATAGACAGTCTACTGTCTGATAAATACGGACAGTAAATTGTCCGTATTTTGTCCGTATGTTACCGGTTTTGAGCGCACTCGGGAGGGAAACCGCCCCGCTAAGTTGTTGATTCCACGTCCCAGATATATCGGGATAGGTAGGCCATTCTGATTCGTAATCAGCAGGTCGCCGGTTCGATCCCGGCGGGTGGCTCCAGATTCAAAGGCGCTTCGGCGATTTATTCCAGCCGCATGAGCTGAGCCCGCTGTGAGTTGCTGAGGAATGGCGAGCTGTTCACCGCCGAATCCACAGTGGCATTCAAGTGCTCGCCGTAACCTGCGAGCAGCACTCCTATGACCCAGCCGACAAAGGCGACCACTGCGCCCAGGAATATGATGGAAACCAGATACACGTTGTGCTGCGTCTGGTAATTGGCGAGTCCAACCATGGTGGGGTTGGGACGCATCAGAGTTTCGCTTCCCATCACACCGAATAAGACCACAAGAATTCCGGCCAGCAGGCCCACGGCCTGACAGATGTGGCCGAGGCCACCAACGCTTCTTGCCACTCGATAGCCATTCTGATATCGAGACACAGCTTTCGCACTCTGGTCTATAGGAGCTGTTGCGGATGATGCCATACTGGACAGCGTTATATCACGGTAAATTGCTAAACGCAAGAGAAAAAACTATGATTGGGCGGAGGGAAGCGGGAGGGGCGGTTGAGGAATGCTACCTTTAGCAATTCCGGCGATGCCCAAAAATAACTATATTCTGATCGTTTTGGACAGCTGCCGCTACGACTCCTTCCAAAGTGCCCGGCCCAAAACGATGCGCCGGCTGGGTAAGGTTCAGCGCCGTTGGGCTTATGCTTCCTGGACTGCTCCGTCGCATTTCAACCTTCTGACGGGCTTGATGCCGCACTCCAGCCCGAAAGGCGTGTTCGCTTCCGACTATTACCAGCTCGATTTCCTGAAGTATAACGAGCGATTGGGGGCCGAGGGCCTGGAATTCAAGCGCTTTGTGCCGCGGCTCTATCTGCCGGTGCTGCTGCAAACTCTCGGATATCGCACGCATGCCATGGTCTCGTTGCCGGTGTTGAATCCGTTGACGATTCTGAACAGCGGATTTGACACATACAAGCTGATGGATCGTCACAACGATATGCGCGCGATGATTCAGGAAATGGATTTTGAGAACGATCAGCCGTTCTTCTATTTGCTGAACGTGGGCGAAACACACTATCCGTATGCCTTGCCTGACGAGTCACCCGACGAATGGCCGCGCATCAGCGGCGTACACGGTGTGTTCCGGCATCTGGATGAACACGTTGTAGGAGGCAAACTGAAGAAATCCAGGACCAAACCTTTCGACAGAGCTAAGCTCAATGAACTGCGGGGACGGCAGATTAGCGCGGTCAAATATCTGGACGGCGTGGTGGAAGAACTGTTTGACCGGCTGCCCGCTCATACCTATGTCACGATTACCTCAGACCACGGCGAACTGTTCGGCGAGGATGGCTATTTCGGTCACGGACCGATACAGCACGAGAAGGTGCTGGAGGTGCCTTTTCTAGAGGGGAAACTAAGATAAGGCATGAAGCGGAAGTATCAACTCCTAGTGTTCGCGATAGCGGTGGCCGTGTGGCTCGCGAGCGGCGCTCACCACGGGGTGGGACAACTGGCCTATATTGGGCCCGGAGCGGGGTTTGCGTTTATTGGTTCGTTCCTCGCTATTGTCTTGTCGCTTCTGGCGAGTTTTGTTTCACTCTGCATCTGGCCGTTCCGCGTCCTCTGGCTTGCTTTGCGGCGCAAGGGCCGATTTGGAAACGCCCGGGCGAAGAAGGTCATTATTCTGGGTCTGGACGGATTGGAACCTAAGTTGACCGAGCGCTGGATGGCGGAAGGGAAACTGCCGCATCTACGGAAATTGGCCGAAGAAGGGTTTTATGGACGCCTAAGGACCACGTGTCCGCCGCTGTCTCCGGTGGCATGGTCCACCTTTGCCACGGGAGTGAATCCGGCGGGTCATAACATCTTCGACTTCTTGAACCGGAACCTCCGAACCTATGCGCCCGAACTTTCTTCGGCGCGAGTGACACAGTCAACCAAGGTGTTGAAGATTTTCAGATGGGAGATTCCCCTCTCGCGGCCGTCAGTGGAACTGCGCCGCAAGAGCAAGCCTTTTTGGGAGATCCTGGGGAAGAATGGGATAGGCAGCACCATTCTTCGGATGCCCGTCACGTTTCCCGCCGTGCCTTTTTATGGCCGGTTGCTCTCGGCAATGTCTACCCCCGATTTGCGAGGAACGCAAGGGAGTTTCTCCTGGTTTTCGAGCGATTCCCGTGAGTCGTCTGTGGAAGGAGGGTTGAGACTTCCACTCACTCGTTCTGATAGAGGGTGGCTTGGAGACTTGCCGGGGCCGGGCAACAGTTCGGTCAGCTTTAGCATTGAGCCGGGGGGCAACGGAGACTGGGTGTTGCGGGTTGGAGGTCAAGAGTGGAATCTGGTGCGGGGCGAGTACTCGCCTTGGATTCGGCTTAGCTTTCCAGGACATGGAATCGTGCGATTTCTGCTGACACAGACGGAGCCGGCGGTCTCCTTGTACGTCACGCCGGTCGAAATCGATCCGGAAAACCCGGCGCTGCCGATTAGTCATCCCGCGCACTACGCTGTCTATCTGGCCAAGCTATTGGGATCGTTCGCCACACTGGGCATGGCGGAAGACACCTGGGCTTTGAACGAAGGCGCCATTGATGAAGACGCTTTCCTGAAACAAGCGAAGCTGATTCAGGTTGAACGCGAAGCGATGTTTTTCAGCTCGCTGGAGCGCACCCGGCGCGGGGTGGCGGCTTGCGTGTTTGACACTACCGATCGCGTGCAACATATGTTCTACCGGCACCTGGACGGGGAGGGACGGTACGCGCGCGTGATCGAAGATCTCTACCGGGATATGGACCGGATCGTGGGCCGGGCACTGAGTTACGTAGACAACGACACGACAATATTCGTGCTATCGGACCACGGCTTCTGTTCGTTTCGCCGCGGCATTAACCTGAATTCCTGGCTGCATCAAAATGGCTACTTGGTGCTCCAACCAGGAAGAAGCGAAAGCGGCGAGTATTTCGAGGGAATTGATTGGAACCGCACCCGCGCCTATACGTTCGGACTGAGCGGTTTGTATCTGAACTTGCAAGGGCGCGAGGCGCAGGGAATTGTAACAAGTGAGGAGGCGGAACACTTGAGAGCGGAGTTGCGCGAACGGCTCGCCCACCTGTTGGACGATACAGATGGCCAAATTGGCATCGAAGCGGTGTATGAGTCGAATCGCATCTATCACGGCCCTTATTTGGATGCGGCTCCGGATCTTATTATTGGCTACGCGCCCGGCTATCGCGCGTCATGGAGTGCGGCGGTGGGTAGAGTCACGGCGGCTGTTTTTGAAGATAACAATAAATGTTGGAGTGGCGATCATTGTGTAGACCCAGGCGCGGTCCCAGGCGTGCTGTTCACAAATCAGCGCTGCGGAGCGCCGAATCCGGGTATAGAGGATATGGCACCGACGATTCTGCGGCTGTTTGGTATCGATCCGCCCTCCTGGATGGAAGGCACGGCGTTACTGACATGAAAGCAAGAACCACCGTGAAGTTGAATGCCGCGTTGTGCGAGCGCGCCAAAAAACTGGTTGAGAAGGCGGGCTATAGCGGGCTCGAAGAGTTTATTGAGCACGCCATGGAGAGGGATTTGGCGCGGCTTGAGACCTCCGAATCGAAAGAGGAACTGCTGAGGAAGCTACAAGGGTTAGGCTATTTGAAGTGAGCGCGTTTGCGTGGCTCATCGCTCTGGGAGGTTTTTCGGGCGCTGCGGCTGTGTTGGTGTTCCGGAGGTTCACTGACGCCGGGCGTCTGCGCCACACAGTGAATCAGATCGTGGCGCATTTACTGGAGATTCCGCTTTTCGCCGAGGAGCCGCGAGTGGTGCTAAGGGCGCAACGCGACTTGCTGGTTGCCAATGGGCGACTCTTGGTGCAATTGGCGTTGCCCTCAGTGCTGCTGTTTTTACCGTTTGCTGTGTTATTTGCGACCGTAGAGCAATTCTTCGGACACCTACCTTTGCGGCCGGGAGAAACGGCCTTAGTCACAGTTCAATACATCGGTTCGCCTCCCAAGGTAGTACTTGGAAGGCCGTTCGGTATTGAGGTGGATACTCCGCCGGTCTGCATACCAAGCGAACATTTGCTGGTTTGGCGCATACATGCCACAAGCGCACTTGAAGGTGAATTTCGCCTGTCTGTAAATGGCATGGCGATTCGAAAGAGGATCAGGGTGAGTAGCGGGTTTGCGTGGACCCCAGTTCGCAGGAGCGGTTCACTCATGCAGTTTTTGCGGCGTCCAGGGGAGTGGCCCTTTTCCAGCCGGGTAATCGATTACATCGAAATCGGTTATCGGCCGGCGCGCATTTTCAACGCACCTTGGTTGCTGTGGTTCTGCGTGGGGTCGATTTTGGGTGCCATCCTCAGTGCTAGAGCCTTGCTTCTCGCGGCTTTGCTTTGTCTCACGCTGGCATGCGGCCATGCGCCCAATACAAAGGTGATCGTGCTGGGAATCGACGGCATGGACCCCGCCTTTGTCGAACGTCATTGGGAGGTGCTGCCGAACCTGCGGGCTTTGCGCGATCAAGGCTATTTTGGCCGCCTGCGCACCACCGCCCCGCCACAAAGCCCTGTTGCCTGGTCCACTTTCATCACTGGCCTCGACCCAGACCAGCACGGTATCTATGATTTCGTGCATCGCGATCCAGTGACGCTGCAGCCCTTTTCCTCTATGTCGAAGACGGAGAAGCCGAGGTTCGTTTTGCCACTCGGTCCCTATTTACTCCCACTGTCTTCCTCTCACGTTTCATCCCTGCGGCACGGTACGCCGTTTTGGCGGACTTTATCCGACCATGGTGTCCCGGTGATTGTGCAACACATTCCCACGAACTATCCGCCTGAACCAGCGGGCAAAGGGTTGGCGGGGATGGGCGCGCCCGACTTGCTAGGTACGCTTGGCACCTTCACATTCTTCACGGACGATCCGCTGGAATCCCCTCGTGCCGTGCCGGGCGGCCGAATTATGAAAACCTCGCTCGAGAACGGGCAAGCCTTTCTTACGCTCGAAGGCCCTCCAAATCCTTTACGTAAAGATCACGCGCCAACAGCGGCATTTATCGAACTCGATGTAGATCCAACCAACGATGTAGCTCGTGTGAAATCGGGAGAGCAGGCGGTGGTGCTCCGCCAGGGCGAATGGTCGGAGTGGGTCACCGTTGAATTCACCTTGATCCCACATATCTCTTCAGTACGTGGAATCGTTCGGCTCTACGCCAAGCAACTGCACCCGGCACTCGAAATCTACGTTTCACCCATTAACCTCGATCCCACCAAACCTGCGTTGCCCATCTCGACGCCACCGCATTGGTCCTCCGAGATCGCGTCGGAGCTTGGGCTTTACTCAACGCTCGGCATTCCGGAGGACACCTCCGCTCTGAGGCAGGAAGCGTTGACTCTTGTGCAGTTTCAGGAGCAGGCGCAGCTTGTGTTCGGAGAAGAGGCAAGGCTTCTGGATTATTCTCTGCGCCAATTCACGCGCGGCTTCCTCTTTTTCTATTTCTCTTCGATTGATCAAAACTCTCATATTTTGTGGGGTAAGCATGACGATGAATTGCTAAAGGTCTACCATGAAGTAGATGACCGCGTTGGCGTGGTACGCCGGCAACGGCCCGACGCGCAACTTTTCATTATTTCGGACCATGGATTCACCACGTTCGACCGCGCCGTGCATCTCAATACCTGGCTGAAACTGCGTGGGTTCAGCGGGAAAGCCTACGCCATGGGGTTGAACGGCCTCTATCTAAACCACAAGGGCGATGCCACGTCACTCGCGAATCTTCGTAAGGAACTGCTGGCTTGGCGCGACCCCGCCAATGGACGCCGCATCGTGGAAACAATCTTGGCCACCCATCCGGATCGAGTCAATGCAAATATCGCGCCGGATCTAATTGTCGGCTATGCGCCTGGCTATCGCGCCTCTTGGCAGACGGCTTTGGGCGAAGCACCTGCCAGCGAGATCGAAAATAATAGCGATGATTGGATCGCGGACCATTGCATCAATCCCGACGACGTTCCGGGTGTGCTTTTCAGCAACACGCGGATTGATCCCGATGCGCCACGGTTACAGGATGTGACTGCGGCGATTCTGAAACGCTTTGGCCTTGCTCCGCCAGAGGGTTACCAGGGGTATGTTTTCTGAGTGACAAGAAGAATATACTCAATCGTGTGGATAGCCGAAGAACCGCACTCATAAAAATTGCCACGGCCGCAACATCCGCGGCGCTTGGGCCGCTGCTAGCCGATACGCCGGAAGCTGAACATCATCTGCACGAGACGCTGGAGCAAGCGCTGGCGCCTGTGCCCACAGGGCCCGAATATTTCAGTCAAAGCGATTACGCCGTCGTTTCAAGACTGGCGGATTTGATTATTCCGCGCACCGATACGCCGGGAGCGGTGGATGCCGGCGTGCCGCACTGGATTGATAAGCAGGTAGCGGCCGATCTTAAATTGCAGGAACGGTTCAAGCAGTGGCTGGCGGATTTGAGCGAGCAAGCCCACGCGGCGGGCGGAGGGGAGTTCACGGCGCTATCTGAGCAGCAACAGATTGCCATCCTGCAAACGATGAGCAGCGATGTGAGCCAGCGCAAAGGCGGGTTTTTCGAAACCATAAAAAATCTCACGGTTGATAACTATTACAAGTCGGAAGCGGGGCTAGCGCAGGAGCTTGGTTTCAAGGGTAGAACGTTTCGCGCGAGTTTCCCGGGCTGCACCCATCCGGAACATTGGCCGGCCCGTGACTCAAGCCAGGAGCATTCGCAATGATCGTTAGAAAAGCCGACCCGGTTTACGACGTAGTGGTGATTGGCAGCGGCGCGGCGGGTGGCATGGCCGCGTGGAACTTGACGCGGCAAGGCATCAACGTTTTGGTGCTGGATGCGGGCGAACGCTTTGACCGCGCGAAATTCTGGACCCACGTGAAGCCATGGCAAGCGGCAGCGCGGCATGAACGCGGACAACATGCGCCGGAATTCTACCTGAGCACGGAAGAGCAGCCGTATTTGACGCCTGAGGACAAGCCGTTCGAACTGGTACGAGTTTGGGGGCGAGGCGGCAAGACTAACGTGTGGGGACGGGTGGCGCTGCGCTACTCAGACGTGGACTTTGCAGGACCGGCGCGCGATGGCTGGGGTGTGCCGTGGCCGATTCGTTATAAAGATATCTCGCCTTACTACGACAAAGTGGATCAATTCATTGGTGTGTGCGGAGGGTTGGACGATCAGGATTCACTGCCGGGCAGCAAATACATGCTGCCGGCGCCCGCTCCGCGCTGTGGTGAGCGGCTGTTGCAGAAGGCAGCCCAGAACGTGGGCGTTTCCATTGTGGCGGGGCGGCGCGCGGTTCTGACGAAGCCGCACAACGGCCATCCCGCTTGCCATTATTGCGGTGCTTGCGGCTCAGGCTGCGACGTGGGAGCGTTCTTCAATGCGTCGGACTATCTGATTGATCCGGCCATGCAGACGGGCAAGCTAACGGTGGTGGATAACGCGGTGGTGGCGCGCGTGCTCGTGGATGATAAGGGCCTCGCAAGCGGCGTGCAATATTTCGACCGCAAGACCAAGGCTGAACGCCGAGTAAAGGCGCGGGTGGTGGTGGTGGGCGCGTCCTGCGTGGATTCTACGCGCATTCTGCTCAATTCGAAATCGTCTGCCTATCCGAATGGCATTGGGAATTCTTCCGATGCCATTGGCCGTTACTTATGCGAGCAAATCCGCTTTCATGTGTATGGCTTTATGCCGGAGTTGATTGGCGGGCCGGTTTATGACGATAGCGGCATTGGGGGCGAACACGTCTACCTGCCGCGCTTCAACCATCGCGATGGGCGTAAGCGGGATTATTTACGCGGCTTTGGCATGCAGTTCTGGGGATGCGGGGCGCAAGAAGGCGCGAGCTATGCGAAGGCTTTGCCGGGTTTCGGAGTGGATTTCAAGAAGGCCGTGAAGCAACGGTACCCCGCGCTGGTGGCGCTGCATCCTTACGGCGAGACGCTGGGCCGGGCTGAGAATCGCATCACGGTGGACGCGGAGAATGTGGATGTGTATGGCGTGCCGCGTTTGAAAATCGAATATCAGATCGGCGACAATGAGCACCGCATGGCGGAAGAAATGTACGACACGGCGGAGCAGATTCTGCGGTCGGCGAAAGCGGAGATTGTGCCGTATGAGCGCGGCTGGCTGGATAAGGCGGGGTCGGCCATTCATGAACACGGCACCTGCAGAATGGGCGACGATGCGAAACAATCGCCGTTGAACGCGTTTAATCAGATGCACGATGTGAAGAATGTGTTCGTGGTGGACGGCTCAGCTTTTACAACGGCCAGCGAAAAGAATCCGACGCTGACAATTCTGGCGCTGGCTTGGCGTGCGACCGACTATTTGGCCGGTGAGATGAAGCGGGGGAATGTGTAAGCGTGGCTGAACCTGTTTGCGTGGCTCCCACGGGGGATGTTTGCGGCGAGGGAGCGGTGTGGCATGCCGAGGAGAACGCGCTGTACTGGACCGATATCAACCGCTTTCTGATTCACCGTTACGAGGCGGCGAGCGGGAACGTCAAGACCTGGTTCTTTAGCGAGCCGGTTACGGCCATGATCCTAACGACTGTGCCGGGGACGCTGGCCGTGGTGCTGGGATCGGGCTTGATTTTGTGGGAACCCGCCAACGACACCCGGCGAAATTATGGGTTCACGTTGACCGGTTGGCCCAAGGTGCGCTGCAACGATGCGCGGGCCGACCCACGTGGGTCCCTTTGGATTGGCTCGATGTGGAATAACGTGAATCCGGACGGGTCTTCAGGCGACATCAAGAATGGGCACGGCGGGCTGTTCCGGCTCGACCCCGATTTAAAGGTGACCCAGTGGAGGGAGAATTTGGGAATCGCGAATACGCTTGCATGGAACCCGCGGCGAACGGCGTTCTATTTCGGCGATACTATGGCGAACGCGATTTATCAATATGATTACGATTCGCAGAGCGGAGCCATTTCAAATGAGCGGCCGTTCTTGGGAGGCTTTCCGCGGGGCGGGCCGGATGGTTCGGCTATGGATGCGGAAGGTTACTTGTGGAATTGCCGGTACGGCGGAGGATGCGTGGTGCGGGTGGCGCCCGATGGGTCGGTTGAGCGGGTGGTGGAAATGCCAACGGCGAATGTGACGACTTGTACGTTTGGAGGTGAGGATTTGCGAACGTTGTATATCACAACGGCGGCAGCGGGAGCGCCGGAAGGGAATCGGTTTGCGGGGGGATTGTTTGCCCTGCAGACGGAGACGGCGGGGCAAGGGGAGAATAGATTTCTGGTGAGGTAATTGCGAATATTGAGGATGTCAAATCCGATTCGCGACCCGGGTGCGTAACGGAAGTTCAATATGTGTCCTCGCGGCGGAGGCCGCAATATTGAAGGACGACATCGTGGCCGTAAATATCGTAGCGGAAGCGAAAACGGCCGATAGCGAGACGAGAAACGACCGAAAACGAGTATGGCATCACGCCGGTGGAAGACGTTTTTTGACCGGTTTTCGGCGCGCTGCTTCCGTGCGGAGCTCGGCGAGGAAGTCTTTTGCTGAGCGACTCCGGCCGGCCAAGTAGTCTGCATCGCTTTTTCGAATCTGCTCCCGCACCTTAGGATTCCGGAGTTCAAGGTAGTCTTCAAGCTCCGAGGCGCCCATGATACCGGCAACGGCGATGCCATCTTTCTCCAGGATGAAATATTCCTTGTCTCGATTGACGCGCCGGACGAGTTCGCCCAGATTTACGCGTGCCTTCGTTATAGGAAGGCGATGCACCACAGTGTTCATTTTGATGAATGTTGATTAACATCAATCAGTATAGCCGAATACAACTACGCTAGACAAGCGCATCCGGTCGAGCTTCTACTCCTCACTACCTGTCAGCCGCGATCGTAGCTCGGCGAATTGTGTCAATTGCAACTGTTCCGCGCGCAGGCCGGCTTCGGGCATGCCATCGATAACTGTGCCATAAAAGGGGCGTAGATTGTTACGGAGCGTCTTGCGTTTGTGGGTGAAGCAGCGGCTTACGAATTGCAACAGAGCTGGTAGATCGGGCGTAAGTTCGGCGCGCCTAAGGAGTTTCAGCGCCCCCGAATCCACCTTTGGAGGCGGGGAGAAGGCCGACGGCGGGACTTTGCACACTAACTCCACCTGGCAAACGGTTTGCGTGGCGACGGTGAGATAGCCGTAATCGCGCGAATGAGGTTTGGCAAGCAGGCGCTGAGCCACCTCCCATTGCATGAGGAAAACGGCAGCGGGAAAATTCTCGTCCAACCGCAAAAATCGCTCGACAATGGGTGATGTGATGTAGTAGGGCAAATTGCCCGCAATGACAGCGGGACCCCACTGAGCCAAGTCTGTGGCTAAAACGTCGGCGTGATGGAGATGGAAGTTCGGTTCGGCGGCAAATTTAGCGGTTAATAATGCGGCAAGCCGCGCATCTATCTCTATGGCGTGCAGTTCCTCGCAAAGGGGCAGCAGGTGGCGTGTCAGAGCGCCGCGCCCGGGGCCGATTTCAACAATACGTCCTGGATTCGGTTGAGCGGCTCGAGCGATTTGTTCAAGGATAGATTCCGAGGCGAGGAAATGCTGACCTAGCTTGCGCGGCAAATCTCAAGTGTAAAACACGTTGGTAAACTGAGGGGTTTGGCAACCGATTGAAAATGAACGAGTCCGGGTCTTTGGAAGCTCTGCTTGCGGTAGCGCGTGAGGAAATTAGCCAGTTAAAAGCTGAGCTAAGGACGTCTGAGAGGAATGTCGCGCGTCTGCTGGAGATGTTTGAAGAGCAGCAGCGCATAGTGAACACCCAGCAAGCGACATTAGTGCGGATTGAGCGGGTCCTGATGGACGTTGTCACCGGGCGGGTGTGGCGCACTCTCCGGGCGGCGGGCAACGTAATCAAAAAGGTGATTCCCGGAACAGAGACGCATGCCAACGGAACATCGCATCTGCTGGCCCGCAAGAATACTTACTTGGTTTGCGACGAGCCTCTGGCCTCTGAGTGCCGCCCGCGGCGCGGCCAAGTCACGGTGCGCGGGTGGTCTGTGGCGGAGGGTGGCGTGGAGCGCGTCCAGGTTCAGGTAGCGGACCTGCCGCCTATGGAGACGAAGCCCTCCATTCCGCGGCCCGATGTGCAAAAGCTGCTGCCGGCCTTGGATAAATCGGGACGCGCCGGATTTTCAGTCGAGTTCGATTCCCAGACGCTCGCTAAGGGGCGCCATCCCATTTTGCTGCGCGCGATTGTGAACGGCGAGGTGGTTCGTGAAACCAAGACCTTTGTGGATATCGACCCGGATAGCGGGTTCGCCTCCGAGTACCACCGCTGGATTCAAGAGTTTGAGCGTCGTGAATCGCAATTGATCGATCTCAAGTTCTCCTCTTTCGCGCTGCAACCGAGGATTAGTATCCTGATGCCGGTGTACAACACCAAGCCCAGGGAGTTAGCGGCGGCGATTGATTCGGTGCTGGTTCAATCCTATCCGTACTGGGAATTGTGTATTTGCGACGATTGCTCCTCCCAGGCTAGCGTTAGAGACGTGCTGGCTGGCTACGCGGCGCAAGATCCCCGCATCAAAGTGCATTATGCGGCTGAGCGGGGTGGTATTTCGCGCGCATCGAATGCCGCGTGGAACATGGCGAGCGGGGATTTTATCGCGCTGCTGGATCATGACGACGCGTTGGCGCCGCAGGCTCTGGCATTCGTATGCGAGGCCATCAACCAAAATCCTGGCAGCGATCTTTTCTATAGCGACGAAGACAAAATCGATGAGAATGACGCGCGGTTTGATCCTTTCTTCAAGCCGGATTGGGCTCCCGATCTCTTACGTTCGGAAAACTATATCTGCCATCTTCTGGTGATGCGGCGCGATCTGGCGGATAAGGTGGGCCGCTTCAATCCGGCGTTAGACGGCAGCCAGGATTACGATCTGGTGCTGCGGGCGTCTGAACTGGCGATGGGCATCCATCATATTCCGAAAGTGCTCTACCACTGGCGGGCGGGCGCGGCGTCAACGGCCAGCGGGATAGAGAACAAGAGTTATGCGCAAGAGGCGGCGCGGCAGGCCGTGCAGCAGCACTGCGAGCGCACGAAATCTGGCGATACGGTGGAACCGGGAGCCATCCCGGGACGGTGGCGCGTGCGCTATCCGCTCACACCCGGCACGCGCGTGAGTATTATTATCGCCTCTGGGGGCAAGGTGGATATCTTGCGCGCCAACATTGAGAGCATCTTCGCGAAGACCTCCTATGCGGATTATGAAGTAGTGATCGCCGACAATTCAAAGGGCAACGCTATTGAGAAACTGGTGGATCAATTCCAACCGAGCCAGTCGAACCTCCGCTACCTTGACTGGCGCAACAAGCCGTTCAATTTTTCTGAGATCAACAACATGGCGGCGCGCCAATGCACTTCGCCGCTGCTGCTTTTCCTGAACGACGATACTTCCGTGCTTGAGACTCACTGGTTGCAAGCGATGGCGGAGTTGGCCATGCGGCCGGAAGTGGGAGCGGTGGGCGCCAAATTGCTATACCCCAACGGCGCCATTCAACACGCCGGCGTTGTGATGGGCATTTTCGATAATTGCGGCCATGCGTTCAAGGGGCTGAATGGATCAAGAGGCCACTACTTCGATTTCTCGGATGTGATCCGCAACGTCAGCGCTGTCACTGGGGCTTGTCTCATGACCAGGGCGGAAGTCTTTCGGCAGGTGGGCGGCTTCGATGAGGCTCAGTTTGCGGTGGCGTTTAACGATGTGGATTTGTGTTTGAAGATGGGAGTTTATGGATACCGCGTGCTGTACACGCCGCACGCCGTTTTGTATCACCATGAGTCGTTTTCGAAGACCTCCCGAGACTTGATTCCACACCCGGCGGAGGTGGCGGCGATGAAATCGAAATGGGAGAAAGTAATTACGCACGACCCTTATTACAGCCCGAATCTGACACGGGTGGATGAAAACTTTTCGCCGCGCACGCGTGTTTGAGGGTGGGAAGGGGTTAAAATGACAGGGGCGAGGTTCACTAAGATGGCCGATTCAAAAAAGGAAAAGGGGTCGTACGTCGATTTTGAAGGCCATACAATCGTGGACGTAAATGCGCTGCTGGGGCGTCCCAAGGTGCGGGCCACCATTGAACGCATATCGAAAAGGAATGAGCAGTTCCGCGGCAAGCCCGGCGTTAAGTTTGTCATGCCAGTGAGACAGCGCGATTAGCTCCGGCGGATGCCTTATAACTTACTTCTTTTGCCCCTGATCGGGGGATTCCTTTTCGTCCATTTAACGCACTATTTCCGGTTTGCGGCGCAGCGCATGGACGGCTACCGTTTGCTTTTTCAAGCAGCCATTGCGGGAGTGGGGTTATCCGTTGCCGGGCGTCTAGTCCAACTGCTAATCGACTCGACTCCGCTGGGGGCGCCTCTCGGGAGATACTGGGCTGTTTTTTCGCCGTTCCCATACTCCGCGACTAGCGCCATTTCGTTGCTGTTCGGGCCCGTGTGCGCGCTGGTGAACCTGTTCGTCGACAAAGAGAAAGCGAAGGATAAGGAAGTCAGGGCGCACGGAAACTTGTTTCTTAAGCTGATTCACCAAGCGGCGGAGGAAGAACGGCTCATTTCAATTACCCTCGATTCACGCAAATGGTATGTGGGCTGGGTCGCGGAATCGCCCAATTTGTATCCGCAAGAACAGTATTTTAAGCTGCTGCCTTTTATCAGTGGTTATCGGGACAAAGATTCGTTAGAGCCACAGCGGACGGTTTATTATGAGGCTGTTTTAACGGATAACTCGCTTGACCAGAGCGAGTTTGTCGTCACATTACCGCTGAAAGATATCAAGATCGCCGGCTTTTTCAATGATGAGGTTTATGACGAATATTTCGCTCCTCCGCCGGACGAGCCATCCGCGCCCACGATGTCAGTCAATTAGTAGGCGGCGCGGTGCATAAAGCGCTTAACATCAGCCCGCCTGTACCACCGTCGCCTTTCTTTCCATCTTCCCCCAACCCACCAGCCTGCCGCGCATCGCAAACAAAAAGCTTTTCCCCAGTACATACAGCATAAGTTGCCGGTAATAGATGCCTTGGAAAAACAGCAGCGTCAGATCCCAGGCGGGAACTCCTTCCAAAGCGTACGCCAAAAATCCGGTCATCAACTCGACGCCGAAGAAGCCTAAGTAATACAGCACGACAATCTTCCAGTCCCCAGCCAGCAGCGAAAGGATCATGGCCACTTCGGCAAAGGGCGAGAGCATCGAGAGCACCACCTGAAAAATCCAGATACTCGGTAACGCCACGAATCCCAGCGTGCCGTACTTCGGAACGAACAAAGCGTCACGGTGTTTCCAAACGGCTTGTAGAGTGCCGAATACCCAGCGGAAACGCTGCTTCGCCAGGTTACGCGTATCCTCCGGAGCCTCCGTATAGGCAATGGCATCCTGTTCGTAGCGGATCACGTAACCCATGCGCCGGATAGCAAGTGTGAGGTCCGTATCTTCGGCTAGCGTGTCATGCAGAAATCCGCCAGACTCCACCACTAACTGCTTGCGCCATGCCCCCACCGCGCCCGGAACTACCGTGATGGCGTTCAGATAATCGAGCGCGCGCCGATCCAAGTTAAAGCCATAGATATACTCGATGGACTGAAAACGCGTGATCCAGTTTTTCTTGTTGCCGACTCGCGCGTTTCCACTCACTGCGCCTACTTTAGGGCTGGCAAAATGTCTCACCAGCCGGCCTATCGTGCCCGGCCGGAACAACGTGTCCGCATCGACCGCAATCAATATGTCGTGGTTAGCGTGCCGGATGCCATTGTTCAGCGCGGCCGATTTTCCGCCATTCGGCTGAGTCAGAATGGAAACCTTCACCTCCTCCGCGAAGCGCCGCCGTAACACTTCGAGCGTGGCATCTTTCGACCCATCGTCCACCACAACGATCTCCATGTTCGTGTAGCCATTCCCCAGAATCGAGTCCACTGTGCGCTCAATTACCTTCTCCTCGTTATAAGCGGCGATAATCACCGACACCGGCGGGCAGAAGTCTGCGTCGAAAACCTCGCGTTTGGACGCTCTCTTCTGCAGGATCGCCAGAAAACCGTAGCTGAGGGAGCGCGCCAGTGTTAGAAAAATGGCACCCAAAAATAGTATTCCCAACACTCGGCTGAAGCGCGCCTTCGCATCCAATCCACCACCCTCAATGCGCGCCCGCTGCAGTTCTTGAGGGTCGGTCTTCGGCATCACTTGATCGCGGTTCTTGTCAATCAGCTCGCCCACCGTGGTGAACCGGTAGCCTCTTTGCCGGAAATAATCGATGATTTGCGGCAGGGCTTCCACAGTCGCAGCGCGGTTTCCTCCCGCATCGTGCAACAGAATGATGTGAGTCGCGGCCTCATCGTGTTCAGAGATCGAAGAGGCAATCTCACTCTTCACTTCATCCACAATGGCTTTAGCTGTCACTCCCGGTTCCCAATCGCGCGGATCGATTGTTTCTGAGATCGTGGCATACCCATAACCCTGGGCGCGCAGAATGGGCTCAATCTCTTGTGGAGTCATGGGCTCACTATCGGCGTTATAAGGTGGACGGAAAAACGTGGTCGAAACTCCCAGCAGATTCTCAATAATGCGTTGCGTTGTACTCAACTCCAGTTCCGTCCGCAGCGGAGACGTTGTCGCAATATTGGGGTGCGTATAGGTATGATTGCCAATCTCATGCCCTTCGGCATACTCGCGCCGGATCAGGCTGGGTAACTTTTCCGCATTCACTCCAATCACGAAGAAAGTAGCCGTCACTCGCCGCTGCCTCAAGATATCCAACACGGCCGGCGTGTAAAGTGCGTCTGGGCCGTCGTCAAAGGTCAGGCAAAGAAGTTTTTTATCAGTCCCGCCGCTATGGTCGATGACGTACGGCGTGGGGTAGCTCTCGTATTGCTCACTGAAATCGTCCTCTTCGGTGGGCGGGGCCTTCACCGTTCGTTGGCCTGGGTGCGGCGTTTCCGTCACATGCAGAATCTCGCCCTTGCCGAAATGCCGCGGCGCTCCTTGATCGGCGGCGAGAACGCGCAGCGCCGCTGGATCGAACCGCTCGGCTGGCCACGCTTCCCTCTGCAGAACACTCCACAATCCCGGATCCTCTCCGCCCAGCCGCCACAGACCCACGCCCGGAAACCCTCGGTCATGCACGGCCATAACCTGGTTCAGTGCCGTAACCGCATCCAGGAACCAGACTTCGTGATGCTCGTCGCCAACCGCATACCGCAGCACCGGATTTTCCGTCTGCGCGTCCCATTCCACAGCTTGCTTCATCTCGGCGGCCGCGGTCATGGTGTCGCTGAACGCCACCTCGCTGCCCCCCTTCGCCCCAATCACCCAGTCATAGCCATAATTTCCAAAGCCCACTACTAACTTCGAGATAGGTGCAGCTTTCGAAAGTTTGTCTAACTCATTTTCAAAGAAATCCTCCGATGCCACCGGCCCCGGATCTCCCGTCTGGTAGTGTTCGTCGTACACCATGGGGAGCAGGAAATCCACCACCTCCGCGAGACCCTTCAAATCGTACGCCTCGTCGTCCACCGGCACGTCCTCTGATACTACATAGCCGCCCTTATGTAACGTCTCCGTCAGTTCGCGCATGAAGCGCACCAGCGGTTCCCGGTCATAGCGCGTCAGTTCCTCAAAATCGATATTCACTCCCGCGAAGCCGTGTTCCGCCAGATTCGAGCGTATATTTTCAATCAGGCCGTGGCGTTTATCCGCATCTCGCAAAATCTTACGCACGTCGCCCGGCTGCCAGTCGCCCCGGTAGTTACTCAGCATCGCGTGAATCGGCAGATTTCCCTGCTTGGCGATGGTTAGCACTGTGTTATCGGTTTGATCGTCAATATCGCCTTTGGCATTCTGCAGAATCAGCCACTCCGGAACAAGGTGCGTGAGATGGCTTAGATTTAGCCGCAGTGAGACCATGGCGGACGGGTCCCAATTCACGTAGAAACCCCACACCAGCGGCTTACCATCGCCCGCCTGCGCCGCCGCTTTCGGATGAATCACCGGCGAGAGCGAGCGAACGTAGCGCACCGGCTTCAGTGGTTTCTTTATGCGATACGGAACGTTTATGGGTACACGCTTATTGTTTGCTAGATTCGCGATCTCTAAAGACACCACAGGCGCCACCGCCGGCAGCCCCAGAACGGGAAGCTGTGGCAGGCTAACGCCCACCAGAAAAAACGCCACAACGAGCAGGATGAGCGCAATGCCGCCCGACTGCGATGCCCGCCGGAAGCGCGACCATCGCTGACCGCTGGGATCGTGAAAAACAAAGGAGCTAGATTGTTCGGTTGCCAAAGGTTGCCTGTAAGTTAGGTTAGCGAGTCGCCGCGAAATCGCAACGCAATAAATCTTCGAACGAGTTCGTACCTCGCCGCCGCAAGTCCGTTGCGAATATGCTAGTAGACATGGAATCAAGGCGGCGATTCGCAAAGTTCATCCTGGCCGGGCTGGCGCTGCCGGCGCTTACCTTTTCGCAAGCGCAAACGACGGCGCTCAATTATGACCGCGATGTGCGGCCTATTCTTTCCGAGAATTGTTTCCAATGCCACGGCCAGGATTCGAGGAAGCGCATGGCTGGCCTGCGCCTCGATTCGTTTGAGACCGCCACTGCCGATCGGCATGGCCACGCCGCGCTGGTTCCCGGCAAGCCGGACGAGAGCCTTATCTATCAGCGCATCACCGCTGAGCCGCGAGCGCGCCGCATGCCGCCCGTCGTAGCCAACAAGAACCTCACACCCGAGCAGGTCGCCATTCTAAAACGCTGGATCGAAGAGGGTGGCCAATATGCCAAGCACTGGGCGTTTGTGCCACCGGTGCGTCCTCCAGTGCCGGAAGCTCACGATGCTTGGGTTCACCAGCCGATTGATGGATTTGTCCTGCAGCGCCTGCGTGCGGAAGGTCTTCGCCCAAGCCCGGAGGCCGCGCCTGGCGCTTGGTTGCGCCGCGTTTCCCTTGACTTGGCCGGCTTGCCGCCTTCGCCAGCAGAGGTGGATACGTTCACCAAGCAAGCGCACACGCGCGGCGAAGCGGCTTATGTTGCCGCCGTGGACCGTCTGCTCGCCTCGCCCACATACGGCGAGCGCATGGCCATGGACTGGCTCGACGTCGCCCGTTATGCGGATACTCACGGCTTCAACAACGATGCCGAACGGTCTATGTGGCGTTGGCGCGATTGGGTGATCCAGAGCTTTAACGACAACCTGCCGTATGATCGCTTTCTCACCGAGCAACTCGCGGGCGACCTGCTTCCTAACCCAACGCTCGAGCAACGCATGGCCACGGGTTTTGGGCGCAACCATGTGATTAACTCCGAAGGCGGCATTATCGAAGAGGAATACCGCGTGCAATATGTCACCGACCGCGTGCGCACCCTCGGCATGGCTTGGTTGGGATTAACACTCGAATGCGCCCATTGCCACGATCACAAATTCGATCCCATCACCCAGCGCGATCACTACCGCTTCTTCGCCTTCTTCAATAACATCGCAGAACTGGGTGAAGATGGCCGCGTGGCGAACGCGCCGCCTATGCTTCCCGCGCCCACCCTGGAACAACAGGAAAAGATGCAGGCCTTGGAGACCGCAATCGGCAAGCTTTCAACCCGCATCGCGGCACGGGAGAAAGCCTGGAAATGGCATGAGGGCGGCATGGCTCGGTTTGCAGCGCTTGAGAATGCGCCCAGTGGAGCCGTCCTCTACATCGCTTGCCCAGGCGGCGATGAATCTGAAAATAGTCCCGCCGATCACCCGTGCGCCCCGGGCCGTTTAGATCCGAAACCGCAAGCCAGCGAAAAGCTGCCGGTCTCCAAGCGTAACCCTCTCACGTTCAGCCTGTGGCTAAAGCCTACGGCTTCGGATACCGATGCGGCACTCCTTTCCGCCATTGACTACTCGCAAAATACCGCCTCCGCGGAGTATGGCAGCGGCACTGAACTGCGTTTGGTGGGAGGCGAACTGGAGTTCCGCCTCAGTCAGCGCTTCCCTAACTATTCGGTTCGGGTGCAGTCGGCGGGCGCGGATCTGAAACCCTCGCAATGGCGCCATCTCACGCTCATCTACAGCGGTGCCGACAAGGATTCCATGCGCGTAAAGGCCGCCTGGGTGCGCATGTTCGCCGACGGCCGCGAAGTGCCGACCCGTGTTCTGAACGACGGCCTCACCTTGCCCGATGCCAAGGACGACAAGCCCACGCCTACTGCGTTCCGAATCGGTTGGGATAACGGCGCGAAGACTCAGAGATACGCGGGATTACTCGGCGATGTTGCCGTTTGGAATCGGGCACTGAGTAACAAAGAGGTCGGCGAGTTGTTTGAGAGCCGCGCCCTGCCTTACGCAGCCCGGCTGCAACGCGAGCAAAGGACGCCCATCGAATCGGAATGGCTCAAGCAGGCATCCTTGCGCGCGAGCGATCCTCGTTTCGCCAGGGATCTAGCCGATCTAGCAAGGCTCCGAGGCGAGCTATTCGCGTTTCAACGCGAGGCGCCCACCGTAATGGTCATGCAGGAGATGCCTACGCCTCGCGAAACCCACATTTTAGTGCGCGGCTCTTATGACGCTCCGGGTGAGAAGGTGGAGGCCGGCGTTCCGGAAGAACTGCTGGGCGCCTGGCCCGCGGGCGCGCCGCACAATCGTCTTGGCCTGGCACAGTGGTTGACCAAGCCCGATCATCCTCTCACCTCGCGCGTGGTGGTGAATCGCTTCTGGCAGCAATTGTTCGGCCTGGGGTTGGTGAAGACCAGCGACAATTTCGGCATGCAAGGAGAATGGCCCAGTCATCCAGAACTTCTCGATTGGCTGGCCTGCACCTTCATCGATTCGGGTTGGAACGTCAAGGCGCTGATGAAGATGCTGGTGTTGAGTTCCACTTACCGGCAGAGTTCAGACGCATCGCCCGAACTGGTGGCGCGCGATCCCGAAAACCGGCTGCTCGCACGCGGACCGCGTTTTCGTCTTCCGGCGGAGGTGATTCGCGATCAGGCCCTCCAGATTGCCGGCCTGCTCAAGCAGTCGGTGGGCGGACCGAGCGTGTATCCTTACCAGCCGCCCGATCTTTATAAGGGGATTGTGGTGGCCGCCACCTACCCAGGCACAACCTATGTGGAAAGCACCGGCGATGGACTCTACCGGCGCAGTCTCTACACATTCTGGAAACGCACCGTGCCGCACCCCACCCTCAACGTGTTCGATGCGCCCGATCGCGAAGTCTGCATCGTGCGGCGCTCAACCACCAATACGCCGCTGCAGGCGTTGACGCTGCTCAACGATCCGATCTTTGTGGAAGCAGCCCGCAAGCTGGCCGAACGCGTGGTTACGGAAGGCGGCACATCGCCCGAAGCGAGACTGTCCCTCGCTTTCAGACTCGCCACCGGACACGCTCCTAACGAACATGAACTGCGCATCCTGCTCGATGCGCTCGACAAAATGCTTACGGCTTTCAAGAAAGACGAAGCGGGCGCGCATCGCTTAATTGAAGTCGGCGCAGCGAAATCGGATAGCTCGATTTCCGCCGTCGAACTGGCGGCATGGACGGCCGTGGCGAATATCATCCTCAACATGGATGAAACCATTACGAAAGGTTAAAACTATGGAATGCTGCAACTACGCTCGCGTAACGTCGCGCCGGGACTTGCTGGCTCGGGCTGGATACGGCCTTGGCGCAGCGGCGCTGCATGCCCTATTGGGTGGAACGAAAGCCATTGCTGAACCGCCGGATGCGCCGGCCACTTTCCCTAATTTCAAGCGGCGTGCCAAACGCGTCATTTTTCTGTTCCAGGCGGGCGGCCCCAGTCATCTGGATCTGCTCGACTACAAACCGCAGATGACCGGCCGTTTCAACCAGGACATCCCCGCTTCGGTCTTCGGCACGCAGCGAATCACCGGCATGGTGGCCCAGCAGGATCGCTTCCCCGTTGTGCCAACAATGTGGGGCTTCCGCCAGCACGGCGAAAGCGGCCAGTGGTTGAGTGAGCTGCTGCCTCATACCGGCAAAGCAGCCGATGAACTCTGTGTCCTGCGCGGCATGTACACCGAGGCGATCAATCACGATCCGGCCATCACCTTCATCCAGACCGGCAGCCAACTGCCCGGGCGGCCGAGTATGGGTTCGTGGATCGATTATGGCCTTGGCAGCGAGAACCAGAATCTGCCGGCGTTCGTAGTCTTGAATTCGCTGCCCAGCAATGGCCAGCCCGATCAGGGTCTACTGTCGCGCCTCTGGGGCTCGGGCTTCCTGCCGGGCCGTTATCAAGGCGTGCAATTTCGCGGTGGCGGAGACCCGGTACTCCATCTTTCGAACCCTCCCGGCATCACTCGCGAGATGCGGCGCAGTCAGCTTGATGCGCTCTCCGCCCTCAACCAGGAACTGCACGGTCACGCCGGCGATCCGGAAATTGAAACGCGCATCGCCCAATATGAGATGGCGTTCCGCATGCAAGTGAGCGTGCCGGAGCTGGCCAACACTTCGCAAGAGCCCGAGCATATCTATGAGCTTTATGGCGACGAGGCGCGCAAGCCCGGAACCTTTGCCGCGAACTGTCTGCTGGCCCGCCGTCTTGCTGAAAGGGGTGTGCGCTTTATTCAGCTTTACCACCGCGGTTGGGATCACCATGGCGGATTGACGGAAAAGCTGCCGGTCTTGGCGCGCGATACCGACCAGCCCTCCGCCGGGCTCATTCTCGACCTGAAACAGCGCGGTCTCCTCGACGACACGCTCGTGATTTGGGGCGGCGAATTTGGCCGCACGCCTTACGCTCAAGGCGCGCCCAAGCCAGACAGTTATGGCCGCGATCATCACGGCCGCGTCTTCTCTTTATGGATGGCCGGCGGCGGCGTAAAACGCGGTTACTCGCACGGCAAATCCGACGACTACGGCTTTAACGTGGTCGAGGGAGGCGTCCATATTCACGACCTCCAGGCAACCATACTAAATATCCTGGGCATCGATCACAAGAAGCTCACATATTTGTTCCAGGGCCGCCAGTTTCGCCTGACGGACGTTGCGGGCGACGTTGTGAAGGAGATCCTGGGCTGATGCCAGGCAAGGGACAACCTGCCGCACAAACCGCCCTCTCTGGCCGTTCCAGTTAAGCCCACGGCTGCCCGCCAGAGAAATTATCTGGACTCCCGGGTTAGTGGTCGTGGCGTCGATGTTTTTCGGTTGGCGTGAAAGGTGCGCGGTTTCCAAACTTAAACGAGCGTTTTGCCTAATATCTTGCATGCTTCGATGAGCGCTGTGTCGAGTGTGGCCAGGGGGAGATTCTTACGGATGACTAGCTCCAGATAGGCTGCATCGTATGCAGTAAGCCTGTGTCGTTCCATTAAATCGGCAAGAACCGGCAAAACATCGCCCCGGCTTCGCGGCGGCTCGACTTCAATGGGTAGGTCAGTCAAGTTTTTTAGAAACGTGACGGCCTTCGCCTTAGGAATGCGCCCTTTGCGCACAGCCAGCATTGACACGTTTGTGACCTCATAGAGCCATAGGGCAGGCACCACAACTCGGTCCGCGAGGTTGGACAGGCGGTCGAGAAGATTCTCCGTATATGCAGTGGCTTCATCGCTGAAGCACCACGCCATGGTCACAGCGTTGTCGAGAACATACTCGCTCACCGCCGGCCTTCGGTCACCAAGTCTTTAATTTTGAGGCCACCCAAGGTAACGCCTTTCCGCAACTCGCGGATGCTGGCGGCCGCAGCCTGCGCCTTTTTCAAATCGTAGCGCCGTGCTTCGCTTGTCTTCCAGGCAGAGAGCGCCTCGTCGAGAAATTCATCCACGTCGTGGTAGCGTCCAGAGTTGAGCGCTTCCCGGACAAGTTGTTCGTGGCTGGGTTTCAGATGGGTCATAGAGAACCTTCAGTTGTATTGTCTCAATCTAGAGATTTTCCTGCCCCGGAGTCAACCTGAGTCTGCCATTGGAGCGCGACACGAAGGTGACAGATTCCTAGAAAGGCGGGCCCAACGAAAAACCCCAAGCGTAGCAGGTGGGTCAGGCTGAGCCGCGCGCTCGAGCCAGCGGTTCCTATACATGACCGATCTTCTGAAAGCCTTTGTATGACGTCCTCGGCGTGATTTTCTCGATGAATTGGCTGATACCCCGAGAGTTGCGGTAAAGTCGCCACAGCCGCTCACGTTCTACGCCAAAAGTGTGTCTATATTGCAACAGCCAACACAACCCAACCTCTTTTGAATCAAATAAATAGCCCTTCGTAGGCATCTTGCTGGTATGCTGTTAAGGCATCGCATGCCTTACGAATCAACGGTTGCTAAACCCGTAGAAGTGCAAGGGATCGGCCTCCATCATGGCGCTCCCGTAAAACTGAGAATTAAGCCTGCGCCGCCTGCCACCGGCATCGTCTTCATTCGAACCGATCTGGACAACACGGCGATTCCAGCCAGTTGGCAATATGTGGAGCGCGTGAGCTATGCCACCAGCTTGATGCACCCGAAGGGCATTTTCATCTCGACGACAGAGCATCTGCTGAGCGTGCTGTACAGCATGGCTATCGACAATGCATTCGTCGAATTGGATAACCTCGAACTGCCGATTCTGGATGGCAGCGGTCTGCCCTTTGTGGAATTGTTGCGAAAGGCGGGGCGCAAAGAATCTCGCCGGCCACGCCGCTACATGAAAATTGTGAAAGAATTGCGGGTGGAATCGGGTGGGAAGTCGGTGACGATTTTGCCGGCCGATTCGTTCAGTCTGCGCTGCCGCAATTTCTTCAAGCATCCGCTGGTGGGCGAACAGAGCCTGCAGATCGACGTTACCCCTGACACCTACGCGCGCGAAATCGCGCCCGCGCGCACGTTTGGTTTTGAATACGAATTAGATCAAATGCGCGAACAAGGCTTGATACGCGGAGCTTCGCTGGATAATGCCGTTTGCTTTACCCGCGAGGGCGTGGCCAATCCGGGCGGACTGCGCTTTCGCGATGAATGTTGCCGCCACAAAGCGCTCGACTTGATTGGCGATCTCGCGCTCATCGGACGCCCGCTGCTGGGCTGCGTGGTAGCTGAAAAAGCCGGCCATGCGCTGCACGTTCAATTGGTGAACCAGATTATGTCAGACCCTTCACTTTATGAAATTGTCACGCTCGAGCGCCCGCGCGCCCGCCTCGCTCACGCCGTTATGACCGCTCCCGCCTATTGAAAAGTCCCTTGCCCTGGCTGCCTAATTCCATCTCTCTGCTGCGGCTGCTGGCCGCGCCTTTTGTAGCGTGGCTGCTCTACACCACCAGCTATCGGGCGGCTTTGTTTGTTCTGTTGGCTGCCGGGCTTACCGATTGGCTCGACGGCTACGCGGCCCGAAAACTGCACGCGCACGATCATTTTGGTAGAACCTGGGCGCACGAACGGCTGGGCGTCGTCCTCGATCCTTTAGCCGACAAAGTGCTGCTGGTGGGCGTATTCGTTGCCATGGGTCTTTTGGGCCTGCTGCCGTTTTGGCTGTTCATGCTGGTGGTGGGCCGCGATCTGGTGATCGTCACCGGTTCGCTGCTCCTGCGCCTCTTACGGAACCGGCGCGAATTCGTTCCCTCGCTGCTCGGCAAAGTGAGTACGTTTTTTCAAATTCTCGTCGCTTTGCTGGCGGTCGTTTACGCCGCATTTCCCCATCCTTTTGCCGCTTGGCTCAAGAATACCGGTGTGCTTTTGACCGCCATCTTTACCTTACTCAGTGGGCTTGACTACGTCCGCCAGGGAATCCAAATGGCCCGCTTGCCCGCGCTTGAAAAGATTTAAGGCACAATAAGAGATGACAGCGATGAGAAACACTGCCGGTGCGATTGACGGGAGCGATGGCGGAGAGTAGCCTGAGAACATGGAGCCGAACGTAGAAATATTTTTGCCCTCGCGGCAGTATGCACGCGTCGGCTGGGCCGCGTTGGCGGGCTCCTTGATTTGCGTCCTCTGCGGCTTTGGCGCAGCCCTCGCGTTTGTCCCGGCGCTGCTTTGCGCCGCCACTGCCGCGGCTATCTTCTGGATCGCGGCGCGCCCCCCCATTCGGGTGGGTGAAACGCAATTCAATGTTGGCGAGCGGTCCATCGCCTGGCGCGAAGTGCGCGAAGTGAATCGCAGCCGCTTTAATCATTCGGGGTTTGTATCCCCGCTCATCTTGCACCTCAAACTAACCAACGCCCGCCACAAATTTCTGATCTACCCCGGCGACCCGGACCGAGTCGAGCGCCTCCTCAAAGCATTGCGCAAACATTCTCATCTGGCGACTTTCGATGGCGTGCCTTACCGCGATTATTGGATGTGGGCCGATCCGCAGGCCGAAGAAGAGCGTCCGGCTTTGCTCACCGCCGCCCCGCCACCCGTTCACTTGTTCAGCCCGGAAGACGAAGAAGAGATTGAACGGCTGTATCAGAAATTGAAAGCCGTGGGACGCCTTGATTCACGGTCCTCCGCCAAAGACGCATCCGACGCCAAAGACAAGGATTAATACAGCGGGTTGAAAGTCTTTAAGCTGCGCGGTTGCTTGTTTGCTTTGCTCGCAGTGCTTCTTTTTTTCCTGGGGGTATACCTCTTCTCGAATCAGTTGCTCGCCGCCGCCGCCAGCTTCCTCATCGAAGACGATGGACCTCGCAAAGCCGCAGCCATTGTTGTTCTGGGAGGCGACGCTTACGGCGACCGAACGCTGAAAGCCGCCGAACTTGCCAAAGAAGGATATGCGCCTTTCGTCATCGTAAGCGGACCGCCTAGCCTCATTGGCTATTCATCCGGTGAAGAGGTCCAATTCGCCGAACAACATGGCTATGCGGCTTCCTTGTTTCGCGAGGTACATCTGCCGGCCGAGGCCGAATCCACCCGCACGGAAGAGGATTTCGTGGGCAAAATCCTGCGGGCACAAGGCATCAAGAGCATCCTGCTGGTAACCAGCAATTATCACACCAAGCGCGCCGTGAAGCTCTGGCGCCGCGAAAATCCGGCTATTGCGGTTGCCGTTGTTCCCTCAGTCGATCCGGCGCGCTATTTCACGCCGCAAACCTGGTGGAAGACGCGCCCTGGCCAAAAGATGTTCCTTTTGGAGTGGTTGAAAACGATTTCCGTGGTGCTGGGAATTTGACATGCTGAAATCGCTTTCAACGGTCTGGCCTTATTTGCGGCGTTATCGCAAGGGATTGAGCTTGGGCATTGCGTCTTTAGTCTTGAAAGATTTGCTGGCTGTTGCACTGCCGGTGGTGATCAAGCAAGGCGTTGATTCGCTCAAGGCAGGTTTTCAAATTCGCATTGTGCTGGAGCTGGCGGCGCTCCTGGTTGGATTGGCGCTGCTCAAAGGCTTTTTTCAATACTGGATGCGCGTCATCATCATCGGGATTTCCCGCGATATCGAATTCGACCTGCGCAACGATTTGTTCGGCCACTTGGTGAAGCTATCCCAGGATTTCTATGCCCGCTATCGAACCGGCGACATCATGGCGCGCAGCACCAACGACTTGAATGCCGTCCGCATGATGCTGGGGCCGGGCATCATGTACTGGACGGAAACCAGCATCACTTTGCTGCTTTCAATGGCGGTCATGCTCCACACCGATGTGCGCCTCACGCTGATGTCGTTGCTGCCCGCGCCTTTTGTTTCGCTGGCCGTGGTTTTCTTTGGAAGGCGCATTCATAAACGCTTCGAACATATACAGAAAATGTTCTCCGAAATCAGCAGCCGGGTGCAGGAAAATTTGGCGGGCGTTCGCGTGGTGCGCGCCTATGCGCAGGAAAAGGCCGAAGTCGAGCAATTTGAGCGTCTGAATATCGAGTATGTGCGCGAGAATGTCGGCCTGGCCCGCCTGCAAGGCGTGTTTATGCCGCTGTTGCAGGCCTTTATCGGCTTCACCTTTCTGCTGGTGATGTGGAGCGGGGGCCGTCAGTTGCTGGCCGGACGCATCACTCTCGGCGGCTTTGTCATGTTCAACACCTACATGGGTATGTTGATCTGGCCCATGATCGCTTTCGGCTGGGTGGTGAATCTGATGCAGCGGGGCACGGCATCGCTCAACCGCATCAACGAAATTCTGCATGAAAAGCCAACTATCGCCCGGCCTTTGGGGAAAGTGGCCCTTGCCGGCGAATATCCCGCCGATGTCAGCTTTGAAGGCGTGACGGTTGAATTTTCCGGCGGAGCGGCGCTCAGCAATCTCAACCTTGCCATACGGGCGGGTGAGACTGTGGCCATCGTCGGCCACACCGGCAGCGGCAAGACAACGCTGGTGAATCTAATCCCGCGGCTGTTTGATCCCACAGCCGGCAGCGTCCGAGTGGGAGGAGTGGATGTGGGCCGGTACGATCCAGCGGAACTGCGCCGTGAAATTGGCTTCGTACCGCAAGAAACCTTTTTGTTCAGCGCCTCTCTGGCCGAGAACATAGCGTGGGGTGTGGAAGTCGCTGCCCGCGAGCAGGTTGCCTGGGCGGCTGAAGTGGCCGGGTTGACTACCGATATCGAGAGCTTCCCCAAAGGTTTGGACACGGTCGTTGGCGAACGCGGACTCACGCTTTCCGGCGGCCAGAAGCAGCGCACGGCCATTGCCCGCGCCATTCTCCGCAATCCGCGCATTCTCATTTTGGACGACGCGCTTTCGAGCGTGGACACCGTTACTGAGGAAAAAATCTTGAATGAACTCGCGGGCCTCATGCGCGGCCGCACCACCATCCTAATTTCGCACCGCGTGTCCACGGTCAAGAATGCCGATCGTATCGTTGTCCTAAGCCATGGCCGTGTGGTAGAAATGGGAACGCATTTCGAACTGCAGCAGCGCGGTGGATACTATGCCGAGTTGCATCAGAAGCAGCTATTGGAAGAAGAACTGGAGGCTATTTAGTCCATGTCCGATTTGAATCTTACCCGGCGCAGATTGGTTTCGTTAGTCCCTGGGGCTTTGGGCGCGGCCGCTTTAAGCGCCAAAGCGTCGGCGCAGGAATATCGCATCGGCGGATCTGATATTAAACTGGGCGTCGCCTCTTTTTCGTTCCGCAAATTCTCGCGTGCGCAAGCGATTGCCATGACGAAAGAACTCGGCACTCCTTATCTGAACATCAAGGACTTCCACCTCAAGCTGGATAGCACGCCTGAACAGATCGACGCCGCCAGGAAAGAGTTCGCCGATGCGGGCATTATTCTAGTGGGCTGCGGCAATATCAGCTTTCAGAAAGACGATGAGAGCGACATCCGCAGCAAGTTTGAATACGCGAAACGCGCCGGTTTCCCGTTGATTGTCTGCGCGCCTACTGCCATCACGCTCCCCAAACTCGAAAAATTCGTCAAAGAGTACGACATCAAGATCGCCGTTCACAATCACGGGCCGGAAGATAAAAACTTCCCCACTCCCCAAAGCGTGCTGAAAGCGGTGAAAGACATGGATCCGCGCTGCGGCCTGTGCATGGATATCGGCCACACCTCTCGCACGGGGGCGGATATTGTGGAATCAATCGAGGAAGCGGGACCGCGTTTGCTCGACATGCACACGAAGGATTTGGGCGATCCGATGGTGAAAGAAAGCCAAACCGCCGTGGGCGACGGCCGCTTGCCTATTCCGCGCATCTTTTTGCAGTTGATTCGTCTGAAGTACGCCGGCTGCGTCAATCTGGAATACGAGATTCAAGAGGACAATCCGCTGCCCGGAATGCAGAAGAGTTTCGCTTATATGCGCGGCGTTTTGGCCGGCATCAAAGCTGTTTCGTAGAAACAGTGCAGGAATGCCCGCCCTACAAGCGCGGCTAGAGGGTGATGGTGCAGCGTTCCTGGGCGGCGGTGGTTGTGGGAAACCAGGCGCGGGTTTCGAGAACGATCTGGTCCATGGTGAGATCGTCGTGGTCGGGATGGTGGTGGAAGAGGGAGAGTTGTTTTACGCGGGCGGCGGCGGCGAAGGAGGCGGCTTGGCGGGGGTGACTGTGGCCCCAGCCGCGATGAGTGGCGTATTCGGCTTCGGTGTATTGGGCGTCGTAGATGAGCAGATCAGCCTTGGCTGAGTGTTCGAGCAAAACCTTATCGAGAGTGGGATGGCCGTGCTCCATGTCGGTAGCGACGACCACGGCGGCGCCGGCGCTTTCAATGCGATAACCGCAAGCGCCTTGGGGATGGTTGAGGGGAAAAGGAGAGATGGTGAGTTGGCCGCAGGAGACGGGGGCGCTCGTAAGCTGGCAGAATTCGCGATGAGATTTTGCGGCTGCGAAGTCGAGCGGGAAGAAAGGATAAGACATTTGCCGTTCGAGATGGGTGCGGGTTTCGTTGGGCGCGACGGCGGCGTGGAAGCGAATCAGGCGGCCTGATTGGAACAGAGGGGGAAAGTAGGGAAGCCCCTGGATGTGATCCCAGTGAAAGTGGGTGAAAAAGAGGTCGATCTCCGAAGAATTAGGACCGCGCTCGAGGAGACGGCCGAGATTGCGGATACCGGTGCCGGCATCGATGACGACACGGTCTCCAGAGGCGGAACGGATTGAGATGCAAGTGGTGTTGCCGCCGTAGCGAAGTTTGGCGGGATCGGCTATGGGCATTGAGCCGCGGGCGCCCCAGATTTCGACGGCGAGACGGAAAGGAGGGGTCATTGGGCGGCTCCTGGGCGAGAAAAAGAGGGGACACGCCTGCTGTAGCGGTCACATAGGAGTTTCGGTGGGACTCCGGAATATCCCCTCTTTTTCTGCGGTTTCATGAGCGTGGGAGGGTACTCAAGTCCGCCATGGCGGCCAGTGTCTGCGGTGCCGGGAAAGATCTGGGGGGTTCGCCGAAGGCTTTTTGGTAGGCGGTGAAGAACTCTTCCGGGACGCCATTGATGGAAGGGCCCTGCAAGAGAGCATGCTTGGGGCTGAGCGCAAAATACATTTCCATGCGGCGGCCTTCTTTGATGGGCACCAGGCCGCGGGCCTCGCACTCGATAAAGTGCTCGACCCGTTGATAGGTGGTTTCGGAGAGATTGACGCGCCCAGGCTGGCCAGCCGATTCCATGCGGGCGGCAAAGTTGACAGTATTGCCCCAGATATCGAAAGCGAATTTACGCACGCCGACGACGCCGGATACGACCGGGCCGCTATATAGGCCTAAACGGATTTGCCAATTCACAACCAGTTCGGGGTGGGTGAGGCGATTGACAGTGGCGGCCATTTCGAGAGCGGCCAGAACCGCATCGACCGCGTGGGAGGAGCGCACATTGGGCAAGCCACCGGCGAACATATAAGCATCGCCGATGGTTTTGAGTTTTTCGAGACCATAGCGGCCGATGATTTCGTCAAAGGCGGTGAAATATTCGTTCAGAGCATTGATGAGAGTTTCGGCCGGCAGCCTCTCGCTGGAGAGAGTGAATCCCACAAAATCACTGAAGCAAACAGTGGCGTCTTCAAAAGTGGTTGGTTTGACCGAGCCATTGGCGCGGAGTTCGGTGGCGACGGGACGAGGCAGAATATTGAGGAGCAGCGCCTCATTTTGATCGCGTTCCTTTCTGACTTCGGCGGTACGCTCTTCGACGACGCCTTCGAGCCAACGATTCTTGGCTTGCAAGGTACGTAAGCGCCAACGCAAAATGAGCCAGCCGGCAAAGAGGAAGATAAAGACATAGGCGGCGTAGGCCCACCAGGTGCGATACACGGGCGGAAAGACGCGAAAAGGGAAAACGACCTCGGCGCTTTCGGCACCGTGGGGATCGCGGGCACGGAGGCGAAAACGATAAGAGCCTTCAAAGAGGTTGGTGTATTCCTTGTGAGTTTCCGTAGTCCAATTCGACCAATGCTTTTCATCGCCATCCAACAAGAATTGATATTGCAGGGCCGGAGCGTCGTAGAAGGGTGAGGCGAACTCGAAACGGAGGGCGTTCTCGCGGTAGGGGAGAGAGAGTGTGGGAGGGAGAGCGGAGTCACCGTCAAAGAGGGCGTCGCTCTGGCCAACGACGGAGACACGGCGAAGGAGGACCGGGAGTTTTGGGAGGTTTTTGGGGAGATTGAGCGGAGCGCGGCGAATGAGAGTGCCGGTAGGATCGGATGCCCAGCAGGTTCCATCGGGATCTAAGAAGATGGACCAGAGAAGGTCGCCGGAAGCCTGGACAAGAGGCAAAGAATAAGGGTGGAAGCCGGCGGGATCTTTGGCGAGAAAATCATGATAGCCGGCGCCCGTGATCCACACGTTGCCAGCGGGATCTTCACGCAGGATAGAGACCGCCCTGCCAGCGTTGGAGTATTGGGGACCTAGTTCGTTATCTGGCTCAAAACGGTTGGTTTTTTCAGCGAAGCGCAAGAGTCCTTTCTCGGTGGCAAAGACAACGTGCCCGCGGAAGAAATAAGCATCCTTCTCGCCGGGAGGGATGCCATCGGCGGAAGTGAATTGCCGGGAGGTGGGAGTCTGGCCAGAGAAATCAAGGCGCCAAATGGAAACGTTGGTGGTGGACCAAACAGTGCCGTCGGTATCCTGGGCAACGGTGCGGAACTCCTGGCCTTTGACGCCGACCGGTTCACTCGCGTTCCAGTTTCGTCCGGTGCGCTGCCAGCGGCGAACGCCATCGCGGCCAGCGGTATAAACGACATTTGGATCGCGGCGCGAAAGGCCGATGTCGATGTCGTAGATAACGCCGTCCGTGCCGGGCAAGTGTTCCGCTTGGCCGTCTTCGAGGCGGTAGAGACCGTGGTCGCCGCCGGCGAGAAGCTCACCGCCGTGTTCGGCGAGGACGAAAACTTGTTCACGGATTTCTTTGATTTCGTCGAAGGCGGGCTCGCCGCCGGCGAGCGGGTGCATGCGAAAGGCTCCACGGGTGGTGCCGACGTACAGAGAGCCGGCGAAGCGCGTTTCGGCAATGACGGCGCCGTGGATGCCCTGAGGTTCGGCAAAGGTGGAAAGGTTGGGAGTGAAGCGCGCGAGACCGTTATCAGTGGCGAGCCAGATGGCGTGGCGGCGGTCTTCATAGATGGCGGTTATCCAATCGCTGGGCAGACCTCCTTCTTTGCGAATCACTCGTTCAAGATCGCCTTGGCGATTGAGGAGAACTAGGCCGCCGTTGCGAGTGCCGACGGCGATATCGCCGCTCGACAACTGTTCGAGAGAGAAAATCTTGGACTGATCTAAATAGGCGCTGGCGGAGTTTGCAAAGGGCACAATGTCAGTCAAGCCGAAATTGTAGAGAGCGTTGCTGGAGGCGAGCAAGGGGCGGTCACTGAGCGAGAGTAAGACGCTGCCGTGAACGAGGGTGGGGTCACCGGTGGGGCCAGCGACGAAGTCGTCGTTTTGGAGACGCCGCAAGCCACGGTCGGTGGTGGTGGCGAAGAGTTCGTTGTAAGCGGAAAAAATTGCGCCGAAGCGGGCGGTGGCGCGCCAAACCTTAATATGCCCGCTGGTGTCGTAAAAGAAGATTTTAAAACGAGTGCCGAAGTAGACGCCGGAGGGAGTGGGCAAGACGTTCCAGACATCGAGGAAATCGGCATCGGCCTTGGGCACTTTAATGGGGACAAAGCGGGTGGTGCCACGGGCGTCGGGTTCAAGATAGCCAAAAACGCCGCGGCCACCGACGTAGATGCGGCCGCGCTCATCCACTGCGAGGGCGCGGACGGCTGAGTTATCAGTGAGGCGGATGAGACGCCAGAAGACGCCATCGAACTCGAGGACGCCCTCCGTGTTACCGAAGTACATGACGCCGCGGGCGTCCTGAGCGATGCTCCAGTTCTGTGGATTGGAGCCGTAAGACTTGGGCGTGAAGATTTGGAAGACGAAAGCACCGGTTTCGGGAGATAGGTCGGCGAGGAGCGAGGAGGATGCGAGGACAGCGAGAAGTATGGCGGCACGGGGCGGCCTCAGCCAAGACATGAATGCGGTAAAGGATGGCGTTGTCTTTTTATCTTATAACTGCGTTGGAAGAGGTAGGCGTTTGGCCGAGATGCAGCGCAGCCTCGAGCTTCAGCCCGCCGCTCTCCACTGGACTAAACCACATCATAAGGCCGCATCATCTCGTTGTCTTCATGCTCCAACACATGACAATGCCAAACATAGCGTCCGCGATAGCCTTCAAACTTCACGATAATGCGAGTTACCAGGGCGGGCGCGGCGCGAACCGTGTCTTTCCAACCCATTTCGTTGGCATCCGGAGGGATCCGCGGTCCCGTCCAAACCACTTTCCTGGTCAGTTGATAAACCTGGAGATCGAACGGCCGGCGATCGAGTATCTGAAAACGCACCAAGTGCAGATGAAGCGGATGAGTGTCGTCGGTGAGGTTGATGAAGCTCCATATCTCCGTACTGTCAAGCAATGGCCGCTCGGTGACGGGCATCGACCAGTGCTGGCCGTTCAACAGCATTTTGTGAGACTCGCCCAGACGGTCCTGATGGTCGGCCAGAAACAGCTCCCGTGTTTGATGGGCCGTATCTTCCTTCATTCGTTCGACGGGGCGCAGAGTAGCAGGCAGAATGGATGGGTCCCGCACCTTGCCGGTGGAAACCCGGAACTGCATGGCCACGGCAGCCTGTGAACGCAGTAAAAGATTCTGGCCGGCGTAGGGAGCGAAGTCAACCAGGAGGTCGGCCCGTTCGGCGGGAGCGAGGAAAAGCTGTTCGAGTGAGACGGGCGCCGATAGCAGCCCTTGGTCGCTGCCAATCTGCCAGAACGGTTGGCCTTTAGACGGCTCGTTCTCTTTCGTAAGCGACAAGAAGTAAAAGCCGCTATTCGAGGCGTTCAGTACACGAAACCGGTAGCGGCGTGGTTCAACCGGGAGGAAGGGGGCAATCTTACCGTTCACCAAAATGGTATTGCCGATGAATTCGGAGACCCAAGGGTGGGGATACTGCAACTGGCCATCGGCCGTGAAGGTGCGGTCATACAACACCAGCGGCACTTCATAGCTGCCGTTGGGCAAGGCCAGAGCCCGCTCCGCTTCATCGCGCAGGAGGTAGAGCCCGACCAGGCCAGCCATGGCATTCAACCGGGTGATCCCCATGGCGTGGTCATGATAGAAAAGCGTGGCGGCCTCCTGCGCGTTGGGATAGAAATATGTGGACGAATGTCCCGGCGAGATCCAGGCTTCCGGATGTCCATCGAACTGGGGAGGCGTGCGGCCGCCGTGCAGATGGACCACGGTTCTAACGTCGGGCCGGGCAGCCTCCGCGCCGTGCAAATTGTGGTCGATGGCGAACAGGTGTTGGCGCGGCAGCTCGTTGCGCCACTCAATCAGAAAGGGTTGGCCGCGGCGGGCTTCAAAGGTGGGTCCGGGTGAAGCGCCGTTGTAACCCCACATGCCGGTGGGCGGCAAATCGCGGTGGACCTTAGCCGGGAATTCGCGCAGCGCAACGCGAAAGTAACTTACGAGTCCGGGCTGGCCGTCCGGTCTCGGGCGACGACCGGATGGAAACGCCGGCGGAGGCAAAGGTAAGGCATCCACAAACCGTTCCAGGCGCGCTGTGTCGAGAATTTCGCGAGCTTGCGTGCGCCAAGGGAAAAGACCTGCCGCGCCCGCCTGTTGCAGAAAGGTTCGCCGATTCAATCATTCAGCTTACTGAAAAAGATATAAGACAGAGTTACAAAAAAGTTAAAAGTAACTTTCTTCGATTATTCATTTAGTATTCATCAAGGGCGGGGCAAATAGCTTTTATACTGCCGTGAGAAAGGGTAGCCCAAGATTCAGATGACAATTAATTCCAAACATCGCGTCGCCATTTTTGCATCACTCGCGCTAGGTTTTAGTTTGACGACCGCGACATGCGGTTTCGCGGTGCAGGTGACGTACGCTCCTTATCTGCAGCCCGGAGATAACGGTCCGTTTGGCGCATTGGATCAGATTGTCGTCGCCTGGCAAACGGACGAAACCACGCCGAATCCAAACAGCTACCACGTGGATTACGGAACCGCTTCCACTTACGGCAGCTCGGCCACGGTAAGCGGTCGAATTGTGGACAATTACTTGTCGGCGGATAGCTCACTGCCGGCGGGCGCGAATCCCTACGGCGCTCACACCAATTATCACGCGGTTTTAGCGGGCCTCGCTTACGACACAACTTATTTCTATCGCGTCTCCGGTGCCGGCTTGCCGCAAAAAGGGTTCGCGGCTTTGTTTCACACGCGCAAACGCGGCAATCAGCTCTCGTTCATTGTGGAAGGCGATGAGGGCTTCTTCCCCGCCAACCCGAACACGAACCCAACCACCATTGTGGATTATGAAGCGCGCATCGCCCACCTGATGTACAATTCGGCGGCCATCACTTTCCCCGGCGAGCCGGTTCGCCCGCCGGCCGATTTGTATCTCAACTCCGGCGACAACGTCTACACTTACGGCTCTGAAGACAGTTATCGCGATTTCTTCTTTCCCGTGTTCAACAACAACACAGATTCAAACGAGACCGGCGCACCTATTCTTCGGAATTCGCTCTACTACATAACGGTCGGCAATCACGATGTCGGCAGCACCGGAGTGAACGCCAACTTACTTTCGAGCGACTCGGCACCGCCTTTTAGCGGTAACATCGGCGGCGGGGATGCTCTCGCCCACTTCAACGATTTCTACTATCCGTTGAATGGCGCTTTAGGCTACAACGTTCAAAACACCTGGAACGGCGACTCCGTTACTCCGAACGGTTTGCTTTTCAGTTATCTGGGCAACACCTACACTTCGCCCGCCGCTATCGCCGCTTACCGCGCATCCACGGTGGTTGATTCCGGCAAAGGATCGAAGGAGCAGTTTGCTTCCATGACGAACTACTCTTTCGACAACGCAAACGTGCATTTTCTTTTCCTCGACGCGAATCCACACATCTTCGATGGCATGCTGCCCTCCGGCTCGGTTACCACCAATCCGTCTATCCCTTTTCCGGCTTACCCGGCCGGATTGGGCAGCTGGGTCATCAACGACCTTGATGCGAGTGAGCAGACCTGGAAAGTGGTGGTCTTTCATCAACCTTCGTTCTCGTCAGGCGATGCCACGGAACTCAACCACCAGATGCGCGCCGTTGCCAAGCTGTTGGAAGACCATGGCGTGAACATCGTGTTCAACGGGCACGAGCATAATTATCAGCGCACATTCCCCATTCGCGCCACCCCGCGTGTTACCAGCCCGCTTAGCACCACGGAAGGGCCAGCGGTGAATATCGATAGCGCATACGACGGCATCTCCGACACGGTGCCGGACGGCGTGCTTTATATCGTGGAAGGCGCGGGCGGCAACCGCGATTTCGATGGTGACTTTGCGCCTCCGCGCGGCAGTGGAACGGGCGTGGATTTGGACGATTCCGCCAGCGGCGTTGTTACTTCCGCGCCGGGCGTGACCATTACCCAGGGTCCCGCGGACTGGCTGGATACGAATCTCACTAACGCAGAGATGGGTCAGTTCTACAGCAACGCAGGCGCGGGACCGAAAATCACCACGAAGTTCAAATCCAAGGTTTTTTCTTTCGGCCACGTGCTTGTCAACAACAATACGTTCACGCTGTGGCAAATCACTGAGCCTCTGCTGGCAACCTCTTCGGCGACCACGGCGAAACCCGCGCCGTACGGCACCGATATTCACGGTAAGCCGCTGAACGACCCGATTCCCGACACGCTGCTCAACGCCACCACCGGCGCGCTCATTTCCGCTCCGGCGGTGGGTAAGCCGGCCTTGCTCGATAAATTCACCATGACCAAGCCCGATGTGAGCTCGTCGCTGGCAGCGCAGCTCAGCGCGCCGCCCAGCGCCGCCGCGAACGGCGCTTTGGTCTATTCGGTGAACCTCGAAAACAAGTCGGCTTATTCATTGAACGGAACGCAGGTGCGGCTCACTCTGCCGGCCGGTCTGACTTACGTCGGCGGCGCCGGAGCGACCGTACAGGGCAGCGATGTGGTTGTGACGCTGGGACGTTTGGCCGCCGGCACGCAGCAAGTCATTCAGGTGAAAACGCGCGTGGCATCCACCGCAACGCCCGGTAGTGTGTTGAGCACGGTTGCCGCAGTGACGTCGGGCACGGCCTTGCCGGTAAGCACCAACACCGTGAGCACCAAAGTTGTGGTAGCGCCGGCGCTGCCGCTGCCGTAAAGTTGTGACCAACGTTTTGCGACGAAATTTCAAAAGGACAAGATGAGACACTTTATTGGATTACTAAGCGTTCTGCTTTTTTCGGGCATGGCTGCACAGGGAAGCACCTTGAGTGTGAGCTCATCCGCTAGCGCCGCTGGCGCGTTTTACGACTACACCTATACCTTCACCGTGAGCGGCGCGGGGAGCGGGTTCGACAATATCTTCCTGGGGAGCAACGATTTATCACCGCTGAACGTAAAGATTCTGTTGAATTCCGCCCCTACCGCCGATTGGTCATACCTGGGCAACGATACGCCGGAGAACTATTTGCAGTTCTTCTCGGAGTCGGCAACGCCACTGACGGCGGGCGAGAGCCTGGATGTCAGCTTCGAGAGTATTTTCGCGCCCGCTGCTACGGAATTTGCGATCGCGCTGAATAGTACTACGAGCGGCGTCAGCAATAAGGTGAACAATGTGACCGCGCCCGGCTCCGTACCCACGCCTGAGCCGGCCACCGGTGGCGTGTTGGTGGTGGCTTCGATTTTGTTAGGAGCAGTTCTGCAGCGGGTTCGCTAGCGACGGATTGTCCGAGGGTACTACGCCCCGCGTGATATCTGCTAAACTAAAGCTGTCTTTGCGTGTACCCGTATTAACCACCGAGTGCCTTCTGGCTGCTGTTCCTTCCTTCTTGTTTAAGTTGGTTTCAGAGCTGTCTGACAAAGATAATTTGCATTTCAAAGGATTAAGATTGTGACCAACATATTTGTCGGAAACCTCAGTTATCAAACAACGCAGGATGATCTGCATGCCGCCTTCGCCGCCTACGGGGGCGTGGAGCGAGTAAACATCGTAACGGATCGCGATACCGGGCAGCCGCGTGGCTTTGCCTTCGTGGAAATGTCCGATTCGCAAGCCGCCCAGCAGGCGATTACCCATTTGAACGGCGCGGAGCTGAACGGCCGTGCCCTCAACGTGAACGAAGCCAGGCCCAAGCCGGCTGGCGGCGGCGGTGGCGGATTTGGCGGACGCCGCAACGATTCCGGTGGCGGTGGCAACCGCGGGCGGGGTCAGCGCTGGTAAATCATCCCAGCCGGCGGCGCAAGCCGTTCATAACGTAAGAGTGGACCGCCCGCCTGGATGCCGTAAAATCCAGGGGGGCGGTTTTTCATTTCTAAAGGAGAGAGCATATGCCGGGTCGTGGACCACAGACTTTTAAGAAGCGACAGAAAGAGCAGCAGCGGAAAGAGCGCCAGGAAGAAAAAATGGCGAAGCGGCTGGCGCGCAAAAATGAGCCGCCGGCGGCCGATACGGACGGGGAAACTGTGACGGAGGCGGAGAGCGATTCGCCCGGCGGAAACGATTCGGAACAGCCGGGAACCGAAGCCCTGCGCAGCGCGGGCATTTGACAATTGGGTTAGGTTTCGTTTATTGTTAGAATGCTCGAACATTCCTTCTGGTCATTTGGATTCGCTTGTTACGGCGTGCCTTTCAGGGTAAGCAGTTCTCGATTTCCTCAATTGACTTTGTTGGGTCTTGAGGTAGCAGCAGAAAGAGAGAATTGATTATGAAAGAAACTGGAACAGTGAAGTGGTTTAACGCTTCCAAGGGCTTTGGATTTATCGCGCGCGAAAACGGCGAGGATGTGTTCGTACACTTCTCGGCTATTGAATCGTCGGGCTATCGCAGCCTCGATGAAGGCGCGCGGGTTTCGTTTGTTGTGAAAAACGGGCCGAAGGGTTTGCAGGCCGAACAAGTAGCTCTGGCGTAAGCAGCTAGCGTTTTGTGAGCCGTCAAGCCGTTTTCTTCCTCGCCTTGGTCGCTGTGGGCGGGGGTGCGTTGAGAGCGAATGACAACGCGCCCACTTTCTCGCGCGACATACTGCCTATTTTGCAGAAGGAATGCCAGGGTTGCCATCGCCCTGGCGAGGCGGCGCCGTTTTCAATGCTCACCTATGAGCAGACGCGGCCCTGGGCGGCGGCCATGAAAGAGGCGGTCAAAACCAGGAAGATGCCGCCGTGGTTTGCCGATCCTCGCTACGGCAAGTTTACGAACGGAAAAACGCTAACGCAGGCGGAAATCAACACAGTTGTGGCGTGGGCCGATGGCGGCGCGCTTAAAGGCGACGACAAAGACATGCCGGCGCCCTTGCACTTCGTCGCGGGTTGGCAGATTGGCAAGCCGGACCTGATCTTCAAACTGCCGAAGCCGTACGCGGTACCGGGTTCTGGTGTGGTGGATTATCAGCACGTTATTGTACCCACCGGATTTACCGAAGACCGCTGGGTACAGGCGGCTGAAGTGCGGCCCACCGAGCGGGCGGTGGTGCATCACATCATCGCGTTTGTGCGCGAACCCAAATCGAATTGGTTTCGCGACATGAAGCCGGGCGAGTTTTTCATTGCGCCGCAAGTGAAGACGAAAGAAGAGCCCGATACCAGCGCGCTGCCAAGCGATTTTCTGGTTGGTTACGCTCCGGGCCAGCCCGCGGAGATCTTGAAACCAGGCCAGGGAAAGCTCATTAAAGCAGGTTCGGATATTGTTTTCCAGGTTCACTATACGCCGAACGGCAAGCCGATCATGGATGAGACGGAGCTTGGATTGATTTTTTCGAAGGAACCGCCTAAGGAACGCGTGCTGACCTTATCGGCTACGAATGGGACGTTCAAGATTCCGCCGGGCGATGGCAATTTCCAGGTGGATGCGAGCTTTGAGGTAGGCAGCGACGTTAAACTGTCCGGGCTGCACCCGCACATGCACGGGCGCGGCAAAGATTTTGAATACACGGTGGTTTATCCGACCGGTGAAAGCCAAGTTCTGCTCAGCGTGCCGCATTACAACTGGCATTGGCAAAATTGGTACACGCTGGCCGACCCGGTCATCCTGCCGAAGGGAACGAAGATTGAATGCCGGGCGCATTTCGATAATTCGGCGAACAATCCGGACAATGCCGATCCCACGAAGGAAGTGTTGTGGGGCGAGCAGAGCTGGGACGAAATGATGGTGGGCTTTTTCAATCTGGTTTTCGATGCGAAAATGCCGGTGCGGGATTTGTTCGTGAATCAAAATGGTAAGGCGGCGATTGCGAGCCGCTAGAATCGGGCTCATTCTTGTCTTAGCTTGCGCGGTGTGGGGACAAGCGCATAAGAAGCTGTTGGCGATAGGCGAAGAGAAGGGTTACCGGCACGAAGCCGTATCGCATGCGCTGGCGGCGGTTGAGCGTTTGGGACGCGAGACGGGGCTATGGGATACGGTGATCCGCGAGGGTGTAAAACTGATTGTGTAAACGCAGGTTGATCAAGAAAGGACCTGTGTACTAAATGACAATTAACGAAGAAGTATTAGATAAGTTGTTAGAAAACTATCAAAAGCCAGAAGACATTCTGGGCGAGAACGGGCTGATTAAGCAACTCAGCAAGGGACTGCTTGAGAGGATGCTGGGAGCCGAATTGAGCAGCCATCTCGGCTATGAGAAGCACGATCCAGCAGGCTACGGCAGCGGCAACAGCCGCAACGGCAAGAGCAAGAAGAAAGTGAAGGCGGACTTCGGCGAGATCGAGTTGGAAGTGCCGCGCGACCGGCAATCTACGTTCGAGCCGAAGATCGTACCTAAAGGGCAAACGCGCTTTCCCGGCTTCGATGAAAAGATTCTATCGCTGTATGCGCGCGGCATGACGACGCGCGATATTCAAGGGCACTTAGAAGAGTTGTACCAGGTGGAAGTGAGTCCAGCGCTGATTTCGAACGTGACCGACGCAGTGCTCGACGAAGTGCAAGCTTGGCAAAGCCGGCCGTTGGAGCAACTGTATCCAATCGTGTACCTGGATGCGTTGTACGTGAAGATGCGCGACAACGGGCATGTGCAGAATCGCGCGGTCTACACGGCGATCGCGATCACGTTGGAAGGCAAGAAGGAGGTGCTGGGGTTGTGGACCAGCGCCAACGAAGGAGCGAAGTTCTGGCTGCAAGTGCTGACGGAGTTGCAAACACGGGGTGTGAAAGACATTTTGATTGCTTGCGTGGATGGGTTAAAAGGCTTTCCGGAAGCGATTGAGACGGCCTTCCCGCAGACCCAAGTGCAATTATGCATTGTGCACTTAGTGCGGGCGAGCCTAAACTATGTGAACTGGAAAGAGCGCAAGAAGGTGGCGGCGGATTTACGCGAAGTGTACCGCGCGACGACGGCCCTGGAAGCGGAGCATCGTTTGGAACTGTTCGAGGCGCAATGGGGCAAAAAGTATCCGACGATTGCCGCTCTCTGGCGGCGTCATTGGGAGCGGGTGATTCCGTTCTTTGCCTTTCCGGCGGAGATCCGGCGCGTCATCTATACGACGAATGCGATCGAGTCCTTGCACATGACGCTGCGCAAGGTAATCAAGACACGCGGCTCATTCCCGAATGAAGAGGCGGCGCGTAAACTGCTCTATCTGGCTTTGCGCAATGTCTCGAAGAAGTGGCAAACGATTCAGAACTGGAAGGAGGCGCTGAACCGTTTTGCGATCCTCTGGCCTGGGCGCATTCCGCTACCTGGAGCAGAGTCCGCTTCGCCCTCCTGACCGTGAGATAGGGCAGGCTCAGGAGCCCTGTCAAGGCAACCCTGCGGGCTCGCTCCGCTCGACCTTGACAGAACTCCCAACCCTGCCCAAAGGCGCCTTATAGGAGGGCGAAGCGGAAAACTAAGTGGAATATTTTTAGAGGCGTTTACACAAAAGACTTGACACTACCTGATCCGCACCGATACCGAAGCGCTGACCAAGAAGAAGCTCGAATACAACGCCAAGAACTTGAACGATTTCGATGCGGTGCTCTTTTATACCGGCGGGACGCTCGAGATGGACGACCAGCAAAAGGCCGATTTTCTGGCGTTCATCCATGACGATGGCAAGGGCTTTATCGGCGTGCATAGCGCGGCGATCACGTTCACGCGGTGGCCGCAATACGGCGAAATGATCGGCGGCTATTACGACGAGCATCCCTGGGGCACGTTTAACGCTCCGCTCATTGTGGAAGATCCGGACTTCCCCGGAATGGCGCAATGGCCGCGCGCTTTTTCGATCCGCGATGAGATCTATCAGATTAAGAATTTCTCGCGGAACGACCGGCGTGTGCTGCTGCGGCTGGATGCGAGCAAGCTTGATTTGAAAAACCCGCGCGTGCATCGCACCGATAACGACTTCGCGGTCGCCTGGGCGAAGATGTACGGTAAGGGGCGGGTCTATTACTCGACGCTCGGGCACGTTGAGGAGAATTGGGACAATCCGCAGTTTCAAAAAATGTTCACTGAGGCGATCAAATGGGCGCTGGGTTTGGTGGATGCCAACATAACGCCGGAGCCCGCGCCGAAATGAACAGGAGAAGGTTCCATCGTTGGCTGGGATGCGCGTTGGCCGGTAGATTGTTGCCGGCAGATGGCACGCGGCGGCTGAACATCGGGGTGGGGACGTTTTCGTACCACAACTTATCGATCGATGGCATGATTGAGCAACTGACTCAGTTGCGGATCAAGGAAATTGAGATGTCGCGCGGCGAGTTCATGCTCATGAAGCCGCCGACGAATGAGATGTGCCAAGCGGCCAGGGAGAAGTTCGATCGGGCCGGCATCCGTTGCGTTTCGTATTACACGGCAACGATCAAAGACGAGCGGGATCTCAACTACGCTGTGCGTTTCGCAAAGATTTTCGGCGCGCGGAATGTTTCCGGCGATGCGACGGGTCCGATTCTGCGGCGCATCGACGAACGGTTTACGCGGGAAGGTTTGACGTTCGGCATTCACAATCATTGGTTCAAGCAGAAGTTTGCCTATCAGAGCGCCGAAGATGTATTGAACGGTTTGGCGGGGTTATCGAAAAGCATGGGGGCGACTTTGGATGTCGGGCAAATGGCGGCCTGCGGGCATGATCCGGTGGAAGCGGTTCGCAAGCTCGCGCCTCGGTTGCTGGTGGTGCATCTCAAAGACGTAGCGGCGGCGGGAGCGGAACACAATGTGCTGCTGGGCAAGGGTGTGGCGAACATTCCGGGCGTCATGCAAGAACTGAAGAACATCGGTTTCCGCGGGTTGGTGGCCATCGAGTACGAAAAAGATGGCGATTCGAATCAAGATATGAAGGCTCTGGTGAAGTACGCGCGGACCTTGAGTTAGTTACGGTTAGACCTCGACCCAGGCGCGCTTCTCGGAACTTTCAGCCACCTTCTCAAGCAGGATCATCCCCCGCAAGCCGTCTTCAAATGTGGGGTAATCCACGGGGGCCGCTGGGTCCGCAATTTTGGCATAGAAGCGCTTGAAGATTTGCTTGTGAGAATCGTCATAGCCTTCGCTGTGGCCGCCTGGAAGATCGGCAAAGCCCGCGGCTTCCGGGTAGAACAAGGAGGCGTCTTTGATCAAAATTTGGTTAGGGTCGTTGCGGTGGCCCACCCACAGAGTATCGGGCTGCTCCTGGTTCCACGCCACGCCCGCCTTGGTTCCGAAAATCTCAAACGCAAAGTGGTTCTTCGAGCCGGCTGAAACCTGACTTACCGTGAAGGCGCCGCGCGCCCGTGCGCCCAAATGCAGCATGACCATGCCGAAATCCTCGGTATCGATGGGAAACGATTCGTAATCGCCGGGCGCCAGCTTCTTGCCGGAAAATGTTTCCACCGAGCCTTTCGGCTTCTTGCGCGTTTTGTGGAAAATCATCAGGTCCGCGCACACATCGGTGATCGCCAGGCCGGTGAGGTGCTGAATCATATCCATCCAATGCGAGCCTATGTCGCCCATGACGCGCAGCTTGCCGTTCGATTTGGCATCCAGCCGCCAGTTCCAATCCGTGTCGTAAAGCAGCCAATCCTGCGAATACGTACCTTGCACAATGAGAATTTCGCCTAAATCTCCGTGCGCAATCATCTGGCGCATCTGTTGCACAACCGGGTAATAGCGCAAGTTGTGCTGCACGCAATTCACCGCGCCCTTGGCGTTTGCGGCAGCCACCAGCTTGCGCGCCTCGTCCGCGGTCATTGTCAACGGCTTTTCGCATAACACGGCCTTGCCTGCCTCAATGGCCGCCAGCGACATGGGATAGTGATCGACGTTGGGCGTGCAGATGTGTACCGCCGCAATCTCTTTGTCGTCGAGAACATCCTTTAGATTTCCGGTAGCCATGGGAATGCCGTTGTTATCGGCGAACCTCTGCGCAGTCTCAAGCCGGCTGCCCACCACCGCGGCAACCTCGACATTTCCCAGCCGGCGCACGTTTTCGGTATGCACCTTACCCATGAAGCCGGTGCCGATGATCGCTGTTTTAATCTTCTCCATGTTGGTTCCTACGTAGTGTCCTCGAAAAGAGTATATCGGCCCCGGCTTTTTAGGTCGAAAGGGAAGGAGATACGCGGCCGAATTCACACTCAGTTCATAATGGGGATATTAAGAAAGTACTATCGGTAATGCGCGTACTAATGGACGCAGTTGGAAGGGTCGATGCGTGAGCCGATTCGTGCTATGACGGCGATTCCGTTATCTGTATTGGATACCAGTTTCCATACGAAAAGTGACCCGGTAACTTTGCTAACCCCAAGAGATCATGAATGTTTTCTTTGCTGGACAACTTTAGGTACCCGGCGTGCATCCATTTGGCAGAAGGTTATTCTCGATGACTGTTGAGACAAGATCAAACGTAGTAGCTTTGAGGGCAGCGAACACCCGTTCCTGGCCCAATGTAGTACTTAGTGGGATAGTTCTAGAACGAGTTGGCGGATGGGCCGCCGATACCGCGCAGCAATTTGGTGCGCTGGTGGCGGCGCTGATGGGCCCCGCGGTGCTGTCGATCTATGCATTTGTAGTTTGGAGTCTGGCCGCGAATTTGGGTTGGACCGACACGTTTGTTTTCAAGACCGGACCACTCTCCAACTGGATGATTTGGATGGGAGCGGCCGCGTTGGTCAGTGTGGCGGCCAACATTTTGCGCAAGCATTCACGCACTGAAGCGATCTAAGCGGAACAAATTAAATTCTCAAAAACGGCGCGCCTTTTAATGGGCGCGCCGTTTTTTCTTTGGTATCCTCAAAAGCAGGAAACAACAGTAGCAAATGTCCCTCAGCCGGCGTTCCTACGTGAATCGGTACACACCGTCAAACCGTTTTCCCGTTGGGGTGAAATGGTTACTGATTGTTAACGTCGTCATCTTTTTGCTTTACCGGGCCATTCCCCCGCTGCGAGCTTACTTCGATGAAATGGCCTTGGTTCCCGCGCTGGCCTTAGGCCGCTTACGCGTATGGCAAGTCTTTACCTACATGTTTTTGCATGTGGGTGTGATGAATACCGTCTGGAACATGCTAACCATTTGGCTGTTCGGCGCGGAGCTGGAACGCACGTGGGGAACTCGCAAATTTATTCGCTATTACGTGACTTGCGGCGTGATTGCTGGCTTGGCGGTTATCGCCGTTACGTACGCTTTCGGCTCGCCAGGCACGATGGTGGTGAGCGCGAACGGCGCCATCTATGGAATTCTGGCCGCTTATGCCGTAGTTTTTCCCGACAACACGCTGCTGTTCGGCTTCCTGATTCCCATGAAGTCCCGGTACTTCGTTTTGATTATCGGGGCAGTTGTTTTTCTGCAGACGTTCCCTGGATCGGTGGGTGAGACGGCGCTGTTGGCAGGTATGGTGGCAGGTTATCTGCTGCTGCGCGGAAACAGCCTGCGCAGCCAGATCCGCCAGCCGCTGGTGGCGGCCTATAAGGATTGGAAACTACGCAGGGCGCGCAAGAAATTTGAGGTCTATCTAAAGAGACGCGATTCCGGTTCAGACCGCTGGGTTAACTGATGTGTCAATATTCTCGTAGCTTCTTGCCGGTCTGATCCGTCACAGAGGAAGAAAACACTATGAGAGCTCGTATTCTATTAGGGGCGTTCAGCCTCGTCATCGCCGTTTTTGGCGCCTTCCATCTGGTGGCGCAAGACCCCCAACCGCAGAGTACGGACTCAGTGGCAAAGCCGAAAAAGCCGGCCGACGAACCGCCTCCCGCCGACAAAGCGCCGATTCCTTCCGAATTCAAAAAGCCTAAGGACGCTGCCGCTGCAGGCGACGTTCCGACCTACCGCACCAACGCAACCACGGTTAACGTGGATGTGGCTGTGATGGACGATCACAACAACTTCATCCCGAAAATTCCCCAAAGCTATTTCCGCGTTCTGGAGGATGGCGTCCCGCAGCAGGTGACGCAGTTCGGCCGCGGCGAAGCGCCCATCACCATTTGCATGCTGATTGAGTTTAGCGGACGTTTTCAAGCGTTTTGGAGTATGGGATGGCGTGAAACGTTGATGGCATCCTACGGCTTTCTGGATACCTTAAAGCCGGACGACAATGTGGCCGTTGCCACCTACGATCTGCATACCACCATCCTCTCGGATTTCTCGCCCGATAAGCGGCAAGCCGAAGAAGCCATGTCCCGTTTGCGCATTCCCGGTTTCAGCGAATCGAATGTCTTCGACGCATTGACGGATATGGCGGACCGCATGTCGGGCATTGAAGGCCGCAAGGGTATTTTGCTGATTGCCACGGGTCTTGATACTTTCAGCAAACTCACCTTCGACAAAGCGCGCAAGTCTTTGCAGGAATCGGGCGTGCCGATTTACACTGTCAGTATTTTGCAGATTGCCCGCATTATGCTCGAGGGCAGAGGCGGCATGGGCGCGCAGATGATGAACATGGACTTCCTGCAAGCCGACAACGAGATGAAGACTTTCTCTAAGGAAACCGGCGGCCTCAGCTTCTTTCCGCGTTTTACCGGAGAGTATCCGCAAATCTTCCGGCAAATTGAATCGGCTATGCGCGAACAGTATTCGTTGGCGTATCACCCCACGAATGTTGCGAAGGATGGAAAGTTCCGGCGCATCAAAGTGGAACTGGTGAATCCGGAGACCAACGAGCCGTTCCGCATTTTGGATGGCAAAGGCAAGCCGGTGAAATATCAAATTGTGGCGAAGGCGGGCTATAAAGCGCCGCGTGAAGTCGATTGAACGATTGCCAGAGAAGCTTGCTATTCGCTGTCAAGAACTCAATCTCTCTTGCTTTGAGTTTGATAGCGGGTGATTGACACTTCGCTCGGAAGCCTGATACTTTCAGGAGGTCTCGATGCGATCCGTTCAAAACGTTCCCTGCGACGCGCTTATACTTCTAGTTGACGATAACCGAGATGGAGTGATTGCGCGCCGCTCCGTCCTCGAAGAATTAGGGTACGAGGTTGTTACGGCCGCTTGCGGCCAGGACGCTTTGGAGTTGCACGCCGAGCGCAATCCTGATCTGGTGATCACCGACTATCGCATGGCCCCCATGGATGGTCTGGAACTGATCGCCCACTTGCGCAAGCGCGGCTTTCACAATCCCATCATTCTGCTCAGTGGTTTTGCGGAAACGTTAGGCATGCGTTCCGAAAACACCGGGGCCGATGTGGTAATCCAGAAGAGTGCGAACGAAGTTGCCAATCTGGTTCGGCATACGAAGAGATTGCTGATGCCCAAAAAGCCCATTGGATCACAAGGACCGCGTAAGGTATCTCAGACTCGCACTACCAGCGAAGCGTCTTAATAGCGCTGAACGAATATCTTTGTAAAGCCGGCGTTGCGCAACGAATCGCGCGTGCTGGATAACTCACTGGTATCGTGCATGGGGCCAATCAGCACGCGATAAATCTCGCTCGATCCGGGCTTCGCAACGGCGTGCGCGCGAAAACCCTTTTTGCTCAAGACGTCCGCTAGGGCTTCTGCTTCTGTGTGACCAACGGCGGCTACCTGAAGAAACGTCTGGCCGCTTTGGGGTCCGGCAAAAGCGCTCACTGGTTTCGCGTGTGGCGGCTGAGGTTTCGGTTGAGGCTTGGGCGGAGCCGGTGCTTCTTGCTTAGGGGTGCCTAACGGCGGTTCGTCTTTGGCGGTGGACGGGGTGGTCTCGGCGGGCGGAGGCTGCAGAGTATGGGCCTGATCGGAAGCGTCTGTCTGTTCGCTGCCCGCCGGCGGAAGCGAATGCGTTTCCATGCTGGTGACGCCGGGGGTTTGAGCGGTGCTTGCGGCCGGATCCGCGGACATGGACGCCGCTAGCGGGCCAATCTTCTTATCAGAAGTGTTGCGTCCTACCATGTAGCCACCCGTGAACGCGATGCCGAGCAGAATCGCAAGCACGAAGAAAATGGCTAACAGATGCCTGTTGCCGAGCAAAATCTCAGTTTCGGTCTCGCTGGTTGAAGACATTTCTACCTAAAATTGTACTGAACTAATGATGCCTCAAAAGGCACGGCGCGCGCTACAGTACTTAAGTAAGCTATGAAAACAAATTTTCGATACGTCTTCGCCGCCTTGTTCTCGGGCGCGAGCGTCATCGCGTTGGCCTACGTTCAAAACGCTCTTCCGGGCATGCCGCCGGTGCTCGACGCCAACAATATCTATTCGGCGGCCGGTCCGAATATGCTTTCGCCCGCTGTGGCTAAATTCCCGGCGCGTGTTTACGTCCCCAACACCAAGAGCGACACGGTAGATGTGATCGATCCGCAAACCTACCGCATTATCGGCCATTTTGCGCTCCCCAAGAAGAATGGCCGGCTAATGGAGCCGCAGCATGTGGTGCCCTCTTGGGATTTAACGAAGCTATGGGTGGCGCAGGATTTAGGCGACCAACTCACGCTCATCGATCCCGCGACGGGCAAGAAAGGGGAGACGATTGCGGTTGACGATCCCTACAACATGTATTACAGTCCCGACGGCAAATTCGCCATTGTGATGGCCGAGCGGGAAAAGCGCATCGATTTCCGCGATTCGGCCACCATGAAAGTTGTGGCGCGCGTAAACGTGAACTGCAAAGGCGTCAACCACGCCGATTTCACCCCCGATGGCCGCATCATGATTGCGACCTGCGAATTTTCGAGCGAGTTGGTCAAGCTGGATATCGTGGGCAAGAAAGTTCTCGCCCACCTGCCTTTAGAGCCCAAAGGCATGCCGCAGGATTGCCGCCTCACGCCCGACGGCAAGCATTTCCTGATCGCCAACATGGAGGCGGACGGCGTTCATGTAGTGGATGCGGAGCCGTTTAAACAGGTGAAATTCATTAAGACCGGAAAGGGCACGCACGGTATCTACTTCAGCCGCGATTCCAAATACGCTTACGTTTCCAATCGCGGCGAAGGAACGATTTCGCTGATCAATACCACAACTCTGGAAGTTGACCGCAAGTGGACGATCCCCGGCGGGGGCAGTCCCGACATGGGGGGTGTGTCGGCCGATGGTAGGACACTTTGGCTGTCAGGCCGCTACCATAGCGAGGTTTACGCCTTCGACACATCGACGGGAAAACTGCGGGCACGGATCAAAGTGGGCGACGGGCCGCATGGGCTGTGTGTCTACCCGCAGCCGGGCCGCTATTCATTGGGACATACCGGCAATATGCGCTAAGCGAAGCGATGCAACCCGAACCTTGGCTGCGCGGTTCCCTCCCCGGCGTCCATCCGCTGGTTATGCCGGTGTTCTTTAGCTATGCGCAAGTGCGTGAAGACTTGCATGAGCACATAGCTGGAATCTCCGCTGAACAAGTCTGGAAACCGCTGGCCGGTCAATCGCTCGGCTTTCAACTAAAGCATATGGCCGGCAGCGTGGATCGTATCACTACTTATGTGATGGGCCGCCAGTTGGAGACGGCACAGCTTTTGTTTCTAAAGCAGGAATCGCAACCGCCCGGGACAATGCCGGAACTTCTTCAACTCGTCGAGCAAAGCCTGAAGAAATCTGAAGACGAACTTCGCCAGCTTGATGCCGCGTCGTTGTATGCGGCCCGTACGGTTGGCCGCCGTGCTTTACCGACCACGGTGATTGGCCTGATCGTTCACCTGGCCGAACATACCCAGCGCCATCTGGGACAGGCGATCATGATCGCAAAACTCCTGCGGCAGCCTGGCTGATGGAGAATTTCGGCGCGCTGCTGGCTCGCAATCGCAACTACCGTTACACGTGGTTGGGTCAGATTGTGAGTGAGGTGGGCGATCATTTCAACAACATTGCAGTGCTGAGTCTGGCGGTAGCGGAGACTCATAACGGCGCCGCAGTGGCCGGTCTTATGTTGTCGCGCGCCATTCCGGCCGTGCTCGCCGGACCGTTGGCGGGCGTGATGCTCGACCGCTTTGACCGCCGGCGCATCATGATCGCCAGCGATTTGATTCGCGGTTTCATCGCACTGGGCTTCATCTATGCCATCGGCCACCATCAGGTTTGGCTGTTGTATGTTCTGAGCGCGCTACTGATGCTGGCGTCGCCGTTTTTTACCAGCGGCCGTTCCGCAATCCTGCCGTCTATCGCCACCAAAGATGAATTGCACACGGCCAATTCGCTGACGCAAACCACGGGCTGGCTGACTTTATCGGTGGGCGCGTATTTTGGCGGCACAACCGTTGCGAAGTTCGGCTATGGCCTCGCCTTCCTCTTTAACTCACTTTCTTTTTTTGTCTCAGCGTATTGCATTTTCAATTTGCGGCAAGCGAAGGGACACTTCCGCGCCGAAGACCGCGGCTTGAACGAAACTAAAGTGGCGCGGCCGTGGCATGAGTACCGCGAAGGACTGAGCTACATCTCGAAGACCCCGCTGATTCTTGGCATCGCTCTGATCGCCGTTGGTTGGGCTAGCGGAGGTGGCGCCGCGCAAGTGCTTTTCACGCTTTTCAGCGAATTGGTTTTCAAACGCGGCGCGCAAGGCTTAGGTCAACTGTGGGGAATCGCCGGCTTCGGTCTGCTGGTGGGCGGCTTCATCGGCAATCGCCTGGGCAAGAGAATCGGCTTTGAAGCGTACAAAAAAACTGTTTTCTTCTGTTATTTGCTGCACGGCGGCGCTTATGTGGTTTTCAGTCAGATGGGCCGGTGGGGATGGGCTTTGTTCTTCATGGCCATGTCGCGGGGCGCAGTGGCCGTTAGCTCATTATTGAACTGGTCAAACCTGTTGAAGCATGTGGACGATCGCTTTCGCGGGCGCGTCTTTGCGACGATCGAGACGATGAATTGGTCAACCATGATGCTCTCGATGCTGGCCGCCGGACTTGCTTCGCAGCATTATAGCGTCCGCACTATCGGCGCAGTTTCGGGTTTGCTGAGTTCGTCAACCGCGATTTTCTGGGGCTGGGCGAACTGGATGGGAAAGTTGCCGGAGCCGGCGGTTACGGAAGATGATGCGGAGGTGGAGATTCATGGAGATCCGACGGGGTGAACTTGTGACATCGCGGGCGATGTGATATCATTTTGGCCAGTGAGGTTGGTTGTGGACGCTAACGTGATAGTTGCCGCGTTGCGAAGCCCACGGGGCGCGTCTGCCGAGCTGATGCGGCGCCTCGACCAAGGGATCGTAACTCTCCTACTCAGTGTGCCTCTGGCTCTCGAATATGAATCAATTTGCCATCTCCCGGAACATCGGCTGGCTAGCGGGTTGAGCAAGCGTAGCATTGATGGGTTCCTGAACACGCTGATCGGTTTCGCCGAACCTGTGGACGTCCACTTTCTATGGAGACCGCAACTTCGCGACCCGGGCGATGAAATGGTCTTGGAGACGGCGGTTAATGGGCGAGCCGCGGCGATTATCACCTTCAATGAGCGGGATTTTGGTTCGCTGCCAGAATCCTTCGGAATTAAAGTTCTACTGCCCCGCGAGATCATAAAAAGGACAAGGACATGACGGCCAAAACAAGCACTTATCCACTTCGCCTGCCCGTTTCACTCAAAGCGGCTTTGGAGCAACTGAGCAAACAGGACGGTACCAGCATCAATCAGTTTGTCGTGACTGCCGTCGCCGAGAAGATTTCGGCTATCCACACGGCGGCGTTTTTTGAAGAGCGGCGTGGCAAGGCGAATCGCAAGATATTCCGGCGCGTCCTGGACCGCAAGGGTGGGGAGCCACCTCGCCAAGGCGATGAGTTGTGAGTAAGGCTTGGGCGGCTTCGTGGCCGCCCAACTTGCCGCGAAGGACTGAGTGAAAAGTACGCCGGGATAGACCATCAATCCTTATCAATTTTGTTAGGATTGGATAGTGCCTTTAGGAAGCGATGGGACGCAGCGTGCCAACCCGTAATGTCAATTTGACAGAAGAACTCGACCAATTCGTGTTGGGCGAGATTGAAAGCGGTCGCTACGAAGACGCAAGCGAAGTGGTTCGCGACGCATTGCTTAAGTTCGGGCAGGAAAAGCAGCGGTCCGAGGCGCGTCTCGCCGCCCTACGAACAGCCATAGATGAAGGCGATGGCAGCGGTATCGCCGAAGGTGACGTGTTTGGGCGCGTAAGGCGATCCCTAAATCTGCCGGCAAATCGCGGCTAATTGGTTTGTGGCGAATTTTCGCTTTTCACGCCTTGCAGAAGCTGATCTGCTGAGCATAGCCGGCTACACGCTCAAAACGTGGGGCGCAGCGCAGACCGTTCGTTACTTAGATAGCCTTGAAACATGCTGCGGCATGCTCGCCGATTATCCCCTGCTTGGTCGGCCAAGTCACTCGATTCGTCCGGGCCTGCGCCGGATGGAGTGTGGCAGTCACGTGGTGTTCTTCCGTGAGGACGTCAGAGGGATTCTCGTTACGCGCATCCTGCACCAGCGCATGCTCCCGGCGAGGCATGAAATGGAAGAAGACGAATAAGCGCTTTTTCGCCTTTCTGCCCGTTAGACGACTCTCTCAGATCCTCGTGCTGAGCTTCTCCAAATGCTTCGCCAAAATATCCACCTCCACATTGAGTCTCGCCCCGGCGCGATACCCCTGCAGCGTGGTGTGCCGGTAAGTATGCGGAATGATGGTAAACGCCACGTCCCTGTGCTTGATCTCCGCTACCGTGAGACTGATACCATCCACCGCCAGCGAACCTTTCTCGACAATGTAGCGTTGTAAATCCTCAGGCACGCGAATCCGCAACCACCAATTATCATTGCCGAGCGCATTCAACGCAATCAATTCAGCCGTCCCATCCACATGCCCCAGGACAAAGTGTCCGTCCAAGCGCGCGTTGGCCCGCAGCGGACGTTCAAGATTCACTGGCGATCCGCTGCGCAACTGCCCTAGATTGGTGCGCGCCAGCGTTTCCGGCGCAAGATCCGCGGCAAAACGGTCGGCCGTAAGCTCAATCGCCGTGAGGCACGCTCCGTTGACCGCAATGCTCGCGCCCTTGGTGGCGTCTTCTAACACGGCCGAGCAGCCGACGACCAAGCGCGCACCCGTACTTTGGTCCGCTAGCTCGATGACCCGGCCAAGTTCTTCAATGATTCCGGTGAACATCAGGCCGCGCCATTCTTAGAGACGTATGCTTCCACCGCGAACTCATCGGTGGAAACGGGATGCAGGGTGAGGCGCTCAAGCATGATAGCGTCCACGCGGCGCATGCGCCCGGGCCCGCCAGCCACTGGGATGCTCTTCATTCCGCCCAGAATCTTCGGCGCGTAATAGAAAAAAACTTTGTCGGCGATTTGCGAATCGAGCATAGTCCAGTTCACATGGCCGCCGGCTTCCACCATAAGCGATAAATACCGTTGCGCCGCCAGAAACTCGATCACCTTCCGTGGGTCTGTTCTGCCGCCTTGCCCATCGGCGATAAGCACCTTGATACCAGCAGCCTCCAGGGCTTTGCGCCGGTCCGCGGGCGCCGCCGACGTACATACCACCAGTACATCGCCCTCGGCGCTGGTAATGATCTTGGCGGTCAAGGGAATCCGCAACTGCGAATCGAGCACAATCCGCAGCAGCGGCCTGCTGCGCTCTAGACCGGAACGGTCGGTCAGTAGGCAATCGTCTTCCAGAACCGTGCCCAATCCGGTGAGAATCGCATCGGAATAATGCCGCACAAGCTGCACATCGGCGCGCGCCACTTCGCTGGTGATCCACCCGAAGTTGTCTTGCGGTGCGGCGATTTTGCCATCCAACGTTAACGCCGCTTTGATGGTCACAAGCGGCCTGCCCGTTTGCATAAAATGGACGAACGGCTCATTCAGCTTTTCGGCGCCGACAGCGTATTCAGAGTTTAGCGATACCTCAATTCCGGCCGCACGCAGTTTTTCAAAGCCTTTGCCCGCGACCAACGGGTTCGGATCCTGCATGGCAGCTTCCACGCGTTTGACCCCGGCTGCAATCAAGGCATCCGCGCACGGCCCGGTCCGGCCGGTATGCGCACATGGTTCCAAGGTGACGTAGAGTGTGGCATCGCGGGCGTTTTCGCCGGCTTCGCGCAACGCCACAATTTCCGCATGATCGCGCGAGTTATAAACGTGGAACCCGCGGCCCACCACGATGTCGTCCCGCACCAGCAGCGCGCCCACGGCCGGGTTGGGACTCGTGCGTCCACGCCCCTGGTAGGCCAGTTCCAGCGCTTGCTGCATGTAGGCGCTCATCGCTTACACTCTAATCGAATAGCGAAGCCACAAACTTCTCGGGTTCGAACGGCAACAAATCGTCGATCTTTTCTCCGACACCCACGTAGCGGATGGGCAGGTTGAGTTCCCGCGCGATGGCCACCACCACGCCTCCCTTAGCGGTGCCGTCCAACTTGGTGAGTACAATTCCCGTTACGCCTGCAGAACCGGTAAACTTGCGCGCCTGCTCTAAGCCGTTTTGCCCCGTGGTGGCATCCAGCACCAACCAGACTTCATGCGGAGAGCCGGGAATCACGCGCTGGCAAGTACGGCGCATTTTATCCAACTCGGCCATCAGATTGTCTTTCGTGTGAAGGCGCCCGGCGGTGTCCACAATCACATAGTCCACGCCCTGTGCTTTAGCCGCCTGCAAGCCGTCGAACACCACCGCGCTCGGGTCCGCGCCGGCTTTTTGGCGGATCATTTTAACCCCGGCCCGCTGCGCCCAAACTTCAAGCTGCTCAATGGCGGCCGCCCGGAATGTATCGGCCGCGCACAGCAGCACTGTGCGCCCCTCGCCCAAAAAGCGGTGCGCCAGTTTGCCGATGGTGGTTGTTTTGCCGGCGCCGTTGACGCCCACCACCATCACCACCGCCGGCGGCGCGCTAACCGTATGCACGGCTGTTTCGGAAGCTCGCAGCACTTCCAGCAACTGCTCACGAATCAGATTGCGAATCTCGTGGGCATCGCCCGTGAGTTTGCGGTCTACCCTGTTGCGAATCGTTTCCAGAATGTCCTGGACGGTCTTTACGCCCAGGTCGGCGGTGATGAGCGTATATTCCAGTTCTTCCAGAAGGTCGGCATCGATTTCCTTTTTGCCGGATAGGACGTCTTCCACCCGGTCTACCAAGCCGGAGCGCGTCTTCTGAATCCCGGCCTTCAACTTGTCAAGCAGGTTTGGTTCGGTGGGAACAGCGCCAAAAAGCGTTTGAATGGCCATTTACAGGAGTTCGGTTCCAAGTTTAGCAAGCGGTGATAGGCCGTAAGGCGAGTAATCTGAAACCACGCAAGTACCGCTCGGACTTCCCTAAAGCGCCTCTTTAAAAGGATACTTACGGCAATGGCGATCGCGGTTTCACCAAGCTTCCTGCCCGTTGCGGCACCGGTCAAAGAGGTTCCAAGACAGGTTGCTCAGATCTTTCATCTTTTTCTTTTGGGCACAGCTCTCGTGTCCGGCGCGTGCCTGCAGGCGGTGGGTCCAGCCTGGTCTCGCGCCATTTTCGATCAGGTGAAGCCGGGCAGCGTTTTGGGCTTTAGCGCGTTGTTGTTGGCGCTTTTGATTTCCATCTTGGCGCACGAACTTGGGCATCTCTCTGCCGCCCTCTTTCTTAACTTTGAAATTCTTGGTTTCGCGGTTGGGCCGTTCCGCTGCGAACGGCAGCATGGCAAGGTGATTTTTCGTTACCTGCAGAGGAATTGGTCTAACTGCTCGATTTCCGCCGTTGCCCGCGACCTTCGCAATTGCTGGCGCTTCCGAACCATGTCGGTGATCGCGGCCGGACCCGCTTTCACGTTCCTGCTGTTGATCGTTTCGCTGCGCTTAGCGATTCCGCTCAATGGCCCGATAGCCTCTAACGGCTGGCCGGCGCAGTTTTGGAGCGCCTGTGCCGAAGTCAATTTCTTCATCCTGCTGTTAGGCCTGATTCCGAACGGCCGTTGGACGCGAGTGCGAAACGATGCGGCGCTTTTCCTGGCGCTCAAGCGAAACTCCGGCGACGCGCTCGATATGTTCAGATGTCATCAGGCTATCGACCTTGCGCTGGGCGGCACGCGGCCGCAGGATTATCCGCAATCTCTCTTATTGGAACTCTCGGGCTTCTGCGGGCGGCCTTATACTAACCTGATGGCGGCGCGCCGCATTGTGGAGTGGGCGGCGGATTCGGACGATCTAGCCACCGCCGCCTCATGGGACCAATACGCTCTTGCGGCCGGCGAAAAATGTGGCGGCGACGAAGCGAATCGGGCTTTGGCCGAAAGTGCCTGCTTCGATGTCTTGTTCCGCGGCGATTTGCGCTCGGCCCGCCACCGCTTTGCGCAAGTGGATTTCGATTCCTTGTTCCCGCCGGCCTTTGCGGAACGCGCCAAAGCGGCCCGCCTGATTGCCTGCGATTTGCCCCAGCGCGCCGGCAAGCACATTTTGCAAGGCCAGTATGAGCTTCCCGCCGGCATTCCTTACTACGAATATGAGCGCATGCTGCTTGCTAAACTCCATGACTTGGCCTTGGCCGGTTGCCAGTCGCGCTATCTGACGGCGGCTGGCGGCGGAGCTTAACGGCGCTCATTGATGCTAGTATCATCTCGATGCCGCTTCCGGTTCCGGAGAAAACTCGCCGCCGCTTAGCTTTCCTGTTTTCCCTGCCGCTGGTGTTCAGCCTGGTTTTTTTCGGTGTCGAACTTCTTTCGGAACGCACCGATATCCACCTGCTCGAAATCCAGAATCTGCAAAGCAGCATTTCTGAATTGCGGCGTCTGGCTAAGAATGCCGAATCGAGCGAACTGCGCTTTCTGCTTACGGGTGACACCACGTATTTGCGGCCGCTGCACGAGGCTTCGGCATTGCTGCCCTCGCGCATTGAAATTTGCCGGGCGTACGCCTCCAATCACCCGGAACTAAATCCCGCCATTGAACATATCTTCAGCCAAGTCAACAAACGCTTCGATCTCGCGGAGCAACTTCTTAAAGTGCAGCACGATAGCGGCTTAGGTGCGGCTCTCGAACTCGAAAAACAACACGAGTCGGAATTTGCGATGGGAGCTCTGGAGAAGAGCGTTGACGAACTGTTGGGGAAAACCCACGAAATTGAAGAGCGGAACCTTGATCGAGAACGCCGGCTGAACCGTTGGACCTTCATCTTCTTTTCGGTGGGAAGCATGGTGATGATCGCCGTCATGGTCTGGCTCTACAACGCTTTGCTGTCGTACTTGTACGCCCGCGACGACGCCCGTGAGCAATTGGAAAAAGTCAATGCCGATTTGCAAAACCGCATTGATAACCGCACGCGCGAACTCGAGGAGATGAATTCGGAATTGCAGCAGTTCGCCTATGTGGCCAGCCACGATTTGCAAGAGCCTTTACGCACTATTACTAGTTTTTCCCAACTGCTGGTCTCGCGCTATCAGGGACACCTGGATGCCGACGCCGATGAATTCATCAGCTATATTGTCACGGCGTCGCGGCGCATGACGGATCTCATTAACGGTCTATTGCAACTGGTGCGCTTGCGCAAAACCGGCCAGCCTATTGCTCCGGTTTCTTTCGAGCGCTTGTTAGATGAGGCCGAAATCAGTCTCCAGGCGGCCATTCGCGAAAGTCAGGCGCGCATCGAACATGGACCCCTGCCGGCCTTGGTGGTTGATCCGGTGCAGTTTTCCCAAGTCCTGCAAAATCTGCTTTCGAACGCCATCCGTTACCGGTCGGCTGAACCGCCCCGCATCCACATAGAAGCGCGGCGCGATCGTGGCAATTGGATTTTTTCGGTTGCCGACAACGGCTGTGGTTTCGATCAGGAGTTCGCCGAACGCATTTTTGGACTGTTTCAGCGCTTGCACGGCCGCGAAGTGGAAGGTACCGGCATGGGGCTTTCCATTTCACGCAAAATTGTCGAGCGGCATGGCGGCCGGATCTGGGCTGAATCAAAAGAGGGTCAAGGCGCTATCTTTTTCTTCAGTCTTCCCGTTACGCTGGAAGGTTTGCAGTTCGCCAGCGCCGCGCCTGAATCCTTCGCCCAAACCCGCTAAACCGAGCCTGGCCACACCATAAAGGATGTCCGCGATTTGGCCGATATGTCACCTTGAAGGCTTCACCCTCATGAGCCGCGCGAAGATCATTCCGATCAACAGCCGCTCTGGTCTGCAATTCGGTATCTATCTGGGCGGCGTGTCCGAAGTCCATCACGAGATGGCCACCGGCAAGCCGGATGTTCCGGAAGAGATCAATCGCACGCTCGATCTTCTTCAGGGCGACAAGCAGTTTCTGGTCCGTACGTATCTCGGCTTCACTGGCACCGAAGAAGACGCGGAACTTTTGGCCATGCCAAGCACGCCGGATCTGGCTCGCTATACCTGGCGCGGCCGCAAGCTCGATCTCGTGCTTTCAAACTGGGACCGCTGCGGCAACCTTTCGCAATGGACAGATTTCATTGACAATGTCATCCGCCGTTACGGACCCTATATCGGTTGTCTGCAGATCTGCGAAGGGCCAAACCTGTACGATTATCCAGGCGACGGCCGCTTCGGTCATGCGGTTGACAGCATCCTGGCTGGCGTTAAGGTGGCACGGCAGGCGATAAAGCAACGCGCTTTTTCGGCCCTCGTTGGCTTCAATGTTGTTCCCTCTTCCCATCCGAACGATGGCTTCTGGGATGATTTGGCCGGGCGCATGGACAATTCCTTCGTCAACTCCTTGGACTACGTGGGTTTGAACTTCTATCCAGACGTGGCCGTGCCGTTGGTCGGCCCTATCACAAAAGAGGTTGCCGAGGTGCTCACCGGGTTTCGCGAAGGAACTTTAAGAAACGCCGGTATTCCCGCTTCGGTGCCGATTCACATTTGCGAAAACGGCTGGCCCACCGGTCCTCACCGCTATTACACACGGCAAGCCGAATTCATCGATCAGTCGGTCCGCACAGTACAGGAATTACGCAGCAAATTGAACATCACCCACTATGAGCTATTCTCGTTGCGCGACGCCGATACCGCCAATCCCGATTTAAACCATCAATTCGGTATCCTGCGCGACGATTACTCCCCCAAGCCCGCTTTCGAAACCTATCGCAGGCTGGTGGCCGAACTGGGAGTTTGACCCGCGCCCGTCTCTGACGCTTGAAGCGATTGCCAATTCCCTAACTTGTCAACTTAACCAGCCATTCCCCGCAGTGCGACACTATTAGAAGACGCCATGAAAACGATGACGGTCGGTCAGTTCAAGAGCCGCTTTTCGGAAGCCCTTGAAGCCGTGCGCGAAGGGGAGACGATTATCGCTTCCTATGGCCGCACGCACAAAAAAGTTGCCGCCATGGTCCCCTATTCCGAACTTAAGACCGCGAAGAAACGGCCTCTGGTTCTGTTGAAATCCAAGGCGCGGGTTAAATTTGGACGCGAGTTCGCGATCGACGACAAGCAGTTCTTAGAAGCGTGATCTGTCTTCTGGACACGCTAGGCGCTCCGTCTTACCAGCACCACCGTAAAATCATCCGCAAAAGCCGCCGTCCCACGCCATTTGCGCATATGCTCCACCAGTTGATTGACAATATCCTCGCAACGCACTGATTTGCGAGCGGTCAGAAATTCGGCCAAACCGTTCTCGCCGAATTCCACGTCGGCGTTGTCGGCCGCCTCAGTTACACCGTCTGAGTAAAGCACCAGGAGGTCGCCGGCAACCAGCTTGGTCTTCTTCACTTCATAGTGAACCGCGGAAAATAATCCCATCACCAAGCCATTGCCGGTCAGGGTCTCCACGCTGCCGTCCTTCCGCAGAATCAGCGGGTAGTTGTGCCCGGCGTTACTGTATTCAAGCTCGCCCGTCGCCGGATCAAGCAGAGCATAGAAGAAGGTAATAAATTTGCCCAGTGGACAGCGTTCCGTAAGGCTCCGATTTAGTGTGCTAACCGCTTTGCCCGGCGACGGATTGCTTTCTCTTAGCATCTGCACTTTCGCCTGCAGGCTCGACATCAATAGGGCCGCCGGCAGACCTTTGCCCGCAACGTCGCCCACCACCACCGCCAAGCGTCCATCCTGATACGGAATAAAGTCGAAGTAGTCTCCGCCTACCGTCCGGCAAGGCAGATTGATTCCCGCCAACTCCCATCCATCATAGGCGGGTGGCTCAGTGGGTAGCAGCGAACGCTGTATCTCGCTCGCCTGCGCCAAATCGGCCTCCATCAACTTTTCCGATTGTTCCACCTCGGCAAGCCGGGCATTCTCAATCCGAATGGCGGCCACGTTCGCCATCACGGTTAGTAAATCGAGGTCGTCATGCGAGAACGGACGCAACACGGAACCGTTATCAACGTAGATCAGCCCAATCACCCGGTCGCCGGTTTGCAGAGGAGCGGCCATCATGCTTCGAACGCGCTGTAAGACAATGCTGTCCTGTTTACCTAGCGCATCATGCCGCAAGGCATCGCCAATGAGAAGAGAGCATTTGTCGCGCAGCACTTGCTCGCGGACAGCCGCGCTAATGGTGAAGCCGTCGCCTTTACTTGCGCGCACCAGCAACTCGCCTTCGTCCAAAGTAAGAATTACCCCGCGCTTGGCTTCCACGGCGGAAAGCGAAAGCTGCAATATCGTTTCGAAAAGCTGCTCCAGCGGTTGGTGGGTGACCAACTCCTGACCGGCGCGAATCAAGGCGCTCACCATGCGCGATGCCACCGAGGCTTCCCTCGGCCGTGGCTCAGCCGCTTTGCCCAGTACCTTGTCCAGGCTAGTGGTGAAGGTCGCCGTCGTCCTGTTGTCGCCTTCGTCTTTCGGCACGAATGAGATCACCGGCCGTTGCGCTTCAGAAGGCCGTTCGCGCACGTCGATGGTCAGATGGCCGGCGAAGATTTTGTCGCCCGACTTGATCGGTTGCGCCGCCTTAACCCCGCTTGAGTTCAGCAGCGTGCCGTTGCGGCTCTCGCAATCCCGAATCCACCAGCTTCGTTCGCGTTGTTCGAAAGAGAGGTGATAGCGCGAGAGCCACGGATCGTGCGGATACGCCAAATCGTTATCCACCGACCGGCCCAGCGTAAGAGGCGTCTTTCGCAACAGCACGCGATTGGGCGGGCCCTCTGGACCGGAAATGAGAAGCTCTAACACAAGTTACTCGCCTAGTTCTTCCAACGGCGCCGCCGCGCCACTGGATTTGTGGGCCGCGCTGCCGGTAATGAGCCGCGCGCCTCTGTTGAAGGTCAGGTACAAGAAGCCCCATTCAATTAGAACAAGCAGCCGGCTCTGAAACTCCACTATGTACAGCAGATGAACGAAAAGCCAGACCAGCCAAGCCAAGAAACCCGATATGTGAACGCCGAAGATATTAGCGACCGCGGCGAAGCGGCCAATCACCGCCAGATCGCCCTTATTGAAGTAGTTGAACGGCGGCAGCGCGGGCTTGCCCTCTACTTTCCTGGTAATGGCGCGCGCGGCATAAGCGCCACCCTGCATGGCCACCTGCGCGACACCCGGCAACGGTTTGCCGTCTTTGCCATTCGCTGACGCCAAATCGCCCACAATATAGATATCGGGGAAGTTGGGTATCGTTAAATCGGCCGCCACTTTGATGTGTCCCACCCGGTCCGTTTCAGCCGAAGTTCTTTTCGCCAGCGTACGCGCGAATTCTGTGACGGCCACCCCCGCCGCCCAGATAACGGTATGCGATGCGATGTGATCCACGCCCGTCCCGGTCTTCAGGGTAACGCCATTTTCATCCACGCACGTCACCATAACGCCGGTCCGCACGCGCGCGCCCAGCCGCACCAGTTGTTTCTCCGCGCGCTTCGATAAATCTTCGGGGTATGACGCCAGCACGCGCTGGCCCCCATCCACCACGATAATGCGCGCGTCCTTTGAGCTAATCGAGCGGAAGTCGTGCTTCAGGGTTTCGTTAGCGATTTCAGCCAGCGCGCCCGCCAGTTCCACGCCCGTTGGGCCCGCGCCCACAATCACGAATGTCAGCCAAGTACAGCGCTCTGACGGATCCGCCGTCCTCTCCGCTGCTTCAAAAGCCACAAGGATTTTATGCCGAATCGTGGTGGCATCTTCAATCGTCTTCGGATAAGGCGCCCAGGTTTTCCATTCTTCATGGCCAAAGTAGCTGCCTTGCGAGCCGGTGGCCACAATCAACGAATCATACCGAATGGAAGCGCCGTCTTTGAGCGTAACCTGCTTGGCCGCCGCATCGATATCTACCGCTTCCCCCAGTAGCACGCCAGTGTTCTTCTGGTTGTTGAGCACGCCGCGAATCGGAGCGGCGATTTCACCGGGAGACAGCGCACCGGTCGCCACCTGATACAGCAACGGTTGGAACAGATGATAATTGCGGCGGTCGATGACGGTGACGTCCACCGGCGAGCGCTTAAGCGCCTGCGCCGCATACATGCCGCCGAATCCGCCTCCCAAAATGACCACTCTGTGTTTGTCAGGCATGGAAATTCACCGCCGGCAGATAGTCGGGCTTACGCCGCGCCTTGCGCAATTGTTCAAACGCATACGCTATTTTGATGAGTTTTGGCTCGCTCCATGATGCACCAAAGAACGAGATGCCGATGGGCAGACCAAAGTAGAAACCAGCCGGGACCGTGATGTGCGGATAACCGGCTATGGCCGCCGGTGAAGAACAGCCGCCATCGTCGTGGTCGCCATCCACCCAATCGGTGAGCCAGGCGGGGCCACTAGTCGGAGCGACAATGGCGTCGAGGTTGTTCTTCGCTAAGACGGCGTCAATCCCCTCCGTTCGGCTGTCTTTGAGATTGTTGGCTACCGCATCCAGATACTCTTGCTCGCTCAGCGGGCCCTTGGCTTGCGCCTGCTCCATAATCTCCTGCTCAAAGTAGGGCATTTCGCTGGCGCGGTTGGCATTATTGAAAGCGATGCAATCGGCTAGAGATTTGACCGGCGCCTCGCGTGTCGCGAGATAGGCATTGAGATCGGCTTTGAATTCGTAGAGCAGGACGGTGAACTCGCTGCTGCCAAAGCTCTTGAACTTAAGGAATTCTACAGGGTCCACAATATCGGCGCCCGCCCGCTTCATCAGTGCAATGCAGCTCTCCATTAAGGCGGTGACAGCCGGACCGGTGTTGAAGTACTGGCGCGCAATACCCAGGCGTGCGCCCCGCAAGCCAGTGGGATCGCAAAAGCGCGTGTAATCGGGAAAGGCTTTGCCATCGCTTGCCTGGGTGGCTGGATCGCGCGGATCCACGCCCGTCAGGATGCCGAGAAGCAGCGCCGCATCCCAGACCGATCGCGCCATCGGGCCGGCTGTATCCTGGCTATGCGAGATGGGAACAATGCCCGCGCGGCTGATGAGCCCGACCGTTGGCTTGATGCCGACAATGCCGCAGGTGGAGGAAGGGCAAACTACCGAACCATTGGTTTCCGTACCAACGCCTACCGTCGCGAGACTAGCGGAAATAGCGGCGCCTGTGCCGGAACTTGAGCCACACGGGTTGCGGTCAAGAACGTACGGATTCCTGGTCTGGCCGCCGCGCCCGCTCCAGCCGCTCACCGAACGCGACGAACGGAAGTTGGCCCACTCGCTGAGATTTGTTTTGCCGAGGATCACGGCGCCCGCAGCGCGCAGCCGTGCCGCCACCCAGGAATCGGCCGCCGCCGATTTGCCCACCAAGGCGAGCGATCCCGCCGTGGTCTGCATTTTGTCGCCGGTGTCGATGTTGTCCTTAATAAGAACCGGCATTCCGTGCAGCGGCGTGCGGGCGCCCTTCGTTTTAAACTCCGCGTCCAGCGCGCGCGCGATGGCCAGGGCTTCGGGATTGATTTCGATGACAGAGCGCAAGGCCGGCCCATTGCGGTCGATGGCTTCGATGCGCGCCAAATAGGTCTCGGTCATGCGCTCCGCCGTGAGCAGCTTCTGGCGCTGTCGGCTCTGCAACTCGGGAACGCCGATTTCGTCGAGCGCGCCCGCCGCCACTTGTACTCGATTGGGTGCCGGTGCGGCCGGCTGTGTCTGAGCCTTCTTCTTTTTCTTGCGCGCGGCCGCAATACCAGCCAACGAAGAGACGGATAGAAAGTTGCGGCGATCCATAAGCGGTGTTTTCAATTTACACCGCAGGCCGCTACAATATCGATATGGCTACCGTAACTTCGACGGTGATGTCCCTGGAGGAGTTCTCGCGCTTGCCCGCCGATGGCGCGCGGCATGAAATGAATGCCGGGGAACTGATCACTTTGCCACCTCCTAAATCGCTGCACTCGCTTACATCGCTGGCCGTACTGGAAGCCTTGTAGCCCTATTTGCGCCAGCATCCGCTGGGACGAGCTATTCCGGAAGCAGGCTACGTTCTGTCCCGCGAGCCGCTCACCATCAGGCAGCCGGATGTTTCGGTGCTGAGTATGGCGCGCATAGAGGCAACGCCGGAAGATAGCTATTTTGCGGGCGCGCCGGAGTTAGCGGTGGAGATTGTCTCGCCGCGCGATCCGGCGGAAGACTTGCAGATCAAAGTGCAGCCATATTTGGACACGGGCGCGAAACAAGTATGGGTGCTGTATCCGAAGACAAAGGATATGCACGTGTTCGAGGCAAACCAGGCGCTAGTGCTCAGCGGCGATCAAGTGTTGGAAGGTAGAGATGTGTTGCCAGGATTTTCGATTAAAGTGAGTGAGTTGTTCAGTGGAAGTCATGCGATTCCATAACCGCCGCCTGCGCCAAATGCAGTTCTCTAACCTCGCCCGCTTTCACTGAAACGACTCCGCTCATGCTTTGCAAAACGCCCTTAATGATCAGGTAGGGCGCGTTGGAACAAGCGTCGCGATATCTATCGAAAAGCGTCGGCTGCACAATAATATTCACTACGCCCGTCTCATCTTCCAGGCTTAAGAACACAAATCCTTTGGCCGTGCCGGGGCGCTGGCGCGTGATCACACACCCGGCCACGGTCAGAATCATGCCATCACGCTGCGCTTTCGCGGTGGCGGCGTCCATCGCGCCTAGATTGCGCATCTGTTCGCGATGGTGAGCCATGGGATGTTTGCCAATAGTGACTCCGCTATTCAAAAAATCGGCAAAGGTGCGCTGGCGGCCGGTCATGGGAGCTAACGGTGAGGCCACGCCGTCGTCCGCGGCACCCTCCAACAATTCACCTACCGGCTGTAAGGCCAGTTGCGCTTGCCACAATGCGCCGCGCCGCTGCCGGTCCGCCTTCTCTTTCGGAAGAGCGTTGAGCGCGCCCAGTTCAGCCAGCGCGGCAATCTCATTCTTTTGCAGTTCGGGAATGCGGCGCACCAAGTCTCGCATGCTGCTGAATGGCGCCATGCGGCGTTCCGCTTCCATGTGTTGCGCGGTGGCGGAGGTAAGGCCGCGTACATAGTTGAAGCCCAGCCGGACGTATTTGCTCTTGCCTTCCGATTCCACCGTGCAGAGGTAATCGGAGCGCAGAATATCGACCGGACGAAAGCGCTGGCCATGGCGTTGCGCGTCTTTCACCAGCGTGGCGGGCGAGTAAAAACCCATGGGCTGGTTATTCAGAATGGCCACCGTAAAAGCCGCCAAATAGTGGCACTTCAAGTACGCGCTGGCATAGGCGATTAAAGCGAAGCTGGCGGCGTGCGATTCCGGAAAACCATACAGCGCGAATGAGGAAATAGCCTGCACAATGCGGTCTTGAGTTTCACCGGTGATGCCATTGCGCTCCATGCCGGCGCGCAGATTCACTTCTACCTCACGCATGCGTTTTTCAGAACGTTTGAAACCCATGGCGCGCCGCAGATCCTCCGCTTGGCCCCCGGTAAAATCGGCCGCGATCATGGCAATGCGGATCAATTGCTCCTGAAACAACGGCACGCCCAACGTGCGCGCCAACACCGGTTCAAGCGACGGATGCAGGCACACCGGCTCTTCCATTCCCTGCCGGCGCCGCAAATAAGGATGCAGCATCTGCCCCACGATTGGGCCCGGACGTATGATGGCGACTTGCACGACGATATCGTAAAACTTCGCCGGCTTCATGCGCGGCAGGCATGACATTTGCGCGCGGCTTTCCACTTGAAAAAGCCCAATGGTGTCGGCTTTCTGCAAGCACGAGTAAACCGCTGGATCGTCGGTCGGCAGGTGCGCCAGATCGACATCCTCCTGGTAGTCCCGCTTGATGACGGTAATGGTGTCTTCTAGAACAGCCATCATGCCCAAACCGAGGAGATCGATCTTAATGATGCTAAGGTCCGCGCAATCGTCTTTGTCCCATTGAATCACCACGCGATCGGGCATGCTGGCCGGTTCGAGCGGGACCACGGAATCGAGTTGACCCTGGCACACCACCATGCCGCCGGAGTGTTGACCCAGGTGCCGTGGGAGGTCCAAAACCTCCGCAGTCAAAGTGAAGAACTGATGGATGCGCGGATCTTTGAGATTGAAGCCCTGGTCGGTAAAACGTTTTTCCAGCGTATCGTTCGGATCGCGCCATTCGAAGTGGCCCATGCGATTCGCCAAACTGGTGAGTTGCTCTTCGCTGAAGCCGAGCACCTTGCCGACATCGCGCACGGCTGAGCGCCCGCGATAAGTAATAACGTTAGCGGTCATGGCGGCCCCACGCTGTCCGTAGCGCTGATAAACATGCTGGATGACGCGCTCGCGTTGATCGCCGCTGGGCAAATCGAGATCGATATCCGGCATCTCGCCGCGCTCCTCCGAAAGAAAGCGCTCAAAGAGCAGTTCCATGCCAACCGGATCCACGGCGGTAATGCCCAGCGCATAGCAGACGGCGCTATTCGCTGCCGAGCCGCGCCCTTGCACCAAAATCTTTTCGCGCCGGCAAAAATCGATCAGGTCCCAAACAATCAGGAAATAGCCGGGCAGCTTCAGCTTGTCGATCATCGCGAGTTCGCGTTCAATCTGGCGCTGCGCTTCTTTATGGTACGGTTGATAACGCCAGCGCGCGCCCTGATCGGCAAGCTGGCGCAAATAAGACATCTCTGTTTCGCCGGTCGGAACGGGATAGCGTGGAAACTCATACCCCAGATTTTCGAGAGTAAACTGGAGGCGCCCTGCCAGTTCCGTGGTATTCGCAAAGGCGTCTGGAAGGTCTGAAAAAAGACGCTGCATTTCAGCGCTGCTTTTCAAGTAGCGCTCGCTGTTTAAGTTAAGCAGCCTGCCCGCTTCGTTCAGCGTGGTTTTGTGATGCACGCAAGTAAGAACGTCCTGTAAGTTCCGGCGTTCCGCGCTTGCGTAGGTCACGCCGTTGGTGGCCAGCAGAGGCAGCCCCAGGCTGCGCGCAAGTTCCACCAGCGATTGATTGCGCGCTTCCTGATCGCGCCGATAATGGCGCTGCAACTCAACAAAAACATTTCCGCGGCCGAACAGGCGGGTGAGGCGTTCGAGCATTTGCCGCGCTTGCCGCTCAATAGCCGGGCCGCTGCCTTGCCGGTAAACAAAGGCGAGCGGCCCTTCGTCGCCTCCCGTGAGACACACCAAACCGGCGGCGTGCCCGGCGAACTCTTCATCGGTGGCGAACGGATATTCCGGTTTACCCGGCTTGCCGTCGCGCAATTTCGTGCGGGTGATCAGGCGGCAAAGGTTCTGGTAGCCGGTGCGGTTCTCAACCAGCAGCGTGAAGCGATAAGGCTCGGCGGCATTCACTTCGGCGCCAAGCAAGGCGCGTGGCCCAAGCTTCTTGGCCGCCTGGTGGAAGCGCGGCGCGCCGTAGACGCCGTGTGCGTCTGTCACGGCCATGGCCGGTTGCTCAAGCTGTGCGCAGCGCGCCGCCAGATCCTCCGGCAGCGAAGAACCTTCTAGAAACGAGAAAGCGGAGCGGGCATGCAGCTCGACAAAAGGCACACGATTATTATAGGCGAAGAAAGGGCGAAGAGCGAATTTAACCGGTGGCCGCTACAATGAGTCTCCAGCATGGCTCATGCGCCGATTGCCTTTATCTCATCGACTTCCTTGAACAACAATCCAAGGAACGTCCGCGTCTCGAACCGTAACAGGAACGAGCCAACGAATCGCAACAACAATATAGCCTTTGTTGTGCCGGCCGCTGGTTGAGTGCAGCCGGCGGGTGTGCTAACTCCGCTTCCGGGCCGTTGCTCCCGGCGCGGAATATCCAACTGCGCCGGGCAACTTCGGCCCAGCCCGTTCACCGCGTAGGGCGGGCATTCTTGCCTGCTAGCCACCTTTCAGGTGGCAAAGGCTGCGGAGCAGCCTCCCGCAGGGAGCGTTAGGGAAGCCGTTCACCCCACTCATTTTCCCGGTCACAGATCTCGCAAGAAACTTCAAATTTCCTTCATCCCCCTCATTCCAAACCACTTGCCCTTATTCCACCCCATCAAAATCCCCTCGTCTTAATTCGCCTCCCCCGCGCACCCATGCTATTTCTTCAATCGGGTTCGCAGAGGTTTTCTCTCTCGCGCACCCAAAGGAGCACCACCCATGTCCGCACGTTCTATCCGCCGCGCTGCCGAGCACAAAGCCGTAAAACTGGCCCGCAAAGCCGGTTTCCCCATCCAGTCCGCCGCCCAGACCACTCATCCATCTGAGCCTGCGGAACAAACCGCGCAAACCTTCGCCGCCGGCGCCACTTTCGGTTTCTCCGAACCTGAACCCGAACCCGAGCCACCCTCCGCCGCCCGCCTCACCGCCAACCGCGCCAACTCTCAGCTCAGCACCGGCCCCACCAGCCTTGCCGGCAAAGCCAAGTCTTCCATGAACGCCGTCAAAACCGGCCTCACGGGCCGTACCGTTCTCCTTCCTTCAGACGACACCGTCGCCTACCAGCAACACCTCGACCGCCACTTCGCCGAATTCTCACCCGCTACCGAGAAAGAATCGGCACTCGTCCAAACCGTCGCGGACACCGAATGGCGTCTCCTCCGCATCGCCCCTCTCGAAGCCGGCATCTACGCCGTCGGCCGCCGCAAACTCGCCGATCTCTTCCCCGACGAAAAAGATCCCGCCAATCGCGCCGCCCTCATCGAAGTCGAAATCTTCATGACCTTCCGCAAAGACTTAAGCAATCTCTGTCTGCAGGAGCGCCGCCTCCGCAACCAGCGCAACGCCGACGTCGCTCAACTCACCCAACTCCAAAAGGACCGCCTCGACAAGCACGCTGCCGACCGCAAACGCGCCCTCGCCCTCTACAAATCCAGCCGCAAACTCGGCGTCCCCTTCGCTCCCGCCTTCTTTGGCTTCGTTTTTTCAACGGAGGAATTGGAACATCACAGCAGCCGCGAACAAGCCACCGCCTTCCTCCAAGGCCAGCCTTCCGACTTCACCAAAGAGCAATACGCCGCCTATATGTCCCAATTTGTTGGGCAGACGGGTCCGTCTGCCTAAGGAAACTCCAGAGGTACCTTTCCGGTGCGGGGCGCTACATGGTGCTATAAAGTTGAAATCGACATGCCTCACTCTCCCGACCCAGTCGCGGCTTTGATCGAGTTGGCCAGTGAGATGCTCCGGGCCGGGCGACCCGCCGATGCGATCGCGCCGCTGCGCGATGCGGGGGTGCTCGAGCCGACCAATGCCGTGATCCAGCACGATCTCGGCCTTGCGTGCCTGGAGGCGGGACGGATACCGGATGCCATTGCGGCGCTGCAGCAGGCCGTCGCCAGCAACCCGGGCTACGGCGATGCGCATTTCCATTTGGGAATCGCGTTGGAAAAGCAGGGCGACATTGGCGGGGCAATTGTGGCGTACGACCGCACTACTGAACTGCAGCCATTCCACACGGAGGCGTGGTTCCGCGCCGGCGCGCTGGTTTACACACTGGGCCACCGCGCCGAGGCGATCGGCTGTTTCCGCCGCGCGTCGGCAACCGGAGGGAAGGCCAGCTTTGGCCGGCTGGGCAAAGCGCGGGCGCTGCTGACGGAGGAGCGCAATGAGGAAGCCGAAAAGGTGCTGCGGAAGACGCTGGCGCTGGACCCGGCGAACGCCATGGCGCATGATCTGTTAGGCAATCTGCTCTCTGAGTTCGGCCGTTTTGAGGAGGCTCGCGAATGCTTCGAACGCGCCATCGCAAATGCGCCGCTGCTGGCGGGAAGCTACTACGATCTGGTCCGGTGCCGCCCGGTGACACGCAACGACGAGGGTCTCGTTGAACGGATGGAAGCCGCTTTGGCCACGCCGGGACTGGAAGAGGCGCAACGCCACCGGCTTCACCTGGCGATCGGCAAGGCGGCGGACGATCTGGGCGACTACGGCATGGCTATGCAGCATTTCGACGCGGCAGACGCGGTGCGGCGCGGCATTGCGCCGTTCGATTCGGCCGCATTCGCCGCTGAAATCGAGCGCCTGATTGCCCGCTGCACACCGGAATTGATGGCGCAGGCGCCGGGCCTGGGCAGCTCCGATGCGACGCCGGTGCTCATCATTGGCATGCCGCGGTCCGGTACAACTCTCATCGAGCAGATCGTCTCGATGCATCCCGAGGTGGGAGCGGGCGGCGAGTTGAATTTCTGGAATGAGCGCGGGGCGGCGTGGCATCGCGCGGGCGCGGCTGAAATCGAGAGGGCCTTCCTCGCCAAGGCGGCAGCCGACTATCGCAGCGTATTGCGCGCCATCGCGCCAGAGACCGCGCGAGTTACCGACAAAATGCCGTTCAACTTCATCTGGGCGGGACTGATTCACATGGCATTTCCGCGCGCCATCATCATTCATTGCCGCCGCGCCGCAGTGGATACCGCGCTGTCCATCCATCAAACCCATTTCCATCCGAGCCTGGCATTTCCAACCGGCGGCCAAGAACTGGTTGCCTATTTGCGCTGCTACCAGCGGCTCATGGACCATTGGCGGAGCGTGCTGCCGGCGGATCGGTTCATCGAGGTCGATTACGAGGAACTGACGCGCGCGCCCGAACCCGTGATCCGGCGAATCATCGCAGCCTGCGGCTTGGTATGGGATGACGCGTGCTTGCGCCCCGAAAGCAATCCGCGGGCTGTTAAGACTCCCAGCAAGTGGCAGACGCGCCAGCCCATCTATCGTACCTCGGTCGAGCGCTGGCGACGCTACCAACCTTGGCTGGGGTCCCTACGGGCGCTTGTCTCCGCGTAACGGAAAGTTTACTTGATCGTCATAAGCACGTTGCAGTTCCTATGTAAACATTAGGGCCTCCAATGGAAAGCTTCAAATGGGGAGGACAATACATGTTTGGAAAACGATCTCGAAATCATTCTCAAAAAAAATCCCGGATGAGCGCTATGCGTCCGCTCGCGGGGCTGTTGGCAGCTGGGCTGAGCGTTCCGGCGTTCGGTGTGGCTCAGTCTGTGCCGTTCCCGACCTACCAAACCGGCCCGCAGCCGAACGGCTCGTGGGTCGTCAGCAGCGGCCAAGTCATCACCCCGGCTGGCATCCAAGTGGACCTCGGTATCCGGGTCCGGGCGAAGGCCATCGCCCTGAACCCGAATACCAAAAGTCATACCGCCGCCGTCCTCACGATGGGCGCGTCGGAGGCCGTGGAAGTATTCGACACTAAGACCGGCATTGTGTTTCAGAACTACATCACAAGCGGACAGGATTCGAGCGGCAGCTATAGCGGCATCACGTATTCGGCCGACGGCAAGTACCTGGTCTTCAGCCAGGACAGCAGCAACGTCACCATCGCCAAGGTTTCTGAAGAGGGTTTGCTGGAAGACGACGCCCAGGTTAGCGTGCCACCAAACAATTCCTTCATCAACTGCTTTCCGAACAGCCCGCAGGGACCGTATGCCAGGCCTTGCGCCACGTTTTATACTCCGAGCACTTCGTATCCAGGCGGGGTCGCGCTCTCAAGTGATGGCAAGAGCGCCTACGCCCTGCTAAACCAGAACAATACGCTGACAAAGATCAACCTGAAGGCGACGCCGCCGACGCAGGGTGAGCAGATCCGCGTGGGCAACGCACCGCACAGCATCCTGATTGACAGCGACGGTAAGACTGCGTACGTGAGCAACGAGGGTGGCCGGGCCGCTACAGACGGGGATTTCCAAATTTACTCCGCCGGCGCTGAAATTGTCGCCGACCCAGTGGTGGGCGCCGCGATTACCGGTACTGTTTCGGTGGTTGATCTGGCATCCATGAAGGTCACGGCGACTATCCCCACCGGCCTGCACCCGACCGGAATGGCGTTCCACGGAAAAGATCTGTTGGTGGCGAATACCTATAGCGACAGCATTTCGGTCATCAACACGGCCACCAACGAAGTGGAACGGACGATTGAGGTTGGGCTGCCGATCAGAGTTCCTGGCGAGGGCCAACCCGCGTATGGCGCGGCACCGAACTCGATTGCCGTCGATTCAAAGAACGACATTGCTTACGTCGCGCTTTACAATGCCAACGCGATTGCGGTGGTCAGCCTGAGCAAGAAAGAAAAGAATCCCGTTATGGGCATGATTCCGGTGGCCTATGCGCCGAGCTCGGTGGTCCTGGATGAGGCCGAGCATGTGCTCATTGTCGCCAACGACAAGGGAATCGGTACGCGTTATTCGTTCGAGACCGACCACGGTGTCACCGGCTACAATACCCACCAGGACAATGGCACCGTGAGCATCGTTCCCGTGCCGAAGAGCTCGATGTTGGAGGCGATGACGGCGCAGGTTTTCGAGAACAATCACTGGGATCTGGCGCAAAATATCAAGTCCGCCGCCGGCGGCACTCCGGATGCCAAGCCGGCTGCAATCCCGAAAAAGATCGGCGATCCATCGTCGATCAAGCACGTGTTCCTGATCATCCGTGAAAACCGCACCTATGATCAGATCCTGGGCGACGTGGCAACTGGCGATGGGGACGCCTCGTTGGCAGTGTTCGGGGGCAAGGACACGCCCAACGCGCACGAACTGGTGAAGCGCTTCCCTCTCTTCGACAACTTCTACGACCCAAGTCGCCAATCGGCCGACGGGCACCAGTGGATCACCGAGGGCATGGCGCCATATGCCGACGACATTCAGTCACCTGACTGGGTCCGCAGCTACCCGGGAGGAAACGCCGGAGATGCGCTGGCTTATCAGAATAAAGGGTTCCTGTTCTCGGAAGCGGCGGCGGCCGGCCTGCCCGTGAAGATCTACGGCGAATATGTCGAAACCGATACGTTCAAACAGCCGAACGGGTCAACCAGCGAGCCGACCTGGAGCCAGTTTTACGCCGACGCGCTGAAGTTCGAGGCTGGGAAAGAGAAGACGCTGTACTATCAGAACACGGTACAGGCATATTCGTCTGTGCCGGCCGTGTATGACCACCTGATCAGAAATTTCCCGCAATTCGATCTTGGCATCCCAGACCAGTTCCGCGTGGATGTTTGGTTGCAGGACTTTAACAGCGACTTGGCGGCTGGTACGGTGCCCGCGCTGAGCATTCTGTGGGTAATGGACGATCACACCGGCGGCCCGCCGACTGCGGACGCCGAACAGGCCGATAACGACTTGGCTATTGGGCGGATCATCGACCACATCAGCCACAGCAATGTGTGGTCCACATCGGCGATCTTCATTGAGGAAGACGACGCGCAGAACGGCGTGGATCACGTCGACGGTCATCGCAGCCCAGGCTATATCGTCAGCCCATACGCCGTGCAGCACAAACCCACCGACCACACCTACTACACGCAGGTGAACATGACTCGGACCATCGAGCAAATCCTCGGTCTGCCACCCATGAATCAGTTCGACCTGGTGGCGTCGCCAATGAAGACGGCTTTCGTTGAAGGTGAGCCGCCGGCGGAGAATTTCAAGCCGTGGACGCATGTGCCGAACCAGGTTCCCCTGAACCAGGGCGTTTCAGCGGCCGCAGCCGTCAAACCGAGCAGCCCCGCGGCGATGGCCCTGCAAAAAGCTTGGCTCAAAAAGAAGGCGGAGATCTTCGCTGGTAAACTGACCAAGCCCGATGCCGAAGATCCGGATACGGTCAACCATCTGAACTGGTACCAATCCACCGGGTTTAAACGACCCTATCCCGGCGAGAGCACGGTTCGCCCTCCGAGCGAATTCGAGAGACCGGCTCCCACCACGGTTGACGTCGACGAGTAAGAACACGTTCGGGCTGAATGGCCCTCTTCCCGTTAGCCGGGGAGAGGGCTTTTTGTACGCAGCTAAACGCAAAGGCCGCACCGACCTGATCCCGCTCCGCCAGGGCCCCTGCTCTAAGAGCGAGTGCTCATGGTCCTGCGGCCAACCATTTATGTTGCGATCCGCTGAACCCATTGGCTCCGCCAGGCGGGAGCCTCGAAGGGATCGGCGAAATACTGTGTCTCATGCACGACCTTACCGTTGCGGAACTCCATAATGCTCACAGTGTAGGCTGGCCGCCCATGGTAGACGATTGTGTATTCCGTGATCCACAGATCGCCTTTTCCCAAAATCCGCTTGACCTTGAAACCCGATGGGTTGCCTGGATGATGACTGCGCAAAGCCTGCAAATTGCTTCGCCCGACGATTCGTTCACCGGACTGAGGATAATCGCAAATGGCATCGTCATCGTAAATGTCGTGTTCCGCGTTGGCATCGCCAGCTGCCGACGCGCGCCAGTGCGCATTCAGGGCTTCTCGTATTTTTTCCTCTAGCATGGGCCCTCCGGGCGGGGTGTGGGTTTCACAATCATCGACCTTGTGGAATGAAAGCGATGCTGGGAGTCACGTTCCCGTTTTTTATTCTATTCCTTTGACGGCCGGAGAGCGTGACCCATAACCCGAGAATCAAATGCGGCCTCGTCGCGTAGTTGTTCGCTGATTGCCGATTGGAATATGTGCAACTGAGAACCTAGCCGCTGACCTCTAAGCAGTGAGAGAAGAAAGGCTCCGATAGATGGCAAAGAAAGTAGCAGATATATTCATTGAGACGCTGGCCGCGGCCGGCGTGAAGCGAATCTACGGTTTGGTGGGCGATTCCCTAAATGGCCTGACCGATGCCATTCGTGTGCAGAAGAACATGGAATGGGTACACGTGCGGCACGAGGAAGTGGCCGCCTTCGCGGCTGGCGCCGACGCGCAACTGACCGGGGGAATTGCGGTTTGCGCAGGTAGCTGCGGTCCGGGAAATCTACATCTGATCAACGGGCTGTATGATTGCCATCGCAACCGGGTTCCGGTGCTGGCCATCGCGGCGCAGGTCCCGAGTTCGGAGATTGGCAGTGGTTACTTTCAGGAAACTCATCCTGAGCATCTTTTCAAAGACTGTAGTCACTACTGCGAGTTGATATCGCAGCCGGAACAGATGCCCAGAATGCTAGGGATCGCCATGCGCACCGCTCTGGCGAAGCGAGGTGTCGCGGTGATTGTGATCCCCGGCGATGTGGCCATGCGCGAGGCAACGGCCCCAGCTTTAACGTTGGGTCTGACGCAGGTAGACTCGACGTTGCGGCCTCCCGCCGAGGAATTGCAGAGAGCCGCCGGGCTGCTGAATGGCAGTCAAAAGATTACGATTCTGGGTGGCGCCGGGTGCGAGGGCGCGCACGCCGAACTGATCGGCGCCGCCGGTTTGCTGCAGGCTCCCATCGTGCATGCGCTGCGCGGCAAAGAATTCATCGAATACGACAATCCTTATGACGTGGGTATGACAGGTTTATTGGGATTTTCGTCCGGCTACTACGCCATGATGAATTGCGACGTTCTGCTGATGCTCGGAACGGATTTTCCGTATCCGCAGTTCTTTCCGGCCGATGCGAAAATCATTCAAGTCGATAGCCGGGGAGAACAGATCGGGCGGCGCACACGCGTGGATCTTGGGCTGATCGGCAACGTTAAAGATACGCTCGAGGGACTCTTGCCCTTGCTTGAACAAAAGCCGGACCACAAGCACCTCGACACATCGGTGAACCATTACAAACGGGCGCGGAAGGATCTTGACGATTTGGCGGTTGGGGAGCCGGGCCGCACGCCCATCCATCCGCAATATGTTGCCAAAATCCTGGATGCAGTGGCAGCCGGCGACGCGGTCTTCACGTGCGACGTTGGCACTCCTACCATCTGGGCCACTCGCTATCTGCATATGAATGGTAAGCGCAGGTTATTAGGATCGTTCTTGCATGGTTCAATGGCCAACGCACTACCGCAGGCCATCGGGGCTCAAAAATCGCATCCGGGGCGGCAGGTGATCACGCTTTCCGGCGATGGTGGCTTGGCCATGCTGCTAGGCGACTTGCTCACGCTGCCGCAACTTAAGCTGCCGGTAAAAGTTATCGTGTTCAACAACAGTTCGCTTAGCTTTGTCGAACTGGAGCAGAAAGCAGCGGGATTGCTTGACTACGGGACAGAATTGGTTAACCCGGACTTCGCAAAGTTAGCAGCGGCGGCGAACATATTCGGCGTTCGGGTAGAGAAACCGGAAGAGGTGGAGCCGGCGCTGCGCAGCGCTTTGCAGCACGATGGGCCGGCATTGGTGGACGTAGTGGTAAACCGCCAGGAGCTTTCCATGCCGCCGGCCATTACGAAGGAGCAGGCGCTTGGGTTCAGTATGTACATGATTAAGGCTGTCTTGAGTGGACGCGGCGACGAAGTGGTGGATCTCGCCACTACCAATCTCTTTAGGTAAGGAGAGTAAAGTATGCAACCGCAAATGAGTAAAACCGAGACGATCGAAAGCGGGAAAGTTAAAACGAGGCTCACTGGTTTCGACCTTCTTAACGATCCAAGGTTGAACAAAGGTACGGCATTTAGCGACGAAGAGCGAGACATGTTCGCTCTTCACGGCCTCCTTCCGCCGCACATAGGCACGCTCGGCGACCAGATGGAGCGCCGTAAGAAAGGGTTTGAAAACCAGGGCACGCCGTTTGCGAAATACACCTTCATGCGCGATCTTCAGGACGCCAACGAGACACTTTTCTACGGGCTGATTGTTCGCAACGTACGGGAGACTTTGCCGATTGTGTACACACCAACCGTCGGCGAGGGCTGCCAGCGCTTTAGTGAGATTTGGCATAAGCCGCGCGGGCTCTTTCTGAGTTATCCCAACCGGCAGCGCATCGATCAGATCCTTTCGAATCGGCGTTATGACAACGTGAAGTGCATTGTCGTAAGCGATGGCGAGCGAATTCTTGGACTGGGCGACCAAGGAGCGGGTGGAATGGGTATTCCGATTGGCAAGATGGCGCTTTACACCGCCCTGGCCGGTATTGCGCCCGAGACCTGTCTCCCAATTCTGCTGGACGTGGGGACCGCTAACCAGGAGCGCTTAGACGACCCGCTCTACATAGGATGGCGGAAGCAGCGCATCCGCGGTTCGCAATACGACGAGTTTGTGGATACGTTCGTGCAGGCGGTGAAACGGCGTTGGCCTCACGTTTTGCTGCAGTGGGAGGATTTCGCGGGATCGAATGCCGCACGGCTTCTGGCTCGGTATCGCGATCAACTCTGTACCTTCAACGACGACATTCAGGGTACTGCGGCGGTGGCGGCGGCAACGCTGCTCTCGGCAGTGAACGTCACGGGAATTCCGCTGAACGAGCAACGGATTGCGTTCGTTGGGTTCGGTTCAGCGGGCATCGGTATTGCGAATCTTCTGGTTTCGGTGATGCAAGACGAGGGTCTAAGCGAGCAGCAGGCGCGCGAACGCTGCTACGCTCTCGATATTCCAGGTCTGCTGGTGGAAGGTGTCAAGGGCTTACGCTCCGAGCAAGAAGCCTTCGCACGCAAACGCGCAGATATAGCGCAATGGCGAGTGGCGGATCAGTCAAAGATCGGGTTGGTGGATGTTGTCCGGAATGCCAAGACAACCGTGCTGATCGGAGTCTCGGGCCAACCTGGCGTATTCAGCGAAGAAGCCGTTCGGGAAATGGCTAAGAATGCGGAACGACCGATTATTTTCCCATTGTCCAACCCGACTTCACGGAGCGAGGCCGCTCCACAACAACTACTTGAGTGGACGCAAGGCCGCGCGCTCATCGGCACGGGTAGTCCCTTTGAGCCGGTGACAGTGAACGGGAAACGGGTCTCGATTGATCAGACAAACAATTCGTACATCTTTCCTGGACTGGCGCTGGGAATAGTATCCTCGCGCGCAAAGCGCGTATCGGATGCGATGATCAAGGCAGCCGCAAAGGCTTTGGCCGAGCTGTCGCCGACGATAAAGGACAAAGAGGCTTCCCTGTTGCCGCTGCTCGAGTCGCTTCGCTCCGTGAGCAGGCGTGTCGCCGAAGCCGTGGGAACGCAAGCCATTAAAGACGGGCTGGCCCCGATGAACGAAAGCGAATTCGAAAAGGAACTGGCTGCCAACATTTGGGAGCCTGAATACAAGCCGTACGAGTTAGCGGGTTAGACTCACACGCGAGTCATTCAAACCGTAAGGCTTGTATGGGATCGACGGTGGCGGCGCGCCGTGCCGGAATCGCGGCAGCGAGCAAAGCAACGGCTGTCACGATGGAGACGCCGGCAATGTAGGTAAGAGCATCGGTATTGGAGACTTTGAAAAGCTGGCTGCGCAACAGACCGCTCAAAAAGATGGACGCAGGAATTGCGAAGACCAGGCTTACCGCTGTCAATACCAGAACTTCGCGGAGGATCAGGACAGCAACGCCTCGAGGTTGCGCGCCCACGGCCATGCGGATGCCGATTTCGCGAGTGCGTTGCGCGGTGACATAGGCGAGAACCCCATAGAGGCCGATGGCGGCCAGCAGGGTCGCGATGACGCCGAAGCTGGCGGCCAGCTGGGCTATGACGCGTTCAGTGGTGAGTGTGTCGTCAATCTGCGAATCCATGGTGCGCAGGTTATCAACAACCAGCTTGGAATCGGTGGCGTGGAGCGTCCGGCGCAACAGATTCATGGCCGCATCGGGTGGCTGCAGCGTGCGGACATAGAACGCAAAACCAGACGGCGAACCGGCTTCATCGCCGATTTGGAGGGCCGAACGGTAGAGTGTCCGCGTTACCGGCTCGCGCGGAGAACTGTGACGCGAATCCTTGACCACGCCGACGACGACCATGTTCGGCTGAGCGTGGCGACCGAAGGAACGGCCCAGAGCATTGTGCGCGCTGCCGAAGAAATGGCGCGCCAGCGACTCATTGACGATGGCGGCCTTTTGCGCCGCCGCCGCATCGGCGGGAGTGAACTCGCGTCCGGCGAGCAAGGGTATGCCGAGCGTGGAGAAGTAACCGGGGGTAACGAAAGGAAGCTCCGCATCCATGTCTTCATCCTCTTTTTCGGTGTACCCGGCAATGCTGATGTCGCCGGAGACACCGTTGCCGGCGAGTTCGGGATCGGAAGTAGCCGCGACAGAATGTACGCCGGGGAGAGCCGCTATGGCATCGAGAACGCGCTGCCGAACGGCATTACTCTCGGCGGCGCTATAGCCGCAGAATTGAGGGTTGACGGAGAAGGTGATAAGCCGACTGGTTTGGATGCCGGTATCGACCAGGCGCAGATTGCGGATGGTGCGCACAAACAGGCCGGCGCCGATGAGAAGCAGGAGGCTCAAGCCGATTTGCAGTACCACGCAGGTGCGCCGGAAGGTGAGCGATCCGCCGCCGCTGCCGGAGCCGTGTGTACGCAGGCTTGCGAGCAGATCGGGCTTCCAGAACTGCGCGGCTGGGGCGAGACTGAAAAGCAGGCTGACGAGAAGAGTGGCCGCCAGAGTGAAGGCGAGCACAGAGGAATCAAGCGAGGTAGTAAACGGCGTTTGGGCACTGGCACTGGCGATCCAGGCAGTGAGTATGTTTAGGGCTTCCGGGGCGAAGGCCACACCGACGATTGCGCCCATAAAGCCGAGCAACAAACCTTCGAGAAATAATTGGCGAAGCACGCGGCCACGGCTCGCGCCGAGGGCATAGCGCATGGAGAATTCACGCACACGAGCGGCGGCGCGAACCAGCAGGAGGCTGGCGGTATTAACGCACGCCATAGCCAGCACGAGCACTGCCATGCCCATGATGACCAGCAGAGGTGTGCGCATATCCGAGCGAAGCGGTGAAAAGCCTTTCGCGCCATCGAGCAGAGTGAGATGCGTTTTACCGAGAAAGGCTTCGCGCGTGCGGGCGGACTGACTCGGCAACTGTTTGAACTCTTCCGAGCGGATGGAATACCAGATCGGATTGACCATTGCCTCCGCGCGAGCGCGCGATTCGCCCGGCTGAAGACGGCCCACGATGTTCAGCCATTGGCCGCGCCGATTCTCGAGATCATCCCAATCGGGCGTGACCGCGTGTTTCATGGTCATGGGGACGAAGAGGGCGGGCGTGGTTCCCCAGCGAGCGCTCGAAAAACCTTTGGCGGCGACTCCGACGACGGTGAAAGGAAGGCCGTTGATGCCGATCGTTTTGTTCAGGATGGCGGAATCGGCTCCGAGATGGCTCGACCAGAAATCGTAGCTCAGAACGGCGACGGGATTGCCGTCCTTCACCGTCTCATCGCCAGGCAGCAGGATGCGGCCGAGAGCGGGTTTCACCCCCAGCACTGAAAAGTAATTGCCGCTGACAAGTTCCGAGGACAGCAGTTCGGAACGGTTATTCCATGTGAAGCCAATTCCCGCGCTGGCAAAGCCGATCAGTCCGTGGAAGGCGGGGGCTTGATCGCGGAGATCGCGATACATGGGATAGGAAAAGTAAGCTTGGGCGCCGGGTGAATCGCCACCATCGGAGTGAGTGTGGCCAGGGGCTGCTCCGGCGAAGCGAAGCTCCACGAGTTCCTGCGGATTCTGCACCGGAAGCGCGCGAAGGAGGGTCTGATGGAACAGGGAAAAGATGGCGGTATTGGCGCCAATGCCAACAGCCAGCGTAAGAATGGCCGCCGCTGTGAAAGCGGGCGCACGGCGAAGCTGACGAAAGGCATAACGGAAATCTTGCGATAGAGCCTGCATGTGACCACAAAGGTATGGGCATTTGGGTTGCCATTCGAGTGTGTTCTTAGATTCAACGACATTCAAAGAAGAAGGCGCGATGGCCGTTCGTTTCCGCGTTTCTTTGTCCGGAAATGGACAGCGGAATAACGGCTTGGTGGAATGGAAAGTATTACGGTCTTAACCGCTCAAGTTCCTCACGCCGTCCACATGCGAACCTGAATTTTTGTTCGACGCGTTGCAACCGGCGCTCGGCACACCTTGTCCTAAGGGTGAGGTGAGAGAGGAATGAGCTACACAATCGGCGATGGTATGGTTGCGCTCGCGTTGGCGGGGGGCATTGTTGGTTATTTTTACGTGAAGCACCGGAGTGGGCAGAAGAGGATCGAGATCATTCATCAGGAGCGAATGGCGGCGATGGAAAAGGGAATACCGTTGCCGGAGTTTCCCTTGGAGCCGGCGCGGGAGCGTCGGCAGCCCGATCCGACCGTCCTGCCGATTCTGGGAACGGTTCTTTTGAGTCTTTCGGTTGGAGCTATGATCGTGCTCTATTTGAATCTTCCAGCTCTGGACCATGGTATGTGGGTATCTCCTCTGCCGTTCGCTTTTTTGGGCGTGGGCCTGATTGCCTTCCATTTCTTGCAGGCCAAGCCTGGGCGATAACGGGTGCAGAGTGATTCCCAACTCGTGGCCCGCGCGCAGAGCGGCGACCAGCAAGCCTTCGCGGAACTGGTTCGCCGCTATAGCGCTCTGGTGTTTCGCCTCGCAGTTTCGATTTTGGGCCGGGAGTTTATTCCTGAAGCGGAAGACGTGGCGCAAGAGGTGTTTCTAAAGGTTCACCACGCGATCGAGTCGTTTCGCGGCGAGGCCGAATTCAGCTCCTGGATCTACCGGATCACGTTCAACCAAGCGGTGAACCTGAAGGCGCGGGTTCGTTTCCGAAGCCCACACGCGGACGAGGGCGCTCTTTATCAGGCGGTGAGTCCGGAGCCTGGACCGGAGCGGCAGGCTGAAACGGCGCAGCGCGATCGGGCCCTTGCCGAGTGCATGCAAACGCTACCCGAGGTCTACCAATCGGCCTTACGACTCTACTATTGGTTGGGTGCGGGCGTAGGCGAAGTGGCAGTCCTGCTTGGCGTTCCGGAGAATACTGCCAAATCGTATCTGCACCGCGCGCGCCAGCTTCTCCATGGCATGCTGAAAGAGAAAGGATATTTTTGTGAATGAGATGGAACCTCGCGAAGCCGGGATCGACAGTTTGCTGCGGCGTTCCATGGCCGGGCCCGTCCCGAGCCTTCCGCCGGATTTCGACCAGCGCTTGATGCGCGAGATGCGCCGCAGTTCGCAGCCGCTCGACCGATACCGCGGAATGCTGCTCGCCGGCTACGGTCTAACGTCGGTGGTGGCGTCCGCAGTGGTGATGCGTGGCCAAGGGCTCGACTGGGGGGCCATAGCGGTGATGATACTTTCGCCACTCGCTTTGGTGGCGACCCTACCCTGGGCGCGGCGCGCATGGGGAAAAGTTGGTGCGGATGAGAGGACTTGAACCTCCACGCCCTTGCGAGCGCTGGAACCTAAATCCAGTGCGTCTGCCAATTCCGCCACATCCGCCCGGCAGCAACCAAAACAACTTCAGGCTACCATCACGCCCCGGCGCGGGCGCTCATGGTTCTGGGCTTCGTCTGCAGGAAACCCAGGAATTCCTGGGGATTCCGCGTAAGCTGCGGAAAGGTCGCCACTACGTTCTGACTCGCATCCAGAATTGCGTAGAACGGTATTGACGCTGTCCCGAACCGCTGGTCCTCCAGCTTCTGATTCTTCTCCGAATCCGCATCCGTCCCGTCTGTGAACAGATCGACGATCACAAAGTCTTTTAGCGCCGCTTGAATCTCGGGGCGCGTGAACATATTCGCCTTCATCCAATGGCAGTTCGTGCAGGCATAACCAGTGAAATTCACCAGCACTAATTTGTTTTGTTCGCGCGCCGAGGCGATCGCCCCGTCCAACTGGTTTTTGAAGTAGCCTCCGGGCGCCCCCGTATTTGCGCTGACCGGTCCGCTTAAGTTACCCGATCCCTCGGGGACAAAGGCATCCAGATCGCCGAGCCGCGCGCCGAAAAGCCCGGGTACCAGACTCACCGAGAAAATCAGGAACAACGCGGCAATCAGGGCACGGGCGACTCCCACGCTCTCTTCGCGCTTGATCCCTTCCATGAAGAGAAAGCCAAGAAGGTACAGCCCCGGCAACCCGAACAAGACAATCCAGGCGGCCAGGAAGCGCTCGCGGGTGAGCCAGTGGGTCTGCAAAACTTGATCCACGTTGCTCAAATATTTCAGCATGACGGCTAGCACGATAAAACCAAGCACCACCTTGACCCGCACCATCCAACCGCCACTGCGCGGCAATTTTCGCAAATACGCCGGGAATAGCGCCAGCAAAAAGAACGGCGCCGCCAGCCCAATAGCGAACGCCATCATCCCCAACACCGGCTGCGCGCCTTTCTGTTGTACCGAAGCAATCAGCAGTGGCCCCACAATCGGCCCAATGCAGGCAAAAGAAGTCAGCGAAAAAGTCAGCCCCATCAGCAGCGTCGCCCCATACCCGCTGCCCTGCGAAGCGCTATTCAGCTTCGTCAATAAGCCCGAGGGCAGCGTCAATTCAAACGCCCCTAGCAAACTCAACCCGAATACAAAGAACACCAGCGCTATGAATCCGTTGACCCAAGGGCTCGAGCCCAACTGCACCACGCCAAACGGACCGGCAATCGCGGTGATCAAGAAGCCCAAGCTGGTAAATAGGACCACAATGCCCGCGCAAAATAGCAGCGCTTGCGTCCACCCGCGTTTCGCACTGGCACCGCCTTGCCCGCCTTGATTTAGGAAGAACGATACCGTGATGGGAATCATCGGGAACACGCAGGGCGTAAATAGCGATGCCAAGCCGAATCCGAAGGCGGTCAGCAAAAATGGCAATAGATCCTGCGGAGCGTTGGCTGTGGCTGTGGCGGGTTTTCCGTCGGGTGCTTTCGTTTCAACTGGCCCTCCCGCAGGCACAAGCAAGTAGCCCGCCGGCAAGTTGAACGCACTTGCAGCGGCGCCGGCCCCAAACGTCAACCCGGATTGGACCGTTTTTTTCACCGGCGGCAGACACTTTACATCGCTGCACGCCTGATAGCGCACCGCCGCCTCTACGTTTGTGTCCCCGGCTGCGCTGTCCGCCGCAGTTACCCCGGCCAAGAACGTGGCCTCGCCTGTGTAGGTCTCAGTATCGATTTGAAAATTCGGATCAAGCTTGCGAACCGGTTGGGGGCGATAAATCCGCCAGCTTTTGATGAGCGGGTTGGCGCTTAGCTGGAGCTTGGTGATGATGGGTCCGCCGGGCGGGGTTGTCGGCGAATAAAGATGCCAGCCCGGATCGATGGTGGCTTTCAATTCGAAGTACGCCGTCCCCCCCGGCGCTACTACGCCCTTGCCGCCTGTCGCTCCCAACGTCCAATGCACGGGGTCTTCCTTGGCGCACAACACAACCGGCAGCAACAGTGCCGCGAAAGCAAGCCGGGAACAAAAAACGCCGCAATGCTTCATGGGTTTAATCGCCTGCCTGTGCAGATGCTCTGCCGTCAAGCTCAGTTGCAATTCGTTCGTTAATCCGGCCTTCGGCGAACTCTTTGCCCAGCCGGATGGCATTGCGGATGGCCTTGGCTGTTGAACGTCCATGGCAGATCACGCATAATCCGTTTACGCCCAGTAGCGGCGCGCCACCGTATTCAGCGTAATCCACCCGCTTCTTGAAATCGGCAAACGCCCCGCGGGCCAGATAGGCGCCTACTTTTCTTGTCAACGTTTCTTTGAGCGATTCCTTCAACATCTGCCGGAACAGCACCTCAACCAGGCCTTCGCTCACCTTAAGAGCCACGTTGCCAACAAAACCATCGCATACAATCACGTCAACCGCGCCCGAGTAGACGTCGCGCCCTTCCACGTTACCGACGAAATGAATGTGCGCCAAGTCTTTTAGCAGCGGGAAGGCCTCGTGGGTTAGCGCATTCCCTTTGTGCTCTTCTTCGCCAATGGAAAGCAGGCCCACGCGAGGCTGCGCTTTGCGGTAACTCACTCTGGCAAAGGCATCGCCCATAACGGCGAACTGGCACAACATTTGTGGGGTGGAATCGACGTTAGCGCCCACATCCAGCATCACCGCGCTGCCTTTCAGGGTGGGGAATGCCGAAGCCAGCGCGGGCCGGTCCACCCCAGGCAACATACCTTGCACCATCTTGGCGGTGGCCATCACCGCGCCTGTATTGCCGGCTGAAATCACGCAATGCGCTTCGCCGTGCCGGACCAGGCGCGAGGCCACGCGAATGGAGCTATCCTTTTTCGCGCGCACCGCTTTCCCGGCGCTATCCTCCATTGTGATCTGCTCAGAAGCGTGCTGGATTTCGATGGGAAGCGATTGCCAGCCAGGATGCCGCTGTAACTCGCGCCGCACGACATCTTCTTTGCCAACCAGAATGACTCGAACGCCCAGCGACTTCGCCGCTTGTACGGCGCCTTCTACTTCGGGCTTCGGAAAATGATCGCCGCCCATCGCGTCGAGGGCTATAGTCACCATGTATTTTGCGCGGAGGTTAAGCCTCTACTACTTCAATCACTTCACGGCCTTTGTAAACGCCGCAATGAGGACACGCGCGGTGGGCGCGGATCTTCACGTGGCAATTGGGACATTCGCCTAGATGGGGCGTCTTCAGCGCATCATGCGCACGGCGCGTTGAGGTACGGCGCTTCGAATGGCGTCGTTTAGGATTCGGCATGGTTTTCCTGCTTTCTCAGTCTAATTTTTTTGTTGGGTTTGGCGGCCGCTTCCGCAGCCGCTCTAATTCCGCTGGGCGATCTCTGCCCGCAATTCCTTTAGTTTGGTCCAGCGATCATCTACCGCCGCCGATTGGCAGCCGCAGGCGCGCTGGTTCCGATTTTGCCCGCAAACCGGACAGATTCCCCGGCAAACTTCGCTGCAAACCAACTGCATGGGCAGTGCAAGCAAGACCACTTCACGAAGGACATCGTTTAACTGCAGGCCACTTCCTTCGTAGTAACCTACTTCCACCGCCGCCTCGTCGATTTCGTCTTCGCCCCCTTCCGCAGCCACCGCCACAGGCATGTAGACCAAATCGAAAGGACTGCGAACGGGCAGCGACACCGGTTCCAAACACCGATCACAAGCGGCATCTACAGTCACCTGCAAGTCTCCCCGCAAGTGAATTTCGCCGAGCGAGTGATTTAGCAATTCGGCGCTGCCTTCGGCGTGTAAAACCGCAGCTTGCCTTACTTTACCATCAAATTCGATTTCGCCCGCCGGGATATCCACCTTGAAGCGGACAGCATGTTGTTGTAATTCTTGGAGGGTTATGAACACACAGCTCCTCCGGCCAGCTTTTCTAGAGCGGGCCAACTAGCGAGAGGCACAAACCCAAATTATAGCAGGACGTGCCCTTTGGGGAAGAGCCGTCTCTTTCAGGGTTTAAGTGGGTGCGCGACTTAAGAGCGACGAGGATCAGGTTTCTGGGTGGGGCGGACGCCTCGTCCGCGTTCCTCGTCCGCGGGCCGACCCCCTGGTCGGCCTCTACTTTGGTCCGCCGCCCGGCTCAGAATTCTCTCGAATTAACCCTAAAGTGCTCACAGTATCGGCCGATAGGTAGAGGATGCGGGGGTTTCTTTTTTTGCCGATCCGCGCGTTAAACATAAGATTGATAGGGGAGCTATAAGGAAAATTGAGGAAAGACCGATTGCCCTTTAGGCCGAGTGGTTGCGGCTATGCTTTCATTCAAGAAATATCTCGAGCAGGAGAGGGAGGATGTCACGTCGTGGCTGGCCAGAATCGTGATCCTGTTGCTCGAGGCGTCGGCCTTGCACGCGGTTGAGCACGATCCAGAAGAACATGCCGAATTCCGGCGGCAAATCCGTGAAACCATTGAGAAGTTCGAACAAACAACGGCTAACCGCGAGGCCTTGATTATTGCCGGGGAAGCGGTTAAGACGTGGCAAATCTACAACAGATCGGTCGAGAGGTTCATCCGCAACCTTAGCGCGGAAAAGCAAGGCATCATCGGCTCAATGACGGAGTCCCTTCTCAAACTGGCGCATACCAGCGAACTCAGCGGGCAGAGCTTGCGCAGCGTCGAAAAGGAACTGGCCAAGGCGTGCCAGCTCCAGGACGTGCGCATCCTGAGAAGCAGGCTGCAGGATTGTTTGGCGGCCATTTGTCAGGAAGCGGCTCGCCAGGAAGAGCGGGCCCGGGAATTGAAGGCTACCGGAAACCGCCCGGCTCCCGCACCTCACGATCCAGTCACCGGGCTGCCCGGCTTGCAACAGGCGGAGGCGCGCATCCAGGAAATTGTCAATGCCAACCGGGCCGGCTTTGTCCTTGTCCTGTGTGTCAGAAATCTAGATAGCGTAAATCGCCGTGTCGGGTTCGCGGCGGGCGATCAGATTCTGCAGCTTATCGGCAACAGCGTGGGCAGGGCCCTTACGGGCGCGGATCAACTGTTCCGCTGGCGCGGCCCGTGCTTCGTCGCCGTTATGGAGCGCTCGGGAGGCCAGGAGCAGGTGATGGCGGAAGCCGCCCGCATAGGCTCCATCAGCCTGGAAAAGGAAATTGAGGGACAGGGGCGGTCGTTGTTTTTCAAGACATCGATGGCGTGGACGCTGATCCGGCTGCGCGACATTCCAGAGAGCGGCGATGTTTTCATTAGGATTGATACGTTTGCCGCCGAACAGAACAAACCAAAGGGCGCCGTCAGCCAAACCCACCCATGAGTGGGGCAGTCATGGCGGGGGTGAGCCCACGAGAATTGGTCGAAGATTGTTGACTTGCCCAGCGGGGCAAAGGAGTACTAATGGACAACGCCACGATTCGCGTGCTGCCGTTGGATGACGATGGGGACAGCCAAGCCTCAACGCCGCCCATTGTGACGGTAGCGCTTTCAAGAATCCTGATTGTCGAGGATTCGCCCGACAACCGCATTTTGCTTCAAGTGTACTTGGAGAACAGTCCCTATCAGTTGACTTTCGAGGAGGATGGTAAGGCGGGGGTGGAACGCTTCGCACAGGCGAGTTTCGATCTGATTCTGATGGACCTGCAGATGCCTGTGATGGATGGTTTAACCGCCACCCGCACCATTCGAGCCCTGGAACGGAAGCGCGGCAGCGTACCGATTCTGATCATTGCGCTTACCGCGAACACCGGTTCGGAGGCGGTGGAAAGCAGCATCAATGCGGGTTGCGATGAGCACCTGTCTAAACCCGTCTCAAAGCTCACCCTCATCAGCGCCATCGAGAGATATGCGCGGTTGAAGCCGCTTGAATCCGCGTATGCCGACGGGCGGGAACCGGTCATCATCGAGGTGCCGCCCGGCCTGGCGGAGTTCGTTCCCGCTTTCCTGGCGCGCCGCAGGAAGGAGATTTCCGAAATGCTCGAACTTCTGGCCCAAGCAGACTTTGCCCGTTTGGCCTTCCTGGCGCACAATCTTAAGGGAATCGCCAAAGGCTATGGGTTTCCGGAACTCACGGCATGGGGCGCCGCGTTTGAACAGGCTGCGAAGCAGAAGGACGCCGAAGGAGTGAGCACGAAAATCGCGGAAATAAGTCATTATCTTGATCGGGTCCAGGTTAAGCGAGCGGCGGCTTCCTGAAGGATCGTTCGCGACCGGCTGGCCTTATGCCGTCGCCACCTTCGTCTGCGCGCTGGTCAAGGGAATGCCCAGATCCGCTTGCACCGTACTCGTCGCAATACCCAGTTGGTCCGCGATCTCGCCAATAGTTAGACCTTGCTGCTCCAATAGCTGGACCTTCGCGTCGAGCGAAAGAACCACCGAATCCTGCGCCGGCGCCGTTTTGGGCGTAAAGGCCAGCGTATATCCGACCCCTGACTGCGCATTGCTGTTCAATTGGTCGATTGCTTGAATCATTTTGTCCGCCTCCTGGCAGCTACATCGACCCGTTAGGAGGCAAGTTTCAGTATTTTTCTCGTACCCAGCAAAAAAAGGGGCAAGCTGTGTCCATATACTCAAGGACGTGGGCATGAAGAAGGTTTTGGCGGCGTCTCTTTGGTGGGTTATGGCCTGGGTCTCTTGCGCGCCCCCGCCACCCTCCGCCGGGCCCGGTCCGCAAAGCGCACAAACCGGCGGTTCTTTCGATTACTACCTGCTGAATCTATCCTGGGCGCCCGAATTCTGCTACGACAAGCCGGATAATCCAGAATGTAGCGGCCATTTCGGCTTCATCGTTCACGGTCTTTGGCCGCAATTTAGGCGGGGCGGCTACCCTGAAAACTGCCGTGAACAGGCGGGCCTGCGCAATCCCTCCAGCATGCTCGACATCATGCCGGATCTTCACCTCATACAGCACGAATGGGCCACGCATGGTACCTGCACAGGTCTGGCGGCGGACGATTATTTCAAGCTGATTCGGCGCACCTATCAATCGGTGAAAATTCCGCAAGACTTTGTCGCGCCGGGCCGCCAGTTCACGGTTAGTCCGCAAGAACTAAAACAAGATTTTGAGCAAGCCAATCCTGGCCTGAGGGACGAGGACATCGCCGTGAGTTGCGGCAAGGGGGCTTATCTGGTAGCGGTCGAAATCTGCTACACCAAAGACGGCAGGCCCACGCCATGTGAGGGCGATATCCGCGATTGCAACCGGCCGGAGATTCGCGTTCCGAAGGTCCGGTAGCCAGCCCGCCATGATGGGCCTCCGAGAGTATGCGCGCATGGGTATGCTGCTCTTCGTTTGCGGCCAGTGGGACGCCCAAAAGCAGGCCGCGCCTTTGGAGCTTTTGAGCAAAGTACCTCTGCCGGGTGTTCACGGACGGCTCGATCACCTGGCGGCGGACGTTTATCATAGCCGCATTTTTGTAGCCGCTTCGGCGGACGGCAGCGTGCAGGTTCTTGATATGCGGCGGAACTCGGTCTTAGATCCTCTCACGGGCCTTGCCGAACCGCGGAACGCTGCTTACGTGGAGTCTTCCAATCGAGTTTTTGTGTCGAGTGCGGGCGACGGTACTTTGCGCGCATACGACGGCGAAACCCTGAAATTCATCAGCAGTTTGCGCCTCGGGCCGGAAGCGGACGCGATTCGAGTGGATCGCGCGCGCGACCGCATCTACGTAGGATATGGCGAGGGCGCCTTGGCGATCTTGGATTCTTTGGGCCGTCGGCTGAGCGATATCTCGCTGAAAGCTCACCCCGAATCCTTTGAGTACGCCGAAACGCAGCCAAGGATTTTTGTAAATCTGCCGGCTACCCGGTCCATGGCCGTATTGGATTGCGAAAACGACAGGCCAGTCATGGATTGGCCGGTAAAGGAGGGGCTCGACAATTTCGCTATGGCTTTGGATGAGGGGCACAAGCGCATCTTCGTCGCTTGCCGCCGCCCGGCGCGTCTGCTGGTTTTTGATATGGAATCGGGCCGGGTAGTGGCCCACCTGCCCGCAGCGGGTGCTGACGATCTTCTTTTCGATCCCATTCACGCGCGCCTCTATGTGTTGAGCGGCGAAGGACACATAACTACTTACGCGCAAGATGCCGCCGATCAGTATGTGGCAGCCGGCGACATCGCCACCGTAGCGGGTGCGCGTACCGGCCTGTTTGTGCCGGAGTGGAACCGCTTGTTCGTGGCGGTGCGGGAATTCGGCCGCCATCCCGCAGAGGTTCGTGTTTATCAGCCGCGCTGACCGCGCAGCTAGGCTTCAAGTACTATTGAAAAATGCGTGCGGCTTCCCTATTCTCCATTGCCGTAATCCTCTTACAGATTCATCTCTTTCCAAAACATTCGAGCGGACCTCTGAAGGAGCTTAAATCGGTGATGCTGCCGCGCCTGGAGGGTCCGGTCTCGCACCTGGCTGTCGATGTAAAAAACCAGCGCATCTTTCTGGCCGCCACCAGTAACAACACAATTGAAGTGTACGATGCGCAACGGCTGACTCATCTCAGCACGATTTCCGGCTTGGCTCAACCGATGGATCTGGTGTTCTTGCCGGAGAGCGGCAATCTGCTGGTTTCGAATGGCGCCGATGGCAGTCTCCGGACCTATGATGGGCAGACGCTCAAACTGCTTGACCGTAAACTGATGGGCGGCGATGCCGATCGCATCGGCCTTGTCCCCGGAGGCAAAACCGTTTGCGTCGGCTGGGGAGTGGGCGGGTTGGCAATCGTGGACATGCAATCGGGCCATCACTCCAATATTCATCTGAGTTCGCATCCTGAATCGTTCCAACTGGATTCCAGCGGCAACCGGATTTACGTGAATCTGCCCGGCGTGGGGCAAATTGTGGAAATCGACCGCCGCAGCCAGACGATCTTCGCATCCTGGCCGCTCCATCCTTACAGCGACAATGGGCCGATGGCTCTGGACGAAGCGAACCGGCGGATTTTTGTGGTCTGCCGCAAGCCCGCCAAGCTTCTGGTGCTCAATATGGACGACGAATCGGTGATGGCGTCCATGTCCACGGTGGGAGACGCGGGCGACGTTTTTTACGACAGTGAACACAAACGCGTGTACGTCGTAGGCGGGGAAGGATTTGTGGACGTCTTCCGGCAAAAGGGCGCGGACGATTACTCGGTGCTATCGCATACCGAAACCGTACCGGGCGCCCGCACAGGACTGTTCGTTCCTGAATGGAATCGGGTGTATGTGGTGGCCCGCAACCGGCCGCCGTTTGAAACGGCCGAAATGTTCAGCTTCGGTATTGCCGATTAAGCCGGCGCGCCGTTGGCATTCCGCGCGGCGACGAAGGAATCCATGCTTTTGAATACTGAATCGGGCGGCATTTTGGCGGTGATTCGCTGCAAGTGGCAGGACGCCGTGACGACGATGAGCACGGTTCGATCACCGGTTTCGATATTTTTCTCGACGCGCAGCGCCGCTGCTTGCTGAGCGCGGGTCTCGGCAACGGGGACACTCACCGATGGGTCGAAAACGGCGGCAAAGGCTGGCCCGCTCCAACGATAAAGAGTGGTTCCCGTGAGTCTCTGCGCGAGTATCTTAGCGCCGGTCACCAAAATCTCGTCCCCCACCTGATGGCCAAAGCGGCCGTTGATGGAAACCATTCGATCAAGCGAAAACAGCGCAATGACAAAGTCTTTGCCGGACATTATTTTCGCGGCGATGGCTTGCTCGGCGACGAAGCGCCCGGGAAGGCCGGTGACCGGATCTTGCGAATCCTCAGTGGACGCGGCTTTAAGACGGCTGGACAGCCGCTCGACGTCGCTTTTCAGCGAGTTGATTTTCGCGCGTGCGTCCGATTGCAGACGCTGGCTTTCGGCGCGCACGATTGTCAGGCATTCGGCCATGTACTCCTTCACCCGGCGGGTATCTTCCAGAGTTTGCGCGCGCTGCAGCTTCGATTCGATGGCGCTTAACTGTTTCACGCTGGTTTCACTCGATGAAGTAATAAACATTACAGTGGCCGTCATGGTATTCAACATGTCGCGCAGTTCATCCACCTGCCCCTTAAAGACGACCGCCGACCGCCGGTTGTACTCTTCGAGCGCCCGCAGCGTCTTCCCGATGCCGACCAGCAAATCGTCCGGCGAGCTTTGATCATTCAGCTTGTCGGCAATAGCCGCCATCCGCTCGCGGAGAAACGTCAGGTCCGCCGGGTCGCCTTCAATGGCATGCAGGGCGATGCCGCGGATCAGGATTTGCAGATGCTGGATGATTTCGGCAGGCAAAGAAGGCCGCATTTCCGGGTTTTCTCTCCCGTCGAGTCCCAAAGAGAGGATGTCCATTGGCGGTCACAAAACACTCGTAAGTCAACGAGTAAAGATGTAGTCCGCTCTTGTTCCCTTAACTCTCATCGAAAAGGGAGTAGCTGCTTTTCCGCCTCAAATTCCCGACTCCGCTCTTAACCCAAGTTCGTCACGGTCAAGGTCGGAAGCGACCTAAACCTTTCAGAATCAGTCTAGGCTATGCGAAAGTCTGCACTACATTTTTGATTGGATTGAAATTGACGAGGGAGGTTGAAGCCAAGCCGGTCCAATAGTTGCTTTTGCTCGGCTGTCGGCTCGGTGATACGGCGTAGACGGATTTCAGGGCCATCGGTAGTGGGCAAAACGATGTCGGCACTTTGCAGTGTGGAGAGAACAGCAAGCGCCGTCATGGGAGAGTAGCATCGCTTGGAGTTGTCGGCCTCGTTGGGTGGTACAGGTGGTTCGACTGCCAGCCGATGTTTGAGCGTGACCCACAGCGCATAGCCCAGGAAGGCGACCAGGACGTGGGCTTTCACGCGAGGCTCTTTTTGATGGAACAGGGGACGAATTGACAACTCGCTCTTGAGTGCCCGAAACGACGCTTCCGCTTCGGTCAGTTGCATGTATTTTGCCCACAGATCAGCGGCACTGTCTGCCTTGAGATTAGTGCGCAGCATGTAGGCGCCTTCGCGTTGCTGGCGCCAATCCTGCCGGTCCTTTTTCACTTCCCACGACAAACGCACTCCCTCCTTGGTGTCCCGCAACTGTACATCATATAGATCGTTCACCTGCGGATGCCTCGCTTGGATGCGGCCCAGCCGGCGTTCCATTTTGTTGCGATCCTTGAGCCGTCCGTTGACGATCGTTTTGGCTAAGCGAGTGAGAGCATCTTCCATGTGCAAGGAGAATCGGTCGCGAATGGCCTTCTCTTTTTCCTTCCGCCCCGCCGTCCGGCATAGAACGTAAGTCTCTTCGCCGCCTGGCATCACCACCTGCTTCACCTCGACTTCCGGCCGCACCGCCGTCCAGTCGTCCTTCAGCAATTCCGCCTCGAACTGCTTCATCTGGCTGCGCGGCGTCCCTACCAAATCCTGTCCGCCCCGCCGGCGAATCGCGGTCAGATTTTCTTCGCTCACGATGCCGCGATCCATCACCCAGATCCGCCGTGCCTTGCCATACTTGCGCTCCACCATGCGCAAGACCGCTTCCATCGTCGCTACATCCGCCCGGTTCCCGTCGAAAGTTTCATAGCTGAACGGGAATCCGTCCTGATTGACGATCAAGGCAATCACCATCTGCTCGCAGTCTGGCCGGTGATCGCGCGAGTACCCGCGTCTCATCATCGGATTCTTCTCCGCGGCGCCTTCCACGTACGTGCTCGTCAGGTCGTACAGCAACACATCAAACTCAGCTGCGAACAACTCGCCGTAGCGTTGCTTGAGATGCCGCTCCAGCTTTGTCTTGTGTGGCAACATCTGATCCAGACAGCGATACAGTCGCGTGTCGTTGATCTTGCCCTCCTCGATTTCGAGCAAGTCGTCTAACGCAGTGGCCGGATACCAGCGTTGCTCAATGGCCAACTCGCTGCCGGGCGCGCACAATCGATTAATCGCCAGCACCGCCGCCACCTTTGACAGCGGCACATCGGCATCCAAGCCGTCGATCGTCTGCTCGAAGAACTGATCGAGCCGCAGTTGCTTCCACAACTCCCATCCCAGAAAGCCTGCTCCGAACTGGCGCGTTCGCTCCAAACGCACCTGATTCACCAGCACTCTCGCGACATCCGAATCGTCCGCCGGCACCTCCGCGTCGGCGGGAAACAGTTTCAGTTGGCTGCTCTCGCCCTGTTCGTTAAAGACTTCAATCGTCTTCAGCCATCGGCCCTGCGCCGAACCGTTCAACTCGCCCAAGTAGCATAGTGTCCGCTGCCGAGGCCCCCGCGCCGTCCGCACCGTCTCCACCAGCGACCAGTATTGATGAGGCTTTCCGTCCTTGTCCCGCCGATGCGACCGCAAAAACATTCTTGCCCGATATTGTCACGAGTTCATCATCTGTTCAAGAGGGTAGGTCTGCACTACATCGATTCCCAGAATCTCCGTGTTGATGGCCTTACCACTTAGCCCATCAACCCCACGCAAAAATCCCCGGATTGCTCTGCCCTCGACGAACTTGGGTTAGTGCGCGGTTCAGAAACGGCTTTCCGAACCACTACCGCCAGGGGCCGAAGCTAAGCCCATTCGCCGTTGCGCATTAAGGGGACGGAGTGGCCATTGGCCCACACGCCATCCACGTCCAGTTCGCCGGAGCCAATCATCCAGTCCACGTGAATCAAGCTTTCGTTCGCACCTTTGGCGGATAGTTCGGCCGCGCTTAGGGTGTCGCCCTGAATGAGGCAAGTACTGTAAGACTGTCCGAGGGCGATGTGGCTGGCAGCGTTTTCGTCAAAAAGAGTATTCCAGAACAGCAATCCGCTTTGGGCGATGGGGGACGAGTGTGGCACCAGTGCCACTTCGCCAAGCCGGCGTGCGCCGTCGTCTGTGTCAACCATGCCTTGCAGGATGGCTTCGCCTTGTTTCGCCGACGCCCGGGTAATGCGGCCGCCTTTGAACTCAACTTCGATGCCGTCGATGAGCGTTCCTTGATAGGAAAGCGGTTTGGTGGCGGCTACGGTTCCATCCACGCGATCTTTATGCGGCGTGGTGAACACCTCTTCAGTCGGCATATTAGGAAAACCGGCGATGCCGTTCTTGGCCGTCGAGCCGCCGCCGCACCATAAATGATCGTCGGCTAATCCAACCGTTAGATCTGTGCCCGGCCCCTTGTAGCGGAGGGCGCTGAAGCGCTTTTCATTGAGCATACGGACGCGGCTTTGCAGGTGCGCGCCATGCCTGCGCCATTCCGCTACCGGATCTGATGTTTCAATGCGCGTAGTGCGGAAAATCGCTTCCCATAAGCTGGCAACGGCTTCCTGTTCAGGAATCTGAGGGAACACCAGCTTCGCCCAAGCGGGCGTGGCGCAGGCGACGATGGTCCAATTGATCTCATGCCGCGTGATAAGTTCCAGCGCGGGCCGGCTTGCTTTGGAAAGGGCCACGTTGGCGCGTGAAACTTTCTTGGGATCCTGGCCGGCGAGCAACGCCGGATTGGCTCCGGTGATGGCCAGGCGCGCCGCACCGCCGCGATAGGCCGCCGCGAAACCATCGTGCAACCAAACGGCCGCGCGGTCGAAGCTTTCGTCTGGGGCATATTGGTAGCGCAACAGGGTGGCTTCGTCATCGGCGAAGATTGTGGTTACGAGCGACGCTCCCGCCCGGTAAGCGTGTGCGGTAATGCGCCTGACGAGAGGTAACGCCTCGAGCGGCGCGGAAACCACCAGTTCCTGGCCGCGCGCGAGGCCAAGGCCGACGGTGACGGCAACTTCGGCGAGGAGGTCCAACTTGCACTCAAATGACATATGTTTGATTGTCGCGCCTTTGCGGAATCGCCAGGGTGGGTAAGCGGCCAGGCAAGGCTATCGCATTTCTCGATGACGAAACAGCGGAGACGACGGGTAACCATTTTGTGCGCCTTGATCTCAGTCTTTGCCATTGACGATCTGATCCTCCGCAACACGAAACGACGCCGGGCATCCGACCGGCAGACGCATGCATCGTTCCGACACGCAGGCTCTTCTTCTGCTGTTTCCCACTTATTGCCAGACGCTCCACGAGATAATGGCGTTGGCTTGGTACAAACAAAATTTGAAGGAAACGATGCAGTTAAGCTCTTGCGTTGGGTATTCCCCCACCTCGACCGCCAGAGACAAAGACATAGAGCGGAATATAATTAACGAGACTAGAGATGCTCGCCGCCGACGTTGGTCAGCCCGAGTGCTATTGGGGATTACGGCGGTCCATCAGTTTGGCGATTTCGGTATCCACGGCTGATAACTTGCCGTTCACCACCTCTTTGAACGTGGAGAATTCCGAATGGAGTTCCTTCACATCGACACGCAGATCATCGATCCTCTTTCCGAGTTGATTGCCGAGGTCGTCAATGCGCTTGCCTAGTTGATTGGCGGTATCGTCAAGCCGCTTACCCAGTTGAGTGTTGACGTCGTCAATGCGCTTACCCAGTTGGTTGGCGGTAAAGAACATGCCGAAAACGCCGGTGATCACCGCGCCGCTGGTGCTGACAATTGTCGTCGTGAGAGCCGTATCCATAGCGCTGGTTTATTATATCGGGTTTCACGCCGATATAATGTCTGCCAGCATGCGAAACATTCTGACTGGTTTGATTCTTGCCGCCCTGAGTTTGCCGGCGCTCGCAAACAAGAGCGATCACGGCTTCCTGGGCCGGTGGGATTTTGACAATTCCTCTTCAAGCGGCGTGGGCGCCAATTGGCTCAGCGTCACGGCGAAAGGGCCCAACGATTATGAAGTCTGGTTTCAGCCCACCGGCGGCCACGTCTATCAGATAAAGGACTACAAGCTTGAAGGCAATCATCTTGTGCTGCATTTCAGCGCGGACAATTCCTGGGATCTCACGGCGGCCGGCGGTCATCTCACCGGCACCGAAAGGAACGGCTCCAAAACCAGAGAGCTGAGCGGCGTGCGCGCGCCGGAATTGAACCACAAAACGCCCAAAGCTTGGACCGACCCCGAACCTCTGTTCAACGGCAAGAACCTGGAGGGATGGGAGCCGATTGGCGATCCCGCCAATAGCCATTGGATTGTGAAAGACGGAATTCTGCTGAACGAACAGCATGGCGCCAATCTGCGGACGACACGCACCTTTGAAGATTTCAAAGTTCATTTCGAAGTGAATTGCCCGCAAGGCGCCAACAGCGGTTTTTACCTGCGAGGCCGCTATGAAGTGCAACTCGAATATGAGGCCGAAACGGAGCCGCCCGAGCGTGGCATGGGTTCGGTCTACGGTCGTCTCGCACCCAGTTCCATGTTGCCTCGCACGCCGGGCCAATGGGAGACTTTCGATATCACGCTAGTGGGCCGCACTGTCACCATTGTGCGCGACGGAGTCACAATTATCGACGGCAAAGAGATCGCCGGCATCACTGGGGGCGCGCTCAATGCCGATGAAGGCAAGCCCGGGCCGTTCTATATTCAAGGCGATCACACCGGGGGGCTGCAGTTTCGCAACATCACAATCGCGGTGCCAAAGAAATAGCTTCCAAGCACTGGCCATTTTTTATGCGGGAGCGGAACCGCTAAAATGTTGACGGGACCAAACTGAGTTTGGAATTAAACATGGACACAAAAGCGCCCGCCTTGACCAGACGTTATTTCTTTTTTGGCAGTGTGTTAGCCGGTGCCGTACCGGTGGCCGGTTTCGGATCAGAACCGTCTTTGAAGCGGTTAGGCTACAAGTCGCCGAATGAGAAGCTGAACATCGCTTCCATCGGCGCGGGTGGCAAGGCGGCCAGCGACATCCGCGCCTGCGCTCAGACGGAAAACATTGTCGCGTTGTGCGATGTGGACGATAATCGCGCGCAAGGCATCTACAACCAATTCGCGAATGCCCCCAAATATCGCGATTTCCGCGTCATGCTTGAAAAGCGGCCTGAGATTGACGCAGTGATTGTCACCATTCCCGATCATATGCACGCCTCGGCGGCACTTACGGCCATGGAACTCGGTAAGCATGTCTACGTGCAAAAGCCGCTGGCGCACACGGTGTGGGAATGCCGTGAGCTCAAGAAGGCCGCCGAACGATATGGTGTCGCCACGCAGATGGGCAACCAGGGTTATTCGAACGAAGGCACGCGGCAGTGCGCCGAGATGATCTGGAATGGCGAGATCGGCAATGTGACGGAGGTGCATGCCTGGACGAATCGCCCCGCTTGGCCGCAAGGCATCGCGGAAATGCCGGCGGCCTCGACTGTGCCGTCATGGCTCGATTGGGATTTGTGGTTGGGAGTGGCGGCCGGGCGCCCTTACAGCGATGACTATCTCCCATTTTCCTGGCGCGGCTTCTATGATTTCGGCTTGGGAGCTTTGGGCGACATGGCGTGTCACATTCTGGGAGCCCCGAATATGGCCCTCCGATTGACCGCCCCCACTGCGGTGGAATGTGTCAGTCAGGAAGACCGTGGCAGCATCTACTATCCTTCAAAATCGGTTGTGCGATTTGACTTCCCGCCGCGCGAGGGAATGCCGCCGGTGAAGATCTTCTGGTATGACGCAATGCGCGGTGAGCAACCCACCTTTCCGAATTCGCCGCAAGGAGAGATTCTGGGCGATCTTCCCAGAGCCCGGCAAGGTGATGCCGCGCCGCATGTAAAGCCGCGAGAACGGCAGATTCAAGGCGGTGTGTTTACCGACGAGTTCTTTCATCCTAAGCCAGTCGAGCCACCCAAACCAAGGCCTGAACCAACCAAACCGCTGAGTGCGCGCGATGAGAAGGAAGCGCATTGGATGAGCCTCATTCGCACTGGCACGAACGGCAGTCTCTTCGTGGGCGACAAGGGCATGATTACAAGCGGCACTTATGGCGAATGGACGCGCCTCCTGCCAGTTGAGAAAATGCGCGATTACGAATTTCCCCCGGAGTTTCTGCCAAGGTCGCCCGGACATTACCGCGATTGGATCCGAGCCTGTAAAGGCGGCGTTCCGGCTTGTTCCAACTTTAATGTTTCCGCGCCCTTTACTGAGTGGATCGGCTTGGGCGCATTGGCCATTCGCTTAAACACCAAGCTGGAATGGGATGCTGAAAACATGCGCATCACCAATAACGCGGAGGCCAACCCCCTGTTGAAACCCGTCATCCGCAAAGGTTGGAAGATTGGCGAAGAGACCACGGAATAAGCTCTCGGCAAGCTTGGCCCGGGCGTTCGCGAGCGCGCTGATCGCCTGGCCTGCGGCCGCCGCCGCCCAAACTGCGCCGGTCGTTATTGATATCGCGAACGCGCCGGTAGCCATGCGTGTGCTTGTGCAGAGTCCGGCGGAAACAGCGACAAATCTCCAGGTGATCTGCCTGTTTGAATCGTCGCCGCTCAATACGCTGCATGGCTCACTGGCGGAGATGAATGAAAAGCTCCAGGGCCTGCTGGATCGCGTCCGCAAACCGGAACTGTTTCGCGGCGAACTCGGCGAAACGCTGCTGATCGTGCCGCCCAAAGACAGTCTCCACGCGAAAAAGCTACTCATCATTGGGCTGGGAGATTCCCAGGGCTTTTCGCCGCGGCGGATGCAACTGGTGGGAGAAATCGTCTATGACGAGGCCAGCCGTCTCGGCGTGCCGCACCCGTTCTTCGCGCCGACTATTCTGGATGGCGGTGTCGGCAAATTCGCCACCGGCGAAGTCGCGGAACAGGTCATTGCCGGATTCCTGAGGGCTTTGGCGACTGGCAAGCTCCTAAAGGATGGCGGTGTATCACAGAGCCAACCCGTCAGCGCGTTAACTTTTCTGGCCGGGGCTAAGAACGCGGAGAACACCCGGCAGGGGATTGAGAGAGCTCTGGCGCAGAGGTGAGCGGCCCTAACTTGCATTGAGGCAATCTAAGAGTTAAATTGGCTTCAATCCATGAATCCGCTCCACAGAACCGAAGCCGCTCCCACCCTGCGCGATGACAGCGCTAACCACTCTCCGGCACGCATTCAATCCATTGACATTGTGCGCGGCGCCGTGATGGTGCTCATGGCGATTGACCACGTGCGCGTCTATTCTGGAATTCCGGCGGGCGGTTCCGATCCGGGCATTTTCTTCACGCGTTGGATTACGCACTTCTGCGCGCCGGCTTTCGCGTTCCTCGCGGGCACTGCCGCGTTTTTGTACGGACGCAAACTGGCTAACACGCAGGCGCTCGCGCGCTATCTTGTCACGCGCGGTCTGCTTCTTGTGCTGCTTGAACTCACTGTCATCCGTTTTGCCTGGACGTTCAACTTCAACTACCGGCAGTTCACCCTCGCGGGCGTCATCTGGATGCTGGGCTGGTGCATGGTGCTGCTGGCGGGATTGGTCCGTCTTTCTCCGAAAACCGTTGGGGCGATTGGCCTGGGCATCATTTTCTGCCAGCAGGTCTTTCGCTACCCGCCGCATCTCTTGCCGGCGGCGGCCCAAAAATCGATCGGCTGGATATGGGAGTTTGTCTATCCCGCCGGTTTTGAGAATTCGTCGGGTCTTGACATCCTCTACGTGCTGGTGCCTTGGATTGGCGTGATGGCGGCTGGGTATGGCTTCGGCGCTGTCTTCACGCTCGATCCTGGGGAGCGCCGAAAACGGTGCCTGCGGATCGGCTTGTCGGCAACGGCAATTTTCCTGCTGGCCGGCGGCATCGTGCTGTATTTCAATCCCGCGCCCGCCAACGGTCTTCCCATCTTATTCCGCCTCTTGAATCAACAAAAATATCCCGCCTCGCAGCTTTACCTCTTGATGACGCTGGGTCCTATCATTGCGCTCCTGCCTTTGGCGGAACGGGCGCACGGCTGGTTCGCCGGGGCGCTGGGAACCATTGGCCGCGTACCCATGTTTTATTATTTGCTGCACATACCCTTGATTCACTTGGCGGCTCTTTTGGTGACATTCGCGCGGGAAGGACAATTCCACCCTGAGCGCTACGCGACTGCCCCCTACACGTTCATGCCGCCCGAACACCGCTGGGGGTTGCCGCTGTTGTACCTGGTGTGGCTGATCGTAATCGTGATTCTCTACTTTGCTTGCCGCTGGTTCGCAGAGGTAAAGGCTCACCGGCGTGCGGGCTGGTTCAAGTACATTTGAGATGTAACACGCATCAACTGCCGTCGGGAAACCCGCCTCCTTGCGAGCCTTGGAGATGCCGAGGCGCTTGTCGAGCCATAGTTGGTTGTCCGGTACGGCACCAGATGCTCGAACTCTAGCGCCTGTGATAGCCGAGCGGACAAAGGGAGAGGGCGATCCACAGGCGCGCGCGAACTCTTAGTGCGCAAGCTGAAGGTACCGGTTGAAAAAGGCGCGCGCTTCCAGAGCCAACTGGTGCCGGGCTTCGGCAGTCTGGAACGTGTGGCCGTCGTCCACTTTGATAAAGGACACGGGCACGCCGGCGGCTTGCAATCTTTCGAAAAGTTCCTGCGGTTGCGACATCGGCACGTTCTTATCCTGCGTCCCATGTACGATCAAGAACGGCGCATCTTCCTTTGAAACATGAAAGACCGGCGACGCTTCGCGCCAGACTTCCGGATGTTTGGCGTAAGTAACGCCGAAAAGATCTGTCAGAAAAGCGATGCCATCGGGGTCTTTGTCCGCAGTGAAGTCTGTAGGTCCACTAACGTCTACCACTGCCTGCGCTCTGCTCGAATATTGGGCCAGGGCGGGATCTGAATTATCGCGCGTATCTTCCATCCCCAAAAGCGCCGCCAACTGCGCACCGGCTGAGTGCCCGAATGCGCCCATGCGCCCGGCATTCACCCCATACTTGGCGGCGTTCGCGCGTATCCAACGCACGGCGCGCTGCACGTCGTCGAATTGCGCAGGCCAGCGGTTCTGCGTGCCCTGCAACAGACGGTAGTCCACTGAAAAGGCGACAAAGCCCGAGCGCGCGAGAAACTGACCCATCCCGCGCATGGTGCTCTTATCAAGACTCGTCCAGCCACCTCCGTGAATCAGCAGAACCGGCGGAAGAGCAGTCGCGCCACGGTCGGTAGGCCGGTAGATATCAAGATGGAGTTCGGAACCGTTGACCACGGCGTACGGAACATTTTCCGTTACGGTCACTTGCTGCTGAGCCCCAAGAGCAAAGGCTAACGTTATAACCAGCAATCCGATCATTTTCATCGTGTCACAAACCTTGGATTTTAGCATCTAGCGAATGTAAGATTTCTAGTAAGATAATGACGACGACCGCGCGGTGTTATTCGCCGAAAGCCGTGGCCGCCGCCGACCATAACTCAGGAGGCTTTATGAGTTTACGGGATAAGCTCGACCAGAGCGCGCAACAGAAGATCGAAGAGAACTGGCCCAAGGTCCAGCAGGTATTTCAAGAGAAGGTTGGACCCGCCGCCCTGGCAGCGGCGAAGAACGACGACACTATGCGGACTGTCTTCAAGTTGGCCTACGAAGCACTGCCCTTCCCATTGCGAATGGTGATCAAAGAAGACGTGTTTGTGCAGTTCTGCTTCTCCCATAGAGATAACTTGCTACCCAGCAATGCGGCTGGAACCAGCGCCTAAACGTGCGTCCAGTAATGAGACATGTCTTTTTGTCTTATAGCCACGACGATGCCGATTTTGCCCAGATACTAAAAGAGCAAGTCAATCAGGCGGGCTTTACCACCTGGAAAGATCTGGATCTGCGCGCCGGCGACAACTGGCCCGCGGAAATCGACGAGGCCATCAAAGGAGCGTTAGCGGTTGTTCTAGTGATGTCCGCAACCGCGAAAGTCTCCGAGTACGTAAATTTTGAATGGTCCTTCGCGCTGGGCGCGGGCATACCGGTTCTGCCGCTGCTTTTGAAAACGACCGCCGACGATTTACATCCGCGGCTCAGATCCGTTCAAGCGCTGAACTTCAGCAATTACCAACTCCGGCCGTGGGAGGCGCTGGCTCAGCGGCTCACGGAAATCAAAGAATCGGATCGGCCTTTCACGGTGCGCCCTCCTCGAGATGCGCCTCCCGTGATCCAAGAGGCGGCTCGCACGCTCGATAGCCTTAATCCCAATGAGCGCAGCGCCGCTATCGAAACGCTTGGGCAAATGAAGCACCCGGCGGCGTTTGACGTTTTGGCGGAAGCGCTGCAACATCCCGTAGCGGACGTGCGGCTGGCGGCCGCCATCACCCTGGCGAAGTCTCACGATTTGCGGGCGTTCCCGGGCTTGTTGGAAGCGGTAGGCGACAAGCGCTTCAAAGAACTCAGAGACGCCGAAGTGAGCTTCCGCGATCTGGGCGAGGCCGCCCTGCCGGCGCTCCTTACCGTTTTGCGCGACGCGAACGAGAGCCGACACGTGCGGGTTTGGGCCGCGTACGATTTGGTTGGGACGAAGAGCGTTGTTGTGCTGCCGGCCCTGCGGGAACTTTTATCGAACGCCGACCCTAAACTGCGCTCCACCGGCGTCAAAGCTTTGGCGGGTTACGACGAGGCGCGTCCCTGGATTCTGGAGCGTCTGAACGATACCGATTCCGACGTGATCGTCGCAGCCATTGGCGCATTGAAACGGTTTGGCGGGGCCGAATTCGTTGCTGGCTTGTGCGTGGCGCTGCGCCACCCGGACCGCAACGTTCGTTGGGAGGCAGCCCGCACCTTGATTGACGTGGGCAATGCCACCGCCGTTCCGGCGCTGCTGGAATCTTTGGAAGACAAAGATGAAAATGTGCGGATGTTTTCCGCCAACGCGCTACAGAAGTTTGGAGATACTGCCGCTGTACCCGGCTTGCTCAAAGCGCTTCACGACGATTCCCAAAGTGTCCGTAGGGACAGCCGCGACGCCCTGATTAAGATTGGCGGCGCAGCGGCGGTTGCCGGCTTGCTCGAGGCCTTGCGCAGCCAGGATAGGCTCGACCGCCTGAACGCCGCCTACACGCTAGGAGCTATTGGCGACCAAACGACGGCGCCCGCCCTGCTCGAAGCTTTGAGCGATGAAGACGAAAATGTCCGAGGGAACGTGGTGCATGCGCTCGGGCAAATGAAGGCACGGAGCGCGGTGCCCAGTCTGATCGAGTTGTTGAAAAACGACGATGAGGAAGACGATTTGCGGCAGGCCGTTTCCGAGGCGCTCAAGAATATCGGTACCCCTGAAGCCCGGGCCGCCGCCAAAGCCTGGGAACGGCAGAAAAAAACTGACGGCTGAAACATTTTCATATTTCGAACTCAAAGCCGGGAGCGCCGGGATGCAACTGATGGCGCACGGTATGTCCGCCGCAATAATGTTCTAGAAGTCCTGCTACCTCCGCGAGAGCCGCCTCAATGTCCTTTTCGGAAAAAGGCGGCACCATGATGTCAATGTTGATCGCCACCGCCGTTGTCTCGGGAGTGATCTTGCTGAAATCGGCGTTTCTCCACGTCCAGCGGCGGCACATCACTTTTTTCGTTTGGGGCGTGTAATAGATCACTTCGCCTTCAAGCGGGTTGTCGAAAGACGTTGCCTTAAACAAGGGGGCAAAGCTCTCATCGCCCTGCGCCAACCCGAGTTTCAGGTCGCCGGGCAAAATCGCTTTCAGGTCGTCACCGCCGCACGGCGCCATCCAGCGCAGGCTCACCAGATTCATTACGTCCACAATCTTGCTGATCGAACGCGGGGGCTTGCCCTTGCGGCTTTGGTCGTATAGAAATTTGATGCTCGGGGTGTATTTGTTGGGATCCACTCCGAGCTTGAGATAGGCGTCTTTCCACACGGAAATCCGATCCGGTTCGGTTTCAAACGAGAGCGCCGATTTGGCGGCCTCGACGATCAGCGGTCCTAAATCAGATTCGCTGGACCGGTTATTCAGTTGCGTTGCAATGACGACACCGCGGCGGAACGCGGGGAAAAGGTGGAAGATTTCTTGTTCAACCAGATAGCGGGCCATGCGCTATTTGAGAAAGGCCCGCAAGGTCAACATCATCTTCGTGGTCTTGGGTACGCTGATGCGTTTATTGAGCACTCCATAGTTCGCTTTTTCAATACGCTCCAACAAGCGCTGATAGACTTCCCGCAACGCCCACAGCGAACGGCGGCTTTTCGGATGGATCAATGTGCTTAGGGGTTCCGATTCCTCAAAGCACGTCCACGCCCGGCTCGCTTCAAATTTCATCAGGCTCCGAAACCGGTCGTTCTCCATCCCTAACCGAAGCTGTTCGGCATTTACGCCGAAGCGCCGCAGATCTTCGCGCGGCAGATAAACGCGGCCCATATCGGCATCTTCACGCACATCGCGCAGAATGTTCGTCAACTGAAAAGCGACCCCGCATTTTTCGGCGAGCAGCAGCGCGCGCACGGATTCGAAACCGAAAATATGGATGATGGTCATGCCCACCACCGAAGCCACTTGGTAGCAATAACGGTACAGTTCTTCGTACGTTTCGATCTGGCGTGGCTCGACATCCGACAGCATTCCGTCAATCATCTCGTGGAAAAAGCGCTGCGGAATCGAATAGCGATACACCGTATCGCAAAAGGCGGGCCAAAGCGGATTGTCGGCCAAGCGCCCTTTCAGCGAATTGTCCATATCCATTCGCCAGAGCGCGATCTGCTGCGAGATTTGCGATTTGTCGTTCGACTGCGCGTTATCGGTCAAATCGTCGCAGTGCCGCATGAACGCGTAAATAGCGCACATGCCGTCGCGCTGCGTTTTCTCAAGCAAGCGAAAGGCGTAATAAAAATTCTTGGCGCGCTCCTTCGCCACCTTGCGGCAGTGGCGATACGAGTCCCTGACGGCGGCTGCGTTTAGGGTTGAAGAAGTCGCGGTAGACATTGCATTAGGATCACCGCGCGTTCCACCTTCGAAATATGCGGGCGCCGGCGCAGCACGTTATAGTTTTGTTGTTTTATTTTCTCTAAAATCTTCATCCCGCCCCGGCTGAATAAATCTATATCCAAAGCCAAGCGGCGGCGAAGAGACTTTATCAGCGGTAATCCTTGGCGAAATAGATCTTCCGCCACACCCACCGCCTCTCGCATTACGGCGCGAAACTGCTCGTCTTCCTTTCCTTCAAATAGCTTATCGACCGTGTAGCCATGTTTATCGAGGAGATTCAGGGGTAGGTACACGCGGTTCTTTTGAAGATCCACGTCGATGTCCTGCCAAAAATTCGCCAACTGCAGGGCCGTACATGTGAAATCGGAAAGCCTGCGGCGTTCGGCGTCGCGATAGCCACAGAGGTATAGCACCAGATGCCCTACCGGATTCGCAGAGTTGACGCAATAGCCAAACACCTCGTCAAAGTTGGCATAACGGCTGACGGTTTGGTCTTGCTCGAAAGCCTGAATCAGCCGGTCGAACGGTTCAATCGGAATATCGTGACGTTCAACTGTATCTTTTAGCGCCACGAAAACCGGGTGGCTGGTTTGGCCCCGGTACATGGCTTCCAGTTCCGACCGCCACCAGCTCAGTAAACGCAGGCTTTCCTTGGTATCGCCGATTTCGTCGCCCAAATCGTCCGCCCAGCGGCAGAAACTATAAACGTTATAAAAATCCTGGTGCAATTTCTTGGGCAGCAGGAAACTGACGACCTGAAAATTTTCGTAGTGATGCGTCGCGAGCCAGCGGGTATACTCCAGAGACTCCGTCGCGGAATAACCGGCGGCGCCTGGCGGTACGCTCCGAACATACTCTTTCGGCTGTAGGTACGAGACTGCCACGTCTTCTCTATATTGTCAGGTCTTGTCAGGGTATGATGGCAGTCTTAATTTGACCATTACGGCGATGGGCCAGATCGTATAGAACTTGCGGTAACTGGCTGAGCGGCTCTTCGTGATTCACCAGGAAACTGGCATTCACTTTCCCTTGGGCCAGGAACTCGAGAGACCGGCGGATGTGGGCGGGGGTATGGTGAAAACTAGCTTTGCAGGTGATCTCAGAATAATGCAATAAGCCTGTATCCAGGCCCACCTTAGTGCCAGACGGACAACCGCCGAAAAAGTTTATGGTGCCGCCCTTGCGCACCAGTTGCGTAGCGAGCTCCCAGGATTCGGGTTGGCCAATGGCTTCGATGACAACGTCGGCGCCCCGGCCGGATGTATAGTCCTTTAGTTCTTTGAGCAAATTCTGGCGGTCGCCAATTAAAATTCCTTCATCGGCGCCCAGGCGCTTTGCCCTGTCCACTTGTTCGATCCGCCGAGCGAGTGCGATGACATGCGCGCCATAGGCGTATTTGGCCAAGCGAATAAACATCAATCCGATAGGCCCTAAACCCATCACGGCGATTGTGTCGCCCGGATGCAAATTGCTTTCATCCAAACCACGAACGGCGCAAGCTAAGGGCTCCGCCAAAGCGGCATCTTTGTATGCCAGGCTTTGTGGAATGATGTAGGTGTTTTTTTGCACGATGCGCGCGGGCAGGCGAATGTATTCGGCGTAGGCGCCGTTGTTGAAGAGCAAATCCTGGCAGAGATTTTGCTGGCCGTGCTGGCAGAAAAAGCATTGATCGCAGGGTGCGGAGTTGGCGGCTACAATGCGCTGGCCGGCGCGAAAATGAAAAACACCTTCACCCACCGCCACCACATCGCCCGCCATCTCATGGCCAAATAAAGCGGGCGGGCGAATCATTTTAGCGTGGTAGCCGCGCCGGAAAACTTTCACATCGGTACCGCAAGTGAGAGCCGTTCTCACGCGGACGAGCATTTCGCCCGGGCCAATGGCCGGAACTGGCACGGCCTCTAAGCGGACGTCTTCTTTCCCGTAAAGTACGGCAGCCTGCATCGTATCAATGGCTACTGGCATGAAATCCGCTCCTGCGGACGTACAACCACTTTTAATGAGCGTTCTCCCGGCCTTTGCGCAATGGAGATGCCGCGCTCAATCTCAGAAAGAGAGACGCGGTCGGAAATAAGTTGTTCCACCGGCAACTGGCCCGAGAACACTAAGCGCGCCGATTCGGCTTGCAAATCCACATCGGCGCTATACGAGCCGAATAACATGCGCTCTCCCACACAAACGTCGGCGCCGGAAATTTCGATCCGTTCAGCGGCCGAGGTTTGCGCAAAGAGAAGAATTTTTGCGCCGGGTCTGGAAATGCGCACGGCTTGTTCTATCAAACCCTTGGCGCTGGTGGCGAGAATAACGGCATCGGCGCCGCGCCCCTGGGTACCGGCTTTCACGTTGCTTTCAAAGGAGGGGTCCCGCGGATCGGCGGCGAAAGCGCCCAACCGGGCTGAAAGATGGCGGCGGAACTCAATGGTATCTGTGGCCAGGACGTTTACGCCTCGGGCGCGTAGCAGGATAGTGAAAATCAGGCCGATAGGGCCTTGACCCAGGACGGCCACCACATCGTCGGCACGCGGCGCAAGCGTCTCCACACCCTTCAAGCAAGTGTTAACCGGCTCCACCCAGCAGGCTTGATCGAAGGAAACGCCGTCCGGAATTTTCTCAACGCCGCGATCGACAATCCAATTCATGACTCGAACGTATTGTGCGAAACCGCCGCCGGCCGGTTCAAAGCCGGCGGTGATGCCTACCTTCTTATACGTAGGACACTGAGCATAAAGTCGGCGTTGGCAATAAAAACATTCTCGGCAGGGTATATGGTGGAACGCGACAACGCGATCGCCCACTGCGTATTTGGAAATGTCCGCGCCCACAGCGGCAACGACGCCCGCGGTTTCGTGGCCGTAAATTCTAGGAGGGGCAAGCAAATCGTATTCGATTTTCTTGAGGTCGGTATGGCAGATGCCACAACTTTCCACACGCACGAGAATTTCATCGCGCTGAATGGACGGCGTATCCACAGATTGAACCGCCACGCGGTGTTTGCCCAAATAAACAGCAGCTTGCATCTGGCGAGGAACCCCTTCACTCGCCTGAGCTATGAATGTCTGAACCGATTCGGCAACTGACAAGGAACTCCCCCAAAGCCCGTGCAACCTCACCGGTGCGGCGCTTGAGACGAAGCAGGCCGGGAACCAAGTTTGGATGCGCTAAAGCATGAATCATAATTTTCCCACGCGCCAGCCTGCCTTCGATAGTCCTCATCTGGTTGAAGTCGAGGGCGAAGGACTCGGTGGCCGTGTCCGAAATAGCTTTGATGCAGTAAAACGGTAATCCGGCGCGTTTTGCGCGTAAGGCAACGCCAGCCGACTCCATTTCGACGGCGCAAGCACCGCTTTGGCGGAACAAGTGCGCCTTCTCTTCTATCTTAGTCGCAATGCGATCCTGCGATAGGACAATTCCACGGATTGGCTGCTGAGCCAACTCGGCGCATAAGTAGATTTCCTGGGTTGCGAGATCGAGCACTTGGGTTGCCACAACGATATCGCCGATTCGCAAGTTAGGGTCGAGGCCGCCGCAGTAACCGGTGCTGACTACCGCTTCTAGTTGGGAGGAGGATTGTTTAGCGCCACTTACCGCGCGAATGGCTACTTCGGTGGCGCGCTCAGCAAGTTTGGGTCCGGCGCCGTGGGCGGCCAGGATGAAGCGGCGGCCGTTGGCGATGCCTTCGTAAGCGTAATCGAGCGGCCAAGTTAGTTTGCGCAGATTTTCCAGATGCGCGGCCAAGGGCTGGAGTTCGGCGGCTTCGGAGGCTACAAAAAGGATCGACATAGCTAGCAGCGGCCGCTTTCTGTAAACCACTCAATGGCGCGTTGCAGAGCGCAATCGACAGACGCGGGATGGAAGCCAAGTTCGCGCTCGGCTTTGGCGTGGCTGACGAACATCTTCTTGCGCGCCATGCGCACGCCTTCGAGCGGAGCGAATGGTTCTTTGCCGGTGAGGTGCGCAAAGGCGGTGGAGACGACACCAGCGGCATAAGCGACAGCATAAGGCAGCTTTATTTTGGGCGCGGGTTTGCCGGCGAGCTTTGCGAGGCGCAATAGGATATCTTGCAGGGTCAGGTTTTCGCAGCCGAGGATGTAGCGTTCTCCGGGCTTGCCTCGCTCCGCGGCGAGGATGTGGCCTTGGGCGACATCGCGGGCATCCACCAGATTCAAGCCGGTATCGACGAAAGCGGGTAGACGGTTGGCCAGGAAATCGACGATGATCTTGCCGGTGGGCGTGGGTTTCCAATCGTGATCGCCGATGGGGGCGGTGGGGTTGACGATGACGACTGGCAAGCCGGCGCGCGCCTTTTCGAGAGCGATTTGTTCGGCTAGCCACTTCGAGCGTTTGTAGTGGCCCGTCATGTCTTCGATGGAAACCGGCGTATCCTCGTCGCCTTCGCTCCCCCGGGGCATGCCGATGCAGCCGACGGTGCTGGTGTAGACAATGCGCTCGACTCCGGCGCTTTCGGCTGCGGCCAGCAGGTTGCGGGTGCCATCGACATTGGCGGCGTAGAGATCCGCCGGGCGTTTCGACCAGAGGCGGTAATCGGCGGCGACGTGGTAGACGAAGCGGCAGCCTGCCAGAGCGCGGGTGAGTGAGTCGGAATCACGGAGATCGCCCGTGACTCGTTCCACTGGGAGCTCGCGAATCTCACTGGCAGGCCGGCAGAGAGCGCGCACGCGATGGCCTTGTTCTGATAGGAGCCGGGCAACGTGCCAACCCAGAAAACCGCTGGCGCCGGTAACGAGTGTGAGACACACGGGAAGCCCTTAGGCGAGCGCTTTCACGAATGTGGAGAGTGCGAGCAGAGGGAAAGTGTTGCGGTAATCGGTATAAGCGAGATAGAAGACTCGTGGGAAGCCGGTGCCGGTGCAATAAGGCTCGTCCCAATGGCCGTCCGCTAACTGGGTACGTACGAGATATTCGACGCCGTTGAAGAGACTGGGACTGCGGAGGTCATTACCAGCTAGTAAGGCGAGCAAAGCCCAGGCGGTTTGGGAGGGTGTGCTGTCGCCGGGGACGAAACAATTTTCGTCATAGCTGGCGCAACTTTCACCCCAGCCGCCATCGCGATTCTGATAAGCGCGAATGAATTCCAGAGCGCGCTGAATTTGCGGTTCGTTCTCACTGAGGCCGGCGGCGCGCAAGCCGCGCAGAGCGAGGAAGGTGCCGTAGATATAGTTGACGCCCCAACGCCCGAACCAACTGCCATCTTGTTCCTGGGATCTTAAAAGGTAATCGACGCCTTTGCGCACGGCGGGATGATTGGCCTGGAGGCCGCTACGCATGAGCGCCTCAAGCACCCGGCCGGTGATATCGGGGCAGGACGGATCGAGCATCGCGTTGTGATCGGCGAACGGGACGTGGCTGAGAATTTTCCAGTTGTTATCGACATCGAAGGCGGCCCATCCGCCATCTTTGCCCTGCATGGCGAGAAGCCAATCAAGCGCGCGTTTTTCGCAAGCGCCTTGCTTGGTTTGGTCCGAGGCGCGGCCTTTTTGGAAGGCGAGCAATACCATGGCGGTATCGTCGACATCGGGGTAAAACTCGTTATTGAATTCGAAGGCCCAGCCGGAGGGTTCCACATGCGGGCGCTTTACAGACCAATCGCCTTGGCGGCGAACTTCCTTCGAGATCATCCAATCGGCGGCGCGGCGCAAGGCGTCAAGCGGAGGATTGGTAGTTTCACCCAGAGCATAGGCGGCGATGGCGGTATCCCAAATGGGCGAGAAGCAGGGCTGCATGTAGAAGCCGCGCGCATCGTTATCCACCATTAGCTTATTGAACTCGGCTTCCGCCTGAAGGCGCAAGGGATGGCCGGCAGGATAGCCCAATACGTCGAGCGCCATGACGGCGTACTGCATGGATGGATAGATAGCGCCAAGACCGTCGGAATGGGCGAAGTGCTGGATCATCCAATCGGCGCATTTCCTGATGGCATGACGGCGGATGATGCCGGGACTTACTCGTTCCCAAATTTTCAGAAACCAATCGACCGCGAGGAAGCAATTGCGCCAACTGAAGAGGCGTGGATCTTGCTCAGGGTGCATGGGCGCGCCGGGAAGATAAAGCTCATCAATCGTGAAACCGGCCGGCACGGGCCGTTTAACGTTGGCGGCATGCAGGATGGAGAGGGGAATGACGATGGCGCGCGTCCACGACGACATCTGATAGATGAAGTTGAACGGCAGGAGAATGATTTCGGGCGGAATGGCTGGGCACGCATCGCGCGGAAAAAGGCCGAAGAGGCTGAGGTTGACGCGCACATAGCTATTAGCCGATTGCAAGCCGCCGAGTTCAATAATGCGGTCGTGGAGGCGGCACATGCGCTCATCTTCAGGTGAAAGGCCGGCGACTTTCAAGGCGAAATAGGCTTTTATGGAGGCGTTGATTTCGGATGGACCCTGCAGATAAATATTGAAGCCGCCGTCTTCCAACTGGCGCGAGAGAATGGACGCGACGGCGCGCTCAACTTGGGGACGGGTGGGCGGATTCCAAACACCGTTGAGCGGCGGATAGAGCCACAACTGCATGAGAACGTAATCGGATTCGAGAGTACTATCGGCGCGCAAATCGGCCCACCAAAAACCTTCGGCGGTCTGCTTTTTGAGGAGCGACACGCTGGCCTTGCGAATTGCTTCGCCGGCGGCGAGGCCGAGAGAATCGGAAATTTGCAGGCTGGATCTCATGGCTTACAGACGATTTCAGGCGCGGACTGGATGCAGCCGAGGCGTGAATTTCTCCAGATCGGACGGCAGCGTGAAGCGCACATCTTCTTCTTTGATTTCGACTTCTTCCAAATGGGTGAACCCGTTGACGCGCAAATGCGAGATGAGCTCTTCGACGAGATGCTCTGGCGCCGAGGCGCCAGCGGTTACGGCGACAGTTTTCACTCCGTGTAGCATGCGCGCTTCCACTTCCCCGCAATCGTCGAGCAGATAGGCCGGGATGCCGGCCTTTTCACAAACCTCAACCAAGCGCCGCGAATTGGAACTGTTCTGCGAGCCAACCACCAGCAGCGTGTCGCAAAGAGGCGCTACGGCTTTGACGGCGAGTTGGCGGTTCTCGGTTGCATAACAAATGTCCTGCGTTTTTGGCCCGACGATTTTGGGAAAACGCTGCATGAGGCGGGTGACGATGTCTTTGGTTTCGTCGAGCGACAAGGTGGTCTGGGTAAGGTAGGCGACACGTTCGGGATTCTTGAGTTGGAGCTTGTCTACGTCGGCGACATCGGAAACCAGGATGGTGCTTTCGGGCGCTTCGCCGAGGGTGCCGATGACTTCGTCGTGATCGCGATGGCCGATGAGGACGATGGTGAAGCCTTGTTTGGCGAGCTTGACGGCCTCGAGATGGACCTTGGTGACTAGCGGGCAAGTGGCGTCGATGACGAGCAGTTTGCGATCAATGGCTTCCTGACGGACAACCGGGGCAATGCCATGCGCGCTGAAAATAACGCGTGCGCCCTCTGGGACTTCAGCGAGTTCCTCAACGAAAATGGCGCCGGCCTGGCGCAATTCGTCGACCACGTGGCGGTTGTGAACAATTTCCTTGCGGACATAGATAGGCGCGCCGTAGAGATCGAGGGCGATTTTGACAACGTCGATAGCGCGCACCACACCGGCGCAGAAACCGCGTGGCTTGAGAAGCAGAATCTTCTTTTCGCGGCCGCTGGACGCGGTTTGGGAAGGGGTATCGATCTCGATTAGGATATCAGCGGTAGGCATAGAAAGAAAGTTCAAGTATAACAAGCGTTTGCAGGCTTGGGGAATAGTGCCAAGCGCTAGAGGCTAGGCGGCGGCTTTGGCGGCCTCCGGGCGGCGATTTTCGAGAAGCCGGTCCACTTCGGCGATGTACTGCGCTTCGAAGTCAGGATTTTCGCGGATGGCTTTGTTGAAATTGGCAACGTTTTGGCCGGAGCGATGGCAGAAGGCGGCATCTTTGAGGCGAATGTCCCACTCATGGTGATCTTTTTTCATTTCGTGGCGCTCGTTTTGGATGCGCAGCTCCTCGTTTTTGCGGTTTTGCGCTTCGAAGCCATTTTCGGTTTTGCGTCTTTCGGATCTAAGCTTTAGGAGGTCATTGAGGCATTTGTGGAACGCGCGGGTGTGGGTGGTTTGGTAGCGGAGGTAGAGCGTGAAGGGGGCAGCGTCGTCGGCGAATTGGCCGGTTTGCGGGTCGAAACAGGTGTTTTGGAGGGTTTGCGCGCGGTTGGCGAGCCAGTAGGATTCGGCCATGCCGTTGACTAAGATCGATTCGGTTTCGGTGGAGGGTTGGTGTTCGGCGGCTAGCGAGGCTTGTAACGCTTCGAAGGCATTCGGATCTTCGGTAGGAAGGAGGACGAAGGCGCCATTGTGACGGGCGAGGCCGTGGGTGGTGCGGTTTTGGGAAGAGGTGGCGCGGCCGGTTTCGGTTTTCGGTCCGGTCGAGAATTGGGCGTTCGCACGGTTGGCGGTGAGTTGAGCGTTAGAGAGGGGAGTAACGGGTTTGGGGGGATCCGGGAGGGCGACCGGCGCGCCGGGTGCTGGTTCTGGTGGGACGGAAAAGCCAGCTTTGCGGGCGAGCCTGCGTTCGTTGTGCGCGGCGGCACGGCGTTCTTTTCGGTTCATTTAGATGATGATCCTTTTCTGGAGAAATTTCTGAAGAAATGGAAAAGGCCCGCAGGGGGTTAAGTGTCGCCGAGCGGTCTTATCTGGGTTCAAAATAGCGCGAGGTGGGATGAGGGCGCTGACGGGAGGGCGTTTTTTGGACGAAAAAGTTGGGGGGTAAATGGTTGGGATGGTTGGAGTTAAAAATATTTTGGGGGTTGGGTCTAAAGTTGTGATTGGACATGGCGAGCTGCGCTTTCGCCGTAGGAGGGGATGAAAAAGCCGCTTTGGCTTCGCCGTTGCGGTGCCGGCAAAGCGTATTTCCACCTAGAGCGCCGATTTTACTAGAGGGCTTAGATTTTGTGAGTTGGGGATTCTTTTTCTAAGGGCTGGCGACCGGGGGCGATAAGGTGCGCTGGGGCGTGGCGTAGGGAAGATGCGCTGAGGGCGGCGGGGAGGGGCTGGGCTTGAAAACTGGGCCGGGGTGAACACGGCGCGCCTTTGTGCAAGTTTGGCCGACAATCCGGTCGGAACCGGCGAAGCACTTCGACAGATAGCGCGTTAAACGTCCAAGTGACAGCCGCTATTCCCAAGCGCCGTCCATTCGGTTGGCCTGTGCCGAAAGGGTTAAGTAACTGGCCAATCATGATGCCCGCGCGCACCTAAGTCCAATAAAATGAGGCGCATGCACAGATTGGGCCAGTTAATTACACATCTACCGGCCAATCGCTATTATTTTCAATCACTTCGCCGTCTATTTGGTGAAGGCACGAATTGGCCGGTAGATTTCTAACTTTCGGGACAATTCTATATTTTCGTGGACTTCGTCTTTACACGGCCAACCCTTTGTAACACGCGCATTCCGCCCAAGCATCGACCGATTGAAACAATGCTCAACGACCTCAAGCAACGCTCGTGAAAATTCCGTCCGCTCACCGAACATATATTGACACCTCAGACCTCTAGAGTGACCTCGCTTGGAAATATTCAAGCAATTATCCGGGTAGGATGAGGGTCTTGCACGAATCTTTGCCACACTCCACTATTGGCTACTCCCTTACTGACAAACAACGCCGAAAAACCATGGAAAACAGACGACCACAGGCACTTGCCGCCGTGGCTGCACTTGGTTGTTGGCGGCTGCGGGAATATTTCCAAGCGCCGCTCCCCAAGTCGCCGTGAAGTGCTGGTTAAGGCCCATGCCCGACGCGACTCCATCAACGATGCTATCGCCTTGGGGTGAGATCTTTCCCTTGTAAACGAAAGAATAGCCCGCTGAAGCGCCATAGTCGAGACGGTTAATAATGACCGACTCTGCCGTGAAGCTTACCACCGTCATTGTCGCCGTAACAACTCCACCGGGGATCGACGCAATACCGGTCCATAATCCATCGTAGTGTCCGTTGTTCCAGGTCCAAGTGCTGCAAGTGATGTTCCCGTTCCCCTCACAGACCCGCATCGCGCTCGGAGGGCTTTGGGCCTTCTCAACCGTTGCATACCAGTTGCCGGGCTTGTTGCTCCAGTGCCCCGGCCAAGCGGAGGTGAACTCTCCTCCGACACGATCACCGTGGCGAGTCCCGGTATAGACTGCTGTCAACCCCGCTGAAGGACCTGTTGAGTCCGCGCGACGGATGACAACGCTGTCTTTGTCGGAGTGCTCCACAGTCAGGTTCGCTACCTCCCCCGAAGGCCACTGGCCGTTGCCTTGCCCGCCAAGGAACGTCCAAGTCGCACAGTTATTGGTCCCTTCGCACTCGGTCATTGTGACCGGAGCGCTCGACTTCGGGTCTGCCCTCGTTCCCGATTGCGCAACGGGCGTCTGTTCAGACGGATGCGCGACAAGCTGAGCGACTCTTCGCTTCGCTACGGGAGCATACACCCCGTCTGGATATTTATCCAGGTAAGCTTTGTAATCCTCGGCGTCCTTGCTTTCCTTGATGCTGTCCCAGAGCGCCGTCTCCTCATGGGTTTGTGACCACAAAGCCGGCGTGCCTACCGCACAGGCCAACCCTATCGAAATTAACAAGCACCGAATGACTCTAAATTTACGGTTCATCTCAAGCTCCTTGCAATCTGATCTACTGAATAGTACTGCGCAAATTATCAGGGATTTCGCCGTTAATATTTTTTCACCTCTCAGCCGGCTGTTTCAAGGTATTGTATTGGGGCTTGTGTCTGACAATGGGTAGTTGTTGGGACCAAAAACCAAAGCAATGAAATCAAGGCTTGCAGAGTCCCGTATGTCTGGCCCAAAATAGAACAGTGAAATACGGCTACGCCCGGGTGTCAACCGAGGACCAGAACGCCAGCATGCAACGTGCAGCGTTGAAGAAGTTCGGCTGCCAAAAGATTTTTACCGACGATGGACAATCCGGCGCCACAACAAATCGACCGGAGTTTCAGAAGTGTTTTAAAAAGCTTGGCAATGGCGATACCCTGATCGTCTGGAAACTGGATCGCTTGGGGCGCAACTTGCATGACCTGATCATTGTTCTCGACGACTTCAAGGAGGGCGGGATAAAGTTTCGGTCGCTGACGGAAAACATCGAAACCGACACTCCAACCGGTCGCGCTATGTGGCAAATGATCGGGATCCTAGCTGAGTTGGAGAGAGGCCAGATCAAGGAACGCACTCAAGCCGGCATCGCCGCGGCCAAGGCGAGGGGCGTTCAATTTGGGCGCAAGAAGAAACTTAAGCCCTATCAGGTGCAGCAGATTCGCAAACGCATCCAATCGGGGGAGGCCCCCTCGGACGTTGCGGAAAGCTTCAACATTGGACGAAGCACTCTTTATCGTGCGCTTGCCGACTGAAAAGGGGGGCCGCGTCTAAAAAGGCGGCCCGTTACCAGAATCCCTTGGGCCGGGCCTGGCTTCAACGTATATCCACCACGACTGGGCAATGGTCGCTTAGCTTTGACCAATCTTCATACTTGCCAACCTTAACTGTGACTCGAAATATCCATTCTCGCGGGATGAAAACATAGTCGATGTGATACGGCCTTTCTTTGTGGCGGAATTGATGGTAGGTCGGACAAGTTTCCGTTCCTTGCGATTCATTGCAATTTTCATGATAGGCGCTCACCAGCCCACGTTCGTCCAGCAACTTCACAACACCTGAATGATTCCCGATCTTTCGTTTTCCGTCCCAGATTTTGTTGCTGTTGAAATCCCCGGCGACGACTACCGGGTTTTCATTGAACCATTCGGGATGAGCCATCAATGCTTGGTAGACCTGCCCAATGTAGCGGTCTTCTCTCCTTGATCCGACTGCACATGCCCAGACCGCGATCAGGGTAAACGGCGTCGGCGATTCGACCTCAAGGGGCACTATCCACTTTTGCTCAGGCTGGGGAAGCGTTCGAATCGACCATTCCTGCCGACAAAGGATGCCTAGTCCCTTATGTGGATTGGAGCCGAACCAGAGAGTGCTCAGCCCGCGCTGCCGGAACGCGATGATTGATTTTTCAGAACACTCGGGAACAATCGCCACGTCGGCGTCCAACGAAAGAAGCGCGTCCATCTTCTTGTGGAGTGCCATCTGGCAATTCCATGTGGCGATTCGCACACTTGCTCCTCCACCCGAAACTTACTTTCACGTTTTTCTATTTTGGGCCAGACATGCGGGGCGCCGCAAGCACTGATTTCATTGGCTTTGCTTTTGGTCCTCCAAACTACCCTTTGCGCAACTCCGTAACCGGAGCGTCTAATACAAATGCAGGGCTTTTGCCAAATTGACAGCACTTGTTATGGCCCCGAGAATCGATGGCGCGTTGGCGACCGCCGTCTGAAACCAGTGATGTTCGGCCTGGGGCTTTCCTTTAGCCAAAACGCTCTCCAATTTCTCAGCTAGTAGTTGTAACCTTGCAGGATCGGCCAGTTTATTTTGCTTCCCAATCGCGCCTATCGCGTCTGCGATTTTGCCAAACAATTGAACAATATGTTCATTTGTGATTTGGTCGGCGGGAGGAAGAAATTCTGCGAGTCTCAATATTCGTGTGTCTTGGCGTTCTTTCGGTTCAATGAAAAAGATGAGGGCTGGAACATCGCTAACGGGAGCGCCTAGATACCGAGCAATGTCGTAGACTGCTGCTGCGGTGAATTTCTCGATTTCCTGATCTCGGTTAAAGTCTTCGACGACTGCGACAAGCCAATTGGGTCCGGTTAGCATTCCGAAGAGTTCGAAGTTAAGTTTTACAAAAGCATGGAGTGCTTCATTCAGCCCTTTCAGAGGTGCATACAGGAGGACGCCGTAGAAGGGGTATTTGTTGGCATCCCCGTAAAGAGTCGTTTCTCCGTTGAGAAGGTCTTGGAGATCCTTGAGACTCCCGACAGGTTGTGACATCGTTTGGCGTTCCCTTATGCAGTAAAGATCAGTTCTATAAGAATTTTAACCGAGTGCCCCAAATTTGAGAGTAACGATCAGCTCAATTGGCCAGATCAATCGCGAGAAAAGAGGACTTCATGCCGCGCGAAACAATGTTGTCTGGTCAACGTGGTCAACACCTCCGCCCGAGCAGTGTCTCACAAGGTAACCCCGATGGGACGTTTCGTTCACTTGGCTTTAGAGGGCATCGGCGTTCCGACGGGCACGCGTTCTCGGTCAGGCAGACCAGCAACATCGGCTGCCCGGGCGTTTTTCCTTCCTTTTTGGCCCTAGTCCCACATCACCACAATCACATGCGATTGTCTGTTACGCAAATAACGTATATAATTACGCAATATGCGAAAGATGCGGACCCTCGATGCACTGCTGCCGAAGACCCGCCAGGGGATACTGGCGGCCACACTCGTGCAGCCCGAGAAGGCATGGTATGCCTCGGAACTGGCGCATCGGCTTGGCGTCCCCTCTTCCAGCCTGCAGCGAGAGCTGCACGATTTGAGCGAGGCGGGCATCCTTAAGACCTACCAGCAGGGGCGCATGGTCTACTATCAGGCCAATCGCGACTCGCCTGTCTTTCTCGATCTGCGCGGCCTGCTCCTCAAGACCGCCGGGCTAGTCGATGTGCTGGCGCAGGCGCTCAAGCCCGTTGCAGCGAAGGTGTCGACGGCGTTCGTCTACGGCTCCATCGCTGCGGGCCGCGAGGAGAGCGACAGCGACATTGACCTGATGGTTGTGGGTCAGGTGTCGCCGGATGATCTCGCATTGCCGCTCAGGCGCGCGCGGGAATCGCTGGGCCGCGAGATTAATCCCACAGTCTACACTCCTGCGGAATTCCAGCGGAAGCGTTTGGCGAACGACCCGTTTCTGACACAGGTGTTGGACAAGCCCAGGCTCGTTGTGTTAGGAAACAAGGATGAGCTGGGCAAAGTTGCTGGCGGATAACCGGGTGACCGCGCTCCCGCCCAACAAGGCGGAGCTCGACAATCTGCGCTCCATCGTAGCCCGTAGCCTCAAGGACGTAACTGCCGGGGGACTTTCCGCCGATTACCGCTTCGTCATGGCCTACGATGCCGCCCGGGCGCTATCGCTGCTGGTAGTGCGGGCGGCCGGTTATCGGCCGCGTGCCGTTGGCGGGCATTACAACACCTTCCTGGCACTGGAGGCGGCCGACCCAGCCTTCGCAAAATTATCTGCTTATTTCGATGGCTGCCGGATGAAGCGGAACCAGTGTGAATATGATTTTGCCTGCGGCGTGACCGACACGGACGCCGACGCCCTTCTCAAGTCCGTTAAGCAGTTCGCCGTGGATGCCGAGGCCTGGGTCAAGGCGCGCTATCCCCAATTGTGTTAATTAAGCAAGCTTGGCGTCCCCCCTTCCAGCCTGCAGTGAGAGCTGCATGGGGCCTCCCGTATCTGGGGAGGCGTTTGCCAAAGTTTTTGCAAAAAAACTGACCACCCTATTTTGCAGAGTCAACACCGCCAAAGAGCGCTGAAGAAACCGCGCCATTTATCTCTGAAGGTAACATTTTATTGGCCTGGAATTTTGTGTCAAAAACTACCCCTTGTGAGACTCGAGGACCGCGATTTGTTAGACCGAAGGTCCGTAGTCCTCTTTTAGTATCGCTCGACTGAAACACCCAACTCAATCACAAGACTCACGACGCAATTGCGCAATTGCTGTCCTTTCGCAAGGGCAGCAGCATACCTTTCACGGTCTTGCGTCAAAGGCGGAGAAGTGAAGAAAGATTAACGGCGAAACTCTGGCCTATTTACGCAATACTATTTAGTGGACTGGATTGTAAGGAGGCTGAGATGGACCCTAAACTTAGGAACATTCGGTACTTGCTGATTTCGATAGGCTTGACATGTACGGTAGCGACACCACCCTTGTGGTCGCAAACGCATGAAGAGACCTCACTTTGGGATAGCGTCAAGGAGAGTAAGGACGTCGAAGATTACAGAGCTTATCTGGATAAATATCCAGACGGGGTTTATGCTCCAGTGGCAAAGAGAAGGGTTGCTCAACTTACGGCGCATCCATCAGATCAACCGCCCGGAGGGCAATCGGGAAAGACAGACTCAACCGCGGAGCACGCAACGTCAAAGCCGCAGGCGGGCGCTCCGGTAATCATGACTGAGTGCGAGGGCACCAATAATTGTGCGACTTGGACATTCCTTGGCGGGCAAGGCAATGGCCAGTGGCCGTCGGGAGAAGTGGCCAACCTGAGTGTGGAGCATTCCGATAAGGACAGTGTTGTCATCAGACGCGCAGACTCGACAGGTCCATCGGCGGGCTTGACTGCAGTCTACAAAGGTACTCGGCACGATGATCGAGTTGGTGGAGAGTTCACTTCCTCTTGGCCGGGGCACTGGGAAAACAAATCCGGAAACTGGTACGCGGCCCTGCAGAAAACAACCGAAACAAGCCTTCCGCCGGAGATGCATTTCTGTGCACAACAGTGTGCCGATCTTAAATTGGAAAATGGACATTACTATATTCCAGGCGCTTATGGTAATGGCAGTTCTACATGGACGGTTGAGAGCTTCACGCGCGAGTCAGTCATCCTGCACCGTGCTGATTCGACAGGTTTTACTGCCCGCTACACAGGGAAAATGTCGAGTGCGGGCAACAGTGTTATAAACGCTCTGGCTAATGGGTCGTACACGTTTTTGCTAACTTGGGGGGCCGCCCTAAACGATATACCAGACCACGGCCCCGGGCCCCACGCACCACCCGTGGTGCGGCCTGTGCTTGTGCCTCTTGGTCCTGTCATCTGTATTCCGTGGTTCGGTGGATTGGTTTGCGGCTAGGTGGAAAATCCGCAGTCCCTAAATCTAACCTTTAAGAGACACCGGGCGGCTTGTTGGCTCACGAAACTGGGAATGGAAAAAACAGGGTCTTTAGGGCGTCAAAGGCTTGATTTCTGCAAAGGGTTTAAAGTCATCAGTGTTGAAAGTGTAGATGCGCGAAATGCCGTTGAGCTTCATCGTGGCGACAATCTGCAAATCGAATATGTCGCCTCCGGTGACAGGTCGGCGGCCAAGCAAGGCCATCACTTCATCAATAGCGGTGACGGGAACCGGCAACACGCGAAGGAAACCAGGCATTTCTGAAATCGCGGCCAGGGCATCGGCGGAGGTACGCGGCTTGAGAACGCGCCGCGCATTGGTGACGATGGCGTAAAACTCGCAGAGGATTTGCAAAGTCACGTAAAGCGTTGTCGTCGGGGCTTCGCCTTGGGCTGCTTCAAGCAACGTACGGCAAACTTCATGCTGCGGCGCTTCGGTGTCGAGCGCATAGATCAAAATGTTGGCGTCAACAATTCCGGGTTCAACGGACATCGTTATAGATGTCGCGGCGGTGGAGAGAACCTATAACGCCGAGATCCCAGACAGGCAAACGATTGGCGCGGGCAGGTTGCGGGGCTTTGGGAGTGTCGCCATTTCCGGCAAGCAGGCGCATGGCCGCGTCCTTCACCAGATGCTCGGGGCCGGTTCCGGCGCAGCTGGCTAGCTGCGCGAGCTGCGCTTCCTGCTCGGGCGTGAAATGTACTTCCATGCTTCTAGACTACGAAATAACCGGCTCCGGGGCAATGGGCGTGATGAGGGTCTGACTTTGCGGCGTTCTATCTCATTCCCTGTTAGTCGTGATGGGCGGTAGCGAAATTCAGGGCATGAATTGACGGCGGGCGATTCCGACTAACCGGACGAGCCATGAAACGTACAATTTTAAATTTTCTTAATGCGGTGCGGGCCGCGCTTCTCATTCGAATTCTTTTCGGGTGATTGTCGTGCCATCGTCTCCGTCCATCGTCATGCCGCAAGGAGCCGTTCAACCTCCTTCCGGCAAAAGAAACGTTGCTACTGTGTCCCGTTTCTTACAGTTTGTGAGGCAACGCACCGAAGCCCCACCAGCGATTCGAGTTTTGAGCGTCAGGCGACGACCCCAAGTTGGCGCAAGATAGTGGCGTGATCGAAATACACTTTCTCACACACTAAGTCGTCACCCTCAAAAACAAAGATCAGCACGCCCTGTACTTCCATTGTCTTTCCTGTCGGATCAATCCCTGCCCAAGTGCCACGTTGCGTCCCGCCGAACCGGGCCTCAACAATAACTGCATCGTCCGCATGATGAAGCGTATCTTTGTGCAGATAAAAGTCGGGGAACGCCGACACGATGCCGCTGACCAATGCATTGACCGCCTCCGCCCCGTCCACAATTGCCCCTAAAGCAGGAACCTCGTAACGCGGATGCCGAAACGTAGCGACGGTTGCTGCAGCGTCGTGGTTGACGGCTTCGGCCTCAATATGCGCATTGACAATGGACTCGCGGCGCGCGCGAATGCTGTTTGTTGCTGTAGTTGCCACTTCACTCCCTCGGGATTTTCATTGTATGCCAAAAGGGCTTCGCCAATTCGTGCCAAAAACTACCCTTTTGAGACGCCAAAACCACACTCCCGCGGGCCAACTTGGCGGAAAGTCGGCATCTCGTATACGTGCCCACTCTGGCCGGATAAACCTTACTCGTACAAGGCTCCGACCCAGTGGCGCGGCGGCGAAGCCCCATTTGGAAGGAGATTACGCGCGAGTAACAGGTGCAGACGATCGGACGGATGATTGCGCCTTCGGCGCAGATGATGTTGCCGGGCCGGCCGAAAGTTCAAATTTCTACGTTTTCAAAGCGTCCGCCGTTCGTTAGGTAATCGGTAATGCCGGTGGCGCGAAGGGTGTGTGGCAGCCGAATCGCGGTGCGGAACAACGGCCCCTGTGCGGCTTGGCGCCACCCGATATTTCCAAGGCGAGGTGGGCGGCGGATATTCATCGGGAGTGGGTCGAGGCATTGCTCCGCGATGAACCGCAGCGGGATCGAGCGGCGCTCAAAACGGACGCGGGATCCTATGGATAGCAAAATCGGCGACTACCGTTTTCGCGAAGAACCACGCCGCGCGCTCTTTAGCGCCCCGCTCTCGAATCGACTTGCCGAGGTACGCGGCTGGCGGGTCTTCCTCATGATTGGTGGCCGTAAGGGTTGTCGGGCCACTGGTGGAATCGTTGCCGCTCGTTGACACGCGCGGCTCGGCTAGGGGCTCTGTAGGCCGTGGGCACTCTTTCCCAGTTGTGAATCTCAATCGACCAAAAAGTGGATAACTAAAAAACGTCCAGATACAGGTCCGCCAGGGAAAGGCTGATCCCCCCTACTGACGAAAGAACGAATTTGTCCGTTGTGTCTCATTTGACTCATTCGCCTGCGACCAGGTCCCAGTGGTGAACATGAATGGCGCTTTGTTCCACCGCGACGAACTCCCGGAAAGATGGAATGGTTTGTACATCGCGAATTTGAGACCGAGATCATACTCTCGGGTTGACTCCGAGAGCACTTCAAAGATCAGCAGCGGATTCACGAGCGTGTCTTTGTTCTGATCGGGGAGGAACTGTTTCTCGCCGCAAGTGACGACCGTGTCGGGATACGCGAAAAAAGGCGTTTGGTTGGCGTAGATCCGCTGGTCACTCGAGGGGGCGCGGCAACCTTTCTCGCGAAGCCGGGAAAAGAGAGCGCCGTTAATGTTGCTATTGATTACGTTGTGGCGATCAGAAGCTCCGGCCATCGCGTACATGTGCCCGAGGCAGTATTCGCTTTTGTACGCATTGGCCCGGTCCCGGAGCAGGTAGTCTTCAGGCGAGATGGTCGGCAGGGACGCCATGTTCCTCACAATGTTGTCAATTAAATTCGCATGTTGTCAATTAAAGAGGTGCCGTTGCCGGCGTTCCTGCGGTTAGGCACCCGCGGATTCCAGTGGCGACGGCACTGCGGTTGCTGACCGGCGGTCTCGCGGAGCACCAGATACTTTCCGAATATCCGGACCTCGACCGGAGGATATTCGAGAGTGGTGCGGTTCGCAGCGCCAACCGCCATTGGAACGTGAGGATTAGGGGCGGTGGAATAGACTACGCCATTCAGAGGGGTTCTAGAAGATGACACTCGAAGAAGCCTCCCAACACCTTTCGAACTGGATAGCCAAAATCCCATGGAATGAATCCCGGCAAGTTTAAATTCGGTCAGGCGAGATCACGGATAAGAGCGGGGATTTGTGGACATCCGGGGGCTTGGAAGGCTGCACTCACTCCGATACTCACGTGGGTATATCCGGCTATTCTTCCGCAACCCTTCTGAGATTATCCAGACCCGTTTCGAAGTGCTTCCCCATCAAGTGATCCATGTTCACAAACACACTCATTAGCTTAGTCAGAAAGACGTTGGTTCCCTCCATCGTCCAGGTAACTTTGGTCGAGCCTCCAGCGGGCTCCAGCGTGAACCGATTCAAATTGTGAGCTTTGAAAGGCTTCACGAAATCCACGGTGACTGAAATGCTGGAGCTGGCAATCGATTCGGTGATCGCCATTCGGCCCTTGCCCGCACTGCCCGCCCCTCGCCAGGTAGAAATAGCGCCGACGCCGCTGGCCGCGCCACTATAGGATCGGGTCATCGTGGGGTCTTCCCTATCTTGCGGAGCCCACTTCACCCAATTATGAAAATCGTTGATGAACGCGAAGATTATTTCCGGGGGAGCCTTAATGACAGTCGAGCGGGATATGTGGAGCGTGTCGGATCTCGTCGCGGCAAAGATGAGGACCGCAGCGGCCGCCACTGCGATGACGATAAAGATCCGAAGAAACAAAACTCTCTCCTTCTCGTTGAGGATACCCGATGATCAGATATAAATCGTTTTGGGTTTCCGCACTAGACTTGATTCATGATCCGTCAGATCGCGCCACAGTTCTTCACCACGGACATTCCCGCCACTCTCGCTTATTACAAAGACAAGCTCGGCTTCGAATGTCTAAGCACGTGGCAAGATCCGCCGGTTTACGCCATCGTCGCGCGCGATTCATTTCCGCTGCGCCGAACCACCTACAGCGAATCCCAATAAATATTCGGACGAACTGCTCGACTCCTACCTATTCGTTGAAGATGCGGACGCGCTCTATGCTGAGTACGCAAGCCGGGGCGTGGAGTTCAGCCGGCATCTCGGCAACATGCCTTGGAACTTGCGCGAGTTTGTCGTGAAAGATTGTGACGGCCGTCTTCTCGCTTTCGGCGCAAACCTGTAGTCCATCCATGAAGCCGACCGAATTGCTTCGATTCGACGGCGCGATTAAGCGGGATCCCGCTATCGAGGCGTGGATGAAAGAGCACGCCGGTGACTTGGGAGCCATCGCGCTCCAGTGGTTTGAGATGATGCGCGGATGTGGAGACGAAGTCCGCGAGCTCTTGCATGACGGCTGTCCGGTTGCGTGTCTGGGAGATGCGCCCTTCGGCTATGTCGACGTATTCACCTCGCACGTCAACGTAGGTTTCTTTCGTGGCGCATCGCTCGCGGACCCCGCCCGCTTGTTGCAAGGCACCGGCAAGTACATGCGCCATGTGAAACTGAGACCGGGAACAGCCGCGAACGACGCCGCTCTGAGCAGGCTCATTGATGCCGCTTACTGGGATATAAAGGCGCGCGTCGAAAACGGCTGATCCTCCCAATTACTCGCTGCCGGTATTATTTAAAGTCACTCTGGATCTGGGTGATCTTATCGAGGTGACTCTGCAAAGTGGGGAGAGTCTTCGAGGCAAAGTTCTTGACGTCGGGGTCTTGCGCGGACTCGGACTCCTTTTGGAAAGCGGCGACGTCTTCTTTGTGATCCTCCACCATCATTTTCACGTAGGCTTCATCGAACGATTTGCCGGATACCATTTTGAGGTGCATGGCGGAGGCGCCGGCACTGAGAGATGCGCTTTTGGGAACCTCCACGCCTTTCGAGGCGGCAAGAGAGGCGAGTTCCTGATTGGCTTTGGAGTGGTCGCGAATCATGCGATTCGCAAATTGCTTTACTTCGGGACTGAGCGCTTTGCGTGCGGCTAAACGGCCGAGATCGATTTCTTCGAGGTTTCCTTTGGCGGCTTTCTTCACGAATTCAGAATCACTCGAGTTCAGTGAATCTGCCAGCGCCAGTGAGGAAAGAGTCAGGATGCAGGTGGTCACAGGGATAAAAAATCGCGCTGTTGAGCGGATTGAATTTGTGGGCATTAGGTGTCTGTCCTTTCGACAGGTTCGACTGGAGAAGGGAGATGTTGTTACGCGGGCAGAAATACTGAGCGAGTTGTACGAGGGGAAACCCTCTCCCGCGACCAAGGCTTACAATACAAGTTCGATGATCGAAGAAGTCTCGCCAGTGAATGGCGTTCATGGCGTGGTTGGCATTCCGGGCGACAAGTCAATCTCTCACCGCTTTGCGATGTTGACCTCCATCGCGGAAGGCGATTCCGAAATCCATAATTATTCGACGGGCGCGGATTGCCGCTCGACGCTTTCCTGCATGCAGGCGCTGGGCGTGAGCCACACATTTAGCGAGAGCGATGGCCGGCGCGTTCTCACGGTTCACGGCAAAGGCATGGGCGGCTTGACGGAGCCTGCCGCAACGCTTGACGCGGGCAACTCGGGTTCTACCATTCGTATGCTGTCAGGTATCCTCGCGGCGCAACACTTTACTAGCTCCCTGACCGGCGACGAGTCTCTGGTGAAACGGCCCATGCGCCGCATCATGACGCCGCTGGGAGAGATGGGGGCGCGGATGGAAGCCACCAACGGCCAGTTTCCGCCCATCACCATACGTGGCGCGAAGCTGGAGGGCATTGATTACGCGCTTCCGGTGGCCAGCGCGCAGGTGAAGAGTTGTGTGCTGCTGGCGGGGCTGTACGCTGACGGAGAGACCGTTGTTCGGGAGCCGATTACGACGCGCGATCACACCGAAATTGCCTTGCGGGAACTGGGCGCGGACATCACGATCGAGCCGCGCGTGGCACGTGTGCGCGGCGGCGCCAAACTGACGGGCAAGATGCTGGTGGTTCCGGGAGATATTTCGTCCGCCGCATTTTTCATCGTGGCCGCGCTGATTACGCGCGATAGCGATGTGATTATCACCAACGTGGGCCTGAATCCCACGCGCACCGCGCTGCTCGACGTGCTGCGGTATATGGGTGCGGACATCAAGGTTCTGCGCATCGAGCAAGTGAACGGCGAATTGATCGGCAATCTGCAAATCAAAAGCTCGGCTATCAAAGGAGGGAGCATTGAAGGCGCAACCACAGCGGCGCTGATCGATGAGATTCCGGTGCTCTCAATTCTGGGCGCGCTCAGCCAGAACGGACTGGTGGTGCGCGATGCCGCCGAATTGCGGGTAAAGGAGACGGACCGCATTGAGACCATTGCGGCTAATCTGCGCCGCATGGGTGGTAACATCACGACTACGCAGGACACGCTCGAAATTCCCGGCCGGCAGAAGCTGCGCGCGGCCGAAATACAATCTTGTGGCGATCACCGCATTGCCATGGCTTTTGCGGTGGCGGCGCTGGCAGCCTCGGGTTCCTGCCGGATTCAAGATGCGGAAGCGGCGTCGGTATCCTACCCCGAGTTCTATACCACGCTGCGCAATCTGGCGCGCTAAAGATGCCGGTCATGGACGAAGCCGCGGAATCGGAGCTGACTCGTGAAGATCTCATTCACGATCTGAATAACGTTTTCGAAACCATCACGGAGGCGGCCGATCTGTTGAGTACCGACCGGCGCTGGAAGAGTCTGGCGGCCACGCTGGGACGGAGCGTGATGCGCGGCAAACGCCTACTGGGCGCTATTCCCGACAGTACGCCTTACCTCACGGCAATTGTGGAGGACGCCATCCAATCGGTGACGGACTACTGCATTGCCGCCCGCAAGCCGCGCCTGCGCTTCGTGCGGCAAATTTCCCACGAGACGCGACTGCCCGGATCGGCGAAAGACTGGGAACGGGTCTTCCTCAACCTGTTTCTGAATGCGGCGCAAATCATGCAGAAGCCGGGGCGGATTGATATCGAGGCAAAACAACTCGAGAATACTTTGAGCATCATCGTGTCGGACAATGGGCCTGGCATCCCGGCCGACCTGCTGCCGCGCATCTTTCGCACAAATGTTTCAACCAAGACGAGCCGTTCGCGCTCGGGCCGCGGTTTGCATATTGTGGCTGCGATTGTAAAACAATACTCGGGCCGCGTGACCGCCGCCAACCGCGAGCGGGGAAATGGAGCGGTGTTTACCATTTCTCTACCGTCTTCTGGTTAGCCGCCTTCTATGATGAAGGAAGACAGCATCCTTGGATGAACTACCTCTGTATTCACTGCCACTTCTACCAGCCGCCCCGTGAAAATCCCTGGCTGGAACAGATAGAGTTACAAGATTCCGCCTATCCGTATCACGATTGGAACGAGCGCATCTCGGCGGAATGTTACGGGCCAAACCTGGCGGCGCGGATTTTGGATGAGCAGCAGCACATCACTCGCATTGTTAATAACTACACCAAGATCAGTTTCAATTTCGGGCCGACGCTGCTTTCGTGGGCGGCGGAGCATACGCCTGACACGTACGAAGGCATTATCAATGCCGACAAACAAAGCCAGAAGAATTTTTCGGGACACGGATCGGCCATCGCGCAGGCATACAACCACATGATTATGCCGCTGGCAAACAGCCGCGACAAGGTGACGCAGATCCGCTGGGGTATTGAGGATTTCCGCAGCCGGTTTGGCCGCCAGCCGGAGGGCTTGTGGCTGCCTGAAACCGCCGTCGACATAGAATCGCTGGATCTCATGGCGCAAGCGGGCATTCCCTATGCGATTCTGGCCCCACATCAGGCCAAGGCGGTGAGGCCGCTGGCGGGTGGGGAGTGGGCGGATGTGGCCGGCGCGAAGATCGACCCGAGCCGCGCGTATCAGTTTAAAGGGCCGAGCGGGAAATCTATTGCCTTGTTTTTCTACGACGGACCCATTTCGCAGGCCGTGGCGTTTGAAAAGCTCTTGCACAACGGCGAAGAGTTCGCCAAGCGCCTGACCGGCGCGTTTTCCAGCAGCCGCGCCTGGCCGCAATTGATGCACATTGCCACCGACGGCGAGACGTATGGCCATCATCATCGCCATGGCGAGATGGCGCTGGCGTATGCGCTGGATTGCATTGAATCGAAAAAGCTGGCGAAGATCACCAACTATGGGGAGTTTCTGGAAAGGAATCCGCCCACGCACGAGGCACAGATTTTCGAAAATACTTCCTGGAGTTGCGTACACGGCATTGAGCGCTGGCGCAGCAATTGCGGGTGTAACGCCGGGCGGCACGGGTGGAGCCAGGAGTGGCGGCGGCCTTTGCGGGAAGCGCTGGATTGGCTGCGCGATTGGATTACGCCGCGCTTTGAAAGTCTGGCGAGCGGGCTGCTGAAGGATCCGTGGGAGGCGCGCGACGGTTATATCAGCGTGGTGCTGAACCGCAGTCCCGAAAATCGCGAGCGATTTGGCGAGCAGTTTTTCGCGCGCGACCTGACCATGGACCAGCAGGTGACCGTGTGGAAGCTCATGGAGCTGCAGCGCAACGCCATGCTGATGTACACCAGTTGCGGCTGGTTTTTCGATGAGCTTTCGGGCATTGAGACGGTGCAGGTGATTGAATACGCCGGGCGGGTGGTGCAGCTTGCCGAGCAACTCTTCAAGGAGCCGCTCGAAGATCAGTTTTTGGAACGCGTTGCCGCCGCTAAGAGTAACCTGCCGGAATACGGCGATGGTGCCACCATTTACCTGCGTTACGTTAAACCTTCGATTGTCGATCTGGAGAAGGTGGGCGCGCACTATTCCATCAGTTCGCTGTTCGCGCCTTATGGGGAACGGACCGATATCTTCGCGTATTCCGTGAAGCGGCTGGATTACCATACCGGCGATGCGGGCAAACTGCGGATGGCTCTGGGTCAGGCCCGGTTCACCTCGAAGGTAACGCAGGAATCGGAAGTGCTCACGTTTTGGGTGGTGCATTTTGGCGACCACAACGTGGCGGGTGGGGTGCAAAAAGCCGACGGTAACGCGAAATACCAGGACATGCTGGCGGCCATCAGCGGTTCGTTCGAGCGGGTGGATATTCCCGAGGTTGTGCGCTTACTGGACAAACGATTCGGCGAGAAGACCTATTCGCTGCGCTCGCTGTTCCGCGATGAGCAGCGGCGGATTGTAAAGTCGATTCTGTCGACGACGGTGGCGGAGGCGGAAGCGGCCTACCTGCAGCTTTACGATCACCACGCGGCGCTGATGCGCTTTATCACCAGCCTGGGTACGCCCATGCCGCGCGAGTTCGCCACAGCGGTTGAATATGCCATCAATAGCTTGATGCGCCAGGCGTGCTCGGCGGACGAACTGGACGGAGATCGCATCCGCAGCCTGTTGCGTGAAGCGCAAGCCAGCAATGTGAGCCTGGACAAAACAACGACAGAATTTATTCTGCGCCGCAAACTCGAGTTGCTAGCCGGGCGGCTGGCGAAGGAACCGTCTAATATGGAACGGATTGCCGAGTTGCAAAGCGCGCTGAAAATTGTGAAACAGATGCCGTTTCCGGTGAATTTGTGGGCGCCGCAGAATCACGTTTATTCGATACAGGGCGGATTGTACACGCGAACGAAGCGGCGGGCACAACGGGGAGATCTAAAAGCGCAGGAATGGGTGGACGCTTACTTGAATCTGAGTGAGTTGCTAATGATTAGGGTGCCGTAAGGAGTCCCTATGGATCTGCGGCGGCCTACCGACGATGATGAAAAACCTTTCATAGGCCTGTTCAACTTGTTCTTCAACGGAGTCGTCAGCGAAAAGCTTACTTCGCAAAATCGTATATGACCACATCAACTCCCTGGTCCGCTAGGCTTCTCTTTATAAATGGTTCAATCTCCTCCCAACTTCCGCCAGCCAACCCGCAACCGATCCTCGGCATATGCACGCTGGCACCGTGGGCCAAAGCATACTCCGCCACCTTTGTTAAAGCTGTCTCCACTGCCCCATACCGAATAGGCGCCATCCCGCCGCTTCCGCGTCTTATGCCATGTTGTCCGATGATATTGGCAACGGTGGTTTGCGGTTCGACCTCGACAAATTGAACATCCCCCAATTGTGGCTTGGGATTCTGTTTGTACTGCCGCCGGTAGACTGCTTCGGGCTCTTTCCAGCGCTGTGTGACAGCCAGCACGAACCCCTTGCCCCATTTCCCTTCGTCGTTGCAAATATGCGCGATAACCTTCGGTCCAGCGCCCACTGGTTTTGTGGCATCGCCCGAAACGTAGGAAATCCTGGAAACTAGTTTCATGCAAGCCGCCCTTTTAGCGTTGCCAGGTCCCACATTTTTTCAAGTTCTTCGGCGCATCTGCCCGCCTCCGTATCGCTAGTCCTTCCCGCCTTCCGGCTCTTCATTCACCCTCTTCAATTGTCCACAAGCCGCAAAGATATCCCGGCCCCGGGGCTTGCGAACAAAGCATGGCACGGCCTTACGGACAATCTGCTGGAAGCTTTCCACCCTCTCCGCCGTTGGGGTTTCAAAGGGAATCCCCGGTCCCGGATTCAGCGCAATCAGATTCACTTTGCAATTCAGCTTCGCCAGCAGCCGCACCACGCGGCGCGCATCGGCATCGCTATCGTTCACATCTTTCAACAAGACATATTCGAACGTCAGCTTCTCCCAGGAGCGCAGTGGGTAGGCTTTGCATGCTTCCATCAACTCGGCCAGGTGGTACTTGCGGGTGATGGGCATCAGCTCGCGTCGTTGCTCTTCATTCGAAGCGTTCAAGGAAATGGCAAGCTTCGGACGGATCGGCGCCCGCCCTAGCTCTTCCATCTTCGGCACGATGCCGGAAGTGGAAACCGTGATGCGCTTCTGAGACATCCCCCCGCCCCCCGCGTCCGTCAAAATCCGCGTCGCCTTGAGCACATTCTCAAGATTGAGGAGCGGTTCTCCCATGCCCATCATCACCACGTTGACGCGCGAGTCTCGCGGATTCAGGGCGTTTTCGCGGGCCAGATACAGCACTTGGCCCACAATTTCGCCGGCGGTAAGGTTCCGCTCCAATCCCATCAGCGCGGTCAGGCAAAACTTGCAATCCACCGGGCAACCAATCTGACTAGAGATGCATATCGTGTCGCGACTTTCCTCCGGCATCAGTACCGCTTCAATCGTTCTGTTGTCTTCCAGCCGCAGTAAATAACGCAGCGTACCGTCCACTGAATCGAAGCGTTTCTCAGTCTGCGGACCACCCAAGGTGGAAATCGTAACCAATTGATTTAAAAGCGGTTGTGGCAAATTAGAAATTTCTGAAAAATTGGCCACGTGCTGCTTGTACAGCGCGTCAAATAACTGTTGGGCCCGGTATCGGGGTTCAGTAGGGCCGAGCAATCGACGCAAGTCCGCAAGCTCCATTCCGACTAAGGAAACGTTTTTCGACACCTTCAGGCCTCACTGCCAGTCTAGCGTCGTCGTACACTCGAATAGGCGTAATTCATATGGTTCAAGCACTTACAACTCGCGAAATCCAGCGCGCCACTCTAGGGAATGGCGTAAGAATCGTCACGGAATCGATGCCGTATGTGCGTTCGGTCTCCTTGGGCGTGTGGATCGGCAGTGGATCGCGCATTGAGCACGGTCCGGAGAATGGCATTTCTCATTTCATTGAGCACATGGTTTTCAAAGGGACTAAACACCGCTCGGCGGAAGACATCGCGCGGTCGGTGGATTCGGTGGGCGGCGGATTGGATGCGTTTACCAGTAAAGAACTCGTAAGCTTCAACACCAAAGTGCTGGACGAGCATCTTCCGTTGGCTTCCGATATTCTTGCAGACTTGGTGCTGCATCCGCTCTTCCGCGAAGAGGATATAGAAAAAGAGAAGGGCGTGATCCTGGAAGAGATCAAGATGGAAGCCGATCAGCCCGAGTTCGTGCTGCACGAAACGTTCATCAGCAATTTCTGGAAAGGCCATGCGCTGGGCAAGCCCATTCTGGGAACTAAAGAAACCGTAAAGAAATTCGGCCGCGATTCGCTGTGCGAGTACTTTTCCCGCGTCTATGCGCCGAAAAACATTCTAATCACCGCGGCGGGCAATCTCAATCACGAACAGATTGTGCAACTGATCGGCGAGAAATTCGCCGGCCTGCAAGTGCGCGAAGGGTTGGCCGAAGATACCGTACCGAAGACGTACGCTCCGTTTATATTGAAGAAGAAGGAATCGCTGGAGCAGGTCCATATCACCATGGGGGTACCAGCTTACCCGTTGGCTCATAAGCTGCGTTTCCCGCTCTATATCCTTAATACCGTGCTGGGAGGAGGCATGAGCTCGCGCCTGTTCCAGAACATTCGCGAGAAGCAGGGTCTAGCTTATGCCGTTTATTCGGAACTAAACCTGTTCCGCGATACCGGCTGCTTCATGATTTACGCGGGCACGGCTATTGAGACCGCCACGCGGGTGGTGCATTCGGTGGTGGACGAATTCCGCCAGCTCAAACAGGAACTCATTGGTGAGGACGAACTCCGCCGCGCCAAAGATCATTTGAAGGGTTCGTTGATGTTGAGTTTGGAATCCACATCCAGCAGAATGTCGAACCTGGCGCGTCAGGAATTGTATTTCGATAAGTTCTTGACGCTGGATGAAATGCTCGATAGCATCGAATCCGTTACGCGTGATGAGGTGCAGCATATTGCTCAGGAGTTTTTCCGCTCGGAGAGCATTGCGCTGGCCATGCTGGGACGGCTGGGAAATGTAAAGTTGACGCGGAAAGATTTGGCCTGTTAAATCTTAATCGCTATCCACGCTTGACCAGCGGGGCATGCACTTCGTCTTCCAGGGTCTTCACGCGCGAGGTTACGTGTCGATCTTTGCGCTCAATACGCCCTCAACGCGCTGAAGTTCAGCTTTGAAAACGCCCTCTACACGTTGAATCTCAGCTTTGAATACGCTCTCTACACGTTGAATCTTAGCTTTGAATACGCCCTCTAGACGGGCAATGTCAGCTTTAAAGACGCCTTGAAGCTTATCAACCTTTGCACCGGTCACGGCATTGTTAACAAGGATGCCCACCAGCACCGTGAGGATCATCGCGATCGGGCCGCCGGCCACCAGCGCCCAAAGTTGCACCACTGTCAGTTGCACGGTCATCTAGTGCTTCCTAGCTTACAGCGCTACGAATCGCCTTGCCGCATCGCTCTCGCTGGCTCAAGCCTGGCTGCGCGCAATGACGGAACGTAGCTGGCGGCCAAGGTTACGCCGGATACCAAGGCGGCAACGGTTGCAATTGTGCCGGGATCGCTCGGTTTCACTTCGAACAACAAGCCCGCAAGCGTCTTCGCACACAATAGCGAAATCGCTAAACCAATCGCTAAACCCCACAGTGCGGTAACACCAACCCGCTGCAGAATCAGCACGATCACATCTCGCGATTCGGCGCCCAGCGCCATCCGTATCCCTACTTCCCGCGTGCGCATCGAGACCGTGTAAGACACCACACCGTAGATGCCCACAGCCGCCAGAATCAGCGCCAGCGTTCCGAAGACGCCGATCAGAGACAGGGTAAATGTGCGTTGCGCCAAAGACTTGGCGATGTAGGCGTCCATCGCCTGCAGATGAAAAATGGGCGTCATGGGATCGACGGCGCGCATTGCTTTGCGAACTTCAGCCTCGATTCGCTCCGCAGGCAACGTGGAACGCACAACCAAGCTGGCCCAGCCTTGCGGTTCTTTGGCTTGCATAAACGCGAGATAGATAGCGGCATCGGGAGCCTTGTCTAGCCCGTATTGATGCACATCTCCCACGATGCCAACTATGGTGGCCCAAGGCTCGCGGTCGTCACGATCGTCCATTTGGATGTGCTGGCCGAGGGGATCTTGTTCGGGAAATTGCTTGCGCGCGCATGTTTCGCTCACCAGCGCCACCGGCGCGAGGCCACGCTTGTCCTGTTCCTCAATCAAACGGCCGCGCACCAATGGAATCTTCATGGCGCGGAAATATTCGGGCGAGACGAAATAGGTGTCGATGCGAGGAGAATCGCCGGTGGCCGGCAGAGGCCGTTCGCGGATGTAAAGCCGCCGCGTGTCGGGATGACTAAGAGGCAGAGTGCTAGCATAACCGGCGGTCTCCACTTCGGGGATTGTTTTCATGCGCGCGACGATGGCCGCGTAGTATCGCAGTAGTTTTTCGGCGGAGTTATAGCGCGTTTCGCCCGGCAGCATGCTCAGCGTGAGTACATTCCGCGGATCGTACCCTGGGTTCACTTCCATCAACCGCCGGTAGCTCTTGCCGAACACGCCCAATGCCAAGACCAGAATGAAGGCGAGCGCGATCTCAGCCATGATCAACGCCGCTAAGAAACGGTGCTTTTCGCGGCCGTGCGTCGATGTGGTTGCGGCTCTGAACACCTGTTGCAAATCGAGCCGCGATGCGTGCCACGCCGGAACCAAGCCAAAGAGTAAGCCAGTGATTCCACTTATGAGCAGTCCCCATAGAAGCAGTGAGATGTCCGGTCTAATCTCGTCGGCTCTGGGAAGTTCGGTAGTTATTAAGTGGGAGATCAGTCTTGCCGCCCAGTAGGCAACCGCGATGCCGGCGATGCCGCCCGCCCCGGTCACGGCCAGGCTTTCCGTCAACATCTGACGAATCAGCCGTCCGCGGCCCGCGCCCAGTGCCGCTCGTAAGGCAATCTCTACGCGCCTGCCGGAGGCGCGAGCGAGCAGCAAGTTCGCGATGTTGGCACAAGCCAACAGAAGCAGCAGTCCGACGGCGCCAAAGAGAATCCAGAGCGCCGTATTGAAGTGTCCTGTTAGTTGCTCTCGCAACGGAGTAATAACTGCGAATGCATCTCGCGGGTAATCAGCGGGATATTCGCGCGCTAAGTCGCGCATGATGGAGTTTAGCTCCGCGCGAGCCTGGCCTACCACGATACCCGGCTTGAGCCGCCCGATCAGACGTAAGCCGCGGCACGAACGGCATGATCGGTCGCTCCAATCCATTCCCAGCGGCGCAAACACTTGCGGCACTTCGCCCGGGTTCGACATGTGAAGCGGATGGAAGTCCGCCGGAAGCACGCCAATGATGGTGTAGCTGCCTCCCGTTACCCGGACGATTCGTCCAATCACTCCAGGGTCGCCGCCGTATCTGCTCAGCCACAATCCATAGCTGAGGATCAGCTTGTCGGCGGTATCGGGCCGATCGTCCGCGGGCGTAAACGCATGGCCCAGGAGCATGTTGATGCCGAGTGTTTGGAAGAAGTCATAAGTCACGCGCATACCGCGCATGAAATCCTCCTGCCCGTGCTCGATAGGACGCATCGCGAAATCTCCCCAAAGCGTGAGCGCCTTGAAGGATTGGCTGCGCCGGCGGAAATCGTAAGCCGTCGGGACCGAGACGCTTTGCGGGCTGGTCGTGTGCCCGTCGGATTCGGCGATGGTGACCAGGCGATCAGGATCGCCGTAGGGCAACTGATTGAGCGAAACAGATTTTAAAATGCTGAACGTGGCCGTGTTCGCGCCCACGCCGATCGCTAGCGTTATGACTGCGATGGCCGTGAAAGCTGGCGCTTTGACAAGAGCGCGGAAAGCGAAACGGCTGTCTTGCCGCAGGATGTCGAGCCAGTTTGGAAACGAGAACACTGGTAGTTAGGACCAGAATCGCATGTTGACGACACGCCGGCCCGTCGAGGCGGCTTTGCTTTTAGGGACTTCTCAATTTCGCCGGTTCGAACAAACGTATATGTTGCGCTTCCGCGCATAGCCGAAAACCAGCCAAATGATCGTCCACACGGCACGGGACTGGAACCGGGCGGTCACTCGCTGGGAACTGCGATACGATGCAAACGGCCGCCACTCTGCGCGCTATAGTCAGGGTGTGGAACGCTTGTGTGCAGCATCTCCCGCTGTGATCATGACGGCTACGGTTCGCATTGATCCGCATGCCCTTTTGGCTGCGGCCGCCCTTCTCCTCGGCATGCGTGCTACGGAAGTCTTTTTATTTGACGGCCACGAAGGATGGCATGCGAGCGGATTCAGACATCGACATGGCGGTGAAAGGCTTGCCGCCAAGACTGTATTTCTCCGCGATCAGCAAAGGCTTCAGACCTTCTCGGCAGGCCGGTCGATCTTGTGGACTTAGACGATTCCACACCGATCGTCCGGTATCTTCTTAGCAGCGGAGAGCTACTTCGTGTCGCATGAAGTTGCCATCAAAATCCAATTGGGCCTTGAAGAACTCGCAATCGTGCATCAACAGTTTGAGCCCTTAATGGCCATTTCATCAGAGGTGACGGTCGGCATTATCGAGACTTCTGCTGCTTCTGCCATGCTGCACTCCTTTTACACGGAGATTGAGAAGATCCTTAAGCTAATTGCTCGCGAGTGGGACAAGCGATTGTCTCCGTCAGATTCATGGCACAAGGATCTGCTCGTCCAAATGTCGGCGGCGACTCCCACGCGTCAAGCCGTCGTTTCCCCGGCTCTAGTTGAGGTCCTCAGCGAGTTCCTCGCATTCCGGCACCTCTTCCGCGGCGCATCAATCGCACTCATGCGATGGGAAAAGCTATTTCCACTGGTGGCAAAGGTTGATCCAACCTACAACCAGGCAAGAGCGAAAATCGAGGCTTTCCCCGTTTCCTCAACGAAGGCACTTGAAACGGTCGCAACCTAGCTCAGCTAGAATCGCATGTAGCCGCGCGCCGGGTCGGTTTAATGGGTGCCGTGAATATCTGGAAACACGTAGGATGGATTGAACCTCACTGGAGAAACGCGTTTGAGGTTCGGGCAAGATTGCCGCGAGGGCCAATTACCCAAGTCTTATAGCTGCCCAACTCCCCGCCCCTGCTATATTGTTGCGTTGCGGGGACTCTGGGATGACGCGTGAATCTATCCGTTAGCTGAAAGGTCTCTATTTTATTGCTTTTATGCCAGATGCGAGCACCGATACCGCCGCCGCCGAAACCCTTCTGAGGCACCAGTCGCGTCGTTCGCGCGGCATGCCAACCGTCAGCGTCCTGGTGAGCAATGGTGGGGCAGCTTACGAAATCTGGACGTCGCATGGATACCGCCCACCGAGGCGCAATACCCTCTGGTCGACCCAGCATCCGCTCTCGTTGACAAGGGCATTCACGGCAGAACTGGTGAAGACCGCCGGGGTCTTTGCGCCCGCCGTTCAATATCTTGCTTCGTTTGCAAAACGAGCCCCACAAGAGATTGCCCTAACGGCTGCATCGGCCACAGAGTACAGTCTCCGATCCTACTTGGAAAGCCTTGGAATCGATGCCAATTTTTTGCCACTGTTATTATTTTGCCTGGGTCAATCGAGCAGAAACCTTTCGGTGACAGACCAGGCCTCGGTCGTGCATTCGGTTCTCGGTGGCGATCGGATCAGGGTAACGGACCGTGCCGCTGAGGTAGCACAAATTTGGGGACTCGATGCCCTGCCGGCGATCTGGATAGCCGCTGATGGCCCCGGTCCTTCCACCGTCGATAACTTGAGTGGCCGGGTCGCCCCGTTGGCTGCGGCGATTGCCGAACGCGTTCCGCAAATCCCTATCGCGATCGCTGTTGGACCATGGCTGTGGGAAACCTACCTTGTCCAAGCCGCCGACTCGCGGGCCAAGACAATTCTGCGTCAAGGTGAATGTATCGTCGCGCCGCCAACCAACCCCTCCGACGAAAGTAAGAGCGGCGAGACCGGCAATTCAATCGATGCAGATGGCGCCAGGAGTGAGGCCGAGCGATTTCTTTTCGCACAGTTGCAGGCGAATACTCCCACTACCGGGTTGTTCGAACTCAATGCAAAAGTTCAGGGCCTCGACGGAAGGTGTCGAGAGGTCGATTTGCTGTGCCACTCATATGCCATCGCTCTAGAAATCGACGGCTATTATCACTTTGAGAATTTGGACGCCTATCGCCGCGACCGCACCAAAGACGTCGAATTGCAGAAGCTCGGCTATTTGGTGCTCCGAGTCCTTGCAGACGACGTCGTCGCTCGCCTTGAATGCGTACTACGAACAGTGAACGAAGCTTTAGCAACCCAACGTGTGCGCTCTAACCACCGCATCAAGGAGCCGAATGGAACGACTATCTCTTGACGACCTAGTCCTGTGGGGGCTAGCCAACAAAGGATTGGAGGGTACCACCGAAGCGAAGCTCAAGGACCGATTGAAGGCCTACGGTACGCCGTCTGCCGTCCACGAATCCTGTGAAAGACTGCTGACTTTAGGGTTTGCCGCCATTGAAAAAGGCAAGCGCAGTAAAAAGTACCGCGTCACAAGCAAGGGCCTGGAAAAAACGCGTGCTTTCGCTGATCCCGGCAAGGTGACTTGGCGCACCTTCCAGGAAAAGCACCTTCCTGCGCATTGCCTCCAAATATCGGTACCAAAGGACAAGTCACGCGGAGATTTTTCAGATTCAATCCGCACAGCCCTTATCCGGGATCTCTTTAAAATTCCACTTATGCCAGGAGCGACTCTGAAGCAAGCCCTTGACCGAGTACTGGTTCAGTATTTGGGACAGCCTGCCCGGATGAAGGTTACGCAAGCCGTCCTCCTTCAGGCGTTATCGGTCGACTCGTCCAATGAGGCGGAGAGCAACGTAACTGCGGCCGAAGATGACTTGAATTCGTTCGCTTACGCTGTCCGCCAGGCTATGGACCGGACAAAAGAAGGTTGGGTCGGATCGAGAGTCTTCATTTCACGCGTTTGGAATACCCTGACCGCCGAACGGCGATTCCCTGAGATGACACTCGATTCCTTCAAACAGCGCCTGTTGGAAGCCAACAGGCGCGAGCTTTTGACGCTCGCTCGTGCCGATATGGCGCCTACCTATGATCAGTCTGATGTGACGGCCTCGGAGATACGCTGGGAACACAGCACTTTTCATTTTCTCATTAGAGGCCTCGGTAGAGGTTAAAAGCCGGGTAATCTATGACAACTCTTGAGAAGAAACAATTGGACGCGTTTGCTTCGACTGATTTGCTGCCGGAGTTATTCCATGCAGTCACGCACAATCACGAAATCCTCCGCGCTGAGCCCTACGACGTGGAGTCGATTCACGCCGAGGCCCGAGAGGTATTTGCCAATCAGCTGGCGCGAGTGAGCGGCCCCAATGCTTTGTGCGGCCGCATTATGCTGATCCGAGGAGGGTCCGGTTCCGGTAAAACGCATCTTATGCGTGTTTTTCGCAACCAGACGCACCAAAGCTTTGAAGGCTATTTCAGCTACATGCAGATGACTTCGCACGTCAATAACTTCAGCCGCTACATGTTGCGCCAGACGCTTGATTCACTGGATAAGCCCTACTATGAGCCGGCCGGGCCAACCACTGGGCTGATGCGGTTATCGAACTTGCTGGCCGAGGGTTCCGGGTTGCTTTTTTCCAAGCAATTGGACGATCTGCGCGCTTCGACGGACGACCCGTCCTTAATCATTGAACTCATTTACGAGCTGGCTGACAGAATCGTTTGTTTCACCAGTCAGCGAGGGTTTGAGGACGTCAATCTCGTTCGCGCTCTTCTCTTCTTGCAACAACGAAATCCCGCGCTGAACAACCGCGTGTTCCAGTATCTGCGATGTGAACGGCTGACTCCATTCGACAGTAACGCCCTTGGCGGTTTGGCTAATGCCGGTGATGAGGATGAGCCATTGGAACGGCTTCGTTCCATAGCGAGGATGATTCGAGCGCTCGAAGGGGGTGCTCTGATAGTCTGCCTGGATCAACTGGAAGACCTTTTTGCATCAGAGGGAGTAGCCCTTCAAGAGGAAGGTGATCGTTTTAGGAACGCTATGCGCGCTGCGATTAGCCTCGCCGAACAACCAAACGTGCTTGTCATTGTTGCGTGCCTCACAGAGTTCTACGAACAGTTGGCGGGGCGCCTTCTACCTCCTCACCGTGAGAGGATTCAGCGCGATCCCGCCCCCATCGACCTCAATGCCGCCCTGTCGTACCCACTCGTCCGTCAGCTAGTCGAGAGGCGAATGAAATGCCTTTATGCGGAGGCTGGGCTGAATGCCGAGGAGTTGGATGTCCTCTACCCGTTTTCAGAGGAACAGTTGAGGAAATACGCTAACCAGCGGAGCAGAGACGTCCTTTCATGGTGCCGGGAGCAACGGCAGCATTTCCAAAAGACGCGCGAGTTTCCGAAGCCCCAAACCAGCGTACCGTCAGGGGAAATTGTGGAGCCGGCACTGGCGTCTGACTTAGAGCGATTGTGGAACGACCACCAAACCAATTCGTTGACTCCGCCCGCGGATCCCGGCAAGCGTCTTACTCTCCTCCGGGATGCATTGAGAAACTGTGGGGGGCAGCTACCGGACGACTGGCAGGTCGAGGTGCATGACGAAGGCGCCTTTCTGGAGGTCGGAGTCGCTTCCAAAACCAAGGAGCACAAACTTCTTCTGGCGCTCTGTGAGCAGCCGTCACAAGGCGGCTCGCTCGCCAAACGGCTGCAGGAGCTGCGGAGGACGGCCGCCGGAAGAACTCCCTTCGCTCTTCGGTCCTCGGAATTCCCATCTAATCCCAAAACGCAAATTGCCAAGCAGATCGGCGAGTTCATCGCTTCAGGTGGCCGTCGAGAACAACTGCAAGAGTCGGACTGGCTCGTGATGCAGGCGTTCGATTTGTTCAGGAAACAGCACGAGAATCGTCATGACTTTGCGGCTTGGCTCCGGGAATCGCGTCCCGTGGCGCGGTTAACCGCCATTCGCGAAATCCTGAATCTGGAGGGCCTTCCTGCCCGCGCACTATCAGAACGCTTGCCCGTAGCTCCAGCGATTGACCCATCCAGAAATCCTGTGGGAACGAATCGCACGCATGACGACGTTCCAGCCAGCAAAGTGCGGATCGGCGTCAAAGTGGGGCTAGCAGCGGATCCCTATTATTGCGACCCCTCCGACTTTCTCCGTCACGCTGCATTCCTTGGCGGCACAGGCAGTGGCAAGACCACCCTCGCTCTAAATGTGCTTGAGCAGTTGTTGATGTTTGGCGTCCATGCACTGCTGATTGATCGAAAAGGCGATCTGTGCTGTTACGGTCTTAACTCGGCTTGGGAAAATGGTCACGATCCTACGAGGAAAAGAAAGCAGCAGGCCTTCCGGGAGTCCATTGACATCGCGGTCTATACGCCCGGTTCCGCCGTGGGTGTCGGTCGTCCTCTCTCGATTGGCATCGCGCCAAATGGTTTGGACCAGATGCCGAGTGCGGAGCGCGATCAACTCGCCAACCAGAGCGCGACCGCCCTGGGCGGTCTTATGAATTACGGCAACACCCCGGCCGACGAGCCGCGCGTCGCGATTCTCGGCCGTGCCATCAGCTTGCTGGCCGAACAAAGCACACCCATCACTATCGATTCGCTGCTAAGCCTCATCGACTCGCAAGACCCTTTGCTGATCAACGCCATTGGCAGGCTCGACCCAAAACACTTTAAGAATCTGGTCGAGAGGCTGCAAACACTCCAGTACCGCAGAGGTCATCTGTTCGCCGAGGGCAACGAACTGCTTAACGCCGAGACCCTGTTTGCTGCTCAGCCGGGTAAGAGGGCGCGGCTTTCGATCATCAATACCAGTTTCCTGCAAGATGCCGGAATTTATTGGGTCGCCCAACTCTTGCTGGAGATAGGCCGCTACACCGTTCGTTATCCCCAAAAAGCGCTACAAGCGGCCCTACTGTTTGACGAGGCCGATATGTACCTCCCCGCCCAGTCCAAGCCAGCTACGAAGCTACCGATGGAGAGTCTTCTCAAGCGCGCCCGCTCTGCGGGGCTGAGTGTAATGCTAGCTACTCAAAGCCCAGGCGACTTGGACTACAAGTCCAGGGAGCAGATCAACTCCTGGTTTGTCGGCAAGATCACTCAGCCAACCGCGATCAAGAAGCTCGAGCCACTCTTCCAGGACGCAAAGATTGACCCATCAGGGCGTCTAGCGGCTCAAAAGGTGGGGCAATTTTTCATGCTAAATGGCGGAAGTGTTTTTCAGATTCAGAGTGATTTGTCTCTGATGGTTACCCAACAACTCGCGCAGGAAGACATCCTGGCGGCTGCCCAATCAACTCTTCATCGAGAGACTTCGGTAGCACTTGTCTGATAACCCGCGCGTCGCCGAAGTATCTTTACATTGGCCGAAAGTCCCCGCGGGAGAAGTTTGGAACGCCAACGTGGCTCCCGGTCTCCGGCCCTTTTCCTCCCTTATTGCGGCGGCTGAAAGGCGATCCTGTGAGTCACAAATTTTCAAATACATTTCCCTAATGCTTATACACGACAAAAACACTCCCTTTCCACCCTACGTTTCTTCAAAAATTCCAGTCTGCTTGTTCTTCCGAACGCGCGCGGCGGGGAAGCATCGCCCGTTCATCGCAACATACACACCCGGCGGGAGCGTCTGGACGAAAGCCAGCGCGCTACCCAGGTTGAAGAGTCCGTCGGAGCTGCCGAATTTGTAAGGGATCATGGCGCCAGTCAGAACAATCGTTTTGTCCGGCACTCGCTCCGCAACGAAGCGCGCCGTCTCGGTCATGGTGTCCGTGCCATGCGTGATCACAATGCGGTCGCCGGGGGTCGCGCGGCATTGTTCGGCGATCAGGGCGCGGTCGGCGTCGGTCATGTCCAGACTATCCACCATCATCAGAGTGCGCACTTCCAACGGAAGTTTGGCGCGGCCCAGCGTGAGCATCTCCGGCAGGTGCGAGTCCTTGAAGAAAAGGCGCCCTTGAATCTCGTCATACTCCTTGTCGAAGGTGCCGCCTGTGATGAGGACTCGTATGGCAGTCACGGTCAGGCGTGGATATCGTGGAAGGCGATCAGGCAGCGATCGGCCGTTTCGATTTCGGGATAGCGGCTGCCTTCCTGCTCGATGAGATAAAACTCAACGCCGCCGGCCGATTCCGCGGCGGCAAATATCTTCTTCCACGGAGCCGCGCCTTCGCCGAAGAGCACTTTGTAGCCGCTTTGCTGCGACCAGTCTTTCAAATGAAGAGAGCGAATGCGGCCCGGGTTCTTTTCGATCCACGCCACCGGGTCGGCGCCGGCTTCAAGGCACGTGCCCACGTCAAGCTGCAGGGCAACGTGTTTGTCGGTTTCCGCCGCCAGGATTTCGATGGGGCGCTGACCATTAATGGGGCGCCACTCCAGGTCGTGATTGTGGTAGCCCGCGTGGCAGCGCGATTTCTTGAACACGTCTTCGCCCTGGTTCAGCATGACGGCCACGTGCTTCCAGCCGTCCACGGATTTGGGGTCGCCCGCGCTGGCGAGGATGATGTAGCGGGCGCCCAGAATGCCGTTCAGTTCGACGGCCTTCCCAAGACCTTCCGGCTGATAGGAATCCCAGCCGTTATGCGTGGAATGACACTTGAGGCCAAGGTCGTCCAGCCGCTCGCGCACTTCTTTGGCGTAGGCGGTTGTCCAGCCAAAGTAAGGAGAGTAAAACTCTACGCACTCGTAGCCTTGCTTGGCGACGGCGGCCAGAGTTGCCGGCAGGTCTTTTTGGAGTTCATCGCGTACAGAATATAGCTCGAGGCCGACAGGAATGGAGTTGCGCTTGACCAGAGCGGCCAGCGGAGAAGCCGCCATGGCGGCAAGCAGAGCCCGGCGGGAGACGGAGGCGGTTTCAATCATCGCAAAGGCAAGATAGCACAAAACCCTGAGACGAAAAGGAAACTATCGCGTTTTTCACGTATTCCTCGTTTTCACTATTAAAGGAGAGAGATAATGAATCAAAGTGTGACGATGGATCAATTTACCCATGAATACGGGCACTGAAAGACGTCCCTTCAAGGTGTTAACGCCGCCCGAGCATTCAACCGCCATGGTGATTGCCAGATATGCGAATCGTGAATTAGCGGTGACCACCCGCGCTTCCGATGAACCCGGCGATTTGCTTTGGAAGGCCCTGCGAGTGGGCAGCGTGTGCGCGGCGTGCGCGTTCGCTTTTTTCGTGTTAAGCGAACGGCATCTTTTTGAACGCAGTGGCTCGAAGGCCGGCCCGCTGCCAGATTCCATCCAACGCGTCCGATTGGATACGCCGCGCCCGATAGCTCCCGTGGCGGACGGCAAAACTGTGACGGCCGCCGCGCCCCCGGAATCGCTCGCTTTGCCGGCGGATAGGGGGTTTAAGATCACCGAATTTGCGCTTGAAGTTTCGCCGGAGTTTCAGGATTTGGACGGCGTCCAACTGAGACTAACCGGAGTGAACACAGCGGCTAACACCTACGACATCACCGTGCGTACCAAGGCGCGTGAGTTCTACCGCCAGGACGTCAAATTAGAAGAGCACTTGCCATTGTTGAAAAATTCGCCGCATGGGCCGGAACTGGTTGTGGGAGAGATCGGACACGACCGGGTATTGGGTTATTTGAGTGAACCCGTACGCCGATGGCGCCGCCGTCATCACCGGCACACTTAAAAGACTGAGGACCATTTCGTTGAAAAGCATATTGAGGCTGGCACTACCGGCGGCCATGTTGGTAGTGCAGGCAGCCGCGCAGACATTTGATCCGGCCCTCTTCCAGGAGATGGCTTGGCGCGAGATTGGCCCTTACCGCGGTGGCCGCATGCGCACTTTGGCGGGAGTGCCCAGCCAGCCAAACATCTTCTACGCGGGCGCGGTGAACGGCGGCGTTTGGAAGACCAACGATTACGGGCGAACCTGGAAACCGATCTTCGATCATGAGTCGAGCGGGTCGATTGGAGCGATTGCGGTCGCGCCGTCAGATCCCAACACTCTCTACGTGGGCAGCGGCGAAGGGCTGCAACGGCCCGATCTTTCCACCGGCGACGGGATTTACAAATCGGAGAATGGTGGCGAGAGCTGGACGCATTTGGGGTTGCGAAACGGGCAGCAGATCGCGCATCTGGCGGTAGACCCCACAAATCCGAATCGCCTTTTAGTGGCCGTGATGGGACATCCGTACGGGCCGAATGAGGAACGGGGCGTGTTTCTTTCAACGGACGGCGGGAAGACTTTCGCCAAGGTTTTATACAAGGACGAGAATACCGGCGCGAACGACGTGGAGATGGATCCGCAAGACCCGCGCATTTGCTATGCGGCTTTGTGGGAGGCGCGGCAAGGGCCTTGGGAGAACAGCGCGTGGAGCGGAACCAATGGAGGGATTTTCAAATCTACCGATGGAGGAAACACCTGGGCCCCGCTTAAAGACGGCTTGCCCGATGGCGTGATTCAGGCCAATCTGGCGATTGCGGCTAGCAATCCGCAACGGTTGTATGCAGCGGTCGCGACCGCGCAAGGCGTCGGCATCTTTCGAACCGACAATAAAGGCGAGCACTGGGAGAAGATCACAGACGATGAGCGGCCCGCGCAACGCATTGGCGGCGGTGACCTGCCGGTGCCCGCAGTGGATCCGCAAAATGCCGACGTGGTTTACAGCGCCAGCATAGTGACCTGGAAATCGACAGACGGCGGCAAGACGTGGAGCGGATTACGGGGCGCGCCGGGTGGTGACGATTACCAGAGCATCTGGATCAATCCCACCAATAGCAACATTCTGGAGATTGTGAGCGATCAAGGCGCAATCATTACTGTGAACGGAGGCGAGACTTGGAGTTCGTGGTACAACCAGCCGACGGCGCAGATGTATCACGCATCGGCTGATAATGCGTTTCCGTATCGAGTGTGCGGCGGGCAGCAGGAGAGCGGTTCCGCCTGCGTGGCCAGTAGGGGCCCGGACGGCGAAATTACCTTTCGCGATTGGCATCCGGTGGGTGCGGAAGAGTATGGCTATGTAGAGGCTGATCCGCTCAATCCGGATTTGGTTTACGGAGGAAAGCTGACGCGCTATGACAGGCGCATCGGGCAAACGGCCGAAGTGGGACCGAAGCCGCTGCGCGGGCCCGGCTATCGCGTGCTGCGGACCCAGCCGGTGGTTTTTTCGCCGGTCGATCCGCACGTCCTTTACTTCGCAGCGAACACCATCTGGAAAACGCGAGATGGCGGCGAACACTGGCAGGAGATCAGCCCAGACCTTTCGCGCCAGACGTGGGAGGTTCCGGCGAGCGTGGGCAAATACCGGGATGCGCCCACCGCCAAACCGTCTCAACGCGGCGTGGTGTATGCGCTTGCGCCTTCGCCGCTTGAATTGGGCCGTCTGTGGGCGGGTACAGATGACGGCTTGATTCACTTGACTAAGGATGGCGGTTTGCATTGGAAGAATGTCACGCCGCCGCAACTGCAGCCGTTCGCGAAAGTTTCGATTATTGATGCGGGCCACTTTGATAAGAGCACGGCTTATGCGGCCATCAACACGCTGCGGCTGGACGATCTTCGGCCGCACATCCTGCGCACGCATGACGATGGGAAGACTTGGGCCGAGATTGTAAGTGGCATTCCAGATGGCGCGCCGGTGAATGTGGTGCGCGAAGATCCCAAGCGTCAAGGCTTGCTGTTTGCAGGTACGGAGACGGCGGTGTACGTTTCGTTTGACGACGGCAACAACTGGCAGCCCTTGCGCTTGAACATGCCAGCCACTTCCATTCGGGACGTGATTGTAAAGGGTGACGATTTGATCGCGGCCACGCATGGGCGCGGATTCTGGATTCTGGACGATATCACGCCTTTGCGCCAGCTTACAGACGGCCAGATTTCCCCGGTGGTGCTTTTTAAGCCGGAAACAGCGCTGCGCGTGCGCTGGAACACGAACACCGATACGCCCATTCCGCCCGATGAGGCGGCGGGGAAGAATCCGCCCGATGGCGCGTTGATCGATTTCTATCTCAAGGGCGATGCGGCGGGCGTGGTGACGCTCGAGATTCTAGACCGCGCGGCGAAGGCCGTGATCCGGCGCTATTCGAGCGATGAAGTGGATGAAGAAGTGGATCTGGAAAAGTTGCAAGTTCCCACCTATTGGGCGCGGCGGCCGCGCCGGTTGCCCACCGGTTCAGGTTTGCATCGGGTGGTCTGGGATATGCACTACTCGCCGGTCTCAGTAAGCGCTGAGGAGTTGCCGATGCAGGCCGTGTTTGAAGATACCGCGCCGGCAAATCATGCGCCGTGGGTGCTGCCCGGCGCTTATGTCGTGAGACTCACGGTCAACGGCAAGAGCTACCAGCAACCGCTGACCGTGAAGATGGATCCGCGCGTGAAAACGTCGGCGGCGGGTTTGACCGAACAGTTTGTGCTTTCGAAGAAAATCTACGACGAGTTGGAACGAGGCTCCAGCGCGTTAAAGGATTTGCAGGCGCGGCGCGCGGAATTGCGCGAGCGTTCGGACGAGCAGTCGAAAGCCTTAGACAAAAAGCTCGAAGAGATAGAAGGCCGCAAGGGGGCGCGCTTCGGCGGTGGTGGGAGATTGCCAGTGAATGGTCCGCCCACACTATCTATGGCTATAGCGGCGCTTGAAACTCTTCTAAACGCTTTGCAAGATGCGGATGTTGCGCCAACCTCGCAACAGAAAACGGTAGTGACGGCGCAGTTAGCGGGGATCGGCAAGTTGCTCGACCGCTGGGATGCGTTAAAGAAAAATTGAAGATCGCTAGAGACGTCTCTCTGAACCGGGGCACAGTGGTTCTTGAAACTCGCTCTGGCGTTGATGGGCTTTTCCATCCTTACGATTCCGTGCCGGATAGAAGCTCAGATCGTGGAGCCGGTATCGGAGGCGGTCGAGCCGCCGCCGGTATTCGATAGGCCCGTCTCCTGGAAAGTCCTGGTTCCGAACCTGTTGGGCGATCAGAAACGGATATGGACGTTTCCAGCCAGGCTCGCGCAAGGGCACGACTGGATTGCCACCTTTGCCGTTCTTGGAACCACCGCTGGATTGATCGCGTCCGACCCAAGCGAGGGAGCCTATTTCCATCGCACACAAACGTTTCATGGTTTCAACAAGATTTTCAGCGGCAACGCCACGGCCATTGGCATCCTTGCCACTCCCGCCTCGTTGTATGCGCTGGGGCTGATCCGAAGCGATTCGAAGATGCAAGGCACAGCGCTTTTGGCCACCGAGTCCCTCATCGACGCCGGAATACTGACTACGGCCTTGAAGGACATCACCAACCGAATACCTCCGGATAGAATTCGACCGGGAGGCAACTACTCAGCCGGCTGGTTTAAGAGCGGCGGCTCGCTGTTAAGAGGGCGGGGGAGTTTCCCTTCGGGTCACACGATTGCGGCCTTCTCGGTCGCCACGGTGGTCGCCCGGCGCTACGGAAATCATCGCTGGGTTCCCTACGCGACCTATGGTATGGCGGCGCTGGTTGGGTTCTCCAGACTGTCTTTGTCGGTACACTTTTTGTCCGATGTTTTCGTGGGCGGTGCGCTTGGGTACTCCATTAGCCGTTTCACGGTAATGCGGGAATAGCGCAAAGATTTAAACTGGAGCATTGACGAGATGGTTCACATCTAACCCGGCGATGGGAGACGTTTGTATCGCCGGGGGAGGACCCGCCGGTTTGGCGGCGGCACTGGCTCTGCGCAAGCGCGGGTTTCAGGTGACGGTGGTCGATTGCGCGGTGCCGCCCATCGACAAAGCCTGCGGCGAAGGGTTGCTGCCCGATAGCTTGGCTGCCTTGCGGCGCCTGGGCGTGGAATTCGATGAAGGTGTGGGTCAGCTATTTCGCGGTCTGCGATTCATTGATGGCGCGTCCATCGTGACTGGCGATTTTCCCAATGGCACGGGGCTGGGAATGCGGCGTACCTTTCTGCATGAGGTTCTGGTGAAACATGCGGAGGCGGCAAACGTCCGCATGATTTGGGGCGCTAAGAATGTGCGGCTCTGCGACGAGGGGTTGGCGCTGCAAGGCGAGGTGCTGCGCGCGCGCCTGGTGGTGGGCGCCGACGGACAGAAATCGGTGATTCGCAAAATGGCCGGCCTGGACGCAATTAAGAGTGAGCGGCAACGGTACGGGTTTCGAACTCATTACCGATTGGCGCCCTGGTCTGAATACGTGGAGGTCTATTGGGGTCCGCGTGGCCAAGTCTATGTTACGCCGGTTGCGCACAATGAGGTCTGCGTGGCATTTGTCTCGCGTGATTCGAAGTTGCGGCTGGATGAAGCTTTGCGCGATTTTCCGGTTTTGCGGGAACGGCTGGCGGGCGTGGAACATGGGTCCTATGAAATGGGCGCCATGTCGATTTCGCGGCAGTTGAAGCGAGTACACAAAGACGGTTTGGCATTGCTGGGTGACGCGTCTGGTTCGGTGGATGCGATCACCGGAGAAGGAATGTGCCTGGCTTTCAAACAGGCGGACGCACTGGCGGCGGCGTTGAAGGCGGGCGATCTGCGGCAGTACGCGGCGCGGCATGAAACAATTGGCTCGCGGCCTCGCAGGATGGCCTCGTTGCTGCTGTCGATGGAATGGCACGGCGCAGTGCAACGCCGGGCGTTGGCAAGCCTGGCGAAGCGGCCCCAGCTTTTTGAATCGCTCTTGCGCTTTCATGTCGGCGATACGCCGCGAGTAGATTTGTTGGCGCGCCAGTTAGTGAGATTCGGATGGGGTTTTCTAACGGCTTGATGGTAATCTTGCGGAGGCCAGCTTGGGCCGTTTGTCTGTTTACGACAGCAGCCTTCGGCCAGCAGATGGCGCTCGAGTTCGATAAAGCGGCCACGAAGATCGATTGGATTTTGGCCGGAAACGTACACACGGTACATGGCACTTTCCAATTGAAGCGGGGGGCGGTGAATTTCGATCCGCGCAGCGGCACTGTATCGGGCGAACTGGTGGTTGAGACCGAGAGTGGCGATAGCGGCAACGGTTCGCGCGACCGGCGCATGAAGAAGGAAGTTCTGGAGACGGACAAATTTCCAGAGGTCCGGTTGAAAGTAACGAGACTGGAAGGGCCGGTAGGAGCGCAAAGCGCTTCGAGCGTGCGTCTGTTAGGGCAGTTGACCATTCATGGGGCGAGTCATGAAGTAAGTATTCCACTGCAGGTCACGCTGAACGGCACAGAGTTTAGTGGCAAGGGCAAGTTTGTGGTGCCCTATGTGGATTGGGGGATGAAAGACCCGAGTAACTTTCTATTCAAGGTCAACAAGACCGTTGAAATTGACGTGGAAGCGGCAGGGCGCGTGAAGCGCCAATAGCGCTCAGCGCTTGCGTGAAAGCTTCTTCTGAATCTCCGGCCAAAACTCCTTGAGAATATTGGAAGCCATATCGACGCCGAGTTGATTCGCTAGTTTGACCACGGCGTCGGAGGCGTGCCGGTTGTCCACATAGTACGTGTTTGAAATGGCCACGGCGGTTGAGTTACCGATGATTTCCGAGTAATTGAAGGTGTTGGCGCCGGTATCGTTGTGCGTGAAGATAATCTGCCCCATGGCATATCCCAGACGCGACCAGCCAGAGCCGGATCCTTTGCGGAAGTATCTTGGATCCTGATGAAACAAAATCGGGTAAAAGCCCTCGGTCATAAAATCGCCGATGACGTAATCGGCGTAGGCGGTTCCCAGATAGCGGCCATAGCCGGCCGCGCCTTGTCCAAAGGCTCTATTGGCGTTGGTCAATTGCGCTTCGCCGGCAAAGGCGGCGGCCAGAATAAACGTTCCGCGGTCAAAGGCGTCTTCGCTGGCAATGGCGAATTTTCCGCGCGGCGAAAGGGGCACGTAGGGATGGAGCGTCGCCGAGGTGCGATAGTTAGGAACGATTCCCAATAGCCGCTTGCTTTCCGAAGGCGGATTATCACTGGGTGCGGAAACCGCTTTAGAACTATCGAGGACTCCGGGCTGCCTGGGCGGATCAACAGACGAACCTACTTGAGCGCGCATTTGGGCCGCCACAAACAGGCAAATAAGCAGCCGAGTCCAGATGAACTTTGCGTTACCTAGCACCACAACAACCCCGCCCCTTGGATGTTGAGGGCGCTATCCGAGTTACAAAAATACGTGAGTTAGTCTGAAGAGGATGCGGCTCTATCACTGCTATTTGCTCTTTTATACTTGCTTCGGCTTGCTTGCTCCCGCTTGGAGCGAGCAATTGCCGAAGACGGAAAGCGAGAGTTTAGCCGGACAGCGAGTGACGCTGCCGGATTCACTGAAGGGACGCTCGGCATTGGTGATAGTGGGCTTCAGCAAGAGTTCTCAGACGGCGATAAAGGAATGGGATACCCGGGCGCGCAAGGAATTGGGCGACGCGTTCGATATTTATCAAGTGGCTGTGCTGGAAGATGCGCCGCGATTTGTCAGAGGGATGATTACGCACGCGATAAAAGAGTCTGTACCGGCGGCACTACAAGGCCATTTTCTAGTGGTTGTAAAGGGTGAAGCCGAATTGAAGAAGGCGTCGGCGTTTTCCGAAGCGGACGATGCCTATGTGCTGCTAGTGGACGGCGCCGGCGAGATTCGCTGGCGCACCCATGGCGCGGTGAATGAGGCGGCGTTAAAGGCTTTGCGAGAACAGGTTAGAAAGAACACAACCTAAGCGGCGGCCTTTTGCACAGGCTCGGCGGGTTGCTCAAGTTTAGCGACTTGAACGGCGGTAGCCAAGCCGAATTTGCGGAACACTTTGAGCAACAGCCATGAGGGATCAAACTCATACCAGGCGAGGCCGTGACGAGCCGACGTGGGGTGAGCATGATGATTATTGTGCCAGCCTTCGCCGAAAGTGAGAAGCGCCACCCACCAATTATTGCGGGAATCGTCGCGGGTGTTGAATCGGCGGCTGCCCCACATATGCGTGGCGGAGTTAACCAGCCAAGTAGCGTGCAAGCCAAAAACGACGCGTAGGAAGATGCCCCAAAGAAATAGCGGCACTCCGCCGAAAGCGAGCAGGATGGCGCCCAGAACCACCATCGGAAGCCAGTGATAGTTGTTGAGCCAAACGTAGAAAGGCCGTTTAGCGAGATCGGGCGCATACCTCGACATAGCGATGGTGTTGTTGTGGTTGGATTCGCCAAAAATCAGCCAGCCGACGTGCGACCACCAGGCACCGTCGCGCGGCGAGTGCGGATCACCCTCTTGATCGGACTTCTGATGATGAATGCGATGGGTAGCGACCCAGGAAATGGGACCACCTTCGAGGGTAAGGGATCCGCAAACGGCGAAAGTGTAATCCAGCCAGGTAGGCACCTTAAAAGAGCGGTGCGTGTGGAGGCGATGGTAGCCGAGGCTGATCCCCAACCCAGTGGTAGCCCAATATAGCGCCACAGTTATAAAAAAAAGCTTCCAAGTAAAGAAAAAAAGAGCCGCGATGGCCCCGACATGGAAAAGCGCCATGGCGATGGTTGTTGCCCAGTTCAGGCGCTCTGATTTGTTAAAGATAGCGTCAATATTTGTCACGAAGATCCGTTTCAATAGCTCTGTGATTCCACGCTAGCAAGAAATCTTCGCCGGTTCTGTAAGACTTGTGTAATATCGATTTGTCAACGCTTCAGACTCCGGAAACCTCGTGCCAGCCTTACAGCATGAGCCAAGGCGGACATGGGGCTTTTTAGGTCAGAACAATATGCCACGCCCCATCTGCTTCATGATCATGCCTTACAGCACTAAGCTCACAGGTGCGCCGGCGGATAGCGGAGGCCCCGATAAAGTCAACTTCGACCGGCTTTGGGAGGCAGCGCTCCGGCCCGCCATTGATCGGGCGGGGTACGAGCCGGTGCGTGCAAACGAAGATGTTGGTGCGCTGATCATCGAGCAAATGATTGAACGGCTGGCCATCTCGGACTTGGTGCTCGCGGACATTACAATACCCAACGGCAACGTGTATTACGAAATCGGCATTCGGCACGCGGCAAAAGAGAAGGGCTGTATTATGACTTCGGCCAACTGGTCGAAGCCGCTGTTTGATATAGACCAGATGCGCCGAATCAATTACCCACTGCCGGCGGAATCGATCTCCGATGAAACGGCGGCCGAGATCATCAACATAGTGAAGGGCGCGATTCTGAGCATGAGTGAGGGGGAATCGCCGTTTTACCAGGTGTTCCCGAAATATCCGGAGTATGAACCCGCGCGGGCCACTTCGTTCAGGGAAAATTTTGAAGATCTGTCGCGCTTTCAGGCGGAGATTATCGCGGCCCGTTGCGCGGGCAGCGAATGCCGCACTCGCGCGCTTGAGCTCCGCGCACGTTATTACACGGGCGGACCTATCGCCAAAGCGGTTGCCGTGGATCTCCTGTACCTCTTGCGCGATTGTACGGATTGGAAGACTACGCTGGATTTCGCCAACACTTTACCGCCCGATCTGCGAAATTCGTCGCTGGTGAAAGAGCAGGTGGCGCTGGCGCAATCGAACGCGGGCGACCACGATACAGCGATCGGCGCGTTGCTTCAGCTCATCCAAACAAGCGGCGATACGTCGGAGCGGCGGGGCCTGCTGGGTGGCCGCTATAAGAGGAAATGGAAAGCGAGCCAAAGCCCGGCTGACTTGGACCGGGCGATTAGCGAATACGAGAAAGGCATGAAGTTGGACTTGAACGATTACTACCCGGCGTCAAATTTGGCGCGCCTTTATCGCAGCCGCAACCGCAAGGGAGACGAGGATAAGGCGCGCATCTCGGCGGCGGTTACGGTGACCGCCTGTGAGCGGGCCCGGCAGCGAAATGCGGGCGATGAGTGGTTGAATCCCACATTGTTGGGCGCGGCATTCGATGCGGGCGACGCCGATAAGGCCCAGCAATATGCCGATGAAGTGGCGGCGCAAGGACCGGCGGCGTGGAAGCTTGGAACGGTGATTGAAGACTGCAAGGTTTCGGCGCAATTGTGCGATGAGCCGAGGAGAAGCGAGCTCAATGCGATTATCCAGCAGTTGGAGGGAATTTTGCAGCCGTTGGCGAAGGCTGCTCAGTAGGGGATCTGCTAAACTCATCTGCGGCAGATCAGATTAACGAGTTGAAAGTGCGACCGATGAACAAGATACAAACCTCAGAGGCCAAGGTACCTGCCCAAAAACTGGATCGTGATCGGGTGCTTCAGGCATTGGAGCAGATCTCGGCACTCCGGCAGACGTGTGGAAGAATGACTCGGGAGGAAATCTTGAAGGCTCGGCACGAGGGTCATAGGTCCTAAGAATCCGTGCGGCGCGCGCTGAGAAGGTTGCGCTCGTTGGCGACTGATTAGCTCTTTTCTAGCAAGCGGTCAAGAAACGCGCGTTGGCCGGGAAGCAAGCGCTGCTTTGCCTCATCGACGGAGTACCAAGACGCTCTATCTACCTCTGGAAATTCCTCCTTGCGCCCGGAGCGGGGTGGCCATTCGATTGTAAACGTGTTGCTACGGAGAGCTTTGGGGTCACAATCGCCTTCAAAGGCCCACGCGGAGACGATTTTGCCGCCGGGCTGCTTTAGGTCGCCGAGTTCGATGAAGCGGCCGACGGCGGGGAAGCCAGTTTCTTCTTCGAACTCGCGGCGAGCGGCCGCGAGTGGCTCTTCGCCAACTTCATATTCGCCCTTGGGTATCGACCATGCGCCTAAATCTTTTTTGGCCCAAAAGGGTCCGCCGGGGTGGACAAGGAAAACCTCGATGGCCGCGTTGGAGTAGCGGTACATGAGCAGGCCGGCGCTTCGTTTTGGCATGGTCTGCGACATAATACCGAACAGCCTATGAAGCTTTTGAAGTACGCGTTCGTGCCGATTTTCCTTTGGTCCGCGGTGGCGCAGCAACTGCCCATGCCGCGACCCAGTCAGCACACCATTCACCAGTGGCAGAGCCGCAAGTATGGCATGTTTATTCACTTTGGGTTGTTTTCAACGCTGGGCGGCGTATGGAAAGGCAAACAATATTCGGGCAACTACAGCGAACAAATACAATCCGACGCTCATATACGCGAGAACGAGTACGCCGCTCTGGCCGGGGAATTCAATCCAGCGCAATGGGATGCCGAGGCGATTGTGAAACTCGCCGAAGACGCCGGCATGAAATTCATTGTGCTGACCGCGAAACATCATGATGGGTTCAACATGTTCGCGACCAAGCAATCCACTTACAACGTGGTGGAAGGCACTCCTTACAAACGCGACATCGTAAAAAGTCTGGCCGAAGCCTGCCAGCGGCACGGTATGGCATTTGGCGTGTATTATTCGACCATCGATTGGCATTGGGGCGACGCTCCCGGCGAGAAAAACGACAATCCGATTTCAGCGGCGCACGAAGCGTTTAATGTGGCGCAATTGCAAGAGCTCTTGACCAATTATGGAGCCCTTTCCGAAATCTGGTTTGACATGGGGCATCCCACGGCGTTGCAGAGCCGCCATTTTGCCGAGACAGTTCACCGGCTGCAACCGGAATGTATGATCTCCGGCCGAGTGTGGAACAGTGAAGGAGATTTCAGCGAAACGGGCGATGACGACATTCCCGACTACATTGCCGATGAGCCATGGGAGGCGCCAGCGTCGATATTTAGCGAGACATGGGGATTCCGTTCGTGGCAGAAACGTGTGCCCTTGAATGAAAAGATTCAGGAACACATTCTGCGGCTGGTGAAGGTGACGAGCCGCGGCGGTAATTATCTGCTGAACATCGGGCCGAAAGGGGATGGATCGGTGGTTGATTATGAGGCGGAGGTTTTGCGCGGCACGGGCCGGTGGTTGCGAAGAAATGGTGAGGCCATTTATGATACTGCTCCGCAACCTTTCCGCAAACTGGATTTCGGTTATGCGACGGTGAAAGGCGATCGCCTTTATTTGTTTGTGGAGCACCTGCCCGCCGACGGGCGTTTGCGGTTGCCGGGCATGGAGAATCACATTCGGGATGCGCACTGGCTCAACTCGGAGGTGGGCGGAAAACTCCAGATAGAAGGTGGCGCGATTGTGGCTGCGGGTTTGCCGAAGGAATTCCTGCCGGTGGTAGCTGTCGGATTCGAAGGTGAGTTGAGAGTGCAACCAGCGGTTGTAGAACCAGACGAGAGCGGAACGATTCGCCTTGCGCCTGCGGACGCGGAGAAGTTTTTCAACACCAATGGCGAAGGATATTGGGACGCTCCCACGCTGAGGAGCGAGAAATGGCACTTCGCGGTGAAACAGGCGGGCCAGTACAAAATCGAAGTGGAATACAAGCCCGGGCCGTATTCGCGCGTGATCGATATAGACATTGACGGCAAGACCATGAAGGCGAATCTATACGGCAAAGAAGGGCCATCGGCAATGGTGGGGACGATCGATTTGCAGCCGTCGAGAAACGTCACGCTGAAAATCGTCCCGGGTTCGCCGTCCGTTCGCGGTGCCAAGCTTGATCTAGAAATCACAGCCGTTTCAATCACTTACACTGGCCGCTAGGCCCACGCGGCAGGCGTCCATTCAAAAAAGTGCTTGACACTTTTTTCTAATCACCCTATTCTCTATCTATGATGTCTAGAATTGCTTTTGGCATAGCTATCTTGTTGGGCGGAGTGGTGGCGCAGGCGCATTCATTGAAGGGTTTGTGGGACGGGACGGTCACATACGACGACTACAAAATTCCGTTTCTGATTCAGTTCTCTCAAGAAGGAGACTCCGTCTCAGCCGCATTCTTTAATGGCGACGAGCAAGTGACATCCACTAGCGGAAGGCTGAGCGGCGGCACACTGAACGTCAATTTCGATCACTATGCCACACGTTTGACGGCGAGCTACACGGACGGCGCGATCAAAGGAACCTACGGTAACACGAGGTATGGTTATCACGATTTCGAAGCGCGGCCGCATGTGAAGGTTGCCGTGTCAGATGCAAAGGCGCCCGAGATCGGGGGAGTTTGGACGATTCCGAATGAAAGCCCAAAAGGTGAGCATGCCTGGCGGTTGATCGTGCAACAGCAGGGAGCACATGCGAGTGCGGCCATTCTTCGCGTGGATGGCGACACTGGCGCGCTGGTGGGCGATTTCAGCGGCGGCAAGTGGGTGCTGAATCACTTTGATGGAGCGCGGGCCTCGGTTGCCGAGATTACGCCGAAGGACGACGGCTCACTGGATATAGAGCTTCGCGGCTTTAAGAATCCGGCCAAGCATTTCACCGCGGTGCGAGCGGACGAAGCCAAAGCCAAGGGAGTGCCTGAGCCCACCGATCCGGACGAACATACCCGGGTGAAAGACGCGAGTGAACCGCTGCAATTCAGTTTTCCCGATCTGAACGGCAAGCTGGTTTCGAATACCGATGAGCAATTTCGCGGCAAGGTGGTGATTGTAAACGTCACAGGAAGCTGGTGCCCGAATTGCCATGACGAAGCGCCGTACCTGGTGGAGCTTTATCGCAAATACCACGCGCAAGGGTTGGAGATTGTGGCGCTTGATTTTGAAGAGCCGGAACAGCGCAAAGATCCTACGCGGCTGCAGGCGTTCATCAAGAAATACGGAATCCAATACACGTATCTACTGGCCGGCGAACCCGCCGAGTTACAGGCAAAGATTCCACAGGCAGTGAATTTGAATTCTTGGCCCACGACATTCTTCTTAGGACGTGACGGCAAGGTTCGCGCCATTCATGCCGGTTTCGCGGCTCCCGCCAGTGGCGAATTCAACACCGCCTTGAAGAAGGAAACCAGCGAGCGCGTTGAGAAGCTGTTATCCGAAAACGTGCGGGCCAGCCGCTAAATAGGAGTAAGAGCATGTCGAATTACGCGCATCCTGAAGTAATGGTCTCGAGCGACTGGGTTTTGGCGCAGTTGCTGCGCCGGTGAGCAGGCTTGTGGCGCAATGCGGGCTGAAGACTTTCGGAAACAGCCTTTGGAGCTTGAAGGCTGGACTGTGCATGTCACCTCCTACCGTATCGGCGAGCGCTATTTGGTGGAAGTAGAGGCTTTGGAGTCAGGAGCAACAATTGCGCGCGCCACCAGTGGAGCGCGCGGAGAAGCTGAACAAGAAGCGATTCAAACAGCGATCAAGCGTCTGAACCGTACGCGGCGGGTGGATCTCGATCTCACGGTAGGAGGTTAGATAATACCGATGGCGCGGCCAGCCAGTCCGACGGACAACCAAAGGAGGAGCGAAACGATTCCCGTCAGTTTGGCGATGAAACTTTGTCTGCCGCTTGGCTCGCCGTGAAAGAGCCGTTCCTGAACGACGAAGTAAAAGAACACGGCGAGAGCCAAGAAAAGCATCTTCAGGCGAAACGCCTGATTGTAGTAACACTTCATTGGTTCTTCTGAGAGCAACAGGATACCGCTTACAACACTCGCCGTGAGGCTGCCTATCAGAAAAGGCTTCAACTCTTGGGCCAATGCGGCGGCGGACTGACTCCGCAAGCCCACTCCCAACAGCCTCAAGTCGATGATAAGAATGGTACCTCCCAAAATGCTCAGCGACAGGAGATGAAGCATTTCCGCCACGGCAAAAGCGTAGGTGGATTGCTGCATAAACGCGCCTAAAGGCGTCTGACCTAGCCATTGGAATAAATGCAGAACAAACATTTGGCTATTTCTGGAAGTAAGCAATGGCACGGCCCGCACAAACGATTGCGCCCCACAAGGTCAGCGAACAGAATGCTGCCAGCCGCGCGCGGAAGGGCGTGACCAGCCGCTCGTTCCAGGAATGCACGCTGCGGTATATGGTTAGGTGGAAGATCAAAGGATTCAAGCCAACCAAAATCAGCAGCAGCAACTTTAAGCGGAACGCCGGATTGGCGTAGCACTGAGCGGCTTCAGCCCAAAAGAGCAGAAAGCCGCTGACAAACATCACCGCGAAACCGGTCCAGGTTAGGGGAAGAATTTGGCTGGCCACGCGCGAGACTTGCTCGCGCTTCAAGACCAAACCTAAGAGGCGCAAATCCAAAATCGCAACAGTGCCTACCAAAAGCGTCAAACCGAGTACGTGGATTGTTTCAATGATGGGGAACACCCAGATGGATTCGCGGATGGCTGTACCTATGCTGGAATCGTACAGCCATTGGCAAAACTCGCGCAGCACCTGGCCTCAGACTCCAGACTTCGTCGCGGTAGGATCTCCGGGCCCGCCATCGCCAGGCGTACCGCCAAAAATGTGGCGTCCATCGGGCAGCGTGATGTGTCCGGCATCAGCCAGCTTCGAACCGTTCTTGCCGTCGGCGTCCGTCACATCTATGTAGAAGTATACATGAGGATTTGCCCATTTCATTCCTGGTCACCACCCCTTTGAGTTGGATTTGCTTGGTGCCATCGAAATCGGCTGAAAAGGAGTGATGCGCCAACACCGTTACAAGCAGCGCTTCCCGAGTTTTAATGAGGGGCAGTGGCGAAGTGGCTTAAAGCGGCGGCCTCCAAACTTAACTAAAGCAGAGATTCGTACAGCGCTAGTGTGTCGTCAATGCCGTCGTGTTGCTCGAGTTTGGGAGGTGCTTCGGCATGGGTCCGCGGCGCCTCGAGCACACTCATCACCTGCATTGCGACGGCGTTGGCATCGCCGATGGGTGCCAGAAAAACGTTAGCAGGCCGCATGCCGTTGTCCGTGGCTACAACCGGCGTCCCAAGTTGCAAAGCTTCGCGTACGGAGATGGCATCGCCGTCATAGAGCGTGGTTCGCAACAACACGTCGGCGCGACGAATGAGTTCGATGGTGATGGGATGAGGCACGTCGCCGGCCAACAAGATTCTTTCGTTGTGAGGCTCCACGGCAATTTGGCGGCCCAGTTCGTCATGCAGACTGCCGCTACCGGCTATGACCAGGCCCACTTCCGGGTATCTTGTTCGCAGTTGGCGCAAGATGGCAAATTGTAGTGGCAGATCATACTCCGGCTCGAGCAACCCCACGGTTGCCAATAGCGGTTTTTGGAGGTCGCAGAATGAATCCAGCCGGGGGTCGGAAGCGCTACCGGGTTTGATCCTGGTCAAATGGGGAAAGGGCTCGAGCTGATGAACTTTCCCGGGAGCGATGCCGGAACTCGCCAGGAACGCTTTCACCTCCGGGTTCACTCCTACTAGCGCATCAAATCTGCGAAACACGGCGTGAATCAACTTCACCCGCCGCGTGTCGCGGGCTTGCGCCGACGTTGGGTAGCCGCCCGAATGCAGCGTCAATACACTGCGCCGGCCAGGTAAAGAGTTGATGAGAGCGGCTAACGCCACCAACCGGTTGGTGATATCGCCACCCACGTGAAAATGGATGATTTTGGCCGGGAGGGTGAGCAGCAATCGAGCGACCTCTAGCGCGGTGCTGGGGAAAAATACATTGGGAATGCCCGCATGGCGATGCCTGGACAGGCTGATCACATGACTGCGAACGCCGCGGTCCTGCAAGCGCTCATGAATGGCCACCACATTCGTTTGGACGCCGCCATGCGGAGGTGGATAAACTCCCAGTTGAATTACGCTGTCGAGCAAAGAGATAGCGCCTCAGATTGTAGGCAAGTAAAGTATGATTGCTTCTCATTATCACATCTGAGGGAAATCAATCGATGCGGCCCGCAATGCGCCAAGCCCACATCACGAAAGAGGTTGCGGTGAGATCGATGGCTGGTTCCGTGGTGCTGTAAGACTGCACATTGTCTTGATAGACGGCCGCAGCCCCGGCGTCGTAAACGCCATCGTTTCCATTGAACCGGGCGAAAGCGTCTACACCATTTCCGGGACAGACGATCATACCGTCCACCAAGCCAGATGTGGCGGCATAGGAGGGGCCTTCGGAAGCCGCGCCCCAGAGAACAGGCGTCCCACCAGAAGATCCATTCAATGCGCCGGCCAGGTTCGCGACTTGATGCTGAATGCAATTCGGGAAAGTGGCGCTGCCATCGCCGACAATGAACGAAGAGCCCCATGGATTTGCTCCCAGCACGTTGGCCATCCATCTTTGCGAAAAAAGGTTGTACTTAGGATTGCCGGTTAGATAGAAAGCTTGACTGGCCATCACGGAGAGTCCTCCGCCGTGGGAGGTTGTGTCGCTATTCCACGCACCGCCAAAACCCCAAGCATCCGCATTCGCCTGATCAATGGCATCGTCCACCTGCTTCAGGAACTGAGTGCGGATGCTAGACTCATCAATCGCGTAGCCATGCGGATTTCCAGCGGATCGAAGGGCGCGATAAAGTTCGAAGTGGGCCAGGCCGCTCACATCGTAGAGATTGAGAGTATCCGTTTCTCCGTTGTTGTAGATATCGGCAATGTAAGCGTGGGCGAACCTCGTAGCCTCACCCAGGTAGATCGCGGGATTGGTATAACGCAGGCCCGCGGGCATTTTTCCAGAGGCTTGCGCACACTCGAGCGCGAAGTACAACTCAGTGGCTCCGAGTTCCATATCGTCACTCCAGACCGTCTCAGGATAGCCATCGAACGGAATGATAGTGAGGAGGCAGCCCGAAGGGCAAGAGCCCGAGTCTACGGAGTTCGCCGGATCGCTGAACGAAAGGTCCGCAAGGTCGAAGATATCCTCCGCGTTCTTGAGGCATTGCGTGGCGAGTGCCGGGTTGCTCGTCTGGTTGTTCTGGTAACACAAGGCAAAATCGGCAGCCAGGCGCCCGGCTAAGTTAGGGCTGATTTTCGTTCCCGCCGGAGCGGCCTGAAATACCGGGCGGTGACATATGTAAGTGCTGTCTTCAGGACAACCGGTCCAGTTATCGTCAGCTTGCGGGAGGCGCCAGATATCGTAGTCGCTTAGGAAATCGAAGTTATCCCAATCCTGGCTGTTCCCCACCTGATAGTAGAGAGTCTTGGATTTGTCGTCCCACATCTTGAGGAGGAAATCGATGCCGAACTGAGCCTCGGAGGTGAAGTCGGCGGAGTTAGGTGCGCCGGGTGTGTCGCCTGCGTAGGATAGAGCGTTGGGTGGGGCTGGCGGATGAAACGGAGCGTCTGGGCCCATTTGCTTGGGAAAATCACGGACGCCAATCTCCTGAAGGGCCAGCGCGTAGCTGGTGGTCTCCACATACTTCATATAATCGCCGGCATCCCACCATCCGCCCGCCGCGTCAATCACACCGCCGGTAGGGTTGAGCGGCTTATCCGTGGTGGCGATGTTGTCGTCGTCGTCCAAAGGCGGAGTTTTGTAGACCTTGGCGTGGCGGTCGTTTAAGTGTCCGGGCGCGGTGCGCAGACTGTTCTTGATGTAGTTCGGGCCGTCGCGCTCGGTTTCGTAGAAGAACTTCGTATTGAGCAGAAGCCCGGAGTAAAGCGCTTCGGGTGACGCGACTGCGAAGCTGGGAGACTGCGCTTTCACGGGACCGGAAACGGCGATGGAGTAGTGCAGACCTTCTGGAACGTTGAAGTCGAGGGCGTAGACCTGGTAAGTGAGCGTTGCGCTATTACTCCAAGTCCCCTGCAGCGCGCCGATGGCGGCCGAATAAACGGCTCTGCCTTTTTCGTCTAATACGCGGAAGGACGCACCGGTCAAGGCGGTGGTTGACATGAGGTAGGCGCGGTACGGCGCATGGCCCGTTTCGTACCCCACTTGGCTTACCCGCACATGTGCTTCTGCCGCAGTGCCCGGCGTTGTTAAGGCGATGCAGCACGAAGCTGCTGCCGCAAGGAAGAGAGTCTGTCGCATTGTTTTTGGATTATAGCGATGTCGAAGACATCGCTATAAGCTGCGATCAAACTCTGTACCGGCGCGTTAGACGAGAGGCTAGCGCTTCTCCGCATGGGGCTCGGGTTTCGGGCGCTCGTGGGGTTCGCTTTCGACCTTCGGCCGATTCTGCTCCTTCGGGGGCGGATTGCCATGCGGCTGGCGGGCAGAGACCGGATGGTTGGGATTGTTCTGCGGCGGAGTCAGGTGCGCAGTTTTGGACGCTGGCATGTTCCGCGGCTGACTAGTCATTGGCCTAGCGGGCGGAGTGCGATTTTCGACTTGCGGCTGAGGGCTCGGCCTTTGGTTATTGGCGGTGTTTCTTGCGGCTACAGGGGGTGCGGCGTGATTGCCCGGCGCAAGCTGACTGCGGTCGCGGCTCGCGAGCTGTTCGTGAGCAATCTGATTGGCGGTGGGTTGAATGTGCTGCTCGTGTATGGCCACTTGCTCCTGGGCGGTTGGCCTGGCAGAGGTGCCGCCGGCGCCGTTAAAGCTCACTCGATTGTTCACGACCGTGGTGTTGTTGATCACAGTACGGTCAACATACACGTTGTGGACAACGGTTGTGTTTACGTTGACAACGGCAGTGTTATAGCGGAAAGAACGGCCGGACCACATACCGCCGCCGAATCCAACACCACCGTAGCCGAATCCATAATTGACGCCGCCATAGAAGCCGACGTGCGGGCCCCAGTAGCCGCTGTTCCATCCATAGACGCCGTTGCCGAAGCCCCAGTATCCGGGGGTCCATAATAGGCCAATGCCGGGCGGCTGGACCCAGACTCCGGAGACCCAGTAGTAGCCATTCGGCCCGTAAGACCAATAGCCGGGATTCCAAAGATAGCCATCAACCGGGCAAAGAGGCTGCGTGTAGACGGGCAGCATGGGCGGGGCGATCGTGATTGAGATGAACACTCCAGCGGGAGCGGGTACGGCGGTCAGGCACAGCAGCGCGCCTAGAAAAGAAGCTGCGAACAATAGCTGAGATGTTTTCATTTCTTACTATGCGGGCAGTTGGATTGCCAACCTTTGGGGTAGGTTGGCGGAAACGGGAGCGTAGCGGGCAAGGGATTGATTCTAAAGGCCGCTGTGGGCTCGGAATCGCCAGGCGCGGGTTTTTCAAATTGGGATCATATCTCTCCCGTCCGCGTCGCTGAACCTTCGAGAGGTGACGGCGCTACGTCACTTGACTATCAGTGGTCGAGCCGAACCACTGGCAATTCGATAAAACTCGCATGCTCTTCGGTATGAAACACACGCTGGGTGGCCTTCTGAAAATCCTGCGGCTTCGCCCAGAAAATGCTGCGCACAAATGTTTGCGGATTCCGGTCATAGAGTGGAAACCAGCTCGATTGCACCTGCACCATCATGCGGTGGCCGGGCAGAAATACGTGGTTCGCTGTCGGCAGAGCGAATTTGTAGACCAGGGGCTTTCCCGCTTCGATCGGCTTTGGAGTCTCGAGGCTCTCGCGATAGCGCCCCCGGAAAATATCGGCCGATACCATGAGTTGATAACCGCCCATCTCCGCATCGCCGGCCACTTCGTCCGGATATACATCAATCACTTTCACCACCCAGTCCGAATCAGTGCCGCTGGTGGAGGCGACAAGATTCACGACTGGCTGCCCGCTGATCTTTACCGGTTCCCGCAGCGTTTCGGAGACGAAAACCGCTACGTCAGGTCTGCCCGAAGCTTCTCGCTGGTCGCTCACTAACCAGTTTTCCCAGGTCAGTCCAGAGCCGGAATCCGGCCTCCGCCGAAATGGCACCGGCTTGGCTGGATCGGACACATACTCGTCATACGCAGCATCACCCGCTTTAGGCGGCGCGAATCCGGCTTTGCCGCCCGCGGTCAGATAGAAAGGAGCCGGTTTCAACGTGCAACCACTCACACAACCAGCCGGCCACGATTGTAGGTTCAGCCATTTGTTCGTACCCGTCTCATAGACGGTCACGGGCCATATCCCAATCTCCGGGGCGGAATCTTTCAGATAATGATCCAGGAACGGCCGCAACACATTCTGGCGAAAATAATACGCCGTGTCGCTGTGAAACTTCAATGCACCCAGCGAACTGCCATCGCCAATCTCTTGTCCGTGAAACCACGGGCCCAAAGCCAGGAACACTTTATCGTTCGCTGTGTCCTTTGGTTTAATGGCTTGGTAAACCGCCAAGGCGCCATAGATGTCTTCCTGGTCCCATAGGCTGGCCACCAGTAACACCGGCACTTTCAGCGGTTGGGCGGCCAGAATTTTGTCCATCGCCTGATCGCGCCAGAATGCGTCATAGCTCGGATGCGCCAGAACCTTTCGCCAGAATCCGATCTGCTCCATGCCGTGCCGCTGCGCCAATTCGCCCGCCGAACCCGCCTCCATGTAAACGTCGTAGTCGTCGAAATGTCCGCTCCACCACTTCTCCGAGCCATCCCGCGTGGCCTGTTGCTCATAGAAATAAGACAGGCCGACCTCACGAAAAGCTCCGTTGTGAAACCAATCGTCGCCCATCCATCCATCGACCATGGGATTCATAGGAACGGAAACCTTCAGCGCGGGATGGGGATTCACAAGCGCCATCAGCGGGGTAAATCCGTCGTAAGAGATTCCGATGATTCCCACCTTTCCGTTGCTCTCGGGAGTGTTCTTCACAAGCCAGTCGATGGTGTCGTAGGTGTCGGTGGCATGGTCCACCGGCGTCGGATTCTGGGGTCCGCTTAGCGGCCGGTTCATCACGTAATCGCCTTCGGAGCCATATTTGCCTCGCACATCCTCGACTACGCGAATGTAACCGCCGTCCACGATCACATCCACGGCATTGTCGTAGCCTTGCAGAATCGGACCCAGGTGTGGACTCGCGGCATGGCTTGTCAGTTCACTGGCGTTGTAGGGCGTACGGGTCATTAAAATCGGCGCATTCTTAACGCCTTTAGGAATCAGGATCACCGCGTGCAGCTTAACGCCGTCGCGCATGGGAATCATCACGTCGCGCTTCACATAATCGAAACTGCTGTTGGACGGCTGGATCTTGGCCGGTATTTCGCTTGGATAGTTTGGATAAAGCGGTGTTTGCGCCCGCAGCAACATGGCCATGGCCGACATCGCAAGTAGCAAATTTGTGTGTCTCATGATCGCTTGATTAGAACACACGCGTTGAGAGCACGACCGCGCGCTTAATTCAAACCCAGGCTGCCACCCACCGGGGAAGAAGTTTTCGATAATGCGTCGATAATCCGTTCGCGATCCCGCATGCCTCGCTCGACGGCGGACTCGAGCGCCACACGATACACAACACTGCCAATAGCGAACTCAAACAGCAACACTCCCAGCAGCGCCCAGTCGGAATCGAACGCCCAGCGAGCCAGATAGGCGAAGCCCACCAACACCGCCATGCCAATGGTGCATAGCAGAATCCACAACTGGACTTTGGCGTTAGCTTGCTTATTCATCGTCGAGGTTGGATCAATGGGGCGGGGCATCATGACAGACAAAAGATTGCCGGCCCACATCAGGTTGACGCTGGCGACAGCAGAGGCAACGACACCGGACACAATGCTGATGACTGAAACGTGCGCAAAGAACGGCGTAAGGACAACCACCAGCATGTTCTGCAGGAGGATGAAAGCGCAGGCGGCCAGATTCTTTGCTTTGATGACGGTCGCCAACGGAACCGGCGAGATGAAATAAATTTGGGCGGCGCTGCGATCCGTACCGAAGATGTTGAGAAGCAGCACGTCGGCCATAATGAGCAGGCCGTACAGATTAACCGCGACGAAGTAATTGTGGGAGAAGAAACTCGGACCCTTGGAATCCTGGCCCATTCGTATGGGAAGGAAAATCAAAGTGCTAAAGATGCAAGCCATACCGAGCAACACTCGAAAGCGGGGCATGCGCAGCAGCGAGCGAAACTCCTTCTGAATGATGGCGGCGGCCGGATCTTGAAACAGATTGCTGAAGGAATCAAGCAACGGTGAGGACGTTTCCTTCTTCGACGCACTCGCAGCTGAGCCACCGCGAAACGCGTCGTCTTGCACCAGGCCGCGCGCAAACTGCCAGCGGGCGAGCCAGAATGCGACCACCGTCCAGACAGCCAAGATAGAGACATTAAGCAGCGACAACCTGCCCAGACTGAGCGCAGCCGCCGTGTGCCAAGGAGTGCCTACGCCGTTTGCGAACAAGAGAAAGTAAGGCTTCAGCTTGACGCCCAGGCCGGTGCGCAGTAAGAGCTGCGGCACGATGCCGATACTGACAAAGAAGATGGTGATGATTTCACGAAAGCGGTTGCGTGCGAAGGCATGGACGATGAAATCGCGTACCGCTAATTGTAAAAAGAGATTCAAGGGAATGAAGAGGAGCAGGCACAGCGCCGCCGGCAAAGGAATATCGGAGCGGCGCATCAAGCCGATGACGCCGCCCAAGAGCACGATGATGAACTCCGGGGCGCTGGTGATGCGCAACAGCACTTCCAAGCCAAACAAAGCGCCGTCCCGAATGGGATAAACCTGGAGTTTATTGATTTGGAGAGACCATCCTGTGCTGAGCGTCAAAAGCGGAATTGTCTGATTGTAAAGAAAAAGTATGAGCAAAGCGATGGGTAGAGCCTGGCGCAAAACGTTCATCGAAATCGCCGGTATGCCGGCAATAGCCACCCCCGCGAGTGCGAGAAACAGACAATACCAGAGAGCTGTGATGATCCACATCACGACTCCGCCTACGCCCGTTCGCGGCAAATGATTCCGCGTGATGCGGAACTGCGCCCAAACGATGGCGAGAATCTGTTCAACCATAAAACGCGCTCAGAGCCAATCGAGTTTCTCGGTATATCGCTCGGCGCCGACCGTATGGACGAAAATTTCTTCGAGCGTGCTGGCCCCGTCGGCCGACTGTTGCCGCAAATCCGCCATGGTGCCCTGCGTGACAATTTTGCCGCGATTGATGATGGCCACTTGATCGCAAAGGCGTTCCACTACTTCGAGCACGTGCGATGTGAGGAACACGGTTGCGCCGTGCTGCACCTGTTCAAGCAGAATATCTTTCATCAGGCGAGCTCCCACCGCATCCACTCCTTCAAAGGGCTCGTCCATCAGAAATAATTTCGGGCGGTGAATCAGCGCGGCTGCCATTGCCAAGCGCTTGCGCATACCTTTGGAATACTCGCCGATGAGTTTGCGGGCGTTTTCGGCAAGCTGGAAAAGCTGCAGCAGTTCCCCGCCACGCTCTTTCGCTTGCAGCTTGGGCAGGCCATACAGGCGGCCGACAAATTCGAGATACTCGGCGCCGGTGAGATAGTCGAACAGCAGCGAATCGTCGGGAACCAAACCGATCTCGCGGCGGATTTCCAACGATTTCTCGGGCAGGGGCATACCTAGAACATGAATCGTGCCCGCGTCCGGCTGAGCCAACCCCATCAGCATTTTAATGGTGGTGGTTTTGCCCGCGCCATTGGGTCCGAGAAAACCGAAGAAGCAGCGCTGGGGGACCGTTATGCTCAGGCCGTCTACGGCATGGAAGCCGTGATAGAGTTTCTCCAGACCGCTAATCTCTATGGCGGGAACGTCTTCGGGAATGAGCATGAAGGATTAAGGAACTACCGGCGCTTGTCCCCGTAAAACCGCAAGGAGTGTACCCGTCTGACGCAATATAGCAAGCTTCGCACGAGTGACCTGAGTCTCAGCATCGTAAAGCGCAATCCAGCGGTTCCCTTCTTCCAAACGGGCCTGCTCCACACTGCTTAGAGGCACCTGGCCTTCGCCGTTCTTGGCGAGTAACACAGTGAGTTCTTCGCGCGCCAGATCAAGCTGCAGACGCGATAGATCGCGGATGTTTTCGGCTTTCTTCCATTGCTCGTAAGTGTGGCGTGTTTCGCTGATGATGCGGTTGCGCGTTTGATCCATCTGGATGCGGATCTTTTGCATGTCGGTGCTGTTCTGCAGAGCGAGTCCTTTAGAAGCGGCGCCCACAACCAGAGGGATGGTTATCGAGGCCCCAATCTGATAATTGTTGCGCTGGAATTTCTGAAAGTAGTTCACATAATTATATTTCGCGAACAGTGCGTATTGCGCTACCAGATCCACTTGCGGCAGGCGCGCGGCGCGGAAGGAACGCACCTCCAGTTCTTTGGCGAGCACGGTGGATTGCATCTCGCGTAACTGGCGATTATTCCGCAGCGCCATGTCCGCCGCATCGTCCGCTGAAGGCGGAGCTGGAGTATCGGACAGATCGCTGTCGATGGGCCTAACGCGATCAGTAGCCGGATAGCCCAATGCCACGGCGAGCATCAACTCATAATAATCGAGATCGAGTTGGGAGGATTTGAGACGTTCCTCCGAAAGCGCGAGGTTCACCTTGGCGCGCTTCAGCTCCAGAGGCAACTCACTGCCTTCGTTCACGGCGGCGTTCATCGCCTCGACAACCTTTTGCAAACTGGGAAGTTGCTGCTGGAGAGTCTCCCCTTCGTGGCTGAGGCTCGCGGCGGTCAGAAAAAAGTCGGCGGCCTGATACGCCACATCTTCCGCCTTGGCCTGGGCGCCGAACTGAGAGCCGCGGGCCGTCTCGCGCGCGGAAGCCACGTTGTAGCTCTTGGGGCGGTTAAAAAGGGCCATGTCGGTCTTGAGCTGAAAAAGGCTGGGAGCGTTACCTTCAATGCTGTTCGGATAGCCGTAGGTATAGGCGAGCCCGCTGCCGCCGTACACTTTTGGGCGAAACGGGTCGAGCGCAACTTTCACCCCTTGTTCGGCGCGTTGCTCATCCAGACGCGCCAACGCGACTTCCGGATTTTGCCGGGCGGCGAGTTCCAAAGCCTGCTGCAATGTGAGGGAATGGACCTCGGCGCTCACAAGCGAGGCAAACAGTAAGCTGCTGATTCCGAGTTTGAACGTGGTCACATGACCATGCTAGCGTTTATGGGTGGCGAGACGTTTTACGAAGGCAGCATGTTCCGGCGAACGGACGCCCTTCTCAACGACGGTTCGCATCGACCGTTTTGGATTCCACAAAGCGGCAGGGTCGAGCCACAAACCGGGGAAGTCGCGCGAGCGCAAGAGGCCGTCGTCGGGGGAGATTTCGCGGTAACGGCCCCGCTAAAGCTGCCGCCAGATCACTTGTTTTTCCAGCAGAACGGTCAGATACTCGCGAACTCCGGCGCGGCGGTATAGGTCGAGTTTCACGCCAAGATCGCGTGAGAGGCTGGAGCCGCTGACTTCGACAATCAGTTCCGGAGCGCCTGTGGCGTAGTTATGCTCCACGCCCGATTGGCCCCCATATTCGGGAAGAATGCGAAGGAAGACGTCGGGTTGCGGCACGTCATTGGGCCCCATGACCCAACTGCAATCTATGCCGGACTCGCAGCCGGCGCTTACGTCCTGGTAATACCAAACCCATGCGTCCATCGCAGAATGAATTCTGGCGTGTGGATGGAGGACGGGAGAAGGCATAAAGAAAACAACTGCATCTATCAGTTCGGCGTGCTTCAACGACGGCATTGCCTCCCAGCGACGAAGGAATTTCGCGCTGTCGAGCCGATCGCCTTCGTGAAGGGGTGGAGGAAGGGCAATGGCGGCGGGCATGGGGTTGATCCGCAATTCAGCGTAGCATGCGGAAAGAGGCAGCGGCTACGGCTGCCCCGTTTCAAACTAACGAGGCGTGGCTGGCGGTTTGGCGCCGGGAACGGCCGGTTTCGGTGCGCTGGTGGAAGTGGCTGCCGGTGCGCCGTTGGCAGTGGTTTTGTCGTACAGAGAAACGATGTCGGACGTAATATCGATGCCGCTCGAAGCATAAAGAACAGGTGTGTTCTGGTTGCTTACATCCAAAATCAAACTAAAGCCGTTATCCTTGGCATACTTTTCAATCACCGCCATCATGCGCTGGCCCAGGCTCGATAACACCTTCTGCTGTTCGCCGCGCAAGTCCTCTTCGGCGTCCTGCATGTCGCGTTCCAGCCGCTTTTTCTTCTCGTCGATATCGCGCGCCAGTTGGTTGCGTTTCTCCTCAGCCATCACCGTTCCGCCTTTCGTCAACTGATCTTGCAGTTGAGCGATCTCGGATTGGCGGCTTTGGAATTCCTTGTTCTTGGGAACAAATTTCTGGTCCAATTCCTGCGAGGCTTTCTGGCCGTCTTTGGTGCCGACAATGGCACCCTGAATACTAATCACTCCCACTTTATTGGGCGCTTGCGCGAAAGCTCCCAAGCTCGCGCATAACAACGCCATCGTGGAGATCACATAACTTCTCATAAACAATTCTCAATTCCTTTCGGGATACTCTTCACGTCACCCGTGGGCAATAAACCCTGACCGGCGACAAACTAAAACGTGCGTCCAATGGAAAAACGGAAAATCGAGTGCCGCTCATGGAACGGCTCGGCGGTTCCAAAATACGACAACGCTTCCTGGTAGGTAGCATTGTTAGCAAAGAAAGACCGATCCGCCACCACCGGAGGCTGCAAAATCGTATTGACGATACTTGGATTATACGCCCAATAAAGGCGGAATGGGGCGTTGACGACTGGCATTAGTACCTGCAACTCGAGGCCAGTTGACACTCTGGGTACTTGGGTACCGGGCGCAATGTAGGCTCGCCTGCCGAAATCGGCTTGCGGATAGAGCGTGTTCAGATTTGTGACTTGACCAGGATTTAGACCTAGCTGGCTGGGCAGGAGCAGCTTATCGATGCCAGCGTCCACAAAAGGTGCAAGCGTGACGGGTCCGAAAATAGGGATGCGGTATTCGTAATTAAAGACGCCGGAAGTATCGCCACCCGGCAGAATGAGCTGATACGCGGGAATGGTTTGCGTGGCGTTCACAAAACTCACCGTTCCATTGGAGTTGATTACCTTCTGAACGCGCGCAGTGCCATCGTTATTCAGAACGCCGATCGATTGGCTGGTGGGAATATACGCAATGGGGCTGATGGTAAGAATGTCGAAGCCGCGGATATCGCTTTCGCCACCCATGTAGTAACGGTCATAGGGAGGCGCTTCCTTGCCTCCGTAACCGGCAATGAATCTGGCGCTCACGTGGAAACCCATCACGTTGCCTTTGAAAATGCCCCGCCGAAAGTACGCGATATCCAGATTTGGCTGCAGGGTATTCACGTTGCCGCCCAGCACCACTCCGGTAAAGCCGAAGCCAAAGTTGACGCGCAGTCCGTGCGTCGGGGTAATCGGGTGGTTAACGGTGTTATACGCAAAGGTGGGCGTAATGGTGCTGGCTTTAATGCCCGTTAAAGTATTGGGACCGCCGACGCCTTCAAAATCGAGATAGTTGAAGTAAGATCTGGCGGCGTCCGTGATAGGCGTGACGCTCTGATCGCGAAATGAATAAGTCAGCCCGACGCGTGCGAAACTGCGGCGCAATTGATAGCTGACGAACGTAGTGAAGCCTTTGCCGTTAGTCACATAATTGAGCAGATTCTGTGTGCCTAGCTGGTTGTAATAGCCAATCAGATTGGTGCCGGCCAGGATGGAAGCTTGTTGCCCCTGATTGTAGCTGTAGCGCTGGTAAAAAACGGTGAAACCGGCCTGCACCGGCTTGTCGAACAAGTACGGTTCGGTGAAGCCGAAGGTGACGTTATCCAGCAGCGTGCCAATCTGGGCGCTAATGCTCAGCGTTTCACCCAAACCCAGAAAGTTATTGGTTGAATACGATGCGCCAATGAAGCTGCCCGAAATGCCGGACACGCCGCCGTTGAGCTGAATCGAGTTCTTGCCGCGCTCCTTTACCTTGATCAGCAGATCAACGGTGTTCGTTTTGGTGTCGCGTGTCATCGTAGCGGCATCTTCAGGTTTGAGCGGATCGAAATAACCGAGTTGGTTAAGACGCAGCACGCTGGTATCCCAAAGCTGCTGGCTGTAGAGATCGCCCTCGTTGATCAGCATTTCACGGCGAATCACCTTATCGCGCGTATTGAGGTTGCCTTGAAAATCGATGCGTCGAACGAAGAACTGATGGCCCTCATCGATATCGAGCGTCAAATCCACTTGGTGATCGTTAACCGGTTCAGGATCGGGCGAGCCTACGAAATCGATATAACCGAAGTTGCCGTAGAGTTTGCGGAGATCGTCGAGCCCCTTCTGCAGTTTCTCAGTGGAGAAAGGCACGCCGGTATTCATGCGGAAAACCTGACGGATGATCAAATCGGGGGTGCGGAACAACTTCATGCCGACGAAATAGAAATTGCGCAGCGTGTAGAGGTTTCCTTCGGCGACAACCATGGTGACATCCACCCGCTTGCCCGGCCGCTTTTCATTGATGAGAGGTATCTTAAGGCCGTGTCCGGAAACGTCGTAAACCTTCTCGGAATGATTGATCACACGGGCAGTGAAATAACCCTTCGATTGGTAGAACTGGCGGATGCGTTCGCCGTCTTCATCAAGCTTGGTGGAATCGAAGGTGCGTGCGAAGAGGTTTTCGAATAGCAGCGAATGGGGTATACCGATCGGCTTTAAATTCTTCATCGCGCGCACCACTTCCCGATGGCTGAAGGCGGAGTTGCCCTGAATAATAAGGTTGCCCACTTTCAGTTTGGGGCCTTCATCAATGGCGAAGTTAATATCCACGCCGCCGGGCGGCACTTGGCGGAGCTGCGGAGTAACCGTGGCGTACTGGTGGCCGCGCTCCGCTTCGTACTCCTGCAGCACGTTTTTGGCGCGCTGGACTTTGCCCGGATCGTATTGCGATTCGGGCGTTAGATTGACGTGGCGTTCCTTGAAGCGGTCGAGAATCTCGGACTTGCTAATGGACTTGTTACCGGTGTAATCGATGGTGTGAACGGTGCGGCGCTCGGTGACGACAAAGGTAAGCGCAACGCCTCCATTCGGTCCTTTTTCTTTCTCGACGCGTAAATCGTCGAACCGGCCCGAATTCCACAGCGAGATGAAGTCGCGATGCACCGCTTCCTCGTCGTAGACATCGCCCTTCTTCGTGAAGATGAGGCCGCGCAGAGTATCCTGCGGCACTTTGCGTTGACCTCGAAACTTTACGTCTTCGACGATATTTTCACCCATCGCGGTGGGCTTGACTTCTTGTACGCCGCCCGGCGGAGGGGTGGTAGGCTGGTTGGGTTTTTGGGGCGTTTCAGGAACGTTTTCGAATGGATTTGGTTGTTGTTGCGGCGGCTTGGGCGGCGGATTTTGCTGCTGTTGGGAGGGTGTGGGCTGGGGCTTCGGCGGGGGATTCGTTTGCGGAGCTTGCGGCATAGCGTTGGCGGATTCGAGCCAAGTGCCAAACGCCGCCACGCCTTCATTGGCGCCGATAGCCGTATTTGCCACAGACACGGAGGGGACGACGCAGATACCGGATACAAGTAAAAAACGGGCGAGCGAGACTATCGCGCGCAGGCTGCGGAGCCTGTGGTGCAGTGTGGCTAAGAACAAATCCTCTCCATGCCTTATAAAAGTTAGTCTCCATCCCCGAAGGAGGCAAAAACCCCAGACGTCGAAGAACCCATGCAGGTTTCAGCGCGAGGTTCCAGAAGCGGAAAACAAACGCGAGCGACCTAGTCTCCCTAGTGTACCGAATGGCACATTGGCGAGGCCGTTTCCTTCCGTTGCTCTGGATTAGGAGGATTTGGCTGGTGAGAAAAGGGACGATCAACGCACAAACGCGCCCCAACCGTCCCTTCTTATTTTCGCCGGAACTCAGTGTGCCGCGGCCCGCCGCGCCGCTTCGTTGGGGACCACGGGCGCCGAAAGCACTTTTTGGAAACGCTCCACCCATGCCGGATTATTTTGGGCGACCGCTTCACTGGTAAGGCGCTCAAGCGTCAGCAGCAATTCGGCACAACCATGGGCGTTGGCTCCTTCTTCTTTGGCAAACTGATCCACAATCGCGCGGATTTCCTTCGCGCACGCCAGCGCCGAGGCGTCTCGATTCAGCTTTAAGAGGCGAATACCCAAAGTGGATAGGGCTTCGCACTCGTGGTTGGCGAGGTGGAATTTTTGGGTCAACTTGTGCGCTTCCGTCTTCTGCTGCTTCCAACGCTTGTTGGTATAAAGAGCAGCCCGAATGGCCTGCAGCAAGAGTGAACCGGAAACTTCATCCTTTACCAAAAAGTCGTCCACGCCGCACGCAGCTACGGCGGATTCGGTTTCCTCCCGCGTATCGCCCGTGAGCACCAGCACCGGCACATCCGGAGCGGCTTCCCGCAACGTGACGTAGCTCGCCGGACCAGAGCTTTCCGGCAATCCCAGATCGAGTAGCACAAGATCGATTCCGCCTTTGGATAGCCGAGCGAGTCCCCCGGTCAGACCATCCACCCATTCCAAGCGGTACGCGCCGTGCCCGTATTCCTCAAGCGCGCATTGCACCAGGAACATTGCTTCTTCGTTATCTTCCACCAAGAGGACACATTCCTGCAGCTTGCAGGCCGTCTCTTCCGCCGCTAGCGGACGATCCGGCACCTCCTCTAGTTTGAGCGCGACGCTGCCCATCTTTTAATACTCCTTCCCGTTCGCTCTTGAGCGTTCGGTTTCAGTTTGAACTTAGTTTTGCAGTTTCGCTGTGCGCTTTCCGGTTGTACCGTTGGCAGACAGCGTTAAAAGGACTAATCGGTTCGGAAATGCGTTTCGAATAGCCTTGGGAACATGGTTTGACGCAGCTTTCGTTGCTTGTTTGCATAAAGCGCAGCGCGAATCGCCTGCAACAACAGCGACCCCGATACTTGATCCTTCACCAGATAGCCCTCCACACCACTCGCCGTCACTGCGAACTCCGTTTCCTCGGAACTGTTGCCGGTTAACACCACCACTGGCACTTTCGGGCAAACTTCCCTGACCCAGGCATAGCTCTCCGGACCCGAGCTGTCAGGCAACCCCAAGTCCAGCAGCACAATATCCACTCCACCTTTTGAGAGCTGTTCCAGCCCCCCGCTTAAGGTATCCGCCCATTCGAGCCGGTACCTTCCCTTGCCATGCTCCTGCAGAGCATAGCGGACCAACCACATCGCCTCTTCGTGGTCCTCTATTAAGAGAACGCATTGCTGAAGCTTGGCCGCTGGACCGGTTGCCAGTGGCAAACAATCCAGATCATCCTCGAGTTGTAGTGCGACGGCAGCCATACCATTCCTCCGCGTTGGGGTCAACCCACTTATCGGAATGGGAATCCGTGATCGTGAGGATATATTTTATAAGGCTAAAGAGGTGCTTCCCCCGCTTCGCAGAAGCCGCTCGTTTAAACAACGGTTAACCACCCGATAGGCCGCTTTTACGGCTGAGGCGGGTGAAAGCCGGCGGCGGCCCACTGTGCCCCAGCGTTTGAGACAGCCAGCAGAGAATTCCCAAATCGCTCCAGCGCCTTCTCTAGGCCGTCGGCATCCAAGGCTAGCGCCAAGGACTCAATGGCCGCGCCTGAATTCGCTAATTCCGGGAAACCGTTCCGCCGCCCGTTGGCCGCGCAATCGCGGCCGATTTTTTGGAGCACAGCGAAGTCTAGGGCTGCCAACGCATTCTGCATTCTCCGCAACTCCAGCCAGCAATTAGGCAGAAAGGTCGGACCCGGGGCCTGGATGACTGCGGAAACTCCTTCGCTTTGAATCGTCTGCGGCGGAGCGAACTTTGCAATGGCGGCTATCAAATCCTGCCGGTCCACCGGCTTGGTCAGGTAGCCGTCGCAGCCGGCGGCGATACTCTCGGCGGCCGCCTCGACCAGGGCGTGGGCCGTCAGCGCCACCACCGGTACGCGCCGTTTGCCGTGCGCGTTTTCCCACGAGCGGATTTTCTGCGTCGCCGTATAGCCATCCATCACGGGCATTTGGACATCCATCAGAACAACGTCGTAGTCGCGTCTCTGACGTTTCGCCAGCGCCTCAACACCATTCCCCGCATGCTCCAGGGAAAGTGGAAGATCGGCCAGATACGCCCGCAGGAGAATCACACTTTCAGGATTATCCTCCACCAACAAAACGCGTGTGCCTGCCGCCGCCTGCGGTATTTTGGACGCAGCGGTCCCGGCCGTCCTCTCCCGCTGGGCTTCCTTATCCGCAGGCTGCGGAAATACCGTGAAAACGAACTTTGCGCCCGGGCTTGCCTGCTCCCCCACCCAAATTCTGCCGCCCATCTTTTCGACCAGCGTTTTGGCGATGGGGAGCCCCAGCCCGGTCCCTTCAAACCGCCGCTTCACGGTTCTCTCCACCTGCTGAAAGTCTTCGAAAATCATCTCGATCTTCTCGCGAGGAACGCCGCAACCGCTATCCGACAACTCAAACCGCAACCCTTTCTCGCCGTGCGCGCCGGTCTCCGGGTGAACTCTCAGCTCAATCTTTCCTTGCGCGCTAAACTTGATTGCATTGCCGATCAGATTCAAAAAAACTTGGTGCAAGCGTTCGGGATCGCCAATCCAATAGCGCCCGGTGTTGAGATCGGTGAAAATTTCGAATTCCAGGCCCTTCTCTTCAATCGCCGCCGAAACAGCCGCGGCGCACTCCTCCAGGATCTCGTTAAGATCGAAAGGAACCGCCTCGAGGATCAGCTTGCCCGCCTCGACCTTCGATAAGTCCAGGATGCCGTTGATGAGCCGCAGCAAGCGGCGCACATTGCGCTGCGAGATTTCGACGCGCTGCCGTTGCTTGTCGTTGAGCGGCGAATCTAGCAACAAGCCGTTCATGCCCATAATTAGACCCATGGGTGTGCGAATTTCGTGGCTCATGCGCGCCAGAAAATCGCTCTTCGCCCGGTTGGCGCATTCCGCCCGTTCTTTCGCAATTTCCAATTGCCGATCGCGTTTGATGCGTTCGGCGATGTCGATGACTGTCACCAAAATCAGTCGCTCGTGACTTCCCTCCACTCGATTGACGTCAACCTGTAAGGGTATTTTGAGCCCGTCCTGGCGCAGGCCGTACAGATCGCGCCCCGCCACAACCTCGGTATCTTTCGGGCCAATCAAATCCGGGACAAGCGCTGAGACGTGCAAGCGCGGCAACTCCTCGCGGGTGTATCCGAACAGGTTCTCAATAGCCCGGTTCGCGAATTGAATCCGGCCTGCCGCGTCGATCACCAGCAGGCCGCTCGGCGCCGAATCGATAGCCAGCATCCACGCGTCCCGTTGACGCTTATTTTCAGAGATTTCGGGAGAGATGTCGTACCGCAGGCACCGGTATCCATCGAAGACGCCTTGGTCGTTCCTGATCGATTCAACCGTCAGAGCTTGCTGTACGAAAGCTGAATCCCCGCGCAAGCCGCGAATTTCGACATAACCGCCGTTTGTCTTCCGGGCAAGCTCATGCGCTTGCTGAGTGCGCTCATAGTCGTCCGGATGCACGGAAACGTTCCAGTGCCGGCCGAGTAGGTCCGATTCGTTCAGACCAAGCATCGATAGATATGCCGCATTCACCGCCACGAAGCGACCCTCGGGATCCAACTCGGCAAACCCAAGGCCAGCAACTTCAATGGCGCTCTTAAGAACAACGCCCGATTTTCTCATTCGCTACAAAACACAGCGAAATTTTTACCACTGCTTAATCAGCTTCGGCTCCCATGATTATGGAATCGATCAGAGGAAAACCTCTAGAGCGGGATGGCCAAAATGAACGCTGGTCGATTATATCAGGGAGCGAGACTATCGCAAAAGAGACCGCCCCCTTTCCCAGAAGCCTAGCCTACCCGCCAAACCCTGTTTTTGGCTACCCGAAGCGAAAGCGGGTATGCAGAAGTTTCGGATAGTCGGCCGGCTTAACTCGTTGTTTCTCGGCGTAAAGCGCGGCCCCAATTGCCTGAAGCAAGAGCGAGCCGGAAACTTGATCCTTCACCAGATAGCCCGCCACACCGCCGGCAGTGACGGCCATCTCGGTTTCCTGGCAGGTGTTACCCGTCAATACAACAACAGGCACCTCGGGCGACGCTTCGCGCACCCAAGCGTAGCTCTCTGGACCTGAACTGTCCGGCAAACCCAGGTCGAGCAGTACCACATCTACCCCTCCTTTCGAAAGGTGTTCTAAACCTTCGTTTAAGGTGTTCGCCCATTCAAGCCGGAATCGTCCATTGCCATGCTCTTGCAGAGCGAAGCGGACCAGCCACATTGCTTCTTCGTTATCTTCAATCAGCAACACGCATTCCAGGAGTTTGGCGGCCGGACCTGCGGCCAGCGGCAATGATTCTAAATCGTCTTGAAGTTCGTGAAGTTGAATTGCAGCAGTCGCCATACGATTTCTCCCGAGTCGGGACTCATTGTTCTTATCGGACTGCCGATCCCGATGTTCACAACGCCCGATCTCGCAAATATTCTAGGTTTGATCCGAGTCAATCATTTTTCAATCCTCGGTCCTCTAAAGCAGTCTGGAGACAGCGCTCGAAGTTTCTCAGGAATTCTCTGAGTTGGTCCGCATCTGAAGCTTTCGCCGCACTGCTGAGTTGCCCTCCCAAGCTGCTGATCTCCGGAAATCCGTAGCCCGCGCCGGTTCCCTTACAATTGTGGGCGATCACCCGAATGGCAGCGAAATCGCGCGCTGCCAACGCCGATTGCATCTTCTTGAGGTCGCGCCAGCGATTTGTTAGAAAGGCGGGTCGGCGGGCTTTAATGGCGTCCGAGATTCCCTCCACCTGCCCTAGACGCGGCGGGGCTGGGGAACTCACTGGCATTTCCGTTGGGTGCCGCTGCGCGCGTTTCGCGGGCTGAGCGAATTCGGCAATGGCGTCCAGCAAGTCATGCCGTTCTACCGGCTTCGTCAGGTGCCCATCGCAGCCGGCATTAATGCTGTCGGCATGCGCTCCACTCAAAGCATGGGCTGTAAGCGCCACAACCGGCACCCGCCGCCTGCCGTTCGCTTGTTCCCAGGCGCGAATTTCACGCGTGGCGCTGTAGCCATCCATAACAGGCATTTGCATATCCATCAGAATAAGATCGTAATCCCCCTCGCGCCGCTTCTCCACTGCTTCCAGTCCATTCACGCCAAAATCAAGAGAGAGCGAAAGGTTGTCCAGGTAAGCCTTTAGCAGGATGACATTCTCCGCGTTGTCTTCTACGACTAGAATTCGTGTGCCCGCCACTAAGGTTCGCGCGACTTTAACCGCCGTGACGGCAGCGAGGTTCGCGTACATCGTCTGTTCGGTGGCTGGGGGCAGAAAAGTGGTAAACACAAATCTGGCGCCAGGCTCGGGCTTCTGAGCCAGCCAGATCCTGCCTCCCATCCTTTCCACTAGCGTTCTGGCTATGGCCAGACCCACGCCCGAGCCTTCATACGAGCGGTTAATGAATCCTTCCGCCTGCTGAAAAGCTTCGAAAATAACGCCTTCCTTGTCCGCCGGCACGCCGCACCCCGTATCGTCAACCTCGAATCGCAGCCCCTTTTCGCCGTGCGCTCCCGTCTCCGGCCGGACCGTCAATGCAATCTTTCCCTGCGCGGTAAACTTAATGGCATTCGCCAGCAAATTGAGCAGAACCTGCTGCAGACGTTCAGCATCGCCAACCCAATAACGCCAAATGTGCAGATCGATAAACATTTCAAGCTGCAGCCCGGCCCGCTCGACCGTCGACGAGATCGTGGCCCCACACTCCTTCAGCACTTCAGTAAGGTCAAATGGCACTTCGGCAAGGCTCAAACTGCCGGCTTCCACCTTAGATAAGTCCAGGATCCCGTTAATCAGCCTCAGCAGCCTGCGCACGTTGCGATCGGAAACTCTCACGTGCTCCTTTTGCTTGTCCTCCAGAGCACTGGCCAGCAAAAGCGCATTCATGCCCATGATCAGGTTCATGGGCGTTCGAATCTCGTGGCTCATGCGCGCCAGAAAATCGCTTTTCGCCTGATTTGCCGTTTCCGCGGCTTTCTTGGCCACTTCTAACTGCTCGAGGAGCGCGCTCTTCTCAGTGAGAGATTTGCGCAACTCCGTCTCGACGCTACGCAATTCCTCCAGCTGCTGCTCCATTTCGAGCGTAAGCGCCAGCATTTCATGGCTGGTATCGGCGAGTTCCTGTTCCAGCCGCCGAATGGATTCGTCTTTTTCGTGGTCGGGAAAACTTGATCTTGGAATTTCCATCAGAATGAGAACAATTTCAAGGTCGCTTCTCTCACTATCGGCCACACCGGCCTGTTTCTTCAACCCAAAGCCGCACTACTAGACAAACCGCACTAATATAGAGTGATGAGAATTCGAACCTTGGGGATTGCGCTAATCGCGCTCGTCGTGATTTTGGTCATCGCGGCGGTAGTCGTCTCGAATAGCCTTGACCGCTACCGCCCCGAAATTCAAAGCCAGTTGCAGCAAAAGCTTAATCGGCCTGTAACGCTTGGGCACTTGGGCCTAAGGTTGTTGCCCCTCGAAATCAAAATAGATGGCTTCAGCATTGGCGAAGGGGCTGGATTTCCGCAGGGCCGAACGTTTGCCGCGGCGGGCACGGTTTTCGTAAGCGCGAGCCTTTTCTCCTTGCTGCGGGGAAGCCCGGAAGTCAACGACCTGGTTTTGGATAAACCGCAAATAGAACTTGTTAAGAACGCAGCGGGCGTTTGGAATTTCTCTTCGCTCGGCAAAAGTGGCGGCGCGAGCAGTCGCGGCCAGAGTCAATTCTCATTGAATTCACTCGAAATCAAAGACGGCCAGGTCGGCTATACCGATTTGTCCAAGCACGAGCCGCGCCTGGTCTACGACCACATCGATTTGCAACTTTCGGACTTTGCTCCCAACAAACAGTTTGGCGTGAACTTAGGCGTACACTTTCCAGGGGCCGGACAGCAGTTGCTGGAATTCAAGGGCAAAGTGGGACCGCTGGCCACCGCCACTGAAAATGCGTTACCCCCGGTGACCGGACATTTATCGCTCGAGCAAATTTCCCTCTCGGCGGTCAACCGCTTTGCCGCTGGAGCGCTTCCGGCAAACACCGATTCCATGGCCTCCGGCGAAGCCGATTTGAGCTCACTCGCCGACGTGTTGTCTTGCAAAGGTAACTTAAAGCTCGAAAACACGACTCTCAATGGCGCCAAATTAGATTACCCCATCACGGCAACTTACAACCTGGAAGACGATTTCAAGCAGAAAAAGTTATTCATTCGCGCGGGCGCCTTACAGCTTGGCTCGACATCGTTCTCCGCCTCCGGCAGCGTAGATGCCGCCGGTACACCCGCCGTCCTGAACGTGGAACTGAAAACCGCCAACTCATCTATAACGGAACTCGCCAAACTGACCGGCGCCCTGGGCGTTGCCTTTAGTCCCGCCTACCAAGTAGCGGGCAAGGTGAGCGCGGACGTGACGGCGAAGGGCTCGACGACGGCGCCTGAATTGAGCGGCTCTATTACAGCCCGCGGACTCCAGGCAAGCGGCGGCGAAATCAAGCAGCCCGTATCGATTCCGGAGATCGACTTGAGTTTGTCGCCGGCTTCGATCATGTCCAACACATTCACCGCCAGTAGCGGATCAACCACGCTCGCCATCGCATTTTCCGTTGTGCAATATACAACTAAGAATATGGCGATTGACGCCACTATCAAAACCGACGGCGCCAAGGTGTCTGAGCTTTTAAATATCGCTAAAACGTATGGCGTGCAGGCCGCGCAGGGTGTCTCGGGCGAAGGGCAATTATCGCTTAACGTTCATGTGAAGGGCCCAACCGCATATCCCGAGGCGCTAGCTTTTGCCGGGACCGCCAGCATGATGAATACGACTTTTTCCACACCGGCCTTGCGGAAACCGGTAACGATCACATCCGCCAATGCGGCCTTTTCGCAGAATACCGTCACCCTGACCAATTTGGCCGCTGCAGTGGACGGCACAACCGTGCGTGGTGGATTGTCGGCCAAGAACTTCGCCGCGCCCCAACTCACGTTCAACCTGAGCGCGGATTCGATTGATACGGCCGAGCTGCAGAACCTGGTGGTGCCGGAGACCCCCGCGCCTGCTGGCGTGAAACGAAAACCAGGAGCCGCGTCATCACCCAGTCTCTTGAACGTAACTACCGGAACCGGCAGCTTGACAGCCGGCGTAATCAAAGCGAACGATCTTGTCCTGCAAAACGTGTCAACCAACGTTCAGCTTGACCGCGGCGTGATCCAGCTTTCGCCCTTGAGCGCGGAGGTCTTTGGCGGTAAAGCGGCTGGCTCCGCAACGGCGGACATGCGGCCGGCGGCGGCGCAGTGCGCCGTAAAGGTGAAGTTCGCCGGCGTGGATGCCAACAGCCTCCTTTCCGCGGTGAGTTCGGTGAAGAATACCGTTTACGGCAGCTTGGCGGCGGATACCAACCTGCGTTTTGCGCTCGTAGGCAGCAACGATTTAGCGCGCACCTTAAACGGGACGATCTCTTTTAATCTGACCGACGGCTTAATTAAGAACGTGAACATCCTCAACGAGGTCGAGAAGGTGGGGAAGTTCTTGAAGAGCGCCGGTCAGGATTCGGCCAGTGCCGGCGGAACGGCATTGAAGAAATTCTCGGGCACGCTCAATATCGTGAATGGTGTGGCGAGCACGGATAACCTGGTTGGCGTGTTGAACGCGGGCTCCCTTACGGCGAATGGCAGCTTGAATCTGGTGAGTCAAGACGTCAACATGCATTTGTCGGCGGTGCTGGGCAGCGGCGTGAGCCAATCGGTGGGTGGCACCGGAATTGGAGGGTTTCTGAGCACCGCATTGTCGAATTCAAAAGGTGAGTTGGTGGTTCCTGTAATAGTGACGGGGAATATGTCTCACCCGATCGTTACGCCGGACGCTGAGGCGATCGCAAAAATGAAGTTGGGCCATCTGCTGCCAAGCACTACCGGAATTGCCGGACAAGCGGGCAAAGGGCTGGGCGGGGTGTTAGGCGGCCTTTTAGGCCAGCAAAATTCGGGCGATGCCAAGGCTAAGCAGCAGCCTCAAGCCGATCCGTTAGGTTCGATCTTAGATCAGTTCAAAAAGAAGAAGCCGCAGTAGCGGCGAGAATGGGTGCTCGCCGGGCGAGATTCCAGAGTAGCGCCAAAACTGCGGCAAGCGAAAAAAGAAAAAGCAGCAAGGTATCGACATGCCAGGCTCCCGGGACACTGGTCAAAGGACCGTACAGCAAAAAATTCATGCCAATCTGCAGCATCGTGACAACCAGAGCGAGGCGTGCGGATACCGCCCACAGCGAAAGAACGGAAGCGGCCATGGCAAGGAGCACCGTCGCGTAAGCGCCTTGGTGGATGCTGGTAGAGCTTGGCACGAACATCAATAAGCACCAGAAGACAATTGACGCAAACGTGAGTATCCAAAACATGCAAGCGGTTCGCCATTCGGGGGAACGAAAGCGCGGGGCGATGCCCGCCAGGAGCGCGTAAGGAGCCAGGATGAAGAGACCCAAACAGGAAGCCATAAAGAAAAAGGCTTTAGCCCTTAGCTCCACTGCGTGCGGGACGGCGACGGAAAGGCCAGCGGGCGAAACGAGTTCTTTCAGAAGCGCCCCCGTGCTCTCCAGATTCTGAAATCCGCCACCAAGCGCCATGTTGAAGTTTGCCGCTTTGTAATCCATGATTTGGTGAAAACTTAGCGCACCATACGACGCTTGGGCGGCTTCCAGAAAAGAACGGTTATCCAATGCGCTAACGCCGGCCAGATGCCACTTCAACAAGCGGTTGCCTGGCGGATCGTAGAACTTTTGATAGAGGGTCCACGGCAAGTAGAGAACCACCGCGAAGGATATCGTTGCGGCCATCCGCTTGATCTGGCGAGGGTGCCTCAACAACAAAATGAGCGGCACCGCGGGGATAAGGACGAACGCGCTGCCGCCGTGAGACAGCAGGCTAAAGCTGAAGAGTGCGCCGGGCACGCCCCACGATTCGAGAGCTGAGTGCGCTTTAGGCTCCGCCGCGACGAACGCGGCGACGAACCCCAGCGTGTAGGCGGCAGCCAATAGCTTGGGCCACACGAAAAACGTATTGAGAAAGACAAAACCGGAAAAGAGGCAAGCAGCCAGCACCAGGCTAACTGCGCGAGATGCAAGGCGAAAGGCGCTGAGCAGCAGCCACAGCGCAAAAATCCAGAAACTTTGCGCCAGCGCACCAACTATGGCGTAGGCTTGTTCGCGGTAGGGCGCATGAAACAGCGGAAACTGCGACAACACAATGCCGCTCTGAAGGGGCGGACGGTCACTCGAAAGCCAACCGTTCGTCAGCGGCCTGGGCATCTGCTTGGCGCGCACGCCCTCCGCCAGCAGAAGGGGTATTTCGTTATCAGGCGGAAGCAGATGCGAAAAGCGCACCCGCGCCGTTTCGATGGGTTCGTTCCAACCCCCGTAGAGAAAGCCCGCCGAAAGAATGAATAGCGCCACGCCGCCGCTTAGAAAGCAAGGAGAGAGAAGTGATTTGAGGACCCTCAGACCTTCGCCGTCGAGCCTTTTAAGGCAGAGTGGCAAGCCAACTATGGCAACCGCTATGGTAGCCACCGCAAAGTATCGGCCGAGATGGGGTGACAGAAGAGTCAGCCAAAAGCAGAAGTATCCGGGCAAAGCCATTCCGGCAAGAGCGATTAGGCCAGCGTGAATGACATCGCGGGTTCCCCGCCATATCGCAAGTGCTGTCAGGACGGCAACCCAAAGCATCATCGCCAGAAAGTGCAGGGCGGTGAGGGATAAGATGGCAACCGCATCTCCCATGAGCACTCCCGCTACGCGCCGCCGAACTTACGTTTGCGTAATTCGTCGAAACCAACCGCCGCGATGATCACCCCGCCAATCGTGACTTGCTGCCAATACGGATTGATGCCCAGGAGATCGCTTCCGTTCGAGAGCAGACCGATGATGAATGCTCCGATGAGTGTTCCCACGACACTGCCTTCCCCACCTTGCAAACTACCGCCCCCGATGACGACCGCGGCAATCGCCTGTAATTCGTAACCTTGGCCCGCAGTAGGTTGGCCCGTCATGAGGCGAGAGGCTTCCACCATCCCCGCCAGTCCGGCCAGAAGCCCGGCGATGGCATACACGCTCACCAGGTGAAACTTGATGGGAACGCCCGCATAGTAAGCGGCGCTCTGGTTGCTGCCGATGGCGAAGGCATAGCGCCCAAGCTTGGTGTGCTCAAGGACAAAATGCATCAGCAACGCGCACACCGCGAGCACCCATAACGAGAAAGGAATTCCCAGGAGATCGCCATCGCCGAGATAAGAAAACGCATCGGGAATTTCGTGGACGGGTAGCCCTTTTGACTTGACCAGTGCCAGGCCGCGAAAAACTTCCAGCGTGCCCAGCGTGACGATGAACGGATTGATACGAAGTTGCGTGATCATCAAGCCGTTGAGCAAGCCACAGAGCAAGCCGACCGCGACGCCAATCAAAATAGCAAGCGGAATCGGCAGGCCGGCCTTGATAGCGATCGTGCCGAAGAGTCCCGACAAAGCGAGAGTAGAGCCGACCGAGAGATCGATCCCGCCGGTGATGATGACAAGAGTCATGCCGAGCGCCATGAGATTGATGACGGCGGTTTGACGAGCGACGCTCGCCAGATTGATGGCCGTGAGGAAGTGCGGTGTGGCGATGGTGAGCGCGGCGGCAAGAGCAATGAGCGTGACGAACGGCAGCAGGCGTTGCAGTCGATTCAAGCTAGCCGATCTCCGTTGCCACTGTGTTCGCGGGAGCAGCCAACCGCATGATTTCTTCCTGCGACGTCTTGCCCGGGAGTTCACCGCTGAGCCGGCCTTGCGACATCACGAGAATGCGGTCGGCTACCTGGATGAGTTCGGGCAGTTCGGAACTGACCATCAAGATGGCCGCGCCCGCTTTGGCAAGCCCATCCATCTCTTCGAAAACTTCTTGTTTGGCGGCGATATCGATACCGCGCGTTGGTTCGTCGAACAGGAAGATGCGCGCCCCGCGGGCCGCCCATTTGGCGATGACGATTTTCTGCTGATTCCCGCCGCTCAACCGGCCGGCGAATTGCCGCGGCGACTGGCATTTGATGCGCAGGCGTTGCCGGTAGTCTTCGGCCAAAGCATTTTCGGAAGGTTTGTTGACCACGCCATAATTCGACACCCGGCCCAGATCGGGCATTGTGATATTGAAGGCGATGGGCAGTTTGAGAGCGAGGCCATTGATCTGACGATCTTCCGGAATAAGCGCGATCCCGGCGGCGACGGCTTGGCGGGGATTCTTGGAACTCACCGCGCGGCTGGCAATCTCCACCGTCCCGCTCTCCGGAGGATCCAAGCCGAACAACACGCGGCAAAGCTCCGTACGGCCCGCGCCCATTAGACCACCTAAGCCGACGATCTCCCCGGCATGCACTTCGAATGAAATATTACGTAGGATGCCCCGGCAAAGTTTATGGACGCGGAGCAGGACTTCACCCGAAGCGGAGGGTTGGCGGTGGAAGGTGGCATGCACGGAACGCCCAACCATGTGCTGGATGAGTTGATCGCGGGAAAGTTCGCGCAAAGGGCCGGAATGAACGGTGGCGCCGTCGCGCAAAACCGTGACGCGGTCGCCAATGGAGCGCAATTCTTCCAACCGGTGGGTAATGTAGATCACGCCCAATTTGCGTTCGCAGAGTGTTCGAACGATGCGGAACACTTCGGCCGTTTCGGCGTTCGAGAGCGAAGAAGTGGGCTCATCGAAAATGAGCAGGCTTGAACCCTGGGCGAGGGCTCGGCAAATCTCGACCAGTTGTTTCCCGGCGGGGCTGAGCTTTGAGACGCGCGCTTGCGGGTCGAGCCGGAAGCCGTGTTCGGCAATGATGCGGCTGGCCTTGGCTACAATCGCGCGGCGGTCAACCAGGCCAATTTTAGAAGAGGTTTCGTGGCCCAGGAAAATGTTTTCGGCCACGCTCAGATGCGGCGCCAGAAGAGACTCCTGGTGAACCATCGCGACGCCGTGCGCGGACGCTTCCGCAGGACGGATGAAAGAAACCGGCTGGCCGCGCCACAACATTTCACCGCCATCGCGCTGGTACAGGCCGGCGACAATCTTCATGAGCGTGGACTTACCCGCGCCGTTTTCGCCCATCAGCAAGTGAACTTCGCCCTCGGCAATATCAAGGTTGCCGTCGCGCAAGGCCTGCACGCCGCCAAAATGTTTTTTGATACCTCGGAGGGAAAGCAGCACCTCCCAGAGTGTATTACACGATGACGGGGCAGCTTGCGCGCAAGCGCGGTTCGGTCTCGGGATTCGGGTGGAACGAGCGGAACGCCTGCGCGCCGGCCCGTCCCATGAGTCGCTCGAGCATGGGTGTGGCGGCCACGCGCAGATCGGCAAAGACCAGCGCGTCTAGGGCGTTCGAGAAGTGCGGATCGACGTTGAAACCCAAAAACTGGCCGCCCACTTTCATGTACTGGCGAATCAGCACAGGCAGGCCTTTGCCGTCACGTTCCAAATCTTGCACGGATGCGGAAAGTTCATCCACGCTGTTGATGAGGCGGCCCAATAGTTTGACATGCTTGGGCAAAGGCAGATGCCGGCGGAAGCCACGGCGTGGACGCACCCACCCCGCCAACTCGTTTGCCAGATGCCCTTTTAAGTAATCGACGATGAGCGAGCGCGAGAGTGCCTGATAATCGCTGCTGATACTGACGGCTCCGAACAGGACGGCGCATTCGGGACGGCGTTGCACGTAGTTGGCAATGCCTTTCCACAGTAAGAGCAAGGGTGAATAGTGTTTTTGGTATTCGGCACAAACGAACGAACGGCCCAGCTCCAGAGCGGGTCCTATCCGGTCAAAGAATTCGGGCGCGTAGTGAAAGAGCGTATTCGTGTAGAGACCTTTAACGCCGCGGGAGGGCAAGACATCCATCGTGGCGGCCAGACGGTACGCGCCCGCGAGGCGCCGGTCGGAGGTATGCCACAGCACGAGATGCTGATAGTGCCCGTCGAATTCGTCCAGATCGAGAGCTTTGCCGGTACCCTCGCCGACGGCGCGGTAGGTAAGTTCGCGGCAGCGCCCGATTTCTATCAGCAGATTGGGGATTTCGTGAGCGCCCGCGATCACAACCTTGAAATCGCCGCCGGTGCCTAAAGTCTGTTGCGGACTGAGACGCTCCACTTCACGCGCGATGGATTCTTTAGGAACAGAAGCGGATGCGGGCTGAGCGCCAGACGGCGAATGCACGCTCTGGCGAGCGGGGCGATTCAACAAAAGATAGGTGCGCGCGCGCATGTATTCCGTTGCGGATTCGGCATCGGCACAACCCTTCAGAACCGCGGCCGGAATGGCGGTCCCCACTCGCACCTTGATGGTATGGCTGCGCTTCTTGACAAGCTCGCGCGCCAGATTCAGCGTCCGCAGACCCGGATGAATGGCGCCCAGCATTTGGAACGGCAGGCTGTTGGCGCCCTCGAAGAAAAGCGGAACGGTGGGACAACCAACCTTGCGCGCCAGGCGAGCGGAAGCGCTGTTCCATTTGGGATCGGCCACCGGCGCCTCGCCCCAATTGAGGTGCGAGACTTCACCGGCCGGAAACATGACGAGCATGCCGCCGCGGCGCAGCCAGTCGAGCGAGAGGCGTAAGCTGCGGCCGTTCTCAGTGGCGGAGGCGTTGTCGAAGGGATTGACGAAAAATACTTTTTCGTGAAGAGCCGGTGTGGTGGCCAGGATTCCGTTAGCGACGATCCGGAAATCGGCGCGAACCTTCTCGAGCATGTCAACCAGGATTAAGCCTTCTAACATACCGAACGGATGATTGGCAACCACCAGTGCGGCTCCCGTGGCGGGAAGGCGGTTCCGATCGCTCTCTTCCATTTCATAACCGATTTGTAATTGCCGCAACATGCGGCCGGTAAACTCGGCGGCAGTCTGGCCATCAAGGCGTGAGGCGGAGTAGCTGCGGACGAGCTCTTCCGGCACAAAGAGTTTCAAAAGCGCCGGATCGAACGGCCGTGCCAGACTCTTCAGCGGTCCAGGTAGCAACGCTGAAGCCGAGACTTCGAATGGGAGCTGTCTGGTATGCATAACACCAGCGTCTCCAGCCAGCGTTAACACGGCGTTAGTTGTTCGTGAATATCTGCTGACAGTCAACCCAGTTTGATAGCCTTGGCTCGAATGAGCGAGACAAACGACAAACCGCGCATGTTGTATTGGATCGCTTTGTTCCTGTTAGCCGCCTCAGTTTGCATCAACTACGCGGACAGGGGCAACATCGGCATTGCCGCCACACGGCTCGAAGCCGAGTTGCACCTATCGGGAAGCGGCATGGGCATACTCATGTCGGCGTTCTCCGTCACGTATGCGCTCGCGCAACTCAGTGCGGCTAAGGTAATCGACCGCTGGAATGTGAATTGGTTGTACGCCATTGCCTTCTTCTTGTGGTCGGCGGCAACTGGTGCCACGGGGCTGGCCAATTTCTTCTGGCAGATTTTCATCCTGCGGCTGCTGCTGGGTCTCAGCGAGTCGCTGGCCTATCCGGCTTACGCGAAGATGATGGTCGTCAGTTTTCCCGAAAGACTCCGCGGAACGGCGAACGGCTTGATTGACGCGGGTTCAAAACTAGGGCCGGCGGTGGGATCGTGGGTTGGTTTGCTGATGATTGAGAAATTCGATTGGCGCGGAATGTTTTTGGTGATTGGTGCCGCTAGCATGCTGTGGCTGGTGCCCTGGTGCCTCATTGCGGGACGCTTGCCACACAAGATTGTCGAGGCGAACTCCACCCGGATTGTGAAAGCCATGAGCTACAAGAGGCTGATGGAATCGCGGGCTTTTTGGGGAACCGCGGTGGGGTTGTTCGGCGGCAACTACGCCTGGTATTTCATGCTCAACTGGTTGCCGGCTTACCTCGAAAAAGAGAGGCATTATTCCGGCGCGCACCTCAGGACGGTAACCACGCTTTGCTATGTGACAGTGGCGGTGGCTTCCGCCTCGTTTGGATTCCTGGCGGATTGGTTTATCAAGCGCGGACACGAAGCGGGCAAGGTCCGCCAATTGAGTATGTGCTGGGGGCTGCTATTGTGTTGTCCTCTAATGTTTGCGGCGGTGCGAGCTCCGGGTGAGACATCGAGTACGACCTTACTCCTACTCACTTTCATTGCCATGGGAGGATGGTCCTCCAACCATTGGGCCTTGTCACAGTTGTTGGCAGGCGCGCCAACCGCGGGGAAATGGACCGGTTTGCAGAACTGCATTGGCAATTTTGCCGGCATTTGCGCGCCGTGGATCACCGGATACGCGGTAGATAAAACCGGAAGTTTTTACACCGGGTTCACGATTGCGAGTGGCTTCTTACTAGTCGCCGCACTCAGTTATTGGTTTGTCATTGGCAGGCCGAAACAAGTGTTTCATTTGAATCGAGAGTTGGGAGTTGAGGAGTTAGCTTAATCCTCGTCGACCTATGATGATGAAAACCTCCGAATCGGAGCCGGAAGCGTAAGCGCCCTAGCTTGGTATTTTCAATGGAGTGCTCATGGGCCTGCGGCCTACCGACGATGATGAAAACCTCTCATTTCGCCTCGACGCCCCTGGCTGAACCGCGACTACAAGGAGCGGCTGCACCCAGGCCTGTTCGACGTGGTTTTTCAACGGAGCGCTAACGGCAATTTCCGTTAGCCTATTTATGAAACGGCGTACTTTTAATCCTCGTCATGTTGCGACGCGAGTTTAGTTACCACCGACAGATCCTCAAGAGTGGTGACATCGCCCGTGACAGCGCCGTTGCTGGTAACTATCTCGCGGAGCAAACGGCGCATAATTTTGCCGCTGCGAGTTTTTGGGAGTACGTCAGTGAAGCGAATTTCCTCAGGGCGGGCGAAGGGTCCAATTTCGCGGCCCACCCATTGACGTAGTTCTTTACCCAGAACGGAGTGATCCCAATTGCCTTTCTTGAGAGTCACAAAAGCGCAGACGGCCTGGCCGGTGATCTCATGCGGCTTGCCGACGACAGCGGCTTCCGCCACAGCGGGATGATGGACAAGCGCGGACTCAATCTCCATGGTGCTGAGGCGGTGGCCACTCACGTTCATGACATCGTCAACACGGCCCAGAATCCAGTGATATCCGTCTTCGTCGCGGCGCGCGGCGTCGCCTGTGAAATACATACCGGGTACGCGCGACCAATACTGTTCTTCGAAACGCTTGGGATCTCCCCAAATGCCGCGCACCATGCTGGGCCAAGGGTGCTTGACAATGAGATAGCCCTCGCGATTGTCGCCAACCGGGACGCCTTTGGTATCGACGATTTCGGTAACGATGCCGGGTAGAGCAAGAGTCGCGGAACCGGGCTTCAGAGGAACAGCGCCGGGCACGGGAGCGATCATGATGGCGCCAGTCTCGGTTTGCCACCAGGTGTCAACGATAGGGCACCTCTCTTTGCCAATGACTTTGTAGTACCACTCCCAAGCCGCCGGATTAATGGGCTCGCCGACTGACCCGAGGAGTCGGAGGCTTGAGAGATCGTGCGCCTCAGGCCACTGATCGCCTTGCCGGATGAGTGCGCGGATGGCGGTGGGCGACGTGTAGAAGATGGAGACTTTCCGCTTCTCGACAATTTGCCAGAAGCGATCGAAGGCGGGATAATCAGGAGCGCCTTCATAAATGACGGCGGTGGCGCCGGCGGCAAGAGGTCCGTAGACGATATAACTGTGGCCGGTGACCCAACCGATATCGGCGGTACACCAGTAGATGTCTTCAGGGCGCAGATCGAAGACCCACTTCATGGTCATCGTGGTTTGCAGCAGATAGCCGCCGGTGGTGTGAAGGATACCTTTGGGTTTGCCGGTGGTGCCGGAGGTGTAGAGGACGAACAGAGGGTGTTCGGCGTCGAGTTCTTCGGCGGGACAGTTCTCAGCTTCCGGAGCCAGCCTTTGATCGAGTTCGTGCCACCACCAATCGCGGCCGGCTTGCATGGGAATGTTCGAGCCGGTGCGCTGATGGACCACGACGCTGCGGACGCCGGGACACTCCTCTAACGCTTCATCGACAGCGCCTTTTAGCGGAACTTCTTTACCGCGCCGCCAGCCGCCATCAGCGGTGATGACAAGCGTGGCGTCGAGATCCTGGATACGGGCTTTCAGAGCCTCAGCGGAAAAGCCGCCGAAAACCACGCTGTGCGTGATGCCGAGACGGGCGCAGGCCAGCAGCGCGACGGGCAGTTCCGGAATCATGGGCATGTAGACGATGCCGCGATCGCCGGACTTGTATCCAAGTTGTTTCAGAACCGTGGCGAAGCGGCAAACCAGGCGGTGCAGTTCCTGGTAGCTGATAGTGCGCTCATCACCCGGTTCACCTTCGAAAACCATCGCTGGCCGGGCGCCATGACCGGCGGCTATATGGCGGTCAAGGCAGTTATAACTGGCGTTGATTTTGCCGTCGGCAAACCATTTGGCTAAGGGCGCATTCCACTCAAGGCCCTGGCTGAACGGCTTGAACCAATGCAACTCCGCCGCCGCGAGTTCCGACCAGAACCGGTTGGGGTCTGCCTGGGCGCGTTCTCGCAGGGCGCGATAAACGTCGGGGCCCTGCACCTGTGCGTGGCTCACGAAGTCGCTGCTGGGTGGATAGGTCTTAATCTCGCTCATGGAATTCGACAGGGCCAGTTTATCGCAGCCCAACCCCCGTCCGCTCAACAGGCCCATTCAACCTGTTTTCGACGCAGCGGTCATCGGAGCCTATTTCCTCTTGACAAAACGCGCAAGCTATCATACCCTATGCATAGGAATACGAGGCATAAAGTGAACTTCAAAGGAACGCTGCCCACTCTCATTCTCGAAGCGTTGGCGCACGCCCCCAGCCATGGGTACCGCATCGCTCAACAGATCAAGGAACGCTCAGCGGGCGTATTGGATTTCAAAGAAGGCACTCTTTATCCGGCGCTTCACAAGCTCGAAAACGAGGGTCTGGTGGAATCTTATGAGGACGTGGAGAACGGCCGCCCGCGGCGCTACTATCGGATTACCAAATCGGGCCGCTTGACCCTCGGCAAAGATCGCGCGGAGTGGCGCGAGCTTTCAAGAGCAGTGACCATGATTCTGGGGAAGGCATAAGCCATGACGAGACTTGAGGTTTGGTTACGGGAAGCGACGCGTCGTCTATCGAGAAATGCGGCGGCTCAGGTGCGAGCCGAGATTCAAGAGCACTACGAATCGGCGCGCGAGGCGGCCATGGATAATGGCGCATCCGGCAAAGAAGCCGATCGCCTGGCGGTAAATGCTCTGGGCAAGGCCACCACGGCAAACCGCCAATATCGAAAGGTTCTGCTCACTTCGGCTGAAGCCAGGATGCTGCGCGAAGGAGACTGGGAAATGCGCGCCATTTGTGGGCGCCCGTGGTTGAAACTGCTGCTGCGAGCAATCCCGGTAGCGGCTTTGTTGGCCGCCGTGTTCTTGTTTCTTCGCGGCGCAACGGCTCTGGCGCAGATGCTGCTCATAGGAGGACTGGGCGTGGGCCTTTTGCTGGCAGTGCCATTTCTGCCTGTGTACACACCAAGGCGAAGCCGGGTTTTCCGCTGGGTAAAATGCGTCGTGCTCGGCGGCATACTGCTGCTCGCCTTCGGGCCGGACGCGCTCCGATGGTCTTGGTTGCTCATCTCCTGTCTGTGGCCCATGGCGTGGATGGAGTGGACGCGGATGACGATACGGCGGAAGCTGCCGGTCGCGGAGTGGCCCAAACACCTGTACCTGTAAAACCACTGAGAACGGTCAAACGCTTAAGTTGGAGTCTTTGAATCCGCCGCGTCCAACGCTTGTTGCACCGCAGCTTTGAGGGCCGGCAAATCGTCCTTCACAGTATTCCAAACGGTTTCGAGATCCACTCGATCATATTGATGGCGGATCCAGTTACCCATGCCGCGAATCTTGTGCCACGGTACAACGGGTGCGCTTAAGAGAGCGTCCTGGCCTAGTCTGACCGCAGCCTCACTGATCACCAACAATTTCCGCTCCACGGCGGCAACCGTCTTCGGGCTTCCCGAAATGCTTCGAAGGTCATCCCTTGCGTGAAGGCCACTATCATGTCCACGCCGTCCCGCAACGGAAGTTCACTTTGCTTAGAAGGCAAGCACCGCCTCGCGCTGCGCTTCTTCCTTAACCGGCTCCTTCAGCATCTTCGCGGGCGCCAGATCTACCGGCATGCCCACAATTTCGGCTAGGCGCATCTCAAGTCCCGCCATGTCCAACAATGTAAGGCGCTTTGCGGCGTCGAACTCCGCCATCAGATCCACGTCGTTCCCCCGCTCGCCGCGCGCCATCGAGCCAAACAAGGAAAGGCGAGTTATACCGGCGCGTTTCAGTTCCGCTTCGTGCTGGCGTAACTTATCGATAATGCGTTCTCTATCCATGCAAATGGGCTTGTTCCCTGAGTTTTTTGCCCTGCCTGATTTACGGTAGCAGAAAACTCACCGTCCTCGCGCATCAACTTGCTACGCTCAAAGCAGGGACTTAGCGTGCAAAACGTCTCCATCCAAAAGGCGAGTGAACTGCCGGACGGCGTCAAGTCAGCCATCGAACAACTTCTGGGCAGACCGATTCTCGCAGACGAGGAAATCAGCATCGCCGCCATCCCTCCCCGGCAAATTCCAGCGTCGGACAGCCGCGCCGCAGTAGCGCAAAAACTGGAAGCCTTCCTCAACCGGCGCGCCGCGAAGGTCGATGGCGTAGCTGACAAGGAACTCGATTCCGCAGTGGAAGACGCTCTCGAACATGTGCGGCATAGCCGCGGATGGGAATTGTTCTCGACACCGAGATTTTAGTTCGTGCCAATGCAAGGGCGCGGGGGCCCGCAGCCTGAACACTCGCTGCTTTTGTCGCCATTCCTTCTGCGCGAGTTAGAGCGAGTATTTTCTTACGAACGCGTCCGTGCCTTATCGAAACTCGCCGAGGAAAAGGATAGCCGAGTATCTCAGCTATCTTCAGGATCAAGCGCGGAGCCGTTCTTCCGGGCCCGAAGGACCAAGAGGCCGCGCGGGATAAATCAGGTCAATAAATAAGGTAAGGAAAGGCGCGCTATCCTAAAATTCTGGCTCCTGTCTTCTATATTCCCCTTCTGTTAGGACATTCGAAACTTATGGCTACCACCGTCATCGGCGCCCGCCAAGAGCGCCCTGCGCGCTTTTTGGCCTCCACCAATGGCAAAAAAGCCGTCATGGCCGTTACTGGCGTCATCCTGTTCGCCTTCGTTATCGGTCACATGCTCGGCAATCTGCAAGTCTATGAAGGGCCTGCAAAAATCAACGCCTATGGCCGCTTTCTGAAGAGCATTCCCGAACTGCTTTGGGCCGTGCGCATCACACTCCTCGCGTCCGTTTGCCTGCACATCTGGGCCAGCATCGGTCTCGCCCTGCGCAACAATGCCGCGCGCCCAAAAGGCTATGCGCGCCGAACCAATACCGTCTCCACCTACGCCTCGCGCACCATGTATTGGAGCGGTCCTATCCTCTTTTGCTTCATCGTCTATCACCTGCTGCATTTCACCGCCGGCATCGTCCATCCGGGTGCCGATTTCATCGAAGGCGACGTCTATCACAACATGGTTTCCAGCTTCCGCGTCTGGTATGTTTCGGCCTGGTACATCTTTTCCATGATTCTGCTGGGCCTGCATATCCGGCACGGTGCTTGGAGTTTTGTGCAATCGCTAGGTTTTAACCATCCGCGGCACACGCCGGTCATCAAAAAGCTGGCAGCCGCGGCGGCACTCGTGATCGTCCTGGGGTTCATTTCCATCCCCATTAGCGTGCTGGCAGGTTTGGTCAAGTAAATGGAACTCAACTCACACATTCCAGCAGGTCCAATCGAAAAGAAATGGGATACGGCGCGCTTTGATATGAAGCTGGTCAATCCAGCCAACAAGCGCAAGTTTTCGGTCATTGTGGTCGGCTCCGGATTGGCGGGCGCATCGGCGGCGGCCAGCTTGGGCGAACTGGGCTACCAGGTAAGTTGCTTCTGCTTTCAGGATTCGCCCCGGCGCGCGCATTCCATCGCCGCGCAAGGTGGCATCAATGCCGCCAAAAACTATCAGAACGACGGTGATAGCGTCTACCGCTTGTTTTACGACACCGTCAAGGGCGGAGATTTCCGAGCCCGCGAAGCCAACGTGTATCGCCTCGCGCAGATCAGCGTCAACATTATCGATCAATGCGTGGCCCAAGGCGTCCCCTTCGCCCGCGAATATGGCGGCACACTCTCGAATCGTTCGTTCGGCGGCGCCCAGGTTTCGCGCACGTTCTATGCGCGCGGTCAAACCGGGCAGCAGCTTCTTCTCGGCGCGTATCAGGCGCTTGAACGCCAAGTGGAGGCGGGCGCTGTCACCATGTTCCCGCGCATGGAAATGCTCGACCTTATTGTTGTCGACGGCGTGGCGCGCGGCATCGTCACCCGCAATCTGGTCACCGGAAAAATCGAAACCCACCTTGCTCACGCGGTGATTTTGGGCACCGGCGGCTACGGCAACGTTTACTATCTTTCCACCAACGCCAAAGGCTCCAACGTCACGGCCATTTGGCGCGCGCATAAACGCGGCGCGCTGTTCGCCAATCCCTGCTTCACGCAGATTCACCCCACCTGCATTCCCGTCTCCGGCGATTATCAATCCAAGCTCACCCTGATGAGCGAATCCCTGCGCAACGATGGGCGCATTTGGGTGCCGCGCAAAGCAGGCGATAAGCGTTCTCCCGATCAGATTCCCGAAGCCGAACGCGATTATTACCTCGAGCGCCGCTACCCCAGTTTCGGCAATCTGGTCCCGCGCGACGTAGCCTCGCGTAATGCCAAAGCCGTTTGCGACGAAGGCCGCGGCGTGGGTGAAACGGGCCTCGGGGTCTATCTCGATTTCTCCGAATCCATCAGCCGGCTTGGCAAGCACGTCATTGAAGAGCGCTATGGAAACCTCTTCGAAATGTATCAGCGCATCACCGATGAAGACCCTTACAAAGTGCCCATGCGGATTTATCCCGCCATCCATTACACAATGGGCGGCCTTTGGGTTGACTACAACCTGCAAAGCACCATCCCCGGCTTATTTGTAATAGGCGAAGCTAATTTCTCCGATCATGGCGCGAACCGCCTGGGCGCAAGCGCGCTGATGCAAGGCTTGAGCGACGGCTATTTTGTCGTGCCTTACACGGTCGGCAACTATCTCGCAACCAACAGGCTGAGTCCCATTCCCGCTTCGCACCCCGATGTCCGCAACGCCATGAAGTGTGCCGAACAACTGGTCGAAAAACTGCTCGCCATTAAAGGCAAGCGCACTGCGGATTCGTTCCATAAAGCATTGGGCAAAATCGTTTGGGAAGATTGCGGCATGTCGCGCACCGCTGAAGGCTTGACGGCCGCCATCAGCAAGATACGCCAACTGCGCGATGAATTCTGGACAAATCTAAATGTGCCTGGCAGCGCGGAAGATCTGAATCAAAGCCTGGAAAAGGCCGGCCGCGTGGCCGATTTCTTTGAACTGGCCGAGTTGATGTGCATCGACGCGCGCGAAAGAAACGAATCGTGCGGCGGCCATTTCCGCGAAGAATATCAAACCCCCGAAGGCGAAGCGCTCCGCGATGACGAACGCTATTCATACGTGGCGGCCTGGGGCTATCGCGGCTATGGCAATTTCCCGGAACTGTCGCGCGAGCCGCTCGAGTTCGAGTATGTTCACCCCAGCCAGAGGAGTTACAAGTAATGCGGATTAAATTGAAAATCTGGCGGCAGAAGGGCCCTGCCAAGCGCGGCAAGTTCGCGGTCTATCAGGTCGATGCCAATCCTGACATGTCCATGCTCGAATGCCTCGACGTCCTAAATGAAGGTTTAATCGAGCAGGGCGAAGAGCCCGTGGCCTTCGAGCACGATTGCCGCGAAGGGATTTGCGGCTCCTGCGGCTTCATGATCAACGGCGTCGCCCATGGCCCATTACCCGCAACCACTGTCTGCCAGCTCACCATGCGCCACTTCAAAGACGGCCAGCAGTTAGTCATTGAACCCTGGCGCGCCAACGCCTTTCCGCTCATCAAAGACTTGGTTGTGGACCGCCGCTCGTTTGACCGCATCGTCGCTTCCGGCGGATATGTTTCGGTTTCCACCGGCAGCGCGCCCGACGGCAATGCCATTCCGATTTCGAAAGAATCAGCCGACGAATCCATGGATGCCGCCGCTTGCATCGGCTGCGGAGCTTGTGTCGCCGCTTGCCCGAATGCCTCAGCCGCTCTCTTTACCGGAGCCAAGATCACGCACTTGGGCGTTCTCCCACAAGGCGCGCCTGAGCGCAATTTGCGCGCGCTTCGTATGGTCACGCAAATGAACGCTGAAGGTTTTGGCGGCTGCACCAGCATCGGCGAGTGCGTCGGCGTTTGCCCGAAAGCGATCCCGTTAGGCGTCATCGCCCATATGAATCGCGATTATCTGAGCGGCAGTTGGACCGAGCGCGATAAAACCGTCAGCGTCCTCGCTCCCGTCACAGATTGGACCTAGCTATTTTCCACTGGTTCCGTAAACTTTATAATCCCGAGAGCGTTTTTCTGAACCGCGCACGTTAGTAAGCGGATTCGGAATTTTGTGGCGGAAAATAGCTAACGCACATGCACCGTAACAGCCAGCGATTTCGTTTGTCCCTGATCGTTTGAAGCCGTCAGTGTATAGGTAGTCGTCACACGCGGAGCCACCGTCAAGCAGTGATAAGCTGAGGGCTTCCCGGCTTCCACCGGCGGATCAAGCGTCACCTTCGTCGCATTGATCACGCCGTAACAAAGGTCCGCCGATTCCCCGCGCGCCAGACTCGCTTTATCCACTGAATAGCTGACGATCTTAACTTCCCCGGAGCCAAAAATCAGTTTGGCTTGTTCCTGGCGTTTCGCATCCTGCTTGGCGGCTAAATCCCTGGTCGCCTGCTGATCGGAAGCATGCCGCGAGTAGAACGTCCAGGCCACATACAATACCGCCAGTAGGATTCCTATGGAAGCAATTCGGGATGCCGTTTGCAAGCTGGATGTTCGCTTGGGTTCCTGTTCAGGCGCTTCATCTGTCAAAGCCATAACATGAGTTTAGACGCCATTGCCGTTCCGATATTTACTTTTTAATAAGCCGTTTCAGGTGCTCTGCCAGTTCACCCAGGGCTCTACGCCGGGGAAAGCCGGCCTTCGGCGCACGCTTGCTGATTTCATTCCCGTGCCGGACGTCTATCCGGTAGGGCGGCTGGATTTCGATAGTGAAGGCTTGGTGCTGCTATCAAACGATGGCGCGCTGCAACAGCGGCTCAATCATCCTCGCACTTATTGGGTGCAAGTCGAAGGGATGGTCAGTCAGGCCGCGCTCGAACCCTTAAGGCGCGGGCTGCGGATCCAGGATTATCACACTCGACCCGCTCAAGCCGTCGTCATCGCCGAGCCGCGCCTCCTGCCGCGCGACCCGCCCATCCGTTATCGCCGCAACATCCCCGTATCGTGGCTCGAGATCACTTTGACCGAAGGTCGCAACCGCCAAGTCAGGCGCATGACGGCGGCGGTTGGCTTGCCCACCCTGCGCCTGGTGCGCATTGCCATCGGCCCGTTGCGGCTTGACAAACTACCCGCGGGTGCCTGGCGCCACCTCGGGAACCACGAGCTCAGTACGCTTAATACCGGTTCCCGCCGTAGTTAGCGCGGTACCGATAGAGTTCGTTCAAATCGCCAGCCAACACGTCGCGCGCGCGTGGATCCATCCGATTGCGCGCCAACACATTCCGCAAATCGTCTATGCCCCGGTCGAGCTTGCCGCGATCGAACCTGCCCGCATACAACTTCCCTGAAAACTCCGACAAGTGCTCAATGGCATGCTGGTAGCGTTCATGCTGGCCATGCGAAAAGGTTTCGCGCTCGGCAATGCGCCTGAGATCTTCAATCGTCCGTTCGGCAGGTGAAGCCGGTTGACGCTGATAATACCCGCCCGCCGGCGGGTAATTCGGCGGGTACCCTTGGGCGCGCAACATCTCCCAACCTGGCAAGAGTGTTATGGCGATGGCCCCAACGCGTATCGCCGAGCCAATGGAAACTTTGAACATGTTGTTTTAATCCGTCCTGCGATCAAAGACGCCGAAAGCCCAGCCGAGTTGTACAAGTCCGGCCTGAAATGAGTGGAATTTAAGGTGAGCGGATTTTAAGGTTTCGCGCCGGTCTATACTGGCAAATAAAAGGCGAAACAAATCCGTCTTCCCAATGTTAGACATAGAGACACAGCTCGACCGGCTCAAACAGCGCATCGCCGCCATAGATCTCGCCTACGCCCGAAAGTATCCCCGCAAAGATAACCCGCCCGCTGCGGCTGCACCCGTGGCCAAGCCATGCCCGGCGCGCACTTTCATCGAAGAGTGGGCGGAAGGCAGCGTGGTCTCCAACGAATTCGGCGAACACTTTCAGACCGAGCGCCTGTTCTCGGCATTGAAACAACATGGCTCGGCGGATATTGGAGCGCTGAGCGAATTGCCCGCGAGCCTGCTGGACGCCCTCAGCGACCACGAAATTGCCGAGGTCGTACCCGCGCGCTGGGCCTTTCTCGATACCGAAACAACCGGCTTGGCGGGCGGCTCCGGCACCTATGCCTTCTTAATTGGCGTCGGCCGCATTACCGCCGATGGCTTTCGCGTAAGGCAGTTCTTCATGCGCGATTACGTGGAAGAGAAGAGCGTGCTGGCCGCGCTCGAAGCGCATCTCAGCGAGTTCGACGTCATGATCACCTACAACGGCAAGACCTACGACCAGCCGTTGCTCGAGACGCGCTACCGGATGTGCCGCCAGAAACCGCCGTTTTCACGGATGCGGCATCTGGATTTGCTGTTCGGCGCGCGCCGCCTCTGGAAGTTGCGCCTGGAGAGTTGCCGGCTCGTTCAGCTCGAGCAGCAGATCCTGGGCGTGTTCCGCGACGGCGATTTGCCGGGCGAATTGATTCCCTATGTTTACTTTGAATATCTGCGTGCCCGCGAGGCCCAGCGATTAGTGCCGGTTTTTCACCACAACGCCATGGATATTTTGACGCTCGCCTGTCTCACCGCGGTAGTGCCCGTCGCCTTTCGAGCGGCGGATGCCGAGACGCTGAAACAGGTGGGTGTGCGGCGCGGAGAAGATTTGGTCGGTGTGGCGCGCTGGCTCCTGAACGCCGGTGAGGCGGAGCGATCGCTCGATTTGTTGAAGCGCGCGATTGATCTGGGTTTGCCTGATCAGTTACTGTTTCGCTCGCTATGGGATGTGGCTTCCATCGAGAAGAAGCTGGCGCGGCCCGCCGCTGCCTTGAAGATCTACACCGAACTCGCGGCTTGCCGGAACCATCATCGTGTAGATGCCTTAGAGGAACTCGCGAAGTATTACGAACACGAAGAGAAGAATTACGGCGTGGCGCTGGAATTTACCCGCCAGGCGTTGGACTTTGAACAAACCCCGGCGCTGGCGAAGCGCAAAGACCGCTTAGAGCGCAGGTTGGTAAAGCCCCGGGCGAGAAGATTGATTTAGTCAGGCGGCCTTAAGAGTGTCGATGAAAAACGCCGAATCCGAGCCGGAAGCGTAAGCGCCCTAACTTCTTTTTCAAAGGACTGGGAAACAAAACCGTCTGCGCGTCCTTTATTCTGAGCCTCGTCCCTTCTGCACGTGCTGAACCGCGACCGCCAGCGAGCGTCCGGTCACGACAGCCTATTTTCAGAGCACCCGCCACCACTAAGCCTCACCTCAAATTGCAGAAGGTCGCTTGCCATCCGCCGAGCGTCCAACCATCCCGCACCGCCTATCTGCTACAACAAAGTTCGGAGTCCATCCTCACTTGTTCCGCAAAATCCTCATCGCCAATCGTGGCGAGATCGCCGTTCGCGTCATTCGCGCCCTGCGCGAAATGAACATCGCAAGCGTCGCCATCTTCTCAGAAGCCGACCGCCGTTCCTTGCACGTGCAGATGGCCGATCAGGCGATTTGTGTCGGCCCCGCCCAATCAGCGGAAAGTTATCTCGTCAAAGAGAACATCCTCGCCGCCGCCAAACAGGTCGGTGCCGAAGCCATCCATCCCGGCTACGGTTTCCTCAGCGAGAACGCCGCTTTCGCCAAAGCGTGCGCCAGGGCAAAAATAAAATTCATCGGTCCCGATTGGCGCGCCATTGAGCAGATGGGTTCGAAAACAGCCGCCCGGCGCGTGGCCATGGCAGCGGGGGCGCCGGTCGTACCCGGCACCGAAAAAGGCCTGACCAATGCCAAAGCCGCGCGTAAAATTGCCACGGAACTCGGCTACCCCGTCCTGCTGAAGGCGGCGGCGGGCGGCGGTGGCAAAGGTATGCGGCGGGTAGATCACGAAGCCGATCTCGCCGCCGCCATGACCAGCGCTTCAAGCGAAGCGGAGCGCGCCTTTGGATCGGGCGAAGTCTATCTGGAAAAACTCATTGAGCGCCCCCGCCACATCGAAGTGCAGGTTCTCGGCGATGTGCACGGCCATCTCATCCACTTGGGCGAACGCGAGTGCTCCATTCAGCGGCGTCATCAAAAAGTTGTGGAAGAGTGTCCGTCGCCTTTAGTAATAGCCAAGCCCGAGCTGCGGCTGCAGATTGGGGAAGCGGCCTTGCGCATCGCGCGCGCTGTGAACTACTCGAACGCCGGCACGCTCGAGTTTCTGGCCGATCAGAATGGCCGCTTCTACTTCCTCGAAATGAATACGCGCCTGCAAGTCGAGCATCCCGTAACCGAATGCGTGACGGGCATCGATTTAGTGCGCTGGCAGATTCGCATTGCAGCCGGCGAACGGCTTACACTGCGGCAGGAAGACATCCGCTGGAACGGATCGGCGATTGAATGCCGCGTTTATGCCGAAGATCCTGAAAATGGTTTCTTCCCCAGTGCCGGGCGGCTGGCGCATTACACTGAGCCCAGCGGTCCGGGCGTGCGCGTGGATGGCGGCGTCTACCAGGGTTGGACCGTCCCGCTCGAATATGATCCGTTGCTGGCCAAGTTAACCGTTTGGGGCGACACTCGCGATACCGCCATTGACCGCATGCGGCGCGCCGTCGCCGAATACCGCGTCTTGGGAATTAAGACCAACCTCGGCCTGTTCGCGCAACTGATGGACGATAGCGCCTGGCGGGACGGCGACCTGGATACCAGTTTCCTCGACCGCTTCATGCCGCAGTTCAACGCTCGAACGCCCACATCGGAATCAACTCTTTCCAGCATCTTGGCGGCCGCCCAAACGGCGCTACAAAAACCAACCTCCACGCCGTTGAGCCACCCTGCATCGCTCTGGCGAGCGGATGGACGCCGAGGGCTACTGCGTTGAAATTCCGCGTCGAAATCGATGGCCGGAGTCACATGCTCGACGGCGGCGCCCTTGCTTCCGTATCCATCGAAGAAGTAATGCCCGGCGTCTTCTCCATTTTGCTCGACACACACAGCTTCACCGTGCATGTCGCCGCGCAGAGCGACCGCTTTGAAGTGGTGAGCAGCGACGGTTTGCCGCGCCTTGTTTCAGTGGCGGACGCTCGCGGCCGGCGCGGGTCTGCCGATCGCTCCACCACCAAAGGTCCAGCGATTATCCGCGCTCAAATGCCCGGGAAGATCATCAAAGTCCTGGTGGATGTCGGCGCCCGCGTGGAAGCGGGTCAAGGGTTGATCGTCGCGGAAGCCATGAAAATGCAGAATGAAGTCAAAGCGACCAAGGGCGGGGTTGTCGCGAAGATCCTGGCAGCGGCGGGTGCCACGGTAGCCGCCGGCGAAACGCTCATAGTTTTGGAATAAGCACGATGGCGCGCGCCGATTGTAAGCACTGTGGTGGCACCGGCTGGACGGTCAGCGAGAAAGAAGGCGTCTCGTCGGCGGATCGTTGTGCGTGCGTAGCGGAAGTCCAGGTTGAAGAAGCCGAGACTCGCGCCGGTATCCCTGAAAATTACCGCCAAGCTTCCTTTGAGACGTTCTTGCTGCCCACCGATAATCCAGTTTTGCAGCGCGCCTTGGCCGACGTCATGCTGGCGGTCTCTTCATTCGCCCGAACCTATCCGAAGACACCCAAGCCCGGTCTCCTCCTGGTTGGCCCGCCTGGCACCGGCAAGACGCATTTAGCCATCGCCGCCCTGCGGTCCCTCATGGCGCGCGGGCACGAAGGCATCTTCTTCGATTATCAGAACCTTTTGGAGCGCATCCGCTCTGGCTATAGCGAGGCGCTGGGCGCGGCCAATCGCGACGCTTACCGCAACGCGCTCGAAACTGAGCTACTTCTGCTCGACGATTTGGGATCGCATCGCGTCACCGACTGGGTGGAAGACACCGTGACCGCCATTGTGACCTACCGTTGCAATCACAAAAAACCGACCATCGTCACCACCAACCTGCCCGACCCCGATATGGGCGGCGCCACCATCGAGAAATCGGGCGCGGCGTCCGCTCCCCGCTACAAAACCACTCTCGAGGAGCGGGTGGGCGAACGCGCCCGTTCCCGTCTCTTCGAGATGTGCAAGGTGATCCGTATGCCGAATGCCAACGATTACCGCATTCGCCCACACCGCTAAATCTTACGCCGCGGCCCCCGCGCCAAAACTGGCAACCGCCTCTTTTTCGTCCTCGAAGATCGGGAAGATTGTGTGCAGCTTGGTAATTTGCAGCAGGTCTTTCATCTTGCCCTGCAAATGCAGCAGCTTGATGGAACCGCCCTGGTTCGTGGCCGTGGTATATTTGCCGACCAACTCGCCCAGCCCGGCGCTGTCCACATACGACACATTCGCCATATTGATGATGATGTGTTTGCGCCCCATGGCGAGCAGCGTATTCAATTCGTCTCGAAGCACGCCCGAGCTTTCGCCCAGCGTTATCTTGCCGTTCAAGTCCACGATGGAAACGTCGCCAACCTGGCGTGTTTTTGCTGTAAGTGCCATTCCGTAACTCCTTTGCCTAGATCCTAGATTACCTGACGAGCTCAACAAATCCTTTGGCCCGCCCTTCGGGTGTCCTCCAAACCTCCCAAGAGTAGCGCCCTTTGTCAAGCACTGCCGGTAATGTAGCCATCGTTTCAACCGAAAAGCCTGCCCCCAACATCTGGACCGCTACACTAGGGAAGGAATTATGAAGTTAGGCATCGATTTCGGGACGAATCGCATCGTTGTTGCCGCCGCCGATCGCGGCAACTATCCGTTGATTTCGTTTGAGTCTACTGATGGGACAAATCCCGATTGGTTTCCATCGTTACTCGCCATTCGGGGCGATGAGCGGCGCTATGGCTGGCGCGCGTGGGATGCGCAAGCCGATGATTCTTGGATAGTTGTACGCTCCATCAAGCGTCTTTTAGAGGACGCCGGGCCGCGCACCATGCTCGATTTAGGCCATCGCCATATCCCGCTGAACAGCCTGCTGCATGGCTTAACCTCCGCGCTGTGCTCCGAACTGCGCGAACGCTCGAACTTGTCGCTGAAGCCGGCTGAACCGCTCCAGATCATGCTGGGCGTTCCCGCCCACGCCAACAGCAATCAGCGTTTTCTCACCGTCGAGGCCTTTCGCGCCGCCGGTTTCGACGTGCTCGGCATTCTCAATGAACCCAGCGCCGCCAGCATCGAATTCGGCCACCGTCAGCGCCAAAATAAGTCGAGCCGCGAGACCATTCTGGTTTACGATCTCGGTGGCGGAACCTTCGACGCTTCCCTCGTCACGCTGGATGAGAACGTGCATCACGTCATCGCATCGGAAGGCATTCCCTCCATCGGCGGCGACGATTTCGATCACATCCTCGCGGACTTGGCCCTGGACAAGGCTGGCGTGAGTCTCGATGCGCGCGATGAAATATCGGCGGCGGGCTGGTTCGGTCTCCTCGAGGAGTGCCGCCTCAAGAAAGAATCGTTGAATCCTAATTCCCGGCGCATCGCCGTCGATTTGGAGCCCATCAATCCTGCCTGGGGCAATGTCGTCGTGCAGGTGGCCGATTTTTACGAGATGGCCAAGCCGTTGGTGGAAGAAACGCTGGCGGCCGCCGAAGATCTTTTGGCGCAGCATTCCGGCGAGTTTGGGGCGCTCTACGTCACCGGTGGCGGCAGCGAATTGCCCCTGGTGGCGCGTGTCTTGCGCGAACGCTTCGGGCGGCGCGTGCTGCGCTCGGCTTATACTCGCTCGGCCACCGCCATTGGCTTGGCGATTCAAGCCGGCCAACCCGGCGCCTACCAGCTCACTGAGTTGCTAGCTCGCTTCTTCGGCGTGTGGCGCGAGGCGGACAGCGGCCTGCGCATCGTCTTCGATCCGTTATTTGAGAAAGGGCTCAGCCTGCCCCAGGCCGGAGCGCCCCCGCTCGCCATTCGCCGCCACTATTCGCCCGTGCATAACGTTGGCCACTTCCGCTTCTTGGAATGTAGTCACCGCGCCGCCGATGGCGGTCCCAGCGGCGAAGTGACCATGTGGGATGAGATTTACTTTCCCTTCGATCCGGCGTTGCAGCATTCCGCCGATTTGAAATCCTTGCCCGTCGAGTATTCGCCGGCCGCCGCCAGGCAAAGGATCGAAGAGTTGTACGAGTGCGATGCCGGAGGCGCCATATCCGTAACCATTTCGAACCTCACCAGCGGCTTCAGCCGGACGTACAGGTTGGGGCGTTGGTCGCTGGACGCCAAGCCCGTCAAACCGTCGGGACGAAAGAAGAAACCCGTCAGCGTAGGAACCACCGTTTAGTGGCGTTTCCCCGCCCCTGACCCTATATGGTCACTTGATCCATCACGGTCACGCGCTCCCCTCACTCGCAAATTCAGACCGTTTAAATGCCACACTTCGTTTGGAACAGAGATTGCCCTTAGCATCGTCTTTGGGAGACTTTCTGAGAAACTCCATCTTCATCCTATTCGTGTCGTTCTGCGCACCGGCATTATCGTTCAGCCAGCAAGTTTCCTTGGAAACCCCGGCCGTGCCGGCGATCACCGTTCCTCCGCCGGCGGCGGTTGACGGCAAGTCGGAAAGCAAACGTATTTTTGGCATTATCCCCAATAATCGGACTTCGCCCAGTTTGAAAAACTACAAGCCTCTCTCCCCGCGCGAGAAGTTTGAGATTGCCCGGCAGGATTCCTTCGATCGCGGCACAGTTGTCCTCGCCGCTTTGTTTGCAGCGGACTCTCAAATCACGAACACCAATCCCTCGTTCGGCCAGGGAGTGAAGGGCTACGCCCGCAATTTCGGCACCTCCTACGCAGATTTCGTGATTGGCAACTATATGTCGGAAGCGGTCTTCCCAACGTTCTTGCACCAAGACCCGCGCTATTTCCGCCGCAACGTTGGCGGCAAATGGTCCCGCCTCGGCTACGCCATGGGGCAAATCTTTTGGACTCACACCGACGCCAATCAGACCCAGTTCAATTACTCCGAAATTCTGGGCAATTCTTCCGCCGTGGCAATTTCAGAAGCCTATTATCCCGACAACCGAAGCGCCGCCGAGGCGTGTCAAAAACTCGGCGTCCAGATCGCCGTGGATTTGGCGTCCAACATACTAAAAGAATTCTGGCCCGATGTAAGCCGCCGCTTTTCCAAGAAGCCCCCTCCAACCAGGTAGTCCTTCTACCGGCTTCCTGGCCGCGCCCTCGGTCCTTCGCAAAACGCCCGATCCGAGCCGCAAGCGTAAGCGCCCTAACTTGTTTTTCAAAGTAACGTTATCTCTTTTTTGCAAAATAGACGTGAGACCAAGACTCACGCCCTGAAAACCGCATGCCTGTTTCATTGATCCCGGTCCTCACTCCCCACGGCCGCCTTCTCTTGGAGACAGAAAACGCCGGCGCCTCAGACAACGGTTCCGTTATCCTCGAACTCGAGCAGGCGTTCGTGCGCGGCAGTGGGCATGGCCTGTTGCAGTTGGGCGCCAGCGCGGCGGAAAGCGCTTTGCCGCCTGAACTCGCCTGGTGGCGCCATTTTGCCACCCAGTATGTAACGGCCCTGCGGAGTTTGCCCGCCACGCCGAATCTTCTTCCCGTTCCGCTTCCTCCCGAAAGCACATGGATGGCCATGGTGGACGAAGCGCCTCCCATGAAAGGCGCCGAGTATTTGAACGCCAGCGTCTTGCAGGCCTTGTGGCAGGACATCGATGCCGCTCTCGCTATCGAACTGGCCGAGACCGGACTTTCCGCCGAAGATTTTCTGAAGCGCCGCAATCCGGCGTGGCATTTCGTTGGGCGCGTGCATTTCAATCTGGCGGAGAACCGCAAGGAAGCGGATTGCCCTTTCGCGTTTCTGGCCACTTACACCACGGGCCTCTCGGTGCATGGCCAAGCCAAGCACCTTCCCTTAGGGCAAGCGCTGCGTGAATACGCGGGAGCCGACAACAAAGCCAGCCTGTTGAACCTGCTGCTTCCTGTGCAGCGCGCCGCGGAATCTTGTGCGTGGCTGAAGGCCATGGTGGAGAGTGGCGAGATTTTTCATCCGCTGCGATGGAAGCCCGAAGACGCCATCCGTTTTCTGCACGATGCCGGCGAACTGGAAAAAGCCGGTGTTGTGGTGAGAATGCCCGCAAGCTGGCGCATGAACCGGCCCGCGCGGCCCGTGGTGAAGGCCACCGTCGGCGGCAAAGCGCCCGCCGGAATTGGCTTGGACGCGCTGCTCGATTTCCGCATGGAAGTGACGCTCGATGGCGAGGCTCTGACCCACTCCGAAATTCGCGCTATCCTCGCGCAATCCGACGGCCTCGCGCTGGTGCGCGGCCAGTGGATTGAAGTTGACCACAAACGCCTGGAACAGACTCTCGCGAAGTTTCGGGCGGTCGAGGAAACCGCAGCTTCCGAAGGGCTGTCGTTCCTTGAGGCGATGCGTTTGCTCGCCGGAGCGGGCGTTGGCGAGCCGGGACAAGCCGAGGTTTCTCGAAACTGGTCGGAGGTCGCGGCGGGTCCGTGGCTCGATGAGACGCTCAAAAAAATGCGAAGTCCAGAAGGTCTGGCGAAGGTGAACCTCGGTAGCGCCTTACAAGCCACCCTGCGTCCTTATCAGCATGCCGGGGTTGAATGGCTGCACTTGCTCACCCAGCTAGGCTTGGGCGCGTGCCTGGCGGACGATATGGGACTAGGCAAAACCATCCAGGTTTTGGCTCTCCTATTGCTTTTACAAAAGCCCGCCTCCGAAAAGAAAAAACCAAGCTTGCTGGTGGCGCCCGCTTCGTTGCTGGCGAATTGGGCGGCCGAGGCGGCGCGCTTTGCGCCCAGTCTTCGCACTCTGGTGGCCCATCCATCGGCGCTGCCGCCGGAGGAATTAAAAGCGCTTGCGGTTGACCGGCTGGCCGATGCCGATCTCGTCATTACCAGTTACGGCACGCTGTTGCGCTTACCTGTCTTGTTAGAAACGCCGTGGCGGCTGGCCGCGCTCGATGAAGCGCAGGCCATCAAGAACCCCGGCGCCAAGCAAACCAAGGCTGTGAAGATGCTCAAAGCCGACGCCCGCGTGGCGTTGACGGGAACGCCGATCGAGAACCGCCTGGGTGACTTGTGGTCTATCTTCGATTTCGCCAATCCCGGATTGTTGGGTTCGGCCAAGCAGTTTGCCGATTTTGCTAAACGCCTGGCCGATCAACCCGATCACTCTTACGCGCCGCTGCGCACTCTAGTGCGCCCGTATATATTGCGGCGCTTGAAAACCGACAAGAGCGTCATTGCCGACCTGCCCGATAAAACGGAGGTGAAGGCGTTCTGCTCCCTCAGCCGCAAACAGGCCGCGCTTTACCAGCAGACCGTCGAGGAATTGGCGCGGCAACTCGAGGTGAAGGAGGGTATGGCGCGCCGGGGGTTGGTGCTCGCTTCTCTGATGCGCCTCAAACAGATTTGCAACCATCCTTCGCAATGGCTCGGCGATGGAAGCTGGGCGGAGGAGGATAGCGGCAAACTCGGGCGGCTGCGCGAAATTGCCGAGACGGTGGCGGCACGCCAGGAGAAGGTGCTCGTCTTTACGCAATTCAAGGAAACCACCGCCCCTCTGGCGGCATTTCTGGGCGCTGTTTTCGGACGTCCCGGCTTGGTTTTGCATGGCGAGACCGCGGTAGGCAAACGCAAAGAACTGGTGAAAGCGTTCCAGGAAGACGAACTGGCGCCGTTTTTCGTCTTGTCGTTGAAGGCCGGCGGCGCGGGGCTTAACCTCACGGCGGCTTCCCACGTCATCCATTTCGACCGCTGGTGGAATCCGGCCGTCGAGAACCAGGCTACCGACCGTGCCTTCCGTATTGGGCAAAAGAGAAATGTGCTGGTGCATAAATTTGTATGCACAGGCACAATAGAAGATAAGATCGATCAGATGATTGAATCGAAAAAGAAACTGGCGGGCGATTTTCTGGAAGGCGGCGGCGCTGAAATCAATTTGACCGGGATGAACGATAGAGAGTTGCTTCGTTTGGTGGCGCTCGATCTGAGCGCGGCGATCAAGGAGGCCTAACCATGGGCGGCTTTGGATGGAAACCTTACGTTCCCGTTGGCAAGCGGCGCGAGGACGCCCGGCGCAAGGCGGAAAAACTCAAGAAGCAGGGCAAATCCGTTTCCCCCGTGCGGATTGAAGGCCGCGCCATTGCCAAGAGTTTCTGGGGCAAGTCATGGTGCGAGAACCTGGAACGCTATAGCGATTACGCCAATCGCCTCCCTCGCGGACGCACTTATGTTCGCAACGGTTCTGTCATAGACTTGCAGATCAAGCGCGGCGAAGTGGTGGCGCTGGTCAGCGGGTCCAGACTTTACACCATCAAAGTCAAGATCTCGCCCGTGACCGATAAACACTGGACAGCCATCTGCGGCGATTGCGCCGGTTCCATTGGCTCGCTTCTCGAGTTGCTGCAAGGGCAGCTTTCCAAAAGCGTGATGGAGCGCGTTTGCCGTAAAGGGGATGGACTCTTCCCGGCCCCGCATGAGATCAAACTCACCTGCAATTGCCCCGATTGGGCCGATATGTGCAAGCATGTCGCCGCGGTCTTGTATGGCGTGGGAGCGCGCCTCGACGAAAGGCCGGAGTTGTTGTTTACGCTGCGGGCGGTCGATGAAAACCAGTTGATTGCCAACGCCGGCAAGAACATCCCGCTGGGTGCCGCGCCCCTGCCCCCGGGGCGCGTGCTTGTGGATGACGACATGAGCGCGTTATTCGGCATCGATGTGGGAGACCAGGATCAAGATCGATAGACCTCGACGCGCTGTGGGGCTGACCTCCCGGTCAGCCCCTAAAACCCCGGCCCTTGCGGTATCGCCGCGCCATCGCTGCGCGGATCGGCCCCCGCGAAATTCACATTGCGCTTCCCATCGCGCATCACCGCCTCTCCTTGGCCCACCGTAAACGAGAACGGCTCCAGAATCTTCGGTACGTGTCCGCGCTTCACCAACTCCGCGCGTACACTCTCCGGAACGCGCTCTTCCATTTGCACATCGCACCCTTCAAATGTGGCCTTCGTGAAACGTGCCGCCTCCAGCGCCGCTTGCACGTTCATTCCATAATCCACCACGTTGGCCACAAACTGCGCGTGCGCCTGCGCCTGGTTCCAACCCCCCATAATGCCAAAGCCGATCCTCACATCGTCTTTCTCCATGAACGCCGGAATTATCGTGTGCAATGGCCGCTTATGCCCCGCCAGTGAATTCGGTTTCCCCTCCGTCAGCTCAAATCCCGCCCCTCGATTGTGGAACGAGAATCCCACGCCCGGCGCCACCATGCCCGTTCCATAGCCGGCATAGTTACTCTGAATCAGCGAAACAATGTCGCCGTCTTTATCAATGGTCGAAAGGTAAATCGTCGAATGCCCGCGCGCATTCAGTTGCTCGCTAATTTGCGATGGCGCCACTTGGCACGCCGCATGGTCCGCCTGAATCAGCTTGGCCCGCTCCGCCCCCAGATCTTTCGAAAGCATCCGCGCCACCGGCACCGTCGTGAACCGCGGATCGCCCACATAGTGAACCATATCCGCATACGCCAGTTTCTTCGCTTCAATCATCGTGTGCAGCGCATCCGCCGAATTATGCCCATAACTCGCCAGCGGAAAATGCTCCATGATGTTCAGCATGGAAAGTGCCGCAATCCCTTGCCCATTGGGCGGCAGTTCGTAGACTTTCCATCCATGGTAGGTCGTTGAAATGGGTTCTACCCACTCCGGCTGGTAACTCGCAAAGTCTTCCAAGGTATGCGTGCCGCCTTGCGCCTCGAGGAAGCTCACCATCGCTTCTGTCAGCTTGCCGTTGTAGAAAGCGTCGCGGCCATGTGCGCCCACCTGCCGCAAAGATTCGCCCAGCGCGGGATTCTTGAAGACATCTCCTAATCCGGGCGCCACGCCTCCCGGCAAATAGGTTTCGGCATACCCAGGCTGCTTCAACAAGCTTTTCGCCAGCCAGTAGCGCGCATTCTTCTCGGCCAGCGGAAACCCATTCTCCGCGTAGAACACCGCCGGGTTGAGCAGTTGCTTCAATGGTAGCGTTCCAAAGCGCCGTTGCAACGCATCCCATCCCGCCACGCAGCCCGGAACGTCAATCGTATGCACGCCAATCGGATCCAACTTGTCAATGTGATGCTCCTTCAAATATTCGATGGTGAGCCCCTTCGGCGTCCAGCCGCTCGAATTCAACCCATATAGTTTGCCGCTCTTCGCTTCGTACACCAGCGCGAACAAATCGCCGCCCATACCGTTCACATAGGGCTGCGTCACTCCCATTACCGCGTTCGCCGCAATCGCCGCGTCCACCGCATTCCCGCCCTCCCGCAAGATTTCCGCCCCCGCCTGCGCCGCCAAAAACTGGGGCGCCGCCACAATGCCGTACTTGCTGACGGTCATCGATCGCCCCTGCTCCGCCACCGACGCAAATTGCCGCCCGAACGCTAACGTTAAGCCGCCGAGAATCAATAGGCACAAGTGCGAAGTTTTCATGGGTTTCCCGTGAGTATAGCGCGAAGAATCAAACCCGGCACTACATTTCGCCTGCCGTGTCACACTTTCGGTAACGACAATTTCAACCTTCCTTACGCGCTGTTCACGTATCTTCGCCCGGCCCGCACTCTTTCCAAAGCTTTTCCCAATTCCAGATCCCTGGCGCCACGTTTTTCGGCAACGGAAATCCCACTTGATGCGCAAGCATACATACCTGCCCGCGATGGTGGGCTTCGTGAGAGATCATGTAGCACAGCATTTCCAACCCAACCGGCCAAGGCGGAGCCCAGCCATCTCTCCGAAACTTCTCGTTTCGGCCGCCACCGCCAAGCGCTTCAGCCAGCATCTCGCCGCAACGAGCCGCGCTCTCAGCCAATCCCGCGCCGGCTTGCCGCGGCGTGCAGTGCGCGCGGTTGAGCTGCGCTGGAACCTTCAAGTGCGGAGCTGTCAACCTCACCCACTTGCACCGGACATTGTGCATATGCGTAAAGATCGCCACAATCGTGCGGCCCTTGCCGGGTGGTTTGGCTTGCCAGGCGGCGGGGGCAAGATGCTCGATAAGAATCTGGTTCATCCGATCATTAGCCGCAAAAACCTTGACAGCCGCCCGGCCGGGATCAGTAGTCACCTCCTACTCCCCGCGCAGCACTGTGGCCGGATCCACCCTCGCCGCCTTCAATGCCGGCATCGCCATCGACAACACGCATAAGCCAAGAACTAAAACCGCGCCCAACCCATAGGACAATGGGTCCGTTGCTGAAATCTGAAACAACAGGCTGCGCATGAATCGCGAGCAGCCAACGGAGATCGCCATCCCGATCAACGCTCCCGGAACCGCCACCATCAGGCATTCGCCCAACACCTGTACCAGCAGGTTCGCCCGCCGCGCGCCGATGGCCGAACGAATCCCAAACTCTCTCATACGCCGGCTCACGGAGTAACTGAAAACACCGTAAATTCCAACCGCGCAAAGACCTGTAGCCAGCCCCGCGAAGCTGGCGATCAGCACCAGAACGAACCGCTGCCGCCCCAGCGAACCGGCAACGTAGCTGTCCAACGTTCGCACCGGCCCTATTGCCTCTTGCGCATTGATCCGCCGCAGTGTCGCCGCGATGGAGTGGCCCGCGTTGCTTCCCGCCTTCACCACGACGTCCATCTCAGGCGAAACGTCCACCAAATACAGCGTTGGTTCGGCCGCTGCGGTCAGTTCAAACTCCCTTATGTTTCCCACGACGCCCACAATTTCTACGGCTGTGGGATGCGCGCTCACCACGTCCATCAGCAGCTTCTTTCCCACCGCCTCGGAGTGCGGAAAAAACCGCCGCGCCAACGCCTCATTAATGACGTAACGCGGCTGGTTGTGATCTTCCTCAGTCAGAAAGCGCCCGCGCAACAAAGGCACTCCCACAACCCGCAGGTAATTCGCGGTCGCCCAGCGGATCTGCGCCGTCGGAAATTGCCCCGCCGCGAAATCTGTTCCCACAATCCCGAAACGTGTGGCGTAACGGAGATGCTCCGTCTTACCAACGCTCATGGGAAGCGCATTCACCGCTGCCACATCCTGCACGCCCGGAATTCCGCCAAGTTCCGGCACTACCCGATTACGAAAGAAACTATAAGACTTCGGCCAGTCCCCCTCCACCAGATGTGCATGTACCGCCCAAACGCTCTTGCTTTCGAACCCGGGTTTGGTCTCGAGCGTGAGAGAAAAACTTCGAACCAACATCACCGCCGCCAGTAGCACGGCCAGCGAAAGGGACACTTCCGCGCACAGCATTACTTCACTCAACCAGGAACCACCAGCCGAATAGCCGCGCGTGTTTCCGGCAGAGATGCTGTCGTTTACCTCCGCGCGAAAGACCCGCCAATACGCCGGCAAGGCAAACAATGCAGCTGTCAATAACGACGCCACCAACCCAAAGAGCACCACCTGAAAACTCAACGGGGCCGCGTCAAAGCGTGGAATTTGCCCTTGCGCCAATTCCCGAATCACGGGCAGCGCCAAGAGCGCCACCGCTGTGCCCAGCAACCCACCGCCTAGCGCGAGCGCCGTCGCTTCATACAAAAATGCCCGGCAAACGGAGAATCGGCTCGCCCCTAAAGCCAGTTTTATTGCGATTTCATGCCGCCGGTCCAGCGTGCGGCCCAACATCAAATGCGCCAGGTTTGCGCACGCGATCAGCAGCACCAATCCCACGGCCGCCCAAGCCGCTAGCAGCGCCGGACGCACCTCCCCTGTCACGGTTTCCATCAGCGGCACTGAGAGCGCGCCAATCTTGCCATTGGTAGCCGGATTCTCCATGCTTAATTGGCGCGCCGCCTCCTCCACTTCCCTTTCAGCCTGCGCAAAAGAGACTCCATTCCTCAACCTGCCAATCACCTCCAGCGCATGGTATTTGCGCGTCGCGTATAGATCCGCCTCCATAAGAGAAAGCGGCAGCCAAAAATCGGCCCAGACGGGGAAAGCCGTGTCGCGGCGCAGAACCCCGGCTATGGTGAACGAAGTGTTGCCGAGCCGCCAGGGCCGCCCCACCACGTCCGCCCTGCCCGAAAACTTCCGCCGCCACAACTGCTCGCTGATCAGAACAACCGCTTCTTTGCCCTGTTCTTCTTTGGCACCGTACAAATGGCCCACAAGCGGTTCAATGCCCAGTAAGGGAAAAAGGTCCGCCGACGCGTTCGTGCCCTGCACAGCCATTGCATCGCCCTGGCCCAACAAGGTCGCCTTATCCATCGATTGGAACGTGTACGCAGCCAGATCAAGGTTCTTCACCGACTTCTTCCAATCCAAATAGTCCGGCACCGCCACTTGCAGATTGTGCAGTTCGGGATGCGTCTCCCACACCTGCACCAAGGCTTCCGGTTGACGGAACGGCAGCGGTTCCAGCAGCACGGCCCGGACCAGGGCGTACACCGCCGTATTCGCGCCAATCCCTAACGCGATGGTTAGCAAGGCAGTGATGGCAAACGCCGGGGATTGCATTATGGAACGAATCGTTTGGCGAAATTCCGACATGCATTAATTACACCCCATCTGCATGGGAGAATAAAAGGGTAATGAGGACCACCGTCAATCTTCCCGATTCGTTATTTAAAAAAAGCGAAGCAGTGGCCGCGGCCCGCGGAACCACCGTGGAAGATCTGATTTTGCATGCGATTTCAAAAGAAGTGGAATGTGACCTGCAAACCCCCTCCGGTGGCAGCGGTCTCAGAGTGGAGTTGCCGATCATTCGATCAAAGCATCCCGGCACTCTAGATCTCTCCAAATTCGATTTTGATGACCTACTTGCCTGACATCAATGTTTGGATCGCGCTGTCAGCCGAACGGCATCTGTTTTGTCTCGCGGCGAAGGGTTGGTTCAGCCGTCTTAATGACCCAAAACTGAGCTTTTGCCGAGTCACTCAAATGGGCTTTCTTCGCCTATTAACCAACCCTCACGTCATGAAGGACGAAGTTATGAATCCAGGCGAAGCTTGGCGGGCTTATCGCTTCCTTCGCTCAGACGAACGAATTACTTATGCGGCAGAGCCGAAGGAATTTTCCGAAGAGTGGGCGGCATTTACGGAAGGCCAGAAAACCTCGTCGAATCTCTGGACTGATGCCTACCTGTGCGCTTTTGCCCACTCTGCGCGAGCAACACTTGTGACTTTCGACGCGAAAATTCCTGCCACTCACGGTGTCCGTCTTCTCGTGCTGAAAGGGACTTCTCAGGACGCTGCCTCAAAGATCCGCCCCGCATCTGCTATCTTTCGGTTTCACCCCTAAAATGCACTTTTCCAAGCTCGAAATCCCTTGCCGGCAGTTCGTTCTCGATAACGGATTAACCGTCGTGGTTCACGAAGACCACAAAGCGCCCATCGTAGCCCTGAACATCTGGTATCACGTCGGCTCGAAAAACGAGAAGCCCGGCAAAACCGGTTTTGCCCACCTTTTCGAACATCTCATGTTCGGCGGCAGCGAACATCTTCCTGGTAGCTACATTGAGGCCATGGAGCGCATCGGCGCCACAGATCTCAACGGCACCACTAACGAAGACCGCACGAATTATTTCGAGAATGTGCCCGTCTCCGCGCTCGATTACGCGCTCTTCGCCGAATCCGACCGCATGGGCCATTTCTACAACACGATTAGCCAGGAAGTGCTCGACCTCCAGCGCGGCGTTGTGCAGAACGAAAAGCGCCAAGGCGATAACCAGCCGTATTCGATCGTCGAAGACTTGATGGTCAAGTCCACGTATCCCGCCGAGCATCCATATGCGCACACCATCATCGGCTCGATGCAGGATCTAGATTCAGCCACGCTCGACGATGTGCGCGAATGGTTCAAGACCTACTACACCCCTTCGAATGCAGTGCTGGCGCTGGCCGGAGACATAACCATGGAAGACGCGCGCGAACGCGTCAGCCGTTACTTTGCCGAGATCGATCCTGGCCCTCCCGTAGCGCACCAACGCGCGTGGATTGCCAAAATGCGCGGCGAACATCGCGAAACCGTGCAAGATCGCGTGCCGCAAGCGCGCATCTATAAAGCCTGGAATGTGCCTGGGTATGGCGAAGCCACCGCCGATTACTTGCGCTTTGCCTGCTCCGTCCTTTCCAGTGGGAAGACTTCGCGCCTTTACAAGCGCCTCGTTTACGACGATCAAATCGCCACCCAGGTGGCCGCTCATTTGGACGAACGCGAGATAGGCGGCCAGTTTGTCCTGGTCGCCACCGCCAAGCAAGGTGAGGATCTGCGCAAAGTGGAAGCCGCCTTGGACGAGGAGATGCAGCGTTTTCTAGATAAAGGCCCCACCGATCGCGAGCTGCAAAGAGTCAAAGCGCAATCGTACGCGAGCTTCGTGCGCGGCGTCGAACGCATCGGCGGCTTTGGCGGCAAGTCCGACATTCTCGCCACCAGCCTCACCTACGCCGGCCGCGCCGATGCCTACAAAGAGCGGCTTGCGCGGCTCGAAACGTTGACGAGTCTTGATCTGCGAGACGCCGCGCGCGCATGGCTCACCGATGGCGTCTACACGCTCGAGGTTGTTCCGTTCGGCAACGCCAAGGCAGCGCCGGCTCTAGACCGCGCCGCTCCTCCGCCCCTTGGCGCGCCGCACGAACTCAAGCTGCCCAAACTTCAGGAAGAGCGCTTGTCTAATGGGCTGCGCATCCTGCTGGCCGAAAGGCACGAAATCCCAGTGGTGAATTTCTGGCTGGAGGTGGGCTCCGGTTTTGCTTCTGATGAAACGGCCTTGCCCGGTACGGCGCGGCTCGCTTCTTCCTTGCTCACGGGCGGCACCAAACGGCGCACCGCTCTCGAAATCAGCGAAGAGTTGCAAATGCTCGGGGCGCAGCTTTCGAGCGGCTGCAACCTCGACATGGCGACTGTCTATCTCACAACCTTAAAAGCAACGCTGGACGAAGCCCTTGACATCTATGCCGACGTCATTTTGCATCCCGATTTTCCGGAATCCGATTTCGAGCGGCAAAGGCAGCTGCAATTGGCCGCCATCGCCAACGAAAAAGTGACGCCGGTGCAAATGGCATTGCGCGCGCTCCCGCCTATTCTTTACGGCAAAGGCCACGCTTATGGCTCGCCGCTCACCGGCTCAGGCACCGAAGCATCCGTTCTTCAAATCAGCCGCGCCGATATGCAGCGCCATCACGAAACCTGGTTTAAGCCCAACAACGCCGCGCTCATCGTGGTTGGCGATATTTGCATGGCGGAAATTAAGCCAAAACTGGAGGCCCAATTCGCGGGCTGGCAATCTGCCGATTTCCCTGTCAAGCACATGGCTCATGTCTCGCCGCCCGCCACGCCCGCCATCTATGTGGTGGACAAACCCGGCGCCGTGCATTCCGTGGTGCTTTCCGGCACCATCGCGCCACCGCCTGCCATGGGCGAAGAAGTCGCGCTCGAAACGATGAATAACGTTTTCGGCGGAACCTTCAGCGCCCGCCTCAATATGAATCTACGCGAAGAGAAGCATTGGTCTTATGGCGCCGGTTCTATCTTGTATGGCGCCAAGGCGCAACGGCCTTTCTTCGCCTACGCCTCCGTGCAAGGCGATAAGACTGCCGATTCCATTACCGAAATGTTGAAAGAGTTGAAGGGTATGCTGGGCGCTGAACCAGTGACTCTGGAGGAACTCGAAGCCACCAAGCTGCAACAGATTTTCGAACTGCCCGGCGAGCATGAAACCATGAACGCAGTGGGCGGCTTGTTGGTGGATCTCATGCAGCAAGGCTTGCCGCTCAATTTCTACGATAGCTACGTAAGCCGGGTAACGGCACTCACCGTTGACGATATCACCGCCGCAGCCGCAATGGTTTTAAATCCCGCGCACACCATTTGGATGGTAGTGGGTGACCGTAAAGCGCTTGAGCCCTCGTTGAAAGCGCTGAATCTGGGCGAAATCATTGCGGTGGAAACGTAGTATGCTGAGTTCCCTGGCACTGCATTAACCAAAACAATTACCGGCTCGCCAACGGGGTCCCGCCAAACAAGAACCCTTTGGGCAGCGGGCTTTGCAGCAAGGAAGGCAAGCCCGGCGCGGCAATCGCCAGTTCGTGGCCGATATCTTCACTTCCCCCTTGCAGTACCACCGCGGTTTCTCCCTTGCTGGTGGGAGCTTGGGCCGGACACGGCAAGGTGTCCGAGCGTTGAGGTTGCGAGAGTTGCGTGCGTACGTCCAGTTCGCGCGAACAAAGCGCAGTGAGGATGTCGTTCTGATTCATCCAGATGTTACATCAGACCGCTTCATTGCCTGCCCTCGTTCGAATTTTCCGCAAAACACCACCCCGCCGAACTCCGTCGCGCTAGTTACGAAGAAAGCGCAAGCTAGGAAGACGAGGAAGGTGGCTGTTCGCATAAGTGGGTTCTTACCGTTACTTCTGCTTCGCCAACAGCAGCCAGGGAAATGCCTCATTTGCAATCGCCCGCTCCAACACAAAACCGGCCTAGCGCGCAATGAGCGAAGCAATTGAAAATCTGCAGACCGCTCTAAATCAGGCGATGGCCGGGCGGCCAAAGGTCGGTGGCTTCCCGTATTTGGCCGAGACCCTGCGTCGGGCAGGGGTGACGCGCAATGTCTGGTCTCTTCCCGCGTGTCAGAGCCTTTATCTAACCGCCGACGGGCCAGTTATGACCCAAGGTGCGCCGCTCTTATCCGGCACCGTGGATGTGCCGCCGTTCACCGGTGACGCCCTGATAGCGGCGTTGCGCACAGACCAAGCCGGCAAGAGCACTTTCCCTGAGTTTCTAGAAGCCTGCTGGCGCTCAGGGGTCGTCCGTTACGACGTTGATTTCGCAGCGCGAACCGTCGCGTATTACGGCTGTCACGGCGAAGAATGTATCGAAGCGTATCCAGCCGTCGAGGTGGAATGACGCCCCTTCACACCGGCATCGCCACTCTCTTCAACTCCTCCAACAAATTCCGCGCCGCCCCTTCTTCGAGTTTCCCGCCCCCCTGCGTCACATAGAACACATCCATGGCCTTATGCGCCTCCGTATCCACTAACACCAATTCAATATTGCACCCGGCCCCCGAGATCGCCGCCGTCATCTCATAGAGCAACCCCGGCCGGTCTTCGCCAGAAAAATCAATCAGCGTGCAATCGTCCGATGCGTCGTTGCTGAAGCGTACGGATGGCATGATTTTCGAACCGCTCGACGGGCGCGGCGCGTGCCGCCGTTGTTTGATCAGATCGGCAACACTCAACCTATCGCGCAACACGCATTCCACCGTCCATTCCAGCCGGTTCACTTCATCCGGGTTCAACTCCAGATTGCGCATCGGATCGCTAAAGCGAATCAAATCCAAAATGCACCCGTTGCTGTTGGAAGACGCCTCGGCTTTCAGAATATTCATGCCCTTGCAGGCCAGCGCGCCGCAAAGCTTGGCGAACAGCCCGGGCTGGTCGGAAGCCAGCACGGTCAGCAAATATGCGCCCGCATCCTGCGTAATACTCACCGCCATTCCGTCCCGCTGGCGATTCTGGTCGAGTTCGAAATGCCGCCGAACCTGCGCCTTTGTATGGGTTCGCAGATAGCGCGTCGGAAAGCCTTGCAAAAAAGCCGCCAGTTCCGGCCATTCATTGCCTCCGAGCGTGGCGCCTGGCTTGCCGGTATCGATCCGGTCGGCGATCAGTTCGCGCGTCAGTTGCTCCTGACCTGCGGAATAAACGCGCCACAACTGTTCCAGCCGCCACGGTGTCATGGCCGTGGGGTTCACCGCGCTGATATCGGCATACGTCAACAGCGCCAGCCGCCGCAGGTCTTCCTGGGTGGATATTTGCGACGTCAGAAATCGGCCCGTCGCCGGATCGTCCAGATCCCGCCCCGTCATCACTTTCGATAGGTCCAAATGATGGGCGATCAGGAATTCGATGGTTTCGCGGTTTTGCGCCGGAATCGAAAGACGCTCAGCCACCTCGCGCGCCGCCTCAAGCGAACCCTGCACGTGGTCGCCCGGCCGGGTGCCCTTGCCCACATCGTGCAGCAGTAAAGCCAGCCGCAGGGTGGCGCGGTCTTCTTCTTCGAGCAGCAGTTCGCGGAAGCGCACCGAAACCTCTGGCTTGAGGCCCAGTTGGTCGATCACCTCTACTGCGACAATCGAATGCTCATCCACCGTGTAGCGATGGTAAAAATCGCGCACCACCAGGCATTCCACCGTTTGCCAATGCGGAATGGCGGCGGAGAGCAAGCCGGTTTCCTGCATCTGGCGCAGCGCCATGGCCACATTGGGTTGTGAGAAAAACTCGCGCCAAGCCGGCCACGGTGGAGGCGCGGAACGAAAGCGCTCCGGCAGTGCGCTATCCGCCGAAACCCGCCGCTGCGCATCCCACGAGAGCGGAATCCCATGTCGCGCCGCAAAGGTAAATAATTGCAACGCGCTTTCCGCCGAGCTCAACGTATAGGCCGGATTACGCAGAAAGATGCGCTCATGAGAAACCGTAAAGTCGCCGGTGGAAAGACGTCCACGCCAATCGCGGAACTGGCGCGCGATGGAGGGGTCTTTCAGTTCCGCGAATTCCAGTGCCCGTAACGCGGCTTGAAACACTTGCCGCGCGTTGCGGTAGTAAAGGCGCATCCATTCCGCCGCTTCGGCCGATTCGTTCAGCCAATACGCTGTGATCTTATCTTGCAACTCGAAGCCGAGGAGATTGTTATCGCGCTTCGATTCCGCATGCAGGAAACAACGTACCGCCGTTAGGAACTTCTTGGGCCCTTCAATCGCAGCCAGCGCTTCCCCAATCCGGCCTTTGTCATGAGCTAGGAGGCAAATCCAATGCAGCAAGTGGATATCGCGAAACCCGCCCGGCGCCTCTTTAATGTTCGGCTCCAAATGGTAGACCGTGTTGTTGAACCTGGCGTGGCGGTGCGCCGCCATCTCAGACAGCTCGCCAATCAGCTTGTTTTCATACTTCTGATAAAAAGCCGGCAACGCGGCCGCTAGCTGTTCAAACAAATGCGCGCTGCCGTAGACAAAACGCAAATCCAGCAGACTGATATGCAACTCGATATTTTGTTCGTGCAAGCGGCTGCATTCGGCAACGGTCCGTACTGATTGGCTCGCGTGCAGACCACTATCCCAAACCACTCGCAGAAAGTGGCTCAGCGGTTCCTTCATCGCCGCTACACCGCTTTCACTATCGGCCAGCACCAGCAAATCGATATCCGAATACGGAAAGAGCTCAGATCGCCCATAACCGCCCACCGCGCAAACCGCAAAAGGCGTCTGCAACCGGGGTGTCAGGTATTCAGCGGCGGCTTCAGAAACGGTTTGATCGACAAACTGCGTCCGCTGCGCGAGAGAAGCGAGCGCTTGTTCGATAATCGCAGCGCCGCCGTCACCCATTGGCTAAAGTGCCAGTTCTCCACTATCGTCGTTACGAATGCGGATCGCCTCGGCCACATCGAACACGAATATCTTGCCGTCGCCGATTTTGCCGGTGCGCGCGGCCGTCGAGATGGCGCGCGTCACTTCATCCTTGCGGGCATCCGGCACCACTGTTTCAATCTTGATTTTCGGCAGCAGGTCCACCTCATATTCCATGCCCCGATAGACTTCCTTATGGCCCTTCTGCCGGCCATGCCCGCGCACTTCCGAAATGGTCAGTCCGTCCACCCCGATATTCTTCAGCGCGTCGCGGACTTCGTCCAGCTTATAAGGCTGAATAATAGCTTCAATCTTTTTCATTTGCTTCGTCTAACCTTCAAGGTTATAGCCTTCCTCACCGTGCATGCTCAGGTCGAGGCCTTCCACTTCTTGCTCCTCAGAGGCGCGCACGCCTATCAGCAGATCTGTCACTTTCAGAATGATAAGCGTACCCACAATCGCCAACACCCACGATATGACCACGCCAATGGTTTGGTTCAGAATTTGCCCGGCATGCCCATCCACTAAGCCCAATGGTAACGCTTTGCCCGCCGAATCTTTCAACGCGTCGTTGATCTCGCGGGTAGCGAAGACGCCGGTCAGAATTGCGCCCAGCGTGCCGCCTGCGCCGTGAACGCCAAATGCGTCCAGTGTGTCGTCATAACCGAATTTGCTCTTCACCGTTGAGACCATATAGAAGCACAGCAGGCCCGCCGCAAAACCAATCAGCAGGGCGGGGAAGGGTTTAACAAAACCGGATGCGGGTGTGATGGCAACCAGTCCTGCCACTGCCCCGGAAATTGCGCCCAACATGCTCGGTTTACCGTGTCTCCACCATTCCGCCAGTATCCAGCCGAGTGTCGCTCCCGCCGCGCCGAAATGCGTAGCCACAAAAGCGCTCGTAGCCAGTCCGTTGGCCGCTACCGCGCTGCCCGCGTTGAAGCCAAACCAGCCCACCCAAAGAAGGCACGCGCCAATTACGCTCAGCACCAGGTTATGCGGCTTCATGGGCTCCTTGGGGAAGCCCACCCGCTTACCCAGGTACAGCGCGCAGATCAGCGCGCTCACCCCGGAGGTAATGTGGACCACCGTCCCCCCGGCAAAATCGAAGCAGGGAATCGATCCGCCCAGGAACGCGTTCAATAGCCCGCCCTTGCCCCAAACCATGTGCGCCATCGGGAAATAGACAATGGTTGACCATAGACAGGTGAACAGCAGCATGGCGGAGAATTTCATGCGCTCCGCAAACGCGCCCGAGATCAGCGCCGGCGTGATGATGGCGAACATAAGCTGATAGATCATGTAGGTTTCATGCGGCACCGTCGCGCCATAATCCGCATTGGGCGCCGATCCGACGCCGCGCAAAAACAAATATTGGAAGCCGCCGATCACCGGAAATCCTTCGCCGAACGCCAGACTATAGCCGTACACCGCCCACAGCACTGTTACTACACTCATCAAGATGACGCTGTGCATCATGGTGCTCAGCACGTTCTTCGCGCGCACCAGCCCGCAGTAGAAAAGCGCCAACCCGGGCCCCGTCATCATCAGCACCAAAGCTGCGCTGGTCAGCATCCAGGCATTGTCCCCGGCGCTTTGCGCGGATTTGGCGGCACTGTCAAGCGCGTTCAACCGCTCCTCCACCGTGGGCGCGTGTGCCGGCGCACTTTGCGAAAATGCCAGCAGGCTGGCGAAGAAAAATGTGAGTAGGAAATACGAGCAAACCCTGCGCTGTGACGTTTTAGTCATAAACTACACAGGGTAGCAAGAAGGATCTTCGGGTTCTCCGAACCGCCGATTTGCTAAAAAGTCAGATTCAATCCACCGCGAATGGCTCGCGGCGACTGCACGATTAAGAGTTGACCGGCCCCGCCCGTGGGAATGTACCCCTGCGCCAGCAGATTGCGCAAGTCGGCCGTCAACGTCAAATGACCCGGCAGTCCGAAGAGCGACGGAAGCGGCTGCTGAAGGCCGAAATTCAAGCCGGGGGAAACCACATTCGATTGCGTGGTGAAGACATGCATTGGAATCACCGATCCGGTATCCACCCACCCATAACCGGCCGTAATGCGCGTTCCAAAGGCCGGAATCGCCGCGCGAAAATTAGCCCCCGCCACGTCATGTAGCCCCATGTGCAAAAACGCCGAGTCGTTGGGGGATTGCCCCGGGTTTATCGAAAAACCGCCCATGCGCCCAACCGCCAAGCCAAAATCCATGTGGTCGTTCAGTCGCTGCGTCACCGTGCCCACATAGCCTGAACGCGTGTAGCTGCCCACGTTGTACGTAGCCGTCTTCGAAATGCCATCGAACAAAAGATCTGCGGGGTTCACTTCCGACATGGCGCCGCTTACATTAAGTTGACCGTCCCAGACGCGCTCATAGAATCCGCTCACCGCATAGGTCCGGCCATCGGCGCGTTTGCTATAACCTAACTCATAATTCTGGGTGCGCTGCAAAACCAGCCGTCCGTTGCTGTTCGACATTTGCGGAACCCGATCCAACGCGTTCACGGCGTTAACCAGGTCGTTGCTCGGCGAAAACGCTTCATCCGCCTGATGCGCGGCGTGCGCCGTCAGCTGATCCGGCCGTCCGCCATCGCTGTAGGCGGCCGTCAGTTCACTCTTGGGACTCATCGTGAGCGTCGCCCGCGCAAACGGACTCACTCGCGCCGAATACTGCAGGTAGTTTACCGATTCACCGGCTACGCCATATTCCAAATGCACGTTTTCGAGCGGATCCGCCACCTGATAAACGCTCAACGTCATCACTCGTAACGACGGCATTTGTTCCGGCCCGGCCATTTGCGCGCCAAATCGACTGAACTGCGAAACCGTCAAGGTCACTTCAGGAGCGTTGGCGAAAGGGTTCTGCGCATCGCGCTGATACACCGCCGCTAAACCGCGCACCACGGGAACGAGTTCGCCGCTTTGGCCCCACGAACCGGCAATCTGCACTTGATTCTTGCCGAACAGATTCGTGGAAAGCGCGAAAATCGAACCTAAGTCGCTCGCGGCCATGCCGGTATCCACTACGCCGGCATCCCCGCCATTCAAGGCGAGCATGGCGTGTGTATCGGAGAATACCCGCGGACGAGGATTGACTTCTTTCTTGGCCTTCAGCTCTGGTAGGTAACGAGTCACTGGACGCGTCGCCGCCGAAGTGCGCAGCACCCACTTCCAATCGTTCGTCATGGTTCCAGAGGGCAGTTTGTAGCTAACCTTAATGTTGCTGAATAGGGTCGCCAGATGAATCTGCAACACGCTATCGGACCCCGGCTTCACCGTAATGCGGTCGCGAAAGGCGGGGAGAAAACTCGGCTGCGAAACCCTGACCGCGTACGTGTCCAGCGGTAAGCCGGCAAACACAAAGCGCCCGTCCGATGCGGTAATCGCCTTGGCCAGAACCCGCTCGTAACGGTTCAGCAGTTGCACAGTCGCGCCCATCTGCGGCGCACCGGCGGCATCCACCACTGAGCCGATCAAGTTGCCGGTCACGGGTAACCAGCTATCGGCGGCCTCCACTTGCGCCGCCGGGCACAGGAGCCCTGCCGCCAAAATCGCCGCCGCGAATTTTATGCCCACAAAACCAGACTGCAAAATCCGACCTTCTTCGCCTCTTACGATCTTACCCCAATTTCAACCACGCGCGTTTTAAGTGGGATCAGGTTTCCGGGTGGGGCGGACGCCCCCGTCCGCGGGCCGACCCCTGGGCCGACCCCCTGGTCGGCCCTATCGCCCCGGGTACCCTCGCGACACTGGTTACTACGCCCGGCGTATCGAAAATACTCCGACCTCCGCAAATAGATTCGGCAGCCGTTTGATTTCCCGGTCGCGGCGCAGGAAGATCTGACGCTCGATCACCCAGTTTTCGGCGCGGCAGAGCAACACGAAATCGTAGATAGTCAGGAAATGCAGGTTGGGAGACTCGTACCAATCGTAGGGGAACAGTTCCGTGCGCGGAGAACGGCCGCTAAATAGATGCGCGAGGCGCGTGGTCCAGTGACCAAAGTTCGGGAAAGCGACGATGACATGGCGCCCCACACGCAACATCTCGCGCAAAACACGCAGTGGGTAACGCATCTCCTGCAGGGTTTGGCTCAAGATGATGAAATCAAAGGCGCCGTCGGGATAATCCGCAAGCCCATGCTCGATATCGCTCTGGTAAGCCGAGACGCCGCGGGCGATAGCCCGGCGTACTTTATTAGGATCGATTTCGACCCCTTGGGCGCTGACGCTTTTGGTCGCCTTCAGCCAAGCGAGCAGTTCGCCTTCACCGCAGCCAAGATCGAGGACGCGCGATCCCGGCTCGACTAGTTCCGCCATCATGGCGTAATCCTGGCGCGCGCTGATCGAGGCTTTCACGTCCGGCAGGGGACCGGCCTCGGGCTTTTGCGCACCTTCTTGCAGGCTTTTAAGAAAACCGCTGATCATTTCACTCTGCTCTTTGGTCTCCACCAGAAAAGCATCGTGACCGTAGTTGGAAGTGAGCTCGCAAAAGGCTGCGTCAATACCGCGGGTACGCAGGGCGCTCACCACTTCAAGCGACTGATAGGTGGGATAAAGCCAGTCGGAGGTAAAGCTCAAGATCAGGAAACGGGCCTTGGTTCGTTCGAAGGCAGCCGCCAGGGAAGCGTGGCCGGCGGATAGATCGAAATAATCCATCGCCTTGGTTATGTAGAGGTACGAGTTGGCGTCGAAGCGCGTCACGAACTGGCTGCCGCGATAACGCAGATAGCTCTCCACTTCGAAATCGGCTGAGAAATCGAAACCGAAGGCGTCCTTATCGCGCAGCCGGCGGCCAAATTTTTGACGCATCGAGGCGTCGCTCATATAAGTGATATGGCCGACCATGCGCGCCACGGCCAGACCGCGCACGGGTGGTTTGCCATCGTAGTAGTTGCCTTCGCACCAATCCAGATCCGCCATAACGGCTTGACGGCCCACCTCGTTGAAGGCGATTTGTTGGGCGCTGTGGCGCGCCGTGGCGGCGATGGGAATGGCGGCCGCTACGGCGTCTGGATACAACACCGTCCATGCCAGAGCCTGCATGCCGCCCATCGATCCGCCGGCCACGGCGAGGAGTCGCTCAATGCCCAGATAGTCTATGAGCATCTTTTGCAGGCGGACCATGTCGCCAATGGTGATAACAGGAAAAGTCGCGCCGTAGCGGGTGTTGGTGGCGGGGTCGATTGAACCGGGGCCGGTGGTGCCCCGGCAACCGCCCAGCACGTTGGACGAAATCACGAAATAAAGGTTCGTATCAAAGGCGAGGCCGGGGCCCACCATGGGCGCCCACCAGCCGGGCTGGCCGGTTTCTCTGCTGATGCCGGCCGCGTGGGCATCTCCTGAGAAGGCATGCAAAACCAGGATGGCGTTGTCGCGGGCTGAGTTTAACGTGCCATACGTCTCATAAGCTACTTCCACCTGGCGCAGAGTTACGCCGCAATCGAGCGCGAGAGACGCAAATGTTGTTTTTTGTGTTTCGACGGTGAAATCAATCTCAACAGCGGTCGTCATGGCGATTCTTCGAACTCAGCGGCGTTTGAATTTGACGATAGCATGCCCGCCGGGCTTGCGCGCAGCTAGAATTCAGAGTAGAGATCATGCGTAACATTTTTTGTTTACTCGTCTTGTCTTTCCTCCTCGCCGTGGACGCTGTGGCCGGCCCGAAGGCAGCCGGCCTTTACGCGCCCCTGTGGCTTTACAGCGGGTCGTGGCGGGTCACGCATAAGGATCAACCGGCGGATAAGTTGACGAATCAGTGCGCTTTGGTGGGACGCTACTTTACCTGCGAGCAAACGGTGAACGGCGTAGGCGGCAATCTATTGATCTTCATTCCAGCACCGAATAAACCGGGGCATTACTACACGCAAAACGTGACGCCGGAAGGACGCGGAACGTCGCGCGGGGAACTTGAAATTCAGGGCGATCGCTGGGTTTATACGAGCACCTGGGATCAAGGTGGTTCCACCGTGTATTACCGGACCACCAATGTGTTCACCGGTAAGACCAAGATTCGCTTTGAGCAGGCGGAATCGACCGACGATAAGAATTGGACAGTGAAAAATAGCGGGGAAGAGTTACGAATTGCGGGAACGGGGCGGTAGCACTGAGAACACATAGTAGTGATGTTCCAAAGTGTACAAATCCGACCATGAATGAGCATTTCTAGTGACCGTGATGATATCATTCGGTATACCTTAAATGAGGCGCTATGTCGCAACGAGTCGTTTTTACATTCGATAACAGCAGTCTGGATAGCCTTAAACAGGTTCAACAGCGAGGCGAGTTTGCTTCGATGGGAACCGCCGTTCGCGAATCGGTTCAGTTAAGCGAAGTTTTGCAAGACCAAGTTGCCGACGGTTTTTCGGAAGTTGTCCTCCGCAATCCTAAAACTAAACAAGAGAAAACTTTGATTATTCCCTCTTTGCAGAAGTTGGCGAAGGCCTCGCAACAAGCAGAACCAAAATCGTGAATGGGTATCCCGCTCCGGCTCTGCGACGGTAAGTCCCAGTGAACAACGAAAATCAGCCTCCTCTTGAGGGGGGTAGTACGACGGATGACGATTCGGGGCGACCGCAGGTCGGGCCCGCGGTTGGGACCGAAAGGCACCGTCAAATCGTCTGGTTTTGATTGGCTTATTGGCACTCATCATCGTCGGTCATTACGCGATTATCGCCGTGCTGGAGTGGAACTCTTAAGAAAGTAGACACTCTGACAAATGCTTTCAATTCAGTCTTGCCGGTGGTGGCTGGGCTGGTGGGTTCTTCCGTGACGTACTATTTCACGAAAAGCGACGGCTCAACCAAAAAGTAGCGCCTCTAATCCGTCGAGCAATCCGTCCCTTTTCCCCGCTGCTCTGCAGGCTGTGTCCCCGGCGCAACTTTGTCTAGAAGATGCTGGCTGGCTGACGCGATATCGCGCACTGCTTTGTCAAAGGCTTCCTGGTTGGCCTTCGAAGGCTTGTTGTAGCCGCTGATTTTGCGCACAAACTGCAGCGCCGCTTGGCTGATTTCATCCGGAGTGGCCGGTTGTTCAGGACGCCGAAGGACTTTGATGCTTCTGCACATATGGCTTCATTGCAAATCCTACACCCAAGGCGATCATGCTGACGGCCAATCCCGCCAACACATCGGCCACATAGTGATAGCGCCCATAAATGGTGGCGACGGAGACGCTGATGGCGTAGACGAGCATGCTGTGCGCCAGCCAGCGCCGGCGCGGAAAGATCAGATAGAAAGCCCAGGCGCAGGAAAAAGCGGAAGAGACGTGCGCGCTGGGGAAAACGCCCGAATGGATCGTGGCGCCGCGCAGAATCCATAGGTTGAATGTTCGAACCCAGGTGGTAACGGTAGGAGGTTCGACAAACGGAAACGCATAGCGGGGCGGGAGCGAAGGGAAGTAAGGAAACAAAGCATACGCGGTGAGCGTTCCGGTAAGGTAAATAGCCCAAAAGTAATCGACCGTGCGCCGGTTGGCCCGCACAACGATGCAGCCCACTGAGTAGGCGGCCAACCCATAGACCAGCAGATAACAGAACTCCAGATAGAACGGGATAGTCTTCCCCAGGCTTTCAATAGCGCCGCGTAAGCCCCAAGTACCGAGCACGAATTGATCGAGTTTGATCCAACTCCCCTCGAAAGCCAAATCGTATTTCGAGGGAACGAACAACTCCATCTCGCGAAAGGCAATGAGAGTGAACAGTAAAGGGAGCCAGTCGCGCAGGTTGCGAATGCTCAACGCAAGGGCGCCGCGCTGTAGCTTGTTGAGAAGCGCAAAGACACTGAAGGCGGCCAGCAAATAGCCCAGCGGCTCAAAGTGAAGGTGCGGGCGTGAGGCTAAGAACGTGCTCAGCAGCGCGACATAAGCGAAATAGCCGATAAACAACCACTCGGGCACCCTCATTCGGCGGGAGTGGAGCGCGATTCGAAGAAAAGCGCGACGCCCGCCAAAACGCCGGCCCAGACGGCCCAGGTGGTTAACCATTCGCGTCCAATCAGGTAGCCGGCCAGCGGCGGCGCGGTGATTTGCGCCACGGAGGTGAGTGACTGCGTCAAACCGATAATCACGCCCTGTTGGCGGCGGTCGGCCTGTTTGGTGATCAAACTGGTAAGTGCGGGGCGCAGAGCGGCCCCCACAATGGCGGTGAGGCTCATCACGACCAGCAATTGCGGAATTGTGTAAGTGAAACCCATGGCGGCGTAACCCAGCAACGAACCGAGAAAGCCGATGGCGACGAGGCGGCGTTCACCGAACCGCTTCACGAGTCTTCCCACGGCTCCGCCTTGCATGACGATACCGAGAAAACCATTAAACGCGAAGATATAACCTACCTCGCGGGCGCCCACGGCGTGCCCATGCCACTGGTAGCGCCGTTCCGCAAAGAGCGCGAATCCGCCGATGAACGTGGCAAAGGACAACGAAAAACAGACCCATTGATACAGCAGGCGAGAGACTTGCGGAATGCGGAAGTATTGGCCGTATTGGCCCCATGAGATCAACGAGAGGCGTTTCCCGCCGGGGCCAGGTTGATCGTCGGCGCTCTGCTGGTGAACCGGTTCTTTGCGCGGCAGCAGGAAGAACGTGAAAACGATGCTGGTGAACGACAGGGCGGACGCCGCCCAAAGAGGTGCCTGATAACTGAAATGAGACAGGTAGCCGGAGATCCCCGGACCCACCAGAAACCCGAAGCCAAAGGCGACACCGATAATGGCGAAAGAACGGGCGCGCTCTTCCGGCTTGGTGACGTCGCTAATGTAGGCCTGCGCCGTGGTGAGGTTCCCGGCGGTTGCGCCGTCAATGGCGCGCGCCAGAAAGACCACCCAAAGCGTATTGGCCAACGCCATCATGATGAACCCGGCGAGCGTTCCCGCCTGGCTCAGGAGGAGCACCGGGCGGCGGCCGAAGCGGTCGGAAAGTTGCCCCAGGATTGGACCTGAGATAAGCTGACAGACAGCGTAAATGGCAACCAGGGTTCCCACCACCGTGGGCGTTGCGCCCAAACGCTCGGCATAGAACGGCAGCAATGGCAGAATGATGGTGAAGCCGAGGATATCCACCACAACAATGAGGAAAATGGGCAGTAAAGGCGACGCGAATGGCGACGCCGGCTGCGTCTCGGCCGCAGTAGGCTGCGGGGTGTTCACACTACGATCTTAGCCACATATGACCAAATATGCTCACTCCTGCAATTTTGACAAGAGGTGTTTGAGGTAAGTTGAAGAAAGGGAAGCACTTGATGTTTGGCCAACATCGTGCTCTATTGGTATCGATTATGAAGGTTTACAACGTTCTTTTAGCAACACTGGTTCCTTTTCTGGCGATCGGCCAGAATCCCCCGACCCAAAACGGGGAAATGCCGATGCCGATTTTCAAAGTCGAGGTAGTCTCGCGCTCCGTCGCCGCCGTCAGCTATCGAAATCGCAGCGGTTGGACGAAAATCGATTTCCAGGGCACAGTGCTGGCTCCGCAAGCGAAGGGCTCGGCTGAAGTGAATAGCCGCTTGGGCCACATGGAAGTTAAGGTAGACGTAAAGGGTCTGCCTGCCGCGAATTCCTATGGCCCGCTGTTTTTAACCTACGTGTTATGGGCAATCACGCCCGACGGCCACGCCGATAATTTAGGTGAGGTGGTGGTGAATCCGGACGGCAACTTCAAAGCGGATGTGACCACTGAATTGCAGGCATTCGGCTTGATTGTCACCGCCGAGCCTTATTTTGCCGTTGGCCAACCGAGCGACGCGGTGGTGATGGAGAACGTGGCCCGAACCGATACTGTAGGCAAAATCGAAGTCATTAACGCCAGTTACGAACTGCTGCCCAGAGGCCAATACGAGTATCACGTTCCCGAGACGAAACTGAAACCGGTGGATCTGAACTCGAACAAGAAGAGCCCGCTGGCGCTGTATGAGGCGATCAACGCCGTGCAGATTGCCCAGTACGCCAGGGCCGACCAATTTGCCGCCGACAACTATAGCGATGCGCAGAAACTTTTGCAGCAAGCGCAGGATTATGAGAACCGCAAGCAGTGGAACCCGGCCATCATGACATCCAAGGAAGCCGTGCAGAAGGCGGAGGACGCCCGCAACATTTCCCTCCGCAAGCAGCAACAACTGGCCCTGCAAAAGGAACGGGAAGACGCGGCTGCTCGCGAGGCGGCTGAGAAGCAGAAGGCGGTAGAAGCGCAACAGCATGCGGAGTTGGAAGCACAACAACGCGCGCAGGCGGAAGAACAGGCTCGCAAATCGGCCCAGCAGCAGGCTGCGGCTGAACAAGCGAAACGCGAGGCGGACGCCGCACGCGCGCAAGCGGACGCGGCCAGTGCGGAAGCGGCTCTGCAAGCACAACGAGCGCAACAATCGGCGGCGGAAGCGGATCGTTTGCGCGCGCAGGCCGAAAACGACAAGAATCGGCTGCGCGAGCAGCTTTTGCAACAGTTCAACGCCGTCCTCCCCACGCAGGAAACGGCGCGTGGGTTGGTGGTGAAGATGCAAGACGTGCTGTTCGATACCGGCAAATTCACGCTCAAAGACGATGCGCGCATCGCGCTGGCCAAGATTTCCGGCATTGTGATCTCACACCCTGGTTTGAACTTGCAGGTCGAAGGCTATACCGATATAACGGGTTCAGTAGAGTTCAATCAAAAGCTTTCCGAACAGCGGGCCAACGCCGTGCGCGATTTCCTTGCCAAGCAAGGCGTTGATCTGCAAACCATGACGTCGCTCGGTTATGGGCCGCAGTACCCGGCAGCTACTAATGACACGGCGGCCGGCCGTAAACTGAACCGGCGCGTGGAACTGGTGGTTTCGGGAGAAGTGATCGGAGTGAAGATTGGCACCCCTCCTGTCACTCAGCAATAGTAAGCTGGCAGGTTGGACAAGAACAGTTATTCAATCGCCCTGATTCCGGGCGATGGCATCGGCAACGAAGTAACCGCCGCGGCGTTTGAGGTGGCGGTAAAGGCCGCCAAAAACGCCGCCGCGGTTCTTGATTCCACTGTCTACGATTGGGGAACCGACTACTACTTCAAGCACGGCACCATGATGCCGCCGGATGCGATTGACACGCTGCGCGGGCATGACGCAATCTTGCTGGGCGCGGTGGGCCACCCGCAAGTTCCCGATAACGTGACGTTGAACGGCTTGCTGCTTCCCATACGGCGCAGGTTCGATCAATTCGCGAATGTAAGGCCGGCGGTTCTGTATCGCGGCGTATCGTCTCCACTCAAGGGCCTGCTGGCGGGCGACGTCGACATGGTGGTGGTGCGCGAGAATACCGAAGGCGAATACGCGCAGGTTGGCGGCTTCGTGCATGAGACGCATCCGCAGGAAGTAGCCATTCAAACGGCCGTTTTCACAAGGCATGGCGTGGAGCGCATTATCCGCTACGCTTTTGAACTGGCCACACGGCGGAAAAAGAAGAGCCTGGTTACTTCCATCACAAAGTCGAACGCGCAAGGCTTCAGCATGGTTTTGTGGGATCGCGTGTTTCAAAGTGTGGCGGCGGAATTTCCTGCGATCCAGACCGAATCGCTCTTAGTAGATGCCGCCGCCATGAACTTTGTGCGGCGGCCGCAGACGTTCGACGTGGTGGTGGCCTCGAATCTTTTCGGCGATATTCTCAGTGACATCTCGGCCATTGTCGCGGGCAGCATCGGTTTGGCGGCGAGCGCGAATATCGATCCTACGCGGCGTTTCCCCTCCATGTTTGAGCCGGTGCATGGGTCCGCGCCCGATATCGCCGGCAAAGGAGTTGCCAATCCGCTAGCGGCGATGGTGTCGGCGGCCATGATGCTGGATCATCTCGGATTAAGCGCGGCGGCCCAGAACATGGATGCGGCCATTGCGGCCGTGCTGGCGGAAGAAAACGTTCGCACACCGGATTTAGGCGGTACCAGTTCCACGAGCGAGGTCGCAGCGGCTGTGTTAGAGAGGGTTTAGGGGCGCGTTAAACTGAAGCCATGCCCTTCCTGATCAGTGACGCCCATCTGCCGGCTATCTTGACGGCTCAGCCGATGACGGACGACGAGTTCGCCGCGTTTTGCGCGGAGCATCCCGATCTCCATTTTGAAATGACGGCCGATGCTGAACTGATCGTTATGCCCCCCACTTATTCGGATGGCAGTGTTGGCAGTTTGGGTGTTGAAGCACAGCTTTACTATTGGGCAAAGAAGGATCGCCGCGGTTTCTGTTGCGATTCCTCCGGGGGCTTCGTTCTACCGAACGGCGCTCGCCGCTCGCCCGATGCGTCCTGCACGCTGAAGAGCCGTGTGGAGCAACTCGGGGCTGGAAAACAGAAAGCGTTCTGGCACCTTTGTCCCGACTTTGTGATTGAGGTCAAGTCCGATACCGACCGTTTGAAGCCGCTGCAGAAGAAGATGGTGGAATACCTGGCGCAGGGCGCGCAATTGGGTTGGCTCATCAATCCGGAAAATAGGACGGTGGAAGTCTACCGCCCCAATGGCACGGTTGAGAAACGCGCCGGAATCGACAGGATCGAGGGCGAAGGCCCGGTGGCTGGCTTCGTGCTCGATCTGACTGACGTCTGGGTTCCTCTCGCCGGTTAGGGCTTCGCCAACGCTGCGCGCGATTTGCGGGGAAGTTTGGCCACCACCAAATCATAAGATTCGCGGATCAACGCCCGGAGTTGCTGGTACGGCACGGCATCTTCGCTTTCGAAAGCGATCCATTTGGCCCTCGCCAGGTAAGGAGCGGGCGCGACTCCGGGGCATTCCACCATGTCGCCGAATTTCTCTTCCGCGCATTTGATGGATAAGAGGTAGCGATCCGGCTCAAGCGCGGCAATGGCGAATATCTTGCCCGCCACCTTGAAAACCAGCGACTCCCACTGCAAGCTTTCGGTGGCCTGTGGGAAGGAGAGGCAGTATGGGCGAATCCAATCGATCACATGAGCCAGGATATACGTTCACGGCGTGGAGAGGAATCTCAGAATCTCGCGCATGACGCGCTCGCCTTGATCTGTCTGGAACAGGAATTGCGCGTGCGCGGAACCATTCAGGACGATGAGCTCTTTCGGTTGGGGAGCTTTCTCATAACAGGCGCGAATTCGCGGGAGCCGCAAGCCTTCCGCGTTCGCGTCGTCGCGCGCCACAATGAACAGTGTGCGGCACTTTAGCTTTTCCGGCGCATCGGTCGAAGCCGCCAGCATCACCAGACGATCAACCTCGCCCGGTGCTTCTATCGAGGCCTGCGCGGCAGCGTCACCGCCAAAACTGGCCCCCACCGCCGAAACGGTTTTTGCGCCGTTTCGCCGCAGGTAGCGAACGGCCGCCAGCACATCGAAATGAAATCCGTCATCGCCGCCGGAAAGCTGCGTTCCGCCGCGCGATTGACCTCGTCCCCTAAAATCGATAGCCAAGGCGCAAAACCCAGCCTTCTCCAAAACGCGCCCCTGCTTCACCCAACTCTCCTTGGTGAAAGGGCCGCCGTGAGCCAACACCACGCAGCGGCCGGCTTTGCCGTACAAATCGGCATAGACGATGCCGCCGTCCTGAGTGGGAAAAGAAACAAGTTGTTGGGCGGATGAGACGTTGGCGAGCGGCATCACAGCGAGGATGGCCGGAAGACCAATCAACGGCATAGGCGCGCGTTCCAAAAATCGGGCCAAGAATATATGATAAACTTCGGCACATTGGAGAAAAAACGAATGCATCAGACCTCCAGACGCGATTTACTGAAAGCCGGATTTGCCGCTGCGGGGCTGGCCGCTACCGGAAGCGTGTCCCTGAAAGCGGCGCCTCAGACCGCAACCGATTGGGTGACGCTCGGGAAGTCAGACGTTAAAGTAACGCGGCTCGCTTTTGGTACAGGCACCATGAGCGGAAAAGTCCAGCGCGAGCTGGGCCAGGAACAGTTCACCAGCTTGGTTCGCTACGCCTATGATCGCGGCATTCGTTTCTTCGAGACTGCCGAATCCTACGGCGAGATGCATAAGATGCTGGGCGTGGCGCTGAAAGGCATTCCGCGCGACACTTACCGCTTGATGTCGAAGGTAACTACGCACGATGGCGTTGATCCTCAGCAGAAGATCGATGAGTTGCGCAAGCTCGCCAATACTGAGTACTTCGATGTCTTCCTGCTGCACTGGCAGCATTTGGCGTCGTGGCCCACCGACAGCTTGCGGTGGCAGGACGGCATCATGCAGGCGCAGGAGCGCAAAGCCGTGATTGCGCGTGGCGCATCCGTTCATGGGCTGCCCGCTTTGCGGCAAGTCCCGGGGACGGCATGGTTGCAAGTCGCCATGATCCGCATGAATCACAAAGGCGCCGCCATGGATGCCGAAGACTACAACACGGCGGGACCGGGCAACGTGAGCGAAGTAGTCTCGCATGTAAAGCAAGTCAGAAAAGAAGGCATGGGCGTAATTAGCATGAAGCTGGTGGGCGAGGGCCGCTTCACCAATCGCGACGACCGCAAGGCCGCCATGCGGTATGCATTCCAGGAAGCCGGCGTCCAGGCCGTGACCGTGGGTTACAAGAATACGGCCGAGATCGATGAAGCGATTGAGAATCTGAATCTCGCGCTCGTGTAGCCACCCGTTTGAGCATCTGTCTTACTTGGCGTTTGGGGATTGCAGGAGGGCTGCGAGCTCGGTGTGCAGACGCGTCAACTCATCGTGCGTATCTCGACTCCCGGAAATAATTTCGTGGACGGCCTTTGAATAAGCTTGCGAAATGGCGGCATACCTCTTTCCCGTTTGTGCCGATGGACGGGCAAACATGCCTTCTTGCCAGTGCTCGCTTAGCCAACCGTTAAATGCCGTGTCTCCCAGCAAAGATGTATCGCTCGCCAGGCTGCTTCGGGACGGGATGGTGAAAACGGCCAGGGCTCTTTGTCTTTGCACTACCGAGGAGGTTAAGTAACGAATCACGTCGACCGCCGCTTGGGGATTGGCGGAGTAACGGGATACTGCTAAACCCATTCCGCCGAAGGTCCAGGCATAGCCTTTGCCGCCGCCGGGCAGGTGAATGGCGGCAAATCGATTCGCCAGCAGGGGCGACGCTTTGCTCGGGCCGTAGAACGCCAGCCAGCCGCGCGCGAACGCCGCTGAACCGCCCAACCAGAGATTAAGCGCATCCTCTTCGTCGTACTCAACAACACTTGGCGGAGAAATGGTTCCAACCCAGCAGCGTGCCCGCTTCAGCGCGAGTTCGGCTGCCTGATTGAGCGGGCACAACGCACCGGAATCGTCAATGAGATCGGCGCCTTCGGCCCGCTGCCATTCCATGGCATTGCAAGTCAGACCTTCACCCTCCGAACCCTGCCAGACGTAACCCCAGAAATCCTTTTCGCCGGCTTTCCGTTCGCCATCCTGAATCACTTTGGCCATTACTCCCAGTTCGTCCCAAGTACGGGGCGGATGCGAGTAGCCGTATTTCTTCAAAAGATCGGTCCGATAGAACAGCAGCGCCGTATCGATGGATTCGGGAATGGCTACTAGCCTGCCGGAAACCGTAAACGCCTGCAGCAGCCGCTGATCGATGGCGGTCAGTTCATCGCCCAAATAGGGCCTCAAATCGATCAGGTCGTCGGCCAGCATCCCAGGCCAAATGTTATCGATTTCGCAGATATCCGGTTCGGACGCCTTTCGGGCGAAAATGGACTGCAGAAGCCGTAGCCGGGTATCCACGCTGTCGTCCGCGGACAAAGTGTTAACCCGCACGCCATTTTTCTTTTGATACTCACTCAATCGTATCGCCAGGAACGAACGGTCTTCGGCATTTTCGCTGGTAGGCATCATGGTGAGCAGCGGTTGCGAGGAAGCCGAAGCCGGTAGCGCGCCCGGCCGGGAACAGGCGCACAGGCAAAGACACGCCATCAAAATGCAAAGCCAAGACGGCGGGGGGTTGTGGAACGAAATTTGCCTGTGGGTGGGATTCATTACACCGCTGCCTTGCCCTAGCTCTATCGACTTGGAATTGCCGATGCATTAGAGCAACCCAGAAAGCAATTAGGCAGGCAGATGCTATTGGTTAACCCCGCTCATGCCGATAAGTAATACGCGAGCTCATACACATCTCCCTGATGCGGCGGCCAGTCTACTATCAACGTTTCCCCGGCTGGATTCGAAGTCTCGGAGCCCGCGGCATAGCGGCACGCCTCAGCGCCAGTTTTGGGGCCATCGTCTTGTTGATGGGCATCGGCTCCGCTTACGCGCTCTGGCAAATTGAATCTTTAGAGCAGCAGGTCCAACGTATTGACAACCTTGATCAAACCATTCATCGAGTCATGGCGGCTGACAATGCGATGGCGCGCTTTGGGGCGGAACTCCGAATAGCCATTGACGGCCACGATTCCAAGCGTTTTGCCGCCGCCACGGACGAAATTGAGCGGCGCGGCGAACTTGCCTTGGCCACCGCCGATGAAGCGGTGCGAAATGCGCCCGAATTCGCGCGCCGTCATCCGGCCTTGTTGCCCACATTTGCCTATTGGCGCTATGTGGTGCCGGAGTATCTGGAACGCAGCAAGCGTTTGGCGGCACTCGGCGACTGGGCCGCCATCGAGCGCCGATTGAAAAGCCAATTGTCCAACATGGCGCTTTCGTTCAACGATTTCGCAGCCGAGTTCGATGCGGAGAGCGGCTACGAACGTGAACTCACCTTAAGGTCGGCCAGACAAAGTCAGCGCGCATCCGCCGTAGCGTTGTTGATTTGCGCTTTGTTGAGCGTATCCATCGCTTCGCTGCTGAGTATTCGCGCCACCCGCAGCATAGCCCGGCCGTTAAGCCGATTAAGCAAGGCCGCCGAAAGTTTGGCCAACGGCGATTTTTCACATCGCGTCGAGGTGCGCGGCCAGGATGAACTGGCCTCGCTCGGGCGCGCCTTCAACTCGGCATCGTCACGCTTGCAGAATCTCTATGGCGATTTGGAATCAAGAGTTGCCGAGCAGACGGAGGTCATCCGCGCGCAACTCAAAGAGTCGGCGGTCTTAAAAGAGGCCGCCGAAGCCGCCAACGAGGCAAAAAGCGAGTTCCTGGCCAACATGAGCCACGAAATCCGTACTCCCATGAACGGCGTTATCGGTATGACTCATTTGATGTTGGATACCCCGCTCGATGCCATGCAGCGCGATTATCTGGAAACCATCCGCTCGAGCGGTCAGGCTTTGCTGATCATCCTCAACGACATCCTGGACTTCTCGAAAATCGAGGCTGGCAGGCTGGAGCTGGAGAACGCGCCATTCAATCTTCGCGGCGTCATCGAGGAATCCATTGAACTGGTGAAGGTTCCGGCGGCGAAAAAAAATCTTGCTCTCTCCGCCGATTTCGCGGTGGATGTTCCCCTCGAACTGATAGGCGATTCTGGACGTGTTCGGCAAATTCTTCTCAATCTCTTGTCCAACGCCGTTAAGTTCACCGAGCGTGGATCTGTCAACGTTGCCGTATCCCGTCAGTCCGGCCCTGACGACGCGCCGCTGCTCTGCTTCAGCGTTCATGACACGGGCATCGGACTGCTGCCGGAGCAACAAAGCAAACTCTTTAAAGCTTTCACGCAAGCGGACCGTTCCATCACCCGGCGCTTTGGCGGCACGGGCCTGGGTTTGAGCATTGCTAAACGGCTGGTCGAAATGATGGGCGGAACCATCGGCGTCTTTAGTGAGATTGGTGAAGGTACTACTTTTTGGTTCAAGGTTCGTCTTCAGACCGGAGACGCTTCCCGTGCCAGTCCCAAGAGAGGGCCGCGCGCGTTCCCGGCAAGCGAATACCAGGGGTGGCGGAATCTATTCGCCAGCAGGCCCGTCCGGGTTCTGATAGCCGACGACAACATTACCAACCAGCGAGTGGCGATGGGCATTCTGGCCAAGATGGGCGTGCGCGCGGATGCGGTCGCGAACGGTTCCGAAGTGCTGGCGGCGCTCAAGACCCTCACGTATGATTTAGTGCTGATGGACGTGCAAATGCCCGTAATGGACGGCCTGGAAGCGACCAAACGGATCAGGGACGCGGAAGCAATCCAGCCCGGATCTGGTCGCGTGCCCATTATCGCCATGACGGCTGGCACCCTGCAGGGCGACCGCGAGAATTGCTCCCTGGCGGGAATGGACGATTTCGTTTCAAAACCGATTATGCCGCAAGCTTTGGCGCAAGTTTTGGCCCAGTGGCTGCCCAAAAAGAAGGAATACATCTTTGACAGCAAGACCCTGGTTAGCCGCTTCATGAGTGAGCCGGAACTGCCGGAGACGAAGACCAGTTCTCGCGTTTAAGAGGACGCGATCTTCGCGGGCCGCTCCAGTCAAGTGAAGGTAAGCAATTACCCGGCGTTTTCGGCACAACCAGAATATTCGAGCGCAGTCCAAAGCTGCCGCGTCTTAGAACCCATCGGTCAATCATTCTGTCAAATGCCACCGGGCGCCACAGCGCTCCCTGATATACTTTCGCCCAGCTTGAGACGTTTCAAATCGCCATGACCACTACTCATAAACTTCCCGCCGTTCACAATGCCATGTGGCCCGGACTGGTCGGCAAAGGGCCGGATTCAGAGCCGCCGATTGATCTCGACACTATGCTGGATCTCACTGCCGCGGCCGAGATCGATGGAGCGCGGTTTGAGGGTGTCGACCTGTTTTTGTCGCTGCCGCACACCGCTATCGATTCCACCGATGACGATTTGAAGCGCTTGGCGGATAAGTTGACGAGCCGCAAGCTGGTGGCGGGTTCGCTCGTGGCGCCGGTTTGGCCCGGGACGGGCGGAGGTTCGGCGATGGGGACCGATGAAGAGCGCGGCCGGTTTCTAGAGCAGGTGCGGAAGGCTTGCGTGCTTGGCGCCAAGCTGCGTGACTTGGGCGTTCGCAAATATGGAGTGATTCGCATCGATTCGGCGGCGAGCCCGGCGGATTGGGCGAAAGATCCGGAAGCCAACACGAAACGGATTGCCCAGACGTTTCGCGATGCGGGGACAATTGCGGCGGGGTTCGGCGAAAGGCTCGCGGCCGAGGGTGAAATTTGCTGGGCGGGAATGCATAGCTGGCGGCTGAATGTCGAGCTTCTGGAAATGGTGGGAATGCCGGGCATTGTTGGTTTTCAGGCGGACATGGCGCACACCATGCTGTTCACCATGGGCTACAACGCGCCGGAAGACCGCTTGCTGCCGGACAATTTCGATTGGGCGCAGGGGCATTTGCTGGCCGAAGCGTACAAAGTAATGGCGCGGGCGCTGCGGCCTTGGACCATTGATTTCCACGTGGCGCAGAACGATGGCACGGTGAAGGGCTCGGGCTCGCACGATAAGACCGGCCGCCATTGCTTGCCGAACGATCCGAACGCGAAGCTTGATATCGTACGCGATGCCGGAGCTTGGATGCGGGACGACAACAATAAAGTCACCCGGGCTTTCGAGCATATCTGTTGGGACGGCTGCATGTTTCCGAATGCGGTGATGATCAACCCGCAGACATGGAACGATGTGTTGCGCGTGATGTTGCAGGTGAGAGAGGCGCATGGGTGGGATTAGGTCATGAAAAAGCTGAATGTTGCCATAGTGGGCTGCGGGTTTATGGGCCGCACGCATTCCAACGCGTTCCGTAAAGTCACCAATTTTTTCGATACCCCGTTTCAGCCGGTGCTGAGGAAGATTTGCGCACGCAACGCTCAGAAAGCACAAGCCTTTGCGGCGCGCTGGGGATTTGCAGGCACGGAGACAGACTGGCGCAAGCTAATCGACGATCCCGAGATCGATCTGATCGATATCGCCAGCCCTAACGATACCCACGCCGAAATCGCGGCCGCGGCGGCGAAGGCCGGCAAGATGGTGATGTGTGAGAAGCCTCTGGGGCGGAATCCAACAGAATCTGAGGCGATGGTCAATGCTGTGGAAGAGGCCAAGGTGCCGAACATGGTTTGGTACAACTACCGGCGCGTTCCCGCGGTCACGCTGGCCAAGCAGTTGATTGACGAAGGACGGTTGGGCCGCATCTTCCATTACCGCACGGTGTTTCTCCAGGACTGGACGATTTCGAGCGATCTCCCACAAGGCGGCGAGGGGCTGTGGCGGCTGGATGCCAGTGTGGCGGGGAGTGGAGTGACAGGAGATTTGCTGGCGCACAATATCGACACTGCGATGTGGCTGAACGGTGGCATTGAGGAAGTAACGGCAATGACCGAGACATTCATCAAAACGCGTAAGCACAACCTCACTGGCAAAGAGGAGCCGGTCAAGATTGACGATGCCAGCCTCTTTCTAGCCCGCTTTAAGAACGGCTCTTTAGCGGCATTCGAAGCCACCCGCTACGCGCGCGGGCACAAAGCCCTCTATACGTTTGAGATTAATGGCGAAAAGGCGTCTATTATTTGGGATCTGCACGATTTGCATAGGTTGCAGTATTTCGATCACGGGGATGCCGGCAAATTGCGAGGTTGGCGAAGCATTCACGTGACCGATCCCGAGCACCCGTATATGAAACAGTGGTGGGTACCCGGGTTGCAGATCGGCTATGAGCACACATTCATTCATCAGGTGGCTGATTTCCTGAGTGGGCTGGGAGAGGGTAAGTTGGCTTCCCCCACATTTCGGGAGGCTCTGGCTACCGACTATGTAACGGCGGCGGTACTGGAATCCGCCGCTAACAAGAGTTGGGTAAAGGTTCGTTGAAAGGGAGATTGCGATGACATTACGACGATGGCGAGTGCTGCCTATAGTGATTGGGCTGGCTTGCGTGATCCGGCCAGCCTGGGCGCAGCATGATTTATCGAAAATTATTCCGCCACTTGAGGAGGCGGCGTTTACGCAGATATTCGATGGCAAGTCTCTGGAAGGTTGGGATTGCGATGCGGATTTCTGGCGGGCGGAGGGCGGCGAGATTATTGGCGAGACGCGGCCAGACCATCAGCCGAAGCAAAATATTTTCTGCATTTGGCGCGGAGGCAAACCGGCGGATTTCGAACTCCGCCTCCAATACAAGCTGACGGGCCAGACCGGCAACAGTGGAATCCAATATCGCAGTGTGGAATTGCCTCAGGTGGCCAAGTGGGTTCTGAAAGGCTACCAGGCGGATATCGACGGCATGGAAATGTTCACCGGCCAAGTGTACGAGGAGCGCAACCGTGGTTTTCTCGCTCTGCGTGGCCAAATTTGCTATGTACCTGATGGCAAGAAGGTGGGCTGGATCGGCACGCTGGGTAGCAGCGACGAACTGAAAGGCGTCATTAAGAACGGAGACTGGAACGATCTTACGGTGATTGCGCGCGGTAACACGTTGATCCAAATGATCAACGGGCGGGTGATGAGTATTCTGGTGGACGATGACACCGCGAATCGCAAGATGGATGGCGAGATTGGCATTCAGTTGCACGTGACCAAAGCTGCGATGAAGATTGAAACTCGCAATATACGCATCAAGAATTTTTGATCGTTCGTAGGAATGCCGACGATCAAAGAAGTCGCGGATCTGGCGGGGGTGTCGGTCGGAACCGTCTCTCACGTGGTGTCAGGTTCGGTTCCGGTCAGCGAGGCGTTGCGTCTGAAAGTGGAAGCGGCCATTCGGGAGTTGGATTACCATCCGAATCACGTGGCCCGCAGCCTGAAGACGAGCCGCACGCGGACCCTGGGCATTATTGTGCCCGACATGACCATTCCGTTTTATCCGCTGGTGATTCGCGGGGCGGAAACGGCCGCGTGGCAGCATGGCTACGCACTCATTGCCGTTGACTCGACTGACGAAGCCGACCGGCAGAAAGAGTTGTTGACACTGCTCCGTTCGCAGCGCGTCGAGGGCATCCTCTTGGTGGTGGCGGCGGCTTCCTCTGTCCCCACCTTTCAGATCTCGCGGTTGATGGAGGCGGGTATTCCGGTTGTTTGCCTGGACCGGATTCCAGAGGAGCTGCCGCTGGATTCGGTGTCGGTGGAAGACGCCTCGGCCGCAGCCATGGGCGCGGACCATTTGATAGCGATGGGTTACCGGAGGATCGCTTTGCTGACAGGGCCGGTCTCACTGACCAATGAGAAGAAACGGCTGCAAGGCTACGAGGACAGTCTCCGGCGCGCGGGCATTCCTTTTAACCCCGAGTTGATTTGGCACGGCAACATAAGGCCGGAAGATGTGGCTGAGTTGTGCCGGCAAAAATTCCGTTCGGGCGCCAAACCGGATGCCATTTTTTGCACGAATGGACAAACCGCGCTGGGGTGTTTGCGCGCGCTGCGCGAATGCGGTCTCAACACGCCGGAAGATATTGGCTTCCTGACGTTTGACGAACTGACGGTGGACGATTTGTTTCGGCCCGCCATCACCACAGTTGTGCAGCCGGCGTATGGGATAGGTTTCCAGGCGGCTGAAATCCTGTTTGAGCGCATTCAGAATAAAAGTGAAGAAGCGAGTGCGCCGCGTACGATCCGCTTGCCGGCGAGCCTTAAGGTGAGAGAGTCGAGTAGCGGGGGCGCACTCCGCCGATCCACGGCTTAACCCGGATGCATGGCCAGGAAGCAAGTTGTGCGGAACTGTTCCAAGCCCTCTTCATAATGCGGGATTGGATATAAGTGGCCCGTGGCGGTGACGCGCGCGAGCTTCATGCCGCGGCTGGCGAAGAAGTTGAAAAAGTCGCGGACAAAGGTGTGCGAATCGATGTTACAACCACCGAATTCAAAGCTCACCATATCAATCGCGTGGCGCTCAAACATCTGCGCCGCGCCATGCAAGACATACAACTCGTGCCCTTCCACATCAAGTTTGAGTAAGTCAATCCGGCTTACTCCCTGCGCGCCGCAATAGTCGTCCAAAGTTTTCACAGGCACGAGTTCGCTGCCCGCGAACGACATGCCGTGATGGTCGATTTGACGCAGGTAGAGCGAACTCAGCTCAGATCCGGGTACGTCGAAGTAGAGGGTTCGCTCGGAAGCCTCGTGGCCCAAGGCGAAATTGTTCAGAGTGACGCCACTTTCCGCGCCAAAGTCCCGCTGCAATTCCGTAAAGGCGGCACTGCTTGGTTCGAAGGCATGGATGGTGGTTGGGCGGCCGGCAAACTGCGTCAATGCCTGCCGTAGAAATTGGCCCCGGTTCGCACCCACATCGAAAATGACCGGAGAGCGATGCGCGGTCTTCAGATGTTGGAGCACGGCTCTGTCTGTCGCCGCCCGCGGCGCACTGGCGCACCCAATTCCCTGGCAATACTGTGCCAACCTTACTGTGATTTGCAGAAAGTCCTGGAAGTTCACTTTTACGGTTGCCTATTCATCGACACGGAGCGTAATGTGAGATGGCCAGCAGGCCGCACGTGTCCCAATGCCCGGTTGAATTCCAAGGTCAGCAGGAAACCGCTCACGTTGGGAGGTGCTACGAAGTCCCAACTTTGCGGAGCATTCAGCAGGTCGCCCGATTGTATGCCGGCGTCGCTATTGCTGGCCCGCAGATGCCAAGCCAAGCCGCTGCCGGCGGGGATGCCTTGCGCCTCCGCTTTCCACTGTAGCCTGTATAGAAAGCCCGCTTCCACCGCCACATACTGGCGCAGCAATTCACAATGCTCCGGCTGATCTCCCGATAGACCTATGTCGAGCGAAGGCTCATGCGTGAACTGTTGAATGCGGACTCCTTCCGTCTCCGCGCTCACCCAATCGAAGCCATGGCGATAGAAAGGCAAGCGAAAATCGCCGTTGGTGAGAGGGTGATTGGCGTCGGGTACGCTTTGCGGAATCCAACGCCCATCGCGCAGCGTGGTCCAGATTTGCAAACCAGTGTGCCATTCGCCGCCGGCCAGCACCTGGTCGAGAGACGCGGCAATCAGGTCGTCGCGTCCCCACGAACGGGCATCGTCATTCCCTACCACTCTCACCAGCCGTTGAACCATCGCAGGAATGGCGGCAAATTGCTTGCTCTTCGATAGAAACCAGATGTATTGAATCAGGGAGCGAGGACGGTCGGGGACTGCCGCCGAAAGCCGCGCCGCATCCTGACTCATGAGCCACATCTGAGTGAAAACCGGGTCGCCGGAATACGGAGAAACTTTCAACGTTTCATTCGCCCAGCGGAAAAACTCGCTCAAATTCTGCTGCCGGAAGTAATAGTTGGTGAGAGTCCACTTTGGCAGAAACATCTTGTTCACCGCAGCCGCCTGCAGAAAGTAGCTTTCGGCTTTCTTGGGATCGCCCTCCGTCATTTCCGCGTTCAGACCAAGCTGAATCAAAGACTGGTAATCGAACGGGTTTAGTTGGATTGCTTCTTTGAGCAACGGTATTTGTTGCGAGGTGTTCCACGACGCCAGGCGCGCCACGTACTGTGAGTTATAGGGGACAAGACGAACGGCCGCGGGCACGGAGGTGGCGGTGTCCCGATTAAACAAATAAGAGGCGCGCGCGAGCATGCTCGAATAATAAGCTCCGGCAATGGCTCCCGCAATGAGCAAATAACGTAGGAAAAAGGCGGCCGCCGATTTCATGTCAACCGCCGATACTGACGCGGCTGATAAGCACCGCCGCCTGCGCCTCGCAAGAGCGGCCTTCGCCCACCGGGCCAACCTGCTCCGCGGTCTTAAATTTAATGCCCACGCAACCCGTCGAAAGACCCAGCACGCGCGCCAGGTTAGCGCAAATGGCCGAACGGAAATCCTTCAGCTTGGGCCGCTCCAATACGATAGTAGAATCGACGTTCGAGAGGGCGTAACCGTGCTTTGCCACTAACGCCAGCGTGTGGCGCAAGAATACTTCACTCGGGGCGTCTTTCCACTCAGGCGACGTATCGGGGAAGTGCATGCCAATATCGCCCAATGCCAGCGCACCCAACAACGCATCCGTGACCGCATGAAACAGCACGTCGGCATCGGAATGCCCCGCCAAACCAAATTCGCTTGGGATCGTGACTCCGCCGAGTATCAACGGGCGCCCGGCCTCAATGCGATGAGAATCCCAACCTTGTCCGATGCGGAATTGCCTGACTGCGTTTTGATCCATTCAAGCTAAGCGTCTTCGAGCGGCGAACCTTCAAGCGCAAGGTAGAGCCGCGCCAGATCCATGTCCGTAGGTTTGGTGATCTTGATGTTGCGATCGCTTCCCATCACCACGGACACTTCTACTTCTTCCAGGCGCTCGACCAAAGAGGATTCGTCGGTACCCACAAACAGATCCTGCCGCGCTTTCTCAAAAGCCTGGCGTAACAACTTCAGGCGGAAGACCTGGGGCGTCTGCGTCAAAATAAGACGTTCCCGCGGCAACGTGGCGCGCACTTTGTTGCGATGCACCTGTTTCACCGTATCTACCGGCACAATGCCCACGATGGCCGCCCCGGTTGCGTGCGCTTCCTGGATGACCTTCTCAATCACCTCCCGCCGAACGAACGGCCGGACGGCATCATGGACGGCCACCAAATCGGTATCGTCTTTGATGGAAGCAAGGGCGTTCTCCACCGATTGCTGGCGCGACTCGCCCCCTTCCACGGGCCGGACGGACGGACCCAATCCCTGGCTCTTGAATAATTCCTTGGCCCAAGCCATGTCGTCGCCACGGAGCGCCACCACAATTTCGCTCACCAATGGCGAACTGACGAATTTGCGAATGGTGTGGATGAGAATGGGCGAGCCGTTCAGCAACATGAACTGCTTCCGGCTGATGCCTTCCTTTTCCGGCGCGCTGCGGCCCATACGGGTGCCGAGTCCAGCGGCGGGAATGATGACGGAAACTTTCATTTAGGGCCGAATTAACATCATAGAAGATGGCGGCGATGCTTGACACGCGGCTGCCCCGACGCCCCTAGCCGAGCCGCGACTGCAAGGAGCGGTAACGATAATTTCACTGGGTTTTTCCGAATCCGAGCCGGAAGCGTCAGCGACCTGTTTGGCCCTTTCTCCTCTTCCACTGGCCGGTTAAACACCAAAAACTTACGAGAAGGCCAAGGCCGATTCAAGCAGGGACGGCAGGCCCGCGATATTCTTGACCAGATCAGCCGGGAGATTGTGGCGTTTCTGGAGATACTCGGTAGTGTTAAAGGAGAGTCGAACCTCTCCTGCGTCATCTTGCCAAGCCAACGCTTTCAAGGGAAGGTCAATGGCCAGCGTGGGTGCGGCGAGCATAAGCGGCGTGCCCGCTTTCGCATTGCCGAAGATGAGCAACTCCGTGGGAGGCATGGCGAGCCCGACGGCCGCCGCGCCTCCACTGTGGTCAATGCGGGCAAATAAAGTTAGTCCGCGTTCCGTGAGCAGTTTCACGACCCGCTCCACTGTTTCACTCACCGAATAAGGGCTGTCCAAATGCAGCATGCCGTTGTCTGGAAGTGTGGCCATAACCATTTATAACTTGGGGACATCAGGCAGCAATCCCCTTTTTCCAGCCACCCTCCAGATATCTCCTTCTCTCAAATGGATTACCCCCTACCCAAAAAGTGGGGCGGACCCCAGGGCGGACCCCCTGGTCCGCGCGGGCTCCCCCTGGCCCCGCTGCCCCGAAACTCATCAAACCCGCTGAAGACGCGCTCAATTCGCCCACTCTCCACAACCCGACTGGCGCGACGCCGCAATCCGCACCATAGCCGCATTGGCGGCCACAATCGCCACCGTCAGATTCGTGTCCATACCCACTCCTTGATTATAAGAACCGCTGCATCCCCTCCCCGCTTCGCAGCTTTGATACCCCTGTGGCGCACGCGCTTTCGCCTGCGTTTTCCAGCTTCGCCGCCTAACATTTCCACCAAAAAAATGCTCGAAACTCCTGCCTTCCGCCAGCGCGGCCTCATCAATGCCTTCGATCAACCCGGCAAAGTCCTCGTCTGCCCCTACCAACTCGCCGCCACCATCCGCGAAGCCATCCTCCCGGTCACCAAAATCCCCTCACCGCCCCCTCTCCCGTCAGCACGACGGTTAGCTTGGTTAGTTACGCAACCAGTTCCACTACGACTTCGGCACCGTGGCTCCATGGCACGGGATTTATTTGATAGTTACGAAACGCGTCGAGCACACCCCCTGAAATCGCCTGCTCAAAGTCATTTGAGCTTTCGAATCCAAGGGCCTCACCTCGCGAGTGTCGCCATTTGTAAATAAACGCCTCTGCGGTGTCGCGCGTCGGGCGATTGATCGCCTGCACGATGCGTTCCGGCTGCTTGGCGGTAGACTTTGGAATAACAAAATCGAATAGATGGTCGAACCCGCTGATGCCAGTGAATTCCACCTTGGGCGTGTAGCGGATGTCGCTTGCGTCCGGCCATGCAATCACGTCTTCAAGGAACAGGCTCTCAACAACCGGGCTGCGCAAGATAAAAAAGATCATTGACGGCGAGAATAGCCCGTATGAGATTGTGCTTCCGCGCCGGAACGTTTTCAGGGGAAGCGTGTACTTCAAGCGCTTCGCTGTTCATCCGAACGCCGAAGCCCATTAAGCGTCATTTTCAAAGGTCTTGACGCTCTTCTGTGCTGAGATTGCAGCCGGACGCTTCGAGGTCGTGAATGGTATAGCTGTCATCGGTGAGAACGTAACCGCATCTGCCGCGCGGGCGTAGATTTGCGGGCAGGCGATCTCTTGGCCGTCGGGATTTCGGTGCGGAGGGCCGTCAAGGTCCAGCCGCCTAAGAATAATCGCCGCTCTCGCCCGGTTCTGATACGTGGCCTTCGTGAGCTTCATTTGTGCCCGGGTTACATCGAGCCTGAAGTTTTCCCGCTTGTCGACTGAGGTCAGCGGAATTGCAACCTGCTTGTTAGCGATCATCGAAAAACGTATTTTTGAACGGCGTGCCGACCGGTATCGCCGAGGGATGGGCGGAAATGGATCTATCCAGAGGTTGTGTCGACCGCAAATCATGCACTGGCACGTGGTCGGCGGCTTGGCAGGTACCGGCAGAGTGATCACCGCCGCACCATAATCTGTCACGGGGGCTCCTAATACCCGCTCCCGGCAGCGCTTCTGACAACGGCGATGGGATTTCCTGCCCGGTTCGCTTTGCTGGTAGCGACGGTTAGCCTCATGTCGCTGCTGCCGCCGCACTTCGGAACGGCATTTCGGACTGCAGTAGCGCTGGCCACGGTCGCAACGGACACAGATTGTGAACACGGCCCGGCAAGGCGCGTGACCGCAAATCCGCAGCCGAAGAACAGCGCTCTCGTCGATGTCATATCGGCCGCAAGGAGATTATGCCCTCGCGGACGGGCCTGAACTGAAGTTGTCCGCATCCGCCACCCGCACGTCCGCGGTTTTGAAGTGGCTTCGCTGCGGCAAGTTCAGGTTACGCCGCGTATCCAGGAATTCGAAAGTTGGATCGGCGTCGATTAGTCTACCCTTGCCGACTACTCGCGAGCAATCGGTCTGCCTAAGCTGGCGGTTAAGTATGTCGACTTCACGATGAGTTTGCTGAGATCGCCTTCCATTCGCCATTCCTTCTTACTTACTCCGTTCGCACCCCAGGAGTGGCGCAGATCTCGTACAGCGCTTGACTCAGGTTCCAGAGCCTGACTGCGGCGCTGTTGTCGTACGTAATCTGTTTGGTGCGCGTCTCTCGGCACCGCAGGAAGAATCTGCCCGTGACACCGTCCAGATCAGGCGAGGACGCGGCGTAGACGGGAGTTCTTGCTGCGTGTTCCGGGAATGCAAGCAAATATGGAATTTCCTTTAACAACCAGGGGAATACCGCATTTAAACCTCGCATGTTGTCGCCCAGGCGTGTGAGCGTCGGTCCGGGACTGAAACAGTTCGCGGTCATCGTCGATCCTGCGAGGAGCCGGGACAGCTCATAAGTAAACAGAATGTTGCAAAGCTTCGAGCGCTTATAGGCCCCCAACCAGTTGTATTGCCGCTGCCCCTGGAGATTGGAAAAATCCAGTGCTCCGCTATGGAACTCCGAGGACGCTGTGAGAATTCTTCCGGCGGGCGCAGCCCGGAGGAGATCGAGCAGAAGGTGAGTTAGCGCGAACGGTGCAAGGTGATTGACGGCGAAGGTTTTCTCAAAACCATCCGGCGTCACTTCTCTTTCTGCGAACACAGCGGCCGCATTGTTGATCAGGACATCGATCCGCGAGAGACATCCGTGAAGCTGTTCAGCCAGACGATGGATCTCTGCCTGCGACGACAAGTCTGCGAGGAACAAGATCGGCGCGTTGCCCGCAGCACACTTCGCGACTTCCGTACGCACGAAATTCGACCGGGTTCGATCACGTCCCACCATTACGACTTCCGCACCACTTTCCGCCAGTAGCAGGGCCGTGGCCAACCCGAGTCCACTCGTCGCCCCCGTGATGAGGACCGTCTTCCCGCTCA
>CAWAVY010000002.1:0-39317 GCA_963785595.1 Bryobacterales bacterium | reverse complement strand
CAGTCTTATTTCAGTGACTCCAGCCACGTTCTCTCTTAGAAAGGAGGTGATCCAGCCGCAGGTTCTCCTACGGCTACCTTGTTACGACTTCACCCCAATCATGAATCATACCTTGGGCCTGTTTAAATTGGGACTTCTAGTACAATCCACTTTCGTGATGTGACGGGCGGTGTGTACAAGGCCCGGGAACGTATTCACGGCATCGTTCTGATATGCCATTACTAGCGATTCCAGCTTCATGCAGGCGAGTTGCAGCCTGCAATCCGAACTGAGAACGGTTTTCTGCGATTAGCTCCCCGTCGCCGGTTTGCCGCGCTTTGTACCGTCCATTGTAGCACGTGTGTAGCCCTGGACATAAAGGCCATGATGACTTGACGTCATCCCCACCTTCCTCCAACTTATCGCTGGCGGTCTCCTGAGAGTGCATCCTTGCGGATTAGCAACACAGGACAAGGGTTGCGCTCGTTGCGGGACTTAACCCAACATCTCACGACACGAGCTGACGACAGCCATGCAGCACCTCGACTACCGTCCCTTGCGGGAAAGGCGATGTTTCCACCACCAGTCGGCAGCCGTTCGAGCCCAGGTAAGGTTCTTCGCGTTGCGTCGAATTAAACCACATGCTCCACCGCTTGTGCGGGCCCCCGTCAATTCCTTTGAGTTTCAGCCTTGCGACCGTACTCCCCAGGCGGCATACTTAACGCGTTAGCTCCGGCACCGACCAACTGAATGGCCGACACCAAGTATGCATCGTTTAGGGCGTGGACTACCAGGGTATCTAATCCTGTTTGCTACCCACGCTTTCGTGTCTCAGCGTCAGCAATGGTCCAGAAAGCCGTCTACACCGCAGGTGTTCCTCCTGATATCTACGCATTTCACCGCTACACCAGGAATTCCGCTTTCCTCTCCCACGCTCGAGCACTCCAGTTTCCGGCGCACCCTCCCAGTTAAGCCAGGAGATTTCACACCGAACTTAGAGCACCGCCTACACACTCTTTACGCCCAGTAATTCCGAACAACGCTCGCTGCCTACGTATTACCGCGGCTGCTGGCACGTAGTTAGCCGCAGCTTCTTCTTCAGGTACCGTCATTATCGTCCCTGCCGAAAGAGCTTTACACCCCGAGGGGCTTCATCGCTCACGCGGCGTCGCTGCATCAGGGTTGCCCCCATTGTGCAAGATTCCCCACTGCTGCCTCCCGTAGGAGTCTGGCCCGTGTTTCAGTGCCAGTGTGGCCGTGTGCCCTCTCAGGCCGGCTACCGATCATCGCCTTGGTGGGCCGTTACCTCACCAACTAGCTAATCGGCCGCGGACTCCTCTTTCAGCGCATTGCTGCTTTCCCTTCGACAGGCTTATGCGGTATTAGCCCCGGTTTCCCAGGGTTATCCCCCACTAAAAGGTAGATCATCCACGTGTTACTCACCCGTACGCCGCTTTACTCATGGATTGCTCCACTTTCTCGCTCGACTTGCATGTGTTAAGCGCGCCGCCAGCGTTGATTCTGAGCCGGGATCAAACTCTCGTTTGATCTGTTAGAGTTACTCAAATCCCTTCCCCAAAAAGCTCCAGATTCACCATTACGGCGTCACCTGGCCTTCTGAGATCCGGGACCTTCGTATCGCTCCGGTTTATTACTCAAAAAGTCTGACGTTATTACTTCATTGCGTCCAACCAGATTGTCAAACATCTGCGCAGCTCACTGAACGATCACGAATTGCTCCGCAAAGCGCAATGACTGCCGGCCTCGAAAGCCGTTTTAAGCAAACCGCATATTCGCGGCTCTACTCAAAAGTCTCGGGATTTAACCCTTTGGTACAACTGTGAGCCCAAAAAAGCGACTCTGTATTTTCGGTAGTTTGGATTACTTCAGGACTACTTGAAGAATGCTATGGAGTCCAAAACGAGCCGAACCACGCTATGGGCCGATCCGACTAACTACTTCCGGCGGCATTGTGCCGCCCATCTGCCAATGTATCAAACTTGCTGAACAATCACAAGAGCCTTTTCCGCTCTAGCTCGCAACCGTAGCTTTTAGCTTACGGCGACTCACTCAGAATATCAAGGAGTAGCCCACAGTGCAAGCCTTTTGTTATTGTTTTTGTGGAAAAAAGCTCACAGAGTGATTTGGCCCTTGTTTTTAGGTACTTACAGCCATGATCGACGGTTTTTCCAAAGGATATTCAAACTGAATTCCACCCCCCACTGCTAAACTGCCCCGTGAAAAAGCTTCGCGCCCGCCGCCGCCGACGCGCGCCGCAACGGCAGGTCGAGCGTCCACAGGCTGCAAGCCGACGTCAGTAAAGCGGAAGCCAATAAATGTGCGTCAATCCAGCCAATTCCCTGCCCCCACAGCCTCTTCGTCTCAATCACATGCCGCACCTCGTCCTCTGTCGCGGCCTCCGCTTCCGGCAGCGCCTCCAACAGCCGCAAAATCTCAGTCCGTTGCCGCAATTGGCCCAACGCTAATTCCCCAAGCACGCACGGATGCATCAAGACCGCGCTCTCTTCCAGAAATCCGGCGAAGAGACAGTTCCGCTTGCGCAGGTGATTGATCCAAACCGAAGTATCCGCCAAAATCAGCATAGAGGCTATTCGTCCAGTGCCGTCCGGCGGCGTGGAATCTCCTCTAATTCGCTTTCCGTTCCGCCCAAAGATGCCAACCGCCTGGAGGCCTCACGCGCAATCAGAGCTTCCAAGGCGGCATGCACCAAAGCAGTCTTCTCCTTGATTCCGGTCAACTCGCGAGCTTTGCTCAAAAGCGTCTCGTCCAAGATCATCGTTGTCCTCATATGTATTAGTATGCATTATCCATATGCCTAACGTCAAGATCAAACCAAAATATTGATGGCTAGGCCCAGCGCCGCTCAGCCTGAATGGTTCTTACTTAGGGCGGCTCGGACGCCTTTAACCGCGCTACAACCGGGTAATGATCCGACCCTTTCGCCCCTCGCCCCACTGCTCCTTGCTCCAGCGCTAGCGGACCTCGGACGAAAATCCAATCCAACGCCATAGCGATTTTGTGCGTCCGTTCGATGCGCTCGCCTAGCGCACTGCGAAAACCCGCCATTTCCATCTTGCGGAGAAAGACCGATGGAAAATATTTCGAGTTGATGTCCCCTCCGATCACGGCGCTGGTGCCGGCCGGATAGCGTCCTAAATCCGCCAATATCTCATCGATTTGCGCGGCCTGAATCAAGCCCATACTGCGGCTTTCCAGGTGCAAATTGTAGACCACCAGCGGCCTGCCCGCGAACCGCAGTTCCGTAACAAGCGCAATGCGGCTGCCCAGGCGCCTCTGCATCAAGGGCAAGGGCGATGGCAGCCAACTACGTGGCCGCCAAAAACCGGACTGACGTTCAAATCGCAGCACCCGCGCCTCGCCCAACGGCAGGCTTGTCAAGGTCGCTTGACCAATGTAGGCCGCGCCGCCGCGCTTATCGGGCGTGTCGTGCTTTTCCTGGCTCAATTCTTCGAACTCGATGCCATAAGCCGCATTCAGATTCAAGCGTGCCGCCAAGTCAAACCCGACATCTTTAAAGCCCGAGCGTGCCGCGTTCCAATCCACTTCTTGCAACAAGCAAAGATCGGGCTTGCTGCGCCGCAGTTCCGCTTCGATTTCAGCGAAGCGGTCGCCGTGATCGATATTCCAAGTGACGATCTTAATTTCCGCAATCTGGCCGTCCCCTGGCACCCGCTGTTGCAAACGCCTTGGAATGTTGAATTCCGCCGCAGGCTGCCCGGCACTCAGCAGCCCAACCAACAGGGTCAAAAGCGCGCCCTTCACAGCGTTACGCCGCCGCCTCGCGGGCGGATCGTTTAGCGGAAGAAGTTTCGGCTTCCGCAGTGCGCCGCCGCTCGTCCACTGGAGCGGTAAGCATCGGCGCCAACGCAAAATACCATCCACACACGCCCAAACGCGCGAACGGATAATCCACCAGCGCATGCAGGCAAACGGCGATTAAACCAATGCCCCATACCGATTGCACGGCAGGCCGCAAGGTCCAGACGAAGACCGCCAGCATGAGACCGGCAAATGGAATTCCCCCTTCGGCCGCCCATTGCAACCAATCGTTGTGGGCGCGGTTCACATAGGTTCCATCGTCATAATGCGCGAACATGCGGTACACCGGCACATACGTTTCAAGGCCCCAACCGGTGAGCGGGCGCTCGCGAATCATTTCGAGCGACGACTGGTTGATCGAGCGCCGCACCGCCAGTTGATCGTTCTCCTGCAGTTTCTTGATTAAGACATCGAAGCCGGCCGCATACACGAAAAAGATGCTCAATACGAGCGCGAGGGTGGCGCCCAAAAGCAAGCGGCGATCCTGGCGGCGCGCGTAAGCGAATCCAATCACGGCCAGCAGTTCGCCCAAAACCAGCAGCGTGCCGGCGCGCGAGCCCGACGCCACCACAGCGCCGATCTCAACGGCTGCCAAGACAAGATACGGCGCGGGCGACGAATGGCGTTTGCTTAAGCCCGCCCACAGCGTAATGGGCAAAGCCATCTCCGCGAATTGGGCAAAGTTATTCCAATAGGCAAAAGGTCCGAAGACGGCATGAAACTTGCTCTGGATGAACCAATAATAGAGATTCGTGCGCGAGGCTTGCTCGAGCAGATCCAGCAGGCAGACCGCGCCGCCGAACAGCATCAGCCAAAAACGGAACAACGCGGCCGCACGCGCCGATTGGAACAACTGCGTAGCAACCACGGCGATCATGGCGGCCGTGAACCAGAACAATACGCCGCTCCATCCGTTCGCCACAATTTTTTGCGGGAAGAAGAGCGTCTGCGCCAGGCCCCAGAACGTCATCAGCAACAAACAAATGGCGGGCACGTTCAAACGCAGGCGCTGGCTGAACGGCACGCTGAGATATACCGCCGCTAGCACCAGAAAGATCGCCGAAATGATGCGCGGCGCGAGTTCGCCGCCATCAAGGGTGCAAAGCGTGAACGCCGCCAATACGAAAAAGAGGCCCAGTAGTCCGAGCCGTTCGCGAATGCGTCCCGCGTTTGAAGCTATCCAGGGCGGCTCTCCCGCTTCATTTTCTGCTACGGCCATCGACCTCAGGATCTCATTTCCCGCCGTAGGACACGCGCCAAATGGATTTTGAGCCGTCGTCGCTGACCCATCTCGAACCCCTACCATATGCGGCGGCGCGTCCGTGAAGCCCTGCGAGTCCCAGCATTATAGAGCGAGGAGGGTTATAAGTTTCTTAGCCACTATGTCGAAAGTCGGCCCATCGACGAAGCCGAGATAGCGGACGAGGCTGGAAGCATGGATGGTTGCGAGCTTATGCAGACGCAGCGTTGAGAGAGTTCTTAGATTCGTCGAGCGGAACTCGGGCCTGGCCGGATCCAGGATGAGATCCGACGAAAGAAGTTGGCTTGGTCTGACGGATGAGATATAAGAAACCAAGACTTCCGGCACAGACCCCACCGCGCCAGTCAGGAGCAGTACCGGCGAAACTTCATCCCAGGAACGTCCCCAAACGGGAACCGGGCCAGGTAGATCTCACCGGGCCGCGTCAACGGGTTGTCCGTCTGTTAGCGTGTAGATGTCCTACGTGAGTCGCTCAATTCGTCCGCCCATTCCCGGGCAAGGCCACGGGACCAAGCGGGCCCGGCTTCATCTTCCTCGGACAACAGCACGATCAACCGCACGGGCCCCGCGGGAAACTCGTCGGGTACGCTCGCTCGCAAGTGATGTTGCTCGTCGATTTCACCGATGAGTTCGAGGGCCTTCATGTTCTTAAAGCGCTTTTATGATAGCAAATTGGCGTGCTTTTGACGCTTTCAGCGGAATTGCTCTCAATGATTCCAGTTGGCAACCCCCTTTGGCTGAGCACCCGGCGTAGATTTCTTTGACTACCAAATCTGTCCCGTGTGGCTGCGCTTAGGTTAGCGCTTATGAGTGTAACGCCCCCTCATTTTCTGCTACGGCCCTCGAGTATGATCTCATTTTCCGCTATAAGAGACGCGCCAAATGGATTTCGAACCGTCGTCGCTCACCATAAGCGAACCATCGGGCGCCGTGGCGACGCCTACCGGGCGCCCCCAAACATCGCCGCTGTCGGTCACAAAACCAGTGAGAAAATCGCCGTAAACACCGCTGGCCTTGCCATCGTCGAGCGGTACACGAATCACTTCATAGCCGGCGCGCACAGACTTGTTCCACGAACCGTGTTCCGCCGCAAAGATATCGCCGGCATATTGGCTCGGGAATTGCTTTCCCACATAGAATGTCAACTCCAAAGAGGCGTTGTGCGGTTGCAATAAAACATCCGGCACAGTGACTTTGCCTTTTAGTTCGGGATGGGTGCCTGCCAACCGGGGGTCTTGGTGATCGCCCATGTAATACCACGGCCATCCGTAGAAGCCGTCTTCCTTCACAGAGGTAATGTAATCGGGCACCAGGTTGTCGCCCAGCATGTCGCGTTCATTCACCGAGCACCATAACTGCCCGGTGGTTGGATTCACCGCGATGCCAACCGGATTGCGAATGCCCGCCGCGTAGATTTTCAAAAACTTGCCTTCGGGCGTGTATTCCAAAATGTTGGCGCGCCGCGTTTCGGCTGGATGAGTATCAGGGTCATCCACGTTCGACCGCGAACCCACCGACACAAAGAGTTTCGTGCCGTCCTTGGAAAACGCCAGATCCCGTGTCCAGTGCCCGCCGCCGGCCGGCAGGTCGGCAATCACCGTTTCCGGCTCGCCCGTGGCTTTTAGATCGCCGTTGTGATATTTGTAGCGAATCACAGAGCCGGTGTTCGCCAGGTAGATCCATTGCGGATTTGCGCCCAGCGGGTAGAATGCGATGCCGAAATTATTCTTAAGCCCGCGGGCGAAAACCGATTCCTGCTCCGGTTTGCCGTCTTTAGTAATGCCGCGGAAGATCTCTACCTTGCCGGCGTTACTGTCCGATACGAAGAGATCGCCGTTGGGCGCGGTTCTGATTTCGCGCGGCTCTTCTTTCAGTTCCGCATAGCGCTCCACTTTGAAACCATCGGGAGCCTTCGGCCAGGCGCCATCCGGCATGGGCACTAGCTTGGGTCCATTTGAAACGCCTTTCGTGGCGTAAGGCGCGGGCAAATCGGCTACGGTGATTTTTCGATACGTGCCCGGCTTTTCATCCTTATAACTAACGAATGCGGCGTTGCCCGTGATCACATTCTTCAAATCGGAATCGCTTGCCAGCACGGCCAGAGCCACACCCGCCAATCCCATGAATGTCAAAGCTATCCACTTCGCGTAAGTCCGTCTCATTTGGTGTGTACCTCATTCCCTTCGTTAATCTTGCGCAACTCAGCTACGTCAAGCCGGCCAGTGTAAATAGACATACCAATAGCGCAATGAATATCTTTCTCGTTGAGCGCGCGCACATCGTCCATCGTCGTAATGCCCCCGGCGGCAATCAATTCGCCCTGCGTGGATCTCCGCAAGCTGGCGAACCAATCCAAATCCGTTCCCTGCATCATGCCTTCTTTGTCCACATAAGTGCAAAGGAAACCAGAGCAATAACATTCAAGTTGTTTGATCATCTCCAGGGCGCTGTAATTTGTCGCCTCGCTCCAGCCCCTCACCATTATTTTGCCCTGTTTGCTGTCAAGAGCAATGGTCAATCGATCGCGGCCAATCTCGTCGGCCAGACTCGCCAGAAACGTGCGATTGGGTCCGTCCTGAGAAAAAGCGGCGGTTCCCACAATCACACGCCATGCTCCTTGCTCGATCAATTGGCGCGCGCGCGCTACCGTTCGCACACCGCCACCGGCGCGAATGCCGGCATGCTTTGCCAGATAGGCGACCAGGTCGCCGTTCGAACCACGCCCCAGCGCGGCATCCAAATCAATCACTTGAATCTGCGGAAAGCCCGCAAAGAGCTCAAGCATTTCATCGAGAGATTTGCCTTCGAGCACCTTCTCGCGGCCCTGCACCAACTGGACTACTTTGCCGTCCATCAAATCAATGCACGGGATGATCATGCCGCTGGCCGTACCGGCACCCCGGCCTCTTTCATTTCGCGCTTCAAATCCGCCACCGTGTATTTCCCATAGTGAAATACCGACGCCGCCAGCGCCGCGTCAGCCCTGCCTTCGGTCAGCACCTGGATGAAATCCGCCTGGCCCGCCCCCCCTGAGGCGATCACGGGAATCGTCGTTGCCTCGGCGACCGCTCTCGTCAGCGCGCAATCGAAACCGGTTTGGACGCCATCGGTATCCATGGATGTCAACAGAATTTCGCCCGCTCCCAATGTTTCACCGCGCGCCGCCCATTCCACCGCGTCCTTTCCCTCATCCTGCCGACCGCCTTTGGTGAAAACATTCCAACGCTCTGGGCCGGCCTGGCGGGCATCAATCGCCAATACCACCGCCTGCGCGCCGAATTCCTGGCTTAATTCCCGAATGAGTTCAGGCCGCCGCACCGCCGCCGTATTGACGCTCACTTTATCGGCGCCGGAAAGAATGATCTTGCGCGCATCCGCCACCGTGCGAATGCCGCCGCCGACAGTGAGCGGAATGAAGACTCGCCTGGCCGTCCGAGCCACTAGATCCGCCATGATTTCGCGCGCGTCGCTCGAGGCCGTAATGTCCAGAAACACTAATTCGTCGGCCCCTTGCGCGTTGTAGCGTTCGGCCAGTTCCACCGGATCGCCCGCGTCGCGCAGGTCTACAAAATTTATGCCCTTCACCACGCGGCCCGCCGTGACGTCCAGGCACGGAATGATACGTTTCGCCAACATCAGATCTCAATAAAATTTCTCATCACCTGCAAACCAACAGGGCCCGATTTTTCGGGATGAAATTGCACTGCGTACAAATTCGCCTCTTCCAAAATGGCGCTATACGGATGTATATAGTTACAAGTGGCCGCCGTCGCCGCATGCAGCGGGGCGTAATAACTATGCGCGAAATAAGTGTAAGCGCCGCAGCCCAAGCCTTTTAGCAAACGCGTGGGCCGTTGCGGTTCGAGCGAATTCCAACCCATGTGCGGAATGCGCGCTTGACCTACAAAGCGCTTCACTTCACCCGCGAGTATGCCCAATCCCGCCTTTCCCGGCGCTTCTTCGCTCTTTTCAAACAAACATTGCAAGCCCACGCAAATACCCAGGAAAGGCACGCCTTGCGCGATTTTCCGGCGCAACGGCTCACGCAGTCCCAGGCGGTCAATAGCCTGCATCATTTGCCCGAAATGGCCCACGCCCGGCAGAATGATTTTGGATGCGCGCAATACAACCGCTGGCGCGTCTGTCACTTCATAGGCGGCGCCCAATTCGGCCAGCGTATTTTCAACCGAGCGGATGTTGCCCGCGCCGTAATTCACAATCGTTGTCACAACAACCCCTTCGTAGAAGGCAATTGATCTTTCAATCGTTCGTCTGTCGAACAGGCATAGCGCATGGCGCGCGCAAAGCATTTGAAAATCGCTTCGATCTTGTGATGATTGGAGCGCCCGTACATCACTTTCGCATGCAAATTGCCGCCTACGTGATTTGCGAACCCGCCGAAAAAATCCTCGAGCAACTCCGTTTGCAGATCGCCCACATGCACCACATCTACCTGCTGATCGTAAACAAGCGCCGGCCGGCCGCCCAGATCCACCGCCACCAGCGCGAGCGATTCATCCATGGTTTGCACAAAATAGCCGGCGCGATTGATGCCCCGCCGGTCGCCTAACGCCTGACCGAACAAATCGCCCAACACGATGCCGGTGTCTTCCACCGTGTGATGCTGATCGACGTCCAGATCTCCCTTCACCGCCAATTTCAGATCGAAGGCGCCATGCTTGGCGAATAGTTCAAGCATGTGGTCTAAGAAGCGGACACCGGTTGAGATCTCATAGCTGCCGGCGCCTTCAATGCGCAGCTCGCCTTTGATTTGCGTCTCCTTGGTATTGCGCTCGAGCTTGGCTTCCCTCATAGCAACGCTTCCAATTCGTTGATATCCGCCAAAACGACAAAGGCGCCTAAATCCTCCAGGCTGCGGGTAATCTCCGCATGCCGGGGGTTGTGTGGCGTTGAGACGCCAAGGAATGGAACCCCGGCATCCCGGGCGCTGCGCGCGTCGTCTACTGTGTCTCCCAGATACCAAATGTGCTTGCCCGGATACTGTTGCTGGATGAGTTTCAGACCATCGGGCGCGGGCTTGGGATTCGCCACGCACTCATCGGTCACCAGCGGATCGAAGTTTATGTGCTTGGCATAACGGCCCAACGTGGCATCGGCCTCATATTTCACGCGGCCTGTGAAAATAGCCAGTGAAGCGCGCTTGGCAAGTCTTTCCAGCAAACCGTCCTTCGGCATCCACTGTTCTTTCGAGATCAGCCCATCGCCGTTTGTGCCGAAAAAGATCAGGTTAAAACGATCCACTACTTCTTCGTAGGGCACAGTCTTTCCGAGATCGCTGATCAAACGATGCGAAAGCTGCCAATCGTTGTTCCAGCCACCGGCGGTTTTGAAGTCTTGTATGGTGTCGTGCGAAACGTCCGCGCCGGTGAAGGCGCGCACCGTTTCGCGGATGGCTTCGCGGTACGATTGCGTCACTTCCACGAGTACGCCATCCATATCGAAAACCATCACGTCGGGGGCTTGCGTGGTCACCAGATTCGCTCCAATTCATCTAATAAACGGCCGATTTGCTCGCGCGTGCCCACGGTGAAACGCAAATAGCCGGGCAGTTCGTAGCTGCGGTCGCGCACCAGCACGCCGCGCTCGCGCAATTCATCGCGAATCGGAACGGCCCGCTCTCCCACCTGCCCCAGCACGAAATTCGCCTGGCTGTCGATATAAGGAATCTTCAACTGTTCGAGCCCCACGTACAGCAACTCGCGCGCCGCCAGCACCTCCGTAACATAATCTTCCACAAACTTGGTGTCCTGCACCGCAATACGCGCCGCCATGGCGGCCAGCGAATTTACGCTATAAGGAGATTGCCCCTTATGCACGTACGCCATGTTTGCCGCCTGCGAAAATAAGCAGCCGCAGCGCATGGCCGCCATGCCGTACACTTTCGAAAAGGTGCGGCTGACAAACAAATTCGTATGATCGCGCAAGCGCCCCAGCATGGTTACGCCACAGAATTCGTAATAGGCTTCATCCACCAGTACGGCCGCGTGGGGGGCTTTACGCAGAATTTTTTCCAGGCCGTTCACATTTATGCCGGTGCCTGTTGGATTGTTCGGATTGCTGATAAAAATAGCGCGCGTTTGCGGGTTAATCCGCTCGAGCAATTCTTCCAGTGGAAAGGCCAGCTTGGCCGCGCGGTAATCCAGTTCTTCCACGTGCGCACCCGCTAACTGGCTATAAAAGCGATACATGGCGTAAGAAGGCCGCAGTAGGATCACGTCGCCGTTGCCATCCAAGTAAGTGTTGACAAGCAGTTGAATGGCTTCGTCCGTGCCATTCGTTAACGTCAACTCGTTTTGCGCCACGCCAAAATGCCGAGCCAAATCTTCCAGAGCATGATCGTATTCGGGATAAATGCTGAGATCGGCCGCGGTTAAATAACGCTTGATGAAATCAATGACATGCGGAGACGCGCCAACCGTATTTTCGTTGAAATCGAGCCGCAGCTTGTTACGCCGTCCTCCAGTGGGCGGATGATAGGGCGCCATGTCCAGCAGCGCTTTGCGCGGGGTTAAGTTAGGTGGAGTTAAGTTAGCCGGCACGTCGCACCTCCACCGCACGGGCGTGGGCCTCTAATCCTTCGGCGCGCGCCAAAGTAGTAATGGTGGGCGCCAGTTCAGCGAGCGCGCCGGCGGATAATTCCTGCACGGTAATCAGCTTGACAAAATCCGTTGTGGATAACCCGCCGCGTAGGCGCGCGGCACCGCCCGTAGGCAGCACGTGGCTGGGACCGGCGGCATAATCGCCCGCCGATTCAGGCGTATTCGAACCCAGGAAGACGGTCCCGGCATTGTTGATTTTCTTCAGCAGTTCCGGATGATGCAAGCTCAAATGCTCCGGCGCCAAAAGATTGGCGGCAGCTACAGCCAAATCCATGTTCGGGAAAATCGCAATGGCGCTGCATTTATCGATAGATTCGCGCGCCACCGCCGCCGTAGGCAGCGTTTCCAACTGCCGCTCCAATTCTTCCGACACCGCGTGCGCTAACCGCTCGGACGTTGTGTAGAGCATGGCGCTGGCCGTCACATCGTGCTCAGCCTGCGCCAGCATGTCCGCCGCAATCAGGCGGGCATCGCCGTCCTTCGCCAGAATTAGAATTTCGGTCGGGCCAGCGACGAAATCGATACCCACTTCGCCCGCCAGCAACTTCTTGGCGGCCGCGACATAAGCGTTGCCAGGACCCACAATCCTGTCGACCCGTTTAATGGAAGCCGTGCCGAAAGCGAGCGCCGCAATCGCCTGCGCCCCGCCCACCCGGTAGACCTCGCGAATGCCCAACATATGCGCGCATCCCAGGATCTCGACCGAAGGCCGCGGCGATGTGACGCAAATGCGGTTTACGCCCGCGGTTTGCGCCAGCACCGCCGTCATGAGTAACGTGGAGGGCAATGGATAGCGCCCCGAAGGCACGTAACAGGCCACCGCGTCCAAAGGCCGCACAATCCAGCCCAGCTTGCGTCCGGCGGAGAATTCTTCGAACCGCTCCTTCGGCAACTGCGCTTCGGCAAATTGGCGGATGTTTGCGATTGCCGCCCTTACCGCCTGTTTGACTTCGGCGCCCATCGCCCCCTCAGCCCGCTCCAACTCCTCCGGCTGAACCCGCACGGACTGATGGCCCAAACCATCCAATTCGCGCGCGTAGCTTACCAGCGCCTCATCGCCATCGCGGCGGATTGCCTCCAGAATCGGTTTCACCGCGCTCTCAATCGTCAACGAAGAGCGGCGTCGCTCGAAATAGAAATCGAACGACACACCGTTATCGGCCTTTTTCGACAGATTGAAGATTTGTATCACGCAACTCCTACATCACAATCTTGTTCAACGGATATTCCACAATGCCCTGCGCGCCGGCTTCTTTCAAACGTGGAATGATGTTGCGCACTGTTGTCTCTTCCAGAATGGTGTTTACCGCAACCCAGGCATCGTCGCTCAGTTGCGAAATTGTGGGATTCTTAAGTGCCGGCAGCACGTTCAACACAGCTTTCAGATCGTCTTTCCTGACATTCAGCATCAAACCCACTTTCCCGAGCGCGGTAATCGCGCCTTCCAGCAACATCTTTATATCTTCCAGCTTCTTGCGCTTCCAACCGTCTTGCCACGAATCGACATTGGCGATGAGTTGAGTATTCGATTCAAGCACCGTCTCCAGAATGCGCAGCTTATTGGCGCGCAGCGAAGAACCGGTCTCGGTCACTTCCACGATGGCATCGGCCAGATCCGGCGGCTTCACTTCGGTGGCGCCCCAGCTAAACTCCACGCGCGCCTTGACACCTTTGCTCTTCAGATAGCGCTCAGTGGTGCTCACCAGTTCGGTGGCAATGATCTTGCCTTCCAGATCGTGAACGGTCTTAAACGGCGAAGCTTCCGGCGCGGCCAACACCCAGCGGACTTTCCCGAAACTCTGTTTGGCGTAAATCAAGTCCGCTATCGTTTCAACATTGGCCTCGTTCTCTTCTACCCAATCGCGTCCCGTTAAACCGGCATCCAATACACCGTCTTCGACGTAGCGCGCCATTTCCTGCGCGCGGATGAGCATGCATTCCAAATCCGGATCGTCTATGGCCGGATAGTAGCTGCGCGTGCTGGTAGAAATGTTGAACCCGGCGCGCCGGAACAAATCGATGGTGGCGTTTTCCAGGCTGCCCTTCGGTATTCCCAGCTTCAGCTTCACTTGTTGGCTCCGTAAACGCTATCGGGCTCGTACTTCCGTTCCTCCGCTACGCGCCAGCGGCCTTCGTCGAATGTCCGGAAGAAGCAACTCTCATAGCCTTCGTGGCACACGCCCGGACCTAGGGGCTCCGCTTCCACCAGCAGCGCATCGCCATCGCAATCCGTCGAAATCGCCTTCAGCAAAAGGTAATGCCCTGAACTTTCACCCTTGGTCCAAAGTTTCTGGCGCGACCGGCTGAAGAACGTTACGTGGCCGCTCGCCAAAGTCTGATCGAACGCTGCGCGGTTCATGTAACCCACCATCAGCACGCGCTTCGTCCCGGCGTCCTGAACCACTGCCGCAATCAAGCCATTCTGCTTGTCGAAATCGAGCACTTCGCTCATGTAAATGAATCCTCAAAAACAAAAAACCCGCCTTGGGCGGCGGGCCGGTTACAAATCTTTAGTGGCAGATCGAAACGCAAACTCGCCCGGATTAAATCACCGCGTGATGGTGAAGATGATGGCGGGGATGCGCGTTGAAATTCATTAAACCGACAGTATAACAAAACCATCGACCGGCGCTCCACTTTCCCAAACATTTTGATATAAGAATGTATTGAGGAAAAGTTTGTGGAAAAGAAATGTTTGCCCTCTTTTGACAGCGCCTTGCATCTCTTTGCGGAAATCTTTTGCCTTGAAGTCAGCCAGCTTTCCCGTTACCGTAGCAGAGGTTAGGCATGGCCACTCACGATATCGGAATTGACCGCCCGCTACCGGCCAACCTTGACGCCGAGCGCTTCGTGCTAGGCGCCATCATGAGCGACGATTCGGCGTTTCTGCAAGCCGCCGGCATCTTGACGCCCGACGACTTCAGCCTGGAAAAGCATAAGCGCATCTTCCTGCGCATGACCGAACTGCATGAGCGCGGCGAGAAGATAGACCGCGTCACCCTCGCCAACGAGCTGATGAACCAGGGCCAGTTGCAATCCGTTGACGGCCTTAGCTACCTGGTGTCGCTCGACGATGGGCTGCCGCAGCTTTACAACCTGGAAAGCTACGTCGGCATTGTGAGAGAGAAAGCGCTTCTCCGCCGCATCGTTATGGTCTCGCAAGACACCATCAACCGCGCGGTCCAAAGCGAGGAAGACGCCCGGCAGATCCTCGGGGCCGCCGAAGACGCTTTGATGAAGCTAGGCGACATGCAGTCGCGCAACTCGCTCGCCAGCCCCGCGCAAATCATCACCAATTATGAAGGGGGAGTAAACACTTTTCTGGACCCCAGCAAGCGCATCAAAGGGATCAGCACCGGCTTCTTGAAGTTCGACGAAATGACCGGCGGGCTGCGCGAAGGCGAGCTCTTTATCCTGGCGGCGCGGCCGGCTATGGGCAAAACCGCGCTGGCCCTCAACATGGCGCAGCACGTGGCCATGAACCCCAAGAATCCAAAGGCGGTGGCGGTGTTTTCCCTCGAAATGTCAAAAGAATCTCTGCTGACCCGTATGATCTGCGCCACCGCCAGCGTGGATCAGCAGCGTTTCCGCGCGGGCTATTTGAACCACGATGAGCGCAACGCGCTGCAAAACGCTCTTTATCGCATAGTTGAATCACCTCTATTTCTCGACGATTCCGCCGGGACTAATCTGATGGACGTTCACTCTAAATTGCGCCGTCTGCAAGCCGAGCACGAACTAGGCCTGGTGATCGTCGATTACCTGCAACTGATGCAAGGCCGCGGCCGTTTTGAAAACCGCGTGCAGGAAATCAGTTCGCTCTCGCGCGGCTTCAAACTTATGTCCAAGGAGCTGCGGGTGCCGTTCCTGGTGCTGTCGCAGCTCAGCCGCGCGCCCGAGACGCGCCAAGGCGACCACCGCCCCATGCTCAGCGACCTTCGCGAATCGGGCTCCATCGAGCAAGACGCGGATATGGTGGCCTTTATCTTTCGCGAAGAAGTCTACCGCCCCGACAAAGAGAGCTTAAAAGGCATTGCCGAGTTGATTCTGGCCAAGCAGCGCAACGGCCCCACCGGGCGAGTGAAGCTGGCGTTCCTCAACCGCTATACGAGGTTTGAAAACCTCTCTGCCGATACAGGCGACGAACCCGCACCGTTTGAATGATCAATTTCCAGTGAGGGCCGCTCACGCGGACGAATAATTGCTCCATTTAGAAAGTAAACTTCATAGCGAATTGGAGGATGCGGGGATCGAATGCGCCGGTGATTTGGCCAAACGTGGCGGCGTTGAGAGCTTGCGACAACGTCCCGTAGGTGGCGCCCGCGGGTTGGCCGGCCGGAACGATATTTCCGACGAAGTTGGTGTGATTGAAGATGTTGAAGGCTTCGGCGCGCGCCGTGAGTCCGAAGCGCTCGGTGATTTTGAAGGTCCGGCTGAGCGCCAGGTCGAAACCGAAGAAGTGAGGTCCGCGAACCGCGTTGCGTCCCAGATTGCCGTAGGTTCCGATTGGATTGGGGGAAAAGGCGGCCGGGTTGAGCCATTGGACGCAGGGAGCGGTTTTGCAGGCTGAGCTGCCGGCATAGACGTTTGAGAGCACCTGATTCGGGCGGTCGTTTCCAAGGCCGGTGAGCGAGTTATCGGTGCCGGTGGTGATGTTCAGCGGCTGGCCGCTGGTAGCGCGCATCAGCGGCGACAATTGCCAATTGCCGAGTATGCGGCCCAACCACGGATTGCCACTCTTAAAAGAGCTTTGCGCCACCAACGACAGGTTGAAGTTAAAGCGCGTGTCGGAAATGCATGGACCCCAATCGGCATGGCGGTTGAACGGCTGGGAATTCGTGGAACCGGCCAAAGCCGCGCCAAAATCATAGTCGGACAGGCAGACCGAATCGGTGAAGTTTGTCACCGCTGTGAAGTTCTGGCTGAAACGATGAGTAGCCGACATCAAGACTCCCTCATAGTGAGCGACGGCACCGTCGTCCATGGTATCTATACTCGCGTAGTAGATGCCAGTGGCCGGGTTCGACAAATAGAGGAGGCGGCGCTGGTTGGTATTTTTTGTGCTTGAGCACGGGTTGTAGCTAACACCCGCGATGACACAGGGGCTCAAGCCTAGAAACTGCGCCGGATCTCTTTCCTCCGCAATCCAGAGGTGGGTGGTTTCATTTCCTATGTAACTAATGGAAGCGAGCCAATTGCCGGGTAACTGGCGTTGATAGGTTAAGTTCCACTGCGACACATAGGTGGGCTTAGGATGGAGCGGCATGTTGATGTAAGTGCCGAAGTGCGGGAAGAAAAGGCTGTGTTGGGGAAATGGATTCCCGCCCGCGTAGCCCGCCCACGGATTGGTGAGCGTGCCGGTAGAACCGACGTCGATATCGTTGCCATAGGGCGGATTGGTGGTTTCGCGCTCGTTGAACCAGGTTTCTGTGGAATCGAAGAGCACGGCGGCTCCCGCTCGCAGAGTGTCGCGGCCGTCGCCGTGCGGATTCCAAACCAAGCCGACGCGCGGACCGAAGTTGGCGAGATGCCCGTTCCAGTTGGCGGGCGGGATTCCTGGATCGCCGGGGAAAAACAAGCCGGGAGGGGCGCTGGGATGGATCGTACTGGTCTGACCGGCAAAGAACGCGGGCTCACTGAAGGATGTTCCGCGCTTGTATTTATCGGGATCGGGGAAAGTTGGCTCCCATCGAATGCCATAGTTGACCGTGAAGCGAGGCGACACTTTAAAGCTATCCTGGGCGTAGAAGCTCATCACCCATTGGCGCAAATCGTCAGGCGTGGCATTGGTCTGCTGAAAATCGCTCATATCGCCGAGCATGAAATCGCCCAGTCCCAAGCCGGTGAACTGGCCGTTGAAAGTAGGCGCTCCGTTTTCGTCGAAGCCCGAAACGGTGTTGTTCTGAATACGGATCAAGTTGAAACCGAAGGCCATTTGATGGCGGCCGCGGATCCAATCCACGTCGTCGGCCAACTGGTAGCTGCTGAAATCGAAGTGGCCCGGAGCGCAGGTTCCACAGAAGGTGGTGAAGCCGCCGGTCATGCTCGAAATCAGCAGGAAGTTCGGCACGGCGCTATACATATTCGAGCCCAGGCCGGTCCAATTGATGGGCGCGTTCGTGGGCCCGCGATTGTCGCGAACACGGTTGAAACTCACATGGAACGAATTCAACAAGGTGGGGGTAAACGTATAGGTGTCGCCAATGGTGGCCGATTGCGACCGCTCGAAGTTGCCGGGCGAGGTGGTGGTGAGCAGGTTGTTGTTGGTGAAGACCGGAGGGTTTTTCCAATCGTCGATAAAGTATCGCGAAAACAAGTTGTGCTTGGAACTGATGGCGTAATCGACGCGCCCGATGTACTCATCTTCGTCGCCGGTGGCTGGGATACCAAAGGTAACCTGGCCACACTGATTAGCGGAAGCGACCGGCAAATATTTGCTAACAAGGTTGACGGCGACCGGACTGAGGAGGGATGAGGGAATCATGTTGCCCGCAAATGTCCCACCGGCAGGGTTCTTGAGCGTAATACCTTTGCCGTTCGATTGGCAGGCGCCGGAAGCGATGGTGCTGAAATCGCCCGCGAGCATGGCGGCGGTGGGAATGTGAGTGATCAACTGGGGCGGGTTCGAGCGGTTACGGGTACCCTGATAACCACCGAAGAAAAAGAGCTTATCGCGGATGACCTTGCCGCCGGCGGTGCCGCCGAATTGATTGCGTTTGAGTGTATCGCGCTTGGGAGCGAAGAAATTGCGGGCGTCCAAATCGCCGTTCCTGATGTACTCGAAAAGATCTCCGTGGAAAGAGTTGGAGCCCGACTTGGTGACCACGTTGACGGTGGCGCCAGGATGGGTGCCGAAGCGCGACGACACGGCGCTGGTTTCGACACTGAACTCTTCAAGCGCGTCAGGAAACGGGAAGGGCATGTTGACGTTCGACATGGGGTCGGTGGCATCGCCTCCGTCCAAGAGGTAGGCGGTGCCGTTGCCCTGACCGCCCGCGACGGAGATGCGTGTGGCATTCCAGAACGTCTTGCTTCCGGTGTCGCCGCTATCGGCATAGACTGCGCCGCCGAGCGTGATGATCAACTGAGTGGCCTGGCGATTGTTCAGAGGCAGATCATTGATGCGCTTTTCGTCGATGACCGCGGCAACGGACGTTTCTTTGGTTTCAACCATGCTGGCGGTGGCGCTCACCTCAACCCGTTCGGAGGCTGAGCCGATCTGCATCGTGACGTTGACCTCAATATTGTTGTTGACGATGAGAACGAGGCCGGATTGAACGTAATCTTTGAAGCCAGGACTCTTTACTTCCAAGCGATAGGGCCCGACCGGGAGATTGGGCAGAGTGTAACTGCCGGATTTGCCGCTAACGGTTGAATGGATCAACTGCTTGTCGGTATCAGTCATGGAAACCTGGGCGTTGATAATGGCAGCACCGCTCGGATCGACGATGGTTCCGCTGATCTCGGCTACCGCCACGGACTGGCCATTGGCCGGTACAAGACCGAGAAGCAAGAAAAGGACAGAAGGCAAATTTTTTGATTTGCCGAGGACTGAAAGCCACATGGTTCCCCCCTAAGTTGTAACTAAGCCAGACACGGGCTGGCAGGCACCATTTGCGAGTGGGTACAGTTTATCAACGCAAAGGGCGAGTAACTAGTGAAAAGTCTTAAAACGATTGTTTAGTTGGACTAAAGCGGCAGGGGAAGCCTGACTCACCAAAGATTTCAAGGCAGAGGGGAAACTGGCGGCGATTCTGGTGGCGGGTAATACGGCCTTTCGACGGTGTTTTCGACGCCTTTGATGATTTCGTGAAGGACGATGTAGCCGGTGGGACTGTCGGGATCTTCACCAACGAGGAGGAAGTCGGAGTCCGGTTCGGGAGCAGGGGGGGCGGGTTTGGTGGAAGCGGGGGCGGCGGGGCGAGTTTCGCCAGAGGGGTGGAGTTTGCAGAACTGTTCGAGGAGGCGGAATTCGCGTTGAAAGGCGCGTTCGGCGGAGGTTTTGTAGCGAAGCATGAGGTCGTGTTTCTTAATTTGGTCGGGGGTCCAGTTGAAGGGGGAGAAGCCCTGCGTGAGGGCCATACAGGAATCGAAGTTGCGCTGGGCGCGAATGCGGAGCCATTCGGCCTGCGCGGTTTTGAGCACGAAATCATATTGGAGGGAGTCTTCGGCGGGTTGATAGGTCTGGCACCAGCGGCCGAGGAGGAGAAGCCAGGATTCTTCGGATTCGCAGGGGAGGATGAGGGTTTGGGAGCAGGAGCCGTGTTTGGTGGAATTTTTGGAAGAGGTAGCGCGGCCTTCGGGGGAAGTGGGGCCGGTGCGGCCGCAGTTGCGTTTTTCGGGTTCGGCGTCGGAGTTGAACATTTGATTTCTGAGCCAAGTGTGAGGGGAGGGCGTTCGGGGTGGCGGAAAATTTTGGGGCAAGTTGTTGATTGCGGGGAAGAAAATTTTTATGCGACATCTGTGATTCACCGCACGGCCCCTTTTGGGGGCCGTTAGGAACGAAGAAATTAGCCACAGATGAACACAGATAAACACAGATAAGAAAACGGAGTGTGGGGTTTTTGCGGAACGAACTTGGTGGGTTCGTATTTTCAGATTGAGAGTGTGTGGGCGGAGGCGAGGCCGATTGTGTCGGTCATTTCGAAGGCGCACTACCGAAATTGTGAAACAACTTCGACTGCGCCCGGACCGATTTGTTCGGTCTTGAAGCCGTTAGGTTGTAGCCGGTAAGCACCGCGTTGAGTCCGAGTAGTCGCGGAAACTGTGTTGTTAACGGTCATTTGAAAACGTAGAAATTTGAACTTTGGCCGGCACAGCAACATCATCATGATCTGCGCCGCAGGCACAATCATCCGTCCGATCATCTGCACCTGCCGTTGGTGCAGATGGCTTCTCTCCAGTTCCTGACCTGGCGTCCCGCTTTGCATGATCCTGGATCTTGGAGCGGTTTGCGAAGCCTTCGAGGCGGGCCAACTTCCAGATAGCCGACCCGCTGGACGCGATTAGTAAAGCCTGCGCCGTTACGCGCGACCTAACCGATAAAGCGGCCGAGGAACGAAGCTTCTCACAATCAGACTTCAGGCCCGCGTCGTCGGATCGTACGTTGTACGAATGGCCTAAACGGTTGTGATTTTCCACATCCGGATTTGGGCCAGCACAAACGCCATCTTGCAGCTTTAGGCGAGTCGAACCAATCATCAGAGCGTAGACTATGGATATGGAAATCAAGCGGAGAAAGCCGAAAGCGCAATTGCGAAGAAAAAAGACTTTGCATGTATCGCGCAGAACAAAAGCGAATTCGGCACGCCCGCTGAAGGTAGCTAGGACACTAAAGAAACTCCCCGCCAGCCAGACGACGGAAATGGTTATGACAAATCTAATTGGTCGGGCGAGCGAAGTAATAGGCGATAGGAATGAGGCGCTGCGCTGGATGGGGACGCCTATTCGTGCCCTTGATTTTGCCACACCGATTTCTTTGCTTAGCACAAAAAAAGGCGCTCAGCGTGTCAACGATGTTTTAGGACAGATCGAACGCGGAATTTGGTGAGTTTCTGACCGCTTACCGGATTTGTAGCGCCAAATATCTGCAGAATGACGGCGAAGGCGCTAGCCTCCATGGAGGACGCTGGAACCACAAAGGGACCGCTATCCTTTATTGCGGTTCAACACTTTCTCTCTGTGCTCTCGAAATCTTGGCCAACAGCGCCGCGCTCCCAACAAACATGGTTTCGATTGAAATCGAAATCCCAGACACGATAGCGATTCTTGTCTACACCCAAGCGCAGCTTCCGGCTGGCTGGGATGCGGCCATGCCTTCCAAAGCAAGCAAGGATTTGGGAACGAAATGGGCAAGATCAAAGAAGTCTGCCGCGATATCGGTTCCGTCAGCTGTCGTACCAAAAGAGCGCAACTACTTAATCAATCCTCTCCACGACGATTTCGATCAAATTCGATTTAACGAGCCAGATTCTTTTGTGTTTGATCCGCGTTTAAAGTAGAGGACTCTTGCCCGCATCATCTGAAGGGCTTCAGCTTCTTGATCCATGGATAGCCGAATTTGTTCTTTGCACTGGCGTTCGATAATATGAAGCGCCGACGGCGGCGTGATCTCCCCCAACGGGACTTCCTGGGCGCATGGCTGAAAAATGGATAGTTTCCGGATGGCTAATATTTACCGGCCAAATCTGTTGGGACTTGATTTCATCCAATAGTTTGGCCAGTAAATCTCGGCTTAACCGGTTCCAATCTGTGCACGCGCCTCATTCTGTTGACCTTAGATATGAGCGGGCATCACGATTGGCCGGTTAAGCCGATTACTCAGTAGCTGATCGGAAACTTCTACAGGCTAGAGTGAGAAATCAACGATGTTCGCGGGGGTTCGCGATGCACCGGGCATGTTTCCTGTAAGTTGGCTACCAAAGGGTAAAATGGGGTCGTTGCGGTCGCGACAGGACAGAAGTTTGGTTCCCTCCTATCGGCTGACACAACTCCTCGTTATACCAATTGGAAAGGCATCGGATGTTCGAACGGCAGAAAGGCTGGCTTCTCGCTTTATTTCATACGCTACGCGAGCTGAGCTCCGATCCTATAGAAAACAGAATGCTCGCGCTAGAAATTCAAGAGCAGTTGATAAAAAGAATCGGGCGGGCAGAGCGGTTGATTCGGCGGATACGCAGCGTTAACGAAGAAATCAAAATACAGTTAGCGCAACGTCAGACGAAAGAGGTCGCGGAGCGTGCGAAGTCACTCAAGCGCGCCAATGAAGAAAGGGTCGACCGCCAAAAGGAACTAATCCGCTGCCTGCGATCCGTTGGCGATTCTATTGCTTTCATTTATGGAAATCGTTGGGATCTGAAACAATTTGCGTTTAAGCAAGATTCTGGCTTCATCACCGGAAAGAAGGGGACGCGGCTGGAGCGCAAGATACTCCGTGCCGCCTTTGGGATAGGCGCCGCCGCGGTATTGAACGATCTCACGCATACCATGCGGCATGGCGACATCGCGGCTTTTCATCCTGATCTATCCGCGACCGGGGGAAGTCCTTGCATTCTGATAGAGGCAAAATCCGGGCGCGGCGGGAGTCGCGCTCGCGCCCTACGGCAGAAAGAAGCCGCAGACGCGATCTTTGGTTACTTGAGAACCGACACGTGCGCGGTCGATGGGGGATTCAAGAGGCGGGTGCCAGTCAAGGAAGAGCCCACCCATCACTTCGAATCGGCCACCCGAATGATGAAAGAGCTGCCACACGGGGGTTCGCTCACAGAAGAGGTTGAGCCAGGGCTGTATTATGCGTTGATTTCGGTGGGCTGTCGCGCGTCCTATGACAAAGTGTTCCGTCCGCTGCTGAGCGGGAATCGCCCGATATTCATGATATGCGTCAATGACATGAAGAAGCAACATGCAGGCTACTATCCGTTTCCTCTATGTCTTGCACCGGAAGCGCTCTTTCGTTTCTACAACGACGAATTCATCATGATGGTGATCGTCGATTTGGATGTTGCGAACGCGTCATTAGCCGCTGAAGGTCTCGCAATCTCCTCACACGGAACCGAAGAGCATCCGTGGCAAGTGTCTGCACTTGGCGGAGAGTTGGCATGGGAAGGGGGAGCATTTGGCATTGGCGCTCACGTCATCGGGCGATTGGCCAGCGAATTTCTGCGGCTCGATTGGCTTCTCAGAAATGTGGTGTTGAAGGGAGCCGACAACAGCATTCTTCGAGAGGTGCAACTCATTTCGGCGCTGCCTGATTGACCGCCGGCTCGTAGTCGGCAAAAGACCAACTGAAATCGGAAACTCGCCGCCGTCCAGAGATTGCAAACGTATGTGGCACAGCGATGTGCGACTTCAGCGTTGGCCGTGAGCCGTGGCCATGCGGCTGTGCCGCGCCCAAATTCTCCAGCAGCTATAATTGAAACCTCATGCCGATCGAGTGTCGTGACGCCCGCGTTGAACCCAGCGATCCTTAAGGCTTTTATGGAACTCTTTCCAGACTTAGTACAGCAAGAATTTCCAGATTTCGACATCCAAAAGCCACTCGTGCTGCTGCTTGGAAATGTCACCCATGAAGGCATTACGAGTTCGCTGCGCGCGGGAGGTGAACAGTATAAGCAGAAGCATCTCGCATCAAGCGTAGAAAACTGGCGATCGATTCTTAAGATCTTCGGGTCGTTTAATGTTCGCGCAGTCGTGGTAAAGCTAAATGCTTGGGTATTTACGCTCTTTGCCGATCCGGAGTACGAGGACGTAAGAGACGCTCTCCTGAACTCAATCTCACGCGTACCGCACATATTCTTCGTCCACGAAGACATCCTCTCGCGTGGCACGAGTCGAGAAGGGACGTTGTCCAGAGAAGAATTCATCCGACATCGTGTGGGCGACATCGCCGATGAGGAAATCGACATGTATATGGCCCACTTTGGATTCAAACTACCGGATGAACAAACCCTTAACGAAGCGAGCGCTTTGCTTCAGCGCTTTCAAATATCGTTGATTCCGTACAAAGCAAACGCGGATGTGACCGTCATGGCTACCCGGTTTTTGCAGGACGCTCTCGGGAATCTGGTATTCCGCGTATACGTGCCCAGCGGCCGTCTTTGGGCTAACGAGGTTGATCGCCTTCTTGGGCTATTCCGTGACTACCTTTTAAGTACCGGCAGGAAGGGGGTGCGTCTTGATCAGTCCAAGACCGACTATGGCGTGTCTTACGAGTTTCATGCTACTGAAGAAGGGACATCGGTTTCGTTAGAAGGAGAGTTTCAAGAATTTACACGGGTGCTGGATCTATCGCTATCGGATCCCAGCGCGGCCGAAGCCGCACTCCGTGACAAGAGTGTTGATGCAAAGGAAATCGAGGGCATAGTCGCTCGGTACGCCAAAGAAGCGCGACGGCTCCACGTGGACGTGAAACATGATAGGGAAAGAAAGATATTGGCAATACGTCAACGCATGGAATCAGAACTCTCGGAAGTCGTGCCCGCGTCTTCATTAGATCTTATCCAGCATTTGGTGGATCGAGTAATTCCCCCGACCCACCTCTCATCAATCCTCGGGATCGATTCCAGGCCCCTCGCACTTGCGTCCCAAAACAGCCCTATTACGATCAACTTGAACCCCCAGATTATCCACGAGATGAACGGCATAGTAGCTCGGGAAATACGGGGCGAAGCTAATGTCGGCCCACGGGGTGAGGAACTCATTGCGCTAGTCGAAAAGTACGGCAGGGAGAACTCTGTTGAGCTAGCGTCGGCAGTGCACGAGATTTCCGATCCGAGCATCGCCAGGGCCGAGAAAGTAACCGCCACCAATAAGATCAAGGCCTTTCTTTACAGGTTGGCCCCCGAAGCCTCAAAAGCGGGACTCAATATCTTGCAGGCATACATCCAACATAAGCTGGGACTGCAATAGTACTGTGACTCATGTGAGCTTAACGGCGCGATATGCACTTCCATCTTGCGACGGCAGGCAAGTGGCGGCGCACGCATCAGTGATGGCACCGCTGGCTAGGCCGCGCGCGCTGCTGGAAGAGAGGACTATAAGGGTTTCACCGACCCCGGACGAAGAGTCGGCTATGTTGAGAGTTGACCCCAAAACGGCGTTGGGTGACATTGTGCATGGTCAGGAATGGCCTCGCGGCAAAGCAAACATTTGCGAACCGGCGTGAGAGCCCATACCCATTGTGCATTGGCCAGATGCTGGCATAGCCGGAGCAATCGTTATTGAATGATCTCCGTAGCCAGGCGTCCCCAATCTCGGTAAACGCCTTCTTGGCTCTCCCTTGCCAACTTGTCTGCCAGCGCGGCTAAGAAGTACCACAAATCCCCCACTTCTTCTGGCGTCTTCTTGTATTGGGTGGTAATGCTAACGCCCATCTGGTTGCTTATGAACGCCGCGGAAAGCCTTCGCGCGAGTTCCTTGTCGATCTTGCTTTTATCCAACACGTTTGTCATCCTCCACACTGGCGGGCACCATTGTATCGTCGCTAAGATCCTTGGCCGTATCAATCCGGGTGCGTCGCGTGCAGCATGCCTGCAACTCAGCTGTTCCGAACTTCTATGGCAGCGCACCCGCAAAATTTGCGGTCATACTGAACGCGCGGCGCAGGAGGCCGCGTTGGATGGCACGCAAGCAGAAGAAGACGGCGAAACGGCCGAAGACAATCCTTCGAATCCCGGACTTAGAACAATCTAAAATTGCGGTGTTGAACTCGCTCGCATCGCCAAGCTCACAAGAATCCTACGGTCACGCGATCGATGAATTCATCGGCTGGTATTGCTCCGAGCCTCGACTGGCTTTCAATCGGACGGTAGTGCTGCGTTACCGATTTTTTCTGGAGCAAAAGAAGCTCGCTCCTGCTACGATCAACGTTCGCTTAGCGGCGATTCGAAGGCTCGCATACGAAGCTTCGGACACGGGCTTGCTGAGTCCAGACTTGGCGGCTGGTATTCGTCGCGTAAAAGGCGCCAAAAGGTTGGGCGTCAGGATTGGAAATTGGTTAAGCGCCAACGAGGCCAAAGCCTTGCTAAAGAGTTTGCCACCAGATGGTCTGCGCCACAAACGTGACAAAGCGATGCTAGCGATTCTCGTTGGTTGTGGCTTGCGACGCGCAGAATTGGTCGCACTCAAAGTCGAGGATTTTCAAATTCGAGAAGAACGCTGTGTCATTGCGGACTTGATTGGCAAGGGGAAGCATATCCGCACCGTCCCTGTTCCCGATTGGGTTAAGCGAACGCTGGATGCCTGGACCTCGGCGGCCGAAATCAATAGCGGCGTCATTTTTCGAGGGATCAACCGTGTGGGAAAGGTTTGGGGTGATGGACTCACGCCCAAAGCGGTCTGGCATGTAGTGAAAGCTGGCGCGCGCCGCGCCGGCATTAAAAATCTTGCCCCTCACGATTTGAGGCGCACCTGCGCCCGGTTGTGCCACTTGGCCGGTGGAGAATTAGAGCAAATACAATTTCTGCTCGGCCACGCATCGGTTCAGACGACCGAGCGCTACCTCGGATGCAAGCAGAAATTTCATCATGCCGTCAATGACAATCTTGGCATCGAGGACTTCTGAACGCCACAGGTCCCACAATGGGACTTGCGGACAACGTCGAAATTCAAATCGACGGGATGTGTGTCAATCTATCAGTACTTCCGTAAACGTGCGACACGGAGCGATCCGAGAATTGATGCGACCCGCAGAAGCTCCAGGACTAAGGTTGCAACAGCCCTCTGCCCGATCCAATGAGTATTTCCTTCATAATTGCCAAAACGCCTGCGGGTATTATCGAAACGATGGCCGACTTCAAGTCCTACGACGACTACTGGCAATTCTCGCGAAGCGTCATTGGAAGAGCGCGGTACGTTTTTGAGCCACACGTCGAAGAGTTTCTTAGTAGTGTCATCGCGACGGTAGGAGACCGTGTGGCGATCATAGCGCCCGACTCTGTGTTACATCGGGCGCAGCTTGGTTTCGAGTGGCGATCCGAAAGGATCGATCCCGCTGACCCAGAGAGCGACACAGTCGAGATCGAGGAGGCTTTCTGCGAGCAACGAATGAAACCTCTGCGAGATTCAGCGCGCGAAGGGCGGATTAATGCCAAAGGAATCCCGTGCCTCTATCTCTCCGACGACCGCGAGACGGCCATGGCGGAAACGCGTCCATGGATGGGCTCGTTTGTGTCCCTTGGCAACTTCATCGCATTAAAGGAATTACGTCTCGTCAATTGCTGCGACCCACGTCATAGCTTCAATCATATTTTCATGGAACCGCCACACTTTCGTGTCCCAAATCCCGCTCAACGCGAGAAGATCGCGTGGGGCGAGATTGCATACGCGTTCTCTGAACCGGCTACGCCCACGGACATGACGGCCGAATACGCGCCCACGCAGGTCCTCGCCGATCTTTTCCGTCGTCACGGCTACGACGGAATCCGCTACAAGAGCTTGCTAGGATCGGGTTACAATTACGCCCTTTTCGACCTCGATGCAGCCGACCTTCACAGCTGCCAGTTGCATGTCGTAAGGAACATTAGTTTTAACTTTGACACGAAGGGCAACCCCTACATGACGATGAAGTGCGGTCGCATACCTTCGTCTGCGTAGACCAATGATCACAAAATCGTCTGCGGTTCACCTTCTGGTGCCCGGCCAACCGTCGCAGAATGCCACGGCAAAAGCGCGCGACGACACTGAACTGTCTAGATCACGATATGAATTCGAAGTTTCCCCCAGCCGGAGTTTCGACCGGCGTAGGAATTCAAATCAACGAGATGCGCGTTATCCGGCAAAGTGGAAATCCGGGAGACAACTATGCACCGGCCGAACACACAACGTCTGGGGTTTGCTTGCCACTTTCTCGTTCTCTCCCAACGCCTCATCTGACCCGCCAAGAACATCCCTCTATTGACGGACTGCATAGGTGGCAGCGCCTGGAGACGTTGTATAATTACGGTCCAACATGTCTTCGAGGTCGATTCACGGGATTATCCATAAGGCGCAATCAGAAAATCGAAAATGGGAGTATTTGATTTATGCATTTTGCATTGTGATTCTATTTCTGATGCTATGGTCGATTTCCCTTGCGGTTTACTCGCGAAGTTTGTTTTTCGGAATTGTGGCGCTGTTCGCTTCCGCTCTGTTTGCCGTCGGTGTTCGGATGGCTAAGGATCTTCGGAAAGAGACCACAAACATCACCCTTTTTGAAGCTGCACTTTCCAACGCTCACAGCGCGGAAGAGGTGAAACACTTGGTTAGCACAATCCTCGGCAAGATTTCGCCGGATGCGAGCCAAAGGGACCAAAGGAGCAGATAACAATTGCTTCCTCCAGGCAGGACCTTAGAGAGCGTTGCGCAGGAGCTGGCGCAAGGGCTAATCGATGGAACTGTTCTGTTTTCCAGGATTCACCAAAACGTATCCCAAGACTACATCGTAACTACCGAAGACAAGCTTAGGCTTAATCTCCTGAAGTATCGGCGGTCCATTGAAACTGGCGTCGATTGGAAAGCACCCGCTGGCATCCTCGCAACCTTAGTCGCAACGATCACGACTGTGGATTTTAAACAATTCCTAGGCCTCTCTGCCGATTTTTGGCGGGCTCTTTTCGCAATCACGACGGTTCTATCGGCATTCTGGTTTTTTCTTTCTCTTTTTTCCGCATTCCGTCATCAACGTGCCCGTGATATCGATGAATTCGTTACGAGTTTGAAGTCCCCCCCGGTCACGCCTGCCGAAGATCCTAACAATCAACACCGCCAATCCACTTAAGACCCGGATCAAGCGCGAGTGAGACGACCTCAACTCCGAGTCTAATTCGCATCAGCCTTCGAGCGCCTTGGCGATTTTGACGCAAATGTCGTACAAGATCTGATTCCTCTTAGCGGGTGTGCGCAAGCTGTCGAGTGGTTTAGATACGTCGTGAGCCGCTTGATATTTGCTAATTTCCGTCTTATCCCAAAATGCCTTGCTTAGAGCTGCCCACAGGACAACCAGCTGCCCCTTTGAAGCTGAATTCAAAATGGGGGGAAGCTCGTTGTTTGCGATGAATTCAGAAGCTAAGAAATCGGGGCTAACAAGTAGCAGTGCAACCTTTGCCGAGCTAATAGCAGAGCGAATTTCAATGCGCCACTCGCGCCCAGCGTCAATCATCGTGTCATCCCAAAGGACGACGTCACCGATCCGCACCAAGGGCTTGAGCATCGTCTGAAGACGCTCTAACCACACTCGGTCCTTATGACTATAGCTAATGAACACGTGGGACTTCTTGCGCTTCGACCCATCGCTCAGAAATGATGCCGCTGATCCCACAATGGGAAGACGTTCGTTTTCGACGATTGTCGATTCAGCTGTATGCGCTCTTGGTCGAGGGCCTAATTCTGCCGCCACGGCGACAATTTTTTGGACCGCCGGGCTCAAAGCTACGTCCAGATTCGTCCGATGTGCATTAAAGCTCAAAAAAGCGAACCCGGATAAATCGGACGGTAATCTTAAGGCTTTGTCGGCGTGGGGTGCAATTACGAAGGTTCGCGTTGCCCCAAGCAGACCCAAGAATATTCCCAATTCCAAGATTATATTGTCTCGGACCGTGTGCACTCTGGAATTTCTTAGTTGCTTAGCGTCCTCATAAGTGAAAACAAAAACGGCAAAGTCCGTCCGATTGGCAATCTCGGATAGATTTGCGAGTGCGTAGTCACTCGACCCGAAGACACCTTGACTCCATACGGTGACATCCAGATTACTACTTTCAAGTAGCTGCTGAATGGCATATGCCGCTTCTAATCCCCCGACTGACGAGGCGACAAATACCTCAGGTCGGCCATGCGACCGCGATGAATCGCTCCGAGCTTTCCGTTTAGCCATGTTTTGATTTATTTCAACACAAAATAGCAGATCCAGCTTCAACTAGTGGAGCGGCGCTCTAATCATGTAAGGGTTTGATGACCGCTAGCCGCCAATAACGTTCTGTAAGGTGTAGATCAACGGCGCATAGTAGAGCAATCCACTCGGACGTGTTGTCGGCAAACCGCCAACTTGCCGGGTTGCAGGGCTGGGAACGGCGCTGGGTGACATGAAGCGCTGGCGCCATGTCTCCCAACGCGACTTTTTGACCAGCGTCGGAATTCAGATCAACGAGATGCGCGTTTGAAGTCAAAGTGCACAGTGACGTGACATCGTGCTCCTATTTTCGCGTTAGCGGTTTTGCCGACCAACACTTGGCGGCATTTCAGAAACCAAGATTCATTCGGCACTTTCGTGCAGGCTTCAGCGATGACGATCGGGTTTAGCGATAACCTGAGATTAAGAAAAGTGAAACCATCTCGTTGCAAAACCGAACCGGGCGACCTCTGTGCGGGGCGAGATAGTTACCTGATCTTGCAAGTTGGTATTCCAGTACGGACACGGATCATTACATTAGAAGGCGACGACGGCCGACCTAAAGTACGACAAGAGACGTCTCCTCATATCCGGCGCGTTAATAAGCTGCTTAAGAGACTAAATGCCAGTGTCAAAGCCGTAAACGTGAGTTCCGGGGCGAACCGTTTTCCGCGATATCTGCTTTGCTTCGGCGATAACGCAAGGCGGGATGAGGACGCTCTAAGACTCGCGGAGGCATTCGCCTATGGATTATCGACCGTCGGATCTCCAATGATCGATACCGACGAGCCGCTGATTTTTCGCGTACCCTCGGATATTGCGAATAGTCGTTCACTTGCGGTAAAAACGCTTCTTAAGATCGAAACATCGCGGCACCCTGACGATCGCTCGTTTCCCTTTCCTCGGCCGGGCGTGCTCTCCGCCTATAGCGCCGCCGATTTGCTGAGCCACGAGAACGGCTGGAGAATAGCTGCCACCACTTTCTTTGATAACGTGCTGTTCGAAGCCACGAGGTTTCTTCAAAGGAGCGTCGAGTGCTTTTTCGTATATCCCGGCGGGATCGACGAGGTGGCTTATGACGATCTTTGCCCGCACAGCGCATCGCTGCGCAGCCGATTCGAGGATGCCCTTCACAACTCTTTCAAAGCAGTGGAAGCTATCATTGGAGACCCGCCAAAAGACGATCGTCGGTTGTCGGAAAAGCTTAAGACAATCGGAATCAGTTTTGACGAGCCAGTGGGTTACCGCGCCAAAGAGTCCATTGGGGTAGTAATCCGTTCGATGAACGTAGCGCGTGATAAGAAGTCCGCGCACGGCAGCACAAAACATCGTTCGATAACGCCAGCAGAATTGCTGGAATTCCAGGGGTGCGCTCAGACAATCGTATTGGCCGCACTAGAATCGCGCAGCGTCGACTTTGGCTCCCATTAGATGAGAAGCGTGGATCTTTGTTGACGCGTCGATCACTCGGAAGATCCTGAGACATTGCTTTGCAAAGCGCGCGATTCCCCGCAGGGTCAATGAATTTAAACACGATGGTTTGGGCGGTATGTAATGTCGATTAATGCTGGCTCAAGACTTACGCTCGAACCTGGGCGAAAATGTTGATTCCATTCAGACGCCATTTACGGGATGGGACAACCGGGCTTTTGGCAGCCCACTTTAAGAACCCTATAAACGGCGTTATAGTCAACTACCGAAAGAGTGTGAACCATTTCACATTCGTGGCGTTTAGGAACGCCTTCGGCGCGGCTTTACCGTTGAATCCGCGAAGGACGAGTTTTAGAGCCGGATTTGGGTTGCGATGAAAACCCGATACAATTAAATTACAGACATGAGTACCCAACCAACGCGCCCCGTCCCAAAGCCCGAATTGGATGACGACACGAAAGCTGTCCGCGTGTCCGAAAGCCACTTTCCGGGCGATTAGCGGGAAAGTAAACCCTGCGCCGTTACACACGAGTAATCGGCGCCCGCCTTGATCTCCCTTTCGAAACGTTAGGAAAAATATCAGCGGTTGCGGCGAGGGCCTTTGCGACATAGAAACGGATCTCGGTTACTCGCTCTGACTGTCCCAGCGCCGCGGCAGGAGCACCAAGTCGGCCGCTTCCTCAGCGTCTTTGAGGAGCGTTTTGCGCGGTGTGCCTATCAGCGCACGCATGGTAAGACCACGACCAAAATCCGTGACTTGGATGGCGCGTTCGGCCAGAGGAAAGCCGGCGGCGATTTCGCCCACGCTGATCGCGTGCCGGAAACGACTTTCCACCAGCGCCGCGCCGCCCGCGGCCGCGTTCTGCAGGAACTGCCGGACCTCGGCATCGTCCACCAGCGGCGCGACGCAAATCAGAAGGCAGCCCCGGGCGGACCCTTTGCCGGTGGCACTTTCGACCGCGTACCTCAGAAAGCCCGCGATTGAGTCGCGAAGAGTGTGTGGCGTGAGGAGTGCCTTCGCAGCGCGAGCGCCCTTCGCCTCGGCATACGCCTTCAGGACGCGCAGGAATATCGCTCGCTTGTCCCCGAAGACGGCGTAGAGGCTCGGCCGTCCCACACCCATTCCGGCGACGAGATCGTCAATCGTCACGCCGTCGTAGCCTTTCGACCAGAAAACCTGAGTCGCCTTTTGCAGCGCGCCCGTCTCGTCGAAACTACGCGGCCGTCCACGCGGCTTATGGGTATTCCGAACCATTCAGTTCAAAACTCATTGACAATTTTCATCTTACATCTCTCCGCTGTCGATTTTGTCGAACGCGTTGGATGACAAGTAGTAAAAGGGAAAAGAGCCTTTCTTCGGGTCTATGCGCCCGGTTTTAAACCCGCCTTTTGCATGTATTGCCCTAAGTGTTTCCGGAACGGTCGACCAGCTATATTGATGACCATTCTTGGCTGGCGGCCAAACCGCAATTGTGCCTCGCGGAGATTTCACGCCGGACTCTTTTACATCGGTACCAATGGCGTCGCCAATCGAATGCAAACTTAGGTCCGAGATCTTCAGGAAGATTGGATACCAGGAGCCCGGATTATTCGACCTCAGCCCCTTCCGGCCAGTTCTCGCAAGGCCCCGCCAGCGCACATCCGTCTCTGACGCATAATCACGGCCGGTCAACATGTCGCTTCCCGTTGTTTGCAACTTGATGTTGCCGTTAAACACAAAGAAAACATACTCGTCGACGCGGGAGAATTCGTTGTATCGCGCAGTGCCTTTGGGGTTGATCACGACCGTTACCATCTGGATCGTGGAGCTCGGAAAGATCTGCTCTAACAGGAGGCCCAAGCGCAGATACTCTTTCTCGTCGATCGTGACGATCAGCACCGACTCCTCTGGATTTAGCAGCCGCTTGGCGAGCCGAAGTCGGCGCTCCATGAAAGCGAGCCACTTGCTGTGCCGGTAGGCGTCGTTTTCATCAACGTAGTTATTGTCATATTTCCAGTCGCGCGCACCGCTGTTGTATGGCGGATCGATATAGACGCAGTCGATCTTGCCTGAATGGGTGAACTGAAGTGCTTCGAGCACGTGGTGATTTTCGCCTTTGATGACAACCTGCGCCGGCTTGTCACCGCCTCGGCTTATCGAATCCAAGTGCCGAAGACCCGGAAACACCGGTTCTCCAAAGCCGGCTGTGACAACGAGATCGACGGGTTTAGCCGACTCATCGGAAATTTGGGCCGCTTCTATAGTCGATAGTGAAGTTCCGTCGGGGTTGCGAATCTTCCGTAATGTAACGAGTTTGCCTTTAAGGGCCCGCACCTCATAAACAGCACTGCCTGGACGATCACGGTACGCGACATTGACGCCGACCCTAATCGGGTGCTCGGGTAATTGGACCCGCTCTGGCAGGTGCGATTCGAAAACTAATCCAAAGGTCCGTTTGCCACGGACACGCTCCACTTGGGAGCGGATGTCAGCACGCAGAACCGGGTCGGCGATCTTATCAAGAAGTACGTCGAGTTCGCTACGCATTGGTCATTAGAATGTTCAAGATAACAAGCGGTAAAGTGCCCCGTTTTGATCCGTCGGTCCAGAAAATTTCGCGACTGACTTGACTCCCATCATTCCTGTTTCATTAGAGGCGACCAACGGCCTGTATGGTGTTGAGGTCGAACTCGTCCAACCGTGCTTGATGAAGAGTGCGCCGAAGATAATTCCCTGAACTTAGAGGCACCCATTTTGCCGCCTACGTTGTCGTTCCTTTTCGAAATGCTCACAGAAGACAGCCCACGATCTTGAGGGTTCTCTTAACGTAACCCTGCAACTCAGCGTCGTCCACAGGTTCGGTTGCCAACCCAATTAATCAATGATAAAGTACGCTATTGTCCGGTATCTTCCTCTAAGGAATCGCGTGAGCCAGCCCAATGCCACGCGCCCCAGATGACAACGTTCTGGGTCCGTGAGTGTCCGGCACACTAGAGCCGCTTGAGATCCGGATGCCGTACAATATGTTCGGCTTGCGCCCGTTTTGTGTCCCAACCGAAAGTTTTCATTTCGCATACTACTCAGGATCCCCGCGACTATGCTCGCGCGCACGAAATCGCCGCGGAGTTGCAGGAACTCAGTGTAGAAGTGTGGATCGCTCCGGAGAGTATTCCTCCCGGTACTGAATGGGAGGAGCAGATTGTTCGCGGCTTGTTGGACCAATGCAAATACTTCCTCGTGCTGCTGACACCCGCCTCAAGCCGCTCCGAGTGGGTGCTTAAAGAGGTGGGACTTGCCACGACACGTTACGAGCGTTCGAATAGGGAATTTGCAATCCTGCCAATCATTGTTGGGGAAGTGGAAAAATCACAGGCAGTGACTTTCTTGCATCGCTTCCAGGCAATCCCGTGGCGCGATAACTGCGCCGAGCAGGTGTATCTTGTAGCCCAAGCGCTCGGAATGGCGGCCTCGCCCGCGCCGTTGACGAGTACGGCGCGAGCGCTACAATTTCTGGAGCGCGAAAGACTTCGCGAGGAAGACAGCATGCGAGTGTTTCGACGTATCCGCGCTCTGTCCCCGCTTGTGGGGCTGGCGGCGTACGCGCCGATCGCGCTATTGTTGCCAGAAGCGAAGGCGTTAGCTGCGGTTGTGCTAGCGGGTGGGCCTCTTGTTACGTGGGTAATTGGCTGGGGCGTCACGTTGCGGCGGATTCGACAAAGCGAACTAATGTGCCGTCGGTTAGACACAATGAGGGATGGGCTGGACCTCTGCTTGGCAATCACAACACCACCATGTCGGCGGCTGTGGACGGAGTTCTGGACGTATGCCGAACGGAGCGCTGGCCTCACGGCTCGGGTGGCGGATCCATGACGCCGGAGCAGCGTCTCGAGCTTTTGGAGGACTTGAAAGCGAAAGAATACGGCACCTTACGCCGCGCGAGCATTGGTGCGTGGGCGTCGATCATTCTCGCCGGTTGTATTGGCGCTTCACTTTTGTATGTCTCTTACCACGAGCTCAGCCGCGTGAATGTTCAACGGATGGCTCTGCTGAGTCAGGTCGGTGCGCTGGAGGCCGAGATGCAAGGATACAAAAATGACCTGAACGCAGTCCGTGGCGATCTGGCCCGAGCTCGCTCATCGCTCAGCGCTGCAAGAGCGGCAATTAACGCGTTCCACGCAGGTCGATTGACGGACGCTGTGGCTCTCTACGACGAAGCACTGGTGTCGGACCCCGACAACGCCTACATTCAGAACCTGCGAGCGTATTCGCTGTTTCGACTTGGCCGTGTTGACGCCGCTATCGAGGGTCAGCGAAAGAGTGTTGCGGATGATCCGACGTATGCTTGGGGCTATTTCGACCTTGCCCGATTCCTCTGTGCAGCGTCACCTGCCCGAAATGACGATGCTAAAGCTGCGGCAAAAAGGGCTATTGAGTTGCGTCCGAGTATGCGCGGGATCATGCAGGCCGACGGTGAATTTCAGCGGGTTTGCGGGCATAGCTTGCCTTAACCTCGCTGGGCATCTTTCCGGAGGAAGTTCAGTATCGCGTTTCCAACCACGGCTAGCATTAACAATGCAGATAGCATATTCCCCATCCTACGGAGCCTTTGATTGCGCGATCAGCGTCGATGAAGCCCCGATCGGCGGGAAATGCGGCCGCTTCGGTCGAATCGTCAGAGGCTCGGACATTGGCCAAAAACGGCGTTATAGTCAACTACCGAAAGAGTGTGAACCATTTCACATTCGTGGCGTTTAGGAACGCCTTGGGCGCGGCTTTACCATTGAATCCGCGAAGGACGAGTTTTAGAGCCGGATTTGGATTGCGATGAAAACCCGATACAATTAAATTACAGACATGAGTACCCAACCAACGCGCCCCGTCCCAAAGCCCGAATTGGATGACGACACGAAAGCTGTCCGCGTGTCCGAAAGCCACTTTCCGGGCGATTAGCGGGAAAGTAAACCCTGCGCCGTTACACACGAGTAATCGGCGCCCGCCTTGATCTCCCTTTCGAAACGTTAGGAAAAATATCAGCGGTTGCGGCGAGGCCCTTTGCGACATAGAAACGGATCTCGGTTACTCGCTCTGACTGTCCCAGCGCCGCGGCAGGAGCACCAAGTCGGCCGCTTCCTCAGCGTCTTTGAGGAGCGTTTTGCGCGGTGTGCCTATCAGCGCACGCATGGTAAGACCACGACCAAAATCCGTGACTTGGATGGCGCGTTCGGCCAGAGGAAAGCCGGCGGCGATTTCGCCCACGCTGATCGCGTGCCGGAAACGACTTTCCACCAGCGCCGCGCCGCCCGCGGCCGCGTTCTGCAGGAACTGCCGGACCTCGGCATCGTCCACCAGCGGCGCGACGCAAATCAGAAGGCAGCCCCGGGCGGACCCTTTGCCGGTGGCACTTTCGACCGCGTACCTCAGAAAGCCCGCGATTGAGTCGCGAAGAGTGTGTGGCGTGAGGAGTGCCTTCGCAGCGCGAGCGCCCTTCGCCTCGGCATACGCCTTCAGGACGCGCAGGAATATCGCTCGCTTGTCCCCGAAGACGGCGTAGAGGCTCGGCCGTCCCACACCCATTCCGGCGACGAGATCGTCAATCGTCACGCCGTCGTAGCCTTTCGACCAGAAAACCTGAGTCGCCTTTTGCAGCGCGCCCGCCTCGTCGAAACTACGCGGCCGTCCACGCGGCTTATGGGTATTCCGAACCATTCAGTTCAAAACTCCTTGACAATTTTCATCTTACCAATTAATATAGAACGGAACAGTTCTAAATTACAAGACGGCCCTGCCTCGCGCTCGGGCTCTTTCGAGCTTCACCCTTCACCATGGAGACGCCATGAAAAATTCGTTCGCGCTAGTGACCGGCACCACATCCGGGCTCGGTTATGCGGCAGCCGGCTTGCTCGCCGCCAAGGGCTATAAACAGGTCATCGTCACCGGACGCAGGCTGGGCGAGGTCCAGCAAACGGCGGCCGAACTCGCGGCTGAGGCCAAGAAAAAAATCTTCATGCCGCTGGAGTTGGATCTGAACTCGCCGTCCAGCGTTCAGTCCGCTCTCGACGAGTTGGTCAGGCGCGGTCAGCCGATCGATTTCCTGCTGCTCAATGCCGGGTTGGTCCCCTATAAAAAGCGCATGCTCACGGCGGAGGGCATCGAGGTTTCTCAGGCCCCGCTGATCGGCCATCATCAACTGACTGTCGGGCTGCTCCGCGCCAACCTGCTGAGCCCCAACGCACGAATTGTCATCGCCAGCGCGGAACCTGCCCGCGGGGGCGTGCCGATGTTCAAATACACCGATCTGCCAGCCTTCTCGGCCACACACTTCCGGGGTGACCGAACCGCCGCTGTTGAAGCCCTGATCCACAACGGGCCGAACGTGAAGTACGTGCCCAACAATGCGTATGCCGACGCGAAGCTCATCGTTGCTTGGTGGGTGGCGGCGCTGGCGCGTCGGCTGCCCTCCGGCATGGCCGTGTACGCTGTCTCGCCGGGTGGGGCGACCGCCACTAAGGTGGTGCGAAGCGCTGGCCTGGCGTTGAGGTATCTGATGATTCCCATCGTGAACCTCATTCCCGGCATGAATCAGACGCCGGAGACCGCGGCCGGTCGGTACCTCCAGGCGTCGGAGTTCGGAACTGACGCCTCAGGGCAATTCTTCGCCTCGGCGCAAGGGAAGTTCTCAGGCCCCATCGAGGTGCAGCGACAGCCACACCTGCATGATCGCGCCAGCCAGGAAGCCGCGTGGCAGGCCGTCGTCAAGGTCTCCGGCGTAGATCTCGCTTCCGCACCATCCTTGAGCGCGGTGTCCTGAGGGAGCGCCGGTTGGAGCGCCGCTAGATGCAAGAGATCACCGCCACTTCACTAACTTGGAATCGCGGCGACAGAACGAAGAAACCCATTCACAAGGAGAATACACATGAAACGGTACGAAGGTAAGAAAGTGGTGATTATCGGCGGCACGAGCGGTATGGGGCGCGCCACGGCGAAGATGCTCCTCGATGGGGGTGCACGCGTTGCGGTGACGGGTCGCTCGCAGACTGGCCTGGAATCCGCGCAGAACGAGCTTGGAAAGGACGGCATCGTAGTTTCGAGCGACGCGCGTTCGTTGACGGAAATCGACGCCCTCGCCTCTCGGGTGAAGGCCGAGTTCGACACCTTCGACCTGCTTTTCGTCAACGCCGGGTTCAGCATCCGAGCGCCTCTGGAAAGCATGACCGAGGCTGTCTACGATGAGATGTTCAACCTGAACGCCAAAGGGCCGCTTTTCGCGGTGCAGAAGCTCACGCCGTTCATAAACCGGGGAGGCTCTGTCGTCTTCACTACCTCGATCGCCAACGTCAAGGGAATGCCAGGCAACGCGGCGTATGGAGCCGCCAAGGCTGCGCTGCGATCCTTCGCTCGGACGCTCGCCGCCGAGCTGCTTCCTCGGGATATTCGCGTCAACGCGGTGACGCCCGGCCCCATCGACACGCCGATCTTGGGCAAGATGTTCCCCGATAAAGAAGCGGCCGCCCAGCTTAGGGAAAAGATGATCGGCATGGTTCCCATGAAGCGCTGGGGGACGTCGGAGGAGATCGCCAAGGCCGTCCTCTTCCTCGCGTTCGACGCAACCTTCACGACCGGCGCGGAACTTCCGGTGGACGGGGGATGGTCTGAACTCTAACTCGCGTGCCATTGCGCAGTGGAAGCAATAGCGAACCCAGTGGTGGCGGCGCGGTCGGCGCCACTTCGCGCTCCGCCTGTGAAGCAAAGAGATTACCGAGTGGATCTTGCCTGTCCTCCGCGAGTGCTCCAGCGGTGAGTTGGAGCGAATTAGCTGACATATCT
>CAWAVY010000001.1:0-147383 GCA_963785595.1 Bryobacterales bacterium | reverse complement strand
GCGGCAAGCTGCTGGCCGCCGAGCAAGATGTCCAGCACTCGCAAGATAGAGTGAAGCAGGCCCTAACGCAAGCGCCCGACCTATTCGCCGGCGCCGCCGAACCAGCCGAATGGACCGCCGGCTTTACTGCCGCCCGCCAAAAGCTCGACTCCGCTCAACGCGATGCCAGGGAGTTAGCCAACCTAACTCATGCTCGAGGCAAAGATGTTGAAACCCGCGCCCGCCGTCTTCTACAGGATGAACGCGGATTGCGCGAAGCCGCGCTGACGTCTTCGAAGACAATCGAGGCAAGCGCCAACAAGTGGCTGGAATTTCAGCACGATCTGACAAACTCTCTGGCCGGCATGAATCGCGAATATCAAACGATTCGAACGGTGGATCTGGCATCGGTTGCGGCTACCGTCGCCAAAACGGAGAAGGACTGGCCGGCGAAAGCGTTCGACTTGGATCATCGCCTGGCCGCACTGCGTGCGATCCCGAAGTCAGCCGAGACTGAGTGGAGCGCCACGCAAGCCGCCCGTCAAGACGCAGCGGCCGGGAAAGCCACCGGCAAAGAAGTGGCCATGCTGATTGAGACCAACGATCTCCTTTCGCAACAGGCTAAGACCCTCACGGCTGGCCCGGATGATCTGCGCGGCCTCTGCAACCAACTGTATGACTCATGGGACAAGATCCTCACCGATCTTGACGAATCCCATTACGGCGGCGACGAGCTATACCGCGAACGGATCAAAACCGTTCGCACTCATTTCATTGACGTTCCGGCCAAGAAGACCGAAACCCACAGCGATGAGCATTGGACGAATGTCTCTGAAGCTTCATTTCATTCCGTCCAGAATGATCTTGGCATGGCGATCTCCCACAAAGACGCCGGCCACTATGACTCGGAAGCGGAGAACACGCCGCAGCCGCCCGGCTATGCCTATGTTGCTTCGCCGGAACAAGGCTCTAACCAATACGGCTACTGGAGTCATCACGGCGGCGAAAGCATTTGGACTTTCCTTCCCGAGTATTTGATACTGCGTGAGTTGTTATGGAATCACGATTACCGGCCCGTGGCCGTGGCCGATTACGGCGCCTATCGCATGGCTGCGCGCAACGGGACCAGTTACTACGGCCAACAGACTCCCAATAGCCCGCCCAAGTATGGAAGCCATGGGACCTTCACACAGTCTCACTACGCCGATAGCCGCTATGTGCAGTCGGGCAGCTTCAAAGGTTCAGCCTACGCTTCTCGAGGCAGCGGTCCCTCGTCAAGTTTCGGCAGCGCGCATTCCGAGCCCGACTTAGGCAGTGCCGGCAAGCGCTTTGGCAGACAGCCCGGTAGCGCTCCTCAGGGACAAAGATTCGGCCGCTCCGGTAGCTTCCGGCCAAGTGGCGGCCGCGGTTTCGGCCGGCGCCGCTAGCGGCGAAGTAGTCACAGCTTTGCCGTGGTTTTCCAATCGGTGTAGACTCGAAGCATGAAACTTGGGCAGCGTTTAACAGCCATAATCGAACGCGAGGACGACGGCTTCGTTGCGTTGTGCCCCGAACTCGACATCGCCAGCGAAGGCGCTTCAATCGAGGATGCCCGCACCAACCTCATCGAAGCGTTGACACTATTTTTTGAGGCTGCCTCGCCATCGGAAGTGTCGCGTCGTTCTCGCAGTGAGGTATTCATAACTCAGGTTGAGGTACCGGTTGGGTAAGCTTCGAGTTCTTTCCGGCTCCCAAGTTTGCCGAATCCCGGGACTTCCAAGATCGCTGTTCGAGATCGAAGACTAGGCTCGCTGGGAGGCCTCCGCTTCGTAATAGGCACGTTTCACTGCCGCAACCAGCGCTTCCACTTCCCGGTCCGCGACGGTGCGCATGTCCAGCACAATCCGGTCTTTCTCTATCCGCGCGATGACCGGCGGCTCACCCAGGCGCAAGCGCTTTTCAAAGGCATTCGGATTCGCCACCTCAATCGCCACCACCCACGTTGGCAACATTTGATCCGGTGTCGATCCGCCGCCGATCGGCGATTCGCTTGCCACCACTTTCGCATTCAACTCTAATGCCGCGCAAACACGTTCGGCCCGGTGGCGAAGTTCGTCTGCGCTCGCGAAAATCATCCGCAACGCCGGAATCGCCTGCCAATCTTGCCGTAGCAGAGCCATCAAAGTTGTTTCGAGCGCCTGCACGATCAACTTATCAACTCGAAACGCGCGGTACATGGGATTGCGGCGCACCCGCCCTACCAATTCCGCGTCGCCCGCGATGATGCCGGTCTGCGGTCCTCCCAGCAGCTTGTCGCAACTGAATGAAAGCAAATTGATGCCGGCCGCTATGCTGTCGCCCACCAGCGGTTCATCAATCCCATGCGCGCGCAGATCCGTCAAACAGCCGCTGCCCAAATCTTCATACAGCGGAATGCCCGCATTTCGAGAAAGACCCGCCAACTCCTGTAACGATGGCTGCGCCGTAAAACCGGTTACTCGAAAATTCGAAGGATGCACGCGCATGATCAGGCGCGTTTTAGCGCTGATCGCGCCCCCATAGTCGGCGAGGTTCGTCTTATTGGTCGTGCCCACCTCGCGCAAAACAGCTCCCGACCGCGCCATGATTTCCGGAATACGAAAGCCATCGCCAATTTCAATCAATTCCCCGCGCGAAACAATCACTTCGTGGCCAGCCGCCAGTTCGTGCAACACCAGAAACACCCCTGCCGCGTTATTGTTGACCAGAACCGCGGAACGGCCAATCAATCGCTCGAGTAAATGCGCGGTGTGGGTGTCGCGTTTCCCGCGTTTGCCCTCCGCGAGATCGTATTCAAGATTGGAGTAGCCGGGAATCGGCTGAAATGCAATCAGCGGAGCGCGCCCCAAATTAGTGTGAAGAATCACCCCCGTGGCGTTAATCACGCCGCGCAATGAAGCGGCAGTCAGCTTGGCTAAACGACGTTCGACGAGACGTTCAATCTCTTCCGATGGCTCACCACCGGCTTTCAACCGTTCCCTCTGCTCCCCCAGGACGGTACGAATTTCGGCCACGATCACATCGTGCGGCAATCCGCTCGATGGCCCTAATCCTCGCAAGACTCGATCAACCGAAGGCAATTCTTTCAAAGCGTCCATACTTACGCAATGGCCCGTTGCGCTAACGCCTGCTTCAAATATTGCCCGGTGTAGGATTCGGCAACCTTCGCAATCGCCTCCGGCGTCCCTTGCGCCACAATGCGGCCACCCGCTTCCCCGCCCTCCGGCCCCAAATCGATAATCCAGTCCGCGGCCTGAATCAAATCGAGATTGTGTTCAATCACCAGAATGCTGCCGCCATTCGCGATCAACTTTTCAAACGCCTGCAACAATTTCGAAATGTCGTCAAAATGCAAGCCAGTGGTCGGCTCATCAAACAAGAAGAGCGTCCCTTCGCAACTCGCCTGCGAAAGATGGGCCGCCAGTTTCACTCGCTGCGCTTCGCCGCCGCTCAGCGTTGTCGCCGATTGCCCCAACCGCAAATAACCGAGCCCCACATCGTTCAACACTTTCAAGCGCGCCGCCAGTTTTGGCGAATCCGCGAAGAACGTCAACGCCTCGCGCACCGTAAGCTGCAACACTTCATGAATGTTCAGCCCGTGGTGGCGGATGTCCAGAATCTTCTGCTTGTAACGCGTCCCTTTGCATTCCTCGCACACCAGTTCAACGTCCGCCAGAAACTGCATTTCAACCGTTACCGTTCCGTCGCCCTGACAGGTCTCGCAGCGTCCACCCGGGATGTTGAATGAAAAATGGCCCGACTCATATCCGCGCTTTTCCGCTTCGGGAGTTTTCGCAAAAATCTCTCGAATGATGTCGAACGCCTTAATGTAGGTAACTGGATTCGAACGCGGTGTCCGGCCTATAGGCGATTGATCCACCATGACCACATTGGTCAACAACTCGGCGCGATCCATGCGCTTCAAAGGCAGCTTGCGGCCCGATTCAGACGACTCGCCTCGCGGCGCTTGTCGCTCCTTATTAACAACCGCATCCAACGCTTTGTAAATGACCTCATGTACCAAGCTCGATTTGCCCGAACCCGATACACCGGTCACAGCCACCATCATGCCGAGGGGAATATCGACATCCACATTCTTCAGATTGTTCGCGCGCGCTCCAAAGAACGAAAGCTTGCGTTTGGCGTTTATCTTTCTTCGCTCGGCGCGCCGCGACATAACCAATTCGCCACGCAAATAACGGCCCGTCAGTGACGCGGAAGATTGCAGTAACTCCGCATAGCTCCCGGCAAAAATGATTCGGCCGCCATTTTCGCCCGCGCCCGGCCCTAAGTCGAGAATGTAGTCGGCCTCCGCCATGATTTCCGGATCGTGTTCAACAACAATAATCGTATTGCCGAGATCCTTGAGATCCTGCAAGATTTTGATGAGCCGCGCCGTATCGCGATTGTGCAACCCAATGGACGGCTCATCCAGCACGTAAACGGCGCCAACCAGTCGCGACCCTAAACAAGTAGCCAGTTGAATGCGCTGCGCCTCCCCGCCCGATAAAGTGGCCGACAACCGGTCGAGCGTCAAGTATTCCAAGCCGACGTCGTTTAAGAACTTGCAGCGCTGGCGAATTTCATCCAGTACCTTGTCGGCGATTTCACGTTCTTCCGGGCTTAATTCGAGCGTGTCGAAGAACTCTTGCGCCCGCCGGATATTCAGACTCGAAACCTGCGCGATATTGGAGCCGCTCAGCCGCACCCACAATGCCTCCTGCCGCAGACGCCCACCGCGGCAAGCCGGACACTGCGTATAAGCCCGATAGCGGCTCATGAAAACGCGCACATGCACTTTGTACTTCTTGCGTTCTACTTCTTGAAAGAAGCGGAACACGTGGCTGCGCACGAATTCTTTTTCATCAACCTTGAGATCCGCGTAAGGGATATTCAGCCGGGCTTTGCCGCGCGCTTTGGGTTTGAACTCTTCGTCGTAATACCAACTGTATTGCGGCTTGGTCCACGGATCGACCGCGCCTTCTTCGAGGGTGAGCGACGGGTCTGGAATGATGAGATCCATATCATAATCCACCGTGTTGCCGAACCCTTGACAAGTAGGACACGCGCCCATGGGATTGTTGAAGCTGAACAGCGTGGGCTCAGGTTTGGCGGCAACCAAACCGCAGGTCTTGCAGGCGAACTTTTCGCTAAAGTGCAACTGGCGTGGATTCGCCACCGCCGCTTGTTCGAAGAAAATCTCGCCGGCTTCGCGGTAACAGATCTCAAGGGTATCCACGATGCGCTGATGCGAATCGGGACGGATGACGATGCGGTCGGCCAAGACGAAGAGAGGCCGGGAAAAATCGATTTCCAACAAAGATTCAGGCGTCGAAAACTCAAACGTCTTGCCCGCCTGGAACAAGCGGTTGAAACCCTTCTTGCGTAAATCGAAGAGCCGGTCGCGCAGCGCTGCCGCTTCGTTCGCACCTGGCGCTTTCACTGGAAACAGCGCATACCAGCGGGAGTCTTCCGGCTCGGCGAGCATGGCTTCGGCCACTTGATCGACGGTATCGCTTTGAATGCGTGTGCCGTCGTTCGGGCAATAGGTGCGGCCTGCGCGCGCCCACAGCAGGCGCATGAAATCGTAAAGCTCAGTGGCGGTGGCGACGGTTGAGCGTGGGTTGCGCGTTTGGTTCTTCTGGCGGATGGCAATAGGCGGAGCGATACCGACAATTTCGTCGACATCGGGTTTCTCCATGCGCTCCAGGAACTGCCGGGCGTAGGCCGAAAGCGATTCCACATAACGCCGCTGGCCTTCGGCGTAAATCGTGTCGAAGACCAAGGACGATTTGCCGGAACCGGAAACACCGGTAACCACGGTCAGCAAGTTGTGGGGAATATCGGCGCTCACGTTCTTGAGATTGTGAACGCGCGCGCCATGAATACCCAAAACAGGCGATCCGGGCGAGGAAGACGGGACGGCAGGTAAACTAGGTTTCGGCAGGGCTTTCTTCACCTAGTATAAGATGCGAATGACATGTGGCCAGCCGCAAAGCTGAAGGCGTTCCGCGAGAGCCTGCTGGAATGGTTCGGCGGGCAGAAACGCGACTTGCCTTGGCGGCGAACCACAGACCCGTATGCGATTTGGGTCTCGGAAATCATGCTTCAGCAAACGCGCGTGGCGGCAGCCATCCCATACTTTGAACGTTTCCTGGCGCGCTTTCCCGATTACCAAACGTTGGCTACCGCCCGCGAGGAGGACGTACTGCGGCATTGGGCCGGGCTCGGCTACTATTACCGCGCGCGCAACATGCAAAAAGCCGCCAAGCGGATGGGTGAATTGGGTGGGTTCCCGAGAGACTACGAATCAATTCTCACGCTGCCGGGTGTGGGCGACTATACAGCGGCGGCGGTCGGAAGCATTGCGTTTGGTGTGCCGCATGCCGTGGTGGATGGCAATGTGGTTCGTGTCGTCAGCCGGTTGTTTGCTTCAAATGCCGGACGGAAGCGGATTGGTGAAATCGGCGGTCAATTGTTGGATCGTGAGCAACCCGGCGATTTCAACCAAGCCATGATGGAATTGGGCGCGACGCTTTGCCTACCGAAGAATCCGCAATGCCTGCTCTGTCCTGTGGCGAAAATGTGCGAAGCTCGAAAGCTTGGATTGCAACAGGAGTTCCCGGCTCAGAAAGTAAAGGCTAGGAACGTACAGATCGAGCGCGGTCTTTTCTGGATTGAACGCGACGGCAAAGTGCTGGCGTGGCAGCGTCCGGCGGACGCCAGACTGATGCCCGGTTTCTGGGAACTGCCTGAGAGAGAGCACTTGCCAGACGCGCAACCGGGGGAGGAGATGGGCGCATTCCGGCACGGCATCACCGTGCATAACTACAGCATTACTGTTTGGCGCGCACCGGCTCCGAGGGATTGTAGAAACTGCCGCTGGCTCGAGATCGATCAATTAGACGAATTGCCGTTAAGCACCATCTTTAAGAAGGCGCTGAAAATCGTCTGTAGGAAACTAACGGGAGGGAGAGCGAAATGGTTAAAGGCTTGTTAGCTTTCTGTTTGGTGGGATATCTGCAGGCGCAGCAGCCGGCTTTGAAAGAACGGCCAGCGGCGCCGGCGGACGCGGTGCAGGTGGAGGCCGGCACGCATATTCTGTTGAACATGATCAATAGCGTGAGCACCAAGCAGGCGGTGGTGGGAGACCGCATCTATCTCGAAACTGCTTTTCCGGTGATTAGTAATGGCAAGATCATTGTGCCGCAAGGCAGTTGGGTGACGGGGACGGTGACGGAAGTGCGGCGTCCTGGGCGGGTGAAAGGCAAAGGCGAGTTGGAAGTACGATTCGATTCGCTGACGCTGCCGAACGGCGTGACGCGGAACTTCCGCTCGGACCTGGGCGCGCTGGATGCGACCAACGGCGGCACGCTGGATCGCGAAAACAGCAAGATCAAAGGGCCGGGCGATAAAGCGGGCGACACGGGGACGGTGGTGCGCACCACAGCCGAAGGCGCGGCCATTGGGACGGGCGTAGGCGCAGCGGCCGGACACATCGGCACCGGCAGCTTGATCGGCTTGGGGGCCGGAGCGGCGGGCGGCTTAATTGGCGTACTGGCCAGCCGGGGGCCCGATGCGATGCTGCCGAGGGGATCTTCCGTAGAGATGGTTTTGGATCGGCCTTTGGTTTATACGTCGGCGGAATTGGACCTGACGGGCGCACCGCCGAGAGGGACGACGTTTATCCAAAGCCCGCCCGCTGAGAAGAAGCGCGGCTGGCCGACTTCGCCATTCTAATGGCTGAAGACGAGCCGATTGAAATTCCGATCAGCGACGTCTTCGACCTGCATGCGTTTGCGCCGCGGGATGTGAAAGACGCCGTCGAGGGGTATCTCGAAGAAGCGCACAAGCGAGGGTTCACGGCATTGCGCATCATCCATGGGCGCGGCATTGGAGCGCAACGCGAAACCGTCCGTAAAATATTAGAGCGCACGCCGTGGGTATTGGACTACCGCGATGCGCCAGCCGAGGCAGGCGGATGGGGCGCCACCGTTGTTACTCTGCGAGCGGTTGACCCCAGTGGCCGTTGAAGGCGATTTCAGAAAGCGGTTTGCGGGTGCGCGGCGCCAGCTCGCGCTGCTTCAATTGATCGTCGGAAAGTTTGTCGGGCGAATCCGGGTAGCCGAAAGCGGCCACCGCGCCGACTTCAAATTCGGGCGGAATGCTGAACACTTCGCGAGCTTTGGCTTGGTCGAAACCGGCCATGGCGTGAGACTGAAGACCCGAGGCAGTGGCCTGCAACATCATGTAAGCGAGGGCGGCGCCGGCATCGTGGATAGCGTAAGAGTTCGGCGTTTCATTATGCGAGAAGTTACGGCGGGCGGCGGTCAAGACGAGGAACGAGGCGTTCTTAGCCCAAGCTTGATTAAAAGGCATGAGCAGGGATAGCAGCTTTTGGAAGGCTTCCGTGTCCGCTTTCCTGGCCACAATAAAACGCCAAGGCTGTTCGTTATAAGACGAAGCCGCCCAACGGCCGGCATCGAGAATGGTGTGAAGAACCTCGTCCGGCACTTCGCGCGGGGAAAAGGAACGAGGGCTCCAGCGGACGCGAAAGAGTTCATGAACACCCGGTTTAGTGTCGGCGTGTTTGTGGGAAGCCAAAGGTTGTGTGGTCACGGCTATTCGGTCTCCGCGAGTTGGGGTTCGGCGCTCGAGTTCGAATCGTCCTCTTGATCGTCGCCATAGGAATAGTAATCGTGATAGTAAGTGTACTTACTATAGAGTTCGCCGCGGCGAGCGCCATTGACGACGATGCCTAAGACGTTGTTCTCGCAGAGAGACTGCAAAGCGCGGGTGACGGAATCGAAGGTAGTGGTGCCGATACGGACCACCAGAATGGTGCCATCGCACATGGTGGCGAGCAGGTTGCCATCGGCGGCGAAGAGCAACGGCGGGCTATCGATAATGACCCAATCGAAATGACTGCGCAACTCGCCAATGAGGCTTTGGCATTCCTTCAAATTTAAGAGCTCGAGGGGATTGGGGACGGGATCGCCCGCAGTCATGAGATAGAGGTTGGAATCGCCAATGCGCATCAGGATGTCGCCGAGAGAGGCGGTGCCCTGAAGGTAATTGGTCATGCCAGGCGAGGTGGGGATCTGAAAAGTCTTATCCACAGTGGGGCGGCGAAAATCAAAATCGGCCAGAAGAACACGCTTGTCGGCGAGTTGGGCCTGCGTGAGAGCGAGGTTGGCGGCGGTGAAAGACTTGCCTTCGGCGGGCGAGGCGCTGGTGACAACCAGGGTGTGGAGCGGCTGCAAAGTTTGCAGGTGATTGAGCCGCGTGCGCAGAGTGCGGAACTCCTCGGCGGGAGCGTCTCTCGGTTTAGACGGGTTGACCAGAAGAGCATCGCTCAAAGGGCTATATTCGATGCGGCGCGCGTTTTGAATGTAGGATTCAATGTCGCCGATTTCGGCGGCGGGCAGTTCTTCGTACGACGGCGTGAAGGCGGGAGCGCTTGGATCGAAGCCCGCCGGATAGCGCGGGGCCCGGTCGCTCGAATAGGAGGGGGACCCATTCGGGGCGGCGTCTTTGGAGACGTCGCTCCGCAGTTTTTCAGGGTTTTCTTGTGCCGCTCTGCGCAGCGCGTCGTGAACTCGGCTCATAGTCTTTGTTTTATGCCTTGCTTAAGTAATAGTGCGCCACGGAACCGGCCATAATAGCGATGCCGAGAATGGTGGCGGTGGCCCAACTGACCCACATGACCTGCTTACGGCGTTGCACGACAACGTCGTTTTCAAGCAAGGGGATGCTGCCTAAAATGGACAACTGCGTATAGAGGCGCGCGTCTTTCAAATTTTTGAGCGAAGTATCGCGAACCTCGCGGACGCCCACCATGATGAAGCCCATGAGCAGGCCGCCAGCCAAGCCGATGGGAATAATCATACTGCGCTGGGGCTTGGTGGGCGCGGTGGGAGTGGAGGCGGCCTCGAGCAGCTCCAAAGTTTCGCCCTGCTTTTGGCGTTCCATGTTAAGCGAAATTTTCGACATCTGGATGGATTGCTGGAGTTTGAGAAATTCGGCCTGAGCGTTGTCGCGGTCACGCTGCAGTTCGGTATATTCCTTTTCGCCGCCGGGCGATTCTTCTATACGGGCCTGATAGGCGCGCAGGGCCGCGTTGACATTGGCAATTTCGCGCTTGATGCTATCCTCTTCCAACTGGGCCACTTTGATCTGGCTTTGAATGGCTTCGACCTGTTGCTGAGCATCCATGCGCTCACGCGCCACGAGCGGGTTCTCAGAGGCATTCTCGACGGGTTTGGGCGGAGGCGCTTTGAGGGCCTCTTCACGCTCGGTCTTGAGACGCGCCAATTGATCTTTGGCCGATTCAAGATCCGGGTAGCCATCCTGATATTTCTCTTTCATGGCGGAAATGCTAGATTGCAAATCTTCAATTTCCTTCTCCAATTCCAAGGCTTTGGAATCGCGGATTTGAGAAGCGGGTGTGGTGGCCTTTACCGCCGCCAGGCGATCTTTGTAAATGTGAAGGGTGGTATCGAGCGTCATGCGGCGCTCGCCGTTGCGAGTAGCCTGATCGGTGAGGGAACTGAGGCGTTGTTCGAGCGCGGCCATTTGAGCCATGTTGGTTTGCACCTGCTCAGGCAGCTTGCCGTTATTGCGTTGACGGTAATCCTGCAGTTTCTGGTCGGCGGCTTCGAGCTCGCGTTTGGCATTTTCGTATTCGTCGTTCAAGAAGGAATTGGCGGAAACCTGGCTGCTCAAAGACTCCTGCGAACTGGCGTTCATAAAGCGCGAGACGAGATCCTGACAGACGCGCATAGCCGTCAAACGGTCGCGATAAGAAAACTGGATATTCATGGCGGGCAGGCTACGGCCGCTTTGCAGGTTCATGACGCTGATGGCCGGGGTAATCTGGATGGCTTCGCGCATGGTGGCCAACACGTCTTCCATGGGTTCGCGCTTCAATTCCTCTTTATACAGACCGTAGCTGGCGATCAAGGAACTGAGCACGGTGCGGCTCAAGATCTGCTGGGCCATGCCATTGATGCGATCGGAAACATCCTGCGAGCTGATGCTGTGAACAAGTTCGCCGGAAATCTGCTGGGGCACGATACGAATGGCGGCGCGGGAGACAAAAGTGTCTTCCATGAGATAGGCGATGACGGTGGCGACGACAATGCCGGCAAAGGCCGGACCGATAATCCAGCGGACATTGCGGCGCAGGATATCGACATAATCTTCAAAATCGAGGGCGCGGCGGGGAACTGAAAGTCTGTCTAGCATAGGTTTATTTCCGGTGTTGAATCAAAATGTCTAAGGAACGACAATGTGATCCCCCGACTCCAACGGGATATTCTGGTCCATATTCTTGCCGTTGATTACCTCTTTGTAGTTGAATGGAATTTTCTTGTCGCCGCGCAGAACGTAGATTTTCTTCTTGTTGGCGAAATCCTGCAAACCGCCGGACTTGCTGATAGCTTCGAGAATGGTGGTGGGCCGATCCAGAAGGAACTCGCCGGGGTGGTTCACTTCGCCGACCAGATAATATTTCTTGCTTTCCACCGCCTGCACGGTAACGGTGACAATGGGTTTCTTCAACTCTTTGCTAAGGGCTTTGGTGATGGTGGCTTCAATTTCGTGCGGGGTGGAGCCGCCGGCATCGAGATCTCCCACCAACGGCAAAGTAATCTTGCCATCCTGATGCACGACCACGGGACCAGTGAATTTCTCTTCGTTCCAAACCTTGACCATTAAAATATCGGCCGGGCCGACTTTATAAGTGCTGGAATCGACTGATGCGCCCACGCTGTTTTCCAGCTTGTGTTCGGCGTCGTTTTTGGGCGAATCGGTGGAAGGCGGTTTTTGCGGAGGATCGGGAATGACAGGCGCCTGCTGCACCTGCTGAGCAGAGGAAACAAGGCAAAAGAATAAAACCGGAACGAAGGAAAGGTTTCGCATGAGATTCCAGGAATAAATACGATAGGGGACTAGTTTGATTTTACATGGTTTTGGGAAGGGTTGCTGACGGGGGTGGAGCGGAAGGGGCCGAGTTAGGGCGCTTACGCTTCCGGCTCGGATAACGGCGGCGTACCGTGGGTCGGCCGAGCGCCGATTGCCAATCGGCGCGCAGGATGCCATCCTGCCCCACAAGCGCCAGGGATGGTGTGGGCGGGTCAGAAGGGCCTCCGGGTGGTGCCGGATAAGATTGTGGGCTCGGAGCGGGATAGGGGCACCCAGACTTCCATGGGGGTGTTATCCCGATTGCCGATTGTGTAATAGGGTATGAAAGTGAGCGCGACCATATGTTTCTGACGCATGCCAGTGCCGGTGAAAGGCTGATAGAGCGGTTCGTCTCCCATTGACCTTTCGGCCACCAAGCCTGAAACCTTTAGCGCGGCGATGCCGCCCAGAAAATCCTTTCGATAATCGACGGAAAAACTGCTGTTGGCTCTTAGGAAGACGTCGGAAATGGCAATTCCGTTCTGGTCGGTTTGTTCGAGGGCATACACGAGGGGCCCGCGCTGGACGGCAACGCGGCCGTAGTCATCGGTCAAGCGGGGATTAGCGGACATAAGCACAGGCTGGAGCGGGAGGGTAAGCGAGACGGTGTCGCCGGGATGCCAATTTCGGGGAACGGGGATGAAGGCGCCTTTATGAGCGGTGGCGGGCAGGGGGAAGGGTTGACCGTTTACTTGCAGATCCATAGCGGCGGCCCACTCGGGCCAACGCAGGTAGACGGTGAAATTGGCGGCGTGGGCGGGATTGACGGTGAGATGAATATCGCCGGCCCAGGGGTAATTGGTAGTCTGGCTGAGCTTTAAGGGCGTGCCGTCATCCAAGTGCCAATCCAGTTCCGAAGCCTGATACAGGTTGAGATACACGCCATCGCGGCTGGTGGAATAGAGATAGGCGGGAAGGGATTCGAAAAGGCGCTGGATATTGGGCGGGCAGCAGGTAGTGTCATACCAGGGATTACGGAGCTTATCGCCAGAGGAAGCGAGTGGATTGCGATAGCAATAAAGATTGCCTGAAAGGGAGAGGCCCGAATTGACGCCGTTGTAGAGGGCGCGTTCGAGTAGATCGGCATAACGGGCGTCGCCGGTGAGGGCGAGCAAACGGTAATTCCACATGACGTTGGCGATGGCGGCGCAGGTTTCGGCATAGGCTTGCTCACTGGGGAGTTCATAAGGATCGCCAAAACTTTCGCCGCCGGAGCGCGAGCCTACGCCGCCGGTGATATACATTTTGCGGGTGACGAGATCTGTCCAGAGGAGATCGAGAGTTTTTTTGTAGGCGGGGTCGCCGGTTTCGGTGAAGTAATCGGTAGCGCCGGAAGCGGCATAGAGAGCGCGCACGGCGTGCCCTTCAAATTCGGTGTGCGCGGTAAAGGGCTTGCCGCTGAACATGTAGTGGATGTCGGAATCTTTGAGTTTGAGACGTTCGTGCTCAACACCGCTTAAGAGATAGCGGGCGAAATCGAGGTACTTGGTCTGGCGGGTGGTGCGGTAAAGCTCAACGAGAGCCATTTCGAGTTCAGGGTGACCGGTGACGAAAGGGCGTTTCGTGGGGCCAAAGTTTTCGACAACGTAATCGGCGAAACGGATGCCGGCGTCGAGAAGGCGGCGGTTGCCGGTGGCGCGATAGTAGGCGATGCCGGCTTGCAAGAGATGGCCAAGACAGTAATCCTCATGCGAGCGGGTAAGTTCGGTGAAGCGGAGGTGAACTTTGTCGCCGGTGTAATAGGTGTTGAGATAACCGGAGGGTTCCTGGGCGGCGACGACGTGTCCGATGAGGGAATCGAGGTCGCCCTTGAGCTGGGTGCGGGAAGAATCGGAGGTTTCGTTGGAAGCGAGGGCCCAAGCGGCGGCTTCGATCCACTTGTAGAGATCGGAATCTGTGTAGAGAGGACCGCGGCGGGGGAGATCAGGACGGCCTTCGAGGCGGCGGAAGTTATCGACGACGCCATGCTCTTCGAGAAGGAGGAGGAGCGAGGGGAGGCTGCGCTCAGTGACGACGCGGCGGCGGGCGGCCCAAAAGCCATCGCCGATATGGACGGCTTGCACGGGGACGGGATGCTGGCGGGCGTTGGGAGAATCATCGAGGAAAATGACACTCTGCTGATTCCAGGCCGGTAAACTACTTTCCCTGGCTGCGGCGAGGCACACAACGAGAGCGCAAGCGGCGAAGCGGCGAAGGATGGATAAAGGCGTCATAACGATTTTAGATGAGCATACACAAGCGACACGGGTAAACCGACGACATTGTGATAGCTGCCTTGTATTTGCGTTACGAAGCGCGAGGCCCAGCCTTGAATGGCATAGGCGCCGGCTTTATCACGCGTCTCCCCGCTTCGAGTGTACTCCTCAATTTCCTGGTCTGTGAGCGGGGCGAAGGAAACGGTGGTGGTGGCGAGATCTTGGATGAGGCGGTGGCCGGCGAGCAGGCAGATACCGGTGTAGACAAAATGGTTTCGGCCGGAGAGGAGGCGGAGCATGCGGCGGGCGTCTTGATCGTCGCGCGGCTTGCCGAGAATTTCGGGGTTGGGACCAGCGCCGAGAGAGACGACGGTATCGGCGGCCAGAACGATGTCGGCGGGAGCGTGGGGGACGGCGAGAGCTTTTTCGTGAGCCATGCGCTGGACGAAGGCGGCGGGCGATTCGGCGGGGAGCGGTTCTTCCGGGATGGCGCTGGGGCGGACGATATGCGGGAGGCCCGCGGCGAGCAGGAGTTCGTGACGGCGGGGGGACGCCGAGGCCAGGATGAGCATGTCTTTTCTGAACATAGCGCGCCTGAATAGAGCGCGAGTTTTGGGAGCGGGACGGGTGGATACGAGGACAAGTGGGCGAGGTTTTTGACGCGGGGGAGACGCGCGATTTTGAGCGGCAAGTGGCCCGCTATTAATAATAGTGCAGAAATCCGGCCAGAAGTCGGATTTGACGGGGCGCGAGGGAGGGGTTTTTGACGCGCCGAACTACGGAAGAATGGCCACAGATGAACACAGATGAACACAGATAAGAAACGAACGATGAGCGCGAGGCGGAGCGAGGTTTGCATTTCGGTTCCAGCGTAGGCGAGGGGGATTTGGGACGAGGGTTCGGCGAAGGTTAGTTATTGGGGTTAAGTGGCTGATGGGGATGGGGTTAGAGAGTTTTGAAGAAAGTTTGAAGAGTTGTGACCGACTTGCAGAACTCGGGACGCCGGGATGGTGACTGATAAAGATCGTATCAGTTTTACGTGGACTGGCGATTGAAGGGGCAGTTTCAATTCTGCTATACGTGGGTTGACTATAGGGGGCCCGGGGGTTAGAAAGGATGAGACGATTGGCCGCCGAAACATCCGCGCCTATTTTTCCCGAGGACCCGGCGAAACTGCGCGCAAGAATTGCGGAATTGGAAGCTGAAATCGTGCGGCTTCGCGGCGGCGGCGTTGAGCCGTCGTTGCCAGCGGACATACTCGAGGCGACGCATGACGCGGTGGTGGCGCTCGATGCGAACCTGTGCATCCGATATTGCAATGCAGCCGCGGAGCGGATGTATGGAGTCAAGCTCGAGGAGGTAGTTGGCCAGCCACTGCCGGCGATGCACGGATACGCTTGGTTGGCCCCGGAGGATGAGGCGCGTTGCCTGGCGGATTTAACGGAACGGGGCAGTTGGAAAGGCGAGTATATCCACATTCTGCGCGATGGATCTCAGCTGGTGGTGCATTGCACGGTGAATGTGCTGGGGTCGGAAGGCGGCGGAATGGTGGCAGTGATCCGCGACATTACCGGGCGAAAACAGGCGGAGAGGAAAAAAGAGCAGCAGGCTGCGCAACTGGCGCGGGCGAACGAAGAGCTGCTGCACTTCGCCTATGCGGTGAGTCACGATTTGCAAGCGCCGGTGCGAACGATTGTCGCTTTTTCGCAAATGCTGGCGCTGACCTATAAGCCCACGCTGGACGAAAGAGGTTCGCAGTTACTGAGCTATCTGGCGGACGCCGGCGCACGCATGAGTGCGATGATCCGAGACCTTCTGGAGTTCGCGCAAGTGGCGGGAGGGCAAGTTCAACTCAGCGGAGATGTGTCTTTGGAAGAGGTGCTGGAGACGGCGCTGGAGAATCTGAGGAGCGGGATAGAGGAGACGGGCGCGGCGGTCTCGCACGACCCGCTGCCGACTGTGGCGGGCGATGCGGGGCAACTGATTCAGTTATTCCAGAACTTGATTGGCAATTCGCTCAAGTACAGAAAGCCCGATAGCGCGCCGCGCATTCATGTATCGGTTGAGCAAAGCGGCGCCGAGCGGGTAGTTTCGATTCGCGACAACGGGATTGGTTTCGAGCCTCAGCACGCGGAGCGGATCTTCGGAGTGTTTCAGAGGCTGCATGGCAAGGAATTCGCGGGGACGGGGATCGGCCTTACGATTTGCAAACGCATTGTGGAGCGGCGCGGCGGACGGATCTGGGCGGATGGGAGGCCGGGGGAGGGTGCGACCTTCTCCTTTTCGATTCCGGATTCAGTAGAGGCGATTCACGCCGCGCCTCCGATGGATTGGGACCGGCTGCATACGGTACTTGAGAGCCACCCAGATCATGAGGAATCGGCTGTGCCCACCGGGCACTTCGATGAACTGTTCAAAACACTCGATCTGGCGCAGGCGGTGGTTCGAAAGCTGGACGGAACGATCCTGATTTGGACGAAAGGGGCCGAGCGGCTGTTTGGATGGCGGGCCGCGGAGGCAGTGGGACAACACCTGCATGAGTTCCTGCGCACGGAACTGCCGCAACCTCTGGCGGAGATTGAGGGCGCGCTGCTGCGGAGCGGCGAATGGATTGGAGAATTGAAGGCACATAAACGCGACGGCCAGGCAGTCTGGCTGGCGAGTCACAAAATCCTCTATCGGGACGGCAGCGGGCGGCCACAATCGGTGATAGAAGTTCACAACGACATTAGCGCATTAAAGGAGGCGGAAGCAGCTTTGGTGCGCAGCAGCGAGCAGCGGGATCTCGCGTTGCGCGCCGGGCAGATGGGGGTGTGGCGATGGGACAGCCGGACGGGAGAGGTAGAGTGGTCGGAAACGCTGGAACGCATGCTGGGCATGGAACCGGGAACGTTCGAAGGAACCTATGAGGCATTTCAACGGAGAAGCCATCCCGCCGACTGGCGGCAGACTCGGGAGACCATTGCGGAGGCTTTCGAGCGGGGCCCGGATTATACGATTGAGAACCGACTCCTTAAGAAGGACGGCAGCTATTGCTGGGTGCGGGGCCAGGGACGGGTGGTTTTCGACGAGAACAAACAGCCCGCCGGATTGATTGGAGTGGTTTGGGATATCAGCGGGCGCAGGCAGAACGACGCCGACCAGCAATTTTTGCTGGATCTGAGCGCGAAAGTGTCGCGGTGTTCGGAGCGGAGTCAGTTGGCCGACATAGGCGTGAGGGAAACGGCCCAATACTTAGGTGTGCCGAGGTGCATCTATAGTGACATCGACCAGGCAGGCAAGAGGATCCGACGTTTAGCGGATTACCATACGGAGGGGCCGTCCATTATCGGCAGCTACCCGCTTGACGGCTACGATGGCATCGTGGCCGAGATGGCGAGCGGCCGGTTCGTGGCCGTTAACGACGTGACGGCGGATCCTCGTACAGTGGAAAGTTGTGAAACGGACTACCTGTCTCTTGGCACACGGGCCTTTGTTTCCGTTCCGCTGCATTGCGACGGCGCGTGGGTAGCGGCGATCAGCGTTACGGACCGTAGTGTTCGTTGCTGGGAGGAGCGGGAAATCGCTCTCTTGCGGGGCGTGGCGGAACGGCTTTGGCCGGCGATGGAAAACGCGCGCTTGCTAGAGGAAGCCAGGGAACGCCAGCAACAGTTTGAAGCCACTTTCGAACAGGCCGCGGTGGGCATGGCGCATGTCGGGTTGGATGGCGGTTTCTTGCGGGTGAATCAACGCTTCTGCCACATCACAGGCTATACAGCGGAGGAACTCCTGAGGGCGCGTTTCCAGGACATTACTCATGCCGACGATCTGACAGAGGATCTGCGAGCGTACGAGGCTTTGAAGAGGGGCGAAACACAATCGTACGCGCTCGAAAAACGCTATCGGCATAAAACAGGGACAACCGTTTGGGTTAACCTCACGGTGTCTCTGGTGCGCGATAGCTTGGGTGCGCCCAAGTATGCCATCTCAGTGATAGAAGACATTAGCGCCCGCAAGAAAACCGCGCAGGAACTGGCGGAGAGCAACGCCTTAGCGGAGTTGCAGCTTAGGGAGATCGAAGCGAACGAGGCGGCGGCGCTTGAATACGCCGACCGGTTGAGCATCGCCACGGCGGCGGCTCAGTTGGGTGTCTTCGTTTGGAGCGTCTCGAACAATTCCACTTCCTGGGAGAATCAGCGCCTTTACGAAATCTTCGGGCGAACCGCTGAAGAGGGATCTGTGGGGGAGAGTGAGTTTTTTGAGAAGGTTCTGCATCCCGACGACGCGGCGGCTTTCCATGGGGCTATGGCTGAAGCCATGACACCTGGCCACGGGTTGCACAGCATCTTTCGAATTCGCCGCAAAGACGGTGAATGGCGCTGGGTTGAGGCGTCGGGGCATTTTGATTTAGATGCGGATGGCAAACCTCTGCGCCTTATTGGTGTGGTGGCGGATGTGACGGACCGAATGGCGGCGGAACGCGCCTTGCGGGATCAGAAACAACACCTGCGTAACGTGCTGGATTCGCTATTTGCGTTTGTTGGCGTGATGAGTGTGGAAGGAGTTCTTTTGGAGACGAACCGGGCGCCGCTGGAAGCCGCGGGTCTGAGGGCAGAAGAGGTGATAGGGAAGCTGGCTACCGACACCTATTGGTTTTCGCACTCAGCCGAAGTGCGGGACCGGTTGAGGGAAGCGATTCACAAAGCGCAAGCGGGCGAATCCTCCCGCTTCGATATAGCAGTGCGGATGAAGGACGATCAGTTGATCACGGTGGACTTCATGCTTTCGCCGCTGCGCGATGAACATGGGGAGATTCAGTATCTCATTCCTTCCGGCGTTGCCATCGAAGAACGGAAGCAAATGGAAGAGGCCTTGCGGCGCAGTGAGGAACGCTACCGCTTGGCGGAATGGGCGACGAACGACGGTCTTTGGGATTGGAATCCGACCACCGACGAGTGCTATTTTTCGGCACGCTTTAAGGCGCTGCTGGGCTTAGCGGAAGATGAATTAGAAAACCGCGCGGCGGCGGTTTTTGAGCGGATTCATCCGGACGATGCGGCGGCCCTGTTTGAAGCCATCCGCCTGAATTTTGAGGAACGGCGGCCGTACGACGTGGAGATGCGGGTGCTGCTGAAGAGGGGCGAGTACCGGTGGTTCCGGACGCGGGGCGAGGCGCTGCGGGACGAGGCGGGCAAGGTCACGCGGATGGTGGGCGCCATGAGCGACGTGCATGATCGCAAAGAGGCCGAATGGCGGGCGCGCGAGCACGACGAGCAGTTGCGCCAAATGATCGATTCGATAGAGCAACTAGCTTGGATGGCGCAGGCCGACGGTTCTGTCTTCTGGTATAACCGGCGCTGGTACGAGTACACGGGAACCACGGCGGAGCAAATGGAAGACTGGGGTTGGCAATGGGTGGACCCCAAGGTATTGCCGAAAGTAATGGAACGCCGGCAGGAATCGATTCGCACGGGTGAGCCTTTCGACATGGAGTTTCCGCTACTCGGCGCGGACGGCGTTTACCGTTCGTTCCTCACGCGTATTATGCCGCTACGCGACTCGCAAGGGAGGGTGGTGAGATGGTTCGGCACGAATACGAACGTTGAGGCTCTTAGAAGAGAGCAGGATGTGTTGATAGAGAGTGAGCGAAAATTCCGCGAACTCGCGGAGACTCTGCCGGAACTCGTGTGGGTAGCGGCAGCCGATGGAAAGATCGTTTACTACAATCCCCAGTGGCACACCTTTACGGGGCTCCCCAAGGGAGCGGGGCTGGCGGATAGCTGGGTCTCGCTCATGCACCCGGAGGAAATCGAGGGCCTGTACAGAACCTGGCAGACGTGTCTTGCCGGCGGCCAACATTATGAGTTTGAGGCGCGCGCGCGCCGGCACGACGGCGTTTACCGCTGGCTGCTGAACCGCGCTGAACCGATCAGAGACGAGCAAGGGAACATTGTGAAGTGGATTGGAACGTCAACCGACATTCATGAGCGCAAACTAATGGAACAAGCGCTTTCGCACTCGAATGAAGATCTGGAACAATTTGCTTACGCGGCGAGTCACGATCTGCAGGAATCGCTACGGACTGTGTCGATCTACTCGCAATTGCTGGCCCGTAAGTGCGAAGGGGGAGGAGCGGACGCGGCACGGTTCGCCGGCTATGTGGTGAGCGCGACTACGCGCATGGATAGCTTGTTGAAGGGCATACTCGCTTATAGTCGGGTTGCAGAGCCTACGGAGGGCGCCGCCCGTTGTGACAGTGAACTTGTCTTTACGCGCGCGTTGCATAGTTTAGCGGGACCGATGGCAGGAAGCAACGCTACCGTGACTCGCGATAGCTTGCCGGTAGTGGCCTGCCCTGAAAGCCTCTTGCTGCAGGTGTTCGAGAACCTGCTGAGCAACGCCATCACGTATCGCTCCTCCGCACCGTTGGAGATCCATGTGGCGGCCACGAAAGAGGGAGGATACTGGAGATTTTCGATTGCGGACAATGGCATCGGAATTAAATCCGAATACCTTAAGAAGATTTTTGGCATGTTCAAACGTTTGCATCGGGACGAGTACCCGGGCGTGGGTATTGGTTTGGCCATTTGCAAGCGAGTGGTGGAGCGCTATGGAGGGCGCATCTGGGCGGAGTCGGAAGTGGGCGAAGGAGCGACGTTTCACTTCACGTTACCGGGGGTGGAAGAGTTGAGGAGTGGAATTCCGCAATAAAGAAGAGAGGTTGCGTGTGGCGCTACTGTCAGCCGAGATCCTAGTATGAAGCCTACGACTGCACGATTTGGAGAGGCGGCCTCTTGCGGACCTCATCGTACGATTTTGCTTGCTCGCGTACAAGATCGGCCATTTGATGGAGCAGATCGGCATCGGTCCATTCAGCGGATGATGCTTCGGCTAAAATTCCATCCAAGCGGTGGGCCAAGGCAATTGCATCGCCTTCGCCGGCCTGCTCAATATCCCATGAAATTGGGACAAACCATTGACGAAAAGCATCGAGCGATTGGCTTCGATCCACACATTTGCGGAGTTCTGAAAGAATTTCTTCGTGGAGACCTGCCATGACACGCCCTTCTAGTGTCAAAGTAACACGCGCCGAATTGCAGTTCAAGTTTAATACAAATGCCGGTGGCTATCCAGCGAGGATTAATGCCCTACGATGCGAATGTATTTACGACGAACCGGCCAGCGCGAAGAGCCACCAGCCTGCTGGAACACGAAGCCGTGTGAACAAGTATTGGGATGGGGCTATCGCAGTTATGTACTTGCATTGTTTTGTATTACCGACCGGCGAACTGGGTGCGTCGGGAAAGATGGATGCTAAGCGACTGCTGGTTGACGGCGTTTACTACTATTGCGATTGATCGGGCATCGCCTGTGGCAACATGAAAACCATGAGGCGAAAGAGGCCTATGTAAGTAGGGCTGTCCCGGTTCCTTGCTTGATATGTTTGTAGCGGCAGTTTGAGGCAGTGGAGGAAGGCAAATGTTTGATCGGAAGACAATGAAAATCGGCAGGCGAGGCATGATCAAGACCTCGGCGGCATTGCTGGGTGGGGCGGCAGTTGGCGGCGGGGCGGATGCGAACGCGGAACCCAGGGTTCAAAATGTGAACACGAATTCCAGCCCGTCAAAGCTGAAAATCACCGACTTGCGAGTGGCCAGTGTGCGTAAGCCCGGACCAAGCCCCTGCACCATCGTTCGCCTGGATACCAATCAGGGTGTTTATGGGCTGGGCGAAGTACGAGATCTCTCTAGCCCCACCTACGCACTTTTCCTGAAGAGCCGCCTGCTCGGAGAGAACCCTTTGAACATTACGTTTCTCTTTGAAAAGATCAAGCAGTTCGGCGGCGACTCGCGGCAGGCCGGCGGGGTTGTGTCGATTGAAGAGGCGCTGTGGGACATCGCGGGCAAGGTTTACGGCGTGCCTATTTACCAAATGCTAGGCGGCAAATTTCGCGACAAGATCCGTCTCTACGCCGATACGGAGGAGTCGAAAGATATCAAGGTGTATGCCCAGCGCATGAAAGCCCGCAAAGAGGAGATGGGGTTGACCTGGTTGAAGATGGATCTGGGTGTCAACATGGTGTCCGACACGCCGGGCACTGTGACTGCTCCGTCCGGCCAGAGTAAATGGGAGACTACCAATCTTCGTCATCCCTTCCTGGCCAACGAAGTCACTAACAAGGGCATCGAGATGCTGGTTGCCTATGTGGCGGCCATTCGTGAAGCAGTTGGTATGGAAATCCCGCTGTCCATGGATCATCTCGGACACCTCGGTGTCAACTCGATCATCCGCTTAGGAAAGGCATATGAACCCTACAATCTCTCGTGGATGGAGGACGTCATTCCCTGGCAGTACACCGAACTGTTGCAGCACATCACCAACGAAAGCCCCACGCCTATTCTGACTGGCGAAGACATCTACCTAAAAGAAGGCTTCGCGAACTTGTGCCGCAATCACGCGGTAAGCAAAATCCACCCCGACATTTCCACCTCGGGCGGCATTCTGGAAACACACAAAATCGGCGATATGGCGATGGAGTATGGAGTGCCCATGGCGATGCATTATGCGGGGCTGCCGATTGGCGCGTACGCGAGCGTTCACTGCGCAGCGGCGACGGAGAATTTTCTCGCCTGCGAAAATCACTCGCTGGACGTTCCGTGGTGGCAGGATCTGGTTGAGGGCGTGGATAAGCCCATCATCGACAAAGGTTTCATTGCCGTGCCCGATAGGCCCGGCCTCGGTATCACTCTAAACGACGAAGCGGTACGAGCGCATCTGGTGCCCGAGACTGGCTTCTTTGAGCCCACTCCTCAGTGGGACAAGGAGCATTCAGTGGATCGCCTTTGGAGTATGGCGCCGCCGCGCGCAACTGGGAAGATCGCATGAAACGAATTCTCCTGGCTTTCCTCATTGCAAGCATTTCGCCTGCCTTCGCTCAAGTAAAAATGACGAAGGAGCAGATGATGTTCTACACATCCGACTGGAAGGGAGAGCGCTTCCCGGACGGCCGGCCCAAACTGCCGGACGATCTATTGAAGCGCGCGCTGGACGTGTCGATTGAAGATGTGTGGGATTATCTACGCGAAGAAGGCTATCGGTGTCAATTTGAGGGTGGGTGGCAAGCTCTGCACATTGAGAAGCCCTTTGCCGGCCGTGCGTTGACGGCGCAATACATGCCGGTGCGACCTGACATGGCGAAGGCGATCGCGGCTGAGGGCAAGGCGGAAGGACGAGTGAGTGGGAACAATAGCTGGCCGATCAATGAACTGCAAATCGGAGATGTATATGTCGCCGACGGCTTTGGAAAGATTGTGGAAGGCACTCTGATTGGCTCTAACCTAGGCAACGGGATTGCGGCCCACACTCACACCGGCTTTGTGTTTGACGCAGGCATCAGAGACCAGGAGGAGAATCGGGAGATCCCTAATTTCAATGGCTTCTATCGCGGTTACGATCCCTCTGCTTGGGCTGATATGACATTGACCGCGATCAACTCCCCGGTGCGCATTGGCCGGGCGACGGTGTTACCCGGAGATCTGGTGCTGGCAAAGACGGATGGCGTGATTTTCATTCCCGCGATTCTGGCCGAAGCCTCGATCAGTTCGGCCGAATTTACCAATCTGAAAGACGCCTTCAATTTCGAGTTGAACCGGCAAGGTAAGAATGGGGCCGAATTCGAAGGCGGTTGGACGGCGGCTAAGTATGCGGCTCTGGCGAAATGGATTGACGCTCATCCGGAGATGCTAAAAATGCCGCGTCCGGAGTTTGATGCTCTGCTTGAAAAAGCTACTCAGCCGCGGCGGAGGAAGTAGCAGCTTGTAGCATAGCTTTGGCGTAACCTACGTTGTAGGCAAAACCGCTATAGCCGCCGCCGCCCGGATAGTAGGCCTGGAAACCGGGACGTTCTGTATCGGCGTCAAGCGCTCGCGGATGTTCGGGATAGAGGGTGCGGTTGTACTTTTGCCGCACCAACTCCTTCATCACGGCGAACATATTGACTTGCCCTTCGTCAATGAAGACCTCAGTGTATTCCTCATAGGGCACCCTGACTCGCACATTGCGGAAGTGAACATGATTGATGCAATCTCGCTCGCCAAAATACTTGCACACTTCAACCGGGTTCTGACCCATTTCGCGGGTCACACCGCAATCGAAGGTGATGCCGTTCGCGGGACTCTTGACGATATCGACAAGGCGCTTCCATCCTTCGACCGTGGCCATGATCTGGCCGGAACCACGGCTGATGGGCGCGGGAGGGTCATTCGGATGAAGGGCGAGACGCACTCCCGACTGTTCGGCAACCGGTATCACCGCCTTCAGAAAGTAAGTCACGTTTCGCCACATCTCATCGAGGGAATGCGCGCCCTCAGACTCCAACGGGGGCAGATCTTTCACCCGCGCGTAGTCGAAGGCCGTCAAGCCGGCACCGCCTCTGCCTGTTTCTTCGATATAGCCTTCGACCATGCGGTGAGCGTAGAAGTTGTATTCAATGACCGGCAAACCCGCTCGTCCGGCAGCGCGAATGGATGCCTGTACTTTTTCGATCTCTTCATCGCGCCCCGGCTGGCCATAGAGGGTCTTTGGGAAGCCGCCGATCATCATGTTGAACAGGGTCAAGCCACCGCTCTTGAGCCGGTCGATGCGCGATTTGATCTCCGCTTCCTCCCAGGGAATGGCGGGGCCACCCATCAACACATAATCGACGCCGAGTTGCTTCACGCGGCGCATTCCGCCATCGTCCAAAGTTCCGGCGGAGAGGCGGCCGCCGCCAATTTCGAGAGAGATTTTGGGATGGGCTTGGCTGGAATGTTTCTCAATGGGCGGGATGGCGAGGGCCGAAGCACCTACGGCGTGTAGCAATGTTCGGCGCGACAAGCGGGATGGGCTCATTTTTTGGCGATCAACGGCAAGTGCTTTCCGGATAGGAGTCGGATGAAGAGGTGATTCACCATTCTACTGAAGGGGGAATCCAGTTCTTTTTTCTTTGTGACGCGGGGCGCCGGATGAAGTCCGTTTCGCCTCCAACGCTCATCTGTTTCGCAGGCCTTACCAAGAGAGCCTGAAATACACGCGCCGATCGGAGTCAGAGAGTACCCGAATGTGATGAACACTGAACTGAGGGCCGCCGTGTTCATCGCCTACGGTTTCGTGCTTTTCCCATTTCCAACCGTCGCCGAACGTGTAGAACAGATACCAGAATTCGGCGGCAGTCCGGCTACGCTTATCGGACGCGCTCAGTACTTCGAGCGCGCGCTGCTCGCAGTCTCCCCTTTCGCCAATGATTCGAACTGGATACTGCTGTTCGCGCTCATCTTGCCAGCGGGGATGGAAGGTGGCATCCCAAACCTGCGCAAATCCAGACTCGCCTCCGTCCCTCCAGGCCTGCAGCAGGCGCTCCATGTTCTTTTGGGCAAATCGACTAAAGGGTGGCTCTTGCTGGATCTGCTCAAAAACTCCGATGCGAAGAGCCATCAAACCATGCTGCAATTGCTCGGCCGACCTCTTGCAAAGATCTGCCACATCGCCCTGCAACTTGCCAAAAAGATCAGTTAAGTATTCCTTTGCCGCCTGCGGCTCGAGGCCGATGCGCTCCCACTGCCCGGCAGCGATGTTCCATCCGAGCAGCCAGACAAATCCAGTCTGTGGCAATTTGCCGACCTTGGCGATGTAATCACTGACGTCGCTGCTATTCATTGGCGCCTTTTGAGCAACGGCCTGATCAGAGAGGATCCCCATAAGGCCGCCGCGCAGCCGAAAGTACACCTGCTTGCGAGAACCATCTGAGAGAGCAATGTTGTGAACGCTGAAGCAATCACCGTTTGCATTCTCGGTGGTTGTCATGTGCATTCCGGGCGTAAAGTTGCGTCCGAACCGATATCGCAAATACCACCATTCTGCAGCCACCCGCGTCTCCCGGCCGGGGGCACCGATCACTTCCAATGCGGTGTCCGACGATTCACCGTCGTTTTCGATAATGCGAATCGGCTGAGTTGTCACCGGTTGCACTTCCCGATCTTCCGGAAAAACCTGATGCCAAGCTGTGGTCATCCCTGAGTCGCCGGCTGCCTGGTACGCGCTCAGCAGGCGCAGCAGATTCTGTTGCGCATGTTGGCGAAACGGGGCCTCGCCCTGAATTTCTTCGAAGCTTTCCCTTCTCACCGCCATTAGCGTTTGCCGTAAGTTCACGCGTGACCGTGTGACAGCTTCCACTGGATTGCCCTGAAGGTGTTTGGCAAAGTCCAGCATCAGCTTTCTAGCTTCCGTGGGTGTGAGGCCAACGCGATTCCAATAACCCGCGGCGATGTTCCAGGCAATCAACCATGCCATTTCGATATCGGAGAGTTCTTGTCCTTTGGCCATTTGGTTATTAGTTCACGTCACACGATAAACTTCTCCTCGCAACCTCAAGGGAGGTTGGTTCCCAGGCCTGGCTTCATCTCACCGTTTATACCCAAACCTCTGCAACAATCCCACTCTCGCCTTGGCCTGTTCCCCGGTCTCGACCCCTTTAGGCGAACTCCCGTCCACCACTCCCAAAATCCCGCGCCCTTGCTCGGTCTGAGCGACAATCACTTCCAGTGGATTTGCCGTCGCGCAGTAAATGTTCGCCACTTCAGGCACCGCTTGTATGCGTCCCAGCACATTAATGGGAAACCCGTTGCGCAGCGCCACCACGAAAATGTGTCCAGCTCCAATGGCGGTGGCATTCTCGACGGCGTTCCGTTTCAACTCATCGTCATTGCCATCCACCCGGGTCAAGCAATCGCCCGACGCTTCATTGAACGCCACGCCAAACAACAAATGCGGCGAGGTGTTCACCATGGCCTCATAAATATCCTCGACGGTCTTAATGAAGTGACTCTGCCCGACAATAATGTTGCCGTTCTCGGGGATCGCCAGTCGAATCGCCTTTAGCTCCATGCTCGACAATATAGAACAGTGCCTAAGCACACATCCTCAGCCCCACAAGCTTTCAGCGACGCTAGCCTGCTCGAGCATGTTCGTCAGCTTCCGCACGCGCGCGCGTCTTACAAACAACTGGTGAAGGAGCTGCGGCTGCAAGGCGAGAATCGCGACCAGCTCGAGCAAGCGCTGGACCGCCTCTGCGACAAGGGGCAACTCGTTGAGTTGCGTTCCGGCCATTTCATTGCCGTGGGTGCGAACGGCGAATACCTAGCCGGGCGACTCTCGATTCACCGCGACGGTTTCGGATTTTTGATTCCCGATCAAGCGGCCGCCGGTATTGAGGGCGACATCTTTCTGCCACCTAATGAAGCGGCCAAAGGGATGCATGGCGACCGCGCGCTGGTGCATGTAACGCGGCTGGGCGGTGAAGGACGGGCCGAAGGCGAAATCGTCCGCATCCTGCGGCGTGCGCATATCACGGTGGTCGGCGAGTTCCGCATTAAGAAGCGCGGAAATTATGTGATCCCCTCCGATGAGCGCGTCCAACAATGGATTGAAATTCCAGAAGGCATGGAGATTCCTCCGCAACAATCGGTGGTGGACCGGGTTGGCCCACCGCCGCGCGAAGTTGCCTTGGTCGAAGACATGGACGGTATGATCGTCAACGTCGAGATCCTGGAATTTCCCGCCGATGGCGATCAAGGGGTCGGTCGCGTCACCGAAATACTCGGTTACCCCGGCGACTTCGGAGTGGATGTCGAAGTGATGATCCGCAAGCACCATCTGCCGCATCGTTTCGCGCCGGAAACCATCAGCGAAGCGCGCGCCATCGCGCATGAAATCGCGCCTGCTGAATACGCCCGGCGCCGGGATTTTCGGTCCTTCGATATCGTTACCATCGACGGCGAAACGGCACGCGATTTCGACGATGCGGTCTGGGTCGAGCGGCTTCCCAACGGCAATTACGCTTTGCAGGTGCATATTGCCGACGTCAGCCACTACGTCACGCCCGGCTCCGCCATTGATGAGGAGGCACTCCTGCGCGGAACCAGCGTCTACTTTCCCGACCGCGCCGTGCCCATGCTACCGCTGGAACTTTCAACTGACATTTGCTCGCTACGCCCTCAGGAGGACCGGCTGGTCCTTTCGGCCCTGCTCGAAATCGATCATCATGGCGAGACGGTAGCGCAAGAGTTTACACGCGGGATCATTCGGAGCGCCGAGCGCATGACGTACACGAACGTCTTCCGTGTGCTCGAGGGCGATGCGGGCATGCGCGAGCGTTATTCGAAACTCGCGGACCGCTTCGAGCTGATGCGCGAGCTGGCGCTCTTGCTGAACCGCCGGCGTGTCAAGCGCGGTGCTATCGATTTCGATATGCCGGAATCGAGTATCGAACTCGATACCGGCGGCCAGATGACCGGGGTGACGCGCGCAGAGCGCAACATAGCCCACCGGCTGATTGAAGAGTTTATGCTGGCGGCGAACGAAGCTGTGGCGGGCCATCTCGAAGCGGCGCTCATTCCGAGCCTTTACCGTATTCACGAAATGCCGGATGCGAAACGCGTGATGGAGTTCGAAGAGATCGCCGCGCATTTTGGCTATTCGCTCGGCATTGGCGCAATTCCGGTGAAGCGCTTTCCGGTAACCGATAAGCGGCGCGACGGGCGCAAGGTGCGCAAAGATATCGTAATGGCGCGGGAGGATTTCGCCATATCGTCCCGCCACTACCAGCGGCTGATCGCAAAGATTGCAGGCAAGCCGGAGGAGCGCATCTTGAGCTATCTCATGCTGCGGTCTTTGAAGCAGGCGCGTTATTCCAATAGGAACGAGGGCCATTTCGCGTTAGCCGCCCCAGCCTATACACATTTCACGTCGCCTATTCGGCGTTACCCAGATCTGGTGGTCCACCGTATTCTGGCGCACTATTTGGATACGAAGCAGCCTTTACTTGAGGATCACCTGCTGCGCCAGTTAGGTGAGGATACTTCGTTCACCGAACGGCGCGCCGCCGAAGCCGAGCGCGAACTCGTCGAGTGGAAGAAAGTTAAGTTTATGCAAGACCGGGTGGGTGACGAGTTCGATGCGCTGATCATCAGCACTACCAAATATGGCTTCTTCGTGGAACTGGCCGATTTGTTTGTGGAAGGATTGGTGCCGATAGAAACGTTGCCGGGCGACCGCTACCGCTATCACGAAAACGGCCGCAAGATTATTGGCGAACGGAACCGCAAGGCTTATTCGATTGGCGACAGCGTGCGCGTACGGTTAGACCGGGCGGATACGGTGGAGCGAAAGCTACAATTCGCGCTGGCCGGCCCGGCTGGCCATTGGGGGAAGAAAAAGAAACGCTAGTGAGGGTAACCGCTCTATTTTGCCGCCGCGCGGTCCGCCGCCCTCTTAGCCGCCCAGCGTTTCTTGACACCCTCTCTGATTCTTTTGAGGCCTGCCGGGCTAATTTTCCTCTTGGCCCGCACGCTGGTTCCACTCTTTGGAAGGGGCTCGGCCGCTACCGCGAAATACCGGCCGTCTCTACGCTGTAGCCTTTTCTGCGCCACCAGATAACTGAGGGTGTTGTAAACCAGATTCTTGCTTCGCGCAATCTTCCGCTCGGTAAAGACTCGCTCTACGTCCTTCGGCGACGCGCCGGCGCGGCCAAGACTCTTCACGATCTCGGTGACCAAGGTCGTCTTGTTGCCGCTGAATTTGATGTGAGCCGTTTCAGCGGGTGGGGCTGCCAGACGCGCGCTCTCGCCGTGGGTTGGGCTTTCTTTGGCGTTTTCTATGTGGAGAAGCTGCTCATAAGCGCCGAGCTCACTCTTCTGCGCTTGGATGGAAGCGGTAAGTTCCTGGATTCTAGTCCGCAAGGACTTTGTTAGGTGTATCATGACTAGCACATATAATACCGTTCCGGGCATGTCGCCGGGAGATCAACGTGGGCGGCTTGACTGGCAATGTGTGGCGAACTTGGAATCTTGGCAGTGCTGCGCCCATGCGTTCCGCCTCCTCCCGTGAGAAGGCTAGCAGGCCGATGGAGGCCAGACGCCAAGTTGCCGAGGTCCATTGCGCTTGCATGAGAGTGCCCGCGGAATGATCGGAAGAACCAAGGAGAACATGCCCGATCTCGTGCGCCACGGCGTATCCGAGAATCAGGTGAGTTGCTTTGTTGAAGCTGTGAGCTAGTGTCTCCACCCGGTCGTAAAAGATCACGACGTGGGCTCCCGCGTGGGCGAATGGCAGAGCGTACCCCAGTGCGCCAGGAAACACCGTCGCGGGCATCCGCCTAATGAGACGGACTACGATATAGGGACGCGGGTCCGGCTGCTGGAATGCTGGGCTAGTCATATCAGTGCCCTGGTCTTCCGGCGGTTCCGTTGAGGGGAATTCCCAGCTAATCCGGATTTGCGCCGCCCGGAACAGCCAACTGGCCTGGTCGGTCGCCGAGTTAAGCACTCCGGCGGGCGTCTGCGCGTGCTCATAGACGCGGATCGAGATTGTCTGCCCCGGAGCAAGTGCGATTCTGCTTTTGGCGGATACAGAAACGCCAATAAGCGCCAATGTGTTTAGGACTGAGACGAGCCTTATAGCCCTTTTCACGCCGTGATTTCCCCTGTTCACGGACAGGCTCCGCCAGGTCAGGCCCGGTCTCCAGAGGTGAAACCTTGGTTATGACCGCTTTGGTCCTGTCTGGCCAACTCGTTGCCGCGAAACGAAATCTTTGGAAATCTGTCCCGGCCGCGAGGCGCTTGGGACGGAGGACGACGCAGAAAACAAGGGCTCTGACTTGTCGAACAGCCCGGAAGGATATATGATCCAGAGTTACTAGGCAGACACTATGCCGGAAATTAAGCATCAACTGGCATTTCAGTTCGGCGTCTTCGAGATCAGCCCGCATACGCGGGAGCTGCGAAAGCACGGCGTGAAACTGAAGCTCCAGGACCAGCCACTTGAAGTTCTCCTTCTGCTGTTGGAGCATTCCGGCGAAATCGTTACGCGAGAGGAGATTCAGAAGCGCCTCTGGCCTGAAAACACGTATGTCGATTTCGACAACGCGATCAACAGTTCCGTTCGAAAGCTGCGCGACGCTTTAGGCGACAGCTCAGACAACCCGCGTTTTATAGAGACACTTGCACGACGCGGTTACCGGTTTATCGCGCCGGTGTCGCAGCCTTTGTGCGCGTCTCAGCGCGAAGATCCATCGGATCGGCCGGGCCGGCTTGTGCAGATGGCGGCCAATGCATGGCGGGCTCCGGTCAAGAGACGCCGCCTCATGTGGATCGCCTGCGCCACGCTCATTTTGCTTGGAACAGTGGGAACAGTGCTCTGGCGGATATCGAAATCGAATCAGAGCTACCGCGAAACGCCCGAACCAGCCGTGCCGCTCACCGGGAATCGAGGATACGAGGGGTCGCCCGCGTTTTCGCCCGAGGGCGCGCGAGTGGCATTCTCCTGGAAACAACCGGGCGAGCGTGTCCCGAATATTTACGTGAAGCTAGTTGGGCAAGGCGAGCCGGTTCGGTTGACGATGAATCCAGCGGGCGATTTCGGCCCTGCCTGGTCGCCGGATGGTGTGTGGGTCGCTTTCTTGCGTGCCCGCCCGGGCTTGCACGCGGCCATTATGATTATTTCCGCGCTTGGGGGGCAGGAGCGAGAGGTGGCCCAGGTTTCGCTTGGGACCGAGGAGTTGCTTCGCGATTGGGAGGCCACTTCCGTACCTTCACCATTCCTGGCCTGGTCGAATGACGCACACTGGCTGCTCGCACTTGAGCAGAACACTGCACAAGGAGCTTTTTCGATTGTGCGGTTCTCGGTCGAGACCGGCGCTAAGCGCGTGGTTACGTTTCCGGGGAAGGAGACCATGGGCGACGGCGGCCTCTCTCTATCGCCCGATGGGAAAACGTTGGCGTTCACTCGAACCTTCGGTTTATTCGAGAAAGACATCTTCGTAGCCCGGCTTTCCGAAGATATGCAACTGAAAGGCGCAGCTACCCGGCTGACATTCGATAACAAGGAAATCGATGGAGTGGCCTGGACATCGGACGGGCGAAGGCTGGTCTTCTCCTCCAAGCGCGGGGGGCGGCGGGAACTGTGGGAAATGAGTGTGCGACCAGCGAGTGAGCCCGCCCGGCTGAGCGCAGCCGGCGACGATCCCCGTGAGTTGGCCGTCGCGCGGCAGGGAAATTACCTGGTGTACACGCATGAAACCACTGATTGGCATATCTGGCGTATGCGTCTCGACGGCAACAAGCGAGAGCAGGCACAAATGTTTATCTCCTCCACGCGAATGGAGCACCTAGCGAGGTACTCGCCGGATGGCCGACGCATTGCCTACCAATCCGGCCGCTCCGGCAGCCAGAACATTTGGGTTTGCAATGCGGATGGGTCTCATCCGGTTGAACTCACCGCGGTTCGCGGTGCATGGGCCGGCAGTCCACGCTGGTCCCCGGACGGACAGAAGATTACTTACGACAGCAACGTGACCGGGAACTGGGATATTTATGTGATTGATGCACAGGGTGGACCGCCAGTTCAGTTGACAACGACGAATACGCAAGAGTTTCGACCCAGTTGGTCGAACGATGGGAGGTGGATCTATTTCTGTTCTACGCGAACCGGGCAGCCACAGGTCTGGAAAGTTCCGTCGACGGGTGGGACCACAGTTCCCATCACAAAAAACGGCGGTGGTGTGGCCTTCGAGTCAACAGACGGTAAGGACCTCTATTACACAAAAGAGCAACAGCTATGGAAGATGCCGGTAAGAGGCGGAAATGAGACGCTGGTTTTGGCTTCCATGCTGGATAACAATTATGCGCCGGTGAAGCGCGGCATTTACTTTTTGGAAGGGACCGCGACCGACGCCGGGCTGCGACTGCAGTTTTTGAATTTCACGACGGATGCCATCCAGCACATAGGAACGGTTCCAGGCCCGTCGGCCGATGAAATCAGTGTTTCGCCGGATGAGCGCTGGTTCTTGTACAGCACTACGAGTGGCGCAGGCAGCGAGCTAATGCTGATTAAGAATTTCCGGTGAGGACAGCGGCCAAGTCTACTAGCCGCGTGCAGCGGGTTTGCCCTGAAGAGCAGCTAATTTATGTTCAGCGGATTGTCGTTCTGAATCATAAGAGTGCCCAGGGATTCGCGCCTTTCCATTCTGGACAGCACAACTCCCGAGCGATTCTTGACGACGATCGCATCCGGGGTCATTTCGAAAAGCAAATGGAACGACGAATTATCATCCATTCCGTGGGGCTGCTTCTCTTCCAACACTGTCTTGCCAGCGGCGATTCGCTTGGAAACAAGGTTATGCGCGTCGAGCGAGTAAACGATGCAGTTGGCGGAATCCGGACAATCGGCCAGGATACTGATCTTCTTACTGCGAATCGATTTCCTTTTTAGAAAGTCGATGCGGAACGATCCGGTGGAAGAGCGCAGGGAACTGTAGCCGGCCCCGGGACGTATCCACCAGCCGCCACCCGCGGAAATTTGTTGCCACGAATCGCCGTTGCTAAAGAAGCGCGTTGGCGGCGCGATTACGGGGTTCCTGGTCAGTTCCCAGGTGAGGGTAAGCGCCTTGCCAGCGCTTATGAGAACGGTTTCGGTTTTCTCGGCATAGTCTGGAGCCTGGGCTGTTACGCGGTAAGATCCGGCCGCCAACGGCACCGGTGAATTGTTAGATAAAACAACAGTGTTGCTGTCCAGCTCGCGGCGGGCGGAAATCCCGGCATTCTCCGGAATCACTTTCAGGATCAAGCTGCCGGTGGAGGGCGTGAGCGCGCCATCCAAAAGCAAAGATTCGCCGGCGGTGACGTTGCGGGATTCCCGGCGAGGCTCAAATCCAACCTTGCGCCATTCCCAGGTGTAAGCGCCGGGGTCGATTTCCTTGCTGAACGATCCATCGGGGCCTACCATGCCAATGCGGACCTGGTTTTGGAACACGAGCGTCTCCGGCGGGGCGCCGGCAATGGTGAGCAAGGCGCGGCGAGCCTGTGGCTGCGCGGGCAGCGGCGCCATGAAAAAATTCATTTTGTGCGGGCCGGTGCCTGCGCGAATGTCCGCGGTTTGCTCGGCATCCTGGTAACCGGGACAGCTCAGCCGAACCGGATGGTTTCCGGCGGGTAGCGTGAGGGATTGCAATGTCCCGCTCATGGGCTGCTTTAGGGCTTGCCCATCCACCGTGAGGGTGCAATTCGAAACGTTCGAGCTAATCGTCAGTTCGGTTTCTTCAGGCGCACCTGCCAGCAGCACGTTCAACGTTGGAACTCCGGACCCATCCACCGATTGCGGCAGTGCGGGGCTTCCTTTGACGGTCTCGAGCAGAAAGCGGGCTGGCTTACCGGGAGAGCCCAAGATGTCCAGGCCGAGCGGCGGAACGGGCAGCAGCGGCAAGGGCGGGGCTGGTGGCCCAGGGGCTTGCGACTCGACCAGCGCCACACGCAATCCGCGCGTGGTGTAAAGCTTCGCCGATCCCCCCAACGAAGCCATTACCGCACCGGCAAGGGGTTGCGTCAGGAGTGGAGTGATCAACATCGGCTTCTGGTCGGGCTCGGTCCGAAAGGCAAAAGCAAACGCCAGATGCCCGCGGTCGTAAATTTTGACGGTATGGGAGCCAAGACTCACGCCTTCTCTGTGGGCGGCGCCCGCGTGCAACTCGAGCGATTCCACTTCATCCAGCAGAAGCTTGCCGCTCTGAATGGAGGAACTGACCCGCAATTGCGGAAGCACTGGTTGCAAATCGAATCGCACGCCCAGGGGCGTATTGGCGGCAACCACGGCGAAGTTTTTTAGCTGCGGCAGATAGCCTTCGTGGAATGCCTCGACGTTGTGTTGGCCCAGGCTGAGTTCAGACGCCAAGCCAAGAGACTTGCCAGCCTCACTGAAGCTGGTACCGGGAACATTGGCTTCAAACACGACCGCGCGACCGCGCTCGGCCGGGCCCGGATTCAGCGGAGCGTGGCTGCGCCCGTCGGCCGAATTCAAGGATGAAGCCGCCGAAGGTCTGGGCCGGTTAACGAGTGAATAAACCCCCGCAGCCAGAATGATTGCCAAGGCAACTAGCGCGGCGATTCCCCAAACGGATCCCTTAACCGCCCCCTGATCCAAGACGCTCTGAAGAGGCGGCGGCATGCGCAGAGGGTGATCGGCCCGCGGCGGCGGCGGAATAGCAGCGGGGCGGCGGCGGCCGATCGCTATCAGAGCCGCGGCCGCAGGGCTTTCACTGGAAGCGGTTGCCGGCGCCGATTCCCCTTCGCCGGCGGGCGTAGGAATCGTAGACGGAGCGGCAAACAGCCTGGGTTGCGCCTCGGAAAGCGGGACGGAGGGCGAGGCCGTTTCGATTGCGGCCACCGCCGGCGCGGTTTGTCCTATTTGCGACGTCAAGCTGTTTCTAAGCTGAATGAGCCGGTGATCGTTTGGATACTGCACCAATCCCCGCTCAATCAGTTGCAGGGCGTCCGAAAGATGCCCGTCCGCCTGATAATTGCGGGCGGCGGACAGTATGTTGGCGATAATGTCCTGGCGGCGATGGTCATCGAGGATGGACAGCAAACTGCGCGCGACCGGATCGCTTGGTTCGAGGTCGAGCGCTTCCTTCACGAGCGGTTCGCCGGCGTGCCAATCGTGGGCGATGAGTTCGCGCGCGTAGGCCACCAAAGCGCTGAGTAAAGCCGCGCGCGCTGTGTAGTTGCGCGGGTCTAAACGTTCGGCTTTGCGCAAGAATTCCAAACCATCGGAGTAATTGTGCGCGAGGCACGAATCTTGGCCTTGCTTCAGCAACGCGGCGGCCTCAGCGCTGCGCTTGACGCCTTGCTCCGCCACCGATTGCAACTGGATCAGTTCCCGATCGTCCGGAAACTCGTGCAAAGCTTCGGCAACCACCCGGCTGGCCTGCGCATAATCGCCTAAATTGAAATGAACGTCAATGTGCTCTATCCAGTGGGCCTTGGCATCGGTTTTAGCCTGCTCTTCCTTGCGTCTTGCTAAGCGCTCCAATTCAGAATCAAGGCCCGGGAAAAGCGGGTAGATATTGCGCAAGATATCCCATTGGCCGGCGGCGTCGTCAAACTGCGCGCGCTCCTCATGCTGGCGGGCGCGGCTGACTATGGTGTTTACCAAATCGCGGCGGTCGCGAATCAGTTTCAGGGCCGAACGGAAGTGAGGCTCGTTCGGATATCTCTCAATCGCCTCCTGGAGAATGATGTATTTCCTGTCCAGATCGGGTTCGGCATCCACCCGCCCGCTGACTTCCGCCATGGCTGCGGATTGTTCCTGCCTGCGGACTTCCTCGGCTTCCAGTTGCAAAGCTTGAAACATCGGGTCGCCCGGATGGCGGGCCAGGTGCTCCTCGCAAATCTCGAGAGCGCGGCCTACCTGGCCTTCCAGCAAGTGTTTGCGCCCTTCATCGTAGGCTTGGCGGGCGCTGTCACGTTCACTGCGCAACTGGTCATGGAGGTTTTGGCAAAGCTCGTCAAGATCGGGCGAGCTCTGCGGGCGGGGATCACCCTTAATGCTCCAACGCGGGGCGCGCGGCACAATGGATAACGCTCGCTCCAGGCAGTTGAGCGCGTTGCCCATTTCGCCGTTGCGGTGGGCCGCGATCGCGCTTTCATAGAGGCGCTGCTTTTCTTCTCGAACTTTGCCGATCTCCTGCTCGGTCTGTTCAATTTCGGCCAGCATTTGGCGGGCTTGAGTGTTGGAACTATCCAGCCGGAGCACTTCCTGTAAACCCTGGCGGGCCGGGGAGAACTGATTGGCCTCCAAATGGCGACGTACAAACTGGAACCAATCTTCCACCTCATGGCCGGTGCGCAGGCGTTCAATCCGCTCTTTCAAGGCGATGGCATCGGCGTTCTCGGGTTCGATGGCAAAGATAGCCGCAATTTTCTGCAGGGCCAGTGGATATTCTTCCTCTTCCATGCGGATGCGGGCGTTATCCAGCAACTGGCGAATCTGTTTTTGGCGGCGCGCTTCTACAATCTGTGTCCGGAGGGTGGGCATTTCCGGCTCGCTATGGCCTTCGGATTCCAGTTCGGACAAGATTTCGAGCGCAAATTCGTCGTCGCCTTCACTATGGGCTTTCCTGACCCGCTCAATCCGCAGCTGGATTTTGGAGCGTTCAAAGCGCTCAATCGATTCGCCGCGCACAGCTTTTTCGAGCGTTTCTCCAAATTCGCGCGCTTGCGGGAACCGGTGAAACGGTTGCTTGGCCATGGCCTTATGTACGGTGCGGCTCACCATTTGGTTGACGTTCGGGTTGATGTCCGAAACGGCGGCGGGCACCGCGGTGCGAATCGCGTCCATGGCGGCCGCTTCGCTGTCTCCGGCGAAGGGTTGGCGCCCGGTGAGCGCTTCATAGCAAACGACCGCCAGCGAAAAGATGTCGGACAAAGGCGTGGCTGGCTTCAGATCCAACTGTTCCGGCGCCTTATAAAGGTTCGTCCAGTGCGGACCGTTCACCGGCAGGCTAGCGTTCGCGCGGGGCACTCCCAGGTCGAGAATCTTGACAGTTTCATCCACCGTGACGAAGATGTTGCCCGGTTTAACGTCGCCGTGGACAAGACCCTGATCGTGAGCGGCCTGGAGACCGCGGCACGCCTGCGCTACGATGTCGATCACGCGCTCGACGGACAAAGGCTGAGTAGGATTGGCCAACGTGGCGCCAGAGAGTAGCGGCATTACAAAATAGGTATGATCGCCGTCCGGAAACCTACCGGCGCCGGTATCGAAGATTTCAACGATGTTGGGATGGCTAAGACTGTTGACGAGTGTCCATTGGCCGTTAGACCGATCGGAGGGGGTCGGGGTCCGCAGGGCTTTAAGAGCGACAAATCGTTTGGTTACATGGTCATAAGCCTTATAGACCACGCCCGTAGCGCCTTGGCCCAGCGCTTCTTGGCTAATTTCATAGCGGCCATCGACGGTGAAAGGCTCAGAGAGGCGCGAGATCATGTAAGTGCGGCGAAGGGGCCCGAACCCCCGATTCTAATGGAGGCTTACGGTTGGGCGCAATGCCGTTCCGTAAGGGTACGCTTTCCCGCTTTTAGACGTTGAGTAAAACATTAAGTCGAGTTTAATGTTCAATTCAGGAGTTCTTCACAAAGTTTTGGGACTATACTCAATGAAAGCACAAAGTGCTATCACGTGAAATTCAAAGGAGAATACCCTCAAATGAAAAAAATTATGATCGCCGCGCTGAGCCTGTCGCTCTTGTCCGGTTCCGCCCTCATGTTCGCGCAGAATACCGACACCGCGACTAAGTCCACCAAGAAGGCCAAGCACAAGAAGGCCAAGAAGACCACCGCAACCGACACAATGTCGTCCCCGAAGTAAGACTCGAATTGCCAGGTTGTTAACGATTTTACGCGGCTTGCGTTCTTTAGGGAACGCGAGCCGCGTTTGATTTTAGGACGAACGCTGGGGACGAACCGGCGCCGGGCGAACAATCGCCGGCCGGGGCGGACGCTGGGACTTGCGCAGGTCGAGGACCAGGCGCATAACGAGATGTTCGATCTGGTCGCGCGTAGCTACGAATTCCTCCTCGGACTTTCCCATGGGATCCTCCACCTTCCATTCGCGTACCTCAATTGGCAAGCGGGTGGGCAGTTTCCTGCCGCTGATGTTGACAATCAGATCGTAGCCGGCGAGAGGCACATGTTCCAGATCTTTGGGAAAATGCGTTTCCAGACTGATATTCTTCGCCTCCATGACTTTCCTGGTGAGCGGTTGCACAATTGAGGCCGGAGCGAAGCCCGCGCTGGCGGCTTCCATTACATCCGAGCCGTATTTTCGGGCAAAACCCTCGGCCATTTGGCTTCTGACCGAATTGCCAATGCAAAGAAATAGAACTTTTCTCACTTGACAAGTAGTTTAGCGGACCCGCAAGCGGCGGGGATGACTATTGATGAGCCCCGCGCGCGGAGCCCCGACGGTCCTGCTGAAAGCCCGCGAGCCTCAAGGTAACCTAGATACAAGTAAGCCGCGCAACCGCACGGCTAGTCAAGAGCATGAAAATCGTCTCCTCGAAAGAAATTCTGAAGAACAAGCTGTTCAGCGTAGTGGATGAAGTGGCGCACGATAACAGTGGCTTTGAGATTCACCGGAGCATTGTTAAGCATCCGGGGTCGGCCGTGATGCTGGCGGTGGACAAAAAGGAACGGATTTTACTGGTGAAGCAGTTCCGTTTACCTGCGGAGAAGGATTTGTGGGAACTGCCGGCCGGCCGGATCGATCCGGGTGAAACGTCGTTGCAGGCGGCGAAGCGCGAGCTTCACGAGGAGACCGGCTACAAGGCTAAGAAGTGGGTGAAGCTGATTTCTTATTGGGCCAGCCCGGGTTATGTGGCGGAGAAAATGAACCTTTTTCTGGCGCTTGGTTTGACGGCCGGCGAGCAGCAGCCGATGGACGATGAGCGCATTGAGGTGGACTGGTTTTCGCGAAAGAAGATTGGCAAATGGATTCGCGAGGGGAAGCTCGAAGACGGCAAAACGCTGGTGGGTTATTTTATGTGGCTTGACTATCGCAAATCCGCGAAAAAGGCTACTCGCTCGTAAGCGGCCGGTCCATCAATTCGCGGATGGCGAGGCGCGGGTTTTTGTCTTCATAGAGCACCTCATGCATTTTAGCGATGATGGGAAGACTGACGTTGTGGCGAAGGGCCAATTGATACGCCGCGCGGCAAGTGGAAACTCCTTCCGCCACCATTGGGGTGTGTGCCAGAATTGCCGGCAGCTTGCGGCCTTGGCCCAGTTGCAGGCCGACCGAGCGATTGCGCGAGAGGTTTCCGGTGGCGGTCAGCACCAGATCGCCTAAGCCGGCCAATCCACTCAGGGTGCGTTCTTTGCCGCCGAGCACTACCGCCAGGCGGGTGATTTCGGCCAAGCCACGGGTGACGAGCGCCGCAACACTGTTGCTACCCAAACCAAGGCCGCTGCAAATGCCGGCGCCCAGCGCGATGACATTCTTGAGGGCTGCGCCGATTTCGACTCCCACGATATCCTGGCTGGTGTAAAAGCGCAGGGCGGGCGTAGAGAAGGCCCGCTGGATTTGCTCCGCCACGCTGAGTTCGGCGGCGGCGATTACGATAGCGGCGGGCTCGCCAGCGGCAATTTCGCGGGCGAAGGTAGGCCCCGACAAAACGGCTAGCGGGGACGGCTGAAGAAGGGTTTCCGCGATGAGTTGCGACATGCGCCGCAAGCTCTCTGTCTCAATGCCTTTGGTAGCGCTGACCACAAGCGCGTGTGGGCCGATAAACTCCGCGGCCGGGCGGATGACTTCGCGAAGGTAGGGCGAGGGCACCACGCTCAAAACGATATTGGCGCCTTGGATGGCATGCCGCAAATCGTGCGAGACTCCAATTTGGAGGGGTAGAGGAAAGCCCGGGAGATAGCGGGCGTTTTCCCGTTGTTGGGCAATGACGCTCGCCTGAAGCGCATCGCGCGCCCACAAGTGTACTTGTTCAAAACGCGGCGCTAAAGCGATGGCAAGCGCCGTGCCCCAACTGCCCGCGCCAAGTACCGCCAAGCGCTTCACGGCGTCTTACCCTTCAACGAAAAAACATTTTCCTTGCCAGCGCGCAGACGGGCCAAGTTACCCTTGTGGCGGTAAATGACCAAGGCGCCCGCCAGGATTGCGGCTATGAGCAAATCTGGCGCCGGGCGGTAGATGGCCCAATAGACAAATGGGAAAATAAGCGCACTTAGAATGGAAGCCAACGAAATATATTTACTGAGCGCCACAATGGCTACAAAAACAACTGTCAGGGCTAGAATCGCCAAGGGCGCGAGATACAGGGCTGCGCCCACAAAACAGGCGACCGCCTTGCCACCTTTAAAGTGCAAGAAAACCGGGTAGCAATGACCGAACATGACAGCCACCCAAGCGGCCGCCAGCGCCAGGACGGCGTTGCCGGTAAGGAACCCGGCCAGCCAAAGGGCAAGAAACCCTTTGAGAATGTCGAGGGACAGAACGATAAAGCCAGCCTTTTTCCCGGCCGAGCGATGCACGTTGGTGGCTCCGATGTTTCCGCTTCCCAGGGTGCGGATGTCTTGGCCGAGGGAGAACCGCACAAACCAGTAACCGAAGGGCAAGCCGCCAAGGAGGTAAGCAAAGAGGGCCGCGATCGGCAGCGCCAAGTAAGGTTGTTGTGAAAGCACTTCGTATATGTTACGAAGCCGCTATCGCAATTTCAAAACGATAGTCGCGCAAGCTGCGGTAAATACTCGCGTTCGAACCCGGATCGCTGCGGTATAGGCAAAAATGCCGCGCGGCGAAGGCGCCTAAGTCGGCCGGCTGCAATTCATCCACTTTACGGCGCAAGTTGCGGAGGGGCGCTGGGGTTTTGATACGCGCCAGGGTCAAGTGCGGATTTGCCGGTTTCTCTTCCCTGGCGATGCCAAGCGGGAGCAAGCGCTCCTCCGTTTCCTCGATGAGCGACTTTAGAGCCGGCCCCGCATGCACGCCCGCCCACAGAACGCGCGGCGAGCGCTCATTGGGAAACCAGCCTAAGTCGCGCAACTCGATATCGAATTGCTCGCGCGGAATGAGGCCGGCCAGCGCTTGGTCCAGTTCCTCGAGCCGGCGTTCGGGCCAATCACCGATGAATTTAGTGGTGATGTGCAGGTTATCCAACGGGCTCCATTTTATTAAGGCTTCCGGCCTGAGCGCGCTTAACAGCCGCTCGAGCCGCAAGAGCATCTCAGCGGGGAGATTGATGGCGGTAAACAGTCGCATAGCAATGCAGTGTATCTACTAGCTTAGCGTTGATTGGCTGATTTCGAGGATAGCCGGGGTTTCTCACACCAAAGTACAGGGCCGACCAGGGGGCCGGCCAGCGGACGGGGCGTCCGCCCCACCCGGAAACCATTGGCAGTTCGTTTGCTCGGAAATTGATATGGCCAAAATAACTGAAGCTAAGCGCGATCATATCGCTAATGAGAATTTTGCATTTCCGGCTGAACGGAAAGAACCGATCCACGATGCGGCGCATGTGCGGAACGCGATCGCCCGATTCAAGCAAGTGCAGGGGGTGAGCGACGCCGAACGGGATGCCGCGTGGAAGCGCATTAAGGCCGCCGCCAAGAAACACCAGGTAGATGTGAAGGAAGAAGACTGGCGCGAGCTTAACTGATCGAGCTTCGTGTTATGTTCTAGTTTCGATTGGCGCTATTGCACAAATCCCCGTGGCCCCGGAAGGCGCTTCTCAGCGCCACCGAACACATGCCTTTAGAGGCTTTCGCGCTGCCTGCGCCTGAATTGGCCCGGGCGTTGTTGAGTACGGTGCTTTTTCATGGCGAAACGGCCGGCATGATTGTAGAAACAGAGGCTTACCTGGGAGGCGACGATCTAGCTTCGCACTCGGCGCGCGGGGAGACAATGCGGACGAAGGTGTTGTTCGGACCTCCGGGCCGCGCCTATATCTATTTGATTTACGGCATGTATGAATGTCTTAACGTAGTGGCGGGCGTTGCCGGCACACCGGGCTGTGTGCTGATACGGGCGCTGGAGCCGCTGTACGGGTTACCGTTGATGTACGAGCGCAGAAAAGTAAGCGGTGCGCCGGCAACGCTCACCAACGGACCCGGCAAGCTGACGCAAGCGCTGGCGATTACCGGTAAACAATATGGCCAGCGGCTGGACCAAGGGGCGCTCAGAATTCGCCGCTGGCGCGACCGGCCCATTTTTGAAATTGCGGTGACGCCGCGCATCGGCATAAGCCAATGCGTGGATTGGCCGCTGCGTTTCGTTTGGGCGGGGCATTGCTGTGTCAGCCGGGCTCGATGAACTCAAACCTTAAAAAAAATGCGGCTCGAGGCCTGGTTAAGCGCGAGCCGCATCTGTTCTTTATTGGCCCTACCGACTAGCGATTTCCGCGCTTTTGTCGAGGTACACGTACTCGCCGTCTATCTTGACAATTTCGTCTTCGGAACGGAGCTTAACGACGGGGCTGATTCTGCGCATGACGGCCATCACTTGCTGGGCATAGTTTTCATCCGGGTTATAAAGATGAAGCTTGCCGAGCGAATTATGATGCCGGTATAGCGGCCCACGACCCAATTCATAAGCTACCGTCTGGAGGCCGGCGTGAACGCTGGTAAAGTAAATTTCGCCGCCGCCCCAGCCAAATATGTTGTTCTTTTCCCGAACGTACGCCTTTCCGCCACCCGATTCTATAATCGCGATGCTCGGGAGAAGGCGCCAATCCAGGTGATTATCATCGGCAGCACGTACAAACTCCTCAGAAAGATAAGCCACGGGACAATGCAGCTTATTGAGGAATTTCTTCAGACGAATCGTCCGAGGGTCAGTTTTGGGGCGGGAATTAAACACCCCAGCCACCTCAGCCTTTGGTTTGGAGATTATCGTCTCCAGGCTCCAGGTGCTTAGCAAAACTGCCGAAACGCCACTTGCCGCGATTAGAAGTTGCCGGGCAGGAAAAGTCGCCTTTTCCGGCCTGCGACTATAACCAATTCGCATAGGCGTATTATAGCAGACTATAGTTCGATGCAAAAGTCCTCCGGGTTTACCAAATCCGCCGGACCCCGTATTTGTTTAAGTCTTGTATGACGATTCGCGCGATCTTGGTTAACGAGGGCCGTCGTTTCTCTCGGGATCGCAGAGCAGGACCGGGGGTCCTGCGCGGACGAGGCGTCCGCCCCACCACGAATTATGTGACGAATTTCTAACTCAGGACATTTTGTCCATCTTATTCTAGGGATTCAACACCGCCACGCTCGACCGTGGAAACGCGAATTTCTTTCCAGACTGATCAATCAAGTTCACCTGGGCGTCGTAAGTACCGGGCGGAATCTTGGCCATCGACATCTGCAGCCAAACCGGAAGGGTACCCGGCCTGGTTTCTGAAAGCCGATTCGCCCTCACGGCCGGTGATTCGAAAACCTTCTTGTCGTCTTTATACAAGGCGAGGCTTGCGGAGACGTCGGCCCGGCGAAAATTCTCAGGCATGAAATCCGGGATGTTTGGATCGTAGACTTCCACATAAACCAGCATGCTTTGATTCACGCGGAACACTTTGGTTACGTTAGGCACCAGCTTCTTGCCATCGGCGATGAGTGGATTGTTCTGCACCAGCTTTTTGCTGTTTTTGACGCCGGCCACTTGCGTGGCAATCGGGTCGCGCTGGTTGCTCAGGATCACCGAGCTGACACGCAGCGTTTTCTCAGTGCCGACGTCGGGAACTACAAATTTAGCCTCGTAGGTACCCACTTTCCCCTCGCCATTTTCGCGTGCTACAAAGCGAAGCCTATACTTGCCGGGAGTGAGCGTGACGCCCGTATCGTATTGAATGTTCTTGCGCACCACTTGCCCGGCCAGATCGCCAGCGAGTTTCAGCGGAATGGTATCCCGTACGGTGGCTGCCGAGCGGTTTCGCTCATCGTAAACCTGAGCAATAAAGTCGAGTTCGGTTGCCTGCTTGGCGCCTTTGTTACGGAACGCCAAAGCCGACCCCGGGATCTTCACGGCGATTGGTACGAAATATTTCGTCTTCTCCATGCGGAAATAATCTACTTCCACGGCAATCGGCAGATCGGTCACGGGATTGTCCGCCAGCAAAGCCTTTTCCAATTGCGCTTCTTTATCGCCTTCGGCCATCTTCGCGAAGGTGGTGGATCCGTAATAGCCCTGCCGGTAGTCGAGTTTGGCTCGCAACCCCGCTAGCCGCGGCGAGAGCTTCACTTGAATGCGGCGGTAGCGCCCATCCATGGACGTATTCGAACTTGCGTAGGAGAGCACATAGTAGCTCGAAAAGTCTTCCTGCACCTGCCGGATGCCTTCCGTCAAATCGTTTGAATCGAGCAGCGCTTTTCCACCCGTATCCAACGCCAGAGTGGCCAGCGTTTCCTGTTGGTTGTTAAAGTTTGAGCGGATGGAATTCTGGCCGGCTCCACTGTAGAGGTTGTTGCCCACCGCGCCCGCCTGAGTGGCATCGCCGCCGGGTACGGCAGCCGATAAGCCGCGCGCATCAATCGGATAGAACGCTACGTTAGAGCGAATCGCGGTATTCACGGTGGCGCGCAATTGCGATTGGTTATCGACACCATTCTTCTGGATGCCGCTCGATAAATAGACCAAAGCCTTCTTCTCTGGATACTCGCCCAGCTTGCGCGCGGCATCCTCCAGCGCGGCGAGCTTCAAATCCGAATTGAAAATGTTGAACTCCGTCTCATCGGCGACAAACTGGCCGCTGACGTCCTGGGTGTCGGCTCCCGCATCCGCCACCACGGCGTTTTCACTCGATTCGCCAATGCGGAATTTATTGATCGTGGCGATGAGCAAATCGCGGTCTGGCGTAAAGTCCTGCACGGTCCTCAATTCGGAAGTGAAGACCATGATGGAAACGGAATCGCTGGCGGTCATCTGGCTGGTCAGGAATTTGATTGCCGCGTTGCGTGCGCGAATCTGCTCGGCCGGCTGCATCGACGAAAAATCAAATAGGATCACAATCAACCGGCGGTCTTGATACTTGGTCAGCATGGATGCTTGTAGGGCATTCTTCTCGGCGGCGGGATTGTAGCCTTTGGGTTCGGGCGGCGGTGCAGGAGGAGTGGCGGTTACCGGCGGCAGCACGTTGCCGCTGAGTTTCTGATAGTCCACCGCCTGGAGCTTTTGCAGTTTGCCGTCTTCGTACAACTCAAAATCCGCCTTTGTCAGATCAGGAATTGGTTTGCCCTGGCGGTCTAAGACCGTGACATTTACAATCACCACATTCGTATCAATCGAAAAGGTAGGGCGCTGTTGGAAAGCCGCGAGGGGCTGAATTATGAGCAACAAAGCCAGTATGCTTCTTAGCGGTGCGCCTGATCTGTGTTTCGCTGTGTTCATCTGTGGCTGGTTTCTAAAACCGGAACCTCACGACCGCCTGCAACGTTCGCATGGCACCCGCCGAACTCGGTAAGCCATAATTGACGGCATTCACCACCGTGTACAGATTCGCGTAGTTCACGTGATTCAACAGGTTATTCGTTTCCAAGCGGAACTCGACGCGCCGGCGTTCGGCAAAAGTAAAGGAACGCGCCAAGGCTGCATTCAAGCCGACTGTTCCCGGGCCTGGTATGGTGTTACGGCCAGCGTTGCCATAGGTGCCAGCCGCCGGAACGGTAAACGCCGCCAAATTAAAGAAGCCGCCGCCCTCATCGATGGGCTCGCCGGTGGCCGAGGCGCGACCACTGCCTATGCCGCCCGTCTGGGCAAGCTGTTGCGTGTTACCCAAGACCCGCGCCGTCAGCGGATTGCCCGTTTGCGCGGTAAGGTTGCCGCTGATCTGCCAATCTTTGAACAGCCGGCCCACTTTGCCATCCGATGCGATATGCGAACCCGGGCCCGCAATGGGCGAAGTCCACACAAAACCCAGCGTGAACTGATGCCTTATGTCGAAGCTGGATAAACCGCGTTCGGCGGCCAGGTCAAGCCAGTTTTGCGCCGTCGTGTTCCCCGCCCCGCCGAAGCTGGAGGAATCGTCAATCGATTTGGCGAACTGATAGAAGGCTTGAAAAGACAATCCGCGATTGAAGCGCCGGTTCAAGCGCAACTGCAAGGCATGGAAAACGGAATCGCCGTTCGATTGATCGTAGGTGTACAACGTGTTGCTTTCGGTTAGCGATGCCTTGCTGCCCGGCGGGGCTTCGTTCGGTATCGTTTTCACATCCAGCCGGGTTCCCTTGGTTCCCAGATAGGTCAGGTCGGCGAAGAAACCTTTGCCGAATTCCCGCTGCAGCGATAGATTCCAGGTGTCCGCGTACGGCGTGCGGTAATTCGGATCGACCGCGTAAGTATTGGTTCCTTGCTGCGCCGCTACAGTTTGGAACGCGTTGAAGAAGGTGAGCGGGCTTCCGATGTTGGTGTTCACCGCGCTTGAGATGGCAAACGGCGGCTGCTTCGCCAACTGTTGTATGAATGAATTGTAAATCTGGCCGTTGTAGTAAGTGCCATAACCCACCCGCAAGATGGTGGATTTCCTGGCCGGAATCTTCCAGGCGAGCGCGACACGCGGCGAAGCATTATTCCAATCCCCATGAATCAGGCCGCCCGGCTCCCCAGGCGTGGCCGGCGTCACTACCGTTGCCGATGTGTAGTCCGGCCCAATCGCCAGATTCGCAATGCGTCCATATTTCTCCGTGATCGGCCCGAAATACTCATACCGCATGCCCAGAATCAAGGTTACATTCGAGCGGATTTTCCACTCGTCTTGCCCGTAAGCATTCCATTGGTTTTGCAGAAAATAATTCGTCTGTTCGCTGTATTGAATGGAACTGGACTGCGGCAGGCCAAGCAGAAAATCAGCTAGGTCAAGACCCGTGCCAGTCACCACTTGTCCGCTACTGCTCAACTGGCTGGTGGCTACGCCGGTAAAGTTCAGTGTCCCGCGGCCATTGGGGTCTGTCTTCGTGCTTAGATCCGGGTGGGTATAGCCGCCGCCGATGCTGAAGTTGTGCAAACCTTTGATCCAAGTGAGGCTCTCGGTAAATGCTTGCGATTGGTTGCGCGTCAAGGTGGCCACACCATCGGAAAGAGCGCCGAAATTGGTAAAGTTCAGCGTCGGCGGCCCATAATTGAGCGGGTTACTCGAGGTGCCCGCGATTCCAAGCTGCGCCGAGACATCGGGCAGAGTCGAAAAATAGGGTGTGGCCTGGCTCCGATTCCTGTTGAAGCGGATCTGCAAATTGCTGATGACCGTCGCCGAAATGTTCCGAGTCCAGCCTAGAGTTACGTTCAAACCATAGCCGCTGCTGGGATCGGCCCAGCCAAATGCGTTGGCGCTTGTACCCGAACGCCGCTGGAACTGAAAATTCTCCGAAAGCCGATCTTTCTCCGTGACGCTGCGCTGCAGGCGGAAGCCCACATTGTCAGAATTGTTCGCCGACGCAGTCTCAAATTGGTAGTTGTTGGCGGTGCCCGTTTGATTCGGCAGCGGATAGAACTTTAGAAGCGCCAATGAAATGGGATTGATCATGCCGAGCGGGATTTGATTGCCGGCAAAAGGCTGATGCGTGGCCGGACTATAGATGAGTGAAGTCACTTGCGAGAGATCGCCCATACGTTCGGCTGCGGTGGGAACGTTTTCGGCAAATAATTGCGGGGATTTGGCACGCGTGCCAAAGTACGTCAAAAAGAACTGCGTTTTCGGATCTTTTAGTTTCTTGATGACCAGCGGCCCGCCCACGATCAAGCTGAAGCGGCTCTGCGCGTATGCAGCCTGCGGAATATCAAGCCCGTTCAGGGAAAATGGTTTGGCATTCAAAGCGGAGTTCTGTAAGGTGAAGGACGCCTGTCCGCGAATCTGCTGTTGACGGCGCCGTCCGTTTCCGAATTGGGCGCCCGCCACTTGCCCACGCCGCCCTGGGGGACCACCCGGTCCACCCCGGCCGCCGAAGCCACCTGCGCCGCCGCGACCACCAAAGCCACCACCTCCGCCGAACCCTCCTCCAAAGCCGCCGCCGGAACCGGCTTGTGCGCCGAATCCCGGAGCGCCGCCGGCATTCGCCGCATCCCCGCCCAGTTGTCCACCGCCCGGCCCGTCGGGGCCACCGGGACCAAACCGCGCATCGGGACCTGAATCCGCCTGGGCCCCCTGCGCAATGCCCGGGCTCAAACTGCCGGAGATCAGGAACGATTCGTTGCTGCCTCCTGTGCCAGCAGGCGGCAGAACTGCGCTTTGCTGCTCGCTATTCATCTCGTTCTGCAGTTCCTGATCCTGGGTGTTATCGCCACCGCGGGCGCGGGCTGTGGCGGCAAAGCCGGGCCCGACACCGCCACCTTGAGCCGTCCCGGTTGCGTTGCCGCCGCGCAATCCACCCGCGCCCGGACCGCCCTGTGAAAACTGCTGCATGCGCTGCAACGCCTGCGAGGGCTTCAGTTGAATCTCAAAATTGACAGGTCCGCTAGCGGCGCTAAAATCGACATCTTTCTTGAGCGTTTGGAAACCGAACATCTCAACCGTCACATTCCAGGCGCCCGGCGCAACGGAATAGAAGCCATAGTGGCCATCGCGGTCTGTCACTGTCGTCTGCGTTTGGCCATTCTGCGTCAACGTGACAGTCGCTCCCGGTATCGCCTGCCCCGCGGAGCGGACAAATCCGCTTTGCGCCAGCACGCAGCCTGTGGCACACACCATGAGCGCAACTAGTTTCCGCAAAAGCGCAAAGGACGAGCCCGTCTTGCCTGTGTTTCTCAAAAGACCCAAATCCTATCCGATCTTGTCATGAATGATGCCTAACGCAAGGCCGAGGTTACCCGAAGCCGGGAAAGGCAAGTAGCACTCACATTGACAAACAATCGATAAATGCATTTTTCCGCCTATCCATTCGGGATTTGATACGGTTGAAGCGGATGGCATTAGATCTGGAAAGCTTACGCAAGGAGATGCAGGTACACCTGGAGAAATCGGAGATGCCGATTTTCTTTGGATACCATCGCATGCTCGATTCACTTATTCAAGTGAGTTGGGATACCGAGGGACATCCGGATTTTCGTGAATTTATTGAAACAGCGCGTAGAAGCGGGGCCAAGCTGGTGGTGTTCAACCAGGCATCCTTCCAACTCGACCAGATAGACGAAGCGTTGGAAGAACTGGAAACCGCTGATTTTACGCGCGAAGAAAAACGCCATTTCGAAACACGCCTCAAGCAACTGCAGGCGTACGAGGGCTTCACGTGCTCGCTGCAGCTTTCGTTCGCTTTGGAAGGACGCCTTTACCTGTTTGAACTGCGCACTGATTGGTACGACTCGATGCGCGACATCCTCAGCGAACTGGAAGTCGCCAACGACCCCTTCTCCGATGAGGAGGAGGAAGAAGAAGGACCCATCGGCGGCGGTTACTTCTCGAATAACTGATGGCAGCGCCAGCCCGAGCGGCGGCTCGCTGGATTCTGCCGCGCCCCAACCCGCTGGCCGCGAAAAAGCTAGAGGAGAGCCTCGGAATCGAACGTTTGGCCGCGTCAGTCCTGGTGCAGCGCGGTTACGGCGACGCCGCCGCCGCGCGCGAGTTTCTTTCCAGCGAACTCAACGCTCTAGAAGATCCGTTCAAACTGCGCGACATGGAACCGGCGCTCGCCCGGGTCACGCAAGCGATCGCCGCACGCGAACCAATCCTTCTTTACGGCGACTACGACGTTGACGGTTCCTCCGCCATTGTCGTTCTGAAAAAAGCCATCGAGATTCTGGGCGGCACTGCCGATTTTTTCATTCCGCACCGTTTGAAAGACGGCTACGGCATGCGCCACGAAATTATCGAACGCGCCGCCACTTCGGGTGTGCGCTTGATCGTCAGCGTGGATACGGGTATCCGTGCCAACGATGTTGTGCGGCACGCCAAGGAACGCGGCATCGACGTCATCGTCACCGATCATCATCTGCCCGATCAAGAGTTGCCTCCAGCCGTTGCCGTACTGAATCCTAACCGGCCCGATTGCGCTTATCCCAATAAAAATTTGTGCGGCGCGGGCGTGGCGCTCAAACTGGTGCAGGCCATGCTGGTGCGCAGCAGTTTGCCGGCGGCTAGACAGAGCGCGCTGCTGGATTCGTTCTTGAAACCCGTTGCTATCGCCACCGTGGCCGACATCGTTCCTTTGATTGGCGAGAATCGCGTTATCGTGCGGCGCGGCCTAGCCGGACTGAGCCAAGTGCGGAATCCGGGCCTGCGCGCACTGCTGGCGGTGGCTGGAATGGGTGACGGCGAAATACCCTCGGCGCATCAAGTGGCCTTCCGGATCGCTCCTCGCATCAACGCAGCGGGCCGGATGGCTACCGCGAGCGACGTGATCGAACTGTTCTTGACCAGCGATGAAACACGGGCGCGCACCTTAGCCGAACAACTGGACGCTCTGAATCGCGAACGCCAACAGGTGGAAACGGAGATTGTGGAAACGATTCTCCAGCAGTGCGAGGAAGAGGGCGCAATCGCGGAAAATAAGATGGCCCTGGTGTTCAATGGCCCAGGCTGGCATCCGGGCGTGCTGGGCATCGTCGCCAGCCGCTTAGTGGAACGTTTCTGCCGGCCCGTCTTTGTGCTGAGCGATGCCCTCAATGTGGATGCCGGCGAAGGGCCGCATTTGGGAGGTTCGGGGCGCAGCATTCCCGCCTTCCATCTTTTGGACGCTTTGGAGAGTATGCCGCACCTCTTCAGGAAATTTGGCGGTCATCGGCAAGCGGCCGGCTTGACCATTCATGCCGACCATTTGGCGGAATTTCAGCGCCGCTTCGCTGAGTTCGCCGCGGCTGCCTTGAGCCAGGAGGACTTGCGGCCTTCCTACTCAGTGGATGCGGCCGCCGGGTTTGACGAGTTAAGCGAGCGTTGCATCCAGCAGATCTTCTCACTCGGCCCTTTCGGCTTCGGCAACGCCGCTCCCCTGTTCCATGCGGAGGGCGCGGAGCTAGCCGGACCACCCAAAGTGCTAACAGAAGGCAAGCATTTCAGCGTCGCCCTCAGGCATCGAGGCAGGCTCCTGTCCGCCAAAGCCTGGAATTTCGGCCATCTTCAGCACCTGTTCAAACCCGGCGCGCGGCTGGATGTTCTCTTTCAAGTCGAGGACGATCCGTTTTCGCGCAAACGCGGATACGCGGGCTGGCTCCTTTCCCTGAAGGACGCCAAACTCACTTCATAACTAACCCGGTCTATCATCTCCTTAGATGACTTTCGAGAGCCCGGTGCAGAATTGGCTGATTTTGGCCGCCTTGTTCGTCGGTCTTCCAGCACTGCTAGGCTTGGCCGTACTCGTTTCCCACCTTCTGCGAGTCAAATCGGGTTGCTTGCCGTTTCTGCTTTTTGTCGCTGGCGGGCTCATCGGCGTGTTCGGCATAGCCACCTACCTGAATCGCGGCGGCCAATTCGTCATTGGCGAAATTGTGAGCAAACGGGAACAACTCGTTTATCACTTGGATGGCAGTTGGAATCGCCAAATTGCAGCACAAGTCAGATACACTCTTCCCGACACCACCGTTGCCATCACGGACACGTTGAGCCTTCTTCCCGCGCGCTTCGACGAGATGCATCAAGGCGATTTCGTTCAGCTCCGCTGCTCTGAAATTCCTGGATTCTTCCGCTTTACCCGGTTGGAAGATCAGAATACTCGCGACCAACTCTGGGGCCGAGCCGCTGGACGGCCGTTCTTCTTGCTTCTTGGCTTAGGGCTTCTGCTGGTGCTGGCGGTTCGGTTGATCCTGCGCGCGGGTTTACCGACTCTCCTTTTTCTGACCGCATTCGTCACTATTGGCGCGTGGTGGATGACCGGCGTCGGCATTCCTCTGTGGCAACAAATCGCGCTTCGAACGGCGTCGCTCAATTCCGTAACCGCGCTTGTGCGGGAGATCCATCAACCCTATCTGGAGCACGATATCCGCGGCTGGTTCGCAGCCAAGTTGTTTGCCCCGTATGATTTGATCCTGCTCGATTTAACGCCCTTTGGCCGCTCCGAGCCGCTCATGGCGCTCGACGTGGTGGACCGCGCTTCCGTGAACGTGGTACCCGGCAGTAGTATTACCGTGCGCTATCTACCAGCCGATCCGCGTGTCGCCCTGGTTCCCGACACCGGCCATAGCTTCCTCTGGAAAAACGGTCTTCTTGACACGTTGCTCGCCCTTTTGTTGTTAGCCGCCGCCGCCGTCACAGCTTTTCTTATAAGTCAGCAACTCAACGACATGACTGAGGACGAATAGCGATCCACAGCATCGCTTACACTAGGTACGCATGGATCACATGTTTCTGAAAGACGTCGAACAGCATCACGGCGACGACAATTACACGCGGGCTATCGAAATGATGAAGCGCGCCGGTCCGGAATATCCGCAGATCCTGCACATGTTCTCCTACAAGATCTCGGCCACCGTACATCTTGAGCGGTTCACTCAGGAGATCATGCGTGAATCTTCCCCGTTGTTGCCTGGCATTCGCGAACTGATTGCGGCTTACACCTCGAGCCTCAACCAGTGCCCGTTTTGAACGAAGTCTCACGCTGCGGTCGCAGCGGAATTATTGAACGATCAGGAATTGGTGGCGAGTGTCTTGGCGGATTTGGAAACGTCCAAACTTAGCGAAGCAGACAAAACGTTATTTCGCTTTGTGCGCAAAGTGAACGAAGACTCGGTCTCGATTGGACCAGCGGATGTCGCGGCTTTGCACGCGGCGGGATTTAGCGACGAAGCCATCTACTACGCCCTTACGGTCTGCGCCTTGTTCAACTTTTATAATCGCTGGATAGATGCGAGCGGCGTCCACGCCATGAGCGACGAGGCGCACCGCGCCGGGGCCAAACGCTCGGCCATACATGGCTACTCGCGAAGCTCGCAGCCGCCGCCCAAGTAGAAGGCTAGCCCAAGTTCGTCACTTCTTGTGATCGCAGAGCAGGACCGGGGGGTCCTGCGCGGACGTGGGCGTCCGCCCCACCACGAATTATGTGACGAATTTCTAACTCAGACACTAGTGAACTTCGAGCGACATGTTCACGATTTCGAACTGAAAGCGCTCGGGCGGTAGAGAAGAAATCGGGTTGGGCGTCATGTGGAGCCAAGTGTGATAAGCGCTTTGCGCCACGCAATTATTCAAGTAGAACAAAAACTGGTCGGAGCAGCAGCGGATGGGCGGCATCTGGCGGAACGCCAGCCGCAAGCCGACCGCCTTTTCGAGGTTTACCCCCGGCGTCTTGACGTCTTTGTCCCCAAGCAGCATCACGAAGCTACTGCGCCCGGCATGCGGCCAAATATCGCTGCGCAGCAAATTGCGGAGCTCGAGGCGAGCGCCGAATGTGATCTCGCACTGCCTGATCCACTCGAGCACCGAATCGCCCCAGTGCCAGTGAGTGAGCACGCCCAGGTATTGATCTACCAGATTTAGCGCCAAGTCCATCCGGCGCCTCTCCAGCAAATCGTCTGTCCCCGGAAGGGGCTCCGCCAGAACGGGAACCATGTCTTCCTGTTCTATGATCTCAGCGGCTATGCCCATCATCTTGTCGAGACGCTTAACGCCGGGCAAAGTCTTAACAAGCAACGGCGGCAAGTCGTGTGTTTTGCCGCCTGGAACCTCTACGAACTTTCGATCTCCAACGATTTCCATAAGCTGCCTCACTGTCTTTATCGCGACAACCCGGTCGACTTATAGTCTCTGCACAACTAACTTGCTCTGCCATGCACCGTCAAAGGGAATCAGTATCCCTCGATTGTATGGACGATTTTTCCATTTGGCAAGTTTCGGCAGTACTCATTCCTATACGTTTAGTTGCTTTAATGCGGGATTCGTATCACTTTGGCATCAAACATTGGCAGCAGAGAATCGGGAGCGCCAGCGACGGAGCTATGATCTATGCGCTCCGTTATGCTGAAACATATGTGCCAGGCAGGGTTTCGCGCCGCGCTTTGTCTATGTTTTTTCGCTTTCCTAGCGCAGACAGCGCCGCCCACATCCTGTCTGGAGGGCGCGCGCCAGTACTACCCCTGCGAACTTTCCTTCGAAATGGAGGCCGGCGAATTGCGTTCGCCGCAAGCCGCCCTCGAAGACGGTTTGCTAAACGTTGAGTTTCGTTCACCCAGCCACACCACCTATCTGATGCACCACTTCTGGTCTGGCGGCCGAACGCTCAGAGTGCGCTTTACGCCAACCGAGCCTGGTCTGTGGACCTATAAAGTGAGCAGTACCAGCAAGCGTTTGGACGAGCAGGAAGCCAACCTCACGGTAGCCGAAACAGCGGAAGCCGGTTTGGTGAACGTGGCGAATTTGCGGCATTGGCGCACCACCAACAAAAAGCCGCATCTTTGGCTGGGCGCCGATGTTCCCTGGTTCGATCTCGACCAAGCGACCTTTGAATCCTGGCTCGAGGCGCGCAAAAAGGACGGCTTTACCCACATACGCGGCATTGTACTGAGCGTTAAGAGTGCAATCAAACCGTTCGGCGCAGACGGGCTGCCGGCCGCTGCTTATTTTGATGGGCTCGATGAGAAAATCCTCGCAGCGGAAAATCGCAGCTTCACTGTCGATTTGGTCATCGCCGACGAATCGTTTGTGCGCAGCGGGATGTTCGACGCGAGAGAGAAGCTCGAGCCGCTGATTCGCTATGTGGTGGGCCGGTATGGGGGGCTTAACGTAACGTGGCAAGGAATCGAGCATTTTGAAGACATACAGGGTTCGCGAGCGCTCGTGCGCGACATTGGCCTAGCGCTGAAAAAATACGATGGCTTCCGGCATCCGCGCTCCACCGATGCGCGAGTTAGTTCGTCGCCGCTGCTGGGGGATGGTTGGATGAATTTCATAGTGGAAGCGTCGGCGCGGCCGGAGTTGGCAGCCGTAGAACATCAGTTTACCCAGCAGCCCTCCGTGCATATCATCACCGCCACCCAGCCGGCTTCCTTTCGTCACGAGTTGTGGAACTCAACCGCCAATGGCCAATACCCAAACGTGCCGTTCGAGGCTACGCGAAACGAGGCTAACGTGAAGGCGGTTCGAACCTGGTTTCAGATCGTTTCCGATACACGTCATTGGGAATTTGAACCGTACTTCGAAGTGGATGGCGCGCGCGCAGCCGGTCTCGAAGACGTCGAGTATCTGGCCTACGCCGAAAAGCCTGGCATAGTGGAGATCAATTTGCCGAGGCACAAATACAACCCGCTCTGGATCGATCCGCGCAGCGGGGAAGAGATTGCGCTCAAGGACTATCGCGGTGAAGTGTTGAGCCGCGAAACGCCGGATCGAGAGCGCGATTGGGTGCTGCAGGTGCCGCGCGAAGGCCACAAGGAATCAATGGCGAAGTCCTACTACTTTGAATCGCAAGACCCTCCCGTACAGGAAGTGGAAAGCGATGCGGCCAAGATCCCGCTTGAGATCGTCGATCCTCCAGGCGACCAAATCAGCTTGCGGGGGGCAGCGCCTTTTACGGTAAAGATTACACGCGCGAACCGGGCGACGCGGTATGTGCAATATGTTTGGTGGGGGGAAGTTGTGGCCGGCGGAGAAGGCGCGCGGCTGCTGGGCATTGGCCCATCGGGCACGCTGACCGTACCCAAGGGGCTAGCGGAGCCGGGAGCGATTTTAAGTTTGCGGCTGGAGGCCATTAACGCGAACGGCAAAGCGTACGAGTTAGACCGCGTGTACACGCTGACGCCTTGATGCACAACATGGGATGCACAAAATTCTGGCGGTAGACACGACTTCAGAGTTCGCGAGCGTGGCGCTGCGTGGCTCACAGCAGACGCTCGCGGAAATACAACTGCATTCGCCCGACGGCTTCGCACACGTTATCTTCCAGGCGATTGAAGACATTCTCGCGAAGGCCGATATGCGGCTGGAAGAGATCGATTGCTTCGCTTCGGCTAGCGGACCGGGTTCGTTTACCGGCGTTCGAGTGGGCCTGGCAGCCGTCAAAGGCTTGGCGGAAGCCCTGGGAAAACCGGCTGTGGGTGTTTCCAACCTGCGCGCGATGAGCCTCTTTGGCCACACTGGTTTACGTGCCGTGGTGCTCGACGCGCGGCGCGGTGACGTGTACGGAGCGGTGTACGATAGCGCAACTCGTTTGGTTGTTGCGGAAACTGTTTCGCCCTGGGCGGACTGGTTAGCCACCATACCGAAGGAAACGGAATTCATCGGCTTTGCGGGCGGACCTTGCGAGACAGCGGGAATTGTCTTTACCACGGCATCCCGTTGTCTGGCAGCGGCGGTGGCCTGTTGCGCCGAGATAGACGGTCCGGCAAATTGGCGCGATCCGGTGGCGCTCGACGCGAATTATGTACGGCGCGCGGATGCGGAACTCTTTTGGAAGGATAGTTAGCGCACGCCCTCAATTCCCACATTTATGCCACAATAAATAAGTGCAGTTTCCGCTGTCCCAAGACGAACACGCTGCCATGGCGCGATACCTTTCGGGTATCAAAAGACAGTTGCAGGAAGTATCTGACCTGTTTAAATCACGTTACGGTAAAGGAAGCGAGATTTCCGAGATAGCGGCGCGCACGCTGGCGTCAGCCGCGTTGTTGGAACGCGACTTCTCGCGGCTCGACGAACCTGCGCCCAAACTGGTTGGCGCCGGCAAGGAATTCCTCACGCGAACCAATTGACCGCGTATGCTCAAGAAGTGTTCCACGACCGTCTTGCTAGCGTCAGCGTTGCTGGCGATGCCGCTGTTCGGAAGGGAGTCCGTTTGTCTGGCTACGGGCTTTTGCTTGACTGCGGATTCTCATAGCGAACGAGGCTCGGTCTGCGTACTGCGAACCGGAACCGGCACGATGGAGTTTCCAGCCAATCAAATTGCTGAGATTATCGCTTTGCCGGATCTGCCCAACGCCAATCCCTTGGCCGCGCCGGCATCGCCCGCCACATCTTTCGATGAAATGCTGGTCCGCGCCGCTCTACGGCAAGGTCTGGATCCGGAGTTTGTGCGGAGCGTGGCGCGGATCGAATCGGGCCTGCGGCAGGATGCGATCTCCAATAAGGGCGCGGTGGGTCTAATGCAACTGATGCCTGGCACCGCCGCTGTGTTGGGCGTAAACGCGCGCAATCCCGAAGACAACGTACTGGGCGGTGCGAAGTTTCTGCGTGAGCTTTTGCTGCGTTATAACGGCGATGCGGCGTTGGCGTTAGCCGCTTACAACGCTGGCCCGGGCGCGGTGCAGAAATACAATGGCGTTCCGCCGTATCTTGAAACGCGCAAATACATCGTTAGAGTTTTGCGGGAATACAAAAAGCAGCAAGATGCCGAGAAAACGAAACTAACCGCTAAAACGCCCAACGCCACAAACTAGCTCCGGCTGTATCGCCGGCTCCGACGGCGGCAAACAGAACCAAATCGCCCTTCTTCAGGCGTCCATCCGCAACGGCGTCGTTGGTTGCCAGAGGAATCGTCGCAGCGGTCGTGTTACCGAACTTATCCAGATTGATAACCACCCGGTCAAGTGGCATTCCCAGGCGCTCCGCCGTGGCGGTAATGATGCGGCGGTTGGCCTGATGCGGAATCAGCAGTTTCACCTCCGAAGGGGCAATCCCATGTTTGGCGAGCAGGGCTTCCGATAACTCGGCCATTTTCTTTACGGCGTACTTGAATACCTGCTGGCCTTCCTGCTTGACGTAATGCTGGCGCTTGGCAACCGTTTCGGCGCTCGCCGGTAAGCGGCTTCCGCCGGCCGGCATGTTCAGGAACGGCGCGCCGGAACCGTCAATCTCATTCAAATGGCCGATATATCCGCCCTCCGACTCGGCATCCGCCGATGGCTCCAACAGGAAGGCGCCGGCGCCGTCGCCAAACAGAATGCAGGTGGAACGGTCGGTGTAGTCGATAATGCGCGACATGGTGTCCGCACCCAGGACCAACACGTAGCGATGCGCGCCGCCCGCCACCAGCGATGCGCCCACCGTCAGACCATAGAGGAAACCCGAGCAAGCGGCCGATAAATCAAAGCCCCACGCGCAGCCGGCGCCCAACATAGTCTGCACGGTACAGGCGGTGGCAGGAAACATGTTGTCGGGTGTTACGGTGCATAAAATAATGACTCCGATTTCGCCGGCGGAAATGCCCCGCTTCGCCAGGGCGATCCTGGCAGCGGCAACGGCCATGTCCGAAGTAGCCATTTCATCGCCGGCAATGTGGCGCTCGCCAATGCCTGTGCGCTCCCGAATCCAGGCGTCACTGGTTTCCACTATTTGCGACAGTTGTTCGTTTGTTAATACTCTTGGCGGCACATAGGCGCCCAATGCGCTAATTTTCGCGGTTGGCAATAATCCCTCGGCTTATTAGTCTCTTGGCTGGAAAACAAAATCCTGCAACTCCATGTTACATTTGGGGAAAATGCAAGTTCAGGCGGCGCTGTTTTTTGAAACGATCGAAGAGATCTATGCGCGCGTTTTCAAGGAAGTGCGCCCGCGCTCGGCGGTGCCGGAAATTGTCGTCCGTTACAGGAAATACGCCAACGCCAACAGCCGGATCCGCCTGCAGAACGACTCCCTGCTGGTAGAGATCAGCGACTTACTGCAGAGCGCGCCTTCACCGATTCAGGAAGCCCTGGCCACGGTACTCATGTGCAAGCTGTTCGGTAAACCGCCCGACAAAAATTGTTTGGCGCAATACCGCGGCTATATCAACCGGGCGGAAATGCGCCGGAGCTTGCATTCGGTGAGGCGCGAACGCGGCCGGAAACGCTACCGCGAAGCGCGCGGCCTGGTGTACGACCTGGAACAGATTTTCGCGAAGCTGAATGAGCAGTATTTCCATGGCTTAATGGCGCCGCCGGCGCTGGGCTGGAGCCTGCGCGCTTCCCGCACGGTTCTGGGCCACTACGATCCTTGCCACCATGTTATTGTGCTGAGCAACGCGTTAGATTCTCCAGACGCCCCGGACATCGCGGTGCGTTTCGTGATGTTCCACGAAATGCTACACCTCCGTTATCCCACCGAAAATCGGGGCATTCGCCGCTGCGTTCACACTCCTGAATTTAAACGCGCCGAGCGGCAGTTCGAGGATTATCTAAGGGCGAAGCAGGAGTTGAACCGGTTCGTCGAGCGCAAATGGCGAGAACATTCAGCGCTGAATGGGCAAGAGCTTCGCTAGACAGCGATGGCGTGCAGGTAACCGTTCATATCCTCGAGCCGCGCGATGACTTTGCTCACAACGCGGGGTTGGTAGCCAAAGTAAGCCAAAAGCAAGCTACCTTCCACGCGTAAAACCGTGAACGAGAATCGCACCCGAAGCCAGACCAATTGTGCAAATAAGTTGGACTGATCCATTTGGCTTTGGGTTGTCAGGAACCGCGCGTAGACGTGCAGGCGATTAAAATCGGCGATAAGGCGGTTCAGATACTGGCGGAAGATACAGATGCGCTCTCTTCGCAGCTTACGGTGGAGCGAGGCTTCGAAACCAGGCTGGCGCACCAAGAACTCAAAATCCTCTTCGGCCAGCAGGAATTCCATGGGCCGGTAAGTCAGAGGCGAAAAACTCTCCAACCATTCCGGCGTAACGTCGCTTAAGTGGCACTGCCGCAAGAGGCGCAGGAGCACCGGCAAAAGAAATATCAGGGTGGCGACGAATAGGACGATCGGTGTCAATACCAACGCAAGACTCAAACAAAAATCTCCGTAACACTACAGTACAAGAATACTAGAACTCTTTCAAGGCTGATCATCACAAATCTCCAGAGTCCTCATGACGTATCGTTAATTACAGTTCGAGACGTTGTGAATTGCGTAACAACGCTAAATTGAGGGCCTCAAGCTGCTGGATGAGCTTGCCTTGCTCGCCGCTGTGCCAGCTATGCCCCAGCCGAACCTGCGAGGTTTGGCCTTTGGGATCGATGAAAATGATCCAATATAGAAAACAGCATACAACTACCACGCTCACGCCGATGCTCAACCATTCTCTTAGGTCTTGCGCGCTCTTGGATATTGTGCCCGCTACCGCGTAACTTCGGAGCAGTGCGAGACCAGTCTTCGACCCGAAATACACCACTAAGCCGACACTAATTATGGCCAGGTTTCGAGGCATTCTGACGGGAAACCAAAGAATGAAAGCCAAAATCGCGACCAATACGAGCAAAGACGCCATTGAAATGGCACGGTCTACCACAGAGCCAACGGTTACTAATCGATCCATTGGATCCGCATAACGCCACGCGCCCGTAATGAAATACTCGCCGCGAACGGTAAGCAGCGCTCCGATAATCGCCAAGGGGAAAACGGAATTCAGCAAAATTCGGGAAAATCGGAAGACGCCCGGCAAACCAGCCAATACGGCCTTTGCCAGTGAATAGACTAACGATAATGAAAACAGCCAGCCCGCAAATGTGGAAGCAATCCACACAACCCGATAGTCGAATTCATTGGCGAACCAGCGCGAAAGAATTAGATACTCGGTGCTTGACAAGAGCTGAAAGGCAAGAAACAGCGCAAAGACCACGTACACGCCTTCGCGCTTGTCCCGCAGCGATAAGAGACGCACAATCAAAACAAGAGCGAGCGTCTCGGTTGCATACTGGGCCGCGCTAATCCACCAATTCATGATCTGCTTGGCAAGCTCTTCTCATATGCAATGGTACGGCAGATCAAGCTCGGCAGCAACCGTTTTGACGTATAGCAGGGCTTGCGTTTGCCCAAAGTTGGGCGCGGAACATCGGCTATCGGCGTTCGCCGCAGCCCGAAAAGCCAAAGACCGTTAGAAATTGACCGGCGGTGGCGGACAGGGAGGCGGTTTCTTGCAACCGAGGTCCGGATAAGGCATGTCTCGCAATGTGGTAGGAAGCGTCACATCCACCCGCTTCTGCACTCGGTCAGCTTTCGCCGTTCCCGAGAAACTCATTGTTGTCGCAAAAAGCACAAAAGACAAGCAGCATATTTTTTTCATTTGGGATCGATTTAACCTCGCTGTCGAAAGCCTCGTAATTGCCCTCGAAAGGTTAAGATACCTTAGTACTTAGGTTTATTGTCGGCGGGAGAAAAACGTTTTCCGCAGGCGGAACGTGCCCAGTCCTGGCAGTACCCTTGGGGCTTGTCTAAAGACCCGGTCGGTGTATCATTTAGAGAACAATAGAAATGCAGAGCGGACGCAACAACGCAACGGAAACCGATGGCAGCGATGCCTTGTGGATTCGCGACCTTTCCCAGATAGAAACTTCATATGGACGATTAGTCTATCTGGCGGGATTACGTAATCCGGACAATGGCAGGTATGAACATTACGGAGCTTCGCCCGGGAGCGCTAGCAGTCTGATGGCCAGCCGGAACTTAAAGCGCATCCATGAAACAATCTTTCGCGACTGGATAGGGTTCTCGCTGGAACGTAAGAAGGCCGACATCGAATTGTATATCGCAAGCGTTGATCAAGGCGACCGCCGGTTATTGGTGGATGCATGGCTGCGACTTACACCGTACAAGAACTTAGTCCCGGCTTCCGTGCAGGGACCTGAGCGGCAACGGCATATCTCCGATTTCGAAGCTATCTTGGGACTACTGAAGAACCTGTACGGCGTCGCCTCTCCTGATCAAGACGCATAGCCACCCCGACCACCTGGCCAATTACATCCACGTCGGCAGGATACTTGTAAATTTGCGGGGCCACGCCGGAGGCGGCGTGCGACTGCACTATCAACCATCCATCGCGAAGGGTACACCAGCCACAGCGAAAGCCATCGCGGTCTTCGAGGAAATAAATCGGTTTTTCATACTCATGAAGCGGTTGCTCGCGTTTTATGTGCCGCTTTGCCTCGTCCACCTGCACAAAAGAGCCGGGACGGATCAGAGGATGCATGGACCAGTCTTCGGTGCCGATGAATGCATAGTGCTGTTTGCGCAGATCGAGAGACTGCAGCAAGAGCACCGGCAACTTACCCCAGCGATGTATGTGCTGGCTCACGTAGGTGGTGGATTTTAAGTCGAAGGCGCTTTCCGTGTCGAAGGGGACTTCTACTACTGTGGCACCCGCCGGATCGAAACTGGCCGCCCGCGTTCGTGGAAACCCCAGGCCCATGGAATCGGCCGGCATTTGCGTCACACTTACGCCAAAGATCGCGAGCATTGTGTTGAAGTCCATTCCGTAGATTGCGCCCAGAGAGTACAGCCGGTAAATAGAAGGCACGGTTCCCTTGTTTTCGATGTCGGCCAGCCGGCTCAAGCCAATGGCGAACTCAGCGTTGCCTTTTTGCCGCGCCAAGCGCTGGCTTGCTTCCGCCACATCACGATATTTCAGCAGAAGCTTCTCGCGAATTCTCTTCATTTGCTGGCCGGGTTCATGCAAGCGGGGTGCGCGCAATGGTTTGTTTCCTCGCTAAGTTGTTGAAATAACAGCAGACACTTCATGAAACGCAAAAAATCGCTCATGTTCTATTTTCAGAACAGATTCGCCCTATATAGGATCACTGATACGAAATTATCAACATGAGATCTGTCCCACTCTTCTTGCCGCGCTCAGGTCTGCCCGCGTAAGTGCAAGCTGGATCTACTGATGCGCCGTTTTCCGTTAGTATATACTTTGCGCTGAGACTGGTACCATGCCGAGAAACAACACAATCATTAAAAGACGAACGACAGGTAGAGTAGTCGCGTTTCAAGGGGAGCTGGGAGCTTTTAGCCACGCCGCCGCTATGAAACTGCTGGGAGCCGACATAAAAGCTGAACCCTACCCCACGTTTGGCGATGTCTTCGATGCGCTAAAACGGAACCGGGTGGGACACGCGGTGGTCCCCATTGAAAACACACTACACGGCAGTATCCTGGAGAATTATGATCATTTGCTGGAATACGGCTTTCCAATTCGGGGTGAAACCAGCGTACGAATTTCGCACCAGTTAATCGGAATGCCTGGTACTCGATTTCGCGATGTACAACAAGCTTTTTCTCATCCGGTGGCCCTAAATCAATGCCGCGATTTTTTTGCATTGCATAAAGCGATCAGCGCTACCTCCTTTTACGACACTGCCGGCAGCGTAAAGATGCTCAAGGAAAAACGGCTAGCCGGCGCGGCGGCCATTGCATCCGAAGCAGCGGCGCGCATTTATGGCGGTGTAATCTTGAAACGCAATATCGAAGACAACCCGCATAATTACACCCGATTTTTTCTGTTGACGAAACAGCGTAAAGTGGCGAGCCACACTGGTAGGCCTTGGAAAACTTCGGTCGTATTTTCCACAGTTAATTCTCCGGGAGCGCTCTTCAAGGTAATGGCCTGCTTTGCGCTACGCGATTTAAGCCTTACTAAAATCGAATCGAGACCATTAGTGGGCCGACCTTGGGAATATATGTTTTACGTGGATTTTCTAGGCTCAACGGCGGACAAAGCGGCAACCAATGCTTTAGCCAACCTGAGCGAAGTCACTCGGTTTAACCGCGTGTTGGGCAGTTATCAGCCCACTGCCTGATGTCGTAATCTAGATGTCGTAATACAGGGCGAACTCGTACGGATGCGGGCGCAAGCGAACCGCTTCCGCCTCTGATTTGCGTTTATACGCGACAAACGTCTCGATGAGTTCCTCAGAGAAAACGTCACCCTTGGTGAGGAAAGAATGATCCTCTTCAAGACAGGTTAGCGCCTCGTCGAGCGAACCCGGCATCGATGGCACTTTCTTCATTTCCTCGGGCGATAAGTCGTAAATATCCTTGTCCAGCGGTTCGCCGGGATCCATCTTGTTGATGATGCCATCCATGCCCGCCATGAGCATCGCGGCAAACGCTAAATACGGATTCGATGCCGGATCGGGGGGCCGGAACTCAACGCGTTTAGCTTTGGGGCTGTTGGAATACATCGGAATGCGCACGGCCGCCGACCGATTGCGCCGTGAATACGCCAGGTTCACCGGTGCTTCGTAACCAGGCACCAGCCGTTTGTAACTATTCGTGGTAGGCGCAATGATAGCCGATAATGCTCGGGCATGCCGCAACAATCCACCGATATACCAAAGCGCCATCTGGCTGAGACCCGCATAAGTATCGCCCGCAAAAAGCGGCTTTCCGTCCGCCCACAGGCTTTGATGCGTGTGCATCCCGCTGCCGTTGTCTCCGAATAACGGTTTGGGCATAAAAGTCACCGTCTTACCGTATTGGTAGGCTGTGTTGCGCACGATGTATTTGTAAACCATCATGTTGTCGGCCGATTTTACGAGAGTGTCGAACTTTTGATCGATTTCACACTGCCCGCCGGTTGCGACTTCGTGGTGGTGGCATTCGATGGTGAGCCCGCATTCAATCATGGTTGCCACCATTTCACTACGCAAATCCTGATAATGATCGGTGGGCGGCACCGGAAAATAGCCTTCTTTATAACGCGGACGATAGCCGAGGTTATTCTGCTCGCGTCCGGAATTCCAGCGCCCTTCTTCGGCGTCGATGAAATAAAATCCGCTGTAGGCGTTCTGGTCGAAGCGGATATTGTCGAAAACAAAGAACTCGGCCTCCGCGCCAAAATACGCCGTGTCGGCGAGGCCGCTGTTTTTCAAATACAGCTCGGCCTTCTTGGCAATCCAGCGTGGATCGCGGTCGTAATGCTGGCGTGTTATTGGATCGATAATATCGCCTGCCATCACCAGCGTGCGCGTTTCCGCAAAGGGATCCATGAACGCGGTGCCTGGATCGGGAATGATCAGCATGTCGCTTTCGTTGATCGCGGCCCAGCCGCGTATGCTCGAACCGTCAATCCCGAAACCGTCTTCAAAAGCCCCCTCATCCAGCATGGCGATGGGATAAGAGATGTGGTGACTCAATCCCGGAAGATCTGTGAAGCGCAGATCGATCTGCCGGGCGTCATTCTTTTTTGCAAACTCAAGAGCTTCTTGCGCTGTCATACAAACTCCAGGAACGGACGAACGTTGGCCATTCTTTGCGCTCCGAAAACGTTAGCATACCGCACGTCTGGGAATCTTCTCTCGCGCGTGGCCCCCTCGCGTGCCACCATAAAGTGACGGCGATGCCCCAGCCCCTTGAATCCGGCCAGCTCACTCTCTCGTTCAGTTTGGAGCGCCGCATTTACGCTGTTAGCGAGCTAAACGCCGCAGTGCAGGCTTTGTTTGAAGGCAGCTTCCGCGCCGTTTGGATCCAAGGCGAAATTTCCAACTGCCGTCCCGCCGCGAGCGGTCATTACTACTTTTCCCTCAAAGACGCTCAAAGCCAGTTAAAATGCGTTTTATTCAAAGGCGCGGCCCGCTTTATCAAATTCCGTCCGCAAGATGGCCTCCGCGTCTTAGCGCGCGGCAACCTCGAAGTCTATGAAGCGCGCGGCGAGTACCAACTCATCGTCGAACTGCTCGAACCCCAAGGCGCAGGCGCTCTGCAATTAGCCTTCGAGCAACTGAAAAGGAAACTGGCCGCCGAGGGGCTCTTCGCCCCGGAACGCAAACGTCCCCTCCCCGCCCTACCGCGCCGCCTCGGCATCGTCACCTCCACCAGCGGCGCCGCCATCCGCGATATTCTGCAAATCCTCGACCGCCGTTTCCCCGGCCTGCACACCCGCATCTTCCCGGCCCTCGTCCAGGGCGAAGGAGCCATCGAACAAATCTGCGCCGGTTTGGACTTCTTTAGCCGGCAAGCTTGGGCCGATGTTGTTATCCTTGCGCGCGGCGGCGGCTCGCTGGAAGACTTGTGGACTTTCAACGAGGAAGCCGTCGCCCGCGCCATCGCCGGCTCGCAAGTGCCGGTCGTGTCGGCCATCGGCCATGAAACTGATTTCACCATTGCCGATTTCGTCGCCGACCTGCGGGCCCCCACTCCCTCCGCCGCCGCCGAACTCGTCATCTGCACGCGCGATAGCCTTCTCGAACAATTCGCCACCTATAACACTAAGATGCTCCAAGCCCTCCGCTACCGTCTGGCAATGGGCACGCGCGCACTGCACGAACGAGGCATCGACCGCGCCGCCACCTTGATGCACCGCGCCATCGCCCGCCGCTCGCAAGGCCTGGACGAGTTGGATTTTGTTCTGCGCCGCGGCATGCGTCTCCTCCTGGAAACTCGCGCCAAACGTGTCGCCGACGCCGGCCAGCGCCTGCAGGCCAACGATCTTCGCCTGCGTCTGGCTCGCGGCCTACACTATCGAGACACGCTGCAGCAGCGCTTCGTTCGCGCCATGGACGAGCGCGTGCGGCAGTCTCGTCGCAGGTTTGAATTTCTTGACGTTCGTCTGCGGCAACTCAGCCCACTTGCTGTCTTAGGCCGCGGTTACGCTATCGTACAGAACGCCCAAGGACAGGCTCTCCGCTTATCGTCCGAAACCGGTCCCGGCGAAGATCTATCCATTCGCCTCAGCCGCGGAAAGCTCAGCGCCACCGTCGTGCAGACTTACGAAGAATAAAGGTCGCGGAATCGTTTTGCCCGACTGGCGTTTTAGACGAATTTGAATTTGCGGGTTGCCACCACGTGGATTCAAACTTGGGATAATGGGCGGCATTCCTAGTGTAAGGACTTTTGATGCGGACAACCTTCAACCTTTTCGCTGTCTTTGTAATCTCTTTCCTGTTCCTACGAGCGCAAGAGCCGACGCCGGTTCTCCCGGTGGCGGGTTCCACCCCCAGCGGCTCTCTCGACCGGTTGCCAGGGGTGGGGTCGAGTCAAGGACCACAAGCGTACGACAAGGTCATCACCAAAGACGCCAAGTCAAAAGCGGGACTCTTTACTGTCCACGAAGTGAAAGAGAAATATTACTACGAGATTCCAAAGACGGAGTTGAATCGTGAATTCCTGCTGGTAACGCAAGTGGCGCGAACCACTGCGGGCGCCGGCTATGGCGGGGACGAACTGGCTGAGAGAGTGGTGCGCTGGGAACGAAATGGGAACAAGATCAACCTTCGAGAAGTGAATTACGATGTGGTGGCGGATTCGAAGACACCCATCTCAATGGCCGTGAAAGCGGCGAATAACGACACCATCATCATGAGCTTCCCGATTGCCGCTTTTGGCAAAGAGAAGGGCGTTACAACAAAGCCGCAGGGCAAAGACGAAGAAGCCGATGAGGACGCGGCCGTGCCGGCGAAGGATGTTCCGAAACCCGACGCGGCAAAGGAGGCAGCCGCCAAAGCCACGGCGCCAAAGGCGCGCGCCGAAAAACGCGAGTACAAAGAAACCGGCAAGGAGCCATCGATCATTATTGAAGTCACCCGGCTGTTCACGAGCGATGTGTTCGAATTGAGCGCCAAGCAGCGCTTGAACGCGACTATGATGGATTCGTCGCGGTCTTACATTGAACGAATTTCCCCGTATCCGGAAAACATTGAAGTGGAGGCTACTTTGACTTACACGCGGATGCCAACGCCTCCGGGGCTGCAAGGTTCTTCCGTTCCAAATCCTTTCTTAGCGGGCGGGATGCATCCAGGCAGCGCCACAGTGGTATTGCATCACAGCATGGTAAAGCTTCCCGAGCATCCCATGATGCCTCGCTTGTTCGATCCGCGCGTCGGCTATTTTTCAGTGCAGCAGATGGATTTCGGACGCGATGAGCAGCGCGCGCCAAAGCGCACTTACATCACCCGCTGGCGTTTAGAGAAGAAAGATCCTTCGGCTGAACTCTCCGAGCCTGTGAAGCCGATTGTCTATTACATTGACGCGGCTACGCCGGAGAAATGGGTTCCGTACATGAAACTCGGTGTTGAGAGCTGGCAGAAAGCCTTTGAAGCGGCAGGTTTCAAGAACGCGATTATTGCCAAGATGGCCCCCACTCCCGAACAGGACCCGAGTTTCAGTCCGGAGGATGTTCGTTATTCCGTCATCCGGTGGCTGCCTTCCACGATTGAGAATGCCTACGGTCCGCATATCGCGGATCCGCGAACCGGCGAAATTTTGAATGCGGACATTCGGTTCTTTCACAACGTCATGAACCTGCAGCGCGATTGGTATTTCCTGCAAGTGGGTCCGCTCGATCCGCGCGCGAACAAGCTGCCTTTGCCGGACGATTTGATGGGACGCTTAATCGAATTTGTATGTGCGCACGAAGTTGGTCACACGTTGGGCTTCCAACACAACATGAAATCGAGTTCCCTTTACCCGCAAGAAAAAGTTCGGGATAAAGAGTGGCTGAAGAAGATGGGGCACACGCCGTCGATCATGGATTATTCGCGATTTAATTACGTTGCCCAACCGGAAGACGGCATCCCGGTTGAAGATTTGGTGCCTTCGGTGGGGCCTTATGACATATGGGCCACGCGTTGGGGATACAAGCCGATAGCCGGCGATACTCCCGACAGCGAAAAGAACACGCTCGATGAGTGGGCGCGCGAACAAGACAAAACACCGTGGCTGCGGTTTTCAACGCAGGGGGCCGGCGGCTCCGATCCTGGGGAGTTAACAGAAGCCGTAGGCGATGCTGACGCCATTCAATCAACCGCTCTCGGGGTGAAGAACCTGCAACGCGTCGCCAAGATGATGCTGGCCGCCACCACCACGAAGATTGGGGAGCCATACGACGATTTATCCGAACTGTATGGGCGCATGCTGGGTCAGTGGACGCTGGAGATGAATCACGTGGCGGCGATTGTAGGCGGCTTCGAATCGCAGCAGAAGAATATCGGACAAAATGGTGTGATCTTCACGCCTGTAACGAAGAAACGTCAGTCGGCCGCTGTCGCTTTCTTGGATGAGAACGCTTTCGCCACACCGAAGTGGGCCATCGACAAAGATATTTTGCGCCGGATTGAACCCTCGGGAGCCATCAGCAGGGTGGGGAACGCCCAACGCTCGGTGCTGAACAACTTACTGAGCAGCCCGCGCTTTGCGAGATTGGTTGAGCAACAAGCGCTTGACGGACAGTCGGCCTATTCGCCGGCCGACTTTCTGGCTGCGGTGCGGCGGGCCGTATGGCATGAAGTGGAAGAACCGAGGGTTAGCATCGACGCCTATCGCCGGCAGTTGCAGCGCGGGTATCTGGATTTAGCGAACGCGAAGATAAATGGATCTCCTATAACCTTGCCGGCTGGCCTGCCTGCGGGATTTCCAGTGTCGTTTTTCGCCTCGAGCGGAGATGAAAAGCCGTTCTATCGAGAGGAACTCCGCTTATTGAGCCATTCCATCGACCTCTCGCTTTCGCGGGCGGCAGATCGAGAAACTCGCGCGCATCTGAATGGAGTTCGCGATCAGATTGCCAAGATTCTCGATCCGAAGTTCGCGGCAGCCCAAAGTGGACCGGCGGGCGGATTGTTGATTTTTGGAGACGACTGGAAACGCTGGGCCGGGGATGTCAGTGACAACTGCTGGCCAGACTACGAAATTAGGCCCTAGGAACAGAGAGCGCCGTAGGATTTTTCCTATAACGGACGACCACCCAGTTTCGAGTCACAAGCTCACGAAAAAAGATGGAAGGTCTCTTAGCACTTGATATCTAAGGGTTTAGTGGCGTCTCGTCGATCATAACCCTGATCGATTCCCCCGGTACTCCCCTAAAGTTGAGCGGTAGGTGTGCGAAAGCACGAGTGGCGGTTCGGTTCAAAACGACTAGAACCGTCAACTTTCGCCCGATACGTGACTAGAGAGGACAAAGCGTGATTTACATGTCACAAGCGAGTAATTTTGATGGTATACTCAAGCCAGGGAAAGATCCAATGGAAGCAGGACAGGCAACAAAGCGTTTGGACGTCAGCGTTCAGCAACGAGGCGCTCACCAACGAGCGACTTCGGCGACATTTCCTGAAGTGGTAGAGACGCTGGTCTCAATCATTGGGCGCAGGCTGACAGCATATATTGCGTCTGTTAAAGACGCCAGGGCCATTGACCGGTGGCTCAGCGGGGTAATTCCTCAGCGGGATGTTGAGTACCGTCTTCGTTTGGCGTATCGCGTGGCCGTATTTTTGTCCAGCGTGGACAGTTCGGCCGTTGTAAAGGCCTGGCTCGTTGGACTGAATCCAGAGCTCGACGACCAAGTGCCAATTAAGCTGCTGCGTGATGGCGATCTAGCCGAAGACGGAAAGAAAGTACTGGGCGCGGCGATGGCATTTGTGACAGGGGGCTGAGGCCTGCTTCCTTATCATTTCACGCCGGAGGTGTTATTCAGGATAGGACGCGCGCCGGAGCCATGGCTCGTACCATTTGAGCCTTCCACGACCGGCCAATGCAATTCTGAAAATCGTTTTGACGATTCAAACGGCCGCTATGCCGTTCTTTATGCCAGCTCAACACCGCTTGGGTGTTTCATCGAAACCCTGGCGCGGTTCCGGAAGGCTCCTCCGAGCCTCCTCGCTGAACTTAACGAGATCGAGGGTGCGGATGCCGATCAACCGGCTTTTGGCACGGTCCCAGCGAGTTGGCTCTCTGCGCGGCGAATGGGCCGGGCAGTGGCTGCAAAGAAACGATGTGCCGATATTTATTGCTCGGAATGGCTCTCGCATTTACGCCGCGAATTAGAGTCGGACTTGAACGCAATGATTACTTTTTCTGACGGTCAATTCGATCTTTCGGACTTAATGTCCCGGAATCGCCGGGTCTCTCAGAGAGCATCAACCCGAATCCATGACCTTGGAGATTTTGCGGGCATTTACTATCAATCGCGTCATGGAAGGGATCTGTATAATTGGGCGCTATTTGAGCCTTTTGCCCTCAACGGATGCAGTCGTTCGGAACTTCGTTCGGACGATTATGCTTTTCACAAAGCTCTCGAACTCCTGGACCTTACGCTCGATCCACGCTCGTAAGCAGCTGGTTAGTGTTCATGCACACACTCTGGATAACTGCTGCGAACGGCGTTCCCTTTGTAGCCTAGTTCGTCAATCAGCCCAGCTTTGGACGTGTAGTAACCGTCCGCCGTTAGCCGTTTCAGTAAAGCAAAGAACTGTACGTTGCGGGCCTGCGTTTTCTCGGCGTCGGCGGCCGCGCAAAGAGGCTCAAGAATGGAAAGTTGCGCGCGCTCGTCCAACTCCAGGAAGCGCTCGGCGGTGAGTTCCTTGGCTTGAGCGTCGAGCCAACGCAAGCCATCGGCCACCAAGGCTTGCTGATCGCCGTCGCGAGAAATCACCAAGTCGATATATTCAGGAACGCCGGCCTGGATCGCTCCGGGCGTTTCGGTAGGTGGAATGATGAGATCGGCAATGCGCGCCACGATCTTGAAATCGGCGTCGTTGAGAAAACGGCCTTGGGATTGGGGCACGAAGTTGGCGTGCTCGTGCGCGGTTTGGCCGTATAACTCCTCACCCGCAAACGGGAACGTGCAGGTTGCGCCAATCGCGCCGAATAATTTGAGCACCTGGCGACGGTCGGAAGAATAGCTTGCCATTACACTTCCTTCTTTTGTAAACGGTCGGCGATGAAATCGGCGGTGCGCGAAGCCAACGCCATGATGGTCAAGGTCGGGTTCTTTTCCGACGATGAGGGGAACACGCTAGCATCCACCACGTAGAGATTCGGCACGTCATGCGCCCGGCAGGTAGCGTCCACGATGGAGTTGCGCGGATCGCTGCCCATACGGCAACCGCCGATTTCGTGATTGGTTGCCGGATCCTGGCTGATGGAGTGAATCTGCGCCCCGCTGGCTTCCAGAATATCCAGACAGCGGCGTTTCATATCGTTATGTAGCTTCATGTCCATTTCGGAAAGCTTCCAATGGCGGCGGGCGCGCGGCAGGCCGTATTCGTCTGGATGCTCGTAATCGAGATCGATGTAGCTATCGTCGTTCGGCAGCATTTCCTGATAAGGGCTGAACGTCATATAAGCCGGATAGCGCGCTTTAATCGCCTCTTTGTAAGACTTGCCCATGCCTTGAATGGATCGGGTCCAGCCGGCCGCGCGCCGGTTATGATAACCGAATTGCACGCCGAAGCTACGCGCATAGTCGCGCTTCTGATCGTGAACGAACGAGGGGATGTAGGCGTGATCGAGAAAGCCTTCGTCGTTTTCGGACGGCTTGCCGATAAAATCGTCGAGGAAAAGCTCGAACCCCGCCGTGATATGCGGAATAAAATTGCGGCCGAGCTGTCCACTGGAGTTGGCCAAGCCATTAGGGAATTGGCTCGATTTCGACATCAACAGCAACGCTACGCTCTGTGCACAGGCGCAGGCCACGACTACTACGCGCCCCTTCACCGATCCTTCGGCGCGGGTTTCACGATCAAAGTAGCGCACCTCGTTCACACGTGCTTCGTCGCTCACACCCAGTTCGTAAACGATACTGTTCCCGCGCAGAGTTAATTTGCCAGTTTTGAGAGCCGGCGCCATTTGCACATCGTAGGAGTTGTATTTCGCCACCACGTCGCAGCCGGCCATGCAGTTGCCGCAGAAGTGGCAAGCAGGCCGAATGCCGCGCGATCGGCTCAACGTGGCTTTGCGGACGTGAATCACTTTGACGCCAAGTTTTGCCGCACCCTTCTGAATAGCGATGTCGGTACACTTCATGGGCACCGGCGGAAGAAAGATACCATCCGGCAGATCCTCCAAGTGATCATAGTTGGCGCAGACGCCCACTTCGCGCTCCACTCGGTCATAGTAGGGCGCCATGGATGCGTAATCGAGCGGCCAGTCTTCGCCCACTCCATCGTGCTGGCGGCCCTTAAAATCTCGCTGGCTGAAGCGCAAAGCCACCGCGTTCCACAGCATCGTCTTGCCGCCTAATCCCCGGCTGCGCTCACCATCAAACCCGGGCTTACCAGGCCGCATGGTGGGAATGTGGCGCGACGGAAACTCGAACGGCAGAGCGTGCGTATTGAAGTCGGTGCGGGTGTTTACGTGCGGACCGCCTTCCAAAACCAGAACATCGGCCCCCAATGTGGCCAGGCGCGAAGAAAGAGTTCCGCCGCCGGCTCCCGAACCAATCACCACCACGTCGTAGATTTTTCCCTGCATACCTTATTTGGTCTTATTCTCGAACAGGAACAATCCGCTCTTGCCGCCCACCACGAAATCCAGATCGCCATCGCCATCAATGTCGGCAACGGGAATTTGAATGCCGCCGCCCGTCCGGCCGCCATAATCAATCACGTGCTTTACCCATTCAATATTCTTAGTAGCTGGATCGATTAAGCGCTCGTACCAATAGACGCCCAACGGTTCGCGCGCCCCCGGATCGTGGCCATTGTGAGCCATGTAGCGTTTGCCGGTGAGGATACCGAGATTGCCGGTCCCGCGAAAATCCACCAGCGTCGTTGCATGCGGTTGGGACCAACTCTCATCGATCATGTGCTTTTCCCAAGTGCCATCGGCCCGCTGTTCCATCCAAAAAATCCCGTAGTTATGGCCCATGGAGGTTACGATATCGGGACGGCCGTCGCCATTCACATCGAAAACATGTATGAACCCGAGATCGCCCAGTTGCCAGTCTCCGTGAAATTTCCAATCGGGTGAGCGGGGATCGGCGGGAGCTTCCAGCCAGCCGTTCGGCGTGAGAATATCGGTGCGGCCATCGCCGTTCACGTCGCCCGCGCCGATACCGTGGCCGTAGCTATGCGGGCTGACGACGTGCTTCAAAATGCCGCCGTGGTGATCGCGCTCATACCAGGCCAGCGGCGCTTTCTCGTCGCCGAATTGCGGCAGAATTTCGTCGGCTTTGCCGTCGTTATCAAGATCGACCAACAATGTGAACTCGATCGGATAGCCGGTTTCAATGGGATGCTCTTCCCACATCTTCCCAGCATCCCCCGGATTGCGCCACCACGCGAGTTTCTTGCTAAACCAGCCGGAGGTGACCAGATCGACACGGCCGTCGCCATCGACATCAAGGGGCAGGGTGCTGAGATCGTCGATGTACAAGTTGGTGTAAAGAAGGTTGCGAAAACGATGCTTGACCCAATGCGGCGCTTCATACCAGTTCTCGCCGGAAACGATGTCGGGATGGCCGTCGCCATTGATATCGGCCATGACAGCGGTTTCGCTCGAGCCGAGGTCGATGGTGTGTTTCTCGAAGGGTATTTCGGCGGGGCGCGTGAGTTGATAAGCCAGCAAGAGGGAACCTGCGGCAAGCGGCGCGAATCTGCGGGCGAATGTAGATATCATCTGGTGTGCTGGCAGCAGAGAGTTTATCAAACAAAGGAGCAGACATGAAATTCGGCGTGAACACGTTTTTATGGACGGCCAATTTTGGCCCGGAGCATTTCGAGTTGTTACCAAAGATCCGCGAGCATGGATTCGACGGCATAGAGGTGGCGCTGATACGGCCCGCCGAGTTCAAAGCCACTGAAATTCGCCGCGCGCTGGCCCACAACAATTTGGAATGCACCGTGTGTTCAGTGCTACCGGGGGAGTTGAGCTTGATTTCACCGGACGCCGCCGTGCGCAGCAAAACGGCGGCACATCTGGCGGAATGTTTCAAGGCCACGGCGGAGGCGGGCGCCAAGCTGGTTGCCGGGCCGCTGTATTCGCCAGTTGGCTATTTGCCCGGCAGACGCCGAACGGTTGACGAATGGAAAAACGCGGTGGACGGGTATCAACAATTGGGGCCCGTGCTCGCGGCGAATAATGTGGAGGTTTGTATCGAGCCGTTGAACCGCTTTGAAACGTACTTTCTGAACACCACGGAAGACGCCGTGAATCTGTGCGCTGAGATCGATCATCCGAACGTGGGCATCTTGTGGGATACCTTCCACGCCAATATCGAAGAGAAGAATCCGGCGCAGGCACTGCGCTCAACGGGCCGCTTTCTCAAGCATGTTCACACCTGCGAGAACGACCGCGGAACGCCCGGCAGCGGACATGTGGATTGGAGCGGAGTCTTTGCAGCGTTGCGCGCAATGCAATACGACGGCTGGTTGACCATAGAGAGCTTTGGCTTCGCGCTCGGCGAACTTTCGGCCGCAGCGTCCATCTGGCGCGATCTGGCAGCCAACCCCGAAGATATCGCCTTTGAAGGAGTGAAGTTCTTGAAGGCATCGGCGTAAAATTCGAAGTACACGATGGGAAAGAAGGAAGAGGCGCCGCTGGCCAGTGGTGTGTATGCGGCTTTGGCGACGCCCCGTCCCCAAAATTCGGTAGAGGCGGATGCGGCGGCCCTGTTCGACTATCTCGATTTGATCCAAAACCGAGGGGTGGACGGCTTGGTTCTCTTCGGTTCCACTGGTGAATTCGTCCACTTCGATGTGACTGAGCGCATGCGCGTTTTGACGCTGGCGAAGAAACGCTGCCGGTTACCACTGCTGGTGAATGTGGCGCACTCCACGCTCGCCGGCGCGATTGAGTTGGCCGAAGATGCCATAGTGAGCGGTGTGGCGGGGCTGCTTTTGATGCCTCCTTACTACTTTCATTACACGGGCAGCCAGATTTTGGAGTTCTACCGGCACTTCAGCAAAGAAGTGGATGGCAAAGCGCACGTGTATCTCTATAACATTCCGCAGTTCACGAATGCCATACCCCCAGACGTGATGGTTGAACTGCTGGCGAGCGGCGCATTTGCCGGGATTAAGGATTCGAGTGGAGACTGGGGGCTATTTGAAAAGCTGTTGGCCTTGAAAGCGGCGCATCCATTCCAGTTGCTGGTTGGGAACGATGCAATCTACCGGCGTGCGAGACCGCTGGGCGCCGATGGCGTTGTCTCGGGTGTTGCTGCGGCAGTGCCGGAATTGTTGGTTAGTCTGGAGCGGGCTCTGCTTGCAAAATGTCCAGAAAGGGCCAACGAATTGGATGCCCGGTTGCAGGAATTTTTGGGTTGGCTCAATCGCTTCCCTGCCCCCATCGGCATAAAGATCGCCGCCGGCGTGCGCGGTTGGAAGGTAGCGCAAACGGCCCTGCCCTACGATGAGCCGACCGCAGCAGCCAAGCGGGAGTTCGAAGACTGGTTGAAGAAGTGGCTGCCGCTGGTTCTCTGAGACGAGTGCTATGAGACAAGTAAGTTATGTCGCCTGAAGAATTCCGGCAAGCTGCATACCGGCACGCGGATTGGATCGCCGGATACATGGAACGAGTGCGAGACTATCCGGTGTTGCCCACTGCGCAGCCTGGAGATGTGGCCGCAAGCCTGCCCAGTGCGGCGCCGGAACAAGGCGAGCCGATCGAGCGGATTTTCGCCGACTTTCAAAACCAGATCGTTCCCGGACTGACGCATTGGAACCATCCGCATTTTCATGCCTGGTTTTCCGATTCGTCCACTCCACCGTCCGTGCTCGCGGAATTCCTGATAGCGGCGGTGAACGTCAACGCGATGCTTTGGAAATCGTCGCCGGCGGCCACCGAGCTCGAGCAGGTAACGTTAAGCTGGCTTCGGCAGTGGCTGCCGCTTGCTCCAGAATGGTTCGGCATTATCTATGACACGGCGTCCGTTTCGGTGCTGCATGCCATCGCCGCGGCCCGCGAATGGATTGCGCCGGAATGCAGAATTAAGGGAATGCAGCCGGGTCTGACGGTGTACGTTTCCGACCACACGCACTCCTCTGCTGAGAAGGCGGCTATTACGCTCGGGTTTGGCCAGGATAACGTGCGGCGCATTACAGTGGACGATCAGTTCCGTATGCGGCCCGAGTTGTTGGCGCAAGCGATCGAAACGGACATTGCTCAGGGCCGGCGCCCGTGCTGCATTGTTGCATCGGTAGGTTCCACATCGACCAGCGCGATTGAGGATGTGCCCTCAATCGCCGACATCGCTGAGCGGCATAAAATCTGGCTGCATGTCGACGCCGCTTACGCTGGACCCGCGGCCATCGTGCCCGAGATGAACCACATTTTACGGGGCGTGGAGCGCGCGCAGTCGCTTGTTTTGAATCCTCACAAATGGCTGTATGTGTCCATGGATTGCAGCATTCTTTATACGCGCATGCCCGAGATGTTGCGGCGCGCTTTTTCATTGAGCGCGGAGTATCTCAAAACAGCGGAAGACGAGCGCGTAGTGAACTTCAACGATTACGGTGTGCAATTGGGGCGCAGGTTTCGCGCATTGAAGTTATGGTATGTGTTTCGCTATTACGGGCATGATGGGATTATCAGAATGTTGCGGGAATCTCTGCGGTTGACCCAATTGCTGAAGGCGTTGATAGAAGAGGATGATGATTTTGAGATAGCCGCGCCGGCTCCCCTTTCGCTGGTGTGTTTTAGACATCGCAGCTCAGACGACGTGAACCGCCAATTGCTGGCGGATATCAATGCCAGCGGCAGGCTGTTTTTGTCGCATACCATCCTCAACGGCAAGTACGTACTCCGTTTCGCGATTGGCAATCATCAAACAAACGAGGGCGATATCCGCGCGAGTTGGCAATTGATTCAACAGTGCGCGGCGAAGCTGGCCGCCGTGCATACCTAAATGAAAGACGACCGGCTGGCAATCACTTTGTGCGGTATCACGCTGCGCAATCCAGTGATTGCCGCCTCTGGAACGTTTGGCTATGGTATTGAGTTTGCGAGCATCCTGGACCTCAGCAAGCTCGGCGCTTTAGTCACCAAGGGACTTTCGCGCGAGCCGATTGCCGGTAACCCCGCGCCGCGCTTGTGGCATACCGACGCCGGCATGATGAATTCGGTTGGCTTGCAGAACGTGGGCGTTGCGGCCTTCATCCGCGAGAAGCTCCCCAAACTGCGGCCGTTTTCAGTACCGGTGATTGCCAACGTTTTCGGCTACGCTGAGGACGATTACTTGGAGGTTGTGCGCGCGCTCGAAAACACCGAGGGAATCGCCGCTTACGAACTCAACGTTTCGTGTCCGAACACGAAACATGGCGGCGTCTTTTTTTCGAGCGAGCCGGAACTGCTGGCGAGCTTGGTTGGGAAAGTCCGCGCGGTAGCGAAGCGGCCGGTCATCGTCAAGCTGTCGCCGAATGTGGCCGGCATCCAGCCGTTTGCCCGAGCCGCTGAGGAATCGGGGGCGGATGCCGTCTCCCTGGTGAACACTTTCGTAGCGTTAGCCATCGATATTGAAACTAGAATGCCTCGCATTGGCGCAGGCTTCGGTGGTTTGTCGGGTCCCGCGATTAAGCCGATCGCTTTGCGCCTGGTGTATGAAGCGGCGCAGGCGGTGAAGATCCCGGTGATTGGTCTAGGTGGCATCGCGAGCGGCCGAGACGTAGCCGAGTTTCTGATCGCCGGTGCGCGGGCGGTCGAGATCGGAACCGCAAATTTCGCCGACCCGAAAGCGCCTCAGAGGATTGCGCGGGAACTTGACCGCGTGATGCGGCGGCTGGGTGTGGGAAGCGTGCGCGAACTGGTAGGTACCGTCCGCTTTTGAGGAAAGTAAAACGCGGTTTGTGCAAAATAGAGCAATGAAAGAAAGCATCTTTCCCAAGGATGGGCCGAAACCCGTAGCCCCTTATTCGCCCGGCGTGCGTGCGAACGGACTTGTTTTCCTAAGCGGGCAAATTCCCGCCGACCCTAAGACAGGAGACCTCGTTACCGGCGGCATTCAAGCCCAATGCGCGCGCGTGCTCGAGAACCTGAAGATTGTATTAGAAGCAGCCGGCCTTACGCTGGACGATTTGGTGAAAACAACCGTCTTCCTAAAAGACATGAACAATTTCGCCCAGATGAACGAAGAGTATGGCAGATTTTTCCCCAACAATCCGCCTGCCCGCACCACCGTGGAAGTGGCGCGGTTGCCGCGCGATGTCCAGATCGAAATAGAGGCGATCGCGCTCGATAAGCCACAATAGCTATTGCTTCGGCGGGTCGGCCGGCTTCAAAGGCGGGTGAGCGCTGTATTGGCTCTGGGGTGGAAGAAGTTTGATGTTCACTGTTTGCTCTTCGCCCGCCACGTCTACCTTTGCGCCGTAGGTTTGATAGGTCTTCTTGTTTACTTGCAGTTGCACCGCGCCTTCCGGAACGGCCGGAAAGTGAGCGATGCCCTGTTGGTTGGTATGCACTTCCCAGTGAATCTTCTTTCTTAAGCCGGCTTTAGTGATTTGGCGCGCACCGAGGAAGTCAAGAATGACCTCGGCGTTTTCGACAGGCTTGTCGAACTGGTTGGTGACCATGACCTTGATAACCGTCTTGGGCTGATCGCCGCCAAATAGTCCGAAACACGATAGAGCCAATAAAACCGTAAGCCAAAGGCGGATCTTCATGAGGGAATTATCGCGCACCTCATTCGTCGCAAAGGACGTAACGAATTTCATTTCGATAGGAGAGCGCGTAGTCGCCAAGCTGTTTCAACCGGGGATCCAATTCGAACCGCAAGTGTTCCTGGACGGCGACAAATCGCCAGTCAGGATGCTCTGGATTGCCCAGGAAGTTTCTGGTGTAGGGAGCGGCGGCGGACGGGATGCTCAAAAGCGCTGTTTTGCAGTTCTCGAGCCATTGATCGCCAGCGTTGCGAGTGAATTCCGTAAGCGAAGGCCAGCCTGCGGGAAGCTCTGTTTCTTGTATGTCCTCGCACGCCAGTGTTTCCGGATACTCGATGCGGATCAAACTGAGTCCCACCGGAAGTTTGCTATCGTCCATGAAATGAACAAGACGTTCCAAGATTACGCCCGCCACGGATTGGCCGAGATAAACAACCGGTCTTCCGCGTCTGTTCCAGCGATTGTCCGATCGGCGACCGCCTTCGCCGCTGAGATCGAGGTATTAGGAGATCCGCCAAAGGCTAGGCAAAGTTATAGGTGGAATCGCTGGCACAACTCAGAAAAAGTAGCCTTCTGAGTTCTGAGTCAAGTATTCGTCCATTGCTTCAAAGTTCTGGGTGGCCTCAACGAACTTAAGCGGAGACCGCCCGTCAAAACGCTGGAGTGGACCTCTAAGCCACAAAAGAGCATTTTCGGAGCCATAGACGGTGATTGAATGGGACAACAGCCCGGCAAGTTTCTTAAACCGCGCCGCATCCTCCGGCTTCAGAATGCCGTCGGTAGTCGCCTCAACCTGATTTTGGTTTACGAATACCAGAGCTTTGATTTCCTCCCTGCTCAGGCCAGCCTCCCGAAGAACATCCACACTGGAAGCCGACACGACAGGAAAGGCTTCGCTTGCTAGCAATTGAAGCCGGGATCTTAGATCGGGCTGTAAGGCGACACCGCTCATATCAATTTCTTTTTGTCCAGCTAACCCTTTGACTCTAGCAAAAGAAGTGGCTGCGCGGGCCGATTGTTCTGTGTGTTTCATTGCTTCTTTTTTCTTATCGTCCGAATTTAGGGTGGTGGACGATAATGGTAGAATTCCGGCCCACATTGGAACAGACGGTACGAGACTAAGACTTGCCTGATTTGCTGTGCAGCCAATTAGGTTTGAAAGCATGTTCCTGATTTTGCACCGGCCGGTGCGAACATCGAGAACGGTCATGATGATTTGTTCCTGCAAACGGAGAACTACTTGCGGTCTTGCGTGCAAATCTGATTAAGAGTAGTAGCGAGCCCGACGGGATAGCACTCCAGCGCTTAGGAAAAAATGCCTGCAAATAATAGACGGGTTTGGAGTTAATAAAATTAGACGAATCCACCCAGATCTGTGACTCGAAAATACCCGGGGCTTAGCGGCTCCGGTAGCGGGCGCGCCAGAATTTGGATAGAACGGGAATGATCGCCCCGCCCAGATTGGCCACATGCGCATCTGGATAGGGAAACAGCGGCTTTTCCGTCCCGTCACGCAAGGCGCGAAACAGAGCCCAGAAATAGCCCCTCGCCACCAGCCACTTTTCCGCGAAAGAAAATTGAAGACCGCGGCTGTTGGCCTGCAACACCATCACCGTCACATCGTCGCAAGAGAGCGCTGCGGGATAGCGTCTGCTCACTTCGCAGACCAGTGACTCGGCCACCCCTTTAGGCCCGATTGCCTGCAGGCCGGAGACGATTTCGAGCAAGCCGTCTTCGCCCAGGATTTGGTGGTCTGAGCCGCAAGCCTCCATTAGTCCGTCGGTATAGACAAGCAGACAATCGCCAGGGTCGAGTTCGATATCGAAATCCTGATACTCCGAGAGGTCGAAAATACCCAATGGCATGTTGCGGCGGGTCAGATCCCTGTCCGCACGGAGCAGCGACCATTCACGGCTGGCGGCGCGATAAAGCAACGGTGGTGGATGACCTGCATTGCAGAGACACAAACGCCGGGTGGGCGCGAAGAAGGTAGCGACAATAGCCGTGGCAAAGATACCGTCTGGCACGAGTTCGGAAAACTGCCGGTTGAGCAGGCGCACAAACTCACTTTGATCCAGCCAGTTCACGAATCGCCGCATCAGGTATTTCAACCCGTTGGCGGTTTCCGCCGCTGCTTGCCCGTGCCCCACTACATCAGCCAGCAAAAAACGCGAAATGCGGCCGTTGATACAACTTGAGGCATAGTAAACGTCGCCGCCATCGCGGCCCTCGCCAAACGGCTTACTAAAAAGCCACGTGTCGAGCCCGCCAAACTGAACCGCCCTGGCAGCGAGTTGACTCCCACCAAAAACCTCCATGCAATGCATCCGCTGCGGAATGTGTTCTTCGAGAGCAACCTCGGGCGCCATCAAATCAACCAGCCTTCATCTCTTGTAGAGTTTATCGCGCCAAGCCCCCAATCGTCCGCCTGGTTCTCTGGATAGACTGAGGTTTGAACGTCGTTCGAATTATTGGCGCGGGCTTGGCGGGATGCGAGGCTGCTTTTCAAGCGGCGGAAGCGGGTGCCCGCGTCGAATTGTATGAGATGCGCCCCGGCCAGCAGAGCGCTGCCCACAAGACTGCCGCCTTCGGAGAGTTGGTCTGCAGCAATTCGTTGAAAAGCGAGCAGCAACATTCGGCGCCTTGGTTGTTGAAGCAGGAGATGCGCGCGCTCGATTCCCTGTTGATGCGGGCGGCTAAAGCGGCGCGCGTGCCGGGCGGACATGCTCTTACAGTTGATCGCGAAGTGTTTTCCGCGGAGATCACGCGGGCCATCGATGCGCATCCAAACATTACCGTGAAGCGCGAAGAAGTGCGGGTCATACCCGATGGCATTGTCATTGTGGCAAGCGGACCGCTCACTAGCGAGCCGCTGGCGGAAGAAATCGCTCGCATCACCGGAGCGGAACGGCTTTTCTTTTACGACAGCATCAGCCCGATTGTCGCGGCGGATTCCATAGACATGTCGGTGGCCTTTCGCGCATCTCGTTATGGAAAATCGCTGGATGGCAGCGACGATTACATCAATTGCCCCTTCAACAAAGAGCAATATAGCGTCTTTGTCGACGAGTTGCTGAAAGCGGAGTCCTACGAGGCGCATATTCCGGAAGACACGACGCCCTACTTTGAAGGCTGCTTACCAATTGAAGAGATCGCACGCCGCGGTCGCGACACCTTGCGTTTCGGTCCAATGAAGCCGGCTGGCCTCGACGACCCTCGTACCGGCCGCTGGGCTTACGCCATTGTGCAGTTACGCCAGGAGAATCAGCGCGCCGATAGTTACAACTTGGTGGGCTTTCAAAATCACATGCGCTTTGGCGATCAAGCGCGGGTGTTTCGTTTGATTCCAGGACTCGAAAATGCCGAGTTCGTGCGCTTTGGACAGATGCACCGCAACACCTATATAAACTCGCCGGCGCTTTTGCAGCCCACGCTCCAATTTAAATCCGATCCGCGGATCTTGTTCGCCGGTCAGATTTCGGGCGTGGAAGGCTATGCGGAATCCATCGCAACCGGCTTGATTGCTGGGCGCAATGCCGCAGCGATGGCTGGCGAAGGAGATCCGCTGGTCTTTCCGCGCGCCACCGCGCTGGGTAGCTTGTGCCACTACATCACCGCCGCCGACCCGCGGCATTTTCAACCCGCCAACATCACGTTCGACTTGCTGCCCGCGCTTGACGAAGAAGCCAAGCGGAAATGCAAGCACGATAAGAAAGCGCGGCATGCGGAGATATGCCGCCGGGCCGAAATTGCCTTTTCGGAATTCTTCCATGCCAACGATACGCGAGTCCATTGCCAAATATCTTGCTGAGTTGACGCGGCGCGGCGCTTCCAAGCACACGCTGCGCAACTATGGGTCGGATCTTGAACAATTCGCCGGCTATTTTGAGGCGCCTGGCATTGCGGCTCCCGCTTTTGATCAGCTTGATTTGGCGCTGCTGCGCGAATGGCTGGGCGGTCTCTACGATCAAAAGCTGTCGGTGGTTACCGTGCGCCGTAAGCTGGCGGCGGTGCGCGCCGTCTTTAAGTTCGCTTTGCAAGAAGGCAACATCGCACGGAACCCGGCCACCCGTTTACGCACGCCCAAGGTGAAGCAGCGCCTGCCTGAAGTGATGAGCGCCGAGAAAACCAACAACTTGCTGGATGCCGTGGATTCCGGCGAGGTCGTTGAGATGCCCGATAAGGAACGCGACATGGCGCTGCTTGAATTGATGTATGGCTGCGGCATCCGCGTAAGCGAACTGGTCGGTATCAATCTTGAGGACATCGATTTGCACACCGCGTGGCTGCGCGTGCGCGGCAAGGGCAACAAAGAAAGGCAAGTGCCGGTGGGCGGCCGCGCGGTGGAAGCGGTCAACGCGTATTTAGAGAAACGGTCAACGCAACCAAGCGAACGCGCACTGTTCCTGAATTCGCGAGGCACGCGTTTGGGCGACCGCCAAGTCAGGCGGCTCGTGAAGCTCTATGCCGTGTTGGTGGCAGGAGATTCAAGCGTGCATCCTCACAGCTTTCGGCACGCGTACGCCACCCATTTGCTAAGTGACGGAGCGGATCTCAGGTCGATCCAGGAGTTGCTGGGCCACGCGCGGCTTTCCACAACGCAGAAGTACACGCAGGTCTCGCTCAAAGACTTACAAGCCGTCTATGATCGCGCGCATCCGAAAGCGTAGCTTTGCCGACTGTCTTCTAGCGTGTTGTATACTTCCTTTCATCTGCAAATTCCGTGCTTGAATCTTGCAACTGATTCTTAGGCTTTCGAGGAGAAGCCGATGATGAAGCGAAAGCAAATTCAGTGGGCGGCGTTTGCAGTTCTCGCCGCTGCGGTAGCAATCCCTGCGTGGCCCCAGGCGCGAGCTTTGCCCTCCGGAGATGTCCCGGCGATCTATCAGCGGCTTTTAGAGAAGATCAAAACCATTCCGATCTTCGATCACCATGCTCACCCTGGCTTCGGCGACGATTCCGACGTTGACGCGCAAGCCACCCCACCCGAACACTTGCCCTTCCGCGAGCGTGAGACGAACCCCGAGCTGGTAGCGGCCGTCAAGGCGCTGTTCAACTACCCGTACTCGGACATGTCGGAGGAGCACATGCACTGGCTTCAGCAAAGGTCCGGTGCGGCCGAGAAAGCGGGAGGCACCAGCTATTGGGACCACATCCTCGACGAATGCGGTATCGAGTCCTCCGTCGCGAATCGCGTGGCGATGGCCAACTACCTGAATCCGAAACGCTTCCGTTGGGTTTTCTTTGTCGATTCGTTTCTCTTCCCCTTCGATAACAAACACGTGATCGCCGAAAACCCCGACGAAGGCGTTTACATCCCTCTCCAGGAAAAGGTTCTCCATCGCTACATGAAACAAGGCGGACTGAGCGGACTGCCCGGCAGCTTCGACGCCTATCTCTCGTTCATCTCCCGCATTCTCGAGGAGAACCAGAAGAAAGGCGGCATTGCCGAGAAGTTTGAGGCCGGCTACTTCCGTTCGCTTTACTTTGCCGACCCGCCCCGCCAAGCCGCCGTCTCCGTTTATGAGAAATATCACTCGGGCGGAGTGCCTACGCCCGAAGAATACAAGACATTTCAGGATTACGTCTTCCGCTACCTCGTCACGGAGGGTGGCCGCCTTCATCTGCCGGTGCATATTCACACGGCCGTGGGCGAAGGAGACTATTTCAGCCTGCGAAAAGGCGACGTCCTCAATCTGGAAAACATCGTCAAAGACCCGCGTTATCTCAATACCACCTTCGTCCTCATTCACGGAGGGTACCCGTATTTCCGGGAGGTGATCTGGCTCGCGGCCATGAAGAATGTCTACATCGATACGTCGGAAATCGAAACGCTTTTATACCCTGCGGAGTTGGCGAAGATCTTCAAGCTTTGGCTCGAAACCTACCCTGACAAAATTACCTTCGGCTCCGACGCATACCCGTACAGTGCGGCTCTTGGCTCGGAGGAGACGTATTGGCTCGCTGTGTACTCCGCCCGCGAAGCCCTCGCCGCCGCTCTCGCCGAGATGGTCGCGATGAATGAACTAACCGAGGATAAGGCTTTGGAACTCGCGCGTGGGTACTTTCACGACAATGCTCTGAGGCTCTATCCGCAGGTTCCATGATCCTTCTTATACTTGGTGTGAGGACTCCGCTGGCCGCCTTATTCCTTTTACAGAACAGCGCCTTGCTAACAATATAGAAGACATCTGTTGAGCATGCTGATTTGCTCCGCCGTTTGGCTAAATGAATCCGAAGCCGGAACCGGAATTTCTTACCCGCGAGATCGTCGATGCCATTCACCCGGAGCAGATCGATACGTATGTCGGGCTGCGCTTGGTCGAGCCGGATAGACTTGGCGCAACTTGCGTCGTGTTTTCCAAGGAGAGCCCGATCACAGTCGAGCGGACTTTATTTCGTGGCCGGTATTTCTAATGTCCTCAGACGCTTGCCAGGAATTGCCAAACCACCAGCATTTCAGTCGCCATGGCCGGGCCTGTTACTTCTTGTCATTCAAGACAAAGAGGCGACAGCACCAAATTGGGTTCGTACCGTAAAAACGATCTACGGTGCCGGTTTGCCAAAACCGTGATGGGCGAAGATAGCTTGCGCCGTTGGCCCTAACAAGAACTGCAAAAACAAACCCGCTTCCTTTTGTCTTCGACTCGCCGCTACAATACCCGCCTTCTGAACTATCGGTTGATGCCAATCCGCTGGAATCAACTGGGCCTTCCGGTCGCTCACCAACCCGTCGGAAGTAAGAACCGCATCGGCATTGCCGCTATCAAACAACTGCAAAGCCTGGCGAACATTTTCGCCGTAGACGACTTTGGGTTCGATTTTCGACCACAAGCCGGCATGTTCCAGCGCTTGCCGGGCAGCGACGCCATAGGGCGCGAGCTTCGGGTTAGCCAGTGCGATAAACCGAACCGTAGTCTGCTCTAACTCGTTTACATTATGCTGCTTGTCATCGCGCCAGAGCAAGGCCAAACGCCCCGTCGCATAGACGGCGGGTGACTCTAGCTTGCCAGACGAGGCCAGTCGATCCGCAAACTGCGCGTTCGCCGAGAGAAATAGATCGTAAGGAGCACCGTTTTCAATCTGTTGGGCCAGCATGGCTGATGCCTCGATTACGAAACGAACTTGGATGGTTGGGTTCCTTTTTTCAAAAGCTTGGCCAAGCTCCGGCGCGACTTTGGACAAGTCGGCTGCGGCTGCCACTGTCAGGGTATTTTGGCCTCCTGCCAGGGAGGCAGCGAAAAAAAACAAAGTTAATGGTAGGGAACTTGACAATCTGAGACTCATATTCAATAATGAAGACGTGCTAAGAGCGGCCGGCAACGAAATTCTTCGGTCGGCGGAGGCAAACACACTAACATGAGTAAGATTATCGGAATTGACCTCGGAACCACAAATTCGGTGGTTGCTGTGATGGAAGGCGGCCAGCCGGCCGTCATCCCGAACCAAGAAGGTGGGCGAACCACGCCATCCGTAGTGGGTTTCACTAAGAATGGTGAACGTCTGGTGGGCAACGTCGCCAAGCGCCAAGCCGTGACCAACCCGGAAAACACCGTTTACTCGATTAAACGCTTCATGGGTCGCCGCTTCAACGAAGTGAGCGAAGAAATGAAGCTGGTTCCCTACAAGAGCGTCTCGGGCGACAATGGCGACGCGCGCGTAGAGATCCAAGGCAAGAAATATTCACCGCCTGAGATTTCGGCAATGATTCTGACCAAGCTCAAGGAAGCGGCGGAAGCGTATCTGGGCGAGAAGGTCACCAAAGCGGTCATTACCGTTCCGGCCTATTTCAACGACGCGCAGCGGCAGGCGACCAAAGACGCGGGCCAGATCGCCGGTCTGGAGGTGATGCGCATCATCAACGAGCCGACCGCGGCCGCGCTCGCCTACGGCTTGGATAAGAAAAAGGATGAGACCATCGCGGTCTACGACTTCGGCGGCGGCACCTTCGATATCTCCATTTTGGAAGTTGGCGACGGCGTAGTGGAAGTGAAGTCCACCAACGGCGACACGCACCTCGGCGGCGATAACATCGACCAGCGCATTATCGACTGGCTGATTCAAGAATTCAAGAAAGATATCGGCGTTGACGTATCAAAAGACCAGATGGCGTTGCAGCGCCTCAAGGAAGCAGCCGAGAAAGCCAAGATCGAACTGTCTACGCTGCTCGAAACCGAAATCAATTTGCCGTTCTTGACGGCGGACGCCAGCGGTCCGAAGCACTTAAACATCAAACTGACCCGCGCGCGCTTCGAGCAGATGGTAGACGACATTCTGCAGCGTTCGGTCGGCCCTTGCAAACAAGCGTTGCAGGATGCCGGCATCACACCGAAAGACATCGACGAGGTCGTGCTCGTTGGCGGTTCCACCCGCATCCCGAAGGTGCAGCAGATCGTGCGTGATTTGTTCGGCAAAGATCCGAACAAGAGCGTGAACCCGGATGAGGTTGTTGCCATCGGCGCGGCTGTGCAGGGCGGTGTCTTGGGCGGCGAAGTCAAGGATGTGTTGCTGCTCGACGTCACTCCGCTATCGCTTGGTATCGAAACGCTGGGTGGCGTGTTCACCAAACTGATTGACCGCAACACCACCATCCCAACTCGGAAGAGCGAAGTGTTCTCCACGGCGGCGGACAGCCAGACTTCAGTGGAAATCAAGGTCTACCAGGGCGAACGCGCTATGGCGCGCGATAACCGGCTGTTGGGGGTCTTCCAGTTAGTGGGCATTCCACCCGCGCCGCGCGGCATCCCGCAAATTGAGGTGACGTTCGATATCGATGCCAACGGCATTCTGAATGTCACGGCCAAGGACCGGGCCACCAACAACGAGCAAAAGATCACCATTACATCCTCTTCCGGCTTGAGCAAGGACGAAGTGGAGAAGATGGCGCGCGACGCCGAATCCCACTCGGCCGACGACCGCAAGAAGCGCGACGAGATTGAGGCGCGCAACCGGGCGGACGCCATGACTTACAACGTAGAGAAGATGCTGAAGGAACATCGCGAGAAGATCTCCGACGCGGATGCAAGGCAAGTGGAAGCCGCGCTCGAAGATGTAAAGAAGGCGATGGCGGAAGGCGGTCTCGACAAGATTACGTCGGCGACGGATAAGCTTACAACGGCAAGCCACAAGCTGGCGGAGGCGATGTACAAATCGAGCACGCCTCCGAATGGCGGCGGCCCAACAGCCGGCGCGCCAGGAGCGGGTCCCACCGCCGGCGCGGAGAAGCCGAAAGACAACGTGGTAGACGCCGAGTTCGTTGACGTCGAAGACAAGAAGTAACTGGAGCAAGCGCTAGTTAGTCAACTGAAGGGATCAGTGGCGGCTTTTAGATCAGCCGGCGCTGGTCCCCATGAGCAAGTGTACGCATTCGGGAGGGGTGCGCACCGGGTGCGATTTGGTGAGACGGGTCAATGCCTTCAACATCGAAAAAGGATTATTACGAAACTCTTGGCGTAGGCCGCACTGCGGATGCGGACGAGATCCGCAAATCGTACCGCAAACTCGCCCGCAAGTTTCACCCCGATTTGAACCCCGGCGATAAGGCTGCGGAAGAACGCTTCAAGAAGGTTCAGGAAGCGTATGACATCCTGAGCGACGAAAACAAGAAGAAGGTCTACGATCAGTTCGGTTTCTATGCCGACAACATTCCGCCGAATGGCGCCAATCCCAGTAGCGGACCTGGCGCGGGCCCGAATTTTGAAGGGTTTGATTTCGCCGAGTTTCTTCGGCAACAACAAAATGCGCAGCGCGGTGCCGGACCGTCGGCCGGTTTCGAAGACGAACGGTTCAGTGGCGGAAGCGGCGGTTTCAAGGATATCTTCAGCCAGTTTTTCGGCAAAGGCGGCGGCAAGCAGGCGGTTCATGCCGAACGCGGCGCCGATCTCGAATACGGCTTGAATGTTGATTTCTGGCAATCCATTAAAGGAACGCAAGTGAAGCTCAATATCTCGCGACAGGAAACTTGCGAGGCTTGTCACGGCACCGGTGCGGCCGGTAACAACGTTGTCGTTTGTCCGGAGTGCGATGGCAGTGGCACAGTGACCCAAATGGCCGGCGCCATGAAGTTTAATTTAACGTGTAATCGCTGCGGCGGCAGCGGGCGTTTGAAAAATGCTTGTCCGAATTGCCGCGGCGAGGGAACGCTCAGTCGGCCCGATTCGGTGGAAGTTCGAATCCCGCAAGGCGTGGCTTCCGGTTCGCGCCTGCGGGTGGCGGGCAAAGGGAACGCCGGCACGGCGGGTGGTCCGGCGGGCGATCTGTACATCACCATCCGAGTGGAGGAGCATCCCTTCTTTAAACGCGATGGCGACAATATTGTGATTCAGATTCCTCTGACGGTGAGCGAAGCGGGATTAGGCGCCAAGATAGAAGTGCCCACCATTGACGGCAGGGCGCTGCTCAAGATTCCGCAAGGCACGCAAAGCGGTCAGAAATTCCGCTTGCGTGAAAAGGGCGTCTTCAACGGCCGCAAGAATACCCGCGGCGACGAAATTGTGGAAGTATCTCTCAAAGCTCCCGATGTGGGCGATGAACGCACCCGCGAATTGTTGCGCGAACTGGCGCAAGTTCAGACCGAGGACGTGAGATCGGCTATTTGGAGCAAGGTGCAACCGGCGGTTTAGAGCGGGTGGCGGCGCAAAATGACGAAGAGCAAGGGCAAAGCGGCCTACATGATTTCGGCAGTGGCCGAACAATACGAAATTCATCCTCAGACCCTGCGGCTGTATGAGCGGGAAGGATTATTAACGCCTTCGAGAAGCGACGGCAACACGCGCCTCTACACGGACGAAGACCTGGAACGTTTGGAAGTGATCTTGAAGCTAACGCGCGATCTGGGCGTGAACCTGGCGGGTGTGGAGATTATTCTCAACATGCGCGAGAAGATGGAAGCCATGCAGCAGCAGATCGAGGGGTTCATTTCGAACCTCAACCAGGAACTTTCCAAGCATGCCACCACCCAGCCGAAAGAAGAAGACTTGAGCCTGATGCCGGTGCTTCACATCAGGTCCTTGTCGCGGGTTGATAGCAAAAAAGCCGCCGACGCTAAGCGCAAGAACTTCCGGGGCTAACCCCTCCGATTCGGCCGTAGTTCACATGGACATCAAAAGCATTTGTGTCTATTGCGGGTCGAGTGCGGGCAAGGACGGGATTTTTGCCGGCGCGGCGGCAGCTCTCGGAACGGAACTGGCGGCGCGCAGCATTCAGATCGTTTATGGCGGCGGCCACCGCGGGCTCATGGGCGCGCTGGCCGATTCGGCCCTTCGAGCTGGCGGACAGGTTGTCGGAATCATTCCTCAATCGCTGGTGGATCTTGAGATTGCGCATCGCGGCCTTTCGGAACTCCACGTTGTGCGTTCCATGCATGACCGTAAGGCGGAAATGTCGCGCCGCGCCGACGCTTTCCTGATTTTGCCGGGCGCCTGGGGCACCCTCGACGAGTTGTGCGAAGCCCTCACCTGGGCGCAACTCGGCATACATCACAAGCCCTGCGGTCTGTGGAATGTGGCGGGCTATTACGACCTGCTGCTGCAATTCTTAGCGCACGCCGTGGATGAAAGATTCCTGAAGCCGGAAGACAGGGACTTATTGCTGGTCAGCGGAGACTTGAACGATTTGCTTGCCAAGATGGCGGAGTTCACGCCGAGGGATGTGCAGGTACCGGACAAGTTGCGAGACTAAATACTGCCGACGCGAGCGGATCAAGGCGCGAACCCTTCCTGCTCAAAATGCCGGTCGTGCGGCGGCGTGCTCTGTCAACCCGCCGTTCCGTGCTTCGATCGCTTTGACGGAGTTTTCAAACGCCGTTTTCAAAACCCTCCTGCCAATGGTCCTGAGCACGAATCCGAGCACGCGTCCCTTGAGATTCTTGCCCTCGCGTACCACGCTCAGGTCAATGCTGGTCGTGCCGTCGGACTCACGGTTGAAGGTGTAGGTGTGGCCGGACGCGCCTCCCCACACATTCGAATCGGTCGTTGTTAGGATGACGTGATTGGGATCGGACCAGTCGTAGTGCAGGCGTTCCCAGATGCCGCCCGACCCTTCGGTAACGTCGGCTTCCGAGCGGCCGCGGTAATGCACCTTCAGGTACTCATCGGCGCTGTTGCCAAAGAGCTTCGAGCGGCCAGGTCCGAAGTCGGTGAGCCCGGCGACGTACTGTTCGGGTGTCAAAGTGGTTGTCTGATGGAAGTGGATTTCTGTTTGCGTCATTGTCGTTCTCCTTTTTATGCTGAACACTGACGCAAGAGAATATTGCAACCATCTCTCCACCGGCAAATCGCTGAAAGGAAAGGAAACAGAGGCTCAGAACCGCGCCTCATGCTCGGCAAAATGACGAAGGATGAGAAAGAAGGCGCGGGCGCGTAGTTATTTTGGCCGGGCGCTTGTGACCGTATCTATCAATCAGCGCTTGGGAATCGCGGCGCAACTCACGCGGATGAATGCGCCCGCTCAGCAGCAGTCGCGTGACGCATCCATCGGATTCTTTTTCAATCCTCAACATGGCTCGCTCAACCTGCGGCATGGACTACGCCATACCTGCCGGCCGCTTCTGCACGAGACAAATTGGGTATGAGGGCTTGGCGCGCGGCCTCATAAGATTCCCATTGCCCGGCATCCGGAAGCGCGGGGATCGTCACGAACTCGCCTTGATCGAAGCCTGCGAGAGCCGCATCCACCATATCCTCGGCAGTCATCACGATTTCCCGGGGCAGATTTTCGACCGGTCTGCCGGAGGCGGCCCAGAAATTCGTGGCTGTCGCCCCGGGCAGCACGACCTGAACTTTGACACCAGTGCCGGCCAACTCATGCCACAGTGATTGGCTGAAAGCTAGAACAAAGGCTTTCGTGCCACCGTAGACGCCATTGAGCCGCTCGGGAGCCACCGCGACGACGGAAGCGATGTTGATGATTACGCCAGTGCCGCGCTTCACGAATGCGGGCACTGCGGCGTAGGTCAGCCTTGTCAGCGCCTCCACATTGAGTGCGATCATTCGACTCATTTCGTTGACGTTCGAATTCACTAACGGCGCAGTAGCGCCCACGCCCGCGTTGTTGACGAGCAAGGTGACTCTGGAGTCTTCGCGGAGGATTTTCTCCAGTTTGGCCAAATCGTTAGAATCGGCGAGGTCGGTAGCGAGGATGTCAACATTGCTTCCCGTCTCGCTTACCAGTTTGTTCGCCAGATCCGCCATGCGTCCCTGGTTCCGCGCAACCAGTAATAAATCGTAACCGCGCCGGGCGAGACGATCCGCGTACACCGCACCGATTCCCGAGGATGCCCCGGTAATGACCGCTAATCCCTTAGAGTGTCGTTTCATATTGTGTCCCTTTCTGTTCTTACTTCTCTGCCGGATTTGCGACTGGCACGTTCCGGCAGCGCTTTGTATGCAAAGCGAATGCCGTTTCTAACCGGCTGAATCGGAAGACGTTGACATGGATCGGGACGCGGCATTTTCGGAAAAATGACGAGCGATGAGCAGGCATCGGCGGGGCGGCGGGCGCCGGCCAACCAGTGCGCCCCAACAAATGCGATACTCAACTCAATAGGGAGGCTCCATGATTCACTGGACCAACCGTAGTTTTGTCGTTCTCATCGCCGCCATGCTAGCTGGTACCGGGCCGCAGTTGCTTGGCCAACAGCATGGAAGCGCCCCTGCCGGAGCGAGCGCGCCGTCGCCCACCGCCGGCACGCGCGGCAATCCGAATGTCCCCGGTACTCAGCCTTCGCTGACCCCTAACGGCACCAACAATTCAACCAATAATCCCTTCCCCGATCGGGCCATTTTTCTTGCCGGAAAAGTCGTCTTCGACGACGCCTCGCCCCTCAATTCCGACATCAGTATCGAGCGGGTCTGCGGTGCCAACGTTCGAACCGAAGGTCATACCGATAGCAAAGGCAGGTTCTCCTTCCAGTTGGGAAACAAGTCGGGTGCCGGCCTCAGTGCGGCGGATTCATCGCAATCGGACTACGACGGCCTGAATTCGCGCAGCCAGAATTCAGGGTTTGGCGATACCACCGGCCTGGGCAATCGTACTTCTGAAACCGCGCTGTGGGGATGCGAACTGCGGGCGAGTTACCCTGGCTATCGCTCCGATGCAATTTCTCTGGATAGCCGGCGCTCGCTCGACGACCCCAACGTCGGCACCATCATTCTGCACCGCCTCACTAACGTGCAGGGCACCACCATTAGCCTCACAACCGCCGAGGCGCCGAAAGCCGCCCAGAAGAATTTCGAAAAGGGCCTTCAGGCGCAACGCAAGGGCAATCTGGATGAGGCTGAAAAGCATTGGATCGCCGCCACCAGCGAGTATCCGAAGTACGCGGTGGCATGGTTTGCGCTTGGCCAACTGCAGCAGCGCCAAAACAAGTTTGAAGATGCCCGGAAATCCTATGTGGCGGCGGCCGAAGCGGACAGAAAATACGTCAGCCCCTACGATCAGCTAGCTTGGCTGGCGGCCCGGGAAGGCAAATGGGAAGAGGCCGCCAACTACAGCAAGCAGGCCATTGATCTCAACCCGGTGGAATTTCCCAGCTCGTTCTGGTACAACACAGTGGCGAATTACAACCTCAACAAGCTGTCCGATGCTTCTAAGAGCGGGCAGGCATTGCTCAAACTGGATACCCGTCACCGTTATCCGGAAGCCAACCGTATGCTCGCCGAAATTTCGATGCTTAACAAAGACTACACAACAGCAGCCGGCTACCTGCGCGCCTATCTGGCCCTTGTGCCCAATGCCAAAGACGCCGACGCCCTGAAGCAGCAGTTGCTGAAAATCGAAGAAGCTAGCGTACCGGTAAACAAATAGCCAAGCCCCACGTTGTCTAATAGAAGTCGATGAAACTTGCAGCCGCAGCCTTGTTTTGTACCGCAGCTTTGTTTTGTAATATGGTGAGCTTGGGCGCCGATAGCAATTGGCAGAAGATCTTAGCGGAGCGCATTCCGTCATACGGCCATCGCAATTGGATTGTCATAGCCGATTCAGCCTATCCCGCGCAGGCAAAAGAAGGCATTGAGACTGTGGTCGCGAATGCCGATCAAGTGGAAGTTCTTGAAACGGTGCTCGCCGCGTTGGCTAAATCGAAACACGTCGCGCCTATCGTTTACATCGATCAGGAATTGAAGTATCTCGACGACGCCGAGGCGCCAGGCGTGGAGGCCTACCGCTACCGTCTGGCCGCGATCTTCAAAGATAAAACGGTGGAGTCGCTGCCGCACGAAAAGATCATCGAAAAGCTCGATGCCGTAAGCCAGACCTTTCGCGTGTTGATTATCAAAACCAACATGACTGTGCCCTATACATCTGTGTTCTTACAGTTGGATTGCGCCTATTGGGGCCCCGACGCGGAGAGGGGTTTGCGCGCCAAGATGGCCGCAGCGGGCGTGCGCTGAGAATGCGCCCCAAGTTCTGTGATGACTTCGACGCTGACCACATGGAACAGCTTTTATCCTGCAGCGCGTCGTTCCGGTGGTCGAGATAGAGGGGCTTGGTTTCAAAAGGCACGGCAGCGTTAACTACCTAACACTCAAAAGGACATCCAACCCGTTGCACTATTTCATTTGACGAAGTTGTCTTGTGCGTTTAGAATCCGGCTATGGCTAGTAAGACTGTAGTTGGTATTGTCTCGGGCACGGTAATTGCCTTGTTTCTGGGATTGCAATCAAAGGTGATACACGGGTGGGAGCCCGGGCGCCCGCCAGCGACTAAACTCGTATCTATAACCACGGCATTTGGCCACCCGCTCCGTTCAATCTTTGATGGTATCCAGCCCGATCCACGCAACTTACGAGTGTGGGCCGCAGTTCAGCGACGCCCTGAGGTGCGGACTTGTCGCACCGAACGGCCCAGCAAATTGGAACGTGCTCTTGGCCTGCTTGGTCTCTCGACCACCGTTCACGCCCAGGGCAATCCTGGCTGCGAGTGGCCTTGCAACGCCGCAGGTTGCGGAGCTTGGTTAGAGGATACGGCCTGCCAAGGAAACGGCTGCTCGGGGCAGGCTACCAACGGATATGCGGAGGGGTTTCCTCAGTTCGCCGACCAGGCGAATGGCAATTCCCACTGTCGAGGAAGCAACTGCGCTGGATGCTGGGCGACGTATTGCGACTGTCCAACGTATCCTCCTACCTCCTAGCCTAACTAACTACCCCGGTGAATCAGGTGAAGTTGCGAAACTCTCTAATGAGGATTAAAGCATGAAGACCCGAACGACTAAGTTCTTACTGGCCCTAGGCTTGTTTGTTGTGCGCGGACTCGTTCGCGCTGAGGATGGACAGGATGGGGTGGTTGCAACTGCGGCTGTTACTGCTTGGCGCACGCTTGACTATAGCGGGATTCCTCAAAGCGCGGTGTTGAGTTCCAAAACGCGGTGGAGTAATGGATTGCTAGTCCTCTACGATACTTCTGCTAGTACACCGACGTTGTACGGTTTTGATCGCGACGGCAAGATGGAGCTTCAGTCTTTGATCGAGCTTCCCGGCGTTCGGATGACAAAGCTGATCGATTTTGCGGCGGCAACGGATGGTTCTGTCTGGGCCTGCGGCTTTTCTACGAGCACCTCCGGCCAACTGAGCAGCTTTCTAGCGCACGTTTCCAGGCAGGGGAGTGAGCTCAGAATCATTCGGACCGAACCATACGAGCCGCAACGGATTGCGGTCGCGCCGGACGGCTCTGTGTGGACGGTCGGGATCGAAGTGCCCGGCAATGGGACCAGGAAAATCGACAGAAGCCGCGATATTTTGCGGCGCTTCGACCCGGCGGGGCGATTTGTCGGGTCGGCCATTCCGCTGACTACAGTTGGAGACATGGCTGTAACTCGCAACGGACGTTTGGCCGCCGCGAATGATCGCGTCGCTTGGTACGCCGGCGGTTACACGCACGAGGGCGAGGGAGGGCATTATTTCGAGTTCTTTCCTGATACCAGAACGCTGAAGTCCTACGATCCGGTCCCGGGCAACAATCTTAGAACGGTTGTTTTCGAGCTTGCCTTGACTCCCTCCGATATTGTCTATGCTTTCGCAGATGAGGCAGTGCGGAAGGGGGAGAACAAGACCTCTATCTTTCGGCTCGAGCGGACCTCGGGGCGGTGGCAGACAATTGGAGTTCCGACAGAGGCGGGACAAATCCCGGACATGAAAGGAAATGATGGGGAGAAATTGGTGTTCGCGGCACCGCCGGAAAAGGCAAGGCTGAGCGTAATGGAGGTCCGATAAACGTTATCCTCGAAAGCTCGTGTGCCGGGTCACACGTCAAGCGAGCGTGATTTTACGTGAGCCGCACAAAGCCAAGCCGATCAAGCGTCGTATTAGCTATTGCGCTTGTTCTCTCCGTGATGATAAACGTTCGCCAAGCGATGCATATTTGGGCGCTTCAATCCCAAAGCGAATCACGGCTGGACGACGTAATTAAAGAAGACGTAATTAAAGAAGGTGAGAGACTGTCCGAAATTGATGCTGTCGACCGTCGCGCGCGGCACGTGAAGCTGTCCTATGCTGAGACGTCGAAGCCCACTGTAATCTACTTCTTCAGACCGGGCTGCACTTGGTGCGAACGGAACGCCTCGACCCTCGGTTCTCTTGCCGGGCAGGTGTCAGCGCGCTACCGAATGGTGGGCCTGTCAATGTCCGGCGAGGGGCTGGACGAGTTCCTGGCGCTTCACCCAATGGCATTCCCTGTGCTAAGTAACCCGTCGCCAGCGAATTTGGCCTCGATGAGGCTGAGGGTAACGCCCTCAACGATTGTGGTCTCCCCACAGGGAGTGGTACTGCGCAGTTGGAGCGGGGCATACATTGGAGAAACCAAATCGTCAGTCGAGGCGTTTTTCGGAGTCTCTCTTACCGACTAGGCTGCATGCGGGCATCGCCGTTTGAGCTACCGGCAACGCCAGCTAATACGATCAGCAGCACCAGCGCAAAGACGATAAACAATGGACCTTCTCTTTTCCGGCGAATCGACTTGCGATCCCTTCTCTTATTGCGATCAGTGCGTTTGCCTCCGCTTGAGTTACTCTTATGTCGGCCATTCGTCTCTCACGGCTCAGTTTCGATTATTGCGCTCGAGAAAGTGACCAGCCCACTCCACTAGCCGCGCATACTACACTTAAGGTTTCCACCGTCTTGCCGCCCTAAGTGAGCACCACCAGCCAAACCGAACGGCCCCGTGGCACCAGCGCGAGGTTGACGCCGAAGAGTTTTTTCGGGCGTAACGGTGCGCTTTCGCGGGCCCACCCCAACTACGAACACCGCCCCGGCCAAATCGACATGGCCGTCGCTGTCGCGGACGCGCTCGCCGACCGCCGCCATCTCATTGTGGAAGCCGGCACCGGCACCGGCAAGACGCTCGCTTATCTGCTTCCCTCCATTCTGTCCGGCAAACGCGTGGTCATCTCCACCGGCACCAAGGCGCTGCAGGAGCAGCTCTTTTTCAAAGATCTCCCCTTTTTGCAAAGCATGTTCGACACGCCCATTCATGCTTGCTACATGAAAGGCCGCCAGAACTACCTGTGCCGCCAAAAACTCTATGACGCCGAACGCGAGCCCTTGCTTACCGGCTTCGAGGAGCGGCGCGAATTTCAGATCATCCGCGATTGGGAGAAGACCACCGAAACCGGCGACCGCAGCGAGCTTCACGACATTCCCGAAAGCGGCGGCGCGTGGTGGAAGATGGACGCCCGCAGCGATAATTGCGCCGGTCAGAAGTGCGCGCAGTTCGAGCGCTGTTTCATCACCGAGATGCACCGCCGCGCCATCGCCAGCGACATCATAGTGGTGAATCATCACTTGTTCTTCGCCGACCTGGCCGCGCGCGACCGCGCTTTCGGTGCAATCCTGCCGGATTATGACGCGGTGATTTTCGATGAAGCTCACGAGATTGAGGACGTCGCCGGCCAGTATTTTGGACTCAGCATCAGCAATCTCCAAATCCATGAGCTGATCAAGGACACCGCCGCTGTTTCACGCAGAAAGCTCTTCGCCACGCCTGAACTCGACCGCGGCCTCATCCAGCTTGGCGACCGCTGCGACGATTTCTTTTCTCTCTTTCCGCACGAAGGCCGCCAGGGCTTTCGCCAACACGAGTCGTTCCTGAATGCCAACGAAGCCACCTACCGGGAACTGCTGCTGGCGCTCGAGACTTTATCCGCCCGGCTCGAATTGGTGCAGGGCGCGGTTGACGATACGTTGCCCTTGGTCCGGCGCGCGAAACTCCTGCAGCAGGGCCTCCGCTATTGGCTCGAAACGCCCGACCCCGCCAATGTGTATTGGGTCGAAGCCCGCGGCCGCGGCGTCTATCTGCAGGCTACTCCCATAGACGTCTCGCAAATGTTAGCGGCGCGCCTATTTGATTGCGTTGCCACTGTGGTCTTGACCTCCGCCACGTTGGCCGTGGCTGGTGAATTCGCCTACACCCAAAAGCGTTTAGGGCTTCCCAACGCGCGCACACTGCGGATAGAAAGCCCGTACGATTACGCCAAACAAGTGCTCCTCTATGTGCCGCCGCATTTGCCCGACCCCCGTCAGCCCGAGTTCTCCTGGCGAGCCGCAGACCTCATCCACGAAGTTCTCGACGCCTCACGCGGCCGCGCCTTCGTGCTCTTCACCAGCTACCAACAGATGCGGCAAGTCTACGAGATGCTCAAAGTCCGCCTTGACCACCCCTTGTTGATGCAAGGCGAAGCCCCGCGCACGGCGTTGGTCGAAACCTTTCGCAACACGCCAGGCGCTGTTCTCTTCGGCACCTCCAGCTTCTGGCAGGGTATTGACGTGCAAGGCGAGCAGTTGAGTTGTGTGATCATCGATCGGCTGCCCTTCGCCGTGCCCGGCGATCCGGTGATTGCCGCGCGCACCGAAGCTATCCGTCAAGCCGGCGGCAATGCGTTCTACGAATATCAGGTACCGCAAGCCGCGCTGTCTCTAAAACAGGGCTTTGGGCGGCTCATAAGGGCGGCGTCCGATCGCGGCGCGCTCGTGCTGCTGGATAATAGAATTATCAAGCTGCCGTATGGCAAGGTTTTTTTCAACAGCCTGCCCCCTTACCGGCTTACCAGGAAATTAGAGGATCTTCAAAGCTTCTTTCATGTTTGAGATTTTTGTCGAACACACGTTCGCATCCGCCCACTTTTTACGGAATTACAAGGGCAAGTGTGAGAACCTGCACGGCCATAACTACAGAGTGCAAGTGGGCATGACGGGTGAGTTGGATCACAACGGCATGTTATTCGACTTTGCCGATTTGAAGCAATGCCTGCGCGCCAAGAGCGCGTATCTCGACCACCAGCTCATCAACGACTTGAAGCCCTTCGATGTTGTGAATCCTTCGGCGGAGAACATTGCCAAGTTTATCTTCGACGAAATCCAACGCGATATCGAGCCCGCGAAGCTTGCGTACGTCAGAGTGTGGGAAACCGATACCTCTTGCGCCGTCTACCGCCGCTAGCGTCTAGCTCCAACCGCCATTTTCAAGCTCTCTCGTCCCCGCCCGCGCGCTTCACCAGCCGAAGGCTCGCCTCAATCTCCCGCGTCCCATGCACCACCGTAAGCGCCTGCAGCTTGTTCAACTCGCGGCGCGCAATTTGCGCCCAAGTGCTCGTCGGGTCGAGTTTCAGGTAAGCCCGCCAGTGCCGCAGAGCGCCCATCACATCGCGCTTGCTCTGGCTCAAGAGCGCCATGTTGTAATGTGCGTCCGCGTAGTTCGGATGAATCCGCAGCGCTTCCCGGTAATGCCGCAAGGCGCTGGGCTGGTCGCCTTGCTCGTCGTACAAATTCCCCAGATTGAAGTGCGCCAACGCATAATCGGGGTCAATCGCCAGCGCCTTTTTGTAGTGCTCTTCGGCATCGGCCCAGGCGTGCCCGTTGAAAAAAACCGTCCCCAAATTCACCAGCGCCCCGGCCGATTGCGGGTCCAGTTCCGCCGCCTTCTGATAGGCCGCTATCACCTCTTCATAATCCGCACCGTGCTGCTCCAGTTCCAGCGCGCGCTCAAACCAGCGGTCCGCCTCAAGCTTGTTTCGCAGCCTTTCGGCAATATTCCCGGCGTTGTGCTGCGCGCCCGGCAGTTGCAGCAGCTTGCTGATTTCTTCCGCCGCGAAATCGAACAGCAACTGCCCCGAACCCGCCTCGAGCTTTTGCCGCCCGATTTGAATCCGCACCCGCCGGCCCTCGGTGTAAACCTGCACATCCTCGCTCAATTCGGGCGAGTCTTTCAAATACCCGTCCAGCGTGTGCAGCGCCTGCTTCAGCAGCCGCGGATTCGCCTTCTCCTCCCGAAGCCTCACCAAACGCTTCAGCTTCAACAGATCGCGAAATTTGTATTGCGAAAGTTCGGGAATCAGCCGCTGCCGCTCCCAGCTTCTCAATTGGCGCGGCTCAACTTTCAGCAGCCGACAGACTTCCTTGCGGGTGAAGGCTCCGCCCGCTTCGCGCTCCAAGGCTGGAGTTGGATGTTGCGAACCCTCCCGCACCACATCGAGCATCATACCATCGGGCTCTAAATCCTCCGAAGGTACAATTTTACCTATTGGCCACCGCCCTATCCCGTTGCAACCCAAGCGGTTGACAGATTGAGTGGACTATCTCATACTGAAATGGTCCGATATCGGTTTCCGCTCCATGGCTGCTCCTCCCGACAAAGCGCCCGCCCACCAGCAGACGCTGGCAGAACTACGTACTGGTCAGCGTTGCATTCTGGATCGTCTTGAGTTGCCCGAGGATATGGCTCGGCGCCTCATGGAACTCGGCTTCCTACCCGGAAACGAAATCGTTCTTAGCCGTAAAGCCCCCGGCGGGGGGCCTCGGGTTTATCGCGTGGACGGGTCAGAAGTGGCCCTGCGTCAAGAGACCGCCTCGCATTTGTATTTGCGGCGCGATCCGGAATCGGATTTGATTGTGCTCTCATGAGCGACTGCCACGGCCAAACGCCACGTGCGGGCCTCTTACCTAATCCCTCCCTCCAGCCGCCTCGGCCAGCCGGCGAACGGCCTATCATTGTCGCCATCGTCGGGCCGCCGAATTCGGGCAAATCTACGCTTTTTAACCGCCTCACCGGCCTGCGCCAAAAAGTCGCCAACTTCCCCGGCGTCACCGTAGAACACCGCATGGGAAAGGCCAAGCTCAACAGCCAGCAGGAAGTCTTCCTGGTGGATCTACCCGGCGTCTACAGCCTCCATCCACGCGCTGAGGATGAGCAAGTCACGCACGACGTCTTGACAGGCAGTCGGCCCGATTTCCCCAAGCCCGACGCCGTTATCCTCATTCTCGACGTCACCAACTTAGGCCGCAACCTCGTCCTGGCCGCTCCCATACTAAGCTTGGGGCTTTCCACCCTCGTCTTGCTCAACATGGCCGACGATCTCGCCCAACGCGGCGGCAAAGTAGACGTAGCCGCGCTCTCTTCGGAACTCAACTCGCCCGTCGCGCTCATAAGCGCCGCTAAAGGCACGGGCATCGACCGCATTCAGCAGTTCCTCCTTGGAACCGCGGCGCGCCTCAACGCCCCGCCCGCCCGCATCGAACTCCCCGTCCTGCAAGACGTGCCCAAGTGTCGCCAGTGGGCCGCTAATCTTGGCAAACGCGCGTCTTATCGTGCTCCCGCCCCGCCCATCTGGACACGCCGCCTCGACGGCATTTTTCTTCACCCCATAGCCGGACCGCTCATTTTCGCCGTCATAGTTCTGGCCGTCTTCCAAAGCATCTTTTCCTGGGCGAAACCCATCATGGATTTTCTGCAGGGGCGCGTTCAATCCTCCGGCAAATGGATGACGCATCTGCTGCCCGATTCGCCGTTTAGTTCTCTGTTCGTGGATGGCGTTTGGCAAGGCGTCGGTTCGGTTCTCGTCTTTTTGCCGCAAATTCTGCTCCTTTTCCTGTTCATCGGCATTTTGGAGGATTCGGGATACCTCGCTCGTGCCGCTTTAATTGCCGACCGCACCATGGCCAAATTCGGCCTGCAAGGTAAATCGTTCATCCCCCTGCTCTCCGCCTACGCCTGCGCGGTACCCGCTGTCATGGCTACGCGGGTCATCGAAAACAAGCGCGACCGCATCGCCACTATCCTCATCGCACCTTTGATGACCTGTTCGGCGCGCCTGCCTATTTACATCCTCCTGATCGCCGCTTTCATCCCCAACACCAAGCTGCTCGGCGATGCGCTCTCTCTTCCAACCGCCACCATGCTCAGCCTTTATGTGCTTGGCTTTCTGGCGGCCATCCTTACCGCGCGCGTCCTGAAATCAAGCATCTTGAAAACCAAAGGCACCTCGTTCGTTCTCGAAATGCCGCCCTATCGCTGGCCTACCGTACAGTCGCTTTCGTTACGGCTGCTTGATCGCGCCAAGGTCTTCCTGCGCCGTGCCGGAACCGTCATCCTGCTAGTCTCCGTTCTGCTGTGGATTCTCGCGCATCTCCCGCTCCACGGCGGAAAAATGCCTTCGCTCGAACACAGCTATGCCGCCTCCCTGGGCAAGGCCATCGAACCGTTCATCAAGCCCTTAGGCTTCAACTGGAAAATCGGCATCGGACTCATAAGCTCCCTCATCGCCCGAGAAGTGATCGTTAGCACCCTCGGCACCATTTATGGCATCCAAGGGGATGAACATTCGGCCGGCCTGCAAGCCGCGCTGCATCACGATCTGAGTACCGCCGGAGCTATCGCCCTACTCATCTTTTTCGCTTTCGCCATGCAATGTTTTTCAACGCTCGCGGTGGTAAAACGGGAAACGGGCGGATGGCGCTGGCCGGCGTTCCAGTTCTCATACATGCTGGCGCTCGCATATGCTGGTTCCTGGCTGGCGTTTCATATAGCCAATCACTTCATCGGATGAACAACATGCATAACGTAGTCATTCTCGGCTCTGGTTGCGCCGGGAATACGGCAGCTATCTATACCGCGCGCGCCAATCTCACGCCACTTGTTTTGGAAGGCAAGGAACCCGGCGGCCAGCTTTCTCTAACCACCGAAGTCGAGAATTTTCCCGGCTTCCCCGAAGGCATCCACGGTCCACAGCTCATTCAAAACATGAAGCAGCAAGCGGAACGTTTTGGCGCAACCTTTGAACATGGGCTCGTGGCGCGCGCCGATTTGTCGAAGCGGCCCTTCACGTTGGAACTTGACCACGGCGGCACGATCCAGACGCGCACGTTGATCGTCGCCACCGGCGCCTCCGCCCGCTGGCTCGGTTTGCCTTATGAGCAGGAGTTGATTGGCCGTGGTGTCAGCACTTGCGCCACCTGCGATGGATTCTTTTTCCGCGGTAAGAAAATCATGGTGGTGGGCGGCGGCGATTCCGCCATGGAAGAAGCCAACTTCCTCACGCGCTTCGGCAGCGAGGTTACCGTGGTTCACCGCAAGGACAGCTTTCGCGCTTCGAAAATCATGTATGAGCGCGCACTGGCCAATCCCAAAATCAAGTTCCTGACAAATTCGGTAGTCGAAGCGATCGACTATGTAACCACAAATGAGGTCCATAGTCTTACCGGCGTCAAGCTCCGCAACGTGGTAACGAAGGAAGTTTCCGAGCGCGAAGTGGACGGCCTATTCGTCGCCATCGGCCACATCCCCAACACCAAACCCTTCGCCTCGCAGCTTGACCTCGATCAGGATGGCTACATCATTTCCCACGGCGGCGCGCGCACCAATATCGCCGGTGTCTTCCATGCCGGCGACGTGCAGGACCGCAGCTACCGCCAAGCCATCACCGCTTCCGGCGCCGGCTGCATGGCTGCTATTGAAGCCGAACGCTTCTTAGAAGCCGAGGGCCATTAATGTCTGCAGGAAATAATCGATCTCTTCCCGCGTGTTGTATTGCGCCAAACTAACGCGTACCACTCCGCCCGCTTCAAGTAACCCAAGCCTCTTTACCGGTTCCCATCCGTAGTTATGTCCATGCCAGACGTTGATGCGGTGGCTCGCCAGCGCCTTGGCTACGTCGGCCGGATTTTGTCCGCGAACGCTCAACGCCAGCGTCGGTACCCGCCCTTCCTTCTTGCCATGGATCGTCACTCCCTTGATCGCTTCCAGACCCGCAATCAACTGCCGCGTCAGTTTCTCTTCATGCTCAACCACGGCCGAGATCCCCGCTACAATCCGCTCCCGCCGAGTCCCTTTCTGCCCGCCGATCCATTCGATGTGCTCAATCGCTCCCAACACTCCCGCAATCGCCTCTCGCGATTTCGTGCCAGTCTCAAACTTGTCCGGCGCATATGTGGGCGCGGTCCGCACTTTATAAGGCTCCAACGATTCCAGCACGTCCAGCTTCCCCCACAAGATGCCGTAGTGAGGCCCATAAAACTTATATGCCGAGCACACCAGGAAATCGCAGCCGACTTCCTGCACGTCCATCACGCCATGCGGCGCATATTGGACGGCATCCACAAACACCAGCGCGCCCACCGCCTTCGCGCGTGCCGTAACCGTCTGGACATCGTTGATCGTCCCAATCACATTGCTTGCATAATTCACCGCCACGAGCTTCGTTTTCGGCGTCAGCAAATCATCGAGCTGCGTCAGATCGTACTCGTAAGTTTCGGTGCTGAAATCGAGCCATTTCACATCTAATCCGCAGTCTTCCGCCAAACTCAACCAAGGCGCCACGTTCGCGTCATGATCCATGCGGGTCAGCACAATCTCGCCGCCCTGTTTGAAACGACGGCCGAGCGTGCGCGCCATGGCCAGCGTGAGCGTTGTCATATTCTGGCCAAAGACAATTTCGCGGGTGTCGTGGGCGTTGAAGAAATCTTTCAGCGCGGCGCGCGTGTCCGCCACCAATTCAACCGCGCGCATGGATGTCTCGAAAAATCCGCCGAAGTTGGCATTCTCGTCCACCATTGCGCGATTCATGCGCTCAATGGAGCGCCGCGCCATTTGCGTGCCGGCCGCGCCGTCGAAAAACGCTGTGCCCGCGCCCGGCCGTCCCTCCGCTAAGCTCGGAATTTCCTTACGCAGTTCCTTAACATCCATCATTGACTAACCACAAATGTAGTGCTAACCTTAAATCACAACCAAATGACAGTTGGCGTCAGACAAGCAAAAACAGAGCTTACCAAGCTCATCAACGCGGCAATGGAGGGCGAAACAATCGTGATTACCAATCATGGCAAACCACTCGTAAGATTAGTTCCGGAAGGCCCTAAAGCCTCCAAGAACAGGGGCTATGGCTTCCTCAAAGGCGCTTTCGATTTACCCGACAACTGGCACGAATCGGACGCTGAAATCGAAGGCCTGTTTGAGCACATACAGGATCTCAAGAAATCCGGCCGCTACACCGATGGCCGATGAACCTGCTGCTTGACACCAATGCGCTTCTGCGGTGGCTGCGAGGCGACCTGCTGCCGAAGCGCTTGGTGACGCAGATCGAAAAGGCGGAGACTCTGGCGGTCAGTATCGTTACCCCTTGGGAGCTGGGCATCAAACTCGGCCGGCATCCCTCCAAAAAGCTCATCACCGGCGAACAACTTTGGGCCGGCATGGAGCAAATGGGCGCTCGCATCCTGCATATAAAGCGCGAGCACGTCGAACTCGTGGCTTCCCTTCCCGAGCATCACCACGACCCTTTCGACCGAATGATCATCGCCCAAGCCATTGTGGAAAACCTCACCGTCATTTCCAGCGACGAGCGTTTTCCCGATTACAAACCCGCCGGGTTGCGCGTTTTGTGGCAATAGCGCACCGATGTTAAAGTGAAGATGCAGTGAAGCTTCAAGACGCAGTCCGGCTCGCCAGGCATGCCTCCAAACACGCCAATGTGGATAACGCAAAACGCTTCGCGCAGCATGTGGTTCCCGAAGTGGTTCGTCCCGCGCGCATCATCTGGAATCAGGCCATCGGCATCCTGTTTTTCGTCCTCGCCATCCCAGCTTTTCTCAAAGCTATTCAGCTCTACCGCGCATTCCGGGCCGATCCGAAAAGCGGCTTTGTCGCGCTCGCTATTTCGGGCATCTTCATTGTCGTAATGGTCAGCTTCGGAATCTCATCCTTTCTCAAGGCCCGTAGCATCGCGGCGCGCGTTCACCGCCCTTAAGGTAGGAATTTGTCCACCAGTGAGCAGCCCGGCCAGTTCCCGTTCACGCGCGGGATTTACGCCGATATGTACCGCCACAAGCTGTGGACCATGCGCCAGTACGCCGGCTTCGGCACCGCCGAAGAAAGCAATCAGCGTTACAAATTTCTCCTCTCTCAAGGCATCACCGGTTTGTCCGTCGCCTTCGATCTCCCCACGCAGATGGGCATGGATTCAGACCATTCACTCGCCGCCGGCGAAGTAGGCCGCGTGGGCGTAGCCATTGATTCTCTGGCCGATATGCGAGTGCTCTGCAACGGCATTCGTTTGGATGAAGTCAGCACCTCCATGACCATCAATTCCACCGCCGCTATCCTGCTGTGCCTCTACGTGCTGGTGGCAGACGAACAAGGGGCCGACCGCAAGAAACTTTCCGGCACCATTCAGAACGACATCCTCAAAGAGTACATCGCGCGCGGCACTTATATCTATCCGCCACGGCAAGCCATGCGCATCATTACGGATTTATTTGCCTGGGCCGGCGCCGAAGTGCCCGAGTGGAACACCATTTCCATTAGCGGCTATCACATCCGTGAAGCCGGCTCCACTGCCGCGCAAGAGATAGCCTTCACACTCGCCAACGCCATTGCCTATATCCAAGCCGCCCTTGACGCCGGCCTCGAAGTCGATTCCTTTGCTCCGCGCCTCAGCTTCTTCTTCAACGCTCATAACGATTTCTTCGAAGAGATCGCCAAATACCGCGCCGCGCGCCGCCTCTATGCCCACATCATGCGCGAACGCTTTCATGCCAAGCTCGACCGTTCCTGCGCCCTGCGCTTTCACGCCCAGACCGCCGGCTCGACGCTCACCGCCCAACAGCCTGAAGTGAACGTGGTGCGCGTTGCTTTGCAAGCCATGGCGGCGGTGCTCGGCGGCGCGCAGTCTCTGCACACCAATAGTCAGGATGAAGCGCTTTCCCTGCCCACTGAGAAATCTGCGCGCGTGGCGCTTCGCACACAACAGGTCATCGCCTATGAGAGCGGAGTGGCCGCGGTTCCCGACCCATTAGGCGGCAGCGAGCACATCGAAACACTCACTGATCAACTGGAAAGCGCTGCGAGAGAGATCATCGCCCGCATTGACAGGATGGGTGGTCCCTTGGCCGCCATTGAAAAAGGCTTTGTGCAAGCAGAAATCCAAAACTCCGCTTATCAATTCCAGCGCGCCATCGAAGAAGGGCGGCAAATCCTCGTCGGCGTCAACAAGTTTCGAACCGAAGCAACCGATTCCGCTCCCACCTTTCGCCTCAATCCCGAACTGGAGCGCCAGCAGATCGAACGCCTCCGCGCCCTCCGTGCCGGACGCTCATCGGGCGAAGTCCAAGATTCGTTGCGTCAACTCGAAGCCGCCGCCCGTGGCACCGATAATCTGCTGCCGAAAATAATGTCCGCCTCCCGAGCCTTCGCAACCGTTGGTGAAATCTCGGACACGCTCCGCCTTGTCTTCGGCGAATACCGCGAAACTTTCTAGCTGGTTCGTAGCATCTTAAAACGCATGAGCGAAATTCACGCCCTGGCCGCCCGGGACGCCGCCGGAAAACTCACGCCATTTTCTTACGATCCCGGCCCTTTAGGCGCCGAACAGGTCGAAATCGACGTGCAATATTGCGGCCTCTGCCATTCCGATGTTTCCATGCTCAACAACGAATGGCAAATGACCCTTTACCCGCTCGTGCCCGGCCACGAAGCCATTGGCAAGATCACGCAGCTTGGCGAAAACGCCAAAGGTTTGACGGTCGGCCAGACCGTGGGCCTCGGCTGGAATTCCACCAGTTGCCTGCACTGCCACGCTTGTCTCGCCGGCGACCACAATCTGTGCTCTACGCTACAGAACACCATTATCGGCCGCCACGGCGCCTTCGCCACTTACGTGCGTTGTCACTGGATCTGGGCCACGCCTTTGCCGGAAGGCCTCGATCCTGCCAAAGCCGGTCCGCTCTTTTGCGGCGGTATTACTGTCTTTAATCCGCTGATGCAGTTTGACGTGAAACCGACGGATCGCGTCGCCGTTATCGGCATCGGCGGACTGGGCCACATGGCTTTACAGTTCCTGAATAAGTGGGGCTCTCATGTAACCGCGTTCACAACCTCCGATAGCAAAGCCGCTGAAGCAAAAAGTCTGGGCGCGCGCGCCGTTGTCAATACTCGCTCGGAAGCCGACTTAAAGAAGGTAGCCGGATCTTTCAACCTGATCCTCTCGACGGTGGCGGCCAACCTCGACATGAATCTTTACCTCGACGCTCTTGCGCCGCGCGGCCGCTTTCATACCGTTGGAGGCATTCCTGAAATCAAGACTGGCGTAATTCCCCTCATCTTCGGCCAACGCGAGATCTCAGGCAGCCCCTCTGGCTCGCCCGCAAACGTAATAAAAATGCTCGATTTCGCCGCCCGCCACAGCATCGCTCCCATTACCGAAGAATTCCCCATGACCGCAGTGAACGAAGCCTTTGCGCATCTGGAATCCGGCAAAGCTCGCTACCGAGTTGTTTTGAAGAACGATCTACAATAGATTTCCAGCCGGCCTGTCGGTAGCCAGGCTTCTCCTCGGCAGCCTTGTGGCATTGTTAGCCCTACTGACTCTTTTTCTTTGGTGCCGGCTTCGGTGAAGGTCGGTCCCGAGGCCAAGGCTTGGGCGACTGGATGGAGCCTGCTTTGCTCCGCTTCTCGCCTCGTTTTGGACGAGGGATTGGTTTCTTTCTGGTAGCCATCTATAGGGTCATCTCGTAGCCGGGCGGGTATGCTTCATTTACCTCTTCGTAAAATCTGTTTTTCTGGATGGCATTGGCTTTGCTGTGGTCTTCTTCGTCAAAACCTCGCAGTCGCGTCATTGAATCAATCAACTGTTTTGAGCGCCCCAATAGTTCATCCGTTAGGCCGTCCCTTCGCAACAGTGACAACACTTCTCTAATCTGGTTCTCCAAAATCAGATAAGACCGGTTCAAAAATGTGTATGTCTTGCCATCCTCATCCCAACCAAGGAACGGAAGCGCTCCAGCCAGAACGGTTGCCAATCCGCTGGCTATCGCCGCATAGATTCCCACCGCATGTCGAAATTCTTCAGTGGCAAAGATGACCAGCGCGAGTAGCGACAGAACAGCGATACAAATTTGAAACTTGGTGTTCTGACGTTTGCGTTTTTGGGCAAGAGCGCCCTAATAGCGAACGTTAAGATTGGCTGTCCTGAGCTGATCGAACAACCGTTGGATCTCGTCAGAGGTACGGACTTCCATTTCCGGCCCTGCTTGTTCGGCGGTCATCACTCACCCCTTCTCATTCTAAACAAAAACAACGTATCCTCATCTTGATCTTGAAGCTGGGGATTTTTTCAACTGCCCGGCCCTACGCGCAGCAGCGGCTCAATCGCTTCGCGCAACTCATCTTCCTTCATGAACCCCGGATGATAAAGCCTCACGATCCCGCGCCTATCCACTAGCACGATAGTCGGCGTGGTGCTGACGCCAAAGCGCCGGAAATTTCCCGCGTCCACCGGCACGCCATCCACCGGAACTTGCTTATAGTAACGTTCAAACACCTTCATGATGAACGGTGTTTCTTTTGCCGGCGGCGCGTGATCGTCGTCGAATGTGTAGCCATAACGACGCGTCGGCGCCAGCACTACCAAACCGCGCGCTTTCATCTCTTCACCCAGCTTCGCAATAACCGGCGCGTCGGCCTTACAATCCGCGCACCAATGCGCCCAGAAAAACAGCAGCAGCACTTTGCCGCGCCACACCGCCGGCGCCGCGGGTTTGTCGCCAATCCATTCCGTCTCCCGCAGTAACGGCATGGGCCGACCCTCCAGCGTCATCAGGTTGATGTTCTTCTGCAACCGGTCGGCTAACGACGTCTCGCGCCACTGCGTCAGCGCGCTCTGCAGCAATCGCAGCGCCGCCGCCCTTTTTCCTTGCGCAAACAAAACCTCGGCTTCCACTTCATAAGCTGTGCCCAGAGCCAACGGCAAGTACGGTTCCGCGTCCAAAGACCGCGCCGCCAGTGCCACCTGCGCGCTCTTGACGATTTGTGCGGCGCTCTCTTGCGCCTTGTCCACCTCGTGCGCTGCTAATTCACCGCGCGCCACCCAGCCCAACGCCTGCAACGCTTCCGGCGTATCGCCATTCGTGCGGCGGTATTGTGCGGCCAAAGCTTCCGCGGTTGGCAAGTCGCCACCCTTCAGCGCCAGCAGCACGTTGGCCACAATCGGCGGCGTAGCGGGTTGCCCATACGTCTTCGGAATGTCCTGGCCAGCCAAGGCCGCGCAAACCAAGGCCGCGCCGGCTAACTTAAGCACAGGGTTTTTAGATACTCGCGAAACGGCTCGCCCAAATCGTGGCGGCTCAGCGCGAATTCCACGGTCGCTTTCAAGAATCCCAGCTTGTCGCCCGCGTCATAGCGCTTGCCCTCAAACTTCAATCCATAAATGGGCCGGTTGCGCAGCATGTATTTCAACGCGTCGGTCAGTTGGATCTCCCCGCCACTCCCCGGTTCAATCGATTCCACGCATTGAAATATCTCAGGCGTAAGAACATACCGCCCGATAATCGCCAGATTGGACGGCGCGTCCGCCGGCTTAGGCTTTTCCACCATGTTCCGAATCCGGAACAAACGCCCTTGCCTGCCGTTGTCCGACACTGGCTCCGCATCCACCACGCCGTACGCCGAAATCTGGTCCTTCGGTACCTCCATCAATGCCAAGACCGATGCCCCGTAATATTCGTAAACGTCCAGCAATTGCCGGATGCACGGCGTTTCCGAAAGAATCACATCGTCCGATAGCACCGCCGCAAAAGGCTCATTCCCCACCAGTTCCTTAGCCCGATGCACCGCATGCCCCAAACCCAGCGCTTCTTTCTGCCTTACATAAGAAACGTCGATCATGTCGGAGATGCCTCGCACCATCGACAACAGCTCGGTCTTACCCTTCGATTCGAGCAAATGCTCCAGCTCGAAACTGACGTCAAAATGATCTTCTATCGAAGATTTGCCGCGCCCCGTCACGATAATGATGTTCTGTATCCCGGAGTGCATCGCCTCCTCAACCCCATATTGAATCAATGGTTTATCGACCACCGGAAGCATCTCTTTCGGTTGCGCCTTAGTGGCCGGCAGGAACCGCGTGCCCAACCCGGCGGCGGGAAATACCGCCTTTCGTACCTTTGCGATCATCTAACTCGATTGTACGCGCTTGAATCTCGGAATCTCACCGCTCACTGAACCGCCGTTGGCGCTCGTTGGCCCGGTGTGCTACTCCTAAAAGTTAAAGCATTGAGGAACTTAAGATGGCTTACGTAATCGCCGAACCCTGTATTGGAACCAAGGACGCCGCGTGTGTGGACGCCTGCCCGGTAGACTGCATCCACCCGAAAAAAGACAGCCCCAAATTCGAAGGCGAGATGATGCTCTATATAGACCCCGTCGAATGCATCGATTGCGGCGCTTGCGTTCCCGTCTGCCCCGTCTCGGCGATTTTCGCCCTGGACGATCTGCCGGAAAAGTGGCATGATTTCGCCAAGAAAAACGCCGAATTCTTCGGCAGGTAAGAGCCGCTAGTTCACGGCAAAGTCGCTGCTTTCGCGCTTCCGTAATACAGGCCATTGAAGAGCAGTTTGAACGTGCCGTGCGGTTGCCCGCGGAATGTTACCTCGGGCCCCAAGGCGAAAAACTTCCCGTCACCGATAGAGGCTTCGGCCACCGCCACTCCACCCTTCAGGTATTGCTGGCCCCAGGCCCAACCGCTTTGCAACGGCTTGGCGCTGGCGAACCAAGCCACAGCTTCGGTGTGCTTCAGAGCAGCCTCGGGTAAAAGGTTGAACACCGGACTGTTGTCGAAAAAGACATCGGCTTCTTCCGGCATTCCATACGCAAGAGGGTTGCTGTTATCGATGCGCACTTTGAGAAGCGAACCGGGCACGTAGTATTTGTCGCGCGGCAGGGGGTGAGGCGAACCATCCTTGCCCATTTCGGTCAAGTGATTTTCGAGCGGGATGCCCAGCAGTTCCGCTATAGCGGTTGAACTGCCAATGCTCACAACCGAACCGCCCGCGGCCAGGAATTTCTGGATTTGCGGGATGGTTTTGTCTTCCGTCACGTGCCCGAGCCAAGCGCGAAACTCAGGCGGAATCTCTTCGGGTTTGGGTGGAGCCGGAGCGGACTCAGGTCCGCGCTCTATCGGCCCGCGGCGGAAGGCGCCGTCGCTAAACACCAGCACATCGAAACGCGCGCGCAAATCGCCCGCATCAAGCATCTGCGGATAGACAAGTTGAAACGGGAACTCATACTGCTCAAACAACCAGCGCAGCCAGCCGGAAGGCATCAAGCCGCCGTATTGGTCATACAATCCCACGCGGATGGGCTTGAGCTTAACCGCCGCACCCGCCGGTGCTTTTGCCAATGCGTAAGCCGCGACACCCAATTGCTTCGCCGCGGTATCGAGAATGGGGCGCACTGCGGCTGAAGCCGGAATCCAAATGGCGCCGGCCCCCAAATCGCGGCCTTCCGCAGCTTGCGCCTTGGCCAGCCAATAAACAGAGCAGCCGGCTTTCAAGAGACGATTCACCACGATAACGGAATCGTTCATGCGATGGTCAACAAGATAACCTGCCGGGCGCGCAACGCTGCTTACCATGGCCGCCGGCGGATCGAGCAAGCCATCCACTTTAATGAAAGGCCCGGTAAAACCGTCGAGCACGCGATCGAATTGAACCCCCATTTGCAATGCGAGGGTCCAGCCGGCGCTATCGTACGGCGGTATGGGCGGGCCGCCAGGATACGAAAAATCGTTGGGATGATCTTGCGGCTCAAACATGTCCATCACGTGAGGGCGAAAGGCCTGCGCCGTCTTGACGACGAACGAACCAGTTGGATAAGCCTTGCCATTTACGCTGAAGGGCTGTGAGGCCTTCATGACCGTGATGCCGGTTTTCAGCAAGGCGTTGACGAACTTCGTAGCGGTCGCGAAATCGGCTTGATCGGAAGGAATGATATAGCCGCGCGGATCGCGAAATTTCGGATCGTGCAGTACCGACTGATAAAGCTCGGGCTTCAACGCCGCCGGTCCTGAGCCGGCCGTTCGTAACGCTTCGATCCGGCCCGGAGTGGTGGTCCAGTGATCTTCTGAGCCATTCTGAATCGAGTGTTTGCCCATCGCGTACAGATCGTAAAGCAGTGTTTCACGATTGCGCGAAGCGTAATCCAGAACCGCTCGATTGTTGCTCATCTCATAATCGATGGATTGCCGGTAATGCCAGGTCTGCGGCGCAATGGGCAATGGCAAATCGCCAGTGGGCAACTGCTTTTCCACTACCAGCGGGATCTGCATGGGTGTGGGATTGCCAATGATTTCGGTAAGCAGGCCGATCATGTTGTGGAAGTAACAAATGGTGCGCAAGCCACCGTTCCACCACGTTGAGTAGTTCGCACCGGAACGCTGTGCCGACCCTCCCTTGCGTTCGGCCACCAACCTTTGGTGCATAGCCGTGCCCACTGCCTCGACATCCAACGGCATGAGGGGATCGAAATTGTAGTTGAACGGATCGCGAAAGGGCGGCATGAAAATCACCGCGCCCGCCGGACCGGTTTGGTGATGGTTGTAGACGATCTGCGGGAACCACTCCAAAAACAACTGCCGGTTCATATTGGTGCTTTCCGGCATGTTGGACATGTAGAAATCGCGATTGTTGTCGTGGCCGATGTAGTGTTGGAACAGGCGCGGCAGATTGCTGAGACTGCGCTTCAATGGATCGGGTTCGCGCATGTACCAATTGGCGGCGAGTTCCTGGCCGTCTGGATTTGCCAGCACGCAGAGAAGAATAGTGTCATCGAGAAAACGCACGGTTTCAGGATCGGTGCGGCTCACCATTTGGTACACCTCTTCCATCTCCTGCTGCGAACCCACGGTTTCCGTGGCGTGGAGGCCGCCGTCAATCCAAACCACGGCCTTGCCTTCGTGGGCGAGCGAACGCGCCTCATCGTCGCTCAGGCCTTCGGCGTGCGCGAGCTTTTGCGAGATCTCCCTATAGCGATCAAGATTCTTGAGGTTGGCTGGCGAGGTGATAATCGCCATGTATTGGCGGCGGTTTTCGGCGGTGGGCCCGATGTCTACCAGCTTCATTCGGTCGGATTCGGCGGCCAACTTGTGCCAGTAAGAATCGAGCTGGGTGTAGTTGGCGACATGATAATCGTCGCCCAGGTTGAAGCCGAGGGCTTCTTTGGGAGTGGTGATGGGCGGCGCAGTTTGGCTCGCGCCGCGTATAACCGCGAAAGCGAATACGATGCCGAGCAAACACCAGCAGCGAAGCATCGCGGTCTCTTAATGCTGCGGCGGCGGACCACCGCCTGGAGGACCGGGCGGAGGAGGCGGTTGATGCGCGGCATTCTCAGCGGCTTCCTTTTCAGCCTGCGCCTTCTCAGCTTCGATCTCATCGGCAAAGAGCTGATAGCGAAGCGGATGGGCGCGCCCTTCGTGGCAGGTGAAGCATTGCACCGCCGGCTTTCCTTCGAAATTGTGCTCGTCGATGGCCGCCGTCATATCAATCATTTTGCGGGCGGTTTGTTTTTCTTTCTTGTCGTCGGAATCAAACTTGTTATGCACATGGCAAAACTCGCAATTCTTGCCCAGCGCCCATGAGATGTAATGCATGCGGGCAATAAACTCCGAAGCAGGCAGCGCTTTCATGGATTCGGTTTTCACGTTTTTGAAATGCACCCCGGCCAGTTCTTCCGGCTTGAGCAGCGGTTCGCCCGCGGCTTCATCCTGCTTGAGCAGCACAATAGTGCTGTGCATCACGTGCGGCCCGTCGGCAATGTCTTCGTTCATGGTGAGCGTCTTGCCGCCATCGGAAAGCTCATACGTCCTCTTGAAAGTGTAAGGACGCCCGGGCACTTCGCCGTTGACCATGAGTTTGCCGCCCTCCACTGTCGCCGTCACGCGAGACGGTACACCCTTATATGAACGAATGGCGGGCTTGCCATTCAGGAAGAACGTAAGCACATCGCGCTCTTCATGCTGGCCCCACGTACCCGTGGTTTCCGTAACCAGCGGCGCTTCTTCCTTGGTGCGGCGATTGAAGACTTCGTTCTTCTGCCCAATGATCACCAGATAGGTGACAACGGGCGGCCCCATGCGCTTGCTTTTTTGCAGGTCTGCCCGCCACACGCCCGTAATGTCCGGAGCTTGGCTAAGCAGTACCGAGCCCGTAAACAGGGCCAAAACGAAGAGTTTCTTCATACAGGAATGCCCGCAGTATATCATTTGGGACGTTCTCCCCAGAACACGGTACAGTCATCCATCTCGACTTGGTAGCGATAGGAGCTGGGCAACCCATAACGTTCCATTTCGGCGTCGGAACACGATTGCACGGTCGCGAATTCGTGTTTGGCAAACTGCGTCTTTAATTCGTCTACGGAAACAATGTGTTCAAGTTTTTCTTCGGCGGGCGAAAGTCTCACCGTGTGCGTGTAGGAAACTTCCATGCCCGTGGGCGGAGTTTGGCCGAGGGCGAAGTAGACCACTTCATCGGCAAAGATGCGGCCGCCGGGCGGTGTCACTTCGGCCACCTTGCGCGCTACCTTTTCGTACTCCTGCCAAGTGGTTTGTTGGAAAGACTCAACAGCGAAACTGACACACATGAGCGCCCCCAACACCGCCGCGATGCCGGCAGGCCACGCCGGACGCGCGCCATAACCCATCTTCGAACCGAGCGTATAAACGCCGGCCATGGAAAGAATGGTCATAAAGGGCGTAAGAAAGATAAAGTAGCGGCCGAAGGTGGGATGCGGCGTGCAGAGATAAGCGCCTTCGGCCAGACTGATCCAAGCGGCCAGAAAGAACTCGGCGCGTTGCGCGCGCGGCCAAGCGCATTCCTTCAGCAAGAAGGTAACACCGGCAGCGGCCAAGAGCGCGAGCGTTAAGCCCTGCGTGGAATCGAGCCAACTGGTGAAGACTTGCAAGTCGTGATAAGTAGCGCCTGGCCAATCGGACCGGCGATAGAGCGCGTGGTATTTCAAGATATTGAAGATGGTTTGTTCCCTGCCTTGAAAAAAAAGCCAGAGGACCGGGAGAAACGCCACCGCGCAGCCCGCCACGAACGCGGCCGCTTTGCGCCACGCGGACCCGACGCTGTTGTAAAGATAGATCCAGACAAGTAGGACTGGCAAGATTGGCGCGGTGAGAAGCGAGGAGCCGGCGGCGATACCGGCCAGCCCTCCGCATGCGAATGCTGGTGCCAGACTGGCGCGGGCGGGCGTTTCGAGCGCCACGCGATACGCGGCCATGGTGAAGAACAGACAAATGCCGTAAGCCTGCCCGATGGTGCCGAACTGTACGACGATCTGGTTGAGACCGACAAAGACCGCTGCGGCCAAGGCGCACGGTAGCCGCCAGCGCGGCACGGGAAAGCGGGCAAGCATGAGCTGTGCGGTGAGCAGCATGGCGCCCATGGAGAACAACGTTGCAACAACGTGAATGGGCCGCCAGTGTTGCCCAAGGAGGCGGATCACGCCGGCGTTCAGAAAAGTGTTCAGAGGCGTTTGCGGAAAGCAGAAATCAATGTAAGGAAGTTTGCCAAGCGCGACCTGCTGAGCCGCGATGAGGTGATAGCCTTCGTCCCAGACGAAGGCGCGGGTGACGGCATAGGCAAGTACCACGGCGGAGATCGCCAAAATCAAGCTCCAGAAGGCCGGACGGGAGCGGTTGTGGGCGGGGAGGGATTTCTTTCCGAGAATCAGCTCATCGGTGGATTCGTTCATGGCGGAAGCTATTTTCAAATGTAGCGAAAAGTGGCGAAAAGAACCCAGCCTGTAAAAGATAGAATGCGAAGGCGAAAGAAACTCCCATGAGCGAACTCCCAACTCGTGCGAGACTGATCATCGTTTGTGGCTTGCCCGGCTCCGGCAAAACATCGCACGCCAAGCAGGTTGAGCAGCGGTTGCGCGGCGTTCGCTTTTGTGCCGACGAGTGGATGGATGCCCTGGGGATTAACCTCTGGGACGGCAACGCCCGCGAGCGAATCGAAAAGCTTCAATGGAATCTTGCACAACAGATCCTAAGTCTCGGTCGCGGTGTCGTGATTGAGTGGGGAACGTGGACGCGGTCGGAGCGGGATGTCCTGCGGACCGGAGCGCGAAAGCTGGGAGCCGGGGTTGAGCTTCACTTCCTGGACGCCCCGGTGGAGGTTCTGTTCGATAGAATTCGCCGGCGGAACGCGGAGATACCCGCTATCGCCTATGACGACCTCCAGCAGTGGGCCCAGATATTTGAAAGGCCTTCGCCGGAGGAGATGGCGCTGTACGACCCGCCGTCACAACTTTTTCCTTGACTTACAAAGTAACTTCCGGTTAGAGTGGAGACTCGGAAGGTATTCACTCTGATGTCAATCACATGTCTATGGCTGAGGCTCCAAACCCTCACCGGTGCGGCTTCGAATGAAGTCTCATACACCGGCATGCGACTGATCTTCCGCTCTAACGATCTAGCTCAGCAATAGAGCAAAAGACACAATCATCCGGTTCCGGTCGCGACTTGCGCGCTTTTTTTCCCGTTCATTCGAACCGGCAAAACGCGAAATCGGGATCGTGCCAACTCATAACCCCTGTAAGTGAAACGAAGTAAGTAGGAGGCCCACTATGTTATGGAAGCGAATTACAGTTGGTGAGCAGGAGCGCGCGCTGATTTCAAAGAACGGCCGCTTCGGCGGAATTCTCGCGCCCGGCGAGTACCGCTTACTCACCCTGCCCGGCGTGTCTCTGGACGTTGAGAAGCACAATGTCGGCGACCTCGTCTTCCAGAGCGCCTGGGCCGACTATCTGGCGAAAGAACGCCCGGATGTGGCCGAACGCCACTTCACGCGGGTGGAGACGAACGACCTGCAGGTGGCCATGGTTTTCGTGGACGGCATGCTCTTCAAGGTGATGCTGCCCGCCAAGCTCCTGCTGTTTTGGCGTGGGGCGGCGGCTGTCACCGCTGAAGTGGTAAAGGTGATCGACGCCCCTGAGGTATCGGCCCAGAAGCTTTCGTTCGGCTTCTGGGCCGTGAACCGTTATACATTCTTACCGGCAAGTTAGCCTGGTGGCGCAGCTGGTTTCGCCTGCGTTTCGTCTGCATTCCGGCACTGGAAATAAACGAAAGCACTGCACCGCCGGCAATTCCGATAAGATACAGGTTAATGCACCGCTATCTACTCCATAACGGCGAGATCCGAGATGTTCGGGATGCTATCTTATCCCCAGGCCAAGTGGGCTTTATGAATGGTTGGGGAGTTTTCAGCACGCTCCGGATTTCCGACGGAGTTCTGTTCGCCTATTCACGCCACTACGCCCGCATGCAGCGCGACGCCGCCCTGATGCACATCCCGTTCACCCCCACCGGCGATGCGCTGCGCAAATCATTGCTGAGTTTGATTGACGCCAATCACGCTTTCAACGCAACGCTTCGCGTAGCCATCGTCCGCAACAAAGGGGGTCTCTTTGAGGCGCCGCAAATTTCCTCCGACGCCGACCTGATCGCTTTTACAGCGGATCTCACCCAATGGGGTGAGGGTGTCCACCTGAACTATGTGCCCAACGGCCGTCACGGCGCCAGCCCTTTTTCCGGCCTGAAAATCACCTCCTGGGCGCAAAACCTGACGTGGAACGAACAGGCTCATCAGAACGGCTACGACGAGGTTTTGCTGTTAAATGAGCACGGCCAGGTTTCCGAATGTACCTCGGCAAACGTGTTCATCATAAGAGGCGGCGATATCTTGACGCCGCCCCTGGCCACATCCGGCTGCCTGCCAGGCGTAACGCGCGCGATCTTGCTGGAAGAAATTCGGCTGCCCGGGTTGCACATTCGCGAGGAGACGATCACTCCACAGGCGCTGGAAGGAGCAGACGGAGTATTCATTTCCTCCACCACGCGCGATTGTCTGCCCGTCCTTTCCGTTGATCGGCGGCCGTTGCGGCAGGCGCCGGAAACTCTCAATCGTTTGCTCGACGCCTTTCGGGGATGGCGCTCCGCTTATGTCGCGGAGCACGCGCGCAAAAACGAGATGTTTGCGGTATGAGCGAAGCAGCAATCGCCTGCCCCAAATGCGGCTCGTCGTCGGTGCGCCGGTCGCGCCGCGCCAGCACGAAGGATATGACGAGAATGATGATGGGCGTCTATCCTTTCCGCTGCAATTCCTGCAACGACCGCTTCTGGGCCAGCGTTTGGCTCTTTTCCGTTTGGAAGTGGGCCAAATGCCCGCGCTGCCTGAATCTCAATTTGACCAACTGGCCCAAACGCCATTACCGCAACAGCTTGTGGGCACAGGTTTTGACGGCGATGGGCGCGCAGAAACACCGCTGTTCCCGCTGCCGGCTCAACTTTATCAGCTTCCGCCCAAGATCGCCCGAGTATCAGGAGGAGCCGGTGGAACTGGACGAGTTGAACCTAGAGCATGAAGGCGCCGTGCCGAGTGGCGGCGAGAAAGCCGTTTCAGAGCCCAGTCCACCACAGCAGTCTTAAGCGACGCTGGTGGGCGCTTGCTGTTTCTGCCGGGAGAGCACGAGCAGGCAGCCTACCTGCTCGCCCAGCGTACTCAACATCTCCATATCGCCGCCGGTATGAATGCGAGGTTCGCGGTGTTGCACGTTAATCACGCCCACCACTTTGTTTTGCGAAATGATAGGTACCGATAAGAACGCTTCGAAGGTATCCTGGGGTAGATCTTTGAAGTATTTGAAGCGCGGATCGCTATAAGCCTCGCGTGAGATAGCTAACAGACGGCGCTCGCGGGCCACCCAGCCGGTCAAACCTTCACTGAGCCGCAGGCGGACATTGCCAATCGTCTTGCGGTTTTGGTCGCTCGAGGCAAAAAGCACCAATTCGCCGTCTTCCACTAAGTAAATGAGACAGGAATCGCAAGTCAGAAAATCCTTAACCAGGCTTACGATCTCCTGCAGCACATCGTCCAGTTCTAAATCGCGGGTCATTAGACGGCTAACACGCTGAAACAGACGCAGTTGCTGTTCAGCGCGCGCTAAACGAGTTTCCAGATCCTTTGCCTTGGACACCTTTGGCTATTATCCCAGAGAAGTAAGCTTTTTAGTTTTGTCAATTCAAAAAAGCAAGAGGAATTTTGTGGGCAGCCACTTTAATTCATGTAGGCATAGCCGGGAGTAGTACCATGAATTGGAGCATTCCTAAGGAGAAAACCTTTGAAGTGGAGCAACCGAAAAGAAGACGAACTGCCACAGCGGCCAGCATCGGCAATCCCGCCGGCAACCGCGGTGGAACCACAGAGGAAAGAGACAACCATGTCATCGCCAAGTAGGACATTCGAACCTGAACCCTTGACGCCTTCACGCAGTGGCGGATCCGCCGCTCTGGGGAAGAACGTAACGGTAAAAGGGCAGATTTTCGCTCGCGAAGATCTGACAATTGACGGTGAGGTCGAAGGTACCGTGGAATGCCACGAGCATCGGCTCACCATTGGACCCAACGCTAGGGTACAGGCTGGGTTAAAGGCCCGTGAAATTATTATTCAGGGTTCTATACAGGGTAACGTCGATGCTACTGACAAGATCGACATTAAAAAAGAGGCGAAACTTGTCGGAGACATCAAGACAAGCCGCATCGTAATAGAGGATGGAGCTTACTTCAAGGGGAGCATTGACATATCTAAGCCCGCCAACCGCGCGCAAGCCCAGCCAGCGGCCACGGCGGCGGCAGCGGCGCAACCCGCTGTGGCGGCCGCCACCAGCCAAGCCGGTACTCCGAGCCGCTAGGCAGACCATCAGCCGAGGGAGAGGCCACAGGTGTGACATCAGGCGTGGCTAATCAGTCGCCAGGCTACGAGCCGGTCTCTCCTAGGCGCATGAAGGAACTCGTGCAAAAGCGGGGTGATCGGCTGCGCGACCGTACTCCGTTTAACGGGCCTTTATGAAATTTGCCGCTCCTAAAGAAACATCTCTCAAAACCGCTCCTTCAAACTTTGGGCCGACACTAACACGGCAGAGTAGCGGCTTCGATCAGTTCCATAGCGCGCTGCGGGGCTGCGAGGGGCTTTCCGTGCTGGATTTGGCGGGGGCCAGTCAAGCGAATATAACATTCATTACAGAAGCGGGAAATCGTATTTCGTCGGACGATATGATTGCTGCCATGATGCAGGCATTCGGCGACAATTTCGCCGAAAACCAGCTAACTGAGGCCAAGGCCGCCCGTTTCCTCGAGCAGACGCTCACCTTTCCCGCCGAGTCTTTCGATGGCGCTTTGGTTTGGGACGCGTTGCAATTTCTGGCGCCTCCGCTCATTGATCGAACCGTCGAACGCTTGCTGCGCTTGATGAGGCCCGGTGGATTGATTCTGGCGTTCTTCAACGCCAACGAAAAAATTAAAGAGATTCCCCTGTACAGCTACCGGATTCAAGCCGCGAAAACCTTACTGCAGATTCCCCGCGGCGCGCCGCAGAGGGTGCAGAATTTCAACAATCGGAGCATCGAAAAACTTTTCGAAGGCGCCTCGTCGGTGAAGTTCTTTTTGACCCGAGACAACTTGCGCGAAGTGCTCGTCAGGCGCTGAATCCGAGGATTTATCATAGAAGGGGACTGAGGCCTAATGGCGCTTACAGAAAAGACACCAAAGCTCAAGTTGCCAAGCTTCGCGGCGAGGCAAGCCCCCTTTTGGACAAGCCGGCACGAGGAGAACACCCGATGACCGATAAGCAATTGTATTTCGCCGTCGGCCTGCCCTGCCTCACCGTCATTGCCAGCCTCGTAGTGAGTATGTTCACTCTGTCCGGCGTACTCGAGGATATCCGCGAGATCCGCGGGCACCTCTGCACCATCGTCGAAAACTCGGCGCGATGGATGTCGAAATCGCCAAACTAATGGACAAGAAGAGTTATGGATAAAAGGAAAGTTCCTACGCCTCTCCTTCGACCTGCTCCTGAGTGAGTCACAACCGTTGACGTTTATTTTTCAGCCGTTAACCCACTGAAAACAGAAGAGCTATCTCCCTTTGCCCCACCAATCTTTACCACACCGAAACTGGCCTCGCGCTAAATTCAAGCCAGTTTGAGCGGTTTGTCGCCAGGCGTCTTCCCTATTCTGGATCGCGCCCCGTCCGCCAAGGCCCGGAATCGCCGGCTTCGATCTTTCAAAACCGAATATATGTCGGGTGCGTTCCCCATTGGGTTCGTTTTTTCAAATCGCCCCACCTCGCAGATCCCAATCGTTATTGGCTTCGAATTTTCAATTCCCTATTGGCGTTGGAAACAGCCAATGGACTGGCTTCGTTATTTCAAGAAAGCCTGACCGACCCGAATATCGTCGTCCCCCACCATTGGGTTCGTTTTTTCACTCCTCCGCGGAAGTCCCGCGGTTTTGGCACGGCAACCACATTGGCTTCGTTATTTCAACCCCGTTTCGGAACCGCGACCGCCAGGGAGCGTCCCGTGCATTCGCGCGCCCTCCCGGGCAGGTTTCCAGCCCCATCTACAATATAGATTCGAGGAGCCTCCAGGTTGGCATTAGAAGATGAGCTGTTGCGCCAGCGCCAGGAACGCCTGGCGCAAATTCGCGCGTTAGGGTTCGATCCGTATGGAAAGGCGTTTGATTTCAGCCACACAATTCCCCAAATTTTAGAAAGCTACGGTTCTAAAACGGTCGACGAACTGGCCGGGAAAGTCGAAGTGCGGGTAGCCGGGCGCATTCTGACGGTGCGCCGCATGGGCAAGGCCGGCTTTCTCCATCTGCTGCAAAATGGTGAGAAGCTGCAAATTTACGTTAAGAAAGATGCGCTGAGTGAGACCGCATACCAGTTGTATGAGCTGCTGGATATCGGGGATATCATCGGCGTCGATGGCTATCTCTTTCGCACCAAAACAGGCGAACTCAGCATCCACGTTGACGATCTCACGTTCCTTTCGAAGATTATGCTGGCGCTGCCCGAAAAGTGGCATGGGCTGGAAGACGTGGAAACCCGCTACCGTCAGCGCTACCTTGACCTGATTGCGAACAGCGAGGTGCGAAAGGTCTTCGTGACGCGTGCCAAAATCGTCTCGTCGCTGCGGCGCCAATTGGATTCGCGCGGCTTTCTGGAAGTAGAAACGCCCATGATGCAGCCGCTTTATGGCGGCGCGGCGGCGCGCCCATTCAAGACACATCACAATGCGCTGGATATCGACCTATATTTGCGCATCGCACCCGAGTTGTATCTCAAACGGCTGGTAGTGGGTGGGCTCGAGCGGGTTTACGAGATCAATCGCAATTTTCGCAATGAAGGCATTTCGGTGCGCCACAATCCCGAGTTCACCATGCTTGAGTTCTATCAGGCATATACGGATTACCGGGGCATGATGAAACTCTCGAAGGAGCTGCTCGAGCAAGCCGCGCTGGATGCCACCGGCAAAGCGCAGGCCAGCTATCAAGGGCATATGGTTGACTTCGCGAACATCCGCGAATTTTCCATGCGCGAAGCGGTCATCGAATTCTGGCAGGGGCCGGACAAGCCTTCGCCGGACAACGTCAAAGATCCCGAATGGTTACTGAGCCATTCGCGTGAGAGCACCCCTGGGATGGCTCTGGTGAACCTATTTGAGCGCCATGCGGAAGAGCATCTGTTTCAGCCGACGATTATCTACGACTTCCCGGTGGAAGTGTCGCCGCTATCCAAGAACAAGGCCGACGAGCCGGCCTTTACGGAGCGTTTTGAAATCTATGCGGCGGGGTTTGAGATCGCCAACGCTTTCACGGAGCTCAACGATCCGCAGGAACAGCGCCGGCGCTTTGACCAACAACTGGCCCGCAAAGAAGGCGGCGACGAAGAAGCTCACATGATGGACGAAGACTACGTGCGCGCGCTCAGCTACGGCATGCCCCCGGCGGGTGGTGAAGGGATCGGTATTGACCGGCTCACCATGATCCTCACCGACTCCAGATCCATCCGCGACGTGATTCTGTTTCCACTCTTGCGGCCGGAAGGCGAAATCGGCCTGGCCGCCAAGCTTCGCGAGTTGGATAAGCCGCGCGAGCTGGACAACTCGTGATTCAGTCGTAATGTCGCGCTTTGAATGGATGGTCGCACTGCGCTACCTGCGCGCGAAACGGAAGCAGACGGCAATCTCGGTGATTACCGTGGTTTCGATTATCGGCGTGGCGGCCGGGGTGGCTGCGCTCATCATTGTGCTGGCCATTAACAACGGGTTCCAGAGCACTCTTGAAGCCAGCCTTCTCAGCGCTACCGCGCACGTCAATATTCTCGAGCGCAACCCCGAATACGGAATCGAAGGATGGCAGTTCTTGATGCCCAAGCTGATTCGAATTCCGCATGTGGTGAGCGCCACGCCCGGCCTCTACGGCCAAGTGGCGCTGAAAGGACCCTTAGTAGGCAGCAACACCATACTGAAAGGCGTGCCGCTTGGCGAGGGTGCGCCCATTCCCGAAATGCTGCGTCATTTAAAAGCCGGGTCGCTGGCACCTTTCGACCAGCCGGTTTCCAATCACGAATATTATATTGTGGTTGGCTCGCGCCTGGCGGAACAGACTGGCATCCAGGTGAACAGCCCGGTGACACTCATCAGCTACCAGGGCGAGTTGACGCCTATGGGTGTAGTGCCGAGTCTATTTCACTTCCGGGTGGCGGGCATCTTCGAATCGGGTTTGTATGATCTGGATTCGGCCTGGGCCTTCACTTCCCTGCCCGTCGCTCAGCGCGTGCTCGATTTGCAGGATGTGGTCAACACCATCGAGCTGCGGCTGGATAACATTTTCGAAGCGCCGGAAGTTGCGCGGGCCGCCGAGACAATGGCCGGATCGAAGCTGACTGCATCCACCTGGATGGATCAGAACCGTTCCCTCCTCAACGCGCTGAAGCTTGAAAAAACAGTCAGCCTCATTACCGTGAGCCTGATTGAATTGGTGGCCGCGCTCAACATACTGGCGGTGCTGGTGATGCTGGTCATGGAGAAGCATCGCGACGTGGCCATTCTCATGTCCATGGGCACGCGGCGCCAGCATATTCAGCGCATCTTCCTCCTGGAAGGCCTGATCATTGGCGGTGTTGGCTGCCTGATCGGTTTGGTGGCCGGTTATGCTATTACCACGTTGTTCAATCACTACCGCTGGCTTAAGCTCGACGAACAGATTTATGCGATAAGCTATGTACCCTTTCAGAGCCATTGGACCGATGGAATCTGGGTGACCGGCCTGGCGCTCCTGATGAGCTTGTTGGCTACGTTGCATCCTTCTTATAAGGCTTCGCAGATCTCACCCGCCGAAGCCTTGCGGTATGAATGAGTAGCACATTCGTGGTAACCGCCCCCGGCGGAACCGCGTAACAGTAAGGAGGGAATACAATAGAAATTGACCATAAGCAAAGTTGTCCTTCTTCATTCGGCCTTATTTGCATTCCTTTTTTCAGTAGAGCCGTCAGCGGGGCTGGGCGCTTCCCAAGCCGCCAAGCGTATTCATTCGAACATAAACGAAAGCCAAACTTTCGAGCTGAGTGGCGGCACTCGTCCGGTGGTTGCCTTGCGCTTGGCGCAGGATCTGGGCGAAGTACCCGGTTCGCAACCGATGCCCCGCATGTCTTTGCATTTCACGCTGACTGCGGCGCAGCGGGCAGATCTGGATCAGTTGCTGGCGGCGCAGCAAAACCGCCGCTCTTCGCAATACCGCAAGTTTCTGACGCCTGATCAATATGCGAACCGCTTTGGCCTTAACACCGCCGATATTGAGAAGGTAACGCTCTGGCTCGAGAATAATGGCTTTTCGAACGTACAAGCGGCGCGCAGCCGGGCCTGGGTGAGTTTCTCGGGAACAGCAGCGCAAGCGCAAGCGGCATTTCACACTTCTATTCATAAGTACGTGCTGAACGGCCAGGCGCACCTAGCCAATTCCACCAATCCACAATTGCCCAAAGCGTTGGAAAGCGTGGCGGAGAGTGTGCGCGGCTTGCACACCTTCTCTATGAAGCCGCACTTCACCTCGAGCTCCGGAACAACGTATTTAGTGCCCGACGATTGGGAGCAAATTTACGATGTGAAACCGCTGTACGGCGCAGGCTTGGATGGGAGTCCGCTCGGCGGCCAACCGTACTCGATCGCGGTAGTGGGGCAAAGCGACGTGCAACTCAGCGATATCGAAGCCTTTCGCGCGGCCGCTGGCTTGACCGCCAAGGATCCTACCGTGCAGGTGCCGCCGGGCGATACAGATCCCGGCTTTCAAACCGGCGGCAACAACGACGAGGCGGAGTCGGATTTGGATTTGGAGTGGGCCGGCGCCATTGCGAAGAACGCGAACATCCTGTTCGTGACCGCTAGCAGCGTTGAGAATGCAATTGCTTATGCCATCGACAATGACGTAGCGCCCATACTCAGCATCTCGTATGGCTCATGCGAGCCTGACCTGTCCCCGGGCGAGTTCACGACGGAGAACAATCTCTTCGCTCACGCGGCGGCAGTGGGTATGACGGTCGTGGCGGCGGCCGGAAACGATGGACCAGCTGATTGCGACACCGGAACCATTGCCACTCAGGGAGTAGCGGTCGATTTTCCGGCCTCGTCGCAATACGTCACTGGCATAGGCGGCACTGAATTCACTGCGACCGGCAGCGGAGCCTACTTTAATTCATCGAACAATGGCGCCGGTGGTTCGGCTTTGTCGTACATCCCGGAGGCAGTATGGGACGATTCAAACCAGGCGGCGGGCGGGGGCGGGGTGAGTGTCTTAGTGACGAAGCCGAGTTGGCAAACCGGAACAGGCGTTCCGAACGATGGCTTTCGCGATGTTCCCGATATCGCCTTTACGGCGTCGAAGGCAAAAAATGGATTGCTGTTCTGCAGCGCCGGTTCCTGCACAAGCGGCTTCCTGAATTCCAGTTCCGCACCTAATGTGACCGCTGCCGGTACTTCGGCTGGTCCGCCTGTTTTTTCGGGAGTGCTGGCTTTGCTGGTGCAAAAAACCGGAACGCCCATCGGGCTGCTCAATCCAAACCTCTATTCGCTTGCCGCGGTTTCGACCACCGTGTTTCATGACATCACCGCGGGTAACAATGACGTGTCGTGTCAGGGCGGTACTCCCGGTTGCCCGGCCACGACTTCAAGTCAGACAGGTCTCATCGGATATTCGGCCGGCATCGGCTACGACCAAGCTTCGGGGTGGGGTTCGCTCGATTCGTTCAACTTTGTGGAACAGTGGTCCGGCGATATCCAGATCGCCGCCAGCTCCACATCCCTTGGCATTCAGCCGGGCGGCACCAGCAACGTCACCATCAGCGTTACACCCTTGAACAACTTCAGCGGAACGGTGTCTTTTGCCTGTTCGGTTTCGAGTTCGTTAGCCAATGTGGTGACGTGCTCGCTACCCGGCACTACGGTAAACACTTCGGGCAGCACAACTCTTACCCTTACCGCCGCCAGTCCGGCAGCAGCGCCGCCGGCAAAGTGGTTCCGCAACTTGCCGCCGCTCAACCTCAACCCTATGTGGCTTGTGCTGGCACTGGCGCTGGCGATCACGGTATTCACGCTGCGGAGACGGCCGCGTTCCATCTACATTGGGAGCGCCGTAGGATTCTTGCTTCTCACCTTGGGAGCGGTTGGTTGCGGCAGTGGAAGCTCTAGCGGAGCCGGAAGTTTGGCCTTAGCTTGCTCCTTTCCACAGAACGCGCAAGTGGGTGTTCCTTATGTTGCCAGTTGCACGCCCAGCGGCGGTGCGTCGCCGTACACATATTCCATAAGCGCGGGCACTCTGCCAGCCGGCTTGAGCATTAGCTCGTCCAGCGGCGCGGTCACAGGCACGCCGACGGTGGCGGGGGGGAATTCATTCACCGTTGAAGTGATGAGTGGATCGCTGAGTGCGACCGCGGCGATCGACCTGAACGTTGCGAACCCTTCCCCTCAATCGGGCACAGTTACGGTCACGGCGACAAGCGGGGCGATCGTGAATACCGTCACTATTGCCGTGACCGTGTTGTAACGGACTCGCAGCCGCCTAACCCTCGGAAATAATCTGCTCCGACTCAAACTGATTGCGGAACTCTATTTCCGCGGAGTGAAGCAATTGGGTTGCTTCCCGTTCGCTTTGTGCAACGGCCAGCAGCACATCGGTGATTGCGTCAACTGCGCCCGTGTAGGAATTGTCGCCCGTTAGGGCGCGATATTTCTTAGCTATTTCTTCGCCGCGGCGCTTGCGCTCTTTCAATGTGGGCATGCTTAGGAACGATCATATCCGATGCGGCCGTGGACTCGGGTACACTGAACCCATGCGAACTATTGCCGCTGCGCTGCTGCTTGTCTCCGCCCTGCCTGCGTGTGCCCAGGATCTAAAAGGTACTCTTCTCAAACATCTGAAGGTCTCCGAAGAATTCACTCTCAAGGTGGCGGAGGCCATGCCGGCGGAGTCTTACGATTTCAAATTGACACCGCCGCAAATGAGCTTCGGCGGGCAGCTTACACACCTGTCCCAGGGACTCGATTTCTTTCTGAGCCCTTTTTCCGGGCGGAAACCAAGCGAGGCCAAGCCCGCTTCGAAATCGAAAGCCGACGTGATTGCTTTTGTGAAAGCTTCCTTCGACAGCGCGCTTGAGCATGTGTCGGCGGTCAAGCCCGAACAGTTAAGCACGACCTTCCAAACGGAGGATGGCTCAATGACCGGGTTGGAACTGCTGCTGAATATGTTCGACCATACGACCCATCATCGCGCCTCGGCCGAGATGTATTTGCGCGCCAAGGGAATAACGCCGCCTGAGTATAGCTTTTGAGAAATGCCTCACCAGTTCACCATTTCTTATCTGGCCGATTCGCTCTCGCTTTTCCGCTATTACAAAAAGCTGGTGGAAGGCGCGCTGGAGCAAGTTACGGATGAGCAGTTGACGGCAACGCTCGATCCGGAAATGAACTCGATTGCGCAAATTGTGAAGCACATGGCCGGCAACATGCGCTCGCGCTGGCGGGATTTTCTAATTACCGATGGCGAGAAGCCGGACCGGAATCGCGACAGCGAGTTTGTGGACGCCCCGGCGACGCGCGGAGAGCTGCTGGCATTGTGGGAGGACGGTTGGCGCGAGGTATTCGGCGCGCTCGAGCCGTTATCCGAAGCGGACCTCGGCCGCACGGTGTTCATTCGCGGTGAAGCTCATTCCGTGATGCAGGCCGTCAACCGCCAAATAGCTCACTACGCCATGCATGGCGGACAGATAGTCTTGCTGGCGAAGCATTTTGCCGGCGATCGTTGGAAGACCTTAACCGTGCCGCGCAACCGTTCAGCGGAGTTCAACCGCGCTGTGCAAGCGGGCGAGAAGAGTCAGCGTTGAATCAACGCCATGAATTCACCGCGTCGCAAGAGGGAACGCACAGCAGTTGAGAGACAATGAGTCTATGGAGCCGGTAATTGTTCGCGATCCTGAAATTATGCATGGCATGCCTGTGTTTCGCGGCACGAGAGTGCCGGTCCAGACGCTCTTCGACTATCTGGAGGGCGGTGAGACCCTAGCAGACTTCTTGGAAGGCTTCCCGACCGTTCCAAGACATGTTGCGCTCCAGGCGATCGATGAAGCGAAGCGGCTCCTGCTTTCGACCACTTGATGCGGGTGATGATCGATGAATGTCTCGACGAGCGGATCAGGCATTCGTTCTTGGGACATGATTGCCAAACGGCGCATTACGCGAAACTTGCCGGTTTCAAGAACGGAGAGTTGCTCGCTGCGGCTGAGCATCTTGGGTTTGAGGTGCTTGTCACGGTCGACCAGAACATACCTTACCAACAACGTTTCGGAGGCCGAAAGATAGCGGTGCTAATACTCTGCGCTCCGACAAATCGGCTTCGTGATATGAAGCCGCTGGTTCCCAAAGCGCTCTCGGCTCTTAACGTCATTCGGCCTGGCGAAGTAGTCCGCGTTGAGTAGCATCGACCTGGGTCATGTGAACCGGCTGAGGCACCTCTACCCGAATTAAATTCACCCGCGATTTACAGTTTCTTCGCATAATAGTCCAAGGACTTAGCAATGCCCGTAACTCTAAGCGCAGAAGAAACAAAGAAACTGAACGAGTATTGGTTTGCCGCAAATTACCTGACGGTTGGGCAAATCTACCTGCTGGATAATCCGCTGCTGGACCGTCCGCTAACCACGGACGATATCAAGCCGCGTCTGTTAGGACACTGGGGAACCACCGCCGGGTTGAATTTCATCTACACGCATCTGAACCGGATCATCAAGCTGCATGACCTGAACATGATTTACATCATTGGCCCGGGGCACGGCGGGCCGGGTTTGGTGGCGCACACTTATCTGGAAGGCTCATACACCGAGATTTACCCAAACATCGAATGCAACCGCGACGGTATCAAGCGCTTGTTCCGGCAGTTTTCCTGGCCGTACGGAATTCCAAGCCATGTTGCACCTGAGACGCCGGGGTCGATTCATGAAGGCGGAGAGCTGGGATATTCGCTGCTGCATGCCTATGGTGCGGCGTTCGACAATCCGGATCTGATTGTGACATGCATTGTGGGCGATGGCGAAGCGGAGACAGGGGCGTGCGCGGCGAGTTGGCATTCCAATAAGTTCTTGAACCCGGCAAAGGATGGCGCGGTGCTGCCGATTCTGCATTTGAACGGATACAAGATTGCCAATCCAACCGTGCTGGCGCGTATCGGCGACGATGAGCTCCGCGATCTCTTCGCCGGCTATGGCTATGCGCCGCGGGTGCTCGAAGGGGACGATCCGGCCAAGATGCATCAAGGCATGGCGGACTCGCTCGAAGAGATGATTGGCGAGATTAAGACGATACAGGCGCATGCGCGCAGAGAGCAAAAAACCACGCGGCCGCGCTGGCCCTTGTTGATCTTGAAAACGCCCAAGGGTTGGACCGGGCCGAAGGTGGTGGATGGCAAGCCGGTGGAAGGAACTTGGCGGGCGCATCAGGTGCCGGTTTCGGACGTGCGTGAAAATCCGGAGCATTTGCAAATCTTGGAAGACTGGCTGAAGAGTTACCAGCCGCATGAGTTGTTCGATGAGCACGGGCATTTCAGACCCGACCTGGCGGCCATGGCGCCCACCGGTGAAAAGCGCATGGGAATGAATCCGCATGCCAACGGCGGGAAATTGCTGCACCCGCTGGTGATGCCGGATTTCCGCAATTATGCCGCGAAATTCACCGGGCCGGGCGAGCAAGAGGCGGCGGCCACACGCGTGCTCGGAACGTTTCTGCGCGATGTGATGAAGGCGAACCTGAAAGCCAAAAACTTCCGGGTCTTCGGGCCGGATGAAACCGCCTCAAACCGCCTGGATGCGTTGCTGGAAGTGACCGGCAAGGAGTGGATGGCGGAGGTGTTGCCGGTGGATGAGCATCTGGCGACTGATGGCCGGGTTCTGGAAGTATTGAGCGAGCACCTGTGTCAAGGGTGGCTGGAGGGTTATCTGCTCACTGGCCGGCACGGTTTCTTTTCTTGCTATGAAGCGTTTATCCACATCATCGATTCGATGTTCAATCAACATGCGAAGTGGTTGAAGGTGACGCGGCATCTGCCCTGGCGCGAGCCCATCGCGTCGTTGAACTATTTGCTCTCTTCGCACGTTTGGCGGCAGGACCACAACGGGTTTTCGCATCAGGACCCGGGCTTTATCGATCATGTGGTGAATAAGAACGCCGATGTGGTGCGCGTTTATTTGCCGCCGGACGCAAACACGCTGCTTTCGGTGGCGGATCATTGCCTGCGCAGCAAGAACTATGTGAACTTGATCATAGCGGGCAAACAGCCGGCGCCCATGTGGCTGGACATGGACGCCGCCATCCGCCATTGCACGCGCGGGTTGGGAACGTGGGATTGGGCCAGCGATGCAGGTGAGCCCGACGTGGTAATGGGCTGTGCCGGAGATGTGCCGACACTGGAAACACTGGCGGCGGTGACGCTGTTGCGCCAATACGTTCCGGACATCAAGATTCGCGTGGTGAATGTGGTGGATTTGATGGCACTCCAGCCGCCCAGCGAACACCCGCACGGTATCTCAGACGAGGAGTTCGATGCCATTTTCGGCGTGGGCAAACCCATCATCTTCGCGTTCCACGGCTACCCTTGGCTGATTCACCGGCTGACGTACCGGCGGCGCGGCCACGACAACCTGCACGTCCGCGGATACAAAGAAGAAGGAACCACCACCACGCCTTTCGACATGACTGTGCTTAACAATATGGACCGCTTCCAATTGGCGTTCGATGCGATCCGCCGAATTGAGCGACTGCAGCCCATCGTAGGCCGTGAGTCGGACCGGCTGCAAGACAGCCATCAACGGCATAAAGCGTTTGTGATGCAAAACGGTGAAGATATGCCGGAGGTGCGCGATTGGCGGTGGAACGGCTGATACTTTCGCTGAATTGCGGCTCGTCGTCACTGAAGTTTGGGGTGTATCGAGCGGCGGCGAACGATGCGGAACTGGTGTGTGAAGGCGAGGCGGAGGAGATCGGGCGGCCGAACAGCAGCTTCTGGTTCAAACGTGGAGCGGCCAAGGACGAAGAGACGGTTGCCTACGCCGACCATGGCAAGGCATTAGAGCACGCTCTCGAGCTTTTAGGCGGGCAAGGAATCAAAAGCTTCTGGAAGGCCGGGCACCGTGTGGTGCATGGAGGACCCCAGATTCGCGAGCATCAGGCGCTTACCCCTACAGTGCTGGAAAAATTACAAGCAGCCGTGCCGTTCGCGGCGCTGCATTTGCCCGCTTCCCTCGAAGTGATCAACGCCGTCTCGCGGAAGATGCCCGAACTGGCGCAAGTGGTTTGTCTGGATACGGCATTTCATCGCAGCATGCCCGATGTGGCGAAAACCTTGGCGCTGCCTGCGGACGTGCGGCAAAAGGGAGTGGAGCGTTATGGGTTTCACGGGCTCTCCTTGGAATCGATTGTGGCGCAATTGGAACACGTGCCGGAGAAGATGGTGGTGGCACATCTGGGTAACGGTTCGAGTATCACAGCGATTCGCGACGGTAAATCAATTGACACGAGCATGGGCTTGACGCCGACGGGCGGCGTGATGATGGGAACGCGCTGCGGCGATTTAGACCCGGGCGTTATGTTGTTCTTATCGCGGCATGGGTTCGAGCATGTTGACGCTTTGGAAGATCTGGTGAATCGAAAATCGGGATTGCTGGGCGTATCCGGCACAAGCAGCGATGTGCGCCAACTGATGGAGACGCGCACGAACGCGAATACCGATTTGGCTTTGCGAATGTTCGGTTATCAGGTTTGCAAAACCATCGCGGCCATGGCCGGCGCGCTGGGCGGCCTGGACTTACTGGTGTTTACGGGAGGCATCGGCGAGCATGCGGATGGGTTGCGGAAAGAGATTGTTGCAGGTCTGCAATGGATGAAGCCATTTGAAAGTCGCGTTTTACCGGCACAAGAAGACTTGCAGATCGCGCGGATTGCCATGCGATGCTCTTAATGAGTTACCCGAAGACGTTCAATGCAGACCCAATCGGCGTGTGACGGATCCGATGGTGGTACGTGATTCCGCAATGCCAAGCCACGCGGTGCCCGCGAAGTACACCGCGCCATAAACCGGCAGCGCCACGCAAGCAAGCAGAATTGGGTAGCGTGGGCCGATGCCGAGCTTAATGAAATAGCCAAGGGCGGCGGCGGAAATGGCAACGGACCAAAGACGAATCGTGAAACTTGGCGGCAGCGCGGTTTTCCCGATCCGTTTGGCAAGCGCCGCGCGCAGCAATACAAACTCGACCCAGCCGGCGATGCCCGCCGACGCAGTCAACCCGGCCACACCCCACTTCTGATCGATACCAAGCCAACGCGGCAATAGCAAGGCGCAGATTACGCCGAGAATCGCCGTCAGTGTAACCCGGATCACCGCAAAGCGCAGCGGCGTTCTGGTATCGAGCAATGCGTAAAAGGCTGATGAATACAGGCGCCCCAATGAAGTAGCTAACAATCCAATGGCCGAGCCAGCCAACACGGCCCAAACGTCTTCCACGGCGGTCCGCTGAAATTTGCCGGATTGAAAAACAAACGCCACAACAATATCGCCCAGTAGAAGAAAAGCAACGGCGGACGGAATTACGAAGAAAGCGATACGGCGGAGACCGGCGGAAAGGCGTGCTCGCAGGAAGGCGGCAATTTCTTCGTCCGTACCGACGGCGCTGGACAGGGTGGGAAGCTCTGCCGCGGAGACGGACATGCTGAAGAGGCTAACGGGCAGAATAGAAATGATTTGACCGTAACCAAGCGCCGAAATCGCGCCGAGCGGCAGGAAGCTGGCAATCTGTTGATCAATAAAGGCGCTGATCTGGACGACACCGCGGCTGATGAAGACCGGACCGAAATTGCGGAGAACCGAGCGTACCGGAGGCGACCTGAAATCGAAGCGCGGACGAAATCCTGGAAGCAGCGCCAAAACGCGGGGCACCTGGACGAGGAACTGCAGCAGACTGCCGAGGACCCACCCCCAGGCGACGTCTGCCACGAGGCGAGTGTCCGCAACGCTGCGGCCCGCCGTGATAGTAACGACGATCACAGCCGCGCTGAGAGCAACGGGCGCAAGATAAGAGAGCAAGAACTGGCGGTGGCTGTTGAGGACGCCCAGGCACCAAGCGCTCATCACAAGCAGGCCGGTAGCCGGGAAAAGAATGCGCACCAGATGGATGGCCAGAATGCGCCTTGGGTCTCCGGCTTTGAAACCGGGCACAATGGCATCGATAAATAGCGGCGTGACCGACATGCCAATGAGGACCAGGACGGCGCAAACAAGGCTGAGAATTCCGAAGACCGCGGCCGCCACTTTTTCCGCATCCTCGTCTTTTCCCTGCGCGCGCAGCTTTGCGTAGACAGTAACGAAGGAAGCCGACAAGACGCCTTCTCCAAAGAGATTGCTGAGCATGTTCGGAATACGGATGGCCGAGCGGAATGCATCCGCCGAAATGGAGTGGACCCCAAAATAGTGGGCGAAGACCCGTTCACGGACAAAGCCGATGATACGGCTTAAGAGGATGCCCAAAGCAACAGTTGACGATGCGCCCAGCGCGTGGCGATTGCGGGGGGCGGTAGTACTCCGATCGGCGGTATCAACCGGCGGCTGATCGGCGACCGCTGAAAAGATATGCCTGTTCCTGGTTGGAATGCGGATGCGAACTTGCAAGGTGTAAACTGCTTTCTTCCGAGGTTAACAATTGTTATGAATTTAGTTTTGGGGCAGGCGCATCCACAAACTGATAGGAGTTTCGGTTGAGACGAAAATCGGCAGTTCGCATATGGCTGGCTGGCGCGCTTGTGGGTGCGTTTGGTGTGACGGCGGAGGCCGCTCAAGCTAAGGCGGCGGAACGAATGGTTGCGCTGCGAGATCTAAGCAAAACGCTCGAAGACCTCTCCGCCGAAACGGGACGGAGCGTAGTGCAGATTTTCGTGCGCAGCTACGTTACTGCGGAAGACTCCGACAGGGTGGCGGATCTTTTAACGAAGGAAACGGTTAGCGGATCGGGTATCTTACTCAGCGCGGACGGCTATATTCTGACGAACGCCCACGTTGTCCGAGGCGCGCACGAAGTAAAGGTGCAATTGAACGTGCGGGCGGAAGCCGAAGCACGCGAACAGGGTGACCATTCATTTAACCGGCCGATCCAAGGCAGAGTGATGGGTATTGATCGCGACAGCGATTTGGCGGTGGTCAAGATTGAAAAAAGCAATCTCCCTTTTCTGAAGTTCGGGAATTCCGACAACTTGAAACAAGGACAGATCGTGCTGGCGCTTGGCAATCCACTGGGCTTGGATAATTCTGTCAGCATGGGCGTGGTGAGCGCGGTTTCGCGGCAGATTAAAGGCGACGATCCGATGGTTTACATTCAGACCGACGCGCCCATTAACCCAGGAAACAGCGGCGGCCCTTTATTGGACGCGGACGGGCACGTGGTCGGCATTAACACTTTGATCTTTTCGCAATCGGGCGGGAGCGAAGGAATCGGCTTTGCCATTCCAAGCAACATTGCGAAGGAAGTGTACGCGCAATTGAAGGCGAAAGGGCATGTGCATCGCGCTCAGCTTGGGCTTGTGGGACAGACAATTACGCCTGATATGGCGGAGGGCCTCACGTTAGAGACAGATCACGGAATTGTGATTTCAGATCTTGAACCGGATGGGCCGGCGGCGCGCGCTGGCATTCAAGTGGACGATATTGTTACGGGTTTGAACAACAGAACAATGACCAGCGTGCATGAGCTGGAAGCATTCATCTTCAGGTTGTCGCCTGGAACATCCGTGACCTTACGCGTCCAACGTGGAACCAGCGAGCTGAATCTGCCGGTGGTGACGGAAGAGCAATCGGGTGGTGAACTGGATTCGCTCGCCGACATGGTGGACCCCCTCAAGAACGTAGTGCCGGAACTAGCTATTGTGGGATTAGACATCAACAAGGCGGTTAGCGAATTGATGCCCGATTTGCGGCGCCCGGCGGGAGTGGTGGTGGCCGCGCGCAAGACCAATGCGCCGTATTCGGGCGCGCTGCTGCAAGTGGGCGACGTCATTTACGAGGTCAACCGCCGCGTGGTGGGTGGCGTCGAGGCGTTGCGCGATGTTCTTGGGCGGGCGAAGAGCGGCCAGAGTCTGGTGCTGTTGATCGAGCGGAGCGGGCATCTGATGTACATTCCGTTACAGCTCGATTGAAAAAGCCTGGCGCGGACCAGCCTCCGCACGCTAACGTAATGAGAGATGGCTCAAGGTCCTATTTCAACTTTCATCCGGCACCATTACCGGCATTTCAACGCTGCGGCGCTAGTGGAAGCTACCGACGGCTACATTGCGCACTTGAACAAAGGCGGCGTGATGTTCCTGACCATGGCGGGCGCCATGAGCACGGCCGAGCTAGGCGTTTCACTCGCCGAGATGATTCGCGCCGGCAAAGTGCAGGCCGTTTGCTGCACGGGGGCAAATCTTGAAGAAGATGTCTTTAATCTGGTAGCTCACGATTTTTACGAACGCGTGCCGCACTGGCGCGATCTGCGGCCCGAAGATGAGCAGAAGTTACTCGAGCGCCATATGAACCGCGTGACCGACACTTGCATTCCCGAAGAGGAAGCGATGCGGCGAATCGAAGGCGTGATTCTGCAGGAGTGGATGGCGGCCGACGCTAAAGGCGAGCGGCTGTTCCCGCATGAGTTTTTCTACCGGATTTTGAACTCGCCCGGCTTGGTGAAGAGTTTTCAAATTGACAAAAAAGACAGTTGGCTGTACGCGGCCATGGAAAAGAAATTACCGATGTTTGTGCCTGGTTGGGAAGATTCCACGCTCGGCAACATGTACGCCGGCCACTGCATCTCGGGCGACGTGAAGAACGTGCATACGGTGAGGACAGGCATTGAGTACATGATGTCGCTGGCCGATTGGTACACCAAGACATCGCAACACGCCTCGATTGGATTCTTTCAAATTGGCGGCGGCATTGCGGGCGATTTTCCGATTTGTGTAGTGCCGATGTTGCGGCAGGATCTGGAGCGCGAAGATACGCCGCTGTGGGGTTACTTCTGCCAGATCAGCGATTCTACGACGAGCTATGGTTCCTATTCGGGGGCGATTCCCAACGAGAAGATTACTTGGGAAAAGTTGAGCATCGATACACCGAAGTTTGTGATTGAATCGGATGCGTCGATTGTAGCGCCGTTGATTTTTGCCGCGGTGTTGGGTTGGTAGACTGGTTTGGGCGGGTCCATAGGCCGCTTGCGGTGAGGTGGCAGAGTGGTCGAATGCGGCGGTCTCGAAAACCGTTGAACCTGCAAGGGTTCCGTGAGTTCGAATCTCACCCTCACCGCCAGAAAATAAAGGACTTAGCTGAGTCGAGTCGAGCGGCTCAAAACAGCAGTTTTGGGCTCCGTGCAAATGTGGTGCAAATGCCAGCGTCATTTGGCCCCCTTTTTCGCTTTCTTCTTTGATCGCTTCTTATAGATGTCTTCCGTAGTCTCGGCGGCTTTTTCATCATCGCCGCTCATGACGTGGGCGTAGATATCTAGCGTCACTGTCGGGTTCGCGTGGCCGAGACGTTGAGAAACGGTTTTGAGCGGGATGCCGCGACGAAGCAGTTCTGAGGCGTGCGTGTGCCGCAGATCATGGAAGCGAATTTCGCGAGCGGTTACGCGACGCGTGAACGCGATGTAGTCGTCGGTGAAGCGATCGGGTGGCCACGGAGTTCCGTCGTTCAACGGAAGCACGAGATCATGTTTCGGATAGTCAGGGCCGAAAAGCGCTTTCGTTTTTTCCTGGCATTGACGATGCTCTCTAAACGCATCAATCAAAGTTTCAGAAAGCGCAATGGTGCGATTCGACTTCTTGTTCTTCGGCTTCTTGAAATGGATGCCGGCGCGCGTTTGGCCTAGCGACTGTGTCACGGTCAGCCGGGCGTTGTCCAGGTCGAGATCGCTCCACCGGAGACCGAGGATTTCACCTCGGCGCATTCCGGTGTATAAGGCAATCAGGATCGGCAGATAGAGAACGGTATTTTCGGCCGCTTCAATCAACCAGCCCGCCCGATCTTCTTCTACTGGCTTCATTTCTTTATCTTTCGCGCGAGGAGCTTGGATCATGGCAGCTGGATTTGTGGGCCGGACTTGCCAGATGACCGCCTGCTGAAGCGCTTTACGAAGCAGGCGATGAATATGTAGAACGGTGCGCGGGCTGAGACCGCTCTTAGTGCGTCTATTCCCAGACGTAGCGGACCAGGCATATAACTCCGAGAGTTGCTGTGGTTGAAGCTTCGTCAACTGGATGGCCCCGAGCCTGGGGTTGATGTTTAGATCAACAATTTCCTTGTAGCGCTCGAATGTCTTTGCCTCCAAATTCGGTTTGACCGTGGCCAACCAACGCTCAAGAAATTCCGCAAGCGTTTGTTTCGAAGCCTCGGCGTAGGTTCCATCATCAAGTGAACGCAGCAGCTTATTCAGTTCGTTCTGAGCGGCCTTTTGTGTATGGAACCCGCGAATCCAGCGATAGGCGTCCTGAAGAATTCCGTTCTTCGCGACGCGTTTACCACGGTAGACTATGGCGGCCCATCTTTTCTCGCCAGTTTTGAGTTGATAATTCCGCACGTGCCCTCGCATATCGCCTCAAGTTATCGCAAAGCGTGAGCCCTCTGTTTAGAGGTCGGAAGGCAAATTAGCATCTGTTCGAGCGCAAATTTAGGAATCAATATTCGCCGACCTATACGGATCGACGGGACCTCACCACGTTGGATCGCCTGATAGAGGGAAATCTTTCCGATCCTAAGAATCTTTGCGACCTCAGCAACGGTAAGGACGGTTGGATTGGTGGTTTTGTTTGGCATTGCACATCTCGAAAACTAGTTCGGTTTAACGTTGACTTGACCTGCATGTTTGCCGCAGCTAAGCAGGTCCTCCCAATTCTCGTTGAATAGATTCCAGAACTCTGCGCCGTTGGGCAGGGTCAGTTATGAACCTTAAGGCTTCCTCGCCGATGGAGCCCAGGTACCGAGCGTCCGCGTCGATTAAACGAGCACTGGGATTGATTCGGCGTTCGAGTGCTTTCGCAACAATCATCACGTGACAAGCACCTAGCACGGCAAGTTCTCGGTCGTTAAGATTCTGGAACATCCAAACGATGGCCGATAACGGTGCCGGGGGACGCTCCGTAGAAAGAGCCGCAATCCCTTCCGACGGTCGAGGTGGAACGTCATCCACTTCTGCCACCAGCTCCGAAGGATGAAGATCGGCCAACCTTTGCCTTTCTAAATCGCGGGCTTGAATCAATGCAGATAGAAGGCCAGAAAGTGCGTAAACGTAGCCGTCCTCTGCGGTGGCTAAGAACGCCACTAAATCCTGCTCTAAGTTACTTCGCTTAAGTGTATGAGCTTCCTCCGACAACCCACTTGCCTCGGCAAGGTCTGATAAACGGTCAAGAATCTTGCGATCTGGGATTCCATTTGTCTCGTATCGGACGACCGATGCGGCCGAAATGCCTGCCGCATGTGCCAAATCTTGCTGTGTCCAGTCGTTCTTCACTCGAATCGCCTTAATAGCCCTAGCGGACGGACTGCGGCCTTCAAGTTCCTTAGCGTAGCTCCCCCGAAACAACTCTGCCAAATCGGGTCGACCAGCATTGTCAGCCTCACGAACGAGTTGCATCAGGACATCGCCAACCGGCGGCTGACGGGTTTCGTACCGGCCGATCGTCACAACACTGACGCCCAAACGTTTGCCGAAAACGGTTTGTGATTCGCCAAGTTGCTCGCGCAGCATCTTAATTCCTTTTGCCAACTCGCTTTGCTCAGGGGTCACCCTCAAATTCTATACCCACCAGCACTTCAAGAGCACTAACGTTGACTCTGCCAGTTTATGCTAACTTAACAATAACGTCAAGAGCTAAAATGAACTAGCGGTAAATATAACAGTAAGGACAGTATTGGTTGGACCACCTTCCCGGCCACAACGACATGGCATTGCGGGCCGCCGTTCAAAAGTGCGTTCTTGGCCCGGTGCCGCTATCGTGGTCTACCCTTGTGGTCTACCCTTTTACGACAAAGTGTTTGATCAACCCCGTCTCTTCGGGCAGTTCTCTGCGAAGGGCAACGCGCGCGTGGCCTTAGCGACCGTCAAGTCACAACATCACTTTGTTGCCGCTGCAACACTCTCGTGGCGGGAATAGACAAAGTGCTACCCTTTTGAGACGGAGGTTTCCCATGGCCGTCTCGGTGTCGTCGAACCCGGCGGACTGTGACTTGAGAGTGACAACGGCGCCGGTGATTACACCGCCGCGCAACAACGGACTGAACATGACCTTTCCCGGCACTGAAATCCGGCTCAACGGATTCACGACCCTGTTGGGGAGTCCGGGCGATTCGGCGCGAGGATGGACTGCGGGCATCCTTCAAGCGGAGTGGGCGGAGACGAACTGGTGTTCCTATCGCGGTGCTTGCGATACGGATGGAAGCATCTTCATCCAGCGAGGCAGGGGGCCTGCCCGCAGCCAGCGTGCCTGCCGGGATTGTGTTGACGGCGTGCCGATAAATGCTGTGTTTTACAACACGCTGCCCGGTGCGGGCGAGGTGGCGTCGGGCATGGACGACGCGCCCTTTCCGCAGGTATTGCGGGTGCGACACTATGATGCACCCGGCGACGAATGCCCGCTGACACTACGAAACAGCCTCACTGGCAAAGGGAATTTGCTGCGAGAAGTGCAGTTTGAATTCATGTTCTGCGCGACCCTCAGCGTCCGCGATCCGGCAGGCGCATTCCGCCATATGATGGGGGTGTATTGGAACACACGCTGGCAATACCGGTTCGAGCAGCCAGGATACCGTGCCGTAGTAAACCCGGCAGGGACGGGATGCACCGTGGGTTCCGTTTTTCGTGGCGACCCGCACGACCGCCGCTTTGTCTCAGTGCTGACATCTCCGACCGAAACACGGAGCTGCAACGATATCTTCCGCACAGCCTCCCTTGCATTCAATCCCGGTTCACCAAACCGTCACGAAAGTCGCACATGGACGAACTTCGTCGTTACTGCTCCTTAAGCGCGTTCTGCCTCATACTTGTTGGAGCCGTCTCCTGCGGCAACGCTACTCATGCACAGAATGAAGCGCAGAGCGTCGTTGTAGTCAATCTTGACCGGCCGGGCGCCTTCGAGATCGAGAACCGAGGACCGTCCATCGAGCTTTCCTCCCAAGTCGTTGTCCAGCGGCTGGAGGACGGCAAGTGGCAGGATCGCGCCACCGATCTTGTGCTCTCAGACCGCTGCGACTCCAACCAGCACCCTCCATGTCGGACGCTGGAGCATGGCACAAAGATTCGTCCCGTAACCTGGGACGGCGAACTATGCAGCGGCCAGTGCATGCTCGGCTGCCGGGCGAACGCGTTTCTGGGACCAGGTCAGCTGCGCTTCGCTGTCAGCACCTGTGACAACAAGCGTCGTTTCTACGGACCCACCTTCACAATGCCCGACTACGATCACTCGGACCTGAAACGCGCGAGGGACGCCAACCGCTGAGTCGCTGTGCTATCTGGTGATGCTTGCGGAGTTGTTCGGCGGATAGGAATGCGGTTCCCAATTCCGCGCGAGCACCCGGCGGAGGGTAGGGTGGGCAACGTCAAGGAGAGAGGCGGCGGGTTCAGCGCAGCGGTCTTTAACATTGACAGGGACAACGCCCCGGACGACGTCCCTAGAGGGTCCGGCACCTTCGTCCAGCGCGTAGCGGGCAACACTAATAGAAGGTCCAATCGCCTTTCCATCGCATGAGCGACCGACACAAAGCTCGACTGATCATTCCCGACATTCATCACAAAGTCGGCCTGGTGGATCGCATCCGTCACAATCATCCTGGTGTCCCTGCGATTTTTCTAGGTGACTACTTCGACGACTTCTTCGATGGACCGCCGCAAATGGAAGTGACATGCCGCTGGCTCAAGCAGGCTTTACAAAGCGGACAGGACACGTTTCTGCTGGGGAACCACTGTTTCGCCTATCTCTCCTATGAACTGGGCGTTCGTTGGGGCTATTGTTCCGGCTGGACGGTGGCTAAGCAGCAGGTTTTTCATAGACACTTCCCCGCTGGTGCGCTTCTGCAATCCTGCGGCTGGATCATAGAGTGCCAAGGTTGGCTTATCAGTCATGCCGGCATAACTCGTGCCCTGTATCGATCCTTCTCGAAGCGCAATACCAGTGACGAAATTCTCCAGTGGATCATGGATGCTGAACTCGCCTTGATGGTCGGTCTATCGCACCCTGCGTTTCTCGCCGGTACCGATCGTGGCGGCCCAGCTCGCGTAGGCGGCATTCTGTGGTGCGATTGGGGCACTTTCCAGCCCATCAAGGGACTGCGGCAGATTATGGGACACACACCTGGGAAGAGTGTGCGGTACAAGCGAGGCGATGTCTGCCTAGATACGCATCTTCACCATTACGGATTACTTGAAAACGGAGAACTCACGATCTTGGAAGGAAAATAAACCCTGCGAAGCGGCAGCGCCGTTCGCTCATACTCGGCGTTATCTCACTGCACTGTTCGCCAAAGATTTACAAACTGCTGTAGAGTTCTTACCGCGTCCCCGCCAATGGGCTCGTTCAACTGTGCCTACATCATTCCCCAAAATTGCTGGCGTTTTATTTTCCCAATGACACATGACCCGAGAAAATTTACGTTGTTCCACCGACTAACGACTTTCAGGGGGCAGCAACGAACACGTTGTCGAGAGTGCAGTCACGTTTGATCCAGTTATGTCGCCGTGGAGGCCTTTCCTCAACGCCGCAACCTGCCACGGCCTCGCAACTCGGTCCGTCACGACAGAACAAACAGCGAGAATCAAACCTGCAGAGCGACAGCGCACTCTCTTCTGCTCGTTCCTCTGCAATCGTCAATGCTTGGCGAATGGGATTTGACAGCCGCAGCGGCTAGGATGGAGGATATGTCAGAAATGTCAGAAGAGATGGAAGGCCAGCGGACGCCTTTGGCTGCGGCATGGTTCGAGCCAGAAGAGGACGAATCGGATGAGATTACCGTTAGAGACTACGACATAACAGCGTCTCCGAACGATTTCAATATGCTCACCCTGTTTAACTTTATTCAACAGCGTGCCATAAAGATCCCAGGGTTTCAACGCAATTACGTCTGGGATATCAAGCGTGCTTCCAAGCTAATTGAGTCCCTAATCAAGGGCCTACCTGTTCCGCAGATCTTTCTGTATGACGAGGGCAAGAATAGTCTTTTAGTGATCGACGGGCAGCAGAGGTTGATGTCGATCTTCTATTTCATGAAGGGGAGGTTTCCCCGGAAAGACAAGAGAGTCGAGTTGCGGCGGATTTTCGAAGACGAAGGTATTATTCCAGACCCTGTGCTGCGCGACGACGAATTTTTCGATGACTTTGAGTTGCATCTGCCCGGAAGCACTCCGGGGCAGCCGAATCGATTGCACAAGCAGAACTATGAGTCGCTGGGAAGCCATAAAATGGCATTTGATCTTCGAACGATTCGAAGCACAATCATCAAGCAAAACCTTCCTGACAATGACGATTCATCAATGTATGAGATCTTCAATCGACTCAATTCTGGCGGCGTCATGCTCACTCCTCAGGAAATTCGCACAAGCCTTTATCACTCCAAGTTTTATGAGTTGCTGTACAGATTAAATGCTCTTCCGCGGTGGCAAAAGCTTCTCGGTGTGACCGAATCCGACCTTCATATGAAGGATGTGGAAGTTTTGTTGCGAGGCTTTGCAATGTTGATGGACGGCAATCACTACGCTCCATCAATGGTGAAATTCCTCAACAGCTTTTCGAATAAGGCAAAGAAACTCCATCAAGACGATCTCAGCTACTTAGAGCGGCTGTTCGGCGCGTTTTTAGAAGCCTGTGACGGATTACCGGATAGGCCATTCCACGGAAGGCAAAATCGGTTTGTCATCCTAACGTTCGAAGCCGTATTTGCCGTTACTTTAGGCGACGCGTTCAAGCAGAGATCTTTGGACGTGCCGCTGATCGATCCAAAGGGACTGGCAAGCTTTAAGACAGACGCTACGTTCGGCGAACTAACGAAATCGAAGACCACGAGCACCGCCAATGTTGACAAACGCATGGAGTTGGCAAAACAATATCTTGAAGGTGTGGTGTGACCGATATCAGCGCGACAGTTGTAGATAGCCTTTACCGCGGTTATCAAGATTTGCAGCGCCATTTAGAAGAGGCCGGCGAGACGTCGCACGCTCAATTTCTTAGGGAGACGTTTCGGCGCAATCTGGTGGTTTCCGGCGCAAGTCTGTTCGAACAGTTTATAAAGGACGCTATAGATGCGTTCTCCAACCATCGGTCAAATGGTGATGTCGCGATGATTACCCTAGTTCAGATGGGTGTGACAAGTCGCAACTACCATCAGATGTTTAGCTGGGATCAACGAAATGCCAACAAATTCTTTGGCTACTTCGGCTCGACCTCCGATTCGCTCGGCGCCTCTATGAAGCAGGAGTGCGGACGAAACAAAGAATTGCAGGATGCCGCGAAGGCTTTTATGGAACTCGGGGAGTTACGAAACGAATTGGTTCACAGGAATTTTGCGTTAATGCCGTTCGAAGAGACTGTTGAGGAATCATATACACGCTTTCAGAAGGCAAGAGTATTCGTCAAATACGTCTTGCGTCGCTTAGAAAAGAGTGCGGAAACCATACGATCGTCGCAGTAGCAACGGCATGGTGGCCAGCTGCAGTTTCGAGTCGCAACAAACAGAACTGATGTTTGAGTTGTCCTCTTTGGTCTGTACTTGAGCCTTGACGCCAGAACTAAGATGCGAACAACAGCAGGAAGGAATCCTATTGGGGAACACGCATGCAAGGCTGATATCTTGGCAGTCAGATGAAGATTGTTGGTGGAACGGTGAGGCTCGCGGCCACCGACTTAAGCAATCACCTTTTCTGTAGCCATCTCACGGCTCTCAACTTAGCCGAAGTTCGCGGCGTTCGCAACGCACCACCGGTTCGAGCGCCCGATCTGGTGGTTCTTCAGCAGCGTGGTCTTGATCACGAAAAGGCCTATATTGCAATTCTGCGAGAAACCGGGATGTCCATCAGAGACTTAAGCGGCACCACCGCTGAAGATTATACGGTTGCGGAAACTCTGTCGGCCATGGCGTCCGGTATTGACATCATTGTTCAGGGCGCGCTAAGGAGCGGCGATTGGTTTGGGCGGCCGGACGTTTTGCGGAAGGTCGAAGTGACAGGATCTCCAGACGCGTGGACCTATGAACCATACGACTGCAAGCTGGCCCGTCAAACAAAAGCCGCTACGATTCTCCAGCTCTCCCACTATGCCGCGCTCATCGCACTAATAAATGGTCATGAACCAGAGAACATGTATGTTGTCCCGCCGTCCAGCGACTTTCGGGCCGAGCCATACCGAGTGCTTGACTATGCGGCATACTACCGCGCCATCAGGCGGCGTCTTGATGAGGCCCTTGCTGAGAATCGAGATACCTATCCCGAACCGACCGAGCATTGTGACGTTTGCCGTTGGTGGCAGGACTGCGATCGTCAGTGGCGAAGAGACGATCATTTGTCTTTGACGGCTGGAATCAGCCGGCTGCAGCGCAAGCAACTCGTCGAGTGGGAGATCCCAACCATGGAGGCGCTTTCTCGCATGAAAGTTCCCCTGGTAAATAAGCCTCTCTACGGTTCACGCGAAGGTTACGTGCGAGTGCGTGAACAGGCACGGGTACAAGTTTCCGCGCGGTATCAAAAGCAGCCGGTGCATGAATTGCTAACACTTGAGCCGGAGCGTGGCTTCCTGCGGCTGCCAGAGCCATCACCCGGTGATATTTTCTTTGATCTTGAAAGTGATCCGTATGTAGACACACGGGGACGCGAGTATTTGTTTGGTTTCGGCGTTCAGGCTCCCGATGGCCAATTTACTTACGAGAGGCGGTGGGCCTTTACCGCGAGCGAAGAGAGGGCCGCGTTTGAATGGTTCATTGACTTTGCGATGGATCATTGGAGGGAATATCCATCCATGCACATCTACCATTTCGGGCACAAGGAACCTTCAACACTGAAGGCTATGATGGGGCTTTATGCCACGCGTGAAGATGCTATGGATCGAATGTTGAGAGCGGGCATTTTGGTTGATCTTCATTCGATCACGAAGCAAGCGGTCCGGGCGAGCGTGGAGCAATATTCGCTGAAAGCATTGGAGGAATTTCACAGCTTTAAAAGAGACGTTCCGCTTGATGACGCAAGAGCGGCATTGCGACAAGTTGAACACGGCTTGGAGTTGAATCGCATAACCAGCGTCGATCCCTCGGTTGGAAAGATAGTCGAAGGCTACAACTCGGACGATTGCCGCTCAACCCTGGCACTCAGGACTTGGCTTGAAACTCTCCGGCTCGCCCAGATCGAAGCAGGGGCGACGATTCCCCGACCAGTTGGACAAGATGGTGCCCCATCGGACACCTTGGGCGCGCGCCAAGCGCGCGTCGCCTCTTTGATACAGAACCTTACCGCAGATGTTCCCGCCGACGAATCGCTACGCTCGGAGGAGCAGCTTCGGCGCTCCG